>CAWCZA010000025.1:0-13576 GCA_963799935.1 uncultured Gammaproteobacteria bacterium | reverse complement strand
GGCCCCAGAGCTAATAATTTGCATAAATCAGAACGCCATGGTCATAGGTAGGAACGTACACGCGTCCATTTACTATCGTGGGTACAGCGAATGTGGACTCTGTCCATGTATCCGAGCTGCCCCAAATTGCCGGCCCGGTCAGATCGGCCTTGAACGCTTTAAGCGCACCGGCTCCGGGCCCGGTATTGCCGGCAGCATTCGTGATCGCCCACAGAATCCCATTAGCCGTGGCGCTGCTTGCCGATATGCTAAGCATGCCGCCCGGGTAGCCTTGTCCCGAGCCCAACGATGTGGCCGACGAGGTTAAGAACGTTCCACTGCCGAAGGGAAAGGCACGAAGCAAGTCGTTATAGGCCCACACGTAGAGTGTCCCGTTCCAGAAAGCGAAGCTGTGGGGCTGTTCGCAAGTCAACTGGTGCGCGTCACTTGTACAGGCGCTTGTGGATGCCTGAAACTCCTGCAGTGCGGTGTCGGTCGTTTGGAAAGTACCTAAATTAGACGGGTTCAGCAAATAGGCGTAGCCGCTCTTATCCATGGTCAGCAAGTATCTAGTTTCCACGCCGCCCTGGATACTGTAGAAAATCATGACACCGCCGGTGCCCATATCGAGGTCATAGGCGTTCAAATTGGCATAGCTATTCGATCCGCCATTGGCGCTGTTGGGAGTAAAGCTATCGGCCACCGACGAGGCGGAGTTGGACTGAAACTTGAGAACCGATTCGCTGTAGTTCCCGGTTGTTTGGAAACCGCCGTTGCCAGACACGGTATACACGTAGTTTGTGCCCGATGAACTGGTGTAAGAGGCAGGCCCCTTGCCGGACATCCAAATCCCGCCGCCATGCCCGCACTGATTGGCGGGGTCTGATGAGCTAGTCTGACACGCCGGTGTGCCGGTATTGCTCGTCGGCCCAGCGGTGGTCGTGTTGAAAACTGAGTTCTGCTGCAGCGTTATTGTGGATGTGTTTAGAGAGTACGAGAAGAACCAGCCATGGTAGGGTTCCGTGTAGTAATTCTCTGCCTGCGCGGCGACCCCGAAAGCAACGAAGACGTTCCCGTCGGGCGTTTCGAGTAGGGCTGGGCGCTGAACCTGTTCGCTCGGCTTGAACGGAATCTGCGAGGTATTTGCGATCAGGTCGTCTGCCGCTTTACTCCCGGATACGCTTCCGGTGATCTCAAGAGGGGTTGCAGCGGTGCCGGAACCGTTTGCGTCGGCGCCGGTCGTCAGGTTAAGGGTATGAAGGTAGTAATGGTTGTGATCGCCGCTTCCGGAGCTTTGGTCCAAGCAAAGCCCAACGACGTACATCACTCCTGCCGACTGATCGATCACCGGAGTCGAAAGTACCCCCGCCTCTGGAAGAGAGCCTGCTGTGAACGTGACGTAGGTGCCACCGGGCGAACCAGTTCTATCGCAGTCATGGACAAGGTTCCTGCTCCATAACGGTGTGGTTGAGGTGTAGCTGTCTGCGTCGTATGCGTACACGTTGTCAATCAAGTCGCCAAAGAACACGACGTTGTGGGTTGCGCTGTTTACGGTCAGCCCTGGCACATAAAGCGGCTGCGTGTAGACCATGGACGTTCTTCCTTGCGTGTCCGTGCTGGTAGGAAGAGCGGCCTTCTTCACGAATATCGGCGGGTCACCCGTGTTCCCACCCGGATAGAAGGTGGCGGCAGTGGGGGTCAGGCATGTCTCATTCGCGTTGACGCCGTCGCGCGAGTTGTCGTTCTGCCCGGTCAGAACGGATGGCGGGCTTGTCATCGGGCATTGCCCAAACGCAAGGGTTAAGGTTGAAAAAAGGATGGCACAAGGAAGTATTGCGGTTCGTGCTTTGTGCGTAGACTTGATGGGGGCAGGATAGGACTTCGCTAAAATCATGTGAATTCTCAATCGGACGAACGCTAATGTTATCGCTTCCTGATTATGTCCACGGGTCATATGTAAGTCAACTAAATACTTTTACGGAAGAATCGGATACAGTTGAGCTCGAAGCGCTGATCCTGCAGCGCATGAAAAGCGGCGGATTTCGCACCGTCGAAGAGGTTCTCCTGCAAGCGTTGAAAACGCCCATGCCTATGGCGGAGCAGGCGGGAAAAACAGCAGCAACCCGAACGGGAGCCGACCTAATTGCCGCGTTGCAGGCCTCGCCTTATCGCGAGATCGATATTGAGCCCGCGCGTTACCGCATGCCGGTGCGTGACGTTGCCCTGTAGATGGCGTGGCTGCTCGACACCAACATCCTTTCGGAAATACGAAAACCCAAGCCGGAACCCAAGGTGCTCGCGTTTATTGCGGGGTTCCCGCTTGAGCAGCTATTTATCAGCGCGGTAACCTTGGCCGAGCTGCGCTTCGGCATCGAGATGCTCTCGCAGGGAACCAACCGCCGCGACGAAACTCAACCAATCCCTGTAGTCCGGCCCGTAAGCGAAGCCCACGCCGAGTTTGGAGTTTGACTGTTCTGGATTCGCGGCGTATCTTTAGGGGAGAATTAAGGAATAGGCTGATTATGACCATTCAACTGAAGCCCGAACAGGAACACCGCATCGCAGAGGCGCTGCGCTCCGGCGCTTACGGCAGCTCCGATGACGTGATTGATCGCGCGCTTGAAGTGCTGCACGAGCAGGACGAATGGCTGATGGCCAACCGCGAGGCGAACGACGCGAAGATTCGCACCGGCATCGAAGAACTGGAGCGCGGCGAGGGAATTCCCGAAGACGAGCTGGACGCCTATCTTGCACGGCTGAAAGCTCAGCCTGAATGAAGCGGCGCTATATTCTAGCGCCGCAGGCAGCCCGCGACCTCGTACAAATCTGGCGTTACATCAAAAAGGAAAGCAGCCAGGAAACCGCCGACCGCGTGGAATCCGTCATCCGCAGCAAGTTTGCTTATCTCGCGGATTTTCCGCAAGGAGGACACTGGCGGCGCGACCTGACCAGCCGCCGAAGTTCGGTTTCTCGCCGTCTATTCGTACCTGATCGTCTACCGCCCGGAAACGAAGCCGCTGCAAATTGTCGCCATTCTGCACGCGCACCGCGACGTGCCAAAGATTCTGCCGAAGCGGATTTAAGAATCGCGTTTCGAACACCGCCGCGCACACGCAAAACAGAATCGCTCTTAAATGCCTGCAATCAACGGGGAGCACCAAAGAGAGCGTTCGGCAAAAAACCGCTACCCTGATAGCAAATTTTCGGCACTTGACCCAGGTCATTCCGAATCTACAGTCCGCGCGCCAGATTGTTCTACGCCCTTAGACTGCCCTTCAGAATGCTGGTGTCCAAGGGCGCTGGTGCGGCGCACCGTTAACTAAACGTGCTTGAAATTTAGAGAGACGGAGAATAGGTCGCACTCTTCCGACGCCCGGGCACGGGCGCGGACCGGAGAGCGACGAGAGAGACGGCGCTCTGCCGCTATTGGCCGGGTGTTCGGCGCCTTCTGTGTTAACTGAAAGCGCCGCGCCGTTTGTACTGTGATATTTGGCTCCCCGAGTAGGATTCGAAAACGTGCAACTTTGTTTAACAGGGCAAGCGTGAGTAGTGTCCGCTGTGTTTAGCCATTTCGCGGGCGAATCGCTCGCTGAACGAGTCGCCTCACTCGCTACCTGCTGGTGAGCACGGCCGCCAGATATCGCAGTTCAGACTCCACTTCACCGAGATGGGCGACGGTATCTGCGATTTCTTCTCGAAAGAGCTCTCTATAGCGTTTGCGAAGCCGGTGGATGGCCACTTTGAGCGCCCCCTCCGACGTGTTCATCTCGCCTGCCAGCGCGGCGTACGGCGCATCGGACTGTCCAAGTAGAAACATCTTCAGGCGATCGAAATGCTCCGCGCGGCCGTGCTGCACGAACTCGTTCCGCAATCTCGCTACGACGCGGTCGAGCATCGCAAGCGCCCAGCGCCGTTCGAAGATCCGCTCCGGCGTCTCGTCGTGCCCAAGCTCGCGTTGGTATCGCTCTTCGCCCGATGAGAATTCAAGCGGGACGATCATACCGCCACCGCGTTTACGCGTGCGCTGGCGGTCTGCCTCGTCAGCCACGAAAAACTTCAAAGAAGTCAAGATGAAGGACCGGAACCGGCCCTTTTCCGGGTCCGCGCGATCGAGATATCGCCCTTCCAGTACGCGCATGAAGAACTCCTGGGTCAGATCCTGCGCCTGATCTGCAGCGTAACCGCGCCGTCGCAGATACGCGTACAACGGATACCAGTAGTTCTCACACAAAGAAGCCAGAGCCGACTTAGCCTCCTTGCGCTGTGGATCACCGGCGGCGACGACCAGCGTCCACCGCGTGGTCGGAAACTCGGATTGCTTTGGCAGCGTGTGCATGGTCTGGCTGTTCTTCATGACTTACGTCCCCCGGATTCCCGCTAAAACAACATAAGGAACCGCGGAGCTCAAAGTTACACGCCTATAATCGCGCAGACCCAGCCCTGGCTTCCCGCACGACTGGGACATCCGGATCGGCATCCTTCCAGATGACGAGAAGATCCTTGTAGACCGCCGCTTATCTGAGGCGATCTCCAGCACCCGCTAAGGCTCTCGCCAGTTGCAGACGCGCCATTGGTCCGATCGGATCGTTCAACACGATACCCGGATGATCAAGAATTTTCTGAAACTCAGCCGCTGCCTCGCTGTGGCGGCCCATTCGAGAGTACGCGAGCCCCCTCACGTATACCGGATAGAGAGCTCCGAAAAAGGCGCCGGTGTAGTAGGCTGTACCTGGAACAGCTTGGTCATACGGAATGGCCACTTGGGTGATCTCGAGCGCTTTCGCCGCGTCTCCCTCGTTGAGCGCGACGAGCGCTTTCAATGCGGGAAGGTAACTGAATTGAACGGAGGTGTCCTCGGGGTAGCGGTTCTCGAGGTCCGCATCGATTCGGCGCCCTTGTGCAGACTCGTGCAGCAGCGAGAGCGCCAAGCCAGGCCCATAATCGGCGTCCCTGCTTTGGTACAGTGCCAAGGCGATTGCCGCACACTGGCTGGCCTGCGTTCCACCTCCAAACAGTGCATTCCAGGCGGCATGAGCCCCTTCAAACAGGGCGGCGCGCTCGCGCAAACCTGCCTGGCGGGATAATAGTACCGCGCGATCCGATAACCGCGCCGCTTCGTTTAGGCGGCCGTGATACGCCGCGGTCAGCGCTTCCTGATTCTCGAACATCCCCTGATCGTCCATCTTTGCCTGACGCTGGATCCTTTCCTTCTCCATCGCCGCGTTATCGCTCCTCAGAAACGCGATGAAGTACCGGCAAAGCGAGAACTCAATGATTTCGATCCTGCGTTCGGCTGCCTTCTGAAGTAGCGCCTCGGCGTCCGAGAGGCGATTTAGATAGATGTAGGCGAAGGCGACATTCTGGTAGCCGATGGCGTAATCCGGGTCAATCGCGATCGCTTTCAGACCTTCCTGCACGGCTTTTTCGTAATGACCGGACCCTTGGGTCGTAAAGGCGGCCAGGAATCCATGGGGCAAGAGATCGCCCGACATTTCCTGGCTCCACGATTCAAGCGTCTGCCGCGCCAGTTCCAGGTTTCTGGTTACCTGCCGGTGATAGTTGAAGGTGATGTAGTAATTCTCCCGGTTGCTAACCCGGTTCCTTAGCTCATAGGCCTTGGCGATGTTCTGCGCTCCAAGTTCCGACTCCCCGAGCGAGGCGTATAACCGGCCAAGGTCGCAATACGCCATGGCAAATTTCGGGTCAATCTCGACGGCCCGCTTCAGGAGGGGGATGGCTTCCGCCACCTGTGCCTTACTCTGTTGTGCCTTCATTGCAGCGCTGTAGGATTCCCACGCCTGTAGCGAGGGCGTGGTTACCTCGGTCGGAAGGCTAGGTACCTTTTCCACGTTGGGCAGTGTTTGGGCGGCCCGCGCGCGGAACCGATTGATCATCTGACCGAGTGCGGCGAGAACGTCGTCCTTTTTTGCTGCCGGCACCTGCTCTTCATCCAGAACCTCTCCGCTCCGGCAATTCCTCGCGCGCAAGACCAACATGTACTTGCTTTGGATCTGTGCGATGGAACCCTCCAACACCGCCGCGCTTCCGGTTCGTTCGCAAATTTCCGCCGCGATACCGGACGTGAGCTTCTCGTCCGGCGAGCGGCCCATCAGACGAAGCGTCTGCGTCACGCGCGCGTCGGGAAGCATGGCCACGTAAGACGTGTTGCCCAAAGGCAACGCCATTAGCTGGCGCCGCATTCCATCAAGTTCCGGACTACCCGTTGTATTCGCAAAGTCCGCCAGAACGATTGCGCCCTTGCCCTTCGGCTTGGCTGCAAGCGAGTCGCGGCGCACAACCGACCAAACCGCCGCTCCGCACAACAGGACAAGCGCGAGTCCGCCGACTGTCCCGAAAACAGCCGGCCTGTGCCGCCGAAGGAACTTGCGCGCGCGGTATATCCCATGCGTCTGAGTCGCTAGCACCGGGCGGTGCTCAAGGTACCTCTGTATATCGGCGGCGAACTCAGTGGCCGAAGGGTATCGCCGGTCCCTCGCTTTTTCGAGCGCCTTCAGAACGATCCTGTTCAGGTCACCATCAACGAGCCGGCGCAGGGAAGCCGGGTCTGTCTGGCGGCTGGCCGCAATCTCGACCGCTCCCGCGCCCATGGTGGTCAGCTTGCGCGGAAGCGATGGCGGATCTTCTTCGCGAATTATTCGAAGCATCTCGGCTAAACCGGCCTTCCGCATCTGGTCCGCGTCGAAAGGGACTGTGCCGATCAGCAGTTCGTAGAGAAGCACCCCGAGGGAATACACGTCGGAGCTCTCATCCACATCTCCGGTCGTAAGTTCGGCTTGCTCAGGGCTGGCGTATTCCGGTGTGCCGACCATCTGGCCGAATTGGGTGAGCAGTGTCGCTTCCACGGCCCATTGGTCAGTAGCCTTGGCGATGCCGAAATCGATCACTTTCGGCAAAGGCGTTCCTTCGTGTTCCATCACCAGGACATTCGACGGCTTGAGATCGCGGTGAATCACGCCTTTGCTATGGGCATGCTGAACGGCGCGGCAAACCGCCAGAAATAGTTCCAGGCGTCGGCTGATTGTGCTGCGTTTGCGGTCGCAATATTGCGTGATCGGTGGGCCTTCGATGTACTCCATGACAAAGAAAGGCCGGCCCTTGCTGGTAGAGCCCGCGTCGAAAATCCGCGCGATGTTCTGGTGGTCCATCATGGCCAGCGCCTGACGCTCGTTCGCGAATCGGGCCAGTACTTGGTCCGTATCCATGCCGAGTTTGACGACCTTTAGAGCGACGGAGCGCCGAATGGGTTCGCGCTGTTCAGCCAGGTACACAGTGCCCATGCCGCCTTGGCCCAGAGTTCGCAGGATGTGATAACGCCCGAAGTCGTCATCGCCCGCCGCCGCTGCCGCTGTGTTGACGGTTTGCGTTCCACGTGCGTCGACGCCGATCGAACTATCGAAAGCGCCCAGGATGAGGCACTTCGGGCACAGGCCCGCTGGATCTCCCGCTCGCAGTTCAGTGCCGCATTGAGGACAGGTCGACGTCATCCGGCTGAGATTCCCGCTGTGGTCTCCAATAATATTTCAACCCTGAGCGGGTGTAACCTGTGGCAGGCGTTTCCCTTATGGCCGTGTGAGGGAACAACACATGAACTTTAAGAAAACCGTTTTAGTGAGGCAAACAGCGGCGCTCAGGGTGACCGTTGCCGCAAGCAGCTTACTCGCTACCACCGCCATGGCCCAGTCGCCGACTTATCAGGTAGTCGATCTCGGCATGGTGGGCCCCAACGGGCAGCCTTTCGCGGTCACCAGAAACAGCTTGGTTGCCACCGCCGTACAAGTCGGCGAAACCGTGCACGCCGCAGTTCAGTATCAGGGCCGGGCAGTGAATCTCGGTCAACCCGGGCTCAAAGGACCCAACAGCATGGCATTCGGCGTGAACGTGTGGGCGCAGGCTGTGGGTGAAGCGCAAACCGACACTCCAGACCCGCAAGGCGAAGACTTTTGCGGGTTCACCGCGCTTGGGTTGACGTCGTCCGGCACTACGTGCCTCGCCTTCGTGTGGCAATCCGGAGTCATGAGTCCGCTGCCGGCGCTGGGTGGCAATAACAGTGTGGCCAGCCAGATCAACAACTCGGGTGTAGCCGCCGGGATGGCGGAAGCAGACGAGGCGGACTCGACCTGCCCCGCCGGTCCGCAAAAACTCGAGTTCAAGCCGGCGGTCTGGCACAACGGCGCGGTCCGGGAACTCCCCACGTATCCTAGCGACCCGGACGGCAACGTTCACGCGATCAACGACCTCGGCCAGAAAGCCGGTGGTTCCGGCGTTTGCGGAGGATTCAATCCCATTTGGCTGACTAACCTTCAACCGCTCCACGCCTTGCTTTGGGAAGACGGAAAAGCGATTGACCTTGGCAATCTTGGAGGCACCGGACGGGGAGACGGTATCATGGCGGAGAATCTGAACAACTACGGCCAGGTGATCGGGAGTTCAGACCTGCCGGGCGACGCCAACTTTCATGCCTTTCTGTGGACACGCGGCACAGGGATGCAGGATCTCGGGACAGTTCAAGGCGATGTGGACAGCGCGGCGTTAGGGATTAACGACGTCGGCGAGATTGTCGGGGTGTCGATCGACGCCAATTTCAACCCGCGGGCATTTCTGCGCCAGGGCCAGGAATTGATCGACCTCAACACACTCATTCCCGCCGACTCGTCCTTATACCTGGGATCCGCGTGCTCGATCAACGCTGCGGGGGAGATCATCGGCTTCGCGTTCGACAGCAACGGCAACGTTCATGGGTTTATGGCTGTCCCGAACAGCGGCAGCCATACCTAGATGCCGGAACCGCACTCTAAGCGGCTGCTCGTCGAGCAGCCGCTTAGCACGATCTTCAAGATGGATTACTTCCGATACTCCTTCCGCCGCAGATCCGCAGGGCGCGGGAATTGCCCCGAAGCTGTGCCCGAGAAAAAGGGGAAGAACGGGGAACTAGCGGTCAGGCGCGGTCTCTTGGTCGGCGTTCCCGATTAGACGCCCAAACACGAATGCCATCAATATCCACGGAATCCCTCGGTTCTCGTTTGAACAGCGTCTCCGAAAAAACGACGCCGGCTCGCGCAACTCTATGGGATGATGCCTGCTGTTCGGAGCAGTCAGGAAGCATCACCGTGAGTTTGCTCAGGAGTGACTAGAAGCGATCGTGCTATGGCACCAGGAAGCTATAGGCACCCGTCGGCGCATTGCGAATCGCGGGATAACTCCTCACGCGCTCTTTGATCCGTGCACCAGGAGATTTTGGGCGGCGCGGCCGATGCTTCTCTTCGACTTCGAGGCGAAGCCGCTCCAAGTGATCCTACTTTGGCTTCGACGTGATCGAGCAACCATCGAGGTTGGATAAGGCAACGCTCGCCGGATCGCTTCAACCCGGAGATGTCCGAGACTAACTTCCACTTGAGCCACGCTCGATCAGCCCAGAGCTTCTTTCGGCCGTACTTTCACTGCTTCCCTCGATCGGGTTTCTCGAACCAGACGAGCGTCACTGGATTCGCTATCGATCCGGCCATACACGACACGAACCCGTTGTGCAGTCGTAAGCCGGCGAGATGATCTCCTAGAAGCGGACTTGGGGACAAACGACCAAAACGACCTCCACTTCTACGGGTGGCGAACTATACGTCAGGTGAAAACTATGAGGGGGCAGGCTACTCAAGTGGCAGTCGGGAAGATGACTCTGATGATCGTATGTCGGCCAAGATCCTCGACTAGTTTACTACTTCGCCGCTGCACAGGTGAAGTTTGCCGCGTCATTTGTGTCGCCGCTTCCCTTGTATTGTGCTGCCTTCGGATACGCACAAACGGGGCGCGTCATTTCCAGTTTGGGCGGATTTGCGGTCACGTCGTACTTAGCCGCAATCATGCTCTCCGGCGCTGCACCCTTTTCCACCCATGCTTCGAGAGCCAAGTAGACATCGTGCTTGGCGTCGTCGGGAACGGCGGTCATGGGCATGCCCCACTGATCGAGAGACGTAGCTCCCGGCCCAGTGAGGCAGTGCTGCATTCCGGGAATCATGAACAGCCGCACAAATGAGTCGGCGGTCGTCTCTCCCACAGTCGCGCGAACGTCGTTGTAGTAATTAATCGTGTTCAGCGGGGAGATGGCGGGGTCATTCCAGCCGTGATAAAGAATCAACTTGCCGCCGCGTGCAGCAAAGGGCTGCAGATTCGGATCGTTGGCGTCGAGCATCCGACTCGTTTTCTCGATCGCGGCTTTGTACGCGTCGGCAACTGCAGCACTTTTATAATTCCAGTCCTTCTTCTCATAGACCATGTTGATGAAGTATTGGGTGGAGAAAACGTACAGGGCGCTGGTGCCTGGCGCGGAACCTGTAATCCATGATCCCCACCCCCCAGAACCGAGTTCAGATCCCGGCAGAAAACCCGGAAAGATCAACTTCCCCACGGTATCGTGTAGGCCTGCATAGAGCACCTCTAGCGTATGCACTTGCTTCGCGCTCAGGCATGCGTCGCTTTCCGCGCCACTGCAGATCAAGGTCTCCGGTTTGAAGTGACACTGGCGCGGGTCGTTGATCACTCCATCTTTCACCCCGTCGGCCGTATCGCATGCCGCACGCACTGCCGCATCAATCGCGGGCAGCTTCGCCGGGGGAATATAGCCCACCGTGTCTCCGCTCATGGACTGCTCGTTGTGGAGCGCATTAACTAAGAGGGCTGTCCAGTTGTTGGCCGGAGCGCCGGCAACCACACCGTCATAGTCATCAGGAAACCGCTGCACTTCCATAAGTGCTTCGCGCCCGCCGTCAGAACAACTCGCAAAATAGTTATGCTTCGACGCCGCTCGGTAGTACGCCTGGACCACGGACTTCGAGATCGCTGTCATCTCGTGCACGGCGCGATAGCCGAAGTCGATAACCTTTTCCCGGTGACCCAGCGCCCAACTGGCATCTCCCGCATCCCCGGAGTGGCCCGTATCGGTTGCACCGCTCGCATAGCCCTGCATCAGGGCGACAGCAGGGCCAAGGAAATCGATGCTCCCCGCAAAACCGCCATTGCCTTGGCCGCGAAACTTCCCGTTCCATCCCTTCATCGGCATCCACACCTCAATTGGTATGGCGGAGTCGGTGCTCGGCGTGGCCATTACCTGGACGCGGCAAAACTTCGGCAACTGCTCAAATAGCGCACTTTGCGCTGGCGGGAGCATCGAACCGTTGGCAGGCGTAAATGCGCCGGCGGCGACAGCCGCGGCGGAGACCACCCTTGCCTCGGGCAAGTGCAGTGATGCTAGTTTCGCGCATGTGTCGTCAATTCCGGCGGACTGCTGTGACTGAGCAAACGAACACGAATAAATGCACGCCGCCGCAATCGCGAGAGGTTTTATCACATGAGTCTCTTATGGTTTAAGATGAAGCCTCAACTATACTCCCCTGCTCCAATCTGAATTCCGTTAACGACGCGGGCCTTCTTCCTTCAAAGGTCTTAAGGAAGCCTAATTAACTTGACCTGACTCGATTAGTCCGAGTGAACAT
Organism: uncultured Gammaproteobacteria bacterium; assembly: GCA_963799935.1. Classification (GTDB taxonomy): domain Bacteria; phylum Acidobacteriota; class Terriglobia; order Bryobacterales; family Bryobacteraceae; genus Bog-113. Next base: position 2,093 of record CAWCZA010000025.1, on the reverse strand, counting down.
TGGATTCACGCAATCCTCTGGGTCATATAGTTGGCATGTCGCTGAAGTGCCGTACCCACCCAACTCAGAACGGGGCTCGCGTCCTAGATGCGGACTTCCGGACAACCCGGGCGAATTCACTTCCATCAGTCGAGCGTTAGCGCGAATGTTACCGAAGCCATGTCCCACAAACGAGCAGTGTCGCATTCAGGAAGATTCGGTCTGTTACGGTGAACCCGGATGAGCAGCGATAAGGTTAGTCGATTTCGTGGGCGGCGTTTTCCCGAGGAGGTTATCGTGTCCTGCGTCCGATGGTATTTGCGCTACCCGCTGAGCTATCGGGATCTGGAGGAAATGATGGCCGAACGGGGCGTGCAGGTTGATCACTCAACCATCGCTCGCTGGGTTATGCACTTCAGCGCGATTCTAAACGACCTAATCCGGCGAGAGATGCGGCGTCCCAATCGTTCGTGGAGGGTCGATGAAACCTATGTCCGCGTGGGGGGCCGATGGACGTATTTGTATAGAGCGATTGACTCGGCGGGAAACACCATTGATTTCCTGCTGTCCCCACACCGAGATCTGACGGCGGCAAAGGGCTTTGTGCAACTGGCCCTGAGCACCGTTCCGGCCAGACCGCGCGTCATCAATGTTGATGGTCACGCGGCATATGCAACGGCGATCGCCGAGTTGAAGGAGTCCGGGGTATTGAGCCGGAAATGCCGCTGCCGACCATCTCCTTACCTGAACAACATCATCGAGCAGGACCACCGTTTCGTGAAGAAGCGGATCACGGCGAGTCAGGGTTTCCGATCCGTGCAAGGAGCACTGAGCACAATAGCGGGATACGAAGCAATGAACATCATCCGAAAAGGCCAAATCCGTTGGTTGCCGAAAGCCGCGATCGTCGGGCAGAAGCGTTTTATCGAACGGCTATTCGGAATCGTAGCCTTACAGTAATGCGATTGGCTCACGCCCCAGCAGTTCTATGCGACGTGCCTGCAATGCGACACCGCCGTTATTTGGCGCTTCGGGCGTTTTCGGTGAATTACGGTCGGCTCTGAATAAGATGTGGGACGTAAAACCGAAGAGCGGAGGCGGAATCGGCGGCATGCTGCGAGAGCGGTTCTTCTCTTTCGGGATGGTGCTGGCGATTGGGTTCCTCCTGCTTGTCTCGCTGGTTCTCAGCGCCGGACTGGCCGCAATGGGCAAGTTTCTTGGCGGTCTACTACCGTTGCCGGAATTCATTCTGAGCGCAATCAACTTCGTGGTTTCACTCGCCGGCATCTCGGTACTGTTTGCATTGATCTTCAAGTTTGTGCCGGAGGCACAGATTGCCTGGAAAGATGTGTGGATTGGCGCCATCGCCACCGCGTTTCTATTCACGATCGGCAAGTTTCTCATTGGACTCTATTTGGGTAAGGCCGGCGTGAGCTCGGCGTACGGCGCGGCCGGATCATTGATGGTCGTGATTATCTGGATCTACTATTCTTCGCTGCTCTTTCTCCTCGGAGCGGAATTCACCTACGCGCTGGCGCACTCGGAACAGGGAGAACAGTAAGAGGCTGAGGCGTCAGACTAACGGATATGGCCGCGTCGAGAATTAATGCGCATTTCATCGAGCCGATGCTGCTCCTGCGCACCGAAACGCTTCCGGAAGGCCGCGAATGGCTCTACGAGATCAGATTGGATGGGTACCGTTGCTTTTTCGCCGCGAACTCGACAAGAGGCGCTTCTCGCGTCGTCTGAAGAAAGCGGATGGGGCTCTTATCAGTTGGATAGGCACACAGCATGGATTCCACCGACATTCGGGCACCTTCCGAACCGTATCAAAACCGTATCAAAACCCCATCTGATGATCTAGTTGAGCTTACCAGTTGAGCGAAAGGCAGGCTCCCCAAGTTGTTGAAAACATAGAGAACGCGATAGAAACCATGGACCCGAAAGAAGCCCTCCTCAGGCTTGACACGCAGGAGGTCACAGATTCGAGTTCTGTCAAGCCCACCATTACATTCCCCAAAAACAGTGAGTTGCGACTTTCGATAGCTTCCATTGTCGTCTCTCAAAATCAAAATGTATCAGAACTCCTCTGGTTCTGATCCTCCGTATCAAAA
>CAWCZA010000024.1:0-275180 GCA_963799935.1 uncultured Gammaproteobacteria bacterium | reverse complement strand
TAACTGAAGGGTGGAAGTTCCGTTCCTGATCGCGGTAAAGGTGATTAATCATCTCGGCGATGAGGTGATGAAGATTTCTCGGGAAGCAGATCCAGCGGCGCATCCCGCGGGGGCCTCAAGGAACTGGGCGTGACAAGTTCATTGCACCTCGAAGCTCCCTTTGCTGGTTCCGCTGCCGTTCATGGTGGTCACGGTAATCGGCCCGGAAGTCGCACCGCCCGGCACTACGGCGTCAGCATAGTTGACATTGATCGGAGTGAAGGAAGCCGATACTCCATTAAAGCTAACGCCTGATAGCCCAAGCAGATGATTGCCCGTTATCCTGACTTTTGTCCCGGTCGGTCCGGACTTTGGTTGTATTAAGCGAACGCTTGGCAAGGGCGGCGCCAAGCCGATAATCAGCTCGAATACTATGCCTCCCTCACCCGCACCACCGCCCGCGGTGGTGCCGTAAAGGTTTCCGTCGCTGCCCTGAGTAAGCGCCGGACCTTCGGTTGCAGGCTCAATCCCGTCGATGTAGTTGAAACTAAAAATGGTCGTGAAATTACTTCCGTCCAAATCGATGCGGGAGATGCTGCCGTCGCCCGATGCGCCCTCCAAAAGCGTGGTTCCATAGAGTCGGCCGTCGCTTGCTTCTAATAACCCGGCGCTGGGGCCAAGCTGGAGTGAGTCGATTCCACAGCCGCCGAACTTCATGAGCGATTTGAAAGAGCCGGACTCCGGTTATTTGGTTATTTTGACCACACGGCCAATCCATCTCCGCATGGTTGATGACAGGCATGTGCCCGCTGGCACACTGCCAGACGGAATGGTGTCCGTAGGTAACGCCGCAAGAACCCGCGAAGACCGAACGGTAGGTCTGGCGGCGCACATCATGGTCACGGAAGAAACCGTTCGTGGGGTTCCAGGCAGGCCAGCGGAACTGCGCGAGTTTGTTTGCAATCAAAGGCTGACGCCGATGCGCGAATACATCGCGGCGACCGACAGTTTCAGTGTCGCTACCCGAAACTACGGGACGTCGCGCTCTCTCGCAAGCACGGAATCGACGATGGCAAGCCCCGTGGTGGCTGTCATGTCACTAATTATGTGGTGAAAGTCTTAAGACTCATCTGATCGGCGGTTCCAACACCGTACTAAAAGGGTCTTCAAAACAAAATTTCAGGGCGGTACGACCCCGGGAGGATCCCCGGGAGTCCTTGCAACTTCGGCAAATCTGGCCTCGGGAAGCGGATCTCTGCAAGAGTGAACCTTTCCGGATTGGTCAGCCGTAAGGGGTCGGGTAGATGTGCCCGGAAAATTCTGTTCTCAGCGACCAGGGACTCGTTCCGAAGTAGGAGCTTCTGGGCCCACCTCACAAGAGACAACGTCATTTCCCTCTCCCGTAAGCGCGCCAGTATTCCTGGGCAGTCTGCAACTGCCATTGCGCGCAGTAGCGCACATAATCGCCATCTCTAAGCTCAAACGCTTCGCTAAAATATCGGTCGAGAACTTTATCGGCGGCTGCAGAGTGCATTGCAAGCAGATGAGTAAACGCCCAAGCCCGGACGCTATCGCTCTCGCGATGCCCCGCCGGCAGCAGGACACTACTCCAAGCGTTCACAGTGTCCGGGTTTCGCCCCAGCACAGACGCCTTATCGCGACACGACTCAAGCTGCTGCCGGGAAAAGTCGTCATCGCGCTCACTCAGCTTTGAACGTTCCACTAAGGCGTAATCTGCAGCCGACCCCATGTCACAGAGCTTATCGGCTGCCCACGCATGCGAGAAGGGGTTCTCTGGCGGTCCCACTAATGTGTTACGGGCGAAACCAATCCTACTCTCTCGAGAGCCTCCGGCGTTTTGAAGCCCAATCTCCAGCAGACCAATGTGCACGGAGCGAAGCACGATAGCCGCTCGTCCATCAGTTCCTCCGGGTTGCTCCAAGAACCCTAAAAGCGGAATCTCCGCGTCGGGTCCGCCCAACTCCCCGATTTTCTCCGCAGCATATGATCGGCTTTCTACAGAAGTGAGGTCCAGAGCTGCTGCCGCTTGCGGCGTGAGGGCCGAAAGCGACGCCAGAGCCCCCAGGCTCTGATCTGAATGGCCTTGGAGAACGTCCGCCAACACAGCGATTGCTTTCTCTCTGAGTGCAGTTGAACGGAAGGCTGCTCCCGTCACGCGATCGAGAGCACGATATTCAGCCAGAAACGGCACCGGCTCATAGGCGAATGCCCCTGACGCTATTAAGACACCAGCAACAATCACGATAAGCTTCTTCATCAGAGTTCCGCTATATAAAGCAATCTCATAACCTAAGGTACAGTCTGACCCTCGTACGTGTACGCGTCTTCCTCTAACGCATAAACTACAAGAGAGAACGGATCGGCAACTGAATCGCCGCTATAGATCTGATTATATATAAGTGTGGGTGGATTGCACACTGTACGTGGAGTCGTGCTATCGACAAACGTACCGCTCGGCGAAACAGCTATTACGCTAGAAGAGGAGACCAGATAATCTTGGTCCCTATCGTTGGCAGAATTGACGGTTAAGGAATACTGGTAAGCATGCCGAGCTTCGTGATAGAACGTATCCTGGAATTCGTGATCACGATAAACACCGCAAGTCGTCGGATTGCTTTGCGCAACGCCGTTGATTCTAACTGACGTTGCGTAGGGGTTAATTTGGGTAATCGACGTACTCACATGCCCTTGGGGCGTGCACGCACCAGCTGCCGGATTGCCACAGGCTGTTGCTGTTATGGTATAGCCGGAAAGCGCTGCGAGCACTGCCTGCGAATTCCCCAGCGGTGAGGCAAAAAGGTCAATACTTCTCTTCTTAAACCAATCAGGCGCAGACCCTGAAGCGTGAGGATCTATCACCGAGGATGTGCTAACCCACTGGGGAATCGACAATGTCCCGCCCCCATACACGGAATAAGGGGCAGTCGAGATTTGTGCAGCGGTGGGAGGACCGTTTCCGTTGGGGCCTGCCAAAGACTTTGCCACGAATGTAGTAGTTCCATTCGAGCCAAGGCTGATCGATGAAGGAAGCGAGCCACCATTCTGCGAGTAATAATTGAAACCATCAGTTTCAATGATGTTAACTCCGAATGGAAAGCTGACCGTCGAGCCGTTGTCAGATCGAACAGCCGTAACAGTCACTGTACTATCTTCAGAATAGTTATTGTTTGAATCAATCGTGATACTACTTGCCGAAAGCTTCATGTTAACTGCTACGGAATTGACTGAGAGCGACGCCGATTGACTCTCGCCCGGTGTTTGCGGGACAAAACCTTGCGCGTTAAAGCCCATAGCTGTTACGCTTATTGTTCCTGAACCAGCTGAGTTCGGTGTTACCGAGAGCGTGAGCGTTGTGTCGGAGCACGGACCTGGAACACTGGTAGTGGCGGCAACTCCGGCGAATGTCACAGCTACTTGGGGACACACGGAGCTGTCGCCGAAGTTTTGCCCGGTGATCACGGTCGAGTTCGGAATTCCCTGCACGAAAGTGGACGTGGAAACGCCGTTTACACTTAGACCGGTCACAATCGGGCTTGCATCCCCAACTGTGAAAGATCCGGCGTTGCTGGTTCCGGCCGTCGTTTCTACATATAGACTGTGAGTTCCAGTCTTGGTATTAGTGCCGATCGAATAGGCAAGAACAAGCTGCTGATCTGTACTTCCTGACATCGCGGGCTGCAAGGTTATGTTCGAGTCGTCCACGCTGATGGTCGGTGCCGGGTCTGTTCCTTCTGCCATCAGCGACATCCCCCAAATGTTCATGTATCCGGAGGCGCCTACGGCAAAAGACGTGGTCGAGGTACCGTTGACGACGACACCCCCGGCGTTGATCGTTGGCGGCGGGATGATGGGCTGGCCGAATACTGCGTCCAAGAAGTCCGCTCCGAGAACCGAGCAGTACGCGGTATCATCAATTTCAAGTGTATAGCTTCCCGAAGTAAGTGCACTCGCCGAAGTGCTCGCCTGAAGAGAAAAGGGGGAGGCTCCAGATGCGACTTCTGAATTTGTTGCGGTCGCAACCGTTCCACTAGGAACCTTGATGCCCACCGACACATTGTAAGTGTGAGTTGCGTATTGGGCATTAGGATTGTTCGACATATTGCCGCTGATTAGAGTCGTTGCGTAAATAGTCTGACCGTTGGCAGAATAGCTGACAGTGTTGTACATCCCTCCCGTTTGGGCGCGGCCTAAACTTACGAGAAGAAAACAAATCAGCAACGACAAGTCTTGGATACGCCCACACATCTGCGACAATGGCGACGCGGCAAGCGAGCGATCTCGGGCCGTCCAGGGAAGGGCAGACAGCCAACCCGTGCCGCCGGTTGTGAACGCCAGCTGAATGGCGACCTACCCGCTCTTTACAACCTGTTGAACAACGTTCGAGCCGTAAGTGAAGCTACTCTTTTGCTCGTAGTAAGCCGAACTGCCGCCCCCGCTCAAAAAAAGTACAGCACCGGCCACGGCGCCAGACGGAGGAGACACTTTCACATCAACGTCAATTGCCGCAGCCTCGCTGCAGCTGCTGACCTGTAGTACATAGCATGTTCCCATCTGGACACCCTTGTCAAAACGGTCCTATGAAGGAAAGACGGGTTTACACAAAACGCTGCACACTAGCCGGGCACGTGGTGACACGGAAACGTTCGGGTCCGCCTAATTGGCCCGTATCGCTAGAACACTTACCCACACATCCAGGTAGTCACAGCGTATTCGACCAAATTACTTAGTACAAACAAACAAGTTAGCGATCTTCTGAAGTCGATCCGCCTCCAAACTTATCGCCGCGCACGGTATTCTAAACCAAAGGAATAGGGCGCGAACAGTAAGCTATTAGTTGCGAGCTTGGGGAACACGGCACGCACACAAGACAAAAAATGAAGGAACGAACCTGGGAAGTTACACAAAACAAACAACAATCGCGGAAAAAACGAACCCGGGAAACCCAGTTTCGATCCTGGGAAGGCCAAATTTGAACCTGGGAAACCCAGTTTTCGAACCCGGCAACTCCCAAAACTGCCCTGCGTAGTTCCATTCAGCCGGGCTTAGCGAATTAGATCCAGAAAGGCCTGCGCGGCGTAACTTAGAGCGCGCCGGGCGGGGTGAAGTAAGTGGATTTTGCGCTCGATCGAGAGTTCGGGTACCTTCACAAGGCAGAGCTTCTGGTCCGCGATTTCAGTATCCACGCACATCCTAGGCAGGAACGCCACGCCTAAGTTGCGCTGCACTAACTGGCGGATAGTCTCGATGGTCGGCATCTCAATTTCCATGTTGAGCTGTACTTGATAGCGCTGGAAGTGTCTGACGACGGCTTCACGGTACGGCGAAATAACGTTATGCGCGATGAAGGTCTCGCGGCCAAGTTCCTTAATCGAGACGGATTCCCGACCGGCCAAAGGATGCTGCGGGGAGACTACGAACGCGAGCGAATCCGTGTAGATCACCTTGGCGGTTACGCGCTCATCACGCGGATCGTAACTGACTACGCCTAACTCCAGATTACCGTCGATAAGTTCGTTGGGGATCTTACTCGATAGACTGCGGCGGACCTGGATCTTTACCTTGGGATACAGCAGGTGATAGCGCTCGATGTGCTGCAGCAGGTAGAGCGCGGTCGATTCGTTGGCTCCGATGGAAAGGCGACCAGCCGAGTTGTCGCGCAGTTCCGCCAGCGCGTTTTCGAGCTCGCCCTGAAGGTTATCGAAACGGCGGGCGAAATCGAGAACGGCGCGTCCGGCGTCGGTCAGGACGAGCTCTTTCCCGGAACGATCGATCAGGCGCTCGCCCAAATCGGATTCGAGGCGTTGCAGCGCGAGTGATACGGCCGGCTGGGTGCGGCGCAGCTTCTCGGCAGCGCGTGAAAAGCTGCGTTCGGAGGCAATCGTGTGGAACACGTGTAGCGGGTAGAGCTCCATCGGCTGATAACAAATGATTATGGCACTTGTTTGCCGAATAAATTTGATTTATCCTACGCGAACGTCCACACTGGAAGAGTTCCGGAGGATTCCGAGCATGTCCCAACGCGTTTACATATTTGATACGACCTTGCGTGATGGTGAGCAAAGCCCCGGCTGCAGCATGACGGTCGCTGAGAAAGTGCGGCTGGCCGCGAAGCTGGCGGACCTTGGAGTGGACACGATGGAAGCGGGATTTCCGATTGCGTCCGAGGGCGATTTTGAGGCGGTGCGGGCGGTCAGCCGCGAGTTTCCGTGGGTGCAAGTGGCGGCTCTGGCGCGGTCGGCGACGGGCGACGTGGAGCGTGCCGCACGGTCGCTGGAGCAGGCGAGACGTCCGCGCATCCATACGTTTATCGCGACCAGCGACATCCATCTGAAATACAAGTTGAAGAAGTCCCGCGATCAGGTGCTGAACGATGCCGTGGCGGCTGTGGAACTCGCGCGGAAGTATGTGGATGACGTGGAGTTCTCCGCGGAGGATGGTGCGCGGACGGATCCGGAATATCTGGAGCAGATCAGCCGGGCAGTGGTGTCAGCCGGCGCGCGGACTGTCAATATCCCGGATACGGTCGGGTACTCCGTACCTGAGGAGTATGGCGCGTTGATCGGGCGCGTGGTAAAGGCGCTGGGGGATACGGCCGTAGTTAGCGTGCATTGCCATGACGACCTGGGGCTGGCAGTTGCGAATTCGCTCGCCGCCGTAAGGGCCGGGGCGCGGCAGGTGGAATGTACGGTGAATGGAATCGGTGAGCGGGCGGGGAACTGTTCGCTGGAAGAGATCGTGATGGTGATGCAGACGCGGCCGGATTACTACCCGTACAAGACCGGAATTCACTTTGAGCATCTATACCCGACGAGTCAGTTGCTGGCTTCGATCATTAGCTTTGGGCCGCAGCCGAATAAAGCGATTGTAGGTCGCAATGCGTTTGCGCACGAGGCGGGGATTCATCAGGACGGGTACCTGAAAGAGAAGACGACTTACGAGATTATCGAGCCGCGTTCGGTGGGCGTGCCGGAAGGGCGGCTGGTGCTCGGGAAACATAGCGGGCGGCATGCGCTGAAGCAGCGCTGCACGGACTTGGGTCACGAGTTGACGCGCGAAGAACTGGAGACGGTGTACCAGGAGTTTACGGCGTTGGCGGATCGCAAGAAGGGGATTATGGACGAGGAGATTCTGGGCTTGATCCACACCACTCGCGGCGCAGTCGCCCAAGTAGCGGGCGATTGATGGGCGAGAATGGATTTTGAACCTAAACATTCTTGTTCTGCCCGGTGACGGAATCGGGGTTGATGTCACGCGTGAAGCGGTGCGCGTGTTGGTGGCTGTGGCGCGCGCTTGCGACCACCAGCTACGCATCACGGAAGGGCTATTGGGAGGCGCGGCGATCAACGCCCACGGGACGCCGTTTCCGGATGAAACGCGGAGGCAGGCTCTGGCCGTCGACGCGGTTCTGTTAGGCGCGGTGGGATTGCCTGAGTTTGACGATGCGCCTCCGGAACAGCGGCCGGAACGCGGTCTGCTGGCGATCCGGCAGGCGATGGGTGTGTTTGCCAATCTGCGTCCGGTGCGGACTTATAAAGCGCTGCTGAACTCGTCGCCCTTGAAGAACGAGATTGTGGATGGCGCAGACATGATCATTGTTCGCGAACTTACCGGCGGGATTTACTATGGGACGCCGCGGGGGATCTCAGGCGAAGGCGAGAACGAGCGCGCGGTGAATACCATGACTTATACGCGCGGAGAGATTGAGCGTGTGGCGCGGATGGCGTTTACTCTGGCGCGCGGGCGGCGGAAGAAACTAACTTCAGTCGATAAGTCGAATGTGCTGGAGAACTCGCAATTATGGCGCAAAGTAGTTACCGAGCTTGCGCCGGAATATGCGGATGTCGCGTTGGATCACTTATTAGTGGATAACTGCGCGATGCAGTTAGTGCTGAACCCGAAGCGCTTCGATGTGATTGTTACCGAGAACATGTTCGGCGATATCTTGAGCGATGAGGGCGCGGTGCTGGCGGGGTCGATTGGAATGCTGCCTTCGGCGTCGATCGGGGAGAAACGGCCGTCCGGCGCGTTTACCGGGTTGTATGAGCCCGTGCATGGATCGGCTCCGGATATTGCGGGTCAGAATAAGGCGAATCCGCTGGGGGCGATTGGGTCCGTCGCGGCGATGTTGGAGTATACGTTCGGACTTACGGGCGAAGCGGCGGGAGTGAATCGAGCGATCGAGCGCGTACTCAGTCAGGGACGGGTTACAGCTGACTTAAAGCCCACGGGTAAAGCGGCTACGACGGAGGAAGTGGGCGAGGCGGTTTGCGCGGCGCTGGATTTTTGACAGGGAACAATGAAAACTATTATTGATAAGGTCTGGGATAGCCACGTTGTCTATGAGCAGGCTGGGGCGCCGGCTTTGCTGTATATCGATCTGCACTTAGTGCATGAGGTGACTAGTCCCCAGGCGTTTGAAGGATTGCGGGAGCGCGGCTTGCGGGTGCGACGGCCCGACTTGACGCTAGCTACCGCGGATCATAGTATTCCGACGAGCGACCGCTCGCTGCCAATCGTCGATACGATCGCGCGCAAGCAGTTGGAACAGCTAGAACGCAATTGCACCGAATTCGGAGTTCCTTGCTTCGGGATTCATAGCGACCATCAGGGCATCGTGCATGTGATTGGTCCTGAGTACGGGGCTACGCAGCCCGGAATGACGGTGGTTTGCGGAGATAGCCACACGGCCACGCACGGGGCGTTTGGCGCACTCGCTTTTGGGATCGGCACAAGCGAAGTAGAGCACGTGCTGGCGTCGCAGTGTCTGTTGCAGCGGCGTTCGAAATCGTTTCAGGTGAACGTAACTGGCACGCTGAAAAACGGAGTTACCGCGAAGGACATCATCCTTGGGTTAATTGCGCGGATCGGAATTGGTGGCGGTACGGCTAGCATCTTTGAGTACACCGGGCCGGCGATTCGAGCGCTCAATATGGAGCAACGCATGACGATCTGTAATATGTCGATCGAAGGCGGCGCACGGGCGGGGATGATAGCTCCGGATGATACGACGTTCGACTATCTGCATGGGCGCGAGTTTGTTCCGAAAGGTTTAGATTGGGACCGCGCGGTAGAGCGCTGGAGACAACTGCCGACGGACGAAGGTGCTGTCTATGATCGCGCGATTACGATCGATGCGGATGCGCTTGAGCCGATGATTACTTACGGAACCAATCCGGGGATGGGAGTATCGATAACTTCGCCGGTGCCGGACCCGTCGGGGATTGGAGACGTGCGCGAGCGGGAGAGTCTGGAGAAGGCGCTTCGGTACATGGGGCTTGAAGCGGGCAAACCGCTGCTGGGGCACGCGATCGATGTGGTGTTTATTGGTTCCTGTACCAACTCGCGGATCAGCGATTTGCGGAGTGCGGCGCAGTTACTCAAGGGGCGCAAGGTAAGTCCGAATGTGCGGGTGATGGTGGTTCCGGGGTCGCAGGAAGTCAAGCGGCAGGCCGAGGCGGAAGGGCTGCCCGCGATCTTCCGCGCGGCGGGGTGCGATTACCGGGAGCCGGGCTGCTCGATGTGCATTGCGATGAATGGCGACCAACTGGAACCGGGGCAGTATAGTGTCTCGACGTCGAACCGTAACTTCGAAGGTAGACAAGGTAAAGGTGGGCGGACGTTCCTGGCTTCGCCTTTGACGGCCGCGGCTTCGGCAGTTATGGGAGTAGTTACCGACGTGAGGACGATGCTGCAATGAACGAACCGTTTGAAGATTTCTCGGGACGCGTGGCTGTGCTGCCGATCGATAACATCGACACCGACCAGATTATTCCCGCGCGCTTTCTAAAGACTACGGCGAAGCAGGGGCTGGATGAGCATCTGTTTCAAGACTGGCGCTATGAAGCGGATGGATCACCGAAGCCGGACTTCATCTTAAACAAACCTGAGAGTAAAGGCGCGGTGTTGTTGTTAGCTGGAGATAACTTCGGATGCGGCAGTTCACGTGAGCATGCGCCGTGGGCGTTGCAGCAGTATGGATTCCGCGGAGTACTCAGTACTTCATTTGCCGATATCTTCCGGCAGAACTCACTAAAGAACGGCTTCTTACCGATTGTGGTGCCGGCGGATGTGCACGCGCGGCTGTTTCAGACGTTGGCGGCCGATCCGGATGCGACGGTTAGTGTCGAGTTAGCGGACCAGAGGTTGATACTTCCGGACGGAACCCGTGTCGAGTTTCCGATCGACGAGTTCTCGAAAGCTTGTATCTTAGCGGGTGTGGATGAGCTTGGATTCATCCTGTCGCAGGAGAAAGCAATCCAGGCTTATGAGAGTGGGCATCCGGTGTCGCTGCGAACGACTGCGACTTAGGCGGATGCCTATCGTAGGTCTAATACACGGGCTGCCAATGCCCTCGATTATTTGAACCGTCCCAGCTGAAATTAGTGAAACCTTGCGTGGCTTGATTTCGCAACGGCGGTTGCTTCCATTTCGTATAACCAAAGACAAAATACAAAGTGTTAGCCGATTCGTAGTCTCCCGTATTTTTCTGCAACGAATAGGCCACTGCAGTCCCGCCATTGTAAGAAGGGTGCGGCGCCGGAACTAAGACGTTCAGGAGGAAGTAGGTGTTGGCCCGAGTGCCGCCGCCGGCAGCAGCGTTGACGATGGTCAGGACGTGGTATTTAGCGCCAAGTCTCTTTGACAACGCCTGCCCGATAAGAATACTGGGACCTGTCATATTAGGGGTTTCGTTGCCCAAGCTCTCTTCAAGGGTCGACAGTTGGCCATCTAGCGTCTGAACCTCAGTGTCGTTCTTGTACTGTGTCCAGTCATTGTTGTAACGCGCCTTCAATTTGGCCGCGCGGGTACTTAGAAGCATATCTAACTGTGCCTGGATGGCGCGGGCCGCTTCGTTGATTTCGTCGGGATACGCAGTCGTAACGAGAACACAATGGCTAAGATTCATCTCCTTTTGCAGGTCGGAAAATAAGACCTGGTCAACCGGAGTGAAGGTAGTAGCCGTCTGTGTCGTTTGCGTCTTTACGGCGCCCACCGCGGCTGTCACTGCCTGAACCGCGGCCGAGGCCCCTGCAGGAAAGGCGAGTTTGGGGGCAGCGGCGGGAGGAGAAGAACCCGGCGGCCCACTAAGGTTTTCGTATTGTTGCTTCAGCTGATTTAGAGCAGTGTTGAAGCTGATGGAGCCCTGGATCGCGGAGAGATTCGAAGCTGTTCCGAGCAGAAAAAGCCTGCTGTATTCGGAGGCGCTATCTTTCGGAGCGGGTTGCTCCGCCGTGCCGCAAAAGTTCTTTGCCAGCTCCCGAGCTAGCTCATTCGTAGCCTCGTATGAGATGACGACGCTTTCGACGGCGGTAGACCCGCTCGGAGCCGTCGCTGCTGTAGCGGGTTGACTGCCCGTTTGAGCAACCGCTGTAAGCCCGAGGGCACAATTCACCCATAAATAGACTCCGGCCTTCCTCCCCAGCTGAGATGCAGTTACTTGCATAAGTTCTTTTCTCCTCTATTGATCGTGGTTGTCATCGTGTTTTTTACTTACCAAATCAACTCTAGAAGCGTATTTGCTGATCTGAAGCGGACAGTCGGGCTACCGAAAGACGTGACATCCAAAATGTCCTAGGTTAACGCGGTTTTGCGCTATAGGGGACGAAGGAGTTGTACATTATGAAAGAATCACATGTCTTGTTGCCCGGTAGTAAACGGGTGGTGCCGAGTGGCGCTAAGCTCGTGGGACGGGCCAACCAACACGGGCGGATCGATGTTACGGTCAAGATCCGCCGTAAAAAGTCGCTTCCTGAGTTAACGTCGCGGCCAGACAGGCTGTTTACATCCGCCGAGATCGGCGACGAATACGGGGCTGCGAAGGAAGATATCGACAAAGCCGTGCTGACCCTTGAGCGAACCGGGCTGGTGGCTGAGTCCGTGAATGCCCGTGCCCGAACCGTCCACATGTCAGGTTCGGTCGCCGCGGCAGAGAACGCCTTTCAGGTTAGGCTGTTCAACTACGAACAAGACGGGGAGGTCTACCGCGGGAGATCCGGACACGTCTATGCACCTGCCGATTTAAGGGGCGTCGTTGAGGGGGTATTCGGGTTGGATAATCGGCGTGTTGCTTATCGGCGGCGACGGCGTCCGACTAAGGGTGGCGTAGCTAGAAATCTTTCCTCAGTGCCATCTTCGTGGTACCTGCCGAGCCAGCTGGCGAGCCACTATAACTTTCCTGACGGAGACGGTTCTGGTCAATCCGTCGGGCTGCTCGAATTCGGAGGAGGTTACTTCGAGCAAGATCTACGGCAGTTCTGTGAGCTCGCGGATATCCCAGTTCCCACTGTTACGCCGGTCAGCACGGACGGAACCTCGACGAATGCGTTGGATGGAACGCAGGGTGAAGTGATGTTGGACATCGAGGTTGTGGCCGGCTTGTGTTCAAGGGCTAACATCGTGCCGTATTTCGCGCATTGGAGCGAACAGGGCTGGATCAAGGCACTGGACTACGTCGTCCAAGACTCTGCGAATAACCCTAGCGTCGTTTCTATCAGCTGGGGTTTAGCCGAAGACACCGACATCTGGAGTAGTCAGGCGATGCTACAGGTAAATGAGACGCTGAAAGAGGCTGCTTATCAAGGGATCACCGTTTGTGTCTCGGCGGGCGACGATGGCTCTAGCGATGGTGTAGATGACGGCTATGCCCACGTTGACTTTCCAGCCGCGAGTCCCTACGTGCTTGCGGTCGGCGGTACAGCGATTGTAAACGGGGATAACGGCAAAGTGGACGTTGCTTGGAAGGAGGGTGATGGACTCAGAGCGGACAACGGCGGAGCGACAGGTGGGGGAGTAAGTGCGTACTTTAGTCGGCCACCTTGGCAGACGACCATTGCGTTGAAGTCTGTCAACCCGGGCGGCATTGTCGGGAGATGCGTTCCAGATGTCGCCGCAAACGCTGATTGGGATGCCTCGCCATACCTTTTAGTCGTCGGCGGCCAGGCTCAACCAAACGGCGGGACAAGCGCGGCAAGCCCCTTGTGGGCGGGCTTAGTTGCTCGGATGAACCAGATTAGGAAAGGCAAGCGAGTCGGATTCCTAGCGCCGCTTTTGTACGGTCCAATCGGGAATGGAAATGGCTCGGTCCAAGCTGGCTCAATCGGATGCACGGATGTGTTGACCGGAGACAATGCCACGGACGCGAGCGGCGGATACTCCGCGGGACCAGGATTCGATGCAGTTTCCGGATGGGGGACGCCTAACGGCACAAAACTACTTTCATTGATTCCGTAGATTTAAAACGTGGCCGGGTGCAAGGTGTAGCTACCCGGCCAACGTTTGGTTGTGTCTTCTGAATACGACAAGGTGACGCGAGAGCTCAATGCGCCGGCGGAGCGTCCCCGCTCGGTTTGCCTCGCCGCATTAATAGAACGAAGGGAATTAGCGCGGCAATCAAGAGCGCCATCCAGGAGAGCACATCCACATACGCCAGCGCGGTCGCCTGTCCGGTAATCATTAGATTAATGCGCGCGTAAGCCTGCTGCGTCGCTGTCGCCATTGGTAGTCCCGCGCTGTGGAGTGTCGTCGTCATCCCACTTACCATTTGGTCGAAGGTACCGTTCCCCGGTACCGCATGCGCTGACAGGTAAGTGATATGTTTTTGACCTTGGCGCGTCAGCAGCGTGGTGATCATGGCGATCCCGATACTGCCGCCGATATTGCGGACGAACGCGTTCATCCCCGACACTTGGTTATTCTGCACGCGGGCTATCCCTACATACGCGAGCGTGTTCGAAGGTAGAAAGATGAATGGCAGACTAACCGCCTGCAGCGTCCGCAGCAGAAATGCCGTGTGAAAGTCCAAGGTCGTCGTGAAGTGGAGCATCATCCAGTAGAGCGCTGTTGACGTTCCCGCGAATCCCGCTGCCATGATCAGCCGCGGATCCATCTTTGACACCAGTATTCCTGCGACCGGCATCATCACCATCATCGCGAGCCCGCCGCCGCCGAGAGCCTCTCCGGCCTTTACCGCCGGATAGCCAAGCAGCTGCTCGAGGAACTGCGGGATCATCACCGTCGTGCTGTAGAGAACAATGCCGAGCATGAAGGTAAATCCCATCGCTACCGCAAAATTGCGATTGCGGAACAGACGGATATTCACGATCGGGAATGGATGCCGCCACTCCCAGATCGCCCACACGACAAACGTGACCAGCGCGACGCTGCTGAACATCGTGATCCACCACGTCGAGAACCAATCGGCTTCCTGACCTTTATCCAGCACCACCTGAAGCGATCCAATCGCCACCGTGATCAGACCGAGTCCCCAAAAATCAACGCTACTGGTCGACGCCTTCTTGCGCTCCTCGACCAGGTAGGGCGGATCTTCGACGAGCCGGTGCGTTAGAAACAGCGAGAGAATCGCGACGGGGACGTTGATGTAAAAGATCCAGCGCCACGAGAAGTTGTCGGTGATCCAACCGCCCAGCGTCGGTCCGATCGCGGGCGCGACAACCACGGCCATGCCATAGACAGCGAACGCCATCCCGCGTTGAGCCGGTGTGAACGTATCGGCCAGGATTGCTTGTTCGCTGGGAGCAAGTCCGCCGCCGCCCGCACCTTGGATGATGCGAAAGACCACCAACATTCCGAGGCTTGGGGCGAGTCCGCATAGAACGCTGCTCACCCCGAAGATCGCCACGCAAGACATGTAGAAGCGCTTGCGGCCGAGCTTAGTCGCGAGCCACGCGCTGATCGGAAGAATGACCGCGTTTGAGACCAGGTAGCTGGTGAGCACCCATGTGGATTCGTCCTGACTGGCCGACAGGCTGCCCGCGATATGCGGCAGCGCCACGTTGGCAATCGAGCTATCCAGGACCTCCATGAATGTCGCCAGCGTTACCGTGAGCGCGATGGCCCAGGGGTTGTGCCGGGGAGCCCACTCACTCATTCAATTCGGTCCAATTGTGCAGTATCCAATCTGCCCTTTGGGGCGTTTTCCGTTATACTTTCTAACCGATGCCTGAAAAAACGACGCACAAACCCGGAAGCTTTTGCTGGATCGAACTGGCCACTACCGACCAGGATGCCGCGAAGCAGTTCTACGCCAGCCTTTTCGGCTGGACCTTCATCGATAATCCCATGGGACCGGGCGAGGTCTACACGATGTTCCAGCTCGACGGCTTGGACACCGGCGCGGCATTCAAAATCGGGAAGGACATGCCCGGCCTTCCGCCGAACTGGACGCTGTATGTCGCTGTCGACGATGCCGATGTGACTGCGTCTCAAGCCACGAAACTGGGGGGCACGCTTCTGAAAGAGCCGTTCGATGTGTTCACGTTCGGGCGCATGGCAGCGATTCAGGATCCCGCCGGCGCCGTATTCTGCGTCTGGCAGGCGAACGAGCACAAGGGCATCGGCATCGCGGCCGAGGAGAATGCGTTCTGTTGGGCGGACCTCATCACCAAGGACGCCGGGCAGGCGAAGCCGTTCTATGAGAAGCTCTTCGGGTGGAAACTGATCGGTTCGAAGAATGATCCCTCCGGTTATCTCCATATCCAGAATGGAGACGATCACAGCGACATGATTGGCGGCATTCCACCGCAAGGTCCGCAGCACGGGGCGCCCTCGCATTGGCTGCTTTACTTTCAGACGTCCGATTGCGATGGAACGACTCAGAAAGCGGAGCATCACGGCGCGCGAATTTATGCGCCGCCGATGTCGATTCCCGGCGCGGGACGGATCTCCGTTTTGGCCGATCCGCAAGGCGCCGTCTTCGCATTGTTCGAACCGCAGAATGCCGCTTAGCTCGCGGATAGACCCGGCGCGCATCCGCTTCGTTTGCCAACCGGGCTGCACGAACTGCTGCGATCAACGTGGCTATGTTTACCTGACGGAGGCCGATCTGCTGCGCGCCGCTGCGTTTGTAAATCTGACGCCGGAAGAGTTTGAGAGGCGCTATGTTTATCGAACGCGCCACTTACTCCGGCTCCGCAAGCCGCCGCGTTCGCAATGTCATTTTCTGGAGCGCGGCGGCTGCGGTATTCATCCGGCCAAGCCGACGCAATGCCGGACGTTCCCGTTCTGGCCCGATCTTCTGGCGAGCGCAGAGGCATGGAGCGAGACGGCGCGCTATTGTCCGGGACTGGGCCAGGGAGACTTTGTGCCGCTGGAGGAAGTGGAACGCTCTCTAAAGGATATGCGGGAGGCGGATGAATAGTGGATCGGGCGTTCGATGGAACGAACATAGGGTCAACGCTCTCGCAGCTGCATCAATGAAAACCTATAACTTCCGAGTCGTGGTCGAACCCGATGAGGATCGATGGCACGCATACTGCCCTGCGCTCTGAGGCTAGCGGTGCCTCCACCTGGGGTCACACGCGCCAAGAAGCGCTTAGACATATAGACGAAGTGGTCCAACTTGTCGTTGACAGCATGCTTGAACATGGCGAACCTCCCGGCTGAAGAAAAAGTTGAGGCAACTCTAGATTCCGCGCGTGACAGTGACTGTTTGACCCGATAGGTCTGAATTATGCGAGGCTTCGCGGCCTTACCGCGCGGCAGATAACCTCAGCTCTCGTTCGAGATGGTTTCGCATTACCTTCGCACCAAAGACCCTCAAGAGCATGATCGAGATCCGGGTGCGTTGGAATGGAGACGATCTCAGACGTCTCAAGTTTCTAACCGGTGTGGCAGACTCAGCCCGCCTCAGCCACGCCGCCCCGCAAGTCCTCATTCTCGCGATGCGCATGGTGCGCCTGCTTGTGGATCTCCCCAATACTCATCCCAGTCAACGCCACGCATAGCGCTCCGACGAGTGCGGGCGTCCATTGCATCACTACATAAGCGATCAGCGCGAAACTTTTCGCATTGAAACTCTCTACCATCAGCACGCGCAGTGACGTCTCGAAAGCCAACTGAAATGTTCCGACATTTCCGGGAGCATTCGGGATCATTGTTACCAGCCGCATTCCTAGTAACACGAACGCCGATTCGCGCAATCCGAAGTCGAAGTTCCCCGCGCGCCCTAGGCACAGCACGGCCAGAAACTGGCAGAGGAAATAGAGAAAGCTCATGGCGAACGCGCAAGCCAGGGTACGCCAGTTGCCTAGCATGTGGATCTCTTCGAGGATGTGTAGAAACTTGACGGTCCACGTGCGTCCGGACACGATGCGGTGCGCGTGGCTTCGATAGAACAACATCAACAGAATGATCACCGCGATAATCGAGACGCTGATGCTGAGTACAAACATGCCGTCGCGCATCCAGGTTGGCGTATTCGAAATGTCGGCGGTAACGATATAAAAAAGGATGACCATCACGAGGCCATCCATGATGCGCTCGATAACCGCCGCGGTCATTGACAGTGAGAACGGCACACATGCCCAGCGGGTCAACAGGAAAGGGCGGATCAGCTCGCCCGCCTTCAACAGCAGCACGTCGTTTCCGAGCACGCCGATGAACGTTGCCTGCACGCACTGTAGCAGCGTTGGCTGCTCGGCCGGGCTCAGAATGACGAGCCATCGCCACGAATCGATGACGTAAGACGTCAGTTCCGCGGCGATCGCCAGGATGACCCAAGGCCAGATCAGGGTTCTGACGTCGTGCCCGAATTGCGTGTAATCGAATTTGCGAAACGAGAAGTAGAGGCTGAGGCCGGATACCAGCAAGCCCACGACCGGAACGACCCATTTCGGAACCTTCGGACGCCGCTTTGGAGGCTTCATGCGCTACGGTGATGAACTCAACCTGATTCTCGCACGTGCAACTGCGAACCGAATTACGCAAGTTCCGGAACTCCTGTGGAGACTCGCGCGTATAAACGCAATAAGCTGGCAGCATAACAGGAGACGGTACCTTGGAATTGCGAATCACAAGTCTGTCGAAGACTTACGCGAACGGCGTGAAAGCGCTTGACGATGTCTCACTCGACATCCCGCGCGGCATGTACGGGCTGCTCGGACCCAACGGGGCGGGGAAGTCGACGCTGATGCGCACACTCGCCACGCTGCAATCGCCCGATAGCGGAACGGTGTCCCTCGGAGATTTGGACGTCCTCAAACAGAAAGATGCCGTCCGCCGTCTGCTCGGCTACCTGCCTCAGGACTTCGGCGTCTACCCGCGCATCTCAGCCGAAGACATGTTGGACCATCTCGCCATGCTCAAAGGCTATACACAACGTGGCGAACGGCGCGACTTGGTCGAGAGCATGCTGCGGCGCGTGAACTTATACGATGTGCGCAAGAAGGCGTTGAGCAGTTTCTCGGGAGGCATGCGCCAGCGGTGGGGCATTGGCCAGGCGCTCATCGGAAATCCGCGTCTGCTGATTGTGGACGAGCCCACCGCGGGCCTCGACCCCGGCGAGCGCAACCGCTTCTACAACCTACTGGCCGAGATCGGCGAGAACGTGATCGTCATCCTTTCTACACACATCGTGCAGGACGTGATGGAGCTCTGCACGAACATGGCGATCATCCATCATGGCCGCGTTCTCTTCTCGGGCACTCCGGATGACGCAGTCTCGTCGGTGGGCGGACGTATCTGGCGCAAGTTCATTCAGAAGGCGGAAATGCCCGATTACGAGTCACGCTTCCACGTGATCTCGAACAAGCTGATCTCCGGCCGGCCGCTCATTCACATTCATAGTTCGGATGCGCCCGGTGATGAGTTCGAGGCGGTCAGTCCCGATCTTGAAGACGTCTTCTTCGCCCGCATTAGAGGCTTGAACTAAGGACGAACATGTTTAGTCAAATCTTCGGCTTCGAGATCCGCTACTGGCTTCGCTCATGGATGCTCTGGATTTTCCTGTTCGTCATTGCCCTGCTCATCTTCTTTGCAACATCGACGGACCAGGTCACCATCGGCGGCGCACTGGAAAACACCGATCGCAACGCGCCTTACGTGATCCAGAATTTCTACTCGATCATTTGCATACTGGCGCTGCTGATGTCCGTCGCGTTCGTGAACTCGGCTGCAACCCGCGACTTCGCTCACAACACCGCGCAAATTCTCTTCGCGACCCCGCTCAAGAAGTTTAACTATCTGTTCGGCCGTTTTCTGGGCTCGGCAGCGATCTCTGTGATTCCGCTACTCGGCGTCTCCTTCGGGATTCTAGTTGCAAAGTACATGCCTTGGAACGACCCCGAACGCTGGGGCCCGATTCACTGGACCGCGCACCTGAACGGAATCCTGCTGTTCGCGATTCCGAACTCAATCCTAATCGCGGCCATCATCTTCGCCATCGCGATCATGACGCGCAATACTGTCGTATCGTTTGTCGGCGGCTTGGTGCTTCTCACAGCGTATGGCGTGGGAGACGCTCTGGTGAAGGACATCCGGCACGAGCGCATTGCCGCCATTCTGGATCCGTTCGGCATCCGCACGTTTGCACTTGTAACGAAGTACTGGACTGTCTTCGAGAAGAACCACAATGCGGTGGGATTTGGTGATCCGCTGTTACTGTGGAACCGCGTCCTGTGGCTAGCGGTATCCGCGCTGATCTTTGCATTCGCTTACTCGCGGTTCCGTTTTGAAGAGCGTGCGGTCAAGCCCAAGAAGATCAAGGTGAAGAAGGCTAAGCCCGAGGAAGTCCGGTTGCACGCACCCGCAGCCGTCGTTCCCCATTTCGGCGTGGGCGCGCAGTTTACCCAATTTCTTGGATCTACCCGCATCGAGTTTCTCGGGCTGGTTAAGTCGGTCCCGTTCATCGTTATTACACTGGCTGCCCTGCTCAACTGCGTGCCGTCTCTACTAATTAGTGGAACCGAAGGTTACGGCAACTCCTCGTTCCCCGTTACTTACTACCTGATCGACGTGATTCAGGGAACGCTGTATATGTTCCTCTTCGCGATGATTACTTACTATGCCGGCGTGCTTGTGTGGAAGGAGCGTGATGCCGGGATCGAGGATATCACCGACGCGCTTCCGCATCGTGAGTGGCCCGTGCTTGCATCCAAGCTCGTGGCACTGCTGGTTAGCATTTTCCTGATCCTGGTCGCCGCCATGGTTTCAGGACTGCTAGTCCAGTTCTTCCACGACTACCATCGGTATCAGGTCGGCTTATGGTTTGAGGAGCTGCTTTTCATCGACTTTACGGTCTTCGCGTCGTTCGTGGTTCTAGCTTACTTCTTACACGTGATTGCCCCGAATAAGTACATCGGATACTTCGCTTTTATCGCGTTCGGTATTTTCAATCTGTTCGCTTGGAGACCGCTGCATGTCGCGACGTATCTAGTTCAATTTGGGGCGCGGCCAGGGATGAACTTTTCCGACTTCTTTCATTTCGCGCCGTACTGGCAATCGTGGATTTGGTTCACGTTCTACTGGGGCGTGTTGTGCGTTCTTCTGATCTTCATGAGTCTTCTACTCTGGCCCCGCGGACGCGAAACTTCCTGGAGGTACCGACTTCACGAAGCGCGCGAGCGTTGGACAGGGTCGATGCGCGCGGGCTCTATCGCTTTGTTAGCCGCATTCGTTGCTGTTGGTGGATGGGCCTACTACAATACCGAGGTGTTGAACCACCTCCGCAGTGAACAGGACGATGATCGGCTCGCTGCGGATTACGAAAAGACGTACAGCACTTACAATGGCCGGCCCGAACCGCGTGTCACGGATATCAAGTACACAATCGACCTCTATCCCAGACATCGCGAAGCCGTCATGCGCGCCGACCAGATCATCAAAAACGAAAGTGGTGCGCCTATCGGCAAACTCCATCTCACGTCGAATCCGGATCTCGATACAACGGTCGACATCGATGGCGCCCACCTAAGTTGGAAAAATGATCGCTTGAGATTCAGTGAATATCTTCTGAACCCTCCGATGGCGCCCGGCGAGGAACGACACATGCGGTACACCGTTGCCCGCCACGCGAATGGTTTTGAGAACAAACCGACGATGCTGGAGATCGCGGAGAACGGCACTTTCTTTAACAACCAGGTGGCGCCGCAAATCGGATACCAGCCGAGGGGCGAGATTAAAGAGCCAAACAAACGGAAGCGCTTCGGTCTGAGCCCCAAGGATCCCATGCCGGAGCTCGAGCGCAACTGTACGGTCGATTGCCGCAATAGCTACTTATCCAACAACTCCGACCTGGTTAACGTGGACACGGTAATTAGTACGTCGCCGGATCAGATTGCAATCGCCCCAGGGTCGCTTAAGAACGACTGGTACGCCGGGGGCCGCCATTACTACCACTACAGCCTAGATCATCCGGCCTGGAACTTCTACTCGTTTCTATCCGCGCGGTATCAAGTATCGCGGGAGAAGTGGCATGATCTGAACACAGAAGTCTACTACCTTGCCGAGCAGCCCTGGAATGTGGCGCGGATGCAGAGCTCGATGCATAAGTCATTCGACTATTACACGACAAACTTCGGCCCTTACTACAACCGCGAAGCGCGTATCATTGAATTCCCCCGCATCGCCAGGTTCGCTCAGGCTTTCCCGGGAACCATGCCTTACTCGGAAGCGATCGGCTTCATCGCTAACCTGAACCATCCGGATGATATCGATATGGTCTATTACGTGGTTGCGCATGAGATGGGCCATCAGTATTGGGCCTATCAGGTAATCGGCGCTAATATGCAGGGCGCCACTCTGCTTTCCGAAACGCTTGCTCAGTACTCCGCGCTCATGGTGATGGAGAAGGCTTACGGGCGCGACATGATGCGTAAGTTTCTGAAGTATGAGATGGACAACTACCTTCGATCGCGCGGCCGCGAGTTACTCAAGGAGCGTCCGCTGATCCGCGTCGATAGTGAACAGGGCTACATTCATTACCGAAAGGGCAGCGTAGTGATGTACTACCTGAAAGAGATGATCGGCGAGGAAGCCATGAACCGCGCCATACGGAAGGTACTCGATCAGTACCGTTACGCTGGGCCGCCCTATCCTGTCTCCTATGCCTTGGTTGATGCGCTTCAGGCGGAAACGCCGCCCAACCTGCAGTATCTAATCAAGGACCTCTTCTACGATATCACTCTCTTTTCCAACCGGACCACGAGCGCAACCTCGCTCAAACGCCCGGACGGTAAGTACGACGTGACGATCAAGGTTGACGCCCACAAATTCAAAGCCGACGATAAAGGCAACGAACACGAAGTTCCGGTAAACGATTGGATCGACATCGGCGCTTTCGCCAAGCCGGCTGAGGGCAAGAAGTACGGCGCGACTTTGTACCGCGAACGTCGGCTTATGCGCTCGGGCCCGGCTACTTATTCGTTTACTGTTGATAAGGTTCCAGATACAGCGGGCATTGATCCGTTCGACCTCCTGATCGATCGGATTCCGGATGACAACACGAAACCAGTCACAATCAATAACAATGGCACAGCCGATTGATTTCCCGCTTCCGACGGACCTACCAAAGCCAGAAGATGATGGGGCTGCGGATCATCTGGTTCACTTACAGGTGCCGAAGGTGATCTTGCGTTCAACTAAGGGACGCGACGTCGATCTATCGGGGCTTACTGCGGATAGAACGGTTATCTACTGCTACCCGATGACCGGAGTGCCGGGGATGCCACTGCCCAATGGTTGGGATGAAATTCCGGGCGCGCGTGGATGTACACCGCAAGCCTGCAACTTCCGCGATCGTCACGATGAACTTCGAAGTCTTGGGATCGAAGTATTCGGGCTTAGTACGCAATCGCCGGAGTATCAGCGGGAAATGGCTGACCGGCTGCACTTACCGTTTGAGGTTCTCAGCGACGAGTCCTACAAGTTCTGCGATGCAATAAGGCTGCCGACGTTCGAAGTAGATGGCAAACGCCTCTTGAAGCGGTTGACGCTTGTGATTCGGCACAGGGCGCATCGAGCATGTCTTCTATCCGGTGTTTCCGAGTAATGAGAGCGCGGACCAGGTGGTGCGGTGGCTGAGTCGTTAGTAGACATTCACACCTTGACAAAGTATGGCAGAATGAGGTTGTGAGGAAGACCTTGGACTTGGACGAGAACCTTCTGAAAGATGCCAAGGAGGTGAGCGGCGCAAAGACCGATTCGGAAACCGTGCGCCTTGCCCTTGAGGCGTTGCTTCGGCACGATGCTTCCCAGCGGCTTCGGGCATTCGGTGGTTCGGAACCCGATGCGGTGGATGTCCCACGGCGTCGCGAAAGCCATTAACGCGTAAGCTGGCTGAGTGGTCCTTGTCGATTCGTCAGTTTGGATCCGTTTCCTCGGCGGTCGTGAACCCTATCGAGCCGAATTGGATAGACTCCTCGCGCGAGACGAGGTTATTGGACACGATCTAGTCTAGGGAGAGCTCTTTATTGGCGATAAGGGGGGACGCGCGTCAACGCTTAAGCTTTTCGAACGGCTCGCCCAAGCTTCAACTATCCCACACGCTGATGTGGTCACTCTGGTTCGGAATCGCCGCCTGCACGGTAGAGGCGTGGGATGGATCGATGTGCATCTGTTGGCTTCCGCCCTGGTTAACGGGTCTCAACTTTGGACATCTGACTCTAATCTGCAAACGCTCGCTGGGGAACTAGGAATCGCCTACATCCCTCGAACGCAAAACGGAAGGTATTAGTTCGTCAGCCGGACCACGAAATCTTCCATCACTAATCGATCGTCAGGCCTAGCGTCGCGCAGATCGCGATCCGCTTCAAAGATCAACTCCAGCCCTGACTCTAACTGCTCGCGAGTAAATTTCGTGGCTGTCTGCGAGACTTGCTCCGCGCGCGATCCCCACATAGCGACACCCACCTTCGAGAAGTAACTCTGGATCTGCGATGCGGATTTCAGCCCGGCGTCACGCGCCGCCAGCGCCTGCCGGAACTGGGACGAGAGGAACGACAGGGCCAGCGGAAGATATTCGTTTTCGCGGCATAACGAATCCAGACTCGCCAGCGCGCGGGCCCGATCCCGCCGTCCTAACGCATTCACGAGCGCGAAGATCGTGCTTGCTCGCGCGTCCGGTGAGAGCGCGACGACATCGTCGGTCGTGATCGTGCCACCTGGGCCGGCAAACGTGGCCAGCTTGTCGAGTTCGGTTGCAATCCGCGCCATGTCCGCCGCTAAAGCTTCCACCAGCATGGACGCGGCGGCCGGATCGATCCGGACCTCAAGCTTCCGAGCTAATAGATCGAGTTCACGGCGCGCGTCGTCCGGCGATAAGCACTTGAACTCGACGGCATCCGGGATCGCGGCAAAGAACTTACGGACGCGATCCGCCTTTCGCTTGTCTTCGCCGTCGAGGTCGAAACGCGTCGCTTCGAAGAGGAGGACCACGCCGGGGGTTGGGTCCTTTAGGTAAGCCGCCAAGGCGCTGTCGGGAGTAGCCGTACCACCGGCATCATCGGCATCCGGATCTTCGTCCGCGATTCGGGCGCCACGCGGCAGCATAGCCTCGGCGCTTGAGACAAGAATCAGCCGCTGAGAAGTAAACAGGGACATTGCCCGCGCATCGTCGATGATCTCGGTGAGTCCGGCCTGACTGCCGTCGTACCGGCTGATCGCGCTCTCGGAATCGGCACCGAGATGGGCGGAGATGAGGGCGCGACGGCAGCGTCGGCGCTCATAGGCTTCGGAGCCGATGAATAGACACACGGCGGGTATGTCTTTGCGGTTAAGTCGGGAAATGAATTGCGGAGGGGTCACGGATTCAAAGCGTGGATCTAATCGAGATTGGCGGCCGCGCAGCGGGTGCATGCCTCACACCATAGCAGAGGCGCGCGACAGCCAATTGACTCATTGACAGGAGTCTCAGCTCGGTCTACGCTGAAGGCAGATGGAAGTTCATTTCGCACCGGATACAGAGGCGCAGCTAAGAGAGCTCGCTGCCAGCAGGGGCAAAGAAGCCGCCCAAGTGGTGGAAGAGACCGTTGCCCACATGTTGGAACGCCAAGCGCAATTTGTCGAAGGTGTGGACCGGGGCATTGCTGCGGCTGAACGTGGTGATCTTATCGACCATGAAGAGGTAGTGAAGCGTATAGAGCGACTTTTTGGATCGTGACGCGGATTCGCTGGACAACTAAAGCCGCAGAACAACTCGAAGCAATCGCAAACCGCGTCAGAGAAGAGAACCCTGAGGCAGCGCTTAGTAGCTCAAACCCTAGGCTCAAACTAGCCGTCATCAATCGAATCGATAACCTCAAAAAGTTCCCCACCTTAGGCAGACCGGGTGAAAGGAAAGTTACCCGCGAGTTAGTCTCCCCGCCTTACGTCATTTTTATCGTCTCAAGAACGAGGTTGCCGAAATCCTCTACATCTGGCATGGTGCGCAGGACTGGCGTTAGCCATTAGAACTGCTCGAGTATCCCGCTAACGATCGACCTCGCCGCTTCACGGCTCAACCGATCCACCGCTCCGGTGCTCTCATCGAAGTACGTCTTTGGATCCACGCTGATCTCATAGCGCTCATGCACCTCAAAGTTCGGCCTGTTGAACAGCACCTTTCCGTTGTGATCGGTTAGCTTGATCTGCATGTTCACGATGACGTACACGCCGCTCGCTCGCCCGGTAGTCGGGTCGTAAGTGGTGGGGTATGAGTTGACATTGGTCACAGCTCCGGTAAGAACTGCGTCGGCCTCGCCAGGGTCGGCAACGACGTGGTAACCGGTTCGCTGGATCATTTCGCGCGTAACCTCTTTGGTGATGTGGTCCGCGACTCGCGGCTGCGGCGTGGTGTTGGCAAATGCCGGAATCGCAATCGTCTGGATGCTTGCGGGTAGCGCGTTCACGTGCCCTGCGACATGATATCCGCACGCGCCAAAACTCAATGCGAGCAGGGCACAGAGCAACGCGCATTTCATATGATTTCTCGGGTAACCAGAACCGCATTCTGCGCCGCGAGGCGAAGATTGTCCGCGACCGCCCAGATCCAAACCGCGCGGGCATTGTTGCGATCGCGGGTGATCGCCCCGACCGAAACTCCATTCTGCCCCGCCATTCCTATGTTGTTCGGGGGCTCGGCACCCGTGCCGCGCACATCGACGTTTTCGTTGGCCAGAAGTGTCTCCAGTTGATCGAGATCCGGCGCATCGGCGTCGAATTGCATCCAAATGGAAAAGCTATAGCCGTGGAAAACCGGGGCTTGCAGCAGCCGCAGTGACGGCATCGGCCCATCGCCCGAACGCTCGAGCAACGTCGCGAGATGGCGCTCAACGCGTGTCTCCACGTCATCCAGCTTCAGCGGAGCTTCTTCACCAAGCGCAGCAAGCATGCTGAACGCAAGCTGCGCGTCGAAAACCTTCTTGGGCATGGGCTTGAACGAGAGTAAGCTGACTGCCTGGCCCTGCAGCTCTTCCACGCCGGACGCGCCGCGCTCGCTGGCCGGTTCGAAAACGTGAGCGATCCAGCACGACACTTTGTAGCGCATCACGACGCATCCGAGCAGCATCGCCAGCGTGACCGCCGCCGGATGGGCGATCGAGTGAATCGCATCGGGCGGCACGCGGAAATCATGCGGCTCGACCAATGGCGCGCGCAAGCGGGAGCGCGGGTCGTCTTCCAACCCGTAAGTCAGATCGATCAGCGGTTGCTTCGGTGCAAGGTCGAGCACTTTCCGAGACGATTCGGGAGAGCCCGCCAGCATGATCAGATCTGCATCAACCAGAGAAGCGGCGTTCAGCTGTGAGACGAAGGCCGGCTCTCCGGCGTGTTCCGAAAGCACGCCACCGGCGTCGTTCTCGGACGCGATGAGGCGCAGATCCGCACCAAGGGAATAGCCAGCCAAATAGTCGCGAAGCTCGCGGCCCAGCAACGTTTCGCTCCCAACGAGCGCCATGATGTCAGCCAACGGATTGCTCCAATGCCGGAGGAGGATTGTGTGCTCGCCGCGAACGCCGCCGGATGAGACCGCCGATGCGCAGCAGCACGCCACTCGCTGTGTACGTGGTCGCCATAATCAGCAGCACCGGCTGACGCCAAAGGAAAATCATGATGATCAACCCGCCGATCAACACCATCGTTAACGGCGAGCGCGGGCGTAGGAAAGCATTGTCTTTGAAGGCGTAGTAACGCCAGGGGGAAATCATCAACCAGGAAAGCAGAACCAGTAGCAGCAGCCAAAGGATACTCAGGGTCATCCATGTGATCGGGTATCCGTCTGCCGCAAACACGGTTGCTGCTACTAGACCCGCCGCTGCCGGAATCGGCAAACCAACGAAATATTTGCGATTCGGGCGGCCGGGATTCTTTGGCATCGGATTCTTGGTGACGTTGAAACGCGCCAGACGCGCCGAACCGCACAGCAAAAAAATGAACGTGATCAACTTCGCCGCGCGCGTCAAATGATCACTCAGCAAGGGCATGTCGCCGCCGATAAATTGCGAGCCCCAGGTGTAAGCCAGGAGGGCGGGTGCAAGTCCGAAACTGATCGCATCGGAAAGCGAATCCATCTCGCGGCCGAAGTCGCTGGTTGTGTTGGTTAACCGCGCGATGCGACCGTCGAGCCCATCCAGCAGGATCGCAAGGCCGATCATCTGCGCGGCGAAGGCGAAGCTCGCGGCTGCGACATCCGGATGTCCGATGGCCTGGGCGCCTTGAATCGAGTGCAGCATCGCCAGAAATCCGAGGAAGATATTTCCCGCGGTGAACGCGGTTGGCAACGCGTAGGCGACGCGCGTCGGTTTGCGGCGAGGTGTTGATTCTACGTCGGACACAGCACCGACTCCTCCAGCACGACTTGCCGCACTTCGAGCGGCTCAGGCGTTCCGGCACGTCGCGCCAGGACGCTGGAACCTGCCAGCACGCGCATTCCTTCGCGCACCTCCACGTGCCATTCGGGACCGAACAACACGTCCGCTCGAGAACCGAACTTGATCATCCCCACGCGCTCGCCGAGGCTCACGTAATCGCCGGGCTGCTTCGTGAAAACAATGCGGCGCGCAATCAATCCAGCAATCTGTTTGAAGACGACCTGCGTGTCCTCGCTTTGAATGGTCACTTGATTTTGCTCATTCTGCACGGAAGCCATGGTTCGGCTCGCAACCAGGAACATGCCCTTCTGATAGTTCACCGACGAAATGATTCCGGAGATGGGCGCGCGGTTCACGTGAACGTCAAAAATGTTCAGGAAAATGCTAATGCGTGTGATGCCTGGCGCTTCTTCGACCACCGATACAACTCTTCCATCCGCGGGCGACACGGCGACCGGTCCGGCCGGAATCATTCGTTCCGGGTCCCGAAAGAACCATGCGCAGAACGCGCCGACGATGAACAGCGGAAGTCCCAGCCACGGGTTCGTGAGCCAGGCGATCACGGCGGCCGCTAATGTGAACCCCGCCGCGTAGTAAACTCCGTCGCGAACCATTCGATTTAGTCCTTCATGTTAACGCGACAGCCGCTGTATACCTCTCTCGCCGCCTGAATAGGGCCGCTAACGTGCTACGAATGCTACGATAACCTCTGGCTGCTATGTATAACCCTTTCTTTGGGTTGCGCGAGAACCCGTTCAACCTCAGCCCGGATCCGAGCTTCCTTTTTCGCAGCCCGCAGCACGAAGAAGCGCTGGCCAATTTGATCTACGGCGTGCAGAGCCGAAAGGGGTTCATTGCGCTGACCGGCGAGGTCGGAACAGGCAAAACGACGCTGCTCGAGTGCCTGCGCGACCACTTGGCTGGCCACAACATCGCGTTCGCCTTTCTCTTCAACTCGCAGATCTCGCGAGCTGAGTTTTTCGAAATGGTGGCGTACGATTTCGCTTTGCCGGGTACGAAATTCACGAAGACTGAAGTTCTGTTCGCGCTTAACAATATGCTGCTGGAGCGCGCGCGCTCCGGGAACACCACCGCCCTCATTATCGATGAAGCGCACAACCTCGAATGGGATGTGCTGGAAGAAGTTCGCTTGCTGGGCAACCTGGAAAACCGGCACGGCAAACTGCTGCAGATCATCCTGGCGGGTC
Organism: uncultured Gammaproteobacteria bacterium; assembly: GCA_963799935.1. GTDB lineage: Bacteria > Acidobacteriota > Terriglobia > Bryobacterales > Bryobacteraceae > Bog-113. Next base: position 246,394 of record CAWCZA010000024.1, on the reverse strand, counting down.
AACCTGAACTCGATGCCAAACTCGACGCGCCGAAGTTCCGCCAGTTGAAACAGCGGATCGCGTTGCGCTGCAGTTTGAATCCGCTGACCTTGGAAGAGACGATCTCCTATATCGGCTACAGGCTCGCCCACTCGGGGCTGCCAGAACAGCGAATTTTTTCGCCGCAGGTCATCGCTCAGATTCATAGGGATACCGGCGGTATTCCACGGCTGATTAATCTGGTATGCGACAACGCGCTGCTGGTCGCGTTTGCGAGCAGCAGCCAGACGGTCACCTCCGCGATGATTGCCGAAGTCGCGAAGGATCTCCGGTTGGTGCCAAGTGCGAAGATCCCCGAACCCGCCGAGCCTGAGGTCGGTCTACTGCGGAGTTGACGAAGCCGGAGTCGGTGTTGCGGCAGTGGTCGCCAGCGCCGCATCTGCACTGTACACGGTTACTTCAACACGACGAGCTTTCGCACCGGCAGCCCGCCCGCGTTCCTGTTCGGACTCGGACTTGCCCATGCCAATCATGTGGATGCGGAAGATCGGGATATCGTACTTCGCGATCAGATACTGTGTTACTTTTTCCGCGCGCCGGCGGCTGAGCGCGTCGTTATAAGCGTCGGTTCCGGTGCGATCTGTGAAGCCCTCAACGGCGATGAAATAACGCTTCCACTGTTCTTTGTTTTGGGCTAAAGTATCCAGCTCGCGCTTGGCATCGGGAGTCAACGAGTATTTTCCGAAACCAAACGGCACCTCAACCATGCTGGCCGGTTTGTAGTCTTCCAGATTCGCGACCGTGTTTCGGAGTTCGCTCAGATCACGCGCATTGCGATCGGCTTTCGCTCCGGCCGTACTCGCGGCAGCTAACGCATCGCCGGCACGTGCGTCCGCACCTCGAGCCGTCTCCTTTGTTGCACTGATTTCCTGCTCATTATGCTCGACGTCGCGGCGCGTCGCCTCGAGCGTTTGTCCCTGCTGATTCGTCTGATTCGCTACTTGATCGACCCGGTTCGACACCGGATCAACTGTGTTCTTCACATACTTCTTCGTCGCGCAACCGCCGCATAACAGCACTACGGTGCTTACGAGCGCGAGAGGCAAAGAATTGTATCGCAATTTACAGCCCTCCCTATCAGATTTGGAGCACTTGCAGTGCCAGTGCGTGACTGCCGTTCTACACATCCAAACCCACCATATCAGCCAGGGTCGCGCTATACAGTCCGCACCATCCGCAATTGTAAAGCGTCTCGCCTTAGACTAGGAGGCGAATGGTTCCTATGCCGCCCCGGCGCGTTTCCCCTCGAGTCAACATGGGGACGATCTTGAGGATCGCCGGTGCATTTTTGTTTATTGCTGCCGTCACGCTCATCGACATCAAGGTTCTTCGCGCAAATCCTTCCACCGCCGGATTCACCTACCTGGTAACGGTTCTGATTATCGCGTCCTATGCGGGCACCGTCGAAGCGGTCGTTTCGTCGATCGCCGCCACGGGATGTTTCAACTACTTCTTTCTCCCGCCCATCTTCACGTTCGTCATAGCCGATCCGCAGAACTGGGTGGCGCTGGTCGCACTGCTCGCTACAGCTTTAATCGGTAGCCGACTGGCTGCCCGCGCTCGGGAACAAACTTCCGCGGCCCAGCAACGACAGTCCGAGATGGAGCTTCTCTATTCATTGAGCCGTTCCATTCTTCTCGCCGAACCCAATGAGCTAATGGCGAAGCGTATTCCCTACGAGCTGGTTCGGATTTTCGGTTTTAGCGGAGCGGGTTTCTTCGATGCGCGCACAGGCCAACTCTACGCGACGGGTTGGGACAATGTGGCTTTGAGCCGGCTCGATCCGCAGCTACGGGAAGCAGCCGTCAGCGGGATGTCGCGAAACGATGGCGAAGGCGGGTCGCTGATTTTCGCCATCCGCCTAGGAGGCCAACCGATCGGGAGCTTGGCTTTGTTTCCGGCACGAATCTCGTCGACTGCGCTCGAATCGCTTTCCAACCTCGTTGCCATTACTCTGGAACGGTACCGTGTTCAGGAGGAAGCCAACGCGCGCGACGCGGAGTTGCGGGGCGAAGCTTTGAAATCCACGTTGCTCGACGCAATCGCGCACGAGTTCAAAACTCCGTTGACATCCATCAAAGCGGCGTCGACGAGTCTGGCATCCTCGTCGAATCTCAGTGCGAACCGGGTACACGATCTCGGCGAGATTATCAGCGAGGAGTCCGACCGGCTCGACCGGCTCGTCACCGAGGCGATCCAAATGGCGCGCATCGAGAGTGGCAAGGTCCAGCTCAACCGGTCTGTAACTCCAGCTTCGGAACTGATCGAATCGGCCGTGAGCCGCGCGCGCTCGACACTCAATGGCCACTCCGTGTCGGTTTCCATCCCGCCCGGAGACATTCTGATCTCGGCCGATGCGGAATTGATTGAGCTCGCCGTTCGCCACCTGCTGGAGAATGCCGCGAAATACTCGGCGAGCGGTGCTCCCATCGAGGTGTCGGTTTGTCAGGATGACGGCGGCGCGATTCTGCAAGTTATTGATTTAGGGCCGGGAATACCGGAAGCGGAGCAAGGGCGTATCTTTGATAAGTTCCATCGCGCGTCGAACACCAGTCCGGGGACGCCGGGTACCGGTATCGGGCTGCATATTGTGCGTGAGATTGTGAAGGCACATGGCGGGCATGTGTGGGTGGAGAGCCGGCCGGGCGAGGGCGCACGGTTTTCGATCATGCTACCGGTCGCTGCGAACGCGGGAGTCGCATCGTGAGTTCCGGCCGCGTGCTGCTAGTAGACGACGAACCGCAGATCCGCCGCGTGCTGCGCATGACCTTGGCCGACGAGGGCTACGAAATTACCGAAGCTCGCAATGGCGAAGATGCTCTTGAGTTACTAAGGACGGACCGCTTTGACTTAGTGCTGCTCGACGTGAACATGCCGGGTATGGGTGGAATCGCCGCGTGCAGCGCCATTCGCGCGGTTAGCGATTGCTCGATCCTGATGCTCACGGTGCGTGATAGCGAGGGCGAAAAGGTGGCGGCCCTGGATGCCGGCGCGGATGGCTACGTCACGAAACCGTTTAGCACGCCCGAGTTGCTGGCGCGGATACGGGCGGCACTGCGCCGTACTCTGGAGCCGCAGACCGCCGCGCCGAAACACGTTGACCTGGGAGACGTCCGGATCGACTTCGAGAAGCGAACCGTTACCCGGGACACCGACGCGCAGCACCTGACGCCGAAAGAGTTCGACCTGCTGCAATACCTGGTAAGTCATCCGAACCGGGCGATCTCACATCGGGAGCTGTTACAGCGCGTTTGGGGCCCAGAGTACGGCGACGAGGTCGAGTATCTGCGCGTGTTCATGAAACAGCTCCGACGCAAAATTGAGTCGGATCCGGCCAAACCGCGGTATCTACTTACCGAGCCGTGGGTTGGATACCGCTTCTCGCCTCCGTCTTTATAAGATCCTTACGCGGCTTTCCCGCGATTCTCACGTTTCGACTGCTAGGGTTCAGATAGGCCTATGCTCGATATCTTCTACGTGATCGTTGCGCTCTTGTTTTTCTTTGGTTGCTGGGCCTTCACTCGCGCGTGCGAGCGTCTGTAAAACGATATGGATTACATCATCGCCGGCATTACCTCGTTGTTTCTTTTCGCCTATTTGATCTACGCGCTGTTGCGCGCTGAGCGGTTCTAGCAACGGAGCCCGAACCATGACAGCCCCAGGTATCATTGAAATCCTCATCTTCTTCGGTGTAATTGTCGCCCTTACCAAACCGATGGGCCTGTTTCTGACCGCGGTCTATGAAGGACGCCGTACCTTCCTTCACCCCGCGCTGCGATGGCTCGAAACGGTCACTTACAAAGTAAGTGGCATTCACGAAGACGAAGAGCAGCATTGGACGCGATACTCTATCTCGCTCATCGCGTTCAGCGCGATTAGTTTTCTGTTCGTCTATGTGCTCCAGCGCCTTCAGGCTTACCTGCCGTTGAACCCGCAGAACTTCGGGACACCCGTGATGGGACCCGACTTAGCCTTCAATACCGCCATTAGTTTCGTTACGAACACGAACTGGCAGTCTTATAGCGGCGAGTCAACTCTGAGTTACTTCGTGCAGATGGCCGCGCTGACTGTCCAGAATTTCTGCTCCGGTGCGGCGGGCATGGCCGTCGCGGTTGCGCTGGTTCGCGGATTTTCGCGCCAGCAAACGAAAACGATTGGTAACTTCTGGGTGGACCTAACCCGTGGCACTGTTTACGTTCTATTGCCGTTATCGATCATTGGCGCACTATTCCTTTGTTCGCAAGGCGTGATTCAAAACCTGAAGCCGAACGACGTTGTCACCACGCTCGAGGGCTTGAAACAGGTGATTCCGATGGGACCTGTGGCGTCTCAGGAAGCGATCAAGATGGTGGGCACGAATGGTGGCGGCTTCTTTGGCGCGAACTCCGCTCATCCCTTTGAGAATCCTACGCCGTTTACGAATTTCGTTCAGTTCGTGATGATCTTCTGTATCCCGGCCGGATTGACTTATCTGTTCGGACGAATGGTCAAGGACACTCGCCAGGGATGGGCAATTTTCGCCACAATGAGCTTGTTGTTCCTGATCGGCGTCTTTGTTTGTTATCCGGCGGAACAGCACGGCAATCCGATACTGACCAACCTGGGGCTTGAATCTGCCGCCACTGCGGGGCAGGCTGGTGGAAACATGGAAGGTAAAGAAGTGCGGTTCGGAATCGCTACTTCTGCGCTCTTTACAACGGTAACTACCGACGCAAGTTGCGGCGCGGTGAATAACGCGCACGATAGCTTGACGCCGTTAGGCGGCTTAGTGCCGATGTTTAATATCGAGACCGGCGAAGTTATCTTTGGCGGCGTCGGCGCCGGTCTATACGGAATGTTACTCTTCGCCATCGTCGCCGTTTTTATCGCCGGCTTGATGGTAGGTCGAACACCCGAATACATCGGAAAGAAGATTGAACAGAAAGAAGTCAAGATGGCGATGCTGGCACTTATAGCTACGGCGGCGAGCATTCTCATCTTTGCCGGGCTAAGTTCCGTAATCGGCTTCTCGAAGAACGGTTACTGGAACCCAGCCGGTGCAGCCATCGCGAATCTGACGAACAACGGACCGCACGGTTTCTCCGAGATTCTTTATGCTTTCGCCAGCGGGGCCGGGAACAATGGAAGCGCCTTCGCGGGCATCAATACAAACACGCCGTGGTACAACCTGACCCTTGGTCTCGACATGCTGATCGGGCGGTTTCTATTTATCATTCCGTTGTTAGCCGCGGCGGGTAGTCTGGCCGCCAAGAAGCGGATCGCCAGTACCGCGGGCACGTTCCCCACGCATGGACCGCTGTTTGTGGGTCTACTGGCGGGAGTCGTCGTCATTGTTGGAGCGCTGACTTACTTCCCTGCGCTGGCGCTCGGCCCGATCGTAGAGCATTTCCTGCTCGAAAGCGGGAAGTTATTCGCCGCCCTACCGTTTGGTGGGTTCTGGAGCTGACTCGATGAGCACTGTTACCGATATTCCCTCCACGATGACGCCCGATTCGCAAACACCAAGCTCTCCGGCGCCTGAAACGGGGAGTTTGATTCCGAAGAAGCTGCTCCGCGCGCGCCCGCTTTTCGATCGGGCCATTCTCCGCAGCGCCACCCGTGAATCGTTTAAAAAACTGAATCCGGGCACGCTCTGGAAAAACCCCGTGATGTTTGTGGTGGAGGTCGGCGCCGCGCTCACGACTGTCTTCCTGGTTCGCGATCTTGCGACCGGGGCTGGACATACAGGCTTTAGTTTCCAGATCGCTCTATGGCTCTGGTTTACGGTTCTATTCGCTAACTTCGCCGAAGCTATGGCCGAAGCTCGCGGGAAAGCGCAAGCCGAGACGCTGCGTAAGACGAAGAGCGATTCGATTGCGCACCGGATGACGTCTGCCGGCAAGCTTGAGGATGTTCCGTCTTCGATGCTGCGATCGGGAGACGTTGTCGTTTGCGAGACCAACGATATTATCCCCGGAGACGGTGAAGTTATCGACGGAATCGCGACTGTGGATGAATCCGTTATTACCGGCGAGAGTGCTCCGGTGATTCGTGAATCGGGCGGCGATCGGAGCGCCGTTACAGGCGGCACGAAGGTGCTCTCCGATCGCGTGCAGATCAAGATCACTTCCAACCCTGGCGAAACGTTCCTGGACCGGATGATTGCGTTAGTGGAAGGCGCTGAGCGGCAGAAGACACCCAACGAGATTGCTCTGAACATCCTGATCGCCGGACTTACTTTAATCTTCCTACTCGCCGTCGTGACTCTACAGCCTTTCGCCGCTTACAGTGTAGCGGCGCAACATGCCGGGACTGTCCCTTCGATTGCCGTACTTACCGCGTTGCTAGTCTGCCTGATTCCGACCACCATCGGCGGGTTGCTTTCCGCCATCGGTATCGCCGGAATGGATCGCGTGATGCAGCACAACGTGCTCGCGATGAGCGGAAAGGCTGTAGAAGCTTCGGGCGACGTCAATACTCTGTTACTCGATAAGACCGGCACGATCACTCTAGGCAACCGTCAGGCTGTAGAGTTCCTACCCGCTCCGGGGATCACCGAACCCGAACTGGCCGATGCCGCCCAACTTTCAAGTCTCGCCGATGAGACGCCGGAAGGCCGCTCCATCGTGGTCCTTGCTAAAGAAAAACATGGTCTGCGGGGCAGGGAAGTATCCGAGCACGAGGCGCGATTTATCCCGTTCTCGGCTTATACGCGAATGAGCGGCGTCGATATCGACGGGCGGCAACTCCGCAAGGGCGCGACCGAAGCGATTATGCGGTTCGTTACTGAACTGGGCGGAGTCGCCCCGGACGAATTCCGGGAATCGGCCGACCGGATCTCGCGGACCGGAGGCACACCGCTCGCCGTCGCTGATGGCCGCCGACTTCTCGGCATCGTGCATTTGAAAGACATCGTGAAGGGCGGCATGAAAGAACGGATCGGGCAACTCCGCGCGATGGGGATCCGGTCAGTAATGATCACGGGGGATAACCCGTTGACTGCGGCGGCGATCGCGTCCGAAGCGGGGGTTGACGATTTTCTTGCTCAAGCCACGCCCAAAGACAAGCTCGAATATATACGCCGTGAACAGAGCGAAGGCCGGCTGGTTGCGATGACCGGCGACGGCACGAATGACGCTCCGGCGCTGGCTCAAGCCGACGTTGGTCTGGCGATGAACACGGGAACTATGGCCGCGAAAGAAGCCGGCAACATGGTTGACCTGGATAGTAATCCGACTAAGTTGATCGAAGTGGTGGCGATCGGGAAGCAACTCCTGATTACTCGCGGTGCCCTGACTACTTTTTCGATTGCGAACGATGTCGCCAAGTACTTCGCCATTATCCCGGCCATGTTCCTGACCACGTTCCCGGTTCTCGAACATCTGAACATCATGCGTCTGCACAATCCCGAGAGTGCAGTTCTAGCGGCGGTCATCTTCAATGCTTTGATCATCATCGCCCTGGTTCCCCTGGCCTTGCGCGGAGTCAAATACCGGCCGCAAGGAGCCGCCGCGCTACTGCGGCGTAACTTACTGATCTATGGCGTGGGCGGCATTATCGTTCCGTTTCCCGGTATCTGGATCATCGACCGGCTGCTCGTGTTCTTACATCTGGCATAACTCTATGTGGAAACAAATTGGACCCGCGGTCCGAATCACTCTATTCTTTACTGTACTTACGGGTATCATTTACCCTCTGGCGATCACCGGTGTTACTCAGATACTCTTTCCTCACCAGGCGAATGGTTCGCTGATTACCAGCGGTGGCAGGGTTGTCGGCTCCCGGTTGATCGGCCAAACCTTTACGAAGCCGGAGTACTTCCACTCGCGACCTTCGGCGGCCGGCAACGGTTACGACGGCACAGCCTCGACCGGCTCGAACCTTGGGCCGACGAATCAGAAGCTCGCCGACCGTGTGAAGGCGGATGTCGCGCAGTTTCGCAAAGATAACCCGAGCTTTACCGGATCCGTGCCGGCTGATCTGTTGACGGCATCCGGCAGTGGACTTGATCCGGATATCAGCCCGGCTTCAGCGGCCGCTCAGATCGATCGTGTCGCCTCCGTCCGCGGTGTTGACGCGTCGAAACTACAGCCGTTAGTCGCCGAGGCAACTAAGAGCCGCACCCTTGGGTTCATGGGCGAACCGCGCGTCAACGTATTGCAATTGAACCTTGCGCTAGACCGTACATTCCCGCGCGCCGCAGCTCACTGACCCGCACCGCATACACGCTAAGTTAGACGGTATGCGCAAATTCAAAAGAGCGACCTTCGGCTGCTTTTTTATAGCTGCTCGGATGTTCGCGCAGGATACGGAAGCGCCTACCCCGCGCGAGAAAGCGCTTCTAGATCGCATCGACCTACTAGAGCACCGCCTGGCCGCGATCGAGCAAAAGCTGGGAGAGCCCGCCGCGTCCCCGGTCGCGGCAGTTCCCGCACCGGCACCTGCCCCCGCGAACCCGCAGCCCTCAAGTACTCTCGAAGTAGCCGCGGCCCAGACTACACCTGCGATACCTTTGCTGCCGGGCGGCACGAGCCTGAATGTCCTTTTCGATGGCTACTACGACTACAACTTCAATAACCCGATCGGGCGAGCGAACCTGCTCCGCGCTTACGACGTTCTCAGTAACAGCTTCAACTTGAATCAGGCCGACGTCATCATCGAAAACGCCCCCGACGTGACGAACGGTAAGCGCTGGGGCGCGCGCGTCGATCTGCAGTGGGGCCAAGCGACCGAGACGTTGCAAGGCAACCCCGCCAACGAGCCGCGGCCGGGAATTTACCAGAACATCTTTCAGGCTTTCGGCACCTATGTCTTCCCGGTAGCGAACAACGGTCTGACGATCGATTTCGGTAAGTGGACCAGTTCGCTCGGCTTCGAAAACAACTACAACAAAGATCAGATCAACTATTCGCGCTCGTATTGGTTCAACTTCCTGCCGTTTTACCACGAAGGAGTCCGCGTAGGCTACAAGCTCAACAATATGGTGACCTTCAATTACTGGATGGACAATGGAACGCAGCAGACCGAAGCGTTCAATAACTTTAAAGATGAGTTCTTCGGCTTTTCGCTTCAGCCGGCAAAAACGGTTACCTGGAATGTGAATTACTATCTGGGCCAGGAACACCCGGACACGGTTTATAACGTTACCGGCTCAACCGCAGTCGGCGATCTTCAGGGAATCGGATTTACGCCAATCGCAAATCCACCCAAGGGGAAGCTCGACATCTTAGATTCATACGCGACCTGGCAGGCCTCGCCCAAGTGGACCATCGGCGCTGAAGGGGACTACGTGATCGAGCGCTATCAGACGACCTCCGCGCCGGTGGAGACGTGGGGCGGCGCTTTTTACGCGCGCAATCAACTGACGTCACGCGTCGCGCTGGCCGGGCGAGCGGAATACATGCATGACGGCGGACTATTTAGCGGCACCAATCAAGCGCTGAAAGAAACGACCTTCACCTTCGAGTACAAGCTATTGGATAACTTGATCATCCGGGACGAATGGCGACGTGACTTTTCGAATCACCCATACTTCTATACTTCGATGGCTGACATTCTTAAGAAGGAGCAGAACACCGCGACGATGGGCTTGATCTTCTGGTTCGGCCAGAAGACGGGGAGTTGGTAGGCGTCCCGAAGCTTTGAAATAATCAAAGTAATGCCTGCTCCGGCACTAACGCGCCCCGACCCCGACCAGCTTCTCCGTCGCGTTCAAGCCGAAGAAGAATACTCGCGGCGCGGTCGTCTTAAGATCTTCCTCGGATACGCATCCGGTGTCGGGAAGTCTTTCCGCATGCTCGACGAGGGCCGCCGCCGCAGGGAACGCGGGCAGGACGTGGTAGTCGGGGCGATCCAGCCCGTCATCGAGAGCGATATCTCACGCCTGCTTCAGAAACTCGAAGTCATCCCGCTCAGAAAAGTGGGCGGCGTCGAAACGATGGATGTCGACACGATCCTGCAGCGCCATCCACAAGTCTGTCTCGTGGACGGATTGGCTCACGACAATCCGCCCGGCTCGCGCCACCCCAGCCGGTGGCAGGATGTCGACGAGCTACTCGCGGCTGGAATCTCTGTGGTCACTACCATCAACCTGGGTTATATCGCCGAGCTGCAGGACGAAGTCGCCCGGATCAGAAATAAACGCGTCGACCAAAGCGTGCCTATTGATTTCATTCGCCGCGCGGATGAAATCGTCTTAGTCGACGCGCCGCCCGACGCGCACATCCTCCACGACTATGCGTCCGGAGAGACTCAGGCGCAGGACATTGACGCCTTACGGCATCGGTCCGCTCAACTGCGAGAGATTGCGCTTGTACTCGCGGCCGACGTGGTAGATCACCAGCTTGAATGCTATCTGGAGCGCAATGGCATTCAGCAGAGTTATGGAACGCAGGAACGCGTTCTCATCTGCCTGACTCCGCGCGCCAACGCCGCACGCATGCTTGAGACAGGTGGCCGCATTCGCGACGGCTTTCACGGAGAACTGGTCGCCGCATATGTGGAGCAGCCGCAGCTCGCGGCGGATCAGCGATCCAGGCTCGAAGCCAATCTTGAAATGGCCCGGGCTTTCGGCGTGAAGGTGGAGCGGCTCGAGGGCGATCCGATCGATGCGATCCTCGAATTCGCGCAGAAGCGCGGCATCACGCAGGTTTTGGTCGGGCATAGCATGCGCGACGATTGGAAATCCCGGCTGATCGGCACCCCGCTCGATAAGCTTCTACGCAAGCGCCGTGGGTTTGACGTCCGCGTATTTCCCCAGCTCTAAATGCCCATCAAGCCTGAACGCGGGAATTTGAAGATCTTCCTTGGCTTTGCCGCGGGCGTCGGCAAGACGTATCAGATGCTCGAAGAAGGCCGGCAGCTGAAGGCCGAAGGTATCGATGTAGTCATTGGTTACTTCGAGCCGCACGCTCGCAAGGAAACGATTGCGCTGACGGACGGACTCGAGACCGTCCCGCGGCGGATGGCCGAATATCGCGGAACCCTGTTCGAAGACATGGATACCGACGCTATACTGGCGCGCCGTCCAGAGGTTTGCCTCGTCGACGAATTCCCGCATACGAACGTGCCCGGCTCAGCGCGCAGCAAGCGTTGGGAGGACGTGTTGGTGCTGCTGGATGCCGGGATCGATGTGTATACGACGATGAACATCCAGCATCTGGAGAGCCTGAATGACCAGGTGCAGCAGATCTCAGGAGTTCGCGTGCGTGAGACGATTCCGGATTGGGTGATGGAGCGCGCAAACGAAGTGGTCATGGTCGACCTTGCGCCGCGTGCGCTGCTGAACCGGTTGGAACGCGGCGTCATCTATAAGCCAGACAAAGCCAAGCAGGCGATGAGTAACTTCTTCCGCGAATCGACGCTCGCCGCGTTGCGCGAAATGGCTTTGCGTCAGACGGCTCACGAGGTAGGTTCTCGCCGACAGGACGCTGGGTCAGAAAAACACGGTAGCCCAACTCTCGACAACAATAACGACGTTCCGCGCGACGCTTCCAAACGCATTTTGGTTCTCGTCACCGACGATCCCTCGAGTGTCGCTTTGATTCGGCGTGCCAAGCGGGTCGCCGACTTTATCCATTCCGATTGCATGGCAGTCGGGATTGCTCCTTCCGGAGATCAAGCCGCTCGTACGCGCGCACTAACTGATAAGCACCTCAACTTCGCCCGCAATCTGCACGTGGAAACACGTTTGATCGAGGCCCAATCGGTTCCGGAAACGTTAGTTCAATTCGCCCGCGCCAATAGCGTTACCGAGATCTTCATCGGTTGGCCGAAACTCAAGAACTGGCTGCCGCCGTTTCTGCGCAATGACGTGCAGAAGATCGTGCGCCTATCGAAGGGGATGCAGGTTACGGTAGTCGATGATCGTCGCGATACGGCAGCCGCGCGCCCTGCGCCTGAACGGGACATATAGTTGATTGACCAAAGCGGCGTAACTTCCGCGACGTATTTCGTTATCATCACAACATGGAAGTCCATTTCACGCCAGAGCAGGAAGCGCAACTTTCGCGGATCGCCACCCACGACGGGATGGACACTGAGCATTTTGTGAAAGAAGCGGCCTTGCGTTTGGTCGAAAAAACGAATCGCCTCAGTGCCGCTGTCCGGGAAGGAATTACTCAGGCGGACCAGGGCGAGCTTATTGACGACGATGATGTGCGCCTTTGGCTTGAACAGCAAGAACGCTCCTAACCGTCGTTCCCGCGCTGCCGTCTTATATCGTGGCGTATCGCCTGATGGATGGTCACGCTGTTCAAATCCTCCGCATCTGGCATGGCGCTCAAGAGCGGGTTCGCGGGTCGATAACCAACCCGATGTGATGGCAGCCGCGCGCCCCGCGCCCGAGCGGGACATATAATAACGACACATTCTCCAGCGAGGTACCTGCCATGTCGTCTGAATTCGATCGCCGCAATTTCCTGAAGAAAGCCGCGGCATCCGGTATTGCCCTCGGCGCCGCGCAACATCTATTTGCCGCGAAAGCCGCTACCTCTCGCGTCGTGGGCGCGAACGATCGTATTAACCTCGGCATCGTGGGCGTCGGCGGGCGCGGCTCCTATCTCGCCAACAAGTTCTCGAAGTTCGGGGACGACAACCCGAACTCCTGCCAGATCGTGGCCGTTTGCGATGTCTATGAGAAGCGCAAGCGCGAGGCGGCGGAGAAGCACAACGCCAAGGGCTACCTGGATTACCGCGAAGTGATCGCGCGTCCTGATATCGACGCCGTTGATTGTCGCAACGCCCGACCATTGGCATGCCAAGATCGCGCTCGCCGCGCTGGATGCCGGCAAAGACGTGTATTGCGAGAAGCCGATGACCCACACCATCGATGAGGCGCTGCAACTCGCGCGCACCGTGCGTGAAACGAAGCGGGTTTTCCAGGTCGGATCGCAGACTACGTCCGCCGATCAGTGGCACAAAGCCAAGAAGGCGATCGCCGACGGTATGATTGGCCAGATTATCGAGAGCCAGGGCTCTTACCATCGCAACTCGGTCGAAGGCGAGTGGAACTGGAAAATCGATCCGGATGCCAGTCCGAACGGCAAAGGCGATAACTATGTGGATTGGAAAACCTGGCTAGGTCCGGCGCCCGCGCGGTCGTGGGATGCCGATCGCTTCTTCCGCTTCCGTAAGTATTGGGACTACTCGGGCGGCATCGCGACGGACCTGTTCTTCCACGTCGTCGCTCCGATGAATATTTGCTGGCCGGAACCGCAGTTTCCCGCGCGGGTAATGGCCAGCGGCGGCATTTACGTTTTCAAAGACGGCCGCGAAGTTCCCGATACCTTCAACTTGCTTGCAGACTACGCGGCGGGGCACTCGCTGGTACTTAGCTCGACGATGGCCAACTCGCGGCATATTCCGGGGTTGATTCGCGGGCATCTCGGTTCTATCGTGATGGTGCAGCACGGTATGTTTGAAGCGCCGACCGATTTCATTAGCGTCTACCCGGAGAAGAACGTTATTGACGATGCTTACAAAGGTAAGTTCGGCGACAGCGAGATTGATATCCCGGTAGACCAATCCGACATGATGACCCGGCACATCGCCAACTTCCTTTCGTGCATGCGGACGCGCGAGAAGCCCGTGCTTGACGTAGAGACTGCACTGCGGGCGCAGGTCACGATCTCGATGAGCGTGCAGAGCTACCAGCAGGGTAAGGTACTCTTCTGGGATGAGCGGGCGATGAAAGTAAGGGATCACGCGGTAACGGCTACTTAGCGCTACCGGCCGCCAGAAGAATTCAAACTTTTATTTCTTTTTAATTCAAACTTCCGCCTATTTTTTGTATACTGGTGAGTCCGTTCGACCGTGTGGACGCCCGTTTCCAGCCTCTGCAGCCCCGTACCGCGTCAGAGGGAAGGCGTCATAGGTTGCAGCGGAAGCCTCACCCGAGAATAAAAGGAAGCATGATGAGAGAAAAAGGTACAGTTAAGTGGTTCAACGCCGCCAAAGGTTTTGGATTCATCCAGCGTGAGAACGGCGAGGATGTCTTCGTTCATTTCACCGCGATTCAGTCTCAGGGCTACCGCAGCTTAGACGAAGGTTCGCGCGTCGAGTTCGAAGTTCTCAATGGTCCGAAAGGATTGCAGGCGGCGAACGTAACCGCGTCGTAGGTCCTGCTTTTCAGCGGCGGGCGGCGCGACAAGTAAAATCCCGCGCCGCTTCTGCCAAAATAGGATCAGGATCAATAAAGTTTGAGCAAAGAAGATAGCATCGAAGTCACAGGTACCGTTCTCGAAAAGTTTCCCAGCGGTTTATTCAGCGTTCAGTTGGAGCAGAACCGCGTTGTGCTGGCTCACCTGGCCGGGCGCCTTCGCCGTAATCGCATTCGCGTTCTAGCCGGCGACCGCGTTACCCTCGAACTCTCCCCTTACGATTTGACGAAGGGCCGCATTACGTTCCGGCATCGTTAGGTGTACGTGCAACCGTAGTCTCGCGAGAACCTCGCGCTAGTGAGCGCACCTTCTCATGACGATGAGTACAGTTAACGGCGCGATCAAGACTCTGTTCGTATTCGGAACGCGTCCCGAAGCGGTCAAGCTGGCGCCGGTCATCTTGCACATGCGGAGCCGTCCCTCCGAGTTTAACGTGCGCGTTTGTGTCACTGCCCAGCATCGCGGCATGTTGGACCAGGTTCTAAGCGCGTTCGAAATCCGCCCTGATCATGATCTCGACATTATGCAGGCGGGACAAAGCCTAGCCGGTCTCACCGGCCGTATGATGAGCGCGCTTGAGCCGGTAGTCGCGTCCGAACGGCCCGACACGGTCGTCGTGCAAGGCGACACCACCACAACTCTGTGCGGTGCCTTGACCGCGTTCTATGCACGCATTCCTGTTGCGCATGTCGAAGCGGGTCTGCGCACGGGCGATCTGACGCAGCCCTTCCCCGAAGAGATGAACCGCGTTGTCACCGGCCGCCTTGCTTCGATTCATCTGGCCGCCACGGAAGGAGCGGCCGCAAACTTACGCGCTGAACAAGTGTCGAGCGACCGCATCTGGGTGACAGGTCAGAGCGGCATCGACGCTGTGTTGCATATCTGCTCGCTCCTCGAAAGCGGCGCGCTTCGAGGTAATGACTGGTCGCGGCTCGATCCGTCGCGGCGGCTCATCTTGGTCACCGCGCATCGCCGGGAAAGCTTCGGCCCGGGTTTCGAAGATATCTGCGCGGCGCTGGTCCGGCTGGCGCAGCGTCCCGATGTCCAGATTGTGTATCCGGTGCATCGCAATCCGAACGTGATGGAACCTGTGTTCCGCGCGCTCGAAGGTTTGCCCAACGTATTTCTGGTCGATCCGCTCGACTACGTTCCGTTCGTCGATCTCATGCGGCGCGCCGACATACTTATCACCGATTCGGGCGGTATACAGGAGGAAGGTCCGTCACTCGGAAAGCCTGTACTCGTAATGCGTGACAAGACGGAGCGTCCTGAGGCTGTTACTGTAGGCACCGTCAAACTGGTCGGCACTAATCCGGATCGTATTACGGAAACAGCGAGCCAACTCCTCGACAATCCCGAATTGCGTCGAGCGATGTCCCGCATTCACAACCCGTACGGAGACGGCCACGCGAGTGGTCGAATCGCTGACGCAATCCGCACATTCTTCGCAACTTAGCCTTATAGAAAACCTCCGATTCCAGGTGCCGGCCGCGGTAATTCCTAGGGGAATTCGGGAATACACCAGTATAATCAGGCAGTATGGTGGAACGCAGTAAGGCTACCCCTGCACCTCGGTCGCGGAAAAAACCCGACGATCTAATAGAGAACTTAACGGCTGTTTTATCCAGGAAAGTAGTCGGGCAGCCGGCTGCAACCAAGGCTATTATTCCGTATATTCAGATGTTCCAGGCTGGACTGGCCCCCGAAGGCAGACCGGTTGGCGTATTCCTTCTGCTCGGTCCCACCGGGACGGGCAAAACTAAAACCGTTGAAGCGCTAGCTGAAATTCTGCATGGCAGTGCCAAGAATGTACTTAAGGTTGACTGCGGAGAGTTTCAGATGGAGCACGAAGTTGCCAAGCTTATTGGTGCTCCTCCCGGCTATCTGGGTCATCGCGAAACCCAGCCCGTTCTGTCGCAGCAGAAGATAAGTTCAGTTACCAGCGACAAGAGCCAGCTCTCTTTGATCTTGTTCGACGAGATCGAGAAAGCGGCGCCCTCCATGACCAGGCTACTGCTCGGAGTTCTCGATAAAGGTGTACTTCGCCTGGGCGATAACTCCATGGTGAACTTCGAGAAGAGTCTTGTATTTCTGACAAGTAACTTAGGCGCGCGGGAAATGATGAAAGAAATCAATCCCGATTTCGGCTTTCAATCCGGGGCCGGTGTCCCGCGCACCGACCTTACATCGAAGCTGCAAAACATCGCGCTAGTTGCCGTGCGCAAGAAGTTTTCGCCTGAGTTTGTGAATCGCATCGATTGCGTTATCACTTACCAACCGCTGACCATCGAATCTTTGGCGTCGATTGTCGACCACGAGATTCTAGGATTGCAGGAGCACGTCAACACGCGCCTGGCGAATCGATGTTTCAACATCGAAGTGCCCTTTGAGACCCGTCAGTGGCTCATTGAGCACGGCACCAGTTCGGAGTATGGTGCGCGCGAATTGAAGCGGACCATCCACAAGCATTTGACGCAGCCGTTATCCGCGTTAGTGGCCATGGGACAGATCGAGCCGGGAAGCCGTGTTCGGGTGGAGATCGAACCGGACCGCTCGGATCTTACTCTTCGGACCACAGGACCGGATGAAGCTTTGGTTCCCACGCACCCGACGGTTTTATTAGTTGACGATAACCGCGACCTGTTGCACTTCCTGGAGCGGCTAATGGCGGAGGCGGGCTGGAAGCTGCTTACGGCGGAAAGCGCGAGACAAGCACGTCGTTTAGCCGCGGAGCATAAGCCGAACGCCGCATTGCTCGACTACCTGTTACCCGACGGAAACGGCGTCGAACTCGGCATGCAGCTTCGTCAGGTTGTTCCGCGCATGCAGGTCATTATGATGACCGGGTCCGTCCTTCCGGCGGAAGAAGAAGCGACATGCGAAGAGTACGATTTCCCGGTTCTTCGCAAGCCGTTCCTGGCTTCAGATGTCATGAATCAGATTCGCGGGCGTTTGGCGACGGTCATCAATACTGCGCGATAGAAGAGGATTGGATTAGCGGAAGTAATTTTGGGCTTGTCTGCGGGCGCGAGGGCGAGTAGACTCTCACTTAGTAGAGGTCCAAAGCGATGGCAACTCAACTCTTCTTCGCGTTGAGCCAGCAGTATGTGCAGGCCTGCAACATAGGTCGTCAAGCGGCGTTTCTGGAGGCGCAAGGAAATCTGCCAGGGGCGGCCCAGTTGCTTGCGAACGCGTCCGCTCAACTCGATAACATCATCACGACGGCGCAACAGTACCGCATGCCGGTCCTTGAGGGTGTGTTCTTCACCGCCGCCTACCTTCATTACAATGCGGCGCGGCTCGCCTTGATGACCGGGTGGGTCCAGAACGCTCCGATGCATCTCTACTACGCGGAATGCGCGCTCAATCAGGCGATCCAGATCAACCCGAATTTTGCCCCGTACCATGCCAGCGCGGGGATGGTTGAGATAGCCCGCCAGAACTTACCGGAAGCGATCCGCGCCTTTACACGAGCGGTCCAGCTGAATCCGATGGATGCTTTTTCGCAATATATGCTGAGCGTGTTGAACGTGAACCAAGGCAACCAGGTGATGGCGAATCAGTATTTTCAAGCGGCGGCTCAAACCGTGCCCAATTTACCTTCGCCACAAATGATGGCGCAGCAGATGCAGTCCGCGCCGCCTCCGCCGTCAGCCAACCTCTCTGGCGCCGGAACCGGTCAGGAAAAAAAGGCGGGCTTCGACTGGAGTCAGTTGATGAAAACGGTTGCGTCTGTTGCGGACTGCGTGGCAAAGTTCGCCCCTGCAGGCGCGGCCGCAGCGCCGTCCTCAGCGTTCGCCGGATTCAACCCGGCAGCCAGTTACCTGAGCGGTCAGTTCAACATGAACTTCCGCGGATACTAACGGGCTCACGAGTTTGCCAGGCGCGTCAAATCCAGCACATTGGATGAAGTACAACGCGAAAATCGATTGGTGGATCGAAGCCTCGCTTATCATCGCGGTCTCTCTTCCGGTTATCATTGCCATCAACTCTTCGACCGCTTACGCTGCGATCGCGCCCGCCGCGGTTTTACTGCTCGTGTTTGGCCTCCGCTATCCGCAGTCCTACGAAAACGCCTCGGGTGAACTTCTAATAGCTCCCCAAGATCAAACCGCTTTCTTCGCCGATATCGAATCGCGGGCTCCCCAACTCAGCAGGCAAGGTCCCGGTTTAGTGGCGGCATTTACGTTGTAAAGCAAACGTTTGGTCGCACTCCTGGAACGTTTGCGCCGGTCCAAGACCGAGAGGCCCCTATGCTAAACTGCTAGATTCAAACCGTACCTCCCGGCTTGATCCTTTCGACAGCAAAATGGATTTAATTCTTCATCAGCTTGGTGGAATACTGCGCAACAGCGTCCCCACTTTTCTGATCGTCCTCTTCCTCGTTATTTATCTGCGAGGCATCTTCTTCAAGCCCATTGCCCGCCTCCTAGCCGAGCGCTACGAAGCGACTGAGGGCGCGCGCATCGCCGCCGAAGAAAGCATGCGAAACGCCGAGCGCCAGATTGCCGAATACGAAGCGAAGCTACGCGCGGCTCGAGGCGAAATCTATGACGAACAGGCTAAGGCGCTGAAAGCCGTCGAAGCCGAAAACGCCGCCCAACTCGAACGCATGCGCCGCGAAGCCGAAGGGCAGATCGCAAAAGCGCACGCGCACCTTTTGGCGGAATCCGAAGAAGCTCGCCGATCGCTCGATTCCCGCAGCAGTGAATTAGCCGACCAGATTGTCGCGCGCATTCTTGAAGGTCGTGCGGCTTGAAGCGCGCTTCCCTCGTTGTTCTTGCCGTAGCCCTGGTTTGCACACTGAGCCAGGCGCAAACGCCCCCACATCACCGGAACGGTCTGCTCACACCCGAGGAACGGAAGACAGAGCGTGCCGAAGAGGACGAGTTCCTCGGCTGGCGTTGGGCCAACTTTGCCGTCCTGGCCGCCGTGCTCGGCTTCTTCGCCTACAAGTACGGCAATCCCTACTTCTCCGGTGAAACTGCACAAATCCGCACAGGCTTAGAGGAAGCACGCGCGCGCCGCGCCGATGCCGAGCGCCGCGCCGCCGAAGTGCAGAAACGTCTAGCGAACCTGGGGACTGAGGTCGAGTCGTTTCGCAAGATCGCTGCCGACGAACGCGCCCGCGAGCTGCAGGAACTCGCGAAGCGCCTCGAAACGGAGACCGCTTACCTGCGCGCCAGCACCGAAGCGCAAATTGAAAATTTTGGACGCAACACCACACGCGACCTTCGCCGCCACGCCGCCCGGCTCGCTCTTCAGCTTGCCGAGGAACGTATCCGCGCGCGCATGAACACCGATATCGAGCACCGCCTCACCACACAATTCGTCGAAGGGCTGAAGGCCTGATCGCGCCATGACTAACACTGGCATCGCCTCGCGTTATGCGGAGGCCCTCGTTGAAGCTCTGATTGCAAACAAGTCCGATGACCCGCACGTGCTCCTCGGCGGACTCAACGACTTTGTGGCCACCCTCTCTGAATCGCGCGATCTCGACCTTATTCTCGTTTCGCCTTCCGTTTCCGGCGAACGCAAGCGAGCGGTTCTCGCGGCCATCTCGGATCGCTTGGGTATTCACCGGCTGGTGCGCAACTTTCTCTATGTTCTCAGCGACCATCGCCGCCTGATGCTGGTGCGCCAAGCGAACGAATTAGCGGGTGTGATCCTCGACGAGAAACTAGGATTTCAACGAGCGGTTCTCACCATCGCCTCGCCCCTTTCGGAAGAAGAGAAAGACCAAATTGCAAACAAGTTAGGCGAGATCACCGGAAAACGCATTCGCCTCAACCTTGAACTCGACCTCTCGCTCATTGGCGGTGTTGTTGCGCGGGTCGGTTCTACTGTGTACGACGGCTCGGTGCGCGGCCAACTGGAAGCAATCGGTTCGCGACTCGCCGCAGGCTAGGGAATACAATCAACGTTTTCGCGGATCGAGCGCCACACGTGCGCCGCCGCTGGAGTAAACAGAACACATGGCTCATATCGGAGCAGACGAAATCACCAAGCTCCTCAAGCAGGAGATCGAAGATTACGGCAATGCGGTAGAGGTTTCGGAAACGGGGACGCTGATTTCCCTCGGCGACGGCATCGCGCGCATTCACGGCCTGGAGAAGGTTATGGCCGGCGAGATGGTCGAGTTTCCGCACGGCGTTACCGGCATTGCTATGAACCTGGAAGAAGACCAGGTCGGTGCCGTTCTCCTCGGCGAATACAACGAGATCCGCGAAGGCGATCAGGTCAAGCGCACCGGTAAGATCATGGCCGTCCCGGTTGGCGATGAGCTCATCGGGCGCGTCGTAGACGCGCTCGGACGCCCGATCGACGGCAAAGGCGCAATCAACACCAGCCGCACCAGTCCCGTCGAACGCATTGCGCCCGGCGTCGTCGATCGTCAACCCGTCAAGCAACCCATGCAGACCGGAATCAAAGCGATCGACGCCATGATTCCGATCGGCCGCGGTCAGCGCGAACTCATCATTGGCGATCGCCAGACCGGTAAAACCGCCATCGCCATCGATACGATCATCAATCAAAAAGGCGGCGACGTGATCTGCATCTACGTCGCGATCGGCCAGAAGCGCTCCACCGTTGCTCAGGTCGTCAAGACGCTCGAAGAAGCAGGCGCGATGGCTTACACGATCGTCGTCTCGGCTAGCGCATCGGATCCCACGCCGATGCAGTATCTTGCTCCCTACTCGGGCTGCGCGATGGGCGAGTTCTTCCGCGACAACGGCCGCCATTCGCTGATCGTTTTTGACGACCTCTCGAAACACGCCGCCGCCTATCGCGAAATCTCGCTGCTGTTGCGCCGTCCACCTGGCCGCGAAGCCTATCCGGGCGATGTCTTCTTCCTTCACAGCCGTCTGCTGGAGCGCGCGTGCAAGCTCAACGATGAACTTGGCGGCGGATCGCTCACTGCGTTGCCTTTCATCGAAACGCAGGCCGGCGACGTGTCCGCGTACATCCCGACGAACGTCATCTCGATTACCGACGGCCAGATCTATCTCGAAGCCGATCTCTTCAACTCCAACGTGCGTCCCGCCATCAACGTCGGTCTTTCCGTCAGCCGCGTCGGAGGCAGCGCGCAGATCAAAGCGATGCGCTCCGTCGCCGGAACGCTGCGTCTCGATCTCGCGCAGTATCGGTCTCTCGCGGCATTCGCACAGTTCGGATCCGATCTCGACAAGAACTCGCAAGCGCAGCTCAATCGCGGGGAACGCATGGTCGAGTTGCTCAAGCAGAAACAGTTCTCACCGCTGCCCGTCGAGAAGCAAGTCGCCATCATCTTCGCCGGCGCGAACGGATTCCTGGATGACCTCCCGGTGAACCAGATCCGTGAGTTCGAAGCAGAGCTCTACAAATTCCTCGATGGATCGAAACCTGGAATTCTCCAGATGATCCGCGAGAAGAAAGTCTTGGACGATACCGTTAAGGGCGATCTCAGCGCCGCGATGAAGGAGTTTAAGGAACGCTTCGTGGCGGACCATAAAGCTCCGCCGCCGCCCGCACCCGATAAGAAGCCGGCTCTAGAAAAGGCGCATGCCTAGTCTCATCGACATACGGCGCCGCATCCGTTCCGTCAAGAACACGCAGCAGATCACGCGCGCCCTCAAGCTGGTCTCCGCGGCTAAGCTGCGCCGCGCGCAGGACCGCGTGATTGCCGCGCGCCCTTATGCGCAGTCCATCCGTGAACTGCTCAGCAATCTTGCGGCGGCTGCGGCGAGCGACCCGGATCTCAGCTCCTCCACGCTTCTCGCCCAGCGCGAAGAGAAACGGATCGAGCTGATTTTGATGACGAGCGACACCGGAAAAGCGGGCGCGTTCAACGCCAACCTCACCCGTAATGCCGATCGCCTTCTCAAGGAACATGAAGGCGCCGAGTTCGACATCGTTACCGTTGGCCGCAAGGGTCGCGATTACTATCGCCGTCGCAACGCCTCTGTCCCTCGCGATTACATTGGCGTGCTCGCGAAACCCGCGTACGCCACAGCCGCCGAAATTGCGCGGGAAAGCGTGCGACGCTTCCGAGACGGAGAGGTCGACGCGGTTTACCTCATCAACAGCGAGTTCAAAAATGTGATGAGCCAAAAACCGAGCGAGACTCGCCTGCTGCCCGTCGTCCTCCCCGAACCGAAGGAAGGCGAAGAGCCCAAGATCATCGACTACATCTTCGAGCAGCCCCCACTCGAGATGCTCCAGCGCCTGCTGCCTCGCTACGTCGAAGTGGCCGTTTTCCAGGGCATGCTCGAAACGACCGCATCGGAACACGCCGCGCGCATGACTGCAATGGACGCTGCGACTCGCAACGCGGGCGAGGTCATCGACAAGCTGACTCTCACCATGAACCGCGCGCGTCAGGCCGCAATCACCAAGGAAATCATTGAAGTCGTTAGCGGCGCGGCCGCTCTCGATTAGGAGTTCAAGATATGGCAACAGCAACGCACGACATCATCGATCAGGAAGTCAGCAAAGAAACCATCGGCAAAGTGATTCAGGTAGCCGGCCCGGCGGTCGATTGCCAGTTCGAGGAAGGCGAGATTCCGGAAGTTCACTACGCCATCCGTATCACCAGCGAAGGGTTCGATGTCCCTACGCCCATCGACATCATCTGCGAGACCCAGCAGCACCTCGGCGAAGGCCGCGTGCGCACCATCGCGCTGCAGAGCACAGAGGGTCTGGTGCGCGGGATGAAGTCTCTCAACCTCGGCCATGGCGTCATGGTTCCCGTGGGGCGCGAAACGCTCGGCCGCGTACTCAATGTGATCGGCCAGCCGGTGGATAACCTCGGCCCCGTGAACGCAACGAAGTTCTATCCGATTCACCGGCCCGCGCCCTCGTTTGAAGATCAATCGACAAAGCTCGAGATGTTCGAGACCGGCATCAAAGTCATCGATCTGCTCGAACCCTATCTGCGCGGCGGCAAGATTGGATTGTTCGGCGGTGCAGGCGTCGGCAAGACCGTTCTTATTCAGGAGCTGATCAACAACGTCGCGCTGAAACATGGCGGCGTTTCCGTGTTCGCCGGTGTTGGCGAGCGCACGCGCGAAGGCAACGATCTCTGGCTCGAAATGCAGGAGTCCGGCACCATCGTCCTCGGCGATTCCGCTAAGAGTAAAGTCGCACTGGTCTATGGTCAGATGACGGAACCGCCCGGCGCCCGCCTCCGTGTTGGTCTCACGGGGTTGACCCTCGCGGAATATTTTCGCGATGAAGAAGGGCAGGACGTCCTTCTATTCATCGACAACATTTTCCGCTTCACGCAGGCCGGCTCGGAAGTATCCGCGCTGCTAGGCCGCATGCCCAGCGCAGTCGGATACCAACCCAATCTCGCCAGCGAAATGGGCGAACTGCAGGAGCGCATCACTTCGACGAAGCGCGGTTCCATCACGTCCGTGCAGGCGATCTACGTGCCCGCGGATGACTATACCGATCCCGCTCCGGCCACGGCCTTCGCGCATCTCGACGCCACCACCAACCTGTCGCGTCAGATTTCGGAGATGGGCATTTATCCCGCGGTCGATCCGCTCGCATCCACGTCCCGCATTCTCGATGCGCGCATCCTCGGCGACGAACACTACGACACCGCGCAGGCCGTCAAAGGCATTCTGCAGCGCTACAAAGACCTGCAGGACATCATCGCGATCCTCGGTATTGACGAACTCTCAGAAGATGATCGCCAGACCGTCGACCGCGCGCGTAAGATTCAGAAGTTCCTCTCGCAGCCCTTCCATGTGGCCGAGCAGTTTACCGGCACGCCCGGCAAGTATGTGAAGCTTGCCGACACGGTTCGCTCATTCAAGGAGATCGTCGATGGCAAACATGACGACCTTCCGGAACAGGCGTTCTACATGCAAGGCACGATCGAAGAAGTGGTCGCTAAGGCCGAGCAAATGAAGCAGAGCAAGTAAGATGGCCGACTTCGCTTTAACCGTCGCCACGCCGGAACGCCAGTTGATCGACGAGCGCGTGTCGGAAGCTACCATCCCCGCACGCAACGGCTACATCGGCGTGCTGCCCGGCCACGCGCCGCTACTTTCCGAGTTAGGCGCCGGCATCCTAAGCTGGAACGGCGGCAGCGGACAATCGCAGACGTTGGCGATCATGGGAGGTTTCGTCGAAGTACTCGGCGATCGCGTCCGCGTCCTGGCCGATGATGCCAAACGCAAGGAAGACATCAACACCGGCGAAGCCCAGGAACGCCTGCGTGCCGCTCAGGACGCGCTAACTAAGCCACCGTCTGACAACCCGACCCCCGAGCAATACGATGAGTTAGTTGAAAACGTCAAGCGCGCCCAGGCAGAAGTCGACTTAGGCGCTAAGTAACCGACCAATTGCGCCGTTATTCCGTGGGCGTCGCAATTTCCAGGTCAAATATCACTGGATTGTAAGACTCTTCTGTGATACCTTAGCTCCACTAAGGAGGTTTCGTGGCTGCCAAGCGGTCACGAGTAAAAGTTTCACATGCGAAGTGCTGACCCTTTCTGGACTCCTGTTCAAGCGAAATTCATTGTCTTTCTTTCTCTGTTGCTTGCGGTTTGTTTCCCGATTTTCGCTGACTTCTGGTCAACGATCAATAAAGGGCAACCCGAAACCGTAAAATTGGTCCGTAAGCTGCCTGCCGTCGCGGCGCGAAATGGGAGCACGGTCCGCTTCCAGGCGGAGATTGCAGGCTCCTCGATCCCCGTCGAAACAGCCACAATCCTTCGCGAAAAGATCCGCACCCTTTTACTACATTCCAAAACCGGAGAAATTCAACTGGTCGATGGACCGGCCGATACTGATATCAAGTGTGTCGTGACTTCGTACGAACCCAAGACCGTTCGTCCAGGCAAGCGCCAGGTTGGAACAACGACCCAGACAATCAGCACGTGGATCGGCAACATCGGAGCGAGTGTGCAGGTGCTGGATAACCAGGATCGGCCCATCGACGCTGCGAACTTAAAAAACCATCTTGAGAATGACTTTGTGGTTTCGCAAAGTGAAGCTAAACCCGCACCTGCGAGTAACCCGATCATCAAAAAGCCGCCCAAGTGGCTGCAAAACGTTCCCGGCGCATCTGTACTGACCCAAGGAAACGCGGCGGGCAACCCGGCTTCAATCCTTAGAGGCAGTTCAGCCGGCGCCAGCGCCGATCAAAGCGCTGCCGACGCAGGAAACAAGGGGGGCCGTCAACCTACGGACGGCGAATGGCGCGAAGCGCTGATTGAAGGATTGGCTTCCAAAGTGGCCAACCGCATCGTCCCTGTAGATGACGAATTCGTTGCCGTTTTGCCCGTTGAACCCGAGTTCCAACAGCTCCGCGAATTGGCCAAGACCCAGCACTGGGGGAACGTGCAGGAGCAGGCGGATAAAATCGGAACGCTGAACGGCGCGAAAGAATCGGATCGGCTCTACATGCTCGGACTCAGTTACGAAGCCAGCGCCTATGTGGAGTCAGCGAAGCCGGACGAAGCCACCCGCGCGTTGAATACGGCTTCCGAGATGTACACTAAGGCGGCGCAGATTAAACCGAGCGAACGCGAACTCCTCTTGGCGCAATTGCGCGTTCAAGACGCGGTCGATCACTACGTCGCCATTCAGCAGTTTTTGCAAGCGCACGGCGCAGGCAAGACCTCGCTTCCGGTGGTGACCCAGTCTGTACCTGCGTCGGCAGTGCCCCTGATGCGGAAGGCGACAACAATGCGGCCGTCGTCAACTTGATCCGTAATAACGTTCCGGAGAGTGTCATTCTTGGCTTTATTCAGGACTCAAAAGATCCAAAGTTTGACGTTTCCTCTAAAGGTTTGATCCTGCTTTATCAGGCGAAGGCAAGCGCCAATGTCATCCAGGCGATCCAGAAGAAAATGACGAATCCCGCAGGCGCCCAAGCCTCGACCCAGCCCACCGTGCGAAACAGTAAGCCGTCTACCAGGAAAGTGGCCGCCCCTACGGCTGTTCAATAGGTCTTGGATCCGTGGCAACGCATTTCGATCGCGGCGTGAAGTTATGGCCGGCTTTCATGTTACTCGCTCTGTGCGGTCTCCGTTGCTCGGCTGCATGCGGGGACACGGAAGGAGACCGCCTGGTCTGGGCAAGGGAGCGTATGTTTCCCGCCGCTTCGCGAAGCCAGACTGAGTTGGTTTACCAATGGTTAGTGAACAGTACCCGAAGTTGCAGCCAGAGCGGCGATCTTTGGTATTACCGCGGCTTAGTTGCCCGCAAACTTGGCAACACCACGGATGCCGCGTACTCGCTTCGTAAAGCCGACGAGAACGGCTCTAAAGCACGCGCCGCCAGCTTTGACCCTTTTTCCCTGGGCGGCAGTGTCCGTGTCTCATCGGCAGTCCACATTCGCGAGAAGTTCGCACTTTTGGTCGGTATCCATAAGTTCAAGCTGTCTGATTCGACGCTGAGATTCAGCGCCAAAGATGCTCAGGAACTGGGCGATTTGCTGGTAGGTCAGCAGAATTTCAAGAAAGAGAATGTGACGGTGTTACTGGATGAAGAGGCTACTTCGGATAACATCCGGCTTGCCTTCGGAAAAATCCGCGCGGTAGCTCAACCCGATGACCTGGTGTTGGTTTTCGTTAGTAGTCATGGGCTTCCAAGAGCTCTTGATCCAACCGGCATCAGCTATGTCATGACCGCGGACTTTAACTCGAGCGATTACGCAACTCAGTTCAGTACTGGCCTCAAGATGGTGGAACTGGCGGAATTTGGCCGCTGGATTTTAGCCAATAACTATGTTCTGCTGATTGATACCTGCTATGCTGGCGCCGTCCAAACTGCCGGTGCGGCTCGCACCGATGTCGCGGCGGGAACGGACTTGATCCGCTACAGAGTCTCCAGGGCTCCGCGAATCGCGTCATCATTTCGGCCAGTCGCGCCGATGAGACTTCCGCGGAAGATGATTCCAGTAAACACGGCCTGTTCACGCGCTTTCTCCTCGATGCGCTTCGCAAACAGGATTCGTCCTACCTGACAACGGTGTTCAAATACGTTCAGGCGAACGTCTCCGCAGAAGCGGAGCGCACTCACAATCAACAACACCCTGTGATGCTGGCCTACGGTGAAGAGCGAAAATTACGCTGGGCGCTCCGGCTTCTCCTCTCGCTTCCCTCATTGAGGACCGCTCCGTCGAGAGATAGCGGAAGTCATGCCACGGCGCTCGGTAAAACATCCCACTGAACAGGAAACCTGGCGGCAGCGCTTAATTCAAAATGCCCCAAGGCACGCCGTTCTTTCACAACGGTTTTCTCCTCGCTATTTTGGTCTTCTTCGCGTCCAACTATTTCGAAGACAAGACGATCGCCGCGTCTGAAATTGAAACCGCAAGTTACAGGTATCTGCAGCGCAGTCTGCATCCGGTGGAAACACTCCCTAAAATTAGGCTCGTTGACATCAGCGACGTTCCGCAGGTGAAAGGCGCGACGCCCCGAGCTGAGATACAGCGCCTAATCGACCTAATCGCGTCGAACCATCCGAAAGCCATCGGAATTGACATCGATTTTTCTCAGAAACAAACCCCCGAGCAATACGATGAGTTAGTTGAAAACGTCAAGCGCGCCCAGGCCGAAGTCGACTTAGGCGCTAAGTAAGACCTGCCGTCGCGGTGTTATACTCGGTGGCCATGTTTGAGGTGGCGCTCCCGAGAACGCTCTTCATAGTTCTGAGCACAATCGCCATCGCCTTGGCGGCGGGCAGCGATTCGCCTCGCGTGCTCGGCATCGTCGGGCACTGGGAAATCGACGGAAGCAGTAAGTCGGTGCACTTTGGGGATGCTCTGGACTCTGGAGACAAAGTCAGGTGTACGAGCCGCGGTTCTTTGAACATACTGTTTCCCGAGATACCGGATCCGGTGACCTTGAAATGCGAAGGAGCAGGTCAGCTAACTAGCCTACTGGAACTGCGCGATAAGAACAAACCTACCCCGGTCAAGAGTGTCAGCGCGACATTCAGCCGGTTCTTCTCATTGATTAGCGTTGAATTCAGCCGCGAACCGACGATGTATATCGCGGCGGTAAGTCGCGGCGTTGGTGATGTCGAACTTAGTGACTGTGTTCTCGAATTGAAAGCGGGAAGAGTAGACCTAGGGACGGCCTTCGGGGAATCGCCTGGAGGCACCTATCCGATCGCGTTCACCGGACTAGCCGCAATAACTATCGCTACTGACTCCGTACCCGTCAATTGGCAGCCCGGTACGCCCGCGCTAGCAATAGTTCCGGCCGCATTCTCCAAACGAGGCTTAGTCAAGATCGCAATTCTTGACTCTGAAGGCGGCTACCGCAGTTCTGCCTGGGCACTGGTCTCTCCATCGGCTACTTATTTGAAGGATGAGGCGCAGTTCCAAGAGGGATTGAACATAGTCAGGACTTGGCCCGGAGGCGAAGGCGGCCAGTCTTCCCGTTCCGCTCTACGCGCGTACTTGCGCGCCATAGCCGACGGACAGCCGCGATGAGAGAGTCGCCACGCGAACAGCGCGTGCCATTCCACCATGAGTGGCTGCACCACGTTCTCGCGCTGGTCATCATCACGATTGTGATTCTTCTGCTCGAGCAGACCTCGATTCTGGAAGGAGTGGAGTCTCTCGGATTTGATCGAATGGCTCGATCTTACCCAGCCAAAGTATCCCAAGATATCTACTTAGTTGAAATCACGGACGACGATTACCGTACTCACTTCAAAGATACGTCTCCGCTGGATCCCAAAAAACTCGCGCTGCTGTTGCATCGCATTCACGACCTACATCCGAAAACGCTCGGAGTTGACTTAGATACCGAAGATCCCAAGGTCCTGAACGATCCCGAAATGAAGAACCTGCGCCAGTATCGCGATATCATCTGGGCCGTCGTTCCGGAAGTCGACTCCAGCGAGTCCGAGCGCGGTGTAAACCAGTCCTTTGTGTTAGCGCCCTCGGCCGGCGACTTTCGCTTCGGTTCCAGAGCTCTTCCGACCTTTCCTCGAGATAGCGACGGAGTCGTCCGCAGATTCCGTGACGGCTATCGCGCCACGCTTGACGGAAGACCCCAGGAGCTTGCGTCTCTAGGTTGCGCACTTGCCCACAATGATGGCTCCGCCAGTGAGTGTACTGAAAACCCGAAGGTCAGGCGGTTTAGCTTAGTAGGGAGTAACCAGACGTTCAAGACCGTCGACGCCGATGAATTTCTGGGCGACGACTATAAAAGTAGAGAGAAAGCCAGAAGAGCGTCGGGAGACCAGACCGCCAGTCCGCTTGCCGGCAAAATCGTCTTAGTAGGCGGCAACTATCGTGCGGCGCGCGATTCGTATGTGACATCCGCGGGTGAAAGACCGGGCATCGAAGTAATCGCGGACGCCGCCCAGTCTTACTTGCCCGGCGGGAAGTCCATACTCGAAGCCCCGTGGTGGGCATCAGGCTTGTTCGACCTTCTGATCGGAACAGGGGTCATCTTCCTCTATTGGTTCTTCCGGCTGAAGACCGCGTTCTGGTTAAACCTTTTAGCCGCGCCCGTTGCTGCGATGGCCATCAGCTTTGTCGTGTTCCTGTTTGTCCATTACTGGCTGGCATTCGCTCCAGTCCTGTTTGGGATGATGCTGCACCACCTATACGATCACATCGAGCAGTTAGACGAGCTGGACAAAGCCGGCGACGAAGAAAAGAGTTCTAACATCACGATCATCAACATCAGCTACCGGATTCAACGCCTATTACAATATCCGCGCCGCGATCGCTCATCGCGATAACCGGTGTCTGCCGGGCCTGTTTCTCGGCCATAACTTGTGCCGGCACCTGCGCCTTTAGGTAGTTGAAGAGCTCTCGAACCGGCTGCATTCCCTTGCTCTGCGACAAGGCATGCAGAAGGTTATAAGTAAAGTAGCCGTGCCCCAGCTGCTCACTCTCCTGCGAAGCCTGGTTCGCCGTGCTGGACGAAATGACCACGCGCCCGAATCCCTCGCGGATCTGATCGAGCGCGCCCGCTGATACCGAAGCATCTTTCAATCCGTCCGCCGCCGCGCCGCTGTGGCACGTGTCCAGAAACACCACCGCGCGTAGAGCGCGGACGCGGCTGCGAATGATGTTGGAGACTTCCACCATTGGTAGAGCCGTGGCGTAGAGATCGTTTCTGGTGCTGGTGTTGGTGTCGTACGCCAGGATATAGTTCACGTTCGCTGTATCCGCTTCGCGCGCGGAGCCGTGACTGCTAATGAAGATAACCACCAGGTCGTCAGGTTTAGCTGATTCGGCAAGCCAATTTAGATTCTTTCGCAGTTCGACTAATGTTGCTTGCTTATCCTTCAGCACCCGAACCTGGTCCTTAGGAAACTTACCGATCGCGGGATTACGCAGTAACTCCGCGAAGCTATCCGCGTCGGATGTAGCAACCGACAGTGGCCTAATTCCTTTGCTTTCGAAATCATCGATCCCAACGACGAGGGCCCATTTCTGGCGAACCTTGGATGTCAACGCTACTTGTGCACCTTCAACCGGAGTGGCCAGTGTGAACGGGTCGAGTTTCTGCTGCATCGCATCGGATCCCGCGAGTTCGGCTTGATGCAGCGAACGCGCCGCGATCCGGTCCAGATGCAGCCGATTCTCGAACAAGGAACGGTAATACCAGGCATCACCCAACTCGGCGCATTCCTGAACAGCAAGCTTTAACAGTTCGAGAGAGTCTTGCAATTCCTTATCAGTGTTATGAGCGCGAACCCGCTCCAGTGCGCGGTTCATCAGATCGTGAGCCGCGCCGCAACTCTGCCCTAGACACGGAATGGCGGCTGCCAACGCCGTCGCAGAAATGAGGAGTTGCGAATATCTCATGCGCATTCACAGCCCGCGGAACGGATCGCTAGTTCGAGAATACTAGCACAACGGGTCATCCGCCGCCAGTCTACCAACAGGCATATCATAGTGGTGGCCGCAGAAGATGGAGGTCATGTGACAAACAGATTTACAGTACTCATCGCCTGTGCAGCGGTCTTGCCCGGCGCGTTTGGTCAAAGCCAGATCACGGGGTTTGGCTATCACTATCAGTCGACGACCGTCGCTCCAGGGCAATTGATTTCGGTGTTTGTGACGGGGAGTGTACAAGGCACTGTCACCGCCGCTGAATCGGGGCACACGGTCCCAGTGTTGGGAGTAAGTTCATCCGCAGCCTGCCTGAACGCGAACGCCTGCTCCCCGATGACGGCCATCACGATTCAAGTCCCGTATGAGATCGAGCCCACCTGTTACTTCACGGATCCGATGTGTGAGGTGGTGGCACTGGCGCAACTCACTTTGACAGTCAATGGCGTTGTGGGAGGGCCGATCAATCTGAATGCCGTGCGCGATCAGATTCACATCCTAACAGCTTGTGACACGGTAGTTCCTGGCGGGACAGGAGCCGCGGTGTTGTCTGGCGGATTGCCTTGTGCGCCCTTGGTGGCCCACGCAGACGGCTCCATGGTGACAGCGGCTAATCCGGCGCGGGGCGGAGAAGTGGTTGTCGCCTATGCGGCCGGGCTAGGAATTACTGTTCCGGCAGTGCCGACCGGACAGGCCGCGACCACCGCTACTCCCACCTATGAGACTTTCCAGCTCGATTTCAATTTCAGGCCGAATGCACTGGCCACCCAACCGATCCAACCGGCGATCCTCGGCCTACCACCAGCGGGTTCTAACGTCCCCTTGTACTCGGGACTTGTGCCGGGAGACGTCGGACTCTACCAGATCAACTTCACTGTTCCTACTCCTCCCGCGACGATTCAGCCCTGTTCCGGCGCGGTGCAATCCAATTTAACTGTTAGTGTGGGTGGAATAACTTCGTTCGACGGCGCCGGAATTTGCGTCGCCCCGTAGACTTGACATAGAGAGAAAAAACAGACCCTGGATGCGAATAGCCTCCAGGGTCTCTTCGAGTGTTAGTTAGCGCACCTGGAACTCGAGGGTGGTGGATTTGGTAACACCTCCGCCGGTCCCGGTGATGGTGATGTAGTAAGTACCGAGCGGAGCGCCGTAAGACACGCTCAGATTGAAATCGGTCGATCCCGAACCGGGCGCGCCGATGGATGCGGGCGTGAAGCTGGAAGTTACACCGGATGGCACGCCGGACGCGGAGAACGATATCGCAGAGTCGAAGCCACCCGATACTTTTGTGGTAACAACAGCATAGCCGCTTTGTCCCCGATACAGGTAACCCGAAGTCGGCGAGACGGAGATCGTGAAGCTACCCGTTGAACTCCCGGTTACCGTCAGCGATACCGTGGTCGATTGCGTGATTGAGCCGCCGGTTCCCGTCACCGTGATGGTGTAAGTTCCGGTCGCTACCGTAGAAGAGACGGTGATGTTCATTGTGGAGCTTCCGGATCCAGGCGCCGCGATGGACGCCGGACTGAAGCTTACGCTAACGCCTGAAGGTTCGCCTGAAGCGGACAAGCTGATCGCCGAGTCAAAGCCGCCGGAGACGGAGGTCGTGATCGTGGACGAACCGCTGCTGCCCTGTTTCACTGAAACCGAGTTAGGCGAAGCGGAGATAGTGAACGAGGGACTGCCGCCTGAACCTGTTACTGTCAGCGATACCGTGGTCGATTGCGTGACTGAGCCGCCGGATCCCGTTACCGTGATGGAGTAAGTACCGGTCGCTACCGTCGAAGCGACGGTGATGTTCATTGTGGAGCTTCCGGATCCAGGCGCCGCGATGGACGTCGGACTGAAGCTTACCGTAACGCCTGAAGGTTCGCCTGATGCGGACAAGCTAATCGCCGAGTCAAAGCCGCCGGAGACGGACGTGGTGATCGTGGACGAACCGCTGCTGCCCTGTTTCACTGAAACCGAACTGGGCGAAGCGGAGATAGTGAACGAGGGATTACCGCCGGAACCCGTGCCCGCCAGGGTCGTGATAAGAGCTGCCTTGGGGCTGCCCCAACCGGTTACAAGGTCGTAACCGGTGACCGCAGAGTAACTGCCGGATTTCCCGCTAGTGATGTCGTGGAAATCAGTAGCGTAGCTGGAAGTCACGTTCTCCGCGTAGATTGTCGGATTGATAAAGCCAACGGGTGAGTCTCCGTTTTCGGCAAGCTGTTGGTTAACCAGAGCGATGAAGCCGGCCCACATGGGTGCTGCGAAGCTGGTGCCGCCATAAGAGTTCGCCGTGCAGGTCGTCTGGTCAGCGCAAACATAGAAGCTGAAGTTTGCGTTGGCCGATACGTCGGGGCCGTTCCGGTAAGTCGTTGAGCCCTTATTACTCGAATTGATGACTCCGGAGAGTTGTTGGTACGCGGGAATTCCTATCTTGTCCGGCGAGATACCGCCGCCGCTGTCTACCCACGCGGTTTCCGACGCCCAGGGTCCTGCGGCGCTGGCCGTTGTCAGATCGGTACCGCCGACGGAAACGACATACGCGTCGTCAGCCGGCCACGCTTCGTTGCTTGCAGACCATGTCGAACTGTCGCCCGAGGCGGCAAAGAAGTTCTGCCCTTGAGCGGACATCCTCTCGAAGTAAGGATCCAGAGTACTGGGGTCAGCCGGCGTCCATCCCCACGAGCAGCCGATCGTGGTGGGCAACGGGCTATGCGTAGTCATGGCGCTGATGATCGCAGTGTCGGTGGATCCGACATAGACAACCAAGCTGGATAGGCCGGGCGCCATACCGATCGCCTGAGTCATATCGAGAGTTTGTTCAGTGTCGTCGCAGCCGGAACTCTCGGTGCAGCTGGTGCTGGTGCCATCGGTGGAGAGCAGAGTAACTGGCACGTTGTTGGTCTGGCCGACATTC
Organism: uncultured Gammaproteobacteria bacterium; assembly: GCA_963799935.1. Classification (GTDB taxonomy): domain Bacteria; phylum Acidobacteriota; class Terriglobia; order Bryobacterales; family Bryobacteraceae; genus Bog-113. The sequence continues at coordinate 212,502 of CAWCZA010000024.1, read as the reverse complement.
TTAAAGTAAGTGGTGAGGTCGGCGAGATCCGTACCTTCATACTCGAATAACCCAAGGTTCTGGCCGGCTCCAGTAAGCGCGGTTCCGCCGTAGTAAGCCGCGCGCATGTCGCTGCCGAGAAATGAAGCCGAAGGTCCGGAGCCGGTTGTCGCGTGAGTTACGACTGAGTCCGGCGAGATATGGTGAGCCGCCGCATAGTCGCTCTTACTCACGAACAAGGGATGCGGGTTGGCATAGCTGTCCAACCCCGAAACGTGCCAGAGATTGAAGGGAAGACTTTCCGTCGGCTGGCGATCCGGAGCGTAGAACGTCCGGTTGTGCACGGAGTCCTGATAAGTTCGCAAGGTCACGTTGAAAGCGGTTTCTACTACCGAAACCGGCGCCTTGACCTGCACATCCATTCCGTCGCGCGTGCCGCCATAGACCAAAAGGCCGGCCGCCTTGGCCCAGCCCACTACCGTGTCATAGTCCGCCTGAGTGGGACCGAATCTTTCCGTGAACTCAGGGACTGTGACGAATTGGCGGTAGACCCCGCTACCCGGTGTGTAGACCTGCGAGAGAAAGTTAGTGAGACCCGCGGGATCGCTCAGAGTAAGAACGATATCGAGAGTCATGATTTGGTTGGCTGGAAGTTCGCCGACGGATTGAGCGGCGCCGCTATTGACCACGGGCGGAACGTGGTTCGTTAAAACGGATTGTGCCTGAGCCACGCCATTTGATGTCTGCGCAATGGCTAGAACCGCGAGGCCGAGAACCGCGAGGCGAGATACGCTTACTGTTTTCGTCAAAATTTCTCCTTTTCCTGTGATACTTCTGCAAGACCGAACAGTGGGAACACCGGCTTGAATGATAATGCAAAAACAAGAGCAAATGTGATCGGCGATAAACAAAATCCGGATAACCGAATAAGAATGCATTCGGACTTTGAGAGGAAATTGAGTCGGCGTTGTATTACGGATTATTCCGATCGAGCCGGATCAAGGTATCAAAGTCTTGCGTGGCGCGGTCGAGGAGCTAAAGACGAGGAGTAACGCTTGTCAGACAAGACGGCTTGCGGCGGTCTCTACACTCTGCACCGCTCTGCCTCGGGGGGCGCACCGCAAGATTCGAAGCGGGCCAGAGCGAAAGCGAACACATCCTCTGGAGCTGGAATAAGAAACCTACGTTATCGGTATTGATCATCTAATTGACCATGCGCCAAACTATCCAGATTATTGAAAATCTTGTAGAATGCAGCATCGCCCATTCTGGAAAACGCCAGTATGATGGTTGTGATCCGGTCGACTCTGACTAGACCGGCTGAATACATTGATGTTAATCAAGGACTCAGACGTACTTTTGATATTTCAGGAATTGGAGCGGCTTCGGCGCGAATGCGCGATGCTGAAGGAAATGCTAGCCGATGTTAAAACACAAGTTAGCGCCGCCAGGTCACCTGCCGGCTCCGAGCCGGATTACTCTAGTCAACACGACAGCTCCGGACGAGGAATGCATAGCTTAACTCTTGTGGCAAAAGCGCGGAAGCAGAACGCGTGAACGCCTCGCCGATCTCGCGGTAGAATCGAGGTCAGGACGGGCCCACATGTCTCAATGCTCCCGATGCGGCGTAGTAGCAGACGGTCAGTACTGCTCCAGTTGCGGTACAAAACTGAGTTCGTTTTCCCGGACGCCCATAGCGTATTCCGATCCCATTCCCGCGGGCGGCAGTGGCTATCCGTTGCGATATCCTGTGCCGCATGCGACGGCAGCCCGAGGCTTCGCTCAGATCTTCGGACTCGATCCGCGCATTGCCGCCCTCACCCTGGTGGTCGACTTCATGCTCTTCGGCGGCGAGTTCGTGACCGCCGGATTGATCTGGCCATTTTCCGTCGCTGCCGGCCTTGTTCTCGGTTTGATCGCCTATAAGGCGCAGAGGCGCTGGTACGGCGACGATCGTGAGGCGGCTCTCATCAAAGGCCTGATCCTGGGTTTACTCACCGCGATCCCAACGCCGATACCCGCATTCCTTTACATCCCGTCCGGGATCGTTGGGCTGGTTCACAACTTCCGCCGGAAGTGATGACGCGGTTGATTGTTGCAACGCCGTTGTAAGCCAAAGCATCTACGAACTTTGATCAAATTCCAGATACTGCGAGGTCTGGCGGCTGGCCTGCTTGCCGCCGGGCTCGCGACCGCGGGAACTCCAAACTCGTCCGATCCCGACGCGTTGCGTGCTGCCGGAAGCCGGTATCTGGCCCAAGGCGATCTGAAGCGCGCGACTGAAGTTCTGGAACGCGCCGCCAGCTTTGACCCTTCGAACTCGCGCACTTACCTGCTGCTGGGCCGCGCCTACGGACATCGCGCCGAAACGGCATTTGCCGTTGCTGCTCCCGCGTTCGCCATCAAGGCTCGCCTGAACCTCGAAAGGGCGGTTGCGCTCGATCCCAGGAATTGGGACGCAACGGATGACCTGTTTGACTTCTACCTGGAAGCGCCCGCGTTCCTCGGCGGAGGAAATGCGAAAGCGCTCGTTCTGGCCGATCGCATCGCCATCCACGACGCCGCTGAAGCCGCCCGCGACCGCGCCCGCGTGGCCGAGAGTGAAAAGCAGTTCGACCAAGCCGAGCGCGGGTTTCGCCGCGCAGCCGAATTAGCGCCGCAACAGCCTTCGCGTAGGGTCGACTTAGCTCGATACCTTGCACGTCGCGGCCGCTACACCGAGAGCGACCAGATCTTCGCCCGCGTACTTGCGGCCAGTCCCGATACTCCGCGGTTTCTCTTTGCCCGCGCTTCAATATTGATCGAAACCAATCGCAACAACGGGGAAGCCCACCGGCTGCTTCAGAGGTACTTATCGATGAATCTCACCGAAGACGATCCGTCGCGCGAACAAGCCGAGCGCTTACTCCGCAAAGTGTCCGCCGACTAAGCCCGGGTGTTGAACGATGATTTGGGGTGAAGCCCTCGGGTTCAGCATCCAGGCTCTCCGCGCGAATCCGGTCCGATCCTTTCTAACCGGCCTCGGGATGGTAATCGGCACGGCGTCCGTCATTCTGGTCGTCACCATTTCACTTACCAGTCAGGAATACATTCTCAATCAGATCGAAGCGGTCGGTTCCAACATGGTGTTCGCGTCGTTCGATCTCGGCAATCGTCAGACTGATGCGGAGGTGAACTCCGATTTCATCAAGCTCACCGACGTGCAGGCGGTTCGCGACCAACTCGCCGATCGCATTGTCGCAGCCAGCGGGGTGGAGAGTAACTACGATCAGATTGTTGTGGATGGCAACACCCAGCGCCTGCTTATCATCGGTTCCGACGAGTATTACCGGCCGGTGCGGAACTTAGTTGTACTCGCCGGGCGATTCCTGGATCACGACGACATTGCGACCCGTGCCCGCGCGGCAGTTCTCACGCAGAAGTTAGCCGCGCGTCTCTATGGAGCTCAGGAAGCTGCCATCGGTCAAACCATCCGCATTTACGGGCTGCAATTCAAAGTGATCGGTACCTTCAAAGAGAAGGTAGACAGCATCGGACAGTCGGAATTGAACGATGAGACCGTGGTAATTCCCATCTCGGTCCAAAGCTACTTTGTACCGGTCGAGCGCATCGATCCGCTATATGTCCAGGCCCAATCGGCAGACGCCGTGATTCCGCTGACTAAGTCGCTGGAGGACCTGCTGGAGAGCCGCCATCGTCCCGGCACGAAGTACAAGGTGGAGAACTTAGTCGGCATTCTTGACGCGGCGAAGAGTATCGGTATCGCTCTACAGATCGTGCTGCTACTTGTATCCGCAATTGCGCTAGTCATCTCCGGCATCGGCATCATGAATATCATGCTGGTTACCGTCACTGAACGGACGCGCGAGATCGGTTTGCGGATGGCGGTGGGAGCGTCGCGAAAAGAGATCCTCGAACAGTTTCTGACCGAAGCGCTGCTGATCAGCGTAGGTGGCGGAGGGCTCGGTATTTTGGCTGGAATCTCCATTCCGGCCGCGGTAGATCTGCTGACGAATAACATCCACATCCCGATCTCCGGTTTGTCGATCGCGATCGCGTTTACCGTGTCCTGTGCAGTTGGGCTACTCTTTGGGATGCTACCGGCGAATCGTGCATCGCGGCTGAACCCGACCGAAGCGCTGCGCTTCGAGTAACTCCCTGAGTTTTTTGAGTAGCCCGCGAGCGGGTGATTTACACTTGCCTTGGACATGTTCAAAGGACTCTTGTTTCTCGCCGCAGTCGCATCCACGCTTTCCGCGCAGCGGGTAATTTCGATCTGGCCGCAGGGCGCGCCCGCGGGTCATCCAGACGCTCCGCCCGACACAAATTCGGAAGCGGATACAACGACCGCTAAGGACAACCTGATCGCCGGGAAGCCGCTGATCCGTCTCGGGCACGTCACGAATCCGACGCTCACGATCTATCCACCGAAGGACAATAATTCCGGCGCCGCGATCGTCGTATTCCCCGGAGGCGGTTACAGCATTCTTGCGATGGATCTCGAAGGAACGGAAGTCTGTGATTGGCTTACTTCGTCCGGCATTACTTGTGCTTTGCTGAAGTACCGCGTGCCCGGTTCCGGTCCGTTTCCCAAGTCCGCCGCCGCGCTGCAGGATGCGCAACGGGCCATGGGCATTGTGCGCTTGCATGCGGCCGAGTGGCACATCGATCCCCATCGCATCGGCGTGCTCGGGTTCTCGGCCGGAGGTCATCTGGCAGCAGCCGTCAGCACGCACTATGACGAGCGTCTCTATACGGCCGTCGATGCCGCGGATCAGCAAAGTTGTCGCCCGGATTTCGCGGTCGTAATTTACCCTGGCTATCTGGGGACCGGGGATCGCAGGCTCACGTTGAACCCGGATGTGCCTGTCACCGATAAGACGCCGCCCACAATTTTGGTGCAAGCGGAGGACGATAACGTAGGAGTCGAAAACGCGGTTGCTTATTTTCTGGCGCTTAAAGCTGTCAAAGTTCCCGCCGAGCTTCACATCTATGCTTCCGGTGGGCATGGTTACGGCCTGAGACGAACCGAGCTTCCGGTTACGGCCTGGCCGCGTGTCGTCTCCGCGTGGCTGCGGACCATCAAAGTCATCCCGTAAAACATCCGATAACGATCGCTGCTCGAGCTGTCAAACCCGCAGCTTTCCTCGCAACTTAGCGCCGCGATGCCGATTCAGCTTTCTACCTTTTCTTGTTTGGTAATGCTTGGTGCGCAACCGGAATTGCTGGTTCTGGCACCTAAAACGCATCTAATAAGCCGAGTTCCTAGATAGAGAGACGAAAAAGTACTATCGCTAAAGTTCGTAATACCAGAAACTGCAATTGATTTCATGTATATCGTGGTACTTTCGGACAACATGTTGCCTTGCGAGTCTACCCAAGGCCAAATTCAGGCCCGTTCAGGGGCTAAGTCGAGAGTCTAAGTCGCTTGATTCGCTTTTGTGTCTCGAAACGGGTGAGATTTACTCTATACTCGCATTACTTCGTCATAAGTTTCGGTAGGATATGAATCTTTATCGAGTTTTACCCGCTCTTCTCGTCGTGTCCCCTTTGTGGGCGACCATTACGGCATCGCTTGCGCCGTCTCTTCCTTCTCCTCAGCCGGTCGGAACTACCATAACCTGGACTCCCACCGCGTCTGACACCAATCCCGGTGCGCTGGAATATCGCTTCTCGGTAGCTCCGGGAACCAGTCAGAACTTCCAAGTCCTGCTAGACTTCGACACCGCCCAACTTTTTCCCTGGACTCCTTACACTCACGAGGGGAGCTACACGGTTCAGCTAAAGGTGCTAAATGCGGCGACAGGGGAGTCCGCGACCGTAACCGCTCCGTTCACGTTCACGCCTCTGACCACCGCTTCCGGGGGTGCCCCGGTGATCACGCCAAGCGCGAACCCCCTGGTCGCCTTGTATAGCGGACCGGGCTGCCCCGCCGGAGATGAATTCCGCGTCCGGTTCGCCAGTGGCGGTGTGGCCTACCGAACCTCGTCCGTCGCTTGTTCGCCGACTCTGACCAACAATATCTACGTTGCGGGAATGAAAGCTTCAACCGCGTATAACATGAACTATGAAATCCTCCGCGGATCGACGCTAGTAACATCCGGGCCGTTATTGAAGTTTACGACCGGTGCGATCAGCACTTCGCTCGTATTTCCGCCGATTTCGATTCCTTTGAACGGGTCGACAGATACGCAACAAACTCTATTGCTGCATGATCCGATCCCGGGAGCGCCTCCAGCTAACTATTTCCCCTTTGCTACGGATCATAACGGCAATATCCTTTGGTACTACGCGAACGTTCCGTCGACGGACCCGGCTAACATCATTCCCGTCCCCGGCGGAACATTTCTTATGTTTGTCGCCAACCCGAACTACATCAACCAGGGTCAACAACTCTTTCGCGAATTCGATCCGGCCGGCAACACCATTCGGGAGACAAGTGTTCCACGCGTCTCCGCGCTTCTAGAAGCCAAAGGCCTGCTCGGGATAATCGAGTTTAACCATGACGCGCTGCGGCTTGCCAACGGACATACACTAGTCATCGCCTCGCAGGAAGAAATCTTCCCAGCGGGCACGCAAGGATCGAGCGCACCTGTCGACATTCTGGGGGACGCCATCCTGGATCTGGATACCAACATGCAGGTCGCGTGGTCTTGGAGCGCCTACAATTTTCTCGATATCAATCGCCCCGACCCCCTCGCTGAAGTCTGCAAGCAAACGCCGCGAAATGTTGGATGCCCTCCGCTCCATCTAGCTACCGTTGCCAATGATTGGATACATGGAAATTCTCTCACGTTGGACAACGACGGAAATATCATCTTCTCTGCTCGCAATCAGGATTTCGTATACAAGATCAACTATGCCAACGGCACAGGCGATGGCAGCGTTATTTGGACGCTCGGCTTAGGAGGTAACTTCACGATCTCAGGCACCAGCGATCCTTATCCCTGGTTTTCTCATCAACATGACGTCAGAGTAGAGCCGGGGACGAACACGACGCTTACTCTATACGACAACGGGAACACGCGCATTCATTACAACCCCGGAGAGTTCAGCCGGGGACAAGTGTTGACATTGGACGAAACCACCTTAAATGCAACTCTGAGTGTAAACGACAGTATGGGCGTCGCTTCGATCGCGCTAGGCACGGCGCAATTGTTGGATAACGGCAATTACCACTTCCTTTCAGGGTGGATTCAGAATCCGCAAGAGCCGCCCAGCGCACAGTGCGTCGAAGTGACTCCGAGCGGCGCCTTCGACTATGAGATGGTGCTCGGCACGAATGTATACCGGACATACCAGATGTCCACTCTTTATTCGACTCCCTAAACCAAAACACATTCATGTTATTCCGAACGGTTCTTTTAATCGCAGCTGGCGCGGCTTGTCTGACAGCGCAGCAAGTGGCCACGGTACAGGTCACGCGGACGCCCGGCGGTGTCGCCGTCCCCCAGGATTTCATGGGTTTGAGCTTTCAGCAGAATGCCGCGCTGACGTTCTTCGGCCCGTCGACCGCCGGCAACACGGTTCTATTCACACTGATTCGGAATTTGGGGCGGGGCAACTTGCGGATCGGCGGAGCAGGTGCTGACGAATCCTGTTGGGGCGGAGAACCTGCCCCCGATCCATCGGAGTGCCAGTACACCTTGACTTCAGCCGACTTCAAAAGTTGGTGTTCCGCCAGTCTTCAAACCGGTTGGAGCATGCTTATTGGCGTTAATCTCGTCCAGAATATAAACCCCGGCGCCCCAGCCTATATTGTTAACGAGATAACCAAAGGTTTTCTGCCTGTGCTGCAGGCTTATACGAAGGCCTCTTTGCTCGGGTTCGAGCTAGGTAATGAACTAAATCTCTATACCTATGAAGGATACCGGCCGACTACATACGGCGTCTCCGGACAAATCACGGATCTTCTTGACTACGTCCAGGCATTCAAGGCAAACTCCTCTACCGCTTCGATCCCTTTAGCGGCGCCGGCCTACTACGATCCGACCACTTATACCGTAACCAATCAGCTGGTTCCCGTTATCCAGGGGGTTGTGCAGTGCAACGGTTGTAGCGCCAGTAATCTGGGCCTGGTAACGCTGCATGAGTATCCCCTGAACAATGCTCCTGCACCAGTGACCGTTCAGCAACTGCTTGCGCCTTCGTTGCTAACTGAGGAGACTCAGGCTTTTGGCAAAGCCGTGATGAACGTTAGGTCTATGTTCGGAATGAACGTGCAGATTGACGAAACCAATAACGTCTCTCCGGATCCGGGGCAGCCGGGTGTAAGCGATGTGCAGGCCTCCGGGATATGGGCTCTCGATTTTGCGCTGCAGATGGCGCGCGTCGGGATTCGCCGCATGAACTTCCACTTCCATCAGGGAAGTATCTACAATCCGATATTGATCAACAACGCAGGGTCAGGGCAATTTACTGATCAGGTGCAGCCGGAGTACTACGGCTTGTACGCGTTCAATGCCGCTAAGGGCCAGCAGTTTCTGCCAGTCACGGTGTCCGCCGCTTCGGCGAATATCACAAGCTACGCGCTTTCTACGTGCGCGACTTGCGCGATTACTGTTTATCTGATCAATAAAGATTTGACCGCATCCGGAACCGTGCTGGTGGGTTTGTCCGCACCGGCGACAACCGCTTCTTACGTGCAACTCACCGCTCCTTCGTTAACGTCGACGAATGAGTTCGTAACTTACGGCGGCGTACAATTTGGCAGCAATGGCGCGCTTACCGGGCCCGTTCAATCGACGCCCGTCTCGCCGGATCAGAATGGAAACTACACGGTTCCGCTGCCGAACGCCACGGTGACGATACTTACGATCCAGCCGTAAGGCAGGCGCTGGAGCGCCGCCGGTTCGCCACGCGGTTGAGCTGAATCCGGCGCTGCCTCAGACCGTGCGGGACCATCAACCCAACAGATACACTGTTGAGGACACCCATGGATCCCGATGAAATCGTCCGCCGCTATATCTTGCAGGAGGATGTTAACGCGTTTCAGTTTTCGAAGGACACGCTCATTCTGCGGCTATCGCAACTGGTCGATTTCTCCGCCACCCAATTAGACGAGGTTGCCGAAGCCGCTAGCCGCCGCGTCCAGGAACACGCGCAGGCATTATACGGGGCTCGGTGGCATTTCTACAGTGCCGCACTTCGCCGCGAGGTTCTCCGCGCATTTCAGTTATCGATCGCCGCATCACGTGAAGGCAACCAGACAGTAGACTTCCTCGAAATCGGCTCTTGTCAGGGCGTGTCCATGGGTGCGATCGGTTCAATGCTCAAGGATTATCGCGCTTTAGGAAAGCTGACGTCGATAGATCCTTATTTCGAATCCGGCTACCGGGAAGGGCGCACTGGGCCGTGGGGAGAAGATTTTCTCATCGAAGTAAACAAGCGCTCGCGCGACACGGCTTTGCAGCTCTATCGCAATCTGGGGTTGAAGGTTGAGTTAGTCGAGAAAATCAGCCGCGACGGACTCGCCGAATTGATTCGCCGGGAACGCAAGTACAACCTGATCTATATCGATGGCTCGCACGAAGGTTTGAACCCCATCGCCGATTTCGGTCTGTGTCAGGCCCTTGTTGCCCCCGGGGGGATCATCATGCTCGATGACCCCTATTGGCCGGATGTGGCTCCGCTTCGAGAGCTATGCCAGCGCCATCTCGAGGTGGTCGCTGAATGCTGGAAGGTGGTTGCCTTCAGAGTCAAACCGATAGATCTTAGCCCGGAGCGCGGTCGCGGGTAATCACAGCCCGTTGACCAAAATCGCCTCCGCGATTTCAGCCACTTACGACTTATTAAGCCCGTAAGTCCCTCTTACAGACTTACTCTGAAATTGAGGACCGCGGCCGGCAAGCAATGGCGCGCGCCTACGGAGCAAAAATGCAAATATTCCTTCTCATCCTACAGATGTTTCCGACTCTTCTCGAAGCTGTTATGGCAATCGAAACTACCGCGGCGACGCCCAAAGTCGGTGCCGCTAAGTTGCAACTCATTAAGCAGGTTGCCAGTGCCGCTACCGGAACACAGCAGTTCAGTTCAAAAGTGGTCACGCAAGACCAACTGCTTTCTATCATCGAGGCTATCACTGCGTCCATCGTTGCTTTTTACAACCTGATCGGCGTCTTCAAGACCTCATCGCCGACTCCGGCTCCCGTCTCTAACTAGCGGTGGCTCGTGGCGGCATTCCGTATCATCAAGGAATGAGTATCTCGCCGGCCGCCACCGCTCCTTCGGAAATTGGCGCTCAGGAAGTCATTGACCTCGAGCGCCAATACCTTCTTCAAAACTACGCCCGCTATCCCCTCGTGCTGGATCACGGCGACGGTCCCTGGCTATGGGACGTTGAGGGCCGCAAGTATCTCGACTTCATCAGCGGCATCGGCGTAAATGCCCTCGGCCACAATCACCCCCGCATTACCGAAGTCATCCGCGAGCAAGCCGGTCTGCTCATCCACACTTCAAACCTCTACTATCACCGCTATCAGGGTCAGCTCGCGAAAAAACTTGCCGAGATCAGCGGCCTGCAGCGCTCCTTTTTCTGTAACTCCGGGACGGAAGCAATGGAAGCCGCCATGAAGATGATTCACTCTCACGGCCGCGGCGCTCCGACGAACCCCAACACCAACAGGTTTGAAATCATCGCGCTCGAAAATTCCTTTCACGGACGCACGCTCGGCTCGCTCTCCATCACAGGCCAGCCCAAATACCGGCGGGATTTCGAGCCGCTTATCCCCGGCATTCGCTTCGTGGAACGCAACAATCCGGATAGTCTGCGCGCCGCGTTTTCCGAGCGCACGGCGGGCATCGTGATCGAGTGGATTCAAGGCGAAGGCGGCATCCTCCCAATCACTCCCGAATTCGGCAAACTTGCGCGCGAACTGGCCGATCAACATGACGCTCTTCTGGTCTTCGACGAGATTCAATGCGGCGTCGGCCGTCCCGGCACTTACTTCGGATATCAACTCGCGCCCGAGCCGGTGGTTCCGGACATCATGCTTGCCGCCAAACCGCTCGCCTGCGGATTGCCTCTAGGCGTCGTCGTGATGAACGAACGCGCCGCGGCCGCCATCCGTCCCGGCATGCATGGAACCACGTTCGGAGGCAGCGCGCTCTGTTGCCGCGTGGCTCTCGAGTTCTTCGACATTCTCGACGAACTCTTGCCGCAGATGCGCCGCGTCGGCGAAGTGTTCCGTTCTCGTTTGCGCGAGTTGCAGCAGCGTTATCCGTTCATCGTTGAAGTTCGCGGCGCCGGATTGATGGTCGGTGTCGAGATCGCCATGGCCGGAGCCCCCATAGTTGCCGAAGCAATGAAGGAAGGCTTGCTGCTCAACGCGACCCACGACACGGTGCTGCGCTTCCTGCCGCCATACATCATCACCGAGCGCGAAGTCGACGAAGCTATCGCGATTCTGGATCGCGTCTTCAGCCGCGTCAAGCTTTAGTCGCAATTTTGCGGGCAATCACCAGCGTCATATCGTCGGCTGGCGGACACCCGGCGGTCCACTCACGGACGGCTGCCAAAATCGCGTCTGCGATCTCATCCGCGCTGCCGGTTCGATGCTTGCGAACCACGTCGGCCAGTCGCTCCAGATCGAACTCCTCATCCTCCGGTGAACACGCCTCCGTGATGCCGTCGCTATAAATCGCGAATACGTCTCCATCGCGAAACGGCGTTTGATGTTGAGCAAACTCCATATTCGGGAAGAGGCCAAGGATCGGATCGCCGTCGGTTAGGAACTCGTGCGTGCCGTCTGCGCGCATTACCAGCGGCGGGTTATGCCCGGCTGAAACCCAGTCGAGATGCCCGTTCTTTCCATCGGCAACACAAGCGAACATCGTGATGAATTTCGCGGGCGGACAGTTCGCCGTGGTGAGCCGGTTCAGCCGCTCGACGGCGCTCTTCAACGCTCCCGGACCGGTGGGAAGATTTTCGAACAGCGGCTGCACGCGAGCCTGCAGTGCCATCACCATCAGTGCCGCCGCCAACCCTTTTCCGGAAACGTCGGCCAGCAGAAGTGCAACGAGTCCGTCCTCGCCGGTGAAGTAATCGAAGTAATCGCCGCTGATGGCGCGCGAAGCCACATTACGGCCCGCCAGATCAAGCCCACTCACCGGTGGCGCTGCCGCGGGCAGGGCATTGCGCTGGATCGCTTCGGCCTGTTCCAGCTCGCGCTCCATCAGGCGCCGCGCCTGCTCCACTAACGCCAGCCGCGCATGTTCGACGCGGATTGCAGCGACGTTCGCCAGCACCGTTAGTATCTTCAGATCTTCGCGCGTGAACTCGCGCTGCACGCTGGGCGAATCCACATAGATAATGCCGCGCACTTCTTCGCGAACCTGCAGCGGAACCGCCATCAGCGTCTGCACGTTGCCTGCGATAATGCTCTGCCGGTTGCGAAGCGCGTCATCCAGCCGGGTATCGCGCACCAGCACCGATTGCTTTTGTTCCAGGACGCGATCGCGTACGGCTGTGCTGATTTTGAATCGGTCGCCGCGGCTGGCCCGTTCCACGAGTTTCCCGTCTTCAACCGTCATTAGCAGACCCCGTGATGCACCCACCGCTCCGATCGCCAGCCCAAGAATGATCGGAAACAGTTCTTCCAATGGCCTCTCGATCGCCAGCTCGTTGCCAGCTTGAATCAGCGCGCTCATTGACGCCGCCGCACCCGTCGTCGATTCGCGCAGCACCCCGCCCAGCGTCGTAACGATGGCCGCCTCCGAACCCGAAGCCGTGCTCGGCTCGACGAATTCAATCTGCGGCCCGGAGCGTTCCGCATCGTACACCACGGCGAGATGCCCGCACGAGATCTTGTCGTTTGCCGCAAGGGCGCGCGCATCCTCCAGCCGTTGTCCGTTTACAAGCGTTCCGTTCTTACTGTTCAGATCGCGAATCAAATAGCCATCGCCGTTCTTTTCGAACGCGAGGTGCAGCCGCGATAAGCCACTGTCGTCGGGATAGGATAAGTCCGCGCCGGTTGAACGTCCCAGCGTAATGCGCGCGGCTTGCAGGGTTACGTGGTGCTTCTTCCCATCCGGCGTGTAAATCACTAACGATGCCATCGCGGTTGTCTGTGGTTCCATCGTAATGCACGGCGCGCGGTACAATTCCGGTGGATTATGGAACAGCGTCTCAAAGGAAAAAGCGCGCTCATCACGGGCGCCAGTAAAGGACTCGGCAAGGCGATGGCGATTGCGCTCGCGGCCGAGGGAGTAAAGCTCGCCCTTGTCTCCCGCGACCGCGAGCAACTCGAGTTGGTCGCCGGTCTTGCAATCGGAGCCGGGAGCGACGCGTCTGTCTTCGTGACCGATGTCGCTGTTGAAGAATCAGTCCTCTCGCTCGAAAGGACCATTCGTGATGAGTTCGGCTCCGTCGATATCCTCATCAACAATGCCGGGATCAACCTGCGCAAAAAGCTGGTCGACTTCACGCTGAGTGAGTGGCAATCCGTGATGGACACCAACCTCACAAGTGTTTTCCTGATGTGCCGGGCCTTCATTCCGCATTTCAAAGATGGCTACGGCCGCATCATCAATCTGAGTTCGATCATGGGTCATGTGTCGCTACCCGAGCGCGCGGCTTACTCGGCCAGCAAGACGGGATTACTCGGACTGACCCGCGCGCTCGCGCTTGAACTTGCGGCTCAGGGAGTGACTTGTAACTGCATCAGTCCCGGACCTTTTGCTACCGAGATGAATCAGAAGATTGCCGAGAACGAGGAACTCAATGCGCAGTTTATGGCAAGCATCCCGGTCGGTCGATGGGGAAAGTTGGAGGAAGTAGGCGCGTTGGCCGTCTATCTTTGCCTGCCCGAGGCGGGCTTCGTTACCGGGACGGATATCGTGATCGATGGTGGGTGGCTTGCCCGTTAAGCGCAGTCTTTGTCTTGCTGCCGCGTTGGTTTCTTTGGCGGCCTGCAATCGGAGCGCGGAGAAACAGGTAGCGGTGATCCCGAAGTCAACTGCGAGTGTCTACTGGATCGCAGTTCACGCCGGCGCCGTCGCGGCCGGGGAACAATACAAGCTCAAAATCGTCTGGGATGGGCCGCCGCAGGAGACGGATTACAGTCGCCAAGTCGAGATCGTCGACTCCATGATCGCGCGCCATGTCGACGGCATCGCCGTTGCCGCCACGGAGCGCGATGTGCTTGGTCAATCGCTGGATCGAGCGGCGGCCGAGAACATTCCGGTCACTGTTTTCGATTCCGGGGTTAATTCGAAGAAACTGATCAGCTTCGTGGCAACGGACAACTTTGCCGCGGGTCAGATGGCGGGGCGCGAGCTGGGCCAACTTCTCAACGGGACCGGAACCGTAGCTGAGGTCATGCATGCGGCCGGCAGCCAATCAACGATGGAGCGTGAGCGCGGCTTCGAAGACGCCATGGCGCACAGCTTTCCGAAGATCCAAATCGTCGCTAAGAACTTCAGCCAGGGCGATCGCGCCAAAGCCATGGCGGTCTCGGAAGACATTCTAAGCGCGCATCCGGATCTGAGTGGCATCTTTGCTTCATCAGAGCCCAGTTCTGTGGGATCGTCTCAGGCCCTCAAAGCGCGGCGGCTGTCCGGGAAGGTCAAGCTGGTTGCTTTCGATTCGAGCGAAGGCATGATTCAGGACTTGGAAGGTGGAACCATTAGCGCGCTGATCGTTCAGGATCCGTTCACCATGGGGTTCAAGGCCGTCGAGACGCTCGCCCAGAAATTCGCCGGGAAAACACCCGAGGCGAAGATTGATCTACCGGCGACGGTGGTTACGAAGGAGAACCTGCAACAGCCGCAGATTCATACACTTCTATACCCGGAGATCTCTAAGTACCTGAAGTAAGAACTCGCTTCACGATCGCGCCCGCTTTTCGGCAATCTTCGGTCGTAACGTCCTGATGAGTCACGGCGCGAAGCACGGTTTCAGCGACAGGGCTGACCAACACGCCCTCCGCCTTCAGCGCCTCTGCGATCTGTGCCGGCGTTCGTCCCGTGTGGCCAACGTCAAAGACCACGATGTTCGTTGGGGGACATGTAGGAAGGCCGAGCACACTGGCAAATAGCCGCGCGTTCTCATGATCGGTCGCCAGCTTCGCGGGACTCTCTTCGAGTGCAACCAGTCCGGCAGCAGCCAAAATCCCGGCCTGGCGCATGCCGCCGCCCAATCGTTTTCGGAGGCGCCGCCCGCGCAACATGTCAGTCGCGGACCCGGCTAACAGGGAACCCACGGGCGCGCCCAGTCCCTTGGAAAGGCAGAACATGACCGTATCCGCTTCCCGGCAAATCCGAGCCGGCGAGACTCCCAGCGACGCGGCGGCGTTGAAGATGCGCGCGCCATCCAGATGGACCTTCAATCCGAGTCGATGCGTTTCATGGCAAATCTCGTCGAGCGCATCCAGCGGATAAACCAGGCCGCCGAGCATGTTATGCGTGTTCTCGACAGTGACGCAACCCGTCGGCGCGCTGTTATTCCCGCCAGCCCGGATCGCGGTCCGATAGTGCTGCCATGTTGGGAGCTCGCCGTTAGCAGACACGGTTCGAAGCACGCATCCTGAAAACCACGCAATCATCGAGAGCTCCCAATCGAGAACGTGGGAGCGGGAATCGCAGACGACTTCCTGACCGTGCTCGGTGTGCAGCTTGATCCCGATGGTGTTTCCCATCGTTCCGGTCGGAACGAAGAGCGCAGCTTCCTTACCCATGAGTTCCGCCGCGCGTCGTTCGAGATGGTTGATGGTTGGATCTTCGCCGTAAACATCGTCGCCGACTTCAGCCTCAGCCATGGCGCGCCGCATAGTCGGGCGTGGGACGAGTGACGGTGTCGCTACGTAGGTCGATCATTAGTGAATGAAGGCTTCAAGTACTTCGTTTGAAACCATTAGCCCCGAATGAGTTAGCTTTAGATTGAAACCATCGATTTCCATCAACCCAGCCGCCACGAACCTATCGATCGATGCCCTATGGATTGCCACATCTTCATGTGAAACTTGAATGCCGTCCGTCAGTCTAAGTCCGACGAAGAAGCGTTCCGAATCTGGGTCGGCGTTTGACTCTTCAGCCCGCGCCGAGGGGCTCAGCCGGATGTAGTCGGCCGCCGACTCCACGTTACTCCAACGCAGCCCATGATCATGCGAATGCGCATCAGCGCCGAATCCGAGATAAGGCTCGAGCTCCCAGTAAGTCAGATTGTGCAGCGATTCAGCCCCGGGAATGGCGAAGTTCGAGATCTCATATTGATGGATTCCAAGACGCGCCAGCCTCTCGACGGCAGCCTCATAGAAGTCCGCGATCGCGTTCTCGCCGGGTACATCAGACGCTCCGTATCGCACACCGCCGAGCATCAGTTCACGCCCGAGCCGGCTGTCGTCGTCGACTTCCAGCATGTAAACCGAAACGTGCGGAGGCGCGAGGCGTTCGATCCAGTCGAGCGATTCCGTCCAGCTCGCCGCAGTCTGCCCGGGAAGGCCTGCAATCAGGTCGAGGTTTATGTTGCTAATGCCTTGATGGCGCAGAAGTTCGATGTCACAGAGAACCGTCGCGGCTGTATGCTTACGGCCCGTTCGCGCGAGCTCCCGAGTAATGAAAGACTGCACCCCTAAACTAACGCGATTGATCCCAGCACGAACCCAGCCCTGAACAGTTTCAGCGTTGAAGCTCGCCCGGCGCGGCCTCCATCGTGGCTTCGGCCCACGGTCGACCGGGGACACGCGCCAGCGCCGATTCAAGCGCGTCCACCGGCATCGTACTTGGCGTTCCGCCACCGAGGTAAACCGTCGTCGGCGTCCACGCGAAACGAGTCGCCGCGATTTCCCGGCGCAGCGCGTCGATGTACAGCGGCTCCAGATCCTTTGGTAGTACGCCAGACGCGAAGTTGCAGTAGGTGCATTTCTGCGCGCAAAACGGATAGGAGATATAAACGCCCGGCAAACTTCTATGATAGGCGGGTGCGGAACGCGGGCCGCGGGATACGCGTCCAATCGCCCATGGCTGCGGTGGGAGTTCTCGGCTTATTGCTATTGGCGAACCTCGCCGCCTCCGCGCAAGATTTCCGGATCGAGAAAGAGGCCGCGCTCGGGAAGCAGTTGGCTGCGGAGTTCCGGAAGCACACCACTCAACTGAACGATCCAACCGTTCAGCAATATCTGAACGACTTAAGCCAACGGATATCCGATCGAATGTCCGGGCTGACATTCCCGTTTACCGTCGAGGCCGTGATCGACGATTCCTGTCCCGCGACGCACGCGCCGGTGACGCTTCCGGGTGGGTACGTATTCGTTCCGGCCGCCCTGTTTTTGATCGTCCATGATGAAGCTCAATTCACCGGAATCATGGCGACGGCGATGGACCGCGCCCAGCATCCGGAATCGGCAAACAATATTGTCTACGCGGGCTGCCTGAAGGGTGCGCCCGGTAAGGCAGTGGTCAGGTCGTCCGAAGACTTCGGGAGCGCTCAGGAAGAAGTGCGCCGCCTCGTCGAACCGGCGCGCCCGGTTCCATCGCTATCTCCCGCAAAGCCTTAAGGGTTCTGTAACGCTTGCTTAAGACACGTCGCGAGGTGCTCATCCCCCAGGACTTCGAACATCACACTGTTGTGCGGGATGAATGATAAGGGCTTCGAGCTACTTATCGTAGTCGCGATCCGCGGCATCCTTTGGAACGATTACGAAGCCGCCGCTCCCGTCCGGTTGAGAGATAGCTTGCAAGAGTTCGAAGCTCTTCGGCTCTAGTAAGAACCAAGCCCCAAACACGCCTCGGTCCGTGCTGAACCACGCGGCGCCTTTCTGGCCGGCGAACAGGGCGTTTGCCGCGCAAGCGCGTCTTGGCGAAGATCGGGAGTCTGCGCAGACAGGCAAGCCGGCACCATCGCCAACAGAAACAGAATGCGCACTGCAAACTCCGCTTTTATAATACGTCGCAAAGCATGACTTCCGTCTCCGCGCTACCGAAGATCGAATTGCATCTCCATTTGGATTGCTCCCTAAGCTTCGACGCCGTATCGAAACTCGTCCCCGGCGTCACGCGTGAAGAGTATGCGACCGACTACATTGCTCCAGCACGCTGCACCAATTTGGCCGAGTTTCTCACCCGCGCGCCGAAAGGCCTTTGCCTAATGCAGGACGAAGCCTCGCTCCGGCTTACTGTCGAAGACGTGTTCCACCAGTTACAGGCGGACAACGTGATCTATGCGGAACTGCGATTTGCTCCGTTACTTCATTTGGAACGCGGCCTGAGTGCGGAGCGCGTTGTCGACATCGTTGACCGCGCCACCGACGAGATGAGGCGCGCAACGGGCGTCGACGCGCGCCTGATTCTCTGCACCTTGCGGCACTTCACGAGAGACCAGAGTATCCAGACGGCGCACCTGGTCAAGTCGTATCAGGGCAGCCGCGTCGTGGCGCTGGATATCGCGGGCGATGAAGCCGGATTCCCGTTGACGGCCCACATCGAAGCTTACGACTTCGCGCGCGAGAACAACCTGTTCCGCACCGCCCACGCGGGTGAAGCATGCGGTCCGGAAAGCGTCTGGGAAACCCTGCGGCTACTGCAACCAACCCGGATCGGTCACGGCGTGCGAAGTATCGAAGACCCGGAGTTAGTCCGGCATCTGCGGCAGTATCGGATTCACTTGGAGGTTTGTCCTTCGTCGAACGTTCAGATCGTTCCCGAAATCGCCGACATGGCCCATCACCCGATCGATCGGCTGTATCACGAGCAAGTACCGCTCAACATCAACACCGATACTCGGATGCTTACGGCGACCACCCTCTCAAAAGATTATGAGGAAGTGAGACGCGTTTTCGGGTGGGGTTCGCGTGAGTTCCTCGATACCAACTTGATGGCGGTGGACGCGGCTTTCATCGACGAAACGGTGAAGGCCGGCCTGCGCGTCAAAATTCGCGCGACCGAGGCATAACTTGTTTAAATTTGTCATAAATTTCGTGAATTACGGGAATTCGGCCGCCGTAAGGACTAAAATACAAGCAACATGCCAGTACGAACATCGCCTTCACTCGTTCAGTTTGAAGCCGAGTCCCCGTTAATAGTTATCACGCATGATCCCGAATACCGGGACTTGCTGGCCCGCGAACTTACCGGTTCGGGAATGAAATTGGCGCTTCCAGCGAACCTTCTGGAAGCGAGGCAGACAGTCGCCGCGCTAACCGCTCCCGTGGTGGTGATTGACGGTTCGCTGCCGAACGAAAGCTGGAAGCGTCTGCTGGAGGATCTGGCCGAGATGCAAGATCCGCCCAAGATCGTCATCGTGCGCGCGCAGAGCGATAAAGAGCGGTCGCTCCGGCTAATCGGAAAAGGGGCTTACGGGATTTTCAACAACTCGGTTCATGCCTCGGAAATTCGAGCGGTAGCCGGAGAAGCTCGCACGCGCTGGCAATTGCCGCGAACGCGTACCGCAGCGGCCCGTTAAAAGCTGTAAAAAGGCGGTCAGGGTAGCCTCCCGGGCGCCGGGAAGTTGTTACTCTGACACTTGCCGAATCAATCCTTTCTTAGCCGCCGTAGCTTCGTAGCCTCTAGCTTGGCACTTGCGACTACGGCACGGTTGCAGCACGCTGCCGCTCAGTCATTTCGTTCCTCCGCCCCATTAATGTGTGCAAGCTGAGCCCCGAGCAGGAGGTCGGGCCCTACTACATACCTGACGAGCTTTTCCGTTCGGACATAGTAGAAGGTAAGCCCGGCCTCCCTCTTACTTTGCGCTTAGCAGTTATGAACGCCCGTACTTGCGAACCGCTCCCCAACGTGGCCGTAGATATCTGGCATTGCGATGCGCTCGGACTCTACTCGGGATTTACGAAGATGGATCCGAGGGGTCCGGGCGGCCCAGGGGGTCCTGGAGGTCCTCCGCCGGGTTTTCCGCCTGGCCCGCCGCCCGAGGGCAGGGAGCGAATGGGCCCGCCGCCGCAGAATCACCCTTCGGACAAACTTACGTTTCTTCGTGGAATCCAACTTACCGATGCGCAAGGGTTGGTTGTCTTCCAGACGGTCTTCCCCGGGTTCTACATGGGCCGCACCAACCACATCCACTTCAAGGTTCGGACCGGCGGGCACCGCGAGGGTAAGTCGTACGCATCCGACCACACCTCTCATATAGGTCAGGTTTTCTTCCCCGAAGAGTTTGCCGCCCGGCTGATGGAGCAGGAGCCTTACAGTAAACACCGGATCCACCGGACGACTCAAGCCGAAGATGGGATATATGGCGATCAACATGGCGCGCTATCTGTGGCTCGTCTTGACCCCGTACACACGCAGGATTTAGCTGCTGGATTGCATGCCGAGCTAATCGCGGCTGTGGATCCGGCGGCTACTCCCGCGCCCGCGAGAAGAGCTTTCTAGCCACAGATGAACACAGATGCGGATCGTTTCTAATCTGTGTTTATCTGTGTTCATCTGCGGCTAATTGGTTTTTGATCTAACCTTCAGTACCGGGTACTTGGACCATGGAATCGACACTCCAGGTCCATTGTTTTCAAGTCCGTAACTCGCTAACTTCGAACTAGCAGAAACGTTTTCTTCACAGTTTCTCCGACTCGAACTTATAAACAGGCAGGTTACCCAATGAAATCAGCGTTATTTGTGTCTCTACTCGCCGCGGCTGGCGTAATCCCCATGGTCGCAGCACCGGTAAATGTTACTTTCAGCGGAGCCAACGGTCAAACCGACAGCTCTGGCTACCTAATTAGTCCTTACACCGCGACCATTAACGGAGTAAGTACAACCATCTACTGCGATGACTTCGCCAACGAAGTTACAAATGGCGAGAACTGGACGGCGAACGTCACGAATCTGGCGTCCGGCAACCTGAGCAATACCCGGTACGGCGCGGATTCGGACAGCCTGCTGACGCAAAACGGCACCACTCAACCATTCACCGCGCTTCAGACCTACGAAATGGCCGCGTGGCTTTCCACCCAGTTCGCACCGAGCGGCTCTGCCGGTTATGCGAACAACGGCGCGATCCAGGACACGATCTGGGACTTGTTCAACCCGAATACGGTAAATCCGAATGTGAATCCGCCCAAGCCATCCTCCAATACGGAGTTGTTTGCCGCCGAGCAGAACTACTCGAAGATCAATCCCGCCAACTTCAACATACTTACGAATACCGGCGTACAGGGGAGCGGTCAGGAGCAGGAATTCATCTTCGCTCCGGAACCGGGATCGCTTGTGATGCTCGGTATCGGAATCGTAGCGATCGCGATTGGATCCCTACGCAAGCGCTTAGTGCCGACCAAGCGCTAAAGCAAAGCATTCGCGGGCAGCTGCGGCCGTGCGCTCGATCTCTTCGGTCGAGTGCGCGGCCGAAACAAAGAGAGCCTCAAACTGAGCCGGCGGCAAGTAGAAACCGCGCTCCAGCATGGCGTGAAAAAACTTGGCAAACCGCGTACGATCGGATCGTAAGGCGCTTTCGTAATCGATGACCGGATCGGGATTGAAGAACCAAGTCATCATCGATCCCTTTCGATTGATAGTTATCCCTTCAATTGGCTTACCGGCCAAACGAGCTGTAGAGTCTTCTAACTTCTGGTAAGTTTCCGGATGACTTAGTAAGTGGCGTAACATAGCCAGTCCTCCGGCGACCGCCAGTGGATTCCCCGAAAGTGTTCCCGCCTGGTAAATCGGACCGCTCGGCGCCACGTAAGTCATCACATCCCGCCGTCCGCCGTAAGCCGCGATCGGTAACCCACCGCCGATCACCTTACCTAATGTTGTTAGATCCGGCTTGATTCCGTATAACTCCTGCGCGCCGCCCTTGGCCAGCCGAAAGCCCGTCATCACCTCATCGAAGATCAACAACGCACCGTAACGAGCGGTAATCGCTCTCAGCGCCTCGAGAAATCCGGGCATGGGTAAAACGCAGCCCATATTGCCGCAAACGGGTTCCACGATCACCGCCGCGATCCCGTCCGGATTCTTCTGGAATGCCTGCTCGACGCGATCGGCATCGTTGAATGGAAGCGCAATGGTGGTATCGCTGAAGCCGCGCGGGACACCGGGCGAGTCAGGCAGACCAAGAGTCGCAACTCCCGAGCCGGCCTTCACCAATAGCGAATCGACATGCCCGTGGTAGCAGCCTTCGAACTTGATCGTGATGTCGCGGCCGGTGAATCCACGCGCCACACGCAGCGCGCTCATGGTGGCTTCGGTGCCTGAGTTCACGAGGCGCACCATCTCGACCGACGGCACGAAATTGCGGATCAACTCGGCAAGGTCGATCTCCTGCTCGGTGGGCGCCCCGAAACTTGTTCCGCGGGTCAGCGCATCTTCCAACGCTGCAATCACCGGCGGGAAGCGATGCCCGAAGAGCAGCGGCCCCCATGAGCCGACGTAATCGATGTACTCGTTTCCGTCCGCGTCCCAGATATGCGAACCTTCACCGCGAACGATGAAGCGAGGCGTGCCGCCCACTCCGCGGAACGCGCGTACGGGCGAGTTCACGCCGCCGGGGATGGAAACTTGTGCGCGCTCGAACAGCGCGGCACTTCGGGAGTCGTTCATTCGTTCGGAGTCGAGGATCGCGGAATCAGACGGCTGAAGCTGAAGCTCAGGGCCATGTCGACCAGACCGCCGTTCAGGTTCGTCAGCAGCCGCCGTTTCAGAGTCAGGTAATTCTGCGTTCCCGAGAACAGGTCCTGCATGAGCGACTTGAACTTGGGGCTGCGGCGCGTCAATTGGATCATCCGGCTGGGCACGGCACCGAAAAACGTTCGGCCGAACACCCGTTTCGCCAGCCGCGATCCCAATTCCAGGTCATTCGCGAAATCGCGGTGGAGCAGCCGCCGGTAAAACGCCGCCGCCATTTCGTTATTTCGCAGTTCATTGAACAGCGCCTGAACCGCAAGGTCTGCCGACCGGATTGCGTAGTAAAGGCCTTCGCCCGTGATCGGATCAACCAGTCCCGCGGCGTCTCCAACCGCCAGCCAGCCCGGACCGGCGACGCGATTCTGCTGCCACGCGGGAGTATCCAAGCTGGGCAGGAGGTGACTATAGAACGTCGAGCCTTCCCGCCGTAAATCCTTCTCGTGCATATACGCTTCCAGCCGACGCCGCAGGGAAGAAGCCGGCTCGCCCTTGCCGCAGATGCCCACCGATAAATGACCGCAGCGCGGAAAGACCCAGATGTAGCCTTCGAGCTCGGGTAAGAACTGGATGTCGATCCGCTCCTGCTGCTGCGGCACGTAGTAACCGAGCGCCACCATGGTGTCGTTTGCCGAAAGTCGCGTACCGACGTCTCGCAGTGGATTGCGCGCGCCCGTTGCGACGATGCAATAATCCGCGCTCATTTTGCCATGGCGCGTTTGCAGATCCCATTGTTCGCCGTTGCGCTGCATGCCCGTCACGCGGGTCTGCTCAACCTGAGCACCCGCCGCAACCGCGCGCGAGAGCATCATCTGGTTCAGGTCCATCCGCGAGTAAATAATCAGCGGCGAATCCAGGTTCAGACTCACGGAACCGGCGCCCGCGGAGGCGAGCGAAGTTTCATGCACGAAACGCTTGGGCGTGTCGTTCTCGCGCAGAAATTGGTATTGGCTGTACGCCTTGTACGTCACTCCGCCGCCGCACGGTTTCTCCCATGCCAGCTTTTCATCCAGAATGATGGCGCGCAGACCTTGCCTGGCAATCTGTTCGGCGGCGAAAGCCCCAGCCGGGCCTCCCCCCAGAACGGCGACCGTTTTCATTTAGGAGTTCCGTTGGGCGTTCCACTGAGCGAGGGATGTCCCGGCGGCAGCGGCGTCGCGCTGTTCCCTGGGGTGCCGCCCGGGGCGCCTGCGCCTCCCTGGTGAGCGTGCATATCGCCCATTTGACGGTTGATGATGACCCATTCGTTACCGCGCTGTTCGAGCGTATACCGCATCGTCATCCCTTGCGAAATCAGTCCGCCTTTGGGCATGAAGCCGACTACGGCATCTGCCTTATCGCCGTGAAAATTAACGGAGTTCACCGTAATTTCCAGGTTGTTCATGTTGAGATCGCCACGCTGGCCGACGCTCTTGCGAATGTCGCGCTCCACCGCTCCCCGGGTTCGCATTCCGTTGTTGCAGCTCGACAGCAGCACCGCCAGAAGAAGCGCGCAGCAGACCTTGAATTTCACGTTCCGATTATACTGAGTCAATTTTCAAGGACACCTCAGCGCAAATTGCCTCAACAAGCCCGGCCGATGTATATTGGACGGCCTCGGCGCCCGGCTCGATGCCATATTTGCGCAGCGTGGCCGAGGTTACTGGACCGATCGAGGCCATTCGCGCCCCCGCTAGCTTCTCCGGCGCTATGGCGGCAAAGAAGTGATCGACGGTTGAAGAACTCGTGAAGGTGATCCAATCGGGCGGGTTCTCGATCAACGCCGAAGCGCTCTCTGCCAGATCGGGTGCTGCGACCGTGCGATACGCCTCGACCACATCCACCGAAGCGTTTCTTGAGCGTAAGAACTCGGGCAGATAATCGCGGGCCACAGCGGCGCGCACCAGCAGCACGCGGCGATTCGCGAGAGAAAACTTGTCGAGCGCCTCGGCCAGGCTCTCCGCGACAAACTCGTCGCCCGTCACATCTACTTTCAAATGCGCCGCTTCCACGGCTTGACGTGTTGCCGGCCCGATCACCGCGATCTGAGCCCGCAACGCACGCAAATCCCGCTCCGAGCGGTCCAATCGTTCGAAGAAGGCGCGGACACCGTTCACGCTGGTGAAGATCAGCCAGTCGTATCCGCCAAGCTCTTCGATTGCGCGATCAAGCGCGCCCGAGTCACTGGCTTCTTGGATCGCGATCGCCGGGATGTGGATCGGCTCGGCGCCCAGATCGCGCAGTGCCGTACACATGTCATGGGCTTGCGCGCGCGGCCGCGTCACCACGATCCGCTGGCCGAATAAAGGCAATTTTTCGAACCACGAAAGCCGGGAGCGCAGTCGCACAACGGGCCCGACGATGATCGTTGCGGGCGGCTTCATTCCCGCTGCATGAATCTGTTGGGGAAGGGAAGCGAGCGTGCCTTCAATCACTTGCTGATCGGCGCGAGTGCCCCAGCGAATTGCCGCGGCCGGTGTATCCGCAGCCCTTCCAGCCTGGATGATGCGTTCCGAAATCTGATCGAAACAACTCAGACCCATGAGGATGACCAACGTCTCCGCATGCGCGAAGCGATTCCAATCGACCACGTCAGGATCGTGCCCCGTGACAATACTTACAGCTGAGGTGTGTTCACGGTGCGTCAGCGGAATTCCCGCGTACGCCCCAATGCCGGCGGGCGATGACACTCCCGGGATTACTTCGAACGGGATGTCTGCTTCGGCCAGAGCCTCGGCTTCCTCGCCGCCGCGTCCGAACAGATAAGGGTCGCCTCCCTTTAGGCGCACTACGGTTTCGCCGGCGCGCGCGTAATTGATCAGCCGCGCCGAGATCTCCTGCTGACTCAATGCGTGTACCGCGCGCTTCTTGCCGACATAGAGGCGCACGGCTGAGGTGGGCGCGAAATCGAGAAGCTCCACTGGCGCCAGGTGATCGTAGAAGACGACTGTCGCACGTTCGAGCGCCCGTCGTCCTCTCAGCGTGATGAGCTCGGGATCGCCCGGCCCTGCGCCAACCAGAAAGACGCGGCCCCTAGACTTCGTAGTCACGCAGGCCGCTCGACGTCGGACCGATCATCTGCAGGGCGCCGCGCGCGATCAGGAGTTCGCCCACCTGGCGCCCGAGCTTGGTTGGATGTGTGCAATCGCCCGCCACCTGTTCGCGAATCAGGCTACTGCCATCCGGCGTGACGACGACTCCGGTGACTTGCATCTCCGATCCGGAGATACTCGAAAACGCGCCCATCGGAATCTGGCATCCGCCGCCCAGTGCCCCCAACACCGCGCGCTCCGCGGTGACGCAGAGGCGAGTCCAGGGGTGATCGAGCACAGCGCAAGCCTCATAGCCGGGACCCAGTTCGCGCGTCTCAATGGCGAGGGCGCCTTGCCCCACGGCAGGGCACATCACTTCCGGTTCCAGCACCTCGGCGATCTTTTCGCTCCAACCGAGGCGCCGCAGGCCGGCCGCAGCCAGTACGATCGCATCGTAGTGGCCTTCCTCCAGTTTGCGCAGACGCGTGTCGAGATTGCCGCGAATGGATTCCACCAACAAATCCGGCCGATACCGACGCAATTGCGCTGTCCTGCGAAGAGAACTCGTCCCGACGCGCGACGCGGCTCCCAATTCGCGCAGCTTGCGGCCCACCATCACGTCATTCGGCTGCTCGCGTTCGGGCGTGGCCGCAATCGTCAGGCCCCGCGGCAACTCCGTGGGCAGATCTTTCAGGCTATGCACGGCCAGATCGATGCGGCGGTCGATCAGCGCATCCTCGATTTCTTTCGTAAACAGGCCTTTGCTTCCGACGCGTCCCAGAGGCACGTCGGCGATGCGGTCGCCGGTCGTCTGGATGACCTCGATGCGGCATTCCGCGCCGCGAGATTCCAGCCGCCGCTGTACATAATGAGCCTGCCAAAGCGCGAGTTGCGAACCGCGCGATCCAATCACCAGCATGTCGTAATTTGAGGTTACCTACTTCGGCGCCGACTCGCGCAAACGAAACACCCGCCGGATCGCTTCCACCATTGGGCCACCGTCGGGCTGACCCGCCTGGCGGCGCAGTTCCGAGACCGGTCCGTGCGCGATCTTGTTTACGATGGACCGGGTCATCAAGTCGATTGTCTCGCGTTGCTCGGGCGTGAGCGTGGGCAGCTTGCGTAAAGATCGGTTCAGTTCGGAAAGGCGAATCTCCTCCAGTTGCTCCTGCAGCGACACGATGGTCGGCGCGATGTCCTTGGCCCGCAGCCGCGCCATGGTCGCATCGACTTCCTGCTGCACGATCTCTTCGGCCGCGCGCCCCTTCGCGCTCCCTCTCGCGCATGTTGCTGTTTACGACGCCTTGCAGATCGTCGATGTCGTAGAGGAAAACGTTGTCTACTTTGTTGATCGCCGGGTCCAGGTTGCGTGGGACGCCGATGTCGATCAGGAAAATGGGGCGGTTGCGGCGCGCGCCGATGACGCGCTGCATCGTCTCCGCGTCAATGATGTAGTCTGTCGCCGCGATCGAAGCGATCACGATGTCGACTTCGGGAAGCATCGACTGAAAGCGCTCGTATTCGATCGGAGTGCCGCCGAAAAGTTCGGCCAGATCCTGCGCGTGCGCAGCCGTCCGATTGGTTACGTAGATGTGCGACGCGCCGCTCCGCCGCAGGTGTCGCGCGGCCAGTTGCGACATCTTACCGCTGCCGACGATCATCACCTTGCGTCCGGCGAGCGATCCGAAGATCTTGCGCGCCAATTCGACCGCCGCATAGCTCACGGAGACGGCCATCTGACCGATGCCCGTTTCCGTGCGCACGCGTTTCGCGACATGGAACGCGTGGCTCATGACCAAGTCCAGCAGACCCCCGCCGCTCGCGCTCTCCTGTTTCGACGCCTGGTACGCGGCTTTGAGCTGCCCAAGGATCTGCGGCTCCCCGACGATCATCGAGCTTAGACTGGACGCGACGCGGAACAAATGCTCGATGGCCGCGCGTTGTTCGCAGCGAAACATCTGGCCCGTGAGCGAATCGAGAGTGAAACCGCGCTCAGCAAAGTAGCTGCCAATTGCGGCGTAAGGGTCGACGTCGTCGTCCGCAACGATCGTGAACTCGACGCGATTACACGTTGAGAGCACCATTGCTTCCGCAACCCCGTGGTTGCGCTTCAACGAACGCAACGTTTCCTGGATTGCACTTGCCGGAACCGCAAGGCGTTCCCGCAGTTCGACAGCGGCTGTCTGATGAGTGACGCCAGCGATGGCCAGCTTCATTGCGAGAGCATGTACTCCAGTCGTGCGTGCGCAGCCCAGGTCATCGCCGAACAGCAGAGAGCGATAACCGCGAGCACTGCGGCCTTGCGCCCCCGCCAACCGGCGGTCGTCCGGAAGAAGACAAGCGCGAGATAAATCCCCCAGGTCAGGAAGGAAAGGCCGATGCTCGGGTTAGTCACCCAGCGGGTCCCAAACTCGATGAACGCCCAGACCGTGCCGGCCAAAAGACCCGCCGTTACGCAGGCGAATCCGACGGCGATGGAGCGCGAAATAATCTCGTCCAACGTTCCCAAAGGCGGCAGGCGATGTGTCCAGGCGCTCGGAGATTTGTGCTTCAGCTGGCGTTCCTGATGCAGGTATAGAATGGCGGCGACAGCCGTAAACGTGAGCGCCGCATATCCCGCCAGAGCGGCGACTACGTGCACAATAAGCCATGCGCTTCGAACGGTAGGGCTGGTCCAGTTCCCGATAGGAGTGCTCAGCGCTGCAGCGAGGGTCATCATGAATACCAGCGGGAAAATGAATGCACTGAGACTTTGGAGCGGGTAGCGCCAGCTGGTCAGCAGAAAGATCACGGTTACTGCGAAGGCGCAGAGCGAGAGCGATTCGAAGATGTTGCTGGCAGGGAACGCGCCCGTCGCTAAGCCCTGATCCACTAGTGAGACGAAGTGAAAAACGCCGCCAAGAGCGAAGGCGCTGAGGGCGATCTTAAAGAGGTGGTCGCGCCGTTGAACCAGCGTCAGGATCGCGTAGAGCAACCCGACGGAATAAAGGCCCGCAGCGACGCGAAGCCATAAAACACTGGTCTCAGACACGGAAACTTAAGTGTAGCGCCATAATCAAGCACCTCCGCCTCGCTTTGAAGAACGCCATGGATCTCGAAAGACGGCGGGACCTTAGGCCAACTTCCCATTGGATGCTTTCCATCGCCAATACCCGGCGCCGCAAAGCAAACAAATAATCGAGCTGGGCACGAAGAAGCCATGAGCTAGGCCGATCAGAGCGAAAAGCATCAGCACTGTCGATCCGACAGCGAAGACATTCGGGTTGTGCCGCCCGGGAGGGAGACAGGCAAATAGAATCAGACTGACCGCGAACCATCCGGCGTAGTTGGTCCACGGGACTCCGTAGTAGCGGCTGGGATTGCGCCATCGCCACAAATCGAGGATGCGGGTGGTGACAGGATCGAGACCGAGATCGACGGCTGCCATGACTGCTGCGGCGGCGAGCACGGGTAAGCGCAACTGACGGACCCAGGCCAGAAGTATCACCCAGGCGCAGCCCATCGCGAGCGGGACGGCGAAGATCGCGAAACCGAGCACAGGCGTGTAGTTGTAGCGGCCGAATGGAAAACCGGTGGCGACGCCGAGGATTTCTACAGCGAGGCCGACAACGAAGCTGACGGCCAGCGTGCGCCAGTCATCCGATGCGGCGATGAAGATGAGTAGCGTGCCGACCCACAGCAGTAAAGGCGCGGTCCAGTTCATGCCTGCCGGCGTTGCGCCGAAGAGCAAGTGACTGCCAACGCCGCCGAGCCACAGGACCGCGTAGGTCAGCCATAAAGCGGCGAGGCTACGCGTTCTCATGCTTTGCGATCAGGTTCGCAGTGATCTCGGCAGAGAGCAGAACTGTTGGCGTTCCGCCGCCCGGGTGCGTGCTGCCGCCGACGAGGTAGAGGCCTCGAAGCTGCTGATTCTTGTTGCGAGGCCGCAGGAATGCGTTGCGCCAGCCATGCGAATCGGTGCCGTAAATTGCGCCGCCCGGCATTAGATAGCGCTCTTCGATGCGGCGCGGCGTCCAGACGTCATAGACGGCGATGTCGGCATCGGGAATGTTGAGCCCACCTTGGCGCAGTCGCGACATCACGCGAGTTTTCGCGGCGCAAATCTCAACATCGGACCATTGGTCAGCTCGCGCCGGCGCGTTCGCCATAACGAACAGCGTTTCACCGCGGCCATCGGGAACAAGCGACCGATCCAGACGACTGGGCGCGTTGACATAGACCGTCGGATCATCCGGGAAGCGGGATTCGTCGAAGATCTGCGAGAACTCGCGCCGGTAATCGGCAGAGAAGAAAACGGTATTCGCGGCAAGGCGCGGCATCTCCGATCGTAATCCGAAGAGCATGACGAAGCCGGACATCGATCGCGACTTCGCGGTCTGTGAAGGCTTGCCCAGGAGCTGCGGCAGCGTAGCGGCATCTCCGTTCATCACCACGACTTCGGCTGGAATGCGTTGTCCCGAGGCGAGGGTTACGCCTGTAGCAACGCCGTTCGTATGCTCGATGGACGTGACAGGAGCATTCACGCACATCGCGACACCTTGTCGATTTGCGATTGCGACGAGCGCTTCGATCAAGCTATAGAGGCCGCCCCGGACATACCAGCCGCCGAACGCGAATTCGATGTAAGGAATGATGGCGAGCGTCGCCGGCGCGAGATACGGCGAAGACCCGACGTAGGTAGGATATCGATCGAAGAGTTGCCGCAGACGCGGGTTTTTAAAATGCGCGGCGACGGTGCGGTGGTAGTTGCCCCAGCCATGGCGCCAAGGCATATAGCGCAGCACTTCCCAGTCGCGGGCACCGGGCGGGTCGTACGGCGTACGACTGAGGAACGTTCGCCGCGATACTTCCCAGAGCCGTGAACCCAATTCGAGGAAGCGGAAGAATCCGTCCTTGTCACCAGGTGCGATTCGCTCGAGGGTCGGAATCCATTCGGGCAATGACGACGTGTAGCGAAAGCGCTCGCCATCCGGGTACACGTACTCGGCCAGCGATGGGAGACGAACAAACTCGATATGATCTTCGATGCTTTCCCCGGCGGCGTGGAAGAGATCGGCGAAGACCCAGGGCATCGTGATAAGCGACGGCCCGGTGTCGAAGGTGAACCCGGCACTTGACCAGCGATTCATTTTGCCGCCGAATGCCGGTCCGGCTTCGCAGACGGTGACGTCCCAGTCGCGGGCGCGAAGGCGCAGTGCGGCGGCGAGCCCACCAAGTCCGCCGCCGATGACGACAGCGCGCCGGCTCACGCCGCGACGAGTCCCGCGCGGCCAAACTCACTTGCGATTGCTTTGATGTAATGAACCAGAGGGGAACCATTCGCGCCGAAGTGCCGCTCGATGGATTCCGTTGCCTGGTTTACGAGTTCAAAAGCCTGCGCCTGGCAGACGTCCGCGGCAAAAGCCGAAGCATGGCTGGCGCGGCCATTGCGCGCGTCTTGCCGTTCAGTCTTACCGGTCGCGCCGCAATCGAGATACGCATCCAAGAGGTCATCGCAGATCTGATACGCTTCGCCGAGCGATTCACCGGCGGTCGCTAACACTGCAACGGAATCTGGGTCAGCGTCAACCGCAAGCGCCCCCGCAACGAGCGTCAGCCGCATCAATGCCGATGTCTTGCGATTGCGAGCAGCGGACGGAGCGGCGGAGGTATTCAAGAGATCCACCGCCTGGCCGCCGATCATCCCGTTTTCACCGATCGCCTCGACCGCTTCCGAGAGCAGCAACGGCCAGCGCCCGAAAATCGCATAAGCCTGGTTCAACAGCGCAAGCGCGGCGAGCAAAGCGATATCTTCACCGCAGGCGGCGTGTAATGAAAGTTTGCCGCGCCGAAGATCGGCGTTGTCCATGGCCGGGAGGTCGTCGAAAATCAGGGAACTCGCGTGGAGGAATTCGACTGCGCAGGCAGCCGGAAGCGCGGTGTACTCACAACCGCCGACGGCATTCGCAGCCAGCAGCGTTAACCAGGGACGCGTCCGCTTGCCGCCCGGGAACATCGCGTAGCGGAGCGCATGGTTCAGGTGATCCGCGCACCGGAGCCGGCTCTCCGGCAGGTGATCGTGGAGCCCCCGCTCAATCAGCTCGCGATATGCGCATTCAGTGTGTGGCAAAGCGGCTCCTTGCGTTGAGTTGGATCGGACTCGAAGAGTAGACGGCACAATGCGCCCGTTGCTTCTTGAATGGGCAGGTGTCCGGCTCCCGGCAACACGACGGCGCGGGTGTGCGGCAGAAAATTTACGAAACGACTTGCGGACTCACGCACCGCATCGAAGCTCTTGTCACCGTATGCGAAGTCAATCGGCATTTGAAGGGCGCGGAACGGCTCGATCCCTTTGGCGTCGCGCAACACCTCGAGGTACCGGAAGGTCGTCTCATGATCCACGCGCGAGAACCCATCCGTTAGCGACGTCTCTTTGGCCCGTTTTGCGCTCAACGACAGATTCGTCAGCGCCCGCCCGATGGGGTTCGCAAATGTCGAAAAGTAAGCGTAGCGGCCAATTACCGGATTCACGAAGACGCGGAGATACCAGGGCCAGAAGGCGAACGCATCGATGGCGACAATTCGTTCAATGCACTCAGGCGCGCGCAGTGCGGCAAACATCGCAAAATTCGCGCCGCTGCAATTGCCAACCAGCGTGACGGGGCAGTCGAGCGTTCGCAGCCAGTCAGCGATTTCGTCCGCGATCGCGTTTACATTCCAGGCCCGCGGTGGCGGGGAATTTCCGCAACCCGGCAGATCGGCAGCCAGGAAAGTCACGTCGCCCGGAAGGTTGCGGTACACGGGCTCGAACGTCCGATGATCACCGCTCCAGCCGTGCAGCGCCGCAAACACGCGGCCGCCGCGCACCGCGCCGAACCGCTCAACATGCATGCGCGAGAATCCTTTCCGCCGTCATGCGCCCGCTCAAGACCACCATCGGCATTCCCGTGCCGGGAGTAGTGCTCGCGCCGGTGTAATAGAGGCCGCGAACGTCTGGTGACATGTTACGTGATCGCCACGGACCCATTTGAAATAGCGTGTGCGCCGCGCCGAAAGCCGACCCGTCGTGCAACCCGAAACGATGCTGCCAGTCGACGGGAGTCCACACTTCCTCGACTTCGATTCTCGACGGATCGAGGCCTAACCGTTGCAACACGCGTGCACGAACGTCGGCTACGGTGAAATCCCAATCGGTTGCGCTGAGACGACTCAACACTGGAGTTGGAACGAGAACGAAGACCGTTGAACAGCCCGGAGGAGCGAGCTCAGGATCGGTTTCCGAAGCAACGCTGACGTAGAACGGAAGTTCGTCGGGAATCGATCCGGAAGCTAACTGATCGAAGGCTTGGCGATAAGCACCGGGCAGATAGATTGTGTGGTGTCCGCTGGTCGCGAGATGTCCGCGCACGCCCCAATAGAACGTGAGAACGCCGGGAGTCATCCGACTCTTGTTGGGAGCAGCGCCATGCAGCAGATCGCTGTTGGTTGTAGGCACATCGACGTTGGAAACGACGGTCTGCGCTGGAACGAATTCTCCGTTCTCAAGTTCCACGCCCTGCGCCTGTCCGTCGTGCGAAACGATCCGGGCGACACGGCAGCCGGTT
Source organism: uncultured Gammaproteobacteria bacterium (assembly GCA_963799935.1). Lineage (GTDB taxonomy): Bacteria > Acidobacteriota > Terriglobia > Bryobacterales > Bryobacteraceae > Bog-113. The sequence continues at coordinate 179,366 of CAWCZA010000024.1, read as the reverse complement.
CGAATATCTGCTCCGAGCTCACGCGCTAGCCGCTCAATCGCCGAGACGACGGCGTAGATTCCACCGCGTGGCAGCCACAACCCGTAAGCAAGTTCTCCGTAAGCGAGGATCGAAAACAAGCCCGGAAGATCGAAAGGTGACCCGCCCAGATACATCCCGTATGACCCGAATGCTTCGCGGATGTAACGGCTCTTGAAGAAGCGGCGGAGCTCGCTGTCGAGCGATCGCCAAACGCCTGTTCCGAGTAATTCGCGGATACTCAAACGACCGAGCCACTGCAGAGGGCTATCGTCATTCTTCGTGACCAGCTTGTTGAAGCTGGCGTCAAACTTCGCGGCAGCATCACGCAGCCACGCGATCAGACGCGGACCGCATCCCGGTTCCAGCCGCTCGCACTCAGCGCGCAAACGTTCGAAGTCGCTCGAAAGCGAAAATACAGTCCCGTCGGGCCAGCGGAACTCAACCGACGGATTGACCGGAATCAGCTCGACATAGTCGTGCAAATTACGGCCGACCGCGCGGAACAGATCCTCAAACACCCACGGATAATTCAGCAGCGATGGACCGGTATCGAAGCGATAGCCGTCGCGCTCGATCAGATTGGCTCGGCCGCCAGTACGATCATTCTGCTCGAACACCATAACAGGCCGGCCCTGCGACCGCAGATGCACGGCCGCACTGAGCCCTCCTAAACCCGCGCCTATGATCACCACGTTCCCGCGAGTGCTCAAATCGCCCCCATATAGGCAAGCGGCAGACGCCAGTACTTGCTCGGCGGCAGCACACGGAACTTATCAACCATCGGAACGCGCTCACGATGCATCACGCCTTGCTTGCTCGCTCCGATGCGTAGGTTCAGTTGACGATACACGTTGATGCAGGCTTGGATCGCGATGCGGCAATCGGGCGCAAAGGCGTCCAGATCGCGCTCGGCTGCCGCGTAGTGATCTTCGGCCACGCGCGACAGGCGGCGCAACACGCGATCGAGCGCGGGGCGCGAATCGGGGTCGGCAGCGGTCTCCACCGAAAGCCCTTCGGCTCTCAGGAAATCGCAGGGCAAGTAGGTACGGCCGCGGCGGCGATCATCGGGAACATCGCGCAGAAAATTCGTCAGTTGCAGCGCGATGGCGAGATCACGCGAAGCCCGGAGCGCGCGATTAAACTCCCCCGGGGCGCTGGGTCCATATACATAGGCGAGGAAATAGCCGACGACGGTTGCGCTGCCATAGATGTAGTTATCGATTAGATCTTCGAGATCGTTGAACGGCCGCGGCGTGACGTCCAGCCTCATCGCCGCCAGGAATGATCGATAGTACTCATGCGGGATCCCGTTGCTCCGCACAACTTGTCCGAACGCACCGGCGAAACAATTCACCCCGGTAGAAACAGCGTCCTGAATCGAATCGCGGGCCAGCGCTCGCTCATAGTCCGCCGCCCACAAATCGAGCGCGCGGTGTTGTTCGGCTGCCGGGATCGGAAACGTGTCCACGATCTCGTCGGGATAACGCACAGCAGCGTAAATCACTTCCACCTGGCGGCGCTTCACCGGCGGAAGAAAGCGCGTGACGATGAAAAAGCTAGTTGAATACGTTCGCAGTACCAGCCGGGAGGCGCGGGCCGCAGTGGCCCATTGCGCCTCCGGCTTCGCCCCTGAGAGGATGCGCTGCGCCGTTTCGCGCTCCAACTTACGCCATTCCTCCTGATCCCACACCAAGTTCACTCTCCTACTGGATGCTCGGCCAGTGTGACTGATTTTAGAAAATTCAATTGCTAGACTGTGCCTGTGAGCCTCGACATCGAGCAGCGCGAGCGAGAAGGCATCCTGATCTTCGATCTCAGGGGTCGGGTGGTGATGGGGCCGGAAGCCACGCATTTCCGCGACACCCTGCATCCCCCGGTTGCCACGGAGGATGCGAAAGTTCTTCTGAATCTGGCAGAAGTTGCCTACATCGATAGTACAGGCTTGGGGGCGCTCGTGTTTCTTTCAAGCACGGCCAGAAAAGCGAACAGCCAGGTCAAGCTGCTGGCCACGAACGCGCGGAACCTGGAACTGCTGGTGACGACGAAGCTGGAAACCATCTTCGAGAATTTTGCCGAAGAGCAGGACGCGATCAACAGCTTCTTCCCGGAGCGCGCCGTGAAGAAGTTCGACATTCTCGAATTCGTTCGTGACAACGAGAACGACTAGTCACGCAGGACGACGTCGCAGACCCCGCAACACGGCAAAAGCCGGCGGCATGCGCTGGCGCAGCAGCATCCGAATAATCTGTAGCGCGCAACCCAAGAAGTAAAGCGCGGTAATGGCCAGGTGGACTCCGATCGCCACGCTCGGGATCACTGAGAAGACGAACTGAACGAACCAGAGCACAAAGAGCCCGGCTGCTTCCCACCACCACAACTCAAGATCGAGCAGCAGCAGCGCGCCCAGCAGGCTTTGCGCCGCGGTCATCAACAACTCCATTTCCTGCTCGCGATTGAAATGGATCGCCGTGGGCCCGCCGCTCGCGATCGACAGCACGATCGGGAGCATCGCGGCGAGTAACGTCCACTGATTGATGTTGCTCGAGATCATGTTCATCAGGGCGATGGAGGCGCGATCGACCGTCCGTGCCCAGTAGAACGCCGATACTTTCTCGGGGAATTCGGAGACGAATGGAGCGATCCACTGCACCGCGACGAACTGGCTAATCCCTACCGTCGCCGCGACAGCCAGCAGGCTTGCAAGGAACGGGGCAGCGACGAGATAAATCAAAACGCCGCCCGCTACAAAGAGCGCCGCGATCGCTGTATTACGCACCGGCGGTCGGGCATTCACGATCGCTCGCGGAACGCTTTCGATCTCCTCGATTTCTTCCTCCGATTCCGGCGGCATGCAGCGGAGCGTGTAGAGATAGCCGCCGTAGAGCAGCACTAGAATTCCCGCGTCAATCAATCCGAGTGAGCCCTTGAAGAACATCACGAACGCCCAAGTGACGCAGACGATCAGAGTAACGATCTGAACGCCATCTTCCCGATCGAGGCAGATTCGCCGTAAGGCTCCGTTTCCGCGCCTCCGGTGAGAGACCGCGGCTGTGACATAAATGAGCGGCCAACCGACGCCCGTAAGTAAACGCAGGGCGCCCGTGAGGTTCGAGATCAACAGCGGCGCCTGACGATGCCATGCCAGAACCGCTTCCACGGCGAACTCGGGAAGCGTCTGCAGCAGCGCCAGGATCGCGAGGGCAAACCCTTGCGCGATGAAGAATTGTGCCGACTCTGCGCCCCACGCAATCAGCACGGAAGCCACCAGCAAAAGCGGCGCTGTCCAGAGGATCGACCACGGCGTTGCGCCGGTCGCCATTACCGCCGCTGCAACGAAGAACAGGCCGGACGCTATTCCACGGGTGGCGGCATGCATCAGTCCATAGGATTCTAGCAACCAGGGTCTCTGTTACAACTGGGTTGTGCCGCTATTTCATGTCGCGACGGGCCGCGAACGCTATCCGGTCCTGGTGGATCGCGGCGCGCTTGCTCACTGGCGCCAACATCTTCCAACCGGTTGCGGACAGATCTTCGTCATCACGGAGGAAAACATCTGGCGCATGCACGCCGAGCGCTTTGAACAGGCGCCCACGAACGTTTACTTCCTTCCCGGAGGAGAAGAGAGCAAGCGACTGGCGACGTTAGAAGGCGCCGCGGACTGGATGCTTACTTGTGGCGCCGATCGCACCAGCGTGGTTGTCGCGTTCGGAGGCGGCATCGTGAATGATATGGCGGGATTCCTTGCTGCCGTGTTCATGCGCGGAATTCCGGTGATCCAGGTGCCCACCACTTTGCTTGCTCAAGTGGACGCGTCGGTCGGCGGGAAGACCGGCGTGAACCTGGCTGGAGGGAAGAATCTGATTGGCAGCTTCCATCAGCCGCTGGCCGTTCTGATCGATCCTTCGCTTTTGGAGACGCTTCCTGAGCGCGAATACAAGGCTGGGCTGTTCGAGGTGATCAAGGCCGGTGTGATCGCGAGTCCGGAATTGTTCGATACCTTGGCGCAATGTCGCGACGCGATCCTAAAACGTTCGGCGGCGTTGGTCGATTCGATCATTGCGGAGTCGGTGCGCATCAAAGTGGAGGTTGTGTCGGCGGACGAACGCGAATCGGGGCTGCGACGTCTTTTGAACTTCGGGCATACCATCGGACATGCGATTGAGGCGGAGACCGGGTACACGCGCTTCTTGCATGGCGAGACGGTTGCGTTGGGAATGAAGGGCGCGATTGCGCTGGCACAATCGTCAGGACATCTGAACGCTTCGGACGCGAACGCGATCACTACTTTAATCAATTCCTATGGCCCGATTCCCGCGGCGGACGGCATTTCGGCGGCGAACATTTTCGAGCGTCTGCGCAGCGATAAGAAGACCATTCACGGCCGTTTGCATTTTGTGCTGCCGACGCGGATCGGTCACGCAGAGGTGTTCTCCGGTTTGAGCGCTGAGCTGGTGCGCGAGGCCGTCAACGCGTCACTCGCATGAGAGGCACGACTCCTCCGGGGGCGGTCAATGAACAGCAGGCGGCGCGATGGGTGCGCGATATGTTTGGCCGTGTCGCGCCACGATATGATTTCGCGAATCATCTGTTGTCGATGAATATCGATCGCCGGTGGCGCGATCGCACGGTGGCCCGCGTTCGCGATGTACTCATGCGTCCCGAGGCGCGCATTGCGGATCTATGCTGCGGAACGGGCGACCTGACGCTGGCGTTATCGATGGCGCGGGGATCGTCCGTGCTCGGATCCGACTTCTGCGCCCCGATGCTCGATCGCGCGGCCCAGAAGCTATCGGCCAGTCATCTGCAGCCGCGGCTATTCGAAGCCGACTCGATGCGCTTGCCCTTCGGCGATGGTTCGCTGGATCTAATCACGTGCGCGTTTGGCTTCCGAAATTTGACCGGATACGACGCCGGACTGCGCGAGTTTCGCCGGGTTCTGCGGGCGGGCGGCAAACTCGCGATCCTGGAATTTTCACAGCCGCCAAACCGACTGTTTGGAACGTTGTATAGCTTCTACTCGACTCAGATTCTCCCGCGGATCGGCGGCATTCTTTCCGGCGCGCGCGATGCGTATACCTATCTGCCGGAGTCCGTGGAGAAATTCCCGAACGCGGAGGAACTGGCGCGTGGCATGCGTGATGCGGGTTTTCTTCGGGTAAGTTTTGAACGGATGACGGGCGGGATTGTCGCGCTGCACATCGGCGTCGCTTAGCGGTTCGTAATGTAAAAATTAGTTAGGGGTAAAGATGGCGACCATAGACGAACGAAAACATCCGCGCGTTGGCCCGTATTGCTGAAGCGCGGTAAGCTTGAATCAGGTTCCTGAAACATTAATTGAGGTGCGAGATGGCCACGATAGACGAACGGCACGATGCACTCCGAGAGTCAGTGGAGTTACTTCTGCTTGAAAGCCGCGAACATACTAAACAGATCGACAAGCTTACGGCTCTCGTTACCATCGATGCAGAAAACATTCGGGCGCTGGCCCGTATTGCAGAAGCGCACCAGTCGCGGCTGACTGATTTAGAGGGTGGGCGCTAGCCCTTAGCTCTCCGCCCCACATCGAGCCAGCGCTTCTTCCAGCGCCTCCCGATCCATCGCCGTACTAATAAAAAGCTCCTGCCGCGCACCGGCGCTCAACGCAATCGCTTTCCAACCGTTCTGCGTCGGTACAGTCACGCGCACTCGCACTTTGATTCCCTTCGCATCCCGCACGGGCCGGATTACCCCGGGGATTACGGATCGAATCTCCGGCGTCTGCTCCAGCAGTAGTTCTAGCAACGGACGAACTCCGTCGATGATGCTGTGCTCGATCTTCAGCTTGCCTTTGGCGGTGCGCAGCCGGAAGGGCATCTGCTCAGTCTAGCGGCAACACGCGATAATCGAGAGCGTGCCCCACGCAATTACGTTGATTCCCGGCGACGGAATCGGTCCTGAAGTCGCAGATGCAACGGTTCGCGCGGTAGAAGCTACCGGCGTTTCCGTCGAATGGGAGCGCGTTGACGCTGGCCAGAAAGCGGAGCTCGAAACCGGCAAGGTGCTGCCCGAAGCCGTCTTTACTTCGCTCGAACGGACGCGCGTCGGTCTCAAGGGCCCGATCGCCACACCGATCGCCAAGGGTCACTCGAGCGTCAATGTCGCCATGCGCAAGCGACTCGATCTATACGTCAATTTCCGCCCGGTTGAGATGCTGCCCGGACTGAAGACGCGCTTTCAGGACCTGCCGATCGACCTCATCATCTTCCGCGAGAACACGGAGGATCTTTACTCAGGCATCGAGCACGAGGTCGTCCCCGATGTTGTCGAGAGTCTGAAGGTCATTACAAAAACCGCCTCGATGCGTATCGCAAAAGCGGCGTTCGAATACTCGCGCAAGATGGATCGTCACAAAGTTGTAGCGGTCCACAAAGCCAACATCATGAAGATGAGCGATGGCTTATTCCTGCGGTGCTGCCGCGAAGTTGCCGCGCAGTTTCCGGAGATCGAATACGGCGAGTTGATTGTGGACAACGCGTGCATGCAACTCGTGATGCGCCCGGAGACGTTCGATGTTCTTGTGCTCCCGAATTTATACGGCGACATCGTTTCCGATTTAACTGCGGGCTTGGTGGGCGGCCTTGGAATCGTACCTGGTGCGAATTTGGGTGAATCGACTGCGGTGTTCGAAGCCGTGCATGGAACCGCGCCGGATATCGCAGGGCAGGGCAAAGCGAATCCGACTGCCCTGATGCAGTCGGCTGTGCTGCTGCTCGCGCATCTCGACGAACGGGAGGCTTCGCAGCGTCTGCATCGCGCAATTCGCGCGGTGTATGCCGAAGGGAAAACGCTGACGGGCGATGTTGGTGGATCGGCATCCACCGAAGCCTTCACCGACGCCGTGATTGCAAAACTTTAAAGCCAAACGCTAGAGCATGATCAGGCCTTGCCGCACGCCCATGGTTACCGCTTCCGTACGGCTGGACGCGTTCAATTTCTGAAACAGCGAGGACACGTGGAACTTCACGGTGTGCTCGCTGATCTTCAATCGCCAGGCGATTTCTTTATTCGCTAGTCCCTCTGACAACATGCGCAGCACTTCGATCTCGCGATGAGTCAAAGGACCGGGCGTCGCTGCGGGAATCGCGCCATTCGCGGTATCCAGCGCTTCGGGATGCGTAACGATCAGGCCCGCTGCGACCGCTTCGATAGCGAGTCCGATCTCACGCGAAGAAGCTCCATGCGGCAGAACGCCGCGTGCTCCCGCGCGAATCAGTTGCAGCGCGTTCTCCTCCGAAACGAGAAGCACCGCCGCGCCTTGCAATTGCGGAAGAAGATCGAGCCCGTGTCCGTCGGCATCCGCGAGAACGACATCCGGAAGCAGATCGATCGCTTTGCGCTGCAGCTCTTCGCCAAGCGCAGCGGACCCGACAACTTCAATGCCGGGATGCGAGCGCGCAAGTGCTTCGAGGCCGGCGCGCACGACGGTTGACGGCGCGCCGACCAGAACGGTGATCAAGCCGCGTGGGCCTCGGCTCGTTGGTTCATCACAGGTAATTCGATCGCAATCTCGCGCGCGACACCGCCTCGCAGGAATCGAAGCCGCATCGTCCCGCGTGTGTTCAAAGCCTGCCGCAGCTGCGCTGAGTTGAGCAGCAGCACATCGCCGATCAGCAACCCACTGCGCCGCGCCAAACCATCCGCCGCGACATCGACAATCGCCAGTGCCGGCCGGCCTTGAATCGTGACCGGCTGCATCGAAATGCCCAGCAATGGCTTGTCCGTTTCTTGCCCGGACACGAAGGCCGATACCGTGTTGCTAGGGACAGCCATCGCGAGTCCACCGACGATCATCGTGTTGATGCCGATCACCTCTCCCTGAGCGTTTGCCAACATGCCGCCGCTGTTGCCCGGGGCGAGGCGCACATCAGCTTGCACCCAGCGACTACCCTCCACGGCGTAAATGATACCGGTCGTAACCGCGCCGGTCACCCCCAGTGGATTGCCGACCGCAGTAACAACTTGCCCCGGGCGTAGCGTGCTCGAATCGCCAATGGTCGCCGCTGGCAATCCCGACGCTGGAACTCGCAAGACTGCCAAATCGCGCCGTCGATCCACCTGTTCGATCACCGCATTGAACGAGCGGCCGTCGTCGAGCGTCACCTTCGGATCACGCGAGTGAAGCACGTGTGCGTTGGTCACGATCAATCCATCCGCGGACCAGATGACGCCGGAACCACCGGTAACCGCTACACTCGAACGCCGCAACTCGCGGACTCGATCGCCCGACATCATCGCTCCCCCCGAGGCCGCGCTCCCACGACAATCGAGAGTTTCTGCGAGGCACCACCGCGGTACAGCTCGACGTCGAGCGGCTTACCCACCTGATCCGGACCGAGATGCGACTGAACATCGTCCGTGTCCGCGATCGTTTTTCCCGCAATCTGCAGCAGCACATCACCGATGATTACGCCCGCTTTGCCGGCCGGACCATCCGCATCCACACTAAGAACGATCAGCCCGCTGCGCTGATCGGGCAGCGTCACCGGATGCAGTCCGACGCCGAGGAATCCGCGAGATACGTGACCTTGCGAAAGCAAAGCGCTGATCACCGCGTCGACTGTTTCACGAGGAATGGTCACGCTCCAGTTGCGCGTGAGACCCGCGGTGTTGACTCCAAGGACACGGCCTGAAGTATCCACCAGCGCGCTCCCGGAACTACCCGGATACAGCGTGACATCCGCGCGCACGAAACGCGCGATCTGCCCGTTGCGCCAGGTGCGCCAGGGACCTCCCAGCGCGCTCAAAATACCGAGACTGGCGCACGGTCCGTTTTCACCGCGTCGTCCAACTGCAAGAACCATGTTGCCTATCTGAAAGGATGCGGGGTCGGCGAATTCGGCTGCGGCCGTCGCGCCGGTGTCCGCTTGCAGCACGGCCAAGTCGGTGCCGGGATCGCGCCCGGCCAGCTTCGCGGGCACGGTGCGGCCGTCGGGTAGCGTCACAGTCAACTCATCATCGCGACGGACCGTATGATCGGCGGTCACGATAACTCCCGGACGCCACACAACGCCGCTCGACGCGAGCTTGTGGTTCCCATTTACCGCAACCACGAACCGCGCCGCCTGCTGCACCGCGCCCGCAAGCGATTCCGAAACTTCGTTCAAATCTGTTGCCATCTAAATGTTTGCTCCAGTCTCAGCATGCCGCGAATCCGGTGCCGCGCACATCGGCTATTCGGGCGGGACTGCAACCATGCGAAAGGCTAGGTGCCCAAGAATAGCGGCGGCCAGCAGAGCGGGAATTGTCACGAGCCAGATCACCTCGTGATAGAGATGTAGGTCTGAAAGATGACCGATGATCGGCGAGATCACGGTCTGCAGCAGACCATACGCCAGCACGAGCGCCGAGATCGCGAGCCCCGACCGCTCCGGACCATAAAGATCGATCGGAATCGCGTAGAGATTCACGCTTCCCGCGAGCGCGAAGAAGAAGCTGGCCGAGATGATCGCGGTCGCAGCGTTCGGCGACGAGACTAGCGGAAGCGCTAGGGTGATCAGCATTCCGATCGCACTCACCGCGATCGCCATCACACGCGCTCGGACCGCGCTGGTCCCTCGATTCATCCATCGCAGCGACAGCCATCCGCCGAAGAAGCCGCCGAGGTTCGAGATCAGAGGCGGGATCCAGACATAGCTCCTCGTTTGAAGTAGCGTGAGGTGTTGCACGTGGATCAGGTAAATCGTCGTCCAGTTCGACCATAGTGAGTAAGCGCCCATCCAGAGCACGTTGGCGACGATGAGCATCAGCAGCGGCGGATCCAGCAGCAAGCCAAACGACACCGGCGCAACTCGCGCGAGTGGAGTGGCCGCGGGAGCAGGAATCGCGCGACTCACGAACAGCCAGAGCGGAATCCACGCCAGACCGATGAGGCCGCTCAGCAGGAACGGAGTCCGCCAGGAGTGGGCGTTGGCAACCCCGATCCATGCAGGCGCGAGCGCCATCCCGACACTGATCCCGACTTGATTCAGCGCCGCCCCCATCGCGCGTTCGGGCGGTTTCAAATAGATCCCGTTTAGCTTGCCGACTGCTGGCACCGCAGCCGATTCCCCAAGACCCAGCGCCGCGCGACAAGCGACGAGCGCGGGGAACGTGGTGCATGCGGCCATGGCAGCCGCGGCAACCGACCACCATGCAGCCGCCACGGAGATCGCGCGATTGATCCCGAACCGGTCGAGCATCCATCCGGCGAAGATCGCGCTCGCGGCATAAGCGAACGAGAACGCCGAGATCAGCCATCCGTATTGCGTCAGGTTGAGATGGAATTCGTCCATGATCAACGGAGCGAGCGCGGCCAGAAGCTGCCGGTCAAGGTAGTTCAGTGTGGTGGAAACGATGAAGACGCTAACCGCGAACCAGCGTAGGCGATGTACGGGCACTAACGACATCATGAAGCAACCCGCTACACTCGTGACGTTGGGCCAATTCGCATTCAATTTCGGACCGGAACGCCGCGTCTTCACGGTGTCTGAACTGAACGGCGCCATCGCTGAACTGCTGGGCGCGGAGTTCGACAATATCTGGGTCTCCGGCGAAGTGTCCGGCGTCAAAGCCCACCCCAGCGGGCATTACTACTTCACGCTGAAGGAACGCGATTCGCAGATAAAATGCGTGCTGTTCAAAGGCACGCTGCGGTTCATGCGCTTCAAACCGCAGGACGGAATCGCGGTGCTCGCGCGCGGCCGGATCGATGTCTATCCGCCACGGGGCGAATACCAGATCATCATCGATCAACTCGAGCCGCAAGGCCATGGTGCCCTCCAACTGGCGTTCGAGCAGCTCAAGAAAAAGCTGGCCGCCGAAGGTCTCTTCGAGCGCGAACGAAAGCGCGCATTGCCGCCGTTCCCGATGCGGATTGGAATCGTAACTTCGATGCGAGGCGCAGTGATCTCAGACATCCTACATGTCTTCGAACGCCGTTTTCCGGGTCTGCATTTGCGACTGTTCCCTGCGCAAGTGCAGGGTGAAGGATCGGTCGACGATGTCGTCCGCGCAATCAAATTCTTCTCGCGTGAAGCTTGGGCAGACGTGCTGATCGTCGCGCGAGGCGGGGGATCGCTTGAAGACCTCTGGACGTTCAACGAAGAGCGCGTGGCGCGGGCGATCGCGGAATCGACGGTGCCCGTGATCTCCGCCATCGGCCACGAAAGCGATTTCACCATCGCTGATTTCGTCGCCGATCTGCGTGCGCCCACGCCATCTGCGGCGGCCGAGGTTGCGATCTGCACGAAGCAGGATTTGGCCGAGCGCATCGACCGGCTCTCGCAACGCATGTTGCAGGGGGCCCGCTACAAACTCGCGTTACTCCATCGCCGCGTCGAACAGCAAGGGGCTGAGCGATCGGAGATGGTGCTGCAGCGCGCACTGAGCCGACGCAATCTCGAAGGCTGGACGAGATTGAAACGCGATTGCGAGAAATGCTGCGTCGGCGGCTCACTTTGACTGCACTGCGGCGGGCGACGCTTGAGGACCGCCTGCGCTACTTCGATGTGCGTCCGCGATTAGAACGTGACAGAAACCGGCTCGCGGCTGTGCACGAAAGAGCTACTCGCGCCATCGACCGAGCCCTCGCAATGAACACTCGCCGCGTCGAGAACGGCGTCGCGCGCCTGGAGCAACTCAGCCCCTTGCGGGTGCTCGACCGTGGCTACGCCATCGTAGAAAAGAAAAGCGGCGGGATCGTGAAAGACCCCGCCGCGATTACGTCCGGAACCGAACTCAGGATCCGGCTGTCCGGCGGAATGCTGGACGCCGAATCGAAATAGCTACTTCTTGTCTTTCTCTTCCTTGGGCGGTTCCTTGGGAGCCGGTTTCGGGGCAGGGGCTGGACGCTGAGGTGGCGGAGCCTGACGAGGAGCAGCTTGAGGAACCGGGGCTGGCCGTGGTGCGGGTGCAGCCTGCGGGCGTTCCTGCGGCGGCGGAGCTTGGCGTGGTGCCGGAGCAACTTGCGGACGTTCCTGCGGAGGCGGAGCTTGACGCGGCGCCGGAGCTACTTGCGGTCTCTCTTGCGGCGGAGCTGCTTGCGGACGCGGCTGCTGGACTGGCGGAACTGCTTGCTGCCGCGGCTCCTGCATCGGCGGAGCAGCTTGCGGCCGCTGCTGTTGGACCGGCGGAACTGCCTGAGGACGTGGCTGTTGCACTGGCGGAGCTGCTTGTGGCCGCGATTCCTGGACTGGCGGAGCAGCCTGCGGGCGCGGCTGTTGAACCGGTGGAGCAGCCTGCGGACGCGGCTGTTGAACCGGCGGCGCAGATTGCGGTGCTGGCCGCCCCATCGGCGCTGCCGGTGGAACGTTCGCCGGGCGCGGCGCATTGGGCTGCATTGGAACGGGCGCGTTGTTCGGGCGTCCGACGTTAGCAGCAGGTGCGGGCGCCTGTCCACCGCGATTCACTGGCGGGGGCGCAGCGACAACACCCGGACGGCTGGGCGCTGCTGCGACAGGAGCGCGGCTGACCGGGGGCGTGATCGCGTGTACCTGCGATGCAACAATCGGGCGAACCGGAGTCCGATTCGGCGCAGCGGGAGCACTCGCCCGCAGTGCCTGCATTTGCTGCGGAGCCACCGGCTGACCAGGATGCTGCTGCAGCATTTGCTGCTTCGCGGCAAACGGAACGGCAGCGGGTGGCGGCGCAATCCGGGCCACCACAGGACGGCTCACCACGTTGGCTGGTGGCCGGACGACCGGACGGGCTCCACCTGCGCTGGCAAGAACGGCAGCCCGCTGCGGAACCACCGGTGCAGCAGCGCCAACCACATGAGCATTCGCGAGCTGCGCAGGTTGCACGTGAACCACAGACTTCGCGATCGATCCGCCACCGGCGAACTGGTTCTGCGAAACAGCGACGACCGCGCCCGGTACCCGCTGGTTCACATACGTCACGTTGCGAATATTTGTGGTGTTGTTCAGAATCGTCACGTTCGTGATGCGCGTATTGCTGATATTGACCTGACGCACATAAGTGTCAGATACGTGGTACGACGGGAAATACGGTTCACGCGGACCGAGCGGGAACCAACCGACAGCTGCTCCTCCGCCGAGCGAGAACCCTACGCCCCAACTGGATCCGCCAATGAATGCGACCAGCGCAGGCGCGTATACCGGGCGAACCGAGACCGGTCCCGGGAGCCATCCCCAAGCACCGCCGATGTTGGCCCAGCGGCCGTAGTGGAAGGGCGCAAATCCCCAGGGTGCGTTATCTACCCACGTCCATCCCCACGGATCTACCCAAGCCCAGTGGCCATCCTGATAAGGAGCCCACCCGCTATCTACGCGCGGGAACCAGACTTGGCCGTAGTCACCGCCGCCGTCGCGCCACGTACCTGAAGTCTGCAAGTCCTCATAACCGGACATGTCGGCCGAAACGTACGCGGGCGGCGGAACATCTTCCATCCGATCGCGCGCTACAGCAAACTCATCGAAAGCGTCGTTAGGATTTTGCGAAACGATCTGCGGCTGGTTGTTAGCGTCGACATATGCCGTCTGTCCCTGAGCTACAAAGAAGCTCTGGTCATTCGATGTCACTTGAGTTTGGCCGCTGCGTACCGTGATCATGGTGGCATTGCGATCGGGGTCGGTGTCGACGCGATATTCACCAGGGCCGCTCAGAGTTACAGCTCCATTCGGAGTATCAATTTCCCAGGTTTCACCCGGCCACATCTTCTTTACTCGAACGCTGATCGCGCCCGAGTTAATGCTCATTTGAGCCACTTGATCGGTCAATTGCACCATCTGGAAGTTCGTTCCAGGTGCGAGCCGTATCGAGTTGCGTGCTATGCGGAGAACCGCGCGCGCATTGTTTGGATCCGTGTACAGGTTGTCGCCTGTCGATACCGGGTAATTGAGCGATGCAGCCGCCCAATCATCGACCGAAGCCGGCTCGAATGAGACGGCTCCCGTCATATAACTCAATCTCGCCACGCGGGACGGCGGATCACCTGGTTGCCCCTGTGCTGCCGCAATCCCTGCGAACGCCAGAGCTGCTAATAGCGGCGCCGCGCACCTCTTCTGTCTGTTCATATGCCACTCCTTTGCACTTCTGGACTGATTCCTTGCCGCCCCATTGCGTTGCTTAACGGGCGATTAATTACCGTCAATCTGCAACGCGATGAGCGGGTTACTCTACTGTTATGTTGCTGCGGCCGCGCTTACTGAGCGCGCAGGTTATTGCAAGAACCACCGCGAGTATCACCGCACTAATCATATGCTCTAATGCAATTCGTTTACCAGCAGCGCCGAAGTCCGCAACCGCCAACGGGTTGTTCGCGGGAGCGCGCGCGGTCGATGCCTTGATCGATACTGCGGTTCGCGACAGCCTTATACCGGGTGCCGTTCTGCTCGTCGGGCACAACGGACAGGTCATCTATCGCAAGTCGTATGGACACCGCGCGCTGGTTCCGAAACTCGAGGACATGACGCCCGACACGATCTTCGATTGCGCCTCGCTGACCAAGGTCGTCGCCACGACGCCGTCGATCATGAAACTCTTCGAAGCCGGCAAAATCCATCTCAGCGATAAGGTGACGGACTACCTTCCCGAGTTCCAGCATGGCCAAAGCGACATCACCATCCGCGACCTGCTCACGCACTACTCCGGACTGCGGCCGGACTTCGATCTCGATCCTCCCTGGACCGGGTATGCCGCCGGGATGGACCGCGCGCTTAATGACGTGCCAACCGCCCCGCCCGGAACGAAGTTCGTTTACAGTGATACCAACTTCATCCTGCTCGGCGAGATTGTGCAACGCCTCAGCGGCCAGCCACTGGAAGAGTTCGCGCGTCAGCAGATCTTTGTGCCGCTCGGGATGACCGACACGACCTTTCGACCCTCGGCAGCTCTGGTCAATCGGATCGCGCCTACCATCCAACTCGAGAATGGCGACGTCTTACGCGGCACCGTGCATGATCCGCGTTCGCGCCTGATGGGCGGCGTCGCGGGACACGCTGGTTTGTTTTCGACGGCAGACGACTTAGCAATCTACTGCCAGATGTTGTTGAACAAGGGAGTGAATCCGTCCGCTGACGCAACGCACCCCGAGCGAATCTTCAGCCCGACGACTGTTGACCTCTTCACCTCGCCGCAAACTCCCGCCGGTGCCACTGCGGTTCGCGGCTTCGGATGGGATATCAACTCGCCGTTCTCCGCCAACCGCGGCGAGTTGTTTCCGGCCGGCAAATCGTACGGGCATACTGGCTACACCGGGACATCGATTTGGATCGACCCGGGTTCGCAAACGTACGTCATTCTATTGACCAACTCCGTTCATCCGAAAGAAGGCAAGAAGATCGTCGGCTTGCGCAAGAGTGTCGCGACGGCAGTGGCAGCGGCGGTCGGCTATCCCCGCCACACGGTGGGCCCGACACGTACCGGACTCGATGTGCTCGAAGGCGAGCACTTTCAAATGCTGCAAGGTAAGCGTGTCGGACTGATCACCAACCAGACCGGCATCGATTGCGAGCGCCGCCGCAATGTCGACATGATGCGTGCGGCCGGTGTAAACATCACCGCGCTGATGTCGCCCGAGCATGGAATCACCGGACAGGAAGACCGGCCTGATATAGCGAATACCGTGGATCGCGCATCCGGCTTACCCGTGCTGAGTCTTTTCGCCGGAAAGACGCAGCGGCCAACGCCGGCGATGCTACGCAACGTAGATGTCGTGGTCTTCGACATCGCGGATGTCGGCGCGCGATTCTACACGTACATGACGACCATGGCTTACTCGATGGAAGAGTGCGCGAAGGAGCATAAGCCCTTCATCGTTCTCGACCGGCCGAATCCGATCACGGGTTTGCGAGTCGGTGGCCCGATGCTCGATCCCAAGAACGAGGCGCACGTTGGATACTTCCCGATGCCGGTTTGTCATGGCATGACGATGGGCGAACTCGCGCGCATGTTCAATGCGGAGAACCAGATTCACGCGGAGCTGACGGTAGTGCCGATGCTCGGCTGGCACCGCGGGGATTGGTTCGATGAGACAGGACAGCCGTGGGTCGATCCATCGCCGAATATACGCGATCTTGCAGCGGCCGTATTGTATCCGGGCGTAGGGATGTTGGAGTATTCGGAGAATTACTCGGTTGGACGCGGGACGGCGGATCCGTTCCATGCCATCGGTGCTAAGTGGATGAACGGCGCGCGAGTAGCCGGGTATCTCAATGAGCGAGATATTCCCGGAGTACGTGCCTATCCGGTTCAGATGCATCCGGAAAGCAGTCACTATGCGGGTACAACGATCGACGGGGTGCGGTTTAGCGTGACGGATCGGAGTATCTTTGATCCGATGCGCCTAGGTCTGGAAATTGCGACGGCTTTACAGAAGCTGTACCCGGGAGAGATTAAGTTCGACGTAAACCGTAAGTTGATCGGCAGCGATGCGGTCGTTACGGCGCTGGAGAACAACGAGGACTCTGGGAAGATACAGGACTTGGAACAGCCCGCAATCGATGCCTTCTTGGCGGTAAGGCAGAAATATCTGCTTTATAGCGAGTAAGCGCTGGGACGCTTGGGCCGATGAAGAACAGAGTGACAGAACTTTCGGCGGACTCCCTATTGGACGCGCTGAGTGGCGCGCAACGCTGGATGAAAGAAAATGCGCCGTCCGACGTTTGTTGGTTTCGCGGAGTTAACAATGCAGCCTTATCTCTCATGCCGGGCGCTTATTGGCGGGCGAACTACAACGAACTGGACACCTTACTCCAGTTTTCGCAGGAAGGTCGGGCGTTCGCGGATATTGGGGAAGTCGATGATTGGAAGACGTATTATCTGGCGCAGCATAATGGGGTTCCAACTCGATTGCTGGACTGGACCGAGAACTTAATCACTGCCCTGTTCTTCGCAACGGATGGATGGTCAGGAACGACAACGCCGTGCGTCTGGATTATTCGACCCTGTATGGTCAATCAGCTGTCACTTGGCTGGTCAGGTTTGATTAGCCCGGAACGGAACGCTGAGTTGAACGCTTGGATGCCGACGCCGATTTCCGCTGGGAGTCAGAAAGTCACGTCTAAAGACGGGAAGTGGGTCTACGACAGTGCGAATCCGATCTCGCTTTATCCCCGCAAAAACAACGCGCGGTTGATCGCGCAACAAGGCACATTCACTGTACACGGAACCCAACGAATACCGCTTGATAGCTGGATCTTGGACAAAGCACGTGCGGACCATCCGAAAATAGTTTGCAAGATTAAGTTCTCCCGCAAGATGAAATGTGCCACTGTCATGTCGGAGCTTTCCGACCTCGGTCTACGCCGCAGTACAATCTATCCCGATCTGTACAACTTTGTGCTTCAGATGAAAGAGTATCAAGGTTGGTAACGATAAAAAGCGACCGGTAAGAGGTTCCTCGAAGTGACCAGAAGCGCAACGCTAGCGCGCGGAGTGTGACAAAGGAAAGCGTTCGACACGCGTTCGCGGATATGTAACCTGGGCGCTTTCGGAGTTGCCAGTGCTACGACAACTCCGGAAATCGTCCAAGTCAAATGAGACACTTAGCGGCAATTAAGCCTTTTAGCTCGTTACGCGAAAGTAAGATGCGGTTGAGGAGTGTTCAATTGACCTTAACGCCAATGGGGCGCGTCAACCAGCCGACGCCGGGGACCCCGATTCCACTTTCCACCGATCCGACAAAGCTCGTTTCGAAAATTTACTTTCAGGTAATTCCCGGCTTGACGGGCAAGGGTTATGTGGGTCTGCCGGGGATGAACAAGATTACAATGGCCGGGGTCGCACGTATCTTGTGGCCGAATCCGAGCGGCGGCATTTGCGATCAGTTTCTGCTAGAAACTGATGACGGACACGATGACTTTCAGCTTTCTAACTACGCGGTCGATATGGACGTAGCCGGCGAAGGTCTGCTCGTCACTTACTGGACGGAGTAATTAGCGCGCAGCGGCCTGAGGGGGGCGGTTAACTCGCATATTGCATGTCCGTCTCCCAACTCTTATTCGTCCGGAACCGATTCGACCATCTTTGCATCCGGAGCCCGTTGTCACACTATTTGGAACGTAGGCTCTTAAATTGCGCCCACGTTTTGTAAGGGTGAGAATGAGTTCATCTCCTGCTTATTGGCAACGAACTCGACCGGTGCGCTGTGCATAGTGTTGGGCGGCCGTCCAGAAAACGCGAACACGCTGTAACCTACTCCCTCACACAGGTCAAACTCGAACCTTCCTTCGGAGTCGATGACGATTTCGTTCTGCTCAATTTGCCCGTGAAGCCCGGGCTCTTTGATCCGAACGTGGGCATCCCCTTTAGGAAGGGGACGGCCTTCGGCGTTGAGCACCCTTCCGTGCAGTTTCACTAACGCGAGGCGGTACGGAATGTGAAGATCGAAATCCTGAACAGAAACAGACTGATTGAACTTGACAGTCTTGGCCTCGTCAGGGGCCGTCGCGTTCGGGTAGTACGTGCGTGGAAACGGATACTCTTTAGTTGGCGTGGACTTGATATTGACGCCGAGCAGGTATTCGCCCGGAGGTATGCCGGTGACTGAATAATGTCCCTGCTCATCGGAGACATCCAGGAGAGTCGGTTGTTCCCAGGGCTTCAGTCCCGGTTGCAGGGACACCAGCTCAACCAGTGCGTTGCTGACCGGGGCGCCGTTATTGTCTAAAACCAAGCCTTGTACCCTTCGGTCGACTTTCATTAGCAGGTCCACATCAGCGCAGCCGTTCGGCGCCACGGTTACAGACTCCGGCGCCCATTCCAGGCTGTACCCTGCGAGTTCCGCTAGAAGGCTATAAGTTGCCGGTGGAACATTCGCGATTGCAAATCGGCCAGACACCGTCGACTTTGCGGAGAGGAGGGTTGTGCCGCCCACTAACGTCACTTTAACGCCCTTAAGCGGAACGCGCTTCTCTTCGTCATCGTCAGAGCCATCCGGCTGGAACCAGACCTTGCCGTCGACGTGAGTACTGACACTCCCGGCGCTATAGTCATCGAGAAACTTCAGATCCTCGCTTGCGAACTCAACCGCGCGGCTTCTCGTGCATCCCCTCGCCGGCACCGGGCCCGCAGCAGGCCCTGAAGTGTACATCAGGTATTGCTTCCCGACTTGCAAATCGGGCCCGTCGCACATCCCTGTGTCGTAAAGCTCAATCGTTTTGTTGAGTTCGCCTTTGAACGAGCGATCGACCGTCATTACGGCCGTCTTGAAGCTTCCCCCGGACGACGGGTGAACGGCAGTAACCGTTCCGAGAAATACAAGATCACTCCCGCCAATTGCTTCGCACGGGGGTGGTGGCGCGGCACACTCGCATCCCAACGCGAGACGCACAGATGGTAACCAGCCCAAAGACCACAAAGACCAGGGATGGCGAGATACGAGTTCGGACCCTCACTCGGACCAGTATGCTACGAATGTTACTCGGGCCGAGTGATTTTCGGGGGACGGTAACTCGCATACTGGATGTCCGTCTCCCACACCTTCACTTCATCCACTGCAGCAGCGGTATCGGTCCGCAAACTGCGGTGGATCTCGTCGAAGAAGTAGCGCGCGATATTCTCCGCCGAAGGGTTCACATCATCGAACGGCGCGATCTCATTCAGGAATTGATGGTCGAGCCGCTCAATCGCTCCACGCAGCAGGCGCTTGAGTTCGACGAAGTCGACCAGCATCCCCGCATCGTCGAGTTCCGGACCGCTCACGCGCACCTGCACGCGGTAGTTATGGCCATGCACGTTTTCGCATTTGCCGTGATAGTTGCGGAGCGCATGAGCCGCGGCGAACGTCTGCTCCACGCTTACTTCAAACATAGCTGACTTCAAACATTGAGAAAGGTTTCCACGTCTTTGAATTGGGTTGTAAACGCGTAGTCGGGCAGGGAATCGAAGAACACCTGGCCGTACCGCTGCTTCGTAATTCGATTATCCAGCAGAACCAAAACGCCGCGATCGCGGGCGGACCGGATCAGGCGTCCGAAGCCCTGCTTCAAAGCGATCGCCGCTTGCGGAATCTGATAGTCGTAAAACGGATTGCCGCCGGCATCGCGGATCGCTTTGACGCGCGCTTCCACCACGGGATCACTTGGAACCGCGAACGGCAGGCGATCGATAATCACGCAGCTGAGCTGCTCGCCGGGAACGTCGACGCCCTGCCAGAACGATGAGGTCGCGAACAGAACGCAATTGGGAGTGCTCTGGAATTCTTCCAGCAATGCGCCGCGCGGTCCCGTCCCTTGCAGCAGTACCGGGTATTCGAGCGCTCGCGACACGCGCTCATGCACCAGCCGCATCTGCCCGTAGCTAGTGAAGAGCACGAATGCGCGGCCCTGCGACGCACGCAGGATGCGCACGATCTCATCAGCCGCCAACGCCGTGAAGCCGGGCGTACGCGGATCAGGCAGTTGCTGTGGGACATACAGCAGCGCTTGTTTCGAGTAATCAAAATGCCCCGGGACAATGAGAGTCCGCGCGTTCTCAAGCCCGAGACGGCGCTCGGTGAACTCGAAGCTGCCCGCAACCGCGAGCGTGGCGGAGGCCAGCACGACGGTCGGCACCGTATCGAATAACCGCTTCGTTAGAATCTGCGACACGTCGATTGGCGTCGCCTGCAGGAAACAGCCACGGCCGCGGCGCTCGATGTAATAGACGAATTGCGGGTCGTTGCTCTCCAGCAGGAATCGCAGGCCATCGCGAAGTTCATTCGTCCGGCGTAGCAGCGGGGACACTTCCGCCGGGGCATCGTTGATCAACTTCAAGTGGGAGCTCAAAAGTTCCAGAGCCGCCAGCAGATCGAGATACCGGCGTTGATTGGCCTCGACGAACTCCGCTCGTGCATGAAACGCCGCCCGGCCTTCTTCGTCCGGCAACAACGAGAAGAAGTGGGCTGATTGGTCGTCCAGACGTTCGAGCACGCGGTCCAGTTCCGCCGACCCAAACTGCCGCATCCGCGACATCACGGCCGTGTCGCGGCGGAGTTCCTGAAACCGGTAATTGCTGACCTGAAATCCGAAATACTGACCGGCGATGTCTTCGATCTCGTGCGCTTCGTCGAAGATCACAGCCTGGTACTCCGGAAGGATTCCGGCGAACTCATCGTTCTTCAGCGCGAGATCGGCAAAAAACAGATGGTGATTCACGATGATGATGTCGCTCTTGCCGGCCCTCCGATACATCTCGGTCACGAAGCAGCGCTCGAACTGCGGGCACTTCTGGCCGGCGCATAGATCGCGGCGCGCATCCACCTTCGACCACGCGGTGCTCTGTTCCGGCAACGTGCGGATCTCGGACCGGTCGCCATGCACCGTGGTCTTTTCCCATTCGCGAATGATCTGGAAATCCGCGACCTCTTCCCATCCGTTGAAAACCGCCTGGCCGCCGTCCGATTCGTAGATCTTCTGCCGGCAGGCGTAGTTGGCGCGGCCCTTGAGATAGCAGACCTCGATCGGTTTTTCGATGTGGTCGCGCAGGAAAGGGATGTCCTTGAAGAACAGTTGCTCCTGCAGATTCTTCGTACCGGTGGAGATGATGACGCGCTTGCCGGACTGGATCGCAGGGACTAGATAAGCAAGGGTCTTCCCCGTTCCCGTGCCTGCTTCGACGAGCAGATGCCGGCGGTCGAGCAGCGCGGATTCCACTGCTTCCGCCATCTCGACCTGGCCGCGCCGAAACTCGTAGTTGGGATGCCACTGCGCCAAAGCTCCATAAGGTCCGAAGAAGCGGTATGCGTGAGATTTTGGAGAAGCGGATTTGGGCGCCCGGCTAATAGCCACTAACCCGATGTTACTTTGAACTGATGCCTGAGGAGTTACCCACTGTCGTAATCGTAGGCAGACCGAACGTCGGTAAGTCGACGTTGTTCAACCGGATCACGGGCGAACGGCGGTCGATTGTTGGCGATGAGCCGGGCATTACGCGTGATCGCATTCACGGCGTTGCGGAACATGATGGGCGCCGCTTTGAGGTGATCGACACGGGTGGCATTGTCGTGAACGACGAGGAATATATTCCGAGTCAGATTCTGAAACAGGCCCGCGTTGCTCTCGATCACGCATCCCACATCATCTTTCTGGTGGATGGGCGAACCGAGATTGCCGGACCCGACCGTGATCTCGCGCAAATGTTGCTCCGGCTAGGCAAGCCGGTGACCTTGGCCGTGAATAAGTCCGACACGATCAAGCAGGACGCGCTGATGCACGAGTTCTACCGGCTGGGAATTCGTTCGATGTTTCCCGTGTCGGCGGAGCACGGGATCGGCGTGGACGAAATGCTCGATCACGTGACGCAGGATTTTCCCGAAGGCGAGGCGCCGGAACACCTCCCGCAAATCAAAGTCGCGATCATCGGGCGACCCAATGTCGGCAAGTCGACGCTGCTGAATGCGCTTGACGGGGATTGACCGGTCGATCGTTTCGCCGATCGCAGGAACGACGCGCGACTCGGTGGATGAAACGGTCGTGCAGAACGGGATCGAGTACGTCTTTGTCGATACCGCCGGGATTCGGCGCAAGGGCAAGACGACGTTGATGGCTGAGAAGTTGAGCGTCGTGATGGCCCGACGGAATATCCGGATGGCGCATATCGTTCTGGTCGTTCTGGACGCGACGGAGGGCGTGCTTAGCTTGGACGCGACCATCGCGGGCTACGCACACGAGGGCGGCCGCGGGGTCATACTCGTCGTGAATAAGTGGGACCTGATCGGCGAGGGGATGAAGCGGAAGTTCGAAGCCGACTTACGCGATGAACTCAAGTTTCTTGAGTACGCGCCCGTTACGTTCATCTCCGCAAAGAGCGGCGATGGCGTGAAAGGCTTGTTTCGGATGATTCGCAAGGTGAATGACGCCGCGAATCTGCGGGTAACTACCGGCGAGTTGAACCGCTTCCTGAAGGCTTTGGAGTTTGAGGAGCGAAAGATCCTCTACATCACGCAGGCCGGGGTGCGGCCGCCGACGTTTGTGCTGTTCACCGACAAGAACACGCCCCTGCACTTCTCGCACGAGCGCTACATCGCAAACCAGATCCGGAAGCGCTTCGGGTTCGCGGGCACGCCGATCGTGGTGAAGACGCGTGCCCGCAATGCTGCCAAACGCGCGATGACGCGGAAGAATGCGCGTTAGTTCGGAGTGGTGGTGCTAACTGAATTGCTCTCCGGTCCGCTAAGCCCGTTGCTGATGTAAGCTTTGACTTCGTAGTAGTAAGTGGTGTTCGGACGCGCGCCGGGATCGGTGTAAGTTGTGGATGTCACAGCGGTCGCGATGTAGCTCATGCTCGTCGGGGAAGTACCTCTTGAGATTGTGTATCCCGCGATTCCGTCGATTCCGTAGGAAGCGGTCCATGACAGAGACACGGAGTTACCGGTTGTCCCCATGACCTTGAGGTTCGAAGGCGCGGTGGGCGGCGTGGTGTCGATGGTAACTACGGCCAGTGTGTTGGACATTGGGGAAACGTTCCCGGCGGCGTCAAAAGCCTGCAGCTTGTAGTCGTAGGTAGCGCCCGGGGTTAGTCCAGTGTCGACATAGCTCCAGGCGTTCACCGTGGCGATGAGCTTACCGTTCCGAATGACATGATATCCGGCGACACCGATGTTATCCATGGCCGCCGGCCATGCAATCTGATCTTCCGTAGAGCCCGTTGCTGTCAGAGTGGGGACAGCGGGAACGGCAGGCGGAGTGGTGTCGGGCGCGGGAATAGTGAGTCCCTCTAAAGCTTTGCCGGTTAAGGTATATTGTCCGGCGTTTAGCGCGGTGCTGGCCGCCGCATAAGAATCAGTGAGGACTTGGTCACTGCTCAAGCTTCCATCCTGGGCGTAGCTTAAGTAGGCGTTGAAGTAATGTGACCAGAACGGGCTAATAAATGTGAACTCATCGGCCTGAGCCAGGTCCTTCAACGTGGAGAAGAACTGCTGATCGACGGGAGCCCAGAATCCGAACGGGTTCCTAGCTTCGATGGTCGGGTAGGTTAACACGCCCAACTCGTCATCGGCAATTTTCCAATCCCAACATTCGCTCATGCCAACCAGCTTCCCGGCGGTGTGGGCCATTTGGGCGCCTGTAGCCGCGTTTTGCAGGAAATTACGATTGACCGGGTAGACGTGCATATCCAGGAAATCGATCGGCTCGAGCAAGTAGCTTCTGAACGTACTCCGTGATATTGACCGAGCCAGGTACCCACGCCGGCCCCAATGGAGACATTGGTCACTTTGCCCGACTTCAACTCTGCCAACATCACCTTAAGCATGTTCGTGCTCCCGGTAAGTGTCCCCGCGTTGGCCTGGCCGCTGTTGATCGCCTCGGAATCAGGTTCGGTAATAAGGGTCAGGTAATCCGGTTGAATGAGTTGCGCGACGTTCAATGCTGTCTGGGCCCGCGCCTGCACGTATTCGGGCCAGGTCAGCGATGCATAGTATGCCTCGTAGTCGCTTACTAAATTGCCGGTAAGCGAGCTGCCGACCGTCGTTTCAACGATCACCTTCATACCGCGAGAGTGAACATCCTGAACAACCTGCTGATAGAACGAAACAAACTGCTGATACAGAGTAGGATTGGTGGCATAGAACGGCTGATAAAGGGTGGGCATGTCGATGTGGATCGTCACGGCTTGAGCGCCAAGGGCCTGCAACGACACAAGTTCAGGCTCAACCGATAGATTGTAGTAGCCGGTAATCAGCAGGTTCGTATATTGGTCGGACGAGGCGGCAAGTAGCTGCGGTGCCGTCAAGTAGGGATACGGCGTGCCGTTCCACCCCGCGCGTACCTGTGTATCGAAGGTAGTGAGCTGGGAGTTTATAAGGCTGTAGATGGCCTGATACTCTGACGGAACGTTGTTCTGCGCCAATGCGCAGATGGCGGACACAAGGATACTCAATAACAAGCGGTGCATTCGGGCGTAGCTGTCCTCCGGTGTAGCTGGAAAGAGGTCTCTTTCCAGGTATTCAAAATATTAGTGCGCCGTTCAGTGGCAGCACATGGTTGGGTTTAGTATGAATAACACCTGATTACAAAAAGAGTTGTTTGTTCTATTCAAAATCAGGAGGGTATCTTACGTTAATTTTTAGTCAGTAACGAAAGTAATGCAAAAAAGGCGCTGCTTTGGTAAGTTAAGGAATACACCGGGAAGTGTATGGCTTATGACTTACTTATTCTAAAAAGTATTTGGCAAATGGGGAAGGAGATTGAGGTCTAGACGCAAAAAGGGCCGCATTGTAAGTCAATGCGGCCCGGTGAACCTTCGGATTGTATGGCTTTTGACTTACCCGCTCATGGCCGAAAGGAATTCGGCGTTTGATCGGGTTTTCCCTAGCTTGTCTAATAGGAGTTCCATACTCTCGACCGGCGAGAGTGGGTTGAGCACCTTACGGAGGATCCAGACCCGGTTGAGTTCCTCGCGCGGCATCAGCAGCTCTTCCTTACGCGTGCCGCTCTTGTTGATGTCGATTGCCGGGAACACGCGCTTGTCGACCAGTTTGCGGTCGAGGTGGATTTCCATGTTGCCGGTGCCTTTGAACTCTTCGAAGATCACGTCGTCCATACGGCTGCCGGTATCGATTAGCGCGGTCGCGATGATGGTCAGTGAGCCGCCTTCTTCGATATTGCGAGCCGCGCCGAAGAAGCGTTTGGGACGCTGCAGCGCGTTGGAATCGACGCCGCCCGAGAGTACCTTGCCGGATGGCGGAACGATGGTGTTGTAGGCGCGCGCCAGGCGGGTGATCGAATCGAGCAGGATCACGACGTCTTTCTTATGCTCGATCAGGCGCTTGGCCTTTTCGATCACCATTTCAGCTACTTGCACGTGGCGTGTCGCCGGTTCGTCGAAGGTGGACGCGATCACTTCGCCGCGGACGGAACGCTGCATGTCCGTGACTTCTTCCGGGCGCTCGTCGATCAGCAGAACGATCAACGACACTTCCGGCTGGTTCACCGTAATCGAGTTGGCGATGCTCTGCAGCAGCATCGTTTTACCGGTGCGAGGCGGCGCTACGATCAACCCGCGCTGGCCGCGGCCGATCGGCGTCAGCAAGTCCATCACGCGGCCGGAGAACCCGTCGCGGGTCGTTTCCAGCTTGAGCCGGGCGTTAGGATAGAGCGGTGTCAGGTTATCGAAGAAGATCTTGTTGCGCGACTCCTCCGGCGGTTCGAAGTTGATCGCGTCGACCTTGATTAGCGCGAAGTAGCGCTCGCCTTCTTTCGGAGGACGAATCTGGCCGCTGATGGTGTCGCCAGTGCGCAGATCGAAACGACGGATCTGTGACGGAGAGACGTACACGTCGTCCGGGCCGGGTAGGTAGTTGTATTCCGGAGCGCGGAGGAAGCCGAAGCCGTCGGGCAGACATTCGAGAACGCCCTCGGAGAAGATGAGCCCGCTCTTCTCGGCTTGGGTTTGCAGGATCTTGAAGATGAGTTCCTGCTTGCGGAGGCCGGCGCCGCCGGGAACCTGCAGGTCTTTCGCAACCTGATTCAACTTCAGGATGCTCATGTCCTTCAACTCGACCAGATCGAGCGTCGGCGAGCCGGTCTTGCCTTGCTGCTGGGCGCCGCGGCTGCGTCGCAGCCCCTGTTGGTTGGGACCGGGACCCTGCTGGGTGATCGCTAGAGGCGAGGCAGTAGGACCGCCTTCCGCGGGTGGTTCCGGCGCTGTCTCTACTGGAGCGGGCGGGGGCGCGCCGTTGGTTTGCGGCTGCCGCTCATTTCCGTGTCGATCCGAGTTCTGATGATTCCGGTCGCGCCTCTCGTGATGATGCTTGTCGCGATCGCCCCCCTGAGCGCGAGCAGCCAGAGTGGTCTGACGCTGGCCTTCACCCTGGCCACGATTCTGCTGCGGCCGGTTCTCGGAGCGCGGTGAGCCAGACTGCGGCTCGGCGTTACCGTTGCCACTATTGCCGGCGCTGCTGTTCTCTGGAGTCGTCTTTTCTGTCGCGGGGCTGGCCGTAGCCGACTGATCCGCGCCGTCCGCCTGAGGCACTGGGGGTGCTTCCCTGGCGGGAGTCTCCGGTGCAGTCTCTTGAGGCGGGAGGATTACTTCTGTTGTGTTGTTGCTATCGCTTGCCAAATTTCCCTCACTCCCCGGCCGGTCGCGGCCGAGAAAGGTAACGGATCGGGCGAAACTGCCGCTACTTGCGCCAGTGCCCGCCGTTGTTCTGTTTGATTGAGTTTGTCCATCTTGGTCATAATGACCAGGTATCGCCGCTGTTGGTGCTCCAACCAGGTTTTGAGCTCGAGATCCTTCTCCATCCACCCGCGGCGGGCATCCACGATCAGGAATGCCAGTGTGAGTTGGTCTCTCTCGAGTAAATAGCTTTCAATCAGGTGCTGCCACGTATCTGTAACGCTTCTCGGTACCCGGGCATACCCGTAGCCCGGTAGATCGACAAAATAACGTTTGCCGTCAATGCGGTAGAAATTGATGGTCTGGGTGCGCCCCGGAGTACTACTTGTAAACGCCAGACCTTTCTGCCCGATAAGAGCATTGATCAGACTGGACTTCCCGACATTACTACGCCCCAAAAACGCGACTTCCTGCAGCCCGTCGGTGGGGAACTGCTGGGGGTTACCGGCGCTAATGATGAATTCTGCCTTCAATTATACACGATCGGGGGCCTGTCAAGGGGCAGACAAAAGAAAGCAGCAGACGGCTGGGAACCGTCTGCTGCGCAGAGCAACGTTAGTGTGCGCGGTTCTCGTCGAGCGGCCGCACGGCGATGTCCACCGCCGGAACGTCGGGCGGCATCGGCAAAGCGACGATTTCCCGTTCGAGCGCAATCTTGAGCACGTCGTCCATGGAGTCGACGAAGTGTAGCTTCATGGTGTTGCGAATCGGCTCGGGAATATCGGGCAGATCCTTCTGATTGTCTTTGGGCATGATCGCTTCCGTCATGCCGTGGCGATGAGCGGCCAGCAGCTTCTCTTTCAAGCCGCCGATCGGCAGCACCTTGCCGCGCAGCGTGATCTCACCGGTCATGCAGACATCGCCGCGAACCGCGATTTTGGTGAGGGCGCTGGCGATGGTCGTCGCCATGGTGATTCCCGCGGAAGGTCCGTCCTTGGGAATAGCGCCTTCGGGAACGTGCAGGTGAATATCGAGATTGCGATAGAAGTCGCGGGGCAGACCAAACTGGTGCGCACGCGAGCGGATGTAACTCATGGCCGCCTGCGCCGATTCCTGCATGACGTCGCCCAGCTTCCCGGTGATGGTGAGCTTACCTTTGCCCTCCATCAGCGTGGCTTCCGTGGTGAGGATTTGGCCGCCCACTTCGGTCCAGGCCAGGCCGGTTGCGGCACCGATCTCGTTCGTCTTCTCAGTGGTCAGATCGCGGAACTTGGTCGGGCCGAGCAGATCCGCCAGGAGTTCGGTCGTGATGACCCGCTTTTCCACCTTCTCCCCTGCAGCAGCGCTGACAACGACGCGAGCTACTTTGCGGCAGACGTTCCCGACTTCGCGTTCCAGATTACGAACGCCGGCTTCGCGGGTGTAGAAGTTCACCAGGCCATTCAAGCCATCGTCAGTGAACTCGACCTGATCGGAAGTTAGGCCGGTAGCTTCGAGCTGCTTGCGCACCAGGAAGCGCTTGGCGATTTCGAGCTTCTCGAGTTCGGTATAGCCCGAGAGCCGGATGACTTCCATGCGGTCCTGCAGTGCCGGCGGAATGGTGTGAAGGACATTCGCCGTGGCGATGAAGAACACCTGGCTGAGGTCATATTCGACGTCGAGATAATGATCGACGAACATGAAATTCTGTTCGGGATCGAGAACCTCGAGCAGCGCGGCTGATGGATCGCCGCGGAAATCGGTCGACATCTTGTCGATCTCATCCAGCATGAAGACCGGGTTCTTGGTGCCGGCCTTTTTCATCATCTGAATGATCTGGCCGGGCAGCGCGCCGATATAGGTGCGTCGATGACCGCGCACTTCGGCTTCATCACGAACGCCGCCGAGAGACATGCGGACAAACTTGCGTCCGGTCGCCTTCGCGATCGACATGCCGAGCGAAGTTTTGCCGACGCCGGGAGGTCCGACGAAGCAGAGAATCGAACCCTTCGGATTTTTTACCAAACGACGGACGGCGAGGAATTCGAGGATGCGCTCCTTGATCTTCTCGAGGCCGTAGTGGTCGCTGTTGAGCACCTCGTCGGCGAACTTGAGATCGCGGATTTCCTTCGATTTCTTCTTCCACGGCACCGCGAGGAGCCAATCGAGGTAATTGCGGGAGACGGTGGATTCGGCCGACATCGGCGGCATGTTTTCCAGCCGCTTCAACTCAGCCATGGCCTTATCGAGAGCGTCTTTGGTCATGCCGGCGGCTTCGATGCGATTCTTCAGTTCGTCGATCTCGCTCTTCTCGCCGCGGCCGAGCTCTTTCTGAATGGCCTTGATCTTCTCGTTGAGGTAGTACTCTTTCTGCGCCTTCTCCATCTGCCGCTTCACGCGACCCTGGATCGTGCGATCGACATTGAGCTTCTCAATTTCGATATCGAGCATCTCGGCCACGCGGGTCAGACGATCGATGGGATCGAAGATTTCGAGCAGCTCCTGCTTCTCTTCGATGGTGAGCTGGAGGTTGGCTCCCACGGTGTCGGCCAGCTTGCCGGGATCGTCCACGCGAATGGCGGCGATCATCGACTCGTAGTTCAGATTCTGGCTGAGCTTGACGTATTGTTCGAACAGAGTGGTGACGCGGCCGACGAGAGCTTCGAGTTGCGGGCCCTGTTCAACCTTATAGTGCGAGACGCGAACGACGGCGCGGAAGAACCCCTCGTCATCATTCACCGAAACGACCTTCGCGCGCTCCACGCCCTCGACAAGCACTTTGATGTTGCCATCGGGCAGCTTGAGGCTTTGCACAATGCTGACGATCGTGCCGACCGAATAGATTTCGTTCGGACGCGGTTCGTCAACCGAAGCGTCATGCTGGGTTGCGAGAAAAATCTTCTTATCGCCAGCCATCGCGTCTTCAAGAGCGCGAACGCTGGACTCCCGGCCCACCACGAACGGGGTCATCATGTACGGGAAGATAACCACGTCCCGAATGGGCATCATCGGCAATCGCCGGGTATCGGGCTTTTCTTTGGATGTGAGCATTTCGTCTAAGTACCCGTGAAAGGAAATGGAGACGGACGACGGGTGAAGCGCCCGGCCCTCCTGCTACCTAGATTATGACTGACCGGGAAAAGACTCTTACCCTGCCTTTTCGAGGAGGGTGAGACTGATCTTCTGGGACAGCACCATTTCGCGCGTGACCTGGAACTCGCGGACCTTCTTATAGGACGGAATATAGTACATCAGGTCGAGCATGAGTTCTTCGAGGATCATGCGGAGCCCGCGGG
The DNA here is from genome assembly GCA_963799935.1 of uncultured Gammaproteobacteria bacterium. GTDB lineage: Bacteria > Acidobacteriota > Terriglobia > Bryobacterales > Bryobacteraceae > Bog-113. The sequence continues at coordinate 149,055 of CAWCZA010000024.1, read as the reverse complement.
CTCCCACCTTGCGCTCCATGGCGAGGGTGGCGATAGCGTCGAGAGCGTCGTCGGAAAATTTCAGCCGGACATTCTCGTACTCGAAAAGCTTCTGGTACTGCTTGATGATGGCGTTCTTGGGGCGGGTGAGGATCTGGATGAGCGCCTGTTTATCGAGGTCTTCGAGCGTGGCGATCACCGGCAGACGTCCGATGAATTCGGGGATGAAACCGAACTTCATCAGGTCATGCGGTTGCAGGAATTGCAGCATTTCCTGATCTTTGTGGCCGTGCATCGGGATCGCTTTGGATGCCGAGGCGCTGCGATCGTTATTCTGCTCTTCGGCGAGGAAGCCCATCGTCTTCTTGCCGACGCGACGGGCGACGACCTTTTCAAGTCCCACGAATGCGCCGCCGCAGATGAACAGGATGTTCGAGGTGTCGACCGGCGTGAACTCCTGGTGGGGATGCTTGCGACCGCCTTGGGGAGGAACGTTGGCGATGGTGCCTTCGAGAATCTTGAGCAGCGCCTGCTGTACGCCCTCGCCGGAAACATCGCGGGTGATCGACGGGTTTTCGTCCTTGCGGCAGATTTTGTCGATCTCGTCGATATAAATGATGCCGTTCTGGCAGCGCTGCACATCCCCATCGGCCGCTTGCAGCAGCTTCAGGATGATGTTTTCGACGTCCTCACCAACGTAACCCGCTTCGGTCAGCGTGGTTGCGTCGACGATAGCGAATGGAACATCCAGAACGCGGGCCAGCGTCTGGGCAAGCAGCGTTTTCCCCGTCCCGGTGGGTCCTATTAAAAGGATGTTCGATTTCTGCAATTCCACTTCGGGATTGCGAACTTTGTTGATCTGAATGCGTTTGGAGTGGTTATAAACGGCGACGGACAGCTTTTTCTTGGTGGCGTCCTGCCCGATGACATACTGATCGAGGAATTCTTTGACTTCGAGCGGCTTGGCGATTTTGCCTGCTGTCGGCGAGGGCTGGTCGCTCTTATCGTCTTCGAGAATGGAATTACAGACCGCGATGCATTCATCACAAATGTACGCGCGGGGAAATTCACTGGGCGAAGAGATCAGCTTACCGACAACATCCTGGCTTTTGTGGCAGAAGGAACAACGCAGAGTCTCATCCGTTACCGTACGCTTCACTCAACACCCTCCGAAGGACGCCGAAACAAAATCCCGTCTGGCTGTCGGCATTTTGGCGAAAGGCCGTCTCGCGTCCCAACGTTGTCTCCCCATTATCGCCCGAATCGGAATCGTAAGCAATCGTTCAATTTGTATGCCGGTTTGTGTAGCGGGGAATGGGGCGGGTGCGGAATCGCAGGCGCGGCTTTACAAACTTTGATGTGGGTTGGGATTGATGGGTCGCAAGGTTGTGGGGCAGGGGCACGCCTGCCGACGGGCGAAACTATCGATGGTTTTCTTTCCGTTTATCCCGAGCTACCGCGGCAGAACGTTTTCTCGTTCCTCGAGTTGAGCCGCGATATCGCAATTGATCAACTCGCATGCGCGTCGTTATAGACGCTGTCGTTATAGACGCTATCGCTATCGAGCCGCGACTTATCGAAGGGTTCACGGGCCATCAAGTCCACACCCTTTTCGACCTCGGCGGGCAGAATCTTAAAGACCATGTGTTAGTCAAGCAACTCGTTTGCGATGTCTTCATAACTGCCGATCGTGGATTCGAGCACGAGCACGATCTCAAGTCATTGCCGTTCGGCATCGTAATCGTTCATGTTGCCCGCAACAAAATCCACTTCTACCGGCCACTTTTCCCGGACTTGGCAAGCGAAGGTGGAGACGATCGGGGCCGGCGAAGTGGTTCACGTGTACGGTCACCTAATGAAAGGTATCGGCGATATAGCGGTGGGCGAAGGTAACTGCCATCGCTCCCTCACCTACAGCCGAGGCGCAGCGCTTAACAGAACCGTGCCGAACGTCGCCCGCGGCGAACATGCCCGGCACACTCGTCTCCAGGTAATAAGGTAAGCGAGGCAGGGACCAACCTTGCGGAGGCTTCCCATTGGTTAGCAGGTCAGGGCCGGTAAGTAGATAGTTTGCCTCGTCTCGCAGGATTCCGACCTTGACCGCCCAACCCGTATGCGGCTCACCGCCGATACAAAGGAAGAGCCACTGGGTCGCATGCTTCTCCCTTACGCCGTTCTTAGTCTGTATCTCGATTTCCCGCAAGCGCCCCTCGCCTTCAAGATCCACTACGGTCGTTTCTTTTCGTACAACGATGTTCGGCATCGAAGCAATGCGCGCACATAAGTATTGCGAAAGGGTATCCTTCAGACTTTTGGCGCGGACCAGCATCGTCACGTGGCTTCCTGAGTTCGCAAAAAAGATGGCCGCCTGTCCCGCTGAGTTTCCGCCGCCTACAATAAATACGTTCTCGCCTTTACATAGCTCTGCTTCGCTTGCGCCCGCGCCATAGTAAACACCGCATCCGACTAAGCGTTCCTCGCCGGGCAAGCCCAAGCGGCGGTAGTCAATTCCGGTCGCGCAGATAGCCGTCTTGGCGACGATGCGCGTACCGTCGGAGAGGTATCCCGCGCCTTTCCCGTCGAAGAACTCCGCGCGGACACCCTCCTTAGTTACCAGGATTTCCGCGCCGAATCGACTAGCCTGTTCCCGCGCGGCCTCGGCTAGATCCTGTCCGCTGATTCCGTCCTTAAAACCGAGATAGTTCTCGATGAGCGACGTACTTCCGGCCTGGCCTCCAATCGCGCTGCGTTCAATTAAGACCGTCTTCAAGCCTTCGGAAGCGCCATATACGGCGGCGCTGAGTCCCGCCGGACCTGCGCCGTAGATCGCCAGATCGTACTCCGCCTCTCTGGGTGCGTGCGCCCAACCCATCTGTTGGGCGAGTTCCGCCACGGTCGCATGAAAGAGCCGCTCGCCGTTCGGAAGCACACAGACAGGCAGCCGCGAGTCACTTAGCCCATCGACGCCAGCCATCTCTCGCGCCATCTCGTCATTAGTCAGTTCGACCCAGCGGCACGCCTGGTGGCTACGGTATAAAAAGTCACGGATTGCATAGGCGTCCGCAGAGCCGGAAAGGCCCATGAGAACGATCGGATTCTCTTCAGTGGACGTCATCTTGGTCTTGACTTTGAGAGTAGCGCCAAGCGTTCGGACACTTGAAGACCACGTATACTAGGCCGAGCAGACTGCAAGTTGACATGGCGCGAGTACCACGAACTTACTAAGCACACGGCAGAGGCGCTAAGACGAGACTCGCACGTCCTCGATTGGGTGAATATGCCCAAGCCGTTCCGTCATTATGAGGGCGCGCCCGTGCTGGATTTGCCCGCGGTTCCTGAGGCTACCGCGATGCCGACTATTGAAGACGGCGCGGCATTTCTTTCGCGATTACTGTTCGACTCAGCAGCGATCAGCGCAACCAAACTGGCGCCGTCCGGAGCGCGCTACGCGCTGCGCGTCAATCCATCATCGGGAAATCTTCATCCTACGGAATTCCACTTTATAACTCGTGGACTAAGTGGCTGGCCGGACGGACTCTATCACTACCGGCCGTCCTCGCACATGGCCGAGCAGCGCGCAGCCGGTTGTTTGCGACTGCCGCATAGGTCAGCGCAAGTTATCTTCATCCTGACTAGCATTGTTTGGCGCGAGGCGTGGAAGTATCGGGAACGCGCGTATCGGTATTGCCTGCTGGATATCGGACACGCCGCGGAATCGTTTGCAATCGCGGCTCGCGCGCTCGGATGTTCGACGACCGCGCACGCGGACTTCGCGGACGATGCCATAGCCGAGACTTGCCGCTTGAATGACGACGAGTGGCCGATGCTACTGCTCGAACTCCGCGGCGGCGGAATTCCTGTTAGCAAGATTATAAGTGCCGGTGAACCGGTCTGGCATGGCGGCGTGGCTAATCAACTCTCAAACGAAACCATATCCTATCCACTTATTGAGGCTATTCATGAGGCGACTAAACCCACTTACAACGGTGTCCTCGCCTTCGACTCTGCTGAATACGGCACGATACACTTACCCACTCCAGTTCCACTTCCGCGCGCAATGAGCGAAGTCTCAAGGACACGGCGCTCGGCGTTGGATTTTCTCGGCGGGGATCAATCTATTTCTTTACCGCAGCTTGCCGCACTGCTCGATGCCGCGGATGCAACCGGCTTCATCCAACTCTATGTATATGTACATCGCGTTGAGTCTCTTGATCCCGGGGTATATCGCTATTGGCCGCGCCGCCGGCAACTCGAACCGCTCAAATTCGGCGATCAGCGCGTTGCCGCCGCGGGTCTAAGTCTAGGTCAGGACCTGGCGGGCAATGCATGTATTGCGTTCTCGATGGTTGCCGACTTAGAGCACGCCACGCGCGCTTACGGCGATCGCGGCTATCGCCATGTCCACTTCGAAGCCGGTGCGATCGGCCAGCGCTTGTATCTGACGGCGGAGGCGCTAGGGCTCGGAGCTACGGGGATCGGGGCGTTTTTCGACGACGAGGTACACCGCTATTTGGACATTGCGCCCGATCAGGGCCAGGTCATCTATCATTTTGCGGTAGGTTATCCGGTGCCTGACCCGCGCCTCGGGCTTTAACTTCAGCCGGTTGTTTCCCACCGATCCCATTTTTGATATACAATCTCCGGAATGCTCCGGTTGCCGCTGCACCTCACCTGTGCCGTCATTTCCCTCTTTTCCGCGGGTTGCGCGATCTCCATGTATGGGCAGTTGGCCGACGCCTCGATTACGCCTCGTCGGGACCCGCGCCAGATCAGCACGCCTGCGCCGGTATTGCACGCCGATTCGTCGCTCGTCCTGATCCCCGCCCACGTCACAAGGCGGAACGGAGCGCCAGTCACCGGTCTGCAGAAGGAAAATTTCCGGATCATTGAGAACGACGTTGAACAGCGCATCACCCATTTCACGCAGGACGACGCGCCTGTCTCGGTGGGCCTGCTGCTCGACGTCAGCGGCAGTATGCGCCCTAAGATGACCAAGGCGGTCGAAGCCGCGGTCGCTTTTTTCCGCACGTCGAACACGGAAGATGAGTTTTCTCTGATTGAGTTCAGCGACGGCGCCAAGTTATGCATTCCCTTCACGCGCGATGTGGACGAGGTCACCGCGCGCATCGGACGCACCCACCCGTTCGGTCAAACGGCACTTCTCGACGCAGTCCACTTAGGCCTGCGCTCGATGAAGACTGCGCATAATGACCGCAAAGCGCTGGTGATCCTCTCCGACGGAGGAGACAACCACAGCCGGCATTCGGCGACTGAAATCAAGAATGAGCTCTATGAGAGTGACGTGCAGGTTTTTGCGATGGGAGTTTTCGACGCGGCGCTCGGGGAACAGTCGCCCGAGGAAGAAAAGAACGGCCCCCAATTACTCGACAAACTAGCCGAGCAGTCCGGGGGCCGCCATTACAGGATTCAGAATGTCAGCGATCTTCCCGCCATAAGTGCTAAGATCGGCAGCGAACTGCGTAATGAGTATCTGCTGGGTTATTACCCCGAACAGATGCAACGCGACGGTCGCTACCACGCTGTCACTCTACAACTGCAGGGACTTGAGTCCGCATTGGATCTAACAACTTCTTACCGCCGCGGTTATCACGCCCCTACAGAGTAAAGACTTTTGCTACTACCAGCGGAAGCCGAAGGTAACCGGCATATAGTCAATGTGTCCGCCGTTCAGGAACATACGGTTGTAGCGAGCTTCCGCAAAAAACTTCCCGTGCCACTTGCTTCCGAACGCGAGACCCATACCGGCATCGAAGCCCGGCTTGTTGACGGAATAGTTGAGCGCGGTAGCTGTAGTCAAAGGAGTCGGCGCCGCACCAAAGAAGGGATCGGTAATGGTGGTCGCCGTCGAGTCATAAGACGTAAACGTGCGCTCCGCGTGGTACAAGCCTCCGCCACCCGTCACATAGAAATCCGCGTGATGGTAAGTGCCCACGTGAAGAACCGGATCGAGCCGTGCCGAGAAGATATTCAAATTGCCGCCGTTCGCACCGATACCAGTCAAGCTAGTGCTGTTAATGCCCAGTGCGTCATACCCGACGTTGGCCATCAACGATAAATGGGAGTTGAAGTTCACACCCGCACCAGCTTTAAGACCCCAACCAATGTCCGTATGGCTTCCGACCGTATCGAGAGGCGTGGTAAATCCGCCGCCGACATCGAACGAGAACCGGGAGACTTCCTGCGCATGTAACGTGACCGAAGCGAGAACCAAGCCCCCCACACAAAGTAGTCCTAATTGTTTCAAATCATTTCTCCTTAGATTTGTTTCCTGAAGTGAATTGCTTCATCGGGATTTGCTGCACCCCCGCTACCAACGTAGTCAGTTACCAAAGCGAGTACTTGTAAGTGCGGAATAGTTGCAACCGTTAATGCTTCTCGCGCGTCCCGAAGCTTCATTCCGCCGCAGATTTAATAGCTTCGAACTAACTGACGGAGTAATTAGAGAAAAGGTTGGATAATTCGTGTTAAAAGCCGCTACGGATTTCGGCATTTTGTTCTATGAAAAGGCGTAGCGCGTTAGCGGATGGCGGGCCTCAACGGCACGCCCGTGATGCCTCGGGGCCAGTCGGCCTAAAATGAAATAAATCCCACGAATCGACTTTCGGGCGGGATTCTGCGTCTAGCAGCCAGGAGCAAAATTTGATTTTTCGGGCGGTTGAGGATGCCGACCTGATCGAACGCACGCGTAAAGGAGATGTCGAATCGTACAACCTCCTCATTTCCCGCTGGGAGAAACGCGTGTATAACTATCTGCTGCGCATCCTAAACCATCGCGAAGACGCGCTCGATCTGACGCAGGACGTGTTTCTGAAGGCTTATCAGAATATTCGCAAACTCGATAATCCGTCGCGGTTCGGTCCGTGGATCTTCCGGATCGCCCACAATGAAGCGTACTCGCTGTTCCGGCGCCGCAAGCCCGAAGACGAGCTTACCGGCATCGAGACGCCTCATGAACCCGCCTATCCGGTTGAACTTTCGCTGGCCGCGGCCCACGCGCTCGAACGCCTTTCGCCAGATCAGCGGGAAGCCGTCGTTTTGAAAATTTACGAAGGTCTCAAGTTCGAAGAGATGGCCGAGGTGTTAGACTGCCCCGTTTCCACGGTCAAGTCGCGTCTTTACACTGCACTCGAACTCTTAAAGATTCAATTAGCTCCGGTGAAAACGAAAGGTTTGACATGAACTGCGCGCCCGCCGATCTCCGCGACTATTTCTTCGATGCGCTCACCCCGCAAGAGCGTACCGCCGTCCGCCAGCATCTCTCAACCTGCACCAGTTGCGCATCCGAACTTGACTCCTTCCGTCTGACCACGGCCGCCTTGCGATCCATGCCGGACGAGGAATTACCAAGGCGTATTGCATTCGTTTCCGACAAGGTTTTCGAGCCTTCGCCGTGGGCGCGGTTTTGGCAATCGCTTTGGACATCCGGTGCGCGCCTCGGAGCTGCCGCAGCGGCGCTTCTCGCGATCGCTATTTTTGTGAATGCGCTTCGCACGCCCGCCCCTATGAAGCAAGTCGAGGTTCGCCCGGTCGCGACAGCCAGCGGTCCCAGCAATTCCGAAATCGACGCCCGAATTCAGAAAGCGGTGAGCCTCGCGGTGGCTCAATCCGAGGCGCGATTCAACGTGCGGCTTGACCGGTTAGCCGCTGAGAACGAGAAACAGAAGCGCACCATCGAACGCGCCGCGGAAGCGATGGATTTTATGGATCGGCGCTCCCGCGTGATGACCGTCGCTTCGAATCGCGTTTTCGAACCTGAACCGGCACCGACTACCGCGCAATGAAGAAATTCTGCATCGGGCTCGCAGCCCTCGCGCTGGCCATAACGGCGATGGCCGATAGTCCCCGAATCAGCCGTTTTGCGATGGCGCGCCTCGAAGCACAGATTGACGGCGCATTCGCCCTCGGCCCGTCGTTATTCGACATCCTCGGCAACACGCGTGGCGTATATCTGCCCGGCTACGGCGCGGTTTTCACCACGATGGTTAGCCCTCCGACCCCCATCCCTACGCCGTTCCGCGAACTCAGCCTCAAAGATATTCTTGAAATCCACGATCGGAAACTCCGCATGGTTCCCGTATTGCGCGAGAAGATGCGCGTCGCGATGCTTACGATGGCGGATAGTCCGGCACTCGATAGCGTGCGTTTGAACGAGCAGATCGTCTGCGGCGCGACCCTGTTCTATTTCAAGTGGGAAGATACGAGCGGCCTTCCGTCGCAGATCGTGATGCAAGCGGAAAAGGGCAAGCTGCTCGACGTGAAGTCGGGCCGCATCCCCAAGTCGCAGCTCGATTCCGTCATCAAAACTCAGGAGCTCTAATGCCAATAGTTGGCGCCGCCCCGCGCCTGGGCGAAATCCTCATCGCCCGGAAGCTGATCGAGCAGGAAGATCTCGAACGCGCGCTCGAATTGCAGAGCGAGCGCAATGACCGCATCGGCAAGATCATGGTCGACATGGGGCTAATTGCCCAACGCGATCTGCTGGCCATCATCAGCGAGCAACTCGACATCCCGCTGTCTCAGATTGGTGAACCGCCCGCGCTCCCGGAGACGGAAGGCCTTGCCACCGACTTCATGCGCGAGTCCCGCTTCATCCCGGTTTCGTTCGATGGATCGAGCCTCCGCATCGCCATGGCGGACCCGCTCGATTTCGAAACGGTCAACGCGGTCCGGTCATTTACCGGCTTGAACGTGGTTCCTGAACTTGCGGGCGAGCAGGAAGTTCTCGACGCGATCGACCGTTACTTCGGCGAGTCGCATCGTCACGCGGGCGATGACGATTTCGGGGCAGGCGAGGGTAGCGAAGATCTCGAACAACTGCGCGACATGGCGAGCGAGGCGCCGGTGATCCGGCTGGTCAACGCGACCATCGCGCAGGCCATCGAGAAGCGCGCGAGTGACATCCACATCGAGCCATTCGAGAAAGAATTCCGCATTCGCTTCCGCGTGGACGGCGTCCTGTTCAATCAGGATTCTCCGCCCCGCGAAATGAAAGCGGCCATCATTTCGCGGTTGAAGCTGATGGCGCGCGCTCAACATCGCCGAACGGCGTCTGCCGCAGGATGGACGCATCAAGATCAAGATCCTCGGGCGCGAAGTCGACCTCCGCGTCTCGACCCTGCCGACGCTCTACGGCGAGAGCGTCGTCATGCGTCTGCTCGATCGCTCCGCCGGCGATTTCTACGATCTGCGCAGCCTCGGCTTCGACGACCAGATGCTCAACCGCATGGAGCATTTCACGTCGATGCCCCACGGCATTTTCCTGGTCACCGGTCCAACGGGCAGCGGCAAATCGACCACGCTGTACTCGGCGCTGAAGCGCATCAACACATCGGAACGCAAGATCATCACGATCGAAGATCCCGTCGAGTATCAGATGGACGGCATCAACCAGATTCATGTGAACCCCCAGATCGGGCTGTCGTTCGCATCGGGGCTGCGCCATATCGTGCGTCAGGACCCCGACGTCATCATGGTCGGCGAAATCCGTGATCGGGAGACGGCCGATGTGGCGATCCGCGCCGCGCTCACCGGCCACTTCGTGTTCTCAACGCTGCACACGAACGACGCACCCAGCGCCATCACTCGTCTGACGGATATGGGCGTCGAGAATTACCTGATCACCAGTTCCGTTGTGGCGGTACTTGCGCAGCGGCTGGTGCGCCAGATCTGCCGCGGCTGCATCGCGCCGTCCGCGCCGGAGTACACGCCCTTCGGTCACCAGGTCAACACGTTTCGCGGCGTGGGGTGCGCGACGTGTTCCGGTACCGGCTACCGCGGGCGGGTCGGCATCTTCGAATTGATGGAATTGAACGAAGAAATTCGCCGAATGATTATGGCCAACGACGATGCCAGCCGCCTGACCACCGCTGCCCGCAAGAACGGGATGCGCCAGCTGCGCGAGGACGGGTGGGACAAGATCGCGGCGGGCGTCACGACACCGGAAGAAGTGCTGCGGGTCACGCAGGAGTTCTAAGCTGCGCATCGCGATCGTCTCCGACATCCACGGCAATCTCACCGCGTTCGAAGCCGTGCTGGCGGACTTACGCCAGACCGCGCCCGACCTGATTCTGCACGGCGGCGATCTGGCGGACGGCGGTTCGAGTCCCGTCGAGATCGTCGATCGGATCCGCGATTTGGGATGGCCCGGTGTGGTTGGGAACACGGATGAGATGCTGTTCCGGCCGGAGTCCTTCACGAAGTTCCCCGTCGTGCAGGAACAGGCCGCATGGACTCGCGAGGCGCTCGGTGGCGAGCGCTTGAGCTGGCTTAGCATGCTGCCGCTGGTGCAACAGCGCGGTGAGATGGCGTTGGTACACGCCAGCCCCACGACACTCTGGAGTGCGCCGATGCCGGACGCTTCGGATGCTGATCTGGAGGGTGTCTACGGGCCGCTTGGCCGGCCTGTCGCAGTCTACGGGCACATTCATCGTCCGTACGTTAGGAAGCTGCGGGATAGAACGGTTGCCAATACGGGCAGCGTGAGTCTGTCGCACGATGGCGATCCACGCGCTGCTTACTTACTGATCGAAGGAAATGAACCGCAAATCCGCCGCGTGGACTACGATCTCCAGCGCGAGATCAAGTTGCTGATTCACTGCGGCATTCCCCACGCAGAATGGATCGCGAAGATGCTGGCGGGCTAGCGGCTGAAACTGACCGGCATGCCGCGGTCCTGGTTCAGCTTGGTCGTGAAATCCACATCGATCAGGCTCAGGTCCGCCTGATTATGTGTGTTTGACGTCGTCACATAGTTCAGCGTGTGACCCTCGATCCAGTAAGCCAGCGCGGTGTAGACCGAATGATCCTTGTAGGCGATCAGGTAAGTGCGCGCGTCAGGAGATGCCTGACCGTCACCGGTAGGCTGTGCTGACGGCTGCGAGTAGATACGCACAGAGGGATCGTCCTGACCTTCGGGGCCGGGTCCACCAGGAGGAACGCCGAAATACTGGTTGATGATGACCGGGGGTGCAGCGGCGGAAGGCGGAGGAACGGGAGGTGCCACCGCGTTGGGATCGACGTAGCCGCTGGGGTCACCGTAGCCGTATCCGCCGTAGCCATATCCCCCTGCGAAGTAAGGAACGGCTAGAACGCCTCCGTTACCGTAGCGGCCCGTGCGGTAGCCTCCATAGCCACCGCTGCGGTATCCACCACCGTAGCCAGAGCGTACCGTGCCGGTGGGAAACCCGGTTCCGGGATGGGCCACGCTGCCCCATCCGCTAAACGTACTGGTGAATCGCTGACCAAAACAGGAACTTGCAACGAGGAGAAAGAGGGCGATGCGGGGCATTGTTAGAACCTCCAGCGCTTTCAGCGTACCACCGATGGCCCGCTGCTATTTCGTGATGCCGGACGACGGCTTCGAGCTCGTTACCGAAGGAGGCCGAATCGCGGCGGGCGCCAGTGTTCCAGCAGCAGCGCTTGCGTCGTAAGCGGCGATCACATCCCGTGTGATGTCGTTGCTTGGAGAAGCCCAGACGACCGGGGTTGTTTGCGCGCTCACATCGAGAACAACGGTGTAGCCCTTGTCAGCGGCGTACTTCGCGATCAAGGCGTACATCTTGCCGCCTAAGTCGTTCATGAGCTTCTGGTTCTCTTCCTGAAGGTCGTTGTTGGCGTCATCCGTATCGCGGTTGAGCGACTTAGTGTCCGCATCCACCTGGCGAGCCAGCTTCTGCTGCGCTTCCGGCGACAAAGTATTCGCACCTTTGCGCAAGGCGTCCTGATTCTTTTCGATTTCGGCTTTCTTGGCTTCCAGCTTGGCCTTCACTGGATTGAACTTGACCTGAAGGTCGGCTAGAGCTTTCTGCCCTTCCTTCGTCTGGAAGATAGCGGCCTGGATTTCGATCACCGCGACTTTTCCGCTGGACGGGGGCGGGGCAGCGGCCGGCGTCTGCGCCTGAAGGCAGAGACCGGCGGCCATTGCGAGCAGACCCGCGCCCGTAAGTGGCCGGACCATTTGAATAGCTTTCACTTGTTACTCCTTGGAATTATAAGATTCATACTAACATTCCGTCATCACCTTGGCCCGTGGTTACAGATGCTTACTAGAACGTGCGGCCGATGGTGAAGCGGAAGAGCCCCCTGCGTTCGAAGAACGGATAGGATTGCCCGTAGGTGTTGATATAACTCGCATAGGTTGCCTGGTTCGGGAACAACGAACGTTCGGCAACGATGGGCGGCTGGATGTACTCGCGCACATTCAGCGGATTAAAGGCGTAGTAGACACGGAACGGAGCATTGACGATCGGCAGGATGACGTCGATTTCGAGTCCCGAAGAAAGGCGCGGAGCTTCAGTACCCGGGGCTATCACCACGCGATTGCTGAAGTTGGCTTGAGGGAACTCGCCGTTTAACTGGGCCACTCGCGTGGGATCGAGGGTCAACTGGCTAGGAACCGAAACCCGATTCCAGCCGAAGTCAGTGAACGGAACCAGCGAGACCGGTCCGAAAATCGGAATGCGGTACTCGGCGTTGGCAACGATCTGCGTATCGCCGCCGGGAGTAATGATCTGGTAGTAAGGCACCGTCATGCTTACGCTGGTCGCGGTAGGCACGCCATTGACAATTGTGTTGATTGTCTTCTGAGTGCCGTCGGGGTTATACACCGGAAGACTCGTGGTGTTCGGAATGAATCCGACCGGAGTAATGCCGTAAAAATCGAAGCCGCGGACATCTTGCTCGCCGCCGATGAACGCGCGCGCAGTAGGCGGCGCTTCGTGGCCGGCGCTATAGCCTGTAATGAACGAGGTCAGCAAGTGGAAGGCGAGCGTGTGGTGCCGGTTGAGGAAAGCCGGGGCCGGATGGAAGTACTGGATGTCAGCGGTGGGCTTGACCGTATCCACGTTGCCGCCGAGGACGCTACCCGCAAATTCCGTAGCCAGATAGATGCTCTTCCCGGCGGTGGGCGAAAGCGGATGATTCTTCGAGTTATAGAGATATCCGGGAACGATGCGGCTGGTACGGATTCCGCGCAGTGCGCTCGGCCCGGACACCGTGGAGAACTGAAGATATTCGAAGTAGTTCGTGGCTCCGGTAGTTCCCGGCACGATCGTCGAATCGTCGAAACCGTAAGTCAGCGAGATGCGGGCGAAACTGCGGCGGATCGGATAACTCAGCGACAGCGAGCCGCCTTTCGAATTCTGCGTATAGTTCAGAAGGTTGTTCGAGCCCAGTTCCTGATAGAAAGGAATCAGGTTCTCATTGGCTAACAGAGAAGCCTGGCGCGCCTGGTTGAAGTCGTAGCGCCGAATGTAACCCTGGATGCCAAGTTGAAGCTGCGTATCGAATAAGTACGGCTTGGTAAAGCCGAGAGTGACGCTTTCCGTAATCGTGCCAAGCTGCGCTTCGAGCGAAAGCGTTTCGCCGAGACCGAGGAAGTTGTTGGTGGAGTAGTTTGCGCCGACGAACGTTCCAGCGATGCCGGAGACGCCGCCGTTCAGACCGATGGTATTCTTGCCCTTCTCTTTGACCTTCAGCGTGATGTCAACCGTGTTTTCGTTGGGGTTGCGCTTGATGTCGTACGACTCGTTCTCCTTCAACGTTTCGAAGTAACCGAGCTGGTTCAGGCGCAGAATGCTGGCATCCCATAGACGGCCGCTATAGATATCGCCTTCATCAAGGAGCAGTTGGCGGCGGATGACCTTATCACGAGTGGTGGTGTTGCCGACGAAATCGATTCGGCGAACAAAGAACTGCTTGCCTTCATCGACATCGAAACTGAGATTGATGGTGTCGGTGCCCTTGGGGCCGCTCTCGATGTTCGGCTCAGCGACGAAGTCGATATATCCGAAGTCGGCGTAAAGCTTCTTCATGTTCTCGAGGCCTTTACGCAGTTTGGCCGTGGAGAAGACATCGCCCGGCGTCATCTGGAAAAGCTGTTTCGAGAGCACATCCGGTGTGCGGAAGAGTTTGACGCCTACATAGTTGATCTTGGCGAGACGCTGTTGCGCGCCCTCTTCAATCTGTACGGTGAGATCGGCGCGCTTGCCGGGTTTGTTCTTGAAGAAGAACAGAGTCTTACCGGAGCCGCCGACGTCGCGCAGAACTACCTGACCGTTGATGACTTTTGCGAACCAATAGCCTTTATCGGTGTAGGCCTCGCGGATGCGTTCCTGATCCTCGGCAAATTTCGCCGCATCGTAGGTCTTAGGAAAAATGTTTTCCAGATAGATCGAGTACGGAATACCGTAGGGGTGCAGATTTTTCATCGCGCGAACGATCTCTAGATCGCTGAAAACCGAGTTCCCCTCGGGCTGGATTTTGCCGACGAGAACTTTGGGACCTTCGTCGACCTTGAAGATCAGTTCGAGTGAATTCGGTGGAATCCGATGCAGTACCGGGGTGACGGTAGCGAACTGGCGCCCGCGCTCAGATAGGTACTCTTTCAGGACGACGGCGGCGCGCTGGACCTTGGCCGGATCGTACTGCGATTCGACACTCAATCCGACCTTCCGTTCTTTGAAGCGATCCAGAATTTCGGAGGTGCTGACCGATTTCATGCCGTCGTAGCTGATCGTGCGAATCACCGAGCGCTCGGTCAGCACGAAGCGAACGACGAGTCCGCCATGTTCGCCGGGTTCGGTTTCGAGGCGGATGTCGTCGAAACGGTTGGTGTTCCAGAGCGCGATGAAGTCGCGATGCAGCGTCTCCTCGTTATACGGATCGCCGGGTTTGCTGAAGATGAGGGCGCGGAGCGTATCCGCGGGAACCCGGCGCGCGCCACGGAATTCGATGCGCTCGATCACCCCGGACTGGTTGGGGATCTCGGGATTCGGAGCTGGCGCCGCGGGCTGCTGCGTCTCGGGAACCGTTTCGAAAGGATTCGCCGGGCGTTGCTGAGGAACGGGCTGTGGAGCAGCAGGGGGCGGGGAAGCCGGCGCCGGCGATTGCTGAACGGGAGGCGTCGGGGCTGGTTGCGTTTGAGCCGGAGCGGAAGACACTCCAGACAGAACAAACAAGCTCTGCGCGCAAAGGGACACACTGGTCAGGCACAAGGGCCTGAAACGAATCATTAACTGAAGATCCTTTCCGATCGGCGTCCGGTCAAGGACGTTTCAGCTTCACTACGCAAGCGGAACGCCCGAAGGGTTTTTCGACAAAGAACCTATAGTTTAGCCGATGCTCGCATGTCCAACAATTGTGCCCGTCGTCCACAGGTGGTTCCAAACGCAACACTTTCATGTTAGCGACAGGCCGCCATCGCAGACCAGTATCGCGCCGGTGATGTAAGACGCCGCAGGCGATGAGAGAAAAAGGCAGAGCGCGGCGATGTCATCGGTGGATGCGAATCGACCGAGCGCGGTTTTCGCCATCCACGCTTTCCGGGTTTCTTCATCGGGCGCCAGGCGTCGCACACCTTCGGTGCCATCGACGGCGCCGGGAGTTACCGAGTTCACTCGAACGCCGGCAGGACCCCACTCGAGCGCCAGCGTGCGCGTCAACATATCGACACCGGCTTTGGCGGCGCACACATGAGACTGGAACGCCATCGCCCGGAAGGCTTGTGCCGCGGAGATGTTTATGATCGTCGCGCCCGGCTTGCGCAGGTATTCGTAAGCGGCGCGACAGGTGTTGAAAGTACCGAGAACATCGATGTCGATGACCGCCTTGAATCCGTTAGCGGACATTCCGAGCGCGGGGGCGGGGAAGTTCCCAGCCGCGCCACAAATCAGGATGTCGATCTCGCCGGATGCATCGTGCGCTGCTTTGAGAGCGCTCGCGAGGGCATCGAAGGAGCGCACGTCGGCAGGGTATCCGCGGGCATTTGGTCCGAGAGAAGGGAGAGCGCGTTCAATCTTTTCCGGCGAGCGGCCGAGAATCGACACGGCTGCTCCGAACGCAGCGAATTGCTGGGAGACGGCTAGACAGATCCCGCTGCTGCCACCCGTTACAAAAGCGTGTTTATTCTGAAGAAAAGCGGGCTGAAAAACAGAATTCATCGGACCGCAGCATCATAACAGGTGCTTGCGGCGCGACGGAGCGTATTATCGATTGAGGAAAATAACCGTCCAGCGATCGTTTGTGGCTGAAATATCGTTCCAGCCGGAATGGCTTCGCTTTTCAAGTTCGGCCGCAACCGCGTCCGAGAAGGTAACACCGCCGTGTTTATCACCTACGACGGTTCCAACGGGTAGCTTACGCGCATCTTGCACCGTCTTGACTTGGGTGATGATGACCGAAAGATCGAGGGCCCTCGCCGCGCCGTCACCAGACATTTGCATAAGCGTATTTTCCCGCGCGGACGAAACATTTCAAAGCGAGTACATGTCCGGGATTGTACGATTAATGCCATTACCGAAATGAATCACATGCCGACTGTCGAAGAACTCCTCAACCGAATACGCGATTTGGAAGCAAAAAACAGCGAGCTGCAAGATAAATTAGATCTGATTTATTCCATCGTGGCCCCTGACGATGAAGCCCCGGAAGACGACGACACTCCCGACGATCTGGTGCAGATCAACGGAGTGAATTAGAGTCGCGCGAGCGGGATCCGCGGATAGCCGCGAAGATTAGTCCCGCCGCGACCAGGATGATAACGCCGATCACGACGGCGCGGTCGACGGTGGGTCCGTATCTCGACCATTGATCACCCGCGAAATAACCGACGCCGAGAAACACGAGGACCCAGCCGAGCGCGCCCGTATAGGCGGGAGCGGCGAAGTCGCGAAAAGGCATGCGCGAGATACCGGCGAAGAGAGCCGTGCAGTGACGGACGCCGGCGACGAAATAGCCGAAGAACAGCGTCCATTTGCCAAAGCGGAGAAACCAGTTCTCCGCGCGATCGAGGTGCTGCGAAGCGAACTGATGCAGCCATGGCGACTTCCGCTCGAGCCATCCGAATCCGTAAAGCCCGACCGCAAACGAAAGGGAAATGCCGCAGAGGCTGCCCGCCAGCGCGGCGATAAACGCGGGGACGAAGTGGAACTGTCCGCGGTGAATGAGCACGCCGCTGAGCACGAGGATGGCTTCGTCGGGAATGAGCGGTCCGACGATTCCGAGCATCAGCAGGCTGAAGATGGCGAGGTATCCGTAAGCGGCGAGGAAATGATCGACGCCGCTCATTTAAGCGTGAAGAACGCCTGCCGCGATCTCGTCGCGAATTTGGCTGAGTGCGGCGCGAGGGTCGGCCGCGCGCGTCACCTGCCGGCCGATCACGAGGTAATCAGCGCCGTCGCGCAGAGCTTCAGCGGGAGTGGCAACGCGCTTCTGATCGCCCTTCGCCGCGCCTCGAGAGCGCACGCCGGGGGTGATCAGGAGAAGTTCCTGACCCGGCTTCGTCATGTCCGAGGCACGAATGTGGCGACGGATTGCCGCCGCATCGAGAGCTGACGCGATTAAGCCATCAACTTTAGATTCCAGCGCATTGTCGACGACCCGGTTGACCAGTTCACGCACGCTGCAGTCGTATCCCGCGCGTTCCAGATCGCGGTCGTTCAGACTCGTCAAGACCGTGACCGCGAAGATGCGCAGATCGTGTTCGCCGCGGCCTTCGAGCGCCGCTTGCATCACCTGCGGCTGGCCGTGGACGGTAAGGAACGACGCGCCCAGGCGGGCGACTTGCGCCGTAGCGCGGCGCACGGTTTCGCCGATATCGTGAAACTTCAAGTCAAGGAAAACGCGCTTGCCGCCGCCGATCAGTTCGCGGACGATATCGGGTCCGGCAGCGGTAAATAGTTCGAGACCGACTTTATAGAAATTAGCGTCGCGCCCGAGTTGCCGGACTAAGTCTTTGGCCTCGGCGGCGGACTCGACATCCAGCGCGATGATTACGGGGTCGTCTGTCATTGAAGTACCACCGGCTTCACGCCGCGTTCGCGGACGGCGCCGATTCGATAAGCGCGCGGATACGCTTGCTGAAACTCGAGCGCATCGGGTTCCGGCATCGAGATCAACAGGCCACCGGAGGTCTGCGGATCATACAGAATTTCGATCAGATGCGGGTCGAGAGTCGCGGCGTAATCCACGCAGGATTCGGCGAACGCGCGGTTGTTCTTGAGTCCCGCGGGAATCGCACCGGCAGTTGCGCAATCGAGCGCGCCGGGCAGGATACGAATGGACTTCGAATCGATCTCGAGTGTCACATCGCTGGCCATCGCCATCTCGCGCGCATGGGCAATCAGACCGAAGCCGGTAACGTCCGTGCAGCTGTGAACTTCGAAGCGAAGCATTGCTTCGCAAGCCGCGCGGTTGAGTTCGGTCATCGACTGAATGGCTCCGGCGACATCGTCGGCGCGCGCCATGCCTCGCTTGAGTGCCGTGGTGATGACGCCGGTTCCGAGACTCTTAGTGAACAGGAGCGCATCGCCGGGACGAGCACCCGCATTAGTCTTGATCTGGTCCGGATGAATCACGCCGGTGATTGCGTAACCGAACTTGATCTCGGGATCGTTCACGCTATGGCCGCCGATGACGGATACGTTCGCCTCCGCTAACTTGTTCGCGCCGCCGCGCACGATCTGCTCGATGATGTCGAGGTCGCCATCGGCTGGGCATGCTAGAACCGACAAAGCGGAAACGGGGCGTCCGCCCATCGCATAGATATCGCTGACTGCATTGGCCGCTGCGATCTGGCCGAAGGTCCACGGGTCGTCAACCATCGGAGTGAAGAAGTCGACCGTCTGCACCATGGCGAGTTCCGGAGTCAGACGATAAACGCCCGCGTCGTCGTTGTGATCGAAGCCGACAAGGACGTTGGGATCAGTCGTCCGCGGAAGTGATTTGAGAATGCGATCGAGTAAGCCGGGCGCGAGCTTCGACGCGCATCCGCCAGCCTTGGTTTGTGAAGTCAGTTTCGGCGCAATCTGATCTACAGGCATCCCGACTACAATCATAAGCATGCGTCGTCTTCTGGTTCCCGCGTGCCTGATCGCCGCGGCTTTCATGATGTGGTTGAGTGCGCATGAGCCGTTTGCCGATCCGCGACTGGCCAAGGGCTTCAGGCAGCCGCAACAAAATGGTTGGAATTATGTGCATCTGGAAGGCACGCCGGCCGAGATCGGGTATCAGCATGGAGTGATGCTGGCGGCGGAGATCAAAGACGGCTTCGAAGTACAGAAACTGTTGTTAACGCACGACGGTAAGAAGGACTGGAACTTCTACCGCAACGCGGCGAAGACGGTGCTGTGGCCGCATATCGAAGAACAATATCGCGCGGAGATGCAAGGTATCTCGGATGGCGTAACGGCGCGCGGCGTGAAGCTCGACATCTGGGACATCGTGGCGCTGAATGCGGCGGAAGAGTGGTCTTACTACGTGAAGTGGTACGACGACAAGCACGGGATTAAGAGCAAGCCGGCCTCGGCTGCCGCGCCCGATCATTGCAGCGCGTTTGTTGCGACCGGCTCCTATACGAAGGACGGCAAGCCGGTGATCGCGCACAATAACTGGTCCGGTTATCTGGATGGCGAGCGCTGGACGATCATCTTCGATGTCGTGCCGAAGAACGGGCACCGGTTCCTGATGGACGGGTACCCGGGCCTCATCCACAGTGCGGATGATTTCGGCGTGAACGATGCGGGAATCGCGATCACCGAGACAACGATCAGCGACTTCTCGGGATGGGATTCGAACGGAGTTCCGGAGTTCGTGCGCGCGCGCCGGGCGATGCAGTATGCGACGTCGATCGATGAGTTTGCGGCGACGATGAAGGACGGCAACAACGGCGGGTATGCGAACGACTGGTTGATTGCCGATGTGAAGTCGGGTGAAGTGGCGCATCTGGAACTGGGGCTCAAGAACGTCACCTTGGAGCGTTCGAAGGACGGGTATTTCGTCGGTGCGAACTTCCCGAAAAATCCGAAGCTCACGGCGGAAGAGACGACTTACAATCCGAAGGATCCGTCGGTGAGCGGCAATGCGCGGCACATGCGTTGGGATGAGTTGATGGAGGAGTACAAAGGCAAGATCGATACGGGTGCGGCGCAGAAGTTTCTAGCGGATCACTATGATACGTTCGCGAAGACGAACCAGCCGAGCGAGCGCACGCTGGACGGGGAGATTGATAAGTCGCCGCGCGGCGATGGCGATTGGCAGCCTCCGTTCGCGCCTGCCGGGGCGGTGCAGAATAAGGTTGCGGACGCGACGATGATTCAGGCGCTCAGCTTCACGGCGCACGCGGGGCACGCGAGTGGAGACGATTTCCATGCCGCTGAGTTGTTGAAAGCGCATCCGGAATTTTCATGGCAGAAGCAGTATCTACGCGACATGAAAGCGCAGCCGTGGACGACGTTTATCGCGACCAAACCGGGCGCGACGCAGCCGAATTCGGGTCAGGGCAAATAATTAACAGTTACTGCGATGTAAGTCTGCCGGTCCCGCTCGATCAGGCGTTCACTTACTCGCTGCCTGAAACACTGCGGCACCGGGTGCAGCCGGGCTGCCGCATTGTGGTTCCGTTCGGGACGCGCAAACTGACCGGGGTCGTCGTAGCGGCGCATAACGATGCGCCGGAACAGCCGGTTCGCGAGGCGTTGCGGCTGATCGATGAAGAGCCGGTGCTGGATGCGTCGCTGCTCGCGCTGGGTCGATGGATTTCCGGTTACTATTGCGCGCCACTGGGTGAAGTGCTGCGATCGATGCTTCCGCTGGCTGCGGAAACGCGATCGGGAAAGATCTATCAGCTAACCGACTCCGGACGGGACGCCGCGCGGCAGTTGCTGCTGGAGGCGAATCCGGATGATGCCGTTGCGCAGGTGCTGGCGTTACTTGAGCGCCGTTCTTTGTCGCTCACCTATCTGAAGAAGAAGCTTCCGTTGGCGGCTAACGCGATCCGCTCGCTCGAGAAGAAAGGCTTCATTGCGGCGGAGGATGTGGTGACCGATCGCGATCCCATGCGGTCACCAGGCGAGCATTTGCGGGTTTCGCATGCAGTGGCTCCGGAAGTTTCGGGGCTTCCCAAATTGCCCAAAGCCGAGCGCGAGTTGCTGGCGTTCTTGGAACTGCATCCGGGTTCGCATAATCTGGCGGAGCTTGAGGGCACGGTTAAGAATGCGGGTACTGCCGCGCGCGCCTTGGCCCGGCGATCCTTTGTGAAGTTAGAGCGGGAGCCGCTGTCGATTTTAGGCGCGCGTGAGCGGGCTCCGCACTCACTGAACAGCGCGCAACAAGCGGCGTTCGATCAGATCCGCGCGGCGATTCAGCAGCATGAGTTTCGCGTGTTCCTGATGCATGGCGTCACGGGATCCGGGAAGACTGAGGTCTATCTGAACGCGATCGACGCGGCTCTGGCAGCGGGACGAGGCGCGCTGCTTCTGGTCCCGGAGATTGCTTTGACACCCGCGATGGCCGGCGAGTTTTTCTCGCGGTTTGGCGAACGCGTCGCGATTCTGCACAGTGCATTCAGCGATAGCGAGCGGGCGGGGCAGTGGCGGCGAATCCGCAAGGGGCAGGCGAGCGTGGTGGTCGGCACGCGATCGGGTGTCTTCGCGCCGGTGCAAAATTTGGGGCTGATCATCGTCGACGAGGAGCACGATTCTTCTTATAAGCAGGAGGAGACGCCGCGCTACAACGGCCGCGATACATCAATCATGCGCGCCCAGCATGCCGGTGCTTGTGTGGTCCTCGGATCGGCGACGCCGAGTCTGGAGAGCCGCTTCAACGCCGAGCGATCAAAGTACACGCTGCTGACGTTGCCGGAGCGCATTCAGCAGCGTCCCATGCCGCGTGTGGACTTGATCGATATGCGCCAGGAATTTCTGGAGACGCGGAAAGTGGCGACGTTTTCGCGCGCGCTGGTGGACGCGGTGACCGAGCGTCTGGCAAGCGGGGAACAGACGATGCTGTTACTCAACCGGCGCGGGTTTTCGAGCTTCGTGGCTTGCCGCTCCTGCGGGCATCGGATCGAATGCCAGAACTGTTCCATCACGATGACCTTTCACAAGCGCGACCGGCGTTTACTTTGCCATATGTGTAACTATGCGCGCAAGGTGCCGAGTGTTTGTCCTAAGTGCGAGAGCGAGCACATCTACTTTCTGGGGACTGGATCGGAGAAGGTGGAAGACGAGTTACACGCGCAGTTCCCAGAAGCGCGGATTGCACGGTTAGATCGGGATACAGTGACCGGCAAGAAGCATTACGAGCACATCCTACATGGCTTTCGCGAAAAGCAGTTTGACATCTTAGTTGGGACGCAGATGATTGCCAAGGGACATGATATTCCGAATGTCACGCTGGTTGGGGTTGTGTCGGCTGATGTTGGATTGGGGATGCCGGATTTCCGGGCGGCGGAGCGTACCTTTCAGTTACTGACTCAAGTAGCCGGGCGTGCCGGACGCGGTGACTTACCCGGCATTGTTCTGGTGCAGACAATTAATCCGGATCATTATGCCGTAAGGTTGTCGGCGGCGCAGGACTATGAAGCGTTCTATCAGAAAGAGATCCAGTTTCGGCGCTTCATGCACTATCCGCCGTTTAGCGCGATGGCGAATGTTCTGGTGCGGGCGGTAAAGCAGGAAGATGCGCTGCGAATGGCTACCGAGCTTGACTTACACATGAAGCCGCTGCCGGAGAACATCAAGGTTCTGGGTCCGGCGGAAGCGCCTGTGTTGCGGATTAAGACGGAGTACCGGTATCAGTTTCTGGTGAAGAGTTCTAGCCGAAAGGCGTTGAATGAGTTACTGCAGAAGGCGCGGGCGTATGCAACGGCGCGTAAGTGGGGCGCAACGGCTTTGATGATGGATGTGGATCCTTTGAGTTTGATGTGAGTTTTGAGAGCACCGCTTACTCACGCGGCTCAGCAGACGCAGTGCGTTTCAGAGCTGCGCCCGTAGCAAACCGGGTTTGTTCAGGCGATCTCGAGCACCTATACGGGCCGCGGACATCGCTCATCCTAATCGATCGGGCATTAGAAATACCTGGCGCGCTATCGAACAGCTAAGCGTTTCGGGGCAATAATACTTCAGAAGGACCGATTGTTTCCAGTCGAACAGGTCAGCGTTCCTCTCTACGAATTCCTCCCAGTCCAAATCAGATTCCCCGCGCCGGATACGTTCGTTTACTAGGAGTAAGTACGCCCAGGTAATGGTCTCGTGGTAGCGGTCGGGTTTGCCCAGTGAGGTCGCGTACGAGCGCAGCGTCGCGGAACACCTAGTGATCGCTTCGGCTGCGGGAAAGCGGGTTAGATAGAGCCAGGCTGCGTGTAAGTGGTCGGCGTGGTGGAAGCAGTCTGAAGGAAGCGTGCAGGCTTCCAACTGCGCCAGAAACTCGTCGTCTGTCATGGGTGCGACCGGCGCGGGATCACAGCGAAGGCGGATGCGGCATAGACGGCTAAGTAGCCGATGGTGTACATCTCGCCGTGCAGCGCGTGAAATACAGCCGCGAACGCAAAGACGGCAATCAGCGTGATTCCGCCGACGCGAGCCGTTCTTGGAATGACGAGTAGGATGGCCCCGGCGACTTCGACAACGCCTAACAGTAGCAGCGCATGATGAGGTCGGCCGCGGAATTCTGTTACTATGAGCGCCACGCTGTAAAAGCCCACGACCAACGCGAGGACGATTCTCAAGGTAGTAAGCGCGAATGACTCGTTCATTTCTTCTTCCTCCCTGGTTTTCGCTCGATCAGTTTGTGACTTGCGCTGGAATCGAGGTCGAGGTGATAAATGCTTTTGAGCTCGGCAATTAGCTTGAGGGACTCGGGCCCGAAGGGCGTTTTGCCGTCGAACGCATGCAGAACGATACCCTCGATGAGATCGCCCAGCGTGAGGTCATGATATTCGGCGAGCGCCTTCATGACTTTCAGAATCCGTTTCTCGATTCGAACGCCGGTCTGGACACGCTCAACAGCACGGCCGGTCTTCACTGCTATCTGGGTACATATGTACCAAAATAGCAGAAGCGCGATCCTTTTCCAAGTGGTGCCGATGGACCGATCGGCTCGTATCAGCTATCGCGTTCGGGCAAGTTATGCCGGGTAATATCCAGACCGCGCATGCACTACGAGCTCCGGGCGCTTCGTATCGACTGTGATGCGGCGGAAGTCTTTGCTTGTAGACGTACTGTCGCTCGTATAGCCGAGGCTGTATTGGTTGCGCAGTTCCTCTTCGATCTGCGCAAACGCGTGATCCACCGGGCGGTCTTCGGTGACGATGAAGAAGCTACCGCCGGTCTGATGCGCCATCCATTTCATGGCATTCTTACCCACGTCGATCTCGTCGGTATTAACGCCACCGCCATATCTTCCGTAGCCGCCGCGACCGCCGAAGTTGCCGGGCTGCTCGCCTTTGAAGTACACCGAGTAGATCAGCGTATCGGCGCGCTGAGCGGCTTCCACTGCGGCGGTCATCGTGGTCTTGCTGCCCCGGTCGCCGCCGTCGGAAAGAATGATCAGGGCTTTGCGGCCGGTTTGTCTGCGCATGACTTCTTTGGACGCCAGCATGACTGCGTCGAAGAGTAAGGTTCCGCCTCCACCACGGGACTGTCCGCCACCGCGCCCTCCGCGTCCGCCGCTGCGACCTGGCCAACCGCCGCCCCCGGGAGTACTTCCCGAATTCTGCCCCTGATAGCCACCGCGCTGACTGGATTCCACCTCGTCCAATGCCCGCTCCAGTTTCTCCGGCGAAGTCGTCACGTCTTGGAGTAACTCCACTTCGCGATCGAAGTGAATAACGAACGCTTGATCCTGCGATTCCCTCAGCACCTTCTGGATGAAGTGCCGGGCCGAAGTCTTCTCGTCGGGCAGGACCTGTCGCGTGCTCCCGCTGGTATCAAGTAAGAACCCAATGGTCAGGGGCAAATTCGACTCACGCGCGAAGTATCCGATTGTCTGTGGGCGGGCATCCTCGGACAAGTTGAAATCCTGCTTGTTGAGGTCCTTAACGATTTTGCCGTTCTGATCGCGGACAGTCGCGAAGACGTTGACGACGCGAACCGTGCTGGAGAATGTCGGGTCGGCACCCGCGGCCGCGACATTCGAGCTTGGGGTGGCGGCTTTAATTTGAGATGTGGCGCTCGGCCTCGGATTTTCAGGCGGCGGGGCCGGTTTCTCCCGAGCCGGCATAGGCGTCAACGGTCCTTCGGTCGTCTCCTGCGCGCGAACTGCGGGCGCTGCAATACATACGGATAGCGCTGAGCGAAGTAAGGCGCGGCGTGAGACGAAGGAATCCACGCTAAGGAGACGCGGTTTCCAAACGCGTCGTTACGGTTGCAGTCAGTAGGCTCAATGGTGGACGGGTTGCGAAACACTGAGGGAAATTGCCGCAACTATCGAAATTCGCCCTGTTTCGGGAACTTTGAACCACGGGAAGCGTCGAAACAAGTTCACAGCTGAGAAGATTGCGCCAACGTTTTATCCTGTCGACACGTCAGACTACTGATCGTTTCGATGGCGGGGGAGTAGAAGTGAACGTGAGACACGGGATACTGTTCCTGCTGATCGGCTTGACGCTCGTTCCCCGGGCGCCCAGTTCGGAGCCGCGCCGCGTCAGGGCGACCGGCACCATCCAGGCCGTCCGTTCCGTGTTGGTTCAAGTTCCGCGAATCGAGGGTCAAGGCGGAAATATCACGCTGGCGCGCCTCGTGCCAAACGGGGCGGTCGTGAAAAAAGGCGATCTGCTGGCGGAGTTCGACCAGACGAACGAGCGCAAGTTGCAGCGCGACGCCAGCGCGAAAGCCGACGATCTGAAGCACCAAGTGGAGCAGAAGCAAGCGGAGCACACCAATAACGCTGAGAAGCGCGCATCCGACTTGCAGCAGGCTCAGGCCGACCTGAAGAAAGCGGAAATCGAGATTCGCAAAGGTCCGATCCTAAGTGACATCGAGCAGCAGAAGAATAAGGTGAAGCTGGACGATGCGCGGGAGCATGTGGCCAGTTTGCAGCGCTCGAACCAAGCGCATGACCGCGCTGAGCAGGCGGAAATCCGTATCTTGGAATTGCAGCGCGACCGGCAAAGTATGGCGGTGGCGCGCCAGAACACAAACTTACAGAAGCTAACCATGCACGCGCCGATCAGCGGAATGGTTGCGCTGGAAAATGTGTTTCGCAACCAATCGATGGGGCATGCGCAGGAGGGCGATCAACTGTGGGGTGGAAGTTCGCTGCTGCGGCTTTTCGATCCTTCTGAAATGGAAGTGCTGTTATCGGTGGGCGAGCCGGATGGCGCGGTGCTGGTGCCCGGCGCGAAAGCCACGGTGCATCTGGACGCGTTCCCCGATCTTACGTTGACTGCGCATTTCGTTTCGGCCAGCCCGATCGCAACATCTACTATGGGCGGTGCGATTAAGTCGTTCTCGGCGGTCTTTCGGCTCGATCGGACGGATCCGCATCTAATGCCGGATCTGTCGGCTGCTCTCGACATCGAGGTTCCCCGTTGAGCCGCGGCTCTAAGCGAGGACTGCGCGTCCTGGTGGTGCTCGGCGTATTAGCGGGCTCCGCATTTGCACTGCGGCACTTACACAAGAATCGGGAAGTAGCGGACCTACCGACGGCTTCCGCGAAGAAGGGCGAGTTTCTGGTGTTAGTCCGATGCCGGGGCGAACTAAGTGCGCGGCGTTCGGTCCAGATTACCGCGCCATTGGACGTACCGGACTTACAGATTGTCTTTCTAGCTCCACCGGGCGGCGAAGTTAAGGCCGGCGACACCGTGATCAAGTTCGATCCAAGCCGTTCCCAGCAGGATCTGAAGGAGAAGACGGCGGCGCTGCGGCAAGCGCAAGCGTCACTCGACCAAGCCGTTGCTCAAGCGAGAAATACCGCTGCGCAGGATCAGCTGGATTTGGCGACGGCTAAGTACCAGGCGGAACGGGCGCGCCTGGAAGCTTCGAAGCAGGCGATTGTCAGCGCGATGCAAGGTCAAGAAAGCACCATCGACCTCGGTATGGCCGAGGAGAAGGTGAAAGTGCAGCAGGCGGCAACTGCGTTGCATGAGACCTCGAACTCCGCGAAGATGGCCTCGCTTACCCGGCTACGGGATGAGGCTCGCGCGCAAGTAGAGATAACCGAGCATCGCCTTACTCTGATGGAGTTGAAGAGTCCACTAAACGGTGTGATCAACTATCTGCAGAACTATTCACAGGGATGGATGAACGCACAACCTTATAAAGTGGGCGACCACGCGACTCCGGGAAGCGCGCTAGCGGAGATTCCGGACCTGTCTACTCTACAGATGGAGAGTAAGGTGGACGAGGTCGATCGCGGGCGGATCGCTGTTCACGATCCCGTATTAGTGCATGTCGACGCGTTTCCTGAAAATGTGATTGCCGCAACCCTCACGTCGATCGCACCTTTAACGGAGCAGAGTTTCACCGAATGGCCGCCCACCAGGAGTTTCAAGTCCTATGCGCAGTTGGATCATCCGGACCCGCGGTTGCGTCCGGGGATGAATGCCGGGGCTGACGTGGTCCAGACTAAGATTGAAGGCGCGATCACGATTCCGGCTAAGGCGCTATTCGCCGTGAACGGCAAACCATCTGTGTACGTCAAAAAGCAAGGACAGTATGTGCCGGTTGAAGTTCACGTGAGGGCGAGAAATCCGGACGAGATTGCGGTAGAAGGGATTCCGCCGGGTAGTCTGGTTGCGTTGGTTGAACCGCAGCGGGAGAAGTCATGAGTTCCACCATCTCGGTTCCGCCGTTAGTTCCGCAAGAGCTGGGGGTTGATGTTTCGCTCCCGCCATCTCCACCTGCGAAGAAGAGTAGACCGAAGTGGCGACCGCTGCTGGTCGGCGTGTTGGTTTGTCTAATCATCGCGGGCGCAGCATGGCTAGCTCTGCGCGCCTATCAACGGATGAGCACGTCCAAAGCGGTCATCATTCCGACGGCGGTGGTCCAGCGCGGTGATGTTAGTTTGTCGGTGACCGCGAAAGGCGCATTGAGTGGAGGCAGCCCAGAGGTTTTAACGGCACCGCTGACCGGCGGAATGGACATGCACATCGTCGCGATGAAGCCGACCGGAGCCGAAGTAAAGGCCGGCGAGATGGTCGTCCAGTTCGACACGACGGAACAGGAGTACAAGCTCAAGGAAGCACAGGGCGACCTAGCCGAAGCCGAGCAGCACATTATTCAAGCGAAAGCGCAGAAGGACGCCGATGAGGAAGAAGACCGCTACGCCCTACTCAAGGCCAAAGCCGATCTGGCATTAGCCGAGTTGGATGTCAGAAAGAATCCGATTCTAGCCGCGATCGTGGCGAAGCAAAATGACCTTGCGTTGCAGGCGGCGCGCGACCACCTGGCGCAGTTAGAACAGAACCTATCAAACCGTAAAGCCACGAATGACGCGGCGATCACTATGCAAGAAGCGGGTCGCGGGAAAGCTGAATCGCAAGCTACCACGGCGAAACAAAATATAGAGGCGATGAGCCTGCGGGCGCATGCTGACGGTTATATCGCGATTAAGCCCAATATGTCGGGAAATTTCTTCTTTGATGGTATGCCTTTACCGCCTTATCAGGTGGGCGACTTAGTGCGACCAGGGCAGGCTGTTGTCGAAATACCGGACCTGAAGAACTGGCAGTTGACCGCGAAGCTAGGCGAGTTAGATCGCGGCCATATAAGTAAGGGCGACGCGGTGGAAATCAAAGTGATCGCGGTTCCCGATCATAAGTTCACGGGGCACGTGAAAGATCTGGGAGGGATGACGGGATCGTTCTGGGATCGACATTTCGAATGTAACATCGGGCTCGATAATCCGACGCCCGAGCTACGCCCCGGGATGAGCGTCCAAATCGTAATTACTACGGAGTTACTGCGCAATGCTTTGTGGCTGCCTGCACAGGCTTTGTTCGAGAGCGACGGTAAGACCTTCGTATATGCGAAGTCCGGTGACACGTTCGCGGCTAAGGATGTGAAGCTTGTGCGACGTAATGAGACGCGCGTGATCATTGAAGGATTGCCGCAGGGGCAAGTGGTGGCGCTCGCTAATCCCACGGAAATGCAGAAAAAGACGAAGGCTGCGGGCGGTGCGCTGCAGTCGCTACCCAAGTAGATGATGCTGCTGTCGCGTTACGGCTCGGATGTGGCGCTGGCCGCCAAGAACTTATGGGGACAGAAGACCCGGACCGTACTTACGGCGCTCGGCATTATCTTCGGCGTAGGCGCCGTGATCGGGATGCTGGCGATCGGAGCCGGGGCCCGCGAAGAATCGATGCAATTCATCGAGCAACTGGGCGTGCGGAATCTATTGGTTGAGTCGCATCCTGCCACGAGCGATCAGGAACTGCAGCAGAGGCGACGGTCATCCCCGGGACTTACCGAGCGAGATGTTCGGATCCTGCAATCCAATGTGGCCGCGGTAGAGGAGATATCGGCGCGCCACAGTATGCATCCGGTGCGGGTGCTTCCTAAGCCAGATCAGGACCTACCGGAACTCTATGGCGTGGCGCCCTCCTATGCGCTGATTCATAACTGGAAAATGGCTGAGGGTACACCTTTCGATCAACGGAATGATGATACGAGCGCGTCCGTGTGTGTACTCGGTGAGAAAGCGAAAATCGCGATCTTTGGGTACGGTCCGGCGCTGGGTAAGTTCGTCAAGGTGAATGACACGTGGCTTCAGGTGGTCGGGGTGTTACAGAAGCAAGTTAGTTCCGGCGGAGGGGGCCAGGCGCACGATGCGGACTTCATCATCTATACACCGCTGAACACTTACCAATACCGTTTTGTGGATGTCGGCAGTAACTTCAAAGATGAACTGGACGGCGTCGATATGCGGCTGAAGCTGAATGCGGATAGCACCAGCACCGCGCGAATCGTGACGGCTATCTTGAACTCGACACATCACAATACGCCGGACTTCGGAGTGACCATTCCGGCTGAGCTCCTGGCCGAGCAGCAGCGCTCGCAGTCGATTTTTACCTATGTCATGGTCGCGATTGCTGCGATTTCGTTGTTAGTAGGGGGAATCGGGATCATGAATATCGTTCTGGCGACGGTATTGGAGCGGACTCGCGAGATCGGAGTAAGGCGCGCGATCGGGGCGCGGCGTAGCGACATCGTCCGGCAGTTTCTACTCGAGTCAGTGCTGATCTCGATTGGTGGCGGCGTAGCAGGTATTGGATTCGGCTACTTCCTCGCTTGGCTGATTGCGCGGGCGGCTGAGTGGAAGACGATTGTGACGCCGTCGTCGATTATTATCGCTTGCAGCGTGTCGATTCTGGTTGGAGTTGTTTTCGGAATCTATCCGGCACGAAAGGCTTCTCGCATCGATCCGATCGAAGCACTCCGCTATGAATAGAACCGCAAGGCTTGCGATCTTCCTGGTTGTACTTGTTTGGACCCCCATCTTATGGAGCGCTCCGCCGTCGATTGCAAGTTGGATGCAGCATCGCTTTGGCGCAACACCGATTGAGGTTCGCCCGGTGCAGGGAATTGCGGAGCGGATTGTCGACGGTAAGTTACATCTGAGCTTAAGAGATTTTCTGGAACTGGTGCTGAAGAATTCGACGGCAGTCAACCTTACGCGATTGGACGTCTATACCGCGGCCGATCAGATTACCGCGACCAGGGCGCCTTTAGATCCGCAGCTCGTGGCAAGCTATAACGTTTTGAAGCAAGTATCGCCCAGCTTCACGCAAATTAGCGGCGCGGCTACTCTCAGCGACTTGACGGAAACGTCGGTGCTCTCGTATCAGCAGCTCATTCCGACCGGTCAGACCATCAACGTGAATTTTAACGCGATTCGAACTTCAACCAACGACGCGTTCAACTTCTACAATCCGGATATCTTCGGCACGTTGAATATCAGCATCCTTCAGCCGCTGCTGCAGGATCGCACGCGCATCGAGTTCAAAGGGCCGCAAGAGATCGCGCGAACGCAATTGGTGATCACGACCGATCAGAGTATGGCAACTATCGCGACTACTCTGGCCGATGCGGCAGGTCAGTATTGGGACGCCGTGCGGTCGCGCGACGACATCAAGGTGGAGCAACAGACATTCGACTTAGCCCAGAAATCGTATGATCGCGATAAGCAGGCTTTGGATCTTGGTGCGCTGGCGAGCTTGGATATTTATCAATCGGAGACACAAGTAGCCGAGCGCCGCCGCGATCTGATTCAAGCGCAGTATACGTACAAAGCCGATCTGGACGGCTTACGGCGGTTAATCGGCGCGGATTTGACGCCTGAGTGGCGACGCGCGGAGATTGTGCTGGATGACGATCCGTCGGTGCTGCCGCCTAAGTCGCTGATTCTACCTTTTGAAGATGCGCTGGCTGGCGCGCTGAAGGTTAGGCCTGAGGCGGACGCCGCCCGTCGCAGTCTTGTGGTTGACGATCTGAACGCACGGATCGCACATAACCTGCTCCTTCCGCGTCTCGACTTGACGGCGCAAGGGGCGGCAACGGGTCTGTCCGGGACTGGTGTTCCGGTCATCGGGCTATTAGGGAATCCGACGCCGATAGCCTCTACTGGGTTCGGTACTTCACTCGGTCAGCTCTTGTCGTTCGCCTATCCAGGTTACGGCGGCGGACTGCAGTTTACTCTGCCGTTTCGTAACAGCTCGGCCAGCGCGCAACTATCAGACGCTTTGGTGAATCGGACGCGGGATAAGTACAACCAGCGCCAAGTGCAACAGCAGATTACGCTGGATGTCCGCCAGGCGATCAACGCACTCGAACTAGCGAATGCGACGATCGAGGCTGCGACTATAGCGCGTGACTTAGCAGTGAAAAACGTCGCGGCTGAACAGCAGAAGTACGAGCTAGGGACTATCACAGCTTTCGAGGTTCTCGACTCGCAGAATCGTTTGGCTAGCTCGGAGAGTGCTTTACTGAATACCTTCGTCGGATATCAGGAAGCCTTCATCAACTACCAGCGGGCGACGTGGACGTTGTTAGATGGATTGGGCATGGTGCTTGAAACGCCCAAAGTACACTGATCAGAGTAACGACTTAGTTGTAAACCATCCGGGTCAGCTAGCGATCTCCGATGCCACGTGATTCTCAATGGCCGTATTTAGTTCGTTTCCCCCGCACGAGATGATCAACGCCGCGTTGCAGCCACTAGGCGCGTAGGTCTCATCCGGGTAAGTGCAATTGAGAAAGAAGCTCAGAGCGTCTCGCAGAGACTCCTCCGCATGCCAAGTTGTCATCACGCAGCCGAAATCAGATTGCGGCGGATTGTTGCCAACAACTTCTGCGTCCATGATGTCATGGACTCTTTCGCAATCCGGTCCCCATGTGCATAGATAGGCACATCCAAGCTGAAGCAGCTGCGAACCGAACTTGCCGAGTTTATCCGCCGGCAAACCTTTCGCATTCAGAGTACAAAAGCATGTGAACTGGTGGCCCTGAATGTCTGGCAACTCAAACGACGTGTCCAGATCATCAAGAGTCAGCAGGTACACGTCCCGATTCAAGACGCTATGACGCCCAAGGCAACGTGGCAAGACTATCATTCTCAAGATCTCGACTTAGTCTTCCGGCAGAGTAACCCGCGCCCTCAGCGTCACGACGGTAGCGCCCCAACCGCCGGCTTCCAACGGTGCATCGCCAAAGTGGATCACCTCGGGGTCGCGCTCCAGGATCCGGCGAACGGCCTCCCGCTGCACACCGATCCCCCGACCGTGAACGATGCGCAAAGCAACGAAGCCCAGCAGTTTCGCCTCTTCGAGCCATGCTTCCACAACGCCGACCACATCGCGCGGCGGGACCGAGTGGAGATCGAGAACATCCGTGATGGGAATACGAATGGGTTCGTCGCTACAAGCTTCATCCATGTAGGGCACAAATGATGAAGCCCGACCCGCATACAAAGCGGACCGGGCAATTTGACGGGGCGCCTGACGTTTCAGGTCAGACCGCAGAGGTAACGGATTGGGGACGATTGTCGTTGATCATCGCCTCCATTTGATCTTTGATGTGAAGCTTCAGTTTCTTCAAACGCTGCTCCTCGATCTCCTCTTGTTCGTTGAGAAAAGACTTGCCTTCCAGCTGGGCAACCTGCCTTTTCAAAGAATGGTGCTGATCAGCGAGATGGCGAAACTCCTCACTGGTCCGCATCAGGTGCTCCTTGATATCTTCTGCGCTCTGGTCCATCACTTGGGCAACATCTCCTTTAGTGAGTTGCCTCGCCGGAAGACCGTTCGGAAGCACGTACGGCCCGCCGGTGGGTAGCTTCACTTCGTCATTTGAAGTGCGGTCGTCTCCGACCGTCTACCACAACATTAACAAACAATTAATGAAAGGACAATTGCATCTTCGTGCGGATCGGAGTAATACGATTTGCGTATGCCCGCCGTCGTAAACCCTGCCGATTCATAAAGTTGTCTGGCCGCCGTATTCGATGCACGCACTTCTAGAAAAACGGCGGTTCCGGTGTGCCGGTCGAGCAGTTCCCGCAACAGGGCTCCAGCGATACCGCGTCTGCGGTAACTGGGCACGGTGAACAGCTGCAGAATCTCGATCTCGTTATCTGAGACGCGGCGGAACTGCAGGAATCCCGCGACTCCCCCATGGGCGGCCGCAATGATAGCGGGGTAATCGAGAAAAGGAAAGGCTGCGGGAATAGCCGCTAGCCGGTCGCGATCCGCCGGTTCCGCCGATCGGATTACCACGCCGTCGGCCATGCGCGGGCTCAGGAAAAGATGTCTTTGACCTTCTCGAACAAGCCCTTCTCGTGCGGCTGATTATCCACGGGAAGCGTCTCGCGCAGGTCCTCGAAAATGCGGCGCTGTTCACGCGTCAATTTGCCCGGCGTCTTCACTTCCACGTGGACGATCAGGTCGCCGCGCGCGCTTGAATTCACACCGGCAATGCCTTTATGCCGGACCCGGAATTGCGCGCCGGTTTGCGTCCCCTCGGGCATGCGCAGCGTGTGCGGTTCGCCGCCGAGCGTTGGAACCTGAAGATCGGCGCCCAGCGCAGCCTGCGCGAAATTGATGGGCACCACGCAGTGCAGATCATTCCCCTCGCGCTCGAAGAACGCATGCTCCTGAACCTTCAGAAAGACGTACAGGTCGCCGCTCGGTCCCCCGTTCAGTCCGGGCTGACCTTCGCCGCGGAGGCACAGACGATTTCCGTCGGCCACTCCCGGAGGAATGGTGACGCGAAGTTTGCGCGTGGCGCGAACATACCCTTCGCCGCGACATTCCCGGCAAGGGTTGCGGATGATCTGACCAGCGCCGCCGCATTGTGAGCAAGTCCGGCGAACCGCGAAGAATCCTTGCTGGTAGGTCTGTTCGCCGCGCCCTTGGCAGGCAGGGCAGGTTACGGGTCCACTGCCCGGCTCGGCGCCTTTACCTTCGCAGCGCGCGCAGGCTTCCAGCCGCGGCACTTGAATATCCGCGGACATTCCGAAGGCGGCGTCCTCGAAACTCACTTCGAGGTCGTAGCGCACATCCTCTCCGCGTTGCGCCCTCCGGCGTCCGGCACTTGCACCGCCGGGTGACCCGCCGCGTCCGCCGAATAGATCCCCGAATCCGAACTGGGAGAGCAGATCTCCGATATCGAAACTGTTGGGATCGAAGCCAGGACCCGCCGCCCCCGTAACGGCCTGATGTCCAAAACGATCGTACGCCGCGCGTTTCTGGCCGTCGCTCAGAATCGCATAGGCTTCCGCCGCTTCCTTGAAACTCTCTTCGGCTTTGTGATCGCCGGGATTACGATCGGGATGATGCTGGAGCGCGAGCTTTCGGTAGGCCGCTTTGATCGTGCTGTCATCGGCGCCGCGGTCGACACCGAGCACCTCATAATAATCGCGTTTAGACACAGTCATGTAGTGCTACGAATAGAGACGCATGAGCCGCCGTCAAGGTCGCACCGCGACTTTGACCATGGAGGGACGCAGCAACTTGCCCTTGAAGAAATAGCCCTTCTGGAATTCACTTAGAATGGTGTGATCGGGGGCATCGGTTGTCTGAACTTTTTCGACGGCCTGGTGCAGATGCGGATCAAACTGCTTGCCTTCGGCTTCGATCGGTTCGAGTCCGGCTTTCTTGAGCAGGTCGACCAGACGGCCGTAAATCAACTCAATGCCGCGTGCGTATTCCTTGTCCGTGGAATCGGCTTTCATGGCGCGATCGAAATCATCGACAACCGGGAGCAGATCGCGGACGATCTCCATGCTGGCGTATTGCGCAAAATCGCCGCGCTCGCGCTCGGTCCGGCGGCGAAAGTTTTCGAACTCTGCCTGACGGCGCTGCAATAGATCCTGGATTTCAGCTTTTTCAGTGGCTAATTGGTCGCGCTCGGCCGTAAGTGCGGTCAACTGAGCGGCGAGATCGACGCCGGTGACGCTCTCGGCGGGATTTGCGGCATCGGCCGGCATCTCAGAAACTCTAATTTCAGGCATATGGTCTTATAGGTGATTTGTAAATATCAGGGTAACAAAGCAGGTGCGAAATCCAGCCGAAATTCGGTTCTTCGACTTACGCGGAAGGCAGCGTCTCTAGGGCGCGGCCAATCCCGGCAACAGCGGACATCACACGGCTGTAATTCATCCGCATGGGTCCCAACACCGCGACCCGCGTAACCAGACCGCCGGGTAGCGTAAACGAAATACCAATCAGCGCGAGCTCTTTCATAGAAGGGTGCGCTTCGCCCAAACCGATCTGAACGCTAACACCTTGCGGGATATCGAGGAAGCGGTTCAGCAATTCGGCGACGCGCTGCTTCTCTTCGAGCGCGCGGAAAAGATCCCGCATACGTTCGCGCGTCAGGTGTAAATCCAAACCGACCAAATTTGATGCGCCTTCCATGTGAACGCGATCCACGCGATCACTTGCGAGAAAGTCCTTCTGCGCCAGCATGGAAAGGCGGCTGAGGATTGCATCGTAGGCGGCGCGCTCCTCGTCAATTCGTCTCTGTATCTCCCGGCGCGCCGTGTCCAGTTGCCACCCGCCGAAATTCCAATTGATGTAGTTACGTAACGAAACCAGCTCATCGGGCGATACTTGTTCGCTCAGCGTGACAATGCGATTACTGGCGTGCCCGTCGCGTGTAACGACGACAACCAGAACGCGCCGTTCGGCAAGCCCTATGAGCTCCAAATGTTCCAGCTCACCCGCGCCGGCTTGCACGGCGGCGGCGATCCCGACCGCGTGCGAAATCTCCGTAAGAAGGCGGCAGCTATGCTCCACGCGGCCCTGAAAGGAATGGATGCCGCCCAATTCGCTGAGCAGACGCTGCGAATCGCCGGGCTGCATGGGGCGCGCATTCAAAGACCCTACGTACGCCCGGAAGGCTTTTTCGGTGGGGATGCGTCCGGCGGATGTGTGGGGCTGCGACAGATAGCCTTCATCCGTCAGGTCCGCCATAATATTGCGGATTGTCGCGGGACTGGAAGCAATTGCTGCGTGACGGCTGTCGAAAGCGCGCGAGATGGTGCGCGAACCCTGAGGCTCACCGGTCTCGATATACGCCCGGACAATCGAAAACAGAATTTCCTGCGCTCTTGATGTCACTTTGAGTTGAAGGTCTCGTGCGAATTAAACCCTACAGAATCATTGTAGTGCGTCCGGGCCATCTTCTCAAGTACCGCCCGGCGCTGGAGGTACTCTGGGCGGGGATACTGATACACTGAACGTTTTTCAAAGGAGACCGGGTGCGCACACTTTGGGGTGTTCTGCGCGTTTACAGCTACATTTTCGAAACGATTCTGTGTCTGATGGGCCTGCTGCTTTGCGGATTTGGGCTGGCCGCCAAGGTTCCGCTGCACGTGGCGTGGCTACCGTGGTCATCCGAGCACACGCTCGCCTGGGTGCTCAGTCTGTCGCTTGTAGGTCTGATCGCGGTTGGTGTGGCCGCTACGGGAAACCTGCGGGCGCTGCTCGTTCTATTCAGCGCGGCAGTGGTCTATATTCTGCTCCGCGGGCTTTTCCTGAATAACCAATATGAGTTTAGCGGGGCGTCTGACGTCAGAAACTCGCTCTGGTTGGTGGCAGGAGCGGTTGTGGCGTTCATCGGCTCCTGGCCGCTGTTTCTCCGGCGACGCTAGAGAATCTGGCTCACATATACAAAAAGCCCCGCGCGACCGGAAGTCGAGCGGGGCCGATACTACGATCTTGAAACCGAAACCTTAAGGGATCGGGCTGAGCGACACAGGGGTGGTGTTCGTCGACTGCGTGGCCAGAACCGCCGCTGTTACACCGGCGCCCGCCGCGATCGCGACTCCGGCGATAATGATTGCCCCCGTTGATACGGCACTCGTGCCGGCAGCAGCAATCGGACCTGCACCACCTTTACGATTCGGGCGACCCTGATCCGTGATGTTGGTCGCGTTGATGACTTGGGTTGCACCAGCGGCAGGAGTCGTTCCAGGACCCGCCGGGGTGCCGGTCACCGTTACCATGTGCTTATCGAGCTTCTCAATACCGCCGCCCACTACCTGAACCGTGACATTGGATGTCGTGTCTGTCAGGACATAATTCGTGCCGACCTTGCGCACCACACCCGTCATGGTCGCCGGGGCCATCGCGCCCGCTTCCTGCGGAGTGAAAGCGAGTGCCTTTCCGGGCAGCAAATTTGCAACCTGGATTCCGGCTGAATTCGAGACAACCACCGGTGCGCCGAGAGCGGCCACCTCAACCGTCTTTCCCATCAAAGCCACGCGCGCGGAACCGCCGGTGATTTTCAGTGTGTTCGCCTCAACTCCGTAATCGCCGGATGTTTCCCCGAAACCCCTCTGTAGGACCATGTGGTCGCTATAAACGCGTGCGGCGGTGTCGGCGCCGAGCTCGGCAATCTTTCCGTTCTTCAGTTGTAGACGCGAAGTCGTTGCGCCAGTCTCCACGGTGTTCCCGTCGAAAACGGTCGTGTTGCCGGGTACAACGGAACTGTCTACGGTTACGCTGCCGCTAGAAAGCACGACGCCAATCGCGGGTGTCGCGGCGGGCAGAAAGCTCAAATTCGCAACGAGCGCGCTGACGATGAGTGGCTGTACAAATTTGTTCATGAATCCTCCGAAAAGCTAAGCCCCAAAAAGTTTGGGTAAAGTACTCATAAGTATGGACGACGGGACAAGTCTCCGTCAAGAACGGATTATGCACTTAAGTGTCACAGAGTCAATGCAGAAGTGCCCTTTATAACCGAACGCATTATGAAGATTTCTTAAGTCATACAAAACGACGTCGCGATCCCCTGGTCGGCGCGGTACGCGCTTTCGTCTGAAAGGGATAGCATGTTGGGATCCCCGCATGATTCGCGCTATCCTGCTCGACCTTGGAAAAGTCATCGTTCCCTTCGACTTTACTATCGGCTACCGCGCCTTCCAACAACACTCTGATCTCACGGTGGAAGAGCTGCGGGAGCGGATCCGGGCGACCGGTCTGGTGCCTCGCTTCGAGACCGGGCTGATCGAACCGCGCGACTTTGTCCGGGAACTATGCGCCGCGCTCTCCATACCGGTGAATTATTCGGAGTTTTGCGATATCTGGAGCTCTATTTTCAGCCGGGAAACCCTGATTTCCGACGATTTTCTCGCGCAGTTGCACCGCGCATATCCACTTATTCTGGTCTCCAACACGAACGCGATCCACTTCGACATGATTCGCCGCGAGTATCCGATCTTGCGCCATTTCGACCGGTGGATCCTGTCTTATGAAGTGGGCGCGATGAAGCCTTCGCCTTCGATCTATCAGGCGGCGATTGATGCCGCGAATTGCCTCCCTGGCGAATGCTTTTTCACCGACGACATTCCGGATTACGTGGAGGGTGCGCGGCGCATGGGGATCGACGCCGTCCAGTTTCAAAACGCCGGCCAATTGGAGAATGAGCTAAAGGTTCGGGGAGTCGAATGGGCCAGCTAAATTCAACCTTTATATCCGCTGCATAGAAAGAAACGATCCGCCACGGAACGGTTTAGGATGGAACAGGAGGCATTACCCTTGCCCGAATTAGCCGTACCGTCAGAAACCACCGGACTGACGACGACGAAAGCGCCCTTTATCGAGGACGCGCAGCGTAGCGGAAAGCTCTTCATCACTCAACCGTACGAACTGTATTCGAAAGATAACCACGCGGCATGGAACACGCTTTACAAACGCATGCTCCCCCGCTGGGAAATCTACGCAAACGAGCACTTCCTGGAGGGGATTTCGAGTCTTTGCCTCTCTCCCGACGCGGTGCCTCGCCTTTCCGATGTGAACCGCTTTTTGGCGCCTTTGACCGGATTCGAAGCCAAACCCGTTAGCGGTTACGTGCCTGCGTTTCTGTTCTTCGATTGTCTGCGCGCCCGAAAATTTCCGACAACCATCACGATTCGCGACGGTGCCAGGCTCGATTACCTACCCGAGCCGGATCTGTTTCACGATGTGGCGGGGCACGTTCCCATGCATACCGACATCGCGTTTGCCGAAGCCCTGGTCAAATTCGGTGAGTGCGCCCGGACGGCAGTACAGCTAACCAGCGGCATTAAAGACGAGCATCTGCGGGCTCAGCGCCTGACCAGCATCATCAAAGCGATGGCGCGCTTTTTCTGGTTCACCATCGAGTTCGGCCTGATGCGCGGGCGCGATCGCAATATGAAAGTCTACGGCAGCGGGCTGCTGAGCTCGTTCGGCGAGATCGAGCATTCGATTGAATCCGCGGAAGTGCAGCGCTTCCCGATTCAACTGGAATGGGCGATTAATCAGGGATTCGAAATCCATCACTATCAGCCGTTGCTGTTCATCGTGGATTCATTCGATCATCTGTTCAGCCTGGTCGACCGGCTGGAGAGCTGGATGCGCGAAGGCAAGCTGAATAATGTGGCGCCGGGTGAACCGGAAGTGAATGAAGCCGACTTACTGAGCTTTATTCATGCGGATGTTGCCGGGTAACCTTGTAGACCGATCATCTATTAGTTCTAACCGGACAGATCTATAGGTCCGGATAATTCCTATTGCAAGCTAAGCTTGTCCATGTTATAAACAACCCTGAAAATCTTTCCTAAAGGTTACTTATGACACGGAAGTCTCTCCGTCCCCATACGCGGCTCCTGTTTTGCGCATTGTCGATTCTGGCTTTGACGAATTCAATGTCCGGCAGTACGGACTTTACCGTGCCTCCCGGGCGCGCAGCCGGTCCGCAATTCATCGTGATTGGGCCCGACTTGAATCTTTGGTTTACGGAGAGCACCGGCGAAAGTCTGGGCCGTGTCACGACAGCGGGCGTCGTGACTCAGTTCCCGATCGGCGGCGCGCAGTCGCTCATAGGAATTGCAGCCGGTCCCGACGGAAATATCTGGTTCACGGATGAGTTTACCGGAACAATTGGGCACGTGAATACTGAAGGTTCGCAACTGATTACTTACACGCTCCCGCCAGGCAGTTACCCGCAGGGAATGACCGTTGGCCCCGATAAACACCTTTGGTTCGTTGACCAGAAGGCGGACGGATACTTTGAAGTTGGCAAAATTTCCGTCTCCGGTACGGTAACCGAGTACCCGGTCAATATCAACGCCGGCCCGGTCCAGTTCTATAACGGATCGCCCGCTGAAATCACCACCGGTCCCGACGGCAACCTGTGGTTCACGAATCTTCAGGCGTCCCAATATTCAGGAAACTTTGTCGGGAAGATTACCACCGCGGGCGTGGTCACTACGTACACTACCGGGGACGCGCCGATGGCAATCGTGGCGGGCGCCAATAACTTATGGGTTACGGAATCGAGTCATGTAGCCAAGATCAGTACGTCCGGCATAGAAACCCAATACGCACTTAAGAACGGGGGATCGGCGGGGATTACGGTGGGGGCAAATGCCCAAATCTGGTTTACATCAAGCGACGGTCTCGCCACCATTACGAATGCGGGAGTTGTCACTAATTATGCCTTCCCGAGTTTTGTTTTACCCTCGGGCCTAACCTCCGGCCCGGACGGGAATCTGTGGTTCGTCGGGTACCTGAGCAGCAATATCGGCAAGGTTGCAACCAGCGGGGAGTTACTCGATACGTTCTCTTTAGATGCGGGCTCCGCCCCTACATGGGACACCCTTGGTCCGGATGGGGCGATCTGGTTCACTGAAGATTACGCGAATGAAATTGGCCGCATCGACGTGAGTGGTTCGGTCACTTCTTTCGCGATACCCACACCTGACTCGCACCCGTTCGGCATTACTACCGGCCCGGACGGGAACTTATGGTTCGTTGAGCAAAATGCCAATCAAATCGCGAAGATAACGCTCTCGGGAACGGTGACGGAGTATAGCTTGGGGTCGGGATTCCTGGGCCTTTGGAGTATCACCGCGGGTCCGGACGGGAACTTGTGGTTTACCGAGTATGGGGCCAGCGCGATCGGTCGCATTACGACCAGCGGCGTGGTTACTGACTTTCCCACGCCAACTCCCTCTTCCGAACCCTTCTTCGTCATAACCGGGCCGGACGGGAATCTTTGGTTCACTGAAATGCATTCCAGCCAGATTGGGAAACTCAATCCCGGGACAGGTACAACAACCGAGTATTCCCTCGGGGCGGCCAAATCTCCGGGTGCGATTACGGTGGGTCCCGACAAAAACTTATGGTTTTTGGAAAATACTCTTTCGGGCGCTATAGGAACCGTGAATACGTCGGGCACTTTGCTCGCCGAATACCCGGTTCCGTTTCAGGCCAACCCGGAAGGCCTGATATCAGGTCCCGATGGGGCGCTTTGGTTAAGTCAATACTATCCGAACAGTGTTGCCCGCGTGAGTATTCACGGATTGGTTAGCGAAGTAGCGCTAACTGCAACGAATGCGGCAGGTAACTGCCTCGCTCTCGGAAGCGATGGGAAATTGTGGGTCGTGGACGCATCGGCCGGCGCTGTCAGCCGTCTGAGCGCGATTGCCGGAAGCGGTGATTCGTTTACGGTCGCCGCCGGGACCGCTTATAGCGGCAACGCGGCCCTCTACAAAGACGGCACGCCGACCGCGCAGCCATCCAACTTCACGGCACTCATTCGGTGGGGAGACGGCGGAGCTTCGACCGGGAAAGTATCCGGTCCTGAAGGCGGACCGTTCAATGTAATCGGGACCCACACTTATTCGAAATCGGGTACGTACACGGTGAACGTATCGCTGCACGACTTAGTCGACAACTCTACATACAATGCCAGCGCGGGGACTGCAACCGTTCAGTAAGTAAGAGCCGGTTTCGACGACTTACTTCAGGTTCTCTTCGAAGAAGCTTAGCCGCGTATCCGCCAGGCTGCGGGCATAGGGTCCGAACACGCCGTGAGACTTCTGGGGATAGATCACCATCCGGAATTGTTTTGCGGCGTGTTCCAGCGCATCAGCCATTTGAAGGCTGTTCTGGAAGTGAACGTTGTCATCTTCGATGTTATGCACGATCAGCAGCTTAGCTTTTAGGTCGGCCGCGTGCGTTTTCGGCGAACTATGGTCATACGCGTCCGCGTTTACCTGCGGCAGGCCCATGTATCGTTCGGTGTAGATCGTATCGTAATTGCGCCAGTCCGTTACGGGGGCTCCGGCAAGACCGCATTTGAAAACATCGGGCGCGTTGACAAGGGAGTAGAGCGTCATATATCCGCCGTAACTCCATCCCGTAATGCCGATGCGGGCCCCATCTACGTAACTTTGTTTCTTTAACCAATCGATCCCGATCCGCTGGTCTTCCAGTTCGTGCTGGCCCATGTTGCGGAAGATGACGGATTCCCAGGCATGTCCGCGGCCCGTGGAACCATGGTTGTCCAGCGCCCATACAATGTAACCTTTGGCCGCGAAGAGCTGCTCATCATTCAATCCGCTCCAGGTATTGCGGATGGACTGCGCGCCCGGACCGCCGTACACTTCGACAATTACCGGGTACTTCTTGGCCGGATCGAAAGGAACCGGCTTGAGTAGCTTGCCGTACATGGTATCGCCGTTGGTGGACTTGACTTCGACGATCTCTGGCTTACTTAGATCATAGGTATTGGCGACGGTCCGATCGGCGGGCATCCAGGGCATCAGCTCGGAGCCGTCCGCCCGGCGCAAGGCTTGAGACGGCGGCGAATCAACATTCGAGAACGTGTCAGTGAAGTAAGTGCCGTGAGGACTGACGGACACTCCATGCACGCCCGGCGCGGGGCTAAGTAGGGTGCGGTGTTTACCGTTCCAATCGACCGCATAGAGGCGCGATCCTATTGGGCTCTCCTCACTCGACATATAGAAGATCCGTCCTGAAGCTTCATCGACAGCCATGCGGCGCTGCACCACCCAGTTACCTTTGGTGATCTGGTGCTTCAGCTTGCCATCCATTCCGTAAAGAAACAAGTGGCGGAAGCCTCCCTCGCCGCG
Organism: uncultured Gammaproteobacteria bacterium; assembly: GCA_963799935.1. Lineage (GTDB taxonomy): Bacteria > Acidobacteriota > Terriglobia > Bryobacterales > Bryobacteraceae > Bog-113. Next base: position 105,939 of record CAWCZA010000024.1, on the reverse strand, counting down.
TTCACTCTCCCACAGAAACTCCTTGCCGTTCTTCAGGAAGTAGGGCTCGTCCACCACATTGATCCAATAGGGATCAGTTTCATGGATCAGAGTATCCGTACTCCCGTCGAGACTGGCGCGAATCAGGTCAAGGTTGTTCTGTATCCGGTTCAGACGCATCACGGCGACACCGCTGGAATCGGGCAGCCAGGTCACGCGGGCGATCAAGGCGTCACGCGTCTCGCCTAAGTCGAGAAACCGAGTCCTGCCGGAGTCGACGTCGACGATCGCGACGCGAGCCTCGGCATTCGGGTCGCCCGCTTTCGGGTAGCGCTCCGGCTCGAGCAGGCCGCGCGATTTCAGCAGTGAAGTCTGCGGGAATACAGGCTCGCTGTGGGTATCAAGCTGGAGAAATGCAATGTGCTTACTGTCGGGCGACCACCAATGGGCAGTCCCGAGGTCCAGTTCCTCGGGATAGACCCAATCGAGTTGCGCATTCAGTAGAGTTTCCGAGCCGTTCGAAGTTAGACGCGTAACCTTCTTAGTGGCGATCTCCATAGAGTACAGATCGTGCGCGCGCCGGAACGAGACCGATTTATTGTCCGGCGACAGCTTCGGATCGGCCTCAGGAACGTCTGTTTTCGTTAGCTGCTCAACGGCGGCTTTTAGAGGCGCGGCAGCAGTCAAGCTGACCAGGAAAAGGTCACCTTCATCCTCGACGAGCAGCCGATCGCCGGACGAAAACCACTGGACCGGAGATTCGCTCACGCGCCGATTGGTCCAATCGAAGACTTCCGGTTCAGGGACGGGAGCGGCGGAGTCGTTCAACTGCTTCATCTCGATCAACTCGCGCTTGGCTTTGGACGCGATGTCGAATAGGATGAGCTTGCCGCCCTCGATGTAGACGAAGCGCTGATCGTCTGGGGACCAGACGGGATCCACCGGCCGCGGCGCGTTGAGCTTGAACCGGTTCATCAGATCATCGATAGTGACCGGTTTCTTTTGGGCTATCAGAACTGGGCTAAAGACCGCTAAAGCAAGGAGAAACCGGCGCATAGGGGTTACGATAGCAAGGTCGCGACTTCCGGTAGGAGGCAGTCTCCTAGCAGCCCATTGCGATTCTCACCTTCGATGCCAGTTCGCAGATGCGCGAGTCAGCGAGTTGCCTTAGCCGATTGCGAGGCTCTATGAGGCTGCTTACGGACTGCGGTCACGTCCTCGGCGCGAGCGGCGCAGTTGGATCGAAGACCGGTTTCGCCCGTTCGTGTCCTTGGAGCAGAGACCACCACCGCGTTGGCGCCCCGGGGCGTCGATGAATGCAATCGACTCCGAGGATTCTTGGCCCAAGTGAGCCTTCCAACGGGAGTACGACTTTTCGTCTTACCTTTTATCCCACTTTCCGTTCCCGCCCAAACATAGCTACTACTTCGGTATTCCAGCGGACCGGCTACTTCTCTTCACCTAGTAAGTCGCCTAACTTGTCTAACTGCTTTTCCCATTTCGTGCGGCGATCCCGTATCCAGTTCTCGGCTGCCGTAAGTCCTGCTGAATCGATTCGGCAACTGCGAACTCTGCCCGTCTTCTCCGTTACGATAAGTCCGCTTTCCTCTAGGATCTGCAAGTGCTGTACTACCGCCGCCAACGTGATGCCGAAAGGTTCTGCCAGGCGAGAGACCGAGATCGGTCCCTCGCTGAGCTGCTCCAGCATCGCGCGGCGGGTAGGATCGCCCAGCGCATGGAAGACACGGTCGATTGCAGGCCGTTTTCTGCCCACTAGCCGGGGAACTCCGCACTTAGCCGTTCCAGGAGGCCACGCCATCCGGCTTCACGCATTTCAGGACCATCGGCGCCCTCGAAGAATGCTCCCTGATGGGTGAAGACCAGGTCCGTGCCCGTTCCCGAGGGTAGGAACTCGAAGGTGACCAGCGACGCCGAGATGGTCCTGCCGGCGATGGCCATCGTTGACGCGACTACGACGCGTCGGTTCGTAACGATGTCCTGATGTATGCCGCTGTTGACGCACTCGAGTCCATAAACCGGCGTGCCCTCTTGCGTGAAGCGCAAGCGAGCGCATTCTTTGCCGCCGACATGGAAGTCCAGTTCATATTGCTCGATCTGATTAGTGTCGCTTTCAAGAAACCAGCGGCGCTTCTTGGCCGGATCGGCGAAAGCAGCGAAGACGCGGTCCGGGGCGGCAGGATAACTGCGCTCAATGACGAATGTGCTGTGGATGGTGGATGGTTGTTCCATGGGTGTCCTTTCTTGCTCTTAGAAATACTTAAGCGGTAACTTGAGTATTAGACATAGTTCGCAGATAGTCAAGTAAAAACTTAAGTTTCTGTTTCTGATCTTTGCGTTCGCTACACTCCGGAAAGGGAATCGTAATCAGTGAAACTCTTTGTCGTACTAGCCTCCACATGCGTCTTCGCGGTCGGGGCATTCAGTCAGTCAAAACCCGCCGTGGATTTCTCGCGGCTGGTGGTAGTCGGCGACTCGCTTTCGGCCGGCGTTCAGAACTTTTCGCTCCTCGACACACAGCAGCCCAACGGTTACGCGGCGTTGATCGCGAATCAGGCCGGGACGGCAATGACGCTGCCGCTTGTCCCCTATCCCGGCGCCCCGAATGTTCTGACGCTGGTGCGCAAGAGTGTTCCTCCGATCATTTTGCCCGCTGCTGGGATGCTTCCGAACCCGCCTCGCGACAACCCGACGGTGCAGCCGACCAACCTGTCAGTTCCCGGGCTAACCGTAGCGGACGCGTTCCTGGCGCCAAGCCAGATTTCACCCCTGCAGGGGCCTGTTTCGGCTTGGGCGCAGATCGTCCTTGGCTACCCCGGTCCGGCCGCGAGTCAGGTTGACGAAGCGCTCGCGCTGAATCCGAGCACCATCATCATGTGGTTGGGAAACAACGACGCGCTGGTGCCCGCTATCACGGGACAACTCGACGGCTTAACACCTCTGCCGGTTTTTACGGCCGCTTACACGAAGCTGATCGCAACGCTAGCCGCGACAAAGGCGAGCGTGATCACGGCCAACATCCCTGACGTAACGGAAATTCCGTTCTTCACGCCGGTGCCAAGGATTGCGAGGGAGACGGGGTTGCCACTAAGCACGGTAACTTCCGTGTTGGGCGTCAGCAGCAACGACTATCTGCGGACCACGGCCGTGCCGATCGCGCTTGGTCTGCTCGCTGGAACGCCGCCGCCTCCGCCTTACGTCTGGCCGACAAGTTGTCCGCTGCCGAGTCCCGGACTGCTGCCGCCCGGCGTGCCGCTTCCGTGCGTATTCACCGCGGCCAATGCCGCTCAAGTACGTTCGGTGATCGCGTCCTATAACAACGTGATCACTCAACAGGCCTCGGCTGCAGGCGTTCCGGTGGTCGACGTCCATTCGCTAATTACTGAGATTGTCCAGAACGGGTATAAGACTGGTGATGAGTGCTTGACCGCGTACTTCCTGGGTGGGCTCTTTTCGCTGGACGGCATCCATCCGACCAATACTGGATACGCCATTATTGCGAACGCATTTATCGACGAGATGAACAGCGTTTGGGCAGCTGGCCTGGACGAGGTCAATGTTCATCAGATTGCGGTGAACGACCCGTTAGTACTGCCTCGCGTGCGATGTAGGGTTGGCGGATAGTTCAGACTGCGTCAGCGCTCGCGGTCGATGAATCGTTGCATCACTGGCTTGAGATTTTGGAACGTTGCGTCGAGTTCCGGAAGGAAACCCGCGGCGGACTCAAGCTCCCCGCTTTCCCCTAGTTTTTCTAGCTTGGATGCGAGATCCCGTACCGCCACGCCGCCAACATTCCCGGCCGCCCCTTTTAGCGAATGTGCCGCCAACCGTGTCGCGGGAGCGTCAAAGCTCCGAATTGCGACCGCCAAGGCGGCCAGCTGTTCTGGCATCGTGTTGATGAACGTTGCGGCGACACGCCTGGCGAGATCTTCATTGCCCATCAGCCGCTCAATAAGATCTCCTTCATCAAACTGGCAGTTGTTCTCTAGCGTAGAAACCGGTGCGGCCGGCGGGGTGCCTAGCAACTCTTTATGAAAATCCGGCGTACCTGCAACCGCCGACACGCTTTCGAGCCAACGACTCAGAATTGCCTCCAGCGCGTCCGGCCGGATGGGCTTGGAAAGGTAATCGTCCATGCCGGCAGCAAGGCATTTCTCGCGATCTCCGGACAGCGAGTGGGCGGTAACCGCGATGATTGGAAGCCGAGGGTTTAATCCCGCTCCCTTGCGAACGCGACGAGACAGTTCGTAACCGTCCATTTCCGGCATCTGGCAATCCGTCAACATGAGCGCGTACGAGGTCTGACTCAGTGCAGCTAAAGCGTTGCATCCGTCCGCGACAATGTCCGCTTTATAACCAAGATGCTCAAGCATTCCATGGATCACCTCTTGGTTCACCGGATTGTCTTCCACCACCAGAAGCCGATACCGCGCGCGATCCTTGCGGGTGTTCATGCCGCTGGCACTCCCGATCTCAAGGCGAGTGACGGGGCAATAACCAACCGCGGCAGCGAGACACAAACCCAGTTCTCCTCGCTTGACCGGCTTCGTGACACGCCCTACAAACCAGCTAGATTCTCTGGCCTTTGGCGGGTCAGGCTGATTCAGCGGAGTCAGCAGGACAAACGGCATGCCAGGAAAGTCCACATCAACATCGGAGAGCGCATCCGCGTCTATTATCGCGGCATCGAACGCGCTGTCAGACGGTTCACTTTGCCGGGCGATCGCGGATTGCACGCTCGCGAAATCCTCGGTTTCGCAGCTCCAGAATGTCAGTAACTGCCGAAGTACGTCGCGACTGGCGGCGTTTTTATCTACAACCAGAATTCGCTTGCCTCGAAGGGGCGGCGGTTGCGGCTCACGTAAATTCGGCTGGACCGGGAAGACGGCTGCAAACCAAAAAATCGATCCCGTGCCTGGTTCACTGTCGAATCCTGCCTGTCCCCCCATCATCTCCGCTAAGCCGCGCACGATAGATAAGCCGAGGCCAGTCCCGCCATAGTGGCGCGCCGTGGAAGCGTCGGCTTGGCAGAATCTCTCGAAGAGCAGATGATGTTTATCCTTCGGTATACCGATTCCGGTATCGCCTACTTCGAACCGCACGGCCCCCGCTTGCTCTTTCTCGCCATGGCGCACGCGAATACTGATTTCACCTTGATGCGTGAACTTCACGGCATTCCCAACCAGGTTTAACAGGATTTGGCGCAGCCGGTTTGCGTCGCCACAAACGCGGGCAGGAACATCAAAGTCGATAAGGCAAGTCACCTCGAGGCCTTTTTCCTGAGCCTTTACTGCCATCAGGTCAGCAACGCCTTCTACAATCAGCCTCAAATTGAATTCCGCTGCTTCGAGGTCAAGTTTCCTCGATTCTATTTTCGAGAAATCAAGAATGTCGTTCAGCACGTTGAGCAAAGACTCGGCACTATCACGAAGCGTTTGGGCGCGGTTTCGTTGCCGGGAAGTCAAATCGCTGCTCAATAAGAGTTCCGCCATACCGAGAACTCCGTTCATCGGAGTTCGAATCTCATGGCTCATTGTGGCTAAAAACTCGCTCTTTGCGCGGTTCGCGGACTCGGCGATCGTGGCACGCTCTCGATCGTTATTCCTCTCCACCGCCATGAGTTGCCGGTGGGTACTCAACTCCAGTTCCATAGCCTGAACAGAAAGACGCCGGTCCAGCAAGGACATCAGCAGCACTAGGATGAGGACGAGCAGCGTGACCAGTCCTATTGCGGCGACCCCAAGCTCAGACGCATTTATCGCATGGGTAAGATCTGACGCGCGTAACGACGAAGGGAAAAAGCTGACCGCCGCCATGCCGACGTAGTGCATGGTAGGTATGGCGGCGCCCATCAGCAGAGCCGATCCGAGCTTGCGCCAACTCCAATTAGCGGAGTCTTCCCGTATCGCAAACGTCAAAAAGAGCGCTGCGGCTGATATCGCGATCGCCAGAACAATGGAAAGCGCCACCAAGGCTGCCGAATAGCTGCACATTGCGGGAAGGCGCATTGCTTCCATCCCGATGTAATGCATGGCCGCAATCGCACCTCCCATCAGGATGCTTCCGGTGAAGGCTGCGATGACCCCCAACCTTTTCCTGCTCACCACAAAAAGAGCTACCGCGGATGCACAAACGGCGGCAACCATCGAGAGCATAACCGTAGGCCAGTCATACTGCACTTCGACGGGCAAACGGAGTGCTACCATCCCGACGAAGTGCATTGACCATATGCCCGCCCCCATCGCCGTGGCTCCGCCTGACAACCAGCCCAACTTGGCGGCGCCGCGTGACGCGGTAACTCTTCCAGCTAGATCCAGTGCTGCGTATGCGGCAAAGATCGCGATTAGCGCGGACAGAGCAACGAGGCGCCAGTCGTAAAATCCGACTAATCTCACGACATGAGAGTGCATGGAATTCTACGTTTGCGTACGATGCGGTTCCCCCGGACGGAGTGGCGGCCGCTTTCCCCCTTGCCGCTAAACCGAAAGTGCAAGTCTGACGGCTTGGTTCTCCGGTTTGTTAGCTAAGCGCTTGGGCGGAACGATTTCAGCGGATAGGCGGAAATCAAAATGTCGGGCGGCTGGAATCCTGACTGTGGAAGACCGGGACGAATCCTTTCGCCTTTTTTGCGGTAATGCTTGTTAGCGCCTGCGTAAACCAGGCCCGGTGAATTAGAACTGAACAGCGTGGCCGCGCCGCAAGTCAATACCAGGGAAGCTCTTTAGGCGAGACGGTGAAAGCCGCCATCAGGTCGCTTTCTCTACTGCAACGTGGGGCATCGATCTTATTCGAGTAAGGAGGGCTCGCACTGTGGACATTGTTGCAATCACAGGAGCCGACGTTGCCGCGGTCAAGGGCCGACTGCATTGAGCGCATAATCGGCTCCGTGAACAGGAAATAGGTGCAAACCATTGGCGGAAGCATAGGACCAGAAATTTAGGTACTCGTATCCATATCTCGGATCGGCCTTGTTGTTTCTTATTCCGCAGTCGGCTGCAAGCGTTGAGAAGGTGGCCAGATCCGGGGAAAGACGCTGCAGTTTCAGATGGGTTCAGATAGATATCTGAAACTGTTCGGAGCCAATTTTACCTGGTGGAGTCCGAAAGCGGTCACGTTGGAGACGCATAAATAGAACAAGTCGGCAGAGAAGGCGCTGCGGGGAATCTATGAATTGAGCTCTAAGTAAGCTGAACCAAGAAAGCGCCGGCTCCGTCCCACCCGGCGCTTCCCAAATTCACGTTAGACTGCGCGTCGGCCGGTGATGAACGCGATCAGCCAGATTACCAGGAATACAAAGAAAAGAATCTTTGCGATGCCCGCGGCGGCGCCTGCAATTCCGCCAAACCCAAGGACAGCGGCGATCAACGCGATGACCAGAAATACTAATGACCAGTGCAACATTTTCGTTCCTCCTAAATTGCCCTAAGGGCTCCGGTTTTTGCCCTTGCGGGCTATTCGGAATTTGGAGTAGCAATATTCATGCCGTTTGTCTTTTGGCGGACTTGCCGCAGCCGCAAGCGGAGTTCCGCAGTCGCTTTCCTGTGACAAATCAGGCAGAGTGTTCGAATGTTCGCCAGATCGCATTCGCCGCCACCCTCCGCGACGGGCAGGATGTGGTCGGCGTCCCAAAGACTCCGGCGTGTCATCCGTTTGAGTTCCCATCGCGCCAGTAACTCCAACTTGCGGACACCGCGGGCGCGCTTAAGGACGTGAAGTGCGTGAACTGTATCGGTGCGGCAGATCGCGCAGATTCCCTTGTCGCGGCGCATTACTTGGTCGCGCAGATATCCCGGATCGCTGCGTAAGCGCCACTCATTCACACACCAATCCGAGCAAAACGTACGCCGCCCTTTCGGGATTTCAATTGCGCACCAGCGGCACTGCACGCGGCCGTTCGGTCCGACGGGGAGATTCGAACGATCGGCAACGCCGCCCTTAATCTTGCGTAGCGGCTTCATTCCATCAGCTGTAAAAGTTTGGCGCGCAACGCGGTAGCCGCTTCGCTGTCCAAGGCAATGATCAGGATCGTGTCGTCGCCCGCGATGGTTCCGATCAGTTCCGGCCAGCCTTCCTGATCCAGCGCCAAAGCCACCGGACTGGCGTGACCCGGATCCGTCCGGAGCACGAGCAGGTTCTGTGCGCAGCGAATATCGGTGACGAACTCGCGCGCGACGTTGGCCAGATCGACCCCCGGTTCTTCAGGCGCCATCTCGCGATAACCGGTTTGCGTTTTGACGAGACCGAGATCGCGAAGGTCGCGCGACAACGTCACTTGGGTCGCGGCAACCCCGCGGATTTTGAGTTCGGCGGCAATCTCTTCCTGGGTGAAGACGGATTTCTCGCGAATGATGTTGAGGATTTGACCTTGGCGGAAGCGCTTACTCATCCTGCCTCAGCCTACATCGTCGCCAGACGCTGGCGCGCTTCGGCGAGTGCAGCGGCTACGGCTTGCGGTCCAGTACCGCCGGCGATCTCGCGCGTTTTGAGGCCTTCGCGGGGGTCCAGCAGGCGCGCCATTCCGGCGGTGAATGCGGGATGGAACTGAGCGAGCGAGGCATCGTTCCAATCCGCGGGGACCTTGCCTGCGCGGACGCTGGAGAGAACCAGTGCGCCGACAATCTGGTGTGCTTCATGAAACGCCGTCCCTCGCCGTGCGAGTTCCTCGGCGAGATCGGTGGCGACGACCCAACTCTTCTGCACGGCGGCGAGTGGAATGTCGGGGCGCAGTGCGACGGACTCGACGACCGCCTGCGCCATTTGCAGAGACGCCGTGACCTGATCGGCGGCTTCGAACAACGGCTCCTTATCCTCCTGCATGTCGCGATTGTACGTCAGCGGCAGGCTCTTCGTCGTCATCATGAGGGCGTGCAAACACCCGGTGACGCGGCCCGCTTTGCCGCGGATGAGTTCGAGCGAATCAGGATTCTTCTTCTGCGGCATTAGGCTCGATCCGCTGGTGACGCCGTCCGCCAGTTCGAGCCAGCCGAACTCTTCGGAGGAGTACAGAATCCAATCTTCGGCGAGACGGCTGAGATGCAGCATCGTCGTGGATGCGGCGTAGAGGAAATCGAGAAGGAAGTCGCGATCCGCGGAAACGTCCATGCTGTTGCGCGTGATCCCGGCAAAGCCAAGGTCGCGCGCGATGCCCTCGCGATCGAGCGCGAATCCGCTGCCGGCAAGCGCGCCGGAACCCAGCGGCATCAGGTTTGCGGCGCGGCAGGCGGTTAGGAACCGTTGGTGGTCGCGCGCGAACATCTCGAAGTAAGCGAGTAAGTAGTGCGGCCAGAGTACGGCTTGCGCGCGGCGGAGGTGCGTATAGCCCGGGATGACTGCATCTTTATACTTTTCGGCGAGGTCGAGAAGCTTCGCCATGAGCTGCTTCACCGCATCGCCGACGTGGGTTGCGGCGTCGCGGAGCCACAGGCGCGTGTCGAGTGAAACCTGTTCGTTGCGGCTGCGGCCCGTGTGGATCTTGTCGGCCACCGCGCCGGCTTTTTCCTTTACTTTGCGGATGACGAAGGTGTGGATGTCCTCATCCGTCGCGCCTTCGAACGCAGCCGGATTCCGCGATTCCTCCAGGACTTCGTCGAAGGCTTGGACGATCTTCGCGCGCTCATCGGCCGTCAAGATACCGGCGCGTTCAAGTGCCCGGGCGAAGGCTTGAGATCCGCGGATATCCGGCTCCAGCAATCGCCGGTCGAAGTGGAGCGAGCCGCTGAAGCGTTCGAAGATTTCAGATGGGCCGGACTCAAAACGGCCGCCCCAGAGCTTCATTCGGAATGACCGCGCAACGCGGCTCTAACTTGTATCGGCAGACCGATCAGATTGATAAACCCGCGCGCGTCCTTCTGGTCGTAGTCGGCGCCCATGGCGAAGCTGGCGATCTTCAGCGAGTACAGCGAGTTGGGGCTGACGCGGCTCACCGGTTCCACGGTTCCTTTGTAGAGGCGCAGCGTGATCTCGCCCGTGTTGGGTTTGTTGATCTCGGCGAAGAAGGCGTCGAGGGCCACGCGCAACGGCGTGAACCAGAGGCCGTTGTACACCAGATCCGCGTAATCGATTGCCAACTTCTGCTTGAAGTGCAGCGTCGCGCGATCGAGTGTCAGGGCTTCCAGTTCGCGCAGAGCAGCGACGATCAGCGTGCCGCCGGGCGTCTCATAACATCCGCGGGACTTCATGCCGACGAAGCGGTTCTCAACCAGATCGATGCGGCCGACACCGTGCTGGCCGGCGATGTCGTTGAGTTGTTCGATCAGACTGACACCGGAAAGCGCGTGCTGTCCGTTGACCGAAACCGGTACGCCCGCTTCGAAACCGATCGTCACTTCGCCTGGCGTGTCGGGCGCCTGCCGCGGGTCCTTCGTGAGCATCCAGATGCCGTCAGGTGCGGCGTTGCGCGGGTCTTCCAACTCGCCGCCTTCATGCGAGATGTGCCAGAGATTGCGGTCGCGACTATAGATCTTCGTGGTCGATTGGGAAACCGGAACGTCATGTTTCGCCGCGTAATCCAGAGCGTCTTCGCGGGAGACGATGTCCCATTCACGCCATGGCGCGATGACGGGCAGATCCGGCGCGAAAGCCTTGTAGGTGAGTTCGAAGCGAACTTGATCGTTACCTTTGCCGGTGCATCCATGGGCGAGCGCATCACAGCCAGTCGCGCGTGCGACTTCCACTTGCTTCTTCGCCAGCAGCGGACGCGCGATCGACGTGCCCAGCAGGTACTTGTGCTCATAAACCGCGCCGGAGCGCACCATCGGCCAGATGTAATCCTGCACGAATTCTTCGCGCATATCGGCCACGTGGACTTCGCTCGCACCGGTTTTGCGCGCTTTCTCTTCGAGGCCGGTGAGCTCATCGCCGCCCTGGCCGATGTCGCCGCACACAGCGACAACTTCGCAATCGTAATGCTCTTTGAGCCACGGGATGATGATCGAGGTATCAAGCCCGCCCGAGTAGGCGAGCGCAACTTTCTTAGGATGCATTTGGGTTATTCCAGTTTAGTCGTGAGCCCACAGAGGGGCGGTGCAGCGGCGTTAGTTCGCGGTCAGCATCAGCAGAAGAGCCTTCTGCACGTGCAGGCGATTTTCGGCTTGATCGAAGGCCACCGAGCGCGGGGACTCCATGATCTGGTCCGTCACTTCCTCGCCGCGCTTGGCGGGAAGACAGTGCATGAACAGCGCGTCCGGAGCGTGCGCCAGCAATTCCTCATTCACCTGATACGGCGCGAAAATGCGGCGACGCTCGGCAGCTTCGCTCTCCTGACCCATGCTGGCCCAAACATCGGTGTAGACCGCGTTGGCACCGGTGACTGCCGCGACGGGATCGTTCGTAATCGTGATCTCAGCGCCCGAGTCTTCCGCGAATGCTTGTGCCTGAGACACAATGGATTCGCGCGGCGCATAGCCCTTTGGAGTCGCCACAGTGAAGTTCAGACCCAGCCGGGCGGCGCAGAGCATCAGGGAGTGCGCGACGTTGTTGCCATCGCCCACGAACGCGAGCGTGCGTCCTTCGAACCCGCCGAAGTGTTCGCTGACGGTCAGCATATCGGCCAGTGCCTGGCAAGGATGATAGCGATCGCTCAGCGCATTGACGACCGGTACGCGCGACCAGTGCGCTAGCTCATCGATCGTATCTTGAGCGAATGTGCGGGCGACAATCACGTCGACCCAGCGGGCGAGATTGCGGGCGACATCGCGGACCGGCTCGCGGCCACCGATCGATCCGTCGGAGGCGAATACCGATCCGCCCAGTTGCTGAACCGCGAGTTCGAACGTTGCGCGAGTCCGCAGCGAAGGCTTCTCGAATAACAGCGCGGCGCTCTTGCCTTCAAGTTCACGGCGAAATTCGCGGGGTGATCGCTTCACGTCGGCGCTTAAGTCGAGCAAAGCACCCAGTTCAGACGTCGATAGGTCGAGGTCGCGCGTAAAATTGGCGGCGACGACCGGGCAGATTTGCTGGCCAACGGCAATCATCGTATTATTATTCACCTGAATGAATAATAACACAGATTTGCAGAATCGATATTCGCAGCCTGTGACCCGCGATACGGATCACACCTTCTTCGTGCCAACCTCTTTTTGCTGCTTACTCTCCGGCGCCGGATATTGCAGATGGAGATCCTCCAGCGTGTCCACCAAGATCTGAGAGATCGCTAAATTACGAAACCACTTTTGATTGGCAGGGATTACGTACCACGGCGCATTCTTGCGGCTGGTGCGGCGCAACGCCTCCTCGTACGCAACCTGGTAGTCGTCCCAATACTCGCGTTCTTTGAAGTCGGCAGCTGACGATTTCCAGTTCTTGTCGGGGTCGTGCAGACGCTCCTGGAATCGTTTCTCCTGCTCATCCTTGCTGATATGCAGGAAGAACTTCACGACGGTCGTGCCCGCGCGAGTCAGAATCTTCTCGAAGTCGCGAATCTGCTGGTAGCGCTTCTCCCAAACGTCGTCAGGAACCAGATGATGGACGCGGACGACCAGCACATCTTCATAGTGCGAGCGGTTGAATATCCCGATGTTGCCGCGGGGCGGCGCGGCCTTGTGTACGCGCCAGAGAAAGTCGTGATCGAGTTCCTCGGCAGACGGCTGCTTGAACGAGGTCACCGAGCAGCCCTGCGGATTCACGCCGGACATCACATGCTTGATGGTTCCGTCTTTGCCGCCGGCATCCATGGCCTGCAGCACCATCAGCAGCGCGCATTTGTGCTCCGCGTAAAGCTTCTGTTGGAGTTTGGCCAGTTTGTCGGTATTCTGCTGGGCACCCTGCTCGGCCTCCTTCTCGTCGGTGACGCCATTGGTGTCGGACGGGTCGTGATCGGCGAGCTTGAAGTTCTTACCTTTGACGATGAAGCGCTTACGCAGGTCCATGCTCAACAGCGTACGACGGCGTAGTCCAAGAAGGGCAAAGGGAAGCACCGGCAGCCCCCACCAGACGCAGGGGATTTCAGCGTTTCGGCCTCAGATCATTCAAGCTGCCGGCACCGCCGGTAACGAACGCCGTATCAGCTCCGGCGTTGGGCATTTCGCGCGTGACATCGTGATAGGAGAACTGGTCGAATCAAAGGGCAGTAAGTCTTTCTCTCTTCCGCATTCCCGCGAATTGAAGCCTTAAGCTCGCGTCTCTCGCCGACGGAAACCAGGCTGTCTGTAGAGGAAAGCCGTCGGCGAAGTCTATTCGGATGGATGGACGAGGCTGGCCCGGGTTAAATTTTGGCGGATCACCCGGAACTGGCGCGCGGAGCCGAGCATTGAGTCGACTCGATGTGCCGCGAGGATGATGCAATCGATTCCGGCGACTGTTCTTGAAAGGCACGTTGAACCGCGCCTTGGTGCCGGGGATTCGCCTTTGCGTGATGCGTAATCGACCACAGTATTTGTGTCGCCGTCTCAACCGGATGCGACGGTCCAAGTAATTAACGTCACGTCTATAGCCGCCGAGCCACACGTATCTGGAACGCCACCGCCGGGGCGCCGATCAGATAGTCCGTTTCGGTTGACGGGCGAATCCAGGGACGACGCTCCTCCCCATTTCGGGCTGTCTTATGATGAGACCCATGAACAGGCGCGCATTTCTGCAGGCCACGGGTGCCGCGGCTTTGTCCGTCCCCGCTCTCCGAAGTCAAGGTCCAGGTGAGAAGATCCGGCTCGGCGTGGCGACCTATTCGCTGCGCCAGTTTCAGCGCGACCTCGCCATCCGGTCGATCGCGCAGATGGGCATCCATTACGCGGATGTCAAAGACTTCCATATGCCGGTGAACGACACCGCGCGTCAGTCCGCGGAAGCCCACAAAAAGTTCGAGGCCGCTGGAATCCAAATCATTGCGGGCGGCAACATCAGCCTCACGGAAGACGACGAGATGGGCTTGCGGCGACACTTCGATTACGCGCGCAATTGCGGCTTCCCGATCATGGTTGTCGCGCCCAAACACAGCAATCTGCCGCTCATCGAGAAGCTCGCGATTGAGTACAACGTGCGCATCGCGATTCACAATCACGGTCCCGAATTTCCTGAGTTTCCCGGTCCGCGCGCGGCGTTTGACGCCGTGAAGAACATGGATCCGCGCATGGGTCTGTGCATCGACATCGGGCATACGTCGCGAGCAGGCGAAGACATCGTCGAGTCGATCGCGATGGCAGGTCCGCGCCTGTTCGAGATGCATTTTAAGGATCTGCGCGATGCCAAGGTCAAAGAGAGCCAATGCATTGTCGGGCAGGGCGTTCTTCCCATTCCGGCGATCTTCCGGGCGCTTAATAAGATTTCTTACCGCGGCACTTGTTCGCTCGAATACGAGATCGACGAAGACAATCCGATCCCCGGCATGCAGCAATCATTCGCTTTCATGCGGGGCGTGATCGCGGGTGAGAACCTCTAGGTAATGGACAAAATCGAGATCGGCGCGGTACGCGAGGAAGTGGTGCGCGTGGGCGAGGAGAACGCGATCAACTTCCTGGGAATGCCGAACGCGCGCGTGTTGTCGACCCCGCACATGATCGGTTACATGGAGCGCACTTCGCGCAATTTGATCCTCACGATGATCGACTCCGGCGACGATTCCGTCGGTACGGTTGTAAACGTGAAGCATCTCTCAGGTGCGCCGATCGGCACCGATGTAACGTTTCGTGCAGAGGTAACCGGGGTCAACGGACGGCGAGTCACTTTTGCAGTGAAAGCTTACGACGCGCAGCATGGCCTGTCTCATATTGTGGGAGAAGGAGTTCATGAGCGCTTCGTCGTGACGGTGAGCGAGTTCGCGGACAAAATGAAACGAAAGCTGGAGCAGCATAAGCCCGTCTGAATGAAGCCGATCGTGCTCTTGACCCTGATCGCCGCCGCTCTACACGCGGAAACGATCACGCTGAAAGATGCGTTAGAACGCGCCCAGCGTTATGGAGGGCAAGTGCAGTCCGCTGCGTTTGCGGCGCGCATCGCGCATGAGGACGCGGTGCAGGCGAAGGCCGGATTGCTGCCGCAGATCAGCGGGCTCAACCAGTTCATCTACACGGAAGGAAACGGGACGGCTTCGGGCGTGTATGTCGCGAACGATGGGGTCCACGTCTACAACGAACAGTTGCAGTTTCATCAGGATCTGCTGAATGTCTATCGCCGCGCCGATGTGCGGCGTGCCAAAGCTGCAGAGGCCGCCGCGCTGGCGAAACGGACGGTTGCTGTGCGCGGATTGCGCACTACCGTTGTTCAGGATTTCTACGCGGTTGCTGTCGCGCAACGCAAAGCCGCCTCCGCGTCCGCTGCGTTGCAGGATGCGGAACACTTTCTCGACATCACGCAGAAGCAGGAGAAGGGCGGGGAAGCGGCTCATGCGGACGTAATCAAAGCGCAATTGCAGCGCGATCAGCGGCAGCGCGATTTATCCGATGCTCAAGTGGCCGTGGAGAAAGCGAAGGTGACGCTGGGCGTGTTGATCTTTCCGGACGTGACACGCGATTTCGATGTGGCTGACGATCTGGAAAGTGCTCCGGCGCTCGAGAGCTTCGATCAGTTTCGCTCGGAGGCGAGCGTGAGCAGCCCTGACTTGCAGGTTGCGCAATCGAGCGTGCTGCAGGCGCGCGAGGAGGCGAACGTGGCGCGCTATCAATACCTGCCGAACTTCTCGATCGACTTCTTCTACGGGATCGATGCCAATCAATTCGCGGCTCAAACCAACTATCCGACTCCGGAATCCGGGCGCAGCACGCAGCCGGACTATCTCGTGAACAACCGGCAAAACCTGGGATATTCGGGTCAGGTGACGTTGACGATTCCGCTCTGGAATTGGGGCGCGACACGCAGCAAAGTCAAACAGGCGGAGTTGCGCACGGAGCAGGCGCAGAGCGATCTCACCGTGGCGGAGAAACAGTTGCACGCGAACATCGCGTCGGGATATCTGGAAGCGCATGCGGCGCATGATCAGATCGCGTCGCTTCGGAATACGGTCGATCTCGCGCAGGAAAGCCTGCGATTGACGCTGTTGCGCTATCAAGCTGGGGAAGCAACCGTGCTGGAAGTTGTCGATGCGCAAACGACCGCCGTGGCGGCGCGCAATGGCTATGCAGATGGATTACTTCGCTACCGGCTCGCGGTGGCTGAACTCGAAACGATGACGGGGCGCTGAAGAGATGCGACAGAGAATCCTGCTCATCACATTAGCTCTCGTAGTGGCGGGATGCGGGTCCAAACCCAAGGCCAGCGAGGCAGAAAAAGACGCCGCGACACCGGTCGAAGTCGCTACGGCCGAGCGCGGACCGATCGAACGCGTCGTCACCGCGCAGGCGATCTTGTATCCGGTGAGTCAGTCCGCCATCACGCCGAAACTCAGCGCACCGATAAGCCGCATTCTGGTGAATCGCGGCGATCACGTCCGCCGCGGGCAGTTGCTTGCGGAACTTGAAGACCGCGATCTGGTCGCCGCGGCAAATGAGAACAAAGCTCTATACACGCAGGCCGAAGCGCAGTTTGCAACAACGACCGAAGCGCAATTACCGGAAGACATGACCAAAGCGCGCGCGGATGTCGAGAGCGCAAAGCAGCAATTGGACGCGGCCAAGAAAGTGTTCGAGAGCCGCACCGCGCTGGTGAAGGAAGGCGCGCTCGCGCAGAAGCTGGCCGACGATGCGCACGTCTCTCTTGCGCAGGCGCAGAGCCAGTACGACACTGCGGCGCGGCATCTGGAAGGTCTGCAGAACGTAAGCCGTACCGCGCAAACTCGTAGCGCACAAAGCGGAGTGGACGCGGCCAAGGCGCGCTTCAACAGCGCCGAGGCGCAGGTCGGCTATTCGCAGATCCGCAGCCCGATCGATGGCGTCGTTGCCGATCGTCCGGTTGCCGCAGGAGAGATGGCGTCCAGCGGGGCGGCGGTAATCACCGTCATCGACATCTCGGACATCGTGGCGCGCGCGAATGTTCCCGTCGAGGAAATCGGCTTTCTAAAGGTGGGGCAGACGGCGACCATCTCCGCGCCTGGGGTTGAGCTGAAGGGCAAAGTCTGGGTTGTCAGTCCGGCCGTAGATCCTTCGAGCACGACGATCGAAGTGTGGGTGAAGGCGCGCAATCCCGGCGAGCGGTTGAAACCCGGCACGACGGCCAGCGTGGCCATCGAAGCGCAGCAAATTAAAGACGCTGTGATCGTGCCGTCCCCGGCTCTGCTGGCGTCGGACGAAGGCGGAAGCGAGGTCATGGTGGTCACGCCGGATTCCGTCGCACACGAGACCAAAGTGACAACGGGCGCGCGCGATGGAGACAAAGTTCAAATCGTCTCCGGATTGAAGGGCGGCGAGAAAGTGGTTACCGTTGGCGGCGTCGGTCTAGCGGATAAGGCAAAGGTACAGGTCGAAGCAGGTAAACCCGACGATCATGAATGAGCACTGGACGGCGCGCTTCGGCAAGCCGATCATCTTCATCATCGTCGTGCTGGTCGCCGCGGGCGTTTACCTGGCTCGAACGATCCCGGTCAGCGTTTTTCCCGAGACCAATTTCCCGCGGATTCTAGTCGGGGTCGACAACGGCGTGATGCCGATCGATCAGATGCAGGTCACCGTCACGCGTCCGATCGAAGAAGCACTCAACACCGTACCCGGCCTCGAAACCGTCCGCTCGATCACGTCGCGCGGTTCGGCCGAAATCGATCTGTTCTTCAACTGGAACGTCAATATGTTCCAGACACTCGACTTGGTGAACGCGGCGCTCGCGCGTGTCGGAACCACCCTTCCGGCTACCGCGAAAGTGACGGCGAACCGCCTGACCTTCGCGGCGTTTCCGATTCTCGGGTATAGTCTGACGTCCGCAACTGTGAGTCCGGCGGCGCTTTGGGATCTCGCGACGTACACGCTAAAGCCGCGCCTGAATCGCCTCGATGGCGTCTCGAATATTCTCGTGCAGGGCGGCCAGGTTCCCGAGTTTGCCATCGAACCCGATCCCGGAAAACTGCTGCAAACGCAGACGACGGTTCCCGCAATTCTTGACGCGATCAGCAAGAGCAATTTATTAGATTCCCCCGGCTTGATCGAGAATCGGCATCAGCTCGTACTCACGCTGGTCAGCGGTCAGGCGACGACTCCCGATCAGATCGCGAACATCGTCGTGAAGCTTACGCCCGCGAACGTTCCCGTGCGCATCGGCGACGTCGCCGCAGTGCGCCGATCGGTCGAACCCGTGTACACCATCGTTACCGCGAATGGCAAGCCGGCGGTGCTGCTCAATGTCTTCCGACAACCGAATGGAAACACGGTAGATGTCGCCAACGAAGTGAAGAACGAGCTGGACAGCTTACGCGCGTCTCTGCCGCCCGACGTCCAAATCTCGTCCTTCTATGACCAATCCGGCGTTGTCGAAGGCTCGATCCATAGTGTGCGCGACGCCATTCTGGTTGGTTTGGTGCTAGCCGGAATCATCCTGGTTTTGTTCCTGCGCGACTGGGGAACTTCGCTGGTCGCCGCCCTGGTGATCCCCGCAACGATCGGAATCACCTGCATCGCTTTACGCGCGTTCGGCATGTCGTTCAACCTGATGACTCTCGGCGGACTCGCCGCTGCGGTCGGTCTGGTGATCGACGATGCGATCGTGGTCGTCGAAAACATCGCGCTACATCGCGCGAACGGACAGGGCCGCGTCGAAGCGATTCGAAGCGCGCTTGCCGAGATCCGGATTCCACTAGTCGGATCCACCATCACGCCGATCGTGGTGTTCCTGCCGCTGATCAGCGTCACTGGAGTGAACGGCACGTTCTTTCGCGCCCTCGCGATCACGGTCGGGATCGCGCTCCTGACGTCGCTCTGCCTTGCACTCAGCTGGACGCCGACACTCAGCCTTTACCTGCTGCGAGAGACAACGCGCCAGCACGATCAGCGCATGCCGCGCGTGACGAAGTTCTACGAGCGCGCGCTCGATAGGGTGCTGCTCCGTCCGTGGATCCTCGCGATTGTAGCGCTCGTGCTCATCGCAGTGTCGTATCTCTGCTACCGTTCGATCGGCTCCGACCTGCTGCCCGAAATGGATGAGGGTGGATTTGTCCTCGACTATCTGATGCCCGCCGGATCATCGCTTGCCGAAACCAATCGCGTGGTCAGCGGCGTCGAAGGTATCCTGCACACCTTCCCGGAAGTCGAGAGCACTTCGCGCCGCACGGGCCTGCAGCTTGGTTTGGCCGCGGTCACAGAGGCCAACACCGGCGACATTTCGGTCAAGTTGAAATCGAAACGAAGCCGTAGCGTCCAGGAGGTAATTGCGGCGGTCCGCGACAAAGTCAGCGACGAATATCCGATGCTCGACACCGACTTCCCGCAAGTGTTGCAGGACATGATCGGCGATCTCACCAGTTCGCCTGATCCGATTGAAGTGAAGCTCTTCTCGCCGGATGCCGCGCTGTTGAAGCAGTGGGCGCCGAAGGTGGGCGATGCGGTGAAGCAGGTGAAGGGCGTGGTCGACGTGAAGAACGGGATTGAGAACACCATCAGCGGACCGGCCGTCGTCTTCACGGTCGACCCGGCGATTACGGCGCGCGCGGGTTTCACTCCGCAGGAAGTCGAACTGGACGCGAGCGCGATGCTCTCGGGAGAACCCGCAACCACTCCGGTGATCGTCAACAATCGATCGTATACGCTTCGGGTGCGGTTCCCGGAATCGGTGCGATCGAGCCTCGATCAGATGCGCAACACGCTGCTGGTCAGCGGCACCGGCCGGACCGCGACGCTTCGTACTCTAGCCGGCATGGACGAGATTCCGGGACAGACTGAAATCCTTCGCGAAAATCTGCAGCGCGACGTGGCGGTAACGGGTCGCTTGCAGGGAGTGAATTTGGGCGCGGGAGTGGACGCTGTAAAGAACGCGATTAACGGGCTGCACGTTCCGCCGTCGATCCGCGTGGAGTACGGCGGCACTTACGCGCAGCAGCAGAAGTCGTTTCATGATTTGGTGATCGTGTTGATCCTCGCGGTGCTGCTTGTGTTCGTCGTGCTGCTCATCGAATTCCGAACGTTCGCGGCGCCGATCGCGATCCTTGCCTCCGCCTTGCTGTCGACGTCAGGAGTGTTCCTGGCGCTGCTGATCACGCGGACCACGTTCAACCTCTCAAGCTTCATGGGCTTGATCATGGTAGTCGGGATTGTGGCGAAGAACGGAATTTTGCTGCTCGATGCAGACCAACGCAATCGCGCGAGCGGCATGAACGCCCGGCAAGCCATGATCGAAGCCGGCGAAAGGCGTCTGCGACCGATCCTGATGACTGCACTCGCGACAGTCGCAGGGATGATCCCGCTGTCGCTTGCGATCGGAGCGGGATCGCAGATGCTTCAACCATTGGCAATCGCGGTAATCGGAGGGATCTTCGCGTCGCTCGTGCTATCGCTGATCGTCACTCCGAGCGTCAATTACGCATTTCAATCCAAAGGTTGACAGAGTCAACTAATTCGGTTGACAATATCGGAGTGATCACTGACGACGTGGCGGCGTTCCGGCGTTTCAACCGGATGTATACGCGTTTCCTCGGGACCCTGGACGAACACCTTCTCGACAGTCCATTCAGTCTGGCCCAAGCTCGTGCGCTCTATGAAGTCGCGAATCGCATCTCGCCCAAAGCGAAAGAAATTGCCGAGGAATTGGGAATGGATTCCGGCTATTTAAGCCGTATTCTGAGCAAGTTCGAGCAGGACGGCCTGCTGAAGAGGACGACCTCAAAGCAGGATGCTCGCCACGCGGAGCTGACTCTTACCGCTCAAGGCAAGTCCGCGTTTCGCAAGCTGAACGCGCTATCCGAATCCCAGGGACGAACGGTTCTTGAACGCCATGCCGCCGGCCACGCGATCGGAGTTCATCAACAGCTTACAGACGGCAGAACGCATTCTGAATAAGACGAACGACGCGCGCCCACCATATATACTTCGCCCGCACCGAATCGGCGATATGGGTTGGGTGGTTCATCGTGAAGGAATCGGCTACGCCGAGGAATACGGTTGGAACGAGACCTTCGAAGCGCTTGTTGCGCGCATCGTTGACGCCTTCATCACGAACTTCGATCCGAAATGTGAGCGCTGTTGGATTGCGGATACGGATGGACAAAGTGTCGGTCACGTCTTTCTGGTTAGACATCCTGACCAGCCGTACACCGCGAAACTCCGTCTCTTGTTTGTTGAACCGAGCGCCCGCGGCTTAGGGCTCGGGCACGCGCTCGTTAACGAGTGCGTTCAGTTCGCCCGCACCGCGGGTTATAAGAAGATCGTTCTCTGGACGCAGAGTATTCTGGTTGCCGCGCATCGCATCTACAATAAGGCCGGATTTCACCTGGTCAAAGAAGAGCCCCACCACAGTTTCGGAAAGGATCTGATCGGGCAGACCTGGGAACTCGATCTCGGCTGAGCGCTACTCCACTTCAACGATCACCGGCAACGTGTGGTGCACGATGTAACCGCCGTGATCTTTGTTGTGTTCGGCGGGTTGAGTGTTTCCGGCGGCATCGGTAGCGCGCGAGCGCAGCGTATAGCGGCCCGGCTTGTCGGGCTGCCACGAAAACTCCCATCGCTGCCAGGCATGTTCGTGCGCTTCGTCGATCAGCTTCGCTGAGTTCCACAGCTTGCCGTCGTCAACACTAACTTCCACCGTCGTGATAGCCGGGCCCGCGCTCCAGGCAGCGCCGAACACGCGAACGGGCGCGCCTACTGCGATCCGGTCATTAGCTGCCGGCTGAGCAATCGTGGACTTCACGGCGATGTCACTGATCGGAACATGTTCCGGAGGTTGCCCGTCGCGCGCCGACCAGTACGCGTAGTCGACCGTCTGCCAAAAACCTTGGAAGCGATGATCGATCAAGAGAATCCGCCGCAGCCACTTGACCGACGCCATCGCGTACCAGCCGGGCACGACCGCGCGCACCGGCGCTCCATGCGCGCGCGTCAACGGCTCGCCATTCATTTCATAGGCAAGCAAAACTTCAGGCTGTCGCGCTTTGCTCAACGGCAAGCTCCGAGAGTAGGTGATCTTCCCTTTGGGATGGTCCGCTTTCTCGGGTGTCCCGGAGTCGGCCCCCTCGAGCACCACATCGACAACTCCCGGTTGCACTCCGGCTTGGTCGAGAACGGCCGATAGAGGCACACCAGTCCAACGCGCGCATCCGACTGCGCCGAATTCCCATTGCACGCCGTCCTTCTTTGGCTTGAGAAAAAGCCTACCGTTTCCCGCGCATTCGAGGACCGCGGTATGGGTGTGCGCCGGCATCCCGCGCAAGTCTTCCAACGACAGCTCGATCGGTTGATTCACCGACCCTTCAATGCGCAGCCGCCACGCGCCAGGTTCTATTACTGGCGCTTCGAAGTGGCTTCTAACATAGAACGAGTCATTGGGCGTCAACACCCCGTCGAGAGCGGAGAAGTGCGATTCAAGGTTGTCCGGTTCACGCTGACGGGTAATCAGCGCCGGTATTGGTTTCAATGTCATCAACGTAGATGTAAATCAGTGGCGTGCGGAAGCAGTGTAGCGCACGTTCGCGGGCACAACAGGTAGAACCAGATAAGACAGGTGGTGAGTGCTGTGGAAGATGGTTTGATTCGCTGGAACCAGATTCACTTCATCGGCAATGGCGCGGCCGGTGTTCGGGTTCCGGTCGAATCGCGGAAAATTGCTCGACGACACTTCGAGCCGCAATCGGTGGCCGCGCTTGAATACATTCGACGTCACGCCCAGATCGATGAAGTACTTCACCGGCTTGGTCGAATCGAGGAGTTTCGGTTTTGATATGCCCTCGCGGTAACGCGCACGGATGATGCCGTCGGTCAGATTGAAGGGGCGCCCATCGGGATAGACATCGATGAGCTTGCCGGTAAAGTCGGTATCGCGCGCGGTCGTAGCAGCTTCGAGTACCAAGGCGATCGGCCCAGTGACTTCGACATCCTCACGAAGGGGAGGCGTGGTGTAGACCAGAACGTCGCCGCGTTTTTCGACTGGACGCTGATCTTCCGGTCCCCACGGAAAAAGCTTGTTGTTACAGCAAACGGAACCGCCGGCGGTCGGCACGGGATGGCGCGGATCGTAGGTGAACGCGTCGGTCTTCGCGTCAATTTTCGCCCGGCTCGGAGGAGCTTCCTTCACCTCCTCAAGCAACATCCCGTCGCCCGAGCTCGTGTTCGCGTGACCGCCGCTCCTCAGATAGAACCGCTCCGCGACGGCACGAGCGATGGGCCACTCATTCTCATCGCGCCAGACGTTCGCGCCCATCACGAAGATGCGAACCGGCGGCGTGGCGGCCAAGGGAACCGTATCACCCTTCATCCATTCGTCGAACCATTCGAGTTGTGAGCGACGCAGCGGAGGATGGGCAGCCGGTCCGAAGTCCACCGTCGTGATCCGAGTTGACATGTTGTGCGGCCACGGTCCGATCAGAATCCGGGCCGGCGTCCCGCTTTTCCGCAGCGTTGCGAAAGCGTCCAGATCGCCTTCGACATAGTTGTCGTACCAGCCCCCGACGGAGAACACCGGCACTTTGATGGACGCCAACTTTTCGCGCGTCGAGATCGATTTCCAAAACGCGTCGTCAGCCGGGTGATCGAAGGCCGCCTTCAGTATGTTGATCTCGCGGCCCGCAACTACCTGGTCCGCATGCCGCTCCGGCAATGTCCAGATGAATTTATCGAAGGGCGGCGGTGCAAATTCCGCCACGCGCATGTTCTCGCTGACCCATTCGAGCCGGTGCCCCCACTTCATCGCCCCGCCCGGCGAGTAGAAGCGATCGCGGTAATCGTCGTCGCCCGAAACAACCGGGAAGATCGCCTTCAAATGAGGGTTGTTGAGCGCCGCCGCCTTCCATTGCGTGATGCCCAGATATGAGCCACCGGTCATGGCTACTTTTCCGTTTGACCACGGCTGCTCGGCGATCCAGTTGATGGTGTCGTTCCCGTCGAGAGGTTCTTGTTGCAGCGGATCGAAATTTCCTTCACTTTCATATCGGCCGCGAACGTCCTCTATCAGAAAGTTGTATCCGTGATCGACCAGCGCCTGGTAATTCGGCGTCAGCTCGCTGACCTTTCCGTAGGGCGTGCGCACGAGGATGGTCCCGAGACGCGTGGTCGTCTCCGGGCGAAACAGATTCGCGGCGAGCCGCACGCCATCGCGCATGGGAATCCACTCATGCGTCTGCGTGAACGGCACATGCGTGTCGGTTCCCGCGCTTCGGAGCGACGGCGTCAGGGCAGCGACAATGAGGGCGCAGATGCGGAGACTTCGCATAACAGGTTCCAGAACTGATCGGCGATTCGACTGATGCCGTGTTGCTCACGAACGTAAAGCGCAGCCCGATTTCCAATCGCGGCAGAAATCTCAGGACGACGAACGGCTAACTCCATAGTGTGCGACAGTTCAACGCTTTCTTCAACTCCGCCGCTAACCCGGAAGCAGCAGTCGTTGGGAATGCGCGAGATTTCCGGGCCGTCGGTCAGAAAGACGGGCCTTGCCTAGTCCCATCAGACGGATGGCGATTCCGGAGGTTTCCGCTGCGCTTGGATAGCGTAACGCGAGCCCGGCGTCCACCGCATCGGCAACGTTCCACCACTCGCGCTCGGGTAGGTGGCCCGCGCGCAAAATCGCGGGATGCTCGAGATACGGCGCCGCGGCTCGCGCCAGATCTTCGGATCCGAATGTTCCCGCGAGCAGCAGGCGAGAATGCGGCAATTCACAATGGAGTTTTTCGAAGGCTCGGAGGATCGGGAGCACGCGCTTGGTCTCGCGTAGGTATCCGAAGAGCCCGAAGACGAAAGCGTTCGGCGGGAGCCGCCAGTCGTTGCGGATACGAGCCCGCGTGTCAGGTTGCGGCGCGTGCAGCAGGGTGAATAGATGAGGGATTTCGACAACTTGAGCCTTCGGCGCAGCAGCCCGGACCCTCTCGGCGGCCGCGGGGTTATGAACCACAACAGCGAGCGAGCACTCGGCGATACGGCGCAGCATGGGCCGATCGAAATAGCGTCGCGAGGTGGCGGATGCTGCGCGGCCATCATATAGAGCCGCCCCGAAGCCGCGCTCCCACTCGCCGTAGTTGTAGACGTACTCTTCGATGTAGCGGTCACGATCGAGCGTGCCCAGGAAGAAGTGATTCAGCAGCGCGTCATGCAGGATGACAATGCCGGGCGTCGTGAGCGCTCGCTCGTAAATCTCGCGATGCAGCGGGTTGTTGCCGAGGTGGTAAAGCTGCACGTCTGCGTGGCGCGCATTCACGACGACATCGCCCTTCTGGCGCAGCGCGTCGAGAAGTACCTTCGCGTAGTCCGCAACGCCTGTTCGGGCTGGCGGCAGCGGCGCGTGATAGCCGACGATCATGCCGGTTTAGCGCGCTTGCCGAAGATCGCGGTTCCGACCCGGATCAGTGTCGCGCCTTCCTCGATCGCCACTTCGAAATCGTTCGACATCCCCATGGAGAGTTTGCTCAAGCCGTAGCGTCCCGCCAGTTCGCGCAAGTGCGCAAAAGCCGGGCGGGATTGCTCGGCGTCCTCCGACCATTTGGGAACCGTCATTAACCCAAGGAGCGAAAGATTGGGGGACGAACGCACGGCTTCCACAATCGCCGGAAGATCGGCTTCATCCGCGCCTGACTTGGACGTTTCGTCGGAAGTCTTCACTTCGATGTAGATGTCGAGCTTGCTTCCGGCCTCATTCAGGCGCCGCGCGAGCTTTGCCGAGTCGACACTTTGGATCACCTGGAAAAGTTCCGCCGCTTTGCGAGTCTTGTTCGATTGCAGATGGCCGATCAGGTGAAAACGCGCGTCAGTAAGGCCCCCCAGTTCAGTGCTCTTCGACTCGAACTCTTGGACGTAGTTCTCGCCGAACTCACGCAAGCCCGCTTCATAGCCCGCGCGCACGACGGCAGCGGGGAAGATCTTCGTGACGCCGAGCAGCGTGATCTCTTCCAGCGAACGACCGCTGCGCGCAGCCGCGCTAGCCATCCGCTCACGAACCCGTTCTAATGCGCTGCTGACGCTTTCCACTTACCTGAATCTAGCGCCTCGCCGCCGTCGGCCGCTACCTTATAGGTGCCTTGGAGCGCATCGCCGGTCATCGCGGCCTCAAGCGTGATGTTTTGTTTCCCGTCGTCACCGGCAGTTTCGTACTGCGCTTTCAACTTGCCCGCGGTGACTGTGCACGACACCGGTTTCGGAGTCACTTCCGGTTGGTCCCCGCCCGAATAAGCGAGCTTGCAGTCCCAGGTGTCGGCGCTTTTGGTGACCGTGAGGTGCAGTTTCCCGTCGGAAGACCCGCTGTCGCTGGACCAGGTGCCCGTGTACTCGCCCGCGATGTCAGCCGCAAAAGCCACTGGGGCGATCGAGAGAATGAGGAGTGTGAGGGTTCGTATCATAGCCGGTATTTGTCTATACGCAGCGTTTGGGAGGTGGGTTCGCTGAATCGCGCAGTTAAGGGCTGACGACGGACAGTTCCGGAAGATCCGGAAATCGCGTACGTTGAAAGTATAGATGCGACGGATGTCGTTGGCCAACATTGTAGCTACGATTTGCAGGTCAAAGACGCCTCTTCCGATTACCCTTCGACGTCCAAGTAGTTCAATCAGCCGCTGAACCGCCGCTCGCGGTGAGGGTAGAACATGCAGGCCGGGAAATGCTAGGAGGTCTGAAACGATGGTCAAAGCGTCGGCCGCCGGTCGCGGAACGGCCACACGTCTGGGATTGGTAATTATCGAGTAGAATTCGCAGATAATCTGGGACGTAACAAACAGAGTATTCGCGGGATTTCGGGCGCCTTCGAGCAAATTGTTCGAGCCAGCGTGTTGCGACGACTCGGGGTTGATCGCATATACCAGGATGTTTGCATCAATTACACCTGGCTCAATAAATGTCGTCGTAAATATCTTCCCGACGCAAAGATCCCACGTCGCCAAGATGCCTTATAGGTATCTGGGGCACCTTGTCTCTCTGGGTCGATGGAGCCCCGGCAAGAATTTGCTGGCTAACAATCTCCTTGACATATGCCTCCAAGGAAACCCCGCGCTCCTTCGCCTTCGCCGCGAGGCTTTCCTCCACTTCCGGATTCAAATCGAGTGTGATCGTCACGCTGCGCTCCTTCTATAGGATAGTTCTTTCGGGGCTACTGCGTCGCTCTAACCTTCCACTTGCCCGAATCCGCCGGTTTACCGTCCGGACCAAGTTCCGTATAAGTCCCCTCCAGAGCATTACCCGACATCACAGCTTCGAGCGTGATCTTTGCCGTGCCGCCATCGGTGGCGACTTCATAATAGCCCTTCAGCGATGTCCCTTCCATCCTGCAGGAGAAATTTTCGGCATTAATCTCCGGCTGGTCGCCAATCGTGTAGGCAAGCTTGCACTCCAATCCATCCGCGACTTTTTTAATGGAGAGCCGCAGTTTTCCGTCTCCGCCATTGTTGCTCGAATAAGTGCCTGCATACCTGGTTGCGACGTCCGCGGTCTGATCGGATTGCGGAAGTGAAAGTAGTAGGAGCGCTGCTAAAAGAAACATTCGGTATTTAGTTTATACGGCTATTATTTCGACGCGCTGCCGGCAATTTTCACCAGCACAGGATAGGGATCAAGCGGTGTCCCCTGCCAGTAGTGTTGATCCGGATTCAGCAATGAGATCGCGAAGTGCAAATGCGGCGCATTCGCGTCAGCATCGCCCGTCGATCCGACATAGCCGATTACGTCTCCCGCCCGCACCAAGCTTCCTTCCTTAATTCCCGGGGCGTACTTATCAAGATGAGCGTAATAGTAACAATACTTTCGCGAATCGTCGAACTGGTAGATCGTGTTGCCGCCCCGCTTACTTAGGAATAGCTTGACGATGTTACCTTCATCGATCGCCCGCACCGGGGTTCCGCGCGCAGCCATGATGTCGTTGGCTTCGTGCTTTGATGTTGCTCGCTGATCGTTGAACGTATCAGATAACTGTTGGGCCTGGACACCGTCAATCGGCATGACGAGTTTGCGCGCGGTCAACTCCGCAACATAGCCTGAACCTGCTGTAGACTGCTGACCGGGCGGCGTAGCCGGCGGGATTTCCGAACCTGGAATAGCTACTTCCGGATAGTTCAATCCGTCAATGTCGGGCGGGCTGTCCGCCATCTGCGGCTGCGGTCCGGGCGCTGGTTCTGTTGAATGAGTTATTGGTGGTGTCAAGGGCTGGACCGGTCCTGAGGGCGACGGTTTGTCCGTAGTTGCAACGGGGGTGGGCGCGCGTCGCGTGAAGTAAAACCACGCTGCACCGGCGCAAATCACGATCACCACGAACGCTAACGTAAACCGCATGAATGGTGATCGCATCCTAGTCCTCGGTGCAGGTAACCGGTGTGTCCTTGGATACCATGCTCGCTAGTTCCATTGCATCCCAGTTTGTCAGTCGAATGCAGCCGTGCGATTCCGTGTGCCCGATTGTATGGGGATTTTCGGTTCCGTGGATCCCGTAATGCGGCTTACTCAATCCCATCCAAACGACGCCCACCGGGTTCTTAGGCCCAGGCTTAATCGTGGCGCGATCCGACTTATTCGCCGCATCCCAAAACAAGCTCGCGTTGTAGTGAAAGTAGGGGTACTTCTTAACATCCAGGATCTTCCAATCGCCGATGGGAAGCGGATCGTGCTCACTTCCCATGGTGGCCGGATAAGTCGCAATAATTTTCCCGTCATCACCCATCGCTTGAACCACGCCGCGATTTTTGCTGACCTCAAGGTGAGCGACATGTCCCGTTGGAGGAGTTACGATTACGTTCGGCGTCATGATCTGCGTGCCCGCCTTTGTGAAATCGACTCCCGGATTCAGCTGCCCGAGCAAAGCGGGCGAGCAATGGAATTTTTCGCCAAGACCCTGCTGCGCGTTTTCGTAGTTGAGCGCGGGCAGTTTCGCCATTTCCATCATGTCGTGGGGGATGTTCGGCGTATAGGGCCCGGCAACATCGGCGTCCTGTAAGGTGTACTGCTGGATGGCGGGCGCAGTGTCCTGATTCAATTTCGCCCACATGTCCGCGTCCACTGTGTCGGAATCGGGCATGCCATTCGCTGCTCGATAAGCATGGATTGCGCGGCCGAGGTTCACGCCATAGATCGCGTCTATCTCCGCTGGCGAGAAATGCGCGCGGTCCAGCAGGATTTGCGCCCGCAGAACCGCCGAGCCGGTCGAGTTCGGGCCGACCGGGTCCGCCAGGGTGCCGTTATTTACCTGGCCGACGTCGGGCGGCTGCGATTTGGGTTGTACGGGTTGCCCCGATTTGCGCGGTGTTTGGGCGTGCGCTACTGAAACAACTGTAAATAGGACGACACTGGCGTTGAGCCAAGAACATTTCACGGGTTTTTGTGTCGCAATTGCACTTCCAGCCTAGAGCTCTCGGGGAGAACATGGCTCTCTGGTGGCCACACAACTTCGATATGGATCGAGTCGCGATACAGCCGCATGTCGATAGCCCCGCGGTTCGTGAAGCGATCCGTCGCTTCTTGGAACGCGCCCGCCGACCCGCCATCCTCGAACCGGGCGAGCCGCTTTTGCTGATCCAGGCCGACTCCCTTTCACTTGAAGACCGGCCCGGTTTCCTGACGCTGAACGCCTGGGACGACACGCGCAATCTGGTTCGTCGGATCAGCGGCGTTACACGCTCGGAGCGCGGCTGCCTCACTCTGGCGGTGCAGCGATTTGGCGGACGGTCGGGCGAACTGCAGCTCATCGACATGGCGCATCCACGCCACGGCGATCATGAGCGCAAAGGCTCCAGACTCATCTTCCGCGAGCGATTCCGCCGCATGCTGGAGCGGGAACTATCGGGCTGGCGTATGGCGCGGATTTCGAGCGACCCCGATCTGGAACACACCCTCTCGCCCGCGTATCCACGGGCGCTGCTGACCCGTGGCACGCAAGCGATCGCCGCCATAGGAGCGCCGCCCGAAGCGAACGATTTCCCCGCCATGCTCAGCTTCGGCTTGATCTGGCTCGACTACGCGCGGCGGCTCTATCCCAAACTGACCATCACCACGCTGCAATTCTGGGCGCCGTCGCCGGTGGCGCCGCTGCTCAGCTTCTATCTGCCCTTCTTCGATGCGGCCCAAGCGCGGTTCATGATGTACCTGTACTCGGATGAAGACTTTGCTATGCCGCTCGATCCGAACGATTACGGCAACGTCCTAACGTCGCTTGAACCGTGCCGCCATGCCTCTCCCGCTGCCGTTCACGATTCCGTTTTCCGAGGCCGTGCCGGTCGCCTTCGGGGAAGTTAGTTTTCGCGTGGCCGGCCTTGAGTTCGCCCGCTATAAGAACGGGCGTTTGGGTAACGGGGCCGCCGGGCTTAGTGTGGAAGAAGCGCAGGCCATTGCGGCCAGCTTGCACGAGATGCGCAGTGCCGGTGCTGACTCACAGGCGCTGATCTGGCAGCAGAATCCCGAGGCGTGGCTCGAATCAGTCGTTCGTTCGAACCTGGAAACAGTGGAAGCGTCGCTCGTTGCGTCGCCGGTTTACGGCCAGGTTCCGGCGATCGCGGCACAGAACCGCACCGTGATCGATCTTCTAGCGGTAGATTATACCGGCCGCCTCGCCGTTCTGGAGTTGAAGGCTTCACCGGATCTGCACCTGCCGCTACAAGCGCTGGATTATTGGATTCGCGTGAAATGGCATCTGGACCGGGGCGAATTCGGGAGGTTCGGCTACTTCCCCGGCACCGAGTTACGGCGCGATCCGCCACGCCTGCTCTTGATCGCTCCCGCGCTCCAGTTTCATCCCTCGATGGAGACGATCCTGCGATTCCTCGCGCCAGAGATCGACGTCGTGCGCATCGGACTGAGTGCCGATTGGCGAGAACGTCCGCGCATTATGTTCCGCTTAGTCGGCGCGGAACGTCCGGTTTAAAGCAGGCGTGCGAGCTAGGCTGGCATTCTATGAAAGATGCGCAAACTCGGCGCGATTTTCCTGGCGCTAACTCTCTGTAGACTTACTTGTAACGCAGTTGCTTTCGGTCAGAACCTTTTGTTCGGCTCTCGTGAAGCGCGGGCCGAACCGGATTGGGTCAACAAACTCACCATCTACGAAATCTGGCTGGACGCGTTCAGCAAAGAAGGCACGTTGCGGGGCGCCATTCCTGGTCTGCAGCGCGTCGCGGATCTGGGCGCGTCCGTGGTCTATCTAGGCCCCATCGCGAAGCGTTCCGGAGTGCCGCACGCATCACCCTATAACATCGCAGACTATAACGCGATCGATCCACAGTACGGTACCGAGCAAGATCTGCGCGACTTTGTTACGGCCGCTCATCAGCTTCATCTGAAGGTAATGTTGGACACCGTTTATTACCACACGGCTCCGGATGGCGTCTTGATGAAGACTCCGGACTTACTTGTCCACACAGGCGACGGGAAAATAGCGCGGGGATTCTGGCCCCAGCCGCTTCCGGACTTCACTAATGCGAAAGTCCGTAAGTACCTGATCGATAGCCTGGTTCATTGGGTGCGCGACTTCAAGGTAGACGGCTTCCGCTGTGATGTCGGGGGTGGAGTTCCGGTCTCATTCTGGGAGGAAGCTCGAAAATCGCTCGATCGGGTGGACCGCAATGTGATTCTACTTTCGGAGTCCGACCGCCCCGATGACCAGTTACAAGCCTTCGACATTAGTTACAATTTTCAGGGCTACTTGACCCTGATGTCGGTGATGCGCGATGGAGAGCCGGCAATCAGAATTCGCGAGGACTGGGAGCAAACCAGGAAGACGTTCCCACACGGCGCGCGGTTGTTGCGCTTCAGCGACAACCACGATTGGCGGCGTGCTGTCCTTCAGTTAGGCGATGCGGGCGCTCTACTTGCTTCTACTCTCGACTTTACTCTGGACGGAATCCCGTTTCTCTACAACGGCCAGGAGATCGGCGATCCGATGCCGACACATTGGATCACCAGCGCGCCGATTCAGTGGATCGAGCGAACGGACCGAAATGACAACCCGTTAGTGAAGAAGACGCTCGCTAGTTACGAGCGTCTCTTCGCGATGCGTAGTCAGCATCCGGCGTTGACTTCAGGGGAGTTGATCTGGGTCGACAACAGCGAGCCGGATCGCATACTGAGCTTTCTGCGGAAGACGCGAGATGAAGAGATCCTGGTGATTCTGAATCTCTCTAACCGAGACACGCACGTGACGATCGATTTGCCGGTTATGGACTACAGTTCGGTGGAGAATCTGTTGAGCGACGGCAAGACGTATTTCAAGCTCTACTCGGGCCGGGTTGCGGCCGATCTTGACGCTTACGGGTCTGTTGTGGGTAAGCGGATTCCGTTAGCGCCTTTGGAAGTTAGTCATTAGTTGGTTACTCCTCGCGTAAAGTCACAGCGGGGTCGGTTCGCGAAGCCCGCAATCCGGGAACGATTGCCGCCAGTAGCGCAGCGGCCAGTAAGGCTGCGGGGCAGACGAGTAAGGTAGTTGTGTCATGAGTAGTTACCCCGAACAGAAGTGTTCGTAAGTAGCGGCTCAAACCGAACGCTACGGCAATTCCGGCGGCGGTTCCACCCAATGAGACAAGTAGCGTTTCCCGCAGAATCATCTGCATGACGGTGCCTGCACCTGCGCCTAGCGCCATCCGAATTCCGATCTCATGCGTGCGCAGCGCGGCGCGATGGGAAATCACACCGTAAACACCGGCGACACCCAGCAATAAGCCAAGCGCGGCAAACAACACTAATAGGCGCGCAGTGGATCGCTGATCTGCAACCGACTCGGACCGAATCCCTTCCAACGACCTTACTTTAGACAGCACGACGTCAGGAAAGCGTTCGCGCACGGCGCCGATTAGCGCTGCCGCCGTTTGGGGCGGGGAAGATTCGAAGAGCAGAGTGAGTTGGATGCTTTGGGTAACGCTTGGCAGAACCTGTGAGAGCGGAAGATATTCGACGCCGTCAATCCATGAGGGGAAGCCAGTAAGTGAGTATTGCGCGATGTCCCCGACGACACCGACAACTGTGCGCCAATCGCGGTCTGCCACCGGGCGAATGCGTTTTCCAATCGCACTCTGATGCGGCCAGAAACGCTTCGCGGTGGACTCGCTGACGATCATCACGGGCGCGGTGCCGGCGCGGTCACCGTCGGTGAACAGGCGTCCAGCGAGCAGCGGCACTCCGAGCGCGCGAAAATACCCCGCGGTAGCGGCAGTGTTCCACATGACAAAAGCCGGTTCGCTCGGCGCCTTGGGATGATCCTGAATGGCAACCGCGGTAGCGGAGATGTCTTTATCGAGTGGCGCCGCATTCGACCAATTCACGCTGCGCGCGCCGGGCAGTTTCATGAGTGCGCCGTTCAAGTCACGAATCATCGCCCAGCAGCGCTCCTTAGTTCCGCATCGGCTCGGGCCTGCGGAGACTCGCGCCGTGGTGACGCCCGTCGAGTGAACGCCGGAATCGACTTGGGAAAGCTGCCACAGAGTGCGCCCCATTAGTCCGGCGCCAATAAGTAGAGCTGTTGCCAAGGCTAGTTCAACGCCGACCAGTGCGAGAGAGATGTTTGTGCTCCTCTGAGAAGCCGTCACTGCGCGGCCGATGAGTGGACCCCGATGTTGCCGGAATAACTGGATCACCGGCACAGGACTGAACACCATCATAGTTAGCAGCATGGTCAATACTCCGGCGATAACTAAGCCGGGATCGGGGATGATCTCTCCCAGTCGCGGTGTATCCGTCGGCAGTAACGCAGGCAGTAGCTTGATAATCAGTGCGGCTCCAAACAACCCGGTAACTCCGCCAGCAAACGCCAGGATCAAGTTTTCGGAGATTACCTGCCGCAATAGTCGGCTTCGGCGTGCGCCGAGGGCTTCGCGCATCGCGAACTCGCGCTCGCGATTCACGGCTCGTGCCAGTAGTAAGTTAGCGACATTTCCGCATGCGATCAGGAGTAAGAGGAGCGACGCGGTGGAAAGAGCGAATAGCTTCGGCCGTATATCCCTGACTACCGATTCGGAATGTGACGCGACCCGGGCTCCCGCGTCCCCAGGCATCCGGCATGCGCCAGGGGAACATTGGACGGATTCGGTCGATTACGGACGGCAGTTCAGCTTGAGCCGCCGCGAGCGGCATTCCGTTGCGTAATCGGCCGATTGGCCATAAGTTCCCGACACCCCAAAGGTATCCCGGATTGCTCGAATCCAGCCGAATCGGAACCCATAACTCGGTATCCGGCGCGGGGAAGGTAAAGCTTGCCGGCATCACGCCTATGATTTCAAAGGGCTGCTCGTCGAGCAGGATGCGGCGGCCGAGAATGGCTGGATCAGCTCCGAACCGCTGCCTCCACGTTTGCTCGCTCAAGACGACCACATGGCCGCGGCTCGGGTGTTCCTCGTTAGCGTCGAACCAACGCCCTCGAGCAGGCGCGACTCCAAGAACGCGATCAAGGTTCCAGGTGACGGCGGCGGCGCGGACCCTCCAAGCTTCTCCGGCGATCTGTAAGTTGAGCTCATTCTCGCCGTCATAGCCTGCGTAATCTACTGTCTTAGAAAGGTCTCTCAATGACGTAATCGGACCTGTGCCCGCGATGCCGTCCTGCAAATCCACTAATCGATCGCCGGCCGGAAAAGGCAGTGGGCGAAACATGATTCCGTACGCCGTCGAGAAGAACGCGGTGTTCGCTCCAATTCCAAGCGCAAGCGTGAGTACCGCTACGGCGGCAAATCCCGGAGACTTCGCGAAAGTACGCAAAGCGAAGCGCGTGTCCTGGAGTAAGTCGTCGAGCCACCGAGTGTGCCTGTGATCGCGGCACTCCTCTTCCAAGGCCGGAACGGAACCGAATAGCCTGCGAGCCGCGGACTCTGCCTCCGCCTCACTCATGCCTCGCGACTTATACTCGGCTATTTGCTCAGCCAAATGAAATTGCATTTCCAAGTCGAGATCGTGGTCCAGGTGTTCCCGGCGCAGGAGCGATCGAAATCGGTTGCGAACTCTGGTTAGCCAAAGCATTAGTCCTCCTAGGCGTGCTTGACGACGAGTCCGACGGCGTTGGACAAACGGTTCCACTGCCCGAGTTCTTTCGCAAGCTGCTTCTTGCCGTCACGAGTGAGGGAGTAAAACTTGGCGACCCGTCCGGATTCAGTCGCTTTCGTTTCCGACGTGATCCAGCCTTGTTGTTCAAGGCGGTGGAGCGCGGGATAGAGCGACCCCTGCTGCACCTGCAGCACATCGTTGGAGATTTGCTGGATCCGTTTGGCGATGGCCCAGCCATGCACCGGTCCGGCGGAGATGGTCTTGAGGATCAGGAGATCGAGAGTCCCCTGAATGAGATCGGATGATTTCGCCACACTATGATTATCTACAATCGTTGTAGATTGTCAAGGGGTGACGGGCGGTGTGCTGGAGATATACTGGTACAACTCTTGCGAAGCAGAATCCTAATCGACGGGCAACTGTTGCGCGAAGCAATGCGCGCATCGGGTGCAAAGACCGAGCGTGAAGCTGTGATACTTGGACTTCAGTTAGTGGTTCGCTTCGGCAAACAAGCGGAGATCCGGCAACTTCGCGGGAAGCTTGAATGGCGCGGAGATCTTGACCAGATGAGGAGTGATGTAGACCGTATCCCCGTGCTACCCAGGAAGCCTGGCGCTAAACCGGTCACAAGCCAACACGTAAAGAACCTTCTCGAAATCGAGGAATAGCCAGGACCGCACCGATTCGTGAATGTGCTGAATGAGCTCGCGAGTAACGCAAGGCGGGGGGTCCAACCAGCGCACTTTTCGCCACTGCAGCCGGCCTTCGCGAGCTTCTCGAGCGCTTGCACCGATTTACTTCTTTGGAGCAGGGACTGCCGAGACAGGATCAAGAATCGACCGCGGATCAATAGCCGTCACCATCCAATGCTTTCCTACCTTACGCGCCGTTACTTTCACCCGCGTACGTCGCCGAGTAACTACCTGCAAGCCATCCTGTGACGTACACATCAGAAACCAGTCGACAGTATCTACGACCTGCTTATCGTCACCCGTCTCTTCAAGCACATCCAGACTAGCCGCTACATCCTGCTGTGCGGTGAGGGCGTTCACGTTGGCCTCGATGTCGTAGTAGCCGGGCGTGCTCTTGTCGAGATAGGCCATGAATCTGACGCCGTCATTGTCACTTAGCGCCGCAGCCATGGCGGTCAGGGTATCGCAAGCGCGGCAAGGCTCGTCAGCCGGCTGAAATGCGAGTAAGGCGACTAAGGCGAGAATCATGTTCGGTAACTCCCGTTGATCTCGATATAACCCTCGGTAAGATCGCAGGTCCAGAAGGTAGCTTTGCCTTTCGCGGGACCGCCGATCGCGAACTGAATCAGGCAATCCGGCGCATCCAGCTTTAGCTTCAAATCCGCTTCATCGAAGGGCGCCGCCAGACCAGCCTTACAGACCGGAACAGCCTGCATGCTAATCGCGACCTTGGCGGGATCGAAAGCGATACCCGCATTCCCGGCGGCGCATAGGACGCGTCCCCAATTCGGATCCGAACCAGCGACAGCCGTCTTGACCAGCGGCGAGTTCGCGATAGAGCGCGCAATCTGCCGCGCAGCATCGTCCGTCGGCGCGCCGCTGACTTCGATGGTGATCAGTTTGCGCGCACCTTCGCCATCGCGCGCAATCGACTTAGCAAGATTGCGCAACAAGATGGTCAGACCTTCTTCAAACAGCGCCATCTCGGCTGGATCGGGCCGCACGCCGCTCGCGCCATTCGCCATCACGATCAAGGTGTCGTTGGTCGATGTATCGCCATCGACTGAGATCGAACTATACGACTGCACGTTGGCGCGCTTCAGCATAGCTTGCAGCGGCCCAACGGGAATCGAGGCGTCTGTAAACACGAAGCCGAGAGTTGTCGCCATGCGCGGCTGGATCATCCCGGAGCCCTTAGTCATTCCCGCCAGACGCACGGTACCGCGGCGTAACGGCACTTCGCCGAAAGCTTCTTTGGGCACCGTGTCAGTCGTCATGATGGCGCGCGCGACGCGTCCGAAATCATGCCCTAAACCGGCTTGTAACTCGGGCAGCTTTGAGGTGATCAACCTGCCATCGAGTTCCACGCCGATGACGCCCGTTGACGCGAGCAGGACGTGGTGTACCGGAAATCGGAGTAACTTCGCGGCAGCTTTACAGCACTCGAGTGCGACCTTATCGCCGGTACGTGTCGCGCAGTTCGCGTTGCCGGAGTTCACCAGCAAAGCGCCTGCTTTGCCCTTTGAAGCTTTGACATGCTTGCGCGATAGACGCACCGGCGCGGCCTGCACGCGATTCTGAGTGAACACGGCCGCGGTGGATGCGGGCGGTCCCGACACGATCAGGGCGAGATCATCCCGATCCGGCGCACGGATGCCAGCTGCCACAGAGGCGTAGCGGAAGCCCAGCGGTAGTTCGCTCATGATCCCAGTTTCTCCCCGTCCTCGATGCGCTGTCCGCGCGCAAACTCATCGCCCGCCATCCGTCGCCGCCCTTCACTCTGTACCTCGATCAGCTTCAACCAGCATCCGTCGCCAGCCGCGGCGAAGACACCATCGCGTGTGATCCGAAGCGAACCAGGCTCCCCGGCCGCGACGAGTTCCGTTGCCATCCGCGCGATCCAGATGTGCAGCAGTTGACCACGAAACAGTGTGTGCCCACCAGGCCACGGCTGCAACCCTCGAACCAAGTTGTGGATCTCTCGCGCGGGTCGTGACCAATCGATCGCACCATCCGCCCTGGTCAGAATGGGCGCATAAGTAGCGAGCGCGGGTCCTGTTTCTCCCCCCGAAGCGAGCCTGATTCGAGAGCGCTCAGCGTATCGACCAAAAGCTGCGCGCCCATGATCGCGAGCCGCTCACCCAGACCAACGGCATCCTCTTCCGGTCCGATCGCAGTGTCCGCCTTAAGCAGCATATCGCCGGTATCGAGGCCTGCGTCGATCTGCATCGTGGTCACCCCAGTCGTATCGTAGCCGCGCGCGATGGCCCACTGAATCGGGGCGGCTCCGCGCAGTTCCGGCAACAGCGATGCATGCACGTTGACGATCCCACGAGGCGCGAGATCGATCACCGATTGCGGGATGATCTGGCCGTATCCGACGATCACCATGATCTCCGGCGCAATCTCACGCAAAGCCGCGACAGCTTCGGGACGCCGCACGCGTTCCGGCTGCAGCACGGGCAATCCCGCAGCAACGGCACACTCCTTCACAGGCGATTGAGCGAGTGCATGGCCGCGTCCTTTCGGGCGGTCCGGCTGCGTCACCACTGCGGCAACCTCGTGTCCCGCTGAGAGGATCGCTTCCAGCGTAGGCACCGCAAAGCGCGGCGTTCCGAGATAGATCAGCCGCAACGCGAACTCAGTTCCACTCGCCTTCTTTGATCAGCTTCTTGATGCGGCGCTTGATCAGATCCCTCTTGAGCGCGCTCAGGTGGCTCAGGAAAAGGATCCCGTTCAGGTGATCGATTTCGTGCTGCATGGCACGGGCGAGCAAATCCTCACCCGTAATCTCAAACGTCTCACCGGCAATGTTCTGCGCGCGAACCATAGCGATCTTGGCGCGGGTCACGTCCTCGCGAAAGCCCGGAATCGAGAGACAACCTTCTTCGCCCGTCTGCTTTCCTTCCTTCGTGATCACTTGCGGATTGATCAGAACGATTGGGTTCGGATCTTCCTCATCGCGAACACCGCAATCGATCACGGTGACCCGTTGCGGGATGCCGATCTGAGGCGCCGCGAGTCCGACGCCTTTGGACGCGTACATCGTTTCGAACATGTCCGCCACCAGTTCCTCGAGCTCCGCGGAGCCGAAATCTGTGACGGGATCACACTTCTGCTCGAGGATGGGATCAGGGTATTTGACGATCTTATAAACCATTCCGCAGGGTTGATTAGAGCTTTAAATTCAATCGTAACAAGCGTGCTCTTAATAGGCCTTGAGCTGGGCGCGATAGCCGTCGAAATTGCGCCGCGTTTCGGTGAGCGAGTCGCCGCCGAACTTCTCGATGAAGCCGCCGGCAAGCACCAGCGCGACCATGGCCTCCGCAATCACTCCCGCTGCCGGAACCACGCAGACATCGGATCGTTCGTAGGCCGCGAGCGCGGGGTCGCGGGTGGGTAGATCGACGGATTCGAGGGGTCGCCGCAATGTCGAGATCGGCTTCAGAAAACCGCGCGCGCGAATCTCTTCGCCATTCGACATGCCGCCTTCGATGCCACCCGCGCGATTGGCGCCACGCTCGAACACGCGCTGGTCCTTGTCGTAATGGATGGTGTCCTGCGCGACGGAGCCGAAGCTGGCTGCGCCCTGCTCGGCATCCCCGATCTCGACACCCTTCACGGCTTGGATGGACACGATCGCCTGCGCGATCTTCCCGTCGAGCCGCGTGTCCCACGCGATGTGCGAACCGATCCCGGCCGGGACACCGCGTGCGACCACTTCGAAGATGCCGCCCGCGGTGTCGCCCGTTCGATACGCCTCATCGACGACTTCCTTCATGCGCGCTTCGTCCGCTGCATCGGCGCAGTTCAGCAACACCTGGTCACGCGCGGCGAGCGCTTCGATCTCATCCCACGCGACGCTCCGCGACATTCGATACCGGCCGACGGCAATGACGTGGCTGAGCACGGAGCATCCGAACTCGGCGAGGAATGCTTTCGCGATGGCGCCGATCGCGACACGCGCCGTGGTCTCGCGAGCGCTGGCGCGTTCCAATACATAACGGGCATCCGCAAGGTTGTACTTCAGGACGCCGGCGAGGTCCGCATGACCGGGACGCGGACGATCGACCGCTTTATGGCGCGCTTCAGAGCCTTCCGAATTTTCGACGGGAAGCGCTTCCGTCCAATTCTTCCAATCGGCATTGCGGATGATTACGGCAATAGGCGACCCGATGGTTTTCCCGTGGCGCACGCCGGAGACGATCTCGGCGCGATCGGTTTCGATCTTCATCCGGCCGCCGCGTCCGAAGCCCTGTTGCCGCCGCCACAACTCACGATTCACCCGCTCGAGCGAGATCGGAATGCCGGCCGGCAAGCCGGTTAGCGTGGCTACTAAACACTCGCCGTGCGATTCGCCGGCTGTCTCGAAGCGGAACATGAATGCGGATTTTCAGCGTAGCAACACGGGCGCGCCCACCCGCTTTCGTTACTGTCCTACAAGAACTGACGATCCGCGTTCAACGCATGGCTTACTCTGCTATAAGCTATTGTTCGTTAAC
This sequence comes from uncultured Gammaproteobacteria bacterium, assembly GCA_963799935.1. Lineage (GTDB taxonomy): Bacteria > Acidobacteriota > Terriglobia > Bryobacterales > Bryobacteraceae > Bog-113. The sequence continues at coordinate 65,841 of CAWCZA010000024.1, read as the reverse complement.
GTGTGAAGTTTGGCCCTACCCTGATATGACACTCACATCCGTCCGTCCGCTGCTGTTTCTGCTCGGTTCCGGCATCATCCCTGCTTGCGCGTTCGCGCAGCAGGATTACGTATCTCAGTTCGACGCGTACGCCGGCTTCGCGTACTTCGAGAGCCCGGCCATCAACCTTCCCGAGCGCGGCTTTCATCTCCAGGTCGGATACAACTATAAGCCCTGGCTGGCGATGGGGTTCGATTATTCGCACGCTGACGGCGATTTTCCGCTGATCGCGAACTACCTTCCGACGGCGCTGGCGACCGAAGTCAATACGCTGTTCAGCAGCCTCGAAACGGCTGGCCTGTTGCCTCCGAATTACAACGCTTCCGTGTACACCACGGTTCAAACACAGACGTTTGCCGCGGGACCGAGCGTGGTGATCCGGCACTTCAAGCACTTCGCTATCCTGCTGCACCCCTCGCTCGGAGCCGTTCATGAAATTGCGACGCCTCACCCGGCGGACCCAATTCAGCAGACTCTCGTTACGCAGTTGATCCCAGGGAAGAATACCTCGGACTGGCAGGGCTTCTACGGCATCGGCGGCGGCTTCGACATCGGCGTCACGCGCCACTTAGGCGTTCGCATGCAGACCGATGTCGTGTGGGATCACCTATTCGACGACATTCTGCGGAATGGGCGCTGGACGGTTCGCGCGTCGATCGGACCTTCCTTTCACTTCGGCAAGAACATCGCGCGCTAGCTGTTGACGTTTGCACGTTCTGGTAATTGGCGGCACGCAGTTCATCGGCCCGTACGTCGTGCGGCAACTCGCGCGGCTCGGGAACACGGTTACGGTCTACCATCGGGGCCAGCACGAAGCGGCGCTGCCGGAGAGCGTGCGCCATGTGCGATCGCCGCTCGCCGCGATCCCCGTGGTTGCGTTTGCTTCGGGAATTTTCAGTGACCCGATCGACGTCGTCATTCATATGATCGCGATGGGTGAAGCCGATGCTTGCGCGGCTTACGGGCGCTTCACTCGCCTGGAAACCGGACCGGCGGATAACAGGCTACTAACAGAGGATTCGGCGCTTCGAGAGACTCTCTATCCGTACCGGGCTAAATCGAAATCGCCGGAAGACCTGAGCTACTTCTACGAAAAGATTCTGGTAGAGCGAGTGTTGATGAGCGATCCGCAACTGCCTGCGACCATTCTACGCCTACCCAAAGTATATGGACCGGAAAGTAACAGCGACCTCGCAACAGTGCACGCTTACCGGAATCATCCGGATTGGCGATGGACGCATGGTTACGTAGAGAACGTGGCGGCGGCAATCGTTCTGGCGGCGACACACCCTGCCGCTGCCGGCCGAATCTATAATGTCGGCGAGGAGTATACGCCAACAGTCGCCGAGCGGTTAGCTACGCTCCCGGACTCGGCGGTTCTTATCGACGCACAGAGTAGCTTCGACTTTGCGCAGAATATTGCTTATGACACAAGCCGCATCCGGGAGGAGTTAGGCTATGTCGAACCGGTATCTTATGAAGCTGGGTTACAACGAACTATTGGCCTCAGCAACGCTGACGGCGGCGGGAACACCTAGAGTCAACCGGTTGATTTGACGTTGATGATGATGGATGTGTGCGCGAATGAACCTAAGGGCCTGACTTGGCGTCATCCCGCCGCTTACTGGATGACGGAAGAGTGCACTGGTGCGCCGATCGGCGGGTAATTCTTCCAGAAATCGCTCGAACTCATCGCGCGTTGCCGACCACTGGCTCCTCACCGCATCGAACGAGGTGTTGTTCTGAGGGATCACATGCTTTGCGCTAGACGGAGTTTTTACTTTCAGCCCTGACTTCATCACGACTAAGACTGCGAGCGCCCCGAAGTTCTCCCGAATCGTGACGGGGCGCGGGGGCTGCGAGAGCTTCCTTTGTGCGCCTATAAGCAGAGCCCGTTCGCTTAGAGCCAGGTGATCGATGACTTGTACGAGCGACCATTCCGAGGGGGAAGGCTGGAATTCAAGCTGGTCGGATGTCAAGCCGTTCAGCCGGATCATGAACTTCCTCCGATCCTGCTGCAATTCGTTGAAAGCTGTCCGCCATTCCTGAAGCACGCGATTCCTCTTCCTTCCGCCGCACTTTAACTCTACAACTTTGGAACTTACGAATACGATGGATCTGTGTCTGACATTCGCTCGATGCTGACCGGCGGAGATCGGCGGTCGATCGGAAGGGCGGATGAGGTCGCGGACCTTGTCCGTCTAAAGCCGGGGACAACCGCGGAGTTGATTGAGTGTCTCTGGGATGACGATGCTTGTGTCTCGATGCGCGCGGCCGATGCTCTGGAGAAGGTGTCTCGCGAGGATGCCGGCCGGCTTAAGCCCTACAAAGCCGCGCTGTTCGATCTACTCTTGGAAGCTACGCAGAAGGAGATCCGGTGGCACTTGGCGCTGATCATCCCCCGGATTCGACTAAGTGCCGCGGAATCGCTACGCGCTGCTGAGATTCTGGAAGGGTATCTCGAAGATAGCAGTTCTATCGTCAAAACGCTTGCCATGCAGGGATTGGCGGACCTGACACTGCAGCATACGGGCTTACTTCCGAGGGTACTAGATTTGATCCGAACACTTACCCGCACGGGTACTCCAGCCATGCGGGCACGGGGACGAATGCTTCTGAAAGACCTCGAAGCTACTGAACCGCGACGGTAACGTTCGAGGCGGAACTCGCGCCGCCAATATTCAGGACAACCGGCAAATTTCCGGGCGCACTACCTTGGGGAATCTGCGCGTTGATCTGAATGACGCCGGCGGTGAAGTTCGGGGCGGCGCCACAGTAGGCGACGGTCGCGGGTGCTCCGGCGATGGTTACGGAACAAGCGCCGGCGGGAACAGGATAGAGACTTAGCGCCAGTCGTCCATCCACGCCCGGCGGGTTCGTTTGACCTTCGCCGGTTGCGTAAAGCACGACCGTATCTCCCGCGTGGGCTGGATTCGCGGATGAATTGACAGATAGATTCTGATTGAGTATCGCGCCTTGCCCGGTACCGTTCCCGTCAGTGAATAGTCCTGGAACCGCGGCAGCGACCGGGATGCTGAAGGGAGCTGAACGAACTCCTTGATACTCCACTTGGACATAGGCCGTCTTCGAAAGAGCGGCTTCGTAGGGGATGACCGCGGCAACCTGGTCGGCCAGCGTGTAGACCATGGGAGCGATGTATCCATTGACCAACACGCGCGTGCCGCCGATGTTCTGAGTTAGATACGCACCGTTAGAACTGAGCTGCGCCCCCGTGAGTGTCGAGGGGCCCATATTCGATCCGAAGATCGTGACGATTTCTCCGGGTGAAACTGCCGTCGCCACATAAGACGCGGAGTTAGTGACTGCGGCGATTACGGGCTGCGGGACCGGCAGGGCGCCGGCTGCTTCGGGAAGGACAAGTAGCGTCATGGAACGAGCGGGGAAGGTAGCTGTGACGCCGGCACTGTTTGCGGCAATCGACGGCTGCTGAACGATTGCGCTGAGATTCGCCGAGCTATAGTTCCAAACCTGAGCCGTTCCGGAAGATTGGAAGTTCGCGATGGACACCGGCGCCGATATGTCGGACGTACTCTTATTCAGAACCAGAATGGTTAGTGCGTTGTCGGACCGCTGCGCCGCGAAGATCGACAGCGTATCGGGATCGGTTGTCGCGGCCGAAACGCCTGTTTCGCCGAACTGGTTCCCTTGTCCGTCGTAGTTCAGGAAGATCTCAAAGGAGAACGTAGCAGGGTCGGGTGGCGCGCCGTTGCCGGGATTCGGGTTGGGCGGCGACCACATGCAGCCCATGTCCAGGCCTTGCTGGCCGAAGATGCCGAGGATGTCGGCCTCGGCGATTGCACCCGTGATGTCGTTCGTCGCACCCCAGTTATATTCCGTGATCGCGGTCTTGGTGCCGGGGTAGTTGCTGTTGACCCAGCCGATCATACGAGGGACTAACTGGGGAGCTTCGCCGTTCGGATACTGCTGCGTAGGAGTTACCGGCGATGTTGAATTAAGTCCCGGCGGCGGCACATAGTTCGGGTCCCAGAAGACACGGGTCGATGTTAGCCGCAAGGTGTCAGTCGTCGGGTCCCCTGCGTTGTTTTGAAAGGAGATGCCGTTGGGTGCGATGTACGCGTGAACGTCCAGGTAATCGAGCAGACGCAGGCCGTTCTGCTGTTCATATTGCTGGGCCTGCTGTAGATACCATTCGACTAACGGCAGGCCACCGTGCGCTTGCTGATCTTCGGGGTTGTCGTAAAACTGGTAGGGCGACGTGCTCCAGCCGTCGTGCATGTCTTGCGAAGAGTAGAACATGCCGCTCCAGCCGCCGGCGACCGGACCGCTGACTAATGCGGTTGGATCGGTCTGTTTGATCATCGCACCGTAGATCTGCAACTTACTCCAGTCTTCGTCGTAGGTTGACGGCGAGGGATGAATGTCCATATGAACCGCGTCCCACCATTCGGGCTCATTGTCGATATCCCAGATCTGAACGCCGCCGCCTTGAGCGGTCCCGTAGGTCTTAACTAGGTACTGAAGCCAGGCTTGGGCAAACGTCTGGTCAACTGGCGTGCTCACGTCATTTGGGTCGTTATTAGGAACAGGTGTCTTGCCATCGGGTAGAATTCCATCGCCGCAATCCGTGGCATAAGGATCTACCGCGTACTGTGCGCCGTACTTTTCCACGCTATAGCCGCACGCAAACTCTCGCGATTTCGGCAGCCAGCCTAAGACGGGCACGGTTCCGAGACGCACGGTGCCGGTGTTCAATCCGCTCTCGACGAATAGATCAAATTCCGAGCCATTCGGCAGTAGCGCCGGGTTATTCGAGTACGCGTTGTTGGTGTAATACCAGTCACTCGCCGAGTTGATCGTGTCGAGCTGCCAGTTATAGCGGCTCGTCGCATCGCCGCCCCACCGTCGTACGCCGGTGCGGACCAGGGTGGCCAGTCCGTTATCGCCGTAGTCATCGATTCCGTAGACGAGCGGACTAATTGGATGGCGGCTCGCATTCGCGTCTACGGTAAGAGTAGGAACGCTTTGCGCAGAAGCCGAGAGGACTACAAAGGACAAAGACAGGGCACGCCCGAGGTGCATGGGCGCATTATATCGACTCTACTCGCTGAAAACAGCGCGCAGGACCGGACGAACGGCCGGTTGCTCCAACACCCGCATGACTGCGAGAAACGGCATGAGGATGATGGGTCCGGCGGTTCCGAAGAAGAACGACAGCGGACGCGTGACATCCTGCTCTGTGGTGAAGAAGACCCGGTCGCACCAACTGTGGCAGCCGTCTTCGCGGTCGCGATCGTGGCGGAGAATATCCCAGGCGGTCTCGAACTGGCGCAGGCGCAGGGGCTCGCGATATTGCGGCATGTAGACCACGGTGCTGAGTTTGTCGCGGCGCACTTCGGCGATGAACTCTTCCAACTTCTGCGCGCGGGTCAGATTGACGTTGGCGTTGGGCTCGCGCCCGTGCCGGTCACCGCCCGATATGGCCGGCAAATCATAGCGCTTAGCTAACTGGAGCACGCGACCATTCTCCGCCTCAGAGCGCAGGCCGTTCAGTTCGAGCGCGTGAATCCACCTTCCGAAGCGAGCGAGGAAATCTTCGATCAAGACGGCATGTTGGACGCTGCCGATCAGGCCCTCATCCCACAGCGGATGATTGAGGACGATCAATACGTCTTCGTGGTGACTTAGAGCTTCTAGTAGCTCGCTAAGTTGGTCGACATTCGGGGCCGCCGTGAACCTCTGCATGTCGGACACTAAGCTGCGCGCTTGTGAACGCGGCAGGTTGTGGATGCCGAGATGAACGAACGATGGCGTAAGCGGCACGGTCCATTCGATCGATACCGGGCCTTGTACATCGAAGCCCGCCTCGCAGTTATCGTGATCGGTAAGTGAGACCAGAGCGGGGAGGTGCAGGCGGGTTTCAATCTGACGGGCTTCCAGCGCTACTGCTCGCGCGGGGCTCAGTGGCGGCGTCCAATACGCGCGCCCGCAATCGAGTACATTTCCAGTGCGGGACAGGTACTGGAATTCGGCCGCTCGCATGACGCGCCCCAAGAACTTAGACTTGTGGGCGTATTGCGGAATGATCGCCAGACTCTCATGCGAATGGGAGGTATGACTATGCAAAGATACCGCGGCACGAAAACCATCGGCGGCGCGTGGGTTTTGCCAGAGGTTACTTACGTTCGTGTTCCTCATCTCTTTGAACGTACGCGTGAAGACGTTACGAACCGATGAGAGCGGGGTGAAGACTTAGTTCACTGTGACTGAACCCTATATAGAGTCCATGAATTATTGTGGAAAACCGGCGTGCGAGCCGGCCACTCGGGGCGGGGCAGCGCAACGTAACTTATCCCGAGCGCGCTGTACCGTTCCGGTACTAACAGACCGTGCATAGTGGCTTGCCATCTCCGCCACCACTCGTCTCCGAAGGAGGGCAGGTAATTGACTTGTCCACCTTCCTTCCAATCGACATACACAGGTTGCAGGGCAACTGCGCGGAACCAACCGGGCGCGTGGCTGCGTCCTGCTTCGGGAAATGCATAGACGCCGGGATGCGAGTGGGCCCATTGAGTTAGCGCCTCAAGGTCGGGTGTCTCAACCTGAGCTGGTTCCGGATTGGTTAGCGGCAAGGCGATGCAGAAGATGAACCAGGACATCGCTTGAAACCAATGCTCCCTTCTAAGTTCGACAAAACCCGCGCAGGCGGCGACGATGGATGAGATGACAACGAGGAAGAGCAACGCTCGGGCGGGTTGAATCTGCGGGATGATGGCCAGCTTTGCACCTTCCAGGAAGGCAGCGGAGAGCGGCATGCTTACTAAGCCGATCAGAAGGAAGGCGGCTAACATGGCGGAGATCTCGCGGCGCGCTTGCAGACGCCAGACGGCCAGGAGCGCCGCCACGACGAGCAGCACGTAGCGCACTAACTGCGGCAGCCACCACGTCGAGACAAAGTCGTAAGTCGTGCGCAGGTGTTCTAAGTACTCCTGACTCGGAGTTAGCCGCGCGAACAGGTGTTGCTGACTTGATCCTCCTTCGAGCGACGCGACGGTAAGTAGCGCCAGAGTAGCGGCGAACATCGGGACGAAGACTAGGAATGTCCGGCGGTTTACGAAGCCGGCAACGGCAAGAGCCACCCAGAGCGGCCATGTCGTCGGGGCATGTAAGAGCACTGCGCCAGCGCCCGCGAGCCCCGCGATCCAGTAACGGCCTTGGACGACGAACCCAACACTTAGTAACACCAAAGGAACAGCAAAGGCTCGCGGCGTTGGTTCATACTCTACGGCCAGGACCGCGGGACCGGGAATATCGGCGCCCATAGCGGCGATCGCGACCACGACCAGAGCGCTCACCTTGTCGAGGCCGAGGCCGGTTGCGATTAGGAAGACTCCCCACAGCCCGAGCACACGGAATACGATCTGTTCGCCTTCGAGTACATTCCGCAAAGGCAATCGAGTGACCCAGCGTAGCGCGTTAGTTAGTTCGTCATAGAGTGTGAAGCTGACGTGCTGTTGTTCGGCAACCGGGTCGCCCGCCAAAGCGCCGCTCCATTGCCGCTCCAGGATAGGAACGTAGATCTGGGTATCCTGTTGAAGGTAAGTGTGGCGGGGGAAAACAAAGAACGAGAAGAGAGCGATCGCGACTAACGCGCCAGGCCAGATCAGCGCGAGCGCACGCTGCCTCATTTAACAGGAGTTTTGGCGAGCTGCTCTTTGGCCCACACCCGGTTTGGATCAATCGCTAGCGACTTACTAAACGATTCGCGCGCTTCCGCGTTTTCCTGCTTCCGTCGCTCCGCCAGACCGAGCCATAACCAAGCTTCGGCGCTCTTGGGATCGAGTTCCAGCGCATGCTTCAGGCTACGGATGGCCGGGTCGGGTCCGCCCCCGAATGTTGCCGGCTCATAGTAGAACCCGACGCCTTCCGCAATCCAGGCCTGGGCGCTCTTCGGATCCAGTTGCTTCGCTTTGGCAATAGCGTCCTGCGCGCGCTTGCCGGACCCGATTGCGCTAAATATGTTGCCGGGGATACCTTGTCCGTAGAGAGTCCCAAGCACGCTGTAGTAATCCGAGCGGTCCGGCTTCAACGCAATCGCCGCCTGGGCCGCGGGGACACCAGCCGACGAGGCGCGCGACGCTCCGGACTTATCCTTGGTCTCTAGTGCGACCTCCGCCTGAACCGACGCTGCGAATGCGTAACGGTATTGAGCTTCCGCGTCTTTCGGCGACTTATCCGCGGCGGTCTTGGCATCGGCTACTAACTTATCGATTGCGGGACGATCCTGGGCATCGCGTGCTTTCATTAGGGCAGGATCCATCGCCGCCCAACAGGCAGCGGTAGCCACTAATAGAGCTATAACTAACCTGTTCATAGCTTAACTACCTTTCGCTGGGTTAGTAGAACAAAGATTCCCATGGTCGCCAACAGAATACCGTTTGCGCAGATCACGGCGGGGGCGGAAAAGAACTTGACCAGATACCCCGTGCCTAGACTACCGATCGGCATGCCGCCCCGGAACGCGACGTTATAGACACTCATGACGCGTCCGCGCATTTCGTTGGAAACAATCAGTTGTACCAGAGAAGTGATCATAGAGAACGCGACCATGAGCGTGGCGCCGTTCACAAACACGATGAAGCAACTGAGGATGAGGTTGCGGGAAAGGGCGAACGACGCGATGCATACTCCTACCATGATGAGCGCCGACAGCGCGATCAATCCTTTGCGCTTGACGTTGCCCATACTCGCGACAGCCAGCGCGCCCACGATCGATCCGACGCCGGAGGTCGAGAGCAGCGCGGTAAAAGCCGTCGGGCCGGCATGAAAGACGTCTCGCGCGAAGACCGGGAAGAACGTCATCATCGGGAACGCGAAGAGCGTCATGCCGAACGCGATGACAATCAAAGCCTGCATCGCGCCTTGATTGCGAATGAAGCCGAAGCCTTCCTTCATGCTGGTGAGGATGGAGAGGGCCGAGTGCTCCGGCGTGAAACTGACTTTCATCAACCACAGCGAGATCACCACCGCGACAAACGACAGCGCGTTGAGTCCGAAACACCAAGCGGCGCCGAGTTGTTCCAGAGCGATGCCGCCCAGGACAGGACCGATGACGCGCGCCAGATTGAACTGAATCGAGTTCAGCGCGATGGCGTTGGGCAGATCTTCCTTACTAACCAGACTGGGGACGAGTGCCTGGGACGCCGGGCCGCCGAATGCCTGCGCTGAGCCCACCACAAACGAGAGGGACAGAATGTGCCAGATGCGAACGTATCCGGTGGCGATCAGGGCGGTCAATAAAACGGCGGATGCCATCTGGATGTACTGCGACACGAGCAGCAGCTTGCGGCGATCCATGCGATCGGCAATGACGCCGCCCACGAGCGAGAACAGGATGATGGGAAGCTGGGCAAGGAACGCGTCGAGGCCGAGCAGGAACGCGGATTTCGACATGTCGAGCACCAGCCAGCTCTGTGCAAACTGCTGCATCCACGTGCCGATACTGGACGTGCAGGAGCCGATCCAGAGCAGCCGGTAATTGGGATACGAGAACGCCTTGAAAATGCGCCGGAGCACGTCCACTAAGGAAGAGGTTTCTGGCGATGGATGAGGTGCAGGAAATTGCCGTCGCCGTCTTCGAAGAAGACCAATCGGTTGCCCTGGTTTTCGTAGGGCTCGGTCAGAAACTTGACGTTCTTGGACTGGATCTCCGCGAGGGCGGCATCGAAGTCGTCGACCGCGATGGCGAGATGGCGGATGCCGGGAGTTTTCAGCGTGGCGGAAGGCGGCGGACCTTCGCCGGGGATGATCTCAATGAGCGAGCCGTTGGGCGCCTTGACGAAATAGTTGCCGGCGTACTCGAAGTTGATATGGAACCCGAGATGATTCACGTACCACTCCGCCAGACTGCGCGGATCGGGCGACGCGATCGCGGTGTGCTCCAACCCTTTGAACATGAATTCAGAGTTTAACAGGGTGAGTGTAGACATGAAGGATTCGGGGATGGCCGTTTCGGCATGGAGGGTTGGACGGGGGATGGTTCAAAATGAACCGCGAAATGCGTTTCGTTGTGCAGGATTGTGCGAGGTTGTGCAGAATTTCGCGATTCACAGCGGGAAGGGCGGTTGGGAGCTCTGGGTCGCAGATCCTCCCTTTCGGTCTGGCACGGAGCGAAGACAAGCGGGCAGGGGTGCGGCTGCGGTTCTGCCACTGGACGTACGCGTCTGGCTCCGGTGCGGTTCCTCATGGGTTGAGTGTAGCTCCAGGCCAGTGCGTGGCGGGACTGAGTTTTCGAGGCCGGCTTTTCTTATAAGCGAGATAGGAGAGAAAGTAGCGGGGGTTTATCTGTGACCCGCTATTCAGGGACGGGCAGCGCCAGAGAAGTCGGAGTAAATCCCTATTAGGCCCTGACCATTGGTCTGAGTTATGACTTCAGCGTTCGTACCGGTTGCACTTACGCTGTTGCCGTTGTCATAGAACAGTTGCGTGACCCCGCGGAGAACGGGGGGATTGAGGGTATTGGTGGCGAATGTCCCGTCGACGCCGTTATAAGAGGACGCGAGATTCAGCGAGAACTCATTAAGGACGACGTTCCACTGAGCGGCTTCCCCGGCTCCTCCACCCGTTATGTTGCCGGTGCCCGCCGCAACATAAAGGCCGCCTCCTGCTTTGACGTAGACAATTAACGCGATCTCCTCAGCCGCAGTAAGGTCGTTGCCTCCTAAATAGACGGCATCGTACTGCCGAAGGTCGGCCAGCGTGAACGGTGAGAAGGTTCCGTTGTCAATGAGCCTGTAGGCGATTAAAGCTGACCTGAGACTTGATCCGGTCAGCCCAAAATTGTCGGAGTCAATCCAGATCTTCGCTCGAGCCGTTGCCCCTGTTAGGAACCGGGCGGAGTTCTGAGCGTAAGCGGTCCCGTTGGATGAGCCCTCGCTGGAGAAGCCTGAATCGCTCAATGTCCACTCATCATTGTCCACAATAATCTTCCCGCCGCCCCACGCGTTGACCGTGGAAGCGAGCGCGCAAAGTAGAAAGTTCAAAGTTAGTAGGGAGCGAGCCACCGGATTGCCTCCGGGTACGAGTATATACGAAGAATCCGTCTGAATATGACTTGGTTATGCGTGATATGACTAAATGAATCACGTGATTCTTCATTTCGTAAATCTATTCTTTGCTGGAATGCTCGCAGGTATTGAAACCGCGGTTCATTACGGTCTGGGCGCGCCTCTAACCGATCTCAGTGAGCAATCGCAAATTCAACTGCGGCAGGTGTTAGTACTCAAACTAAGAGTTCTAGTGCCGGTCTTCTTTGTTCCAAAGGCTGCACCACCAACCGATTGGAGACTACGCGTCGAATCCGCGGAGCGTTTCCATGTTCTGGGCGTTGCCGTCGCTGTAATTGCGTTCGTTTGCTTTATAGCGGCGATGGGAACCGGCTTATCGGTCGCGAAGTAAGGGTGGACGGTTCCTGCAACGCCGAGTTGACTGTAACTTCGTCTTTTGTAGAGCAAAGCGCGGATTGGCAATGATCTTCGGCGGCGGGTAGTGGGTCAGTTTGAAAGTAGTGTCGCGCATGGTCGGTGAAGAGTGCTGACATCATTGCGGTAGAAGCGTCGTAAGTTTTTTCCGCACCAGGGGCAGAACTGCATTCCTATTTCGGTGACCAGTGAAAATGGAATATCGGCAGGTAATCCACTCACGCGCGGTTGATCTTCCGCCGATACGGCTCTCACATGGATGAAGAATGCCGGTTGCTGGACATTTAAGTTTTCTTTTTGAGCCAGCACTGAAACGCCGCGTTGTCCGAACGCCTCGTAGCTTTCCTTGAAGCCAATACAGCACCATTTCATGCTATTAACCGTATCAAGCCAACGCGCTCAAGCAAGATCACGACTTCGCGGCCGTCGCCAAGCACGTGGTTGAGCAGGCCATCGGTGAACAGTAGGTCGGATCGCCATTGCCGGAAAAAACGTTGGCAAGAATCCGGCAGCCGTCGCGCTAGGAAAGCTCGGGGGCGTCGCGTTAGCTCCCTTCGCGGTTTTTGTTGTATTCTTCTGGCATCTCGCGCTCTTGGATATCCAGATTGAAGTTGTAAATCAAAGAGCGGTAGTTGCTGTTTGTATCTGTTGTTTGCGTATACCACTCAACATCCGTCTCGTGCTGTAAGCATTCGGATCGTGTGGCTTGGCGACGCTGCTGGAATGACATGCGCATGTGTTTTGGCTTGACGGTTGTGAGTCCGCCCGAAGGTGGTATCGCCGGGTCTGGCTGACTAGCCGTCTAGGGTGCATCCGGCGAACATCACGCCGTTTCCGTCTTTGATGTAAGTGGCGTGGCCGGCCCGCGACAATTCCCTATGACAAAATGCTTCAGTGCTGATTTTGGGCATGTGGTAACTGCCCGTTTGAACGGCCCCGTCTAGAAACGTCTTCTAGGTCAAATTCCTCAAGCCGTGTCGGTCCGCAGATAACGCGAAAGCAACTTCTGATTGATCTGGTTAAAGAATCTGTACGGGTTAAACAATCTCATTGCCGACGACCAACGATCCAAAAATGCTGCGCTTCTGTCGGAAGCCCACGAGCGTCGCGCGAATATAGACGCCGCTGCGCATGGTTCAAGAGTTTGGACTCGGACTGGATCAGTATGCGAGCGAACCGTTAGCGGCTCGATTTGGGTGAAGAGCGTATCTCCGAAGAAGTAGGCCTCGCCTTCGACTGTTTGTCAGCTTTCAGCAAGCACTTTCGCGATTAGCCTGAGAATCGCGTCTTCCCCAACCCACGGCTGCCTTATGGGACCGTGTTGCCTTTGAACCGCAGTAGATTCGGTGTAATGTTCGCTGCCTGTTTGATGGCGTGCGGACCGGCTGCGACGCTGTGGGCGCAAGCATCCCCGAAAGTGATCGATCTCGGTCAGGCGAGTCTCGAAGATCTGATGGACATCAAGGTCACATCGGTGTCGAAGAAGGAAGAGAAACTCTCCCGGACGACAGCTGCCATATTCGTAATCAGTTCCGAGGACATCCGCAGGTCCGGCGCGACGAACATTCCAGATCTTCTTCGTATGGCGCCCGGCGTGGACGTCGAACAGATTAACGCCAATTCCTGGGCGATTAGTATCCGCGGTTTCAACTCGCGCTATTCGAATAAAGTCTTGGTGTTGATCGACGGCCGCACCGTTTATAGCCCGTATTTTTCGGGAGTCTTTTGGGACCAGCTCGAAATGCCGCTGGAAGATATCGACCGCATTGAGGTGATTCGGGGTCCCGGAGGAACGGTCTGGGGCGCGAACGCGATGAATGGAGTCATTAACATCATTACGAAGTCCTCGAAAGACACCAAGGGAGGGCTGATAACCGCCGAAGGAGGATCGCAGACCAAGGGGGCTGGCGAGGCGCAATACGGCGGCCAGGCAGGTCCGAACGCGACCTATCGGGTCTTTGGCAGTTATTTCGACGTTGGGAATTCATTCGCGCCCCCCGGTGGGCTGGCCGATGATCACTGGCAGCGATCCCACGCCGGGTTCCGGACCGATTGGACCAATTCCCGAAACGATACGGTTACGACCGAGGGAGATCTCTTCGCGAATCAGGAGAACCAAAATACGGCCGCAATCGGCGTTGGACCATCGGCTGAGGGCCTTACTCAAATCGTTCAGGCTGCCGGAGGAAATCTTTCCGCGGTTTGGGACCATACTCTCGCCGGAGGTTCACAAACCTCGTTGCAGGGGTATTTCCAGGATTATAGGCGAACTGATTTCGGATCTCCCGCGACAGTCCGGACCTTTGACCTCGATTTTCAGCATCATTTAACAGTCGGTGACCGTAACGATGTCGTTTGGGGATTCGGCTACCGATCCGATGCCCTTGCTACTGGTGTTGGATACCTGGTCGCAACCACCCCTCCAACACAGTCTTTGAATTTGTTCAACGTATTCCTACAGGATGATATTCGGATCACCGAAGCGCTATCAATAACCCTCGGCGCCAAGCTGGAACATCACACTTACACCGGTCTCGAAAACGAGCCTAGTGTCCGCATGCTCTGGGCTCCCCCTGCCAGCCGTTATTCGGTATGGGCAGCCGCTTCGAGGGCGATCCGCGAACCGTCGCGGATTGAAGAGGGTCTTCGCCTAGTTGGGGAAACGTTCCCCATCAGCCCAATTGCAGAGGAAGAAATTCTCCTGTTGGGCAATCCCAATGTACAGGCCGAACGGCTAACTGACTACGAACTAGGATATCGATTCGAAGTAACGAAAACGCTGTCGTTTGACGCCGCCACTTTCCTTAGTTTCTATCGGGATTTGTCGACGATTAACGTAAACGCGCCTGTCATCTTTCCCGGCACGCCCACGGTCATTGATGCCCCTCTAATGTATACCAACAATGGGCACGGTCTGAACTATGGCGGAGAACTGTCGGTAAATTACAAAATTACCTCGTTCTGGCGCATCAGCCCGGGTTATTCCTACCTGCACGCGACCCTGTGGCAAACGCCGGGAGCTCAGGCTGCGATGGTTGCGATGATAGCGACCGATTTCCCGCAGAACATGTCTCAGGTTCGTTCGCAGTTGAACCTTTCGAGTAAGACGGAGTTTGATCAATCGCTCTACTACACGGTGCGGCTACCCGGTGCGAGCATACCCGGTCATGCACGTCTGGATGTTCGCTTGGGACGTCGCATCGGGGAAATGGCTGAAATCAGCCTGGTAGGGCAGAATCTTCTTCAATCGCACATGTTTGAATATGGCGGTTCTACCGGACTGCAGGCCATGGAGTCTGTCCGGAGCGCTTACGCGAAACTTACGTTTCGTTTCTGAAGCCGTGATAGGTAGATTATGCGTTTAAGGCTAAGTTGCGCGATTGGTTTGGCACTCGCCCTGGCAGCGAGCGCGAATGCGCAGCAATTAGATGAATACCGTCTGAAGGCGGCTTTCCTCTATAACTTCGCAAAATTCGTGGACTGGCCGGCGGATGAATATACCAGTCCGACTCAACCCTTCACGATTTGCGTGGTTGGCAAGGATCCCTTTGGACGCGCTCTCGACGATGTGGTGGCCGGTAAGGAGATAGGCGGACGGCTTCTGACGGTGCGCCGAATTCCCGCGACAGGTGCTTCCGACGAACGCCAGTCCGCCGGTTGCCAGATCCTCTTCGTCAGCCCTCTGGAACATAAGAAGGTTCTCTCCAGTCTTGCGGCTACAAGTCCACCGGGTGTTCTTACAGTGAGCGAGGTGGGCAGCCCGGCGGCGGACGCAGTGATCATCAACTTCATCCTGGAAAGCGGCAAAGTGCGTTTTGAGATCAACCTCGCGGTTGCCGAACAGAAGAATCTTCGGCTAAGTTCGCGGCTTCTCGGTCTCGCAACGGCTGTGAAGCACTAACCCATGCTGGTCCGGCATTTTCTTCAAAGCTAATCTTTTCGGCCGGGTTGGACGATGTGTAAGTAGACCTTCTACGGCGATGAATATCAGAAACAGTTCGATCCGGGTCAAACTCTCAGTGCTTACGGTGCTGAACTGCGGGTTTGCGTTGCTACTCGCCGGTATCTGCCTGTTTGCTTACGAGAGCTATCAGCAGCGCAAGGCGGCCGCTCACGAGTTGACCTCTCAGGCGGACATCCTCGCGGAAAGCAGCACCGCAGCGCTCAGTTTCAACGATGAGCGCGCGGCTACCCAAAACTTGACCGCGCTTCGCGGGGATTCCAGCGTTGCCGTAGCGGCCATCTTCGACAGAAACAACGTTCCTTTCGCGCATTACCGGCGGGATGGCAGTTCATGGGCGATGGCTCCGGAGCGGCTCCGTCCGGTGGGCGCGTATTTCGAAAATGGTGCGCTTTCGGTGTTCGCGCCGGTAAGTCTGGGCGGAGAAAGGATCGGCACCATCTTTCTAAAAGCAACTAACGACGTTTACGCCCGGCTGCTTCGTTACATCGGGATTATGTGCGTCGTGATGTTGGTATCGTTGCTGCTTACGTTGCTTCTCGGGTCGGGAACCCAGAGGAGCATCGCCAATCCGATTACGGCCCTATCGGCTTTGTCGCGGCGCGTTTCGGTCGATAAAGATTATTCCGTAAGAGCGACGCGAAGTACAGGCGGTGAAATCGGGGTCCTCGTCGATTCATTCAACGATATGCTTTCGCAGATTGAAGCGCGTGAATCGGCCCGGCGCATCGCTGAGGAGTCGCTGCGTGAAAGCGAGGAGCGATATGCCGTGGCGGCCCGCGGCGCAAATGACGGGTTGTGGGATTGGAAACTCCCTTCCAATGAGATTTACTTCTCTCCGCGCTGGTACCAGATACTCGGCTATTCCGAAAGCGATCGTTGGTCCCGCCCGGCCGACTGGTTCGGCCTGATACCCACGGTGGATCGCGATCGCGTGAAGGCGGAACTCGTCGCGTTGCGCGACGGTCCTCAATCTGAGATGGCGATCGAATATCGCATGAAACACAAGAGTGGCGCGCTGATCTGGGTGTTGACGCGGGGGATCGCGATCCGGGATGAACAGGGAATCGCCGTTCGAATGGCCGGGTCGCAAACCGACATCACGGAAGGCAAGGTTGCCGATCCGCTGACCGGACTTCCTAACCGCTTATATTTCACCGACCGGCTGGAAGGCGCCTTTGGATCAGCGACTCAATCGGGAAAGCTCTTCGCCGTATTGTTCCTGGATCTGGATAAATTCAAAGTAGTAAACGACAGTCTGGGGCATGCTGCCGGAGACGAGCTATTGATGGGAGTGGCATCGCGCTTGAATCTGGGCATCCGGGACTCGCGGCGATCATCGACGGAAAAAAGCGTCGGCGCTCCGGTCGTTGCGCGCCTGGGAGGCGATGAATTCGCCGTTCTATTGAACGATCTCACTTGCGCGGAGGACGCCGCGATTGTCGCGGAACGCATACTCGGGAGACTAAGAACACCCTTCGATATCGAGGGACGCGAAGTGTTTGCGTCGGCAAGCATTGGAATTGCAGTAAGCTGGTCAGGCAAAACGGCGGAAGAGTTAATGCACAATGCCGATACGGCGATGTATCAGGCGAAATCCGCGGGCAAGTGCTGCTATAAGCTGTTCGATGAAGGGATGCGGAAGACCGCTCTGGCCCATCTGGAGACGGAATCCGATCTACGCAAGGCGATCGACACGAACGAGTTGGTGATCTATTATCAACCGGAAGTGTCGCTCAAAGACCAGCGAACAATCGGCTATGAAGCGCTGGTGCGTTGGAATCACCCGGAACGTGGATTCCTCCCGCCCAGCGAATTCATTCGAGTAGCCGAGGAGAGCGATCTGATTATTCACCTGGGGCAATGGGTGCTTGAGCATGCTTGCCGGCAAATGGCTGAATGGCACACCAGGTTCCCGGCGGAATCGAAACTAACCATCAGCGTCAACGTTTCACCCAAGCAGTTGAGCCATCCGCGTCTCGTGGAAACGATCGAGGATATCCTGGCACGCACCGGCCTGAATTCGGCATGCCTGAAATTGGAGATGACCGAGAGCTCTTTTATGGGGGACCCCGACGCAACACTCGAGACGCTGCGGCGTTTGAAAGACATGAACATCGGACTCGAACTGGATGATTTTGGAACCGGGTATTCCTCGCTAAGTTGTCTGCACGCTCTCCCTTTCGATACGTTAAAGATCGACCGCTCGTTTACCAACAGAATCGGCGATGGCAGTCAAGCCCAGATTGTTCGCACGATCCTGGAACTTGCACGCTCAGTGAGAATGAAGGTTGTGGCGGAGGGTGTTGAGACCGCGAGCCAAAAAGACTTCCTTACCACGTTCGGCTGCGACTATGCTCAGGGCTATTATTTCTCAGAGCCGAGGAGCGCTGAGGCGATAGAGGCTCTGCTGATGGAGAGAAACCCGTTCCGCGGCGGCTTCAGACTACTTCAGGATCTCCAAATCAACAAGGAGCCGGGCACTCCTAAGGAGGACCGCGGATATCAACAAGTTTCCAAACCGGCGTGGGAATGGGCTGCGGTTTCGAATTCGTCTACACGGTAGGGCTCGGTTGAACCTACTCGTAGCGCGGTGATGGCTCACGCGCGTGCGATAATGGCCCTTCCACCAAAATTGATTTCAAAGGAACGAACCACACCATGAGCCTAACTGCGGGTAAACAGAAACACATGGAAGCGCTGTCCAACAAAGATGGCGTGATCGCCGCCGCCGCGATGGATCAACGGGGCAGTTTGCAGAAGTCGCTGGCCAAGGAAAAAGGCGTCGACGTCAAAGCAATCACCGATGAGATGATGCAAGATTTCAAGATCGCCGTCACTCGCGTGCTGACGCCGCATGCCAGCGCGATCCTGCTGGATCCTGAGTGGGGCATCCCCGCATCGAAGCAGCGCGCACCGAATGCCGGCCTGCTTCTCGCCTATGAGGCCACCGGCTACGACAATTCGCAGCCCGGCCGTCTGCCCGACCTGCTTCCGCATGTCAGCGTGAAGCGCATCGTCGACTTCGGCGCCGATGCCGTAAAGATCCTCATCTATTACACGCCGTTCGATGACGCGAAGGTCAACGACATTAAGCATGCGTTTATCGAACGCGTAGGTGCCGAGTGCGAGTCCTACGACATTCCGTTCTTCCTCGAGTTCGTCGGGTACGATCCGAAGGGCGGCGATGAGAAAGGTTTCGAGTACGCGAAGCAGAAGCCGGAGATCGTGACTGGCAGCATGAAGGAATTTTCCAAGCCGCAGTACAAGGTGGACGTGCTCAAGGTTGAAGTGCCGATTAACGCGGAGTTCGTCGAAGGCAGCAGCGTCTATAAGGGACAGAAGGCCTACACACGGCAGGAGGCGCTGGACTACTTCCGCAAAGCCGCCGATGTTGCGACGAAGCCGTTCATCTACTTAAGTGCCGGTGTGAGCAACGCGCAGTTCATTGAGTCCTTGAATATGGCGTCGGAGTCGGGCACGGATTATTCGGGCGTTTTGTGCGGCCGCGCGACGTGGAAAGAAGGCATGCCGATCTTCGCCAAGCAGGGTATGAAAGCGCTGGAAGACTGGCTGAGCGATCAGGGCGTGAAGAACATCGAAGCCGTGAACAACGCGATCAAGTCGGCCAAGAGTTGGAAAGCGAAAGCCGCCTAAGGCTTTCCGGAAACGCCCTCGGATTTCGCGACCACCGCGCAAGCCAAGCAATTGCCGAGCACGTTGACGGCGGTCCGGCCCATATCCATCAAGGCGTCGACACCCAGAAGCACGGCGACGCCTTCCATCGGAAGATGGAACGTCGCCAGCGTTCCCGATAGCACAACGATCGCCGATCGGGGAATTCCCGCGACGCCTTTGCTCGATAGCATCAGCGTCAGCATCATGAGTAACTGTTGTCCGAACGTCAATGGAATGCCCGCAGCTTGCGCGACAAAGACCGACGCCACCGAGAGGTAGAGCGTAGTCCCAAATAGGTTGAAGCTGTAGCCGGTCGGCATCACGAATCCGGCGATGTGCGCGGGCACGCCAAAGCCTTCCATGTTCTCCAGAGCCAAGTGGCAGCGCGGCCTCGCTTGACGCGGTCGAGAACGCGATCAGGGTGGGGGCGCGGACAGCTTTGACGAATCGTTGTAGCGGAATGCGGAAGATCGCGATCACTGCGCCAAAGATCCCGATGACAGAGACGGTCAACGCGAGATACAGTGTCGCGAGAAGTTTGCCCAGTCCGAAGAGCACGCCCAATCCGTTCGTACCCACGGTGACTGCGAGCGCGGCACCGGCGCCCAGTGGGGCGAGCCACATCACGTAATTCGTGTAGCGGAACATGACCTCCGCGAGCGATCCGCAGAACGCGACCACTGGTCCGGCTTTTGCGCCGATCGCGAGACACGCGGCCCCGAACAGGAACGAGAAGACCACAATCTGCAGGACATCGCCGCGTGCCATCGCGTCGGCAATGCTGGACGGAAAGATGTGTTCGAGGACGGTGTCGAGCGTCTGCTTCGGCATTGCAGGAACTGCGGTAGCCGTGTTGGTGACCAGCGACCGTCCCGCGCCGGGCTGCAGCAGATTTACGGCGGCGAGTCCGATGAATAGCGCGATGGTGGTGATCGCTTCAAAGTAGAGGATCGCTTTCAGACCAATGCGGCCCATCTGCTTGAGATCGCCCGAGCCCGCGATCCCGAACACGAGTGTGCCGAAGATCAACGGCGCCAGGATCGATTTGATCAGCCGCAGGAACACCGTGCTGACGGGCGCTAAGTTCCGCGCGGTAGCAGGAAACCAGACACCGACAGCAACGCCCGCCAGCATCCCCACGAAGATCCACGCGGTCAGCGGGACCTTGCGCAACTTCAAGTCTCGCCCCACTTCAGCTTCTGGCGCAATACATCGAAGAACGACATGTGCGGCGGGCGCACCAGATGGATGAAGTGGGCGGTCCGGCGGAAGTGAATGCGATCGCCCTGGCGCAGCGGCTCACCAACTTGGCCATCCACCGTCAGATAGGCGGATTCATCGGGCGCCTGGTTGACGATCGTGATCTCGACATCCGAGGGAACGATGACGGGCCGGTTGGTCAGCATGTGCGGACAGATAGGCGTGATGCAGACCGCTTCCACGGTCGGGAAAACGATCGGACCGCCCGCGGCCAGCGAGTAAGCGGTTGAACCCGTAGGCGAGCAGACGATCAGGCCGTCAGCGCGGTAGGTACACATCTTGTGCCGGTTGATCAGGACTTCGACTTCGATCATGCGCGCGATGGACGCCTTGGTCACGACTACATCGTTCAGCGCTCCGTAGCGCGCCGAGATGTTTCCATCGCGCTCCAGGTCCGCGTGCAACATACGGCGCTTGCTGGTCTTGCGTTCGCCGTTGAAGAAGCGCTCCAGTTCCGGGATGAATTCGTCGATGGTGATCGCCGTCAGGAATCCGAGGCTGCCCAGATTGACGGCGAACAACGGAATCTCGCGATCGCCCACGGCGCGCGCGGCGGAGAGCAGCGTTCCATCGCCGCCCAACACGATGACGAGCTGCGAGCCTTCCGGAACTTCTTCGCGCGGATATCCTCGTGCGTTGCCGTCCGCGTACGCAGCGGTGCTCTCATCCATGCGGACGCGAACGTCCCGTTGATCCAGCCAGTCCAGAAGAGTCTTGAGGACGGCGGGTGCAGCTGCAGCGTTCGGCTTCGAGAAAATTCCGGCTTGCGTGATGTCAGTCATGTGGGCTCGACCTCCGCGCGTACAACAGGAACTCCCGGTTGCCTTCGGCGCCAAGAATCGGGCTGTCCATCAAAGTGTTTGTGAATCCCAAGTGTTCCGTCGCTTCGCTCACTCGCTCGCAAGCAAAACGATGCATTTCCGGGTCGCGCACGATTCCGCCCGCGCCGACTTGACCTTTACCAACCTCAAACTGTGGCTTCACTAGAATCACCATTGGAGCATCCGGCTCGAGCAGTGGCGGCAATGCGGGCAGAATCAATGTCACGGAGATGAAGCTTACATCGCAGACAGCGATTCCCGCAAATTCGCCGATATCTGCGAACGTCAGATGACGCGCGTTGAGGTTCTCATGAACGATAACGCGTGGATCACTGCGCAGCTTCCAGTCCAGTTGAGCCGTGCCGGCATCGACCGCATGGACACGCGCGGCGCCGGCCTGCAGCAGGCAATCGGTAAAGCCGCCGGTGGAAGAGCCGATATCGAGACAGACTTTCCCGTCAACGCGAATCGCGAAATGTTCGAGCGCCGCTTCCAGTTTCAATCCGCCGCGACTGACGAACTTGGGCCGCTGGAGCACCTCGACATCCGCATTAGCGCGAACCATCTGGCCGGGCTTAGCGGCTTTCTGATGGTCCACCAAAACTTCGCCGGCCATGATCAGCGCCTGCGCCTTCTCGCGGGATGTGGCGAGATTCCGTTCGAGCATGAGTCGATCCAGGCGTTCTCGCCGTTGATTCATGACTTGCGTGAAACGATCATACCTGCAATTTCACGCAAGCGCTCGGCGCGAGGGCCGAACATTTCCAGGCTGGCGCGTGCGGCGTCACATTCGTCGTCCGCCATCTTGTGTGAGCGTTCCAATCCGTAAACGGCGGGAAAGGTGATCTTACCTTGAGTCGCGTCTTTGCCGGCGGTTTTCCCCAGGGCCGCGGAGGATTCCTCGACATCCAGCACGTCATCGACGATCTGGAAGGCGAGGCCGATATGTTCGCCGTACTCGGTGAGCGCATCGAGTTGCGCGGCGGTGGCACCCGCCCAGATCGCGCCCATGCGGAGACTGGCGCGCAGCAGTGCACCCGTCTTCGCGTGATGGATGTAGTCGAGCAACTCGCGAGTGGGCGTCTGGCGCTCGCCTTCGATATCCGCCACCTGTCCGCCGATCATGCCGTTGACGGTGCCGGAAGCCGACGCGAGTTCGCCAACGAGGCGGATGCGGACCTCGGCCGAGCAGCCGTCGAGTTGCGCGAGGGTCTGGAACGCGAGGGTGAGCAACGCATCGCCCGCGAGGATCGCCATCGCTTCGCCGAAGACCTTGTGATTGGTCGGCTTGCCGCGACGGAAATCGTCGTTGTCGAGTGCCGGAAGGTCGTCATGAATGAGCGAATAGGTGTGGATCATCTCGAGCGAACAGGCGGCCGGATCGATGCCTGTTACGTCGTCGCGAATGGCGCGCGCGGCTTCAATACACAGGATCGGGCGGATGCGCTTGCCGCCTGCGAACAGGCTGTAGCGCATGGCGCGATGGATGGTGGCGGGTGTTTCAGAATCGGGCGGACACAGTGCGTCAAGGGATTGCTCGATGCGCTTTTGACCGGCTGCGAGGTAGTCGGCCAGGTTCATCCTTTGTTGTCCGGCCGGAATGGTTCGGGCTGCCATTTGCCTTCCTTTCGGACCAGCATTTCGATTCGCGTTTCGGCGTTTTCCAGTTGTTTGCGGCAGGAATCGCTGAGCGCCATGCCTTTCTCGAACAACTCGAGCGAACGTTCCAGCGGGAGATCGCCGCCTTCGAGCTGCTTGACGATCTTCTCGAGTTCGTCGAGGCAGGTTTCGAAGCTAATGGCGGTTGGAGCGTCGGACATCGCTCCATTCTAAAAGATCGCGCCGTGCTCTAGCGCGCGGCGGCCCAGGCGAGACCGTCCGCGCCTTTACCCGCGTCGATGATGTTCAAGACTTTCCACGAGGTTAAATCGATTGCCGCAACCTTGCCGCTCACGTTGCACGAGACGTAGGCGACCTGACCGTCGGGGCGCATCACAATCTCCTGCGGCGCGCTTGGGACGTCGATCGTCTGCGCAACTTTCAGTGTGTTGAGGTCAACGACCGCAACCTTCTTTTCGTGTGGAACCGCAACCAGCAACCACTTGCCATCGAGCGTCGATGCGGTTCCGTAGCCGAGGCCTGGCAGCGGGATCCACGTCTTCACCGCGTTGGTTTTTGTATCGATGACTGCCAGTTGCGGTTTCATCTGGTCGGCGGTGAACACCATGCTGTCGTCGGCTGAGATGGAGATGCGCTGCGTCACTTTCGAGATGGGAATCACGGTGATCTGTTTGCGCGCTTTCAGATCCAGCACCGATACGGTTCCCGGGCCGACGTTCGCCGTATAGCCGCGCGCTCCATCGTGCGAGATCGCCAGCATGTGCGATTCGGATTGCCCGGTCGGCACGGTGCCCACCACTTTCAAAGTTTTCGGGTCGAAGACCGTAATCGAGTTATCCAGTTCGGTTGTGACGTAGAGCAATCCGTCTTTTGGCCCGAACATCGCGCAATGCGGCCGGACGCCGTGTCCGAAATCGAAAGTTCGAACTACTTTTGCGGATGGGATGTCGATCACGAGCATCGAACTACCGTCCGTCCCCGGTTTGCCTACGCCGGAGTTGCCGTAGATCGGCACGTAGGCGGTGAGTCCGTCGGGTGAGGCGATGACCTCGTGGCCGGTTATGGCGTTTTCAGCGACGGCGGTGATCTGCGAAGCCGCGGTGGGATCGACAATGCTGAGGCTGCGATCACCTTGATTCGCGACCAGCAGGCGGTCGGCAGCGGAGGCGGATAGAGTGGTCATGACGGCGCAGAATAGAACTCGAGAGGGAAGCATAGGACGCATTCCATTCTATTCCCTTGATGCGGCGACCGGGGTTTATTGGATCGAGAGCCCATTGGGAAGCACGGCCTCCTGCGGCTCCGTCTGCTCATAGATGGAGACGGGCTGCAGCGGTGTGGTGGACGCGGAGGCCAGGCTCACCTGCATTGTGGTGGCGCTCGTGACGGTAAGCGAGTTCACCGTAATGCCTGAACTTGCCGGGAACACCAGAGTCGTCACGCCTTGCTGGAACGTTGTGTTTGCGCCTGTGATGGTGAACGTAGCTGTTGAGCCATGGGTCAGCGTAGCTGGACTGATAGATGTGATTACAGGTTCCGCGGGCGGCAATAGTTCATTGAATCCGCCCCGCATGAGGAAGATCGCCATCTCGCCGCGATTGACCGCGTTGTCGGGACAATAATTCATCGGGCTCGCCGTGCAGCCGGTAGTGATTCCGTCCTGATACATGCGCTGGATATCCGCGAATGCGAACGAACCGGCAGGGACATCGGCAAAGTAGGGAGTTGGGTTCGAGGTTACTGGGGTCGTGGTTCCGTAACGCGCCCGAATGATGAAGACAGCCATCTCCGCGCGGGTTACCGGGTTGGAGGGGCAATAGTCCAAAGCGCTGCAACCGGTTGTAATTCCCAACTCATACAGCTTTTGAATATAGGCGAAAGCCCAGTAAGTCGTTGGAACATCCTGAAAGTACGGAGTTGGTGAGTAAGTGAAGTTATCGGTACCTAGGACGGTGCGCACCAGAAACACGGCCATCTGATCACGCGCGACATTCTCAGTTCG
Source organism: uncultured Gammaproteobacteria bacterium (assembly GCA_963799935.1). GTDB lineage: Bacteria > Acidobacteriota > Terriglobia > Bryobacterales > Bryobacteraceae > Bog-113. The sequence goes on along the minus strand of CAWCZA010000024.1, from coordinate 41,001 downwards.
GGCAGAATTCGCCGGCAGCGCAGCCTGTGGTGACACCTTTGGCGGCGAGTAAATTGACCGCGTCGAAGTCATAACTTCCAGGCGGGACATCGTTGAACGACTGCGAAGTGAAGTCGATGGTGACCGGTAGGGTCTGACCGGCGATGGTGACTGTGCCGGTGACATCCGAGGTCCCGGTGTTCGGAGGAAGTACGACGAGTACAGTTCCGGTACCGGAGCCGCTTGCCGGGGATAGAGTCACTCCAGGCATGTTGGATGTTGCCGTCCAGCTGCACTGTTGTGCTCCGTAGATGGCGACGGCGATCGTAGCTCCCGCTGACGAGGCTGCTAGAGCGGTCGAACTTAGCGAGTCGGAACAGCCGTTGGAGAGGTGGAAAACAACGGAATCCTGCGGGGAGGTGTCTCCGGTCGGAATGGCACTAACGGTAAACGCCCCCTGGATTGAGTTCGGAACGAGCGAACCGCTAGAGGCTACCCCGTTATCGTTGTTAACTGTGGTGTTGTAAGTTGTAGCTGGATTGCCGGGGTACTGGAACGAAGCGGACGGTCCGGACGATGGCACCGTAAACGTCACCGGCTCACCTACGGGACCGTAGACAAGTAGTTCATTGAACGGCGTGCCCCCAATGGACGCCTGATTGTCGCCAGAGGACAACTGGAGGAAGCTTTGCGATCCAAGGAGTAAAGACGCCGTGGACCCGCTAAGCAGCAGATCGGGCACCCCGTCGCTATTGAAATCAGCAACGGACGGTTGTGCGGATGTTGGAACTCCGGCGAACTCATAGTAGTAGTCGAACAGTCCGGTGCCATCATTCAGCAGAATATAGACGGACGATGCGCCATATGGGGTACAAATCAGATCGGGAAGCCCATCGCCGTTCAAGTCTGCGATGGTTGCGTTTTGGAGGGCGGTGATAGGGTAAACAACCTGCAGGTCAGCCGGAAACGAACCTGTTTCGTCGTTGAAGAGCTGAATGACTGAGTCGGCGATAGGGTCCAAAACCGCCAGATCAGGATAGCCGTCGCCGTCGAAATCTCCCACCGAAAGTTGACCTGGCGAAGGCCCTACATAGAAAGTGTTGGCCGCGCCAAAAGTGCCGTCCCCGCGGCCGAACATGATAACTATATTTTGTTGCGTGTTATCGAAGGCAATGTCGAGATTACCGTCCTGATTGAAGTCGGCAACCACAAGGTAGTCTAGTTGCGAGGGCAGGGGTGTAGTTATTTCCGCGCGGAAGGTTCCATCGCCATAACCTAGCGAGACAGTGATAGGTGTACCATCCACCCCGAGGTTAATCAAATCCATATGACCGTCGTGGTTTAGATCGGCAATGGCGATCGGATTCGGGTTAGAAGCAATCGTGACAGGTGAACCGAATGTGCCATCGCCGCTGCCGAAAGCAATTTGGGTGGGTCCCATCCCTTCATACCGGAAGAAGAGGATATCGGGATTGCCGTCTTCGTTGAAGTCGCCGACGAAGAAGACGTCAGCTGCGCTCGTGATAGCTTCTAGCGGGGTACCAAACGTGCCAGCGCCGTTCCCGAGAGCGATCCAGATAGCGCCCCCGGTCGAGATGTATATTAAATCCGGCTTTCCGTCATTATTGATATCCGCAGTTACGGTTCGGAATGCGTTTTGCAGGAACGGCGTCACCTGCGTAGGTATTCCCAGCGAGGCGGACGGCAGTACCGTGACTGTTACCGGAACAGAATTCGACTTACTGGAAAGACCGCTCGCGTTTAGTACCGTTTCCGCGGTAAACTTGTGGCCCCCGGGCTGCGATACGCTCGTCTTGAAGACCGCTTTGCCGCCCGAGGCCCTTGCGCTTCCGAGCAGGTTCGGGCCATCGAAGAAACTTACGCTGCCCGCGTAATTCGCGGGCGCTACGGTAGCCGTCAAAGTGACCGGACGACCGAAGAGTACCGTGGGAGATTCAGCAGCAAGCGTGGTAGCCGTAAGCGCGTCATCGAGAAAGATCTCGACGTTGTTGCCGGCCGCGGAAGACGAGACGACATCTATATGGCCCTGCCCATCGATAGCCCCGAGAGCAAGGGCCGAGCTATTCGTATCGGCGGGTCCAATCGTAACTGGCGCGCCAAATGACCTAGAGGATCCGTACAGCACGAGTAGTTGACCGCCCGCGACTACCGCGATATCCATCTGGCCGTCGCCGTTCAGGTCTGCGAGGGCCACCGCGGCGGGTGGGGCCCCTATGCTGATCTGGCTAGCCTCGGTGAAGGTACCGTCGCCATTTCCATATAGGACAACAAGGCTGTTCGAACTTGCGCTGGCGACTACCAGGTCTGTTTTCCCGTCGCCGTCGAGATCTCCCGCGGCAATTGCGACTGGTTGCAAGCCGGTGGGGAACGGAGAAGTTGTCCGAAAAGTTCCGTCACCGTTGCCCAGCAAGATGGAGACAGTGTTGGCGTTAAGATCGGCTGCGGCGATATCCGCATTGCCGTCGCCATTAAAGTCCCCTACAGTTACCGCGTAAGGGGCAGAACCGGCGGGTACACTGGTCAACTGCGAAAAGCCGGCTCCCGGCACATTCAGAGCGATGCTTACGTTACTTCCTGACGCGTAACCAATGACCAAGTCGGGCGCTCCGTCTCCGTTGAAGTCGGCTACGGCAAGCGAGGTTGGAATCGACAGCGTCGTAAGTGCCGGGACCGGGTTGAAGGTACCGTCGCCATTACCTGTAAGAAGCTGGATCGAGCCGGTGGACGAGCTAGCGACGACGATGTCCGGCTTTCCGTTGAGATAGAAATCGCTAATCGCAATTGCCTGTACGCCGGGTAGGGACGTCATGGTCGTCAAAGGCGTCAGGAACTCCCCGGCATGACCGAGGAAGACCTCGAGAGCGGAAGACGACGAGCTGCCGCTGATCAGGTCGAGAGAACCATCGCCGTCAACGTCAGCGACACCGATCGCGCTTGGAACTGAGCTGGTTGTGAGTGATTCGCCAGATTGCAGCGTGCCACCTGAAGCTTCGGTGATTGAAACGGGAACAGCGGCCGATGTGCTCGCGACGAACCCTGGCTGATTCTCGTAGCGTGCCACGATGTTATGCGTTCCTGCCGTTGAGAACTCGACGCTCAACACGGCTTGCGCATTAGTGACAGCGCCAACAGCAATTACATCTATGCCATCGTAGAGGGTCACCCTTCCGCCGACAGGGGGCTCATTAGGATTGAGGGTCGCAGTTGCTGTAAAGGTAACTGGCTGACCCACAATCTGCGTCGATAGGTTGGACGAGAGCGTTACCGAAGTATCGATATAGAGATTAGAGACAACGATAGGGGAATAGCTGGACGCATGGGTGGCGTCGCCTGAGTAAATAGCAAAGACGTAATTCGCTCCTAAATTAGGGAAGACCTGTCCAGAGGCCGTACCCCCGACCAACGGCTCATTGGTTTCGATCGAATTAACAAAGAGAACCGGCGTGGTGTTATTGACAAAAGTTACAGTCCCAGATGCGGATGCCGGTGAAACACTGGATGAGACGTTTAGATTCTGATTTTCCAAACCGCTTAGCGGCGACACTGTTATCGAAGTTGTTGTCGGGGGCGCTCCCAGGAAAATGTACGCGCTTCCAAAGGCCCCAGGATCATAGATATCCAACCGGCCGTCGCCATCCCAGTCAAGGAACGAGGGCGTGCCGAACTCGTTGTAATTGAGGGAGACAAACACCGGAGCCTCCGGTTGCAGCGTTCCATCGCCATTGCCCAAGAACAGAGCGGCGAATGGCGGGGAGTCCGCAACCATCACGTCGAGTTTTCCGTCGCCGTTAAAGTCGGAAAGCGCCATTGCCGGTTCTGAGTCACACGGGAGAGGCGCTGACGGTGAAAGTATCCGCGAGGCGGCTCCGAGTATGACTTGGAGCGAGTAGGGGCCCGTGCCTGAATACGACAGACTAACCAGATCGTCGATGCCGTCTCCATTCAGGTCACCGGTTGCTAACGCGACATCCCCCGATAGCGCCGTCGGGAACGTCAACGAGGTGAACCCAGCGGACCCGTTTCCAAAGAAGATGGTTAGACCGCCGACACTGTCACCCAGACCGGAAACTGCAACGTCAGTATTGCCGTCGCCATCGAAGTCGCCGGTTGCCAGCGCACTGTTGCCAGTCGCGAGCGAAGTGGAGAATCGAAATGTCCCGTCGCCGTCGCCCAGGTAGACGCTCGTCTGGTAAATACCCGTCTGCCCGATAGTCACGGCAACCAGATCCGGAATGCCGTCGTTGTTGAAGTCTCCAAGCACGCCCGAGTAGAACGCCAGTGTAGGTTCTAGCGGAGCGAGAGGTGGTTGGAAGGTGCCGTCTCCATTACCCAGGAACACCACCATACCGTTCCCTAGCGCCGCGATATCGAGATGACCATCGCCGTTGAAATCGCCGGCGATTATCTTGCGCGGCCCGAGATTTGCATCGAGTAGCGTTGCCGCGGCGTACTTACCACCTCCTTGCCCAAGCTGAAAGTACAAATTGTAGGCTTGATCCGTCGACACCAGATCCAACAAGCCGTCGTTGTTGAAATCAGCGCTAATCACTAGGCCGCCGTTCGGCTGGGAAATCGTGGTCGCAGCTAGAAACCCTCCCCCGGCCACTGATTTCACATTCAAAGAGACTGCGGAGGATACGCTTCCCGCGTAACTACCCGTGCCTTTAAAGCGAGCTCTCAAGGCATGTTGCCCGCTAGTTAGATCGGGCGTGCGGAGGGTCGCCACACCCCCCGCTAGCACGGCTGCGCCTAGCGGAACCGCGCCGTCCAGAAACTCCACGTTTCCGCTCGCCCCAGACGGCGTTACGGTCGCTGTGAGAGTGACCAATTGACTCAATGTCACTGGATTGGGGTTTACCGCCAGGGCCGTGGTAGTCGTTGTACCCGCATAAGAAGTAAGCTGACTAAGAACGCAACTGAGCGTAAGGATCGGGATGAAAGCGCGCAAATCACAGATAGGATAGCGGAATTATAGTAGGAAAAGTGTGTAACTTCGCATTTTCGGTACCCTCGCGCGATTTACCTTTGTAAACAGTTAGCGGGTGCGCGTCGCCAGCACGCCCGAAGCATCGATCGAAACCTGCACCGTCTTACTTACCTTGATCAGAAAGTTACTCGGGTCCTTCATGCCCCACTGCACGTAGGGGACATCGAAACTCATCGTCGCGTGGGCCTGTTCCGCGGTTACCTCCACCCGGGCGTTCATGATCATGTCATGCGGGGCGCCGTGCATCGTGAGTACGCCGTGAACTTTGATATCCGACGTCCCGGGGACGGCGACCAATCCCTCAATCCGGCTCGGCACAAAGATAGCTTCGGGATATTTCGACGACTCCAGAACGTTCGCGTGCATTCTCTTGTCACGCGTTCCGCCGCCACTCTCACCGCTAGCCACATCCACAACAATTTCGCCGGAAGCAACGCCACTTGCGGTATCGAAGTCGATTGCGCCGTGCTTCAACTGAAAGGTTCCGTGGACCGTATGGATCGGGTCAGATAGCGTCCACTCGATTTTGGTGGTTTGCGGCTTTAACTCCAGCCGGTATTCGGTGGCGAGAGCCGGCACAACCGCGACGGCAGCCAAAAACAAAGCTGCGGTTTTCAAAGGACGTGTACCGCCAGCAGGCCCCGGAAAATCCAGGGTTGTGCAGACATCGCTCCCATCGCGAAGCGTCGGACCTTCGGACCATGATCGAGCACCAGCATCGCCTTCGTCATCAAATGCGCCGGCAGTGCGAGCCGGGGATGCGCGCGATTGTAGCCAGCCAGATTTCCGCGGACCATCGCATCAGCGAGACTCTCCGCCTGCCGGAAGCCGAGACAGATTCCCTCGCCGCTGATGGCGTCGACCGATCCCGACGCATCCCCGATCAGCGCAACATTTCCGCGAACGACGGAGCGCAGGCGCATCGACGCAGTGATCGCTCCTCGTTCCCGGCTTACCGCGTCAACACCCGCGAGTCTCTCATGCAGCGCCGGGAAGTATCGCCGGAGTGCCTCGCTCAATCGAAGTTCCGGCACACGTGAAACGAGCGCGACGCAGATTTCTCTATCTGCGACGGGCGTCACATATATCTGGCACTGATCGCCCCAGTAGATCTCCATGCAGTCGGTCCACGGGGCGACGCCGAAGTGCTGGCGGTAGGCATAGCGGCGTGTATTCGACGCGAAAGAATCGAGTCCCGCCCAGCGGCGCACGCGCGATCCGGAACCATCGGCTCCGATGATCCAGCGCGCATCAATGCCCTCGATGCGATTCACCGGCGCTCCCCACCGGAGATCCACACCGGCGCGGAATGCCGCATCGATCAGCGCCTGATGCAGCACGGTCCGCCGAATGCCCACGCCGCGGCCGCTCGGGAAACTCGCCTCGACCGACCGCCCGCCGCCATGGAAACGAATACCGCGGAACTCGTACCCCGTCGAAGGCGGAAGTTCGATTCCCAAGCGAAGAGCCGCGCGGCGTGAATCGGGCATCAGCCCTTCGCCGCAAGCTTTGTCGATCGGAGGGCGATTCCCATCGGCGACGACGACGCGCATTCCGCGACGGCTCGCCGCGATCGCAGCACCGAGGCCTGCCGGACCACCGCCGATCACGAAGACATCTGCCTGACTCATCGCTTTGTTACCAGCGCAACAGCACTAACTCCGAACAGAAGCCCGGGCCCATCGCGGCCAGAATGCTCCAGGTTCCCGGGTCCGGCCGCTTCTTCGTCATGAACTGTTCGAGCACACAGAGCACGGATGCTGATGACAGATTCCCCATGGTCCGCAAGCACTCCCACGACGTTGTGAGCGCGTCCCGACTTAACCCAAGAGCGTGCTGCGTGGCCTCCAACACCCGCGGGCCGCCGGTGTGCAGAATCCATGTGCCGATATCGCTGCGCCGCAAGTCGTGGTCTTCCAGAAAGCGGTCGGCGTCCTCACCCAAATGCTTGCAAATCACGTCTGGGATGGTCGGAGAAAGAACCACATCGAAGCCGCGCTCCGAGACTCTCCATCCCATCACGTCTTCGGTATCAGGGTAGAGTGTCGACCGCGTGGCGACAATCTCCGGCCCCGGCTGCTCGAAGTCGGAACCGGCCACCAGCACGGCGGCCGCGCCATCCCCGAATAGTCCGGACGCTATCAGATTGGCTGCCGTCACGTCGTCCTTTTGCAGCGTCAACGAGCACGCCTCGACCGACACGAGCGCCGCAACTTGCGAGGGGTAAGCCTTGATGTAGTCCGCCGCGCGAGCGATGCCAGCAGCACCTGCGACGCAGCCTAATCCAAAGATCGGAATACGGCGCGTGTCCGGCGAGAGCTTCAGTTTATTGATCAAACGTGCATCCATCGAGGGGCTTGAAATTCCGGTAACCGAGACGAAGAACAGCGCGCCAATATCGCCACGGCTGATGTCTGCCTGCGTCATCGCGCGGCATAACGCCTGGCTGCCGAGCTGTTCCGCCGTCTCCATCCACACCCGGTTGAAATCGCCGAATGTGCGCATCTCGTAGTAGTCTTCGATAGGGCGCGCGAGGTGACGGCCATCGACACACGCGTTCGCATGCAGACGCCGGACGACTTCCGGGTTCGGCAGCCGATCGCTCCAGTACGCAGTGAGCGCGGTTGTGAGAGCGCTCTGCGAATAGTAGTTCGGGGGAAAAGCGCTCGCTGCTGCGATGATTTTCATTAGACGTTAATGGCCCGCCGTGCCATGCCGAGCGCCTCGGTCCAGAACGAGGCCGAGCGGTGCATAAGGTCAACCACATCGCGCATGGCGGCTACGAACCGGTCGACTTGCACTTCGTTCACCACCAGCGGCGGGGCAGCTTTGAGCACCATAAAGTTGTTGCCGCAGATCTGAGTCAGGATGCCGTGGTCGCGATAGAGGCGCATCACGATGACCTGCCCGAACATGCTGCGATGAATCTGGCGGAAGGCTTCAAACGGTGCGCGCAGGCGAAGTTGTTTAGGCGCCTGAAACTCGATCCCGGACATCATTCCCATCCCGCGGATCTCGCGCACCATTTCATACTCACCGATCGCGTCGCGCAGACGCTCACGCAGAATGTCTCCCATCACCATCGCGCGTTCGCCAAGGTTCTCGCGTTCCAGAACATCGAGAGTCGCCAGCGCGGCGCGCATCGACATCGCATTTTCGCTGAACGTCGACGTATGAACAATCGAACGCTTCAGCGAGTCATAAACCGATTCATACACGCGGTCCGTCATCAGCACCGCGCTGCAAGGAATCAATCCGCCGCTGAGCGCCTTGGCCATCACCACCATGTCGGGCTCAACGCTGTAATGATGCGCGGCCAGAAAGCGGCCGGTGCGATACATGCCGGTCTGAACTTCGTCCAGCACTAAGAGGGTGCCGTATTTCGCACACAGCTTCTGGGCCGCCTGCAGATAGTCCGGGGCGGGGAGCCGGATACCCGCTTCGGATTGGATCGGCTCGACGAAATACGCCGCGTACTTCTTGGTTGCCAGCTGCTCCGAGAGCGCGGTGAGATCGTTGAACGGTACGGCATGTGTGTCGGCGAGCATCGGGCCGAACTTACCGCGCCAGAACTCGTCATTCATCAGCGACAGAGCGCCGCAGGTAAGTCCATGGAAGGCGCCATTCGCGTAGAGCAATCCTGTCCGGCCGGTTGCCGCGCGCGAGAATTTGATCGCGCTCTCCACGCCTTCGCTACCCGAACAGGCGAAGAATACTTTGTGCAACTTGCCGCCTGCGAGACCACATAACCGTTTGGCTAACTCGCCCGCCAGATCCGGCACGTGACTCTGCAGCATCGCCGGGCCGCGACGCTCAAGTTCCAACTGCAATTGTTCAATGATCCACGGATGATTGTGGCCCACGTTATGGACGCAGTAACCGGATAGAAAATCAAGAATCCGTTTGCCCTCGGCAGTTGTTAGTTCCACACCTTCGCACCGCGTGTACTGATGGTTCATCAACAGTAAGTCCAGCAGGCGCACCCACTGTGGATTTACGTGCTCAGTGTAGTCCTGAACGGACAGTGATGTTAGGGATTCAATCAAGCTTGAACATCCTTGGAATTAAATTCTCTGACGGAGCGCACCAACGTGGGTTTCAATTTTTAAATCTTAAGTGTAATCGCAAGAAACGGATGTTTTATTCGATTGGCAGTCTGTAATCTCGGACAGAGGCTTACCCATGTCATTCATCATCAGCGCTTTACCTAAAGCGACAATCGAACATCTATTTACCTCGCTTCCGGCCGATCAAGCTGTGAAAGTGGTCGCAACTAAGAAGCCGGGTTTCCCGTGCCGCGTAAGTCTGGCCGACGCGGAGATCGGCGAGGAAGTTGTGTTGATCCACTACGAGCATCAGTCTGCAGCCACGCCGTTCCGGTCCAGCCACGCGATCTATGTTCGTCCGAACGCCAGTCAGGCGAATCCGGACGTGAACGAAGTTCCGGCGATGCTGCGTTCGCGAATGTTGTCGCTGCGGGGGTTCGACGAACAGGGAATGTTGATTGGGGCCGATCTGGCTGACGGAACGGCGATCGAGAAGCCGCTAGAGGATATGTTTGCGAACCCGGGCGTCGCTTACATCCATATCCATTTCGCAAAGCCTGGATGTTATGCGGCTCGTGCCGATCGGGCGGCAGCCTAAAGACTAGTGCTCACCGAACCAGCCAAATACGCGTCTCCTGAACTCTTCCGGCGCAGCAGCTGAAGCCCCGGTATGTAGCGCGTTGGGAACTAACCAAAGAGGATCATTCGGATTCGCTCGCGCCAGCCGCTCGGAGTTATACGGCGGTGTGCGAGTGTCGTTAAGTCCGTGAATCAGAAGGATGGGCGTTGATGCCTGCGCGATGCTTTGTAGAGGCGATACTTCCCGGAAGTGGAGGCCATCGACTAACCGAGCATAGAGCAGTCCGTTTGCTACCGCTAGCTTTGCCGCGATAGGAGGCACTGAGAACATTCGGCGCATCCGATATTCGGCTGACTCTCTGATGTCGGCAAATGGACACTCGGCGACGATTGCGGCGAATACCGGCGCAACGGCTGCGGCCTGGATCAGGATAGAGGCGCCGAGTGACTCGCCTAGCCCGTATGTCTTTCCGCAGCCGGCTCCGCGCATCCAGTGTGCCCAGCGGATTACGTCATATTTCTCGAGTAGTCCGTAAGTCACGAACTGGCCGCCGCTCGCGCCGTGCGCGCGGCTATCCGGCAGAAGTACCGCGTAACCTTGGTTCAGGAACATGGGCGCGAAACCGGCGCTGCCGACGCGCGAATCGCCAATGCCGTGCAGGACGATGACGCAGTTTCCGTTGGATTGGGACGGCTTCATCCACCAGGCACTTAGCCTCGCGCCATCTTGAGCAGCGATGGAGACGGTCGCTGCGCCTTCAGGTGCCGGACCTAGTTTGCGACTCACGTGCAGCGTCGCTCCACAGAAGATGGCGCCCGCGGAAACCAGACACAGCATGAGTGCGATGGTTAGGACTAAACCGGTAAGTGCCCAGCGTCTGCGGGTCAAACTTCTGATACGCGGTTGGGGCGGCCAGAGTTCGCCGGCCTTCAGGCGTTTGCGATCATCGATGGAATGATCAGCCAACTGGAAACGGCCCGGCTGTTCCTTCGGCCCTTGCGGCTCTCGGATGCTGAAACAACTCAGCACTTGTTTCCGCATTGGGATGTCGTTCGTTACTTAGCGAATCAGGTACCCTGGCCGTACCCTGAGGACGGCGCGCTCACCTATTACCGCGATGTCGCTCTGCCCGCAATGGCTGCCGGCGAAGAATGGCATTGGGCCTTGTACCTGAAGAACGGCCCGGATCATTTGATCGGAGCTATCGGCCTTTTCCGGAACGAAAACAACAACCGAGGTTTCTGGATTGCCCCGGCTTGGCAGCGTCAGGGTTTGATGGCCGAAGCGGTTCCGGCCGTAAACGATTACTGGTTCAACGTGCTCGGATTTCCCGTCCTGCGTACGGCGAAGGCTGCCGCGAACGAAGCTTCCCGGCGGATCTCGCGGAACACCGGCATGCGAATGGTCGCAACGGAGGAACGCGATTATGTTTCGGGCCGGTTACTTACGGAAATCTGGGAACTTTCCGCGGAGGAATGGCGCGCGGCGTCTAAATCCCCCACTTATCATGTACCTAAGATGCTCATTCGCGATGCGGTCGAATCCGACTTCGCAGCCATCACGGCAATCTACAACGACGTCCTGCTGAACACCACGGCGATCTATAACGATCAGCCCGCCACCGTCGATCAACGGATGGAGCTATGGAAGACCCGGCTGCAACAGAATTACCCGACGCTGGTCGCCTGCGAGGACGAATCGGTCCTCGGCTTTGCTTCGTTCGGTGACTTCCGATCCTGGCCTGGATATCGCTTCACGGTCGAGCACACCGTTCACGTGAGTGCGTCATCCAGAGGGCAGGGGATTGGTTCGGCCCTACTTCGTGCATTGATTCCCAAGGCTGCCGCACTTGGTAAGCACGTCATGGTCGGAGGCATTGATGCCGACAACGTCGCGTCTCTCCGGTTCCACGAGCGCCTCGGCTTTGAGCGCGTGGCTCACTTCAAACAGGTTGGATTCAAGTTCGGCCGCTTCCTCGACTTAGTATTCGTCGAGCTTATAATCAATCCCTCCGAAACAACAGTAAGTCGAGACTCAAAGTAAGTCGCATCGGACCTACCGGCTCCGCTCGCAACGGACGATAAATCGAGTTAAGAACTTCGCGAACGGCGGCAGCGTCGAGATCGGCAGAAGTAGTCGCGCGGCGGTGATCGATCAAGGTGAATCCATCCGCGAAGGATTCTATCGTCCGCGGCACCCGATCACGACCCACGCCCCGCAGTTCTACTAAGTCCTCAGGCGCTGGAACTGCGACCATCAGACGCCCCCCGCTTGCCAGCACACGCCGTAGCTCGCCCGCGTTCATCCTTGCGGTCACCGACAGTGCTATCGAGAACGTGCCGTCCGCGTAGGGCAAGAACCGGTCGGCGTTTCCCACAATCCATTCACAGTCGGGATACCTTCGCGCCGCCGCATCTACTGCTGGAATCGATATGTCGATCCCGTGACCGGCGAACCCGTGTGCCGCGGCAAGCCGGCCCAGAAAGAAACCCTCGCCGCATCCTTCATCCAGAACCACATCGCTCGGCAATGGCGGACCAACGCGGAGATCGCCTTAGCAGCGGCTCCGTAACACCGCTGTCGTGCAGTCGACGCCGACTCGCAACTGCCTCCGCCGAATCGCCCGGCTGCTTCGAGCGGCGGTCCTGCGGTTGCAGCAGATTGATGTAACCGCTCTTCGCGATATCGAACGAATGTTCGCGCGTACAGACCACTCGACGCTCCTCGCGCGTCAAAGGTAGATGGCAGCCGCGCACGGGGCAGAGAAGCATCGGTTGATTCTAGCGGGCGCTTACAGACCAGTGATCCCGGTAAACTGAAACTACGCGCGCCCTTCGAACAAATGCCTGAAGTAACGCCTGGAACATCACCGGGAATGCTGGAGAAAATCGGCCGCTACCAAATCACGCGCGAGCTGGGGCGCGGCGCGATGGGCGTCGTCTATCACGCGATCGATCCCGTGATCGGCCGGCCCGTTGCCATCAAGACCCTGCGTCTGCGCGATGTGGACGACGCCGATCATCGCCGCCGTTTGCGCGAACGACTGTTTCGCGAAGCCCGGTCCGCCGGCGCGTTGTCGCATCCCGGCATCGTCACGATCTACGACATGGATGAGGTGGACGGCCTGGCTTATATTGCGATGGAATTCGTCGACGGCGAAACGCTCGATGAGATTCTTTCGCGCCCCAAGCTGATTTCCAAAGACCGGCTCACCGAAGTCTTGCGCCAAGCCGCCGCTGCGCTCGATTACGCGCATCGCAAGGGCGTGATCCATCGCGACGTGAAGCCCGCCAACATCATGATCGATGTGACGGGCGCGGTCAAGATCACGGACTTCGGCATCGCGAAGATCACTCAGCTCGAAGGTCAGACACTCACCGGCGTTCTGGTGGGCACACCGAACTATATGTCGCCCGAACAGGTGCAGGGACACGACATCGACGGCCGCTCCGATCAGTTCTCGCTGGGTGTGATTGCTTATGAGATGTTGACCGGCGAGCGCCCGTTCGCAGGCGAGCAAATCTCTACCGTCGTCTACAAGATTGTTAGTGAGCAGCCGGCGCCCGTCCAGAACATTAACACTTCGTTGAATGAAGGCGTGGACCGCGCGATTCGGAAGGCGCTGCATAAGAAGCCGGACCGCCGCTACTCCACTTGCACGGCCTTCACGACAGGTCTGGATGCGACTTTGGCCGCGGCGGGAAACTGGCGAGTTCTGGCGCGCAAAGCTCATCAGTCGATGCCTACCGCTGCGGCCGGTGCGGGTACGCGGACGTTCCGGCCCGTTCAGAAGGCCGCGATCCCAAAGCCCGCTGCCGCAGCGCCGAACCCGGTCCCACTTGTTGAGAAAATTCCGGAAAAGCGACTGAAGAAGCGGCGCAGAACCGTGGGAGATTGGCTCATCCTATTCGCCGGCGGAGCCGTGATTCTGTGCGGCATCTTAGCTCTGTTGGTTTGGCAAACGGATATCCTCGATGTTCCCTGGATCCACGATTTAGTCGAGCCCGGCTCGAGTTCGAACGGGGACCAGGCAACCGAAGCGGCACCAGCCAGTAAGACGCCGCAAACAGCACCCGACCGCCGCAGTCCGATGCCCGCGCCGCCATCTCTCGAAACACAATCGAAGCCGACTCCCGCTCAAGGGACTCCTAGTCAACCAGACAATACAGCCGCTGAGAGTACTTCGCAGCCCGTCTCTACGGCGCCCTTGCAGCATACAGCGAGACCTGACGAACCGGCCACCAACCAATCGGTTGAAGTGCTTACGGATCCAGCCGGCGCGACCGCGACTCTAGATGGCTCCGGCGAGCTGACCTGTCGCACGCCCTGTAAGTTACCCGCGTCGAGCGGTGTTCATACTGTCATGATCACGCTCACCGGCTATCAGCCCGAGAGCAGGGAAGTGCGGGTGAGCCATGCAGATACCGAGATGCCCTTAGTTTCAATGCGCGCGGCTAACGGCGTACTTATGTTAACTAGCGACCCGAGCGGTCTAGCCGTGATCGTCGACGGACGTTCTACCGGCTATCAAACGCCTGTTCGGATGACCTTGCCCGCCGGTCCGCACAATGTCACCGTGGACAGAAGTGGAACTCAGGCATCGGGAGCGATTCAGATTCGTAACGGCGATCTTACGGCGTTGAAGTTAATCGTTCGTTAACTGATTGTCGCGCGGGTAATCGAAGAGTACAGTCGAGCGAGCGAACCTCCCACGGTTCCTAAGAGCGCTCCCATAATGATTCCAAGCACAATCAGGTGCCCGACTGCGCCGCCCATTACGTCGTAGGCGACGTACGTCGCCATATCGGATGCGTGTTCCGCCGCGCCGCGCTCGGCGTACTCTGCGATGTTCAAGGGATCGCGCAGTAGGAAGGGCATCCACACAGTTACGAGCAGCAGACCCATCACGCATGCGATCAATCCGCTGATCAAGCCGGCCCAAAATCCTGTACAGATGCCTGCCCCAATCCGTCTCGTCTTGAGCGTGCGCGCAAACGAGACAATAAGCATGGTCAGCGCAACTAATCCCCAGGTCGTGTTGTCCACGACGAAGCGCGCCGAACCGGTTGAAATCCGCGGATCAACGAAGTTGTTGAAACTGATCTCGAGAATCCAAAGAGAACCCGTGATTAAGCCCGCGATCGCGCCGGACCTATTGTGAGCTAAGTGCAAATTTGGTCGACGAACCGACTCGACCCATACGATACAGACGCCGACGGTCACGAGCAAGAGTACAGCGACGAGGCCGAACACTAAGTGCCGCTGTCTTGAAAATGCATCACCCGGATAACGAAGCAGAATGGAAACAACAAGCAGCAACGCCGCGCCGAGCGCCGATAGCAACAATGTTTGCTGAGACCTGCCTGTCACGTCGCTATATTAGCGTCTGAGCCGTATTGCCGGACATACTTCGGGAGACTAACTCCATCTACCAATCTGCCGTCCGCTTCAGGGTGCCCAGTTCTTAGCTCAAGCGGTAAGACTCCCGCCCACACCGGCAACTCATAGTCATTCTCGTCATCGGCCGGTGGCCCGGTCCTAACCTTGGCCGACGCTTCTTCTATCTGAAATTCAAGCACCGCGGTGGCCTTCAATTCCTTCTCGCTTGGTTTACGGACTTCTTCCCAACGCCCCGGGAGGACATGCTCCGAGATTATGCGTAAAGACCGAACCTTCTGTTCAGGATCTGCAATCTTCCGCGCCGTTCCGAATGCGAGAACCGACCGGTAGTTCATCGAGTGGTGAAAGGCAGACCGCGCTAAGACCAACCCGTCCACGAGAGTTACTGTTACACAAGCCGGAACTCCGGTCTCCAACTGCCGGACTGTGCGGCTAGCCGCTGACCCATGTAGATAGAGCACCTCGCCATCACGCCCATACAAGGTCGGAATAACAAACGGCTGCCCATCGACGCAGAATCCGACGTTAGCCAGAGTCCCGGTATCTAGAATCTCGGCGATCGTTGCCCACTCGCGCGACCCCCGGTCGGGTAAGCGGCGTAACTCAGTGCGCCTGGTCAGATCCACCGTCTATCCTTGTCTGATCCGTAATCCAATTTACTTCCCAAGTCTTGCCTCCGTCGTCTGAAAATGACTGTTCAAAATGAGGCGTGTTTGTATTCGTGCGCGACCAGATGAATCGAACGATGATCGATCTACCGTTCCACTTGTCCTGGGCATAGAACTCACCTCGGCCATCTTTAAATTCGCCGATCTGGGGCGGGTCGAGGATGCCGGTTTTACTGTTAGCCCAATAGAGCATCCACTGGTGAGTTTGCGGATTGTAAGTACGCAAAGTAAGACCTTCAATGTGCCCGGCCGCGCCGTCCGCCTCGAACTGTTCCAACTGAGCACGGCCATCCCAAACCTTACGGGTGACAGATGTGCCGTCGATTTCGACCCAGGTCTTAGAGCCGGCTAAACGATCCGCGAGACGTTTGAGATGAACCTTCCAAGTACCCACCTCGAAGTCAAAATCATGTTGGCCGTCCGGTTGCGTATCGACATGTGGGGGAGTTGTCTCGGCGGGCGACGCCTTCAAGATGGACGAAATGGGTTGAGCCAGATAGGAAAGCCCGATAACTACTACAGATGCGCCAAGGTGTCTAACTAAGTTCATTGTTTCTTGATCCTCTGAGTCAAGCCTAACGCTGGATCTGGTATTTTCGTAGAGCCACTTCGAATGCAACTGGCGATACCACTTTCGACCGACGGCGAGCCTCTATTCCGTCAGGTGTATCTGGGACTGCGACAAGCAATACTCAACGGCACTGTTCCTGCCGGCGAGCGGCTTCCGTCTACGCGCGATCTTGCGGAACAACTCGGTATCTCTCGAACGGTAGTGTTGCTCGCGTACGACCAACTGTTGGCCGAGGGGTTCGCAGTAGGCCGCGGCGGCTCGGGCACGTACGCGTGCGACGCATCGAAAGGCAAAGCGTTCAAAAGCAAGAGTGAATCGGCCAATATACGGCTCTCGCGGTTCGGTTCGGCGGCCGCAGCAGCCATGGAGGCCGTGGATTATTGGAAGCGCCCTTCGACTCCGCTCCGCTATGACTTCGCCTACGGGCGAACCGACGTCGCAACGTTCCCCTTCCAGATGTGGCGGCGCATGTTGCTGCGCCATTCCCGTATGGCACCGGTTCGGCACTTTGGGTACGGTGAAGCGGTTGGCGCCCTCGATTTGCGTGAAGCTATCTGCGCTCACGTGCGGCGCTCGCGAGCGGTGGTCTGCAATCCTTCCGAAGTAATCGTCGTCAACGGCTCCCAACAAGCGCTGGATCTAATTGCTCGAGTACTCGTCGAGCGCGGAGACCGTGTCGCCATCGAAGATCCGCACTACAACGGCACAAGAGAGGTCGTGCGCGTCGCAGGAGCGAAGCTACTTCCCGTGCCCGTCGATCGCGACGGACTAGATCCCGCTAAATTGCCGGACCACGCTCGGCTGGTGTTCGTTACGCCGTCGCATCAGTTCCCCACCGGCGCGATACTTACGCTTCCCCGCCGCATGGCGCTCCTCGATTGGGCGCGGCGCAAGAACGCGGTCATTGTCGAGGACGATAACGACGGCGAATTCCACTATGAAGGGCGCCCGCTGGAATCGCTGCAGGGTTTAGATACCGAAGGCCGTATCGTCTATGTCGGGACATTCTCACGGACGGTGTTTCCGGCTCTTCGAATCGGTTATCTGATCGTGCCTAAGTCACTTACACCGGCTTTCACAGCAGCGAAGTGGATCAACGATCTGCATTCGGCAACGCTGGAGCAACAGACTCTGGCGGAATTTATAAGTACTGGAATGTATGAACGCCACTTACGCCGGCTCCGTCGCAGAAACACCTCGCGCCGCAAAGCGCTACTCGACGCGATTGGAACCTATCTGAGAGAACGGGTGGAGATCACGGGTGACGGTTCGGGCGCCCACATCGTGCTTTGGCCCCGGAGACCGATTGCTGAAAACGTCTTGGTCGCTAACGCTGCCTCGCGAGGAGTCGGCGTTTATGGAATCGCGCGATGCTATCTAAAACGGCCTTCCCGGACGGGGATCATGCTTGGTTACTCGCAAATGAAGGAAGAAGAGATCAGGAAAGGGATTCAGCTACTCAGTGAAATACTCTGAGGTTTCCGTGGAAGACTACCTTCGCTTAACGAAGAAACCTTACCGCGAGTATAGAGACGGCGTGATCTCCCCGAAAGCTTGGCCTACCAAGCTGCACGCCATCATTCAATACACGCTCCTCACGTTGCTGAGAGCCCAGGGAGCGCAGGCGCTGCCGGAACTGACGGTTCGACTCTCTGCGACGAGATACCTGGTGCCCGACGTCTCGGTAACCGGCGATTTCCCTGGGCCGTATCCGACGGATCCCGTGCTGCTTTGCTGCGAGATTCTTTCTCCGGATGATGGTCTCGGCACGATGTTCGCAAAGTGCGAAGAGTATCATACGTGGGGCGTCCCGTTCTGCTGGGTGATCGATCCCGCGAAACACACGGCGTGGGAATATCATCGCGGTTCGGAACCGGCGCGCGCTACCGACAACTTAGTAGCGGGTGAACTCTCGGTCAGCTTGAAAGAGCTGTTCTCGGCGATCGAAGGTATCGACTAAGGCCTGGGTTGCAGGGCAAGAGCGATTCCGTACGTTCTAGTTCCCGCATCGAAGATAGGTCGGATTTGCTTTTCTAAGTGGATGCGATGTCCTTCCGGCGAGTGCTCGTCATAGACCGAGCGGCCGATAAACCATCCCATCGCACCACCGGCAACGATATCGGACAGGAAGTGCTCTCGAGCGGTAAAGCGAGCGGCGCCGACGACGGAAGCTAACCCGTAAGCGAGTAGCGCAACCTTCTTACTCGGATATTCGTGCGCGATCACAGAGGCGAGTGCCCACGCTGAGATCGTGTGCCCTGACGGGAAACTCGCGCCGCCGTCGAAGAACGATCCGGCCTCGCCGCCGGTAACGTTCGGACGCTCGCGACCTACACTCAGCTTCAGGACTTCGACAACCACGAGCGCGTCAATAAGCGCTTCCCCGCTGAGGAGCCCGGTTTCGCGGGCATGCGCATCGTCAGTCAACAGGCCGACTGCGTAGTAGCCGCCCGCTAACCCTGCGACAGAGTAACTCGCGCCGATCCGCGAGAAATCGTTGCCCCATCGAACCTGTTGCGGTGTGTTCGGCAACTCTTTCGCAGTGATGTGGTCGGTCTCCATCAACGCCGCCGTTGCGGCCGCGAACGCCGCCCACCAGATTGCGTTCTTGCGGTTCATGTGAAACGGGCTGGTCCAAATACGCTGCTGGTCATGCAGGATATCTACTGGCAAATCGGTTATCGCCACGGTGGGAGGGTCCGCGTTGAAACCGTTGCTCGCCGCCTGAGCCGTAGTGCCTGCGCAAGCCGCAATGACTAAGAAACACAAAGCCGGAACAACTGTCGCGCGGTGCATAGGTTGTTCACTTCGCGAAACTAAGAATCGTGTGGGTCATCCCCCACTCGGTGAAGTGAAGGCCGTACTGTCGCGCTTCTTCCAGTGCGCGGGAGTTATCCCAATGATCGTGCTTAATCCGGTAGCAGGCGACCACCGTGCCGGTGCGATCCCGGCCATGAATGCAGTGGACAAAGATGGGCCACGCGGCTTTATCGTCGAGCGTCTTCAACGCCTGAGCGAGAGCATCGGGAGCGGGCGCGTGAAGCCCTGGCATCGGGATATTGATGTAATTCATCCCAAGAGATTCAGCCACGCGCTTCTCGGCGTCGTTGTTTCCGGGCCGCAGGTCGATATCCGTCTTTACACCAGCCGCAGCCAAAGATTCGAGGCCGGTCTTATCCGGTACAGCGCCACGCAGGATATGTTCGTTCACGCGACCGAAGTTGCGAATCGCCTGTTCGGGCGCGGGCGCCTCACGCGTCGGCGAGGCGAACAAGAGAAGTAAGATACTAAGCGCGAAGGTCATCAGGAGATAAAGGTAAGCGTCGTACGCGTTTGCCCGTAGCGGCGAAAACGGCGTTCATAACAGCCGGAGCTACGGGCGGAAGACCGGGTTCACCAATGCCGGTCGGCGCGAGATCGCTGGGAACAAAATGCACTTCGATCCGCGGTGTTTCGTCCATCTTCAGGCAAGTGAAATGGTTGAAGTTCGTCTCTACAGCGCGGCCGTTCTGGATGGTAATCTGACTTTTCAGCGCGGCGGTTAAGCCGTAGATGACAGCGCTCTCCACCTGGGCGCGCGCGCCATCGGGCGAGACGACGGTGCCGATATCGACTGCGGAGACGATGCGCTCGACGCGCAGCTTTCCATTCTCGACGACCACGTCGGCCACGTTCGCCGCATAGCTATTGAAGGAGTAATGGCAGGCGATCCCGCGTCCCTGGCCGGCGGGCAGCTTGCCGCCCCAACCAGCTTTCGACGCCGCAAGCTGCAGCACGCCGCGCATGCGCGCACAAACCAGCGGATTGCCGTCCTTGGGATCGACCGCATTGGCAACCTTGCGCGCGGGATCGAGATGGCGCAGTCGGAACTCGAGCGGGTCCGCTCCGGCTGCGTGCGCGAGTTCGTCCATGTAGCTTTCCATGACGAAGCCGATGAAGGACGCCTCGACGGAACGCCACCAGGCGCGCGGCACACCCGAATCGGCGGGCGCGTACTCGAGCTTGTAGTTCTTCATCAGGTACGGCATCTGCAGCGTGGAGCCGAGCTCTTGGGATTCCGCAGGCTTGGCGCGATCCCACCAGCTCGCGATCGATGTCGATGTACTGCGATGCTTCCAAGCCGCGATTTGGCCTTGCGCGTCGACCGCGCCGGAGATGCGATGGTAGGATGCCGGCCGGTAAAAATCGTGAGCCATGTCGTCTTCACGCGACCACAAAACCTGCACGGGAACGCCGGGTAGCTGCTTCGCGATCTGCGCGGCTTCGGCGGCGAAATCGGCATGATAGCGGCGGCCGAATCCACCACCCATGTAGGTGATATTGACTTTGACCTGATCGGGCTTAAGTCCGAGAACCTGCGCGACGGTGCCCTGTACCCATTCCGGTCCTTGCGCGGGCGCCCAGACCTCGGCGGAATTTTTACCAAACGAAACCGTGCAGTTCATGGGCTCCATGCAAGCGTGCGCCTGGAACGGAAGTTCGTAATCGGCTTCGACCTTCTTACTTACTGGCGCGGCGCTGATCACGGCGTCGGCATCGCCTTGATTCACGATGACTTTTTGGGGAAGATCGACGAGACGGCGGAACTGCTTGCGAAGCGATTCGCTGGATTCATCGGCACGCGGTCCGAAATCCCAGTCGATCTGCAGGGCTTTGCGCGCCTTCATTGCATTCCAAGTTGAATCGGCAACGACGGCGATACCGCCGCATGTGTGGACATCCTCAATCGCGGGGATCTCAAATACAGCGGATACGCCCGGGACGGCTTTGGCCTTTGCTGCGTCGAAGCTCTTGACCTTGCCACCGAAAACGGGGCAGCGCTCGATGCTCGCAAACTTCATTCCGGGGACGCGAACGTCGATGCCGAATTTAGCGCTGCCGTCGGTTTTCGAGGGAATGTCTTTACGGGGGGCGACGGTGCCGACGAGCTTGAACTCGGAATTCGGTTTGAGCGCGACCTTATCGAAATTGGGGATCGGAAGCTTCGACGCGGATGCCACCAGTTCGCCGTAAGTCAGGGTCTTGTTTCCGTTTCGGACGCACCCATTTGCAACGGTGCAATCGCCGGGGCTCATGCCCCACTGTTGTGCGGCGGCCAGAATGAGCATCTGGCGCGCGGCCGCTCCGGCTTGGCGCAGCGGCGTCCATGAACTTGCGACGCTACCACTGCCACCGGTGCCCTGGTCGCCGAAGAGACGGCCGTCGGTAGGAGCTTGTTCGATGTGGACATCCTGCCAGTCGACGCCCAGCTCTTCAGCCAGAATCATTGGCGCAGCGGAGGAGATCCCCTGGCCCATTTCGGAGCGCGAAGAAAGCAACGTGACGGTGCCGTGCTGATCGATGCGCACCCACGAGGCAAAGGGACTGACTGCTTTCTTCGGAGCATCAGGTTGGGGGTCGTCGGCTTGCGCTGTGCGGATGGGGATGAGGAGGACTGCGCCTGCGGCGGCTGCCGTTTTGAGGAGAGTGCGGCGGGTTGGGGCTGAAGGCATTTCGTCGACCGAACGTGACGACGATGGGCGTTGGAGCGAATCGAGAGGTGCAGCTTCGTTTTTCACCTGTTTGCGCCTGTTTCTTTATAATAGCTACCCTAATGGTGACGCAGCAGGGTATCAGAAGCGAATTCTGCCTAGGGTTAAAGGGTTTCAGCGTTAGACGTCCTCCCGCTAAACAGGTTTTATAGCAGCACGGATCTATTCGACTGAAGGAAAGCGTGAATCCGACCCATGACGCTGCGCAAGATGCACGAAGTCTCGGTTCGCGCTTACCGTGCTTATCGCCTATGTTACAAATCAGTTTCAGTAACGACTTAGTAACATTTGGTCCGCCGTTTGTACTAACCGCGACAGACGCTCACACCACATAATAGAAACTAGCCTGGGCAGACATCACCAAGTAACTTCAGAGCGTTCTAATGAAAGGAGCATCGAATCGTAAGGATCAACTAGCCCACATGAAAGTCTTGGTCATCGAAGATGAAGTCAAGACCGCTAAGTTCCTCAAGAAGGGACTCAATGAAGCCGGCTTCCTCGCCGAGGTTTCCGGGGACGGCCTCAAGGGACTACACCTCGCACAGGAAGTTGAGTTCGACCTGATCATACTGGACGTCATGATTCCCGGCCTAGATGGCTGGAACGTTCTGGCCAGGCTACGCGAGGCAGGGAATCGCACGCCGGTGCTCTTTCTGACCGCGCGCGACGCAATTCATGAGCGAGTTCGCGGATTTGAACTCGGCGCCGACGACTATCTGGTGAAGCCCTTCGCCTTCTCCGAATTGCTTGCCCGCATGCGATCCCTGCTGCGTCGAGCGCCGCTCCGTCTGCAGGAAACCATCCGCGTGGCCGATCTCGAAATCGATCCCATGCGTCAGCGCGCGATCCGCGCCGGCCGCCGTATCGATCTCACGTCCAAAGAGTTCTTGCTTCTTACTCTTCTCGCGCGCCGCCCTGGTGAGGTGTTATCCCGGACCCTCATAGCCGAATCGGTTTGGGACATGAATTTCGATAGCGATACGAACGTGGTTGATGTTAACGTCCGCCGCCTGCGCGGAAAGGTGGACGATCCGTTTCCGTTGAAACTGATTCGCACCGTTCGCGGCGCCGGCTATGTCTTGGAATCGGGCCAGTAGTCTGGGGGCTTTCTCTCGCCTTTGGGGTAGTCTCTCCTTTCGCTTAACTGCCTGGTACGCTCTGGCTGCGCTATCACTTGTCTTTCTAGCTACCGCTAGCCTGTACTTTGTCTTGACGACGGAACTCGAACGCAGCACGGACCTGTTCCTAGCCGATAAGTTGCATGTACTTCGCACGATGCTGCGGGACCGCCCTAACGATTGGGACGCGCTCCGAGAAGAGGTTGAACTGGAAACCGCCGCGCGGCGCTACGAGCACTTCTACATTCGCCTTCTCGACGAGCACAACCGGCCGCTATTAACCACGCCGGGGATGACGGACCAGTTAGATGTGAACCAACTTGCGCAGCAGACGCGGAACCGGCCGGACCACCCCATTGCGATCTTCGGGAAGCACGGGCAGGCCTTCCGGGTCGCCAGCGCGACAGCCTCGGTGGGAACGCCCCCGACGCAAACCGATACGATTCAGATCGCGATTGACTTATCCGAGGAAAATGGACTGCTGGCCCGTTTCCGCATTTGGTTTTGGGGAATCCTGATCGGCGCCTTAGCCGTCTGCCCCGTTGCGGGCTTCCAGATAGCCCGGCGCGGCACTCGCCCTTTGGCGGAAATGGCGGCCACCACGCGCCGCATTACTTCCAACAATCTGCGCGAGCGTATCTCAACCGAAGGGTATCCATCGGAACTGGCCTCTCTAGCTGCCACTTTTAATAAGATGCTCGACCGCCTCGAAGACTCTTTTGAGCGGATTTCGCGCTTCTCAGGCGATATCGCACATGACTTACGCACCCCAGTCAATAACATCCGTGGGGAGGCCGAAGTTGCTCTGGCTCGCGCTCGCACGATCGACGAGTACCGTGACGTCCTCGAATCGTGCCTGGAGGAAGGCGTGCGCTTATCCGAACTTATCAGTAATCTTCTGTTCCTCGCCCGGACGGAAAGCCCTTTTACTCATCTAAGTCGAGAGCGCGTTGATGTTTCCGCATTGCTTGCAAGTCTGCAGGAATACTACGAAGCTTCGGCCGCGGAGGGTGGCATCTCACTAACGACAAAAGTTGAAAGCTCAGTTGTTGCTGAGCTCGACCGATCCATGCTGCAGAGAGCTGTGGGAAATCTCATCTCCAACGCAGTAACCCATACTCCTCCGGGAGGCTCGGTCGTGCTGGCAACCAGAGTCGACAATTCTGCGGTCTGTATTGAAGTCAACGATACGGGTATTGGAATTCCTCCCGAAGCACTTCCTCGTGTTTTCGATCGGTTTTTCCGCGTAGATACATCGCGTTCCCAGGCTTCGGGCGGCACGGGGCTCGGATTGTCAATTGTGCAGGGGATCATGCTCCTCCACGGCGGCAGGGTGGATATAGCGAGCCGTGTGGGCGAAGGTACTCGCGTCACGTTGCGATTGCCCGCTGTCAGTAGTGACGACTACAAGGCGATCTCGACATGACCATGTTCGGGACTAACCTACCCCGCCAGCATTCCCGCTGCTTCGATAATCGCCGCGCGCATCCGCTGCGCCGTTCCGCACCGGCAAATGTTGTTCGACATCGCCACATCGACTTGCGTCGCCGTCGGCTTCGGTGTTTTCTTGAGGAACGCCGCAGCAGTCATGATCTGGCCGGATTGGCAGTAACCGCATTGCGGCACTTGCTGTGCGATCCAGGCGCGCTGCAGCGGATGGCTGCGGTCCGTCGACAAGCCCTCAATCGTCACAATCTTCTTGCCGGCTATCGCTGAAACCGGCATCACGCACGAGCGCACGGCCTCGCCATCGATGTGAACCGTGCAGCAGCCGCACTGCGCAATCCCGCAGCCGTATTTCGTTCCAGTGAGGTTCAGAGAATCACGGAGCACCCAGAGAAGCGGAGTGTCCGGCGATACGTCGACCGACTCCTGACGGCCGTTTACTTCGAAGGCAAAATGTGCCATGGCTTTTCCGATGTGCTTCGCTTTCAATCGTACATCGTCGAACGCCCGCGCGGAAAGTGTATAAGTGGAGTCGCATGCCTACTTTCGCCGAACTCGTTTCCACAGACGACCCGCTGCTTTACGACCTGGTGTCGAAAGCGCCCGGTCCGCAGGGAACCCTTCCGATCACGCCCGAGATGCTGTTGACCAGTCCGTCCGGCAACCTGTTTGGATGGAGCCAGAACGCCGGGATGGGATGGAATCCCGCCCGTATGGGTGGCAAAGAAGTGCTGATTCTGAGCACCCACGGCGGGATCCGCAAAGAAGACGGAACGCCGATCGCGCTCGGGCTCCATACCGGCCACTGGGAAGTGGGGCTGTTGATGCAGGCCGCCGCCGAGGTGTTGACTGAGTCCGGCGCGATCCCGTTCGCCGCCTACTGCACCGACCCTTGTGATGGCCGCACGCAGGGGACCACCGGAATGTTCGATAGTCTCCCCTATCGGAACGATGCGGCGCAGATCTTTCGGCGGCTGATTCGTTCGATACCGACGCGCCATGCCGTGATCGGTGTCGCGACTTGCGATAAAGGGCTGCCGGCGATGATGATGGCCTTGGCGGCAACGCGCGATCTGCCCTGCGTTTTGATTCCAGGCGGCGTCACGCTGCTGCCCGAGCAAGGTGAGGATGCCGGGCGCGTGCAGGCTGCGGGCGCGCGCTATTCGCACGGTGAGATGACGCTCGAAGAAGCGAGCGAGGCGCTTTGCCGCGCCTGTGCAACTCCCGGCGGCGGCTGCCAGTTTCTGGGGACGGCCGCGACGTCGCAGGTGGTCGCAGAAGCGCTTGGGATGACGATGCCGCACGCGGCGCTCGCTCCATCCGGTCACGCGATCTGGCTGGATTGCGCCCGGCGATCGGCCAAAGCTGCGCTCACGATGGAAGCGAACGGCACCCGCATGCGGGATATTCTGACCTCCGCGTCCGTTCAGAATGCGATGACGGTGCATGCCGCGTTTGGCGGTTCCACGAACCTGATCATTCACCTTCCCGCCGTGGCGCACGCGGCGGGTCTGCAGCGGCCGTGCGCCGACGATTGGATCCGTATCAACCGTGAGGTTCCGCGCCTGGTAGATGCGCTGCCGAACGGTCCGGTGGGTTATCCGACTGTGCAAGTTTTTCAAGCCGGCGCCGTGCCCGAGGTGATGCTGCATCTGCGGCAACTCGGATTGCTGGATTTAACGGTGCGCACAGTCTCGGGAGAGACACTTGGAACGGTGCTCGATTGGTGGCAGGATTCCGAGCGCCGCCACAAACTGCACGCCAATCTGACGAAGCGCGACGGCATCGACCCGAAGCAGGTGATCATGTCTCCGGATGCGGCACGTGCCCGCGGGTTGACCTCGACTGTGACGTTCCCGCACGGGAATCTGGCCCCGGGGGGATCGGTCATCAAGAGCACGTCGATCGACCCGAGCGTGGTTGGTGAAGACGGCATCTATCGAAAGCGTGGACCGGCTCGCGTCTTTACAACCGAGATCGCGGCGACGAAGGCGATCCGCGGGCTAACGAATCCGCCGATACAAGCGGGCGACGTCATCGTACTGATGTGCCGGGGCCCGATGGGTTCCGGGATGGAGGAGATCTACCAGATCACCTCGGCGCTGAAGCATCTTAGCTTCGGGAAAGAAGTCGCGGTGCTCACGGATGCGCGGTTCAGCGGAGTATCCACGGGAGCTTGCATCGGGCACATTACGCCGGAGGCACTCGCCGGAGGGCCGATCGGGAAGATACAAGAGGGCGATCTGATTGAGATCGTCATTGATCGCAACGAACTGCATGGGACGCTCGATCTTGTGGGAGAAGCAGGAGAATATTTCGGGCCGGAACGCGGAGCGGAGATACTGCGGAGCCGAACGCCACGCATTGACCTAGCTCCAGATCCAAGACTGCCGGATGACACGCGCTTGTGGGCCGCGCTTCAGAACGTTAGTGGTGGAACGTGGGGAGGATGCGTGTTCGATGTTGACGCGATCACCCGCAGGTTGAACGGGTGATCGCGTCGCTTAGAGAATCTTACTGATTGCGATTGCCGCTAACCGTGTTCTTGGTCTTTTCCCAGCCGGTGCGCACGGCCTGCTTTACGTCATCCCAGGAGGAACCCGAGCCGCGATTCGCCCAGTCGCCCTTAGCGCGTGTTTCCACATCGTTCCAGTCGCCGCTGACATACTGCGGGTCGTTGCCTAACTGGTAACCGTACTGATAGGCCGGAGCATAGCGATCGTAAGTCGCGCCGGTGGAACCATAGTTCTTCTGGAAATCCGTGCGGAAGTCCTGATCGTAGTCGTTGAACGAACGGCTTGAATCGCGTCCGCCCGTCTGTTCTACTTCGACATCCGTGCGACGCACTTTGTCGCGGACCTTTTCGGTGCGCTCGGTCGCTTCTTTCCCAACCAGAACTTCTTCGACGACACGGCTGCGCTTGCCCACAACAGCCTCTTCGGCCGTTTCCGTCAACTCGATGGACTGATTGCGGCCCGCTTCGAAATCCGCTTCGGTGGCGGCGCGATCAACGGGACGGCGCTCCACGCGAATGTGTTCCTCGCGCAGCCGAATATTAGCTTCCACGGGGCGCTCAGTGACATGAGAGTAAACGCGCACGCCGCCGCGCTGCACCTGGCGCTTGCCGACCTCGAGCTCTTCTTCAATAACGGGAATCGCTGTCTTGTTACCCGTTGTGCCCACCCTGGCAGCATCCACACCCGTTGCAGCGGTGTTCAAGGAAGCTGCGCGATTTTGCGTCACGCCGGCGTTTTCTTCCACATCATGCGCGCCGTGGCTGCGCAGCCAATCGGCCACGTAATCCGCTTCATCGTCCGGCACGGTTACGGCGAGTACGGTGCCGCCTTTGCTTACGCCTTCGGAGTAATAGTTCACTTCGTCTTTATGTTCGTCGCTGCCGGTCAGCGAGTGGAACCAGTTGCTGATCTTCGTCCCGATTCCTTCGTCGCCGTTCGTCGCGTGGGTGGACGAAGTTGGGTGGATGCGGCGGTTGTGGTGGAACCATTCGACGGAATACCGGTGTTGAATTCTGCGCTATCGTTAGCGATCACAGAGATATTCTGCGACGCGAAACCTTCTTCTACCAGTTCGCGCTTTGCGTTCTGGGCTTGATCATTGCTTTGAAAGAGGCCAACAACTGTTTGTGACATTAGATTCTCCTGAGAACTTGCAAATCTCATTAGTGACGGTGCAGTCCTTGCGCCAACGTTTTAAAGAAGACAGCAAACAATTGGTAGCGGACAATAAGGCGTGAAGCGTAACAACTGCGCCCGCAACTTTCTCCATAGCCCCTCAAAGTGACGCGATCTTTTACAGTAGGATTGGCTGGCGCGGGAAACGTGGCGCAAGCTGTCGGACGCTGCTTGCAGGAGCGCGGACAGCAAGTTTCAGCCGTCGCGAGCCGTTCGCACGCTCGCGCGGAGAGTGCGGCTTCGTTTATCGGCGCTGGCGTACGGGCCGTAACGTATGAGGAACTTGCTTCGGATCGGGTGATTATCGCCGTGCCTGACTACGCGATCATCGAGGTTGCGCGCCGTTTGAAGCCGATCTCGATGGTGCTCCACACCAGCGGCGCTATGAGCGGGATGGTTCTTCGCGAGCAGGTGGGAACAGCTTCGAGTTACGGATCACTCCATCCTTTGCAGACTCTTCCGACGCCCGCGGACGGGTACCGCACACTGCCGGGATGCGCATTCGCGGTGGATGGCGAGCCGGATGCGCGCGCCTGGGCAATCGAGATCGCGACGCTAATGGAAGGGTTCGTTTTGGAGGTACCCGCGTCCGCTCGGGCGTTGTACCATGCGGCGGCGGCGATGGCGAGCAATCATCTCACGGCCACAATGGACGCGGCAATTGAGACGATGGTGCAGGTGGGACTTGATCGAACAACAGCCAGGCGAGCGCTGGCGAATATCTCGCGCGCGGCGCTGGAAAACACCCTGCGCGACGGCGCAACGGCGGCACTTACCGGACCGGTCGTCCGCGGCGACGCGGAAACAGTGGCGCGACACGTCCACGCCCTTCGTGACTCTCCGGGATCGATTCAGGAGTTATACCGCGCGGCGGCCGGGCACGCTCTCGAAATCGCGCGGCGCCGGGGATTGCCGCCGGAAGCGGGCGAGGCGGTCCGATCATCTATAGGTCATGCGAATGGCTGACCGGCAACGGCCGGTACGGACCACAACTCTTCAGCAGCGGAAACAGAGCGGGGAGAAGATCACGGTCCTTACCGCGTATGACGCCACGATGGCGCGCATTCTGGACAGCGCGGGGATCGACGTCCTGCTGGTAGGCGATTCGCTCGGGACCGTGATCATGGGCGAAAACAGCACGATTCCGGTGACGATGGACATCATGGTCCACCACACCCGCGCCGTGGTGCGAGGTACGGAGCGCGCGCTGGTCGTCGCCGATCTCCCTTTTCTGAGCGCGCAGATTTCCCCTGAGGACACGGTCCGGAACGCCGGGCGTCTGCTGCAGGAGGGCGGAGCGGCTGCTGTGAAACTCGAAGGGGGCCGTGAGCCGCGCACCATTGAAGCGGTTGTGCGAGCGGGGATCCCCGTAATGGGTCACCTGGGTTTAATCCCGCAATACGTCCATCAACTGGGGGGCTACGGAACCCAGGGGCGAAGCGATGCCGACGCGGCGCGGCTAATCGAAGAATCCGTGGCCGTCGCGGACGCAGGCGCGTTCGCTCTGGTGCTCGAATCCATCCCGGCCGCCTTAGCGGGTGAGATCACCAAGCGCGTTCCAATTCCCACAATCGGTATTGGCGCTGGGCCGCTGTGTGACGGACAGGTGCTGGTCAGCTACGACGCTTTCGGACTGTACACGGGCGCATTTGTTCCTCCATTCGCGAAGTTATATGCGCGGCTGGGTGAAACGATGGCGGATGCAACTCGCGAATACATCGAAGAAGTCCGCGCGGGGAGTTTTCCAGCCAAGTGAGCGTGGTCTTCACCGAGACAATTCAGGGCGCACGCGATTTCCTCGGACCGCACCGAACTGCGGGGCGAACCATCGGTTTCGTCCCGACCATGGGCGCGCTGCACGCGGGACATCGCCGTCTGATCGAGACCGCGAGGGCGCAATCGGACGTCGTCGCCGTAAGCATTTTCGTGAATCCGCTCCAGTTCGACCGTGCTGACGATTTTGAGCGATATGCGCGGCAGATTCCTGCGGATCTGGCGGTCTGCGAGGGAGCCGGGGCGGATCTGGTCTTTGCTCCTTCCGCTTCCGAGGTATATCCGGAACAAGCGCGGACGTTTGTGGAAGTGACCGGACTGACCGATCATTTTTGCGGCGCATCGCGGCCCGGGCATTTCCGCGGTGTGACGACGGTCGTGGCGAAATTGTTCGGAATTATCGGCCCCACTTTCGCGTTTTTCGGAGAGAAAGACGCGCAACAGCTCGCCATCGTGAAGCGGATGAAGCGCGATCTGAATTTCCCGATCACGATTGTCCCGGTACCGACCGTGCGCGAGCCGGATGGCCTGGCCCTGAGTTCACGCAACGCGCGGTTAACGGCTGAAGAGCGGCGTGTTGCTCCCTGCCTTTATCGAGCGCTGACGCGCGCTCGCGATCTGATCGAATCGGGCGCGACGGATACCGACGAGGTAATCCGAGCCGCCGCGTGCGAACTGGATCGCCCCGGCGTGCGGGTGGAGTACTTTGGTTTTGCCGATCCGGAGACATTCGAGCCTCTGAAGGGGCCAATCTCTCCGAATTCGGAGGGGCCAATGCTTGCGCTCGGAGCAATCTGGCTCGGCGGAACGCGGTTAATCGACAACCGGCTCTGTTTTCTTTCGGATTAGCACTCTAGTTTCGTTCCGCGGCTCAAGTTTGCCACCAGTACGGACGATATGTCTGGTGAGGATTTAACGCTTCATGTTCGTGATTATCGGAATCATAGCCGTCATCGGAGCGGTAATGGGTGGGTACTTGATGGAGCACGGCAACTTGAAAGTGCTCATGCAACCGGCCGAGCTGTTGATTATCGGCGGCGCGGCGATCGGGACGCTGTTAATCGCGAACCCGCTATCCGTCGTCATCCGGATCTTCAAAGGTGTTCTGGGAACTTTCTCGGGAAGCCGGTATTCGGCGAATTTGTACCTGGAAACGCTCCAGATGCTCAATGAAATCTTCCAGTTTGCCCGGAAGATGGGCATCGCGAAACTTGAGGAAGAGATCGACAAGCAGCACGAAAGTGCGCTCTTCTCAAAATACCCGAAAGTAGTTAAAGATCATCACGCGGTGCATTTTCTTTGCGACACATTGCGGACTTCACTGTCGGGAGTCGTGCCGCCGTTTGAGCTGGACCAGATGATGGAGCTCGACCTGGAGGTGCACCACCAGGAAGCTGCGATCCCAGCGGCGTCTCTGACGACGGTCGCCGACGCGCTGCCGGGATTAGGCATCGTAGCCGCCGTCCTGGGTGTCGTCATCACGATGGGAGCGCTGGGGGGTCCCCCGGAAGCAATCGGCGAAAAAGTCGCCGCTGCGCTCGTTGGTACGTTTCTTGGAATCTTGCTCTGCTATGGATTCATCGCGCCCATCGCCTCTGCTATGAGCAAATCGAACGATTCCGAAGGCCAGTACTACAATGCTCTGCGCGTCGGTCTATTAGCGTTCGCTAAGGGAATGGCACCGACGATTGCGGTGGAGTTCTCGCGGCGGTCGATCCCCGCTGACATGCGCCCCACTTTCCAGAATCTGGAAGCGGCGCTCAAGGGCGGCGGAGCGGCCGCTGCTGGAGGTGCAAGTGGCCACTAATCCAACAGCCGCTCCATCGATCATAGTCATCAAGAAGAAGAAAGGTCACGGCGGTCATCACGGCGGCGCATGGAAAGTCGCCTACGCCGATTTTGTGACCGCCATGATGTCCCTATTCATCGTTCTGTGGCTGTTGAATAGCAGCCAGGACGTTCGTAAAGCGGTTGGCGGCTATTTCCAAGACCCAACCGGACGAGGGCGCCAGATCGGAAGCGGGATGGCCGGATCTGGAGACTCGCTTCAGGTTACGAAGTCCGACATGGCTCAAATCAAGGACAAGCTGCAGCAGGCCGTTAAGCAGGCGGTGGCGTTGGAAAAATCTCGGGATCATGTCCAAATGACGGTGACGGGCGAGGGGCTTCGCATAGAAATGCTGGAAACCTCGGCGGGTTTATTCTTCCAGAGCGGCAGTGGCGCGCCGAGCGAGACGGGACGGGACTTACTCGCTACGCTGGCGGCGGAACTTGGGAAGCTACCGAATCGCATCATGATCGAGGGCCACACGGATTCTACGCCCTACACAGGGGTCGCAAACTACAGCAACTGGGAGCTTTCGGCCGATCGCGCCAATGCCGCGCGGCGTCTGATGGAGGAGAGCGGATTGAAGTCGAACCAGGTGGAGCAAGTGCGCGGCTACGCCGATCAGGACCTGCGGACGCCGAAGACTCCAGGCGACGCCTCTAATCGCCGCATCTCAATTATCGTGAAGTACAACATGCTGCCTCCGGAACCTGATCCGCCAGCAGGCAAGGCAAAACCGGGCGAGAAGGGAAATAAAGCCGAAGGTAAAGCTAGCCCTGCGCCCGCCGCCGACAAGTCAAACGCGCCTACTGCCGATAAACCGAAGGCGCCGGACAGTGATAAGTCAAAAGCGCCCACGAAGGCGGGATGAGCGCAGAGAATCCTTACGGAGTCGCAGCAAGCCAGCCGCGCGGCTGGTCCCAGCGACCGTTGGTGAAATCGGGAAACTTGACCGGTGCGCTCCCGCTTGCGACGGATCGCTCGCTTAGCGGACCGGCTGCGCTCCAGGTGGCGGCATCGTATACGTCGATATCCGGCGGCAAGCCTTCGCGCATACACTCGGCGAGGCGGTAGAGAAGAATGAAATCCATCCCGCCATGTCCGCCCATCTTGCGCGCCATCTCGCCGGACTTCTGCCAAAGCGGGTGCTCGTACTTCTCCTTGTACGCGTCGATGGAAGTAAATTGCTCCTCTCCCGGCTGGCCATCGAGGTAAATACGCGGCGGATAGTCGCGAAAGACTCCTTTGCTTCCGGAAATCAGGTTCACCCGATCGTATGGACGGGGATCGACAACGTCATGCTGAAGCACAATGGTCCGTCCGCGCGCCGTGCGGATTAGCGACGTGTTCATGTCGCCTTCGACATACTTCTCGCGTCGCTTCGGGTCATCCGCCGGGAAGTGGGCGTCGCGATAGACCTCGAGTCCCTTCTGCAGCGAGCTGACCGAGACCAGGTAATCGAACCGATCGCCGCGATTCACACCCATATAGTTCGCCACTGGACCGAGCCCATGCGTCGGATATAGATTCCCATTGCGAACGGTGTGCGGCAACCGGCGCCAGAGTCCCTCGCCTCGATTGCTTAGCAGTTCTTCGCGAAGGTCGTGAATGTAAGCCGCCTCGCCGTGAATTAGTTCGCCCAGCAGCCCGGCGCGAATGATGTTCAGCACCAGCAGCTCGTTCTCGCCGTAACAGCAGTTCTCCATGATCAGGCAGTGCCGGCGGGTGCGCTCGGACGTGCGGACCAGCTTGAAGCAATCCTCGATCGTGGTTGCGGCGGGAACTTCGGTGCCGCAATGCTTGCCCGCCTCCATCGCAGCAACCGCCATGGGGACGTGCCAGTCCCACGGAGTTGCGATGTAGACGAAATCCAGATCGTCACGCCGCACCAGGTTTTCAAAATCGTGCTCGCCGCCGGTATAGATTTCGGGCTTCTTGCCGCTGGCCGTCTCGATTTTGCCCGCCGCTGTGAGGGCCGCATCGCGATTGATGTCGCAGATAGCGCGCACTTCCGCGCCGTCGAGGGAGAGCATTTCCCGGATCATCTCCGAGCCGCGTCCGCCGGTTCCGATGACTCCGAAGCGAACCGTCTTCACCGCCGCGAACGGGACACCGATCATGCTGCCCGTCGTGCTGCCCGTAGTGCTGCCATGATTCGCCGGTTGCGCAGTCACTTGCGCCAAGGCGCGCGCAGCTCCGAAGGTCGCTCCCAATGCCGCCCCAGCTCCCAGAAACTCTCGTCGATTCATGGTCGCTAAGTATATCTAGCTCGGAATAGATCGTCAGCGAACCTCTCGATCAACTCGCGGCGAGCAAGTATCGCAAGCCAGCGTGGCGGGATTTCGGACTCGGCATCATAAGTCCCCGCGACCCGTACGCTCAGGGTTCCGACGCAAACATGAAGCAGCCAAGATAGTGAACTCGGAGGTCTCCAGAATCTTAGAAGGCCTTTGGCACGACTAACTCCAATCTGCGTCTCAAATAATCAGGCAGTTAGAAAGATAAGAACCGAAATTTCCTGGGCAATTTGTCGAAGTCCGGTTGTGCCGTTCGTCGATATATTGAAGGCGGCCAAGTAGCCCGCCGAAGAACATTTTGGGAGACGACAATGCCGCAATATCTGATTGCTATTGACAACCCCGCCAACAATGACACGTCTAGGGAGGCGAAGAAATGATCCGCGACATCGCTTTGTCCGACGAAGCCATGCTGGGGCGCCTGCACCCGGCGGACCGGTGGTCATCACCGCTGAGCCCCACACGAGGACACAAATGAGAAAGCTAAAACTTACCGAACACATTTCGCTGGACGGCGTGATCCAGCATTCCGCGGATGAAAACGATTTCCCCTACTCCGATTGGAGCGCGCCCTATCGGAGCCCTGCCGGCCGGGACGAAGTGATGGCTGCGTACGGAGAGCGCTTCGATCTGCTACTTGGCCGTCGCACCTACGATATCTGGTCGGGCTACTGGCCAAAGGCCCCGAGCGGTCCGATGGCGGACGGCATCAATGCGGCGACAAAATACATCGCTACCCACCGTCCGGAAAGTCTGGAATGGGGGCCGTTCGAGGGAGTTGGACCAGACATCGTCGAGGGCGTTCGCCGCATCAAGTCACAGGACGGCCCGGACCTAATCCTCTCGGGTAGCTCCACGCTGACATCGACGCTGCTCGAACATGGGCTTGCGGATGAGGTCCTGCTGATTGTTTATCCGGTCCTGTTAGGAACGGGGAAGCGTTTCTTTGCGGAGGGAACGCCGCCACGCTCACTCGAGCTCGTTAGCACGAAAGGGTTGCCATCCGGCATCATCTTCAGTAGTTACAAGTTCGCCGGGCCTTTGAAAGCCGGATAGTTCGATGCGCTTCATGATGGTGGTGATCCGCAAAGGGTTTGAAACGGCAGCTACCGGCGCTGGGTCGGGGGCGGCGGCCAGGATGACGGAGTACAACAAGACCCTGCAGAAAGCAGGCGTGCTGCTGGGCCTGGATGAGCTCTTTCCGCCATCAACGGGAGCACGTGTATCCTATGCAGACGGGACAGCAACCGTCACGGATAGACCGTTCGTTGAGGCGGAGGCGATCGGCGGCTATTGGATCATTCAGGTGCGTTCGCGGGAAGAAGCGATCGAATGGGCCAGGCGAGCGCCGATGTCCAACAACGACATTATCGAGGTGCGCCAAATCGAAGGCGTGGAATGAGCGACATTCACAAAACGATCGAGGCCGTGTGGAAGATCGAGTCGACACGTCTCATCGCCGGGATCGCTCGCGTTACGCGAGACATCGGCATTGCCGAGGAACTCGCTCAGGATGCGCTGGTTGCCGCGCTCGAACGATGGCCGGACGAAGGTATTCCGGAAAAGCCCGCGGCGTGGCTGATGACAGCGGCGAAGCGGCGCGCGATCGACACTTTGCGCCGCGGTCGAATGCTGGAGCAGAAGCACGGCGAGATTGGGCGAGAACTGGAAATCCAGCAGCGGCTGCTCGCTGAAGCGATGGATCAAGTGGTGGACCAGGTAATCGATGATGACGTCTTGCGCCTCATTTTTACCGCCTGCCATCCGGTGCTAGCCGTCGAAGGGCGCGTTGCGCTCACGCTACGAGTGGCATGCGGACTCACCACAGCGGAGATTGCCCGATCTTTCCTGGTCCCGGAGAAGACTTTAGGCCAACGCATCTTTCGAGCCAAGAAGACACTCTCCGAAGCTCATGTTCCGTTCGAGACTCCGCGCGGTGACGAGTTGCGGAAGCGAGTTGAATCCGTGCTGTCGGTGGTCTATCTGATCTTCAACGAAGGGTACACGGCGGCGTTCGGAGGTGAGTGGATGCGGCAAGAACTTTGTGAGGACGCGCTGCGGCTGGGGCGCATGTTGGCGGCGCTTCTTCCCGAGGAGTCAGAAGTCCACGGTCTGCTGGCGCTCATGGAGTTGCAGACGTCGCGTACCGCAGCGCGTCGTGGTCCGGCCGGAGAAGCCGTTCTCTTGTCGGACCAGGATCGCTCTTTGTGGGACTATGCGCAGATCGAACGAGGAATGGCTGCTCTTCAGCGCGCGCGGCAGCTAGGTGGCGGCGCTCACAGCTACGCCCTGCAGGCAGCGATCGTTGCGGTTCACGCGCGAGCCAGCACGGCAGCGGAGACCGACTGGGAGCGAATCGTGCTTCTCTACGACGCCCTGCTTCAGATCAGCCCATCGCCCATCGTGGCGCTCAACCGCGCGGTCGCCGTCGGAATGGCGCAAGGGCCGGCCGCCGGACTGCATTCGCTCGATGCTCTCGCGGCTGAGCCGGCGCTGACGAACTATCATCTGCTTCCCAGTGTCAGGGGAGATTTGCTGTTGAAGCTGGGACGATACGTCGAAGCGCGCGAAGAGCTGCAACGCGCTATGGCCATGACGGACAACCGCCGGGAACAGGAAGTGCTGTCGAAGAAACTCAAGCAGACAATGTTCATCAATTGAGTCAAAAAAACTGGACGATCTGTAGAAAACAGCTCAGGCCATTCGTCGACATCATGAAGGCAAGTCAGACGGGCCCGCCCGAAGACTTTTACACGAACAAGGAGAAATCATGCCACAGTATTTGGTTGCAACTTACTTTCCCGAAAACTTCGACCCGTCCGTAGAGGACGAAGCGATGGTCCGCGCAATTGACGAGCTCAACGAGGAGATGATCGCTGCCGGTGTCCGGCTCTTAGTTGGCGGTCTGGCCCCCGCGAGCCAGGCGAAGTCGCTGCGGTCCCAGCCCGATGGGGAAGTACTCATCACCGACGGTCCGTTTATGGAAGCCAAGGAGCACGTCGGTGGTTTTTGCATATTGGAAGCCGCGGATATGGATGAGGCGTTGATGTGGGCCCGGAAGGGCGTCGTCGCCTGCCGGTCGAGGAGCGAGGTGCGCGAGATCCCGTACAGCAGCTTGCCGAGCGGCACACCGCACCCCTCCCGCCAGCACGGGCAAGAGCTGTGAGCACTTTTACCAGGCGCGGCTTCGGCATCCGCGCGGCTGGCTTCGGTCTCGCTCTGGGGTTTGCTGAGCATCCGCTGCGGGCTGCTGCAGACCCATATTCCCTGGTCGATCCGGAACTTCTTCCTGTGCTCAAGCAGTTCCCCGCTTATGAGCTCACGGCGGAGATGGCGGTTAAGTTCCGGCAAATGCCTGGCGCGCCCCCACTTCCTGCTCCCGCGCCGCAACCTGTGGAAAGGCATATACCCGGGCCGGCTGGTGCGCCCGAGGTTCGCGTCTGGGTGGTTGATCCCGCGCCGTCGGAGAAGGGCAAGCCGGTGTTGCTTCACATGCATGGCGGCGGCTTCATGATGACCGATCCCATGTTGATGCCCCGGCTGCAGGAGATCGCGACAGATTGCCATTGCGTCGTCGTCTCGGTCGACTACCGGCTGGCCCCGGAGACGCATTATCCCGGTTCCCTTGAGGACAATTACACGGCGCTGAAATGGGTTCACGCCCATGCGGCGGAGCTCGGCATCGATCGCTCCAAAATCGCCGTGGGTGGTGGGAGCGCGGGGGGCGGCCACGCAGCGAGCCTGGCGATTCACGCGCGCGATCGAAACGAAGTTCCCATCATGTTCCAGCTGCTTATCTACCCCCAGCTGGACGACCGAACGGGCAGCACACGTCCAGCACCGGCTGGCATTGGACAATTTCTGTGGACTGCGAGTGCCAATCGTGTTGCCTGGAGTTCGCTGCTCGGCGTTCCAGCAGGCTCGCCCACGGTGCCTGCAGTCGCCGTCCCAGCCCGGGTGGCGAGCGTCGACGGCCTGCCTCCTGCCTGGATCGGGGTGGGCTCTATCGACTTGTTCGTCGAAGAAGACATGGAGTACGCGCGCCGGCTCGTCCAGGCCGGAGTCGAAACCGAGCTCCTAGTCATGCCCGGCGCCTTCCACGGATTTGACGTCCTTGTGCCGCACGCGGAAGCCTCCAAGCAATTCAGCGCGAGCTGGAAGTCTGCGCTACGCAAGGCATTCTCGACGGGCAGAACTATTTAAGCAAAGTTTCCTGGACGGCTTGTCGAGTTTGGGTGAGGTTGTTCGTCGTCCTAGTGAGGGACGAAAACAATGCTTAAAAACGTTCGCGCAATCTCACTGCTTCTGGTGCTTGGTGCGGCATATCATGCAGGGGCGCAGGCTGCCACAACATCGTCTACTACGAAACCGTCTGCGAAGATGGCTCCGGTTGATCAGTACCTCATGACTGACCAAGCCGAGGAAATCGCTCTGGCGCGCAGTGCAGCACCGGCGTCCATTTCAAGCAAAGCCGAGGTGCAGGTTCTGGGACGGCGTGGTTTCGAAACAGCGGTCAAAGGCACGAACGGCTTCGTGTGTATCGTGGGACGCTCATGGACGTCCGCCGCGGATGCTGACTTTTGGGATCCGAAAGTGCGGGTTCCGCTGTGCGTTAATGCGGCAGCCGCACATTCCTACCTGGTGCACGTAAAGAAATTGACGGAGATGGGCCTCGCGGGACGCACGCAGGCGCAGATGAATGAAGTCGTCTCGGCTGCCATTGCCAAGAAAGAACTGCCGCCGATGGGGCCTGGGGCCATGTGCTACATGATGTCCAAGGGGGGATATGGTGGCGACAGTAGCCCCCACTGGCCTTCCCACGTCATGTTCTTCTTCACGGACGTCGACCTCTCTAGCTGGGGCGCGAATCTGCCGGGTTCTCCTGTTTACGGTGTGAGCGACGCCGTGGAGCACCTGACGCAATTCGTGCTGACGGTGCCTAAGTGGTCGGACGGAAGCGAGGCTGGCGAAGGTGCCGGGCATCGACATTAGCATCTATACGCGCGCCGACCAAACCGACGTAGGAGTGTTCAAAACGTGGTTGTGATCCACTACTCGGCTTCGTATCTCCCATCGAAACATAACTTCCTACCTACGAGCTTGGAACAAAGGACCAGAACGACTCCACTTCTACAGCGTGGCGAAGTATACGTCAAGTGAAAACTGTGAGGGGGCAGGCTACTCAAGCTTCAGTTGGCAAGATGACTCTGATGATTGGTATGTCGGCCAAGACTCGACTGGTTTACTACTTCGCCGCTGCACAGATGAAGTTTGCCGCGTCATTGATGTCGCCGCTTCCCTTGTATTGCGGTGCCTTTGGATACGCACAGACGGGGCGCGTCATTTCCAGTTTGGGCGGATTTGCGGTCACGTCGTACTTAGCCGCAATCATGCTCTCCGGCGCTGCACCCTTCTCCACCCAGGCTTCGAGAGCCAAGTAGACATCGTGCTTGGCGTCGTCGGGAACGGCAGTCGTGGGCATGCCCCACTGATCGAGAGACGTAGCTCCCGGCCCAGTGAGGCAGTGCTGCATTCCGGGAATCATGAACAGCCGCACAAATGAGTCGGCGGTCGTCTCTCCCACAGTCGCGCGAACGTCGTTGTAGTAATTAATCGTGTTCAGCGGGGAGATGGCGGGGTCATTCCAGCCGTGATAAAGAATCAACTTGCCGCCGCGTGCAGCAAAGGGCTGCAGATTCGGATCGTTGGCGTCGAGCATCCGACTCGTCTTCTCGATCGCGGCTTTGTACGCTTCGGCAACTGCAGCACTCTTATAATTCCAGTCCTTCTTCTCATAGACCATGTTGATGAAGTATTGGGTGGAGAAAACGTACAGGGCGCTGGTGCCTGGCGCGGAACCGGTAATCCAAGATCCCCACCCCCCAGGACCGAGCTCAGATCCCGGCAGAAAACCCGGGAAAATCAACTTCCCCACGCTATCGTGCAGGCCTGCATAGAGCACCTCTAGCGTATGCACTTGCCTCGCGCTCAGGCATGCGTCGCTTTCCGCGCCACTGCAGATCAAGGTCTCCGGTTTGAAGTGACACTGGCGCGGGTCGTTGATCACTCCATCTTTCACCCCGTCGGCCGTATCGCATGCCGCACGCACTGCCGCATCAATCGCGGGCAGTTTCGCCGGGGGAATATAGCCCACCGTGTCTCCGCTCATGGACTGCTCGTTGTGGAGCGCATTAGCCAAGAGGGCTGTCCAGTTGTTGGCCGGAGCGCCGGCAATCACACAGTCATAATCACCAGGAAACCGCTGCACTTCCATCAGTGCTTCGCGCCCGCCGTCAGAACAACTCGCAAAATAGTTATGCTTCGACGCCGCTCGGTAGTACGCCTGGACCACGGTCTTCGAGACCGTTGTCATCTCGTGCACGGCGCGATAGCCGAAGTCGATCACCTTTTCCCGGTGACCCAGCGCCCAACTGGCATCGCCCGCATCCCCGGAGTGGCCCGTATCGGTAGCACCGCTTGCATAGCCCTGCATCAGGGCGACAGCAGGGCCAAGGAAATCGATGCTCCCCGCAAAACCGCCATTGCCTGGCCGCGAAATTTCCCGTTCCATCCCTTCATCGGCATCCACACCTCAATGGGTATGGCTGAGTCGGCGCTCGGCGTGGCCATTACCTGGACGCGGCAGAACTGCGGCAACCGCTGAAATAACGTGCTTTGCGCCGGCGGCAGCATCGAACCGTTGGGAGGCGTAAACGCGCCGGGAGCGACAGCCGCGGCGGAACCACCCTTGCCTCGGGCAAGTGCAGTGATGCTAGTTTCGCGCATATGTAGTCAATTCCGGCGGACTGCTGTGACTGAGCAAACGAACACGAGCAAATGCACGCAATCGCAATCGCGAGAGGTTTTATCACATGAGTCTCTTGTGGTTTAAGATGAAGCCTCAACTATACTCCCTGCTCCAATCTGAATCCGTTAACAGTGCGGGCCTTCTTCCTTCAAAGGTCTTAAGGAAACTGCCTAATTAAATTGACCTGGCTCGATTAGTTCCGAGTGAACATTGGATTCACGCAATCCTCTGTGTCGTATAGTCGGCATGTCGCTGA
>CAWCZA010000023.1:0-116015 GCA_963799935.1 uncultured Gammaproteobacteria bacterium | reverse complement strand
CCGCCCATGGCGGGAAATTCGGAGCACGCGGAAGATTCAGGTTTTCCCGCGTCAGCGCGGCGGCTGGTAAAATTCAAACAGGGCCAGGAAAAACCAATGAGGCAGCCTCTCCACTCAGACCCCACAAATCGAACCCGCTTCTCGCTTGCCCGGCAGCAGTGCCCAGTCTGTTCCTCGATCGGTCGACACGGCAACGCTCGACCTGCTGTCAGTTTGGCAGCGCGAGGACGCGACATCAGACCCAGCGCAATTGAAGGTGGCGGAAGAGGAACTCGCCGTATTCATGAAAGCCGTCAATGAGGCTCGCATCGCGTCAGGTGAACCGCTCGTCTACCCGTGAGCGACGTTCTTCTCCTCGATTCCGGTCCGCTCGGCCTGATAACACAGCCACAACGTAGCCACGAAGTCATCGCAATAACAGACTGGCTCAAGGACTGCCTTCGTGCAGGCGCTCGCGTTGTGGTGCCCGGAATTGTTTATTACGAGATCAAACGCGAACTCCTGCGGGCGAACAAATCCATGGGTATCGCCCGTCTTGACGCATTCGTGAACGCCGCCCCAGACCGATACGTCCCGCTGACCGATGACGCCCTTCGCTTGGCCGCGGAATTGTGGGCACAGTCCCGCCGAGCAGGCCGACCAACAGCGGACGCCACAGCTCTGGATATCGATGTGTTGCTGGCTGCGCAGGCTCTGCGTTTAGGCCGTTCGGCCATCGTCGCGACTACGAACCCGAAACATCTTGCGCAATTTGTCCCAGCACAGCTCTGGACGGAAATTGCCCCTTCGATGTTTGCACAGCGATAAATGGAACTCGTCACGCGCCTCTTGATCCTCGCAATCTCCGAACTCACCCAATGGCCGTATATCAGCGAGCCGGGCGGAACCGTCGGATCAAGCGATCCAGGATTGTACTGCGAGTAACTCCACCCTATTGTCGTTAATCCTGACCACATAGATGTCGCCGCTCCCGCCTTTTGAACTCCCGACCTCAAATGTCCGTACAGCATTTGCCTTGACTTGTATTGAGGTTATATCTGCGGGGTCGATTGTCGGAACCTGGAAGAGGCACCGCATTCCCCGCCAACCAGTTCACGAGTTGACTATGCTTGATCGCTAGGACAATGAGTTCAGCGTGTTCGTAGGAGACACCGTCTCCGAAGGGTACATACTTGACCCATTGGTCCGCTTGAATCCTCCATTCTCTCCGCTTTTCAAGCTCCGTGGTATAGGCAGACCACCTCCCAGCTCGCTTGCTTCTTGCCCCTGCGGGCCTCATGCACTTCCAGTCCTTGCGGTGCATCATCAGTTGAAGATAGGTTCGGAGATGCCCGCTTTCTGTATAGGCGGATCCACCATCGCGTACGGGCAAAGGTCGGGAAGGTATTGGCCCTGATAGACGCGCTTCGGATTCTGAAGACCCATGATCTTTGCGAGAGCTGGGATTGCGTTTCGATCTGCTTTTGTAAAGGAGCCCTCATCGTGCCATTCAATCTGCTCGGCTTGCTGACCCTGAGCAGCTGCTGGCAAGCCGAAGAAAAACTGCGCACACAGGAGCAGCACCCCAACGGAACTTTTCCGGGACAGTATTCGTGGAATGATCTGTACCGTAGCTGCATCGCTCGTCATGTTCTGGAACCACCATAACGCGGTTCGCCTGATAGCTAGCGGACGTATCCCACAAGGCAACGGCTGGGCATCCCAGCCCCCAACTGTTTTTTGGTGGTTTCGCCCGTAATCCGAGCCCGTCGTCCAACGGTCCAATACTGGATTCTGGAGATTACTCGTGAGGCGCCATGCCTGTGCTGAAAACTATGTCGGAAATTAGCGTTTCGGCCATCTGTTCTGAGCGTAAGCAGATGCCCCGAGCCTAACCAACCGATAGAAAACAATCAACCACATAGAAATCGTGGAAGCCCCTCACGTTCTTCACACGCAGGAGGTCCGGGGTTCGAGTCCCTGCGCGCCCACCACACCACTCTTTGTCCGGAATGGACACATAGCACTTTGGCTTTACGCGATGCTAGGCTTGCCTGAATACGAATGTTACAGAGATTGAGGAAGTCAGTATCGGCGGCGAGGTGCGGGTCCGGAGCACTTCACCGCCAATGCCGCGTGTACCGCCTGTTGCAATGGTGTTCCCGCGACGTTCGTATGCCACAACCCGCTTGAAAGTGAACGAAGGTTGAGTAAGTACTGAGAGAACCGCCCGATTCTCGATTACCTATCCCTCAGTCTATCCGGTGATGATCGCGAAGATAGGTGTAGTCTGCAACTCCATATAGACCGTGGCTATCGTGACGGCGTGTAGAACGAATATGCCGGTCAGAGTTAATGCGAGTGAAACTTCCAAAAGAACAGTCATCGGGAGCTCTAGTTCCAGCGAGAGCAGCCGGACAGTCATT
The DNA here is from genome assembly GCA_963799935.1 of uncultured Gammaproteobacteria bacterium. Classification (GTDB taxonomy): domain Bacteria; phylum Acidobacteriota; class Terriglobia; order Bryobacterales; family Bryobacteraceae; genus Bog-113. The sequence goes on along the minus strand of CAWCZA010000023.1, from coordinate 113,610 downwards.
TTGAGCGAACATAGACAGCCCCTCATAATTGTGGTCCCGCCCGCGGTTTCGCACCGCGAATGCTCCAGGCGGCCATAATGGAGGCGAATCATGATTCGCACCGTGACCGCCACGCGATACGTCACTCCGCTGCGCGAAGGCGGATCTATGCCCGCCATTGTTGAGGCGGACGACTTAGGTCTTTACGTGCTCAAGTTCCGCGGTGCCGGACAGGGCGTGCTGGCATTGGCCGCCGAACTCATCTGCGCCGGAATTGGGCGTGCCCTAGATCTCCCGGTGCCGGAAGTCGTCTTCGCTACGGTAGATTCTGAACTGGGACGCAACGAGGGCGACCCGGAGATCCAACAGCTCCTTCAGACGAGTCAGGGGAACAATTTGGCGATGGACTACCTGCCGGGCTCGGCTATGTTCGATCCGGCGGCGCGCGACACGGTAGACCCCGTGCTTGCCTCAAGCACGGTCTGGTTCGACGCTTTTATTACTAACGTGGATCGCACGGCGCGCAATCCTAACCTGCTGTGTTGGAACCGCCGTCTTTACCTCATCGATCACGGAGCCGCCCTCTACTTTCACCACAACTGGAGCGATCTGACGACGCGTGCACTCACTCGCTTTCCCATGATTCGCGACCATGTGCTGCTCCCGTGGGCGACTGGACTGGAAGCCGCCGACGCCTTGCTGCGTCCGCGCCTGACACGTTCGGTGTTGGAGGAGATTCTGCAAGAGGTTCCCGACGAGTGGCTGCCGCCCGAGACATCTTCGGACACACCGGCGGACACTCCGGATGCGAAGCGCGCCGGTTACCTGGACTATTTCCTGAGGCGCCTGGATGCCGCGCCGCTTTTCGTCGAGGAGGCGATCAATGCCCGCGCACGCCTCGTATGATTACGCAGTGGTGCGTGTCGTACCTCGTGTAGACCGCGAGGAATTCATCAACGCGGGGGTCATTCTATTCTGCAGGGCACGGCGGTTCCTCGCAGCATCCATTGAGTTGGACGAGGAGCGATTGCGCGCCCTCGCTCCGGGGATCGATGTGGACGTAGTGCGGCGCCATCTGGAAGCCTTTCCACGCATATGCGCCGGCGAGAAGGATGCGGGACCCATCGCGCTGCTCGGGCAAAGCGAGCGGTTCCACTGGCTAGTGTCGCCGCGAAGCACGATGATTCAGGTCTCTCCCGTCCACACCGGTTTGTGTGAGAATCCGGCCGAACGACTGGAGTTCCTGGTGCGGCAACTGGTGGCGAGTTAACGGGCCGTAGACTTTGAGGGTACCCTGCCGTGCGACGTTTGCGAGGTCCTTACAAGCGTTCCAGCCGCGTTTGCGCATCGCCGAACTGTTCCAGCTTGATGCCAAACCTATCCATAAGTGATAAGTACAAGCTACACATCTTACGGTTCTCTTCGCCCGCATCCAGATAGTTCAGCGTCCGTCCGGTTTCGAGTGTTCCACCAAGACCGCCGGCAAGCACCAGCGGCAGTCGAAGGTTATCGTGTTTGCGGCCAATCCAAAGGTTGGAAAGAAACATCAGGCAGGTGTTATCGAGAACGGTGCCCTCGCCTTCTTTCATGCTATCGAGTTTAGAAGCAAGGTAAGCATACTGGCTCACATGAAAGCGGCTGATCCGCTCATAGCCATCCGAGTTGTTGTTGTGCGACGCGGAGTGGTGTCCGTCTTTCACATCGAGGAACGGATAGTACATCGCCGACAGATCGCGGGAGATGATCAATGACGCGACCCGGGTCTTGTTAGTCTGAAATGCGATCGCGATGATGTCGCACATCAGGCGCGCGTGATCGCGTAAGTCCTCGGGCAATCCATTGGCCGGGCGATCCATGGTGGCTGCGATGGTGTTCTTCGCCTTGGCCGCGTCGTCCGCGTTCTCTTTGCCTTTGCGCATCCCTTCGACGCGTTTTTCCACCTCGCGAACGCTGGTCATGTATTCATCCAGCTTGCCTTTATCGCTGCTACTCACCTTGACGCTCAAAGCTTGAGCGCGCTCCTTCACTCGGTCAAGGATACTGATGTTTCGAAGGCTCCCGCGATTATCGAAAAGGTTGTCCCACGCGAGCGACGGATAGATTTCCACGGGCACCGGCGAATCCGGAGTCTGCCAGGAGATGTGCGAACTATAGGCCATCGAAAAGTTCGTCTCGTGGTAACCCGTCATCGGCTGATCGCACGCCAGAACGATGCTGGATTGCTGGGTGTCATCACCCACATGACCGGCGATCATCTGATCGATACTGATCCCTGAGTGGATGATCGCGCCCTTGGAAATATGCGCGCCCGAGAGCAGACTCCCGGTCTGCGCCGGGTGAATGCCCTGCCCGGTCAGCGCCTTCACATAGAGCCCATCGATCACGTTGATCTTCTGTTTCAATGGTTCGAGCGGGGCCAGCGTTTTGCTGAGTTTCATATCGGCGCCCTGGCCTTCGGCGCTCCAATGATCCTCGTTGATTCCGTTCCCCAGAAAGACGATGCCGAAGCGTTTCGGAAATGCGGACGCTGATGGCGTATCGGCGAGCGCGTGAAGCGACTCCAGCCACGGCAGCGCCATGACGCAACCGGCGCCGCGCAGCACGGTGCGGCGAGACATGCGCGGCGTGAGATTCTCAGTCGGTTCGGACATTCTATTCACCTTTCCTGATTGCTAACTCAGATACCTCGGGCGTCTTCGGAGCAATCCGTTTGTTCAAGAACTGCGGGCTGGTGACGATCGTCTCCACCAACGAATCGAAGCGATACCCGTCCGCCGCCAGCCGCGATTCCATACGGTCGAGGATCGTTTCATCCGACAATTGAAGTGACCGGTCAAGCGCGTAGGCGAGTAATTTGCGACTTAGGTTACTGACGAATTCCTGTTCGCGATGCCCGCGAATGAAAGCCTGCAAGCCCGCGAGGCCGGTTCCCTGCACATCGCCGGGATAGGTTACGGAAGTGTCGACCAGCCTTCCCGCAAGATCTTTTATACGCGATCCGCCAACGGGCCCATAGCCTTCAAAGGCCAAACCAAATGAATCGAAGCGCGCGTGGCATTGAGCGCACATCGGATTCTCGCGATGCTTCGCCAGCATGTCGCGCACCGGCAGGTCCGACTTGGCTTCGTCGCTCGGCAGTTCCGGGACGACCGGCGGCGGAGGCGGAATCGTTTCGCCGAGCACACGCTGCACTACCCAGTTGCCGCGCTTTACCGGGCTGGTTCGCAGGCCTGGCGAGTTCTGCGTGAGGAACACGGCCATCGGCAACAGACCGCCGCGACCGTATTGAGCGGCTTGGTCGACGCGCACCCAAGTATTCGCATCCCCTCTGACCTCGGGCATCCCGTAGTGTTTCGCCAAGGCGGGATTCACGAAAGTGTAGTCGCCATAGATCAGATCCAACACAGACCGGTTATTCCGGACAGTGTCCTCAATGAAGCGGACCGGCTCCTGAAACATCGCTTCACGCAAATCATTATTGAAAGTCGGGAAGCGATCGCGATCGACGGTGTTGTTGGTTTCGAAGTGGCGGAACGAAAGCCAATTACCCGCGAACTCCGTCGCCATTCCGCGCACCCGATCGTCCTTGAGCATCCGGCGCGTCTGGGCCAGCAGAACATCCGGCCTGACAAGATCTCCCGACGCCGCGTGCCGCAATAGCTCATCGTCCGGCATGCTGGACCACAAGAAATAACTCAAGCGGCTCGCCAACGCGTAAGCCGAGATCGGCCGGCTGACGACGCCTGAACCGGTCTTCAGCGCAACCGCGTGAATGGTTGCCCGACTCGAGGTTGTTGTCACAGGGTCCTGCAAATCGATCCGGTAAAGGAAGTCGGGCGACATCAGGATGCTGACGATCGAGTCGCGAATGGCGTCCTCATGCGACAACTCATTCTTGGTTCGAAGTGCGTGATAGTAAGCTGATCAGATCTTCCCGTTCCGCTGGGGTAAGCGGCCGCCGATAAGCATGCGCTGCGAATCGCAGCAACGCATCCAGATGCTTCGGTTCGGCAATCGTCCGCTCGCGTTCGAGGGCCCGCAGCGTTTCATTGACTCGATCGAAGTGATCGCGAATCGCCCGCGGTGCGATGGGATCGTTCTCGGGATTGGCTGCAGCTTTCGCCAAATAGGCGTCGCGCATGTCCGCAATAACGGCCGCATCCGTAATTGCGTGAGACGTCGGTCGCGGCGTGCCGGACTCCGCACCCTTGCCTTGCACTTCGCCGCTCTGGTTAAAGAAATACTGAGTCCACGTTCGCGCCGTAATGTTGGCGGTGAACTCGAACTCGTTCCACAGCCGGTCGAGTTCCCGTTGCTGCTTCGCGTCCAGGATCAGTTCCATCAGCGGCCGGTCGTCGCGGAAGTAGCCCAGGACGCTGTGATAGCCCGCGCTAAGCAGGCGTCCCTTGTCTTCCGAATCGTCCGGGAAGTAGCGTCCACGCTCGGTGATGTAGAAGGCGTCCGGGAACACGGACGCGAAACGTTCGAACGCTGCTTGGTACCGCGCTCGCTGGCTGGCCGGGACCACCAAATCCGTATCGCCGGCGCGAGCTTTGGCGGAGAGAGCAGCCCAGCGTGGCGCCTCTTCCTTATGAAGCCCGGGCTGCTTCGGAATCTCCGGGATCACGGGTGGCGGATCCGTATCGTTGCGGAGATCGTTGGGATCGCTATCGCGGCGATGCGTGGCGAACTCCCGCAATTTCCAGTTCAGCAGCGGCTGCGATCCGGCCGGCAGCCCCGCTACTATGGGCGCGGCGAACTGCATTGCGGTGTCTTTTCGGATCTTCACGACGAAGTCCCGCATCTCCACGCACCCCGCGCGCACCTGATCCGGCTGGTTCGCTTGAGGCGCTGGTAGATCGCGCCACATCTTCTGCAATTTTGCGATCGGGCCGACGGCGTTCTTGTCCTGCAGGATCTCCCAGACAAGCGGCAGATACTTCGGACTAACTTTGGAATCAACTGCCATTCGTGTCAGCGTTGCCGTCGGGCTTCCGAGAGCGGCACGATACCGGAAGCGCCATGCGGCCTGGAAGTAATCCGCAAAATCCGTAGGTTGCTTCGCGTAAAAGCTGATGATCCGCTGGATCGCGTATTTGTCGCGATCTGTTTCCACCAGCATCGGGAACGGCGCGAAATCAATCGCATCGGGCGTGAGAACAACGTGGTCCGCAACTTCGCGGGCCGCCTGCAGATACTTGTTCAACAGCGCGGGCGACATGGTTAAGGATTCGCCCGAGTTGTCGAACCCCGCGGGGTTGGCCGGGTCAACCGGGAACTCGCGAGTGACCTGCAAATCCTGGCCGGTGAGGTCGCGGATGGTGTAGTTGTATTCCGCGTTGCTCAAGCGGCGCGCCAGCACCAGTCCGGGGTCGCCCGCGGACTTCTTCACCTCTTCCGCGCGAACGGCCTGAATCCAGTCAATTACTTGCTGCCGCGCTTCAGGTGGCGGTGACGGCATCGGCTTCGGAGGCATCTCTCGGGCCTTCAGCCTCTCCATCACTACGGCCCACCGTGGATAATCCTGCGTGACTTTGTCGACTGAGGAATAAGATTTCAAGTCGAACTGCGCCGCCGGCATCTTGCCGCTATGGCAGCCCACGCAATATTGATTAATAAAGGGTTGGACAGTCTGTTCGAATTGCCGATCAAGAACGTTCGAGGCAGCAGATGCACATGGAACGGACGCGAGTGCGACAAGGATCGGGAGGGTTTGAAGCTGCCGCACAAATGCTTATTTAGTCTAGCATTTGAGTTCCGCTGGCGTCGCGGAACGGGTTCATTTTAGGAGGATCTGCATTTCCAAATATGTTCGGTAGCTTCGACTCTCTAGGCCGATCGGTTCCAGTTTGCTTTGCCCCGTAGAATCGTTGGCCGGTTCTTAGCTTCAGCGGAATCCTACTAGTACCTTTTTCTCCCGGCTATAAATGTGACGAAACTTTGCGAATCCTTCAAGGGTTTCTAGGGTGAAATCGTGCTACTGTAATACTCTCAGGATCTTATTGTAATGCAGCTTCCGTAGGCCTATGCGACTGTTCGGCTTACTGCTGACTATCTTGGGCTGGAGGACTCGAACCTTGCATTCAGCGTTTCGCATTCTTACCTTATGCGCCGCATCGTGCCCCATTTGGGCATCGGTATCCATCACTTCATTTACGCCATCAGTCAATTCGCCTCAAGGGGTCGGCACTCCGGTGACATTCACGGCGAAAGCAACCAATAATGGCCCTGGACCGCTTGCCTTTCAGTTCAGCGTGAGCTTCAACGGGGGCGCCTACAAGACTGTTCAGGATTTTCAGGGATTTCCGTTAGTCTCAGGAGCCGCCTCGGATACTTTTGTCTGGGGATCGGCACTGACCGAGGGTTCCTACTCGATTCGATTGATTGTCAAAGATTTCGTCTCCGGAAGTTCGGTCACTCAAACAACCGGTTACACCCTGAACTCTCGTGTCACTGGATCCAGTCTTGTGTTAACGGCTTCGAGCAATCCGGTGGTTGTACTCGCCAGCGGCCCGAGTTGCCCGGTGGGCAGTTCGTTCCTTGTTACTTACCGTGAGCAAGGTGCTACTTCAACAAGTTACACCAACTCGATTGCATGCGACGGCGTGCACTCGATGAATCAGTATGTAGCCGGCCTCTACGAGAGATCCACTTACAAGATGAATTATATGGTCGTGACCGGAGGTCAGCAGGTTCCCGGTCCCGCGAACGCTGTCTTCACGGCCGGCGAATTCCCCACCAAAATTTCTTTTCCGCCAACGACCGTTATTACGCCAGCCGGTGCAGGGTCGGACCCGTCGATACAAAATATTCTTTTTGGTACGTTTGGCACCGATTCGTTGGGTGCGGTGTTTGCCCCAATTATGACTGACCTGAGTGGCCATAGTGTCTGGTACTACGCCATTCAGGACTCCTTGGCCAACGGTGTCGTAAGCCGCGTAATCCCAGGCGGCCTGGTCATGACAATGGAAGACGGCCCTGTTTGGAACGGTAATGGCGCCTTGGGCAAAGGCGCGCAATCCATGGGGCAAACAGTTGCGATTATCAACGCAGCCGGCTATTTGGTTCAGTCGACTACCACGCAAGCTGTCGCCGAAGCTCTAACAACGCAGGGCTACTCCGGCACCACTCATTGCTCCACTGTGTCTATTCCGGTTTCGATTGGGACCCGCTGTCTTGCATCTTTCAACCACGAGTTTCTACAGCTTCCGGATGGGAACTTACTTGTGCTGGTGGCGCAAGAAGCCCTCTTCCCGCCCGGCACCCAAGGTACGAGCCAGAACTGCACTGTATCGGGCTCAAGCGTGCCTTGCAATGTCGATATCGTGGCAAACTGCATCGTTGTTCTAAACGGGACTACACTTCAACCTTTGTGGTTCTGGAGTCCGTTCGACCATGATGGATCGACCGAGATCCCACTCACGCGGCCCGCGATCTATACCGGAACCTTGTCGCCGCCAGTCTGCAGCGACGCCGCCCCCGGATGTCGACCGGTGTGGCTAGCGAACACAACAGGGGTAACCACTGACGCGAATGACTGGCTTCACTTAAATTCGGTTTTTTACCGTGCATCGGACGGCAACCTGATTATTTCGATGCGGCACCAGGATTGGGTGGCCCTCGTTCAATATCAGAGCGGAGCTGGGAGTGGACAGGTTCTCTGGCGGCTTGGATGCTCGCCCGGATTGTCTCCGCCGGTCAATCCTGTTTGCGGCGACTTTACTTTCAACAATATCTACGACGACGTCTACCCCTGGTTCTCACACCAGCACGACGTGGAGATTGACGCGAACGGCGACATGACAATGTACGATAACGGAAATACCCGGGTCTACGAGCTAGGTAACTCGCAGAATAGTCGTGGCTATGTGATTAGTCTAGATGAGGTGAATAAGATCGTGTCGCCGATTCTGATCCAGGACCTCGGCTACCAGTCGAATGCGCTCGGCAGCGCTCAGATGCTTCCTAACGGCGATTACTTCTTCCAGGCTTCCGATATTGTCTACTCGAACGGCGTACCGGTGAGAAACGTCCCTACCCATGCGCTCGAAGTGCAGCCCACGTCAGGGGAGAGCGGCAATATCGTATTCGATCTAAAGACAACCACAAGCTATCGCGCATTCGCTCTGCCGAATTTTTACGATAACTTCGTCGCACAATAGGGGGCGCTGCCGCAGAAACCGGCAAACGGTTTGTCCCGCTGACGGTATCGAACCGCGGAGATGGTTCTCCGCGGTTTCGTCAATCACTATTTGGCGTACTCATTTAAGGCCCAATCGCAGGGCCCTATTGCGTGACGGTGATTCCGAGCACTAGCGCGGAGTAAGTTCGGTAACCCGAAAACAAGTTATCGGCCGAGTTAGATCCTGAGACGCCGAAGGTCGTGCCGAGAGCGACATCCGTATCCTGCGATGACGAAGCTGCCCACTCGTTTGTTGTTCCAGGGCCGCCTTCACCAGACCCACCAACCGATGGGGTGTCATATTCCACAGCGCCCTCGCTTACAGCCGTCGGAATCCCAGTTGAACCAACCAAGGCATTAATAAAGCCAAACGTGAAGTTCCCGCTCGGGGTAAACTTATCCCCTTGAACGATGCTGAACGGAATAGTCTGCGGACTTGGCTTGAGTGAAACCTCGAAACCCTTGCCGATGCCTCTCACAATGTATACGGCATATTGACCCACGGGCTGGATTTCAAACAGTAGCGGCGTTATGTATCCGGTTGTGCTCCCGGTCGCTGAAGTGTTAAAGAAGAATTGAAACGCCGCAGGATAGGTAAGTGCCGGGAGCGGTCCCCCCGTGTATATGTAGACGGAACCGGAATATCCGTCGATTGACGGCCGGGACTTGGGCGCGGAGCCCTGGATAGTCGCTTTGTAGGTAGTCGGAGGCGTGCTCTCTTGCGCAAGCAACGAAGGCAATCCCAACGTGCCTAAGAAGAGACATACAGCGGAAATACAGGTGATCGGGTTAGCTCTCAGAATCGAGCCGACGGCCCCCGGGAAAAAGGGCTTCTGAGTGGTCGTAACAATCATCGTTGTCCTCTTGAACCGAGATCGCGGTTCTACGAATCAGGCGACTGCTTACTTAAGCAAGGTTACTCGGATGTCAGAGTTACCGCGTCGACGTTCACTTGCCCGAAACCGGTACTCTTGATGAAGATCTGAAGGGGCTGCCCCAATTGAGCCGGGTTCGCACCTGAGCTGTAGACGAGTGTCTCGATAGCAAAAGATCCGCCGACTGGAGTCGCGCTATTCCCCTCGGCCAATACTACGCCTCCGGCGAGGAGCGCCGCTTTATAGCCGGTGAACGGGTAATCCGCGCGCGCGCCCACTTTGACCTTCAAGGTATAGGTCGCGTTGGCCTGAACCGTAACGCCCATCGTTTGGAAGATAGAGCCGGAACCATTGGTATCACCAAGATAGGCGGCATACAGTCCCGCGGTAGGAGCAGATGGATACTGCGCCTTTGAAAACACGGCAATGCCGGTCTGCGGACCGCAGATCCAGCCGGAGAGGTTTCCCTCGGAGCAGCTTTGGCCGGCTCCGCAGTTGATTTGGTCGTCAACAAAGAGCGGGTTGGTGATTGCAACCGACGTTTGGGCGGAAGCCGTCCAGAGCGTGGAAGCAGAGAGCGCCAGAAGAAGCGATTGGATCTTCATGACTCTATTGATCTAACTTATTCCGCCGACAAAGACACCGCAGCTACATCCACCTGTCCAAAGCCTACACTCTTAACAAAGATCTGGAGAGGCTGGCCTAGCTGCGCCGGGTTGGCGCCTGAACTGTAAACGATGGTGTCGATGACAAACGTTCCGCCCACCGGGGTCGCGCGATGACCCTCCACGAGTTCCACGTTTCCGGCCAACAATGCCGCTTTGTAACCAGTGAATTCGTAGTCCGCGCGCGCTCCCACTTCGACTTTCAAGGTGTACGTTGTATTGGCCTGAACTGTGGCGCCAAGCGTTTGAAAGATAGAGCCGGATCCGTTTTGGTAGCCAAGAGCAGCGGCGTAAAGTCCCGCTGCGGGCGCGGTAGGATATTGAGTTTTCGAAAAGATGGCAATGCTGGTTTGCGGACCGCTTATCCAGCCGGAGACGTTCCCGGAAGAGCAGCTTTGGCCGGATCCGCATTTAATTTGATCGTCAACAAAGAGCGGGTTGGTGATTGCTATCGAGGTTTGGGCGGAAGCCGTCCATAGCGCGGAAGCGGATAGCGCGAGAAAAAGAAGTCGGATCGTCATATTGTTTGTCTCCTTAGATGAATCGTGCGGTTTAACGACAAAGTTACTCTGCGGTCAAACTGACCGCGGCAACATCAACCTGTCCAAAGCCTTCGCTTTTGATGAAGATTTGGAGGGGTTGGCCTAACTGCGGCGGGTTAGCGCCCGAACTGTAAACCACTGTGTCGATGACAAACGTTCCGCCAACCGGAGTCGCGCTATGACCCTCCACCAGTTCGACGTTTCCAGCCAACAGCGCCGCTTTGTAACCGGTGAATGAGTAGTCCGCGCGCGCTCCCACTTCGACTTTCAAGGTGTAAGTTGTATTTGCCTGAACCTTGGCGCCAAGGGTTTGAAAAATAGAGCCGGAACCGTTTTGGTAGCCAATTGCGGCGCCATAAAGTCCCGCTGCGGGAGCCGATGGATATTGGGTTTTCGAGAAGATCTGGATATCGGTTTGTTGACCGCATATCCAGCCGGAGATGTTCGCGGCCGCGCAGCTTTGGCCGGATCCGCATTTGATTTGATCGTCAACAAAGAGTGGGTTGGTGATCGCTATCGGGGTTTGGGCGGAAGCGGTCCATAGCGTGGAGGCGGATAGCGCGAGAAGAAGAAGTCGAGTGGTCATGTGTTGTCTCCTTGAAGCTAAGTACTTAAACGTTGAAGCAACTTATTCAGCGGTCAAAGACACCGCCGCGACATCTACCTGCCCAAATCCTGTACTCTTGACGAAGACCTGAAGAGGCTGACCTAACTGCTCCGGGTTAGCTCCTGAACTGTAAACGACTGTGTCGATGGTAAACGTTCCGCCAACCGGGGTTGCGCTATGACCCTCCACAAGCTCCACGTTTCCGGCCAGCAACGCTGCTTTATAGCCTGTAAAGGATTCGTCGGCGCGCGCTCCCACTTCGACTTTCAAGGTGTAAGTCGTGTTGGCCTGGACTGTTGCGCCCAGCGTTTGAAAGATAGAACCGGACGTGCTTCCGGTGCCCAGATAGGCGGCGTATAACCCAGTCGCGGGTGCTTTCGGATATTGGGTTTTTGAAAAGATTGCGATGCCGGTCTCCGGACCGCATATCCAGCCGGAGATGTCCTCCGCAGAACAACTTTGGCCGGATCCGCACTTGATCTGGTCATCGACAAAAAGAGGGTTAGTGATCGCGATCGAGGTCTGAGCGGAAGCTGTACCGAGCGTGCAAGCGGAAAGGGCGAAGGCTAGTAACCAGATTTTCATGTTGAATTGGCTTTCAGGGCGTATGTCTCAGGTGAGCCAAATGTTATCAGAGATGAAAACCATTAGCAAATGGCGATTGTCGTCTTCGGATCAAACCAGTCAGCGTAGGGCAAGAGAGGAGCTTTATATAGCAACAAAATCGCGAGCAGGTTGATCTTCTGCCGGTTAAGTGCGATAAACTTTTGTCGCTAGCGTTCGTTCAAAAGGTTGCTGGCAAGGAGGTCGCGTATGTTCGTACGTTCGGCTTGCTTTCGCGGCGCATGGTTACTCGGTGCGCTTTTCCCCGCTTCCGGTTTCCTGATTCCTGCACATCTAACGGCCCAGAAGATCGCGACAACGCAGCTGTGCAACACGGGTCGCACCCCAAAGAGTGCACCACCGGATGCCTGTCTCTCGACCACTCTCGTTAGCCCAATTAACCCCTACGTTGGCGGCCCCATCAAAGATGGAAACTGGAAACTGGCTACCCCATACCCTTCAGCGCCGTATACGGATAACGCACCCACTCCCTGCTCGGCCGACTTTCACTACGAGCCTGCTCCCGTAAACAAGCCATCGACAGCCTGGTATAACCCGGCCGACGGGAAATCGCAGTGGATCTCACCGGACGGCGGAGGCACAACCCCGCCCGGCTGGTATATCTACGCGACGAGCTTTATCGTCCCGGGACCCTACGAAGGTTACGAGAACTACGGTTTCAAGATCATTGGACAATTCATGGCCGACGATCAAGTGTCCTATATCTATGTTTCGGACACAACGGGCGGCCAGATCAAGTGCGGCGCAGTCGCGGCGTTTGCCAGCAACGGTTTCGGTTCATGGACGCCGTTTGAGGCTGAAGCTTTAGTCCTGCCGGATTCAGCGGGATATGTTTACTTTATTGTCTATAACGCTACCGGCTCACCGACCGGAAATCCGACCGGCCTTCGCGTCGAGTTCCAGTCGACGTACTTTACGCCTTACTAAACAGTTCCAGTGACCGATAGGAGCGAATACGATGCGTCAACAATACATATGTCTGAGCGGCGCGCTACTTGGTTGCGCGCTATGTCTGTGCCCCTCTTCCCTACACGCGCAGAAAATCGCGACGCTACAGCTTTGTAACACCGGCCGGACAGCCAAGAGCCTTCCACCCTACGGCTGCTTGGCAACGGAACTTGTCAATCCAATCAATCCCGAGGGGGGCGGACCGATCTCGGATGGAAATTGGGATCTGGCCGTACCCTATCCGTACGGTTCTTACAACTCACCACCTCCCGATCCCTGCGTCCAAGAGTTTGCTTACTTGCCGGCACCCGTCAGCGCTATCTCATCCACGGCGTGGTTGAATCCGGACGACGGAAAGTCGCAGTGGATCGAACCAGTGGGAGGCCCGTCGAACCTACCGGGATGGTACATCTACGTGACTGCTTTCGCTGTTCCCGCGGCGTTTGATGGAAGCGGAGACTATACTCTTAACGTAAGTGGTAAATTTCTGGCGGACGACTCACCGGACATAGTCTATGTCTCCAGTTATTCGGGAGGCTCCAGTACTTGCGGCTCGATTGGGTCTTTTTCAAGTGCGACTCCCTGGACTGCCTGGACTCCATTTCAGGGCGCAGCCACGGTTGCCGGCTCGTCAATCGGTTTCTTGTATTTCGTGGTTCACAATACCGGGCCTGATCTGAACCCGACGGGACTACGCGTGGAATTCACGTCGACTTACTTTACTCCTATCAACTAACTTGCCACGCGACTCGCGCCCGGAGCGAAATCGCGGTCCGGCGAGTGCCCTCCATACAAGGCCGACCGTGGCCAAAATCATGCGTGCATCGCTCCACACCGTGCGGATCTCAAGATAGGCCCGATCCGCCGCGACCTTCCGATCCAGAATGTGGTCGATGTAATGTTGCCGCGGATCAACGTAGGCCGGAATTGTATCCGATTCATCGATCGCCGAGACTTGCGATATCCCGGTAACTCCTGGTTTCACCATCAGAACGCGTCGCTGTTCCGGCGTATACCGGGCGACTATATCGGGCGCCTCCGGACGCGGTCCGACTAGTGTCATGTCACCCGTGAGTAAGTTGAAGAGTTGCGGAAGTTCATCCAGCTTTGTCTTGCGCAAGACCCGCCCAAGTGGCGTCACGCGCGCATCCCGCTTTCCCGTGATCGAACTGCCGCGATCCGCCCCAGGCTCCATAGTCCGGAACTTCCACATCCGAAACTCATGGCCCGCGATGCCGATTCTGCGTCCGGGATAAAGGGGATTGCTCCGCGAAGTGATACCAATCGCGAGCGCCACCGCTAGCAACAAGGGAGACAAAACGACGAGCGCCATAGTAGCGACCGCAATGTCCAGGAGTCTACGCATCGGGAAGCGAAGGTATCGGCCTATCTGGTAACGCTCGAGAACATAGACTCCGGCGCGCACCGTCGCGAGGGAGCCATCAACCATCGCAGTCCCACGGCAAATCCAAGCCCATAGGAGTAGTGGTACGCGGCAAAGACGGCGGGAAGATGGGGCAGCGTTGCCCATCCCTAGCGGCGCGCCGTAAGGATCGATGCCAACAGATTCGCCGTCGCGTATGCGCCTATCGCTCCTAGTGAAGCGAAGTACACCGTTCGAAATTGCGCGCGGAATCCCCCGATCGCGGTGATCGCCAAGGCCGCCAGCAGCAAGGCCTGCCCAGCCACAAAGACAATCGGAACCAGCTGCCGCCACGAAGCCGGCACTCGATGCTTCCGAATCACCGCCACCTTCCAAAACCCGTACTGAAAATACTGCCGGAACAACTGCCGCAGCGTGGATCGCGGAGAGTACCACGATTCAATCTCGGGCGTCTGCCATAACTGTCCGCCCGCGCGGATCGTCCGCAGGTTCAGCTCATCATCCTGATTGCGCACCAGCGATTCGTCGAACCCGCCGAGGGCGATCAACGTCGCCTTACGCCAACATCCATAAGGAAGAGTGTCTACCCAGCCTTCGTAATCGGGATCGTGAAACCTTGCGCCCCCTGTTGAGAACCTGGAGTGATAAGCCGCGGCTACGGCACGAGCGCGGGCGCCTACCGCACGGGTGCGCGCCGGTCCGCCCACGTTTGCGGCCCCGGTTCTGGCAAGCGTGTCGATGCACCCCCGGCAATAGGGCGCGGCGTAAATTGTGTGCGCGTCCATGCGCAGAATCACTTCCCCTCGAGCGGCGCGTATGGCGGCGTTCAACCCGGATGACGCAAAGCGCCCCGGATTGTCGATCAGTCGCAGCATCGGAAAACGGCGGCAATATTCCTGGATGATTTCGCGCGTCCCATCCTCACTTTCGCCGTCCGCGATGATAGCTTCCCACGTACCCTCTTCCAAATCTTGCGACAGCAGGGAATCGAGAAACGAAGCGATATGCATTCGCTCATTCCGGCAAACGACCACGATGGAAGCAAGCAATTCCGATTCATTTGGCATAAGATGTACTGCTTCTTCGAGGACGCTCGTCACTTCATTATCGGCCCACGACTCGGAACTCTGGCGGAGTATAAATAATGTAACGTGTTCGCGTTTGCTTTATCCGCGTTAGCCTTCTATTTGGCCATAGTGTTTCATGAACTTGGCCACGCGGTCGCGGCAAACATTGCCGGGTTCCGGCTTCTTTCGTTCTCGTTCTGGCCAATCTGCGTCCGCCGTACCAAGGAGCGATGGCATTTCGTCCGGCCGCCGCTAACGCCGCTGGAGGCTCTCGGGTTTGTCCAGTTTGTTCCGTGCCATGCGCGACAGCTCCGAGCTCGAGTCGCTTGGATAATCGGTGGCGGCCCCGCGGTTTCCATTTTCGTAAGTGCCCTGGCGGCTGGAATCGCAAATTCCCGGATCGCCAGATTGGACAGTAACTTAAGCCTGCTTGCCTGGGGCCTAAGTTTCTGGTCCGCAGTAGCTGGACTTTCCTCACTAATTCCGATCACCACAGGAACAATGGCTACAGACGGAAAGAAACTTATTGAACTATGTCGGGGCGAACGCAGTCTTCTTCGTTGGTATGCCGTTAGCGGGCTGCTGGATGCCGCGAGTCGTGTGCGCCCTCAAGATTGGGATCCCCAACTGGTTGCGCTAGCTGTCGATAGCTCAGTCGAATTGAGAACGCCAGACCAGAACCTGACAACTCTCCGTCTGAACAATACCGAGTTGTCGCCCAGTCAACATGCACTTGAATCAGCCGTTCAACGCCTTCGCTTCTTTTGGGGTCTCGCTACGTCCAATCCGAAAGAGTCCGCGAGAGGATTTGCGTGGCTATATCGTCATCGCGCGGGTCGCGGCGGCCCGGATTTTTTCCGCGCGGCACTTATAGGGTACGCCCGCAAAACGAAGAGCGCGGGAGGCCTTGCTCGAACGGATTGAGGGTGTGCAACGGACCTGAGCGGGAGGGCTAAAACGAGTTGCTTCCCGCCTTCCGCACCAGGATCGGCACCGAAGACGGGAAGCAAGTTGTAAGTCGAGCGTTCGGCGAATCGTCTTAGTTAACAGTTTGGGTGAAGGTTGCGGAACTACCTGCAAAGCTCGCCGTCCCGTTGTACGTTGCCGTGATTACGTCTGCGCCAGCGGACAAGGCATTTGTCGTGAGTCCCGCATTTCCACCAACCAGAGTAGCCGTGCCGAGCGTTGTCGCACCTTGAGTAAACGTTACAGTCCCGGTCGGCGTCCCACTGGCGGAAGCTACGGTGGCAGTGAACTTCACCGACTGACCAGGATTCGAGGGATTCAGTGAGGAAACAATGACCGTGGTTGTGGGCGCCACATTCACCACCTGGCTTAGAGCCGGCGACGTGCTGCCATTAGAAGCACCGTCACCGCCATAAGCAACCGTGATCGAATTGGTACCTACTGGAAGTGTAGCCGTAGTTAGAGTGCCCACCCCGTTCACCAGAGTTGCTTGTCCTATGGGGCTTGTACCGTTCTTAAAGGTCAACGTGCCGGTCGGCGTCGGGCCGGGAGAAGATACAGTTGCCGTTAGAGTGACTGACTGGTCGTAGGTGGACGGGTTCAGGTTCGACGTAACTGCCGTGGTCGTTGTGTTCTTGATGATCGTCTCGGAAATCGCCGTGGATGTGCTCGACGAGTAATTAGCATCGCCGGCGTAATTGGCCGTGATGGAATGGGAACCCACCGCGAGCGACGAAGTAGTGAATGTCGCAACCCCGCTTACGGTGGCGCCTGCGCCGATCGTCGTCGTTCCATCGATGAACGTGACTACTTCACCATTCGGGACAGTGCCGGTGGTGGGGCGAATCGTTGCCGTGAAAGTAACGGGCGTACTCACTGTTGCGGGCGATCCGGATGACTTGACCGAAGTGATCGTAGTTGCTGCCGTAACTACCTGGCTTAATGCGGGCGCGGTGGCGGTGGTGAAGTTCGCGTCACCGGAATACACGGCGGTGATCGCGTAATTACCTGTCGTGGAAAAGCTGGTGCTAATGCTGGCTTGACGCGACGAGACCGCGACCGGAGAACCAATCACGACGCCGTTTTCGGAGAAGGTGATGGTACCGGTGGGGGTGCCACCATTCGGCACCGAGAGTATACCGGTGAAGGTAACCTGCTGGGTGGGCATCGACGGATTCACACTCGCTTTCAACGCCAGCGAAATCGTGGAGCCGTTCACTACCTGTGTAAGTGTCGATGACGTGCTGGACAGAGAAAACGCGTCGCCCCCGTATGAAGCGCTAATCGCGTTCGAGCCGGTCGCCAGAGTCGTGGTCGAGAAGGTGGCAACGCCGTTGGCGAGTGCACTGGACCCGATCGGCGTCGTTCCGTTCTTGAAAGTCACGGTACCGGTCGGAGTTACGCCGCTCGATGAAACAGTCACGGTGAAAGTAACGGATTGTTCGTAGCTGGACGGATTCACACTCGAAGCGATCGTTGTTGTTGTCGTGTTCTTCGAGATCGTCTGCGGAAGTGCCGCGGACTTACTGGGTGCAAAGTTCGCGTCGCCGGCATAACTCGCCGTGATGGAATGTGTACCGACGGCGAGCGAAGAAGTAGTGAAAGTAGCGATGCCGCTTGCGGTTACGCCTGTACCGATCGTCGTTGCTCCATCGGCAAACGTCACTGTTTCACCATTCGGGACGGTGCCGCTGGCGGGGTGGACCGAGGCCGTGAAAGTTACGGGAGTGCTTACCGCGGCCGGCGATCCGGAAGATTGAATAGAGGTCGTCGTGGTTGCCGCTGTGATTACCTGGCTCAGAGATGGTGCGCTGGCGCCGGCGAAGTTCGAGTCGCCGGAGTATACGGCGGTGATCCCGTACGTGCCAGGCGTCGAGAAGCTAGTACTGATGCTGGCCTGCCGCGAAGAGACCGCAACAGGAGAGCCAATCGCCACGCCGTTTTGCGAGAACGTGATAGTTCCTGTCGGGTTACCGCCATTCGGAAGCGTGAGAGTACCGGTGAAGGTAACCTGCTGGTTGGGCGCCGCTGGGTTCGCGTTGGATCGCAAAGCTAGTGTAACTGTAGAGTCATTCACTACTTGGCTTAGAGTCGGTGACGTGCTGGTTAGCGAGAGCGCGTCTCCGCCGTAGAAGACAGTGATCGAATTCGTTCCCGTCGCGAGAGTCGTTGTCGAAAAACTAGCGACGCCATTGGCGAGCGTGCCGGACCCGATCGGCGTGGTTCCATTCTTGAAAGTGACGTTTCCGGTCGGTGTTGCACCAGTGGAGGAGACGAGAGCTGTGAGTGTGACCGATTGGCCATAACTGGACGGATTGGCCGACGAAGTAACTGTAGTGGTAGTGGTGTTCTTGATGACTACCTGATTCACGGCCTGAGAAGTCGCGGCTTGATACGTCCCATCTCCCGTGTAAGTTGCAGTAATCGAATTGCTGCCGACAGCTAGCGAGGCAATGCTGAAAGTCGCGATACCGCCGTTAGTCGTCCCCGAACCAATCTGCGTGCTCCCATTCTGGAAAACAACTGTTTCCCCGTTGGGAATCGTTCCGGAAGTAAGACGGACTGTCGCCGTGAACGTCACCGTCTGCCCAATAGCGGAAGGCGATTGCGAGGTTTGCAGGATTACGGTTGGAGGAGTCCCAACAGGGAGTGTTGTGACGGTGACCATCGGGCTCGGAGTGGAGTAGTTTGAAGCTGCATCGTAAGCCGAGACCGTGTAATAGTACATCTGGGCAGCCGATAGTCCGGCCGTATCCACAAAGGAAGTCGAGGTTGTGTTGCCGACTACGATCATCGAGGTTGGTGTCTTGCCGCGCGAGATGGAATACCCAGCAACTTTGACGTCGTCCGTCGAAGCCGACCAGTTCAATGCAACCTGCTGCGGGCCCTGTGCAACAGCGGTAAGGCTGGCGGGAGCCGAAGGGGGAGTGGTATCCGGTAGCGTCGTAACCCCTATGGCCGCGCTTTGTGCAGAGACGTTTCCAGAAGCATCAAAGGCAGCGACGGCATAGTAGAACGTGGTTTTCGGGTACATGCCGTTGCTCGAATCTATATACGAGGTGGCGGGCGTGCTGGCGAATAAGGTCAAGGAGTTTGCGGCCGCGCCGCGGTAAACGTAGTAACCGGCAACCGCCACGTTATCCGTCGATGGCTTCCAGGAGATACTTAAGCTCAGATCGGATAGACCCGCCCCTTGCAGGCCGGTAGGCACGGATGGCGGCGTGTTGTCGGGCGGCGACAGCGTGGTTACACCTGCAGCTGCGGACATTGCCGAAACGTTGCCGGCGGCATCGAAGGCCTGGACCTGATAGGAGTAAGTCGTCGCCGCGGAGACGGATGAGTCGGTATAGTTCACTTGACTTTGTGTAGTGAGTAGCGTGCCATTGCGAAAAAGATTGTATCCGGCCACACCGATGTTGTCTGTCGTCGGGTTCCACAGGATTTGGACGACAGTCTGGCTGAACTGCCCGATCGAAGGCGCGGAGGGTACCTGCGGCGCCGTAGTATCAGGGGAAGGAAGAATCATTGTTTCCCAAGCTGTACCCAGGCTAGTAAAAGAGCCGAGCGAACGCGCATTGATTGCGGCGCTATAGGATGCAGGGAGTACTATGGTCGGATCCTGTGAACCGTAAGTCCCGTAGTCCAGGGAGGCGTAAAATAGGTTCGACCAAAACGGAGACACGAATAGGAACTGTTCCGCCTGAGCCATGTTCACGATACTTTGAAGATACTGCTGGTCTAAAGGCTCCCAAAAACTCATGGTATCCAGGGCGTCAACCGTTGGACTGTTCAGCGCGTTCTGCAGGCCGGCAAGTTGACTCGCGGAGACTTTCTTGCACCATGTTTCGCTCATCGCAATCGGTAGACCTGCGGCATGAGCCATCGAGGCTGCGGTGAGCGCGTTCTCCGGGAACGAATTGGACACCGAGTACATGTGCGTGTCGACGTAAGAAACGGACGCGGAGATCGCGTTCTGTATGTAGGTCGTAAACGAGTTGATCCAGGTGCCGGCGCCCGCGCCCACGGGAACATTGGTAACATTAGCGGCTTGCAGCGCGGCCAGTATGGTTTGCAGCTCCTGCAAACTGCCGCTGGGAGTACCGGCATTGGGCTGGAAGGAATTCTGCGATTCCGAGTCAGGTTCCGTGATCACCGACATATAATCCGGCTGAATCAGTTGTGCGACATTGAGGGCGTTCTGCGCACGCCCGGCAATATATTCATTCCAGGTGAGACCTTGATAGAAGGCTTGAAAGGTCGAGCCGTTGGTACCCGGTTCAGCCGTGGCAACGGTAGTCTCGACAGTCATCTTCATCCCCATCGAGTGGATCTGCTGGGCGACCTGCTGATAGAAGGTAACATAGCTTTGAAAGGTTTGCTGATTGCCGTAATAAGGCTCGTACAGAACCGGAAAATTGATGTGAACGGACACTGCGGAAACACCCAGCGCCTGCAGTTCCTGCAGTTCCGGCAGGACGTCGTACTGGAAGTAGTTTGCGTTCAGCAGCGAGGAACCCAGGTCGGAATTTGCAGTGAGAGCTTGGGACGCGAATAACGTCGGATAAGGGGTCCCGTTCCCTTGGGCGGAGATGGCTTGTGAAAATGTGGAGATGTCTCCTTGCAGCTCCGAGTAGAGACTCTGGTACTGCGAGGGTACATTCGACGGGACCGTTTGACCTGAGGCGATCAACCGGCAAAACAAGAGAGCAACGATGGCGAATCGACTAGAGGACATAAGTGTAAGTTCCTATCCCGAGTGACTATTAAGAGTCGCTGTAGTAGCAGCGCTGCTGATCTATTCGGCATATTGGAAAAGAGCTACACCTAAGTGGGAAAATTTAGTTCAGCGGGTGCGTGAAGAACATCACATTCATGATTGGTTCCGGGGATGACGGTAACGTCAGGGCCGCGGCGGACAGTACATTTAAGCAAAAAAAGTGCCGCACAATTGCGCGGCACTTAGTCAGAAACCAATGTTAGTCCGGAGGTTGGCGGCGATTCAGAGACCGACAATATTGGCGGTCAACTTTTCCGCCGAAGGTAAGATCTGCCGTACCCGTAGAAGCGCGGATCTACCTAATCGAATTGGTGTCGACAGCCTTGTTCTCGCATGAGACGCTCTCGACCAATTTCAGCGTCTAACTTTTCAGTCGGCATTTCTTTTAGATTCTGTAGACCCTGAGCAATGTAAGTTTCTGGCTTTCGAAAGACAACATCACGGTGTAGCCCAGCTGATAGATTTGACGCATGAATGAACAGAGAAGAGAACTTGTAACTCTCTGTCTGGGCGCGATAGCGATGCAGCTCGGCTGCGGCAGGAAAGGGACGGCAAGGCCGATGGATTCCAACGCGAAGCAGGAAGGGGAAGTACGACTACTGCGTGACGCATATGCGGCTTTCAATCGAGGGGACATTCGGGCGACGGTAAGCGGACTCGATCCCGAAATCGAGTGGATCGAGCCCGCCGAATTTCCGGGCGGGGGTACCTATCATGGCCATGCCGGCGTGGCTGCTTACCTCACGCAATCGCGTGCGGGGTGGGCTGAAGGCGCCAGCGAGCCGGAACGTTTTCTTATAGGGGAAGATAAGGCGGAAGACAAGGTCGTCGTCTTTGTCCACGTTCGCGCGCGACCGAAAGGGAACTCAGCCTGGAGTGAGACGCGCCTGGCCGATGTGTTCACTTTCCGCAATGGCCGTCCAGTCCAAATGAGGGCTTTTGCCGATCGGCGGCAGGCGCTCGATTGGGCCGGTATCCAAGATACCGAGGCGCCCGGTGTAGACATTACGCCAAAGAAAGCAACGATCGCTCGCATTTGGAAAGGTCGAGCCAGACGGGAGCGGGCTGACGAGTATCAGAAATACAATTACGAGTTCGGGATTAAGCCCTTGATGGAGAAAGCGATGGGCGTTCAGGCGCTCCGCGAAGACCGCGAGAGTGAAACGGAGTTCATGACGATCTCCTACTGGGAAAGCGTCGACGCGATGTCTCGTTTCACAGGAGGCGACCCGACCCGGATCCATCACTTAGAGCGTGACCACGAGTTCCTGATCGAAATGCCGACTCGTGTTCAGATTCTGAGTATCTATGAAAGTCATCTTCCCGCGTCCGGCTGAAGGGCGCGGATCCCTTTGGTAATGCTCCGATGGTTCCGGCCAGCGGTCCGCCGGAGTTACCGTCCACTGGATAAGGAACGCATGCGGTTTTGCGTTAGGAAGAAACACGCATTCGCCCGCACTTACCCCGAGTATCTGCCCTTCCGTGTAGATATTGAGAATTCCTTCAAATACATAGAAGAGCTCATCTTCACGTGAGTGAACATGCGGAGGAGACTCGGTTGTTTTCTCATCTTAGATACAACTAAGTCAAAGGCTCCGTCCGTACCCGCTTCCCCTGCTAGCTGGCTAACTAAGATTCCCTTGTACCAAGTGGAATTTTCGAGAGCGGGTGCGCGGTCATTCTCTCTCTTGAAGAGCACTGCGGATGTGAGTCGCGCACACGTTTGACAACTTACGTCCACATGAATATAAAAGCGGCATGGCCCGGTCTGTCGCGTTATATAGCGTTTGCACCCCGGCATACGACGGGTTTATTACGTGGCGAGTTTGCCCGACATCTTATCCATCCCCGATCTTTGCCCGACCGCCGAGAGTAGAGTTTAGAAGTCAGTCCTATGGACACGATCCAGTCGAATCCCCAACCGCAGCACACGGAGAACATGCAACTTGCCGCGCTCTTCGACAAATGCAGGCTTCCAGTTTCCGTTCAAAGCGAACAGGGGCTTGTGTATGCGAACCCAGCGGCGCAGAGCTGCATGGGTGTCGCGGGCGAACATAGCCCACTGGAAAAGAAGTGCCGGTCGCTAACCTCATGGCTAATTCCCTTCGGCGCCGGGACCGCGACCGTGACTCTCTTTTCGCCGGCCTCCCAACCGGTAGAAATTGCGGATCGCAACCCACCGGCGTATATTGCAGACCCGAGTTCCCTTAAAGCCGCGGAGCAGGAAGCTGACGAAAGCCGGGCTTATCTGCAGTTGGCTCTCGAAGGAGCAAATATCGCGTTGTGGGACTGGGACATCTCGACCGGCCGCGTGGAGGTCAACGACAAGTCGGCGAATCTGCTGGGTTATGGACCTAACGAGATCAGGCCGGAATATTGGGAATGGGCGGAACTGGTCCACCCTGATGACAGGGAGCGAGTGGCGGCACAACTGAAGGATGCTCGTCTTGCACGAGGTGTCGCCGAGTATGAATCGGAGCACCGGCTTTACAGCAAATCAGGCGAGTGGCGCTGGGTTCTCGCCCGAGGCAAAGTAGCCGCCACGGATTCCAACCGGCGCCCTCTGCGGTTCACAGGCACTTTTGTGGACATCACGGCGTACAAAACAGCCGAGCTCGCCCTTGGTCGCAGCGAACAACGATTCCACGCCATCTTCGACCAAACCTTTCAGTTCATCGGGCTGCTGGACCGGAACGGAACACTCCTCGAAGTGAACCAGACCGCGCTGGTGTTTGGCGGCTTAAGCCGGGAAGAGGTGATCGACAAGCCGTTCTGGGATGCGGGATGGTGGCAAATCTCGACTGAAACCCAGGATCGCCTCCGGCAATCGGTGGCTCGTGCCGCGCGCGGTGAATTCGTGCGGTATGAGGTCAACGTTTGGGGCAAGGGACAACTGTCAACGACGATCGACTTTTCGCTTAGTCCTTTGCCTGACCCGGCAGGCGATGTGTCCCTGATCATCGCGGAGGGCCGGGACATGATGGAACTCAGGCGGGCGGAACGACTCCGGGACGCGGAGCAGGAACTGCGGCGACTGGAGGCGGTGCTTCGCAGCATCACCAAGGGCATCGTGATCGCTGATCCGAGTGGAACTGTCCTCTCCATGAATCCCGCCGCGATTCGATTGTTGGGAATCGAGTCTGAAGAGAACGCGAAAAAACACCTGGGCGAGTATCTCGAGTTTGAGCTACGGACCCTGGATGGAGAGTTCGTGCCCATGGACAACTGGCCACTCGCCCGGATTCTGCGCGGCGAAACAATTTCCGGGTACGAACTGGAAGTAATCCGGCTCGACACGGGCAAGCGCTTCATTGCCAGCTTCGGGGGCGCTCCGGTTTCAGACGAGAATGGCGATCCGATTCTCGTCGTCCAGACCATTCGCGATATCACTGCGCAATATGAGACCGAGCAAGCTCTCCGGCGCAGCAAGGAGGAGTTGGACCTGGCGCTTCAAGCGGGAGAAATGAGTATCTGGCGATGGGAACCGGACCGACCGGACTCTTTCGATCTCGACTCGCTGGTTGCCGCCGTAATGTCCTCAGCTATACCTGGGCCGGTCCGGGGAACGCACGAGGCGTTTGGGGCTGAAGATCGTGCGCGCTGGATCGCTTTCGGAGAGGCGCTGAAAAACGGGGAACCTCAGGAGATTGAGTATCGGGTTCAAACCGGCCAGTCTCACGCGGCGCACGACGAGTTCAAGTGGTATGCGAGCCGCGGGCAGAGGCTGGTCGGGAGGCACGGCCATCTCCTCGGCTTCACTGGAGTAACGTGGGACAACACCAAGCGCAAGCGGGCGGAAGGGGAACTACAACGAGCGAACACATCCTTGCATGAACTTTCGGGCGATCTGCTCCGCCTGCAAGATGAGGAGAGACGGCGATTAGCTCGCGAGCTGCATGATGGCCCGGTCCAGACGCTCTCCGCTGCGGCCATGAATCTGTCGGTCCTGGCGCGTTCCAAAAACATATTGGCGCTGCCGCATGAGCAGGAAGTGGCGGCGGACTGTTTGAAATGGGTGAAGCAATGCTGGGCTGAGATGCGAAACATGTCTTACTTGTTGCACCCACCGATCCTCGATGAGTTGGGCTTGACGTCGGCGTTGCGCGGATGGGCGTTAGGATTCGCAGATCGGACCGGATTGAATCTGCAGCTGGATCTGGCAGAAGCGGGCCGGCTGAATGCGGAAACCGAAACCGCTCTATTTCGCATTGCGCAGGAAGCGCTCGGCAACGTGCATCGTCATTCCAGAAGCACCGTGGCGCGAGTCCGCCTGGAGTGTTTCGATGATTCGATTGTGCTGGAGGTGTCTGACAAAGGCCTGGGCATACCGCAAGATGTGATCGACGGTCACTCCTCGGTTCGTGCGTTAGGTGTAGGAATTCGGGGCATGCGCGAGAGAGCACGCCAGCTGGGTGGAGAAATCACCATCAAATCCCGACCAGGCTCCACGATCATCAGAGTGCAATTGCCTCGCGTGCAGTTAACGATGGCGTCGAAATGACGACGGTTCGCATCACTATCGCCGACGACCACGCGGTCGTGAGGCAAGGGCTTCGGCTGATCCTGGAATCGCATCCGGGTTGGAAAGTTTTCCGGGAAGCAAGCAACGGCAGACAGGCCGTGGAGCTGGTGCGGCAAGAACCGCCGGACATCGTGGTGATGGACGTCAACATGCCGGATCTGAACGGCATCGAAGCGACCCGGCAGATATGCAAAGACTTTCCATCGCTCCCGGTTCTGATTCTCTCGGCGCACGATTCCGAACAACTCGTGCGTGAGATGCTCATCGCCGGCGCGCGCGGTTACGTGCTGAAGGCGGATGCCGGGGAAGATTTGATCGCCGCCGTGGAAGCTCTGCTGGTTGGGCGGGTCTTCTTCACGTCTTCCGTGTCGGAATTCGTGATGAGAAGCCTGCGCGAGAAGTCTGAAGCTGGTGCGGGCTCAGAACTGCCGTCCCGGGTTTCGCCGCGGGAACGCGAGGTCATTCAACTTCTGGCCGAAGGTTGCACCAACAAGGAAACGGCTAGGCGGTTAGAAATCAGCGTCAAGACCGTAGAAACCCACCGCAAAAACATCATGGACAAGCTGGGCCTGAAGTCGCTTAGCGAACTGGTCCGGTACGCGATACACAACCAGATTATTTCGTCTTAGCCACTACGGCGTTCAACCTAGTTATACCGGATTACCCGTATGCCGGGTCGGGATTTGTAGGTATTTTCTTTTCGACCTGAAGCTGACAGGATGGGACTGGTCTTCCCTCCCGCCGGGTTGAACAATGACACACACCAGAAGCACGGCAAGTCCGTCCATTCTGACCCGGCTGAAGTTGGAAACCGAGGCAGAGCATCAGGCGGTCGAGCGGCAGGTTGAGTCCTTCTTGACCGGGGATTCTTCCAGCTATTGCTCCTTGCTTCAGCTGTTTCTCGGGTTCGTTAAACCCGCCGAGCAGCAACTCGCGGGTGTTCCGTGGCTGAAGGCTGTAGTGCCCGACCTGAGTAGTCGCATGCGGGCATTTGTGCTTCAGGGAGACTTGATGAATCTCGGGCTGTACGACCACTCGCTGCGACGATTGCCGCGCTGTCAGAATATCCCGCTTCTTGACACGCCTGCGCAGGCGCTCGGGTACTTGTATGTGCTCGAAGGCTCTACTCTCGGCGGACAGATTATTGCCCGGCGAATCGAGCAGCTTGATCCGCGCCTTCCTCACGAGTGGTTCAGGAGTTATGGCCCCGACGTCGGCTTAATGTGGCGGCATTTCCGGGCGTCGGCAGAGTCTTACGTTCTCGCCAACCCCGATCACGAGGAGGCAATTTGCGAGTCCGCCCGAAACACCTTCTCGTCGCTGCACGAATGGTTTGCCGGCAAAGATGCCTGACACCGGCGCATCGCTTTCCAAGGTCGTATATCCGAGCCAGGTGGATTTGAGCAATTGCGACCGCGAACAGATTCAGTTCGCGTCAGCAACTCTGGCCCACGGCTTTCTAGTGGTTCTTCAGGAGCCCGGACTGATTGTGACGCAGGCCAGTGTAAACACGGCCGATTTTACAGGCCAGCCGTTGGACCGCATCCTCGGTCAACCCGCCGATTCATGGCTGGACACTGCGTGCCTAGATGAGCTGCGAGGCCGTGGCGCGAAAATCCACGCAGACGCTGCTCCCCAACACTGCGGACGATTTGAGATCGGCGAACGGTCATTTAACACGTTCCTGCACCGGTGCGGCGGCGTACTGATTGCCGAGTTCGAGCTGCGGAACGAGACGGCGGTGCCTGTGGGCGCCGACCTGTTCTCCAGATTGTATGCCGATGTCGCTGCGCTCGAACACACCCGCTCCGTCCAAGAGTTCCTGGATCTCGCGGTGCGGCAGTTCCGGGAGTTTACCGGCTTCGACCGGGTAATGGCTTACCAGTTCCTGGAAGATGGAAGCGGCGCCGTCCTCGCGGAAACTGTGGCCGAGGGGCACGACAGTTTTCTTGGACTGCACTACCCTGCCTCGGATATTCCCCTGCCCGCGCGGCGCTTGTTCAAGCTGACCTGGGTCCGACACCAACCGGATATCGGTTACCAGCCGTCCCCGATTGAACCCGCGATCAACCCCGATACCGGCCAACCGCTCGACCTCTCCTACGCTCTACTGCGCAGCGTTTCCGTCATGTACTCGCAGTACCTGAAGAACATGGGTACTCAATCGAGCATGGTGATAACGCTGCTAAAGAACGGCGAGTTGTGGGGGCTGATCGCATGTCACCACCACACCGGTCCCAAGCATGTTCCGTTCGAGATTCGGGCAGCCTGCGAATTTCTGGCGCACATGGTTTCCTTGCAGCTCTCCGGTAAAGAGGATCAGGAAAACCGGGAGTACCGGACCAAACTACAGTCCGTGCATGCGCACATCGTCGGCGAACTCGCGGTTTCGAGCGACTTAGTCAAGGTTTTGATCGATCGAAGTCCGGGCTTACGAGACTTCATCGATGCCGGAGGAGTAGCAGTGGTCACAGGAGACCAACCGCTCCTAATGGGAAAAACACCGGACGCGTCGCAAGTGCAAAAGCTGACGGACTGGCTTTCGAAGAAAGACATTTCGGTTTTCTCGACCAGTCGCCTTCCTGCTGTGTATCCCGAGGCGAGCCAGTTCGCGGAAACTGCGAGCGGCTTGTTGGCGATTCGGATCTCGGCGGCTCTGAATGACTTCATCCTTTGGTTCCGGCCGGAGTTTGAGCAGACGGTGCAATGGGCGGGCGATCCAAAGAAGCCGGTGGAGCTATCGGATGACGGGCAGCGTCTGATGCCGCGCACCTCCTTCGCGATCTGGAAAGAAACCGTGCGTCAGCAATGCCGGCCATGGAAAGACGTCGAGGTGGAAGCCGCTAGCAAGCTGAGGAACGCGTTACTCGAGATCACCGCGCGCCGCGTCGGAGAGTTAGAAAGCTTATATCAGAGTCTGCAGCGCACCAATGTCGAGCTCGACGCCTTCGCTTATATCGCTTCGCACGATCTGAAGGAACCGCTGCGCGGCATCCACAACTACACGCAATTCCTTTTGGAGGATGTCGGCGAGCAACTGGACGACGACTCGGTGTCGAAGTTAAAAGCCGTCATCCGGCTGACCTGTCGCATGGACGACCTGCTGGACAGCCTTCTGAATTACTCCCGCTTGGGCCGCGAGGGAATGACCGTAAAGGATTGCAACGTGAATGAATTGGTCGAGGAAGTTCTCGATACCCTTGCGACCCGGATCGAAGAAGGGGGGGCCGAGGTTCGGGTGCTAGGTCGTCTACCTCTGGTGGTTGCCGATTACCCGCGGTTGGGCCAGGTGTTCACGAACCTGATCTCGAACGCCCTCAAATACAACGACAAGCCGCTGAAGAGGATCGAGATTGGGTCCCGGGACGTGAACGGCACACCTGTTTTTTTTGTTAGGGACAACGGGATTGGGATCGCTCCCGAGCATCGCGAGAGCATATTTCAGATTTTCAGGCGTTTACACGCGCGGGATCGGTTTGGTGGGGGAACAGGAACGGGTCTAACGATAGTAAGGAAGATTCTGGAAAGGCATGATGGCCGCATTTGGGTGGAATCTGAGCCCGGCATTGGGTCAACCTTTCTCTTCACGATCGGTACCAAGTAGAAAGACTTATGTCACGGGTTAGCCGGGTAATTCTTGTGATCGAGGATAGCGAGGAAGACTTTCAGACAGCGAAACGGCTGCTGGCCGGTTGCACCGACCGACCAATCGCACGCTGTAACGACGCGGTGTCGGCGATGGATCTTCTTAGTTCCATGACAGACGGCTCGGACCGGGGCCGTGGACTCTGGCCGGATGTGATCTTACTGGATCTCAATATGCCTGGCGAAGACGGCCGCAGCCTATTGATTCGACTGAAGAGCGAGGAGCGGCTGAAGCGGATACCCGTGGTTATCATCACCACATCCTCTAATCCCAAAGACGTCAATTATTGCTACGAAAACGGCGCGGCAGGCTATATCGTCAAGCCTGTCGATCTAGGTCGATTTCGGACGTCGCTCGAGCAAATGGCGAACTATTGGCTGAAGGCTGTGACGCTTCCGGCGACCGGATCAGCTCTATGAGCGCAAGCGCAGCGATGGAGATCGAAGCAACAGAACCGATCGACATTTTGATCGTTGACGATTCACCCGAAGATATCGCGGGGATTCGTCGGCAACTTAAGAGCCCGAGTCTCGGAAAATTCGTGATTAGGGAATGCCCGTCGGCTGTCGAAGCTTTGCGGGAATGCAGGCTGCGCAAGCCCGATTGTGTGCTACTCGACATGCGAATGCCGCAGCTCGATGGGCTGGGTTTCCTCGAACGGCTAAAGGAAGCGGGCGCCATCGATTTCCCGATTATCGTGTTGACTATCTACGGCCAGGAAGATCTAGGCGCACGAGCCATCCAATCGGGTGCACAAGATTTTCTGGTCAAAGATCAAACTACGCCGGAATCGTTGAGTAGAGCAATTAGCCATGCTCGCGAACGGTTCAGGATGACGCGAGACCTTGCTGCCGCGCACAAGAACCTGCTTCAAGCCAACCTGGAAGTAACACGGAACCTGGCGCAACTCGAAGCCATCTTTTCGCAAAGCGCCGTTGGCGTCGCGCAGACTTCGCTCGACGGAAGCATCATGCTGGTGAATGATGCGTTCTGCCGTGTAACCGGGTTCAGCCGTGAAGACCTGGTGACTCGCAACTTGCAGAACATTGCAGGACCCCTTGTAGTTCTGACCGCAGGACACGCCGAAGGAGAGAAGCTCTACCGGAAGTCCGACGGCAGTTCGGTCTGGGTGCAGGAGAGTATTTGCCTTGCGGACGGAAAAGCGGGCGAACCAGCATCTTACGTTGTCCTGATCAGCGACATCACCAAACGAAAAAATGCGGAGGCGGCGCAAAGCCTGCTGGCCTCTCTGGTAGAGGCAACGGCCGACGCAGTCAGCTATCAAGATGTGAACGGGATTATCAGAACGTGGAATAGCGGAGCGGAAAAGACCTATGGTTTCACCGCGGAAGAGGTGATTGGAAAGCCGTTCGAGATTCTGGTGCCTTCCGACAAACTCGAAGAGCTTCACCGCTTGCGGGACGATGCGGCAAATGGCGTTCCTGCGCAGGGCATCGAGACAACGCGGATTCGTAAGAACGGCTGTTTGCTTCCAGTCGCGGTGACCGTTTCCGGTGTGCGTAATAACAGCGGCGAATTGACGGGCTATTCCACCATCTCGCGCGATATCTCAAATCGCAAACAAGCGGAACAAGCGTTGGAGGCTAGCGAGGTGCGCTATCGATCTCTAGCCAATGCGATGCCTCAAATCGTGTATGCAGCTAACGCGGAGGGTGAAACCGAGTTTATAAATGAGCAGTGGTTAGGGTACACGGGTAGCCCTGCGGCGGAGGCACTCGGCGGTTACTGGGTGAACTGGATTCATGCGGAAGACCGGGACCGTACGCTCAGCCAGTGGAACCAATCCATCGGCACTGGAACTAAGTTCGAAATCGAGCATCGATTGCGCAATAAGGACGGAGAATATGAATGGCATCTCTCGCGCGCGATTCCGATCAAGGATGAAGCTGGTCGTGTGACCGGTTGGAATGGAACCTGCACCTACATTCATCAGCAAAAACTAGTCGAAGAGAAACTCCGTCAGAGTGAGGAGCGGCTGCGGCTGGCGCACTCAAGCGCCGGTCTGGTTGCGTGGGATCTGGATCTTGTGAATGACCGCTATACCGAAATGCCCGAATTCTATGAGCTGTTCGAATTGGAATCCGGCCGAAATTTCGGCGTTCAGGATTGGCTGGCGCGCGTACATCCCGCGGATCGCGAACGGTTTTTGAACCCGAGCGAATCATCCGTCGATACAGAGTTTCGTTTGGTTAGGAAAGATGGCGCTGTTCGCTGGCTCATGACTCGCGGACGCTTCGTTTTCGACAAGAGCGGGCGCCCGGTCCGCGTGATGGGGATTAGCATCGACATCACGGAGCGCAAACGAGCGGAATGCGCGTTGCGGGAAAGCCGCGAGCGCCTTCATCTCGCCCTGAAAGCGGGAAAGATGGGGGTGTGGGAGTGGAACCTGGCCGACAACACGGTCCGTGCTCCGAAGAGATTGCCGGGCTGTTCGATCGGCTTCAAACATCTCGGGCCCGGTAAGCCTCCGCGACATTTCTGGCGCGCATTCATGGCTCCGATCGCGAGGGCTTCGAATCCGCTCTCCGAACCTCCGTGAGTCAGGATGCCGCATGGTTTCGCACGGTCCGGATCGCCGGCGATGACGGGATCCAGTGGATCGAGTTCCAGGGTGCGGTTTCGCATGGGGAAGCACACGAACCGGTCCGAGTAATAGGAACGGCTCGCGACATAACCGACAGGAAAATGCTCGAACAAAAACTTGCCGCGGCGGAGAAGTTCGAAAGCATCGGCGTGATGGCAGCCGGGTTGGCACACGATTTCAATAACCTTCTGGTGAGCGTCATTGGGTCGGCGAGTTTTGCGAAAGAATCGCTGCCTACGGATCACACCGCGATTCCGTTTCTGGACGACGTGATTGCTGCCGGCGAGCGGGCTGCCTCTCTTACCGCGCAGATGCTGGCTTACTCCGGTCAAGGGCTGAACCCCCGGGAAAAAGTGGACGTGTCCCGGATTGCAAGCGAAGCCGTCTCCTCCATCGAGGGGAAGCTCCGGCCGAACATTCGCATCGAGCAATACGCCGAACCCGGCGTGACGATCGCGGGGGATGCGGCACAAATCCGGCAGGTGATCGTCAACCTGCTAACCAATGCCCGCGAGGCGATGGACGGCACGGAATCAGGAACAATTACCGTCAGAACCAACATTCGGCAAATCGACGAGAGCTACATCCAAGGCGTGCTTCGGAGCGCGGACATCACGCCGGGAGCTTTCGCAGCGATCGAAGTAAAGGACACGGGCTGCGGGATCCCTTCCGACATCCGGGACAAGATCTTCGAGCCATTCTTCACCACCAAGTTTGCGGGACGAGGCATGGGACTGGCGGCGGTCGCGGGTACGGTGCGTGCTCACGGAGGCGCGATCCACATCACCACAGCGCCTGGTCAGGGCACGACGGTTCTAGTTCTTGTACCGGCGGATTCAAGGGCGACGGATAAGCCGAAGCAGCCTGTGTCGACCGGCGATCACACGGTGCTGATTGTCGATGACGAGGAATCCGTCGTCACGCTCGGGTCGGCTTACCTCAGCAGGCACGGCTACCGGGTGCTTGGCGCACACCGCGGAGAAGAGGCCCTGGCAATCATCGAGAAAGGGGAGCCGGTCTCGCTGGTTTTGCTCGACCTCACGATGCCGGGGATTGGTGGGAAAGAGACCCTCACCCGGCTCCGCCGGATCGCGCCGACGGTCCCCGTCATTATTTCCAGCGGGTACTCCAAAAACGATGTCATGTCTAAGATCGAAGCCGCCGAGATTACCGGGTTTCTGCAAAAGCCTTACCGCCCGCAAACCTTGCTCCAGAAGATTACGGAAGTAGTGGAAGGCCCGATGCGTCGCGCTTAGAATGACTTAGCGTGTTCCCCGGCCGGTAAGTTGGCGAATGAGATCTACCTCGTGCTGCCGGTAGGGCGTGTCGTCCTGGCGAAACACCTCATGGAACCAGATCGTTGGTGGCGAAACCGTGTACGGCCGCTGCCAGGAGTCCCAGGGATAGTAAGTCTGCGTCTTACCCGCAACCAAGCCCCAGTTAATTGCTGCAACGTTGTACTGCTTGGCGATCGGCAGGTTCGTGTCGAAGGTACTCCCCGCCCCGCGCGCCATATATTCGGTGCAGATGATTGGACGATGGTAGGGCTGCAGGGATCGAATGGCCGCCTCGAACTCTTCCGGCCAGCCGTACTGATGGAAGGAAATAACATCGGATTCGGCGAGCTGGATCTTAGTGGTGGGGCTTTCCTTCGCCGGATCGGTCCAGTTCCCAGCCCAGACACCGCTAGTAAGTGGTTGCGAGGGACTTACCGGATCGCGCCCAGGCAAAGGCTTTGGGCAGTAACTCGTCCACGCGTTGTACCTTCGCGGCTAAGTCGGCTTCAACATCGCCGCCCTTATTATCGGGTTCGTTCCAGATGTCCCATCCAAGGATCCGGTCGTCATTCGCGAAAGCACCGACCACACCCTTCACATAAGCTTCGAGTTGCGCTTCGTCAGCGCGATTCAGGAGGCGCTCCTTGCCCGGACTCTGCACCCATCCCGAGTTATGAACGCCGGGAATCGGCGGGTGCTGCGGACCTAAGTGCGGGTTCGTTTCCCAGCACGAGTCAAATAACACAAGTAACGGCCTGATGTGATGCTTCGCCGCGATCGAGAGGAACGTGTCGAGCCGCTTCGTGAATCCTTGAGAGTCCTGATGCCAGAGCTGGTCCTGGAGGAAAACCCGCATGGTGTTCATCCCGATGCTTTCGCCCATGCCGAGTTCTTTGTCGTTAAGGGCGGGATTGAACGTGGCGGCTTGAAACATCTCCAGCTCGTTGATGGCGTCCGAGGGAATGAAGTTCGCGCCGACCAGCCACGGCTGCTGCGCATACCAGGCATTGGCGCGCTGCTCTGTCCAGCGCTGCGGCGTTTGCGCGGAGACTGTATTGGGTTGGAGGTGAAAGGCGAGGGTCGAGGCGACAACTAAAGCGGTGTGAAGCTTCATGTGATGATGCCCACGATATAACACGATCTATGACGCCGGCAAAACCTTGCGCGCGACGGCCAATGGAAGGAACAACGTACGGGGCCGGCTGGCGAGTAGACGAAATCCGAAGCGCTCGTAGAAAGCAACGGCGCGATCGTCTTTGGCATCCACGAGAAGTGTGAACGCGGCGGCTTCTGCCTTCAGCGCTCGAGCGGCGGCATCGGCCAAAAGTGCCGCGCCGAGGCCCCGACCCTGGAATCTCTGATCCACCGCGAGCCGTCCGATCCGAACGGCGGGAACCGTAGGGTACCGCGGCAGACGCTTGGTTTCGCCGGGCGGGAGTTCATCGAGCGGGATACTTGCGGCTGAAATTGTGTAATAGGCGGCAATCTTGCTCGAGGCGCTCTCGACGGCCACGAAGCAGTTCGCCAGGTGGCGCCGAATGTCCTGGGTCACTTGCGTGCGGAAGTAGCGGTCTAATGCCTCTTCACCGCAGCAAAACTGCGAGCGCTCGTGTTCACCGCCCAGCAATTCCAGGCGGAAAGGGAACGTCACTTCGCGCCGAGCAGTTCACGGCGGCGCTGGAAAGCTCTCTTCAGCGCACGGGTGGGTTCGGGCGGGTTCAGCAGCGCTTTAGCGATCAGTCGCTGATCCTCTATCGAGAGCCGGATGATCTCCGCTTGTTCAATGGTCCGGGTGGCAGCTGCACGCGCCGCCGAGACTACGAAATCCGTGAGGGTACGCCCTTCGATCTCCGCAGCGCGCTTTAACAACGCGTGGACATTAGTCGGCAAACGCGCTTCGAGCCGGGCTGTCGTTTGTGCGAGTTTGGCCATGGTGACACCATTATACGGCAAATTGCCGTATTGGTATTTGGGATTGGTGTACAACGACCGCGGTCCTGCGCTGAGGATTCGCCGTTGGTCAAGCGGTCCCATCCCCGTGCTGATACGTATGTTCGCGCGCGACCAATCGAAGACGGGCAAGTCTTCCTCCGTCCATTTACCAGCTACCGCGGATCGAGAGGAATGGGCGAATCCGTTATGACTATCGGTCCGCACACCCGTGTCCCGGAAAAGCCGGTTCCGTGCGTTCCACGCATTGACAACAAACCACTTGGGCGCGGGCGGCCTGCGTGCATCCTCCCATGCATGGCACCCAAACCGCAGGCAACGTCGCTCGCTCTCCACTTACTCGCGATCGTATTGTTGATTCTCTGGAGCTTGCCTTCGCAGAGAACACCTCCTCCTGATACAACTCCTGTACACCTGATTGCTCCGCGGTTCGAACGCGCGCCATCGGGCGGCGGCAATGGAATAGGACCGAAAGCCATTCCCAAAGGCGTTCTGCCTCAACCGCAGCGAGTTTTCGTTCCGCCGACTCCGCGAGTCGACTACATTCCGAAACTCATGATCGCTGCGTCCATCGACGCCCCGCCTCAGCTTGCACCGCAGTCAGGCGCTCTCGGACTGCCCAATGGAGTAGGCAATCTGACCGGCGGATCGGGCGGCCCGGTAGGCCTTGGTGGAAACGGAACGGGTGGATCTTACGGCGATGGAGACGGCGACGAGGGCAGCGGCGTTTACTCCGGAAAGGGCGTCGTACCTCCGGTGCCGATCCGCAAACCGGAGCCCGAGTATTCGGAGAGCGGGCGCCGTGCTCGCATCAACGGAAGAGTGCTGGTCTATGCGGTAATTGGCATAGATGGTGTGCCGCGTCAACTGCGGGTGGTTCACGGGATCGGCTTCGGGCTAGATGAGAAAGCTCTCGAAGCTGTCTCGCGTTGGTTCTTTAAACCCGGCCTGAAAAACGGGCGCGCCGTTCCCGTGGCGGCGACGATTGAGGTGAACTTCCGACTGCTCTGACTTATGCCTTAATAAATTTCATCGACACCGAGTTCATGCAATAACGCAGTCCGGTGGGTTGCGGACCGTCGTCGAACAAGTGCCCCAGGTGCCCATCGCACTGCGTACACTTCACTTCCGTCCGAACCATCCCGAGACTCCGATCGCTATTCTGTTCCACATTCTTGCGGTCGAGCGGCGCCCAGAAACTCGGCCACCCGGTGTGGGACTCGAATTTGGTGTCGGAGCTGAATAGCGCATTGCCGCAGCACACGCAGCGGTAGATGCCCTTCTCATGATTGTTCCAATAGCGTCCGGTAAAGGCCTGTTCGGTGCCGGCCTTGCGAGCCACCTCGAATTCCTCAGGCGAGAGCTTTTTCTTCCATTCCTCGTCGCTTAAGACGACCTTGTCCACTTTCGCGGAACCTTCCTTCTTGCCGGAATCGCTGAAGCGCACGATTGTGACCTGACCGGCAGAGACACTGGCGCGGGCAACGGCAGCGCCCACGACTCCGCAGAACGCCGCACAGAAAGTTCGTCTAGTTACCATCATGTCTTTGGATTCTCCAACGACAATTGTAGTTCCGAAAAGTTGGAAGCTTTCGGCCGAGGTATGCGTCATAGTTCAGGGATGGGGTTTTCGATCGCGACAGCCACGCTAGTGCCGGCGGATTCCGAATCCAGGGACATACTCAGCGGCGTGCTCGAAGGCTGCCGGCGCGGCGAAGCGGAAGCGTTCCGGCAGCTTTTCGAAACCTATAAGGATCGCGTGTATTCGTTTGCGCTGCGGTTCTCCGGCGATGAATCGCGCGCGGCCGACCTGACGCAGGATGTGTTCGTGAAACTGTATGACCGCATCGCCGAGTTCCGCGGCGAAGCGCGCTTCGAGACATGGCTGTATCGCATCGTGGCGAATGCCTGCATTGACGATCAGCGCCGCCGCAAGAAGTGGCTCCCGTGGCTGAACCAGGAGCCGCCGGCGCATGTGGGACGGTCGAACAGCGGAGACGAACGGCTGGTGAGGCGCGAAACCGAAGGCGCCGTTCAGCAAGCGATCGGAAAGCTTTCGCCCGCGCTGCGCGCTCCGATTCTGTTGCGCTATGTCGAGGGGCTTTCGTATGAGGAGATCGGCGAGACGTTGTCGGTTTCGCCCGGCACGGTGGCGTCGCGGTTGAGCCGCGCGCACCAGCAATTGGCCCGGAAGTTAGAGAAGTTCAAAGGGATGGCAGTGTGAACGAACAAGACTTGAAAGACCTGTTGACGCGCGAACTGAAGCCGGTACGGGCGCCGGAAGACTTGTGGGGGCGGATCGAAGCAGCGCGCGCTCGTCCTGCGCTGGCGCGTCCGAAGTTTCTGCTGTGGGCTGTTCCGGCTCTGGCGCTAGCGGCGAGCGTGTTCTTTGCGATCTATCACGTCAATACGAATCGACGTGCGGTCGCAACGGATGCCAGTTTCGTCGTACCGGCTGCTGCTTCCATTGAAAACGCGCCTGTGTATGAGATCTCGCAGGCGCGCACGACGGTGATCGGGGGCGAGCCGGTGCGCCACCTTGTGTTCACCCCGGAGGATCGCACCGAGGACATTTCGTTGTTCATTTCCGCGTCGAAGGTGACGCTCCCGTTCGACCGCCGACCGGAGCCGATGCGGATGGTGCAATTCCCTTGCTCGAAGCAGATGTGTACGATCGTGTGCCGCAAGTGCAGCGCGAAAGCCGTGGAAGTTCTTAGTACGCAACTCGCGGTGCAGACTCCGAATTACCAGTAGCGGAAGCAGGCGCCCCAAAAAGACGGAAGATCGCGATCGCTATTCAGGAATAGTCGTCACTCAACTTATGCCGGAATACCCCTGCAAATAAGCTGTAAAAAACATTTCCTTCTTTCCGCGTTGTTTGCTATTCTGAAGACGCTCTGGCCATCTACAACCGCGCGTCACAGGATGGAGATCGAAAACGTCTCTCTCTCACGCGAGGAAATGGAATACCGCCGGCTTCAAGCTGCAAACGAGCTGGCTAACGGATCGTCACAATCACGGGTCGCGCGAAAGTTCGGCGTCAGCCGGACCACCACGTCGCGATGGCAACGCGCCCTCCAAGGCAAAGGCGTCGAAGCACTGCGTCGTCGCCGCGCTACCGGCCGTCCGAGCCGTTTGACCATCGAACAGAAACGGGACATTGTCGCGATCCACGCCGAAGGAGCCCGGTCGTTCGGCTTCCCCGACGATCGCTGGACGACGGCGAGGCTGGCAGATGCGATCGAGAAGCGCTTCGGCATCAAGTACGATCAGGATCACGTGGGCCGCCTGATGCATGCGCTCGGCCTGCGTAAGCCGAAATTCCACTACATCTTCCAGATGTCGAATCACGTGGGTTCACACCAGGGTTCGCAGCCGCAGCCGCGCGTGCAGAGCGAAGCACTTCCGGCATCCTATCCGGCGGCTTAATAGCCGGTTTCGCGATACTCGCCGAACACTGCCCTCAGCTCGTCTGAAATCTCGCCGACGGTGGCGAGGTTTTCGGCCGCGCTGAGGATGTGCGGCATCAGGTTTGAGCCATCACTTGCGGCCTGACGCAGGCGCGCCAGTGCGGACGATGTCGCAACGTTATCGCGTGTCGCTTTCACACGATAGACGCTCTCGATCTGCGCGCGCTCGAGTTCAGGATTAAGCCGGAAGGTCGGAATCGGCTTCTCCTCTTTCGCGCGAAACTTATTCACGCCCACGACGATACGCTTGCCAGATTCGATCTCGCGCTGGTATTCGTAAGCCGCGTTCTGAATCTCGTTCTGGATCCAGCCAGATTCAATCGCTTTCAACGTCCCACCAAACGCGTCGA
This sequence comes from uncultured Gammaproteobacteria bacterium, assembly GCA_963799935.1. Taxonomy (GTDB): domain Bacteria; phylum Acidobacteriota; class Terriglobia; order Bryobacterales; family Bryobacteraceae; genus Bog-113. Next base: position 75,174 of record CAWCZA010000023.1, on the reverse strand, counting down.
TTTCTTTCAGATAGACGGTCGCATCGCGCTCGATCTCCGACGTCATTCGTTCGATTGTCTCGCTGCCGCCTAGCGGATCGGCGGTATTCGCGACGCCGGTTTCGTACCCGATAATCTGCTGCGTTCGTAAGGCGAGCCGCGCCGATTCTTCCGTCGGCAAAGACAACGCCTCGTCGCGAGCATTCGTATGCAGCGACTGCGCGCCGCCCAGCACCGCAGCCATAGCTTGCAGCGACGTTCGGACGACATTCACATCCGGCTGCTGCGCGGTCAATGTCGAGCCCGCCGTTTGCGCGTGGAACCGAAGCGTCATGGATCGCGCACTCTTTGCGCCGAAGCGATCGCGCATCAGGTACGCATAGAGCCGCCGCGCCGCGCGAAATTTCGCGATCTCTTCCAGGAAATCGTTGTGGCTGTTAAAGAAAAACGACAGGCGTGGCGCGAAGTCGTCGATCTGAAGTCCGGCCGCAAGCGCTGCTTCGATGTAGGCGATCGCGTTGGCGAGCGTGAACGCAACTTCCTGAACCGCAGTGGACCCGGCTTCCCGAATGTGATAGCCGCTGACCGAAATCGTATTCCACTCAGGGACTTCGGTTGCGGCCCATGCGAACAGATCCGTGATGATACGCATCGCCGGGCGCGGCGGATAGATGTAGGTGCCGCGTGCGATGTATTCCTTGAGGATGTCGTTCTGAATGGTGCCGGAAAGCTTACGCGAATCGACGCCCTGCCGCCGCGCCGCCAGGACATACAGCGCCAGCAGAATCGCGGCCGTCGAATTGATGGTCATCGATGTCGACACGCGATCGAGCGGGATCCCGCGGAACAGCGTTTCCATATCCACTAGCGACGAAATCGCTACGCCAACGCGACCGATCTCACCCGCGGCCAGCGGATGATCGGCGTCCATTCCCATCTGGGTGGGTAGATCGAACGCAACCGACAATCCCATGGTGCCTTGCTCGAGCAGGTAACGATAACGGCGGTTACTTTCCTCCGCTGTTCCAAAACCCGCATACTGCCGCATGGTCCAGAGCTTGCCTCTGTACATGTCGGGGTACACGCCGCGGGTAAAAGGAAACGCCCCGGGCCGTTCGTAAGAATGGGAACTCACGAGCGTGAGATGCGACGCGCTTTACGGAACGACAGGAACCCGTAAAACGTCATCACGACACAGACAATCGAAGCAAAGACCAGCTTGATCATATCTGCCGGGTCGCCGTGCAGGTCGAGCGCGGCACGCACGGCAGAAAAGCCGAAACCGGCCGCAAAGACGAAGAAAACAAACCCAATCACTTCGTTCCACAGAGTGCGCGCCGGCCGCACGGTAGCGGGAACCACATGGCGGGTAAACAGAATCGAGTTCTTCACCGACTCGCGAATCAGGTCGCGTCTAGCCACGTCATCATCGTATCAATAAGAACTGAATAGCCCTGAGAAGATATACGGTTTTCTTGAACTTTGCCGATCTAAAAATTTGAAGGTCGCGGCTTAAGTTGGGCGGGATTGACGATACAATCGGGGAAATAGAATACGGGCTTCGGCGGAGATTTGGAACTCCTGGAGGTTCGAGTGCATCTGAAAAATCGAGGCAGCCTGAGACGCGGAAAGGGGCACGACGTGGAAGACAGCTTGAAACAGTTGATGCATGACCTGGGAAATGCGATCAACGACTCGCTTTCCGAGTCGGATCGTATTGCCGAAGCCATCGGTGAGATTCGCAAGACCGGCTTCGACGTGTTTCTGGTTTTGGAAGCAACCATCGGATTCAACCGTCGTGAGGACTCCGATCCGTCTGTTTCCGCGGAGCCGGACAATGAGAAAAGAGTCTCGGCGGGCAAGCTGAAGTTCACCAGTCAAGATGAACGCTTCCTCAAAGCGCTCAAGATTTCGGTTGAAAGCTAAGAAAGCTTTCCGTATACCCCCAGAGTTGCGGCGCAGGCGCGTTCCCAGGAGAAGTCAGTCGCCCTCCTATGGCCCGCACTAATCATCTTTGCCCGGAAGTCTTCGCTAGCAGCCAGTCGCTCCAGGCCCGCAGACATTTCATCGACCGATAAAGGATCCACCAGCAGAGCCGCGTCGCCGGCAACTTCGCGCACCGCCGATCCATTGGCCGCGAGAACGGGAACCCCGGCTGACATCGCTTCCAGCACGGGCATGCCGAAGCCCTCATCCAGCGATGGAAACGCGAATATCGAAGCGCGAGCATACCAGCGCGCGAGTTCTGTAGAAGTCACGTAGCCGGTAATTTGAATTCGGTCCTGACAAGCGGACTGATCGACCGCCTCCAGCACCTCTCGGGATCCATATCCCGACGACCCCGCCAGCACCAGGCGCCATTCCTCCGGCAGCGCTTCAAATGCGTGAACCAGGCGCACCAAATTCTTTCGCTTTTGAACCGCTCCGACATGCAAGACAATCTTGTCCCGCGCCGCTTCAACGGGCGGCAGCGCGCGAATTCCATGCGGGATTACCGTGATCCGTTCGCGCGGAATGTGCAACAACCCGACAACCTGATCCGCCGTGAACTGCGATACCGCAATGATCCAGTCAGCGGTGTTGGCGGCATGTCGCGCCTGGGCGGCGAACCGCGCGCGAAACTCAGGCGTACTGTATTCCGCCGTCATCACGAACAAGTCATGGAACGTAACTACCTGCCGCGCGAACCGAGTTTCCGGTAGGCGCTGATTCAATCCATGAAAAAGCCGGTGAGGCCGCCATAGCGATCGATCGAACAAGAGCGCTCGATGCGCGTTGGTCGGCAGCGGCTCGCGAAGGCTTTTCAGATAACGATGCGGGCGATAGTACCAGCTCCAGTCCAGATCGGGACGCAATGCGGCCAGTCCCCGAAGCATTTCCTGCGAGTAGACGCCGACTCCAGACAGGTCGGCGCCAAGGCTGTAAGTGGCGTCAAGCGCGAATTTAGACGACGTCGGGTTCGAGGCGATATTCCTTCAGTTTGCGATACAGCGTCGTTCGTCCGATGCCGAGCATCATGGCGGCCACCGTCCGATCACCCTTAGTCTCCTCGAGAGCTTCGATAATCGCTCGTTTCTCGACCAAGTGGAGCGGGATAATCTGGCGGGTAGCAGCGGCTTCGACCAACACGCGTCCGTTCGAACCTACTGCCGCGGCGGCGCGCATCTCTCCATTCACGGTTGCGTTGTGTAGAACGGCGTTATGCACGGCGGTGGGAAGATCAATCGGCAGCAGCAGGGGCCCGGCCGCTAAAGCGGTGAGCCGTTCCACGGCATTCTGCAATTCACGAACATTGCCCGGCCAATCGTGCTTCTGCAGCATATGCAGCACTTCAGGCGTGACCGTATACCGCGTGCCATTCTTGCCGTTGTTCTTTTCCAGAAAACGATCCACCAGCAGCGGAATGTCTTCTTTGCGGTCGCGTAAAGAGGGCATCCGAATCGTAACGACGTTCAGACGGTAGTAGAGATCCTGCCGGAATGTGCCGCGTTCGACCTCGCGCGCCAGATCGCGATGCGTCGCGGCGATCACCCGTATATCCACTTTCTGGCGCTGCAACGAACCAACTGCCCGGTATTCGCGCTCCTGCAGCAACCGGAGCAGCTTCACTTGCAAATCAAGAGGCAGATCGCCGATTTCATCAAAGAAAGCTGTCCCGCCGTTAGCGAGTTCAATCAACCCCTTCTTCGTTTCCGTTGCGCCCGTGAAAGATCCACGCGTATGACCGAATAGCTCGCTTTCCATCAGCGGCCCAACGAGCGACCCGCAATCGATCGGTATGAACGTACCGCGGCCGCCCACGCTATGCAAAGCGCGCGCGACAACCTCCTTGCCTGTACCGCTTTCTCCCAGGATCAGGACGGCTGCGCGGGAGCCTTCTAATTTATCAATTTGAGTGCGGATCTGGCAGATCTGCGGTGACTGGCCCACTATTCCGTAGGGCGAGTCCACTGCCGTGAAAGACATCTAGACGCCAGTACCAAAATAGAACATTTTTGGGACTTCCGCGTACCTCCATCCGCTTTTAGGGAGTAGCTGCGGACCGCAGCGCGTTCAGCGGAGGGTCGAGGCGGACGACGAAAGCTTCCGGAACGCTCTGCTCCGTGCGGATCTGACGAGCCAGTTCTTCGGCGGCGTCCGTGCTCGGCGCGCGGCCCACCAGCACGCGCCACAGCGGCGGAGTTCCGGCACGCAGCCGCAATGCGGCAGCCCCGTAGCGCTCGGTCATCCGGGCCTGCATCCGATCTGCGTTGTCCCGATTGGCAAACGCTGAAACCTGCACCGCGAAGACGGGCGGCTCAGGCTTGGCGGGTCCGCCCACGATGGTCAGGCGGACATGCGCGACGCCAGGACCGACCATTTGGATCGCGCCCGCGGCGGCATGGGACAGAGTCGATGACTCGTCCGTCGACGAACGGTCCGCGATCGTTAATGCGCACTTCGGTGAACATGCCGTTGTCGAGGTTCTCGACATGCACGATGGTGCCGAACGGGAGCGTGCGATGCGCGGCTGTCATCTGCTCCATGTCGTAGATCTCGCCGCTGGCGGATTGGCGGCCGTGGTACGGATGGCCGTACCAGCTTGCCAGACCGGTTTCAGGGGCGACGTCCGAGAGCGGCCGGCCAGGACCCGTCGGAAGGGTGGGTTGGGTCGCCGGTAGCGCCGCAGTTCCCTGGTCTGCTGTTGACGGCGCCGGTGGAACAGTGGAAGCGGTCGGCGAAGGCGGCGGAGGAACGCTGGCGAGAGTCTTTCTCTTCCGGCCGCAGGCAGAAAGAAGCAATCCGGTCGATACCACGGCGAGAAACCGCGCGCGCGTCATCTCTCCGAATTGTATAAGGTGCGAACTAGCGATCGGCCGGCAAACGCTTCAACTCCAGCATTGGAAAGTCTTTTTCATTCGCCGTCACCAGAATCAAATCATTCGAAAGCGCAACGGCGGCAATCGCCATGTCCGGCAGCGCGAACGTTCTTCCTTGCTGCCGCCACGACGCAATAAGATCGCCCGTCATTTTGGAGATTTCCGGCGTGATCGGAAAGAAGGTGAGACTCCGCAGAAACCGCTCGGTCCGCCGTTCCTCACTAGGGCGCATTCCCGCATAAACCTCGGCAATGGTGATCGGGCAAGACGCCAGTGTGCCGCCCCCAAACAGAAGCTGTTGCACAAGTTCGGGGCGACCGCGCTTCCGGTTCAGAATATCTATGAGGATGCTGGTGTCGAGAAGGTAAACCAAGGCAAAACACCCGGTTGTCTACCTGGAGGTTTCCAGTTCGATCTTTTCGAGCCGTTGCGTCGCGCCATCCCGCAGTTCCCTAACGAATGCGTCCGAGCCATTGACGAGCTCAGGATGGTCTGCGTCGCTCCAGCAACCCACTGCCTCGCTGAGCGCTGCAAGCTGCTCACGGCGCTCGATTTCCTGTTCCAGGAGATCGACAACGAAGGCGGTACGCCGCTTCTGTCCAGCGATCTTGTCGATCCGAGCAGCTACTTTTTCGGGAATGGGGATCATTGTTCGTGCGGATCGCATACCGCATCTTAGCATGTATGGAAACCACGCGCAAAGACAACCTGGAAACCAGACGAAGAACCGCACGTCCATTCCGATGATACCGCGCTGTCGAGGGATTCTAAGCGCAGCTTAGTCAGGATAGTAACTGCCGCGAGACGCCGCTAAGGTGTGGTGCATCAGCAGCGACGTTATCCTACAGGGACGTGGTTTCAAGGCCGATTGAATCGATCTACCGTCCACTCCGGGTCTGCGCATGGGCAGCTTTTCTTATCCTGCTTGCGCTATGGGCCGTTGCAACGCTCTCCTGGCCGCTAGCGCGCGATCAGGGAGATTTCGCCTGGGCCGCGAGCGTCGTCCTGAAAGGGGGTGTGCTTTACAACGACACCTGGGATGTAAAAGGGCCCTTTGCCGTGTCGACGTTTGCGCTAGCCCAGTTACTGTTCGGCCACAATTCGTGGGGCATCCGCGTATTCGACCTTGTGATAGGCCTGGTCAATCTAATTGCTCTCGCCATCGTGGCTCTCCGTTTCTGGGATCGCAAAGCGGCTAAGTATGCCGCGGTTCTTGGCGCACTTTTTGCTACCTGGCTGAATTTCGTGATCAGTTCACAACCTGACGAGTGGTGTGGGTGTTTAGTGACGGTCGTTGTCGCCCTTGTAAGTGCCCGGCCGCGGGTTACTCTCCGGATGATAGCTATCGCAGCTTTTCTGGTGGGCGTCTGCTGCCTAGAGAAGCCGATCTATGCGGTCTTTATCTTATTACTCGCGCCGTTCATCGACCGGAACGGCCGCGCTATTGTTAAGACTCTTCTTGCGGCGGCGCTTGGCTTCTCGGTTCCCATTTTTGCGACCCTGGTCTACTTCGGGATGCACCACGCGGTAGGTAACTTGGTTAATACCTATCTGATGTTCAATCTGCGTGCTCACTTGAAATTAGGAGGCTCGCCCCTTGACCAAATCCGCGTATTCTTTTACGCCTGGCAGGCTTTTCTCCCTCTTAGCGCCGGCGTTCCTTTAGCCGCGTTCGGAGCTGTTGTCCTGATTACCCGTAATGCGCGTTTCGGGATGCTCTACTTACTCTGGTTTTCGCTCAACTTGTTTACTCTGATCATTCAGGGAAAATATTTCGAGTATCAGTGGGTCCCTCTAGTCATACCTGTTGCCTTGGGCGCCGGCATTGGCCTTCGGCAGCTTCGTGAGTTCAGACCTGAAGCCGCAACGGCGGTACTGGTAGTGTTCGTGCTGCTGTTCATTAACGACCCACTGCGCTCCGTGAAGGAATGGACTTTGTATGTCGCGGGAAAGATATCGCAGGACGACTATTATTCCCATTTCGTCTATCTCAATAAGAATCACTTCGATGCACTTACGATCCGGCGTTTAGCGACTTATGTGCAGGAACATAGCGCACCTAGTGACACGATACAGGTGTGGGGCTTCGACGCGGGGATCAACTATCTCGCGAATCGCGAGACCCCCAGCCGGTTCGGTTACACATATCCGTTGCAGATCGGCAAAAGCAATCCATATCAAGATTTATATCGAGCGGAATTCCTCCAAAAGATCAAGTCGCGCCCGCCCCGGTATGTATTAGTGCCGAGCGACGACGCATTCGGGTTGATGCCCGTGCCATCCGACCAGAGTTTCAACGACTTTACCGAGTTCCGCGACTTTGTACGCGCGCATTACGACGACGAAAAGCGTCTTGCGAACTGGACCTTGTATCGCCTGCGCTCGGACTAGCATCAGCTCTTGAGCCGCCACAGATCCGAGTCGTAGATCGTTGTTTCAAGCGTATAGCGTTCGCGCATGAGTTCCTTCAGTTCCGGAAATCCTTCGAGTGCTTGCTTGGATGAGGCGTTTACCAGTAGGTTGGCATCGAGGTCCGCAACCACTATGTAAGCCGGCGGATGGGCACGCATCTTATCCATGAACTCGACACGATAGGCCGCGCGAAAAGGAGTGTTGGCTCCAACTTCGAGAGGATACGAATACTCGAAACGGCTGGGGGAGAGACGATTGCTCAGATAGTTGATCCCAGCCTCGAATCCCCAGATCAACACGTACTGATCGGGGGTGGTTCGCTCGCGAACGTAGTCCGCAATCCCCTGGACCCGGGGGAACCAATAGTTACTTGGGCGATTGATCCCGAAGTCGGCCAGGTATTGCTCGCGCGATATATGTCCGCTCGCGTAGAAGAGCCACTGACCGATAGGGTGGCTCGTCAACGGCAGGTAGAGGAGAGCGAACCAGAGGAACATGAAGTGAGTGATGTTCACGTTGATGTTCCAGTGTCGCGGCACGGGCACTCGCATCGCTTCCGCTTTCCGCAACGCGATAGCAGTGCCGGCTGCTAACCAGGGAAAAAGCGGGAACCAGTGGTAAGCAAAATATTTCCTCTGGACGATAACAGAAACGAGACCGAGCCCACACCAAAACGCGAATAAGAGCGCAGGCGCGGTCGACCGTCGAAGCAATACCACTCCCCCGAGTAAGGCGGGTAACATGAAGGTCGAGAAAGGCGCGATGGATCTCATCCAAAACGTGAGGTTAGAAAACTGCTTATTTATTGCAGAGACTTCGTTTCCGGCATGGACCCGCATATTGAAGAGAAAATATGTGTCGATAGATGCGCTCAGGGCTCCTCGCGCCGAAAGCCACGCGACCAGGACGGTCACAGGAATCAGAAATCCACCTATAGCGGCAGCCACGGAGCGCCATAACTCACCTTCGCGGCGTTTCCAGATTAAAGGCGGAATCAGAAGCAATAGATACATGAGATAAGTGGGTTTCTCTAAGAAACAAACTGCCACGCAGGCGCCCGCGCAGGCAAAACGGAGCGCGGAAACTGGCCGCGCGGCGCCGGCAAGCAGTGCGGCGGCGATTGCAATCAGCCCGGCACACCAGTTATCCGGTTGAGCCGTCGTGAAGTAGTCCATTGTTAGGGCGGTGAAGGCGAGGATGACTACCCCGTACCAGCCTGCTTTGCGATCCCACCAGTTCTTACAGACTTGATAGACCGCGGTCATGGTGGCGGCAGTCATGATCAAGTCAAAAACGCGAATGCCCCACATAGTCGGCCCGACTATGAGTTCAACCAATGCATAGGGCAAAAACGCCGTAGGACCTTTGACTTCCCACGCGTCCTTGTAAGGCATGCCGCCCAGGCGCACCACGTGGCCAACCGCGGCAAACACGCCATGATCGCCTCCCAGCGGCCACGATAGCGTGACCAGAAACCAAGCGGTTATGCAGACGGCCACAATCAGCCAAAAAAGAACGCGGCCATATGCAAATAGGCGCACTACCGGACTAAGATGAAATCCCGTGGATTCCGGCGAAATGAATGGCGGGGACAGCATCCAACCATGCTAGACGACTGCCCGCAGTCCCGGCGGGCCTGGCGCACAAGCCTCCCGCATGTATTGGCGTCCGAGCGACGAAAAGCGTCTTGCCAGCTAGACCTTGCGCCACCCACGCCCCGGATTAACTAAGCTCCTAGTGTGAAGCCTGAAAAGCTTCACCGGATTGGGGTCAATGTACCATGAAGGTTGCTTCGCCTGCGCCCATCCACAATCTCCGAATGGTTCGAAAATGACTCCAACTTCTGGAAGTTATTTACTTGCCTGTTAGCTGTTCTTGCCGCCTTGAAGGGCGTTCGGCGGCCCGGTCTTTGGGCCCTTACCCACGCGGAGCTCGATTATAGTTTTGGTTTTGTCAAGCGCGGCCTTTTGGGAGCGATCTATCACTCGATCCACTTATGGCATTGGCGTCAGCTTGCAGTCTTTTTTGCTATAGAGACGGCCGCACTTCTCTTCCTGATTACGGTGATGACGCTGCGGAGCGGATTACTCAGCCAGAGGGGCGGCTGGTTTATAGCTGCGGTTTTTGCGAGTAGTTACTGCGTCACGTTTCTAGTACATCTGATTGGTTACACGGATATTCCGTTGGCGGCGCTCACCGTCGCTCTATTGCTCATCAGAGACAGTCGTTTGCGCTTTCTGAGCGCGTTACCGGTAATTCCGGTCGCTATTCTCATTCACGAAAACTTCCTGCTTCTCTTTATGCCGGTAGTTGCGTTCAGCTTCTTTCTTGATGGCGCCGCGGAGTCGACGGAAGTTCGCCGGAAAGCCTGGACTCGTGGACTGATCTTAGGCGCTCTCGCCGTAGTTATGGCGGTCGTAACGTCTCTAAAGCCGAGCTTGAATCTCGATCAAGTGCGCTTGATGCAGGCCGGCATGACCTCACGAGTAGACTTCCCTCTACGTTCGGATGTGTTCGACGTTCTCACATTTTCGTTGCGTCACAACTTATCCCTTATGTGGCGTATGTACGCTCACTCGTATTGGTGGTGGGCGGAACAGTTGTTTTCCCTATGCGTGTTCGGTCCGGTTCTGTTTCTTCTGATCCGCCGTTGCTTTCGTACCTTGGACAGTGCGGATCGGCCTGCAACCTTTATACGAGCGGCAGTCCTGATCGCCACCTTTGCTCCGTTAGGAATGCACCTCCTCGGCTGGGATCAAGTACGTTGGAATACTCTTTGCGTGCTGGACGGATATTTATGTCTGCTGCTGATAAACATGCGGTTCAAGCTCGCAAATCCTGGAGTCAGTAATGCTGAGAAGAATTTCGCGATTCTAGTAATCGCATTGAACCTGGCAAGCGGTTACGGTCTGACGGACTTCATCACCATCAAGTCGTACCCGTTTTTCCCACCCGTGATCAAAGGAATCGTGGCGAGACATGACGGGATCGTAGCGCCACTCTGAACTTCCCTATGTTCCCGGCAGCCGCGCGGTTATGTCTCGGGGCAGCTTCGATCGGAAGTTCCTAAAGCCGGTTTCTACTTCCGCCTTAACCGACGGCTTTAGAGCGTAAACGTGAGCGGTGTCACTGGCGAGAACGTAGTTGTTGGGAATTGTCCACGAGCCGGCCGGTATCCAGCCGGGCAAGGGCGCGACTGACCAAGGCCCGTCGATGTGAACTAGCGCGGCGTCGGCATGTTCACGTTTCAACCAAGCATCGAGCCATGCAGCGTTGAAGACGCTATGACGCATCGCGATGACAGGCTCGATACTTCCAAGTCCGATTACATCGAGAATGCGGTCATCCGAAAGGAACGAGATGGCGCCCATGTCATCGACCAGGAGAGTCGCCCCGGGTAGCTCGTCGCGAGCAAATAGGCCGAGCTGATACGGCTGGTCATAGACATTCTTCATGGACAGACTCGCATTGGAGAAAGCCTCATTGACCCGGAACGCGTCAAAAAAAAGAAACATCAAGGCGGAAACAAAGATACCCGCGGCGGCGACCCACGCCGCGAATCGGGGCCGCACCGTTGAAGGGTGAATAATTACCGAGAGGCAATCGGACCAGGCGATGAAGCTCCAGACAATCGCCCAGGCAATCAGGTAAGCTTCATAGCGGAAGAACCAGCCTACCCGAGCGAATGTAAGGTGCATGGCGGTCGAGCCGGCCAACAGGATCAAGCCAATGACGGTGGAGTTCCACAGTGTGCGGTTGCGACACCATGCGAGATACGCAAGACACGCGGGCAGCAGAATGAGCCAGGGCAGCCAGGGCGCTGTGTGAGCGTTGTACGTAATGCCCGTTAGCAGCGCCGGAATTGTTCCGGTCCGGTGCGGCATGTTCGCCTTGATCAGAATCGAGTTCGGGATCGCGTACCATCCGTGAGCGACCGACAGCCAGGCGAAAGCGGCCAGCGGGACAAGCGCGGCTAATCCGAGAAGCACGGCTTGGGACCATTTGCGTCGAATGAGCAGGAGTAGTCCGGCAATGGACACTGTAGCGACGCCTTCATAGCGCGACATAACGAGCGCGGCCGTAACCAGGAGCAGCCATAAGAACCTACTGCCGCGTGGCGCCGGTTCTAGCAAAATCGGGATGTAAAGCGCCAGAAAGACAAACAACAGAAGCGTTTGGACGACATGCTCCATCCCGCTCACCGCGAGGATTGGGAGCGGCACCGCAACCACGAAGATCGTCAGGCACACGAACCGCATCAAAGGGCGAACGGCGGCACGGATCAGCGCGGCGTCACTCACAGCCAGCAGCAGGATACCGGCGATTACGTTGAACGCTAGCAGGACCCATTCGTGGACGCCGATGATCCGAAAGACGATCGCTACCAGGAGTGTGAAAAAAGGCGACGAGATGGACGAAGTAAACGCGTACCGGGTTATCCCCCAGACACCGTATAGAGCCAAGTTCTTGGCGGTTGCGAGGTGAATGTAAGCATCGTCCAGCGGATAGATCAGCTTGCCGTCGCAAAGCCGCATACCCGTGGAAACGATGACACCCAGCAGAACCAGAAAGAGCAATACGGAAGCGGCGAGCGGCCAGGCCGTACGCAAGAGCGTTCGGGTTTTAACCGTCATCCGTGAAGCGCGAGACGAAGCTCCCCCGCTTCCTTGATCTCGAGCGGAGGATCGAAACGGAATGCCCGCCCTTCAAGCGAGTGAGGGACTGGCGCGCCGCCCATCGCGGCACTCGACAAACCGCCGGTGCCTGGAAATTCGCAGGAGGCACAGGCGAGATGCCCGCTTATCACGCGCACGGCAAGCGTTCCACCGCTCAGCGTATAAGTGCCCCAGCCGGTTCCGTTGGACCAGAAGCACCGGAAGCTCGGTCCGGCCGTAACCAGCGGCTCGACCCGCACGGCCGATTTTGCGCCGTCGTAGTGGAAACCGGCGAGAGCCACCACCGCGGACCACGACGCCATGGCCCGCGCGTAATGATGTCCCGCTTCGGATTCATCCCACGGGTTCCGTTTCTCTCCGTCGAATCGCGCGCGTATGTTTCCGATGCACTCGACGCCTTCCCGAACCATTCCCACGCTGATCATATGGGCCGAAGTCGCGTATTCGAACCCGGTCATCACTTCGCCGTAATAGGGGAACGGAATGCGGGGGCGCGGGTTCTTGCCGTAGTCGCAGATCACCAGCGCCTTCTCATCATTGAGCGCGAACGCGCGTTGGATGCAGTCGTGATCCGCTAGTGAACGCTTGTAGTTGTACCGGTAGATCGACTGCAGCGCGGTGTGTACGTGGGCCGGATCGAGCAAGGGCCCGAGTCCGGCGATCTGCGCGAGATACTGCCCGTTGAGTTGATCCACCAAACAGCCATGGCCCACCTGGAACTCGGGCACTCTGGGATCGTAGCCGCCGAAGCCGGTGCGCGTTACAGGCGCGATGTGGTCCGGCGCCACGCCCTGAATGTCCTGGAAATAGAATTCTCCGTTGAACAGGTTGGCGTCGATCCATTTGCTCCCGGCATCAAACAGGCGGCGATACTCGTCGGCAGAATGGTTGTCGCCCACGAAGCGGCCCATCTCTTCCGCCGCTCGCAAACCTGCCAAATAGTAAATCCCGCAGAGAGGATTCGGGCCGTAGAACTCGACGTCGTAGGTGTTGTGCTGCGCGCCTTCCATGACGCCGTCGCGATTAGCGTCCCAGCTTCCCGGTGTCCAGGCGAACTCGATGGCTTTCTTGATCTTCGGCCAAAGCGGGTTCAGTGCGAGCGCATCGCCCGAGAGCTTCCAATCGAGATAGGCGTGGATGATGTGACCCATCTGCCCATCGGCCGCTGCCCACGGAAAACGCTCTCCGTTTTCAGGAAGCCGCTGCCGGAAGTGGATGGCGCCGTTCTCATCCATCTGATCGCCGAACGCGGCGCGTCGCATGGAGTGCGCGAACGATGGAAAGAGGAACGCGGTTGCCGTTTCGTAACTCCATACGTGGGCGCAATTGCCGAAGCAGGAGCCGCGATTGTCTTCGGAACCTTCGAAGGCATGAAATTCGCCGTCCGAAGTACGGAAGCAGGTGGTCGACACTAGCGTCGATAGATTGGCAGTCGCGGCGTCTTTCACCGCGGCGGGAAGATCGCTTTCGCGGATTGCCGAGGCGAACGCGCGCGTAGACTTCTCCAGCCGCTCGAGGTTCTGCACCGTATACACCGCCGCCTCCCATGCATCTCTGAAGTGCTGGGAGTACCAATTACCGATGACCGTCCCGCCTAAGCCGGGCGGCGATTCCCATCCGCAGAGATCCGGAGTGCGATTGGGGAAATGCCAGGCCATGAGGAACGTATACTGCTCCGACGCCCCAGCATCCAGTTCGCGGGAGATGCAAAGCGAGCCGACCGGACTGGTGACCGGTGTGGTTTCGCCGAGTTGACCGGCAGCCGAAAACTGATCCCAAAAGAGCAGCGCGGAATTCCAGAACGCGCCCCGCGGCCAACCCGTCAATCGACTCAGCTCCGTTTCGGAAGCGTCGAGGGTGCCGAGCACGAACGTACCGTGCCAAGGATGATTCGCCGGGAGTTTAGGGTTGCTCATCGTGATCCCGGCGAGCCGGCCTTCAGTAAGGAACGTATTAACTCGGCCGTCGTCAGGCGCCGTCTCGGGAACACCGCGGCGATGATCGTTCGCGTGAACCGTGTTATTCACCGACCACGCGATCGATACGCGCGCGCTGGCCGGACCGGGATTGCGAACGGTGTAACGAAGAATCGCGACAGGCAATCCGGAATCGTCCGCGTTGTGCGGAATGAAGGGCGTGAAGGCATCCAGAGAGACGCTCACCGGCAGCGTGCGATCTTCGAAATCGATGTGGGCGAGCGGAAACTCGCCGGTGAATCGAGCCGCCTCCAGACGAGGGAGTCCGGGCACATTGGAAGCGCCGAGGCCGTCCTGCCCTTCATAGGGCGGCAGAATGCGGCTTTCGAGAACGCGCGACACGGCGTGGTTGTCTTTGAGGGATTCCACGCGAATTGAGGGGAACGCATACGACGGCGCATAACCTTTACTGGGCCGGTTGAAGATTTCCCAGTCGCGCAGCTGGCCGCGGCCGCCTAGACTGATGCTGCCGGCACCGACGCCGCCGAGTGGAAATCCGATCATGGCGAGTTGCCGGCCTTCGAAGACCCGCGGGTAGGCGATGCCGCCCGCAGCCGGAGTATTCGGTGAAATGGCCGAAGGTTGCGTATGTGTCGCATGATGGGCAGTCTGGGCGTCCGCCAGCGGAACATCGGCAAGCGGTGCGAGACCGGCGGCCAAAGCCGTTTGCCGGAGAAAGCTGCGACGGGATTCGCTCATGATTACCGCCATGCTAGCAAGGTGGGAAGCAGGGTGAGTCGCATAATGGACGCATGGCCCGGCTGGACGCGATCGACCACGTAGCGGTACCCGTAAAGAACATCAAAGACTCGGTGGATTGGTACACGCGCACCTTTCAGTGCGACGTACGCTATCAGGACGACACGTGGGCCTTACTGGCCTTTGCCAATGTCCGGCTTGCCTTGGTCATTCCTGAACAACATCCGCCGCACATCGGTCTGGTGAGCAGTGAGGCCGAGCGCTTCGGCGCGCTGAAGCTGCATCGCGACGGCACGCGTTCCTGCTATGTTCAGGACCCTGGCGGCAACTCGGTCGAAATTCTGGCGCAAGACTCCATGCCTATTGAGCCTGCTCCCACCGACGCATGAGCGCGGACGTCGTTGTCATCGGAGCTGGTTTAGCGGGACTTTGTTGCGCGCGTGAACTGGCCGCCGCAGGTCTGTCGGTCTCCGTGCTCGAAGCGTCCGATGCCGTTGGCGGGCGTGTGCGAACGGATCACGTAGGCGGATTCCTGCTGGACCGCGGCTTTCAGGTGCTTCTCACGGCGTACCCGGAGTGCCGCCGCGTGTTGGATTATGACAAGCTCCAGCTCAAGCGCTTCTACCCAGGCGCATTGGTGCGGTTCAACGGCCGTTTCCATCGCGTGGCGGATCCGTGGCGCGCCCCGGAAGCGGCCATTCCAACATTGGTTTCCCCAATCGGTTCGCTCGCCGACAAGTTTCGAATCGCGCGTCTTCGCGCGTCGCTGGCGCAGTATACGATCCCGGAGCTATTCGAGCGACGCTCAGTCTCCACGCGCGAACGCCTGGCTGCGAACGGGTTCAGCGCGGCCATGATCGACCGCTTTTTTCGTCCGTTCTTCGGCGGTATTTTTCTTGAACCGGAGTTGCGGACGTCGAGCCGCATGTTTGATTTTGTCTTCCGGATGCTGGCGGATGGAGAGATAACCGTGCCGCACGAAGGCATGGAGGCGATTCCGCGGCAGATCGCCAATGGCTTGCCGCCCGGCACCGTAGAACTGAACCGGCCGGTGGAGCGTCTTGAGGATGTGAAAGCCGCGGCTATAGTGATCGCGACAGAGGAACCGCAGGCGGCCCGACTGCTCGGCGCTGAACCGATGGCGGGTGCCCGCGCGGTCTCGTGTTACTACTTCGCGGCGCGAAGCGCGCCACTCGACGATCCGGTGATCATTCTTAACGGGGATGGCACGGGTCCGGTCAATAATTGCACGGTCATGACGAACGTGGCGCCTTCGTACGGACAGAGAGATTCCGTCCTGATCTCCGCCACTGTGCTGGAAACGGCGGCCAATCACTCGGAGACCGATGTGCGTGCGCAAATGAATTCGTGGTTCGGGGCGGAGGCGCTCACATGGGAATTGATCCGGCGATACGAGATCCGGCATGCACAACCGAACCAGGATCCTGCGGCATTGGAACCGCCTGAGCGGAGCGTGAAATTGCAACGCGGACTTTATATCTGCGGCGATCACCGCGAGAACGCATCACTGAACGGAGCGATGCATTGCGGACGGCGCGCCGCCGAAGCCGTAATCCGTGATCTTGGCCCGGAGCGGGGAGTAAGGTGACCATCGTATGCTGAGGGATGTGAACGCGACGAGATTCCCTCGTCCAATTCTCCTGCCGCTTTTGGCGCTCCCCATCATTCTGGTAAGCGCAACCCTCAGTTACCTCAGTCTCAGAGCCTACGAGCAACAAAGCGCGCAGCTCGAGCAAACCCGCCTGGTTCTACGCATCGCTGCGAACCTGCGCGAGGACTTACGGCGGGCCGAGTCATCGCAGCGCGGCTATCTGCTGACTGGACACCTTGCGTATCTTTCTAGTTTTGGCCCGAGCACGAAGAATGTCGAGAAGTACACCGGCGACTTGGCGAACGCCGTAGCGAAAGATCCTCAGGAATCGCAGCAGGTCAGTGAGATGGCCAAAGTCGTCCAAGTGAAATTGGAGGAAATGCGTAGGACGGTCGAGTTGTATCGCTCCGGTCACGCTTCCGCGGCGTTGGGCATCGTGGAGACAGGCGAAGGCGACAGTTCGATGAAAGAACTGATCGATCGGCTTTCGAGATTACGAGAATTCGGACAGGAGCGTTTCGAGACCGAGATTCGAAGTGCCGGACGCCGGGCGCGGCAGAGCTTCATTGTAAGCAGCATCGGCGATGTCGTTCTCTTGATTTTCCTGATCGCAGCGGGCACGATGCTTCATCGTGACGGAGAGCGCCGCGAGGCTGATGAGACCGCGATCCGAGTACTGAATGAGCGGCTAGGGCAGGAGTTGAAAGACAGAACCAACATTCTGGAGAGCATTCAGGATGGCTTTTGCGCTTTCGACCCAAAGGGCGGGCTCACGTACATCAACCCGGCGGCCAGCCGGCTGTTGGGAATCCGTCCGCAACAGCATTCCGGCACGTCCGCTGCCGCCGTCTTCGAAGGTAGTCTGGAAAGCCTTGTGGCGGATGCCCGGAACCCGGGCGAGACTAGAGATCGCGCCGTGACGGCCGAGCGCTATTTGCCATTGCTGGGTAAATGGTTGTCGATGCGCGTCAGCCTTGCCGCCGATCGAGGGACCGCCGTTTTCTTCACCGATGTAACGGACGAGAAAGAGGCGGAATTCGAGCGCTCGCGGCTCAAGGGCGAAGTGCAGGAAGCGCGGGCGCTGCTCGACGCGGTCTTCGAGAACGCGCCGATCGGTTTGGGCTTGTGGGATCGCGAGTTGCGTTTTATTCGGGTGAACCGCGCGTTGGCCGATATGAACGGGGTACCGGCGGAGCAGCATATCGGGAAGACCATCGCGGAACTGCTTCCGGAGATGGACGCGGCAGTCGTCAATAGTCTGCACGAAGTGGTTTCGTCAGGCCGCTCGCTGCTGGGTGTGGAGGTTACCGGGTTCACGCCCGCACAGCCGGGTCGCGAACGATCGTGGACCTTCAATATCTTTCCAATTCTCGCCGGGACGGACGTTGTGGGCGCAGGCGGCGTGTGCGAAGAAACCACGATGCGAAAAGCCGTGGAGCTGGGTATGCGGCAAGCGGCCAAGCTGGAGAGTCTGGGAGTGATGGCCGGGGGTGTCGCGCACGACTTCAATAATCTGCTGACCGGCATTCTCGGAAATGCCAGCCTGGTGCTGGAGCTGCTGCCCGAGGAGACGGACCTTCAGGGACCGCTTTCGGACGTGATTATTGCCAGCGAAAGGGCCGCCGAACTGACTCGCCAGCTACTCACTTATGCCGGTAAGAGTCAGTTCTATATGGAGCCAGTAAATCTATCGGATGTCGTGACCGAGGTGCAATCGCTGGTGCGGCTCTCGGTCTCAAGACGCGTCGAGCTGGTTCTGGATCTGCCCCGCGATCTGCCCAACATCATCGCCGACCCGGCGCAGATCCAGTCGATGGTGATGAATCTGGTGATCAACGCGGCCGAAGCGATTCCTCTCGACACGGCGGGCGCAGTAACGGTCAGTCTCTCCAGCACCGGCCCACAAGTCCTTCGCGAAGGCCACTTCCGGCCGCCTCCCGAAGCGGTCGATCACTTCGTGATGCTGGAAGTCCGCGATAACGGCATCGGGATGGATCAAGCAACACAAGCCCGCATTTTCGACCCCTTCTTCACCACGAAATTTACGGGAAGGGGGTTGGGACTGGCTGCGACACTCGGGGCGCTGCAGGGTCATAAGGGCTCGATATCTGTGGAAAGCGCGCTCGGCAAGGGAACGTGTTTCCGCCTCTTGTTTCCGGCCAGTTCGCAACCTGTGCGGCGCGAAAATTCCGGTGCTCATCGAAACCTGAAAGGCAGCGGGACCGTGATGGTCGTGGATGACGAGGAAGTGGTGCGCCGGACGACGAAAGCGGCACTGGAGCGCTTCGGTTATTCGGTGGTGCTGACCGAGAACGGGCGCGATGCTCTTGACGCGTTGCGGCGGATGGACGGCCAGATCTCTTTGGTGCTGCTGGATCTGACGATGCCGGTGATGTCGGGTGAACAGGCGCTTCGCGCCATTCGCGAGATGAGGCCGGAGATGAAGGTGATACTCACCAGCGGCTACGATGAAGGCGAGGCGCTGGAGCGTTTCGCGAGTGACAAACCAGCAGGCTTCCTTCAGAAGCCTTATTCGGTTCGCGAACTCGGAGAACGGGTGTTCGAAGCGCTATCGAATGGCTGAAATGGACGCTTAGACTTAGCACCGATATAAAACCAGAACGCGGCGAATGCGATCGAGGTGCCGTAACGAACAGGGCTGCTTCCATGTGAGATTTCCATCAAGGCAGCCAGCGTAAAAAGAGCGCCCGCGACGAGCTGTAAAGTAGGTGCGAATCGCATATTTCTCGCCACCAACGGCTGCTCAATTATAGTCACGATCGCCAACGTGAGGCCGAGCAGAGTCGCGCGACACTTACGGAACTTAACTGAACAGCGGACTAGTCGACGACAGCGACGGAAGCACCTTGAGCGGGATTCACGCTGCGCACAGCCTCGCCGACGCGCATGTCCTTCCAGTCGTAATCGAACTCTTTCCCGCAATCGAGGCAAACCACGTACGTTGAGTTCCGCTTTTGTCCCGAGTAGTTACTTGCCCCCAAACCGGTACGACGGGACGGCGTCAACGGAAAACTGGTTCTCCGATGGCTGCACCCGAAAATTGAATTCAGAAAAGCGTCCAACATATGTCTCTCCTTACCCCTGGTTCTTTGATACAGAACAATGCACTCAGGTTTCAGAGTATGCAGTTTTCGTGCCAGGGCTCTATTAATGATGGCGAGATTTCGCGACGCGCGGGCCAAGAAAGTACTTAAAAATCGTTAACGAAATTTCACGCCGCCTTAGTGTGTTAGCGACGCAATGGATTCGGCGATTTTCAAACCGTGGAACCGGCCGTTTTCGATGAAAATCTCGTTAGTATGCATCCCTGCAACGATGACGCCGGCAAGGTATACGCCATCCCTTTCACTTTCAAGGGTTTCGGGATTCGTGCGCGGGCGTAGCGTGACGGGTTCGAGCTCGATTCCGTTCTCTGACAAAAATTCTAGATCAGGCCGATAACCGATTAATGCGAACACGAAGTCGTTGCGCAGACAAACTGGGCCGCGCGGTGTTTCGAGTTTCACATTTTGGTTAGTGATGCTAACAATTTGGGAGTTGAAGTAAGCCGGGATCTCTCCGCTCTTTATCCGGTTTTCAATATTCGGCTTAATCCAATATTTCACGTGATGGTGGATTCCGGGACCACGATGTACCAGAGTGACTCGGGCGCCGGTCCAGAAAAGATCAAGCGCGGCAATCGCAGCAGAGTTCTTTGCGCCTACGATGAGCACGTCCTGACCATAGTACGGATGCGGCTCCTTGTAGTAGTGCAGTACTTTCGGTAAATCCTCGCCGGGAACGCCGAGGCGATTGGCGACATCGTAGTACCCGGTGGCTAGCACCACCTTTCGCGCGGGATACGAACTTACTACACCGTGGCGATCAATTGTTTCAATTTCAAAAGCATTGTCGTGACCGCCGATGCGAGTGACCTGTTCGTATTGATGAACATCGAGCTTGAAGTGATCGGCAACGCGCCGGTAATACTTCAGCGCTTCGGTGCGGTTTGGTTTCTCGTTGAGGCTCGTCATCGGAATGTCACCGATTTCGAGAAGCTCGGGTGTGGTGAAGAAGACGAGGTTCGTCGGGTAGTTATAGATCGAGTTGACGATGCAGCCCTTGTCGACGATGAACGCGGAGCAGCCGCGCTTCTTCAGTTCGATGCCGCACGCGAGACCCGTAGGTCCCGCGCCGATCACGATGGCGTCCCAAATGTCGGCCATGTCTGATTAGAGAGCAGACTCGATGTGCGTGCGGACCGCGTCGAGAGCAGCCGGAAGCGCAGCAGGATTCTTGCCGCCGCCTTCCGCGAGATCAGGTCGGCCTCCGCCTTTGCCATCGACAGCTTGGGCGACTTGCGACACGAGTTTGCCGGCTTGCAGTTTGCCCGTCAAATCTTTCGTTACGGCGGCAATGATTGAGACCGAGCCGTTGTCGGTGGATCCAAGAACGATCGCAGCAGACTTCCATTTGTTGCGAAGCGTATCGACGAGTGCGCGCATTTGAGCGCGGTCCATTCCTTCGATGGTTGTTACTAGAAGACGCGCACCGTTGATGGTTGTCGATTCGTTTTCCACGCCCGATGCCGCGGCTTGAGCGATCTTTATCTTGGCGTTGTCCAGTTGGCGCGCGAGGGCACGATTTTCGGTCAGCGTTTTTTCGACTTGTTCGACCAGCTCCGGCTCGGCAACTTTCAACATCTCGGCCAGGCGATTGACTGCGTCGGAAGTCTTCTGAAAACGTTCCACGCCCTGTTCCCCGGTGACGGCTTCGATGCGGCGCACGCCCGCGGAGATGCTTCCTTCAGAGACAACCTTAAACACGCCGATGTCACCGGCGCGCGAAACGTGAGTGCCGCCGCAAAGCTCCTTGCTGAAGCCGGGGATGCTGACCACGCGAACTTCATCGCCATACTTCTCGCCGAAGAGCGCCATGGCTCCGGTGGCGAGCGCCTGCTCGATGGGGAGGATGTCGGTTTTCACGGGCTCGTTAGCGCGTATCTGCTCGTTCACAATGCGCTCGATCTCGACGAGCTCGGCGCGATCGAGGGCGGCGTAGTGTGTGAAATCGAAGCGCAGGCGCGGCGGTTCGACGACACTGCCTGCCTGCTTCACGTGCGGTCCTAGAACCTGCCGCAACGCAGCATGAAGAAGGTGCGTTGCCGTGTGGTTGCGCATGGTGGAGTGGCGCTCCGGCTCGTTAACATGCGTCCGAACTTCCATGCCGGGCTTGAGCAGAACGCCGGCGTGTATCTTGTGGGCCGTGACGCCGGGAACTGCGGGATAAGCGGAATCTACTGTTGCAAGAACACGTCCGTCAGCATCGAGGAATGAGCCTTGATCGCCCACCTGGCCACCGGTCTCGGCATAGAACGACGTCTGATCGAGAACGACTTCGGCGCTTTTCCCCGGTTGTAGTTCTTCGACTTGCTGACCATCGACCACGATGGCTTTGATGCGCGAGACGGCGTCGAGTTGGGTGTAGCCGAGGAACTTCGTGCGCCCATGCTGCTGGGCGATCTGCTGCCAAACCGGAGCAGCCGTGCCCTTGTCCGCGCCCTTCCAGCTGGCGCGGGCACGTTCGCGCTGCTGCGTCATCTCCAGCTCAAAACCGGCAAGATCGATAGTTAGTCCGCGCTCGCGAGCCATCTCGCTCTGTTCATCCAGAGCAAGACCGAACGTATCGTAAAGGCGGAAAGCGACAGCGCCGGGCATAACTCCGCCGGTCAGCTTGACGGCTTCTTCGGCGAAGACCTTCTCCGCAACGAGGAACGTGGTGGCATACCGATTCTCTTCTTCACGAACCACGCGCGCGACGCGGGCTGCGCTTTCCGATGAGCTCGGGATAAGCCGGGCGCATCAGGTCGGCCACGAAGCTGGTGAGCTGTTCGAGGTACGGCTTCTCCTGTCCGGCGAGACGCGCGTTGCGGAGAGCGCGGCGCATGATCTTGCGAAGCACGTAGCCGCGGCCGTCGTTGTTCGGCATCACTCCGTCGTGAATCAGAAACGCGGTGGCGCGGGCGTGATCGGCGTTGATGCGGAGCACGGTATCGACCTTTGGATCGCGGCCATACTCCGTGCCAAAGATTTCGGCGCAGCGATGCACGATCGGCAGAATCAGATCGGTGTCGTAGTTTGAGAGCTTGCCCTGCATGATGGCGGCGACGCGCTCGAGTCCCATGCCGGTGTCGATGGAAGGACGCGGCAGCGGATTGAAAACACCATGCGCATCTCGATCGAATTGCATGAAGACCAGATTCCAGATTTCGACGAAGCGGCCGCCGCCATCAAGCGGAAACTCCTCCGACTCGCGGCCGGGTTCGGCGGCATCGGGGCCAAGGTCGTAATGAATCTCCGAGCAGGGACCACAAGGGCCGGTTTCGCCCATCTGCCAGAAGTTGTCTGCTTCATCGAGGCGGAAGATGCGCGACTTGGGAACGCCGGCGACGGATTGCCAGAGGCGCTCGGCCTCGTCATCTTCGCGGAAGACGGTGATGTAGAGTCGATCTTTCGAGAGGCCGTAGACGCGCGTGACCAGAGTCCCAGGCGAATCCGATGGCTTCGGCTTTGAAGTAATCGCCGAAGGAGAAGTTGCCGAGCATCTCGAAGAACGTGTGATGACGGCGAGTGTAGCCGACATTCTCGAGGTCGTTATGCTTGCCGCCGGCACGGACGCACTTCTGGGATGTTGTGGCGCGGGAGTAATCGCGCTTCTCCTGGCCGAGGAAGACGTCCTTGAACTGATTCATCCCGGCGTTGGTGAAGAGCAGCGTGGGATCGTTCGCCGGCACGAGCGAGGAGCTGGGCACGATGCGGTGACCGCGCTCGGCAAAGAAGTCGAGAAAATGCTGGCGAACCTGATTACCTGTCACAGAAATCCTTTTGGGTGGGTCTTCTTTGATTATAGGAAGTGCTCTAAGCGGCTAAGACGTGTGCGGCCGATCAATAGTGTTTCCAGGCGCGGCTCCTGATAAATTCAGGTTCGCCGCCCGTGCCTATTCTTACTTCCCTGCTAAAAGCCGCCGTACATCTTTGAGCAGAACGAATAGGTGCATCGGGTCTGTAGGCGATGGGGTGAAGTCAAACATTTGGTAGAACTCGCGAGCCCTCTCACTTTTTGCATGCACCGCAAATGCACGGATTCCGGCGATGTCGGCCGCCTGCAGGGTGCGCCGCAGTGCGTCGCGCAGCAGCGCCTTACCGATACCTTGGCCTTGTAGATGACGGCCCACGGCAAGACGCGCGAGAAGCATAATCGGGACGGGGTGCCGCGCGAGTCCCTTTGTTAGCCTTTCAGGCGCCGCATCGAGACTGACTTGCCCGACCGCGAGCGCGTAATAGCCGACGATGGCATCATCGACAAGTCCGAGATAAGTCTGCGCCGCTCCTGCTTGCTGATTTACCCAGGCAAACCGGAGCAAATAGCGATTAAGTTCTTCGATGCCACAGTCAAAGTCTTCGACCGGGTGATCCGGACGAAGCTTTTCAATTCGACGGCCGGCATCACTCATTTGTCCCGGCATCAAAGAATCCGGGCTCTTTCAGCAATCGCCTTAGTCTAGGCGAGGGCCGGGGCGGCGCATCGAGAGCGGCGAGGAATGCCTTCCATTGGATTGGGTCAAGACTGAAAGTTCGCCGGTCAGCTAACGTCTCGTCCGCGCGCGCCAGCGCGCTTTCGAGGACGAATTCGCTAACCGAGCGATGCCCCACGGCGGCTGCGGCCTGCAAAGTGATTTTGGCGGCGCGAGTGAGACGTAAGTCGAGTTTTTCGCTTCGCGTTGTCCGTGTCGGCATACTTCCGAAAATAGCAATCATCGCCCGACATTGTCAAGACAGAGTACAGCCGGGAGCTAATCTCCTTGCCGGAAGGTACTCATTTCAAGACCGTACAAGTGACACCGCGCCCCCTACAATAAGATCAGTGGAAAAGAAGTTCTATATCGAAACGTTCGGCTGCCAGATGAATGCGCACGACTCCGAAAAAGTCGTCGGCGTCTTATTGGAGAAGGGGTTCAGCGAGGTCCAGACACCCGCCGAGGCATCGTACATCTTTTACAACACCTGCAGCATCCGGGACAAGGCCGAGCAGAAAGTCTTCCTGAAGCTGCAACAGTTCCAGCGCGAGGCTCGTAAAGAAAAGATCTTCGCGGTGCTCGGCTGCGTTGCGCAGCAGGAAGGCGAGAAGATCTTCGAGCGCGCGCCGCAGGTCCGCATGGTTGCGGGATCGGCCAGTTATGCGAAGCTGCCGCAGATGCTGCTGCAACTCGAACGCGGCGACAAGCGCGTCACCGGTCTCGGCTTCGACGAAGAAGAAGCGTTCGAAACACCTTACACGCGTCGCGACAATCCACGCCGCGCCTATCTGACGATCATCGAAGGCTGCGACAAAAGTTGCGCGTACTGCGTCGTGCCATTCACGCGTGGTCCTGAACGCAGTCGCACGAGCAGCAGCGTGATGGACGAGGCGCGCCGCCTGGCGGATGACGGCTACACCGAAATCCAGCTTCTGGGACAAAACGTCAACAGCTACCGCGATCCATCGGCTGCCGGGTGGGATTTCGCCATCCTGCTGGCGCGCGTGGGCGAGATCCCCGGCATTCGCCGCGTGCGGTTCACGACGTCGCATCCGCGTGACTTCGTCAAAGGGATCATCGACGCAATCGATTCTAATCCGAACCTCTGCAATCACGTGCATCTACCGGTGCAATCGGGATCAACGCGCGTGCTCTCCGCCATGCAGCGTCAGTACACGCGCGACGAATACATGCGCCGCATCGCGTGGATGAAGAACGCGCGCCGTCCGATCGCGATCACGACCGACATCATCATCGGCTTCCCCGGCGAGACGGAGCACGAGTTTCAAGAGACGCTCGATCTGCTCGACGAAGTGCAGTACGATTCGCTCTTCTGCTTCAAATACTCCCCGCGGCCGAACACGCCCGCAACGTCGATGCCCGATGCGATTCCGGAAGAAGAAAAAACGCGGCGCTTCAATGTGCTGCAGGAGCGGCAGCGCGCGATTCAAATCCGACGGAACTCGCTGCTGATCGGCACCGTAGAAGAAGTCAACGTGGAAGGCCGCAACAAAGCGCTCGACCAATGGATCGGACGCACGTCGCAGAATCGGACGTTGAATTTCACTTCGCAAAGCGCAGACGACCTGGTCGGAACTTATCTTCCCGTCCGCGTTACGCGCGCCGGACCTAACTCATTGGTCGGTGAAGCCTGCCCCGCCTAGAGTGTCTCGCAAACCGGCGCGTGCTGTAATGAAATCTGGAGCGTGGGGGAGGACTAGATGGAAGTTGAAATGAAAATCCGCGGGCTGATGATGGATCCGGTCACCAACATGCCCATTGTGATTTTGAAGGATGTGTCTGGTAATACTGTTCTTCCCATCTGGGTCGGTATTTACGAAGCAAACGCGATTGCGCTGGAGATTGAGAAGGTCTCTACGCCACGCCCCATGACGCATGATTTGATCAAGAGCCTGCTGCTCGGTCTATCGACCGGTGTGCGCAAAGTGGTGGTGAGCGATCTGAAAGAAGACACGTTCTACGCGTTGATTTGGCTCGATCGCGACGGCGAAATGATTTCGGTCGATTCACGGCCGAGCGATGCGCTAGCTCTCGCGCTGCGCCTCGATTGTCCGATCTTTGTCGACGATGAAGTGCTGAAGTCTTCCAAGGTTGCCGCGACGGTTTCCGATAAGGTCAACAACGAAGAGTTGAAGCGTTGGCTCGAGGGTCTGAACGACGAAGACCTCGGCCGCTATAAGATGTAAGCCACGCCTTTCCGGCGTACAATCTTCCATGCGCGTTTTTGCAGCAGTGCTCTGCGCGGCGGCGTGCGCCCGTGCGGCTGCGCCGTCCTTCACGATTAGCCAAGTCCTAGGTTCACCGTTCCCATCGTCGTTGACCACCAATGGGCACGGCAAGATCGCGTGGGTGGAAGATCCGCCCGGCTTCCGGAATCTCTGGGTCGCGGAAGCGCCGACTTATGCCGCGCGCCAGGTCGCCACGTTTCACGATCACGGGATTGAATTAGGCGAAGTCACGATCAGCGTCGACGGTTCGGAGGTTGCATTCACGCGCGGTGAAGACCCGAACACGAAGGGCGAGATTCCCAACCCGGCCCACTACGTCGGAGGCACGGAACAGGAAGTGAACACCGTCCCGTTTGCTGGCGGCGAGGTGAAGAAAATCGGCAAGGGTCACGGCCCCGCACTCTCACCCGACGGGAAGACTGTCGCGTATGTTAACGCGGATCAAGTGTGGAGCGCTCCTGCCGATGGCAGCGGTAAGGCCGAGCAGCTGATTCACGCGCGCGGCAATGCGGAGAGCCTCGAATGGTCACCGGATGGGAAGTATCTGGCCTTCGCAAGCCGGCGCGCGCAGCACTCATTCATCGCTGTCTATGCAGTCGGCGAATCTCAATTACGATATCTCGATCCGAGCGTCGACACTGACGCGGAGCCAGTCTGGTCACCAGATTCGCATCGCATTGCTTTCATCCGCATTGCCACGTCGCAGACAGCAACCGCGTTCGGCCCCAAGCGCGCGGCGGAAACCCCGTGGTCGATTCACGTTGCCGATGTCGATACTTGCCAAGGGCGCGAGATCTGGCACGCTGAGCCGAACCAAGGGAGCGAGTTCCACGGTCTGGATGCGCCTCATCAACTGCTGTGGGCTGACGGCGATCGCATTGTGTTTCCTTGGGAGCGCACCGGATATCAGCACCTCTATTCGATCGCGCTCGCGGGCGGCACGGCGCATGAGCTGACTCCGGGAGCTTTCGAGATTGAATCTGCCGCGCTCTCGCCGGATCGCAAATCGGTTGTGTACGCTTCCAATCAGGACGATATCGACCGCCGCCATATATGGCGTGTGATGCTCGATGGCAGCGCACCGCGACGACTCACAAAGGGTACTGATATCGAATGGAGCGCTGCTTTACCGTCTGGCGATGATGTCGCTATTTTCCGCTCGGACGCAAAGCATCCCGCGCACGCTTCCATCATTACGGCGAAGGCGTCCGCGATCTTCGTCCGGACTGGTTGCCTGCAGACTTCCCGCTGGCATCGCTAGTTGAACCTGAACCTGTGTTGATCAATGCCGCGGATGGCATGCAGATCCATGGACAGCTCTTTCTTCCGCACGACGGCAAATCGCAGCATCCGGCCGTGATCTTCTTCCACGGCGGTTCGCGCCGTCAGATGCTGCTCGGCTGGCACTACATGCTCTACTACCACCAGGCTTACGGTTTCAATCAGTATCTGGCTAGCCGCGGATATGTGGTGTTGTCCGTAAACTACCGCAGCGGCATCGGCTACGGGCTCGATTTCCGTGAAGCTCTGAACTATGGCGCGACGGGAGCGAGCGAGTTCAATGATGTGATCGGCGCGGGTCTTTACTTGCGATCAAGGTCTGACGTGATCCCCGATAAGATCGGACTCTGGGGCGGCTCTTACGGCGGCTATCTGACGGCGCTTGGTCTAGCTCGCGCGTCGGACCTATTTGCTGCGGGAGTCGATCTACACGGCGTCCATGAGTGGAATGACGAGATCCAGAACTTCATTCCGGCGTACGATCCGGCAAAGCGCGCCGATGCTGCCCGCGTTGCGTTTCAGTCGTCGCCGATGGCTTATATCGAGACGTGGCGCTCGCCTGTTTTGCTGATCCATGGCGATGATGATCGGAATGTGAACTTCAAGCAAACAGAGATGCTAGCGGAAGCTTTGCGCAAGCAGCACGTGCCATTTGAACAACTAATCTTTCCGGACGAAATCCACGACTTACTCATGCATCAGCACTGGCTGGATGCGTATGGCGCCGCCTCTAGCTTCCTGGATCGTCACCTACAAGCCGAGAACTTACGCCAATGAAGCCCGTCGAGGAACAGCTTACTTACATTACGAAGGGCTTCGCCGAAATTATCCGGCTCGATGACCTGCGCGAGCGCATTCAGAAGAAAGGCAAGCTACGCGTGAAAGCGGGGTTCGACCCCACCGCGCCTGACCTCCATTTAGGCCACACCGTGCTGCTGCGTAAGCTGAAACACTTTCAGGATATGGGTCACGATGTGATCTTTCTGATAGGCGATGCGACGGCGTCGATCGGCGATCCATCCGGACGCGATACGACGCGGCCAGCTCTTTCGCGCGAGCAGATCGAAGCGAATACTGAGACCTATAAGACGCAAGTGTTCAAGCTACTCGACCCCGCCAGGACCGAAGTTCGTTACAACAGCGAGTGGTACAGCAAATTCGGTTTTGACGATTTCCGGAAGCTGTTATCGCAGTACACTGTCGCGCGGATTCTTGAACGCGAAGACTTCTCGAATCGCTTCCGCAACGGCATTCCGATCCAGATGCATGAGCTGCTCTATCCACTTATCCAGGGCTACGATTCGGTTGCGCTGGAGTGCGATGTTGAGTTAGGCGGCACCGATCAGAAATTCAATCTAGTGGTCGGACGCGAGTTACAGAAGGACTCAAATCAGCCTTCGCAGATTATTGCGACGGTTCCGATTCTCGAAGGCCTTGATGGCGTCAAGAAGATGTCGAAGTCCTTGGGCAACTACATCGGGATCGCCGAGCCGCCGGAGGTGATGTTCCGCAAAATTATGCAGATCAGCGATGAACTAATGTATCGCTACTACGAACTGCTGACGGACATTAGTGTGGCCGAGATCACCGTGATGCGGCAGAACGTCGCCAGTGGAGAGTTGCACCCAATGGACGCGAAGATGCGGCTGGGGCGACTGATCGTGACGGATTTCCATTCGGCAGCCGAGGCGCAGCATGCGCAAGACGAGTTCACGCGCGTGGTACGGCAACGCGAGGTTCCGTCGGATATCCCGCTGGTACCGATGCCGGAGGGCGTGCGCGTGGCCAACGGGATTCGGCTCGATAAGTTGATCGCGCGTATCGGAATGGCAGAGTCTGTGACCGATGCCACGCGGAAGATCAAAGCCGGCGCAGTCAAGGTAAATGAGCAGGCGGCTACAGATCTAGTGTGGACTGACTTAGCTCCCGAGCTACTGATACAGGTTGGCAAGCAATGGCGGCGGGTAACTACCTCAAGCTGATTTCAAACCTTGGTCTAAATCCCAGAGAATGTCGTCAATATCCTCGATACCTACGGACAAGCGGATCATGTCGGGAGTAATTCCGGCCATCTGCTGATCGGCTTCAGGTAACTGCGAATGCGTCGTGGAAGCAGGGTGAATCACAAGACTCTTGGCGTCGCCCACATTGGCTAAATGCGAAAGCATCTTAAGCGAGTTGATGAAGCGCTTGCCTGCTTCAAGGCCGCCTTCGATTCCGAACGTCAGGATGGCGCCGCAGCCTTTGGGAAGATACTTCTGCGCCAGCGCACGGTACGGGCTCGAATCGAGGCCAGGGTAGTTCACCCACTTCACGCGGCTATGTTTCTGCAGGAACTCCGCGACCGCCTGAGCATTTCGCGAATGCGCGTCCATGCGGAGCTTTAAGGTTTCGACGCCCTGCAAGATCAAGAATGAATTGAACGGACTAATCGC
Organism: uncultured Gammaproteobacteria bacterium; assembly: GCA_963799935.1. Lineage (GTDB taxonomy): Bacteria > Acidobacteriota > Terriglobia > Bryobacterales > Bryobacteraceae > Bog-113. Next base: position 45,420 of record CAWCZA010000023.1, on the reverse strand, counting down.
CGGACCCATGTCGCGCAGACCTTCAACGCGCGCGCGGATGATGAACGCGATCTTGCCGAACGTTTCGTAGAAGCGCATTCCGTGATAGCCGGGGCTCGGTTCGGTGATCATCGGAAAATCGCCGCGATCCCATGGGAAATTGCCGCTATCCACAATGATGCCGCCGATTGAGTTTCCGTGGCCGCCCAAGAATTTAGTCATCGACTCAACCACAATGTCGGCTCCGTGCTCGATGGGACGGCAGAGCCACGGCGACGCGAAGGTGTTGTCGATAACCAGCGGGATATTGTGTTCATGCGCGATAGCTGCGACTCGCACAATATCGAGCACGTTCATGCGGGGGTTCGCGATGGTCTCGGCGTAAAGCAACTTCGTCTTGGGCGTGATTGCCTTGCGGAAGTTCTCCGGATCATCAGGTTCGACGAACACGGGCTTAATTCCAAGGCGTCGGAAGCTTACATCAAACTGGGTGTAAGTGCCGCCGTATAGAGTGCTGGCACTTACGATCTCATCGCCGACACCGGCGAGGCTAGTGATCGCGAGGAACTGCGCGGCTTGGCCACTAGCTACGGCGAGCGCCGCGACACCTCCTTCGAGTGAGGCCACGCGCTCTTCCAGGACGGCCTGGGTCGGGTTCATGATCCGCGTGTAAACGTTGCCGAACTGCTGCAGCGCGAACAAGGCGGAGGCGTGGTCGGTGTTCTCGAAAACGTAGGAAGTGGTCTGGTAGATCGGGACGGCGCGGGCACCGGTCGTGGGATCAGGCTGTTGCCCGGCGTGCAAGGAGCGGGTCTCGAACCCGAGTTGACGTTCTTCTTTATCTATTTGGGCCATGAGCAGATACTAATTTACGACGGCCCTCGCTTTACTCGCTCGCTCGCACTTCAGCCAGTCGGCTTCGGAGGATCTCCGGCAACCGAGCTTCGATATCCGCGCTAATCAAGCCGACGCCGTCGAGATCCTGGATGTGGACGCGATCTTTGAGCCGGAAGCTTGTCAGTTTCATATGCACCAGATCCTCGACGGAAGCGAGCGCTACACCGTCCTGCGTAATCTCCGGCGCAGATGATGGAACCGCTTCCACATAGTAATCGCGCACCTTCTCGTTGAGGAACACAAAATGGACCGCAGATCGAGCCCTAGGCTGCTGCGCGTCAACCAACATGTCCACTCCAGACACGTGACGGTACATCCATCCTGCTTGGCGGGCCGCTTCGATCACCACCGGAAGGTACTCACGATCGATCGCAGCATCGACGTCCGCGGTCATGCGCGCACGGAGAGGATCGCGTTCGGCAACATGCATGAACACAGCGAGACCGCCAACGATCCGATAGGGAATCCCCGCAGCCGTTAGAATCCCGTGGAGTTGATGAACACGTTCGAACAGTTGATCCACATGAGTATCGTAGACTTTGGCGCTTAGCATGTCAGCGCGGATTTGCCGGATGGGATCGCCGACCCGGTCCGATCTCGCCGCTCTGAATCAAGCTGACCAGTTGATCGATCAAATCCTGCGGAACCTTCGCGGTCAGCGCGATGTGGCGGGCGTGTTGGTCCACGTGAAAACCGTCCCACAGCTTAAGTAATTCGCGATGGTTCTCGGGAACGCTGAGTCGCGCGAACCCGATGAGCCCGCGTGCGGCGTCGCCCAGATTCTTCGCGTCCTCTTCGTTCTTCACATCAGCTTCGAGTAGCGCGTCGAGTCCGGCGCGCAGGTCAGCCGAGAAGGTTACTTGCTCCACATTGCGAAAGATCTGCGCGAAATCGGTCGAACCCTGGCGGAGAGTCAGGCCGCCCGGAATATTGAAGCCGCCTTCGGAAACCACATAGAGCTGCGCGTTCGCCGAAATTTGCTCCATGCGCTTGAGCAGCGACGGGGTTGCGGGGGCAGCGCCGGAGTGCCAGTGATCCAGTGCCGCGTACAAGCCAGGAAGCGGGCCGGCGGCGGCGGTCGAGTCGTCGAGCAGGCAAAACCCCGCGCTGTCGTTACCGTGGATCGCGTAGATGTCGTGCTTGAAGGTCTTTAACGAGGAGAAGTTCGTGATGTGTCCAAAACTGCCGCGCGCGACGAGAACGGATTGTCCCTCAGTGCCGTTGGACGCCAGCAGCAGTTCACGAACATCATGCCGCGGATCGAAGCCGGTGTCCTTAACGAAGCGATCTAAATCGGGAAGCTTCTGTTCCGCGATCATCTTCTGATAAAGAGGCGTGGTACGAATCTGATCCATCCGTACGCCGACCAGCGATACGGTTCCGGGAGGGATCATGCGGGCCAGAACCGGATCGACGTGGATCTGTCCGAAAGCGGTTGCAACGGAAAGGATTAAGAGCAGGAGTCGCATGTTAGAAATTACGGCGCGAAAAGACCCAGAGGCCGGTTCCGAGAATCACAGCGCCAAAGATCGCGGACGACCAGATCGGCATCCAGCTATCGATCTGCGTCCCCATGTTTATCTTCATCAGGATGTTGCCGGTCTCCGGAATCTTCGGCAATACATAGTAAAGGCCGCTAACGATATTGCGCGATGTCTCCGAGCTCAGCAGCTTCTCAAGCATAGGCCTCGCGCCCAGAATCAGGCAGATGATGACCAGCGCAAACGTCGCGAGGATGGACACTGCGGCGTTCTCCCATAGAACAGCAGTCAGCAGAATGAAGGTAAGAACCACGCCGAACATGAACAGCGTGATCACGCTGGAGAGCAGCAGATACGGGCGCCAGACTCCCACCTTCACGCCGAAGATGATCCAGAATCCGGTCACGAGGTAGAAGAGATTGAAACCGACGATGAGTAAGTTACCCAGATAGCGGCCCATCAAAATCTGCCACCGCTGGACAGGTTTCGAAAGGAGCAACTCCACGCGACCCGGCTCGAAGACGGCCGAGATGAGTCCCGCCGACGCGAAGATGGCCAGCCCCATGCCGATCGAGTAGAGGAACCCGGACAATCCGGATTGGGCGCTGCGTACGACGTCGACTGCGGACAGTGAATTCTGTATTCGCGCGGGCTTGAAAATGGTCAACGACGCGACCATGCCGTTAACGACATCGACGTGCATGATGAACATGAAGAAGAGCAGGATCGCCGTCGACGCGAAGAAGAACGCCCAAAAGATTTTGCGAGCGAGGGCTTCGCGGAACGTGTCCATGATCAAAGCGAGCGTCGTCATTTGTTCCCCTCGATAGTGCGGATGAAGACTTCCTCGAGCGAACTAGTGGCGCGAGTTAGAGATTCGATCTCGCAGCTTTGCGCGCGCAGCAAGTCGATTGCTGAGTTCGCGTCTTCGCGCGATCCGAACAGGAACTGTACCGTGCCGTTATTGGCGGCGATTCCTTTCGCGCGCGCTCGCAATTCCGTCGTGAGGTTGTCCGGCACTGCGTAAGTTTCAACGCGGTATCCGCCCGACGCCGTGAGGTCTTTTACACGCCCTTCCAATGCCACACGACCCTTGTAGATGATGGCAACATCGTGACAGAAAAGCTCGACTTCCTGCAGCAGATGCGAGTTCAGGAAGATGGTCACGCCCTTGGCCTCAAGCGCCTGCAGGATGTCGCGAATCTGTTTGCGGCCCACCGGGTCGACGCCGTCGGACGGCTCATCCAATATCAGCAGCTTGGGTTCGTGCAGCAGCGCCTGCGCCAGGCCGACGCGCTGCAGCATCCCTTTGGAATACTTGCCGAGCCGCGTGGCGCCCCAGCGATCGAGCCCGACCATGTCGAGCAACTCGGGAATACGTTTGCGGCGCGTCGCAGCATCGACGCCGGAAAGCGCGCCGTAAAAATCGAGCATGCTCGCACCCGTCAGATAGGTCGGGAAGCGATGATTCTCGGGCAGGTAGCCGATCTCGCGGCGTGACTCGGGAATCCAGGAATCCCGGCCGAAAACCAGGACGCGGCCGGCCGTGGGATGCGTGCAGGCCAGCAGCATCTTCACAAATGTGGTCTTGCCCGCGCCGTTCGGACCGAGCAGGCCAAACGTTGCGCCAGGCTGCACGCGCAGAGAGATCGCGTCGACGGCGCGCATCTCCTTCTTGGACCAGCGCTGCTTGTAAACCTTGGTTAGGCCTTCGGTCTCAATCGCGTACGTCACATTGCCTCGTCAAAAAACGCCTCGTGAGAAAAATACGTTGCTTTAAAACGCAAAGTTCAAGAATATTAGAACGCATGCGGATTGACGCTCACCAGCACTACTGGGACATCCACCGGTTCAACTATTTCTGGATGAACGAACGGACTCCCACCATTTTGAGGCAAAACTTCCTGCCCGCGGACCTGAAACCGATCTACCTAATGAACCGGATGGACGGGTCCGTGCTGGTTCAGGCGACCCACACGATGGAGGAGACGTGGTGGTCCCTCGAACTCGCGGCCTCGGAGCCATCGATTTTGGGAGTGGTCGCATGGGTTGACCTGATGGACCCCAGGCTCGGCGACACGCTCGACAAGATGCAGCTCTTCGATCACTTCAAGGGGGTGCGACATCTGGTTCAGGACGAGCCGGATGATAAATGGATTTTGCAACATGAGGTACTCGAAGGACTGGAGGAACTCGCGCGGCGCGGGATCCCGTTCGATCTGTGCATCCATCCGCGGCATCTGCCGTTGATCCCCACAGTTGCAGATCGCGTACCGGACCTGCGCATGGTGGTTGACCATATGGCGAAGCCTTTCATCGAGAAGGGGGAGATGGAACCGTGGGCCAAGGACATGTCACGGCTGGCGCAGTACAAGCAGGTCTATTGCAAGCTGAGTGGAATGATCACGGAAGCAGGCCCGCAGTGGAAGGTGGACGATCTGCGCCCGTATGTGACCCACTGCGTCACCGAGTTCGGCCCGACGCGCTGTATGTTCGGCAGCGACTGGCCGGTCTGCCTGGCTGCCGGAACATGGAAGCAGGTTCTTGCGTCTTTTACACAAGCACTCGGCGCCCGCGAAGTGGGAGTTCGTGAGAAATTAATGGGATTGAACGCTCAGGAGTTTTATGGCTTATAGGTTGCTGTTTGTACTGCTTTGCGGGGTGGCGGCGTGGGCGCAGCAACTAACTGTGGTCGGCGCGCCGGATCACTCGAAGGTTTTCACGGCCGACGATCTTAGTAAGTTGCCGCGAACCATGATCACGGTGCAGGAGCACGGGCACGAGCGCAAGTTCGAGGGCGTTCTGCTGCACGATATCTTGCAAGCCGCGGGCGCGCCGCTTGGGGATCGATTGAAGGGGCCGAATACTCCGGCGTATGTCTACTTCACGGCGAAAGATGGCTATCATGCGACGCTGGCGCTGGCTGAGATAGAGCCGGCGTTTCAGGACAATCGCATCTTAGTCGCGGATACGGAAAGTCGAGCGCCGTTGGGACCGGATTCGGGTCCGTTTCAACTTATCGTGCCGGAAGATAAGAAGCCGGCGCGATGGATACGGATGTTAGTGCGAATTGAAGTAAGGATTCCGGATGCTGGGGGACATTAGGACCCGGAACCGGGCTACTGGTTCTGGGGCTCAGATCGCAGTCGCAGTCGTTCGAAACGCCGACAACAGAAAGAAGACTGATGGTAAGCCCGATCTTTGTCCTCGGCGCATTTGCCTCCCGATCTAAGTCAATGCCGAGTGGCAGGTGTCTCCGTCGAAAACCCGGTCAACGGAACAGGGCGCGAAAGCCTTCCTGTTCAAAATGCCTGTCATTAGTAAGAACCTCGGTCAGCCGTTCCCGGCGCATCGTCTGCATCGAAATGCAATCGACCAGACTGTAACCCTTGTCGGGACGGTCACGGTAGAGTTGTAGCCCGGCGCGAAAAGATGCCCGGCTCTGTGGAAGCACTTGGACGATTGAACTCGTCAGTAGATCCTCAACAACTTCGGCCGCTTCAGCGCGTGACGACGCGGGCGCTGATGAGAAAAACGTGAGGTACTCGGTCAATACTTCGTCGGTCGTGACAATTTGCGAAGTTGCCCGCTCAGCGGTCAGCGTCAGGGCAACTTTGTGAGCGCTATCGGTCGGGTCGGCAAGAGCAATCCAGTAAAACGTGTCGGCAAAAAGCTCCGTCATACTTCGCGCTTCGGCCAGCCGTAAATGTAATGGTCATGCTGACTGGCTCCATCCGTCGGCATGGTCGCCATGATCTCAGGTGGCACCTTCCGCATGTGGGAAAGAACGATATCCGCCGCAGTTTGCAGCGGGCGCGCGGTAGGGTCCTGTGGTTCGGCGAGCTTCGCAATCCATGCCTCGACTGAGGAAAGACCCTCCGCCTCGGCCTTTGCTTGCAGTACGTTCGCCTGCTCATCGGATAATCTTATGGTTAAGGTCATGGCTGCGGCTCTCTTTCAGGTTAACCCGTAGTGGCCAGTGTAGGTCACGCCGGGAACAGCTTTGTCAATCTCCCGCAGTCGCCGTCATCCCCAGCGCATTACTCAGAAACGCCAATCGATCCGCCCACTCATCGATAACCTTCGACGTCGGCTTCCCTGCCCCATGGCCGGCGCGCGTCTCTACTCGAATCAAAATCGGCGCCGAACTGCCCTGCGCTTGTTGTAATGTTGCCGCGTATTTCAGGCTATGCCCGGGCATTACCCGATCGTCATGATCGGAGGTCGTGATCAGCGTCGGCGGATAATGCGCGCCGGCCTTGATGTTATGCAGCGGGGAATACTTGATCAGCGTCTTGAAATCGTCTGCATTCGCGGAAGTACCGTATTCGCCAACCCAATACCCGCCGAACCCGAAGTTCTGGAAGCGCAACATATCCATGACGCCGACAGCGGGCATTGCGGCGGCGAATAAGTCCGGGCGCTGGTTCAGGACCGCGCCTACCAATAACCCGCCGTTGCTACCTCCAAAGATGGCCAGCTTCTGCCTCGAAGTGTACTTACTGTCGATCAAGTACTCGGCCGCGGAGATGAAATCATCGAACACATTCTGTTTATGCTCCTTCATTCCGGCCTGATGCCACGCTTCACCGTACTCGGAGCCTCCGCGCAGGTTGGCTACCGCGTAGACCCCGCCCATCTTGATCCATTCGAGTACCGCGGGGCTGAAATTCGGAGTTAGGGAGATCTGAAAGCCTCCGTATCCATATAACAGGGTGGGATTCTGGCCATTGCGCTGCAGCCCTTTCTTCGAAATCAGGAACATGGGCACTTGAGTGCCGTCTTTACTCTTATAGAAGACCTGTGTAGTTTCAAACGCGTTGGGATCGAAGTCGAGATGACTGCTGTGGACAGCCTCGCTCTTGCCGGTCTCCAAGCTGAGATGGTAGACGACCGGGGGCGTAGTAAATCCGGTGTACGTATAGAAAGTCTGCCGCGAGTTCCGGTCCGGGTCGGCTACGGCCACGGTGCCGAGACCAGGCAAGTGGATCTCAGGTCCAGCTTGGCCATCCAGCGACTCAAGACGGACGACGCTATGCGCATCTTTCAGGTAGCTGAGAATCAACTTACCGTCGCCCATGACGACGCTTTCTAGGGTAGCTTCCTGTTGCGGCACAATTTCCTTCCAGGAAGCTCGATCCGGCTGCTTCACATCGACCGCGATGACGCGTCCGCGTGGGGCTCCATCCGTCGTCTCGATGTAGAACAGCGATCCGACTGAACCAATGAACGTGTAATCGAAATCCCCGTGCGAAATCAGATCCACGACCTTTAGATCAGGCGCGCTCAAGTCTGCATATGCGATGTAAGTCGTCCCGACCTTCAGCGGGTTAATCTCGACGATCAGGTACCGTCCATCTTTCGTGACCCGGTTCCCGAAAAGCCATCCGGGTTGATCGGAACGCGAGTAGATCAACCTATCGGCGGATTGCGGATCGCCAAGCTTATGGAAGTAGATTTGTTCGTTCTTAGCTTCTACAGTGAGCAGTTTGCCGGGAGGCGGCTCAGGGAACCGCGTATAGAAGAAGCTCTGGTTGTCTCCGGACCAGGTTACTCCGCCCTTACTCCAATGGATCTCGTCGGAAAGATCCTTGCCCGTGGCGATCTCGCGCACATGCCAATCGCTCCAATCGGACCCGGCCTGCGCCACGCCATAAGCGAGGTACTTTCCGTCCCAACTTACAGCCTCTCCAGATAAAGCGGCGGTGCCATCCGCACGGTAAGTATTGGGGTCGATGAGAACGCGCGGGGCCGCATCCAAGTCGGTCCTGAACATACACCACCGACTGGTTCTGCAGCCCTGAGTTATGAGTGTAGAAGAAATGACCGCCGGCTTCCCACATGCCGCCATATTTCTCGTAATCCCACAGCTTCTCAAGCCGGCTACGAATGGCAGCTCTCGCGGGAATCTTAGCCAGGTAGCCGAAAGTCAGGGCATTCTCGTCCGCGATCCACTTCTGCGTGGCCGGGGAGTCGGCATTTTCCAGTTCCCGGTAAGGATCGGAAATTTTGGTGCCGTTGTAGTCATCGACCTGATCTGACTTAGGAGCGATCGGATAGTTCATAGAGCCGTTAGTGGCGCAAAGAGCGAAGGTTGCAGTCCATAACAGGAGCAGATAGCGGTAAGACATCGTAAACCTCTTGGAATACCGATTTTCGCAGATGACGCCGGCGTTACAGAATGAACGGGATGATCGCTCGTGTCCGGCTGCAGTATTGCTCCCAAGCTTGACCGAAATGACCCGCGAGGATTGTCTCCTCCTGCCGTGCCTTCAGATAGTAAACGGCGATGGCGATTCCAAGACCGACCGCGCCGCCGACGCTGTCGAGGAACAGGATGACGCCGACGAAGGAGAGCAACATTCCGCTGTAGATGGGGTGCCGCACGAGGCGATAAGGTCCGGATTGAATCAGATCATGGGATTGTTTCAACGTGACCGTGGCACTCCAGTTACGACCGAGCATCACGCGTGCCCAGATGGCGAACAGGACGCCGGCCCAGGCGAGAACAACCGAAGTCACCAGCAGCGCTTGGGTACGGGAGAAGAGAGCGTTTCCTAGAACTCCCCAACGCACGAACGCGAACAGCACAGCTAGCAGAGAGCCCGCGATTCGGATAACGAGCGAGGATCTGTGGTCTCCGCACGCTCCGTTGCCTTAACGCGACGTGACGAGGCGAGCCAGAACAGTGCGAAGGTGATCCACGCAACGCGAATGGCTGAGGCGGCGGTGTCGGGTGTCACGCTAAGGCCTCCCGGTTACACATTATCGACGTGCGCCGTCGGCGTTTGATGTCACTCTGGGCACTCCGGTGTGCTTCGATAACGACAGCTCATTTTAGCGACGGGGGCACGAATCAACTGGCCGCTGTTTGGTGTGAGACTGCCGATCCAAAAATATGGCAGTATGGTATCAGTATGGGCGCAGTCAAAGTCACCTTCACCCTGGATTCGGGGACTATTCAACGGCTCAACATTGCCGCCGATCGATTAGCGATTCCCAAGAGTGAGGTCGTCCGGGAAGCGATTGCTGAGTTCTATGAGCGGCTTGGCCGTCTTAGCGAACGAGAAAGGACAGCGCTGTTGAAAGCTTTTGACGAACTGGTCCCGCAGATTGAAACGCGGAGTTCGGAGGAAGTGGACCAGGAACTCGCAGAGGTGCGGCGCGCCAGAAGGTCCGGGGGGCGACGCTCAAAAGGAAACGGGTTCAAAGCGTGATTGTCGTTGACACGTCAATTCTCATCGATAGTTTATGCGGCGAGAGAAGATCGGCGCCTGCTCTTCGCGCCGCCATTGCAGCCGGGCAGCGACTTGTGCTTCCATCTCTCGTCCTCTACGAATGGCTCCGGGGCCCGCGACTGCCCCGGGAGATCGCTGCGCAAGAGGTGTTGTTCCCTTCGGACGCATCGCTCCCGTTCGCGGGCGCGGAAGCCGCTATAAGCGCAAAGCTTTACCGCAGCGTCAAACGTCCACGCGGAAGGGAGGTCGACATAGCGATTGCCGCGTGCGCTCTCGCGAGGGATGCTGAGCTCTGGACACTGAACCGGGCCGACTTTGCCGACATCCCAAGGTTGAAGCTTGCACCTTCAATAAGCTTACTGGGCGTACAGTAGCTGACGACGAGCTAAGACTACGGAGCAGCAACCAACGCCGCAACCACCAGCGGAGCCATCGGACTGCCAAGTCCCGTAACGAAGTCGTAGCCCGGACCCGCATCGCAAATCGTCCCGCACTTACCGTTCGACCCTTGTGTAATATCGCGTAGCGCCGTCGGGTTCTGGTAAATGACCGTCAGGAAATTCGTCCCGATCGTCCCCTTGCCGGCTTCCGCGCGCATGCTGTTGGCAATCGCCGTCAACGCGGCCCACTGAGGCGACGCGCAACTGGTCCCGCCGGCCTCGCCCCACTTCCCGTCATCGGAATCGTACACCGGGATCCCGGTAAACGGATTCGAATCCCACGCCACGTCAGGCACGCCGCGTTGTCCAGTGCTTTGATACGGAACCTGATACGCGGGTTCGGCAAAGTAGAGACTCTCACCGCCGCCGCTACCGCGCCATGCCGTCTCGCTCAAGATGTTCCCTTCGGAATCGAGCTTTAGCGTTGTACCGCCCGCACCCACCACCAGCGGAGATGCGCCGGGGTATCCGAAGAGGTTGTTGCCGTTATCGCCGGACGCGTTGAAGTAAGTGACCTTCGCATCGCTGAAGTATTTGGCGTCGAGCGAAGTCTCATAAGGCGCCTCGCGATTTGTGCCCCAGCTCATACTCACGACCGACGCGCCATGAGCCGCTGCTATCGGAACGCCGTCGAGTAGATCGGCGATTCTCGCGGCGGTTTCCACCAGCAGCAATTTGGCATTGGGTGCGATGGCGTGCGCCCACTGCAGGTCGAGTGACGTCTCACCCGTTGCACCTCGGTTGAATGGCGGCTTCACGCCGTTGGCATAAACGATGGTCAGACAGCCGCTCGCGACTGTACACTGCGGTAGCCCGAAGGTCGTGCTGAAGAAATTCAAGTCGGCTTCCGCGGCCGGATAATCGTTCGAATCGACGATGCCGATTGTCTGGCCTTCACCTCCGTTGGTCAGTTGATCCACGCCGTATGCATGTCGTACCTGAGCCGGTGTATACCCGGTTGGGGTCGAGCTGTTCTTCGATAGGAACTGGATCGGATGATGCGCGGGTTCCAGCATTGGATCGGTCTGCGCAAGGGCGACGATCGGAGTGAAGAGTGCAAGAGTAAGAGTTCTGATTTTCACGCTTTGGCGAGGTTATCAAAACGGGGAAGTACACTTTCGAGAGGTGCGATTTTTCTGGTTCTCGGCTTTCTTGCTTTGGGTAATTTTCTTGATCGGGTGCGCTAATGAGCCCCAGGCGGCGAACGATCGTCAACCGCTGCGCTCTCCGGTTTACGGCCCGGATTTCCGCGATGTCTGGAACGACAGCTCGTCGGAAGTGTCCGCTTACAACACGGCGCGGATGCGGCAGGGCAAACTGCAGAAGGGCAGCGCAACGGCCATCACACGCCGGCTCCTTTACTCGGAAGATGAACGGGTCCCGATCGATCCGAAGGTGCATGAGCAGGCGCGCGATGCTTTTCCCGCGATCGAAATGAACTGGATCGAGCGCACCGCTTCTGCTCCTGAAACTGCCGAAGAAATGACCACGTCTGCTGTGACGCTGACGGCGGTTGATGGGCGCGTACCGGGTGTCGAGACGAAAACGGATTTCTCCTTCCAGGGATGGGACGGCCAGCTTTTCCATCAGCTGCTATTCGATGCCACGGGTGTGCGTTCGCATCAATACAGCTACTTCGCGAATGAAGGCGACGAGCAGATCACGCTTGGCTATCCAAGGGACGGCGTCTCCGGAGATGCATTGTGGTTCTGGGCTCGGCACATGGCAGCACCGCAGTTAAATAGCGGGGAGAAGCGCGCGGTTTCTGTTTTGCCGGCGCTGCGCGACGTCCGGGAAGAACACCGGCACTTGGATTGGCGGCATGCCGTATTGAGCCGTTCGGCTGAGCAGCAGAAGGTTGCCGGACACGCGGCGGAACTCTGCACGGTGGCGTTCGACGACGGGGAGACCGAGACGTTTTACGTGGAAACCGCGCGTCCATTTCGCGTCTTGCGCTGGACGGATTCGTCAGGCGAATCCGCCGATCTGGTGTCGACGAATCGGATGATGCTGCCTGCCCCGAGTGCGCCGGCGGCGACGGCAAAGCAGTAGGGCTTCGGACTGGTAACCTGCTGATGATGCGCCGCGCGTGGTCTGGATGTCTGTTCGGTTTTTTCCTTCTTACAGGACTTCTGCACGCGCAGCAGCCCGGCATGGACGTCAACGCGCTGCTCTCGATTGTTCGACTCAGCGATCCGCAGATTTCGCCCGATGGCGGAACGGTCGCGTTTGTCGCGCAGACGGTTGACGTCACCGCGAACGCAAAGCACAACTCAATCTATACGGTCCCCATTGCCGGCGGCGATCCGAAACTTCTGGGCGTCGGCGATCGTCCACGGTGGACGGCCAGCGGATCCAAAATCATCTTTGATTCAGATCGCAGTGGGACTGGACAGATCTGGATCATGAATGCGGACGGAACCGGCGCGGCACAGTTGACCTCGCTCGCCAGCGAAGCTTCCGATGTCATTGTTGCTCCCGATAGTAAGCACATTGTCTTCACCAGCGAAGTGTTTCCGGACTGCGGCATTGACGATGCGTGTAACAAGAAAGCTCTCGATGCAGCAAAGACCGCGCCACGGGCCCGCATCATCAACAGCCTGCTGTACCGGCATTGGACAACGTGGCAGGGCGCGAGGCGCAGTCATCTGATTTCGGCGGCGCTCGATTTGAGCGCGGGTGCGGTGAGCGATTTCAAGGACCTAACGCCTGGCAATCGCGACGTGCCCCCGTTTTCGCTTGGCGGACCGGACGATTACGTGATCTCGCCCAACAGCCAGGAAGTCTGCTTCGCGATGAATACGGACGAGCAGCCGGCGAGCAGCACCAACTCCGATCTATTCGTTATCCCGATCGGCGGTGGCGAAGCGCATAAGATCACGACAAATCCGGCAGCCGATTCGAGTCCGCAATACTCGCCTGATGGAAAATATCTGGCGTGGCGCGCGCAACAGCGTCCCGGTTATGAGAGCGACCGTTGGCGCCTTCTCGTGATGGAGCGCGCAACGGGTAACGTGACCGTGTTGACGGACCTGCTCGATCGATGGGTCAACTCGTTCCTGTTTTCACCGGACTCGCGCAATATCTTTTTCACGGCAACCGATCGCGGCCGGCAAGCAATCCAATTTCTCCCGGTGACAGGCGGCGCGATTCAAATCGCAGTTAACGGCGACAACACGCTCGACGACATGCAATTGACGCGCGACGGAAAGACGATGGTATTCACGCGGCAATCCGGTTCCGAACCCGTCCAGATTATGCGCGCGGCTTCGCGCGGCGGCGCACCCGTCCCGCTCACGCACTTCAACGACGATGTGTTGCGCTCGCATCCGACGCAGCCTCTGGAAGAGATGTCGACCAAAGGCTCGGAAGATGCGCAGATCCAGAGTTTCGTGGTCAAGCCTCCGGGGTTCGATCCGAAGCAGAAGTATCCGGCGGTGATTCTGATCCACGGCGGTCCGGAAGGCGAATGGGGGCAGAGCTGGAGCTACCGGTGGAATGAGCAGGTCTTCGCCTCTGCCGGCTATGTGGTGGTGATGCCGAATCCGCGCGGTTCCGTCGGGTTCGGACAGAAGTTCATCGACGACGTGAATAACGATTGGGGCGGTCGCGCGTACCAGGACATCATGGCCGTGACCGATGCGGTGGCCGCGCTGCCTTACGTCGACAAAGATCGGATCGCAGCTGCCGGCGCCTCCTACGGCGGTTACATGATCGACTGGATTCTCGGGCACACCGATCGTTTCAAGTGCCTGATTTCTCACGCCGGCGTGTTTGATACGACGAGCGAAGCCGAGGGCACGGAAGAGCTGTGGTTTCCCATCTGGGAGTTCGGCGGAATGCCGTGGCAGAATCCGGAGACGTACGCGAAATGGTCGCCCAGCAACTTCGTCAAGGAATTCAAGACCCCGACGCTTGGTGATTCACGGCGAACTGGATTTCCGCATTCCGTACACGCAAGGTCTGGCGCTTTTCACGGCGCTGCAGATGCAGAAAGTGCCGTCCCGATTGCTTGTATTTCCGGATGAAGGACACTGGGTACTTCACCCGCAGAACTCGTTGCTCTGGTATCAGACGGTTCTCGACTGGTTATCGACTTACGAAAAAGCAACAAACGATAAACAAGGACCTACAAACTAAGTGCGCATTGCTCTCGCCACGCTCGTGGCTCTGGTTGTTCTCGGTGTAGTCGGAATTTTCGTGTTGGCGAAGTCTCCGCATGTGGACGTGCAATCGCCGCCTGCCGCGATTGGCGACGAGACTCCGGTCACGGTTCATGTCGTCAGTCCGCATGGGGTCAAGAAAGTCACCGTGACTCTGGAGCAGGATGGCAAGAGCGCCTCATCCGTTGTGGCGCAGGGAAAAGCGCACCGGCTGGGATTGTTCAAGAGCGAAGCCGCGCGGGATTTCACCTTTTCCGTGGGGCGCAAGCTTGACCCGGCACTGCACGACGGCAAGGCGCAACTCACCATCAGCGCACAGGCGAACGATCTGGTTGGACACTCGGATACAAAGTCGTTTGAAGTCATGGTGGCTACCGAGCCACCGCACGTTGTCGCAGATGGAGTGCAGCACTATATCAATCAGGCCGGCGCCGAATTAGTCACTTACACTCCCGCGGGCTACGTGACGGACTCGGGTGTGCAAGCGGGTACCTACCGTTTCCGTAGCTTCCCTGTGCCAACGAATCCGAAAGAGCGCTTCAGCCTGTTCGCGCTGCCGTGGGATCAACCGGCGAACGCTCCGGTGTTCGTGTACGCAACCAATCCGACCGGCACAATTGCTAAGGGAAGCTTCTGGTACAAGACATTTCCGAAGGTGTTCCGCACACGCGATATCGAAATCACGGACGCATTCCTAACCAAGGTGGAAGACGATATCGACCCGAATGGCAAAGGCGATCCGTTGCAGCGCTTTCTATATATCAATCGCGAACTGCGCAAGCAGAACAACGAGCAGCTTTCAAAAATGCGCGATCAGACGGAGTCGAAATGGCTTTGGAACCGGCCCTTCTTCGCGATTCTCGGCCAGCGTGAATCGAACTTCGCCGACCACCGGAATTACATCTATCACGGCAAGCAGGTCGATCAGCAGACGCACCTCGGTTTCGACATCGCCGGCACGCAACACATGACCATTCCCGCCGCGAACGACGGACGCGTCATCTGGGCCGCGCGGCTCGGCATTTACGGTAACTGCGTAGTGATCGATCACGGCTACGGGCTGCAGACAATCTACGGACACCTGAGCGAGTTTTTGGTGAAGAAGGGCGACCGCGTGAAGCGCGAACAGCCGATTGGCAAAAGCGGGCAGACGGGTCTGGCCGGCGGCGACCACTTGCATTTCTCGATGCAAGTCGATGGCGTTGAAGTCAATCCGATCGAGTGGTGGGACGAGCACTGGATCAAAGACCGCATCTGGAGCAAAGTTCCTCCGCCCGTGCAGTGAGTTTCCGCGCGCAATTTTCTGAACCGTTCAGGTTTTGCTTGCGTCCGGTTTTCTAGGGAACGAAACTGAAGTCGAGGGATGAATTGGAAAAGAACGGACGCAACACCACTGTCCTTGATCCGACCGATCGCTGGACCACCCACGCCGCCGCCGAGCTTTACGACGTAGCGAGCTGGGGAAAAGGGTATTTCTCGATTGGCGAGAACGGAAACCTGCGGGTGCATCCCGAGAAGGATCCGAATGGATTCGTCGATTTGAAACAATTAGTCGACACGCTGGTGCTGCGCGGAATAGCGCCACCAATTTTGATTCGGTTTGCGGAAATTCTGAAGCACCGGCTAGGCGAAATCCACACCGCGTTTCAGGTTGCGATGTCGGAACACCGCTATACCGGCGGCTACACCTGCGTCTATCCGATCAAGGTGAATCAGCAGCGGCAGGTGGTGGAGGAGTTTCTCGAATTCGGACGCCCGTACGGATTTGGCCTTGAAGCCGGCTCGAAGCCCGAACTGCTTGCAGTGATGGTTCTCGCCGACAACGATACGCCGATCGTCTGCAACGGCTTCAAAGATGACGAGTACATCGAGATGGCGATGTTGGCGCAGAAGATGGGCCGCCGGATCATCCCCGTCGTCGAGAAATACACCGAGCTCGCGCTAATTGCTAAATACGCGGAGAAGGTCGGCGTGCGCCCGACGATCGGGATCCGCGTGAAGCTTGCCAGCCGCGGCTCGGGGCGCTGGAAATCTTCGGGAGGCTACCGCTCGAAGTTCGGTTTAAGTACGAGTGAAGTGCTGCGTGCGCTCGATGAATTGAAGCTATGGGGCATGGCCGATTGTCTGCACCTGCTGCACTTCCACTTAGGGAGCCAGATTACCAACATCCGGCAGATCAAAGGCGCGGTGAACGAAGCGGCGCGTCTCTATGCGGAGTTGAGTAAAGCCGGCGCGGGGCTTAAGTATCTGGATGTCGGCGGCGGACTCGGGATCGACTACGACGGATCGCAAACCGATTTCGAATCGAGCGTCAACTACACGCTGCAGGAGTACGCGAACGACATCGTCTATCACATCCAAAATGTGTGCGACGAAACGGGCGTCGCGCATCCGACTATCGTTACGGAAAGCGGCAGGGCAATTGCCGCTTATCACAGCTTGTTGGTCTTCAATGTTTTGGGTGTCTCGGGACTGGGCGATGAAGAAGTTATGCCCGAGCTTCCCACCGAAGCTGAACCCGAGCAGCCGCTGATCGATCTGCAGGAGACCTTCCGCTCGATCACGAGCCGCAATCGTGTTGGAGGCTTATCACGACGCGCAGCAGGCGCTCGATCAGGCCCTGAATTTATTTAGTCTTGGCTATCTGAGCTTGCAGCAGCGGACGTTCGCGGAAAATCTCTACTGGACAATCTGCCGCAGGGTACAGAAGCTGGTGCGCGACATGGACTACATTCCGGAAGAGTTAGAAGGCCTGGAAGCCGCGCTGTCCGATACTTACTTCTGTAACTTCTCGCTATTCCAGAGTATGCCGGATAGCTGGGCGATCAAGCAACTATTCCCCGTAATGCCGATTCACCGGCTGGGCGAGCAGCCCACGCACCCCGCGGTTCTCGGCGACATTACGTGCGATTCAGACGGGAAGATGGATCAGTTCATCGATCGCCGCGATGTGAAGCGCACCTTGCCGCTGCATACTTACACCGGCGACGACTACTTCCTGGGAGTATTCCTGATCGGCGCGTATCAGGAGATTCTGGGCGACATGCACAACCTCTTCGGAGACACCAACGCCGTGCATGTGCGTTTAGGGCAGAACGGAAGTGCACATTTGGATCACGTGGTGAAAGGCGATACCGTGCGCGAGGTCTTGAACTATGTTCAGTTCAACTCGGAGAATCTGGTTTCGCGGTTACGGCGTGATGTGGAGATGGCCGTTCGCGAAGGACGGTTGGGGTACGAAGAGTCCGGGCAGTTACTGCGGTTCTATGAAGAGGGGCTGCAGGGCTATACGTATCTGGAAGATGCTCACGTGCGCTAGTTGCGCTTAGCGGCTGGCGGGGATCTCAATCAGTACGAGCGCATTAGGTTCAAATGTCAGATCTAAGTGCGTCCCGTCCAGGCGCTTCGTCTCGGGAGTAATCTGAGTCGCAGCATTCATCTTTGCGACCTGCTCTTCCGTTGGATATTGAGGGCTACCGAGCGACTTGTAAACGGCAAGAGTATTGGAGTGCTCGTTGTCTACCCAACTTAGCGTCACCGGGCTGTTCGCGCGTACATGCGAGAAATTCAGTCTGACCGTTTGCGTCGAGCCTGTCTTATCCGGATCCACGAGATTCCAAAGTGCAATGACCACGGTTCCGTCGCTCCTCTTGGTTACAAGTAGGTTCGAAGCCGAGTTAGCAACCCGTTGATCGCCCAACTTATGTAGAAGGGCGAAGTCATAGTAACTGGGTTTGTTGATCCCGCCCTTGGCTCGCAATCCGAAGTGACCTTCAAACGGCACGGGAATCGGTCCGCCTTCCTCGAAAACATCGGAGAACGTCCAGAACGACATCTGGTCTACAAGCCCGTCGCATTCCCGTATAGTATTGGCGAGAGCCGGGCCGACAAACGAGGTGTCGCGCGACTCTTTCATCCCTTGAACATTCCACTCCGTCCAGAAGAGCGGCAAGGCGGGATATGCGGAGCTGTGAATTTCGTTTCTTACTTTCGAAATGGCCCGGCAAACGCGGTCATCCATCGGAATGTCTTCATGCGTGCCGAACAAGTTCTCTGGCGTATCGTCAGCATACCCGTGCGAAGTTACAAAATCGACTGGAACGTGCTTATCGGCGGTGTACTTCAAGAAGTCGCCAACCCACGCGGCGGCTGCTGTGGACGGCCCTCCGACCCGGAGTCTCGGATTCACCGCCTTAAGGGCGCGCGCCGTATGGTCGTAAAGCTCGAAGTAACTTTCCTGCCGCGGAATGCCGTTCCAGAAGTCAATGTTCGGCTCATTCCAGACTTCGAAGTACCACTTAGCGACTTCCTCGATTCCATACCGGTCAACCAGATGTTTGCCGAAGTGACTGATGAGTGCGTCCCAGCGCTCCATACTCTTGGGAGGCGAAACGTTTTGCTTATACCAGAAGGGATGCAGTGCGTCGGGATTGAAGGCCAGCTTCTTCGGCATAAAGCTGATCTCGACCAGCGGACGCACTCCGTTCTTTAGTAATCCGTCATAGATCTCGTCGACGTAGGCGAAGTTATAGACCGGTTCGCCGTGTTCGTCCTCGTTATATACGCCTACTTCGTCATGAAAGATCGCGTGAAACCGAACATAGCGAAAGTCAGTCACGCTCTTAACGGCGCGAAGGTCGTTTCGATAATCTTCCCGTAGGGCCAGAATCGCCCGTCCCGACCCGAACACCTGTTCCCAGAAATGCGGGAAGGGGTGCGCTGGTGCAGCGGCGTCCACTTCGACGGTTTGCATCTGTGCCGCAGCGGCGGAAAGAAAGTACTGCGGAACAAGCCAAGTTGCCGCGGCAAATATCACGGAGCGCATGTTTGGACTTATGTCGCTCAGGGCATCCACTAACTCACTTACCAGCGACCGATTTCACGCCGGTCGTAAGCCGCCCGCATTTCGCGAAGATGCTCGACATCGGCCCATAAGTTATCCCGCGCCGGACCCATAAGATGGTTGTCGTTGATGACTTTCTGGATAGAGTGAATCGATCCATCCAGGCGCCCCTTGTCGAACTCGCCGACGCGCCAGCGCTCGGCAAACCGGTGCAGATTTTTCTCCGCGTCATTCAGGCGGCGGCGGTCTCCGCCATTCACGTGCCACGATGCGTAACCCGCAACAAGATCCGCATGGATCTTTTGGATCAGCTCTTCAACGCGTCCCGGCTGATACGGGCCGTTCGGAGCGCCGTACTGCGCGTTTGCGACTACTCCGAAAGTAACGAGAGCCGCTGCAATCCACATGCTTCGTAATCTCTTATGCAACAAATCAATCCTCTGACTTCAACATAGCAACCGCCATCTCTTCGTTGAATGCAAGCCGCATTTCATTAGTCAGGCGGAAACCCAAAGTCTCGTAAAGAGGACGTCCCGCGGGGCTGGCGTGTAAGTGGACGTACGTAAAGCCCGCAGACTGGCACCATTCCACAGCAATCTTCACCAATCGTCGGCCGAACCCCCGCTTGCGGTATTCCGGCTCCGTATAGACATTGACAATCCACGGGCGCCGCGAAACGGGCTCACGAGGGCTGGGGTAAAACGGCAGAACGAACACACCGGCGCCGGAGACCACCTGGCCTTCATCGGTTTCGATGAACCAACCGTGGTAGTTGCCGTTTTCAATAGCTTCGGTGAAAATCGCGGTAGTCTCCTGCTCGCTCGCCTTGATCTTCTGATCCGAAAACCCGATGTCTTCAAACATCGTGCGGCGATGGCGCAGGATCGTCGCGGTATCGGCCGCGGTAGTCTCTCGTAGATGAAAGCCGATGTTCTTCATGTTCAGTAGCGGGACCTCATTGCCGAGAGGGGCAATTAGCGGGTGACTTTGCGCCGTCGACAACCACCCAGCCATTATCCGCGCCGGCATGCGTCGAGCAGTGGACGTCATGAATGCCGGCCACGAAATGACCCGTGTTGTCGAAGTAAGCCTGCCCGTAGGCGAATACCGGGACGTGAGCGGGCGCGGTGATCCGTCCATCCAGATCTTCGTTAATCACTACTTCGACCAGTTTTGTAGTTCCGTCGGGAAAGGGCGCGCTAAGTGGGAGTAAGTCGTGCGAGCCATGCCGGCCGCCGCGCTGGGTTCGCGATGAACTAATCGTGGTGCCGCAAACCATCACATTATCGACGGCGCGGTCCGGCGGATTCGCCACTAGTGCGGCTAGCTTCGCATTGACATCCGGTGAGCATGCTGAAGGTACAGCGACATCGACGGAATGCCGCTGTGCCGCGCGCGGTTTTGCGGCTTGTGGCTCCGACACCGCTACGGGCGCAGAACCGCAAGCTGTCAGAAAAAGCAACGACAAGGGCCCAGCGAGCGCTATCCATTTGATCTGCATTGCCAGACAAGTGTAGCCGACTGCCTTTCTGGCTTTGCAGCGTTCATGCCATTCTGAATTGGGCAATGCAAAGCGAAACCTGGACCGCCTTCAAACGGGCATTGCTGCGCTGGGACCGATCCAAAGTTCACCCGCTCGTTGCGATTCGTAACACGGTCGTCGTCGCTCTAACTTTGGCGGCTGCGCAGATATTGCATCAGCCTGCACTTGGCCTTGTCGTCTCGCTCGGAGCACTGAATGTGGCCTACTCCGATGGAGTTGATGCGTACCGGCTGCGCGCGCGGCGCATGTTACTCGCCAGTTCCATTTGCGCTCTCGCCGTCTTTCTTGGCGAGATATCCGGACGGAACCACGTAGGCGCCGTGGTGTTGGCAGGGGTGTGGGGGCTGGGGGCAGGGCTCGTGGTTGCGCTCGGGCAGACGGCGGCGGATATCGGAACCATCAGCCTAGTTACATTGCTGGTGTTCGGCGCGCGTCCGCTAGCTCCGAAAGAAGCTGCGATCGCGGGCTTACTTGCGCTCGCTGGGGGACTAGCGCAGACCGGCGTCTCATTGCTTTTCTGGCCTGCGCGTCGTTTCCAACATGAACGGCAGGTGCTATCCGCCATCTACGCCGAACTGGCGAGAGTTGCTACCGAAAACGTGCGTACGGGAACGGCACCCCTAGCTACCGCGCTCTTCTCAAACGCGCGCGAGGTTATATGTGGACCCTCCGGCGATCACAGTCCGGAATTTGAAACGTTCAGTTCACTGATGAATCAGGCAGAGCGCATTCGCTTGAGGCTGCTTACTCTGGCGCGATTGCGGCGTCGGTTCGAGCGCGACAACAACGCGGCTGTAGCTACGCTCGGAGAGTTCATGGAGACGTGCGCGTCCTGTCTACGCGACATCGCAAGCGCCATCTCCAGAAATGACGGTCAAATCAAGACCCGTGTTAACGCCGGACTTACTGAAGCTCTCGAAAGCGCGATCGAAAATCTGCGGAATTCGAACGCCCCTGAGACGTCCGGGAACTCGGCATTCCGATCCGCGATGGAGCGCGATGCCGCGTTGCAGATGGACGCACTGGCCGGTCAGTTACGCGCGGCGGGGCGGTTGGCTACAGGTAAGGGAACCGGACTTCCAGTTACAACCGGACTTATTCCGCGAACTCCCATGCCCGGGTCCGGGTGGGCTTACCGCATCGCGATGCTGCGCGCCAATCTGAACTTTGAGTCCGTTGCTTTTCGCCATGGATTGCGGCTGGCCGTCTGCGTGATGTTAGGCGATGCGATCGCCCGCAGTTTTGAGTGGCAGCGCACTTACTGGATTCCGATGACCATCGCCATCGTACTGAAGCCCGACTTTCTGACAACCTTCAGCCGCGGCGCGCTCAGGCTACTCGGGACTTTCACCGGACTCGTGATAGCCACCTTGATTTACTTCCTGCTTCCGGCGAGCCCGGTTACCGATTTGGGGGTGGTCACCGTCTTTGTGTTGGGCCTGCGATGGTTTGGCCCCGCGAATTACGGCATCCTCACCTTTGCTGTGAGCGCGGTGGTGGTGGCTTTGGTTGCGAGCACGGGTGTTCCTCCCAAACAAGTGATCGTGCTGCGGGGTCTAAATACGCTGCTTGGAGGAGCGCTCGCTTTAGTAGCCTATGCAGCGTGGCCTACCTGGGAGCGAACGATCATTGGGGAGAACTTCGCCCGCTTGTTAGATGCCTATCGTGACTATCTACGCGAGATAAGGAACGTGTACCTGCATCCGGAACAGAATGACTCGGACGGAATCGACCGCCTACGCGATGCCGCTCGCCTAGCCCGAACGAATGCGGAAGCGTCTTCCGACCGTCTGATGGCCGAACCTGGTGTCGCTCTAGCCATTCGCCAACAGATCCCGGCGATGCTGGCGAGCTCGCACGATTTCATATACGCTGTGATGTCGCTCGAATCCGCCGCGCTGGAAGAAGTGCGGACAGAGAAGACGTGCGCGCCGCTTCTGCATAAGTATCTGGATCGAGTCGAACTAACTCTCTACTTCCTTTCGACCGCGCTGCGCGGCGATCCCGATCATTTGTCCGAAGTAGAAGACCTGCGCGAACACCATCGGGCGCTGGCGGAGTGCGCGCAGAGTAATGGGAGCCGCCATTCGCTGGCACTGGTGGAAACGGATCGGATGACCAATTCCTTGAATACCTTGCGGGAGCAGGTTCAGGAGTTAGTCAAATTGCGCGATCGCAAGAAAACCTAAACCATGAACGTAACTACGGGATGATCACAGGAGGCAATCCGGCGGACTCGGCTGGAACAATTCGCCCCGAAGTAGCGCCTGGAGCGCAGGGATTTAGCGGAGTTTCCGAGTAATAATTCAGACCGTACTGCCAAGTTCGAGTGATCGGCCCTACGCAGAAAGCCCGTTTCGGTTCCGGTAGACGGTTCCATAAGTTGCGTGCGGATACTAGTCGATCGACTCGGGGAAGCGCCGCGGTCTCGATATAGATCCATCCAGCGCAACTTAGCGCGAACCACAGCATAATTGCGCGACCACGAGGCAGGTATAGCAGTACGACCGCGATTCCGATGGCCGCGCCGATCGTCCCCGCGATCGACCATGCCACACGAGAGTCCACAATCAAGTTAGATTTAAGTGCAGTATGCAATCCTGCTCCCAGCGCGGCCGGCAGAAGGTTAGTAATCGTTGGTAGCATAACCAGCGACAGCGGCGACAAGGCCAGAGCAATCGCGAGCCATCGCAACCCAAGTTCGCGCGCGGCATCGAGACCGGCCCCGGCCAACACGCAGATCAGCGGCAGCAGCGGAAGAATATACCCGGCGAGCTTATTGCGTGAGGCCGAGAAGAAGATAAGTCCCCAGACGCATAATGCCGCCAGA
Organism: uncultured Gammaproteobacteria bacterium; assembly: GCA_963799935.1. Lineage (GTDB taxonomy): Bacteria > Acidobacteriota > Terriglobia > Bryobacterales > Bryobacteraceae > Bog-113. Next base: position 22,006 of record CAWCZA010000023.1, on the reverse strand, counting down.
AATTGACGCCGCCGATCGTGATAGATATGCCTCGAAAAGGCAAAGAGCGCGAGCGCACTCGACGGGAAGAACGCGAGAAATACGACCGGTAGATAGAACCACCACGGCTGCACATGTCTTAGTTCAGGTGAGCTGAATCGGCCGAGTTGATGCTGAAGGAAGAACACAGAAAAGAACTGCGGATTGCGCAGCTGGCAGAGCACATACCAGGGCAGAGTTATCACGGCAAATATAAGTAACGGGATAGGTCGAAGCCAGTTCCGCCAGTAACGTCGGCCGAACCATAGGAAGGGGATCGCCAACACGATCGGGACCAAACCTTTGGCCAGTACCGCGACGCCCAGTAGCGCGGCCGCACCGGTGATCGATGACGAGCGCCCCTCGATTGCCGGTAGCAGCAACAAAATCGCCGCACAAAAGGTAACCGTTAGTGGGATATCTGTGACCGACGTATGCGCGAATCCGACCCACATCGCCGAAGTCGCCAGGAGCGCGGTAGCGGCAGACGCGACAAACAAGTTGAACTCTTCGCGCAGATACCAGAAGTAGAACGCAAGAAACGCGAGCGCCAGAAGCGCTACCGGCAGACGCGGGGCGAGTTCGCTGCCCAACCTAAGTTTGAACGCCGCGGCATCCATCCAATACAGCAGCGCCGGTTTCTCAAACCACGGCGCCCCCCACAAGCGAGGCGTGATCCAGTCGCCCGATTGAGCCATCGCGCGGCCGATGGAGGCGTAGCGCGGCTCATCCGGTCCGACCAGTCCGAAGCGGGTCAACCCAAAGAGAGTGATGAATACAAACAGACCCGCAGCCGCAAATGCGACAAGGCGTTTCCCGAATCGCTGCACGTACTTGAAGTATGGAACGGGAGCAGACAAGCTTTACCAAAACACGGGTCACGCAATATTCCGTTCCCTGAGCAGGCCGGCGGCATGGCCCTAGAAGCCCATTGCACGCTTGGAAATAAATCTAAAATTTCGTCAGCGTTTTGCGCATTACCTGACGGGTGAACTCACTTCATTCAATCGCGAAGCCGCAGAGACACCAGTTGACGGCGCTCCGCAAAGGACATTCATCATGAGCAATCGACGCAGTATTTCCGCCATGGCCGCGCTGGCCTTCAGCGCCCTTCTCGCCGCGGTGAATCCGCTATACGCTCAACCAGCCCCGACATCGACCACTCCTCTGATTGCGCGGGCCTCCGTCGATTTGATAACAGACCAACTGCTTATCCAGGGATTGCGGCTGGCACCAACGTCCGGCCCTCCCGTCGTGCAAGTGGGAAACACTATTCTTAGCGTCCTGTCCTATAGCAGCAGTCAAATAACTGCCACGTTTCCCGCGTCCCTTGCTTCCTTAGGTGGCAACTTTTTGTTGATCGTAACAGCCAACGGCGTGACAGGCTTCGACCTGACGGTCGGCGCCATAGGACTGCAAGGGCCGCCGGGTCCCGCAGGACCGCAAGGTCCTTCCGGAACGCTTACACTTCCGTTCAATGGGACGGTCGCATCATCCTTTGGGCCAGCTCTGATTATCGATAACACAGCGGGCGCCGGAATCCTCGGTGAAGGCACCTCAGGGCCGGGGGTAATCGGACTGGGCGGCGTCTTAGGAGGCGCCGGCACGATCGGGGTCACAGGCGTAGGCGGGGGAGCTTCGGGGACGGCTACCGGCGGTTCGGGGGTGTCCGGCACTGGTGGTCTTGGAACCGAAGTGGGCGGTAACGGTCTTACCGGCACAGGGGGCCTCAGCGGCAGCACGAGTGGCGGCAATGGCGTGGCTGCGACCGGCGGACAGTGCCCCGACGGTATTGGAGGCGACGGGGGCTACTTCGTGGGAGCGGTCGGATGCTTCGGGGGTCGCGGTGTCTATGGAGTCGGCGCCGGAGGCGGTTCCTGCTCCATTCCGGGCGCAGGAGCGGGCGGCTACTTTGTCGGGGGCGGCTTCGCTGGTGATGGCCTCAACGGAGGCGATGGAGTGCGAGGCTACCCCGGTTCCGACTTCGGCGTCGGGATCTTTGCTACTTCCGCCCAGGCAAGCGACGGTGGGGCTAGTACGATCGCGGGTCTGTTCAATGGTGACGTTCAGGTTTTCGGCAATCTAACTAAGAGCGGCGGATCTTTCCAGATCGATGACCCATTAGATCCAGCTAACAAGTACCTCTATCATTCGTTTGTCGAGTCGCCCGACATGATGAATATCTATAACGGCAATGTAACTACCAACGGGAGTGGCATTGCGGTTGTGACTCTACCGGATTGGTTCGACTCGCTGAATAGTGACTTCCGTTATCAGTTGACTGTTGTGGGCCAGTTCGCCCAGGCGATCGTGGCCTCCAAGGTTCATGACAACAGCTTTTCAATCAAGACGGATAAACCCAATGTGGAGGTTTCCTGGCAGGTAACCGGCATCCGGCAGGACGCGTGGGCCGCGGCACACCGCATTCCAGTGGAGGTCGAAAAAGCTAAGGTCGACCAGGGTCATTACCTTCATCCGGAGTTATTCGAACATAAGGGAGAACCGAGTATTTCTGAACTCCACCACCCGAGGTTGCCGGCCGGTCCGCAGCATTAACCATAGAGTGATTTGCTAGTGGTTGAAACAACGCACGACCGTAATCCCTGCTATGCTGAACGCAACCTGGTGTAGCGAATGCCTGATCCCCAAACGGTCACTATTTTATTGCGGGAACTAGCGGGCGGCGATCAGAGATCCCTGGACCGTTTGGTCACTCTGGTCTACGACGAACTGCGCCGCATCGCCGAGGGGCAACTCAGACGGGAGCGTCCCAGCCATACCTTGCAACCTACGTCGCTCGTCCATGAAGTCTATGTACGGATGATCGGGCAGGAGCAGCCGGGCTACCAGGATCGAGCGCATTTTCTGGCGATAGCTGCCCGCGCGATGCGCAAGATACTGATCGACCACGCGCGCGCACGGAATGCCGCGAAGCGGGGCGGCGGCATCGAGAAGCTGGCCATCGACGAGGAGCGCGATGGCGCAAATGCACGACCCTCTGTTCTGATCGCCCTGGACGATGCGCTGGCTTCGCTGGCAACGAAAGATGCCCAGCTGGCGCAACTCGTGGAGATGCGCTATTTCGGTGGACTGACAGCCGAAGAGTCAAGCGTGGTTCTCAAGGTAGAAGTCAAAGACGTGCGCCGTCAACTCCGGCTCGCCGAAGCTTGGCTACAGCGCGAGATGGACCTGCGTCCGCCCCAATCGCAAGCCGCGTCAGCTAGATGATCCAAGAGTACCCGGTAACTTCCGAACTCCCGCAAAATCCAACTTAGTTTTAACTTTCGTTAATTCCTCTCAAATCACTCTGCGCTTTACGCATTACCAGCGTGGGATGCCAGCGCCTGAAAATCGGCGCGATCCATCCGGAGGACTTATATGTATCAAACGAACTCAATTGCAACGTCAACGCTGGAAGGATTTTTACCTTCCGGCACACCAAGGTCTAAGCAAGCTTCAAAACTCACCATACCCGCTGTTCTCGTCTTCCTGCTAAGTACTACCGCGCTACAAGCCGAGAGTAGCCGTAGTCTGTCGGTACTCTACACCTTCACCGGCGGAGTTGATGGCCAAGCCCCCGCCGCGGCACTTATACAGGACAACGCGGGTAATCTTTACGGCACTACAACGACGAGCGGAACGCAGAACTGCACCCAACTGGGAGTCTGCGGGACGGTGTTTGAAGTTTCCACAAAAGGCGGCTTTGAATCGACTCTCTACGACTTTACGGGCGCAAGCGGTAACGGACCCGCGGGCGGGGTGGTCGAAGACGCTGCGGGTAATTTCTATGGGGCTACTTCCACTGGCGGGACTGGCGACGGCGTGGTTTACAAGCTAAGCACGTCCGGCGTGGAGACCATTTTGTATGCCTTCTCCCGCGCGAATTATAAGAACGGGGTGGAACCGCTTGGCGGCTTGGTGATGGATGCGGCGGGCAACCTTTACGGTACGACAGGTTATGGCGGGCTAGCTGCCGACTGCTGCGGAGTGGTGTTTAAGATCGATGCAACCGGCGTCTATTCCGTGCTTTACACCTTCCAGGGCGCGCCAAACGGTGGCGCGACTCCTCAGGGAGACCTGGTCATCGATGCGGCGGGAAATTTGTTCGGCGTCACCACCTATGGCGGCGGTAACACAACTACCTCATCCGGAACCTTGTTTAAAATAGATCCGACCGGAAAGGAAACTACCCTTTTCGTCTTCGAGTGCGGAGCCGGAGGAGCCGGCAGCGGATGCCTGGACGGAGCATTCCCTCAGTCCGGACTCATCGAAGATGGGGCGGGCAATCTATACGGCGTTACTCCTGGCTCTTTCGGCATATTGGAGGGAACGGTGTACAAGCTGACCCAGGCTGGTAGCTTCATCACTCTCTATTCGTTCACAGGGGGCGCGGACGGAGGGAGTCCGAACGGAAGGCTGGTACGAAATGCAAAGACGGGCGACATCTACGGCACAGCTGGCACGGGCGGCAACGGATCTTCAGCCTGCGGCGCGCAACCGAATTTTGGATGCGGGGTCATCTTCAAGGTAAACCCTTCTTCCGGCACTGAAACGGTCCTGTATTCGTTTACCGGCCTTGACGATGGATTTGCTCCCGTATCGGGTCTAATCGCACGGACGCCCGCGAGCGGCGCCAAAGCATTTGAGCTCTTCGGCACTACCTCTAATGGCGGGAGCGCAACCTTATGCCCGGGCATCGACGAAACGTTTGGTTGCGGAACAGTTTTCAAGCTCGCTGTTACGCCATAGCTGTCGCGTAAGAAACGATCGACGAAGGCTGCCTTCTCCGCGTACCAAACAGTACACGATTGATATATGATTGTGTGCAGCCGGATCGCACGCGGCGACCCGGGGAGCAGGCGTGGCCGAACTCAGTCCGGACAGTTGGGCCGAAGTAAAGCGCCTGTTCATCGCCGCAGCGGACTTAGGGCCGGAAGAACTTCCTGATTACCTGCGGCGCGAGTGCCCTGACCCCAATGTCCGGCGGGAAGTAGCTTCTCTTCTCGAGTATTCCCTCGAGGAACTCGCATCAGCCGACACGGCCATCGCTGCGGCGGCGGCTGCGGTAATCTCGGACGACGCGCCTAATCCCGACGAATGGTTGATCGGGACGCGTCTCGGTCCTTATCGGGTCGAGGCCATCGCCGGACACGGGGGCATGGGCGCGGTCTACCGTGCCTCGCGCGACGATGCCGAGTTCCACCAGCGTGTAGCTATCAAATTAGTTCGCGCCGCCGCCGCATCGCCGGACTCGCTTCGGCGCTTTCGACAGGAACGTCAGATCCTGGCTCGTCTGTCGCACCCCAACATCGCCCGTCTTCTCGATGGTGGCTCCACGCCCGAGGGTGTGCCTTACCTGGTAATGGAATTCATCGACGGTGAGCCGATCACGGCTTGGTGCGAGCAGCACTCCCTTGGCCTCAAAGAACGATTGCGAGTGTTTCTGCGTGTCTGCGAAGGAGTCGAGTATGCGCACCGCGATCTGGTGGTCCATCGCGACTTGAAGCCCGCCAATATACTCGTCGCGAAAGACGGCACGCCCAAGCTGCTCGATTTCGGAATTGCCAAGTTGCTGGATCCCGACGGGGAGGGCGAAGTTGCAACACTCAGCGGCCAAATGATGACGCCGGAATACGCCTCTCCGGAACGCGTTCGCGGCGACAGTCCATCGATCAGGGCCGATGTGTATTCACTGGGACTCATCCTTTACGAGCTTCTTACCGGAACGAAGGCCCAGCCGGTAGCGGCCTATACTCCCGGCTCGATTGTCACCGCCGTTATCCAGACCGAGCCCCCATCGCCCTCGGTGCTGAACCCGCAATTGGCGGGTGACCTGGACCACATCATACGCATGGCCATCCGGAAAGAGCCGGAGCGCCGCTACGCCTCGGCCGGCCTTCTGAAACGCGATATCGAATCTCATCTGGAGGGGCGCCCCGTGATGGCGCGGCCGGATACGATTGGCTATCGAGCAGGCAAGTTTGTGCGGCGTAACCGCATCGCCGTGGCAACCGGTTTGGTGATCGGTTGCAGTCTCGCCGGCGGACTCGCGCTGGAATATTGGCTTGGAGCGTTCGCCCGGCCTCCCCGCGTGACGCTGGTTCAGCAACTAACTGAGTCGGGCCGGGTCGATAATTCCAGCGGCGTCGTGACGGATGGCGTCAACATCTATTTCACCGAGCGTATGGGCGGCAGTTCGTCGTTAGCGAAGGTCTCAGTAAGGGGCGGAATACCCGCCCCGCTTCGGGTGATGCCGCCGCTTAGCCAGCCGGATATATTGGACATTTCGCCCGATCGGTCCAGCTTGCTCGTGGCCGCCGAACCCGGAGAGGGATACAATCGGCCCCTTTGGATGCTTCCTGTTGCGGGTGGATCTCCGCGACGGCTCAGTGAAGTGATCGGCAGCGCGGCCGCATGGTCTCCCAATGGCAAACGGATCGTCTTTTCGCGAGGCGCGGCTCTATTCCAGGTCAACGTCGACGGAACGGATTGCCAAAAAATTTTGGACACTCCGCATGCGGTGGGCGACGCCATTCGCTGGGCGCCGGTCGCGGCTCACGAAGTACTGCGTCTCTCGATTCATGACCGCGACACCAGCGCGAGTTCCTTGTGGGAAATGGCCCCGAACGGGGCGGGCTTGCACCGCCTGCTGCCGGCGCCCGTGTCCGGCGCAGGGCCGGAGAACGATTACGGCGGAAGTTGGATCTCGTTTGGAAAATACTATCTTTTTCTCCGATACGGTGTAGGCAACGCAAGTTTGTGGGCCATGAACGAGAACCGCGATTGGCGGCGTGCATCGCGCCCGCAGCCCGTCCAGATCTACTCTTCGCCGTTGCAGTTCTTGTCGCTCGCCCCTAGCGTGGATGGGAAACGGGTTTTCCTCGCGGGCGGACTGGAACGCAGGGAATTGGTGCGGTACGACGCGAGCCGCGGAGTCTTTATGCCTTACCTCTCTGGTGTGGCCGGCCGGTGGATCGATACCTCGCGCGATGAGCGCTGGGTCGCGTACACGATGGCGGTCGATGGCGGGCTATGGCGAAGCCGGCCCGATGGCGCCGAGCGCACGCGCCTGGGTTCGGCGTCGCTGTGGGCTTCGCATCCGCGTTGGTCGCCGGACGGAACAAGATTGGTATTTTCCGGCGTCTCGTCCGGCGAGTTTGGGTTGTATGTGCTGGACGTGAGCCGGTCCGGCAGCGGACGTCCGGAACGCATCAGCGCCCCTCCGGCGATCGGCTTAGAGCCGAATTGGTCTCCCGACGGCAACTCGGTTTTATTCGGCGCCGGCGCACCTCCTGATTCCGCGCTTTACGTGATGAATTGGAAGACGCGCAAATCCGAGGTCCTGCCCGGCTCCGAGGGCCTTTCCCGGCCGTCCTGGTCGCCCGACCCTCGCTATATTGCCGCGACGAACTGGAGGGGGACGGAAATCCGGTTGTTCGATTTCCACGCCAGACGTTGGACACCGCTGGCTGGCGGCGTCGCGATGGGTCCTCCCTTTTGGTCTCACGATGGCAGGTACGTCTACTATCAGGATGCCTTTGCGGAAGCCGAGCAGCCTGTATTCCGCGTGCGCATCGCCGATCGCAAATCCGAGCGCGTCGTCAGTTCGCGGCAACTTCTCGAGTCAAACGTCACCGGATACACGCTTGCCGGCTTGGCGCCTGGAGATGCTCCGGTCGCCTCGCTGATTCGCAGCAATTCAGATCTTTACGCGTTGGATCTCGATCTTCCGTAGCTCTTGCGAAAATCCGGTCTCGTTTCAACGCCTTACCTCTCAGAAGAGGTGTGCCTCGACTTAGTGATGCCGGATAACTGGGAAAACCTACGGGATATATTCTTCGCTGCGGCGGACTTGCCTTCCAACCAACAGCAGCGCTTTCTGGACGAGGTGTGTTTGAACAACGCGGAGCTTCGCCGGGAAGTGGATTCGCTGCTTGCGGCGGATCGCGCCCACTCCACCGAGATCGCATCAGTGGTTGAAGCCGAAGCGCGGGAGCTTTCCGGCGATGAACCGGGATAGTCACGCGAACCCGGCAAATTTCGTTGTGCTTGCAAATCTTACTTCTTCTTTGCGCCTTACGGGTAGAGGGAAGTTGCTTGATTCGGACGCGACTCCTCTTTAAGGGAGCATTAAGATGACTACACGACAAACTTTTTCGCTGGCTAAAGGAGTTATGTTCTGTGCGCTGCTCGCGCTGGCTGGCGTCGCGCAGGCGCAAACCGACATATTGGGTGCGGCTGCAGATCCCACTCTCACTGGCATAACAATCAAAGGCACCGGGCTGCAGCCGCCGACGGGTAAACCCACAGTCTCATTAGGTAGCTATCCGCTCGCCGTGATTAGTTTCACCAACGTTCAAATCACGGCCGCATTGCCTGCTAACCTCAAGCCCGGCACTTACACACTTGAAGTAACGGCAAACGGCGCGGAGGAATACGAGATGACGATCGGAGCGGCTGGTCCGGCCGGCCCCGCCGGCGCAGCCGGTCCGCAAGGTCCGCAGGGTCCATCCGGAAACCTTTCGCTCCCATTTAGCGGAAGCGTTACTAACCCCTTTCCCGCGCTACTAATCGCGAACACGGCCGGATCGGCCATTGTGGGCGTGAGCTCTACCGGACTTGGCGTGACGGGTCAAGGCGGCGTTTCCGGTGCAACAGCTAGCGCTGGAGTTTCAGGGATCGGTGGAGGAGGTTCGGGCGTGGCAAATGGGGGTCCCGGCTTTTCCGGCACAGGAGGTAACGGCGCCGCTTACGGAGGCGACGGTATCGATGCAACTGGCGGCTTAGCGACTGGCAGTGAGCAGTACAACGCCGGCTCAGGCATTAGCGCGACCGGAGGTTACGGCGCATTCGATGCATATGGCGGCTGGGGAGTTAACTCCTTAGGAGGAGACGCCGACTACGCTGGTGCCGGAATCTACTCGCAAGGAGGTAACACTATTGCGGGGTGCGTTCAGTGTGTCGGAGGCCCGGGTGGAATTTTTACCGGCGGTCAGGGGCACTATCCCGGCGCCGCGATTGTTGCTTATGGAGGTGCCGGCGACGGCATCTATGCATCAGGGCCGACTGCCGGAGATTTCGACTGGAAACGTAACGGTTACCGGGAACTTGTCGAAGAGCGGCGGTTCTTTCCGGATCGACCATCCATTAGACCCGGCGAACAAATACCTCTACCATTCCTTCGTTGAATCGCCCGACATGATGAACGTTTACAACGGCAACGTGACCACTGACGGATCAGGCCACGCTATCGTGACGTTACCCGATTGGTTCCAGTCGCTGAACAGTGACTTCCGCTATCAACTAACGACCATCGGACAACCGGCACACGCGTGGGTGGCTACCGAAGTCAGCAACAACGCCTTCACCATTCGGACCGATAAACCGAACGTCAAGGTCTCCTGGCAGGTCACCGGCATCCGGCAAGACGCCTGGGCCAACGCCAATCGAATCCCGGTGGAAGTCGATAAACCGCAGGCCGATCAGGGCCATTATCTCCACCCCGAGTTATTCAACCATGCGGGCGAGCCCAGCATTTCCGAACTGCACCATCCGCTTCCCAAGAAGCAACCGCAGCAATAGCTGAAGGGCCGCCTATAATTAGATTCGGTGTTCCTCCCTGCGATTTTGCTGTTGTTTGTCGCCGATGTGCGTGGTTGCGTTTGCGACCCTACGCATCCCGACACAATGCCCGGCCGGGAGTGCAGCCTCACTCTGGTGACGATGGGTCAGGGGCTCGCCTCGCCGGTCTTTTTCATCAAAGACTCGAACCCCTCAAAAGCAAACCGGCTGCTGGCCATTCCGCACTCGTTCCACCACACGCTCGATGACATGACGCCGGCTGACCGGACGGCCTACTGGAAAGCCGCGATCGCGAAGGCGCATGAACTCTGGGGCGACGATTGGGGGATCGCGATCAACAGTCTGGCGAAACGTTCACAATGCCAGTTGCATGCTCACATCGGGAAGCTGCTCGCGACGGTGGATCGTACCGGCGGCGTGCTGGTGGAACGCGCTGAAGACATTCCGGTACCACCCAACGGAGATGGCATCTGGATACACCCGGAAAATGGGAAGTTACGCGTACATGTGGGCGATCCGTCTCCGGAACTCGGGCTCATGAGATAAACGGAAATCAAATTATGGGACTACTCGAAATAGCGCCGCTACCTACTGCGGAAAACTCGGCCATTCACCTTCATCCGCGCGATAACGTGGCGGTGGCTCGCGTACCGTTGGCGAAGGGAACACGCCTGCAAATCGATGGCGTGGGCGTGACTGCAATCGATGCGATTCCCGCCGGCCACAAGATCGCGATCGCGCCGATCCGGGCTGGGCAGCCCGTGGAACGCTACGGCCAGATGATTGGCCGCGCACGCATCGAGATCGCTCCCGGCGCACATGTACATACGCACAATCTCGCCTTTGAAGAACTGGAACTTCACTACGAGTTCCCCGTCGACGACACTGCCCCGCCCCGAGCGCGGCGTGATGCGCCAACATTTGAAGGCTACCTTCGGGAAGATGGCCGCGCTGGGACCCGGAATTACCTCGCGGTTGTTGCAGCGAGTAACTGCGCCGCTCACACTTCGGAGCAGATCGCGGCGAGTTTCGCGAACGAAACCCTGCCGCCGAATGTCGATGGCGTAGTCGCGTTTCCACATGGAGAAGGGTGCGGCCATTCGATCGGCCCCGACACGCGCCAACTGCAGCGCACGCTGGCCGGGGTTCTCGACCATCCCAATGTGTCCGCCGCGATCATCCTCGGCCTCGGGTGTGAGGTGAACCAGATCGATCATTACCTGGGTCCGAACGCGCCCCAGTCGAAGCGGCTTGTCGGTTTGACTGTCCAGGGGAGCGGCGGAACCCGGGGCGCTGTTGAAGCGGCGCGGCGCGAGATACGCAAGCAGATCGAGCAAGCCGCTGCGGAAAAGCGCGTCACTGTCCCGGCCTCGAAAATCGTATTAGGACTGAACTGCGGCGGATCCGATTCGTTCTCCGGCATCACCGCGAATCCAGCACTGGGAGTGTGTTCCGACATGCTTGCCGAGATCGGCGGCACGGCGGTGCTGGCCGAGACCACCGAGATCTTCGGTGCCGAACACTTGCTGGTTCGCCGTGCACGGAACCGCGCCGTCGCCGAGAAACTACTCAGCTTCATCGCCGGATATAAGACTTATCTGCGCCAGTTTGGCGGCAGCTTCGACGACAACCCTTCGCCCGGCAATAAGGAAGGCGGTCTCACCAACATCCTGGAAAAGTCGCTGGGCGCGGTCGCCAAGGGCGGGACATCATCGCTGACCGATGTGATCGATTACGCCGAGCGCGTCCACACAGCCGGATTCAACTTCATGAACACGCCCGGCTACGATCCGGTCTCTCTCACTGGCTTGGCCGCGGGCGGCTGCAATCTAATCGCGTTTACAACTGGACGCGGCAGCGCCATCGGATTTCCGTCGATTCCGGTGATTAAGATTGCAAGTAATTCGGTCACATTCAACCGCATGCGCGACAACATGGACGTCAATGCCGGCTTGATCGCCGATGGAGAGCGATCCGTCGCCGAAGTGGGCCGTGAGATTTTCGATCTCATGCTTCGTGTCGCTTCCGGCGAACGCACCCGCAGCGAAGTGCTGGGCCACCATGAGTTCGTGCCGTGGCGCATTGGGCCGGTGATGTGAGAGGCTCGATTTCGATGCGAACGGCTCTGCTGCTGCTTTGCGCCGTGGCTTTGGTCTCGCAGTCCACGGTTGCTCAAACGAAGAGCGCGCAGTCCAAAAGCGCGCCGTCTAAGCCCACGGCCAATAAACCAATTGCGGGACCGTCCGCATTTGATAAGTCGCAAATGGAAGCTTACGTCCGCCATCTTTTCGTCTGGCCGCCGCCGATTGAAATCTCCGTGGACGACCCGAAGCCCTCACCCATGACTGGTTTCAAAGAGGTGACGGTCCACGCAGCCCAAGGGGAAGCGCACCAGAACGAAACTTTCTATGTGTCAGCTAATGGACGTCAGATACTACAGGCGTCCATCTATAACATCACCGAGAATCCGTTTCACGACAATCTTTCTAAGATCAACGTGGAAGGCCGCCCTAGTTTGGGAACGCAAGGCGCGCCGGTCGTGATTGTCGAGTTCAGCGATTTCCAGTGTCACTTCTGTAAGGAAGAGGCGAAAGTCTATCGCGACAACCTCAAGGACTTTCCGAAAGAAGTTCACTTTTACTTCGCGGATTTTCCGCTGGAAAACGTGCATCCGTGGGCGCGAGCGGCGGCTATCGCGGGCCGTTGTGTTTACAGGCAGAACGCTGACGCATTCTGGAAATTCCACGATTGGATCTTCGACAATCAGGAGCAGATTACGCCGGAGAACCTGCGGCAGAAGGTGATCGACTGGGGCTCGGGTACTGGCCCCGATGCGGCGCTCGACGCGAAGCTCGACGTAAACCAGCTGACTTCCTGCATGGATACGAAAGCGACCGACGCTGAGGTTGAAGCCACGGTCAAGATGGGAAAGGCTCTCGGCATCGGTTCCACCCCGACTTCTTACATCAACGGCCGCCCCATGGTAGGGGCGAATCCCTGGCCGGATTTGAAACGGGTAATCAATTTCGAAGTTGGCTATCAGGAAACCGCTCACAACGCGGGTGAAAATTGCGGGTGCGACGTCAGAATTCCAAAATTAGGAGTAAGATAGCATCTGTAGGGACCCTCTAATCCTGCCGATAGATCATTTGTGAACCATGCGAGCTAATCCTGAGTCTGCCGGCTACACGGAGACTCGGGCGTTGCCACCGCTAATTCTGCATCCGTTCGCGCCTGCAGACAGCGTAGAGAAACTTATGGAGGGCTCACGCGCCGCGCTCATGCTGCACGGGCTGCTTCCGAGTTCCGGAGGAAGCCGCGAGCGGCTGGAAGAAGTGCTCGTCCAGTCCCGAATCCAGGAATTGAGGATGCTGTATTTCCTGGGCAAGGATGTGCTGCGATGGATGGAGCAGTGCCTCGATTTTGTTATGCGGACCCCTGGTCTGGATAGAAAGGGTTATCGCAGCCAGACGTTCGCTGCATTTCTAATCGATCACACCCCGGATGCGATGGCGAAGAAGCTTCAGGTCTGGGGAGTTTCGGACCACCGATCGGTGTTTTCTCGCGCGATCGGCCTTTCTTGTTCGTTTTCTACTCCGCCGGATCTAAACGTAATCTCTCCGATGTTCTTAGAAAACTACCACCGGTTTCTTGATTTTCTATATATCTCGTATCAAAATCTGGAGCCCTTCACCGAGGCGCTTGAGAATGAATTCTCGATCGAAATTTTCGCCAGCGCGGAATACTCGAATCTGCTCTCGGCTCAGTGGGTCGGCCCGGTCGTCTGAATTCCGGCCGGTCCCCGTCGTTAACGGCACATGTGCACGTGCCGTTTAAACGGCTGCGCGGACCCGCGGTAATTCCTCTACTTCCAGTCGATTGGCCGCAGCATGATCGCGCGCCAATGAGGGGAGCGATTCATTCATATCCTCGACGGCATAGAGCACGGCCGTCAGTTTCGACGTAACGAGTTCTGGACGGTGGTGAAAACGGACAGCCTCGATGATCGAATCCGGAAAGTTCCAACCCGCCAGGATCTCCGCTCCGATTTCAGCATGATCGACGCCTGTGGACAGCATCTCAGCATAGATTGTAGGAAACCCCGATTCTTCCCATTGACGAACCCGGAGAGCCTCATCGGAACGCTCGAATGCCAGGCGTCCAATGTCATGCACCAGGCCGGCAAGATAAGCTTCTCCCGCATCGCAATGCGACTCAATGGCGAGCGCTCCCGCACTATTGGCCACCTCAAACGAATGTTCCCAAAGGTCGTGGAGTTTGACGGACGCGAAACAGGTACGGACGCCAGCGGCCGCGATCAGGTTAGCTGCCGCAAGTGTACCGACGCGCATCAAGGCACCGGAAAGAGAATTCACGGAGACCGAGCCTCCCATCGCGCCGCTATTGGCCAGCATGATGATCTCGCCGGCAAGCACCTGATCTTTGCCGACCGCCCGTTCGATTTCGCGTTGTCCCGCTTCCGGGTCCCGCGCCAGACGCAGCGCTTCCATCGCCGCTTTCGGGAAAACCGGAAGTGCTTTGGCGGCGATAAGAACCCTCGGTTTTGCGACAACCCAGGCGCTTCGTATGGTCTCAACGAAGTTCGGCGTCAGCATGCCCGAATCGAGAAGCTGGTTTACGGATTCCGCGGTGTCTTCATCGTCATAAGGAAGGTTCTCCATCTGCTCATCGAATAAATTCGCCGAATCAAGGATCGCCGCGAGCTCTGCGACGCGCGGACTGGACGGCTTCCTCTTCCCGCGCCACACTGCAAGAATTTCCGCGGCATCCGGCGGTACCACCTTCGACGATTCGAACGACTGCGGAGGTAAGCCCAGGTCGGCCAAAAGTCTTGCAGCCATTGGGACACCAGTCACTTCGGCCTGAAGGTGATGCAGCAATCCCGAATTCCCTACAGCCTGTACCTCGGGCGCCGGGAAGCCGTTGCGCGATGCTACGAAGGACGCCAAAGCCGCAATGCGGCGGACATGCGCGGCCAAACCGGGCTCGCGGGGAAGAAACACTTCGAATAAGTTGGTTTTACCTGCTGAATGCTGCGTCATCTTCTGTCTACACAACAGTTATCGGTCGAAATCCGAGGTGCATTAATATGCCCGAGATTTTTTTCGCACAAAGCGGGTTGGATCGCACGTTTCGGTACTTTAGTAGCCGCTCTGCCTGTGCTCCAGGACCTGCCACCCAGGACCTGCTACGATTATGGATTGTCAGGTTCCGGGCTTCGTGCAATGGGTGGCTGCAAACCCCGCCAGGTCCGGAAGGAAGCAACGGTAGTGGTTTAACTCGTGTGCCGCGGATCACCCGGGGCCTGGCAGATTTTCTTCCTCTTTTCCCATGTACCAGGTAATCGCCCGTAAGTATCGGCCGCAGTCGTTCGAAGACGTGGTCGGACAAGGCCACGTCAAAACCACGCTTCGCAACGCCATCGCAATGAACCGGATTGCGCATGGGTATATCTTCTCAGGCCAGCGCGGGACGGGGAAAACGACGATGGCGCGCATCCTCGCGCGATGTCTGAATTGTATTCAAGGCCCTACGCCTAACCCTTGCGGCGTCTGCGCGAGCTGCACGGAAATCGCCGCCGGTTGCGCGGTGGACGTGATCGAGATTGACGCGGCTTCTAATCGCGGCATCAATGAAATGCGCGAGTTACGCGAGAACGTGCGCTACCAGCCCTCTCGTGATCGCTTCAAGATCTTTATCATTGATGAAGCGCATCAGATTACAACGGAAGCGTTCAATGCCCTGTTGAAGACCATCGAGGAACCGCCGTCCTGGGCGGTTTTTATCCTCTGCACGACTGAATCCCACAAGATTCCAGCGACCATTGCCTCGCGTTGCCAGCACTTCAGTTTTCGATCCGTCGACTTCGATGAGCTGGTCGAGCGGATGCGCTGGATCTGCCGCGAAGAGGGCGTCGACGCGGACGACGAGGCGCTCGCCGTGCTCGCGCGTGCCGGTGAAGGCAGCGTTCGTGATTCGCTCTCGGCTTTGGATCAGGCTATTGCCAGCTCCGGATCGCGCTTGGAAGCGGCTGACGTGCGCGCGCTACTGGGCGCATTTTCCATTGATCGATTTTCGACGGTGGCTGAGGCGCTGGCCAAATCCGATCCGCAACCGATGCTCGATTTGGTCGATGAACTTGAGCGCAGCGGCGAAAACCTGCAGCATTTCGCGCGTGAGTTGTCGCGCTATCTTCGAAATCTGATGGTGGCGCGAATCGCGGGTGAGGACACGCGCCTGGTTGCGGCATCGGCGAACGAGCGCGCCGAACTTGCTCGAGCCGCTGCTCTGTTTTCGGAGCAGGATCTCACCCGCTACCTGAACCTGTCTTTAGAGCTTTACCGGGACCTTCAGTTCTCTTTGCAGCCGCGGTTTCACCTGGAAGTCGGGCTGTTGCGCCTGGTTTATGCAGGGCGTCTGCAGCCGATCGAAGAGGCGCTTGCGTCTCTCGGTGGACCGGAAGAACCAGTCATTGCGAAGCCGGCCGCTCCTCCAATGGTTGCATCCGCCTCGGCACCTGCGCGCCGAACGCCGACACCTTTCGAACTCGATCGCGCCAAGAAGTCGGTGCCGCGCAATGAGGGCGCGACCGCATTAGCTGCAGTCCCGGCGGGAGCTCCGGCAGGTGACATCGATTGGAAAACACGGATTTTGGAGGGCCTTCACGCCCTCGAGCTAACGTTTATCGCGGACGCCTTGACGCACGGCGAAGTCAGTTGCAGCGGGCGAGAGCTTACGATTAAGCTTCCATCCGAGTTCAAGCTCATGGCCAACGCAGACGAGATTCAGAAGGCGCTGCGTCAGCAGAACCTGGGCGCGATGCGTGTTCAATTTAGTTTTGGAGATACGGCCGTCCCAACAGCCGCCGTGGTGAGGCCGACCGGGAGCACTGGTGGGAGCCCATCCGCGAACGAAGATGAAGTGACACGACGCGCGCTCGCCCACCCCGAAGTGCAACGCTTCCGCGATCTGCTGGGCGGTGAAGTGCGTGGCGTTCGAAATCTGAAGGAGTAACGATGAAGCTGCCCGGAAACATGCAGTCGATGATGAAGCAAGCCCAGCAGATGCAGGAGCGCATGCAAGCCGAAGTGGAGAAGATCCGCGTCGAAGCGTCTGCCGGCGGCGGGATGGTGACCGTGAAGATGGACGGCCACAAGAATGTCCTCGGCGTGACCATCGATGCCGAAGCGGCGGGCGACGTTGAGATGTTGCAGGATATGGTCGCGGCGGCATTCAACGAGGCCGCCAAGAAGGTCGACGAAGAAGCGAAAGGCAAAATGGGCGGCATGCTAGGCGGTATGGGATTGCCCCCGGGGCTGTTCTAAGCACTGATGGCCGATTTCGCCGAGCCGCTCGCGCGCCTCATTACCGAGTTCAAACGCCTGCCCGGTATCGGGCAGAAATCCGCGCAACGCATTGCCTTCCATTTACTGCGGGTGAGCCGCGACAGCGCCGAGCAGCTCTCTCAAGCGATTCTCGACGTCAAAGATAAGCTCGGTCTTTGCAGTCAGTGCGGCAACATCAGCGATGCCGAGCTGTGCCAATACTGTTCCGACCCGACGCGCAATCAGGAGATCATCTGCGTGGTCGAGGAAGCGCATAACATCGTCGGCATCGAAAGCACGCGTCAGTACAACGGGCTTTATCACGTACTCGGCGGCGCGATGTCGCCCCTGCGCGGTATCGGTCCGGAGCAGCTGAATATCCGCCGCTTAGTCCAGCGCGTGGGCGAAGGTGCCGTACAGGAGATCGTAGTCGCGACCAATCCGAATGTGGAGGGCGAAGCGACTGCTGTTTACCTTTCGAAGTTACTCAAGCCAGCGGGGATGAAGGTAACGCGGATCGGGATGGGCATTCCGGTGGGCAGCGACATCGAGTATGCCGACGAAGTGACCATGTGGAAAGCGATGGAAGGACGACGGGAGATCTAAGATATGAACATTCTAATTACGGGAGCAAGCCGCGGCCTTGGGCTCGAACTGACCAAGCAATTCGCCGCAAGAGGTGAGACCGTGTTCGCGGCGATGCGCGAACCGGACGGCGCGACCACGGCCAATGTCGAAACCATCAAGCTCGACGTCACTAACCCGGGCTCAATCGCGGCTGCCGTGGAACTGATAGGCAGCAAAACAGATTCGCTCGACGTCCTGATCAACAACGCGGGTGTCTTGACCACGCGCGGAGCGCGACACATGGAGGAATTCGGCGACCTGACGGCTGACGAGGCCGAAGGGATCTTTCGCGCCAACGCGGTCGCACCGTTCATGGTGGCGCAGGCGTTTCGCGAGCTACTAAAGAAGTCGTCGCAGCCCAAGATCGTTTCCATTACATCCGGCTACGGCTCGGTAAGCAGCAACGACGGCAGTTTTCCCCTCTGGTACAGCGCGAGTAAAGCCGCTCTCAACATGGGGATGCGAACCGCCGCCGCGCAGCTCGCGAAGGATAAGTTCACAGTGGCCGTGATTAGTCCCGGATGGGTCAAGACGGACATGGGCGGTCCCGGCGCACCGTTGACGCCCGAGGAGTCGGTACGAGGAATGATTAAAGTAATCGACGATCTTGATCCAAGTAAGAACGGCAAGTTCGTCAACTACGACGGCCGCGAAGTCCCCTGGTAAGTCCGCGTCTGCATACGAGTTGCGACGCCGCCCGTCGTTTGGTTTCATGGCGGAAGCCAGTGGGAGTCGGAGGCGATTGAACTTCCAGGAATCTGTAAGTTGCAGATAATGCGATTCGCTGTATTCGCCTATTACGTCTTGTTCGCCCCCCTATTGCCCCTGTGTTGCCCCCAAAACAGCAAGTCGTTTTGTCGGTAGTGTCGCATTCAGGAAGCGCCGGTCTGCTACGGTAAACCTCGATGGTTAGCGATCCGGCTGGTCGATTCCGCGGGTGACGTTTTCCCAGAGAGATCATTGTGTCATGCGTCCGATGGTATTTGCGCTACCCGCTGAGCTATCGAAATCTGGAGGAAATGATGGCCGAACGCGGCGTGCACGTGGATCACTCCACCATCGCTCGCTGGGTCCTGCATTTCAGCCCTATGCTGCACGACCTAATCCGGCGGCAAATGCGCCGTCCCAACCGTTCGTGGAGAGTCGATGAAACGTATGGTCGAGTGGCTGGCCGGTGGACCTATTTATATCGGGCGATCGATTCGGCGGGAGACACCATTGACTTCCTGCTGTCCCCGAACCGGGATCTCACTGCGGCCAGAGGCTTCCTGCGGCTGGCCCTGAGCGCCGTAACGAGCAGGCCGCGGGTTATCAATGTTGACGGCCATGCGGCGTATCCAACCGCGATCGCCGAGCTGAAAGAGTCCGGAGAATTGAGCCGGAGATGCTGTTGCCGACCGTCTCCCTACCTGAACAACATCATCGAACAGGACCACCGTTTTGTGAACAAGCGGATCACGGCCAGTCAGGGATTCCGATCCGTACACGGAGCCCTGAGCACGATCGCGGGATATGCAGCAATGAACATCATTCCAAAAGGTCAGATTCGTTGGTTGCCGAAAGGCGAGGTTGTTGGGCAGAAGCGGTTCATCGAACGGTTATTCGGAATTGCAGCTTGACAAACGGCGCGCAAATCACCGGAAGTCGGGAGTAATTTAGTTAAGTACCATCAATGCGACACTGCCGTCTCGCGCCGGAGGGCCGCCATTCGAACAAAAGGCCCTCGTCGGATTCGATCGTTGTCGAATTCTCGCAGGAAGACACTCCGCGACAAAGGTAATGTGGCAATTGAACCCGTTCGTCGTGGATCGGGCGGAATATAGGCGATAATTCCCGCACACCCAACTGAAGAGGTTCGCTCCGCGGCGACCAGCAGGTCCGCAAGGTCCTCGGGGCCGTCGCCAGAAACGCCCGCGATGCCGAGTATCTCTCCTCTGAAGACGTCGAGGTCGAAGTAGGCGTGGCGATCTAAATTTGCAGTGAGGGAGGCGGAGCGCAAGGACAACACGGGTTCTGCTGTAGGTCCGGGGTTCGCTTCGCCCGACGAACCTGGTTGCAGGGGACCGATTATCAGTCCTCCGAATTCCTCGCGCGACAAGTCTCGAGCGGCAAGCGTCGCTATCGCTTCTCCGGCCCGAAGAACTGTGACCCGGTCAGCGAAGCGAAGCACTTCGTCGATCTTGTGCGTCACAAGAAAAACCGTTCGTCCGACGCCGGCAAGTCGGCGAGCAACTCTGAGGACGTCGTCAATCTCGTGAGGCGCGAGTTGGCTCGTCGGTTCGTCAAGTATCAACACCTTGGCATTCCGCCAGAGGAGCTTAAGTATTTCAAGCATTTGGCGCTGAGCAATTCTAAGATCCGAAACGAGAGTATCGAGCCCAACGCGCAAGTCATGGGCATCCAACAAATGCAGAGCCGCCTTGCGCAGCGCGTTCTTGCGAATCAAAAAGGAGTTTCTGGGCTGCCGAGGAGCAGGTTTTCGAACACCGTCAGTCCCGGAATCAAGGAAAGCTTCTGGTACACCATTCCGATGCCTTGCGACATTGCCTCACGGGGTGAACGGACCTTCAGAGTCTTCCCGAAAAACGAGATACTACCGCCGTCGGCTTGGATGCTCCCATTGAGGATGCGCATCAGTGTCGTCTTACCCGCCCCATTCTCGCCCACGATCGCATGAACCGAGCCTTGTGTGGCTTGGAACGTGATGTTCCGATTAGCCAATGTAGCTCCGTACTGTTTGGATATCGCGTCAAAGGCCAGTACCGACTTGGGGAGGGGGGCAGACATGTCGGTGAGGTGGTAGTCAGCGCAGTCTTGTCGAAGGCACGCACGCGGCCAAAAGGATGAGTGTTTGTAAATGTCTTATTATCAGTGAGTTGATGCGAGGATGGAGTCGCGCCTCGGCGAGCGCTGTAACCGTTATGAGAGCGTGACTATGCGATTGCATAGTGCAGGTTGTCGGAATACCGAGCGGTTCGTCGTCTCTGATCAATCCGCGAGTACTCTCAGCCTGGCGGATGCTACCTGAGTACTGACCTCCCACGCACTCCGTAAGCCCGATTCGATGGCACCTTGAATCTGACCTGCCCCCAAAATCCGTGCACTTCTAACCTACGATAATCCCGCGCATCTAACTTACCGCTCCGAGCCCAAAGTCTTGCTTCGCCCTCTTCTCTGGCAGGGGTTGTTTTTCTTGCGGGAGAAGGCCTCTGTCAAGGCCGTGTTTTTCCGCCGAAGGGAAGCCTTGACAGGAGCCCTTCTCCCGCAGTATCGTCGGCGCGGAGGGCGAAGGAAGACGCTGCCGCTTGCCGCGCGAAGGCGGCCGGTGTTAGATAACCGAGCGCGCTGTGAGGTCGGCGCTCATTGTAATCGTGTCTCCAGGCTGCCGTCTTGCGTCGCGCATCGAACAGGTTCTGGAACCAGCTCACGTTGAGAAACTCGTCGCGCAGTTTGCCGTGAAAACTCTCGACATGCCCGTTCTGGGTCGGCTTACCTGGCTGAATATGGACTAACTCGATGCGATTTTCGATGCACCAAGCCAGGAAGTGCCGACTGGTGAGTTCCGGCCCGTTATCGCATTTGATTCTTTGTGGCCAACCCCTCTGCCGCACTGCTCGCTCCAGCACTCCCGTCACGCGCCGGCTCGCAAAGCTCGTATCTACCTCCAGCGCCACGCACTCGCGCGTGAAAGTATCGACGACGCTCAGCGCCCGAACACTCCGGCCCGTGGCTAACACGTCGGAAACGAAGTCCAAAGCCCATTCCTCATTGGTCGCGACCGCCGCTTCCCGCGGTTTGCCTTCACGGACCAGGCGCTTGCGCTTCTTTCGCTTCACCGCGAGACCAGCTTCCTGGTAGATCCGCCAAACACGCTTATGATTGGCTTCCACGCCATTGCTCCGCAACAATACATGCAGCCTCCGATAGCCGAATCGCGGCCTCTCCTGGGCCAGATCAACCAGTTGGGTGCGTAACGGTTCGTCGTTGCATTTCGACTGATAGCGAAAAGTCGAAGCGGGCAAGCCGATCAACCGGCAAGCCCGGCGTTCACTGAAGGCAAACGTCTGTTCCAGATGCTCGACAGCGGCCTTCATCGCTACGAGCTCCATCCGTTTTTTTGAATGACCGACTGCAGAGCGTCCTTGTCCAGACTGAGATTCGCCACCAGCTTTTTCAGCCGCGCATTCTCTTCCCGGAGCTGCCGAGCTTCCTGCGCCTCACTGACATCCATGCCACCGTACTTGGCTTTCCAGGCATAGATCGTGTACGTGCTCACACCCACTTCGCGCGCCACTTCACCCACTTTACGTCCGGCGTCTAGCTGTTTCAAAGCGCCGACGATCGCCGCTTCGCTGTGCTTACTCTTTGGCATCCCTTCTTCCCCTTTCTTTCGTCCGAAATCATATTCGATTTGTGCGATTTCTGGGGAGCAG
>CAWCZA010000022.1:0-51903 GCA_963799935.1 uncultured Gammaproteobacteria bacterium | reverse complement strand
TCGGGCATAATCAGGATATGGCTGCGCAAACACTGCCACTAAGCCTCGAAGAGTTCCATAGGTTGTACGACGGTGCCAAGCCGGCTTATGAGTACTGGGACGGAAAAGCGGTCCAGAAGTCTATGCCGACAATGTTGCACGGCCTTTTGCAGCTGATCTTAGGCGGGCTGCTCAGACAGGCAGGTTGGAACGCAGTATCCGAAGTCCGCTTTAAAGTCGTTTCGGAGGCTGAACCGGTTCCGGATCTGATCGCGATTCGGGGCAAATACCGTGGCCGCTATCCGGCCTCCGCGCCTGAACTTTGCGTGGAGATCCTGTCTCCCGGCGACTCGTTGAAGTGGGCGTTCCAGAAGTCGGCACGCTATATCGAGTGGGGCACCGAGTGCGTCTGGATTATTGATCCGGAGAAGCGCACCGCATGGACGTTGCTGAAGGACTCACCCGAGCCAACACCGATTCCGCCTGACGGAGATCTGAAAGTTGGCGAAACGACGATCGGTCTTCCCGCTCTCATTGCGGAAATCGATGAACTGATCGAAGATCCCGGCGAGCCCGCCTGACTTCCGTGCCTGAACTTTGCGTTGAGATTCTGTCGCCCGGCCATACCTTGAAGTGGGCTGTCGAAAAGAGAGCGCGTTATATCCGGTGGGGCGCCGAGTGTGTCTGGATCATCGATTCGGAGAAGCGCACGGCGTGGAACTCTCCAAATCCGCGATACAACTATCGGTCTCCCTGCGCTCTTTGCGGAGGTCGACAAAAGGCTCAAAGTCGCTGGTGAGCCCATCTGAACCGTTAGACTTTACGTCTAGAGGATTCAATGAGCGCTTTCGAAAGTTTCCCTCGCATTACTCCCTTTCTCTGGTTCAATTCGAATGCCGCAGAGGCAGTCGACTATTACCTGACGGTTTTTAAGAACTCGCGGCGTTTGGATGAAGCTCGGACCGTTGAGGGTGCTCCGGCGCCGGGGCCCGTTCTGACAATCGCTTTCGAACTTGACGGTCAGAAGTTCATCGCGCTGAACGGCGGCCCGATGTTTCCGTTCACGGAAGCGATCTCGTTCGTCGTTCGCTGCGAAACGCAGCAGGAGATCGACGAGTATTGGTCGAAGCTATCGGCGGGGGGCAGCGAGTCGCAGTGCGGATGGCTCAAAGACAAGTTTGGGCTATCCTGGCAGATCGTGCCCGCGCGCTTACCCGAATTCATCAGGAATCCGAAGGCCATGCAAGCCCTGATGCAGATGAAGAAGCTCGACATCGCGGAACTGGAACGTGCGGCGCAGTCATGACACCGCCAGCCTCTGGTTCGATCCTCGATAAACTCCGGCAGCAGAGCGCCTGGTATGGGGTGGGCGCGCAGCGAAACCAATCGCGGTACGTCGCGCTGAAGACCACGCAGATTATCCTCGCGGCCGCGATCCCGGTCGTTGCTGTCGCGGCCGCCGGCCCGACGCTCAAATGGACGACCGCCATTTTGGGAGCCCTGATCGGGATCATTGAAGCGGTTATCCAGTTAGGTCAGTATCAGCAGAATTGGTTGTTGTACCGCGCTACTCGCGAGGCCCTGAAGCGTGAGGATTTCCTGCACGAAGCCAAAGCCGGACCTTACGCGACGGCCGCAGATGCCGACACGCTTTACGTAGAGCGGGCGGACGCGATCATATCCGGAGAAAACACGAAATGGATTACTTCGCAGCAGCAAGCGGGCGCGAAGAAATAGATAAGTCGAGCTAAGTCGCGAGTATCTGCTTCAACGCCGCTAACTGGTGGTCGGTGCTGTCCATCATCCACTTCGGTTGATGTAACGCGCGCGCTTGGTCGAGTAAGTCCTTGGCCTTTGCCTCGGCACCCAGTCCGAACTGTGCTTGCGCCAGAGTAACTAATGCCCAGAATTGCCTTTCAGAGTCTAGTGCAGGAGTAGTCGCCAGGAGCGTTTCGGAGATCGCCAGGACCCGACGGCGGATTCGTGCGGCGAGGACTCGATCGGCTGCGGCCTCAGCGCCTTCAGAGATCGACGCTCTCAGGTCGTAAAGGAACGCTAGGTTGATGCCGTTGTAGGCGTCATTCTTCAGATAAAAGCCCTTCTCACAAGCCAGAATCCCTGTATTCAAGTCGTCGGGATTCCTGGTCAGTTCCCACAACCGCTTGTGAATCGAACTCCACAGGCCGAGAGTTTCCGTGTCGGTGGAGACTTCGGGATTCAGGTCAGCCAGTATGAGTCCGGCCGCCTGTAACGCGTGAAGCTCATCGGGTTGTTTACTCTTGAAAGTTGCGAACGCCAACCGCTGCAGCACATAGGGGTCGCTTGGCGCCATGGGACGCACCAGGTTTAGCAAGGTTTTCGCCGTCTCGAAGTCGGTATTCGAGATTGCAGCGTTGGCTTGGTCCATTAGGACGCGCATCGTCGGATTGGACGCATCACTCGCCGCAGTGGCCATCGCCGCCGGCGACGATTGCGCGACCGCCGCTTCGATCTTTCTTCTTGTAGGAGGATCCAGGTCGGAGAAGAACGCGTACACCGGGCTATCTTTCTCAGGCTTCTGCAGGATAGTCCGGATTGCTTCGGTAAGTTCCGTCTTCATCCGCATGACTTCGCCGAAATCGATACCTTCGCCGAGGTGTTGATAACGGCGCACGGCCAGATGACTTACGTCGAAAGGAAAAATCATCTTGTCTTCGGCGATCGTGATCGTTGTATAAGGCCGGAGCGCGTGGCGCACGCCAAGTTCATAGAACGCGTTCGCATTCGACGTCGAAATGTCGGCAATTACAACATCGGCCGTGAGCAGGTACTCGTACATCGGAACATCGATCAATCCCGAGTGGATGATCTCGTCCGCGCGTTTGCAATCGAGGCCGGCTTCTTCCGCCGCGG
Source organism: uncultured Gammaproteobacteria bacterium (assembly GCA_963799935.1). GTDB lineage: Bacteria > Acidobacteriota > Terriglobia > Bryobacterales > Bryobacteraceae > Bog-113. The sequence goes on along the minus strand of CAWCZA010000022.1, from coordinate 49,032 downwards.
GCTTGATGATGTACTGATACGACTTATCGAGGTCGAGCACACGGCCGGTCTGGTAGTCCGTCTTCTTACCGAATCCCATGACGACGAAGCAGGTCTTCTTACTGTCAGCCATAACTACTCTGATCTACTCGCGGACGGCATCCGGTCCTTCGCGATCGCCCAGGTTCCGTCGTGGTTAGCGATCACGAGCCGTTCATCGGCCGAGTGGCCGTCGGAGTAGGAGAGATGGTAGTCGCAGGTATACGCGCCCCGTTCGCGCACTGTACAAAGGCCGAACGGCACATAACCGGACAGCCGTACTCTCGCCTGTAAGGCAGCCGCATCGGAGTTGAAGGTCTGACGGTTCCACCTCGCGCGCAGGTCGGGTCCAAGCATCGCGTAGGCATGTTCCAAATCTCCGGAGTCGCGGGCCTGTAGATAGCCAATACCAAATGCCGAAGCCTCCTTTGCGGGATCGGAAACTGGCGTGGGAGTGGGCCCGGGAGCGGGGTTGCGACTGGGGCGCGGCGTGCGGGTCGAGAACCAGACCGCCAGCCCGATAATCACGATCAAAGCTGCGGCAATTGCGTAGGTGTAGGGAGGTAGACCTGAGCGCTCGCGCGTCGAAGAGGGCTCGGCAACTTGCGGGCGGCTGACCGGGGCTGGTGGCGTGACCGGGACGGCGGCGGGTGCTGAGCTATCCCCGCTCTTCTGGACAACTTCTGCAAGGCGGCCTACCGCCGTATCGAAATTGTTTCCGAACGCATCGAGCCACTGAAGATTTCCAAGAAAGTAAACCAGACCCGGCGGAGGTTTGACATCTTCGATGCGTAGAGTAATGATCGGGAGCCCGCGAGAATCGGCCAGTTCGGCTTCGCGCGAGATTTGTTTCGCGTTCTGCGAATTGGACGACAAAATCAAGACGAAGTGACTGCAAGCATCGAGACCGGACACGATGGCGGCCGCCCACTCCTGACCAATTCCGATATCGCGCGGCGCAATCCAGCACGGGATGTTATCGCGCTCCAGCGCCGCGCAGACGCGATCGGCGGAACTCTTATCTTCACTTCGGTAGCTAACGAAAACCCGTCGCGCCATAGCGGAATTCTATCTTAAAAAGACTCGCCGTGACCTGCGACGCTTCGAGAACGGGCGAAGTAAGCTAGATTTCTCCTCACGTTCCTCGCAGACGTTCGTCTAAGCCGCGTGACCTTCGCGGGTGCCCTTTGCGGCACCGTGGGTCGAGTCTTCGATGTTAGCGATGAAGGGAGTCTTTGAGGTGTTTAAATCAGCATTGCCCATTTTCTGGTGTTGTCTATTGACAGCAGCCGTTACAAGTCTAAGTCCGGCACAGTCGCTCGTGCTCGATCTCCCGCTGCCGAGTCAGCCGGCCGAGATTTCGCAAAGAATCGGCATAACCGATGTAACGATCAAGTATCACCGCCCACTGGTGAACGATCGCAAAGTGTGGGGCGAGTTGGTACCCTACGGCGCCGTGTGGCGCGCCGGCGCAAACGAAAATACCACGATCACTTTCAGCGATCCGGTCTTAGTCGAGGGCAAGCCGCTCGATAAGGGAACCTACGGACTGCATATGATCCCGACCGCGGACGAATGGACCATCATCTTCTCCAAGAACTCTACTTCCTGGGGATCTTTCACTTATGACCAGAAGGAAGACGCACTCCGCGTAAGCGTAAAGCCCGCCACCGCGGATATGCACAATGCCCTGACTTATGACTTCGACCAGTTGCAACCTGACTCCGCGACAGTTTTACTGGAGTGGGAGAAGTTGGCGGTCCCGTTCAAGGTCTCGGTCAATGTCCACGACGTGGTACAGGCAAGTCTAAAGAAGCAGCTTCGGAATCTGTCGCAGTACACATGGATGAGCTGGGATGATGCCGCGAGCTACCTCGTGAAGGAGAAGGTCGATTTGGACGAGGCGCTTACCTACGCGAACAAATCCATCGAGAATGAAGACCGCTACGAGAATGAAATGACTAAGTCGACTGTTCTGACTGCGCTCAGCCGCAAGGACGAAGCTGCCGTTGCGCAAAAGAAAGCTTTGGCGTTGGCCAATCCGCTCCAGGTCCATACCTTCGCGCGGCAGTTGCAGGCCGAGAAGCGCACGGACGAAGCTTTCGCGATCTTCCTCGAGAACGCGAAGAAACATCCCGACGAATGGTTCGTGCATGTGGGGCTTGCTCGCGTCTACTCCGCACAGGGTAAGTTTGGCGATGCGGCCAAAGAGATGAAGGTCGCGCAAGGTAAGGCGCCCGATGTTCAAAAGGCTTATCTAGCCACGCTCGAAAGCAAGTTGGAAACCAAGCAGGACATCAATCCCTAAGGCTGCTAAGTCCTAAGCGGGCGAAAGAACTCTCGAATATCCTGTGCCAGTAGTTCAGGCTCTTCGAACGCTGCGAAGTGACCGCCCCGGGGCATTTCGACCCAATGTTGAATGTTGTATCCGCGCTCGACCCACTCACGGGGAGGCGCGGATATTTCCTTTGGAAACCGGGCAAAAGCGCAAGGCGGGCGAACGAAATCCCCGCGCCCGAACTGAAGCGGCGCTTTCCGGTTCTCGAAATACAGCCGGAAAGAGGAGCCGATCGTCTTAGTCATCCAGTAGAGCGTCACGTTGGTTAGTAGGTCATCCCGGTTGAACTTTCGATAGAGATCGCCGCCGCAATCGGACCATTCGCGAAACTTTTCAAGTATCCAGGCCGCGAGCCCCGCGGGTGAGTCATTCAAACCATAAGCGGCAGTATCAGGGCGCGTTCCCTGAAGGTGCGCATAGGCGCCGCGCTCTTCAAACCAGCGGGCCACAGTACCCCCGAATTCCCGTTCCTCCGGTGCTAAGTCGGGGGCGCCCTCAAGCCATGGCTTGTAGGATCCGGGAAGGTAGTTCAGGTGAACACCGATTATGCGGTGCGCGTGACGCAGTCCAAGAATCGTGCTCACGCCAGCACCGATGTCTCCTCCTTGCGCGCCAAAGCGATCGTACCCGAGCTCGCCCATCAGTCCCGCCCATAACTCGGCGACCCGAAACGAGTTCACCCCGGGGCGGACCGGCTGATCCGAGAAGCCAAAACCGGGCAGCGATGGAATCACAACATCGAACGAATCGGCCGGATCGCCGCCATTGGTTGCGGGGTCCGTCAACAGTGGAAGGATCGGTAGCATCTCAATGAAAGATCCGGGCCACCCGTGGGTAAGGATCAGCGGAATCGGAGAATGACCCTTGCCGCGTTCGTGGATGAAATGAATCCCAAGCCCGTCTACCTCACACCGGTAATGGTGAAACTCGGATAGCTTCTCTACTTGACGAGTCCAGTCGAATTGATTTCGCCAGTAGTCGCAAATCTGCTGCAGGAAGCCTAAGTCGACACCGTACTCCCACCCGGAGTCCGGAATCTGGTCGGGCCAGCGTGTCCGCGCGAGCCGCTCTCGCAGGTCATCCAGTTCGGGCGGATAAGACGGTACAGAGAATGGTCGGATGTTCACGTTGATGGCGATTCGGAACTCGATTAGCGAAAACGACCCTTATAGGTTTACGATAACTGAGCATGCCCACTGTATCCCGACGCGAGGCCGTTTGGGCCCTGCTTTCCTGTATAGGTGCGAGACAAACCTTCGCGCTCGACACCAACGAACCCTTTCCGCACTTCTTCGCGAAGACAATGGACGGGGAGCGAATTAGTTCCGAGACCGTCAAGGGCAAGGTCGTCCTGATCGATTTCTGGGCGACTTGGTGCCCGCCATGCAAGAGTGACGAGCCGGTGGTAGAGAGCCTTCTCGAGGAGTTCGAGAAGGATGGGTTGGTGGTGCTCGCCGTCAATATGGGTGAGCCTCGCCGCAAGGTGAAGAAGTACCTCGAAGCATCGCCCCGCAAATCGAAGGTGATTCTTGCGGAAGATACAACGCTCGCGGCCATTTGCCAGGCCAGTGTGTATCCAATCTACAACGTAGTCGATCGTGAAGGACGGCTGGCCGGAGTGCAGCGCGGGGCGGGTGGCGAACATCCGCTCCGGCGTCTACTGGCGAAGGCCGGTCTCGATTCCGACGCTTAGCCCCAGGGTCGCGACCGGGTGTGCGGGACAAGATGGTCGTAGTATCCAACATTGAAGAGAAAGATCTGCTTGAAACGATCGATACTCCAGAGGTCGCCGCTAATCACGGTGTGTAAGTGGGAATAGTATTCGTGCAGATCCGGGTCGGCAATGGTATTCACGCCGGTGGTTACGGTATCCAGATAGCCCTCCGGCAAATCTCGCAGGTAATGCCCGACGCGCCAAGGTCCTTTGACGATCGGCAGCCGCGCTAGAAAAGCATCGCCCAGGGCGAATGGGTCAACCACATGAACTTTCGGCCCGACAATCCATCCGTAGTAGCCAATGTTCGGCATGACAACAGTCTTAAATCCGGAATCTCTAGCTTCAGCGCCAACCACGGTGAAGGCGCACAACGGCCACAAGGTATCGCGCCGGTAGTGCATCAGTCCAGCGCATTCATAGTAATGGGACCGTTCGTCCGCGACCCCGCCAAAAATCAGCCGGGGAGTGACGTCGGCAGTGGCCGTGGTTACTGTCGGATATGGTACCCATAGCCCCAAGCCGCCAATCAACGCGAGAACGGGTACGCCCAGAGTCCATCGCGGATCCCAGTATCTCGCGATCAAAGCTACACAGAATACGAGCGACGCACTGAAAAAGCGGGCGGACATGAAGTCTCCGCCGACACGCAGAATATAGATCAGGTTAAGTACGACACCGGCGGCCAGCGCCCACTCCCGCGCGTAGTAGGCAACCACCAGACCGAGACTGATCACGAAAACCGTGCTGGTATCGTGCTGAATGGCATTCATGTAGTAGACGATCCCCTGGAAGATCATGTCGCGGGTGGGAATCCCGGTGTTGAGCTTGGCGTAAGCGGTGTTCGGGAAGAGGAATCCGTAGTAGAAAAGAGAAAATGCCAACCATGCCAGGCAAGGGGTCCAACCTAGTAGCGCACTTCGCCACACACGCCGAAAACCGGTTCGAAGGTATAGCATTCCGAGAGAGGGAAGAAAGAATAAGACTGTATCTTCGCGGTTAGTTACAGCTAATGCGGCGATGAGAGTAAGAAGGAACGGATCCCGCCGGCGCCAGTAAAAATAGAGATAAGCCGCGATGGCGCAGTGGGTTGCCGGATTCTCGATTCCGGATATAGAGAAGTCAATGAAAGCTTTGGAGAAGAGAAGCGCGAAACTTGCGGTGATCACTCCCATGTCGCTGGCATCGCGCGTGATCAGAAGAAACGTGACTAGAGACAACACGAGAGATACCGCAATTACGGATAAGTAGACATTTCCGGAGAGCCAGGTAACGAACGTGACAATCCCTAGGAAGAGCGGATCTGTGTAAGTCTGCACTCGGTCCGCGACATTCCATCGAAGACCATAGCCGTTCAGAAAATTGTCAAGAACCCGAAAGGGAATGAAGGCATCTTCCGCAACCCAGGCTGTTCGAAGCAGCAGGATACTCAAAAGCGCGAGGGCGACGAGGCGAATGCTTGCGGAGCGACTCAGGTGCGGCGAGGCTTGCACGGATAGTGTGCCGCTCGCCGCAGCAGGCGCGAAGATTTGCACGAAACGAGTTTACGACAAAGGCGCAGCTTTGGTGCTGCGTGCTCAATTACATCTTATAGAAGAACTGTTCGTACACGATTTTGCCGTCGCTGACTTCGTAAACGGCTATTTCTTCCATCTGAAACCGCTTGGATTGCGGCTTGAAGGTGACATCCATCTTAAACGTCACGGCGAAATGAGAGCCGGCAACCAGAGGCCCTTCTACCTTGGAAGAGTGAACCTCGTGGTTGGAACTCCACCATTCGGCCTTACCTTTCACGCCTTCGAGCCCCTTCGTTTCGCGCGATCCTCCTGGAGGCGCACTTGCCTCCATGCTTACAATGTCGGTTCCGTAAAGCTCGTTGATGGCCTCGTCGAACTTGCCTTCCGAGCAAAGCTTTACTAGCTTGTCTGCTACTTCCTTGGTAGTCACGATTTTGAACTCCTGTCTCGACTTAGAGTGCTTCGCTAACACCGTATCACACGCTCGAGCCGCGCCGTTGACACGAAATCGAAATACTTGTTACTGATTGAAACGCAACCATTTACGTAACTCCCCGCACCAAGGAAGACCTTCGTTTTCGAGCGCTCACCCCTAGACTGTTGGCAGCGGAGCCTAACTTCGCGCCATCTCTCGGAGGCAAGCATGTCAACCGGCCGTCTTGTGGGCCTTTCACTACTCATCGGCGCGGGCTTGCATAGCTTGCACGCTCAGCCGCAACTGACGACCATCCAGGACACTCTCTATAGCGCGAATGGGACCCGGATGAACGCGACGGCGGTGATCACCTGGTATTCCTTCCAGTCGTCCAATGGTTCACCCGTCGGGATGCAAAGCCTGAACGTTCCTATTGTGAACGGCGCCATCTATGTTCAGCTCGTACCAAACACTACTGGGACGCCAGTGCAACCCTATACCGTGCTCTACGAGAGCGATGGGTACATCCAATACGAAGAGACCTGGATGGTACCTCCGAGTACAACACCGCTGACGGTCGCAGCCGTACGCACCAGTTCGACGGCGGGCGCTCCGCAGCAGGTCTCGGGAAATGGCACGCAGGGCGGGTCGGTCGGTGGAGCCGTTGCACAAAACCCGATTCCCGAGTCGGGAGTCACCGGGCTCTCATCCGACTTATCGGCACGTCCTTTAAAGGGCGGCGGATATGGAACCAACCGCGTCGCCATCGTCGACCAGGACGGCGCACTGGAAACCGTGGTCGGGAACGCGACGGATTGCGTTTATGTTGACGGGACTTCGGGGCCATGCTTCGATCCCACGCAACTGCCGGGCTACTCCGATAGCGAGATTCCAGGCGGGGTCGTGGATGGATCGAATCTGAACTTCGCTTTAATCGGCACTCCTTCGCCCGCGACTTCGCTCCTGCTGTTCCGCAACGGAATCATGCAGCAGCAAGGCTTCGATTACACGCTGACCGGACAAGTCGTGCAATTCGGCGCGGGCGCGGCGCCGCAACCGGGAGATACACTGATCGCGTCGTATCGCCTTTCGCCTACAGCGCAATCACAATCGGTCGGCCCCACGTTCGGACAGGGCGGTGGTTCGAGTAATGGCATCGTGATCTTCCCGGTGTGGAATCCGCAGGTGGTGTGCAGCGCGACCGGCACTACGACGTCGTCGACCGGCACCGCGACGCTGGGAACCTGCACACTCCCGGCCGGCTTTCTGGGCCCGGGCGATCGCGTTGAAATCCGGATGCTGCTCGCACACACCGGTGGTACGGCCATCTTCAACTACAGCGTCGCGTGGGGTGCGACCACGCTGTTGAATCGCACCGGCGGACTGAATGACGCGATGATCTCAGCCGGCGCGAATGCCTCGGTCACTACCGGCGCCACATCGTTTGACGGACAGAGCTTCGGCACCGTGCTCGTCTTGCTGCCTTTCCTCACTTCGGCGCCCGATTCCATCACCGCTCCGATTACGATTTCCTTTCAGGGCAACGTGAATGCGATCAACGGCGTCGTCACCGACGCGCTGAATCTAATTAGCTATAACGTGGTGCGGTACCCGGCAATAAGTCATCCCTAAGCGCGGAGGCTTGCCGCGGGAATCTTGCGGATGAGATCGGCGAGTTGATCCTGACTCTCGGCGCCGATCGTGAAACAGTCGATCGTGCCGCTATGCGCCAGAGCGTACTGGAGGCACTCGTCGACCCGGTTCGCGAGTTGCCCCGCGCCTAAAATTTTCATCCCGATCACGCCCTTACCGGACGCCTTCATCTGCTTCAAAACTCCGAGCACCACTTCCGGTTCGGCATCCATCAGCACCTGCGCCGAGTTGAAGCGCGCAAGATCAACCTCAACCCAAGGAGTGGCCGCCGACGTTTTCAGCGCAGCCAGCGTGTGGCACGATGTCCCCTTCGTTCGGACGATACCGCGCACCTGAGCTTCGCTGATCACGTCCATCGCGCCCTTTTTGCGATCCGGCCAGTCTGCTTCCTGCATGTTGTGGAGCAGCAGAATGTCCAGGAAATCCGTATTGATCTCGCGCCGGAACCGATCGAGATCCGCCTTCATCTCCGCAGCTGTCGATGCATGCGTCTTCGTCAGAATCGTAACGTTCTCGCGCCTGACCGATTTCAACGCTTCACGAAGATGTGGATGGCTGCCATACTGGTCGGCCGAGTCCCAAAACGTGACCCCGTTGTCGTAGCCGAAGCGAAGCATATCCGCAACACCGCGCACTCCGAGCTTGCGCGTCTGATCCGAACTTCCGTTGCTGCCGTTGGTTCCCGTGCCCACCGCGAGCCGGCTGACGCTGACTTGACGCGGACCGAGGAGCACCCGATCCGTCGCGTCCTTACGCGTAGCCGCCGCGTATAGATGATGCGGAAACCGGCTGAGCGCGGCCAGCCCAGCGCCGCGCGGTCAAAAAATCCCGGCGCTTCACTGGTCCTTCAATCCAAACGAATAGAGCGTGTTGTCGAACGTCGTCACCAGGATGTGACCGGCGGATACGGCGATCCCACTGAAATGCGTGAAGCTTTGCATTGCGTCGCCGCTCGAGAACAGCTCCTTGCCCGTCGCCGCATCGAAGGCATACAGCACGGCCTTTCCCACATGAGCTTTGATGCGCTCGTCGGAACTATACAAGCCGCCGCTCTCCTTTGCCTGGCCGGTGAACTCGCCATTCGACACTGCGAACACCACGCCGTTCGTGACGATCGGCGGCTCCGGAACATTCATGTCCCGCGAAATCCACATGGGAGTCAGCGCCGGCTTTCCATCCTGATCTTCGACTTTGAAAGCCATGATGCTTCCGTGCGGTGCATCGCCGTTTTTCATCTTGAACTCGGGCGACGGGCTCGCCTTTGGACCGCTTGCCGGCGCAAACAACCAACGATCACCGGCCGGGTCTTGCCACGTCGCAAACGCGCCCCAGAAACCATGCCCGGCGAAATCGATTTGCTCGTTTGCGTAAAGTGGGCTACGGAACAGAGGCGTGCGATGATCGGCCCCGCCCAGGTTGGCCGCATCGAGCAGATAGATCACGCCTTCTTTACCGGCCGCCGCTACGATTTCGCGGCCCTTGTAGTCGAAGACCGCTGGGGTCAGATTCCCCATATCGAGATCTTTGCGCGTGATGTAAGAGCGATTAGCCGGCGTGTAGTAATCCGTGATTTTGGTGTTATCGAGATCAATCCCGAGGACGGTGTCCGAGTAGTTCCCTTTGGCCGTGTCGTACGGACCATCTCCGGTCGCCGCGAACAAGCTCTTGCTTCCGATCGACACGCCACCGCGGCCCCAGACACCTGCGCCGCCCGCCGTGCTGGACGGCGTGAACAAGACCTTGTGTTCCGGAGTATGGAAGTCCATCGAATATACGCCCGACTTCGCGCCGCCGCATCCCTGCGACACCGTGGTGTAGATGATCCCGTTGCGCAGATTCATGCTCCAGTTCTTGGAGTAAGGCGGAGTGAACTGCACCGGAGGAATGCGGTCCTCGCCATCATTCACGTTCAAAGCGTGCAGCTTGCCGTCGCTCGCAATGGCGAACACGGTGTTGTTGGGGACGAACTTGTCGGCCCAGTGATTGACCACCGGAGTCGCGTTCAACGCATTCGGACAGAGCCAGAAAGGCTTTTCCGGACGCTTGGTCGTATCCACCTGGAAAGCTTTCTTCCACACCAGCTTTCCAGTATCGGCGTCGATCGCGGAAAGCGTGTCGGAAGATCCACCCACGATCACGTATTCTTTAAAACCCTTCTGCGTGATGACGCCTTCCAGAACCACCGGCGGCGTTAACGCGTTCAACTCGCGCTGCTGGTTATCGAGGGTGACCTTCCACTGCAGCGTCAGGTTCTTGACGTTGTCTTTGGTGAACGTGTCCTCGGCTTTGGCCCAGCCGGAGCGCGCGGGGTCGCCCCCGAAGGTTGGCCAATCGGCGACGAGAAATGTGGTTGAACCGAGCGCGACTGCGCAAAGAAGGATTACTTTCGGTGAGTACATGGTTGGTGATGGGGGCTGTCCGGATTTTATATCAATCAAGCGTTGGCTTCGATGGTTTGCGACACTTCTTCCCACTCGGCGAGCAGGTTTTCCAGATTGCGCCGTTGCGCGGCCAGAGCCTCGAACGCTTCTATGGCGTGGCTTGCGCCCTGGTAATCGGCGAGGCCGCGTTCGCGCTCGGCGATCTCTTCTTCGAGACGGCTCACCTCTTCTTCGATAGCCGCAGCACGGTCTTTCATCTGGCGGAGTTTGATCGGATTTACCCGGTTCGCTTTGCCGGTTCCATTCGCATCAACCTCGATGCGGGGCAGCGATTCCGGAATCTTGATCTCGGCTTGTGCTGAAGGCGCCTGCCCGCTCTTAGTCCACAGGAACTCCTGATAGGTGCCCGGAAACGGATGCACTTCGCCGCCACCTACTTCGATGACGCGCGTTGCCAGTTGCTCCAGAAAATAGCGATCGTGCGATACGAACACCACGGTCCCGGTGAACTCCTGCAAGGCGCGCAGCAGAACGTCCTTCGCGCGCATATCGAGGTGGTTCGTCGGCTCATCGAGCAGCAGGAAATTACTCGGATTCATCAGCATGCGCGCTAGCGCATAGCGGTTGCGTTCGCCACCGGAGAGTACGCCGATCCGCTTGAACACGTCGTCTTCGGAGAAGAGGAAGGACCCCAGAATCGTTCGCAACTCCGTGTTCGTTGCTCGCGGCGCAACGATTCCGAGGTCATCCAACATGCGCGCTTCGGGGTCGAGTTCCTTGTACTGATCCTGCGCGAAGTAATCCGGCTCGACGTTATGACCGATCGTGTATTCGCCCGCTGTGACCGGCTCGATCCCCGCGAGTATCTTGATCAGCGTCGATTTTCCGGCTCCATTCACGCCGGTCAACGCCACGCGATCGCCGCGCTCGATCAGGAACGACGCGCCACCGAACACGTGCTTTGGTCCGTAGTCTTTGGATACATTGCGGAACTCGGCCACCACGCGCCCGCTCGCTTTCGGTTGCGGGAACGTGAAGTGGATCGTGCGCTCATCCGGCGGGATCTCGATGCGTTCAATGCGCTCCAGTTCCTTGATGCGGCTCTGCACTTGCTTGGCCTTGGTGGCTTGCGCGCGAAAGCGATTGATGAACAGCTCGAGCTGCTCGATCTTCTCCTGCTGATTGCGGTACGCCGCTTCGAGTTGCGCCCGGCGCTCCATCCGAAGCGTTTCGAATTTCGTGTAACCGCCGGTGTAGAAATGGACGCGCTTGTTCCACAATTCAGCGATGCGACTGACGGTCTGGTCCAGGAAATAACGATCGTGCGAGATCAGAACAAACGCATTGGGGTAGTCGGCGAGATAGCTTTCCAGCCAGTCGCGCGCTTCGATATCCAGATGATTCGTCGGCTCATCCAGCAGCAGCAGATTGGGTTCTTCCAGCAGCAGTTTGGCCAGCGCGATACGCATCTGCCAGCCTCCGGAAAACTCCTCCGTGCGGCGGGCCCAATCGTCGCGGGAGAATCCGAGTCCCGTGAGAACAGCGCCGACCTTCGACTCGATCGAGTAGCCATCACGCGCCTGAAACTCAGCCTGCGTCTGATGGAAACGATCAGCGACGCGGCGGTATTCGGAGCTGCCGTGATCGAGTTCCGCCATCTGATGCGTCAGCGCTTCCTGCTCTTCCTCCAGCGCGCGCACGTCATCGAAGACGGACATGCACTCGGCGAACACAGACCGGCCGGAGAGGCTCAACCCATCCTGCGGCAGGTAGCCGGCGGTGATGCCTTTGCTGAACGTGATCGATCCGTAATCGAGCGTCTCGATCTCCGCCAACGTCTTAAGCAGAGTCGACTTGCCGGTGCCGTTCGCGCCGACGATACCGACGCGCTCCTTCGGCGTGATCAGCCAGTCGAGATTTTCGAATAGGATTTTCGGCCCGAAGCGCTTGCCCGCGCCGGTGAGTTGGATCATTCCCGCTCTTCTATTTTAAGCTTCGGCGGTTTAGTCGTGTTCCCTGATGGTCCGTCATTCAACCGGGTGGCCTAAAGCCGTCGCGTTGTCACGAATGCGGAGGTCACGGGTGACGATTATCAGTTGGGCGGCCGGATCGCCCAAGGCTTCGACAGTCGCCAGATGAATAGCGTCCAAGGTGCGAATCGGTTCCACCGGAAAGGGGCGTCCGGCGTGGGCGAGGATCATGTCAGTGATGCTCACCAAATGACAGCGGCGGGCAAATCTCTGTAGTGTGACCAATACGTCCCGTTGCTGCTGAGCTGTGATCCTTCCCGAAATGCGTGCGCGAAGGACCGCGCGGCTGGCTTCGGCAATCGTAAGCGCGGACGTTACCCGCTGCTCGCCCGCCCGAATAGAGGCTATGGCGGGTGCATCGCTCTCGAGTAAAGCCGCAACCAGGGCGCTGGATTCAATGTAGCGCCTCATAGGCATATCTTTGGCTTCAGAGGAGCGGCCGGACGGCCGGGTACGACGGGCTGGAACTGCCTTACGCTTCGCCACGATCGCTGTCGATAAGGGCGGTTGCCGTACCAGGGTCGAGCCGAATTTCAGGGCAACCTTCCAGAGGGTCACCGCTCTCGGCGGGTGGCGTGATCGCGCCGGACGCGACGAGCCGGTCGAACTGACTAATCCGGCTTTGACGGTCGGCAACGGGGGGGACCAACTCCGCTACAATGCGCCCATGGGCAGTGACGACGATACGCTCACCCTTTTCGATCCGCCGAATGTATCGGCTGAGGTTGTCCTTCAATTCGCGTATGCCAGTCTCCACATCTGAATTATAGCTACATGTAGCCACCGATCCAAATCGCAAACGTTTAGTTCGAGTAGCGCAACGGTCTCTTTGCCGGAAACGACGCCGAGCCAAACCGACCCACTATCTAAGCTTCCAGAGCAATTGACGCAGAAAGCCGAGGACCAGGCGACCGTCGACCCCACCCAGATGAATGCGGCGGATGAAGCGGCGGATCTTCCGCTCCGTGGATGTGGCCACGATGCGATTGGTGTATCCGCTGCGATGGAGAACTTCCAGCAGCATGCGCGTGATCTGTTCGGCATCGTTGCCGCTAAGCGAGCGGCGCACTTCCGCAGCCGCGTGCGCCGACGGATCGCGGATCAGTTCGTAGAGGCAGACCGCGACAGCCTGGCCGAGGTTCATCGACGGCGTTTCGGGCGTCGTCGGAATCCGTATGAGGAAATGGCAGAAGCTAATGTCATCGTTCGAGAGGCCGAACTTCTCGGAGCCGAAGAGCAGCGCGGTTTTGCCTCGCAGCAACGGTGCGGCGGCTTCGAGCGGGTATAGGGCGTGCTGCAATTCGCGGTTGCCGATCGAGGTCGTTCCCACCACGAGGGAACAATCAGAGACGGCCGCAGCGAGATCATCGTAAACGCGCGCGGACTGCAGCACTGGCGCACCGCCAACCGCGCTAACGGCTTCCCGGAACGCCTTGTCATAGGGATTCACGAGGCGCAGATCGTGAAATCCGAAGTTGCTCATGGCGCGTGCGCACGCTCCGATATTCAACGGATTGCGCGGCGAAACCAGGACTACTGTAAGGTCATCCACTTGATGATCAGGAACGCGAGGCCGGCGAGGAATCCGAGGAGAGCTTGATACTCGCGATTGTAAACGTAGAGCTTGGGTTGGAAGCTTTTGCCCACTGCGGCCGGGCGCTTTCGAAGGCCGATCAGCCGCGGCACGCGACGCGCATACTCGTCGAAATCGGGAAACAGATCGCGCAGGTGTTGCTCTTCGAGTTCGATCACGGGCAGGTAAATGAAGATGAAGACAATCGTGAAGATGACCGCGAGCGCGATGCTTCGTCCGGCGATCACGAGACCGCACGCCACCAGTAAGGTTCCGATATAGAGCGGGTTCCGCGACCACGCGTAGGGCCCGGATTGACAGAGCTGCTTGTCTTTCGCGAGATGTCCGGCGGCCCAGGCGCGCAGCAACAATCCAAGAGTCGAGACCGCGCCGCCTAGCAGCAGCGAATTGCGCGTGGGATGAGAGAGCCACGCGAACGTCGCCACCAGCAGGAACCCGGAAGGCACGCGGAGGCGCGCGACTTGATCGGCGTAGCGCTTCGGGAACGTCACAGCACGCTAGCGAGCGCGGCCATCACTTGCTCCGGAGTGATCTCGCGCATACTCGCGTCGATGGTATCGCCTCGGCGGTAATCGCCGCGTGTCAGGCCGACGACTCCGGCGTTCGCGCTTCGCAGCACTTGCAAGGAGCCGCCATAAGGACCGTTCCGCGCCGGATCGGTAGGACCGAAGATCGCGACGCCAGGCTTCGCGATCGCAGCGGCAAGATGCATCGGACCGCTATCGACGCCGATCACCGCGGTCGACCGGCGCGTCGCATCAATCAGGCCGGAGATGCCGCTCGAATGAACCCACACCCCGGGGACTTGCTCCAGCTCTGCGCGCGCGGACGGCGGCCCGTTCAGAACCAGCGGGATGTTCCACTGGTCCTTCAACAAGCGGGCGACCTCCGCGTAGGATTCGAGCGGCCATTGCTTGCTCTTCCATCCGGCCGAAGGTGTGGCCAGAACGAAAGGTACATCGGGCAGATCGCCTTCGGGCGTGCCGAGCGGCAGCGGGAACGAACGAATCAGATTGACGGCGCCGGCTGCTGCGGCGGCATCCAGATGACGGTCAACAATATGCACCGCCGCGCTGGACACGCGATTGGAATAGAACCACGCCGCCATCCGTTCGCGCACCAGCCGGTGACTGTAGCCGATGAGGCGATCCGGCCGCGCGAGCGATGCGGTGATTGCGGACTTGAGCAGCCCTTGAAAATCGAATGCCAGAGAGAAGCGCTGCTCGCGCAGCTCGCGAAGCGTGCTCAGCCACGAACTGGAGCGGCGGCGATCGAGGCAGATCACGCGATCGATGAAGCTGTTGTTTTCGAGCAGCGGCGCCCACGTGCTCTCGACCACCCACGTTAATTTCGAAGCGGGAAAACTGTGCTTGAGCGACGCAGCCGCAGGCAGGGCGTGCAGCACGTCTCCCATCGCGCCAAGCCGCACGACCAGGATGCCGGAACTAATGGCTGGGCTCCTTGTGACGTTCGCGGACATGGTCGATCAGCTTGTGCGTGGCCTGCAGATGCGCGCTGCTTTCGTCAAAAACTTCACCAGGAGCCATAGCGGAAATTAAATCAGCCGGGTCGCTCTCCACAGGGATGACGTAGTCTATCACCCGCAAAGCAGCTGCAAGCTCGGCGCGGGCGCGAAGTGTCAACAACGCAGAAGGATCATCTAGAACGATGGCGAAGAGGCGCGCGTCGGGCCGGGCGAGCGCACCGAGCCGGGCAGTCGTTGATGCGCGCAGGACGTCGAAGCGCCCGATCACGATGTTCGCCGATACCGACTTCGCGCATTCGATCGCTTGCTCGCGAGTGAGTACTTTTTCGCGTGTATTCAATGGACGCTCAATAGCTCGTTCGCCGCGTCGACGACGGCCGAGGCAGGGACTCCGGTCATGCATCGATGGTCGATCGGGCACTCGCGGCGGAGGCAAGGGCTGCACGGGACATCGTTGCGGATCACACGGCCGCGCGTTCCCGTATGCCCGGTGGCGAGATGATCGGTAGCGCCGAAAACGGTCACGGTCGGAACACCCAGAGCGGACGCGATATGCATGGCTCCGGAATCGTTGGTCAGGAACAGCATGCATGCCGCCGTGCAGTCGATGAACGTACGAAGTGACGTGTTGCCGGCCAAACTGCGGACATAAAGTTTTGGCGCGCGGCTGACGATCATCTCAACAATGGAATCGCAGAGCGATCGCTCGGCAGAGGAACCAAAAAGGCAAATGGAAGCCTGATATTCGGATGCAAGTTGGATGGCTGCCTCGGCGAAGCGCTCGGGTAGCCAGCGTTTCGCGGAGCCGTAGGCAGCGCCTGGACTGATTCCAATTACGGGGAACGGTACGCCCATGGAAGCTAGTGTTTCGCGGCCCGCGGTTGCTGCTTCGGCCGCAGATTCGAGGCGGATCTCGTCGGATTGCGGGATCTCGTCGATGATTCCGGCGCGGCGCAGCAGCTCCAGGTAATAGAACCGTTCGTGCTTGGGGATTTCTCCGGGAGATGGAACCGGAATGGAATCCGTCAGCAGGGGGCCGCGTCCGTCGCGGTTATACCCCACGATCTTTGAAATTCCGGATAGTTTTGCGATCAGCGCAGCTTCGAATGCGTTCTGAAAGAGGATCGCGAGATCGAAATTCTCTCGAGCGAGGAGGCGCGTCGTGTTCCACTTGGCGGCGAAGTCGTGGACGCCGGGGCGATGCGCATACGGGATCACGCGATCCACGCTGCTTTCGCCGCGATACAAGTCTTCTACCCAAGGCCGAGCCAGCACCGCGATGTGGGCCTGCGGGTAACGGCTACGGACGGCGCGCAAGGCGGGCAGTGACATGACTGCGTCCCCGATCCAATTGGTGGCCCGGATAAGAATGCGCGCGGGCTCGGGCATTAGTTTTCCCGAAGCGCGTCGAGAAGCTTCGCTCCGAAGGGAGAGCTGGAGGGCTGCGGTTCTGGCTTCGACGCGTGCTGCTGAGGCTGCGATCGGGCAGGTTCGGAGGCCTGCGGGATGAGGCTCGCGGCCGGAGGAACTGGATGAAGAAACGCCTGCTTCCGCAGCACAACTCGTTGCAACGGCGAACTGTATCCCGTAAACAGCTGATCTCCGGTCCGATCGTTCTCCACCAGATTGCGCATGCACTCCATCTTGGAGTCCATGTCGTCCAGATAGTGGAAGAGCATCGCCTCGGCAAATAGCGGAACGCGCGGCGATCCGAATTCCAGCTGCCCGTGATGGCTGAGGATCATGTGTTCGACAAGGGTCCGAAGCCGATCGGGAAAATCCGGTAGATCGCGGAGCTTGTCCGAGAGCATCCGCATGGCGAGCGGAATATGCCCGAGAAGCTGCCCTTCTACCGAGTAGCCGAAACCGCGATCGTAGGTGAGCTCGTAAACCTTACCGACGTCGTGGAGCACCGCGCCCGTGATCAGGAGATCCACATCGATGTGCGGATAGTGGGACGCAACGGAGCGGCTCAGCATGCAAAGTGAGAGGACATGTTCCAGCAGGCCCCCGAGGAACGCGTGGTGGATCGTCTTCGCGGCGGGGGCGCGCCGGAATCGAACAGCGATCTCGCTATCCGAAAGGAACGCCTGCAATAGTGCACGCAGGTGCGGGTTCTTCACTTCGCCCGCAATGGCCAACAGCTCACCCCACATTACATCCGGATCGCGCGAGGAACACGGATAGAAGTCGATAAACTCGACCTCGTGATCGTCCAAGCGCCGGATCTTGTGAATCGTCAACTGCGGGCGGTTCTGATGAATCTGAACGAGCGCCTTCACTTTTACGAAGTCGTCGCGGTCGAACGAAGCCAACACCTCATTGACGTTGTCCCACATCTTGGCATCGATGCGGCCCGTCTTATCGGCAAGCAGTAGCGAGAGATAGGGTTCCCCCGTCTTCTTCTCGCGGATCTCTTTCGAATAGACCAGAAACGAGCTGGTAATGAGCTGGCTTGCTTCCAGCCCACTGACGTAACAAGGCTTCATCCCTAGGACGGAGAAGAGGACGAAGAAGACGAACTCGATCCCGAAGCGGGGGGTGTCGTCGCGGGAGTTGTAGCCGGGGTTGATTTACCGGAAGATCCAGGATCGGAGGAGCTAACCGAACTGGTATGCCGCGGAATCACGCCGAGAATCCGCTTCTTCTTCTGCGCCTGCACCTGAGCTTTCGTCGTGGTCTCGGGCTGAATCGTGGCCGGATCCTTCCAACTCGTGTCCTTGCCCGGCGCCGCTCCGCTATCCACCCAGCCGCCGCGGATTTCGATAAATGCGTCTTCACGCAGCTTGGTCAGGTACTTGCGCAGTTCCGGCTCCATCCGCGGCGCGTACAGCTTGTCCATAATCTCGTTCTGGACATCTTCCAACGCCGCCTGGCCCGCCTGGTAGCGCTCTTCAACCTTGAGGATTTCGAAGCCGCCGCTGGTGCGGATCGGATCAGTCACGTACCCGCGATTCTGCGAGAAAACGGCGTCTTCGATCGGCTTCAGCAACTGTCCCTTCTTGTACGCGCCCAACTCGCCATCCTGCTGCGCGGTAGCGGCATCCGAGTAAGACCGGGCAAGTTCCGCGAATTTCTCTCCCTTGCGGGCGCGGGCGCAAATCTCTTTCGCTTTCTTCTCGGCGGCCGCGACATCCGCGGGGGAGTTGCTCTTGGGAGCAATCAGGATCTCGCGCAGAAACACCTGTTCCTCGCGAACAAAATCCGCCTTGTGCTGCTCGTAGTACGCCTTGATTTCAGATTGCGGGATGCTGATCTTATAGGCCACTTCCTGGCTGACCAGCTTCTGGGTCAACAGGTGGTCGCGCATCTGGCTCTTGAAATCTTCAAACGGAATGCCCGCGTTCTCCTGAATCCAGCGATGGAACTCTTCGGGGTCCGCCTTCTTGCTGTCCGCCTGAAGTTGCGCCAGCCGTTTGGTGACTTCGGCATCGACGCTGATCGATTGCTCCTTAGCCTTCTGCGTCAGAAGCAGTTCGTCGATCTTGCCGCGAAGAGCATCCGCCTGCTTTTGGCTGACCTCAGCGGCAAGCTTATCTTGCGGAATCGTTGCGTCCTTCTGCAGTTCCGCCTGAATCACGGCGCGCTGATGCTCCAGTTCCGTCTGGGTGATGATCTCGCCGTTCACTTTGGCGACAATCATCTCAACGACTTTGACGTTCGCGGTCGGTGACGCGGCAGCCGGGACATCGGCAGCGTACAAGACAGGGCTGCAGAGCGCGGCCGTAAGTAGGCCCGTACGCAGCAAGGACTTCGGGTGCATATGAGCACAATTATCCCACGCCGCGTCCCGGGATAACAGAGTCTTTCAGGCGCCACACGCGTGGCCCGAAGGCCACAGCGGCGGCTTCACACCGCGTTCAAAACGGCCATTGCGTGACCTTCCGGCTTGACCTTGTTGAAGATCTTCGCGATGCGTCCCTTCTCATCGATCAGGAACGTTGTGCGCTCCACGCCCATCACCTTCTTCCCGTACATATTCTTCTCTTTGAGAACGTCGTACGCGATCGCGGCCTCTTTGTCTTTGTCCGCGAGCAAAATGAAATTCAGGTCGAACTTCTGTTTGAACTTCGCCTGCGCGCTGACCGTGTCGGGGGAAACGCCGACGATCAGCGCGTCTTTCGAGACAAACTGTGGGCCTTCGTCGCGAAACTCGCAGGCCTCGATGGTGCATCCCGGCGTGTCCGCCCGCGGATAGAAGTACAGAATGATCTTCCGGCCGCGGTGCGCCTTCAAATCGAAGTCTTCACCCGTGTCGGTCTGAAGATGAATGTCCGGTGCGATGTCGCCTTCTTTAAGCATATGCAGCTCTCTCGATCTTAGGATGCACAAAAGATGCGATCGGCTCTACCGTATCGCAAGACTCCATGCCCCCCAGCTTTTCCGCGTTATTTTTCTGCTTGAATTTCAGCTTTTTCCAGTAAACTAAGCTGTCCAAAAATTCAATTCAGAGGTTATGTGAAATGAGTGCCAATCTATTGAGTCGCAGAAAAACAGCGTTCACCTTGTGGGCGCCAAAACAGACGTCCCCGAAACTCGTTATCGGCACGCTGAAGTATGGTGCACCGCCGTCATTTGACGCGCCGAGGACACTCGATCTAACCGCCGTAGCGGGACTGGATGACCTATGGCAAATCGCTGCGACCGATTGCGGGCTGGCGGACGGATCTGTTTATCATTACTGGTTCGAGGTGGATGACACGCGGCCTGGCAGCAGTCCCGGTACCCGCGTTCGAGTGACTGACCCCGCGTCAGCTACTCCTGATTGGCGTCTTCTGGAGGCCGGCGGGGAGCAGCCCGCTTCCGTCACCTTATTTCAAGGCGGCCAACTCGTCGCTTGCGATCAGGACGGCACGCCGGTTACCCCGCCCACTGGCGGTAACCCCGGGGGACTCGCCCCCAACAACTTCACCATCATCTATGAGCTTCCAACGACATGGACGCGCAAGCCGAGGGGTGGTTCTGAGGAAGGAGTCGGCACGTTTCGCGACATTGTGGCTATGCTCGACCCCGCGGCTCTATCCCCCAACTTCGACCAACTCCAAGCGGCGCAAGGGGGCAGCGCTCATATCGCGGAACTCGGTATCAACGCCATCGAATTACTGCCTCCGGCGGATAGCTTTTACGCACGGCAATGGGGATATGGGACGTCGCACATGTACGCGCCCGATGCCGAGTTAGGGCAGCCCGAATACAATAGCTTCTCAACCGCCAACGCGGACTTGCGACGTCTCTCCGAAACCTGCCATCGCCTGGGCATTCGTCTGATCGATGACGTCGTCATGGCGTTTGCGCGCAGCGGCTCCTACGAGCGCATCGCCTTCGACGACTTTCACATCGCGATTGACGATAAGAATCCGGACTTTTCTGATCCAGACGCGTTGAACTCTCGCAGCACCCCGGGCCACCCGCAAGCGAGAAACGGCTTTGGCAGCGCCCTCTGGCGTTTCGTCCGACAGACGACGACCTACGATCCGGTCTCAGGCCAAAACTCGACCTTCGTGCCCGCGAGAAATCTTCACTTCGTCGCGCAAGAACGATGGATGACCGACTTCAATATCGACGGGTACCGGATCGATAGCGTGGAGAACGTCGCGAACTGGGATTTTCTCGGCACGTTTACCGCTAACGCGCGAGACCGCTTCCGTGCGCGATGCGCCGCCTCTGGTCTCTCTCAAACCGACGCCGACGCTCGATTTCTTGTCGTTGGAGAGGAACTGAATCTTCCTCTCGACATCATCCGGCAGGGTCGTATCACCGCGCTTTGGAACGACAACTTCCGCGAGTATTTACGATGCGCCGTGCTGGGAGTGAGCGCCGACGGCGAGAACTTTGAGTCGACCGTGCAGAAGATGGTCGACTGCCGTTCGTTCGGCTTCTCGGACATGGCGGAATCGGTGAACTATATCGGCTCTCACGATGTCGAGGGTAAGCACAAAGAGCGGATCGCAACCACTTTCCGGTATCAATTCCCCAACGATGATGCTGATGACAACGGCGCGATCGGACGTCGCGTCAAGGTGGCCTTTGCTTGTCTGCTGACAGCAGTTGGCATTCCCATGATCCTCGCCGGCGACGAATTCGCCGATGAGGACAACCTCTTCAACATCCACGGCAACGTTGACAACGACTCCGGCAAGCAAATCGATCCCGTCGATTTCGACCGGCTGGAAGGAGACGACAACGCCTGGCGCAGAGACGTGCTGAGCACCGTTAAGAACCTGATCGCCGTTAGGAAGACGCATCCTGCTCTCGGCGTCAACGATACAAAATGGTTGCACTCTGATTTCACGCCTGGCAGGCGGGTTATGGCGTGGCAACGCGGTAGCGACGACAACCCGGTAGTTGTCGTAGCGAATTTCTCCGACTTCCAAACGGACGATCCTTCTAATCCTTCGTCCGAGTACGTCGTTCCGAATTGGCCGCGCCCGAACGACTTCGCATGGAAGGAAGTTTCGCTCAACCGGAACGTCGGAGCCGGATGGATTGGACGCGAGCCGCTCTTTCCGTGGGAAGCGAAAGTCTACGTCCACCAATAATGGACTTCGCCTCTACTCGTAGCGCAAAGCTTCCATCGGATCCACCGACGCAGCTCTGCGAGCAGGTAGATAACAGGCGACAAGCCCACAGACAAGCAGAATCGCCGCCGCCGCGCAGAACGTCAGCGAGTTCTCAGACGACACGCCGTAGAGCATGCTCTGTATCAGCCTCGCCCCGAGTAGCGCGATTAAGAGCCCAATGCCAAGACCCGCTCCGATCAGCCGCAGCCCCGACGTCAGTGTGTCCCGGAGAATGCGGCCCTTCTCAGCCCCGAGCGCCATGCGTACCCCGATCTCGCGCGTACGCCCCAGAACGCTCAACGCCAGTAGCCCATAGAGTCCGAGCGCGGCAAGCAAGATTGCCATCAGCGCAAATCCGCAGATCAATTGCATCTGCAAGAGGCGCGGCGCGAGTTTCTCGTCAATGATGGTTTGCATCGCTTGCATGTCAACAATCGGCTGTGCGGAATCCACTGACCAGATGGCGCGGCGCACCGCGTCGGCATAACGCATCGGATCGCCTTCGACCCGGATTGCGAGATCGCGCGGCGTGTAGAACCCGATCGAGGTCGCCTCCTGCGTGTAAGGCATGTACATCTCGGGCCGGCCTTCCACGTCCACGCCCATCTGGCGCACATCGCCCACCATGCCGACGACGGTCATCCACGGTTCGGTGATGTTCCCGGTCAAATGCACCTTTTGTCCGATTGGATTGCGGCCGCCGAAGTACCGGCGCGCCATCGCCTCGTTCACGATCATGACCGGCTCTGAACCCATGCGATCGCGCCAGTCGAAGTAACGTCCAGCTTTCAACGGCACGCCGAGCGTCTGAAGGAATTGCGGAGTCACCACGCGATGATTTGCGTCGATATACTCACCGGGCTTCGGCTTGGGCGCGCCCGCGATTTCGAAACCCGACGAGCCGCCCTCATTCGTCAAGGGCAGGAACGTTGTGAAGCCGGCGGAAGCGACTCCGTGAATTCGCTGAATTTGCTCGATCACGCGGGTGTAATAAAGTTCGCGCTGCTGGAAGTTGCTGTAGGGAGATTGCGGGGAGAGCGGCAGCGAAGTGCGCGCCGTCAGCACGTGTTCCGGATTGAAGCCCAAGGGGACACGCGACAAGTTCCACAGCGTTTGCGCAAGAAGCAAAGCACCGGTTAGCAACACCGCGGCGATTGCGACCTCGCCGGTGACGAGGTAACTGCGCGCCCGGCTATGAGCGCCGATGCCGGTGCGGCCGCCCGCCTGAAGAGCTTGGCTGACATCCACTTGCGATGACGCCAGAGCGGGGAGAGAACCGAACATCAGAACGGATGCGATTGAAACGAAAAACGTAAACAGCAGGACGCGAGTGTTCAGTTCCGGATGGGTCCAGCCGGCGAGTGCCTCAGGCACCAAGTGGTTCAGAAACGGGATCGCCCAAACGGCGAGCAGCAGACCGAACGCGCTGCCCACGCAGGCCAGAACCACATTCTCGGCGAGACTCTGTCGCAGCAGGTCGGCACGTCCCGCGCCGATAGCGGCGCGAACAGCGAACTCCCGGCTCCGGCCCGTCGCGCGCGCAAGTTGCAGGCCGGCGACATTGGCGCAACTGATCAGGAGCAGAGCACCCACGCCCCACATCAACACGTAAATTCCGAGTTTGCGGCCGCGCATGAAGTCGTCGCGTAAGCCGACGACGCGGACGCCAACGTTGGCGTCGTCTTCGGGATGTTCCCGCCCCAACTGAGCGGTGATTCCTTCGAGATCGCGCTGTGCATCCTCAACCGTAACGCCTGGTTTCAGGCGTGCGAAAACTCGAAGAAAATGGTTTCCGCGCGATAAACTCTGTCCGGGCTGAAATCGAAACCGGATCGGGCGCCAGATGTCGATCGACTCAGGAAAGCGAAAGCCCCGAGGCATGACACCGATGATTTCGTACGGCTCGCGGTCCAGTGAAATGCTGCGGCCCAGTATGTTGCGATCCGAACCGAAACGCCGCATCCAGAGTCCGTAGCTGATTAGCGCCACATGGGCCGGATCCGGATGCGCTTCTTCCGGGCGGATGCCGCGGCCAAGCAGCGGATCGACACCGAGCACTTGCAACAGATTCGGCGAGATGTCGGCGTTCTGCACTTCTTCTGGAGCGCCGGATGATCCCGTGATGTTCAGGATTCCCGAGTACAGGACCGACACGTCTTGAAAGCTGTGGTTGCGCTCTTTCCAGTCGAGGGCGTTCGCGGGCGCCGGCGTATTAAACGGGAACCCGATACTCGAGAGGTCTTCCCACACTTGAACGAGGCGCGACGGCTCGCGAAACTGCATAGGGCGAAGCAGGATTGCGTCAACCAGACTGAAGATCGCCGTGTTGGCGCCGATGCCGAGCGCTAGTGCAAGAACCGCAAAAACACTGAAGCTGGGCGCGCGGAGAAGCGAGCGAAGGGCGAACCGCAGATCTGCCCAGAGTCGTTGCATACGTCAGTTCACGCACGCCGGTCACCAGTCCAAACACTTTTTGATTCAATGAGTTATGACGAGCTGCTGTTCGATACCGGGAAGCCGCGTAGCGTAATCGGACAGACCCGGCGCGCCACCGTAGAACGACGCGGTGTTTAGGCATCGTCGTGGGGAAGCCCGTTATCGCCAATCAACGATAATTACCGGCGCGCTTCAAACACTAGGTTGAACGGCGTTTCCGTTGCGCGGCGGAACCGTGTAAATCCACCCGAAGTGATGATGTCGCGCAAACGAGCTTCTCCGGCCTGCGCCCCTAAGCCCAAGCCAACTTCTTGCGACAGTGACGCAGGGACACAAAATAGTGTGGACGCCGAATAGTAAATCCGCCCAACTGGATTCAAATTGGCGGAGACGTCATCGTTGGCAAACGGCTCTACCACCATCCACGTACCGTCCGGTGCTAGCGATTCCCAGACATGACTGGCGGCCCCGGTGGGGTCGCCCATATCATGCAGGCAATCGAAAAAGGCCACAAAATCGTAGTCGTTCCCTGGATAGGACTTCGCCGACGCTACTTCGAAGGTTACACGGTCGGAGACGCTCGCAGCTTCGGCCCTCTCGCGTGCCCGGTCAATAGAATCGGCATGGTAGTCGAAGCCAAAGAAGCGCGACTTGGGAAACGCCTGAGCCATCAAAATCGTGGATGCCCCGTGCCCGCAACCAACGTCGGCAACCTTTGCGCCGGCTCGCAGTTTGGACTCCACTCCGTCCAGTGCAGGAATCCAGTTGGTTGCCAGATTCGCGAGATAACCTGGCCGAAAAAAACGCTCGCATCCTTCAAACAAGCCCTTCTCATGTTCGTGCCACCCAAAGCCTTTCCCTGTGCGAAAGACCTCAGTTAGCTTTTCTTCGTCTTTCATGCAAGACGCGAGCATGTGATAGAAGCCCGGTAAGTGGATCGGGGTGTTATCGAGCGCCAGCACGAAAGCTTGTTCGGGCGACAGCGAATAGGTAGCCGATTCCGGATGGTATTGAACGTAATTGCCTGCCGCATTCGCATTGAGCCACTCGCGAACGTAGCGCTCAGCGGTGCCCGTGCGCGCGGCCAACTCCGCGGGAGTCAGCGGGTTCCCATCGGCCATCGCCCGATAAAGTCCCAGTTTGTCGCCAATCAGAATCAGAGCAGCGTGTAACCCTGCCCCCATGTCTTGAACAGCCTGGCCGATAAGAGTGTTCAGATTTTCTTGGTCAATCGGTCTTGATTGTGTTTGTGCAGCCATCCCCGTCACTCCTCCCGTTGATTTGATTATTGGTTACTCAGGATGTTGCCATACCAAGCTTCCAGCGGAGAGCTTATCAGAATCGGAGTCTAATGGACCGATGAAGTTGAAAAAAAGTCCATCTCAGCCTCAGGCTGAACGGGCTTTGATGAGGCGTCACCGCGGGAACGTTCGCAGCAGAACCACGCCGTGTTTAGGCACCATGGTCTTCCATGAGTCCCCCGCAACCGTGACAAACTCGTGGTTCCAGACGGTCCGGCAGAGCGGCGTCCCTTTGAAGAAATCCGCCCATTTAATCGTCATCTCCGCCGGTTGATCGCCTCGATTGAACAGGGCTATTGCCATCGCGTGCCGATCGAGTTCGCGCGTCCAGATTTCCTGATCGCCGTTCTTGGAGAAGCGCGTGCCCTGCTTGCCCAGCTTGTCCTGATCGATCGCGATCACTTCTTTGTTGATCAGAATATCCATCGTGTGCTGGTCCATATGGCGCACGTCGTTTCCCGCCAGCAGCGGCGCCGCAAGAATGGCCCAAAGACTCATGTGCGTGCGGTACTCGTCATCCGTCATGCCGCCGTTGCCGACCTCCAACATGTCGGGGTCGTTCCAATGTCCCGGGCCGGCGTAGGGAGCGTGTTCGTTCTGCGCGAACCCGATCTCTGACATTGACGCGTAATTGTCGCGGATATCGTCTGTGGTCCGCCACAGATTGCCGCCCACCTTCGGCCCCCACTTCCACACTTCATCGCGGCCATACTGGCAGAGGCTGAACACGATAGGCCGCGCAACTTTCCGCAATGCCTCACCCATCTTCTGATAGACGGCCTGCATTTCGTCGTCGCTGTAGATAGTGTGCGCGCTGCACCAGTCGTACTTCAGGTAGTCGACGCCCCATTCGTCGTAGGTTTGAGCATCCTGCTCCTCGTGGCCGTAGCTGCCCTCGTATCCGCCGCAGGTCTTCGGTCCGGGTGAGGAATAGATTCCGAGCAACAGGTGTTTGCTATGAACATAATCGGCAAGCGCCTTCATGTCGGGGAACTTCGAGTTCGTGTGGATGCGGCCTTGCGCATCGCGCTGCCCCTCCCACGTATCGTCGATGTTGAGAAATCGATAGCCGGCGTTGACCATGCCGGTTCGAGCCATGGCATCCGCAATCTCCCGGATCGTCTTGTCATCGATTGAACCCGCGAACTTGTTCCAGCTATTCCAACCCATGGGCGGGATGTGCGACAGATTATTCGACGGAAGATCTTTGAGTGCCGGCAGCGGAAGTTTAGCCGGAGGCGTTAGCGCGTTCGCTGGAGCGGCCTTGGCGATAACTGATATCGGCTTGCTGCCGGCCTTGGTGGACGTCAAACGCAGGTCCGCACCTTCCTGCACGCCTTCCCACACGGTGCGATGAGCGGCGTCCTCGCCGAATTGAACGGCGAACGAGATGTGACCGTTCTCGATCTTCCCGTCACGGAAAGCGACGTCGCCCCACGGGAAAATCATCTTTCCGGTCAGCGTCGAATCCTGTTGATGCAGCGTGAAGTAGGTGTCCGTGAACTGGCCGCCGGGGACCGGAGAATGAAAAACCCAGACGCCGTCCAGCGGCGCGCCGGCACCGGCGGCGAACGCGACAACGATCAGTATCAAGACGAGGAAGCGCATTCGATTTGCCATTAAAAACCCCAGCGCCACAACGAAGCGCCGGAGGTGTAGCCCGCTCCGACGGTCGCAAACAGAACCAGGTCGCCGCGCTTCAGGCGGCCCTGGTGGATGGCGTCGCCCGTCGCTAGAGGAAGCGTGGCAGCCGTGGTGTTGCCGTAATGGTCGATATTGATGAGCACGCGATCGGGGCCGAGACCGAGGCGCTCGGCAGTCGCATCGATGATGCGCTTATTAGCCTGATGCGGGATCATGATAGCCAGATCGTCCGGCGTATATCCATTCCGCCGCAATATCCCGTCGCACAATTCGAACATCTGGCGCACGGCATATTTAAAGACCTGCTGCCCATCTTGCTTCACATAATGCAGACGCGCCTCTACGGTCTCCGATGAGGCCGGTAAGCGGCTTCCGCCGGCGGGCATCTTCAGACAGTCGCCTCCCGACCCATCCAGCATGCCAATGAAATCGATGAAGCCTTCGCCATTCGCCACGCCTCGCTCATCGGCAGGTTCGATGATCATCGCTCCGGCGCCATCCCCAAATAAGATGCAGGTGCTGCGGTCCGTGTAGTCAAGGATGCGGGTCATCGTGTCCGCCCCAATCACGAGGACTCGCTTGTGCGCGCCGGAAGCGACCAGCGCCGTGCCCGTTTGAAGGCCGTAGGTGAAACCCGAACACGCTGCGCTGAGATCGAATCCCCAAGCCTTTGATGCCCCGAGGCGGTGTTGCACCAGGCAGGCTGTAGCGGGGAAGAACATATCCGGAGTGACGGTACAAACGATAATCACGTCGATCTCGTCCGCGCCGATTCCGCGGCTCTCCAGCGCTTGCCGCGCAGCTTCAACGGCCATATCGGACGTGGCCATTTCCGGCGGCGCGATGTGGCGTTCACAGATGCCGGTCCGAGTGACTATCCAGTTGTGATTGGTATCGACCATCTTTTCCAGATCGAAATTAGTGAGCACCTGAGGAGGCACATAACATCCCAAGGCGGTGATGGTCGGTTGGCAGAGTGTCATTCGTTAGGGAGAATCTCTTTCCTATGTTACAGTTACACTGCATGCAAGAAGGCGAGAGCTTTCGACTGGTGCCTCCCGACAGCGCATGGCCCACCGCGATTTTATTTGAAACGCCGGAGCAAATCTATCAGCGAGTTTATCGCGCTCTCCGTCCGCGGTCCGCGCTCCCGGCCGTGGAGGTGCGTTTCGAGAAGTTCGCCAACGCGGATAATTTTATCCGGCTTCATAGCGATCGTCTGACCATTCGCATTTCGGATTTGCTTACCGGCGCTCCGGCCTCCGTGCATGAATCTCTGGCGTTCATACTGCTATCAAAACTGCTGCGGAAGACCATACCGAAGACTCACGCGCACCGCTACCGGTTGTACTTGAACAGAAAAGACGTACGCCGGACCGCCGAGCGGATGCGCCAGGCGAGAGGACGTAAATTACTCAGGCCTCCAGAGGGGAATTTCTTTGATTTAAAAGAAATATTCGAAGAAATGAACCAGAAATATTTTTCAGGGCTAATGGCGAGACCGGTGATTGGATGGAGTTTACGCGTGTCGCGCACGCGGCTGGGTCACTTCGATGCGTCGCACAACGCAATTGTGATCAGCCGCATTTTCGATCAGGCGAAGACCCCGCGGCTGGCGCTTGAATACGTCATGTTCCATGAAATGCTTCACCTCGAGTTCCCGGTTGAGCACTCGGGAACTCGCCGGTGCGTGCATACGCCGGCGTTCAAAGAGCGCGAGAAGCAGTTTACCGATTTCGAAAAAGCAAAAGCCATGCTGCGCGACTTATAGATCACGCGGCATGGCTCACTCCTTTAGTATCGCTTAAATGGCGCGTCTCCGTGCTTAAAGCGAGGGCGCGGCGCGAACCGAACTAAAAATCTAAACGGACGAGGAGACCTCTTGCGGAGCGGGAGACGCCGACTCGGCCTGGAGACGGATCTTCTCGAAACTGTCCATCAGGCCCCACATTCTTACGTTGCGGAAGCCGACGGCGTGCAGCACGAGTTTGCAACTAACACTCAGCACTGTGAACCGGAAAATGATCTCGGCCCGATGCAGGGAAATTACCGATTCTCCACTCTCCGCGCCGCCGGTCAGTAGAACCGCTCGCGTATGAGCGCAGAGACGCGCATGATCGCGGCACAAACTCTTTAAATAACCGCGGAAGATGGCGCGACGTTGGGATTTTAAGCGGCGCAGAAGAGCGGGATCACCAGCGCTGCTGACGAGTTCGAAATCGGAGGGGTCGAGCAGCCGCATCATCGGCCGGTATCGGGCGGCGAGCGAAAAGACGTCGAGATTCTCGATAGCCACAAGGTCGCCCGCTCGACGGGAACGCAATGTGAAGAACAAAACCGCAAAAAGTACTACTAGGACTCCAAATGCAAAAGCCATTCGAGCGTCTCCTTAGACGACTTCAGCAAGAATATCGGTGATCCAGGAAAAATGCAATAGCCCAGCGGAATAAAAGACGTAAATAATCGATGTTTAAGTATTAGAGCGGTCATTGTCGGACCGAGCGGGCAAGCATATTGTTAATGTGCGAGAGTTGTTGGATCAGGACAGCGGCTTCCGCGTCGCCCGGAACCGGCTGTTTGAGTTGGTCAGCCGGGACGGGCTTTCGCATTAAAACCCCCCAAAGAAGCGCGCAACCGGCTTGTAATCCGAGCACCGCGTAAGCCCGATGAACGGCCAACGTCCCGCGATCCGACTGGAATACCCACAAAATGATTGCTGTTCCGAGGAAATATGTCGATAGGATTACAATGTTTTTGACTAAATTAGGATCCAGCTTCATATGGAAGCGGCCGACGATCAGGATCATTACCAGGATGAAGATCCCCAAAGTGAACAGCACGCACATCTCCCAGAAGACGGTGTAAGTCTGAATCACGCGGGGTGTCAGTTGATGCTGGGGAGTCACGGCGAGCATGACGGTGCAGACCGCGACGGCGGAGATCGCGGCGACGTACGTAGACAGCTTGCCGAGCTTGGAAATAGCTGGATATTGCTGAAAAACTCGGCGATACATTTCCTGAATCATCAAAACCGAAAGCATCCAGGTAATCGGCTCGCTGAAGAAATAAAAGTCCCGGTAAACCCTCGATGTCATCGGGAAAAAATTAGGAACGATCAATTGAAACGCGCTGAAGCCGAGAAATCCGACCAGCCAAACAAGTTGTTTGTGAATCCCCAACACAGCAAGGCGCACGACCGCGCCGAGGGTCAAAACGATTGCAACAACCAAGGCCGCTTTCAATGGGTCCATGATGGCAAGGACACTATACGCCGGCCCTGATTCTAGCAGAATTCAAGGCAAACCGGGGAAATCGTGCGACCATACGCACAATCCGCCCCTCGTTAACCACCGCAAAGAGCGCCGCTTTGCGCAACAATCATCTCAATCAGCCGATCTTTACAGCGCTGGCAGAGAGAGCGAGCGGGCAGTCACCTTTATCGGGGCAGATGGGCGGGGGCAGGGTTGCGCTGATCAGGTTCGTGTTGCCAGCGGCAGAGAGAGCGAGCGGGCAGTCACCTTTGTCGGGGCAGATGGGCGGGGGCAGGGTCGCGCTGATCAGGTTCGTGTTGCCGGCGGCGGGAAGAGCGAGCGGGCAGTCACCTTTATCGGGGCAGATGGGCGGGGGCAGGGTCGCGCTGATCAGGTTCGTGTTGCCGGCGGCGGGAAGAGCGAGCGGGCAGTCACCTTTATCGGGGCAGATGGGCGGGGGCAGGGTCGCGCTGATCAGGTTCGTGTTTCCGGCGGCGGGAAGAGCGAGCGGACAATCACCTTTATCGGGGCAGATGGGCGGGGGCAGGGTCGCGCTGATCAGGTTCGTGTTCCCGGCGGCAGGAAGAGCGAGCGGGCAGTCACCTTTATCGGGGCAGATGGGCGGGGGCAGGGTTGCGCTGATCAGGTTCGTGTTTCCGGCGGCGGGAAGAGCGAGCGGGCAATCACCTTTGTCGGGGCAGATGGGCGGAGGCAGGGTCGCGCTGATCAGGTTCGTGCTGTTAGCTGCGGGGAGAGCGAGCGGGCAATCACCTTTATCGGGGCAGATGGGCGGGGGCAGGGTTGCGCTGATCAGGTTCCCGTTGTCCGGTGCGGAAACAGTGAGCGAGCAGGCTCCCCGATCCGTGCAAACGGCAGTAGTCAATTTTGAAGCATTTAGGCTCGAAGTCGCAAGACCTAGAAAAATTAGAAAAAAAACGGGCAAAGTCAATCGGCGTATCATCGTAGTTTCCTCCTGAAAAATTATGGTGGCTGGCTCTGTGTTCTCGTCGCTCAGTATATGGCGATGGCATATCGCTCAGCGGTTTCTCTTAATTCTTTTTATGGAAATGGAGCATCTCAATCCCCTCAGGACGCTGGGAAGCTTGCGAGCATCACAAAATGCACTTAAGTGATACAGCTGACGACCTCTGGCGGAGGACGCTATCGCAAATCGCGACGGTGTTCGGCCGTCTGGAATATCTGGCGTCCTTGCGTAATGTCCACACGGGCCGGTACGAACACTTCGGGCTTGAGCAGCGCTTCAGCCCGGAGATCTCGGATGAAACGCTGCGCCGCAGTCACGAAACGGCGTTTGGGGATTGGGTTTCGTTCTCACTCGAGTCGCAGCGACGTGAGCTGCTGAGCTACCTGACGGGGCGGGAGGAGCCGGTCGAGGCGATTCTACGGGCCTGGTTACGGGTAAAGCCGTTCCCGACGTGGGTACCGGCTAATACGCGTCCGGCCGAGAGGGCGCTTTTCCTGGGGGATTTGGATGTCTTGCTGGAGCTGATCCGCCGCGAGAGGGGCGTCGCCGCACCGGATCCAGATGCATAGCCACCCCTGTGACTCGCCCGATGACTTCGATCTCTTCGGGATACCGATGCACTTCCGGCGAACACATGGACGCCGGATGAGGCTGAAGCATAATTTGCCCTTCGGTTAACGTACACCAGCAGCAGGCGTAGCCGTTGCGCATTTCCAGGAAGTAGATCGGCCGCTCGAATTCGTTGGCCCAGCCGCCGTCCAGGATTTTGCGTTGATTTTCATCGATCATTACCAGCGAACCGGGCTGCAGCAGCGGATACATACTCCAGTCCTCGGAGCCAATAAATGCGTAACGGTGATCAGCGATATCCGAGTCATTCAGCAGGGACAGGGGCAATTTACCCCACTTTTGAATGAGGCGGCTAAGGTAGGTGGTTTTCTGTGGATCAATGCCCGGGTCGAGCGCTAAGGGAATATTGACTTCGCTGGTGAGATGAGAGGAAAAACCGATCAGATGGGTCTTCTCAACCGCGATCGAGGCTGCATCCGCGCCTTGCCAGCCCAAGTCGATGCCATACCACGACAACGTTTCCGCCAAGTCGAGCCGGTAAATTGTGCAGAGTGAGTAGAGACGAAACAGTGAGGGGACTGTCCCTTTGTTCTCGATATCCGCGAGGCGGCTGAGCTGCATGATGAACTCATCATTACCGTGCCGGTTCGCGATCAGAATACTGGCTTCTTCCACATCGCGGTATCGCAGATGTAGACGTTCCCGCACCCGTTTCAGCTTATAGCCGGGCTCTTCGGGCGAGGTACTCGCGAACGAAGGATAACCGCCTAGCGCGGACTTTCGGGAGGCCGCGGGTCGTTTTTCAGTTGGCGTTGTGCGTTCCGTAAGCCACTAGTATAACTCGCAAACGCCGTTTTCAAGGGGATCAAAAAAATTCGTAAGACGACCAGAGTTGTTCCACTTTCAGAACAGCAGAGCTGGGGATCGGGCGAAATTGACAGATGTGAGTTCTAGCCTGTTCCGATACAGTAGAAAGACGACTTGGCGAAACTGACCGTCAGCGGCTCCAAAAACAGGTATTACTAATGCAATAAAGCGTAATCGGGAGTGAAATTTGGTGCGTCATAACACGAAAGTTGGACTAAGAGTCGCATTCCAGGGAGAGCGAGGCGCCTTCAGCGAAGAGGCACTTCAATCTCTTTGCGGGCCGGCATCGGACGCCGTTCCTTGCGAACGCTTTGCAGATGTATTCCAGTCTGTGAATTCCCGGGTAGCCAATGCGGCGGTTATCCCAATTGAAAACACGTTGCACGGCTCGGTCCACGAGAACTATGATCAGTTGCTTGCGAATCCTTTGGTTATCGCGGCGGAAACGCAGCTGCGCATTGTTCACAACATTATAGCCGTGCCCGGCGTCAAGCTTGCTCAGATACGTCAGGTCTATTCTCACCCCGTCGCTTTGAATCAATGTCAGACGTTCTTTAAGAATCATCCTGAGATTGAGCAGTGCCCGTTCTATGACACGGCGGGCAGTGTCAAGATGATTATCGGAAAAAATTTGAAGAACGCCGCCGCGATTGCCTCTTCTGTGGCTGCGGAGATTTACGGAGGCCGGATTCTTAAGCGGTCGATTGAAGACGATCGTCAGAACTTCACTCGTTTCTTTCTCCTGCTTCGTCCAAACGATGCGCGGCGGCGCCTTCAGCGGGCCGAAGGCGAGTGGAAAACGTCGGTCGTTTTCACCACCAAAAACCAGTCGGGTGCCATCTTCCGCGCATTGGGGGTGTTTGCGCTGCGGGATCTCAGTCTGACAAAGATCGAATCGCGCCCCCTTCGCGGGAAGCCGTGGGAGTATTTGTTCTACCTGGATTTTGTCGGCCGCGCGGATGAGCCGGCATCCAAAAATGCCCTCGCTCACCTGGCCGAGCTGGCCGATTTCCTTCGGGTGCTCGGTTCTTATCCGCGCGGCTGCTAGTTCACTCATAGCGAAGAACTTCCGCTGGCAGGATGTTCACCGCGTTGTTCGCCGGATACAATGTCGCCAGCACGCAGACGAGCATAGCCGCCGCGGCAACCCAAGCGCCATCGAGCGCCCGGGGCTCGAAGGGAACCCAGCTGAGCGCGTAAACGGTCTCGTCTAGCCGAATCCAATGGTATCGATCGGCTAGAAAGCTGAGTGAATAGCCGAGTATCAATCCTGCGCTGGTCCCAGTGGCTCCGATGATCAAGCCCTGAAGCATTAGAATGCTGCGGATTTGGGACTTGCGCGCGCCCAGAGACATCAGAACGGCGAGATCCCGGTATTTCTCCATCACAATCATTGTCAGAGTGATCAGGATGTTGATGGCGGCCACGAGTTCAATTAACCCGATCGTAATAGAAGTCACGATCCGCTCCATACGAAGCGCATTTAGAAGTTGGCGGTTTTGCTCCTGCCAGTTAGTTGAACTGTATTGAGGACCCGCGGCCCGCTCGGCTTCCCGTCCCACTTCAGGGGCACGATCGAGATTATCGACGCGCAATTCAACGGAGTTCACCACGTCACCGAGAGAAAGAATCCTTTGAACGGCCGGAAGCGCGGCGTAGGCCCATGTGTCATCGATATCGAAGAATCCCGACTCAAATGTGCCAACAACGCGGAATTTCTGGAAGCTCGGTTTCAATCCCAGGGGCGTGAGTTCGCCTTGCGCGGTAATCACCTGGACGATGCTGTTCGGGAGCGCGCCGATATCCTGCGCGAGACGCGATCCAAGAATGATGGCCGGATACTTTCCCGGTGAGGTGAGTGCGCCGGCGCTTCCGGTTTTCAATTTCTTGAGGACGTCGCTGACGGAAAGTTCCGCGGAGGGTTCGACACCTTTGAGGATGGCGCCCTTGGCGTTCACCGGGCTGGAAAGGAAGACGGGTGCATAGAGGACGGGCGCGGCGGCGACCACGTGAGGAATTCGGTGGAAGCGTGCAATCAGCGCGGGCCACTCGTTGATGCCCGCGCCGGGATCTTTCGCCAGTACATTAACGTGGGCCGTGGCGCCGAGCAGATCGCGTTCGAGCGTGGCGCGAAAACCGCTGTTGATCGCCAGCGAGATGATCAGAGCGGCGACCCCGGCCGCCACGCCGACAACGGAGATGAGCGTGACCACGGAAATCACGGCTTCTTTGCGGCGAACGCGCAAGTAGCGCGCGGCGACGAACCAGGTGAACGCGTTCACTGGTCGCCGTTAGAATCGAGTTCGCGCAGACGGTCGGCTAGTCCAATCGGGCCTTCCGGACGCAGTTGCGGGAAAAGGATCACGTCGCGCAACGTATGGGTGCCGGTGAGAAGCATGGTCAGCCGGTCGACGCCGATTCCCTCGCCTGCCGTAGGCGGCATGCCGTAGCAGAGCGCGCGCAGGTAATCTTCGTCCATCTGATGCGCTTCTTCGTCACCGGCGGCGCGCATCGCGATCTGCATGTCGAAGCGGCGGCGCTGTTCCTGCGGATCGTTCAACTCCGTGTAGGCGTTGCCGAGTTCCATGCCGCCCGCGTAGATTTCAAAGCGCTCCACGATGCCCGGGTCGCCCGGCTTCCGCATGGACAGCGGAGAGATCTCTACCGGGTAATCGTAGATCAGCGTGGGATCGATTAGCTTCGGTTCGACGCGCGTTTCGAAGAGCTGCCACAGCGCTTCGCCAGCCGTGGATTTGTCGCCGTGCTGGAGCAGCCATTCCGGATCGCGGATATTGTCCTCGGTGGGCTTGCCGTCACCGTCCCAGAATTCGATCACGGAGTCGCGCACGGACAGCCTGCGCCACTTGGCGAGATCGAACTTGTTGCCATCCCATTCAACTTCCGTCCGGCCGATGGCGTCGCGGGCGCCTTGCGCAATCAACTGCTCGGTGAGATCCATCAGGCCGCGATAGTCGGTGTACGCCTGATAGAACTCGAGCATCGTGAACTCGGGATTGTACTTCCAGCCGAGCCCTTCGTTACGGAAATTGCGATTGATCTCGTAGACGCGATCGAGTCCGCCAACGACGAGGCGCTTCAGGTACAGTTCGGGAGCGATGCGGAGAAACAGATCGAGATCGAGCGCGTTGTGATGCGTGATGAAAGGCTTCGCCGCGGCGCCGCCATAGATCGGCTGCATCATCGGCGTCTCCACTTCGATGAACCCTCGCTCTTCCAACTGGCGACGCAGCGATCCGATCAATTTCGCGCGGGTAACGAAGATGCGGCGGACTTCGGGATTCGCGATGAGATCGAGATAGCGCTGCCGGTAGCGGGTTTCGACATCTTCGAGGCCGTGCCACTTCTCGGGCAGCGCGAGTAGGATCTTGGAAAGGAAGGTGAGCTTCGACGCGTGGATGCTTAGCTCGCCCGTCTTTGTGCGAAATACATAGCCGTCGACACCGATGATGTCGCCGAGATCGAGGCGATCGAACAGGTCGTACTCTTCGGGGCTGAGCGCGTCTTTGCGGACGTAGATTTGAATGCGCTCGCCACCACCGGCAAGGTGCGCAAAGGCGGCCTTGCCCATGCGGCGAATGGTCATTACGCGGCCCGTGATCCGCACCGGCGCGATTGGCGGCTGACCCGCCGGCGTTAGCTCTTCGTTGCTCTTTCCGTCGAAATCGCGAAGGATCTGAGGGATCTCGTGGGTGAAGTCGAAACGGCTGGCCATAGGGATGACCGCCGGATTGCTCGATCTCCCGGGCGCGCGCAAGACGCCTCGAAAACAGGTCATCTTCAATCGACAACGTCTGCTCCACGCAGTCTTGAAATAGAAGGCAAACCGTTATTATAGAGGCGCTCGTAAGAACGAGCCGTTGTTATGATGAACCGTTGATCCGTTCGCTTTCGGTGGTCATTCCCGCCTTCAACGAGGAATCGCGCCTGCCGGACACCCTTCGCAAGGTCACGAGCTATGTGGACAGCATGGGGATCGACTTCGCTGAAGTTCTGGTGGTTGACGATGGATCGACTGACCGGACGCTTTCCGTGGCACAGGAGTTTGCTGCATCGCACCCGAATGTGCGGGCTTTGCAGAACCCGGGTAATCGCGGCAAGGGCTACGCGGTGCGGCATGGAATGCTGGCGGCCAAGGGAGATTGGCGGTTGTTCACCGATGCGGATCTCTCGACTCCGATCGAAGAGCTTGCGAAGCTGACGTGCGCGGCGGAGCGGAGTGGGGCCGAAGTGGTGATTGGTTCTCGCGCGATTGACCGCTCGTTGATCAAGGTCCGACAGCCGGCGTTTCGCGAGATCGCGGGCAAGTGCTTCAACGTTGCCATGCGCGCGACGGTAGGGTTGCGCCTTCGCGATACGCAGTGCGGGTTCAAGCTGTTTTCGCAGCGGGCTGCGGACGTTTCGTTTCCGCGACAGTTGTTGGACCGGTTCGGTTTCGATGTTGAGGTGCTCTTGATCGCGCATATGCACGGGTTCCAGATCGATGAGGTGCCGGTTGAGTGGAGTCACGCTGAGGGCACGAAAGTGAGCACGCTGACCGGTGCGAAATCGTTTCTGGAGTTGCTGGTGATTCGGCGCAACCAGATTGCGGGAAGATACTCATAGATATTGTGCAGATACCAGGGATTCATCATGTGACTGCGATTGCGGGCGACGCGCAGGTGAATGTGTCGTTCTACGCGGGAGTGCTCGGGCTCCGGCTGGTGAAGCAGACCGTCAACTTCGACGATCCCGCGACTTACCACCTTTACTACGGCGATCACGTGGGAAGTCCCGGAAGCATTATGACGTTTTTCCCGTGGCGCGATATGCCGCGTGGGCGCCATGGAACCGGGCAGACCGTGGTGACATCGTTCCGTGTCGGCGAGGGCGCGCTGGAGTATTGGACGCGGCGGTTTCAGGCGCAGGGGATCGCGTTCGAGGGGCCGTTCGAGCGATTTGGGGATCAGGTGCTGGCGTTTGCAGATCCGGATGCGATGCGGCTGGAGATCGTTGCATCGGGGACCGGCGGTGAACACATTGCGGGCTTCCACTCGGTCACGCTTGCCGAGGCTGGTTATGAGGCGACATCGCTGCTGCTGACTGAGCAGTTTGGATACCGACAGACTCATACGGAAGGGAATCGGTTCCGCTATATGGCTACGGGTGAAGCGTCACTCGGGACGAGCGTGGATGTTCTTTGTCAGCCGGACGGACGGCGCGGATCGATGGGAGCGGGCACGATTCATCACGTGGCGTTTCGCGCAGCTGACGATGCGATGCAGCTTGGCTGGCGCTCGCAGCTTTTAAAAGCCGGCCTGGATGTGACTCCGGTGCTCGACCGGCAATACTTCCATTCGATCTATTTCAGGGAACCGGGCGGCGTGCTGTTTGAGATCGCTACGGATCCGCCGGGCTTCGCGATCGATGAGCCTGTGGATGCACTTGGGTCCCATCTGAAACTGCCGCCGTGGCTCGAACCGGAGCGACCGGCGATCGAAGCAATCCTTCCTAAACTGCGAGTACCGGAGATCTCCATTGGCGTCTGAATTCGTTTATAAGTTTGTGCCCGCGAGCGGTTCCGAGACGACACTTCTTCTGCTGCATGGGACGGGCGGGGATGAGAACGATCTGGTTCCAGTGGGGCGCGGCACGGCAAAGGGCGCTGCGATGTTGAGTCCTCGCGGCAGGGTAGATGAGAACGGGATGGCGCGCTTCTTCCGGCGAGTGCGCGAGGGTGTTTTCGATGAAGAGAGCATTCACAAGGAGGCGGCTGCGCTTGAGGGATTCGTGCGCGATGCGGCGCGGGAGCA
Source organism: uncultured Gammaproteobacteria bacterium (assembly GCA_963799935.1). Classification (GTDB taxonomy): domain Bacteria; phylum Acidobacteriota; class Terriglobia; order Bryobacterales; family Bryobacteraceae; genus Bog-113. The sequence continues at coordinate 10,462 of CAWCZA010000022.1, read as the reverse complement.
TGGATTCGATCCGACTCGCGTGATTGCCTTTGGTTATTCGAACGGGGCGAATATGGCGGCTGCGTTGATGCTGCTCTACCCGAAACTGCTGGCCGGGGCGGTGCTGCTGCGCGCGACGATTCCACTCACGCCTGAGCCTCTGCTAGGCGCTGGCATCGACACCGGTGCTGATACTAGCTGGGCAGCACGATCAGATCCTACCAGCGGTAGGGACCGAGAAGCTGGCCCAGACGCTGAGTTACGCCGGGGCGCGGGTTGAGGTGCGGTGGCAGAATCTGGGGCATGAGTTGGGGCCCGAGGATTTTACGGCCGCGCATGAGTTCTTGAAGCCGTTGCTTTAAGGCGCGCTGGCGGGAACGCAGCGGTAGACTTCGATTTCGTTGGAGGTCGTCTTGAGCGCTGTCGTGTAAGTCGCGGCAGTAGCTTTGAAGTGGATTACTTGGGTCGCCTGCGCGGCATTTGCGTTGAAGTTACTTGTGGGTACCGCGAGCGCGGCGGGGGAGCCGATCCCGTTGAACTCGTAGCGGTAAAGGTTGTAGTCGACACCGGGAGTCAGGCCACTTACAGTAGCTTTGAGGTAGAAGTCCGGCATCCATTGCGACGGCGGGGTATTAGTGCAACTGCGGCCTAGATCGCTTGATCCGATCATCGGGGCCTCGTAGCGATAGCTGGCGACGGGATCATCCGGATTCGGCGTGTGAATGATGGCTAACTGAATCGGCAGCGTCACGCCATCGGTGTCCGCCGGGCCAGCTACCGAGAAGCCGTAGTTATGGGGACCTTGGATCGGAAACGATGCGTATCCAGTGCCGCCGGTGAATACTTCGATTGACTTATCGCCGGGGATGATGATCGAGTAGCCTTGCGCATTCTTCGCGTTGGCTCCGGCGCGTGTCTGAGGTAGCGATCCGAAGGTGTAGCCGAAGATGAACGGAGTACAACCAGTAGTGTCGGAGCCGGCTCCGGGAGGGACGGGCGGGTTCGTTGTGAAGTGGGAGCCGCGTAGAGTGTACGCGCCGTGGTCGTCGAAGTAGATGACGTCGTCGGGGTAGTAAGTGGGATCGGTTGGCGAGTGATTAGTGCCGATCTTGATTACGGCCACTTCGTGGTCGTACTGCGGGTCGCTTCCTCCGTTCAACAATACGGCGAGAGTCACCTGATGACCGGCGATTACTTCGGACTTCACCCAGGACATGTATTCCTGATATCCAGCCAGACCCGTGCTTTGGGCGGAGTAGTTGAACGTGCTGCCGCTTAGACGCGAGTTTGACATGCACTGCGCGGCGCTGGCGTAGACGTTCGGGCCCGTCACTCCGGTTCCGGGATCTTCGATGAGAAGCTGCGCGTTGTAGTTCGGCTGACCTCCGTGAGCGGCGCATGCGCCGTTTACGCCCGACTGGGACAAGCCCGTTCCGCAGACCAGGCGGGCGTTGTACTGCGACATCCATTGCCCGTTGTTGAGTCCGGCGATCATCATGGAGACTTCGCCGCAATAGCCGTCGTTGTTCTCCCATTGGTAGAAGGGGACGACCGGCTGGCGCGGGTAAATATAGGAAGTGGTGGTCGGGGGCGTCGTGCCGTCCACGAGCGATTGACCGCAATTCGGCTCCGCGGCGCTGGACCCATTGAGCCAGCAGTAAGAGCGTTAAGAGTTTACCCGTGCAAGCGGAATTCATGAAGCTATCGAGCATAAGGCGGCAACTTACATGATCAGAGCTACGGCCGGGCTTGGTTGGCTGACCGGCTGGGTACTCACGATCTGGAACGTGGTTAGGTCAATGACGAGCAGCGAGGCGCCTTGCTCCACAGCGTAGAGGTAGTGACCGTCCGGCGTAACAGCGAGCAACCCGACTAGCGCGAGGGCTGCTCCTTTCCTGATCGCGAGCGTTGCGGGGTCAAGGACGAAAAGCTCTGTGTCAGCGATCCCATTGCCAACCACGGCTAAGAGCACGGAGCCGTCGGCGCTGAGCATCGGCCCTTTGACCGGCGGAGGCTTGAACGCCGGACTGGTGTAGAGCGTTACGGAATTGACCACGGCGCCGGTAGTGAGGTCAAGCTGGGAAATGCCCACCTTTCTATTGTCAAATCCGCTTTGCCAACTGACATAGGCCGTAGTTCCGTCCTTTCCGGGGGCAAGGGCGCTTGGCGCGGTCAAAGGGAAGTTGTTCAGCATCGCGCCAGAAGTAGTATCGAAAACCGCGATGCCGATCTGGTTTCCACCTTGCGGAGCCGACGGGGTCAGGTCCGTAACAGGCTGGGTATAAACGTATTCGACGTACAGCTTTGAGCCATCCGGACTAACAAAACCATTACCGATTCCCGGCGCGTTATAGGAAGAGACGGGCGGAAGGTTAAAGGTTGCGAGTTGAGCCAATGTAGTGGGGTCGCACTTGACGATTTCCGCAGGGCCACCGAACTCGCCGCTTACTGCAATCCCAACGTAGAGGTAGCCGCCTCCCACAGCGAGCATTTCGACGTCTTCACTCGGACTAAAGGTCAGTAGGCTTTTCGGTTGAAACGTCTTATCATCCAGCACCTGGACTACGTTGCTATTCGCCACTGCCAGATAGACCGAATTCGAAGCTTCGTCCCATGCCGCCGCAGTAGCCGATCCGGCGAAGGTCAGCGCGGGAGTTGACGAAGGAACCGGGCCTGTGACGATCCCGGGCCATGACGTGTCCTGAAGAACTAACCCACCGCTTTGGGAGACCTGCGTACCTTCACTCCAGGGAGTCGGGACCGGAGTGAACGCGCCAGTCGTTGTGTTGAATTCCATGAAGCCACCTCCACCTAAAACATTGAGGTAGAGTGTGTCGCCGTCCGGACTAAAGCCGGCGGCTGGCCCCAGTCCGTAGTTTGGGTTGTCGGTATAGGTGACGGCTTGCTGGCTCGGGACGGAGACGGTCGTAACACTCGATTGATTGATAACGAACAGTTCAGATCCGTCGGCGGCCGCGGTGAAGCTGTTGACGATGCCGGTCAGTGGAATTGATTCGGTGACATTCCCAGTGGCGACGTTAGTGGCGTAGATGGTCGCCGGATTTGCCGCTGAGTATACAAAAAGCGTCGATTCGTCCGCGGTTTCGGCTACCTGGGACGTAGATGTTCCGGGCAGCAGCGTCCGTGTCACCTCAAGGGTTTTCGCGTCTACTTCAATCACGCCTTTTGCGGCTGAGCCGGTGATTAAGTAGATGCGGTCTCCCTTTGGTGAGACATACAGCTGGTTGACAGCGCCGGATGGGAGCGTCACCTGATTTACGATGGCCAATTTGGCCGAGTAACAGACTAAGTGCGGAATCCCCGACGGGTCGTAGTAGAAGAGGTAAAACACGGGAGCCACCGGACTGGCGGCCACGCTTGTAACGCCGCCTGTGGGGAGGACTGGCGGAAGGCTCGTAACAGGCGAGACGTTCCCGTTTGTAAGATTCAATCTCGCGAGTCCCGTCGGTAGAGAGGTTTGGGAGTCGCTCACGACCAGATAGTCTTCGGCGCCGTCGCGCGAGATCGCGGAGTTGACGACATACCCGTCCAGCTCGAATGTATGTGTCACCGCGTTCGCCGAGGGACTGTACAGGCTGATGCTCGATGTGCTCGAACAGCAGTTCGGGATGACCACGCGCTCAGCGCCAACCGCGGCCGAGAGTCCGACGAGAAACAGAGCTGATGCGAACGATAAGAACCTACCCGTGCAACCCAAGTACATGTAGTAAGAAGTATAAGCCGAAAGAGAACAAGCCGGCGCCGAGCAGGACGCAGACCGGAAGCGTCAATACCCAAGCTAGCAGTAAGTTGCGCAGCGTGTCCATCTGCAAGCCGGAATGATTAGCCGCCATAGTACCAGCGATGCCTGACGATAGGACGTGTGTCGTACTGACGGGCAGTCCGTAGTTATCGGCGGCGAGGATGGTTGCCATGGCGACCAGTTCGGCCGAGGCGCCCTGCGCATAAGTCAGGTGTTCCTTGCCAATCTTTTCGCCTACAGTGACTACAATGCGCTTCCATCCGATCATCGTACCTAGACCGAGTGCGATGGCTACTGCGAACTTGACCCACACGGGGATGAATTTGGTCACCTTGTCCATGCTTGCTTTCAGCTGACCGGCGGATTTCTGTTCGTCGGGGTTATCGAGTTTGTGGCCCTTGTTGATCTTGCCGAGCGATTCGGAGACGAGGTAGAGGTCGCTGCGTAACTGCATGCGCTGATCCTTGTTCATGCCGTTGAGATCGTTGCGGCCGGTGAGTTCGGTCGAGATCTCGCGGCACTTGGTTCCGATGGCGGCCCAGGTTCGGTCGGTCAGCTTACCGGTCGTTTTCAAGTAGGACGACAACTCATCAGCGGCCATTGACCCGCCCGCCATGGCGATGCCGGGAGCATGTTGGTCCATCTGGAAGGAGATGGTCTGCGTGGCTTGCTGCATCTCCTGAAGGGCTTTGGCATTGGTGTTCAGGTTGACTGCGAACGAGGCCGGCACGATGCCGATGAGGATCAGCATGATCAGTCCCATGCCCTTCTGGCCGTCATTCGAGCCGTGCGCGTAGCTGACTCCGGTGCAGGTAAGTACGAGCAAGCCGCGGATCCAAGCCGGCGGCGGCTTATCCGGGTCAGGGGCGCGATAGAGATCTTCGCGCTTGATCACGGCCTTCATCACTAAGAGCAAGAGAGCCGAGCAGACGAAGCCGACGACCGGCGACACGAGCAGACTTAGTCCGACTTCGCGTGCCTTGTTCCAGTTGACGCCTTCGCCGAAGACGTGCCCGCCGACGAGCATCGAGTTGGCGAGACCGACGCCCATGATGGCGCCGATGAGAGTATGCGAGCTGGATGCGGGGAGACCGAGGTACCAGGTTCCGACGTTCCAGATGATGGCCGAGATCAGAAGGGCAAAGACCATCGCGAAGCCGGCGGCGGATCCGACGTTTAAGACGAGCTCAACGGGTAGAAGCGCCAGGATGCCGAAGGCTACGGTGCCGGTCGAGACCAGCACACCGATCAGGTTCCAGATTCCGGACCAGATGACCGCGATGTAGGGCTTGAGACTGTGGGTGTAGATGACGGTCGCGACGGCATTCGCGGTGTCGTGAAAGCCGTTGACGAACTCAAATGAGAGCGCCAGACCAAGCGCTAATAGCAGGAAGAAGAAATTCGCGGTTGAGAGAGTCTCTCCGAAAATGTGCAAACGTGCCTCCGACGAGTTGTGGCCGCGCTCCGTGGTGAGCACACGGACGGCGTCTGTTGAGCATACGTTCGGCGGATTACAGTTAAATTACAATTCGGTGAACAGTTCTAACAAGGGTGTGAATTGTAAGTCGAATTTCCGGCTGTGCTATATCTGGAGTTTCCCCGTCGTTATGGCCTACGTAATCGCAGAACCCTGCATTGGAACCAAAGATTCGGCGTGTGTCGACGCTTGTCCGGTGGATTGCATTCACCCCAAGAAAGACGACCCGCGATTTGAAGCTGCCGAGTTGCTCTACATCGATCCGGTGGAGTGTATCGATTGCGGCGCCTGTGTTCCGGTTTGCCCGGTTTCGGCGATCTTCGCGCTGGACGATCTGCCCGAGAAATGGGCGGATTTCACGCAGAAGAACGCGGCGTTTTTCGGGCGCTAAGCGCGTTCGATCCGTACGTGTCCCCCCATGGATAGACTCATTGAGGGGAAAGAGACAAAGCTCTTCGATCCCGCCAACGGCTTTGGGCCGCTGAAGAATCTCTACGTCGCAACGGATGCGACTGTCGCGAGACGCCACGCTCGATGGTGGATGTATCTGGCCGGCAAACCGACGGATGTAGCGCAGACTGAGCTATTTAGCGCGTCCCTCCCTGAAGGCTCGGAGCTAGCGGCGACAGGGTGGCAACTGACGGCTGAGCGCGATGATTCCGCCAGGATTGAGGTGCTTACCAGATCCGGCATCAGCGACCGCTGGGATTTGAAAGGCGGCCGGCACTGCCCTTCGTACGTGAAGGGTTGGGATCCCGTCCGAGGCGAAGTGGTCGAGCGGATTTACTACGCCGGGGGCGCCGAGAATGTGTGGGGCCCGTACACCATCGGCTACCTTGAGTGGAACGGCGCGAGGTGGATCGATCAGCCTGATCCGGTATTTGCCGCGACCGAGGATTGGGAGCACGGCAGCGTTTACGAACCGAATCTGATCTACCACGAAGGTAAGTGGAAGATGTGGTACGTCGCCGGGTCGAACCAAGAAGACTACATCGTTCAGGCTTACAGCGAGAGCACCGACGGTCGATCGAATTGGACCCGGCCGCAGATCGTTTTCGAACCGGAAGAGAAAGTATTCGACTTCTCCGTGATTCAGACGGGAAGCGGCTATGAGGCCGTGTTCTCGCGGGTCTGGCTCGCGAACTCGGCGTCGCCCCCGAGCACCGGTTTATGGTGGTGCCACTCGGATTCACCTTCGCCGAACCTGCTGGATTGGAGTCGTCCGGTCCAGATCATGACGGCGGAAGATCGGGGATGGCACGCGGGACCGTGGAAGCCTTCCTTTAACTACAGCGATGCGGATCCCGCGCGAATGTTCGTCTTCTTCGACGGCGTTTACAAGGTAGATAGACCGGGTCCCTTTCCGTACGTATTCACGCTTGGTTGTCTCGAGCTTGAACGTCCGGCTACTTCGTTCCCGTCGCGGTGACGGGAGGCTGCTCGGCCTTCGGCTGCGCCTTGGGTAGTTCTTTGCGAGGCAGCATCTCCGGGCGGTTCGCCGTGTTGTAGACCACGCTCGCGATTACGGCGGCGGCTTGCATCAGATCGGGCGCCTGTAAGTGATCGTAGGTATCGATATCGGAGTGGTGGGTGAGCGTGCCGTAATCCATTGGGTCTTGGATGAACTGGAAGCCAGGTAAGCCGACTGCGTCGAACGAGAGGTGATCGGTGCCGCCCGTGTTCTTGATGGTTACCGTGGAAACTCCCTGATCGTGGAAAGCAGTAAACCAGCTGTCGAAGATGGGGCGCATCGCGTCATTGCCTTGCAAGTAGGCGCCGCGAATCTTGCCGGTGCCGTTGTCCAGATTGAAGTAGCCTGCGAGCTTTGCGTGGGCCTCGGTGGTTTGCATGGTATTCGGGTCGCCGAAGTGTTCCTTGACGTACGCTTTGGATCCGAGTAAGCCTTCCTCTTCACCGCTCCAAAGAGCAATACGTACTGTGCGATCGAGCTTTAGATTGAGCGTCTTCAACACGCGCATGGCTTCGATCATGACTGCGCTGCCCGCGCCGTTGTCGGTTGCTCCGGTGCCGGTGTGCCAGGAATCGAAGTGGCCGCCGATCATCACGACTTCGTCCTTCTTCGCGCCGCCGGGGATCTCGCCGACGATGTTGTAGCCGTCCTTGTCATCCTTTGAAATTTCGGCTTCTAGGTTGACGCGCACACGCACGGGAACCTTCTTCTCGACCAGGCGCGCCATGCGGTTGTACTGTTCGCCGGTGACGATGAAGCGGGCGGGGGACATGCTGTCCTTCGCCTTGTAAGAGCCGGCAGCTTTCGGCGAAGAGCAGGCCGTCGCGCGCACGATCGTCGCGATCGAGGATGGCGACTACTCCTTCCTGTTTCATGAATGCGGCTAGCTTGGCGCGGAGTTCCGTGCGCTGATCGAAGAATTTCTCTGTGACGGAACTAGGCAGGCTCATGTAGAAGCGGCGCATCTCTTCGGGGTCGTCGGGAAACTTGAGGTTCTTGAGGTCGATCTTGGCCTTCGCGCTAGGTGCCGGAGCCTGGGCCATGTCGCTGAGGTCCTTATCGGTGTAGCGGGTGAACTCAGGGGCCACGGCTTCGGGCTTGATTTCCTTAGGGCCGGAGAGCATGACGATTTTGCCTTTCAGCTTACCCTTCCAATCGGCGATGTACTTATTGATGTCGGCTTCGAGTTGCGCGGGATCATAGTTGCGGCGGCCGGTGCCGAACTGGGTAATCATGATCTCGCCCGACTTACTGCCGTGCGTGTTATCGGACCAGGCTAGCGGCGCGGCGACTAACAAGGCATAGCGCGGTTCGAGCATCTCGACAGAGTACTGTTTCAACGACCAGCTGCGGCCGAACGGACCCCACTTTTCCATATGGACGTTCTCGATGCCATAGCTCTGGAGGCGTTTGACCGTCCAATCAGCGGCTTGCATGAACTCCGGGGACGCAGTTAGGCGCGGGCCGTATTGGTCGGTTAGATACTGTAGCGTATCCATGATCTGGGAGTTATCGAAGGCCTCGGTTTTGATGCGGCCGACGACGGAGAGATCGGGGCGATCGCTACGATCTTGCGCGCTAAGGGGGGCGTTCAGGGAAACCAGAAGGAGCAGACCTAGAAGGACGTAACGCATTTGAGAATTATAAGCGCTTCCGATGCGGGTCGTCGTGATTTTGCTGCGGCCCGCTATTTTGCCCGTCCGGTTGTGCAGGATTGTGCGCGGTTGTGCGGTTTTGAGGAGTTACGGAACCATCCGTTGTGCGCGATTGTGCAGGTGCGGCCGGGATTTCGGCGTCTTGAGGACGCGGGCCCGGCGGCGGTGTTGGCGTGGGCGGTTGGCTTTTTGCTTGGCGCTGCCCGGCCAGTTCGGGTTGTTCCGGCGCCATCCTGGTGATGCGGTCGAGGACGACGACCGCGGCCCGGAGGTTCCGGCTTCCGGATTTCTCGACCATGGCCTCCTTGATGCACATGATGGCGAGGGTTCCGAGCTGCTGCAGCTGCTCGCGCCAGTAGAGTGTCTGCTCGTATTGGGCGATGGCAAAGGACCTCTGAAATTCCGGGAGGGTGCGACGCCAGTCAGAAACGGTGTTGCGGTCGGCGCCGACTTCTTTTGCGGCCGACTCGGTTGTGCGGCCATTGGCTAGTAAGACGAGGACTTGCTGTTGCGTGGAAGTTAGTTCGGTCATCTGGTTCAAGGTCCCTCTGCTTCGATGGTGGACCTTCGGTGGGCGGAGTTAGGGGGAATTACTGGGGCAGGGCGTCTGTTTTGAAGGTTGTAGGGGTGGAAATAAGTTTTAGAAACGTGTCATCGGGACTACGCTCCCGCCGGTCAGGCAGCCTTGCCTGACCGACGGGAACGTAGCCGCCGCTGCGCTTACTTAACGTGTCTACTTGACGTGGCTATTGGACTACGAAGCCCGAGGTAGTGGCTGTGCCATTTGGCGTGGTGATTTCGACGGTTCCCGATGCCGCTCCCGCCGGGACTACCGCGCTGACGTAATTCACGCTCAGGTTTTCGATCACGGTAGCAGGTACGCCGCCGAAGCTGACCGCGGTGGAGCCGAGAAGATTCTTACCATAGAGCAAGACCTTTGCGCCAACGGCGCCTTGAGCCGGTTCCACTCCATGCAGAGTCGGCACTGGTTTCGCGAGGCCGAGATCGAGGGAGAAGATGTTTCCATTGCCGACTGCGCCTCCGGCGTTGCTGATGCCGTAAATCAGGCCATCGCTGCCCTGGAGTAGCTGAGTCGGATACATGCCGTCGTACGGATTTTTGAATTCGTAGATCGTGGTCAAGGTTCCTGTGGCGGGGTTCAGCTGCAGGATTGAACTGTAACCGTTAGCGCCTGTCTGGTAAGAACCTTGTGCGATAACGTAGATATTTCCATCATTGGCTTCGAGTAGCCCGTTAGGTATCCCGGTGCCGATTCGAGGGAAATTGTATAGGGTTTTCAGATTCCCGTCGAGGGTCAGTTCAAACAGGAGTCCAGCATTGTTCGCACCGCCTTTTGCTGACGTACCGTAAAGCCTTCCGTTGGATGCTTGAATTAATGCCGGGTACCCCTGGACCAAACCATCCGGATAGGTTGCTATTGAAGTGAAGGTGCCCGTCGGCGTGACCCGATAGACACTTCCAAGGTTTCCGGAGAGGCGTGACTGGCCGTAAAAGTTGCCATCGGAAGCAAGAACCAAGTCCTCATACACGGTGCCGTCTGTGGAATTGGAAGCAGTGTACACGATCGTCTGGTTTCCAGCGAGATCAAGTTTGACTAGAGCGAGCGTATACTTTGGACCTGTGGGGCTAGCACCCCATCCATAAAGGTGCCCCTCAGGAGTCTGAACCATAAGCGAAGGGGTCGCAGTTGTTGGGAGGTTCGTCACTCCTCCCTTCTTCCCCATTGCGAAGGTAGTTCCGGTAGTCTGGTTTACCTCCGTTGTATAAAAGCGGCCGTTGGAGGCCTGCACGAACCCAACGATTTGATCGAAGCCGGGGGAGCCAAAGAGTGGCACGGATCCCCCGTTCAGCTTGTAAACAAATAGAGTAGCGCCGACAGTCTGGGAAGCGGGCGTTTCATTAACCCCGTAGAATATCCCCGGCTCGGATTCGATGAAGGAGGCGGGGCCTCCTCCGAAATGCTCGAAATTAAATACTACGTGGAACGTTGCCGTTGGCTGTTGAGCTGCCGCTATTGGTAAGTCTGCTGCGCTTACGAGTAGCGCCGCGGCTAGGACGCACAAATGCTTATGGGGATTTCTGATTGTAATCACAAT
>CAWCZA010000021.1:0-25904 GCA_963799935.1 uncultured Gammaproteobacteria bacterium | reverse complement strand
CCGCCCGCACGAAGCCAGAAGGCGGGCGTGCCCAGCTTTTTGGGAAGACTGCTCGTGCTTCTCGTGCTTTTCCCGGCGTCGCCGTCGAGCTTGCTTCCGCCCTTACGCATTCCGACGAACCCGACCTTCCGGACAAAAAAAGTAAGCCTCCACCCCCCCGCCACACCCTGAAAACCGCGATCAACCTTACGTTTCTTACGTTTCCTTACGTTTTGGGGACGCCCAATCAATGTTGACAGAGCTTCTGGCTCCTGACTTCCGACCGGAACCGAGCAAAGAGTTTTCACCACGGATTACTCGGATGGCCCAGCGCTGCCTCGCTGCGCTCGGCCGACAACCAAAAACGAAGAGCCGCGAAGACGCCAAGACGCGAAGACAAACGCGAAGGTAAGAAAAATGAAAAAGGCGGGATGGAAGCTCAAGGAATTTTGCCTTCGGGTTTTATGTGCAATTGAATTGTCTTCCTTCGCGTTTGTCTTCGCTGCTTCGCGTCTTCGCGGCTCTTGATCTTTTGGCTGATCGCCTGCGAGGGAAAATTTGCGCAGTGCGCGAAGATCTCAATGCGTCGTGGCACGGCGCCGGACGCGTTGCGACGCCCAAGCCGCGGGACTCTCCGGAAGCAACTGATCTTTCGTTTCATGCGACATAATCTGACACTTTTTTCGTTGTTGCGCGTTGCGCATCACCTAACTCTTTCGCCCGGCATGGGATCTGACGGATGTTCAGCCGGCGCTGTGCGCATCTGTTGCGCAGCGGCCGGCCCGTCGGCGCGGTGATCGCGCACGCCACCGGCGTCGGGATTTCGTAGCACGGGCGTCTCGCCGGTGATGAGATCCGTGCAAACGCGGCTTGCTCCTTCGCGCCGGAAATGCGCCCACTTCCCAGTTCCCCCTCGGCGGTCTCCAGCCGATCCAGCAGTTTCATGGCCCGCGCGATGGCAATGCTTGCGCCCAGGCCGTCACACTGCACCGCGTCGGCGACCAGCTCTAGCGCAGCCGGGACCAGATCAATCATCTTGATTCGCGCCAGTTCCCGGGCGGCGGACCGGCTTTCGCGGAGTTCGCGGCCAAACGCCTCGTCCTCCTGCATCCACTGATAGATCGTTTCCCGGCTCACCTGCGCGGCAAACGCCGCCGCTCGCACGCCGCGCCCAGCGCGAGTTGCATTGCCGCCAGCGTCTGCTGAGGCGAGAGATCTGTTGGAGGCTCCGGCGGAGCCGGCGCCCGATCGGTGTTTTCTGTTGTCATCCCGTCACCGTACCACTTTCAGGCAGTCCGTTTCGACATTGATTGTCGTCAGCCACGCACGTCCGCTCCTCTGTTCCCGAAGGGTTCTGCTTCTCCGGATTTTCAAAGACTCCCAGGGCCTTGAGCACCACGATGGCAGCCCGGACATCCCCGCCCCGAATCGCCCTGGCAACCACGTCCGCCGCCTCGGCGGCGATCGCGCGCGCCTGCGTTCGCGCCCTGCCCAGCTTCTTCCCCTGCTCGACCCGCAGCGTGTTACGGAATTCCCCTCCGTCGTTCAGCCATCTCTTCACCGTCGCCCGATGGACCCCTGCCGCCTGCGCCGCCCCGGCCATGCTGGCCCCCGCCAACAGCGCTGCCAGCGCCTGCTTTTGCTCCTCGGGAAACCCAGGCGGAAATGCGATGCCTCCCGCTTCCGGACCTCCCTCACCTTGTGCCTCAGCCTGTCCGCCGTGGCGGATTCCTTCGTGCCCACGTGCCTCGGCTTGTTCGAGTATTTCGCTCATGACGGGGAACATACGAAATTTGTCGCGCGCGATGCGACGTTTACTGTGGATCCTCCCATCCCGTCGGCAAAGCCGGACGGCTTTCTGATCGCGCCACATCCACCCGCTATCGCTGAAAACCGAAAACTGAAAACGTCAAACATACAAATGCATGAGGACCACGGATTACACCGATGACACGGATAAATCAGGCCGACTTCTGGCCCCTTCCCCTCACCTGACTTTGCGGCTCATCGTGCATGATTGCTGTCAAAAGAATTGGACCCGTCCCGCTGGAGCCTCCCAATATTCTGGTTCATGGCGTTGAATCTACGCAATCCCCCTTCGCGATGCGACGTTTACTGTCGCCCGAATTCGCAATCAGAAAGCCCCGACCTCAGCTTTACCCCGTAAAGTGGCACGAAATGGCACGTTTTGGCACATCCATAGTCTTCGGCGGACCCCGGCCTCGATACGACAAGAATCAAAGGTGCATTTCCCCGTAACCCATAGGCCAAGTCGCGTTCGTCGCAAAGATATTCCGACAAATCATCGGTTTCCGCTGTGATCCGGGCAGCGCTCTTTACAGTACCTGATTAACTCGGACGGCTTCAGCGCGTTGGTCGCGTTGCCGGTGCGGGCGTAGAACTTCTCCTGGCCGGCTTCCTTGACGAATCGGGGACGCGGGGAGGGCGTGCCATCGACGCGGCAGACGTCGCGGGCGCCGGGGTGGGGACTGGGATTGTCGGACGGGCCGATGGCGTGGAAGCTCACGGTGAGCTGCTGGGCCGCGTCCTTCTCGAAGTCGTTGAGCAGCGTCTGCACCAGCCAGAGTTCGAAGGCATCGCGGTCGGCATTTCGCCGCCCTGAGCCTGTCGAATGGTTGAGCGTCGCGAAGTCGTCGTGAACTTCGCGTACCTAGTTTACATCCCCGTTAGGCGTCTTCAGCGGTTTTCTTTATTGACATCATCAGCCCGCCGGCGTACAAACCACTACCGGTGGTGTACGGTTCTCATGGAGCCGGGGCCGACCATACCACCCGCAGTGTCTTCATGCCTTGGCCACCTTTCGTTGGTGCGGATTACTGTCTGTTGACTATTCTGCACCGTTGCCAACAATCGATCCCCCTCTGCGTAGAATGTAGAATCTTGCGGAGAGGATTCGCACTTCGGCACAGACGCCAATGGAATGGTGTCTGGGAGCGAAAAAACAATGGCGATTGAAATCTTGGAGAAGGCGCTTGAGAAGGCGTCCGGCGAGAGCGTTTCCAAATTGCGATCCCGTACGCTGGAAGAAAACCGCCGCCTTGCAGAAAAGAAGCATGGCTTCCTTGCGCGGTTTGTGAGCTACTTCCCGTTCATCGGCCGGGGGAACGTCCTGCGCAATCGCCTGGTCACCCACGAGGAAGTCGAGAAGCGACTCGACGAGGCTCTGCAGGACGAATAGGTCAAGCGGACGATGAAACCAAAGAACTTTAAGGATCTCTTCGAGGTCTACTATGAGATCGTCAAGCCACTTTATAGCTCCATTCAGCTCACCAACGAATTGCCATCGGAGGTACTCTTCGAAATCAACGCCGCTTTAGACCACATCACTCGGCACTGGGCTTACGGCGAGACCGAAGAGGAAGTTGTCTCTAAAGCCTACTCCCACTTCAAACGAAGTTGTCTCGACATATTCAAGCTCGCCGTTCGCGGCGCCATCGATCAGTTCAAGGAACTTAAGAGGATCGATACAAGCATTGTCGATAACGGTGTGTTCGACAGAAAGTTGATCGCCCTCGTTTCCGAGATTAAAGCTACAGCGAAAACCGCCCGCTTGCGAGAAGGTGATCCGAAGAACAACGACGATCACGCCATCGCCGCTTTTGAACTTTGGTTTCCGGTCTACGAGAAATGTGTCATTTTGGAAAAGGACTTCTACGAGAATCCTGCTGTGAATTGGGCCAGCAAGATAGAGTCTCGCAAGTTCTGGCGGCAGACGATTATTGCTTTCATTCTCGGAGTCATCACAAGCTTCTTGGCATCCTTGATCTTCAATTGGTGCACAAAGCGGTAAACGCATCGCGCGATCTTACCAAATCCCAAGCAGTAGTCCGAAGGATGAAGCCGGCGTTTCACCGCACGATGGGATTTTGGCAGGATTGCGGTCCAATCTTGTCCCGCCGATGTGACGGCCCTGAACATAAAGAAAGAATCGCCTCTAAGGCCGCCTCAAGCCAATTCATTTCGCCGCCTGATCCGGCCAACGCTCTTTGCAGTAGCCGATTAATTCGGAAGGCTTCAGGGCGTTGGTGGCATTGCCGGTCCGCACGTAGAAGATCTCCTGGCCGTTTTCTGTGGCGAATCGCGGCTTGGGGGAGGGCTGAACCGTCACGACGCACACATCCGCGCTGCCGGGCTTGCTCTCGTCGGCGGGGCCGAGCTGATGAAAGGCGACAGAGAGCTGGCCGGCGGCGTCTTTTCCGAAATCCTTCATGAGCGTCTGCATCAGCCAGTTTTCGAAGCCGTCGCGCCCCTTGTCCCGCCGCGTGGCCGGGGTGGAAAGGCCTTCGGCAGCGCCATCTCGGATATATCGGAGGACCGGAGGACCTAATGGACTTTTCCCGGCCAGCCGATACAGTATAGTCGCCGGTGGATGAAATTCGGCTCCATGCCGTGAGGTGATCGGGCCCGTCCTGAACATCCTATATCCCTGGCTTCTTTTTTTGCGCTCATCCGGCCCTCCCGCGTCAGTGGCCGCTTTTCCACGTAGTAGACCCCTCGCTTCTTTCCCTCCAGCCGATCGAGATCGTGAATCTCGCTCACGAGCGGCCAGACCAGTTCAATGTAGCGGCATTCAGACTCAGCCTTCGCCGTCTGCTCGTACTCGTAGAACCGCTGCAGCGCTTAAAGCAGATAGTCCACCGCCTGCAGCCCGCCGCATCCGGTCGGCGTGCGACAGGTTACGTCGACTTCGGCTTTGCTTGCCGACCCGGAGTCCCGCTCGTAATCGCCTGCGGCGTGTGCGATCGCCGTTTTCGTGCCGGCATCATCGAATCGCGTAACGCCTATCGGTCGATACCCTTGACAGCGCATTCAAGCTGACTAGCATGTTAGGGAAATGGTAGGACGCCACTCAATCCGCATACCCGTCCATGACTTCGTGGAGCTGGACGATTGGGAATGGGACATCGTGAACCATCCGGTTTTCCAGCGACTCCGACGAATCAGACAGCTGGCCTTCTCGGAGCACATATATCCAGGTTCTACCCACACCCGTTTTGAACACTCTCTCGGCGTGCTTCATGTCGCGACGAGAATGTTCGACGTGCTGCGAAAGAAGCACCGCTCTCTAATGGGCGAGCGGTTTCAATTCGACGACGCCGTATTTGAGCGAGGACGGACACTCGTGCGGTTGGCGGCCCTGTTACATGACGTCGGCCACGCACCGCTATCGCATTCCGGCGAAGATTTGATGCCCACAGTAAACGGCAAGCGGCTCGATCACGAAGACTACTCAGACCAGCTTATTGCAGAGTCGATGAAGGATGTCATCGATAACCATCCTCTGAATCGCGAACGGCTGCACATCACGGGACGAGAGGTTGCCTCGTTCTACCTCGGTAAGGCGGATGTTAGCGCGAATCTGCTGGTCTTCCGTGACCTGGTCAGTGGCCAGGTCGATGCCGATCGCATGGATTATCTGCTGCGCGACAGCCATCATTGCGGTGTTACTTACGGCTTCTACGACATCGACCGAATCCTTGACACGCTGGTCTTCGTGCGGGTGGGGGACAATGACGATGTGCCCGAGTTGAAGGTCGGAATCGAGACGGGCGGCCGGCATGCCGCGGAGGGAATGATCATTGCGCGATACTTCATGTTCGAACAGGTCTATTTTCAAAAAACGCGAATGGCATACGATCATCACGGCGCCGCCTGTCTGAAGGAAGCACTCGGCGCAGAAGGGAAGTTGCCCGATCCGTCCACAGTACCGGGACGCGATCAGTACCTAAAGATGGACGACTGGTTTCTTTTCCAGCATATTCGCGGCTCAAGCAGCCGCGACGCCGCGGCGATCCTACAGCACAAGCATGACCGCCGAGTGCGGGAGACTTCCGAAGTAGCCACGGCGCACGATCTTGTCGCCCATGACACGGCGCTGAGGGGATTGAAGGAGAACGGAATGGATGCATGGTCAGCCGATGCTTCGAAATCGTGGTATAAAGGTGGGTCGAGCGAGATTCTGATCGTCACCGACTCATCACATGCTAATTTCTCGCGCGGACGGCCTCTTACCCAGGTTTCGGAAACTGCCGGGAAAATTCGGGACAGCCAGCAGCGTCGGTTGTACGTTCCTTTCGAGCAAGTCGAGGCTGCAAAAAAGCTTCTCGAAGGCAAATTGAAGGGAGGCGAAAATGGACCTGCTTGAACGAACTGCGGTTATTGGGGAAATCGCGCGTCGCAAACGAGCTGGGCAGTTGGGCAAGACTGCGATGATGAAGCTCCTCCATCTGTTGCAAGACGGCCTGAAAGTACCGTTGGGTTATCGTTTCACGCTGTACAACTATGGGCCATATGCCACAGAAGTGATGAGCGACATCGATTTCGCCCAGTCGCTTGGCCAAGTGTCCGTGGCGTACGGCGGGCCCGATCAGGGTTACCGAATCGAGGCTGCTCCCGGCGCCGGAAACATGCCAAAACTCGATGAAATGAAGGCGAAGCTTGATGCGCTGATGGAACTGTTCGGCGGGATGAACGCTCGCGAGTTGGAGCTGCGCTCTACTCTGCTGTTCCTGTCCCGCGTGTTCCAGGGTGATCACCTGATTAACCGCCTGAGAGAACTCAAGCCGAAATACTCCGAGCAGGAAGCTGCGCGGCTCTCGAAGAGTTGCAACGCAACTCCGTCGTGTGATATTTAGAGGTAGTTCCTATGCGGCAGTTGCACATTTTATGAAAGGTCCAGCGATGAAAGAGCCAGGATTAGACGGTCGTCATAGAGATCAATCGGCCCCGAAAAGCGGCCGGATCGATCAAAAGCGCAGTGATGCGATCAACAAAAACCTGCCTGCACCGATTGCGGGGTTCTCTCCGAACGCAACCGTTGGAAGAATGCGCGAAGAAACGGGCAAGAACAGCCTCAAGGACATTCGCAAGGCCGCGAAGGATCGGTAGGCGGGAACTGACAAAAGGCACATCTCGGACATCTCTGATTGTTAATCAGAGACGTCGCTTATGTCGCTCCGTGTCGTGGCAATTAATGGTCTTTTGAGCGTATTTCTGCCCTTGCCAGCCTTTACAGTCAGCCGTCGCGACAGACGGAAACGCGAAGGGGGGACGCCCCTGAACGGGTCCGGGGAACGCATGTATGCAACCGCCGAAGCCGGGGCAGAGGTTGAAGTGCAACGGGTTTCCTCTCCGGCCTAGCACCGACGGGTGCGTTCAAGGCACACCCGTGGGTCATGGCGCGGTCGTCGGAACCGTTGTTGGTGTGGGAGCAACGCTCGCTGCTGGCTGATCGACAACCTTGTGATAGAGACGCTGAACCATTTGCGGGATTCCCGCACTTGTAACGACGATTCCGAGAAGCAACATCAGTGCTCCCATCTTGATGTCGTAGTGCTTGGTCTCCCAAAAACTCTTATGCTCGTACTTTTCTTTGATGTAAATCGGCCGCCTCCAAAGGACGACGCCAGTGAACAACTCCCACAACATGCCGAAAATAATGGCTGAGCTAAGAACAAGATACACTATGCTGCCGCTTGCGAGAAAAATGCTTTTGTAAATTACGAGGAAGGCATACATCGTCATTATCGTTCTGAACTCAAGCAGCGATCCATCCTTTTTGCGAACTAGCTGGTCAAACAGCTTGAGGCCATCCACATAGTCATCATCATCCGTCGATGACCAGACATGAACGAAATGACTCGTAAGCGTCAGGGAAACAGATACGGAACTTTGACCGGTCTTCTTCGCCGTTACTTCTAATCTATAAATCGGCCTATCTCGCAACTTTTCGACCAGCAGTTGAAGAGTGGCGAACCGTTTGGAATCGGGAATTTCGTACTCAACTGTCCTGCCTCTGCGGCTGAGGAACTCATCTATCGCGGTCAGATCGGCGAGATAAAGCGCCCCTTTGCGATTCCCAGTTTTGCTCAGCCCCTTGTTGTCGAAATATATCATGTGGCCATTCTACCAAAGCCTTCAACGTCGCCCAACCGCAGCAAAGGTCTGTCCAGCTTAGCCACCGAACAAAGAGGAAGGTCACTCACATTCTTTTCAGTAGGAACCAGCCATGGTCCTTTCCAATTCAATTGGCGCTGGAACGGCCAAATCTTGCGAGCCGACGCCTGTGTTAGGAACGCTATCGTCCATTTCTCATCGATGCTTCTTCATAGCCTCGGCTGCGACCGTCTTTGACCCCGACCGAACCAAAGGTTAAAGTTGAGTCGGTATGGGGAAGGCACGGCGGTTGGCGGAGAGGTATTACGACTTAAGCATCGGCGATCTTGTAGTGCGCCTCGCGAAGCTCGTGAGGTTCGCAGCTCTCCTTTTTTTGGGCTATGTGGCGTGGGCTCAGCTAACCGGAAACGTGTGGCCTCCTAGCGCAAATGCTCGAAAAGATAAAGGAACACCCCGACTGGTTCGCGGCAGTCTTGATCGCGACAGTTGTCGGAGCGCTGAACATTTCGGGCCTCGTCGAAAAAATGCGGCCCGCAAGGAACAACGAGCAAATCGCGAATTACCGCGAAATGGCCGCACACGAGATGCGAACTGGCCTGAAGCCACTGGCAGATAATCACTTTCTCAAAGCGTCCGAGCAGATTCTAATAGCGATCCAGTTCGAAGTTGAGCAGGCTCTTGGAATCGGCGGTCGGAATCTCGTCCAGGCGAATTTGATCTGGCTTCGTGCTGAAAACGACGAAAGGTCGATAGAGGTTGTAGCAAGGTCAAAGCCGGGTATATGTCCGGTGGCCTATCCATGGAACGAGACCCTGATGGCTTGCCGCGCGATCGCCATGAATGCGACCGTTATTCACTGCCGCGTTCGGGCGCTGCCGGGCTACGGAGACAAAAAATACAATTGTGTCGCCGCTACGCCGATCACACATCGAGATCGTGCGTTCGGTGCGGTGACCGTCGACAGTGTGGAACCATCAACCTTTGCGAACCAGGAAGCGCTTTTGGACAGAATTATTCGACCATACGCCGCGGAACTGCTATTGACGCTGCCAAAGGATGCCCCGTACCATCCATGCGCCAATCGCAACATCCGCTAGGAGAGCTAGGATGGCAACGCTAACGGAAAATGAACAGAAATCTCTGACTAAAGCCGAGAAACGCTTTGAGGTGTATCGCCTTCGCGAACAGGCAATGCACGAACGACGGCAGGCTATGGTTCCCAACTGGAGACGATTTCTATCGACGCGCGTCTCGGACCTATTCGCGCGGGCGCGATCGAAGAAGCGACGTAAAGCGCTCTGACCCGCCGTAAGCGTCCCATTACTCACTTTTGCTTGAACCTCAGCACCTTCGTCGGACTCAGAAACGTCCCAGCACACAATGCGAAGGCGATAAATAACAGAACTGTCCCATAGCGAGTTTCAATCAGTCTCAGTTCGGCATCTGATCCGGCCAGCGCTCTTTGCAGTACCCGATTAATTCGGAAGGCTTCAAGGCGTTGGTGGCGTTGCCAGTCCGCACGTAGAAGATCTCCTGGCCGTTTTCCGTGGCGAATCGCGGCTTGGGGGAGGGCTGAACCGTCACGACGCACACGTCCGCGCTGCCGGGCTTGCTCTCGTCGGCGGGGCCGAACTGATGAAACGCGACAGCGAGTTGGCCGGCGGCGTCCTTTCCGAAATCCTTCATGAGCGTCTGCATCAGCCAGTTTTCGAAGCCGTCGCGCCCCTTGTTTCCGCAGAGTTTGTAATCCTCCGTGAGGCCGTAGACGTTACCATTGTCCTCGACGCCGATGACCAGCGTTCCGCCTTTCGTGTTCAGAAACGCCGCAATCGTTTTCACGATTACCCGCTCCAGATACGGCCCCGGCTTGTTCTGTTTGACGTCAAAGCGGGCTGTGGATTTGAATTCCAGCGTAGCGCTTTCCCCCGCCGCGATCAGTTCTTTGATCGCCTGCGACGGATCGACGATCGCCTTGCTCTCCGGCTTGGCCAGTTCCGGGTTGAAGATCGCCGCCTCCCCGCTTTGCAGGAGGCAGAGGAATTCGTTCATTGCAGCCTGCTTTGCTTCATCCTTTACAAGCGGAAAAGTGGAGAGGACGTGAGCGAATTCTTCCTCCGTCAGCCGGTACAGGTGCGCAACTCGGGCGTCCAATTCAGCCCGCAATTTCGCTCTTTCGACCGGATCGGTAACACCGGCGCGGTGGTCCGGGGGATTCAGGCCAACCGAGTTCGCGAGTTCATCGAAATCGGACGTCGTGCAAATCAGGCGCGCGGCACGATCTGCAAGCGATGCGTATGAAGCGTCTGTTTTCTCAAGCCGCGGTAACGCCAGCGTGTGCATAAAGTGCATGTCTAGATGTGCGGTCACTCGCTGCCGGATTTGATAGTCAGCGACGAAAGAGTTAAGCACCGCGCAAATATACATCATGCGATCGGCCGGGACCTCATCTTTGATCGGCTGGGCCGTGTCGCCGCAGAATCTGTTCCGCGGGATAACAGACGCGATCAACGTCCGTTCGTTAGTGCTGCTAGCGATTCGCCGATGCACAACGCGATAACGTTGATAGTTCAGCGTCTGGCCACTGTCCGGTGACCGGCCCAGCACGCGAAGGCGTCCAGCGCCGGCCGGAACAAAATACCGGGGCTGACTAAATGAGCTGTCGAACTGCCAAAATGTCTTGCCTTCGACTAGCGGAATCATTCCCTCGCCCGGCGTCGGCTTGTAGAGATCCGAGTCGTTCGTCATATCAAATTCTCGGACAAGTTCGAATCCCCACGGGCCGGTCGAATGGTCGCCGATCAATGGGAAACGCGACACCTTCTTCGAGATCTCGAGATCCATCGTGGTTTTAAACTCCATTACCGAGATGGAATCGGGAGCGAGCACGCGGACCACGCTTACCGGGATGGCCATCATCGACGCTCGATCCTCCAAGAAGTCGCCAAGTCCTTCCGGGGCTATCGCTGTAGAAACCGTCGTCTTGAATGTCGCATCAAAGGAGATGGTCGAATCGCCCCTGCCGAAGATGACGAGGCAGAATTTAAAAGCATGGTGCACGGCTTCAAAGATGAACCGTTCGTTTACGAAGCTCCGCAAATCTCGCAGGCAGCTCTTCTCAAACAGCATTTCCCGCAGTGCCTTGGCACCCAGGTCGGTGTAAATTCCGGATGGAATGACGATGCCGCACTGGCCGCCGTCGCGGAGGAGCCGAAAGCTGCGCTCCGTGAACAGCTTGTAAAGATTCAAATCGGAGCCAACTTTCTTGCCATTTACCACCCCAATTTGATGCGCGTAATCGGGGGAAGACCGGAAGTACCGGCTCTGATGTGGATAAGTTCCTAGGTAGCTCAGCCATGCCACTCGAATGTCTCTGTCCTTGAGGAGCTTAGCTTGCTCATCCAAAAAGTCGTGGATGGACATGTTTTTCTTGCTGACCAAGTCAGAATGGTCCTCAAAGAATTCCTTCCCATTGGGTTTGACGATCTCCCACGGCGGATTGGTGATTACAGCGTCAAATCCGCCGCGCGCCATGACTTTGTCGAACGAGAACGCCCAGTGGAACGGGTGGAGTGCCCGGATATCTTTGATTGTCAGCGGCCGCTTAACCGGTTTGCCTTCCTCACCTTTCTTATCATCCCACGTCGCCTGCTCAAACTTGACGCCGAGCGTTTCAAAATCCTGGAGTAGCAACTCATCGAGCGTATTCTGCGCCTTCTCGTTGATCGCCGAAATCTGGTCGCGCAATGCCGTGAGGTCGTCGGCATAGGCGCTAAAATGCCGATACATCTCCAACTGGCGATTGCGCTCGGTCAGGACATCGGCGTAGCTCTTCTGCTGGAAGAGTAGGCCGCCGAGGTGCCCCATTTTGTTGCTCGCTTCCGCGCGCTGATGGTCGACATGCATCAGGCCGATCAGGGAGTTGCCGCGCAGGATGTTGAAGTCGATGTTCGGCAGCGGTTCCAGTTCCTCGACAGCGTTGGCGCTGGCGGCGAGGGCGAGGAATAGCCGCAGGCGGGCGATTTCCACCGCCTCTTCCATGATGTCCACGCCGTATAGGTTGTCGGTGATGATTCGCTTCTTGATGAAGTAGTCGAGGGAGCGGTGATCGCTTTCGATTTTGCGCAGACGGCTCTTGAGCTCCGCCGACCCGCTGAACTTGATCCAGCCGAAAACGGCGGCGTAGATGTCAATCAATGTTTTCATCGCCGCCACGAGAAATGCGCCCGAGCCGCACGCCGGATCGAGCAAACTCATACCGGGAAGCGCCTCGTCGAGCAGCTTGGTCGCCAGTGGGTTGTCAAGCTTCTTCAGCAGATCGCCGACGGTCTTGAACGAGCGGACGGGAAGGGCGCTTTTGCCGATGATCTGGGCCGGCGTGTTCACCGCGTCCAGCACCAGGCGGTGGATGGTTCGCTCGCAGAGATAGCCGGTGATTTCCGGCCGGGTGTAATACGCCCCGAAGGCCTTCTGATTGATGTATTTTTCTACGATGTACCCGAGCACATCTGGATTGATCTCGTTGTCCTGCCCGCCGGGCTTGTCGTTGAGATTCCAACTGAAACTGGCAAACAGCTTGAACAACTCGACGAATACGGAGTCGGGGAGGGAAACCGTTCGCCCGGCCTGCTCGGCATCGAGCTCGATCCTGTGCCGGAGGAAGAGCCCGCCGTTCAAATAGCGGATGTCGCCCAGCGTCCTGGTGATGGCTGCCGTGCGCTTCTCCGGCGGCTTCGCGAAACCCTCGAAGAAGAGGAGCGAAAGAAAGTCTGTATAGAAGAGATTTTTGCCGGATTTCTGCGCGGCGGAGAGTTTTTCCTCCAGATACGATTCGCTGCCGCCGTCCAGAAATCCTTTCTTCTGCAGGAAGTAGACGAACATCAGCCGGTTGAGCAGTACGGAAGCGAGCCAGGTGCGCTCCGCAGCATTCGGCACGCCCTTCAGCTTCTCGCAAAAGAGTGTATGGATCGATTTGTAATCTTCGTAGAAGCGTTTGGTGACGCGCTCGACGTCGAAAGCGCTGGTCCATTGCTCGAGCCACTGATCGACGCTCGCATCGGCGCTGAGGAACTGCAGGTGTGGCAGATTGTAGGTGGAAACCGTCTTCGTTGAATCGCCCGGCCACCATCCGAAGCTGGCGAGCGTCGGCTGCTTAAACGCCGCGCCGGGGTCCTTGAAATGCACGAAGCGGAAGTATTGGTAGTTGTGTGTGCAGATGAAGAGCAGATGCTCGCGGTAGAAACTCGGCAGGCGGGCGGATCTGCGTTGCCGGGGGACTAGGCCACCCAATATCTGGCGCAGCGGAATCGTCATGCCCCGGCCGGATTTGAAGACATCGGGATTCTTGAACTCGACCAGAAAGATTCCCCACGGGCATCCATCCAGGACCAACTGGCGGATCTGGCCGTCTGCAACCTTCTTTTCCAGCCCCGCGGCTTTTAGGTCCGCCGCGCTCCAATCATAGCTGATGGATTCGACAGATTTGACGGCCGGGTCCACGGGCCAGCCGAGCAGATCAATCAATAGCTTCTTGATGAACGAGGCTTCATCGGAGACCTGCCCCAACGTGGCTTCGATGATTTTCGGATCGAGTCTACCCATTCGTGTGAATTTCCCTTTTAAGTCCCGTTACGGAATGCCCTCACCGCTACCCTCCGTCGCCAAGGCAACCGGGTCTTGTCGCCTTGCGGCGATCCAGCGGCTGGTTATGCCCGCACGTCAATGCCCGCTCACCCCGCCTCTTTTGCCAGCAGCTTTTGCACGGCCGGGATGAGCTTGACGGGGATTTGCATCATGGCCGAATCGATGGCGTTGTACTGCGCTTCGGCCTCGGCGATGGCGTCGTCATTCGATTGGGTGTCGTAAAAGGCCGCGATGGCGCGGCGCGCTCCATGGTCCAGCCTTGGGGAAGATGGCTTGCGGGAGTTGTTTTGCGAAGATGGGTCTTGCGTTTGCGGCTCATGAACGTTTTCGCCTCAGGCGCCGGTTCACCGCCCGCAACTGCCTTGGAGGCAGGTCGTAGGCGGTAATGATCAATATACCATCCAATTCAACTCGATCCACGCCTTGAGAATCGGCTTAACGCCCGCCGGCGCCTGGGCGGCGCACGCTCTTCATGCGGGTGCGCCCGTCTTCCTCGCGGATGCCTTGGCTTTACTTGCCTCGGAGTTGAAGCCAATTGGCGGTTTGGCGGAAATTTCGAGCGGAGCCATCAACTGGCGGATGGCCTCGAAGACGACGGCAAATTGTTTGTCATACTTTCTCTCCAACTCGCTCAATTTCTGCGCCAGATCCGCGTGCGTGGCGAGTATCTGCCGGAGTCGGACGAACGTGCGCATGATCTGCACGTTGACCTGAACAGCGCGTTGACTGTTCAACACGCTCGAGAGCATCGCCACACCCTGTTCGGTGAACGCGTACGGGCGCGTGCGCGAGAACTTCAGTCGATGGAGGTGGTCACAGTTTGTGACCACCTCGGTTTTCTCAGAGTCTGTCAACTGGAACATGAAGTCGTCTGGAAATCGATCGGGATTTCGGCGAACCGCCTGGTTCAGGGCTTTGGTGGAAACGCCATAGAGCGCTGCGAGGTCGGCATCAAGGATCACACGGTGCTGGCGAACGGGCATGATCGACCGGACCACCCGCTCTGCGAGGACGATCGCTGTCACATCAGAAGTCGGTTTCATGGTTCGATTCCTGAATCAGTTTAACTCCATCCACGCCCTGAGAACGGGCTTGACTCCCGCGGGCGCCTGGGCCGATCGCAGATACGAATTCTTGATCTGTTTCTCGACTGCTCTGCGGGCCGCCGCAAGCGTTGATTGCGGAATCTCGACATCTCGCGGCGTGTCAGGGGTGCTGCGGATCAGATCTGCCAGGGAACTGGTTGCCACGTCAAGGGGCGCTTCGCGGACCGTCTGGTCGGCAATGCTGTAGAAATACCAGCTCACATCGCCGGCGGCTTCAGTCCACTCGCCTGACTCGTCCAACGCCGGGCGGGCGTAGCAGAAGAAAACCGCCTTCGTTCCCGGCTTGACATGCCGGCGGCCTGAGAACACGCGACCGGGGAATGCGTCCAGCCGCGCGGCCAGCGACGGATCTGCGGCAAGCATTTTCTGGTATTCGAGGTGGAGGCTCTCCAGCGGCGTTTCGTGGCCCTCGTAGGCCTCGTTGAAATCCTTCAGGGCATCGTAGTCGTCCTCGGGGGTGAGCAGTTTCTTTCCTTCGATGCCGAATGTTTTACTGATCCGCAGCGTCTTGTGCGTCACCTTGCTGTAGAGGGTCAGGAGGCGGTTGAGTTCATCGGGGGGCAGGAAGTTCCAGTAGGCGACATCGCCCCGGATCGCGCCGCGGTCGCCGGGGTCGGGGTAATCGGCTTTGATCTGCTCTTCGATCTTCGGGTTCATGCGTCGATCGACGCGCCCGATGCGCTGCATGAGGCGGACGGGGTTCCAGTGCAAGTCATAATTGATCAGGCGAGTGGCGTCTTGAAGGTTCAGGCCTTCGGAGAGGACGTCGGTGGAGATGAGAATGCGGATTTCATCGTGTTCGAGCTTGGCGAGTTTCGCGGGTGTGGTGCCGTTGTAGTAGGGACTGAAGCGGCGGATGAGGGCGCCACGGTCGGATGTGGAGCCTGAGTCGATTTCCTCGACGCCCTCGATTCCGGCGGCTTCAAGCTCGCGCTTAAGGTACTGCGCGGTATCTTTGAACTCGGTGAAGATGAGGCACTTGTGCTGCTTGAGAATCGGGTCCTTCTTGAGCAGCTTGATGAGCGTCTGGAGTTTGTCGTCGTGCGACGGTTTGAAGCGGTCGGCCTCTCTCAGGAAGTCGGCGAGCTGGTTCAGGTCGGAATAGCACTCGTGCAGCATCTTCGGCACGTCGTACTTCGCGCGGTCGAGCCGCTCGACGTCGTCGAGCATCTCAGGCGGGACGAGGTGGACATCGTCGTCGGCGTCGGGATCGTCGAAGAGCGTGGGATCGCGGTCGAATTCGCCAACGAGATCGACGTGCTTCTTTTGCCAGACGGCGAAATGCTTTTTCTCCTGCGCGGTAAAGCTGTGCACTTCTACCCAGGCGAGCATCCGCCGGAGCAGGTTGACGCAGGAGTTCCGGAACGCGTCGACCGAGCTTTCGAAACGCTTGAGGAACGCGGTGCGGACGAGGGCGACGACCTGGCCCTGGCGACCTTCGGCGAACTTCTGGGCTTCCTTTTCTTCCGCCGGCCCGATCCAGTAGTTCAAGGGGTAATAGATCGGCAGGTAGAAAAGGGGCGATTCGTTCTCGAAAGCCGACTCGACCATGTCGAGGAGCTTGCCGTAGGTCTTTTTGAGTTCGTAGGGGGCGACCCTGGGCGATTGTCGCGTGGGAAACGACGTGACGCTGGCGCCGGCGGCGAGCTGCGACTTGCGGACATAGGCGCGGCTTCTTTGGACGACGAGGGCCTGAAAGAGGCCGTCGTCACCGAGGAACCGGACCGCTTCGACGGCTTCGTCGGTGACATCGGCTCCCTCGGGCGCCGGCCCGCCGGGGGAAGATTTCTGCCCGAGCTTCTTCTGCAACGCAGCCTCGATGCGGCGGAAGTGACCGGGCAGCGAGTGGATGCCGAGCGGTGCGGACTTGAAGTAGTCGGCTTGCTTGCGGCTGAACAGCTCGATCATGTGCTGAAGATCGATCAGGCGGTTGTTGACGGGCGTGGCGGTGAGCAGGAAGAGCGTTTTGCCGTCGACGATGTCATAGAGCCTGCGGTAGCGGGATGGCTTGACGATGCCTTCGCCGGGGATGTAGGCCGGGCCGGGCTTGGAGGGGTCAAGGATGTCGCGTGGGGTTTCGCCGCGTGTGCCCGGGTTCCGGAAGTGGTGGGCTTCGTCAATAATGACGACGTCGGCGTTCCGGGCGACGTCGTCGAGCTGCTTCTGAATCTTGGCGTTGTCGCGCGCCAGGTCGGTGTGGTTGAAGATGAGAATGCCAGGGCCGTAGGCATCGCCGAGGTCGGGCAGTTCACGGGCAAGGGTCGATTCCCATACCGGATCACGGCCGGCCTTGGGCACGAAGAGCGCCACGCGCTTTCGTTCGTACTTGACGAGCCACTCGATGAGCATGAGCCCGACGTAGGTCTTGCCGAGGCCGACACCGTCGCACAGGAAGGCACCTTTGTAGCGGGCGGCGATCTTCTGGAGCTGCTTGTAGCCGTCCTGCTGATAGCGGTCGAGCTTGGGAAACATTGCCGACGCGCGACTGCCCTTGCCCAATTCCCAGTCGGTTACAGTCTGCTGATACCCCGCGAAAAGTTGCTGTAGGGAGCGGGCGTAGACATCGTACGGCGAATGCTCTTGAACATGCCGCTCGATGATTCGCAGAATTTCTGGCGTGACGTCTTCGGCCTCAGCCCAATGCGCGTCGTACCACTCCTGCAACACCGCGACGGGGCCGCCGGTGATCTGCACGTTGAGCTCGATGTTCTCGGTCAGACCGGGGAACGTGAAATTTGACGAGCCGACCAGCGCCGACGAGCCGACGACTTCGAGCCGGGCGTGCGTGATATACGCCTTGGCGTGAAATTTGTCCTTGCGATAGACCCGGCAGGCGATTTTGCCGGACCGCAAGCCGGCGACGATCGCCGGGACCCCGGCCAGAAAATCATTCTTTTCCTTCTCGGCTTCGATGCTGTCGTCGAGGTGTCTTCCGATGAGGGACAGGGATTTGGAAAAGGCGTCGTTCGTCCGATTTGAAACCTCATCACCCATCAGAATTCGAATCGTGTCGACCTTCTGCCATTCGTCTTTGAGTGCGAGGAGCGAGCCGATTTCAAAATAGCCGGTGGCAACATCCATCCCCTTGGAAAGCTGGCACCAGTCATGGAGATATCGGAGGACTTTCCAGTCTTCGTCGCTATTGTCGACGATGAACAGCTCGCTCCCCGTGATGCTGGTCCGCTTCGGCATGGTGCTTCCCTCCCGAGTTGCCGGAGTGTACCGCGAATCGGGCGGACGTCTAATGCGGCGAGGCGCTGCACCCACTGCGGAATGCCCAACGGGCGGGAACGCTCGATACTTGCCGCCAGCGCCTTCTTTTCGGCGGTCGTCTGCGGCTGGTTCACCGGGTGAGAGACCAACGGATGGCAATCCGTTGGCTTTCTGGTTGTCTCACGCCGGGCAATCATGCGACTGCTTCCGGCAGCCCGGCAGCCCCGCGGTGCGGCGGCCGTCAAATTCAATTGTGCCGTTTTTGCCCTGAAGCCAACTTCAACATTACGGCGGAAGCCCCCTTTCTTTAGAATCTCCCCATGCCCCGCCGCCAAGGCAATGTCCGCATTGGAATCTCCGGCTGGCGATACGTCCCGTGGCGCGGCACCTTCTATCCCAAAGATCTCGCCCAAAAACGCGAACTCGAGTTCGCCAGCGAACATCTGAATTCCATCGAAATCAATGGCACCTTCTATTCTCTGCAAAGCCCCGCCAGCTTCCGCCGCTGGCGCAACGAAACGCCGGAGGACTTTGTCTTCTCGGTAAAGGGCGGCCGCTATCTCACGCACATGCTCCGCCTGCGCAACCTCAAAGTGCCGCTGGCGAATTTCTTCGCTTCCGGCGTGCTGCTTCTGGAAGAAAAGCTCGGTCCGATCCTCTGGCAATTTCCGCCTAATTTTTCCCTGGCGCTGGACCGCTTTGAAGAATTCTTCGCGCTGCTTCCTGCCGACACGAAATCCGCGGCGACGCTCGCGGCAAAGCATCACGAAAAGCTGCGGCTTGGCACATGGACGAAAACCGCCGTAAACCGGCCTCTGCGCTACGCCGTCGAGATTCGTCACGAGAGCTGCGCGGATCCCGCGTTCATCGCGCTGCTGCGTAAGCACAATGTCGCGATGGTGGTCGCCGACACCGCGGGCAAATGGCCGCTGATCGAAGACCTCACCGCGGATTTTTCATACCTCCGCCTGCATGGCGACGAGGAACTGTACGCGAGCGGCTACTCCGACGGCGCGTTGGATCATTGGGCCGCGAGAATCCAGGCGTGGCGCAGCGGGCCCCAGCCGAATGATGCTCGTCTTGTCGGTCCCACTTCCCGCAAGAAATCGTCACCCCGTGACGTGTTTGTCTATTTCGACAACGACGTGAAAGTCCGTGCGCCCTACGATGCGATGAGTTTGGCCCGCAAACTCAAGCTGCCGGAGCGTCAGCGGCTCGCGGCAGATCCCTCCGTTCCCAGTTCGGACGAAACACCGCGCCGCGCTTGGCCGAGCGTTCAAAAGTCTCGCGTCGCGAAGAAATGACCGGGCGGTCAATCAATCTCGTCGGGCTCCTGACGCGGCTCGATGGATAGCACTGCACTAGGGAATGGAGTGCCGCTCGCAGCTTCGCCATGTACGACCTCAAGCTGCGCCCCTTCAGTCAGGGTCTTGGAGATTCACGGAATGGAACGTCGTTCGTCCGATCATCGAGATGTTACGAGGCGAAGGCGCAAGCGGCGAACACAACCGCGCGTACGGAGCTCGTGCCTTTTCATTTTCGTACTGCGCACCACCCTCCTTCGATTATCATCGGCGAACGATGCCCCCACAACGATCGTCTTTTCGCATGCTTGCCGCCCTGTTTATTGCAAGCATCACCGCGTCGTGTGCCGCCCCTCCAGCTGCGCCTCCGTTGGACCCGGATCATCAGCTCCCTGGCTACGTGCTGGTCTGGAAAGATGAATTCAACAGTCCGCATCTCGACCCTGACGTCTGGGCCTACCGAACGGACAGCAAGCTGTGGAGCACGCAGGAGCCGGAAAACGTCAGCATCGAGAACGGCCATCTGCAGATCGCCGTTCGCAGGGAAGACGCCGCCGGCAAACACTACACCGGCGGCGGAATCATCAGCCGGCGGACCTTCCGCTACGGCTACTATGAAGCCAGACTCAAATGTCCCGCCGGCCGCGGCTGGCATACTTCGTTCTGGACCATGCTCCAGGACGGCACCGGCGGCACCGCTCCCGACCATGCCGCCCAGGAGATCGACATCTGCGAGCAGGACTCGGTCGATCATTTCGGCTACTCCGCCGGCGTCATCGACTGGTCCGCCAAATCCAACAATCGCGACCGCGGCCGGGAGTATCACTCCGCTCCGGACCTCTCCGCCGACTTCCACACCTTCGGCTGCGAATTCACGCCCACGGTGGTGCGCTTCTTCTTCGACGGCAAGCTGCTCAACAGCGTCGATGCGACGAAGTTCCCCCACAACGATCAGAACATCTGGCTCACCTGCATCGCCGCCCCCAACGGCGGCACCAAAGACGTTGACGACACCGCGCTTCCCGCCAACGCTCAATTTGATTGGGTGCGGTTCTTCCAAATACCGCCAGTGGTGAAGTGAGGGGGCAACGGGTTCAGGCGTTCAGGCGTGCTTTTCCCGACGAACGTCGCTTGGGATGCGATGGAACACAATTGAACACAATTGGATTCGATCAGCTTCGATTGGAACAGTTCACGCGCGCGACCCCTCGAGTTCAAGGTCATTGGTCATTGTCCCCTGAGATACCAGACAGCACCCCGGGCGTGGCCGCCGGTCTCAATCCGTCCGGATTTCTTTAGCCAGTTGACGAAAGGATAGTAGTCGCCCGGCGCTTGCCCCGCCGCTTCGCTCACAATCCCCCCATCCACCGGATCACCGGGATCAAACCCATGCATCCGGCGATGACGACTGCCATCGCGACGGGTCCCGAGAACGGGAGGTTGGTGACGATGATCCCGCCGATGGCGCTGATGAGAAACTGGAAACAACCCAGCAGTGCCGAAGCGTTGCCGGCGTCGGCGCCGTGCGGGGACATGGCCAGTACCGTCGTGTTGGGAAAGATGAATCCGAAGGTTCCGAGAAATACCAGGAGACACGCGAACGCGCTCCACAGGCCGCCCCAGCCGGTGAGGATCACGAGCAGAAACGCCGCGGCCGCGATGATGGAAACAGTCAACGCCCGGCGGAGCAGCGTGCGCGGATCGACGCGGTGGGAAAGATGGCCATTCAGTTGCGACATCATGATCAGGCCGAACGCATTGGCGCCGAAGAAGAGGCCGAACCGCTGTGGCGGAATGTGATACGTCTGAATGAACAAGCCCGGCGAGCCGCCGACGTAGGCGAACAGCGCCGCGCACGCGAGGCTGACGGTCAGGGTGTGGACGATGAAGATGCGAGGATGCTAGGCGCGCCAGCGGCGAAACCTGATGGACTACAACCCGCCTGGCGCGATTCGCGGGTGCCACTCAACCATTGATGCGAACCCAAGTTACGCTTGTTGAAATATCGGGCAATAGCGAACGTCAGACGCATGATAAATCGACCGTTGAGCGAAAGTGGCACGCTGATTAAAATGTCGTTCGACAGTTGGGCGGCCGTTGGGTGACAGCCGTGCATCACACTTCTGCAATGTTCGTGAACATGGTTTGCCAGCCACGCGCTGCCGCAAGGCCCTCTGGCGCTTCGCGCCCAAGCGAACGATGCGCAACCGGGCGATGGAAACGAAAAAGCAACAACAACTCTTGAGGGAGACGAACCATGCGAAAATCTCGTGGAAACACTCAGCGTATTGTCAGGCGACCAGGAGCCCATCCGGCCGTGCTGCAGGCAAGATGCGAGGTTGTGCGATCGGCATGCGAGGAATTGGAATCGCGCCTGCTTTTCAGCGCCACTCCGCTGGTCGCGACCAACGACAACTACAGCACCGGTGAATTCACGGCACTGGTCGTCAAGGCGCCTGGCGTGCTCGGCAATGACTCGGGCCCGGCGGGCGAGACGCTCACCGCCAGCCTGCTCACGGCGCCAACCCATGGCTCGGTCACCTTCGACAGCAACGGCGACGGAGGCTTCGATTACGTTCCCAACGCCAATTACATTGGCCCCGATCCCTTCAGCTATAAAGTGGCCGACTCTGATGGCCTGGTGGCGACCGCCACGGTCAACATGGCCGTGACCACCGGAACACCGTCCAGCGGCTCGCTCAGCGGGACCACCGCCACGGCGGCCGCCTCGTACAACCTCACCGCCCTGGGCACCAGCGACTGGGTCCACTGGGGCCGCGGAAACGTCTACGGCAACTTCGACCACAAGGCCACTGGCGGCTCGCAGATCAGCAATGTGAGCATTGTCGGCACGGGAGCGAACTATGGATCGTATTATGATCCGTCCCGCACCGTCACGTGGTCCGACGGCACCCCCACCGCCTCCGATACCGATCATGCCTACATCTGGAGCAACGGCGCTTTGAACAGCGGGTTCTCCTTCACTGTTCCCGCGGACACCACCACCCGCACGCTCACGGTTTATGCAGGCGGTAATAACACTCAGAGTTCATTAACTGCGCATTTGTCCGGAGGCTCCGTACCCGACTATGTCGCGACCGCCGGCAGCGCGGGTCTCTACACCAATGTCTACACGATCACCTACAGCGCCGCCTCGGCCGGCCAGACGCTGACCATCACCCTGCTCAAGACCGGCAACCTCGGAGGAAAGACCAACGGCAGCGCGGACCTCATCGCCGCGTTTCTGAGCGGGTCCGCCGCCCCCGCGACAGGGTTCCTCACGGCGAACAGCATCGTGATCAACCCACCCAGCGTGACGCAGGCGGGAACGCACGAAGTCGACGTCACCGTGACCTACAACGATCCCGCGTCGCCCATCGTGAGCTCCAGCATCAACGCCAGCAATATTGATATCTATTCGCCGCCGCCGTCCGGGGGTTTGTCAGTTGGAACCGTTGCCACGCAGATCAGCAACGGCGGCCATACGATCACGGCGACTTACCCCATCGACTCCAACGAGGCCGGCGGATTCAACGCCGGCGATGACACCACCGTGAAATTCTTCCTCACCGGCGTGACCGACCAACTCGGTCAGACAGTCGGCGGCGGCACGCCGTTCAACTCGCCCGCCGGGCAGTTCACCATACTCATCAATCCCAATTCGAGTTCTGCCTCGCTCTCCGGATCACAGGCGCCCGCGGCGTCGAGTTACAACCTCACCGCCCTGGGCACCAGCGACTGGGTCCACTGGGGCCGCGGAAACGTCTACGGCCACTTCGACCACAAGGCCACTGGCGGCTCGCAGATCAGCAATGTGAGCATTGTCGGCACGGGGGCGAACTATGGATCGTATTATGATCCGTCCCGCACCGTCACATGGTCCGACGGCACCCCCACCGCCTCTGATACCGATCATGCCTACATCTGGAGCAACGGCGCTTTGAACAGCGGGTTCTCCTTCACCGTTCCCGCGGACACCACCACCCGCACGCTCACGGTTTACGCAGGCGGTAATAACACTCAGAGCTCACTAACCGCGCATTTGTCCGGAGGCTCCGTACCCGACTATGTCGCGACCGCCGGCAGCGCGGGTCTCTACACCAATGTCTATACGATCACCTACAGCGCCGCCTCGGCCGGCCAGACGCTGACCATCACCCTGCTCAAGACCGGCAACCTCGGAGGAAAAACGAATGGCAGCGCGGACCTCATCGCCGCGTACCTGACATGAACTGTGGCATAAGGCAACTGTGCATGCAGCGCGATGCAAAGCTCTTGCGCCTTGCGCGCAAGTTTCCGGGAGCCTCGCGGCATGGGCGTACCAGGCGAACAGCAGGTGCGCTGCCAATACATCGGCGAGATCTTCGCGGGTGCGCGTAGCATTTCTCGCATGCAGCGAATCCCGGAGAGAAGACTCTCTCTTCCGAGGCTCGACTGCCTGTCCAAGGGATTCTCATAACGAGGTGGGCGGTTTGAAATCCGTTAACTTTGCGTATCGTCGTCGCCAGAATCGTTAAAGCTGCTGGAACCATCGTCCTCACTGGCTTCGATCGCGGAATTCAGCGGCTCGAAGAAGACAATCTGATAAGTTGTTGCTCCGGGCTCCCTCGAACCGCCAACGCGAACCAAGTACCCAGCCCTCAAAGCGTCTGTCACGTCATCGATATCATCGGGTTGAAACGCAAAAATGACGTCACCCGCGCCCGGCTTATCGGTGCGGTTGCGCAGCTCAAAAGTCAGGGCTTCAGCATCGGCCTCCTTGACCCGTCCGACGACGGTCAGATATTCCGGTTCCGGCTTCGCTTCGACAAGCCGGCGAATTTCCGCCTGGGCGCGTCTTCGCGTCCGACGAGTGAGGACCACGCGGGCCGAGGGGCTTCCCGTGGCCCGCTCCGCGACGCGCCCCGATACTTCGACCTTCATCGCCAGCGATCCTCGTCCCGGCGAAAGAGATTTAATCGCCTCCAAAACCGCCCGGTTCACGTCCGCCAAATCAGATGCGGGGGCGGGGGACAGTTGCTGCACCCAACGCAGACCAGCCGCGAAAAGCTCCTCCACTTTTTCCTGGCCCCCGGGATTATCCTTGATCTCCCGGGTCGTAGGCCGGAATGCAATCTCGACGCTGTTGAATGCGAACTGCTGTGCATCCAGAACATTGAACTCGCGCATTCTGGCGGTTGGAGTGGCGCCGATCCCCTGACCTGATCGCGAAGCTTTCGGTAAGCCAGCTCTGCTCCGGTAACAAGGTTCCGAATAGCCGCGGCTGGAATCGATCCTGGCTGTATCGAACTGCCGGTGGCGCGAAGCCGGATCATCGGCTGCAGTCCCGGGTTCAGCATAACATCGGACGCCGGCAAAAACCCCGCGGGTACCTGGCCCAATGTCAGGGCCCACGCGCGCGTCACTTCCGCTCCCCCCCGGAGGTCAACCAACCACACAAGAGGCTGATCCAGGGCCTCGCGAACCGAGATGGCTCCGGACTTGAGCCGACCGATGATTCGAGCACTGGTGGGCGCAACAAAATATCGGGCAGTCGAGCCGTCCTCGTCACAAAGATGGGCAAGCATCAACACTCCAACCGCGTCGCGAAACGTGAAGGTCGCCGGTCCGTCATAGGAAACCAGTACTTCGATCGGCGCAACCTGGCCAAAATTGGCGCCGTTCCAAAGTGGAAGATTTACATCGGGCAGCGGCACTAGATGATTACCGTAAAGACGTCGCGCATACGCACACCTTCAAACACCCATAGGGAATGATGCGAATCGTAGTTCGTGGTTCTCAAGTGCTTCCACACGCCGTGCTCAGTCGTGACCGATCCCCGCGAGACAAATCGATATCGCCTGGGGAATAATTGCAGCAGATGGCGCGCATCCCGCTCGTCAGCCATCACGGAATTGCTTTTCCTCTGGCATTCCGACACGCCGCGAAACACGTCTCTCTGCCAGGCCGTTGTAAAATCAGATTCTGATGGGGGCTGGTCCCGATGCGCCGCGTAGAACGTGGCCGCGCCGCGGTTGGCATCGTCCGGCGGACAGCCAGGAGGAAGACTCCCGGCAAATATCGGCTTGCCGCTCTCTTCGTTATTCTCGGAATCCGGCTCAGACTCGTTATCGGTCTTCATACTGCGCGCCCCCATTGTTCTGTCGCTAACGACAGCGATAGCAACGGTAACAGCGATCGCGGGACCGTTCAATACCTGCCTCCCGTTTGCCGAGCGACGACGCGCGACGATGCGAGCGAGCAACAATTCCCCGGCGGTGGGGGTAGATGCTCGGAACGCTGCCAGACTTGCTGCGGCCCAACTTGACGAATCCGGATATGATCCGACTCTGACCTGAACCCCGCGCAACCGGAGATTAAATATATGCCGCTCCCGACTGACGAAAAGACGCTGGCGCTTGCCCATCATATTCTTCGAGCAATTCGACAAAATCTTCGGCCTGCATCCCGGATTTCGGCCGGCGCACGCGAAGGGAATGATGCTCAGCGGAACGTTCACGCCTTCGGCACAGGCGGGGTCGCTCACTCGGGCGCCGCACATTCAGCGGGCATCCACTCCGGTGACGGTGCGATTTTCTGATTCGACGGGGATTCCGGTCTTGCCGGATAATGACGCCAATGCCGATCCACGGGGCTTTGCCGTTCGGTTTCATCTGGCGGAGCGCAGCCACACGGATATCGTGAGTCATTCGACGAATGGTTTTCCCGCGAAGAACGGCGAAGAGTTTCTCGGTTTGTTGAGTGC
>CAWCZA010000020.1:0-9870 GCA_963799935.1 uncultured Gammaproteobacteria bacterium | reverse complement strand
ACTGGATTCAACAGGATTCTCGCGATGATTTGCTGGCTGATTGCCGTGCTCACGCTGGCGGTTTCCGGCTTTTCATTCCTTCGACAGAAGCTGAAGCAGCGCAAACGCTTCCAACGCCTGTCCCCTTTCTGTTTCCCCAATCGGTTTCCCCGTGGCATGGGCGTCCCGCCCATGCAAGCGATATGGCCCGTCCGGCACCCCTCGATCCCAAAGAATTGCACCATCGCTCTGGTGATCTCTATTTCCTCATTCATTCGCCGTTCAGGAAGTACGGGTGTCCCGGTGTCCCTCATCGCGTCTTCCGTCACCCGTCACCGACACAAAAGAACCTGCCGGGAGTCGGCGATTGATGCCGATTTTGAGAGGTGTGCCGGCGGATGGTATGATACGGGAGGCATATGAGTACGCAAACAGTTTCTCCCCCGCTGGCCTGGTATGCCCCGACCCTGGTGGCGGCATCGACGCTGCTCCAATTGCCCGACAACTGGGACCAGCACGGCGCGATGCGCGTGAAACCAGCGATTGTGCAGGCGGCGATGACGCTGCTGAACGGCATCATGCTGGATGACACGCCAGCGCCATCGGTGGTGCCAACGGTGCGGGGCGGGGTTCAATTGGAATGGCACACGCGGGGAATCGATCTGGAGGTTGAGTTTCTCTCTCCCAGCCATGTCCAGGGATTATTTGAAGATCAGCGGGAAGGCGTTTCCTGGGAGAAGGATCTGGCTTCTGACATCGCATCTCTCCATGACGCTATTGCAAGTCTTTCGAGGCAATAGCGCGCGCCGGGAGCGGAGTTCACACACATGCCCGGTCCTTCTATGGTGGATGATCTCACGATAGCCGACACCGCCGCACTATGGCGGCGCGTGCATCCAGCGTGGATCGTGAGAGACGACAACTCCGCAGGGATGCGATTGTCATCGGCAGCGTTTGATGACAGCGCCGACGGAAGCCCGCTTTCGGTTTTGCTGGCAAACGTGATCGCCCTGACACAACGAACCGCGCAGGATGTGCTAGGCTCTGTCTGACGGATCGAGAACCCTCAGGTATTTCAGCATGATAGCGAGTTTGGCGAAGCTCAAGAAGTTAAGAGCCAGCTTCTCATAGCGTGTTCCCAGCCGACGACATTCCTTGAGCCATCCGATAGCACACTCGATGCGGCTTCGTTTGCGGTAGCTGCTTTTATCGAATCGCTCGCCCTTTGGTCGTGGCTGATTGGATTTGCGCGGGATGACGGCTTCGATCCCGCAATCGGCCAGGAACTGGCGAACGGTTTCGTAGCTGTACCCT
Source organism: uncultured Gammaproteobacteria bacterium (assembly GCA_963799935.1). Lineage (GTDB taxonomy): Bacteria > Acidobacteriota > Terriglobia > Bryobacterales > Bryobacteraceae > Bog-113. The sequence goes on along the minus strand of CAWCZA010000020.1, from coordinate 8,577 downwards.
TTGTCGCCCGCGATCTTCCCCGGCCAGCCGATGTGCAGGGGGCGCTGCACCGCGTGCATCACCTTGTGGAGCTGCGTGGATTCGTGCGTTTGCCCCGCGGTAACGGTGACGGCGAGCACAAGGCCCTTTCCGTCAGTAACCACGTGGAACTTTGATCCCCATCCGCCGCGCAGCGGCCCAGCGCGTGGTCGGCCGGTTCGAAGTCGAGGCCGCGCCCCCTTTTTTGCGCGCCGGCGGCAGCGCGAGAAGCACGCACATTGGAGCCGTCGACGAGCCAGAGATCCCAATCGATCTTGCCCTCCTTGTTGAGTCGAATCCGCAGTGCTTTGAGGATGCGATCGAAGAAGCCTTCGCGCCGCCAGCGGTTGAAGCGATCATAGACGCTCTTCCATTTCCCGTAGCGTTCGGGCATGTCTCGCCATGGAGCTCCGGAGCGAAGAATCCAGAGCATCCCATTGAGCGTGATGCGGTGGTCGTTCCATCGTCCGCCACGTTTTTGTACGGGGAAAAGTGCCTTGATCAGGTTCCAGTGATCATCCGTGAGTTCGTAGCGCGCCATGTGTCCTCCATGTGGAGAACATCATGACGATCATAGAAGAATGCGCAACACCTAACGAGCGCCGAACATTCGATCCGTCAGACAGAGCCTAGCCGGTTATGAGGGCTGCAAACTTGCGGCCATTACCGCAGGCGCTGCCCGATCTTTCGCACAGGGAATTGCGCGGACACCCGAGCCGGGTGAACCAGCCCACGCTTCAGTGTTTGGGCCGAAGACAAAATCCAATAAGCGGGGGATGGCGAAAACGGCAACATGGGTGATCCCGCCGGGCTGACCAGACTAACCGGAGAGCCTTAGGAGTTACGCTTTATGATCAAGAAGATCACCCGCGCACGCAAGTTCCCACACACGCCCGGTACGCCTCGTCCGAACAAGCGACCCATCGGCTATCGGCCTTTGGCTTCGGCTCCGTTCCAAGCGCTGATCAATGTGGCTCTCGTCCCGATCGGCCGGCTGCCCGGTGGTCGCGCCGTGGTTTTCACGGAGGGGGAATAACCATGGGCGACGCGCGACCTTCTCGACGGACGGCCGCCGGTCCTGTCATCCCGCCGGAGCGCATCGAGCAGGCCATCTATTGCCAATTCAAGGTCGTCTTCGACGCTATCCGCCAATTGATGGCGCCGCCCGCGACGCCCGCTAAGCCGCCCATCGGTTTCGACTCGGAGGCACAGAAAAGCAAGGTTGACGCGAAGAGGGCGCGCATCGTGCGCGGACGCTGAAGAAATGGAACCGGGACGCAGCGCAGACGGGACTGGATTGCGATGGTAAACCGCGCAAATACTTCCAGCGCCCGGATAACCAGCGATCCATCGAAGATCTGCGGCGGCTAAACTTCCGCGTCGAAGAGAATCGGCGGGCATGCCCACCGGCTACACAGGGGAAAGAGGGTAGCAGGTTCAGGTTCTCCGCATCCCAGCATCTCTTCGTGTAGCCGGCGCAGCATGCTCGCCGTTTCCCGCGTTTGATCCGCGGCTATCGCGCTGCGAAGGAATCTTCGTCACCTGCGGAACATTCAGCGAAGCCGCCCGCGCCTTCGCCGTTGGCAAGCCGATCAGGCTCATCGGACGGGCCGACGCTCCTCTCCATGTTCGCCACGATGAATCCGCTGGCTCCCGCCGTTGGTACGTTCACGCCGGGCTCCGCCGCCGAAGCGCCGCCCATCGCGACAACGACGACCGCTCCGATTTGCCGCGCGTGTCATGTTCCAATGGTACACCGTACGGCTCGGCGCGGGCCGGATGCTGGTCGGCCGTTCTGGGGTTGCGGGAACTATCCGCGCTGCCGGGAAATCGTGAACGGGGGCTGATGCGAGTCATTGTCCACGCGCTTAATTAGCGCTTCTGTCAAATCGGGTGTAAACTGGAGCGCGTCCTTAAGCGAGCGGTCTCATGAGAAATGTAGGTATCTGCTCATTGTGTTTGGAGTCGCGCCCACTCTCCTTCGAGCATGTGCCGCCACGTCGAGTATTCAACAGTCGGCCTGCGGTGGCTCATACTCTTTATGGCTTGCACCTCGCAAGCGAGCACAAAAAATCACCGCCTTTAATGAAAGCACGCGCGGGTCTCGGAAGACGTTCGCTGTGTGAAGGCTGCAACGGACGCACTGCCGCCCTGTACGGCAACGCATTTGCTGAATGGACAGTGCAGTGCCTGCGCTATGCAGAGCGGCTCCGCGATACCAGCGTCGTGCTCCTATCATTTCGTCTCCAACCCCTGAATGTTCTCAAGCAGATCGCGACGATGATAATCGTCGTGTCAGGGTCGAAGACATCGAGTGCGCCGGTGGACGCCCTGAGACATTTCGTGCTTTCTCCCGACTCGATGCAACTACCTCGTGACGCACATTTCAAGGCATATTTTAACCCAACGGACCCGGCGAGGAGCAGCACTGCAGTCCTAACGCAAAATCGGATGTCGGAGTCGTGCGCAGTTATGGACGTACTAGGCTCTGTCTGACGGATCGAGAACCCTCAGGTATTTCAGCATGATAGCGAGTTTGGCGAAGCTCAAGAAGTTAAGAGCCAGCTTCTCATAGCGTGTTCCCAGCCGACGACATTCCTTGAGCCATCCGATAGCACACTCGATGCGGCTTCGTTTGCGGTAGCTGCTTTTATCGAATCGCTCGCCCTTTGGTCGTGGCTGATTGGATTTGCGCGGGATGACGGCTTCGATCCCGCAATCGGCCAGGAACTGGCGAACGGTTTCGTAGCTGTACCCTTTGTCGCCCGCGATCTTCCCCGGCCAGCCGATGTGCAGGGGCGCTGCACCGCGTGCATCACCTTGTGGAGCTGCGTGGATTCGTGCGTTTGCCCCGCGGTAACGGTGACGGCGAGCACAAGGCCCTTTCCGTCAGTAACCACGTGGAACTTTGATCCCCATCCGCCGCGCGAGCGGCCCAGCGCGTGGTCGGCCGGTTCGAAGTCGAGGCCGCGCCCCCTTTTGCGCGCCCGGCGGCAGCGCGAGAAGCACGCACATTGGAGCCGTCGACGAGCCAGAGATCCCAATCGATCTTGCCCTCCTTGTTGAGTCGAATCCGCAGTGCTTTGAGGATGCGATCGAAGAAGCCTTCGCGCCGCCAGCGGTTGAAGCGATCATAGACGCTCTTCCATTTCCCGTAGCGTTCGGGCATGTCTCGCCATGGAGACTCCGGAGCGAAGAATCCAGAGCATCCCATTGAGCGTGATGCGGTGGTCGTTCCATCGTCCGCCACGTTTTTGTACGGGGAAAAGTGCCTTGATCAGGTTCCAGTGATCATCCGTGAGTTCATAGCGCGCATGTGTCCTCCATGTGGAGAACATCATGACGATCATAGAAGAACGCGCAATACCTAACGAGCGCCGAACATTCGATCCGTCAGACAGAGCCTAGAACGATACCAAGTACCACGATCGCGATCCCAAATGCGGCAAGTATTCCGCCTCCCAGCCCATCGAAGCGCGTGCTGAAGTAAATCAATGCCGCTCCGATACCAAAGCACGGACCGCCTGGAAACACGAAGATGAGGAACAGATACTTTAGTCCGTTCATCCACTCATCGCTGATGGCTGCATCTATTCTATTGCCAATTTTCGTAAGTAGTGCGACGGCGTAGAGTACACAAAAGATCACTGCGGCCACGCCCGTCACAATGGCGATACCGATTGCAATCGAGTTCATCTTATCACTTTTAGTAGCTTTCCCGCCGGCAAACGCCGTGCGGCAATCTTGCCTAAGCAGACTATTTCTCCACGAGATACCGAAAAAGCTCTTCGCTCCAACCCGCATATTCGGCGACACATTTCTTCCACGATTCGCAATTCCATTCCTTCAAATTGCGCAGCATCTCCTCAACTGAGAGCACTCGGATAATTCCATGCGAGAGCGCAGCGGCCCGACCTTCGGGCGTAACCGCGCTCCAAATCAGAATCGCACCTTCGGCCGGGGAATTCCGTGCAGGCCCTTCACGGTGACCCCGAACTCCGCCGGGGCTTTGGCGAAGTCTAGGAACGTCTGGAAGGATTTGTTCTCACGACAATAAGGATTTGCAAAATCCATTGTGGTAAGTCGCAGATGCCGACCCTGCTCAGCGGCCAGCCAGCATTTCATTTCGGCGACGAAAACTTTTCCCTGTTCAGGTCCCCGTCTGCCCTCGAGTGCAAAATCCAGGATGGCGCGGGATTTGGGATCGGATGCTCGTATGGTTGGACGACCTAAATTCGAAAACTCCGCTTGTTCGCAGCTACACCAGTGCACCACCACCTGCTCATTGAACAGGCCAAAGAGCCGCGAAATAAAGTTGACCCGCTTGAAATCGCCGCTGCCTTTGAACATTTCGTCGAAGTTTTGCATGCGTTTACGCTCGGCGTTCCACTCTCGCTCCGTTATGGACTTGCTTCAGCACTACGCCACAAACCGTTCCCCGCCCACCGACCGCGCCTGGCCCAACGCCGTCAGCGTCGCCAGCAATTCCCCGACGCGATCGGCCTTCGCCCCCTTGAACCGCTTCGACAACTCCGCGGCACTCGCCGAACCGGCTTCCGCGCCTCGCAGCCCGTGGTTAAAGTCCCGCGCGTCGATGCGCCGTGGATTCGGGTCGGGATCGAGGCGTCGAGACGCAGCAGTATTGCAGCTAAATACGGGCAAGTCTCGACAATGAAGAGCCCGGCCCGAAGCCATAAGCAGCGGCCGCGCGACTTTAGCCACGCGCTGCTGACGCGGCACGCACGGCCTGGGCTTGCTCGGCGAGGGATTTGGGCCAGGGGAGTTTGTCGGCTTTCTTTGGCTTCGACGGCGGCGCCACGTGATCACCGCCCGTTGCCCGCGCGTCCCTGCGGCCGGTTTCGTTTCCCGCGCTTCGATTCCGTCTGATACCCAATCGGCGGTTTTGATTTGGGCGAGGGCTCGGCCATCAGTGACCGGATGGCGTTGATCAGGGCGATGATCTGCTCGTCGTGGTTTTGCAGTTTGCCTTCCAGCTCGCTCAGCTTGACGGCAAGCTCGCGATGCGTCGAGAGCAGTTCGCGCAACTTGACGAAGGCCCGGACGACGTAAACGCTGATCTTGGCGGCTTGTTCGCTCTTCAGCAGGTTCGCCGCCATCAGGGCACCATGTTCGGTGAAGGCGTAGGGAAGATACTTCGAGTGGGTGCCGCGTCCCGCCGCCGTCCGGCTGTTTAAGGTCACAAATTGTGACCTTAGAAGCTGCTTCGATTCTTCCTGGCTCAGTTGGAATACGAAATCATCGGGGAAACGCTCAGAGTTGCGCTTCACCGCCTGGTTCAGTTGCTTCACGGTTGCCCCGTACATCCTCGCCAGGTCGGCGCCGAGAATCACCCGGTGCCCCCGAATCATGACAATTCGGTGTTCAATCTGTTCGATGGGAGTGATCGAAGCCAAGTCTCTCAGGGGCTGTATATTCTTGGCGGCCATGTTGTCGCTTACCCTCCTTTCAATGGTGCCCTGATAGCAGAAACCGTTTCTGTGTCTACGCCACGAACCGTTCCCCGCCCACCGACCGCGCCTGACCCAGCGCCGTCAGCGTCGCCAGCAACTCCCCGACTCGATCCGCTTTCGCCCCCTTGAACCGCTTCGACAATTCCGCAGCACTGGCGGGCCCGGCCTCCGCGCCCAGCGCGGCACGGACGGCCTGGGCTTGCTCGGCGAGGGATTTCGGCCAGGGGAGTTTGTCGGCTTTCTTTGGCTGGGCGGGTTGCTCCGCGGGGGTTAGGCCGAGGTGGCCCTGGTTGGCGGAGGCGCCGCCGGGGTTCTGAAATTCGGGGCGCAGCCAGCGGATCAGGCCGCGCTTCTCTTCCTCGGCCCGCTCGGCGTTCAGTGCCACCAGCCGCCGGAGGATTTCTTCGTCGGCGAGGTTCGCATCCCAGCCGTAGGCGTCGGCGACCGCCGCGTCGAGGTCGTCGTGGATTTGCTTCAGGACCGAGATCAGCCCTTGCTCATGAATGACGCGGTCCTTGTCCGTTAATTCGTCGTTTTTCCTTAGCTTCTCCAGCACGTTGTACATGTCGGTAATCGTGAGGCCGGGGTGCAACGCCTGCTGCCGTTTGCGGTGGGTGTCGAGTGATTCGCCGAGTTCGCGGATGCGTTGTTTGTGGGCGTCCGTGCAGTCGGGGAAAGGGAATGCGACTGCGCATCGCGTGTTATAGACAGGCGTATTTCCAACCCCGTGTCGGCCGCCGAGTCGGGCAGAGAACAGACGGTGACCGCGCGATGAGAGTACGCCGATCGCGTATGCGTCATCTGCCGCAATCACCCGGAGTTTCTGATCTGGCAAAATCTTCGAAATCCACGAACACAAAGTAGCGATTCGGAGAGTTCTCGACGGTGACCATATAACGACGCAGTTTTTCGATCGCGCGGCGCAGTTCGGCACGATTTGCTTCGAACAGCCACCACTCCCGACGCAATCGGAGATTGCGTTCCTCGGACCGCTCGACCCGCGTGTGGTCGTACAGATACTGCCACGCCGTTGGAAAGCGAGAACGCAACTCCGGTTCGGTTAGCCCGAAGAAATCGAGGACTCGAGAGCCACGCGATCCTTGCGCGACATCCATCCCGTTCAGATAACGGGCGCATGCTGCTCGAAATCGATGTCCGTGTCGAAGAGCGGACGTGCAACCATTTCCGAAACCACCAGCGACCTGGCGTAGGGTTTCATCCCCGCGTGACAAAGGTTAGACCACGCTTCAAGTGTCCCGACGTCATCAATGCTTATTGACGGAGAAAGATCGGCCGGAATTCGTTCGACCATGACAGAGCGAAGCTCAATAGCCTCAAGTTCCGGCGCACTTTCTCTCGCTCGTGCGGTCGAGTCGTGATCCGGCGCCAAGAGCAGATGCGGCCTGGTGTTTTCCTCTCGCTCCGCCTGAGCGACGACGCTGAACGCGACGCGGACGTTTGCGTCGGTATCTTCTCCGAGCCACGGATGATCTGGGACCGCGTAAAGCAATTTGGTCTTATGTCCCAACACTTGTTTGACGACAGATTGATTTTGTTGGAGACGAAGACGGCTTGTCGTAATGAACCCTGCCCGGAATAGCTGTTCATTGCCCACTGCATTCCCAGCCTTCAGCCAAAAATACATCACGAAATCCACCGCTTGCGTGACCTCTGGATATGCGGCCGTGAGCGCGTCAACGTAACCGTCTCCAAAGTCAGCCCGCATGTTTCTATTGGCTACAAACGGCGGATTCGCTACGACGTAATCCGCCTTGGGCCATTCCGCTTTTCGCGGGTTCAAATAGCGATAGATCGGAACCCTTGCCGAATCATCTGGAATCTCCTCGCCGGTCACCGGCGAAACCTTCATCGTGTGCCCGTCCCATCGGCTGACCGGCTTCCCCGATTCGTCGGTGACGATCTCTTTGCTGTCGTATGCCAGCACGGCGTCTTGCTGCTTGATGTTGTGAAACGCGCGGAGGAGCGGCTCGCTGGGGGCGTGGCCGAGCGTGCGCAGGTGCCATTTGAGATAGCCGATCCAGAGGACCAATTCGGCGATGGCGACGGCGCGGGGGTTGATCTCCAGGCCGAGGAACTGGTGCGGATCGACGGTGAGGCCGCCGCGCTCCAGCAGCTCCTGGGTTTCGCCGAGCTGGCGGAGTTCTTCGCGGGCTTCGCCTTCCAGCTTCTTCATGTGCTCCATCGTGACGTAGAGGAAGTTGGCCGACCCGCAGGCGGGATCGAGCACGATGGTGTTGCACAACTCGGCGAGGAATTCGCGGATCGCCTTGCGGGCTTCCTCATTCTTCCCCTGAAACTGCAGCGTGAACGCGGCGGCCCTGGCCGCGTCCCATTTCTCGCGCAGCGGCTCGATCACGGTCGGGAGCACCAGCCGCTCGACGTAGGCGCGGGGCGTGTAGTCGAGCGCCGAGCTTGTGCCGCTCGCGCGGCTCCAGCGCCCGCTCCAGCAGCGTGCCAAAGATGGCCGGCTCGACATCCGACCAGTCGCTCTCGCCGGCTTCGATCAGCAATTCCAATTGATCTTCGGTGACGGGAAGGGCCTGCGATTCCTTGAACAGCCCGCCGTTGAAATGCTTGAGCTTTCGTCGAATGGCGGGGGAGAAGCCGCCGGATTCCATGCGCGACCAGACGTCCTGGGCCATCGGAATAAACTGATCGAGACGGCCGCGCAGGCTCTGGAGCATTTCAGTGAACGGCTGCTCGCCGGACCGCTCGCGGTCGATCAGCCCGACATCCTCGGCGAAGAACGTGAAGAGGCACCGCATGAGGAACGACGCGACGACCTCGGGATGATGGCCAGCCGCCTCGAAGCTCTTCGCGAGCTTCCCGAGCTTCTCGGCGATCTCCCGGGTGACCTTGGCGCTATGGCGGGCGGGATCGAGGGCGAGCGGATCGGTCCAGATGGCCGCCAGACGCGTGCGAACGCGCTCTTCTTCGAGGGCGTCGAGGGGAATGCGGTACGACTGCACATCAGGGAATGGCGTGTAGGTTTTGCCGAGCCGGGAGAAGTCGGCATAGATCTCGATCACATGTCCGACATCGACGACGATGATGAACGGCGGGTTTC
>CAWCZA010000019.1:0-422580 GCA_963799935.1 uncultured Gammaproteobacteria bacterium | reverse complement strand
CCGCACCCGAAACTGGCCCGGGCAGTCCCGTAAAGCAGCGGGATTCGCTCGTCGGGATAACCGCGCAGGTTAATTCGGAGATCGTTGGCCTGGTTCCGGTGGTCCCGGTACATTCTCGACCAAGTTCCCCGAGCTTGGGTCGGCGCGGTCAAGCGCGTTGAAACTGGCTCCCCGCGTTCCTCCATCTGTTGTTGTGTCGGTGGGCGACGCATCAAACTCAACGAAAGGCCGCGTCCTTGCGCAGCTTGATCGGAAGGTAAGTCAATGTCTGTTTACAGTACATTTCGCGAACCCCTGCGCTTACCCGGGTGCATTCATCGATGAACTCAAAACCGGAATTGCCTCCGCGGGGAACTCTCTTCCGAGTACAGCGCCCGGCATCCAATTGATTTTTGTTGTTGAGACCACTCGGGACGTTCAAGCTGTTCGCGAGGCCGTTCGGCTGATGTGGAGTTGCGGGTCGGGGGACGTCGCCGTTTTCCCGCTCGTATTGTGTCTTGATCCCGCCGTAAGCCCACGGGAATTAATCTTCCCTGGCGTTCGCTCTTTTCTGTTACCAAAGTGCTGGCGGGGCACGTGTCTTCAAGGACCAGCTCGGCGAACTGCGGGCGAAGCTCTTCTGTTGACTTTCGTTGCCACCCAGGCGAGCCGCGTTCCGGCGTCAACGTTTGAATGCTTCGACCGCACTAGATTTGATCGTCACGAAGGTGTTCTGCTCGCGGCGATTGACCGATACGCTCTCCCGGATTTCGATCGGGAAGCGGAGCGATTGCTCCTGCGGGCGGTGGCTTTCAATTATGTACCCGAGGTTTCACCGCAGGCACGGGCTGCGAGCGGAATCCCGTGGAGTGGATCGGCCCGGAGCTGATCCTGCGCTCCAGTAAGCCGAAGAGCTCGCTCGAATTCGAGGACGCGGAAAAGGTGTTGTGCTCAGCCATCGCTCAGTCGTACTCGGTAGAGCAGGCCGCCGCAGTTCTGGGCGGTTGGGCCGCCATGGCGACTGGTGACGCGATCTCGTTCCTGGGGGATCTGGAGGTGGCACTTCTACGTTGGAAAACCGAGCTCGAAGCAATTTCGTTTAACCAGTGGAACGGAGGCGCGGCGAGGCCAATCCTGGATTCACAGTGTTTACCGCCGATTTCGCGGCTTGGTCTCCATGCGAGGTTCGCGAGTTCTGAGGCGTCGTGGAAGAGATCCGAACAGATCTTTTTGGAGAAGCTATTGAGCGATGAACGGAACGAAATCGACCGAGACTACTACTCGGTGATTTCGCATCTGTTGTCTCCGAGAGAACGACTGGCGCGCGTTGAGCAGCTGGCGGGGATTACTGGAGAAGCGAGCGAGTGTAGAGTCACGCGTCACTTTCCGGAGCGGCTATGCCGGGGGACGAACGCGAGGAAATCCTTGCGGCTCCCAACGTATGCAACGAATCTGTATTTAACAAAACTCCATGTCACTTGATTCAACCAATCTGGTCGTTATCTTCGAGGCGTTACTTACGCTGGCGTTGCTCATCGAACTTCTTCTTCGTTCGAATTTGGTGCGTCGCTTTTCTCGGGAGGTACCCGATAGCGCGAGCTTCCCGGCGTCCGCAGATGACGTTTTGGCGGATCCGGGGATTTGCTTAAGCTTGCTCACCGCTTTGTGAGGGCGCTGCGAATAGCGGACTCCAGCCGCGCGCTGGGACAGTTTGATATCGAAGCCCCGCTCGGCTCCTCTGCGGTCGGCGCTTGCCTCCTCTGGGGCTCGCTGGCGCGATTCGGCGGCCGGGCTCTTCGTAATCGCGGGCTTAGTGGTGACGCTGTTCAACCTTCAAGGCGCGGTATCTGGACTTGGACAAACCTTTCAGGAATTGTCCAAGCCAGCGCAGCACGCAGCGCAATCGGCTGACGTGGATGTCGTGAAGAGGGTGCAAGATGCGATGGCTTCGGTTGCGTCGAGAGCATCTACAGCATTCCGGTTGAGCGGGTTTGCAATCTTCTGTGCGTTGCTGCTGATGATCTTTGGGCTGATGGTCCAGACGCAGGCGCGACGTTCGTGGCGACGCTTCGAAGCGTGGGCAAACGACGTGGTCGCGGCTCGGGTCGAAGAAGTTCAGGGTGCGGGCGCGACCGAGTTGCAACCCGATTTCCACGGAGACCATCCGGCACTTCCGATATCTGATCGACTCGTTCGACGCGCTTAGCAAAGGGTTTAACGCGCTTGATGAGTTCAGACACGATATTGGTGAAGGCCGTGTTGCTGCGATCAAAGATGCCGTAGACCGACTACCGGGTGCAATCCAAGCGAACATGAGTTCACTTTCGAGCCAAGTGAACTCCGCGAGATCGCAGAAGACCTCAAGCATCAATACGATATTCTCCAAAGACTTTTGGCCGCTTACGGGGATCTAGGCCTTAACGTCAAGGTGATTGAGAAGTTTACTCAAGATGTATTGAAACAGCATGGGGAAGCGGCGGCGGCGCTCGTGAAGCTTGGAAGCTTGCCGGCTGACGTTCGTAACCTATCTTCTACGAGCGATAACTTGACCGTTGCTGTGAGCGTCCTGAACAAGAAGACCGACGAAATGGCTTTGCTCGATATTAAGTCGACCCGGAAGGACCTGGATTTGGTGGCGGACAGATTCTTATCTCGAATCGAGAACTCCCTCCGGGAGTTGACTTCGTTCAACTACAAAGCAATCGAAAAGTCGCTGGGTGACCTGATTGGAATGGTGCAGGCGTCCCGCAGTGAAATAAGTCGGGATGTTCTGGAAAAGATCGGGGGCCAGTTCACGCTGGTGATTCTGAGCACATCGAACGTGTTAAGAGCGAGATGACTCAGATTGATACCAGATCGCAATTACAAGCGGTAACCGAGGCCCTCAAGGACCTTCAAAATAGGCGATTTATCAGGCTATTTGGAGGAGCCAGCCGTGGAGAATCTGCAAACTGATGGCTTCGACGACTCCGCCGGCTGGCCCGCTTACGTCGATTTCCTTTCCACGTTTTGCTTCATTCTATTCATCTTTATCGGGAGCTTGCTTTTTATAATGTTTTCGGGGGATTGTCTGAAAAGAACTTCCAGCGGAAGGTAGACCCATGGATCGAGCACCTCAAGGCTGAACACATTGACGCAACAGTGGACGGTCTCAAAATACACTTCGACCTCCGAAAACACGTTGACTTCGGGAACAATTCTCACGAGCTCAAACCCGATCATAAGGAGTACTTTAGCTGAGATTTGGCCCGCGAGTTACCTAAGATGCCAAAGATCGCCAGCGACTGTAACATCGTCGTTCTCGGTACAGCAGATGCGGTGAAATTTCAGAATGATCCGTTCGGAAATCGGAGTTTGTCAGCAAAACGAGCACTGGCAGTCCTTCAGTATCTCTATAACTGCCAGGATTGCGGCTACGACGAGGTGTTACGTAATAAATTGGTTCTGCTCGGCGAAGGCGACGTAAAAGCGACCGGCAAGCCCGATGCGAGCGACAGGCGCGTCGATCTTGTGATCGACTGTACACGCGAGGTAAGCCAGTGATTGTGCCGCTGACGGAGTTGTGGTTACGAAGACGGAGGGCCGTACAGGAAATTGAATTAATTTGTAAGAAATCAAAAGATTTCACGTCCAAACAAGAATTCCGCCGCTCCGCGATGCAGTCCGAGTTGAATCGCCTTGGCGCGTTATCGAAGAAGTTCGCGGGCGCGAAGTCGGCGGCGGAGGTTGCGGACTGTTTACGGTCGCTCGATCAATTGTCGACGCAATTGAAAAAGGTGTGGGATCAGGAGGCCGCGATTAGGAGGAGACTATCCGACGTGGACGAGAGTTCGCAGGAACTTCGACGTAAGGCGTCCCTAGTGCCGGGGGCATCCCTACACGGCAAGGCGGAATCAACTCGCGCCAGCGTTGAAAAGCTAATCAAGACCATCAAGAAGGCGAAAAATGCGAAGTTGGAGTCCGACCGTCTGACGGATGTCGAGAAGCTTATCAGTGAACTGAGGGCTCAAATCGCGTTAGCTGAGGAAGTCCGGGCGGCCCTGCCTGATATCGAAGCATTGATCGCGGCAATCCCGCGTGACGAGGTTTATCTAGCGCGTGGTACGGAAGAGACTTATTCTGAAATCCTGGGGGAGACTTACGGAAGCCTTAAGAAAACTTCGGCTCGCGGGGATTATTCGCGGGCGCGCAATCAAATTGACACACTTCAAGGGCTGATTTTTGAGTTGAATCTCCGGCTAAGGCGCCGGCCGATAGAGGCGCGTGAGGAAGTCGAGGGGTGCGTAGCGCTCGCCTTCCGTCAGTGCGGCGTTCCCCGGCGCTCCGCAGCTTTCCAATGCGGATGACAGCAGTCGATATCGAGCAATGGTCTGAACTCCGGCAGCATGTCCATAGGTTTGTCGGCCAACTCTCAGCAAAGCAGCGCCTGGAAAATATCCCGACGCGGCATATTCCGAGCGGGCGGGGTCTTACACGCAATCATGGGTTGCGGATGGAACTGGCGGACGCCTCGGACCCGAACAAGCTAGCCGCGTTCATGCGTGGAGTGACGGCGTTCGCGGATCGGATATCGGATAACGATTAAACCTGCGCGTTGGGACGCATCGGATCACGAAAAGCAAAGGTGAACGCCCTATCCTGCTGATCTGAAAGATATTGTGTCACTCGCCAAAGAAAATCCCACGGAGCCGGGGCCGTTCCGCGAAGCGGTACTCTTGCATTCTTTACGATCGCAAGCGCGTCAGAAATGGCATCGATTCGATCTTCCATCTCAAGAGTAGTATCGGCTGCGGCAGAACTTGCTTAGAGTCTTTATCTGTCGCCGATTCTGAAGGTTTTGCCCGGTTTTGGGCTCTGGGTCTCTCTGCGCGTGACTTGCGCCGGGGAACAAAGAACACCGTCGTTGGGGACGCGGCGCCCTGCACTGCATTGGTCGGCCAAGTTAATAGACATTGCTGCTTCGATCGAATCGTGGAATAATGTCCCAGTACGATTCGGTTAACCGGGATGAATGGGATGCGATTATGGCATATCACCTTCTTCTTCTGATTGTGAGAATTTCGCTCGGCTTACTGTTTGAGCTCGGCTGTTTGGGGTGCCCAAAGGCCATCCGTTCGAATCACTGTTGTGCCGCCTTTTTGACGAGAGTGGTGGGCCGGGGACTTCCACCGCCGTTAGAGGAGATCGCCCAACATCTTGAACGGGGCGTGACATACGTGGTGGTGGTCTACAGTTATACAAATGCGTGGTGGGTTCAACCGGAAGCGGCACACCCGTATACGGGCATTCAGGACGGCGTATGGGACGCGACGATACATACAGGAAAGCCCTCCTCAGCTCTTTTGGTCGACAAGAAGAAGGCTGATGCAAGCGCGAAAGACCACGCCTACGTCCCCCCCTCTCAGACACCGGTGCTCCCAGCCGATGATTTTATCCTTGCTTCGGACATTGTCAATGGTGCGCGCCAGGCTGCGAATTCGAAAGGAGTTCCAGTGGCCAAGCACGAATGACTGCTGTACAGCAGAGTGAACCTTCGTCGACGGCTGCGAATGATCGCTTAGGGAAGTTTGCAACCCTTTTCCGAAGCTATATAAACGCGAGTACAGTAATACTTTCGTTGATGCCGATTCCGGTGGTGTTCGGGCGCGTCATTCCTGGTTTCAAGGCCGTTTCTGGGATCATGTCGGTCTCCGGAACAGTATTTTGCATGTTGACTCTATGCTATGTATTCTACGTCCGACATGACATAAATCGATTCTACTGGTCCGTTTTGGAATCAAAGCGAAAGGCGAAGTGGATCGCAAAACTGCTTCCGGTTTGCTGATCGTTGTCTCTGCGTTTTGTTTCTTTACTTATTTTCATGAGCTCGCTGATTCAGTTTCCGAAATCCGCGAGCTGCAGCTTGCGCGGTCCCATGCGGATTTCGAAATAAGTGCTGTTCTGGAGAATACTGAGTTTGCGGCAATACCGAATTGGGGTGCTCTCGTAGTGTTGTACCTTCTTACGTTCGTCATGGCGGAATGCGCATTTCTCTTCATGGCGTTGAAGGAGTATTTTCAGGACTTGCTGGGAATTTCCGATGAGGATCTCGTGCGACCTCGGACTCAACCGCCCGGGAGTTCTGCGTAGGTCAGCGTGAGCTCGGTCGCAGCGAAAGTTCGGCGTGCGCCACAGGAAAATATTTCTTGCCAGAGAGCAGAGTTCGCGCTATTTCGCAGGGTCCGCGAAGTGTGCGTGTCGTGCTTGAAGTGACCGGATGGTATGGGCTCGCCCTCCTAGCAGTCCGAGAGATTGAAGGCGACAACCGAAGCCAAGGCTAAAAGGCCGAAACAGAAAGCGTAGCCATCGAGTTATTGTCCCTTCAGATCTCGACACGCTGGACGCCTCAGTCGCTATTTGCCATCCCAATCTCGGAAACATGGACGGCGTCGAACTCTCGTTCGCGAAGAATTGCCGCAGCTCGAGGTGCAAGTCCCTGGTCCAGCAAGAGCCGCCTCACGCGACGCGGTCGATACTCAGTAGCTCGTCATCCACGGCGGCCGCCGCATATTGTAGCGCCTGCTGCAGATCTTCCGGCTCCAGAAACGGATACTCGGAAACCAGGGACTCCCGATCGGGATACGTGGCGAGTAACTCCAAAACTCGGCGGACGGTGATCCGCATCCCGCGTATGCATGGTTTGCCCCCGCACTTGCCCGGCTCAACGGTAATCCGATCCCATGGCGTTTCCATACGGCAAGTTTAGACGAAGTGCCTCAGCTATGCCCTACGTTCACCCGCACTTTGCCGGAGAGCAGGCGCGGCACTTGCGGGACAATCTGGACCAATACTGGTTGGAGCACTAAGCGAGGCGCCACCACATTACGGCATACGACGCTGCGTACTTGGATCTGGCACTGCGGGCAAGGCTTCCGATCGCCACATCCGACGATGCGTTATGGACCGCCTCTAGCCGAGTTGGGCTTTAGGAACATCGATTCATCGTCCTACTACTTCTAGTTGTTCAGACCCACACCAGTAAGCCGAGCCTTCTGGGGGCTGCTTTGGTCGCTATCGGTTACCGAAAGCGTTGCTGTGTAGTTGCCGGTATCGGGCGGCGTGAACGTGACCTGAATGACGCAACTTGTGTTGGCATTCAAAGTCGGCGGGCACGTGTTGCTCTGAGTGAACGTGCCACGCGCGGGAGCAATCGCAACGTTCGTGATGCTAACCGCCGCCGTGCCGTCATTATAGAGCGTGATACTCATGGGCGCGCTGCTGGTGCCAGGTGTTTGGCCGGGGAAGCTGAGGCTGGCAGGCAGCAGCGTCACTGCGTTTGTCGCGCCCGTGCCCGTCAATGTGATGGTCTGCGTAGGACTGCCCGGGTCATTGTCCGTGAGGGTCACCGCCCCATTGCGGGCTCCCGCCGCGGTTGGGGCGAAGCTTACCGTGATCGTGCAGTTCTGACCCGTGTTCAGCGTCGTGGGGCAGGTGTTGCTCTGGGAGTAATCTCCGCTGGCCGCGATGCTGGTGAAGGTGACGGAGTGACTGCTGACGTTGGTTACCGTTACAGTCTGGGGAGCACTCGTAAGACCTATCTGAAGGACGCCGAAGCTGAGGCTTGTAGCGGAAAACGTCATGCTTAGGGGGGTATAGATTGAGGCGGTGTTTATAACGACACAGCAAACACTAGTGGTGCCAATTCCTCCGTCCGCCAACGCTCGCCCATTCGCGAGCAGAGTCGCCGAATGATACGCCTGAGCCCGGCTCAGGCTTTCTGTCGCGGTGAACGTGTTTGCGGCTTCGTTGTAAATCTCGGCCGCAGCCGTGGGAATATAACTGGTGCAATCCTTTCCGCAGCTAATTGACTGCCCCTCTCCTCCCGCCACGAGAACGGTCCCGTCACTGAGTAGTGTGGCGGTGTGGGCGTAACGCGCGGTCTTCATGTTTGCGGTCAAGGTCCACGTGTTCGCGGTGGGGTCGTAGAGTTCCGCTGAGTTTATGGGGAAGCGAGACTGGGTACCACCAGTGACGAGCACTTTGCCATCCGGGAGGAGGGTGGTGCCGTTCAGGTAACGAGCGACATTCATGGCGGCCACGTTGCTCCAAGTGCCCGCGGCGGGATCGTACAGTTCGCAGGAAGCGAGAACGGTTCCGGTGGAACCTCCAACGACCAACACCTTCCCGTCCTTCAGCAGCACGGCGGTGTGGTCATAGCGCGCCGTGTTGAGGCTGCCCGTTGTCGACCAACTGTTGGAGGATGGATCATAGAGTTCGCTCTCGGCGGTTTCGGTGCAGGTGGAAGTCGTGCAGCCGCCGGCGACGAGCACCTTGCCGCTGGGTAGCAGCGTAGCCGTATGACCATAACGGGCAACGGATAGCGGGGCCGCAGCCGACCACGTTCCGGCGGTGGGGTCGTACAACTCCGCGTCACTCAATACGGAACCGGCAGAGCCCGCACCGCCAGAGACCAAGACTTTTCCGCTGGCCAGCCGCACGGCAGGAAACAGCTCACGGGCTTGCGCCATACTCCCGGTGAGGGCCCACGTGCCCGAACGGCTTTTGAAGAGTTCCGCCGAAGCGAGGAGATTGCCGTTGTTGTCGATTCCCCCCATCGAGAGAACCATGCCGGTAGCCAAAAGGACCTGGGCGTTGTACTCGCGAGCGTCTTGCAAACCGCCCGTAGTTGTCCATTGACCTTGGACTTGGGCCGAGAGCGCCTGGACGCTCGCCATCACAACCGCGAACGAGAACACTATGCTTGCAAATTTCCTCATGACCTCTCCGATCGGTTCCCGACTGTGGATTATGGAGTGTGGGACATCGGTAGTTTACACCTGTGCTGTCGCAACGGAGGGGTTTTCAAACTCAAATCTTTCTCGCTAGTACTTTTATGACTCCGCAAGGGTAAGGAGAGCACGCGATTCTATTTGATTTCGCTGGAGCCCGCTTGCCATAGCGTTCCTGACGGGCGCCATTGATCCAGTTCGGCGCGGATTGCGGGTGGGCCGCATAGCTTCGACCTCGGTCAGACCTACTATCGGCGTGGCTGCGTCAGCGGACATGCAAGGCTAGCCAGCGACACCGATAAAGTTCCCCGGGTGAACCGCTTTCATAAGCCGCTTATAGCGTGCGAAGTCCTGAAGCGTTTAGCGTCAGCAATTCAGGAATGTGGTGAACTAGCATGGCGGCGACGAGACGCGCATCGTGGACCTGAACTCCGAGTACCCGGTAATCGCGAACGACTTCGCGCCACGTTATAAACGGCCGCGCTGTCCGGGCAATCGCGTGGACCGATAGCGCCTAATCGTGGTCCGAGTCGATCATTTCCCTTGAGAACGTTTGGTCCAGCATGGACGGGATCCGGTCCGAGAATTCCGCGAGCGACTCAAGCCATTCGCGGATCTGAGCGGCAGAATGTCCGGCTGTTGCCGGCGCGGTGGTCTTGGCCGCAAAAGCTTCTTGGATCAAACTCACGGCGAGGATCTGAACGGGTACGCCGCGAATCTGCGCTTCCTGGTTTAGCTTGCGTTCGATGTCGGCCGGTAGCTCCAGGATCAGCGCCATTGTTTCCTTCCGAGGTGTAACCGGAAATGGTTGCACGCCGAGGCTGCTTACCTACGCTGCTTACCCTGACGCTGCTCTGTCCTGTGTCGACTTAGGCCGCTGAAAATCATTGGAAACGTAGAGATCGGATGCTAACCGTCTTGGTCCGCCAGGGATGTCGTTTGCAGGAATCGTCGCCGTCAAACTCTGCTTCCCGATACACGAGACTTCCGCCGGGTGTCCAGCGTACGGGTTCGGCGAGCATCCGCGCAGATGCCGTATCTACCTCGGCTACGGTCGCGGGTCCCGTTGCTTTGGTAGGGACGCCGAGATCAGCGACAAGCACCGAGGATGTCTGGTGGCAAACGCCCGACGAATACCCGACTGAATACGCCAAGTAACGTCCCGACGGAGAAGCCACCACATTTCCCATAGAAGACGCAGCAGCTGTGAGACGTCGTATCGAACGTCGCGCAACGTCGGCTTCGAACAATACGTGAAGTACATTTTGCGCATAGGTGCCGACTCCTAAGGTGAAGAACACCCTGGGCGGCGACAGCGTCGATCCGACGAAGGTAGGAGAGTAACCGCAGCCAATCAGGTCGGGAGTTATCGACCGGTTGAATGCCTCCGCCTCCGGCGAGCAATCGGAGCTGAGGAACGGCAGAGTTGCGAGATCGATCTTCCAGTCGTCCGGCTCTGAAGGAATTACGATCCCATTGCCGAGTATTTCCGCATGAAGCGGGCCGGCGAGGGGCTTGGGAGTTTTGGAGGTCGTGACGGTTTGGCCGAAGATCGCGACGGCTGCTACTGCGAATAGGGCACATGTGAGAGCCGCTTTCAAATAAGCCACGGCTCGAGTTTATCGCTGCCGCGACCATTTCGCGTGCCCTTTGGGCGAATACGACAAATCCCTAGCTGCTGGCAGTCCTGAGGAACCTCTAGGCCTGAGCTGTTAGTCAGGCTATTCGGGCCCACGGCCGTCAAAGCCCATACATCCTTTCAGATAAGCGGACGTTGCGCCTTGATCTCCCGGGAATAATAGCGCGTAGTCAAGTGGTGTACACTCCACCACTTCCCCTGGGGCCTCATAGTGTCCGGGGAGTTTTGCACGTACCGTAAGATCGGCGCCTCGCTCCACCAACAATCGGACGAGTGGAAGCCCAGCGTCCCTCCCTTGCGTCGCCGCGTGAAATATAGGTGTTTGGCCGCCAACTCCGGTTTCGTCCAGCATGGCGGGAGCATTGACGTCGGCGCCGCGGTCCAACAATAGCTGTGCAGCATCGAGGCTTTGGAACTCGGCGGCCACATGAAGCAGCGTTCCGCCTCGCAAGGTGAGCATGCGGGCTCCCGTCGTACCAAAATCAAGTCCAGGAAATCGCTGGTGAATCAGAGAGGGACTTGCGTCCAGCAGTTCGGTCAGTTCGGAGATGCGGCCGCGGATTATCGCCAGTACCGCGGGAGATTCATGCTTGGATTTTCCGCCGGCGCGAAGAAGGATTTCCATGCAGGCGCTCAGCACTTCAGGATCCCGGACATAGGTGCCCAGCAGATAGTCGAGGGCCGTACCAGGGTGCGGAATGCCTCGCGCCTTCCATACCGCTTCGGTCCCGCAATTGGGATCCGCGCCATGCTCGAGCAGCCATTGCAAGGAGCCGGGGCTGAGGACCTCGCAGGCGGCAAAGAGAATCGGATAGTTGCCGTGCCAAGCTGCGTTGACGTCCGCGCCATGGGCCACGAGCAATTCCATCATCGGAATGCGCTCGCTGGAGAGTGCAGCCCGCATCAGGGGTGCATCGCCTCCCTGATGGACGTCCGACCCGTTATCGATCATCCACTTCGCCATGGCTAGACGAGTCTGGTTCGGTCGTACATACGGCACTCTACATTCGGCGACCCAGGTGAGCGGACCATCCTTGGCATAGCCCAACGGAGCCTGATGCAACGCTGGATTTCGCAGCATCATGGATTGGACTGCGGGCAGATTGTTGCTGTCGATCGCGTCCTTCAGCTGACCCGCTTCTTCAAGGGAAGCAAGGTGCGCTTTCAATTTGGGCCAGCTCGGGAACCCGTATTCACGAGCGATTTGAAGCTGTGCATCGGAAAGGGAGCGTGCGCTGCCCGCTTTCCATAGGTCCTTGGCCTGGTCCTTCAGGTGACGGAGGTTGGGGCGATCCGGAAGGGTGCGCGTGGCGCCGGAGAATTGGTTCGACATTGCGAACTCCTTTCATCGAAATGCCCGGCGTCCGCAATTTCGGGCTGAAAGAAGTTTCGCGAAAACAGATTGACTTGCAGGTGGGCTTCTACC
Source organism: uncultured Gammaproteobacteria bacterium (assembly GCA_963799935.1). Lineage (GTDB taxonomy): Bacteria > Acidobacteriota > Terriglobia > Bryobacterales > Bryobacteraceae > Bog-113. The sequence goes on along the minus strand of CAWCZA010000019.1, from coordinate 410,768 downwards.
CTTTCCGCGGACCGGAGGCGTCCTTCACGCCTCCTATTAGCCTACTATGCCTACCGGACCCAAGTCGCACGGACCACGCGGCGGCTTTGCGAGTATTCAACGATCTCTGCGTCGAAGATAATCGGGATGAACCGGTTTGAGATTTCCGGCTAAAGTGAATACAAATGCTTTGCGCTCCGCGATACGGTCAATGCCCTCCTTATTAAGCTTCGCCCGTTAGGTATCCTCGATCTTGGTGCAGCCCTTCACCAGCGCCGAAGCTGAGCCCTTACTGCGAGCAGTCTCGAAGATGCAGCCGGTTACGCTCGTGGAGGAGTCACCGTTCGCCGCGTTTTCAGCTCACCCGAGGATCTGCCTTCTATACAATGCACAGTTCGGGGTCCTTAACTCGGCCATGCTCTGGTTTGACGGTAAGACGAGCTGGACGGTGGTATCTGATCTGCCACGCTGCTACCTACTCGCCGGCTTATCCTGGAACAAGGGGTTGACCCAACGCTTCTACGGTGCGGAGGCTCAGCAGGTTCCGAACCTCGAGGCCGGACTCTCCGATCAGGAGAACCAGATACCGAAAACGCCGGCGGAGTTTCGTGAATGGGCAATCGAGGACATGCCCGCTCTTGCCGCCCTGATTGAGGAGAAGCTGAATCTGGCACACAAGGTCAGCTTGGGAGTTGATGTCTCCGAGGAAAGCCTGGAGCTTCCACTCGTTGAGGATTCGGCCGGTCGAGGCAACCAAACAGCCAATGTTTACTTGGTCGCCGATCCTGAAGCGTTTCTGCAGAAACGAACCCCAACTTCTCCCCGGGATCGTCTCCTGCACTTCTGGATTACAGATGATGAGTATGGCCGATTGTTTGATTTACTGCACGGCACGGCAGCGTCCAAGCGGGACTTTCAGATGTTGGCACGGATTGCGGAACAAGGCGTATATGGCAGTCTTGCTTTCCAGTTCGGCGATGTCGTGGTACTTGCCGCGGAATGCGAGGTTATTGCAGGCGATTCGAATGCGCAGGTTGGAGAGATCCTAAAAAAGATCCTTCAGGTTTGCCGATCAGCTATTGCCTACAATCTGGGTCTGGTTGTTGAAGGCAACTAGATCTGCCCGCCATTCAGGCCGGAAGTCAAATTCCGTTGAAATGTCGACAGTCACCTGAGGTTACGGGCACGAATCCCTTAAGGAAGCGCCAACGCTAGATTTCGTCATCAAGTGTCGAACGTATCCTAACTAGCATGGACTATCGATATCTTGGCCGGTCCGGGCTCAAAGTCCCGGAATTATGTGGGCCGCCAGGTTTGCTCTGATGCGACATGCGAGACGGCTCTTTGCAAGGTGGTTTCGCCGGCGTGCCCTCTCGCTTGGATGACGTAACGCACGTCGGGGCACTCGGGGCAATAGGGGCCATGATCTGGAGTCTCTCAAGAGTCTTCCACTACTCCGGCATTACCGTCGCTGTCAAATCCACGTTTGAGGTATTCACCAGGGTTGGCCCCGACAACTCGCTTGAACGCCTTGCTGAACGCAGCGTCGGACTCGTAACCGACCGATCGAGCGACGTCGATGAGCTTCTTGTCACGCTGTTGTAGTAATTGCATCGCTTTCTGCATCCGCCACTCGGTTACATATTCCAGGGGTGGTTGTCCGAGTAGCTCTTTAAAGCGTGCTGCGAATGCGGAGCGAGACATGCCCGCCGCTTCGGCTAGGGATTCGACTGTCCAGGGCGTATTCACTCCGCCGTGAATGGCGCTTAGGACAGCGCCCATTTGAGGATCGAAGATCGCACGAAGCCATCCTTGATTGCGTTCCGGTCCCGACGCAATGTGCGCGCGGAGTACCTGGATGAACAGAACCTCGGCGAGCCGAGTCGCGACGACTTCAGATCCCGGCGCCTGTTCTGCCATTTCCGATGTCAGCGCCTGCATTGTGTTGTGAAGAGCAAGTGTACGCGCCTGATCGGCCCTCATCAGAATGAAGCTCGGCAATAACTGAGTGATCGGTTTCAGGCTGGCGCGATCGAAACTGAGAGAACCACAGACGATGGTCGTCGGTGCGCCACCCCCTCCATAATGAGCGACATTGTTGTTGGCCAAGGCCCCGACCTCGCGGAAAGTCCGGCTAGGACGTGTTCGGGGGCTGTCGCGCAACACGATCGAAGTCCCCCGGGCCAGCAAAAAGCAATCACCACCGGTGAGGGGAATTGGCTCCGGAGTCCCTTCCACACTCAACCAGCAGTTGCCGCGCGAAAGCATGGCGAAGTGCGCCAAATCTGAGGGCGGCATCATTTTATCAGAAGGCGCGACTTTTTCTTGGGGCTGCTTTTCGTGTTTCACGCCCCACGGGGCAGTGGCTTCGAGCCTGTGCAGACCGAAAGCGGTCACGTGCATTGTTCTGAAGACATCTGTTATCGGGTCCAACTTAGTCTGCCCCTTTTGGACGAATAGACAAGAGATTAGGACTCTTGAGCAGTTCTCGTCCACCGCTATCGAACTCTACTTTACTGTACCGACTGAATTCTACACATCCACCAAAGGGAGTAATCATGAAAAAGCTTGAAGGTAAGGTTGCAGTCATCACGGGCGGATCGAGCGGCCTCGCACTGGCGAGCGCCAAGCTGTTCGTTGAAGAAGGGGCCTATGTTTTCATCACGGGCCGGAGACAGGAGACGCTGGACGAGGCCGTCAAACTGATTGGAGCGGAATGTGACCGGCGTGCGCGGCGACGCGTCCAATCTCGACGACCTCGACCGCCTGTTCGATATAGTCAAGCGGGAAAAGGGCAAGATCGACGTCCTGTACGCGAGCGCCGGTATGGGCGAAGCTCTCCCACTGGGCGAGATTACGGAAAAGCACTTCGATGCGGCCTTCAACCTGAATACGCGCGGCACGCTGTTCACGGTGCAGAAGGCGTTGCCGCTGTTCAACGATGGCGGATCGATCATCATGACCGGATCAGTTGCTTCGGTGAAGGGTTTTCCTGGTTTCGGCGTGTATGCGGCGAGCAAGGCGGCATTGCGCTCCTTCGCACGCACGTGGCTGAACGAACTGAAGGGCAGGAAGATCCGGGTGAACGTGCTGAGCCCGGGGCCGATCGCCACACCGATGCAGGAAGAAGTTCTCACCAAGGAGGCGAAGGAGATGTTCGAATCCCTGATCCCGCGGGGAACGATGGGTCAACCCAAGGAAATCGCGACGGCCGCGCTGTTTCTTGCTTCAGACGATTCGAGCTTCGTGAATGGGGTGGAGTTGTCCGTCGACGGCGGCTTGTCGGCGATCTAAACGGCTGGGAGGAACATTATGAGCTATGCAATTGTAGGATTCGGAAAGATAGGTCAGGCCCTCGCCCGCGCCTTCGCCCGCAAAAACATCGACGTGGCCGTCGCGAGTCGCCGGCCCCCTGAGGTGTTGGCACCAGAGGCACGCGCGATTGGAGCGACGGTTGTCCCCAAGTCGCTGCGGGATGCGCTTGAGGCCGACACAATCATCTTGGCGGTTCCATTCGGTGAGCATCGCGAGGTTGCGAATGTCCTGCCGAGTTGGGAAGGCAAGACGGTCATCGACGCGACGAACGCGTTTGGAGTTCCCCCCGAAGAGCTGGGCGGTCTCCCGTCCTCCTCCTTCGTCGCAAAGTCGTTCGCCGGCGCGAAGCTCGTCAAGGGTTTCAATCACCTGGGTGCCGCCACCCTGGCTACCGATCCGATCGTCGAGGGCGGCCATCGGGTCGTCTTTCTATCGAGCGACGACGAGGACGCGATCGCTCCCGTGGCGAATTTGGCCAAACAACTCGGGTTCGCGCCCGTCAAGCTGGGGAAGCTCAATGAGGGTGGCGCGCTGGTACACGCACGCGGCCGCACTTGGGGTCAGCTCATCTTCCAGGATTTATTCAAGAAGGAGCAGTAATCGATAAGAGGGGGATTTCGATGAGCATCGAAAAGAATGTTCAGATTGTGAAGGATTTCCTTGCGGCACTCGGCCGCCGCGATAAGCAAGGTTTGCTGGCGTTGGCTGCCGAAAATATTGAGTGGATCATCCCGGGCGAGAACTGGCCGCTGGCCGGCACGCACCGCGGGCATGCGGGATTGGAGAATTTACTTCAGAAGGCTAACGAAGCGGTGGAAACTTCCTACCCAGAGCCTCCCGAGTTCATAGCTCAGGGAGACCGGGTTCTGGTCGTCGGCTTCGCTACGGGGAGAATTAAAGCCACGAATAGGACGTTCGAAGACCATTGGGTTTTCGACATTACCGTTCGAAATGGCAAACTGACGAAAGTCCGGGAGTATATCGACACGCAAGCACTGGCGCGGGCGTCTGAGACGGACGCGAGCCGCAGGCCCTGATCCATCGGAGACCGATACCAGACGAACCGATTCGGCATTTCACGGGCGGGTGGGGTTCGAGCATGGATCTTTGGCTAACGCAGGTGGGACCTGCTCAGGTATCCCTCTTCGCCGTTGAAGAAGGCAGCGCGCCCGACGGCTGTACCGGTGGGTAGGACGAATTGCCAGCGTGTCTCGGGGTCGATGGAGCTCAATCTGCGAATCGCTCCGCAGACTTGAGTTCGGAATGGTTGCTCGCGGGAACTCCAGATCTCGAAATCGAGTCTGGAGTTCCTGATGCGACATGCGAGCAGCCTCTTTGCAAGGCAGTCCTGCAATCAGACCGCTATGTTCTTAGCGGCTAGTTTGACTCGACGAACTGAATCGATCCACTCGCGGCTGTGCATGACCGAGCAGTCAGGTTATTGGTTTCGCCGGTCGTGCCCTCTCGTTTAGATGGCGCAACGCACGTCGGGGCACTAGAAGATCCATCACTTACGGCGACGTTTGCCGTGACCGACGAACCCGTGTTAAAGTCCGCGCGCGATCCACCGGCATTGCCGAACACATTGAACTCCGCCTGCGTCCAACCACTCGCGATATCGGTGTACGAATCGCGAACAGTCGCCGTATAAGCTTCGCCGCCGAAAGTAACGGTGGCCGCATCGGTTCCGCCGGACGTGGCTGAGCCCGAGAGGGTTAAACCGGAGAGGTCCTTTATCGGTAGCTGGCCTTTGGCAATCAAGGTGGCTGGCGTATTTTGAACGCAGTCGATCCCGGGATTATCCTGGCCGCCGTTTATGAAACCGCTGGGGCAACTCTCGGAACCGTTCCCGTAGTCGATCAGCCAGTACTCGATGAACACTTCGGTATCGTTTGTCAGCTGACTGCTGGTAAGCGACACGGGGGTGTTCGTCGACATCACGTATTGCTGCCAGGCAAAACAACTTGAGCCCTTGCAAGCGGGGGAACCGGTATAGAAGTTGGTGTTGACTTGTAGGGTGTATTCGTTGGGCCCGAGGATGCCGCCATCCCCAAATTGGGGAACGCCGACGCTCTTTTCAGATGTCACTCCGGTTACCTTGGGGAAGGTGCCCTTGGCTGAGCTGATCACGTGGCCCGACGGCGCCTGTGCAACATAGTCAGAGCCGTTGCCCACAATCTGCTCCCGGTTGGGGGCCTTGGGCAGCGCAGACCGCCAGCCGGGCGCGGGAGCGCAAGTCACGCGTTCCCACATGGTACTCGGGTAGGACGCGTGGAAACACCCTTCCTCAGGCGCACTCATCTGGTGCATGGTTGCCTGCCAGGCGCCCAGGGCTTCGCTATCCGCATTGCTGGCTTGCGCCTGCAAAAGCGGGGTAGCGCCCAAAAGGCTCATCAATAAAGTAGTACCGAACAGCTGACGCGCACGAAACTGCCTCAATTGCATAGATAGATGTCCTCCGAACAAGGAAGCTGAATTTGGAAACTTCGGGCCAGTATCGCACACCAAAAACCACGAAACGCGACCGGCTGCCGCCTACGGGCTCGTTGTTTGCTGTATCGCGTTCGCTGAATCCGTCACGTGCCGGGTTGGGCGGTGAAAGCCGCGTCGAACGGGGCATAGGGGTTGAGGTCGGATGCTTCGTAGAGACGGCGGTTGACATTGGCCATCTTGGTCCCTAGATCGCCGGCGCCAATCGCGATACCTAGCCGGTTGCAGCCGTGAGCAATCCCTGGTTCGACCGGCGAGCCCTCTCGGATGTCGATGAGGTCGTAGTAATCGCCGCCGACTGCCTGGGCAGGTCTGCAGTGCGCGGCCATCTCTACACCCGCAACTTTGGGAAACGCCTGTGGGAATAAGCGCTCCTGCACCTCGCGGGCAATCTCGAATTCACGCTCCAGCTTGGCGCGCGACAAGGCCTCCTCGGCCAACGTGGGAATAAGCTTGTAGACGTTGACGAGTATTCCCCACGTTCTTCTACGCCGAACTGGACTGCGCCTCGCGCACGTTGCACTATGTCAATGGCGGAAACAATCCCCCTGCGGTGCTGCGCAAAGAGGACGGCGCTTGGCGGGTGTTTCGCTTGGGAGACGGAGGCCCCGTCGTCGGGCTGCTTGCCGACGCGGTCTATAAGGAGCAGGTGCTTCACCTACTCCCCGGCGATATTCTGCTGGCCTTTACTGACGGCATCAGCGAAGCCAGCAACGCCTCAGAAGACGAGTGGGGGGAAGACCGAATGATCGCCGAGGCGCAAGCGCACGCGGACCTGAATGTCGAGGAGTTGTTGCAGCGTTTATTTCGGGCCGCCGACGCCTTTGCCGCCGGCGACTCTGAGTGTGAGATTCGACCTGTGGATCTTCGGGATCATGCAACTCGTGCTTCGAATGCTTTGTCCATAGGCGCGGATCACTGTGTTCTTCAACATTAATTGGACGAATCTGGGGCAGATCATCGCCATCATGGCACCGTCGGTGGTACTTTGACCGCCTTCGGTCGCGCCTGCCATAGCTCAAGGGAAGGTCTTGACAAGTCCGGGTTGCGGAGGCGAACCCGGTATCTCGGGAGGCGTGAGCTCCGTTGCCAACGTTCTCAGCTTGATTGCTGTCCGCGATTATGTTCCTTAGCCGATGCCTCGGCACCAGGTGGCTCACGGAAGGGTTCCACAGGAATGCGCTCGTAACGCACTTCCAGGACACTCAGGTATTCTCTACCGCCCGGGGCTTCGAGAGCAACGCGGTCCCCTGCTGCCGACTTGAGCAACGCGCGCCCCAGCGGTGACACCCAACTGATGTGGTTGCGGTCTAGATCGACCTCGTCGGTCCCCACGATGCTCACCACTCGTTCCGTTCCTGCCGCGTTGGCAAATCGCACGGTCGCTCCGAAGAAAGCGCGCGTTGCGGCCTGCCCCGCTCTCGGGCTTTCCGGGTCCACCACTTCCGCGGCTTCGATTCGCTTCGTGAGAAAGCGGATCCGCCCATCGATCTGACGCAGCCGCCGTTTGCCGTACTGATAGTCGGCGTTTTCACTACGATCGCCGTTGGCCGCAGCCCACGCCACTACCTCGGTTACAGCCGGGCGTTCCCTGGTGAGGAGAAACCGGTACTCCTCTTTGAGGCGCTGCAGACCGCTCGGCGTGATGTAGTTCTTGCCTCGCGTGGCGGGATCGTCTGGTTGCGGTTTTCTCGTAAAACCTTTTCGCATACGTTGCCGCCTCGATTCTGCATCGTCGCGACTGGATCTTTACACGCAGTCTCTCGTTGATCTTACCCATCATCGCGGATCGGCGCCGACGAAGACATGGTGAGCGCAAAATAATAGCGGAGGGCCGCCGAGCGTCTAACTAACTAAGGGCCGAACCCTCTGGATATTCAGGGATGCGCGTAATGCGGCCAAGTGGCAAGCTCTCAACACCCTCACGGAGTACACCCTAAGGCGCTGATAAGAATCTGAGAATCTCCTGTAGCAGCCGCTCCCCCTGATCTGTCTGAAAAATGAATTGGGCGTGTGCCGAACCTTCCAGAATCACCAGCTCTTTTGGATCCGGCGCTTTTTCGTACTGCGCGCGAATCTTGGTTAAGCGCGGCTTGTCGTCCGAGCCAAGGTCATCGCGACTCACGATGAACAGCTTGCGACCCTTCAGCCGTTCGGGCGGCCCATACGCTCCGTGTGCCAGGAGCACAACGCGGTCGATTTCACCGGGCTTCGCTTCACCCAGCGCTCCTTCCGCAGCGTCACCCCCCATGCTAGCCCCGACGACCGAAACAGTCGTCGCACCGTGCTCATGCAGGTAACGGACTGCGGCCAAGACGTCGAGCGGCGACCCGAAGTCGGAATGCGCTGCCTGCGGTCCTTCCTTAGACAGACCGAATCCGCGAAGATCTATGGCCAACGCACAAAATCCGGCCTTCACCAAAGCACGCGCCTGCTTCTCCCAACTGCCCTTTTCAAACCGGCCTCCGTGAGCGAGTACGACGCAACGATCACCCGTTCCATATAGGTCTGCGTAGATCGTCCATCCGTCTCGAGTCGGAAACGAGACGAGATTCTGTGCGTAGGTCAGTCCGGTCAAAACCACTGTTGCCAAAAGTGCTCGCGCGACAAGCATAGAAAGAGTCTACAGCGATTTCGCTTCCCGCCGTAAACCCACTAATGCAATGGGAATCCAGACGGCAACGCTGCCTCGAGATTGACTTGTTCCCCGGTGATGGGGTGGCGGAATTTCAAATATTGGGCGTGCAGGAAATATCCTCCATCGCCGGGGAGGCCGGGAAGATTTTCAAGAGGCTGCCCGGTTAAGCCGTACAGAGGATCGCCTACCAGGGGATGGCCGAGGGATGCCAGATGGATTCTGATTTGATGAGGGCGGCCCGAACTTAGGCTTACCTCGAATGTTGTCGTGCTGATGCTCCGTGAGATCACCCTCGCCAATGACTTTGACGGTTTGCCACTTGGATTGGCGGCCCATACGGAACCGATGAGGGGGTGGGGTACGAGGCCGATGGGCGTAGTGATTTCGTAAATGTCCTGCTGTGCGATGTTTTGACTCAGCGCGCGGTAGATTTTCTCAATGTCAGGAGTATTCCAGCTTGCGGATAGATTAGATGCCGCAAGCGGTGTCTTGGCGAAAAGAACGATGCCGGTGGTGGCTCGGCCTAACCGGTGGACAGGGTTTGCGTTGGGGGTTCGCTTTTGCACTAAGCGCAGGAGGGTGTTCTCCATGAAGCCGCCGCCGGGGAGGGTGGGGAGCCCTCCGGGTTTGTTGACGGCTAATAGATGGGCGTCTTCAAACAGGACTTCGAACTCCTGAGGGGCGTCTGGTTCGATCCAGGGTGGACGGTTCCAGATAAGCGTTTGACCTAGAGTTACCGATTCGCGTCCGGTGGCGGTGTGGCCATCAAGGGTGACTTCGCCGTTATTCAGTTTCTGTTGCCAGGCTTGTAGCGTTGAGTGGGGGTAAAGGCTTGCCAGGTGGGAGAGCAGGGTTTGTCCATGGTACTTGCTGCTGATGATGGTTGCATAGGCATAGCCCTGGTTGAGCACGTCGTTTTGAGTGTAAGCTATTGCATCCGCGGCGCGACCAGAGGGCAATTTAGCGCGCCATCGCGATCCGCGGGAGTTAACGGGTGCTTGACCAGAGTTCCGGCTATCGAAAATTCGCGCCGCTCGAACAGCGAACCACCGCGGTATCCGAAGCCCGCTACGCGATGGTTCACACCAGTCACCACAGAGAAGATAGACACCTCCTTCGGCGGCGAGCCTGAGGAGAGGGTGCCCACATAGAGTTCCGGCTTCGGTAGGGGCGAAGCCGAAAACGTGGGCAGGAACAGCGCGGAACAGCAGGTCGTTAGATCGGAAAGTAATCCTGAATTCCAGACATACCTTCCCCCTATCAACCTTATGCAGGCTGTAGATAAACCCAGGCAAGCCAAACCGGCGTTTGCCCATTTCCGTACGGATACGTGTCAGCCGGAAGTTGAATTCCTGAAGCCGCGGCAGTCGATCTTCCGCCCGTGAAGTTCCGGTTCCAGGAAGTCAAAAGGGTAATCCGCATTCCGCGTTATGGGCCAAACTTCCTTACTTGTCGTTAATGGTATTCAGGCTAAGTGCCGCAGCTTATCCGGATTCCGGACAATGTATAGAGCGCGAATGACGTCTCCTTCAATCTCAAACGCCGCAGTCTGGACCGGTCCATCGGGTCCACCGACAATCACGCCCGGTAGACCATTGACCTGCGCAAGGCGGACGGTGAAGTCCTCGCGCCATCCTTTGCGCGCGGTGCCAATGAAGAAGCGTGCCGCATGGTCGGCGCCCACAATCACGTTCAGCGCCGCCGGCACCTTGCCGCCACCGTCCGTCATGACTCGCACGTCGTCCGCCAGCAGTTGACTCAACGCCTGAAGGTCGCCCGAGCGCGTTGCCTCCAGGAATGCGGTTAGCAGCTGGGAATGCTTTGCGTCCATCTCGCCCGGATGCGCCGACGGCGGCGTGCCGCGCGGTCGAACGGCGCGCACATGTCCGCGGGCGCGGGCGGCGAGTTGCCGGCACGCAGTTTCGGCGCGCCCCAACGTTGCCGCCACTTCGCTGAATGAGAAGTCAAAAACATCGTGCAGCAGGAAGGCAGCCCGTTCGAGTGGCGAGAGCCGTTCCAGCGTTAACAGCAGAGCGATCGACAGATCCTCGGCCAACTCCGTGTGGCTGTCGGGCGCGAGAGCCGCTGGATCGACAACTGGTTCCGGAAGCCATGGACCGACGTATTCCTCGCGACGCACGCGCGCCGACGTGAGGATATCGAGACAAATCCGGGTTGTCGTGGTCATCAGAAATGCCCTTGCATCCGAGACTTCGTCGCGGTCGGCCGCGTGCCAGCGCAAGTACGTCTCCTGGACGGCGTCCTCAGCGTCAGCCATCGATCCGAGCATGCGGTATGCGAGACCGAGCAGGCGGCGCCGGTACGGCTCGAAGCTCGCGGCAGCGTTCGAACCGGCGTGTGCAGCGCTCAAGACGTGCGCGCCGCCATTTCTGACCCCGTCACCATCCGGCCGTGATCGAAGTTCACGGGCCTGCCACCTACGACGACACGCATGCAAGCTTTACCGTGGCCGAGGGCGTACTTCACGGTTGGATAAAGACGCGCGGCGGTGATCGCAAAAGCGAGACTGACAAGCGCGCGCCGTCCCCAAAGCTTCACGATTTCCTCGCGATACTCATCGGCAGCCGCGTCGTGCGCGAGAGTGGCGCGAGTGAATTTGCAGGCCAGTGCGACATCTGGCGGCATGGCGATCGGGATCGTCGGCGAGCACCGCCGCCAGCACTGCGGAACTGACCCCGGCACGCTCCGCCATGGTGACGGCGAGCTGGGTACATGGGCCGCAGTCCTCATGACGGACGGCGACAATGCCAGCGGCACACCATGCGTCGAGCGGCGCGTCTTGCCGAAACCGCCCAAGCGCGGTGACGCGCGAAAACAGCCATGCCGCGCGCGGGCTCGCATCGACGATGTCTCGCAGATAGCCGGCATCGTAATTCCACTCGCGCTCGAATTTGCGGATTGCTTTTCGCAGCGCCCATTTGATCATGTCTTTTATCAACCTCTACTGGTCAGGACGGAATAGACCGGCAAGATGTGACATGACCAAACTGCCCCTAGTTCACGCGCGGCTCATTGCCCTCGGCGAAAGCAGATCCTCAATCCGGATCGGTAACCGCCTCACACGAACGCCGGTGGCATGATAGACGGCATTGGCGATAGCTGCCGCGATACCCGCAAGGCCAATCTCGCCGACGCCTCGCGCACCGATCGAGTTTAGGTTGTAATCGGGATAATCGAGAAACGTAACGTCGATCGCGGGGGAATCGGCGTTCACCGCAACAACGTAATCGGCAAGATTCGAATTGATGGGTGCGCCGCTTCGCTGGTCGTACTCGGTTGCTTCGAGCATCGCCATTCCGACGCCCATCACGACGGCGCCCTCAATCTGATTACGGGCGGTTCGCGGATTCACCATGCGTCCCGCGTCAATCACGGTGACTACCCGGCTGACACGCAGGCGCGCGATTTCCGGCTGCCATGTTACCTCGGCAAACTGAGCGCCGTAACTGTGAAAGGAGTATTTCACATTGGGATTGCCGAAGGTCCCCTCTGACTTACCGTTGCCGCTAACCGATTTGATATTGGCTGCCTGCAGCAGTTCGGCAGGCGTGCTCGGCTTGTCGGTTTGACCCTTTATGCGAACACGGCCGTCCACCAACTCCAAGTCATCCGCTGACTTTCCGTTGAAGGGGGATCCGGGACTCTTAGCCGCCGCAGTTAAGAGGGCTTGGATAGCTTTCTTGAGCGGCCTCCAACACGGCCGGCGTAACCGAGGCGGTCGCCCACGAACCGCCGCTGATAGGACCAGGCGGAAGTGACGAGTCACCCAGAACGACCTCGATGTTCTGCACAGGTATTCCGACCTCGTGCGACACCATTTGCGCAATCGCCGTGTAGGTTCCGCCGCCAATGTCTTGCGTCCCGCAGGTGACGCGAACCGTTCCGTCCTGGCGAATCTCTACTGTGGCTTCGGCGTCCGTGCGCGCCGCGATCCAGGTACAGGCCGCCATTCCCCAGCCGATCGTCAAGCCCATCGGCACTCTTCATGGATCCGATCGCGGCATTCCGTTTGGCCCAACCGAACTTGTCCGCGCCCACGGTGAGGCATTCCTTCAGATGACGGGAAGAAAAAGGCTGACCGTTCGATCTCGTCCTTCTCCGGCTCGTTCAGCAAACGGAGCTGAATGGGATCTATCTTCAGTTTGCAGGCGAGTTCATCCATCGCGCTTTCGAGCGCATATAGGCCGGGCACCGCGCCGGGGCCGCGCATTGACGTCGGTGTGCCGATATTGCGGCGTGCCAAGCCGCCCGTGACGAGCACGTTGGGACAGGAGTAGAGAAAGCCTGTCGCTTCGCCGCAGCCTTCGTCGTAATCGTCCAGGATCGACGTGTGGTTTACGTAATCCTGCACAATCGCGCTGAGCTTGCCATTGGCATCCGCGCCCAATTGAATCTAATTGATCGATGGCAGGACGATGGCCGACGCTTTGGAACATCATCGAACGGCTCACTACCAGCTTCACCGGCCGGTTCAGATTGCGCGCGCAGGCCGCCGCTAAAAGAGCATGCGGCCACGGCCACAATTTGCCCCCGAAACCGGAGCCCAGATAGCGCGTGATCACCTGAACATTTTCAGTCGGGACGCCCAGCATGGCCGCCATCACGTCGCGATGATTCACTACCGCCTGGGAGGTTTCATAAAGCGTGAATTTGCCATTCTTATAGACCGCAACGGAGGCATGCAACTCAATCGGATTGTGTGTCTCCGCCGGCGTGCTGTAAGTCGCTTCGTGTTTAACGGCAGAGCTGGTGAAGGCGGCCGAGGCGTCTCCCCGCTTGGTGACATTCTTCTTGATCGGCTCACTTAGCGGAGTGCCGAGAAGCTTGATCTTCCACGTTATGAGCGCGTCTTGTCGTAGCTCACCTTTACCGCTTCCGCGGCGGCACGCGCTTGTTCAACTGTTCGAGCCACTGCTACGGCAACATATTGGCCGTAGTAGCGGACGGTGTTGTCTTCAAGCGGTGGCCGTCGCTCGTCGACAATGAGACTGAAACCCGCGGAGGGCGGTGTGCGGAATAGGCGCCCAAGATTCTCATGCGTGTAGATGGCAAGCACCCCAGGCATACTGGCGGCGCTGAGACACATCGATAGTCTTAATGCTGCCGCTGGCGATGGTCGCGGTAACTGGCCATGCGTGCACGAGATCGGGAAAGTGGTGGTCGGAAGAGTACATCGCCGAACCCGTGGTTTTAACAGGACCGTCGATACGAGGCGTGGAGACGCCAATGATCTTGCTATCGCTGATTTTGTTTTCTTGGCCGGGCTGCGTTCACTTGAGCTTCTTGCATGCGATTCTCTCCCTTTTTACGCCTGAGCCGTTGCTTGCGACAGCGCGTGGACCAGGCATCGTTTCGCGAGTTCAACCTTGAAACCGTTTTGCGATTGCGGCTTGGCTGATTTGAGAGCCGCTTCTGCCGCGGCATGAAACGTCTTGGCGGTAGCGGCTTTGCCGTGCAGCGCTTCCTCGGCCTCCCGGCTGCGCCACGGTACGGTGCCCACCCCGCCGAGCGCTATGCGAACGAATTCAATATCGAGCGCCATTTTGTTTCACGATAACCGCGGCTGAAGCGAGTGCGAATTCGTAAGACGCGCGATCGCGAAGTTTAAGGTAGAGGCTTTTCGCTCCCGCCGGTAGCGCGGGAAGCGTTAAGTGTGTGATCAGGTCGCCGGGCTCGAGCACCGTTTCACGATTCGGCGTTTCTCCAGGCAACACATAGAATTGCGCAATGGGAATAGCGCGATCGCCTTTCGTACCGGTGATGTGAACGGTTGCTTCGAGAGCGGCCAGCGCTACGTTTTGATCGGACGGATTGCTAGCGATACATTTGTCGCTGACGCCCAAAATCGCGAGCATGCGATTGTGCCCGTCAATCGCGGAACAGCCGCTGCCCGGTTGCCGTTTATTGCAAGCGTAGGCAACATCACGATAGTAGACGCAGCGCGTTTTCTGCAACAGATTTCCAGCCGTGGTCGCCATGTTGCGAAGTTGCGTTGAGGCGCCGCTCAGCAGAGCTTGGGAAAGCACAGGATATTGCGCTTTCACCAATCTCATGCTGTGCCACGTCGCTGTTGCGCGCCAGCGCGCCGATCTTGAGCCCGCCTGCGGAAAGCTGCTCAATTTTGTCGAGCGGCAGGCTGTTGATGTCGATCAACTGACGCGGAGTTTCCACATTCAGCTTCATGTAGTCGACCAGATTCGTGCCGCCGGCGATGATGCGAATCGAGGCGCCCGTTTGCGCCGTGGACGATGCGGAGTGCGCCTTCACCGCTTCGGGCACGCTGCTAACGGTGATGAGTTCGAAGGGTTGCATCGCTTGCTTCCTCTCAGCCTTTCGGGCGGCAGGATTGAACGGCCGCCACAATATTCGAGTAGGCGCCGCAGCGGCAAATATTTCCACTGAGCGCTTCTTTTACGTCGTTGTCTGACGGGCCCCAAGGCTCGTGCAGCATAGCCACGGCGGACATGATCTGGCCGCTCGTGCAGTAGCCGCACTGGTATCCGTCGTGCTCGACAAAAGCGGCCTGCATCGGATGCATGTGTTCGGGAGTACCGAGGCCTTCGATCGTCGTGATCTCCGCATTCTGTTGCATGGCCGCGAACAATAGACAACTATTGGCGCGCCGTCCGTTCACGTGCACCGTGCAAGCGCCGCATTGTCCGTGGTCGCAGCCCTTCTTTGTACCCGTGAGATATAGCGTTTCTCGCAGCGTGTCGAGCAGAGTGGCGCGCGGATCCATTTGAGCGTTATGCAACTTGCCGTTGACGTTTAGCGTGATCGCGACGGTACCCGGCACGGTTTCGGGTGACGCCGAAGAAGGCTAGCGGCGCTTTCCTGGAGTGCCGAAGAAACCGGTGCTGTTACGGTGGCAGCGACCGTGGCCGCGGTAATTGTGCCTGCACGAGAAAACAACGCGCGCCGGCTGAGCCTTTCAAGAGAAGTCATCGGCGAAGAACCGCTTTCGTCTGCCATGGGCTTTCCTCCTTCTGTTGATGTGATCTCAATTTCGCACATTGCCGACGCGTGGATCAGGATCTTCTGGACCCGCCTCGCGCACTACTGCTCGACCACCTTCATCTGTTGTTCGTTCATGCGACCACCACGCACCTTGAACCGGGACAGAATACCGGCAATCTCTCTCAGGTCTTCGGTGGTCAGTAAGAGCCGCGTGGATGCGATGTTCTCCTGAAGATGTTTGACTTTGCCCGTTCCGGGGATGGGGACGATGAACGGCTTCTGGGCGAGGAGCCATGCGAGCGACAACTGCGCCGTCGTAGCGTTTTTGCTCTTCGCAAGCTCAGTGATGCGATCCACAAACGGCTGATTCGCGGTTAGGCTTTCCGGCTGGAAACGATCAAATCCAGCCCGCAGATCCGATTTCGGATCAAACTTAGTCTGCGCGTCCAGCCTCTGCGTCAGATACCCCATGCCCATCGGGCCCCAGGGCACAAAGCCGATTCCCAGTTCTTCGCAGGTGTCGAGCAATCCGTTCTCTTCCGGGTCACGGTTCATGAGCGAATACTCTGTCTGGAGCGCTGCGACGGGCTGAACGGCATGGGCTTTGCGGATCGTGTTGGGGCTCGCTTCCGAGAGGCCGAAATGCAACACCTTGCCGTTTTCGATCAGCTCTTTCACGGCGCCGGCAACATCCTCGATCGGCACATTTGGATCGACCCGATGCTGATAGAACAGATCGATACGGTCGGTCCGGAGACGCTTCAAGCATCCATCCACCATGCGCTTGATGTGATCGGGCCGGCTGTTCAGACCGCCTTTGTCGGTGAGGTCGAAGCCGAATTTCGTGGCGATCTTCACCTCATTGCGGAACGGTTCGAGCGCCCCGCCGACGATGGTTTCGCTGATATAAGGACCGTAGACCTCAGCCGTGTCGAAAAACGTTACGCCACTGCTGTGTGCCGCACGGATGACTTGAATCGCGTCGTCGATGGGAACCGGGGGACCGTAGTTTGTAGCCAGGTTCATGCAGCCAAATCCGAGCTCCGATACTTCCAGGGTTCCAAGCTTTCGCGTCTTCATGTCTTCTCCACCTCCACGGTAGGCTGAAACCCGCGAGTGCAGGTAGCCTGATCGAGTGAGATCATTGCCTATTTCTCCGAACGGAAGCTTTCTATCTAGTTAATGTCTGGTTCACGGCCCTTTCCGGGTGCCACGCGTCGCGTGTCTTGTGAGGATTCCGGCGATGAACCCATGGGAACCCGTCTCGATAGAATGCCGGAATGAGGAAGCTGTTGCCAATGCTGCTCGCAAGTGGTCTGCTGTTCCAGACCTCGGCTTCAGAGGAACAAAGTGTAGCGGTCGTTGTCGACAATCTCTTTGCCGCAATGTCCAAACACGACGCGAGCGCGGCCCGTGCGCTATTCATTCCCGAAGCGATGCTGTTCGAGGTCAAAGCCGATGGGAGTGCCGTCGCGATTCCGTACGAGAAATGGGTCCAGGCTCTCGGTACGAGCAAAGACGCGTGGCTGGAACGGACTTGGAACTCCAAAGTGCTCGTGCATGGGTCGGTCGCAATCTTCTGGGCTAACTACGACTTCCATCTCAATGGCAAGCTCAGTCACTGTGGGATCGATTCTTTTAACTTGCTGAAGACCGCTGCCGGTTGGAGAATTGCCTCCATATCCGACACACATGAAGTGGCAGCATGCGCTTCAAGTCCACTTGGAGCTCCATCACAGAACGCGGCACACTCCAACTGAGCGTCGAAGTTCACGCGTTTCATAGTCGATCAGAACACCCCATCCCGGCGTTTAAAAATAATTCGAAATTCCGCCGGCCGTTTGCGCATTCCCTGGTGAACGACTACACGGAGTACCTAACTAGCCATGATGCCTCAACCCGTCTTACTCGCCGGGGCAAACGAGCAGTCGACAAAAGACGCAGCGTTGCTTCAAGGAGCATGGAGGGACGATCGCCGGTTGCGGACCCAACTGGATTCGCCGCTGCTAAACGGCGCTACGGAGCTGAAAGCCATTTGCACGGCGCTCGTTAGCGAGGCGACTCGGCTTGGCCGCCACCCGAAGTTCGCCAACGAAGAGCCATGGATCGGACCTTGCCGCGGCTTCGAAGGGACTCTCAGCGCTTTGTTTTTGGCGTTGCAGCAATCCCGCGAAGATCTAACCGAAACAAACTGGAAACTACTGTGCCGGGAACTCCGCGCCGACTTGTCACTATGTGAGCTATTGCATCAGGATCCGATGACTAAGCGAGCTTGTGACAAGCCTCGCGGATACGCAGGGGATGCTGTCATGATGGATTATCTGTACGGCATTTATTCCTCCGCGGAAGCTGACTCGGGCGCTACGGAAATCGGCCGCCGAATCTTCCGATACGTGCAAAGGCGCGATGCAGCGCAAGCCGTCCGCTTTCGCCGTGAGCACATAGCCGGCCTGATTGACCAAGCCGCGTCCCAGATAGATGATGCAAGCGTTCTGGCTGTTGCCAGCGGTCATCTCCGTGAGGCAGAGTTGTCCAAGGCAGTCTCAGCCGGCGCGCTGTCCCGCTTCGTCGCTTTTGACGTCGACGCTGAGAGTATCGCCGAAGTGTACGCGAGCTACTCCAAGCTTGGTGTCGAGACCGTGCACGGCTCGGTACGGCACTTACTTTCCCGCAAGCATCAGCTTGGTCAATTCAATCTCGTCTATGCTTCCGGACTCTATGATTATTTGGCGAACAATGTCGCGCAAGCCTTAACCGCGCGCCTCTTTGAACTTACGGCCCCAGGCGGAACTCTTCTCATCCCTAACTTCTCGCCTTGTGTCTCCGACCGAGCCTATATGGAATGCTTCATGGATTGGCACCTCATCTACCGCGACGAATATGACATGAACAAGCTACTCGCCCACATCGACGGAAGCGAGATTGCGAACTGCGACATTTACGCAGACCCAGCCGGGACCGTTGTCTATATCTCTGTTCGAAAGGCGGCGTAAACAGCGCTCAGTTGAGGCCCGGAGAAGTACTAAGCGCAGCCGATTCAGTACCGCAGTACCACTGCCACTTGTTTTCAATGGGGGCTTCTGCCAAAATGCTCGAGGAGTTCCATCTTATGAGACACCATCGGTTGTTTGTTGTATTTGCGCTAGGCAGTGCTTCGCTTTTCGCGCAGTCGGAGGCAGACATTGTAGCGCGCGAGGTTAAGGACCTTCCCACCTCGGGCGCAGCGGTCAGCCGAAGGGCGATTCCTCTTACTCAAAATACGCCCGGTCAAGCTCCTGCGACGGTCGCGCCTTTTCAGAACGTTCTTGCGGTTCTAGGAGATAACTACGCGAATAACGGCGTGCCTTGCATCGATTGCGTGCCGGGCGCGCTCGGTTCGACTTTGGGATTGCCCGCACCTGACACCTATTTGCATGCTGACGGAACAAGCTCCTATGTGATGGTGAACTATTTCGTCGATCAAACCTATACCGGTTCCTGTTCGTGGAATTTCCTGGTTAAAGATCAGGCTGGTAAGTACATCGTGAATGTACCCGCTACGTTCGAAGTATCGGCTGGCGAAAGTGACTTTGTCGCCACGGCGGACACGATCCCAGCGTATGCCGCGGTGGCCGGTAACGGGACGTTTGAAGTTCTAGTGACGTGCGGGACCACGAAGACAGTATCGAAGATGCCGATCTACATCGCCTATCCATAGGAAGTCCTGAGGCTGCGGAGGTAAAGGCGGACCAAGGACGGGCGATCTTTCAAAGGTCTTCTGCAGGCGATTCGTCCTCTAGCACCAGTTGAATTGCGAGAAACACTCAGCAAATGTTACCCCCCGCGCTCTAAGGTAAACGCCAGCTTTCGCCGATAGCCTTTCTGAACGGGGTTTTTGCCAGGCAGGGCAAACTCCCCGGCTACGAGGTGAGATTTTGGACGAGCAGGTCAGACCGGAAGCGAACTGGGATTCCGCGGTTCGTTTTAATCGCGCGATCCTGGAATGCGCCGGAGAAGGCATTTACGGCCTGGATACTGCGGGGGTAACGACGTTTGCGAACCCGGCGGCCAGCCTTATGACGGGATGGCCGGTCGGCGAGCTTCTCGGTAGGCTGCAGCACGCCCAGATTCATCATTCCAAACCGGACGGCACGCCTTACCCCCGGGAGAACTGCCCCATTTACGCTGCCTTAAACGACGGGCAGGTGCATCATAAAGACGACGAAGTCTTCTGGCGCAAAGATGGCACCAGTTTCCCTGTCGCTTACACCAGTACCCCGCTCCACGAAAACGGCAAGCTGGTCGGCGCAGTCGTCGTATTTCGCGATATCACCGACCGCAAAAAGCGCGAACTCTGGGACCTCGAATGCCGGCAGGTGCTGGAGATGGTCGCCACGAACGCGCCTCTCGACCGCACGCTCTCCGCTCTCAGCGCGGCATTTAGCCGCCAGCACCCCGATTTACCGATCTCCGTCGTTCTTGAAGACCCCGGCAGTGTTGGCGCGCCGGCACCTGGCTTGTTATGTATGGAGTCGGGCATTCAGCCACCTATCGATCCGGTTGCGTGGTCGGGACGCATTGTGTCTGCATCCGGAGTTGGTCTTGGACGGTTGGAAGCACGCTGCAAGGGGAAGGCCCCTTTATCCGCCTCGGCACTGGAAGAATTGGAAATGGCGCTGGGTTTATCGCGTATCGCCATCGAGCACCGCAACCTGCTCGATCAACTCGCGCACCAATCCACGCATGACGTCCTGACTGGACTTGCCAACCGTGTTCTTTTTGAAGACCGTCTGGAACAAGCACTCGCTGCTGCTAAACAATCAGGCGGCAAAGTAGCTGTGTTTTATCTCGACATGGACCGTTTCAAAGAGGTCAACGACGCGTTTGGGCACGCGGCCGGTGATTCTTTCCTGCGTCAGACAGCGGACCGCATACGATCCGTGCTGCGAACGGGCGACACCCTCGCCCGGATGGGTGGCGATGAATTCGCGGTGATTGTTCCAGGGATCTCCGGGGCAACCGAGGCCACCGCCGTCCTGAAGCGCGTGCGGGAAGCTATGGTCGCGCCGCTGGTGATTGAGGGACGGCAGTTCTTTGCCACTCTTAGCTTAGGGTTCAGTCTCTATCCACAGCATGGCGAAGACTCCGCGACGCTGCAAAAGCATGCGGACCAGGCCATGTACAGAGCTAAGGCGAAAGGAGGCAATCGCTTTGAAATTTTCGATGTTGCCGCCTCCGTGCTGGCGCAAGAAAAGACGCAAATGGAGTCTTTGCTGCGTGAAGCGCTCGAGAAAAACTGGCTGCGCCTTGAGTACCAACCGCAACTCGAAACTACGGGCAAGCTGATCGGCATGGAGGCCCTTGTCCGTTTGCAGCCGCCAGGGCAGGAAACGGTCGGGCCAGCCCGGTTTATTCCTATCGCTGAAAGCACCGGTCTGATTGTGTCCTTAGGGACCTGGGTTCTACGCGAGGCTTGCCGGCAGGGTGCGGAATGGCGGGCGCAAGGCTACGCTGACTTCAACATGGCCGTTAACGTATCTGCGAAACAGTTCATTAATGAGGATTTTGCGGGCCTGGTGGAGTCTGTTCTTGCGGAAACAGGATTTCCAGCCAGGCTGCTCGACATCGAGTTAACGGAAAGTTGCGTCATGAACAGCGCTATTGAGTCTTTGCAGCAACTGAACCAGTTACGTGCCCTCGGCGTTCAGATTTCCATCGACGATTTCGGGACCGGCTATTCTTCGCTGAGCAGGTTACATCAGCTGCCTGTCAGCACCGTAAAGATCGCCAAACAATTCATCGACCGGGTCGCGGCAGGTTCCGGAGGATTTGAAATTGTAGAAGCGATCAGCATGGTTGCCAAACAACTCGGCTTCCGCGTCATCGCGGAGGGAGTGGAAACGGAGAACCAGCTGGACGCGTTGAGCCGCATAGGGCCTTGCGTTGTGCAAGGGTACCTGTTCGGCAGACCTGAAAACGCCACCCTGGTGAGGCGACACTTCGATCTTGCTTCGGACCACGCCATAACCTGCCCAAACCTGCTCCCGATTCTCGAGAGTGTTATGAGTCAAGTTCCGGAGTGGGAACTCGCATCCAAATGAAACGTCGACGGCGCGCGACGGTCCCTAGACTCGACATTGTACGATTCCTACTGGGACGCCACTTGAGAGCAGTACAGTAGGGGAGGGAAGTATGAAGATCGCGCACGCGTTCGCGTTGGCACTTGCGGGCTCTCTGATCGCTGCTACGGTCGCCGAGACATTAGCGGCGGCCTCTAACACAGAGCACGGGCGCCCCGCGATGACATTGGCAAAACCGGAATCTGTTGGGTTCTCCAGCGAGCGTCTGGGACGCCTTCACGATCTGATTCAGCAGGAGATCGATCGCAAACAGCTCGCCGGCGCCGTGACCATTCTCGCCCGGCACGGCAAGGTGGTCGACTATCATGTTTACGGCCAGCGCGATATGTCCACTAGCGCGCCGATGACGAAGGACGTGATCTTCCGCGATTACTCCATGTCTAAGCCGGTTACCGGCGTCGCCATGATGGTCCTTTATGAGGAGGGCAAATGGCTGCCGACCGATCCGATCGACAAGTATATTCCCGAATTCGCTCACCTGAAGGTATTTAAGGGCGTCGACGCGGACGGCAAACCCCTTCTTGTCGACCCCGATCACGCGCCTACACTACGCGAACTGATGTCCCACTCCGCCGGTTTTTCCTACGGAAGCGGTCACACCGTCGTCGACGCGATGTACCACGACAAGAAGGTGATGCAATCCGCCAACTTACAGGAGATGATCGATAAGCTGGCGGGTATTCCGCTGAACTATCAGCCCGGGAAAGGCTGGACTTACAGCGTGTCCATGGATATCGAAGGGTACATCGTCGAGAAGCTTTCCGGAAAGACGTTGCCCGAGTTTATGCGCGATCGCATTTTCGTTCCGCTGGACATGAAAGACGCTGGTTTCTTCGTTCCCGAAGACAAGCGGGCGCGCTTCGCCACTAATTATCGGGACGAGCCACAAGGGCTGACGTCCACTAGCACAGGAAGCGCTCCAACCGATTATGCGTCCCAGCCCACCATGCCATCGGGCGGGGGCGGATTAGTCTCAACGGCCGAAGATTACTACCGGTTCGCGCAAATGCTGGCGGACGGGGGCGAACTGGATGGCAAGCGCATCCTCGCTCCCGCCACGGTGAAGCTGATGACGTCGAATCATCTGCCCGCCGCGCTGCTTACGGGTGAGTTCGGCATTGGTCAGCATATTATGCGCCCGGGTTTCGGGTACGGGTTTAATTGCGCTGTTGTGTTCGATCCCCCGGAGGCTAATCTACCCGTCGGGAGGGGGACATTCTTTTGGGACGGTGCAGCCGGCACGTGGTTCTGGGTCGACCCCACCAACGACGTAGTCTTCGTCTCCATGATCCAGCGCATGGGCGGCCACGACAATCACAGCTTGCAGTACCGCAGCCAGGCCACTGTGTACCAAGCTTTGGTGGACCCGGCAAAGTAGCTTAGACGTTTAGCGACTAGACACGGACGCTCGATTGATAAGCACGTCACTGACCTGAAAAATTGGTTCTATGTCGGTGTAATTTGACATGTCGGCACGAAGAGCCGCCAGATGCGGTGTAACCGCTTCCATGAAGTCACCGAGCGTCTCAAAAAGGAAATTGCAAACGGCCACATACGGCGCGTCGGTACCGGGGCTGGCACTTATGCCGCGATCTACTGACACACCTCGGTAACCCGGATGCACGCTAAGGAGACGGATGGACCAAGGCATATGTTTCTCGACATAGTAGTCAAGATTGAAGCGTGCATTTCTGGAGTTCGGATATAGAAAGCTAATCCTGATCATTTGAAAACAGAGACCAGCATATCGCGGACATAGCCTTACCGGTCGAGTCCCGCATTTTTCTCCAGGGCGATGAAGCGCGGGTCCGTGCGGACCGCATCCAGCATGGGATCCAGGAGCACGTCCGGAAGATCCTCGCGCGCGTCACCTGCCTTCTGGAGATAAGCGATGGCCGCCTCTCTATCGCCGGCGAGGGAGTAACCCATGGCAACTTTGAGCATCTTCATGCCCGGCATGGAGGCCGCCTGGCGCAAGTACTCATCTGCCCTGCGCACCTCCCCACGGCACGCGCACTCGTAAGCGCTGGCGAGTACCGCCGATCCATGGGAGGTTTTCGCGCTTCCCAAGTCTAACTGCCCGGCGGCCTCCGCACAGTTCTTTTGGACGATCGCGAGGAGCCCGAGGGATTCGTGCGCGTAGGCCAAATCCGGGTGGATCGCAAGCACGCTTAGAAGCACTCGTTTAGCTTGAGGGAACGCGCGGTCGAAATAATACACGTAGAACTGGCAAAACCGCGGTGCAACGCCCAACGGCTCCAGATTCTCGGCGGCGGCGCAGTGACTCTGCGCTTCAGCGATTCGACCGCGCCTGGCGAGTGTCCATCCATAAGCGGCGTGTGCCATGGATTGATCGCCTTTCTGTAGCGCGAGCTGAAATTCGTGCTCAGCACGGGGCCAATCCCAATCGTGAATGGCGAACAACTCGGCTAGGAGCCAATGTGCGTCGGAGGAGTTGGGGTCAAGCTTCAATGCTTCGGCCAGCGCGGCCCGCGCATTCTCGACGGCCTCCGACGCCCGCGGCGAGTTTGTAAAATTCGCGAGGTCCAGTCCCGCCATCGCCTTGCCGACATACGCGCGGGCGTAAGCCGGGTCTTTGGCGATTGCTTGCTCGAATAGTGCCAGACTCTGTTGGAGCGAAGATTCGCTTAGCTTCTCGTATTCGTAGCTGGCCCGGAGATAAAGATCCAAAGCTTCCGGATTCTTGGTTCCAGGCGGAGGAACGAAAGTCGCAACGTTGCCGCCTTGACTATGCACGGAAGCGGCAATTGCCTGGGCCACTTCGCGCTCAACAGTCAGCATATCGAGCGCCCAGGTATCGAACGATTGCGACCAGAGATGGTAGCCGTCGGCGGTACGATTCAGCTGAGCGGTCACCCGGATGTGGTTGCCCTGTTTGGAGAGGCTGCCTTCCAGAACCGCGTCGACGTTCAGTTCCTTTCCGATCTTGCGCACGTCCTTGCCCCGGCCCTTGTATTCATAGGCCGAAGTTCGAGCAACCACGCGGAACTCTTTGGAATTCGCGAATTCGTTGGTGAGTTCTTCGGTGAGTCCATCGGCAAGATATGGATCCGCGCCGCCTGGGGATAGATTCTGGAACGGCAGCACGACTAAGGAACGGATGGGCGATGGCCGGAAAGCAAACCGGCCGGCGAGCACAGCGGCGGCTACAATCGCGACTAACGCCGCGGCGAGAAGTATCGCGTGCCGGTTCCGCCGGAGGACGCCCGCCGCCGGCTTGGCCGGTTCCGGTTCGCGAAGGGTGACAACGGCCTGGTAGCTACGCAGTGGTATCTCAATCACAACCTTGTCGGCCTTGCCCTCGCCTGCATAGTACTCGCGCAACTTTTGGCGGAGGCGTCCCACCTCGGTTCGAACGATCGATTCAATCCTCGGATCGAACGACGGCGGTTTTTCAAAGACGTCAACTCCGATCGAGTATTCGTTAACGCGTTCCGGTTCACCGCTGAACCCGCGCTCAACAAGATAACGGAGGAGCCGGACCCGTCGCTGTGATGATGCGAAAGCCGGAACTGCCATCAGACGTTCTATCTGCGCCCACACGCGGGCGCGCTGAACCGCATCGAGCGGACTGGATGGTCCCGCTGGATCACCAGCTCGAATCGGCATCGCCTCTTAGCGATAAGCAACCTATCGCGTTGAAAATACAGTGTTGTGACGTCACGTGCCTGTTGCGGCTTGTGCACCCGACGGCGATTATCGGAGACTGCTTCCACACAGGAAAACTCATTATGAAAATCTCAACCGTCTTCGCGCTACTCACGATCGCGACTTACCTTGATGGCGTCGCCTCCGCCCAAACTTTCACCAGCCATCCGGTTACTATCCCAGGGAGCTCCAATGTCATGGTCACCGGAATCAACGATTCGGAGCAGATGGTGCTCAACTATACGGATTCCGCCGGCACCTCTCATTGTCTCTTGACGAGCGGCAAGACGGTGACGCACATCGTCGATCCGAACGAGGTTGGTACTGGGTCGGGAGCAGGAACCCGCTGTTACGGAATCAACACCTCAGGTGAGATCGTCGGTACTTACTCGGCAGCGTCTTTCGGCAACGGCTTTCTCTACAACGCGGGTGTCTATACGGACGTAATCATTCCGACGGCAACGGCGGGCACGTCGGCTTACGGACTAAACAATGTTGGTCAGGTGGTGGGTTCCTTTGCCGATAACGTAGGGCAGCACGGGTTCCTATACACGGTATCGAGCGGCGCGTGGGAGCAACTGGATGTGCCGGGAACTGCTGCAACGCTGGCGGTCGGTATCAACGATGGGGGCACGATTACGTTTGAAGCGGTGAACAGCATCTTCGTGCCTTCGGCTTATGTGCTGTATAAAGGCAGTTACCACAACATCAGCGTGCCGGGCGCCACCCAGAGTTTCGCGAACGGCATCAATACGCACGGAGTGATTGTGGTCGGAGCGGTCGATTCCTCAGGCGCGACGCATGGATATCTCTACAGCGCTGGCAAGTACACGGAGTTCAACGTCGCCAACGCGGCCAATACGGTAGGGTTCGGAATCAATGACAAGAACGTGATCGTCGGCGGATATAACCCGAGTTCGGCTCCAAGCACGCAGATCGGATTTTACGGGTATTTTTGATTATTAGCTGAATCGGCCACCGCCCTTGCAGTTTGGGACGCGCGCTCCGGTCCTGGGCGTCGCGCACGCCTTGGTGGGTGGCTAGAGCAGCGCGGCGTTGGGCGCAGATTTAGATGCGGGCCGCAGCAGTTCAATTAAAGATATATACTAATTGGCTGAATTCAATTAGGAGTTTCTCTAAATGTCTGGTTCAGCGCCCCGTTGCGCGTTTATTCTTTTTGCTATTAGTTCAGCGCCTGTGTTCGCGCAGTTCACCACGCCCGTGATCGATGGAACGATCGGGAGCGGCGAATATGGCAACACCGCCAACGGAACCAACCAGATTTCGACCAGCACGGGTCAAACGTGGTACATGACTTGGGACGCGAGCAATCTGTATGTCGCGATCACCAACGCCAACACATCTGAAGCCGCGGTTCTCTATATCGATGCAAATCCGATCGCTCCCCCGAACGGCGGCACGAACGCGAACGGTAGCTTGACGGGGTTTAACTACGATGGCGAAGAGGTTTCCACGCTACCGTTCCGCGCGCAATTCGTAACCTATTTCAAAGACGGCTATCGGGAATTCCGTACTTCGGATGGCAATGGCGGCTGGACGAGCGGCACCTCCGGCTTCGGCCAATTTGCCGACAACGGAGGTACCGGTGTCCGCGAGTTAGCGATACCCTGGACGGCCATTAACAGCGCCGGCATACCCTCGTCGTTCCTGTTTTTCGGGCTGTTGACGTCAAGCGGAGGTTACGTATACGGCCAAGTCCCTGGCGACAACGGCGGCGGTCCGATCGGCACCAGCGCGACTTACACGCAATACTTTCAGGTCAATAGCACCGCGAACGGAGCCAGCACCCCGCCGTTCTCGAATGAGAACTCCAGCAGCGGCGTCTTGTTCTCCGGTCTTTTCCACAACACCTTTGATCCGTACTACCGGAGTCAGGAAGGCGCGGTTCCGGCAGGCACCACCGTCAATCTAAGCTTCCGGACGGCGCGATTAAATGCCACGGCGGCGAATCTTCGAACTTACTTATTCGATCCGGTAAGCGGGAACACCGCGGGCCCGACGGATATGCCTATGACTTACGCCGGAACCCGCACCGAGAACGGCGTCCTTTATGACGAATGGTCCATCGCCTACGCGACGCCCACGACAGCTACCATCGTCTACTACAAGTTTCAAGCGTTCAACGGCTCGACTAGCGCCTGGTACAGCGACGACTATATCGATGGTTACGACAACCTGAACAAAGACGGCACCGGCGTCGCGAGCGCAACCGAACCTTTCAATTCCTTCCAGATCACCGCGTATGCGCCCGGATTCCAAACGCCTACGTGGATGGCGAACGCGAACCTCTACTTCATCATGCCGGATCGTTTCCGCAACGGCGATCCCACAAATGACTACTGCGTCCAGGGCAGTTCCGCCGGTTGCCCATCCTTCTATGGAGCCCCGCCGTCAACCAACTACATCAACATGCCGTGGAACTCGCAGATGTGTGACCCGCGCAATTCGACGAGCGCCTGTTACAACAATTTCGGTAGTAACTTCTACAACGGCGATCTCGCCGGAGTCCAGGCCGAACTTAGTTACATCCAGAGTCTCGGATTCGACTCCATCTATCTGAACCCCATCTTTGCGGCTAGTTCCTACCATCGGTACGACACGGACGATTACATGAATGTCGATCCCGCTCTGGGAGGGAACGCGGCATTCACCTCTCTCATTACGGCTATGAATCAACGCGGCATGCAGGTGATTCTCGACGGCGTCTTCAACCACGCGTCTTCGGACAGCACTTACTTCGACGAGTACCTCCGGTTTAATGACAACGGAGCTTGCGAGTCTCTAAGCTCTCAATGGCGCGATTGGTTTAATTTCCTTGATTCGAACGTGCCCTGCACGACGGCTGACTATGTGGGATGGGATGGAGTCAATACCCTGCCGGAAATCAACCACACCGTGCAGGATGTTCAGAATTTCTTCTACGCTGGGTCTCCCAATGTAATGCAGAACTGGTATAACCAGGGCGCCGGCGGATGGCGCTTCGATGTTGCACCTGATCCGAACTTTCCCTTTTCATGGTGGGTAAACACGCGAACTTACGCGAAAGGCTATAACCCGAACGGTCCGCTGATCGGCGAAATCTGGCCGAATGCCAGCCAGTGGCTTGCCGGAAATGGCCTGGATGGAACGATGAACTATCGCTTCCGGCGCAACGTATCCGGTTTCGTCATATGGCCGAATACCTGGGTCGATGATAACGACAACGGGAGCGACGCGATCATCCCACTAACTCCGAGTCAGTTCGACATAGCGAACCGCGCCGTACGGGATGACTATCCGCCGCAGTCGACCGCGGTGAACATGAACTTACTCGACTCGCATGATACGAATCGCGCGCTCTTTGTCTACACACAGCCCGGCGACAACGGACTTGTTCAAGCCAAGCAGCGCCTGCAGCTGGCTGCGCTGATGCAGTTCACGTACATAGGCACACCGACAGTCTTCTACGGCGATGAGATCGCGTTGAATTCACCTTCTCTCAATAACGGACCGAACGGTCCGATCGGCGATCCTTACACCCGGGCTCCTTACCCCTGGACGGATCAACCCGGCAATCCCAACATTTACGGGCCTCCAGATAGCAATGTAATGAGCTTTTACACGCTACTCGGGCACATGCGCAAACAGCATTCCTCGCTCCGCGACGGTACCTTCACTACTCTTCTAACCGGCGACACGCAACAGCCGGCGACCGCCGCGAGCACTTATGCGTTTGCGCGCAGCGACTCGAATGAAACGGCCATCGTAGCCATGAATAACGGACCGGCGACGAATAACCCGACAATCCCTGTCGGAGCGTTCTATAGCGACGGCACTCAATTGCAGGATGCGTTCAGCGGCGCTATCTTCACAGTCTCCGGCGGTAATATCTCGCCGACTCTCAATGCTTTGTCGGGAATGGTCTTGTTGCCCGCTCCGAATACTGTGGACGTGATTCCGCCCACGGGGACAGTTGTTCTTACTCCGGCTCTTAATGGCGCCGGCTGGACGAATCAGTCTTCCGTGAACGCGCAAGTGAATGGCGCGGATTCCGGTAGCGGAGTTAGTCAGGTCCGTGCCTGGGTGGATGGCGGAGCGGTTACTAGCGCGGCAGGTTCGAGCGCTTCAGTGGCAGTATCCGGGGAGGGGGAACACGTCGTCGGCGCTTTCGTGATTGACAACGCAGGCAATGTCAGTTCGCAGATCTCACAGGCTGTGAACATCGACGTAACTCCGCCTGTCGTCACAGTAACGGGTGTAGTTGCGGGTACAGTTTATGCCGCAGGTTCAGCCAACGCAGGTTGTACTGCCGCGGATGCGCTTTCCGGAGTAGCGAAGCAACCGAAGCTTAAGATTGTAACGAACAGCAATCCGAGGGTATTTACGGCGGCATGTTATGGCGCGACGGATGTGGCGGGTAATGCCGCACCTACAGTGACGGTGACCTATGAAGTTGTGCAGCCAGCACTAAGGGCTTATAATGGCGCGCATTCGGCCGGACCGAACGGCGAGCGAACCGTCGAATTACTTCTAGATAATGTCGGCAATGGCCTTACTAATGACTGTACGATTACATCGATAACGGGAATCACCGTGACCAATGGCTCCGGCACAGTTAGTGTGGCGTCCGGTCTGCCGGGAAACATTGGAACTCTGTCGCCGGGTACGTCCGGGCAAGCGGCTATAAACTTCAACTGGCCGACTACCGCCAAGGGAGTTCGTATGACGGTGAACTTTACGGCTGAAGGCACTTACTCCGGATCGACGACACTTACCATGGCGCGATAGACGACTTAGTCGACAGAGAACTTGCATCGCGCTACCTTAATCGACTCGCTTCTTCCAGAAGCCCATCAATAGCCAACCGAAAAGCGGCTTCGTTGATGCAGCGGATGTTCGATTTCGTCTACCATCGCGATGGCGTAATCTTCCATTGAGATGCGGCTTTCTCCCTTTTCGTCGGCGATGAGGTTATCCGTTCCCAAGCGAAAGCGTCCAGTTCGCTGGCCTGGATCAAAATAGACTGCGGGACACAAACTCGTCCAGTTGATCGTCGATGACTTCAGTACTTCCAAGGCCGTTGCGTGCGATTGCCCAATGCGCATCCATTCGGAAGGCAGACGCCCGGAGTCAAGCAGAGTGACTCCAGGCGCAATCTCAAGACTGGCCGCGCCACCAACCATGAGAAGTCTGGCAACTCCGCTGCGGCTGACCGCCTCCACGAATAGCTGTGTCACTGCAACTAATCGATCTGTATCATTCGGGGGTGGAGCATAGGCGCTGATGACCGCGTCGAAGCCGCGAACGATCTCGATCGTCCGGTTGACATCCGATAGGTCGTCAACCGAAACCTCGACTTCGGCTGGCAGCGCGGGAGGGCCTGACTCGCGGGTTACGGCGCGCACCTGGTGACCGCGGCTTAACAATTCGCGCAGGATGCGGCTTCCCGCCCTTCCCGTGGCCCCGTAAAGAACGACTCTCATGCGCAGTCTTCTCCCACTATGCCGGTCGCGTCCATGGTTCGCCTTCATTCGGGGGTGTCACGGTAGCCCAGCGTTCGGCGATTTTCTTGCCTTCAAAGCGCCACTGGACGAAGCCGTGGAACTGCATTCGCTTCCCGGATACTGGATCGGTCCAATGCCAGATGTTTCGGCACACTACCTTGTCTCCCTCGGCAAAGATGTCTTCAATCTTGATGTGAAGATCAGGCATCGTTTGATACATGCGCACCATCATCTGCTCATCGCCCTCAACTCCGGCCGGTTTTCCGCCGGGTCCATCGTGGTCATAAAAATCGGGTGTCATGTTGTGGCGAATGACGTCCGCTTTTCGGTTATTTACGAAGTCTTCAAAATGCTGGATGACAAACTGCTTCATTTCATCGGGTTTGAGTTCAGTGGGCATGCGTGTTAGTTCGGCTCAGACCGAGCGTAGCATCGGAGCGGGAGTTTCGGAAGTACGCACTTTTTTGTAAGCCGGTTGGATAAGGAGGGGAAGTGAAGGAGCATTTCGGATGCCCAGTACAAGCTACAGCAAACACCATTGCCGGTAAGTGGAAGGTTCTGATGGTTTGGCATCTCTCGTATCGACCGCGCCGGTTCAGCGAGCTACGCGCATTGTTGCCCGGCATTAGTGAGAAGGTATTGACAAGTCAGTTGAGAGAACTGGCTCGCGACGGCATCGTTAAGCGCGAGGATGCGAACGAGGTTCCGCCGCGAGTCGACTATAGCCTGACCCCCGCCGGTATGGAACTCATTGGCATTATGGACGCCATGTGCGGGTGGGGGACCGTGCATCTTGGAGTTCCGGCAACGCTGCCGCCGCGCTCTGCTCCGGCGTCGCCTGGGGGCTCGTTGGCCCTTGGCGAGGACCTTGGGAGTGGATGAAGTAAGGTTTGCGGCAGTAACCATTCTTCGCTTGCGCTTTCCTCGCAACGAGCGCAGTCCAGCGGAAAGCATCGACTGCTCGGCGCGGATCTTCCGGGCAAGCGCCCATCGACGTCAATTGGCCGACTTACGACCGAACGTACTTACACCGGATCGACGACACTTACCATAGCGCAATAGGCTACCTTGACAGACAGTTTGTACAGCGATTTCGGTGCGGAGCGGCGGACGAACGTATCATTCGAAATGCAGAGTTCTTGCGATTTCGAGCTGGAAAGCGCGACGAATGGGCAGCAACGCGGCCGCGGCAAGGATAGCTATCAAGACACTAATTGCACTTATATAGCTGATCGGATCCAGCCCGCTGATCCCGTACAGCGCGCGACGTAAAATCTGGGATAGCGCCGCCGTGGCTGCCACTCCAGCAATTAGACCGATCAGAACAGGCCAAGCAAAACGCCGCAATACCGTAGTGAGTATCTCCATGCGATTGGCTCCGAGCGCAAGCCGAATCGCAATTTCTTTAGTCCTTTGCGACACGGCATAACTAACGAGACCAAGAAGGCCTACGACTGCGAGGAACATCGCGATGCTTCCCAATAAGCTGATGATTGCTGCGATCTGCTCTACTTGCGAGACATTCTTACGGAAGCCGGCTGTTAGTGGAGTAATGGTCGGATAGAGTCGAGTGTCGATACTGCCGGCAATCGACTTAATGGCCGGGGTAAGAGTGTTTGGATCGCCAGACGCCCGGACCAAAACGGACATTCCGGCGGCATCGTCTTTATTAGGCGGATAGTAAATCTCGGTCGCATCCGTGTTGTTGAATTCCATGGCGCGAGTATTGCCGACGACGCCGATGACAACGTTGTTACTCTTCTCCCATCGCTTCCCGATTACATCCTCGTTCGGCCAGCGCTTGCGGGCTAGCGACTCGCTCAGAATAGCCACATTCTCCTCGCCGCTGCGGAAGGTGCGACCGCGAAGCAAGGGTATTCGCATCGTCTGGAAAAACTCAGGGCTGACCCAGTTGGGATAGATTAAGATGCGGCGACCGGCGACGTCAATGCTGGTCAAACTCACCATGGCACTTACGAGGGGAGGAATACTCGCTATCGAGACGGAGCTCACTCCTGGCACAGCACCTAGCCGTTCCCGCAACTGATTGAGGTGGACTAGGGCCTGGGCAGGCGCAAACCCATGCTCACTCATTCCGGGATCAATGGATAACACTTGCTCATACCCAAATCCAGGGTCTGTATACAGGGTGTGCAGCGTGGCGCGGACTAGCAGTCCCGCCAGGATGAGCAGCACACAACTGGCGCCCACCTGCGCACAGACGACACACTGATGCCACAGAGACCTGTTCCTCTTCCTGCGGACCATCCGCAGGGTGGGCAGCAATCCGAAAAGGAGTGCTGCGACGAAACCCATGGCCGATGCGAATAAGAACACTCGCCAGTCGGGCAGGGCACTCATCCAGGCCGGCGCATTGGAATACAGCAGTACGAGGCGCAGCACGGTGTAGCTGAGGGGCAGCGCGGTAGCGGAACCGAGTAAGCCTAGCAGCAGATTCTCAGTAAGCAGTTGACGGAAGACGCGTAGCTTGCGCGCGCCGAGGTCGAATCGCAGCTGGATTTCCTTCTCCCTCCCCGCGCCGCGCGCCAATAACAATCCGCCGAGATTGGCACAGGCAATCGCGAGAATCAGGAACACCAACAGACCTACCAGCGGGAGCACCGGCGGCGCGCCCTCGAACGAGAGGAAATGAGCACCGGGACTAACAACAATATATTCGTGGTCCCAAATTACGGTTGGGTAGATCTTTCGCAACTGGTTAGTGAGCGAAAGGAGTTCCTGTTCCGCAC
This sequence comes from uncultured Gammaproteobacteria bacterium, assembly GCA_963799935.1. GTDB lineage: Bacteria > Acidobacteriota > Terriglobia > Bryobacterales > Bryobacteraceae > Bog-113. The sequence goes on along the minus strand of CAWCZA010000019.1, from coordinate 377,326 downwards.
TCGATCTGCTGACGCCCGGGGCCAGGCGCCCCCACATCCCGATTAATCCGTCAAACTTGGGATCGGCGAGAGGCTTACTGCCTTCAACGAAATAGGAGTGCTGCAAGAGAGGGAGCCAGAGGTCAGGATTGTCCGAGCCAAGGCTGGCAAAGGCCTCGGAAGCAACGCCGACAACCGTGGCCGGCTTTGCGCCGAGATGAATGACTTTTCCAACAATCGACGGATCGCCCTCGAACTTACGCTGCCAGAGACGGAAACTCAAGACACATACCGGAGCGGAGGCCGCGTTGTCGCCCGCGGGATCAAAGAGACGCCCGGTCGCACTCGAGCCGCCGAGTTCACTAAAGTAGTTGGAACTAACAAAGGCGGCGTTGACGCGCTGCTCATCCCGATTGAGCACCATAGGTGCCGCTCCCATGGTGGCCATCACGGCTGAAAGCGATTTCGCATTCTCGCGATAATAGGCGATCGTCGCATAAGGTACCCCGGGGTTAATATTCTCGGGAGATCGCCGCTCAATACGAACCACGGTTGCCGGATCTCGCACGGGAAGGTACTGTAGCGCGGCGATGTTATAGAGGCTGAAGGCGAGCATGCTGACGCCGATGCCGAGGGCGAGGACAACGATCGCCGTGATGGAAAACCCCGGTGACCGAGCTAGTATGCGCGCGCCGAAGCGCAAGTCCTGCAGGATCGACACAAGCCAGAGCGTTCCACGACTTTCGCGGCACTCCTCCTTGATCTGCGAGAGACCTCCGAATTCTAGATAGACGGCACGACGCGCTTCGGCTTCCGTTAGTCCCGATCGAATCATGTCCGCTACCCGCGATTCGAAGTGAAAGCGAAGCTCGGCATCGAGTTGCTTTTCCACTTGGTTTGAATTTGTAAGCCGCTGTAACCAGTTCATGAGGGATCTCCCAGTGGGTGCTGCAGAATCATGGCGACTACTTCCGTAAGGCGCTTCCAGCTCTCGGTTTCCATCTTGAGTTGGGTTCGTCCCTTGGCGGTCAGTTTGTAGAACTTCGCCTCGCGGCCCGTGTCGGTGGGTCCCCACTCGGCGGCGAGAAAATTCTTATTTTCCAGACGATGGAGGGCAGGGTACAGCGAGCCCTGTTGGACCTGCAAAGCCTCTTTGGAGATCATCTGGATACGCTGCGCGATTGCGTAGCCATGCACCGGCCCGAACGCCACCACGCGAAGGATCAGCAGATCAAGCGTGCCTTGAGGAAGTTCAAATTTGGATGGAAGCGCCATGCCTGTTCCTTCTACATATACCCGATGACGCCTAGAAGCGCAAGGTGTCGACGAAGAATAAGTGCTGCTGGGTTCGATCAACAGACACTTGACTTCACCGGGCATAAGAGATGAACTGAATCCACGTAGATTAATTCGCGGCGGAGGCTCGATGCTCTTGAGACGTTCTTTCCTATTCAGCGGCGTCCTCTTCTGCGTCGCGACCGGCCTAACGTCGACTGCACCGGCGCAGCAGGTTGACTGGACTCAAGTCGCTTATCCGGCCCATCCTTCCGGTCGAAGCGCCTCGGGTATCACTTACGATCCCGCCACGGCATCGATGGTTCTCTTCGGCGGCGCCGACGGAAATTCCGTCCTGGGTGACACCTGGATCTGGGACGGGGCATGGCGTCCGAAGTTCCCAGCGAGTTCGCCTGCCGCGCGTCAAGGTCCCGCAATCGCGTTTGATGGGGCGGCCGGCAACGTCGTCCTTTTCGGAGGCGCTCCAACGGTCCCGGTCGGCAACGGCACCGCTTTCGGGGACACATGGACGTGGGACGGCGTCAACTGGACCCAGCAATTCCCGCCAGTATCGCCGCCGGCGCGCACGTGGTCCAACATGGTGTACGTGCCGGGGACGCGAACCGTCCTGCTGTTCAGCGGCACGAACACGCCGAACGGAGACGACGCTCTTGCCGATAGCCTGGGCTTGGGACGGAGTCGCCAAGACATGGACCGAGCTACACCCCCTTGCACATCCCGCCGGACGAGCGATGAATCAGCTGGTCTACGACGCCGCGACGCGAACCGTTCTCCTTTTCGGCGGCGTCACCACCAACCTGACTCCGCTGAACGACACGTGGACCTGGGACGGCAGCAATTGGCGGCCGCACTTTCCGGGCACGGCGCCCGCTCCTCGAAACGGGCCTGCTTTGGCGTATGACGCCGCCCTGGGCGAGGTCGTGCTGTTTGGAGGCGCCGTCGGAGCATGTTGTTCGGACAGTCTCAACGACACGTGGACTTGGGATGGCAGGGATTGGACGCAAATCTATCCCGCCGGTATTGCGCCGTCAGCTCGGAACGCAGCGAATATGGGCTACGATCCGGGTGGCAAAGTCTTGCTGCTGTTCGGCGGTGATAACGATGCCGGGTCCGCGCTTGAGGACACGTTTGTTCTTACCGTCTCGCGCTAGCGCGCGCGAACCTGAATCAGCGGCATGGATCAAAAAAGTGCCAAAGTGACTTGATTTTTCAGTACGATTCATCCTATTCTCTATAAACCGACTATACAAATCAGGGTTAAGTGAGGCCCCTCGCTCGAGGTGTCTCTCAAGGGAATCATCAGGAATGAAAAACGGTAGAATTCTATTCGCAGCACTTGCAGCTCTCTTGGGCGCCACGCTCCTTCATGCGCAGACATCGGAGGTTTCCGGACGCGTCACCGATAGCTCCAAAGCCCCAGTGGCGGGGGCGAAAGTAGGGCTGATCCGAACGGAGAACGGCGATCGGCGGGACGCGACGACGAGCGACCAGGGCTATTACAATTTCCCGCTGCTGGTCTCTGGAAAGTACACAGTAATCGTCGAAAAAGAGGGTTTCGAAAGAATGGTCCGGGAGGGCATCACCGTCCAAACCGGCATTATCAGCACCGCGGATGTCGAGCTCCCGGTGGGCTCAGTCACGCAATCGGTGGATGTGCAGGCGGACGTGCCGCTGCTGCAATCTGAATCCGCGGCAGTGTCGAACGTTATCGAAAACAAGACCATCGCGGACATGCCCTTGCTCGACCGGCGCTCGGCGCAATTGCAGCGCCTGATCGGTTTCGTCGTGCCGAGTGGATCGGGCGCTAATGCGACTTTCGCGATCGCGGGCGGCCGCGGCAACAACGCCAACTACCTGATCGACGGGGGCACGGCGCAAAATCTCACGTTGGGCGTCCCCACCCTGGAGTACGATCCCCCCGTGGAATCGATGCAGGAGTTCAACGTTTCGGTAAGCAACTACGCCGCGGAGTTGGGCCGGACCGGCGGGGGCGTCATTCAGATGACCACGAAATCCGGGACGAACGCTTTTCACGGTTCGGCTTACGAGTACTTCCGCAACGACGCTCTCAACACGCGCACCTTCTTTGCGAGTTCGATTCCGGAACTGCGTTACAACCTTTTCGGCGCCAGCGTCGGCGGGCCGATCAAAAGAAACAAGACCGTATTTTTCTTCAACTATGAAGGACGCCGTCAGATCGCGGCGGTTGACCAGCGCCTGAACGTTCCGACGTTGGCGGAAGATCAGGGAAACTTTTCGGCGGATACTTATGTTGTCAAAAATCCCACCACGGGGATGCCGTTCGCGAATAACATCATTCCGACGAGTCTGTTGGACCCAGTAGGATCCAAGCTCGCGCTATTCTATCCCGCACCCAACGTGGCTGGAGCGGCTTCGGGGAAGGGCAACTTCAACGCCAATGATCCGACTACGACCACGGCCAACGATTACGTTGCGCGCGTCGACCATACCTTCAACGAAAACAACCGGATGTTCGTGCGGTTCCTCGGCGAGCCGTTGACCGTGGATACAGCGCCGGTCCTACCCTTGGCGGCTGCCGATCCTTTCGGAGTAAATAACCTGGACTACTACTACAACCTTTCCGGAACTTACTACCATAACTTCACGCCGACGACGATTAACGAAGCCCGCTACACCTGGACCTTGCGCCATGCTTTCGTGAACTCCGATGGAGTGGGCTCCACGGTAGATTCGCAAATCGGTCTAACCGGGGTGAACGAGGCATTCTTCCCCACGGTGAACGTGAACGGGTTTCAGACTTTGGGGGCGCCCACGCAGCAACAACGGCTGCAGGGTCCCATTCGCGCCGACGCGGCGAATGACAACCTGACTATGGTTCGCGGCAAGCACACCTTCAAGATGGGTGTGGAGTACCGCTATTCATCGAATCTTGATAAGTACTCGCCGACCGCCGGCGGTTCCTTCACGTTCAACAACGTCGCTGCGGGCAGCGCGCTGGCCGCACTCGAACTCGGATGGGTAGACCAAGCTAGTCTCCTGGCCACTTATCCCTTACACACCCGCGCCGATTCTTATGCTGCCTTTATCCAGGACGACTGGCGCGTCACGCCCCGGCTGACTCTAAACCTCGGCTTGCGCTACGATATCGACCAGCCGCGGTGGGAAGAGAACAACCGGCAAAACTCGTTCAACGAAACCGCTATCAATCCGGTTTCCGGAACTCCCGGCATCATCACGTTCTCGGGCCTTAACGGACTAGGCAAATACGCGAATAACTGGGACCTGAATAACTTGGGACCGCGCGTCGGATTTGCCTATCGAGTAACCAACGATTGGGTGATTCGCGGCGGCGGAGCGGTGCTGTACCTGGGAGAGTACGACCAGGCTACACCTATAGTCGCTAATACCGGCTTTAGCACGCAGGGAAGCTTTGTCTCCCCAGACAACGGAGTTACTCCGGCATTCCTGTTGCAGAGCGGCTTACCGCCTGTATCGTCTCCCACCACCGCCCAGCTCACGCCGGGCTACGGGGCCGTGCCAGTCGGCAAAAAGCCGACAACTTCGGTGGCCTTCTTCAATCCGAATCGCGCCAACGGCTATCTCTACGATGCGAGTTTCGATATTCAGCGGCAATTCGCGGGCAACCTGCTGCTCGACATTGGCTACCTGGGAACGTGGGGCCATAAGCTGCCGGCTCCCGACGCGGAGAGTATCGATCAGGTCCCGACTAACGAGCTTCGCGCGGGAAACACGCAGGTTCTACGGCCTTACCCGCAGTTCAGCAACGTTCAGATTATAGCCGCCGACATCGGCGCGTCCAAATACGAGGGCCTGAACCTTGGGATCGAGAAGCGCTATTCGAAAGGGCTCTTATTCAAGTTCAATTACACCTTCTCGCACATGATGGACAACGTTGACTCGCGCAATGAGCTAGCCAATTTTCCGGGCGTCGATTCCTTCACCAACTACTACAACCAGGGGAACGACTGGGGGAACTCCGGAAACGATGTCCGTCAACGGGTGGTATTGAGTGCCATCTATGAACTACCCTTTGGCCGGGGGCGCGCGTTCGGAACGGAGAATAAGATTCTCGACTTCATAGCGGGCGGATGGTCGATCGGTTCCGTATTGGAAGCGCGTACGGGCACGCCGTTGAGCCCCATCATGCTGACCAACACCACTAACTCATTCTCGGATGGCGAACGTCCCAATGTGGTGGGTTTCTGGCAATTGCCGGCCGGCCGCACGAAGGGCCAGCAAATCGCAGAGTGGTTCAACACGGCTGCGTTTGCAGCTCCGCCGGCTTACGTATTCGGAGATGCCGGACGTACTTTCGGTACGGGGCCCGGACTGTTCACCCTGGATAGCTCGCTGCTGAAGGATTTCAAGGTTACCGAGCGGGTCGACGTCCAGTTCCGCGTGGAAGCGTTGAACGTTACCAACCATCCGAACTTCGCTAATCCCAACACGCAGTTCGGCAGCGCCGCTTTCGGCCAGATTACGGCCGAAGTAGCGGGCAACCAATCGCGCATCCTGCAGGCTGGCTTGCACCTGCAGTTCTAAGTGTGTTCAAAGCGGAGCCACGCCATTAGTCCTCGGCGTGGCTCCGAGTACTGCAGCTTAGCGTTTAGGGCGCTGTTTTCCCCAGTAACCAACGGACCGAACAGTTCCACACGCTGCCCACGAGCGCCCATTCTAAGACAGTGGTTTGGACTCCAGGTGGACTCCAAAACTAGCGAGTTGAGTCACCGAAAACGGGCTAAGTGTTTGAAACGTGTATGGTGGACCTGAAGGGATTCGAACCCTTGACCTCTTCCATGCCATGGAAGCGCGCTCCCAACTGCGCCACAGGCCCGCCTGCGTGACACTTAGTCGATTCTACCACCTACAATGAATTGATGATTCGCGCGCGGTCAACCGCCGGTGTGACCTGCCTGATGCTCGCCCTGTTCGCAACCTCCGGTTGTCTGGTACGCCGCACCCTGACCGCGCACAGTGCCGGAAATCCGAAGGGTCCGCGGCCGAAACTGATCACCGCCAGCTGCGCCGAGCTTTCGGAAAAGCTGAAGCGGCAGTACGATTCGATCTCCTCCTTCAATGCCACCGTTGACATGACGCCGGCGCTGGGCAGCGTTTACAAGGGCGAGATCACCGAGTATCAGGACATCGTTTCGTACATCCTCTATAGAGGGCCGTCCGACATTCGCATCATCGGATTGGCGCCCGTGGTTCGCAGCAAGCTTTTCGATATGGTCTCCACCGGGACTGATTTCAGCCTCTATATCCCTTCGAAGAACCGCTTCGTCGAAGGCAAAAACGACTCGCCTCCGGTATCTAAAAACAGCCTCGAAAATCTTCGCCCGGAAGCGTTCCTCGAAGCTCTGCTGGTGCCGCCGCCGAACCCGAACGTTGAGACTCCGTTGTGCGTCGATTCCACTGATCTCGACAACTCACAATACGTGATCGTTCTCGTCGGGAAAACACCGGAAAGCAACCTCATGATCAACCGGCTGGTCTACATCGACCGGACGACCCTGTACGTTTCCCGGCAGAAGACCTTCGATGCGAAGGGCGATATTCTGAGCGACACCCAGTACAAAGATTGGACGATCTACGGCGGCATCTCTTTCCCGAAAACGATTGCGGTCAATCGGCCGAAAGACGGGTACGGCGTGAGTATCAGCGTGACCAAGATGGCCATCAACGAAACCGTCACAAATGACAAGTTCGTCCTCGCGCGGCCCGACGGAAGCCAGCTACAGATCATCGGAGACGCGAAACAAGCAACACCGTCCCGGCCCACGCAATGATTTTTAAACTGGTGTTCGAGAACGTCCGGCACCGCCCGATTCGGACGCTACTCAGTATTCTGCTTATCGCCGTTCCGGTGACGTTGATGCTCACGCTGGTGGGACTTAGTCAGGGATATGTTCATGACGCGAAAGAGCGGACGCGCGGCGTCGGCGCGGATATCATGCTGCGTCCGCAGAACTCTTCGCTCATGTCGTTTAGCGGCGCCACTTTGACCCAGGCTTTTGTCGACTTCGTCAGAAAGCAACCGCACGTAACGATCGCCACCGGTGTGATTAACGCGGCATTCGGAGGCTGGAACAGCATTACCGGGATCAACCCGGCCGAGTTCGACGCGATGAGCGGAGGTTTCACGTTCCTCTCGGGCCATGGATTACAAAATCCCGATGACGTCTTGCTGGACGAGTACTACGCCGACCAGGTGCATGCCAAGGTTGGATCAACTGTAAAGCTGCTGGAGCATCCATGGCACGTCGCCGGCATCGTCGAACCCGGCAAGCTTTCTCACGTTTTCGTTTTCGCTCCTGTGCTGCAAACCCTGACGAGTAACACCGGCAAGTTCAGCGTGATCTACATCAAACTCGATGATCCGAAGAACACCCGCGACGGTGGTCGACGAACTGAAGGCAAAGCTTCCAGATTACCCGATTCTTCCGCTCGAAGAATTGGTGTCGGCAATCTCGGTCGACCGCATTCCGTACCTCAAGCCGTTCATCAATGTGATCATCGGCGTGGGCGTGTTCATCGGATTCGCGGTCGTCTCGCTTTCCATGTATATGGCGATTCTGCAGCGTACCCGCGAGATTGGAATCCTCAAGTCGCTGGGCGCAACGCGAGGGTTCCTCTTCGGAATCATTCTGGCTGAGGCGCTGCTGATGGCGATTGGCGGCAGCATCTTCGGGATCATCCTGAGCTTCGGAACACGCTGGGCGATCATGCGGCTGGTTCCCGCGTCGCTGCCGCAAGCCATCGTTCCGGGTTGGTGGCCGATCGCGACCGGCGTCGTTCTGGCCGCTGCCCTTCTGGGTTCCCTCTACCCTGGTTCGATCGCCATTCGTCAGGACCCGATCGAAGCGCTCGCGTATGAGTGATCACGGCGTGCCCGATCACATCATCTCGATTCGCGGCCTGCGTAAGGTGTATCGTGTGGGCAAGGTGGATGTGGAAGCGTTGCGCGGAGTCGATTTCGATGTCGATCGCGGCGAGTTCGTCTCCATCGTCGGACCCTCCGGCTCCGGCAAGAGCACGTTGTTCAACATTGTCGGTGCGCTCACTCCACCGACTGCCGGCACCGTTCTGGTGGACGGGAAGAACCTCGCGGAGCTGAACGATGTCGAGCGCACGCGGATGCGCAAGACCACCGTGAGCTTCGTGTTTCAGAAGTTCAACCTGCTGCCTACGCTGACCGCTCGCGACAACATCGAGCTCGCGCGCTATCTCGGCAACGGACATAACCGCGCGTCCGATGATCCCGAGTTCCTGCGCGCACTCGACCTTCTCGGCATCGGCAACCGACTGGATCACAAGCCGGCGCTGTTATCCGGCGGCGAGCAGCAGCGTGTCGCCATCGCGCGCGCGATCGTCAACCATCCGGCGATCCTGCTGGCGGACGAGCCGACGGGCAATCTCGATTCGGCGAACTCGGATGCGGTGTTGGCGATCTTGCGTGATCTGAACCGAAGGCTCGGGCAGACGGTCCTGATGATCACGCATAATGCGGAAGCTGCGGCGTTCGGCGATCGCACGGTGCACATGCGCGACGGCAGGATCGTTGTTTAGGAGTGACGTCTAACCCTTCCAGCGGCGGTGAATCCAAAGCCACTGGCCAGGGTACTCGCGGATCGCGGTCTCGATCGCCTTTTGGATGGCTTGCGTATCGGACTCCATATCGCCTTCGATCTCGACCGGCGGATAGAAGCGCAGCACGTATTTCGATTCCGTCTCGGACCAGATGGCGAAGCCGGGAATCACCGCCGCTCCTGTCCTGCCCGCAATTCGTGCGATGCCCAGTGAAGTGCGCGCGGGCACGCCGAAGAAATTGACGGGGATTCCGTTCTGGTCGTGCTGATCGGCGAGAATCCCGACCATCTCATTGCGGTGGAGAGCCTCCAGAATGCCGCGGGCATAATCGCGCTTGCCGATCGTGCGATTGCCGGACAGCGTGCGATAGCGATCGACGAGCGCGTCCAGCAGCGGATTGTCAAACGGGCGCACAACTACCCAGATGGGCCGCTCGAGAAGCGCGAATGCGTAAGCGCTCAGTTCCCAATTACCAAGATGCCCGGTCGCGAAGATGACGCCGCGTCCGGCGGCTAGTCCTTCTCGCACATGCTCAATGCCTTCCACCCGGATCCAATCGGCAACGTTCGTCTGGTCAATTTGCGGCAGGCGCGCAAACGCGATCAGAATGCGCGCGATCGACTGGAACACTTCGGAGACAATCCGTTCGCGTTCATCCCGGTCCAGGTGCGGGCAGACCATCGCGAGGTTAACGCGCGCAATGCGGCGAAATCGAGGTACCAGGTGATCGATCGCGCTTGCAACCCATGCAGGCGGGAGGCCGGCGCGCAATAGCCGCAGCATCGCTACGACTGCGAGGTACTCCGTCCAGTTTCGTAGCGCGGAGCGTCCAGCCAACTTACGCGATCCAGCCGCCGCCTACCACCACGTCGCCGTCGTAAATCACCGCAGCCTGACCCGGAGTGACGGCGCGCTGCGGCTCGTCGAAGTGGGCACGGAACTTGTCGACGTCAACTGGCTCAACCGTAGCCCAGGCTGCAACGTGACGATTGCGGATCTTCACCCTCGCACGAATTGGAGCGCGGAGCTGGTCGATCGCGATCCAGTGCGCATCGCCCGCGATGAGCGTACTGCGCAGCAGGTCGGCATCGGATCCAACCGTTACGGTCTGCGAAGCCGAATCAGTCGCGATGACGTAGAGCGGCTCTCCGGTGGCGATGCCGAGCCGCTTGCGCTGACCCACCGTGAAGTGATGCACGCCGGAATGTGTGCCGAGCGTTCGTCCGTCGCTCGCCACCATCGGGCCCGTGGTGCTCTCGAGCGGCGTGCCTTTGTCGCGCAGGTAAGCGTCGATAAACTGCGCGTAATCGCCATTCGGCACGAAGCAGATCTCGTAGCTCTCGCCTTTCTCGGCAACACCGAGCCCGAAGTTGCGCGCGAGTTCGCGAGTCTCGGTCTTGCGCATCTCGCCCAGCGGAAACACGGTGCGCGCGAGCTGCTGCTGCGTGAGTCCGAACAGGAAATACGTCTGGTCCTTCGATGCGTCCGCGGCAGTCCGCAACTCGTAACGGCCGCTAGTCTCGTTGTGCGTGACGCGAGCGTAGTGACCGGTCGCGACTTTATCAGCGCCGACCGTGTCGGCCATTCCGAAGAACTGATCGAACTTGATGAAGTTGTTGCAAAGCGTGCACGGGATCGGCGTGCGACCGGCGAGATAGTCTTCGACAAACGGCTCGACCACGCGCTCTTCGAATTGCTTCTCGTAGTTGACGACGTAATAAGGGATGCCGATCTGCTCGGCGACATGACGCGCGTCGTAGACGTCGTCGAGCGAGCAGCAGCGTCCCGTGGCGCCTTCGACCGCGATCTCAGGTAAGCGCCGCTGATTCCACAACTGCATCGTCATGCCGACAACATCGTGGCCCTCGCGATGAAGCATCGCCGCGACCACGGAGCTATCCAGTCCGCCGGACATTGCAACCGCGATGCGCTTAGACATAGGCGACCTGCTTCGCGGCGACCGCGTTCATTAGGGCTTCGACCTGATCGAGCGTATTGCCGGCACCCAACGAGAAGCGTACCGACGAGCGCGCGTCGGCTTCGGACAATCCCATCGCGAGCAACACATGCGAGGGCTCGATGGAACCGCTGGCACAAGCCGCTCCGCTAGAGATCGCGAAGCCGTCGAGATCGAGCGCTATCACCAGAGCTTCGCCAGACATTCCAGGGAAGCAGATGTTCGTTGTATTCGGCAAACGCGGACTTGCCGCCGCATTCACTCTTGCACCGGGGACACGCGCGAGAATGCCTGTCTCAAGCCGGTCGCGCAACGCAGAATCCGCGACAGTGCGCTTCAAAGCTGCAGCGGCCCCGAAACGCGACGATCGCCGGCACGTTCTCGGTGCCAGGGCGGCGCTCACGCTCCTGATGTCCGCCGAAGAACGTGTTGTTCAGCTTGGTTCGCTCGCGAACAAACAATGCGCCCGCGCCCTTCGGCGCATTCATCTTATGCGCAGAGATGCTGTAGAGATCGACTCCAAGATCGTGCACCTTGCAAGGAATACGTCCGGCCGCCTGCACGCCATCGGAGTGCATCAACGCTCCAGCCTTATGCGCAATAGCGGCGATCTCGGCAACCGGCTGGATCGCGCCCGTCTCATTGTTCGCGTGCATCACCGACACCAGCGCCGTATCCGGACGAATCGCGCGGCGGACATCATCCGGATCGACAACTCCAGAGCCGCCCACCGGAACAATCGTTGCGTTCAAATGACAGCAAGCATCGAGCACACTCGGATGCTCAATCGCGCTGGTGACAATATGACGCCCGCGCGCGGCTCCGCCCACGACACCGAAGATCGCAAGATTGTTCGCCTCCGTGCCGCCGCTGGTAAACACGATCTCGCGCGGCGTAGCGCCGAGTAGGGCGGACACACTTCGGCGCGCCGCTTCGAGCCGCTGTTTGGCGGCCTGTCCGAAACGGTGAACGCTCGACGCGTTGCCGTACACTTCACCCGCGGTTTCAACGAACGCTGCAAGTACTTGAGGATCGACCGGGGTAGTAGCGTTGTGGTCGAAGTAAAATGACACTGCTATTCAAATTTTATCAACGCGCGTCATCACATTACTTACCGACTTCGGAATCCGCGATCACTACGTGGCGGCCATGAAGGGCGTCATCCTCGGAATCGCTCCCGATGCTCGCATCGTGGACATCTCTCACGAGGTCGAACCGTATCAAATCGCGCAGGCCGGTTATCTGCTCTCTCAGTCCTGGCGCTACTTTCCGCGAGGCACGACCCATGTGGTTGTGGTTGATCCCGGTGTGGGCAGCGCGCGACGGGCCATTGTGGCCGAAGCAGAAGGGCACCGCTTTGTCCTTCCTGACAACGGGCTGCTTTCGCTCGCGGGTGTTGAGCCCACGGAAGTCCGTGAGATTACCGAGCAGACATACATGAGGCATCCGGTGAGCCGCACGTTCCATGGACGAGATATCTTTGCTCCCGCTTCAGCTCACATCAACTCACGTGCGGCGTTCGAATTCGCGGGCGGCACGGTCGACAACTGGGTGCGTTTACCACTGCCCGCGAATCAAGTGCTGCACATCGATCGCTTCGGCAACATCGTGACATCGTTTCGAACCGTCGCGCCGTTGCTCGTAAACGGCAGACGGGTAAGCCACGTCAGCAGCAACTACGCCGATGCTGATCGATCGGAACCGTTTCTCATTGAGGGCAGCGGCGGCTACGTCGAAATCTCGATGCGCGAGGCATCGGCAGCGGAGGCACTGCAGGTTCGCGTCGGTGATCCCGTAACACTCAGCAACACGTAGGACGCCCGAACTTCTCACGCATCCGCGTCTCTGAAAACGCTCGCCGCACACGCCGTCGAGTAAATACCTGAGCAGCGGGGCAAGTCCAGGATCAAAGCCAGACGACAGACAATCATGCCGGCCATCGCCGCGGCTCAAGCCGTTTGTCATCGCTCAGCAAAGCGAGTGCTCGCGCGTCGGAACTTACAGACCGACCGAACCGCTATTTTGCGCCACTGCGTCAGAGTGCTTCAACGCCGTCGCGATTGCGTCGGTTAGTTGAGAAGTCGTGAAGGGTTTCACTAGGAATCCCGCGACATTTTCCCGGCCAAGCCGATCCAATGTGACGTTGAGGCTATACCCGCTTGACACCAGAATAGGGACTTCCGGGGCAATGACCCGCATCTCCCGAATCGCCTCTTCCCCACCCATGACCGGCATCATGAAATCCATGAGCACCAGACTAATGGACCGGTGATGTTTTCGAAAGAGGTCCACACCTTCCCGCCCGTTTTCCGCGAAGAGCGCACCGTAGCCCTTTCGTTCCAGAGCGACGCGCGCTACTCCGCGCACAGATGCTTCATCGTCCACCACTAGAATCGTGCCTTCGCAAGCTGAGGGAGCGATTGCTTTGGCGGGAGCGCTCTTTGGCCGGGTCGATGGGCTTTGCTTGAAATACAGGGAGAATCGGGTACCGGCGCCGACACTCGACCAGAGTCGCAGCAGCGCCTTGTGTTTCCGAACGATCCCATGCACCGTAGAAAGCCCAAGTCCTCGTCCGGTGAATTTGGTGGTAAAAAACGGCTCGAAGATTCGGTTCTGCGTCGCCTGGTCCATGCCGCAGCCGTCGTCCTCAACCACGAACGACACATAGTCACCGGGCTCGTTCGCTTCTCCATGAGCGAAGAACTCCGCCGTTAATGTTTCGACGCGGGTAGAAACGCGCACCGTTCCGGAGCCCGTCTCACCGAAGCTCTCCGTCGCATTGATGATCAGGTTCATCATCAACTGCTGCATCTGGGTGGCGTCGGCTTCCACCAGAGGGATGCCTTCGGCGATTTCATCGACGAACTGCACTTTCTTTGAAACGATGCGCCGGGCAAAAGTCAAACTCTGGCGCGCGACCGTTGAGAGATCCACCGGCGCCAATTCGTAGATACCTTTGCCGGCGTACGTTAGAATCTGGCGCGTCAGGTTGGCGGCGCTCTCGCTCGCTTCCACCACGACGCTCAGCATCTCCCGCTCGGGCGCGTCTCGAGCGATAGTTTCCAGCATCAGAGTCGAATTCCCAAGGATTCCGGTAAGTAGATTGTTGAAGTCGTGCGCGATTCCTCCCGCGAGTACGCCCAGACTCTCTAGTCGCGCCGTCTGCTGTAACTGCTGCTCGAAGCGTCGCTTCTCCGTGATATCGACCACTACACAGACCGCGCCGGAAAGTTCGCCGCCTGCACCGGATACCGGGTCGAGCCCGATAGTAAAGCAGGTGTCCGCAATCAAACTCTCGTCGCGTTGCGGGTCCCCGGTTTCCTTGAGCGCTTGCAGAAGCCGCGAAATCGCTTTGCGCTGCTCGCTGTCGCGCCCCCCGGCGATTTTCAGGAAGGCGGCATTGGAGCGGCGAACGCTATCATCCAGATCGAGCAAAGCGATGCCTTCGCTCAGTGCATCGAATGTGGTTTGCCACTCCTGCGCGGATTCGCGCACCTGAACCTCAGCCTTCTTAAACCGCAGAAGCGATTTTGTGGTAGCGACCAGAATGGACGGTTCCACGGGCTCGGTCAAATAAGCATCGGCGCCGGTGTCCAGTCCACGCACTTTCGATGACGTGTCCAGGTAGGATGCCGACATATGGATTACGCCAATATGTTGCAGTTGCGGATCTTCTCGAATCCGGCGGCAGACTTCAAAGCCGTCGATATCGGGCAGGCGTATATCCAGCAGAATGATGTCCGGCAGATGCGCCCGGGCGGCAGCCAAGCCCTTCAACCCGGTGTCAGCGTCCAGCACCTCGAATCCGGCTTGACGTAATGCGCGGTTCACGACATACCTGCCCGCTTCATCGTCGTCGATATTGAGGACCAGGGGGACCGGACGAGTCACTGCGGAGTCTCCCTTTTCATTTCGCGAGAACGATCAATCAGGTCTTCCAATCCCACCGACGTAAGCACCGTTGCTAACGTGAGCGCTGTTTCTCCCTCCATGAGCCGGTCCTTGGAAAGCACGGCGATCGTTCGCAATCCGAGCCATCCTCTCTCGTCCGCTGAAAGCGATTTTGAGGTGACGACCACAACCGGCGTCTCGCGAAGACGCGGCTCCGCTTCCATTCCAGCCAGCAATTCGAACCCGTTCATCCGGGGCATCGTCAGGTCGATCAGCATGAGGTCGGGTTTTTCGGCCCGCGCCATTTCGAGCGCCATCGCTCCGTCTTCCGCCTCCAGAAAATTCGCGCGGGTTTCGTTGAAGAGCTGCCGTGCCAGATAACGGGCGATGTCCTGATCATCCACCAGCAGGATATTCCGCACCTCCGTATGCGTGACTTTGCGCAACGCCGCCCGCAACGCGGGACCACCGACTGGTTTGACCAAATAGAGATCGGCGCCCAACGCCATCGCTTTTGAAGGATCATTTACGGTGGGCGCCACAATCACTGGAATGCCGCGCAACTCCGGGTCGGACTTGATCTGCGCGAGAAGGTTCCATGTCTGTTCGCCTTGTAAGTCAATGTCCAGGACAATGGCGGAAGGGCGCGTGTGCCGCAGTACCCCTTCGGCTTCTCTCACTGTGCGCGCGGCCAGAAAACGCCAGGGCGAAAGCCGCAGATACTTCTCGTAGAGCAACCGGGTTTCGGCATGATCTTCGACGACCAACACGGCCGGGCGGTCCGAAGCGCCGCTCTCCAGTGGCTGCGGCGCGAATTCCTGCTGCACGACGACGCGCGGGAGTTGAAGATGAAATTCCGAACCTTTACCAGCCTGGCTTTTTACTCCGACGCTGCCGCCCAGAAGTTCGGCCAGCTTGCGCGAGATGGGAAGCCCGAGTCCCGTGCCTTTCACGCCGCGTTGCAGCGGGTTATCGATCTGCGAAAATTCCAGGAAAATCGTTTCCAGATGTTCCTCCGGGATTCCGATACCGGTGTCCCGCACATAAAAGATTACCCTGTCCGCCGCGCTATCGTACTTCGCCGACACGCGGACTTCCCCCGCTTCGGTGAACTTCAACGCGTTAGAGATAAAGTTCCGAAGGATTTGCGACACCTTGCCTTCATCCGAGTAGATGGCGGGAATCTCCGCTGAGTCTTCGAAGACCAGATTGAGGGAAGAACTCAGCAGCAGCGGGCGCAGCATGCCGCGCAGGGCCCCGAACAGATCCGCGACGGCAAACTCGGTCCGGCGGATGTCGGTTTTCCCCGCTTCTACTTTCGCGATATCCAGAAGATCGTTCACTAATTCCGAAAGACTTTCGGCAGACTTCCGGATATACGTCAACTGCAGTTCCTGCTCGGAAGTGAGATCGCCGTCCATGCGGTCCAGCAGCATTCGCGAAAGCGCGAGGATCGAGTTCAGGGGCGTACGGAACTCGTGGCTCATGTTCGACAGAAACTTCGACTTGACCTCATCGGCTCGTTTGAGGTGGTCGGCCTTTTCGTCCAGTTCCGCATAGAGAGCCACCACGCCGCGATTGGTATCTTCGAGTTCGCGATTGACGGAGGTCAATTCCTCCTGACGGCGGCGTAGCTCGTCGAGGGTGCGCAGCAACTCGCGATTCTGATCCCGGAAATCCGCCAGCACATCCCGCGGCTTCTGCTGTTCGATGGCGTGGAGTAGTTTGGGCAGCGTCTTCGGCGTAACCAAAGGCGCTTTCCGCGGCAGAAGTTTGGACATCACGACCACCGTGCCCTTGCCCGGCGAAGTCGTCACGCGGAACTGATCCATCAACCGCTGCGCGCCGACCATTCCCAAGCCCATTCCGGTTTCGGAACGGTACCGCCCTTCTAGAATTTCGCTGAGGTTCGGAATGCCCTTGCCGTGATCCGAAACGCGGATGGAGAGAAGCTGCGGCGGAGTCGTGCCTTCCAGGAAAAACTCCGCTTTTCCGCCGGCGCCGTACGAGAAGGCGTTGCGCGCGATCTCGGAAACGGCTGTGGCGAGGCGGGTCTGCTGCTGGACATCGAAGCCGAGAACTTCGGAAATCTGCCGCGTCCGCTGGCGCGCCGCCACCACGTCGTCTTCAAACTCGATGCGGACGGTGAGCAGGGCCAGATTCATCGCCGATGCCTCACGTTCTGGATCGTCATGGGGTGAACTTTCGCGGGGTGAACCGTCATGGCGTGAACCGTCATGCTGCGCGCACCGGCCGGGCGACAACCACCGAAGCGTCGTCGCGCGTGCGGCGGCAGTCGCGGAACAGAACTGCCGCGATTACGCTCGGGTGCCGCCGGAAGAGCCCCGGGTACTTCTCCAATGACCAGTTCGTCGTTAGACCGTCAGAATGGACCACGATCAAGGAATCCGAATCAAAAGGGTAGCGAAACTCCTGCATTTTTCTCGATTCACGTCCAAGCGTTCCGTTGCCGGTCACCATTTGGCGGCGCGAATCCTGAGTTACGACCATACCGGCGACATTGCCAACCCCACAAAAGGTGACTTGCCGGCTCTCCAAACTAGCGTAGGCCGCGCTGGCTGCCGCGCCCCGAGTGGGCTTCAGCTTCGCATGTAATGCGTCCATCAATAAACCTGGGGAATCAAAGCGCGAGATACTCGCCGCGCCGGTCGCCGCAGCGGATGCCTCGTGCGCAAAAATGCCATGACCCAGCCCGTCAGCCAGCAGGATCCGCAGCTCGTTCGTTGATTCGTGAACAATCCATGAATCGCCCGATACCGTTTCTCCGGGGTAAGGCACATTGATCCCGCCCACTTCAAATAGTCCGGTGCGCCGGTCGCTAGATCCGCTTCCGGCGTTTTCTTCAATCCGGCACAACACCACGGTCCCCGAATCCGGATGCGAAAACCAGTTGAAGGACGAGGAAAGCCGTCGCATCGCGCCCAGTCCGGTTCCTGCGCTGCCGGCCGTGGAATAACCGTCCTCAAAACAGCGCGCCGCGTTTGCCATACCAGGACCTTTATCCATCGCCAGCACCTCAACGGCGGCTCCGTGAGGCGATTCGCAACGGCGCACCAGAACGTCGCCACCGGAAGCGTGTTTCAACACGTTTGAGGCGGCCTCGGTGGTCACAATCGCCACCACTCCTGCGAGCTGTTCGTTAAAGCCTGCGTGTTCCGCTACCAGCGCGGCCGCTCGACGCGCGGCGGATACATCAGTGATCGTGTATACCGGGACAAGAACATCCGAGGTGCTCAGCTCTTATCTCCAGCGCGTGATCGCCACGCGAGTTCCTTCGCCCGGTTTACTGCGGATTTCGAATTCATTCGCGAGGCGCTTGGAGCCACTTAGGCCCAAACCTAAGCCCGCACCGGACGTGTAACCGTCTTTCATAGCCAGTTCCAGGTCGGCAATTCCGGGGCCATGATCTTCGAAAGTAATTTTGATACCGAGCTTTCCCGGTTTCTGAATCACTTCGATCAGCGCCGTACCGCCGCCGCCGTAAATGACGGCGTTGCGCGCCAGTTCACTGGCAGCGGTCACGATCTTGGTCTGATCGACGAGTTTAAACCCTTCGCGTTCAGCGATCGCGCGGACGCGCTGCCGCACGATCACGACGTCTTCCGGGCTGCGCACCGGTAATTGCTCAGCGAGGGCTGGCACTGTTGTCCCGGTCCCCAAATTCTTCCCGGCGAAGCTTCTCCCGAAGCAGTTCCATTCCCTTCTCCACATTGAGGGCAGTGCTGACACCGGGCAGCGACATGCCCAGTTCTACGAGCGTGATGGCCACCGCCGGACGCATCCCGACCACCACCGTCTCCGCATCGAGGATGCGAGACATCGAGGCGATGTTCCCCAACATGCGTCCGATAAATGAATCGACAATGTCGAGCGCCGAAATGTCGATCAAAACGCCTTTGGAATGATGGGACACCACTTTTTCGGTGAGGTCGTCCTGCAACTGCATAGCGAGTTTGTCATGCATGTCCACCTGAACGGTAACCAGCAGGAACTCGCCCATCTTGAGGATCGGTATGCGTTCCAAAAGGTTACTCGACCGCTTCTTTCCGGGCCTGGATGGCGACAACCGCCCGAGATGTGCGGCGCAACGCCATGCTGAATGCATCCGCTAAGGTGGCCTTTGTCGCGACGTCGCCGAGATCGACCCCCAGATGCACGATGGTCGACGCGATCTGCGGCCGGATCCCGCTAATGATGCATTCCGCGCCCATCAGCCGGGCCGCCGCCACCGTCTTTAATAGATGCTGGGCCACCAGAGTATCCACTGTGGGAACGCCCGTGATATCGATGATGGCGATGCCAGCCCCGGTGGTCACAATCTCTTGCAGCAGGTTTTCCATGACAACCTGAGTCCGCTCGCTGTCCAGTGTTCCGATTAAGGGCAGGGCCAGTATTCCATCCCAAAGCTTCACCACCGGAGTAGAAAGCTCGAGCATCTCCGCCTGTTGCCGGGAGATCAATTCTTCTCTCGACTTGAGAGCCGCTGCGATCGTCATTAAGCCGAATTTGTCCAGAGCCACGCTGGCGCTTAGAATTTCGCGCGCGAGCTGCGCGGGGTCAGCCCCCAGTTCTTTCTGTAGAAGCTCAAACAGGGGTTCCTTAAAGGAAAAAATAAAAGTGGCAACCTCGGCCGGCGTCGCTCCCGAGCGGGATTGCGCCTGGGAGATATCGGAAAGGACGTCCCTGTGTTCGTTCCCACGCGTCGGTTTGGGTCTCGCTGAGATCCCCCGTTTGCGAAGAGACTTGAAAGGCGGTCAGAAACTCTTTGCTCTGCCGTTCGAGATCGCCCTTGCTGACGCTGTCGGAACCCGACTCGCGATCCCGCGCCTGGGCCGCCAGCCAACTCCTGAGCAGCGTTGACTCATGTTTCTTAAGGAGCGCCGGTATTGGCGAATTATTTTGGGTTTCTTTCATTTATTCCTTTGAATCATATCGTGCGGGATTCCGCGCAGAGATTTAAAATATCTTGTGTAAATCATTCGACTACAAGACCGGTCGACGATTCGCCAGTACAAACGCGCCAGAACGCTTCACTTCGTGAGCTTGTGCTCCTTAAGAATGGTAACGACTCTGTCGATCGGCAGCGCTTCCACCGTATGTCCGTTTCCGGTTACGGTCGTAGCTTTGAGCATTGAGTTATAGATCGCTTCCTCGGTCGCTTCGATCGCCGCCTCAAAAAGAGGGGACATCGCTTCATTAGTAAGAACCTCAGTCTTTCGCGTCGTGGAGGCATCCGCCATGTGAATGCGAACCTGCGCCGCTGTAGAGAACGCGATCGCATAGTCTCCGCTACCGTTCGAGGCGGAACTGCCGGTCCGGCCCATCCCCACCCACGCCCTGGCTCCCAAACGTTTCAGATTGCGTGCGTCCAGCGGCGCGTCCGTCGCAATCACCATCATGCAGGAACCGTCGGCCTTATCGTTCACGGTTTGGACCACGCCTCGGACCGCTCCACGGACTTGACTGGTCTCGTTGCGGAGATAGTATTGGCCAAGCTCCTGACCTACGGGCGCGCCGCTGATGGTGAGGATGCCGCCGAAGTTGGACTGCACCAACACCCCGACCGTGTATCCGCCGAGCGCAGCGGGAAGGCGCCGGGATGCGGTTCCGATGCCGCCTTTCCACCCGAAGGCCACGGTGCCGGTACCGGCTCCAACCGTGCCTTCGTCCACGGGGCCGCTCTTGGCATCCCGGATCGCGTTGATTACATCTTCCGGAGCGATGTGGCGGCCGCGGATGTCGCTGAGGTATCCGTCGTTCGTCTCCCCAACGATCGGATTGATCGAAAGTACTTTCTCATTGCCCGGAAGCCCAAGCATGTAACTGATCAAGGCGTCGGCAACGCGCGGCACACTGGTGGTTGAGGTCAGAAGGATAGGTGTCTCAATCTCTCCCATCTCGTCCACTTGTGTTGACCCGGTGAGCTTTCCATAGCCATTGCCCACGAAGATTGCACCGGGCACGCGGTCCCGATAGACGTTCCCGGCGTGAGGCAATATCGCCGTGACCCCCGTGCGCAGGTCGTTGCCGCGAATGATGGTGGTTTGACCGACTTCCACGCCCGCAACATCAGTAATCGCGTCGAGCGGGCCTGCCGGCAAGACGCCAACCTTTAAGCCAATGTCGGCGGAGCGAGGACGCTTGGCTGAGTCTGCAGTCTGTGCCCTAGCGTTGAGACAAAAAAGCAGAACGACAGCGACTCCACAAAGATCTTGAAATGAGACGCGCAAGAGTGTACCCCCGATTGGAAGCTTCAAACGCCCGACCCTCATTATCGATCCGTCCGGGATCGGGTGAACGAGTTATCAATGCGCGAACGTACTCGGTTTTGAGCGTCTCCAATGATATGATTTTGACCGTCCGGTCGACCGGATGACCCCGCTAGACCGAGGAGGACAACCTATGGGAAACCGATTCTTTACTTCCGCAGCCAATGCATTGGGCGTTGGCCTCCTACTTCTAACATTAGCCGGAGCCGCATCTGCAAGTTCCGTGGTGCCGCCGGAAGCCTTCAGCCTTCACTTCAGCAACCTTGGGGACTTGGGAACGTCGACCGTGACGGCGGATCTTCTCTCCACTTCCGACCAGGTACTTTGCGCGGAGTGGACGACTGTCGATATTACTCAGTAACGAGAGAGTCAAGGGTAGATGGCATGTTCCGCCGCTCCGTTGAAAAGTTGTTGCAGCGTCCACAATTCCAGCGAAACCCACTAACTATGAATACCAGAGAAGTGATCGGGTGGTGGGAAAGTCGCCGTATCTTCTTCAACTTGGTAGTGGGGTGTACCGGATTAGTCGCGGTCATCCTGATGATTGGCTGCGGACTTATAGCTGATGCAACTGTAGGGGAAGCGATTGGATTGCCCGATGGCCCACTACTTGGCCTTTTCGGAATCTTCTTCTACGCAATCTTTGCGAACATACTCTATACAGGCGGATGGATTTGCGAACTGCTGGTAAGAGCCGCCACTAGCGCGGAACGATCAGCCGCATTTGGACTAAAGGCATTCCGCATCGGAGTCCAATTTTCAGTCTTCGTCACATTGTGTCCCGCCGCCATATGCTGGATTGCCTTTGCAGTCGCTCTCGCCAAAGGTCAAAAGCATGGACCGGTTGGCGAATGATAGCGCAACCAAACTAACCGGAGCACTTACTACGGAGTTACCGCAAGCTTAAAGACCGTTCCGCATCCCTCACCGAAGCACCCGCCCACGAGTCCGCCAGAGGTCGTCGTCCCGAATAAGTGATAGACTCCATTGGTCGGAAACGCCAGAATGCCCGACTCGGGATTTGCCCCATCAGCTAGTCCAGTGAATGAGTAGAGTACGAGTTCCTTACCGGGAGTGATCGCACTTACCGCAAACACCACCCCGCATCCGGTTCCGCAAGTCGTAGAGGGAGTTCCGCCGTAAGCAGCCGTGCCCGCAACGTAACCCGATGATTGAATGTAGCCCAGGCTGCCGATCGGATCCCCTCCATCCGCGCCGCCCGTGAAGCTATAAAGGTCGGTAAAAGTCCCGGTGGAGCTTATCTTATAAACAACCCCGTTACCAAATGTGCCGCCTTCCCCGGTAACACCGAATAGATTACCTGCACTATCCATAATCACTCCCGATACCGGAGCCTGACCGTCAATACCGCTGCTTTCAAAGCTATGGAGGAGAGTTACGGCGCCGGAAGGGTTCATCTTGTATACAGTTCCGTTGTGTCCCGTGCCACCCTCCTCTGTAGTGCCGTATAGGTTGCCGGAAGAGTCGATAATCAAGTTCCCGCCGGGAAACGCACCATCGTTCGGTGAACCTTGAAAAGCATGAAGAACCGTGTACACCCCGGCCGGGCTTAACTTAAACACGACTCCGTAACTACCTCCCGTTCCTCCGCCATGGAACGCAGCGCCATAAAGGTTTCCAGACGAGTCGCGGACCATCGCCCCATCGGGCTCATACCCGCGCGCGGCGTCGTGGAAGCTGTGAAGAACCGTCTGGGTCCCGGTCGGACTCAATTTGAACACGTTGCCTTCGCTGTATTCGCCCCCGAAGCCCGCCGTCCCGTATAGGTTACCGGCTGCATCCTGTTTCAGGCCGTTGGGTATCTCGCCGTTTAATCCCGTGGCAGTGTATAAGACACTCTCCTCACCTGTTGCGGTGACCTTGAAGACAACGCCGCATCCGTACGGCGGCGGCGACGCATACTCGCAGCTCGGGTCGCCTCCTTTGCTCGTCGGACCATACAGATTACCAGCCTTGTCCTCGATGAGAGCGGCCCCGGTAGTCGGAATTCCTCCGTCAGCTGCGCCGGTGAATGTGTAAAGTACAGTCAGCGTGGAATTCTGACCGTAAGCTGCCCAAGAACCAGATAAGCCAATGACAAGTGCGGGCAAGGCTAGTTGTAACGACTTTTGTGACATGAGGTTCCTTACGGCTAACTCTCGTGTACCCCGGCCTTCGCCAGCGTCGCGCGACCTTTTTCCAGGCCAAGCCGCGCCCCTTCTTCCGGTGTCATTTGTGCTAACCCGCGCCCGAAAACCTCAATACTCAAAGCGTCCTCATACCCGATCTTCGCCATCGCCTGCAGAAACCCCGTTAAGTTGATCACTCCCTCGCCTGGCATCAGCCGCTCGTTATCGCGGATCTGATCCGCAGGCAGATTCGGCGAATCGTTGAAGTGTACGGTGACGATCCGTTCCTTACCGGCGTCGAGGATGTCCTGAACCGTCGCGCCCGCATGATGCCAGTGCCAGGTGTCGAGCGTCAGCCCGACATTCGAGCCGCACTCTTTCGCAAACTCCAGCATCTCCGGCATACGCCAGATGAATTCGTTCGGGAACTGCTTACGGAGATGAAGCGGCCCCAGAAACTCAAGCCCAAGCCGCACATGCGACCGAGCCAAAATATCCGCGCTTCGGGTGAATCGCTCTTTGTAGATCTTCCGCAGTTCCGCTTTTGGAGTGGGACTCGATGGCATGATGTACGTCATCATGCGAGGGCAGCCGATGGCCGCGGCGAATTGCGCGGCAGGCTCCAGTTTGGGAAGCGTTTCCTCAAACGTCTTATCGTCCTTGCGAAACTCGACGGGGAAATCGACGATTGCCGGCCGGATCTTCAAGCTCGCGAGCAGGTCTCGCGTCGGCGCGAAGCCTTCCCGCATGGCGGCACCTTCCATCACGTCCGTGCCTTTGTATCCAACCTTCGCGGCGAGCCGGGCGAAATCCGGCCAGGGCACCCGTCCCGTAGTGAGCTGATTGTTTAAGGAGAGGTACATTCAGGCTCCATACTACATGACCCTAAAGTCTTGGGCCGGAGCTGCCGATAGGCTCCGCATGTCCTCGTTTTCCATATCGCTCAACGGAATCGAAGCGGCTCAGGATCGCTTCGATGGGTCGGCGCAGCGCATTGCCGTCAAAGGTGAATTGCCCCAGGATTCTATTGAACTCGTCACCGCGCGCAACGAAATCGCATCAGATGTAAACGCGATCAAGATCGCCGAACAGATAACGCAAAGCACGATCGACCTCGTCGGCTAAGAACATTACCGTAAGTGAACCACCGCGGTGCCCCGCGCCCTACTTCTGCAGTGCTTTAATGTCGGCGGGAATGTCGAAACGATTCGGTGGCACCGGCGCGTTGAAGTCGACCTTCTCCAGGTGGATTTCGAACTGTTGCCCCGCCACGCTTTGCACCATCTTGGTCGGCATCGTGAGATCGCCTTCCTTCTTGTAATCGCTGAATGCGATCTCGACGGGAGCTTTCCCCATCGGAGTATCCACGGTCATGGTGCTCTTCACAACCAGACCCGAATCTTTGTCGTACCATTCCGTTTCCGCACTTCCCGATTGTGGCGTCAGCACCACTTTGTAAGCGGGCTTTCCATCCAAGTCCTCAACCGCCGTCACTTCCGCCGACTTATAGTACTTCTTCCAGTTCGTATGGATATCCGTCGCGCTGGATCGAATCTCCGCCGCCGCTTCATCGCCCGCCTTGATGCGCGCGCCCGTCATCGGAGAGATCTCCCATGCAATGGTCCCGTCGCTGCCTTCCTCGACTTTGCCGACGCCCTGGATATCGATCAGCGCGTAGCTCTTGTTCGGAGCTGCTGAGTACATCGACAAATCGCCGGTAATCCCTTGAGCCGGCATCACGAACTTACCCGTCCCGACCATCGTCTTCACCGCATCGTAAGCCTTAGCGCCACCGGTTACGTCGACATAGTGCTGAAGTACGGTGTCCGCGGACGGTAAAGGTCCGGTGACTTTCGTCGACGAATCCATCTCGCCTTTGATGGCCGCGGGAGCCGGTGGCGTCGCCCCAGTCGCGGGGGCCGGTGTTTGCGCCGACAGCGAAGCTCCAAGCAAAATCCCCGATAAAACCAAATTCATTCTCATTGCGTTATTCCTTTCGAATTCATCGAAGCTCTCGCTCCCTGTCTAATCCAATCCACCGCCGCATCGAGCGCCGGGTCTTTCCCCGCAAGCAAAGCTGCCCTCGTTAGCGGTGTCGTTTCATCCGGTGTCACCCCCGTGCCTTCCAGAACCTTGCCGCTTTCCGAGGTATAAGAGGCCGCCGCGAACTGAAAGGCATCGCCGTTAGGCAGACGCTCAATCATCGACGGCAGCGCTGCGCCCGCGGAACGTGTCCCGAAAATACGTGCGCGCCCTAAATCCTGCATGCCGCCCGCAAAGATCTCCGAAGTCGACGCCGAAAGTCCATCCATCAGCACCGCCACCTTGCCCGTAAACACCGGGGGACGCGGATTCACAACGAATTTGAGCGGCAACCCGCGCATCTGCATCGTTCCGAGCTTCTCGTCCGCCTGCGTCACAAAGTAACCGGCAATGCCCGTCGCCAGCAGACCGATCCCGCCCGGATTACCACGCAGATCGATCACGATTCCGGCGCAAGTCATGCAACTACGCACCGCGTCCTGAAATGCCGGAACCAAGTGCGCCGGGTCCAGAAACAGATTGAACCTTACATATTCGACATCGTTCCCGATGCGCTTCGATTCGATCCAGACGTGCTCTTCCGGAAGATAGCCGAACTTCGAAGGCGTCCCGCGAAACGGCTCCCGATCGAGCGAAAGGAGCACGCGCTTGTCATGTCCATCGCGGAACTCGATATCCACCGGATTCCCCGCCGGGCCCCACAAACGGGAGAACACCACGCGGCTTAGCATCATGTCGCGCATGGTCGATTTCGCGTAGGTCTCAGCGGTGCGCGTGAGTGCAGGGGCGAGATTTTCGTCATTGATTGCTTTGATCGTCCACCCCGGCCGGACCCCTTGACGCGCCGCCGGTGATTTCGGCTCGACTTCCACCACCACCGCCTCTTGGTCTATTACGCGAATGTCGATGCCTGGAGTTCCATCTTCTTCACGGGCCGCCGGAGCTGCGCTAACTGCTGCGTCATTCGCCGCCTTTACGGGATTCGCCACATCGTGGTAAACATCGCTTGGGATTACGGCGGTATGGCTCTCATGCAGGCGCGCCAGCATCTCGCCAATAATCTCGCGTACCTCAACTTCGGACTGCGCGCTTTCCACCTTGGGCCGCAATTCCGCGCGAACGGCTTGCCAGTCCAGTCCACCCATCTTCGGATCCCAATGCTTGTCCTGAACGGTCGACCAGACTTTGTCGAAGGATTCGAGGTTAGCGCGCTTCTGCTCGGGAGACAGCGCCGCGAAAATCGGGACGGCAATGAGGAGGGGAAGAAGGAACGCGATGCGGCGCAAACAGATGATCCATCTTCATTTTAGCTGCCCTAACGACGCCGAAAAACAAGGGCGACCGCGGTCGGCTTAAAGAAAGTCGATATTGAATCACGAAACTGACTCCGCGTTTGCGCCTATCCAAGTGGAAGCCGATGCTTCCTCAGTAGACAGCATCAGGAGGATACTCATGCCAGACGCAGCCGTTGTTTCCGCGCAGGAAACAACACTCTATGACCAGTTGGGCGGCGCGGATGCCGTTAACGCCGCAGTCGTGATTTTCTACCGTAAGGTTCTTTCCGATAGCCGGATCAATTCCTTTTTCGCCGGAGTCGATATGGATCGCCAGATAGGGAGGCAAAAGGCCTTCTTAACCGTGGCGTTCGGAGGCCCCCATAATTACTCGGGACTCGATCTGCGACGCGGGCATCGCCACTTAGTCGCACGGGGCCTGAACGATTCGCACTTCGATGCGGTAGTCGAGTTACTTGGCGAAAGCCTGATGGATCTCGGAGTAGCTCCCGCGCTTGTAGCCCAGGTCGCCGGGATCGCGGAGAGTGTAAGGAATGATGTGCTGAACCGCTGAGTCCCGCCGGCCTTACATATCGTTGAACCGGATCTCGATATCCATGCTCACAGCCACTGGTTTGCCGTCCTTCGCCGCGGGCTGAAAGCGCCACTCCCGCACCGCCTTGATCGCGCAATCGTCCACGTCGTGTGCGATGCCTCGCACGACCTCCGCCTTCTTCACCGACCCTTTTGAATCAATCACGATCCGCAGAACCACTGTTCCATCCAGCCGGAAGCCTTGGCCCGAATATTCAGGCATCACTTGATGGACAACTTTCGGCGCGACAATCCCCGGGGCTATTTGGTAAATGCGCTCGTCGTCGCTCTTCTCGGCGGCCCTCAGTATGGATGGCCCTTGCGCCAAAATCAAACATTGCGCCGCAGCACGGAACATGGCGCGCCGCGAACACACAAGGATCAGGCCGTCCATCGTGATGGGAAGACGACCGTCAGCCCTTGATGGTTTCGCACGCGCAGGCTCGCGCGCACTTACTTCAGTCTGTTTAACCGATCTTTACAAAGATGGATGACTACTTAGTTCCAGCCGATTGTGTTTGAGCAGGTAGCGTGAACGCGTCCAGATGGTCGCCCGCGCCAACCACCAGGTACTGTCGCCCGTCCAGCTCGTAAGTCATCGGCCCATTGCTGACGTTGGCCTCAAGCGCCGCATGCCACAGGATCTTCCCGCTCGCCGGATCGAACGCAATCAGGTTATGCGACGGATCTCCCGCGAATAGCAGATTCCCCGCAGTCGTCAGAATCCCGAAAATGCCGCCACTATGGCCTGGATACACGTGCGCCCAACGAACTTTTCCGGACTGATAATCGATCGCCTTAAGCGCGGCCTGCGACCACACACCACTGTCCCGCCCGCCATAGCCTTCCGGCCGGTCATCGGTATCGGTGAGGTAGAAAACGCTATAAGACTGCGCGGTACTGACATAGAACAAGCCGGTCTGCGGATCGAAGCTCGGCGGGGGCCAGTTCGTCGCGCCATCGGAAGCCGGAGTTACTAACGTCCCGTCCGGTTTCGGTTCCTTTGACGGATCGGGGATCGGCTTACCCTGCGCATCGACGCCTTTCGACCAATTGATGGTGTTATACGGAACGCTCAGCAGGTTCTTGCCGGTCACGCGATCGAGTAGGAAGAAATACCCGTTGCGGCTAGCCTGCGCCAGCAGCTTACGCGGCTTTCCATCGATAACTCCATCGAACAGGACGGGCGTCTGCACCGCATCCCAGTCGTGAGTATCGTGCGGCGAAGACTGGAACGCCCAAACGAGCTTACCTGTATCGACATTTAAGGCCACTATGGAACAGGTCCATAGGTCGTCGCCTTTACGGCCTTGTCCGGCATGCACAGGATTGGGGTTGCCGGTGCCCCAGTAGAGAAGCTTCAGTTGAGGATCGTAAGTGCCGGGCATCCAGGTCATGCCGCCGCCGTGCGCCATCGATTCCTTGTTGGGCCAGGTTTCCGATCCGGGCTGCCCCGGCTTCGGCTCGCTATCCCAATGCCACTGCACCTTACCGGTTTCCGGATCGCGAGACTCGAGGTAACCCGGCACATCCAGCGAGTCACCGCCCACGCCTACCAGCACATGGTTACCGATTACTATCGGCGCCGGCGTTGAGAAATATTGCTGCTTGACGTCGGCGATCTCCACACTCCAGTGCATCTTGCCGGTGTTCTTATCAAGCGAGATGAGATGGTCGTCAGGCGTCTCGAAGAACAGCTTGTTCTCATAAATACCGACGCCGCGGTTCCCGATATGAATGCCGCCGCTACTCTCCCACTTGAAGTGCCAGAGTTCTTTCCCGGTGCGCGCGTCCACGGCCCAGGCGTGATCGGGAACGGTGAAGTAGAGAACGCCGTTGACTTCGAGCGGCGTCGCTTTGATTTGAGCGCCGAACGGACCGCCGCCCCCGGGGCCGGTATTTGCCTTGTATGACCAGGCAAGACTCAGGCTGCGGACGTTCGACGCGTTGATCTGGTTCAGCGGACTAAACCGCCGCCCAGAGTAGTCGCCGTTGTAAGTGGGCCACGTATCCGTCGGAGGTTGACTTAGCTTGGCGGGATCGAGTTCCTGAGCGGCCAGGGCAGCCGCGGCGACCAACACGGAAACGAGTAGATAGCTGCGCTTCACTTCAACGTCTCCAGATAAGCGAGGATGTTATGCATATCGGCGTCCGTATATTGCTTGAGTAACTGCTCATGACCTAGAAGCGGATCGTGAATCTCTACCTTGGTCGCCCCATTGTCGTCGAGCGGGATCACCTGGCGCTGGTTGTTCGCGTCGAGCAGCGTGACGCTGAAATCATCCTGCGCCTGAAGCGGTCCGGAAACGGTTTGACCGTTCGGCATGGTTACTGTCGCCGTTACTTGCGCCTTCGGATCGGGCGGCGGCCCGGGTTGTCCGGGGAAGCGCCGCGTCACCGGATATAAGAAGCGCGATTGTAATGCGGGCGCATCGAACTTGCCTGCGATGTGCGCCAGATCGCCCGCCGCCGAATGGCAGGTTGCGCAGTGTGCGTCAAAGTATGCGTGCCCGGCTTCGGGATTGCCGGTGACTACGTTCAGGATTTTGTACTCCATCCGATTGGCGACCGCCTGCGAGCGCGAAACAAAGAACGCGGCGAGGTCTTTAATCTGCGCATCGGAGAACGCGAACTTCGGCATGCCCTGAGCGGGGCGGCCGTTCAGGATAACGGGGCCAATCTCTTTGCCGGTGCCCTCATCGTGGAGCACCAGGACCGAATGCACCAGATCAGGGCCGGAGTTGCCGCCGGTCGCATTGGTTCCGTGGCAGAAGCCGCAATTACTGACGAAAAGCTTCTGGCCGCGATCGACCGCGGCAGGGTCGGGAGGCGCGCCGAGACCGAAGAAACTCTGGGCAAATCCGCCGCGGCGAGCTGCTGCTGGCGGTGGAGGCGTCGCGTTGGTGGGAGGAGCTTGAGGCTCCTGCGCCACGGCAATGGTGAGTGTGACTAGAAGGACAGGAGCAAACAGGGAGGCTGTCTTGAGATTCACGGGTTATAAGAACTGACGTGTTAGATGCGTCAGTAGGCTTACAAAATTCTATCAGGCGAGATTCCGCCTCAGAACGCGAGGTTCAACACCTGGCGAGCGATGTCGCAGAGGCTCGGGATCTGCTCGATACCAATCCTGAGCCCTTCGTCAGTGTTGCGCGCTATCGGCTACTTCTTCACCTTCGGCGGCACGATCGCGTCTTTCGCGCTCTTCGCGATCCGGAATTTCACAACCTTCTTCGCCGCGATCTTGATGCTTTCGCCCGTCGCTGGATTCCTTCCCATGCGAGCCTTCCGGTCCACTTTCACAAGACGGCCGATGCCCGGCACCACAAACACGCCGTTCTTCTTAACCTCCTGGACAGCGATCTCGCTCAGCGACGTGAGGAGCATCTTGGCGGTCTTGGTCGGCAGCTCGCAAGCTTCGGCAATCGACCGCGTGAGTTGGGTCTGAGTCATTGTTGTAGCCATTTGCTCATTATACGCGCGAAACAGAACGTCGCGGAAATGTTTTGGACAAGTTTTTGGGCGATGAGTCGGGTTGGTACGATGTCCCGCATGTATCGGCAGGTCGCGATGTTCTGGGCGGCGGCACTCGGAGTCGTGCTGGCCGGATACTGGCTCTGCCTGCGATTCCTGTTTCCGGGATACTTCGCGCCTCTCTCCGCATTCCATGTCGATTTCTATGACTACGCCGCAACCGCGGTGCATCCGTACTCGATTCTCCTTACGCGCTATTCCCGCCCGGCATCCTTCGCGGTCGCAAAGTTTCTAGCTGACGCCGGATTTGAGACGCTACTGGCCGGCGAAATTGTCATTGCGCTAGTAAGCGTGCTCGTAACGTTTGCTCTCGCGCGACGTACGCTTGGTCTCTACTCCAACTGGGTTCTTGCGCCGTTCGTCTTGTATGTGATTGTTCTTTTCGGTCATCCCGAGTTCTATGCGGTCCACCGGCACGATCTGGCGGCGGAATGCTCTTATCTTTTCCTGGTTGTTAGTTTGCTCGCTTGGGTATCGTTCGTGGAGCACAGGAGAACTCTGGGTGTGATCCGTACGGTGATCCTGCTCATAAGTGCGATCTTCTTCGCCGCCATGTCCGCTTTTTCGAAAGAGACTTATTTCATATCCGCATTGTTCCTGTTAGCTGGATTAGCGCTCGCCAGTCGGCCGAACCGGCGGCCTCACGTCGCTTTCCTGGTGTTGCTTGTCATTCTGGACTGCTGCAGCTATGCCTGGAACCGGCATGTCGGCTGGCCTCCCGCAAATGTCAGCCCCGATTATAAGGTTAGCTTGGCTCCCTTAGATCTGGCCCGTACTTTCTACTTCTACCTCTCCCACTTTCTTAGCCCGGCATTGATTCTACTTCCGCTGATCGGGATAGTTACGGTTGTGCGCGATCGCTCTCGTTTCGTGCCCGGCTGCGCGTTTTTACTCGCTGGTTTAGCCGCCTTTATCCCGCATGCGATTCTCCCCAACCATCTGGATGCGGAGTACGCCTGGCTCGCAGCTCCCTTATTTCTTGCCCCCGTACTGCTGGTTAGTACATCGGCGCCACAAACGCGATTCACATGGCTGAAAGTGGGTCTGGCGGGAGTTGCATCTGTACTTGCGATCGCCGGACCTGGCGGCTATTCGCGCACTTACCGGAAGTCATACGAGCGGTGGCTCGTAGAGCAGGATCGAAAGGGCGCGGCGATGATCCAGTCCCTTCGCCGGTTGCAGGCGATCCCGCAGTCGTCGCGAGTCCTGGTGGTTGGTCTTGAAGATGCGGCGATACCTTGGGAGGCGGGAGACTTCCTCCGTTTTGAGTTTGGCGATCGGATCTTATGGTCCGTGGTGCTCCCGGAGTCGATCGGGTACCGCCGAACCAGCCCGCTGGCGAACTTCCCGCCCGCTGCCGACGTGAGGCTCGAGGACTTCGACCACCTGGTTACCTATAGCTCGTTAGACGAACTCGTCGACGTCCGGTCGGTTACGGCAATCCCCGCTTCGGAAACGCGCAGCGAAGCCATTGTTCCGGCGTTGAAGCCGCTGCTAGTAAGTGCTCATGCAAGGCCGCATGACCCTGAACCATTACTTGATAGCGCTCAGATGGCGGCTAAGTGGGGTCTCTGGGCGGACGCAGAGACTTTTGTATCTGAGGCGAAACAGGCGGGTGCGCTGGACAGATCCACCTCACCACTCTTGACCCAGATACAAGAGGCGATTGCCAAAGCGGCCGCCAACCCGCACAAAGTTACCTTCGTTGCACGGCCAAATCCTGTCATTCAACCGGATGGCAGCGGCTTAGGCGAAGTAGAGCTATTCTGGACCGTCCCCGACGGAGTGGCGTGCGAGGTTCATATAAATGCACCAAGTGTAACCTTATTCGCGAGGAGCAGTGGATCCGGTCATGCTCGAACGGGTAAGTGGGTAAACAACGGCATGCAATTTTTCCTGCAAGATGTCAGCGGAGGCAAGCCTCTGACTAAGGAGCACACGCTGGCGCGGGTGCAAGTGTGGGTAACTCGTTGATGTATCCAACCTATACTACCCGTAAGAAGGTACCCTCTCTTCCGGTTTGAAGAACCACAGCCAAAAATATTGAGTATTAGCTCCGTGCCGGTAGCGTAGCTCAAACCCACATTCGCGGGCCATCTCGACGGCATCCTCCTCGGTGAAATGAACACCCAGCCACGTGTCGGTCTCGTCTTCCGTTGCGGGCGCGCCCTGCACCTGAAACTTGAAAAGTCCTCCCGGCCTAAGAACCCGGTGAACTTCGCGTGCATAGCTGTAAATGACTTCGCGGCTCGGAATATGTTGGAAGACAATGAACGAAAAGGCAAACTCTATCTGGAGCCCCCCCAGCACCTGAAGGTCCGCGCCGCTGTTTTGAAACAAATGCACATTACTCATATCGGCGAGCGCCTCTTTTGCTTTCGCGATCATCTCGCCGCTGATATCGACCGCGTAGACTTCGCCGAACACCTCGGCAGCCGCGCGAGTCATCCTCCCGGCGCCGCAGCCGATTTCGAGTACTTTCATATCTTTCGGACTCTTACCCTGGCAGACGTTGCCGAGGTCAGTTAGGACTTCAAAAAATAGAGTCAGACGACCGGAATTGAAGAATTCCTCAGTGTTCCACTCGTCTTTGGCGGTCGCGATGAAATGACGCGCATTTTCGCGAGCGCGTTCGTCCCATTCGCAGCGCATCCGTTCGAGCACCGACGGACCAAGTTCAGACGACATTTCCGTATTATATTCACGTCGTGGATCACTTCTTCTTTATACTCTCGGCAGCAACGATACCTCCGGAACGCGGTGGAAGCCGCCCAACTATCCGCCGTAAACTCCGAACAACAAGGCTTAGTCACCGGCTGGAACTCCATTAGTTCCGCGCGCGTGTCACACCGTGGCTATGCAAATAATGAAGTAAACTCGCATCGTGACGGTTATAAGCGAGACAAGCCAGCCTATTAGTACCGTGCTCTGCAGGTAACCGCAGAACCTCGACAAACTGAGTGGGGCTGAAGTAATAGCGTGTTCCAGTTGAATCTAACGGATCAGAACCTTTCTGCGCCCCAAGTATGTGAGCGTAGAAGTGGTCAGCGGCATTCGCATCGCTCGTGTACTTGCGCAGAAACAAACGTCGCCGTGATTAGAATCCCGAACGCGCAGACAACGTAGATCGCTAAAAGGACATAATGGTTGAATTTAGAATCGAATTCTACATCACTACTACGCGAATTACTGTGCCGCCCAGGGATTCAGAACCGCCACCTGCGCGCGAGCAAAGTCAGTCGCATTGCGTGAAACCACCGTCAGGTTGTAGTGAAGTGCGGTCGCCGCCAGAAGTCCATCAATGACCGGCACTGTTTGCCCGCGTCGCTTCGCCTCGCCGGTAAGCGCGCCCCAACGATCGGCAATGGCGCGGTCAATGCCGAGTATCCGCTTGTGGAAGCGATCCCGCAAGTCGATCTCTACCCATGTCTCCAGCTGCGTTCTCCGCTTGCCCTGTTCGAGATTCGCCAATCCTTTTCGAATCTCGCCCAGTGTCAGCACGCTGAGGAATAGGAGCGACTCGTCAACCGACTCGATCCAATCCGCAACCTGCGGGTCAGGTCTAAGTTTTACCGCTTCCGAAACGCAGTTGGTATCGAGCAGATACCCGCTCACAACTCGATATCCCGGCCCTCATCCCGATCCCGCTCGAAATCGAGTTCTACCCCAACCAAAGGAGATTCACGGAAGAACTGCATCAGGCTCTTCGACTGGCGCGACTGATGGACCAGCCGCTCGTACTCTTCCTCTGAGACCATGACGACGCCCTCCTTCCCCTGCCGAGTGATCCGCTGCGGTCCTGTCGTGCGCGCTAATCGAAACACAAGACTGAATTTCGCCTTCGCGGTCTGGATTTGCCAGCCGCCCGAAGGCTCAGCACCTTCTCGTTCTTTGGTCTGCTCTAAAGTCTCAACCATAAATTCAAACCAGTCTGACTAGTTTTACCATCAGCCACCCCGAAAGTCAAGCGCCCCTGCTACAATCCGGACGCATGCGACCCGAGCCCTTTCATGATCGCGTGTCCGCAACCCTGCACCGTTGGGCCATGATCCCCCACGACGCTCGCCGGATCGGCATTGCCGTGTCCGGCGGCGCCGATTCTGTCGCCCTACTCCGGTTTTTTCACGGCTTCGCGAACCAAACCGGCTTGGAACTCGTCGTTTTACATGTGAACCATCAACTGCGCGGCACGGAGTCGGACGCCGACGCGCGGTTCGTTTCCAAAATCGCGCAAACCCTCAACGTCCCGTGTGAGGTAACGGAACTTCCTTTAGCGGGCAACGAGAATCTCGAACAGGAAGCGCGTGACCTGCGCCGCGGCTGGTTCCGCAACCGCATGAGCGCGCTTAACCTCGACCGCGTTGCCCTGGGTCACACCGCCTCCGATCAAGCCGAAACGGTTCTGTACCGATTCCTTCGGGGGGCCGCCACGGCTGGTCTTTCCGCCATCCGCCCAGTCACTGAAGACGGATTCATCCGTCCTTTCATCGAATGTACCCGCGACGAAGTTCGTGAACAACTCGCGGCCGGTGATTGGCGCGAGGATTCCTCCAACCAGGATCTGACGTTCGATCGCAACCGGATCCGCCATCAACTCCTTCCGTATCTGCGGGATAACTGGAATCCGCAGATCGAAAGTGCGCTCGCCAACACGGCGGAATGGGCCCAGGACGAAGAAGCCTACTGGCGCACAATTGTGCACAACCTCGCCCAACAACACCTAAGCGCCGCACCCGGCGAAAGCGCTCAAGTTTGCACAACCGGCGCCCTGAACGCGCTCCCTGTGGCTGCGGCACGACGGCTCATTCGGTACGCGGTCGAACAGGTTCGCGGCGACCTCCGCTCGATCGACTTCGCTCACATCGAACGAATTCGCGCACTTGCTGCCCAGCCAGAGGGCGCGGGACGCCTCCAAATCCCCGGCGTCGACATCATGCGCTCGTTCGGCTGGCTTCGTTTCGCAAAACCGAATGCCTACTCGGGAGAACGCCATTTTTCGGCTCAGGTGACGGTTCCCGGAGAAATCGTGCTCCCTGAGTCGTGTTCCGTACTGATCATCCGTGAAGTGCTACCGGAACGCGGCTCAGAAAGTCTATATAATGAAATGTTAAGGTATGTTGACGGAGACCGTCTTCCCGGTTCGATCGAACTGCGCACCTGGCAGCCGGGGGATCAGTTCCGGCCGGTCGGCAAGCAATCCGAGGTGAAACTGAAAACCCTCTTTCAAGAGGCGAAAATCCCGCTGTGGGAGAGGCGCACATGGCCCGTTCTAGCCATTGGCGATTCGATCGTCTGGACTCGCAATTTCGGCGCTGCCGCCGATTTTGCCGCCGGGCCCGATACTTCGCGTCCCGTTTCTATCACTGAACAGGTAAACATCCGGAATCAGGATCCGGACACCGTACGTCTATAAAGTTGAGATCGCGCTTTCCTGTAAGCGCCGGCCTCATGCGGAGATAGAGTGAACTCTAATATAAAAACGATTATTTTCTGGGCGGTGCTAATTTGCGTCGCCGTGTTGCTGTGGACGGTCGTCCATTCCGGCCATGGCAAGCCGGAAAAACAGATTAGCTACACCCAGTTCATGGGCGAAATCGAGAAAGACAACGTCAAGAACGTCGTTGTCACCGGCTCGGAAGCCAAAGCCGACTTCGTGAATGAGAACGCCTCGTTGCGCGTCCAATTGCCCGTCTATTATCAGGACGTCATCAAGGCACTCGACGCCAAGCACATCAACGTCGAGTTCAAAGATTCGAATACCACCCCCTGGGTCAGCGTGCTGATGAACTTCTCCCCGTTCATCCTGCTCATCGCTTTCTGGATTTTCATGGTGCGCCAGATGCAGAGCGGCGGCAACAAGGCCCTCAGTTTCGGCAAGAGCCGCGCCCGGCTGCACTCCAGCCAGCAGAAGAAAGTCACGTTTAAAGATGTCGCCGGAGTTGAGGAAGCCAAGGAAGAGCTGCAGGAGATCATCGAGTTCCTCCGCGAGCCTCAGAAATTCCAGAAGCTCGGCGGCCGCATTCCCAAAGGCGTGCTGCTGATCGGACCTCCTGGAACCGGCAAAACCCTTCTAGCCCGCGCGATCGCCGGCGAAGCCAGCGTGCCGTTTTTCTCGATCTCCGGTTCTGATTTCGTCGAGATGTTCGTCGGCGTCGGTGCCAGCCGCGTCCGCGATCTGTTCGAGCAAGGCAAAAAGAACGCCCCGTGCATCGTGTTCATCGATGAGATTGACGCCGTCGGACGCCATCGCGGCGCCGGCCTTGGTGGCGGTCACGATGAGCGCGAACAGACATTGAATCAATTGCTGGTCGAGATGGACGGCTTCGAATCGAACGAAGGCGTGATCCTCGTAGCTGCCACGAATCGCCCGGATGTGCTCGATCCAGCTCTTCTGCGCCCCGGTCGTTTCGATCGTCGCGTCGTCGTCGGACGTCCCGATGTCGGCGGACGTGAGGCGATCCTAAAGGTACACACCAAGAAAATCCCGATGGGCGACGATGTCGATCTCTCGGTTCTCGCTCGTGGCACACCGGGTCTCGCCGGAGCCGATCTCGCCAACCTTGTGAACGAGGCCGCGCTGAACGCCGCGCGCCAAAATCGCAAGCTGGTCATGATGGTCGACTTCGAGATCTCGAAGGACAAGGTGCTCATGGGCGCCGAACGGAAGTCGATGATCTTGTCCGAGTCGGAGAAGCGAACCACCGCCTATCACGAAGCCGGACACGCGGTTGTCGCCTCCATGCTGCCCAACGCCGATCCGCTACATAAGGTCTCGATCATTCCTCGCGGCATGGCGCTCGGCATCACCATGCAGCTGCCGATTGACGACAAGCACAACTACTCGAAAGCCTATTGCGACGATCAACTCGCCATCCTGATGGCCGGCCGTATCGCGGAAGAGAAGTACCTGAACCAGATGACCACCGGGGCAGGAAACGACATCGAGCGCGCAACCGAAATGGCGCGCAAGATGGTCTGCGAATGGGGCATGAGCGAACTCGGACCTTTGAGCTACGGCAAGAAGGACGAACAGATCTTCCTCGGCCGCGAGATCGCGCAGCATCGCGATTACTCGGAAGACACCGCGCTCCGCATCGACGAGCAGGTAAAGAAGATCGTCGAGACGGGCTACGAACTAGCCAAGCGCATCATCGACCAGCACGCCGCAGCGTTAGTCAAGATCGCCGAAGCGCTGCTCGAGCGTGAGGTCTTGGACGGCAGCGAAGTGCGACTGATCATTGACGGCGGTTCACTCCCGCCGCGTGCGATGACTCCGCCGAAAGACACTGCGGATCATACGCAGCAAGTCATTCGCCCCGAAGGTGGGCGACGCTTGCCAGGTTTGTCCGAAGGCGAACGCCCGCAACCCGCTTAGGGTTGTCAGCAAAGTGAAATGAAAAGGTCGTACTCACGTTGAGTACGACCTTTTCAATTCGGAAAGCACAACTTACGAAGCTTCTTCCGTTGCTAACCTGCGCAGAGTTTGCTTCATTGATCGGATCGCGTCCGAGGGTCACTAGCCGGGTCGGACGCTAGCGGTAAATACTTGGATAGTCTATTTACCTGCTGAATCTGGAGGAAACTTCGGAGTACAGCGCCATCTTCGGAGCGGGTGAACCGAAATGCAGCCTGTGGCTTAGTTCAAATCCGAGCATTCAGATTCCGCAACTGCCGCGTACCTTCTGCCGCAACCATAGAATCGGAATCATGGCTCAGCTTCTCCAGCGCGGCCACACTCGACTTATCCCCACTAATCGCAAACACCCGCGCCAGCGATAGCTTCTCATCGCGAGTCGCTTCGTCCAGCATCGTGTACAGCGCGCGCCGGACCTCGGGATTGCGCGCCGCTTCCGAAAGGTAAATCTGCGCGTTATCCCTGAAGTTACCGTTGTTCAGCGCATACACCAGGTAGCGCAACGGCGCATATTCCTTGGTCGCAATGTCTCCGTCCATCACCAGCGCGAAAGCCAGTGCCAGTCGCGGGGCTGTCCGCGTTTCGCGATCAAAGTGGGTCCGCAGATTGCGCGCATCGTCAATGCTGGCCAGGCGCGCGTAACCCTCGGCCGCCCCGGTCCGCAGCCGCTCATCGTCGTTCTCTATGTAAGTCGCGAAGCTCGCCCGATCGCCGGCTTCAGGCATCATCGCCAACGCCGAAAGCGCAGCCCGCTTCACGTGATCTTTGTTGCTCTGAGCCAGCACTGTCCGAATGTCGCCGCGCGCTTCCTGGCAGTTCAAGATGCCGTTGGCCTCGAGCGCCTCCACCTGGACCTTCTCGTCGAAGTCGCGAATCAGATAGCGGATGCCAGGGCAAGCTGACGTGTCCTTCATCTTCTCGAACGCGACGAGGATGTTCCAGATCAAGTCGGAGTCACGCGACTTCAGAGCTTCCACCAAGTCAGGAATCAGCGGCTTTGCCCGCAACACTCCAGCGGCCCGCGCCGCATTCGCTCGCGAATCCAGACTGGCCCCGTTCTTCGCAACTTTACCGATCGCCTGCAGCACGTTCGGCCGCACGACAACGTAGGGCTCAATCACCGGCCCTTCCGTCTCGCCGAAACGCGAGCGGATGTCGGAGCCGATCCGCTTCAAAGGAGCGGTCATTCCAGTCGCCACGTAACCGGGCAGATAGAAGTTCACCAGTCCGTTCACAGCCAGGACTTGAACCTGCGGATCGTTGTCCCGCGTAGCCTCGATCAGCGGATCGAGCGCGCG
Organism: uncultured Gammaproteobacteria bacterium; assembly: GCA_963799935.1. Classification (GTDB taxonomy): domain Bacteria; phylum Acidobacteriota; class Terriglobia; order Bryobacterales; family Bryobacteraceae; genus Bog-113. Next base: position 338,037 of record CAWCZA010000019.1, on the reverse strand, counting down.
CTGGCCCCCGATCTCGATCATCCCGCGCACCGCTTCGGCGCGCACCTTCACGTCGTCGTTGAGAAGGAACCGCTGTAGTTCGGGCAGCGCGGAAGGACCCTGCTTCGCCACCTTCCGCACATCCTTCACGCTCTGCGCAGACGCAGGCGCGAGTGCGGTTCCCAGTGCGAAGAACACGAGTAAAGCGCCGGATGCGAGTGGCCGCGGCATCAACGAACGAACTCTACCTCCACGCGTTTCGGAATCACCCCGGCCTCGAAGCCCAGGTCGAGCAGCTTCTGCGCCGCTCGCGGAATCACGTCGCCGCAATCCACCGTGTAGTGGTTCACGTACATGCCGACGAACTTCTCCGCCAAGTTCCGATCCAGATCGCGCGCAAACTGCATCGCGTACTGCAGCGCTTCGTCGTGATTGTCCAATGCGTACTGTATGCTTTCCCGCATCACTCGCGTACACTCGGTTTGCACCTCCGGCGAGAGCGATCGAAGCAGTACATTGCCGCCTAACGGTAGCGGCAATCCGTATTCCTGCTTAAACCACTTCCCCAGATCAATGACGCGATGGAAGCCGCTACGGTTGTAGGTGAGTTGCGCTTCGTGAATAATCAGACCGGCATCCGCGGCATGCGTCTGCACGGCTTCCAGGATCCGATCGAACGGCGTCACGACGGGTTCGAAATCCGGCTCCAGGATTTTCAGCGTCAGGTAAGCCGTGGTCAGCAGCCCTGGAACCGCGATGCGCTTGCCCTTCAGTTCGCTCAGCTCGCACGGCTTCTGCGTGATCACCATCGGCCCGTAACCGTCTCCGACGGAGGATCCGCTCGCCATCAGCGCATACTTATCCGCGACATATGGATACGCGTGATAGGAGATCGCCGACAACTCGTAGACGCCCTGCATCGCCTTCTGATTCAGCGTCTCGATGTCCGACAGCACATGTCGGAACTTGACGAAGTTGGAGCGCACCTTGCGCGTCGCCAGCCCATAAAACATGAAAGCGTCGTCGGAATCGGGACTATGTGCGGTGACTACTTCCTGCAACGCTTCTCCGGAAACCATAAAGTGAGGGCTATTCTCGCGCGAACCGTTCACCAGTATTGCATGACATTTTGAAGCGGAGGCGCAAGCGGGTCTTCTGCGATATTCTAGGGACATCGTGATGCCTGCCGCTCCGATTCCGCCCGCTTTCCAACAGCTCCGCGGCCGCCGATTCGTGTTCCATCCGGCGATCGAGAACGCGGGGGCCAACGAGTGGACTTATCGACGCACGACCTGGTCGGAGATCCTGGTGCGCAACGCGGTTACCGGTCTGGACTTCTGGATTCCAAGGCGCTCGTTCGGATCCGCCTACGATTCGGATTTTGGCGTCGCGGTTATCAACTTACTGGAGCCGCTGGAGTTTCGCGATGGGGTGGTGCGTCCACGCCGCTGCCGCGTGATTCAGATGCCTTTGCCTGATCCAGACGTCGAACGCTCTTCGTCGACGCAGAAGGCTCCAGTGGTCAGCATTAGTCTGGATACGCGGCACGAAACGCGCGCAGGCCGCATCGCCGGGGGAGCGATCGCGCTAGGCGTGATCGGCTGTCTGGCTGTGGCCGGATACTCGCTGCAAGGCGGCGACATGCACCGCCGCGCGATCGTCAGTTCGCTGGATCAAACCTATCTCGGGCTCGGCAGTCACGATACATTCGCGACGGCTGTACATGCACTCGGGACACCGAGTTCGGACCATTCCGTCATCGTGCCCGATGGCCATCGCCTCCGCATGGCGGATTACCCCGACCGCGGATTCCGTGCGGTGTTCCTGAAGAATCCGGATGCAGCTGATCTGTACATTGGTGCGGTCGATGAATACGGACGCGTGTTGCAATCGGTTCAGATGCCTGGCGGCGGCACCAGCCATTCTCTGTTGCGATTCTTGGAAAGCTTCTAACGCCACATGGCCCGTGTTGCGTGGCTACTCGTCGCAGTAGCCGGTGCAGGTTCTCTCGCGGTGATTGCTACCAGCCGCGGCGAGACGATCAATAGCTTCTGGTTGGTAGCCGCCGCGGTCTGCACGTATCTGATCGCCTACCGGTTCTATAGCGCATTCATTGCAGCGCGCGTGATGGCACTCGACGACCGGCGCGCTACTCCCGCCGAGCGTCTGCGCAACGGTCACGACTTCGAACCAACGAACAAGTGGATTGTCTTCGGTCACCATTTCGCTGCGATCGCGGGACCGGGTCCGCTGGTTGGTCCGGTGCTGGCTGCGCAGTTTGGATATCTGCCCGGAACCCTTTGGATCATCGCCGGCGCCGTGCTGGGCGGGGCGGTGCAGGACTTCGTCATCCTGTTCGCATCCATGCGTCGCGATGCCAAATCGTTGGGCGAAATCGCGCGCGAAGAGATCGGGCGCGTGGGCGGTGCCATTGCGCTGCTGACGGTGCTGCTCATCATGGTGATCCTGCTGGCCGTTGTTGCGCTCGTTGTTGTGAACGCGCTTGCCGGAAGTCCGTGGGGCACATTCACTATCGCGGCCACCATGCCCATCGCCCTGTTCATGGGCGTCTATCTGCGCTATATCCGGCCCGGACGTGTGCTCGAATGTTCGGCCATCGGATTCGTTCTCGTGTTGCTCGCGGTGTTCGGCGGCCAGTGGGTCGCGCAGTCTCCAGCGCTCGCGCCCCTGTTCACGTGGCCACCGATCACGCTCGCGTTCGCCATCATCGTGTATGGATTCATCGCCAGCGCGCTGCCGGTGTGGATGTTGCTCGCGCCCCGTGATTACCTGAGCACGTTCGTCAAACTCGGCGTGGTGTTTCTGCTCGCGCTCGGTATCTTTGCTGTTCATCCGGTGCTTGCCATGCCGGCGCTCACGCGCTTCGTCGATGGCACCGGGCCCATCTTCGCCGGGAAAATCTTCCCCTTCTGCTTCATCACCATCGCGTGCGGCGCCGTCTCCGGATTCCATTCGCTTATCTCTTCTGGCACCACGCCGAAGCTCATCGCGCATGAAACGCATGCCCGGCCGATTGGCTATGGCGCGATGCTGCTCGAGAGTTTCGTCGCCATCATGGCGATGGTTGCGGCGAGCGTGATGCAACCAGGCGTTTACTTCGCGGTGAATGCGCCGGCCGGGATTGTGGGCAAGACGGCGGACGCTGCCGTGGCGACGATCTCCGGTTGGGGATTTCCAGTGACGGCCGCGAGCATGCAAGACCTGGCGCGCAGTGTCGGCGAGATCACGCTGTTCAACCGCACGGGCGGCGCACCCTCGTTGGCGCTCGGGATGGCGCATATATTCGCGAGTTCCGCCGGAGGCCGCGCAGTGATGGCGTTCTGGTATCACTTCGCCATCATGTTCGAGGCGCTGTTCATCCTGACGATTCTGGATGCGGGAACGCGCGTCGGGCGATTCATGTTGCAGGACGCGCTCGGTCATTTCTGGGCGCCGCTCGGACGGACGAGTTGGATGCCCGGCGTATGGTTGTCGAGCGCGGCGGTGGTGCTCGGCTGGGGATACTTCCTCGTCAATGGCGTGCGTGATCCGCTGGGCGGGATCAATTCGCTGTGGCCGCTGTTCGGCATCGCGAATCAACTGCTCGCGGGCATCGCGCTTTGTGTGGCAACGACGATCTTGCTGAAGATGCGCGGATGGCGTTACGCAACGATCACGGCGCTGCCACTGGTGTGGCTGCTTGCTGTGACGCTGACGGCCGCATGGCAGAAGATCTTCTCGACATCACCGCGGATTGGATTTCTGGCGCAGGTTACCGCGCTCCAGGCAGCCGCTCACACTGCTGCAACGGACACGCTGATTTTCAATGCGCGGTTGGACGCGGCCGTCTGCGCCATACTCGCATCGCTAGTGATCGTGATCGTGCTGGATTCGATTCGCGTGTGGATGAACATCACGTTTGCGAGGTCTGAACGGCGGGTGAACGAGTCGCCTTTCGTGGCGAGTACGTTAAGGCCGGGTGCAGTATGAGCGCAGAGCCGATCCGGATTGCGGGGCGGGAAGGCGTTCTCAACAAGTCTGCTGATTCCTGGCAGCTTATAACCCATTCAAGGGGAGTAGCTCGCGCTTTTGGGTTGGTGGGAGCCGCTCTTCCTGGCGTCTTCGTAGGTACAACGATTCCTTTCGTGTATCGCAACCATTCTTTCTATGAACAAATTGAACTGATTCTTATGGTCGGCCTCATCACGTCCATCGTGCCGTTCTATTTAGTTTGGGACTCGATCTGTTCCGAATCAATCACCATGATGCATTCGGGGATCACCATTGCGCGCTATCTCGGGCCCTTGCGATTCGTGAACGCCTTATCGTGGGAGCGGCTTCGAGGTCCCACTCTGGTCTCGGGAGTTCGCTTTCCTCCTCACATCCTTCTCGAAGATCCATGGGAGGGAAAGCGGAGCTACGTTGCGATAGGCTCTAGTCCCGCGGATGTTGAGCGCTTGAAAGATATCATTAGAGAGTTCCGAACGTCGACACATGGCGCAGCTCTTCAAGTTTTTAATCAGTCTTGCGCGTGAGCTCTCGGATGAGACCGCGTATGCGCGCTATCTCGAAGTGCATTCTGTTCCCCGATCGGCCAGCGCATGGCGAGCCTTCTCAGAGAAGCGGATGGGTGAGAAGTTTGGACGTCCTAAGTGCTGCTGAGCTTGCTGCGTGTTAGAGGGCAAACACGGGATCCAGAATCGGCTTGCTCGGGCGCATCTACTGTGGCTTCGCGGGATAATCTGCTCCGTGAACTCAGCCTCCACCTTGTGGTTGCGTAGACCGCCGGTTTCATGAGCGAGCGAGCGTTGGTTCTTGGTGGTGGCGGGGCGTCAGGCAATGCCTGGGCGATCGGCGTCATCACCAGCCTGTTTGATGCCGGGTTGGATGTAACCCAGGCCGATCTGATTATCGGGACGTCGGCCGGATCGACGGTCGCGGCCCAGATAACAAGCGCGACCCGACCGCCCGAACTGTTTGCCGCAATCCTTGCCGCTGTGCCCCCGCCACGGACGGGTCCCGCTGGATTCGACGCAGGACGTGTTCCGATTGGGCCCTCGGCGAACCATATGGAGAGGACAGGCGCGATCATCGCCGCCGCTAAGGATGCAGCCGACATGCGCCGCCAAATGGGTGCGGCCGCGCTCGCAATGGATGCGGCCTCGGACGGCTCTGCCGACGCGCAGTGGCGCGCCACGGTCGCCGCTCGACTGCCCAGCCGGCACTGGCCGCAACAACCGATTATGATCGTGGCTGTCGATGCCCATACCGGTGAACCGGTTGTCTTCGACCGTCATTGCGGAGTCGATCTGGCGGACGCCGTCGCCGCCAGCTGCGCCAATGGCTTCGGCGTCCCTCCGTACACGATCGGCGGGCGCCGCTACATCGATGGCGGGTACCGAGCCAACGAGAACGCCGATCTGGCAGCTGGATACGGGCGGGTGCTGGTACTCTCGCCACTCGGCGGCAGATCACGGCACCCGTTGAACTGGGGCACCCATCTCGCAGCGCAGGCCGACGAACTGCGCGCACGCGGCAGCAGGGTCGAAACCATCTTCCCGGATAGCAACTCTCAAAACGCACTCGGCGTTGGCATCAATATGATGGACCCTTCAACGCGTCCGCGCGCTGCAAGAGCCGGCTACGACCAAGCCAAGGCTCTAGCCGGGCAGCTTACCGAATTCTGGTTTTGACCCTGGGGCATCGACAATCCGGATACGCAGTATTTCGTGATTCCGCTCGAGGCCGCATCCAGCTATGTCATCACCGGAAAGCGGCACGCGCCGGGACCGATCGATTCCAATTTCTCCTACGGCAAGCTGGACCTTTGGAGCACGATCACGAACATCGGGCATGACCAATTGCGCATCGACCCCGACGGCACTTACACGATAACTCTAGATAACCAGCCTGCGGACGGCCGCGCCAACCACATCCAACTAACGCCCGACGGCGATACTCTGTTCATCCGCAACACGCTTGCGGACTGGGCGAGTGAGAACGTCGACAGCATCGCGGTGAAGCGCGTCGCGGGTCCGCTCGCCGTCCCGATGAACGTGTTGCCGCAGCCAGGAAAGCCGGGGGACAAGGCTGGGTTTCTAGTTACTCAGCGAAATGCCCTCGGTCATTTCCGACTAAGTGGCGACGAGGCTCTTGTCGCGACTATAAATCCGGGCGGCGCAGCTTACACAACCTTTCCGGTCACCAACGTCTGGGGTGTCACGCCAGACTACTGGTCGCATCAGAGTAGTCTCAACAATCATCAGGCCGTTCCCAATCCGGATGGCACCATCACGGTCGTTCTATCCGCATGGGACCCGAGCGTCTATAACTGGGTGGATACGTCAGGGTTAGAGGAAGGAATTGTCATGCTGCGCTGGCAAGGCTTGCCCAAACAGGCGAGCGCGACAGGTGAACCAGGCGTGGAGTCAAAAGTGGTGAAGCGAGCCGCGGACGCGGAGGGTTGTGACTTCCCCGGCTTCGGTCCGCACTCTTTTCGACGAGCAAATATCACGCTACTGCAGGCCGTGGGCGGGTCCAGCATCGAGGCGTCTAAGATGGCCGGTCACAGCACTGTACGAATGACCGAGGAGTACACGAAAATCCAGCTGACACGTCAGGAGGAACCCACACGCCTGATTCAGGATCGTTTCGCTAACGTGGGTGGAAGAAGCCCGGATTCACTTGTTCATTGAGCACTTACAGATCTTGAACGAGGGCTTAACTGCCGTATAGCAACCGCCGGCGATCGACTGCGCGAAAAACTACGAGCCACGTCATTTTTTTGCCACGGATAGTTCGGAAGAAAAAAAGGATTTGTGATCTAAATGTAAGTAGTTTACTCTCGTTCTGTGCAGATGAATAGATCAGCAGAGTTCTTCGTCCCGCGTCAAGTCGGTGTCTGCGGGAGCTCTACAGGTCTAACGGCAGATGGTCAGGAGTTCTGTAGAGCTCTTGGCCGACGACTCAGTGGCTCCGTCTCGCCCCCAAACCTCGAGCTCTCGATAGAGTAGAGAAATGGAATGTTTTCTGTCGTACTGGTCTGTTAACCGAACATGGGTCCTGAATCTATCTGATGTTCTCCATCAGCAAGGCTTTGAGGTTTTCTTGGATCAAGTCTTTCTCACAGGCGGTGATCAGCTGATTCGTGTCCTCGAAGACGGATTAGAGCGAAGCCAAGCCGGAGTTCTCGTCTGGTCGTCCGCCACTGCAGAATCGGAGTGGGTACGACGCGAATACGAAACACTGGAGCGACAGGCCGACGATAGGAGGAACTTCTGCTTTGTTCCGGTTCGCTTGGATAGCGCTAAGCTTCCCGCTTCAGGTCCACCAAGTTTCGCGGCTTGCTTCATTTATGAGCTTAAACCTCCGTGGCTCCCAAGCCTAGGGAGACGCTAGTGACGCCAAAGCTGACCGATATGAAGACCTGGATCGACAGGACAGGTCACACCAAGCTACGTTCGTTCAAAGACAATAACGGGAATTTTTGGTTGGAGCAGAACCCCGCGAAGCGCTCCGCTTGGGCTACGTTCGCCAAGAAAGGGCACGATGTGGCGTGGGAATTCGGCGTCGAGGGCGGTTACACGGGCCGTATATTGATCGACGGCGGGATCTACACCCCATCGGAGGCAACAAAGAAGTTCCTGAGATCTTAACTCGCATCGTACGGAACCCGGAATGCGTCGCGCGCCTGCTTCCCGGATTCCGCAATCAAAGACTAACACTTGCGACTTCGGCTGCCTGACTATTTTGCGGCGAAGGTATCGTAGAAATTCGGCAGAGCGAATGCGCGATAGCTTGTCGTGGTCTTCAGATCAAACACGATGTTACCGCTTTCTCCCGTCGTGGGTTCCACTTCTAGCGCGTGGGTCGGCACCCCTGACACCGGTACGCCGTTCGAGTAGACGATATCCGAAGCCTGGAAGAAGTAATCGCCGCTCGGAAGCAATTGCGCGCTACCGAGCGCGTTCGACTGGTAGCCGAGATCCTGGATCAGAATCGGCGTTGCGATCTTGTTCACCTCATCCAAACTAACCACATAACCACGACTATTCTGGGAGTTGCCTAACTCGTAGACCCGGGTATTCCCGTTATCGTACATCGTCATGTCGCCGTTGGCGTCGATCTCCACGTCGTGCTGGTGTGAGAACCACGGATAAACGTCGTTATAGACGTTGTTGAAGGTAAAGTCGCCGCAAACAGGATTGACTGGTGGAGTCAATCCGGGAGAGCATCCAAGGCGCCATAGAACTTGTCCGTTGCCAGCTCCGTTCTGATACTGAACGAGTGCCGCCCAATCCTGGTGCCGCATCGAAATGATCAGGTTGCCGTCGGATGCACGGTAGTAAGCCGAATTGAAGTGTAGCCAGTCATTCGCGTCAGTAGTTACCCCGGTCGTGGCCGCCAGCCACACCGGCCGGCACCCGTCCCCGAAGTTACTGCAGACCGGCGGCGACAAGGTTCCGGTATAGATCGCGGGCCGGGTAATTGGGATCTCCGCTGATCCGTCATGGTCAAACGGACTCCAGAACCACAAAGGTTGAAGAGTCGTCCTGTTTAGAACAACCATGCAGTTCGCCACGATATCAACATTGCATGGCACGCTTGAGCCCGACACGACACAGTTTTGGACCGTACCTTGTGTGCCGGGCGGGAAAATGTTCTCTTGCGCCGCGAGCACAAGTAAGTTCCCATCCGGGAGCTGTAGAAACTCATGATTTAGAGATGCAAGACAGCGGATCCCAATCGGAACCGGAATAGAGACGGTGGAGCAATGAGTAGTGCCGGGGTAGCCCTGCGTAGTTAGAGCTTCGGCGACAGCTTGCGTGGTGGTCGATTGAACCAAATTACCGGCTGCATCAATAATCGCAACCGTTTGCGACATCGACTTGGCGCCCTTACCTACGTCGCCATTCCCGTTCCAAACGTTGCCGTCTTGCATCGTCATCACTTGGCCGCCTGGGATCACGCGGCTAACGACACCGTTGGCCAGGCGGTCCTGAATTGCGGAGTACCAAACCATTCGGCCGCCTAAGTCGGTCATCATGGGGTTGAACACCGCACCTTGAGCATCGTTTCCGAAAGTACCAAAAAGGATGTTTTTTATTGAGGGGTCAGACCCCGCACCGGCTGCTGTGACGACGGTCGTTGCCGGAAAAGCGATCTTCGTAGGGAAGTTGCCGGACGTGAAGGCGACGGTAGCCGGACCCGAAACCTGCTGCCCTCCGGTTGTCACTTCGTAATTCATCTTGAAAGTGGATCCCTGATAGAGTCCGGCCACCCACTGATTCATCGAATGCACACCATCGCAGGCGATCGAGTTAGTGTAACTAGTCGACGCAGCACCTTGCTCGCGGTAGGAAACAGAGAACGAACTACCCACCGGGCAACTCGGACCGCTGGCGAGTACAACCACTGGATTGCTCGAAGCCGTTAACACAAGGCTGGGTCCGGATACGTGTGACTTTAGGGTGTAACTCGTCGTCTGTGTGACTGAACCACCAGCAGCAAAATCTTCCACAATCAGTCGAATTGAGTAGGAACCTTCGGTTAGTGCCGATCCCCAGACAAAAGTGTCCGAGGCGGCTCCTGAGACTAACGGAAATCCCTGGAAATCCTGGATAGTCATGTAGGAGCCCCCGTTGAAGCTCACGCTGAACTGAAAGGCAAGCGGTCCAGAGCCACTATCATTTGCTTGCGCCGTGAATGTGATCGGGGTGCCGACAGGCTGAGGTGACTTGAGTGAAGGCGTAAATGAAGCAATGGATACCGATGCCCAAATGGGGCACGATGCGGCGCACGCGGCAAGCATGCGAAGTATGGAACGCAAGGTTGAGATCCTTCCAGGAAAAACGTGAGGAGTAAACCAGCAGGTCGTCTCGTCGCCTGCGAAGCTTGCAGGGCGATAGAACACTGAGTAGTATTACCCTAGCACGATTTTGCTCGACTTATCCGCTACGTGTTCGCAAAGTTCCTGCGCAGCCAACCCTGCCGATGCGGAAGCATCTCGCTCTAGATCTGCTAACCGCGCGTCAGAGTGAAGTAAGGCGATGATTTCTCGAATGTACGTCATCTTTGTGACAAACCGGTGAACCGGAGGATGTGCAAACCAAGTTCCGGCTCGTTCCACGATGTAGATACGTCCACGACCGTAGATCTCACGCGTTCGTCTCAATCGCCCGCTTGCGCGGTTGTAGTCGCCCGGAACTCCGGGACATGAAGCGGTCGCGGTCCGACGCGGCCTTTTACCGTTAGTGACTTCTAATAGATAAAGGAACTCCGAACATGGGCAATGCGTTGTGGCTGCCCTTTCCGGGGGCATCGCGATGAGCCCACCTGCAGTGCAAGCATCCCCACTCGAGATGGACTTTTCGGTATTTTTAAAGCCGGTGAGGAGTTACATCCGATCAAAGTTCTGAGTCAGAAGCGTCGGATGTGCGGAATCGGTCACATCAGAAATCGGCTGCTTTTCATCCGTCCCTGTTGGTTCGAAGCAGTTACAATTGGGCGGCACATTCCATGCGGAAGCACGTCCCCGCCGCAGGCACGAACGATTTACGCGCCCGACTTTGTCGCCCGTCCTGAATGTGGATCAGATAATCGCGACGCGCCGGATCACTGAAGTCCCGCTTGATTCATCTTATAGTAATCGGATTTGGAGCATGTCATTCGAGGTGTCATAAGTCGGCGATCTCTGAACACGCCTTTATCCAGGCAGACTGTTGATCCCTTGGTTTAGGCGGCAACGAGGAATTTGCAATCGAGCTCGGATGTAATCCGAGCCCGATTGCAGTGAACGTGTTAAACGGCGCTTAAGCTGACTTTAGGGTTAGCGGTGCTATGCGTTTTCTTCTGAATCGCATCGCTGTCATCTAAGTTGGCCTGCTGCAGGATTGGCTTAGAAATCTCGGTGAGTAGAAAATCCGCGGACTCTTCGTCACCTAGCGTGTGCCGCAGCAGGTCGGCGACATCAAGTTCGTCGATCTGTCTGGCCAGCGTGTACACGTTACCGTAACCCGCAATCTCGTAATGCTCGACGCGCTGCGCCGACGCGACGAGCGCAATATCAGCAGTCAACGGGTCCTTTGAACTTGCTTCGGCGATCGTCTCTTCGGCTTCCGCGATCAAGCCCATCATGGCCTTGCATGGCTTTGGCTGCGCAGTCTCACCAAGTAGCTCAAAGGCGCGCTTCAGACGGTTCACGTGCTGCTCAGTCTGAGTCAGGTGGGTGGAAAAGCATTGCTTCAGTTGCGGGTTGTGAGCCGCGGCGACCATCTTAGGCAGAGCTCCCACTAACTGCGTTTCCGCGTGTAGTAGGTCCTGCATTTCTTCTACGAGTAATTCCTTCAGTTGTCCCATTGTTATCTCCTATAACTACTGGTGCTTGTTCATCGCAGGTCCGGTGACGGCCTTAGCTGGGCGCTTGCCGTTTCCGCCATTGTTGCCGCTACTGGTTAGATGTCCCTCGGATTCTGCCGAAAACCGCTCGCCGGTCTTCTCCGATACGAAATCCGAGAACGCCGGGTTATCGACCAACGTCCAGTCCCCGCCTTCGTTCCAGGGTCCACGAGCGTCAGGTTCTCCTCGATCCCCCACACCGGTCGAGTCATTGAAGTACTGATCCACGATGCCCGGCGTGGGAGGGATGCGACCGATCGAAAAAGCAGGCTTTCCTAAGCTTTCGAGGGCAGCAGTAAACGCTTTCATGTGGGTAATTTCGCGGGTCATCAGGAATTGAAGAGCGTCGATTGAGCCCTGGTCATCCGTGAAATCGATGAGTCGCTCGTACGTGATCTTGGCGCGAGCTTCGGCTGCGATGTTACTTCGGAGGTCGACATCTAATTCGCCACTAACCTTAAGGTAGTCAGCGGTCCAGGCGCTTCCCATCGAGTTGTACAGATTGACGCCACCGCCACCTACGATGGAAATTAAGGGGTCCGCTTCAGCCGCATGACGTTTTGTCTTGAGTGGCTTCAAATGCATACGGGTCAATACGCCAACAACTTCCAAATGGCTAAGCTCTTCGGTTCCGATATCCATTAACAGATCTTTGCGATAGGGATCATCGCAGTTAAGTCCTTGAACGGAATACTGCATGGCCGCCGCAAGCTCGCCGTTCGCCCCGCCAAATTGCTCTAAGAGCATATTCCCGAAACGAGGATCCGGCGTCCCGACCCGGACCGTGTACATGAGTTTCTTTACGTGGTGATACATGAGTCTCCTTACTTTGACCAAGGCTGCACTCGAGTGGCCTAAAAGAGCGCGTGATTCGTTCGTATTGTGCTGTAGGTAGGATTCTTGAGGTAGCCAAGATCGCCGTCAGCATCTCGAGCAACATAGGAAGTGCGACACAGCGAACGCCCGTGCTCGTTGAAGTGGCGTCAAGCTAAGAAGATCTAGCTGCTGTGGAAGTCATCCGTGTCCGATCGAGACCCGCAGCGCCTAATCATCGTTTTACATGCATGAAAGATCAGTGCAGGTGAAACACATGTAATCACGAACAGGCCGATGCTGCCGATAAGTCCGTACTACCCAAGCGTCTTCGGTCGTGGGTTACTAATACAACAAGAGTCAATCAGCCAGCAGGCTAGTCAGGAAAGGGTTCGCCTTCGCGCACAATTCGGATCTCATGATCCGTAGCTGTCTTGTGACCGCCAGGCAACTGAATTTTGGGCATATGACAATTAGCGCAACCTGAAGTTCCAACCCGGCAGACCTTTGCGGCCACTCGCGGCGGACGCTGACTCGTAGCGGAATGACAGTCAAGACACTTAGTGTCGACCGCAGCAGGAGTCGGCATAGCTGCTTCATGCGGGTTATGACAAGTTAGACAGCTCAACCGCTTGTCGCCCCCGTCAAAACATTGGCTATTCGCTAGCCGATACGGCTGGAACCGGACGTCAACGATTCCGGGATTGGGGACGCGCATGACCGCCTCCCACGTCCGGTGGCACTGCCCACAGAACTCCGATACTTCGAACGGCCGCAATTGACTTATGCGCGGAGGCATGAAATCTCGTTTGCCGTGCAGTGCGGCATCCTGATGCTTCAGAGCGCCGGTGTGGCATCGGTCGCATGTTATACCCGGGACCAGCCTTGTAAGTGAAACAAGATTCTGATCGATTCCGCGGCTCGAGTGGCAGCCGAAGCAGCCGTCAGGGATCGCGCTGTTGACCTCGCGCCCGAACGCCTTGAGAAGAGTGGTTGGGCGGAAATCCTGGTCGCCCAAGGTAGTGTCAAGACCTTGTATATCTGCGTAATAGCTGACTAAACTTTCATAGGTCTTACCGCCGTACTCAAGAACGAACGTCTGATTGTTGTCGCCGAAAGCCCATTTCAAAGGCGCCGATATCTCATCGACTCCATCTGAGACCGAGTAAGTGGTCACCTTTCCCCGTGTTGCGACGCGGTATGTGTACGGCCCTTTGACAACACTCATGTCCGGGTGCGTGGGAAGAATATCGTTGGTTCCGGGGACCTGAAGGGCGCGCGCCATTGCGGTGTGGGACTGTGTGTGCGATTCCGCGGGATGGCAGGACGCGCACTTGAGTTCGTCGGACAGGGCGGCGCTGCTCCCGCATAGAAGGAATACTGCCAGTAAAAGGAATCGGCGCATTACTTTCCCGTACTCGTTCTTCAGTTGAAGCGCGGCTTGACGCTCTTGTTTCGCATCGGCGAAACGGCCGAGGTTTAGGTAGGCTTTTACTAACGCGAGTTCGTTCTCCAGATTTCCCGGATCCAGTCTTGCTGACTTTTCCAGAAACGAAACTGACTCGGCGGACTTTCCGAGCGCGAGTAACACGCGGCCGTAAATCGATTGAGCAGTAGCGCTGTCCGGGGATAGCTTGACCGCTTTCCTGGCGAACTCGAGAGCTGCGAGCGGTTTACCAGTGTTTAGAAGTACGTATCCGAGCATCATGTTCGCGTCAGAGTTATCCGGGTCGGCGTTCAGTTCACGGCGGAATTCATTTGCCGCTCCTGTCGGATCGTGCGCAAGCTTCACGTAGCCGAGCGCGAAATGTACATTACGCGCGGACGGAAAATCCGCACAAAGCTGTTGAAACGAAGATTCGGCCTGCGGTGATTTGGAAAGCTGAAGGTAACCCGCGCGACCGGCGCGAGTAATCAGGTCGTGTTCGGCGGGCGCAATCTCTGTCGGGAGGATGGGCCGGCGGAGGATCGCGATGCCGATCGCGTCAGTAAGATCGGGAGTAAGTCCGTCATTAGTGGCATTTGCGAACGTCCCAAGAACGCGAAGGGATCGATCGAAGTCTCCGAGGCGGCTCAGAAGCAAAGGTTGGTTTGCCTGTAACACGTTCAAAAGTTGGGTCGGAACATCCGGCGATTCGTGCTTGCTAATTACCGAAGAGATGTCGGCGAGTGCTCCCCGATAATCGCCGGTATGTATCCGAGACAATCCTCGCAGAGCGATCGCGGGTGCTAACTGCGGGTCCAGCTTCAGTAATGAATCGAGCGCCTCGATCGCTTCGGGAAATTGCTTCAGCGCGAATAAACAGTTCCCGAGGTACCACCAGCCTTGACGTGATGTCCCGTCTTTTTGAAGAGAGGCGCGATACAAAGCGACGGCGGTCGGAAGGTCGTTACTCTTACGGGCCGAATCAGCCTGACTGAGTAAGTCCGCGGCGCTCGTCTGCGCGCCGCAAGTCGAGACCAATAGGAATAGGATGACTGCCGGAGGGCCGCACGCGCGGCACTCGCGAGACAAGACCGCTCTTGCCAGTCGGGGTGTGGAGCCCATGGGAGACCGGATCGGCTTTGTTTCGTTCTGTTTTTGAGGCCGCGACTACCGTGGTCGCTGCGTGATTCGGCTAGTTAGATTAGGCCGCGCCATGGCGACATTGTCTCGAGAAACCCTGCGGAACTGCACGTTGTCAAAAAGCATACGCATCCACGTGGCCTTGCGCGACGAATGCGAGTAGAGAGCTTGCAGAAGAAATTAGGTTCATGGAGGATTCCTGAAGGCGGTGCGCTGTTGATACTTCGATGCACTGAGCAAGCCTGCCGGTTACAGGCCACGAAACGAGATCGTGTTAGCGATCGCACTGTTTGCGCGCGGCGCTGAATCAACCGATCGCTTCGAGCACCTGCTGCGAAGTACGAACCCTGGAAAGGCGAGGGAAGATGGCCTTGAACGCGAAGTCCTGCATCTCCGGCGAGAAGGTACTGCAGGCGTCCTCAACCGTAACAAATGCAAAGCCCAGCCCGGTGCCCTGGCGCAGCGTACTCTCCACCCCGAGGTTAGTGGCGATACCGGCAAGGACAATCGTCTCAATCCCACGCGCGCGCAGCTCTTGCTCTAGGTTCGTGCCGGCGAATGCGCCCCAGTGCCGCTTACTGATCAGCAGATCTCCCTTCTGCATGCCGGCGGATTCGGCAATCTCGCTTGCGGATGCGGGAACATCCTTTGGAATGTTCACTGGTTCGTCCGATGGCAGCGCTAGGAAATCTTGCATAAGGACTCTGACGTACACCACGGGCGCCCCTTTTGCGCGAAAGGCGTCAGCGAGGAGGCGCGCGCGTTCAACTACTTCAGCCGCGGCGTATGGTTTCGTATCGCGACTAACAATGGCGTTCTGCAGATCGATCAGTACCAACGCGGTCTTTGCTGGATTTAGTTCTAAAGGTGCTTTCATTGTCTTACCCCGGTAATGAATCTGAGGACAGCTTCACATGTACATCTCTTAGAATATGAGGTTCCGTCAAGTGTGGCCGTTGTGTGCGGCATGATGCAACGACCGCCTACGTCGACACCGTGTCCTGCGCCTAACTCGAATTCTGCGATAGAATACCGGGAAAACCATGTTGCCGAAACCTGTAGACGAGGCTTACCCGAAGACTGCCCAACGTCCACACCGCCGGCAATTTGTGGCTCAGATGGGGAGTGTCGCGGCCTCTACGGTTGCGGGCGCCTTGACTACACCCACTGCCGCTTCGGCGCAGTCCTCAACTCCTTGTGGCGGCGCTCCCGCAATGCCCTCGGGCGTGACTAACAGCCGGATGGTCGAAGCGTTCAATCTTCGGGTTGCCGAGGCGATTCAGAACGCTTCTGTCCCGGCGGCGGTCAACGTTAACAACGGGGATGACGCACTCTATCCCGACAAGGGCGGAACTTACACGAAAGGCCTTCCTCACGACAGTTTTGGGCGCGTGGACCTGAATGCCTACCAGACCTTCAAGACCGCGCTCGCTAGCGGCCGGTTCGCTGATTTCGAGCGGATCATCATGGGTGGTACTCGGACCCTGAACGGCCCTCAAGGCGGAATAGCGTTCGATCTCTGCCGCATGGACAACATTCAGTTCGGCCAGCCGATTGTGCCTCCTGCTCCACCGATCGCCGGCGATCAGACCGGCGCCGAGTTAGTGGAACTCTATTGGGGTTCGTTGTTGCGGGATGTCGCCTTCACCGAATACAATTCGAACGCCTTGGCAGCGCTTGCCGCGGCGGAACTGAGCGGATTGCCCACTTATCAGGGTCCTAGAAACACCGGCGGGCAGGTTACTACCGATCTTCTCTTCCGCGGCACCTTCCCGGGTGAAACGCTCGGTCCATACGTATCTCAATTCTTGATTACGCCAACCAATCTCGGAGTGCAGCCTATTAGTCAGCAGATGGTGAGTTATTTGCCGAGCGTCGACTACATGGCTAATTTCCGTGATTGGCTATTAGTTCAGAACGGCAACGTCACCGGACTGCAAAATGAGATCGATCCGGTGCTCCGCTACCGCCGCGTTGGCCGGGACCTCGCCGATTTCACACATGTGGACGTGCTCTATCAGGCATATTTCACCGCACTTCTCGTTCTCTTAAGCATTGGCGCTCCGCTAAACCCAGGCAATCCTTACACCCAATCGAAGTGCGAGAACGGCTTCGGTACGTTCGGCGCGCCGGACTTTGCATCGACCCTGGCCGAGGTGGCGACGAAGGCTTTGAACGCCGTGTGGTATCAGAAGTGGTTCGTACACCTCCGACCGCGCCCGGAAGCTACGGGCGGACAAGTTCACTTAGTCAAGACCGGGCAGGGAAGCGCGACGGATGTTCAACCGAGCCAGGTAGTTCTAAACTCGATCGGTCTCCAGCAAAGCTTCAATAAGTTCGGGACGTACTTGCTTGCGCAGGCTTTTCCCGAGGGCTCGCCCGTCCATCCGGCTTATCCGACTGGACACGGCACGGTGGGCGGCGCCAGCATCACTGTGTTGAAGTTCTTCTTTGACGGTAACTTCGTGATTCCGAATCCGCTGGTCCCTTCCAGCGATGGTTCGTCGCTAGCGGCCTATGAGGGTTCGGACGCGGGCAACTTACCGTCAACGGAGAGCTAAACAAACTGGGTCACAACATTACCTTCGGACACGGTATCCATGCGGGAATTCACTGGCGCAGTGACAGCGATATGTCCTTGTTGCTGGGCGAGGCCGTCGCACTTAGCTTTCTTCAAGACCGCGCGATGACTTACAACGAGCCATTTACGGTGCAATTGACGAAACTCGATGGGACTACGGCCACGATCTCGAATCAGCAAAGGCCAACACTAAGGCCGCGCCCCGACGCATACGGATCGCATCGCTAAACGCAATAATCAGGCTTCACTGCTGCTGTTGTTGCGCATACAACAATTGCGCTTGCTGGTCTTCTTCGAGGAACTGCGACCATTCTTCATCCGCGGCGAACTCCTGATCGGGAGGCAGTACCGCGGCAGACGGAGTCACTCGAACTCTTACTTGTAACTCCGTTGAAGCGCGCCCTTTCATGATCCCGCTGGTCGGGGCCACGTCCGCATAGTCTCGGCCGATCGCCGTACGTATGTGCCGGATACCAGTTACTAAGTCGTTAGTCGGGTCGAATCCAACCCATCCATACTCCGGCAGCAGCGCTTCCACCCACGCGTGCGTCGCGCCGTCCGCCGAGCGGTCCGAAGTCTCTTCGTTCTGATATAAGTAGCCACTTACATAGCGGCACGGAATCCGCACGCTGCGCACTAATGTCGTCATGATGTGAGCGAAGTCCTGACAAACCCCCTGCCGCGATTCGAGCGCGACTTCGATGGGGGAATCCGCCATGGTTGTTCGCTTAGCGTACGAGAACGTACGGTACAAGCTCGAGTTGAGCCGAACTAACAACGATACGGGATCCTCACCGGTGTCACACCGCACATCTAACTCCTCCGCCAATGCTTCTAACTGGGGCGACGGACGCGCGAACTTACTGGGCATCAACATATCCCAGTAGTCGTCGTCCTTCACCATGCGGTTGACCTCGTCCCATCCATCAGTGCCCAAAGGTTCTAGCTCGCGCGCCGGCTCCTCCACATCCACCAATGAATCCGAGATGATCGTGAGCTGGCGGTGATGGCCCGGAATATCGAAGTGGTGCACCAGATTGCCGAGATGGTCGGCGTAAGAGAAGATGCGCGCGCGGGGACTTACCGATAACTGAAAAGTGAAGCAGCGCTGCGTGTTCTCGCTACGCGGATGCATGCGCACTTCCATGATGCTTTGCCACACGGGCTTGGTGTACCGGTAACGCGTGAAATGACGGACAGCGTAGAACATCAGATCTCGAGGGCCACCTCTACCGGGTATTCGATGTACACGTTATGAAGCGCCGCATGCAGATCGCGCGCCTGTTCGATGATGTTATCCAGGAACCCGCGGAAGTTTCCACCCATGACTTCGTTGATTGAAAGGTAGGCGAGTGAAGACCGCAGGCGTCCCATGATGCGCTCCACCGGAGCGCTGCGATAGGGCGCCGATCTTTTACCCACCGCCTCCAGCGCGCGTTGCATCCGTTCGGCCGCGAATCGCACAGAGTAGGGAAACTCCGGATGCAGTAAGATGAACTCCGCTACGAACTCAGGCTTTAAGTCAGCCGTGTATACCTTGCAGTAAGCTTCGAAGGCGGAGCAACTGGTGAGTAGTCCCATCCAGTCCAGATCGGTTGCCGCAGCCTTGGTAGAGAAGTAGGCATCCAATAACACCGAAAGCGCGCACGCCCGTTCAAAGTACTTACCCAGTTGAACGAAGTCCCAACCTTCACCGTGGTTCATCGTTGCGTCGGTAACGCCCTGGAACAATAGGGATCCTTCGCGCACCGTCGCCACTATTGACACGGACGCGTGTTCCGTCGCTTTGTCCGCCGCGCGTGTGACCTCATGATAAAGCCGGTTCAATCGCTCCCACATTTCGGAGCTGATTTCATCTCGCACTTGCGAAGCGTTTTCGCGGGCGGCCGTGATGCACGCTACGATCGACGCCGCATTTCCCCGATCGGAAGCAAGCCGCACGAGTGCGCTCTGCGCATCCAGTTCCACCGCATCCACCGGCAGCCCGATGAACAGGAGCGCGCGATACCAGCGTTGCTCGCGCGATAGGCTCGGTCCGCTGAGCATCAGGTTCCACGTGGCGTCCAGGACGCGCGCGCAGTTATCCGCACGCTCGAAGTAGCGCGCCATCCAATAAAGACTATCTGCGACTCGGGATAACATGCGGGTTAGTCTTGAAGCACCCAGGTGTCTTTCGAACCGCCGCCCTGGGACGAGTTCACAACTAACGAACCTTTATTCAACGCCACGCGCGTGAGGCCACCGGGAACGATGGTGACTTTGTCCGGTCCGCAGAGTACGTAAGGCCGAAGGTCGACGTGCCGCGGCTCGATCCGGTCGTTCACCATGCAAGGTGCGGTCGATAGGTTGAGCGTCGGCTGCGCGATATAGTTACGCGGGTCGGCTAGAATGCGATCGCGGAACTCTTCCTGCTGCGCCTTTGAGCTATGGGGACCAATCAGCATTCCATAGCCGCCCGATTCGCCTACTGCTTTGACAACATAGCGGTCGAGATGCTCCAGCACGCGTGACCGCTCCATGGGATCGCTCATCAGCATCGTCTCGACGTTGTCGATGATCGGGTCCTCGTTCAAGTAATAGCGGATCATCTTCGGCACATAGGCGTAGATGGCTTTATCGTCCGCAACGCCGGTACCGAGCGCATTGGCCAGCACAACATTGCCGGAGTGGTAGGCGTTGAACAATCCCGGCGAGCCTAAAGAGGAATCGCCGCGGAAGGCTAGTGGATCTAGGAAATCGTCATCAATCCGTCGGTAAATGACATCGACGCGCTGCAGGCCGGAAGTGGTCCGCATATAGACGATGTTGTCATGAACCACTAAGTCGCGACCTTCGACTAACTCGATGCCCATCTGTCGTGCCAGATAGGCGTGCTCAAAGTAGGCAGAGTTATAGACGCCTGGCGTTAATAGCACCACCGTCGGTTGCGAGCGGCCTTCCGGTGCCAGCGACCGTAGTGTCGAGAGCAAGGCTTGTCCATAGTGCTCGATCGGTCGCACGCTGCATTTACGAAACAGGCTAGGGAAAATCTGCTTCATCACCTTGCGGCTGGTGAGCATGTAGGAAACGCCGCTGGGAACGCGCAGGTTGTCTTCGAGCACGACGAATCGTCCGTCGGGAATGCGGATCAGGTCAGTGCCGCAGACGCTTACATAGATGTCGCGCGCCACCTTCACGCCGCGCATCTGACGGCGGAAATGCTTACAGGTGTAAATTACCTCGCCGGGGATGACGCCGTCCTTCAGGATGCGGCGCTCATGATAAACGTCGCGCAGGAAGAGGTTGAGCGCGGTGATGCGCTGCGTGAGCCCGCGTTCGATGGTGCTCCACTCGGCGCTCGTAATGATGCGGGGCAGCAGGTCGTGCGGGAAGATGCGCTCGGTGCCTTCGTTCAGGCCGTACACCGTGAAAGTGATGCCCTGATTAAAGAAGGAGAGGTCGGCCTGCTGCTTGCTGCGGCGGAGTTCGTCGGGATTGAGGCTCAGCAGGTGCGCATACAGATAGCGGTAGTGGCTGCGCAGTTTTCCTGTTGCGCGGAACATCTCGTCCCAAGCGCCGTTGAATTCGTAACCGGTGAAGATGTCCGGCACTGCTGGACTGTATTGTGGCGTCGACACAAGAATAGCTGATTAGCCAAACCGTCGACGCGGAGCGGCAGGACTGTTACGAGTATATGACGAACGCGTTTTCGAGGCGCGCGTCCCAACGCTCGATGCACTTTGATCTCATCGGCACATTCCCGATCAGCTACTGAGCCGGATAGATCCCGATCAGATTGGGCGACACCAACAGCTGCGTTCCGGTCGTCACAAGCAGGGATTCAGGTGTTAGTTGAGTAACTCCCGCCGGGGCAGTTACCGTGAATTGAAGGGTCGTCGGATTAGAGACTTGCACGCTTGAGAAGGTAAGACCGCCTGATGCCGAGAGTTGGGTCGTGTTGTCGAAAGTAGCATTTGCTACAGATAGTTGGCAAGAAGTGCTCTCTCCACTCGAAATCTCGCATCCAAGGGGCTGGGCCGTCAAAACGGGATCGCCGGGAGGCATCTGCTCATTGAACATTCCGCGCATGATGAAGACCGCCATTTCGGCGCGGCTCACGTCGTCGTCGGGGCAATAAGTCGTGGTCGTACAACCCGACGTGATCCCGTCCTGATCCATGCGCTGAATGTAGGAGAAGGCGAACGCGCCTACCGGCACGTCGGTGAAGTGTGGAGTCGGGGAGTAAGGGAAGTTTGTGGTTGCGCCGTAGCGAGCCTTGATGATGAAAACCGCCATCTGCTCGCGCGTGATCGGATCGTCCGGGCAGAAGCTCCCGCCGCCGCAGCCGCTGGTGATGCCGAGCGCCGAGAGTTCCTGAATCCATTGGTAGCCGAAACTGGAGGGAGGGACGTCGTTGAAGATCTGGGTTGTGGGGTAAGGGAAGTTATCTCCCAGGAAGATCGAACGGATGATGAAGATAGCCATCTGGGCACGAGTGACGTTCTCCGTCGGGCAGAAATCGGTTGTTGTGCATCCGTCCGTGATCCCCTTTCCTCTGAGTAGATTGATGGCATCGAAAGCGAACGCGCCGGGCGGGACGTCCTGGAACTGAGTGACAGTAGTTTCTACAGTCACTGGCAGTTGCTGGTTACCGATCTCAATCGTAGCAATAGCGTCAACCCCGGTGGGATTAGCCGGAATAGTGAGTTGCGCGGAGCCGCTTCCGATACCGAAAGCACCCTCGGGCGAATCAACGCTATAAGGTGTAAGTTCGGTCACCGACCAAGCACATCCCGGCAGGCTCGTCGTGACGGTGAGGGTGACGGTGCCTCCGTCTCCATCTACTGCGGTAGGGAAGACCGACGAAGTATAAGTGCAATTCGTTGCAGGAACTACGCCGAGTAATCCTACAAGATCGGTGCGACCATCGCTATTAAAATCGCCCACCGCAAGATATGGCAAAGGATAAGTCGTGTCGACCGGACTCTGAAAAGTTCCATCACCGTTACCGTAGTACACCGAAACAATACTGTTGTTGTTAACAACGACGTCCAGGTTGCCGTCCCCGTTGAAATCGCCGGTCGCGATGCTTGTCACGCCCGAAGGTACCGAGTAAGTTAGCGGAGCCTGTAAGCTGCCGTTGCCGTTGCCAAGAAGTATGCTAAGTCCGGACGTCGGGGCGCCTGTGATAACCGCCAGATCGGGCTTACCATCGTGATTAAAGTCCGCGGTAACCATCAAGGTTGGATTCGCGCCGGCGGGGAAGTTGGTCGGGCTCTGTAGCGAGCCGTCGCCGTTTCCAAGAAAAATAGTGACATTCGCCGGGTCATTGCCGGCGATGGCAATGTCCGGCTTACCGTCTGCATTAAAATCTGCAACCACCAACGAGGCAGCCCCCGCGGGAAACGCTGCAGAGGCCCCATAAGTTAACCAGAAGGTTCCGTCGGCATTCCCCAAAGAAACCTCGATCGAATCTCCGTAACTCACCAGGTCCGGAGTTCCGTCAAGGTTCATGTCCGCCGCAGCCAACGCGACTGGAAAGTAGATTTCGGGCGGATAATTGGCCGATGCAGTGAAAGTGCCGTCTCCATTGCCGTTGAAAAGCATCGGGTTGAAGTTCCCGGTGCCTGGGTCGGTGACGGCTAAATCAGGGATACCGTCTCCGTTGAAATCCGCGATCACCACAATCGCGAGTAAATACGGGTAGTTATAACCGCCGGATCCGCACCAGGATTGCCGAAAAGTTCCATCGCCATTCCCGAGATAAGCGCAGGCCTGAATACTGGTGACGACGACGAGATCAGGGATACCATCGCGATTCAGGTCTCCGACAGCGCTTGCGATATTGCTTGTCAGATCGGTTGCGGGGACGGGGGGCAGCGCATTGGCAACAAAAGCTCCGCCTGGTGTCGCGTTCACCTGCAATGACGCAACAGCAGACGCGGAACCGTCAGCGAATACCGAGTTGCCTGCGTATACGGCTCTTATCGAGTCAAGTCCAGAGTCAAGAAGTGCGGTGGAAAGCGCGGCCGAACCATTATTGAGAAGGCTCGAGCCAAGAATCTTTGTGCCTTCCAAAAACGTGATCTCCCCGGTCGCGGAGGCTGGTAGGATTGAGGCGCTGAGATTCACAGCCTGACCGTAGGTGACCGGACCTACCGGAGCCGCAAGCGCTACAGTTGATGCCGAGCCGGTAACAAACTCAACCACTTCGTTGTTGTAAAGCGCGCTTGCGGTTTGAAAGTCTCCGCTATAAGTGGCCGACAGGAATTGCCGGTTTGCGGCGAGGCTTGATGTAGTTAACACGGCAGTTCCGCCGATTACAGGCGTCGCACCGAGAACCGTGTAGTTATCGTAGAAGGTGACAGTCCCTGTCGCGTTCGACGGAGTTATCGTTGCAGTGACAGTAACGGGCTGGCCGAGAGTACCGGGATTCGGAGAGGCTGAAAGCGTGAGTGTGGATGGACGCACGCCGAATTCGATCTGATAGATGCCATTGACCTGCGCAACAACGTCAACTGCCGCGTAGCTCCCGAAGTCGCCAACTGCGCTGGCGTTAAAGTCTATTTGGGACGAGCTGGGGGTGAACGTTCCGTCTCCGTTTCCTAGAAATAAGCCGCTGACGGTGTAAGATTCGACCAGAATATCCGGCTTGCCGTCGCCGTTGAAGTCGGCAATGATAAACCCGAATCCTGGGTCGCTGTAGACGGTCATTGGCCCAAACGTGCCGTTGCCATTTCCGAGGAGCACGCCGAAGCCATAACCGCGATCTTCGACGAACGTGCCAACGACCAGATCTAGTTTCCCGTCGCCATTGAAATCGGCTGCTGCCACAGGCCCGGTAATCGAAGTCGACTCTATTGTCACCGGGTTTTGAAATGTACCGTCTCCGTTTCCGACTACGAACAGCAGGGTTTCATCCCCGGCGACCAATACGCAATCGAGCTTGCCATCGCCATTGAAGTCGCCCAAGACAGCTCCTTGTCCTGGAGTTGGAAAGTTAGCGGGTATAGAGAAGTCGAAGGTGCCATCTCCATTACCTAAGAGAACGGCCGCTGGGCCGTTATACCCCAGCACGAGGAGATCGATCTTGCCATCGCCGTTCAGGTCGCCGGGTAGCAATTCGCCTATCGAAACGGGAAATGGACCGCTCTGAAAGGTCGTGGTCGGACCCGTACGCAATGTGCCGTCACCGTTCCCAAAGAGAACGGCAACGGTAAATCCATTCCCGACGATGACGTCCATGTTGCCATCGCCATCCACGTCGGCGACGACCAGAGTCCAGGGGCTCGGTCCGGCCGGGTATAGGACGGGAGCTGCAAACGCTACGTTCCCTGTTCCAAGAAGCACGGCAACGTTTCCGTTGCCATCGAGTCCGATTAGATCGGTAAGTCCGTCGTGATTCAGGTCGACGGTCGTTACCGAGTAGCGCAGATCCGGGATAACCGTTGTACCTGCGGTGAAAGCTCCCGCCGCGGCCGGCGTAACAGTCACCGCAACCACGTTCGACACACTAATGCTGTAGCCCGCGCCCGCATCGTACTGCGCGGAGAAGGAGTGGACTCCGGTGTTGAGCGTTGCTGTCGAGAAGACGGCTTTCCCGCTAGTTACCGGTCCGACGCCGATTGCTAGTGCTTGGTCATAGAAAGTCACCAGTCCCGTTGCGGCTCCTGGTGACAACGTCGCGGACAGCGTGAGAGTCTGGCCGTAAGTGGGATTGACATTGTTCGCCGCCAATGACACGGTGGAAGAAGCGCCGTTTACTGGCAACGTGAGTGGGGCAGAAACCGCTGGTTGGTTCGCACTGTCGCCGCTATAAGCAGCGGTTATTACCTGCCTTCCTGAAGCATCCGGCGTAAGCGCAAGTGAAGCAACGCCGGACACGACGGGCGCGGCGCCCAGAAGCGCGGCCCCGCTATAGAAACTGACGCTTCCGGTGGCCGTCGCCGGGGTGACGCTCGCGGTAAGTGTAAGCGGCTGTCCGTAAGTCGCCGGATTCGGAGAAGCGGAAATGCCGACCGTTCCATAGTAGGTCGCCAGATAGACGGCCGGCGGGCTTGTGGCAGAGTTCGCGATCAGATCAGCCTGCCCACTGCCATTTAGATCGGCGGCAAGCAGGGCATCCAAAGCGTTCTGCATGCCCGGTATGGGAGTGAAGCTCTGAAAAGTGCCGTCACCATTGCCGAATGCCACGCTGGTATAGTTCACGGCGTCTAATTTGCCGTCGCCGTTGAAGTCCGTGAGTATTAGTGGATCGTTCACATTTGTCGGACCGGAAATGGACTGAAATGTTCCGTTGCCATTTCCGAGGAGCGTTTCCACTGTGCCGTAGTCCAGCGCCACGATATCCAGCTTTCCGTCGTTATTGATATCGACCGCTGTCAGAGAAGTCAGACTTTGTCCCGGGAGTATCGAGACGCCGTCTGCAAACGTCCCGTCGCCGTTGCCGGCGAAGAAATATCCGGCCAGGTTAAACAAGTCGAGTTTTCCGTCGCCATTGAAATCTCCGGCCACGGCGGGTAGCTGGAAAAGGCTCGCAATCACCGCTGGAGCGCGGAAGGTACCGTCCCCGTTCCCCGTCAAAACGTACACGACGTTGTTGATTGTGTCAGCAGCCAGTAGGTCCAGCGTTCCGTCGGCGTTGAAATCAGCCGCGGTGCCGAGGCTCACCGCGGGGTTGACACCCGGAATCTGTGTAACGGGCCCACTCCGGAATGTTCCGTCACCGCTGCCAAGCAAAACGGTAAAACTCGGCGAAAAATTCCCCGCAATAACGATATCGGTGTTTCCGTCGCCATCGAAGTCGCCGAGCAGGTAAGTGGTTACGTTCGGAAAGATCGCCGACGTAGTGAAGGCTCCCGCGCCATTGCCCAGCAGAACGTGGAGTTGCGAATCGATATCAAGGGCTACAACGTCGACTTTGCCGTCATCGTTGAAATCCGCGTATAGAGCAGATGAATAGCTAACGGAATCGAAGGGTGGGTTCGCTTGTACCGCCGAGGCCGGCACAGTTTGAACTAGCATCAAAACCTTCGCTGACAAGCTTTGTGCGTCATTCGCGTCGCCGTCATAACGCGCCGTAAGCGAGTGAGATCCGGCGTTCAATAACGCGGTTTTCCACGTGGCTGAACCCTCGCTTAACGCAGCTATACCGAGCACCGACGCGCCGTCGTAGAACGTGACTTTTCCCGTTGCTGTCGACGGACTTACCGCAGCCGTCAAGGTGACCGTCTTGCCCAGGATCGCGGACGCACTGGACGTCGTCAGCGTCGTGGTTGTACGCCAGCGCAGCGGCGCTAAAGCAAAGGCTAAGGATTGCGACTCGCGATGACACATCGGCGGTAGTTCCCATTAAAGACTTTCACTCCAAGCTCGAAGTCGGCTTGGCAGGAAAGGGCCGATAGAAGTCGCGGCTACTTCATGCTGGGGCAGAGAAGCAGTCCACGTTGCGAGCCCACAGAGCATAACACGCGGCCGCGATAAAAGCCATAGCCTTGCAGGAAGGCCCACCTTCAGGTGCCGGGCTAATGTCGAGGTGGTTGACCGGTCAAAGGAACCCCGCGGCTCATAAAGGCGGATACTTGAGGCGCCGCATCGAAGTTGCTACGCACGCCCGTTTTCCTTTTAAGGGGCCTTCCTCGATAGTTAACCATTCATAAGCGGCGATGTGCCGGGTGGCGGCTTCCTCCGAGGTTATGTTGCCGTGCGGCCTGAACGGAATGAGTCGCTCGTCGGTGTAGTTCAGATAATGATCTTCGTCCGAGCCGTGTTCCCTCAGCGTGGCGTGGTTTGGGAGGTAAATGATTCCGCGCTCACGGACCGCGCGAGCGTACGCACCGTGAATATCCTGTGAAGGCCGTTCGATTTGTTGCCTTGCAAGTACTTCGCAACTTCCAATATCGAGGGCGGCAGGCACGGAACCGCCGAGCTCATTGATTACGACGATTTCCGGGTAGAGAAAGCCTCTTGCAATGAGTCCAGCGAATGCCAAAAGGACAATGACAATCGTAGCGGCCGCGATATAGGCAATCACGCGGTCTATTTCACGCAAGCTCAACTTTCGGCGGCTCACCGTATCATCACCCGAGCCTGCAGCATCCCCGCTTTCGTGAATGGAGGAAATGTCTCGTCATAACCCAGGCCTCACCGCGAGAAGATCAACCCGCCAAGTCGTTTCCTCATCCCATCTTGAGCCTATCTTGTTCTTCGCGAACCGAGCTTCAACAGAACCGTGACGACACGAGTCGAATGTAAAATCTCAGGGGCGGCGCGTACCGACTGGTCGGCCTTTGTCCAGACGCCACAAGACTGCGGGAGGCCGAAGGCGGGAGTCCGTCCCTTGGCACGCCCTATAAACCTCCCAACCTCCCCACAACCGTGTAACCTGTTGATGTGCCGGCACGCCTACTCTATTGCCGGCGTCAATCTCTCAGATGCTGGTTGAGTTCGAGCTAATTCTTCGGGCCCGGGCGGGTGATGCCGGTGCGTTCAATCAGGTCGTGAATGCCTACCGCCGCCGCGTTCTCGGCACGATTTCGCGGCTGGTGTTCCGTCCAGAAGATGTCGAGGACGTCGGCCAGGAGGTGTTTACACGGCTCTATTTCGCGCTCGATCAGTTGCGCAGCCCTTCCGGGTTCGACTCGTGGCTCTACCGGCTGACCGTGAATGCCTGCTACGACTATCTACGGCGCTCGCGAAGGCGTCCGGAATCGCGCATGGCGGACCTCAGCGAGCAGCAGATCGTCTCGGCGGATTCCAGCGCGAGCCACATGGCCTCGCAAATCGAAGACGAGCGCAGTGCCGTTCGCGAAGAAGTAAAAACTTTATTGGGAGCGGTTTCCGAACAGGACCGAACCCTGTTAATAATGAAAGAGGTCGAAGGGCTCTCGCTGAAGGAGCTCTCCGAAATCTACCGGGTCAACGAGAATGCATTGAAGGTTCGGTTGTTCCGGGCGCGGCAGCGGGTTTTAAAGGCGATGGGCAAGCGGGAAACAGGGAAGGCAAGCGATGACGGTGGATAACGAATCGAAACTCGACCGGCTTTTTGGAGCGTATCGGGAGGCGACCGCCTATAACGGAGCCAATCCCAATTTCATGCCCGAACTGTGGGCCCGGATCGAAAGCCGTCGCGCGAATTCGCGGATGGTCGAACGCTTTTCCAAGATCTTCGCGACGGCCACGGTTGCGGCTGCTTTCGCTCTCGGTATTTTCGTCTCCGTGACGCCGCAGCAGGTTCAGGACGAAACCTGGGTCGAGACCATCGCCAATCACCACTTTGCCCAGCAGGATCTTGGGCCGGTGCAGGTCACGGTTCCGGTGGAGAACGCTTCGTTTACCGATCGCGCTCCCGCCAAGTGACTGCGATATAGTGCGCTCTTGAAATGTTCAAACGGTACGGAATTCCCACTGTCGCTCTTCTGATTGTGTTCCTATGCGGAACCGCGATCGGCGTGTTCGGGTATCGTTTCTATGAACTGCGGACGGTATCGGCCAGCAACACGCGGCCCTCCCCCGAGCAATGGAAGCATAACCATATGGAGGAGCTGCAGAAACGGCTGCATCTCACTTCTGATCAATATCGACAGATCTCCGGGATTTTGGACGATACGCACGCCAAGATGAAAGTCTTCATGGACCAGACGCGCCCCGAGATGGAGCGCATTCAAAAAGAGCAGCTCGCCCGCGTTACGGCAGTCCTTACGCCCGAGCAAGTGACGGAGTATCAGAAGCTGCATCTGGAGCACTCGCGCCGCCGCATGCGCAATGGACCGCCGCCCCCGCCACCCCAGTAGCGCGCGGCTTTACCGCATTCGGTTACCCTTGAGGGAGCCGATGGCCGAACTCAAAACTCTGATCCGCGAAGTCCCCGATTTTCCGAAACCCGGCATTCTCTTTTACGACATCACCACGCTTCTGAAGGACAAAGATGGGCTCCGCGGCTCGATCGATGGCTTCAAGGACCATTACGCTTCGTCTGGAATTGACCTCATCGTCGGGGTCGAAGCGCGCGGTTTCATCTTCGCCCCGGCGCTCGCCTATGCCATGTATGCGGGCTTCGTTCCAGTTCGCAAGCCGAAGAAACTTCCGTATCACAGCCTTTCCGTCAGCTATGAACTAGAGTATGGAACCGACGCACTCGAGATCCACCGCGACGCGATCGGACCGGGCACGCGAGTGTTGATTGTCGACGATCTGTTGGCCACCGGCGGCACGGCGAAAGCGGTCATCCAGCTCGTCGAGCAGTTGGGCGGGGAGGTGGCGGGACTCGGTTTCCTGGTCGAGCTAACCTTCCTCGGCGGCCGCGACAAGTTGCAAGGTTACGACGTGTTCTCACTGCTTCAGTACGACAAGTGACGCGCCTCCAAGCTCACGCCAAGATCAACCTCGATCTGCGAGTCCTGGGCAAGCGCCCCGATGGCTACCACGAGCTGCGCACCATCTTCCAGACCATCTCGCTAGCTGACGAGATTGGGACTCGCTTTCGAGCCGGCGCCTGAAACCCGCGTGGTCATCGAAGGGAATATCGCGATCGAAGACAACCTAATTGCCCGCGCCGCCCGCTTGTTTCTCGCGGAAAGCGGAATCACCGGAACGGTCCGATGCGAACTGCGCAAATGCATTCCGATGGGCGCTGGCTTAGGTGGCGGATCTGCAGACGCCGCTGCCGTGTTGCGCGCGATGCCCGCCCTCACCGGCATCCCCACGCCCCAAAGAAAGCTCCACGCCATGGCCGCGCAACTCGGCAGCGATGTTCCCTTCTTCCTCTGCGGCGGGACGGCAGTCGGCATCGGCCGCGGCGATGAGATCTTCCCGCTTCCGCCAGCTCCCGAACTGTACGGGTTGCTGGTGACCCCCGACATCCACGTCTCGACCGTCGAAGCCTACCGCGCCCTCAGCCTGCGCCTCGACCCAAGCCAAGCCGCGAGTAAGCGCGAGCAGTTCGCCGAACTCGTCTGGTCGATGGACCTCCGCCAGGCACAGAACGACTTCGAATCCGCCGTGTTTGAACTGCACCCGGAACTTGCGAAGATCCGTCAGACACTCGCCAAAGCCGGAGCGATTCTCGCCCGCATGACTGGCAGCGGTTCCGCGATTTTTGGACTGTTCAAAGAGCCCCCGCAAATCGCGGAACTGAACGCGCAGCCCTTCACACTAATCCGGTCAAGCGCGCATACTCGTCCAGCTTAGGCCCGTCCGCCGGACCCTTGTACCCGATATAACCATCCGGCCGCACGATCCACAACTGCGGTCCTTCGCCGTTCGGATACGTCTTCACCGTCGCGCGCGGAAACCGGCTGCGGCAAGTCGCCAAGCTCCGGCGTGTCGATCGCCAACACTAGCGACCGGCCATCCCGCAGCGGATCGAGCAGCCGTCCATCGGCAACGTCCGGATTCGGCACCCGCTCGCCCGCGTTGACCACAATCGAAGACTTCTTGTAGTTAATCGCCGTCTCCGAAACGAAGCCGGCCAGCAGTCCGCGGACGAACTCCATTCGCGTCCCCAGAGCCACCACGGCGTCGCGCATCATCTCGGCAATCGGGTTCTCCAAAGTCGCCGCTGCAAGCCCGCGGGATGTCGCCTTCAACAGCGCCTTACCGACCCCGCCGCGCTCTTCGTCATAACTGTCGAGCAGCCGTTCCGGCGCGCCATTCCGAACTGCGGCGAGCTTCCATCCGAGATTCGCGGCGTCCTGCAAACCCGTGTTCATCCCCTGTCCGCCGACGGGCGAATGGATGTGGCTCGCGTCCCCCGCCAGAAACGCATTGCCCACGCGGTAATGCTCCACTTTGCGCTGATTCACCCGGAAAGGGGTCATCCATTCGGCGCTGGCAACACGAATTCCCGGACCCACGCAGCGGTCGATCGCGGTCTGAAAATCGGCTTCGGTCGGCTGCCGCCCCGTTTCGGCTGCGGACCGGCCGCGTTCGGCGGAGATCACACGGAATACGTCATCCTTCAGCCGCGCCAAAAACACCACGTCCCCGCGATGCAGATAGACGCGCAGCTCATCGCCCGGCACATTCGGCCCTTCCAGTTTTACGTCGCCCAGATCGAACGCGAAGCCGACCGTATCCCCTGGGAAAGGCACGTTCAGTGCCTGACGTACGATGCTATGGGCCCCGTCGCACCCAATCAGCCAGCGTGCCTCAATCGGCTCGCCGGGCGTCGAAGCGCGCACCCCGTCGGGACTCATTTCGATCTTCTCCACCGTGACGCCGCGCTCGACGCGTCCGCCGAGCGATTCCAGATGCTCAGCCAGAATCCGCTCGGTATCACTCTGCGGCAGGAACAGAACGTACGGGTAACGTCCCGGGATCTTGTCTAGCTTGACATCGGCGATCTGCTTCTGCTCGCTGAAGAGCATCGCGTGCTTGGCTTCCCGTCCCGCGGCAACCGCGCGATCCGCGATGCCATAACGCTCAAACTGTTCCAGCGACCGTGCCTGCACCACCAGCGCCTGCGAGTATTGCGCCGGGTGGTCATTCTTCTCAACCAGGCGATACGGAATACCCTGCCGGCTAAGTTCAATCGCCATCGCCAGTCCCGTGGGACCGGCGCCTATGATCAATGCTTCTGTTGTAGACATTCCTCACTTAGTCTCCGTACTTACTATCCGTGAGTCTGTTTGATAGCGCCGGTAATCGCTATACTCTACCTCCAGATCGAAAGACACGTGCTTCAGCAGAGCGCGCGCGTGGGCCTGGAAAATGACCTGCTTTGGTAACCAGATTTCGTCATTGACGCGGACCTGCTCGAACTTCAGCTCAGCGCCCTTCGATACCTTCGCCAGAAACAAGCCCCAACTAATATCGTTCAATACTTCGGCTTGAACGCGGACCCACTCATAATCCGTCTTATCGATCCAGACTCTACCCTTCACATTGTGGTAAAGATTCGCGAACTTCCCACGGAACGTTGGCTTGGGAGTAGCTTCGATCACGTAGCAGGATCGAGGCCCCACCGTGTCATCAGCCAGTTGCCGGAAATCAAAGGCATCCGGGATCGCCTGCATCCGATCAAAGTCCTTCTGTTGATCCCGCGCGTAATCGTCAAGCCGCTTCTGTTTCTGCTCGTCGGATAAGTGAGAGGCCTCGGCGGTCGCTTTATCGAACTTACGCTGCTCTTTGGCGGCCGCGTCACCGGCCAGCGGCTTGCCGTCTTTCTCAATCAGATGCTCGTACGGTTTACCGCCGAGAAACAGCAGCTCTTGGGTGGTCCTGTCGGTCTTCTTCACCTTACCGGACGAATCGTATTCGTGGAGGACAGTCTGCTCGCGGTAGGTATACCGGCTAGTCAGTTTCGCGTTCTCGTGAAACTCATGGACCGAGCGGACGACGATATCGCGCGCCGTCTGGCCGAAACCGCAGCGGATCAGCAGCAGGGCACAGACGAGCATCCGCATAGCCCCAGTATCGCGCGCGACTCTCCGCGCAACGAGTGTCTACTGTGCCGCGACGACCACGCTTTGGGTCAAGCCGGTCGGAATCACTCGTTCCGGCGCAAACGTTGTCCCGTTCAGCACGACGGTGCCGTACGATGCCCCGGCAACCAGTAACTCCGAACCATCCGGACTAATCGCGATATCCACGGGCGTGAAGTTCACCGCCTTCGTGGCGGTAATTTGGAACGTGTCGAGACTGACGCTAGCCACGTACGGGGTATCCGCGCCCCCGCTGCTACTCGGTAGCGAGTAGGTCAGATAAATGCTGTTTGCTGCCGCTGAGTAGATTACTTCCGAATTCCCCGTCGTCTGCGCGGGCGGATTGAGTGTCCGCGTCACTGAAAGCGTGGATGTAGCGTACTCCAAAACTCCGTACCCGCCGGTACTTAGATAGAGTTTCGTTCCGTCGTTGCTGATCGCGATGGTTCGCCCGGACGTCGACAGCGGAAGGTTGGCCGGTACGGTCACGCAGCTCGATACAGTGAACGCTGGCAATGCGATCTTGCATAGCTCATTCGGAAACACGCCGCCCGCATACAATGCGGAGCCGTCCGGCGACGCGGCAAAGAACGGGGCTTCCACTCCGTTCAGCTGAGGTACAGCAAGGGTCTGCTGAACAACGCCGGCCAGATTCACTACTTCAACCGTAAAGGGCGAGCTTGAGGAGACAACATAGATTGAACTTGCGTCTGGATTTACCGCAAAGAGACCGGCGGAAGTAATCGGGATTGAGATCTGACGCTCCAACGGGTGAACCGTACTGAAAATACTCACCTGCTCGATGGTTTGATTGGCCGTTGCCTTTGTGTTGCCGCCCACCACCGCGTTCCCGCTTCCAGACACGATCAGATCACGGGTTCCGACCACCGCGCCTAAGTTCCCGGTAACCGCCCCGGACATCGGATCGGCCGTCAGAATGGTGTTCATCGTCTGTAAGACATAAACCTTGTTGGCCGGCACGTCGACTTGAACCCCAACCGCTTCTCCCCCCAGACTAACCGCCGTGTAAGTGCTCTCGGGAAGGTCGAATTGAATGAATCCTGGTCCCTGACCAAGTCCCGCCGCATAGTAAACATAGGTGCCGTCGGTGGCTAGGTTCAACCCAAAGGAAATGCTTGTCGACGGTATCGTTCCAGTAACCTTGTTAGTCGCCGTGCTCACTTCGACCAGCCCATGGTCGCTTGCGAAGTAAGCCGTTCCGCCGTCCGGACTCAATACCACAGCGCCGACCGAACCGTAGCTCCCCGGAATGGTGGCCGCCACTGTATTTGAGCTGGTGTCGATCACTAACCCAACAGCGCCGCCTGCCGTCGCAGACACGTAAGCCTTGCTGCCATCCGACGAGACCGCGACGCCGGAGTAAAGGGACCGCGGAATCGTAGAAGTTACCGTAAACGTAGTCCCACTAACGACGGTGATTCCCTTGACCCCGGTGACATAGATCTGCGAATGGTCCGGCGTAGCCGCCGCCTGCGTGGGAAATCCGGGTAGCGTGACGTTGCTGAGTAGCGTGCCAGTCGCGGCACTATATATGTGTAGCACCGCTACGTTTGAGTCCAATGCGTAAACCTGCGCGCCGTCCGGACTAACGGACACGCTGGAGATCAGCGTCGTGCCGTGCTTCCAAAGCGTCGCGCCGGTTGCCACTGAGACCGCTGCAATTCCCGTGGATCCGATATAGGCCGTAGCGCCGTCAGGCGAAAGCGCGAACGTGGTCCCGTTCTCCGCCACGCTGTTGAATCCGCTCGGCGAGCGAGTCGACGGGTTGTAAGTCGAAAGAAAATCGTCGGCCCCAAGACTGGCATACACAACGGGATCGGCCGCATAAGTCGTAGCCGCCGCTGCGAGCAGAGAGCCGCAAAGTAATGATCTAATAATGACGCGAACGTCCATGGTGGTTCCTCCTACGGCATTGATGAGTCTACGCCCCTTTGTACCTTGCAAGCGCGACGAGCGACAATTCTTTACCTTCTGGCCTGGAAGTAGGTTCGCAACCCGCTAGTTCGTGGATCAGCCCAAACTTCCGCCTGGTCATTTACGGATGCGAGTAGCCGGAGACGATGCGATTGAACAAAACGGGGTTGCGCGTAGCAACTGTGAATACCGTGCCATCCGCAATGTATGATTCGGGTTTCATCTTTGCGATCTGACTCCAAAATCGATCGGTACACCATTGAAACTTCGGATCGTATAGCCGAAAGCCGCCCCAGTTTACGAAACTTTCAATCTCTTCGACAGGCGCCTGATTCTCAAAGACGTACCACTCGTCATAGCCGGCGCAGGATTCATCGTGTGTCTCGTTCGGCAGTCCATGGATCGAAGTAGTCCGCGGACTGTAGGCGACTTTCCAATCGTCCTGATATTTGGGCGGGCTCCACGAGGTGCCTTCGAAAACCCTCCCTGCTTCGGCGGTCCACCAACCCTCAACCGTCTCCTGCTCCGTCAGGCGCAGCGGGCCGCTATCTATTCTCGTCACGGCAAGATACTTGCCCAAAACGATTTCGGGGCAAACGATCAGAAGCGACGTGATGTCACGGTCAACCGTCGTCAGCCATTGGTACTCTTCGTGAGACCCGATAATCCCGGGAGTGCCGTGCTCAGCTCTAAAGAGTGCATGCTCGGCCGCATAGACCTTGCCCTGCCACTCAGACGCCTCCCGCAGTCGGCGAAGTTCTTCCACGCCGACTACACTACGTGCCGGATCAAGCGTGTGGCAGTAGGCAGTATGCTCCTCCCACAGGCGCTCTGATGTATCTCGTGCCAACTCCAGCGCCCGTCGCGCGCGCGCCACGTCGTCAATCACCTTTCAACGTTACCTGACGAAAGCTCGATAGCCTTCGGGAGTATGTTTGGCGACCAGCAAGTTGCGCATTTGAACGCGCTAGAATTAATCAAATCGCAACGCAAATTCAACATAGGTGACGTGTGTCCAGCCTCATTGCCGCTGAACAACCAATTTCCCTCGCAGTTCCGCAGCCCTTACGAGGAATGGATCCCGGCCGGATCAAGATCTTCTCCGGACGCGCCAACGAACCTCTGGCCGCCGAGATGTGCGCGTTTCTCGGTCTGCCCCTGAGCAGGGTCAAGATCAAACAGTTCTCCGACGGCGAGATCGATCTGCAGATCCAGGAAAATGTCCGCGGCGCCGACGTTTTTATCGTGCAGCCCACTTGCACGCCGGTCGACCGCAACCTGCTGGAACTGCTGTTGATGATCGACGCCGTCAAGCTCTCATCTGCGCAGCGGATTACCGTGGTGTTACCCTATTATGGGTACGGTCGGCAGGATCGGAAAGACAAGCCGCGAGTTCCGATTTCGGCCAAACTCGTAGCCAAACTTCTGGAATCCGCCGGGGCCAGCCGGATCATGGCGCTCGATCTGCATGCGGCCCAGATCCAAGGTTTTTTCGATATCCCGGTGGACCATCTGTATTTCCGGCCGGTACTTGTCGATTATTACCAGCACTTGAATCTGCCCAAATTGACGGTGGTTTCGCCGGATGCGGGTGGTGTGGAGCGCGCGCGCGGGATGGCCAAGCGTTTGAATACGCGACTGGCCATCATCGACAAGCGGCGCGAGGAAGCAAATGTCGCCGAGATCATGAACGTCATCGGCGATGTAGTAGATGCCCATTGCCTGGTGGTCGACGATTTGATCGATACCGCCGGGACGCTGGTGGGTGTAACGGAAGCGCTGCTGGCAAAAGGTGCGGCTTCCGTAACGGCGGCGGCAACCCATGCGGTGCTGTCGGGGCCGGCCGTTGAGCGGATCGAGAAGTCGGCGCTCCGCGAAGTGGTTTGCTCCAATTCGATTCCTTTGTCCGAAGCGGCAAGGAATTCGAGCAAGATTCGTACGTTGTCGGTCGGGCCGCTGCTGGCCCGCGCCATTCAGTCCATCCACGAAGAGACCAGTATCAGCGTGCTCTTCGAAAAGGTGGAATAGTTTTAGGAAGCGCATTCAGGCCAACCCACGCTGGTAAATCGGACTTGGCCGGATCGCACAAACAGGAGATATAGAAGTTGAGAACAGATACAAGCGTTGCGGCCTCCGTACGTGAAGGCCGCGGCAAAAACGAAGCACACCGGACCCGCGCGGCCGGTAAAATCCCAGCCGTGGTCTACGGCGCTTTCAAAGACCCGATCTCGATCGCCGTCAGTCCTAAAGAAATCCTCGGCATCATCCACTCGAAGACCGGCCACAACACCATCTTCGATCTCGACATCGCCGGCGACAAATCGCCCGTCATGGTGGTCGACGAGCAATACGACCCAGTCCGGGGCCGTCTGCTTGCACGTCGATCTGAAGCGCATCGATCTCACGCGCCGCCTTCGCGTCACCGTTCCCGTCGTCACTCAGGGAGAACCGAAGGGCGTCAAACAACAGGGCGGCCTGCTCGAAGTCATCACCCGCCAGGTCGAAATCGAATGCGTCCCGGATTCCATCCCCGAGAACTTCGTCATCGACGTTACCGAACTCATGCTCAATGATTCGAAGCGCGCCAGTGACATCAAGCTCGCGGAAGGCGTCCGTCTGTTAAGCGCGCCCGAAGCCGTAATCGCTCACGTGGTCGGCATCAAGGCCGAAGAAGAAGCGGCCGCTGCCCCTGACGTCGCCGCTACCACCTCCGAGCCCGAAGTCGTCAAGAAGGGCAAGAAGGAAGACGAAGCGCCCGCTGCTGACGCCGGGAAGAAGAAGTAGTCCGGCTTCCCGAAAGTGTTTCTGGTGGCAGGCCTGGGCAATCCCGGCGAGGAATATCGTTACACGCCGCATAACTTGGGCTTCATGACCATTGACCGTTTGGCTGAACAATCCGGGATTCGCGTCACGCGCCCGGATTCCAAAGCCCTGGTCGGCGCCGGAACCATTGAGGGGCAACCTGTCATGCTGGCTAAGCCCATCACGTACATGAACCTGAGCGGCACGTCGCTGCGGCCGCTGATGGAAAAGCATGAACTGACGCCGCGGGATCTGATCCTGATTTTCGATGAACTGGATCTCCCGTGGCCTACGCTGCAAATCAAACCGAAAGGCTCCGGCGGCACGCACAACGGAACCAAGTCGGTTGTGGAAAGTCTCGGAACCCGGGAATTTACTCGGATCCGCATGGGCATCAATCCAGGCCGCCCGCTCGCTGACGCGGCCGAGTATGTGCTTTCGCCTTTCAAGCGGAAGCAGGAAAAAGAATTGGACGAACTGGTCGGCCTCGCGGCTGACGCGGTTCGTGCAGTAATCGCTGAAGGCGTCGAAAAGGCCATGACGAAATTCAATCGTCGCGCTGGAAGCTAACACAAAAGAGGAAGAATGCGTATTTACGAAGAGCTGTTTATCGTCAAGCCGGATGCCACGGAGGAGGAAGTCGATCACCTCATCGAACAGATGTCGGGAGTGATTACCAATGCCGGAGGCACCGTTAACAAAGTAGACAAGTGGGGCAAGCGCAGACTTGCGTACCGCGTAGACAAGTACCGCGAAGGCGAGTACGTCCTGATCGAGTTTCAGGCCGAGGCGCCCACCGTGCATGAATTCGAACGCCGCCTGCGCGTCAACGACGTGGTGATCAAGTTCATGACCGTGCGCATCGATGAGGATTTGAAGCGCATCGAGAAGCGCAAGAAACATCGCGAGAAACGCGCCAGCCGTAAGGCCAGTGCCGCTCCCGCCGCGCCGCAACCGTCCGTTGCGCAACAAATGCTCGGGCCCGAGATGCCCGCGGCTCAGTAAGCAGGAGCTAAGGAGACATCATGGCAGAAACTCGTGGAGGAAGACCCGTCAGCGCGTCCCAGCGGCCCACTGGCGGTGATAAAGCAGTCGCGACGCAGAAGAAGCAATACTTCCGTCGCAAGAAGGTTTGCCGGTTCTGTGTCGAGAAGATCGACGACATCAATTACAAGGACGTGCGCATGCTCTCGTCGTTCATCGCCGAGCGCGGCAAGATCGTTCCCCGGCGCGTGTCCGGCGTATGCGCCCCGCACCAGCGCCGCTTGAGCGAAGCGATCAAGATGGCTCGCAACATCGCGCTGCTGCCGTTCTCGTCGCCCGCATAGTAAGGAGATCACGACATCATGGAAGTCATCTTAAGAGAAGACGTCGAGAAACTCGGCGCTCGCGGCGAAGTGGTTCGAGTCGCCGCCGGATATGCCCGCAATTTCCTGCTGCCGCAGCGCCTGGCGGTGGCCGCCACCGAATCCAACAAGAAGATTGTGGATCAGGAGCGCCAAGCCTGGTTGAAGCGCGAAGCCAAAGCGCAGAACGAATCGGAAGACCTGTCGAAGCTGCTGGACGCGCAGACCGTAACCATTACGCAGCGCGCCGGCGAGAACGATCAGTTGTTCGGCTCGGTAACGTCGAAGGATATCGCTGATGCTTTGGAAGCCCAGGGCTTCAACATCGATCGCCGGAAGATTCTGCTCGAAGAGCCGATTCGTTCGCTCGGCGATTTCACTGTTCCAGTGCGTCTGCATCGCGCGGTTACGGCGAACCTGAAGGTTCACGTCGCGCGCGAAGCATAAGCCCGTGAGCTTCGAGCTTACGGGACAAGTCGCGATTGTCACGGGGGCGGCTACCGGCATCGGTGCCGCTATCGCCCGGCGTCTTGCACGCGCGGGCGCCCTCGTCGGCATCGCGGATCTGGATCTGGCCGGGGCCAGCGATGTCGCCGGCTCGATCGACGACGCCTTCCCGCTGGTCGTCGACATCACGAAGTCCGACGAAGTCAACGCGGCCGTGTCGAAAACGTTAGCCGAGCACGGCCGCATAGACATTCTCGTCAACAACGCGGGCATTGCGGGCAAGTCCGCACCGAGCTGGGAATACTCGGATGAAGAATTCACCGCGGTCGTCAACATCAACCTGAACGGCACGTTCTACTTCTCCCGCGCCGTCCTGCCGCACATGCGGGAACGCGGCTACGGACGCATCGTCAACATCGCCTCGATTGCCGGTAAAGAAGGCAATCCGAACATGTCCGCCTACTCCGCGAGTAAAGGCGCGGTGATCGCACTCACCAAGTCGATGGCGAAAGAAGTAGCGACACAAGGCGTCTGCATCAACTCGGTTACTCCGGCGGTGATCCGCACCAACATCCTCGATCAGCTGTCACCGGAGCAGGTCGCATACATGACCGCTCGTATCCCGATGGGTAGAACTGGTGAGCCGGACGAGATTGCGGCTGTGGTCCACTTCCTGGCAAGTCCGGACTGCTCGTTCGTCACCGGCCAGTGCTACGACGCCAGCGGCGGGCGCGCGACTTACTAACTCGATACTGCTTTGAGCGTTGAGTAAGGCGCAACTCCCAGGTCGGCAAATTCCCCGCGCCTCGCTTTCGCGAAAGCCGCAGCTGCAATCATCACTGCGTTATCCGTCGAGAGCGCGCGCGTCGTGAAGTGCACAGGTGCCGTCAGATCCGCTTTCTCAGCGGCCGCACGCAACCCTTGATTACTTGCCACTCCACCCGAGATGATCACTGCACGCGCCCCGATCTCTCCAGCCGCTAACGCCGCGCGCCGTAACAGCTCATCAATCACGGTGCGCTGAAAACTCGCCAACATATCCACTGTCGCTCGCGGCGTCACGGCTCGCCATTGCTCGATCGTCGGCCGCGGATGCACAGCCAACAATTCACGCCGCGCGGTAAGCTCGGCAGACAAATCGCGGGCTTCGGTCCATCGCAGCACCGCGGTTTTGAGCCCGCTGAAACTGAAGTCCAGGGGATTCCCCTTCATCCGCACCGCCGTAAACGGCACGGCGCGTCCATTGCCGAACGGAGCAAGCTGATCGATAATCGGTCCACCCGGATATCCAAAGCCGAGCAGCTTCGCCACCTTGTCATAGGCCTCACCGGCCGCGTCATCGCGCGTGCGCCCCAGCAAAGCCACGCCTCCGTCTTCCTCAACGCGGAACAGATGCGTATGGCCGCCGCTCGCGACAAGCGCCAGGGCGGGGAACTCGACCGGCGTTCCCTTGCGCCTCGATTCCAGAATCACCGCATGAATGTGCCCCTCAATGTGATTCACCGCAATGAGCGGCTTCGACAGGGCAAAGGCAAGCCCCTTGGCATACGTCAATCCAACGAGTAAAGAGCCAATCAGCCCTGGACCGGCGGTACAAGCAATCGCGTCAAGACTCTCGAGCGCGGCATGAGCTTCCTCGAGCGCCAGCTGCACGACCGGCACGATCGCGCGCAGATGTTCGCGAGACGCCAACTCGGGCACGACGCCTCCGTACTTCCCATGAATATCGAGTTGCGAAGCGACCGCCGACGAGAGAATCTTAATCTCGTCATCCACCACCGCGGCGGCCGTCTCATCGCACGAACTCTCGATGGCTAGAATGCGCAAGTCCCAGCGTAGCGTCTACCGGCGTTTACAAAAACACTGGCAGCGAAATCCGGAACTCCGCTCCATGCGGCACAACATCGTGTACTGAAATCGTCCCGCCATTTTTCTGCACCAGTTCTCTCACCAGCGCAAGGCCTAACCCGTTGCCGCCCTTGTTCGATTTGGTTGTGAACAGCGGCTCGAAGATGCTCTCGCGCAATTCCGCCGGCACTCCCGGGCCCGTGTCTGAAACCGAGATGGTCGCCGATCCCGCCCCGCGCTCGGTCGATAGCCGGATCACACCCGGTCCTGCCATCGCATCTACCGCGTTCAGACACAGGTTCGTAATTGCCTGCTGCATTTCGGACGGCGCAAAGTCGATCGTACAATCCGAGCGGCAGTCTACTTCCAGTCGATTGTATGCGGGCAGCAGCGGTCTCACAAACATTGCAGCTTCGCTCACCGCCGCTTTCAAGGACACCGGCTGGAAAATACGGCGCTCGCGATTATTGGGCAGTAATTGCCCCGCCAATCTTGCACAGTCCTCGGCTGCCTTCATCGCGTACTTAACGTCAGGGTCCCCGGGACACATCATCTCAACACGATCGAGGGCGTGAAGCAGGATCATAATCTGGTTATTCAAGTCATGTGCGACGCCGCGAACAAAGATATTTACGTCTGTCATCCCGCATTTAGATTAGATTCATGGACGCGCAACCGACTGCGAAATCACTTGTAAACATTGGCAAATAACGCAGATATACTAGTTGTCGCCCTGTGACTGGGTGCTAAGGAGTTTGGCAAACTGATTGCCTCTTCAATGGCATGAAGCGGTCAACACTCGCGATTATCGTTCTTACTTCGGGAATCTCAGCTTCTTGCTTCGCGGCCGATTTCAACGCCGGAATGCAGTGCTACAACTCAGGAGACTTTAGCTGCGCAAGCCGCGAATGGCAGGGGCTGGCGGATAAGGGTGTTGGCCAAGCTCAATACAATCTCGCACTCCTCTACTCGCGTGGACAAGGCGCCGATCGCGATCTCGCGAAGGCCGCCCAGCTTCTAGAGAGCGCGGCCAATCAGGGTTTGGTCGAAGCCCAATACAATCTTGGGCTCGCATACCTCGCAGGTTCGGGCGTCGAGAAGAATGAAAATACTGCCATCAGCTGGTTTCAAAAAGCCGCTGAATTGGGCGATCCCAATGCGGCCGATAATCTCGGAACCATTCTCGAAAAACAGAAGGATTACGAGAATGCGATGAAGTGGTATCGCAAAGCTGCTGATGCTGGAATCGCCGAGGCGGACTTCAACATTGGTTCCATGTACGACTTAGGCAAGGGTGTCCAACAAGACCCCGTGCAGGCGATGCAGTGGTATCAGAGGGGTGCGGAACTGGGCGACGGTGCATCGCTCTGCAATATCGCAATTCTTTATTACAATGGCGAAGGCGTGAAGATGGATCGGGCCAAGGCTTATGAGTATCTTGTGATCGCCCAGCAAGCCGGCGAGCCCCGCGCCTCTAGCCTTATGCAGTGGGTAAACGACAAACTGCAGAAGAAAGATAAAGACCGCGCCACGCAACAGGCTCAGGCGTGGGTAAGTTCGCATCCGCTGCGCCGCTTTATCTCTAACTTCTCTGCACCTGACGCCATTACAGAAGCGGACGCCAAAGTCGAACCGCAGCAGCAACAGGTTCGGGCAGGCTTATAACATCTCCCCTGGACGGTTCCAAAATCGTCCCTCCCCAGCGCATGCCTCGAGTCGCATTCTAAACTCAAGGCATGCGCTTCCGTTTTTTCGGACTCCTGATTGGGTCCGCTCTCCCCTTGGCACACTTGATCGCCGCACCTCCGGATGCGGACTCCGGACCTCGCCTACCCGGCTACTCCGGGATGGTGGACCGCAGTGTCAGTCCCTGCGACGACTTCTATAAGTACGCGTGCGGCACGTGGCTGAAGAACAATCCAATACCCGCGGATCGTGCCCGCTGGGCTCGCTTTGACGAGTTGCAGGAGCGCAACGAAACCGTTCTCCGCGCCATTCTCGAAAAGGATGCCTCGCAGCCCGACGCCGGTTCTGCCATCGATCGCCAGATCGGCACTTTCTACGGAGCGTGCATTGACGTGGCGGCCGTTGACCGCAAGGGACTGCAACCGCTGCAGCCCGAGATGGAGCGTATCGGCGCGATTCACGACCTCCCGAGCCTGAGTGCGGAAATGGCTCGCCTGCAGCGCATGGGAGTCGATGCCGTCTTCTCGACATCATCCGGGCAGGACTTCAAAGACGCCACGAAGGTCATCGCGAACCTCGATCAGGGCGGTCTGGGCTTGCCCGAGCGCGATTACTACTTCAAGACCGATCCGACCTCCGTGGATCTCCGGGAAAAGTACGTCAAGCATGTTGCTCGCATGTTCGAGTTAACGGGTGAGCCTGCTGAAAAAGCGGCTGCGGACGCGGCCACCATCATGAAGATGGAAACACAAATGGCGAAGGCTTCCATGGACGTGACCTCCCGCCGCGATCCGGCCAACGTCTACCACCCCATGACTCCCGATAAAGTTGTTGCGCTCGCGCCCGCGTTCGACTGGAAACTATTTCTTCCCGCAGTGCATGCCGAAGGGCAATCCATCAACGTCGCCGCTCCGGACTTCTTCACCGGAATGGGCGCCATGCTGGACCGCCTCAGCTTCGATGACTGGAAGACTTACTTGACCTGGCACTTACTCCACTCGGAAGCGCGTTGGCTGCCGACTAAGTTTGTGGATGAGAACTTTAACTTCTACGCCAAGACGTTGACCGGTCAAAAGGAGCAGCAGCCGCGCTGGAAGCGCTGCGTGCGACTAACCGATTCCGATCTGGGCGAAGCTTTGGGGCAGGCCTACGTCCAGCAGACTTTCGGATCGGAAGGTAAGGCGCGGACGCTGAAAATTGTGAACGATATCGAAGCGGCGATGCAGCAGGACCTGGAGAGCGTCGATTGGATGACACCTCAGACCCGCAAGCTTGCTCTGGAAAAATTGCACGCGGTTGCCAATAAGATCGGCTATCCGGATAAGTGGCGCGACTACTCGAAGGTCGAAGTTCTTCCCGGCGATCTGGTCGGTAACGATGAGCGTGCGACGGAGTTCGAGTTCGACCGCCAGATGGCTAAGATCGGTAAGCCGGTCGACAAGACCGAGTGGGGAATGACGCCGCCGACAGTCAACGCGTACTATGACCCGCAGATGAATAACATCAACTTTCCGGCCGGAATCTTACAGCCGCCCTTCTATGCAGCAAGCAGTGACTTCGCCACGAACTATGGAGCCGTGGGCGCCGTAGTGGGGCATGAGCTGACGCACGGGTTCGACGACCAGGGCCGCCAATTCGACGCCTGCGGGCAACTTCACCGACTGGTGGCAGGCGGAAGACGCAAAGGCCTATGAGACGCGCGCGAAGTGCATCGAAGACGAGTACGGTAACTTCCAGGTTGCGCCGGACGTGAAGGAGAACGGAAAGCTAACCGAAGGCGAGAACATCGCGGATAACGGCGGCCTGCGTCTGGCCTATGCCGCATTTACCAAACTAATGGCCGGCGGGAAGCTAAGTGACGTGGACGGCTACACCCCTCAACAGAGATTCTTCCTCGGCTTCGCGGGTATGTGGTGTACCAACGATACGCCGCAGTCACGGAGACTTCAGGCGACCACCAACCCCCACTCGCTTTCTGAATTTCGCGTAAATGGCACGCTAGTCAACATGCCGGAATTCGCGCAGGCCTGGAGCTGCAAAGTGGGCCAACCGATGGCGCCGAAAACGAACTGCCGGGTCTGGTGA
This sequence comes from uncultured Gammaproteobacteria bacterium, assembly GCA_963799935.1. Classification (GTDB taxonomy): domain Bacteria; phylum Acidobacteriota; class Terriglobia; order Bryobacterales; family Bryobacteraceae; genus Bog-113. The sequence goes on along the minus strand of CAWCZA010000019.1, from coordinate 293,151 downwards.
AAGGCCGCGAATAGCCTCGTCCTACGGTTGCAGCGTCAGCGGTGTCACCGGCTTCCCATCGCTCCATCGCCCCATATTCACCTGGTCCGCCGAACCGTGACCCAATCCGTAGCTGCAATCGGCGCCGCGCAGCACACAGTTAAACAGACCAATGCTAAGTTTCCAGGTCACGTTGAAATCCCGATTATCAATGCCCGGCCCCTCATCGCTGTAGCCGTTGGTATCCGGGAAAAAGTGGTTTCCAATCTGAGCCGGCGAGCCATGGAAATCGGAGTTCACCAGGAGGAGATCGCGATTCGCAGCTGGAACCGCGCGTTTGAGCGAATTCCAAATCGCCGCTACGGTCGTAGTGTTGTTAGTGTCTTCATCGCCGTGCGCAATCACAACACGAATCGTTGGGCTGATCGACGAAACGTCTGTCGAGATAGCGGCTCTGCCAACCCCCGGCGAGAATGCCGCGATCGCGCGCGGAAGCGGAACTCCGTCCAGAGGACTAACGGTCAGCTGCTGGGCAACCGCAAAGCATTGAATGGCTCCCATTGAATGTCCCGCGAAGACGGTCTCGATTCCTCGCGAGTCCACAGTCGGCGGGATCAGGCCGCGTTGCCCGGACTTCAGCAGTTGCAGTGCGGCGCGCCAGCTCTGGATAATATTTCCTGTGAAATTGCGCGGCGGCTGCCGGAAGTCGTACGCGGGGAAAACGACCGTGTATCCCTTGCGGGCGAGATGCGCGAGCCAGTACAAATACGTGTCCGGGCTGTCCCCCAACGGATACCCTTCGGCGGCAAGCAGGTAGCCGTGAAGGAAAAGCACGGCAGGCAGGGACGTGGGCGGCGTGCCCCCCGCCGGTTCGAGAATATAGAACGCGGTATATGGCTCCGGATCATTCGGATTGACGAAATACGGCCCGAGTTTCTGGTATGAAGGATAGAGGTAATCGTGGCCTCCGGGTCCGGTGAGCGGCTGCCCGGGCGGCGCCGGCGGCTGGCCGAACAGTCGAGCGGCCACTAAAGACAGAAGTGTGATGTAGCGCAGCATTTAAGATTTCGAATGAGATTTCCGGGAGATTCCGTAAGTGTAATCGACATCGTCTCCAATTGAGAGTGTTTAGAAGTATCGGAAGACCGATTGCTGGCGATTGCGCATTGGAAGCGGAACGACGCTGAGAAACGACACTGAGGATAATAAGGACAAAATGAACTGCCCGAATTGCAAAGCCGATCTTGACGTGGAAGAAGAGGAATTGGAAGAAGGCGATCCTGTATCGTGCGACGAATGCGCTGCCGAACTGCGCGTCGCCAGCATTCATCCTCTGGAGTTGGAGCCCGTTGACGATGACGTCGACGAGGATGAAGACGAAGACGAAGAGGACGAAGATTTCGATGAGGATGAGGACGAAGAGGAGCTGGAGGAAGAGGAAGAAGAGGACGAGTGGTCATAGCGCGCGCGTTAAGATTGCTCATCTTGCGTAACGTTCGGTTTACCAGCGCCATCGAAACTGGCATGAACCTGCTCATCCAGTCCGCCCGCCGCGGCTTGTCTGCCCTCGTGGCGGCGATCGTGTTGCTTGCCGTATCTGCGCCCGCCGCCCATGCCCAGCAGAACAAGGGCGGCCCCGCGGTCAGGGATGTGCAAGGGATCGTCACCGACGCTGCGGGGAAGCCGCAGGCGGGGGCGATTGTTCAGCTCAAGAACACCAAAACGCTTCAGATCATTTCGTTCATCACCAAGGAGCAGGGCGACTACTACTTCCACGACCTGAGCGCGGATATCGACTTCCAACTTTCAGCCGAGCGTGGCGATAAGGTGAGCGCCGTCCGAACGCTGAGTTCCTTCGATACGCGGCGGCAATCAGTCCTGAATCTGAAGCTGGATAAGGATAAGAAATAGCTTCTACTCGGCCCCGAGTTCATGGATAAGGAAAGCGTCGCTGTCCGCGGTGTCGGCGAACGCCTCGTCCTTCGATGATGCCCCGTGGCCGGATGTTCCGCTGGTATGCAGCAGGATCGGCTGCTTGGTTGCCGTTGCCTGCAGTGCCGCGGTCATCTTGCGCGAGTTCATCGGATCGACGCGCGGGTCGTTGTCACCGGTGAGGAACAGAACGGCCGGGTACGTCTTATCGGACTGAACGTGATGATAGGGCGAGTAGGCGTAAAGCGCGCGGAACTGATCGGCTTCCTTTACGGTTCCGTATTCAGTGATGTTGAATGCGCCGTTGGGGGTCAGCTCATTGCGAAGCATGTCGTAAATCCCGACGCCCGAAACCACGGCACGATAGAGGTCCGGATGCTGGGTTAGCTCCGCGCCCATCAGTAGTCCGCCGTTGCTGCCGCCTTCGATCCCCAGCTTTGACGCGTTCGTGTATCTGTGATCGATCAGATAATGCGCGCAGGCGGCGAAGTCGTCGAACACATTCTGCTTGCGCGTAAGGCGGCCGCCGTCGTGCCATTCCTCGCCGTACTCGCTCCCGCCTCGTAGATTGGCCTCCGCAAAAACGAATCCGCGTTCCAATAATAGGAAGCGGCTGGCGCTGAACCCAGGTCGCGTCGCGATATCGAAACCTCCGTAACCGGTGAGTAGCGTAGGATGCGAGCCGTCCAGAACGAGGCCTTTCTTCCGGATGATGTTGATCGGAATCTTCGTGCCGTCCTTCGACACCGCGAAATCACGGACCACTTCATAGGGGTCGGTTGCCACCGGAGACGTTGAGTGAAAGCGCGTGGCTGTTAGCCCGCCGGAGGTCGGATCGAACCGGTAGTATCCGAACGGCGTCAGGTATCCGCCAAGAGCGACCAGCAGCGTTCCATCCTCAAGGCGCGATAAGCCGTACACCGACGAAACCGGCGGCAATGCGACGTCACGCGAATGACTGCCGTCGCTGTTCATGAATCGCAGGCGCGAGGGGCCGCCCGTCATCTCAGCAACGCACAGACCTGCCGGGGAAGGGTAGAAGGCCTCGATCACCACGTCCGATTGCGGGTCAACCGTCTGGGCTTCTTTCAGAGACTGATTCAGGTGCAACCGCAGAATCTTCCCGCGTGGAGCGTTCTCCTTCGAGAGCAGGTAGACGTCGTTGTCGAACCCGAAGGCGAGTTGCGTGATGCTGTCGGCATAACCGGCCAGTCTGCGCCACGGCTGGCCCGGAGTGAGGAGCCACTGCTCATACTCACTCCCGTCGCCGTTCTCGACCGTCGCTGCGATGGCGCGTCCATCATGCGAGCTGGAGAGCGCGACCTCGGCGATGCGCGGGAACTCTTTGCCGATCGCATAGGTGTCCGCATCCGTTGCCGTTCCCAGGCGGTGAAACCAGACCTGCTGATAGAAGTCCATGTCAGCCGCGGGACGTTCGGAACCGCGTGGATAGCGGGTGTAGAAGAAGCCGCTGCTATCGGCGTTCCATGCGACGCTGCCGCCGGCAGTACCGCCGTTGACGCGCGGAATCACATCGTTAATAGCCTTACCCGTCGCAGTTTCGTAGATGTGGACGTCGCCGCTTTCGCTGCCACCGGCGGAGAGCGAGACCGCGAGATATCGACCGTCCGTGGACGGCGCAAAGAAGTCGAAGTTGGTGGTGTGCGATGGGTCGATCTGATCGGGGTCGACCAGCACGCGTTCCGAAGCGAGATCGTCAAGGGACCGGAACGCAACCAGAACAGGATGCTGCTTTGCCGGGTCACTCTTCATCGCGATAATCACGCCGGGTCGGGATACGAAGCCGCCGTAGGTGATCTCTCGCTTCTTGTCCCACGCATGAAGTTCATCGAGAATGGCCGGACGGGAGGGCAGGGAATCGAGAAACTTCCGAGCGATCGCCGTCTCGGACGCAGCCCAGGCTTTGACGTCCGGGTCCTTTGCGTTCTCGAGCCACCGGTAGTTGTCCGTCACCGAGACGCCATGGTAGACGTCGACCACCGGCTTCTTCGGCGTGGGCGGCAGCTGCGTTTGGGCCGTCAAAACGGATGTTAGAAGCGAAACGATTCCGGAGTATTTCAGGCGCAAAAGGCTCTCCCTGTGCTAGTTGTAGTGTCTAGTCTGCCATGTCCAGTTTGACCGTTCAGATCATCACGCTCTTCGTTCTCGCGATTCCGATTGCATCGGTCGCCTGGACCGTCACGCATGAAGAGGTGTTTCGAGAGCCGCGCGAATTCTGCAAGCGCCGCAGCCAGAGTTGCAAACGGCTCGTGGAGCGCAAGTTCTTCTATCTGTTTACGTGCGAGTACTGTTTCAGTCACTACGTAACGGCCATCTTCCTGGTGATCACGCGGTTCAAGCTGCTTTATCCGGATTGGCGCGGCTACATGCTATCGCTGTTTGCGCTGGTCTGGATCGCAAACGTCTATATGAGCTTCTTCGGTCACATTCGCCTGGAGATCAAACGCGAGCGCGTCGAGATTGAGCATAAGGAAGCAGTCACAGAAATAGAAAAAGCCGCCGTTCCCGGTGAGGGAACAGGCGGCTCAGCTCCAATTCTGATCAGCCGAGGTTAGGACTCGGGCGGTTCGTTCTCAGCGCCTTCTTGCTGCGATTTCAGGCGCTCTTCGCGACGCTTGGCCCGTTCGGCCGCGCGCTTCACCAGTTCCGTACCGACGAGTTCTAGCTTGCAGAGTTCGGCGCCATCACCCTTGCGGAATCCGAGTCGCGTGATCCGGGTATAGCCGCCGTTGCGCTGGCTGAACTTCGGACCGAGCGTGTCGAACAGCTTCTTCACCGAAGCCGGCGTTTCGAGAAAACCGGCAGCCTGCCGGCGCGTATGCAGCGTGTCGCGCTTGGCTAGCGTGATCATCTTTTCGACGAGCGGCTGAGCGGCCTTCGCCTTCGGAATCGTGGTGACGATGTAGTCCGTGATGATGACGCTGGTCACCAGGTTCTTGAGCAGCGAGTTGCGCGCGCCAACGTCGCGCTTGAGTTTCGATGTGCCAACTTTGTGTCTCATGCGGCCTCTTGATTATTGTTCAGCAGACAGATCGTCTGTGTCAAAGCTGGTTTCCGGCGAACCGGCGGCGGGCGGCTGCAGACGGCCGTGCGCATCGGGACTCATCCCGAGCGACAAGCCCATGCCCTGCAGGATTTCCTTGATTTCGTTCAGCGACTTGCGGCCGAAGTTCTTGGTGCGCAACATCTCGGCTTCCGACTTCTGCACCAGTTCGCCGATGGTCTGAATGTTGGCGTTCTTCAGGCAGTTGTAGGAACGAACCGAAAGCTCGAGTTCTTCAACAGATCGGTTGAGCTGATCGCCCGTACGCTCGATCCCACGCTCCGGCTGTTCGGTTTCCGATTCCTGAACTTCTTCGAAGTTGATGAAGATCGTCATGTGATCTTTGATCAGCTTGGCGGCGTAGCCAATCGAATCCTGAGGAGCGACGGCGCCGTTGGTCCAGACTTCCAAAGTCAGCTTGTCGTAGTCCGTCATCTGCCCGAGGCGCGCGGCTTCGACGGTGTAGTTGACCTTGCGAACCGGGGAGTGAACGGAATCGATCGGGATGTAGCCGATGGCCAGATCCTCGTCGAAGTTCTTATCAGCGCTAACGTAACCGCGGCCCATTTTGAGCCGCATTTCGATTTCGAGATGACCGCCTTCGCTAACGGTCGCGACGTGCAGGTTGCGGTCGAGAACTTCGACATCGGCGTCCGTCTGGATCTGGCCGGAGAATATCTCTCCAGCGCGATCGGAAACCAGACGCACGGTCTTCATCCCTTCGCCCATGATCTTGAAAGGAATCTGCTTGAGGTTGAGAATGATATCGGTCGCATCCTCGACGACGCCCGGGATGGGGCTGAATTCGTGCTCGGCGCCGGAGATGCGGACGGCCGTAATGGCCGCGCCTTCGATGGAGCTGAGCAGTACGCGGCGGAGGCTGTTGCCGATGGTGGTGCCAAATCCGCGCTGGAAAGGCTGCGCGGTGAACATCCCGTACCGTTCCGTCAGGGTATCGGTGTTCGCGACCAGGCGTTTAGGTTTCTGAAAGCCCTTAAACATATCTTTTTCTTTGATTCCTCAATGGGGTACAACGTTGCGTGCGTGTCGCGCAACGTTCCAAAACAACCGAATTTTATTATTCCACTGTTACTTCGAGTACAATTCGACGATCAACTGCTCGTTAATCGGAATCTGCACCAGCTCATCGCGCCGCGGCATGCCTGAAATTCGGCCTTTCAGATTGTCGCGATCGACATCCATCCAGCTGGGCGAAGGGGCGTGGGCCGTAGCGTCGCGGGCGGACAGAATGGTGGGATTTTCCTTGCTGGATTCACGGACGGCTACTTCATCGTTCGGCTTTACGACGAACGACGGGATATCGACCTTGCGGCCGTTCACCTGGATGTGGCCGTGGCGGACAACTTGGCGAGCTTGTGGGCGGCTGGTGGCGAGGCCCATACGATAGATGACGCTGTCCAGACGGCGCTCCATCAGCGAAAGCAGGTTTTCGCCGGTGATGCCCTTCATGTGGGCGGCTTTTTCAAAGCTGTTGCGGAATTGCGTTTCGAGCAGGCCGTAAACGCGCTTGGTTTTCTGTTTTTCGCGGAGTTGGAGACCGTAGCCGACGATCTTGGCTTTACGATCCTTACCGTGCTGGCCGGGAACGAAATTGCGCTTTTCGATGGCGCACTTTTCGCTGTGGCAGCGCTCACCTTTTAGAAATAGTTTCATGCCCTCGCGCCGACAGAGCCGGCAAACGGGGCCTCGATAACGTGCCAAATCTTTCTCCTTTACCTGTCACGTGCGGTTTACGCGGATTGTGCAAATTGTGCACGTTTGCCGCTTCGTCCCGCTTGCTTACTGAACTGCTGAAAACTTTTAAAAATCAGACGCGTCGCTTTTTGGGCGGACGGCAGCCGTTGTGCGGCATCGGCGTGGTATCGCGAATCAGGCGAACTTCGATGCCTGCCGTCGCGAGCGCACGAACCGCCGACTCGCGGCCTGAACCCGGACCCGATACGCGAACTTCCACCGAACGAAGCCCGCTTTCCTTCGCCTTGCTGGCAGCCGTTAACGCGGCCTGCTGCGCAGCGAACGGCGTCCCTTTGCGGGAGCCGCGGAAGCCCAAAGACCCGGCGCTCGACCAGGAAACCGTATTCCCGTCCGGATCCGTAATCGTCACGATCGTGTTGTTGAACGAAGCTTGAACGTGAACGAAGCCGTTGTGGACGACCCGCTTTTCGCGCTTCTTGTAATTCTTCTTTTTGCCGCCGGCCTTGCTGCCCGCCGTCTTCGCGGTTGCTTTCGCCATTAAGTCTTACCTGTCGCTTTCTTCTTGTTCGCAATGGTGCCCTTACGCGGGCCCTTGCGGGTACGTGCGTTGGTGTGGGTACGCTGACCACGAAGGGGAAGCCCGCGGCGATGGCGCAAGCCGCGATACGAACCCATTTCAATGTGCCGCTTGATGTTCAGCGAAATTTCCTTGCGGAGGTCGCCCTCGACCTGACCCTCTTCTTCGAGCAGGTTACGAACAGAGTTGACTTCCTCTTCGCTCAGATCGCCAATCTTCTTGTCGAAATCGATGCCACAGCGATAGAGCAGCGACTTGGCGCGCGTTCGGCCAATGCCGTAGATATAGGTGAGGCCGATTTCGGCTCTCTTCTTGGCTGGTAAATCCACACCCGCGATACGTGCCATAGTTTCCTTGTTCCTTAACCCTGACGCTGCTTATGCTTGGGATTGCTGCAAATGACTCGCACCACGCCCTCGCGGTGGACCAGTTTGCATTTATCACACATCTTCTTGACCGAAGCCCGAACTTTCATTTGAGACCTTCCTTCGCCCCGCGAGCACTAACCCGCAGCCGGCAATTTCTTCAAAATCCGGCCCCTTGACGGGTCGTCCGGACTCAACTCCACTTCCACCCGATCACCCTTCAGCAGCCGGACGTAATTGCGTTCCGCCGCCCCCACCGGATGACCGATAATCTGACTCTGCGCCGAAGTCTTCAGCCGGTAGAGTAACCGCGGCAGCTCCTCCAGCACTTCTGCCTCAACCACCGCGCCGCGCGCCATCCCCGACTTCAGGGCCGCGTCAACACGTACGGGCCGTTATCCGTAACGGCCACGCAATGCTCAAAATGCGCTGAATACGAGCCGTCTTTCGTAACGGCCGTCCAGCGATCCTTCAAAACTCTCGTCTCCGGCCGGCCCGAGTTGACCATCGGTTCGATCGCGAGCACCATCCCCTCGCGCAGCCTCGGATTTTCATTCCGCCGGTCGACATAATTCGGTATCTGCGGCTCCTCATGGAGCTGCGTTCCGATGCCGTGCCCAACGTATTCCCGAACAATCGAAAACCCGCTTTTCGTCACGTGTTTCTCGACCGTCTCGCAGATATCGAAGAGCCGCCGTCCTTCGCGCACCTGATCGATGGCGAGTTCAAGTGATTCTTCGGTCACTTTTAAAAGCCGCTTGGCTTCGTCGTTGATTTCGCCGACACCCACCGTCATCGCCGAATCCCCGTACCAGCCATCGAGCGACACCCCGGTGTCGATCGAAACCACATCGCCCGGCGCCAGCACCCGCTTCGGCGACGGCATCCCATGCACCACTTCGTTATTCACCGAAGTACACAGAACGAACTTATAGCGCTCTCCGGCGGCAGGCACATAGTAGCCCTTGAAAGCCGGTTTCGCGCCCGCATCTTCCATCATCTTGACCGCCGCTAGTTCGAGATCCCACGTCGAGACCCCTTCCTGAACCATAGCGCCGATCTTCTTCAGGATGTCGTGAACGAGAAGGCCCGACTTCCGCATCTTCTCGATCTCCGTTTTCGTCTTGCGAACAATCATCCTGGCCTTACACTCTCGTCAATTACTACTTCGAAACGCACGTTAAGGCTGCGGTGCGTGCCCATTCGGCTCGCAATCCAGCAGCCCGCAAATTTGGTCGAATACGGCAAGCGGGGTAGCCCGGCTCGCATCGATTTCGTACAGCCTCCGGCCCGATTCCCGGAAAAAGTCGATCAGCGGACTCGTCTGGCGCCGGTATTCTTCCATGCGCTCCCGAATCACCTGCTCGCGATCGTCTTCACGAATCACCAGGCGCTCACCATCCAGGTCACAGATGCCGGCTACTTTGGGAGGACGTGAGTTCAGGTTATAAAGCGTGCCGCATTGCGGACACTGCCGCCTGCCCGTGATCCGAGCAATAACCACATTATAATCCACAACCAAATGGATTACCACCACTTCGGCATCGTTGTGGTCCAGCAGCTCCAGCAGCACACCGCCTTGGGCGATGGTGCGGGGGTATCCGTCCAGGATGAACCCGCGTTCGGCGTCGGGCTCCGCGAGCCGCGCCGCGACCAGTTCGTTCACCAGCGCATCGGGAACCAGAAGCCCCGCTTTCATGCGCGCCTCAACCGTCCGGCCGATGCCGTCGCCACGCTGGATGTGCTCCCGCAGCATATCTCCCGTCGAGATCTGCGGAATCCGCATCCGTTCGACCAGTAGTTTGGACTGCGTCCCTTTCCCTGATCCAGGCGGTCCGAACAGGACCAGGCCTAACTTACGAGCGACCGGCTGGTTACCGGGCCGCGTACCTACCGCTTCTGTGGAAAGCAATCTTAGACAGAACTCCTACGCCCGCGGATGCGCCCGGCGCGCGGCGTAAAGCCTTCATAGTGGCGCATGATCAGCTGCGCCTCGATCTGGTTGATCGTATCCATGGCCACACCAACCACGATCAGGAGGCTGGTACCGCCGAAGTAGAAGTTCACGCCCAGACCTTCGAGCAGGAACCTCGGAAAATACGTGTCGATGAAATTCCCGACCAGCGGCAAGTGCTGCAGGTGAATCCCCGAGATCATGATGTCCGGCAGAATGCAGAGGATGCTCAGGTACAACCCGCCGACCACGGTGATCTTGGTCAGGATGTTGTTCATGTAATCGGCAGTGTTGCGTCCCGGCCGAATGCCCGGAATGAATCCGCCGTACTTGCGCATGTTGTCCGCAGCCTCGTTCGGGTTGAAGATGATCGAGACGTAGAAGAAGCAGAAGAAGATAATGCCGGCCACGAACAGAATCATGTAAAGCGGCTCGCCGTGGCGAATCGAACCGAGCGTGTTGGCGATCCACGGCGTGTTCTTGATGAAGGGTAGGTTCGCGACGGTCTGCGGAAACGCCAGAATCGACGAGGCGAAAATGACCGGAATCACACCGCCCGCATTGACCTTTAACGGCATATGAGTCGATTGACCGCCCATCACACGGCGCCCGACCACGCGCTTGGCGTATTGAACGGGGATGCGGCGCTCGCCACGTTCGACGAGTACGATAAACGCTACGACGGCAATCATCAACGCCAACAGCACTAAGAGCGTAAGCGCGTTCCAGTCGTGCGTTTCGAACACGTGGACGTAGATGTTCTGGATGGCGTTGGGCAGTCCGATCACGATACCGGCGAAGATGATCAGCGACATGCCGTTGCCGATGCCGCGCTCGGTGATCTGCTCACCCAACCACATGATGAAAGCGGTTCCGGTGGTCAGTGACAAAATCGTCATCGCAACGAAGCCGGCGCCCGGATGAAGCACAATGTTGCCGGCGGACGATTGCAGTCCAACGGCGATTCCGAAGGATTGCATCAACGCAAGAGCCACGGTGAGGTAGCGGGTCCACTGCGTGATCTTGCGGCGCCCAATCTCGCCTTCCTTCGATAGCTTCTCGAGAGTGGGAACGACGACCGTAAGCAACTGCAGGATGATCGAAGCCGTGATGTACGGCATGATGCCCAGCGCGAAGATCGTGAAGTGCCGGACGTTGCCGCCCGCAAACACGTCGAACAGGCCGAACATGCCGTTGAGATTCTTCGAGAAGAATTCTTCCCAGCGCGCCAGGTTGATTCCGGGCGTTGGGATGTGACTGCCCAGACGATAAACGGCGAGGAGCCCAAGCGTAAACAAGACCCGCTTGCGCAGGTCTGGGATACGGAATACGTTGGCGAAGGCTTCGAGGATCTTATTCATAATGCGGGTTGCTGACTCCCGATTGTATGCCGAATGTTCTTAGGCTTCGACTTCTGGGCTCGCAGGAGCGCCGATCACCTTGGCGGTTCCCCCGAGATCGGCCAGTTTCTTTGCCGCCGCTTTCGAGAAGTGATGCGCTTCGATGGTGATGGCGCGAGTCAGTTCGCCGTCGGCCAGAATCTTGACGCCGTCTTCGAGCTTCTTGACGATCCCGAGTTTCTGAAGCTTTTCCACGGTGAACTCGTTGCCTTCCAGCGTTTCAAACTGGCCCAGGTTAACCACAGCGAAGTACTTCTTGAAAATGTTGGTAAAGCCGCGCTTCGGCAGACGGCGATGCAGCGGCATCTGGCCGCCTTCAAAGCCGCGCATGATGCTGTAGCCGGAAATCGAACGGGCACCCTTGGATCCGCGCGTAGAAGTCTTTCCCATACCGGAACCCATGCCGCGTCCGATGCGCTTCGGCTTGTGTTTCTGCCCGGCCGGAGGTTTTAAATTACTGAGATTCATTGCTTGGTTTCCTTCTTTAACCTATGCCGGAGTGTTTACCAGCGCCAGCAGATGCGGAACTTTTTTGACCATGCCGCGGAAGCCCGGGGTATCCGGCCGCTCGACCACCTGATTGAGCTTCTTCAGACCCAGCGCCCGCACAATGATCTTATGCTTTTCCGGGCACGAGATGGTGCTGCGGACCAACTTAATGCGAATCATATCCATGACTAGAGCTTCTCCACGGCGAGACCGCGCATCTCGGCCACGACGTTCTTATCGCGCAATTGCACCAGCGCCGCGATGGTCGCTTTCACGACATTATGCGGGTTGTGCGAACCGATCGATTTCGTCAGCACGTTGGGGATTCCAGCGGCTTGAATCACGGCGCGAACCGGTCCACCGGCGATCACACCGGTTCCGGGAGGCGCCGGCTTCAACAGCACCAACCCTGCTCCAAACCGACCGAGCGACTGATGCGGAATGGTCGATTCGAGCAGATGGATTTTGCGCAGATTCTTCTTAGCCGCTTCAATACCTTTACGGATGGCCGACGGAACTTCCTTCGCCTTGCCCACGCCGAAGCCGACCACTTTAGCGTTGCTATCGCCGACGACGATGAGCGCCGAAAAGCTCATGTTCTTACCGCCTTTGACGACCTTCGTCACGCGGTTGATCGAGACCACCTGCTCTTTCAGGTTGAGCTGCTGCGGGTCAATGCGCTTACCGATTAAATTCGCCATTCGTTAAAACTCCAGTCCAGCTTCCCGCGCCGCATCGGCGAGCGCTTTGACGCGCCCATGATACAGATAGCCGCCGCGATCGAACACGACGCGCTTAATGCCTTTTTCAATCGCCTTGCGAGCGACTTCTTCGCCGATCCGCTTGGCCGCCGCGACGTTGCCGCCACCCTTGCTGCCTGCCGTGGAAGCCGCAGCTACGGTGACGCCTTTCGAATCGTCGATCACCTGCGCGTAGGTATGCGAGAGTGAGCGAAAAATCGCCAGACGCGGCCGTTCCGAAGTGCCTCTGAGCCGGCGGCGGATGCGTTCGTGAATCCGTCCGCGAATCTCGTTTTTGGATTTTTTCGTAACCATCAGTTATCCCTTGGTTCTACTTCTTGCCGCTGGCGCCGGTTTTACCGACCTTCTTGCGCAGCACTTCGCCCGTGTAGCGGACGCCCTTGTTTTTGTACGGATCCGGTTTGCGCAGCGCGCGCATATTGGCCGCGACCTGCCCGAGAACCTGCTTATCGTAGCCGGTCAGAACGATGTGCGTCTGCTTGTCGACCTTCATATCGACGCCGTCGGGCAACAGAAACTCGATCGGATGCGAATAGCCGAGAGTAAACAGCGCGACCTTGCCCTTCACGTCGACGCGGAATCCGATACCGACGATATCGAGCTCGCGAGTGAATCCGGTGGATACGCCGACGACCGCATTCGAAGCCAAAGCTCGCGTCAGTCCGTGCAACGCGGCATGTTCATCGGAATCGCGCACGACGTTTAAGGTGCCGTTGTTCTGCTCAAACCGGATGCCCTGCGGAATCGGAACCGTCAGCTTGCCTTTGGGGCCCTGGACGTCTAGCTGGTCGCCGATCTGAATTTTGACGCCGGATGGAACCGGGATGGGTTTCTTTCCTACTCGTGACATTGTTCTTCTCTGCCTACCAGATCCTGCACAGCAATTCGCCGCCAACGCCTTCGCGATGCGCGCTCTTGCCCGTCATCACGCCCCGCGGCGTGGTCAGAATGTTGATGCCGAGGCCGCCCTGCACGCGCGGAATATCGGTCTTGCCGACATAAGAGCGGCAGCCCGGACGCGACACGCGCTCGATGGCGGTAATCACCGGCTGATTGTCGGTCCCGTACTTCAGATAGATCTTGATGACCTTCTTGACGCCCTCTTCAGCCACCTTGTAGTTGAGTATGTAGCCCTCTTCCTTCATGATGCGGGCAATCTCCACTTTGAGGCGCGAAGCCGGAACATCCACTTTCGGGTGCCGCGCAAGCATGGCGTTGCGCACCCGAGTTAGCATATCGGCGATCGGATCACTGGTCATTTTCTAGCTCTTCAAACCTTTCCTAACCTTCACTACCAACTGCTCTTTGTCACGCCTGGAATCTCGCCGTTCAGGGCGAGCTGGCGGAAGCACAAGCGGCAGATGCCGTACTTGCTCAGAAAGCCGCGCGGCCGTCCGCAGCGCCAGCAGCGGTTGCGGTGCCGGCATTTGAACTTGGGCGTCTTATTGTCTTTTGCGATTTTCGCGGTTGTCGCCATTTCTATTCCTTTGCCGTGTCGCTACGCGCGGAACGGCATCCCCATGTTGCGCAGCAGGCTCAAGCCTTCCTGGTCGGTGCGTGCGCTGGTGGTGATCGAGATATTCATGCCTTTGGTCTTATCGACCCTCGAGTAATCAATTTCCGGGAAGATCAACTGATCGCGCACGCCGAGCGTGTAATTGCCGCGGCCATCGAAGCTCTTCGGACTCACGCCGCGGAAGTCGCGCACGCGGGGCAGGGCAACGTTCACCAGGCGATCGAAGAACTCGTACATGCGGTCGCCGCGCAGAGTGACCATGCAGCCGATCGGCATGTTCTCGCGGAGCTTGAACGCCGCAATCGACTTCTTGGCTTTCGTGACGACCGGCTTCTGACCGGCGATCGCACCGAGTTCGGCTACCGCGCCATCCATCAACTTGGCGTTTGAGGTCGCTTCGCCGAGCCCGATGTTGATCGAGATCTTTTCAAGTTTCGGCACCGCCATGGGGTTCTTATAGCTGAACTCCTTCTGGAGGGCCGGGACCGCTGTTTTTGCGTAATGTTCTCTGAGTCTGGCTGCCATTGTTCTTGCCCTAACTTACTTTTTGTCGAGCACTTCGCCCGACTTGCGCGCCACACGGACGCGCCGCGTTTTCTTGCCCTGTGTTTCGACCTTCGTCCCGATCCGCGTCGGTACGCCGCCGGAAGTCAGCAGCATCACGTTCGACACATGAATCGGAGCTTCGCGTTCGACGATGCCACCGGCCTTCATCTCTTTCTTCATGTTGGCCTTGGTGTGGCGTTTCACCATCGCGACATGTTCGACGATCACACGTCCTGTCTCGTTGATCACGTCGAGGATGCGGCCCTGCTTGCCTTTGTCTTTGCCGGCAATCACGCGCACGACATCGTTCTTGCGCAAGCGGATCCGGTTCGGAACTCCCTTTTTCTGACCGGGAGTCATCTTAGCGAGCGACATGTTTAGATCACCTCCGGAGCAAGCGACACAATCTTCATGAAGCGCTTATCGCGCAGTTCACGAGCGACGGGGCCGAACACGCGGGTCCCCACCGGCTCACCGACTTCATTAATCAATACGGCCGCGTTCGAATCGAAGCGGATGTAGCTGCCATCGCGGCGGCGCGTTTCCTTACGCATCCGTACGATCACGCAGCGCACCACTTTGCCCTTCTTAATGCTCGAATCGGGCGCCGCTTCTTTGACGCTCGCGGTCACCACATCGCCCAAACCGGCCCGCAGCCCGAGGTCGCCGCCGCGCGGCAGGATGCAACTCAAGCGCCGTGCGCCGGAGTTGTCCGCCACCTCGAGAATCGTTCTCATTCCAACCATAAATCGCTCCCTTGCGCCTTACGTAACCGCTGTCGGCTAAACCTTGGTCTCGACGTCTTTCGGCGCCACGCTCACCTGCGCCGCGCGCCGGATCACGTCGCCCAGACGCCATCGTTTTAACTTGCTCAACGGGCGGCATTCGATGATGCGAACCACATCGCCCATGCGCGCGGTTCCTTCCTCATCGTGCGCGTAGAAGCGCTTGCGCTTGCCCATGATCCGCTTATACAGCGGATGCGGCACGCGGCGGCTCACCTCGACAATGATGGTTTTCGCCATCTTGGTCGAGACCACTTCGCCGACCTTCTCGTTCTTATGCCCGCCCTCGTGAAATTGTTCTGGCATTACTTGCTCCCCGCTGCCGTCAACTCGCGCTCGCGCCGGATGGTCAACAGACGCGCCCGATCTTTCCGCATTTCCCGCAGACGCTTCACACCGTCGGTCTGCCCCATCGACATCTGGAAGTGAATCCGGAATGTCTTTTCCTGCATGTCGCGCAACTGCTGATCGATCTCTTGATCGTTCATGTCGCGCGGGCTCTTTTGTTTCGCCTTCTTCGCCATTTCGAATTTCCTTTACGCCACGACGGCCGTCTGATCGCGCTGTACAAAGCGCGTCCGGATGGCCAGCTTGTGTGCCGCGAGACGCATCGCTTCAGACGCAATCTCGGGCGTCACGCCTTCCATCTCGAACAGAATCTTGCCCGGCCGCACCACGCAAACCCATTCTTCCGGCGCGCCTTTACCTTTACCCATACGAGTCTCAGCGGGCTTCTTGGTGATCGGCTTATCGGGGAACGTCCGCACCCAGACTTTACCGCCGCGCTTGATAAACCGCGTCATCGCGATACGCGCCGCTTCAATCTGCCGCGCCGTCACCCAACCGCATTCCATGGCCTTCAGGCCGTACGCGCCAAACGAGATGTCGCTTCCGCGCCAGGCTTTCCCGGTCATGCGGCCGCGCTGCTGCTTGCGGTACTTTACCTTCTTGGGCATCAACATAGTCGATTTCCTCTGTTTCTAACGCCCCGATTACGAGGGCGACCCTTCCGGCTCACCGGCTGGCGGCGGCGGTAACTCCGGGCTGTCGGTATGTTCCGTAGCCGGACGCGATTCGTGTTTCCAGCTCGGCGGCTGCGGCGCGGCAATGGGCGGCATCAAAGGTCCGCCACTACGACGCGGCAATTCCCCAGGGTTGGCTTGCACCGCAGGTCCCTCAGGAGCCGGCGCTTCGACATGCGGAGCAGGCGCTGCAGGAGGAGCGGATGGCGGACGATCCCGCCGCATGCCACCCCGATCGCCACCTCTATCTCCGCCACGATCCCGGTCCCCACCACGATCGCCGCGATCGCGATCCGGCCGCTCTCTGCGGCGCGGTTCCGGCTCGGCGTTGTAAGCCCGGCGGCGTCCTTCCAGAATTTCACCTTTATACAACCAGCACTTCACGCCAATGACGCCGTACGTGGTATGCGCTTCCGCAAATCCGTAATCGATATCGGCGCGCAGCGTGTGCAGTGGCAGCTGGCCTTGCAAATACCATTCCGAGCGCGCGATCTCCGCGCCGTTCAGGCGGCCCGATACGCGGACCTTGATGCCCTTGCAACCAAAGCGCAGCGCCGAATCGACGGCTTTCCGCATGGCGCGGCGGAAGGCCACGCGCTTTTCAAGCTGCAGCGCAATCGATTCCGAAACGAGCTGCGCATCGAGCTCAGGTTTATGAACCTCGTTGATGTCGATGAAAACTTCGCGCTTGGTCTTCTTCGCGAGCTCCGACTTCAGCTTCTCGATTTCCGCGCCCTTGCGGCCGATGATGATGCCGGGACGCGACGTGCGAATGGTGACCCGCAGTTTGTTGCCGGGCCGGTCGACTTCGATCGAGCTCACACCGGCGGATTTCAATCGGCCGCGCAGGTTCTCTTTCAGCTCCAGATCTTCACGCAGCAGCTTGGCGTAATCCGCGCCTGCAAACCAGCGCGAGCGCCAGGGCTTATTGAACCCGAGCCGGAAACCGTATGGATGTACTTTCTGTCCCATCGAAACTCTTTTCCCTTTTTCCTACTGCCCTTTGAACGGCCGCACTTCGTTGGAAACCTTCACCACGATGTGCGACATGCGGCGCTGATACCGATACGCGCGGCCCATCGGAGCCGGACGAATGCGCTTCATGCGCGGACCTTCGTTCACATACGCTTCGGCAACCACCAGTTCGTCGGTATCCAGGTTGTCGTCCAGGTTCTGCGCGTTGGCGATGGCCGAGCGCAGCACTTTTTCGACCGACGGCGCAATGCGCTTGTTAGTGACCTTCAGCGTCTGAATGGCATCCTCGGCGCGCAGGCCGCGGATCAGATCGATCACCAGGCGCGCCTTCTGCGCCGATATCTTGACGTAACGCGCTTCCGCTTTAGCCAGCATTTACTTCGCGCCTTTCTCGGTCGCCGCTTTCGCGGAGTGACCCTTGAACGTGCGGGTCGGCGAAAATTCGCCGAGCTTATGGCCGACCATGTTCTCGGTCACATATACGGGAATGAACTTCTTGCCGTTGTGTACCGCGATGGTGTGGCCCACGAACTCAGGCAGCACGGTCGAGCGGCGGCTCCAGGTGCGGATCACCTTGCGCTCGTTTTTCGCGTTCAGCGCGTCGAGCTTTTTTTCCAGATGGCCGTCTGTAAACGGCCCTTTTTTCAGTGAGCGTCCCATGTCAGTGTCCTACCGCGTCATCCCTACCGCTTCTTGGCTTTACGGCTCACGATAAAGCGATCCGTACGTTTGTTGTTACGAGTCTTGTAGCCGCGCGTCGGTTGGCCCCACGGCGTCACCGGATGGCGTCCGCCCGAAGTCTTGCCCTCACCGCCACCGTGCGGGTGATCGACTGGATTCATCGAAACACCGCGGTTATGTGGCATGCGCCCCAACCAGCGCGACCGTCCGGCTTTACCGAGCGACACGTTCTCATGATCGGAATTTCCGACGACGCCGATCGTTGCCGCGCAATCGCTGGGCACGCGCCGCGTCTCACCGGAAGGAAGCTTCAACAGCGCCACGCCGCCTTCGCGCGAAATCAACTGCGCCTGCGTTCCCGCCGACCGTGCCATCTGCGCGCCTTTACCCGGCCGCAGTTCGATATTGTGTACCACCGTGCCCGCCGGAATGTTCTTCAGGGGCAGGGAATTCCCGACCAGAATGTCGGCATCAGGACCGGAGCGAACCGTCATCCCAACCTTCAAACCTTCGGGCTGCAGGATGTAACGCTTCTCGCCATCGGTATAGTGCAGCAGCGCAATGCGAGCCGAACGGTTCGGATCGTATTCGATCGCCGCCACGGTCGCCGAAACTCCAGGCTTATCGCGCTTGAAATCAATGACGCGATAGCTCTGCTTATGGCCGCCGCCGATAAAGCGGCTGGTGACGCGCCCGGTCGAATTACGGCCGCCGGTACGCTTCTTCGGCTCGATGAGCGATTTCTCCGGCCGGGCCGTGCTGATGTCCTCACGCGAAACCGTCGTCATGAAGCGACGGCTGGGAGTAAACGGCCGATAATCTTTGATTGCCATCTTCCTTTTCCCTCGCCTACATCTCCGTGAACTCGGGGATCTTCTGACCCTCTTCGAGTTTCACGTAAGCCTTTTTCCAATCCGAACGATAGCCGCTGAACTTACCGCGGCGCCGCAGCTTGCCTTCGAAGTTCGACGTCCGCACGTCTTCCACCTTGATGTTGAACAGCTTCTGAACGGCTTGACGAATCTGTGTCTTGTTAGCCGCCGCCGCCACTTCGAACGTCAGCGTGCGGTTCGTTTCCTTCATGTCGTGGCCCTTTTCAGTGACCAGCGGACGCTTGATGACTTCGTAGATCGTCATGCTTGTTCCCCTGCTTCCGGTTTCGGCGCCTTGCGCTTCGGATCGAGCCCGGTCCCGAGCTTCTGCGCGGCCTGCTCGCTTAACAACACGCGCTTCGCATCAAGCAGATGATAGACGGTCACAAAGCGGCTGCGACAACACTGTCACGCCTTGCAGATTACGCGCGCCAAGTTCCAGATTGCGGTTCTCGCCGGCTTCGACGAACAGCACTTTGCGCGCATCGAATTTACTGAGCGCCGCCTGCACGTTCTTGGTCTTGTGATCCGCGAACTGAAACTCGCGAACCACGGTCAGCTCACCATCGCGAAGCTTAGCGGATAAAGCCGAACGCAGCGCACCAGCCGCCATCTTGCGCGGCAGCTCATACGAATAATCGCGCGGTTGCGGTCCGTGCACCGTACCGCCATGGCGCCAGAGCGGACTGCGCACCGAACCCATACGGGCGCGGCCGGTCCCCTTCTGCTTCCACAATTTCTTGCCCGATCCCGCAACAGCTCCGCGTACTTTCGTCGAAGCCGTTCCGCTGCGCTCGCTCGCGCGATACTGCCGCACAGCTTCGTAGATCAGGTGTTCGTTTACTTCTACGCCGAACACGGCGTCCGCGAGATCGATCTCGCCGACTTTCGCGTTCTGCAAATCCATTACGTCAACTCTGGGCATCGTTAGCGCTTCGCCCTCCGCACCACCACATAAGCTCCATTCGGTCCAGGGACCGCACCTTTAACCACCAGCACGTTGTCCTCGGTATCGATGTCGATCACTTCGAGGTTGCGCACGGTCACCTGCTCGTTGCCCATCTGGCCGCCCATGCGCATGCCGGGCACGACGCGTGACGGGAAACTCGAAGCGCCGATGGAACCGGGCGCGCGATGGAACATCGAACCGTGACTGCCTTCGCCACCGCGGAAGTGATGCCGGCGCACAACGCCCGCAAATCCGCGGCCTTTCGAGACGCCGATCACGTCGACCATATCGTTCGGCTTGAAATCAGAGACCAGCACCTTGTCGCCGGGCTTCAGATCGCCATCGCCCGGACGCATGCGGAACTCACGCAGAAACTTCGCGCCTTCCACGCCGGCCTTCTTCAGATGCCCGGTCTGCGGACGATTGATGCGCGACGCTTTCACGAATTCGACCAAGCCCAATTGCACGGCGTTGTAACCGTCCGCGGTCGGCGTCTTGCGCTGCGTCACCATGCAAGGTCCCGCTTTGAGCAGCGTTACTGGAACTGCTACGCCGTCTGCGCGAAACACCTGCGTCATCCCGATCTTTTTGCCCAGAATCCCTGGAATCATCGATTCACCTGCTCACTCTTTTCGAGAACTTTAACTACTTAGATGGCTGGCCCTTACCGAAGGCCTTGATCTCGACATCCACGCCGGCCGGAAGATCGAGCTTCATCAGCGCGTCCACCGTCTGCTGCGTGGGCTCGAGAATATCGAGCAACCGCTTGTGCGTCCGGATCTCGAACTGCTCCCGCGACTTCTTATCCACGTGAGGCGAACGAAGCACCGTCGTCTTGCTGATTGCGGTCGGCAGCGGAATCGGCCCAGCAACCTGGGCCCCCGTCCGCTTCGCCGTATCGACGATTTCCGTCGTCGATTGATCGAGCACCCGGTGATCGTACGCCTTCAACCGGATGCGGATGCGATCTTTAAGCGCCATCGATTAATCCAAAATCTCGCTGACAGTTCCAGCGCCCACGGTCCGGCCGCCTTCACGAATCGCGAACCGCAAGCCCTTGTCCATGGCCACCGGCGTCTGCAACTCCACTTCGAGCTGCACATTGTCGCCCGGCATCACCATCTCCGTCCCTTCCGGCAACACCGCGACTCCCGTCACGTCCGTCGTCCGGAAATAGAACTGCGGCCGATATCCCTTGAAGAACGGCGTGTGCCGCCCGCCCTCTTCCTTGCTCAATACGTAGACTTCGCCCTTGAACTTCCGGTGCGGCTTGATCGAGTTCGGCTTCGCAATGACCTGCCCGCGCTCGACCTCTTCCTTTTCCACGCCGCGCAACAGCAGGCCCACGTTGTCGCCCGCCCGACCTTCATCGAGCAGCTTCTTGAACATTTCGACGCCCGTCACGACCGTCTTGCGCGTGTCCCGGAAGCCGACGATTTCCATTTCCTCGCCAACCTTGCAGATCCCCTGCTCGATACGACCCGTCACCACGGTTCCACGACCCTGGATCGAGAAGATGTCTTCGATCGGCATCAGGAACGGCTTGTCGGTGACGCGCTCCGGCATCGGGATGTACTTGTCGACCTTCTCCATCAGATCGTCGACCGTCTTTTCCCACTGCGCTTCGCCGTTCAATGCACCCAGCGCCGAGACGCGGCACACCGGCAGATCGTCGCCCGGGAACTTATAGGAAGTCAGCAGCTCGCGAACTTCGAGCTCGACCAGATCCAGCAGTTCGGCATCGTCCACCATGTCGACCTTGTTCATGGCGACCACGATGTACGGCACACCGACCTGACGCGCCAGCAGAATGTGCTCGCGAGTCTGGGGCATGGGGCCGTCAGTTGCGGCGACCACCAGAATCGCGCCATCCATCTGGGCAGCGCCGGTGATCATGTTCTTGATGTAATCGGCGTGGCCGGGGCAATCGACGTGGGCGTAGTGACGGTTGGCCGTCTCATACTCCACGTGCGAGGCGGCGATCGTGATTCCGCGGGCCTTTTCCTCGGGCGCGTTATCGATGGAATCGAAGCTCCGGAACTTGTTCTTCGGATTGTGCTTCGAGAGAGTCTTGGTGATGGCCGCCGTCAGGGTCGTCTTGCCGTGATCGATGTGGCCGATCGTCCCGATATTGATGTGCGGCTTGCTGCGGTCAAATTTTTCTTTCGCCATCTTGCTTTAATCCTTTTCCTTCAAAACCTCTACTTGGTAACTCCGCCGCGAACGCGGCTCACAATTTCTTCGGCCAGATTGCGCGGTACTTCCTCATACCGCGCGAAGTGCATGGTGAAACTGCCACGCCCTTGTGTCCGCGAGCGCAATTCGGTTGCGTACCCGAACATCTCGCTCAACGGCACACTGGACTTGATGATCTGCGTCGTCCCGCGAATCTCGGTGCCTTCCAGGCGTCCGCGCCGCGAGATCAGATCGCCGTTGACCGTTCCCATGTACTCGTCCGGCACCACGACCTCAACGGCCATGATCGGTTCGAGCAGCACGGGCTTGGCTCGGCGGCAGGCTTCCTTGAAACAGACGGAAGCGCAGATCTTGAACGCCATTTCGGACGAATCGACATCGTGCGAAGCTCCGTCGATGGCGGACGCCTTGATGTCCACCAGCGGATATCCCGCCATGATGCCGCCTTCGAGCGCTTCGGCGATACCCTTTTCGACGGCCGAGATGAATTCCTTCGGAATCGCACCGCCGACAATATCGTTTTCGAACTCGTAGCCCGCACCCGGATTCGGCTCGACGCGCAGTTTGGTTCGCGCATACTGACCCGAACCACCGGTCTGTTTCTTGTGCGTGTAATCGTATTCCGCGGCTTGCCGGATCGTCTCGCGATACGCCACCTGCGGCTTACCGACATTGGCGGCCACACCGAACTCGCGCATCATGCGATCGACGATGATTTCGAGGTGCAGTTCGCCCATCCCGGAGAGAATGGTCTGTCCGGTTTCCGGGTCGGTGGCAACCTTAAATGTCGGATCTTCCTGGGCCAGCTTCTGAATCGCCATACCCAGCTTTTCCTGATCGGCTTTGGTCTTCGGCTCAACCGCGAGCTGAATGACCGGGATCGGGAAGTCGATCGATTCGAGCACGATCGGATTGTCATCGTCACAGATCGTATCGCCCGTCGAAACGGTCTTCAGTCCCACCGCCGCGCAGATATCGCCGGCCATGATTTCCTGAATATCTTCGCGTTTGTTGGCATGCATGCGCAGCAAACGGCCGACTCGCTCTTTACGTCCTTTAGCGACGTTGAACACCGACTCGCCCGCACTCATCTTTCCCGAATACACCCGGAAAAACGCGAGCTGACCGGCGAAGGGATCGGTCATGATCTTGAACACGAGCGCCGAGAACGGCTCGGAATCGTCCGCATGCCGCACCAGCGTGATCTCGGGATCGTCCACCGACGTGCCTTCGATCGGCGGGATATCGAGCGGGGAGGGAAGATAATCGACCACGGCATCGAGCATGGTCTGCACGCCCTTGTTCTTGAACGCCGAACCGCAGATCACCGGGAAAATCTTCATCGCGAGCGTGGCTTTACGGATGCCGCCGCGAATTTCGTCTTCCGTTAGTTCCTGACCTTCGATGAACTTCTCGAACAGGATGCCCTCATCGCTTTCCGCGATGGCTTCCAGCATGTAGGCGCGATATTCCGCGGCCTTTTCTTTCAGATCTTCAGGAATTTCGACTTCGTCGAACTGAGCGCCCAGCGTTTCGTCGCGCCAGATGTACGCCTTCATCTTGACGAGATCGACGATACCTTTGAAGTGCTCTTCCGCGCCCACCGGAATCTGAATCGCGACCGGACGAGCCTTCAGCCGGTCGATGATCGTTCCGACGGAGTGATAGAAATCGGCGCCCACGCGATCCATCTTGTTGATGAAGCAAATGCGCGGAACTCGGTATTTATCGGCCTGACGCCATACGGTTTCGGACTGCGGCTGCACGCCGGCAACGGCATCGAACACAGCGACTGCGCCATCGAGAACGCGTAGCGAACGCTCGACTTCCGCCGTGAAATCGACGTGACCTGGCGTGTCGATGATGTTGATCTGCATGTCGCGCCACTGGCACGTGGTCGCAGCCGACGTGATGGTAATGCCGCGTTCCTGTTCCTGCGCCATCCAGTCCATGGTGGCGGTGCCTTCATGGACTTCACCGATCTTGTGCGAACGCCCCGTGTAGTAGAGGATGCGTTCCGTCGTAGTTGTCTTACCGGCATCGATGTGTGCGGCGATGCCGATGTTCCTCATCCTTTCAATCGGTATGGTGCGTGGCATTTGATCTTTCCTGTTTCCCTTAAACCCTGTGTTCCTGTTTGACTAAAAACGCCTACCAGCGATAGTGCGCGAAGGCCTTATTAGCTTCCGCCATGCGATGCACATCGTCGCGCTTCTTGATGGCGCCGCCACGCAGATTGGCCGCATCGTTCAGCTCATTCGCCAGCTTCTCCGGCATGCCCTTTTCGGCGCGGCCGCGAGCGTTCGAGAGAATCCAGCGAATCGCCAGCGACGTACGCCGGTTCTGCGGCACTTCGATCGGCACCTGGTAGTTGGCGCCGCCGACTCGCCGCGTCTTCACTTCGAGCAGCGGCTTGCAGTTCTCGACCGCCTTCTTGAAGACCTTGACTGAATCGTCTGAAGCCTTATCGCCGAGGCGCTTCATCGAGTCATAGAAGATGGTCTGGGCGGTCGATTTCTTCCCGTCCCACATCATCGAGCAGATAAATTTCTCGACCAGAGTCGAGCCGAAGACCGGATCGGCCGGAACTTCGCGATTTTCAATGCGGCGTCTACGTGGCATCTTGGCTGACCTTTACTTCTTGCCCTTGGTGGCTGGAGCAGCGCCGGCTTTAGGCCGCTTCGCTCCATACTTGGAACGGCTTTGTTTCCGATTGGCGACTCCGGCGGTATCGAGCGCGCCGCGAACCACGTGATAACGGACGCCCGGTAGATCCTTCACACGGCCGCCACGGATGAGCACGATCGAGTGTTCCTGCAGGTTGTGGCCGACACCCGGTATATAAGTGGTTACTTCGACGCCGTTCGACAGACGTACACGCGCAACTTTCCGAAGCGCCGAGTTGGGCTTCTTAGGCGTCGACGTGTAAACGCGCGTACAGACGCCGCGTTTCTGCGGGCAGGCCTGGAGCGCGGGGCTGGCAGTCTTCCACTTAGGCGGCTTTCGGCCTTTGCGCACGAGTTGATTAAAAGTAGGCACAAATCTTCCTTAAGAATGCGAAACGAGCAAATACACAAACAAACGCGGACAACAACCCGAATACGGGGAAACAGCCTCCCGGCACACACGACCCTGGCACGAAATTCAAATCAGCCTGAGAAGGATGCCGGACAACTGCGAGGACTTCGGACTAGCCCATGCTCGGGAACGATGCAATGACCATTCGCTAGCAGCGGGGCCGACCCCCGGACGGATCTCCACAAGTGAAGACGGTAGCCGGGAGCAGAAGAGCTAACTCGCCAAACGGTACTATCCTAGCACGACGCGAAATAATGTCAAATCCGCTCCTGGAATCTTGAAACCGGCCTGTGCCGGTTGTTGAGCAAGACTTTCAGAAGCTGGGCGGCTTGTCGAGGCTATGAACTGCGAAGTCGAGTACGTCCTTGATCTGTTCACGGGAAACCGGGTACTGCTCGATAATCTCGTCTATTGTCATTCCGTCCTCGAGATTTTCGAAGATGAGCTGTACCGGTGTCCGCGAGTTTCGGAACGTCCAAGCTCCGCTCACTCTGCCTGGTACGCTTTCCACCGCCGGGCATTGCGACCAGTCGAGAGCGGCCATGACCTCTCCATCCTAGTCTGCCAGACCTGCGGCTTCCGCGCGGCAAGACTGAACTAGACCGCTACGTAACACCACCAACTGGCAAAGGTTACTTGAGTCGGCCGTTGTGTTGATTACAATACCGAATACCACGCCCGCAAACCACACCAACGACAAGTCAACTCTAACGAATGCGTTTCTACTTCCCTATCTTACTGATCACTGTAACCGCCCATTTAACCGCTTTAGCTGCTCCCCCGAAGTTGGCTTCACGCAAGGGGCTGCTGATTCCTGGCCAGGTATTTACGGTGGCAGATTTCAACAAGGACGGAAAACAGGACATTATTTCTGCGATTCCGGTACCGAACACGACAACGAACACTTACGAAATTAGCATTCTATTGGGCAACGGCACCGGGAGTTTCGAACAGGGCGAGACTTTCAACCTGGAGGGTAACTTCTATCCGTTGGCGATTGCGGCGGCAGATCTGAACGGGGATGGGCATTTGGACATTGCTGTGTTATCGACTAACAATTCCAGCTCCTCCTCTTCGTTGACGGTTTTGTTCCGAAAGGCAAGTGGCTTCGCGAGCGTGTCGATGCCGGTTCTAACCGCCTATGGGATGCCGACGAATATGGCGATCGCCGACCTGAACGGGGATGGACGGCCGGATATTGTGGTGCCTACCGCATCCGGGACGGAGGTCTTTTATAACCGGGGGAACGAAACCTTCGCGCCGCCCGTGCTGGCCAACGCGCAGCCGGAAACCTTCGTGGTGATAGCCGACGTGAACAATGACAAACATCCTGACCTTTTGCTTAACGCAGGGATCGGTCCGTTAACGGTACTGCTCGGCGACGGCCACGGCGGTTTTACACTTCCCATTTCTGAACCGAGCTTAGGTGGAGCGCCGCAGTTCGCAGTTGCCGATTTCAATCAGGATGGAAACCTTCCGGTTTAATTAATTAGTCATCTGTCCGGTTTGAGGTTTTAGGCGGCGCGCGCCGCCTGCTTTTTCTTTTTCGGTTTTAGAGTGGGAATCGGGATCGTCGACGCGGTGGGAAAGTGGGAATCTCGCTGCCCTTGCGAGATTCCCAAGGGAGTGTGGGAAGCGGAGAAAACCTGCTTTTGGTTTTCGCCGGTTTCCACACTCCCGCCTTTTCCACGGCGCTCTTTGTTGGTTTTTATCGGTTCGCCCGTCGCTGTGAATTGCCCCACTACATGCGGCCCGAAGCGGATCGATACCGTTCCATCCAGGTGCTCGTGAACCGTAACCGTGCTCCCCGCCAGAGTATGCCGAAAGCGTGTCTCTCCTATCTGCCACAACCGGTCTGCGATCGCTACCGTGTTGTCCTTCGCTACCACTCGCTCGGTCTGCACCGAGAAGATCCACTCCAGATCCGTTCGGCTTGTCCGCCGGAACGCCGTGCCCTTTTCCTCCGCCGCTATTGCGAACTGTTGATTGAAGCGGGCCATGTACTGCTCACGCAGGAACTGGTTGGCACCCTCCATCGTCGTTACTCCCGCCAGGCGAAGTTCCTGCGGTAGCCGGCCCTGCCATGTGCCGAAGTTGCGCTCCGATCGCCCCCGCGCCTGTGGCGAATACGCTGCGATCATCTGCACTCCCAGTTCCTTCATCGCCCGGCCCACCTGCGTTGGACGGTGCTTATCCACCTTGTCCCCAGCCCTCACGGTGACGAAAAAGTGGCTGCCCCGGTCACTGTACAGCGAGCAGAACAGACCCAGCGTCTCAATCACTTCGCGCAACGCCGCCATCACGGTCCGCGTCGATTCTTCCTCCACCAGTTGCGCGTAGTAAATTTCGCTCGTGGCGTCGTCCAGAATCACGATGAGGTCGTGCCACCGGTCGCCCTGCAGCCAGCGATGCTTACTGCCGTCGATGTGCAGCAGCATGCCCGGCAGCGGTCGTCGCGGCCTTCCTTCGGCGGTGCGGCCCGCGCTTTGACATTGCCGCCCTTGGGGGCTACCCTGCGTTGGTTTCTCTTGCCTTCGGAAACGGCGACGGAACGTTTCAAACTCCGGAGACCGTAAGCTTGCCCCCGAGTTTTGAAAGTGGAACAGCGATAGCGGCTGGCGACCTGAATGATGACGGCGCTCCGGATCTCGTCGTCTTAGTCGAGGGATCAAATTATGATTCCGCGATGCTGACTCTATTCAACAAGGGCAAGGGAAGGTTTGCAATAGCCGCAGCGGATTTCGTTCAGGTTGCTGGCGAGACGATTACTTTGGCGGCGATAGCTGGGACGAATCTGGACGTCTTGATCAGCGGAACTAATTATGAGGCCTTGTTTGGGCAACCAATTGCCGAGACCGAAATTGCCGGGCTACTACTGAACAACGGCAAAGGCCTGTTCCCAAACAACGTTCAGGGCGGCCCCGATTCCCCAACGCCTTACCTCACCACGGGCGATTTCAATGGCGATGGACTACCGGATATTGCGAGCATCAGTTCCGCCGGTTTAAGTATCTTGCTGGACAACGGAACCGCGGAAAATCTGTTTACCCTGGAACCTCCGGTGCCCGTCTCTAGCGGCCCCGTCGTTGCAGCGGATTTCGATCTCGATGACAAGCTCGATGTCGTCGTCATAAATCAATCAACGGGGGAATTACTGCTCGGTGAGGGGAACGGCCGCTTTCAGCAGGGCACTACCGCATTCACCCTTCCTTCTGGAACAACGGCAGCTATCAGCGCGGATATGAATGGTGACGGTAAGCCGGATATCGTTACCGACATGGCGGTCGTGGTTCTGGGGAACGGCGATGGCACGTTCCGGGCTCCCCTCACGCCGACGTCCGCGTGCGGGGGCGCTTCAGTCGCGGTTGCGGATTTTAACGGTGACGGCAAACCCGATGTTCTGATACCGTGTTTCAACGGCTTAGCTATATTCCCTGGAAACGGTGACGGAAGCCTGGGGATCCCTTTCTACTTAACGAACAACCCTTACGTTCTAACCGCGACAACTGGCGACTTCAATGGTGATGGTATCGCGGACGTCGTATTCACGTCGTACACTAACGCGCCAATCGACCCCGGAATCCTGATTACCGTGCTTCTTGGAAACGGTGATGGCGCATTCCGCCAGACGGCATCGTTTGAAGTTCCGGGAAATACGTTCGAACAGAATCCTTCTTTGATCGCTACAGACTTAAATGGCGATAACTACACGGATTTGGCTATCGTAGACGCCACGGATTCCATGGTTGTCTTGGTGCCCGGCAATGGCGATGGTACTTTCGGCGCGTTCTACCTGTATGGTACGGCTTCAAACCCTTACTACGTGAACTGTATCGCCGCCGCGGAGTTTCAGCGGCCAGTTCGTCCGGGGATGCCGGACCTGGTATTTTGCAGCGAAGCCGGCGTTTCTCTCGATCTGAACACGACGCGCTAATCGAGTTCGCGCAGTCTGATAGTCAGCGCAGCGTCGATGGCCGACGGTAGCATTCTTTTGATGCCGCCTGGTTTGATGGCGGCTACAGCGAAGCCCGTCTCGTTCATTACGGGCGGCGTAACGAAGCAACGGCTCGATCGCGAATTCCTCCGAAAACGCGAAGGCGACATATGCTGCGCTGCCCGCGTTTGGCGCACCGCTTTGAGGTTTTTTCGCTTGGAGCCGAGCCATTCCATCTAGGCCGGGAACGAGCAACTCGTGGCCCCGCCAAGTCATACGTTGCCCCGCAACACATCAACCACCTGGCATGTGCCTCTTCGGGATCGAAGGCCGCAAGGTATATGTTCTGCAACACGCGGCGCACTCCATTGTAGATACGCCGCCCGGCTCCGGGAGCCACACCTCAACTTCGGCACGGCAATCCGGGCAGATCATTCGAGCCGGGCCGCGGCGGGCCGTAGACTTCGAGAGCTCGGTTTAGGTACGTCCCGAGGCTCTCTAGCCCGACTGATGCCCGGCGCTCGTCAACATTCCCAGGGTCGCGCAAGCGGCACGGAGCAAGCCGTCCTTCGTGAGTAGTCAGTTGTGTGCCGTACTCTTGCTTTTCGCCGCTTCCAAGCAGCACCCTATCCGTAAGATGCGCAAGATCGGACGGTGATACTTCGCCGCGCGTAACGGCTTCTTGCATCAGCGACAGGCAATTCCTCTGCAGCCCAGGATCCCGGTCCGCATGCTGGGCCAGAAGCCACGCGGCATGCGCGCCCTCCTCGCCAACGAACGAACGCTTCGGCCATCCCCACTGTATGATCACGCTGCGCAGCCACACGGCATTCTCATCATCGATCCGCATGACGCTCGCCATCGCCCCGGGTTCACCCGCGAAAACTGCCGCTCGCGCTGCCTGGTCCGCATCGCGTCGGCGCAGCAACTCCTCTCTCAATTCCGCTAAGTCGCTGGTTGCAGTCATGGATAACCGAGATGAGTGGCGAGATTTACCGCTACGTCCCACAATTCTGAATCCCCAACCCACGCCGGCGGCCGCTCCAGCGTGGAAAGAACCTGTACGGGGCGGGGAATCGGATTGCGTAGGAAGCTCGGGTCGTGCCCACCTACAATTCCAGCAGCAGCAGGACCTGGGCTTGCGAACGGGGAGTCTTCCGGATGCATCATCGAGTCTATTGCTTTATCGTCAGTCTGAAACTCAAACCACTTAGCAATCGCTCGAAGCTGCGGGCGGGGATCGTTTAAGACATCTTCTGCTCTGACGCGGAAATAACGGGATTGCGGCAGAGAAGCTGTAAACCGGAGTATCCTGACCTGCGTGTCGACCCACGCCGCTATGCCCGACATGGGTTGACCCGGTATAGCAAAGCTAGGAGCTGTACGATTTACATGCTCTTCACCGGAACGCTGCGTACTTACCGGATGCCGTGTTAGATGCAGATAGCGAGCTCTGGGATAAGACGCACTCAGCCGCCTGAGAGCGTCATCGTCCGCCACGTTCTCAGGCGATTTCTCAACGGCAGTCCGTGGCTCGAAACGCCGCATGAGTGCGTCGAAGCACGTCAGCTCCGGACCAGTGCGAGCGTTCGCTCAACCAGGCCCGGGCGGAAAGTAGAGCTTCCGGGCGTTGTCCGCCAAACTCGAATTGAGCGATGGCGCGGACTAGACCAGGGCTGCGATGTGTAATACCACGATCCGACCAATAGCGCGGGAGCGAAGCTTCTAAGTCCCCGATCGTGTCGTAGGCGAATAGCTTCAGTTCAGGCAGCGAAGCACACTCGGGGTGCTGGCCAACCATGGTCGCAACGACCGAAGAGTACGACCGAGCCGTACTTAGAACAAAGAGCGGTGAGTAACTCTCGGGATCCCGCGAAGGTATCGCCGCTTTCACCGCTCCCATAAGGGTTCCTACTCTTAGTGAACCTGCGGGGCCATAACGGGGCCACTAACACAGTCCGCGTTCACCGGTTCCATAAGTCGAAATACATTCTCGGCAACGAAGGTGTTGCGCGCGTGAATCAGCCGGGCTCTTATCTGATCACAATACTTCCTGGCGGCCTCAGGATTAATAAGCGAAGTGTCACCTCTCTCGAACGCGAAGGACGACTCTTCGACAAGTCGGAACAATCGTTCGTTGGTTTCGCTGATCATCGACCGAAGTTCTGATGCATAGACATCGGTCTTCTCCAGACCCGGAACCAGCCGCTGCATCGCCTTGAATTCATCAAGCACATAGTTGAATTCGTTAGATAAGCCGTCGTTGTGAATCCAGGGCGACATTGCTCGATTCAAGAGGGTGTAGTAATCATTCAGACGGGTATCCAGAAACTCGTAGTCCGGATGAGTCAGATCCCCGCGCAATCTTCCCTCTTTTGCTAGAAGATCCCGTATCGGCGTGCCGCCGTAAGGCAGCATCCGGCAAAACGTCGCCGGGCCGGAGCCGTCTCCGACGATCTTTCGCAAGAATCCCACATTCTCGCGGATAGAGTCGAAAGTAGTCGACGGATCGAACAGCATGAAGCCGTAAGAGAACTGAATCCCCAGGTCCTTAAGAACCTGAATCGCGCGAAGGTTCTGCTCGACGGTCATTTCCTTGTGCAGAATCTTCAAGCCCTGATCGACACCGGACTCGATTCCCATATAGACAAGGAATAGGCCGGCATCGCGCAATCGTGCGAACAACTCCGGCTCCACATACTCTCCGCGGCAACTAATCTTCCAGACGGCAGTCTCGGTTAGTCCCGAATCATGTAGGCGTCCGATTAGTTCATCAGCCCAGCGCCGCCCGGCGTTTCCCCATAGCGGAAAATCGTCATCCTGAAACAGGAACACCTTCACACCGAATTCGCGTTGCAGGTGGAGCATTTCCTCGATAATCTTTTCGGGCTTCCGGCACCGGACTACCTTGCCAGGCGCCGTGCGGTAGAACGTGTGAATCGAACAAAATGAACAACGGCGTGCGCAGCCGCGGCTGGCTAACAAAGGTAGAGTGCGAAATCCACCTATCTGCTCCGGCTGGTAAGGCCGATATGGAAACGGCAGCGAGTCGAGATCGTGAACCAGCGATCTTGGCTCGGTTAGTACAACCTTATCCTCCCGCATGTATGCGATTCCAGAAACCTGCCGCCAATCTATTCCGGTACTTAGGCAATCAACTAACTCGGGTAATGTCGCCTCGCCTTCGTAGCGAACGACGCTGTCAAGCTCGGGGAAATTCGGGAGTATCTCGTCGTGGCAAAGGCTCGGGTAGTGTCCGCCAATGGTGAAGTGACTGGTAAGTCCGGCACTTCGAAGCGCGGTAGCCACGCGTCGGTATTGTGGAAGGTAGTACTGGAATATCAGCGAGAAACCTACCACGAGGGGCGGCCGGGAAATCAGCCGCGAAACAATCGATTCCACGCTATCCCTGATATCGATCATGTCGACTGCCCGCCCCTGCTGCTGCAGGACAGCCGCAAGGTATCCCATCCCGAGGTTTCCCTGATCTTGATAGCCGACCAAGACTACATCCGGCGCCGGCGGCGAGTAGGAATCGGACTTACGGGGAAGCGGTCGCATATACGGCTGAAGTTATTCTCTAGACGTCTGTCCCACGATCCGCGCCGCGTTTGCAGCGCCCTCGGCTAAAGCTCGATAGGCGTTCGCGGTCGTCTCGAGCGTGGAAGCAAGTAGCGCACGGCGCGTCGCCGGGTCAACGATCTCGGCAACGTAGTTTACTGCCATGTCCGTTGCCAGGCAACGAGGGACGTTCCACGACCATCTCGGTGCGAGTTCGGCAATTTTGTCTTCAGGGCTCATATTGTTCCTTTCTCCGGGCTAGACTCGTGGCCGGGCTTGTCGCTTAGAAAAACCGTCTGACAATCGACAACAAAACGGCCGTCGAGTGGAGATTATCGCCAGAGGCAAAATCTGTCAACAGAAAAGTTATGAAATCAAGGTGACGTTTCTGCGAACTGTGCCCGATAATCCGAAATTTGAGGATGCTCGGCGCTGATAGTCGTCGGGGTACACGTACGGCGCTAGGCGCGTGCGAAGCGGAGCAATGGCTGGATATCGAAGCGGTCTGCTGTCTGCAGCGCTCCAATGTATCGGGCGCGAACCGTGCCAGCATCCCGCAATCCCACGCTGCCCCACGAGAACCGCTCGTGTCCCAGCCGCATGATCAGCAGATCGGCGACCAGCCGGGAGTGACGGCCGTTGCCGTTTGGGAATGGATGGATCTGAACCAGCCGGTGATGAAGACGAACCGCGATCTCGTCCGGCGGGTAGGTCGTGCAATCGACCCAAACTCTAACATCCTCGAGCAGGCAGCGTAGCGCGGGGCGAATTTCCCAATAAGAAATTCCCAGATTGCGTTCGCTCCTACGGAATTTGCCTGCCCAACGCCAAACGTCTCCAAGCATCTGCCGATGGAGGTCAAGGACGAACTTCTCCGTAAGGATGTCTCGCCTGCGGTTCAACGCCCAGTTCTGCGCACGAAGGATGTTTTCCTGCTCGGCGGCGTTCAGCTCCGATCGAAACGCGATATGCGCAGGGATTAACTCGCGCATTTCTTCGATCGTTAACGGCGTTGCGGCAGCATCGGCCTGCACAAACAGGTCAGTCAATCCTCATTCCCAGAAGAGGCGTGGGTTGGTCTCTCGCACAATCTCATCCAGGTCCGCTTCTGCCCTCCTGGCTTTCACCTTCTGGTTTTCGAGCATCATCGAGTGCTCAACCGGTTCCAGGCGGCGCTTCGCAAAGATGCGCGCCCTTTCCCGCACCATCTTGTCCAGCGATTTGTTAGGAATTAGCGCATAGACCAGCGTGCAGTTGAGCGCTTCGGCTGCGCGGCGGAGGGTCGCGAGTTCGATGCCGCCGTGTGCTTCCGAGCGTTCGTACGCGATCACCGATGGTTGTCTGACACCCATTCGCCGAGCCATTTGAACGGTCGTCATCCCCAAAGCACTCCGAATTGCGCGTATCCAGCCTTTTGCCGGGGGCGTAAAGTGCGCGGGCTTCGGCAGCTTGGCAATGCGGGCGTCCAGACTGAAGCGGGATTGAGCCGTGAGGCGCGATTTTTTCATAGATCTGAACCTATTAAACTCTGCGGTTCTGATAGATTATAACCTATTTCTCAACGTAGATTTTGATAGGCTCGAGTCTATCAAAAATACGGCTCGTTTTGGCGGCCTCTCGTTTTGAAAATTCCCTCCGCGAAGAAAACCAGCTTGCGTGAGACAATCAAACCGGTGGCCGCAGATAAGAAAAACGTCCGTGTTCGCGTAGCCAAAAACGCGTTTCTGGTCCGTTTTTTCCTATCCACCCCCGGCAAATTCTTACTCGGTATTTGCGCGGTTCTCGGTCTCGCCGCGGCCTGCGTCTTCGTTTTCGCTTACCTGCACTACGCCAAACTAATCGACGCGAAGCTCAAGGCTGGCCCGTTCGTCACCACCGCCAGAATCTATGCCGCGCCAGTCGGCGTGGGTCTCGGCGACGCCGTAACGCCCGACGAGATTGCCGCTGAACTACGCCGCTCGGGCTACACCGAGAGCCGCAGCAATCCAATGGGGTATTACAACGTCCGCCCCGATTCCATCGAAATCTTCCCCGGACCTGACTCGTATTTCCGTGACGAGCCCGGCGTAATCCACTTCAATGGCGGTCACATTGAGCGAATCGTCTCCCTCACCGACAATACGCCCCGCACCGAGTACGATCTCGAGCCGCTCCTGATCACCAACCTTTACGACCGCAATCGCGAAAAACGCCGCTACCTTAAATACGCCGAGATTCCGGCCGTCCTCCGCAACGCGGTGCTCTCGGCCGAAGACCGGCGATTTTTTCAGCACTCGGGCATCGATCCCATCGGAATCACCAGGGCCGCCTGGGTAGATCTGCGCGCAGGGAAGAACGCGCAAGGCGCTTCGACGATCAGCCAGCAGCTCGCCCGTGGCATGTGGCTGACTCCGGAGCGCAGCTTTAAACGCAAAGCCGCCGAGATCATGATCACCCTGCAACTGGAACAGAAGCTCTCGAAACAGCAGATCTTCGAGATGTACTGCAACCAGATCGATCTGGGTCGCCGCGGAAGCTTCACTATTCGTGGTTTCGGCGAAGCGGCCGAAGCGTATTTCGGCAAGGACGTCAACCAGCTCTCCATCGCCGAAGCCGCTACTTTGGCCGGCATGTTGCGGGGCGCCAGCTATTACAACCCCGTCCGCCATCCGGAGCGCATCACCGAACGGCGCAACGTCGTGCTGGCGCTCATGCGCGACAACGGGTACATCACCGATCGCGAGTACGCGATTGCCGTCGCTACGCCACTCAAGCTATCGAATACAGGAACGCAATCCAGCGACGCCCCTTACTTCGTCGATCTGATCAACGACGAGTTGCAGAACCGGTTCGGGGACTACGATTTCCAGGCCGGCTCCTTCCGGATTTACACTTCGCTCGATTTGAATCTGCAGCGCGCCGCTAACGAAGCTGTGCAGATCGGGATGCGCCAGGTAGACGATCTGCTGCACAAGCTCAAGATCAACAAGGAAGCCCAGTGCGCACTCATTGCGCTCGATCCGCATACCGGCGAAATCAAAGCGCTCGTCGGCGGCCGGAACTACGGACAAAGCCAGTTGAACCACGTCACCGCCATGCGGCAGCCCGGCTCCATCTTCAAACCGTTCGTGTACGCGGCCGCGATGAACACCGCGCTTTCCGGCGGCTCACGGACATTGACTCCCGCAAGCACCGTCGACGATTCACCCACCACCTTCTGGTTCGATGGCAAACCGTATCAGCCCGGCAATTTCCACGGCGCCTATTACGGGACCACCACGCTGCGTCGCGCTCTCGCGCATTCCATGAACATCGCGACCGTGAAGGTTGCCGAGATGGTCGGCTACAACAACGTGGTGAACTTGGCGCGCAAGGCCGGCATCAACGAAGACGTCAAAGCGACTCCCGCGATGGCGCTCGGATCCTACGAAGCGACACCGCTCGAGATGTCCGGCGCCTACACCGTATTCGCCAACGGCGGCGTGCGCGTGTCCCCGGTCCTGATCGATGAAGTCCGCGGCACCAAGGGCAACCAGATCTTCCGCAGTAAGCCGCAAACGAAGACTGTTCTCGACCCTCGCGTGAACTACTTGATGGTCAGCATGCTCGAAGAAGTGATGCGCAGCGGCACGGCGGCGGGTGTGCGTGCCAAAGGTTTCACCGTTCCGGCCGCGGGCAAAACGGGCACCTCGCATGACGGCTGGTTCGCCGGCTTCGATTCGCAATTGCTCTGCATCGTGTGGGTCGGCTTTGACGACAACAGCGTACTGGAATTAGAAGGCGCGCATTCAGCCCTGCCCATCTGGGTCGAGTTCATGAAGCGCTCGCTGCAATATCGCGGTTATCGTGACACCAAGCCGTTCACCGCGCCGGAGGGAGTTGTCTCGCTTCAGATCGATGGCGACACCGGAATGCCGGCAACACCTTACACAGTGAAACCGCGCGACGAAGTCTTCATCGCGGGCACAGAACCGGTCGGCGTTGATCCGCTGACTATGCCAGACGGGACTAAGGACACGACCAACGTCGCCGGATGGGATACCACTCCCGCGCGCGCCGCATTGCCTCTCACTGCTCCCGTGACCCGGACCTATCCGCTGCCGGTGCCTTCATCCTCCACCGAAGCGGGTACCGATCTCGATGCCGGTCAGGGGAAGAATCCGCCGGCCGCCGCGCAAACCCAGAAGCGGTCGCTGTGGAAGAAGATTTTCGGTAGCAAGCCAAAACCTCCCGCATAAGTACGTCAAGCAAAAGATCGCGAACGGTGATAATATCTGTCCAAAGGGAGGCCTTCCTATGGTTTCCGTTGGAATCGCCGCAAAGGTTTCGTCGTACGCAGGGGCAAAAGCCGTTTTTCTAGTCTGCACGGGGGTTGTGGCGTTGCCCGTGGTCTTACCTCATTCCTCGATCGCGCAGACGATGGCCGACGCCTCGACTGCGGCCCCGGCGCCTGCTCCGCGCCCCTTGTTAACTGCCGAAGAACGCGGCGACATTTACATGGCCCGCAAGATGTACCGCGAAGCGCTCGACGTCTACTCGCGTGAACCCGAGACGCACGCCACCCGTTGGAATAAGATGGGAATCGCCTACCATCAGCTACAAGATCTGCAGGCGGCCCAGAAGAGTTACCAGCGCGCGTTGAAGGTAGACCCCAGCTACGGGGAAGCAATCAACAACCTGGGCACCATCTACTACGCTCAGAAACACTATTCTAAAGCGGTTCATCAGTATAAGAAAGCCCTGAAAGTCTTGCCGCAATCCGCGTCGATCATGAGTAATCTCGGCACGGCTTACTTCGCCAAGAAAGACTACAAGCGCGCCAGCGAACAATACCAGGCCGCGCTTAAGCTCGACCCCACTGTGTTCGATCATCACAACACCTTCGGCGTCATGCTCGAAGAACATAGCGTCGCGGAACGCGCGAAATTCCATTACTACCTGGCTAAGATGTTCGCCAAACAGAACCTCACCGAAGGCGCTCTTCTCTACATTCGCAAGGCGCTCGAAGAAGGCTTTACCGAACGCAATAAGTTCATGGAAGAGCCCGAGTTTTCCGTATTGAGAGACAAGGTCGAGTTCCAGGAAATGATGAAGTCCACGCCGCGTGTATTGTAAGCCCGGGCGCTTCGCCGCGCTGGGTCTCTCAATCGTAGGGGTAGCACTTCTCTTTACATGCTGCAACAAACCGGAGTTCATGCATCGTGTAGCCGTGCTGCGCTTCGAGGACCAGAGCGCGGACGGAGCCAACGCCTGGGTCGGCCGGGCACTTAGTGAAGAGATTGCGGGGCAGCTCGAAGGAACGCGCCACCACGCCGTAATTCCGCTTGCCGCGATCCGTCGCTTTGAAGACGCCGAAGGCACTCGACCGGCGAGCGCACCTGGCATCTCGGCGGAACG
Source organism: uncultured Gammaproteobacteria bacterium (assembly GCA_963799935.1). Taxonomy (GTDB): domain Bacteria; phylum Acidobacteriota; class Terriglobia; order Bryobacterales; family Bryobacteraceae; genus Bog-113. The sequence goes on along the minus strand of CAWCZA010000019.1, from coordinate 255,423 downwards.
GTCGGCAGCCACCACAGGCGGTGCCAACCGAATTGTGACCGGCTACTACTCTGTATCGGGCGACCGCCTCGCGCTCACCGCGATCGAAGAGAACACCGAGACTCGCAAAGATCGCGTCCTTTTCACGGGCAGCGGAAGCCTTGACGATCTGCTGCATCTCGCGGACGAGATCGCGCACAACGAAGACGACGAAGCCCGTCCGCCCATCACCGGAAGCGCGCGCGCGTTGCGGGCCTATGCGCTCGGTGTCGAGAGTCCCCCCGACCAGGCCGCGCCTTCGTTCGAGGAAGCCGTGCGGCTCGATCCCGATTTCGGTCCGCCGTATGTCGCCCTTGCGGGGATCGCGTTGAGTCGACATGATCGGCCCGCTTTCGAAGCCATCGAGCAGGAGGTGCGCGCGCGCGGCAGCGGCGTCACACCGGTCGATCGCGCGCTTCTGAATCTCGAAGAATCCCGGCTCAACGGCGACGCGGCAACCACCGTCGACGCCTTGGGAGCGCTGGTCAAGCTCTTACCCGCCGACCCTTTCCGCCTGCGCGAGCTGGCCGACGCCGAACTGGCGAGCAACCGGTATGCAGAGGCGGCGGACCATTACCGCAAGCTCGCTGCGCTGCTGCCGGGCACGCCGGAGCCCCTGAATCTGCTCGGTTACGCGCTGATGTATGCGGGCGACGAAGCCGGAGCCACCAAAGGCCTTCGCGGATTACCGGCGAGCCGCGCATGACAGCGCGAATGCGATCGATTCCGGCGGCGATGTCCAGTTCTTCTTCCGGCACTTCGCCGACGCGGAGAAGTCCTATCTTGCGGCCTATGCGAAGGAGCCGAACTTATCGGACGGCGGCGACTTACTGAAGGCGGCATGGTGCCGGCTGATGGTGAATGACCGCCCCGGCGCGCTTCAGCTCGTGAACCGGTTTCTCACCGAGCGAGCGAAGGCGGGTGACGGACTGGCACCCCTTCGCGTGGCCCGGATCTTGCGCGTGGTGGGGCAGAAAGCGCAAGCGGAGCGAATGCTCGCGGCCTATGGGAGCGCGGAGGGCGTTCCAACCGCCATCCGCAACGGAGCCGCCATGCAGTTGGAATGGTGGCGTTTTCTGGATGGGACAGGTCCCGGGCCCCATGCCCCGGATGCGTTAGTCGAGGCGGTCGCCGCCGTGATGCACAACGATTTCCGCGCGGCCACGCCCCTGTGGCACGTGCTAGTGGAGAAGACCGGACCTACGGATTGGTGGATTCGAGCGGTCTATGCACGCTGTCTGAGGGAAAGCGGGCAGACCCAGGAAGCTGCGCGCTACTCTCAATATGCGCCGGTGCCGATTCCAAATCGAAGCATTAGTTTGGATGAGCTTTGGTGGCCATGGATTGTGTCGGGGAAGTGAACGAAGGTCTAGCCACGAGGCTCAGTCGTACGTCAAACCTACGAAGATGATCTGTAGCTTGAACAGATCGATCAGAAGCCGGCACTGTTTCTCGAAGTTTCCCTCTTTCGCAAATTGAGTGTATATGGCGATGAACTCCTCCAATAAAGCTTTCATAGAAAGTACGCTCTGCGGGAGAGTGCTTCTGGTCTCGCCAAGCGTGCAACGATAGGCTCCGCATAGCAACATGAATGAGTCGATTCCCGAAATTACTGACTCACCAACGTACAGGCGATCCTTGGGGTCAGCGGTATATACACCCACCCTGTTCAAATAATGAAAGAATTCTACTGTCAGGCGGATCACAACGCCCAGAGCAGCTTGCTCCGATTCCAAAAAGTGAGATGCTCCCGCCCGCAGCGACGTTTGAAGGGCGATAACTTCGTCACGAGGGTAGGTAGGATAGTCCGACGCCAGAATCTTAGCATCCTCTGCAATGGTCGATTCGGCCGTTGGATGCTTATCAGAAGGTTCTATCATCTGCGCAGTTTTCCCGATTTATTATCAGCACGTTCTCTCCGTACAATAAACCCAGTACCTTCGAGACCACAAAGCGAGCGGCCCGTTCGGGAAAGAAATATCGAAGCTTAGCAACTCCCTTACTGCGTCATTGCTTTAGCCGCCGCGAAGACCTGCTTCGCACGAGTCGTACCTTCAACTCTCTCCGTCCCCTCAACCCCAAACTCAATCCACCCGGAGTTGATCCCCTCGATCATCTCCTCATACGCCCATGTCCCACCTTTGGGCAGTCCCATGTGTTGCAGCGCATCGGCCCAGGACTCACGTGGAATAGCCTGCGCTTTGACGGCGCGGCCCAGCACCTCTCCCAACTCGCTCGCTAACTCATCCGAACTCACCATGGTGCCTAGCTCGACGACACGCCTACCCGTCCAATCACTTACGAGTAGCTTCGCCACCTCAGCGCCAATGTCCTCAGTAGCGATCATAGGCAACTTGCGATTGGTCGGGGCGTAGAAGATCGGCAGAGTACCGCCCTGCGCCGCCTCAAGGCCGAATAAGTAGTTCTCGTAGAACGACCCAGCCCTCACGAACGCGATCGGGAACGGCGCGTCGCCGAGACCTTCCTCAAGTAGATGAGTTGCTGTAATCAAGCCCAGACCGCTAGCTTTCTCTGAGCCCATCGACGACAGCGCTACAAGCTTCGGCGGCGCGGCCGTGGCCAGAGCTTTCTTGTAACTCTCGATGACGGCCTTGGCTTCACGGAAGTCGCGCGAAGGCGTCTGGTTGGGTGGCATCATCAGGTACGCCCCTTGAACTCCGTCGAGCGCCCGCGTCATCGCCGCTGCATCTTCCCAATCGCCTTTGACTAACTCCACACCCTTGTCAGCCCACGCGGCGGCCTTGGCTTCGTTGCGCACGATCGCTCTCACACGCTCGCCCTTCGCCAGAAGATGTCTTGCCGTCGCCCCGCCTACCTTGCCCGTAATGCCCGTTACCAGAAACATGTTTGATCTCCCGTTAGTTACGATTCATTTCAGCCCGAAGTGATCAGTTGAGGAGCGCGATAATCATATATCAGCCATGGCAACGGCGAACAAGCATCTAATCTCAGCCTCGGCCAAGATCCCAGCGTCACCGGCGGACACTTACGCGATTATTGCGAACTACCGTGACGAACACCGGCACATTCTGCCGCCGCAATTCACCAATTTCATTGTCGAACAAGGGGGAATCGGCTCCGGAACCATAATCCGATTCGACTTGCGGATTCTTGGAAAAACGCAAACTCTGCGCGCTGCCATAAGTGAGCCTGACCCCGGCCATGTGCTGGTCGAAACCTATCTCGATAATAACCGCACGGTGACGACTTTCATCGTAGATCCTGCACCGGCCCCCGAGCAGTGCCAGGTAACTATCTCAACTGACCTTCCGGTCCGCGGCGGCCTACTCGGAAGAATCGAAAGGTTCCTAAGTAAGAAAGCACTGCTCCCGATATACCTGGCTCAACTGGAACTGCTTGCAACCCGCGCGGCAACGGCCCACCGCAGCAAAGCCTAACCGGCAACCCATACACAGCCTTTTCAAAACTCGATCTCTCCCATCCTCAACAACTTACTCTCGAATTCCCCTTGATCGCCGTTCCACCAGGCCTACCGTGAAGGCGAAAGGCAACCACATGCATCCCTCCGCCAGCCCGCAACCCCCCGACCGCGCCGCCATCAATCGCGAAAACGCGCAACACTCCACCGGCCCGATCACGCCGGAAGGTAAAGCCAACGTCAAGCTGAACGCCCTGCGCCACGGAGCCTGTGCCCAGCAGATCGTGCTTCCCGGCGAGGACCAGGACGCCTACGAAGCGCTCGGCCGCGATCTCGACGACTACTGGCAGCCGGTCAGCACGCACGAACGCAAGCTTGTCCGCACCTTGCAGGAGAATGAGTGGCGCCTCGCCCGTCTTCGCGCCGCCGAGACCAACCTATGGTCGCTGGGCATTATTGAGCAGCTCGAAAACTTCGCGCAATACGACGAACCCACGCGCCTCGCCTTCGCCCAGGCCGCCGCCTTTCGCGCCAACGCTAAGCACTTCGATCAGATCGGCCGCCACGAAAGGCGCATCGACAAGCTGTCGAAGGAGACTGAAGACGAGCTCCGCGAGGAAATCAGAAACCGCACGGACAACCCGGCCGCCGCGGAACGCGAACGCGTCATCGCCACGTTCGATCCCATGAAACCCCAACCCTCCGCGACCCCTTCTGGCTTTGTTCTGCAAACGGAAGCCAACTCGCCTGCGACCGCCGAAAGCTCAGCCGCCCCAGACGAACCAACGCTGCAAAAAACAGCCGGCGCGAAATAAAGTCCTGCTTCAAACAGGTTCAAACAGCGTGTCAGTCCACCGACTTCGCAACTATTCCAAACGACATTTTCCCAAAAGAGCAAATAAATAAGGCATACAATGCAGGAAAGGCGCGCGTTTACGGAACTGCCATACAATAGCTGCCTACGCTCACGACACCATCCCACCTGAATCGAATGAGAACAGGAGCGGGCTCGCTTTGATCCTTTCCGACAGCCAATCCGAAGAACAGCACGGACAGGCGGAAACTCCGGCTAAGGGGCTTTGTCCCGTCGTCGGTATCGGTGCGTCGGCCGGCGGCCTGGAAGCGTTCACTCAGCTGCTCCAAAATCTTCCGGCAAATACCGGTATGGCGTTTGTGCTTGTCCAGCACCTCGACCCACACCACGAGAGCATTCTGTCTGAGTTACTGTCCACGCAAACTCAGATGCCGGTCACTCAAGCCATTCAGGCGACCGCCGTCGAGCCCAATCACGTCTACATCATTCCGCCAAATACGCGAATGGAAATCGAAGGCGGCGTTCTCAAGCTAACCCCGCGCGCCACCGACCGGGCTCGCCACCTGCCTATCGATTATTTCCTGTCTTCTCTTGCCAATGACCAGCGCAGCCGCGCCATCGGCGTCATTCTATCCGGCACCGCTTCCGACGGCACCATCGGTCTGAAAGAAATCAAATTGCAGGGCGGCATCACCTTCGCCCAGGATGATTCGGCGAAATTCGATGGAATGCCACGCAGCGCCATCGCCGCGAATGTAGTCGATTTCGTCCTTTCACCGGAAAAGATCGCCCTCGAACTCAGCCGGATCGCGCAGCACGCCCATCTCTCCAACGGGGCGGGAGATCAAGCCGAGGCCGTCGACGACAACTCGCTGATGAGCATCCTTGCGCTCCTTCGCGAGAAGAAGGGTGTCGACTTCACTTACTACAAGAAGCCCACTTTGCGGCGCAGACTCTCGCGGCGATTGGCTCTACTACACAAGGACGATCCGGAAGACTACCTCACGCTGCTTCAACACGATGGCGCCGAGGTCGACGCGCTGCTCGATGACCTTCTCATCAACGTGACCGAGTTCTTCCGCGATCCCGCGACCTTCGAAATTCTCACCCGAAAGATGATGCCCGGCCTCCTCGAGAGCCGCAGAGCCGATGCCCCCATCCGCGTATGGGTTCCCGGTTGCTCCTCCGGCGAAGAGGTTTATTCCATCGCGATTTGCTTAGTCGAGTACCTCGAACAGGTCAAACAGTCGTTTCCCATTCAGATTTTCGGCACCGATCTGAGCGACCGCGCCATCGAATCAGCCCGGTCCGCGAAGTACTCTCCAGCAATCTTCGCCACCATTTCTCCCGCCCGGCTCAACCGCTTTTTCATACGGCTCGAAACCGGGTTCTATCAGATTGCCGGGTTTATTCGCGACCTTTGCGTTTTCTCCCGACAGGATGTCACCAGAGATCCTCCCCTGTCCCGCATGGACCTGATTAGTTGCCGCAATTTGCTCATCTATTTCGGGCCCATTCTACAAAGGCGGGTCATGAGCGTCTTCAGCTACGCGCTTAACCCGAGAGGGTGCCTGCTCCTCGGTCAGTCGGAGAACGTAGGTTCCCTTCCCGACCACTTCGTCGCGCTAGATCAGGATCATAAGATTTTTGCTCGGAATCTGCAGCTTTCACACCCGGCTCTCGAGCTGCACCAACAGCGTGTCGGCTCTTGGTCTCCCCCCGTTCTCCCGGCACAAAAAGTACCCGACGAAGCCACACTGTTGGATCGCGACGCCGACCGTCTCATCCTCGCCGACTACGCTCCCAGCGGACTTCTGATCGATTCCGATTTTCAAATCATCAAGTTCCGCGGGGATATGGGGCCGTACCTTGCCGCTCCCAAGGGAACCGCGACTCTCAATGCGCTCAAGTTGATTCATGAGGATTTGGTTGGTCCGCTTCGCGCCGCCGTCGAGGAAGCTACTCTCCAGAATTCCCGGATACGCAAGGAGCGAATCCCTGTCACCCTACGTAGCCGCCTGGAGGAGTTGAACCTCGTAGTCAGACCCATTTCGAAGAACGGCAACGCGCGCTACTTCCTCGTGCTGATTGAAGAGCCGCTGCAAAGCGGCCAAAATTCGCGTCACGAAGAGCGCGTTCCTAAAGAGGCCGATAAGGACCTTGTCGAAGAACTGGCATCTACCCGCTCTTACCTTCAGTCGCTGATCGAGGAACTTCGCAGCGCCAACGAAGAAACCCAATCCACGAACGAGGAGCTGCAGAGCATCAACGAAGAACTCCAGACCGCTAAGGAGGAATTGCAGTCTTCGAACGAAGAGTTGACCACCACCAATGACGAAATGCAGAACCGCAATCTGGAGCTGAGTCAGGCTAATAATGATTTGCTCAATCTGCTAAGCAGCATGCGCGTTCCGGTGGTCATGCTGAACAATCAGCTACGCATCCGGCGATTCACCCCAAGTTCGGCAAAAGCTCTGAGCCTGATCCCGACTGATATTGGCCGTCCGATATCCGACCTTCGACCTTTGATTAATGTCCCCGATCTGGAAGAGCGACTGATGGAGGTGATCCATTCGGTTCGCGACTTCGAGCGCGAAGTGCAGGACCACCAGGGCCACTGGTATTCGCTTCGCATCAATCCGTACCGCACCGCTGAGAACCGTATCGAAGGCGCGGTGCTGCAGTTACTTGACGTGGATCAGCTGAAGCGCACCATTGAAGACGTCGAACACGCGCGCAACTACGCCGAAGCGATCATAGCTACCGTGCAGGAACCCCTGGTTGTGCTTGACCGCGAGATGTGCGTCCAAACCGCCAATCGGTCGTTCTTCAACACCTTCAAGGTTTCCCAGGAAGAAACCGAAAGCAAGAGCATCTTTGAAATCGGCGGCGGGCAGTGGAACGTACCCAAGCTGCGGGCCATGCTGCACGAGATTACGTCAAGTCAGCCTACGTCGAGCGAGATCGTTGACGGCTCCCATACGCGCGCGCAGGATGTTGAAATCGAGCACAACTTCGAACGCATCGGCTGGCGAACCTTCCAATTAAATGCACGATCCTTGCAACGCGACGGAAACGGCGGACTAATCCTGCTCGCGCTCGAAGATATTACCGACCGTAAGCGCGCTGCTGAAGCGAAGTACCGCCGGCTGTTTGAAACCGCCAAAGACGGCATCCTCATCATAGACGCCCTGTCGGGGGAAGTTACCGACGCGAATCCATGCGTCGTCAACTTATTCGGCTACCACCGCGAAGAGTTGATCGGAAAACCTTTCTGGGAAACGCAGCCTCTGGTGCAGATGGCGGACGCGCGCCAGTTTTTTGCCCGGTTGCAATCCGAGGAAATCGTGCGCCTTCCGGATCTCACGTTTGGAAGCAAAGAGGGTCGCCAAGTCGAAGTAGATATTATCTGTAACATCTATATGGAAGGCGAGAAACGGGTCGGTCAGTTTAATATCCGCGATATTACCGACCGTAAGCGTTTCGATCAGCAGCTACAGCAATCCGCTAAGTTAGAGAGTCTCGGTTTGCTGGCCGGCGGCGTTGCGCACGACTTCAATAACTTACTTACTGGAATCATGGGAAACGCCGCCTTGGTTTTGGACGCGACCCCTCCGGATAGCCCTGACCGGGAAGCCCTCCGGGACATAGTTAAGTCGAGTCAACGCGCCGCGGATCTTACCCGTCAGATGCTCGCGTACTCCGGGCGCGGCCGCTTCATCGTACGGCTTACCGATTTCTCAGAGCTCGTGCGCGATATCAGTACTCTGGTCCGAAGCTCTATTCCTAAGTCTGTTGATGTGGAACTTCACTTAGCCGCTCATCTCCCTTGCATTGAGGCCGACGCCACTCAGATTCAGCAACTGGTGATGAACCTTGTTATTAATGGAGCGGAAGCTATCGGAGAAGGTCGGCGCGGTCATGTGCGCGTCACCACAGCAGAGGAACATCTCGATGCGGAAACGATCAAACGTCAATTCCCCGGAGCCGATATCAGCCCTGGCCGGTATGTGAGCCTCGACGTAACGGACTCCGGTTCGGGGATGGATGCCGCGACACAAGCCAAGATCTTCGACCCGTTTTTCACGACGAAGTTCACCGGTCGCGGCTTGGGACTCGCGGCTGCGCTTGGAATCGTGAAAGGACATCGCGGCGCGATTCGCGTTTACAGCGCGCCTGGCCGCGGTACCACGTTCAAGGTCGTCTTCCCAGCCTCCGCTTCCGAAGAGAAGGTCGTGCCCCCGGCGGTGGTCTCCCCCGAAGAATTGCATGGCTCCGGTCTGGTCCTTGTTGTCGATGATGAGGAGATGGTGCGTAGCTTGGCCGCTGCCGCACTGCGCAGATACGGCTACGAGGCCCTAATTGCGCCCAATGGCGAAGCGGCACTCAAGATCGTGCGGGAACGCGGCGCCGATCTTGCCCTTGTAATTCTGGATTTGATGATGCCGTTCATGGGCGGCGAAGAAGCCCTCAATCGCATCAAAGAGTTGCGCCCCGATCTGCCCGTGATCCTTTCAAGCGGCTATGACGAAATGCAGGTAGCCAAGCAGATCGATCCCTCCCGGCTGGCGGGATTCGTTCAAAAACCTTATGTTGTACAGTCGCTGTTGGAGACGGTGAAAGCTGCTATCCGTAAGTGACCGGCTGGCAGACCTGCGCCGCAAGCTACTCAACGAAGGTAGCCTGGTGCTGGATCTTAAAGTGATTCCGCGCGCCAGGAACGCCCAGATTGTAGACTTCTTGGCGGACGGTACTCTCAAAGTCAAAGTAATCGCCGCGCCGGAGAAGGGCCGCGCGAACGAAGAAGTTTGCGAGCTACTGGCCGGCTGCTTCGCTGTGCCGAAGAGCAGGGTGGAGATTCTGGTAGGTCATAGCTCAAGCCGCAAGAGAGTGCGTATTTTGGCATAAGTCGATAACGATAACCGTCAAGTCGTCATTCTGAGCGCGGCCTCGCTTATGTCCCGCAAATTCCCCCAGGCGATCGAGTAACGTTTCTGCGACCTGCCCGGCACTTAATGGAGACGTCTGGCTGAGTGTCTCTCGGATCCGTTCTTCACCGAAGAACTCATCCGCCTCGTTAGCGCCTTCAACCAATCCGTCCGTGTACAGCAGAAACCTATCGCCGGGCTGGGCCGATCGCTCCATGGAGGTGTAGGGCGCGCCGCTGAACACGCCGAGAATGAGACCATTCTGTTCCAGACTCTCCACGCGCTGCTCGGCGGCGCGAGCCCACAGTAGAGGAGGATGACCCGCCGCGGCATACCGGAAGGAGTGCGATTCCAGATCGATATATAAGTAGGCGGCGGACACAAACTGGCCTTGCATCTTGCCGCAGAGTATCTGGTTAATCCCGGCAATCACGCGCGCCGGATCGTCGGCGTGAGGCGCCTGCGCCGCGATCGCGACCTTGACCATGGATGCGATCAGGGCCGCGGGCACGCCATGCCCCGATACATCGGCGATGAGGACGCCGATATGCCGGTCGTCGACTCGAAGAAAGTCATAGAAGTCGCCCGCGACTTCCGTCATCGGTACATACTTGGCGGCGATCGTGATATCGGCTGAGTCCGGCATCTCACGCGGGAGGATCGATAACTGGATGCGGGTGGCGATCTCGAGTTCTTTACTCAACTCCCGCAAACGGTCTTCGGTCTCAAAACTACGTTGCGCGAGCAGGCGCCCCAGAGCGAATAGAAAGCAGGTGAAGCCGATGTATTCCGGGTTGAACGGCAGCCCTGGCAATCCAAGCCCGTGCAGGTTGACAATGATGATGGTGATGGCCCATATCAATGTGGCCCATCTCAGACTCGCCACCTGCATGCTGGGTCGCAGAAATACCGCGAAAGTAAACGCGCCCCACGAGATTAGTATGAATGCGGTGTTGATCGCCTGTAACGACCATGGGCGTCCAGTTACCAGATCAGTTGTAATCCCGATAATCGCGAAAGGAATCGAGAATCCGAGATACCACTTAAGAGCGCGTCTCCACTGGGTGAATACACTGTAGCCGAAAAGACCTCCGGGGATCGGAATGACGTAAGTCAGCAACGAGCGCGCAAGTTGGGCGTGATACTCATCAAGGCCGAGCGTGAACGGGACCGTCCCCGTATCCAGCAGAATCCTTACGCCATAGAGCAGCGCGAAAAAGCCGAACCAGATTAGGGCCGGATCTTTACTGCGCTTCCGCAGCGCAAACAGCGCGAAAGCGACAAGCCCGACGACAACGACCAGCAACCCAAGCGTCGCGTTGAGGATGTCGCCGCGCAAAGCGTTGCGCACATATTCGTGCGTCCAAAGATCCCCGGGAGTTGCGGCAAGTAGACACAGAATCACTCACACTACAATAAGCGAACAGCCCGAGTCCGTGCGCTTAGAACCGAGGAACATTCTCCAGCCGGTCCAAATTCTGGAAAGGAACCATCCAGCCCGGATACTCCGGAGGGAGCGCACTTACTTTATCCAGCTGTTCCAGTTCATCCGGCGATAACTTCAAATCGCCAGCCGCCAGGTTCTCGTGCAACTGGTCAAGACGTTTCGCGCCGATGATCACGCTAGTGACGAAGGGCTTCGACAGGACCCACGCCAGTGCCACCGTAGCGGGTGAAACATTATGCGACTTCGCTATCGGGACCAGGACATCGATAACATTCCACGCGCGTTCCTTATCGACGACCGGGAAGTCAAAGGTCGATCGCCGCGAGTCTTCCGGCTTCTGATGCTCGCGCGTGTACTTACCGGAAAGGAGTCCGCCGGCGAGCGGGCTCCAGACTAACAACCCGATCTTCTGGTCTTCGAGCAGCGGCACGATCTCTCGTTCCAGTTCGCGGCTGGCAACGGAATAGTAGGCCTGTAAGGTGTCGAATTTGCCAAGGTTGCGATGCTCCGAAATCCCCAGCGCCTTCATGATCCGCCACGCATGCCAGTTAGAGCACCCGATATAGCGAACCTTTCCTTGAGAAATCAAGGTGTCGAGGGCTCTTAGAGTCTCTTCGATCGGCGTCACCAGGTCGGTGCCATGTATCTGGTAGAGATCGATGTAGTCGGTGTCGAGGCGATCGAGTGACGCTTCGACGGCGTCCATGATATGTCCGCGCGAGGCGCCGACATCGTTGCGTCCAGGACCCATTCGGCCGAAGACCTTGGTAGCGATCACCACATCCTTGCGGGCGATACCCAGGTTCTTAAGCGATTGGCTCACCGTCTTTTCGGAATGGCCCGCGGAGTAGACATCGGCAGTATCGATGAAGTTTACGCCGGCATCGACACTAGCGCGAACGAGTGCGTCGGCGCCCGCCTGATCCACGTTTCCGATGGTCTTCCAGATGCCTTCGCCCTGAGAAAAGGTCATCGCGCCGAGGCAGATATCGGACACAAGCAAGCCGGTGTTACCGAGAGTTTTATATCGCATGAATAGTTACTCAGGTTGATGTCAGCGCAGTCTAAACGATTCGTAGGCCCGGGAAGTCCAGTTGTACGTTAACGCTCGCTGCTGAGACGTAATTCGGCCAGGATCGCCTCGACAACGTCCCGGGCGGATAAGTGAGACGTTTCAGCGAACAGCTTGTGGATTCTTACCTTCAGCGGCGGCCCCGAACCTTCCCCGTCTCGCTGTTTTGTCCTGCTCATTTGCGAGGTCTGCACTTGTTATCCTCCTACGCCCCGACTACGAAGGTAAACAGTTAACAGACGCAACGCACCGGTCTCCCTCCGAAAAGAGTCTTCAAGGCCCCAAACACGATCGACCAGCGCGCACCTTGGCGCATCGTGTGCTCGGTTCTCAGGCATGCTCAGTGCCGTTATATTCGACATTGATGGAACCTTGGTGGATTCCGTCGACTTGCACGCGCAGTGCTGGAAAGAAGCTTTTGAGCATTTCGGGTACGACATCCCGTACGGCGAGATTCGCTACCAGATCGGCAAGGGTGGTGACAAGTTACTCGCTATGTTCTTAAGCGAGAAGGAGATTGAGAAGCGGGGAAAGAAGATCGAGGAGTTTCGGGGAGAGCTCTTTCAGAAAAAGTACTTCCCGCGCTGCAAGCCGTTTCCAGAAGTACTTGAACTGTTCCAGCGCCTTCGTAATGATGGTTTGAAGCTCGCACTCGCGTCCTCCGCCAAAAAAGAGGAGGTCCGCAAGTATGAGCAACTGCTTGGTATCGAAGCGCTAGTGGACGCTTCGACGAGTTCAGACGACGCGGATCAATCAAAACCGGACCCGGATATCTTACAGGAAGCACGGAAGAAACTACATAATCTGAAGCCGGCCGAATGTCTCTACGTTGGGGACAGCCCGCACGATGCGAAGGCGGCGCACCGCGACGGCATGCCGATGGTAGGAGTACTTTGCGGCGGCTTTCCGGAGCAAGACCTGCTAACGGAAGGAGCTCTGAGGGTATATGACGATCCTGCAGACTTACTGGCACACTGGGGCGAAGAGAATCATCCGGGCAGCGGGTTAAACGCTGCCCGGCGTACTTATCGTTAGATATCGTACTTGGTACCTGTACCTACCGTGCGGGTCGTCGTTGCCGTCGTGTCGAGCCGATCATCGACTAAGGCCGGAGTACTGACCTCGTCGACGCCGCGCGTGCGAGGAAGCGGCTTATCGGACTTACCAAAGTCAGCTGAAGCTTCGCTCGCAGATGCGATATCCTCGGCGCCCGTATGCTTCAGGATATCCTTCGCTTTAACGATCCAGTCGTGACTATCACAGTGAACCGAGAGCAGAATACCGCCGTTCTTAACGCGGCCTTCGTAGCGCTTAGCTTCGTACTCAGGAATCCCGAGACCTACCAGCGCTCCGACGATCCCGCCGGCAACACCTACTGCGCCGGCACCAGCTAAGGCCGCTACGATAGGACCGGCGGCTAGTAGAGGGCCAACACCAGGAATGGCAAGCGCCCCAATACCCACCAGCCAACCTAGAACACCGCCCAGCACCGCGCCGGAGGTTGCTCCAGCGGTGGTGCCCTCAGGCGCCTTGGTGTGGTGCTCATGCGCGAAATCCTTAGTCCCGACATTATCCGGAAACAAAACGGAGATGTCGGTATTTCGGAAGTTAGCAGCGCGTAAGGCATCGACAGCTTCTTCCGCATAACTGCGGTGCGTATAGATGCCAAACACTGACATGTTTTTCATGAATGACTCCTTTCAGAGTGCCGTTGAATTAGTAGCTGCCGCTGGTGCGAACGGGAACCGGCCGATCCGTCTTGTCCATATCGGCTCCGGACTCACCCGTCGTGGAAATGTCTTCCGCACCCGTCCGCTTCAGAATGTCCTTTGCCTTATCAGCCCAGTCGCCGCTGTCCACGTGTACGGACATCAGAATGCCGCCGTTCTTCACGCGGCCTTCGTAGCGCTTCGCTTCGTACTCAGGAATTCCCATGCCGATGAGGGCACCGACTACTCCACCTGTGACGCCGCCGATACCCACGCCGGCAAGCGCGCCCATGATAGGACCTGCGGCAATAAGTGGACCAACGCCAGGAATGGCCAGTGCGCCGATACCGGCGAGCCAACCTAGTACGCCACCTAGGACTGCGCCCGAGGATGCGCCAGTGGTCGTACCTTCCGGAGCCTTGGTATGCTTCTCGGCTGCGAAATCCTTGTTCCCGACGTTATCGGGAAGTAATGCAGAAATATCCTCGCTGCGGAAGCCCGCTGCGCGAAGTGCGTCTACAGCCTCTTCGGCCTGCGTACGCGTCGAATAAATACCAATAACTGATCTGTTCTTCATGATGGCTGATTCCTTCCAATTCCCTGGGGTTGATTAATAGGTTAGTTACTAGCCCTTCTTGGGGGCCACAGTTAGGTTGTTCGTGACTTTTCCGTCACCGGCAGCCTGGGTTGCGTATTTCTCTACAGCGGCCTTTTCATCATCCGAACGAACGGTACCCTTGAGGGTCACCATCCCGTTGCGCGTGATGATCTTGACGTTGTGTGCATAAGTAGAAAGCGCCTTATCGCCGACGACCGATTTTCTGATCTGCGCGGTAAGATCGAGATCTCCTTTGTTATTCTTCTGCCGTTCGGCCGTTTGGGTGGTATGATTGGCCGTCGACTGATTCATCTTGCTGTTGTCGGGTTGGGCGTCCTGCCCGAAAAGAGCCGGTGAAGCCGTTCCGATCATAAGTGCTGCCGCAGCAGCGAGATTCATGGCTGTTTTAGAAATGTTTGACATACTCGTCTTCCGTTCCGCTATGGACTGAAGCACGAATTCCGCCAAACGTGTGTTCTTTGCAGTTAGGGTTAAATAGACTCGAGCTCTAACGTGCCCTAGATAACAATTCCCTAATTTTTTCGAGAAGACGGGGCAGTTCCACTGGCTTGGTGTCGTAATCGTCGCAACCGGAGTTGAGCGCCTCTTCGCGGTCAGAAGCCATGGCGTGAGCGGTAAGGGCAATAATAGGGATCGCGCTAGTCTCAGGCGAGGATTTCAGCCGCTTTGTGGCTTCCCAGCCGCTGAGAACCGGCAAGCTCATATCCATAAGGATCAGGTCCGGCCGGTTACGCTGCACCGCCAGAAGAGCTTGCTGTCCATCCACCGCGATCGATACCTCGTGGCCGCTTCGTCCCAGGCGCCGAGACAACATGTCGCGATTCAAATCATTATCTTCAACGAGCAGAATCTTAGGCATTTATTGTCTATCCCGATTTTGCTACGCTGAAGCCGAACTACCAACGTGTACCGACGGATTTTGTGGTGGATCGTCCAAACGGCCTTTTCACAGTGAAAAATTTAAAACCGACGCGAGATGACGCAGTCTGGCTGGGCGCCGCGGTCGCGGCCGCTTTCGTTCTGGTCGGGCTTGCCGTTCTGAACTGGTCGGGAGTGCGGCACGCGGACGCCCAATATCGCGACCAGCTTCGCGCACGCGGTGAAGTCAACCGGCTCATTTCACTGATGACCGAAGCGGAAACAGGGCAGCGGGGTTTTGTTCTCACCGGCGAAGAGAAGTACCTCGAGCCTTATACCGCTGCCACGCAGCGCATCCCGGGGGTGCTGCTCGAGTTGAAATCGGACCTCGGGGGCGACCGGGAACTCAGCGGGGAGCTGGAAGAGGTTCGGGCCGATATTGCGCGCAAATTATCCGAACTGGCGACCACGATCACCATGCGTCGGGAGCAGGGTTTTGAAGCGGCTCTAGCGGAGATTAAGACGGACCGCGGCCGCGTCTATATGGAGCATGTCCGGGAGACTAGCCGGCGGATGCTCGCACGCCAAAACGACATGTTGGAAACGGCGTTCCACGACGCCGAGAGTAAGGCCGTCAATTCGCTGATCGTTACTTTGGCCGCAAGCCTGGCGCTGCTGTTCATTGTGGGGCTGATCAATCTGAACCTCAAGCGCGAGAAGGACCTTGCGACGGCGGCGAATCAGGCCAAGAGCTCGTTCCTGGCCAACATGAGCCACGAATTGCGGACGCCGCTGAACGCGATCATCGGATACAGCGAGATGCTGCAGGAGGAACTGGGACCGCAGGCGGACCCGAAGGCAATCGCGGCCGATCTCGAGAAGATCCGCAGCGCGGGAAAGCATTTGCTGGAGCTCATCAATTCGGTCCTCGATCTCTCCAAGATCGAAGCCGGAAAGATGGACCTGTATGTGGAAACCTTCGCGATCGCCGGCCTTGCGGAAGAAGTGATCAACATACTGAAGCCGCTCGCTGACCAGAACGGCAATCAGTTAAAGCTCGACTTTCCGCCGAACATCGGCAGCATGCGCGCGGATCACGTCAAGGTGCGGCAGAGTTTGTTCAACCTGATCAGCAACGCGTGCAAGTTCACCCATAACGGAGAAGTCCGGGTCACGATTTCGCGGAGTGCAGTCGACGGGCGCGAATGGATTGAATTCGCGGTGAGCGATACGGGCATTGGAATGACGCGAGAGCAGCTCGAAAAAATCTTCGATCCGTTCACTCAGGCCGACGCCTCCACCACCCGTAAATACGGCGGAACAGGGCTTGGACTGGCCCTCAGCAGACGCTTCGCCCGCATGATGGGCGGCGAAATCAAAGTGGAAAGCGAGAGAGGAAAAGGTTCCATCTTCCGATTGCGAATTCCCGCGATCGCGACTTCCGGCGCGAAGGAAGCGGGCGTAGTGGGTACGGCGTCTCCCGATCCCTTATCGCGTACCGACAACGTAGTTCTCGCTATCGACGACGATCCCGGCGTTCACGAACTCTTGACGCGCACGCTGGAGAAGCAGGGCTTTCAGGTAGCGTCCGCTTCGTCGGGCGAAGAAGGATTGCAATTGGCCCGGTCCTTGCGGCCGAGCGCAATCACGCTCGACATCATGATGCCGGGCATGGATGGCTGGTCGGTTCTGGCGCAACTAAAATCCGACTCGGACCTCGCCAACATACCGGTGGTCGTCCTGACCATCGTCGACAATCGCAATCTCGGCTTCACTCTGGGCGCTTCCGATTACCTGACCAAGCCGATTGATCGCGAACGCCTCATCAACGTACTCGGGCGTTACCGGCAAGACGGAGCGGAGCGGACAGCGCTTATCGTTGAAGACGACCCGGAAGCGCGCACCGTGCTGCGTCGTTTCCTGGAGAACGATGGATGGAAGACGCAGCAGGCCGAGAACGGACTCGTGGCACTGGAACGGCTGAAGGCGCAGCGCAGCAGCGTCATCCTGCTCGACCTGATGATGCCGGAGATGGATGGATTTGAGTTCCTGGCGACATTGAAGCACGATCCCGACTTGCGCACACTTCCCGTAATCGTAGTCACCGCGAAGGACCTTACGGACGATGATCGCAAGCGCTTGAACGGGCAGGTCACGCGCGTGCTGCAGAAAGGCGCATACAGTCGCGAGGATCTTCTGGCGGAAGTGGCTCAGGTGGTGCGCAGCGCCATCGGCGCAAAAATCATTAAGCCGGAGCGGGCGTGAGTACCGGCGCCACGTTCTTCCAATCAGCTCAGATTCGCCACGCGCTGCGTACGCCGCTCAATCACATTGCGGGCTACAGCGAGATGTTGATTGAAGAACTGCCGTGTCTCGTCCCGACGGTCGCGGGGGATCGGCTCGAAGCAATCCGGGCGCGCGGGCGTGCGATTCTCGATCTGCTGCAAGCCGAACTTCCGCCGCAAGAGGCCGAGATCGGCAGGGATCATCTTCAGGCCCTGAAGACGCGGCTCCAGCCCGAGTTGGATGCCATCACCACGGAAGTGGGCCAACTGCTTCTCGACGCGGATGCGCGCGCGGCTGGATTAAGTATTCCGGACGTGCTGCGGATCGGCAGCGCCGTTGCGGAATTGCTGCAGATCGCCAGCGGAGCGTCGGAGATACCGTCAGCGGAGCCGCCGACGTTGGACGGCGCGCGCGTGATGTCCATGGCAACCGGCGACATCCTGGTGATTGATGACCATCCCAGCAACCGTGATTTGCTGACGCGCGTTCTCGAAAAGCAGGGCTTCCAGGTGCGCGGTGCGGCGAGCGGAAAGGACGGGTTTGCCGAACTTGCGCTGCACCGATTCGACTTGATTCTGCTGGATCTGATGATGCCGGAGATGGACGGTGTCGCGGTGCTGCAGCGGTTGCGAAGCGACACCAAGCTGCGCGACGTCCCGGTGATCATGCTCTCGGCGCTGGATGAAACGTCGCGCGTGATCCAGTCCCTCGAGATGGGCGCGGAAGACTACGTAGTGAAGCCGTTCGATCCCGTGCTGCTCACCGCGCGTTTACGATCCACGCTGGAGCGCAGCCGCCTGCGTGAGGCCGAAATGCTGCGCGCGCGCGAGCTCGAAGACGCCTACGAAAAGCTGCGCGAGAACGAGCAGCGCCTGCAGGAAAGCGAAGAGCGGCTGCGTCTGGCGACCGAGGCCGCGGAGGTCGGGATCTGGTACTACTACGCGAAGTCGGATCGCGTACTGATGACTCCCGGTTGCCGCCGGCTTTTTGGATTGGACGAAGGCGATGCCCGCATGAGCCTCGAAGGCTTGATGGAGCGGACCCATCCCGAGGATCGCGACCGTGTCGAAGGCGAACTGCGTCGCGCGATCGAAGCGGAGTCAGAACTCGACATCGAATATCGCGTCATCTGGCCGGATACGACCGTGCGCTGGGTATCGACGCGCGGTCAGGCGAAATGCCAGGGTCCGGGAAGGGAAACGCGCATCGCCGGCGTGGCGCTGGACATCACCGGGCGCAAGCAGGCCGAAGACGCGATGCGCCAATCGGCGAAGTTGGAAAGCATCGGTTTGTTGGCGGGCGGCATTGCGCACGACTTCAATAACCTGCTGACCGGGATCATTGGGAGCGCAAGCTTCGTGCTTGAATCCGTCGATGAAGACGACCCCAACGCCGAGATGCTGCGCAACGTGGTGAACGCAGGCGAGCGCGCCGCCGACCTAACGAAACAATTGCTGGCTTATTCGGGCCGAGGCAAGTTCACCGTTCGCAAGCTCGAGCTTTCCAAGCTGGTCAGCGACATCGCCGCGCTGCTGCGCAGTTCGATTTCAAAGCGGGTCAGGATCGAGCATGATTTCGGAGACGACCTGCCGCGCATTGAGGGCGATTCAACGCAGATCCAACAGATCGTGATGAACCTGATGATCAACGGTTCGGAAGCGATCAACGGGGACGGCGTCGTACGTGTGGCAACGGGATTGACGGCGTTGGGAGAGGGCGGGCGCGAGGACTTCGTTCTGGGGAAAAACATACGCCCCGGCGATTACCTGTTCCTGGAAGTGAGCGACACGGGCTGCGGCATGGAGCCCGGCGTACTGAGCCGCATCTTCGAACCGTTCTTCACAACCAAGTTCACCGGGCGAGGTCTTGGGCTCGCGGCGGTGTTCGGAATCGTGCGCGGACACGAGGGCGCCATGGAAGTACGCAGCCGCCCTGGAGAGGGCAGCACGTTCCGCGTTTATTTTCCGCCAGCCGCTGGCGAGCCGGTTGCCAACCGGCTGAAGAACTTGGGCTCACCGATGAAGATCCTCTTCGTCGATGATGAATCGGTGGTTCGTTTTATGGGACGCACCGCGCTGGAACGCGCCGGGTTTCAGGTGCTGCTGGCGGAGAGTGGGGAGGCGGCGGTCCGGCTGGCGATAGAGCACCGCGACAGCATTCTGCTGGCGGTCATCGATTTGACGATGCCGGGTTGGAACGGATTTGAGACCTACCGGCGGCTGAAGCAGATCGCGCCGGACCTGCATTGCGTGATGTCGAGCGGCTTCGGTGAGGAAGAAGTACGGGCTCGCTATCCTGGCGAACAGTTCGGACCGCTGCTGAAGAAGCCGTACATGGCCGCGACGCTGGTGGCGCGAGTGAAGGAATTGGCGGAGAGAGCGGTGCCGAGTAGCCGTTCTTGAAGGAACGTGCGTAAGTGAAGCTACAGAACGAGTTGGCATCCGTCGCCGGAGTGGAGTTTCCGGATGTGTAGGGATCAATCGCAGGGCGGCAAGCGATCGAGTATACGCGCGGTAGTTATCTCTGTGGCGCGGGCGATGACGCTGGCGTCGAATAACCGTTCTTGAGAAAGATCCCGCGGGCTTCGGGGCCTAGCACGAACGCCACGAATGCTTCAGCCGCCTGGCGCTGGTTGGTGCGGCGCAAGATACACAGCGATTGCACGATGGGCGCGTGCAGATTGTCCGGAACCAGCGGCGCGTCCGGATGCTTCTTCGCGACGAGCGCGAATGCGGTAAGAGCGACATCGGCATTACCGGTGTCGGCGTAGCTGAGCGCGGCCGCAATGTTCTGGGCGAACACCAGCTTGGGGCGGATGCGATCCAGCACGTTCGCCTTGCCGAGTGCTTCCATCGCAGCATGTCCATACGGCGCGAGATCCGGATTCGCAACCGCGATGAACTTCAGATCGGGCCGAGTCAGGTCTGCAAGCGTGCGGATGTCGGGATGTTTTGGCGACCAGATCACAACGCGTCCGCGGGCATATTCGCGAGGCGCATCGGAGAGCGTCGCTGCCGCGAGCGTTTGCGGATGTTCCGTGTCCGCAGCGAGGAAGACGTCGAATGGCGCTCCGGCTTGAATCTGTTGGGTAAGCTGTGCCGTGGATCCGAAGCTCGGGACTAAACGAATGCCGGTAGCTTTGACTTCAGCTGCGCGAAGCGCATCGAAGACCGTGGCGAGATTCGCGGCAGCCGCGATGCGGAGTTCCGCCGGAGGAGCCGGCTCGGTGAAGACCGTGGGTCCGCAAGCTGCGAGCGGGAGTAGCGCGGCTGTTAATAGAAGTCGGAGTTTCATGCGTTATGACGGATCACGATCTTCCCAAAGTGCGCGGCGGATTCCATATACTCCAGCGCTTCTTTGATCTCACTGAAGCCGAACACGCGGTCGATTACAGGCTTGAGCTGATGCAGAGCGATCGCCCGGTTCATGTCTTCGAACATAGCCCGCGAGCCCACGTAAATGCCAGTGACTCGCACGGACTTCTGCAGAATGAGCGCAGTGGGGATATCGGCCGAGACGCCTGAGAGGACCCCGATCATGCTGATGTGGCCCCCCACGCGGATGGCGCGCAATGACTGCGCAAATGTTCCCGCACCGCCCACTTCGACAATGTGGTCGACGCCTTCCGGAACGAACTGCTTCACGGCACGGGACCAATCCGCTTGCTTGCGGTAGTTGACGCCTTTGGTAAGTCCGAGTGTTTGTGCGCGCGCCAGCTTTTCATCGCTGCTCGATGTTCCGATGACCTGCGCTCCCGCCATCTGCGCCAACTGAAGCGCGATGAGGGACACGCCGCCGGTGCCTTGAATCAGAACTGTGTCGCCCGCTTTTACTTGCGCCGCGCAGTTCAGGGCGTTCCACGCAGTGACGGCGGCACAGGGCAGGGTAGCGGCTTCTTCGTAAGTGAGGTGCGCAGGGATGTGAACCAAGCCGTCCTCATGCAGCACGACATACTCGCTGAGCATGCCGTCGATTGCACCGCCCAGAGCGGATGCGAACTCACGCGCGTTGGGTGGTCCGCTGAGCCAGGTTTGGAAGAAGATGCCGGCAACGCGATCGCCCGTCTTGAAGCGCGTGACGCCCGGACCCGTTTCGGCAACTTCGCCCGCGCCATCCGAAAGCGGAACGCGCGGCAAATGCATCTTAGGATCGTAAAGACCTTTCACCACGACAAGATCGCGGAAGTTGAGCGAGTTCGCATGCACGCGAACAAGCACTTCGCCTGGGCCGGGTTTGGGTATGTCGCACTCGCGGACCGTCAGTGCGTCCAAGCCGAAGCGCGGGAGTTCGATCAGTTTCATGTAGGTTTCGAGTAAGCTTCGTCGAGCAGTTCGATGACGTGGAGAACGCGCGTCTTCTTGCCGCTTTGGCGAACGCCCGCGCGCAGTTGCAGGATGCAGCCCGTGTTAGCGGTGACGATGATGTCGGGCGTGATCGAGTTGATGTCGGCCATCTTGTCGGCAAGAATCTGCATCGCCATATCGTTATGCACCACGTTGTAGACGCCCGCGCTTCCACAGCAATGGTCGGCGTGCGGCATCTCGCGGAACTCGACGCCCGGAACTTGCGTGATCAGCTGTCGTGGTGCGTTGCGGATCTTCTGGCCGTGCAGCAAATGGCAGGAATCCTGATAAGTCACGCGGCAGTTGAGCGCACGCATTTGCTTGTTCAGAGGGATAGTCGCGAGGAACTCGTTTACGTCTTTGACCAGGGCAGAGAACTGGGCGGCGCGTGCATCGCCTTCGAACAGTTCGTTGTATTCTTTCAACGTGCTGCCGCAGCCCGCCGCGTTAACCAGAATCGCGTCGAACGGTTCGGATAGAAACGCATCGATGTTGCAGCGCGCTAGTTCTCGAGCCTTCTCGCGCAGACCGGCGTGGACGTGCAACGCGCCGCAGCAGCCTTGATCCGCGGGAATCACAACCTCGCATCCATTGCGCTGCAGCACGCGGATGGTCGCTTCGTTCAGGCGCGCGAATGAGACACTCCCGATGCAGCCTCCAAGCAGCGCAACGCGATACTTGCGATCACCCTGCGCGGGAAAGGTCTTGCCGAACTTGCTGAAGAAGAACGGCGGCTCGGCCGTGGGCGCTAGCGCTTCGATGTCACCCATACCGAACAGTCGTGCAATTCCGGTGAACCGCACCAGCTTCTGCAAGCCGGTGACTTGGTAGAGCCACAACGCGGAGCCGGCGATGGTCAGCAGTTCCGGCGACGGAAGTAGTCGGTTAAATAGGAAGCTGCGTAACGCGCGAATGTGCCAGGGCCGCTGCGTCTTACTTTCGATTTCAGCGCGTGCGGCTTCCACCAGCCGGCCGTAAGGCACACCGGACGGACAAGCTGTTTCACAGGCGCGGCATGCCAGGCAGAGATCGATGTGCTCGCGATACGAATCGGAGATCGGCGCGCCTTCATGCACCTGAATCATCTGATAGATCCGTCCGCGCGGCGAATCCGCTTCGAGTCCGAGCTCGCGATACGTCGGGCAGGCTTGCAGGCACAGCCCGCAATGCACACAGCGATCGAGATCGGCTTGCTGGGGACGATCGTCGTGGTGATGATCTTCTTGAATGACTGGCAACATCAGATTCGACCGTAGAGGCGGCCGCGGTTCAGTAGATTACCGGGGTCGAAGAGGGACTTGATCTTTTTCATTATCGCGAAGTCGCTGCCGCGTGATGGCCACAGGTCGTATTGCGCGCGCGCCGATTCGGAGGCGAATTCGATGACGGCTTGGATTCCGCGATCGGACGCTTGCGCAACCCATCGCGCCGCATCGTGGGCGCGCAGGAAATACGCGTAGGTGACTCCCGTAGCTGCGCGGGAGAGCGCCGGCACCATCAAGCTATCGACCAGTCCGGCGAGTTCGGTGAGAGAGGACGAGATGCGGACGACCGCGCCGTCTTCGAACTTCTCGAGAAAACGCGGCGTGATGTTCTGGATGTCTTGCCAGACGGATCGCATCGAGCACCTTCATGGAGGCGTGCGCGCCGAGCTCACGTTCGCAGCGGTCCATCAGCGACTGGTTCCCGCCGAACCAGAGGAGCAGGGTCCAGTTGCGGAAGCCGAGATCGATGCCCAGGATCGGGTTGAGTAGATCGATTGCGCCGGGCGGAATCGGACTACGAATGAAAGCATCGCGAGCCGCGAGCGCTTCGGCCGCGGATGGAAACTCGATAGCAAAGCTGCGTTCAGCGGGCGGAATTGGGATCACCTTGAAGTTGATGCTGGTCATCACGCCGAGCGTGCCGAAGGAGCCGATGAGGAGCTTCGCCATGTCGAGTCCCGCAACGTTTTTGACGACCATGCCGCCGGATTGAACCAGGCGTCCATTCAGAGTTGCGAACGTCATGCCGATGACAAGATCGCGCGCGGTTCCGAACTGACGGCGGCGCGGTCCGCTGCAATTCGAAGCGACGGCACCGCCGACCGTCGCGCGATCCGCATAGATCGGGTCGAGGGGGACCATCTGTTTGTGTTCGGCGAGGGTGCGCGTGAACTTGCGCCATGGCATGCCTGCTTCGACGCTCACGGTAAGGTCGCTGGGCTCGTAGGCGATCAGGCGGTCGAGGCGCGTCGTTGCGATGCTCACGTCCGGGTCAGAGACATTCGGGCCGCCCATCAGGTGCTTCGAGTTTGCTCCGATGATCTGGATCGTCTTCGCGTTGGCGGCGGAGTGTTGGAGGATCTCGGCGACTTCTTGCGCGGTTGCCGGTTGGATCGCAGCCATCTAGAAGTGCATGCCGCCGGAGACTATCAGAACTTCGCCCGTGATGTAGTCGGCCAGAGGCGAGCAGAAGAACAGAACCGGTCCAGCGGCTTCATCCACCGTGCCCTTGCGTCCCAGCGGCGACATGGCCGTCATTGTATCGATCACCTTTTGCTGCACGCCGACGGGAATCTCGCGGCCTTTCATTTCGAGCTTGGAATCGGCGGTGAGGGGTTGGATCAGACGCGTCTCAATGAGCCCGAAGCCGACGCAGTTCACGTTGATGTTGTAACGTCCCCATTCCTTCGCAAGCACGCGGGTGAGCCCGATAACACCGGCTTTACCGGATGCGTATCCGGATTGCCCCGGGCCGCCGTCGGTCGCCGCGATCGAGGTGATGTTGACGACCTTGCGCATCACACGAGAGCCTTCGGCGTTTTCCTTCTTAGCGGTTTCGCGGAGCCAACTGGATGCGGCGCGGAGTAACCGGAACGGCGCGACCAGATGGATATCGAGCATCGCCTGGAACTGCTCGTCCGTCGTTTTCTGGATCACGTTGTCCCATGTGTATCCCGCGTTGTTCACGATAATGTCGATGCTGCCGAAGCGTTCGAGCGTGCGGTCGACAAGCTGCCGCGGGAAGTCCGCCGCCGTCATATCGCCGGCGAGCGCGGCCGAGTTTGGAATCGCAGCAGAGGCCTCTTCGCACGGCGCGGGATCCAGGTCGTTGATCATCACGGATGCACCGGTGGCGGCAAGTTTCGTTGCGATCGCGCGGCCGATTCCGCGCCCTGATCCAGTGACGATTGCGGTCTTGCCGTGTAAGTCAATCATCGAAGCAGATCCTCGAGTTGAATGCGCGTTCCCGTTTTCTCGTCGCGGTATTTGACGATCACGGGCGTGTAGAGCGAGAGTCCCCATGCGCGACCCTGATCTGTTGTGATCGCGCGAGAACCGGCGACGACCACAGCATCTGACGGAATGATGAGCGGCTGATCGTCTGTCGCGCGATGGATCTCATTGCGCGCTAGATCGTAAACCGGAGTCGAGCGCGTGAGGATGACACCGGCGCCCAAGACCGCGCGCGCCTTAACAACGGTGCCTTCGTAGACACCGCAATTGCCGCCGATGAGCGCTTCGTCTTCAATGATCACGGGGAGTGCTCCGACCGGCTCGAGAACGCCTCCGATCTGCGCTGCAGCCGACAGATGCACGCGCTTGCCGATCTGCGCGCAGCTGCCAACGAGCGCGTGAGAATCGATCATCGTCCCTTCATCGACATAAGCACCGACGTTGATGAACATCGGCGGCATGCAAGTGACGCCGCGGCCGACGTGGGCGCCATCGCGGATCGAAGAACCGCCGGGCGGGATGCGAATCCCATCTTCGAGCTTGAGCAGTTGGCGCGGGTAAGTCTGCTTATCGAAAAAGAACGCGCCATCCTCCCTCGTCATGTTGACGACTTTGCCGGAACGGAAACCGGCGAGAATACACTCCTTAACCCAGGCGTTCACCCGCCATCCGCTCGGCGTGTTGGGATCAGGCTCGGCCGCGCGAATCGTGCCGTCATTCAGCCCTGTCTTGAACTCGCGAAACAGGGAGTCTGCAAAGTCTTCAAGGAGCGGAGCGAAGTGCTGAGCCGGCGTCATGCGACGGCGTGGCGGCCTAGTCCGGCGGCTTCGAGAACCTTCTCGATCTTCGCGATAGATTCAGGCTGTGGCGCGATCATCGGAAGACGGTACACCGGATCGATCAACCCCATCGCCGCGAGCGCGGCCTTCACCGGCATCGGGTTCGACTCGACGAAGTTCACTTCCATCAGCGGCAGCCACTGCCGCTGTAACTCCCGCGCCGCTGGGAAATCGTTAGCAAGCGCGAGCCGTGTGAGCTTCGTCATCTCCGCCGGGATGATGTTCGATGCAACCGAGATCACGCCGCGCCCACCCAGCGCGATCAGCGGAATCGTGATCGCGTCGTCGCCCGAGAGCACGAGAAAGCGCGATGGTACGCGGTGGATCACGGCGGCTTGCTGCGAGATGTTACCTGAAGCTTCCTTCACACCGATGATGTTGTCGATCTGCGCGAGGCGGGCGAGCGTGGCGGGCTCGACGTTGACGCCGGTCCGGCTCTGCACGCTGTAGATCATTATCGGCAGAGTGACTTCGGCGGCGATGGTCTTGTAGTGCTGAAACAAGCCTTCCTGCGTGGGCTTGTTGTAGTAGGGCGTGACGGAGAGGATGCCGTCGGCACCGGCGCGCTGGCAAGCGCGGGCGAGTTCGATCACCTCGCGCGTGTTGTAGCCTCCGGCGCCTGCGAGCACCGGCGTGCCTTTGGGCTTCGCTTCCTCCACGGTGATCGCGACTACTCGGAGGTGCTCCTCACGCGTAAGCGTGGGACTTTCGCCCGTGGTTCCGCAGGGGACGAGGAAGTCGATGCCGGCCTCGACCTGACGGCGCACCAGGCGCCGCAGCGCTTTTTCGTCCAGCTTCCCTCCGGGTTCGAAAGGTGTGACCAGGGCAGTTCCACAACCGGTAAACATGATCGCCTCCGCTATTTGAACAGTATCTCGCGGAACTCGTAAAACCCTTTGTTAGCGGCAATCCACCGGGCGGCTTCAAGCGCGCCGCGGGCGAAACCTTCGCGATTGCGCGCGGTGTGGCGCAGGGTGATGGTGTCGGCGGCGGAATCGAAACCGATCTCGTGAATACCCGGGATGGCCCCAGCGCGACTGGACGCCTGGTCGACTGGGTGGTTCCATCCGGCGTTGTGCATTTCCTCGATCAGCTTGAGAAGCGTGCCGGACGGGGCGTCTTTCTTGGCGGAATGATGGATCTCCCAAGCCCACGCCTCATAGCCCTGCTGCTGTTGGAGCAAGCGCGCGGCTTCCGCGACAACGCGCTGGAACACGTTGACGCCGATGGAGAAATTGGGACTCCAGACGAGGCCGATGTTCTTCTCAGTTATCAGCTCGCGGATCTTAGGGAGTTCGTGCAGCCAACCTGTTGTGCCGATCACCATGGGGACGCCCAAGACGGCAAGCCGGTTGATGTTGCTGACGACGGTGACGGGAGTGGAGAACTCGATGGCTACATCGATATCTTTGAAGTTACTGGAGGTAATGCCGGCGCCTTCGGCGTTGTTATGTTCGTCGAGAGTCAAGGCGACTTCGCAGTTGTAGTCAGGGCTGAGTTGCTCGATGAGCCGGCCCATCTTGCCATGGCCGACGATAGCGATTTTCATGGTGCGAGTTGAGTATAACTTGCACGGCATTAGCGCTGGGAGCGGTCTCCGATCCGGACAACCTCCCCGGGTCTCAGCGTTTCGAGCGTACCCAGCACTTCGGGCAGGAGAACCTGTAAGTCTTCGAGATTGGTAGAGCTAGCTTGAAGTATGATTAGCGAGATAGCGCGACCCCTGAGGCTTTGCTGATGCTCCATGTTCTGGTCTACAGTAATCATCACATCGAATCCTGCCTCCTCGGCGGCGCTCAGAAGTCGCCCATTCGACAGCCCCTTGAGACCGGCGTAGCGGCAACTCTGGCAGTGGTGACCGGTGAAGGCGAAGCGCATTCCTTCGTCGATGCACTCGTCGAGGAGAATGCGCACTTCAATGAATGGCGAGCAAGTTTTGCTTGGCTTCTTCGAGAGCTTGCATGGCCATCTCGCGGCTCACGGTAGGGAATCCTTGAAGGAAGCGGTCAAGGGTATGTCCGCCTTCAAGGTAATCAAACAGCGTGCGCACTAGAACTCGGGTTCCCCGAAACGTCGGCTCCCCGGACATCACCTCAGAATCACGAACTACAACCGACTCCATCTTTCTAGTGTCCCAAATGGCTAGCCTGGAAACGATCCTTGAAAATTTACCTACTGATACCGCAGCGCCTCCACTGGATCGATTCTCGTGGCACGCCGGGCGGGAACATAGGCGGACAACAGCACGACCGCGGATATGATCAAAACGGCCGCTCCCATCGTTACCATGTCCGTCGCCTTCAACCCGAATAGCTGCGACTTCACAGCTTGAGTGGCAGCTAGCGTTACTGGAACTCCGAGCGTCAGCCCAATACCGAGGAGTAATAGCGCCTCTTTCATGAATCATCCAAAGTACGGCTCCGGATCTTGCCCCTAGTGTCATCCGAATGCCGATTTCGTTAGCGCGGCGTGTCACGTTGTAACTCATCACGCCGTAGAGACCGATGCAAGCGAGAGACAACGCCAGTAGTGAGAAGAAGGCCGATAGGTCGGATATTAGAGTCTCGTTCGCAACGCGCTCCGCCACCTGCTCCCCGAGGGTTCTTACCATAACTATCGGTATGTTTGGATCGACTTGCGCTATCGCTCTTCGCACGTCGGCGGTCACGTTGCCCGGGGCGCCGCTCGTCCGTAGCTCGGCGAAGTACGCATATGCATCGTCACCTGTAAGTTGCGCAACAGATAAATAGAGCATGCGCTGTTGCTTCTCACGCAGACTAATGTACTTCGCGTCTCCGGCAATTCCAACAATTTGCCAGTCACCCTTGACACTCGGATCATCCACCGTAAATACACGGCCAATCGGGTTTTCGTTTGGAAAGAAGTGGCGGGCAAGCTCCTGACTAACTACCGCTGCTTGCACAGTGCTCCCTAAATCGTGACTGTTTATGGCTCTTCCACGAAGTAGAGGAATTCCCAGTGTCTCGAAGTAACCCGGTCCCACACGGTTAATCAGGGTAGATCGATCGTCCTCAGGGCGTACGGCACGCCCTTTGATTTGGATCGGAGAGCTCCATGATCCATTTCGAATCGGCGGCGAGCCGGAGATACTCGCCGATGTCACTCCCGGTATGGCGTTTAGACTGGCGAGCATCTTCTCGTAAAGTGCAGGCATTTGTTCGGACTTGTACCCCGCAAATTTAGGATTGAAACCTACGAGTAGTACGTTGCCCGAGTGAAAGCCTAAGTTCTGGCTTTGAAGGTTGTGAAGCGTTCGAAGAAAAAGGCCGGCGCCGGCTAGCAACACTAATGAAAGCATCACCTGAAAAGCGACTAACAGCCGGGGAATCGTCCGATTCAGCGTGCTCCCGGCGCTGACCGCCGTGCGAACATTCGCCTGCATCGCGGGATGTGCGCTGAGACTCGAGACTCGTAACGCGGGTGCAATTCCGAATAACAGTCCTGTTAGTAAAGAGACTCCGAGCGTGAACAGCAAAACGCGACTATCGGGCACGGCCGATAGAGCTGTGTGTGAGGCGCTTCCGACCACAAAGTCGATAAGTGCCCGCGTTCCCAAAAATGCGATCAGTAGCCCGCACATGCCGCCGCAGATCGATAGCATGAGAGTCTCCGTCAGCATCTGTCGCACAATCCGGCCGCGTCCCGCGCCAAGAGCCAGCCGGGTTGAAATTTCTCGCTCCCGCGAGGATGCTCGCGCCAAAAGGAAGTTTGCGAGATTTGCGCACGCGATCAACAAGACCAAGCCAACAACACCCATGAGTATCGTCAGCGGTTCCTTGAATTGAGACCGTAGATTAGATACCCCGTGCGCGCCCGGCAGGATCGGAACAAAGATCCTACGGATCTCCTTGTGTCGCGCGCTCGCGGGTTGAGCGCCTTCGCGATCGATCATGTACCGTTGCAATTGGCCCGTGATCCACGACTGAATCGAGCCCAGACTTACACTGGGACTGCGCCGGCCCGTCATGTGCAACCAATAGAGCCCATGTGGATCGAGCAGCGAGGGTTGTAACATGACCTCCGGCTGTTTCGTCAGCGGCAGCCACATGTCCGGCGATTCTTCACTGAGTTCAATCCCGTAGAACTTAGGCGGCATCACACCGATAACCGTAAAGGGTGTGCCGTTAATGACCATGTATTTCCCAATGACCGCAGGATCGGCGCCTAAGTTACTCTGCCAAAAACGGTAACTGAGAACCGCAACCGCGTCGCGCCCGATAACATCATCGTTAGGTGCCAACGTTCGGCCCAACAGTGGCGCCGCTCCGAGAACATCGAAGAAATTGCCGGACACAAGATGACTTACTGCCTGAATTGCCGGTTGGCTGGCCACGAGCGATCCGCCGCTGCCCGCCCGCACACTTACCGTCGGATCGAAACTCGAGTACGCACAAATCCCTTCTAGAAACTTCTGTTCCGCGTTAAGGCTATGGAAGAAATCGTAGGGGAAGATATCCAACGGACCCGGTCCAATTCCATCGACCTGGCCGCCGCTGTCGCTCTCGCCAAAGGCCACCAGGTTCGCGGGATCAGCTACCGGCAGCGACCGTAACATCAAGTCATCCATCAGCGTAAAGATAGCTGTGTTCGCTCCGATTCCGAGCGCAAGTGACAGTATTGCGACGGCGGTAAAACCTGGGCTCTTGCCCATCATGCGGATGCTGAAACGCACATCTCTCCAAAGGCTCTCGACACTCGACTCCCAGCCGGCGGACCGCACCTGCTCTTTGACCTGTTCCATGCTCCCGATCTCCATGTGTGCGGCTCGCAAAGCTTCGGCCCGACTAATCCCGCCCTGCGTGCGCCTTTCTATATCCGCGTCGAGGAAGGCGCGCAGTTCCTCGTCCATTTCTCGATTTCGATGCTCTCGGGCGAAGAGCGCTCGGATGCCAAACAGCAGACTTTGCATTCGCCCAACGAGGTCGAATCTCACGCTTCCAGGATCCTTGTGATCCCCGCTACCTGACGGTCCCACTCGGCGGTTTCTTCAACTAATGCCTTACGTCCGCGCGGCGTGAGCACGTAGTATTTTGCGCGGCGCTTATTCTCAGTCGCCCGCCAGTCGGCTTTGACCCGTCCGGAGTGTTCCATGCGGTTAAGCGCGGGCAATAGCGATCCCGCGTTGACTCGAAAGATCCCTTTACTGATCTGCTCGATCCGAAGTGCGATGCCGTACCCATGCATCGGCTCGAGCGCAAGCGTCTTCAAAATCAGCAGTTCAAGCTTTCCGGGAACCAGCGCGTCCGGTGATTCGGCCGTCTTCATCTAGATAAACAAGATATACGCCCTGTTCCTCTAGTTTGTCAAGAGGGGAAGTGCTGAATTCTCGCGATGATTCGCTTGACCTAACCGTTCAGACCGAGGCCGACCAACTCGTCATACGCTCGTTCTTCGAACTGGACCTCGGGCCCGCTGCGATTCAAGCATGGGGATTGCCTGACCCGGCTCCCGGAAACAATTCGCTCCAGGAATCGTCTAGACGGAGCCAGCGACGCGCTCCGGAGTAAGTGGAGGACAGTTCCTGCGACTGCATGACTCCGTGACCACGCGCGCACATCGACTCGGCGCCATACCATTCCAGGAACGTGTGCGACGGACTCCCGATCCGTACCTCCTGAGTGAGCAGCCGAAGACATACCAGGCACCGGCGCTGCTGGTCCGTAAAGATCCACCGGAGAAGCAACACGTACGCCGTGTAAGCGCCCAGCGAGAGAAACGGAACATCGACAGCAACCACAAGGAGCAACACGCATGGCAGAACCGGCAGGGCCAGAGCCAACTTCAGCGCCAGAAAAATCCAATTGCGCGGACTTCTCTGCCGTGGCATCATACGGCGTCTACCCGGGCCGTCCCCGATCATCAACGCGATCGTTGCCAGCAGTAGATAGAACACGAGGATAACGAAGAAGCCGCTAAATTCTCGCGCGTCCGGACATCGGCGGCAACGCCAACTTAGCCTGAAGCCAAGCAGTCACAAGGATACTAATGGCGGCCAGCGAAGCCATAAGGGCGAGACAACTAAGCGGAGTGTCGAGACGAGGCCGGCTAACTCGATCCGAGTTATAACGCAATACCCAGAGCGCATCGGTAAAGGCTCCCATGCAGAACACAAGGCGTTGGTGCCGCGGGATGTACCAGAGCTCCGACCGCCATTCTTTAACCCATCTGGGGCGTTGCTCATTCGGAACGAGCAAGGAAGCCGCGCGGAGAATCGCCCCGTGCATCCATGTGGTCATCTGTCCTGCGCCTCCTGCGAGACCAGTTTTGCCAGTAGGGGATAGCGCTTTCGTGAGGCTTCCAGCGCCGCTATCTCCGGGACGGGTGAGCTTGTAGTATTTGCGCGCCGGCCGTTGCGCTGCGTCGGCAATCGATTGCCGCTCCCACTGCGACCGAATCAGCCCGTCCCTCTCAAGACGCCGCACCGCCGGGTAGACGGTACCGCTAGGAAGCCCCGTCGCCTCCACCACGTTATAGCCATAGATGTAGCCGGCCGCGATAGCCTGCAGGATCATGGCCGAACTATGGGAGAGCCTGAGCTCGTCCGCCATAGCAAGGGCTTACCCTATGTAGTATTCTACTTGCAACAGGAAAAATCGCGCAGGACGCTTAGTCTACGGGAGACTGCCTGCGCCACGAGAAATGGCGACCCAGGATTCCCTTCACGATTAGGTGGTCAGTCGAGGCGGTCGCGCCGACGCCCACCCCGATATTGATCTCCCACTGCGGCGAAACGTTCAGATCCGTAACCAGAAATACCTGCTGTTGTTGCTGATGCAGCGGATCGAAGCCGCCTAGCGTTCCGTAGTCAGCGTAGTACTCAACACCGCCGCTGATCCACTTACTGAAGTCGTAGCCGACCTTTACGGCCGGAGCAAACTGGACTCCGTGCGCAACGTCCGGGCCGTGCCACGTCCTCTCCAATGCCGGATTGAACGCTAGATACCAGCGCCCTATCGCCTTATCCACGATCGGGCGTATTTCCCACGTCCATGTATCCGGAGAGTAAACAGCGCGCTGGTATCCTATCTCGGTCGATAGACTCACGCCTACGGGCCAATGCCATGAAGTAGGCACCCTGACTCGCGGTCGGATATGATCGCCCACCCACTGCACGCCGTGTCCGTTCTGCTCACTGGTGAAGACATAGAAGCCTACCTCAGACCAATCGTTCAGCCCTTGTGTAATCTCCAGTGTTTCGTGTTCCTGGTAATTCGTCGGATAGACCCCGTCGATGGTATTTTTCTGCCCGATCGGCGTGAAGTTGGAGTGTAGTTCGACCATCGTGGATTGCGGCGCAACCGTATCCGCGCCATAGACCTGGATTTCGTAGTTACCCTGCGCCATTGCGCGCGCGGCGCCTGGACCCGTTAGCGTTAGCCAGAAAATGCCCTGAATTAATGCGCGCCGCTTCAGCCCCTTACACATAGCGAAATAACATCATGAAACCGGCATCCATATGATTCTGCTGATGGCAATGCAGAAGCGTCGAGCCTGGGTTGTCCGCGTTGAACTCGACCGGTAACTCCGTGTCCGCCGGCACTAATATCGTATCCTTGCGAATGCCGCTCCCCATTAGTTCAAATAAGTGCCGATGGAGATGCACAGGATGATCTTCCTTACTGCGATTCTTGAAAATCAGTCGGTAGCGACTTCCTTTGTTGAGCGTTACTGTCTCCGTGTTCGGAAAGGAACGGCCATTGATTGTCCAGCGGTCCATGGCGCCGTGCCCCGCAAACTTCGATTCGAACACTAGCGGGATATCAATTGCGGATTCCTGCGCCGATTTCTTCGCGTCGGCGAAGCGAAAATAGTCCCACACAAGTTGGTCCCGTTGCTCCCAACGCGGCTTCCCGCTTTGTCCCGCATACTCAACCACGATTCCCATACCCGCCGCTTGTATGTGCTTCCTCACCTCGCCCATCACCCACACGCCGGGATTGTTCATCACAAGTACCGCACTAACACGTTCCGCGGGTGCCAGCCTCAGCATCGACACGCTCGCCGGCTGCGGTACCGCGTTTCCATCGAGTGCCACAACCTGGAACGAATGTCCGCTAAACGCCATCCAATGCACCTCGGTCGCACTCGAGTTGAGTAAGTGGAGTAAGACGCGCTGGCCCGTTCGCACGCGCAGCGGATCACCGAACCCGAGTACTCGCCCATTGACCGTCGATAGGTCATAGGAAGGATTCATTGACCCATCATCACTGGCTAGAAGCTGTCCTCTCCAGTCATGCAGAGTCAGGAAAATCTCCTGATCGTAACGACCTGGGTTTTCGCGTGGTTCCACCCACAGGAAACCATGTTGACCGGTGTACTGTCCCTTACCGAAGTTACTCCCGGCACTAACATGCGTGTGATACCAGCGGAATCCCGCCGGCCGCGGCGTGAAGGTATAACGCGCAGTCTTGCCGGGAAGAATTGGCGGCGTTCCTTCCTCCATCGCCCCGTCTACTTCGGAAGGCAGGAACAGACCGTGCCAATGCACCACTTCGTCATCCTGGGTCTGATTCGTTACGTCGATGGTCACCGGCTGCCCTTCGCGAAAACGCAGGAGCGGACCTGGAATTTGCCCGTTGTAAGCCGTCGTCTTGATCGTCCGCCGTGGTGACAGCTCCCAGGAACACGGGCTGATTGTCAGAGCATAATCCGGCTTCGCCTGCGGGAGCGCCAACCTCGGGCTTGCAAGCAGATGTGTTGCGAGACCGCTCGCTTTCAACCAGTCTCGCCGTGTCACGAGGCTTTCAGCTTATCAGCGCCCGAATCACTTTTCCGCAAAGAAGAAGCTTCAAGGTACGCGCACACCAGGAAGATTAGTTCCCGCCGCAAGCTACTCAACTCGTCCTCCGGTGCATTAGACTCGAGTAGTCTCCGGCTGACCCCAGCCATCGCGCCCTGCAGCATGAAGGACGCCAGCCGCGGGTCTGTCGTCATCGGTTCGCGAGACGTCGACAACATGGCAACCATCGCCCGATGCATCCGCTCACTCATTCGCTGTACGATCTTCAGCCCGTCCACGTCGGAACTTACCGAGTAGAGCGCGACACTTGTCCTCATATCTCGCATCTTGGCGTCTAGAAACGCGCCGACGAGTGCCGTCGCCATCTGCGTGAGAGTGTTTCCCTTTTGTTCCCGGCAGACCCTTTCAACGGCACCGGCCACTTGCTCCATGTGCTGTTTCAACACAGCCTGCAGCAACCCGCGCTTATTCGGGAAGTATTGATACAAAGTCCCAACCGACACCCCGGCTCGCGACGCCACCCGGGTCGTGGTTAGCCGTTCCTTGCCCACACCGAGCAAAACCTGAATAGTGGCTTCCAAAAGCGCGTCTACACTGGCGGCTGACCGAGCTTGAACGGGCGATTTTCGCGGTTCCAATGGCGCGGACGAGGTCCGTGGCAAATGCGAACGCCGAACTGAAGCTTTCTTCATCTAACCTGATGTAAGCACAATGGGTCTGACTGACTACCCGCTTACAGGAGAACAAATGACGAAACAAATGGCACTTGGCGGCACCTTCGAATTCACTCGGTCATCGATGACCGTGAATCGGATGGGATACGGCGCGATGCAATTGGCCGGTCCGCAAGTCTGGGGACCGCCGCGCGATCCCGAAGCCGCGGTCGCGGTCTTACGAGAGGCCGTTGCCTCCGGTGTGAACCACATTGACACCAGCGACTTTTACGGCCCTCATGTAACCAATCAAATCATTAAACAGGCACTTCATCCTTACCCGTCCGGCCTTGTGATCGTAACCAAAGTGGGCGCACGCCGCGGTCCCGATAAGTCCTGGATTCACGCCCTCTCGCGTCAGGAACTAATCGACGCCGTACATGACAACCTCCGCAACCTCGGGCTCGACGCGCTCGACGTCGTCAACCTTCGAGTGGGCGGCATGGCGGAGCCTTCGGAGCAATCCATTGCAGAACCGTTGACTGTACTTACCGAACTCAAGCATCAGGGACTTATCCGCCAGATTGGTCTGAGTAACATCAGTCCGAAGCAGTTAGCCGAGGGTCAGGCAATCACCGAGATCGTCTGCGTGCAGAACTACTACAACGTAGCTCATCGCGGCGACGACGCCTTCATCGACGAACTCGCAAAGCAAGGCATCGCCTATGTGCCTTTCTTCCCGCTGGGCGGGTTCAGCCCGCTGCAATCCTCGGAACTCAATCAGGTAGCCGAATTACTCAAAGCGACTCCGATGCAAGTCGCGCTCGCGTGGCTGTTACAGCGCTCGCCGAACATCCTGCTGATTCCCGGGACGTCATCCGTCGCCCATCTTCGCGAGAATCTGGAAGCGGCGGAACTGCCGGTTCCTTCCGAACTCCTCGCAAAGCTCAATTCGATCGGCGGAGACGCCGCGAAGCAATAAACAACGCGGGAGTTATCTTCTTCAAGCGCTCC
Organism: uncultured Gammaproteobacteria bacterium; assembly: GCA_963799935.1. Taxonomy (GTDB): domain Bacteria; phylum Acidobacteriota; class Terriglobia; order Bryobacterales; family Bryobacteraceae; genus Bog-113. The sequence goes on along the minus strand of CAWCZA010000019.1, from coordinate 219,444 downwards.
GCATCGAGTAAGATTCAGTCGTCTAAGTGGTCGGCGCTGTATACAGGTCGGGCATTCGGAAGCTGCGGTACGACTCGCACTCACTCTCCAGGTTGTAAACCTCGGTCCCGGAAAGCGTCCCCGCACCCGGGACATACTCTTGGGAGTAATCCCAGTCCTTGGGCGCCACTAAACCGGGTTGAAAGAAATAATTCCCGTTGCTCAGCAATTGCGCGCTCCCGAGCGCCAGACTGTAGTAACCGAGATTTTGGGTAAGAACGGGCGTGACAGTGAGAGCCGCCTCGTTTACGGTCATAGCCATTCCCCGGCTATAGCCGCCACCTTCTTCGGTAATGCGCGTGTTGCCGTTATCGAACACATCGAAAACGCCGTTGGTCTCAAAGCCAGCGTCGTGTTGATGAGAGAACCACGGATACGCATTATTGCCGGTGTTGTTGAACGTGAAATCGCCCTCAACACCCATGCGCCACACGAGATTCCCGGTTCCCGTACCGTTGTTGTAGTCGACCTTAAACACCCAATCCTGATCGCGAGTCGACATAATGAAGTCGCCGTCGCTGGATCGATATTGAATCGAATTTGAATGCATCCAGTCCCTGGCGACCGCGGTAACTCCCGGCGTACCTGCCAAGAAGATGATCGGACATCCGCCTTGGTTCACGGCACAGGTTTCGCCTAGGATAGCGGGGCGGTTAATGTCGAGCTGCGTTCCCCCGCCATCATGCTGGAAGCTGTCGAAGTACCAGACGGGGTCCATATTCGAGTCGAGAACGATAATCGCGTCTCCTAGTATGTCGACGTTGAGCCCCGTAGTATCTCCCTGCGTACCCGGAGGAAAGATCTTTTCCATACTCCCGATCACCGCGTAGCCGCCGTTCGGAAGCGCGATCATGTCGTGGCTGAACGAGGTTAGGCAAGCCGAACCGACCGGTGCCGGCAGCGGAATATTGGCGCACGACTGTAAGTCGGTCGCCCCCATCGCAAATAACTGCTGCTGCAGCAAACCTATATTCGTTTCTTTGATAATGTTGCCGGAGAGATCCACCTGCCGGGCGAGTTGATCTAATTGGTAGCTCCCGTTGCTCCACGCCAGTCCCGACTGGAAGATGAGGTAGGTTCCGCCGTTCACGGGGCGCGAAAGCTGCACGCCCGTGTCGCCGTTGCCATCGTAATACCAGATCGGATTGCCGGCAAGATCGGTCGCAACCGGCATCACGATACCGGGGCCTTTATAAGTATTGGAGTGAATCGTGATGTAAGCATGCAAGAGTACACCTTCGGCTGTATCCGACTTAGTGGTCGGCAGCTTGATCTCGACCTGTGTCGGAAAGGTGAAATCCGTCGCGAGGCTTCCGGTAGTGAAAGACGCGGTGCTCTTGCCGGTGGTCACCGTAGAACCTGTTTGAGTCTGGAATCCAACGGTGTAAGTCGTATTCGGGTACATCCCGCCCAGGTAGGCGTTGTTGTTACCGGTCTGGCCGCACGGTTGGAAAGGCGTGTAACTGGGCGTCTTCGTGCCTTGTTGAATGAAGAACACCCGGCCCGAGCTACCTATCGGGCAGTTTGGGATGGCAGCGAGCGCGACCAGTGAATTCGGCGTGGATACGACGCTAATTTGATTACTGGTCAACGTGCTCTTGAAATCGAAAGCCATATTCGCGGTGGCCATTTCGCCGCTGCCGAAATCCTGGGCAACTACCTGGAGGGTATAGGCGCCATGGGTCGCAATCTGCGTCCACGAGAACGGCTGAGCGGCCCACACTCCGTTGCTGAAGGTTCCTATGTTGAAATTGCGGATCGGCGTAAAAGACCCGTTGTCGTACGACACATTGAACTGGAAGGCGAGCGGCCCGGAGTTCGAATCCGTAGCTGCCACGCTGAAAGCAATCGGTGTACCTATCGGTTGTGGCGACGCCGTCGCTGAAGAAAATGACGTGATGGTGACCGTCGCGGAAAGAGGTAATGTGGTGGCCAGAACGGCTAGACCGAATAATCGCAGACGCATGTATCACCTCTAGTTTAGAGTTTCGGCAGCGTCAGACACAATAGCGCCTGGCGTCCAAATGGGCGACTTGCCCTAATAATGTCCACGTAGTACTGAATTGGTCCCTGTTTGGAGGGGATAGGATGCCTAGCTTGGATTAAGTGTACAATAGTACCAATGCGTCGCGTATTACACCCTGTCCTGTTCGCAGTTATTGCCGTGTTCGGCAGCTCTTATCTGACTTTTTCGTTGCAGGCCTCGCCGGCTACGTCCGAGGGCACTCCGCCGAAGTTGAATTGCGCCGATCCGCCGGCGATCAATCCGGCGCTAGACTTTCTCGGTAACTTCAATAACAAGTGTTACTTGATTCCGATGATCGCCGGCCACGGCGGGTCCAGCGGAGGCGACTTAGGCGCCGAGTACGATCAGATCTTCTACTTGATTCAACCCGGTTATGACCTGGTGATCTACGATCAGTTTCCTAGCGCGCGCTTCCTATCGGTCACCGTTTACGATCAGCATTCGGCGAACACCAGTGAGTTGCTGGACCAAAATATTTTGCCCCAGAACTCGACGATGACGAACCCGTTTCAGATCGGAGTTCCCTACCAGCCCAACCAGTTCTACGGCGTGAGTGTCTCGTTGGGCGGAGGCGTTCCAACCACGCCCGCCGCTGGCTGCAGTACAGCTGATACGACCATCGACCAGAACTTACTGGATGCGTCGCAGATCCATTCCGGACTTACCTGGACCGGATGGCCGGACCTGCCGGCGAACTTCCCGCCCCATCAGACCGGGGCCAATAGCGCCGGCGCGCTAATGGTCCGCAAGTACGCGATCATGTCCAACACCGGACCGGCGGGCGTGTTCGTACGCCAGCTTTCCGATGGATGCGCGATCACTGCGGCGGCGGCCGCCGCGCAAGGGATACTCACTACCAACCTCACCACGGGACAAGCGCAGGAAGATACCCAGCAGATCGACGCGCACCAAATATTTGCGGGTAATATTCAGCAGCGCTATTGCTGGGCCAAGGACCCCTCCAACGAGGTAACGTGGATCCGCACTACGGATTACATCCCGGAGATCAATAGCAACGCCGCTTATCTTCGCGGGCCCATCGGGTCCTCGACGGTTCAGGAACTGATCAGTAAAGGCGGGTTCATGGAGGTTCAATTTCCTCTTCCCACCTTCCCGGCCATGCCATGCGCCACCGGCAATTGTTGGATTACCGGAAGTGAACAGCTGCGTTACTACAGCATGTCGTTCGAGGATAATCAGCAAAACGTATACGCAACCATTCACGACACCGACTTCGTTCAGGATCCAAACGGAAACGTGACGTTGGTCGTTGGGTTCGGCACCCAGCCTCCTGCCTGGGTGACCGCGGCGAACTACTATACGTATCTCGACTTATCTCAGCTTCCGAATTACCAGAATTTGAACCAGATCGATATCCGACACATACTGCCGGCCGCCTCGTTCAACTGCTCGGCTTTCCAGATCCCGAACGACGTTATGGAATACAACAACGTGGGCGGCTACATGGGTGCTTACCAGCCGACGGTAACTTTCGTCGGTGCGAGTCAACTGCCCACGATTCCCGTGCCGCCGGTGCGTGTCAATTCGTGCGGTGTGAAGCCCACGGTGGCTCCCACGATCTGCCCGAAACAGGGCACGTAAGCCTAGAGAAAGTACGGAAGAAAGCCGGTCGGCTACGCGTCTAAGCCGGCAAGGAGTTCATTCATGCTTTCCTCTTCTCTATTGAAACGCTCGGCAATTCTGGTCCTGCTCGGCGGCGCTCTGACCGCGCAGGACTTCGTTAAACCCCGTCAAGACCCTAATCTGGAGACGCTCCGTTTGCAGATCCGCAGCCTAGAACTGCGCGTGCGAGCGCTCGAATCGCAGCTCAACATAAAGACCAATCCGTATAAGCCCGAAATCATCCCCGCGCAGGGTCAGCCGAAACCGGACAAGTAAGCCCCGCGTCAGTTCGCGGTTGGTTACTATTGGATCGGTTGCTTACCCTACGACTGACTAGGCGGACCGCGCTCGTTCTGGCATTCCTTGCTTTCGTCAGGATCGCGTCGGCCGAAACCGGCTACGCGGCCTGGCTTCGCTATGCGCCAACATATGCGCCGGGCGAAACTTATCCATTGCCTGCTCTGGTGACGACGCTCGAAGCGTCGCCGGTGTTGGATGCCGCGCAAGCGGAGTTCGTTCGCGGCGTCAAGAGCATGACCGGCCGAACCCCGCGCACACAGAAGCAGATTCCCGGCGAACCTTGCGTCCTGCTGGCCAAGCTCGATTCGGTCCGGGCCGCGGCGCGCGACATCTCGCTTCCGAAGCAGATGGCCAAGGACGCCTACCTTCTTAGGACCACAACCACTAACGGACACAGCATCCTTCTTATAACTGGGTCGAACGATCGCGGCGTGCTCTACGGGACCTTCGCGCTTCTGCGGAAACTCGCCTTGCGCGAACCAATCGATCATCTCGACGAGGAAAGCACTCCCTACGCTCCCATCCGCTGGACCAACGAGTGGGACAACCTGAATGGAACCATCGAACGGGGGTACGGCGGCCGGTCCATCTTCTTCGACAACGGCAATGTGGTTCCCGATCTGACGCGCGCCGGCGATTATGCGCGCTTGCTGGCTTCCATCGGGATCAACGGATGCACGGTCAACAACGTGAACGCGGATTTCCGCATCCTCAGCAGCGACTTTCTGCCGCAGCTCGCGCGCATCGCGGATGCGTTTCGTCCCTGGGGCGTGAAGATGTCGATCGCGGTGGACATCAGCAGCCCGAAGGTGATCGGCGGGCTCACGACTTTCGATCCACTCGACCCCGCAGTGGCCGATTGGTGGAAACAGAAAGCGGATGAGATCTACCGTGTGATTCCGGATTTCGGCGGCATTCTGGTGAAGGCCGATTCGGAAGGGCGCGTGGGCCCGTCGACCTATGGCCGGACTCACGCTGACGCGGCCAACGTGATCGCGCGCGCCCTGAAGCCGCATGGCGGCGTACTGATCTATCGCGGCTTCGTCTACAACCACAAGATGGACTGGCGCGACCTGAAGAACGACCGCGCGCGCGCGGCCTACGACAACTTCAAGCCGCTCGACGGGAAGTTCGATGACAACGTGCTGGTTCAGATCAAATACGGGCCGATCGACTTTCAGGTCCGCGAGCCGGTATCGCCGCTGTTCGGCGCGCTGGAGCACACCAATGAGACGCTCGAACTGCAGGTGACGCAGGAGTATACGGGCCAGCAGCGCCAGCTCTGTTTCCTGCTTCCGATGTGGAAGCACGTGCTCGATTTCGACATGCGCGCGAATGGCCGCGCAACGCCGGTCGCCGACCTCGTTTCCGGGAAGACGTTCCGCCGGCCGCTCGGCGGATTTGTCGCGGTCACGAATGTGGGCCGCGATTCGAACTGGCTGGGGTTCGATCTGGCGATGGCGAATCTCTACGCGTTCGGCCGGATCGCTTGGGATCCGCACTTGAGATCGAGCCAGGTGGTGGATGAGTGGACGCGACAGACGTTTGGCTTGGATCCCGATGTGGTCACCACAATCGACGCACTCCAGCTGCTGTCGTGGAAGGCGTATCAAGCCTACACGGGACCGCTCGGCATCGGCGGATTGACCGACATCATCGGCGGGCCGAATGGCGCGGTGGGCAATCACTATGGGGAGGGCATCGAGTCCTCGGAGCGCAACGGGTGGGGACAGTGGCACCGCGCCGATGCAAACGGCGTCGGAATGGATCGAACGGTCGCGACGGGAACGGGCTACATCGGACAGTATCCGCCCGAAGTCGCGAGCCTGTATGAGTCGCTCGCTAAGTGCCCGGACAACCTGCTGCTGTTCATGCACCACGTTCCTTACACGCACCTGCTGCAATCCGGCGAGACGGTGATTCAGCATATCTACGATTCCCACTACGCCGGGGCGGCCGCAGCGCAGTCGTATCCGGAACGATGGCAGAAGCTGCGTGGGCGCGTGGACGACGAACGGTACGAGGCCGTGCTGAAGAAGCTGAACTATCAGGCGGGCTACGCCGATCGTGTGGCGGGACGCCGTTTGCGATTGGTTCAGTAAGACGTCCGGCATTCCCGATCAGAAGGGCCGCGTCGGTCACCACCCGAATCGCATCGAGGCAGAGTCGATGACGCTGGATGGATATAGCGTTGAGCCGGTGGTTCCGTGGGAGGGCGCGTCCGGCGGCAAAGCGGTGGTTTGTCCGGCGGCCAGTTGCTCGGCGACGGAGCGCTATCAAGGTCGGCCCGGATGGTTCGATCTGTCGGTCGAGTATTTCGACCAGAACAACGGAGCGTCGCGGTTCACGGTTGCGGTGAACGGCCAGGAGGTGGGCGAGTGGACTGCCGACGACAATCCGCCCACGCCGAAACCCGATGCCCATTCGAGCACGCGGCGAACGCTTCGCGGAATTGCGCTCCGGCCCGGCGATGAGATCCGGATCACCGGCGTCCCGGACAGCGGCGAACGCGCGGCGCTGGATTACATCGAGATCACTGCGCAATAAGGCCGCATAGCGGAAACCTTCGGGTAGGTTTCGGTATCTTAGTAGAAGGTGCAATCGTAGAAGATGCGTGGGACTCGCTGGCTCATCCTGCTGGCAATTGCGGCGATCCTTGCAGGCTCCCTCGTGCTGTACCGTCGCGATCAGCGCATCGCCCGCGAACACGCTCCTCCCAAACCCGAGTTGCTCGGGGCCGACATGAATCGGGACGCCCTCAATTACGAGGCCGGCCAGAGCACCGACGGCAAAACGAACTTCAGCATTAAGGCGCGGAAGTACCGGCAGATCCGCGATACGCCCAACTACGAACTCGAAGATCTGGAACTCAAGCTGGTGCAGCGGGACCAGCAGCACTACGACCTGATCAAGAGCGCCAAAGCCACCTTCAACTCGGATGAGGGCCGCATGTTCTCGGACGGCGCGGTCGAGATCACGCTCGACATTCCGATGCAGGGCAAACCCACCCATCAGCTGACTTCGGTGCGCACGTCTGGCGTGACTTTCGATAGCAAAGTCGGTCGAGCGAACACCGATCGGAAAGTGGAGTTCACCGTCGAGAACGGCGATGGCTCGTGTACGGGCGCTTCTTACGACCCCTCGACGCATCAGCTTCACCTGGAGCACGACGCCATGATGAACCTGCGCGGCAACGGGCCGCACAGCAAGCCGATGAAGATCGAGGCGGCCGAGATCATGTATCAGGAAGGCGGATCCACGGTGCAGTTGAGTCCCTGGTCGCGGATGACGCGCGCGGAGACTACGATCAACGCGGCGGTCAGTCTGGTGCATCTGCGTCCCAACCACAAGATCGACACGATCGATACCGACACGGCGGTTGGAATCGATAAGTACCCGACGCGCGAGCTGCACTACTCGGCGGACAAGCTGCACGTGATCTATGACGATCAGGGCGAAGTCAAGACCATCAACGCGATGGGCAACGCGAAGATGCATGAGGAGAGCCAGGGGGCGGTGACGGACACGCAATCCGACCGGGCCGATCTCGACTTCGGGCTGCAGGATAAAGAATCGGTGCTGCGCCATGTGGTGGCGAGCGGCAAAGCGAAGATCGTTTCGAAACCGGCGCCGGATAAGGCCGGGCACATGGCCGAATCGCGGGTGCTGACTGCCGAGGCGATGGAGATCAACATGCGCCCGGAGGGTAAGGAGATCGACCGCATGTGGACGCGCGGGCCGGGCACACTCGAGCTGTTGGCCAACGCGGCGGACGAACATCATCGCATCCTGACCGGCGATCAGATGAACATCGGGTACGGGCCGAAGAACGCGATCAAAGACTACGCATCGACCAACAGCACGACGCTGACGTTTCCGGCGGAGAACCCGAAGGTCAAGAACCCGCAGCCCAGCCGGACGTCGAGCAAGACGCTGACGGCGACGTTCGACGCCAAAGGCCAGCTCGCAACAATGAAGCAGTCGGAGAACTTCGTATATGAGGAGGGCGAGCGGCATGCAAAGGCCGCGTCGGCGTTCCTCGATCAGCAGAGCAACCTCATGGACCTGGAGACCGGCGCGCGCATCTGGGACGCGAGCGGCACGACCGACGCGGATAAGATCCACATGAACCAGAAGACCGGTGACTACGCCGCCGACGGGCACGTGAGCACCAGCCGCTTGCCGGACCAGAACCCCGACGACAAGAAGGGCGGGGAAATGCTGGATGGCGATGAGCCGATTCAGGGCACCGCGCCGAAGATGACGTCCGCAAATCACAACAAGCTGGTGCACTACGAGGGCGGCGCGGTGTTGTGGCAGGGCGGCGATCGCATTGAGGCGCAGAAGATCGAGATCGATCGCGATAAGCATCAGATCGTTGCGGCGGGAAAGGTCGTGACGCAGATTCTGGACGAGCAGAAGGACGACTCGGACGATGATGGCAAGCCGGCGAAGACAGCTCAGATGCAAGGCGCGAGTGTGATCCGCGTTTCGACTTCGGTTGCGCCTTCTGCTTCTCAAACCACACCTCCTCAAGGTCCTGTTTACACCGTCGTATCGAGCGACCGGATGACTTATACCGATGCGGACCGGCTGGCGCACTACGAGGGCGACGTGGTGCTGAACCGGCCCGGTCTGAACGTCAAGAACGGCGGACATGCGGGCCTTCCTAAACCCCAGCGACACGAAGGAAGACAGCCGTCTGAATCGCGCGGTGGGCGAGGGCAAAGTGGAGATCACCGAAACCAGTCCGCTGCGGCAGCGCGTCGGGCGCGGGGAGCATGGCGAGTACTTCACGGCTGAAGACAAGATTGTCTTGCGCGGCAACCTGGCCGATCTTTATGATTCAATCAAGAAGGACGATAGCCACGGGACCGAGTTGACTTACTTCACGATCGGACGACCGGCTGCTGTGGCCGGCGCGCCCAAGAAACCCGTCAGCTCCCATCTGCAGCGCAAGAACCACGCGAAACCGAATGCCAATCCTGGAAACCGCTGAGCTCTCGAAGTCGTATCGAGGGCCGCAAGGTCGTCGATAACGTGTCCGTTCACGTCTCGGATGGCGAAGTGGTGGGGCTGCTCGGGCCGAACGGGGCGGGCAAGACGACGTCGTTCTACATGATCGTGGGCCTGATTACGCCGGATTCCGGGCGCGTGCTGCTGGACGGCGTGGACCTGACGCGCGATGCCGATGTATCAGCGCGCGCGCAACGGCATCAGCTATTTGCCGCAGGAGCCGAGCGTCTTCCGCAAGCTGACGGTTGAAGACAACCTGATGGCGATCCTTGAGACGCGCGGCGCATGGAAGGTGGCACGCGCCGTCGCCAAGATGGACGAGCTGATCTCGCAACTCGGTTTGGAGAAAGTGCGCCGCAGCAAGGGCTATATGCTGTCGGGCGGCGAGCGGCGGCGCGTGGAGATCGCGCGATCGCTGGCCATCGAGCCGAAGTTCCTGCTGCTGGACGAACCGTTCTCCGGGCATCGACCCGCATTCAGGTAATCGAGCTGCAGCGGATCGTGCACGATCTGAAGAACTCCGGGATCGGCATCCTGATCACGGACCACGCCGTACAGGAGACTCTGATGGTGGTCGATCGGGGCTACATCATCGCCAACGGACAAGTATCTTCCGGACCGGCGATCCCGACATGCTGGGCCGCGATCCCGAAGTCAAGCGGCATCTATCTGGGCGAAAACTTCCGATTTCACGTACCGAGAGCAATAGACCTTCCGCTCCGGCTTCGTTCTGGCGTACTTCCTCGCCACATTGGAATAGGGGCAAGCGGAGTGTTACGCCGCATATAATGGAAGGCAATGAGCACGCTTTCGCACAGACTGCAGCTTAAGGTCGCGCAGAAGCAGGTCCTCACTCCTGGACTTGTCCAGATGGTTACGGTGCTCCAGATGAATCGGCTGGAGTTGAAAGAGCTGATCACGCAAGAGATGGTCAACAACCCCGTGATCGAGGAACTGGGCGAATCCGGCGAAGAGATCACGCCGGAAGAATTGCAGCCGCTTCTGGAGGGCGAGGCGGAGCGCGATCGTAGATCCCGCTGACAAGAGCTTCTGGAAGCGATGCGTGAAGTTCCGGAGTTGGACGCATCGGACAGCCTCTCGAGCACGGTTCGGGCGTGAGTGCCGCCGATTTCGCGGCCGACGCGTCTACCGAGACGGCTCCGAACCGGCCAGCGATCCGTTTGACGAGATCGATTTTGGCTCGTTCTTCGACGAATATCTGGATCCGGGCCATAAGAGCCCGGCATCCGAATCGGTTGAAAAGCCATCGTTCGAAACCTTCCTCTCGCAGCCCCAGACCTTGCCCGACCATCTGCGCTCGCAATTGAGCGTCAGCCTGATTTCCGACGAAGTGCGCGACGCGGCCGAGTCGATCATCGGGAATCTGGATGAAGACGGCTATCTGACTGCCTCGCTCGACGAGATCGCCGAGTGGGCGCGGCATGAGCGAGACGTATGGAAGCGGCGCTGCGAGCGGTGCAATCTCTGGAGCCGGCGGGTGTGGGCGCGCGCGATCTGCGCGAGTGCCTGCTGCTGCAGCTGGAGAGCCGGAACGCTCAGCGACAGCGTGGCCTGGCAGATCGTTTCGAAGCACCTGCGGCTGCTGGAAACGCGGCAGTTCCGCGAGCTGGCCAAGGCGCTGGGCCGGCCGCCGGAGCATATCGAGATCGCGGTGAATCTGATCCGCCATCTGAATCCGCGCCCTGGCATGCGCTATTCGGGACCGGGCGCGCGGTCGGTGGAACCGGACGTCTACTTCATCAAGGATGGCGACGATTACATCATCCAGATGAACGACGAAGAGCTGCCGCAGCTTCGTTTGAATCGCGACTACCATCGCATGCTGGACCGGCAGAACGGATCGCCCAAGGAAGTTCGGGACTACGTGCGCGAGCGCTATACGTCGGCGATCCAGCTGATGAAGAACATCGAGCAGCGCAAGCAGACCATTCTGCGGGTGTGCGATGCGATCAAGCGGCGGCAGACCGAGTTTCTGGCGCTCGGGCTCGATTACCTGAAGCCCATGATGATCAAAGAAGTGGCCGAGGAAGTCGGCGTGCATCCTTCGACGGTCAGCCGCGCGGTGGCGAACAAGTACGCGCACACGCCGCAGGGTGTGTTTGAGCTGCGCTACTTCTTCTCGGAATCGGTGCAGGGGCCGAGCGGCGGCGATCTGCCGCTGCTGCTGCTGAAGCGCAAGGTGAAGAAGATGATCGAGGATGAGAACCCGCGGCGTCCGCTGACCGATGAGCAGATTACTTCGCTGCTGCAGGCCGAAGGGATCGACGTGACCCGGCGCACGGTGGCCAAATATCGCGAGGATATGAAGATTCCGTCGACGCATCAGCGGCGCGTTCGGGAATAGGCCGGGCTTATGAAAATCACCTACACCGGGCGGCGGTCGATTTTCCGCCTTCTGAACTCGCTAAAGCGGAGCATCAATTGCCAAGCTTTCGAAGCTGCTCGACGGCAAAGAGGAGAGCGGAAGCGCATGTTCGCATGACGCAGGAGCGGCATCTGCATCACGCCGAGATCACGGTGAATTATCACAACCACTCGCTGGTCGGGATCGGGACCGACCCGGAAGCGTTCATTGGCGCTACATGCGGCTCTGGATAAGCTGGAGAAGCAGGCGCTGAAGGTGCGGGAGAAATGGCGGACCGGGCAGCGCGGCCCGGGGTTGAAGGACGTGGCTTCCGATGGAACTCCGGCGTAGACAGCGTTCTACACTGATCGGATGGCTGTTGCGAAGAAGAAGCAGAAAAAAGCAACACCAGTCAAGAAGACGACGCCACCAGCGGTCGAGGGATCGTCTGAGCTGGTCATCATCACCGGGCTGAGCGGGTCCGGTAAGGCTTCGGTCCTGAAGTCGCTTGAGGATCTTGAATTACTACGCGGTCGATAACCTTCCGATCGACCTGATCCAGAAGTTCGCCGAGCTGACCCGCGATTCGAAGACGATCCATAAGTCGGCTTTGGTGGTGGACATCCGCGAGGGCGAGGGACTCAAGCGATTTCCCGCTCACTTTGCGCAGATCCGGGACAGCATTCCGACCAAGCTGGTGTTCCTGGAGGCCGATCGCGAAACCCTGATGCGGCGCTTTAGCGAAACGCGCCGGCCGCATCCGCTGGGGACTGAGCAGAGCATCAGCGACAGCATCAACGAAGAGATCCGCGCGATGCAGCCCATTCGCGAGCTGGCCGACGTGGTGATCAACACGTCGAAGTTCACGGTACACGATCTGCGCGACTTTATCCGCGAGACGTTTACAGGAGCGGGCGAGGACCAGAAGATCGTCGTGTATGTGACCAGCTTCGGGTACAGGCACGGCGTTCCGCCCGATAGTGATCTGGTGTTTGATGTTCGCTTCCTTCCGAATCCGAATTACATTCCTAAGTTCAAGAAGCTGACCGGGCGGCATCCGGCGGTGGCGGCTTACATCCGAAGCTTTCCGCAGACGACGGAGTTTATCGGACGGATTTCAGAGCTGCTGATCTACCTGCTGCCGCACTACATCCAAGAGGGCAAGAGCTATCTTGACGATCGGGTTCGGGTGCACGGGCGGGCATCACCGGTCGGTGATGATTGCGGACCAGATCCGGAAGAATCTGGCGCAAGCGGGGTTTAGCGCCAAAGTGACGCACCGGGATATCGCGAAGCCGGTGTAGCGGGGTTACGGCTGGGCAGGGGCTACGTCTAGGGAGAGTTCGCGGTGGTTGCGCGTGATGGCGAAGGGGAGCGGCTTGGCGGCCTGGTTGTGCAAGTGGGCTGTGATGTCGTGGGGAGTTGCTACCGCGTCGCCGTTGACGTGGGTGATGACGTCTCCGGCTTTTAGTCCGGCTTTCTGGGCGGGTGAGTCGCGGACAACGTTTACCACGAGCACCCCGGATTTAACGCCGAAGTAATCAGCTAGCTGTCCGGTGATGGACTGGACGTCGATACCGATCGAGGCGCTCTGGTGAGTGAAGAGCCGGAATTCCGGCAGCTCAAGAGGCGGGATCGGTGGCATGGGGACGTCGGGGAAGTTCGGGCCGTCCTGGGACCACATGGTTTTGCGGGTGCCGAGAGTCGCGGTTAGGCTCTGCGTTCCGCCATCGCGAAGGACTTGCATCTTGACGGTGCGGCCCGCCGGCGTTTCGCGCACCAGGCGGATGAATTGGTCGATTCCTTCGACGCGCTGGCCGTTGTATTCGACAACCACGTCGCCTTCTTTGAGACCGGCTTTGTCGGCTGGGCTGTCCTCATCGACGCGCTTGATTTGGACCCCGTGGCTATCCGGTTTCTCGACTTCAACGACGCCCACGCCGAGATATCCGCCCGCGCTGTGGGTCGCGACTACGCGGCGAGGGGTCTGGATCGTTTGCGCGTACGCGCTAGCGGCTAATAAGAGTCCGAGGATGACTTGTAGTTTCATTTCTTCTTAATCGAGATGAGGCCGCCATTGGCTATTAAGTGAAGCACCGGGCCTCCGCCATTGACCGTTCCCTGCGCGATCGCGGTGAGGCCCACGAGGCGAACATGGATATCCGGGAAGTCGGAGACGATCCCTCCCGAGCGGCCCGCACCCGCGTTTTGAGCCTGGATGTTCACACCTACATTGGACGGAATCAGAAGCGTTATGTCACCCGCGCCGGTGGTGAGCGACGACTCACGGAGGAGCTTGCTTTGGAGCTGGGCAACCAGGCTGCCGGTCATGGTGGCGAGGTGAACGGCGCCGTCAATTCCCAGAGCGTGAATCGCGCCGCTGCCGTTGGCGCATTCGAGTCCATAGGGCGCGGCGCCGATCGAGATGGGTCCGCCGCCGACGTTGGTAAGGGAGATGATGCCCCCCGCGCGGCCGACGTCGATCGCTCCGCCGCCGGTGTTGACCGTGACGGTACCGCCAGCTTCACCGATATGAACGCGGCCGCCGGAGGTGACGACGCGCGCCGCGCCACCGATCTTCGTGATGTCGACATTGCCAGCCGTTTCGAGCTCAGCCGCGCCCCCGATGTGCTGGCCTGAGATATCGCCGGCAGCGAGCGAGACGTGCAGGGGTCCGGACAGATCGCCGATCAGCAGTTTGCCGCCGAAGCTTCGAACCTCGGAAAGGCCCTTGATGTGATTGAGGTGGATGACGCCGCCTCCGGAGTTGATCGCAACGCCGCCATCGAGTTCGTCCACTTCAACGCTGCCGCCTTGGGTGACGATCACCAAGTGGGACGCGCCGCGAGGGGCATTGATCTTGAGATCGACGGGACCGTTGGGGCTGCCGACCACAAGCCGCATATTGCGGCCCTGACGCACGACGTTGAGGCCGCCCTCTTCAAAAGCTTCGCGGGCGGTAGCTTCATCGGAGGTGCGAACGCGGCGGGTGATCGTGTAGTCGAGTCGATTCGCGCTGGTGCCATGTACCGTGATATTGCCGACCGAGGCAATGTGGATCTGGTCCGGAACGCCGCCGGAGAAAGCCTCGAAGCCGCTGCTAGTTTCCACCCAGAAATCGCCTTCACGGTGGACGTTGCTTTGTCCGGCGGTCGCCACGAAGGCGGCCGCGATGACGAGTTCGAGGAAAATTACGAAACGAAACACGTTAGAAGGTACCTACCGAGGCGTTCATTTCACGGAGCTTACCGGATGCCTGGGTCCGGACATAGCTGTTGTTTTCTTTTTGGACGGCAGTTTGTAACGGGCCAACGAGCGAGGGGTCTTTGAGGGTGACCAGCAGATCGATTACTTTGGAGCGCACGCCTGGATTGGCATCCTCGAGCAGCGAGCGGGTGAGCGCCTGGCGGACTACCGCGTCGGCGACATAGGGGCGCAGCGCTTCGAGCGCCGAGGTGCGAACGCCGACGTTGGGGTCGGTAAGCAGCGAATCGACTAGAGCGTTGCGGATATCAGCGTCAGCGGCGTGGTCTTTCATCAGATTGACCGCGTTGTCGCGCAGACCGGCGTTGGACTCATCGTGGACGGAGGTGAGCAGCAGATCGCGCACCTGCTTGTCGTCGAAAGATCCAGTGATGCTCTTGCGGGAGACATCGTCGAAGGCGATCTTGACGCCGCCGTTGGCGTCGGGTTCGACCGAGCGGATGTTGACGAATCCGGCTTGCTGCGTTCCCGTGCCGGGAATTCCGGGGACGATTCCGGGCGCGTATCTGCCAACTGCGAATCCGAGAGCAACGAGGGCGAGCGCACCGGCGGGCACGCGGATGCCGACGCCCATATTCATGAAGCTGGAGATGCGTTGGGAAAGCGATGGCTTCGAAGCCGCCGGCTGCGTGCGGAGGGCGCGCGTGAGATTCATCCGGCATTCGTAGAGAAGGTCGGGTTCGACCGGGACCTCGGCCACGGTCATCGCGCGTTCGAAGGCGCGGAGCCGCTTCAGTTCAGTGGCGCACGTGGCGCAGACGGCGAGGTGCTGTTCGACCAGCTCTTCGCCTTCCTGCGTGAGTTCGCCGTAGGAGTAGAGAGTCAGATCATCTTGAATGCGAGCACAGGTAGTAGAAGCAGAGCTCATACGAAATCTCCCAGGATGCCGCGCATTTTCTGCGTGGCGCGGAAGAGGCAGTTCTTGGCAGCCTCCTCGGTTGTACCTAAAACTTCACCGATGTTTTTGAGCCGCAAGCCTTGATAGTGGCGCAGCTCGAAAACCATCCGTTCGCGCGGCGAGAGTTCAGCCAGCGCGGACTGAATGCGCGACGCCAGCTGGCGGCTCTGCGTGTGGCGTTCGGGGTCGGCCGCGGGCGCATGTTCCTCGAAGCGCTCCATGCGATCGATATCGCCGTCGCTAGTCTCGACCGTTCCCTGTTCCTCGCGGCGCACTTTCCGTTTCCGCAGGTGATCGAGGCAAATGTTGGTGACGATCCGATAGAGCCAGGTGTGAAAGCTGCAATCGAACCGAAACGAATTCAGATTCTTGTACACACGCAAAAACGCTTCCTGATAGACGTCACGTGCGTCTTCAGGCGAGCGGAGCAAATTAGTAGCAATGCGGAGGACGCTGGAATCGTAGGCGCGCACCAATCGCTCAAAGGCCGCGGCATCGCCGGATTGGGCCGCGCGAATAAGATCGGCTTCGTCTGGCGGGGCGGCCGGCCTGGCGATCGCACCGGCGGCGTTTCCCATCGATGATCCGGATGGTTCCTCTTGTTTCAATGGACGCGGTCGGGCGCGAAACGTCACGCCTGGTTCAGATTGTACGTGGTTCGTGCGGTGAGATTAGGCGGCCTTGGGTAGAGGAAGTTTGCGGCGGCCGGCGGGTGCGCGGAATGGGAGGATTTTGGTGGTTAGGGCGCTGGCGGCGGGGAGTGGGGTTTCCGGGTCGGGATCAGGATCGGTTGAGGGGAGTGGGAACAGGAGGAGCTTGCCCTTTTTACGCGGGTTTGGATTGGGGTTGGCGGACATGCGCGGGCTTGTATCTCTCTCGGCTTCAGGGTGACAGGCTGGGTGAGGGTTGGGATGAGGATTTCAGGCTAAGTTATTGAGGGGATTAGGGGAAGAAAATGGGACGGGTTGTGTATGAAATGGCCGCCGATGAACGCTGATGGTTTTTAGGGCGGAATTAGGCTGCTCGTTTTTTGGTTTTTGGTTTGTGGAGCTGGGCGCCGCGGGGATCGGGCTGCGAATTTTTGCCAAACGGGATTGGGGTTGTGTTTTCAATAGGATCGGGGGCGGCACCTTTGCTGGCGGCTTCTTGTTCTTCGGAATCCGGCCGCGTCTTCTTCAGCTTCTCGAAGAGTGCGAGGGCCTTCAGGTACCAGAGGACGGCTGGGCTGGTTTCGGCGTCGAAGACCAGCCCGGGCGACTCGGCCAGGCGCTCCTGGCGCATCTCCTTGAGCTCCTTGGTGAGACTTGCGGCGTTGCGGATCAGACGGGATTCGTAGCGGCTGATCAGATCAATTTGGCGCGCCTCCCTGCGGAAGGCGTTGACTTGACGGTCTTTTCTTGCCTCGCGGGGCAGACTTTTGCCGGCAAGTTCCGGGCCTGCCTCCGGTGGCAGCGGCAGTTGGTAGATGAAGAGATCGTTCTCGACTGACATGATCCGGTTGGTGCGCCAGCGCGATTCAAAGATGAGCTGGGCGTTGGCGATTTCGCGGACACCGACGGGTTTGAGTTCACGCATGTAGTCGAGGCCCATCTGGAGGTAGAGTGGGAAGTCCTCAAGGGTAAGAAGGATGTTTTGGGCGGTCAAGCCGTGCTTGACGGCGTTGAAGGCCGGCGGTGTTTTGCCATCGATGAGGTGCGCGTGGCTGGTGAGGCCGGTAGGTTTATCGAGGAGGTCGAAGTCAAGTTGCATTGCGGTGGATTGGGACATATGGTTCTCCTGTTTCGACTTAGGGATAGCAGGCGGGGAGGGCGTCTTGACCAGAATTCGGAAGTAAGTTGTTGACGCGGCGGGCGTTGTTGGTGGGGAATTTCGGGTAACGGCCGCCGCGACCGGCGGGACTTCTCCGATCAGAAGAGTAGCTTCAGCGAGAACTGAATTTGCCGGGAGTTGGAGGACGTGCGGCTGATTTCGCCAAATCCAGAACCGGTGACAACGTTCGATGGTAGGCCGAAGTTCACGATGTTGAACAGGTTGAAGAGTTCGGCGCGGAACTCCACATTTACCAGGTGGCTTGCGGAATCCGAGTTGATGGCCGTGTCCTTGATGAATGCGAAATCGAAGTCGTGGAAAGCGGGCCCTCGGAAGGTGTTGCGGCCGAGTGAGCCGAAGTATCCGCTGTTCGGTCCGGTGCCGCCGGGCAGATCGATGGGGATGTAGAAATACGAGGCGTTGTTTGCACCTAGGCCGAAGTAGTCTTCACGAATCGTACGGCTCGTGGATAAGTCAGGTGCGGAGAGTTGATCGGGCCGGTCAGTGCCGTTAGAACCGACGCCGGTTTGTTGCACGCCGGAGTAGACCGTGAATGGGGAGCCGCTGGTGATGGTCGAGATACTCAGTAACTGCCAACCCCGAGTTAGTTTCCGATTGAGATGACGCAGCGCCGGCATCGCTTCTACATGGAGATCTTGAATCGCGGTTGCGGTGAAGACGCGTTCGACGTCGAAGGAAGAAGGTCCTTTCTCCGCGCGCGTGTCGAAAGGGTCCTGCGGCCAGGCGAGAGCGGCGGCGCCGAGCGTTCCGCCCGCGATACCGCCGATTACGGTGCTATCGTCGTCGATCGATTTCGACCAGGTGAAGCTAGCTTGAATCTGCGGGCCCCCGTGGGGGATGCTGCCTTGCAGCGATGTTTGGAGCGAGTGGTAGCTGGAGTGGGAGCGGTTCGTCATCAGCGATAAGGTGCCGAAGCCGCCGACCGGTTGGCCCGCCGAATTGAACTCGGTGTAAGGCGCGAACGCGGGCGAGGCGCCGGGGAAACCGTTGGGGAAGTTGATCGCTGGAAGACTAATACCCGCGGTTCCGACGTACGCGGCGGCGGCATGCAGCGGGCCGACAGGACGTTCAAGCGACAGGGACCAACTTGCCATATAGGCGTTCCGGAAATCCTGTGAAATGGCGTTGACGTTCAATGGCGAGATCTGGTGGCCGGCGCTTAGGGCGGCGATACCTTGCTCGAAGCTATCGATGTCCCAGACGGTATTTGGGGGGACCGCTTTCGAGTTACCCGAAGCTAGGATGTTAGAGCCACTCAGAGAGTAAACACCGGGCAGGTCTTGCGGCGTTATCGCGGTGCCGTACAGGAGTGGGGCGCCAAGGCCTGCGGTAAGTCGCGGGTAGTCGACATAGGGCGCCGCGCCGGTGAGCAGGTTATCTTGCCAGATGTTCGGCGGAATGGTGGTGATGGAACCACCGATCCTGATCCAG
Source organism: uncultured Gammaproteobacteria bacterium (assembly GCA_963799935.1). Classification (GTDB taxonomy): domain Bacteria; phylum Acidobacteriota; class Terriglobia; order Bryobacterales; family Bryobacteraceae; genus Bog-113. The sequence goes on along the minus strand of CAWCZA010000019.1, from coordinate 200,652 downwards.
AAGTCTTTCGACCACGGCTGGTCGGAGGGCTGCCAGCTTAGCCGCACACGCGGGTCCCAGTTGTTACCCGTAAAGCGATAACTGGGTTGTACGTTGATCAGGTACTCAGGAGTCGGGCTCAACGAAACTCCCGCGGTGCGATCGGCGCGCTCGGTGATCGGCCAATAGAGTTCGTAACGGAGCCCGTAATCGAGTACAAACTGGTCGCTTATTTTCCAGGTGTCCTGGAGATAGAAGTTGGTGTTATACCGCGAGATCGCGGCTACACCGATCTGGCTGCCTTGTGGGAACTGCGGCGGGGCGACCGCGACCGTGTAGGCAAATGCGCTGCCCGTCAGGAATGCGGAGAGCGTGTCGGGCAGCTGTTGGCCGACGGCGATGTTATGGAGACCACTGGCAGAAACGATATCGGCGGTCGCGTAGGCGGCTCCTCCGCCAAAGGTGTACTGTCCATTGGGCGCCTGGCCGAAGTAAGTGGTGTCGCGGTTGGCTCTCCATTCCGCTCCCGCTTCAATCGTGTGATTCCCGCGAGTCCAACGCAGGTTATGGCGTAAGTGGAATAAGTTGCCGAGCGAGGCTGTGACGGAACCCCCGGCAGCGTTGAATGGTTCGTAGAGACTATCGGCGAACACGACGGCGGGGTCGGTGTGATCAGGAGTAGGGAAGGACGGAGTGGTGCGAGTGAAGCCGATGGAGGATTCGGCGGAGACTTGCGGCGAAATCGTGCGGGTCCAATTGAGAACCGCGTTGCGTTGATGGTCGTTGTAAGTGATGCCGAAGTTCGGGTCGATCGCGGTCTGGTCGGGATTGGTGGTTGGTCCAGTAAGGTTGTCGCGAGTTACACGCGCGTAAAGGTGGTCCTTAGAAGTTAGCTGATGATCGAGGCGTATCGAGAACTGATCGGCATTCGTCAGGACGTTAGAAGAAGTCGCGTAAGTGCGGGCGCCAAAGGGACCTTCGGGATCGTTGGGAAGCGGATAACGACTTAGGATTGCGGCAATTTTGGGATTGACGGGAACGTAGAGCGTGTCGCCGGGAAAGGCGGTGGTGTCGATGCCGGCGCGTTCGCCGGCCGTGGGAACGGCGAGGACCTGAGTGGTTCCAAGCACCTGCCGAAAGCCCTGGTATTCGACAAAGAACTGAGTCCTACTTGTTATGGGGCCGCCTACTGTGCCGCCGAACTCGTTGCGGCGAAACGGGGGGATGCGGTTGGGGTCGGCCACGGTTTCGCGGTCGAAGAAATTGCGAGCGTCGAAAGCGGAGTTGCGCACGAATTCGAATAGCGATCCGTGGAAATGACGGCTGCCGGAGCGGGTGAGGATGTTAGTGAAGGCCGCGGCGCCGCGTCCGATGTCGGCGGGCATCCAGCCGGAGGAGGATTGGATCTCCTGAACGGCATCGACATTGAAGTTAGTCAGAGTAGCGCCGCCGAGTTCCGGATCGCTGGAATCCGCGCCATCCATGGCGAAGACGGCCTCGACGCCGCGTTGACCGTTGACCGCGAACTGCTGGGTGAAGTTACTAGCCCCGTTAGTATCCGTCATGGTGCCGGCTGCAAGTAAAAGTAACTGACCGAAATCGCGTTTGTTGAGTGGGATGGCGGCCACGGCGTCGGCGGAGAGCGTCTGGCCACCGCTCGAAACGGGCGCGGTTGTGGACTCGAGAGTGACTGAGCCATTGTCGGCGATCGTCAGTTTCGCGATGCCGTCCATTGGTAGCTGAAGCGGTTTCGCGTAGATGAACTCGCGTCCATTCTGTTTGATGGAAAGGCGATAGCTTCCCGGCGGCAGATCTTCGAAGTGGAAACTACCGGCGGCTGTCGAGGTGACGGCTTTGGTAGCAGTAGCGGAGCGGACCTCTAATGTGGCTTGGGGGACGGCAGAACCGTCGGCATGGTGGACTGTACCAGTCCACTGATTCGTGGCATGTTCCTGGGCGGAGACGAGGGCAACCAGGCAGACGAGTAAAAGCGCAGAGCGCATCCGTACAGGATACGCGGTACTGCAGATCCGGTAGGATTCGCATTTTACCCGGACTGCCTACGGAAGCTGTCGGCGGTCTCGCATGGTTCGCGCGTAGAGAATGGAACCCTCCGGAGTAAAGTGGTTCCCGTCGAAAAGCAGGGGAACGCCGCGCGCCGCATACACCGGGCAGCCTGACATGGACCGCCGTAAAGGAATGATTCCGACCGGCAGATCCGACGCGCACAGGTTTTCGTAAGCGGAGATATAGCGGACCTTCCACTGGTTACGCGCGAGGCGGGAAAGCCTCTCGTCGGTGCGCATCGGTTCGGCATTGCGGTGCTGATCAATCGTGGCAGCGTTGGGTTCCACGAGGGCCACAGTCAGCAGCCGCGGCAGAGGAACATCGAACTCCGTTACCGGCCCAAACAGAATCACCTGGATGCCGCGCTTCTTGATCCACTCGACGGTGCGCGCCAGGGCGGGGAAGTCCCTCGCGCTCCACTGCCCGGAAATTAGCACCGCGTCGATGCGGTGATGAGTGAGATAGTCGCCGTAAATGTACGCCCATAGGTCGGTGCAATAACCCGGCCGGCCCGCCGACTGGTCCAGAAGAGGCTTGCAGGATGCGGCGGTCGCCTGGGAGAGATTTAGTTCAGGGAAGACGGAATGAAGGCCGGTGTAAAGGTGCGCCGCGTGGCTGTCGCCCATGAGGAGGTAGTGCTTGCGCGTGGGATCATCAGCCAGGCATGCAGCCTTATCGAAGACGGCCATGGTCGAATCCGGTCCCACGAAGCACGCGTTGACTCGCCACGGTTTTGAGACGTCATAGCTGGTGTAACGATCGATGGCCAACGCCTCGGATGGGAACCGAGAAGGAAACCCCCGGCAAGCGATCAGGACCACTGCGGCGGCCGCGGTAAAGGCTACGGGAACTCCGGCAAAAACAAAGAACCAGCGCGTGCGGCTATGCAACCGGGCGATGCGAAATGGCCTTTCCACGAAGCGCCAGGAAAGCGTAGCGGCAGCGATGGACGCGACCAGGATCAGCAGCTTCATGCGCGTTCCCGACCTCGTGGTAAGCATCAGATTGGCTTTTGCGAAGACCAGAATCGGCCAATGCCACAAGTAGAGTGAGTAGGAAATCAGGCCGATGAACACGACGGGGCGCCACGCCAGCGCGCGCCCGACAAGTGTGGGGCCGCTCTCGCCGGCGGCGATGAATAGGGCAGCCCCAACGCAGGGTGGCAGTGCCGCCAGACCGGGAAAGGGAGTGGTGCCCGTATAGATCATCGCCGGCACGAAGATAAGCAGCAATCCGGCGACGGCGGCTAAATTGCGTTTGACGCCGCCACAGATCACAGGCACATAACGTTGCGAAACGATGGTGCCGAGCAGCAGTTCCCAGGCGCGTAGCGGTGCGAAGAAGAATGCCGCTGCCGGATGACGCAGAACGCAAACCGCAGCTAGCCCCAGGGTGAGGACCGTGATACTCCAGATCGCGATTCGCATCCGTCCCGGGAGCCAGCGTCGGATCCCTAACAGGAACAACGGAAACACGAAATAGAACTGCTCCTCCACCCCAAGCGACCACGTATGCAGCAGCGGCTTCAACGCATTCGCTGTGTCGAAGTACCCGGCTTGGGACCAGAAAAGAAGGTTAGAGATAGAAAAGAGCGCAGCTAACAGTGAACGGGCGAAAGCATCGATTTCGCTTGGGAGAAAGTAGAAGTAGCTGAGTGCGGCGCAACCGAGGAGCATTACCAGCAGCGCGGGCACGATCCGGCGAATGCGGCGTTCGTAGAACCGGGTCACCGAAAACGTGCCCGCTCTGATGTCTTTCAGAATCACCGAACTGATCAGATAGCCGGAGATGACAAAGAATACATCCACGCCAACATAACCGCCGGTGACACGGGTCTGGAGATGATCGAACACGACCAGCAGAACGGCGACGGCCCGTAAGCCGTCCACATCAGGCCGATAAGTGATCTTTGCATTTTCCTGGCGCGGACGATCTTCCATCTCTAAGTTGTCCGCGGTCCTTATCGTTGCGGGGGCGCAACCGAACATGATGTCGACGTCCGGTTCTGATGTTCTCGAAAAGCTTTGTTTCACGTGAACGCGAAGGCGTGTGGGGCCTGTGCCGAGAATGGCCGGGCCGCATTGCAACGACGCTTATTCATGGGATCGCATGAGAGCAATCACCCGGAAGTGTATAAATGCGGCAGGGCAGATGTCCAGCGGGCCGGTTAGCCAGCGTTCGCGCCTTGCTACCTTTTGCCTGCCATATCTGATATCGTTAATCCATATTCAGCCGCTTAAACCGCCTAGACCGGCTAGCTCCTGTATCAGAAGGACAACCGGGATGCCTCATAGGCCGGCAGTACGTTCCGCAACATCCGCATCGCTACTTGGGCATTGCCGGTGGCCTGCTACATTCCCTAATTCAACTCTCCTTGTTGCAATCGGCTGCTATGCGATTTGCTTAGGCCGTATCGAGGGTCAAACGAATCCGGACGCATGTAAGAGCGCCGGTGCAAATAGTGGATCGTCTTTGATAGCCGCAACCGGTCTAGATCCCGAGCCCAAGCGCATTTTGGGTTTCCCGCATCATGTCGCTTCGCCTTGTCTGTATCCCTATGTGCCGATAAGTGCCAAGAACAAATTCGAGATCGCGATTGGAGACGCTTTCGATCCCGGCGCAGTCATGTTCGCGGCCTTGAAAGGGGGCACCGCGCAGTTACTCAACTCGAATCGTTCCTTTGGGCAGGAAGCGGCGGGGTATAGCCGTTATGTCGGGGCTGCCTATGCGAACCACGTGGTTGGAGACATGTTGACGGAGGGTGTGTATCCTTCTTTGCTTCACCAGGATCCGAGATACTTTCGAAGCGGCAGCGGCTCTATAAGTGGCCGCGTGTGGTGGGCGGTGAGCCGGGTCTTCTGGACGCAAACCGACGCCGGAGGTACGGCCTTCAACTATTCCAGAGTACTTGGCGCTTCCAGCAGCGTAGCGATTTCAAGCTTGTACTACGCGAACCACCGGACCGCGGAACGCTCTGCAACCGCGTTGGGCGCGCAACTCGGCGGGACGATGGCGACGAATGTAGTTAAGGAGTTCTGGCCGGATATACGGCGCAATCTTTTGGAAAAGCAAGCAAGGTGGGAGGCTGTTCGACGCGCCCGCCGATCAGAGAATAAGTAGCGAGCTGTCGCCCGGTCCGTGGTGCGCTCGCCCGTTTTGCGACCAACGTGTCAAAAACAAGGTAAGGGTTGTTTATTATGTCCGCAAGTTCCTTGCAATACTCGAGCACAGAAGCTCCGGTAGAAGAGTTGTGGATTGTGCAGCGTGATCGAATCCACTTTCGTTGGGGCAGCTGACGCAACTGCGCCGATAAACAAAGATTTCCCGTTCCAAGGCTAACTTTTCGCTAGCCACTTCTCTACCGCTTTGCTCCTTACCTGATGAACGCAAGAACCAATCGGGGAAAAGAATCGATGCAAAGACTGCCTGTTTCAATTTACGCGATGGCCATGCTGGCGATCGCAAGTTCAATTTCTATCCAAAGCGCTTCCGCCCATCAGTTTACTCGCGAAGCTACAGCCACAGCTGGAGAGGTGTTATCTGTAGACATGGTGCAGCTTAGCGCCAATTTTCTGGTAACTGCTGTCGCAAACAGTGGAAACAACCTCGAAGTTATCGTGTGGCAGTATCTGCCGGCGTCGAACACCTTGGTTCGCAGAGGAACCGCGTACTCCTACGCGCTAGGCGAAGACACGCCGGTTCACATCGCGGCGCTTGGTCCGAACAACGTCATCACCGCCGCTGTCGACAGTTACAATGACGCACACCTGACTTCGTTTACTGTCGATGCGAACGGCAATATCTCGGAGGTAAACGACGTCTACAGCACGCGCTCCACGGTCTGGGCAATCAACTGCGCCGTAGCCGGCTTAGATCCGACGCATTTCGTCGTCTGGGAATACGATCAGAACAGCGCCACCTACCAGGACAGTTCAGAGATATCGACCTGGGCGCTGGATCAGTGGGGCAACATCATGTATCAGAATTCAATCACTGGAAATGTCGGACCGCTGGTAACCCTCACCAAAGTAAACACCGGTCAAGTCGTCACCGGCACCTACGACGAGGAAAGCACGCCCTTTCAGCTCGAATCCTGGAGCATTGACCCATACGGGAATATCAAGGCACAGCAGAAAGTCACCGTTTCTCCTAGCGCGGTCTACGGCCTTTCCGTGGCTTCGCTCGCACCAGGATCGTTCCTGACGGCCGATATGATCCCGAGTCCGGGTAGCTACTGGGCTACAGAGATGCAAGCCATGCTCTGGAACGTCGACCCGTACTCGGGTACATTCACGAAGGGATACTCCGCGCAACCATATAACGCGGACCAAGTAGCAGCGGGCGTGTCTAATGGAACTCCCATCACGCTGAGTTCGTCGGGCTTCCGCATGGATGCCTGGGGAAATGGGCCAGTCACTCTTCAGGACTTGGCGACAGCCACGTTGGGAGCGATGAACGAACCCGTACTTGCGCAGGTCTCGCCGGGGTTGGTCGCCACCGGGTTCCAGAATAGCGTCGAGGATTTGGAAATCATTGTCTGGAATTACTACTGATCTGCTACTTCTGCGTAGCTTCGGGCAGTGAGTACTCCAGATCGTAGGAATGCTTGCCGCCGGCGATTTGGATATCGAACGTTCCGGCGATCCCTTTAAGATCGCCGGTTCCGGAGCCGGGGGCGATCTTGACGGACATCTTGGGGCCGCTCTGATCCATTGTGGCGGAATGCTGCAGGACGAAGCTGCCGCGCTTGCCATCTAACGTGCCAGTCACGAGTTCGATGGCCACGTAGCCGGCTTGACCGCTCTTCGGATCTCCGGCGGAGAACATCTCGCCTTTGGTGGTCGCTTCGAGTTCGCCGTGGATCTGCTTGTCGATGGAAAAGCGGGCAATGCCGTCTGCCGGGGCGGGAGTCAGCGGCTTTACGTCTACGGTGAACGAGCCGCGAGCGTGATGGGTCATGGGTGTGTTGTTTGGTTGCGCAAAGCTTAGCAAAGCGCCGCTCATCAAGAGGATAACGGGACTGAGGCGCAGCATCGTCATGAGTGTAACCGATCTGGTGTGCTATTGAACCCTTTACAGCTTTTTTACTAGCAAAATCAACTACTTACATCAAAGTATTGTCACTCGCGGCCCGAGTGTGCTAATAATAGTGGCGTAGGAATCGCAGGTCATGAGACCGGATCCCGACCAAATCCCGTAAGAAGAAAATGTTGGAGGTCAATCGATGAAGATTCGTCCGCTTTACGACCGTATCGTGGTCAAGCGCATTGAGGAAACCGAGAAGATGCAGGGTGGCCTGTATATCCCGGATTCCGCGAAAGAGAAGCCGCAGGAAGGCGAAGTGGTCGCCGTCGGCAAGGGCAAGAGACTGGAAGATGGCAAAGTGGTCGCGCTGGACGTTACTGTTGGCGATCGCATTCTGTTCGGCAAGTATTCCGGCTCGGACATCAAGCTGGATAACGAAGAGTACCTGATCATGCGCGAGGACGAAGTGCTCGGCATCCTCGACAAGCAACCCGTTTCGGCCTCGAAGTCGAAGGCCAGCTAAGTTTTCGTAGCACTTTTGTAGAGAAGAACCGGAGATATAAGTTATGGCGAAACAAATCGTATATGCAGAAAATTCCCGCCAGGCGATCCTGCGCGGAGTCAACCAGCTCGCGGATGCAGTAAAGGTCACGCTCGGTCCGAAGGGCCGCAATGTGGTCCTCGAGAAAAAGTTCGGCGGCCCGAATATCACCAAAGACGGTGTCACGGTTGCCAAGGAAATCGAGCTCAAAGATCCGCTCGAAAACATGGGCGCGCAGATGGTGCGCGAAGTAGCTTCGAAGACCAGCGATGTCGCCGGTGACGGCACCACGACCGCTACGATTCTGGCTCAGGCGATCTTCCGCGAGGGCGTGAAGGCCGTTGCCGCCGGTGCGAACCCGATGGCGCTCAAGCGCGGTATCGATAAGGCCGTTGCTGTCGTCGTCGAAGAAATCAAGAGCTTCAAGAAGGACATCTCGGGCGACATGATTGCGCAGGTTGGCACCATTTCCGCCAACAGCGACAGCCACATCGGCGAGATCATCGCCGAAGCGATGAAGAAGGTTGGTAAGGACGGCGTCATCACGGTCGAAGAATCGAAGACGATGACCACCGAACTGAACACCGTCGATGGAATGCAGTTCGATCGCGGTTATCTCTCCCCGTACTTCGTCACCGATCCGGACCGGATGGAAGTGGTTCTCGAAGATCCCTACATCCTGATCCACGAAAAGAAAATCAGCAACATGAAGGACCTGCTGCCCGTGCTCGAGCAGATCGCCCGCGCCGGCAAGCCCCTTCTGATCATCGCTGAAGAAGTGGAAGGCGAAGCGCTCGCCACCCTCGTCGTCAACAAGCTCCGCGGCACTCTGAACGCCTGCGCCGTGAAGGCTCCTGGTTTCGGCGATCGTCGCAAGGCCATGCTGGAAGACATCGGTGTTCTCACCGGCGGCAAGGCAATTTTCGAAGAGACGGGTATCAAGCTGGAAGGCGTCCGTCTGGAAGATCTCGGCCGTGCCAAGCGCGTGACCGTGGACAAAGACAACACCACGCTCGTCGATGGCGCCGGCTCCCAGAAGTCGATCGAAGGCCGTATCAAGCAGCTGCGGACCCAGATCGATGAGACCACGTCCGATTACGATCGCGAGAAGCTGCAAGAGCGGTTGGCGAAACTGGCCGGCGGCGTTGCAGTCATCAAGGTCGGTGCGGCGACTGAGACCGAGATGAAGGAAAAGAAGGCTCGCGTCGAAGATGCGCTGCATGCGACTCGCGCGGCTGTCGAAGAGGGAATCGTTCCTGGTGGTGGTGTGGCTCTGCTGCGCGCTGCCAAGAAGCTGAACGATCTGCATCTGGAAGGCGACGAGAAAATCGGCGTCAACATCATCAAGCGCGCCTGCGAAGAGCCGGTACGTCAGATCGTTAACAACTCGGGTGTCGAAGGTTCGATCGTGATCGAGAAGATCCGCGAGAACCCCAGCCCGCACTTCGGCTTCAACGCCGCGACTGAAGTTTACGAAGACCTCGTAGCTTCGGGCGTGATCGATCCGGCCAAGGTGACTCGCTCCGCACTGCAGAACGCGGCGTCGATTGCCGGTCTGATGCTGACCACCGAAGCGATGGTTTGCGAGATCCCGGAGAAGAAGTCGTCCGGCGGTCCTGGCGGTCCTGGCGGACATGGTCCCGAAGGTATGGACTACTAAGCTCGACTGCTCCAAACCCGTTCCACAAAAAAGCCGCGGTTCCGAAAGGGATCGCGGCTTTTTTTGCCTTACCAGTAGAACCTCACCTCCGTTTTGCTAAAGCTGCACCCTCTCTTCTCTCCCAAAATTCATAGATTCAGCTGGCCATCTAAGGCATAATCCGTTCATATTAATGTGTTTGGAGGTTTGGCGTTCCGCGTGCTGGCTGATGCGCCCATAGTTCGGACTCTGTAACTGTCCAACATCTTGTCGCAACCTCGTCGTCGCGCTCGGGTTTCACTCTGTCTTTAGCGGAACGAAATCGGATCGAAGCAGCGCCGCCGGGCAACAAGCCAGCTGTACCTCGCTGCCCGGAGTTTCACATTCTGAAATTAGGGGGACAAGCATGAAAAACACGTCGGCTTTACTAGCGATTTCGGCGGTCCTTTCGTTCGGGTCAGCCAACTTATTCGGACAGGCGGAGACAGGTCAGATTGCCGGATCTGTTGTGGACGCCAGCGGCGGCACGGTAGCCAATGCCGCCGTCAAGATTATCAATGTCGCGACTGCGGCCACCCGCGAAACCAACACCAGTGCGGCCGGTCTCTTCACCGTTTCGAACCTCGAACCCGCCGATTACCGCGTCACTGTAACCGCACCGGGCTTTACTACTTATGAGTCTAAAGTGACGTTGGCCGTCGGCACCAAACTCGGGCTCGATGTGAAACTGCAAGTGGGACAAACCGGCACGGTTGTCGAGGTATCGGAAACCGCGGTTTCGGTCAATACCGAGACGCAGACCATCCAGCAGAACCTCACCACGAAAGACATTCTGGAGCTACCTACACTGTCGCGCGATCCTTACTCGCTGGTCGTTACTTCGGGTAACGTCAGCGAAGACGACCCGTCAGGGCGCGGAGCGGGTGTGGCAATCAATGGTCTCCGCTCCGCCAGTACGAACATTCTTCTGGATGGTGTTTCCAACAATGATGAGTTCGACGCGACCGTTGGTCAGACTGTGCCGCTCGATTCGGTGCAGGAAATCGGCATTGTTACCAATAACTTCACTGCGGAGGTGGGCCGCGCATCGGCCGGAATCATCAACGTCACGACTAAGTCGGGAACCAACGCATTCCACGGTACGGCTTATGAGTTTAATCGCGTTTCCGCCTTGGCATCGAATAGCTTCTTAAATGACGCCGAAGGCATTAGTAAGTCGACCTACGTTTTTAACCAGTTTGGAGGATCGATCGGCGGACCCATCAAGAAAAACAAGCTCTTCTTCTTTAATAATACCGAGTGGACACGCATCCGTAGCGCGGCAAACGAGCAGGCTTACGTTCCCGATCCCGCTCTGATTGCCGCGTCGGCGCCGAACACGCAAGCCGTGTTCTCAGCCTATGGAAAGCTCGCCCCCGGCGCGAGTACACTCGGCGTCTTCAGCCGGAATCAGTTAGCGGCGCAGGGTAATGACCCTTGCTCCAACGCGGCCGCGGGTTGCTTAGCTTATAACCCCAACGCACCAATGTTTGACCTCATTAACTACACCGTGCCGGCAAATGCGGGCGCCGGTTCTCCGCAGAACACGTATGACTCAGTCTCGAAAGTCGACTATAACCTCAGCGAGAAAACCACCATATGGGCGCGCTACGCGATCTATAGCGAAAACGATTTCGCGGGCTCCGTGGTCAACAGCCCATACGCCGGCTACAACACGGGCCAAACCACATTCAACAACGCGATTGCTGTATCACTGACACACGTATTCAATCCCAATTTCGTGGCGCAGACGAAACTCGATTTCAACCGTCTGAATGTGGATCAGCCGCTCTCGACAGCGGGCGTCGTTCCCACTTACTTCCTTGGTTCTTCCAACTCGGCGACGAGCATCGGTAACTACAACGTGGCGCTGCCCGGATACGGCCCTTATTCCCCAGGGAATGCTCTCCCCTTCGGAGGGCCGCAGAACGTCGGTGAACTGTATCAGGATTTCAGCGCTAATGTCGGCAAGCATAGTATCCGCTTCGGTGGGAAGCAGGACTACATTCGCGACAATCGAAGCTTCGGCGCCTACGAAGAAGCCAATAACATTCTCGGCCTTAGTATCGGACAGGGGCTTGATAACTTCATTGCCGGTCAGGTGTACTCGTTCTCGGCCGCCATTTATCCCCAGGGCGAGTATCCCTGTGTAAACGGTGTGCAGACACCCGCTTGCACGATCACGCTCCCGGTGGGTCCTCCGAACTTCTCGCGAAGCAATCGCTACGAAGAATCCGCTCTGTATGTAGAGGACACATGGAAGGTCTCTAAGCGCCTGACTCTCCAACTCGGCTTGCGTTGGGAATACTTTGGGGCGCAGCATAACTCGAATAAGAACCTTGATTCCAACTTCTATTACCCCATCAATGTCCAGCCGCAAAACCCGCTGTTCATACAGGACGTCGAACAAGGTGGAGTGAATACTGCTCCCGCCAGTTCCGTCGGGTCATTGTGGTCGCCTAAGTGGACAAACTTCGGTCCTCGCGTGGGGATCGCGTGGGATGTGTTCGGCGATGGCAAAACGGCTTTCCGCGGCGGCTATGGCATCGGCTATGAGCGGAACTTCGGTAATGTTACTTATAACGTGTTGTTCAACCCGCCCAACTACGCCGTCGTCGACTTAGTCGCGGGTAGTAACATCGCGACTATCCCGATCAGCGCCAGCAATGCCGGCCCTCTTTCAGGATCATCCGGTTCGGCGGCCCTCCCGCCTTCCGAGCTACGCGCGGTGGAGCCGAATATTCCGCAGGCGTACGCTCACCTAATCAGTGCTTCGATTGAGCACGCGCTTTTTGGCACGCATAAGCTCGAGGTCGACTACTCCGCATCGATCGGAGTGAATCAATACGATATCAACCCGGTGAACTTCCCCGGCACAGGGAACTATTACGGCGGCATCGCCTGCACTCCGGGCGACACTTTGACGGGCGGTCCGAACCCCTGCGCAGCCCCGTTGAATACTCAGTACTCTGCCGTCAACCTCCGTGGCGCCGGAGGGAGTTCCTCTTATAACTCATTGAATGTCCGATATGACATCGCGCAATTCCAAGGTGTCACGCTGCGCGCCAACTACACTTACAGCCACACCATTGACGATCTCAGCGATACGTTCAGCAGTTCCTACAACCAGTTCAACCTGGGCTATACCGATTTCCAAAATCCTTCCGTGGATAAAGGTAGCGCAGAGTTTGATAACCGGCATCGCGTCGCAATTTTCGCCATCTGGGAGATTCCATTCGCCCGGCACCTCCACGGAGTAGCCAGGTCGGTGTTAGGCGGCTGGGAACTTGCTCCTGTGTTCACGGCTCGAACGGGCGCTCCATTCAACGTTTACGATCTGAGCGGCGACTACGCGATTTACACTCGTGTGGTCACGGACGCCGCCGTACCCGGACCTACGCGCATTGCCTCGGGCACCGACAACTACACGCTCTACACCTTCGGCGCGGGCGGAATCCCGACCAGCACTTACACTAATCCCAAGACAGGCGATTCGGACTTCGGCCCCTTCCCAGCCAACATGACAGGGCGCGATTCATTCCGCGCACCTGGCGCGCTGGATCTCGACATGGGGATCTATAAGTCCATTAGGTTCTCCGAGACGAAGTCGCTGCAACTCCGGATGGAGTCATTCAACGCGCTCAACCACGCGAATTTTAGCGTGAACGTTGGCGCTGCGTACATCGGGGGCGGAACGCCGGGGGGCGCCGGTGGATCCGGTACGATCACCGGCCTCTACAATGGGAACCGCAACTTACAACTCGGCGCCAAGTTTATCTTCTAACGGAACTCTAACTCACTTACGCGCACGTTACTCGTGACCGGGGCGTTACGCCTCGGTCGCGTCATTTCACATGGAGGACATCATCGTTCATGGAGAAGACATCTTTGAAGTTCTTCTCGTAGGGGAACACGTGAATCATCCAGGTGAAGACATACGGGTGGAAGTCACCTCTTGCTGCGTCGCACGCCTGTTTCGTCTTGATGGAGCCGAACATCCCGAAAGTCGGATGAGCGCCGAAGTACTCGTTGGTTCGATCCGCCGGCGCTGCACAGAAATTGACGTGCTCGTGCCACCGGGCAACACTCAACGGGATGCGCTGGTTTAAGTCATCTTCCGTCGCTTGCGGGTCGGCCGTGTACATGACGCCTTCTAACTTGAACTCTTTGTGCGGCTTCACATAGAGCAGCGCGGTCGGCTTAGTTGGATCGAAGTGGGTGTTGGCCGCCATCCCGTTCGACTCGTTCACGAAGTGGTACTGAGTCTGCTTCACCGTGGGATTCGCGAATACGAACCCATCGGCAATGGCGTTCTTAGAGTCCTTGTAGCGCTCCATGGTTGCTTCCGCTTGGGCTACGATCGCCTTGGCTCGTTCCTCATCGCCGGGCTGTTTCGGTCGCACCGGCGTCATGATCATATGTCCCGCCATCGCCGCCATGCTGGGGCCCATGTCGCCCATATCGCCTTTGCCGGCTTTACTTCCTTTACCGCCCATATCCATTCCCGGCATGCTGTCCATCTGCCATGCGCTTCCGGACGGAGCCGGCAGCAACGCGATTGCAGGTAGGAACATTAGTGTCAGGAGGCTACGGTGGCGCCGCCGAAACCACATGCGCCGCTTGGTGTTCTGGTTAATTACAAGTGTATTGCCATGCAATAAGCCCGGCATCTATTCGAATCATCGACCCGGATGCCAAGGGAAGCAATATCCACATTTGCACTTACGGCAATGACCACTACCGATATCCCGTCATCGCTCACGCTCGTCACAGTCACGGAGGACCGCCAGCAGATTAGCGATGCGCCCAGGCGCTCAGTGTTACTTCCTGCGCCAGCAGTTCCCTGACATTCTTTAGAAACTCCGCCCTCGCAAACGGCTTCAGCAGAAGCCGGGTACCGGGCGGCGGCTTTCCGCTTCCGGGCTGTCCTTCATCCTCATCAAAATCCCCGGCATATCCCGAGATGAAGAGAGTCTTCATCCCCGGCCGCGTCTGCACCAGCGTGCGCGCGATCTCGAATCCCCCGATATTTGGCATCACCAGGTCGCTGATGAGTAAGTCAATTCGACCATGATGTTGGTTGGCGATGCCTATCCCTTCCTCGCCGGAGCTGGCCTCGAGAACCTGATAGCCACCGCCGGCAAGGTACTCTCGGAGCAAGCGCCGCACAGCGGACTCGTCTTCGATAAGTAGAATGGTCGCGGTGTCGTCTTTTCGCAGGCTTGCCGAAGGTTCAGCCTCATAGGTGAGGTTAGTGCTCGCACCTTCATCTGAACTGCCGGTGGATTCACCAGCGCCGTCCTGACCGTGCCCCTCATCCTGCGCCGAGGCGCGCGGAAGACAGATGGTAAATACGCTCCCTCTGCCCGGCTGGCTCTCGGCCTTTATCGTCCCGCCCAGGCCCTCGACGATGTTATGCGCGATTGCCAGGCCCAGGCCTGTTCCCTTACCCGCTTTCTTAGTCGTGAAGAAAGGCTCGAACAATCGCGTTGCTGTTTCAGCGCTCATCCCGATACCCGTGTCGGTGACCTTCAGTTGAACATAGCCCTCGGTCTTGCCGCCCCCGCCGCGATCTGTGCCATTCATCGTTTCGATAACGATCGCACCTCCCGCGGGCACGGCATCCCTGGCATTGGTCACCAGGTTGGTCAACACCTGCTGCAACTGTCCGCGGTCCGCCCAGACTAAGTCGAGGTTCTGATCGAGTTGCAACTTTAAATCGATCTGTGTCCCCGCTAACCGCCTGAAGAGTTCTTCCTCACTCTGAATGATTTCGCTCAGGTTAACCATCTTGTTCTGCTTCGAATCTTTGCGGCTAAACGTCAGCAGCTGCTCCGCCAGGGTTGCCGCAGTGACGCCGGCCTTCCGGATGTTACTTAATGCGTCGGATTCCGGAACACCCGGTTTCGTCTTTTCGAGCAATTCATCCGTGTATCCCAGAATAATGAAGACCAGATTATTGAAATCATGCGCAACGCCCGCCGCCAGGCGACCTACTTCCCGCATCTTACTGTCGTGCCGTAGCTCCATCTCCTGCTTATGCCGGGAAGTTGCATCGCCGAATTGAATAACAGCTCCCACTACCTCTTCACCGTCGATACTGAGCGCCACCTCGCCTTCGACCCGGAACCATTGTCTGGAATGGTTACTTGCGAGCAGCCCTTCAGGCAAAGGCCGGCGCGGTTGCCAGTCGCCATGCAGCGGCAGCAATTCTCCGTTCTTCAGGCCCGCTTGCGATCCCGCAAACGGCAGGATCACGCCGACATCGAGTCCGTGGGCATCTTCATTCCCCCAACCGGTTATGGCTTCAGCGGCCGCATTCAGATACTGCACCTTACGCTCGCCGTCGATAACAAGTATCGCGTCTTTGATCGTGGCCAGGACAGTCCGCATCCACGCGCGCTGCGACCGCGTTTCATACCCTGATGGATGGTTATTGAGCGCCATCTCGATGGCGTGGCCAAGCGCAGCATACTGAATCGGTTTCGTCAGAAAGCCTGCCGCGCCCGTCATCTTTGCGCGATCGATCGTCACTTGGTCCGAGTGAGCCGTTAAATAAATGACCGGGACATCGTACCGCTCCCGCAGCGCCGCCGCCGCATCAATGCCATCCATTAACCCCTTGATGTGGATGTCCATCAGTATGAGTTCGGGCGCGCGTTCCTTAATCTGCGTTAGAGCCTCTTCGGCGGATTGCGCGATTCCTGTAACTTCGTATCCCGCTATCGATAAGCGCGATGCGAGATGGTTCGCGATCATCCCTTCGTCTTCCACGATGAGGATTCTCGCGTGATCGGTCGACTTCATTATCTTCGGAATCGAAGTGGTATTACCCCTTGAGTACTATTGACTTTTACTCTCAATGCTGCCTAATGCTATCACTATTCGCAAATAATACCGAGAGATTTTTATTTATTTATATTTTTTAGTCACAGTAAAGTTACTTCCGCCGATAGCCTGATAAGTGTTCTGAAATCGGAACACGAGCGCTTCATTCAATTGGAGACAAAGCGCCGGAGTTTGCCACCGCGTCGTAAGAGGTTGGATTGAAACGCTGCGCATCAATTACTGCCGTTATCTGCTGCATACTCCTGAATACGGCACTCCTGGCGCAGTCGGATCGCGTCGTTGAGCCTATAACTAGCACTTCTCTATATGAGCTGCCCGCTGGGATTCCCTCCGGAGTCCAGCCTCGTCGCGATACCGGACCAGTCGATCCGTCCGTCGTTATCCAACACGTTAACCTCCTTTTTACACTCTCGGATTTACAACGGACCGCTCTTTCTCAACTGCTCCTCGATCAACACAATCCATCGTCGCCGGCTTACCGCCGACGGCTCACTCCGTTTGAATTCGCCGATCAATTCGGATTAAATCCCCATGATTTCGCCGCAATTATCCGTTGGCTCGAAGCGCAAGGTCTGTCGATTACGTATACGGCAAACGCTCGGAATTGGATCGCCTGTTCCGGGACGGTCGCGAACTTACAGAAGGTGTTTCACACGCCTATTCACTATTTTCAGGAGAATGGACGAACCTACCTCGCCAACACCACGGCGATCTCTATCCCGGCCGCTCTGGCAAACGTGGTGTCCGCCGTCCGCGGACTCGACAACTTCCATCCCCTGCCGTTCCACCACGAACCCAGAAGCGTGAGGCCCGAACTGACTCTCGGCGGCTCCCACTATCTTGCGCCCGGCGACATCGCGGCCATTTACGACATCAACCCGCTATACTCCAACGGCGTTGATGGCGCCGGTCAAAAGATCGTCGTCGCGGGTCAAACCGACGTCGAGTTATCCGACATTGCCAGCTTTCGTTCCACCTTCGGACTTCCCGTCAACCCGCCTCAGCCGGTGCTATACGGCCCGGACCCCGGTTTCAGTCCGGACGATGTTCTCGAAGCCGACCTGGATCTGGAATGGGCAGGCGCGGTGGCACCGAACGCATCCATCATTTATGTCTACTCATCCGACGTGTTCGACTCGGTGTTCTATGCCATTGATCAATTCCCCATCCTAGCGCCCGTAATCAGCCTGAGTTACGGCGGATGCGAACAGGAAAACCGAAGTTATCTGGACTGGCTGCGAACGGCGGCTCAGCAAGCCAACGTCGAGGGAATTACCTGGGTCGCGTCGTCCGGTGACACCGGGGCGGCCGCTTGCGACGCGCAGACGTCACGGCAGGCTTCCCTGGGCCTGGCAGTCAATGTACCGGCCAGCATTCCCGAAGTTACCGCGGTCGGAGGCACTGAATTCAATGAAAACGGCGGCAGTTACTGGAATAGCTCGAACGGAACCAATCTAGCCTCGGCCCGAAGCTATATCCCCGAAATCTCCTGGAACGACGCCGCACAGTTGAACCTTCTGAACGCGTCCGGCGGAGGAGTCAGCACTTACTACCCCACGCCCCTCTGGCAAACTGGCGCAGGTTTCCCGAACGACGGTTTCCGCGATGTGCCGGACCTTGCGCTGAGCGGGTCCGCGTATCACGATCCGTATGTCTTCTGCACCGGTGGCGAGTGTGCCAATGGAACCCTGGGTCTTGTCGGAGGAACTTCTGTTGGCGCCGCTGTCTTCTCCGGCGTTCTTGCGCTCCTGAATCAATACCTGACATCGAGCGGCGCCATCAGCCAGCCCGGACTAGGTAACATAAATCCAGCTTTATATCAGCTTGCCGTAAGTACCCCGCTTGCTTTCCATGACATTACAGCCGGGACGAATGTGGTACCGTGTGCAACCGGAACATTAGATTGTTCGGCCGGCTCTTTTGGTTACTCCGCGGGCCTAGGTTATGACCGCGTAACCGGCCTCGGCTCTATCGACGTTTTTAACCTGGTGACTTCCTGGGCCCCTTCCGTCATTTCAGGAAAACCGCCGACGGTAGTAACTACCCCAGCTTCTTCCGTCACTAGTGCGAGCGGTACACTCGACGCAACTGTGAACGCGAACGGACTAGAGTCACAGTTCTGGTTCGAATACAGCACCAGCATCTCGATGGCAAATCAAACAATCGTTAACGGTAGCAACCTGGGCGCGGGCACGTCGGCAACGCCGGTTAGCGTGAACGTAAGTGGCCTCGCCCCATCCACGACATACTTCTTCCAGGCGTGGGCGTCCAATTCGGATGGCGCGGCTCACGGGGTGATCCTGAGCTTTACCACTAATTCACTTGGCTCGGGAAATCTTCTCCAGGTGAACGCATCGCCGGCTTGGGGCGGCGTGGTGCAGCCTGCTACCGGCCAAACCTTCCAACCCGGAACCACGGTGCCACTTACGGCGGCGGAGAATAGTGGATGGACCTTCTCCGGTTGGACCGGCAGCGTCGCCGACCCCGTCAGCCCCGCCACCACGGTGGTTATGAGTACTCCGCAATCCGTCACTGCGAACTTTATTCCGGGGCCGTTCACCGATGTCCCGCCCGGCACCCCTTTCTTCGACGCGGTGAATCTGCTTTATGCCCACGGGATTACAAATGGCTGCTCGCCAACTCTATACTGCCCGGACGACGTGGTAACCAGGGCGCAGATGGCGGTCTTCATCGTTCGCGCCGTGTATAACGGCGATAACTTCACTTTGAACCAACAAGCTCCTTACTTCGGAGACGTCCCTGAGGGTAGCTTCGGATATAACTGGATTCAGAAACTATTTGAGCTCGGCATCACGAGCGGCTGTGCCGCCGGATACTACTGTCCGGACGATTCCGTCTCGCGCGGCGAAATGGCCGCCTTCATCATTCGCATGAGATACGCGGGCGCTGCGTTCACGTTCTCCTCCACCGCGACGTTTACCGATGTTCCAGCGGGCGCTGGGTTCTTCAGCGACATCCAGCGGATGGCCGAAGACAACATCACTTCCGGTTGCGGCAGCGGAATGTACTGTCCGGACGATTCCGTCACGCGCGGCGAAATGGCGGTCTTCATCATGCGCGGCGCATTCAACTGGCTGCTCCCCGCGAACAGCCCGGCGATAGCATCGGTGACGCCTAATCAGCTCGGCTGTTGCTTGCCGGTTACGGTTACCGTGACGGGAGCGAACACAAACTTCGTACAAGGCTTGACGACGATCGTAACGCCACCGGGATTTACCTGGTCGAACTTATCCGTCTCTAGCCCAACAACATTCTCGGTGGAGCTTCAGGGCACAATCACTCAACCCGAACCCGTCTATGTCCAGACCGGATCCGAGCAGGAAATTCTACCCAACAGCCTCTTGCCAACCAACTAACTGGGCCGACATTTAACTAAGATCCACTCCAAAGCAGCACCGCCGCCGCGAACTCCGCGCTGCACCACGAGAGCGGCGATGCCGGACTTACCTCGGCGCCATCCGGTGAGATATGTTCCGGCATCAATCCATAAGAGTTCCCGTTCCGCATCATCCAATCGATGTACCCCTGCGCCGCAGACTTCTGACCGCGTAGCGTTTCATACTCCGCCGCAGCCGCCGTCGTAAAGAAGAAAACGCCGTGGCCGTAACCCGCTAACCCAGGGTCCGGCGAATCGAAATACTGCATCCCGCCTCCCAGCTTCACCGTATTGTCCTTATAGAAGACATTCGACAGCTCCAACTCGCGATGATTCGGATACCCCCAGATCACCCCGACGTCAGCCGTCGTGTCCCACAAGTAAAGCTTCTGCCCCGCACCGGGCAAACTCTCCCCATTCGGACCTTTCACACCGGTAAAGCGCACGTCTCCGTAAGTCTGCCGCGCCGGATCGAACATCTCGGGTAGCGCCGACGAAATCCTCTTTGAAGCTTCCGCATAATGATTCGATCTCTCCTGATCCCCGAACTCGTGAGCCATCCGGCTGGCCGTCAATAGAGCTGCGGCATCGATCATGTTAGTGGCCGGTAAATCGCCCGTCCACTCCACGATGCCTCCCTCGTGCAGCAATCCATTCGCACCGATGTGCGCGACCAGAAAGTCCGCCAACAGATACACCAGACGCGAATCCGTCAGCCAAACACCCTTCGCGCGATGATACTCATTCAGTAAGTAGATGTAATAACCGTTCGCGTCCCACTCCGGCTCATCGAAACGCGCTCCGCTGCCCGAATCCACTGCCTTTGCGTGCGCATCATATCGCGCGTACCATTCACCCGGACTCTTCATCGGCACTTGCGGTCGCGCCCAGAAATCGATCACCTGTTTCGCCTCATCCGCATGGCCGCTCAGCAACAACACCCGCGCGCACATCATCGCGTCGCGCGGGTAGATCTGCGGCATGTTATTAGTAACAAACTGCCCAGTGATATCCGCCGGAATCTGCCCATTCAGATTCGCCGACTTCACGCAGTATAGGTTGCGCTTGTAAGCTTCCAGATACGCCGCCGGCACTGCCGGTACCTTGCCGCTACTCATCCAGCTATTCCAATACTTACCTGCAGCCGCCTCGAGGTCCGCCTTACTCCTCATCCGGCCAACTTTTGCAATCGCTTCACCTTCTGAACTCGCCGGAGCAATCAACACTTGAGCTTGCGATCCCGAACCGCTCACGACGACCGAAGCGCCCGTCGCACTTACTGTGTCGCGCGCCGACTTAGAAGCAATCGCCAACACAATTCCGTTCGACCACTCCGCCAACGCAATACCCTTAACTACTCGGAGCGGGTGTAGAGTAATTGTCTGATCCGTCTTGATCGTGTCCCGCAAAGCCGCCGTAAACTGATAAGTTCCGCGCCCGCCCACGGACGAGACCACCGCACCATCCGCATCGACAAAGCACCGCACCGTCTGAGTAGCTCCATCCGCGAAGCGCGCAAGAGTTTGCGTCGTGAAGAAATTCTCCATCCCGACAACGACCGCGCCTTCGGGTGTTAGCGCGTTTCCATCTTCTCCTAGCAACCGGAAACGAGTGGACGCAACATAATCCGCCGTATAGTCTTTGAAATAGAGATGCTGAATGCCTTCAGCCTGAGTCGAAGCAGTGATCCGGCTATCATCCGAGTAAACCGCAGTCAGGTTGCCGTTCCCTAAGATGGCGAAGCCTTTCCACGGCGCCCGCGAAACCTGCCCTTCACAAACAGCGCCCATCAACAGTAAGCCCAAACCAAACTTCCAAACTCGAACCGGCATGCGACGATTCTAATCCGCGCGCGAGAGTCGTCTTGATTTCCGTGGCCCGGAATCCAGGTTCCCCGCTGGTATGATTCGCTTTCGATCCGCAAATCGTACTTGGCCGCGCTCGCAATCGCGTCCCTTTAAAAGGCCACTTGACGCCCGCATCCCAACATCGTACACTACCCATAAGAAACATATGCCTAAAGCCGATATGCCATCGGGAGCACTGATTCTCCTGATCCTTCGCGTCCTCCGGTCCGGACCCATCCACGGCTACGCCATCGCCCAGCGCATCCATACGCTTTCCTCCGAAGTACTCCAGATCGAAGAAGGGGCGCTCTACCCTGCGCTCCAGAAGCTCCTGCTCAAAGGTTGGGCCACGTCGGAGTGGGGCATCTCCGAGACGAATCGCAAAGTTCGTTTCTACCGCCTGACCCCTGCCGGCCGCAAACAACTCGACGCCGAACTCTCCGGATACGAACGTGTCCACACCGCGATCCAATCGGTTCTACGCTCCGCTTAGTAAGGACCTCCAACATGACCCAACTTATCCGTCGCCTACGCTATCTCCTGAACCGCCGTCGCCTTGATCGCGAACTAGCCAGCGACATGGAGTTTCACCGCGAAATGCTAGCCCGTGACGGACACGGCCGGTTGGGCAACACTCTCCGCATCCAGGAAGAGGCGCGCGACGCCTGGGGTTGGACGTGGATCGAACGGCTTTCCCAGGACCTCCGCTTTGCATCCCGTCTAATCCGCAAGTCTCCCGGATTCACCCTCGCAGCGGTGGCCATTCTCGCCATTGGAATCGGCGTCAACGTAGCCGCCTTCGGATTCTTCGACTTACTCTTGCTACGGCCGTTGCACGTGCGCGATCCCCAAACTCTGGTCCGTTTCCATCGCCGCTCTCCCGACGCCTACGCCTTCGTGCTTCCTTACCCCGAGATGGACTTCTTCCGCGAGAATTCCCGGACTCTATCCGCGGTCCTGGCAATGAATATAGGCAGGCTCGCCGTCGAAGGAGAAGAGAAACAAAGCAATACACACTTTGTAACTGCTAACTTCTTCACCGAACTTGGGGCGGTACCTATCGTAGGCCGCACCTTCAACCCCACTCAGGACGATACGGCAGCAGCCCCGCCGGTCGTTGTTATCAGCCAGGGATTCTGGAACCGCCGCTTCGCTGGAGATCGCTCCGTCGCTGGAAAGATAATCCGTCTGAACGGCAAGCCCGCGACCATCATTGGTGTCGCTTCCGCCCAGTTCAGCGGCCTAAGCCTTGACCCTCCGGACTTATGGATTCCTATCAAACAGCAGCCCTTCTTCCTGCCGGGCAGCCGCTTACTGACCGACTTTTCTAACGACACGTCCGGCGTCGAGATGTGGGGCCGCCTACAACCGGATACAAGTCCGAAAGCCGCCGAACTGGAGTTGGCTTCCCTCGCCGCCCGGTTGCGCCGCCAACATCCCGCAGACATCTGGGATCGCGAAAGCCTCCCCGGTGAACCCGGCGGATACGCAAAGAGCCTCATGATGGGTGGCAGCCGCGGTTCCGGTAGCGAGACTAAGGGCGAGATTGTCCCCATAGTCGCGATGATCGCCGTCTTGTGCCTACTAATCCTGGCCGTATCCTGCGGTAACTTAGGCAGCCTGCTACTAGCCCGCGGCCTCTCTCGAAGCCGGGAGATGAGTATCCGCGTAGCACTTGGCGCCGGACGCGCCCGTCTGGTCCGCCAGTTATTCACCGAAAGTATCCTTCTCGCGCTCCTTGGGTCACTCGCGGCGCTAGCCTTGGGGTACTTCACCTTGCGTGCCCTGTTTCTGCTGACGGAGTCCCCTGCCTGGCTCAACCCCCTCCCGGACTGGCGTGTGATCGTGTTCTCAATCGCCGCTGGATTCCTTGCGGCCATCCTTTTCGGGCTCGCTCCTGCGACTCAGATAATCCGTCGCCGCCATAACGCCAACACCACCCGTCACGTACTGGTCGGAGCGCAGTTAGCTGCCAGCTGTGTCTTAGTCATACTCGCCGGCTTATTAGTCAGAGCACTCACCCACGTCACAACCGTTGACCCCGGGTTTGAATACCAGCGCGTCTTTACTCTCGATCTCGGGCTCGCCTCCCATGGCTACATCCCCGCGCAGTCCAAAGCTTACCTGGACACTCTGAAGAATCGCCTGCTGCGTCAGCCCGGTGTGGAATCGGTTGCGCTGGCACTGAGCCCGCCGCTCGGCAACCGTTCCGAGTCCGCCGGAGTCGAGCTCAATGGCCACCCTATCGACGTTCAGATCAATCACGTCGATCCGCAATTCTTCCGAACCATGAACATCCCTCTGTTGCGGGGTCGCAATCTGACGAACAACGACAAGAACACAATCATCATCAGCGAGTCCCTGGCCCGCCGCTGGCCCACCGGCGATCCCCTGGGTAAGACGTTTTCAATGGGCGCGGACTATACCGTCGTCGGCATTGCCGGCAGCGCACGCACCATCGCGATCCAAAACTCGGATGCGGTCGAAGTCTATCTTCCTATCGACGAATCCAACTTACCCGCCACCGCCTTAGTCGTTAGAACATCAACTCCTCCCGGCGCAATCGCCCGGGCCGCGGTGCTCGCAGCTAAGTCGCTCGACCCCCAGATTTCCCCGGATGTACAACTGCTTAAGAACCGGTTCGAGTTAAAGCTTCACGGGGCGCAGTATGGGGCGTCGACGGTCGCCATTCTAGGTTTAGCCGCCCTACTCATTGCCTGCATCGGTATCGTCGGCCTCGTATCGTTCACCGTGGTACAGCGAACCAAGGAGATTGGCATCCGGATGGCGCTCGGCGCCCGCCCGTCGCAAGTTCTCACTATCGTGTTACGTCGATTTGCGATAGTAGCCGTGATTGGATTACTCGCCGGAGCCGGCATCGCAGCCGCGTCGTCTCAACTACTGCGGCGCGAACTCTACGGGATCAGCAATCTGGACCCGCTGGCATTCACCGGCGCGATCACAGCCTTCATCCTGACTGTTGCATTAGCGGCGCTCCTTTCGGCTCGTCGCGCGTTACAAGTAGATCCCTTACAGTCCCTGCGTTACGAGTAGCCCTGCGGGTTCTAGTTATGCCAGTTTTCTACAGATTAGATGAACGATCAAAACCGCCGATCGAATCAACGCCGTGAGAATTCGCTGAGCAGATCATCTAACATCTCCTCTCGATAGCCGAAACTCCCGCAGACAAACAGATCGGTTCGTCCCCCGGTCACACATCTGTGTCCATCCGCGCTAATAGGTTTTCCCAGTAACCAAAAATCCCATCCCAAAAATCTCTACCCCTCAACAACTTACCCCCGAATTCCCCTCAAAAACCGGGCCGCGTCTGCTAAGTCTTAAGTCGAAAGGAAACTTCTATATGACCGCCGGCACTCTCGCACAATTAGAATCCGAACTAGCCGATATCTTCCGCAACACCCCCTCGGGGCTCATCAGCAACGCGAACCTCGCAATTCCCAAAAAACCGGCGTCGCTGAATGCCATGACTCACGGCCTCTCCGGCCAGCACCTGATCCTCACCGCCGATGAACTCCCTCTCTACGCCAAAATGGGCCTCGACTACATGCTCGAGTGCCAACCCGTCGGTGTCCGCGAAATCGGTAATGCGCAGCTTATGTTTGAGGGCCGCTGGCGTCTGCATCGCATCCTTGCGATCGAATGCGATCTCCTCGTGATCCCCCAACCGCGCGAAGGCGACCCGACCGCTCGCGTTCGGCTCCCATCCCCGGTGCGCCGCGTCAACGCCTTTCGCGAAGAAGCGCGCAACATGGAGCTGATCAGCCGCTACGAAACCCGCATCGTCCGCAACGGCTCGCGCTTGAACGCCGAGCTCAAGGAGATGCAGAAAGATCGCGCAGCGCAAACTCCTGATCGCGTTTTCGACGAAGCAACCAACGAAGCAATCGACTGGTACCGGCGCCTTCTGGTCTGCTCCAATGCATTGGACAAGGCCGGGCAAGAGTACCAGGCTTATGAAGCCGCCCAACGCGCCCTCAGCGACGAGAAAAGCGCCGAATCCGCGGCCCGGCACGCCCAACCCGCAAGTACGGCGCCCAGCGCCGCGAACGCAACTGAAACACCTGGAAGAACTTCCGCCGGCGATTCGTTTCGCAAAACGCCTCCCGGGCGAACCGCACAGGTCACGCCGATTACGGCCGCCAAACCGCACCCGCAGCAAATTCTCACCTCCCAGCCCATCTGGGGCCTGGAGAAACAAGCCGCTTGAACGCCTCCTTTTCGCCACGCCCATCATTGCCCGCGCCCAAGCCTCGCTCACCTGTGAGTCCGTCCGTCCTGTGCCCTTTTCAACATCCCCCGCAATCGCGCGCCCTGCCGATCGGAGTGAAAGGTGTGATAGTGTGAATGTGAACAATTCAGCAGTGCCCGCTAACATCTCTCGAGCCGGTGAAATGACATTTTCTCCGCCTCAGATCCCGGCGACGCCCGTTAAAATTCTTATTGTTGAAGACGAAGGTCTCGTAGCCGATAATCTCGCGGACATTCTAACGACCGACGGCTACCAGGTGGTTGGTATCGCCGAGTCCTCCGAAGGCGCTCTCGAACTGGTTCCGCAGTTAATGCCGGAACTGATCCTGATGGATATTCGCATCAAGGGCTCCATGGATGGCATCGCTACCGCCGCCAAGCTGCGCGAGCACTTCGATATACCGGTCATCTACTTAACCGCTCACACCGACCACCAGACGGTCGACCGCGCCAAGACCACCGGCGCCTTCGGTTACCTCACCAAGCCCGTCTATCCGATGAATCTCTCCATCACCATTGAGATGGCGATTCATAAGCACCGCGCCGATCGCGCCATGCGGAACCAGCGGTCATGGATGGCTACCGTACTTAGCACCATGGCCGATGCCATGGCCGTGGTCGACACCGATCGAAAAATCCAGTTCCTCAACGGTCCGGCGGAGGCGCTCACCGGGTGGACCAATGAACAGTGTCGCGATGTGGATATCGCCACCGTCCTTCAACTTCGCGACGCCGTTACCGACGCCGATGTGGATGAAGTCCTCACGCCGCCTTACAAGCCGCAGCCTCCTTGCGAACTGCCCCGCGACTTAGTTGCCTGCAAGCGCTCGGGCCGAACCTTCCCGATTGAAGGCGCTTTGGCTCCCAGCGTGGACGAGGGCAGAGTTGTCGGCGCCGTTATTACGTTCCGGGATGCGACCTCCCGCAAGGCTCGCGATAACGAAATCCGCCACCTGGACAAAATGCATGCGGTCGGCCGTTTAGCCGCCGGAATCGCGCACGATTTTAATAACTTGCTATTCGTTATTCTCGGCTACTCCGATGAGTTGAGCAGCACCCTCTCGGATGACCACGCCCTGCATGCCCTTAGTGAGATTCAGAAAGCCGGAAAAAGCGCGGCCAGCCTTACTCAGCAGTTACTGAAGTTCAGCCGCAAGCAGTCCATCGAGCAGCAGGATGTCGACCTCAACGCGGTAATCCGGGACACCGAAGAGCTCTTCCGCCGCGTCGGCGGCCCTTCCGTCACCTGGCGTTTTAAGCTCGATCGGGAACTGGGCGCCATGCAGGCTGACCCGGGCCAGTTGAAACAGGTTCTAATGAATCTGGTTTCCAATGCCCGCGATGCCATGGGGGGCAGCGGCAGAATCACCATCGAAACATCCAATGTCGACGTACCCCGCATCGATGCGCCTTTAGAGGAAGCCGAACAGTTCATCGCCCTCAGCGTGACCGATACAGGTGCCGGCATGAGCTCCGAAACCGCGGAACACTTGTTCGAGCCCTTCTTCACCACCAAGCAGCCCGGCGGCGGGACTGGCCTCGGTCTCTCCATCGTCCACACCATCGTCACCGATCATGGCGGAACCATCAGTGTGGATAGCCAGCCAGGGAACGGCTCCACCTTCACCATGTTCTTCCCGCGTGTTGCTGCCTCCGCGGTCCGGTCGTCCTTACCCGCTTCGAATGTGGCCCCGGCTTCCGACGCCGTCACGCTCTTGCTGGTAGAGGACCAGGACAACGTGCGCGGCCTTCTGCGCGAGTATCTTCTGGGTGCTGGGTATACCGTTCTCGAAGCCGCCGATGGGGAACAAGCCGTGCGCATCGCCAACGACTATTCGGGACAGATCGACATGCTGATTACCGATGTCATGATGCCCGGGCTCAATGGTTTCGAGGTGGCCCGCAACTTATCCATCGGCCGGCCGGAAATCAAGATCATCTTCATCTCCGGCTACGCCCAGGAGTTAGTGGATAGCGTTGCCAACCTGCCCCAGGGCGCACGCTTTCTTCCCAAACCGTTTGCCAAGACGGAGTTATTGCAGAAGGTCAGCAGTCTGCTGCTGGGGCGCGAAAAGTCTCAGGTCCTTAAAGCCTCCTAGAGTCTGCGTCCACGGCAGTAAAGCAGTGCGCCATTGCCTTTCAACCGTTTTACCCTTCTCGGATTCGCGGTGCTGTTCGCGATCTGCCTATTCGTCGGCTGGAATCTGCGCGAGCAAGGTGAAGCTTCCGATTGGGTCGATCACACCTATCAGGTCATTCACGAATCGCAAGAGGCTTTGGGCGACTTTGTGGATGCGGAGACCAGCCAGCGCGGTTATCTAATAACCGGTTTGGAAAGCTACCTGGGGCGTTATCGCGACGCCATAGCTAGTCTGCCGCGTCACATCAGCCGTCTGCGGGATCTCACGAAGGACAACCCCCCACAGCAGAAGAACCTGGATGAACTTGAGGCATTGGCTAAGACCCGGCTTGCGTTGCTTGCGGAAGGCATCCAGGTAAATCGGGAGCGCGGCGCCGAGTCGGCTCGCGATTTTGTCCTGAGCCATCCCGGCGGTAAATCAATGGGCGGGATCCGCTCGGTCATCGCCCGGTTCGAAGCTGAGGAAAACGCGCTACTGACCAGCCGCGTGCGCCGTCGAAGTCAGATTACCTGGGAGACAGCCATCGGCGTCGCCTGCAGTCTATTACTGGCATTCGCCTTCTTTGTGCTGGCCGCCCGGCAGCAGCGGCGGATCCAAGCTGAAACTGCACGCGCGGCCCACAGCCTGGAGGAGCTTAACATCCTTCGACGCATCGTCGAACAGGCGCCCATGGGAATGGTGATGCTCGACCGCAATTTGAGGCAAATCCAGGTCAGCCAACTGTGGCTTGACGATGTCGGCTTGACACGTGAAGCAGTGCTCGGCAAAACCCACTATGAAACTTTCCCTAACTTGCCGCAATACTGGAAAGAACTGCACCAGCGCGCGCTTGCCGGGGAAACCGTTCTCGCCAACGAAGAACACTTTATCGCGCCCGACGGCTCGGAACATTGGATCAACGGACGCGTCTCTCCATGGGGTGATAGCGGAGAAACCACCGGCGGCATTGTCATCTACTCGGAGGACATCACCCGCCGCAAACTGGCCGAAGCCAGCGCCCGCCGGATTGAGCTTCAATATCGAGTCCTCTTCGAGAACATGCCTGACGCGGTTGCCTACTGTCAAATGATCCTGGAAGAGGGCAAGCCTGCGGACTTTGTGTATTTAGGCGTCAATTCCAATTTCTCTTCCCTTAAGGGCGCATCAGATATCGTCGGTCGCAGAATGTCGGATTTATCTTCGCCTGTTGATCCGGGCCTCCTTGATCTCTACGCTCGCGTCGCGCGCACAGGCGTTCCCGAGAAGCTGGATTTCCAAAGCGAACAGGATCATAAATGGCTTCACCTATCCGTATTCAGTCCGGAGAAGCAGTTCTTCGTTGTCATTACTCAGGACATTACACAGCGAAAAGAAGAGGAAGCGGCTGCCCGCCAGTGGCAGCGCGCTTTTGAAGAATCCGAGTCGGGTATCGCTCTCGCGGATGTAGTAACGGGAAAGATCACTGCAGCCAATCAGGCTTACTCGCAAAATCTAGGCTATACGACGGAAGAGCTGGTCAGCCAGGACATCGCCCTACTCTACCCGGAAAGCGAACTGCCTCGAAGAGCGGCTGTGCTCCGGGCCGCGGAGTCCGAAGGCGGCCATGTTTTGTTTGAGACCATTCACGTCAAAAAAGATGGCACGCCTTTCCCTGTGCTTGTCGATATCACGGTTATTCGCGACGACGCGGGAACCCCGGTTTCTCACGTCAAAATTGTCCATGATCTGACGGAAATCAAGCGCACTAGCGAAGCTTTGCGTGCTAGTGAGGTCCGCGCCCGCTCCTTGTTCGAGAACGCTGGGCAAGCCATTATAATCGCGGACGCTGAATGCCTTATTTTGGACGCTAATGCCATGGTCGAGCGCCTGTTCGGCTACACCCGTTCCGAGTTGATTGGACAACCCACCGAACTGCTGATTCCTCGCAACGGTCAATCTGAGAGCAGCACGAGCTGCTGGCCGCAACCCGGCGCGCAGAATTCCAAGCAAACCATCGAGGTAGTCGCACTACGTCGTGACGGCAGTAAGTTCGCTGCCGAAATCAGTTTCAGCTACGTCGCGGAGCTTCAGGATGGGCTTTCCATCGCCTTTGTTTCCGACATCACCGAGCGCAAGCAGGTGGATGCCTCGTTGCGCGAAAGTGAATCCCAGTTCCGCACCCTCGCTAACGCCATCCCCCACCTGTGCTGGATGACCAACGCCGATGGATGGATCTTCTGGTATAACCAGCGCTGGATCGACTACACCGGCTGCGCGACTGAAGAAATGGAGGGCTGGGGCTGGGAGTCGGTTCACGATCCAACGATGCTTCCGGAAGTGCTCGAGCGCTGGACGGCATCTATCGCTTCTGAAACTCCGTTCGAGATGGTGTTGCGCCTTCGCGGCGCCGATGGCGTATTTCATCCCTTCCTCACTCGCGGAACTCCGTTAAGGACTGCGGAGGGCCAAGTAGTTCGCTGGTTCGGCACCAATACCGACATTAGCGAACAGATCCAAAATGAACAGGTGCTTCGCTCGCGAACTAAGCAGCTGGAGGCGGCCAACGAGGATCTGAAACGCACCAGCGACGCGTTGCGCGCCAGCGAAGCCCGTGCGCGCTCCCTCTTCGAAAACGCCGGGCAGGGCATTCTGACCACTGACGTCGAAGGCCGGATTATCGACGTCAACGCCATGGTTGGGCGCCTCTTTGGCTACACGCCGTCAGAACTAATCGGCTCGTCGGTCGAAAGGCTTCTCGCGCCGGCCCTCCGTCGGCGATATGCCGGATATCGGAGCCGCAGCCGCTACCCTAGCACGAGTTCTATCGGGCAGGGTATGGATTTGACCGCGTTGCGCAAAGACAACGTTGAATTTCCGGTCGAAGTCAGCCTGAGCTTCGTTGGAGAACCGCATGATGGCCTTTCGATCGCGTTCGTTTCCGACATCACCGCGCGTAAAAAAGCCGAACGGGAGCGCGAAGGGCTAATCGCGCGGCTCGAGGATGCGCTCGCGGAAAAAACCGTGCTGCTTCAGGAAGTCCATCATCGGGTCAAGAATAATCTGGCCATCGTTGCCGCGCTTCTCGGGATGCAATCCTCGGCAATTGAAGATGGCCGCGCCAAGATCGCGCTTGAAGCTAGTAAGAACAGGGTGCTATCGATGGCCCGCATTCACGAATTCCTCTATGCCACTAAGAACCTTGATCGCGTCGCTTTCAAGAACTATCTCGAACAGTTGACGAGCGAGCTTTGTGAGTCTTACTCGGTTGCGACGTCAACCAAAGTCAGTATCGAAGCGGATGACATCGACTTACCCGTGGACCAAGCTATCCCCTGCGGTCTGATCCTTAACGAGTTACTCTCGAACACCCTCAAGTACGCCTTCCCCGACGGCCGCCCAGGTTCCATCGTCGTGCGCTTCGTCCGGCTGAGTTCAGGCGCTCTCTCGTTATCCTGTAGCGACGACGGAATCGGCATGCCCGCGACATTTCAATGGGAAACAGCCAAATCGCTTGGCCTGCGCATTGTCAAGATTCTGTCCAAACAGATCGATGGCCAGTTGACTATCGAATCCGGACCCGGCGGCACGAGGTTCGAACTGCAATTCAATCCACGACAGACGGACTTGGCAGGCGGCAGAGTTCTATCGGCCGGTCACTGAGGCGGCTTGATGCATGGCGGGGTTGCGCTTGGTAACGCCGTGAGTTCGTTCCCTCGTGATGCGGATCGCGCCGGTTGCGCCGGCTTCCGGCGAATTGTTGCACGAAGTAAGTTGTTCGGCGGAAAGGGGGTTTTCAACGATAGATGTCGCATCGAATAATAACGCGAGAAGGCGTCCGCACGTACCGACTCGACGCGCGCGAAGCCCCCGGTTACACCTGCGTTGTTCACCAGCCCTGTAATCGGACTGAATGCGCGCTCGGCGCTCTCGAACAACTGAACGATATCCGCCTTGGCAGCTCCGATACCGCGGCTCCCGCCGGTGACAATAATCCCCATACCTGTAACCGCGCCTGCGGCTGTCTAAGTAGTCAGGAACTTGAACAACGAACTAACATCGGCAAGCGGCGTCGGCTCGCGTTCCAAAACAATTTCCACCAGCGTAGTCGTGTACGGGAAGAACAACTTCGCATCGCTACCCAGATCCGAGAGATCGAGCTTCACCGCATTGGTCGCATTCAGGATCGGGGTCAATCTAGTGGGCTCGGCAGCGCCTGTATAAGCCTCATACTCGATATAAAGAGTTCCACTCGAGGCAAGCAACTCCATCCAGACCTTCTTCGGGTGTCCTGCTGTCCCTACCTTCAGCATGTCGTCCGAAAGCCGTACATAGAAACAGCGGTAGCTGCTATCGCCGCTGTAAGTATCGACACTCAGAGGCACGCCCTTGAACGCAGGCTCGTCGGATTGGGCCAGATCGTCGCCCACGAACAGCTGCACGTTGTAATCCGGAACGCCATCGCCGTGGTCGTCCTTTACGTGCATGACAAACTGCTGCCAGCCCGAGCCGCCCTGCCCATCGATGTTCCCGCCGTCGTCCTTGCCGCTGGCTCCATCCATCTTCTTCAGCGCGGGGTCGGCATGCGCCAACGCGGCTTTCAGCCAGGCGTCATAAGTGTCTTGCGTCTTCACGTTCCGCAGAAAGTCACTGACTCGGGTTACCGCATCGCTATCCGGGTCCGACAAGATGGTTCCGTGGTTTCTCCCGTCCACCGCGATCACCGGACAGTCGAGCCGCCCGGTTACCCAATCCGATATCTTCACTCGCGTGGGAGCGTTGCTGGCGTCCAGCAGTTTCGGTTCCCGCCGGAAGTCCAGCTGCACCATGCGGGTATTCAACGCACACCCGGCCCAACGCACGGTGCCGTCGCTTCCCGGGGAGTTCGCCAAGGCGGCCACGCCGCTGTATCCGACATTTCCGATAAACACCGCGACATACGGCGTATCCGGTGCCTTGCCGAACAGCGGCTTCTCTCCGAGCATATCCGCCATCGCGAGGTCCCACGTGTACTGGCTCCCGAGCTCCAGCCCATCCAGCACCATGTCACCTGCATTCATGAAGTCCGGCCCAATCATGCGGTTCCCTTTGACCAGCGCCCCCAGCCAGCTTCTGCCTTTCTTGCCCTGCGGCGACCCGAAGGTTGCCGGCGCCAGTCCGATCAGATGCTTGAGTCGCCGTACCCGGCTGCGAGGGTTGTCCGGCGCGAACGGATCGCTGATCAGCCACTGCCGCAGCACCAGCATTCCCGTCGAATGCACGATCGCATTGAAGGTCCACTTATCGTCCTTCGATCCCGCGCTCCACTTCGTCAGCCGCAGCGCGCGGTCGAATGCTTCGCCCAGATCCTTAATCGTGATCTCGTTATTCAACGAAATGTAGTTCCCGATCTCGATCGTCGCCGTATCGATATGCGCATTGACGAGTGCGCTCTTCCAGCTCTGAAACTCCGCCCCGTCCGCCGAGTATCCATGGATCAACAGCGTGCGGTTCGGAGTCTCCGACGTGTCCGACGGAACCGCGGCGGACGCCTGGGCTACCGGGGGAGCCGGACTCCCGGCGTCCTTTTCGTCCGGCGCGGCAGCCTTTGGGTGGCCGAACAGCTTTTCCACGTCCTCAAGTAACTGATTCATCGCAACCTCTTCAACCAACCCGTATCGACCAAACGAGCATACACGTATCGCGCTCCCATCGCAACCGTTTGGTTCCAAAACGAAACGCTGGTTAACGCGGATGGCAGCGTCGGATCGAACAGCTGGAATCGGATGAGATATACGCCAATGATGTACACATTTCTACCGAATGCCTACTGCGTTGGTTGAGCGGAATACGCCTGAAACTGCTGCAACTCTTCAGCACGATGCAGAGTTATTCCGGGCACTGGTCCATGGGGCTCGCGAGTACGCCATTTTCATGCTCGATCCGGCTGGATTCGTCGTGTCTTGGAACGCCGGAGCCGAGCGAATCAAGGGGTACCCGGCTAGCGAGATCATCGGCAAGCACTTTTCCTGTTTTTACCGAAGAGAAGACATCGACTCGGGCAAACCGGCAGAGGGTCTGGCAATCGCTTTAAGGACCGGTAAATATGAAGAAGAGGCCGGATGGCGCGTGAGGCGCGACGGCTCCGGCTTCTGGGCTTCGGTGCTAATCACATCCATTGCGGATGCCAATGGAGTCCTCTTGGGATTCTCAAAAATCACGCGCGACATCACGGAACGGAAGCTTGCGGAAGGGTCTCTACAAGCCGGCGCGGAACTCGTCAGGCGAACGGAGGAACTTCAGCGCTCCCACAGCGAAGCGGAGGCCTTTTCCTACTCCGTTTCGCACGATCTGCGGGCCCCACTCCGCCATCTCGACGGGTTTGCCGAGCTTCTGTTGAAACAGAATCGTTCTCCACTGGACGAAAAGAGCCAGGGCTACCTGAAGAAGATCATGATTGCATCGAAGCGGATGGGCCGCCTGATCGATGACCTTCTGACGTTTTCGCGGCTTTCGCGCACCCAGGTATCCGGGAGTAGCGTGAACGTCCGCGCGCTCGTGGAACAAACGTGCGTCGATTTACTGCCGGAGACCGAGGGAAGAGTTGTTACATGGACTCTTGGCGATTTGCCCCCAATCCGCGGAGATCGCGCCATGATGCGGATCTTGCTGGTCAATTTACTTTCGAACGCCGTGAAGTACAGCAGCAAGCGGGAAGAAGCCAGGATCGAAGTAGGATCGCTGTCCGGGCCGCCGGAGACCGTGACCCTCTTCGTACGGGACAACGGCGTTGGCTTTGAGATGGAGTATGCACACAAACTCTTCCAGGTTTTCCAGCGGCTGCACTCGGAAGAGTACGAAGGTACGGGCATCGGATTGGCGACCGTGAAGCGAATCGTGCAGCACCACGGCGGCAAGGTCTGGGCCAATGGTTCTCCGGAGAACGGAGCCACTTTCTACGTCACGCTGCCCGCCGCTTAAGGAAAGAAACATGCCTCATTCACCGGCCATTTTAATTGCTGACGATAGTGTTAACGATACCGACCTTGCACTCGAGGCCCTCGCCGAATACAACCTTGCCAGCGGGGTGATCGTGGTTCGCGATGGGATCGAGGCGATGAACTTCTTGCTTCGCCGCGGGCGCTTTATGAATTACCGGGGACCCCACCCGGTGCTCATCTTTCTCGACGTCAAAATGCCGAGAGTCAACGGACTGGAAGTGCTTCGACAGATGCGGGAGCACGCGGAGCTGTCCGCGATACCCGTGATCGTCCTCTCGTCTTCGCGGGAAGAACCAGACCTCGCGGAAGCGCGCAGGCTGGGGGCTACTGCTTACATTGTCAAGCCGGTCGGCTTCCGTGACTTCGCGGACGCGATTCAGACCGCTGGCAAATTCTGGGCCGTGCTGAACGCCCTGCAGCCGGGCATTGATCTGCCCGCTCTAATTCCGGCCCGTACTCCCTTGGAAGGCCGTGCGCTTTGAAAGTACTTCATGTTGAAGACAACTCTTATGACGCGGAAATCATAGCGGGGTGTCTAGCCGAAGCCGGACTCTCCTGCGAGATTACGCGCACGCAGACCAGCGCGGAGTATCAGGCCCTGCTGGAGCAACCCGGTTGGGACCTGATTCTATCGGACTATTCGCTCCCCGCATTTAACGGCATTTCCGCGCTCCGTTTCGCCGCTAAGAAGTGCCCTGAAGTCCCCTTCATCTTTGTTTCCGGAGTCCTTGGAGAAGATATCGCCGTCGAGACGTTGAAGATGGGCGCCAGCGACTTCGTTGTCAAGAGCAACCTGGGGCGTCTCGGTTACGTCATCTTTCGCGCTCAGCGCGAAGCGGATCTGGTGGCGCGGGAAAAGGAAGCCGCACGAAAAGACCAGCAAACTGAAATCCTCCTGAAGGAGTCTTCGGACCGATTGCTCCTCGCGACACGGGCCGGAGCCGTGGGCATTTTTGACTTTAACGTGCTCGACAACATCTTGCTTTGGGACGATCAGATGTTCCGCCTGTTCGGGACTGGGCGGGAACGCTTCAGCGGCGCATACGAAGCCTGGGCATCCTCGCTTCATCCCGAAGACCGGTTCAGCGTCACCGAAGCATTCCGGCTTGCACTAGCCCGCGAGAAGACTTTCGAATCCGACTTCCGGGTGGTCTGGAGCGATGGATCGATACACAACATTCGCTCTTTGGCGGAAATCACGCGCGACGCCGCGGGCGCCGCCGTCCGCGTGGTTGGCACCAACTGGGACATAACCGAACAGACGAGAACCGCCGACGCCTTACGGCAAAGCGAAGCCAAACTGAAGGAAGCGCAACGGATCGCGCGCGTCGGGTACTGGCACTACACTCCCGGCACAGGTAAGTTGAGCTGGTCGGAGGAGGCATTCAGAATCTTCGGTTTGAACCCTGAAACGTTACAAATCACCAGGGAAGAAAGCCTGCTCATGTATGCCCCCGCGTCTCGATCCATTTCCATTGAGGCGGTGGAGCGCACTCTTGAGACGGGGGAGCCCCACGAGGTCGTCCTCGAGATCGAACGCGCGGATGGCTCCAGCCGCTACATCGAGCAGCGCGGCCGGTTGACGAAGGTAAATATTGACGCAATTGAAGTGCCTGCCATCGAGGGTACTTTCCTGGATGTGACCGAGCGGGTTATGGGTGAGCTGGCGCTGCGGCAGTCGAATACCGAGTTGGAGCGGCGCGTTGAGGAGCGAACGCACGAACTCGCCGAAACCAACACCGCCCTGCTCGGAAAGATGGCCCAACTGGGCAGAAGCGAGCAACGCTTTCAGCAGTTGGTTGAAGCCGCGCCCTGCGCGAGTCTGATGGTGGGCGCAGACGGGCTTATTACTCTCGTCAACTCGCAAACCGAGAAACTCTTTGGCTTCCCGCGACAGGAACTGCTGGGTCAATCGGTCGACGTTTTATTGCCCGCCGGAAGTAGCAGCCATAAGCACCATCGCGAGAACTTTTTTCAGGATCCGTCCGTTCGCTCCATGGGCGCGGGAAGTGAATTGTTCGGAAAGCGCAAAGATGGCAGCAACGTGCCAATCGAGATTGGGTTGAGTCCAATCACCACCGACGAAGGATCATTCGTTCTTGCGACCGTCATCGACATTACCGAGCGAAGGAAAAAACAAGACGAAATCGCGTCCCAGGAAGCTAAGTTTCGTTTCCTTGCCGAGTCCATGCCGCAGATGGTTTGGACCGCTGATGCCGACGGTGAAGTGGACTACTACAACTCAAAATGGTTTGAGTATACAGGCTGGAATCCGGAGTGGTCGCAAGGTTTTCGTTGGGAGCGCGTGGTGCACCCGCATGACGTCGAGGGAGCCATTCGCGTTTGGCAAAGGTCAGTGGCGACCGGGAAAGCCTACAACGTCGAATACCGGCTGCGGCGGGCGGTTGATGGCGTTTACCGCTGGCACCTCGGACGGGCCTTGGCGCTCAAGAACGAACAGGGAGACATCGTCAAATGGTTCGGCACTTGTACCGACGTGGAGGACTATAAATCGGCCGAGGCTGAAAATCTCCACCTGCGGGAAGAACTGGAAGACCGGGTGGTCCTTCGCACCAGCGAGTTGGAATCCGCGAACATCCAGCTAACGGAGTTTTCGCGTAAGCTCGAAGAAAGCAACCGCGAATTGCAGGACTTCGCATCTGTCGCGGCGCACGATCTGCAGGAGCCGCTACGTAAGGTACAGGCATTCGGGGATCGGCTCAAAGCGTTCTTTGCGAACGGAAATCTAGATCCGACCGCGCTCGATTACCTGGATCGAATGCTCCGCGCCACCAGCCGGATGCATGCCCTAATCAACGACTTGCTCTCGTTCTCCAGGGTGGCCACTCAAGCGCGTCCGTTCGAATCGGTGGACCTGCTGCGCATCGCCCGCGAAGTTCTATCAGACCTGGAAGAGACGATTAGCGCGACCGGCGCGGTGGTGCAACTGGAGAGCCTACCCGTCGTCAGAGCCGACCCGACGCAGATGCGGCAGTTGCTGCAGAACCTGATCGGAAACAGCTTGAAGTTTCACAAACCGGGCGTCGTGCCCACCGTCCGCATTTGGGGTGAACTGATGAACTCGCCGCAATATCCGGAAGGCGCCGGCCAGTTCGTGGTGCAAGACAACGGCATCGGGTTCGACGAAAAATACCTCGACCGAATATTTACTGTGTTCCAAAGGCTGCATACCCGGGCGGAGTACGAAGGCACCGGAGTCGGCCTGGCTATCTGCCGCAAGATCGTGCAAAGGCACGGTGGCGAAATTACGGCGGTCAGCGCGCCCGGCGAAGGCGCGGCATTTCACGTGATTCTTCCACGACGGCCCGCAACGGTTCTGCCCGATTGCGAGGGTGTCCTCGCCTTACCTGCCACGCTCAAGTTCAATCCGGCCACGGATCATGAGGCGGTTTTGTCATCGAACGCGCGGCCGGCTGGTTTTTTGACGAGGCAATCGGCTTCCTTCTCGAAACAGAACACGGAGAACTAAGTGAGTACTTCCCCTTTGCGCGGAATCGCATTCGGCGAAACAGCGTCGTGGCGAGGCTATCTACTCGCAGCCGGCCGGCTTCAGAGACAGACCGAAACCCAGCCGGAGATAAGTACGGCTAAATGCTGAACTTCTGGTTGCAGCTATTCCGATCTGACTTCATGCCGCACGTGTACTGTCTCCGGGATCCTGGAGTTATCGCGTTACATGTCGCATCCGATGCGGTAATCGCATTTTCCTACTTTGTGATCCCGTTTGCGCTGGTACTACTGCGGCGCAAGCGTCCCGACATTAAGGTTGGGTGGATGTTCCTGGTGTTCGGGCTGTTCATCGTGGCCTGCGGCATCACTCACGTGATGTCGATCTATACCCTCTGGCATCCGGTCTATCGGTTAGAGGGGGCTCTCAAAGCGATCACCGCACTGGTTTCTTTGTCGGGCGCGCTGCTGTCGCTCAAGATCGTTCCCGTGCTGGCAAAGCTGCCTTCTCAGGAACAGCACCAGCAGGAATTTGCTCGAGCGGAAGCGGCCTGGAAGCAATTGCAGAACGTGCTCGATGGCGCGACGAATATCTTGATCATTACGGTAGATACCGTGGGAAACATAACCCACTTCAGTCGAGGGGCCGAAGCCATGCTAGGTTATTCCTCCGATGAAATGATTGGGAAAAAACCGTCCGTGATTCACCTGGAATCCGAGGTAATTGCTCGTGAACTGGAACTAAGTAAACAGACCGGCAGGCAAGTGCGAGGCTTCGACGTCTTCGTTGCGAACGCGCGCGACGCGAACGGGGAAGAACGGGAATGGACCTTCGTCCGGAAGAATGGCAGCCGTTTGATGGTCAATCTGATGATCAACAGCATGCGCGACGCGAGCGGGGCAATCGTCGGGTTTCTTGGGATCGCGTTGGACGTTTCGACCCGAAAGAAAGCGGAAGCCGCTGCGCGTGAGAGCGATCAAAGCTTTCGGCTACTGGTCGAATCCGTTGTGGACTATGCACTCATTATGCTCGACACGGCAGGCTGTGTAGTGAGTTGGAACACTGGTGCAGAGCGGCTCGAGGGTTATTCGAAAGACGAAATTACAGGGAAACATTTCTCCGTGTTCTATCTGCCCGAGGACATTGATCGGAAGTTACCTGATGAGGAATTGCGGATAGTAGCCCAGCGGGGGAGTTATGCGGTGGAAGGCTGGCGGGTGCGTAAGGACGGATCACGTTATCAGGCGGAGGTTTCCACCACCGCGATGCGCGATGATACGGGGCAGTTAAGGGGCTTTGCGAAACTCGTCCACGACGTGACGGCGCGGAAGATAAATGACGAACGCTTCCAACTGGTGGTAGAGGCGGCGCCGAGCGCAATGGTGATGGTGGGCGCGGACGGTCTGATCACCCTCGTCAATACACAGGCTGAGAAACTATTCGCCTGGAGCCGCAGCGAAATGCTGGGACAACCGTTCGAGATCCTGCTACCCGATCGATTCCGCCGAAGCCACGGTAGTTTTCTAGAAGCATTTTTCTCGAGCTCGGCTACGCAAGCGATGGAGGCGGGGAGGGACCTTTTTGGACGGCGCAAAGATGGCAGCGAGGTGTCTATTGAGATCGGACTAAATCCGTGTCAAACCTCGGAGGGCCATTTCGTCCTGGCGTCGATTACCGACATCACGGATCGTAAGTTCCATGAGACACAGGCTCGCGAACTGGAAGAGCGGGAGGTCCTGCGCACCAGCGAGTTGGAATCCACGAACATCAAGCTGACTGAGTCTTCGCGAATGCTGCAGGAAAGCAACCGCGAATTGCAGGACTTCGCCTCCGTCGCGGCGCACGATCTGCAGGAGCCGCTGCGCAAGGTGCAAGCCTTCGGTGACCGGCTGAATGCCATCTTTTTGGCCGGAAATCCCGACCCAAACGCGGTTGACTATCTCAATCGAATGCTTCGCGCCACCAGCCGGATGCATGCGCTAATTCATGATTTGCTGTCGTTCTCGAGGGTGGCCACTCAAGCACGTCCATTCGAATCGGTCGACCTCTTGCGCATCGCCCGCGAAGTTCTCTCCGATCTGGACGAGCGGATCAACGGGACGGGCGCCATCGTGGAACTGGGACGGCTGCCCGTTGTCGAAGCCGACCCCACGCAGATGCGGCAGCTGCTGCAGAACCTGATCGGAAACAGTTTGAAGTTCCATAAACCGGGTGAAGTCCCCACCGTCCGCATTTCGGGTGAACTGATTAACTCGCCGCAGTATCCCGAAGGCGCTTGCCAGTTTGTGGTGAAAGACAACGGAATCGGTTTCGATGAGAAATATCTCGACCGGATATTCACTGTGTTCCAAAGACTACATAGCCGGACAGAGTACGAAGGCACTGGCGTCGGGCTGGCCATCTGCCGCAAGATCGTGCACCGGCACAGCGGGGAGATTACGGCCGTTAGTGCACCCGGCGAAGGAGCGGCATTTCAGGTGACACTTCCGCGGCGGCCCGCCATCGCTCAGGCCATCGACTGCGACGGTGTCCTCGCGTTAACCGGCGCACTCAAGTTCAGTCCAGCGGTGGATCAGGAGAAAGTTCGTCCATGAATAGTTTCAAGGCAACGGCCGGCGATCGCGAACGTGACGGCGAAAAGGGAGAGCAGGAGTGGGACGAACCGACTCGCCGGCCCGAAGCGCTGCCAATTGCCATTTTGATTGCGGACGACGACGATGACGACCGCTTGCTCACCAGCGATGCATTCCGAGCGTCCCGATTTGCTAATCCCCTGTACTTCGTGAATGACGGCGAAGAACTGATGGATTATCTACGGCATCGCGGAAAATTTGCCCCACCCGCTCTATCCCCCCGGCCGGGGTTGCTGCTGCTTGATCTGAACATGCCGAGAAAGGATGGCCGGGAGGCGCTTCGTGAAATCAAAACCGACCCGGAGCTCAGTTCCATCGTGGTCGTCGTTCTGACGACATCGGAAACCCCGCAAGACGTGGAGCGGATCTACAGCCTCGGAGCGAACTCCTATATCAGCAAGCCCGTCACTTTTCACGGTTTAATCGACGCGATGAAAGCGACGGGCAACTATTGGCTGCACGTCGTGAAGCTACCGGCATGCCGTTAGACACCAATTTGACGTCTTCGGCGATTCGGGTGTTGCTGATCGATGACGACGAAGACGAATTCATCATAACTTCCGACCTGCTTCGCGCCGCCGCCAGCGAACGGTACAACGTCACCTGGGCTTGCAGCTACGAGCGCGGCCTGCAGTTCATTCTTTCCTCACCGTTCGACGTGTGCCTGGTGGACTATCGCCTGGGAAAGAGCAACGGCCTGGAACTCATCTCCGAACTCACCGCGCGCTCGGTGGAAGTACCGACGATCCTTCTCACCGGAGATGGAGATCTGCAGGTTGATTTGAGTGCCATGCGGAACGGCGCCAGCGACTACCTGACAAAGGACCGGCTCACGGCCGCTCAATTGGAAAGGGCGATTCGCTACGCGGTCTTACACGGTCGGGCACTGAAGGCACTCCGCGGGGCCACCCATGCCGCCGAGAGTTCCGCCCGCGCGAAGAGCAGTTTCCTGGCCGCCATGAGCCATGAGATCCGCACGCCCATGAATGCCATCCTGGGCATGGCCGACCTGCTGTGGGAAACCCAGCTTGATGAGACGCAGAGAGAGTATGTAAGGCGCTTTCGCCGTTCTGGGAGACTGCTGCGCGCTCTGCTCGACGATATTCTCGACCTCTCGAAAATCGACGCTGGAAATGTGGATCTGGAATCGGCCGATCTTAGCATCCGTGGTCTTGTAAACGACACGTTGGAATTGAATCTCCCGAATGCCCGAACGAAAAATATCGTACTCGCGGCCCGGGTGATGCCGGACACCCCGGACTGGGTAAACGGAGACGCTAACCGGCTCCAGCAGATTCTAAACAACCTCATCGGCAATGCGGTTAAGTTCACCGAGCACGGCAACATCACTTTGACGGCAGAAGCCCATCCAGACAATGTGCCGGGACATTTGCACTTCGAGGTCGCCGACACGGGTACCGGCATTCCGGCCGACAAATTGGAAACCATCTTCGAGGATTTCGCACAGGCAGAGTCTTCGATCACGCGCCGGTTTGGCGGGACGGGATTGGGACTGGGGATTTGCCGCCGTCTGGTGGAATGCATGGGTGGACACCTGAGCGTTCAAAGCGTGCTTGGAAAGGGCAGCACGTTTCTGTTCGACGTGTTTTTGGTTCCGGCCGCCGAACCCGTCGAAGTCAGGACGCAACGCGTGGTATCGCCGGAGGCGGGATTGCAGAAGGAAGGCGCCGCTTCCAACACCGCCGCGTTACAGACTGGCGCTCAGAACAAAGATCCGCTGGAGATTCTCGTCGTCGACGATTCAGAGGACAACCGTTTCCTGATCTCCGCATTTCTCGCGGGAAAGCCATGCAAACTCACGTTCGCCGAGAACGGACTTCTGGCGGTGGAGACGTTTGCAAAAAGGCAATTTGGGTTGGTGTTCATGGATATCCAGATGCCGGTGATGGACGGACTCACAGCTGTCGGCAAGATCCGGGCTATGGAACTCGAGCAGTCCGCTTCACCAACTCCGATTGTGGCTTTGACCGCGCATGCGTTCGTCGAGGATATTAAGCGATGCTACGCCGTCGGCTGCGACGGACACTTGTCCAAGCCGGTGTCGCTCGAAATGCTGATGTCTGCGATTGAACGCTTTGGTGGGACCAGGAGCGCCGCTGACCTAGTTCCCGATGAACGCCTCTCTCGCGACACCGCTCAGCCCGTCGCGGAGAAGGCCGAGGAAGAGCAGTTCGTGATCGATATTCCGGAGGGTTTCGAAGAGTTTTCGCGCAACTACATCGAGGCGCGTAAGCGAGAACTACCCGAGATGTTGGCCATTTTAGCCACCGATGAGCTGGACCGGCTAAGGACGTTCGGTCATAACATGAAGGGCACCGCGGCCTCTTTCGGATTCGCCGAACTTACCAAGCTCGGTGCTGCGATCGAAGAAGCAGCCAAACGTAATAACTCCGTCGAAGTCGGCGATCGCTTGTCGCGTGTGAGCGCGTATATCGACTTCGCCTCTGAGTTACTCTCGGTAGCTGTTCCTACCGCGCGCTAAACTCCCCGCGCCGAACCCAGGTGCTGAAACCAGGTTCCGAAACCCAGATGCTGAACCCGGAAACCGGGAATTTAGCCTCGGTGGCGTGGGTCGATCAGCCGGGACGCCCTTAAGCCCAACTCCCGCAGATTGAAAGGTTTCATGACGAATTCCTGAGCCCCGGCATTGAAGCTTCGGGCCATGGCCTCGGTGCTCCCGTCACCCGTGAGGATCAGGACTGGGATGTCGTTCTCCACGCGTTCGTGCCGCAATGCGTTCAAGACTTCCAAACCATTCATATCCGGTAACCCGAGATCGAGCAACACGAGAGCATACTTACGCGCACGCAAATAGGCCAAGGCGAGTCCGCCGTTGGCGGCGGCATGAACCGTGATCTGATACGGATCGAGGGCCATCCTGGCCAGGAGCAGCATATCGGGATCGTCATCGGCGAGTAGCGCTGTGGGATACCGGGAAGCGGCCGGAAAGGGGATGGATCGGTCTAGAGGAGTGGGCACATGCAGCGACGCCCGCTTGCTTTCAAGAACCTGCATAGGACAACTGGACATATTTACCTTTCGGTGTAAATCTCGGAAAACTTTAACTGCGGCTCCCGATCAGGCCACTAGACGCTCCAGACGATTCGAGTATTGCCCGAGGGTCTGCAGGAGTACATTCTTGGCAATCGGCTTGGCTAGGTACTGGGTGCAGCCCGCCGCATAGATTTCCGAAAGCGTCTCCATCGAAGTACGAGCCGTGAGAGCCGCGATCGGGGTCTCCTCCAAGTCTTTCTGGTGCTCCCAGAGGCGGATCGCCTTAGTC
The DNA here is from genome assembly GCA_963799935.1 of uncultured Gammaproteobacteria bacterium. Lineage (GTDB taxonomy): Bacteria > Acidobacteriota > Terriglobia > Bryobacterales > Bryobacteraceae > Bog-113. The sequence continues at coordinate 156,518 of CAWCZA010000019.1, read as the reverse complement.
GCTTCCAGCCCGTCCAGGACAGGCATCTCAATGTCCATAAGAACCAGGTCGAAACCGCCATTCTTGAAGGTCTGGACGCCGTCCAGCCCATTAGTGGCGACAGTGATCGCGATACGCGGATCTTTCAGGTAGTGCTTCACCAGCACGGCAATATCCTCGTTGTCGTCGACCAGCAAGACATTGACTACTCTTGCGATCGCTTTTCCCGTATCAGCACTCATGTTGTGTCTCCGATTCACCTGTCTGGGAATGTCATCGGCGAAATCCTCGTAAACATTAGCTGCAAGCGTTTACAAGGCCGACGCGCGGGCTTCCACCCGCAGCTTGAAAATAGCCGGTATCCCGTTGTTGTCCTTGTCTTATCGGCAGTATGCGGGGACATTCGATAAAAGTCATAACGAGGCTACAGATGAACAGAACGCCTCCGTGACCCACCGGCTGATCGCGATAACCGCGTCGACTCCGGCCAAGTGAAGGGAGTCCGAGAGCGGAGAGGTGTGATTGCAAATCGCGTACATCGTGGTGACCCAGAGCGATTTAATCGAGTAGGTTGCGCACGCTGTGACGGGATTCGTGGCAGCTCTGGTTGAGGACGGGCCAACCCCCTCAGTTAGAGGCACGGTTCGCGAAGTTCACCTGAGTGGCTGTTCTTGTCAGCGCGCTAAGTGAAGATAAAGAACGGCTTCCCTGCACGCGGAATCAAATGGGGATGAACGCGTGAATTCGCGTAGCGCAGACGCTATTGCGCAGGGCGCGGGATTCGATGAGGTTGCAGCCATGCCGCTATTTCCGATGCACGTCGCGGATCGGCAGTAACTACGTAGCAGGAAAGGCGCCCGGTCCGATTGAAGCAGGAGCTTCATGATCCTTGACCGTTTCTACTTGCCGATCTGCGGTGCATTGGTAAGTCGTGATGTTAGTCCACGCCGATAACTGCCGAAGCCGAGAAAGCCGGCGGTGCCCGCTCCCCAAACCTCCAGCGGCAGCGCGGCGCTAAACAGTCCGACCTCGAAGCTACGCAGGATCAGAGTAAGTAAGCCGCTTAGGAGTCCGAGAGCAAGCCAGGTCAGAAGCAGGGGGACATGCTCCGACAAGGACTTCATTGCTTCTTCGTAAAGCGCAGCGAATGCTGGACTCGCACCACCCTCCGCTTGAATCACCGAACGCCGCTTGCGCCCGAGCGGAGACTTGTCGTCTACCGGCACGTGGACGGGAGTGTAGGTATTGATGACACTCTCGGCAAGGGTACCCGCTAGCAAAACGTTGACGTGCCGATCCGTCGTGAATAACTGGTGAGCGACCGAAAGAACGTCGTCGCGCTCCGTGCCTGCGAGGAGCGTTGCGATCGAGAGTTTCACTTCCGTGTCGGTTCTCGCCGAAGCTTCGCGCCCCTGCAGCAGATTCTCCAAATCGACGCGGATGGAAGCGAACGCAGGTTCCGACCGGATTCCTTCCAACTGATCGGGGTGCTGCACGATCAGCGCAGTTATCGCTGCGAGCGCCCGCGGAACATCATGCGCTGCGACCGCGGAAACGGCGGCTTGCATCAAAGCCGGAAGAGCCGGAGCGTCGAGCGCTCCCTGACGACTTTCGATAGCGGCGATCAGGCCGGCAACCTGAGGCATCGCCATCTGTTCCAGCAGGCCGCCGACTGAATCCGTGCCTACAGGCACGCTAAGCGGTAGCGAAGGAGCATTGACCGCAGGACGCACCGTATTTTCAATGCTACGCTCGCTCGCGACACTAATATCTCTTGCGACCGCTGCCCCGACTTGCATGGATCCCTCCTCTCTATGTTCACAGGGTTCCAGCAGGTTAGGTACTACCTCACTGCTGTTACGGGGAAGATCTAAACGTGGTGTGCTTGCAACGCTGGGTTAAGATCTTGGCATAAGTGCTAAAGACACTGGCTTGCGCGATTTTTGTATTGACGTTTCTGCTGTCGGGTGTAGCCTTCGCATGCAGTTGCAGCGAAAATTCCCAAGCTCAGACGTTTCGAGACGCGGATGCCGCTGTTCCGCGGAACCGTTAAGACGATTCGACATAAGAGGGAGATTGCTCATCAAGATCTTGTCACCGGGCGCATCACGTTTCTGCCGCCTGCAACTGACAGGGGCAAGTTCCGTCCCTGGTGAACGTCCTTGTTACCGCGCACCCTAGGATGTGCGACGGCTACGTGTTCGCATTAGATCGAGAATACGTCGTCTATGCAACGGAGCAGCCGTTAAACGAGGCCGGCTTGCGGTTGGCGCAATGAGATCGGTCTCCTACCCGGGATGCACTTCAATCGCGCAGCAGAACGGATCCAAAGCAAACGATCAATTCACCTCCGGCACCATCTCGATCGCACCGCAAGGACACTCGGTCGCGCACATGCCGCAACCTTTGCAGTAGTCATAGTTGATGCGAAAGTCACCCGGTCCGACTTTGACTACCGCGTTGTCCGGACAAACTCCATAACAGTTGTCACATCCGAAGCAATTACCGCAAGATAGACACCGGCGGGCTTCAAAGAGCGCATTTGTTTCATCCAAGCCCTTCACTACTTCGGAGAAACTAGCGCGGCGCCGGATTGCATCTAGCGTCGTCTGCACGGTCTGCGGAGCATCGCAGTAGTACCACGTATTCAGTTTTGTGAATGCTGCGAGTTCGTGTTCTGATGCAGTAGGATAAGGAGCTTCGCGAAGAAATGCATCGACGGCTCGCGCCGCTTTCTTTCCATGCCCTACGGCCGTTGTTAAGGTACGTTCAGCCGGAACCATGTCGCCGCCCGCAAAGACGCCCGGATGCCCGGTCATCATTTGTGAATCGACTTGCACGACGCCATCCTTGACCTGAATTCCCTTGAGACGCTCCAGGAAACCGAGATCGACGTCTTGACCGATGGCGAGAATGACACAGTCTGCGGCGATACTCTCGAACTCTCCCGTTGGTTGCGGATAGCCGGACGCGTCTAACTTCATCCGCTCAATGAGTACATTCCTGCCGCCGCTGGCCTTGATAGTCGACAACCACTTGACGCGTATCCCTTCATCAAGAGCTTCTTGTAGTTCCGATTCATGCGCCGGCATCTTATCGCTTGTACGGCGATAAACAATCAGCGCGTCGGTAGCTCCCAGGCGTTTGGCGGTTCGCGCAGCATCCAGAGCGGTGTTTCCGCCGCCGTAGATCACAACATGGCGTCCCAGCTGAGGCGCTGCTCCGGACTCCACATCATGGAGTAAGTCGAGGGCATTGAGGATTTTGCTTGCATCCCCGGCGGGAATATAAGCGCGCTTTCCAACATGAGCGCCGATAGCTAGGAACGCTGCGTCGAAATGGCCGTCGGCCAGAGCGGATGAAAGATCGTCGACCCGTTTCCCGAGTTCAATCTTTACTCCCATGTTTTCGATGCGCTTGATCTCGGCCTCTAATACATTCCGCGGCAGCCGGTATTGCGGAATTCCGAAGCGCATCATGCCGCCGGACTTCGCTTCCGCTTCGTAGATGGTTACGTCATGGCCAAGTCGCGCCAGATGATAAGCGGCCGAAAGTCCGGATGGACCGGAACCGACGACTAAGACGCGCTTGCCACTCTTAGCGGCCGGCGGCAAGAACTGCCAATCTTGCTCAATTGCGAGATCGCCCAGAAAGCGCTCGACGGCGTGAATACTTACCGGCTGATCGAGCTGCCCACGATTACAAGCGGTTTCACACGGGTGATAGCAGGCCCGTCCCATGATGGCCGGCAGCGGATTGTTCTGGACCAGAGCTTGCCACGCCTCGTGGTAGCGGCCCTCCTCGGCGAAGTACAGCCATTCCTGAACATTCTCACCGGCCGGACACGCATGATTGCACGGAGGAAGCAGGCTCCGATACACCGGGCGCTCCGTCCTCCAGGACCCGGTATGATTTGCCAGGCTCGACCCGACATCTAACGTTGTTGCGAATGGCTTTTGCATAGCTTCTCACCCGTTAATCCAAACTCGTCTATATTCCTGTTGGCGATTTCCTGAATGGCCGCAATCGAATGGGGGTCGGCGTTGGCCTGAAACAAATGTGCGAACCGTTTCTGCGGTCTTAGATATTCCTCCACCGGCGTGGGCCGCCGGATCGGCGTTCTGTCCGTAACGGTTCCGAACTCAGCTTCGAACAAGGGGAAGAGTCCCGTTTCAACGGCTAGCCTTGCAATCTGCACGGTGTGGCTGGGATCCGAACCCCAACCAAGCGGACACGGAACGTGAATCTGGATATAGCGCGCTCCATGCACCGCCATTGCCTTTTCGACTTTGTACTCTAGGTCTCGCAGGTCGGCAATCGACGCAGTGGCGACATAGGGAATCCGGTGCGCCATGGCGATTAGGGGAACACTCTTGCCGCGACCAAACTCATGTCCGGGTTCTTGACCGAGCGCCGGAGTCGTTGCGGTTCTCGCCGCGGCAGGTGTTGCGCTGGATCGCTGAACGCCGGTGTTCATGTAAGCTTCGTTGTCGTAGCAGATGTAAAGAACGTCGTCATTACGTTCGAACATGCCCGACAAGCAGCCCAAGCCGATGTCCGCTGTGCCGCCGTCTCCGCCCTGTGCCACGACTCGCACATCGGATCGTCCCTTTACCTTGTTAGCCGCTGCGATTCCGGCGGCCACCGCGGGGGCATTTCCAAATAAGGAGTGCATCCAAGCGATGCGCCACGAGGATTCGGGAAATGGCGTCGAAAATACCTCAAGGCATCCCGTTGCGTTGGCGACGATCAACTTACCGTGGGCCGCCCGCATCGCGGCATCGAGTGCATACCGCGCGCCTAAGGCTTCTCCGCAGCCCCGGCAGGCACGATGACCCGAGGTCAGTGTGTTCGACCGGAACTCGTCGGACTGGACCGACGACTCCTTGGACGTAAGTAGCCGGTTACCCGCGGTAAAGGTTCCCGTCTGATAGAACTTAACAGATTGAGCAGGCATGAAGAGTCTCCTTTTTTCGTTGCGGCGCTAGCTCTGGAGCACGGGTAGCTCGATTCGATTTGGCTTCGCACTCGTCCACGGATGGCTTTGTTGCTCTAAGTGACTCTGGATCATCTGGCCATGTAGATCCATGAAGGTAAGCGGATCGAGGGTGGAACGCTCCGCTCGATCAAATAGCGCGCGCAGAGAAGATTTTGTGATTGCCCGCCCACCGAGACCGGCAATGGCAGTTAGGATTGGAACATCAACTCCGGCCATAGCCATCTGGACATCGCTCGAAACCGTCCCGCCAACGCCGGTGGCGAGACTCTTCTCCAGAACCAACACGCGCCGCGCCGAGCTAAGAGCAGCTCGCACAGCGGCAAACGGGAACGGCCGATAGCAGCAGATACTGAGTAACCCGATGGATGAGCCTTCGTCGCGCATAACGTCAATCACGTCTTTGATGGTTCCGTTTACGGATCCCAGGGCAACCACGACCGTCTGCGCGTCGTCCAGGCGATACTCACTCACAAGCCCGCCGCACGTGCGGCCGAACTGACTTTCAAAGCTACGACTCAGCGGAGGAATAACTTCTAAGGCACGAACTAAGTTCTGATGCTGCAGATAGCGGACTTCCATGAATGCTTCGGGGCCTACCATGGCGCCGATGGTGACTGGCTCGGCTGGGTCAAGGACTTGTCGCGGCACAAAGGGTGGAAGGAATGCGTCGACCTGTTCCTGGGAGGGAATGTCAACGGCTTCATAGGAGTGGGTGAGGACGAAACCGTCGATGCACACCATTACGGGACATGAGAGTTCTTCGGCAAGCCGGAACGCGAGTACGTGCAAATCCGCGGCTTCCTGTGCAGTCTCCGCGTGTAGTTGAATCCAGCCCGCGTCGCGCATCGCCATGGAATCGGAGTGATCATTCCAGATATTGATAGGCGCGCCAATGGCACGATTGCCGATGGTCATTACGATCGGAAGTCCGAGTCCCGACGCGTTGTAAACGGCTTCCGCCATGAACAAAAGACCTTGGCTGGCGGTCGCCGTATAGGCGCGCGCTCCTGCTGCCGAGGCTCCGATAGCAAGGGAGAGGGCCGCGAATTCCGACTCCACATTGATGAATTCGCAGTTCTGCAGCTCTCCGGCTTTGACTAACTCCGCTAAGCCTTCGACGATGTGCGTCTGCGGTGTGATGGGGTATGCGCAAATCACCTCCGGGCGGCACAACGCGATGGTTTCCGCAACAGCACGCGACGTTTCAACTTGCTTAAGCATGGACGGCTTCCTTTTCGAAGATCAGGTCGTAAGCGGCACGGGCCGCCGATGCATTGGCTTCGCCCACGCGGCTGGGAAATCGCTCTTTGATCGCTCTCTCGACGTACTCGATGGTTACTTGGTTGGTGAACGCCGCGAAGGCGCCGAGCAGCGCCGCATTAGGGAGCGGCCGGCCAACCCACTTGAGCGCCAGCTGCGTTGCGGCAACGGTAGTGCAGTGCTCGGAAGGCATCCGTGGGGGCAGGTTGAGGATACCGAGCTCCTCCAAGCTGCGGGTGCTATTAATGAGCACGTAGCCGGAGGTCCGCAGGCCCTCGAACACCGGCGCGTGGTGGAGCAGCGTCGGGTCTTGTATGATCAGCGCGTCCGGTTCGGCTACCGGCTCTCGCGATCGAATCGGCGTGTCGCTGATACGGCAGAACGCAGTAACGGGTGCACCCATGCGTTCCGAACCGAATGTAGGGAAAGCTTGCGAATGCTTGCCTGCCAGAAATGCCGCGACGGATAGAACCTCCGCTGCTGTAACTACGCCCTGACCGCCGCGACCGTGTATTCGCACTTCGAACATTAGTGCCTCCGTTTAACGTCGGAAAGGGATGTGCACTTACTCAACCATGAATTAGGGCCGATTTTTTGGGGTCGAAGCGGAATGGCTGCGCATGGTGACCCAGTGCATCCGGCGGGGTGCGCCAAATGACTCCATGTTGTCTGCGCGGTTGCGGGAGGGATTAGAAAGTGAGGTTCGGATGCGCGACTTCGCGATCGCTTACAACACTGGCAGGTTGCCTATTTGGCAGTCGAATCGGAGAAGGTTGAGGTTAGAGTGCGGCGCGAATGAGGCGAGCGGAGTCGCCGGGCATGCTTGATAGGGCACCAGTGTTGTTCCTAGCTTTGCCACGCTCCTATCGGTAGTGAAACGCACGTTCCTTATCCTGCAGCGCCACCCTGAGTTTCGTACTTCCGACAGTCGTGGCGACGGTCATGTGATAGTGACACATCGAATCAGCGATGTACCCGACAATCAAAGAACCCGCGGAGCAGGCTCAACCCACACTCGCGCCGGTGCGGCAGCGTCTAATCCGGGAGAGTATGAATGAAAACCCGTATCCTGAAGTCCTAACTCTTGGGTAGGTGCATCTCTCGACTGAATGATAGACGGAGTAGATCAAAACGCCGCTGCGTTGCGCTTCTGCTAGTAATCAGCAAGACCTCCCTACGGGTCGCGCGCTTCGTCGGGAGGTCCTCGTTGATCCGGTCGGCAACGTAACCGCCAGCATAGACAGCTTAGAGGGGCCAAAGATGTTCGGTGTTAAGCAAGCGTTGGAGTATCTCCCAAGACTTCGTTCCTGGTGGGGTTTCAACTACGCCCATGCAAAACAGGGCGGGCTGGAGGGCACCAGAGGTTCGTAACCTCGTGAGACGGTTTGCTCGGCGGGCTGAAAGGTGAACTTAGTGCGCCGCGACGTACCGCCTCAGATTCCCATTTCACGGGGTACTTTCGCAAGCAAGTTGAGCAACGGTAGTATCCGTGAATCGGCCACATACGTCCGCTGTGGAACGCCCGACACCAAAGTGTTGCCAGGTTCTCAAACAATGCATTGCTTGCGATCACGGAGCCGATCTCCTTTGGCCGCCCTATATCTGGTTAGGCAGCCGTCATCGTCGCAGCCTCTGTTTTAGGTTCGTTCTGGCCTTGTAGCGTTTCCCGGATTCCCGAGTCCGTCATTGGTGCGAAGTCCCAGTACCACAAGTCGACTTCACTGAAAGGCTCGGGGGTTCTGAGGCAAACCACTTCATCAGCGACACTCCGAACTTCTTCTAATGCCTGCTGCGACGAGACTGGAACGCACACGACGACGTTAGCCGCGCCCCGTTTTCTTGCCTCCTTGACGGCCGCTAGCATTGTCATCCCGCGAGCCATCCCGTCATCGATAAGCAACACGGTTCGTCCTGTCCACGGTTCTGGTTGCCGACCAGCCCGGTAGAAACACTCCCGTTCGGTGGCTATGTCTTTCTCATTTGCAACAAGCTCCTCAACATGCGTCATCGAGAGCCCAAGATAGTGGATAACGTCTTTGTCGAGGACGAATTCCCCACTCGCCGCAACCGCGCCGATAGAGAGCTCTGTGTTCCCCGGACAACAGATCTTCCGCACGACAAGGATGTCCATCGGGAGCCTAAGAATCTTGGATATCTCAGACGCGAGGGGTACTCCCCCACGAGTGACTCCAACTACAAGCGCGGTGCGCGGAATTCTCCTAAGTTTCAGAGGTTGCGCTAAACACCACCCCGCCTGGGTACGTTGCTCGAATCGCTCGTACATATGGTCCCTCTCTCTGTTAAAGAGCAATGAGGTATCCTCGCGGGACCCCGGCTAAGTTGCGTAGTTGCAACAAACATTACAGGAGCACCCCTTACCTCGGTAGTAGGCATGCGCGAACCGGCACGAACGTGCGTCATTCGGCGCAAGGGACGCGCGTCGTTCGGGCGGCCTGAGCGTATACTTCCTGTCATTTCTTCGATTTACGGTGCGATTCCGCTTGGGTCATCGATTTGCCCACTAAGACAGTGAGGTGTTATATGAGATTCCGCAAGATCGTCTTTCCGGTCGACTTCTCGGATAACTCGCGGGCGGCTGCACCGTATGTATGTTCTCTCGCAAAGCAAAATGACGCGCGCGTCGTGGTTACAAACATCATCGACTTATCGACCATGTGGTACGGCGCGGGAGAAGCTAGCTGCGTTCCGGACCTGGATCTATCCTGTATTTCCAAGGACGCGGAAAAGGAGCTTGCCTCCTTCGCGACCAAGTACCTTAGCGGAGTAGAGACATCCGTAAGGGTCGAGATTGAAGATCCGGCGAATTGCATTGTCCAAATTGCCGCCACTACGAAGGCGGACCTCATCATGATGCCGACACGAGGTCGCGGTGCGTTTCGCGCGGCACTACTTGGTTCAGTAACGGCCAAAGTGCTGCATGACGCCGAATGCCCGGTCTGGACCACGGCACACGCGACCGCCGCGGGTTACGCACCCTCCACCGCGTGGCGAAATGTCGTCTGTTCGGTTGACACAACAAACGAGACCGTACGCCTTCTGCGCTTTGCTCGCGATCTCCAGGAAACCTACGGAAGCTCGATCTCAGTTGTACACGCAACCGCGGGGCTGGTCGAAATGAGTCCGGAGAAAGCATTTGATCGGGCGCTCGACCAGGTTGCCGAGCAATCCGCCCGCGACGCGATCGATAAGATGCAACGGGAAGCAGGTACGGGATTCGAAGTGGTCATCGAACCGGGCAAGATTTCTGAGCTCGTCTCGGCGATCGCAAACCAAAACCAAGCTGATCTCGTATTGATCGGCCGGGGAATGCTCGGTCACTTTGCCGGCCGCCTCCGGACACACGTGTACTCGATTATTCGCGATGTTGGCTGTCCTGTACTCAGTGTTTAACAGCGTGCTCAACGCTCGCAGCTCACGGTGATCAAGCTATGAAAGCAAGCCGAATCAGCCGGCGATCCTTCTTATTGATTGGTGCGGCCGGAGTCGCGACCGCCAGTACAGTGGGATCCGCGAACTCCTGGAAGGTTCCGGTACTGGCTTATCACCGCTTTGGTCCGGTGGTTGCGGATTCGATGACTATCCGCACCGCCACTTTCACGGAGCAGCTTGGCCAGATACAGGACCAGCAGTTCGAGGTTACGCCGCTGAGTGACGTTGTCCAACAGCTTAGAATGCCGGACCTTCGCCATTCTGAAGGATCGAAGGTAGTCGCTATTACAGCGGACGACGGACACCAATCGGTATACGGAGTCATGTGGCCGATCGTGAAGCGGCTGTCTCTACCAATTACTCTGTTCATTTACCCTTCGGCGATATCGAACGCCAGTTACGCGCTAACGTGGGCGGAATTACGTGAGATGCATGCATCCGGCCTGGTGAGTATCGGGTCGCATTCTTATTGGCACCCGAACTTCCATGTCGAGAAGAAGCGCTTAACTCCGGACGCCTACAACCGATTCGTCGACTTTCAGCTGGTCCGATCGAAACAGGTCCTTGAAGACAAACTGGGAGCCGCGGTTTCGTTATTTGCGTGGCCGTTTGGCATCTATGACGATGACCTAGTTCGCGCCGCCGAAAAAGCAGGATACGCTGCGGCCTTCACGATCGACCGAAGACCGGCGACAACTCGGGACAACCGGATGCTACTCCCGCGATTTCTGATGACCGACACCGACAAGGGCGCGCGGTTCGAGAGGTCGATCCTTTGCGACTGATCGCATACACCTTACTTGCGGTGTGCGCCCCTTTGCTATTTGAGGCCGACGTATCCGGAACGGTCCACGATGCCAAGACCCATGCTGCGATATCTAATGTGATCTTTACGCTGGACGGTAAAACTACGCGGTCGGGGGAAGACGGCTCGTTCCGCATTTCAGGCGACGGGAAGATGCTGCAAGTCCGGGCATCCGGATATGAACGCCTCAACGTTGAAGTGGCGGATCAACGGAAGAGTGTAACCGTTCTACTACGCGCCTTCGCGCCCAAGGCCTTGTATCTGACAGTCTATGGCGTCGGCTCGGCGCCATTACGCGACTCTGCGGAACATCTGATCGACACGACGGAACTGAATGCGCTGGTAGTCGACTTGAAGGGTGACGCAGGGATTGTTCCTTATCCGACTAAGTCATCATGCGCCGTGACAATAGGTGCAAGAAAACTGACGAGTATACCTGGACTCTCAGCGTTCGCCGCCAAGATGCATGCGCGCGGCATTTACCTGATCGGCCGGATTGTTGTGTTCAAGGACAACCCGCTGGCTAACTGCCGGCGCGACCTTGCGGTCAAAACGGCGGGCGGTTCCGTGTGGCGAGACCGTGAGGGACTTTCGTGGGTCGATCCGTTCAAACAGGAAGTTCGTGATTACAACATCGAGCTCGCGGAAGAAGCGGCACAGGCGGGGTTCGATGAAGTTCAATTCGATTATGTTCGATTTCCGGATGCGCGCGGCTTGCGGTTTTCAGCCGAATCCACCGAGCAGAGCCGCGAATCCGCCATTTCACTTCTGTTCAAACAGGCGCGCGCCAAGCTTGCACCCTATAACACCTTCATTGCGGCTGACATCTTCGGGTATGTTTGCTGGAACCTGAACGATACGGGGATCGGACAGCGAATCGAGCGGCTTGCGGCGGACCTGGACTATATCTCGCCTATGCTTTATCCGTCGGGCTTTCAGTTCGGAATCCCCGGTTTCCGGAATCCCGTCTCGCATCCCTATGAGATCGTCTACCGATCACTCGAGCGCGCCCGGGATCGGACATGTTTGCCCGCGAGGACTTTCCGGCCATGGCTCCAGGATTTCAACGACTATGCGTTCGACCATCGGGCGTTCGGTGCCGAAGCGATTCGTGATCAGATCCGCGGCGCCGAAGAGTTTGGTTCTGACGGATGGATGCTATGGAATGCGCGGAACCATTATTCCGCGGCGGGACTTCGATCGAAGTAGAGATCTCCATGTTGAGGTTTTCTTATGCTCATACCAGCGCTTGTTGCGATAGGCGAATACTCTAACGACAGCATTGATTGGGACACGATCGCCCGGCATGTCAAGTGGGCAGTCGTCCGTGCTACTTCGATGGCCTCGCTGCCGGATGTTGCGCGTCTTCAGGAGGTGCCGGCTGTCCTTCTGGAATGTCTCTCGATCCCGGTCGCAAGTCAGATAGACGAGATCCGGTCGGTTTGGCCCCGCGCCCGAGTCATCTTATGCTGCCCACTGGAGTCGATCGATGATGTCTGCGCGGCTGACTACGGAGCCTTTCACGCTGTATCGAGCCCTTTGGTGGCCAACGAATTACGACAGAGCATCGGGTTTGCCTGGGCATCCTGGTCGCGCGAGCGAATTCGCACGCTTTCCCCGAAACCGGCTGCTCTGACGAAACCACCCAAGGCGGTGAAAGTTAAAGAGCGCGCCGTGCATGCTGTCGCGTAGGGTTGTCAGCGAAATGACTGGCCCTGAGAAGGCGCCTTCCCTTCTGAGTTAATTGAATCCTCCTCGCTTTGTGCTTGGTTGCGACAAACATGAGGTCAAAACCATCGGAGGGGCTGATCTCTAACCGTCTTGGGCGCATAGATTGCCTGGGGGTGTTTGGGATACCCGCGCCGAAGGTCTAACACGTCCAGAGTGTCAGTAGCTGGAAGGCCTTCTCTTCCCACCACTGTGCTGCCCGGAGTTATCCGACGGATAGTTGCCACACTTATCCGCGCTTCGTAAGAGGATCAAATGTTATCCAGCTAGCCCGGAGGGAGAATAGCGTTCAAGACGGCCCGTCTGTGCATTGCGGTCCACTACGGAACAATGACGGCCGCGCCATCGATTGAATCGTTACGGATCGCCAGCAACGCATCGTTGGCCTGATCGAGAGGAAAAACGGTGACGCGGGGTTTCAGATCAATCCGGGCCGCGAGTTCGAGGAAATCGCGAGCGTCCTTCCTTGTCATGTTGGCAACGCTGCGGATCTGCCGCTCGCCCCAAAGCAGCCGGTCGTAATCGAATTGAGGAAAGCGATCGAGATGGATAGCGTTGATGGCAACGACACCGCCCTTGCGCAAGCTGCTCAGGGCCGAGATGACGACATCGCCGCTGGGCGCGAACGTGATGGCGCGATCGAGTTCCACCGGGGGCTTATCGTCTTCCGAGCCGACCCACGTGGCTCCAAGGGATTGAGCAAGCTTGCGATGCGAGTCGCCTCTCGTCGCAACATAAACCGTGCAATTCCAGCTCAGCAGAACGGAGATCGCAAGATGAGCGGAAGATCCGAATCCGAATAATCCGACGCGGTCACCGGGCTCGACGCCCGCCACGCGCAAGCTGCGGAACCCGATAATTCCGGCGCAAAGGAGCGGCGCGGCGTGAAGCGCGTCGAGCTCGGCCGGCAGCGGAAATACGAAGTCTTCACGCACCAGCGCGTATTCGGCGTAGCCGCCATCAACGGTGTAACCGGTGAAGACCGGGCGATCACAGAGGTTCTCCGCGCCGCGCAAGCAATAAGGGCAGGTGCCGTCGACACCACCCAGCCACGAAACTCCCACGCGCTTTCCGTCGCTGGTTTCTCCCACGATCTGATGACCCGGGATCAACGGCTCGCGGAGAGCGGGAAGCTCTCCATCGATGATGTGCAGATCCGTGCGGCACACCCCACACGCAAGGACCTTTAGAACCACATGGCCGGGCGTAGGCTCGGGGCGGGGCACGTCCCGAATGGTCAGCCGGCCGGATTGGAAAACTGCAGCCTTCATGGGTGATATGGTTGCACGAATCGCGCCGGACTTCCAACCTACCACCCGCTGCGCCGCTAACGGCCAAACAATGTCCAAATCGCGACGTAGCCTGATAGGGTAATTATCATCGTTGCTATCCAGGCAATGCCGACAATGCGTAGGTTGTGTACGACATCCTCGTGCTTTCGTTGAGGGGGGCTGACGACAATTACGGTTTCCGGACGGACCGGCGTTTCAAGCACGGTCCGGAAGGTTGACGAAGGGGCGGTAAGAGTATGCGACATATTAGATTCCTCCTTGCTGTTGAAGACCTACTGCTGATCGAAGCTTCGGTTCGGTTAGACGCGCCTGCAACGCCTTGTTAACCGCCGTGCGGACCTCGCCTGGACGCCTTGCATCGTAGACCGGGTAAGTATCTGAACCGAGCATTTCCGGACCAAGTATTTGAAAAACCCTGTCTTTGTTCCGGGCAGCCCGCAGAATGATGATCTTGGGGCGCACGCCGCTCTGGCGTATATCCGTCATGATTTGCGACCAGCTCTCAGCCGGTAGCGTCGCGTCCATGGCTATTACCGGAGCCGGTTGAGCCGCAATCTGCCGTCTTGCTTCCCAAAGGCTTCGCGGGAAGCGAGCCTGACACTCTGTTGTCGAGAGGGTCTCGCCGAGCACTTCGCGGTATTCCGGATCGTGGGTGATCACGACAACAGGGAATTCGTTGACTGACGTTACTTGCGAGGCTTTCTGTTGTACAGTAGCTTGAGCTGCCATATTGCCTCCTAAGCTCTCCTAAAGCCCTAGCTCACTTCGATTGCTACTTTGAGTACGTGATCCCTTTGTGCGCCGAACAGTTCGTAGGCCTCGGGCAGTTGCTCGAGCCGGAAACGATGAGTGAGCAGCGGAGTCAAATCAATCCGATGGGCCTGCACCAGGCGCATCAGCCGCATCATGCGGTCTTTGCCGCCCGGACAGAGAGTACTTACAATCCTCTTGTCTGACAATCCCGCACCGAACCAACCTACGTTTACGCTCAAGTGATCGGAGTAAACGCCAACACTCGACAAAGTGCCGCCGGGTTTCAGAACGGCGAGCGCATTGTCAAACGTCTCAGGGGTACCGAGGGCTTCAATCGCAACGTCAACGCCGCGGCCGTCCGTGAGCCGGAGAATCTCGGCGACCGGATTACTGCACGCGTCGATAACATGAGTAGCTCCGAGGCGTGAGGCCATCTCCAGACGGAATGGGTTCTTGTCGACGCCAAAGATCTCCGCAGCTCCCATAAGCCGGGCGCCCAGTGTTGCGCAGAGTCCGATGGGGCCTTGTGCGAATACCGCGACCGAATCTCCGAGGCGCACACCGCCGCTCTCGGCAGCTGAGAATCCGGTTGAAGCGACGTCGGCAAGGAGTAACACCTGCTCATTCGTAAGCCCGTCCGGGACCACCGCCAGATTGGCTTGGGCGTGCGGCACCTTTACATACTCCGCCTGGGTACCATCAATGGTGTTACCAAGGCGCCAACCGCCAATTGATCCGCCGCATTGCGAAGAGTGCCCCTCCAGGCATGCCTCGCATTGACCGCACGGTGTTATCGCACCGAACAGTACGCGCTGGCCCACTGCGTAGCCGGTTACTCCGTCTCCGAGTTCATGAATAACGCCTACCGCCTCGTGTCCGATCGTCAGACCCTCCGCGATCGGATACTCGCCGCGTACGATGTGAATGTCGGTGCCGCAAATCGTCGTCAGTTGAACCTTGATGACCGCTTCTCCGCAGCCGGCCCGCGGAATGGGTTTGGATTCCAGCCGGAATGAACCTTTCCGGTGAAAGACGTTCGCCTGCATCGTTCCAAGCGCCGGATGCGTTACCACTTGGATAGTCTCCTGGTGCATCTTGGGTGTGGCGGCTTGTACTATTTCAGCGATCTGCGGCACGTTGTTTTTCCTCTCGTATATCTCTTGGGCACAACACGGCCCAGAGATAAATGCGGCTAAGTCATTGAACTGTCAATCTTGTTCGGTTAGTCCGTCGATGCTAGCTGCGTCATTAGGCTCAGCGATGGCGGGGATTGGGTGATTTTCCGCAAGCTGTTCCGGCCGTCGTTCTAAAGGGAGTGCGTCTTGTGAAAGGTCATGTAGACCGTCGCAGCAAGAGCAATCCAGGCGAGGGCACTTAGGACATAAGTGCCACGTGTAGAGCCTGGCTGAGCGGAGTGGACCGGGTTGAAGGGATTGGTAGACATTTGCCGTTTAGCCTCCCAAAGAATCGGTTGCGTGTGCAACGTCGTAGGTTGTCACAACGTCGAGGCTTGTCACAATGGCACGAAAATAGGTTCTTCTCCGGTGTCGAGGTGCTAGGACTATGCCGCCTGAAACGGCAGCCGGTAACCCGAAACCAGCCGGAAATCGTGGCACTCACCTGACCACAATCGCCAGTGGAAGTTGCCTCGCTCCGCCATGGGTCGCGTCGCGAATATCGAGCAACTCTGAGCCGCCTCGTCGAATTCGAATACGGCGTCAATCTTCAGATCATTGACTTGAAGAGTCACTCTGGCGCGGTCTGGGTCGAGCTCGCGCCACGTCAATACAGGCGACAGAAACGCCCGAGGTGGGTACTCGCTCGCCAATCGAACGAGGGTGGATCCGTGGTGCATCGTTGAGTAGCGCGGAAGAGCCGCCAGCGATCGCGGAACCAAAGCGTCCCCTCTTGCTCTAACTGTACGCGGTGAATGGTCCGCCAGGGACGAACGCCCACAAAGCGTAAGTAGCGGCAAATCACCTCAGGCAGTAGGTCCGGCAGTCTTAGCGATTGCTGTTGATCGACCAGCGGGGTGTTTGTTGCCTGCATGGACGCTCGAAGAGAGGGCGCTTCCTATCGCATAAGAACCCGTTCGTGCTCGAAGGAGCAAGCCGGTCACCAACAGTTCCGGCAACAACGCCTGGCGTACTTTGCGGCGCAAGCTACTTGTTGCGCGCTTAGACGTGTTGTAGGTTAGACCGCTTACAGTCCAAATTGCTGCGTCGGACGGCGCAGGCGTGGGTGCGGCAACCCAACTACACACTTATCCGAAGGTTATATTCCTCCTCTCGCCTAACCCTTTATGGCGCTAAGTCAATGCGTGCGTTCGAATTGGCACTTCAAGGTACGGCGAGGAACGGCGCTTGCAGATAAAACGTTGGAGAACAAGGAGATCCCATGGAAGCGAGAACAGCAACTGAAGCCGATAGGCGTCTGCGCGATTCCGTCTCGCAGCAGATCGAATGGGAACCGGAAATATCCTCCACAGATATTGCCGTGAATGCAAGTGAGGGTGTGGTTACACTGACGGGTTTTGTTCACCACTTCGCCGAGAAGCTTGCCGCGGAGCGGACGGCCAAGTCCGTTTACGGTGTTAAGGGGGTCGCAAACGACATCGAAGTCAAGTTGACGACGATGCGAAGCGATCCCGAGATGGCTCGCGACATTCTGCACCGGATGACCGCCGATGTGTCAGTTCCCACCAACCGTGTCAAGGTAACTGTGCGGGAAGGCGTGGCGACTCTGGATGGATCGGTTGATTGGAATTTCCAGCGCTCTGCCGCGGCCGAATGCGCCAACCGAGTGCATGGAGTGCGGGGCGTGATTAACCTGGTGGCCGTTAAGCCCTCAGTCGCGGCCGGCGACGTCGAGGATAAGATTGAGAGCGCTTTGAAGCGCGGCGCTGAGATCGACGCCCGGCGCATCACGGTTACCGCGCAAAACGGAACGGTAGAACTTTACGGCAGCGTTCATTCATGGTTCGAACGGGAGCAGGCGGAACGCGCTGCCTGGTCAGCACCGGGAGTTTCCGAAGTGGTGATCGATCACATTGCCGTTGCTCCGTAAGGCAGCGGTTTCGGTTCAAGTAGAAGGAGGAAGTAAATGTCACACGTAGCTATCGAGAAAGTATCCGATCACGGCAAGGCGTTCCAGGCTCTCATGCAAGAGGCGAACGATTTGCGGACGCGGATCCAAGAACGTGCTTTCGAATTTTTCCAAGGGCATGGCGCGACGGACGGCTCCGCTCTGACTGACTGGGCGAACGCCGAACGAGAGTTACTGCGGATGCCGGAGGCCGACTTGATTGAGAAGGATGGCTCGTTCGAAATTCACCTGGGAGTTCCCGGCTTCGATGACAAGGACATCAAGGTCCGAGCTTTGCCCGACGCGATACTGGTCAGCGCTCAATCGAGACACAAGCATACCGAGAAAGACGGGAAAGTACACTTCTGCGAGTTCGGCGAGAAGCAGCTGTTTCGTTGCTTCGATCTACCTGCGTCGATCGATGTGGACGCGGTTCACGCGAAGCTCGATAAGGGCGCACTTATGGTCAGTGCTCCCAAACTTCAAGCCGCTTCGCCGAAGAAGGTTGCCGTTTCGGCAGTCGCGTAGAGGCAGGCCCGAGTAATCGGTATTCAGGGGTGGCGTTTGCCGAAATGCCACCCCTTTCCTTGCGCATAGCCACAGACCTCCGATCAATAACCGTTTGGTCGACGGCATCTCACGGCTAATCCTACCCCAGAGCTTCTTGATCAATCAACACCGGCGACTGTTCTTTTGTTACGGCAGCCTACCTACGGATTCCTGCGGCTGTGTTAGTTGGCGCAGTTCACCGCCGCACTGGGCGATTACCCGCAGGGATAGGCGCGCTGTCTGCCACAAAACACTGAAAAAGCTGCACATTTCCTCAAGATTGATGGCGCACTAAGAGGAGAGGAGATTGCACAAACAACGGTGTGCCGAAATTCGAAATCGCAGCCATCGGGGCAGTCAGCATTGGCGCTTGCGTTCTCGCGGCGTTTGCGAAGCCCGACATCCGAGCGGCCCTGGTCTATACCGGCTGGGCGCTTCTGGTGACGTTTGTAGTTTCGTTGGCCTTATACCGCCTGACCTTGTCGGTGCTCGACCACCGGGCGCGAAGAGCGATCCCTAACATCTCCGGCCATAGCCATCAGTGGTTTCAGCACCGGGAGAGCATTGTCGACCATATCGGAATTCCGCTCACGTTCTGTGCGCTACTGTATACCATCGCGGCCACGGTGTTTACAGCCAATGAACTTATGGACGCGACTATTCGAAAGTTCGTAACGCTGCTAACGCTGCACTAAGTTCGAACCCGCCCTGCGATTGACCTATGAAACCCTTCAGTGTACGCGAATCCGTCCAAACTGGCCCTGATACAGTGGCTGAAGATGTTCGAAGCACCCCGACTGCTCGAGTTCGTCACGCAATCCTTCGCGTTAGGGATCGTCGGCGTCGATGCCGCCGGCGTGATCCAGGTGTGGAATGGCGCCGTGGAACAGATGCTCGGGTGGACAGCTGCGGAGATGCTCGGTCAGCGCCTCTCTTCAGCCCGCATCAGCACAGCACTCGCAGCGAATTTCGTACTGGACAGCGATCTGCAAACTTCTATTCGGACCAAATCGGGCAAAGAGATTGGATTGGCGGTTCGCTCCATGGCATGGCCTGATGGTTCCGGACAACCGGCCGGCACGCTACTCGTTCTGCGGGATACAACGCTCGAACAACAACAGCAAGCTGCCGCGCGCGCCGGGCGGCGTTTCCAGGAATTGCTTGAGGCTGCGCCCGACGCCATTCTCGAAGTCGATCGCGACGGAAAAATCGTGTTGGCGAACGCGATCGCTGAGCAGACCTTTGGGTACTCGCGCTCGGAACTGGTAGGTCTCTCTGTGGATTCGCTTTTGCCGGATGCCCTGCGGGACCACCATCAAAGACATCGCGAAACCTACCACGCCAACCCGCGTACGAGACCTATGGGGAGCGGATTGAAGCTGCAAGCACGGCGCCGCAGCGGGGAGTTGTTCCCGGTTGAGATTAGTTTAAGCCCAACTGAGAGCGAAGAGGGGCTTCGGATCACCGCAATTATCCGGGACGTTAGTGAACGCAAGGAAGTCGAGGAACGACTGCTTCAGGCGCGGGATCGGTTTAGCCGGGAGCTGGCTTCCAAGAACAAGGAGCTCGAGGAGCGAAACCGGGAGGTTGAGAGGTCGAACCAGCTAAAGAGCGAGTTCCTGGCCAGTATGAGTCATGAGCTTCGAACGCCTCTGCATACCATTATTGGTTTCTCGGAGCTCCTTTCGGAAGAGTCACAAGGGTCTCTTAACGAGAAACAGCAGCGGTTTGTGAGTCACATCCTACGGGATTCCTTGCACCTTCTCGAGTTGATCAATGACGTCCTGGATCTAAGTAAGATCGAGTCAGGACGGTTGGAACTGAGGCAAGAAGCGTTCGACAGTGCCGAAGCCGTCCAGGAGGCGATCGACAGCATACGTCCAAGAGCTGAACAAAAGTCGATTCAGTTGAGCTACGGCGCGCCGGTAGGTCTGGAACTTGTCGCTGATCGCGTGAGATTCAAAGAGATACTTCTCAACCTGCTCAGCAACGCGGTAAAATTCACGCCGGAGCACGGAACGGTCCACGTGGGAGTCGCTGAAGACCAAGCTGGAATGTACCGGTGGACGGTGAGCGACAGCGGTATCGGTATCCCTTCTCAGGAACACGAAGCTATCTTCGATAAGTTCTACCAGACAGGATCCACGACGCGCGGAGTTCGCGAGGGCACGGGTCTCGGCCTGGCCATCACACGTCACTTGGTGGAAGGGCACGGAGGCCGCATTTGGGTGGAGAGCGCACCGGGGAAGGGAAGTCGTTTTTCGTTCACGCTACCGGTGCAGTCGGCTACGGCCAAACTGAGTGTTGCCGGCTAGATGGCGCGCATCTTGATCGCTGATGATCGCGCCGCTGGAAGGGAACTGATCCGCTCGATGTTAGAGTGCATCGGTCACGACGTTGACGAAGCCGAAAACGGCGCTCAGGTATTTGTTCGGATGGCGGAGCGAAAGCCCGACCTGGTGCTGCTCGATTTGCAGATGCCCGTGATGAACGGCTTTGAGGTCGCACGAGCCATGCAGGCCGATCCGGATCTGTCGCGGGTCCCGGCAGTCGCCGTGACCGCAAGTGCGATGCAAGGGGACCGCGAGAAGGCCCTGCAGCAAGGCTTCTCCGGTTACCTGACAAAGCCCCTTAGACTTGCCGAATTGAGAAAGGAACTGGATCGTCTCTTAAATCGATGAGCAAAGTCAATCCCGGTTTGGCGATGGTGATCATCGATGACAACCCAGGCAGTTTGGAGATGTTATCGGCAGCGCTTTCCGGCACAGGGATACAGATCGAAACTAGCTCCGATCCCGAAGAAGGTCTGGACCTGATTTTCAAGACACATCCACAAATCGTACTTACGGATCTGGTGATGCCTGGCGTTAGCGGGCTCGAAGTTTTGGATCGTGTTATCGAATTCGACCCGAGTATCGACGTGATCCTGATGACGGCACACTACTCGACCGAGTCAGCCGTCGACGCGATTCGCCGGGGCGCCGCGGACTACTTAAATAAGCCGGTCTCAATCGCAAACATCCGCGAGCGGATCTCGAGATTGGCTGAACAGGCGAGGGATCGCCAGCGCGCGCTCGATCTGCAAAGTGACCTGCTTGCCGCTTCCAGTTTCCAAAGCATGGTCGGGAATAGCCCGCAGATGCTTGAGCTTTTTTCACGAATCCGCCGGGTGGCCCCGCACTTCCGGACGGTGCTGGTGACCGGGCAGACGGGGACGGGTAAGGACCTGATTGCTCAAGCGCTCTATAATTTGAGCCCTGCGAGTAAAGGCCGTTTCGTTGTCTTGAACTGTTCCGCCGTGGTGGAGACGCTTTTCGAAAGCGAATTGTTCGGCCATGTTAGGGGCTCATTCACGGGGGCCACACAAGATAAGGTCGGTCTGATTGAATACGCCAGCGGCGGTGTCTTGTTTCTTGACGAGATTGGCGACATGCCGCTCGGAACCCAAGCAAAACTTCTTCGAACATTGCAGAACCAGGAGATCCAGCGTGTCGGATCACTAACGACGCGTCATGTGGATCTCCGTGTCGTCGCCGCGACTCACGACGACCTACGGGAAGGCGTAGCAACCAAGCGATTCCGGGAAGACCTTTACTACCGGTTAGCCATGGTGGAGATCGAAACTCCGCGGCTCGCCGAACGGCCGGAAGATATTCCGCTGCTCACCAGACATTTCCTATCGAAATACTCCCAACTCTACGGGAAACAAATCCGAGGGCTGACGCAACGCGCGCAAATCGTCTTGGCGCGACAACAATGGCCGGGCAATGTTCGTGAGCTGGAGAACGCGATTGGACACGCAGCAATGATGACTCTGGGGGACACGATCGATGTTACAGATCTCCCGGCCTACATAAGAAGTGCGCACGCGGCGCAACCTTACGCGTCGGACTCTAAACCGGAAGCGAATGATCCAGACTCTTTAGAGACGCACGAGAAGGTGCTTCTCATGGACGCGATGAAGCGCTCCAACGGCAATCAATCCCAGGCAGCCCGCCTGTTACGCATCGGCCGCGATGCGCTACGGTACAAACTAAAAAAGCACGGACTGCAGTAACTCACATTCAAACGCGCAAGACCGGGCAGGGGGACTCCTGGATGATTGGATAGGCATGAGACCGAACGCTGCCGAGAAGGTCCTCGGATATGCCCCGGCCGGTGATCATCAGGTTTGCTTTGTGTTTGCGAACCACTTCAGCGAGAACGGCTGAGACAGTGCCGGCGTCTATACATACGTCAAAGTTTGTCCCCGCCTCTTTCTGAAGCTTCGCGACTTGTTGCCGAGCGAAATCGACGTAATAGGTCTGGAGGTCCAGTGCCCATTGGCTTCGGTCGTCCAGGTATTCGTCCCTCACGCTGATCACATGCCGGACAACATGGGCCAACCAGAGCCTCGCCCCGAAACGACTGGCAATTTGTGCTGCGCTTTTGATAACGGCAACGCTTTCCGGAGCGAGGTCTACGGCGCAAATGATTCGGGACGGAACCACGTCGGGAGAAGGCGGGTGGTCCTCGATGTGAGCCATCGTCCAGACCTTGCACCGAACGTCGTGCAGCGTTTTTGCCGTCACCGAACCAATGAGTGCCCGCCTAAATAGTCCATACCCATGAGTAGGCATCATGATCAGGTCTACGGAGTTTGTTTCAGTGAACTCTTTGATCACTCGCGCGGGATCGCCTAGTGTAACGACTCTCTCCGCCTCAAACCCCGGCAAGACGCTCTCAATCGTTTCGCGAGCCTGTCTCTCCGACACATCCATTTCGGTCGTTTCCATGAAGCTTGCGGGTGGCATGCCGTATAGATAAGGCGGGTATTCAATCGCATGCAAGATGCTGAGGCGCGCTCCAAAGCAGCTGGTAAAAACGCGGACGTAGTCTTCTGAGGCGAGCGCCAAATTCGAGAAGTCAGTAGGAAACAGAATGTGACGAATTTCCATTTTGGTTTAACTCCTTAGTCGCAAGACACTCTACTGAAGGCTGACGTGACGTTCGTGCCAGCCGCGCCCTGCTTCACCCACCATGGACCGGATTTCTGCCGGGATATAATCGGGGCCAAAGACGCCCAGTGCGCCCTCATCGAGTAAGTCAAGTAAATTGTCTTCCCGCTCCGAAGGGATAAGCATCACGACGCCCGGCGGGTTCGGCATTCCACGGGTGAACCGCATCAATTCCCGTCGCACGGTATCCGGAACCGAGCTGTCAACGAGTACCACTGCGATTGGCTCACGTTCGAGTTGTTTGCGTGCTTCTTCGATATCCGTTGCAAATAGCAAGCTCCAGTGCGAATGACGCAAAGCACACTCCAGGTTGTCCGCATTCTTTCGATTCGGCGCTACGTTTAAGACCGACATCGGCTCAGAAAGAGAGTTTCTCGATAGATTGGGGATCCGGCAGGGTTGGGGACTCATTGTGCTGCTATAAATGCACTTCTGATGCCTTGAATACTAAGGTGTTTTGGGCTGTTTCGACGGCTTGCAGACACCGCGTTGCGCCATGTGACGCAACCCCCGCCGATCGCTGGGTTAAAGCACGGTATCCAGCAGGATATCCTTTAGCGCGATGGTAGCCTTGTGTCTCTCTAGGTGCGTACAAGGTCTTTTGGGAGTCCGGTGGCTGCTCCCGCCCATCCAACGCAGCAGAATCCGCACAGCATGAAGATCAGCAAGGTAACTCTTCGCATAGCTCTCTCCTTTGGGCAAAATTAGCTGCCAAGCACCGGGCCAGAGTCGCGGATTACTCTACAGGGTGCGCTCTTCGCTTTTGCGCGTCTTCACCCAATCTTCCGTTGTTTAACGCAACTCGTAACCCAGCTCACATCATGAACCGACTGCTCCCGATTGCAATTACAAGACTTAGCCGCTGAACCAAAAGGAAGCGATCCTGCATACCGCAGGAGCGAATGAACAATATCCCTTCTGCGGATCCCATCCCATTGCCCGCGCCCGTTTGGCTGTTCAAGCTTTTACACTTAGTCACGTTCGCACTTCACATCGGTGCGGTTGATCTTTTAATCGGCGGCCTTACCGTCGCGTTAGCCATCTATGTCGCCGCACGTTGGCGAAACGCGCCGAGACTTACTCAAATTTCGGGCATGCTCGCGCACCGTCTTCCCGTGGTCATGGCTTACGTAGTGAATCTCGGCGTGCCTCCACTGCTATTTGCGCAGGTCCTTTATGGACGTGTTCTTTACACCAGCAGTATTCTGATCGGCGCTTATTGGATCTCGGTTATTTTGCTCCTGATCGCGAGCTACTACGGTATCTATGTCGCTGCGCGGCGAGCAGAGAATCAGAAAACCTGGGGAGCGGCAGGATTTGCATCACTGGTGCTGGTGCTCGCTATCGCGTTCATCTATAGCAACAACATGACGCTGATGCTGCGACCTCAAATCTGGAGTTCGATGTACGAGGCAAGTAAGGCCGGAGTGCATCTGAATACCTCCGATCCCACCCTCATGCCTCGGTGGCTGTTTTTCATCACAGGAGCTTTTCCGGTAACTGGCGCGGCGCTTCTGCTCTTGGCACTGAAGACTGGTTTGGAAGAATCGGACCGCGTCTTCTTGCGGCGCTTCGGAGGACTTCTGATCGCGTCGATGGTAGTCGCGCAAGCTGCATTCTGCCAGCAGGCGCTGGCCGCACAGCCGCGCGCACTGACGTCCGCGGTGTTTGCCGACTCGCTTTACAAGCCGTTTGCTTACGGCTGGGTCGCTACCGCGGCGGTGCTGCTTGCGATTGGGCTGCTTGCTTTCGCCTCGAAGCGATTGGCGGCCATCGTTGCAATCGGGAGTGCCTTAGTCGGGTTTCTGAATATCGTCTGCGAAGTCCTGGTGCGGGATGGAATTCGCGACTACACGCTGCGAGCGCGCGGCTTTGAAGTCTGGAACCGAGCGGTGGTAACGAACTGGTCCGTTGTCGGTATCTTCCTCGTTCTTTTCGTACTCGCGTTGGGAGCCATCGGGTTCCTGATTGTCGTGCTGCGCAAGGCGCAACCGCTCAAGGAGACTTATGCCTGAAGACGTGATCGACTTACCTCCCAACCCACCTATCGACCTATCTCTCGAACAAATCGCGCCCGTTGAGGAATCGACCCGGCGCGACTTACTCCGGTACATCGGGATCGGAACAGTGGCGGCAGGTTATATTGCCGCTGGCTCCTATCCGATTTATCGGTATCTGGCAACTCCCGTTGCTCGAGCTCACGAGCAAGGGGAAGTCTCAACGGTTTCGATTCCGGCGAAGGATCTGCCCGGCCCGGAGAGCGCGGTGATGTTCTTGTTCGGCACGCGGCCCGCGCTGTTGATCCAGCATGCAGACGGTCATTACGTGGCTTTCGACGCGGTTTGTACGCATTTGGGGTGCACGGTTAAATTCGAACCGCAGCACAAGCGTATCTACTGCGCCTGCCACGGAGGCGTTTACGACATGAATACCGGCGCGGTTGTATCCGGCCCGCCACCTAGAGCGTTGCGAACTTACAAAGTGGAGGTCGCCAATGGGAACGTGGTCGTCTCTCGCACCTGAAGGTCGTGCCGGACGCAAAGTATTCGACTGGCTGGATGAGCGTCTCAGTCTCTCAGAACTGGGCGCTCTGGCGAGTCACAAAACGGTGCCACAGCATGCTCAGTCCTTTTGGTATTACTGGGGCGGCATCTCTCTGTTCCTGTTCATTGTCCAGCTCTTGACTGGAATTCTGCTGCTGGTTTACTTTCGCCCCGGCAAGGAGTCCTACGACTCGGTCCGGCAGATTACCTACGACATCGATTTCGGCTGGCTGATTCGAAGTGCGCACGCCTGGTCAGCCAACTTAATGGTGTTTGCGGTATGCGTTCATATGTTTTCGACGTTCTTTATGAAGGCGTATCAGAAACCGCGGGAATTCCTATGGTGGTCCGGGCTGGCTTTGCTGGTCCTGACACTGGTGTTCGGATTCAGCGGGTACTTACTGCCGATGGATGAGTTATCTTACTTCGCAACCAAGATTGGCTTACAGTTCTCGGAGATGATTCCGGGCCTAGGACCGGCCGTCGCGGACCTCATACGGGGCGGACCTCAGGTAGGCGCCTTGACGGTGCAGAGATTCTTCGCCTTACACGCGGTAGTGCTTCCCCTTGTATTTCTACCCATCCTTATGTTTCATCTGCTTCTTGTGCAGAAGAACGGCAACGCAAGTCCGGCTAGTGAGAGTGAAAAACCTGCGGCTGAGCGAAGAACGATGCCGTTTTTTCCAAATTTTCTGGCGATGGATTTAGGGATGTGGCTTATTACCTTGAACGTGATTACGATCCTTGCGACTTTGTTTCCGTGGCCTCTAGGCCAGCAAGCCAGTCCGATCTCTTCGGCCCCAAACGGCATTCACCCCGAGTGGTACTTCATGCCACCGTTCTACCTGCTAAAGCTGATCGGCAAAGTAGTGCCCGGCATCACCGGGGAAGTGATGGGGATGGCTTTGTTTGCCGTGGTGCTCGTTTTCTGGACACTCGTTCCCTTATTCGATCCGGAGACGAAGCGCGGCCGCAGCGCCAAATGGGTCACTTGGGGAGGCGTGCTTGTGTTCGTCGGGATGATCGGCTTGATCGGACTTGGTTACGCCGACTTATAGAAATTTCAGAAAAGGCTGCGACAACAAACACTTATGAACTTTCCATCCTGGGACGTCCCCTATCTCGGCAGCACGTGGGTGATCGGAATCATCGCTATCTTTCATGTGATGATTTCACAATTCGCGGTCGGTGGCGGATTCTATTTGGTCATGGCCGAACGCCGGGCACTTCGCGAAGGTAATGACGACTGGCTTGCGGCAATTCGGAAGCACTCGCGTTTTTTTCTGGTTCTCACGACCGTATTTGGCGCGGTCTCCGGCGTGGGTATCTGGTTCGCTATCGGACTTGCGAGTCCGGAAAGCACCAGCACGTTAATCCATAACTTCGTCTTTGGTTGGGCGATGGAGTGGTGTTTCTTCTTAGTCGAAATCAGTACCGCGATGGTCTACTACTACACATGGGGACGTGTGAGTAACCGCATGCACCTGACGCTGGGCTGGATTTATGCCGGTACAGGCTTCTGCACTTTAGCCATCATCAATGGCATTCTCACATTCATGCTGACGCCAGGTAAGGCATGGCTTGCAGTCGCCGGTACGGGACGGGAAGCTTCCCAGTTTTGGCCCGCGTTCTTCAATCCAACTTACTGGCCGAGTCTGGCGCTTCGCATGTTAGTCTGCGTTGCACTCGCGGGAGTGTGGGCACTGCTTACGTCCAGCCGCATCGATGGATTTCGGCAACCCGTGCTCAAGACGAAACTGATTCGCTGGTCGGCCAACTGGCTGATTCCCGCGTTCGTTCTGATGCCGCTGGCGCTTCTGTGGTATTCCAGTGTGCTCCCGGAGTCCAGCCGGCACATCCTTCAAGCGGGCATCAGCACTATCGGACCTGGGTCATTCACGCAAGTAACTCGGGCGTTACTCGTGACGCTGATGACTTCGGCGACGATACTCGGAGTCGTCTACTTTCTGGCCGTGCGCAACCCGCGCGACTTCGGTTTGGGGCACGCGCTGGCCGTCCTCTTTCTGGCTCTAGGTGCAACGGGAGCGACGGAGCACGCCAGGGAGATGATCCGCAAGCCTTTTACGATCGGGGGGCACATGTACTCCAACGGCTTGCGCCGAACGGAAGAAGCACATTTCAATACCGCGGGTTACACGTCGGCGAGTCCCTGGAACAACGGTTCGATCGGTCAAGGCGAACTTATGTTCCGCGGCCAATGCATGAACTGCCATACCCTGGATGGTTACCGATCCATACGGCGGTTGATGCAAGGGCGCGATCGCCAATCGATTGCAAATTTTCTGGCGCTCCTGCATGAGATGCCGGCTACTTCTTCGTATCGAAACTTCATGCCGCCGCTGGTGGGAACTCAGGAGGAGCGCGATGCACTGGCTGGCTACATCGACCGCGAGGTAAATGGCGGTCCGGTGAACGTCGCCAAACAGTAGATTCGCGCTGCGGCCTCTAGGTCTAAGCGCTAACGTTCCATTCCGATTTCAAGCTTTCCGCTGTTCAACGCCGTGTCGCGCCTGAGCAACGCGCGAGGGTTGGAGAGCCGGCTCGTGTTTCATCCAGATGATGCACGCGCCGGCATCGCCACGGCCCGTTACTTCCTAAGTCGCCGAAGACAGTCGAGAGATGCGGTTCATCAAGTATCAGATTCGCTCCCGCCTCCGGCGTTCGGGCCCAATCGGGAAAATCGGGGATGCCACACGAAGGTCTGTTTTTCGGAACGATCTGTAAGTAGTCAGTCAGACGCGCATCGGAGGGCGGAGGGGTTAGTAGGGGTCGATCCAATAACAAGGCAAGCCGATCCAGGTATCCCGGAGGTTGAAAGGTCGCCGGCTTTTGAAAAATGGGCACGTCGATGAGTTCATCAGCGTGGACGGTGACGGGCTTCGGAAATATCTTGAAGGAGGGCAAAGGCGGATCCGTTATCGGAAGGAATGCCGCCCGATACTCTGCAGGCCCGACCGATGCTATGTGAATCTCGTACCCAAAGGAAGGCTTGCCTGAATATCGCTGCAACTCACGTGAGCCGACGCGAACGAAGGCAAACACAGGGTGAGTATCCAGGCAGTTTTCAAGGCGCGACCTCCGCTCGAACAACGGTCACTTGTGGCTACGGAACCGGTTCGAATCTCGCCGGGAAAACCGAACCGGAAAGGAGAAGGGGTTCATCCTTCCACATCACCGAAATCATACCGCCATCTAGCGAAATAAACCACCAACTTTCCGGCGCTATTGAAATAGAATCGCGGAGAGCCAGGCGTCGATCTCGGGTATAATAGGGGTGTAATTCAATCGAAAACGCGCGCCCTTCGGAGGATTCACGAATTCCGGGGTTGCAAAATGTTCTTATGACGGTTTTCGTCGTTACCGAGATCGAACCGGAGCACGCTCAAACTCGAACCATCGTAAAGATTTTTGAAAGCAAGCAGAAGGCCGAGGCTTTCGTTGCAAAAGAGCTGGCGGCACTTGCATCCGGGCAACACGGTGGATTCGCGACTGACAAGACTAGCTTGGATCTCTGGTGGGAGATCGATGAATTCACCGTGGAGTAAACTCAGGGCGTTCGAAGGATTGGTTCGAGTCCATTCAATCTGATGGCTCTACTTAGCTGTTCCGCCGTCTAGTAAGGTTGCCTGGTCCTCCAGAGAAGCGTCTTCGCAGCGACACCTTAGCAATGCCAACGTCCGGATCCTTGTTGGCCTGAGCCCGGTACTAAGACAGTTCAAACACTAGAAACGCGGCACCAGCGACAAAAGATTACAGAACCCGCGGAGGTGTAAGAGTACTATTTAAAAACTCCAAGGCCTTGTCGCTTGAAACTTTTGACAAGCTGCCGAGACTGCCTGATATGCGCCGATCAACAAACAAGCCTCGCTTCCTTCTCGCTTACTTTAATTTCTTTTTCGATGGCAGCCGCGAGCGCCGCCCCATCAAGCGCCGTCGTTGCCCATATGACCACTTCGGTTCGATCTCCCCAACCGGTCGGCACGACAATTATTATCAGTGCGTCAGCCAAGGATCCATACTCAGGACCGGCGACCTTTAAGTTCGAAGTACAGCAGCCTGGATCGACATCGTTCACGCTGCTTCGGGACTATAGCTTGGGCGCACAATTCACCTGGGTTCCCACGACGACCGACGGGAACTATGTTCTAAGAGTGACCGCCCGCGATTACCTTGCCGGGCAGTACAGCGTTCCGGTTACGCAGCAGGTCACGCTCACTTCGCTCGTCACCGGTTCAGCGCCGGTGGTCACAGCAACGGCGATGCCGCTGGTCGCGCTCTTCAGCGCACCGCCATGCCCCATCGGGTCCTCCATGAACGTCATGTTTCAACAGAGTCCGAGCGGTACGGTCTCCAACACCGATTTCCGGCCCTGCCTCGGCACCAGCATGAATTTCCTGGTTGGGGGAATGCGGGAATCCTCGACGTATTTGATGAATTTCCAGACCGCGACCAATGGCGTCACGACTCCCGACAAGAATATCCTCTCCTTCACGACGGGTTCGATTCCGGCCAACGTGAGCGTTCCCAAATATTCGTTCCCGGTTCCGGCTAGTGGGGCAACATCGCAAGCCGAGCAGGTCGTGCTCGCGGGCATTTGCGCTGGATCGATCCCCTTCGCCACCGATCTAGAGGGGAATGTTATCTGGTACTTTAATAACCCGAACGTGTTCCAGGTTACCCGGCCCGTGACTGGCGGCACGATATTGATGCTCTTCACCGGCGAGGGGACGGGTACTGGCTATTGGGGGAACACCACGAAACAGGAGGTGCTTGAGGAGATCGATCTTGCCGGAAACGTCGTTCGCGAGGTGACGGCCGACCGGGTTTCCGAGCAAATTCCGGCCGCGGACCTACCCGTCGGTCTCGACCGCTTCAGTCACGAGGCGCGAAAGCTGCCGAACGGGCAATATCTGGTTCTCAGCGAAACGCAGCAGATCTTCCCGCCGGGCACCCAAGGCTCAGCGATCCCGCTCGACATCATCGCACCAGTGATGCTGATTCTCGACGAGAACTTCCAACTCGTTTGGTACTGGACTGCTTTCCAGCACCTTGGCACGGCATCCACCCAACTTGACCCGAACCGAGCACCTACGTTGAACGAGGCGTGCTACACCGAGGCGAATGGCTCGACTTCAAACGGTTGTCCACCGAAATTGCTCTCCAGCCCAGCTTCCGAATGGCAGCATTTCAACGCGCTCCAGTTACTTTCCGACGGCAGTATTCTCGCTTCCGCGCGCGACCAGGATTGGATCTATAAGATCGACTACAGCAACGGCGTTGGAACTGGCAACATCTTGTGGCGAATGGGTCTCGACGGTGACTTCACCTTCCTCGCGAAGACAGCCACATATCCGTGGTTTTCCGGACAGCACGATCCCGAGTTCCAGGACAATGGGCTATCGACCTTGACGGTCTTCGATGACGGCGATACGCGCATCACGAAGAATGGCGGCGTGGGTCACAGCCGAGGACAGGTACTGAGCGTGGACGAAAACTCGATGACGGTCAAATTCATCGCAAACGCCGACTTAGGCGTCTTCTCCTACGCGCTTGGTAGCGCGCAAGCACTGGCCAACGGCGACTACTTCTTCGATGCAGGTGAAATCGAGCCGAACCTTAGCACGACGCAGCTCATCGAAACCACTCCGAGCGGTACGCAAACCTATAACGAGGAGATTAATTTCACGACGTACCGGGCCTTCCGAATGACGGATTTCTATAACGTCCCACAGACATAGGGTAGATCCGGTCCTAGAAGTGAGGCCGTTTACTCGCGTGGACTGCCATACGGACGTGCACCCTTGGCGCGCTAGCGGGATGGGTCGGGGCTGACGATCGGAGGCTTCATTTGCGATCGGCACTTACTCCGCCGGTCAACTGCTGATGACGTTTTAGCTCCGCCTGGGCGAGATCGGTTTTTCCCAGCCGGTTATAGACGCGCGACAAGTGATAGTGCGGCATTGCTTCGCGGCCATTCAATTCGACGGCCTTCATTAGTTGTTCCGCTGCCGCCTCGTATTGACGCTGGCTTTCCAGCAGAATCCCGAGTTGGTAGTGCGCCTCCCAATTATCGGGCTGCAATTGGACCGCGCGCTGAAGGAGCTCATCGGCCCTCTGGTCATTAGGATTACGCGCTAAGAGCGCCTTCGCAAGCAGCACCTTAGCATTGCCATCTTCAGGATTCTTGTCGGCCCAAGCCTCCGCGTCGGCGATAATCTCGTCCAAATGCGGACCGGCCTGATCGAGCATCAGCCCGAGAAATCGGTAGGGCTGTTCAATGGTTGGATCGGCCCGGATGACGTCGAGAAAGCGCTCGATCGCCTCTTCGAATCTGCGCTGCCCGTAACGCGCCACTCCTAGAGCAAGAGTAAGCTGGGCGTCGCCCTTGTATGTGTCGAGACCGGCCTGCAGTACCTGCGCCGCCTCCGTAAAGCGCTGCTGCTTCAAAAGGATCTGCGCAAGTTCAAACCCGGTAGTGTCGTCGGACTTAGCAGCCTTTGCGGCAAACGGGATTGCGGCTTGTATGTCGCCAGCCTGCAGATACCATCGAGCTACGCGGGCATTCGCAGCGGGATCCGCATTTTGGCTTCTCGCGTACCGGCTCTCGTCAATCGCCGCCTTGGCGTATTCGCCTGCGCGTGAATAGTACAACGCCAAGGCATGGCTTAATAGGGGATTATCCTGACTGTACTTCTCGGCTTGCGCGGCGGCGGATGCGGCAAGTACCGGCTCGTGGTTGCGGATATAGACTTCCGCCAGCGCGCTCCATACATAGCCGTTACGCGGATCGGACCTCGATGCTTCAATCAAGTCCGCGCGGGCTTCAGTTAGTCGACCCTGCTGCAACTCCAGCAATCCCTTTTTGAGTAGTGCGGATGCGTCGAGCGCCGGAGCGAAGAGTAGGACCACAACGAAGACGAACAACTTACAACAGTATAAAAAAAGGACCGGCCTGTGTTAGCAGACCGGTCGTTGATGGGGCTCGATTCTCGTTAGAACTGCAGCCGCAGCGAGAACTGAATATGTCGCTCGCTTCCAGCTGAAGTGCTCGTGATCTTACCGAAGTTGCCGTCTTGCTGGTTAGTGTCAGGAGCGCTGAATTGCGGGGTATTCGCCACGTTGAATCCCTCCGCCCGGAACTGCAACATGAAACGTTCGGTGAAGGCGAAGTTCTTGAACACGGAGAAGTCGAGTGTTCGGTTGGGAGGCCCGACGTTAGTTTGCAGCCCGACGTTTCCTTGCGAAAGCCGTTGCGCCGTTGTCAAAGCATCGAGCGGAACGAAATTTGCGGTGTTGAACCATTCGTCAGGCGTACGACCTCCGGACGGCGCGGCATTCGGGCTACCCGACATAAGGGTCGGACCGCAACCGCCGTTCTCGCTAACCGCCAGGCAGGCATTGGAATCCAGCGTAAACGGCTGACCGGTGCGAAGACTCAGGATTCCGTTCACCTGCCAATTGCCCAGCACCGTCTGCAATCCACGGTTCAGACTCGCGCCGTATTGCTTACCGCGACCAAACGGAATCTCGTAGTCAAAGGACGATACGAAGTTATGCCGAATGTCCCATGACGCTGTCGTGTAACCTTCGTTGAAATTCTGACCGTTAGGGATATAGAGACCGGCTGACCCTGATAAGGTTGTGCCACTATCTGCCAGCGCATGTCCGTAAGTATACGAAGCCTGTAAGGTTAGTCCGGCAGAGTAGCGCTTCGTCAACGATGCGGTCATCGCGTTGTAGTTTCCGAATCCGAAACTGGCAGTTCCGGAAATTGAACCGAGATCCGGATAAGGCCGCAGCGAGTTACAAGAGATCGCCGAGTTGGTGGTGAACACTGTCGGACAAGCATTCGGATCCGGTTGCAGCAACTGATGCGACTGGTGGTTGCCTTCGTAACCGACCTCCAACGCCATGTTGCCGGGCAGTTCATGTTGGACGGCTAAGTTCCACTCCTGAACCATCGGGTTGTCGAAATCTTCGGCAATGCTACGGAACTGGAGCGACGAAACAGGGAAGCCAGTGAACACGTTAACCGGGTAGCCGGTCGAAATCGCGCCAGTCGGGTTGCCGTTGGCGAATAGAGGATCGGGCTGGAAACTGCTGACACCGGCCGGTCGATTCAATTGAGGCGATTCGTTGAAAGGAGCGGACTCCCCGCGGTTCGGGTTGCCTCCCTGGTTCTCTTCGCCGCCGTAGAAGATTCCGTAGAATCCGCGGATCACAGTCTTCGACCGGATGTTATAGGCGAAACCGAGCCGTGGGCCGATGTCTAACTTATCCCAGGGGATGATATAGGAGTTAACCTGACCGCGGCTCACGTTGATCGGGGTAGTGAACAGGGCAGGGAAGGTGACGCCACCCACTGTGACCGGAGCATTGAAGTTCGGTGGCAGCGGAGCGTTCTGATTGGGACCGGCCGGGATGTACAGAGTTAAATTCTGAAGGTCGAAACTGGATTGACGGCCGAACTGTTCTCCGATAGGCGAGAACAGCTCGTAACGCACGCCTAAGTTGAGAGTCAGCTTGGGAGTAACCTTCCAGTTATCCATGAAGTAGGCTGCGTAGCCTTGCTTGGTGGATGAGACGAAATTCGTTGTCGAGATCTGGCCGTTGTCAATCGCGCCCAGCAGGAACGAAGCGAATTCATCGCCGGTGTTGCTGTTGACAGCGCCATTGCTTCCATCAATCCCCGTTTCGACGCGGGCAAAGTTCATTTCGCCGTGTGGATAAGGCACCTGGAAGAACGGGAAGTGCAACTGGCGGAATTCGCCTCCCATCTTGAAGCTGTGGTTTCCTTTGATCAAAGTCAGGTTCTCGATCAAGTCCCACTCGTTGTTGTATTCCTGGGTGGGCAGCCAATCGTTGGCGCCGATCTGACTGTAGCGGCCCAGGCCGAACTGCGGCAGGCCGCCGTTGAGGGTTGTCGTCGGATCATACCCGCCAATCCCGAGAGCCTTGAACTCATCGGTCGCCGAATTGGCTTGCGTGCGGGCGGTCACCAGGCGGCTGAATCCTACGCGCGCCTCGTTAACTGCGCCGGGCGAGAATACGTGGGTCCAACTGATTACCCCATTGCGGCCGAGATCGGTCTCGCTGGTTCCGTTGAAGTTACCGCCGTCTAGGGCGCCCGGGAGTGGCTGCACGCTAGACTTGGCGGTGTCGGACCAACTTACTGATCCAAAGATACTGTTGTTGTCGTTATAGTGCCAGTCCACGCGGCCATCGCCCTGATCGGTCCCTAGCGTTCCGGGAGTTACAGCGTGATAGCAGCCCGCGCCGGCAACGGCGCATAGAGAGGACGGCGCATTTGGCGCCGGGTACAAAGCCGCGATTTTCTGTGCAACCGGGTCCATCTCGGAGGCCGGGATGATGTTACCGGCGTATGGCATGCGGTTGTACACCGGAGTCTGACCCGATGCCGCTGTGAGAGTTCCCGGTACGCAACCGCTTGTACACGAGGTTGTGGTTGGATCATAGAGCGGGGAAGCAAGCGCCGAGAAGTTACCGCCAATCATGGCGGCTGTTGGGATGGTATAGAAGCCTCCGTATCCCAGGTTCTGAATGGTTCCTCCCGCCGTGGAAATGCGGGTACCTTGATAATCGCCGAAGATGAAGAGCCTGTTCTTGATGATCGGGCCGCCAACAGCAGCGCCAAATTGGTTCTGTTTAAACGGGTCGCGAGGGGTATCGGTAAGATTGTTCTCCCAGCGATTGGCATCGAGCACGGTGTTCTGAAGAATCTCAAAGAGAACGCCGTGAACCTGATTTGTTCCCGACTTCAAACTGATGTCCAGGATTCCGCCGGCCGCGCGGCCATACTCCGCGCTGGCGCCGTTCGTGATCACCTGCATGTCGCCGATAGCTTCGACGGAGGGTCCGATTACGAACGCGGTCTGGTTGATGAAGTCGATGACATTAACGTTGTTATCAACTCCGTTCAGGAGGAAATTGTTTTCCCCTGTCGACCGGACGCCATTCGCGGAGAATCCACCGCCGAGAGCATCGCGGGCGCCATTCTCGGCCGGAACCACGCCCGGGGAAAGCCGCGCTAGATAGGTAAATGTGCGCTGACCGCCGAGGGGGAGTTCGCTTAGCTGCGCAGAGTTGAGATTCTCTCCGATCACCGGCGATTCGGTCTGCAGCAGCGGAGCCGCCGCAGTTACCTCGACCGTTTGCGCACTGCTCCCGACCTGAAGCGTCAGATCGACCGCAACTGGTTCATCCGGGTTGACAATCACGTTCTTCTGCTGCGTTTTTTGGAATCCCGGCGCTTCAACGGTGACCGTATAAGTGCCTGGGTTCAGAGCGGGGCGAGTATAAGAACCCGTCCCTGTTGTTACTGTGTCCGAAGCAACCGCAGTTGCGTCATTAACGATCGTGATCTTCGCGCCGGCTATAGCAGCGCCTTGTGCGTCCGTTATCGTGCCGGTGATTGTTCCCAAATCCCGTTGGGCAAAACTCATTGTGCAGCTAAGCACAAGCGCCAGCCCCAACCAAGCAAGCGAAGTAAGCCTACGTAGCATACTCTCCCCCTAAACCTCTCTATTCAAAAGCCGCGATAGCGTAAAACTATCACTTACATTCGTCAACGTCAACCAATTCGGATTTTTTTTTTGCCTTATTCGCCGTTTAAGCTGCAATTCAAATCCGCTGGCGTCCGTTTGGTGGAAAAGTCTCCAAGGTTTTGGAGGTGTGCGTTCTCACGGTGTGCATGGATGAATGGTGCCTACTCAGTGTGAGGACGCGTTGTAAGCTGCTGAACAGTGAAGTGTTTTGCCGCCTTCGGCCTTACTGCGTTTGCCGTGCTGCTTTGGGGAGGCGCGGCGTCCATCAACTTTCGCGACATCGCGTCAGACGCCGGACTAACCGGCAAGAACGTCTACGGGGGCAAGGAACAAAAAGACTACATCCTCGAAACCACCGGCAACGGCGTTGCTGTTTTCGATTACGACGGGGACGGTCGCGACGATGTGCTGGTGCTGAATGGCCGGCGCCTACAAGCTGGGGAGCCAACCGACCACGGCTCGCCGCAACTCTATCACAACGACGGCGATGGGCACTTCTCAAATGTCTCGGCCCGCGCGGGATTGTCGACTGAAGATTGGTGGCAGGGTGTTTGCGTCGGTGATTTCGACAACGATGGACATCCGGATGTCCTGATGACCGCTTACGGGCACAACCGGTTGTTTCGGAATCGCGGCGACGGAACCTTCGAAGACGTTACCGCCAAAGCCGGCCTTCCCGTTACCGGCGTGCGCTACGGCTCGGGATGCTCGTTCCTCGATTACAATCGCGACGGTAATCTCGATCTGTTCATTTCGAATTACGTTGACCTAGACCTTACTAAGACTCCGCATCCCGGCAGCGCCGACACCTGCCAGTGGAAGGGAATCCCGGTGATGTGCGGCCCGCGTGGACTTCCGCTGGCGCACAATATCCTCTATAAGAACAACGGAAACGGCACCTTCACCGATGTTTCCGAAACGGCAGGAATTCTGAAGCCCGGCGGGCGGTACAGTCTGGGAGTGGTATCGGCCGACTTCGACAACGATGGCTGGCCTGATATCTATGTCGCCTGCGACATGACTCCGAGCCTGCTCTTTCACAACAAGCACGACGGAACTTTCGAAGAGCGCGGAGCGGAGGCCGGCGTCGCTTATAACTTCGATGGGGCCCTGCAGGCCGGTATGGGCGTCGCGGTTGCCGATTACGATGGTGACGGATTACTGGACATTGCGAAAACGAATTTCTCGGGTGACCTGCCCTCTCTATTTCATAATGACGACGGCAAATTCTTCACCGACGTCTCGCGGCAAGGTGGTTTACGAACGCGGCAACTGCTCGGATGGGGCATCGCGTTTGTGGATGTCGATGACGATGGCTGGCGTGATCTGGTGATCGCAAATGGGCACGTGTATCCCGAGGTCGAAGGAAAGTCGCTTGGCGATACCTATTTGCAGCAGACCCTGCTCTATCGAAATAACGGAGCAGGCAAATTCGTCGATGTCACGGATCAGGCGGGTCCCGCGTTTCGAGTTCCGCGGCCGGCGCGCGGTCTCGCTGTGGGTGATCTTGTAGGTGACGGACGCCAGCAGATCGTCATTGTGAACATGAACGGGACGCCCAGCGTTTTGAAGAATGAAGGAGCACACGGGCACTTCCTAAATATTGCGTTGACCGGAACGCGTTCCAATCGAAGCGCGATTGGCGCGCGTGTCACGGTCAATGCAGGAAGCCGCAAGCGGATCGATGAAGTGATGAGTGGAACCAGCTATTACTCGCAGAGCTCGTTCACGTTGCACTTCGGGTTAGGCGAGATTACGAAGGTGGATGACGTGGAAATTCGCTGGCCCTCCGGAATCGTTCAGCGGACGGGAAGTGTTGCCGCCGATCAGACGCTGAAGATAACTGAGCCCGCATCCTCTACACCGTGACTCTTCCGCTTCTCACGTTTACACGGCGGCGATTTCTTCAGTCGGCTGCCGTTCTTTCGGCGATGGTGTGCGTGTCGCGCCAGATAGCCATAGGTGCGAAGCCATCGAAGTCCGCTTCCTATACCGCCCTCGCTCGGTACATCCTGCCGGGTTCAGACGAGTTTCCTCAAGAGAAAATTGCCTTCGAGCATCAGGCTGCATTGATGAGCGCGTTTCGGTCGAAGCAGTTGCCGGTTGCTCCGCATAGTAAGGGAATTTCGCCGGCTCCGCTAAGCTACGAAGCCGTCGCGGCGGATTTGAAGAGAGCGGTTTTCGGTAAAGCGGAAAGCGATCTCGTCGATGCGTGGGCGAAGTGGATCGATGGGCTTGGCGAGATCCGTCGGGCTCAGTTTTACATTCTTCCCGATGATGTCGTGCGATTTGAAATCGCGAGTTCGTCCGATGGTTCGGAGTGCTATCGCGTTGGCTCCTGGCACGTCGCTTGGAATGGAAACAAGATCGCCAGGTTCGAGCCGTTGGAGGAGAATCTCGCGATAGCAGCCGAACCTTGGTTTCGCGATGTTACGGCTCATGCGCTGCGACAGACGCCGGCGCTGGTCGATCAATTCGGCAAGGGTACTCCCTACTGGCGCGCGCGCCTCGATCCCGCTAGCGGAATCGATGTCTACGGAAGTAACGGAATCGCGGTGGGCGATATCGACAATGACGGCTACGACGAAATCTATGTTTGCCAAGGCGGAGGACTGCCGAACCGCCTCCTCAAAGTTCATCCGGATGGAACTGTCGCGGATCTGACGGAAGCGTGGGGTGTCGGGCTGTTGGACGATACGTCGTGTGCGCTGTTTCTCGATCTGCGCAACTCGGGGCATCAGGATCTTGTGGTGTTGCGAAGTTCCGGGCCCGTACTTTTTCTGAACGAAGGCTCGCGGTACCAGCTGCGCACCGACGCGTTTGAATTCGCGACTGCGCCGCGCGGCGGCTTCACCGGGATGGCTGCGGCGGATTACGACCGCGACGGCAAACTCGACCTTTATCTCTGCTGCTACGTTTACTTCCAGAGCGAGGCGCAATATACCTACCCGTCGCCGTACCACGACGCGCGGAATGGACCTCCGAATTTCCTTTTCCGCAATGAGTTGGATGCAGGCGGCTCGGGCAGCTTTCGCGATGTCACGGCCGCAGTTGGGCTCGATCAGAATAACGATCGCTTCAGCTTTGCGCCGGCGTGGTGCGATACCACGGGTGATGGTTGGCCGGACCTCTACGTCGCCAACGATTTCGGCCGCAAGAATTTCTATCGCAACCGGCAGGGACGATTTCGCGATGAGGCCGGGCAAGCCGGCGTTGAAGACATTGGTCCCGGCATGAGCGCCGCGTGGTTCGATTACGACGGCGATGGCAGACCTGATTTGTATGTCGCCAACATGTGGACGGACGCTGGTCTGCGCGTCGTCGCCGACGAACACTTCAAACCTGCGCAGCAGCAGAAAGACGCGTATCGCGGGCACACGATGGGTAACTCGCTGTTTCACAATAGAGGCGACGGCACGTACGAGGACACGACCGAGCAACAGCATGCCGGATTTGGGCGCTGGTCATGGTCGTCGGGCGGTCACGATCTCGACAACGACGGGCACCCCGAGATCGCCATCACTTGCGGGATGTTGACCAATACGTCGACGACGGACCTCGGCAGTTTTTTCTGGCGTCAGGTGGTGGCGTGCTCTCCGGATAACGCGAGTCCATCGGCGGCTTATGAAAAGGGATGGAACGCGATCAATCAATTTCTGCGCGAAGACCTTAGTTGGAATGGGCGCGAGCCGAACGTGATTCATGCGCGGCGCGGCGATCGCTTTTTCGACTTCTCCGGTGTGAGCGGGTTCGATTTCGCCGATGATAGCCGAGCGTTCGCCGTCACTGATTTCGATGGAGACGGGCGGCCGGACATTATCCTGAAGAGCCGTCTGGGACCGCAGC
Organism: uncultured Gammaproteobacteria bacterium; assembly: GCA_963799935.1. Classification (GTDB taxonomy): domain Bacteria; phylum Acidobacteriota; class Terriglobia; order Bryobacterales; family Bryobacteraceae; genus Bog-113. Next base: position 116,647 of record CAWCZA010000019.1, on the reverse strand, counting down.
TCCGGTTGCTGCAGAACAACTGCGCCGGCGGGCGGTTATCCATTGCATTTCGGCTGCGCGGGATGAAGTCGAACCGCGATGCGATTGGCGCGAGAGTTGAAGTCGATGGGCAAGCGAAGTGGCTCGACGCCGGATCTGGATTTCTTTCTCAACACAGTAAACGGATGCTCTTCGGACTCGGTTCGAGTACGCGTGTTCAGTCGGTCAAGATCACGTGGCCATCGGGTTTGGTGCAAGACTTCTCCAATCTACAAGCAGGCCGGACTTACAGCGTGACGGAGGGATCGGCAGAGATTACATCGGAGCCATTCCGGTTGCATCAGGATTTTCAAGTCGGCGGCGTCGCGCCGGATAACGGCATGCGCCTGCACGATACCTGGTTTCTGCAGCCTGTGCCACTGCCAGTGAAAAGTGCGGGGCCGGGTCTGTTCGAGATTCGCGAAAAGTCGCAGCGCGATGAAATCTTTCGCCGGTATCTGTTTGATTGGCGGGCTGCGCTGGAGCCGCCACTGGCGCTCCTGTTAAATCAAGACGGCGACGCGGTTAAGGTTTACGGATCGGTTCCGTCTGAAGAACAAGTGCGCGTCGACATGCGCCTGCTTGAACATCCCGTGGAGGCGCGCGCGTTGCCTTTCCCCGGTTTCTTTATCAAGCAACCGAAGCGCGATTACTTCAAGTTCGGCGCAGGCTTCCTTTGGGCAGGCATGCCGAAGGAGGCGCTCCCGTATCTGGAGCGCGTGCTGCAGCAGACGCCCGAGAATGCCCGGGTTTGGATACTGGTCGGGCAGATACAACTCGAACTGGATCACATGGACGAAGCGCAACGCGCGTTCGCGAAAGCTGCCGGGCTCGATCCCGCGTCAGTGAATGCATGGATCGGACTTGGCGATGTAAGCGCGAAACGAGACAAGCAACAAGAGGCAGCCGATTCCTTCCGCAAAGCTCTTGACGCTTAATCCGCACTCCGCGGAAGCAGCCAACGGATTGGGCCTCGCGTCGGCGAAGCTCGGGGATCTCACGGCGGCGCAGCAGCAGTTCGAACGAGCGATTTCGATTCGCCGCGATTATGCCGAGGCGATCAACAATCTCGCCGTGCTATTCGCCCAGCGCGGCAAACTGAATGACGCAATCGCGGCCTGGCAGTATGGAATACAAGTCGCACCCGACGAAGATATACTCTACTTGAATCTCGGCAGAACCTACATCAGCATGGGACAGAAAGATAAGGCGCGAACCACGATGCAGCAGTTGCTCGATCGCGATCAAAGCAACGAAACGGCGCGGCGCGCGTTGCAGGAATTGAGTACCAGGTAAGCCCGTGTCCCCCTTTCTGCTAGCGGCATTCTTCTTCGCACAGGTGCATTCCGCGGAAGGCCGGTGTGTCGGGCCTTCGTCGACTTCGCTGTTAGTGGCACCGGGCCAGGCACCGTTGCTTAGCTTCCGTTTGTACGAGGGGCGGCAGCACTATCGAGAAGCGGGACTTGATTTGATGCTGGATGATGCGGGACATTAATGGGCCGCCGATAAACGCAGATGAACGCAGATAAAAGTAAAGAATCGGTATCGGCGTTTGTCCGTCGGCGGCCAATCAGCCTTTCGCTCTTTGCGTCGGTGCTCTTTCTTTCAAGTAATCTGGTTGCCGGCAATCTGGAAGACGGCATCGTAGCTTTCAATGAAGGTCGTTACTCGACAGCCTTTACACTTCTGCGGAAGGCTGTGGATGGAGGCGGCGGACGGCCCGCGCATGTCTTTCTAGCACTTACACAAGCAGCGACGAATGACTGTAAGACTGCGCTGCCGTCGTTGTTACCGGAAGCGCACGCGGCTAATGACCAACTTGGTCTCCTGGCTGGTTTGGCTGCCGCAAGATGCCAGTCCGCGGAGGGCGACGCGACGTCTGCGCTCGTTACCCTCGACGCGCTAAGACAGCATTTCGCGAAGGATGCCGACGTCCTCTATCTCTCGGCTGAAATCGAAATGACCGCGTTCAATAACACCACGCTCGCGATGTTTAGGGACGCGCCATCGTCTTATCGAACGCATCAGCTCTCGGCGGAGATTCTCGAGATACAAGGCCGCTTCGCCGATGCTGCTTCCGAGTATCGGAAAGCAATCGTGTTGAATCCGAAAGCGCCCGATCTGCACTACCGGCTGGGGCGCGCGATTCTGTTGGGGAGCCACTCGCCCGAAGCGCTCAATCAGGCCGCGGGCGCATTCACGGCGGAACTGCAACTCAATCCCGAAGACAGCAGCTGTTACTTTCAACTCGCTCAAGTTGCCGAAGTGCAGGGCCACAGTGGCGAGGCGATCGCACAGTATGAGAAAGCGCTGCAGTTGTCGCCGGCGTTCGCGCACGCGATGATCGGGCTGGCCAAAATCTACCTGCAGCAGAATGAAACCGCGCGAGCACTCCCGCTTCTCGAAAAGGCGGCCACGCTGCAACCGGACAACGAAGCGGCTCACTACGCCCTTCTCTCGGCCTATCGCAACAGCGGAAAAATGGAGCAGGCTAAAGAGCAGAAGGCGATTCTCGACCGCTTGCAGAAACCGCCCGACAGCGAGTTTTCGGATTTCCTCAAGAAGCTCGGCGATAAACCGCCGCAACCATGAAGACCACGATCGGTGCCTTGACTTTCGTCGCAGCGGCGCTAGTCTGTGCGGCTTCGGCGCTCGTATCTGACCAAGCGACGAAATCGATGCCGCGCTTTGAAAACATCGCCAGCGCGAGTGGCATCCATGAGGTGTTTCCGAATGGCGGCGTCACATCGAAGAAGTACATTCTCGAGACCACTGGCAGTGGCATTGCTTTCATCGATTACGACAACGACGGTCTACTCGATCTCTTCGTTCTTTCAGGTGACGGCGGAACAAATCGCATGTACCACAACGAGGGTCATGACCGCTTCCGTGATGTTACCGATCAACTCGGTCTGCGTTCCTCCGGATGGGCGCAAGGGGTGTGCGCCGGAGATTACGACAACGATGGATACACCGACATCTTCGTCACTTACTGGGGCCAGAACCATCTCTACCGCAACATCGGCGGCAAGCGTTTCGAAGATGTAACCAAGGCCGCGCACTTACTCGAGGATCGGACGCGCTACAACACTGGCTGTGCTTTCATCGATGTGGATCTGGATGGTCACGCCGACCTGTTCGTCGCTAATTATCTGAAGTTCGACCCCGCGACGAATCCGTTGCCCGGCGCTAATCCTTACTGCTATTACCGGGGTATTCCGGTTAGCTGCGGCCCGCGCGGACTGCCTTTCGACCGCAACCTCCTTTATCGGAATAACGGCGATGGCACGTTCATCGATATCTCGGAATCATCTGGCGTAGCGGAACCAAATGGTCACTACTCGCTCGGCGTTCTTACCGGCGATTTCAACGGTGACGGGTTGCAGGACATCTATGTCGCGTGCGATCAAACGCCGTCGTTGCTCTATCTCAACAAAGGTCACGGGAAGTTCGAAGAGACCGCCGTTCTTAGCGGCGTTGCCTTTGACGACAACGGAAAAGCTATGTCCGGCATGGGTGTTGCCGCCGCAGACTATAACCACACGGGCCTGCTGAGTATCTTCCGGACCAATTTCTCGGATGAACACGAGACGTTATATCGCAATCGCGGCGACGGAAACTTCGACGAAGTGACGCTTGCAGCGGGCTTGGGTCAAAACACGCGATACGTTGGCTGGGGCGCTGGGTTTTTCGACTTCGATAACGACGGTTGGAAAGACTTATTGCTCGTCAACGGCCATGCATTCCCGGAGGTCGATACGCTCGGCATTGACATCCACTACAAAGATCGCGCCATTCTGTATCAGAATCTTTCAGGTGACAGATTCAAGGACATCACGCTGAGTGCCGGACCCGGTCTGCTCGAACCTCACTCCTCTCGCGGCGCGGCGTTCGGCGACATCGATAACGACGGTTCGGTTGAGATCGCGATCAACAATCAGAATGAAACTCCGTCACTGCTGAAGAACGCCAATCCGGTGGCGGGGCACTGGCTCGCACTGAGATTGGTCGGCACGCGATCGAATCGCAGCGCACTCGGAGCGCGCGTTCGTGTCACGGTCGCCGGTCGGACAGAACTCGACGAAGTCCGCAGCGGCGGAAGCTACCTGTCACAAAACGATCTGCGTCTTCACTTCGGTCTCGGATCGTCGCGCTTCGCCGATCGAATCGAAATCGCGTGGCCATCGGGAACCCGGCAAGTGTTAACGCATCAAAGCGGCGATACGACGGTGACGGTCGTAGAATCGGGAATACCCCGATGAGTTCTCCGTGGAACACCGGACGCAGCCCGCAACAGATTGCGGACTCCATCGCGCACAGCCGGCGCGAGTTCCTGCGTGCGACCACTGGGGCCGCGCTCGCGCTATCGACGACGCGCGCCAGCCGTGCGGCTACTCCCGGGAGGAAAGTTGTCGTCGTCACTTTCGGAGGCGGCGCGCGCGACCAGGAAACGTTTATGCCGGAGGGCCAGGAAAACATCCCTCTCCTGCTCTCCGAACTGATTCCGCAAGCCACGTTCTTCACGCAGGTAGTCAATCGCGGCATCCTGGGCCACTACGTTGCGACTGCCAGTCTCGCCACCGGCGCCTACGAAACTTTCAATAACTTCGCCGCTGTTGCGCCGAGCAATCCAACGGTTTTCGAGTACTTCCGCAAAGACCTGAAGCGGCCTGCGAGCGACGCCTGGGTGATCGCGCCAAGCAACGGCTTCAACCGCATCGGAGAAAGCGAGCACCGCTCCTACGGCGTGGGGCTAGGGGCGCGCGTCGTCTTACCGAAGCGCTTGCTCGGTTCTGCACTCTCGCCTCGGGACGCGCTGCTCTACGATCACCTGCTTCGCGACAACTACGAGACGCCGCTCTATGCTCCAGATATCGGCGGAGACTCGATGCAACTTCACGAACTCGCCGAAATTCTTAAGTTGTCGGTTAGCGATTTCTCCGCGCACGCGCAATCGCTGGCGAGTCCCGACGAGTTGTCCGTCTACATCGCGCGCCGTTTGATGCAACAACTCGCGCCCAGCATGATTTGGATCACGCTGCACGACATCGATGTTGCGCATTCCGGAGCGTTCTCCTTATATATAGATGGGATCCGCCGCTCGGATCGACTCTGCGCAACGCTTTGGCGAACGATTCAGTCGGAGCCCGAGTACGCGGGCAAGACGAACTTATTCATCCTGCCGGACTTTGGACGCGATTCGGATGAGGACCCTGGGGGCAACGGCTTCCAGCACCATCGGACGGGGGACGCGCTGTCGCGCACGACGTGGATGCTGGCGCTCGGTCCGGGCATCCGCCAGAACGTGGTTGTCGACCGTCCCGTGCAATCGGTTGACCTGGTTCCGACGCTCGGCGCATTGCTCGGTTTCGCATCGCCCTACTCGCAAGGGAAAGCTTTGACGGAGGTGCTGTAGCATGCGTCCCACTGACCTCCAAGCTACCGACTTCGCCGCGTACCCTCCGCAAGCCAAGGTGGTAGCAACACGTGAGATACAACTACTACGGGCGCTGCCGATCGCGTTCTTACCTTTATTACTCCGCGAACTAATCGACTATGACTGGAAGTTTCCAGCCGAGCGCGCGGAACTCGATCATCAGTTCTCTTATCTTGATTCAAAGACCGCGACGCAAGTTAGTGCTTTGATGCAGCCGTTCGCAGGGCTCAAAGTTTCCGCCGATCTACTGCAGTTTGATTGGGTGAACGATCCGGTCCAGTTCTCGGAGAAGCTTAGTGCCAATCTATGGGCCTCGCAACAGATGGAGGCGTTCCGCAAGGCGTCGATCGAGTATGTGCATCAGGTTGCCGTTGCCCGCGCTGAGCCGAAGTTAGCCGCGGCGCGGGTGTCTGTGCTGTTAGTTGGTCAAGGCGTCACCGAGACTAAGTATCCGCTCTTCCGAAAGCTGCGCGAGCACGGCGTTCATTACACGAACGTTCTACCCGACGGCGGCTATGCTTCCGCTCTCGAATTTGTGGCGACGCGAGCGCAACAGCATCCGGCGCCATTTGCTCATTGGTACGTGGACGGAGGCAAGGCCGCTGGGCAGCCGCAAGGCGTATCTGTCGTATCCTACTTATCGCTCGAGCCCGCGCGGGCAAAGCTGATCGATAAGATGATCCAGACGATGAAGCCGGGCGGCGGCGGCCCGGAACGCCTTCGCACCGATCTGGCGCGCATGCAACCGGCCGAGGTCGGCTTACCCGGAAACGGCGATGACGCCCTCCTTAGCCGCTTCAAACTCGCGCTGTTGACGCAAGGTTCCGGCACGCAAATGTTCAGTACGACGTTCGTGCAATGGACCGCGCGGGAAGTGTTGCGCCGCGCACAGCCGCTAACTCTATTTGCGCGGTACGCGCCGCGTCAGTCGGAACCCGCCGTTCGTCCGCCAGGGTCCAATCCGGCGGCGACCGACCCGGCGGCTTCATTAGTCGATGCCGATATGGGTGCTTACTACACGTGGATCAATCAACAACGGTTGACCGGGGCTGCCGACTCACGGTTTCTCGTCTGGTTCGAGGAACACCGCGAGGCTTTCAGTTCCGCGCCTTCCCTAGGACGCGGGGAAACAAATGATAAGCCCGTGCCGATCCGCGAACTAATTAACCAGCTTGCATGATAGGCTCCCATGGGCTAAGTGGGTGTCCAGAACGGTTCACCTGCCGGAATCCACTGAATGGGGACCTCGGAAACGAAAGTCTTTAGCCACTTAGCGCATTCCTCCATTCCGGGATCCTCGGAGGTAACATGTCCGAGAATAATCAGCGACTTATTGATGCCGCAAGCGACCGCATCTTTGACATACTCCACGTTTTCCCATTCGCGGGGCTCTCCGACAATGAGCACATCGACATCACTTCGCTCCAGAGTCTTCATGCCGGGTGCCAAAGCTGAGTAGCCGGGTTCGAGGGCTACATTCCGCACACGCGCACTAGGGTTGCCAACAACGCGCGTTACGCGGCTCTTTAGTCGGGTTTGCATCCCCGCGGCTAAGTCATTCAGAGAAGTATCGGGCAGTGTAAAGAACTGGCGCCCTTGATAGTTTCCGCCGGAAGCCGCGGCGTCGACCTTTTCGTACTGACCCCACCCCAGCGTGCTGACAATACCCGTGAGGATGCCGTCTGGCTCGCGGCGATGCCAATGATCGTGAAATCGCCAGATGACTAATCCATTCGACTTGATGAAGCTCTGCTTGGCGATGTAAACCGGATCGTTGTCGAACCCAGTTGTCTCGTCCTGATGATTCCAGAACGTCGGCTCATGAGTGATGACGAGGTTGTGTCCCGAACTCGCTGCCTTCTTTAAGACGTCCATCGTGGACATTACGGTCGTGCAGATGCCTTTTACTGGCGTGTTCGGATCGCCCGCTTTGAATGTATCAACCGTCTTAGCCTGCCAAGGAACGCCTACGTGCTGCTGGATCCGCTGGATGACTTCACTCGCAGTTATCGTGGTCGATGCTGCGTCAGCCGGCCCAGCCAGCGAGACAAGCGATGATCCTGCGATAAAGCCGAACTCACGACGCGAAAGATTGTACCTGTTCATTTCGAATAACCTGTTCCTATCAACTAAAAGAATACTCGCAGCACTTGCCGGGACGTCGTGAATATCACGGAGAAAACTGGATTCCATAGGTGCTGCGGCAGAAATGCCGCACCCCTATGCGTTGCAGACTATTCGGTTTACTAACCGAATTCCGGTGCTGCCGCCCAAAAGGATGCGGTAGAAGTGCCGCATTCGGTGTAGCTCTTTGCCGTCCAATCCCGGACGAGCGTTCGCCAGGTTGCATCGGGCGCATTTGGACCAGTGATTGCTTTGGTAAGCGCCCATGGAGAGCACCCTGACGCTCACGGCTGACACCACGGGAGAGCTATTTGGCTGACTTTACGGCCATATACTCGGTGGGTAACTCTCTTGCGAACTATCTGCAGCAGAACTATCCCCCGCAACTGAATACTCTTTTCCCGGCCACCTTTACCGTCGTGGCGAGCGCTCAAATTGCGGAAGAAGATCAGACACCTCTCGACAAGAAGGTCTCGATCTTTCTGCACCGCATAACTACGAATGAGAACTGCCGGTCAGCCACGAGGCTTCAAGATTCACGGAACAAACAACCCGCCCTGTTCCTCGACCTTCACTACCTCATTACTTATTGGGGAACAGACCCAAATGCGGAACAGACCGTGCTCGCCTGGACGATGCTCCAGCTTCAATCCACGCCTATCCTCGATAACTCTATGCTTAGGCCCCTCACTACCTGGGATCCCTCCGAGACCGTACAGATCGTTCCCGCCGATCTAAGTCTTGAGGACATCTTGCGAATCTGGGATGCCCTAGGTCCTAAGTATCGACTCAGCGTTGCTTATATCGCCCGGATCATCCGCATCGATCGCGGACTGGTTCCGGAGCCTCCCGTCATCGCAACCAGATTCACAATTGAAGAGAAGGTCGCCCAATGAGCGAGAACTGCGATCACCGCGTGCTCGGGGGCTTTCAATGTGTAGATGCCATAACCAATGCTTCGATTGTAGATCCGCTCAAGGTCAGCAGTACGCAGTTATGGCTCCGCGCCAATCATAGTGGCGTCTATGCCGTGTGGGACGCGCCGAACCTGAGAAAGTACACGTCTTTCGACCCACTGTTGCCCTGGCCCACTCCGACGCCGTTCGAGATCGCGATCGAAGACCCGCGGCTACGCTACTTACCCCGGCGCTGCAGCGTTCAAGTGCCCCAACCGCTGCCCACGGCGCCAACCTCGCCCACGGCTCCGTTTACTGTATCCAGCAGCTCCGCCGTGAGCTATGGGCCACAGCTCGTCACACTGTACCGCGGACCGGCGGCGTCCGTAGCGCCTAACTGGGCAGTCGTCCGGGCATCGGTCAGCAGCAACGCCGCTAACCCCGTTCCATTACGCTGGGCGGTGCTCCAGGTATTAAACGGGACGACCGTCATGGCGACCGGGATGGCAGATATAAACGGTCAGGCTTTGCTCGCCGTTTCCGGGCTTGGCCTGCAGTTGAGTCAGGTGGCGAGTGGCCCCGTGACTGAACAAACTACCCCGGCCACCGTGCAGGCTTGGTTTGATCCCACAATTCTAAGTCAACCGCCGGGCTGGCTGCCCGATCCGGACGCAATATTGCAGCAGATCCCAGGCGGCAGCTTGAAGACCGCATCCGCATCGATTCTGTTTGGCCCCGGCCAGACGGTCTTTGTCCCTTTAACAGTTTCTTTGTAGACAGGAGAAGAAATGCCCGAGTATTTAACACCAGGTGTTTACGTCGAAGAAGTCAGTTTCCGGGCGCCCTCCATTGAAGGCGTCGGAACCAGCACGGCGGGCTTTGCCGGGGTAACACTAACGGGTCCGCCCGCGACTTCGACCGATCCCAAAGTTGCCAAACCGCAGTTGTTGACTAGCTTCGGCGATTTCCAGAATATCTACGGCAGTTACGACAGTCTCTCACTATCTAACCAGCCCTACATAAACTATATGGCGCTGAGCGTGAAGGCGTTCTTCGACAATGGCGGATCACAACTCTATGTCTCGCGCGTGTATGTGCCACCCAGCGGCAGCTCGGGCGTGGCCAGTTCCGGCAACCCTTCAGCTTCGAATGTGGTTGTTTCCGCGAGGTTCCCCGGGGCTCTTGGTAACTCAAACTTCAGCCAGCCGGCGACGCCGGTCACGGTCAAGCTGAAAGCTGCCCGAACTCAGAACGTCGCTAGTTTGCCTCCCGGCTCTTTAGTAGCTTCGGCGGCAAATTCGAGCTACCTCGCAGGGCCGGTGCAAGCGGCGGATACCCTGATCGTCTTAGGTGCGCCTCTACCTTGGGGTAGCCCTGACTTCGTCATGATCGATACCGAGGTAATAACAGTAACGGCAGTCGATGCAACGGGCACAAAGCTAACCGTAACGCGAGGGACCGGCGCAGCCGCTCACAATGCGGGCGCCGTTGTTTTAGGTCCCGTAGGCCTTCTGCAGAAGGCAGTAGCCGCAACAACGGGTTCACAGTCGATAACTCTAGGCGCGGCCCCGTCGCCGACGACTACTCCCGCACCAACGACCACGGCCGCAGGCACTACCACCACGACTACTCCGGCCCCCGCCACAACACCGCCCCCTGTAGCGATCACTAAGCCGGCGAATGGCATCCCTGCCTTCATTCAGATCGACACTGAACTGATGGCTGTTACTCAAGTGGATTCTACCGGAACCGTCTTCACAGTTACGCGCGCCGTCAACGGAACCACCGCGGCTACACACGCCGCAAATGCCGCCGTGTTTTCGCCGATCCTGTTCTTTACCAACGGCGCCGGCGGTTCTTTCATGAACGGAACAACTCCGTTGCCGTCCCCAGTTCCGCCGGGCCTGTATGTGCTGACGATGCAAGTAACCGCCCGCACGGCGGCCGAGGCGCCGGCTGTCTACGATGGCCTGGGCTTTGACCCGAATCATCCTTACTACATCGGCACGGTCTTATCGCCCACGCCGCCCCGCCACATTGACGCGCTTCAGAACCAGATTGCTTTCGACATCGGCGCGAACTTGATGACACCTACCACAGGTTCGCCTGCGACTGCATTATTCCAAGCGATGTTCGCAAACTGGTCCGGACCAGGTTTCAGTACCATCACGAGCTACACACTTACCGGCGGCAGCGATGGACAGGAACCCGAAAGCCCCGACTATGACACGGCGCTAGCCCAGTTTACTTCGCTCGAAGACATCGCCATAGTAGGCGCACCGGGGTCGGGTATCTTCGATGCCAGCCAAGATATCGTAAATAGCCTCATTACTCACGTAAGTCAGCAGCGAGCGTATCGCATCGCAATCCTCGAGACGCCTCCCAACCAGATAGCTTCAGACAACGAAGGAGTACGCAGCCAAATCGACAGCAGTTACGCGGCTCTCTATGCGCCATGGGTTATGACGGCGAATCCCCTCGCTACCGCGGGTTCCGCGATTCCCGCCGAAATTGCGGTGCCGCCTACCGGGTTCATGGCTGGAATCTACGCTCGCAGTGACGAAAACAACGGCGTTTCAAAGGCGCCGGCAAACGAAGTCATCCTGGGAGCATCCCGCCTGGAGCGTGATATCAGCTTCGCGGAGCAGGGAATTCTCAATCCTCTCGGCATCAATTGCCTCCGCTATTTCCCCAATCGGGGATACCGCGTCTGGGGAGCCCGCACCGCTAGTTCCGATCCGGAGTTCATGTATGTGAACGTCCGCCGTTATCTGATCTATCTGGAGCACTCTATCGACCAGAGTACGCAATGGGCCGTGTTTGAGAATAACGGGCCGGCGTTGTGGTCCAGAGTCAAGGATGCCATCGATTCGTTTCTCTATAACGAATATCGCGAGGGTAACTTACTGGGAGACTCGGCCTCTCAGGCTTACTTCGTGCGCTGCGATCAGACTACGATGACTCAAAACGACCTCGACAACGGACGGATGATCTGTCTAATCGGAGTCGCACTTCTAAAGCCAGCCGAATTCGTGATCTTCCGCATTGGCCAGATTACTGCACTGGCGCAAAGCTAACCCGTACCGCGCTATCAGAGGAGAATCAAAATGCCTGACCGTACCGCACCATACCCGGCTTATAACTACATCGTCAACCTGAATGGTCCGCGCGATCCCGATAAGTTGCTCGGAGGCTTCTCGGACGTTTCCGGACTCGAAACGGACATCCACATTTCTGAATATCGTGACGGCAACGAGGCCGAGCCACACGTAAGAAAGATACCTGGTTCGCACAAGGTCGGCGACGTAACGCTGAAGCGCGGCGTTGTCGATTCATCGGATTTATGGGCTTGGATTACAGACACGCGTACTAACGGCGTCGACGCCCAGCGGGACGTCATCATCACCATGCGTGACGAAGCCGCGAATCCCGTGCAGAAATACACCCTCCGCAACGCGGTGCCGATGAAGTATACCGGGCCGACGCTCGCCGGTAAGGGCGCGGGCGAGGTTGCGATGGAGGAGTTAGTGCTCTCCGCGGAAGGGTTCGAGATCGCACCGGCATCTTAGTCAGCCCGGGGGCCTGTCGAGAGTAGTCATGAGCCGCATCCTGTTTGACGTTGCGCGTCCGCTGGTGGAGTCGGATCCCGCCAGAGCCGATATAGCCTGCTTTGTTGGGCTGGCGCACGCCACAGGTACCGCTCTTCCTCAAACGGTCCTCGATTGGCTGCAGGCGCACGGCTGGACGGATGGAATTGCGTCTCCTCTGGCCGCACCCGTTGGGCTAACCGACACGCAGGTTACGCTGACAACCCCCCTGCCCGTCGGCACGATGAACTTCCTCTTTATTGATCAGGAAACGCTAGGCGTCGACGCGATCGATCCCAGCGGAATGATCTTAACTGTGGAACGCGGAGCACAAGGAACAGTAGCCACCACGCACGCGGCCGGAGCTAGCGTTCAGGCGGTTATCTCCCAATCTTCGCGCCCCGTCGGTCCCCCTTTTAGCGACATTCCGATACTTATCGAGAGTTACCCGGCGTTCACCAACCTTTTTGATGCCGGCGGGTCACCGAATAGTTTCGGCACGGAGTATCTAGCCACCGCCGTGCGCTCGTTCTTCGCTCAAGGCGGCAGACGCTGTTACGTCGTGAGCATGGGCGAGCCGGTTGACCCCACCGATACCGCGGCGGCCAAACAAAACAAGCTAAATAAGCTACTCCCCGGCACTCTATTTGCCGCGGACGACCGGCGAAGCTGGCACGGTGTGGGGCATCTTGGCGGATTGCCGGATGTTTCTTACCTTGCGGTACCCGATCTTCCGGTGTTAGTGGCGCCTACTCCCCCGGTGGCGACTGGAACCGTAGCTTCGACTCCCACAGGACCGGTGCAGTTCGAGGAGTGCTCGTCCGCCCCACTTACTCCGCCGCCTTCAACCAATCTGACTCCGCCTTTCACAGCTCCGCGGTTGTCCAGTGCCGACTATACAGTCTGGGCCGGCAACGTGGGCGCCATCCTATCTACGATCCAGACAAGTTTCCGCGAAGTTCAATTCGTAGCGGCCTTTCCTCTGCCTCTCGATCTTGATGTTGCCGCCGCGGCTGAAAATCTCGCCAGCGACACGCTCGCGCAAGACGTCCACGATGTGATCTCAAGTGTGATGCCGGAGTTCCCAGGCGAGGGGCTGTCTACCGCCTTTCTGCAACTTACTTATCCCTGGCTCAAGACTACGGGCTCCACCGTTCTCAATGAATCGCTGGAACCGGGTGATGGAACGCTGGTTGGCATCCTTGCGCGCAACGCACTTACCCGCGGCTCTTTCATGGACGCCACTAAGGTTGTTCCTTCGGAGCTTTCCGATGTATGGCCGCTGCTGCCGACTCAGGAATCGCAGGTGCCATCCACTCCCCTTGTCTGGAACGGCTTGTCGCCGAAACCGCTGATCACCCGGTTGAGCCTGTTCGGTTTTACGCCTGAGGGTCTGCGTCTGTTGTCGGATGTCACTACTTATCCTGGCGAATCCTACCGCCCGGCGCGCATCCACCGGCTGGTCGCCGTGATTTCACGAGCGGCGCGGCGACTTGGCGAGCAAATCGTCTTCCGTCAGAACGGGCCCGCGCTATGGGCGCGCGTGGAGCGATCGATGCAGCAGTTACTCATGCGGCTCTGGCGCTTGAACGCGCTTGACGGCGACACGATTCAAGATGCGTTCAGCGTGCGCTGTGACGCCAGCACCATGACTCAAAACGATCTGGATAGCGGCCGCCTCATCGCGCAGGTAACCTTCCAGGCGGCGGCAACCATTGAGCTCATCCACGTCACGCTGGCGATGGAAACCAGCGGCACCTCTTCGCAGAGTATCGCGGCCATGGCGGCGGCAAGCTAATGAGTACTCTATTAGTTCCGCTACACATTTTCCGGTTCCAGGTAGACTTCTACTCCGATTCGCTGGACGACAGCGATGACCACGAAGTAATCGAAGTCTGCTCGGGTGCCTTCTCCGACTGCACGGGGCTCGAAGCCACCATGGAACCCAAGGTCATCAAAGAGGGCGGTAACAACTATGGCAACGCACAGCGCGCGGGACCGATTACTTTCGCCACGGTAGTTTTGAAGCGCGGCATCAGCACGAATCGCAACCTCTGGCAGATATTCAACTCGATCAGCTCCGGGATGTTCGCGCCGCGGCTACAGGTGGTCATCTCGCTGCTGGACGGAAACGGCGACACCGTCATGGGCTGGCAGCTCGACCGCGCCATGCCGATCAAGTTCAAGTTCGCGGATCTAAACGCCAAGGGAACCGAGGTTGGCATCGAAGAGTTGCACTTAGTGCACGAGGGGCTTTCCTCAACTTAGCGGGATTACTTATGGACTTACCCATCCCAGTAGTCACGAAAGCGCAGTTGCAGTCATTGCCCGACGGCGATCCTATTATCGTGCATTTCAATCCTGCGTCACTGGTCTATTCGCTGGAGAACTCGACGAAGCAGCAAGGTAATGACCCGAAGCGCCGTCAGTTCGCCGGTCAATTTACTGGAAAACTCACGATGGATTTGCAGTTCGACACTACCGGAACCGGGGACGACGTTCGCACCATAACCAACCAGGTGGCTATGTTTATGCAGTCTTCGGCGCAATCCACCGCGAACGCCACCAGTAGCGGGAGCGGGAGTGGCGCCAACGCTCCGGCACAACCTGTGTTGGCTTTTCAGTGGGGCACATACACGTTCAAGGGAATCATGGAGTCGTTCAAGGAGACGATCGATTTCTTCTCCGCCGACGGCGTTCCCCTGCGCGCACTGGTCAGCATCGGATTGGCGCGGCAAGACAACGTGTTCGATGAAGACCAGGCTCTGAACGGGACAGACACCGGGGCCGGAAGCGTCATTCAGACGTCGGGTGGGGATAGCGCCACCTCTGTTGCAACGGATGGCGGCGACCCGAGTGCGTCGCGTGCGTTGGCTAGTGCGAACGGCTTGGATAATCCTCGCTTCACCGGCGGCGCTTCGCTGCAGGTAGGCGCGGGGATTCAGTTCAATGCTGCCGCCGGATTTGCCGCCAGCGCCTCCATCGGTGGAGGGATTGGCGGAGGAATCGGTATTTCGGGCGGTCTGGGCGTCAGCCTTTCCGCGGGAGCATCGGCGGGCGTAAGCATTGGAGTCAGTGCGGGAGTAAGTGCGGGAATTTCAGCGAGCGCGGGAGTCAGCGCATCGGGCGGCGGTTCTCTTTCGTTGAGCGTAGGCGGCGGGGCGCTATTCGGGTCGACGGCCTCGGCTGGAGTGCCGGCTACAGCGGGCGCTTTCGTGGGGCTCGAAAGCGGCCGCGCCGTCGTAAGCACCACCGTGCGATTGAACCCTCTGAAGATGATGCCGGCGACAGTCGGTTCCGATGTTTCCGTCAGCGCGAATGCCAGCTTCAGCCTGGGTGGGGCTGCCAGCGCGCAGTCCGGCTTCTCCTCCGACGTGGGCACGAGTTTTAGTTTCAACGACCGGCTGGTTTTCGATAGCTAAATGTTACGGAGGAATTGGTAGATGGCCGTGAACATCGACGAGATGCATGTGGAGACGCAGCCCGCTGCCCCGTCGTCAGCAGCCGGAGCGCCCGCGGCCGGGGGCGCAGCTAAACCCGACCGCGATCTCAAAAGCGAAATGGAACTGTACCGCGAGCGTGAGCTTCGGTTGCAGGCGGATTAAGTCATGGCGGAAGTCCCTCTCACAGCGAATGCGGTTTACAGTGCGATCCCCACCATCAAGGTGGATGGTCAACTCAACGACAAGGTCACGGCCCAACTGCTCGGACTTCGCATGAGTGAGCATGAGGCGGGTATGTCGGATCTGGAGGTGCGCTTCAGTAACTTCGGTTCCTTTGCGGCCGGGTTAGCGGACCAGGTTTTTGAAGACGGAACCATTCTGAAGCTAGGTACCGCATTGATCGTCTACGCGGGTGATGTCAGCTCGCCCACCGAGATTTTCCGCGGCACCGTCACGGCGCTGCAGGCCATCTTCCCGGGCGGCGGTCCGCCGGAGTTGATCCTGCTCGCCGAAGATGCGCTCCAGGGCGCGCGCATGCAGCGGCACACGAAGAACTGGGACGACACCTCGCTTTCGGCGATCGTGCAGCAGATCGCCAGCGGTCTGGGGCTGACGCCGGTAACCAGCGGCCTCGACACCACCATCGGATCGGAACTGCAGCTCAACGAAAGCGATCTGCATTTCCTGCGGCGACTGCTGGCCCGTTATGACGCCGACCTGCAAGTCGTCGGCACGGAGTTGCACGCCACGCCGCGAAGCCAGGCGCAACGCAACACCATTGAACTCGACATGAACAGTCAGCTTCACGAAGTGCGCCTCCTTGCGGATCTTGCGCACCAGGTGACACAAGTCACCGCAACTGGATGGGACTTCAACCAGGGGCAGACCATCTCAGTCACCAGCAACACGACAACGCTGGGTCCAGGCTCCGGGCAAACGGGCACGGCGTGGTTGTCGCAAGCCCTCACCACACGATCGGAGCAGCTGGCGAACTTCGCGGTCAGCAACCAGGCGGATGCGCAAGCGCTGGTAAACGCCGAATACGCCCAGCGCTCGCGACGGTTCGTGGTGGCGCGCGGCGTGGCCGAAGGCAATCCTACTTTGCGGGTGGGCTCGGCGCTGACACTCACCGGCCTGGGCCCCCGATTCTCGAACACCTACTACACCACCGCGGCGGTTCACAAGTTCGACACCGAGCACGGATACCAGACGGAGTTCACCGCCGAGTGCGCGTATCTGGGGAATGCCTCATGAGCTTATTGCTGCGCGAGAACGCAATGCAACTGTTGGGTCCGGTGCTTTTCCTGGCCAAGGTCGTCAGCGTTCAGGACCCGAAGAATCGCAACCAGGTACAGGTTCGCCTCTACAACAGCGACGGCGTCGCGGGACAGGATGGACCGGTCTGGGCGCGCGTTTCTGTGCCGTTCGCGGGTGGCAACCGCGGCGGGTTCTTTATCCCGGATGTGGGCGATGAAGTTGTCGTCGCCTTCTTGGGCGCCGACCCGCGCTTCCCGATCATCCTCGGCAGCCTTTGGAACGGCCACGATGCGGCGCCCGAAACTCTTGGCGGCAACGGTCAGAGCGTGGACCGTTGGACGATCACCGGTAAGGCGGGTACGCGCATCGCGATCGTGGAACAACCTGCCGCGAGCGCCACGATCAATTTCTCGACACCCGGAGGACAAGTCGGCACCCTGACGGATCAGGGCGGCGGTTCCATCACGTTGACCGATTCATCGCAGAACACCGTCACGATGGATTCGAGTGGGATCACGGTGAACGCGCCCGCTGCGCAGGTGCAGATTACCGGGGCGAGCCAGGTCAGCGTCACCGCTCCCTCGGTGAGCGTGAGCGCCGCCATGAGTACCTTCAGCGGCATCGTCCAATGCCAAGTCTTGCAGGCGACTACCGTCGTTTCCTCAACTTATACTTTAGGGGCCGGCAACGTATGGTGATGCACGACATACAGGTGCGCGGCGTGAACCTTGCGGGTGTCACGCAAGCAAAACCGGTATTGCTGCAGATCAACGACGATGAGTTTCCCGAAGGCCTTTCTACAGGAGCTCAGCGCGATTCCAACGCCAACGGCGACCACGCCCGGCGTGCTTCAGGTCGCAACACAACCGGTAGGCCCGAGGCGCATTATCCATCTGCCGACCATGCCCGCAACGCCGGTTACGCTTTACCAACCGGTCCAACGCGTCACCCACTTGGTGCTGGTGCAACTGTGCTGCGAGAGCGTGGGCTTCCCCCGCCTCGATCCCAAACGCGTGATTTCGGCCGGGCTGGTGATGCGTCGCGTGCCGCTCAACAACGGCAATAGCAACCTAAGCGGCGAGCCTTCGCCGTGGATACGCAATGCGGCCGGTCAGTTCTCCTGGATCGCCGGAAGTAGCAGCCATGCGGATGACGACCCGGACCCCGCGATGCGCCCGCTGCCGTTGACCGGCCAACTCGCGCTCGATCAGATGCTGGGAGCTAAGGCGCTGTCGGTAGCCAATACAGAAATCTACACACCGGCTTTCGTTGCGGCCCCGGACGTTTGTAACGCGGCCCAGCGCACGCTCGTCTACGCCGTAGTTCCCACAGCCAGCAGCGAAGCCAGCAGTCAGCTTCCGGCGCCGCCTGTGTATCAGGACGGTCCGCTGCTCACCGCGCTTCCAACACTGCTCAAGGCCGGACCGCATTGTTCTCCGCAAGCCGGAAACTCCGTCAATTATCAGTACATGTCGGACGAGTATGCCAAGGCGAACGGCGCCTCCGACTTCCTCATTTTCTCTAGCACGCTGCGTATGATGTACAGCGTCTTCGGAGCCTTCGACGGCGGCAACAATGCGCAAAATCTTCTCGACATCCTGAACGCACGATCTGTAACCGTAGCCGCCGATGACGGAAGCGGACCGCAGCAGATGCCGATGGGCGCGTTCTATCAGAAAGCCGCGAGCTACCTGATCGATTACGATCCGAACGACGCCACGCAGACGGAACACTCGCTGAACATGCCAACAGCATGGGACTACCTGACGGGGTCAGATCAGTCAGCGATCCTCGGCGTTCTAAAGAACCTCCTGGCCGAGCGCAGCGCCTTGACGTTGACACCTCAAGGCCGTTTCCAGGACGCAACCCGCCTCTATCGTCTTCGCCTGTTTTTCCGCATTAAGAGCGAGCATCCGAACTGTCCGCCGAAGCTCGTGTGGAGTTGCTTAAGCGATCCCTTTCGGATCGCCGCGTGGCACGAGAGCAGCGGCCGCGTCGTTCCACCGGTCGTCTTGCCCGACCCAACCGATCCGAGCGTCCTCGCGACCCTAAAGAAACCCAACTCGTCATTTGCCGTTCCCGCCGGACTGATGAACGCGATGCAGGGAACTACCCTAACGGGTTTGAGCAGCGGCGCGGGCGGCGGGGGCGGTGCTGGCGGCGGTATCCAACTGAACTGGATCTGCGGGTTCAGCATACCCCTCATCAGCATCTGCGCCTTCTTTGTACTGAACATCTTCCTTTCGCTGCTTAACATCGTTTTCTTCTGGATGGCGTTCATCAAGATCTGCATCCCGTTTCCTTTCACGCCACCGCCCGGCACGACCACAGGATCGGAACCATGATCACTTACAGAGATCCAATTTCCTGGCCTTTTCTGCCCTATCCGCAGGGCGGGCAACTGAGTTACCCCACGCTCGAGCAGTGTGTGAAGGATTCGATCCGCATCATCTTGACCACGCGGCCCGGAGAACAACTCATGCAGCCGCTGTTTGGAGCCGGGTTGCAGAACTTTTTGGATGAGGGCAACACATTAACCATCCGGCGGCAGATCCAGACGGCGATCCTCGAATGCCTGCAGAAGTATGAAACGCGCATATCGGTCGATACGGTGGAGGTCGAGACTGTAAGCGGCGCGCCTTCTCAGATACACGTCCAGATCTTCTACCGCGTGATTCGCACCAACACGCCACAGCAGGTCGGCGTGACCATGCAAGGCGGATAGCACTGTGCCCCTGATCCCTCCAGCTCTCGACGATCGTTCCTACACCGACCTGGTGCAGGATATGCTCGCCAGCATTCCGGCCCACACGCCGGAATGGACCATCCAGCAGCTGGGAGATCCGGGCCGCACGTTGATCGAGTTATTCGCCTGGCTCGCCGATTCGATCCTTTACCGGGCCAACCTGATCCCGGAAAGACAACGGCTTGCGTTCCTCAAGCTGCTCGGATTGCCTTTGCAACCCGCAGCGGCGGCCACCGGGATTCTCTCTGTCTTCGCCGATCCGTCCGCAACCAACGCGGTCACGCTGGCCACGGCCGCTTCGATCGGCGGACCTCCTGCGTTTGAAACGCTTTCGGAGTTGGATGTTTTGCCGGTTACTGCCCAGGCGTACATCAAAATTCCTCTGAGTCAGGATCAAACCACCGCGAATCTGCCGCTGCTGCAGGGACTTCAGCTGCTCTATAACCTGAGCACCACGCCTTCCGGTTACAACACCACGCCCGTGTTTGCAAACAACACCGCCGACCCGGACGGCCTGGATATTTTCGGGGGAACCATCGATCAGTGCCTGTGGTTCGCGCTGCTGGTTCCAAAAACGCAGAATCAAGCCGCCGTGCGCGCCACTCTGGGCGGCAAGAATGGCCAGCGTATTCTCAGCCTCGGGTTTCTGCCGGCTTTGCCGGCGTCAAATCCCCTGGCCGGAGTCGGTCCTCTAACCGCGGTCGGCGCGACTTGGCAAATCAGTGGGAACGCGCCGGGCATCTACCATTCGCTGAGCGTGTTTGGAGACACCACGCAGGGTTTGACCCAGGCCGGGATCGTCCGGCTCTCGCTGCCGCAGGGAGCAGACATCGGCGCGCCGCCAAACGATGTGCGCAACGACCCCTCGGCCGGAGTGGGTCTCAGACCGCCGCGCATTGACGATCCCGATATCGACGGTGTTCTCGTCGCCTGGATCCGGGTGCAAGTAGCGAGCACTCTCAGCTTGAACTGGGCGGGCGTGAACGCGGTTCAGATCGACCAACGCACGACTTTCAACAACATCGTCGCGGGCATCAGCGACGGTTCGGCCAACCAGCAGTTCGCGTTCGCGCAAACGCAGATCGATCCGGCGTCATTCCTTCTCGATGTCGACATGCCCGGATTGGGTTTTCAGCTTTGGAACGCGGTTGACGATCTCGCCGTGTTGCAGGGACCGGTGCCGGCATTCGTCCTCGATCCGGAAGCCGGCACAGTGACCTTTGGGAACCAGATGCAAGGCATGATTCCGCCTGCGGGGCGGCGGGTTCGCGCCCGGGTCATGCGAGCCGGCGGCGGTTCAGCGGGGAACCTTCCTGCCGGGACGCTCACCAAGATACAAGCAGTTGACGTTACGGGTGCGACCGCTAACGGGCTGACGATTCAGCAGCCGTTTGACACCACCGGCGGCGCGGATTCGGAAACGCTGGATCATGCCGAGCAACGTATTCCCGCCACGCTCCGGCATCAGGAGCGCGCGGTCACCGCCAGCGACTACAAAGATCTGGTTCAGGAGATGCCCGGGGGTGGCGTTGCGCGCGTCGAGGTGCTGCCGCTGTTCAAGCCGCAAACCCGCGCAACCGGAGTTGCCGGCGTGGTTTCGGTGATGGCGATTCCCCCCAAGAGCGGTTTCCAGCCGCCATGCCCGCGCGCTGATCGAACGCTGCTTGAGAACGTATACGCCTATCTGAATCCCAAGCGCCCGGTCACCGCTGAGATGTACGTGATCGGAACGGAATACGTCGGTCTCGGATTAAGCGTGGCGGTGGAAGTAAGCAGCGGCTTTGGTCTGCTGCAAGTCAGTCAGCAGGTAGAGCTGGCACTCCGAACCTATTTGTGGCCGAACCCTCCCGGCGGTACCGCGGGTCAAGGCTGGCCGTTAGGCCGCACCGTACGTAGCCTCGAACTCGATGTGATTGTGGGCCGTGTAGCCGGTGTGGAAGAAGTGAATGGTCTGGTTCTCTATCAGCCGTTAAGTTCAGGAGGTTATCTAGCCCTGAAGCCGGACCCGAATGGCAACACAGAGATCACTTTACAGAGCTGGCAGCTTCCGGAACTGCTTCAAGTGCTGGTCACTGCGGGACCGGACGGCTCGGGAGTGGAACCAGCGTCTCTGACGCCCCCGGTTCAAACGGATAACACGGTTGCAGTGCCGGTGGTCCCGGCGGTTTGTTGAGCGAACCTCATGGATTCTAACGGCCTCAATTTTTGGATGCTGAGCCGGGCGCAGGACTGGGCTGCGAACACGCCTGTTCTGGCTGCGTCTGTCGGAGCGTCCGATGCGCAGGTTACCGTCTTGTCGCGGCTTCCGTGGGGCGTCCCGTTGTTTCTACTCATCGATGCCGAGGTGATGAGCGTTCAGAGTATCGACTTCACCGGTACCGTGCTGGGCGTAAACCGCGGCGTGCAGTCAACCGTTGACGTGCCGCATGCCGTGGGGACGCCGGTCCTGATTCCGGTTGGTATTTTGCAGGCTGCCGTGGGCGTCGCGGACACGAAGGTCACCATCGCGGCAGCGCCGAAGTCTGCAGTTCCGTCTCCGCAGGGCATTCCCGGTTTCCTGCAGATTGACGGCGAGGTGATGGCCGTCGTGCAAGTGGATTCGACCGGCACGGTGGCGACGGTTACGCGCGGCGTTCTCGGCACCCAGCCGCACAGCCACAACTCAGGATCGCCTGCGTTCGCACCCATTGCGGCGAACTCGCTCTACTACTGCACGAAGACCAATCGCCTGCAATTGTTGAGCATGCGCCTGGGCACTGCGCCACCCGAATCGTTCGCGCAGGCGAACACTCTGATGGAACTCGCACCGATGGCGCGCGACGCGTTCCGCAACTACGCGCGGTGGGATGCTGCCAGCGGTAAGGTTCTCGCCGGCGGCAGCGGACCCGGTGAAGAAACCATCTACACACCGACGCTCGGGCAAACCGTCACGGATTTAGCGATGGGTTACGACGGCATTCTTTACCTCGCGGTCAGCGGCACGCTGGTCATGGTCGACCGGCGAGGGCGCTGGCCCGACTTTACTCTCACCGCAGCCGGGTTCAACTTCTGGCGTCTCTGCGCGTTGCCGCAGGGGGGAGTACTGGCCCTCGATCGCATCACCCCGCAACTCGGCACCGTGACCGGCGCTCCTTTGCAGACTGGGCCCGTCGATATGCCGGACCCGGGGATTCTGCGCTCCTGCGTGCCGAACGGCGACCCACCGCGGCTGTCTGCCACATATCCGCTGCCGGCCTCAGAGACATTCGTCGGGTCTTACTGCAATGGATGAGCAGTTCGCGCTGCTTTCCTGGGCCGCTGCTTCCCCATCCAACACGACCTCTTATCTGCGGACATTTACCTTCGACAACGGCCTTAGCGCGGCGTGGACGCTCGATGGAGTTCGTTGGCCGTATGCAATTACCTGGCTCGGAGACTCGCGCGTTGCGGTGCTCGCGACGCAATTGAATGAAGCGCTCATCTTTGATTTGGCGGAAGCCACGCGCGTGTTGGTTCCGGCCGGCGATACCTACGTGCTGCAAGGCGCGAATCAAGGCCCCTTCGCTCATAACCTCGACTTGCCGCCTTACTATTCGAGCGGTTCAGCCGGTTTGCCATTACGCCCCTTGTTGCCGCTATCGCTTAACTCACTGGCACGCTCGGGCTGGACCGATCCCAATTCGCCGCGCGTCATCGATAGCGGCGTTTCACGAACCGTCTGGCATCGCCTCTATCTGGAAGCGATCCTGCCGCCGCGTTGTGGAGTGACGGTCTGGTTAACGGCGGCCGACCAGCCGTCCGGCATCTCCTCCGCCGGCGCTCTTTGGTATCCCCACGTCTTTGGCGACACAGATACATCTTCGCTTCCCGAGGGAACTCCAAACGCCGTCTGGCTGCCGTTCTCGTCGGAAGTCCCGTTCGCCGCGCCGGTGTTAGCTGAGACTCCGATTCCAAATCGGCAGGGCCTGTTCATGGTCCTGATTCAGCGCGCGAACACCGCCGTCCGCGATCTGAGCGGACGCTTCCTCGGCATCCGCGTGACAATGAATGGCGATCGCCGCAGCACCCCTGAAATTGCCGCTCTGCGCGTGTGGGGTCCGCGCTTCTCCTACGTGAACAACTACCTGCCTGAGCTTTACCGGGAAAACAAGTTCAGTCCCGCGGCCGATCAGCCGGGCCCCAGCACACGCCACAACTTCTTTGCGCGCTTCACCAACATTTTCGAAGCGCAGATGACGGGCATCGAAGATCGCATCGCCAACTCCTACCTGCTCACGCGACCGGAATCGACGCCGGATGCCGCGCTCGATTGGCTCGGCGGTTGGGTCGGGCTCAGTCCCACCGGTTATCCCCAAGACCGCCGTCGCGCGCGATTGCTGGCCAGTCCCCGATTGCATCGCGAACGCGGCACCGCAGCCGGAATCACGCTGGCCTTGAACATTGCTACGAAGGGCATGTGTTCGCGGGGCGCGGTGATTGTCATTGAAGACTTCCGGCTGCGGCACATATTCGCAACTATCCTAGGCGCCGATCTGGCGATTCAAAATGACCCGCTGCTCCCGGGTTACTCCGGCAGCAGCAACTCCTTCGTTGGCGACACGCTGTTCCTCGGCGACAAGAAGAGCCAGTCGGAGATACTGGCGCTCTTCTCGGCGAACCTTCCCGAGTCGAGGCGCGAGCAGCAGGAGATCAGTCAGTTCTACGACAGCTTGGCGAATCGCTTGACCGTCTTCGTGCATAACCAGGTTGAGCAGGTCGATCTCAACTTGATCGCGAGCATCGTCGAGCACGAGAAGCCGGCTCACGTTGCGGCCAACGTTCAAGTAGCTACCCAGCCGTTCATGGTCGGACTGGCGTCGTTACTGGGGGTCAACACCTATCTCGCGCCGGAGCCGCCGCGCGACCCGATCGTCCTGAACCAAACCCGCGTGGGGCGCTACAACATGGTGATCCAATCCCCCAGCCTGGATCCCCGAATGGAGACGTGACGAACATGGCCACCGACGACCTCACCCTGAATCCCGCGCTGGCGCCGAACCGCGTCTTCTATTCGACCGGACGCATGCTGGGCGTCGAAGACTTCCAGGCCGATCAGGATTATCATCGCGGCCGGCTGGCGCGTGCACTCGTCCAGTTGTACGGTTCGGGGACAATCTGCGGTCTGCTGGTGCAGACTTCCGGCACGGAACTACAGGTCACACCTGGTCTGGCTATTGATCGCGTGGGGCGCATCATCGAGGTTCCGCGCCTGGTCTGCATTGTCGTGAATGATTGGCTCACGCAGCAGAAGAACGCGTGGCTGAGTCAACTGAGCAATCCGGTGCCGGGGCAGGCGAGCGTCGCCGATCTCAACGACGCCATCCACGACGGCTCGCACTTGATGTGCGATGTGTTCGCCAGTTTCGTACCGTGTACGCGCGGCGTCACTCCGTGCTTTGCTTCGCAGGACGACTATGATGCTACCGACGCGTTTTCCGCCAATCGCCTGCTTGACTCTTTCGCGATGCAGTTGGTGCTGCGCACGGATTCGACTCCACTGACGCCGGCCGATCCGTGGCGCGCCGCTCAAAGTCCAACCGGAGTTCAGACGCTGCTGATGCAGTCTACAGCGGGACCTTCCGCCCCCACGGTGGAGTACCCGCCGGGCTTCGATAACACGGCGGTGTTCCTCGCCCGACTGCTGATCGCCGCAACCCCGGGTGGAGCGGGGCAGGCGCCGACGTGGGACACGACCAAGATCTCGATCGACAACAATTCACGCTTGTTCCTGTATCCGGCAGCTTTGCTGGCTCACCTGAGCGGCCTCGCGTCGGGAACGAACGTGTAGGAGGTACCGATGCCCAATTTCACGCAAGGCAGCACGCGAGTGGTTCTCCAACAATCCGACCTGGCCGTCCAGAACAACGGCTCCATCGTGCTCGACAGTCGGCGCACCCGGCCGCTGTGGTTCGACGGAAGGTTTCTATCGGCTCGCGATCTGGAACGGGAGCAGGACTACTTCCTGCAGCGTCAGGCAGACCTCGGGCAAGCGGGCGGTTTCGGCGTGATGCACGGACTCTTTGTGGACCAACCGCCGTCGACCGGACAGGTCTCGGACGCCGAGACCATCGTGATTCACGCAGGTAACGGCATCACTCCCGCAGGCGAGCTGGTGATGATCCCGAACGATCTCACCATCCAGCTATCCGATCTCGCGGACGAAGAGAATCTCGGGCTGCAATTCGGAATCTCGACCATGCCCCGGCAACCCGCGCGAACACGCACCGGGTTGTATGTGATCGCGCTGCGGCCGGTCGAATTCACGGCCAATCCCATCACCTCGTACCCGACCAGCATTCAGGGATCGCGCACAACCCACGATGGCGACATCGTCGAAGCCACCGCGGTTTCACTCGTGCCTTATCCCAATCCGGTCAATAGCTCCGACCCAACGATGCAACAGGCGATGCTCGCGCGGCAGATCTTCATCGCCGGGAATCCGGGCACGCTTTCGGATTCGCTGCTGCCGCTAGCCATGGTCAGCATCCAGCGCGGGGTGATCAGTTGGATCGACCCTTATCTGGTGCGCCGCGACAGTGGACCGCAATATAGCGGCGTGCGTTTTGGACTGAGCGACCCGGCCGCGCAGCAGGCGCAACTGTTGCAATATAACTCCCAGTTGCTTAGCGTGGTCGCGACGCGTCAGAGCAACGGGCTCGCCGCAAACTTCGCCGCAACCGACTATTTCCAGGCACTGCCTTCAGCCGGGCCGTTTCCTCTGGATGCCATCAACACGAACGACTTTTCGCAGACATTCTTCCCGCCGCAAATGGATGTTCGGCTGAGCATTATTCCTACGGACGAGCTTGCAGCTCTGGTTGAGGACAGCCAGTCCTTACCGCCGATCGATCTAACACTTCCTGCAGCCTCCTACGCCAACCTCGCCGTATTCGCTCTCATTCCCGTTCAGCGCAATCTGCTGGCGTCCCTGAAGAGTTCGTTGCCGGATACCCCGCTGAATCCCACGTTGCCGCAGGTGATCGCCAACCGCTCGCCCTTGCAGCTGTTGCGACTTTTCCAGGGCAGTGTGGGGGTTACTCGGACACCGCTGGTTGCGAACGGCGCGTGGGCCACCGCCATCGGTTCGCAGAAGTATGGCTTCTATGTGCGCCGCCGCAGTGAGGCCGTCTATGTCGACTTCACCAGTGTGGGGCTCAGCTCGTCGCAGAACCCGCTGGCGTTCGGCAGTGCGGTCACATTCACGGCAACCGTGAGACCGAGCGACGCTACCGGCACGATCCAGTTCAACGATGGCGTCACACCACTCGGGCCCCCGGTCGCGCTCAATAACGCAACAGCAACACTTTCGGTTCCGAGCGGAGCGATCGGCGCGTTCTCTGTCGGAGCGCACCCCATCACGGCGGTTTACAGCGGCGATGGCACCAATGCCGGAAGCACTTCGGCGACGCTCAACGAAATCGTGTCGGATTCGTCCGTGGCTTTGGCGTCGTCGCAGAATCCGTCGGTTCTCGGGCAAAGCATCGTTTTCACGGCGACCGTTTCGCCCAACACGGCGACGGGGAACGTGCAGTTCAAAGACGGAGCGACTGCTTTGGGTTCGCCCGTTTCGCTGAGCGGCGCCAGCGCGTCGCTATCCATCAGTGCCTTGACCGTAGGCTCGCACGCGATCACGGCGGAGTACAGCGGCGATGCCGGCAATGCGGGGAGTTCTTCGACGGCTCTCACGCAAACCATCACACCCGCGCCATCCACCGTGACCCTCGCCGCTTCGTTGAACCCCGCCACAGTCGGACAAGGTGTGAGTTTCACAGCGACCGTTAAAGGATCGGTGACGGGTGTTGCTCCAACCGGATCCGTCCAGTTCAAGGATTTGGCATCAGCGATCGGAACCGTGCCGGTTACCAACGGAGTCGCGGTGTTGTCGACATCCACCTTACCGGTCGGCGCGCATTCGATCGCCGCGGTGTACAGCGGTGATGCGAATTATCTGTCCTCGACATCTGCCGTGGTTGCGGAGACGATTTCACCCATCACTTCCGGAGTGGTGGTGAGTTCCTCGCCGAACCCATCCATCTTTAACCAACCCGTGACCCTCACCGCCACGGTGACACCCGGCACTGCCAGCTGGAACGATTCAGTTCATGGACGGAAGCGCGGCACTTGGAGCGGCCGTCACGCTCGCCGGCGGCAAAGCGCAATTCACGTCGTCCAGCCTCGCCGTCGGTTCGCACTCGATTACGGCGGTCTACAGTGGCGACGCGACCGACGCAAAGGGGACATCGGTCCCGGTGGTTCAAGTCGTGAATCGACAGCCCGCGACGGTGGTTCTCTCGGCGACGCCAAACCCGTCGACCTTAGAGCAAACCGTGACTCTGACCGCGACCGTTGCCCCGAACGCCGCCACCGGCAGCATGCAGTTCATGGACGGGACCACCAGTCTTGGTTCTGTCGCCGTAGCCAGCGGGGCGGCCGCGCTCAAGGTCTCCACCTTAACGGTAGGCTCGCACGCGCTCACGGCAGTATACGGCGGGGACACGAACGATGCGCCCGCTACCTCGAACGTCGTGCAACAGGCCGTGAATCCCGGCGCCACTACCGCGGCGGTCACGTCTTCA
The DNA here is from genome assembly GCA_963799935.1 of uncultured Gammaproteobacteria bacterium. GTDB lineage: Bacteria > Acidobacteriota > Terriglobia > Bryobacterales > Bryobacteraceae > Bog-113. Next base: position 88,545 of record CAWCZA010000019.1, on the reverse strand, counting down.
CAGACGCCATCGACGCTCGGCCAGTCCGTCAAGTTTACTGCGACAGTCACGCCGGCCTCGGCGACGGGACAAGTCACGTTCATGGATGGAACAAGTCAATTCGGCACAGCGAGCCTCAGTGGCGGAAGCGCTGCAATTACCGATTCCGCATTGTCGTTGGGCTCTCACACGATCACGGTCGTGTATGCGGGGGATGGGAACAATGCACCGGCAACTTCACCGGGGATCACGCAGCAGGTGATCCAGGCAACTTCCGCCGTCGCGCTAACCTCATCACTCGACCCCTCCCCATTCGGAGCATCCGTTACGTTCTCTGCCTCGGTAACACCGTCAACCGCCACCGGCAGTATTCAATTCAAAGACGCATCAGCCAGCCTGGGATCGGCCGTAACGCTTACCGGCGGAAAGGCGCAGTTGCCCGTCAACAGCCTGGCTGTGGGAGCTCACCCGATCACGGCAGTTTACAGCGGAGATCCGGCAAACGCGGGAAGCACCTCGAACACGGTGACGCAGACCATTACGCAGGCGACGTCCAGCGTGGCCGTGATATCGTCGTCGCCGTCTTCCACGTTCGGACAAGCCGTGACCTTCACGGCCACTGTATCGCCCGCCTCCGCCACGGGCACCGTTCAGTTCAAAGACGGAACCGCAGTTATTGGATCCGGAACCATCGCGGGCGGGAAGGTCACGGTAGCGTCTTCCACGCTGACGGTGGGCACGCACTCCATCACAGCGGTCTATGCGGGCGACGCAAACTACATCACGAGCACGTCTGCCGCGATTACCCAGACGATCACGAAGGTACCGACGACAACCACGGTTACGTCGTCCGTGAATCCCTCGGCCCCCGGGAAGCCGGTGTCTTTTACAGCGGCTGTAGTCCCTAATTCGGCGACAGGTAGCGTTGAGTTCAAGGACGGTTCCACCTCACTGGGTTCTGCACAGATTAGTGGCGGCAGCGCGTCTCTCACCGTCTCGACTTTAACGACGCCGGGCGCGCATTCCATCACGGCGGTCTACCAGGGCGACGCGAACAACGCTACGAGTACGTCGGCCGCGCTCACGCAGAATGTCGTTCAAGCGCCGTCAACGGTGACGGTGACTTCCGATCCAGTGAGCCCGTCGACCTTCGGACAGTCGGTCACCTTCGTCGCCAAGGTCTCGCCTGCGGGGGCGACCGGCGTCGTCACGTTTACCGACGGTGCCGCCACGCTCGGCGCACCAGCGTTGAGCGGCGGCAGCGCGAGTGTTCAAGCCGCATCGCTAAGCACCGGCGCGCATCCGATAAAAGCCACTTACAGCGGCGACGCTGCGAACGCCGGCAGTTCGGGTTCAATCACGCACACCGTGAACAAAGCGGCCACTACCATCGCGATAACTGAAAGTCAGGTAACGCTTGGAACCGCATTCACGGCCAAGGTCACGCCGGCCGCCGCGACCGGAAGCGTGACGTTCACCGTTAGTCCAGGCACTACGCAACCCCAAACAGTGCCGCTTAGTGGTGGTGCCGCCACGTTCTCGATGAAACCCACCGGCCAATTGCAAACCGTCACGGCAGTGTACGACGGCGATGCGAATTATCTGACGAGTACGGCCAGCGTCAAGGTTGGCGGGTAGGAACAATGAGCGCAACTCTCATACAAGACGCGTTACCCGGTGAGGATCTGGTCGGCATCGAGCCGCAGCTGCTGCAGCAGGTTGATCCCGGCTGGCTGCATCGCCTGAACTTGTACCCCGGACGCGCGCTCACCGCACCAGCTCTTCAAAGCGAGCAGCTCTACCGCGCGGGGCGATTGGCTATCCTCGGCCAGTGCGTGACCCAAGGCGTCGTGAAAGGGCTGGAAGTCTCGGCTGATCTGACCAAGGCCGATCCTATCTTGCAGATCGCCCCGGGATACGGAATTTCCGCCTCCGGTGAAGACGCCGCGTTGACCAGCACGTTGGGCACGACGCTCAGCTCGCTACTGGTGATCGATCCGCAAACCGGATCGGTCATCGCGCCGTTCCAGCAGTACGCCAAAGATCCGAACAACATCAACTTCGCGGGGGTGCTTCTCCTGCAGCCCATCGCCGGCCAGGTCAACGGGCAAAGCGTCGACACCGGTGCCGCGCCGCTCATCGTGTCCGGGAATCTGGATGCGTCCTGCGATCAGGACCCCGAAGAGTACGCCTTCGAAGACTGGCAGATCGTCGACGGTGTGCGCCTCGTGATGGTCGCGTGGCCCTCCAGCCCGAGTACTTTGATTCTGCCGTCCGTCAACCCTGCGCAAACCTGGAGAAACCGTCTCGTTTACACCATATTCAATGCGGAAATGCTGCTGGCGTACGATGACCGGCTGCCATGGGATCTTCTCGGCGTGCCGCTAGCGCTCCTGGGTTTCGACACGAATTGGAAGCTTCAGTTCGTGGATAGGTCGGCGGTTGTGCGCGCCGGTGGATTGGCGCGCAGCCGCTATGCGCTTCCCGGAGACACGCAACCACTCTTGGTGCAGCCCGCGCTGGCGCAGGCCCGGGTGTATCAGCTATCGGAACAACTCAACAACCTCAGCTTCACCAATTTCAACCAGGCCTTCGCGTTTCTACCACCCTGCGGCCTGCTGCCCGCCTCGTCATTAGACTTCAGCAAACTGGCAGCTCCGTGGTTCCCGCCCGCCTGGACGCTCGATGTCGGGCCGATCCACCAGGAAGAGATCGAAACCACGCTGCTGACCAGCATGACGGCTCTACCGCTGGACGTCACGCAAAACGAATCTGTCCAAGTCATGATCCCGCTGCCCGACGCAGTCTTCGACCCCGAGATTCTGATCACGGAGCGGGTGGACCCCTCGTTTCAGGACGCGGTCGACAGCGCGACGCTGGAACGCGATGGTGTGTTGCAGCATCGCCAGGCCGTTCAACTGGAAGCGAATACGCTGTCTCAGGCGTTGACCGGCACGCAGCAGGCGCCGCCCTACGATCCCAACGCGGGGCTTTCGTTGCCGGAAATCATTGGCCGCGATGCGCAACCCTACTCGCCTGCGGCAAACGAGCAATTCGGCACTTCGCCGATAGCCGGCGGCGGTTATTCCTCAAATGACATTCAGTCGCTGCTCATCACCTCTCAAAACGCGCCGTACACACTCACGCAGGATGCGAACGGCAATCCGGTCTCGCTCAAGCTCTTTTCGCAGGATGACTTGAACGACATGGCCCAGTGCGGGCTGCAACATTTCATCAACCGAATCAACGCAAAGATCTCTAGCGCGAACGATCTGTTGGACCTCGCGTTTCTGACCGCCCAAAGCGACATCTATCGCCTCCGGCAATTTGTTGTGGGCGCAACGGATGCGACCCAACTGAATGTCTCGCCGATCGTAGCCAATATCGCCACCGGTGTATCTGCCGCGGCGACCGCTACGAACCTGCAGAACTATCTCGGTTCGCTACTCTCGACGACCCCTCCGCCGACAACCACTACGCAGAATCCGGCAAGAGCCGGAACTACCGGGATCGCAGGGATTAAAGCCACCTCACGGAGCGTGGAACTACGACTCCCAACAACTTCGCCCATCACCGCGACGCGAGCGGCCAGTCAAATCGAGCTTCCAAAAGCGAGCGCGACAACCGTCCAATCGAGCAGAACGCTATCGACCAAGGCAGCGTTGCCATCACTAACGCGTGCCAACGTTACGCCGGCTCACTTCACGCCCATCAATCCCGGCACCGCTGCGCAGCCGGCAACGCCCGCCGATGTGCTACAGCAATCGCCGCTGGTGGGGGCTCAGCTTAACGTCCGTACCCTAACCATCGCGCAACGGCTGGCCAATCCGGCATCGCAGGACGGCATCTTCTACCCGGTGGGGAACCGCCTCGCGATCATGCAGCTGCTGGCCGACCTGGAGATCACGCTCGACGACATCCCGATCCTGGTGGACCAATGGACGCCGTCAACTCCAGGCCCGACGACAACTCCTGGACCCACGACCACGCCGCCGCCCTTTCAAATTCTGCCGCCGCCACCTTCCATTCTGCCGACTTTTGCGGACTTCAAACGGAATCCCAGCGCGGTGTTGGCGTCAGTGCAGGCGCCTTGGATCACGGCATCGAACGGAAGCGACCCCGACGAAGCCGCGCTGTTCTCTACCGGCATTCACGTTTTGGAGCAGCACTCGGCACTCCTGCGCGCGGTGGAAGCACGGATTGCCCAGTACAGCGATTTCGTCAATCTCTGTGGCACGGCTCTCGCCAATGTTCAAGGCTATCTGCCGCAAGCCCAAACATTGCTGACCCAGTTGGACAACGATCTGGCACAAGCGCGGCAGGATATCGCTTTCACAACGGCGTTGCTGAACGATGAAACCCAGCGCGTGGAGGGTGTGAACTCGCAGCGGGCGGCAACCTTGAGGAGCGTGACCACGGTCGTGTTCGCGCGCCCCCGCACGCTAACGACGGAAGCCGATGTTCCCAGCCGGCAACTTGTGCCCGGCAACATTGCGAGCCCGGTGCCGAGCTGCCTGCAACAAACGGTCTCGATCCCGCCGGAGCTGCGCGAGATCGTGGCGTTGCTGCGCGACGCGCCGGTAAACTGGCTGCCCTCGATCCAGAAGCTGCTCAGCAATCTTGAGCGGCCAGCCATCCTGCAGGGCTTAGCTATCGATGCCCAAGCGCGCGCTGCCATGCAGTTGCAAGTGCCCTTGCGCGCTTCATCTGCCGCCTCCGAACCGGGCGTGTTCGCACCGGTGATTTCAAGAATCTACAGCGCCAACCAACAGGTATCTCGCGTTTTCCAAACGAAGAGAGCCACCTTTCAGCCGGTCCAATTGGTGAACCAGAGCTGGACATCGCAGATCGAGATCCTCCGGGGCGTCACGTCTACCGGGGATCTGATCTCCTCGGATTCCGTACACGCCGAAGTAGTGAATGCCACCTCGCGGCTGATGCAGCAGATCTCCAGCGTGGCTACCTGCATCTACACCCGGTCAGGCCAGGTGCTGCCCATCGACCGGCTCGCGTGGGCGCAGTTCCTGAGCGGTTTGGGATTGTCTCTCCAGCTGCAAAGCCTGGCGGTGCTTCCCAACTGGAACTCGCTGGACTATGTGTCGCGCCAGCAGATGCAGATGCTGGTGGATTGGCTTTTTCAGCAGATCGATACGACCAACTCAGATGCCGTCGCGTTCATGAGCGACGTGGTGCGTGTCTCGATTCTGCTGGCCAGCGATGCCCCGGTTGACGGCGTTATCACTGGAGCCGTTACTCTCGCCGCCACGCCGAAAGTAGGCGGAGTGATTTCGCTGACGCTGCCTTCCGACCGCGTGGTTCACGGTATGTACGTGCAGCTCTATAGCGCCGGTACTCTTGCCGCGCAGGCCGTCGTCACTGATCTCGACAGCACCAGCGTACGGGCGACGGTGACGCAGGTCTACCAGGCCGGCGTTGCTCTGCAAACCAACGACGTCGCCCGCTTCTCCGGTCAGGCGCCACAAACGCGGGCGGTTCGCGCACTCGCATGAATCAATCAACGGGGTGGCGGATTGACGAACGGAATGCCCGGCATGTGCGGCGCGCGCGGCTCAGCCTCAGCACAGGAGCGCCGCGCAACCGGCTCGTCGCGAGCATGGAAGAAGCGTTGCGTCTGGCCTCGCTGCCCGGCGAAAACGAAGGCCGAGCTTACTATTTCCGGCGTCTTCGCGTAACGGGTCTGCCGCCCGACGGAGATCGCCGGACCTGGCTCGAAGCTTTCCAGCGCGCGCTTACCGAGCAAGCGTCGCAAGCCGTCCACGGCAACGACTCGCGTGCCGACGTTGCAACGGCTGTCTTCTTTCGCAGCAAGCTGGAAGCGCTGGAGATTCTGTTGCACCGCGTAGTTGATAGGGCGGGGCACCGGACAGCATCTGAGTGGTTCTGGCCGATGGTCGTGGGCGACAGTGAACCTTCGCGATTAAGCTCCGCTCGCGCGATACAGCTAATCATCGAGGAGCTTCGCTCCACGCCGGCTGCATGGGTGGCCGTCGCCATCGCGGTCTTTGGCCGCACGCGCATTCAGGGCGGCCCTCACGTTGACGTCGTCTATTTGCTTGACGCGATCCCGATCTCCGTAGCTGAGACATGGGTGAAGGAAATGGACGGCGGCCGGACCGTTCCCGCTGCGTCGATTGTCCGTATGCCGGATTCGATTCCCGTGCGGCGTGCTGTAGAAAAAGCCTTACGCGTATTCGGGGTTGACGACGCGCGCGTCGTTTGGATCACGGCTCTCGCCATTTTGCAGGAATCGCCCTCGCAGATGGCTGCGGGAACGGTAGTCCAGCACGCCCGGATTCTTTTGCGTCAGCTGGTTTCAGAGTGCCATCGAGAAACCGCTTCACAGCCTGCGGGCGAAGAGAGCGTACAGAGCAACACGCCGGCGGAAAACGTAAAATCCGTTCGGCGGCTCGTTAACTCTGAGCCTGATCCACCGCATCCCCATCCAGCGACAACGTTCGCCCTTGCGTCGCTCCCACCGGATCGACGTTACTTCTTGCGCGACTGCAAGCCGCTCTCCCGAATCTGCCTTTGAACTGACCGGAACCCTTCCCGATGATGTACTGCCCCACTCAGTTCCGACTTCAGAATCGCTTGCGACTTCAGAGTCGATCTCAGCCCAGCCCCAAGTGCCGGAAGGGTACTACGATCCGGCAACCCGCTCTAAAACTGCAACCTTACGCTCATCCGCTCCCCGCTTCTGGCAGGCTGACGGAGTTACCACTCAAGCCGGCGGTATCTTTTTCCTGCTGAATGCTCTGGCACGATTAGGCATTGAAAAGGCGATTGCCGCAGGCCTTACTGACGCGTGCCCAGACTTCATCGCGCGCCTGTTTCTCCACCTCGCCGCACACGCCGAAATCGCGCCGGACGACCCAATCGCGTCCTGGCTCGAATCGAACATCACCGACGCGTGGGATCGCTCCGCAGGCGCGTATGAGTCCCGTTGGTGGCCCTCCAATGTCGCATCTTCCAGCGATTTAGTTTCCTTCGAGGATCTTCTTCGAGTCTGGGCCATTGCGGTGCGACGGTACTGCTGGCGAACCGGCAGAATCGCCGTCCGCGAGATCGTGGCGCGCCGCGGCCTCTTCTCCGTGAACCGCACCGACCTCGACGTCTCACTGCCGCTCGAGGAAGCGGAGATCCGGATCCGGCGCATAGGACTTGATCTGGATCCCGGTTGGCTCCCCTGGTTCGGCCGCGTCGTGCGGTTCCACTATCTCTATCGAAGAGAATTCCATGGCTAGGAATGCCGCGGTAGCAGAGCCGCGCCTCGCGCACAGCGTTTATTCGTGCAGTCTGGCCGCCTTAGCAGCCCTTGTGCCCGAAGGTTCAACCTCTCCCGAGGCCGCCTTTCTGCGGATGTTCTCCGGTGAAGCTTCGCACCAGGAAAGCCTACGCGAGTCTTTCGATCGGGCGCTCGCCGAGTCGCCCGAAACGCCACTCCTGGAACTCGCGAGCAAGCTGCAACTGCGCCCAGTCGAAGTTCTGACGGTCGCGCTGGCCGCTGCAGTTGAAACCGACTTAATGTGCGGACGCGTCATCGCGCACCTGCAAGCGCCCATCGGCGGTTCGCGCCCGACGCTCGGACTGCTGGCTGCCGCCTTCGCGGATCTAGAGCCGGACCAGAACGTGATCGAATGCCTGCTAACCGGCCGGGCCGTCGAATCCGGATTACTCAATCTTCTGAACGAAAATGCCCCCGCAGCTGAGCGCGCCGTCGCAGTGCCCGGTCCGCTCTGCCTGGCTCTCAGCGGGCGCGATGCCCACTGGCCCGGGACATCCCTCGGCGTCGACGATCTCCCCGAGACTCCGCTGCCCCCTTCTGTCATCGCGGAATCGAAACGCCAGGCGCGAGGCGTCATTGGCGGCTCGCTGCGTGTGCTGGTGTTGCGCAGCGGTTCGCTAGCGGAATCGAGAACGGTCGCACAGACCATTGCCATCGCACTCGGCAAACGCGCTCTATTCATCGATATGGAACGGTCCGGAGGGAACGGGAAAACAGGTCCGAACCTCATTGGACTTGGGCCGCTGCTCCTGCTTCGTGAATTGATTCCCGTGTTCTGCTTCGAGCCCGGTCCGGGTGACCGCCGGACAGTCCCCGCGATTCAAGGCTACGAAGGACCCGCGCTGGCGTTATGCGGTCACGACGGCAGTATCGAAGCGCATGGAGAAAGTCCCGCATCCTGGCGAATCGGTGTACCTCCGCGGCGCGAACGTGGCGGACTTTGGGATATCGCGATCGGCGAGGGTGATCTAGCGTCCCGGCTCGCCTCTGAATACCGGCATGGCAGTGGGCGCATCGCTCAACTGGGCCGTCTGGTGCGCCAGCGCTGCTTACTGGACGATCGCGCCCGCCCCGAATTCAGCGACATTGCCGCAGCTTCGTGGGATGGAGAAGGTTCGGGCCTGGAGGCCCTCGCGCATCCGCTGACCGACCAGATTCCAGATGAAGCCCTGGTTGTGGGCGAACTCCTGCACGAGGAATTATCGCGTCTGCTACTGCGCTGCCGCTCCCGCGAGAGTTTGATCGAAGGCCTGGGAGCTTCGGCTTTAGCCCGTTACCGGCCGGGCGTGCGTGCGCTGTTCACCGGTCCGTCGGGAACCGGCAAAACGCTGGCGGCAAGCTGGCTCGCGACGCAACTCGGACTGCCGCTCTATCGCGCCGATCTGGCGTCGGTCACCAGTAAGTACATAGGCGAAACCGAGAAGAATCTGGCCCAGCTTTTGGCGCGCGCGGAAGAATCCGGTGTGCTGCTGCTGTTCGACGAGGCCGATTCGCTATTCGGCAAACGCACGGACGTTAAGGAATCGAACGACCGTTTCGCCAACGCCCAGACCAACTACCTGCTGCAGCGGATTGAAACGTTCGATGGCATCACGCTGCTCACCAGCAACAGCCGAGCGCGCTTCGATCCGGCGTTTTGCCGCCGTCTCGACATGATTATCGAGTTCCCGCTGCCGGGTCCGGAAGAGCGGCGCCTCTTGTGGCTGTCCCACCTGGGATCGCACCATCAACTGACGCCGCGAGAACTGAATCAGCTTGCCGCCGCAGCCGATCTGGCTGGCGGACACATCCGCAATGCGGTGTTGACCGCGGCGGTGTTGGCGCAGGCTGGACGGCGGCCAATCGAGTACGCGGATGTGTTTGTGGGCTTGAGCGATGAGTATCGCAAGCTGGGGCGGCAGACCCCGCCTGAGCTGATTCGGAGCGCGTAAACGGACGCAGTGAATGCCAGCCGCTCTTGCCCCCGAAGCTAAGGAGAAGAACAAGAAAGCTAAAGCTGCGCCCGCATTGGACCCCGGTCCGTTGGAACTGCAATCTTCCAGCGGCGCATCGGCCGGTTTACCGCGATTTTTGAGTGGGGCGGCGGGTTCACAATCCAATCGCAATTCGGTACAGAGCCCGCTGCAGTTCAAGTGTGCGAAATGCCAGGAAGAAGACGAGAAACAGCAGGCCGTCCCGACTGTCCAGGCAAAATGCTCCTGCTGCGGCGGCGGAGCCTGCAAACACGGCGGCGGCAATGCTTCCGACGCCCACAGAACTGCGTCCCAAGGCATTGCTGATGCCAGCGCGCCGTTGCCTCATCTCGATCGGATACAGGCTTCCTTTGGCAGGCATGACGTCACCGGCGCGCGTGCGCAAATCGGCGGCCCAGCGGCAGAGGCGAACGAACGAATGGGATCATTGGCCTATACCGCCGGCGACCGGATTGGGTTCCAGCGCGAACCAGACATTAGATTGGCCGCACACGAAGCTGCGCATGTTGTGCAGCAGCATAATGGGGCCAAGCTCGATGGGGGAATTGGCCGTCCAGGCGACGCGTATGAGCGGCAAGCCGATGCTGCTGCCGATGCGGTAGCTCGAGGAGAATCCGCCGAGCCCGTACTCGATCGACAAGTGCCGGGCGGCAGCGCGGGATCGGGTCCCTCCGTCCAGCATCAGCTGCAAGTCGACGCGGCACACCTAATCGAACCTCCTGTTATCAGCGATCGCTCTACTGCACAGCTTGGGGGAGGTAAGGCTAGTCCGGCGGGGGGCGGAAAGGCCGCGGCTAAGACCTCGACTGCGGCAAATAAAGATCCGAATGCTAGCGGTACCCCGGAAACAGGCGCAGGTAAGGGACAGCCGAAAACAGGCGCTTCAGCCGGCGCACCGGGAACCACAGCGACGAAGCCCCAGGGAAGCTCGCCACGCGCTTCGGGCGCCGCACCCGCTGCTGCACCATTTGCCGGTAATGCGCCCCAACCAGCGCAAGCTTCGCCGGCCCAGGGCAGTCAAAGCGCTTCACCCCAGGGCGCCTCAGCTCAAACCTCCGCGGCACCCGCCTGCACGGGTGTAGGAGCGGCAACGTGTTACAACGAAGACGTTCCGGATCCACCTGAGAGCCAGCAGCAGGGTGAACAGACGGATCCACCGGCGACAAAGTCGCAGGAACAAGTATCCGGAGAGGTCCCGGATGTCCCCGAACCGGACAATTGCCCGGCGCAGCAGGCTGCTGCGGCTGCTCCATCGGGAAATGCCGCGTCGGGAAATTCTCCGGGTGCTCCGGGACCGGGCGCGGCAAAGGCGCCGGCGCAAGCGCCTGCCGCTCAAAGTTCGGGTTCAGCGCCTGCCGCGAGTACTGCGGCAGCTCCACCGGCCGATGCTGCAGCAGCTCCCGTTTCGGTCGGTTCGCCGCTCGGATCAGCCGCGGCCTCCTCGGAGGCACAGCGAAACGCAGCCGTTGCCGCGTACGCGAGCTCGTCTTCCCAACTCAAAGCGTCTCTGGAAGGAATATCAGTTCTTCGCGGCGGGACGAAGTTTGTTCAGTTGCCCAACGAGAGCCCTGCCGATGCTGCCCGGCGCTCACAAGCGGCTGCGAGCGCCGATCACTTCTTTAGTGACACGGCTGAACAGCTTGATCGCGCGGCTGCGTTTGCGGCCGATGCGGTTCCCGAACGGCTCGGTGCCCAAGCCGAAGCAGCGAAGGCGCAGCTGGCCGCATCCATTGAACGTCAGAAGAGCGCGATTTCCGCTCGGGTCGAAATAGCGAGAGGGCGGGCTCGCTCACAAGCTGCCACTTCAGCCCGGCAAATTGAAGCGCACGCCGTGCGGGTCGCTCAGTCTGCAGCCACGCTCACAGCCTCCGCAATCGCGGCGCTGCATGCTAGCCACGACGCAGCCGTGCAGCAGGTCAATCAGAAGGAAACGGAAACGCTGGACAGAGTCACCCAAGTCTACGCCCAAGGCCGCGCCAGGCACGAGGCGCTTGGCACCAAAATCGGTGACGACTGCGTTAGCAGGGGCAATGAATTCGCTGCCGAATACGGGAAATGCAAGATCGGTCACCGCGACAGCATCATGAAAGGGTACCTCACGGATCGCCGTGCGGAAGCCCAGCAGAACGCCGCGAAAGAGACAGCCAAAGGATTTCGAAAACAGCTGATCGAGTCGGCCCACAAGAGGGCTCTCGATGTAGTAAAGGCCGGCCGCAAGGACCGCCGGTGTGCCATCATCGCGGCTGCGAACGCATCCCGCAACACGCTCGATTCGCAGCTCGGCAAACTGGTTCAGTCACTCGAAGCCGCCCGTGATTCCGCGGTGTCAGGCGCCAATCAGGCGCGCGATTCCCAAGTCGCCTCCGTTCAGTCCGCGCTCTCGTCAACGCTGCGCCAGTTCGACAAACAAGAACAAGACCAACGCCAAGCCGCTGACGACGCCGGCTATATTCAGCAACTCACCCAAGAGCAAGTTGCGCATAGCAGCGCGGCATCGCTGCAGTCGAATGTGGTTCAAGCGGTGAACTCGGCTGTGTCGGGTTTGCTAACCGTGCAGCGTCGGCTCGCCGGGGGAGAGTCACCCGATCCTGACGGCCTTACTAAAGCTCTGTCCCAGGCGGCGTCTCAGGTCCGATCGATGACCGGCAGTTTGCAGAACGGCATCGAAACCGGATCGAACGACGCTCAATCGCGTCTGTCCGGACTCGTCGGCGATGGGCTTGCGGCGCTAGAGAACGTTGCGTCGAGCAATGACGAAATGACCGCCACTGCCTCCGCTGGATTCACCGGCTCGGTCGGCCAGATCTCCTCCGGGGCTGCGGCGGCATTCAACGGTATGGAGGAGGGCTTCGCTCAGCAGGCGAAGCAAAGTTCCAGCAGCGGATCGGAGGCGCTGGGGAAAGCTGTTCTCGGAATGGCGCAAGCCTGCGACACGGTGATGAGCGGCGCGTCTTCCGAACTCGATCAGTCCGCCCAGGATCTCGAAAAAGCGCTGCGGACGAACAAGCAGCAGATGGAATGCGAGATCCCCAAAAAGGCGAATGAAGCCGCCGCTCGCGTGGCCCCTGCGTGGAAGAGAGTTCTAGCCGTGGTCTTGATTATCGCGGTGATTATTATCATGGTCGTCGCCACAATCGTGACCTTCGGCGCGGGCGGAATTGTGGCGGGGATTATCGTCGGTGCGATTGTCGGCGCTGTCACTTCGGGCATGCTTTACGCCGCGAGCACTCTGTGGAATAACCAGAAATGGTCATGGGGCGCATTCGGCAAGGCGGTTGCGGTCGGTGCAATCACGGGCGCGTTTGGCGGCGGATTGGGCGCAGGTCTGGGCGGCGCGGTGAAAGCGGCCTCCGTGGCGATACGCCTCGGCGTCGCCGTCGCGGTGGGCGCGGGAACCGACGTACTTGCGCAATTCCTCAGTCAAGGCTTCTCGTTCAAGAACTTCAATTGGACTGAACTTGCCGTAACCATTGGGATCGCGATCGTCACCTTCGGTATTGGCTCGAGATTCGGCGGCCGCTACAACCTGAGCTATGGGCCTAAGGGGACCGGCGCGAAAGGCTTCACGTTCAGCCGCGTGGGAGCTACCGGGGCTGGCGGTGTCGCGCCACACGGCGGTTCAACCGATACCGGAGCGCCATCCGGTACAGCGACTGAGACCGGAGCGCCAGGTGCAGGTACGACGGAACCGGGAACCCCTGCATCCACTGGAACGACGGAACAGCCAGGCGCACCGGCGGCAACCGAGCAACCTGCTGCGCCCGCTGCTACGGAACAACCTGCTCGCGCCCGCGGCAACCGAGCAACCTGTTGGTGCAGCGGCAACGGAACAACCGGCAACTACTCCAAGCGAGCACGCCGCCGAGCCGGCTACCGCGCAGCGGCCTACCGCCGTCACAGAAGAACCTGTGGCACCAGCAACCACGGAGCAACCCGCTCCTGGAGCCGAAGAATCTGCCGCTACGAGCGATCCAAAGAATCCGGAACCCGATACTTCGGGTGAAAGCGAGTCCGGTCCCGAAAACGAGCCCGCTGAGCGAGATGTTGATCCCGAGGCCGCCGCGAAGGCCGATGAGGGAGCTCGCGCGGATCTTCGAAAACAGCTCGAGATTAAGAACGCCAAAGCTCGCGCGGCTGGAAAAGAAGAGCCCTACCCGGACGTTGACGCAGCAGTCGAAGAAAGATTCCAGGGCTGGAAAACTGTCCGGGACCGAGGGTATCCTAATGGCTTCCCTGACGAACCTTCGTTCCAAACCTTCAAAACGAAGATCAAGGCCGCGCTGGGTAAATTCGGTGCGCCGACCGACGACATTGGCGTGCATGGGAGCGCAGTTAGCAAGGCGAATCCGAAAGATGTGGACGTGGCAGTGCTCGTTGACAAAGCCCAGTTCGACGCGTTGGTAGATAGTGCAAGAGCCTTTAGGCCAGGATCAGTCGATAACAGGATCAATGTTCAAGCGGCGAAAGGAATACTTAATACCTACTTCCAGCAACCGCCGGAAGGCGTTTCGACTTTCCCTAAATACGTCTATGGAGCCGCGGGTGATCTGCCGATGCAGATTTCTTTTATTCTAAAAGGTGGTTCGTTTGATATCGGTCCATATCTGAAATTCTGATTGCCATGCAAAGCACGGTTCGCTACTTCAGATCGCAAAACTATTCTCCTCCCGAGGAGATGTCTGCTGCTCAGGCGCAGAAGAAAGGCACGTATGTACGTGCGGAGTTTCATGGGGATCGGCCCCACCGGGCGGAGGTCTTTATCAACGGACAGGCTCGCTCGGTGGTGTACTACGATGTGGATTCCGACGGGTCCGAAATCATCCGCAACCATTTGGAAGAGTACGGCCCTGTTCCTGCCACCGTCTATGCGCCCCCACGCGTCACCGACGAAGGTGAGCTGCACATATTGAGCAGTTGGAGTTCGCAGGGTAAGCTACTGCAGATTAACAACCGACTAGTCGATGCTCGCGGCGAGGCAATCCGCGAAGCACTTATCAATCCCGATGGCTCCCCGCTCGGGATCCGGCGATTTGAGTACGAGAACGGGTTGATACGGGTTATCTTTACCGAGCCCGACGGGACTGAGATAGTCGAATTCGAGGAGCGCTGAAAGCTGCGGAAAAGATGTCTAAAGATCTTCCTGAAATCTACATCGCGGTAGATGTCGAGGCGGACGGTCCCCTGCCAGGTCCCTACAGCATGCTCTCGCTTGGAATGGCAGTTGTTGGTTTTCCCGATCTGTGTTTCTACACCGAGATCCAGCCGATCTCTGATCGATTTCAACCTGAGGCGCTAGCCGTCGGGGGCCTTGATCGCAATCGGTTGTCGAACGAAGCTCCTACTGCGGAGCAAGCAATGCAAGCGGCCGCACAGTGGGTTAACGGTCTCAGAAAACGAGGACGTCCGGTGTTTCTGGGTGCCCCCGCTGTATGGGATGGGATGTTCGTTCATTGGTATTTCATGAGATTCGTTGGTAAAAGCCCTTTTGGACAGACCGGCAGCGGCATCGATCTGCGTTCTTATTGGATGGGCGCGACCGGATGTGAATGGTCTGAGAGCCGCAAAGGCCGGATTAAGTTCGAATTAGGCATCGAGGATCTGCCCCATACCCACCACGCCGGAAAGGACTGCCGTTGAACCACTGGTGGTGGACTTATCCAAATCAGCCGAAGCCGCCAGTGGATGATCTGAAGACTTTGAATCCGCAGAGCGGAGAAGCCGTACGTGTCGACGATCTGGATGCCCGCGGGTTGAATCTGCAAAGGTTTAACTTTCGCGGTGCTCGGCTTGCCACTTGCCACCTGCAGAACGCAAACATCGAGGACGCCGATTTTCGCGGCGCCACGGTGAGACTCTGTGCATTCGACGTTGTTCGTGCCTCCGGCGCCTGCTTCGACGATGCCCGGCTCGAAAACAGCACCGCCGAAGCAGCGGACTTTTCCCGCGCGACCTTCCGCCGCGGCCACCTTACTGAGACTACTTTTTCTCGCGCGATCCTTCGGGGCGCAGTGCTCGACGGCGCGGAAGGCGATGGAGTTGAGTTTCGCGGCGCAGATATGCGCGGCGCGACCATGATTGGAGCCCGCCTCGATGAGGCGGACTTTCGAGGAGCCGATCTGCGTGGCGCAGACCTTTCAAACGGCCGATTCCACAGCGCCGATTTCCGCGGTGCGCTATTGGATGGAACCGCTTTCGAAGGCGCCGATTGCAAGTACGCCACATTCGACAGCGGTTCAGTCCCTGGTAGCGGGAGCGACGAACTGGCCAGGAAGTTAGAGGAATTTACTGAAAAGCTGGGTCATGATGAGCCTCCCGAAGAGTGGAGAACATGGCTCGAGCCGCTGATGAACATCACCCAAGGCAAACCTTCAATCGAGCAGATCATCTCTGCGGTCGGCCAGATTAATCCTGATGACGTGAAGGTTTGGCTCGACTCGATCGCCGAAAAGCAGGATGAACCCGGGCAGGCAGAGTCACCTTCATAAAGGTCGGAATCCGAATGCCAACTAAACGCAGCGCCAATCCGGACCATAGAAAGAGTAAGCCTCCCATGCGCACCTTAACCGGGCGCAAGGGCGCTCAAGGCGACTCCGGGAGGCCCGCCGGAATCCCGCTGTTCATGAAGAGCGCGCAACGAAAGCTTGAGGTGGGGCGAGCAGGCGACGCGCGAGAGCGACAAGCCGATCGGGTCGCCGACTTAGCGGCAAGCGGTGGCACTCCTGGGAAATCCCCTGATTCGATTGTCCGGGCCGCTCACGCCAACTACGCGCCATCTGCAATCCCGGTTTCGGACGCGGGCTCGCCCTTAGACGCAAAGCTTCGCGCGCGCCTGGAGCCGTTGCTGTCCGCGGATCTTAGCCACGTTCGAGTTCACAACACTCCAGCGGACCAGGAACTCGCCAAGGGCCTGCAGGCCAGAGCTTTTACACACGGCCAAGACATCTGGCTCGGTTCCGGACAAAGTTCCACGGACACGAAACTCATGGCGCATGAGGCCGCCCACGTGGTCCAACAGCGTGACTCGTCCGCGCCCGCAATCCAACGCGAAGTCGCGCCAGGCGGTCAGCCCGATCCTTCCCCCGGTCCCACTCCAGAAGCAAGTAGCTGTGCCGGATGGGAGAGCGATCCGCAGAGTCTGTCCAAAGTCGCAGCTGAAAGATACGTTCGCGACCACATCTCAGGACTCGATCACGGCGGGGTGCAAACCATTATTTGCGACCCCGGTGCAACCACACCGCCTTATACCTGCCATGTGAAGTTCGGATGCGGCATGGTTATCGACATCGCGGTGTACAAAGGCTACCTTTGGGCGGAAGTGAATGACGCGAGCAATCCCAAACCGGACGCACCGTCGTGCCGGTACGACTACACATGTCCGTCGGGCGGCGGATTGGTCCTGAATCCTGGTGGCTGCATCGATACGCACCCGTTCTGACAACGGCTCGATGGGCAAAGTCCTCACCATCGGCATGGCCACGTTCGACGACTACGACGGAGTCTACTTCTCCGTTATGGCGTTGCGCCTTTACCATCCGGAAGTCATTAACGATATCGAAATTATCGTCGTCGACAACCATCCGGGCGGCCCGATCTCCGCAGCTCTGAAGGACCTCGAGCACTGGGTCGCAGGTTATCGCTACATCCCTTTCGACCGGCTGTGCGGTACCGCGGTCCGCGACGTCATCTTCCGCGAATCCAATGCGGAATTCGTGCTCTGCATGGATTCTCACGTCATGTTCGTTCCCGGCGCGCTCGGGAAACTCCTCAGTTATTTCCACGCGCATCCAAACTCTCCAGATCTGCTGCAAGGTCCGCTGATCTACGACGACCTACGGAATCTCTCTACGCACATGGACCGCATCTGGTCGGCCGGTATGTACGGCGTCTGGGCCACTGACGACCGGGCGAACGACCCCGCCGCGCCGCCTTTCGAAATCGAGATGCAGGGGTTGGGAGTGTTTGCGTGCCGCAAGTCCGCCTGGCCGGGCTTCAATCCACGGCTCAAAGGCTTCGGAGGCGAAGAGGGGTACATTCAGGAAAAGTTCCGGCGCGCCGGCGGTCGCACGCTTTGTCTGCCCTTCCTCCGCTGGATCCATCGCTTCAATCGCCCGGCCGGTGTACCTTACCAAAACACCTGGGAAGACCGGCTCCGGAACTATCTGATCATTGCGGACGAGTTGGGTATCGATCCTTCGCCCGCTCTCGAACACTTCCGCGGGTACCTCGGCTGGCATGTGGCTGAACGGATCGTGGCCGCCGTTCGCGCCGAGTTAAACAATCCTTTCCATTTCTTCGACGCGATCTATTGTCTGAACCTTGCGGAAGAGAGCGCGCGTTGGAAGGAAGTTTGCGCCCGCTTCGACCGCTTGGGCATCTTGCATCGAGTCCGCCGGTTTGAGGCGCTCCGGACTCAGCCGAATCATCACGTAGGTTGCGCACTCTCGCATCGTGCTGTCGTGGAGGAAGCGAAACGGCAGGGACTTGCGAACGTGCTTGTGTTCGAAGACGACGTGCTATTCACGTCCGACGCCATCTCCAGCTTGATGACTGCACTCGAAGAGTTACGCGGGCGGGATTGGAGAATGCTTTACCTGGGCGCATGCCGGTGGCGTCAGGAGTTCCCTCTGTTACAAGGCGCCACGCGTCTGGCGGAGGCGGGCGCGGTCACCTGCACCCACGCAGTGGCGTTTCACCACTCCGTTTTCGACCGCATTCTGACTGAGGTTCCGGCCAGCTTTGCCGGGATGGAAGAATGGCTGCGAGTGCACCACGGTATCGACCAGTACTTCGCCTTCCACATTTCGCAAGGTAAATACCTGGTTTCCCCGGTAGTCGCGACTCAAGCCAACATCCTGCCCTTGGAGAGCGAAGAAGTGCGCGAGCGGCTTCTAGCCTGAATGAGTGCAGTTTTCGGGAGCGCACCACAAATTATGCCGAAATCAGCAGAATACACTTGATAACCGCGCGTCTTGGTCTCACACTAACGTACGGCGATGCAGACGGCGGCTCCAATCTGGGTAATTGAAAAGGGGGAGAAGCTAGCATCGTTCATTCGGGTCGAGTGTCCGGAACTGCGCGTGACCACTGTCCGGCGCGACCGGATTGCGGCAGCGGTCCACGTACCTGATCTGGTCGTCGTTGACGCTGCGGAGTCCCCGTGGGCCTCTTCATCGATCCGCGAAGTTCGGCACCGGCATCCGGCCGCGCGCGTCCTCATTGTCTCGCCGCATTCGGCGACCGAACCGCTGCCGGAAGATATAGACGACTTCGTGATGTCTCCCTTCGAGCCCTCTGAACTCCGTTTGAGGCTTTCTCGTCTCTCAATCGACAGAGAGAAGGGAAGCGAATCGACGGACGTTGAATCCATTCGCCAGATTCGGGCGAAGTATCATCTGGACGTTGTTATTGGAGATAGCCCGGTTCTCCAAGATGCAATTCGCAAAGTGCCCCGCCTGGGCGCTTCTGAAGCGACAGTGCTTATTACCGGCGAAACCGGGACGGGCAAAGAACTCTTTGCACGCGCCGTCCACTATGCCAGCGGCCGCCGCTCGCGTCCCTTTGTCCCCGTCAACTGCGGAGCTTTACCGGATACTTTGTTCGAAAACGAGTTATTTGGACACGAGAAGGGCGCTTATACAGACGCATCCAGCGCCGGCTTCGGTCTATTGAGTGTCGCGGAGGGAGGGTCGCTCTTCTTAGACGAAGTAGATTCGCTGAGTCCCGCAAGCCAAGCCAAGCTATTACGCGTACTTCAGGATCGAGAGTACCGCCCGCTGGGTGCGGCACGGTTGGTCAAAGCCAACGTCCGGATCATAGCGGCTGCTAACACGCCCTTGGCTGATCGCGTCTCGGACGGTAGATTTCGCGCCGACTTATACTACCGTCTTCACGTCTTGACTCTGCAGCTTCCCGCTTTGACCGAGCGCAGAGACGACATACCCGTATTAGTGCGGCACTTTGTCGCGCGGTTTGCTAAAGAGGGCTGTTGTCCCGCGCCAAGGGTCTCGGGAGAAGCGATTCGCCGCATGAAGCAGTATGGATGGCCCGGTAACATCCGGGAACTCGAGTCCGCGGTCCAGCGCGCCCTTGTTCTCTCCGACGGACCCACCCTGGATGCCGACTCGTTTGATCTTCCCGACGGCTGGACACCGCGATCTGCGACCTCGGTAGATTCGAACATGCGAATTACCGATGCTGTGTACGAGTTTGAGCGTCAGTATCTAATCGATCTTCTCGTCACGGCGGCCGGCAATGTAACTCGAGCCGCTGAAATTGCGGGTAAAGATCGCAGAACATTCCAACGATTGCTGCGGCGGCACGGGATCCCCAGCCGGATTGCAAACGCGGCGGAATAGGGCAGGGATTAGTAAACGAACTGGTCGAGTGCGGCTTTACTGCCGCATGCTCATTCTCAAACTGATTGTTTTCCAGTAAGTTGCATCTGGAGACCGGCTTGCCTTCATAGCTCAGATTGATTAGTTCAGTGCAGCGGGCGGAAGTGGAAATCCTCCGCTACCTGCTCGTGCACGAAGATGCGCGCGACACTCTGGAAGGTATCGAGAAATGGTGGATCCCGGCGTCGCGTTCTTTTAGCGTGTCGGATGTTGCTGCGGCCATGCGAAATCTGGAACTGCGAGGTCTGGTTCGCGTATGGCAGTCGACTTCCTCCGCGAAACCAATCTATGGGCGAAGTGGCGCGGACAAGAGTTCGTTAAGGGAATATTTGCAAACCATCGAGTAGCTGGTCTTCTATCCCAACACCACTTCGGCTCGGACTCAAGTTAACGTATGGTGATGCCCATCACCCGGACGAACATCCTCGCAATCGCGCTCACCGCTTCCGTCCTGCTCCCGTCGGCGATGTCAGGACAGCAGCGCGGCCCGCTGGACGGGTTGGCCGATTTGAGTGACGCCGTGTCCTACCGTGCGTCGAGTGCCGACCCGTCCGGCGGGAACGCCGACTGGATCGTCGTCAAAGCGCACTCGACCGCGACGCTGGCGCAGATCGACGGTGCCGGTGCTATCAAACATATCTGGTTCACTATTAATTCGCCCAGTCCCTTTCACCTACGCGAACTGGTAATCCGAATGTATTGGGATGGCGAGGCAGAACCTAGTGTGGAGGTTCCGATCGGCGACTTCTTCGGCACCGGGTTCGAATACGAGGATGTCCCCGGGGGGCACCGCGGACAGAAGTATCAGTCGTGGTGGTCTCTTCCTCTCACCGTTCAAGATCGTGCCATGAACTGTTACTTCGACATGCCGTTTGGGTCGGGCGCGCGTATAACGGTGAGTAACGATGGAGGCGCGGATGTTCCGAATCTTTACTTTCACATCGACTACCTGAGATATCCGAACTCCCAAGCGGTGGCGCAGAAGGGCCGCTTTCATGCCCAGTGGAGGCACTCACTTACTCGTGCCGTACCCGAAGCTGAATCGCATGGCGTTAACACTGACGGCGCGAATAACTATGTGTTCATGGAAGCGACGGGAAAAGGCCAGTATGTCGGCACCATACTGAATGTGTTCGGACGCTCTACCGGGTGGTGGGGCGAAGGCGACGATATGTTCTTTGTCGATCGTTCCGAGGGCGGCAAGGCGATCCTGGGTACCGGCATGGAGGATTACTTCAACAATGCATGGATGTTTCAGGCGCCGTTTAGTTATCCGTTTATCGGATACTCCCAGCAAGGCAACCGCGACTGGACCGGGAGCCATACAATGTACCGGTTCCACATCCAGGATCCAATCTACTTCCAGCATTCGCTGCGCGCCACGATCGAGCATGGACACGCAAACGCCCGGGCCGACGAATACACCAGCGTTGCGTTTTGGTATCAAACGGAACCGCATGCCAAGTTTCCGGAGTTACCGCCCATTCCTGCTCGCCTACCGACGGCCTTTTGGAGGATTGATAAGATCGATCGGAACCTACCAAACTAAGTTCGTCCCGATCTAGAGACGAGGGTTACTAGCCTAGGTTTAGAAGAGCTTTACCAGCGGTCTCAGGTGTTATACTTCTCTCGCCCGGTCACCGGGTTGGAGAAAATATGAAAACGCAAACGCTTTTGCTGTCACTCCTCGCTCTTTCAGCTTGGACGGCTTCTGCGCAAGTGGAAATTCCGATCCTGAATACGACATTTGATTTAGATCAACTGCAGTGCTCACCTAGCGGAAACTGCAGTTCTTATGGAATCTCAGGTTGGTTAACTGGCCCGAATACTTACCTGCTAAAGGCGTCCTCGTCGCAATTCAAAGGTGTTAACGCTAAGGGTCTATATGTTGCGGCCCTTGGCAGCACGTCCGCGACGGGTTCCATCTTGCAAACGCTTGGCGATACGCTTCAGGCGAATACAACCTACATTCTCAAGGTGAAGGTTGGCGCGCGTGCGGATTACCCCTTTACGGGATACTCAGCGGGACTGGTGGCTGGAAACGTCACGGTGGCTTCGGGCGACAGTGCAACCCCGGTGGGAGGCGCTTTTGCCATCGAAGAGATCACTTACAACTCCGGAGCCGCCCCCGCGCAATTAGGGAAGCCCCTTCAAGTCTTCGTGAAGAGTCTTGGGACCGGGCAGGCCGATATCGCCGCCATAACGCTTACTGCAACCCCAGACTAATCCTGGATCGTCTAGCTTGCGCCGGAATGCGAACACCACTCCCGCGCAGCCGCCCCGTCTGCCGGCCTATTGCTGCAGACTCAGCGGAATAACTGGAGTACCGTCGCTCCAATTGCCCATATTGATCTGCTCTTGAGAGCCGTGGCCCAGACCATAAGAGCACTGCGTTCCGTAGAGAGTGCAGTTGAAGATACCCACGCTTAACTTCCAAGTAACGTTGTAATCACGATCATCAACCCCGGAATCGTCGTCGCCCACCCCGTTGGTGTCCGGGAACCAGTGAAGCCCTAATTGGGCAGGCGACCCATGGGAGTCGGAAATCACCTCCAGAAAATCGCGCTTGTCGGTTGGAATAACATTCTTGATGGAACTCCAGATGGATAACGCAGTGGGTATATCCAGCGGATCTTTGTCCCCATCGACTAACACCACATTGATCAAAGGGTTGATCTTTGAGAAGTCTGTGGGTAGGGTGCTGCCATAACCAATCCCGGGCGTAAATGCAGCGATTGCTCGCGGAAGCGGCACGCCTTCCACTGGATCCAGACTGAGCTGCTGTGCGACCGCGAAGGACTCGTAAGCCCCCATCGAATGCCCCGCGAACAGCGTCTGCATCCCAGATGCGTCCTCTGTCGGCGGAATCAGACCATCCTTCCCTGACCCAAGGAGTATCAACGCTGTTTCCCAGGAACTGAGGATACTCGCCGTGAACTCGCTCGGCACCAAGGTGTAATCGTAGTAAGGGTACACGACCGTATAACCCATTTTGACGAGGTGCTGCAGCCAGTAAATATAATTGCTCGGGCTGTCGCCGGCGGGATACCCCTCGATCCCTAAAAAATAGCCATGCAGGAACATCACAACTGGAAAGGAACTGGGAAGAGTCCCGCCCTTCGGCTGGTAGATCATGAATTCCGAATACGGTGGTTTGGCCAGGTTCGAATAATATGGCCCGTAGGTGGTCACCGAGCGGTAAGGATAACCGCTGCCTCCTGGTCCCGTGGTCGGCTGAGGCGGCGGTGTGGGGACTTGAGCGTACACGTGTACGGCCGAAATTGCGAGCAGCACCGTGAAACGTACAAGGATGGAGGTGTTAGGCATACTGGGGTGCGTATATTCTAACCTGCCGCCGAAACTTAATGCTCCATGGGCATCGTCGCAGTTCACCTCTCTGTGGCGGCAAGCGCAATGAGCAACACAGCCACTCCTTCGGAACATCGGCAATCAAGGCCCGTCTGCCGCTTTGCTGCGTCGGAACTTACGCCTGAGGCAGTTTAGCCGGCGAGTCGAAAACTCAAACTGACCGGCCTGGAATCCGTTTTTGGTGTCGCCCGATCGAAACTCGAAGTGTGAGCCGGAAATGAATACCGCCTCCGCCCAGCTGGTGGAAAGATAAGAAAAAAGCGGGACAGCCATCCGCCTGCGCAGGCATACCGAACGGTTCCGGATATTACTGACTCTACACGACTTACGGTCATCAGGGGCAGGAGTTTACCGCCGAAAAGGCTCAAAATTGAGACCGTTCAGCAAGACGAAATCTTAGTACTTTTCGCGCGGTCATCAAAAATTGATTGGTGAATGCATGCGGATTGTTTAACAATAGAAGACTAACTGTCAGACAGTTTGCAGCGCCAGTTTTGCCGGCCTGAGGAGAATTGCGACGTGATGCAAAGAAGACGCGTCGTCCCGACCCTGGTGGTCGCGGCGATAGCTACGGGATACCTAGCCCTACCGGCGTTTGGCGAGGATTGGCCAATGTTCGGACAGAACCCAGCTAATACGGCTGGTACGCATTCGCCGAACGCGAGTCTATCGCCTAGACAAATCGGCGGCTTGAAACTCAAGTGGAAATTTACGACGGGCGGGGATGTATCGGCGCGGGCCGCTGTGGTCGGTAAGGTGGTCTTCTTCCCGGACTGGGCAGGGAATCTGTATGCCTTGAGCGCGCTGACCGGAAATCTGATCTGGTCGCATCAGCTGTCGGATTACGGTCTAGCCGCCGGGACGGTCGCGCGCACGACTCCCGCGATTGCGGGGGGGCTGCTATATATCGGGACGCAATACGTTGCTCCAGCGTCGGGATCCACGATTCAGCCGCCAACCGGTTGGTTGTTGGCGATCAACGCGACCACCGGCGCTCTGGTCTGGAAGGTTCAGCCGGATACTTCCAATCCCTTTCCAGTCATCACGGCCTCGCTAACTGTGGTCGGGAATGTCGTATACGTGGGGATGACTTCGGATGAAGAGTACGCATCGAGAAACCCTTCGTATGTCTGCTGCTCGACACGAGGCAGTGTGGTGGCCGTGAATGCTCTTACCGGCGCGGTGCTGTGGCAGCAGTTCACCGTTCCGAGGGGCTACACAGGAGGCGGTGTGTGGGGCGGCAATCCGGTCGTCGACACAAACCGCGGAACCGTATTTGTGGGCACCGGGAACAACTACAGCATCCCTACTGATCTGAAGTATCTTACATGCGTGGCTGCCGGCGGTACAGATGCCAAATGCCTTTCGCCCGAGGACCATGCGGATTCGATTCTGGCGATCGACATGACAACCGGTGCCGTTAAGTGGGCCACACGCCTAATGGGCTGGAACCAGTCCGGAGTGGCAAACGGCGACGACTTCTGGAACTATAGCTGTGTTATGAGTCCGTATACCGACTGTCCTCTACCCACGGGTCCGGATTACGACTTTGGCTCCGCACCGAATGAGGTCACCTATACGGGAACTAACGGACCTCAAACGATTATCGGCGCAGGGCAGAAGAGCGGGATCTACTATGCGCTGGATCCGGACACCGGCGAGGAACTCTGGCAGACGCAGGTCGGCCCGGGATCGAAGCTGGGCGGATTGATGTGGGGTTCGGCTTCGGATGCCCGCCGTATTTATGTTGCCGTGTCTAATTACTACGGAGAGGCTTATGCGGCGGGCAATGCGGGTTCGTGGGCTGCTCTCGATCCCGCGACGGGAACGATCCTCTGGCAGGTAGCCGATCCCAATCTCGCGTTTGACATGGGCCCGGTGACAGTGGTCGATGGGGTTGTACTCGCGGCATCCATGGCCGGTGAAGCAAATGCTCCGACGATGTTCGCGCTGAACGCAGCCACGGGCGAGGTTGCGTGGAGTTTCGCGGCTGGATCGTCCGTCATTGCGGGCGCTGCTGTATCGGGCGGAATGGTTTTCTGGGGCTCCGGTTACGCACACCTGGGAATCCCTGGATTTACCGGCAACAATCAGTTTTACGCGTTCGGGAAGTAGCTCGTCGAATTGGTCGCGCGCTAGGTGTCGCGGCTATGAATCTTACTTGTGATTGGCAATAATCTTCAAGCCTAGATTTGGGAGATGGTCCGCCTGTTACATTAGGACTTTACATGCCAAAGTCAATGTTGAAATGTCCGTTCTGTTCGAAGACCTCCTCCCACGGAGCAGGTCTAGCCTCGCACATCAGGAGTGCTCACCCTGAGCAGCAAGCGAGCGCCGGGAGTCAGCTTGAGGCTCCGGTGAAACCAAACACCTCTCCGGTAACGCCTGTTCCCGATCTGAAAAAAGGGGGAGCCGATTCGACGCGGGATCTTCTAGGCAAAGCGTATGCCCAACTCACCGAACGCAAACGCGTGATAGAAGAACAGTTGAGCCGCTCCGAAGATTTAAGGAAAGAGTTGGAGACGATCGATGCGCAAGTCGCGTCGCTAAAGACAACCGTCACGCTGTTCGGGATTCCCGAACCGAGCGATTTACCGGAGCCCGCGAAGGCTGCCGACATTGAGATGGAGTCGCCGTCTGTATCGCCTGCGGGAGCCGATGAACTGGAGTTCACTGGCAACAAGAGAGATTTCGTAACAGCAATTGTCAAGTCGCGGGGTTCTGAGGGTGTCACGCCCAAGGAGATCGAGACAATCTTCTCCGATCGCAAGATCGAGAAGGGGAGAAACCTGATTTATAACGCGCTAAGTTTGCTCGTCAAACAAGGGTTAATGAAGCGCGATGGCGGCCGTTACTCCATCAGTAGTGATAAACAGTCCGCTGTGCGAAAAACCAGGGGACCCGCAAAGCGCGAAGCAGCGCCGTCCGCGTCTACCGCAGGTCGGGGTGGAGGGTTGACTGCAGAAGGGCGCCAGAAGCTTGCCGAAGCGATGAAGAAGAGGTGGGCTGCAAAGCGGACAGCGCCGCAGGTAAAAAGGGGTCCCGGCCGACCAAGAAAAGTGGTCTAGCAACGCGGCGTGCCCTCTTACTGGCTCTAAGTACTGAGAAGCTGCCAAGAGCAGTGGATCTCTAGGACGGACTTCCCAGAGTATTGTGCCTAGGAAGCGGGGATACGGTAGCTCCGCGTGCAGCGAGCGCCATCCGTATTCCGATCTCCTCAATTCGCGCCTTAATGGACGGTTCACGAGGCGCGTAATTCCGACGCCGCAAGCAGAAAAGCGACCGCTGAAATTCGGAAAAGTTGTCGTGCGCCGAGCCGTCAACTAGGGGAGCGCGGCAAGGAATGTGCGGCTCTTGTCAATTCCCCTAGGGGAGGGAAGTTGCGCGCGATAGCTCCACATCGTCGAGCAAACTCGCCGGTTCGTTGCGGCCTCGCCAGATCACGGCTGTTCTGTCGAGTCCGGTCGCTAGCAGACCGACTCCACCAAAAGTTAATCAAGAGGTAAGTTATTGAGGGATTTTGGTGCGCCCGGCACGACTCGAACGTGCGACCTTTTGGTTCGTAGCCAAACGCTCTATCCAACTGAGCTACGGGCGCGAGGAAGGACTTCGACCTCAGAATAACATGCCCTTAGCGGGGGCCCGAAACGGTCGTTCCGGCGAATGCCCCCATAGCGCTAGCCGGCGCCCGATCGTTCCGGTACACCACACCGTCCTTCATCACGAACAGTACGCGTTCGGTCGCGGTGATGTCGTTGGTCGGATCGCCCGGAACCGCCACCACATCCGCCAGTTTGCCCTTCTCGAGCGACCCGATCTGTTGCGCCATGCCCAACAGATCCGCGTCCACGCTCGTCGCCGCCCGAAGCGCATCCAGCGGCTTCATCCCGAGCCCCGTCATCAACGCGAACTCATGCGCATTGCGTCCATGCGGATACACCGCGGCATCCGTTCCGAACCCAATGATCACGCCCAATTCAAGCGCACGCTGGAAGGTATGATTGAGGCTCGCAATCGCCGCCCGCGCCTTGGCCGCGATCTGCGGTGGATAGTAAGCTCCATGCTCCAGACGCTCCCCCAGCCACCATGGCGCCATCAATGTCGGGATGTAACGAGTACCTCGCGCCTTCATCATCTGCAAGGCTTCCTCATCCAGAAATGACCCATGCTCGATAGAGTCGATACCGGCCCGGATAGCCCTCTTCGCACCCGTCGCCCCGTGCGCGTGCGCCGCTGTCTTCCTTCCGAGCGCGTGAGCCTCATCCACTAGCGCGTTCAACTCCTCTTGGGTCAATTGCGGACTATCCACAGCATCCGCCATACTCAGTACCCCGCCAGTCGCACAAGTCTTAATCACATCCGCGCCGTACTTCACGGCCAACCGGACCGCGCGCCGCGCTTCATCTGGACCGTTGATCACGCCGTCCGTCGGATCGGTTTCGCGTCCGAACAATCCGGCGCGGAACCCGGTCGTATCGCAATGCCCACCGGTCGCCCCGATCGCATGGACGCACACCAGCATGCGCGGGCCGATGATCTTCCCACTTCGGACTGCGTTGCGCAGACCGACATCCATATAGTCTTCGGAACCTACATCGCGAACCGTGGTGAAGCCCGCCAGTAGAGTTACGCGAAGGTTAGGAACCGCGTCAAGCGTCATCTCTGAAACTGGTTTCTGCAGCGTATCCAACTCGCCCTGGTTCCAATCGTCGGTGTACTGCATGGATAAGTGCGTGTGCGCATCGATGAAGCCCGGTAGCAGCGTGGCGTCGCCCAAGTCGTAAGTTACGGCATCAGGAGGCACGGCGGCTCCGGTGCCGACGCCCAGGATTTTGCCTTCGGCGATCACTAACATCCCAGGCTTAACGAGTGCGTTGGCCTTGCCGTCGAACATGCGCGCGGCTTTCAGGACAATGGGCGGCGCCGCCGAGGCGCATAGAGCAGTGAGCACCAGCGTCGCCAGCGTTCGATTGAGTTGTGACAAGCGTCCATCATAGTGGAATCAATCTTGGGAGTAAACTAACTTCTGCATCAAATGCGGCTTGCGCTTCTCCTGTTCGCGAGTTATTCGTGGGCTCAACTTCCGCCTGCTGTTCCCGCGGCTAAGGATCCAGCCCCGGCAGCCAAGAGAAAGTCTCCCGCGACTCCCAAAGAACTCGGCGCCGAACTGGTGAATTCAGCCTTCGACGCTGCGGGGTCGGCCTCTGCCGGCGCGCAGCCGTATCTACTCTGGCGAATCGCTGATGTCCTTACCGCAACTGATACCAGGAAAGCTCTGGACGCGTTAAACCAGGCGTTCGCCGACGCAGCCATTCTCGGCGGAAACAGCGCAAGTCTTCAGAGTATGGTTGCGCGATCGGCGGCGGAACTCGATTTGTCTCGAGCCGTTGAAATGCTGCGGACGATCACGGTCCCATACGGATCTTATGATCCGCGCGAAAATGCGATCAGCCAAGTCGTCGGACAGCTAATCGCTAAGAACCAGATCAATGCGGCAGTTGATCTATTGAACCTTCTCGGCGGCAACGGACCTTATCCGTATGCCGCGGTCGGCAGCATCCTGTCTGCGATTCCGAACGAAGACGATCCACGCCGTCTGCTCGCCTTCAGCGGTGCGCTCACCGGTTATCAGGCGCATCCCGACGAAGGGTTCGGCAAACTGCTGACTAACTACTGGGAGAAGCTACCGCGTCCCACAGTCACCCATGCACTTGACGTCATCGTGGAAACAGTGACTTCCTATAAGGACGAAGATACTCAGGTATCGATCACCTATGTTGGAGCGAAAGGCCAAGCCACTCTAGGTACCGACCGCGACGTTCAACTATTCCAAATCCTCGTGCCGCTTCAAGCCTGCGAGCCGGAGAAGGCGAAGGACTTGTTCGATAAGTATCCCGATTTTAAAGCGGCCGCTCAACTGTTTCCCAACGGGAACAACTGGAAAGACGTAACTGGGATGAGTATGTCAATAAAGAGCGATTCCACGAGCGCCGCGCCGAATGCAACTAACGATTTCGCCGCAAACAGCCGCTTGGTTAGTCAGGCAGTCGAAACGGCGGCCAAGGACCTACCCGCGGGTGTTGGTGCAGCGAACAAGATCCAGAACCCTGAGTACCGGGGGGAAGCGCTCCGCCAGATTGCCGCCGCGCGCGTTGGTTCTGACCCGTCGACCGCGCACGATCTGATCGAGAAAGCCATAGCCGCACTAGTCGCAACGCCGGACGGCCGCAGCCTCGATGGGTCGGGTCAGAACTTACTCATGGCCTTCAGCACAGCCCGTAAGTTGAAAGACGATGAGCTCGCGCGGGAAATTGTTGATCGCACGCTTGATCTAGCCGCTCGTCTCTATAAGGTCGATTCCGATTCCGATGATCCGAATCTCGCGCCGGTCGACCTCTGGCCGTCGCTTCACATCTATCGCGAAGCGATGCGCGACGCGGTAATCCTGGAACAGATGAAGGCGCCCGCGCGCTTGCAGACGATTCGCAATACCGACGTCTTCCTATTCTGCCAAGTTGCCATGGCCGCCGCGCTGCTGGACCGTCATCAAGACTACTCGACAAGCGTCCAGCACGCGGCGAAGAACTAAGCGACTTACTTCAAAACTGGCCGGCGATATAACTGTGTAACTGCTCGATGGTCTTCTCGTGCGACGTGATCACCCATTTCACGCAATCGCCGATCGAGACAATTCCGAGCGCTTTCCCGCTGCGATTGAGCACCGGCAAATGACGCACTCGATTCAGCGTCATCGCGCGCATCGCTTCGTCCACCGAACAATCGGGCAGCACGGTAATCGGCGGCGACACCATGATCTCGCCCACCGTTGTGGTTCGCGAAGAACGTCCCATCAGGATGATCTTGCGGGCATAATCGCGCTCCGACAACAGGCCCACGATTTCGCCTCCATGCTCCACCAGGAGTGCCCCGATCTCTTTGTCCGCCATCAGTTCAAGCGCTTCATACACAGTCGCGCCGGGAGCGATTGACCACACCGGGCCATCCTTGCCCTTCAAAATACCGGAAACGGGGTCGCGTACTTCCATCTTGTGTTGGCTCCTTAAGATCGCCCGATCACCCACCGTGCGAGCAAGTATACGTAAGAATTCACTTCGTTACAACCGGGTCGCAGGAAAAAATGGATCTGATTTGCACCCAAAAATACCAGTGAGCGTTCGAGGGAATTACAGATAACTCAGCCAAGAATCGCGACGGCGCTGCTTCAGCGCCGCAAACCAGCGGCAAAGGGGATACAAGGCAATCACGACGGACATCGATGCGAGGTAGACAAAGGGCAATGAGAGCCCCCAGCCAGGCGGTGAGGTAAACGGAAACTGGCGCATGGTTGGCGACTCGAACATCCAGTGAACGTGCCCGTACCGCGCGTAACACACAACCACCGCAATGGCATGTATGAGAGGGAGATGCAACAGGAAAAAGAACAGCGGCACTCGGCCGAACGTTAATGCCGGACGGAGGATACGCGGCGTCCCTCCGTCGACGGCCCATAAGAATATCAGGGCGGGGCCGAGTGTCATCAATAGAAACAAAAGAGACGGCGGATATTTATTTGTATTCAGGAACGATAGTAACGTGAAGGCCGTGGATTTCTGAGTGCTCCACCTGACCGGATCGCCGTAGATCTTAATACTCCGGAGAATCAGGAACAACGCCGCAACGGCGATCCCGGCACGCAGGAGGAATGCTCTGCGACGCTGCGCTGGCCATCCAAAAACAAATCCGAGGCTATATCCAACGGCCGTTACTCCGATCCACGGGATGAGTGGGTATGCGATGAAAACGGAGCGCTCGTGAGAGTTCAGGATGAGCGAAGCAGCGTCAACTCCAGCAAGATAAGCCCGAAGCCACGAGTTAGTAAATAACGCGATAACTGGGGTTTGGTTTTGCTTCGTAGAGCTAGGTAGGCGCCGGTGCCAGTAAGTAGAAAGAAAACGGGCGCGCAAAAGTGCGTGATCCAGCGGGTAAAAAAAGCGCGACGGTGGTTTGCGCCAGATCCGTAGGACTGCCGGGGAAGCCAAGGAAGTCTCGGGTGTGGTCGAGTGCCATGAGGATCATGACGACTCCGCGCAGCAGATCGATGGATTCGAGACGGAAGCCGCTCACCAGGGGGATTGAAGGTTCTGCGAGATCTTTGGTCGGCGACAACGCTCGCACTACGCTGATTGTCCTCCAACAATCGGGATGATCTTACTCAGGTCGACGGAGCAGGGTTGCGGGATGCCAGACACGATGGACGGCGCCACTGCTACCCTGAAACTTCATGAGTCCTCAGCAGCAGCCCGGCGTTGTCCCAAAACTTCCTATCCCTGGCGTCAAAAATCTGATCGCGGTCGGTTCGGGCAAAGGTGGGGTCGGTAAGACGACGGTCGCTGTAAATCTGGCTATTTCGTTGTCGCGGGCCGGTTATAAAGTCGGCCTGATGGACGCCGATGTCTATGGCCCGAACGTTCCGGTGATGATGGGCGTCAATCGTACGCCGATGTCTCACGGGGAACGAATTCAGCCGCTTGAGAATTTCGGAATCCGGCTGATGTCGATGGGGTTTCTGAATCCAGGCGACAAGCCGCTGGTCTGGCGCGGGCCGATGCTGCACAGTGTCATGCAGCAGTTTTTGCGCGGCGTGGATTGGGGCGAACTCGACTTCCTCATCGTCGATCTTCCGCCCGGCACCGGCGACGTCCAACTCTCCCTGATGCAAACCGCTCCGGTGACCGGCGCCATCATCGTCACGACCCCTTCCACCGTCGCGCTTGACGATGCGCGTAAAGCCGTCCATATGTTCTATCAGGTCAAGGTGCCTGTGCTCGGCCTCGTCGAAAACATGAGTTACCTGATCAATCCCGCTAACGGACAGAAGATCGATGTCTTCGGTTCCGGTGGAGGAAAGCGCACCGCAGACGAGATGGGGATTCGTTTTCTGGGCGAGATTCCGCTCGACCCTGAGATCCGTATGGGCGGCGATTCAGGCAAGCCGGTCGCGCTGCAAAATGATCTATTTCGAGAGATTGCGGATCAGGTGGCGACTCTGGCGGCGCAAAGCGCTCAGACAACCGGGCCGACGATCTCAATCTCCGACTAATCCCAACGATAGGTTCCGACGATAGGTATCTATGATCGGCAATCCAAGTTTTCGATTAAGGTTACGCAACCTCAGGCGAGCTTTGCACATCGAAGAATAGAACGGACATCATAATGATGAGGTTTCCTCGAGTCGGCGTAATTCTAGTTGCGTCGCTTATTTCGGTCGGCGCGGCGTCTGCTGCACAAAGCACGGATGCGTCGTCGTGGGCGCAGCGAGGCGAGCAGGCATTCACGCAAGGGGATTTCAAACAAGCCGCTCACTCCTACGAACATGCAGTCAAGATTGAAGCCGAGAACCCTGTGTATCTTGAAGGTCTCGGCAGGTCTTATGAGCGCGAGGCCGAGCAATCCGCGCTTCCCATTTTTCTGACCAGAAAAGCCCGCATCAGTTTGCAGCGCGCGCTGCGTATCGATCCGAACAATGTCGCGGCGTTGCAAGACTTGGCTGATCTCGAGCAACAGCCGATCGGGCTTTGCGGTGGCAATCTCACTGAAGCGGCGCTGCTCAATGACCATTTGGCGACGATTGACCCGGATGCGGCCGCGCGTGAGCAGTGGCTTCACGCAGACGCTGTGAATGAGGATCACCGGCCGGGACAGCGTGTTTTGTGCGCGCCGGTAAAGGCCGTGCGGCTCGTGGTTGACCCGATCATGAATCCGCATCGCAGCCTGCTTGCGGCGAAGGACCTGTCCTCATCGCCGGCTCCAGACGCAGTGGTTAGTGAAAACGTGAACGCCGATACGCTGGCGCAGGGTCAGTAATCTTAAACCTGATCGGCCGGTTTCTTCACAACGGGAGGTGGCAACTCCCGCGCAACCACCTGATCTTGAAATCCGATCCGAGCGTGCGAGCCGTCGCAGAACGGTTTATTCAGCGATGCGCCGCAGCGGCAAAGTGAGATTTTAGTCCGTCCCGCAAGGCCGAACGGCGCGTTCTGCGGATCGACAATCTCAAAATCTCCTTCGACCAGAATCGATCCATCGTTCTTTATTGTCAGCTTAGCGGCGGCCATGATTGGAGACCCAATTATCGCACGCGGGCTGCCGCAGCCCGCGTGGCGGAGGTCAACGGTTACCGCAGAGATCACTTCTTCGGCGGGGCGAGCGGCGGCGCATTCTGTGTCGGAGGCGTACTCGCGCCTGGCGTGCTTGTGCCCGGAGCTTCGTCCCCGTACTGGATCGTGGTGTCAGCCTTAAACTGCTTATAGTCCTCGTACTTCACGACCATTTTGATGCGCTGCGGGCCCTCTTTGAAATGCAGCGTATCGTTGCCGATCGTATACGTCGGGAACCAATACTTGCCGTCGATCTGCTCACGATACGTCTCGAACTTCGGAAACTGATTGTCGTCGCTTTTCTTCAGCCGGCCGACACCCTTTCCATAGGTTTTGACGATCTGCAGATCGCGGTCATCAACCCATATCTGGCCCTCGAAATAGCGCTGACCTTTCACCATCTCCTTCGGACGCACTGCGAACAAGTAGCAGGGGATTTCATCCACTTGTTCGCGGCCGATGTAATTCACGATATATTGATCGATCGTTTCCGAATTCAGCACGAACGGCTGGACGTTGCGTAGATCCTGTTCATCCTCGGGCGTCAACAAGATTTTCTTCAACGTGTTTGGCGGCGCCTTTACGACGCGTTCGGTGCGCTTCCCGTCCGGCGTGAATGTGACGTCTTCAACCATTTCGTACTTCCCGCCTTCGGGATTGCCGTCTGCGTCGAGCTCAAGAATCTTGACCGTTTGGCGGTAGGTGTAATTATTCCGCGCCTTTGAAAAAGCCGACTCCTTCGCGGAAAACTTATGAATGATCTCTTGAGGATTGACCGGGGCCGCTGCGGTGGACGGTGCGCTATCGGCCGCGAGGCACGCCGAAATTGCCAGCATGAACAGACAGAAGCCGGCGGGAAAACGGAGTTTGCGCATAGGGTTGTGCTTCTATTTTGACGCGATTCAGGACGAAAGTGTTACCCGTGACCCGCGTTACGCGTGAACAGAACCTGCCGACCCAGCTTCGAGCCACCGTCGCATTTCAGCACGTGGCGCCATGCCTGCCCGCTGGAACACGGGCTTGCCGTTGCGAAACACCATAAAGTTCGGAATGCTCTGGATCTGATAACGCATCGAGAGCGCTTGCTCGGCTTCAGTGTCAACCTTCAAGACGAGTGCGCGCCCGGCCATCTCATGGGCGAGCGCTTTCACTTCGGGCGCGGCCATGCGGCAGGGCCCGCACCAGGCTGCCCAGAAATCCACCAGGACCGGCACGCGTGCCCCGCCGATAATCTCGTCGAACTCCGCGGTAGTCACGTCCAGCGGCTCGCTCGCGGGTTCGATGGCAGTCTTACAAGCTCCGCATCGGCCCTGGTCGGCCAGATGAGCAGCGGGAATGCGGTTTTTTGCGTGGCAGGAAGGGCAAGTCCGGATCATGTGGTTTGTTCCTGCGTGTGTTGGGCCAAAGCTGCCGGAGGGAACCTTAACCGTCTTGAAAGCGCTGGATTAAAAGGAATTAGCATTAAGAAACTGGACCGTCGCGCATACCGTTGATAGGCTCAGGAAGGAGATTTACAAATGAGAATTCTAAACACGCTACTTATCGTTGCCGGCGGCTTCGCGCTCCTGGCTCAAGGAACGGCTATGGCGGATACGCCCGGCCATCACCCACATTATCTTCATGCTCGGGGCGACCTGCAGGAAGCGCGGGCCCTGTTGCGCGGCCCGATGCCTCCGAATGTCCAAGCCGACTTGCAATCGGCCGATGGCGAGATTCAGGCAGCAATCAAGGAGCTGAACCGGGCGGCTTGGGCAGATGCGAAAGACGTGATGAGCCGTGCGCATCCAGATTCGCACCCGGACCCGGTAGGCCGATTCCGAAACCTAATGAAGCTGCTGACGCGAGCCCGTCAGGATTTGGCTGCTGAAGAGGATAACCCGGCTGCCATGGGTTGGCGCGACGCTGCTTACCGCCATATCGATGCCGCGATTGGCTTTGTTCGCCGCGGCGCGACCGATGCGCATTACGACCGCCAACTGCACTGGTAGCTATTGCACGCAACTTCCCGGACAGCACGTTTGCTGTCCGGGAATCACTTATTTGGGCGCGGGTAGGGGATGTGTCATGTCTTCCGGCCGCACCCAGCGATCGAAATCTTCCGGCGTCAGGAAACCAAGCTTCATGGCAGCGTCGCGGAGATTTAACCCCTCGCGGTGCGCCAATAGCGCGATCTTCGCGGATTTCTCGTAACCAATGTGCGGATTGAGGGCAGTCACGGTCATGAGCGACTCTTCCAGATGCTGGCGGATGCGCCGCTCTTCGGGCTCGATGCCGCGCGCGCAATGCTCGTCGAAAGACCGGCAGCCTTCGGCTAGCAATTGTGCAGAAATGAGCACATTGTGCAGCATCACGGGCTTGAAGACGTTTAGCTGGAAATTACCTTGCGATCCGCCAAACGCAACCGCGGCGTCGTTCCCGAAGACCTGTACGGCCACCATGGTAAGCGCTTCGGACTGCGTGGGATTAATCTTGCCGGGCATGATCGATGAGCCCGGCTCGTTCTCGGGAATGCGCAACTCGCCAATGCCGGCGCGCGGTCCGGATGCGTACCATCGAACGTCGTTGGCGATCTTCATCAGCGCGCCAGCCAGCGTGCGCAATGCAGCGCTCGCGTTCACCATGGCGTCGTGTGCGGAAAGCGCGGCAAACTTATTCGCGGCGGCGGTGAACGGCTGTCCGGTTTCCGTTGCGATGTAACGTGCGGCAGTATCGCCAAATCGCTCATCAGCATTCAGTCCGGTACCAACCGCCGTTCCGCCGATGGCCAATTCAAAGAGCCCTTCTACCGCGTGCTCAATGGTCTTAATGCCAGCGTCCAGTTGCGCGACCCAGGACGAAATCACTTGGCCCAGCGTGATCGGTGTAGCGTCCTGCAGGTGCGTGCGCCCCACCATAACCACGTCCATGTAGTCGCGCGCTTTGGCATCGAGTGTGTCACGCAATGCCTGTACCGCCGGGATCAACGTATGGGCAATCTCGCCGGCCGCGGCTACGTGCATCGCGGTAGGAAACGTGTCGTTTGACGACTGACTCTGATTTACATCGTCGTTGGGATGAATGGGTTTCTTCGATCCGACGACACCGCCGGCCAACTGAATCGCGCGGTTCGCAATCACCTCGTTGGCATTCATGTTGGTCTGGGTCCCGGAACCGGTTTGGAAAACGACGAGCGGGAACTCGCTGTCGAGTTTGCCGTCGATGACCTCGTCCGCCGCCCGCACGATCAGATCGACCTTTTCGGGCGGAAGCGAGCCCAGTTCGCCATTCGCCAGCGCCGCGGCTTTCTTCAGAATTCCGAATGCGCGGATGACGGGACGGCCGAAGCGAAAGCGGTCGACGCCGATCTTGAACAGGTCGATGGACCGTTGGGTTTGCGCGCCCCAGAGGTGATCGGCGGGCACGCGGACTTCTCCCATTGCGTCCTTATCAAGGCGGAAGGCTGGTGCGCCAGAGTTGTCAGAAGGCATCCAACGGAAGGGTATCAAAAACGGGCGACGGCTCCGGTTGGAATCGCCGCCCAAGGTTGCCTAATCAGCCACCGCGCCTAGGTTGTAGGTTTGGCTGTATCCGCCGGAGTGTTCAGGAACGCGTTCAAAAGAGCAGTGCCGTTCGGGCTGCCCAGCCCGGTGCATGCATCCCAACCGGGGCCCGCTGTGTAAGCGCCATTAGTTCCGAGAATGATGTCTCGGAACGTTGTCTCGGCAAATGTGTATAGCTTTGGATTGGCGAACCCGACGGACGTCCCGAGCTTCTGATTGATCAACGCAAAGAGACCGGCCCACAAAGGTGCGACGGCGCTCGTACCGCCGATCACAGTCTGCTTGCCATCCACGCGAACGATGTACCCGGAGATAGGATCGGCATCGCCCGAGACGTCAGGAACCCCGCGTCCCCTCGCGCCCGTCTGCTGTTGCGCGGGAATCCTGGTCTTCAACTGATAGTCCGGAACGGGGAAACAGAGACTAACACCGCCGCCGGTTCCACCATTGCCCGAACTTAGTTCGTTCCAGGTAACTTCAGTAGCGATGGTACTTCCGGAAGCAATTACCTTCGTGCCGCCACACGCGAGTACCCAGGGGCTCGAAGCCGGGAAGTCGACATGAAGGGCGCCATCTCCCACTCCATCGTCAGCGCCGCTATCTCCGGCCGCGACCGTCACTGTAATGCCGAGCGCGGCGGCGTCTTCGAAAGCCGTGTTCATGGCGCCGCGCGCCTGATCGGTCCAGGAGTCTTCGGGCCCGCCCCAGCTGATGGAGAGAATCGAAGGAGCGTTTACAGGGTCGTGAGTCGCTGTCGTGATCGCGTTTAGAAATCCTTGATCCGTGTTGGCAGCGAAGTAGACCGCGATTTTCGCTCCCGGGGCGACCGATCCTGCGACTTCAATATCCAGCATGACTTCTCCGTCGGCGTCGCCGCCCGGAGTGTTTATCGCGCCATCCACCGAAACGGCGACGATATTTGGCGCGATGACGTCGAGACCTTTGAAGTAAGTGGTTAAGTCGGCCGCGCTGTATCCGCCGCCTAGCTCGATGATGCCGACGGTCTCGCCTGCTCCCGTCAGCCCCGGCGGGAAGTTATAGAGTGCCGCGAGTTGCGGTGGAGTGAAGGTTGTGGGCTGCCTTTTCTTGCGATGAAACAGCGGCTCCGCGCAAGCCTCATTGCATCTTCGGAAATGCGGTTTAGCGACCGGGCGATTATCGAGACCCAGCACCGCGGTGACGATCCCGGAAAGTTCCTGGGGAATCATGACGCTGCCGGTTCGCCCGCGATAACTTACTTCCGTGCCCTGTATCTCATAGCGCGTGAGTGTTACGCCGAACGCGCTGCTCATTGCCGCCGCCGATCCTAACAACACCGCGGACCGCCGGTTCGGATGCCAACTCCGCAAAGTGAGCGAGTGCTCATGCGCGAACCGCTCGAGAAGTTGCTGATCCGAGCCAGCCGCATCTTTGCGACGCAGCACGACCGTTACTTGAATCTGATGATCGGGCTCGACCGGGCCCACTTCGCGTGCACCGAACATAGGCTGTCGTGCGCTGCCCGGTAACTCCACCTTATTTTCAAAAGCCATTTGTTAATTGATCTCCCGTGAAGAAAACCGGCACTCTGGGGTGCCGGTTCGGGCCAAAGTTTCACCCGATTCGAGAGTTACACGCCAATCAGGGAACCGGCGGGGTGTTTCTCTGCAACCTGTTGAAAAAAGCCGCAAAGTGACCACAGAAAATCTGTGACCGCCGACTCGCGACTTAGGTTCCGCGCTGTCTGTAGTCACTCGGTTAAGGTCATTGCGCGGTGCTCATCCGTGTCACTCCATGCAGTTTCCCAAGCCGCATTCACGAATTTTTCACAGTTCGTTTGATAGCTTCACGAGTGTTCCTGAAGGAGGAGCTTTCATGCGAAGAACAGCCAGCTTGTTTACAACCGTATTTTTGATCAGGCAGGCTCGTTGGCAGCACAGACAATAGACAGCGTAACCACATTTGCGACAGGCGCCGCGGTAAATGCGACTCAGCCTGACCCGGTCTGCTACTCAACCGACGGCTCAATATGGGTTAGCTGGCAGAATGGCGCCGACAGCACGGGCCTAAGCGGAAGCAGCACGGTCGTGCAATATGACGCGCAAGGCAACGTGATGAATATGTACACGATTCCGGGATCTGTCGACGGACTGAAACAAGATCCGACCACCCGGGAGATGTGGGCTCTACAGAATCAGGACGGGAACTCGACTCGTACTCAGATCAATTTGAAAACCGGCATTAGCATTGCGAACGTGCCATACGCCACTTTGTCGGCGACCGAAGGCTATGACGATGTCGTGTTCATGAACGGTATTGTGTATGCGTTTGCTGTAGCGGATGTACACACCGGTATCTCGACCGTGCTCTACAGTAACCTGAATGCTCCCCACGGAATGTTCTTCCTGGCCGGAAAATAACAACAGATTTGCGGCCGCCGAGACCTCCTACAACGGGGGACGGCGGCCTTTGCTGTTGCGTTTGATTTGCGTTAGGCATGAGGCCTCTCGATTGCTATGTTTCGCCGCGTGAAGCATAGGCTTATTCAGGAACAGCCAAAGACATATGTGTTGATATTCGAAACCGGGGACGAGCTTGCCGCGGGGCTGAAACAGTTTGCGTCTGAGCAGAAGATTTCGGGAAGCAGTTTCAAGGCGATCGGGGCCTTGTCATCCGTCAAGCTCGGGTGGTTCAATTGGGAGACAAAGAAGTACGAGACGTCCGTGTCGCTCGATGAACAGGTGGAATTGTTGTCGCTCATAGGTGATGTCGCGCAAAAGGACGGGGAGCCACAGGTGCATGCGCATGTAGTGATTGGTAAGTCGGACGGAACCGCACACGGCGGTCATCTGCAGCAGGCCGTTGTCCGGCCCACCTGCGAGGTCATCCTGACGGAGAGCCCGGCGCATCTTCAGAAGCAAGTGGACCCGGATTCAGGGATCGCACTAATTAAGCTGTAGTGGCGTATGGTACTAGGCTTTCGGGTCTGTCGCCGTCGAGCTAAGCCGTGACTGCACCGACATCCCGACTAATGTCGCGATCAGAATTGCGGGGTAGAGTTGTCCAATTAGTGCCTCGGCGGTGGTCAACGATCGCGCAATTCGATGCACGGGATACACATCTCCATAAGACACTGTCGTGAGCGTTTCGAAGCTGAAGTAGATTAAGCGGGACGGCTCCCCGGTGGGCGCGCCCACTACCAGAGGCGTCTGGAAGTGGATCGCATCGGGAATTTCTTCCATTAGCAGTTTGTAAGCAAACGCCCAAGTCACCCCGATCAAAAGGTAAGCAGCGACGCCGCCCATAACCCGGTGTACGGTTACCGGTCCGGGAAGGAAGGTTTGCTTCAGAGTCATCACGACCAATATGGCCATACAAAAGACCTGAAGCCCCGTGTTCCAGACACTCGGAGTAAATGGTGGGTTCAATTCGACGACTAAGTCGGTAGTAAACTGCACGACGGTCAGTGCGACAACGGAATACCTTACGATCGGGTTGGATAAAGTCGCGATCGCTCCGGAAAAGAGCATAAGACCGAAGATAAGGTCAATGGTGATCCGACCCGCGCGTGAAACGCCCACCATGGGCACGAAGATCGTCATTAGCAGGAGGAACGCCAGGAAGAAACTGAGAAACCGTTCCTGACGCCAGAATGTCAGCATTCCTTCTTCGATTGGTTCGTCAGCCATGTTGAACTCTGAACAGATTATTACCGGGGCCATCCCGCGGCAATACAAGCTGTGTACGCGGCCAGAAAGCGGTCGCGCAGCATCGCGTACTCCGAGAGGTTGCTAAACTGCCGTTGAGCCGCGTCCTGGTTCAGTAAGTAAATGGTAGTTACAAGTCTGTTGCGGTCATCAATCAAGAGATACATGCCGAGCACGCCGCCCTCGATCCGGTCACGATCGAATCCGTGAATCTCAAATCCGTTTATTGGCGACTGAAGAGCTAAGTTCCGTTTGCAAGACGGAGTGGAGAGCATTGTAAAGTCGAGACCGTCTAGCAGCGCCTTCTTCGACCGGGCGAAAGTTTCCGCGGGTAACTGCTCAACCTTCACATTCGCGAAGAAGTCAGTGTTGGGATAGGCGAACATGACCCGACGTCCGCCGAGGAGCTGGATCGCTTGTGAGCCACTTGCCGTTTCCACGGTTCGGCTAGAGACTCCCTCGGCCAGAGGACTTACTTCGACAATGTGAAGGCCGTCTATAAACTCGCAGTGCTCATAGGCCCCAAGTTCGTCTGGCGGTGGCGGGTACGCTACAGCGCGCGAGCCCAAAACAGCAACCAATGACAATACAGTTGTAGAACGTCGCACGGAACGACAGAGTGTCAGCAAGGCCGATACCCGCATTCCGCGCAAAACTTCGCCCTCGGCGTCCTGAACGGTTTGCAGCATCTCCGACATGACGGCCCATACCGGGAAAGGCGATGGTCGAGCAGCGCCTTTCTCGAACGCAGCCCAGGAGGGTTCCCGGTCATCAACTCGTATTCCTTAAGAACCGCCGCGTCGTCGACCCGATTCCAAAGCGCGTTCCACTCCATCTCGTCGACCATAGGAACGTCCTTCCCGCAACGGAAGCACCATCTAACTTGCACCCGGATGAGGCCGTCCGCCTAGTCCAGCCCCGCCTTAGTCAGCATCTCCAGAAACTGCTTCTGTGTCCGCATATCCATAGCTTCAGCGACTAACTTCCCGTCGCGTCCATAGACGAACGTCTTCGGAATCCCGAATGTCCGGAATTCTTCGTTCACTTTCCGGCCCGGATCAAGCAGAATCGGGTAAGTGTACTTATGCTCCGCGATGAACGGCTGTACCTTTGCCATATCTTCGTCGGAGATGCCCAGAATCACCAAGCCGCGATCTTTGT
This sequence comes from uncultured Gammaproteobacteria bacterium, assembly GCA_963799935.1. Lineage (GTDB taxonomy): Bacteria > Acidobacteriota > Terriglobia > Bryobacterales > Bryobacteraceae > Bog-113. Next base: position 46,981 of record CAWCZA010000019.1, on the reverse strand, counting down.
ACCGGTTATAGAGCGTCTCGAAATCGGGCATCTCCTTGCGGCACGGCGGGCACCAGGTCGCCCAGAAATTCACAACGACAACCTTACCGTGCAAATCCTGAAGCGTCCATGATTTCCCGCTAATGTCCGACAAAGTAAAGTTAGCCGACTTGCGCGCTTCGTCGTCCGCCTCAAGCTTCGCCATCGCCTGCTTATACTGCGGATCGTCGCATTGCGCCTCCACATGTTCATACTTAACCAACGTGGCGAGAGTAACGTAAGGATCGGCAATCTCTCCTTTTTCCGAACGAATCGGCTGCTCTCGCAAGGCGGCGGCTAGCGTGGTTGCGACCGCCTGCAAGGTCGCGTGCCCCGGATCGCCTTCTGTGGACAAGTTTGCCAAGCCCACCGCGAGCTTCTCTTTGTTCGCAGTCGCGGGCAGCGCGCGGATCTTTAGTGCGAGATCTGCGGTAGCTGCGGGCCGGTCGTCATCCGAAAGGGAGCGCAGTTGGCGCATTCGCGCGACAATCGGCTTCTCGTCCGGGCTATAAGTGACCGGCGGGTTCTGCGCATAAGCGCCAACGCCGGTCAATATCAGAACTAATGGAAGTCCGCGCATTACATCCCCTGCAGTTCGTTCGCAAGCTGCCCCGCGCCATAAAGCTTGCGCAGCGCTTCGATCATTGCGGCGGAGTGAACAGCCACCGCGCGATTCTTCTCGCCGTCATATTCGAAGTCACCGGGAAGCGACTCGATATTGCCGTCGAAGATCAACCCAACCAGTTCCGCATTGCGATTGATCACCGGCGAACCGGAGTTACCGCCGATGATATCCGTCGTGCTTACAAAGTTGAGCGGCGTCGAAAGATCAAGTTTGTCGCGGCCTTCTTTCCAGCGCGAGGGAAGATAGAATGCACCGTTGTAATCGAAGCTGGCGGCCCGATCGTATAGCCCGAAGATCGTTGTCTTAGGAGGCGCGATCGTTCCATTCATCGGATAGCCCTGAACCGCTCCATAAGATAGCCGCAACGTGAACGTCGCGTCGGGGTAAGTCGATTTTCCGTAGACCAGGAAGCGGGCCTTGCCCAATTCTTCACCGGCGTGGGTGATGACGCTCTCGATGTTGTCTTCCTGCCACTTGATCTGTTCGCGGACCAACGGGTCGACCTTGCGCGCGAGGACAATCAGCGGATCGGTCGACGCGTCAACGGCGGCCTGCCCGCCTTCGAGCAACTGCTTGCGCACGGCGGTATCGGTCAGCTTCGTACTGTCGAGCCACGCGTGTGCAGCCGCTTCCGGCGACTTACCGTTCAGCATCACCGTAAGCCACGGATCGTTCGCGGGCAAACCCTTCGCGTCGAACGCCAGTGATCCGGCCATCCCAGCCTCTTCCATTTCTAGATACACCGGGGCTGGCGATAGTAGCCGGTAACGAAGACTCTCGAGCTGCGAATCATGATAGCCTGGCAACCGCTCGCCATCCGGTTTCTTGACCTCTACGACGTAGCGGACGATACTCTCGGCGATCGACTCAAGTGACGAGCCGGAGCGGCGATAGAAGGTCTGGGCGAAACGCGATTGGCCCTTCTGTTCGGCTTGAGAGATCTGTTCCCACGCGGTGCCGTACTCCTGTTTCCATTGCGTGTTGGCGTTTACCTTGGAGCGAAAGTCGTCCTCCTCGGCTTGCTTCTTGGCAATTAGCTTGGCGTCCATCAGACCCCCATAGCGTCCGATATACGCCTTCTGCGAATTCTGCAGCCCGAAGATCATCGAGCCGGCTTGACGCGCCTGTTCAGGACCGCGCGCCGAGTAAGCCTGGAAGATCGCGATGCGGTCGGCCAGCATCTTAAGAACGGTCGGCTCCACGTAGTCCCGCTCGAACTTCAGCTGCGCCAAGGTATCCAGCCGCTGCGTCGATCCCGGATGCCCGGGAACAAAGACCAGTTCGTTAGCGTCCGCGCCCTTAGCGTTCCACTTCAGGTAGTTAGTCGTTTCGAGCGGCTTACCGTTGTCGTAGACGCGGAAGATCGCCATATCCAGGTCATAGCGCGGGTAAGTGAAGTTATCCGGATCGCCGCCAAAAAATGCGCTTTGTTGTTCCGGAGCAAATACCAGGCGCACGTCAGTGTACTTCTTGTATCGGTACAACCAATATTCGCCGCCTTGATAGAGTGTCACTACGTCCGAGCGCAGCCCTGTCTTGGTCGTACTATCGCGTTCGATTTGCGCGATCACGCTCTTGCGCGCGTCGAAGGACTGCTTGTCCGTCATGTTCGGCCGGGCGGCGGCATTCACCTGCGGGGTGACGTTTTCCATCGAGACGAGTACGTTCACCTCGAGGTCGGGAGACTTCATCTCCGCATCCGCTGTGGGGGCGTAGAACCCGTCGCGAAGATAGTCGTGTTCCGCCGTTGAGTTGTTTTGCAGTTGATGGCGCGCGACGTGATGGTTAGTGAGCAGCAGGCCGTGCGGGCTGACGAACGAACCCGAACCACCATCGTTCAGCCGCACGCATGACAGCCGTACATGGTCAAGCCATTCTTGCGTAGGCGTGAATTGATACTTCTGCTGAAGGAGCTTGGTGGGCGGATTATCGAAAGTCCACATGCCCTCATCGGCAGTGGCCGCCGCGGCCGTAATGAGCAATGCAGCGATTGCGTAGCGTTTCATAACAAGACCTCTCTTGACGTTAGCGACTATTGTATTGGATATGGCCTTAGGCGGACGAACGTGGGAACAGTGGGTGGCGCAATACGCAACCAGCCACCAGAATCCGGTGAACCGATGGTGCCACACCCTGGGGATTCCTTTGATTGTGCTCTCTCTGATTTTGACGCCGCTGATCGCGATTCGGTTTGGAATTTGGAAGATCGCGTTAGCGCTCTTCCTTGTCGGATGGGCGTTCCAGTTCGCCGGTCATGCTTTCGAGGGCAAACCACCTGAGTTTTTCCGCGATTGGCGATTCCTACTTGTCGGCGTGCGTTGGTGGATCGCAAAGGTACGCGGGCGGGTCTAATTTGCTGCGATCCAGTCTTCCACGTGCTTGCGGAGCTCGCCCAACGTCACCACGCCTTCTTCTAGAACTACCTTGTGGAACTCGCGTAGGTCAAAGCGCTTGCCTAATCTGATTTCGGCTTCTTGGCGCAATGCTCTGATCTCCAAACCTCCTGTGTCATAGGAAGTAAGTTGGCCCGGCATGACGGCGATTCGGTCTACCAGATCATCGGCAGACTTAGGGGTGTAGCGACCTGTCGACACAAGGTAGGCAATGGCCTCTTCACGAGACCAATGCATCGCATGAAGCCCCGGATCGACCACCATCCCTCTCGCCGGCCAAACGCGGCGTAGAATCTTTGCATCGCTGGTGTAGAGTCCGATTTCCTCGCCGAGACCCTCGGCGTAACGGGCCCAACCCTCCGAGTATGCTGGGAAGTCGACGAATCGAGATAAGTTCGAAGGCGCCTGAAGTTCACGTGCCATCGCTTTCTGGAATGCGTGGCCTGGATAGCCTTCGTGGATTGTGGTGATTTCGACGTCGCCGCGAGATAGAGTGGCCCAATCAACCAGTGAGATGCGAAAGATGGCGGGTTTCGAGGGGTTTGGCTCATCTTCGTAGCGCGAGGAGACACCAGCGGCGTCTTCAAAGTCTTGGTTGGGCTTGATGATCACTTGCTGCCGGGGCATGTAAGTCGTTAGTTCGTGACGCAGTCTTAGATCGGGCCTCTGCCAACAGGTCAGTCGCAAAGGTCAACAGCTTCTCTTTCGATTGGAAACGATAGTTGGGATCAGCTTTGACGCGCGCGACGATCTTCGAAATGTCAGGGGTAGAGTTCGGTTCGAACTCCTTACCGAGCCGGATCACATCGGCAGTATTCTCGTCCACCGTCTTATTACCCAGGTCGAAGATCTCTTGTGCCGAGCGTTGCAGCGTAGTGTTCGAACGCAGAAAAGCCTGGTAGCATTCCGGACCGTGTGGCAGATCGGAGATCGCAACACCCACGCGCGCTTTTGGCAGATATTCACTCTGAAGGAAATTCCGATATCGCTGCAACGCGGGATCGATCCGGTCAACGATCAAAGTTGAGAATTTGGCTCGAAACTCGAGGTCGCCGGAGCGCGCGGCTGGAGAGTAGAACGGCGAATGATCCGCCGTGGTTGAAGTTAGTTGATCCATCTGTGCAATTACTTTGCGGACAACCGACTGTGGCGCTGAGTACCCCGCCGCTAGACCTTGCCTCAAGTTAGCGATCTCTGTATCGATATAGAGTGGCAGAGAACTCCAGCGTTGCAGTGCTTGTTTCCGATCGTTGGGCGTTGCCACCGGCTGATGCTCCGCAATCGCGGCAAATTGCGATTGCCATCCGTCGAAGTGATTCACGTTCCAAAGCTCGGTCTTACAGACGCGTAGCTGAAGAGAGGACTCCAGCACCTCCTTCAAATTGGCATAAGTGGGGCGGGACGCCGAAGGGAGTTTTCGGGGATCGATGTCACGTAGCGCGTTCAGATCCGCAAGTTCTTTCGCGTCGACTGCGGCCAGCGCCTGCGGACTCCGATCCGCGAACCTGCTGTGGTCGGTAGTAGCCAAACCAGTAGAGTAGGAAATCGCTGGGTCATAATCGATCTGTTCTTCGAGGAACTTCTGCACGAGCCGATCCAGGCGGCCGGCGGGAGTTTGGGCAGGAGCAACGGGTGTCTCTAGCCCAGCGCAAACCAATAGGACAATCCACCGGCTTCGACAAACCGGCCAGTGATTCACTCAGCGGCTTCCATAGCCTTCTGTAAGTCACCCTCGGGAACTACCGAGGCGCTTACCCGTTGATCGCCGCCTTCGGTGACTTCTACAGCTACTGACCGGCTCTCGAGTTGCTTCAGAATGTCCGCTGAGTTACCAATCAGCCAAGCATTTTGAGTGGCTAGCAGAAGCACGCGGTACTTTCCCGGAGGAACTCCTGCAAACTGCAAGGTTACTGGTCCAGTGCCTACCGTCGTGCCGGCCACGCGGGGAGTTCCGGACGGATCAGGAACTAACAAAGCATTAATGGCTGCCCCGCTGGCGGGCGGTGAATCGACACTAACCTCGACAGTACCCGGCTTGTTCCCGGCCGTGATAATCAACGGTCCTGCCGCTCCGTCGGAAATCTCGAAGTCATCCGGCGACACGTCACGCCCAGCCAGCGAGAAGCTCTTGGCGTACGCGCCATTCTGCAGGCCGTTGAACCGGAAATGACCGGGTAAGATCGATTTGAAAACAAACGTTCCGTCAGCGGCGATGTTGGCCGTGGGAAACGGCCCTCGATAGTTCGGCGTTAGCGGAGTCAGTGCGAGTTGCATTCCGGAGAGGTTCAATGTCGGGTCTTCCGCCCGCACGGAACCCGCGAGTGTTGGTCCGGGGATTAGTTTGAGCTCGAAATCGGTAACGGGAGTTTTCCCGACTTCGATCGTCTCCCGCGCTTCCCACGCGCGATCGTTACTAATGACTGTGGCTACCAGGTCATAGCTTCCCGCGACAACGTTACGGAACCGAAATTGACCGCGCTGGCCGCCCATATGAGTCGGAACCGGCATCTGCTCGCCCGATGGGTTGTCGTGCGGGACTAAATTGAGTTGCACATTGTTGAGCTGAGAGGCATCCACTCCGCTCAAGGTGCCCCTCACCAGGAACATAGGCGTGCGAGTTACATGGAAATCGACTGCGGTTAGATCAGCGCCGGCGGAAATAACTGTGCCGCCGCTACCGGCCCCGCTAGCGGGTCCCCCTCCCCCGTAAGTCGCCGGCGCGTAGCCTTCCTGCGGAATCATCGGATCGCCGCGCGGCATGAAACCGTGCGGAGCCGGGAACGTTTCTCCACATTGCGCGCGGATCGCGTAGCGCCCGGCCATCAAACCGTGGATCCGGTAGCTTCCCTCGGCATCGGTGTTTGCGCCCCACATCCCGCTAGGCCGCAACGCTCCCTGCGAATGGTCGGAACGTGCCGCAGTTACATTGCAGTTCTGGACTGGGTCGCCGTCTTCGTTAGTGACGTGCCCGGTAATTGTGGCTCCGGGCTGAAGCGGGATTTCGATCCCGGATTTCTCGTCTCCATCGGCGAGTATCACCTGGCTCGCGTTGCCGCCGGTAACCGGATTGGCGAACAGGTCCTCATGATTCGCCATCATCCAGTAAGTGCCCGCGGGCAAGGAATGAAACGCAAAGTTACCACCCGCATCCGTGGTTGCGGTCAGGTTGGCGGCGCCACTTAACATCACACGCGCTTTGCGGATCGGTTCATGCGTTCGAGAATTGACGACCGTGCCCGATATGGTCCCCTTCCCAATGACTGGTAGCGGCGGCGCTGCCTGGCCGCCGGTAATCTGTTGAAGCTGATTGATGTCCTGCATCTGCGCCCCGACGTCACTTATAAATGCGGTTGCGAAAATGGCGATCAGTAACAGAACTTTCACTACGAAGCCCCCTCGAGCGTAACGCCCTCGGGAGCGCGTCGGATCAACGTTGTATCGCTTTGCACGCGAGCGCCTTCGCCGGCCTCCAGAGCCGTGCCTGCGCCTTGAAACGGAGTGAGAAAGCCGGGCTTCCAATACTCCTGGCCCTGCATTTCATCGAAGGCGAAGACCCGGTACTTACCAGGAGTCACGCTCTTGAACTGGTAATGACCGTGACTGTCGGAAGCAACCAATTGATAGAAGCTAAGAACGCTTTCCCACTTACCTTCGGGCGCGAGTAGAACCATCACGCGGCCGTCATGCCGGGGCTTAGTCGCAGATTGCAGCGCGTTCGGAGTTTCGCCACTTGAGGGTTCCAATACATTTCCCGTCACCGTTGCTCCATCCATACTGAGCACGATGTTCAGCGGTGCCCTAGTCCCGGGCTTCAGTTCCATGTCTTCGGTAAGAACGTCCTGCTGGCCCAGCCGCATCGACTTTATATACGCACCCTCCGGCAGCGGCGAAACATTGATGTCCCAGATACCCGGCACGACACTATCGAACTCGAAAGTACCATCTGCGGCAACGTCAGCCGAAGGATCTTCACCTTGCAGCGGAATATCGTCCCCGGAGACCAACTCGACGCGGTAAGGTCCCGCCTCCTTGGCGCCCGCGCCCTCCAACTGCAACTTGCCCGAAAGCGGCGCGCCCGCAGTCAACTTAACCGTTATGTCTTCAGGGGCAGAACTAACCTCGATCGTCTGCACCGTCCGATAGTCCGTATCTCCGCGTGAAGTTGCCACCAGCCGGTACTTACCAGGCACCGTATTCAGATTGAAACGATACTCGGGAGCGCTCGCGACCGAGGTGATTTGCTCCGAGCGAACGGCTGACGAGGTGGGAATCAGACTTACTGTGATCGTGCCCGATTCCCGAAGTTCTTCCGGCACCTCGACTTTGCCGGTCACCATCACCTGGGGCACCGTTTCCAAAGTAAAATCAATTCCCTTCAAGTCGGCGCCGGCGCTGAGAGTGAGAGAAGCTGCCCCATCGATACTCGAAGCGCCCGGATAGAACTGAAGCGCGTAAACCTCGTCCGCCTGCTTCTGGCCATTAGTCACATCCGGCTGAATTCGGGTCGCGATCTGGTAAGCGCGCGTCGCCAGAATGCGATAGTCGCCTGGAATCACGAAGGACACATGATACTCTCCCCGATCATTAGTCGAAGTTGTGGGTCCTGGACGCCAATGCAGCGTGCGCCTCTCATACACGGGACGCAGTAGCTGTACTTGCGCGTTGGCCACCGGATCGCCATCGGCATCCATAACCGTTCCTGACACCGAACCTTCCGGAAGCATCGCAAGCAGAACATCGCGCCGCGATTCGCCATTCGCAAGCGTTAGTTCAGGCACGGGACGCCCCGGCTCATTCGCACCGCCGTAACACGCGCGCCCATACCCGCGAAAGCGCGCACATATGTAGTAAGATCCCGCGGGCACGCCGCTGAAACCGAACGCGCCGTTGTTATCGGAGTAAGCGACGGCTTCCATGGGACGCGGACCTGTAGTATCCAGCGTCACGACTGCACGGCGAATCGGGGTCTTCGACCATGCGTTGCGCACCACCCCTGCTATATACCCGCCCGGCTGGGCCGGGACGCTCTTCGCAGTTATCGACGCGGCGTTGCTGCCTAAGTAAAACGCGGCCAGGAATAGTAGCCGGATCATACTTAATCGGCTTGGCTGCCTACCATGGCACTTACTACTTCGACCCGCGTCGGAATTAGCTCGCGCGCAATGAGCGCCGGCCAGTAAGCCACAATCTCGCGCACCGGCGGTCGGCCATCGCCAAACCCCGTTGCTCCCGGCGGTCCATTTAGAACCAACGGGATTAGTTCGCGCGTGAAGCGATCCACCGCTTTACGATCGGGACCGCGCACTCCGATACGAAGCTGTATCTCAGCCGGGTCGGCAATCGCAGGCGCTGCCGCGCCGAGGCATGCATTCAATCCGAAGTACTCTGTCTCAACCGCTTCGAATTGCAAACCGAGTCCCGCCAGCCTTGCGCGAACGATTCGATCCGCAGCCTGCGCCTTCTCCAGCGCTTGCGGATGCGAGTAAACCAATGTCCCGATCGCCTTCCATCCGGCCGCGTAACTAATCGATAGCTTCAAAGTCGCCGGACGTTCAGACCCGCGAATCCCACTAACCCGCACGCGATCCGTCCCTATATCTTCCAACTGAATCGAAGTAAAATCCGCAACGCAATCCGGAGTAATGTAACGCTTCGGATCGCCTAACTCATAGAGCAGTTGCTCTTTGATCGTGTCCGAGTGTACGCGGCCGCCCGTGCCCGGATGCTTAGTCACGACAAACGTCCCATCCGCTTCAGCTTCGATTACCGGGTAGCCGATGTTTGCCATATCCGGAATCGACTGCCAGTCAACCTGGCAATTGCCGCCCGAACATTGCGCCCCGCACTCCACAATATGTCCGGCAATGGTGCCAGCGGCAAGTTTGTCCCAGTCGCGGTCCTGCCAACCGAACGCGTGAATCATCGGAGCCAGCGCAAGCGCCGTGTCAGTGGAACGGCCCGCAATCACGACATCCGCTCCCGCGCGAAGAGCCTCAGCCAGTGGGAACGCCCCGATGTAGGCGTTCGCGCTCAGCACTCTATCGCGAATCGACGAGAGCGGCGCGCCCGTGTCCATGTCACGCATCTCATTTCCGGCCGCAAGGAAATCATCAAGCCGCGTCAAAACATCATCACCAAGCACTACCGCGACATTCAGATCTGGAGCATACTCCATCACCTTGCGCGCGCAGTCCACCGGATTCACGCCGCCCGCGTTCGCAATCACCTTGATGTTGCCCTGACGCAGCTTCCGCGCAAGCTTCCCGATCAACGGCGGAAAATCGCTCGCATAACCCAGCTTCGGATCACGCTCCTTCTGCTTCTGCAGAATCGACATCGTGACTTCCGCAAGATAGTCGAGAATCAGATAATCGATCGGCCCCTGCTCGACGAGGCGCACCGGCGCCTCCAGCCAATCGCCCCAGAATCCCTGACCGTTGGCGATGCGGATCATTGGTTCAGGATCTCCAATGCGAGCGCTTCACCGCGCGGGCGCGACATCGCGACATCGAGCGCCAAGCGCCAGCACTTCGCGCGAGACCAGCGGATCGATCACCGCGTCGCAATGACCCCGCGCCGCAGCATAACGCGCATCCAGCCATTGCTCGTAATCCGCGCGCGTCTTATCCATCGCCTCGCGCAGTTCCGCCGGCATCGGCTCGCCGCTCTTCTTCAACTTTTTCGAGTTCCGCGGAGAACAGCGCCACCACCGCCGAATCGCCTTCCATCACGCCGATGCGCGCTGTTGGCCAGCTGAAGGTGAAGTTCGGATCGAACCCCTGGCCGGCCATCGCGTAGTAGCCCGCGCCGCTCGCGTGGTTCACCGTGAGTACGATTCGTGGAACCGTGGCGCAAGACATGGATTCGACCATCTCAGCACCGGCACGAATGATGCCGCTCAGTTCCGCGTCGAGACCAACCATGAAGCCGGACACGTCCTGGATATAGATCAGGGGCGTTCCCGCGCGTTCCGCGTTCTCGACGAAGTAGTGTACCTTGCGCGCCGTTTCCGTGTAGACGATTCCGCCCACGCGAGGACCTTCCGGCGCACGCAGAAACCCGCGTCGATTCGCAATGATCGCCACCGGCCGCCCTTCGAGCATCGCTTCGCCGCACAGCATTTCCGGCGCGTATTCCGGTTGAAACTCGTTCACGGTGGGGCGGCCGTCCGCTCCCGCATCAAACAACCGGTCGAGGATTTCGTGGACATCGTAAGCCAGGCGATGGTCCGCGGGAAGGACGCCATAGAGGTCTGCGGAAGGCTTCGCGGGAGCACGGCCGCCGACCGCATTCATGGGGGCAGGGAATTGATCGAAGCGCGCGCGGATCTGATCGAGCGCGTCCTCGTCGTTCTTCGCCATATAGTGCGCCACGCCCGATCGCGTCGTATGCATGCGCGCCCCGCCGAGCGATTCCTGATCCGTCACCTGTCCCGTCGCGCCTTTCACCAGATTCGGTCCGCCCAGTCCCATGAAGCTGGTGTTCTCCACCATGATGATGACGTCCGAAAGTGCCGGAAGGTAGGCGCCCCCCGCGATACAAGGGCCCATCACCGCCGCGATCTGCGGAATGCGCAGCTTGCGCCGCATCAGCGAGTTGTAGAAGAAGATTCGCCCCGCGCCGTACTGGCCCGGGAAAATTCCGTCCTGATAGGGAAGATTTACGCCGGCTGAATCGACCAGATACACGATCGGCACGCGGTTCCGCATCGCGATTTCCTGCGCCCGCAGAATCTTGGTGATCGTCTCCGGCCACCACGCACCAGCTTTGACGGTCGCGTCATTCGCGACTACGACGGCCGGACGCCCTGCGATCCGCCCAATGCCAGTGATCACGCCCGCTGCCGGCGCCTGCCCTTCATACCGGTCATGCGCGATGAGCAGCCCGATCTCAAGAAACCGCTCGCCTGGATCGAGCAGCCGCTCAATGCGCTCGCGCGCGGTCAGCTTCCCTGACTTATGCTGCTTCGCAATGCGCTCCGGTCCACCTCCGAGCTTCAGGCGCTCTTCGAGCCGGGTGATCTGGTCGACGAGTAGGCGCATGTGCGCCTCGCGCGCCACACCGGCCTGCGTCGTACCGGGACGCGACCCCGCAAGCACGGGAGTTTCAGTTGTCATGCCTTTGTCTAGTTTGACAGAACTTTGCCACCGAGCGACTGGCTGGGCAATTGCTTAGCCCGATGGCATGGTAAAAGTTTACGGAGCCGATTGGTGCGCGATGACCACCCGAACGCGCGAGCATCTCGACGAGCTGGAAATTCCTTACGATTACATCGACGTCGAGGACGACCCCGCTGCGTCCGACTGGGTCAAACAGCAGAACGGCGGGAAAGAGAAGAAGCCGACGCTCGACCTCGAGGGCGAAATTCTGAGCGAGCCGACCAACGCCCAGCTCGACAAGGCTCTCGAAAAAGCCGGGTTGCTTACTTCGTCCCGGTGACGGGAACCGTGACCGATCCGACATTCCCGGTCATCTGATCCAATACGATCACACGGACATTCTTGGTCGCGTCGGTAATCGGTACTGGAAGACTAACTGGTATCGCGCCTTTCATTACGGTGGCGTGTTGCTCCGGCGTCAAACCTAAGTCGAAGCTTTTGATCATCGGCTCACCGATATTACCCGCGGCGCCAGAGTTCGCGATTAAGAGGGTAAGTCCGCCGACAAACTTACCGCCTTCCTCGCGCATCAGAAGGTCTTTCGGATCGATCTGCATATCGATTCCGACAGTCTTTCCCGCTGTTCCCGGAGTGACTTTCAAAGTTATGCCGATCTGCCTTTCGTCCTTCGGGCTATTGAACGCGACTAGTAAGTCGGCGCGCTGCCTCTGAGCTGAGGTCCGCGCGTCCGGAATGGCGTAATAACGCTCCTTCGTATAAAGCACACCGGAAGGCCCCGTGACGCGAAGCTTGTGGAACGTCGAATCGAAGCTACCCGACCCTGGCATGTAATAGATCGAGTAAGTCGAGGCGTATTCTTCTCCGATCTTCTGGATGACGCTCTTGACGTCTTCGCGATAGTAAGGCCGGCCGCCAGTAATCCCCGCCGCATACTCCATATCACGGTTCGTATCCGCATTAAGGCCGGTGCCCACCCCGAGCGGATCGATTGCCACATGGTCGCGTTCGAGTGTAACTGCCAGATGCGGCACATATAACCCGCATTCCACCCAGTCGCCGTTACAGGACTTGCTCATATCGGTGATGTAGGCGATGCCGCCTGTAACCCAGATGATGTCCTTGCGTCCCGGAGTTGCCGCCATCTGATTCGCAATGGATTCCAGAGCGACATAGGATTTCTTAACGTTCTCTTCGTCGCTTAGCTGCGTTGGACGGTTGTGGCTGGAAGCTTTCATTACCTTGTCCAGGTTGGCTGCGAACTCTTGCGTCCATGTCTTGCTTTCGGCGGCCGGAGATCCGATGGCGTGAACCGGAACCAGATTGCCTTCGAGATTCAGCACATAAAAGTAGACCGATTCCCCGGATTCCATCTGCGGCACGGACGTCTTCAATAGCTTCCACGTGTCCAGGTAATCAGGCTGGGTGAGTCGCATCATGTCGAAAACGACCGTTGTCATGTGCGGCAGCGGCGGTTCGGAGCGGTTGGAGAACTCGCCGGCTGCGGCGGGAGTGACGGGGACTACGTTCTTATGGACAAACAGGACTTGTTCCGATTTGCCCTTATCGGTTACTTGAATGCTGTTCGGCGGCAGCGTTACGTCAGCTGTTCCCTTCGGCATCGATATATCCAGATGCACGACTGTGGGAGCCGGAGGGCCCGAAGGGGCAGGAGTTTGCCCGTGGGCCACCAATGCGCCCAAGGTAAGACAAGTGAATACCGTCGTTCTAAGCGTCATCATCTCTTGAAAGAGTACATATCACAAACCGATTTGCGGTCCGTCGTCATCGGATAAGCTGATGAAGTGAAATCCCTGCTACTCGCAGCACTGTCTGCCGTCGCTCTCTCCGCACAAAGCCCACTCTACGATCGCTACTTCAACGACTACTACTTCCGCTTCAACCCGACGGCAGGCACGGCAGCTGGCTTTCACCAATACGACAAGCAGCTCGAAGACTACTCGGCCGCCGCGGTCCAGAGCAAGATTACGGCCTTGCACAGCTTCGAAGCGCAGTTTGCGAAAGAACCCGCGTCTCCTGACCGCGACTTGGTGCTGAGCCGCATCCGCGCCGACCTGCTGGAACTCGAAAGCGTCAAAATGTGGCAGAAGAATCCCGACTTCTATTCGAGCGGCGTCACCGGCAGCATCTTCACCATCATGAGTCGGAAGTTCGCGCCGCAACCTGAGCGGCTCGAGTCGGTAATTGCGCGCGAAAAGCAAATACCCGGGGTGCTCGAAGAGGCACGCAAGAATCTGCAGAATCCGCCGCGAGTCTACACCGAGGTAGCTATCGAACAGCTTCCAGGGATCACCGGTTTCTTCGAAAAGGACGTTCCGCTTGCTTTCAATGAGGTTACGGATGCGGATCTGAGCGCCCGATTCAAAGCTTCGAATCAGGCCGTAATAGATGCGTTGAATAAGTACCTTGCGTTCCTCAAGACTGACATGCTTCCGCGATCCAACGGCGACTTTCGGATCGGCGCGGAGAACTATCGCAAGAAGCTCCTCTACGAAGAGATGGTCGATATCCCTCTCGACCGGCTACTAACCATCGGCTATGCCGACCTGCATAAGAACCAGGAAGCGTTCCGTAAGGTGGCAGCCGAGATCGATCCGAATCGGACACCGCAGCAGATTCTTGATAGCCTGGAGAAGGATCACCCACCCGCATCCGGCCTGTTACAGTCTTTTCGCGACATTCTGAGCGGCTTGAAAGCATTTATCGAACAGCACCAGATTATAGACATCCCTTCGCCGGTGCTTCCCATCGTTGAAGAGACGCCGCCGTTCGAGCGCGCTTTGACGACCGCTTCGATGGATACTCCCGGGCCTTTTGAGAAGGTTGCGACCGAGGCATTTTTTAACGTGACGCTGCCGGACCCCGGTGATAGCGCCAAAGACACGGAAGAGTACATGGAGAGCTTCAATCGAGGGACTATCGCGAGCACGGCGATTCATGAGGCCTATCCCGGTCACTACGTGCAGTTTCTATGGGTGCAGCACGCGCCAAATCAAGTGCGCAAGTTACTAGGCGCGGGCTCGAATGCCGAAGGCTGGGCGCATTACTGTGAACAGATGCTGCTGGACGAAGGGTATGGCGATAAGCAGCTCCGCATTGGACAGCTCCAGGACGCATTACTCCGCAACGCGCGCTACATCGCCGGAATCGAGATGCATACGGGCAAGATGACTATGGATCAGGCCCGTGAATTCTTTGTCAAAGAAGGCTACCAGACCAAACCAATTGCCGACAAAGAAACAAAGCGGGGGACCTCTGACCCGACCTATCTGATGTATACGTTAGGGAAGCTCGAGATTATGAAGCTGCGGGCGGACTACAAGACGAAAATGGGTGACAAGTTCACGCTGAAAGATTTCCACGACAACTTCATGAAGCAGGGATTCCCGCCGATCAAGATCGTACGCGAGGCGATGTTAGGCCCCGACAGCGGCCCGACACTGTAGGCTTCACGCGCCTACTCCGCGAAGAAATCCGGCGGCGTTTAGCACGAGATAGATGGCTTCGACGCCTCCTACGATCACGAGGGATCGCGTGATACTTAGCTGTTTCGATGTCCTGGAGAATCCTATGGCCATCACTGCCAGCCACCAGATCAGGAACACGTCGATCTTTGATACTGCGGAGTACACATCCGGACTCACTGAGGTCCGCGGGACAAGTTTGGCCAAGCTTGTTGGCGACCACGCTTCCGGAGGTGCTGGAAAGAAATTAGCGGAGCCGCGGATTAGCAATGTCACGATGACAATCGCGCCGCCAACACACCGATAAATAACGAAGGCCCAACAGACAACCGCGAATACTTTCCCAAACGTGGTTTGTGCCCTCGCAGCGAGAAGAACGAGATAGAAGAGGGCGGAAAGCGAGATCATGACGATCGGAATTCCAATCAGCGGAACGAGATACCAGAAGTCCCGTGCGCGCCTTAAGGCATTCACTTTCTGTTCAACCAAGGTGCTAGATTCCTGTCGACCGGCAGCCTGGTTATCCCATTCAATCTTCTCCCGTGCGATCCGATCGAAGTTCGCATCGTCCGCGATGACCCTGTACACCACAAACTGAGTCAATAAGTTGAAAAGCAGCACTAACAAAAGTGGCAGAACCCACGTGGGTCTTCGATTGATTGCGTCGAACGCCCGCGTAGGCGCTAGCATCAGATCGGCCAGGATCTGGAGTTGGCTTGCCGGCTTGGCTTCAGGTGACGCGACATTCGTCGACATTTCACCCAGAATGTATCAGAAGGCGTCTTCTATTTGTAAAGTGAGATCATGGTCTTTTAGAAATGATTGACGCCCTGATGCGATCTCTCAAAGTCGGCCCTGCGCTTCTTTGGTTCTTGTGTTTCGGACCAGCGTTCTCACAAGCACTCTCCCCATTACCCCCTGACGGGTTTCAATTCACCGGAACATGGGACTGCGCGGGAACATTTCGCGGCGGCAAGGTTCACCAAGCAAGGTTCACCGGAGCCATCATCCTTGGCGGTAAGTGGCTCGAATTGAACGAAAAGGACGTGGAACCAGACACTGGCTATCTAGCCCAATATTTGATCGGCTACGATCCCGGGCAGAAGCAGCTTGTCGAATTCGACGCGAATAACTTCGGCGCGGCTACCTATTCCAGTGATCAGGGCTGGAAGAACGGGGTCCTAACTATGATTTCTCCGGTATCTCCCGATCCGAAAGCTCCCTACGCCGCCAATCGATTCACCTATTCAGTAACTGGCCCTGACACCTTTACTGTTGACTGGCAGATCAGTAAGACGGCGGACCTGAACTGGCTCCAAGCCGATCACCTCGCCTGCAAGAGGTCTAAGTCGTGATCAGCCTCCACTTCTGGGGTGCAGCCGGAGAAGTAACCGGCTCTATGCACGAGCTATCGGTAAACGACCAACGCGTCCTGCTCGATTGCGGTATGTACCAGGGCCGCCGCCAGCAGGCGGAACAACAGAATCGCGAGTTTCCGTTTCCCGCTGCATCCGTCAACGCAGTCGTACTCTCGCACGCGCACATCGACCACTCCGGTAACTTACCGCTCCTGGTCAAACAGGGCTTCGACAAAGCGATATACGCCACCTCTGCCACGGTCGATCTCTGCGATGCCATGCTTCGCGACACGGCCCACATCCAGGTAAGTGACGCCCAGTTCGTCAACAAACGCCAGCACCAGCGCAACCTGGGCGAACCTGATGTCGCGCCGCTGTACGATCTGGCCGATGCCGCCAAGACGATGCCTCTCTTCCATCGGATCAACTATCACGAGCCTTACGATGTTGTCCCGTCGCTACAGGCGGTAGCTTACGATGCCGGCCATATGCTCGGGTCAAGCGCGACCGTCCTGACCCACACAGATGGAGACAAGACGATCCGCCTAGCCTTCTCGGGCGATGTTGGACGTCCCGGTCTGCCCATCGTCCGCGATCCTGAAGCGCTCCCCCCAGTCGACTACCTCATCATGGAATCGACTTACGGTGATCGTCTCCATCAGCGGGAGAGCGAAGTCAAGAGTAAGTTGCGCGACATCGTAAAGCGAACCGTGGCGCGCAGTGGCCGCGTCATCGTTCCCGCGTTCGCGGTAGGGCGCGTACAGCAGTTAGTGCTCATGCTGCACCAACTGATCGATGAACAGCAGATCCCATCCGTGCCCATGTATGTGGATAGCCCGCTCGCAGTCGATGTCACGCGCGTCTATGAAGCTCACCCGGAGTGTTATGACCAGGAAACCGCCGCGTTCCTAAGTCGTCAGGAAGACCCGTTCGGCTTTAAGCTGCTACAGTACGTTCGGGATAGTGAGGACTCAAAAAAGTTGAACGGTCTGCAAGGTTCGTTCATCGTTATTTCGCCCTCCGGGATGTGCGAGGCAGGCCGCGTGCTGCATCACTTGCGCCACAACATTGGCGATCCGAAGAACACTGTCCTCCTAACTGGCTATCAGGCCGAGAATACTCTCGGACGTAAGATTCAGGATGGTCAGAAGCAAGTGCGTATCTTCGGCGATCCGGTGGACGTTCGCGCCGAAATCGAGAACCTGGACGCGCTCTCCGGCCATGGGGATCGTGAAGAATTGCTGGCTTGGATGAAGCCCATGACACCGTCTTTGAAGAAGGTGTTCCTGGTGCACGGCGAAGTTGGTTCTTCCGCCGCGCTCGCCCAAGCTATCCAGGAGCGTTACCGCGTTGAAGCGATTCCGGCCGTGCGCGGCACGCAATTTGACTTAGGGTGAAACCATTCGCCTCTCCCCGGCCATCTATACTGATTAGCTTGCAAACTGTTACAGGAGTGTAAATCGTGAGCGAAACCGTGACGACCGTGTCGACGAACTCAAACTGGAAGCCGGCGCTGGTAGGCGGCGCCCTGTTGGCTCTGCTGGCCTCGAACATCTATTTATTCGTGCAAGTGCATGACATGAAAGCCGCGTCGGTGAAATCGCAGGACGCTTTAACCGCCCAGATTCAAGAACTTAAAGACAATACGAACACCATCGCCAGTACGCAGCGGCAGCACTACCAAGCCCTCTCTCAAGACCTAGACCGCCGCACCCGCGACGTGGCTCGCGCTGCCACTTCCGCTAGAACCGACGCACTCAAAAGCGTAGCTCTGACCAAGCAGCAGCTTGAGGCCGAGCAGCAGCAGACGGCTGAAAAGATCAACGGTGACCTTTCGAACGTAAAACAGGCGACCGATCAGAAGTTTACCGAAGTAAATACAGACGTCGGGAACGTCAAGCAGCAGGTTTCAACGACGCAATCGGATCTGCAGAAAACGATCGCCACCCTGAGCCACGTCCAGGGTGACCTCGGTGTGACGAGCGGCCTGGTTGCCAAGAACGGCACCGAGTTGGATGCCCTCAAGCGGCTCGGCGAACGGAACTACTTCGAGTTCAATATCAAGAAGACCAAGCAGCCGCAGAAGGTAGGCGATATTCAGGTCCTCTTACGTAAGACTGATCCGAAGAAGAACAAGTTCACTCTGACCGTGATGGCCGACGATAAGACGATCGAGAAGAAAGACAAGACGGCTGATGAGCCCGTACAGTTCTATGTGGCCAAAGCTCGGCAACCTTACGAGATCGTCGTTAATGAAGTCCGCAAGGACCAGGTTGTGGGCTATCTTGCGACTCCGAAAGACACCGTCGCGCGCTAAGCGTCCGAGTCCGTCTCTTCAACGAACCGTTCAACATGCGAGCGGTACACGGCCGACTTGCCATTACGGTCACTAACAAAAAATACACTCTGGCTGTCGGGTGAAAACACCGGATTCACTAAGCGGGCATCGGAACATCGATGCTCGCACAGCGTTAGTTCCCGCCGCACGCTCCGCACCAGCAGCAGAAGATAGGGGGACGCCAGACTGCGGCTTGCGCCGACAAACACAGAAGCATCGGCATTAACTCCAAACGAGGCGAACTGACTTGTCTTCGCGATTTGCCGGTCCTTCTTGTCTTCTAACGTATACTCTCGGATTGTGGTTAGTTGCGCGCGATCGGTCGGAACCGAAAGATAGAGTAAGCTTTCCCCGGTAGGTGACCAGAGTACCTGGCCGATGTTCGCGGAACGGTCGAACTGCAGATCATCGGCTCTGAGGAGGCGGGGCACGCCGCCCAGTCGAAAGAACACCTGTGTCGAGCGCGGCCGCAACTGCGGATCAGTGATAGTGCTTTCACTCTCTTGGATGGTTTCCACGTCGCCGCGAGGTATACGAACTGAGCGCAGCCGGAATTTGGTAGGCGAACGCTCGACCCAGACTGCCTGCGATCCATCGAGGCTTACCGCAAAGCCCGGCGCTCGTTCCCATCCACTCTCGACCCGGGCCAACTCCCGCTCGCGCAACGACGGAAGTGCCATCTGCTTCACTGCCGGGCCGTCGCAGAAGAGGAGCGTGCGGTCATCCGACGTAAGTGCAACGGACGCAGGGTCAAGAGCCGCAGCCGACGTAAGCTGGCGCGATTCGCCGTTATGCCAGTCCAACCGCCAGGCCTGCATCGATCCCGAACGTTCGGTACAGACGATCAGAAAGCGGCCGCGCCGTGAAACGAAGTGCAGATGCGGCGCCGGCAACACGGACCTGAATTTCGGATCTGTCAACCGGTACAGATCAAGCTCAGTAGCGCGATCCAGAAAATGCTGGGGTGGAAAGGTAAACGACGAGCCTTTACCGGCCGGGGCGCCTGTTTCCGCGCTCAACAGTGAACTTGCCGAAAGAGCCAGAAACGCCCGGCGGCCGATAGGGTACTGCGTCAACTCTCACTCTACTACGGCTAACCTACTCGATACGTTTCCAGACTAAGTCCTCGTTGTTCCGCCGATCGATCAGCCGGTCGACGAGGCCCGAGGCATCGCGGTGAAAGAACTTCCGCCCTTCAGTGCCTGAACGGAAAAACAGGTCGGGCGATTCCGGCAGCAGCGTATACGGCTTCCCGGACCCCCGCTGAGCGGTAAGTTCGCGACCGTTGCGAGTTACCTTCATCACCTCTCCGGGAGCTAACTCGTAGCGCCCGACATAGTCGTTCAGTCTAGCTTCAGAAACTTGTCCGACGGCCGGGTCTTCATAGTAACGAAGTGCCTGGGTAGCTGCGATCTGCCAGAGCTGGTTGCGATACAGCCAGGTGTCCGTCATGTGATAACGCGCGTGTACCACCTGCCCGAAGACAGTTTCCTTCTCCTCGGCGTCATAACTGAGGATCGCGACGCCTGGGGCGAATCTTGACTTAGCACCGACGATATGAATCACGCCGCTATATCCCGGGGGCATCGGCTGCACGTCCGCGACTAATGCGGCCTTGTCCATGTTACGGCCCTTCTCGTCGGTGCTCATAGCATCATCCGCTATGTAAAGCTTCCACGGCTCCTGATTTCCTGGAACCAAGGCATCGTACATCTGCTGAGAGCGACGGACCAGTTCGTCCTGCGTGATCTTCTCGGCGTCATTTGCACGAACAGAAGGACAGACTAGAAGGATCGCAAGAAGCCAGAGCCGCTTAGTCATGAACTCACCAGACCCGGCAAGGCTTCATCGATACCATCTTCTGAGGTACTTTACAACTGAAGGCCGCCGCGAATTCCGGCATGTTCGAGACGACGCCGTTGATGCGGAACTCGGCGGGAGAGTGCGGATCGGTAAGGGCGTGCTCGCGCTTGGTGTCGGGGCGCGTGTCGCCGCAAGCCCATTGCGCCATGCCGATGAAGAAGCGCTGATCCGGCGTGAAGCCGTCCACAGGCTTCAGGTCCATGCCGGATGTAGCGTGCTTCCAGGCCATGTAGGCGAGTAGAGTGCCGCCGAGATCGGCGACGTCTTCTCCTAGAGTCAACTTACTGTTGATCTTGATGTCGTCAACAACGGTGTACTGCGCGTATTGGTCTTCGACACACTTAACACGCGATTCGAACTCTTTGGAGTCTTCCGGGGTCCACCAGTCTTTCAGGTTGCCTTTGGCATCGAACTGCCGCCCTTCGTCGTCGAAGCCGTGCGTCAGCTCGTGTCCGATCGTCGCCCCGGTGTTGCCGTAGTTAGGTGCGTCATCCAGCTTCGAATCGAATAGCGGCGGCTGCAGCACGCCCGCCGGGAAGTTGATGTCGTTCATCTGCGGGTTGTAGTAAGCATTGACCGTTGGTGGCGTCATACCCCATTCGGTGCGGTCAAGCGGCTTACCGATCTTAGCTATGTCGCGCCTATATTCGAAACGGTCCGCGCGGTCGATATCCCCGAAGAAGTCATCCCGTTTGATGTCGACAGAGCTGTAGTCACGCCACTTATCGGGGTAGCCGATTTTGTTAACAATTGTGTGTAGCTTCAGAAGCGCCTGCTTACGGGTTGCATCGGTCATCCACGGAAGGGTGCTCAGATCGCGCTCCATAGCTTCTTCGATCTCCTTCGTCATCGCGACCGTGCGCGCTTTGGTTTCGGGAGTGAACGTCTTAGCGACGAACACTTGGCCCAGCGCTTCGCCTAGATTACGATCCGTCCACTCGGTGCAGCGCAGCCAGCGCGGCTTCATCTGCGGTACACCGCGCAGGTACTTCGAGTAGAAGTCGAAGCTTGCGTTGGCGAACTGCGACGAAAGGTACGGCGAGGCGTCGCGGATCGCGTTCCAACGCAGGAACGTGCGCCACTCATCGATCGTGTGGGCGTGAAGCTGCTTCTCGAGAGCCGTATAGAACGCCGGCTCCGACACATTGACAACCTTGATGTTAGTGAGACCGAGCGCAGGAAGGAAATGATCGAACTCGAGAGTAGGCGCCAGCGCGCTGAGTTGCGCCGGCGTCATCTTATGAAGCATGTTATGCGGATTGCGCATCTCGACGCGCGTGAGCATCGATTTCGCCAGCTCCGTTTCGATGGCCATCACCTGATCGGCGTGCAGCTTCGCGTCGGCCGCAGACTCGCCCAGCAAACCAAATTCGGTGCGCAGATGCTCAATGTATTTGGCGCGATTATCGACGGACTTCTTGTCGGTCCGAAAGTAGTAATCGCGATCGGGAAGACCTAGACGCCCGCGACCGGCAAACGCGATCACGTCTTCGGAGTTCTCCATATCCTGATCGGAGTCGAAGCCAAAGAGCCAGCGGCCGCCAATACCATCCAGGTGCTCGTCGGTCGCGAACTGATCCAGATCACGGAAGTTCTTGATGCCGGCAATGCGGTCTAAGATAGGTTGCAACGGCTGCAAACCCGCCTTTTCGATCGCCGCTTCATCCATGCAGGCGTGGAAGAAGTCGCCAATCTTCTGCTCGGCCACCGTGCGCGACGCGGTCGGCTGCGAGGCTTGCTGCAGTAATCCCCAAAGTAACTGTTGGTTGTCATATTCGAGCTTCGAATAAACTTCCCAAGCGGATTGGTCGGGTGGTATCGGATTCTTCTTGATCCAACCGCCGCAAGTGTAGTGGTAGAAGTCGTCGCACGCTTGCACCGACGTGTCCATTGAAGATAAGTCGAGACTCGGAGAGTAAGGCAGTTCGGTAGTAGGCTGCGGGGTCGATTGCGCCAGCAAAGCCGCCGGGATTAGAAGCAGGATAAGTCGCATAAGTGGCTACTTCACGGTGTACTGCGGCTGCGGCGGCTTCAACTTGATCTCTAAGGTCTGGACATCTTGATCCACCGGCAGGATGTCACCGAACGTCTGATAGTTTTTCGCGATCACCTGAACGCGGATCTTTCCTTGCGGAACTTCGGGTAGAGTCACGCTGCCTTCCTGGTTCGTGCTCGTTTCCCAGTTAGTGACCATTTTGTGATAGAGCCGCAAAGGCGAACGACTGGACTCTAACTTAATTACGACGTTGGCGCGATCAATCGGTTTGCCTGTCTCGGCTGAGACTACGTGAACCGTGACCTTCGACATCGGCGGCGGCGCAGCCAAAGCATGGACGCCGGCGAAACCCAGAAGCAAAATCAAGTAACGCATATGCTGCATTATGCGACATCCGGGAGCACGAATGTCCGACGGGCGCCCGCCGCTTCCGTTACGGCCTCGGCCGCGAGGTAGCCGCTGCGAACGGCGCCTTCCATGGTCGCGGGCCACCCGCTGCGGGTCCAATCACCGGCGAGGAATAGGTTCGAGATTGCCGTGCGAGCGAGCGGGCGTTTGCTCTCAAGGCCGGGAGCGGCGGAGAAGGTGGCGCGCACTTCCTTAATGACGTGAGCGTTCACGAGTTGGGCCTCGCGAGCCGCCGGAAAAAATTCGCGCAGTTCGCGCACGGCGAGATCGATGATCTCTTGCCGGCCCTTCTCGACGAGCGATCGCGACGCGCTAACCACGACCAGCAGAGTATTTACCTTCGGACTTATTGAACATCCATTGGATGGTTCGGTCGAGTAGCGTGGCGTGTTCGAGGTCAGTCACCGGGCGATCGAACCAGAGATGGATGCCGGTGATTGGCGAATGCGTGAAGCCCGTGGTTTCTACCGGCGACTGCGCGAACACCTGGCCAAGCCGTTCGAAAGGCAGCGCTGAGATATAGGCGTCGGCTTGCCTTCGCTCACCCGCGCAGATCACTCCGGTGACCTTACCGTCTTCGATCTCGAAGCGCTCGGCGGGCTTGCGGCCTTGGAGTGTAACTGCGCCAATTTGTTTCCACGCATCAGGCCGGTAGAGTTCACGCAGCGGCACGTTCGGGATTCCGAGTTCGTACGAGTCGGCGCGAGAGAGCATGCCGAGTAGAAAAACCTGGAAGCCGTGGGCGGCGGCCATGCGGTCGACGTCTTCGTTGATGGCGCTGACCAAAACCTGGTTCCAGTAGCGCGCGATGGCTTGCGCGGTCTGGTGCTTCTCGCTGGAGCCAGTCGAGCATGGTGATGCGATCGAGGTCGGGGCGATTGCGCTCGCGCGGCATGGCCAGCATGGCGCGGGCGATCGCGATCTTGTCCGCCAGGTTCAGGCACTTCAAAGCCAGGAACGATCCAGTGAAATGCGCGGGGGCAGGGAGGATGCCGCGCTTCATGACCGACTTGCGCCCACCGGGTTCGAGGAAGACGAACTCCTTATAGAAAGTGATCTCGTCGCGGACGCCGAGTCGCTGGTAGAAGTCGAGCAGGTTAACGCAGCAGCGCAACAGGACGTGCTGGCAGTTGTCGATCAGCTCACCGTCGGGCATCTCCCAGGACGTGGCGCGCCCACCCAGGAAAGGACGGGATTCGACGACGTCGACCTCCCAACCGCTGCTACCCAGCGCCGCAGCGGACGCCAGGCCGGCGAGACCGCCGCCAACGACTAGCGCTCTTGGCATGCCTCGCTCGAAGTGATCATGAGGCCGCCCTTCTTGACGAACTCGTGGAAGAACTTCTCCGCGGCATGTGCGTCCAGCGGTGCGATCGCATCTTTCACTAGGGAAACTTGCTTCTTGCGATGGAGCAGGCCGAGCGCGGCCGCTTGGACACAGATCTCCGTGGCGACCCCGTACACGACGAACTCGTCCGCACTCAGTAGTTCCTCCGCGCCGGGAGCATCGAAGACGTCGGTGGTCTGCTTCTCAAAAATGCGCTGGCCAACCAGAAGCGCGGCCGGCTTCAACTGGCCGACGGTGCCAACCACGCAATGCGGGCCATACTTCGCGAACTCGGCGTCATCCTCGCAATGCGCGCACGCCGTCGAGATCAGAAGGATTCCGTGATCGACTGCATAGCGATTCAGCTTGGCGATGGTGCCGACGATGCACTCCGCGCCGGGAACGTAGAGAGCTCCGGCGGGGAACATGAAATCGATCTGCGTGTCGATATCTAAAAAAGCTCGCGTCATAGATTTTTCATTAGCGCAGTCAAGCCAGGGCTGCGGCTGACTCGATGTCCGATCGAAACGGAGGCCGCGGCTTTTGGCTGCGAAGTCGCGGATTCGGTCAAGCGGCTCCGGCTCGCTCACGCGCTTGCCGTCGCGCATCAGCGGGCGAAGCAACGGCTCGCCTTCGGGCATTTCCTCATCGGCGAGAGCAACGATGTCGCGCTCGGCCGTGCGCCAGATCTGCTTCGCCCCGGGCACCGACGGCTTGCCTTCACTGCGCTTGACGGCGTAGCGCCGAGTGCCGTGCTCCTTCAGTTCGACCACCTTATAAACCATACCCATCGACGGCGCATCGGCAGACGTGGCGAGTTCGGTTCCAACCCCGAAGGCATCGATGGGCGCGTCGTCCGCAACCAGGCGGGCGATCTTATTTTCGTCGAGGTCGCCGCTGGCCATGATGCGCGCGTCGGTGAGTCCCGCGGCATCGAGGATGGCGCGGACTTCCCGGGATAGGACATCGATGTCGCCGCTGTCGAGGCGCACACCCCAGAGCGGCTGGCCAAGCTGCGCGACGGTGGCCGCGCCCTTGATCGTGTCGTAGGTGTCGATCAACTGCACGGTTTGGTCTCCCATCAGCTGCTGGAGGGCACGGAACGCGTCCGTTTCCTTGGGGAACGACATCACCCAGGAATGGGCGGCGGTGCCCATCACGGGGATGCCGTAGCGAAAGCCCGCGAGGGTATTGCTGGTACCGGCACACCCGCCGATGTAGGCCGCACGCGCGCCGATGGTGCCTGCCTCTGGCGTATGGGCGCGGCGCGTTCCAAACTCGAGCGTGGGGCGTCCTTCCGCGGCGTCTACGATGCGCGCGGCTTTGGTGGCGATCAGCGTTTCGAAGGTGATGGCGGAGAGCAGGTACGTTTCGGGTATCTGGGCTTCGATCAGCGGCGCACGGAGTTCGAGCACCGGCTCGCCCATGAAGAGCGTGGTGCCCTCCGGGACCGCGTCGACGTCACCCGTGAAGCGCAGAGTGCGCAGGTAGTCGAAGAACCCGGCGGGGGCGTTGGCGAACTGGGCAAGCGATCGGAGATAGTCAATCTCCTCGTCGGTGAACGAGAGGTTCAGTAGGTAGTCGACCGCGCGTTCCAGGCCGGCGATAACCACCCAATCGCGATTCCGCGGCAGGCGGCGGATGAAGACTTCGAACGTCGCCAGCTCGTCCTGCTTCCCCATAGCGAAGAAGCCGGACGACATCGTAAGTTCATATAGATCAGTAAGAAGGCCGTTCAAAGGTCACTTCTTACTAGAAGCTTGAGCAGGGGTAGCGGGCTTGATGTCGCCGGCCGCTTTCATGAGGTCGTCCACAACGGACGCGCCCAGAACGTAGACCGTCGGCTCGCCTTCGCGCTGAGCGAAGTTGTTGGCGCCGTCGCGAAGAATGGTGACCTTCTCATTCCGCTTCTTGTCCGCAGTAGTGACTGAAGCGGTAAACACCGGATTGCCCGACGCTTTCGGCGCAAAACCGGTAGCGGAAAGATCGCGGAGTTTGTCGACCAGATTCAGCACGGTTGATCCATCCATCTCCTTGCCATTGAGAAACCATTTCTCGCCGGACTTGGTGTACGTGTTGCCCTGAGCGGTCACTTGCGAAAGCTCCGTGAAGCCGAAATCGAGCAGCTTCTTGTTGCGGAAATCATCGACCGACTTACCCACTGTACTCGCGACATCGGTATCAATTTTATAGATGCCGTCCGCGGCGGAACTGCGCGCATAAGTTATTTTGTCTTTGTCCTGGCGGAACTCCGCGGTTTGGGTGCCGGAGTTGTCGGTCATGGCAGCGGTCGCTAGTTTGGTCGCGGCGGCGAAGGTCTGGGGAGAGATCTTGCCGGCGTCGAACTGCAGCTTGGCGTCGCTCAGCTTGCGGACCAGGTCATCGACCAGCAATCCGTCGGCGCGCATCGGCGTCGGCTTGAGGATCTGCCAGTCGCCTTGAGCATCTTTGCCGAATTCGATCGCTTGACCTTTGCTGGTGGTCAGCTCGACGCGCGTGAGGCGGTCGCGGTTGAAGGTGAGCAGGCGCTTATCGCGCAGGTCGTTGAGGGACTTATCGAGGCTTGTCTTTGTCGACGTTGAGACGGAGTAAACCTTCGCATCGCCCGCGAGCTTCGCGTAGGCCGCTCCACCAGCCGGCGTGTCCTTCCCGATGTCGATCGTGTCCGTCTTGCCGTTCTTCAATTTGAACGAAACTTGAACCGGCGGAGTGGCGAGGCCAAATGGAGCGAGGTTCGCGGGTTTATCGTCAATGAGGCGCTCCGACGTGAGTGCGGCGGCGGTCGAAACCATCCCATTCGCTGCGTCCTGATCAGCAGGCATGGGCGTTGGCTGGGTAATGTCCCAGCGATCGCCCAGCTTTGAGAGCACGACAGGATCGGAGCCGGTCTTCTGAATGCGGATCTCCTGAACCTGCTTCGAATCGAGCGTGAGAATGCTCGGCGGAGCGTCCGGAGAGGGTTTCGAGGCTTCTTCCGCCTTGTGTTTGTTACTCCAGTAAACAAGGCCGGAGAGCACGGCGAGAAGGACGGCCGCGATCAACAGCCCGCGCATCTGCTTCATGGCTGTCTATCTCCGTTTGGCCCAAACCGCGACGCCCGAAATAATGGCGAGTAGCGGCAGGAAGACAACCGTGCTGAAGAAGAGGATCCGCATCTGATTATTCGTCATTGAGATGCGACGGTCCTCCGGATCTTTCGGGCGGATCGAGATCAGGTCTTCATCGGCGCTAAGCCAGTTAATGGCGTTCAGGAAGAGGTCACGATTGCCAAGCTGCTGGATGCTGAGGGCTTGGTTGGCGAGCCACACGGAACTGCCAACCACCATGTAGCGCCCTTGTTTCGCGCCGGTTCCTACGGTTCCGACCGCGGCTAGGACGAACGGCCCTTTCTTCGCGGTGGAAGGATCGACGGACACGTTCCCGCCGGCCGGTTTCGGGATGGATACGGCGGAGTCGGAGGTGGAGATCAGCTTCTCAGCCGACTTACCCGAGGCGACGGTTAGGCTCTGGGCAATAGGGAAGAGCGTGGCGATGCGGCCGAGATCGCGGACGATCGGCTGCGATTCATACTTGATACCGAGAGGGGCTGCTTCACTGAAGCCGACGAGACGCGATTGCGGATCGAGGACTAAGTCATTGTCGAAAGTAACGCCCCAATCGGCGGCCATCTTCATCAGGTTCGTAGCCGCCTCACCTTGGCTTGCGCCGCCGCGTGAAGAACCTAATGCCGGTCCAAGCGATAACATGACATGACCGCCGCCATCGACATAGGATTTGAGAGCAGTAACCGCGGCATCGAAGTAATCCTTCTTCGGACCTCCGATAACTACCACGGCGCACTCGGCGGGAACCTGCTGCTTCTCCAGAAGCGAGATGGTAGACGTCTTATAGGTGTTCTTCTCGAGCTGCTCTTTGGCGAAAGAAGCGCCGCTTGACTCCTGATCGTCCAGAGCCGCTTCGCCGCTTCCGCTAGCGAAACAGACGGTCTTCTGTCCGGTTTTCGTAGAACGGATGATGGCATTGGTTACGCCTTCTTCGGTAACTGCCGCGGACTCCTCGGTTTTGACTCCGTTGCGGACAACGATGCCGCCTTCGGTACGGAAACCATCGGCAGCCGCGACATCCGGCTGCTTCTCCGGGTCGACATAGGCGACTTGCAACTTATGCGACAGATTGGCGTAGCGGTCCAAAAGATCGCGCGCCGTACTGAAGCGGCTGGCGCGATCGAAGTACGTGACATAGACGTTGTTCTTGAGATTCTTGACCGTTTTAATGGTTTGGTCGGAGAGGGTGAACTGCTTATTGGAAGTGGTATCGAAGCTCTTATTGTTCTGATTCGCAAGCCAGTTCAGCACGACTAATACAGCCAGATATGATGATCGTGTACAGAGTCAGGTACGCGCCGTATTGCGTGCGCTTGGCTTTAAGAGTTGACGACTTAGTATCTGCCATCGATTACGCCCTCCACCGCAGCGATTCGAGCGATCGCGTCGTCAGAAACAGCCCGAAGAAGATGAAGGTCAAATAGAAGATCACGTCTTTGGTGTCGATGATGCCCTTGGAGAACGGCTCGAAATGAGTCAGCACCGAACAGTAAGCGACTACTTTGGAAACCGCGCCTTGTCCGAGGTCGGTACTCCAACTAAGAACCCAGAGCAGCAGGCAGACTGCGAAGGTAGCGCCGCCGGCCACGATTTGATTCTTGGTCGTAGTTGAAATGTAAGTGCCGATGGCTAAGAGACAGCCACCCTGGAGTAGCAGGCCGAGATAACCCGCAAGGATCGGCTGCCAGGAAGGATTACCGTAGGCGAACAGGAAGGCGATATCGATCAGTGAGACGAGAAGGATCGCCGAGAACATCAGCAAGGCGCCGAGGAACTTACCGACGACGATTTCCCAATCGCGAACCGGTGAGGTCAGCAGCAATTCCATGGTTCCCTGGCGTTTCTCTTCCGCGAACAAGCGCATGGAGATCATCGGAATCAGGAAGAGCATGACTACGCTGGAGTTACCCAGCAACGGCGCGATGATCTGCTGATTGATGTTCATCGGGAACGAGCGCCCTTGCATCGCCGACTCCATGCTGTTCATGGCGAAGATGGTTGAGGCGGCGTAGAAGAAGTAACCGAAAAGAACGGCGAAGATCGCCAGAAGTAAGTAGGCGATAGGCGAGGTGAAGTACCCTCGCATCTCTTTGCCGCAGATAGCTAGAATGTTTCTCATTGGATCACCTCGGGAGTAGCGGCGGGAGTAGTTACCGCGGGTTCAATGGAAGCCGCGGGATGCGATTTCTCAGCTGCTGTCAATTCAAGGAAGACGTCTTCGAGGCTGGCGGCCGCGGCGTGGAGCGTTTCGAGATTCCATCCGGCGTGCACGACGGCGCGAGCCAGATCGGCGCGCACATTGGCGCCTTCGAGCGACTCGACTTCAAGAAGCACGCGTCCGGGTTCGGACTGCTTGACGACGGCGCGACTAACGCCGGGGACTTGCTCGATCAACTGGCGGGCATCGGCGCTTTCCAGGCCTTCATAGCGGATTTCAACCGCGATGGCTTCCGATCCGCGCATACGCTGCAGCAGCTCACGCACGGTGCCGCTGGCGACGAGATGGCCGCGATCGATGATGATCACGTTCGAACAGGTGTGCTCGACTTCGGCGAGGATGTGGGTGCTTAAAAGGATAGTGTGATCGCCGGCGAGGCTGGCGATGAGCTCGCGCGTCTCGCTGATCTGCTGGGGGTCGAGGCCGGAAGTGGGCTCATCGAGGATCAGGACATCGGGATTGTGGATGACGGCCTGGGCGAGTCCGACGCGCTGGCGATAACCTTTAGAGAGCTTCGAAATCAGCTTCTTTTTGACGTCGCCGAGGGCGCAGCGGCTGGCTGCTTCGTCCGCGCGGCGGGCCAGCTCATTGGACGGGATCCCTTTGAGTTTGCCGACAAAGGTAAGATACTCGCCAACCTCCATCTCGGGGTAGAGCGGGGGAGTTTCAGGCAGGTAGCCGATGCGTTTCTTGACCTCCATCGGCTGGTCGACCACATCGAAACCGGCGACGTTGGCGACGCCTTCCGTAGGCGGCAGGAAGCAGGTCAACATGCGCATCGTGGTGGTTTTCCCGGCTCCGTTACGGCCGAGGAAACCGACGATTTCACCTTTGGCGACGGCGAAAGAAATACGGTCGACCGCGACCGTGCGCGCGTATCGCTTCGTCAGATTATCAACTTGAATCATATGTTTCGTTTAGTAGAGACCGGGTAGGCGCTTGGCCTCTCCGGGATGGCGAACCAGTTAGCTATCTTAACAGGATCAAACCAACAGGGTCATACAGTTGGGACGGGCGAGCGAGGGATTTGGTTGTGCAGTTTGTTGTGAGGGAAAAAGGCGATTGGACGCCGATTCACGCCGCAACCGCAGCGCGGAACATCTATAATAGGCCGTTCGGTGCAGTTCGCCTTCCATCGACTCCGCTTCGAGTTCCGAGCCAAAGACCCGCTCGAGTTCCCCCCAGGCATGGCGGCCAACACCCTGCGCGGCGCGCTCGGCAGCATCTTCCGCCGCATCGCCTGCGTTCCCCACTGCCCTGGCGCGAAGGCCTGCGACATCCGCGAATCCTGCCCCTACGCGCGCACCTTCGAACCGTCAGCTCTGCAGCAAAAAGGACCAAGCGGCCTATCCGATTTGCCCCGTCCCTTCGTCTTCCGCGCGCGCCATCTGGACGGCCAAACCATCCAACCCGGTGCATCCTTCTATTTCGACCTCCACGTATTCACCCCAGACCCCGCCATACTCGACTACTTCACCCAGACCTTCGCCGCCCTCGCAACGGAAGGCCTAGGCCTGCGCCGCGCCAAAGCCGAACTGCAACAAGTCCATACGGAGCTAATGCAGCTCGAGCTAACGCCGCCCGCGACGGCGCCCACCAGAATCCGCATCGACTTCCTCTCCCCGACCGAGCTCAAGCACGACGGCCAGATCGCAACGCGTCCCGATTTCCCGATCCTCTTTGCCCGCATTCGCGACCGCATCAGCACGCTTAGCCGTCTCTACGGGGCAGGAGCTCTCGAGATCGACTACCAAGGCACCAACGACCGCGCCTCAAAAGTCAGGATGACCCGCTATGACCTTCACCAGGACAACACCGAGCGCCACAGCACCCGCACTGGCCAATCCCATCCGATCGGCGGCTTCCTCGGCACCGCCGAATACGAAGGCGACTTAGCCGAGTTCCTGCCGTATCTACAAGCTGCGAAATGGACCGGCGTCGGCAGGCAATCCGTCTGGGGCAAAGGCGAAATCGCAGTGAGCAAGCCGTAGCGCACGGACTCTCCGTGCCGTGTCGCGTCTCTACTCGACGCCACCTACCAAGGCAACTGGACCACGGTCGTCGACCCCGCCGGAAACTGGAAGCAATACGAGAAGGACTCGTTCGGAAACCTGATCGCTGTCGTCGAGCCCGATCCCTCAGCCGGGAGTCCGCTAAAAACGCCGCCGGCAACTCCCTCCACCACTGCGGCCGGCACGCTCCTCACCAGCTACACTTATGACATGCTGAACCACCTGACTCAGGTGGCCATGACTCGTGCCGGGACCACGCAAACGCGAACTTTCGCCTACAACGCGGCCATGCAGCTCCATTCTGTCTCCACCCCGGAAACCGGCACAACTTCCGCCAACGGAACAGTCACCTATAGCTATAATCTGGACGGCACGGTCGCCTCCCAAACCGACGCGAAGAGTGTCATTAAAACGTATAGCTACGACACTTATCAACGCGTAACCGGCATCAATTACAGCGTTGACCGGCGCGAACTACACCATGACCTACGATTCCGATCCAGCCGACACGGCCGGAACCTTCGCGGCCAACACGTGGGGCCGTCTGGGAGAAGTCGCCTGGGGATCGTGCAGCAACTCCGTCCCAATGTCGCGCTCCTACACGGAAGAATACTCCTACGATATTCCCGGCGACGTTATCGCCAAGCGCCTGTCCATCTATAAGGGCGGCAACTGCACGGGCTCACCTATCCAGATCACAGCCAATTTCGTCTATGACACGGAAGGCAAGCTCACCAGCACCACCTATCCATCGATAAACGGCGGATCTGCCAACACCACCGCGCTCGACACCTACGATGCCATGAGCCGCCTGCAAGGCGTATCCACGACCGAGAACCTTCCGGCCGCCTATAACTGCGCCGGCCCTTGGAGCGGCTCCGTCGCCTGGGCTTCTTCCGCCGCGTATACGACCGCGAACCAACTCAGCTCCCTGACCCGTTTCACCGGAGCCAGCGATTTCTGTCCCATGGGCGATAGTTTCGGCACGACCAGCGAAACCTTCAAATACAATGTCAATAATCAACTGACCGACATCGAAGCCGGGGCCGCGGTGGGCGGAATACCCGTATCAGAGCACGCTGAAGGATGGTTCGCAATTACATCCTTGCCGGGTATCACTACAGCGCGACCCAAAACAACGGCCAGATCACCTCGATGGACGATGGACGCCAGACCAACAGCGTCACGTACCAATACGACTTACTTAAGCGCCTGGTTAGCGCCACGGCGGGCACGACCTGGACGCAAACGTTCGGTTACGATGGGTTCGGTAATCTTACGTCAAAGAGTACGCCCTCCGGTTCGTCCGAACTGCCCTCTGCCTGGCGTGAATGCAGCGAAGAACTGGCTGACCGGCTACACTTACGACCTAAACGGCAACGTAGGTTCGTATAGTAACTTCTCCTTGGGCTACGATCCCGCCAACCGCCTCTCTTACGCCAGCACGGGATCATTGATCGAAACGTACACTTACGACGCTTCGAACCATCGCATCGAGCGGATCAACTCTTCGCTCGACACGGTGTACTTCTTCAGTCCGTCCGGCGCGTTGTTATCGGAATTCAACTGCCTCTCGACTTGCACGCTGATCTACAACCGCATATACTTCGGCGGCATGGTGCTCGGCTCCGACGGAGAAACGGTCAACGGCACCACCCTGAGCGCACTCGGCGACACATTCACCTGGACGGACCGTCTCGGCTCCGCGCAGTCCACTTATCCGTACGGCACCGATATCGGTTCATATCCAGCCGGCGCGGACGCCGTCGATTTCGCGACTTATACGAAGGAAGGTTCGACGGGGTTGGAGTATGCGATGAATCGGTATTATAGCGGGGGACTAGGTAGGTTTATGAGTGCGGACCCCCTCGTGGTAAGCGCGCACCTGGGGCAATCCTGGAAGTTGGAACCGATATAACTACTCGGGGAACGATCCCGTCGATATGCTGGATCCCTCAGGGCTCGATCCCGATTGCGCGGATCTGTACGTCGAGTCCGGTCCAGGGGAATCCCTTGTCTTCGATCCGACAGGCGACAGCGGGTACACGATCCTAGGGCAGCTAGGGAGCATGATTTTGGCACCGGGAAATCAAGGCTTGCTAGCGCGGGTGGTGTACGCCGAGAGCTCTGCAACCAACCCAACCTCAGCATACAATCTTGAGGAAAAGGGAGCGATCGCCGTCTCTATCTTGGACAGGCTCGGTATACTCGACGGCACGATTCCCCTGCCTCCCGGATATCCCCCGCCCCAGTCTCTGGGATGGGGCCCTGTGAACGCAAACCTAGAACAAGTGTTAACGGCGCCTGGACCGCAGTACGCGAGCGTCAACTCGGCAACGGGAGACATACAAGGGTCCATACTAGCCAGGCTCCAGAACGAACTGAACTCGGATTGGCAGTCTGACACCTGCGCGAACATAGGGGCGTCCCTCGCAGCATCAGTTGGCGGGTTGCTAAACGAGATCAATCCGATCCTCAACGGGTACCTACTGACCAGTTTTCACTGGGGGTTCGCGACGTCGTCTCTCGAGGGATACGCCGGGGGCTTTGGTTCGAATAATCATTTTTTTGGAATCCCTGTTTCGGCTTACACGGCGCCACCGCCTCCGCGTGTCCCACACCATAGTCCACGAATTCCACTGCCGGGCGTTCCCGGACGCTCGTCTTCGGCGCGCTAACGTGGGCTGCGTCAAGCTCTGCGGAGCTTTTGTCTTGCTGGCGGCGAGCGCCAGAGCCTCCGACCTTGATAACCTAAAGACAACGATCTCCGGGGCAGTGGCCTGGGGCCTTCGATACCCGGGTCTGCAAAGCTGCCACACCCCGCCCACGGGAAAGCCAGTGAACTTGCTGATCCTCCAATCTGGGTCGACGGGTCTAGCAATGCTTCCCGATCAACGGTGTGTTGTTCGCTTCTTTGTAAGAGCTGGCCGGTTTTTCCCGTATTCAGTCAGTCCGATAAATCCGGGCTGGGGCAAGGACGACTACGCGGAAACGGAGTTTAAGAACAAGCCCAGCGCGGCCCGATCGGCAATTGTATTTAGAGCCGGAATAAATCGGTTCTGCGTGCCGAACGAACCCTCCGACACCCGCGCGCTTGAGCATGCGGTCACAGAGGACGCGGCAAAGGCGACCTCGGTCGGCGAAAAAGTTACGCTATGGCTTCCCCGAGTTTGTCGGGGCGACCCGTCTGCCCTGATACTCGGGCAGTATCCATTGGATAAGGAGCCGCTCGTATCTGTTTTCACTCGCAACGAACAGCACATATGGGCGATAGAGCTGTTGCCGCGCAGCTACCCTCATACGGAGCGGCTGAGGCGAGCGGCGACAAAGAAGATTATTGTCACCGGTCGCGCCCGCGTAAATGTCCAGAGATAGCCACCGCGGGCCCGACCTGGACGCAAACCTTCGGTTACGACGGCTTCGGTAATCTTACTTCGAAGAGTACGCCGTCCGGCTCGTCCGAACTGCCCCTGCCCGGCGTGAATTCAGCCAAGAACTGGCTGACCGGTTACACTTATGATCTAAACGGCAACGTAGCTTCCTACAGTAACTTCGCGTTGGCCTACGATCCAGCCAGTCGCCTCTCATCCGCGACGACAGGGTCATTCGTCGAGACCTACGGCTACGATGCTTCGAACCATCGCATCGAGCGGATTAACTCTTGGCTCGATACCGTCTATTTCTTAGTCCGTTCGGCGCACTCTTATCGGAATTCAACTGCCTCTCGACGTGTACGCTGATCTACAACCGCATCTACTTCGGCGGGATGGTGCTCGGGACAGACGGAACCACGGTGAACGGCACCACCCTGAGCGCACTCGGCGACACATTCACGTGGACGGACCGCCTCGGCTCGGCGCAGTCCACTTACCCATACGGCACCGATATAGGTACATATCCCGCCGGCGCGGACGCCGTCGACTTCGCGACTTATACGAAGGAAGGTTCGACGGGGCTGGAGTACGCGATGAACCGCTATTACAGCGGGGGACTGGGTCGGTTTTTGACTGCGGACCCCTACGGCGGCAGCGCCATCAGCAGCAACCCGCTAAGTTGGAACAGGTACCGGTACTCCAGTAATGATCCCGTGAACCGATATGACCCAAACGGCGCGGATGACTGCCCGGCAGACACTTTCTGTGTGGATACTTGGGGAGTGCTCGACCATCCGCAAACGGCGGTGGCGGCGGCCAGAGCGGTCCATCGGGTAACTTGCCTGCGGACCCGCCGCTTGCCTTCGACAATCTCCCCGTAGACTGTCAGCAAGGGCTTGCTGCGGCTATGCAGGCTAGAACCGGAACAAACCCTTCAGCAAGGGTGCTCAGCGGCCTTCGGATGGCGGCGCTACGCCGAGTCGAGACCATAATGCCGATCATTGACCAAGCTGCCCAACAGGCGGGGGTTGATCCGAAGCTGTTAGCGGCCATTGCGTTGCGAGAGTCGCAGGGGAACAACCGTGCGCAGGGCGACGGTGGGCTAGCAATGGGGTACTTCCAAATTGATTTAGGTAAGAATCCAAGCGTAACGCCCGCGCAGGCGATGGACCCAACTTGGGCTGCTACGTGGGCTGCCAATTACCTCGCCAACAGCGCAACCCAGTTACAAAATGCCTTTCCGGGCGAAAACGCCGGCCTCCTGCAGGAGGCGGTCGCCGCGTCGTATAATCACGGTGTCCTGGGGGAAATCAATAACCTGACGCAGGGTCAATCGCCCGATTTTCACACCGCGGGTCACAACTATGGAAGCGATATTATCAACCTTGAAGACTGTTTTCAGTAATCCACTCAATCGCTTTAGGTGCTACATGTTAGCAGCCTCCCTTCTGTGTGTGGACCAGACTTCACTCGCGGCTGTACGTCAACTGAGGGGCATGCTGTTAGAAGACAGCGGCGGAGTTTCTGGAACTGCGACGGGTGAAATAAAGTTGCTCGTAGCCGGACACATATTTACGCTCGGCTACCAGAAGCCATATCCACAACGAGATGAGTCGACAAGGTGTCACTTCGCAGGCTCAATCTGGACGGTCGGGGTAGATCGGCTAGTGGGTTTCGGCGGGCAGCTCGCCAGCGCCCGGTGCTCCGGTGCAGTTGACGCTAATATATATGGTGCGATCGAACTGGTAAAAACCTGTTTGCGCGCAATGGCTTCCCTGGATTATTTTTCAGCCTATGGGTTGACGTCGAACGATTATCGTCTTCACCATTCGTTAACTGAATTTCAGAATTCACTATCAGAAGTAAACCTGTCGTTCTACGAGTCCGGCAATGCCGGAACATGTCTGGCAGTAACACGAATTAGTAACGCGCGAGCTATCACCATCACAGCAGGGCCAGACTGTGGCATCGCTGCCACGGGCTCTCGACTGCCGATTAATCTGCTTTTTGATGCGACCCGCAAAGAGAGGTCCTCGAAATGGGAACTCTCAACGATAAGTCGCATACGATCCTAAGCCGCACAGGCAATTTCGCGGCGGCGCCGATGCCGATGTGTGGGTTCAGGACGCCATTTAGTTTGCGGTACCCCGCAGCTTGTGACCGCGGCCGCGCTCGACACCTGCGATGCCATGAGCCGCCTTCTTCCGCCGCGTATACGACCGCGAACCAACTCAGCTCCCTGACCCGTTTCACCGGAGCCAGCGATTTCTGTCCCATGGGCGATAGTTTCGGCACGACCAGCGAAACCTTCAAATACAATGTCAACAATCAACTGACCGACATCGAAGCCGGGGCCGCCGTGGGCGGAATCCCGTATCAGAGCACGCTAAAGGATGGTTCCAATTACATCCTTGCGGGATACCATTACAGCGCGACCCAAAACAACGGCCAGATCACCTCGATGGACGATGGCCGCCAGGGCTACAGCGTCACTTACCAATACGACTTACTCAAGCGCCTGGTTAGCGCAACGGCGGGCTCGACCTGGACGCAAACTTTCGGTTATGATGGCTTCGGTAATCTTACGTCGAAGAGTACGCCGTCCGGCTCGTCCGAACTGCCCCTGCCCGGCGTGAATGCAGCCAAGAACTGGCTGACCGGTTACACTTATGATCTAAACGGCAACGTAGCTTCCTACAGTAACTTCGCGTTGGCCTACGATCCAGCCAATCGCCTCTCATCCGCGACGACAGGGTCATTCGTCGAGACCTACGGCTACGACGCTTCGAACCATCGCATCGAGCGGATCAACTCTGCGCTCGACACGGTCTATTTCTTCAGTCCGTCCGGCGCGCTCTTATCGGAATTCAACTGCCTCTCGACCTGTACGCTGATCTACAACCGCATCTACTTCGGCGGGATGGTGCTCGGGACAGACGGAACCACGGTGAACGGCACCACCCTGAGCGCACTCGGCGACACATTCACCTGGACGGACCGCCTCGGCTCGGCGCAGTCCACTTACCCGTACGGCGCCGATATCGGTTCATATCCCGCCGGCGCGGACGCTGTCGACTTTGCGACTTATACAAAGGAAGGCTCGACGGGGTTGGAGTACGCGATGAATCGGTATTATAGCGGGGGACTAGGTAGATTCATGACGCCAGACCCTTCCGGAAAAGGAATAAATCCGGCGAACCCTCAGACCTGGGTCAGCTATACATATGTTGCAGGCGACCCGACCAACGAGATCGACCCGTCTGGCGAGTTCATGCTCCAAGTACCATTTGACTGGAGCATCTTATGGCCCTTTGAAGGTTTTTGGACGCCTCAGCCTCAACGCAGTGCGCCAGCCGATCCACCGTCAGCCTTTCCTGAGTGTAATCCGTATGGAAATCCGACTACCGAGAAAAAGCTAAATTGGGTCAGTAACAATTGGGGCGATTCTTTTTCAGAAGCAAAACAAATTCAGTCGAACCTGGGTAACACAAAGGTCAATACAGGTTCTTTGGCAACAATGTTTTTGCAATGGTCGGCAAACGAGAGTAACTATGGGACGGATGCTGCAGATGTCGCCGAAAACAACTTTTTCGGTATTCAAAACAAAGGAAATTCTGCTGGACTGTTCGGAAATACGACGGTCGTCTGTAACAGAGGCACGAGCCTGATTGCTCCGAATTCGCAGAATGCATGTTTCGCCTCAAACGTGAGCTGGGGACAAGAACTCGGGATAGCACTTGGCATCACTTCAAGTAAAACGGGCGTCACGTTTCTAAGTGCCCTTGACAACGCGCTAGTAAACGGTGCAAGCATGGCACAAGCATTGCAGGCCATAGCGAATAACGGCTGGAACGCCAGTCAAAGCTATGGCAGTAGAATCACTAGTACAATTCAGCTCAAATCACAGATCGACTGTCTCAAAAAGAACGGATATATTCAATGAGGCGATTTTGTTTGGTAACGCTGTTTGCAATAACCGTCTGCGGCGACCTGGCGCGATCACAACTGCAGTTACTGACGCTCCGGGAGTCTGCGAGCCTAGTCGAGA
Source organism: uncultured Gammaproteobacteria bacterium (assembly GCA_963799935.1). Taxonomy (GTDB): domain Bacteria; phylum Acidobacteriota; class Terriglobia; order Bryobacterales; family Bryobacteraceae; genus Bog-113. Next base: position 8,297 of record CAWCZA010000019.1, on the reverse strand, counting down.
CTGTGCCTGCGGTTGCCGCTGCTCAGAAGCGGGGTGAGTGCCCAAACCTTTCCTCTGATTATGAATCAGACAAACGTCTGTTCTTCCAAGTTCGCGCCGCCTGCGGTCCACGCGGCGGACAGCTTATTGACAATTATTATGTGGACCGCCGCAACGGATTGGTCACAACCTGGGGGGACAATCCAAAGCCTGTTGCCGACAGCACCGGTGCCGCGCTCGCAAGGCATCTCGTGCGAGACGCTAGAAACCGAATTCTTTCGATTAATGAGGCGCGGTGCCTGGCTTTGGAGGCCGCGAGGGCTATTCCGGACTGGGATCGCACGGGCGCTGCAATATCTGTCAAGCCCTTTGGCAAGATCAATACGCTTGCAAGTAGTATGCAATTTACAGCGGTTCTAGTAGACAGTCCTCCCCTGAAGGCCGTGCGGATACTTACTGTATTTTTGGCCGAGCCGAACGTTCGCGACGACGATACCGGCCTGATTTTGGCATCGACGGGGATCGGCCGGCTAACATCGGAATTGCTGCGGTTACGAACACCATCTTGGCTAAACGACCAAGAGGCTGGCGCGGTCGGTATAGTTGCTCCGCAAATTGCCACCAATCTGCGGTACGGCTGCACCCTCAACACGGGCGGAGTATTCCACTCTCGCGAGGCTACTATGAGCGTCTCCTGCGGCGGTGCTCCTGTGCGCGGAGCGAACGTGCTTGTAGATTTGAAGACGGGCGGGGTGGCGAGTCCCGAAAGCGGGAATTCGCTGGACTCCTCTGAGACGGTACGTCTTGCTCAACAGCTTCTGGCCCAGGAACAGCGGCGCAAGATTGATCTTAAGAGACAGGTTGATCAGGAATGCCATTTAGAGTAGCAAACCGGGAATAAGCGTCGGGTTCACGTACACCGTATTGCCCGTAGGGGCTGGACTCAGCTCGATTGATCGTCCATCGCTTCGGATGCAAAATGGCAACTGGAGAAATACCCCCTTCAATTCAACACAAAGCTCAGGGAAACCTCAATGTGTAAGCTGGCTCTAGCTTCAGGTTCGAATGAACACTAGGCCCCTATGAAATGAGCTATGGCTTCTCACTCGCAGGCACCGTGCGACTCATATCCGAAAGTTCCCTTTTCGGTACGAGCATCCATACAAGGTAATCGTGGTGTCGGAGGGTTTCCGTTGCGAGCCCTACGAATCCAAAGAAACGCGGAATTGATTGACCACGCCGGAAACTGGAAGCAATACGAAAAAGACTCCTTCGGCAACCTGATCGCCGTCGTCGAGCCGGATCCCTCAGCCGGAAGTCCGCTCAAAACGCCGCCCGCAACGCCGTCAACAAACGCTGCCGGCACGCTCCTCACCAGCTACACTTATGACATGCTGAACCACCTGACCCAGGTGGGAATGATCCGCGCCGGGACCACCCAGACGCGAACCTTCGCCTACAACGCGGCCATGCAGCCTCAATCCGTCTCCACGCCGGAAACCGGTACAACCTCAACGAACGGAACGGTCTCTTACACCTACAACGCGGACGGTACGCCGGCCACCCAAACCGACGCCAAGAACGTCACTAAGACGTACACCTACGACAACTATCAGCGCGTAACCGGCGTCAGCTACAGCGTTGCCGGCGCCAACTACACCATGACCTACGATTCCGATCCAGCCGACACGGCCGGAACCTTCGCGGCCAACACCTGGGGCCGTGTGGGAGAAGTCTCATGGGGAACGTGCAGCAACTCCGTCCCAAGCTCGCGCTCTTACACGGAAGAATACTCATACGATAGCCCCGGCGACGTTGCAGCCAAGCGCCTTTCCATCTATAAGGGCGGCAACTGCTCCGGCATACCCGTCCAGATAACAGCCAAGTTCTACTACGATTCCGAAGGCAAGCTCATCAGTACCACCTACCCGTCAATAAACGGCGGCTCCGCCAACACCACCGCGCTCGACACCTACGATTCCATGAGCCGCCTGCAGGGCGTGTCGACCACCGAGAACCTGCCGGCCTACTCGAACTGCGCCAGCGCTTGGAACGGCTCCGTTGCTTGGGCCTCTTCCGCCGCGTACACCACGGCCAATCAACTCAGTTCCCTAACTCGTTTTGACGGGGCCAGCCAGATCTGCCCCAGCGGCGATATTTTCAACACGACCAACGAAACCTTAAAATACAACGTCAATAACCAACTGACGAACATCGAAGCCGGGGCCGCCGTGGGCGGGATTCCATACCAAAGCACTCTGAAGGATGGCTCTAATTACATCCTGGCCGGGTATCACTACAGCGCGACCCAAAACAACGGCCAGATCACCTCGATGGATGATGGCCGGCAAGTCAACAGCGTCACCTACCAATACGACTTACTCAAGCGCCTGGTCAGCGCGACGGCGGGCTCGACCTGGACGCAAACTTTCGGTTATGACGGCTTCGGTAATCTTACCTCGAAGAGTACGCCGTCCGGTTCGTCCGAACTGCCGCTGCCCGGCGTGAACGCCGCGAAGAACTGGCTGACCGGCTACACTTATGATCCAAACGGCAACGTAGCTTCCTACAGTAACTTCGCATTGGCCTACGATCCAGCCAATCGCCTTTCATCCGCGACGACCGGGTCATTCGTCGAGACCTATAGTTACGACGCTTCGAACCATCGCATCGAGCGAGTCAACTCTGCGCTCGACACCGTCTATTTCTTCAGCCCGTCCGGCGCGCTGTTATCGGAATTCAATTGCCTCTCGACCTGCACGCTGATCTACAACCGCATCTACTTTGGCGGCATGGCGCTCGGGACCGATGGAACAACGGTCAACGGCACGACCCTGAGCGCACTCGGCGACACATTCACCTGGACGGACCGTCTCGGCTCCGCGCATTCCACTTACCCGTACGGCGCCGATATCGGTTCGTATCCTGCCGGCGCGGACGCCGTCGATTTCGCGACTTATACAAAGGAGGGTTCGACGGGGCTGGAGTACGCGATGAACCGGTATTATAGTGGCGGTCTGGGTCGGTTCATGAGTGCGGACCCCTACGGCGGCAGCGGGCACGTAGAAAACCCGGCGAGTTGGAACCGTTTTTCTTATACGAAGAACGATCCGATCGGTCACGTAGACTCGGCGGGTCTCGAAGACGACGATCTGCCAATCGGCTGTAACATTGGAGGATTTTGGACTGGTGGTAGCCTATGCTCACACCTGTACGGCAGCGGCTCGAATTCTTTCGCGGGCCCCTCGCCTTTCGATGAGGCCCTGAATAGACGGGGTGGGCTGGGTGACGCTGAAGGTGCACTTGAAAACCGGGAAGCCGTTTCGGCAAAGTGTCAGAAGGACCTAGTGTGCTGTCCCATAAATAACTGTTGAAAGTAAAGGGATGTTCGGGTATCCTGGGGTATGGCCTTCGGTCGTCCCAAAACTGCCCTTGAGCTGAACGATGAGGAGCGGCTCCAGCTGTCAGCGATGGCGAAGTCGCGAACTCTTCCGCATTCCCTGGTGGCCCGCGCGAAGGTGGTGCTGTGGTCCGTGGAAGGTGAAAACAACACCCAGATTGCAGAGCGCCTGCAATGGACCAAGGCCACTGTCGGGAAATGGCGGAAGCGGTTTATCGATCATCGACTCGCCGGTCTTTACGACGAGTTACGGCCGGGACGGCCGCGCACCATCGAGGAGGATCGGGTGGCTGCACTTCTGAAGCGGACGCTTTCCCGCAAGCCCCCGGGAGCTACACATTGGACCGTTCGCCTGGCCGCTCAGGCGAGCGGAATTTCCAAAACGACCGTGCATCGCCTGTTCCAGGCTTTCGCCGTGCAGCCGCATCGCACGCGCAGTTTCAAGCTGTCCAATGATCCGTTCTTTGTGGAGAAGGTGCGCGACATTGTCGGCTTGTATCTGAACCCGCCCGATCATGCACTGGTGCTTTGTGTCGATGAAAAAAGCCAGATCCAGGCCCTCAACCGAACCCAGCCGGTTTTACCGATGGGGCTGGGCTATGTCGAAGGCATCACCCACGATTACGTGCGCCACGGAACGACCACGTTATTCGCGGCACTCGACATTGCCACCGGAGCCGTCTTTACAGAATGCAAACCCCGTCACCGGCATCAGGAGTTTCTGTCCTTCCTGCGGCGGCTGGACGACTGCATTCCGCAGGATCTCGAGGTTCACCTCATTGTGGACAACTACGCCACGCACAAACATGCGAAGGTGCGCACCTGGCTCGCACAGCGGGGCCGCTATCATGTCCACTACACCCCGACCTACTCTTCGTGGCTGAATCAGGTGGAACGTTGGTTCGGGCTGATCACCCAGCGCGCGATCCGCCGGGGCTCCTTCCGCAGCGTGAAAGAGTTGATTGCAAAAATCGACTCCTTCGTTCAGCATTACAATCGCTCAAGTCGCCCGTTCGTCTGGACCGCGACCGCCGATTCCATCCTCGCGAAGCTGGCTCGACTTTGTTCATCTATTTCCGGGACAACACACTAGACGCACTTTCTCAAATAAGCGGCCAGACAATAGATCTGGCGGCGATCCAGGACACCCTCTCAGGTACAACGTTTAAAAATGGCGTAGGCAATGCCCTGCCGGTTTCGGCGCTTGGCGGTCCGGGCGATGAAGCCTATGGAGCCGCATACCAGCGCGATGAAGACAACAAATACGGCCCTGGGCAGACAATCGGCGATTTAACTCGAAACCCCGCCGGTCTAACTGCCGAGACGGTTCTGGACGGGAACATAATCTACATCAACCCCGCAATTATCGGCGGCAACCTGGCGAAAAATGAAGCGTTTCTATTTCACGAATCCTTACATGAGCTGGGGCTGATTGACCAACAGATCCAGCAGGCCCTTGGTTTTAAGGACTGGAACAACGTCTCCAACACGCAAAGAATTTCAAAAAAGCTGCTAAAAGATTGCATCCAAGGGAAAGGAAACGATTGAGATCCCTGTTTCTGTGTGTCTTGGTGGCCACTACAGCCTCTACTGCATTAAATGGTCAGACGTATGACCCGGGGAATGCGGCCATAGCGACCGTCAGCGTCGTTGTAACCGATAATTTCGGTTATGCGGTTCCCGGGGCCAAACTCACTCTAACGAGCGTAGTTCCCGGGGAGAAATTCACCGGCGCGGGGTCGGAAGTGAAGTTCGAGCGCGTTCCCTTCGGAATTTACGACATCAATGTAGAGCTTAAGGGCTTTCTCAAGAGGAATGAGCGCATCGACGTTTCTCAGCACACGCTACTTCTTCAGATCGGGATTGCACTCGGCGCAACTCATTCACAAGAGCAGGCCTCCCTGTCAGGAACGATCAAGTGGGATGCTGGCGGTAAACGCAAAAACCTGTGGGTACGTCTAATGCCCATTTATAGTAGTGAGCTCGTTGAGGATGCGGTGGACGGATCAGGGAAATTTGAACTTACCGGGATGGCTCACGGCGAGTACCTGCTGTTGCTATTCGAGGGTAGTAGACCGCTGGCGACGGAGCCGGTGCACATACTCGGGGGTAAACAAACCGTCGAGTTAAACGTGAAGTAGAGGGGGTGCGATCGTGCCGGCAGATTTTTACGTGTGGATGCTTGGGGCTGTTCGACCAATCTGCACACCACGGTAGCGCCGGTCAGAGCGGTCCGACGTGGTAGCCCAACCGCGACCGCTGATCGGACCGGCCCAGCCTTCCAGCTGTCGGCTGCGGCCCCGGTGCCGTAAACCATCGGGACTACGACGCATCTTACGATTGCACCGACAATAACCCCTGGCTTACAGGGCCCATTCAGTATGCAGGGTGGCTGTACTTTGCGCAGAAAGTGACTGGTGCTCTCGGAAGCGGTTCAGGCAGCGGCGACAGTACGGCTCCGCCCCCGATTGTGGGCAGCTATACCCGATCGCCTCCCAAGCAGAAGCACAGCAGCTAGCAGTCTTATTTGGCGAAGACTCTTGGGGCTACGCTGTGTCAAGGGGATACGGCTATCACGCGGTTTTCATGGAAGACTTATACATGTTGCAGGTTACGTATAACCAGGCAAGCAGTAGGCTAAAAGGACCCCCGACGCCCGAGTACGTTGCATCAACGATTTCAGCTGCGCGTTACAACGGTTATCCGGCTGGAACGACCGAGCTCGAGGATGCGCTACTCGGACCTGAGAACACCCTCGATTGCGATCACGCAGTTTGGACGGAAGAAGCGTACCTCGGTTTCTGGAGTGGTTCTCAAGACATCTCGGGCGTGAACTCATGGGCCGCTGCCGGATCGCCTATCGCACTGGCGCACCCTGGGGGAACCCAATATGCAGGGACAGTGTTCTGGTACCAGGGTCATGTTGTTTCAGGCCCGCCGCACTCGCACAACCCAATCAGGCTTCCGAACCCCGTCAAGTTACCGATCGAGCACCCATTATGACTTGCTTGAACCGACGAAATGCAGAGGTGCCAAGAGGATCATGCCAATGCCCTAGAACGTTCGATCGCCCGCAGGTATCCTGGGCGGCAAGGCTGATGCATCCGTGCATCATTCTGGTAGCAACTGGGCTTTTGATTTTCGAAGGGATCGCCTCGGTCCCATTGCCCCGCGCTGAGTCTTACCCTGCGGCCGAAGGCTTCGACGGAACTCCTGCCGTTCCTGTGCTGGGCGACCCTTTCATGCGCAAGTACGCCACGCGAATCCTCCAGGCTGCCAAGCAAGGGCCGAACTTTGCCGGCAAGTACAGGATTGCCACGTGGGGCTTGGGTACATCGGCGATCGCGATGGCAATTATCGACGAGAAGACAGGAATTGTCTACCTCGGACCATTCAAGTTCCTGGAGTACGACGGATCCGTACTCTTCGCCGACGGCAGCTACTCGGCATCCCTAAAATTCCAGCCTCTCTCATATACGAAAGACAGCCGACTTTTGATTGTACGCGGCTGCCAAGAGAAAGACGTCGAATTCACCGGTTGCGGCCTGTACTTTTACGAATGGACCGGATCAAGATGTGAACTGATAAAGCGAATGCCCGCGCGCCAAGTTCCCGTCCGCCCGTAGCGCGGCGGCAGTCGGAGCGCCAAGACCCCCGGCGACTTCGGTCCAACGGCGGACGGGGGCCAGACCGCCAAATGGCTTTGGGTGCGCTTGAAAATCCCGCTACCCGTCTGATGTTATCGCAGAGTCTACAGCGATACGTGGACTTACAACGGGGTGGATTGGGCTCAGCAGCAGCTTCGCGCTACCGGCCCAAATCACCCCGAATTCCTCCGGGATGTCCAACCCAACGCCGACAACCGACGGCGAGCTAACCCACACCTACGGCTACAGCTCTTTCTTCGGGATCGCTCAAGCCACTGCACAAACCGCAAACGGAGCGCAAGCGGCGGTCTCTTATACCTACGACAGCAACGGCCGCCCTGCCACCTCCAGCAGCTTAAATGGAGCGGGGACGACGTACTCTTACACTTTTGTCAGTGGCGCGTATACGACAACTGCCACCACTTTCGCGCCCAACCGTTGCTTTGATTTTTGATTCCCGCGTAGGTGCTGGAGTTATTCGCAATGGCGCCGCCCGCCGCATCCGGCGAGAGGCGGCCAGTCGGTAATCAGCTCCGGTTCATCCCGGGGCCGCCCCTAGGCTGCAGGCGCGCAAAGCTTCGTCTCAGACCGCCCTGATAAACGAATCACATTCGGGCTGAAGTACGTTTGACCTCCCGCTTCCTTTCGCTCGCCCTTCTTTCCTTCCTCATAATTCCCGCAGCCTCAGCCGCCGACCTGGTCCAGCTCGATTCCAGCGAAGCGTTGTTCACCGTTCTCACCGCCGCCAACGCAGCCGGTTATGACGGCGGACTCGCCAGCTCCCCGGAAATCCGGCGTCAGGTGCGCGCGCAGATTGAAGCGTCTCACGCGGCCGTCATCGCCGAGCTGAAAGCCTGGTGTCACGAGCAGCATCCGCCGACCGACAAACGCAGGATCTCTCGCGCTTTATCTCCCTTGGCCTTTCGGTCAAAAACACCCGGAACTTCGAGGGGGCGAAGCGCGAGGTCGAAGTGCCTCCGGACGCCAAAGAGATGGATGCCTTTAGCGAATTTCTCCCGGCGTTTTATGAACAGGCCGGCATCGCCAAAATATGGGAGAGCGCCCAGAGTGCGAGGCCAGCCGCAACTGGAGCGCCTCCAGGAGCCGGTCGCGTGCCGCCGCCTTCAAGCTTCGCAGGAACGGTCGAAGTCGCCCAGGTCGCGTTGATTCCGATCCGTGCTTCGCGTAAGCCTAGATGCTCGGTTAACGCCCGACCCAGCGCGCCAACCGGCCGCCAGTCCGGCATCCTCTCCTCGACCAATTCTAAGAAA
>CAWCZA010000018.1:0-99776 GCA_963799935.1 uncultured Gammaproteobacteria bacterium | reverse complement strand
TCTTCGTCATCCGCATCCGAAACTCGCGAGCATTCGAGTCACGGCGCGCCAAAATAAGACAACTCGAATCAGCGTAACGCGTTACACCGAAATCCCTCAACAATCTCCCTCATCTCCACCCCACGCCAGCTACCCTGAAACCGGGTAACGATCCACCCAACGCAACCCATGCCGGACAACCCGAAAAACCCGCTAATCGATTCCCCCATCTCCGAAAAGCAGCGCGACGCCTCGCGCGCCAACGGCCGGAAATCCCGCGGCCCCGTCACCGCAGCCGGCAAAGCCCGATCCTCCGCCAACGCCATCCAGCACGGCCTCCACGCCCGCTTCGGACTCCTCGCCAAGACCATCCTGCTCCCCGGAGAATCCCGCGCCCGCTTCGACGATCTCCTCACTCAGTTCCAGCTCGAATTCGCCCCCGCCACCTACGTCGAGAACGTCTTTGTCGAGCAGATGGTGGTCGCGCAGTGGCGCCTCATGCGCGCTTGGAACCTCGAACGCGCCGGATTCTGCCACGTGGCCGGTAACCCGGAGCCCGATTCCGATGACGCTACCCGCGACGCCGTCTCCGTTTTGACAGATCCCACACCCCTGAGGACCTTCAACTACCTGGAGATGCGCTACGAGCGCCAGTTCTCGCGTTCGTTGGAAAAGCTCATCAAAATCCGCGCCATCCACCGCGCCGCACATGAAAATGAGCGGAACGAACCTGGGGAGTGCAACAAAACAGAGGACTTACCGATTTAAAACGAACCCGGGAAACCCAGTTCCGATCCCGGGAAACGCCTTTTCGATCCTGGGAAAGCCCGTAAACAAACCCCGCCAAACCCGAAAACCTTTGCCCAAAAGGCGGAATTTGCTGGAATCTGTCGCCGAAACAAGGGCCGTCCCTAGGTAGCCCTCTTGATCGGGTCACAGAAGTTTTGACGGTTATTTGTGCCCGTTCCGGAGTTTGGAATCAAGTTGTAGCAGCGCCTCCTCACCGGCGGCAAGCGCGGCATCTTGAAAGGTACGCGGGCGCGGCCGTTCGTGCCTTGATAGTCGATGTCGAGAACACCGGTACCGTAGAGATGGCTTGGTGTTCTCGATGCGGTCGCGGATAGGGGCGAAGAGAACCGGGCGGGGATCCGAATGCCCAGCGGTATCCTTGCGCAATGCAGCGGTTTGAGCGCATTTCGCTGAATCCGGAAGTAATGGGCGGCAAGCCCTGTATACGAGGAATGCGCGTTACCGTAAGCATGATCGTAGGGGCGCTGCCCGCTGGCCGCACGATCAGTGAGCTCCTCGCCGGCTTTCCTTATCTGGAAGAGCCCGATATTCGCGAGGCCCTGGCGTTTGCCGCCTATCTCGCGGAGGGCAGGGACGTTCCGCTCGCCAGTTGATGCAGTTCGTTGTCGATATGAACCTCACCCCGAGGTGGGCGGAGTTCCTCAACAGCGCGGGCTATCCAGCTAGTCATTGCACGATTTGGGCGCGGGCGCCATTTTGTCGCTTGACCGGTCGGGACCGGCACGAGCTCGAGTTCTGCCGCTCAGCTAGCTCCCAGAGTTGTTGACCGTTCGTAGCTGAGACGCGTTTCCGCGAATCCGACTGGACGAGTCACCGAAGTTTTCAACCCTGGTTTTCAGCCATTCCGTCGTTTCGAATCAAGTTGTTCGTGGTTTCTGAGGTGGCGGATTTACTCCGTTTCAGCCCCCTCCCGCCCCACAATGAAACCGGCATGACTTATCTGGACAAGCCGCGCAAACGTCGAGGAAACACGCAGCGTCCGGACGATTCCGATGCCGTTGAGTTTGTGCGGCGTCGACTCGGCATCGACCCGGATGAGCAACAGCAGCGCGTCCTCACAGCCAGCAAGCGCGGCATCTTGAACTGTACGCGGCAGTGGGGTAAGTCGACCATCACCGCGGCGAAGGCGGTCCACCGTGCGTATACGCGGCCGGGGTGTCTGGTGCTGGCGGCGAGCCCGACGGAGCGGCAGAGCGGAGAGTTTGTGCGGAAGGCTTCGGGAATGGTGAAGAAGCTCGGGCTCGCGGCGCGCGGGGATGGAACGAATCCGCTGTCACTGCTGCTTCCGAACGGGTCGCGAATCGTGGGGCTGCCGGCGACCGAGGCGACCGTGCGCGGATTTTCGGCGGTGTCGCTGCTTCTGATCGATGAAGCGTCGCGCGTCGAGGATGCGGTGTATAAAGCGCTGCGTCCGATGCTGGCGGTCGGCGACGGGGATTTGTGGCTGATGAGCACGCCGTGCGGCAAGCGGGGATTCTTCTATGAAGCGTGGGAGCGCGGTGGCGAAGGATGGGCGCGGGTGAGTGTGCCGGCGACGGAGTGTCCACGCATCCCGAGGGAGTTTCTGGAAGACGAGCGATCGAACATGGGGGCGCTGTGGTTCCAACAGGAGTATATGTGCGAGTTCGTGGATAACGGCGAGGCGGTGTTTGGGCGCGATCAGGTGGAGGCGGCGATGGTTGCGATCGACCCGCTGTTGGCCTGATGTTTTGCGTGGGCCTGGATTTAGGACAGAAGCGGGACCATTCGGCGATCGCGGTTGCGGAACGGGTGGACCATCGGGAGCCGGGCGCGCGCAAGGAGATCCGTGTGCGGCTGGTTGAGCGGGTGCCGCTGTGGACACCGTATCCAGCAGTGGTGGAGCGGGTGCGGACGATCGTGAATCATCCGGAGCTGCGCGGCAAATGCAGCCTGGTGGTAGACGCGACTGGGGTGGGCGGCCCCGTGGTGGATGCGTTGCGCGCGGCGCGGCTGGGTTGTGAGATTGTGGCGGTGACGATCACGGGCGGCGATCGCGAGCAGCGAACCGATAGCGGCGGATTTGGGACGGCGGGCGTGACGCGGTGGAGCGTGCCGAAGCGCAACCTGATCGCGGGGATCGAGATGCTTTTGGAGCGCGGGGAACTGCAGATTGCGCGGGGGGCGCGCGAGGCGGGGGCGCTGGCGCGGGAACTGTTGGACGTAAAGGCGACGATGCGGCTCACCGGCAAAGTGCGCATCGGCGCGGATGGCGGCGGGGAACACGATGATCTGGTGATCGCCGTGGCGCTGGCCTGCTGGCGGGTGCAGCAGCGGGCTTCGGGGATCGGGAGCGTGCGGCTCGCGGGGATTTAAACCGGCTGGCCTATTGGTTTCGCCTTTTCCCGCCGATAGCGTAATTGATGAACAACCGTCAAGCCGCGTTCGAGGGGCCGAGGAAGTACCGGCTTCTGACGCGCAGCGATTTCGATGGGCTGGTATGCGCCATCCTTCTGAAAAGTATCGGGATTCTGGATTCGATTACGTTCGCGCATCCGAAAGATGTGCAGGATGGAAAGGTCGAGATTACCGGAAACGACATCCTGACCAACCTTCCTTACGCCCCGGAATGCTACCTCTGCTTCGATCATCACAGCAGCGAGGCGGTGCGCGCGGAGGACACGTCGCGTACGAACCATATCCTGATGCCGGAGGCCGATTCGGCCGCGCGCGTTCTTTACGGGTGGTACGGCGGCGCCAATGCTTTCCCTTTCGTCAGCAAAGAGCTGATGCGGGCAGTTGATAAAGCGGATTCGGCAAAATTCACGAAAGACGACGTCCTGAACCCGCGAGGGTGGGAACTGCTGTCCTTTCTAATGGATCCGCGAACGGGGCTCGGCCGGTTCCACCAGTTTCGGATTTCGAACTACGAGCTGATGATGGCGCTGATCGATTACTGTGCAACGCACTCGATCGAAGAGACGCTGCAGCTTCCGGATGTTCGGGAGCGCATCGATCTCTATCGCGAACACGAGGAACGGTTTGCCGCTCAGATTCGCCGGTGCACCACCGTACATCAGAATGTCGCAGTGCTTGATCTGCGCGAAGAAGAGCTTATCTACGTGGGCAACCGCTTCATGGTTTACGCCTTGTTCCCGCAATGCGATGTCTCGATGCACGTACTCTGGGGCTTGCGGCGCCAAAACACCGTGCTGGCTATCGGTAAGTCGATTCTGAATCGCACATGCGAAGTCAAGGTGGATGAGCTGGTTTCGATGTATGGCGGTGGCGGTCATGAGGCTGCCGGCACCTGTCAGGTAAGTCATGAGGCTGCTCCGGGCGCGATTCGCGACATCGTGGCGCGGGTTACTGCCGCCGCGGGGGCCTCACGGGAATTAGCGTTGGTATAGCTACCAAAGCCCAGCTGTTTTCAGAGCGGGATAGAGTGCCTGGTAGGTTCGATGTCCCGCTTTATAAGTCTCTTCCGCCTGGCGCTCCGGCTGAACGGAACTCACTTCCCGCACGACTGCCCGGCAGGCTTCCGGTACGGACGCGAAAGCTCCGGTCCCGGTCATCGCCAGCAGCGCGGCTCCGTAAGCCGAGCCTTCCTGCGTTTCTAGAGTTACTGTTTTTTTGCCGAGGATGTCCGCCAGCACCTGCCGCCAGAACGGACTCTTCGCTCCGCCTCCCGACGCGCGCACCGATTCGACGGCAACGCCGAGCTCCTCAATAATGTCGAGGCAGTCGCGCTGGCTATAGCAAACGCCTTCGATCAATGCGCGGATCAGATCGGAGCGTTTGTGGCGCGCGGTTAAGCCCATCCATCCGCCGCGTGCCGCGGCATCGAGGTGCGGTGTGCGCTCACCCATCAGATAAGGAAGCCAGTAGAGTCCCTGCGAGCCGGCGGGCGCTTCCGCGGCTTCTTCCATCAAGTCACCGTATTCGACCCCGGGCGCAAGCTCGCGGCGGAACCATTGCAGGCTCAACCCCGCGCCTTGCGTTACGCCCATCACATGCCATTTGCCGGGAACGGCATGGCAGAAGGTGTGAACGCGGCCGGCTGGATCGTACGCGACCTGCTCCATATGCGCGAACACCACGCCGGATGTGCCGAGCGTGCAGGAAACGAATCCCGGTTCCACGACGCCGTTGCCGACCGCGCTCGCAGCCTGGTCGCCGCCACCGGCAACGACTGGGATGCCAGCCTTCAGTCCGGTTGTGGCTGCGGCCTGCTCCGACAGCGTTCCGGTGATCTCCGGCGATTCGTAAACGCGCGGCAAAATCGACGCGTCCAGGCCGAGCGCGCTAACCATCTCGGTGGACCAGCGTCGCTCCACGACGTTGAACAGCGCAGTTCCCGAAGCGTCCGAAACGTCGGTCGCGTACTCACCGGTCAGCCGGAACCGCACGTAGTCTTTCGGCAGCAGCACTTTGCGCACGCGCTCGAATAGCGCTGGTTCGTGATCGCGCACCCAGAGCAGCTTGGGCAGCGTGAACCCGGTGAGCACGGGGTTCGCGATGTAGTCCAGCACGCGCTCGCGTCCCAGCTTGGCGTTCACCCAGTCGACCTGCTGTTGACTGCGCTGGTCGCACCAGATGAGTGCCGGGCGGATCACGCGATCTTCGGCATCGAGCAGGGTGAGTCCGTGCATCTGACCGGAGAGCCCGATGCCTTTCACATCAGAGGCGGCGATGCCGGCTTCTTTCAGCGCGCCGTTAATCGCGAGCGATGCCGCGTCCCACCAGTTCTCGGGATTCTGCTCGGCCCATAACGGCTGCTGCATCGCCATCTCATCGTGAGCGGCGGTGATGCCGGCGATGATGCGACCTTCCGCGTTTACGACGAGGGCACGGCTGCCGCCGGTGCCGATATCAACTCCGAGCCACATAGTTGGTTTCGTAACCCCAGGGTAAGTAAGCGGCGCCGAATAGACCGGCTTCGCTGCCGAGTTCCGCACGGGCGATCACGGTCTTCGAAGCTCGATAGGTGAACGACCGCAAGGAGACCTCGTGCAGCATCGGGATGGAGAAGACATCCCATGCCGGAAGCGGGCCGCCGCTGATCAGGTACAAAGGGAAATTGAAGATGTTGACCATTGCGGCGAGCGCGATTCCGAGCGCCCGGCCCATGTGATCAAACACGGCAAGTGCGCGCTCGTCGCCGGCTTTAGCGAGGGCGTACACTTGTTCGGAGGTCACGTCGCCAAGGCCAATTAGATATGCCAGCGCCGAGATCGCCGTGGCGGACGCGTGCTTCTCCAGGCAACCACGATTCCCGCATCCGCACGGGTTTCCGTTAGGCACCACCGTGATGTGGCCGACCTCGCCGGCCATGCCTAGATAGCCGTGGACGATCTTCCCGTCGGCGATGATGCCACCGCCCACACCGGTTCCTAAAGTGATTAATATAAGGTCGTCGACATCGCGTCCGGCGCCGATCCACTTCTCACCCATGGCGGCGGCGTTCGCGTCATTCTCCAGAATCACTGGAGTCCCGAGCTTGCGCTGCAAGGCGTCCCGCATGGGAAAACCCTCGAGAACCGCGAGATTATTGGAACCCGCGATGACGCCTTCCTTCAACCGGATGAACCCCGGAACAGCGACGCCAATGCCGTGCAGGGAGTGAGTGCCCAATGTGGCGCGAAGGGCTTCGATGGCCGCGGCCATGTCGGCGACGACTGCTTCAGGGCCGCGCGTCAAATCGGTGGAACCCGCGATCTTCTGCATCATGCGACCGTCCCGATCGATTGCGGCAACGCGCAAATTGGTTCCGCCGAGATCGACGCCTATGGAGTATTCGGCCATGAATGCGAATCATATCAGGACGATTTGAAATTTGACGTAGTACTTTCGTTAAAGTAGGTCCATAAAGAACCGATATGCGCTGTATACAGAGAAAGATAGTGCAAGCTACAAGGGTTTCATGCTACAGATGGAACATTGATAGCTTCGATACGTCTTTCCAGATAGGCGAGGTGCTTTATGGAAGAGGTTCGTTACGTTCAGATTCCTGGCGATGCAACCGTTGAACTCCCGCCGCTGCTTGTTCGCGGAGTTCCGGACGATACGCAGCCGCGCGAGGATTTGGTCAGTGCCGCGGCTGAGATCGTAGAGTCCGAAGACCTGCTTCCCATCGAGTTCGATCAGCCCGAGCGGCGTCTCGATATGGCGCTGCAGCTGACGGATCAGTACTTCGGCCTGCTGCATTTGTGGCAGTGGGGCGATTCCGTACTGGAGTGGATCCGCCAGTGTGAGATCACGTTTGACGCGAGCGATACGCTCCGCCCCTTGCTGCATCAGAAGGTATGGCCGCACGCGGGTCGCAGCAGCTTCGTGAATCTACTGCTCCAAAAGCAGGTTCCGACGCGCGGCATCGGCATCGAGAAAGCGGTCGGGACGCGCTTGACTTTCCGGCAGCCACCGCCCATCAGCTGCTGCTCGAATCAATTCCTGTTCTATCTGAAGTCTTCAGTAGCGGACTCCGCCTACCACGCGTGGGCCTGTTTGAATTTGGATGCGGTCGGGCATTTCCCGCCGGATCGTTTCAATTTCAGCGTTCTCGAGATGTAAGTCGGCGACTGCTGATTGATCGCACGCACCGGCGATAATTAGCTTCGAAGCAAACTCTAGCCGGGTCTTTCCGGGAGGTAATGCGCTGTGGGCCGGAAGGTCATCGAACGCAAATAGCGACAGCGGGATTGCATTGGCCATAGCCGCATATCCGGTGGGCGACGGATGTAGGTGGTCACCGGAATCATAAGTGGGAAGCATGCGGTCAGGCTGCGCTGGATCGCGCATTATCTGATCGAAGTCGATGACTGCGTCGAAGTGGCCGGGGGCGCGTATCCAGTCGTTCACCGCCTTGCGGTCCTCCTCGTTGGCTGGACCGGGATGATAGTAGTCCGAACCTTTGTACGGCAGGATGGTCGCGCCGATAGCCTTGATTCCGTGCGAATGCGAGCGGACAATAATCTGGTCGTAAGTCGTAAGGATGCGCTGCACAAACGCCGCATGCTCGGCTGGGCTTGCTTCGTGAGTTCGCGTCAGGCCACCTAAGTCGTTCACCCCTTCGAGCACGATCACGTAGCGAACACCTGTTTGCGCGAGTACATCGCGGTCGAAGCGCGCCAAAGCATTTGGGCCATTTCCGTCGGTCAGTAAGTGGTTCCCGCCGATGCCCTGGTTCAGCACGGATAAGTTACGTGAAGCGGCCTGGAGTCTGCGCGCGAGCACGTCCGTCCAGCGATCATTCCCGTCCGTAGTTGCGCCATGACCGTCGGTGATCGAATCGCCGAGTGCGACGATGGCCGCGGCTCCCGGAGCTGCACTTACATCAATACTGCTGAGCTGGTACCAGTGGGCGAACTTCTTCGCGTTCGCGAGATCGGGTGCACTTACTAAGTCGCCATGCGTCAGATAAGAAGTCGCGCGGGAGCCGGGATGGCCGGTTTGTTGGTCTGGCGGATCGCCAAAATGGATGCTGACGGCGAGGTTACTCAAAGCCGCGGTTGGATAGTCGAGCGCATCGGATACAAACTCAGCACCGGCGGGAATCGTCACGTCGCGGGCGCCATGGAAGGTCAAAGCTTTGTCCGATGCCGCGTCGATCGCCGGGGACGACGTGGAGACAGGACGCGCGATATGGACCGAACTTAGATGCAGCGGAGCAGTCCCAAACGCATTGGAGAGGTGGACACGTAGTGTCCGTGCCGCCCACTGACAGATGAACAAGCTGCCGGAGTGTAGCGTCGCGCAGATCGTCCGGCATAAGCGAGTTTTGGGGTTCGGGGAGTTGTTGCGAAGCGGCCCATGAGGTTACCCACGACGCTACCCCAGACGGGCCGGGTTGCGCGGCGTTTAGAAAACCAGCAGCGGCGATTAAGGCGAAGAGATTGTTTCTCATGATCGCGGAGATCGAATGCGACCAAAGTATCATTTGACTGTGCACGCCCGATCTAACCTGACCCTATCCCTTGTGCTCGGCTATGCAGCCGTTGCCATCGCGACCGCACAGAACGCACCTCCCGTCACGTTCACGGCCGAGCAGGACCACCAGAACATGATGGACCAACTCGGTGTCAAGGCCCTGCGCCCCGGCCCGAGCGGGGACGAAAAAGCTCCCAACCATGCCAACTACGACGAGGCTCTGGCGAACCCCTATCCGAGTCTGCCGGACATCTTAACCACGAAGGACGGACGCAAGGTCACGACCCCGGACATGTGGTGGAAGGTGCGCCGTCCGGAAATCGTGGAGGACATGGAGCGGGAAGTCTACGGCCGTCTTCCGGCCGAGATTCCCAAAGTAACTTGGACAGTTCAGGTGACCGATCACGAGCGGGTCGGCTTCTTCTTCCCTGTGATCGCGAAGAAGTTAGTCGGTCACGTCGATAACTCGGCTTGTCCTGAGATCAAGGTCGACATCTCGATGGTAGTAGTAACACCGGAGAACGCGAAAGGTCCGGTGCCGGTGCTCATGATGTTTGGGCGTGCCGCGTTGCCTGCGCCCGCACAGCCGCCACAGGAAGATCTAGAGAAGATCAACGCCGCTGTCAAGGCTTTGTTAGTCAAGCAAGATCCGTCTCTACAAGCGGTCTTTGAAAAGTATCCGGCTTATAGCGTGAACGCCTCTGAGCCGTTCCCGACCTTCGGCCGCCCTCCGGCCGGAGATCCTCCGACGCCACAGCAGTTGATCGCCGATGGTTGGGGTTACGTTCTTATCGACCCATCCAGCATCCAAGCGGATAACGGGGCGGGGATCACGCGCGGCATCATCGGCCTGGTTAATCACGGGCAGCCGCGTAAACCGGACCAATGGGGAGCGTTGCGGGCGTGGGCGTGGGGCGCAGCGCGTGGACTGGACTACCTTGAAACGGATCCCGCGGTCGACGCCAAACACGTCGGAATCGAAGGCGTATCGAGATATGGCAAGGCCGCTCTGGTTACGCTGGCATTTGAATCGCGTTTCGCTATGGGCTTGATTGGTTCATCCGGGGAAGGCGGCGCTAAGTTGAATCGCCGCAACTTCGGGGAAGCAGTAGAAAGCTTGACCGGCGGCGAGTATTACTGGATGGCCGGTAACTTCATCAAGTACGGCGCTTCACAGGCGACATTCGGAAGTAAGAACGCCGGCGACTTACCCGTGGACGCGCACGAACTGATCGCGCTGTGCGCCCCGCGACTTACTTTTATCAGTTACGGCATTCCCGAACAGGGTGACGCGAAATGGCTTGACCAAAGGGGGAGCTTTATGGCGACCATTGCGGCCGGGGCGGTCTTCAAACTGCTGGGCGCGAAAGATCTCGGGGTCTCGAATGACTACCGCACGGAACAAATGCCTCCGGTGAACACCGGTCTGCTGAACGGGGAACTCGCCTGGCGTCAGCACGATGGAGGTCACACCGATGCACCCAATGTGAAGTACTTCATCCAGTGGGCGGACAAGTTCATTGGACACACGAAGGGAAGTTAGAACTCGACCCGCGTCTGAAACGCGATCATCCGCGGCGAGCTATCGCCGCCCAGACCCACGCCGAGCAGTCCGGTCGGCGGGGATGTTGTCGACGTGATCGCACCGAACCCGGTTTGCGTTGCGGCATTGCCGGGGATTCCGGCGATTACCAGTGACGGCAGGGCGAAGTTGGGATGATTGAACACGTTGAAACACTGCATATCGACGCGCAATTTGAAGCGATCGTTCAGTACGAACCACTTAGTCAGATATAAGTCGCTCCAAGCGAAATCCGGACCTCGCAAGGCGTTGCGGCCCAAGTCCCCGAACTGACAGTTCTGTATGCTGTCGCCGCCGGAGCACGCGCCGGTACTTGGGTCTACCGCCGAGACAAAGGCGTTCGGATTCAGCCACTGAACCGTGCCCGGTTGCGTCACGCCGGGAATCGGGTTGTGATCGTAGAGCGGCACGCCCGGAACGACGCTGGCGAACTGGGGACCGCTTCCGTTCACGATTCCATCTCCATTAGCCGAGTAAGGAGCACTTAGGACGGAGAAGGGAATTCCGCTATGCCAGAACACAGAGCCGGAGAGTTGCCATCCGTTCAACGCGTAGCCCAACCTCCTGCTGTGTACTTTCAAGGGTAGTTGATAGACATAGTTGCCCGTCACATTATGGCGGATGTCGTAATCGCAGGGTCCGCGGTCGCGGGCGAGGTCATAGGGGATGGGTGAAAGGATGCCACCCGCGGAAAACGGGAGAAATCCGCCGTTGGAGACGGTATCGATACAGTGGCTCCACGTGTAGTTGAGTTGCGCCTGCAGCCCGTTCCCCGTCCGTTTCTCAGCCGTCATCTGCAGGCCGTTATAGTGGCTGTTCGCGCCCGTACTTAGTTGGGTAACCGCACCGAAGCGCGGGTCAACCGGCACCTCATAGGGAAACGGCGCGAAGCATCCAGCGCAGACCGTTTGGTAGCCGTTTACTTGCGTGGTGTAAGGCTGATTTACCGCTCGCGTTCCTACATACTGCGCGCGTAGACTGACGGTTTTGCCCACTTGATGTTCCAGGGCGAAACTCCACTGAATGAAGTAAGGCGCATGTAGCTCTCCATCGGGCACTGCGGTGATCGAAACGGGCGGTAAACAAGCCTTTGGATTGGCAAGCGGCGACGCGCACGAAAGCTCGCCGTCCTTAAATCCGGCGAGGAAGTTTTGATTCGCGGTCATAGCCTCGTCGACTGCGCTGTTGGGAACTCCGGGCGCGATCGTAATCCCGCCAACGGTTCCCAACAAACCGCCTTGAAACGTATTGGTGTAGGGTGGGTTGGCGCCCGCAACATCGGCCACACTACCCGGCAGTAAGTCGCTGAAGAGCCCGAATCCTGTCCGCAACACGGTGTTCGGTCGGACCTGCCAAGCGATTGCGGTTCGCGGCTGAAGGATAGCGAGCGGAGTCGACTTGAAGATGTTTCCTACATCGGTTTGGATCAGCGCATTCAGCGGTTGATCCACGTCGTGCGCGATCGCTGCGAAAGAGTCCGGGAGCCGTGCCACATCGTCATGTGGATTCAGCGGATTCGAGTTATCCGTAAGACGGATGCCAAAGGTCCAGGTCAGGCTCGGAGTGATCTTCCACGTGTCTTGAGCATAGAAGTCCAAGTTAGAGAAGTTGAAAGGCTGTGAGTCCGCCAGAGAGAACGTACGGGTGGCCGATGACGCAACGCCGTATATAAACTGCGACAGATCCGTGTAAGTCACGGTTGGAACGCTTCCTTCACCGAAATCGAAGTCGTTCAGCCGTAGAACTCGTATGTTGGCCCCGAAACGAAACTCATGCTTTCCTATGTCCCATGCCAAATTGTCGTTGACGAAAAAGCGACTAGCGCGCCTACCTTGAGTCCACGTGTTGTCCAGACCGCCGATGGTTGTAAAAGGCGCGCTCGATCCGCTGCCTTCCAGAACAATCGGAAACGCGGCAAGCGTTTGCTGCAGATTCGACGGGCCGAAAAGACTCGCATACCAGGAGAAAGCCGGATTAAAGTAGTTCACCACGTTCTGCGAAAAGACATGGGTGTATCCGGCGGCAAACGAATAGAGAGGCTGCGGCGAAAGTGCATTGAACACCGGGTTGATCGGGTCCGTGTAGGCGGCCTGCAAACCTCCGTCGTATTGGAACCTGTACCAGGTCATGTTCGATTGGTTGATGTTGTAATCCACCCGCGCGGTCTGGACCTGCTCGTGGTCGTCGCTCGAGTGCGAGACGCTCTGGCGGTTCGCGCAACCGTTGCCGCTCGGCAAGTTACCCATTGCGGCGCTTCCATCCGCGTTGATCGGACAGCCGAGTATCGGTAAAGGTGTGCCGGCCGTACTGTTGTAAAGGGCAAACAACTTTCGGTAAAACGGCACTAACTGCGGTTCCGCGGGGTATTGAGCTCCCGTTACTACGTCGCGGCCGCCCCGCGGTAATTGCTGCAGGATGTAACTCTCGAAAGCGGGGCTGGGAACAGTGGTCGCGGTGACAATCGGAAGTGCAATTCGGACCCATTCGGAATCGTAAAAGAAGAAGAGCTTGTCGTGAATCACGGGCCCGCCCAGGCTACCGCCAAAATGGTTCACCACATCACCTGGCTTATGATTGCCCGGCGTTGCATTCGTAAAGAAATCCGCGGCATTCAGGCGTGAGCCGTTCCATAATTCGTATAAGTTGCCGTGAAACCGGTTCGTGCCGGACTTGGTGATGTAGTTGACTTGCGCGGCTCCGTAGCGGCCCTGATCCACGGCATAGGACAAAGTATTCACCGTAACTTCCGCGATCGAGTTCAAGCCGAGTACAAGATTCGTGGATAGTCCGCTATTGAGGTTTGTAAGAGGATCGTTCGTCTCGAGACCATCGACAATATAGCCGTTGGCTAAAGCCGGCAAACCGTTAAACTCGACGTTTCCGTATCCATTGCTTCCGCCCACAAAGTCATTACCGCTTCCCGCTGTGTTGATTAGCGCCCCGGCGGCGAACTGCAGCGGGTAAGTCAAATCCCCGCCCGGATTCGGCAGATTTTCCAGTGCGGTCGCGTTGATGGAACTAGCGGTGTTTGGATTATCGGTGCTGATCAGGGGAGCGGACTCCATGACGGTAACGGCCTCCTCCGCTTTCTTAATGGCCAGGACAAAATCCACCGTCTGGGTGCGGCCGAGCGCCGCCGTAACCGAGCGATTTTGAGCCACTTGAAAACCCAGAGCCGATACCTCAACGGTGTACGTTCCTGGCGCTAGCTGCGGAAACTGAAAGCGCCCATTGAAATCGGTTCTCACGGTGCGTCTAAGTCCGGTTTCGTTATTCGCAATTTCGACTCGCGCGGCGCCCACGGCCGCGCCGGTCTGGTCCGTCACCTCACCGGCGATGGCGCTCGTTGTCTCGCCCTGCGCGGCGCACACGACGGGGTGCAGCGCACCTACCGCCAGCAGAAGAAGCCGGACGAAGCCGAGTCGGTCAAAGAATTTAGGCATGGCTAAATAACCGGATCGTAGCACACGCCCGGATAAACTAGTCGATTAGCATGCCTGGAACGCGAGGATCGCGCACCACCGAGTCCGTGGACGACTATTTGAAGGTGATTTTGGAACTGAGCGGACCAGACGGCCAGCAAGTTACAAGCAATGCTCTAGCCGGCCAACTGGGTGTCCGGGCAGCGTCGGTCACCGGTATGCTGCAGAAGCTCTCGACCAACCGTCCGCCTCTGGTTCAGTACGAAAAGCATCACGGGGTTCGCCTCACCGCAGCCGGGAAAAGGCGTGCTCTTGAGATTCTGCGCCACCACCGCCTACTCGAACGCTTCCTGCATGATTTTCTCGATTACGGGTGGGACGAGGTTCACGAAGAAGCCGAGCGTCTGGAGCACTTCATATCGGAAAAGCTTGAAGACCGCATCGCGGCAAAGCTAGGTGACCCGCAGATCGACCCGCACGGACATATGATTCCCGAAAGAAGCGGGACCGTGTCGCCCCGGGCCGAAATTAATCTGCTGCATTGGGCGTGCGGAGTACCCGCGGAAATCAGCAGCGTTTCGGATCGCGACGCATCCGATCTCCGCGAAATGGAGCGCCTTGGCCTGAGGCCGGGCACGTCGATCACTGTCGAGGCCGGAGTAAGGAGCGCGTCTCTGCTGGTGCGTATCGACGGACAGCTTAAGGCCGTCCGGCTCAGCCAGCAATTGGCGGGGCGGATCTCTGTAACGGCGAAGGCTAAAGTCGCGCTCTCAAAAGTTAGGATTAGCTAAAATTTTGAGTACCAGCTACCGGCAATTCACCGTGAATCGCTGCAACGTATTTTCGGGCCAACCGTCGGCGCTTGTAAACGTGTAGAAAACGTAGAACTGCCGCCCTAGGATGTCGGGGTCCGCGCCCTCGCCGATTGCCACCGCGTAGTTAACGCCGGTTACACCGGTGATGTCCTGACCAAGCAGGATAGGAAGCGTCCAGGTCAAACCGTCGCTCGATTCCGAATAGGCGATGTGCTGGGTATCGTCGTTGATCATTACGTAACGATCGAGGGCGCTGTTGTAAGCCACATTTGGATCACCGGCGTAGCCTGCATCGGGATTCAGATCGGTTGACAACCCGCCGATACCAGGCTGGTTCCATTCACCCTGGTAATACTTCGAGAACGCGGCTGCGTGCGGAGTTTGACCGGAAGCCGCTTCATAGACGGAAGCAATCGAAGCGCGCGCCACCGAAACCTTCGTTGCGGTTGTTGGTTGTGCGGTGCCATTGGCGATCCAATCGGGAAAGTAAACATAGAAATACTCTCGGTCGAGTGACACAACCAAAGGTGCGGCACCGATGTCGAAACCTGCTAAGTCCTCCTGATAGGGTTGATTCGGGCGGACGATTTCGCCTAAGTCCGTCCAATGGACGCCGCCATCTGTTGATAGAGCAAGTCCCAGCAGCGAGTAAAAGCTGGTTGCTGTGTTGATCTCGGCATGGTACACGATGAGTAGGTTGCCGGCGCCCGGAGCGCCCTGCGGGATAGGATGAATTCTGGCGCCCCCGAGATAGGTATAAACCGGGTAGTTCGGGTTCACAGTCAGATTCGGGCTGATAACTACATCAACAGGCGAACCGGTTCCAAGCGGATTATCAAGAGTTCCGACGGTGCGAGTAACCGAACCGTATTTGTTGTTCTGATCGTGATGCGCCCCGTCGCTGGCGAAGAAGACGAGGCCCGCTTCCGTCCGGATGACGCCTAGGCTGGTGTCGGGCCACGCGAAGCCATTTTGCTGATCCGTGATCGGCGGGATTGCCTTAGCGCCCGCTGCTTCCCGCTGGGACGCGGTCGCGACCGTGACCAGGTTGCTGAGCTCCGGTTGGCAGACCTGCGGTCCTTGAGCGAGCGCGTCGCCGATGGAGAAGGCCAACACAAAACCCAATCGGAAACAGAGATAAGCGGGTCGCATCAGAATTCCGATTTTAGGCTATCCGCGCCGCGCGAGGCTCGGGGACGCAGCGTTGCCGCCCCGCTTCAGATTCTGGTTGGCGAGGATCTGCGTCCCCGCGATAAGGAATCTGGCGTTGTTCCCACTGTGTTCTCGTGATAGTCCGGCAGGATAAGTGCCTGGACCAGCTGGTCCGAAAAGGAAATCTTGGGACTTCTTCATCAGGGGTCGTAGGTACCTGGAAGTTGTCCGTCTGCCAGGATGGCGCCGTTTTGGGTAAGTCGAAGGACCGCATTGCAACCGCCTCCGGAAATGACGAAGAGGCCCGTCTTGACGAACTGCGCAGTAAGTGGGCTTTTGGATGGTGGACGGCCTACTTGACTGATTCCGCTGAACATGTAACGGGCCCCAGGACCGCCACCAGAGCGAGCGCACACTGCTTGAAAAGCATGTTTGGTCCTTAGCTGGTTGATTCGATAGAGTGCGAGGTAGATTTACAGCGTCTGCTCGCAAAAGAGGTAGTTAAGCTATGCGCATCGTCCGGCGTTGTCGCACCAATAACATCCCAAACAGAAAGACGAAACCAACCAATGTCCCTACCGAAGCTCCCGCGCCGACAGCTACCGGCGATCGTCCTCGCGATGCCGACGAGATCGCTATGTTTAGTAAAGCTGCGACGGCTGCTGTGATCACCGGCAACCACGGCCGATTCAGTGCAAACAAAGTTCGTGCCGTAATCTCAATCAGACTCCATCCAATCAGGCACGGCGCGAAACCGAGGAATACCTCAGACACTAACTCGGTGGATTCCGCGGTGAAGCTGCCGCGCTGAAACAGCAGAGCCACGACGGGCTGCCGGATTGCGACGCCGATGGCGCAGCTCACAACGGCTGCAATCGCGACTAACCCCAGCGTTCTTTCGAGTAATCGGAATGCATCGCGCCCGCGGCCTTCGCTCTGCATCTTGGCCATTTCCGGCAGCAACGAATTAGAAGCCGGAGAAACCAGATAGGCGATTAACACGCTAACGCATCGCAGCGAGTAGTCGAATGCCGCAGCCATTCCTGGTCCCGATTGGGTTGCGAAGGCGCGCGTAATAATGACGTTGCCGGCAAGAAGCGCCGCATAGATCAGAAAAGGAGCGGGCGCCGATAGAAGCCTCGCCGTGCTCACTCTGCGCCCTGCGGTGCCCACGGAGTCCAAAGCGAGGCGCTGCCGCATGCCGCGCGCGTAGTTCCACACGATCCCTAATTGCACGAACGTGCCGCACACGTATCCAATTGCGAAGGCGTATACGCCAAGCGAGCGCCACAACAGGAGAGCGGCCCCGATCACAAAGATGTTGACCACCGCCTGGTTGAATGCCGAAGGTCCGAACCGGCGCTCGGTATACAACAAAGCCGATCCGATGGCCGAAGCACCGGCGGCTATCGCGGATAGAGCGCTCAACCGCAGCAGATTGACGGCGATGGGATACACACTGCGATCCAGCCCCGGGCCGAGCATCCGAATCAGCGCCGGCGCGAATAAGAGGATCGCCGCTGTGACGCAACCAAACACAAGCGTTAATAGTCGCGCCGACCGTCCGTAGAGCGCAGCCCGTTCGCCGCCGCGCTGCGCCGTTAACAGCGGCACGAACGCGAACACTACGGTGTTGATGAGAACGGAATTGAGTGTGTCGATCGGGCCCAGCGCGACTGCCAGCCCGTCAGCCATCGCGCGTGTACCGAGAAGATACGCGGTAACGGCTGAGCGCCCGAACCCGAGCACGTTACCGGCAAGAATTCCGGCGCCGATCACCACGCCACCGCGCACGATCGGGTGTCGTGCAAATCGTTCCGCGTACTGGACGAGCGGCAGCGCTCCGGCATTCTCGCGCCGGGGGACTTCCAGTTTCAGAAAGATCCTTCTATGCGCCCCTGCTACTCGTCCTGCGCGGCCGCGAGTGCCGCCTCGAAGTCGGGAGGGCTGCCGACATCGCCCACATACTCCACGTACTTGATCTTGTTGTCACCGTCGACGACGAAAATGGCGCGGCTCTCAATGCGCAGATCCTTGATCAGCGTGCCGTAATTCTCGCCAAAGGAGCCGTCGCGATGATCCGAAAGCATCTTCACCCGATCCACGCCGAAGTTGCTGCACCAGCGCTTCTGCCCGAACGGGAGATCCATACTTACCGTGTAGACTTCGAGGTCCGGATGCTTCGCGACCTCGTCGTTGAAGCGCTTGGTTTGGGCATCGCAAACCGGGGTATCGAGCGACGGGATCACGCTGAAAATGCGCGTCTTCTTGCCGGTGCCGTCGAGAGAAACTTCATTCATCGACGAATCGATTACGCGAAAGTCAGGCGCCGGATCGCCCACTTTCAGTTCCGGTCCGAGCACCGGCATGGGTTTACCCATG
Organism: uncultured Gammaproteobacteria bacterium; assembly: GCA_963799935.1. Lineage (GTDB taxonomy): Bacteria > Acidobacteriota > Terriglobia > Bryobacterales > Bryobacteraceae > Bog-113. The sequence goes on along the minus strand of CAWCZA010000018.1, from coordinate 81,750 downwards.
AGGGTCACAGTGCGTTCCATAATGCTTGCCGCCTCCTGGAATTATGATTTGAAGCAGGGGGGAGTTCGGAGGTTATTGTAGCAACTCAGGCGGGGCGACTCCGGTTCGGTCGAGACATCGTGACCCGCGAAGGCGCGCGCGAGTGCGGTGCAAAGATGTGCGCAGGCTTGTCGATGTGAGCATGAGCAAGGCGATTGCTGCGCTGTCCGCTTGGGTGGAAAATCAAGAGAATCGTCAGAAACAGTTTTTCAGAAAGCTGAAAGACAATCTCGCTGCGGATGAGCCCGAAAACACGGCTAATGGGTAGATGGGTGCCGCAGGCGGATCCTTTTGCCGCTAGCGATTTACTCTGACGGTAGCCCCAGTCGCGTACACTCCCGGCTCATTGACTCGGATTTCGCGTAGGCGGATTTTGGTTTTGGCCGGCAACAGCGGCTATCATCGAGTACGGCAGCGCGTCCGGTTTCTGGAACTGGATGCCGGAGCCGAAGTTTCCTTTCCCGTCATTAAAGTAAACAAAGCAGCCGAGCTTTTCCGGGCAAGCGGCGATGTCAGGGTGGCCGTCTCCGTTAAGATCGGATACCGCGATGGCTCGAATGGATGCCTTAGCCGGTCCCCAAGGCCGGCCCTCGCCTGCTAAATTCCGGTTGAAGAACACGCGGCTCTGACAATCATCCCGACATGGAAATATGACGTCGTTTAAACCGTTGCCATCGACGTCCGCGATTAGGATGCTCGCGGCGCTTGGCGTATCGCGCAACTCGTCACACTTGAAATGCAGCTTTCCGTCGTTGTAACAAACATAGGAGGGCACGCCCCGATTTGCAACCGCTATATCCGGATAGCCGTCGCCGTTCAAATCACCAACTGCCGCATTGCGAGTTGGCCATCGCGGTTCACCATAGGTTCCGCCAACGGTGAAGTGACCTGTGCCGTCGTTGACTAGTATTAGTTTCGGGTCGGGAGAGTCATTACTTAGAACAATATCCAAATGCCCGCTCTTTGTCATGTCGGCGAGCGAACCCGAGTAGCTCTTTGTTGCGTTACTTGGCAGCGGAGGGCCGGGAGCGAAGTGCCCTTTGCCGTCGCCTAGAAATACCTTGGTTGTAAGTTGCCAGTGCCGGCCTTTGACCAGGACGATATCAGGGTGGCCATCTCCGTTGAGGTCACCAATGCTGACGTTGGAAGATGTCTCAGAAACAGTTTCGAGCGGAACGATGTCGAAAGCAGTCTGGGCCGCGAAGCACATGAGGGCAAATGCGATGCCAACAAACACGAAGACAGGCCGACAATGCATGATTAGATTCTACGTGGCAGCCCAGACTCGTCGCGGGTGCAGTAGTCTGCTGCCTAGTCGACCAAGAACAAATTATTGTTTTCGGATAGTAACTCACCCAACTTACCCGGTTCGGTTATTGGTAACCGGCACACGAAGTTTTCGCACACAAAGGCCACGGGTTGACCGTTTATCGGCTTCCACTCACGCGCCGTGGCATTCCATCGTGAAATCGCGTCGCGTGACGCGTCGTCGACCAGCAGGACCGCGGTATCAGGAAGAAAGTGTTTCCGGACTTCACCGATCAGGGCGGCTGTTGCGACCTCATCCCGAAGACCTGCAATCACTACTTGACGCGGCGGCGACAGGGCGAGATCGACGGCGCACAGCATTTCCGGCATGGCGAAAGGCTGCGCTCGCAATCGCGCACCGAAGGCCCGCAGCGTGTTGCGTCCCGCATCGCCGAATGCGGCAAGACCGGTCAGGCGCTCGATGCGCAGGAGCGCGATCGCTGCTACCGAATTACCGGCCGGCTCGGCCCCGTCGTAGTCGTCTTTCATCCGCAAGAGCGCCCGCGGATCGGCATTTTCGATCGCTGTCGTGAAGAATCCGCCGTGCTCTTTGTCTTCGAAAAGCTCGCGCATACGCTCCGCCAGCGCGATCGCGAATTCCAAATGCGCCGGATCGAAATCCGCCTGATAGAGATCCAGCAACCCGCTGATGAGAAACGCGTAGTCATCCAGGAACCCGTGGATAGCGGCGTCACCATCGCGGTACCGCCGCAGCAGGGTTCGCGTTTCGGCGTTCCACATCGTCTTTCGGATGAACGACGCGGCCCTTCGCGCAGCTCCCAGGTAAGTATCACTGCCGAGGGCCGCAGCAGCTGCCGCGAACGCCCCGATCATCAGTCCATTCCAGGCAGTCAGCACTTTGTCGTCGAGATGCGGACGAACGCGATCACCACGCAAGTCCAACAACCGCCGGTCGGAAACCGCAAGCGAATCCAAGACGTCGCTCAGCGGCACATCGAAGTGATGCGCGGTGTCTTCGGGCGAGTAAGCGCTGAACAGAATGTTGCGGCCTTCGAATTCGTTGTGCGGATCGTTCTGAACGTTGCCGTGCTCTTCGGCGCCATATCGATACATGAAGAGCTTCGCCGCTTCCGGTCCGAGAGCCGCGCGAATCTCAGCAGCGCTCCAAACATAGAAAGCGCCTTCGCCTTTCTTCGTTGGTTCGGCCGGATCGATCACGCTATCGGCATCTTCGGCCGAGTAGAACGCACCCTCCCGGCTCGTCATGTCGCGCATCACATAATCCAGCACGCGGCGCGTTTCTACCGCGAACGTCGCATCGCGCGTTACTAGAAAGGCTTCGGTCAAAGCCCGCGCCAACTGCGCCTGATCGTAGAGCATCTTTTCGAAATGCGGCACGAACCAATATTCATCGACTGAGTAACGATGGAACCCGCCTCCAAGCTGATCGTTCATGCCGCCGCGGGACATCGAGTGCAGCGTCGTGACGACCATCTCCAATGCTTCGGCGTTTTTGGTGCGCGCGTGGTAGCGCAGCAGGAAATCCAGAACGGCGGGGCGCGGAAATTTCGGAGCCTGTCCGAATCCCCCCAGGCGCGAATCGAACAAGCGACGGCACACCTGAAACCCAGAGTCCAGAGCATCCGCCGCGATGTCGGATGACGGCGAACCAACTTCCGCTTGCCGCGCAAGATCCGCCGCTACCTGTTCGCTAGCCTCGACAATGCGCTCGCGCTCCGTTGCCCAGGCGTGCGCGATGCGTTCCAAGACCGCAGGAAATCCTGGCCTTCCATACCGGTTCTCAGGCGGGAAATAGGTGCCGCCCAGAAACGGCCGTCCGTCCGGAGTGAGCCACACCGACATTGGCCATCCGCCCGCGCCGGTTGAGGCCTGAACGTAAGCCATGTAGGTGCGATCGACGTCCGGCCGCTCTTCCCGATCCACTTTGATGCTGACAAAATGCCGGTTGAGAAGCGCCGCGATCTTCTCGTTCTCGAATGACTCATGCTCCATGACGTGGCACCAGTGGCAGGTCGAATAGCCTATGGAAAGAAATACCGGCTTCTGCTGCGCGCGCGCCGCTTCGAAGGCTTCGTCGCCCCAGGCGTACCAGTCGACGGGTTGTTCTGGTGCTGCAGCAGATAGGGGCTCTTCTCGCGCGCGAGTCGATTGGGCATAGACACTCAATTGTCGCGAACATCGGTGGCGAACGCTTCAATGAGACTTTTCGCACGTCGGCAAAACGATTGCCCTTGCACGTGCGTGAAGTCACGTAAGCGTCAAGCCTGTGAGCACGTTGACCCCGTTCAGTCTGCCGCAGATGCCGGTCTGCGCTACGTCACAAAGGACGGTCCCGGCTTCACGCGCAAGCGCAAGGGATCGGACTTCATCTACCTGGATACGCACGGAAAGGTACTGAAAGATAAAGATCACCTCGCCCGCATCCGCGGCCTGGTGCTCCCTCCAGCTTGGGAGAATGTCTGGATCTGCCCCAGTCCGAACGGGCACCTTCAAGCGGTCGGCGTCGATGCGCGAGGGCGGACGCAATACCGCTATCACCCGCGCTATCGCGAAGTTCGCAACGAGACGAAGTTCCGTAAGATGCTGGAGTTCTCACAAGCACTGCCTGCCGTGCGGAAGCACATCGCGCACGATCTCACGAAACCCGGACTTCCTCGCGAGAAGGTGCTGGCGACCGTCGTGCGGCTTCTCGAGACTACGTTCATCCGCATCGGCAACGTCGAATACGCGCGGGAGAACGAGTCGTTCGGCTTAACCACTCTCCGCAATCGTCATGCGCAGATCGAAGGCAGCACGGTCAAGTTTCACTTTCGCGGCAAGAGCAAGCAGGAACATGAAGTGGAGGTTCACGACCGGCGCCTGGCCAAGATCATCCGTGAGTGTCAGGATCTTCCCGGACACGAGCTCTTTCAGTACGTCGATGAAACCGGTCAGCGCAGCCCGGTCACTTCGTGCGACGTGAATGCTTACTTAAAGCAAATTACCGGCGCGGATTTCACCGCGAAGGACTTTCGAACGTGGGCTGGAACGGTCCACTCCGCCCTGCACCTCGCCGAAATCGGGCCATTCAACTCCGATACGGAAGCCAAGCGCAACGTGGTTGCCGCAGTGAAATACACGGCGCAGCGCCTAGGCAACCGCCCCGCGACTTGCCGCAAATACTACATTCATCCCGAGGTGCTCGAAGCCTATACCGACGGTACGCTTCTGCAATTCGTCAAGCCGCCGGACGAGCCGTTCATCCCGACCGAGACGTCGCTTCATCCCGAAGAGCAGTGCGTTGTGAAACTGATCCGGAGCAGGGAAGTGGCGGCTTCGGAGGAGAAGCGCGCGGCTTAAAGATATACTGATCTGGCCATGAATCGCAGAAAGCTGCTGCTCTCGGCCTTATCGGCTCCTATGCTGGCAAGTGCCCAAACCGGCTCGGGACCATCCCGGCAATTTTTCGAACTCCGCTGGTTCTATTTGCGAAACGGAAGCCATGCCCCGCGCATGATGGACCTGCTGAAGAATCACTGGGTCGCCGCAGCGAACGGGGCCGGCATCAAACCAGTCGGATTCTTTCAGCCTACATTCGGCGATCAGGCTCCATCGGTCCTCATGATTTCACAGTTCGCCAGCGCAGCCGACGCGGCGGACGGGTTCGACAAGATGATGCGCAACTCGGAATTTGCCGCGGCTTACGCGGAGGTCAACACGCCCGAACCTGCATTCGTTCGCATGGACGTGACCTTGCTCCGCGCATTCGAAACCACGCCGTCAATTGTCCTTCCGGCTGAACTGCCGAATAACGCAGCGCATATCTTCGAGCTGCGAACCTACGAATCGAACTCGATGGTGAGCCTTCGCAAGAAGTTGGAAATGTTCAACAGCGGCGAAGCGGCCATATTCAAGCGCCTCGGAATGGCGCCGGTGTTCTTCGGCGAAGGTATATTCGGCCGCAACCTGCCGAGCCTGACTTACATGTTGTCGTTCGCGAACATGGCCGAGCACGATCGACTGTGGAGCGCGTTCGTTGCCGATGCGGAGTTCACCAAGTTGCGCACGCAGCCCGGTTACTCGGACGCGGATATTGTTTCCACGATCAGTAACTCGATTCTGCATCCGGTAGCCTTTTCGCAAATTCGCTAAAATAGCAGGGACGCGGTTGCGTTATGAGCCAAGCTTTATGAGCGAAACGACGACAATCCGCGAACCCGAGATCCTGGAAGAGCGCGACCTCACGCCGCTCTACCGCGTCGTGCTACTGGACGATGATGACCATACCTACGATTACGTGGTCGAGATGCTTCAAAAAATCTTCGTCTTTACGCTACAGGAAGCGTATCAACATGCGGTTGAAGTGGATACGCGCGGCCGCACGGTGTTGATTACCTGTGAACTGGCGGAAGCGCAATTCGGAAGGGATCAAGTCCAGACTTACGGACCGGACTGGCGCCTGGACCGCAGCAAAGGCTCGATGTCCGCGATCGTCGAACCGGCGGGGTGTGAGAGCTAGTTCAGTCCACAACCTTAGTCGTGGCTGTGTCCTTCTAATGTGTTTCGAATGCGCCGTACTAGCGTTTCGGGCGTGAACGGTTTTCGCAGATAGCCGCAACTGTCCGTTACCCCTCGTCCCGCGACCTCGTTAGCGTCGAATCCCGACATAAAAATACAAGGAATTTCGGGATTTGAGGCATGAATCTCTTTGACCAGTTCAGGACCACTAAGTCCCGGCATTACCACGTCTGTAAGCACCAGGTCGAACTTCAGCTTTCCTCGTTCGCGCAGAGCGGTATTCGGGTCGTCGAATTCATAAACGTTGTAGCCGCAATGTTTTAGGACAGAGCGTGCGAACGAGAGCACGAGCCTCTCGTCGTCGACCACCAGGATAGACTCCGTACCACGAAAGTTTTCGAGCGCCGTTGGGCGCACGGATTGAGTACTCAATGTCATTTAAATGTGACTATAAACAACCGGGTTGTCAAACCCCTAAAGCCCTTTTGGCGAAGAAACGTACCAACCTAATCGTTAGTAGCCTGGTTGGACTCGGGCTAAACTAGTTCAGTGAACAGAATTACAACTCTATTGACGGTGGGAAGTGTTCTTTGCCTTCCCGGCTTCGCCGTGGCACAGACCACTACTCCTACGCCTTCTTCTCCAGCCGGTACCCCGCCTGCCTCGGCAAGCGCGCCTGGTCCCGCTGTTTCCGGGATTACCGTTCCGACTCCGACGGATCCTAACAAAGTCGTTCTTAGTGTCAACGGCGAAACAATGACCGCTGCGCAGTTCGACAAGTTTACTTCCGGCTTTCCACCGCAGCTACAGGCTGCCCTGCGTGGACCGCAACGCAGGACGTTTGTCGATCAGTACGTGCAACTTCTAATTGCATCGAAGGAAGCCGAAAAGCTGGGACTCGATAAGAAGCCGGAAGTGCATCAGCAGATCCAGATTCAAACGGATCAGGTGTTGGCCAATGCTCTTTATCAACACTACAGCGCCGATGTGAAAATCACCGATGCGGATATTCAGAAGTACTATCAGGACCACAAAAGCGAGTTTGAAACCGCCAAGGCCCACCACATACTCATTCGGTTTAAGGGGTCACCCGTTCCGCTCGCTAAAGATAAGAAAGAGCTGACGGACGAAGAAGCGCTCGCCAAAGCCAAAGAGGTGCAAAAGCGCCTGCTCGCCGGTGAAGATTTCGAGAAGGTAGCCAAGGAAGTTTCCGACGACACGTCTGGTAAGGGTGGCGATCTTGGAGTCGTGAAACACGGCGCGATGGTGAAGGAGTTCGACGAAGCCGTGTTCACCTTGCCTGTCGGGAAGGTCAGCGATCCGGTGAAGACGCAGTTCGGATATCACATCATCCGCGTGGATTCCCGTGAAGAGAAACCGCTTTCAGAAGTCAAAGCGGAGATCGAAACGAAGCTGCGCCCGGAGTTGGCGAAGAAGGAAATGGACGAGCTGAAGACCAAGGCGAACGTGACCATCGACGAACAGTTCTTCACGCCGCCGTCACCCACCGCCCGCAAGTAACGTAGGGCAATGAAATCTCTCCTCCCGCGATCTTGTGATCGTGGGAGGAAGGCTTGCTTAGCCGCGGTGCCGCACGATCACGGAATCCGATTCCCGCATGGTCGGAAAAGTCTTCGAAATGTGATCGTGCCAGGTCAGGTTCTCTTCATCCACAAGCGCCCACAGTAAGCCCAGTCCGCCTGAAAGTACGCCGATCCAGCAACCCGTCAGCCGTAAGGCCCGGCTGCGCCAATCCGGGGAAAACCCGTCAAAGTTGATGAGTCGCAGATTGGTCCATCTCAGCCCCGGCGTTACCGTCCCGGCGATTGCAAATACCAAACCATAGAGCAGCGCGGAAACCGCGAGCAACCCGGCAGTCATCAGCAGCGCGGTGCGGCTTAATGGAGCGGGGTGCGCCAGTGCAACAAACGTTCCGAGCATCACGCCGAACGCGATCAGGATCATGCTGGCGTCCAGTGCCGCGGCCGTGGCACGGTGGATCGGCGCTGCCACCGTGGCATCGCAGTAAATGACCGCTTCCGCATTGGTTTTGAGCGTCCGTGCGGCGGGTTTTGCCGGAGGCAGGAAGTCCAGCGTCGTCTGCGTCTCTTGCGTTTCCTGCTTTTTAGCCGCGGCTTTCGGATTGTGCCGCGGCTTATCTGCCTTTACCTCGAACTCACCGGGAGTGGGCTTGGCAGGAGCGGGCTTAGCAAGCGCGGGCGCCGCTGCGGCGCCGCCACCGGCCGAGATTCCCGGAGGCGTTGGAGGCGGGGCGGGGACGCGCGTAATCGTTCCGAACGGAATGATCTTCGGTTGCAATTCCGCGCCGAACAATGAGGGTTGCAGACGAGGGTTGAGACGAGGGATAAGACGACGGCAGAAAATTTCGCCTCGGCAGCTCATCCAACGTGGGCGCCTCGTCCAGGGGAATCGCGCGAGCCGGCACTTTGTACGTCGGAATCCGCTGCTCTGCGACCGGATCCGTCACCGCACGCGCCGCAAGTGCATTGGCTCCCAGCGCGCGGATCGCAATCCGCACGTGTTCCTCAGCCCGATGTGCCGGAGCCGCCTGCGCCGTACCCTGCAGACGCCTGCCGCAACGCCGGCATCGGTGTTCTTCGTCGATATTTATGAACTCGCAATAACCGCACTTCATGATTTCATCCGGACTTGCTACCCTGAACGTTTGCCGCGCCACGCTCTTTTGTTGGGGCCCGCTTTCAGCGTTTCGCGTGATCCCGCCGTCCGCATCACCTGCCGCCTCGCCTTCCGCACTCCTGGCGAATACCCCACTATCAGTCTTGGTAACACAAAAGGGTGGTCTCGCGCGCGGGCTTTCTCTCGAAAACTACTCCCGGTATGGGCGCTTTTCCTGCTGTTCCCGCAGATTCTGCTACCGCAATTTAGCAGAATCCTGAATCTGCCCACTGGGCCCGAGCCCTCGCCACCGTCGGAACTCACGCCCGACAAACTCGATCATGTCGCTCGTCCCAACGCGCCGGCGCTCGACCGCATCAACGTTACTGCCGATGAGCGGCAGGTTTCGGAAAGCGGCGTCTACCACCTTCGCGGCCACGCGGTCATCGAACTGAGCGACACCATCCTCAAGGCCGACGAGATCGACTACAACGAGGAGACCGGCGACGCCGAAGCGCGCGGCCACGTCTACTATGAGAACTTCACGCAGAACGAACGGCTCACCTGTGACCGCGTCGAGTACAACACCGACACGCAGCACGGCAAATACTACAACGTGCACGGTTACATAAAATCCCGCATCGACGCGCGGCCGGGTATGCTCACCTCCAACAACCCGTTCTACTTCGAGGGTAAGTGGGCTGAGCGCATCGAAGACAAGTACATCGTGCATGACGGGATGGTTACTGGGTGCAAGCTACCGCACCCGTGGTGGACGCTACACGGCCCTAAGTTCGACGTGGTCCCTCAAAAGCAGGCCAAAGCTTATAACGCCTGGTTTCACATCAAGCAGTTTCCGATTTTTTACACGCCGTTCTTTTATAAATCGCTGGAGAAAGACCCTCGCGAGAGCGGTTTCCTGACCCCCAACGTCGGTCATAGTTCGCTACGCGGTTTCATGTTCGGAGTCGGTTACTACTGGGCCATCAACCGCAGTTACGACGCAACTTATCGCGTGCAGGATTTTACCAGCGTTGGCACGGCGCACACTCTCGATTTCCGCGGCAAGCCGAACGCGACCACGGATTTCAGCGCCGTCATCTACGGCGTGTGGGATACCGTCCGCCAGAAGGACGGAAACTTCTATAGCGGGGTTGACGCGCAGTTCTCAGGTAAGTCCGATCTGGGAGACGGTTGGCTCGCGCGGGGTAATGTAGACTACCTGAGCTCGCTCGCCTTTCGCCAGCAGTTCAGCGAGTCGTTCAACGCGGCCATCTTCTCCGAATCCGTCTCGCGCGGCAGCATCGAGAAGTACTTCGGAATGGATTCGTTCGAGATCTATGCCGAGCGGCTCCAGTTGTATCAGGAGGCAATCCCCGAGAACGATTACGTCATTCTGCGCAAGCTACCCGAGGTGAGCTATACAGGGCGGGACCAGCAAGTTAGCAATACTGTTCTCCCGGTCTGGTTCTCGTGGGATTCCAGCATGGGTCTGGTACATAGGAGCGACCCGACGCAGACGGACCAGAGTAACTCGGCGATCGTCAATGAGAATACTTATTCCACATCGCAGTTCATGCCGCGCCTCGACCTGGAACCCGAAGTGAAGACGGCCTTCCGCTGGGATGGATTTGATCTTATCTCCAGCTTCACGCTTCACGAGAGTTATTTCGGACAAAGTCTCATTCCAGGCGCTTATGCGGATAACGGACTACCTGCGAATGCGATCGCAGGCGGAGCTACGAATCGTCTGGCGGCGGAGTTCGATCTGGACATCACGATGCCCACCATTGAGCGCATCTACAACAAGAAGACTTTCCTGGGCGATAAGTTAAAGCATGTAATCGAGCCGCGAATTACTTACAAGTACGTGGACGGCGTGGATGATTTCGAACGCCTGATCCGCTTCGATGAACTTGAAACCCTGGCCGATACCGATCAGGTCGAGTTTTCGCTCACCAACCGGATCTACGCCAAGCGCGGCGACACCGTCAACGAAGTATTCTCCTGGACGCTCTCGCAGGAGCTGTACTTCGACCCGACGTTTGGCGGAGCCCTCGTCTCCGGGCAGCGCAACGTCACGCTCGATTCCCTGGAGTTGACCGGATATGCATTTCTCGATCAGCCGCGACATTACTCGCCACTCGATTCCGAGATCCGCGTCAGTCCGGTCAATGGCGTCTTTATCGAGTGGCGCGCGGACTTCGACCCGCTACGCGGCGGATTGATCGACTCCGGATTTACGATGGACTACCACCGCAAATATTTCAACTTCTCGGCGGGGAATAACGACGTGCGAGGTGTTAACTTATTCAGCACGAATGGGCAGCCGCAACTAACCAATCAAACCTATATCTCGCCTCCGGCCAACCAATATCGCTTTTACGCGGGATTCGGTAACGCGAACCGGCGCGGATGGAACGCGGGTATGTCCGGCGTCTATGACTACCGCGCCTCGACCTTACAGTACGCGATCATGCAGGTAACTTATAACACCGACTGCTGCGGATTCACCGCCCAGATGCGGCGCTTTAACATCGGCACCCGCGACGACTCGGACTATCGGATCGCATTTACGATTGCTAACGTAGGACAGTTCGGGAATTTACGCAAGCAGGAAAGACTGTTTTGAGCTTCGTCTGAAGATCACGAACAACTGCGATTCGGGGACCCGGCCTAGCTACGGACTCACCTGAACCTTCCCCATCATGCCCGCTTCGGCATGATGCAGAACACTGCATTGAAAGAGGGATGTGCCGGCGGTCTGCGGGTTGCGGAAGTCGACGCGCAGCTTAACAGTCGGAAAGGGTCCCCTGCCTTCCCAGGCTGGAACAATTACTGTATCGCGCGATTCCGGACTAAGTAGTCTCTTGCCATTTACGTCAAGCAGCAGAAAGTGGAAGCGGTCCATGTGAAAGGCGTGAACCTCACCGGAATGGTTCGCGACAATCCAGTCCTCCACTGCGCCTACCTTGGTAACTACAGCGGGAGGTTCGGTGGCGTTGAACACGCGAGGTTTCCGTCCCTCTACTGTTAGGAAGAACCTGGTAGGGCCGTTGGTGCCATTCGGAGCCTCGGCGAAATAGAGCTTCCTAACTGCGGTAGGTCGCGGGGTCGGGCCGGTTTCCGACAGGAGATTAGATGCCGAGGGGCTCAGTACGGGAGGTACTTGCGCGTCGTTTGTAGCCGTTATCTTTGCTAGCTCTTGTGCCGGATTTTCAAGTCCGGTGCGGCCGGTTTCGAATTCCGTTTGCATCAGGCGAGCCGCTTGTCCGGCAGCAGGGCCGGTCACGATAAACTCCGCGCGTCCGCCAGGAGGTAACTCTATTGTCTTCAGGTCTAGACTTTTCCGCACGGGTACCCCGTCCAGAGCAATTAGTCGCACCGGCTGAGGTATCTTGGCAACAACTACTTGCAAAGCAAGGAACGCTTCGGATGACGCGTTCGCGACGCGCCAGAACTCCTTCGCGCCGGGCTTCATCTGGATTATCGGGGATGGCAATACGGGAATCGATGCCGGCTGGAAATTGAGGCTAAAGCGGTACTCGCCCGGCGGCCAGGAGTCCGGCTCATCGAACTCCTGCCGTACGATCAGAAGCCGCTCCGGAAGACCCGCTACCTCCGGCTTCACCTTTCTCGATGCCTCCGACGATAAGCGCTCCCGATGCGCCGCCGTTGACCTGCAACGTTGCCGAACCTAGCCGATCAGCATGATACAGATACATTCCCGGCGGGTTATCGGCAGGTATGCGGATCTTATAATCGAACGCCGGATCGGTGTTCTCGATGGTAGTCAGCGAAACCTCGCCCTGATGGCAATCGGGCGGAATACTCAGGCCATCGAAATCGATGTTGGTTGAAGTAGTTGCTACAGTTCCGCCGGCGCAAGGATCGTGGGGAGACGGACTAGGTTTCGGGACAGGCTTATGCGGCCGCACATAAGCCATGCGGTTGGTCAGCGCGAGCTCGAGGAGATCGCCGGGATTGAGCCGCAACGTCGGAGCTTCCATGGTTCCGGAAGCGGCCTGGTAGGCGTAGCAGACCTTCATCGGCAGTTCCATCATTTCCCTGCTGCGAAGCGTGAGAGCCAAGTTGAGTACGCCATTGCTGGACGTCAGATCCAGCGGATTTCTCACCACCGTGTTCGGGTAGGGGCGCCCCGGGCAATCCTGCGCGATTCCCACGGCGCCGCTAAGGCCTGCGCTGAAAGTAACAAGTGCCAGAAGGCAGCGTTCAATCATGGTTGTCTGTTAGTTGCCGCCGGGTACACTCCGACCGATAGCAACGCCGAAGGGGAAGTTACGGCGATCGGCGACTTAGCGGTTTCGGTGATTGTGCATCCCGTACTTGTGGAGGTAAACCGCAGCATCCCAATGGCGGACTTACCTTCCGAGCCGAACTCGGGAACATAGAGTAAGCCGCCTGTCCCCGTGGGGCTCTCGGTCTCTACTGGGCCGATGTAGGTGAACTTTGTGTAGAAGCCTTTGAGAGGTGCAGAGGTGCAACCCGGCCGCACCTTGCCCGTCGTTCTTGTCAAAGAAGGCGGCGGTGATGCGCCCCCCGGAGTTGTTAGACACGTACAGCACGCTTTCATCCGGGCTCAGGCGGACACTACTGGAGTTCCACGCCGTGCCGAGGCTATAAATCTTGGTGGGAGTGAGTTTTCCGGAGGAGACATCGGAAACTTCCACCGCGGACGCCGTCGATCCGCCTCCGAATATCGCATAGTGTCCATCGTGAGTCATCTGCACGGCACCCGGAGTCAAATCATCCTGCGATCCAGCGGAATGCTGCGCATCTCCATGGGAAACCGGCAGCTTACCCGAGATGTCAAATGACTCGATCGAACCGTCTCCGTAAGCAACCACCATCATGTTCCCAAGCACTTCCATACCTTCTGCCGTGCCGCCGTTCAAACCTTCCGCGTGTACGTCGCCGACGAACTGGAGCTTGCAGCCGGGCTGGATCTGAAACACGCCGATATTTCCCGATCCCGAGAAGGCGGCGTAGATACGCTGAGGGCTGGCAGCGAGTCCAATACCGTTCCGGGCGAGCTTGTTATCGGCGCGGGAGCCGCGGAAGACTCCCGTGAGCTGGTGCGTGCGGACGTCAATGCCCGCGATGTTTTCGGATTGCGCATTGGACGCATATACACAGACGTCCTGACCACCAGTGACCAGCAGTCTGTCAATTCCGAAGTATCCTCCGGCAATGCCATTGCCCCCGGTCGAGACACGGACAGGGCTGCCTAGAGCGCCATCCGCTCCGATCGAATAGAAGGTGACACTACTCGGCGGTACGGTGGCCGAAGTGTCATCGTTGGTGACTAGAAAATGCATAGGGACGCTCGTGTCGTCAGCCCATGCACGAATGCCAAAGATGGCCGCCGTTATGGCGGCCACCGTCAGTATCGCCCGACGCATGTAGTGAGAGTACTAAACTCGACTACTGAACCGTGACGCTGACGTTATCCAGATACATGTAGATATAGTCAGACGAGTAGCCGTTGCCGTGTACGGCGAAGTACACGCGGATGGTCTCGCCGGCGTAACTGGTCAGATCGTAGGTGACTTCTTTCCAACCGCGGGAGTTATTCGCGACCTTGAGCACCGTCGCCAGCGTGCTGCCGGAGGTGTTCTGGATCAGACATTCCTGATACGCATACTCGATCGTATCGTTGGTTCCGGGGTAGTAGTAGAAGTTGAGCGTTACCTTCGTCGCGGAGCTCGGGATAGTGATGGTTTGGTAAATGTCGCTGTTCCCATCCACCTCCGGCTTGGAAGTCTGTCCCAACAGAGCGCTGTAACTCCCGGATTGGGCCTGGGCGGTGGTTACCTTCGGTGTGATCGCTCCCCCGGTCTTCCAGTCCGCAAAGGTGCCGGTCTCAAAACCGCCGTTCTGAATCAGGTTAGACGAGGCGCCGGTAACGGTAAGTGTCACCGTGGTGTTCTCCACGACGCCGCCGAACCCTGTGCCGATAACGTTGATCGTGTAGGTCCCGGCCGTCGCGCTGCTACTTACTGTCAGAGACAACACCGAGTTTCCAGATCCCGGCGCCGGAATGCTGGTCGGCGCGAAACCGGCAGTCACGCCGGAAGGCATTCCGCTGGCCGACATGGTGATTGCACTGTCGAATCCTCCCGAGATCGTTGCCGTGATGGTGGATGTACCGCTACTTCCCGACGCCACGGAGATCGAGCCGGGATTCGCCGTCAAGGTGAAACTTGGAGTGCCTCCCGCCGAAACCGTTACGACACCGTTGTTGTTTGAGTCTCATCCGCCGCCCGTTCCAGTAACAGTAACGCTGAAGGTGCCCGTGGTAGCGCTGCTGCTGGCGGTCAGCGTCAGTGTTGAAGAGCCTGATCCCGGTGCCGCAATGCTCGATGGACTGAAGCCCGCGGTCACGCCGGAAGGAAGTCCACTGGCCGAGAGAGCGACCGCGCTATCGAATCCGCCAGCAATGGCGGACGTAATGGTTGTCGTCCCGTCGGCCCCCTGCTGCACAGAAACCGATGTCGGATTGGCCGTCAACGTGAAACTCGGCGATGAACTGGAGGAAACGGTAAGTGAGACTGTTGTCGTCTGAGTTACTCCACCCCCGGTGCCGGTAACAGTGACGGTGTAAGTGCCGGACGTCGCGCTGCTGCCGACGGTAAGTGTCAAGGTTGATGAGCCTGACCCCGGCGCCGGGATGCTGCTCGGGCTGAAGCCGGCAGTTACTCCCGTGGGGAGACCGCTCGCCGACAGGGCGACGGCACTGCTAAATCCCCCGGATACGGCCGACGTGATGCTGGTCGTCCCTTTAGCTCCCTGCTGAACTGTCAATGTCGAGGGATTATCGGAGAGCACGAACGACGGGCTGACGCTAAACGTAAAGCACTGCGTCAGATTACCGGTTTGGGAGTACCCGTCACGCGGCGGAAACGGCAAGCCATTGGTGGAGTTATTGGTCAGGGGCGTGCTTTTATCGAAAGTGTGATTGATGGACGCTAGAGTCGGCAGTCCATAGACTGCTTCTATGAACTTCAGGAATGAGCCATGGTCCTGAAAAACAGTATCCACGTAACCTTTCTTGGCGTAAGGCGAAATCACGATCATGGGCACGCGAATACCGGGCCCGTAGCCATCTAATTGCGCTGGCGGAACGTGGTCAAAAAAGCCGCCACCTTCGTCCCAGGTCAGCAGAATCGCGCTGCTGGCCCAAGCCGGAGAGGCCTGCACGGCTTCGATAATCTGCTGCATCTCGGCCTCGCCGGTCTGAATATCTTCGGGCGGATGTTCGTCGTTCGGGCTCTCATTGGTGATAAATACGACCTGCGGGAGGGTGTTATTTGTGCAATCCGTGAAGAACTGCGCCTGCGACTGGTTGAGCTCGTTGTTAGCGCCGCCGGTGGCCCAGTTCGACCAGAGTGCTAAGTAACAGTAGTTATCCGGAACGCCGAAGTTATAGTTCTTGAAAGTGATACCGTACATCTGCAGCAGATCGCAGATGTTGGGGTAAGTCGAGGAGTCCAGCGTTCCGTTGCTATTAATGCAGTCGCAGCAATTCCCGCCGCTGGTCCCGGAATAGTAGATCATGCGGTTGGGTTGGGTTTCGCTCAGCATGCCGCTGCAATAGTTGGCGCAGAGTGTGTATTGCGGAAATAGCGAATAGTAATACGCGAGGTCCGCCGACGTGTAGTAACCGAGAGTATCGATCCCGCCCGCAGCGTACCAGCCGTCCATCTTCCCGCTGTCATACCCTTGATGGATCGCGCTCCAGCTGTGATTCGGGTCGGTATTGTTGTCAGTAAGGCTCGTGAAATGGAACGGAGCGTGGCCCCCGCTGGTGTAGCCGGCCGGAATCCCGTAACCGGAGGGCAGGCCGGAGTAGCTTCCGAAATAGTGATCGAACGAGTGGTTCTCCTGGCACAGACAGATAATGTGGTTAATTTGCGGGATGCCAACGTCCCGTTTTAGGCGCTTGCCTGCAGGCTTCTGCGCGAGTAGCGGAGCCGCCAGGGCGGACAACCCGGCGCCACCCAATTGCTGCAGAAAATGTCTGCGGGAGTTTAGACTCTTTCGGAATCTGGTAACAGCTGGACTATCCTCGTTTTTCACGATCGGTCGCTCCTGTGTACAATCGGCACCCATGCTGCCAGGGTGACTTTGCATAGCCTCACAGAATTGCTGGCCAATTGTCAAGGAATGTCAAATAATCTGGAAAAAGTCAACTGAAAATGTCTTTCCCACGATGACTACCGGAGCCACAGGTCACGCCTCCGGCAGGTTTAGTCACGCTCCTGTAATATGGCCCGAGAATACCTGCCTTCGGCGCACAATAGGCCGCCCCTTCTGAGCAGACTTCAGCCCTACTGCCATCCTCCACCCAACGCACTGTAGAGCTGCACAAACGCCAAAGCTTCTCCTTGCTGGGCGCCTACAAGCGTCAATTGGGCGGCATATAGGTTGGAGTCGGTAGTGAGCACTTCAAGGTAGGCCGTGGCTCCGCCCTGATACCGCACGCGAGCGAGCCGCGTCGCGTCCTGAGCCGCAAAAACGAGCTTCTCCTGCTGCTCTCGAAACGCACGCTGCTTGTTAAGTGCGATCAGAGCGTTAGAGACATCACGAAATGCGCCGGCAATGGCCCGCTGGTAACTAAGCACCATTTCCTTCTCAGTTTCTTTCGCAAACCGCAGCTGACCGCGCAGCTTTCCGCCTTCGAAAATCGGCTGGGTGACCGATCCTATCCCGTAAATCGTCTTGCCGGAGATATTGAATAGATTGGAGAACTCGTTGCCGCCCAAACCGGCTGAAGCAGTTAGTGAGACTTGTGGGAAGAACTGAGCGCGGGCCACCCCGATCTGCGCGTTTGCGGCGATCAACGTTTGTTCCGCCTGCTGAATGTCGGGACGGCGAGCCAGTAATTGCGAAGGTAGTCCGGTCGGCACATCCTGCGGTGGCGGTGTAAGCGCGTTGGGATCGGTGTGCGCCACCGGACCCGGGTTAGTGCCCAGGAGATAGCTAAGTGCGTTCTCCTGCTGTTGCACCTGCTGTTCGAGTTGCGGCAGCTGCGATGAAGCCGTATAGAGAAGCTGCTCGGCTTGCCGCACATCAGACAGTGGGACGGAGCCTCCGCGCTCTAGCGTCTCGGTTAACTTCACCGAGTCTTCTCGAACCTTCAGAGTTTGCCGTGTAATATCGATCTGACGGTCAAGGGCGCGCAACTCGAGATAAGTCATCGCTACCTGCTGAACCAAACTTAGTTGAACCGCTCGCTGCGCCCACGTCTGCGCTAGAAGTTGAGCGCGCGCCGCTTCAGTCTGCCGGCGGTACAAGCCCCAAAAGTCCGGTATCCAGGCCGCGCCAAGATTGAAACTCCCGAACGCAAGAGGGCTGCCGATGTTGGCGCCCACCACAGTGGGAATCGATGCGCCGATACCCGTTCCCCCACCTGTGATCTGAGGAAACTGCTGTGCGCGGGTGATCTGAACTTGCGCCTGCTGCTCCAAAACGCGCTGCGCCGCAATCCGAAGGTCGTAGTTGTTAGTTAGAGCGGTGCGAATCAATGTCTGCAGTTCAGGCTCTCCGAACACCTGCGCCCACTTCTGGTCAGCCAATGAGGCTGCGCTACTGACCGCGGAGTTATTAGCACCGCGATAAGCTGACGGCGTGGGATAACTTGGCTGTTGGTATTTTGGACCTACCGTGCAACCAGCGATTGCGAAGCAACCTGCTATAAGAATCAGACGTTGGACTCTTGACTTCGCTGTCATGCCTGTCCTCCTTCAGGCTGCGGATAGTTAGGAGCATCGAGGTCGCCAAGCGGCTTCTCCGCTTTACGTTTCGAATCCATCGTGGTGCCCTTGCCACCCTCGCCGAACCGGTGCGATAGGTACTCGACCACGGCGAAAGTCGAAGGAATGAAAATGAGACCGATCGCAGTGGAGAGTAGCATCCCGCCGATTACAACCGTTCCAAGAATTTGTCTGGAGGCTGCCCCTGCGCCGGATGCGGTCCACAGAGGAAGGCACCCGAAGATGAAAGCCAGCGCGGTCATTACAATTGGCCGGAAGCGCACACGCGCCGCGCCGAGGGCCGCCTCCGAAATGCTCTGACCGCTTTCGTAATTCGACTTAGCGAACTCGACAATCAGAATCGCATTCTTGGCCGAAAGCCCGATAAGCATAACCAGGCCGATGGTCGCGAAAATATCGTTTTCGAAGAACCGCGCATGCAGCGCAAGGTATGCGCCTAGAATCGCGACCGGAGTACTGAGCAACACGCTGAACGGCAGTGACCAGCTCTCATAAAGCGCAGCCAGAATCAGGAACACGCAAACCAGAGAAAGCCCGAACACCGCCCAGGTAGGTATCCCCTTTTCGGCTTGCTGCTCCTGGAAAGACATGCCGGAGTAGTCGAAGCCCGCGCCCGCCGGCATCACCTTCGCGAAGGTATCTTCGAGCGCCTTACGGACCTGACCTGAGCTATACCCCGGGGCGCCGGTGATGTTGATCTGAGCTGCATTGAACTCATTAAAGCGATAGATGAACTCAGGCCCTGTAATCTGCTTGACATTCACCAGTGAAGCCAGGGGAACCTGGCTGCCATTGGCGCTCCGAACATAGAATTGCTTGATGTTCGCAATGTCCGTACGAGAGGTCCCCTCGGCTTCCACATAGGTTTGCCACTGACGTCCGAAACGATTGAAGTAATTCACCAGGTAGCCGCCCATAAAGGTCGACATCGTCGTATACACGTCGGATAGCTGTACCTGCTGCTGCAAGACCTTCTCGCGGTCTACATCGGCATAGAGTTGCGGGACGGCGGGTTCATAAGACGGGATCGCGGCGCCGATCTCGGGTCGTTTTGCGATCGCGCCCAGGAAGGTAAAGACACTCTTTGTCAACGTCGCTGGATCGTCTGAACCGGAACGATCTTCGATCACCATCGTCACGCCGCCTGACGTTCCGATACCAGGGATACTCGGGGGAGGGAAGGCGAAGGCTATGCCATCCGGGTCCGCTCCGAGTTGCTTTTGGAGATTGCCCTGAATGTAAGCGACCTGCTCTTGTTTACTCTTCCGGACTTCCCAGGGTTTCAGGGCGACAAAGAAGAATCCGGCATTGGTGCTCTGTACTTGCGTCAGCAGTGAGAAGTCGTTTACGGCAATCACCCCTTGAACGCCGGGAGTTTTCAGCAGCGCGGCAGTAATCTTCTGTTCGGCAGCGTCGGTGCGCTGGGCTGAAGCTCCATCCGGAAGCTGCAGCGCGAGGAACATATAGCCTTGGTCCTCGGTCGGAATGAACCCCCCGGGAAGATCACTGCCAAGGTAGACGGCCGCTACCCCGACAATAATGATCCCAAGCATTGCAAGGTAGGACTTATGAATCAGCACGCTCGAGGTGTGAACGAAGCTATCCGTCGTGCGGCCGAAGAACTTGTTGAACAGACCGAATCCCCATGTGAGCGGACCCTTCTTCGCTTTCTGGCTTTTGGGCTTGAGTAGCAGCGCGGACAAGGCCGGGGAAAGAGTCAAAGCGTTGAACGCCGAGATGAGTACCGAGATTGCAATCGTAATCGCGAATTGCTGATAAAGACGGCCGGTTATACCTGGAATGAAGGCTGTTGGAATAAACACGGCTGCCAGGATAAGGGCGATCGCGATGACCGGACCGCCGACCTCTTCCATCGCTTTCTCCGTCGCAGCACGAGGATCCATCCCTTCATCGATGTGATGCTCCACGGCTTCCACAACGATGATCGCGTCGTCTACAACTAAGCCGATCGCCAGTACCAAACCGAAGAGGGAAAGTGTGTTGATGGAGAAACCGAGGGCAGGGAAGATGATAAAAGTTCCGATCAGCGAGACAGGAACGGCCAGCAGCGGAATCAGAGTTGCGCGCCAGCCCTGCAGAAAGATAAAGACGACAAGGACCACTAACCCAAGCGCCTCGAGTAGAGTGAATACGATTTCGCGAATACCCGCCGTCACGGCCGCGGTCGTATCCAGCGGAATATCGTAAGTGATGCCAGCGGGGAATGTCGCCGAGAGTTCTTTCATGCGCGCGCTCACAGCGGCAGCCGTCTCCACCGCGTTCGATCCGGGTAACTGGTAGATCGCCATTACGCCCGATGGGGCTTGGTTATATCTCGCCGAAATGCTGTAAGCCTGTGCGCCCAGTTCGACGCGAGCTACGTCGCTGAGGTGCAGAATGGAACCGTCAGGGTTCGCGCGGAGGATGATGTTGCCGAACTCCGCCGGTGTCACCAGGCGGCCCTGGGTTTGAACCGTGTAAGTGAACTGCTGCCCTTGCGGGATAGGTTCGGCACCAATTTGACCAGCCGGGTTCACATTGTTCTGTGTCTGAATGGCCGCAATGACTTCGGGCGCCGTCACGCCGAGTTGCGCGAGCTTGTCAGGTTGTACCCAGACGCGCAGCGCATACTGTCCGCCGAAGACCTGCACGCGAGAGACGCCCTTGACGCGCGCTAGCTGGTCCTGAATGTTGATTACCGCGTAGTTAACCAGGAAGTCCTGACCCAGCCTTCCGTTCGGAGAGTTCAGAGCTACCAGCATGAGCGGTGATGTTAGAGCCTTCTGGACAGTCAGTCCGGCCGTCGTCACTTGAGCCGGCAATTGGGACTGCGCCTGATCGACGCGGAGCTGGCCGAGCACTTGATCGATGTTCGGGTCGGTCTTTACGTCGAAGTCGACAAAGAGCTGCACAACTCCGTTGTTCGCGCTGACGGAGTTCATGTAAATCATGTTGTCGACGCCATTCATCTGCTGTTCAATCGGAGTCGCAACCGATTGACTCACTGTTTTCGCATCGCCGCCCGGATAAGTCGCGGTGACTAAGATCTCAGGCGGAACGATGTCGGGGAACTGCGACGTGGCGAGCGTCAGCATCGAAACCGTGCCCAGCATGACGGTTAAGATGGCAATGACGATCGCGACGATGGGACGCCGGATAAAGAATTTCGACATGAGTTACTTACCCGCCGAATTCCCGGACTGTGCGGTCGCAGCAACTGGAGGGCCCGGATGCGGAGAAACCGGAGCTCCTTCGCGAAGCTTCTGAAGATTATCGGTGATTACCTTGTCGCCCGCTGAGACGCCGTGCTCGACTAACCAGTTAGTTCCAATCTGCGGACCTAGAGTAACCGTCGCGATGTGAACCTTATTATCGGAGCCGGCCAGATAGACCTGCTGCATACCTTGTAGCTCCTGTACGGCAACCTGAGGAATTAACAAGCCATTGCGGCGGACTTCGGTTTCCGCCTTGACCCGCCCGAACTCGCCGGGTCGTAGCACATTGCCGGGATTTGGAAACACGGCGGCAATCCGAATCGCGCCCGTCTGCGAATTTATCTGGCGATCGACGAACGCTATATGTCCCCTTCGCGGATAGACCTCGCCATTCGACAACGTGAGCGTCAGAGGGACGGCTGAGGCGCTCTTCAACAGGTCGCCTCCATCGCGGCGAACGCGTTTCGTTAAGCCCAGGTACTCGGAGTCGCTGATCGAGAAGTAGGCTCTGATGGGATCAAGTTGCGAGACGGAAGTCAGCACCGATTGGGTATTGACCAGGTTGCCCACCTGGGTGGTGGCCTGTCCGGCAACCCCGGTGATGAGCGAGCGAACTTGAGTGAAACCCAGGTTTAAACGTGCGTTCGCGACGGCGGCTTCAGCTGTTGCCACCGACGCCTTTGCCGATTGAACGGCAGCCTGCGTTTGCGCCTTCTGTTGAATATCGTTATCAAGCTGACTGCGTGCAATCGCGTGCGCTTCGGCCAGGGGGGTATCGCGATTGACGTTGATCTCCGCAAGACCGAGCTGAGCCTGCGCTTGCTCTACTTGTCCTTTGGCCTGATTCAGTTGCCCTTGCGCCTGATCCAGTGCGGCTTGGAAAGGACGCGGGTCGATCTCGAACAGGACCTGACCTTTCGAGACCTGCGCGCCTTCCCTATAGTCCTGCTTGATCAAATAGCCGTTCGCCTGCGGCTGGATCTGTGCGTTGACATTACCGTCCAGGGTGCCTACCCATTCGCCGGTCACAGGAACGTTGGTCGGCTGAATCTCGACCACCGTAACGGGCATTGGCGGCGGCGGGCCGGTGTTGGCGGACACGTTCTTCTTGGCACAACCTGACAACCAACCTGCGCTGACAAATAGCGTGCCGGCAGCAAAAATAATTTTGATCTTCCTGATTACGATCGGCGCGGACCCGCGGTGTTCGTTCATGATCTATCTCCCGTAGAAGATTCAGAACGGCACGCTTCGGATTCGATTCAACTCAAATGTCAAACCTATTCGCAACTCAAGGCTATGTCATAAAAATCACGGTTGGCCGTAAATGTTTGATTCATCGATAGTTCATAGGTCGATGTGCTGCTAAGGGTCGCACACTGCCGGCTCACCCCGAGCCGCATGTTGCTTGTTCCTCACCGCGCATGTTATCGTGTTGTCAGTTACTGAGAGAAGACCCTTTGAGCAAACCAACGGATCTCATCCAAGGCACCTTGGACCTACTCATCTTGAAAGTCATCGCGCTCGAACCGATGCACGGATGGGCCATCGCGCAACGCATCCGGCAGATATCCGGCGATGTCCTCCAAGTTGGACAAGGGGCGCTCTATCCGGCCCTCCATAAGCTTGAGCAAAATGCGTGGATTACAGCCGAATGGAAGATGAGCGAGAACAACCGCCGCGCCAAATACTACACGCTCACTAAGGCCGGCCGAAAAGTTTTGGATCAGGAATCGATTCAGTGGGAGCGCCTCGCCGCCGCAATCTCCCTCGTCGTGAGGGCCGTTTGAACTATGCGATTGCTTGGCATCTTCAAACACCGGCTGCGTTCGCTGTTGTCACGCGGGACCGTCGAGCAAGAACTGGATGAAGAGCTGAACTATCACTTAGAGCGCCTAATCGAAGAGAACGTCGCTGCCGGGCTAGATCCTATGGAGGCGCGCAGTGCCGCCTTGCGCATGCTAAGTGGATTAGAACAACGGAAAGAGGAGTGCCGCGACATGCGTAGATTCAACCTAGTCGATCATTCAATGCAGGATCTCCGGTTTACTTTACGTCAGCTACACAAAAACCCGGGCTTTACCGCGACTGCCATCGCCATGATTGCGCTCGGACTATGCGCCAGCGTAGCGATTTTCGCCTTTGTGGACGCGGCGCTCATCAAGCCGCTTCCGTTCAAAGATCCCAACCGGCTCGCCGATGTAACGGAGAAAATCCCGCTCTTCCCGCGAGCTAACCTATCTCTTCCGGACTATCTGGACTGGAAATCGCAGAACCACGTATTTAGCTCGCTCGAAGTCTACTCGAATCGCGGCTACATTCTGAACACGCCGTCGGGCTCCGATCACGCGGACGGCGCGCGGGTAAGTGACGGTTTCTTCCGCACATTGGGTGTTACACCGATGTTGGGGCGAAGTTTCTATCCCGGTGAAGACCTGAACGCGGCGCCCCACACCGTAATCCTAAGTTATGCGGCATGGCGGGACCGATTCGGTGGGCGAAAGGAAGCTATCGGAAAGACGGTCGTCCTCAACGGAGTCGCGTACACGATCGTTGGCGTGTTGCCGCGAGACTTTCAGTTTGCACTTACTGGTCCGGTGGACTTCTGGACGACGATTCACGCTTCCGGCGATTGCGATCTACGGCGAAGCTGCCACTCGTTCAACGGGGTCGGCCGTCTCAAAGACGGCGTGTCGATCGAGACCGCGCTCGCCGATATGAAGTCGATCGCACACCAGTTGGAATTGAAGTATCCGGGATCTAATCTCGGTCAAGGCGCCAGCGTACTCGCTCTATCGGAAGCTATTGTCGGTCGCGTTCGCCCAATCCTACTTGTACTGCTAAGCGGCGCCGGGCTGCTGTTACTCATAGCTACCGTGAATGTTGCAAGCTTACTGCTGGTGCGTTCCGAAAATCGCCGCCGCGAGATGGCCGTTCGCGGAGCTCTGGGCGCGTCTCGTTCCCGGCTGATTCGCCAGTTCGCGACCGAGGGTATTGTGCTTGTCGTGATTGGAAGCGCGCTTGGTATGACCGCCGCTTGGGCAGCCATGCACATCCTTATCATGTTGGTTCCCCAACAGATGCAAGCTGGGATGCCCTTTCTGCAGAATTTGGATTTGAACGTCCGCGTCTGCGCTTTCGCTGCCGTCATCTCATTGCTTTCGGCGCTGCTGTTTTCAATAACTCCCGCGGCGCGCCTCTCGCTTTCCGATGTCCGGGACGGCATGGCCGAAGGGAGCCGCGGGTCGGCTGGGAATACATGGCGTCGTCTCGGATCCAAGCTGGTCGTCCTGGAACTTGCCACGGCGATGGTTCTTTTAGTAGGCGCAGGGTTACTGGGCAAGAGCCTATACCACTTACTCCAAGTCAATACTGGAATCAATCCGGACCACCTTGCCACTCTTCAGGTGATGGCGCCTCATGATGGCTACCCGACGGACCCACAGCAAGTTAGCCTGGCGCGCGAGGTCGCCCGACGCACCGCGAGTCTACCCGGAGTCGAGTCGGTCGGCATCGCCACCCGCATTGCGCTGAGCGGCGATGGCGACACCGATTGGATCCGTTTTGTCGGTCGTCCCTATAACGGCGAGCATAATGAAGTGAATGAGCGCGACGTCAGCTCAGGTTACTTTGCAGCCCTCGGTGCCTCTCTTCTGCGCGGCCGCTATTTCACCGATGCGGAGGATGCGTCCAAGCCACGCGTCGTCATCATCAACCAGGCGCTCGCCGCCAGATATTTTCCGAATGAGGATCCGCTTGGCAAGCAGATGGGCGACGACGGGCTTGGTCCGAAGTCGATCCGAACCATCATAGGGGTGGTTAACGATATTCGTGAGGGCGCGCTCGACTCACAGATCTGGCCAACCGAGTACATCCCGTTCAACCAGTCCCCCGACAGTAGCTTCGGCTTAGTCGTTCGCACGTCTCAGGACGAAGCGTCGCTGCTACCTAGCCTGGCCGCGATGCTCCGTGGAATAGACAGCCGGATAGCAACTCGATTTGCCATGACAATGAACGACCGGCTGAAGATGGGCACCGACTTACAGCGCTCGTCCGCGTGGGTCGTCGGAGGTTTCGCAGCCTTGGCTTTACTGCTAAGTGTGGTTGGGCTTTACGGCGTTGTTGCCTACTCAGTAAGCCGGAGAACTCGTGAAATCGGCGTGCGCATGGCTTTGGGCGCGCACCGAAGCGGCGTCTGCCAGCTAATCCTGAAAGAGGCCGGTTGGCTGGCGGCGCTAGGCATCGTGACCGGTTTAGTCTGCTCTGTGGCCGCGGCGACGCTGATGCGCAAACTGCTGTTCGGCGTTCAATCCTGGGACTTAGCCACGCTGGCTGCTGTCGCGGTGATACTTGGCGCGGCCGCCCTACTAGCGGGCTACCTCCCGGCGCGGCGTGCCGCCTCGGTCAACCCGATGGAAGCCCTCCGGGCGGAATAGCGCGCAGCTTGGCCGCCTCGGAAGCCCCGGGATGTGGGATGCTAAAACGTCTGAAGACTGCAGCCTCGCAAGGCAGCCCAGGACCGACGTTTATGACAATTCCTTTTCAAATCGAAGATAAGACAGCCCCGGCCGTTGAGCCCGTTACCCCGGACGAACTCAGGAAAATCGACGCTTACTGGCGCGCCTGCAATTATCTTTGCGCCGGAATGATTTACCTCCGCAACAACCCTTTGCTTAGGGAACCGTTGCAAGCCGAACACATTAAGAACCGGCTCCTCGGTCACTGGGGATCCGATCCCGGCCAGACCTTCACCTGGGTCCACCTCAATCGCGTGATCCGTAAGTATGACCTGGACATGATCTATCTATCCGGACCCGGTCATGGTGCCCCGGCCATGCTCTCGAATTGCTATCTCGAAGGTACTTACTCCGAAATCTATCCCGAGAAGAGTCAGAACGAAGCCGGCATGCTGCGGCTGTTTCGCGCTTTCTCGTTCCCTGGTCAGCTCGGAAGCCATTGCACGCCCGAGGTTCCCGGTTCCATCCACGAAGGCGGCGAGTTAGGCTATAGCATTGGTCACGCGTTTGGCGCCGCTTTCGATAATCCTGACTTGATTGTAAGTGTTGTGGTCGGCGACGGCGAAGCGGAAACCGGACCCCTTGCTACTTCCTGGCATTCCAACAAGTTCTTAAATCCGATTCGCGATGGCGCGGTCCTCCCCATCCTTCACCTGAACGGTTATAAGATAGCCAACCCCACCGTGCTGGCTCGAATAACTCCCGAAGAACTCGAAGCCCTCTTTATAGGTTATGGATGGGAGCCGCACGTCGTTGAGGGCCATGATCCCGACTTGATGCATCCCCGTATGGCGCAAGTCGTGGAACAATGCGTTCTCAAGATCCGTGCGATCCAACAGGAAGCGCGCAATAGCGGCAACCCCGATCGCCCACGCTGGCCCATGATTATCCTGCGCTCGCCTAAAGGTTGGACGGGACCCAAAGAAGTGGATGGCCACAAGGTCGAGGGCTTCTGGCGCGCTCATCAGGTGCCCGTCCTGGATGTAAAGACCAAGCCGGATCACCTGAAGATTGTCGAAGAGTGGCTGCGCAGCTACCGACCCGAAGAACTGTTTGATGAGCAAGGCACGCTGATTCCCGAACTCCGCGATCTTCCGCCGAAGGGCGATCGCCGCATGACCGCTAACTTACACGCGAATGGCGGCAAGTTACTCAAGCCGCTCGATATGCCCAACTTCTGCGATTACGGAATCGCAATCGACAGCCCAGGCACGAAGGAAGCATCGCCCACAGGAACGCTCGGTACTTTCCTGCGCGACGTCATGCGGCGAAACATGACTAACTTCCGCGTCCTTAGCCCGGACGAAAATGCCTCCAACCGTTTGGAAGCGATCTACGAGGCTAGCTGTAAGACGTGGCTGGCGGAGTACCTTCCTGAAGACAAGGACGGCACCGACATCGCTCCCGATGGGCGCGTGATGGAGATGCTGAGCGAGACTACCCTCGAAGGATGGCTTGAAGGTTACCTGCTGACCGGCCGTCACGGCCTTTTCAACACGTACGAAGCCTTCGTTCATATCATCGACTCGATGTACAACCAGCACGCCAAGTGGCTGGAAAAGTCTAAGGCAGAGATCAGCTGGCGTGCGCCAGTTTCTTCGTTGAACATCCTGATCTCCTCGCTCGTCTGGCGCCAGGATCATAACGGATTCACTCATCAAGACCCCGGCTTCCTCGACATTGTTAGTAATAAGAGCGCCGGAGTGACTCGCATCTACCTGCCGCCTGACGCAAACTGCCTGCTTAGCGTGGCGGATCACTGCCTGCGCAGCAAAGACTATGTGAACGTGATCGTAGCTGACAAGCAGTCTCACTTAGTTTTTCTCGACATGGAAGCCGCCATGATCCATTGCACGAAAGGTATCGGCATCTGGGATTGGGCCTGTAGCGATGAAGGCAAAGAACCGGATGTCGTAATGGCGAGCGCTGGAGACATCCTCACCCAGGAAGCTCTGGCCGCCATCGCCATCCTTCGTGAGCACTGCCCGGATCTAAAAATTCGTTATGTGAACGTAGTCGATCTGTACCGTTTGCAGCCTGCTACCGAGCATCCCCACGGCTTGTCCGATCGCGACTTCGACTCGCTATTCACCAAAAGCAAGCCGGTGATCTTCAACTTCCACGGATACCCGTGGTTGATCCATAAGTTTACCTATCGCCGGACGAACCACGCCAACATCCACGTGCGGGGTTACAAGGAGAAAGGCAATATCAACACGCCTCTCGAGTTGTTGATCCGAAACCAGGTAGACCGCTTTAACCTCGCCATTGACGTAGTCGATCGGGTCCCTAAGTTACAGGAGACGGCCGCGCACCTCAAAGAGTGGTTACACGGGCAGATCATCGAGAGTATCAACTACGCGTTTGCGGAGGGTCAAGACAAGCCTGAGATTCGCAATTGGAAATGGCCCGGAAACAGGACTTCCTAGTTTCTACCCGTCATAACTTCTTAAAATGACGAGGCGAGAACTTCTCCTGGCCTGCGCGGGGGCCGGGTTCCTATTGGGAGCCCGGCAGAAATCGGAGATCGCAGTTGAAGGGTACATCTTTCAACAGCATGCCGAAATTCTTAAACAACCGCTGCTAGCGACGATGTCCCAAGTCCTGCCGATGGTCCGAGCGGCGGGCTTCAGGAACATCGAATTGAATCCGGCATTCTTTCCGATCGATGGGCGCGAACAGGTACTCTCAGCTATTAGAGCGCAGGCCTTGCTCATGCCGTCTCTATACGTTGGAGGCGCGATGCACGAAAGCGCGGCGGCAGACCGCACGATCGCCACGGCACTCGAATTCGGAACTCTTTGCGCTCCCTTTGGATGCAATGCCATCGTGAATAACCCGGATCCGAAGCCGCGCGAGCTACCAAAGACAGATGAGGAGTTACAAATACAAGCGGACTCGCTGAACCGCATGGGCCGCGCTCTGGCACAACGCGGGTTCGAACTGCGCATCCATCACCATACGCCGCAATTGGTGGAAAATGCGCGGGAGTGGCGGCATATCCTGCATAACACAGACCCGACTTACGTACACATGTGCGTCGATGTGGACTGGGCTTACGAGGGCGGCTTCGAGCCCGTTCCATTCCTGCGCGAAGTGGGTTCCCGGTTACGGGAAATTCACGTCCGCAGCGCGCGCCAAAAGGTATGGCTCGAGGACTTAGAAGATAGCGATATCGACTATCGGGCGGTCGCCAGCTACCTAAGTCAACAACATCTCACGCCTTTGATCGTTGTAGAGTTGGCCTATCGCCCAAACACGGCGGTCACTCGAACGCTGAAGGAGGATTTGACGATTAGCCGGAAGTATGCCGAGCGGATCTTCGGTGTGAAGGCTGATCAGGCCTCGCAGTCTAAAGTAAGATGAGCTTCTCACTTCAGGTGGCAGAAAAAAGCGATTTGGTGGAGATCGTTGCCATCATGAACGCGGCCTTTCGCGGAACTTCAACGGAACAGAGTTGGAGTGTGGAGACTGACTATTTAACCGGGAATCGCACAGACGAATCGCTGCTCCGCGAAGAGATTGCCGGAGGCGCACAGTTCCTCCTTGCCAGGGAAGATGGAACTTCGGCCATCGAGGGATGTGTAAGTCTGAAAGTCTTATCTCTTGAAAGATGGTACCTGGGCTCACTTACAGTGGATCCCGCTTTGCAGAACACGGGGTTTGGCCGTAAGCTCCTTCGCAGTGCTGAAGAATATGCGATTGCGCATGGCGCTCGCATGATGGAGATAACCGTCGTCAATGTGCGCAGTGCCCTCATCGCATGGTACGAGCGCAGAGGCTACCGTCTGACGGGCGAAACGCGTCCTTTCCCTTACGGGGACAATCGCTTTGGAATACCGACACGAACTGACCTGGAGTTTGTGGTCCTTGAGAAAGGACTTCTCTCGCTCCCTGTCGTTGGACAATAGGAGTGTCCTAAGCTATGTGCCGAAACATCCGACCACTCTTCAATTTCGATCCTCCCGTGACTCCGGAAGAAATCCACGCGGCATCTCTTCAGTTCGTGCGCAAGATCAGCGGATTGAACAAGCCATCTAAGGCCAACGAACAAGTCTTTAACGCAGCTATCGAAGAGATCTCCGAAGTCTCAGCGCGCTTCTTGAACCAACTCGAAACCAGCGCACCGCCCAAGAACCGTGAAGAGGAAGCCGCGAAAGCGAAGGCCCGCTCGGCCATCCGATTCGGCACTTAATGCGGATCTTGCGAGCCGCCGCCCAGGCCAAGCCCGATCAACGATCTTGAGTTAATCCGCCCAGTAGCTTCAAACTGATTGTCCGCCTGATAGCGCCGCATCGCGTCCTGCGTCTCCGCGTCCCACGCTCCCGAAGGTGTTGATTTGAGATAGCCTTTTGAAGCCAGCGCACCCTGAATCTCGCGATACCGGTCCGGCGACGGCTCATTCTGTACGTAAGGTCGTGGCGGTGCTTGCGCTGCAACCTTGCGCGAACGGCCGCGTGCCTGCCGCGTATGCGCCCGAACCTGCGAATGTCCGCGCGAGGTTGTCTTCCTGACTGTAGCCGCCCCGGCCACATGAATTTCGCCCGCCCACATCAGAACGGAAAGCGCCAGAAGCGCAGTCTTCATAACAATAGAAAAAGGGGCGCAGCCGTTAAGCCGCGCCCCTTCAATGTAACAGATTCGGAGTAGATTTGACTTACTGGGCCGCTGCCGGTACCGTGCCAGCTAAGTACAGAGTCTGCCACTCGCCACCCTGCCGTCCGCCGCCGGGCGATCGAAGTACACGCAGCGCCACCGCATCGCCGGTGTGCAACGAACCCTGGATCGACTTGAACTGATCCACGCTGGTGACCGGCTTCCGGTTCAGCTGAGTGATTACATCACCCTGCGCCAGACCCATGTCTTCAGCAAACGAACCCGGTTCTACGCTCTGCACCATGACGCCATTTTCCTTGACGCCCATGTTCTGTTTCAGCTTGTCGTTCAAGTTCTGAATCGAGATACCGAAGCGCGCTTGCGTCGCCTCATCGCCGCCGCCGTTGCCGTTGTCTTCCGACATCTCAGGAGCACCCGGTTCTTTCGGAAATACCTTGGAGCGGTCCGCAATCGTAACTTCGGTCTGCGCCGGCTTTCCATCGCGCAGGTAATCAACCCGCATCGATTGCCCGATCGGAGTATCCGCCACGATGTCGATCAGATCGCTGCCTGTTTCTATCTTCTGGCCATTGATCTGAGTAATAATGTCTTGCTCGCGCAGCCCCGCCTTTTCCGCCGGACCGCCCGGTTCCACATGCGACACAAACACTCCGTTCTTAGCCCCGTAGGCCTTTAGCAACTCACGGATTTGCGCTGTGTTCGCCTGGAACGTGATGCCGATTGAACCACGCGTCACCTTGCCGGTCTTGATGATCTGGTTGTATACCTTGACCGCGGTGTTCGACGGCATTGCGAAACCAATACCCTGATACCCACCGGAGCGGCTGGCGATCTGCGTGTTGATACCGATCACCTCGCCGTTGATGTTCAACAGCGGGCCGCCGCTATTACCCGGATTGATCGCGGCATCCGTCTGAAGGAAGTGTTGGAACGTAGTCGAGTCGCCCGGAATGTCGCGTGACTTCGCGCTAATGATACCCGCCGTCACCGTCTCCTGGAAGCCGAATGGGGAACCAATCGCGATCGCCCAATCGCCCACCTGTATCGAATCCGAGTTACCCATGCGCACCGGAATTAGGTTGGTCCGATCGATCTTGATCACGGCCAAATCCGTCTGCCAGTCGGTGCCAATTACCTTCGCGTCGTATTCCGTTTGGTCGCCATTGAACTTCACACGGATGCGGTTTGCGCGCTCTACCACGTGATTGTTAGTCACGATGTAGCCGTTAGATGAGACAACGAAGCCGGAGCCTAAGCTCGCGCCGCGCTGCGATTCCTGCGGCATCTGCTGGCCATTCGGATTATTGAAGAACCGGCGGAGGAAGTCTTCCATCCCGCCCTGATCCTGCTGTTGGTCGCCGCCCTGATCGTCCGGATCCTGCGGCAAGGCACGCGACGGACGCCGGCTTGGATTCCGGTTCTGCGTCACGCTGGTTTTCGGGATGTACTCGGACGAGATATTCACCACCGAGGGTTCGAGCTGCTTGGCGAGTTGTGAGAAGGAATTCTGAATCACGCTTGGGGCCGGAATCGCGAGCGGCGTCGCGCCCGGTGCAACCGACTCTCGTGCCGCCTTCACGCCGGTATTGAGGAGCGTCCCAATCAACACTCCAATACACAGCGTCAGCATCACAACTGTAAATGAAAGAAATTTTTGTCGTTTTAGATGATCGAAAATACTCATGGACCTTGCTGACTCCTGCGTGCGCGGCACGCAACTTTTATTATACTTCTGGACTAACTACCCGAATCGATTGATGTTTCTGTCCCGCACTGCGTTTCAGTTCCACTAGCAAAACACCTACCAGGATCAGCAGACCGCCGACCCACGCTACCCCCGACAGCCGCTCGCCTCGTAACAACCACGACGTTACGCATGCCCACACCGGCTCCAACGTATAGATAAGAGCAGTTCGGGTAGCTGTTGTATGCTGCTGTGCCCAAGCTTGAATCGTAAACGCCAGAGCAGTCGCCAGCAAGGCTGTTACTAATACGGCCGCAACCACCGGCCGTGTCCACCGTAGCTTCACGGTGTCAATGAACCGGAAACTGACTCCCGCCAAAACCGCCGCGGTTAGGATCTGCATGACCGCGAGCGTTTCGAAGTTCGCACGGTCAGAGAACTTCCCGACCGCAACGATGTGCCCGGCAAAGGCTACCGCGCAAAAAAAGCTCAGCAGGCTGCCACGATCCCATGCGACCCGCGAGCCTTCGGTTGTCAGTAAAATCATCCCTGTGGATGCGACGGCGATACCCGCGACCTCATTCCATCGCGGCGCACTTCTATAGACGAGCGATCCCAGCAAAGGTACCATCGGAATCGAAAGGCTCGTATAGAAGGCCGATTTCGATGGCGTCGTGTAGAGTAAGCCGGTAGTCTGAAAAAGATACCCGAGGAACAGAAGCGCGCCCGCGATTGCGCCATCTCGAAGTGAAGCGCGCTGTACCTTCCGGCCGTAGAGAAGCGCTAGGACCACCGCCGCGAGCGCGAACCTCAGGGCAAGGAACAGCATCGGCGAGACGTCCGTCAGCGCGTCCTTTACAAGGACGAATGTCGAGCCCCAGATGATCGTATTCCCGACTAAGGCTAAGTCGGCCTTCCAGGTCTTCACGTAGGTCCGAAGCCTACACGGCCCCATGGCGCAGCAGTGTCATCAATAGTAATAGGATGCGCTTCAATCCCAAATCGCGTCCTTCAGGTGAAAACCATTCAGCGGGGGTGTGAGCGCCGCCACCCTGGCCGCCCGCGCCGATCGAGAGCGCCGGAATTCCGAACGAAAGTGGAACGTTCGCATCGGTCGACGAA
This sequence comes from uncultured Gammaproteobacteria bacterium, assembly GCA_963799935.1. Lineage (GTDB taxonomy): Bacteria > Acidobacteriota > Terriglobia > Bryobacterales > Bryobacteraceae > Bog-113. The sequence continues at coordinate 48,335 of CAWCZA010000018.1, read as the reverse complement.
CACTCCAAGTGCGCGCGAATCCCCAGATGCGCATCCACGCTCCGCGCGTACTGCAGGATCGCCGCATTCTCCGGTAGCCGCGCCGCCGGACGAGATCCAATCTCTTTCAACCGCCCCGACACCTTACCCGACGCCGCGCGCTGATTCTCGAAATCTTGCGCGCGTTCGGCCGCATCATGCAGCGCCACCACCAACTCATCGATCCGCGCGTTGGACTCAGACCGGATATCCACCTTGGCGCGCGCTTGTGACGCGATCGCATTCACGCTGGCGCCGCCTTCCATCACCCCAACGTTGATCGCCGAGCGCGGGCCGCCATTCATCGGAGTCTCGGTGAAAAACGTGATCGCGCGTGCCAGCGCATGCACCGGATTACCAATGCCGGAATCGCTCCAGCTATGTCCGCCATTGCCCGTAAACGTGAGATCGAATCTACGGCTCCCCAGTGCGCGCACCGTGATGTGGTCCGTATGAGCGCCGTCCACCACCACGTAAGCCGCCACGCGCTTGGCCAGCTTCGATTGATTACACAGATAGCGGATGCCGCTCAGATTGCCTTCGCCTTCCTCCCCGACATTCGCCACCAGAGACCGGATTCGCGACGCGACCCTTCCGGCATGCCGCAGATCGAGAGCGCCCGTGCGGTTGCGAGCAATGCCGCCAGGCCCGCGCCGTTATCGGCAACGCCGGGTCCGCGCAGCTTCCCATCCGAATCGATATAGATGTCATCGCGCAGCCGCGGCGCGAAAACGGTGTCAAGATGCGCCGTCAACGCGATGTACGGCAGCGCGTCATCGCCTTCGTCCGCAAGCGTCGCCACCACATTGCCGGCGGCGTCCAGATGGGCGCGCCATCCATACTCGCGAAACTGCTCGGCCATCCATTCCGCGCGTTTCTGCTCGAGGAACGTGGGAGAAGGTACGCGGCACAGTTGCAGTTGGATATCGGTGATCCACTGCTTCTCGCGCGTCAGCCATTGCAGTGCATCGCGGATTTCGCGTCGTTGCGCGATCTCCGACACTGCCCCCGCCGCTAGCGCGTTCGCCATATCGCGAGTGTAGCGAAGATGTCAACTGAGAATAAGATGAGGGCTGACGTATGCAACGCGTTGTCAAGAATGGCCTCATCCGGCAGTCGCTGGTGTACTGGTGCCTGAACAGCACGGAATGGAATTGGGATATCGACCGCATCTGCGAAACCGCCCAAGGGCTCGGATGTGAGAGCGTCGAGCTGGTGCCGCCGGAACTCTGGCCCACGCTGCGCAAGTATGGCCTCCAAAGCGCTCTCGCGTTCAACGGGATGCCGGACCCGCCGTTCCGCAAAGGCCTCAACAATCCGCGCTACCACGAAGAAGTAATCACTCGGACGAGAGCCGCGATCGACCAAGCCGCCGACTTCGGCATCCCCAACGTTATCGCCTTCACCGGATTCAAGTGGCGCGATGCCGAAGACCCAACCAGCGAGGTCATCCCTCGGGCGGAAGGCGCCGCTAACTCAATCAAGGCGCTCGCGAAGTTAGGGAGCTACGCCGCAGCTAAGAACGTAACCATTTGCCTAGAGCATCTAAATACACGCGATAGCTCGCATCCAATGAAAGGTCACCCCGGCTATCAGGGAGACGACATCGATTACTGCGCGGATATCATCCAGCAAGTCAGCAACGCGCACGTAAAGCTGTTATTCGACATCTATCACGTGTCGGTGATGAATGGCGATGTGATCCGCCGGTTGCGGCAGTATCGCGACATCATTGGTCACGTACATACAGCCGGAAACCCGGGTCGCGGCGAGTTAGATGACAACCAGGAGATCAACTACCCGGCGGTGATGCGCACCTTACTCGAGATCGGATACCAAGGCTACGTCGGACAGGAGTTCATTCCTGTCCGCGAGCCTCTTGCGAGTCTAAGTGACGCCGTATCGGTTTGCGATGTCGCTTAGACAAGACTAAACAGTTGCTGTCTGGAAGACGTTCAGCTTCTGCTTCCAATGCTCAACCGCTTCATCCAGATGATTCGCCGCTTCGCCGTAGCGCACCACATTCACGCTAATCCCGGTCTTGCCGGAGTGTTCGCCTAGAGCCACGTAAAGAAGGCCGTCGCCACCGTCGGCGGTGCGCACAAGGATCTCGCGGGGCGGAACCTCATACACCACTTCGTTTCCCGCCGTGGCTACAGGACGCACCTGCTGCCATGCGTCTTCCTGCGCGCCGGGTGCTGCCGAGTAAAACCAGTTCTGTCGCACCCGCTCGTTGGGATGATGCGCCAACGTGTAACTCAACACCCGCAACATCATCGGCCAGCCCAGCTTGGTGCCGTCATACTCCTTGTCCCATTCCGCGCTCGCCAGGAAGCCGGAATGCACCAGCCGCAACACCGTGCCGCCGTCCTTTGTCTCCACGTAGTAGTCGATTGCGATGTGTACCGGCTCGGCGCTGCCGCCTGGGTCTGGCCGATCTTTCGTTACACGCAGATGATGCGGCGCATCGAACACCTCGATCTTACTCGCCGCATTCATCCCTCCGCCCCATGACACCCAATACTCACCACCCTCACGCGCATCAATTTTAACTTCAGGTGCAAGCCAGCCCTGCACGTCGGAAGCATCCGTGATTGCTTTCCACACCCGCTCTACCGGCGCGGGCATCTCCATCACAGTCTCATGCGATCTTGTCTTACGATTCGTTTCCACTCTTACTCTCCTTTTCAATTTCAGATTTAGGTATCGGATAGGACCCCGCCGTGATGCGAAACGTCCGCCCATCCTTCGCATCCGCCGCGTGATACTTCCCGATCAACCGCGCCATCTCGCCCGTCAACTCCCGCACAAACGCATTCCGTTCCGCCGCGTTTCGGAACCGCACGACCGCGTCGAGAGTTACTGTCGGCAGTACCTTGCCGCTCGCCTCCGCCGGTCCGCTCATGGAAGCAACTTCCTTGATCGTCCTTGCCGCCACCGCGATTAGATAGGACGCCGACAACTTATCCGCCATGGCGTTCGGATTCACTCCGAGCGTTCCAACGACGGCTGGATCGATCACGTAGGACTGCGCGGTCCGCCGCATGATTCGCTCCATGCAATTGCCTTTGCGGCGCTCCTCTACCAACGCAACCAACCCGGCCTTCTCCAACTCGCGTAAGTGGTAATTCACGATTTGCCGCGACCACCCAAGCTTCCGCGCCAACCCCGCGGCTGAATCCGGCTCGGCGAGCCGCTCGACTAAGGCGTTCCGTTCCGGATCGAGAAGCACTGCCGCGCTCCCCGGTTCCGAAACTACCTTCAGCGCCGCTCCCATGAAGGTATTTTCCACCGGTAAATAATTATTGTCAAGGAAAAAAATTACGACCGGGCCGCTTCGATTAGTGGACCGGCCCCATTTGCGGCGGACCCGTTCAGAAGCACCGGAGTCGATGCAAGATCCGTGACCAAAGGCTGCGGCGTCAAACTCTAAGTCGGCGATCCTCTGCTGGCTGCGACGGCCTTGTTCGATATCTTCGAATCCGAGTGGATCATCCAGCCCGAAAATGTTGGTGGCGACGTCGCCCGCGATCAGAAGACGAGAACCCTGCCACAGGAGCGAAACTTGTCCGGCGCAGTGGCCCGGAGTATGAACGGCGCGCAGTCCTCCCGCGACGGGAAGGACATCACCATTGTTCACGTGGTGGTCGATATGTATCGGCTCTACTTTGAAGTTCGGGCGCCAAAAGAATTTATAGGCGATGCGCAGGATTAGGCCCGGCGCGGGTGACATATAGCGAAAGGGGCCGCCACTCTCTGCAATGGAGACGTCCTCGACGTGCATCCAAGTGTCGGCTGAAGTTTCTCTAAGGATCGCGGCTGCACTTCCAAAATGGTCGGGGTGGGCATGTGTGAAAACCAGGTGCTTCAGGTCGCTTGGTTGATGACCGAGCTTCCGAATCGCGGCGAACACGTTCTTAGCTTTATCGGGGAAGCCGGCGTCCACGAGGGTGAGTTCCGCGCCGTCTCTCAAAAGGACCGCATTAGCCATTCCCATAGGTATTAGCCAGGCATTTTCAATGATCTTCTTCATGACCTAACGTTAGGCACGATGATTGCCGCCGGCCTCAACTCAATCTGATATACTTTTCTCGCAACACAGGATGCAACCCGTCCGCGGGAAGGGATTATCCCACCTGAGCTGTTCAGCGTTACCGTACATCAACCTCACTTCTGCCCGGCAAGCGGACATCGGGCGACATAAGAAGGAGGAGTGATGTCTCTCGAACTACCCGCAAGACCAAACATCGAACATCTCAAGAAACAGGCTAAGAACCTTCTGCGCACTCTCCAGCAGTCGGATCCCGCAGCCAAACTAGCGGATGCGCAGCATCAGCTTGCCCGCGATTATGGCTTCATTAGTTGGCCGAAGCTTAAAGAGCACGTCGATTCGCTGACTCTCGCGCCCGCGGAGTTACTAACTGCCGCGATTCGTGACAGCGATTCGGTCCGAACCTCCCACGTACTCGACACTTACCCTGAGCTGAAGGCCCATCTCAACGAACCTCTGGCCAATTACGAAGACGGGATGCAGCCGATTCTTGCCGCCGTTCAGCGAACGGACCGCAAGACAATCGACGTCCTGCTGAAAGCCGGCGCCGATATCAACGCTCGAAGCCTCACGTGGAGTATCGGTGTCTTGGATGAATGCTCGCCGGAATTCGCCCCATTTCTGGTTGAACGCGGCGCGGTCGTCGACGTACATTCAGCCGCTCGCCTTGGGAGCCGCGAAACACTTGAGCGGTTAGTTAGCGTGAACCCCGACTTAGTCCATGCCAGAGGCGCCGGCGGTCAGACGCCGCTGCACTTTGCTTCGACGGTAGACGTCGCGGAGTTCTTACTTGATCACGGCGCTCCGATCGACGCCATCGATGTTAGGCACGATTCCACCCCGGCGCAGCATATGATTCGCGTCGCCCAAGCCCGCTATTACCCGAAAGACCGCCAAGACATCGCGCGCCACCTGATCACTCGCGGCTGTCGTACCGATATCCTAATGGCTGCTGCTCTTGGCGATCTCGCCTTAGTGCGCCGACACCTCGACTCCGATCCGAATTCGATCCGAACGCGCGTCGACGAGCAATACTTCCCGAAGCAAAGCGAGCGTAGCGAAGGCACGATCTACATCGAGATCTTCGGCCGGAACCGAACTCCGCACTTGGTCGCTCGTGACTTCAATCACGAGGATGTCTTCCGCCTACTGATGGACCGCAGCCCGGAAGATGTGAAGCTCTCCCAAGCTTTCGAACTCGGTGACGAGAGTATATTCGATGCGATGTTAGCTGCCCACCCGAACCTGGTCGCCAACTTATCCGACCAGGACCGTCGCCAGCTACCCGACGCCGCCCAAAACAACAACAGCGCGGCCGTGCGCCTGATGTTAGCTGCCGGATGGCCGGTGGAGACAGCAGGCGAAATGGGTCTCACCCCGCTGCAATGGGCCTCATGGCACGGCAATGCGGAGATGGTGCAAGAGATCCTTCGCTATCATCCGCAGATTGATCGGAAAGACTCTACCCACGAGATCAGCGCGCTGGGTTCGGCACTACACGGCTCCGAAAACAGCTGGCACCGTGATACCGGAGACTACGCTGCCACGGTACAAGCTCTACTAGATGCGGGCGCGAAGGCTCCCAAACTAACTGACGATCTGGAAGCGAGCGAGGCGGTTCGCGAAGTTCTTGCCCACCATGAGGAGGTTCAATATGACGCCACGCGCTAAGCGAGTACTCGAAGCAGTAGTCTGGTTTGTTCTAGGTCATTTAAGCTGCGCGATTATGCACCACATGCACGGTTAACCGCGCTGGATGCTCCGGCTCGATATCGCTTGCCGCGCGCGGCCCAATGAATACAGTTACATCCGGAATTCGGAATCTCGTCGGCTTTACTTGAACACGCTGCTCCACAACGACCTGAATTCCGAGCTCGTTCTTGCGTTGTCGAAGGTAAGTGGCTATCGCCGTCTGAAGGTCGCGGTCGGGCCGGTACTCCGTGTTGAGATATTCGGTCCACATGGCGACGCTTTGTTCTATCTTACGGGCGGGGCAGGCGGCACCGCAGCCGCCTGCCCGCAACGAACGCATATTACTGGACGGTGAAGTTCACGCTAACCGGTTCACTCGCCTCGTAGTCACCTTGAGCGGGATAAGTGACCGTGATGGTACCGCTGGACGGCGGTTGGCCCGTAATGACGGCCTGCCCCGATTTGTTGAGCAATGCCGAGCCGTCTGTCAGCCCGGTGATCGTGTATTCTACGCTGCCCGTTACCACATGCGGGTAATCGCTCGCACTTACTTGGCACTTCAATGTTTGGCCGGGCTGCAGGGTGGTGCTGGCGCAAGCTAGTTTGAGACTCACAAACCCCGGCGTTACATTCACAGGTACCTGGTCCGACAAACCCACCGGATAGTTCGCGTCGCCGCTGTAAGTGGCTTGTATCAGGTGCGAACCAACGCTGAAGTTCGGCAGGCTGCTGATGAGCAAACCTCGCATTTTTGCGGCTAGCGCGTACGAACCGATCTGTTCGGTCCCATCGTAGAGAGTGATCGTCCCAGTTGGGTTGGGCTTGCCGTTGAGGGGAGCTACTTGTACCCAGAACTCCGGCTTACGCGGATAGGCGTACTGCGTTGTGGCGATTTGCAGGGTAACCGTGTTCGAACGCGCGTTGACCAGGATTGAGACCGCCGTTGAGGATGTCGTGTAATCAGTCGTATCGGTCGGTGTGAACACCACGGTGAGAGATTGCGTTCCGGGGGACAGAACGGTGCCCGCGGGAGGGTTGTACACGAAAGAGCCGGGTACATTGGCTGTTGCATCAAGTTGGGCCGCTCCGAGTGGAGTACCTTGCGTGATAGGTGCTGGTTGCATCCATGAAATAACTGGGCTCGCTTGGTTGACCAACAAAGACACGGTTGCGCTTACACCTTTATAATCCGTGTTGTCTGTGGGCGTAAACTGTACCTGCAGCGTTTGTGTACCTGCGGTCAGGACAGTGCCGGCCACCGGCAAATAGACGAAATTACCGGGTACGTTCGCAGTCGCATTCAGTTGTAAGGTAGAAAGTGGGCTGCCATAAGTGATGGGCGCCGGGTTGGCCCAGGTGACGGTGGGCGAAGCTTGCGCTACTTGCAGGGTGACCGAAGCAGTAGTCGTGGCGTAGTTGGTTGTGTCAGTCGGCGTGAAGGTGACACTCAGTTGTTGCGGTCCCGCGCCCAATACAGTTCCGGCTGCAGGATTGTAGGCGAATGTGCCGGGAACAGTGGTGGTTGCGTCAAGTTGCAAAGGGCTCAAAGCTGTTCCGTAGGTGATTGGTGCGGGTACGGGCCATGTAACTACCGGGACTTGGTAGATGGGGATTGCGTCGGAAGCAACGACATTGCTCTGCAGAGTGCCTCCCGAGACGGTGACCGTGACGGTGGCCGAGGAAACGCTTACCGAAGAAGAAACGGAGACAGTGAGACTAATGGGGTCGCTGGCTCCCGGATTCAGCGCTGCGTTACGCGTGCAGGTCACTCCAGAGCAAGACCAGCCGCTGTTTGTGTTCGTACCCCCGATGGTATTCACGGTTAAGCCGGAGGGCAAGCTGACGGTCAGTATCAGGCTTGAATCGGCGGGTATGATGTCGCTTGTGTTAGTGACGTTGAGCAGGATCTTGTCCGAAGCGTCCCCGGGGGTGAAGGTAGACGGGGTGTTGGTGGCGCTTACAGCTACCGTGGGGTATTGGGTGGCCGCGAAGTCACTGAGGTTGAAGATCATGAACTCGAGTAACTTCTCCTGCCCAGTCATCGGAGAAGCTGGACACTCGCTCGGGAACGTTTTGCCCGTTGTTGGATTATCTAAAGCGTCCTCAACATGGTAGTCGTTGTACAAGACCGTTCCGAGTTGCATGAGAGGAGGAGCTCCGACCGGCGTGTCGAAAGAGTATTGCAGCGGCACCGTTCCGAGCGCTGGATCATTCACGGACAACCAGAGCTGGCTGGGCGGATTGACTCCGCTGAAGTCTTGCCGGAGCGCGCCGAGCTGGACTTCTCCAAGCGTGGTCGAGGCGCCAACCAGCATCAACCATTGCGCTAGCTGCTGGGTAGTTGTCGAGGTTTGATCGATTATCGCCGTTGCAGGGTCATTGGTAAAAGTACCCTCCGCCAGCGTCCAGTCGGCGGTGGTTGAGAAAGGTGCGTCGTTGTTGAGCCAAACGTAGGAGTAATGAGTGGCGAAGATACGACCACCATCGTTTGCATAATTGATGATGTTCGTTTGCAGGGCGGTAGACTTGGTAAACTGATCGCCCTGACACGGGAACAGCACCAGGTCGAAGCCATTCAGCACGGCTTGAGTTCCCTCGAGCTCGGTCTCGCTCGGTGTTCGAGAACTGTATCCTAGCACCGGGAGATCCGGCGCCAAGATACAAGTTTACTCGTCCGGTGCCTGAAGGATCCGAGAATTCCGACGTGGCTATTCCGATTTTCGGCAGCAAGCATTCGAGGGCGTCCACGGAACCGGTTACGATTGCCATTTTCGGAATGTCACCCTGGGTATGGTTTGTGGGGAAAGAGAGGCCCGGAGCCGGTGTATTGGTGCAGGCGGCCACAGACGGAATATTGTAGAGACGGCGCCATTTCCCTGCCTGGATCACTACGGGGATGTTGCTTCCGACTGGGACATTGTTCACTGTGAAAGTACCGTCTACCGCCGTAACTGTGGTAACTAGGGGAGAATTCGTTGGCTGGATCGGGCCACCTCCTACGCCGTTTGGCAACGGATCGAGAGAGGTGACCTCCGTCCCGGGAACGTAGACCAGAACATTCGGAAGCGGGTCAACTCCATTGGGGGCGTAGACCGTCCCCGAAATGCTGGTGGTGGCACCTCCAGGACACGACACTTGCTGACACGCCAAGCCGGTGCAGGACTGCCCGAAAGCGGTGGGGCACATGAATGCCGTAGCGGCCAGTGCCACAGCAACACTCAGCGGCAAGGTAAGGGCGGCAAACATCGCGATCAATCGCGATGTGGAAAGGCTGCAGTTCGTCATTTCCACGGTGGTCCTGCGAAAACTAATGGGCAGTACGAGACCGGCCGGAGTCGCCCTAGAAAAGCGTGCGAGTGATTTTGGATGTGAGGTGGTCATTCACTTCGTTAGCGAGAGCAGGCGGCCAAAACCTGCCAACATTTCGAAAAAACTTTTGAGGTTCTCGTCTCGGCTCGGTTCCGAAACTACACCGCACGTCTCCTGCGAGCTTTCCCGGCGGGTCACCGGGTGAATCACCCAGACATACCGAACGCCAAAGTTCAAGTAATCATCGACTCGTTCGCGTATTTCGCGGATGCGGTCTTCAGGAGATACGATTTCGATGCAGAGAAACGGAGGTTGGGTGACGATGCCGCTTGCCGGACGCGGACCAACTAGAACAGTCACGTCGGGAATTCGGAACCTCGTAGCCTTCACTTGAACACGCTGTTCCACAACGAGCTGAATTCCGAGCTCGGTCCTGCGTTGCCGAAGGTAAGCAGCTATCGCGGTCTGTAGATCGGGACGGTGGTGGCGGTCGACATGGCGTCGTTTTGCTGTATTCTACAAAAATCTAGCGGCCCTGCCGTTCTAGGTGCAAGCAGGCGGCATCGTGGCCGCCTGCCCCGTCTTGCTGAGCAACGCCGAGCCGTTACTCAGACCGGCGATTGTATAACCTACTGTCCCCGCCACCGTATACGGATACTCGCTCGCAGTTTCCTGGCACTTTAATGCTTGGCCACGTTGCAGGGTCGCACTGGCGCAGTTCAACTTGAGATTCACAAATCCTGTGTTATAGGTGATCGATGTTCTTCGCTACCAGCATTAAACCTGGTGAACGTGCGCCTTCGCGGCTTGAACGTCAACTGTACCCGCTCTTACTAACTTGAACTCACCTGGAACTCGTCACGGGCTGGTTCTTCGCCGTCGCCAATTGATCGTCGATTACCTTCTGAAACGCCGTCTCTGGTTGAGCGCCGCTTAAGAAGACTCCGTTCACGAAAAAGCCCGGTGTCGATGAAATGCCGGCCTTCTTTCCATCCTCCAGATCCCGCGAGACCTGCGTCTTGTACTCTCCGGAAGCAACGCAAGATTGGAATGCCGGTACATTCAAAGCCAGGTTTTGAGCGATAACATTCAGTCCGGCCTCATCCAGCGCGGCCTGGCTCGCAAACAGCGCATCATGGAATTGCCAGTACTTATTCTGCTTTCCGGCGCAACGCGCAGCCTCGGAAGCCTTCTGGGCATTGGCATGAATCGATCCTAGAGGAAAATCGCGGAAGGATAGGTTCACCTGCCCGGGATACTTCTTCAGCAGGTCGTTCAGTGTAGCCTCAGTCTGCTTGCAGTAGGGACACTGAAAATCCGCAAACTCGACGATCGTTATGGGCGCCTTTGGATCGCCTCTCAGGCGAGCCGGGTCGGCCGCAACTTCAACTTTGGGTTGACGCAGTAACACGGTGACCTCAGTTTTCGCGCGCAGTGACTCCGCGTAATCCTGTCGGGCTTGCTTTGTCTCCAGCGCTTTCAGGTTTGTTCGGAGCTGTGCCTTGACCTGCTCGAACGGGTTCTTAAACTGCGACTTCACCCCCTGGTAATAGGCGGCTACTTCGCCTTCGCTAGGTGCCGGAATTTTTGAGTCGACTTCCTGAATATAGAGTTGATCGACCGTCAGTCCGTGCTTCTTCGCTTCGGCTTCCACCACTCTCTGACGTAGGAGTTCTTCGAGCACCCTACTCTTGATCTGGTACTCCTGGTTACGGAGCGGAACGATTTGCGGAGCTGCCGCTTCGTCCAACTCGCTCTCATAGATTGCCCGTCCCGCCATCACGGCCACAGGCTCTTCAGCCTTTCTCTTTTCATCCGTGCTGCGGGAGGGTGTGCATTGGGGTGCTGAAGCGGCCTGCTGTACCGCTGGGGCTTGCCCCATGGCTGCGCTTACTGTTAGCGCAAGCCACAGGGACAAACCAACCGCTGATCCGGTCGCTGATTTTGTGAACATACTCTTCATTCCTGACCTCATGTTTTGTACTCTGTCCCTTTGCCTGACGTTCCGCAAACTTAGAATGTCGCGCATTGTCCTAGCTTCTGCTTCGCGGTGTTGCCACTTCCGGTAATGCTTGCGTTACCGGAGCAAGTAATCGTGCCGACCACCTTGTTGTTCAGCACTTGCGTCGCGTTCACCGCAGAATCGGAGTTGTTCTGCACCTGGAGGTTCTGGCCGACACTGTTGCCGCTGAGAAGGACGGTGCTGGTATTGTTTGTCGCCACCAGGCTTCCGCTCATGTTAGTGAACGACACGGAGACGGCACCCGTATCATTCTCCAATTCCACATTCTGGCCGATCGTTGTCGTTCCGCAGGCTGTCCCGCCCACGATAACGGAATCGGGATCGCTCCCTACGAATAGATAGCCTTGGATTTGCGAAGCGCACACCAGATTCGGCTGCTTTGCACTGGGGCCCGTAGCCGCCCCGTCGATCTGAACGTTGCCTGTCACGGTCGAACCAACCAGGATCACAATCCCGCCGCCCGATATCAAATTGCCTTTCACTACTCCGTGATCGATTTCGCAGATCTGGTTCGGCGCGACCGTGATCTGGCCGTTGAAGGTACCGCCCTGGTAGGCACCATTGCACGCGTTGCCTTGGGGAGGAACGGTGCCTGTTGGATTAACCGTAAGCGCGCCGCTGGTAAAGCCGACGAACGAGTAGTTACTCGAAGCAAGCGTCCCGATCGCAACGGTAATCGGATAGGATTTCGGAATACTGTACGAGGTTCCCGTAGTCGAGAGGATTGGAGCGCCGCTAAGTACACCCGGAGTATCATTATTAACGAAACCGCTATAGCTGGCTGTCAATGTCGGGAGCGGTTGGCCGAACGTGATAACGGCATTGTTCGCCGTCACGGTAAGCGGTGCCTTCAGAGCCGCGGTTGTCTGCGTAAGGGAAGCCGCATTGTAGTTAGTGTCGGATTGCCAGTTCGCGGAAACAATGCATGTTCCCGTTCCACTGGACATCGTGACTGTTGCGCCGCTAAGATTGCAAGCATTACTACCTGCCGCGATCCCGAAAACTGCTGAAGAGCTCGCGTTGGTAGTGGCCGAAACTGCAAAGGTGGACCCATATGCCGCGGAAGGCGGCGCGCCTGTGAACGTGACCTTTGGCGCGATCTTGGAGGCTTGCGTGAATTGGTTTAGAACCGCTCCGAGATAGTTACCATCGGGCGCCCAGGTCGCCGTAAGATTACACACGTTGGTGCCGCTCGTCATCGTAATAGTGTGGCCGCTGATAGTGCATCCACCATCATTCAGGGCCGAGATGACCGGAACCGACCTTGTAGTGTTTTCGTTGTTTGTCATTACCAAGAACGTCGACTGATAAGCAGCCGTCTGAGGCGCGCCAGTGAAGGTCACCGTCGGCTTGATTTCGCTAGCCCTCGTTGTCTGAGTGAGAGTTGTCCCGAGGTAATTGTGGTCCGGTTCCCAGGTCGCCGTAAGTGTGCAGGTTCCTGTGCCGCCCGTCATTGTAACCGTATCTCCGCGAACGCTGCACGGGCTTCCGTTGCCAGCCGATATCATTGGCGTAGAGGTAGTGGTGTGGTTGTTGTTGGTCATGACCGTGAACATCGTCAGATACGGGGCGTTCCCAGGTGCGTTGAAGTTCACGTTAGGAGCTATCTTGGCGGCAGCCGCCGCCTCAGTGATCACAAAACCGGAATAGTTACTGTCCGGCAACCACGTCGCCGTAACTAGGCAAATCCCGGAACCGCTTAGCATGGTTACAGTATTGCCGATAATGGAGCACACACTTCCCGGACCGGCGGTGATGGTAGGTCTGGAGGTTGTCGTCCCATTATTGTTCGTCGATACCGAGAATTGGGACTGATAAGCCGCCGTCGCGGGGACACCGGAGAGGGTGACGTTAGGTTGAGACTTCGGAGCTACGGCTGACCACATGTTGATATAAGCTTGAGCCGACCCAAATAGCGGTTGTAGCTGTTGGGCTGTAACTCCTACGTTTGTCAGGTCCGCCACCATATCAGGGAGCAATCCGATGTGCGCTAAACCATCGACGTTGAAGTCATAGGTCTTCTGACCGGAGACTTGCTGGCTGAAGGTGCCGAAGCCCGGAATGGTGAACGGATAGACCAAGCGGTTTTGCGCAGATTCCTGTTCGGCTCTTTCTTGTGCCGATCCTGCGCAGGCGCCGTTGCCAAACCGTGGGCCAACATGGCCGGCAATGCCGTTGAAATCGCTTCCCATAGCTACGGGAGCGCCGCGCATGGCTTGCACGTTGTACAGGTAAGATTGCGCCCACTCCGTCGTGGAATAAGAGCAATTTTGATAGAGAGCGCCGCCGTTGTTGCTCGGCGCGTTCGCTCCATCGTAGTTGAAGGTATACGAAGTCGTTGGAATACTGGTTGCGCCGAAGGCACAATTCCCCTGAGGCAAGCACCAGCCGAGCCCGGTGTCCTGTGAATCGTCTTTGAGCATCGCCGCGACCATTCCCCCGGCGTCCGCAATACTCTGCAGTTGCGCGTAAGTCCGCATGCGCTCGTGCCGTCCGGTGCCCGAACCCGCGTAGTTCTGGTTGTACAAATCGAAGGCTTGCACGTGAGTGGCGGCGATCCCCGCATATACCGGTTGTTGGCTGTTAGCCAAGTTGATGGTGTCATTGAAGGCGTTGATCGACATATGGTCCACGTCGATGATCATGCCCATACTCATGGCCTGCTGAACCAAGTAAGTGCCCAGCGTGGTTAAACCGGGAGTATCGTGGCAACTGCCCGACGGGAAAGCAGGATACGTCGGAGTAGTCGTGCCGCCGAAGCCGAGGAGGTAGAGCGCGCCGTCGGTGAATGCGTTTAGAGCGAACCCGTAGCCCGCTTCCGAGCAGTTCACGGCGTCCCACCAGATACCTTCGGAGACGATATTGCCGACGTTTATGGGATCCTGCCAGGCGGCGGGCGTTCCAAAAGCGTTGTCGAAGTTATGGATGGGGAAGATATGGCGCACACCTAGTCCGTAGTAAGTCTGCAGTTGCTGCTGCACGTAGGCCGTTGTACAGGTTGGCCCTTCCCCGTTGTACGGGCCCTGCGTGCTTTGGGCGTGGCAATTAAATAAGTTATCTACTTCGATGCCAAGAATTACTGCTAACTTGCCTTGCTGGATGACGTTCGTCGCCTGTACAGGCGAGGTAACGATTTGGAACCAACCCTTACCCGGCCCGCCGTACTGCGTGTCTAACCACGTTTGAAAGTTCTGCGCATTTGTCAACTCGACGTTGATCGTACTCATCGAGTCCGCACAGTTGGTTCCGCTGACGGTCGTGCCGCTCTTACACAGCGCTTCATTCGTGACTGCATCCATCACCATCAAACGCAACCCGCCGAGCCACGCGCGTTCCAGCCATTTGTAGTAAACCTGTTGATGAATCGTGCTGGTCCATAGCGGCCAACCATTGAACAAAGGAACACCCAAATTGGAGTTTGCGCCGTCGTTCGTGCCGCCGCCCGTCACCGAGTCAAGAGCCGTGTGGTCGCCGTGGAAGAGATCCTGACCGCTGCAAAGATTATTTCCATTCGCATCGCTGATCAGGAAGCCTGGGCACTCGGGAGATCCGGCGGAGCCATCTACTATCGGTTTCGCGTTCCCACTTTGGTCCACTAGACTCATGTTTGATCCGTAGTCTTCAGCCAGCGCCGCATTCACCCCATTCGCATCCCAGGCTTCCCCGGCTAGAGTCGCCCCGCCATGGGCCACGCTCGCGAACATGTGAACGTGGAGATCGGCATAGCCGCACAAACCGCTCGAAGGGCATTCGGGCCCGGTGGGTAACGGCTGTTGAGGTAGCGTCCACGTTCCGGGTGGTCCAGTCTCGTTGGTGGTCGGAGTTGCGTTGGTTGCGGGTTCTGCAATCGCTTCGATGATGGTGCAGCTATTTCCGTCCGGCTCACCGAGCGAGGTGGAGCCGCCGCAGGTGCAGTCTCCCGAGCAGCCTGGTACTTCAATGTATCCGGCATTACAGCCCGTTCCGTTGTTACTGTACTCGAGGTATCCAGCACAGCAAGCGCGCTGGCCTGGACCGCCGCAACCCGCGGGTTGAACGCAGATTCCGGATGAGTCTTCGAAACCGCCGCTAGCGCCGCCGCAAACGCAACCCGCGGGGTTGAATGGGCCGCAGCCGCCGGGGATTTGGACCAAACCGTCGTTACAAGCTAGTCCATTGCTGGCGAACTCGCCGTCGCCGGTACAGCAAGCGCGCTGCCCTGACCCGCCGCACGAAGTCGCCTGGTAACACATACCCTGGGAGTTCTCCGACGTGATGATTCCTCCGGAGCAGCCACAACCATTAGGGTCCGTACAACCTGGCGAATAAGATAAACCGCTGTTACAAGCGCCCCCATCATTAGAAAATTCGCCATCCCCATTGCAACAGGCTCGCTCTCCGTTGGCGCCGCATTGCGCAAAGCCACGTGTAGGCAGGGCCAAGGCGAGAGCACAGAGAGAGGCAGCCAGAAATGCAGTCCGCGCCCAGCTAGTGCGACGACCCGTGTTGTAAAGGGCGGCAATTGCTGCGATCGCCCGTTGCAGAACAACAAGAAGGTAGGCAAGCCCGTTCCGGCTAAACATATTCCCGGTAAGGAGGAGTGTTCCTGTCCGGCGGACTCCTGAAAAGGTCACGCGCGCGAGTAATTGCGGATGTGAAGAGGTCATTCTCTTTACTGAGCGAGAGCAGGCCACTCAAACCCGCCAAAATTTCTCAATCTTTTTTGCTAGTTCCGGATTAGAAGCCGTCCGTTCTCTCATTAGTTGCCCTCGGCACGGGTTGAACGACCGAAAATATCGAGGTGAATGGTATAGACTTTCTGGAACGGGCTCCTCCCGATCAGATGGCTAATCTGTTACGAGAACGTTAATGGAACATCCGTTCAGCGCTGCTATTCGTAAACAACATCACGCCGAACTATTGCTTCTGGACAACCGATATCACAGTGAGTACGAACGTGTAGCACTCGCTACGAATGCCCTCCCAACAAACCTCGGTAACGGTCGGTAGTCTAATGGCGCGCTTTCGCGCCGGCGATCGCGCTGCAGCCGACCAACTCTTCGTTCTCCTGCATCCCGAGCTGCGGCGGTTGGCGGCGGCTAGGATGAACGCCGAAGCCGGCGGGCACTCGTGGCAGCCTTCATTACTCGTCAACGAGCTCTACCTTCAATTGGTGAAAGTGAAGTCTTTGCCGGCGCCGGAGAATTCGGCCCGCTCGGAGCGGGAGCAATTCCTGCAGTTTGCCGGTCATGTGATGCGCCACTTGTTGATCGACCACTCGCGGTCGTTATCCCGCCGGACCACGAAGATCGATATTGCGCAATTCGATGTGGTCGGAGAGGAGGCAGGGACGGCCACGTTGCGGGAGATCGATGATCTTCTGGAAAAGCTGGGTGCGATTGAATCGCGATTGCGCAGCATCGTCGAGATGAAGGTGTTTGAGGGGATGACGCTGGAAGAGATTGCGAAACGTCTGGACTTGAGTCCCCGCACGGTGGCGCGGAACTGGACCTTCTGTAAGCGATGGCTGCGCGAGAAGCTGCAAAGCGTCTGATGTCTGATGGCAGGATTTCCAACCTCCCCCTCGCTCTGGAAGTTATGAGCTATCTCAATCGTCACCTAAAACACGGGCTCTGTTCATCAGTCTTCCGCCCGGGAGGAACACAGCTTTGACTGACGATCAGTGGCGGGCCGCTTTCGTCCTGTGCGAAGTCGCGGGGGATCTTGATTCCGAGACGCAGCGGGACTATGTACACGGGGCCACAGTCGACGCGGAAGTAGCGCGAGAAGTCGTTGGACTCTTCGAAGAACTTCAAAGTGAGCCGAACTACCCTGCCGCACCGGATCGGCGGGTAGGAGATGTTGTCGGGCGCTACGTGCTGCACGAGCGGATTGGGCAAGGCGGGATGGGCGAAGTGTACCTGGCCGAGGACACCGAGCTGAAGCGGTCGGTCGCCTTAAAGTTTCTGCCGGGCGGAGTCGGCGGCGAAAATCATGTGGTGTCGCAAGTGATCGCTGAAGCGCGCCTTGCCTCGCGTCTCAATCATCCCAACATCATCACGGTCTATGAGCTGATTGAAACTCCTTGGGGTCTGGCAATCGCGATGGAACTGGTGGAAGGGCAGTCGCTGCGAAAGTTGCTAAAGACGTCCCGCCTCTCCACCCGGCGCCTGATTCACATCGGCCGGCAGTTGGCGAGCGCGCTGGCCGCCGCCCACGAGAAAGACATCGTGCACCGGGATATCAAACCGGAAAACGTAATGGTGCGAGAGGACGGGTTCGTCAAGGTTCTTGATTTCGGTCTGGCGCAGAACATTCGTGAACAGGTGGCGGCCAACCGGGGCATCAGTTTACCGGTCGGGACCATTCGCTATATGTCGCCGGAACAGAAAGCGGGGCGGCCCGCGACTAAGGCCAGCGATATCTATTCACTCGCTCGTGTATTGGACGAGGCCGGATTCCCGAAGCAGCCGATCCTATCGCGAATGCTTAGTACGGAGCAGGACCGCCGGCCCACGGCCCGGGATGTCGAGCTTGTCCTTACCAAGCTGGATACTCCTTCCTACAAGTCAGCCGCGGCCACGCTGCTGATTGGTCTGCTCGTGCTTGTCGCGGGCGCGATGTACTGGGTGCGGAGCGAGAGGCCTGGGCCGTCCGACCGCTTTACCCAGATCACCCGATACAGTAATGGCCACGATATATCGGCGGTGGCTCTGTCGCGCAACGGAAACCAAATCGCCTATGCAACCGCTGACGGCGGGTTCTTCGTGCGGGACGAACTGTCGGGCAACATTCGTGAATTGACCGGCCCCGAACACCTTTCCTGCTATCAACTCTCCTTCGCCGGAGACGAGCAGTTACTGGCCATTGGTCTGGCGGATGGAAAGTTTGAAGCGTGGGGGGTTCCAATAAACGGAACGGCGCCCAAGCGGGTCGCCGAGGACGTGCAAATGGTGGCCGTCTCCCATAATGAGAAGCAGGTTGCCTGGTTAGACGGAACGCACCACGTGTGGGCCGGCCCGGCACTTGGCACAAAGGCACGTCTCCTTGTGCAACTGCCTGGCAACGCGCATGTGGCTGCGCTGTTCTGGTCGAGCGACGACAAGCAAATCTGGTTTCACCGGCTCTCGAGGTGCAGTGTCGACTCGAATAAGCCAGACGTCCTTGTGCTCCCCAGTTCGTGCGAGTCGAGCGAACTTGTCGCCGCCGGTTCTTCCCCGACCCAGGACGCCGTCTCAATCGGATCCCTCTTCTTCACGTCAGGCTATTTTACGGCGACGGGTGAGTTCTTCTTTCTGCGGCAGGACTTTCCGCGCAGGGATGAGGGCTATAACATCTGGCGCCTCGCGGTCGACCCCGCCACCGGACGTTTGGCATCCGAACCAAGCCAAATCTCTCATCTCACTGCAATGGGTGTTTCCTCTTTGTCGGGCACAAGCGATGGTAAGAAGTTGCTGATGCTTCGCTCCGACACGGCCATCCACACCTACATAGCTGATTGGAAGGCCAAACCAACACCTTCGCTCCTCTCCTTAAGGCGCTTGACGATTGAAGAAAGGAGCACATTCCCTCATGCCTGGAGTGCCGACAGCCAGTGGTTAATCTTCGAATCGATACAGGACGGCCACCTTGAGCTATTTCGTCAAAATCGAAACCGCCGTGAACAAGAGCGCTTGACCTACTCGCAGCGGGAAAACTACATGCCGCAGTTGACCCCGGACGGGAAGTCCTTATTGTTCATGTCCAGCTTGCAAACAAAGCAGCGCGGCTTTACGGATTTGCGATTGATGCGGATTCCTGCAAGCGGCGGACCGATGGTTCAGGTTCCGCGCACCGGATCGTGGGATGAATTTCGTTGCGGCTGGATTGGGCGTTCGCAGCGTTGCGTCGTGCGCGCTACGAGCGGTGCCGAGCAGATTTACTACGAGCTCGACCCTGTTGCCGGACAGGGAAGGGAGTTAGGCCGAACCACAGCTGTGGCTACCGCTCTCGGCGCCTGGGCGCTTTCCGCCGACGGCGAACGCGTGGCCATCCCAGATTCGCAGCACCCCGGCTGCTTCACCGAAATGCGATTAGATCCCGAACCTTCTAAGCGATGGCAGGTGTCGCGGCAAACTGACGGCATGACGAACATTATGGGGATGAATCCCGGAGTTGCGAAAGGTGAATGGCTGGCGTGGTCAAACTCCGGAAGCGCTTCCGCCAAGCATGTTATTTTGTCGCCCTATTTTCTAGCGCCATTCCGCTATTCCGCACTTTATTTCGTCGACGATCACCTTCGTGCCCATCTAATTGAAGACGACTGCATCCCCGCTTTCGGCGTCTTTTCGAATGACGGAAAGTACGTAGCAACCATCAATGATGGGCTTACCAGAAATGTGTGGAGATTTGACCGGTAGGCCCGGAACTCAGAATATCGAGCTCGGTTCGGAATTCACAGCCTGGAGGGTACTCTTACTGGAAAGGAACCGATAGGGATTCACCGGCACCCCGCCGATTCGTACCTCATAGTGCAGGTGCGGTCCCGTTGAGTGCCCCGATGTGCCCACAGCGCCGACTAACTCACCCTGCCGCAGTGATTGTCCTTCCAGAACATCCACTCGTGAAAGGTGGCCGTAGTAAGTCTGATAGCCGTTGCCGTGATCGATGATCACCAGCCGCCCGTATCCGTTGTACCAGCCCGCCTGCGTCACCGTACCGTCCGCGGCAGCCGAGACTGGAGTGCCGACCGACGCAGCCATATCGACGCCCGTGTGATATTCGCCTTCACCCGAAAAAGGATCGACTCGGGTTCCGTATGCGCCGGTGATGCGGCCGTCAACCGGCCAGAAACCCGAGAGCATCGCCGTAATCCGGCCCGAGTTGTTCGCAAAGAACGTGCTGTCGTAATGTGCCGTTCCAAACGACTGCAGGCTATTGAAGGTGGCCAGCGTTTCATTGATTGTCGGCGCCAGGCGCGCTTCGGTGGCGACGTTGTCCGGGCCTTCGATCCGCGATTTCACACCGTAAGCCGCCGAGACTTCGCTCGCGAACATCTGGAGCGTAGCCAGCTGTTCATGCGTTTGCGCCTGATTGCGCTGCAGCCGCTCGTAGCGCCCGCGCAGCACCGCAGCTTCCTGCCGTAGATGATTGTAATCCGCTACCTTCAGAGCCATCCGAGCGTAGCTTGACACCAGCCCGACCAGCGAAATTGCACCGAACAAAGCCAGCCCAAGCACGCCGTAAATCACCCGGTGCGGAATGTGAACGCGCCTGAGGCGTCCGTGCAACGAATGGGCGAGCACTAGGATGAAGTAATCTTGTTTCAACTTATCTCCTGCGAGGCGTAGCGCCGCGCAAAACCACGGGCAGGCAGCCGTCGCCTCTAATCAAAGGGGTATGGATTGAATTTAAAACTGTACCAAGACATCAATGAGACGTCAATAGAATGGTAAATAGTTTGTATTGCAATCCGAGGCTTTGTCTCACAAACCGGAAAGCCGTTTGGAATTAGAGCACAAAATGACACCCGCCCCAGCCATCTCCATTCGCGATCTCCGCAAAGTCTACGAATCTAAAGTAGCGGTGGACGGAGTTACTCTCGAAGTGCCGCGCGGCAGCTTCTTCGGGTTTCTCGGGCCGAACGGAGCAGGGAAGTCGACCACCATTCGCATGCTCACCGGCTTGGCCCCTGCAACGGCCGGAACCATTGAGATCCTCGGGTACCAGATGCCGGCCCAGGAAATCGAGATCAAGAAACGCATCGGGTTAGTGCCCGACGAAAGCCTGTTATTCGATCGCCTCACCGGATTTGAATACCTGGAATTTGTAGGCCGTATGTATTCCCTCGACAGGCGTCTTGCGCAAGAGCGCGCCCGCGAATTATTAGAACTTTTCGAACTCGCCGGTGAGCCGAAGACGATCATCGCGGAATATTCGAAGGGCATGCGTAAGCGCGTCGCCATGGCCGCATCGCTCATCCACCGACCCGAACTGTTTCTGATGGACGAGCCTTTCGAAGGCGTGGACGCCGTCGGCGCGCGACTGATGAAAGACATCTTGCAAGAGCAGGTTCGTCAGGGCGCGACGGTCTTCCTGACGTCTCACGTTCTCGAAGTCGTGGAACGGCTTTGCGACCACATCGCTATCATCTCGGCAGGGCGGATCGTGCGGCAGGGAACTCTCAACGAGCTCCGGTCCGGCGACGAATCGCTTGAGGAATCGTTCGTCCGCATCGTCGGTTTTCGGGAACACCAGCGGCTGGAGTGGCTGGAGCGATGATCCTCGCCATCCTCCGCGCCCAGTTACTCAGCTTGCGCGGCTTCGGCATGCGCCGCAGCGCCGCGAGCCTGCTCGGCCTGATCCCCACCCTCCTGTTTTTTGCGTTATGGGCCGGGTTCGCTTTCGGCGCGTATTGGATTCTCAGCGAACTCACCGACCTCAAGCAGCTTGCCCCGGCACTCGGAGCCGGACTGTTCGGCGTCTTCTTGTACTGGCAGATCGCGCCCGTCATCACCGCCAGTATGGGCGCGTCGCTCGACTTGCAAAAGCTGATCGTCTACCCCATTCCGCTCGATAAGCTTTTCGCCATCGAGGTGATGCTGCGGTTCCTGACCGTGGGCGAGATGCTGGTGGTGCTCGCCGGAGCGTTCCTCGGCATTCTTCGCAACCCGGTGTTCGGAGGCGCGGCGTCGCTCATCCGCCTCGTGCCGGCGACGCTTCTGTTCATCCTCTTCAATCTGCTCGTCGCCGCCGGTGTTCGCAGCATGATCGAGCGCTTGTTCCGGCGGAAACGAGTCCGCGAAGTCGGGATGCTGGTCTTCGTCCTCCTTTGCGCGGCGCCGGGAACCATCATCGCGCTGAAAGTGCCCAAGAGCCTGCTGGTCGCCTATCTGCCGCTACAGAACTTCTGGCCCTGGGCGGCCACCGCGCGTTGGTGGCTGAATCAGTCGCCCCTTGAAGCGGCGGGATTGGCGGCGCTGTGGATCGTGATCGCCTACCGCTTCGGGCGAAAGCAGTTTTATCAGTCACTGCGCCAAGATCCGTTCGCCGGCAAGGCTCCCGTCAAGAAGCGCCCCGGCAGCATGGCGTGGCTGGAGCCCGTCTATCGGCTTCCCTCGCGCTTTTTCCGCGATCCGTTCGCCGTCATGATCGAGAAGGAAATCCGGGCCTTGACGCGCTGCGCCGGGTTCCGCCTCGCTTTCGTCATGGGCTTCACTTTCGGCCTGTTGATCTTCATCCCGAACCTGCTTCGAACGCACGAAAGTGTCAGTCCTATCCAGCAGCACTTCCTGGCTTGGGTCAGTCTGTACTCGCTCATGCTCGTCGGCTTCTATACGTTTCTGAATGCGTTCGGATTCGACCGGAGCGCCGTGCAATTCTACTTCGCCGCGCCCGTTTCTTTCCGTAGCGTCATGGCTGCCAAGAACGTCGCGGCCGTGTTTTTTCAGATGCTGGAAGTCCTGTTGATCACGATCGTGTTCTCGTTCTTCCCGATTCCATTCAACCCGATCGGAATCGCCGAAGCATTCGCCGTGACCGCTGTCGCGTGCTTATATGCATTCGCAATCGGGAACCTGACGTCGGTTCGTTTTCCCGTGCCGATGGATCCCGACAAGATGTCCCGCGGCGGCGTCTCTTCGCGCGGCAAGATTGCGCTGATCACTTTGCTGTTCCCGGTGGCGTTCCTGCCGATCGGGCTAGCCTACTGGGGCGGATACGTGTTCCACAGCAACACCGTATTCTTCGGACTGCTGTTACTGGCGGCGATTATCGGCGGAATCGTGTATTGGGTGGCGACGGATTCTGCGTTAGATGTGACGCTGCAGCGGCGGGAAGATATGATTGCTTCGCTCACGCGCGGCGAGGGGCCGATGTCGATGAGTGGATAAGTGCGATCTCCTCAGAACCTGCCATCCGCTGTACCTCGACCCACAATCTTGCCTCGAGCAATCACCAAGAGGATATGCGTAGTGTTGCCGATGTCCGATAGTGGGTTGTCCTTCAGTAACAATAGGTCGGCGCTGTAGCTTTTCTTGATACTGCCGAACGAATCTGCGAGTCTCAAGAAAATCGCCGGATTCACTGTAGCGGCTTGCAATGCTTCGAGAGGACTGAAGCCGGCATCAACCCAGATCTTGAGTTCGTCATGCAGACACCAGCCTGGGCGAGCGCCCTTGTTCTCTAAGTAGGTACTCCAATCCGTGCCAGCCAATACTCGGACATGAGCTTCGCGAATCTGCGACCCAAGCTCAGAAAAATTTGTCAGAATCTGCTTCCACTGATCGGGAGCAAAGTAGCGAAGGCTCTGGACCGTTGGATCTAGCCACGTGCCGTTCGTAGCGAAGTGTTCCAGCAATGCATCGAAAGAGCTGTGGCTACATTCGTCTATAGACGGGCATTGCCCCGCGACCATTTGATCGAGCACTGGCAGACAATGCTTCGGAACAAACTCGAAATGTTCAATGCTTGCTTGCCCAGCGTCGGAAGCCTCGATAGGCGTGATCGATGAAGTGACGTGGCCGGCGAATGGCAGATGCTCTTTTTTCGCCTGCTGCAGCGATCGCATAGTAGACGTTTCGTGCCAGGCGATCGTGAACTTTGATGAAGTCCACATGCAGCGCCGATAACGATGCGACAGCGTCTCGCGCTTGGTCGGGCGTCCGCAGAATCCAGGTCTCACTATCGGATTCTCCCGGAGGGCCATCGAGTAGCGGCCCGGCAAAGATGACTCGAGGGCCGCTCCAGTCCCCGGAGGCCACGTGTTGCCGGGCCGCCGCAAGCTTATGAACATCACCGCCCATGTCCCGTACTCCCGTGATGCCGGCCGCAAGCATCAATTGGAGCGCGCGTCGATCCCCGTTCGAATGGACATGCATATCCCAGAGCCCGGGCATTAAATAACCTCCGACGAGCGTTTACCACGTGAGCTCCGGAGGGAATCTGCCCGGCGCGCGTTCGCTCGACAGCGTCAATCTTCCCATCTGCGATTAGGACCGTTTGGTCAGCCGCCACGGAACCCGCTCGTACGTCGACTACATGCGCATGGATCAACGCGACGGTCTGGCGCTGTGAGTAGGCGCAAGTGCCCCATGCGAGCATGACCGCGAAAGCGACGATGGCGTGATGACTCATTCCGATCTCTAGAGTGCGCCAGCGTCTTTTCCACTGAGAATCACATCGCGCATGAGCTTCTTGTTAGTTGCGATCCGCGCTCTTATTAGCCTCGCGTCGGATGCTCGGGTCCCGAAAGTTTCCATGCTCACTGTGCCGATTTATCGGGGCGGCTTCCGCGCCGCTCTAATGTCCGGAACTAACCGAATCCGCCGGAATCGCGTCTACCCGCACCCCGCCCGCGCGATTCGGTGACGGCGCAAGCAAATCTTCTTTCCGATAAACCAGCGTGCTCGTATTAAAGCTCGACATCTCAAACCCATGCCCATGCGTAATCGCATCGGTCGGGCACGCCTCTACGCAGAACCCGCAGAAGATACACCGGTTGTAATCGATGTTGTAAACCTTGGCGTAGCGTTCGCCGCCGCTGATCCGGACCTGATCCGTATTCTCGGCCGCTTCAATATAGATACACTGCGCCGGACACGCGGCCGAGCACAGGAAGCAAGCGACGCACTTTTCCAGTCCGTTCTCATCGCGCTGCAGCACGTGCTTGCCGCGATAGCGTTCTTCAAACTTCGGCGGTTCGTCCGGATAGGTCTCGGTGATATCCGGCGAGAGCATCTCCTTCAGCGTGACGCTCATGCCCTTGGCCACGGAAGCGGCCGCGCCGAAAATCTCTTCCAGTTTGTTCGCCATCTAGTTCCTATCCTACATGCGAACGTTCCTGCGCACCGACCGGCACGCTCAAAGCTTGGCGAGTCAGCCCGGTTTCAAAGCCGGAACCTTCTCGCCTACACGGAACGTCTCGACCCCGAACTGCTTGCCGAGCGCATCTAGGTCGCTCTTCACGAACCCGGTGAACGACTGCGTAATCATGCCGTCCGGCGAGATCACAAAGAACGTGGGGACAAACTCGATTCGGTAAGCGTTCGCGCCCGCGTAATGCTCCTTCTTCGTATCAGGAAGAACCGGCAAGCTCAGCCCGTAGGTTTCGTAGAACTCGCGTGTCGCGGACTCGTCGTCTTGCGACACCGCCAGAAAAGTCGCTTTTCCCGCAGCCCCGTCGGCAATCCGCTGCACGAACGGCATCGTGAACTGGCACGTCGGGCAGCCCACTTTGAAGAAGACCAAAACCAGCGGCTTATCCGAAAGCCATTCCTCCAGAGCGAAAGTCGGCGCCTTAGTTCCCGGTGGTAGCACGTGCCTGCTCCTCGATCCACGAATTCACCCGCGTATCCAAAACGTTCAGCGGAATCGCACCCGCGCTCAGCACTTCGTCATGGAAGCGTCGCACGTCAAACTGCGCCCCGAGCCGCTGTTCAGCTTTCGTTCGCAGTTCCCGAATTTTCAACTGCCCGATCTTGTATGCGTCCGCCTGCCCCGGCCACGCGATATACCGATCCACTTCCGCCACAATATTCGTCTCAGTCAGCGCGGTATTTGCTTTCATGAAATCGATCGCCTGTTGCCGCGTCCAGCCCAGCGCATGCATTCCAGTATCGACGACCAGCCGGCACGCCCGCCACATCTCATAACTCAACTGCGAGAACCGCGAGTACGGGTCTTTGTAAAAACCCATCTCATACCCGAGACTCTCCGAGTAGAGTCCCCAGCCTTCCACGAACGCCGTCGGATCCAACGACTTGCGGAAATCCGGAACGTCCGGCAACTCATGAGCCAACGCGATCTGCAGGTGATGACCCGGTACCGACTCGTGCATCGATAGCACTTCCATCTCATACTTGGGCCGTTGGTCCAACTTGTACGTATTCACGCGGTATATGCCCGGACGGCTGCCATCCACCGACCCCGGTTCGTAGAACGCCGTCGTTTGCGAAGGCGCGTAGTAGGCATCAATCGGCTCGACTCCGTAAGGCGTGCGGGGTAGCTTTCCGAATAGCTTCGGCAGTTGCTCGTCAATGCGCTTGCAGATATCGCGATAGCCGGTGACCAGGTCGTCAGCGCGCGTGTAATAGAAGCGCGGATCGGTGCGCAGAAACTGGACGAACTCGGCAAAACCGCCTTGAAAGTTGGCAGCAGCCATGGTCTTTTCCATCTCTGCGCGAATGCGTTTCACTTCGCTTTCGCCGATTGCGTGAATCTGCTCCGGCGTCAGATCGGTCGTCGTCTGTCGCTTCACGTTCGCTCGATACCAGGCCGCGCCATTCGGTACCGCGGAGAAGGCGATTGTTTCGCGGCAATGCGGAATGTATTCGTTGACCAGAAAGTCGCGCCACGTCCGAAACGCCGGATAGACCTTCCCGTCGACCAGTGCTGCAGCCTCGCGCCGCAGTCGATCCTGATCGGCTGGCGGAATACTCGGCGGGAAGTTGTTGAAGTTCTTGAGCAGGACGCTCTCGGCTGGCGCCTGCTTCAGGATGGCGTCTACCTGCGAGGGAACATCGCGCATCACAACCCGTGGCTGCGTAACGCCGGTCCGAATGCCCTCACGTAGCAGCGCGATATTCTGATCCACCAGCTTCCCCGCCGTCTTCAACCGCGCAATCGCGTCTTCGTAGTCTTTGACGGTGCGAGCCGGAGCGCTCTCCAAAACCTGCGGTACCTCACTATGAACGCCGCCGCCGAGTGGGTCGATCGCGAGATATTCCGATGGATACCGATCGCCTTCGATTTCGGTTTCCACCATCCAGCGGAACAGGTCGAAGTTCAGCTGATCGTCCGGCCCGAGCTTCGCGCGGTCGATCGCCATCAAACGCGGCAGCAACTCGACGGTGTGTTTCTTAGCCGCCGCGATTGCTTCCGGCGACCGGTCCGACCAGCGATCGTTGTACCCCGGGGCGCCCTCAAACGTCGCGAGCTCCGGAACCTGACGCATGAGCCACGCGTGCTGGTCGGCGAACAACTGGTGCAGGCGGGTCGCCTCATCTTGCGCGTATGCCGCGATCGGAAGCGCACCCAAAATCAGCAGGACGGAACGAAGCATCGAGTGAGGTTATGATAGCCAAACAACCATGAAGTTTCTGCGCAACTCCCTTTGGGTCTCATTCGTATTCATCGTTCCCTGCGCCTTCCCGCAAGCGGCGCTCGTTTCCTCGGTGCCCTTCTCAGACACGAAAGTGTCCGGACCGACCGTCGAGATGCATTTAAAATTCGACCGCCACGTGGATGCCACGAAATCCGTAATCAAGCTCGAGGGTCCGGACGGAAGCGCCGCGCCTAAGGTCACCCCGATGCCGCAAAGCGCGCCGGAGAATCTCGACTATGTGGGCCGCAATCTGAACCGCGGGGAATACCAGATCCAGTGGCACGTGATTGATGAACGCGGCAAAGACAGCGACGGCATCATCATCTTTCGCGTGAAGTAACGTCTATCCAGTTGCGCGATTTCGGGACACTTGTTCCCGAAATCGAACACTACCCAATCGCCACTTCAGTGTAGGCGCTTTGTTTCCAGCACAGTTTAATGGTCTCGCGATTGCCTCGGAATCAGTCAACTCACAAGGAGGACGGCATGAAGAGACTCGGTCAACTTATCGGATCTGCCCTGCCCGGCGCGGTTCTCATGCTTTGTACCACCACCCAAAGCGCAAGAGCTGAGGCTCCGGCGCATCATAGTCAACAGGCCGTCTGCGGCACCTTCCACTTGTCGGCTAAAGCGCCTACGAAGATCCTGGTCCTTAGCGGAAAGACGGGCCTCGTGAAAATCAGCAATTTTGGTCCGGGTTCGCTTGTGATCAAGAACAACCTGAACAACGTGACCATCGGTGCCCACTCGGTGTTTGACGTAGCCTTCGACGGCGACACAACGCTCTCGATCGCGAAGTCTGACGCGGACCATCGGACGGACGGCACTTTCGAGTTCAACGTCAGCCAGAGCGATTAGTAACCAGCAATGTGCAAGCCGAACACGACGGCGGCCGCTACCAGGCAGTAGATCCCGAACCAATACCAACGCCCTTCCTCCAACCATCGGCTGAGCCACCTCAGCGCTAACAGGCCCGCGCCGAACGCGAACACGGCACCGAGCAAACTTGGCAGAGCGAATGCCGACAAGCCAGTCCCCCCATTCGCTTGCGTCGCATGCCGGAGACGCAGCACCTCGCGCCCGACGGCGAGCGGCGTAATCACTACAGCCAAAGCGAAACTGAAGATCTCGGCCCTGGACTTAGCTACGCCTGCGAGCATCCCGGTCGAGATGGTCGCTCCCGAACGCGAAAATCCGCGGAAGGGCAAGCAGAAGCCCTGCACGGCGCCGATCAAGCCAGCTTGCTTGACCGTTAATTCGCGCGTCTCGGAAAGACCTTCGCTCAAACCGCGCTTTTCCTTTAGTCCCGCGATCAGAATCAGAATGCCCGCCGCAGCTAGTGCCGGAGCGATTAGATCCAGACGCCCGAACAGATCTTCCACCTCACCGTGCGGAACGCCTTTGAACTTCGTATTCTCGATGAGCTTGATCAGACCCTCGCCAATCACACCGGTCAGCGCTGTAGCCACGAAAACGAGCACTGCGAATGCCTTAAAAGCCTCCGCGCTTCGGAAGTACGCTGCCCGCCATTGCCGCCAGAAATAGACAATCACCGCGAACATAGTTCCGGTGTGCAGCATCACCAGAAGCAGCGTCATTGGCGGCGAGGATGGATCGAGGCCCATCAGCTTCTCGGCCACAATCACGTGCGCGGAACTCGAGACGGGCAGGAGTTCCGCCAGTCCCTGCACTACGGCGAGGATAATGATGATCAGTATCGACATCGGCCGGGTTATTTAACTGGCGAGAAATCAGTCGGATCCAGAAACTGCGAGTCCACCTTCTCGACGATCTTGCCGTTCGCTTCCGACTCGGTCCGCACCTTTACCCACTCCGGATCGGCGCCGAATTCCTTCCAGTTCTTCACGGCCTGCTCGCGGCTGGCGTGCGCGATCATATAGATCAACGCGTTGCCTTTCAGTGGGTCGTCCTGGAACGTCCAGTAGCCGATGTTCTGCATGCCGTGGCGCTCAAAGATCTGCATGGTGTGCTCGCGAAACCGCTTCTCCAGATCGGGTAGTTTCCCCGGTGCACAATGATAGGTGCGAAGCTCGAAAACGCGCGTCTCCGGAGCGGCGTGCGCCCGTGTTGAGAAGCTGACCGCGGCGAAGAGCAGACCGGCCGCGAGTAGCGGGATGAATTTGGAACTGATCATTTGGTGAGAGTACCGCAATCGAAACCGCAAACCGCGTACGTCGCACTCCTGCGCGGAATCAATGTAGGCCGAGCGAAGCGCGTGCCGATGGCCGACTTACGCGACTTGTTCACCGAGTTCGGCTACACCGGCGTTTCGACGCTGCTCAACAGCGGCAATGTAGTGTTCACCGGCCCACAATTGACCCCCGCGACCGAGAAGCGCCTTGAAGAAGCTTTCGTCAAGAAGTTTGGGTTCACTTCGCGAATGACCGTGCTTTCCAAGGCCGAGATAGCTCAGATAGTCGAGGAGGATCCGATCGGCGACGTTGCCACGGATCACTCGCGCTACCTGATCGCGGTTCTCAATCAGCCGGCGCACCGGGAGAAGTTACTCCCGCTGATGAAGGAGAAGTGGGAGCCGGAGGTGCTGGGAGTCGGAACGCGCGCGGCGTATCTGTGGTGCCCGGCGGGATTCCTGGATAGTAGATTACAAAGCGCAGTAGGTAAGCTGCTCGCGGACAACGTGACTACGCGGAATTGGGCGACAATATCGAAGCTGAGTAAGTTGGTCTCGACTCTTACCTGAATTGCGCGAGTACCTCGATCAAGCCGACGATTTCCCGGTTGAGTTCATCCAGCCTTTCAGCCGGTATCCAATACTCAAGCGCAATCGCCGAACCAACCTTCTTTCGCTCGAACTGAGCCAAGTACTCGCTGCGGATTGAGAATCGCAACACATAGCCGGTGAATCCTGAAGTTGCATCTTTGGTGTTCCAGTCCCGCGCGATATAGGTTGCGTACTCTTCGTTCGCCACGGGGTAGAAGATCGGCTGACCTTGAAGCCGCGGGGGAAAGCTCCGAAAGCCGGTCTGCGCGACTAACTCAAACTCCTTCTGACCAACTGGCCGGTAGAGTACGGTTACTTCTTCGCTCAATTTCTGCCTCGGAAACGCTCGATTTCGCGGCGGTCGCGTTTCGAGGGTTTGCCGTCGCGCGCAAACTCGAAGTTCGGCATAGCTTTTCGCTCCGCAGCTAGCGCCAGTCGAGCGGTGCGGCTTGCGTCAGTTTCCCGGTAAAGCGTCTGCGCGATCGCTGCCGGACCTCGCATGTCACTCAGCGCAAGCACCTCGATACCAAAAATGCCGCTATCGTTTTTCACGGTCAGCGCGTCGCCCGTGCGGACTTCGCGGGCGGGCTTGGCCGGCTGCCCTCCGACATCGATCCTACCGAGTTCACAGGCTTTCGAAGCTAGAGACCGCGTTTTGAAGAAGCGGGCAGCCCAGAGCCACTTATCGAGCCGAACTCCATTCATTAAACAATTCTCGTATAATTCGCGCATGAGGCACTCGGCACTAATCCCTTTCCTTGTCGGATCGGCGCACCTTTTCGGACAAGCGACCCAACTGCAGATGCCGGCAAAAGGATGCCCGATGGCGCACTGCACGCCGAACCTCAACGATCAGATTGCCTTGAAGTCGCCATCCAGTTCGACTGTCACAATCACCGACGTCGATTCGGCCGATTCCGGGAGCGGCCGCGGGCTTGGGTGCTCCTCCAACGGTCAAATCGTCGCATGCTCTTTCCGCGCCGCTAACAGCCAGGAGCCGGGGTTGAAGGTCTACAACGGGAACGGCTCTTTAATGTTCACTGACCAATCCATACTCCAGTTTCCGCTGACTCACGATGCCGAGAGATCCGCGCCGGTCGTTTTCGGCGACGCGAAGTATCCTACCAACGCAGTTCTTGCTGCGGACGATTGCCATGTCGCGCTAGTTGAACAGACTGGCAGCTCCTGGGTGCAGGCGTGGGAGTCCGCCATTCCCACCTGCACCGCGAAAATTGCGGATTCCCCGGTCAGCCCTGTGTTGCTCGGGAATGCCTATCATGCAAACCTGTTGCTGTTTCAAACAAACTCGAGCGGGACTATTTACACTTACAACCTTCAGACAGGGACCAAGATCCAGAGCGGGGCCGTGTCCGACGCGCAAGGCAACGTTTGCACCTCGAACAACACGCCTGCGGTAAATGACATAGATAGTAGTACCTCGGATGTCTATATGATCGACCTCTGCGGGAATCCGGACGGATCTACTTCTTACGGCGCGGTTGTAAAGCTTACCGTCAATCTGACGAACGGCTCCTGGACGCCGCAGATACTGGCATTGCCGAACAGCTTCAACGTCCCGAGCTATTCAAGTCCGACGTTCGTGAATACGACATTGCCGGGCTGCTCCACTCCGGGCGCAGTCTACTTCGATTCTAGTCCGGCAACATCTACTGGTAAGCCGTCGGCATTTTGGGGACTCTCGGCTGACGGAACCTGCTACGTGAATACGCTTGGAGTCATTCACTTCCCGGGTGAGTTTAAAGCCAACGCTCCTTATGACTCGACCAACGGAGGACTTTGGGTCTGGGATACCGACGACACGACGGTCCATTTCCTTGAAGTACCCGGTCTAGCTGAGAATACCGGGAAGTCGTTCAAAATCCCTATTCCGGCGAACAAAGGCGCGACCGTGCCGAGTAGCGCGATGTCTCTTTCCACCGAGGCCGCAACGAACGACGTCGTGCTCACTTTTGGAGTTCTCAGTTGTCTTAGCGGACAGAAAAGTTGTCAGGGCTCTGGTGTTGGGTATGTTCTTGCAGAGAACGTTGGATTGCCTGGGAGCCCGAACCCGCCGCACGCGATCTGGGAGTTGCCGATTCCGGGAGGTAACTACTCGAGTGGGCAGTTCCCGATCGTCCATTACTCGGATGGCGGATCGACTCTACCTTATGTTGTCTTCACGGGCTTCTCGGCTGGGACTTACTATGTCGGCTGCCCGGCCGGGGGTTGCTGAGGCCTCAAACGCTTTGATTACGACGAGTGGGGCGTGGTAGATCAGCCCGTGAGTTTGGTATGACTAAAAGCCAGACTCTAAGTAGTAGATGGTCTGCAGCGGCTCGGGTTCTGCTTTTCCTTCTTATCTGCCCCTTGCTGCTCCTATTAGCCGCGCCTTTGTGTACAAGACTTTCTGGCCAACTTTCACAGGTTGTCTTGGGTTCGGTAACTAGTATCGCGACTGTCATTCTCACCTGGGTCTTTTTGCGCTGGGATAGACTGCGATTTAGAGACGTAGGTGCTGCGCCCAACGGCCAGAGTACGATTCGAATGCTCGTCGGTTTTGCTCTCGGATTGTTGCTGGTTACGCTTCAAACCTGCTTTGTAATGCTCGCCGGTCATGTGCGTTGGGTTCGCACCTCCTCCGGCGGCCTTGCGCCGATGGGTACAGCTTTGCTCGCTTACGTAGCGCTCGCGTCAAGGGAAGAACTGGCATTTCGCGGCTATCCGCTACGTCGCCTCGACAGCTGCTTTGGACTTTTGACCGCGCAGTTGGTAGTTGCGCTTGTATTTGCTGTTGAACATATGGCCGGAGGGTCGACGTGGCAGAATGCGATGCTCGGGGCGTTCGTCGGATCATTACTCTTCGGCATGGCAGCCCTTACGACGCGTGGCTTGGGGGTGCCTATTGGCCTGCATGCAGCTTGGAATTTCGGTCAGTGGACACTTGGCGAGAAGGAAACGCCAGGTCTATGGATGCCGATTGTGGAGCAGGGATACAAGCTGCACGTCGACCACGTGGGAATGCTCGGCTATCTGCTTGTATTTGGTTCGGCCACAGTAGCGTTATATCTGTTCGGCAAGTTTGGTAAGCACCGCGAGCAGAGGCTGGGCTTGACTACTGGTGCCTCTCTTCAGATCCGCTACCCCAAGTGACATGGAGTTTAATACTAAATGTCCAGGCGATTCAATAAGTTAACCAGAAATTAAGCAAAACCACGAAATGTGAGGTGAATAGTGAAGTTAGGCAAGTGAGCGCGACGACCGAGGAGTCACTAATGGACAGCGATTAATGGGGGGCACAATACCCTATACGTTTTTCGGTACGACGAATGGGGCGCGGTAGCTGCGGGTGAAAAGGGCGTTGGCTTGTTCATCGCCGCGGATCGCGAACTGCTCATGGTCAAAGGTGAGGGAGCGTCCCACCCGGTAGCTGATGTTGGCTAAGTGCACTAATTGGACCGATAGCGCACCTTCTTCGATCGGCGCATTCTGTTGGCTGCGGTCGCGGGTGCGGAGTAACTGGATGAAGTTCGCCCAGTTATTACCGCCTTCGATGCGGGCTGGTCCCGGTTCGTGCTTTTTGCCCAGGAACGTCTTATACCGGTCGTAGCCTTCGATGGCCATGTAGCCTTCGCTACCGTAGAAGAGATTGCCGATAGCGTTCTCGTCGTGTCCGTTCTGGCCGATGCCGGCTTCGTTGTTCGTCATCCAGTGGCGTACTTCGAACTCCATCATGCGGTGCTTACCGCCCTCGTCGAACTCGTAGGCGACATTGAGGGTGTTCGGGGTTTCCTGGTCGTCGTCGAACATGAAGTGTCCGCCGATGGCGCTGATCTTAGTGGGTTGCGTGACTCCCAGTCCCCAGCGCGCGACGTCTACTTCGTGAATGCCTTGGTTGCCTAAGATCGCCGTTGCCGTAGTCCCAGAACCAATGCCAGTTATAGTGGAAGCGGTTTTCGGTGAACGCGTGTTCGGGCGCGGGTCCTAGCCATAGGTTGTAGTCCACTCCGGCGGGAACGGGTTCAATCGGCTTGCGCCCGATGGTGTCGCGCCACTTGTAGCAGAGTCCGCGGGCCAAGTAGACATCGCCAATCACGCCTTCGCGGATTTTCTGGACGGCTTCGCGCAGCGCCGGGCTAGAACGGCTATTCGTGCCGTGCTGGACAATGCGGTCGTACTTATGAGCCGCCGCGACGATCTGGCGGGTCTCGAACATGTTATGCGAGCAGGGCTTCTCGACAGTAGACATCTTTACCTGCCTGGCAGGCCCAGATGGTCTGGAGAGTGTGGCTATGGTTAGGTGTCGCGATCGAGACCGCGTCGATGTTCTTGTCTTCGAGGAGCTTGCGGAGATCGCTATACCCTTGCGGGCGCTTACCGCTGGCCTTCTCGACTTCGGCGAGACGCTTGTTGCGGACGCTCTCGTCGATGTCGACGATGGCGGCAATCTCGACATTCGGCATCTTCCCGTATTCCTTGAGATGGGTGTTGCCTTGACCGCGGACGCCCACGCAGGCGATGCGGATGGTGTCGTTCGGGCTCGCGATGCCGCGTGTGGCGGCTCCCGTCGCGAGGGCGGCGGTACTCATGAGGAAATAGCGGCGATTCATGGCGTCGGTGGACCTCCTATATGGGCGTAGCGGCTGCTGAAGTAGAGCAGCGGACGGCCATCACTGTATCGAGTTGCGGAGACGGAAGCAAGCACGATCGAATGGTCACCGGCCGGGACGAACTCGGTAACAATGCCTTCGATCGTGGCGAGGGAGCCGGAGAGAATCGGTGCGCCGGTCTGGCCGGGTGTCCATTCAACTTCGCCGAAACGGTCAAAGCCCGGGCGCGCGAACCGGACCGAGAGCTGCTGCTGGTCCTCGGCGAGGATGCTGACCGCGATGGCGGAGCCGATCTTCAGCAGACGGCCAGATACCGGCCTTGTAATCAATGCATACGAGGAACAGCAGCGGATCGAGCGAAACCGACGTAAAAGAGTTGACCGTCATGCCGTGGGGCTGGCCGTCGGCATCGAGCAGCGAGAGCAGGGCAATGCCGGTTGCAAACCGGGAACAGGCGTGGCGGAAGTCCGCTTGAGCTTCGAGCTGGTCGAAGTCCTGGGTCAACACCATCGGGGGCTCGCTTGACATCGAGTTAACCTCAACTCTATCATCAAGTTGACGACCAGCGGCATTTCCCCCGGAGGCTGTTTTTGATCAAGCTCGATATTATCAACGAGGTCGTGAACAAGACCGGAATTACCAAGACCAAGGCCGAGATGGCGGTCGAGACGGTGTTCGAGAAGATGAAGCAGGCGTTGGAGCAAGGCGACCGGATCGAGCTGCGAGGGTTCGGCGTGTTCAATGTGAAGCCGCGCAAGACGGGCATCGGGCGCAACCCACGCACGGGCGCCGAGGTGTCGATCCCGCCAGGTAAGGCGGTCCGCTTCAAGCCCGGCAAGGAACTGCAGACGCTTCAGTAAAGCGCGGCCTATTTGTCCTTTCCGGAAAACCCTGATCAGTTGGCCGTGCCGGCATGGATCGACCGGCGCTTCGAGGTACGGCCTCAGTTTCGCGCGCCTGCGGTGGCGCGGCGCTGGTGGCTGCATATCCTGCTGTTCGTGTTGACGCTGGTCTCGACGTCCGCCGTTGGCGCGCGGATGCAGTACAACTTCGATCGAAATTTGCCGGTGTTTGAGGCCGATCACGATATGGACGCCTTCTGGGCGTGGTGGAACCATCCGGAGACGCTGGCCGCGGGGCTGCCGTTCTCGCTGACGCTTATCACGATCCTCCTCGCGCATGAGTGTGGACATTACGTCGCCTGCCTTTACTACGGGATCGACGCGACGCTGCCCTTCTTTCTGCCGGCGCCGACGTTCACTGGAACACTGGGCGCGTTTATTCGGATCCGGTCGCCGATCTTCTCGCGCAAGCAACTCTTCGATATCGGGGTTGCGGGGCCGATCGCCGGGTTTCTGTTCATCATTCCCGCCGCGGGGATTGGACTTGCCTTCTCGAAGCTGATACCGAATATCGGGATTACCGGTTCGCTGCATTTCGGGACTCCGTTGTTTCTGCGCTTGTTCGAAGTGCTGGCGTTTCCGGGGCATTCGGTGAACGATGTGTATCTGCATCCGATAGCGCGGGCGGCGTGGGTCGGGATGTTCGCGACGGCGCTGAACCTGTTGCCGGCGGGGCAGTTGGATGGCGGCCACGTCGTGTATGCGCTGTTCGGGCGCGGGCACAAGTGGGTGACGCGAGCGACCGTCGCGGTGCTGCTCCCACTGGGCGCGTTCTTCTGGCTGGGCTGGGTACTCTGGGCAGTGGTGCTGTTCCTGTTTGCGCGCCGACATCCACCGATATACGACCTGCGCGAGGTGGGGGCGTTGCGGTGGCGGCTGGGCGTACTTGCGCTGTTCCTGTTCCTGATCTGCTTTACGCTGGCCCCTGTTTCCGAATGAAGGTTTCTGCTGCGATCATCACGCTGAATGAAGAGCGGAACGTGGTGCGGGCGATTGAGAGCCTGGGATGTTGCGATGAGATCCTCGTTGTGGATAGCGGGTCGACGGACCGGACCGTTGAGGTAGCGACTCGGCTGGGCGCGCGTGTGGTCGATGAGTCGTGGCACGGGTATGCGCGGCAGAAGAACCTGGCGGCGCAGCAGGCGGCGAATGAGTGGATCCTGTCGATCGATGCGGATGAGGCGTTGACCGAGGCGCTCGAGGGCGAGATCCTGACCATAAAGAAAGATGGGCCGACTGCCGATGGATATTCCATGCCGAGGCGCGCGCAGTATTGCGGGCGATGGATTCTGCATAGCGGGTGGTATCCCGACCGGAAGGTGCGGCTGTATCACCGCGATCGGGCCGAGTGGGTTGGCGAGTATGTGCACGAGAGCGTGAGCGTCCGGGGGCGAGTTGCGGAGCTTGAGTCGGACCTGCTGCACTTTACTTGTTCCTCGCTTTCCGAGCATTTGAAGACGCTTGATCGTTATACGACGCTGGCGGCGCAGGAGCTTGTGGCGAAGGGGAAACCGGTTGCGAGCACACGACTGATGCTTGATCCGGCGTGGACGTTCTTGCGAAGCTACGTCCTGCAGCGTGGGTTTCTGGATGGCCCGCAGGGGTTGAGCATCGCCTGGATGGCCGCGCTCTACACCTACCTGAAGTACGCTAAGGCGCGACAATGACACGACCATGACGATCCTCCATCTGGACCATGGGCGCGAGATGCGCGGCGGGCAATGGCAAGTGCTGCGGCTGCTGCGCGGGTTGCGCAAGCGGGGGCATCAGCCGATCTTGCTTGCACGGTCCAAGGGTCCGCTGCTGGAGAACGCGCAGCGGGAGAACTTCCGGTGCGACGTGATCGGGCCACGGTCGATCCGCTCGATCTGCCCGGAGGTGCAGTTGGTGCATGCGCACTGCGCCTCGTCGCACACGATGGCGGCGATGTTTGCTACCAAGCCGCTGATCGTCTCGCGGCGCGTCGTGTTTCCGGTTGCGCCGGGGCTGCTGTCCTATTGGAAGTACTCGCGGCCGAAGCGCTATGCGGCCATCTCGGTGGCTGTCCAACAGCAGTTGATGCGGGCGGGCATTGCGGCCGAGCGGATCACGGTGATCTACGATGGCGTGCCGCTGTTGAGCGATAGATGGCGCTTCAACGGGCCGGTGGTGATCCCGCAGTTCAACGATGAGCGCAAGGGGAACGCGCTGCCGTTGGAAGCCGCGCGAGAAGCCGGGGCGCCGATCCTGCGGTCGAGCAAGCTCGAAGCTGATCTGGAGGGAGCGAGCGCGCTGGTCTATGTGACTGAGAGCGAGGGACTGGGGTCGGCCGCGCTGCTGGCCATGTCGGGTGGGATCCCGGTGATCGCCAGCAACACGGGCGGATTGCGCGAGGTGGTCCAGCATGGGGAGAACGGGCTGCTGGTCGCCAACAGTGTGATTGCCGTGGCAGCGGCGATCAAAAGCCTGCGGGTATCTGAGGAGCTGACGCGCAACCTGTCGTTGAAGGCCAGGCGCACGGTGGCGGAGCGGTTCAGCGAGGACCGCATGGTGGAGGAGACGCTGCGGCTTTACGGGACTGTGTTGAATGGCAGTTGACGTAGTACTGGCCGCTCTATTTGGTCTGCTCATCGGCAGCTTCCTGAACGTCTGCATCTATCGCCTCCCTCGTGA
Source organism: uncultured Gammaproteobacteria bacterium (assembly GCA_963799935.1). Lineage (GTDB taxonomy): Bacteria > Acidobacteriota > Terriglobia > Bryobacterales > Bryobacteraceae > Bog-113. The sequence continues at coordinate 10,278 of CAWCZA010000018.1, read as the reverse complement.
TCTATCGGTGGTGCGGCCGCGCTCGCATTGCCCCGAGTGCGGCGCGATGGTGCGGGCATGGGACAACATCCCAGTGCTGAGCTACTTGCTACTTCGAGGCAAGTGCCGTGACTGCGGGGCGCGGATCTCACCGCGCTACGCCGTGGTCGAACTGCTGACCGGCGCGGCGTTCGCCTGGTTCGTGGCGCAGGATGGGGTGACCCTGCTGGCCGCTCGCAACTGCGTGTTCGCGGCGCTGATGATTGCGCTGGTGGTGACCGATCTCGAGACGCGCCTCCTTCCGGAGCAACTGACGTTCCCTGGCATTGCGGCGGGGCTTCTGTTCGCCATCTTCCACCCGGTGGGAGACGGAACAGCGGCGCTGGCGTTTGGGCTGTCGGGGTGGGCAGCTTCGGTGACGGACGCGCTCCTGGGAGCGGCGATCCCGGCGGGGGCTCTTTGGCTGGCGGGGTGGATCTTTAAGCTCGTCCGGAAGCGCGAGGGCTTGGGGTTCGGCGACTTAGTGTTACTGGCCGAGATCGGGGCATTTCTCGGCTTACGGGCTACTCTACTAACCTTAGTGCTGGCGTCCGTGGCGGGGTCAGTGATAGGTGGTGCTTACATTCTGCTAACAAGAAAACCTGCTGAAACTTATGAATTGCCTTTAGGTAGTTTCCTAGGAGCGGCCGGATTATTCGTTGCGGCGCTCGGAACCCCAGTAATACGTTGGTATGGCGGGTTATTTGGCTGAACACCATCCTTCCCAATACCACCCTTTCCTACGCCATCCTTCCCTAACCCTCGCATAATCAGGACGAAGTGCTTTGTTGCCGGGTCTTTCTGTGCTTTATAACCAAGAGCGGGAAGGCACGCCTTCAACTCGCGGCATATGTCCCTGACCCGTTCGGACGGTCGCTCGATGCGGTTCAGGGCCTGCAACGCGGTAAAGATGGCCTTCGCCTCTTGGTTATTCGTCACTTATCCGGATATCTTACCCCGAATCTTACCCGATTTCTTACTTTGCCGCGCGGGTTTTTGATTTAGTTTCAGATTCTGTCTTGGCTACAAGCTTATTGAAATTGCTCTGCTGCCCTTCAGCGGTTTTCTCCTGGTAGACCAGAGATAGCCCGTGTTGGTCGAACTTATCAAAGAACTCGTCCCAACTGATTTCCTCGAGCTTGCTGTCGTTGGCGTGGGGCTTACCGGGGAACTCGATGCGGATCATCCCGACATCGCCCTTGCCGCCAGTTCCCTGAACGCAGGCGGGCTTGCCTCCACGGGCTTCGGCCCACTGGCGGATCTCGTCATGGTCAGACGTGGTGTGCGACAAGTGTGCTTCACCACCGCTGGACTTCTTTGAAGCCCCGCTCGAACTAGCTTTGCCGGTCGACTTTGCAGGCGCGGATTTGTTACCGGAGGAGGACTTAGTAGTAGGCGCGCCACTGTCGGCATCGGGGCGGACGGCTTCCTTAAGGAGGATCTTGCCGGACGCGACGAGCTTCTTATCGGTCTCGGTCTCTTCCTGAAGAGTCGCCTGGAGTAGCTTGGCGATCTCGGGTTGCTTCATCGCCTGGGCTGCCATGACGAGCGTTCCGTAGGCGGCCATCTCATAGTGTTCGACGCGGCGGGCGGCGGCGATTAGAGCAATGTTCTTCGTTTCGGGATCGAGATCTTCTGCGATGGCTTCCTGGCCTTCAGCGACCAAACCCTTCATCGCTTCGCAGGGTTTGCTCTTGGCTTTCAGACCGAGGATTTCGAAGATCTGTTCGAGTCTTTGAACGTGCCCCTGAGTTTGTTCGAGGTGATCGCGGAAACCTTGGGCCAACTCGGGATTCTTGGAGGCTTTGGCTAACTTGGGCAGTGCTTTGGTCAGTTGTTTCTCGGCATCGTACAAGTCACGGAGCTGATCGACTAGAAGCTCCTGCATCGAAGAAGTAGACATAACTTAGTTCCTACAGTTTTCGGGCCAAAGACTTACTCGGAGAGAGTGACATCCGTACCAAGCTGTTCACTTATGCGGTCAGCTACTAACTCGATCAGCGACTGGCCGGAGTCGGCGAGAACAAAGGCACTGCGAGCAGGGTTCCAGTCAAGTTTGTAGCTCTTGGACAGCGCAGAGAGCCAGACTTGCCGAACCGGAGTGTTAGGGCTGACGACGAAGCGGGCGGGAGGTTCTTCGAACTCGATGGTGAGAGCTCCGGCGTTGAAGTCGCTCTCGAAGCCGTGCTCTTCGGAGGCGTCGTTGAGCGCGCGGTTGAGCTGGTCGAGCGCGCGGTCGGCGTGATTGCGGAATTCCTGTTCGTCGATCATGGGTTTCCTAGGATTTTAGAAGCTGCTGTAAGGTGATGCCGGCATAGGCCAGGGTGAGCCCGATCATAACCACCACGGTCGCCCAGGCCACCCAGTTGTAGAACGGAGAGCTGACCCATTCTTTCATGAGGCCCTTCTTATTGATGAGGAGAATCATGAAGATGAGGACGATGGGCAGCAACACGCCGTTGATGATCTGCGACCAAAGAATCATTTTGAAAAGGGCGTCGGCACGGATCATGAGGACGACGCCCGCGCCGCCGACGATGAGGAGCGTGTAGAGCCAGTAGAAGATGGGCGCTTCTTTCCAGGTCTTGTTGACGCCACTTTCGAAGCCGAGGCCTTCGCACACCGAGTAGGCGGTGGAGAGCGGGAGGATGCAGGCGGCGAAGACGGAGGCGTTGAGGAGTCCGGCGGCGAAGAGGAGCACGGCGTATTGTCCGAACGGCTTGAGACCGAGCGCGGCTTCCGCTCCGTCCTTGACATCGCGCGGCTGGACGGCCCAGATAGCGCCGGCGCAACAGACGATGATGAAGAACGCGATGACTGAAGTCATGATGCAGCCGAAGATGACTTCGACCCGCGACTCGGCGTAGTCCTTGACGCTGATTCCCTTTTCGACGACGGCGGCTTGCAGGTAGAACTGCATCCAGGGGGCGATGGTGGTGCCGACCATGCCGATGATCATGCTGAGGTAATCGGCGTTGAGCATTAGCACGGGGCGCACGCTATAGATCGCGGCTTCTTTCCAGTCCGGCTTGACCAGAAAGCCCGAGATGATGTAGGTCACAAAGATGATGCAGGCGAACAGGAACACCTTCTCGACGCTCCGGTAATTGCCTCGGACGGCGAGGAACCAGACGGCCACGGCCGAGAGCGGGACGCAGATGAAAGGCGAGATGTGGAAGATGCTGAGAGAGCTGGCAACGCCGGCGAATTCGGCCATCACGTTGGTGAAGTTGCAGGAGACGAGCAGCACCATGACGAAGAAGGTCATGCGCAATCCGAACTCTTCGCGGATGAGATCGGAGAGACCTTTGCCGGTGACGGCACCCATCCGCGAGCACATCTCCTGAGTGAGGATGAGGACAACGGTGATGGGCAGCAGGGTCCAAAGCGGCATGTAGCCCCAGCGGGCGCCGGCTTGGGAGTAGGTGACGATGCCACCGGAATCGTTGTCGACCATGGCGGTGATGAAGCCGGGACCGAGGACGGCGAGAAAGACGATGATCTGGTTGCGGAAGCGGCTCAGGAGTTTCAGCATGGTCCGGCTATCTTTCCCGCAAGACTGAGATGATGTCGTCGGCCGTGACTACGCCGGCCAGGCGCCCGTCCTCATCGACGACGGGGAGGGTGAGGATGTTGTATTTATCGAAGAGCTCGGTCAGGCGATCCTGCTTGAGATCGACAGTGGCTTGAATCAGCGTGGTGGTCGCGAGCTCGGTGAGGCGCGTGTCTCCGGCGGCGATGAAGAGGCGGGCGAGCGGGACCATGCCGGTCAGTTTCTCATCGGCGTCGACCAGGAACAGGGTGTTGATGCTTTCGAGCAGGTCCTCATTTTGGCGAAGGGCGACGACGGCATCGGCGACCGTAGCGTGGGGCGGAAGCGCGACAAACTCGGTGTTCATCATGCGGCCGGCGGTGTTTTCGCCATATTCGAGAAGCTCGCGGACGTCTTCGCCGGGATCGGCTTCCATCTCTTCGAGGATCTCTTCGGATGTTTCGTCTTCGAGTTCAGAGAGCGCGCTGGCGGCTTCGTCGGGCGACATTTCCTCGATGATGTCGGCGGCGACCTCGGGTTCAAGAGACTCGAGGATGCTGGCCTGGAGTTTGGGATCGACCTCAGACAGGGCGTCGGCGGCAACTTCGCTATCGATGGTTTCGAAGATGGCTTCGCGATCGTCGGGGCTGAGCTCTTCGACGATATCGGCAAGATCGGCGGGGTGCATCTGCTCGAGCTTGTCGTTCGAGATGTTGAGGCGGAGGCGGCGCAGCGGGTCGGGCTCAATAATGTTGCAGAACTCCCAGCGGATGGAACGCGGGGCAATCGGCGCCTGCAGACGGCGGATGATGGGACGCGGGAAGACGCCCTGGCAGACGCGCCGGATGATGCTGCGCATCCCGATATCGATTTCGATGACGCGGAGGAAATTGACGCCGTCGACACATTGCAGATCGAAGGTGACGTCGTTGACGCGGACGACCTTGCGGCCGTTGACGTCGATAATTTGCTGATCGAGGAGGTCGCGCTCAATGCGGAGCATGTACTCATCGGAATGATAGGGGATGAGTTTTTCGTCGTTGAGGAAGAGGCCTTTGAACGAGATGCTTTTGATCTGATCGAAGCGGACGGCGAGCCAGGTTTGGCCGGAGCCGACGAGGAAGCGATCGACGCGCGACGGGTCGATGAGGGGGACGATAGCGGCGTCGCGGACACGGCCGATGCGGCGGTCGCGGAGATCGTAGACCGGGAGGCTGAGCAGTTCGGTGAAGTAAAAGAGAGTCTCTGCCATGGGTTGTGCCGTTAGTGGCCGGGCAGAGTGGGACTGGGAGGGTCCGCGGCGCGGGACAGCTTGGAGGCGCTCTCTACATCTGTGCCGGTCTTCGCTCCTACTATGACGCAGGCGCGTGGTGGGTGGCAAGGTGGAATTTGGGCGGGCGGGGACACGTGGGGTTTTAGGCTGCGCGGGCATTGGCGATTGGCGGGAAATTTGGAGTTAGGCGGCGATTTTGTCCGGTCCCCAGAGGGAAGCGCCGGTAAAATTTCGCTGCTGATCGGCCTTGGCGGGCGCGTCCGGTGCGACTGGTGCGGTCGCGCGGGGACGCATTTTGCGAAACGAATCGCTGCTTCCGGGTGCGGCTGCGCTATCGGTTTCGGGTTCTTCGGTGGCTTTGACGCTGTTTCGATCCTTCTCCGCGGCGGCTGCGCGCTGGGAGGCTTCGTAGTCTTCGTATTCCTGCTTCGCTTTGGCCAGCTTTTCCGAGACGGCGACGAGCCGCTTGTACCAGGCGATGGCCTCGTTGTTTGCTTCGTTAAAAGCGAGGTCAAAGCCCAGATCCGGACTCTGGATGGCGCGATCTTTCTGAAGTTCCTTGAGCTCCGCGTTGAGGCGCGCGCCGTTGCGGACGATGCGGGTCTCATAGCGGCTGATGAGCTCGATATTGCGGGCTTCTTCGCGGAACGCGTTCACCTGGCGTCCGCGGTTCTGGCTACGGCTGCGGACGACGGGGTCGTCCTCGCGGGGCGGAGAGACGACGAGAAGGTCGCTTTCGATGGACAGGATGCGATGCAGACGCCAGCGGCCCTCAAACATGAGCTGCGCGTTGCCGATCTCGCGGACGCCGACGGGTTCGCACGCGCGCATAAAGTCGAGACCCATTTTGGCGTACAGCGGGAGCTCCTCGGCGGTGAGAATTACATTCTGGGCGGTGAGGCCGTGGGTCATGGCGTTCCACGCCGCCGGTTTTTTGGGAGGCGCGAGCTGCGTGTTGCCGGTGAGTCCGGTGGGGGTGTTGCGGAAGATCTCGGCCAGTTCGGATTCCAGACGAGCTAGAGTGCTGGGGTTCATGTGAAGGTTCTCCTACCTTCCGACTTAGCAGATGAGAGAAGAGTTCCGGGGGTAATTGGGGAGTAAGTTGTTGAGTGCGTGGGGAAATTAGGGGTTGGATTTTGAGGTACCGGGACAAGCTATTTAGCCGCGGATGAACGCGGATGGTACTTGTAAGCGATCCCGAAGATCAGGAACCGTTCCAGAAACGTATCGACTATCTCGAAGCGCAATGGGCGGGATTTAAAAGCAGGAAGACCGGTGGGTTGTTGCGGGCGGCTGAAGCTGCCGGGTACAACGTCCTGGCGGCGGTCGACCATGGTCTACCGCACCTGACAGCGCTGAGAGGTTTCCGGCGGCATCGAATGCCTGTATCGGATAGGAATACGCGGTTCCTATACGGCCCCTAAAAAGTTCCTAACCTTCTTCCCGCGTGTTCGTATAGAAGGACAGTACGTTCCGGTAGAACCTCTAGTGGTCGGAGCGGTTGGCCTATTATGGATCTATTCACTATGGGGAAAAAGAAGAGCGCGACGCCTGAAAGCGAGTTGCTGCAGGGCACCCTCGACATGTTGATCTTGCAGACGTTGACACCCGGTCCCGCGCACGGGCATACGGTGGCCCACGTGATCTCGCAGCGCTCGGAAGACGTTCTACAGGTGGAGCATGGGTCGTTATATCCGGCGCTGCATCGCCTAGAAGACCGCGGGTGGATCGCGTCGTTCTGGGGGACGTCCGAGAACAATCGGAAAGCGCGTTATTACCGGCTCACGGCTGTCGGAAGAAAACAGTTGGTTGCGGAGACGGGGCGCTGGGAACGCGTGGTCCGCGCGGTGAATCAAGTTCTGAGACCGGCGGAGGAGTGATGAGTTGGAAGCGATTTTTGCGGCGGCGCGCTTGGTTTCAGGAGCGGGGGAACGAGATCGAGTCCTATCTCGAGATCGAGACGGCGGAGAATATCGCGCGCGGGATGTCGGCTGCGGAGGCTGCTGCTGCCGCGAGGCGCAAGTTCGGAAATACAGTACGCGTTCAAGAGGAGATCTATCGCATGAATACCGTTGCGTGGCTCGAAGGCACACTGCAGGACGTTCGCTACGGCGCACGGCTTCTGATCAAGAATCCGGGATTTACTTTGGTTGCCGTGCTGTCGCTGGCACTGGGAATCGGCGCGAACACCGCGATATTTCAGCTGCTAGATGCGGTGCGCTTGAGGAGTCTGCCGGTGAAAGATCCTCAGGAACTGGCGGAAGTCAGAGTTGCTGGCGGCACGGCGGGGCTCGGCGTGAACCAGGAATACGGGGAACTGACGCGGCCGATGTGGGAGGAGATTCAGCGGGATCACCCGGCGTTCTCGGGCGTTTTCGCGTGGAGCACGAATCAGGCCTGGGTCGGAGAAGGTGCGGCACTTCGTCAGGCGAACTCGATTCAGGTTTCCCGAGACTTCTTCCCGGTGCTGGGTGTTGCGCCCTGGCGTGGGCGTCTGATAACAAGCGATGATGAGCACGCTTGTCCATCGTCGACGGCCGTTGTTAGTTACGCATTTTGGCAGGCGCAAATGGGCGGGCGTCCGATTGACGGCAATACGCGGTTGATGATTGATCAGGTATCGACTCAGATTATCGGGGTGACGCCACCTTCGTTTGGCGGGCTTGCGGTCGGCGAGCGCTTCGATATTGCTTTACCGTTCTGCCGGCCGGAACAACTGGCGCGGAACGTTTTCGAGGTTACTGTGATGGGCCGGTTGCGTCCTGGCTGGACTATTGAAAAGGCATCGAGTCAACTTACTGCCCAAAGCGCCGGAATCATGTCGGCGACGCAGATCACAGGCTATGATGCGAGGGCCGTGAAGCGATATCTTGGCTTCCGGTTGAACGCCTACCCAGCGGGCGCGGGAGTGAGTAACTTGCGCAAAGACTATGACGCTTCACTCTGGCTACTGCTCGGAATTACCGGCTTAGTTCTCCTGATCGCTTGCGCCAACTTAGCTAACTTAATGCTGGCGCGGGCTAACACGCGGGAAAGGGAAATCGCTCTACGCATCGCGTTGGGGGCCGGACGTCTGCGCTTGTTGCGGCAATTGTTCGCCGAGAGCGCTCTACTGGCGATGACCAGCGCCGCGATTGGATTAGGACTCGCCGGGCTACTTAGCCGCGCCATGCTCGCGTCTCTATCTACCACGGATGACTCGGCCATCCCACTTACTCTGGGCATCGACTGGCGAGTGCTTCTGTTCACTGTTGTAGTCGCGACATTGACTTGCATTGTGTTTGGCATGGTACCCGCTATGCGCGCCTCAAACGTGGATCCGGTGAATGCTATGAAGACCGGCGGCCGTAGTGTTGCGGGTATGCGGGAGCGCTTCTCCGTGCAGCGCGCAATGGTGCTGACGCAGATCTCGGTATCGATGGTGCTTATTGTCGGCGCGCTCCTTTTTGTACGCAGCTTCGTCAATCTACTCACTTACGATCCGGGCATGCGGGAGGATGGCGTGACTACTGTGTTCATCGGCTTCAACTCGTTACATATGGCCGCCGATCGCATTGATGATTTTAAGCGCACGCTGCTGGACGAGGTCCGCACGGTTCCGGGCGTACTTAGTGCCGCGACTACGACCGTGGTTCCTCTGCTCGGAGGTAGCTGGACTCACGAAGTTACAGTAGGTTCACAGGAAGGTCCGTCTAAGTTCACATGGGTAAGTCCCGGTTACTTCCAAACGATGGGCATTCCGGTGCTGGCGGGACGAGACTTCACGGAGCGCGATACTAGCACGTCCGAGCGCGTCGCCGTCGTCAATCAGGAGTTTGTGCGGCTGTATCTGAATGGTGCTAATCCGCTTGGACGGACGATGCGCACGCATGCGGAACCGGACTATCCCGCGACGCTGTATCGGATTGTGGGGGTAATTCCGGACACGAAGTACTCGTGTCTGCGATGCGGTATGCCGGCGATGACTTTCGCGCCGGGTTCGCAACTGCCTGCGCAGCGGCCCTGGACGGCGATCATGGTCCGTTCGAACGCGGCTTCGCCGATGATCGAGCGTGCCGTGAAGCAGCGGTTGGCGGAGAAGCATCCGGAGATTATTGTTCAGGCGCGGGCGTTTAAACTGCAGATCGGCGACGGGCTGGTAAGAGATCGCTTGATGGCTACGTTGGCAGGGTTCTTTGGGGTGTTGGCCGTGTTGCTGGGGACGATTGGGCTGTATGGGTTGATCTCATTTATGGTGACGCGGCGGAGGAATGAAATTGGGATTCGCGTGGCGGTGGGGGCGAATCGGGGGCAGGTGATCGCGATGGTGATGCGAGAAGCCGGGTGGCTGCTGCTATGCGGCGTGGTGCTGGGGGCGGTGCTTTCGCTGGTGGCTGGGAGGAGCGCTAACGCGCTGCTGTTTGGATTGAAGGCGGGGGATCCGTGGACGATGGTTGCGGCTGCGGGGGTGCTGTTTGTAATTGGGATATTGGCGGGATTTGTGCCGGCTTATCGGGCTGCGCGGGTGGATCCTATGGTGGCTTTGCGGGCGGAGTGAGGGAGTGCTTTAGAAGGGGACGACGATGAGGTTCGGGATCTTCCGGAAGTGACGGAGATAGCCCGTGAGCACCGCGTAGCCCTGCTCGATGGCGGCCGCCGCAATCATCAGATCATTAAACGGCAGCACGTTTCCTTTGGCGGCTTCCTGCCCTTCGATTTGGCCCACGAGCCAGCCGGTGCGTTCGGTGATCGGGCGTATCGGAATCAGCCTGATGAGTTCTTCGACGTATCTTCGGCGGCGCTCTCCTGCGGCTGGCGTCTTCACGCGATAGACTCCATGCGCCAGTTCCGCGACGGAAACCGGAGATAGCGAGAGATCGAGGGGACCATGCTGGTTCAGGATCGCTTCGACGAAATCCGGGATGGGCTGTTTGTTTCGCTCAGCACTGATAACCGTACTGGAATCCAGCACTAATCCCAGGAAGGTGGGTTCCATGGTTGCTGGTGATCGGTGATGATCTGCTCCAAGTCCTTACCAAAGTCCTCGTCGAGGGTGACGGTCGAGTTCCGCTGCTTGGCATCTCGAAGGATTTCGGTAATCGGACGTCCGGTGCGATCGGGCGAACGGATAACGGCGACTGGCTGGTGGTCGTCCCGCTCGATGATTACTTCGCTACCTTGCTCGACCTTTTGTAGAACCGAGCGGACGTCGCGAGCGAGTTCGGCTTCAGTGATGCGGACGGTCACAGTACCTTTGATGATAGCGGCTTTTTGCTATCAACTTTTTCACCTCAATCGACCGCATCTGCCCACACGGAAACGCGCAAAAGAAAAGCCTCTCGGGGGCCCTTCTTGCCCCGGATGAACTGCGGTAAATCTCGCGAAGAGCGAGGCGTCGTAGAACATCGTATTTCCGCTGCTTATAAGACACTAACTTGGAACCGGTCTGCAAGCATCCTCGCCCGGAAGACTTCGG
>CAWCZA010000017.1:0-147194 GCA_963799935.1 uncultured Gammaproteobacteria bacterium | reverse complement strand
CAATGTTTTCAATAACTTAGGATACTTTAAGTCGAAGTGTGCCTGTGCACTGACGATCTCCTGGGCGGATACCAGGAGATCAAGTGCGATCGAACGTGGAAGTAGAGCAGGTTCAAAGGTTTACACTATCAAGAGTTTTGGGTTTCGCGTGGCGAACGCTGGGCATAGTATTGGGCATAGCCGTTCGGTTGCGCGCCAAGGCATCGCTGATCGCGCAATAGGATCGGAGAAGTCATAGCCACCAAGGCCGCGCTAAGCGTCTAAGATTTGTCAGATCTGAATCCCGCAAAGCTCGACTCACGGTTTCGTCCGGCTTCCGGGCGAAACGGTGAGGTCACTGAAGTCCGCGCTCGAACCTTTACCGTTCGCGGATCAGGCTACTGCCGACGGTCAGAGTCTGCAGATCAATCCTCAACGTACTCCACAATCGAACCCGATGGCGTAGGCCGCACTTCTAACCGCGGCAAACGGCGATGGAGTTCCGCCACATGGGTGATTACGCCGACCATTCGGTTCGTCTTGCTCAGGCTTTCGATCGCGTCAGCGACAGTGTCGAGGGTCTCAGAGTCGAGAGTGCCGAAGCCCTCATCGATAAACAAACTGTCCAGCCGGACGGCTCCTGCCGCCTGCTGGACCTGCTCGCTAAGTTCCAAGGCCAGTGCGAGGGACACCAGGAATGTCTCTCCACCCGAAAGGGTATCCGCAAGACGAGACTGGCTTCCATGATCGCGGTCGATGATCGAAAACTTGCTGTCGCTGAACGTCAGTTCGTAGCGTCCATTGAGCTCTCTCAATCGGGTGGATGCGCCTGCCACGAGGCGCCTGAAAGAACCGTCGAGCAGATACTGTTGAAAGCCGTCGCCTTTGAGATCCTGAGACAGTTGATGCACCAGAAGATGGCGAGATCGGCGGCTTTTGTAGATCAGCCGAAGCGCTTCTGCTTTTTCTGTGTCGGCTTTCAGCCTTTGTAAGGCGTTGGTTTTTTGGCTGATCTGATCCGCGAGTGTGGTCACTGCGTCTTCGGCGGCCGTATGCTTCCGGGTTTCGCGCTCGACATCAGCTTCCGTAAGATTGATTCCCTCCAAAGTGATGTCGAGTTCCAGAAGGCGGGCCTGCGTTTGGTTTACATTTCGTTCGAAGCTCGCAACTGCCTGCTCGCCCTCAGCGATCTTTCCGGTCTCCAGTGCTGATTTCCGCGCTTCGGCGCCATCCAAAAAACCGGCTTCTCTCAATGCGCGTTCGGCCATCGCCTGAAACTGTTCCCGATCGGCAAGGGCTGCGATCAAGCGGCCCGCAGCCGCCGTGATCTTGATTTCCAGCGAATGAAAGGTCGCGTCCGCAGCCTGGTATTCCTTCGTAGCAGTGTCAAGCTTCTGTTCGAGGTCCGCGATTTCTTTCTGAAGCGCCTTCAGTTCCTTCTCCGGATCGTCCGAGCCTACCTTCCGGATTTGAGCATCGTATTCGCTCAACCGCTGATCCGTCTCGGCGATGTCATCTGTCAGTCGTGCCCTGTTCTTCTCCTCGTTATCCAATCGCACGGCCGCGGCGTGACGCAAGGAATCGGCCTTATGGGTTTCCACATCGGCCTGGGTGATTTGTTGGCCCAGCTTCTCCCACTTTGAATGGACTTGTTCCAGCCTGGACCACTCCGTCTCAACAAACTGCTCAACCATCACCCCGGCAGGGCAGTCGAACGGCGTAATAGTTGTGATTAGTTGCCTCGAAAGTTCTTCTACCCGATTCCTGGCGTTCCCTGCCTGAAGTTCCCAATCCTCTACGTTTTTGCGCGCGTTCTCGGCATCCGCCTGAGCCCGGCTCGCCTTAGTGTTCGCCTTGCTCGCAAGCTCCACAGCCTTGTCACAGGCCTGTCTCGCCGCAGAAAGAGCCTTCTTCGCTTTCTCCAGATCGGCGGGCGGGGGACCGGCGGGAATGGTGTGTACCGGCTGCTCGCACACAGGGCATTCGCAGCCAGGCGTCAGCCCCGATCGGATGGCCGCGGCCTTGTGCTGTGTCTGCGCAATCTCATGTGCTTTTTCCGCTGCTCCGAACTTTTTCTGTGCCGTGGTTTGTTCCGCACTGGCTGCCGCGGCTTCCTTTTCGGCCTTACTCAGCTCGCCCTCTGCCAGGGTGAGTGCGGTTTGGACGGCTTTGGGATCGAGCGCAGCCGCTTTTTTGCGCGCGTCGTCAAGAGCGTACGCAGGCATCCGCGCGTTTTTGAAGATGGCGTGGATCGCCGCATCATATTCCAGACCGATCCGTTCTTTGCCCAGAGTCTCCACGCGTGTCCTGGCGCAAGCCACCGCAGTTTCGGCGCGTTCAAGAGCTGCCTTCCCTTCGACAATCGCGGTCTGCGTTGTTGAGAGTGCGGTCCGCGCCTTCCGGCGGCTTTCCTCCTGCCTCGTCCTCTCTTTCAGAACCGGCTGGATTCCCAGGAGCTCCTCTTTGCGCAACCTCCGGGCTGGAAGAGTGTCGGCTTTCGCCTGTGCTTCTATGAGATCCCGCTCCCGGCTTTGTGCGATATTCTCAGCACGCTTGAGTTCTTGCTGCAGTTCACCGGCTTCCTTTTCGCAGGTTTGCCACGCTGTGAGCTTCGCCGCGGCCCGATCGAGCACCGGCAGCACCTGTGCGGCCCGCTTTCCGAGTTCGACGGCTTTTCTGAGCTTGTCGATCCGAGGGCGATCCTGTTCGAGATGCCCAAGGGTTTTTCGACGATTTTGCCGGTCTTCAACCTGCTTCCATTGCGCGCGAATGGTCTCCAGCGAAGCTTTCAAGGCGTCCCGATCACTCGCGAGGGATTGCTTCCTCGCAGCCTGAGTTTCAAGTTCGGCTTCGAGCCGGGAAACGTTCTGCTGAGTCGCTTCCGCATAAGGACCGTCAAGCAGCTTCCGATCGTTGTCCATGAGCGAAGCAAGTTCCTTGGCTTGCGCGAAGGCGCGTTCGCGCATTCGTTCGTAAATCCCAAGCCGGAGGAGTTCCCGAAGGATCTGCCGCTGATCGGCAGGTTTGCTTTTAAGAAACCGCGAAAACTCCCCCTGGGGCAGAAGCACCGACTGTATGAACGCTTCGTATTCGAGCCCCAGCAGTGTCTGCAGCTTTGTGTTAACCTCGCCCACGCCGTCAGCCAACGGCTTTTGCGAACCGCTTGAGATCTGCTCAAGCTGGACCTTCTTAGGACCGTTTCGAGGCAGAGAACGAGCCACTCTATATCGTTCGTGCTGAATGTCGAATTCGAATAGTACTGAGGCGCGGGCAGCTCCGAGCGAAATGAATTCATCCAGGTTCTGTCCGCCCATGCGCGGGATCTTTCCATAGAGCGCGAACGCGATTGCGTCGAGGATGCTGGATTTTCCTGCTCCCGTGGGACCTGAGATCGCGAAGAGCCCGAGACGGCTGAAATCAATCTCCTGCTTCTCGCGGTAGCAGGTGAATCCCTGAATTTCCAAACGAACGGGGCGCATTATTTCTCCTCGACCTCCTCGCGCAGACTATTAAAAATTTCTATAAGCTCGTCGCTCGCGTCCTTGCCGTGGGCCTCACGAAAGAACTGGCGAAACACCTCGGAAGGCGCCGTTGAATCGAAAGCGATAACCTTCTCGACCGCGGCGGCACGCGGAGTCACGCAATCAACGCTCACGGCGTTGGGCAGAAGGTTTCGAACTCGGCGGTTGACATCCGGATCGGCCTTATCAAGATTGATGACCACCCTTAGCCATCCGGCATCCTTCAGGTCAGTCGCGCGGAGTTCGATCTCCGCAAGCGTTCCCGAAACATGAACAAGCTGTTTGGCGCCCACATACGGGACGTTGCTAATCTTGGCAGGGCGAGGCCCCGGCTTCACCTCGATTACTCGGAAGGTCTTCTCCTCACCCGCCTCTCCGAAGTCCAACTGCATGGGCGAACCGGCATAGTAGGCCGGTGACGGTGCCTCGACTTTCTGAGGGCGATGAATATGTCCGAGAGCGATGTAGTGTGCGGTCGCCGGCAAGTCCGCGGGGAGAGCAGCCCAGTCATCTCCGACATGTACCGGCCGTTCCGATCCACCCTTAAGCGCACCTTCCAGATGGGTGTGGAGACAGAGCAGATTCACTGCGTCCTTGCGAAACGACCCGCAAAGCAGTCTTCACGATGTCCCCCATTCTGGCAGCGTATGTGCCCATAGCGGTGTCGTCACCCTCTGCCAATTGAAGTACCGTGACTAACCGGCGCTGCGCCGCAAAAGGCACTGCGGCGATGACGGCGGTCTCTCCGCATCGCGTTCTGATTGTCATTACGCCCCCGTCACTGGCTGGCTTCGGTCTGCCCAATGCCCAGACGTTCACCAGTTCGGTCAATGCTCCCCATGCTTCAAATCGGTCCGAAGAGTCGTGGTTACCGGCAATCACCACGGTATGAGCGCCGCTTGCGCCAATACGCTTAAAGAAACGGAACACCGTGCGTTCAGCGCGAGCCGCCGGAGCGCCAGAATCGAAAACATCGCCGGTCACCAGCAGAAGGTCTACGGATTCGCGCTCCACGTAGTGCGCCATATGATCCAGGCATGCTTCCAATTCGTCCAGCCGACTGATGTTCTTCCAAACGCGGCCTGCGTGCCAGTCGCTTGTGTGTACGATCTTCATTTCGTCACCTCAGTCTTCCATCCGGCGCGAATAGTTCTTTCTCATCCGGGATGCCCCTGTTTGCCTCGCTCGCCCGGGTGGCCCATGCCGGGAAGGGGAAACGCAACAAAATTGGCGTCGGAATCTCCGGTTGCGCGACGATCATCGAGCCAGGCTGAAGAACCGTCGCGCGAACGCGGGAGACGCTGTTCAGGAACCGATATTCGTCTCGTTCAGCCTCGGCTGCATCAAGTCGTCCGACTACCTTGAGTGCAGCATTGGCTACGACGCGCCGTTCCACCTCGCTGGCCGTTTGCTGAGCTCCGAACAGAGAGACGCCAAGAGAACGACCCCGCTCCGCGATATCGAGTAAGACTTCGCGGATGGGAGACCATCCGGTCCGAGGGGCATACTTATTAAGTTCGTCCAGCACCACAAACATCAGCGGCTTCGACGTACCCCTCCTTTCTTTGTCTTCCATGGCGCGCTTGAGAATGGCGCCGACTACAAACATCTGCGCTGCGGCGCGGAGATTGTGAATATCGATAACTGTGACTTGCTGACCTTCCCAGTCCACGGAATGGTTCGTGGCGGCTTCATCGCCCCGGATCAGATGTCCGATGTGTTCGAGCGAATGATAAAGCCGGCGGCGGAAGGCATCCTGCGTTCCCGGAGCGGCGTGCGGGACCCACTGAGCCAGGAGGACCGAATCCAGCATCTCCACCAATTCGCGGAACGAGGTCACCCGATTTCCGTCGATCGTGAGAAAGGGCTCGTGAGGTTTGCAGGCTTTGGCCACTTCGGCCAGGCGGTGTTCGACTCGGGTGACGATGAAACTCAGCTGGGCGCGATCGTCTTCGGCTCCAACGAACGCGAAGCGAAGCAGTTGTTGCTCCGCGAATTGGCGTAGGGTCCACACGTACGGTTCGACGCCAGTAGCACGGCCACCTGTATCGGGCATCAAGGTAGCGACGCCCTTTCTCGCGGGTGCGAAAATTCGAACGCTTTGAAACGGACCCACAGGCAATCCCAGACGCTGATATTGCGTCCGGGCAGCTTCCGTGACTCCTGTGTTCGGGGTATCGAGCCAGAGCAGATCCTCGCCCTTCACGTTAAAGATGAGGGCTTTCGAATTCACGGCATCGGAGCCGAGGGATTCGGAGTGAAACAGAGAATAGAGCAGGAAAGTGGCGTAAGAAGTCTTCGTCGCAACACCGGAAACGCCGCTGATGGAGGCGTGTGCTCCCCTGGTTCCATCCAGAAACTCGAGGTTGGCGTATATGGGCTCTCCCGTTCGGGCCAGCCCAATAGCGACCTTTCGCTCCATTCGGTCGAAGTAGAGCGCTTTCTGGTAAGCCTCGCCCCTGACCACTTGCGCGGGTGTGCCTGGATGAGGGGGAACGAAGACCTCCGGGTCCAGCCTTGTGACCTGAACATGCGCCGCATAGGAGACCTCGACCGGGAGCGAATGATCGGCGACGTGGAATGCGTCCGTATCGAACGCGTTACCCTCAAAACGTTTGGTTACCTGATCGACGATTCCGTAGTAAGTTAGCGCAGCGCCGTCCGGGATTACAGTGTCGAGAACGATGAGATCGTCCAGTTGGACCATCTTTCCCTCTTCGACGCCGACCCAGAAATCCAACGGAGCACTCTCACGAGATCCGAGGACGACGCCGACAACTTCGTTTTCAATGTCCATGTCTTTTAAGTGGCCTCTCTTGTCAGGAAGGATTCGATGCGACGCCTGATGATCCGTTCGTCGCCAAGTTTGCGCCTTAGGAACGTCTCAAGTGCGCTGATTGGTAGCAGGTTCTGAGGGGCACGTCGATCAAGCGCGCGGCGTCCCTTCAGCTCCGGCAATAACCCGCCGCAGCGCCCCGCCAGAATGATCGCCTTTTCCATTCCCACCGACGCGGCTACTTCGAGCCGCACCACACCGGAGAAGTCGGAGTCGCCTCTCCTGAGTTCGGTGAGCCGAAGAAACCAGGAGATCCGGGAGAAGCGCTTTGAACCACGTAATGCGAACAGAGGCGTCCGCTGCCCAGGCTTGAGGCTCGGCAGCAGGGAAAGTTGCGGTGCGGCGAGATAGGGTTTGATCACTCGTTTTATGTACCCGACTGCTGACCCTCTTGTGGTCTCCTCGAATGTCAGCGGCCCGTCGACAACGACAAGTCGATCCTCATGCGAGGCCAGCTCCCTGGCAAGTGCTTCTTCCGCTTGTCGCATCTGCCCGTGAATCGCGCGTACCGGCGCATCAGGCTCGGACTCGGCGACGCGAACAGGAAGGTATTTCAATCCGGGCGCAACGCTGATATCTCCGCCCGGTTGCTCTGCAGAGCAGAGCGCGAACACGCGGCCAGTCAGGAAGCGCTCGAAACAAGCCTGATCTTGACCGATTTGAACCGCGCCCACGCCATACGCGCCGAACGCGCCATAGAAATACTGTCCATCGAGTTTGGCTGTGACGCGCGCTTCGAGCCTCCGAACGCCGTCGATGAACCAGACGGGGTGTTTCAGCGGCCAATTTAGTTCGGGGTCGATGGGCTCCCAGTGATCGCGAGGTCGCTCCAGTTCAACGTCAATGGACTCCGGTGCATCCGCCGCCATTTCATCGAAGCCAGCGAACTCCGGTCCGAATTCCGGTTGCCACGGATCGAGCCGAACCTGTAGCCGTCCAAAAACGCCCTTGGCAGAGTTGTCTCTCGGTTCGGTCACAAATACTCCCGAACTCCATTATACCCAACATTGGCTATTCTATAGCTAAAAAATATTTACTCGCTGGCTATTTTTGGTATACTGAATTCGGGAGATGACATGGCGGGCGAAAAAAAGACCATGACGCTCAATCTGACCGAGGCTGAGATGGCCGTTCTGGAAAAGCTCTCCCTCGACAAGGACCTGAGCAAAACGGCAATCCTTCGCCAGGCGCTTCGGCTGTATCAGCTCGTCGATAATCGTTTGGCCCAAGGCGACACGTTGTTCCTTGAGGATAAAGAAAAGAAGAACAAATCGGAGCTGATGGTTTTGTGAAGGTACTTCAGTGAGCGACCGGAGCGTCACGTTTCTGAAAGACCGGAGGACCGGCGAACTTGTCGAGGCTGCTCTGATCGATGGCGTGTCAAGACAGGAAGTGGAGACCACGGAATCCGCCTGGCAGCCGTTTTTGATGAAATCTCTAGAAGAACGGAGGCGCGCAGGCAACTCCGAATTGTCGCCTCCGGAACACAGCCACTGGGATTGGCGCAAGAAACACGAGGCGGTGCGGGGCCTGATCGCGTATCGGATGTTCGGCGTCGAATGCGATGGAGCCATGCAAGGTCTGATGCTGGTTTCTACTGCGGGGCATCCTTGCCGGATCAAGGATCAGAAAGGGAAAGAACAGGTATATGTTGATTTCGTGGCTACGGCGCCATGGAACTCGCCGAGCTTGGTCGAATTACCCCGGTTCAGTCTGGTGGGCAGGGTTCTGATTTCGACGGCGGTGCAATTAAGCATGGAAGAAGGATTCAGAGGGCGGATTGGTCTGCACGCCCTGCCGCAAGCGGAAACGTTCTACGCTCGGAACTGTGGGATGACAGACCTGGGAAATGACAAGAGAAAGGAGGAGCTGCGGTATTTCGAGATGACGCCCGAACAAGCAGCAGCTTTCCTCCGGTGAGGTGCCAATGAAATTCAGTTTCGACAAGCAGTGGCTTGAGAGACACGCGGACAGCGATCAGAATCTTGAAATCGCCGCTGGCTCGTTCTCGTGGGACCAGGTACCGCGGGCAATGGGAAAGCCAGCGGGTGATCCGGCAGCCGAACCACGTGTAGTCGCGTTTGGCCGACTCATCAATCTGAGCCGCCGCAAGCGCGGTTGGAGCATCGAGGATTTAGCCGAATCCTCTCGTATCGACGTTAGTGAGGCGATTCGCATCGAGCACGATCCCGCCTACATTCCCGGTCCCCGTACCGTTTACCAGTTATCGACAGCGCTGGATCTGCCGCGAGAGCGGATGCTTCAGCTTTCCGGAAACATGCTCGTGCGCGATCGTCGGCTCGGCGAACAGGCTGTGAAATTCGCGGCACGATCCGAATCGGTTGAAAAGCTTAGCCGTCAGGAGCATCAGGCGCTTGAGGAATTCGTCCGGTACCTGAATGAATCCAGGTAGGAGAGGGCGAACTTGCGGAACCTGTTCCTCGATCCATACGCCGGCTCCGATATTGATCGCTTTGTGGCCAAAGTGCTGGCGGATCTCGGGAAACCAGATCCGCCGGTACGCCTGGTCGACGTTCGGGAACTCCTGCGCCTGGACAAGAGCTTCTACTCGTCAACAGACGACGGTGCCACTCGCGAGGTAGTGCACAAATTGAAGGTGGCGGGCCAGCAGGTTCTTGCGCGCCCTTCAATCCTCAAAGATGTGATTGGGAAACTCGGCCTTAAGGCTCTGTTGCTGCCCGACCGGAGGCGCATCTTAATTGATTCCGAGACACCTGACCTGAAACAACGATGGAGCGAGGCGCACGAAATCGGCCACGATCTTATCCCGTGGCACGCGGACACTATGCTCGGCGACAATCAGTCCACGCTTGACGCCGTCTTGTCATCAGCAGATTGAAGCCGAAGCGAACTACGCCGCCGGTCAGCTTCTTTTTCTCGGGAATCGATTCGTCGTGGAAAGTCAGAGCCTGTCTCCAGGCATTGAGGCAGTGAGAACTCTTCAGGATCGTTACAGCAACACACTCACGACCACTCTATGGCGGTACGTTGAATTGAGCTCGAACGCAGTTGTTGGCGCGATCAGCGGGCATCCACACCGTCCGCCAGCCGATTTCTCCTCTCGAAATCCGCTGCGCTACTTAATCCGCTCGCGGAGCTTTGAGCGCCGGTTTCCGGCCGTAACCGAGTCCGAACTGTACGCCGGGATGCTGTCTTACTGCGAGAATCGCGCCGGAGGCACCCTCGGCTCGGGCGTTCTCCGCTTATTTGACTCCGACGGCGTCCCTCATCTTTTCCAGTTTGAGACTTTTTTCAATCGTTACGAGGCACTGACGCTCGGCTTCCATCTGCGGGCTGCAACGCCGGTGGTCGTCTGACGCTTCCCCCGAAAGCTGGACCGCGTAAGATTTGAAACTCCAGTTGGGAACAAGGAGCTAAGTATTCATGGAGCAAAGCGCGCGTAAGAGCAGACCGTTGGATCTTAAGCGGGCCCAGAACGCACTCCCATTCGACAGAATGAACCGCTCGGCATCCGGCTGCGTGTCTGAGCCAAAAGCGAACGGAGCGGATTTAACGTCAACGAAGGTCATGCGCTAAAGCGTCGTCGAAGGCGGGGCTTGGTGCGCCACGGCCTCAGCCCTCGCAAGCGGCTCGGCCGCATCAGGCAGTGGTTTGTCTCTCAATTCAGTAGGGGAGGCAACGGTAACCGACCGGCCGACGTCAAAGCTACGGGTTCAAGTTCGGCGCGATCACGCGCGCTTGATCGAAGCTGCCCGGCCGCGGACGATCAGCACGAAGGAAGGCGAACGGAGATTTCGCTCCGTCTCGAATGGCGAAGGGTTTTCTCACCGCATCCAGATGTCTCCCGGAAGCTTTGCAGAATCGCGGAACCTTGCATGGCGAGTCGGAACCGCTCGCGCGGGTGTTGAATGTTCGGAATGTCATTCGCCAACTCCCTTGAGTATTAGAGCCCTGATGTCGAGTAACCGTTGGAGAGTCCGATTTGTGAACCCGAGCGACCCTGAGAAATATCCATTTTCAGTGCCGCCTTCGGTAACGACTATGCCCAATACTATGCCCACCCTGTGCATAGAAGCATTGCTCTCCATTACTACCTGCGCTGGAGGACGCCGATGTAAACCATAGAAACGTAAGAAGAAGTAGCACCCTTAAGCAACCGGTAGCAACGCTGCTCACTCTTCGTCATCGCTAGACCCCTCTGGTTCGGGACCAGGAGGCCGGAGGTTCGAATCCTCTCGCCCCGACCAATGTTCTCAATAACTTAGAACGTTTTGTAAGTAGAAGTGTGTCTATGCACTGACGATCTCCTGGGCCAAAACCAGGAGATCAAATTTGACCGGACCTCGACGTAAAGCAGTTTCAAGGGTTTACGTTATCAAAGGTTTTGAGTTTCGCGTGGCGAAAACTGGGCATAGTATTGGGCATAGCCGCTTGCTCGCCCAGTAAGGCACCGCTGGTTCGACAGAACCACAGTAAATTTGTAGTATTGTGCCGGGACTTAACCCCATCGGGATGCATCCCGACGCCTCTTCGAGGCTGCGGAGCAGCAACAGGGTTTCTTCACGACTAAGCAGAAGAAGGCCGCGGGATTCACTGAAAATACTCGTCCGTACCACGTTCAGGTTCGTAACGGCATCAGGCAGCACCGTAGAATCTACCGCGCGCTCTCTTCCCTGGCGCCGACCGAGTTGATCTTGTTCTTTGGTCGCTTTGGTCGCTTTGGTCGCGGAACGGGAACGAAGAAGTCGAAGCGGTTTATAGCCACCAGACCGCGCTGAGCCTTTACGATCTGTCAAATTTGAATCCTGCAAAGCTCCACATGATCGTTCCGTCCGGCTTCCAGCGTAACAGTGCGGTTCCGAAGAGTCTGGCGCGGGCGGCTTCATCAGCGTGAAGCCGAAGCTGAACCAATCAAGCACGAGTGCATCAAGAGACATCCATTCAAATCTGTTGAGGCGGTCGTGGAGATCCAACCACAAAGTTCACATACTGCGCGAGTGTGCAAATCGGCTCTATCTCTAGCCTCGCCGTTTGAATGCGCGAGTAGAGGCCGCGCTTACCGAGGCGAAGCATTTGCAGATGCCTCGTTCGAGTAATCGAAAGACCGCCTATTCGGGTGTTTTGAGCGCACGGCTATTTTGCAAACATTGGGAAGCGCTGAAAGCGCAGAGAAAGCGAGGTTCAACTTACATGACTAACGAACGGCGGCCTATCGTTCTCATTCACGGGCTTTGGATGACTCCACTCAGTTGGGAGCATTGGGTGGCGCGGTACGAGTCGCGAGGATACCGGGTGGTCAATCGCGGCTGGCCAGGCCTTGAAGGCGGCATCGAACAGATCAGGCGGAATCCATCGGCGATTGCCAACCTGGGCATTGGAGAAATCGTAGCTCACTATGAAGAAATTATTCGCAAACTCGACCGGGCACCGATCATTATGGGGCATTCGTTCGGCGGACTCATCACCGAGATTCTGCTGGACCGTGGGTTGGGTGCGGCGGGGGTAGCTATCGGACCGGCGCCGGTGAAAGGCATTATTTTTTTGCCTTTCTCGACGCTGAAGGTTACGTTTCCCGCTTTGAGCAATCCGGCAAACAATCATCACGCTATACCGTTAACGCCTGAGCAGTTCCACTACGCGTTCACAAACACTATGACCGAAGAAGAGTCGCTTCGTGCGTATGAGCGTTACGCCGTGCCGGGTCCGGACCATGTGCTGTTCCAGGCGGCGTTCGCCAACTTCAATCCGCACGCGGCGACCGCGCTGGACTTTCATAACGACGATCGCGCGCCGCTGCTGCTGGTCGCTGGGGGACGCGACCACGTATCTCCGTCGGCGGTCGTTCAGGCGAATTACAAGCTGTTTGCTAAGTCGAAGGCGGTTACCGACTATGTGGAATACCCGGAAAGGACGCATTTCACGCTCGGTCAGGAGGGGTGGGAGCGCGTCGCGGACGACTTGCTGGCGTGGGCAGCGGCTCACGTCGAGCGCGGGGCTGCGCTGGCCCTAGGTTGAACGTTTTCCCGCTACAAACGACGCCGATGTACAACCACGAGATCGGAGGCGGACGCCATCGGGCAAGCGGGCTTAGAATCGCGGGCCCGTATCCCATCGAGGGCGCTCGTAGTAAGTTCTGCGATTGCGTGCAGAAGGTGGTCGAAACTTAGCTCGGGAGATCGCAGAGGTTGGCGAACAGCCCCGCACTCTATATTGCTGACGGCGAACTGCTTAGCCCACCGCACCGGTGGATGCGAATCCGTATGGTTAGAGGGGAGCCGCAAGGCTTCCTTTATTCCTGGCGGGGCATTTGGCGGATGCTATGATCCATGGAAAGTACATGGGGGAAATGGGCGCTACGACGATCCGCGTGATGAGCATCGACGATCACCCGCTACTTAGTGAGGGGATCGCCACCATCATCAACGCGCAACCGGACATGGAGCTCGTGGGATCGGCATTCACTTCGCAGGAGGGGATTCGCAGGTTTCGAGAGCTGAAGCCCGACGTCACGCTGATGGATCTCCGGCTTCCCGACGCGGGCGGCATAGAAACGATCATTGCCATCCGGGGTGAATTTTCTAATGCGCGCATTCTAGTGCTGACAACGTCGGAAGGCGATGTTGAGATACAGCGCGCGCTGGTTGCTGGCGCGCGCGGCTACCTTCTGAAGACGATGCCGCCAAAGCAGATTGTGGAGACCATCCGCGACGTGCATGCGGGCAAGAAGCGCGTGCCGGCGGAAGTGGCTGCGCATTTGGCGGATCACGCGGGAGAGGAATCTCTCAGCAAGCGCGAGATCGAAGTGCTGAGGCTGGTGGCTGACGGTAATCGCAACCGCGACGTGGCGGAGAAGCTTTTCATTTCGGAAGAGACGGTCAAGGCTCACGTGAAGCACATCATGGAGAAGTTGGGCGCAAACGACCGAACGCAGGCGGTGGCCATCGCTTTGCGCCGCGGAATTATTAACCTTTAGAACAAGTCATTCCTACAACTATTAGGTCACAGCAAAACGCCTCTAAGAAGCGATGACCGGGTCGCAGCGCTGGTTCACAGTTACAGCATGACTTCTCAAACTGCAATGACCACACTCTCCGAAGACGCGCTAAAGGCTTTTGACGATCTGAACGGACACCACGCCGGATGTCGCCCCGCCCATGCGAAAGGGATTTTACTGGCGGGAGTGTTCACCCCGGCCGCGAACGTGAAAATGCTGACGTGCGCGCCGCACGTGGAGAGCGCTGCGACAGAAGTAATAGCGCGCTTCTCCGATTTCGCGGGTATTCCGACCATTCCGGATAACGATCCCGGCGCGAGCCCGCGCGGACTCGCAATTCGATTCCTCCTGGGGCCGCACGTGCACACCGACATCATCTCTCATTCGGTGGATGGCTTTCCGACGCGGACCGCAGAAGAGTTTGTCGAGTTCTTGAGGGCGATTCGTTTGAGCGGCCTGGATTCGGTGAAGCCGACCGCGCTTGACCGATTCATGCAAGCGCATCCGGCCGCGTTCGACTTTGTGCAGACGCCGAAACCCATGCCGGTTAGTTTTGCGAAAGAGAGATATTTCAGCGTGACCGCGTATAAATTCACGAATGCCGAAGGCACTGAGCGTTTCGGACGGTATCGCATCTGGCCAGAAACGGGAGGTCCAGAGTTTCTGGATATGAAGAGTGAGGCGACGGTTTCGACGGATTACCTAATGAACGAGATTCAAGAGCGGATCACCAAAAAGCCGGTCACGATGCACATCCGCGTGCAGATAGCTGCGAACGAGGACGTGATTGATGACTCGACGGTTCACTGGTCCGAAGAACGGACCGAGATCGAGTTCGGCTCAATTGAGTTGCGAGGCGTTGTACCGAACAATGCCGAAGAACAGCGGCACATCATTTTCGATCCGATTCCGCGAGTGAGTGGCATCGCTCCTTCGCCGGACCCGCTGCTGGAGCCGCGCGCGGCTTTGTACTTGAAAAGTGGGCGACGGCGGAGAGCGGAAGAGGTGAAGTAGCTATGCGCGTGATGTGTGTGAATGGTGGTCAGCCTCCCGGGTTAATGGCCGGGGAGCGCGCGCGGCCTCATGCAGCGCCGGGAGAAGTGCTGGTCGAGGTTCACGCCGCGGGTCTGATGCTGACGGAACTAGGCTGGTATCCCACGACTCACAACCGCAGCGGTGGACAGCGAACGGGCGCGGTTCCGTCGCACGAGTTTTCGGGCGTGGTGATCGATGGCGACGGGGTAATCGGCAGTGAGGTCTTTGGCATGAATGACTGGTACGCGGATGGGGCGATGGCGGATTACTGCACGGCTCCGGTCACAGCCATCGCCAAGAAGCCGAAAAGCCTCACGCATGCCGAGTCAGCCGCAGTTCCGATCAGCGCGCTCACTGCCTGGCAGGGGCTGGTAGATCGGGCGAAAGTGCAGCGAGGTGATAGAGTCCTGATTCACGGCGGCGCGGGCGCCGTGGGAGTGTTCGCAATCCAAATTGCAGTGTTGCAAAGTGCGCATGTGACCGCGACAGCGTCCGCTGGCGATCGCGATTTCGTGCTAAGTCTCGGCGCGGAGCAGGCGATAGACTATCGCACCGCGGGATTGGACGAATTGGCCGGCAGGTTCGACGTAGTGTTCGACACTGTCGGGGGCGAAATGCTAGAGCGGTCGTGGGACCTCCTCGCGCCCGGCGGACGGGTGGTGACTGTGGCATCGACGGCGGAAGGATCGACCGAACCGCGGGTGAAGCAATCCTTCTTCATCGTGGAGTGCGATGGGAGGAAATTGGACGAGATTGGCAGGTTGATCGATGACGGAAAGCTGCGGCCGGTGATTAAGGCGGTTGTGGCTATGGGCGATCTGCCGAATTTGTATGCAGGGCGGAATATTAGGCGCGGCCCGGGAAAGATGGTCGCGCTGATCGGGAACCAAGCCTGAAGGGCGGAGTCGCAACGGGGATACACTTCTGGCGAGATGGTTTGGAAACGGCAGATTTTTGACCATGTTTGATCGTGTGGGCGCGGTGCATTGCTGAAGCGGGCAGTGGCCCCCAATGTCCCGCTGAGTCGCGCGGCCGCCCTCACGCTGATCGAGAGCGAGTTTTGGGACACGAACGCGGCGCATCCAGGGGACTGGCTTCGGACAGGTCGGCGTACAAGATCGGCAGCGAGCTTGTTACCGACGGCGGGCTGGGGAATCTTTGAATGCAATCGAGCCCGGAACGCGCAGCTCGACGTTGGTACCGCCCGCGGGTATTGTGCGCACCACGAGTTTCGCTCCGATCCGCTCGGCGCGTTCTCGCATGCCCTCGAGGCCAAAGTGTCCTTCGCGTCCGCTCTCGATCCACTGAGGTTCGATGCCGCAGCCATTGTCGCGAATGAGAATGCGGAGATGCGCGGAGTACTCGAGCTCAATCCGGATCTGATTTGCTCCGGAGTGGCGGAAAGCGTTGAGTAGCGCCTCGCGGCCGATGGAATATACATCGTCGCGAATGACGGGCCACAGGGGTTTCGCCTGCCCGGTGACGTGCAAATGGCATTCTGTGGATTTTTCCATCCCGAGCTCTTCCTGCAGGCCCAAGAAGGCGCGGCCCAGATCCTGATCGCTTCGAGACCCGACACGGAAATGAGTGATGGTGTCACGGCTTCCGTTGATGGCCTGCTCCATCATGCTTGTGGCGCGTTTCAGGAACGGCCACGCGGCGGCTTCTTCTGCGAGCTGATCTAGCGCCATGTGGGTCATCATTTTCGCACTAATGACGCCTTGCAGAAGATGGTCGTGAAGCTCACCCGCGATGCGCATACGCTCGGCTACGCGCTCTTCGAGCCGCAAATCGAGGAGCCGGCGCATGATTGCCCACGCAAAGAAGGCGGCGCTGAGGAATGTCGAGAAGGCGATGAGAGGAAGAACGATCAAAATGCGCTGCTGAATGGTTCGCATATCTGTCATTGCCTGAGTAAGTTCTTCCGCTGAATCACGGTCAACTGTGGAGACGAGGATTGCGATCTGCGTTTCCATCACACGCATCACGTTCTCCAGACGCATGCGCACGACCCCCCAATCCTTCAAGCGGACCAAGGCAGTGACGGCTTCGATTTGTGAAGTTAGGTCGATGGCAATAGCATCAAGCGTGGGTAGAAACGAGGGGTTCACCCGAGCGCGCGACGAAAGACGCGTAATGGACTTGCGCGTGGCGCTGATCTGATCGAGGAACAGGTTGCGAAGGGGATCCACCCCAGCGAGCACGGCGGCTTCGTCGCCGGTTTGAAGAAGATCGGCAAGCCTTTGATGGAAGGAGAGCAACTCCTGCTGCAGACGCAACACTTTAATGGCCTGCTCATTGGCCACGCTCAGCCGTTCGGTTTCGGTGCGCTCAAACTGAAATTGCCAAACAAGAAGCCCGTTACCCCCGACAATCAACGCCACTAGAGATGCGAACGTGAGTATAAGGATGGGGCCGAGCTTGGGAGAACGGATTGCCATGGGCGTGGCTAGCGCGGCGGTCCCGTGTGATAGCCCGTAATGGAGACCAATAGCTGCTCCAATTCGGCAGCAGCGCGATAAGCATCCTTCTCGCCCGTTAAGACAGAATGTACTGCATTGAAGTAGGCGCTGGTGACCCGTTCGTACGCGGTGCCGGCGACCATGGACGGTCGCGCGATGATGACGGCTTGGCCGCTGCTGCCGATTGCCGGAGGGTCGTAAAGCATAGGCTGGCGAGGGAGGCCACCATCGTCGAGACCTCCCTCCTTAAGCTGTGCCTGAATCAAGAAACGCTCAAGAGCGATGGCTTCACTCGGATGCGTGGTGTGGCGGGAAATGGCTAATCCATTACCCCCGAGCGTGGCGCGCGAACCCACCCCACCCGCTGGCATGCTGGCGAAACCAGTCTCCACTTTGGGAGTCAAGCTGCGCCAATGGATGTGGCGCGCCTGCCCGGTCTTGCTGATGGGCGTGATCAGCCAAAGACGATTAAACGCGGCGCCTCCCGCATCGAAAACGTTCATGGTGTCGCGCTCGCGGTACGCAAGGACGGATGGCGGAGAGATGCCACCGATCCAACGTTTGGCGCGCAGCCACGCGCGGATAGCAACGGGGTTGTTGACGCTGATGGTCCCGTCGTCCTCAAGAATTTTGCCACCGCCCTCCGAGGCCTGCCACTCAAGGGCGTTGCAAGTCAGCGTCTCGGCGGCCGTACCTTGCCAGACGTACCCCCAGAAGTCCTTCTTTCCCCCGGCGCGCTCCCCCGCCTGGATGCGCTGCGCCATGGATTCGAGTTCATCCCAGGTTTTTGGCGGGTGCTTGTATCCGTACTTGCGCAATAGATCGGCGCGGTACTCGAGGCCTCCGATGGGCACATTGAAGGGTATGGCGACAACTCTTTCGCGCACGGTGTAGTTTCTGAGGAGCTCGGGCTCGATTTCCGAGAGCTCGTCTTGCATAGCGGTGCGCAAATCGAGAAGGTCCGGCTCAAGCAGCGGCGGCCAGATGAGATCAGTGGTCATCAGGTCGGTGCCGTAAACTCCCGCCCGGAGGAGTTTGCGTGAGAGCTCAAGGTAATCGTGCGTGCTTTCGGGCGTCGGGATGTGGACGATCCGGATTCCGGTTTGTTGCAGAAAGCTCTCCGACAGGCGGTTGATCTTCGCCAGATCGTCAGGGCGCGATTGCCAGGAGTGTGCGTACCGGAGCGTCGCGGTTTGGAGCGGGGTTTTGTGGCAGGAATTCAGAGCAAGCACGCACGTCAGAAAGGCGATGGTGCTTCGGTGCATTCTTCCGACATTAACACCGCCCGTTGAAGGCCAAGTGTCCGATACGTGCTATACGCAGACTTACCTGATCTCGTCACGCGCGATTCGACGATAGTAAGCTCTCCAACTCTATAAGACCGTCCACTATCTCCAGAGGCCGATTTGCTGACGCCGGAGAACTGCCAGTCCGCACTCCACGCCGCATGCTCACCCTTGAACGCTCATGCCGGAGCAGGAGCACGCGGTTAATGGAAACCGGATCGCGGTTTCGTCCCACCGGCAGAAGTCGCCTGGACGACGGTGCTTTAGGCGGGGCCAGTCGAACGGGAGACCCGATTGTCTCAAGGTTTACTTTCGCGTGGTGACCTCTGGGCATAATATTGGGCGTCGGCGCTGGGTCGCGCAGGAGTGACGGGTGTTTTTGACAGACCACAATAAACTTGTAGTATTGTGTTGTGGCTCAGCCCCGCCGTGATGCATCCCAGCACCTGTTCGCGACTGCGGAGCAACAACAGGGTTTGTTTACAACGCAGCAGGCGAAAGCGTCGGGATTTGCCGAAAATACCCCCCCAGATCACGTTCAGGCTTGCAACTGGATAAGGCAGCATTGAGGAATCTATCGGCTCGGGCTCTTCCCCAGCGCCGATTCGGTCCGACCTTGTTCTTTGGTCGCTTTGGTCGCGGAACCGGAACGAAGAAGTCGAAGCGGTTTATAGCCACCAGACCGCGCTGAGCCTCTATGATCTGTCAGAACTGAATCCTGCAAAGCTCCACATGACCGTTCCGTCCGGCTTCCGGCCTAACAGTGCAATTCCGAAGATTCTGACCCTGCACTACGCCGATCTTTCTAACGTCGATGTACAAATCGCGCAAGGATTTAGATTCATTCACTCGCCAGCTGAAAACGATTCTCGACGCAATAATTGCGGCAGCGGTTGAGCCAAACTTCATACGACAAGCTCTAAAGCAAGCCATTGACGGGCTGATCACCCGACAACCGGTCACGAGCACGCAGATGGATGAAACCCGCGCGAAAGATCGTGGCAGCAGTCTTCCTAAGGGTTGCGTAATGCCACCAGCGAGAATTTACTCAACCGCCGGAGCATTCCGGACGGCCCTTGAAGCGCGGCCGAAGAAAGCCTCTCTAATCGATCCAACCGACCTTAACCGTCTCAGGCGGCAAGTTTCATTCGACCGTCTGCTTGCAACGCTGTTCCAACAGGAATAGCCTCCGTGGACCGCAATGTCGGACACCGAACAATCACGGATTTGAAGCGCGGCCTGCGTGGGTTGGTAAGGGAGGGCTGTCGCTCCGGTCATATTCTGAATGGAACCGACGACGTCGAGGTGCGGCGCGTACCGCTCTGAAATAACAAGAAGGACGAGCATGCTCCTGGTGACATCTTTTGCGACGCTTATAAATACGAACGAACTCACAGGTTGAGACCGTCATGCCGCATGAGTTCGAAGCCGGAGCACGATTTCGGAAGAAACGCAATTTCACGCAAGAACGCCGTAAATTGTTTCCGTATTGTGGTGAGCAAAAGCTTTTACCAGCAATAAGAAAGCCTCGGAGCACGACAATGGCAGCAATTGAAAGTTATACGCACACATACGATTCGGTTCATTCTAAGACCGCTCGCATTGACGACCAAGCTGTCTTCTATCGCGAAGCGAGTACGGTAAATGCCCCTGCGATCCCGATCCTGCATGGGTTTCCCTCTTCCTCAAACATGTTCCCCAACCCAATGCCGCAGCTGGCAGGCTCGTTTCGCTTAATCGCGCCGAGCTATCCCCAGCGAATCACCGGCCTTATAGTACAGAACGGAAACGCGTACGAAGGGGACTGCGCGAGTTCTGGATCCAATCAAGACTGTTGGGCGATCCCGGAAGAACTTTTCGTGACGCGAACTCTGAGTTAATAGCTCGCCTTCGAAAAACTCAACGGGCTGACGTTACCGACTATCCCACTATCAGAGGACAACATCTATGGCACACAACTTCGGGTCTCTTGTCTTTACGCCGCTCGTCAAGAAGTTGCAGGAGCAATATAGGAGCCGCCGCCAATACGCGCGTATGGACGCCGATGGTGCTTCGCGCGATCAACTTGGTGCCGATGAACGTTTCTTTATTTCCGAACGCGACAGTTTTTATATCGCAACCGTGGGGGCGACTGGTTGGCCCTACGTCCAGCATCGCGGCGGGCCGGAGGGCTTCCTCAAGGTCATTGACGATCACACGGTTGCGTTCGCAGATTTCCGGGGAAACAAGCAATACGTCAGTACGGGCAATTTGGGCAGCGACGATCGCGTGGCCTTGATCATGGTGGATTATCCTGCCCGGGCGCGTTTGAAGATTTTGGGCCACGCGCAGATTTTCGAAGGCAGTGCCGCCAGAGACTGGCTCGACCGGCTTCGCGAACCGGGCAGTAAAGACGTGATCGAACGTGCCTACGTAATTCAGGTTGAGGCGTTCGACTGGAATTGCCCGCAGCACATCACACCCCGCTTTACCGAGGTGCAGATTAAAGAAGCGCTTGCGCCCTTCGAGCGTCGTATGCAGGAACTGGAGAACGAGAACAAAGAGCTTCGTGAAGCGGCTCAATCGGATCGCAACTGCTCTGGTAAGACCTGAGCGGATCAGCAGACAACAGATTCATAAAGGAGAGACGCGTGAACACTTCAAAACCACCAGGGCTCAGCACTCTTGGGTTGCTGATACTGGCAACTCAGATTCGACTACCTGCCCAATCGCCGCCTGACCTCGCTCAACAGATCGCCGAGATTATGAGTCAAGCTCCAAGCGGAAAGGCCCATCAACGTTTCATCCACGCGAAAGGCATCGTGTGCCAAGGCACGTTTGACGCCTCGCCCAATGCGGCGGGTATTTCCCGAGCTGCGCATCTAAACGGCGCAACCGTGCCCGTGACCGTGCGTTTTTCCGATGGCGCACCGGATAGCGCTGTTGCCGATAGTTCTCCGGACGCCGCCCCGCGCGGCATGGCGATTCGTTTCGGGACTGGCAGGGGCACTGACATCATGGCGATATCGCACAATGGATTCCTGGTAGGTACCGGCGAAGAGTTTCTTGCTCTTCAAAAAGCGATCGTCGCGTCGGATGCTTCGAAGCCTCATCCCTGGCCGGTTGAAGCGTTCATGGCGAGCCATCCCAGGGCTCTCAAATTCGTACAAGAGTTGAATCAGGTTCCGGTCAGCTTCGCCGCCGAATCGTTCTACAGTAACAATGCCCTGATCTTTCTCAACAGCAAACAAGAGCGACGGGCAGGCCGCTATCAGATTGTTCCGGTGGGCGGCACTCAGTATCTCGCCGACGCCGAGAAGAAAACCAGCGCTCCTAATTTTCTTATCGAAGAACTAAACAGCCGCCTTGCGAAGGGGCCAGCCAAGTTCCGGCTGTTGCTACAAATCGCGGAACCCGGAGATCAAACCAACGATGGCTCGGTAGTTTGGCCGGACGACCGTAAAAAGGTCGAGCTGGGCGTAATTACTATCAGTTCAGTAGTTCCTGATTCTGTTACTGCGGAGCGCGCGCTCGCCTTCGACCCTACTCGTCTCGTCGATGGGATTGAACTATCTGATGATCCGTTACCGGCGTTGCGTTCCCGCGTCTACGTATACTCTGTCGCGGGACGCACAGGAAATAACAGATGACAGCACTCGGTCTGTCCATTCCCGCGGCGAAACGGCTCAGCGTTCGCGCGCGCCACGCGATGCTGGCTTCTTCGGCAAGTATCTGGTCCCAAAAGGTGCCGCCATGTTAGTTCGCATCTCAGCTGGCTTAGCGCTTCTCTTCCTTGCCATGCAACTGGTCAGACCGAAGCTACCAAGCAGTCCTTCCGTAGCAGAGTTGCAGGCCCCGAAAGCCGTGAAACAGATTCTTGAGAAGTCGTGTTATGCGTGTCATTCCAACGAGCGGAAGCTGTCGTGGTTTGACGAAATTGCCCCCGCCTATTGGCTTGTCGCCAGCGATGTAAAGCGAGCTCGGAAGCATCTGAATTTCTCGGAACTCGGCGGACAATCACCGGCAAAGCAGAGGGCGGCACTGTTTCAGGCTGTGAACTTTGTCAAAGAAGGGGTAATGCCGCTCCGCTCTTACGCGCGCGTTCACCCCGATGCGGTCGTTACCCCGGCCCAATTGGCCATCCTGCAGGATTACTTGCTTCCTAAAGAGCCGGTTCTTCGATTGGAGAGTGCTGTCAAAGCGGCGGACGGGGAGTACCGCAAATGGATGAGTGATTTCGACCGTCCGGTTAGGGTGATGGCGTCGCCAAATGGAATCGCTTTCCCGCCGGAATACAAGGACTGGAAGATTGTCGATAGTACAAGTCGATTTGACGCGAACACCCTCCGCGTAATTCTCGGGAACGATATTGCGATCAAGGCGATCGCCGACAACAACATCAACCCGTGGCCCGACGGAACGAGATTCGCCAAAGTTGGTTGGAACCAGCAGCCTGATGAATCGGGCGCTGTGCAGGCGGGACGCTTTTTGAAGATCGGATTGATGATCAAAGACAGAGTCAAATACGCAGCTACAGCGGGTTGGGGTTGGGCGGAATGGGAGGGCACAGAGCTAAAACCTTATGGCGACAGCTCGGATTTTGCCAGGGAGTGCGTGACCTGCCACACTCCCCGACGGAAGAGCGACTACGTTTTCACCATGCCTATCCGATTTGTCCGGACTTCCAAATGAATCGATCCTATCTTCTCGTTCCAAGGCTGCTTGTTGTTCTTGTCGCTTGTATAGTTCTTCGCTCACCGGGCGTGATAACGGTGAACCAGAGCGCAACGCTGAAAGGTGAACTCACCATAAATCCGCTGAAATGGCGAGTGATAACATGCGGCACTAACCCGCGCGAATCCACTATGTCGACTCTATTCGGAAATGACATCGCTGTCGAATATTCCAGGAGACATGGAGAGGGACACTACCCTACCGGCTCGATGCTCGCTCTTGTAACGTGGCAGCAGCAAGAGGACGACCGCTGGTTTGGAGCGCGGATGCCTGGGCAGACGAAGTCGATGGAAACTGTCGCCATTCCGATGTCTGAGGGCGGCCAGCCGTCCTACTCTTACCAGGAATACAAAGGCTCGCCCCTGATGAAAACACAATCGAATGAGGCTCGGGCAAATGCGCGAGCGGTATACCTTCTTTCGCTGCGCGCTGCTGTGATGCCTTGAACTGTTGGCCGGGTGGGATCTCAACGAACGTCAATGAACCACGCGAGCTTCTTTAGAGAAAAAATGAAATGGGACATAGGAGGTGACTGTGGCGCTTTGCTTCGGATCGGAATCGAAGGCTCTGAGACTGTGATGGTGGGCATACCCTTCGAAAGGCGCTTAAAGACAGCTTCGCCGTGTCGCACGCAGCCCGCTAAGCTGCGGAATCCTGGCCTGGTGAAGGATGGCGTCCGTAACGCAGAGCCTCCTGCATCACTTGATTGCCTCCGGACTACAAATCGATCACCACGTCACCGTCAGGTTGCGCGCAACACATCAGTAAATTGCCTTCGGCGGGCCGCTCCAACGGCTCGGGCTGATACCGTACAGCGCCGCTGATCAGACCGGACTCGCACATGTGGCAGACACCAGTTCGGCACGACCACTTCACACGAACATCGCAGGCTTCCGCAAAGTCCAGCAGGCTTTTAAACGAAGAGTTCCAGGACACCGCGAGACCACTTCGCGCAAACGAGACTTGAGGGCCCAGGCCCGGTGTTCCGACGGGAACATGGGGGAGAGGCCGGGAAGCCGGTTTGATGCCTGGTGTAATGGACTCGCCAGGGCCAAACAATTCGGAGTGAATTTTCGTTTCGGCAGTCCCCCGTTCCTGGATACCTGCGGTGAAACTGCTCAAGAAGGCCGGTGGGCCGCAGAGATAGAAGTCCGCGTTTTGGGGAACACTAAGCTGATCGAGCAGAGCCATGCTTAGCCGTCCTGCCGAGTCATAATCGTGACCGAGTATGTCACCAGGACCAGGCTGGCTGTACGCAATATGGCTCCGGCCATGCGAAAGCGTTTTCAGAATGTCCCGAGATTCCTGGGCAAAGGGATGATCGCTTCGGTTACGCGCGCCATATATCCACCAGACCTGTCGGGCGGACGATGCCGAGGAGAGCGCATGTAGCATGGCGAGCACAGGAGTTGCTCCAATGCCGGCGCTTAGGAGGACGACGGGCCCATCGCCCGTCTCTAACGTGAAAGCGCCCCTGGGTGCGCTCACTTCGAGAGTGTCACCAGCTTTAACGAACCGATGGAGGAAGGAACTCACACGGCCGTTGACTTCCTGTTTAATGCTGACCCGGTAGGCACTGGCGCCCGGCGCGCTGGAGATCGAATAGTTTCGAAGGAGAGGTGCGGCATCTGAGTCGACGCGTACTCGCAGGATGAGAAACTGGCCGGGCAAGGCGGCGGGTAGCGATGATCCATCGGATGGTTGGAACGAGAGAGATACCACATCAGTGCATTCCGAATCCACTCTGGCGATGCGCAACAAGCGGAATCCGGCCCAGGCTGGTGTTGGAGCGGCAGTTTCCGCCAACAGCGCTTGAAAGGAACCTTTCCAACCCGCGCTTAGCGCTGGAATGCGCAAGGCACTCTGCAGTTGCTCTCGCCCACGGCCCGGAAGATAGAGCAGTGCGTCAGCATCGGCCACCGTGAGACGCTCGGGACCATCCGCCACCTTTTCGATTGCATCGCCTTCACCGACCTCGCCTTCCTGGAGTACGCGAAAGTAGAAGCCGGGCCGGTGATGCGACACGAGAAGAGCGGCCATGTCGGGCTGATCCATTCGAATGCCCAGGCGATAGCACGTTACGCGGGGCTGCGTCACTTCGAACAGAGCGCCGCCGATTCGATAGCGATCGCCAATGCACACCCGATCATCCGGCAAATCCTCCACCGTGAAGTTTTCGCCAAACTGTCCGAGGGTAAAATCATGGCGGCTCAAGTGCGATTCCCAATAGCGGTACGATTCCGTCTGATACACCATCACCGCGCGATGCTCGCCTCCGTGCCCAGCGAGATCTCCTTGTCCATCGCCATCCACATTCAGCCGGCGTACCATGCGCCGACCCGACACCGGTTGCTTCCATATACCGGTGTGTACGGTCTCACCGCGCCAGGCAATGTCGCGCGGCATACCTACGTTGACTGAAACGAGGCGTCCCATAAAACTTATTCCCCTTCCACAGTTATGCAATGCATTCGGTTTTCACATTGCGTCGAAATTCCGCCGGAGTCATTTCAAGACGTTGTCGAAACAAAGTCGTCATGTGCGACTGACTCGAGAAGCCACACGAAATAGCTATGTCGATTATGCTTGCGTTCTTCTGCCGGAGACAATCCTGAGCGCGGGAGAGACGTAGGTCCAGCACATATTGATGGGGAGTCAAACCGGTGGCCGCCCGAAACATCCGCAGGAAATGGGCCCGGCTATAGCCGCTCTCCTCGGCGAGGCAATCTAACGTCAGATCGGCTTCTAGGTCAGCTTCAATCTTTTCCCGAATTCGTTTTAGAATCCGCGCGGGCAAGCTCGAAACACTGGATTCCGGAGTCACGCTGGATCGTGGATCAAGCAGAAGATAGCGGGTCGCAAGCGCATGGGCAAGCGAATCGACGTAGAGTCTGCCGAAGGGTCTTTCCGCCTCGAGTTCCTGCATGAGCATGCCAAGTATGCCCCGGATCGCTTCATCCTGTATACCCGATCTGAAGACCGGCTTACGACTAAAAGGATCGTCCATCTCTTCGGACACGCTCAAGAGGAACGTTCCTTCCAAGCCACAATGGATGAGTTCCACCGGCGTCAGCAGACGCATATCGGGCGCAGGCCCTGCGGGTGTGATCGTGATCGCACCGGTTCGATTCACGCACGATACGGAACGGCCCAACGGATCGCGATAATCGAAACGGGAACACGGGCTGCTGAGCATTGAGATGACGTGCAGGTCAGTAGACGCCGATACTCGCTCCCCAGGAGAAGTGGTATGCTTTTCGAGAATAATCCCTCGCCACTGCAACGAGGTACTGGAAGTCTCGACCTTCGTGGGACCTGCGGCGATCGCTAGAAGACGAAATGCCGGATTTTCAACGGATGGCTTCATCGTAGGTCGTTCCTTTTAGTGGAGTTAGCGAGCCACTAATGACAAACGGTGTTCTTTCCTGCGCCGCCCTCGCGAGTATCTGAATCGAGAGGTCTACAAGGTAGTTGACCTGGTAAGGCCGCAGGCCAATCAAACGACCGCATACTTGGGCCGACATACCGGCTAAGACTCGGATTGAGAAACAGTATCGGAGCTGTCTGGGCAGCTCGGACACGGCCTGAAGCTCTTCGGGAAGACTTGCCTTGTGACTCAATTGGTATTGGCCGACATCCTCTTCCGCGGCTTGCGACCCTTTCCATGCTGTTGCGGCGACCTCCGCTAGTAGGGCTTCCTCAGAGAAACTTTCGGCTGGTAGAGAGTCGATTGCTGTCTGGACAATCGACTCGGTGCGATCTCCCTGACCGTTAAGTACCGCCGCCAAAGTGACAGCCCGGCCTAGGTAACGACTAGCGTTAGCTTGAATCATCTTGTATTCCATGTGTTTGCTCTTCTTCAAACTACGAAACTCTGCGCTTTGTAGCTACGCCCAAACTCAAGTGTTTGTTTATCCTGCTTTGCCGGGCTTAGAAACGCCTGAAGGTGGCTGCGGAACGATACCCCGAAAGGGTAACGCTGCTGTTAGCTTAAGCTGGTCGAGAGACTGCGCGAATCAGAGTTACAAGAGACTGTGATAATTGATCCTTGCCAAGTACAGCGGAAGCTCCGAAAGCTAGCGCAGCCGGCACCCGGTCATCAAGCTCATAAGTTACTAGGCCAATGATTTTTGTCCTTGGGCTGCTCTGGCGCACACTTTTCAGCACTTCGAACCCATCCGCGTAGTGAGGGTCCAAGTCGATCAGGATACAATCCGGCTCGGTACTCGTCGCCAGTGCCAAGCCATCCTTGATGTTAGTCGCTGTTCCTACCAATAACAGGTCCGGCTCAGTGCGGATAAGGCAGGCTATGCCCTCAAGGAGAATCGGATTGTGATCAAACACGAGTACCGACGTAGTAATCGCAAGGGACATTCAATAGTCGCTCGTCCTACGATAGCGCTGACTTAGGATTCTACAAAAGCCCAACTACAGTTAGCGCGAGATACCTGATTTCAGGTATATGGACGCTAGTCTTTCGAGATATGAAAAATACCACGCTGTGCGGCGACCATCGCTGCCTTTGTTCGGTCATTCACGTTCAGCTTCTTTAGAATCTTCTTGACGTGTCCTTGAACGGTCTCTTCGCTGATATTGAGTTCGCCTGCAATTTCTTTGTTGCGCAAACCCTCGGCGACCAGTTTCAATACTTGAGTTTCACGCTCGGTCAAACTCGATTGGGTCAGGCGATCCGCTAGCTTGCGCGCCACGTCCTGGGGGATGGGACGGTGGCCGGCATGCACTTCGCGAATTGCCTTCATGAGCTGCTCGTCCGGCGTTTCTTTAGAAAGAAAGGTGACTGCTCCGGCCAGAAGCGCCTGATACACATCTTCATCTCCCCGCAGAGCGGAGAACACGAGGATCCGTGCTTCTGGGAATTCAGCGCGGATCTCGCGGATTGCGTCGATTCCACCCACGTCACCGCCAAGGCCCAGATCCATTAAAGTGATGTCGGGTTGAGTTTCGCGAAAAAGACGCACGCCCTCGGCGCGGGTTTTCCCGACGCCAACCACGGCCATGTCCGGTTCCGGCTCCAGCGTGGCGGTGAGCCCCCTACAAATCGCGGGATGGTCGTCCACGATAAGAATACGAATGATTGTTCCGCTCATCGAGTGCTACCGCGCCTTTCCTGGAATTCGAACGACGATTGACGTTCCCTGCCCTACCGTGCTCACAATATCAATGGAAGCTTTCACCTGCCTTGCCCTTTCCTTCATGGTCACTAATCCGAAGTGTCCAGCGAGTTCGTTTTTCTTTCCGGTATCGAACCCGGCGCCGTCATCCGAGATCGTCAGTTGGAGCTGTCTTAAACCAAAGGTGAGCTTGAGCCGGATGTGCTTCGGTGCAGCATGCTGCACTGCGTTGCCGATGGCTTCGCGCGCGATGCGGAGTAGATGCTGCCGCACCTCCGAAGGTAACTCGCGCGGCTCGCCTTCGCAGGTAAAGGTGAATTGCGTTGGTTTGCCCGCTGTCAACTGCTCCCCAGAATGGTTTAAAGCACTGGGTAGATCCTGGACTTCGGCGTCGGCAGATCGAATATCCCAAACGGATTGCCGGGTTTCGCGTACACAGTCTTCCGCTTGACGTTTTAGCTGCTGCAGCCCTTCCGCTGCGCGCGGCGGCTCCTTGACGATTTTGGCCATGCCGCTGATCTGCAGCGAGAGACCGGTAAGATTCTGAAGCAAAGTGTCGTGCAGTTCACGGCCAATCCGCGTGCGTTCCGCCAGGCGCTCCTCGAAGCGCAGATTGAGGCGCCGCGTCAGTTGGAGAAGACGCAGTCGGTAGACTCCCGCTCCCAGCAGGCAGAAGGCCACGAAGGCAGCGAACTGAAAAATATGGTTCTGCCAATAGGCGGGTTCGACCTGGAAGCTGACGCTCGATTCAGTGCTGCTCCAGAGTCCGTCCTGATTGCAGGCCACCACCCGAAAGCGAAAATGTCCCGGCGGCAGATTTGGGTAGCTCGCTTCGCGAATTGTGGCCGTCTCGCTCCATGTTGCGTCGTAGTCGTCCAGCCGGTAACGAAAGCGGATCTGAGCGGGGTTGGTTAGGTTGACGCTTGCAAAATGGAAGGTGATTCGACGGCGGCCAGGGGCGAGCCGAATTTTGTCCCCTAGGTTTACGACCTTGTCATCCGCAATCATGCCTTCAACACGAATTAGAGGGGAAGCCGACTGCCTTCGAAGAATCCTCGGCTGTACGACAGAGATTCCCCTGTTCAAAGAGAACCAGATTCGGCCCCGCTCGTCCTCCACGACGGATCGAGTTCGCTTCACTCCTTCCACGCTTGCCAATCCTTCACCCTCGCCATATTCGCGATAATCTCTCTCCTTGAGGATTCCATGTTGCAGGGCGTCCTGCTTCACCCGCAGCACGTGACTGGGAGTGGAGATCCACAACCAACCCTCACTTTCAGCGATGCCAAGAATGTCTTCCGATAAAGCCTCGGGCACATTCGCGGGGACTTGGATCCTGCCGGAATGAAGGAAGGCGAGGCCTTTCGTGGTACCAACCCAGAGCGTGCCGGCGGTGTCTAAAAGGAGCGAGTCGACTGCACCTGGCGGTAGCCCGTCGCTCGTTGTATAGGCGACCCAACTGCCGTCTCGCAATTCGCCGAGACCATTCGGGGTGCCAATGAAAATGTGGCCTGAGCCGCTACCGGCAATCGCTGAAATCGTATTTGATGGCAATCCGTCTTTTGTTGTAAATATTCTTAGATTGCCATGTTGCAGGCGGGTCAAGCCCCGGCTGACACTGCCGGCCCAAACCGTGCCGTCCGGGCTCCGGTGAACCGAATAGACGGCATCTTCCGCCAGGCCGCTTCGCTGGGTATAGGTCGCGCAATTGGTTGAGCTTCCGCTTAGCCGGATTTGGGTAAGTCCTCCACGCTTGCGCCCTGCCCAGACTTCGCCGCCGCCGCCGGCGATGGAATATACGCCATCTCCTTTCAATCCATCGCAGTCAACCATTTCAAGAAGATTACGGCGAAACCAGAAGAGCCCGGCGCCCGAGGGGGCGAACCAGGTTCGCAATTGCTGATCCACAAAGATGGGGCCGCTGTTTTCCAAAGGCAACGGGCTCGAAAACGAGTAAGTGGTGAACGCGTTCGCCCGGTAGCGTTCGATACCGTCTAATCCACCTACCCACATATTGCCTTCCCGGTCTTGAAAGAGAGCCGTTGCGATTTGTGTGCCCGGCAATCTCTCCAGCAGTTGCAAGTTAGGGTGAGAGTCGATGTGGTTCGCATCGGCTTTGAATAGCCCGGCTTCGGTACCAATCCAGACACTTCCTTCCAGATCCGTCGCCAGCGCGAGTATCTGCCTTTCCTTTAGTTCTGCCGACACGTCGGCACGTGTTACCGATGAGCCATCCCAACTCCACAATCCTTTATTCGTGCCGATCAGCAGTCTCCCATTGTCACTTGGCAGGAGGGAATTGACTGTGGTATCGGGTAGCCCCTCGATGCGGCGAACCGGACGTACGCCGGCTCCCCGCTCAACATAAAACAAGCCCGTATGCGTGCCCACCCAAAGCGTTCCGTTGGCACCCTGCGCCAGCGAAATGGGAACGCTGGCGACCTCACCGGGGGGCACCAGAGAGGTCGCCCTCCCGTGAACATAAGAGAATATGCCTTCGAATCCAGCGGCGAAAAGCAGAGCGCCACTCTGTGCGTTCGCGACAATCGTGTCCTGCGGTGGTTGTGGGCCCTGGCCGGGCAAGCCGCTTTTCAATTTCCCATTCTGAAGACAAAACGTCCCAAGACCATTGGACGCCCAGACATTGCCATCCAGATCCGTGGCGACCCCTACAATGGACGGAGTTTCTGAAGAAGCTTCAGAGGTATCGGGGGGTACCGGCTCGAAGGTAAAACCGTCAAACCGTACCAAGCCGGTGCTCGTACCGATCCACAAATATCCATCGCTCGTTTGCGTGATCGAATAAACATGGCCTCCCGTGAAGCCGGTCCCGGCCTCCCATCGCGTATGATTGTCCCCGACAGCGGAAATAGCGGGAGCCGCGGCACACGCCGAGATAAACGACAGAAGAATCAATGACAACAGCCCCGAAAACCGGATTGCGTCACGGAGGCCCAGTTCAGAGCTATGGCAGGTAACTGAATTTTTCGACAACAACTTCTGCTCCATGCTGAAGCGGAGGAAATTTTCGGTGACTGTCGAAATAAGCATACAGGTTCATCCGAATCGATTCGGAACCGGGTTTGGGTACCTCAGGAGCAAAGACATGGGTGGCCACAATCCGCGATGTGCGACGAACGGACGTGGTCATCAGGATACGACCCGGCTCCCATGTGATGGTGTGCATCAATGGTCCAGCAGGTGATGAGAAGGGCCACGTATTCGAAGGACTGTAATAGGGCTGAATCACGTATTGCGCGTTCTTTCGCCTCGGATCACCCCATTGACTTGTCTCAATGTCGAACTCTCGATGATTCTGGTCTTTGCTGGAATAGTCCCAGGTAAAAATTCCAAAGACCGCCGCGGGCTCCAAAGTCGAAGTATCGTCGACCATGAAGGTGTAAGTGCCGTAACCTAGACTGCGCGTCAGGTTGAGTTCAGAACACGTCCAGCGCCCGTTACGTTGAATGATTTTTAGATGAAGAGCGCCCCGCTGATCGGTGTATACATTCCGCGGATCGTAGATGTTCATGGTGCCGCCACGATCACTGGGTGCGGTCCGGACGCGCCACTTGAACCCGCTGAAGTCGATAAAAACGGAAGAAGAAATCGGTTGGCCCTTCGTCTCCGCGACGGCGGCAATCGATCCACCAACGGGCGGAAGGCCGCTCATCGTCGCTGAGGGTTTAAAGCCCGGGTTGATGAGTAGTGCTGCGTATTCCGTACCAAGGTGCGTTTCGTTTCTCCAGACACCATCCTTAAGAATTGGCGTGAACGGGGCGTTCACCATAGGCTGCACCCACCATAGATTACCGACCTTGGAATAGAGCACGATTTGTTGGTCCGGTTTGGCTCCTGTGACACCGCCGAGAATTACGTCTTCTTGATCGCGATCTCCGGCGTTAGTGGGAGGCACTTGCTTGAAAGTGATTGCCGGCGGCGGACCGACGGACTGGTAGCGTCCACAGCCGAAGATAGCAAGGCAGAGACCTAGACCAAGGACAACCCTAGCCGGAAGGAGGTCGGCGTTTCGTTGTTGAATTTCCATTGCAATCTCCTCGGTGCAGGATGTATCGAGGGTAGCGTAGAACATAGCCGGTCCGCTATTACATGTTTCTATAGGAACACCGTTTTTCCGGACAGCGAAGTTCCAGCATGATCTCGGAAGAATCGCATTTTTACGCAAGCCCTGTTCTGAAGATTCGCCTAACTTGAGATGCAGAGGCTTCTGTTGTAAAAAAAGGAGCCCTGGAGAACAGCACAATGACAGCAGTCGCGCCTTATACAAGCACGCAGTTTCCGGTTCGCTACAAAACTGTTCGCGTCGATAACCAGGACATCTTCTACCGTGAGGCGGGTCCACAGGATGCCCCTGTGATCCTGCTATTGCATGGATTTCCAACATCTTCGAACATGTTCCGCAACCTCATCCCACGGCTCGCCGGCACATTTCGTCTGGTGGCGCCGGACTATCCCGGATACGGCCAGAGCAGCATGCCGGATCATAAGATTTTCGCGTATACATTCGAAAACTACGCGAACCTCATCAACGGGTTTGTCGAGTCAATTGGATTGACCAAGTATTCGCTCTACGTGATGGACTATGGCGCTCCGGTAGGATACCGCCTTGCGCTGCTGCATCCGGAGCGGATACAGGCTCTTATCGTGCAGAATGGCAATGCTTACGAGGAAGGGCTGCTCGAGTTTTGGAATCCGATCAAGAAGTATTGGGCGGATCCCACACCCGAAAACAGAGCGGCCATCTATTTTCTAGTCGATCCGAAATCGACGCGGTGGCAGTACGAAAACGGCGTTTCCGATACGTCGCTCTTAGATCCGACGACCTGGTTGGTCGATCAAGTCGGGCTGGACCGCCCAGGAAATCTCGATGTCCAGATGGATTTAATGCTCTCTTACGGGACCAATGTGCCGCTCTACCCAGCGTTCCAGGCGTTCTTCCGCGAGTATCAACCGCCCACGCTAATCGTCTGGGGTAAGAACGATTTCATCTTTCCTGCGCAAGGCGCCGCACCGTATCCGCGCGACTTGAATAACGTCGAAACGCACTTGCTGGACACGGGCCATTTCGCGCTCGAGACGCACGGCGAAGAGATTGCCGAGCGGATCGAAGAGTTCCTGCTCAAACAGAAATCCGTTCGATAGTTTTC
The DNA here is from genome assembly GCA_963799935.1 of uncultured Gammaproteobacteria bacterium. Lineage (GTDB taxonomy): Bacteria > Acidobacteriota > Terriglobia > Bryobacterales > Bryobacteraceae > Bog-113. The sequence goes on along the minus strand of CAWCZA010000017.1, from coordinate 114,086 downwards.
TGAACAGCGCACGAGGGAGGAAATCGAATGAACAGCATTGAACGAGAAAAGATTTCGCGCCGCCATTTTCTTGCGGTGGCCGGCGTTTCCTCGGGGGCCGCGCTCCTTGCCAGGCGCTCGCTTTTTGCGGAAGAACAGGGCATCGTTCCGACGATGATCAATGCGGCCGCCGTAGCCAAGATCGAGGTTCAGCCGCTGCGGCGCAACATCACCGTGCTTGGAGGGTCGGGAGGCAATATCGCGGTCTTGACCGGGCCGGACGGCAAGCTTCTGGTGGATGCCGGTTTTGCTGTCTCCCGACCGCACATCGAGACAGCTTTGGCGTCGATCAGTTCCGACCCAATCAATCAGTTGATCAGCTCGCACTGGCATACGGACCACACAGACGGCAATGCATGGCTGCATACCGAAGGTGCGCGCATCACGGGACATGCAAACACGCTGAAGCACTTGTCGGTCGCCACGCGCGTGGAAGGTTGGAACTATACATTTCCAGCCGCTCCGAAGGGCGCTCTCCCCGTGGACGTATTTGAAGACGACCTTCACATTCGCGTCAACGATACCGGCATTTTCTGTAAGCACTACGCGCCGGCACACACTGACAGCGACATTTCGATCTATTTCGAGGAGGCCGACGTGCTGCACGTGGCCGATACCTGGTGGAACGGTGCTTATCCATTCATCGACTATTCAACCGGAGGCAGCATTGATGGTTCTATCCTCGCCGCCGAAACGAATCTGGCGATGGCAACCGATAAAACCATCATCATTCCGGGGCATGGGCCCGTCGGTTCGAGATCTGAGATCGTAGAGTTTCGCGACATGCTGGTAGCGATTCGCGAGAACGTAGCAGCTCTCAAGAAGCAGGGGCGGTCTGTTGACGAAGCGGTCGCCGCTAGGCCCACAACAAAGTATGACGAGAAATGGGGACAGTTTTTGACGACCCCTGCTTCCTTCACGCGTCTCATCTACATGGGAGTCTAAGCATTTTCTTAGTAGGTCACTCAAAAAGGAACATATGCCGAACATAACGACGAAAGATGGTACGAGTATTTACTACAAGGACTGGGGCGAAGGACAGCCTATTGTTTTCAGTCACGGCTGGCCGTTGAGCGCGGACGCCTTCGAGGATCAGATGATCTTCCTGGGTTCCCGCGGCTATCGGTGCATCGCGCACGATCGCCGAGGCCACGGGCGTTCGGGCCAGCCCTGGAATGGAAATGACATGGATACGTATGCGGATGACCTCGCCGAACTGGTCGCAGCGCTGGATCTAAGAGATGCGATCCACGTCGGCCACTCAACAGGCGGCGGCGAGGTAACCCGCTACATCGGTCGTCACGGAACGAAACGCGTCGCCAAGGCAGTGCTGATTGGCGCGATCCCGCCACTGATGTTAAAGACGCCGGCTAATCCTGCAGGCCTGCCGATTGCGGCTTTTGACGACCTCCGCGCCGGCGTGCTTGCGGACCGCGCGCAGTTCTTCAAGGATCTGAGCGCGCCGTTCTATGGAGCGAACCGTCCGGGGGCCAAGGTTTCGCAAGGTCTAAGAGATTTCTTCTGGCTTCAGGGAATGGTCGCCGGCCACAAGGCGGTCTTCGATTGCATCAAGGCATTCTCCGAAACCGACCTCACGGAAGATCTCAAAAGGTTTGACGTACCGACCCTCATTCTTCACGGCGACGACGATCAGATCGTGCCGATCGGTGCATCGGCGCTTCTTTCCTCGAAAATCGTCAAAGGCGCGACCCTGAAGGTTTACGCCGGGGCGCCGCACGGGATGTGTTCGACCCTGAAAGACAGGGTGAATGCGGAACTGCTTGCATTCGTCAGCAGCAGCCAAACAGCTTCGGCCTGACCGCCACTCACTATGAAACTCCTGATCGGTGCAGTGGTGGCTTTTCTGATCGGCGCGGGGTGCCGCTACTTCGACATACCCGTGCCGAGTCCCCCGGTACTGCCTGGAGCATTGCTTGTCGTCGCGATGACACTTGGGTACTCCGTGACCGATCGCGCGCTGATTCGCAAAACGCGAATTTCTACAACCAGAGACTTATGCGGTGGTCCGACTGGGAGTACGGTTGCCGCAGCTACAAGTAATCAGGCTAGAGGATGCAAGCGTAGAGATTACCTTAGCGCCAGAGTATAGCGAGTAGGTCTCTCGGGACAACAGTAAGTGTGTCTGGACTCAACTTTTCCTGCGTGAGTGAAATAGCCGGGGATTTACGGAGAATGCTCATGGATATCTTCGCGCGTTGTGTCAAAACGAAGAACTTCCAGGGGCAGATGAGCGGGTGCCACTTCCGCGATTACCATATTTTGTAAGATGAGAAGGCCGAACAGGTTCTCGCGATGAATCCGGTGACATCATGCGCTATCAGCGTCTCCAGAGTTATAGGGAGCGAGCACCATCATGGCGTGAATAGTGGTCGATGTTGAGTACCTGGGGTTAGATTTGCGCCAACCCGCCGTCGACAAACAGCTCAATGCCGGTTATGTAGCTACTATCGTCGGAGGCAAGGAAGAGAACTGCTTTGGCAATTTCGTCCGTCGTTCCCGCCCTGCCAAGCGGGATGTTGGGGCTCGAGCTTTGAACGTACTGGTCGACCTGCTCCTGCGACATCCCCAAGCTAGTGTTGTAACTCTGCGTTGGTACGATGCCGGGACTAATAGCGTTCACCCGGATCCTCCGTTCCTTGAGATCCACGGACCATGTCCGAGCAAAGGAGCGAACGGCCGCTTTTGTCGCGCTGTAAACGCTGAATGCCGGGCTACCTTTTAGGGAAACTATGGATGCGTTTAAGATAATCGATGCGCCATCCTGCAATAGCGGCAGCGCTTTTTGAACCGTGAACAGGAGTCCCCTTACGTTCAGATTAAACTGCTTATCGAAATGCGCCTCTGTGATCTGGCCCAGAGGAGCGAACTCTCCCGTTCCCGCGTTGGCGAAGACAATGTCAAGTTTGCCTCTCTGCTGCTGGATTGCGGCGAACAGCCTATTTAGATCCTCTAGATCGGAAACATCTCCCCGAATCGCAGTCGCGTTCCCGCCAATCTGCCCTAACGCTGAATCCAACTCGCTCTGGCGACGCCCGGTGAGAAAGACATGCGCGCCTTCCTGCACGAATCGTTTTGCCGTGGCGAGTCCGATTCCGCTACTGCCGCCAGTAATCAGCGCTGTTCGGCCTACCAATTTTTGAGACATTGCTTCTCCTGTGTCTAGGATAAGTTGGCGCGCTTGGATTCGCTTTCAAAAAGGTGCGGGAGTTCCGCGAACTTCGGAAGGTAAAGGAATCGTAGTCAAGTCTCCGAAGGGATGCCGAGTTTTCCGGCCATCCTGATCAGTTCCGCGAATGACGTGGCCGCCATCTTGCGCATGATCTGACCGCGATGGACCTGCAGCGTGACCTCACTGATCCCCAGCGCGGCAGCGGCCTGCTTGTTGCGTAAGCCTTCGGTAATCAACGGAAGTACTTGCCGTTCGCGATGAGTGAGCCGGCGAAAGCGCTCTCGCACACCCGCCATACGGGAGTGACTCTCCCGCCGCAGCTGGTCCTGGGCGAACGCGGCGTCAATGGCGTCCAGCATCGCCTGCGGGTTCACCGGCTTTGTCAGGAAGTCAATTGCTCCACCTTTCATGGCGCGTACGGCTGTGGGGATGTCAGCGTGATCACTGATGAAGATAACCGGAGGGATCGTATCCCGAGGTAGTTGCTGCTGCAGATCAATTCCACTAATGTCAGGCAGAATGAGGTCGATGATCAAACAGGCGGATGAATCGGTTCTCTTATACCGCCGATATTCGCTACCAGTTCGGAAGCCAACCACGTTTGCGCCCAAAGGAGCAACAAGTTCGAAGAGCGTTTGCCGAAAGCAGGGGTCATCATTCACAACGTAGATCGACTGACCGCCTTGACTCAATGCAGCTTCGCGTTCCATTGATTCGGTGAATGGCATGAGGGAATTATTCTCGAATCGCGGTAAGTGGACTAGCTGTAGTATCTGCCACATCTCCCGTTTTTCGAATCCCGAATTCGTATGGTGATTGACTAGCCAATTCGGATAAGAGCAGGGCTCCTCGTCGCCTCCGGATATCGAACACACGGCGCGCTGACCTGAGACTAGTCGCTGCAAACGCTCGCTGGGCTGTTCAAAAGCTATCCGATGGGATGAGTACGCAATAATCCTTTAGGATAGTCAGATGCCTTCGAGATCGAACATCCCGGGATGGCTCTTGGCCCTGGTCGTCTGCTCGCCGGGTTTTGCTCTCGATCGGGATCGAAGAATCGATCAGCTTTATCACACGAGTTGGACGCTAAAGGACGGAGCACCCGCTGAAATCTTTGCGATCGCTCAAACGACCGACGGCTATCTCTGGCTCGGGACCACCACGGGACTGGTTCGTTTTGACGGCGTTCGATTCGAAGACTACACACCGCAAAAAGGACAAGATCTTCCCGAGAAGAATGTGAGTTCTTTATTGGCGACCCCGGATGGGGCCCTTTGGATCGGGTTTGGAGCAGGTGGCGTCAGCCTCCTCAAGCAGGGAATTGTCACAAGTTATGGCGCGCAGGACGGATTGCCGTCAGGATCGGTCAGAGCAATTGTGAGGGACAGACAAGGGCGGATGTGGGCCGCGGCGCTGGGTGGCTTAGCGCGATTGGAAAGCTCGCACTGGCGCGAGGTCGGACCCGACTGGAATTTTTCGGGCGGAGCCACCACGGCGTTTCTGGATCGTAAAGGAACCCTGTGGGTGGGTACACCGGATGAAGTAGCTTCTCTTCCAGAGGGGGCGAAGAGGTTCCAGAAGAGTGCTGACCACTTCAAATATGTGACAAGAATTTGTGAAGCCGCGGACGGAACCGTCTGGATCGCTGAACTCGGCCGTTCCGTGCGGCCAATGCCACTCTCTGGAAGCGACGCCAGCCGATCGTACCCGGAGATCAAAGCAGCGTCTATCGCAATTCTTTTTGACGATCAGGGAAGTCTATGGGTCCCCAGCATAGGAGCTGGATTGCGGCGCATTCATTATCCGGAGCGGCCGGTTCAGAAGGAATCTGGTGAGTTAGACATCTTCACGCAGAAACAAGGGTTGACTAGCGACTACATCGAAAGCATCTTCGAAGATCGAGAGGGTAATATCTGGCTGGGTACCAATGCAGGACTGGATCGATTTCGGCAAAGCACGGCGGTTTCTGTTCCGCTTCCACCCTCGATCTCCTATCTGTCGTTAATGGCCGGCGAGCACGGTATCATCTGGGCGGCCAACAATGACTATTCTCTTTTGCAGATTCAAAATGGCCACGTAGTGGGCAAGCTATCGAATCACTTCGCAGCACGGGGGCCCCTGCAGGCAGACCGTCTATATTGTGATCCCCAAGGAGCCGTATGGATGGCCGGGATACACGATTTAATGCGCTTTGGAACTGGACGCCAAGAACGAATCAACTATCCGACGCAACAAGGTTCCACCCCAAGCGATCCGACGGGAAACCCCATTACGATGGCGGGGGACAAGTCGGGAAGGCTCTGGGTTTCCTTTCGAGACAACGGTGTGTTCCAGTTGGAAGACCGCCGTTGGAAAAGTTTGGAGAGCCTGGGGGGTCCCAAAGGTGTCGCAATCTCCGCATTTACCGATTCGGACGGAAAAGTCTGGTTGGGCTTCATCGATCGAACCCTTGTGCGCATCGATCAGGAAAAGATCGAGATCTTTTCCAGCAAAGACGGAATTGCGATCGGCAAGATTCGCGCCATTCACGCACGCAGCGCCAAAGTTTGGATTGGCGGCGACGCGGGGGTCGCTCTTTTCGATGGAATACATTTTCACACAATGATCCCGTCGGATCGAATGGCCTTCGCGGATGTTTTCGGAATCGTAGAAACCGCCCATGATGGTTTGTGGTTTAGCGAGCGCAACGGAGTCATTCATGTCCCCGCGGCGGAGATGCTTGAATTCGGCAAGAATCCTGGGCACCGCGTAGACTATCAGGCCTTCGGCCTTTTAGACGGCATTCCCGCGCGCCTTCAAAAGTCAACGGCTGTACCCTCGGTGGTGGAAGGTAGTGACGGCCTGCTTTGGTTTGCCACCACCCACGGGATCGTTTGGATCAATCCAAAGCGAGTCTCACAGAATACGGTTGCGCCTCCGGTATCCATTCAATCGATAGTGGCAGATACGAAGAGTTACTTACCGTACGCAACACTTACGCTCCCCGCCCGCACGGCCAATCTGAAGATCGCTTACACGGGCTTGAGCTTCGCCATTCCGGAGCGCGTCCGGTTTCGCTACAAGATGGAAGGTCTGGAAAATGTTTGGCAGGAAGCCGGTACGCGCAGGGAAGCGTTTTACACGAACCCCGGTCCGGGCTCTTACCGGTTCCACGTGCTGGCCAGTAATGATGCCGGAGTGTGGAACGCAACCGGTGCGGTGCTGGATATTGTTGTTCAAGCGGCCTTTTACCAGACTCTTTGGTTTCGATCGCTCTGCGCGCTGGCAGCCGTCGGGCTCGTATGGTTGGTTTACCATTTCCGGCTGAAGCAAGCCACCGTGCAACTGCAGGTGCGCCTTGGGGAGCGTCTGGAAGAACGCGAGCGTATCGCGCGCGAATTGCACGACACGCTCCTTCAGGGATTTTACGGCCTTGTTCTTCGCTTTGAAGCTGCGATGAAGCAGATATCCGGCAATGAACCCGCCCGGCAAATGATGGATAAGGCTCTTGAACGGGCCGATCAGGTATTGCTCGAAGGTCGATTGCGAGTTCTGGATCTTCGCTCGGAGACAACCGCTGCAAATGACCTGGCGGAATCCTTGCGGAGCTGCGGCGAGGAATTCTCTCATGACGGCGCAGTCTCGTTCCGCGTTTCCGTGGTGGGTACGCCGCGGCCGTTGGATCCGATTGCCTACGACGAAGCGTATCGGATTGGGAGAGAATCCCTCGTCAATGCTTTTCAGCATTCTCTGGGATCGAGGATCGAAGCAGAGATTACTTATGCCCGCGACAGCTTACGCTTGACCATCCGCGATGATGGAGCCGGCATCGAGCCGAAAATTCTGAGTGACGGACGGGCAGGACATTGGGGCTTGTCTGGACTCCGCGAACGCGCCGAAAACATCGGCGGTCATCTGCGTATCGTAAGCCAACGCGGCGCTGGTACCGAGGTTGACCTCGTGGTGCCGGCAGGCGTGGCCTATCCAAAGAATTCTCAGAAGTTGAGCAGGCCCTGGATCAAACGCGTAACGAGACGAGGGTTGTCGCTCAAATGATAGTCGCGCAGAAGATCAAGGTCCTCACGGTCGACGATCATCCCCTTCTCCGCGAGGGAATCGCCGCCGTCATTCATGGCGAGGAAGACATTCTGCTGGTAGGCGAAGCGGCCAATGGGCAGGAAGCGATTGAAAGCTTCCGGACGCTCCGCCCCGATGTAACTCTGATGGATCTGCAATTGCCCATTATGAGTGGAATCGACGCAATCATAGCGATCCGACGCGAATTCCCGGAAGCGCGCTTTGTCGTATTGACGACTTATCAGGGAGATATCCAGGCGCTCCGCGCTCTCCAGGCGGGTGCCTCTGGATACCTTTTGAAGAATATGCTTCGGAAGGAACTGCTGGATACCATTCGAACGGTACACGCCGGCCGAAAACGCATTCCACCCGAGATCGCCGCCGAACTAGCCGAACACGTAACGGACGACGCGCTCACCTTCCGCGAAATAGAAGTTCTTCGCAAGGTCGCCATCGGGACATCGAACAAGATGATTGCATCACAACTTGGAGTTTCTGAAGCCACGGTGAAAGTGCATATGAAGAACATTCTTGCGAAGCTTGGCGCTAATGATCGTACGCATGCCGTAACGAAAGCGATGAAGCGCGGCTTCCTTGAATCCTGAAAAGCCCTTACTGTTGCTGCGGATCAGAAAGCATTGCTTGGCAAGCAAGGCTGGCGAATCCTGTACATTTCCAGTCTCCACTTCTCCGGCCGCCACTTGAAGGTTCAGGTTGTGCGAAAGCGTCACGATGCCGCGACCATCGGGAGAGCTCCCGCGGGTTCGGAGGCCAGACCGATTACGAATCGATCTTAATCCCATCCGCCGTCCGCCGATAGGCGTTGCAGGATCTGAATCCTGTTCCAGATTCATTTCCGGAATTTGATACACGCGCCCCGGAATACGCAGGCCAATCGCTGCCTAGCTGTCCGTGGTTCGTTTGGCGACGAGTCTACAGACTCTGATCCGATCATCTCGCAGCAGTTGGTCGAATCCAGCTGTAAACGTTCTCGTCGCCCAAAGTTGCAGTGATGCTGATCTCGCCTGAGAACTCTTCGCTATGTCCGGCTCGATTGCTGTTCCGATACATGGATTCACCTGCCCTGACCCTGGTCTTGGGCACTGCTTCGGCAAATTCCCGCCGCTGCTGCCCATTCAGCTGCCGCGCCGGATCATCGCCTTCCGGTTCATGGCTTCCCATACCGACCCCCTTGCTTCAATTCAGCGATGGGCGACGCCGGCGAAAATCCTCAGCGCAACTCCTCGTCCGAACCAGCTGCCAGTTGGCTCTCCAGCTCTTCGATGGTGGGCAGGCTGCTCTGAAGGTTCCCCGGAAGACTCTCGGCCAGCCGGTATTCAGAAATTCCGATCGGTTTGTTGATATCCCGCAGAGCATATTCGGCTACTACCCGTTCCCTTGTCTTGCAAAGAATGATCCCGATACTCGGCTGATCATCAGGATGGCGGAGCAAATCGTCGACCGCGGATAAATAGAAATTCATTTTGCCGGCGAACTCTGGCGCAAAGGCTTTCATTTTCAAATCGATGACCACGTATGCGCGAAGCTTCAGGTGATAGAAGAGAAGATCAATAAAGAAGTCTTCCCCGCCGACGGACAGCGGATACTGGCTTCCCACGAATGCGAAGCCAACACCCATCTCGAGTAGAAACTGCCGGAGGTGATCGAGCAGACCGCGCTCCAGATCACGCTCGCGGGCCTCTTGGCCGAGCGTCAGGAAATCGAAATTGTACGGGTCCTTCGTAATCTCCTGAGCGAGCTCAGATTGTGACGACGGCAACGATCGATCGAAGTTCGTCAGCGCTTTCCCTTGGCGCCTGTGAAGCCCGCTTTCAATCTGGTGAACCAGCACGGCCCGGCTCCATCCTTGCCGTATGGCTGCGCGGGCGTACCAAATGCGTTCATCCCGGTCGGTCAACTTGTGCAGCAAGACGCAGTTATGGAACCAAGGCAATAGTGCAGCAACCCGCTGCACAAATTCCATATCAGTCCAGACTTCGGCGAAACGGCGCATGTACTTGAGATTTCTCGAGGAGAATCCCTTCATCTCGGGGAACGCGCGTTCCAAATCGACAGCAAGTCGGTCGATTACCCTGGAACCCAGCTTTCCCGTTCCTGCCGATCAAGAATTTCGCGGCCGATCTGCCAATAGAGCAAAACTAGTTCACGGTTGACGGACAGGGAAGCACGAACTTGCGCCACCTGGATACGTTGCTTAAGGTCGGCAGGGAAATAAGCGTAGCTGTTTGGCAGCAACGGTCCGTGATCTGCTTCCTCACCGATCTCCATCTTGATCGACTCCAGTATCCCAGCTTCTTAAGTCTCCGAACGTCTCCCTTGCACGCAGGCAGATTGTTAAATCGGCGACGCGGTCCCGCCTTTTGGCATCGAACGAAGTTCGACAATCCGGTCTTTGTTGAATTAACTGAGCTGCAGCGTTCCGGTTTGTTCGATCGTGCGAGCGAAAGCTGTTCAAGCTTCGGATTGGGCGCCGACCTCAGACGAGGCGCTGGCCACCTTGGTTATTGGTGCACTGATGTCAAGTACCGTTGAAAAGTCCAATTTTGCGAACCCGAGCGAGCCTGCGAAACATCTATCTCCCAGTGCCGCCTTCGGTAACGACTATGCCCAATACTATGCCCACCCTGTGCATAGAAGCATTGCTCTCCATTACTACATGGGCTGGAGCACTCCGATGTAAACCATAGAAAAGTAAACAGAAGTAGCAACCCTGAGTAACAGCGAGTAACCATAATTACTCTTCATCATCGCTAGACCCCTCTGGTTCGGGACCAGGAGGCCGGAGGTCCGAATCCTCTCGCCCCGACCAATATTTTCAGTAACTTAGAAGATTTGTAAGTAGGTGTGTGCCTATGCACCGACGATCTCCTGATTTGAAACCAGGAGATTAAATCCGATCCAACCTGCAAGTAGAGCCGTTTCAAAAGTTTACGGTACAGAGATTTTTCACATTGCGTGGTGAAAACTGGGCATTGTACTGTGCATAGCTGCTGCGTCGCGCTGTAAGGCACCGCTGTTTTCAACGCAAGCACAGTATACCTGTGGGGTTGTACAGTGGCTCAACCCATCGGCGACGCCACTCCAACGCTTCTTTGATCTGGATCAGGCACCGTGGAGTCTACCGCGTTTCAGAATTCCGAGTTCTATAAATCCCAGGCGATGCGGCTCTCAACCTATTGACGGGACGGACGGAACATCTCGAGTATTCCTCTAATCAGCCTGCTGGGGTCGCCAAGCATGTCTCCGTTCAAGCACGACGCTCGCCTCGATACGCTATTCCCTCCCATGCCAATTTCCTGGACACGCACGGGTACAAAAGCATTGACCCGGGGGACTTGAACGTCCGCAATGTCGCGGGGCATTGAGAAAACGAGCCGAAGCCTGGCAGCGGGTAGTCTTCCTGTTCAAATTGCGTCCTTCGGGAGATCGTAGTCTCGCACCTCTGATCCGCAATATTGCGCGTAATAAGTGTTATCCTCAACGCCGGGAAACGAAATCCCGCAATAGGACGATATCGTTGTCGTCGCTTCCCTGAGAGAAGGCGAGCTTTCCCCCGTCAGGTGAGAAAGAGAATGCCTTTACCAATCCAGTACGAAAATGCGTGACCTGGCGCGCTGGGCCGCCGCTAATCGGCTGTACCCAGATGTTTGTCGCACCGTTTCGTTCCCATGGAAACAAAATACCGGAGTCGTCGGGCGTCCAACGGAGATTAGCTCCGCTCGGATGTCCATCTAGCGGCAGACCAAGCTTACTCTGCAGAGTGCCCTTTTCCGCGTCGAGGATAGCCAGGCTAGGTGTTTGCATCCACCAAAGATGGTCGAAGCTCGCGATCTTTTTGCGATTCCCGGACAAGGTGTAGTCTTCGCTGGGAATTGGATAAAGTACAACTGGCGCTGAACCATCCAACCCCGCACGCCAGACCGCGATTTTGTTGCTGCGATTCGACACGAAGGTCACGCTCTTGCTGTCTGCCGAGCAATGTGGCGAGCTATCTACGCTTGGTCCGTGAGTGACGGGTCCGCTTTGGCCTGTCACAAGATCCGTCTTCCAGATATTTAAGTTCTCTGACTCATCAGACTTGTAGACAAGAGTGCGGGCATCCGGACACACTGCAGGTTCAGCTCTGTAGTGCGCGCCTCGCGTAATCGGCTGAATTTGCCCATCCAGCGTAAGCAGGCGAAAATTCCACCCCTCTGAATCAGGAGCAGAGTCAACCAGCCGGCTCGTATCGGCCCATACGAGTCCGCCGCCGGCCTCAAACACGCCCTCTTCGCCCGTAGGGATCTCCTTCGGCTCCCCCGCGGATTTGCCTGTCCACGGAGCAACCCAAATGTGGAATGTTCTTCTGCGTACCGACGCGACAAGCAGGTTGCCGGATGCCGACAAGCTTAGCCCCTGAAAGCTATCGAGGCCGTTTGTAATTTGGCCGGTATTACCACTCGGGTAATCTACCAAAACGAGCTGTGCCAGAGAATTCCCGCGATCTACCAAGGCCAGCCAGTGTTGGCCATCGGCGAACCAAGCGAGTCCGGCCACTCCCACGTAAGAACGTGGGCCAACTGCATTGACCGCACCCGTTTTCAGATCCACCACGGCTAATCCGACCGGATTCCCCACGCCGATGGCCGTCGCAATGTACCGGTCGTCCGGTGACCATGCCAGCACACTACCGAAACTCTCAGACGCCGACCGCTGTTTGATCAGCCGCGATGTGCCGGTCGACAAGTTCAGGACCAGCAAGGAATCCGTTGTGAGATTCTTATCCCTGTCGATTAAAGCTACGGACTGGCCGTCATGCGAGAGGGCCAACCCCCGATGTGCTCCGCCGAGAACGAGCTGCGGCTGGCCGCCAAACAGGGGCACCCGAAACAGGCCGCTGGCCGCCTCAGGTGCTCTGATCCTGGTGAAATATAGATAATTCTCATCTGGCGAAAATGCCACATTCGAAATTGCGCCCGGACCGGCGTTCACGGCTTGAACGTTAGCTCTTGTCGCCACTTGCAAGACGTGAATCGTGTTCTCTCCAGACTGGCTGTCAAGGTACGCGACGTAGCGTCCGTCTGAGGAAAGAGCTGGGTTCGAGGCGCGGCCCGACGTGGTTATCCGATCAAAGCGGAGATGGTCGCCCGGTGCGAGCGGATGCCGGCGAAAAGCCAGATAGGCTAGAGCCGCAACCACAAGCGCCGCGCCGATCCACAACGTGTTTCGATTGAAATAGGCGTTGGGCGCTGAAAACAGACTCCATCCTGCTCGCGTCTCCCTCATCTGCTTAAAACGAGCGAGAAGTTCGTCTGCGCTCGAGAACCGTAGCTCCCGGTCCTTTTGCAGGAGGCGAAGGATCAGCGCGTTCAACTCCCGGCTGATCCGCCGGTCCAACGATGCTGGTGGTTTCGGAGCGTGATTCAGAATTGCGTTTACGACGCCGCCATGAGTAGGGTGATCGAAAGGCCGAATCCCGGTTGCAAGTTCATACGCGACTACTCCTAGACTGAAGAGATCGCTCCGAGCGTCTACATCTTCGCCAAGGATTTGCTCAGGGGACATGTATTGAGCGGTGCCGACAACGGCGCCTGCGCGAGTATTGAACTTTGATCCGAGGGTACTTTCCGTGAGGCTTTGCCGAATCTTCGCAAGCCCGAAATCCAGCACCTTCACCAGCCCGTCCTCACGAACCATAATATTTTCGGGCTTGATGTCGCGATGGACCATTCCCGTTTTGTGCGCACTGGTTAGTGCCGACGCCAACTGAATAAGGATGTCGAGGATCGTCCGTTCATCTACGGGCCCGTTTGCCGTGAGTTCGCGCAGGGTGCGACCCGCTACGAACTCCATAGCAATGTGAGGCCAGCCGTGTTCGAAATCCGCATCAAAAACAGACACGATGTTGGGATGGCTGAGTAGGGATGCGGCTCGCGCCTCGCGCTGCAACCGGAGAAGGCTTTCCTGCTCCAGAGTCGCGGCGGCGGGAAGCAGCTTCAAAGCCACAATCCGATGCAGCCGCTCGTCTTGCGCCTTCAGGATTAAACCCATTCCGCCGCGTCCGATTGGCTCCAGAACCCGGAATCGTCCGATCATCGCTCCGGTTTTTGGCACTTCATAGCCAAGCAGATCGGCCGCATCCAGGAACGCACCCGCACCCAGGAAGTTGTCCTCCTGTGCAGCTTTATCAACGCTGACCATACGAAGGACTTCCGCCCGAAGTTCGGAGTCAAGGCCACAGGCTGAGTCAATTGCGGCTGCACGCTCATTCTCCGGAACGTCGAGAATAGACACGAACACCTCGCAAGCGCGGCGATACAGACCCGGAGCCCTCATTTAGATCCCAACCGCCTGTATAGCCAACTCCACAACGCGAGCAAGCCTCTCTTCAACGCCGGCCAATTCGGGGTGCTGTCCGGATCGAGAAGATTCAGGCGCAGTGAATAGCTAGCCACCACGACCGAAAGCCCCGACGCGTAGCCATATGCTCCGTTGCCTCGGTTTGCCTCTTGCCTCTCGCGCGCGAAATCAAACAGAATCCGCCGCATCAGCACCGCCGTATATTCACCAAAGCCGAAGGTTCGGTCGCTTCAGCCAGACGATGAAACTCGTGGTACACAAGCGGCGTCAGCGACCACAGGGAAGCGTCACCATTGCTCCATTCTTTTAATGAGCGAGTGAGCTCAATGACGCGGCACACTGATTTTTACCTGTGGGATATAGAAGTATAGCTTGTTTGAAGTTACTGGTTTCGCTCTCAACACGAGGTGATCGACCCCAAGAACGGTGCGATTTACACGTGAGGCTTCGGGGTAAATGACCTACGTCCGAGGGACAACGTCGTGTTGTCATGATGCCGGAACGGCGCATGTGGCCGGCAGATTGTTATGGCAACTAAGTGAAGCGAGCGCCTTCGTTAGCTTCTACGAGAGCGCGGGCGTATTGAGCCGCTGGTAGAGCCAACCGCGCGCGATGCGCCAATCACGCAAGACCGTGTCTTCGGAGACCGATAACAGTTTGGCGATTTCGGTATTTTCAAGGCCGCCGAAATAACGTAACTCGACAACTCGGGCCTGACGTTCGTATAGTTGAGCCAGTTCAGTCAGCGCGATATCAAGATCCAGGAAAATATGGAAGTTCGGTTGGGCCGGGACGTCCTCGGCTGCGGCAAGGTCGGAATGTCGGGCGCCGTCATTGCGTTTGGCCGCATTATGGTAACGGGCAAGGTCCACTAGGACCTGACGCATTACACGCGACATGAAAGCAAAGAAATGGACCCGGTCCTGCCATTCGCGAGGGGACGACTCCATAAATCGGACGAAAGCCTCATTCACCAGCGCCGAAGTGTTGAGCATATGCCCGGGCCGTTCGGCGAACATGCGCAAATGCGCCAAACGGTGAAGTTCCCCATAAATGATGGACGCGAGATGTTCCCTGGAGTCTACATCCCCGACGTTCCATGCATTGAGCATCGCCGTAAGATTGGCTTCCGTTTTTGCCCTCAACGACATACGCCGCTATTGACGTTACCGGAAATCGGGTGGGCAGTCAAGGATGGGCCTGCTAAGTGTCGCCGCTATGCCGTCATGTGGCCATGAGGTCGGACCGCCCAGGGCAATGAACCCTCTGCAAGCCATCGCCCCGCGCAGTGGCCGAATCACCGGGTACAATTCATGCGCGCGTCTCCCACCACTTCGGCGAAGAGCCCCTCGTGGGACTATCGCGCCTATAATTGTCGCCTCAACGGGGTCGTGGCTTAGCAGTTTTAGGAAAAGCCTCGACCACTTCCAGGACACCTTCCAAGACATCTACTGTATCCAATACTGCTTCTGCCGCTGCTTCGGCCGCTTCTGCCGCTGACTCGGCCGCTTCTGCCGTCGCCTCCGCCGCTTCGATCGCCTCTTGGCTGGTGTCTCCCGCCTCGTTCAGAACCTGGAGTTCTTCTTCCGCTTCCTGCGCCGTTTCTTCCTGCGGGAGACTGCAAACGGAGGAGGATGCAGGTTTCAAGTGGTGATTGAATTTAACCGGCGTGAACTCATCGTCGCAAGCGAAAAGATCAGCGTTGTTGCTTCTTATGTTTTGGTCAGCCTGTTGGATGGCCTGGTCCGCTCGAACGACATTCGCCTGGAGGAAATTCGCCTTGGTTAAATATGCGGCACCACGAATCGAGGCAATGGCGGCCGCGGTTGCCGCTGCGGCTATGGGCTCCGATAAGAGGCTGTTAAACCCTCCACCAAGCAGAGACCCGAACCCGCCTAAGGTAACAGCAGGGGGCACCTGCACCACCGTGGTGGCGGGCGCTAAGACAACTATTCCTTTGCCCGGACTTTTCAGCAGGTATGGGAGAGCTGTCGTTGTGGGAACTTGGCCGCTGGCCATGCTGGAAAGCAGGCTGGCGCTCACTATAGCCAACACGCTTCTTCTTCCCGGAGTGCCCATTCCGGAATTATGCGAGCGGCGGACCAAAGATCGAATGCTGAGCAATTTGTCGTTAATCATGATTATGTGAGCCCTCTCTCAAATGCCTATCGGCGTCTGCGGGCGATCAACCCCCTATTGACTTAAGCGGAATCTCTGCGCGCGAAACCGCAGTAGGACCCCGAATGTTTTTGAAGGGCGCCGGCAGGCAGCGCGCCGTGGGACCGGATCGGCGTTTCGCACGCAGTATTTTTGCGGTTCGAGCCGAGTGATTTCCGCTTAATGAGTCAGAGGCATAAGGTCCAAACTCTCATGACAGTCGAACAACGTTTCGTTTCAAGGAATGCCGGCAGCGCTGGTTTACTGGCAAATGCCGCTCCTAAAGGGCTCCGAGCGCTTTTTGTCGTTTGCCGGCCCACAGCAGCGGCTTTTGCGCTTTTAGCCGTCGGTCTATTCCTTGCCGCTGTTCCGGCGTTGGCTCAAATGGAAGAACTCACGGTGTCTAATGCCGCGCCGCTGGAAGGGCCTGGAGCCGGCGTCGACACGGTCCTCGTTAACGTGAGCGGCTTGGCAGGAAACGCAACCGCAACGGTGACAGTTACGACAGCCGACGATTGGATCACGATCGCAAGCAACGCGCTCACCATAATGAACGGTCCAAACCGATTGAGATTCCAATATGCGGCGAACACGGGCGGTACGCGGACAAGCTCAATTGTCCTCGTACCGCAGGACGGGAGCCTGGGAATAACGATAACCGTTTCGCAGGCTGGCGCGGGGTTCGCCCCGGCAGGGCCAGTAACAATCATCACGTCGATCACCGGCCCACAGGGTATCGACGTGGATTCCCAGGGCAATTTGTATATCCTCGAAGTCACTGGTTCTAACCTTTATGAGTGGACGGCGGCCACGCAACACGTGAATGGGCTCGTCGGGACTGGCCGCCCAAACAATACCTTTGTAGACGTGGCGCTGGATGCGGCCGGAGATATCTTCGCGCTGGAAAACACTCCGGACGGCATGCTCGGCTCGCAAGTGGAGCAGATTCGAGCCACCCAGGGGCAGACTCTTCCCCCGAATAACATCGTGTTTTTTTCGGACGCGAATGACTTTCTATTTCCCGCGGGGCTTTGCGTCGATTCGGCTGGAACAAATCTGAATGTGACAACCGTTGACGTTTCAGACAAGTGTCTGATCGACCAATTCGGCTCGGTTTACGAGCTGGATTCAGTGGATGCCAACGAAAACGTAGGATCCTTCGCGTCGCCGCCCACAAATGCCGACTATCAAAGTCCGCCGACAGGTCAGACATTCTTTCCAAATGGGACATACGTGGATCCATGCGGGAATCAACTGTCCGGTGTTTCCGGGAGTCTCTACGGATTAGCCAAGGACGGCAGTGGCTTCATCTATTTCGTGGATCAAGACGGCTCAAGGCTAAACCGATATGATCCAGCAGCGCCGTGGTATACCTGCACACCTCCGAACGGAGTTATCCTCCCTCCTAGTCTCGACCTTAACTTTGGGACATTTACCACGGTCGCGAATTTAGTTTTTCCGCCGTTTTACATAGCGGCCGATACCGTAGGTAATATCTATCTTTCCGAAGAGGCATTTAGCCAGATCCAGGAAATACCGCGGGCGTATGTGTCTCCAGCGGGTCCGTTCAATGAGCCCGTAGGAGGTGGTACGGATACGATTTATGTTTTGCCGCAGACGCAAACTTTGACCGGCGTTTTCGCTCCCGTGAGCAGCGACACGACCTGGCTTAACGTCACTTCGGCGGCGAATGGCGTAGTGACTTTTTCATTTACGCCTAACCCAGGCCCGCCGCGGATTGCAACCATCAACGTGTTAGGAGTGCCCATTCAGGTGGTGCAGGCCGAGTCGCAGGTGCCGGCAACTATGGCGATTGTTTCGGGTAACAATCAGACGACGGGGGTTGGCGGTCTTCCTTTCGCCACGAATCTGCTTGTTAAGGTCACCAATCAGGCGGGCGACGCTTTGGCAAACGTGCCAGTTCAGTTCGTTTCGCCTTCTCAGCAACTCTCCATCACCACCGACCAACGGGGCTACGCCTCCGCCATGAGTTTCAATGCAACCGCTGTGGGTCCGGTGAACGTCACCGCCTCGATACCGGGAACTGCCATTTCGCAGACTTTCACACTGACCGGCGTCCAGACCGGGATCTCGATTGTAAGCGGATCGAATCAGCAGGTGGAAGCTGGGGTTGGGCTGTTCGGAAACATGAGCGTGCTGGTCGCCGGCCCATACGGGCAACCACTGCCAGGCGTTCCGGTCACTTTCACTGCTCCTGCGAGCGGGGCGTCGGGGACCTTTACAACATTTTCACCCGGAAATCCAACAACAACGATCACCGTAAACACGAATGCGAATGGCATTGCGCAAACGTCACCGAACTATCTGTTTTATGCAAACAGTGGCGCAGGCAGCTTCGGGGTGACTGCTTCCATCAGTGGGATCGCCGGCGCCAGTTCGTCGACTTGTGTTTTCAATCTCACCAACTTTGGTCCATATCAGGAATTGGTGGGTAATCAAAGCGCCTTCGTCAATAACGCCTACGCCAGCCCCTTATCGCTGAAAGTTCTCGATGGCAACGGCAACCCAATCGCGAATGTGCCTATTAATTTTGTAGTCGGGGCTTCAGAGTCCACCCTACCGGGCGCAATTTTTCCAGACGGCACCCAATCGGCTAATGTCCTGACGGGGGCAGACGGCATCGCCACAGCGCCGCCGATGACGGCCAATTCGCTGGTTGGCAGTTTTGCCGCTGACGCCTTAATCTACTTTCCAAATGGCGGTGGAACACTTACTGCCGGCTGGACGCTGACCAACCTGCCCTCGGCGATATTAGAGGGCGCGGTTCAGAACGGACTGACGTCAAGAACGTTAACCCAACCGATGATTGTGAAGGCTTCGGCAAACGCCACCGCGGGCACGATGGTGTTTACAGTGGTCCCGGGCTCGGGCGGGGCGAGCGGCAGTTTCAACGGCCAGAATTCGGTGACCGTGAACCTCGACCCACAAGGGTACGGCACTTCGCCGCTGTTAACGGCAAACAATTCACCGGGTACGTTTACTGTGACGGCGAACGACGGCATTACCACCGTTCAAAGCACCATCACGACAACGACTTGTTTGAACCCCAATAATCCGACGTGGGTGGTAACGTCCGGGCAGGACTATAATCCGCAAAACCCTAACAATGTCATTCCTGGCACTCTGCGCTATGCCTTGACGAACGCATGCGGCGGATCCACCATCGATTTGACGCAACTGAGCGGCGTCATCACCTTGGGGAGCCGGCTGCGCATTGACGATAACCTGACCATCATCGGGCCGGGGCCTAGTAACTTGGCCATTGACGGCGGACACAGCACCCGCCTGTTCTTCATCGGGAACAGCGCGGTTGCGATGAGCGGACTTACCTTGCAAAACGGATTAGCCCAAGGCGGCCTCAGCGTGTTTGGCGGCGGTGGAGCTGGAATGGGCGGCGCGATCTTCATGGAGGGCGGCGAATTGACTTTGTCCAACATGACACTCGTCGGCAACGAGGCTGTGGGAGGCGGTTCCGGCACAGCCACCCTATGCACCACGAATTGTGACTACGGCGGTGGCGGCTTTGCGGGCGATGCGCAGTCGCCGGAACAAGGCGGCAGTAGTGGAGATCTGTTCGGTGTAGCCGGTCCCTCAAATGGCGCTTCAGGCGGCATCGGTGGCGGCGGCGCGGGAACCGGCGATCTTCAATCCAGCACTGCGCCCAACGGCGGTAACGGCGGTTTCGCAGCAGGCGGGGGCACTGCCCGATACATCCTGGGAACACTCACGCAAAGCGGCAACGGCGGATTCGGCGGCGGCGGCGCCGGCGGTGCTGACGGCAGCATTCCTAAGGGAGTCTCCGCCGTGCTTCCGGGAAGCGGGGGCTATGGCGCCGGCGATGGCCACGAGACACTGACCTGCGCTATCCCGACGCCTACATGCCCCGCCGGTTATCCTTACATTGGCGAAGGCGGCAGCGGCGCAGGTTTCGGCGGAGCTATTTTCGAATACGCCGGACAACTCACCCTGAACGGAGTTCAATTCCTTAACAACTCCGCATTCGGCGGCACGCTCGCAGGGCTCAGCGGACAATCGGCCGGCTTCGGGCAAGGCAAAGGCGGCGCGCTCTTCATTTACAACGGCGCCATTCTGATCAACAACAGTTCCACCTTCGGCACGAGTGGTCTTGGCCAAGCCAATTTTGCGGATGCCGCTGGATTACCCGGTAACGGTAACTCTGCCGCCCCTTACACCAACGGTGCAACTTGCCCGGGCCAGGACACCGTCGACATCTGCGGGAATTTCGGAAATCCGTTCCCTGTGACTATCACCGTGCCCTCGGGCTCTTCATTCTTTATAAACGGCGTGAGTTACACCGGTACGCAGACGTTGAACTTGCCACAGGGCCAGTACACTCTCGCAGCGCCCGCCCCGCAAGCCACGGGCGTGGGCACTCAAATAGCGCTCGCCTCATGGTCGGACGGCGGTGCGCCGTCGCATACCATTACGGTGGGTCCGGGCGGATTGTCCATTACCGGCACGTTCGCCACGCAGTATCTCCTCACTATTTCGGCCGGGCCTGGCGGATTAGCCGCGCCCGCTAGCAGCGGCTACTACAACGCGGGTTCGGTAGTGAATCTGAATGCCGTGCCGACCGTGGGCAGCGTCTTTACAAACTGGACCGGCCCGGTGGCAACGGCTAGTTCGGCGGCCACCACAGTGACTATGGATGCTCCTGAGACCGTTACGGCGAACTTTACAGGATCGCAAATGGTGATTGTAAACGTGCCACAGGGCGTTTCTTTCACTCTGAACGGGGCGAACTACACCGGTCCCCAGTTCGTATCACTGGCCCCGGGGCAATATATGCTTTCCACGACAAGCCCGCAAATGTCGGCGTTCGGCGATCAGGAAGTTGTGTTCAACTCCTGGTCGGATGCGGGCGCCATTTCGCACACCATTACTGTAGGCACGACCTCGCTGACAATAACCGGCGCCTTTACCAGTGAGTACGAACTTATCGCTTCCGCAGGCGCCGGGGGAACGATTTCGCCGGTCAACGGATTCTACAGCTCCGGCACGGTGGTGAATCTGACAGCCACGCCGAACCCAGGTTACGTATTCCACAACTGGACTGGGGCAGTGGCAACTTCATCTTCGGCAACGACGACCGTAGCGCTTAGCCAGGCGCAAACGGTTACGGCCAACTTCTGGCCGGCACCATCCGCGTGCGTGGCCCCTCCAGCGAATGTGGCGGCCTGGTGGAAGGGGGATGGTTCAGCGAACGACGAGACTTTATCGTTCAACGCCACCTTGGGCGGCGACGTGAGTTTCGCGCCCGGTCTGGTGGGCCAGGCATTTAGCTTCGACGGGACGCAAAGTCCGTTTGTCTCCGTTCCCGCGGGTGCGTTCCCGCCGCAACCCGGTAGCGGTGCTTTCAGTTTCGAAACGTGGTTTCAGACCTCCGGAGGCAATGGTGGCGTGATTCTCGGTCAGCAGCCTTACGTCGCGTACACGCCGGCGCCGCTGACTTATTCTCCTGCTATCTACGTCGGCATCGACGGTAATCTGTACGTCGAAATGTTCTATAACGGCGGCACGAATCCGTCCATGGGTCCGGCGCCAGTGAATGATAACCAGTGGCACCACGTTGCTGTGACGTACGACGGGAGCACGGAAATCGGATATCTCGACGGCGCGAGCTTCGGCCAGTCTCCGTCCTACACCCAAGTGCCCATCGGGTCGCCGCTATCCTATCAACTGGGAACCGGCAACGCTCAAAGCTGGCCGGCAACTTATCCGGTAACTAACAATAATTGGTACACCTTTAATGGCTTGATCGATGAGCCGACAGTGTACTCACGTGCGCTAACCGCAGCGGAGGTGCTCGGTATCGCCCAGGCGGGCAGCTATGGAAAGTGCGACCCCGTAGCGATGCTGGGACCGGTTACGCTGAACTTCGCCGGTGTTGCGCAGGGCCAGACGGCTACGCAGACGGCGGTTCTGTCGAATCCCGGAAATGCGCCGCTGGCAATAACGGCGATTGCTGCCGATGCGGGCGACGCGAATTTTTCGGTGCTCAGCGGCAACGCAGGGGATTGCGCCGTGGGAACGCCGGTTCAATCCAACGCAAGTTGCAACATCCGCGTTCAGTTTAGCCCCCAATCGGCGGGCTCTCTTGCCGGAAGCATAACGGTGCAGGACAACTCGCTCAATAACGCCGGTGTTCAGACCGTTCAGCTTACCGGTGCGGCGTTAGATCCGCAAACCATAACCTTCGGCAGCATTGCGACCCAGACGGTGGGAACGCCGCTGACTCTCACGGCAACCGCAACCTCCGGACTGGCAGTCGGCTTCAGCAGCACTACGCCCACGGTCTGCACCGTGGCGGGCAACACGGCTACTTTCCTCACTTACGGGAGCTGCACCGTCACGGCGGCGCAATCCGGTAATGGAACCTACTCGGCCGCCAATCCGGTGTCGCAGACATTCGCGGTCATTTCGCCGCAAACGATCACGTTCCCGGGGATAGGCTCCCAGATGTTGAACACCCAACTCACTTTGACTGCAACAGCCAGTTCCGGCTTGCCAGTCGCTTACGCTTCATCGACCACCAGCGTATGTAGTATCTCCGGAAACAGCGTTGCCTTCGTAGCCACCGGAAAGTGCACCATCAAAGCCTCGCAATCGGGGAATGCCAACTATCTTCCGGCAGCTCCCGTTACGCAGAGCTTTAATGTCGCAAAGGAAGCGCAGTCCATCACCTGGGCGACGATTCCCACGCAAACCGTTCAGCAAACTGTGGCCTTAACCGCTTCGGCAAGCAGCGGGTTGCCGATTGCTTACACTTCGTCATCGATGTCAGTCTGTACGGTTTCCGGCAGCACCGCGTCGATGGTCGGGGGCGGCACATGTACGATCAAGGCGAGCCAGGCCGGCAACGGCACTTACGCCGCGCAATCCGTTTCGCAGAGCTTCACGGTGAATAAGCTGGCCCAAAGCATTACTTTCGCAGCCGTTGCGACGCCGCAATCCATTGGTGCGCAGGCTTCACTTAGCGCCAGTTCCACTTCAGGTTTGACGGTAGCGATTGCGCCTTCGCCGGCAACGGTGTGCACAGTTTCCGGCGCGACGGTGACTTTCATAGCTGCCGGGACTTGCAAACTCACTGCAACTCAACCCGGCAACAGCGTGTATGCCGCCGCAACGGCGGTCAGCCAGAGCATCGTGGTTGATAAGATCGCCCAAACTATCTCTTTCGGCTCGATCGGCACCCAGAATGCCGGAAGTAACCTCGCGCTTACAGCCACCGCCAGTTCCGGGTTGGCTGTTACTTACACCGCCTCGCCCTCTTCGGTTTGTACCGTGTCGGGCGCCACTGCCTCCTTTGTTGGAGGAGGAACATGCACCCTCACTGCTGCACAACCGGGGAACGCCACTTACTTGGCGGCGCCATCCGCGCCGCAGTCATTCGTGGTTACTAAGGTGAGCCAGACCATCTCGTTCCCATCGATACCCAATCAGAACGTAGATGCGAGTGTGACACTGGCCGCCACCGCGACCTCAGGCCTGACGGTTAGTTACAACGCTACGCCGTCAAGCGTATGCGCAGTGTCCGGATCAACTGCCACTATGGTTGGTAGCGGTACTTGCACGATCACAGCATCGCAAGCCGGCAACAGTATCTACACCGCCGCTACCGCCGTACCCCAAAGCTTCCTGGTGAGCAAAATCATGCAAAGCATTACCTTCGGGAGCATCGGGACGCAGACAGTGGGCGCGTCTCTCACGCTGACGGCAACCGCCAGTTCCGGCCTGGCGGTGAGCTACAGCGCCGCGCCATCTAATGTATGTAAGGTGTCCGGCTCGACGGCTACCATGATCGCGAGCGGAACATGCACCATTACGGCATCGCAAGCGGGAAATAGCACATACGCTGCCGCACCGGCCGTGCCGGTTAGCTTTGAGATAACCAAGGTGGCGCAGACGATCACGTTCGGCGCCATTCCCACCCAAACCGTAGGCACGCCGCTCACCTTGACAGCTTACGCCAGTTCGGGTCTTACCGTGACTTACATCGCATCGCCGTCAAACGTCTGCAAAGTGTCCGGTTCAACCGTGACGATGTCCGCGGCGGGAACGTGCAACATTACCGCGTCGCAATCGGGCAATGCCGAATACGCCGCCGCAACAAACGTTCTTGAGAGCTTCCAGGTAGTTCCGTAAACTTACAACCTGACTGGAGCGCGTCACCTGCGGCTGCCGACTTCTTGATCGGTAGGCCGCCTCCGCGCGGCGGTTTATCGCCATAACGAAAGCGCTCAAAGAGGTTCAGCCCGGGTGCCGTCACCGAGGTCGATTGCGGTAAGTGGCCGCAGCAAAGTCGAGGTGTTTGCGGTCTGCAGCGCAACGGGTTGGAAAGGTAGAACTGAGCTGAAATAAAGACATATAGGAACTGAGTGCAAGGTGCAAGGTTCCCACCGCAAGTAATATTGCCCTTAACCGACCCGACCATCGCGCCGTGAGACAAATAGCGCTCTACGGAGTACTTTCGCAGAACCTCTGCATGAGGGGCCGCGTCCGTTCAAAGGAAGCCATCAGGTCAGGGAGCGCGGTCGTAGCGGCCGAGCCGCATTGCTCCAGTTTCCAGGCGATTTCACGCATTTCCGTCCCACCCACATTCCCCGCCGCACCTTTTATGGAATGCGCGACCAGCCGCACCGCGTCTTCGTCGGCGTCGTTGAGCGCCTGCGCCAACATCATAAGTTGGCGGGGCATGTCGTCCATGAATACGCGAAGGATCCGTCGCTCCAGATCTTCGTTTCCCATTAAGCGCTCGGCGAAATCCTTCCCGTCAAACAGAGCCGCAGCCTCGCGCGCAACCGGCGCAGGTGGCGGAAGGTGCGCCGGAGCCGGCGAAGCCAGTATGTCGCACGTCCATTCCTCGATCGCCTCTTCGAGCGCCTGCGGCCGCAGTGGTTTGGAAACATACCCCGACATCCCTGATTCCAGACACTTCTCTGGGTCTCCAGTCATGGCGTTGGCTGTAGTGGCGATGATGGGAATCTCGCGGTTGCGGACGGCGCTATCAGGATGACGGATCCTCCGCGACGCCTCGTAGCCATCCATAACCGGCATCTGGCAATCCATCAGCACCAAGTCGTAATGTTTTTCAGCAAGGGCGCGCAGAGCGGCCTGGCCGTCGTCAACGACATCGGCTGGATAGCCCAGGTTGGCCAGAATTCCACGGGCCACCTCTTGATTGATCTTATTGTCTTCGACCACCAGGAGAGAAAGGCGCGCCCGCTGCGAGCGGTTGGATCGGGACAGGACCTTGAGCTTTGCCAAAGGCCGCTGAGGAGCGGGGCCGTAACCCAAAATGGACGCCAAACAAGTGCCTAGTTCGCCTTGTTTCACCGGTTTGCTAACCTGTGCCGCAAATCCCGCGGAACGCCAGCGCTCTGCTTCTGCCAAGGACCGGAGAGGCGTCAACAGCACAAGGGGAACTCCAGTAAGGCCGGGCTGCCGCCGAATCAGCTCCGCGAGGCCTTCGCCGTCCGTTCCCGGCATTTCATAATCCACCAGGACCGCATCGAAGGGTCCACCAGTTGTTAACAGTCGGAGCGCCGACTCCGCATCGGTAGCCTGTGCTGACTTCACCTGCCACAAGTCAAGCAATTCAACGGTAAGTCCGCGACTGGCGGCGTTGTCGTCCACGACAAGAATGTGCCAGCCGGCCAGAGACAGAGTGCGGGGCCGCTCCGCGGCGGTCTGGTCCTTCAACGCCACGGTGAACCAGAAGCGGGAGCCTTTGCCTTCCACGCTGTCAAAGTCCACCGCACCGCCCATCATCTCGACGAGCATGCGGACAATCGACAAGCCGAGCCCGGTTCCACCAAACCTGCGGCTGGTGGATGTGTCGACCTGAGAAAACGGCTGAAAGAGCAAGTGACGCTTGTCCTGCGGGATACCGATACCGGTGTCGCTGACGATGAACAGAATTTCGTCCCGGTCGACGCCGGTCTGGCGTTTTACGCGAATCGAGATCTCGCCCGCTGCCGTGAATTTGATCGCATTTCCTGCCAGGTTCACGAGTATCTGCCGCAAACGGTTGGAATCCCCATGCAGTTGCGTGGGCACGTCCTGCTCGATGAAGCAGAGCAGTTCCAATCCCTTTTCCTGGCTTTTTAGGGCCATGAGATCGGCGATCCCCTCGACGAGCCCACGAAGATCGAAGTCCGTCTCTTCCAGATCTAATTTGTGAGCCTCGATTTTCGAGAAGTCGAGAATCTCGTTTAAGATTTCGAGGAGCGCTTCGGCGCTGTCGCGAATCGTCTCGGCTCGCTTGCGCTGCCGCGGATCGAGACGGCCGTCCAACAAAAGTCCGGCCATACCAAGAACGCCGTTCATGGGCGTGCGGATCTCGTGGCTCATATTGGCCAAGAACGCGCTCTTGGCCTCGCTGGCTGCGTCGGCCCCCAATTTGGCTCGGATCAACTCCGCCTCATAGCGCTTTTGTTCAGTGATGTCCTCGGCAATTCCCACCACGCGGAGAAGATTGCCGTCACCGTCCCGAACAGGGAAAGCCCGGTCCCGAATCCACTTCTCCTCGCCACCCGGCGTTCGAATCCGATATTCGGCTTTGAGCGGGTCTCCGCAGGTTTGGGCTGAAAGCATCAAGCTGGCCTTCTGCAGATCTTCGGGGTGCACCGCTTCGAGCCAGGAAACGGGCCTTTTGTATCGACTTTCGGGCGTCCTGCCCCACACTTCTTCATAGGCAGGGCTCACATATAGGACTTGGTCGCCTGCGGCGGGAATCACCCAGAACACCTCTCGAACGTTTTCGACGATCGAAGCCAGCAAAGCCTCCTCTTCGGCTCTGCGCCGGTCCGCGATCTCGCGCTTAACGGCAATGAAGCCGGAGATCCCACCATTGGAGTCGCGCATGGGAGCGGCTCGCATTTCCTCGTGGTACAGGGAGCCATCCTTACGACGGTTGATTACCTCGCCGCGCCAAGTCCGCCCGGACAATAGCGTGTTCCAGAGTTGTGAGTAAAAGTTCCGCGGATAACGCCCTGATTTCAGCATCCGGGGAGTATGCCCCAACACTTCGTCACTGGTGTACCCCGTCATGGCGGTGAACGCGGGATTCACATAGGCGATCTTGCCAGCCGTGTCCGTGATGACAACGGCGTCAGCAATATGGCCCACAGCCGCCGCCAGTTCGGCCCGATCGATCTCGCGGTGCTCCGGCACAGTTTTAAACCCCAGCAAAGTTAGAGACCTCTTGATTCGTATCGGCGGTATGCGGGGCGACTTTAGTCAAAGCAAATCGAGAGAAACCGGACTTCAGCGATACAGACGTTTGCAACGGAGCAGATCGGGCCTCGTGTGCGCGATGGATACACCAATCATTCTTGTTGTGGACGACACGCCAACTAACCTCGAAGTGGTCACCAGTATTTTGGAGGCCGAGGGATTCCATACACTGACCGCGAGCGACGGTCCGACGGCCCGCGGCCTGAGCCGCACGCATCAACCGGATCTCATTCTTCTGGATGTAATGATGCCAGGAGAAACAGGTTTCGAAACGTGCGCGTATCTGAAATCCGATCCCGCCACCGCCGATATCCCAATCATCTTTCTTTCCGCCTTGGACGATGTGAAGAGTAAAGTCACGGGTTTGAAGATCGGGGGTGTGGATTACGTCGCGAAACCGTTGCATGGCGAGGAAGTGCTGGCCCGGGTGCGTGTTCATTTGCGAATCCGCGAAAGCAACCGGGTGTTGGCCGCGCACCACCGCGCGTGCTTGGAGCAATTGCGAGACGCCCAGCAAGCCATCCTGGTTCGACCGGAAGACTGCCCCGGCGCCAAATTCGCGGTCTACTATGAGCCGCTCGAGGAAACCGGCGGTGATTTCTACGATGTAGTTCCGCTGGGGGCTGGCATCTTCGCGTACTTCGTCGCGGACGTCAGCGGACATGGAGTGAGCGCGGCATTTCTCACGTCGGCGATCAAAGCACTGCTGCGACAGTACGCGGGGCCGGTGTTTTCGCCCGAGGACACCATGCGCGGCGTCGATTCGGTCATGGGACAGATTCTGGGCGAGGAGCAGTATTTAACCGCGTGTTACGCACGCCTGAACCGGCAAACCCGGCAATTGACCGTGATCAGCGCGGGTCATCCCCCACTGATTTACGTCAACCCTGACGGAATGGCGCAAATTGTGGAATCGGAAAGTGACCCTTTGGGGGCATTCGGAGCGGCGATTCTTCGTCGTCACGACTTACGGGTCTCGGCGGGGGGACGCTTCTTCATGTATAGCGATGGGCTGATCGAAGCCTCGGCAGGTGCGGGCCGGCGCGAGGGTCTGCGGCTCTTAGTCGACGCTTGCGTGCGTCACCGCGCCGCCCCCATCGCCGAATCGGTCGCAACAATTGTGCGAGAACTTCGCCCCTTGCAGCAAGCCCGTGAAGACGATTTGCTTTTACTGGCCGCGGACGTGTGCGAGTGATTCAAACGATTCCTGTCGAGTGCGAAATGCGGCGAGCCATGCCGCCCACATTCCATGCGATGGAGGAATTCATTTCCGATTTTGCGCGAGAAGTCCGGCCGCGGTTGCATCACTCAGAACATTTCAGCGTGGAACTGGTTCTCCGGGAGGCGCTGACCAACGCCGTCGTGCACGGGTGTCGGGGAGAGGCGGGCAGGCAGGTCCGTTGCTCGGTTCGGCTGAAACGCGGACGATTGCTCATCGCCGTGGCAGACGATGGCGATGGTTTCGATAGGCGGGCGAAATGGACCACACAGGCAAGAGTCCTCGACTGCTCCGGCCGAGGCGTCGAAATCCTTCGTAAGTACGCCACACACGTCCGCTATAACGCGCTCGGCAATGCGGTGGCGATCATTAAATTAGTTAAGGAAAACACCAACGATAGTGGTTTAAAGAAGTGAACCGAGCCGAAGTCCGGCCCGCCGGCGATAGCATCGTGGCGGGGTCAATCCCCGAAATGCGGATCAAACGCCGCAGATTGTCGAAGAGGGCGTGCGGGATCTGTTAGTCGATCTGGCCGGTGTTCACATGGTCGATTCGACTGGGATTGGCCTGCTGATTCCCGCCCACAACTCCATGCAAAAGGTCAGCGGGCGAATCACCATCATCCACGCTTATCCCGAACTTTTGGAGCCGCTGTGTGAATGCCGGGAGCATCTGGCCACAATCGAAAAGGATCTGCGAGCAGAGCAGCGGGACATCGCGAACAACTGGGCAAACGCGTGTTCCGAGCGGCCGAGGCACTATCGAGTTCGCCAGAGGCTCTCGATCTCTTCGCGCGGCTATCTGCCGCTGCCTCATTGCGAAGGGCTGCGAAACGTCTGCCTTGGTTCGGCGACACCGGCTGGTGGCTCCACGGGATACCGAGTATAGTCGCACCTGCAAGTCTCGCGAACAGCTGGAAGTTTGACTAAACCTAGGTGCGGCCATGTGGCCGGAGTGCCCTGCCCCGGTTGACTCGGATTGCGCGGGATTGTGTGTGGAGCAAGTGCGGTTCTCCTCAACGGAGGCCATGCGACCAAATGAGCCAGAGGCCGGGCGAAGTATATCCCTCCCAAGACACGGAAGCTATGCCAACACCCACAGCAGAGGACTGAATCTCGCGTGACTCCTCCCGAGCCTTGTCGCTTATTTCACTCCCAGGATTCAGCCATAGCTAACGAAAGTGCAAGCTTCGCCGATTCATCTTATTGGGATCTCTCCTCGAGGTGAGTTATGTTTCAGAAGAATACTGATATTGCGCCCGCGGATCTGCGCGCCGCTGTGGATCAGGCGGTCGATTCCATCTTAATCACCGACACAAAGGGGCGAATTCGGTATGTGAATCCCGCATTCACTCGGCTCACCGGATATCCATTAGAGGAAGTGGTCGGGAAATCTACAAACATCCTCAAGTCCGGACGACAATTGCCGGCTTTTTACGCTGATCTCTGGAAGACCATCGAATCCGGACAGCATTGGCGCGGGGACTTGATCAACCGGCGTAAAGACGGAACTCTTTACTCTGAGGAGATGGAAGTCTCTCCCATAAAAAATGAACGTGGTGAGATTTCTTCCTACATCGCCATTAAACGCGATGTCACAAAACTGCGCTTGGCACAAGAGGTACAAACACGGCTGGCGGCCATCGTGGGTGCGTCGGGCGATGCGATTCTAACTTACTCGCCGGGAGGCAACATTCTTTCCTGGAACGGCGGGGCCGAGGCGATCTTTGGCTATTCGGCCGCCGAGGTGCTCAATCAGCCGATCACGATGCTCCTGGCACCTGAACGCGTGGCAAAGCTGCCGCGCTTCACGGATCAAATATTGCAGCAAGGAAACTCCATCTCTCAGCACGACACTGTGTGTCTACACCGGGATGGAGGAGTAATGCAAGCCTCTGTAACCGGTTCGCCTATTCGGAATTCCACGGGCGAAGTCGAAGCGATTTCCATCATTCTCCGCGATACTTCAAAACAGAAACGCGCCGAAGAGGCGCTTCGAGACAGCGAGGAGCGGCTCCGCATCAGTGATGAGCAGTTTCGGCAGTTAGCGGAAAACATTCACCAGGTTTTTTTTGTTGTGTCTAGGAACAAGACTCTTTATGTCAGCCCGGCCTTCGAACGGGTTTTCGGCATGAGCATCGAAAGGGTTTACAACAGCCCTTTGGCATGGCAAGAAACAATCCACCCGGACAACGTGGAACAGGTCCGCTTGTTCGTTGAGGCGGCAGTCAAA
This sequence comes from uncultured Gammaproteobacteria bacterium, assembly GCA_963799935.1. GTDB lineage: Bacteria > Acidobacteriota > Terriglobia > Bryobacterales > Bryobacteraceae > Bog-113. The sequence continues at coordinate 83,553 of CAWCZA010000017.1, read as the reverse complement.
GGACAGCCGGCCAATGCGGAATTCCGTATCCGAACGCCAGAGGCCAGCGAGAAATGGATTCGCAGTCAAACCTTTCCGGTTCGGGATCCTTCTGGTGTGCTGATCCGCACTGTAGGGATTGCAGAAGATATAACCGAGCGCAAGCTCTACGAAAGCGACCTGATCAACGCGCGCGAAGCGGCGAACGCCGCCAGCCGCGCGAAGAGTACTTTTCTGGCTAACATGAGCCATGAGATTCGCACACCTATGAACGGCGTGCTGGGTATGCTTGAGCTCCTCATGGAAACAGCCCTCACGCCCGAGCAACAACGATACGCCGCGGTCGCTCAGGGTAGCGGGCGGACCTTGCTCACCCTCATGGACGACATTCTCGACCTCTCTAAGATCGAGGCGGGAAAAGTGGCCGTACTAAATCTGAGCTTCAATCTTCGCCAGGTCATTGACGACGTAGTCCTATCATTGCAAGTTGCTGTCGACGCGAAACGCCTGAACTTCCACTCGCATGTTTCGGCGGAAATTCCGTATCTGTTGAGCGGAGATGCTCAACGCCTGAGACAGGTTTTGACCAATCTTTGCGCCAATGCGATCAAGTTTACGGAGCACGGGGAAGTTAGGTTGAAAGCTTCTCTGGATTCAGCCATTCAGTCGGGAGAAAATTGGAAGCTAACGCTTCGCTTTGAGATCGCTGATACCGGAATCGGGGTAAGCCCAAGTCAATGTGCGGAACTCTTCATGCGGTTCACACAGGCAGACGCTTCCCCGACCCGCAAGTATGGTGGAACCGGATTGGGATTGGCTATTTCCAAACAATTGGTCCAGTTAATGGGAGGAGAGATTGGCGTTGAGAGCCAGCCTGGTGTAGGTTCGGTCTTCTGGTTTACCACAGTTCTTGGGCAAGCAAGTATTAGTCCTCAGGCCTTGATGGACTTTAGTGGGGAACGTTTAGGTGACTCGCATCCGGGTACTCCGGCTGGAAGACTGGCGCGAATACTAGTAGTCGAAGACAACGAAGTTAACCGGATGGTGACGATGGCGCAACTACAGATGCTGGGATATCAGGCGTTTTCCGTAAATAATGGCTTGGAGGCGGTGCAAGCGGTGAAGCAGGGCGGCTATGACCTGGTCTTGATGGACTGCCATATGCCGGTTATGGATGGTTTTGAAGCCACCGCGCGAATTCGAAAATCAAGCCATGCGGCGATTCCGGTAATTGCCCTCACGGCGGGCGCCTTCCAGGAAGACGAGGATCGATGTTTATCGGAAATGAACGATTACATCGCCAAACCAGTGGATCTCGGCCGGCTTACTAGAGTTCTTGCAAAGTGGCTCCCTCTCTCGAGCGGACGGAACGCAACAACTTTTGAGCACATGAAAAAGAAGCAGATTGGCACCGACGCTCCTAGCTCGCTCCGGTTTGAAGTGTAGCGGAGTTCCACTTTGGGCTTCAAAAACGAGCTACATATACATCGACGCGCGCGCCGCTGCTTAGTGTCCAATAAACCGTTTCTCCCAGTTACCGACAGTGACCTTGGTTCATTGCGAGGGCTCTGCAACTTGGGTGTTGTTTTCACCTTCCACAGACCACAGCACCACCTTAAGCGCGTTCCGCGGGGGAATGCGGATTTCGCGACTTCACCGTGGCCGACGGCTGGAGCCGCTCCTCATCGCTCAGCTTAAGGGCAGTTTTGCGGCGACTAAAGGCCATGGCCAAGGTACCCACTTCCTCTACTTTGAATCGTTATTTGTGAGACAGTTCACTAAACTTGACGCTCTCGTCAGGTACCCTGCTCTGCTGTCGCAGTCTACGATGGAAGCAACAATTTGAACCCTAGCCTTTCACCCATTCGCATCCAAAAGGTCAAGGCCGCCGCCTAAGCCGCGTAAGGCCGCTGGCGGCCTATGCGTGTTTTACAAGTACTTCCTGCTGAAGCGCCAAGTATCGATGCACGTCTGGACCGCCAACAGCATAGATCCCGATTATGCGAAGCTACTTGGCGGACTCGCATATTCTTTTCGTTTTTGATTCGGAAGTTAGGCAAGGAAAAGCTTTCGTACTTTCTCAATACGGGATTCGCGCGAGCGATCGATCATCAAACTTCACTGCTTCATCGAATTACTTCTTACCTCTCCAACATATCTCGCACGAATTACAACCGCTGTTACTGAGAGGAAGGGGGAACGATAGGCACGCTCTCTCTCAGTTCCAGCAAGGCACGGTTTTTACTTAGCGCGCTTGAAGAGGAACTAAGAGGAATATGAAAAAGATGTTTAGGCAAATAATTCGACCACTCGCTCGGCTCCCGCTGCCGTCGCTTCTCAGCCTGATTGCGCTCATGGCGATTTACTGTTTGCCCGTTTTGGCACAGTCCACTCCCGCTACGACCGATGACAAAGAAATGATCACGCAGCTCTTAAAGCGGATCGAACTGCTGGAGTCCAACCAGAAACAGATGCAGCAGAAAATGGACGCAGCCAATTCTCCTTTGCCGGCAGGGCAGGCCGCGCCTCCCTCTCCTGGACAGCCCGTACTTGCGTCCGAAGCATCGGTCGTTCCCGTCACTGAACCGGTAACCGAAGAGGTCGCCGAACCCGATGCCGATGCCATGCACAAACTAGGACCTGTTTCTTTTCGCGGGTACTCGGATGTGAATTACGGCCGTCCTCTGTTTGAGCAGCTGCCGGACGGGACCGTCTCGGGCGGCGGTCTGCAAGGGAGCCCCAATTCCTTCAACATTGGCGACTTCGATTTATTTATGCATTCCCGCCTGTCCAGCCACTGGAGTGTCCTGGGCGAGTTGCTAATCACTTCCGATTTCACGAACGAATTCTCGGCCGAGATGGATCGGTTGTTGCTCACTTATCGGAAAAACGATTACTTCAGTATCTCCGCCGGCAAGTTCAACACGGCCCTCGGCTACTACCCCAATGCATTCGACCGTGCGCGGTACTTCCAAATTGCTACAGGACGTCCAGTGATGTACGCGGATGAGGACGACGGCGGTATCTTGCCAGTCCACAGCGTGGGTGTAACCACCACCGGCATGATTCCTAACGAAACCTTGGGGCTTCACTGGGTTTTTGAAGTAGGCAATGGAAGGCCCGCTAATTCGGTCGACGTACCCGTCCAAAACTTTGTTGACCAGAATAACGGAAAAGCCTTCAACATCGCCCTTTATACCAGGCCCGCGAAGCTAAGCGGCTTTGAGGCCGGTATCTCCTATTATCGCGACACACTGCATCCCGTTACCATCGTTTCGTCGGTTGGCCAGACCATCTTGACCGGCCATGTCGTTTACGTCAGTACAAAGTTTGAATGGTTAAACGAAGCAAGCATGGTGCGTAATGACGAGAACGTAGATGGCTTCATTTCACGCAGTATGACTATGTACTCTCAACTGAGTCGCACCTTCTCCGGATACACGCCGTTCTTTCGGTACGACTATCAAAATGTACCGAACACAGACCCGATTTTCGGGCTATTAACCAGACGGAACGGCCCTTCTATCGGGCTCAATCGAAAGTTCTCCAACTACGTGGTTTTCAAAGTGCAATACGGGCTGCTAGAAAGCCGCGCGCACGATTCCATTAACGATTTCCAGGCGCAACTCGCGTTTGCGTTCTAAGAGGACTGACATGAGAAACCTTCGATCTGTTCTATTCGTTATCGCCTTCGCGTCTGCGCTTTGCGGCATCGCGGCGGCAGATGATCTCGCTGTGGTGGTCAACAAGGCCAATCCGATTGACGGTTTGACCAGCGCTCAACTCAAGAAGATGGTGCTCGGGCAACAGACCACGTGGAGCAGCGGCAAGAAAGTTAGCGTCGTCTTGCGTTCCGCCGGTCAGCCGGAGCGCGACGCTGTATTGAAATCGGTCTGCGGGATGAGTGAAGGAGATTATACGCAATTCACGATGCACGCGGATCTCAACGGCGAAACGCTCGGCGAACCGAAGTCACTGAGTTCCGCCGCGGCGGTCCGGCAATCGGTGGTCGGAAGCCCGGGCGCGATCGGATTTTTGAAACTGTCGGACGTCAATGACACCGTCAAATCTATTCCCGTTGACGGCACGGTAGCTGGACAACCAGGCTACCGCCTCAAATCGACTAAGTAAAGGCTCCGATCGACAATTGCCCACGACGGCAAGAAAAGGAAACAGCAGTGAAATCAATCTCAAACGTAAAAATCGGCAGAAAAATCTCCTTCGTACTCGGGGCAATTGTTGTTCTTTTGGCCGGCTTATCCGGGTTGTCAATCTGGGGAATTCGCAGTAGCGAGGCGCTCGCGTCGGATTCCATCGACCGTCTTACTAAGTCGAAGCTCGCGGCAACAGTCGGTGGAGATACCGCGGCCATCGCTCAAACACTCGGGAGCATGGTCCTGGATAAAAAGACGAACGAAGACGATCTGTCAACGATTGCCGACCTGAGGGCTACTCGAACCGCGGCACTGGACGAGTTTAAGGCTAGAGCAAACACGCCCAAGACCAAAAAACACGCCGCGGATATGGCCGAACAGGTTAAGTCCGCTACCGAGGCAAATCAATCAACTGTAGAACTGCTTAACGCAGGAAAATCGACCGACGCGATCGGTCAATTTCACGCTTATAGCTCCGCGGCCAACGATCTTCGCGGCACCGCCAAACAAGCTTCGAAGTGGCAGGAGAGCCTGGTTCAAAGCAACGAGACGAAGCGCAAAAAAACGTCGAGTGTCGTTTGGATGCTGCTGATCGTTGGCAGTCTGCTCGGCACTGGGGCGGCGATTCTCGGCGGTGTTGTTCTTACTCGCGGCATTGCTACCCCGCTTGCCTTAGCCGTAACGCACTTGGGCCTGATCTCTAACGGCGACCTGTCGGTGGATATGGCTGCAGGCGCGCAGACACGTGGAGACGAAATCGGTACGCTGGCGCGCGCGATGCAAACCATGACCGTCGCTTTGCGAAAGATGGTGAACGAGATTATCGGCGGCGTGAAAGTCCTCTCTTCCTCGTCGACTGTCCTGATGGTGACTTCTACCGAGATGACATCCGGTTCACGAAACGCATCCGATAAAGCTCACTCCGTATCAGCTGCCGCGGAACAAATGAGCTCCAATATCACGTCCGTGGCGGCGGGCATGGAACAGACTACGGTAAACCTGTCGCACGTGACAACTGCTACTGAACAGATGACCTCGACCATCGGTGAGATCGCCCAAAACTCCGCGAAGGCGCGCCTTATTACAGATGAAGCAACTCGCCAGGCAGCACGAATCACTGAGCAGATTCATCAGCTCGGCGTGGCCGCTCGCGAAATCGGCAAAGTGACAGAAACAATTACGGAGATTTCGTCCCAGACCAACTTGCTCGCCCTCAACGCAACCATTGAAGCCGCGCGGGCCGGATCTGCTGGGAAGGGGTTCGCCGTCGTGGCAACCGAGATCAAAGCGCTGGCGCAACAGACCGCTGCCGCCACCGAAGACATCAAGGCGCGCATTGCCGGCGTGCAGTCCGCCACCGTCGGGGGCATTGCGGAAATTGAAAAGATTTCGCAGGTGATTCTCGACGTGAGCGCCATTGTCGCGTCAATCGCTGCTGCTATCGAACAGCAGTCAGCTGCGACCAAAGATATCGCCCGGAATATCGCCGAAGCTGCCGTTGGCGTTAACGATGCGAACACGAGGGTATCGGAAACGTCCCACGTATCCCGCGAGATTGCTCAAGACATTGTCATCGTCGACCGTGCGGCCGGCGAAATGGCAACCGGCAGCGATCACGTCCGCGTCAGTGCGGGTGAACTTTCCGAGGTAGCGGAAGCGCTGCGGCTAAGTGTGGCGTTCTTCCACGCCTAGAACTCAGAGGTTGGGAAGCACGAATGAGTGCGTCACGCGCCTGCGTGACGCCAAGGGCGTAACTCTTATGCGTGCTTTACAAGTACTTCCTGGTGAAGCGCCAGGTATCGGTGCACGTCTGAGATGACGACCGAACCTTCTCCCACGGCAGAAGCAACCCGTTTGAGCGACGCTGTCCTTACATCCCCCACCGCGAAGATCCCTGGAACGTTGGTGGCGTACGGAGTCTGATCAAATGCTTCCGAGCCTCCGGTCTTGACGAATCCCTTATTATCGAGGTCAACCACACCCTTCAGCCACGAAGTATTCGGTTCGGCGCCGATCATGACAAACAGGCCGCCGATTCCCTTGGACGTTTTCGATCCGTCACGGCGATTCACCCATGCCACCTGTTCCAGACGCGACCGGCCTTCGAGAGTTTCGATTTCCGTCTCGGTCAGGATGGAGATCCGCGGGGAGTTTTCGATCCGCGACAGAAGATATTGCGACATGGTGTCCGAGAGCGCTTTGCCGCGGATCATAAGATACACGTGACTCGCGGTTTGCGAAAGGTACAGAGCAGCTTGTCCGGCGGAATTGCCGCCCCCCACAACGACAACCTCCTTTTGATGGCAGAATGGTCTCTCCATCGCAGTGGCTGCATAGTAAATGCCCTGGTTCTCGAACTTCTCGAAATTATCCAGTTGCAGTTTCCTGTACTGTGCGCCGGTCGCAATGATGACCGCTCGCGAACAGAAGGAAGTACCCTCTTCCAGCGTGATCTTATGGACATCGGAACGGCGTTCAATGGCGACAGCGTCGCGGGAAACTGCAAATCGTACGCCGAACTTTAGTGCTTGCAGCCAGGCGCGCTGGGCGAGCCTATGACCCGAGATCCCCGTCGGAAAGCCGAGGTAATTCTCAATCTTGGAACTGGTGCCCGCCTGTCCGCCCGGCGCAATGCCTTCGATCACGACGGTACATAGGCCCTCCGACGCAGCATAGACCGCGGCGGCCAGACCAGCGGGGCCTGCTCCGACGACGGCCACATCATAGATGGTGCTCGCATCCGGCAATTCGGAAATACCCAGCTCGTCGGCCAGCTTGGCAATGGTTGGTCGATGCATGATGTTCCCATCGTCGAAAGCTATCGCCGGCCAGGAGTCCGGCTCTGCAGCAACCGGCCTGAATCCAGTGGACCTTTCGTAGGTTTGTTCCGTGACCATTCGATGCGGATAGCCATTGCGCCGCAAAAATCGTCGCAACTTCACCGTTTCAGCATCGCCGTCATCGCCGATCAAAGTAACGCCGGCTTTGGCCTGATAGGCCAGTCCGATCCGGCGCCAGATGAAGGCCTGCATGATCAGATTCGCGATCTCACCTTCAGCGCGCATCAGGCGCTGCAGATTCTCACGAGGGACGCGCAGCAGTACACTATCAATAGTTGTGCGGGCACTCACGAGCGCTCGCTGGGCGTTCAGCATATTGAGTTCGCCCGTGAACTGATTGGGACCGACGTCTGACACGGTTGCGACGTCGCCGTTCTCATCTCCCGCGTAGACATTAATCCCGCCGTCGAGAACAACGAACATAGCGATGTCGTGCTGGCCGCGAGAGAAGATGCGCGTTCCGGCCGGTTCCGATATCTCATCGGCGTAGCCGCGGATACACGCGATCATGTCGTCGGTCAAGACGGGAAAAGCCATTTCGGGCCGGAATGCCGGCAGATCTAAATCTGAGGGGTCGCTAAGTGTCGGTAGCAAGCGGCTGGGAGCTCCTTTCGCTGCGGTTGGTCACGTTCCCGCAAGAGGATGCCGGAACGCTAAGGACAAGAAGGATGACTATTGAGCCAATGCGGGCATGCTGCTCTGCCCGATTAAAGGATATCAGGCCGCGGCCCCCCAAGTCTAATGCATTGATAACAGGCTAGATAGAGTCCACGTTTCGCCGATTAGAACATTCGATTTTCGCGCTGAACTCAATTAGCCTAAGTGAGTAAGACCATCAAATACCATTGCGTCGGCAAGGGGGATTTCCAACATATGACTACACCAGCGACACCTTTATCTTTTAGTGAAGTGTTGCGGCTTCGGCCGGTACGGCGTCTATGGATCGCGCAGATTGTCAGCGTGTTCGGGGACTTTCTGGCGGTGTTCGCAATCATCGCCGTGGTGACGTTCAAGCTTCACGGCACAGCAACCGAGGTCGCCATGGTCCTAGTGTCGTTTATGGCGCCGCTCGCGATCGTCAGTCCGCTGGCCGGCGTCTTCGTCGACCGCTGGCATTTGAAACGAACGATGATCGCCAGCGACCTAATCCGCGGCGTGTTGGTGCTGGCGCTGGTGTTCGTACACGACCTCTACCTGATCTACGCCATCTTGTTCACGATGAGCGTGGTCTCAGCGTTCTTCGTTCCGGCGCAGTCGGTGGCAGTGCGCACGCTGGTCCCGATGGCGGGGCTGATGGCCGTGAACGGGTTGATGTCGCAGGCGCAGCAGGGGTCATTGATCATAGCCCCGAGCGTCGCCGGAGGGCTGGTGCAACTGGCCGGCGCGAACGCCTGTTTCCTCTACGACAGCTTTAGTTTCTTCTTCTCGGCGGCGCTGGTGATGACGCTAACCATTAACCGGCCGCCGCTGCATACGCAACCGGGAGCGGTACTGGATTCAATGCGGCAGGGATTCGGCTTCATCTTCAGGCACTCGACGATTTCGTTCGTGATTCTCTCGATGACGGCGGGGATGTTCGCGATGCGCTGCTTCGGCGCGCTGCTCTCGATTTACGTCCGCGACGTGCTGCACTCAACGGCAGGCGTGTTCGGCGTGCTGAATACTCTGATCGGCGTCGGAATGATTATCGGCACGCAGCTGCTCACGCGGTTTGCGCGGCGCATCCGGCAGCAGAATCTGGTGGTGTACGGTTTGGGAGTAATGGGCGTGGCGGTATTGACCACGGCGGCGTTCGGCACGATGGGATCGGCCGCGGCGGGAATGCTGGGGTTGGGCCTGGGCGCATCCGCGATCTTCATTACGGCGACGACGCTGATCCAGCATGAGACACCGCACGAACTCTTGGGAAGAGTGATGAGTTGCCTGATGTCACTAGTTGCGGGATCGCAGGTGATCGCGATGTTCGTGGCTGGTCCGGTGGCGGAGAAGGTTGGAATCCCGAAACTATACCTTGGAAGCGCCGCGATGCTGGCCGGAATCGCTGTAGTGGGGTACTTTAAGCTGCCGAAGGTGGAGAAACCTGAGAAGGCGGAAGCGGCTAAGGTGGGATAGGGCGGGCACCCGATCCCACCAAAACCGCTTCCATACCTGGTGATCTAATGATGCATGGTTGCAGCGTCATCGCCGCATTTGACGTCAGGGTTCCAGGGGGCAAAAAGACCGCTTGGACTCGCCTTCCAGGTCCAGACGTGGAGGAACCAAAAGCCGATCGAATCCGCTTTGATGAGGGCTTGCCCCATGATGCGCGGCGGTTCGGTCGATTTCCAGGCAGAGATCGGCACAAGGAATTCGACGCCATTCAATTGAAAGGTGCCGTCGGGCATCTTCTCGTAGACCAGAACCTCCGGATGCTCCAGGTCAAGCGTCGTGTCGAGAAGGGCGTTGTTCTGAAAGTGGTAACCCATCGCACCTGCCGGCTGATGTTGAACACAGCCGGTAACTTGCTTGTATCCGGCCGCTTCGGCAGCCTCGGTCGTCTTGAACTTGGCGGTTGCGTCACGAATGGTTGTGATGTCGCGATCGACGGCCTCGCCTAAACCCGCTTGGAACAATACCCGGCGCCTGGCTCATCGCCGCAGTGCCTGATTGCGCCATAGCTACGCACACACACACAAATGTCACGGGCAACACTCCAGTGATCTGCCTACTCAGTCGAGTCATTGTTGTCCTTTCGAAATCGTTTTTTCGTCTTCGGCATACGTTGAATCTAGCGGGGTGGAGCAGCATTGCGACACGGTTTTTTGACGAACTGGCCTGCGAACCTGTCTAACAGGACTGAAGGCTCGGCGAACGCGGTTGTTTATCGCGAGGAGCCGCTCGTTATTGCTCGTCATTGCTCGCCAAGGGCTAGCCGGCCCTAGGCTACGCGTGGCAGAATGAAGCCGTGATATCGGCTCGAGTGCGAGAGCAGATCCGACTGATCGCCGGCATCTGGCTCGCTTGGACGATCGTCGGGCTTTTCTACATCACCCAGGACTCGGTACCACGTCTCTACCGAGGCCAACCGGTGGCCTGGAAGTATGTGTTCGTCGGCTGGATGGTGGGTGTGTACGTCTGCGCCGTGCTCACGCCGGCTGTCCTTTGGCTCGGCAACCAATTGCCCGTTGAACGCCGCCTCGCCAATGCTTCATACCATCTCGGCTTCAGCGTGGTCTTCTCGATCCTTGCGTCAACGATCGAAGTCCCAGTGCTGTTGCTGCTCGGCGTTTTCCCGGCGGCGCACCCTCCTCCGTTGGCCGCGGGCATCAAACTGTTTCTGTCCTTTGGCATTCAGGGAGGTGTCATCCGGTATTGGGCAGTGATTGCGCTTCAAGCCGTTTACCGGTCGCAAAAGAATGCAAAGATTCGCGAACGAGAGGCATTTGAGCTGAGGGTGCAGGCTTCTGAACTGGCGAAGCAACTCGCCACGGCGCAGCTGGGCGCTCTCAAGATGCAGTTGCAGCCACACTTTCTCTTCAATACGCTCGGCGCCATTATCGTCTTGATCCAACAACAGAAGACCGCCCAGGCCGAAGCAATGGTCGCCGGTCTTGGCGATCTGCTTCGTCTCACGCTCGAAGACGTGGGAGCGCAAGAAATCCCGCTTTGGCGCGAGCTGGAATTTTTGCGGCTGTATCTCTCGATTGAGCAGGTCCGGTTCGAAGACCGGCTACGGGTGCGCATTGCCTCACCGCCCGCTCTGTCCGATGTTCTTGTACCGCACATGGTGCTCCAACCGATCGTCGAGAACGCCGTTCGCCACGGCCTATGTGAGAGCGAGGAGGGGGTGACGATCGAAGTGGGTGCCACCAGCGCGAACGGCTTACTCGCGCTTATCGTGTCGGACGATGGACCGGGACTGGTGTCGCCCAAGCCCGGTCATTCCGGTATCGGGTTGACGAATACCAGGGCCCGATTAACGCGGCTATACGGCGATCGCGCGCGCCTCGACGTGGGGCAAGCGAGAGGTCGGGGCGTACAGGTAACCATCACACTACCCATTCGGGCGGTCCAATCGGAGGAGAGACCATGCGGTTGAGAGTTCTCGTCGTGGATGACGAGCCACTCGCTCGCGAGGGGTTGAAACGACTGCTCGGCCGTCAGCCGCAGGTGGAATCTGTCTTGGAGGCGCGAAACGGAAGAGAAGCAATCGCCCGCATTCGCGAGCAGAAGCCGGACCTGGCGCTCCTCGATGTGCAGATGCCGCGCACAGATGGCTTTGCCGTCGTCGACACCATTGGGGCGGAACGCATGCCGCCGGTAATCTTCGTAACGGCTCATGACCAGTACGCGATCCGCGCGTTCGAGATCGCGGCGATCGACTATCTGCTCAAGCCGGTTACGGAGGAACGGTTTGCGCTGGCGTTCAGCCGAGCCGTCTGCAGGCTACAAGACGTACCGCAAGAGGAAAGCACAAGACAAGTGCTGGCGATGCTGGATGCCGTCGCTAAGCCGCCACGTCAGCTCGAGCGATTCGCGATTCGGACTGGAGAGCGCACGATCTTCGTGCCAGTAGATCGGGTGGATTGGATTGAAGCGTTCCAGAATTACGTCCAACTCCATGCGGGCCCGGCAACCCACCTTCTGCACGTGCCTATGAACACGATAGACGCCGTACTCGATTCCGGTCGTTTCCTGCGCATTCATCGATCGACCATCGTAAACGTTCAAAGCATTGCTCAATTGTGGTCAATCGCGCACGGTCAGTATGTAGTAGAGCTCAGGTCGGGACAGCGCCTGCAATCGGGACGCACCTACGGTGAGCGGATCCGCCGAGCGCTTACGAACCCGTTCTGATCATTCCGTTGGATAAGACCTTGATCCACTTGGTGCGAAAGTTATCACGCCGCCTTGATTGGGCGCCGCCAACGTAGTTACAAAATCCGGCTGTGAAGGAGTCGTTGCCGTTTTCCTTCTTGTGCATCCTCTCCTGATTCGCGCATGGATTTGTTTGCGGGCCGAAGGGGAAGGTGAGGAGTGATGCTGTGCACTCGGAGGCCTTAGTGTTCGGAATGCTGATTACTCTGATCGGGCATGTGCATGATCATTGGGACTAGTCGCTCACGCGATAACGGAGTCCAGCCGTCGCAGGGGATATCGAATGTCCGCACCACGGGGTTGTCCTGGGTGTATGCAACGTAGACCGATCCATGCGGAATGGTCGGGTTGGGCCTGATGTCGCTGGTAGCGGGGTCGCAGGTGAATGCCTATCGGGGAGACAATAGGCCCGGAAAAGCCAACGATACGCCATTGCATTCCGGTTTTACATGTGTTATTTCAGAGTTGCGCTGCTGTTTAAACGAAGCACGCGGAAAGGCAAGGCATCTACCATGGGTACTCCAAATCCGGGGCTTGGCACTCTAAACGTTCTTCCAAGGGAAATCTGGCAGAACATAACGAAATACATGGATGGGAAGTCAATAGCGATGTTCAAGGCGGCCTCCGGGTCGGTTATGGATGAGCTTAAGGCGATCAAGGCGCCTGTGCCGAACGAGAAGTGGGTGGCAAAGATGGCCAAGTTCGCCGCGCTGAAGAAGGGCATGGCGGAATGCAATCTGAACCTGAATCACATTTACCGGGAGGTGCAGCAAGCGCCGGTCTTAAGTCCCGAGCAGGCTCAGATGATCACGCTGCGAATCATCGAGGGACGAAAGGCCTACGAGCAGGTTGCCAACAGTTTATACGACAGTGTTAAAAAAATGGAGTCGCGGAAAGAATTAAAACCGGAGCAGCAGAAAGAACTCAAGGAATTCAAGTCTCGATGCGAGATTGTCGAGAAGACGTACGCCGCCGAGGTAAAGCGGATTCTCGACCTGGTCGCTGAAATTGCGAGGAGACAATCGCCTAAGAAGTAGCACGCGCGCAGCGCCCTTCTACGGAGTCGAGTTACTGAACGCGTATAGCGGGAAATCGCATCGACTGAGCAGCCAAGAAACAAACCCGGAGATCAGGGTCCGGATGGAGATTAGGACCAGCCGAGCTCCTTGAGTGCGAGCCCGGCATTCCATATCTTAGTCATGTGAGCGATTTTGTCGCCCTCGAACTGCATAACATAAACATAGTCGGTGCTCGTACTGCGACCCGTCGGCGGAACCGGCCCGCCTGCACCTGTGTGGGTACCATGAAACACGCCGTAAGCGGCAACGTTGTTTCTTGTGGTGTCTGTGGCGAATGACTTTACCTCGTAGCGGCCGTCAGGCAGTACTGTCATTAACCCTTTCATCCAGTCTGTATACTGTGCGAGCGTCTTCAGGTCGAGCAGAGGCTCGGATTGAGCGGAGAACGTGGCGTGAGGTGTACAAAAGGCACTGCAAACTTGCCAACCCTCGCCGGTCTCGCAAGCGGCGAAGAAGTTTTCAGCTACGGTTGTGATCGAGGTCATAAAGTATCGCCCACCGGGAACTCCTTTTTTACGTGAATGGTCAACGACTCGGAAGTATTCGCGAACCGTGCTACTCCCCTTCCCCAGTAATCGACACGTACTGCACGATCCCCGCCGCATCCGTCACGCTCAACGTCGTTAGATGCACCCCGGAACCGTAGCTGAACGTGACCGTAATTGTGCAACTCGCACCTGCGAACAGCGAAGTCCCGGTACAATGTCGACGCACTGACAACGGGGTCGTAAATATGTAGAACGTTCGGGTTCCCAGAAATCATGATGAGCCGGCTCAAAGCCATGCTGTAGCTTGCATCAACCGGAACAAATGGGAGCATGACGGATTGCGCGAACGCCACCGTTGAAAGAGCATCAAAAGACAAATCAACGAGGAGTAAGGCGTCTTGCAGTTCAGCATGATGGGGTCGACCGATCATAGCAGGATGGGTGACCTCCGGACTCTATAATGGAGCGCTACGGCGAAGAGGGGAAAAGCCAGGTCTAATCTTGAAAATCGCCACGTTCAACATCAATAACATCAACAAGCGCCTGGATAACCTCGTGACGTGGCTGGTCAAAGCCGAACCCGATGTGGTTTGCCTTCAGGAGCTCAAGGCGGAGCAAGGTGCGTTTCCCGCTCAGACGCTTCGATCCGTTGGTTACGAGGCGGTCTGGCAGGGGGAGCGTTCCTGGAACGGGGTAGCGATTCTCGCCCGTGGCTCGGTTCCCGTGGTGACCCGCTCGAAGCTACCCGGCGATCCGAATGACAATCAATCGCGGTACATCGAAGCGGCGGTCAATGGCGTGCTGATCACGTCAATCTATCTGCCGAACGGAAACCCGCAGCCTGGTCCAAAATTCACTTACAAACTGGCGTGGTTCGAACGGTTGATCACTCATGCTGCCGACTTATTAGCCTCCGGTGCGCCGGTCGTTTTGGCCGGAGACTACAATGTCGTGCCAACGGCAGATGATATCTATCCGACCCGATCGCTGGACAGAAACGCATTAGTTCAGCCGGAGAGCCGCCGGGCATTCGCGAGACTGATCGATCAAGGCTGGGCCGACGCCCTGCGGCAGCTGCATCCGGTCGGCCCGCTCTGGACATTCTGGGATTACGAGCGCGAGCGATGGCGCGACGATAAGGGCATGCGACTCGATCACTTCCTGCTTTCACCTGACCTGGCGCAACGCCTTGAGGACGGCGGGGTCGACCGGTGGGTTCGCGGAGAGGAGAACGCCAGCGACCACGCTCCAGCCTGGATACTCATTTGACCGGTTCCTTGGCCAGGCGTTGGTGTAGCTGCTCGCGTGACGCTTCGGCCAGAGCTTTGCAAGCTGTGGGATCGATTAGTGCGTCCGGTTTCGAGCTGCGTCGCGCCAGGCGCTCCCAGAGTTCAGAGGCTCCGGGGTGCGGCGTGATCAGGATGTCGCAAGGAGTGCTGGTCAGAAACGCGAAGCTTCGATCAAAGTCCTCGTGGTGAGGATAGTCTTTGCGGTGACTAAAGAAGAAACCACTGGCTGAGACAGGTGAGAAGCTGTCGGCGTAAACGAGGTTGAGACAACGGCCGTTCTCACACGATCGCCACGTGAAGCTAGTGCCGCCCGGCGTGTGACCGGGCGTGAAATGCGCAATCGCTTCCGCGCCGCCGGCGTGCAGCGTCTCACCGTCCCCCAGAATCTCCACCCGCGCAACCTTCGCAATAGGATCGATCGTGCCAAACTGCGGATCGTCCGGGAGCACCGCGCCTTTGTTCATGACTTCTGCGCTCCACGGACTAACAGCAACGCGGGCCCCGGTGAGCCTCTGCAATTCCGCGATCCCGCCGGCGTGGTCGAAATGCGCGTGGGAGTTTACGATCAGCTTGACATCTTTGATCTGAAACCCCAGGGTACGGATATTGGCGGCAATCAATTGCGCCGACGCGGGCAACGCGCCGTCAATGAGTATGTGCCCGGTCTTCGACGTGATCAAGACGGAGCTTAGGCCGTGCGTGCCGACGTAGTAAGTATTGCCAAAGATTTTGAACGGCTGTTGCGGCTCATTCCACGCGGCACAACTTGGACAAGGAAAATGCGCACTCTTAGCGGATAGTGAAGCAACCAGAATGAGGAGGAGGGAGCTTTGACAGCGCATCCAACCATCGTAGACGAAGAAAGCGCAGAGCCGGCTTCGGCTACTGCGCTTTCAGCACTTACTAACTGGTAGTGCGCGTTACTGTGCGTGGACGGAGTCAACCGCGAATTGCGCCCCAGCTGCGTGGCATACAGTGCAGCTCTCTCCCAAGGAGTTGGTATTCGCCAGGAAGTGGGACGATTCGGACTTCGAAACGTGACAGCCGCTGCAAGCCGATGAGGCGGGCTGTATTGGATTGATCCAACCTTGAGGATCGACGACGGCATTCAACCCGACCGGAAGATTCTGCTCGCTGCCGTTGGTGTGGCACAGCGAACAATTCTGCAGATAGGGGGCGTCTCCGGCGGGGTTCATGGCCGGGTAGAGAATGCCCGAGAAGTCGTGCGTACTTCCATCCATGGCCTATGGATGATGTAAGGACTGCCCCCAGCGGGCACGACATTAACGCCGTCATGAATACGATGGACCATAACTGCAAAGTTGATGGTCTGCGGGGTCGATCCGGCCGCACGCTGCGAGGCGTCGGTGTTGGATGGGTTGTGGCACATGACGCAGTATTGCGGGTTATTTCGCCGGTTCCCGTGGAGAAGGAGGTCCACGTGGCATTGGTTGCAATTACTCTCCCCGACGACGGTGCGGCGGGCGGCAACGGCGGAGCCGTCGACAGAGAAGTAGACAACGGGATTCGGTGTTCCGCTTTCAACCTGCTGGGCTGCGTTGGTGTTCGGTAGAACGTTCTCCACCCGCTCGGATTCGGCTCCAATCGCATAAGTTCCGGTTGCGCCTGCCGGGATCGCATGCATGAACGTGTACGTGCAGTTTCCACTTCCGTCGCAGGTACCGAGAGTGCCATCCTCGCCGACATATCCAGGAGTTGTAACATCGCTACCAAAGTTGGTGTAGCCGTAGTCCGTAGTTGGACCGGCCATTGTGAACTGCAGGTCTTCAAGCGCGGAGAGTGCGAGGGGGTTGCCGTTGATGTCCTTGACTGTGAAAGCGACGACTGGATTCTGTCCGGCATTCGTGTTGGTCACGCCTGTGATATTCACAACGACGCTCGAGATGAGAGTATCCGGGTTTAACGGGTACGAAGCCGGCGTGTCATTGGCGACTACGTGCGCACCCATAATGGATGCGTCGAAGGGAGTTTCGCCTTGGGGGACATGACACTGTGAGCACTGCTTATCGTCCATCTGGAAGCCACCGGGGTGATTGGCTCCAGTCGCGAAGTTCACATCGTTGTGGCAGGCTCCGCAAGCCGCTCGCGAGGGTTCCGTCAGGAATGCCGTGGCCTGCGCGGCACCCGTCGTCTGGCTATGGCAGACTCCGCAACGCTGCGGGTTAGCCGGATCGATGACTGTAGAAAAGTCGCTGATGAAGTTCATATAGCCGGCGATTTGGTAGGGAACGCCAGGCGTTGTCGAGGTGCCGACGACACTCGGCAACTGCGAGCCCATGTGGATCGCGTGAGCCATTACCTTTAGGTCAAGCGAATTACCGGTGGTTGGATCGGAGTTCTGCGGCTGATGGCAGAGGACGCACATTTCCATTCCGTGGGCATAACCGCCGTGAAAGGCCAATTGGTCGTGGCAGGTATTGCAACTCGCCGTGCGGATAACATCACGGGTTACGGTAACTGTCCCGCCACTCGGGATGAAGTTAAACGTTGTACCCGCGTAGCTTATTGGCAGGTTGAATGGAGTAAGGTCGCGGTTGCCATCAACCGCAACCGTGGTGGTAACCGTGGGATCAAATCCCGCCGGGGCCACTGCCTTAAATGTGTAGGTATATTGTCCCGGACTTACCTGTGTGGCCGGGCTGCCTAGCTCGAAGAAAGGCCGGGTGATGGTGCCCAGAGCAGCTCCGGTTGCGCTTTCGGTGGTATAGGCAACGTATTGTTCCTGGCCTTTGGGGATGTAAGACGCCACATAGGCGAGCGAGATCACGCCCGGAGTGGTCGCCCCGGTAGCATCCAGAGGCAATCCATTCGGATCGGCGAGGCCGTAAGAGACGGTGATGACCCCAGCGCTGCTGATCTGAGCCGAGTTGATAGTAATCACTAAGCCGGGGCTGACGAAATC
This sequence comes from uncultured Gammaproteobacteria bacterium, assembly GCA_963799935.1. Lineage (GTDB taxonomy): Bacteria > Acidobacteriota > Terriglobia > Bryobacterales > Bryobacteraceae > Bog-113. The sequence goes on along the minus strand of CAWCZA010000017.1, from coordinate 65,944 downwards.
GAGGGTTGCCTGGTCGAGATAGAACCCCTTGTCCCGAGGACCATAGTGGTTTCGTTTAGTCTCGCCTGTTAAGCACAAGGCAACGACTGCGGTGAACAACGCGATCCTTACTGGGCGAGCGAAGCGTTTCATGGGATCTCTGATTGATTCAGTAGCTCGTCTGATTTCATCGCATAATAGGATGGCGTACCACTCGGAAAAGTCCTTGTTTCGGTTTGTTATCGCAAATCGTGGGCGGGCCTCTGCTTTTATGTGAAGGAACGCGAATAAGTAATACGCTCGGAAGGATCTTTGTGCGTCGACGATGAAGCGAGGCTCTCAAAAACCCGAAGCTCGAAATGCGCAAATTAGGAGCGCCGACGAGGAGTTCGGCCCTGATCTAGAACAGGAAGTAGACAGACTTGTTTGGGAACGCGCGCGTTTTGCCGGAATCGTGGTTGACGGCAATCTTGAAATCCTGCACTTTCGCGGAGAGACGAGCCCGTATCTTCGGATTTCGGAAAGGATTTCGCAGGCGAATCCGCCCGGAGATCCCAAGCTTCACCTGCTAAAAGCGGTTCAGGAAGAACTAATTCCGACCCTGCGCGAAGCCATGAACGAAGCGCTCACGGCGGGGGCGATTCTCAAACAGCGACCAATCCGGATCAGGCGGCACGGAGACTTTCTGGTTAATGTGGAAGTCCGGCTTCTTTCATCCACCGGACGCGGCGGCCCGTACTTTCTGATCCTCTTCAAGCAACTAAACGATCCAACCAGACCCAGACGTTTGAATCGGGAACTACTCGATCTTAATACTGAGCTCGCCCGCACGCGCGACTACTTTACTGCAGTCGCGAAGGATTATGAGACCACCAGCGAAAGCTTAGTCGTGGCCAGCGAAGAAGCCCAATCGAGTATGGAGGAAGCTCATCGCCTTTACGAGGAGCTCGAGACCGCCACCGAAGAGATCCAATCGAACAATGACCAACTCATCGCCCTAAACGACCAACTGCGGCAGCGCAATGCGGATTTAGCTAACCTCACCGACGAGTTGAACAACATACTGAGCGGTGTCGAGATCCCGATCGTGATTGTGGGAGGAGACCTGCGTATCCGCCGTTTTACGCCGCAGGCCGCTGGCCTGCTGCACCTGCTCCCCGGCGATGTAGGCCGGCCCATCACCCACATGAGTCTCGGCGTTAAGCTTCCCGGCTTGGACGAATTGATATCGCAGGTCCTCAACGGTTCAGAACACGTCTGGCGAGAGGTCCGTGCCAGTGACAGTCGATGGTACTCCCTCCGGATTCTTCCGTTCGTGACCGCGGAATCGAAACGTGACGGAGTCCTGATGACGTTCGTGGACGTTCACGATCTGAAGCTGAGCCGGGAAACCCTGGTACGAGAACAACGCCTCGTTACCACTGTCCTGAACGCCGCGAGGGACCTATTAGTTGTCATCATGGATCGCGAAGGACGCATTCTGCAGTACAATCGCGCTGCTCAAGAACTCACCGGTTTTTCGCTGGAGGAGGTCGAAGGCAAAAGGCTTTGGGATATCCTGCCGGTGCCGGAAGAACGGGCTCAGGTGAAGAGGGGCGTCGAGAAGCTGATTAAAGGGCAGCCGTCGTCCGGGGAAACCCATTGGCTTACCAAAAAGGGTCCGCCTCGGCTAATCGCATGGTCGAACAGCCTGGTGGCGAAGGACGATGAAACTGTCGAATGCATCATCTGCACCGGCGTGGACGTTACTGAGCGCGAACAAGCTCAATTGCAAGCGCAGGAGAGCGAGAGCGCGCTCGACACCCTGCTTCAGACCGTTCCTGCCGCGATTTTGGCGATCAATGGCGAGGGTGTGATCGTACTCGTAAACGCCGCGTCCGAGGCTATGTTCGGCTATCCGCGGCAGGAGCTCATCGGGCAGCCCCTGTCTATGCTTATACCTGAACGTTCCCGGCATCGTCACGCCCGCCATCTCGACAGTTTCGTGCGCAAACCCGGCATCCGTTCCATGGGCGCGGGTCTGGAGTTGTTCGGATTGCGTAAAGACGGTTCGGAGTTTCCCGTGGATGTCGGCTTGAGCTATCTCGATACGCGCGCCGGAAGACTCGCCATCAGTTTTATCTCGGACCTCACCGAACGTGAGGAAAGCGGGGCGATGCTGCTCCAGAACAAGAACGAACTACAGGCGTTGACCGCTCGTCTGCTAGGTCTTCAGGAGGCGGGTAATCGGGACCTTTCCCGCGAGCTGCATGACGGGCTTAGTCAGAAGCTCGCCGCTCTCAGCATGGAGGTTTCAACACTCCTGTGGCACCCCTCCGCGCCAGACGACGACGCGCTTACCGAGCGCGTTTGCGCTCTTACTTCGCGCATCAAGGGCCTGGCCAGCGACGTACACGCAATCGCGAGGAGACTTCATCCCGCTGTACTGGTTGAGCTTGGCTTGGAAACGGCAATCCGCGAACTGTGCGCGGACTTCTCGGCTGTCGAGGGTATTTCGACCCGATTCGACGCCCGGCGTGTCCCGCGGGAGCTGCCCGAGGATGTTTCTTTGTGTTTCTATCGCTTAGCGCAGGAGGGTCTCCGAAACATCTCGAAGCACGCCCATGCCAGCCGCGTTGAACTGATGCTTTCGGCCAGAAACAACGGCGTCGCTTTTCGCATCCGGGACAATGGTGACGGCTTTCAGATGAGCGAAGCCAAAGCTAAGGGCGGCCTGGGGCTGATTAGTATGGAGGAGCGCGTAAGATTGGTAAACGGCAATCATACGATTCAATCCCAACCGGGGCGAGGGACCACGGTGGAAGTCTTTGTGTCGCTGGTCGGGGAGGGCAATGAAAAAAAGTAGACTGCTTTTGGGTGACGATCACGATATCGTCGTCGAAGGACTGCGACGCATTCTGGACCAGCCGGAATTCGAGGTCGTCGGCGTTGCCAGTGACGGGCGCTCGCTGCTGCGGGCCGCCGAGGAACTCCAGCCCGACGTCATCATTGTGGACGTCACCATGCCCTTGCTGAACGGTATCGAAGCCGTGAGGCAGATCCGGAAGACCAACCGCAAGGTAGTCATCATCTTCCTCACCATGCATTCGGAAGTCGTCTTTGCGACCGAAGCCTTGACCGCCGGAGCCTCCGGCTACGTGTTAAAGAATTCCGCTGCGGAGGAACTCGTCACGGCGATACGAGAGACGCTAAAGGGCCATACCTACATTACAAGCTCTTTAACGGAAGCCGTAAACAAAGGACTTTCCGCCCGATCGAATAGCTGGCGCAGCCCGTTGGACAAGTTGACCATTCGCCAACGCGAGGTGTTGCAGTTGCTTGCCGAAGGACATCAAGTCAAAGAGATCGCAATCCGGCTAAACGTATCGCCCCGGACCGTGGAGTTCCACAAATACCGCATCATGGATGAGCTCAATCTTCACAGCGTCGCGGAACTTAGCCGGTATGCGGTGTCGTGCGGGATTGTCTCGTGACTGATTAGTTTGACCAGGTCTCTAGCTGCCCGATTACCACATCCAGCAGAAATGGGAACGCCTGCTGGAGCCGCGGGGTTAGTTCTGCGCCCCAATCTGTGGACAGCGGTTGCGCACCTAGCACGACTACTTCGGCCGGTGATTCCCCCAATAACTTCATTGCGACAATCAGATCGGCGAATCCGAGCTGATGAACGGACGCTTTGCCCGGCAAGCCCTCGAGCGCCGCTCCTTCAAAACGCACCAGTGTTCCCGGCGCTTCGCCAACGTCCAAGGCGTCAATCACCAGCAGACGTGTGTAGCCCGAGATGTGCGCCAGCAGGCTTAGGCCCTGCGTACCGCCATCGAGGAGCATCGCGCCCGCGTGGGCGCCCGCAGTGATGCGCGCGTCGTGCTGCAAACTCTGGATCGCGTGGACTCCCAGACCGTCGTCCGAGCGCAACAGGTTACCGATGCCCAGCACCAGAGTCCTGTTCGGATGAGTCATTTGCGGCTCAGTTCGGCTTGCGTTTCCGCTTCGTCAAGTTCGCTGACTGGAATTACTTTATAACCGGTGAACATGCTATCCATCAGCCCGCGTTTTTCGACACGCGATATCAACATCGCGATATGCACGTGAAAAATACCAAAGACAACGAACAGATACATCGCGAAGAAATGAATTAGGCGTACGTTCTGGATGTCGATCACGCGCGGAATCCATCCAACCAGAAAGTGAATCACGGGGGTCCGCATGATCCAGTCATACATGGTAAATCCTGTTACGATCTCCACTAGCATCAGAGTGTAGATCATTAGATAGGAAAATGCGGCCATCCCGTTATGGCCGATTTTAGAAATTGGCCTGCGCCGGATGAATATATAGAACTCCAGCACATTCAGCATTTCCCTAAACTGCACGCTGCGATACGGTACGTATTGACTCCATCGCACCCAGCGATTCCCTCCGGAGAAGCGGAAGAACAGGCAAATGCGCATGACAAAAAGAGCCATGAATATCATCCCGAAGCTCTCATGGACCAAGCGGAACCATCCCATTAAATAAGGACGCTTCACCTGATCGATGATGAACGGATCGTGGATGTAATAACCCGTGATTGCCAACACCGCTATTGAGAAGACTAATAACCAGTGAAACAAACGGATCGGGTATTGCCACACATACACCGCGGAGCACTGGCCAACCGGAACTTCCTGATGCCTTCGATCTTGATTCAACGCGGGATGCATCATCTCACCATGGGGAGCGTGTACCGGCGGCCTTGGGCGTCGATCACGTGTACCGCGCAGGCGAGACAGGGATCGAACGAGTGGACGGTCCGCAGAATCTCCACCGGGCGCGCCGGATCCGCAACCGGCGTTCCCGCCAGTGCTGCTTCGTAAGCCCCGCGATTCCCTTGCGTGTCACGCGGCCCTGCGTTCCAGGTGGTTGGAACCACCGCCTGATAATTCTTGATTGACTTCCCCTCAATCTCAACCCAATGCCCCAGCGAGCCGCGCGGCGCCTCGTGCCAACCGAAGCCTCTGGCATTCTTCGGCCATGTAGCCGGGTCCCATCGAATCGGATTGAAGATCGTCACGTTTCCGTGATCCAGATTCGAAGACAGTTGATCCACCCAGCCTTGGAGCCGGTGGGCCATGATCTGCGCCTCGATCGCACGCGCCGCGATGCGGCCCAGCGTTGAGTAGAGCACCGTCGGAGGCGCGTTTAGTTTGGTAAGCACGCCATCGACAGACGCCCGAATGTCTTTTTGTCCCGCCGCGTAGCCCACCACCATTCGCGCCAGCGGACCGACCTCCATCGCCTTCCCGTCATAGCGCGGCGCCTTCAACCACGAATATTTCTTGTCCACTTCCAGGAATTCGTAAGGCGGCTTCGGCCCTGTGTAGTTCGGCTTTGTCTCGCCCACGGAAGGATGCTTGCCGTTCGCGTCCCCGCCCGAGTAGTCATACCAGGAGTGAGTCACGAACTCGCTAATTCCGGCAGGATTCACTGGATGTACAGTGCTTAAATCGCGGTTCAGCACCACGCCTCGCGGAAAGAGAAAGCTCTTCGGATCTTCCGTGTTGTCCGAAGCATAATCGCCGTACGAGAGGAAATTGCCCAAGCCTTCCCCGCGCGAAAACCAGTCCTTGTAGTAAGGGGCGATCGCCAGGACATCGGGAATATAGACCTGATCTACGAATTTCTCCGCGCTCTTCACCAACGCCTGAAGCTTACCGATCATGAGCGGATTGATCACGGCGTAGGGCTCGTTCGCATCGAGAGACGTGGTCATGCCGCCTACCAGGAAGGATTGCGGGTGCGGGTTCTTTCCCCCAAGCAGCGCGTGAATCCGGATAAAATCCTTCTGCCACTCCAACGCTTCCAGGTAATGCGCAACGGCGAGGAGATTGACTTCGGGCGGCAACAGATAAGCCGGATGCCCCCAATAGCCGCTGGCGAATAAGCTTAGTTGTCCGCTGTCCACAACAGCCTTGACCCGTTGTTGAATGCCGCGGAAGTAAGTCGCGCTCGACTTCTCGTAATCCGAAATCGATTGAGCGATGGTCGATGTCTTCGCAGGGTCGGCCTTCAGAGCAGAAGCGACATCTACCCAATCCAGCGCGTGCAAATGGTAGAAGTGGATCACATGATCCTGCACCATTTGTGCGCCGGCCATCAGATCGCGCACGAGCCGCGCATTTTCCGGTATGGGGATCGCCAACGCGTTCTCGACAGCTCGGACGCTTGCTAGCGCATGTACCACCGTGCAGACGCCACAGATCCGCTGGGCCCAGATCCATGCCTCCCGCGGGTCGCGGCCTTCGAGGATGATCTCCATTCCCCGGAACATGGTTCCGGAACTCCAGGCATCGGAGACTTTGCCGCCATCTAACTGCGCCTCGATCCGAAGGTGGCCCTCGATCCGTGTGACCGGGTCTATAACTAATCGCGCCATTTTATACTTTCGTCTCCGGATAGGGAGGAGCGGGCCGGATCATCGTGATCAGACCATGCACAGTAACTCCTGCCACAACCGCACCGACCAATCCTAGTCCTAGTTCACCGGCGGTCACTTCCACTCCAAAGCCAGGCACGGAGGGGAGGCGATCGTAAAAGGGCGACATGTGATCCCAAAAACGCGGCGACGCGCAGGCAATGCAGCCGTGCCCCGCACGGATCGGCCAGCTGGTATGGTCATTCCACTGCGCAGTCGGACAATTGAACGTAGCTGCCGGACCTTTGCAACCCATCTTGTAAAGGCAGTAGCCTTTGCGATGACCCTCGTCGCCCCACTCGGTAACGAAACGGCCCGCATCATAATGCGCGCGTCGCTCGCACTGGTCGTGAATCACCCTCCCATAAGCGAATAGCGGACGATTATGTTGGTCAACCGCCGGTAGATCGTGGAAAGTCAGGTAGTGAACCAGGACCGCGGCGGTGTTCACGGGGTTATGCGCGCACCCGTTCATATTAATTAACCGGATGCCGGGTACGGCTTCCTCGAGACCTAGCGCGCCGGTCGGATTGGGGTGTGCGCGCATAAATCCCCCATCTGCCGCACACGCCCCGACCGCGATTGTGGCGGCTGCATTTCCGCAAACCTCCTTCGCGATATCTAAGGCGGAGCGGCCGCCGATGGTGCAGTATACGCCTCCATCCGCAGTCGGAATCCCGCCCTCGACCACGGCGATGTAGTTACCCTTTTCCTGTTTGACCACACGATCCAGAGCGGCATTCGCCGCGGCGCCGGACCCGGCCATGATCAGTTCGTGGTACTCCCACGAGAACAGATCCAGCACAATATCGGCGATTTCCGGATGGCTCGACCGCAGCATGGATTCGGAACACCCAGCGCAGTCTTGAAATTGCATCCACACTAGGACTTGCTTCTTAGCCTTACTGACTGCTGCGACAGTCTCCGCCAGATACCTATCCGGCAGCGCGAGAGTAGTAAGCATCAGGCTGCAGAATTTAACAAGTTGCCGGCGTGTGATTCCTCGACGCCCGAGGGCTCCTGCCAATGAACTATGTTCCGTTTCAACCGCTAGCATACTTGTCCTCCGCACTCATGTTGGGCGCGAGGCCTTCCTCTTCAAGCGCGCCGAGTTCAACCAGGAACTGATACGTGCGTGCCGCCTCTATTGCGTCAATTACGCTAATCGCAAAGCCCACGTGGACTAACACGAAGTCGCCCGGAACCACGTCCGGCGTGTACGCTAGATTGACCAGTCTATGGATTCCGCAGAAGTCAACCTGACCGCTGCGGAAAGCGGGATCGATACCCTCTACATTCAAAACTTTGCCGGGTATCGCCAGGCACATGAATCCTCCACCCCAGTGGGGTCGGTCCGCCCTGCGGTGCAGAGTTTATCGGGCAAAAAATAACTACCAATCGGCCAAAAGTTCAAATTATCACGCTTAGTAACTGGTTAGGCCCTCGTAAATTTGCGAGTTTTCCTACCCTTCGCCTAAATGTTACGCTTTTTAAGCTGTCCGGGGTTTCGTCTAATACAAGTCAACCCCGGGACCAGCGGCTTGGGGGAGAGTTGAGACTAGTTGCTCCGCAGTGGCTGGCGTTGAGCTGGGACCCGTTGTCTTTCGGAAGCTTCAAGCGCGCCGTCGCAGTCAGCTCCGCGTCAGCTTCACGGATGTTTGCCAACATCGCGTCATTCGGTCTCACCTGCAAAGTCGTTCAGGTGTCCTCCGATGCGAACGCAGTCAGCCAGGTGCATGCGGAACATTGATTTGTCCCACTACGACCTGTGCCGTTGTTTTGCACTCTTACTCTTAGCGGCGTGCAAAGCAGCCGCGCAACCTACTCTGCCCGCCGGTTATGTTGGATCGGAAACTTGCCAAGCTTGCCACCAGGAAGTCTACGACGCTTTTCAGAAGACGCCGCATGAAGCGATAGAAACCAGCAAAAAACACAACTTTCAAGGGATTGCCTGCGAGTCGTGCCACGGCCCGGGGCAGAAGCACATCGACTCCCCTTCAGTTGACACCATCCGGAACCCAGGCAAGATACCTCCGGAGGCCGCCGACAAGGTTTGCCTCACGTGTCACTTAAATCAGCCGACGCAGGCTGGCCGTCTGCTAAGTAGTCATATGAAGGATCAGGTCTCCTGTACCAGCTGTCATAAGGTCCACGCAAACGGAGGACATAGTCTGGTCGCCCGCAAGCCCGCGGCCATTAATGAGCAGTGCGCAACCTGCCATCTGGACGTATGGGCGGAGTTCCAGAGACCCAATCACCACAAACTACCTGAGGGCGCAATGTCGTGCGTCGATTGCCACAACCCCCATGGCAGCATTCGCCCCGCCATGGGGCAAGTATTCGCTGGTAACGAACCGGGGTGTTTCACTTGCCACGGCGACCTTCGCGGACCTTTCACCTTCGAGCATGCTCCCGTTCGTTTTGAAGGCTGCGGCACCTGTCATGAGCCACACGGATCGGCGAACCCGCGGATGCTAACCCGTCAGGAAGTGCGGTTCGTATGTTTGGAGTGTCACGCGAATCTGCCGTCTCCCGTCAACACGAACTCGGCCCTGGGTGTGGTGCCACCGTCCTTCCATAACCTTCTATCGCCGGTGTATCAAAACTGCTCGGTTTGCCACCAGAAGGTTCACGGAAGTTACGTGGACAGGAACTTGTTGAAATGAAGTCGCTGCTTATCCTTGCAACTGCTGTCCCGTTGTTTGCGCAGCAGACACCTCCCGCGCCGGTCGCGCCCGTTCCTGCGCCCGCGTCCGCACCCGCAACTCCCGCCGCGACGGTTCCTTCACCCGCGGCTTCAACCGATACCCAGCAGACTACGCCGGGTGAAAACTGGCTCACCGGCTCGATTGACTTAGGCTACCGCTGGCAGACCGGGGTCGGAGGTAGCCTTGATACCTACCGAAGTATCGTAGACCTGGGTTCCGGTCCGAAGCTAGTCGGCGCTGACTTCACCATCACGGACCCGAAACATCGTTTCTTCGACCAGATCGACGTCCGGGCCTATAACTGGGGCGATGACCCCTACCAAACCCTTCATGTCGACGCGCGGAAAAAGAAGCTATACGACCTCAACGTTGATTATCGCGAAATCGCCTACTTCGATTTTCTACCGTCGTACGCCGATCCGCTGCTCAGTACGCGCGGGATCACCCTCAACGAGCAATCCTTCGACACCCACCGGCGAATGGCCAGCGCATCTCTTGACCTATTGCCCGGAAACTGGATTGTCCCCTATGTGGCTTACGACCGGGACTCCGGATCAGGGACGGGAGCAACCGCCTTTGTCTCGGACGCGAACTCCTTTCCCGTGCCCAATTCGATGTCGGATCGAACAAATCTGTACCGCGCCGGCGTCCGGATAGAGCTCAAGCGTCTCCACGTCACGCTGGAAGAGGGCGGGACTACTTTTCAGAACGATCAGTATCTATATCAGCCGTCCGGATCAACCAACTACGGCAACTTCCTGAACCCATTCTTGGGCCAGCCAATTGACCTGACGGCGCTCATGGCGGGCTACGGAATTACCGGATCGAGCACTTACAGTAAAGGCTTATTTACAGCGAACGCCACTTCCTGGCTGGACATCTACGGGCAGTTTCTTTACAGCGATCCGAGTACGAACGTTAACTATAACCAATACGACACCGGAAGCCTGGTGGTTACGAACGAGATCCTGTTCTACACCGGGCAGCAGTTTCTTCTGGACGCCGCAGCCAAATCCCCGCACACCTCGGGAAGTCTTGGGGCTGAGATCAGACCTTTCCGAAAATTCCGGATCGTCGAGTCCTGGCTAACTGATCGTATGCACGATACGGGATCGGCAAATTCCAACCAGGTCTTAACGAACCAAGCTTTGAGCAGTCTCGGCTCCTCCGCGCAAACGGCAGCATTGTTGTCTTCGTCATTGGTTAACAACTATAACCGCGAAGAAGTCGATCTTTTCTACGACCCCACGCCCAAGCTCACCGTGCGCGCCGGGTACCGGTATGTGTGGGGTGACGCCAACGACCTCTTTCTGCCTCTTGCCGGATTAGCCAGCGCGGACCAGGGAAAGCTAAGTCAGAATGTTGCTCTCGTAGGCGTTACGTATCGTGCGCGTCAGAAGCTGACACTTTCGGGCGACCTCGAAATTGCGGAGAGCGATGGCGCCTACTTCCGGACCAGTTTGTATAACTACCAGAAGTTTCACGCTCAAGCGCGCTACCAGGCATCCGCTTCGCTCAGCGTCGCAGCCACGTTTTTTCTGCTCAACAACTCGAATCCGCTGCCCAACATCAACTATTCGGAATTGTCCGCGGTTCAGGAGTCTCTTTCCTTCCTTTGGGCGCCTTCAGGCAAGCCCTGGAACTTTCAAGGTTCGTATACCAGAGCGGGAATCTATTCCGATATCGGATACCTCGAGCCCGAAACCCTTACTCCGGTTTCGGCTATCTACCGCGACAATTCGCATACGGCGACAAGCCTGTTCAGCTCACGTCTGCCGCACTATTCCGGGCTTATTCCCACCATTAGCGCCGGTGGCTCATTCTTTATCTCCTCGGGCAGTCGACCTACCAATTACTACCAGCCGTTTGCCAAACTACTCGTGCCCTTGCACAAAAACCTCGCATGGTTCACTCAATGGAGCTACTACGGCTACGGCGAGACATTTTACGGATATGAAGGATTTCGATCGCATTTGATTATGACCGGACTGAGGTTCTCACGATGACGTCAAAGGAGCTAACCCGTGCCTGAGCATCAAGAGCGCCCGCTGATTCTTCTCCTCACGAGCCATTGGGTAAGTATGCTAGGCGCCGCGCTAGTGACACTAGCCGGATTCTCCTGGCTGTTCGCCCTTCCGGCCAACATACGGGGGCATGCTCAAAACCCCTATATCGGACTGCTGATATTCGTCGCGATTCCAATGGTGTTTTTTGCCGGCCTGGCTTTGATTCCGATAGGAATTATCCTCGCAAAGCGACGCGTGCAACAAGAGTTCGCGACCTTGCCGGACCGGAACGCGGCGTGGCGTCGCGCAGGTATTTTCTTTGGTGTCATGACGGCCGCGAATGTCTTGATCGGCAGTCAGTTGACTTACCGTTCGGTAGAGCACATGGAAACCGTACAGTTTTGCGGCCAGACATGCCATGTAATGAACCCCGAGTTCACCGCGCACTTACTCGCTCCGCACCAGCAGGTAGCCTGTGCCTCGTGCCACGTCGCGCCGGGGGCAACGGGCTGGTTGAAAGCCAAAATGAACGGAACCAAGCAGCTTTTAGACGTGACGTTCAACAGATTTCCACGACCCATCGAAGGGGGACTGGAAAGTAATAAATTAGTATCGTCCGCTGCCACTTGCGAGCAATGTCATGACCGCGGAGTGTTCGTTGGACCGGAGTTGCGCACGATCACGAAGTACAAGGACGAGGAAGCGAATACCCGAACGGAAACCGTCTTGGTGATGCAGGTCGGCGGCGGCCGGTTCGGCGGCATTCACGGCGCCCACATGGGTCCGGGCGTTCACATCCGCTATGCCGCCCAGGATAAGACACGACAGACCATCCCGTGGGTGGAGTACAGCAATAGCGATAAGGGAGTGACGCGTACCTATTTGGCCGCGGGGTCCAAGTCTGATGTTGCCGGGACTCTTCCGGTCTTTGAAATGCAATGCGCCGACTGCCATAATCGAGCGGCACATTCCTTTCAAGCTGCTGATCGCGCGGTTGATGATGCGATCACGACCGGCCGGATCGCTTCCGATCTTCCGTATGTCAAGAAGACCGGCGTTGCGTTGATCAAGGTGAACTATCAAACCAATGAGGAGGCGCAGCAGAAGATTCCTTCCTCGCTGGCGAGCTTCTATCAGCAGAAGTACCCCGACATCGCAGGCAAGCGCGCCTCGGACGTTCAGAACGCTGGTAAGGCGTTAGTAGCCATTTACCAGCAGAATGTTTTTCCGGACTTAAAAGTAGCTTGGGGAACGTACCCAAATAACCTGGGACATACGGACAACCCGGGCTGTTTTCGTTGTCACGATGACAGCCACGCCACGGCTGACAAGAAGACCATTAGCCAGGATTGCAGCACATGCCATCAGTCCGTGGCTATGGACGAAGCGTCACCAGAGATACTGAAAACACTTGGAGTAGCGGAAACACTCACCGGTGTGCGGCAGTAACAGTTTGACTAACCAAAGGAGAACCAACCACATGCGAATGATTTTAGCGGTACTAACCCTTTCAACCTTCTCGGCCGGCGCCGGTTTCGCGGCGGATGCAAAGGCCGGCGAAGCTGTCTACAATCGTGCATGCAAGTCGTGCCACGGAGCCGACGGGACCCCTAACCCCGCGATCGCGAAGATGATGAAGGTTGACATGCGCGACTTGAAATCGCCCGCGGTACAAGCCCTAAGTGACGGGGACATGAAGACCATCATCACCGCAGGCAAAGGTAAGATGCATGCTGTCGCTTCAGTTACCGGCCCGGCCGTCGACAACGTCGTTGCTTACGTCCGAACTCTGAAGTAGGAGCGAGCCGGCGGACTTCTGGGGATAACGATGGTGAGTCGGCTAACCAGTGCGCCAAGCGCGAACTCGAAGACGCGAGGGCCGGATTCTGATCAGAAGGCGTGGTCAGGCCTTGTAAGTCGGCTGTTCTCCGGAGACGCCGCCGATGAAGAAGTCGTGACATCGATTCACTGCGACGAGACTCCCGAAATCGTGTGGAGTCGCATGATGACCTACGAAGAGGTTTCTCTGCGGCCGCCGCTTTTACTTCGCGCCCTGCTGCCACGGCCGTTGCGGACTGAAGGGGACAAAACTTGCGTGGAAGCGGAAGTCTTGTGTCTTTACAATAGTGGCTCCTTAGTCAAACGAATCACGGCGGTTGAGCCGCCTCATTTGTTGCGATTCGACGTGGTTCAGCAGAGCATCGGGATCGAAGGCTGCATCACGGCGCTAGGCGGCTCATACGAGATCCGATCCGCGAATGGCCGGACTGAGATCGCCCTAACCACGAAGTATCAGGGTTATCTGCGGCCGCGCTACTTCTGGCAGGCTATCGAGCGATTCATCGCGCATCGGTTTCACAATCATATACTGAATGGAATGTGCGCATCCTTCCCAAGTGCAGAAGTACTTATGAGTCCGCGCTTAAACGTACTTACGGCCCTTGCGACCGCGAGTGAATCGGCGGGAAACGATGTTGCTCCTCCGGAACCTATATGCACGACGCCGCTATTGCCTTCCCAGCGTTAGTTATCATGCGCGGTGCGGTTGCCGCCGTTTGGCTCTACGAGGGACTATGGAATAAAGTCCTTGGCCAAGCCCAAAGGGAGTCGGACATCGTGGCGATGGTCCCGAAGTTTGGGCCGCTGTTCGGTAAGTGGTTCCTGAAGTTGCTGGGGGTCGTAGAGGTCGCGATCGCGGCGTGGATATTATCCGGAGTCTATCCCGGCTCCTGCGCGATTGTTCAGATCGCATTGCTTGTGGTACTTAACATCAACGGGCTTCTGTGGGCGCGCCAACTAATCCACGATCCCGCCGGGATGGTAGTGAAGAACGCGGCCTTTCTCGTGCTTGTCTGGGTCTGCGGCGCGCTTCCAGGCACGCGGCCTTGAGCCTCGAAACGCCGTGGCACGCGGGACGTTTCAGCTCCACGCGCGGTCCGAAGCGATTGTTATTCGGACAAATGTATGAAGACGCCTCGATTGAGCAGAACGCTTTTCAGAACAAGGGCCGCGTCTTTTGTATAGCTTCGGCCGGCTGCACCGCGATACGACTCTGCGGTGACCACGAAGTAGTAGCTTGCGATATCAATCCGGTGCAACTTGCCTATGCGGAACGGCGCATCCGAGGAGGCAGCGTTGTTGCCGGCTATGCCGAGCGGGCCATGGGGATCGCGCGGGCATTTATGCCCCTGGTCGGTTGGAGCACTCGCATGGTTCGCACCTTCCTCTCGCTATCAAACGTTAGAGAACAGCTTGAGTTTTGGCGATCCTATCTCGACACACGGCGTTTCCGCACAAGCTTCGACGCGCTGATGTCTCGCGCTGTCCTGCGTGTTATGTACGCGCCGCAATTCCTTTCGTTCTTACCTCCGAGTTTTGGCGCGGTGGTTCGAAGGCGTCTGGAAACGGGCTTCGCGCGGCATGCGAACGCGACTAACCCGTACGCGCGCGCTTTATTTATGGGCGAAGCATACGACGAGCCGCGGCCGGCAACTTGCCGCGTTCAGTTCGAACTGGGCGACGCCGCTTCTTACCTTGAGTCCTGCCCGGCCGGTTGCTTTGATGCATTCTCCCTGTCGAATATCCTGGATGGCGCCCAGCCTTCTTACCGCGAGCGGCTTTCAAAGGCCGTCCGTCACGCCGCGAGTAAGGAAGCTGTCGTCGTACTTAGAAGCTTCGCAGAACCGCAGCCTGAACTGGCCACGAATTACGCCCAATCGGATCGCGCGCTGCTTTGGGGTGTTGTCGATGTACGGAGTGCTCACTTACTCTAAGAAGCCTCCGCTACGGTCAAAAGGATAAGATCCGTTCCTCGCGAGAGCCGGCGCACGTTACTGGCGCAGCGGCACCCCGCTCCCGCGAGTCCCGGACTGCTGGCTGACGTTTTTGACCCCTGCTATTTCTTCCAAACTACCCAGAAATGCACGGGATCTCAATATCCACTCTTTCTCCCGCTATATGACCACTTTGTGTTGAGACCGCAGTACCTCGCCCAGGCGACGGACCGCCCGTGGAATTTCCGCGGTCGTGGTACTTCCAAATCCAAGAATGAAACCCTGGTAAGTCGGCTTCCCGAGGTATGAAGGTGACAAAGGCCAAAGCCATAGCTTCTGTTCGGCGGCCGCCGCGGATAGCTGCCGGTCGGAAAGCCCCGCTGGTAGCGTGACCACCAGATGCATTCCGGCTTCCCCGCCCAATATCTGTAACTGCGGGCCAAATTCACTTAAGATAGATTCGGCCAGAACACTTCGACGCTCGCGGTAGATAAGCCGCGTTTTGCGGATGTGCCGGGCGTAATGCCCCTGGTCGATGAAGTCTGTCACGATAGCTTGATTGAAATAAGATGGGCAAAGGTCGACCACGCGTCTGACGGCGGCAAAGCGATCCACTAGATCGAGCGGAATCACCATATATCCGAGACGCAACGCCGGAAACACCGTCTTGCTAAACGTCCCGATGTAAATGACCCGCGCGCCGCGGTCCAGCCCTTGCAGCGACGCGATCGGCATGCTCTCGTAGCGATACTCGCTATCGTAATCGTCCTCTATGATCCAAGCGCCTGATCGACTTGCCCAGTCGAGTAACTGAAGCCGCCGCGAAGCGCTCATGGTTACACCAAGCGGCAGTTGATGAGACGGCGTCACGCACGCCGCCGAAGCTTTGCGGGATAGCTTGATTCCGGCGGCTACATCGATTCCCTCCGCGTCAACCGGAACGGGTATCAGCCGGCAGCCCCCGAGAGTAAGCGCGGACCGCGTCATCTCGTATCCCGGATCTTCCACCCACACCGAGTCACCGGGATTGAGCAAGACGCGGGCGCAAAGGTCAAGCGCCTGCTGGGAACCGCTGACAACCATGATCTGTCTTGCCTCGCAGTGCACCGCGCGGGATGTCCGTAAGTAAGTCGCAACTGTTTCGCGGAATGCCATTGAGCCCATCGGATCGCTGTAATTCATCGCGCTCGCCCGAACCTTCCGCGCATGACGGGTCACCAGATTCGACCAGACCTGGAACGGAAAATGATCGAAAGTTAGTTGCCCGACACTGAAGGCGCCCGATCCGAAAGCCCACGGAGCACTATCGCGGGCCGGTGGAAGCGATGAGCGATCGGAGAGCCTGCGAGGGCCTGCCCGCGCACCAGCCGCCTCGGAGTCACTGTACTCACAAGAGGTCATTTTGTCCGGCAACGAAGTGGAGACGAATGTGCCCGCCCCGGAGCGGCTTTCGAAATACCCTTCCGCGAGTAACTGTGCGTAGGCACCCAACACTGGAATACGCGATATTCCCAGCTCGGCCGCCAAAGCGCGACTCGAAGGGATCTTCTGGCCGGGTTGAAAATTCTGGCCGATGATCATCGTTCGGAATGCGTCGTAGATCTGCCGGTGCAGCGGTTTCGCAGAGTTGCGATCCACCGCGATCAGGGGCGAATAGCCACCGATGGTTCTCTTCATAACTCCCTAGGAGTGGTCATAACGATATCGGCAAGTGTGGCTATTGCGCTCGCCCACTTTCATGTAACATCATCGCAGTAACGCTGGGAGTTTTCATGAAGGAACAACGGACAGTTCAGGTGAGGCGTGACGCAGTCGCCCTGCCCAACACGGGGCTTTTTCACTTGAAGACGGCCATTTTGGGCTTGATCTTTCTAGGTATGGCGGCCGCCCTCTCGCTGCGCGGGAATAGTTTTCCGGATCCGTCGGTTGACGAGACTGACCGCACCCCGCGGGTCGAGAAGGCTGTGCTCGCCGGTGGCTGTTTCTGGGGAATGGAGGCGCTATTTGACCATGTGAAGGGGATTCAGAGTGTCGTTTCCGGCTACTCGGGAGGAGACAAGAAGACCGCTCATACGGCCCAGGTAGAAAGCGGAAAAACCGGCCATGCTGAATCGGTGATGCTCACTTACGATCCCTCCAAGATCACTTATGGCCAGATTCTAAAGATCTTCTTCTCCGTTGCCCACGATCCAACGCAACTCAATCGCCAGGGAGGCGATACGGGCCCTCAATATCGGTCCGTTATCTTCTATGCGAGTGAAGAACAAAAGAGAGCAGCGGAGACTTACATCGCTCAACTTGACGCAGCTAAGGTCTTCCGGGGTAAGGTCGTGACTGAAGTCGTTCCACTGAAAGCGTTCTACCCGGCGGAGGAGTTTCTTCAACACTACAGCGAGAAGCATCCCGATGACCCTTACGTGGTTCAGGTGGATTTGCCTAAGTTGCGTGAATTGAAGGAGAAGTTCGCGGATCTGACTATCGCGCCGAAGGATTGAGCGGAAGTGACGGCAGCACAATGATCGCAACGTGGATTTTGGCCGTGGTCTGGGACTATCGCAGCCAACCGAACACGACTGCCGCTACTGTAGCGATTGAGTTGCGGCGTAAGGACACGATGCGTCAAACTAAGAACGCGCTGGAGGGGTTGCCGGATATTCTGCCGGGCACGTTCGAACTCGAATTGCTAAAAGACCGCATCGGTACCTCTTGCTGGCGGCACGGTTCTGAGGCGATGCCGGAAGGTGGGACTGAAGATGCCGTCCAGAGATAGTGGTCATATGCGCAATCGCAAACAAGAGATCGAGGGCTTATTGTGAGTCTAAGTGAGATCGTTCTCTTTCTGATCGCCGGAGCTCCGCTCTTACAGCCGCTGAGCGCCCAGACGATGGCGGACGCGACCAAGGTTCCGCCTTCGCCGACGCCTCGTCCTGTCCTCACGCTTGAGCAGCGCGGGGACATATACATGGTTCGTAAAATGTACCGTGAGGCGATCGACGTTTACTCGCAAGAACCAGAGAGCTACGCGACACGCTGGAACAAGATCGGGATCGCCTATCATCAGCTTCAGGACTTACCGGCCGCCAAGAAAAGCTATGAGCGGGCGTTAAAAGTAAACCCGAACTTCGGGGAGGCGATTAACAACCTAGCTACGATCTACTACGCCCAGAAGCACTATTCGAAGGCCGTTCATCAATATAAGAAAGCACTGAAAGTATTACCGCAATCCCCTTCCCTCATGAGCAATCTCGGGACAGCCTATTTCGCTAAGAAAGACTATCGACGTGCCGGTGAGGAGTATCAAGCCGCGCTGCGGTTGGATCCTGATGTTTTTGAACACCACGACAGTTTCGGCGTCATGCTGGAAGAGCACAGCGTCACCGAGCGAGCGAAGTTTCATTACTACCTGGCGAAGATGTTTGCCGAGCAGCATCTAACCGATCGAGCTCTTCTGTATGTGCGCAAGTCGCTGGAAGAAGGCTTTTCAGATCGCCACAAGTTCATGGAGGAACCGGAGTTTGCCGGCCTTCGGGACAATGCCGAATTCCAGGAACTGATGCGGTCTTCTCCGCGCGTTCTATAGACCAATGGCTGCCCGTCAGCCTCGGTCGATCTGTTCCAAAAGCTCGCTCGGATACATCGCTCTAAGTTCCGGATACGCCTCGGCCAGCCGAACCAGATCTAACTCATCTTTCTTCCGCTTGCTGAATCGCCGCTTCGGATCACTATAGGCCCAAAGCTTACCTTGTGTCGTATCCTTTAGCGAGGCAACCCTTACGGGAACGCCCAAAACAATCGCGTTTACTGATCGCTCAAGGAACGGCTGGTATCTGATGTCTGTTGTGAACTGGACTCGCAGATCGTTTCCGGGGCGTTGCGCGTTCACTGAATGCTCGTGCTGTTCGACAACGAACTCATGAGCTCGAAGCTTTTCGGTTAGCTCACGCAGCCCTGAAGCGATTACGACGAGATCAGCGTCGACCGTGTATACCGGCTCGACGTATGCGTTCACGGCTAGTCCCCCAATCAAGCACCATGGCCCGGATGCTTCGCACGCAGCAATTACCTGGGTAAAATCCGTAGTGCCCCCTCGAATCGTCAGTTCGTACACTTCCGCCGCGGTCACCTCTTCAATGTAACTGACCGTTCGCAGGGTAAGCTAGTGGTGCCAAATGCTAACAGCGGAGCATGTAACTAAGTCCTTTCCGATGCCGGATGGCGGCGAATTGAGCGTGCTGCACGACGTTCATTTGAATGTGCGCGAAGGCGAAGTGGTGGCGCTGCTTGGGCGCAGCGGTTCGGGAAAGAGCACGCTACTGCGCATTCTCGCCGGGTTAATTCCGCCGAGTAGCGGGCGCGTCCTGATGGACGATAAACCGTTGGTTGGTCCGAATCCAGGCGTAGCGATGGTGTTTCAATCCTTCGCTCTTTTGCCATGGCTCACCGTGCAGCAGAATGCCGAACTCGGGTTGCTTGCGCGCGGGACGGATCGGGACGCAGCCCTGAAAGAAGCCGAACAGGCGCTGCAAATGGTCGGGCTCGAGGGTTTCGAATCCGCGTATCCACGCGAGTTGTCAGGCGGGATGCGCCAGCGTGTCGGATTTGCACGTGCCTTCGTGATGCGTCCGGAAGTGTTGATGATGGATGAACCTTTCAGCGCGCTTGACGTGCTAACTGCGGAGAACCTGCGCGGTGAGATCAGCGACCTTTGGGAGAAAGGCACGTTCCCCGCGAAGAGCATTTTGCTGGTGACGCACAATATCGAGGAATCGGTGATGCTCTCGGATCGCATCGTGGTGTTAGGTGCGAATCCGGGCGTGGTGCGCGGCGAAGTGCGCGTCGATTTGCCGCGTCCGCGCAAAGCGAAAGATCCGCGATTCGCGGCGCTGGTTGACCACATCTATGCCGTGATGACGAACCCGACCGCAACCGTCGGCGCGTTCTCGCCCAATGCTTATACCGAGCAGCCGCTGCCGAAGTCGCGCTTTCCGATGCTGCCGCATGCGCGAGTTGGTGGGATCAGCGGATTGCTGGAAATCGTGAACGAGGCGGGTGGCCGCGCGGATCTGCCGGACCTGGCTGATCGGCTGCGATTGGAAGTCGATGACCTTCTACCCACCGTCGATGCCGCCGTGATGCTCGGATTCGCAAAGGTTGAGAACGGCGATGTCGAGATGACGGACGCCGGGCGCGAGTTCGCCACCGCGGATGTGGATGAGAGCCGCGCGTTGTTCGCCAAGCAGCTCGCGGCACATGTGCCATTCCTGTCAACCATGGTGGAGACGCTGCGACAGAAGAAAGACGGCGCCGTCGGGAAAGACTTCTTCATGGATATTCTCGACGAGCATTTCACCGAGAAAGAAGCCGAGCGGCAGTTCGAACAGTTGATTTACTGGGGCCGCTATGCGGGATTGTTCGAGTACGACGCTAGTGAAGAGAAGCTATATAGGATTGAGGAAGAGCCTGCAGTTGACCCGGCTCCCGAAGGTTAGTTAGTCGCGCGTGAAACGTTTTTGCTAAACGAGCTTCCGGCGGAAACAATCGGGAGCATGATCGTTGACGATTCCGACCGCCTGCATCCACGCATAGACGATGACGGGCCCGACAAATTTGAACCCGCGCTTCTTCAGTGCTTTCGAGTATTCCTCGGAAAGCGGGCTCTTGGTAAGAATGTCGCCGGTGTTCTGAATCGGCTTTCCCCCGGCTATCTTCCACACGAAGGATGAGAAGTCTTCACCGGCTTCGCGCATTGCGAGATAAGCCCGCGCGCCGCCGATAGTCGCCTCAATCTTAGCGCGAGAGCGCACGATCGCGGCATCTTCGAGCAGACGTGCAATGTCGGCTTCGGTGAAGCGCGCCACCTTCTCAGGGTTGAAGTTCTTGAAGGCTTTGCGAAACGCATCGCGCTTGCGCAGAATGATTGTCCAGGATAGACCGGCCTGAAAGCCGTCGAGCATGAGTTTTTCCCAGAGAGCGCGGCTATCGTACTCAGGCACGCCCCACTCGATGTCGTGATACTCGCGAAGCAGCGGGTCTTTCTCCGCCCAAGGGCAGCGGTGGATGATAGGGTTATTCATATCGAGTATTTGACACGTACTTGAGACGGGAAGACGGTTGCTGCCTCTCTGCTAACGTTTGATAGTCCGACCAGAGTGATCTCGCGAAGGTTCGGTAGACTTGCTAAGTGACTTACACCCGGGCCAGTAAGTCCGGCGCACTGCCAGAGTTCGATGCGCTCGAGCGAACGCATCCGGCCCAGGATTTCAAGACTTCGATCGGTGATGTTCGTCTTGCCCGCGTAGTAAGTCTTCAACTTAGATAGGCTGGCGATGTTAGCGGTTGCTTTGTCTCCCGTTTCCCGGCAGTACATGCACCACAGCGCCTCCAGGTTCTCACAGCGTCCGATATGGCGGAAGCCGGTGTCGGGCACGTCCATCGGCATGAACTCGCGAAGAGATGGCGAGTTAGGAAGTGTTGCGAGCGAATCGTCATCTACGTTCTTGCAACTCACTGCGAGTCCCTTGAGCGCGGTCATCTTTGCCAGCGAGGCAAATCCTCGCCCGGTTAGGTTTGGACACTCACGCCCCCAGACATACTCGATGCTCTTTGATCGGCTTAGCGCTTCGAATCCGTCGTCTGTGGCGACTGCGCCTTGTCCCATCAACATCCGCAGGTTAGGGAAAGTTGCGATCTGGCGCATCGCCTCATCATCGCAGTGGTTGTTTTGACATCCGAGGAAACCTAGGTTCGGAAGCGCCTTGAGGAAGGCCAAACCTTGAGAGGTGAATGCGGGAGTATGCCAGAAAAGATTCATTGCGAACAAGCCTTCGAGCTGGGTGAGGCCGGCGAGCCCTCGATCAGTAAATGGCCCATCGATTAACAAGTAATTTGGACCCGCGTCCGCCGACATCAGCCCATAGGTTAGTTCGCCTCCGCTCCACGTTCTGAACATCGGGAACTGGCGGAGCAGTGCTAACCCAGCATCTGTGACTTGGCGACCGGTCTGGAGCCGGCGCAGCTTAGGCTTGCCCGCGAGAGCGCGTATGGCTCCATCGCCGGTCGGGGTGCCGAGCAGGTTTACGTCTTCCAGATGCGCACTGTTGGTCAGAGCACCCATGCCGGCATCCGAAATTGCCGGCGTCCAGCACGCCTGAAACCTTCTTAGTTCGACTAAGTGAGACAAAGCGTCAAGTCCGGCGTCAGTTATGGGACTATTGCTACCGCCTAACTCAAGATCCCGAAGCTGTGGCATGCGGCCGAGGTACTTGATCCCGTCGTCCGTTACTTCCTTTGCACCGGAAATGATGAGAGTGCGTGACATGCGTCAGCTTCAGAGAGACGCTCTAACGCGGTATCAGTTCATCCCATTAGCGGTCAGCCTTGAAATCTTGTATTGCTTCACGGCGTCGAAGACCGCTTCCCAATCTCCCTGCGTCTGAGGACCTTCGACCTCTATCCGATTGTCCTGCCAATCGATCGTATAGAAAGGTGACTTCGAGCTTACGAATACGGGACCGGACACCCGCATGATCTCGACTTGCTCTTTAAGCTTGGTCCAGTCTTCGAAACCATACTCGCGGGCGATGATGTACTGCGCATCGGCGAGGCACGGGGTGCGGCTAGTCGTTTTGCCAAAGCGCTCAACCGCAGATTGAGTGCGCCGGCCTGGTATTGCTTGAGAAGGTCTTTAGCTTGTTTGCGCAGTTGTTCCAGAGAGGGGCGCGCAGGAAGAGGAGCGATATCGGACATAGGATCTCCTTCCAAATTGCCCGCGTCCGCGTCGGGCGGAAAGAAGATCTAAGATCGTTCGAACTACCAAGTTAGGTGGGCTCGGCCCTTTCCCGCGGACTGGATGCGCCCTTTGCGCGTTTTCATTCTACATCACGTGATTGTGGAAGGGTGCCAGCGGCGGCGATCAGAGCAGAACTCGGGATGTTCGTACAGACTACAACGCGCGTTAGCCCTTCGCAGGCTTTTGTCCGAGCGGCGGTCCTGGAGGGCTTCACTTGCGGCTTTGTCGACGACGCGCTGACTATCAGCCACATTCGCATCGACTTTGATGGTGCCGAGTTACATCCTTAACTCGGCAGATAACTCCTCAACGCCGGATAGGCCGCCTGCACAAACCGCATCCCTTCGTCCGTCGCCTTAGCATCGTCATCATGACTCACGGGGATAATCACACGTACTAACGCCGTATCGCTACGATGATGCCGAATCGCATCCGCCACAAGATAGAACTTAGCCGAAAACTCATCTGCAATTACGCGGTTCTGCGACTGATACCAGTAAAGAACCACATCGCGCGAATCGCCCTTAGTGACCACGTATCGATTGATCTTGATCGTCTCGTTCCGCGAAGGGATCGGCACATCGAGAAAGCCCGTCGCCGTCGGACTCCAGCCTGAACCGGGCAGGCAGTTCTTCGGCGAGTGCGGCGATTGCCCCGTGCGTTGCGTTTTGAAAAACGCAACAAACAGATTCGCACCTCCCTCGGTGGGGCTCACATACCAGCGCGTCATCAGGTCGTCGGCCTTCAGCACGCTCTGCGTATCGTCATCAATCACGCCAACCTGCGCCAGACGCCAGTTGTCCAGCGTAGTCGGGAACTGGTCCAACGGACGCACGAGCGGGATTCTCTCCCCGTGCGAAGCCGTATAGTACAGAACGGCCTGCGCGAGCAGCACGACCGTAAGCAGTTGCGCGTAGCGATTACGCAGCAACTGGCCGAAGCGTTCGGCGAGCATATAGTTTGAGACCTCGGGTAAGAAGCTGGTGAATGAAAACTAAGATGACCAGCGCGGCCATGAAGATGACCCATCCGGACATCTCATGAAAGAAGCCTTCCGCCAACTCCGGCTTATATTCAGCGAGCACGCCGGTGAGCGTGACACGGTTCGCATTGGCGATGATCGCGATCGGGATCGTCAGAAAGAAAAGCAGCGCGCGCATCCACGTGCGCGGCTCGAAGAAGTATCCGTATACAAGTGATAGGAACGAGAGCGACAGTAGCGAGCGAATACCGCTACAAGCTTCCACAACGTTTAATTGCTGCTGCGGCAAATCGAGCACGTTGCCCTCGCGGAGCACCGGAATCTGCAGCCACGTCAGCGCCACTTCCGCGGCACGCGTCGCGATCATCTGCAACGGAAACGTGATGCGGTTATAAACGACCGTTGGGATCGGCACCATGAAGAACAGCAGGAATAACGGGAAGGCCAGGATGCGCACGTAGGCGACGCCACCGAGCAGCAGCGTGATGCCGATAATGGAAATCACGAACGCCGTCCGCGCTAGAAACAGCTCCGCGCCAAGCGTGGCGATCCAGAGTTGGAACGCGGCGTAAGCAACCACGAGAAGTCCCCACCAGTTCGGACGGGGCGCAACGGCGGCGAGTTCCTCGCGCTTCTGCCACGCGATGAACGCCGCAACCACCGGCACGAAGAAGCCGTGGCCCATGTCGCCATCGCTGTTCCAGTTCTTCACCAGAGCGATCAAAACGGGGGCGTAGCAGGCGAAAAGGAGCGCACCGAACCAGCCGATCGCAGGCCAGGAAAACGGTTCGCGTGGGCCGGTTGCCCGCAACGGGGCCTCAGTCGTGGCCATGGAATTGGTTAAGTACTAGGATCACCGTAATCATATTATCGGCTAAGTCCACGTCCCCGTTACCCCCGCCTGTACCTCCGGCGTGGTACTCACACGTTAAACTGAAGTGTGTTCCCCAAATGGGCGCTCTTCAGCGCTCTGATGAGTTTGGCCGCCGTCTATAGCCGCGCGGCAACCCCCTTTTTCCCCTTGAGCGAAGTTCGGGCCGGCATGCATGGAGTCGGCAAAACGGTCTTCCAGGGCGATCGAATCGAAGAATTTCAAGTCGAGATCCTCGGAGTGCTGCCCAACGCCGGGCCCAAAGAATCGGTGATCCTGGCGAAGCTTTCGGGCGGTCCGCTCGAACACACGGGCGTTATGCAGGGCATGAGCGGAAGCCCGGTGTACATCGACGGAAGACTGCTCGGCGCGGTCGCGATGGCGTTTCCTTTTTCTAAAGATCCTATCGCCGCCATCCGGCCGATCGAGGACATGGTCCGCGTGTCGCAGCTCCCCGCAAACCCGCACGACATCACGCGGCGCCCGGACGCACAAACGATCGCTGAGGCGGTGCGCCAGGGCAGCTTCGGCGTGGGACTCGCCTCGGCCGAGCATCCCAACGATTCAAAACTGATTAATATCGCGACCCCGCTGGCGCTAGGCGGATTCACCCAGCGCGCCATCGACGCCTTTGCGCCGCAGCTCCGCGCGTTAGGTCTGGAGCCATGCCAGGCGATTTCAGGAGGTGGAAACGCGGCGGGAGGTGGATCCGAACCGTTCGGCGATCCGAAGCGCATCCAGCCGGGCTCGATGATTTCGGTGCAGCTCATGCAGGGCGATATGAACGTTGGCGCGGATGGCACCGTGACCTACGTGGATGGCGATCAGATTTATGCGTTTGGGCATCGCTTCCTCGCGATGGGTTCCACGGGTCTGCCGTTCTCGCGCTCCGAAGTGCTGACGCTGCTACCAAACGTCAACACGTCGTTTAAGATTTCTTCGCCGAAAGAATTGATGGGCGTGATCTCGCAGGATCGTGACACCGCGGTTTCGGGACGCTTCGGGCAGCGCGCGAGTCTGCTGCCTCTCGACATCACCGTTCATCGTGAAGGCAAGGTTTTCGAAACCTACCGGATGAATATGGTCAGCGATGCCCTCTTGACTCCGATGCTGTTACAGATGGCCGTTTATTCGGCGCTGGACGCGACGGAACGAAGTGCCGGTGCCGCGACACTCGCGGTGCGCGGGTCCATCGAATTGACGGATCGCCAGAGCATTCGTCTGAACGATGTGTATGCGGCTGATACCTCGGTCGCCCAGGCTGCGGCGATGTCGACTGCGACGCCGGTCGCCTATGTTTTGCGGAGCGGCTTTGATTCGTTAAAGGTAAAGAGCATTCATCTTGATATCGACGCGATCGAAAAGAAGCACACGCTGGAGATCGCTGAAGTGGTGCCATCGGTTCACGAGGTACATCCGGGAGAAACGCTTTCGCTTGCAGTGCAACTAACCGCGGACGATGGTGCGGATGAAACGCGGACCGCGGTCTACCAGGTCCCGTTCGGGGCGCCCTCGGGGCCGCTCTTCTTCACCGTGGCCGATGGCGCGCAGACAAGTCTAACGGAACTGAAATTCGCGCTCACATCGGAGCCGCGCACGCCCGAGCAGGTGCTCTCACTGATTGGGCGTTTGCATGATAACGACAAAGCGTATGTGCGTGTCTGGCGTGCGGAAAATTCCTATCCGGCGGGTGTTGATGAATTACCCGCACCGCCGCCCAGCGTTGCGCTGGTAATGGCCGCGTCGCTCGGACAAAGCGGAATCGCATTGAACACGATGAAGAATTCACGAGTCGCCGAAATCACCATCGGCACTTCCGCACAACACACGGACGCATGGTTACAGGATCGAAGACGGTGCAAGTGGAGGTGAAGCAGTGAAGGCCCTGCTGCTGGTTCTGACCGCGGTTGCTCCGCTGCTCGCCTCAAGTACGGCGACGTGGGAGATGTCGAGCTACCAGGATTTCCAGCGCGGCGAGTTTCACAATCTGAGTCTGAGCCGCGATGGTACGATCGCGCTTGCTCCGCGCCTTGACGACGTTTTCAGTTCCGGCCAAGCGGTGATCTGGAGCGTCGCCACGGCACCCGACGGGAGCTTGTATCTGGGCACCGGAAACCGCGGCCGGCTGTATCGCTACGATTCCTCCAAGCCTAACCAGAAACCGGAACTCGTGTGGACTTCGGATCAGCCCGAGATCTTCGCCGTCGCCATCGCGAAGGATGGAACGGTGTACGCCGGGACTTCGCCGGACGGAAAGATCTACAGCATTCGCGGCGGCAAAGCCGAACTGTATTTCGATCCCCACGCGAAGTACATCTGGTCGCTCGCAATTGCACCGGATGGCGTTGTATACGCGGGCACTGGCGGCGAGGGGAAGATTTATCGGATCACCGGTCCGAAAACCGGCGAAGAATATTACTCGAGCGGCCAACAGCATGTGACCGATCTGTCGCTCGACAAGCAAGGCCGATTGCTGGCTGGCACTGAGCCGAACGGGATTCTCTATCGCGTGACGGCGAAGGGCAAGGCATTCGCACTCTACAACGCCAACCTTCCGGAAGTGCGTGCGCTGGCGAGTGGCGATGACGGTTCCATTTATGCCGTCGGGATGGGCGGATCGGTGAACCGCAAAGCCCAATCGGCTTCGCAGGCGGCGCAAGCCATGCTGCAGAGCGGGTCGACGCCGGTGGTAACCACGTCGATCACGGTTACTGCAAACGCGGATGAGCAAGCGGGCCTTGAAGCGAAGCCGCCGGGAGCAACCCCATCTGCCGGACAAGCAGCCGCGGCCAACGCAGCTGTGGCGCTCGCCGCCGCCAATCCGCAATCGATCGAAACCCCGGGCGTGGAGAAATCGGCCATCTATCGCATACGGCCCGACAACACGGTCGAGACACTGTGGAGTTCAAAGGAAGAGAACGTGTTCGATCTGCTTCCTGCCAACGGCGGCCTGTTGTTCGCGACCGACGCGGGTGGCCGGATCTACCGGTTGACGCCGGATCGCAAGCTGACCTTGGTCGCGCAAACCAACGAGGGCCAAACCACGCGGCTGGTGAGTTCCCACGGCGCGGTATTCGCCGCAACCGGCAACATGGGTAAGCTGTTCGAGCTTGATCCGGGCACGGCAGACAAGGGTTTCTACGAATCGCCAATCTTCGACGCGCAGAGCGTGGCGCGCTGGGGACGCGTGCAATGGACCGGCGCGGGTCACGTTGCGCTTCAAACCAGAACCGGCAATTCGCTGCGGCCGGATGGCACGTGGAGCGATTGGTCCGAGCCGGTGACGGATTCCACCGGCGGGCAGATCACCAGTCCGAACGCACGTTTCATCCAATGGAAAGCGGAGCTCGCGAAAGGCGGCGGTGAATCGCCGAAATTCGAGAATTTCACACTTGGCGTATCTGCCGGAGAACACGCCTCCCGTCATTAAGTCGATCATCGTGACGACTTCCGCCGCGTCCAGCACCCCAAGCAGCAGAGCTTCGAGTTCCACCGGCGTTCCAGCCAACAACGCCTACAGCATTACCGTCAGCGATACAGGCGATGCAGGCCCGGCGACCAGCACCGGCACGCCGACCCAGACCGTCTCGCGCGCTGCCTCGCAGCAGTTGATCGTGAGCTGGCAGGCCGAGGATTCAGATGCCGACCGGCTCGAATATTCGGTTTGGTTCCGTGGGCAGGGCGAGCACGATTGGAAGCTGCTCAAGACCGCGCTGCACGACACTTCGATCAACATCGAAGGCGACGCACTAGCCGACGGGCACTATCTGTTTCGCGTTGTAGCTTCGGATGCGGAATCGAATCCGCCTGACCACGCGCTCACCGCGGAACTGGTTAGCTCACCGGTGCTGATCGACAATACGCCGCCAGTCGTTCATGTTGCTTCGTCGAAGCGCGATGGCCGCAACGTTGTTATCGACTTCGATGCGACGGACGCGACCAGCGCGCTGAGACGCTGCGATTACTCCGTCGACGCCGGGCCCTGGATGGCCGTCAACTCCGCGGACGGTGTAATCGATTCGCCGCACGAACAGTTTCACCTCGCTGCGCCGCTACCGGCGGGCGAGCATGTGCTGGTGTTGCGCGCGGTCGATAGCGGCGGCAACGCGGGTCTGGCTAAGGTTGTGATCGAATAAGGAACGCGCGTAGGGTTGCGGTAACTAGTTCCGGGCGCTCCAGATTGCAGAAGTGTCCGGCTTCCGGGATCTCTACAAACTGGGCGTTCGGGATCGCTTCCGCGATAGCTTTCGTGCCGTCGTAAGCTCCGTCTTCCGTGCCAGCCACGGCGAGGACGGGAATAGTCAGCGAAGGTAGGATAGGACGCGCATCGGGTCGGCTCACCATCCCGCGAGCGGCCGCCGCGACACACTGCGGATCTTGATCTAGGATCATTTCGTTAACTTGCTGGACTAGTTCCGGACGTTTTGCGAGCGCGGTCGGGCCAAAGATTCGGGGCTTCATTAGTTCCGGAACGAAGCCGATACCTTCGGTCGCCAAGCGGTTCGTCATGGCCTCGTAAGACTGACGTTCCTTCTCATCGGCAGGTGTGGCGCGCGTGTCGAACAGCATAAGGCCGAGGAGACGTTCGGCATGCCGCCGCGCGAATGCGAGCGAGACATAGCCCCCGCGCGAAATCCCGCCGACGAAGGCTTTGTCGATGTTTAGTTCAGTGAGAAGCTGCGCGACATCGTCCGCGGCTTGATCAACACTGATCTCGTACAGACCATCAGCTAAGTGGCGAGCTTTCCCGAACCCGCGCTGATCCGGAACGATGACCTGAAATTCGTCGCTGAGTGCTCGGGCTTGTTCGAGCCAGATTCGACCGTCAACAGGAAAGGCGTGTAAGAGTACGACCGGCATACCTTGACCGAGGATCGTAGTTGGTAGCGTCATGGTCTCCTGAGGCTAGTTTATGTCGGACGAAACTCTATACAAATCGTAACTATCATTCAGGCGGAGTTTCGGTCATAATCGATCCGCATGCGTAAATTCGCTGTCGTACTTTGTGCATTATTGCTTCCGCGGCTGGCAGGAGCTGCAGCCGTCACCTACAACACTGCGCTCGAGCAGGTAAACGGGACGATTTCGAAGATTGGAGTAGACCCGGCTGGGAATCTCCTGGTGGTTGGAACGACCAGCGCAGGCACCTGCGGTAATCTCGATCAGCCCGTCAGGCGCGTTGAACTGGACTTGGGTGGCGCCGTCGACAGCCACTCTCAACGAGACCGCTTCGGTCTTCTGGGTCGACGGATCCACCTATCTCGTCGGCAACGGGTCACTTCCGATTCCAAACGCGCCTGTCTTGTATGTGGGAACGAACGTAAAACCGAACTTTATCGCCAAAATTGATTCATCCGGCAATCCCGTCTCGGTGTCTTACTTGGGCGACTACTCTCCTACAGCGATCGCCGTCGATTCGAGCGGCAATCTCTATGCGACCGGCTCGGGTGCCACTAGCGGGTTCACAGCGAAAATCAACCCTGCGCTGAACACCGTGCTTTACATCAATAACTCTATCGCCGGACAACTGATTGCGGCAGGCCTCAACGGTGAAGCCGTCGTCGAGGTGCGGGGTCTCGAATTTGGCGGTGGTCCCGCCGGGATCCCGGACCAGTCCTCGCAAACAACGGTCGTGCTGGACTCGAATGGCAACCAACTGTATTCCAGCCCCGGCGCGTATCTACATCAGTTTGTTAATGCCATTCAAGTGGATGACGCGGGCAATATATACCTGGCCGGGGATGTCACCGGGGCTTTCCTTCCAGTTACCCCTGACGCCATCCAACCTTTCTTCCCTTCCCTTCCAGTAGATGCAGGCGCACTAGCCCCGCCTTCAGGAATCTGCATACCTGACACGTTATTCGGAGGTCAGGACTGTACCTTCAATGGTTCACCTTCACCCGCAGCCGGCCAGATTAGCGGTTTTGTTACTGTCCTGAGCCCAGATCTCTCCACGATTCTTTATTCGACTTACTTCGGAGGTACAGGCGCTACCATACTGTCCGCCTTGTCATTAGATGAGGCGAACAGCCGAATCCTGCTCGCAGGTTACACCAATGCAAGCGATACCCCGGGGCTCGACCCATCGAACGCTCGCTGCATGCCTGCTATCTTCAGTGCCGAACTCTCTCTTGATGGCTCATCGATCCTGCCTACCGTTCCTGCGGGATTCAGCGTGCCCGTCAATCCCAGTGCGATCTATCCTAGTCTGACCCAAGGAGCCGGACCGGCATACCTGGGTCCCGCGATAGTTGAGTTGCCTTCCGGAGTCGTCGCCCTAGCTTACTCCGACCCCGATGTTGCCTTAGTGGATCGGTCAACCTCAAGCCCAGTTGCCTGTTTAACAAACTCGCCCGATCTGCACCCGACCCGCTTAGTCGCTCCCGGACAACTGCTTACCATCTTCGGCTCGGGTCTCGAAAACAGCGCCTGGATTGCGGCCCCGGTGGACGGACAGTATCCGACGGCATCCCCTGATCAACTAACCGTTACCGTGAACGGCACTCCGGCCCCACTTCTGTATACATCTCCCGACCAGATCAATCTGCAGATCCCGTTCGAGGTCAGCGGTTCTTCCACCGCAACTCTCGTCCTGAACAGCCCTGTGCTGGGTAGCGTTTCGCAGAACTTAAGAGTCGTAGACTCCAATCCAACGGCCTTTGAAGTACCCGTAGAACCGGGAGATTGCCTAACTTCGTGGGCAGGTGAAATGAACACGCTCGCCAAGAATGCGGATGGTACCCGCAACAGCTGCGGTAACCCTGCGCAGCCGGGTTCCATTGTGCGCTTCTATCTCAACGGGCTAGGGCTTGTCGATGGTCCGCAAACTACGGGCGCGCTGATCCAGAAGGGCGCGACGACAAGCGTCCAAGCGAGTCTTGGCGCCGCACCCATGAATGGATGGTCTGTAGTTGATATCACTCCACTGTTCGGCTCGATTGCCGGAATGTACGCAGTCGATGTCAATGTCGGCAATTCGGGCTATGATGTAGCAGCTTACCTTGGACTCAACGGCGTGCAGGTAAACGATGTCGTAGACATTCGCGTCGTCCCTGATGCGACTCAGGTAAGTTCCGTCAACCCCGAGGTCAAACATCAACATGAGTAAAGACCTGCTGAGTAAAATTGGTCTGGCCTGTTGCATTCTATTGCTCCCAGGATTGTCTGGAGCAGCCACGGTTACTTATAACTCGGCACTCGAGTCCTCAAACCCGACCATCAGAGATATCGGTGTAGACCCGGCCGGAAATCTCCTCGTCGTTAGTAACTCTGTTTCCTACAGCGTCACATCTATCTCGCCTTCCGGAGCCGCCAACTGGGTTTGGACTCCACCTTTCGGGGCCTACAATCCGCCGGTTTCGGCATTCGGGAGCGACGGCTCGACATACATCTCCGCCGCTGCTCCTCCTGGAATCGCCAACTCATCGGTTCTATTAACCGGCACCGTTTCACAGCCCTATTACATTGCCAGAATCGACCCCTCGGGCAACCAGGTCTGGGCGGCTTACCTTGGAGATTACGTCCCCAAAGCTATTGCTATCGATCCAAGCGGTGATGTCTACCTGACTGGTGTTTCGGCGGTCGATAACAACCTATTCACAATGAAACTCAGCGCGGCGGGTAATTCGATTCTTTACCTGAACCGTACCGTAGGCGGTTCGCTGATCGCGGTCGGCTCGGCCGGTAAGGCTGTGCTCGCCGTGACGACGCAAATCAATGAGCCCTCTCCGCTGCAGGATCAAGTTACTCAGACAATCGTTATATTGGATGCGAACGGTAATGAACTTTCCGGGGGCTACTCCGCAGCCAGCCGCCAGCAGATCAACGCTTTGCAGCTAGACAGCGCTGGAAACATCTATCTTGCGGGATGGTCCGGCCTTGGTCTGTCAGTAACTCTCGACGCGCTTCAACCCGAAATCCCGTCGCTCCCTATAGACGCGGGCACGCTCGCCCCGCCGATCGGGGATTGCGATCCGACGATGGCCGAGGGTCCTGTCAACGACTGCACGTTTGTAGGCTCACCCTCTCCCGCGGCCGGGCAACTCAGCGGATTCGTGACTATTCTTAGCCCGGATGCCTCGAAGACGATCTACTCAACTTATTTCGGCGGGTCGGGCACGACGGTGCTAACCGGGATCGCCGTCGATGAGGCCCGGGGCCACATTCTACTCGCCGGTTATACGAACGCGAGCGATACTCCCGGCCTTGATCCAGCCGGCGCACAATGTATCCCTTCGTTGTTCAACGCCGAAATGTCTCTCGATGGGTCATCTCTACTGCCGACTATTTCCGTTGGATTTTCAGTTCCCGCAAATGCAATAAGATCCGCAACGATGGCTGAACTTCCCTCCGGCATCGTGGCACTAACCTCCAACGACCCAGACATCGCATTGGTCGATCGCTCGCAGGCAAGCCCCGTCGCATGCGTCACCAATTCATCTGAACTAAACCCGACGCGCACAGTCTCTCCGGGACAATTACTCACGATCTTCGGCTCTGGTCTAGGTACCGATGCCTGGGCCGCAGCCCCGGTGAACGGAAGGTATCCGACAGTCTCGCCGGACCAAGTCTCAGCTACCGTCAACGGTGTACCCGCTCCTCTGCTCTATACTTCACCCGACCAGATCAATCTACAGGTCCCCTTCGAGATCGCCGGATCGTCAATAGCTACCCTCGTCATCAACACGAGCGCGCTCGGGAGCGTGTCTCAAAATCTGCGGGTTGTTCAATCAAACCGGACGGCATTCGAAGTGCCTGTCGAACCGGGCGAATGCCTAACCTCCTGGGCTGGTGAGATGCACACCCTCGCAATCAACGCGGACGGGACCAGAAATTCCTGCAGTAATCCGGCGAAGCCCGGATCGGTCGTCCGCATCTTCGTCAATGGCTTAGGCCTAATCGACGGTCCCCAGACTACCGGTGCGCTGATTCCGCCTGGTGCAACGACCAACGCCGATTTTATACTCGACACAATCCCGGTAAACGGATGGTCTGTATCGCAGACAACCCCGCTCGTCGGCTCCCTTACGGGCATGTACGCCGTCGATATCAACGTAGGCACGTCCGGCTATGACATCTCCGCCTACCTCAACAACGATCTCGAGAACTTCAGCGTCGTCAATATCCGCGTAGCCCCGGATGTTAGCCAACTACCCGAGTAGCTTCTTAGCAATCGTCATCAACTGCATGTTACTTGTACCTTCATAGATCCGCCCGATCTTCACATCGCGGTAGAACTTCTCGGCCGGACACTCCTTCGTAATCCCGATCCCGCCGAAGGTCTCGATCGCCTGCGAGGCAACCTTCTCCGCCACCACGCTTGAGAAGTATTTCGCCATCGCCGCCTCGGTTACGAACGGCTGTCCTGAATCCCGCAGCCGCGCAGCGTTATATACAAGCAACCTTGCGGCTTCGATCTCCGTCGCCATCTCAGCCAGAGGAAACTGCACACCCTGGAACTCGCCGATCGTCTTCCCGAACTGCTTGCGTTGTTTGGCGTAAGCGACCGCCGCATCGTGGGCGCCGCGCGCAATCCCGATCATCTGCGCGCCAATCCCGATACGTCCTTCGTTCAGCGTTTCGATCGCGATCTTATAGCCCTTGCCCACTTCGCCTAGCACGTTCGCGCGCGGCACGCGACAGCCATCTAGCAGTAACTCGCAAGTCGACGAAGCACGCAGCCCGAGCTTGTCTTCCTTCTTACCGACCTGAAAGCCCGGATAACTTCGCTCGACCAAGAAAGCCGTCACGCCCTTATAGCCTGCCGCCGGATTCACGTTAGCAAACAATAGAAAGATCTGACCTTCCGCCGCGTTACTGATCCATAGCTTGCGCCCATTCAAGATGTAATAGTCGCCGTCTTCCGTCGCCGTCGTCGCCATCGCAAACGCATCCGATCCCGAACCCGCTTCCGACAACGCGTAGCATCCGACTTGATCGGTCGCGAGGCGCGGCAGATACTTGCGCTTCTGTTCTTCCGTCGCCCAGCGAACAAACGCGTTGTTCACCAGCGTATTCTGCACATCAACGATCACGCCCGCCGACGCATCCACGGCCGATAACTCTTCCACCGCCAGCACGCATTGGAAGAACGTCCCGGCCTGCCCGCCATGTTCTTCCGGAACTTCTATTCCCATTAGACCTAGATCGAACAACTGCTTCAATAACTCCGGACGGAACTTAGAATGTTCGTCCATTTCCCGCACATACGGCGCCACCTGCTCGCGCGCGAACTGGCGCACCTGCGCGCGAAACATCCGCTCTTCTTCGTTCAGATTCGTTAACGCCGGCGCGGCGCCGGTTGAACTAGCCGTAGCAATCATGCGTGTACTCCCATCAACTCCGATAACTCCCGATACGTGCGCCCCTGCGACTGCGCGACTGCGGGATAAGTAATGTACCCTGCGTACGTGTTGACGCCCGCGCGCAATCCGGGTTGCTCGTCAATCGCGCGCTCAACCCCACGGTTCGCCAGCGACATCAAATAAGGAAACGTCGCGTTGGTCAGAGCGAGTGTCGACGTATTCGCCACCGCCGCCGGCATGTTCGACACGCAGTAATGCAGCACGCCGTCGACAAAGTAAATCGGATCGGTATGCGTCGTCGCATGGCTCGTTTCAAAGCAGCCGCCCTGATCGATCGCGACATCCACCACCACCGATCCGCGCCGCATGTTCGCGATCATCGACCGCCGCACCAAACGTGGCGCCGACGCCCCTGGGATCAGCACCGCGCCGATCACCAGATCCGCATGCCGCACTGTTTCCGTGATCGTCCACGTGTTCGAAGCCAGCGTGCGCAGTCGCCCTCCGAAAATATCGTCAAGCTCGCGAAGCCGATTCAGGTTCCGATCGATGATGCTCACGCGGGCACCCATGCCGAGCGCAATCTTGGCCGCGTTCGTCCCCACCACGCCGCCGCCCAGGATCACTACATTTGCCGGGGCAACACCGGGAACGCCGCCCAGCAGCACGCCGCGTCCACCGTTCGGCGCTTCCAGATACTGCGCGCCGACTTGCGCCGACATGCGTCCCGCCACCTCGCTCATCGGCGTAAGCAACGGCAGCGACCCGTCTTTTTCGACGATGGTCTCGTACGCAATTCCCGTCGTCTGCGATTCCAGCAGCCGATCGGTCAGCGATCGCAACGGAGCCAGATGCAGGTAAGTGAACAGCGTCAGTCCGGGGCGCAGATGCGCGTACTCGGACTCCTGCGGCTCCTTCACCTTGACGACGATGTCGGCCTGCCGCCAGACATCCGCGGCCTCGGCGACGATGGTTGCACCCGCCTCGGCATAATCTTCATCAGGCATGGCGCTTCCCGCGCCTGCGTTTGCTTGAACCAGAATTTGGTGACCGGCCTCGCGTAGAGCGGTTACTCCGCTGGGCACTAGAGCCACACGTGCTTCATGGTCCTTGACTTCTTTTGGAACGCCAATGATCATGGCTCCGAGTTTATCAACCTAAGGCGCGATCGAAGATTGTGAAGCGGAGTCGCTCCGAGACGCTCTGGCAATCTCCGCTCTGCAGAATGGCTTGCGCAAACACCGCCTCGGCCATGCTCCCACTCTTGCAGTCCGGGGCACAGCAAGCCCGCGCTAACCAATTGGGTGCCGGAAAGCCTCTGCGTGTTGAGCGTAGCTAAGGTACTGTGTTGGATGCTAGAGCCGCCCTATCAAATAAAGACGGTTACGCAAACAGCGTTCATGCCGAGCCGGGCAGCCGAAAAGCCGACATCCTGACAACGTGGACAGCCAATCAACAAGCCCTTGATCCGCTTGTTCGCGACAGTGCAGAATTGGCGCTCGATTAGCCCGGTATCGTCTCGCCGTTTGATCCGAAAGGGAGAGTTCGATATTCGGTGTACGCAACATTGATTATTCTTGGCGCCCGATCGCGGTCCTCATTAGCGCGTCGCAATGAACCGAATACCACTTAGGTCGCGAACAAATCTGCGAACGCTGGCGGGCGTCGATTCGTTAGGTTCAAAGAATGAAAAAGCTATTCATCCACGAAGCGTGCCTGTGCATCGCCTTATTCTGTTGCGCGGCTACGGGCGCCACGGCCTTTTCAGAAGACAGCACGCCGGTGTTCCGCGCCACCTCGGAGCTCGTACTTCTGGATGTCCAGGTCGTTCATCAGAAAACGGCGACTTCGACCAAGTCGCTACGCCGCGAAGATCTTCAGGTCTCCGAGGATGGCAAGCCTCAAACGGTCTCGTTCTTCAGTCGCGATGAGTTGCCTTTGTCGATCGTCATGCTCTTCGATATGACGACAACCTCGCAAGCCGTCCTCAAGCAGTTGGCTGCGGGCGCGCGATCGGCTCTCTCGCACTTGAAGCCCGCGGATGAAGTCGCCGTGATGGTCTACGCGGCGCATGGACGTGTGCTCGACGGTTTGACCACAAACCGCGACCGCACCGCTGCCGCGATCGAGCGCGCTGCCGGCGAACATCAGCCCGGAGGCGCATTTTTCAATGAAGCTGTTTGGGAAGCGTCCGATCTGCTTAGTAAATCCGGCACTCCGTCAGGACGGCGAGTTGTCATCTGGCTGACCGACAATTTACCCAATGTGCCGATGCGCGCCGAGTATTCGAACGACGGGAACACTAGCGCGGTTCACACCGAAAGCGAGGCCATCCGCAGTCTCCATGAGTCAGGAACCGTTGTCGCGCCACTATTGCAGCGCAGCGCTCTCGCGATGGGATTAGCAGGGCCTGTGTTGGCCCTTGAATCGCCCTTCCGGCATTCTCATCCGCCCGGAGATGCCCACAAGTACGCGGAAATCACCGGAGGCGAGGCCATCGGTCTGGGAGGAAAGCAAGTCGACGAGCGCCTGGGCGAACTTATCGACGACCTGCGTTCGCGCTATACCATCGGGTACCGCCCAACCGACGAAAAGCCTCCCGGAACGTTCTGCAAGGTGAAGGTAGCGCTTGCCCCTGATAGTTCGTTAAGGCCGCAGGAGTGGAAAGTGCTGGCGCGCGCAGGTTACTACCGAAAGCCCGTCGCGTCGGTGGGACACTAAAGCAAGGTTTCTGCGTAATTCGAGTGCTACACCTTATAAAGCGTCACGCACTGCCGGTCAAAGCGCAACTCCGTGCTTCTCTGGTCCTCGCGTACGCGGTTCCGGCGGAAGCTCTTCTACCTTTGCTCGCGCCCGGACTCCTACTCGACACTTATGGCGAATTTGGATTCCTCGCGATTGCCTTAGTCGAGACGCAGGGGTTGCATCCCGCCTTCCTGCCAGCCAGCCTCGGGCTGGACTTCTTCCTCGCGGGATACCGTATCTTCGCGCGCTACCGAACTTCAAGCGGACGCAACCTCCGCGGTCTGCGCATCCTACGCAGCGACACCGACCGGCGATCCATGCAGGTGTTTGGAAATCTACTGACTCACTACAGCTACGATCGCTCCCGCTGTAACATACAACGAACAAACGGAACTTATGGAGTCGAAGTATGCACACCTAAGGGCGATGCCGACCTTCACGTCGAGGCCGATATCTCGCACGATTGCGTCTCACTACCCCCCGGATCTCCATTTGCGAACTTTCGTGAAGCACGCAAGTTTGCCGGACCTCTTCCATTTACGTTCGACTATGAAAAGGAAACGCATTCCATTATCCGCGTCGAAGGCGTGCGGCAGCAGTGGAACCCTCGACCCGTATCAGTGACGGTTCATCGGAACACCTTCCTTGACCAAGATCGGTTTCGTTCGGCCGGAGCTGTGCTAGCGAACGCGTTCTACCTCGAGAATGTTCCGTACTCCTGGAAACCAGGCGTGCGGGAGCCGCTAACTTGATCGGCCGCTTTGCGGGCGTACTCAAGATTGTCCGGTTCAATTTTCAGTTCTATGCCGCCAGTCTCGCGGGCATCTTAGTCGCGGTGGCTCTCCTCGCAACTCGGATGCTCCCGCAACCAATGCAACTAATGGTACTGTGGGGTACAACAACCGCCGCTTTTTGGACTGTAAGTTCATTGCTCGTGTCCTGGTATGTGTACGACTATGCCGGAGTAACGCGCTGGGATTGGCTGTCGGGACATCTCGCGAGTAGTGCCGCCCGGTGGGCCAACATTCACGCGGGCTTGGACGAGTCAACCTCATCGTTGCGAATGCTATTTCCCGGCACGCAAGGCGTGGTCGTCGACATTTATGACGCGGCGGAGATGACCGAGCCGTCGATTGCGCGAGCCCGCCGCATGTACCCCGCCACGGAGCCTTTCGTGACCGGCAAGTTCGATGCCCTGCCCTTGCCGGATGGCGACCGCGACTTAGTATTCCTGCTGCTTCGCCGCACACGAGCTACGCGCCGCGGAGCACCGGACCCGCTTACTTCGTGAGACCGCGCGCGTGCTACGCGACAAAGGTCAAATCTTACTGGTGGAGCACCTTCGTGATTGGGCGAATTTCATTGCGTTCGGACCTGGGTTCCTCCACTTCCATTCCGAACAGGACTGGCAGCGCAGTATCAGTGACTCCGGACTCCGTGTGGAACAGGATTTCCGAGTCACTCCATTTGTGCGCTGCTTCGTCCTGCGACGGAAGTAAGGCTATTTAGCCCGGCGTTTTGCCAGGGCGGCGATTCGGGAGCCGGAACCCAGAGGAACACCCATCACCGTCAACGTGTCGCCAGTGTTTACAAAAGCCAGGATTTGCGCGTGCGAATACGTCGTGCCTGTCTGCTGTTGGGTGTACAGGTTAGTCGTGGGCGAATAGAGTAAGCCCGAAACGACACCGTTCACCGTGCCTTGGGCGATTAGATCGGCATTCTGTGCGGCTGCCTGGCTTTCTAGCGTGGACCATTCTGTAGTTATCAGAGAGTTACCGGCGTCTGCTGCCGTGAGCGTAAATGCGAAGCCGACTGCCGGCGCTGTCCCCGTATCAATCGCCAGGTTGAACGCCGCTATATTATTCTGGGTCGCGGTTTTACCCTTTAAACTCGGGAAAAAGGTTCCGGCGAGGAAAGAATGGATGTTTTGTTCGGATCCATCGTGCAAGATCCCGAAGCCATCGATGCTGGGACCGCTCTTGTTGAACAGCTCTTTCTGGTAAGTTGCCCGCAGCAAAGTAGATTTGAAAGGTTGTACTCCATTCGGAAGAAGAAAGAGGGCTTTGTTGGATCCGAAATTCGAAGCGGTATGGCAGCTATTGCAGGAGGTGCCCTGGACCATTCCCCCGGTTGTCGCAAATTGGACTTCTCCGAGTTGCGCATTGCCGCCTTGAAGACTGGTTGGATAAGTGCGATCCAGGTTCTGGTTAGGATTCGGCATCCAAGTGATTGTATCGGCAAAGTTAGTAAAGGCGGTCATATACTCAGAAGAAATCTGCGTTCCGCCCATCAATCCTTGAAAAGCCGCGTTGAAAGCAGAAAACTCAGGCTTATCGCCGCGCCAGTGATACGGCTGCTCATTGGCGAGACCGCGCATCGTCAGAGTATTCATCGGGCCCTTCATCGGATGCTCTTCGAAGGCTGCGCCCGTGTTCAGCGTGACGGGGAACATAGAGCCCGTCGGATCGCCTAAATCCCAGGTAAGATGATCCGATTCACCGTCGATGTGGCAAGATGCGCAGGAGCCAGACCCGTTGCCGGATAGCTTCGCGTCGTAGAGAAATCCACGACCTGCCTTTACCGCCAGCGAAGTAGGATCTTTTGAACCTGTCGCGATCTCGGTAACAACGGTGTTAGTGCTTTCAGGAAACACCCAAGTCACTCTTCGGCATAGAGGAAATCCCCCGGTACTACTTGGCTCTCCAGACACCAGGCATTCTCGGATGTCTTCGAAAACTCGTGTTTCTCTCCTTGAATCTGAGCGTCGCGACGCATGGCGGGACGAAGGACCCTCCGCGGGACGGACAATCGCGTAACCGTCGTCTACGCTAAAGTCGCGATTGTCCAGTAATACGCAGCGTTTTACGAGACCTAAACTAATTGACAGTCTGCGCAATCGTTCCGGAACTGCCGGCAAAATTCGCTGTTCCGGTGTATGTTGCAGTAACCATGTCCGAGCCTGACGGCAGCGCCGTGGTTGTAAGTCCGGCGTTTCCGCCTGCCAGAGTGGCGGTGCCGAGCGTCGTGGCACCCTGTGTAAAGGTTACAGTGCCGGTGGGGATTCCGTAACTCGTGGTAACCGTCGCCGTAAACCTTACCGATGCACCCGCTTTCGAGGGATTGAAAGAGGAAGCGACCGTCGTCGTCGTCGATGCCACATTCACGGTTTCAACATATACCGGCGAAGTGCTGCTGTTTGAAAACCCGTCACCGCCGTAGCTAACCGTAATTGAATTGGTACCTACCGGAAGCGTGGCGGACGTCAGTGTGCCGGAACCGCCGGCCAGGATTGCCTGCCCCATCACCGTAGCACCATTCTTGAACGTCAACGTGCCGGTGGGCGTGGCCCCAGGGGAAAGTACGGTCGCGGTGAGAGTAACAGACTGGCCGTAGATAGATGGATTCACGGTCGACTTTACAGCCGTCGTGGTGGTGTTCTTCGAGATCGTTTCGGAGATCGGCGCGGATGTGCTGACCGCGTAGTTCGTATCCCCGCTATAGCTTGCTGTGATGGATTGCGTTCCCACCGCGAGCGAGGATGTAGTGAACGTGCCGACTCCAGATGTCGTTAGGCCGGAACCAATAATCGTTGTTCCACCTTTGAAGGTGACCGCTTCACCATTCGGGATGCTGCCGCTGGCGGGATGAACAGTGGCCGTAAACGTAACCGGAGTGTTCACATTCGCGGGCGATCCCGAAGATGTGATAGTTGTTGTCGTCGATGCCGTGACAACCGTTTGGCTCAGAGCCTGCGGTGCAGCGGAAGAAAAGTTGCTGTCTCCGGAGTAGACGGCGGTGATCGAGTAAGTGCCCGGCGCGGAAAAGCTGGTGATGATAGTGGCTTGCCGTGACGCCACCACAGAGGGAGATCCGATTACATGGCCATTCTGCGAAAACGTAACGGTCCCGGTCGGGTTACCGCCATTCGGGACCGTGAACGTTGCCGTGAAGGTGATCATCTGATTGATCGGCGGCACACTTGCGCTCGATCTCAGCGCGATCGTGATCAACGCGTGGTTCACTACCTGGTTCAGCGACGGTGACGTGCTGTTCAACGAGGACGTGTCGCCCCCATATATGGCCGTAATCGAACTTGTCCCGGTAGTTAGAGACGCAGTCGAAAAAGTAGCGACACCGTTAGTGAGCGTACCGGATCCGATAGGCGTGGAACCGTTCTCGAAAGTAACCGTACCGGTCGGCGTAGCCCCCGGGGAAGATACAGTTGCGGTCAGAGTAATAGATTGTTCGTAGCTGGACGGGTTCAGGTTCGAAGTTACTGCTGTCGTCGTCGTGTTCTTCGAGATCGTTTGTGAAATCGGCGCGGATGTGCTTGCCGAGTAGTCCGTATCTCCGCTATAGCTTGCAGTGATGGATTGCGTTCCCACCGCGAGTGAGGATGTAGTGAACGTCGCGATTCCGGAAGCGGTTACACCAGAACCAATGACCGTTGTTCCAGCTTTGAAGGTGATCGCTTCACCATTCTGGATGCTACCGCTCGCGGGATGGACGGTGGCCGTGAACGTGACCGGGGCTCCCAGATTCGCCGGCGATCCGGAAGACGTGATGCTTGTCGTCGTAGATGCCGTGGTAACCACCTGGCTTAGAGCCTGCGAGGTAGCAGAAGAAAAATTGATATCTCCCGAGTAGACGGCGGTAATCGAGTAAGTGCCCGGCGCGGCAAAGCTGGTGCTAATGGTGGCTTGCCGTGATGTCACAGCGGCGGGAGATCCGAGAACGTGGCCGTTCTGCGAAAACGTAACGGTCCCAGTCGGATTACCGCCGTTCGGCACGGTGAGCGTTGCGGTGAAAGTCACCTGCTGATTGATCGGTGGCGCAGTAGCGCTCGATCGCAACGCGATCGTGATCGCAGAGTCGTTCACTATCTGGTTTAGCGCCGGTGATGTGCTGTTCAACGAGGAAGTGTCACCCCCATAAACGGCAGTGATCGAGCTCGTCCCGGTAGCCAGCGTTGCGGTGGAAAAAATAGCGATTCCGTTAGTGAGCGTACCGGATCCGATCGGTGTAGATCCGTTCTCGAACGTCACCGTGCCGGTAGGCGTGACGCCCCGTGAAGACACAATCACCGTGAACGTGACCGGCTGCTCGTAGCTGGACGGGTTTAGGCTCGAAGTTACTGCTGTCGTCGTTGTGTTTTTCGAGATCGTCTGAGAAATCGGCGCCGATGTGCTGGCCGAGTACTGCGTGTCCCCGCTATAACTTGCTGTAATGGAGTGCGTTCCCACGGCAAGTGAGGAAGTAGTGAAGGTCGCGACTCCAGATGCAGTAACACCCGAGCCGATAACTGTTGTTCCGTCCTTAAAAGTAACAGCTTCACCGTCAGGGACAGCTCCGCTGGAGATATGCACAATATCCCGAGTCTCCAGACGCCCCCGCACCATTACAGCTTTCGTGCTCAGAACCGTAGCCGTGAATGTAACCGGACTGCCTAGGTTCGCCGGCGACCCGGAAGAGACTAGGGAGATTGTCGTGGTTCCCGATGTAACCGCCTGGCTTAGGGCCTGCAACGTACTGGCGGGAGCGAAGTTCGAGTCTCCGGAATAGACAGCGGTAATCATGTAAGTGCCCGGAGCGGAAAAGCTGGTGGTTATGCTAGCTCGCTGTGAAGCGACCGCGGCGGGAGATCCGATGACTGCGCCATTTTGCAAAAACGTAATGGTTCCTGTCGGGCTACCGCCATTCGGGACGGTGAGGATGGCGGTAAAGGTAACTTGCTGATTGAGCGTCGACGGATTCACGCTGGATTGCACCGCAAGCGTGGCAGCGGCATCATTGACCACTTGGTTGAGCGTCGCCGACGTGCTGGTCATCGAAGACGCGTCGCCCCCGTAGAAGACGGTTATTGGATTTATACCGGTAGCCAGAGTTGTGGTTGAAAACGAAGCGCTCCCGTTGGTAAGAATACCGGAACCGATTGCCGTCGCCCCGCTCTTGAACGTGACGTTTCCCGTCGGTAACGTACCTGGAGAAGAGACGAACACGGTGAACGTTACCGATTGACCATAGGTGGTCGGATTCAACGAGGACGTAACCGCCGCTACCGTGACGTTCTTAAGAACCACTTGATTCACGGCAGCCGAGGTTGCAGTCTGGTAGGTTCCGTCTCCCGGATAGGTCGCGGTCACCGAATAGTTGCCCGCGGCGAGCGATGCGGTACTAAACGTCGCGACACCTCCATTGGTTGTACCGGACCCGATCTGGACGGCTCCATTGTTGAAGCTGACAGTCTCGCCATTTGGAATCGTGCCAGAGGTCAGACGTACTGTCGCCGTGAAGATCACGCTCTGGCCGAGGTTAGAAGGCGACGCCGAAGTTTGAAGTGACACGGTCGGGGGAGTCGAAACCGGCGGCGTTGTGAGCGTCGCCATCGGGCTTGGTGACGAATAGTTCAATGCTTGGTCATATGCTTCGACCGTGTAATAGTAAATTTGGGCAGCCGACAACCCAGCCGTATCTACGAACGAAGTTCCGGTTGTATTACCTACCAGGATCATTGAACCCGGTGTCTTCCCGCGTGAGATGCTGTACGCTGCCACGCTCACGTCGTCCGTCGAAGGCGGCCAGCTCAAGCCTACTTGTTGCGGTCCCTGTGCGACCGCGGTGAGACTGGCGGGAGCGCT
Source organism: uncultured Gammaproteobacteria bacterium (assembly GCA_963799935.1). Classification (GTDB taxonomy): domain Bacteria; phylum Acidobacteriota; class Terriglobia; order Bryobacterales; family Bryobacteraceae; genus Bog-113. The sequence continues at coordinate 21,695 of CAWCZA010000017.1, read as the reverse complement.
CGGCGGAGTGGTATCTGCGAGCGTGATTACCGCTATAGTGACGCTCTGCGGAGACGTGTTACCGGAACTGTCGAAGGCCGTCACGGCATAGTAAAAGGTGGTCTTCGGATACATACTGTTTGTATCGGTAAACGAAGTTGTATTCGACGTGGCGAAGATGCTCAAGGTTGTCGCGCTCGCTCCGCGGTAAATGTGGTACCCGGCGACTCCGACGTTGTCGGTCGAGGCTTGCCAGGAAATGCTCAGACTCAGATCTGAAAGACCTGCGCCTTGTAAACCCGTCGGTGTAGACGGAGGAGTCGCGTCAGGTATTGCCAGCGTTGTGGCCGTGGCGGACGCTGACATCGCCGAAACGTTCCCTGCGGCATCGAATGCCTGCATTTGATAAATGTAAGTAGTGGAAGGCAAAACCGAGTTGTCGTTGTAATTGACTTGACTCGACGTATTGAGTAAAGTCCCATTCCGGAATAGGTTGTATCCCGCCACACCTACGTTATCCGTGGTCGGGCTCCAGAATACTTGAACGATGTTCTGACCCACTTGGCCGATTGAGGGCGGCGCGGGAACTTGAGGCGCCGATGTATCCGGCGCGGGTAGGATCAACGTTTCCCATGTCTGCCCGACCGGCGTGAAAGCTCCGATCTGGCGTGCGTTCCCTGCTGCGATGATGCTGGCGGCCATGATTTGATCCGGTGTTTGCGATCCATACTGGCCGTAATCGAGGTACGAGAAGTACTCGCTGCTCCAAAAAGGAGAAACGAAAAGGAACTGCCCCGATTCAGCCATGTTCACCACGGCTTGGAGATAAAACTGATCCAGCGGCTCCCAGAAGGTGAACATCCCTAGCGCGTCAACGGACTCATTGTTCAGTGCGCCTGCTACGGATGCAAGTTGCGCGGCCGAAATTTTCTTACACCATGTCTCCCCAATTGCGATTTGCAGACCCGCCGCATGCGCCATCGTAGCTGCCGTAAGCGCGTTCTGTGGGTATGAATTCGACACCGAATACATGTGAACGTCGACGTAAGAGACCGGCGTCGAGATAACGTTCTGGATATAGGTCGTGAATGAATTAATCCAGGTGCCTGCGCCCGCGCCCACCGCCACATTGGTCACGTTCGCGGCTTGTAAGGCGGCGAGTATCGTTTGCAGTTCCTGCAGACTTCCAGCCGGTGTACCCGCCGTGGGCTGCCCGCTGTTTTGCGACTCGGAGTCTGGTTCCGTGATCACCGACATAAAGTCGGGCTGGATCATCTGCGCGACGTTGACCGCATTCTGCGCTCGCCCGGTCATGTAGTCGTTCCAGGACAGAGTCGAATAATAGGGAGTATAAATCGCGCCGTTGCTTCCCGCGCCGGCCGAGGCGACCGTCGTTTCGACTGTCATCTTCAGGCCGCTAGCGTGGATCTGCTGAGCCAGCTGCTGGTAGAAGCTGACATAGTTCTGAAAGTCTTGAGGGTTGGAGTAATAAGGTTGATACAGAATCGGGAAATTGATGTGAACTGAAACTGCGGTTACGCCCAATGCTTGCAGTTCCTGTAGCTCCGGGAGGACGATCGCGGTGTAATAGTTGGCTCCCAGAAGAGAGGGCCCCTGATCCGAATTCGCACTGAGTAGCTGAGAGGAATAGATTGTCGGGTTGCTGGAACCGTTCGGTGGGGCCGGCACCGTTTGTATCAACGAGGAGATATCTCCCTGAAGTTCCGAGTAGAGGCTCTGGTATGCAGCCGGCACACTTGGCGGGGTGGACTGCCCCACCGCGATCCCGCTGCAAAGCATAGCCGTAATAATCAACCGATTTAAATGCATCTTGACTCTTTCATATCTCTCGCTTTGAATAAGGTCTAAGTTCGCTCTACTTCTGCGGCCTAAGGATTTATTCGGCGACAAACGGAAAAGTTCTATGAATCAGGAGCGTTTCAGGCGCAAAACTTTACGGTAGATTTAACAAATATAGGTGAGAAGTTTTTTAGGGAACCCGTACGATTTCCGGGTCACATCCCTGGGCCCGGCTATTTGCGCCCCACTCAGAAAAACAATTGAGTACCTTGGCTGCCCTGAGCATAACCATCCCACGCATCCGCGTTCAGAAGCCTTTAGTAATAATCGTGCTCATCAGAGAATCTCCTTATTTGAGCCACGCTTCGCTGATCGTACCTTTAGAGCTCGTGAAGCGGAAACATGATTTAGCTGCAGCGCGTGCCTAAAAATAAGTGAAGCCTATGACTAAACGAGTAAGCGACACGCCTCGTCAACAGGACGAACGGGCATCCGTTGCGGCGAGAAACCGAAGCACACGTTCGATAAGCAGAGTGGCTGCACTTTCATCGTAAGAAGATAGGCTATTATCCGCAAACAGGTGCCGGTCGCCCGGATAGAGGAACAACGCGGCATCCGCAGTGCTTGCTACGAGTGCCCGGGCAGCATCCAGGTCGCCCTCTTTCACGAATATCTCGTCGGTGTCCATGCCGTGGATCTGAACAGGAACGCCCTGCGGCCAACCGTGGCCAAACTCGGCGGCAGCGACGCATGCATGAAACAGCAGCGCTCCGGCAGCGCCAGCTCGGGTCTGGGCCAGCTTCTGGGCAGGCAACACCCCGAGCGAGAACCCGGCGTAGACCAGATGATGCGGCAGCCCGTCGGCGGTTTGTACTCCGCGCTCAATCACGGCGTTAAATCCGATCTCCTGGGCGTATTCGATGCCGGCTTCTAATTCATCGAAGGTTCGCCCATCGTATAAGTCGGGAATGTGGACTCTGTGACCATGCGCCCGGAGCTTAGCGCCGAACGCTAGGACGCCGGCTGTGAGTCCGTGCGCATGATGGAACAACAGCACCTCAGCCATGGACGAGCGGTTCGAAAAGCAGCATCATCAGACTAATGGTCAAGCTTAACCAACTCCTGGAAGGCTGGAGCGGTTATCAGACGAGTCTCTTACACGCCGTGGCGCCGTTGACCCCTGAGCAGTTGTCCTGGCGCCCGGCGCCCGAACGTCGCTCAATCGGCGAGATCGCTCGACATATCAGCATGGGGCGCGTTACCTGGCTGGCGCGAATGGATGCGCCTGGAATCGCCGCCGTCGCCGAGCGGGTTCCCAAGTGGGTCGCGGAAGATGACGGTACTCGTCGCCCCGCGGAAGAGTCTGTACCTTGTAAGGACGCGCCTTTGCTAGCGAAATGGCTCGAGCTATCCTGGCAATCCATTCAGCGCATGCTGGAAGAATGGACAGTCGAGGTTCAGGATTACGCCGGCCGTGACGTCACGTACAAACCGGGGTGCACGTGTGGCTATTCCCTTTAGCCAAGGGAACTCGCGCCTGGTTGAAGCACTCGCTTTTGCCGCGACGAAATTTTTCGCCGGTAAGCTCTTGCAGCGAGTCGCCGATTGTCTCACTTATATCCAACCTCGTCCCGTTTCGGTATCCAAAAACAAACTAGGGATTACCTGCCGCCTGAAGCACTCCACTCCTTGCGACAACTATCTACGAAGCTTGCGCCGGCGTTCTCGCTGGCCGTCCTCCTGGCCATTCCCGGACTATTGGCCGCCCAACCAATCTCAACTATCCTCACCAGTTCGCCGAATCCGTCGATGTTCGGCCAAACGGTTACTTTAACCGCGACCCTAAGTAACCCGGCTCGACTACTGGCATCACGACTTTCTACGACGGTACAACCGTTTTGGGATCTATCGATATGCACGGCGGTCAAGCGGTTCTCACTACGAATACAATTGGGTCCGGAGTGCGTTCACTGACGGCCATGTTTACCAACTTCGGCTGCTGCTCGCCCAGCACTTCCCCTCCAGTGCTGCAAAATAATACGCCGCAGCCGGCGTCGGGTTTTAACTCTGCGTCGGGATTTAATTACGGCGTATCTAGTTCTCCCCACGCCGTTGCGGTGTCGGACTTCGACGGCGACGGCAACCTGGACGTCGCCATCGCTGACAGTACGAACAGCATCGTCACCATTTGGTTAGGCGACGGATCGGGCTATTTCTACCAGGGGGACTCTTACACAATCGCCGCCGCACCGGTTGCCCTTGCGGTAGGCGATTTCAACAGCGACGGAATACCCGATCTCGCCGTCGCCAACGGCAGCTCGATTAGCGTTTTGCTGGGAACCGGCGACGGGTCGTTCGGCACCCCCAGTAACGTTCAGACGACCACAAACGCGGTCGCAATCGTGGTTGGTGACTTCGACGGGAACGGCACCGCCGACATAGCCTTTGCGGATTATGCTACTTCGCAAGTGTCCGTTCTATTCGGCGATGGATCAGGTGGTTTTTCCGGCCAGATAAAAACGGGCGTCGGAAGCGGCCCGGTTTCTCTTGCCACAGGAGATTTCAACGGCGACGGAAAACTCGACGTGGTAACGGCTAACTTCACCGACGATAGTGTTACGGTACTACTCGGACTTGGAACCGGGCACTTCCGCACGAATACCTACAACCTTGGGGAAAGCCATGTCGTCTCCGTTGCTGTTGCGGATTTAAACGGAGATACATATCCCGATATCGTAATGGCCAGAAGCGACAGTTCGATGATCGTCATGCTGGGAAGCCAGACTGGCGATTTCTCGCCCGGGAGCCCCGTATCTCTCACCAACACTCCGAGCTCAATCGCGCTCGGCGATATCGATGGAGATGGCAAAGTGGACGTTGCGATCACCGAATCGAACAACGACACCACCGACGCCATTGAGGTATGGTACGGCGACGGCACCGGTGGCTTCGGTCCGCACGCAGCGTACGCTGTTCACCAAAATCCCGTGGCAGTAGCAATCGAGGACTTCAATGGCGACGGACGGGCCGATCTGGTTTCGGCGAATCTTGGCGCGGGCGACTTCACCTACTTGTCCGGGATTCCCGTCCCGACGGCCACCGCAACTACTCTCACGTCCTCAGCGAACCCATCATCCCTTCACCAAGACGTCACTCTAACCGCGGCGGTTTTTCCTTTCAGTGACAACGGCACCGTGACGTTCTGGCAAGGGGAAATCGAGGTGAATCGGTTAAATCTCACCGGCGGTATGGCACAAACCGTACTGTCCAACCTGCCACTCGGTTCGATACCTTACACCGCCGTATATTCCGGCCTGGTAGATATCGGAAGTACTTCGAATATCCTGAACCAACAGGTGATCGAATCGGTTGCAACTACAACCACTCTATCCGCGGCGCCCAATCCTTCTACAATAGGCGCGCCCGTTACTTTCACGGCGACGATATCAAATTCTCTGGCCACCGGCACCGTGGTTTTCATGGATGGCGCAACCCAATTGAATATCGCGCCTCTGAGTTCCGGAACGGCCTCCTACTCGACATCAGCGCTCGTCCTAGGCCCGCACTCGATCACCGCGGTCTACAGTGGCGACGCGGGAGACAAGTCGAGTACTTCATCGGTCTTGACCCAGACAGTGTATGTCGACATAACAAGTCTAACCAGCTCACAAACGCCAATTACCTACGGCCACCCCGTTACCCTGACGGCGTCCACCACACCGAATACATCCACCGGAAGCGTCACTCTCTATGACGGCACAACACTGCTCGAGACTCTTCCGCTAAGTGGTGGACCGGTAACCTTCACAACCTCTCTTCTCGCGTCTGGAACTCGGTCATTAAAGGCCTACTACTCGGGAGATATCAACGAAACGGCCGGCTATTCCTCTCCGCTTTTGCAAGTTGTAACTCCAGTGGCGGGCGCCGGGATGTTCCCGCAAACTCCTGTCGACACCGGCGCGACTCCGTCAAGCGTCGTCATCGCCGACTTCACCGGCGATGGGATCCCGGATATGGCTTTCCTCAATACCGGTGACAATACGGTTTCCGTTCTGGCCGGCGATGGAACTGGATCGTTCGCGGCTACACCCGTCAGCCTCATCACGCTTCCGCACATCGTCGAATCGCTCGCTGCCGGTGACTTTAACGGAGACGGCCTCATGGACCTGGTCGTGGGAACCTCGCAGGGATTTCAAGTCGTTCTCAACTCCGGCAGCGGTATCTTCGGTACACCGCGAACCGCGGTGGCCACGGGTTTCAATGACATTAACTCAGTTGCCGTTGCCGATTTCAATCAAGACGGCATTGCCGACGTGGTGATCATCGATCAGGACAACAGCATCATACAGATATTTCTAGGAACCGGGAACGGCTTGTTCAGCCATGGATGGAACCTCGGCGATAACTATAACGGCCCTAATGACAATGGTGCTAACCCCACTACCGTGGCTGTTGGCGACTTCAACAACGACGGGATTGCCGACCTTGCGGTGATTGACAACGCGAACAATGTTGTAAGTGTGTTTCTTGGGGATGGCGCGGGAAATTTCGGCACCCAGGGGAACTTTCCTGTTGGGAATAGTCCGACGTCACTGGCCGTGGCAGATCTCAATGGCGACGGTAAATTCGACATCGTGGTTACCAACCAGAACGACGATCAGGTAGGTGTGCTGCTAGGGGACGGAACCGGTTCGTTTGCAACGGAGGTCGTTTACGCGGCCGGCAATCAACCCACTTCCATTCTGGTGGCGGACTTTAACGGAGACGGACACATCGACGTAGCTGTCGCAAACGCGCAGTCCAATCTTGTCAGCGTGTTACTGGGCGATGGCACCGGAATACTGGGCGCGGCGATGGCCTACGGAGCGGGTCACTCGAACTCAATCGCGGTGGCCGATTTCAACGGTGACGGACGAGCGGACCTGGTATCCGTAGGCAACAACGGCCTCGACCAAATGATGGTTCTTCTCGCCGCCGTACCGACTGTCACTACGATCAGCTCCAATCCAAGTACTTCAATCTATGGCCAGAACGTGACGTTCTCGGGAACCGTCTCACCGTCGCCGATCAGCGGAACCGTAACGCTGATGGATGGCTTGGTTGTTCTTAATTCGGGCGCTGTAACGGGCGGAACATACAGTATCGACGTAAATACGATTGTCGTCGGTACGCAGTTCTATAACTGCCGTCTACAGTGGAGACGCTACTAGTCCCGGTAGTGTATCACCGGTTCCCGCGGTGCAAGTAGTTACCGCGCTAGACAGCACCACGGCTCTGAGTTCATCCGCGAATCCTTCTGCCGCAGGACAAGGTGTGACTTTCACTGCGACCGTCTCGTCCACGCTTGCCACCGGAACCGTCTCTTTCTACGACAACAATGTGCTCCTGGGAACATCCAGCCCCCTAAGTGGTGGAGTTGGCACTTACCTGACGACATTGCTTTCTCCTGGAACGCACTCCATTACCGCCACTTATACGACCGATGGAAACGTAAATAGCAGTACTTCCTTCCCGCTAAGTCAAATAGTGGGTGCGGCCGGTGTAACGACGACTGCTCTAACTTCAACCCCAAATCCGTCTATTCAGGGCCAGATCGTTTCCTTCACCGCCACAGTATCGAATCCACTGGCCGGCGGAAGCATTTCCTTCATGGACGGTTCGAACCTCCTGGCCAACGTAAACGTCGACTCCGGGTCCGCTCATTTCGGCGACTTCAACATACTAGCGGGAAAGCACGCCATGACTGCGGTCTACAGCGGTGATTTGTCTAACCTGCCCAGTACATCGCCAGTGTATTACCAGATCGTTAATCCATCTGTAACCACCTTGTCGTCATCCGCGCCTTCAGTTGTCTTCGGCCACTCACTGACACTGACGGCAACGGTAACCGGTCAAAGTCCTACCGGCAAAGTGTCGTTCTATGACGGGTCCGCAATCCTTGAGACCGCCGCCATTGTAAATGGAACGGCCACACTATCGACGGCGGCACTAGCTTCGGGAACTAGATCGCTTACGGCCTACTACATTGGCGACGGTGCGAACGCTCCAAGTGGCAGCGCTCCCGTGACGCAAAACGTAACTCCCGTAGCTGAAAGCAGCATGACCGCGTTCTGGCAGGCTCCTGCGCGTCCGAACCCGATCAGCTTAATCCTGGGCGACTTTAGCGGCGATGGCATTGCCGACCTGGCTTTCATCCACAACGGCCTAGGCGAAATTTCAGTGTTAATTGGCGACGGCGCCGGTTCCTTTACCGGACCCAATGCGAGCACCATCACCTATGACGAGGCGCCGTTGCTAATTGCTTCCGGGGATTTCAACGGCGACGGACTCATGGACCTGGCAGTGGTTACCTATCACGGTCTGTACACCGTACTGAGCACCGGAGGTGGCAACTTCGCGTTACCGAGCGCCTCAGTTACAACGACCCTGACAGTTTCGTCGATTACTACAGGCGACTTCAACGGCGATGGCAACGATGATGTGATTCTCACCGATGCCGTCCACGGTACGGTGCAGGTTTTTCTCGGCGATGGGACCGGACTCTTTACATCTGGATGGTCCTACTCCAACAACAACATGAGCCCCGTGGCGGTTGCCGCGGCAGACTTTAACGGCGATGGAATCGCTGACATCGCGGTTCTTAGTAACGCGTCGATTAATGACATTAGCACTAACTCCGTTAACATCATGCTCGGCGTGGGCGACGGAACTTTCGGTGCACCCCTGAGTTTTGACGTTGGAAACGATCCAACTTCTATAGTGGCTGCGCACTTCGTGGGACAAGGTCAAACCGATCTGGTAGTCGTCAACCAGGACGATAATACGATCAGTCTGCTAGCCGGTATTGGAACGGGGTCTTTCCTTCCCCAGGTGACCTATGCCGCGCCGAACTCCCCCCAAACCGTCGTTGCAGCGGATTTCAATGCTGATGGATATCCCGATATCGCTCTGGCAAACGCGGATTCCGGCAGCGAGCACGCGCTTATCAGCGTTCTTTTGAATGACCAGGCCGGTCACTTTGGTACTCCGATCGGCTATGGTGCAGGTATCTCCACCGCCATAGCGGTAGGTGATTTTAATGGCGACGGCAAGGCCGATCTCGCTACCGTGGCCCGCCCGGGCGGTCCCGTATTAGTGGTGGTTCTACTTGGTACCGCTGCAACTACAACGACCATTGCTTCTACTCCGAATCCGTCCACCTATGGGCAGAGCGTGACCTTCACCGGTTCCGTCTCGCCGGCTAGCGTCACAGGTTCGGTCACACTAATGGACGGCCTCAACGTCTTAGCTACCGGTCCGGTGAGCGCCGGAACGTACAGCATCGCCTCGAATACTCTTTCGGTAAGCACGCATTCGATAACTGCCGTTTACGGCGGGGACTCCGGCGATGTGAGCAGTACATCGACGGCACTTAGCCAAGTCGTCTACGGTGCTTCTTCAACAACAACGGCCCTAAGTTCATCGGCGAATCCTTCTTCCTACACCCAAAGCGTGACGATCACTGCTATCGTCTCTCCGCCATTAGCTATCGGAACGGTTTCGTTCTATGACAACTTGACTCTTCTTGGCGCCTCGGGCATAACTGGAGGAATAGCGACGTTCACAACCTCGGCACTTGGGATTGGTACGCACTCGATTACTGCAAACTACAGTGGCGACGAAAACTTCGGACCCAGTGTTGCCCCGGCATTCAGCCAGATTGTTAACGCGACCGCTCCCACGACGACTACGCTGCTTTCTTCCCGGAACCCCTCCGAATTGGGACATGTCGTTGTACTGACAGCGTCGGTTTCGCCCAATAGCGCAACGGGAAGTATCGCCTTCATGGATGGCGCGAACTTACTCTCCACGGTCAACCTGGCCAACGGAACAGCCGCGTTGTCTACTTCCACGCTGGCGCTGAACACGCACTCTCTGACGGCTGTATACAGCGGCGACCTCGCCGATGGAACAAGCGTTTCGCCGATCTTGGTCCAGACTGTGTCGCCAGGGACTTCGATCACCTTGACGGCGCCGTCAGCCTCTTCACCGTACGGGCAACCGGTGACCTTGACAGCTACCGTCGGGACCCCCGGAGCACAGGGCAAGGTAACCTTCTACGACGGAACCACCATGCTAGGCACAAAGACGATGGTCGATCAATCCGCTTCCCTGCCCGCTCTGCTCGCATCCGGAACGCGATCTCTGACCGCCCTATATGAGGGCAGTCAGGGCACCAATGCGCCAGGCTCCTCAGCCGTGCTCACGCATGCCGTAACGGCGCTGCCCGAAGCCGGATTCGACGCTACGCTGATGGCTTACCGCACCGGAAACACTCCTTGGGCACTAGCCACTGCGGATCTCAATGGCGACGGCCATCCGGACCTCATTGTCACTAACAAGGACGACCTCACAGTAAGTGTTTTCATCGCGAATACAAACGGAACCTTCCAGGTTGGTGTCCCCTACAGCGTGGGAAATAACCCGCTGAGCGTTGCGGTCGCGGACTTCAATGGAGACGGATTCGCTGATCTGGTAGTAGTCAACCAGACCGATAACAATGTCAGCGTGCTACTCGGAGACGGGACCGGCGCCTTTGCCGGCCAAGTCACTTACTCAACCGGCGCTGGCGGAAGCCCGTCATCCGTTGCGGCTGGAGACTTCAATCGGGATGGCGTGCCCGATCTCGCGGTAACGAATCAGGACACCGGCACAGTAGCCGTAATGCTAGGTGTCGGCGACGGAACCTTTCTTCCCCCCGTACCTTACTCCGTAGGCACGCAGCCGGTTTCCGTTGCAGTCGGAGACTTCAACAACGATGGCTATGCCGACCTCGTCGTGGTAACCAGCAAGACAACAATGCAAGCTTGCTGCTAGGCAGCGGCGACGGGACTTTCCAAACCGCGGTGACTTACGCCGTGGGCGAAGGTCCTATCGCGGTAGTCGTCGCCGATTTTAACAATGATGGTTTCGAAGACGTGGCTATAGCCAATAATTCGCTTAGTGACAACGGGGTTAGCGTGTTATTTGGCGATGGCTCCGGAACTCTGGGCCCGCGAAACACCTTCGAGATGGATAACAATCCGTCGAATCTGGCCGTCGGCGACTTCAACGGAGACGGCTACCCGGATATCGCTCTATCCAGTCGTACCCACGATTCAGTGACCGTCTTGCTGTCGACGAACGGCGCGTTTAGCAGCACATATGCCTACAATTCTCAAAGTACGCTGCAGGGGCTCGCGGTAGCCGACTTCAATGGGGATGGGATCACAGACCTGGCCGCCACGAATTCGAGCGGTGGTTTGATCGTGCTGACGGGACTGGCGCCGTCCAGAACGACGCTTACTTCCTCTCTAAACCCATCCGTAGTTGGTCAATTAGTTACACTTACCGCGACGGTTACTCCAGTCCCGTTAAGTGGGAGCGTGCAATTTGCCGATTTCGGCAGTGGCACGTTGGGAACCCAACCCCTTGTTGATGGAATTGCGGTCCTGACAACCTCCACCCTCGCCGCTGGAAATCACTTTATCAACGCGTCCTACTCCGGCAACGCCACGCTGGCGCGTAGCAGCGGTTTCGTTTTTCAGGTTGTGAACACGGCGGGTGCCTCTCCGACTACGACGCTGCTAACGTCCTCGCAGAGTTCCGCGCCATTCGGCCAAGCGGTGATTTTGACGGCTACGGTTTCGGCCGAAAGCGCCACCGGGATCGTGCAGTTCATCGACGGCGCCAGTATCCTCGGAAGCGCAACTGTGACCAATCAAGTCGCTGTACTCTCGTGGTCCGCGTTCTCGGTCGGCTTTCATTCCCTGACTGCGATTTACAGTGGAGACGCCAATAACCTGAGCAGTACGTCCTCCGCCTTACCGCAAACCGTCACACCCGCGAACGGCTGTGGAATCACCGCGGAACCGGCCATCTTCTCGGACAGCGTAGGGGGGCCTCAAACGCTGACGATCACCTCAACCCAGCCGTCCTGCACCTGGGAAGCGTCCACTTCAACTCCGTGGATTTCGCTTTCTGGAAGCGGCGGCACCGGCAGCGGCACTTTGACGGTAACAGTCGCGCCACAAACCAACCCTGCTCTCGCCCGGACGGGAGCGATCCAGCTCGCCTCCCAGTCGATCGTAGTTACGCAACGTATAACTGCGACCACGTTCTCTGACGTGCCGCCTGACGCCACTTACTTCGATGCCGCGAATATGTTGTTCACCAATCACATCACCGAAGGGTGCGGAGGCAGTCCGATTGAGTTCTGCCCGACTGCGGACATCCCGCGCTGGGAGATGGCAGTGCTCATTGTCCGCGCCATCTTCGGCGGCGATAACTTCCCGTCGGCCGGGACAAACCCGTACTTCAACGACGTGCCCCTAGGCGACCCGGGGTTCGCATGGATCCAGAAATTGGCTCAACTCGGTATAACTTCGGGCTGCGGAAACGGTAACTATTGTCCAGCCGAATTCGTACCGCGCGACGAGGCGGCGGTGTTCACAACGCGCATGCGTTATGGTGCGACCGCGGTATTCGATTTCCCGCCAGTCGCGTATTTCACCGATGTCACGCCGCAGACCTTCGGCTGGGTCTCCATCCAGCGAATGAGAGAAGATAATATCACTTCCGGATGCGCGCCTACGCTGTTTTGTCCTTCGGACCTAGTAACACGTGCCGACATGGCGGAATTCATCATGCGGGCGGAGTTCAACCAGTTTCTACCGGCTGGCGCCCCGGCGATTTCCACGATTAGTCCCGCTACCATCACACACGGAAACACCGCTACCTACACCGTCACCGGTCTGAATACCAATTTCGTACAAGGAGTCACGGACTTAGCCCCCATGGCGGGTATTACGATTGGCGCGGTAACGGTGAACAGCCCGACCTCGCTCACCGTGACGTTGACCGCCGCAAGTGACGCCGCGCTGCAGCCGGTTTCGTTGGTCGCCATCACAGGTGCGCCGCCCGGCAATGAAGAAGCGGCCTTACCCAACGGCCTTGTTATTCAATAGGGTCAGATCGCTACCTAGGTCGGATAACCGACCTAGGCGGATATCGCGAACTCGTCCCGTAAACACGCTTCTTAATTACCGGGGTCTACCGACCGGGTTTATGATTCAGTAGTATGCCGCACCGGGCAGGAAAGCATGAGATGAACCACTCAGAGGTACTTTCTCAATCCCACGAACAGTAGAAAGGCGCCCGCGAGGAACCCTCCGACGCCCAGGATCCCGCCAGGCGTATTCGACCCTTTTGCGCGCGAAACTGAGTTAGCGCACCGATTACACCCCACCCAGCGCCTGCGGCACATAGAAGCATCAGCAGATGTATCAAAACGATTTACTGCTGATCTTAGCCTGAATGGGAGAACGCGCGGACTTGGTCCTGCGGAAAAACAGAGTGCTCCTAAAACTCAGGAGCGCTTCGGGAACATTCACGCGCGACGGCTCGTACCCAAGATTTACCAGCGACGAGCCAATGCGCGCGGAATCAAGACCCTACCCGAAACTCCTCGACTGGCTGCGCTACTCCTGCGCCTGGCTCCTCTACATGTACGGAATCAGTAAGTTGGCACACTTACAGTTTCACTTGGCGTCGACAATCGCGAAGCGGCCCATCGGAAGCCTCACGGGTTACGAGCTTACCTGGTATTACTACGGCTACTCCCGCGTGTACGCAATCATTCTTGGACTTACTCAGGTCACTGGCGCGACCCTGTTACTCTTCCGCAAGACCACCCTCGCCGGCGCCGCCATGATGCTGCCAGTTATGGCCAACATCTTACTCGTCAATATCTTCATCCTTGTGAACGATTATGGGCCGGCGTTCATGGCGACCTACATCTTCACATCCTTACTTGTAATTCTCTGGTATCACCGCGATTCCCTCCTGGCGCTCTTCTGGTCGGCGCAGTCGGGCGAACCCGCTGCATCTCGAGTAACCCACCGCTGGGTTCGTGCCCTCATCGTCCTAAGTGTCGCCACTATCATCGCCAGCGGGCTTTACCTCATGCGCGGTCGAGTTCCCTAAAGAGCTTCTCCCAGTTCCAAATCCCGTCTCCAACCTCTCTCGGAAGCGGGAATCCGAGCTGGTGGGCAAGCATGCAAACCTGCCCGCGATGATGCGCTTCGTGGGCAAGCATGTAGCTCAGCATTTCCACGCCAACCGGCCACGGCCGCGCCCAACTGTCTCGATGAAACTTCGCGATGCGCTTTCCGTCACCCAGTGCTTCCGCCAGCATCTCCGTGCAACGCGCGGCACTCTCCGCCAGTCCCGCACGAGCCTGCTCCGGCGTGCAGTGCGCGCGACTTAGTTGCGATGGAACCTTCAAATGCGGAGCCGTAAGTCGAACCCACTTACAGCGGACATTATGGACGTGCGTGAAGATCGCCGCGATCGTACGAACGTTGCCGGGCGGCTTGGCGCTCCACACAGCAGGATCCAGGCTTCCGATAATCGCCTGATTCATGCGATCGTTAGCTGCAAAGATCCGCGCCGCAGCGCTGCCGAGTTGAGGCTGCACTTATTCGGTTCGCAGAGCCTGCAGCACATCCACCCGAGCAGCCCTCGCCGCCGGAATCACCGACCCAATCACCGCCGCCAACAGCAGAATAAACGCCGCACCCGCAACCGGCAACACGCCGGGCATTTTTAAATCCGGCAAGTAGCTCCCCGCCAACTGAGCCAGCCCATAGCCGCTGATAAGGCCGACCGCCAGCCCGGCGCAAGCCATCCCCGCCCCCTCGGCGATCACACCCTTCAACAAATTCCCGGGCTGCGATCCAACCGCCAGCCGGATTCCAAACTCACGCGTCCGCCCGCTAACCGAAAAGGTCAGCACCCCGACAACTCCCACCACCGCAATCAGCAGCGCCACTCCAGCGAACACACTGAACACCGCGGCGTTTAGACGGTCGGGTGACATCACCTCCGCCCGGATATCGTTCAGCGTAGAGGCATGTTCCACCGGCTGTCCCGGTGACGTGTTGTGGATGATCCGCGTGATCGGCGCCACCAGCGTGTACGGATCCGCAGTCGTGTGAACGAATAGCCGCCCACCTCCGAGTGTCGCTTCTTGGTCAAAGGGGCGGTAAATGGTCATTGTCGGCCTGGGCACCACGTTGTAGTCGTCCAAGTCCCGCACGACGCCGATGATCCGTAACGGCGCTGGTTTCATCAGTGGGAAGACTTTCAGAATCGGATCGGTCCACACCATGTGATGGTTCAGCGGATCGCGGTTGGGGAACATCCACAACGCGGCGCTCTGGCTCACGATTGCGACCGGTTCAACGCTGTCGCGGTCGGAGTCGTTGAAGTCGCGCCCCTCGGTAAGCGGTATCCCGAGCGTTGCGAAAAAGCCGGGCGATACGACTCGAACCTGCCCGCGAGGGTCTTCGCCCGGAGCTCCAGGCGCACGGTCGTCCGTCGAGAATTGAAGTGCCATGTTCCCATCATTCCGCCACGGCATGATCGAGCCAATCGCCACGTTCTGCACACCAGGCAATTGAATGATGCTGCGCGTCGTCTCCCGGTAATATTGGACCGTTTGCTCCGGGGTTCTTCCCGTATGCATCACGGGCACGTCGACGGCAAGCACATGCTGCGTATCGAATCCGGTCTGCGCTGCCTCCAGCGCAAGAAGCGTCCGGACCGTTGCGCCAGCCGACGCTACCAACACAAAAGAGGCCGCGATCTGAACCACCGCGAATAACCGCAGCTTCTGGTTTGCGCCACCGGTAACACGGGCGCTGCCGCTGCTGAGTCCGAATCCCTGCGGACCCCCGGAAGATGGCAGGCGCGGCACATAGGCCAGCAGCACTGCAGCGACAATCGCAAGCCCCGCCCCCACCCACAGCATGCTCGCATCTACGTTTAGATCCAGCGCGCGTACCGAGAAGCGCGACATATAGCGCGACAGCATACTCACTAGCGGACTCGCGATAAACAATCCCAGACCCGCCCCCGCAGCGCACAGCAGCAGACTCTCGGCTAGCAGCGTTCGACGCAACGCGCCCGCGGTGGCGCCCAATGCGGCGCGAACACCTAACTCGTTTTCACGTCGTACCGTACGCGCCAGTATTAGGTTGGCAACGTTGGCGCACGCGATGACGAACACCAGCACGGATGTCGCCATCAGCACCAGCAGAATGGTGCGCGCTCCCGAGGTCAGCTGATCGCGCAACATCACCGCGCGGATACGAAAATCAGCTTTGCGCGGATACGCATCGGCATGCTCCCGCTTCATCACGCCGTAAACCGTGTTCAGTTCCGCTCGCGCCGTCTCCAGCGTCGCGCCCGGCGCCAGCTTCCCGAACAACTCGGTCATTCTGTGTATCCGGCTGCCAACCATCGTCGCCGAAAGGTGGTGCGAACTGGTCACGACATTGGCGATTAGTTCCGTGTCTGCGGGATAAGGTACGCACGGCTCCAGAACCCCTACCACGGTGGCGGAGCGCGCGTCGAAAAAGGAATCCAGCTTTACGGCCTTACCCAGAACGTGAGGATCGCTCTTCAACGCCGTCGACCAGAACCGGTACGTCAACACCACCGCGCCCTGCGCATTCGGACCGTCGTCACCGGGACCGAGCAGTCGCCCAAGCACCGGGCGCAGCCCCATCACCTGGAAATACGATCCGTTGACCACCCCCGCTTGCACCGAACGTGGTTGGCCCAGACCGACCAACTTGAAGTCGACCGTAGAGAAATCGCCAAAAGAGCTGAAGCTTTTCACGCTCGAGCGCAGGTCGGCGATCTCGGGTACGGAGAAGTCCTGATTGCCGTCTCCCGGACCGTCGGCGACCTGCCGGATATAAACCAGCCGGTTCTCGTCGCGGTTCACGAGAGGCCGCAGGAGTACCCCGCGGACCAGACTGAACATTGCGGAATTCGCGCCGATTCCGAGGGCCAAGGTTATGATTACGGTCGCCGTGAGTCCTTTGATGCGGAACAGGGACCGCGCGCCAAACTTCAACTCGCGCAGGAAAGAGCTGACACCATCGATCATGAATGCACCCTCTTCTTCGGGATGGTTATTTTGAGATGATACGGCAATTGGCGACCCACCGCTATAGCGTGAGTTGTCAAGCAGTTATCTAATGGCGGCGGTCACGCTAGTGTCCGTTTCCGGGATTCTGCGTCCGGAAATGCGAAGCGCGGGCGCGGATTAGTATGAACTTATGGCGACCAACGATGGCCTATTAACGGTGGCGGAGTTCGCTAAGCTTCCCCAGGCCGCGGGAGGTACCCGCCAGGAATTGCATCACGGAGAGATTGTGGAGTTTCCTCCGGTAAAGATGCTGCACACCAAGCTGCAAAGACGGCTTGCGAAAATTCTAAGTGCCGCTGTCAATCCGGCTACATATGGCGTGGAAAAAGAGTTCCCATTCCGGCCCGCCGTGGAGTACGAGGTATGGGTTGCCGACGTCGCGGTCTTCAGTCTTCGACGTTGGAACGAGACTGTCAGATGACGACTACTTCCGCGGCGTCCCCGAAATCGTCATCGAGGTTCTTTCACCCTCGAACACCGCTTCCGAGATGACGGCGCGCGAAGAGATTTGCCTGCGGCGCGGCGGTCAGGAATTCTGGCTGGTCGATCCCGTTCGCGAGAGCGTCAGAGTCGTCCGGGCTGATGGCGAAGCGGCCGTACACGGACCGTCAAGTATCTTGCACGCCCGGGCGCTCGTCAGCCCAATCGCGGTGCGAGACATTTTCACCGCGTAGTGAGACGCTCGCGAACCTACTCGAACTTCCGGTAATTCGCCTCGAATCGCTGCCGCAAATTCGCCGCTGCTTCATCGTACGCCGCCGCATCCGGCCACATCGCACGCGCATCCAGGATTTCAGCCGGAACTCCCGGGCACTCGACCGGCGTTCGCAAACCCAGCACCGGTTCGCGACGCGTCTCCACCGTCTCCAGTTCGCCGTTCAGCAGCGCCTGCAACAACGCCCGCGTGTACGGTAGCGAAATCCGCTTGCCGACTCCATAAGCACCGCCCACCCATCCCGTGTTCACCAGCCAGCAACTAACTCCCATTGCGCGCAGCTTCTCGCCCAGCAACTCCGCATAAACGCGCGGCGGCCGCGGCATAAACGGCGCGCCAAAGCAGGTGCTGAACGTCGCCTGCGGTTCCTTGCTCAACCCGCGCTCGGTTCCCGCAATCTTCGCCGTATAGCCGTTCAGGAACTGATACATCGCCTCATCGGCGTCCAGCTTCGCGATCGGAGGCAGCACCCCAAACGCATCGGCCGTCAAAAAGATCACGTGGCGCGGATGCCCCCCGGTACTCGGAACCAGCGCGTTGTCAATGAACTCCAACGGATACGCCGCGCGAGTATTTTCCGTGTAAGCATCGGAATCGAAATCGAGCTTCCGCGTAACCGGATCCATCACGACGTTTTCCAGCACCGTTCCGTAGCGAATCGCGCCCCAAATCTGCGGCTCCTTTTCGGCGGAAAGATGGATGCACTTGGCATAGCATCCGCCCTCGAAATTGAACACGCCGTGATCGCTCCACCCATGTTCGTCATCGCCAATCAGTTCGCGCTCCGGATCGGCCGACAGCGTTGTCTTGCCGGTTCCCGATAGCCCGAAGAACAGCGCAACACTACCACTTTTGTCCTGATTCGCGGAGCAATGCATCGGCATCACGCCGCGCTCCGGCAGCAGATAATTGAGCGCCGTGAATATCGATTTCTTCAGCTCGCCCGCGTAACTGGTCCCCACAATCAAGATGGTTCGCGATGAGAAATCGAGCGCGATGCAAGTCTCCGAATGCGTGCCATCCTCCGACGGATTGGCCAGGAACTCCGGCGCAAAAATCAGCGTGAAATCCGGCTTCTCAATCGGCGCCGCACCCGCCTCGCTTCGAATCAGCAGTTGACGCGCGAACAAGGTATGCCAGGCATACTGCGTGATCGCCCGCACCGTAATGCCGTACTCATAGTCCGCGCCGGCCCTTAGATCGGAAACGAATAACTCATTGCCCTGCAGGAACGTCATCACCTTGGAGCGAAGCCGTTCAAACTGCTCGGGCGACATCGGCTGATTCACCGCGCCCCAATCGACACTCGCAGCAGTCGCGGCATCGCGCACGATGTACTTATCTTTCGGCGAGCGGCCTGTGAATTGCCCGGTACGCACCACCAATGAACCGCCGTCCGAAAGCACGCCTTCGTTGCGTTGGATCGCGTACTCAATGAGCTGCGATGCGCCGTCATTCCAATGCACGGCTTCCAGATTGGTTAGGCCCATGCTTTCCAAAGACCGCAGTACCGGGATTAACTCCGGATTCAGATGCGGGGCGTCAGCGCCGCTGGTAACGGCCGCAGTCGGTATGTGCATAGCGTCGATAATAAGGTCAATGATCTCACAATTGCTTCGGACGGCCCTGCTGCTGAGCGGGGTGTTTTGGAGCGGTTGCATCGTAGAGGCGCAGGTAATCGAGTTTGAAAATAACGGCCTGCATTATCAAAGTCTGACGCGCAGCGGAGTCACCGTCATGTGTGCGCGCTTGCCCTCCGAATTGAAGGATTGGGGACTCATCCAGATCGCCATCTCCAACGGTTCCGACGCTTACGTCACGTTCTCGCCGGAGGACTTCGAGTTCGATCGCGGCGACGGTCGCGTCACTCCTGCGGGTTCCGCGGACGCTGTGGTCGGCGACGTACTCGAGCGTGGCAATCACTCCGACCTGGTCAAGCTCATCAAGACCTATGAGGATGCCATCTACAACATCCCCAACATGAAGCTCGACAACAGCTACGAAAAGCGGCGCGAAGCGGCCCTCGGATTCGGCACCAGCGCGCGCTTTGAAGCAGCCGCCGCGGCTTCCGCGATTGCCCTCGTCCAGACCCGCATCCCACCCGGCCAGTCCAGCGACGGCGCCGTTTTCTTTCGATTCGGATCGAAGACCTTTCCGCCCGGTCATCTCGTCGTTCATAATGGCGGAGAGACCTTCGTGTTCAATCAGTAACCAGGAGCTAACCGGATACATCATGTCTTACCCCGAACAATTTGTTTCACCGATGCGCGCGGAACTCACCCGCTTCGGAGTAAAAGAAGCGCGCACGCCATCCGAAGTCGACCTCTTCGTCAACGCGCCAGGAACCACGATGGTCGTCGTGAACTCGATCTGCGGCTGCGCGGCAGGCAAAGCACGCCCCGCCATCGGCATGGCGCTCCAGCACGCCGTGCGTCCCGACCGGTCAGCGACCGTCTTCGCCGGCGCCGACGACGCCGCGGTAGCGCACCTTCGTGATCTTCTTTCGGACTACCCGCCGTCTTCCCCGTCGATCGCCATCTTCCAGGACGGCAAGCCGGTCTATATGATGCATCGCCGCGAGATTGAATCCCGCGATGCCCTGTCGATCGCCCGCAGTCTGACGGACGCCTTCGATCGAATCTGCACCAGCGTCGCGCAGTAAGGAAGTAGCTGAAGACGCGAGGGCGTCAGGCGAACAGGAGCCGGCCCTTGGGATCCGGTATTGATCGTTCGAGGTCGCGGGCCGTTTCCAACCATTCCGCGATCACGACTTCGGCGTTCCCCAGCGCTTCCTGCCGCGTCGGCCCGTCCGCAGCGCACCCAGGCAGTTCCGGTACTTCGGCAATGAACGACTGGTCTGCCTCGCTCCAGTAGAGGATCATTTCGTATTTAGTCGTTCGACGTCTCCCTCCAAGTGGTTTCTGCGCGTAACTAGATGAGCGATTAAGGCTAGCTTCGCTTACTCAATCCGCGCAACGACCGATGGGCCGATCAGTTCTTTTGCGTAACGGGCGCCTCACACAAGGACGGTATCGACGTTAAAGGCATCACAGACGTCGGCCGGGACCACAGCGCGCTTGCTCGACATGAATAATGAGATCAGGAAGAAGATCAGATCCGAGCTGTCCCGCGAAGGTAACCTGCCTTAATGGTCAACCCCCGCAAGCCTCGGCGTTCACAGCCTGTCCGCTAGTTGTCACGGGTAACCTGTAGATATGTCGGCGCTACTCGAAAAGGCATTTGAAAAACTGCAGTCGCTCCCGCCGGAGGAGCAGGACAGCATGGCAGCTCAAATCCTCGCAGAGCTCGAAGACGAGCGCGCCTGGAAAGAGCGCTTCGCGTCAAAGCGCGACCTGATCCGGCGCATGGCTCACGAGGCACTCGACGAGGATGCCCGCGGTGAGACATTGCCTCTCTCCGACTTAGCTTGATCGAATCCAAACGATGCAAGAAGCTGGGCGCATCTGAAACAATTCACTTACAGCGGGTTCAGCCACCGCACTCCCGAAAACCTCAGAAAATCCGTGTCCGCCGTGTGCACCACCCCCCGAAACTCAACCGCCAGCGCGGCAAGGTGCGCATCCGTCGTCAAATTCCCACCCTTCCCTTCAGCACGCAGAAAATTGAAGAGCAACTCTGCATGTCGCGGTCCAGGGTTGACGATTCTGACTATCCGGCGCTCCAACCACGACTCCACATGCGCAGTCGCCAGCGCCACCGGCATCGGCTTAGCGAATACTCGCGAGTTGGTCCATAAGCGGATGAAACCGAGCGCAACGACCCACGGAATACCTACTGGCGCGCTCCCGGACAAACACGCCTCCCACCACCTCGCGGCTCGCTCATGCCAGACCGACGTCGAGTCGTAAGCATACACAAGCAGATTGACGTCGGGGATGATCACCGATCGCCCGTTGAACGCAACCCGCTCATCTGCTCATCATCAACCTCCCACGCGAGCTCGTTTAGGCGCCGATCGTCAATACCCGGCTGCAGATGGCCAGCATGCGGCTCGACACGGAAACCCTCCTCGCCAGGATTCATCTCCCCCAGCCCACGTCGTAAGATTTCATTCACGACGACTTTAAACGGCCGGTGCGACTCTCGAGCTAAATCGGCAACTCGCTGGGCTAAATCATCTTCAAGAGTCAAAGTCGTCCTCATGAAGCCATCATGATGCCT
>CAWCZA010000016.1:0-44906 GCA_963799935.1 uncultured Gammaproteobacteria bacterium | reverse complement strand
TGGTGAATGAGACGAAGTAAGTATCCAGGTTCTTACTACCCGTCTGGTCGAAAAAATAGGAAGTTGTTTATTTCCTTCGATCTGAGATGATAGACGCTCGCGATGATCGACAATAAATGGGCTCACTACACGTCACAACAACCTGGTCGATCCGGGGCTGGAGTAGACCGAAGTGAACGGATGGGCGCTGACGGAAGGCCCTTCGTGGACCGATGTTCAGTATAGAAGCTGGCCATACAGCATGAGGGCATGGGGCGGGAGCGCGACGGCCCCCGGAGTCTGCGCGGCCAACGCGACTTACACGGCGAGCGGATACTATATGACTCCGCCCGGGGTTTCGGCAACGGTGACGACGACCGGGGCGGCGAACACGACCGAGACCCTTCCTCCGACGACTAGCTGGACGGCGTTCAGCTTTAACTTTGCGGGTCCGGCGAGTTGCGGCGGCGTGTCTTTAACTCTAGGAGGCGGCCAGTTCGGCGGAACGGTGTACTTCGACGACGTTTCGCTAACTTCGCCATCGGTAAGTTCCGGCGCAAACGAGCTGAGTAATCCGGCGTTTACTAACTTAACGGTGGCGTGGCAGAGTTGGGGCGGCGGACCGCTGCTGACGAAAACGACGGCACACTCGGGTACGACGAGTCTGCTGCTTCCGGCTTCGTCCTGGCTGGGCCAGACGGTTACGGGGCTAGTGCCGAATCTAGGCTACACTCTTTCGGCGTATCTTAGCGGGGGCCAGGGTACGTTGACGGGGGGAACGGCGAGCACGACGGTTACGGCATCGAGCGGCTGGACGCAGGTCACGGTGCCCGTTCAAGCGAGTGCGTTTGGAACGCTGTCGATTAGCGCGTCGAGTTCGGGCGGAGGGACGGTGTATTGGGACGACTTCAGCTTGAGTGACCCGATCGGCCCCGGGGGAGGACAGCAATTCGGGTACGATGGGTTTGGCAACTTACTAAGTCAGTCGGCTATCTTTGGCAGCTCCCCGTTTATTAGCCTGACGGTAAATCCGAATACGAATCAGGTGACCGGGACAGGGGTGGTTTTCGATGCTGCCGGGAACATGACGCAGGATGGTGGGGTTAGTTACGGGTACGATTCCATGAACCGGCTGACGAGCGCGGGGACGGCTTCTTACTCGTATAGTCCAGGCGAGAATAAGCGCATGGTGGTTTACTCCAACATCAGTCCCACGCCGCAGTTGAACATGTATCTGTACGGTCCGAATGGGAAGGTGTTGTCGAAGTTTCTATTCGAGCCGAGCGGGTCGCAGTGGGATGCGGTGCCGGGGTCGCAGACGAACTATTTCTATCTGGGCGGGAAGGCGCTGAACTGGGCAGAGAACAATGTCGGATCGACTACGGCGTCGCAGTTCTGGCCGTATGGACAGACAGTTGGCGGCGGTGGTGGGGGCGTGTTCGCGACTTATCAGCCAGATCTGTCAGGGTTCCTGTATGCGGATCAGCGATATTACAACTCGGGGTGGGGAAGGTTTTTGACGGCGGACCCGAGTAATGGGAACGTTCGCTTGACATCGTCTGCTTCATGGAACCGCTTCACCTACGTAAATGGAGATCCAGTAAACCATCGAGATCCCCGCGGCTTATCAGTTTGTGACCAGAACGGCGCCAATTGCTATGACTCAGTGGAGGTGGTGGCAAGGCCGTCCGACCCCGACCTTTCCGAAATCGACTTAAGCGGTAATATTTTCGCCGGTTCGGTATCTTACTTTGGTGACTTTGGTTTCAACCCGACGCTCAGCTTTCCGCCGGACCTGGCATCGGCTGTGGCATGCAGAGTACCTTACTTTCCTGACGGCTCGGGCTCTCAGATAATTGCGGAGAATATAACTGAAGCTCTGCAAGAACAGCAAACCTTTCGATCGACAGGTACCGGTGACTCGGAATTTCTCGCTTGGCTCGCGGCCCAGTTTGTTCCAGGAGGCGCATGGGACTATAAGTCGCAATTTCATGATGCAAACTCTGCTCAATATGTCGACGCAAAGCTCTTCGGCAATTACGATTTTGGTGCAGTTCTCGCTGCACTTGGCTTTACTGAGTACCAGACCCAGAATGCCGCTGGCGTAGCGCAGGTCGGAATTTGCATGACTCCAGTCGGCGCCTGCGGCTCCGGCATACCCTTTGTTCAATTTCCATACGGGGACCAACCGGAGGATCAATTCGACATTGAACGGGGATGGGCCCACGAGCAAGATGTCTTGTCGGGCTACTGCCCGAATTGAACTATGCTTGGGCATTGGGAGCAAGAACGAGAGAAGGCCACGTTGACCATTCGCCTTCTCGTATCAGAACGCTGTCCCAGGATCAACTTCGATGAACAATGCCATTCTCTTCAACACTGAGGTTGATCGGGCCGGGCGAGGCCTAGCGGTGCTCCAAGGGCGCCTCAAGGGGGCGATATGTTATGCAATTCTGCCGCAAAAGCGCTGTATGCGGTTCGGGCAATCTGGACAATTCAGCTTATTTAGCGTCCTTCTTTTGAGCGTAGCTTGCTCGGCGCCCTTTAGTCACACATCGGATGAGTCTTTAGAGCGCTTTTTCAAACAACATCAGTTACAATTTGAAGCCTTGTTAGCCGAGGTTCAAGCGGATACTCAGCTTACGACAGTTCAGCGCGAGACACTTGTTTACGCGGGGGCTACGGCGCGGGCTGAGGGCCGGGACCTATCAAAGATAAAGCGTTTGGGAATGTCAAGGGATCGGTGGGTACATTATCAAAAAGAGTTGCGGGATCTGAATCTCTACGGAGTCATGAAAGGGACAACAGGTGTTGAGTTTCGAGTAGACCCAGGTACATTTCTAAACGGTGACAGCTATAAGGGATTCGAATATCGCGGTACTAAACCAGTCACTCTACGACAGGACCTTGACAGGTACGCGCCGTCAGCAAGAGATCGGGAGGGAGCCCGGCTATGGGCCGTATACAAACCAATCGCGAAGGATTGGTATCTCTATTTTTTCGTTAACCACTAGATTGTCCTGAGCGACGAATACGCTTTGACAATCAACTCCACGGTGTCTGTATAGGATGGAAGTAAATACCCGGACGAACGACGGATATGCCACGGTGTCGCACGGACTCGCCGGGGGGTACGACGAACACGCTTTCCCCCGCGAGCGGCTGGACTGCGTTTAGTTTCACGTTCCCGGCCGCAAGCGACTGCGCAGGCGGGGTATCGATGGTTTTGGGCGGAGGCGCGCCGGGTGAGCCGGTGTACTTCGACGATGTGTCGCTGACCTCGTCTTCGGTGAGCGGGGGAGCGAACCAGATCAGCAATCCGGCCTTCACGAATCTGACGGTAGCCTTGGACGAGTTACGGCAACGGGCCGCTGCTCACGCAGACGAGGGCGCGTTCGGGAACGACGAGTCTACTGACGCCGCCCACGGCGTATCTCGGACAGACGATTACGGATCTGCTCCCGAATTGCCAATACATCTTGTCGGCCTACATCAGCGGCGGCATGGGAACCCTGAAGGCAGGCTCCGGGAGCAACACGCAGCGGAGGCAGCGCCTGGACGGAAGTTCACATGCCCGGGACTTCGACTTCCAGCGGGACGCTCACCATTAGCGCGACAAACACGGGCAGTTCGGGGAATGTCTATTTGGACGACTTCAGCTTGAGTGACCCGATCGGCCCCGGGGGAGGACAGCAATTCGGGTACGATGGGTTTGGCAACTTACTAAGTCAGTCGGCTATCTTTGGCAGCTCCCCGTTTATTAGCCTGACGGTAAATCCGAATACGAATCAGGTGACCGGGACAGGGGTGGTTTTCGATGCTGCCGGGAACATGACGCAGGATGGTGGGGTTAGTTACGGGTACGATTCCATGAACCGGCTGACGAGCGCGGGGACGGCTTCTTACTCGTATAGTCCAGGCGAGAATAAGCGCATGGTGGTTTACTCCAACATCAGTCCCACGCCGCAGTTGAACATGTATCTGTACGGTCCGAATGGGAAGGTGTTGTCGAAGTTTCTATTCGAGCCGAGCGGGTCGCAGTGGGATGCGGTGCCGGGGTCGCAGACGTATTACTTCTATCTGGGCGGGAAGGCGCTGAACTGGGCAGAGAACGCGGAGAACAATGTTGGATCGAATGCGGCGTCGCAGTTCTGGCCATATGGGCAGGGTTCGGGCGTGTTCGCGACTTATCAGCCGGATCCGTCGGGGTTCCTGTATGCCAACCGCCGATACTACAACCCTATTTGGGGGCGATTTAATACGGCAGACCTATCAAATCGAAAAAGAGGCGGGCTCCGTGGGTCTTTGGCGTGGAACAAGTATAGCTATAGCGTAGGGGATCCGATCAAGAGGAACGACCCTTCAGGCAAATGCGATGTGGCGGCTGGCGGCTTCCAAATGAACTCCGATGATTCACAAGACTACACGAATGCCTTTCCCGGCTGGATGATCGACTACCCCTTTTCTAATTCGACGTCCGGAAGTTGGCTTGGGAACGTCCTAACTGGGATTGGTGATCTCTCTTCACCGTACAGCCAGGCGGCATTGGGCACCGCGATAACGGAAGCTTACTACGAGCAGCCTGGTAACTATATTCACTTAGTATTGACTAGTGGTTCTGCTGGTCTTCTTGCAAGTATTTGGAGTCAACTTCCCAGCCAGGTTCAGAATGCTGTGAGTTCCATTGTTTATTTGATCCCTGGCGGTAACCCGGCTGGCTCGGCTCTCCCATGTCCGACTAACCCGATTTTTAAAAAATAATTGCTGGGCAGCGTTTGCCGGTGGGGGTGACGAACTTGTTCCGACTCCGTCACTTGGTAGCATACCCAATGACAACATTATCGACACCGGTTGTGGCCACGACCCTACCTGCGTAGTGAACTTTTTGAACTCTTTCGTTATGACACAGGGGATCCTGCAGGGAGGGACATCTTGCCCGGCTCCCATGATGGTTGACTTGGGGAATTTTTCTGCGGTGGGTCAGAGTGGTGGCGTTAATGATCACCCAAGTGATGATCCCGACGAGGAGGATGACGACAATTAGGTCTCAAAAGGGGCTACAGAACCGCGAGACTTTCGCACGTTCTAGGACAGGCAGCAACCCTTGACGACGCTAATGCGTGAGCCGCGTGTCTGGTGTGGGGCGCTGCATTAAGATGTCAGGTCCTGATGTCAACTATTGAGGCTCGCGGTACTATAGAGTGAGACCAGTCTTGTTGGTGAAAAGCCTTGTTAGAACGTTCGCGATTGCGTGTGTCTCGCCTTCGTGGAGTGAATTTTTAAATCTAAATCAGGTAAACTCTTGATCGGGAATAGTCGCAATTCGCCCCTTAGCCCGACAGTTACATGGCTGTTGGTGTTCTGGTGCGTCCTGCTACTACCGTGGACGTACGTCGCTGCTCTTTGTGGGTTCGTTTTCGCAACGGCAAAGAGCGACGGCCAGATAGCTGTTAGCATTTTGCTTGTCGGCTCCATCTGGAGCTACCCTATTGGAGTTGTGTTAGCTTTCTATTTTAGAAGAAGTTGTGCCAGATTAGTGTGGCTTCCCTTGGTAAATCTGACACCTCTATTTGTAGTGTTCGTCGCGTATATACTTGGCTTCTTATGAGTTGGTCGCGTCCAGCAATTCTCGGGTTATTCCGAACCCCTCTGGGATCGCATCTC
This sequence comes from uncultured Gammaproteobacteria bacterium, assembly GCA_963799935.1. Taxonomy (GTDB): domain Bacteria; phylum Acidobacteriota; class Terriglobia; order Bryobacterales; family Bryobacteraceae; genus Bog-113. The sequence continues at coordinate 39,263 of CAWCZA010000016.1, read as the reverse complement.
TTAAGGAAAAAAACTGAAATTGCTAATCCAGCGTACCGACTGATCAGGGCGAAAGATGCGGAATTCTAGATCCAGAGGCCGCTTTCCATCCAGCGCCTCCTGCAACTCCCGGCTGATTCTCTCTTTGTCGTCCCGATGCTGCCGGCATGTGAACCAGGAGGACGGCGCGGGGCCGGTTATATCTTGGCGCCATAGAAGGCTCACACCGAGGGGTGCGCTCGAAGTTCGTCTGTCGCGATGTCCCATATCCAGTCACCCACCGCGCCGGATTCGAAAACTAGCGAGAGTTGCCGCTCTCTTATGCGTAATCTGCTTTCCTTTTTGGAGAGCTGGATCTCCGCTGTCTTGTGCTCGTGAATGTCGGTGCATGTACCGATCCACTGAGTGACCGCGCCGGGAACATGACACAGTATGGCCGGGTTAGTTACGGGTACCATTCCATGAACCGGCTGACGAGCGCGGGGCCGGTCGCTTACTCGTATAGTCCAGGCGAGAATAAGCGTAGGGTGGTCTACTCCAACATCAGTCCCACGCCGCAGTTGAACATGTATCTGTGCGGTCCGAATGGGAAGGTATTGTCGAAGTTTCTATTCGAGCCGAGCGGGCCGGCGTGGGATGCGGTGCCGGGGTCACAGACGAACTATTTCTACTTGGGCACGAAGGCGCTGAACTGGGCGGAGAACAATGTTGGATCGAATGCGGCGTCGCAGTTCTGGCCCTATGGGCAGGGTTCGGGCGTGTTCGCGACTTATCAGCCGGATCCGTCGGGGTTCCTGTATGCGGATCAACGGTATTACAACTCTGGGTGGGGTCGGTTTTTGACGGCGGACCCGAGCGACCAGAACATTAATCCAGCGACTCCGGGTAGTTATAACCGATATGCCTATGTGAATGGGGATCCAGCGAACGGAATAGACGCAAACGGACTCGGCGATGGACCGGGTTACGGGTGCGTGTGTGAAACCCCCGATTCGATGGATTGTTCGGACGCAACCCCACCCGGGGCGACTACAAGCGCTCCGCCGATCACCATCACTATCAATATTCCGGATGATCCCCCACCACCACTTCCCGACGTGCCCACGTACCTTGCAACCGATGGGGGACCGAACGATCCCACAGCTGCGTCACAATCCGCGTCTCCGTCCGCGTCTGGCCCGATAGGTTCCGCGCCCGCAGTCAATTCGGGGCGAACTCCCAAGAGTCCCCCTCCGCCCGAGAAGCAGTCGTTGAAATTCTCCACGGGTCTACAGGTCAGCCGGAAGCGGGGCGGCAGCGGCAGGGGGCACCATATTCCTCGTGGGTTCAGGGCTTGACGGTATTGGAATAGGTGCGGTCATCGGCGTACCCCTCCAGACATTCGGAACGATCGCTGCGGTAATGGGGGGTGTGGTAATAGGGGTAGGCTATATCGGCGAGAAAATTGGAATCTGCGATTGAGGAGTGGCCTCTCCATGGTCGTGCAACCGAGAACCAGAAGTCGGTACGTACCTGGGAGAAATCAGATGATGGGCGGGAACCTTTAAATGAATCGCAAAGGCATCGACGTTGTAACTTGTGTTCTCCTAATCTGCGCAACGGTAGAGGTCATCATCGCTGAGGTCGCCGTCGCTATTGCACTTCGCTATGCCCCCCACCGGATGAGCGGATCTCACTTACTCACTATGTATACACTTTGTCCGATCCTCGCGATCCCCGCCATTATTGGGTTAAGAGGGTTCTTAGCTTTATCAAGGCCGCCTTATTCCGACCAGGGAGACTCCATGACGTCTTTTCTCCGACGCCAGTACCTCTTTGGGACGATATGGGCCTACACTGCCGTTATCCTCATTGTTGAGGCTATCGGGTGATCCATCGAATGAGACGAGTCCATCGCACCTACCCTTGCTTGGGTCGAGCGCAATCGTGCTTGGCTCCGCCATAAATACATCCCGCGAAAGAATCATTCGGCGCGTCGGAGAGCGGTCTCCAAGTCGCGGAGTTAGCCCTACAGCCTGCAGGCCACGGGCGGGACCGCGACGGTATTAGCCACTTGCGTTGCCAACGCGAGCTACACCGCCAGTGAGCACCACATGGCGGCGTCTGGAGCGTCAGCGGCTGTGACGACCGTGGGCAGATTGACCCAGATGAACACGCTTTCCCCCGCGAGCAGTTGGACTGCGTTTACTTTCACCTTCACGGCCGCAAGTATTGCGCAGGCGGGGTGTCGATGGTCCTGGGCGGAGGAGCGCCGGGTGAGCCGGTGTACTTCGACGACGTGTCGCTGACCTCGTCCTCGGTGAGCGGGGGAGCGAACCAGATCGGCAATCCGGCTTTCACGAATCTGACGGTGGCATGGAAGAATTACGGCAACGGGCCGCTGCTCACGCAGACGAGGGCGCGCTCGGGAACGACGAGTCTACTGACGCCGCCCACGGCGTATCTCGGACAGACGATTACGGGCCTGCTCCCGAATTGCCAATACATCTTGTCGGCCTACATCAGCGGCGGCATGGGAACCCTGACGGCAGGCTCCGCGAGCAACACGCGAACCGGAGGCAGCGGCTGGACGGAAGTTCACGTAAACGGTACTTCGAGCTCCAGCGGGACGCTCACCATTACCGCGACAAACACCGGCAGTTCGGGCCATGTATATTGGGCGACTTCAGCATCACTTAGTCTGTGGGCGGCCGTTACAGGTACCCGGGGGCAGGAATTTGCGTACGGCGAATTTGGAATCAAACCCCGTCGAACACCTCGGCACATATCGGCTTTCTAGTAGTTCAGGACGTGTGGCGGGCGACAGTGTCGAAGGGCGCCCCGATACCAACCCTGACCCTCTTCATAACGCTCCGTTCAGCCGAATTTTCTCCTGCCCTCACAACGACTTACCGCAAAACCAGCCTCCCAGCCCCGAAAATCCGTGCTATAGCTTAGCCGAGGACAACCATGAATGCAGCGAAAACGGCTGTCCAGCAACCCGCTGCACCAAAAGCAGAAAAAAAACGGAACGAACCTGGGGAGTTATTGAAAACAAACACATTTCCCGAAAAATAACGAACCCGGGAAACCCAGTTCCGATCCTGGGAAACCTGGATTCGAACCCGGGAAAGCCCGGATTCGAACCCGGCGAACCCCGAAAACGGCATTTGCGATTGCCAGCAGCTCTCCAAAGCGCTACTTGTCCTCGTAAAGTCCCGTCGAAGCGACCGCCGATCACCCATCCAGCGACCGCGGGACTATCACCCGTCACCATATCGGTCCGGAGAAAGGACGAAAAAAGGCACCACTTGACACAACTTCCCATAAATCTATAGACTTTGTCGAGATAGGCGTTCGGCGGTGGTTGATTTCATCGCCTGCTCTCGTCGCTGAGCGTCGATCTCCACCTTGTCGAAAAGGCCTCCATTGATGAACGCATATAAGTCTTGTGCAGCCTTCGCAGTCCTCCTACTCGCTGTTTCCCTTCCGGCGCAGACTCCCGCGTCTTTCCGCGTCCTGCTCGGCGTTACCGATGCCCAAACCACGCGCTGGGACGGAACTTTTAAAGCAACCGCAGTCCGCAGCGCTCAGCTCGATGGGTGGCGCTTCGAAGGCGTGGACCACATCAATGGTGGAGGTTTATTCCATCTCGCCACGCATCCCAACGTCACCGGCGACACCACGATCGTCGCCAATGGCGTAGTCATTGACGCCGATGGAGTGACCGAAAGCAGCGAATTTGCGTTCACCACGGCTCAGGGCGACTTCCAGTTCCGGGCGGCGGATGTTCCGTATGGCAGCGGCCTCTACAAACTCGGCGGCCGCGTCTACATCGATCGCATCCCGCAAGCGCACCGGCTCGCTGAGACGCCGGAGGAAGAAGATTACCCCTCTATCGCTTCCGGGAAGAATGGGGAAATCTGGCTGGCCTATGTTCAGTTCCACCACAATCCCGACCATGTGAAGCTGCGTCGCACACTTAAGGAGGCCCCTAAGGACTTCAAACAGTTCGCCGCGCCGACGGGTGGCGATCAGATCTGGGCGCGTCGCTATTCGGGCGGAACCTGGGGTGACCCGGTGGCGATTACCAAGGCCGGCGGCGATCGTTACCGGACCGCGATATCCGTCGACAGCAACGGGCGCGCCTGGGTCTTCTGGTCGGAAAACCACGATGGCAACTTCGACATCTTCGGCCGCGTCCTGAACGGATCGGAGCCGGGGCAGCAGATTCAGATCTCGAAAGAAGCAGGCTCGGATATCGATCCCGTAGCGGCCACCGACGCCAAGGGCAGGGTATGGGTTGCCTGGCAGGGCTGGCGCAACGGCCGCGCTGCGATCTATGCCGCGACGCAAAATGGCAACAGCTTCTCACCGCCGGCGAAGGTCTCGAATTCTTCAAAGAACGAGTGGAATCCAGCCATCGCGGCGGATAAGACGGGACGCGTCTCGGTCGCATGGGATTCCTATCGGAACGGCAATTACGATGTTTACGCACGCACGTCGACGGGAAGCTCGTGGGGCGAAGAAGTCCCCGTCGCGGCTTCCGCTGCCTATGAAGCCTATCCGTCCGTCGCCTATGACCCGCGCGGGCGTCTGTGGGTCGCCTACGAGGAAGGTGGGCGCGAATGGGGCAAGAACTACGGCACGGGCTCTACGACAGGCATCGCCCTGTATCAGGGGCGCTCCATCAAACTGCGCGGCGTCGAACCGGACGGAAGGATCGTGGCGCTGGAAGCCAGTCCGGACGTGGCGCTCGGCGGAGTTGCGACCACTCGTATCGATCATATGGGAGCGCAAAACGATACCGATGCATACGATCCGAAGCCCCGTGACGCGGCGCTTCGCCTGGCGGACGGTGGATTTCCGAACCCTCCGCGCGTCGCCAAGAACACGCTGCCGCGGCTGAAGATCGACGATTCGGGCCGAGTTTGGCTGGCGTACCGGACCCCGCATCCCGTGTCGCGCAGTCCCATCGGAACCGTCTGGTACGAATATCTGGTTTCCTTCGACGGAAAGCAGTGGACCCGCCCCATCTACTTGCACCATTCCGATAACTTGCTGGACAACCGGCCCGCCGTGGTCCCCGTGTCGAGCGGAAAACTGCTGGTCGTGAACTCGTCGGATGGCCGCCGCCTCACGTATGGTACGCGTGGAGCCGCGGCCCCCCAGAATCCCGATCCGAATTCCGACAAGGACCCGTACAACAACGACCTATGGAGTCACGAGATTGATCTGGGCCCCGGCAATCAGGTCATCTCAGTGGTGGCGTTAGGGCGCCAAGCTCAACCCGACGCGCCCACGATTGACAAGGTCGACTTGGCAGCTATTCAACAGTTACGGAACTATCGCGTAGGCCCGGACAAGAGTCTGTTGATCGCGCGCGGTGAGTTCCACCGGCACAGCGAAATCTCAGCGGACGGCGGCAATGACGGCACCGTGCTCGATCAGTGGCGCTATGTGCTGGATGCGAGCGACATGGATTGGGTCGGCTGCTGCGATCACGACAACGGCGGGGGCCGCGAATACTCCTGGTGGATTATTCAAAAGCAGACCGATATCTTCCACGCGCCGGGCAAGTTCATTCCCATGTTTGCCTACGAGCGCAGCGTCGTCTATCCCGAGGGGCACCGCAACGTGATCCTGGCGCAGCGCGGCATCCGGCCTCTTCCGCGTCTCCCGCTATCGGATGAGAATGAGGCCGTGCACGCCCCCGACACGCAGATGCTCTATACCTTCCTGAAAGAGTTCAACGGGATCGTAGCCTCCCATACCAGCGCCACGCAGATGGGAACCGATTGGCGGGACAATGATCCGATCGCCGAGCCCGTGGTCGAAATCTATCAGGGTCTGCGGCAGAACTATGAAAGGCCGGACGGTCCGATGGCCAATAGCGAGAAGGATTCCATCGGAGGGTGGAGGCCGAAAGGTTTCATCAACATCGCTCTCGACAAGGGCTACCGGCTAGCTTTTGAAGCGAGTTCCGATCACGTCTCTACTCACACCAGCTATTGCAATCTGATAGTGAAGGACCTAAGTCGGGCATCAGTGCTCGATGCGTTCCAGAAACGTCATGTCTACGCTGCCACGGACAACATTCTGGCGGACGTGGAAAGCGGATCGCATCTAATGGGTGATGAGTTCTCGACAGCGGATTCGCCTTCGCTCTTCGTCAAACTGAAAGGCACTTCGAAGTTCGCCAAAGTAGTGATCATCAAGAATGGTCAATATGTGTACACGACCACTCCCAATACTGAATCTGTCGAATTCTCCTGGCGTGACAACCAACCTTCGCGCTCTACCAGTTACTACTATGTGCGCGGCGAGCAAGACAACGGCGAGATAGTCTGGGCGTCGCCGCTCTGGATCACTTACACAGGTAAGTGACCCACGAAACCACCGTTGACCACTATGTGCCCGGCGAGCACGCCCCCTCACTCCGTGCCCGACCGAAAGGGAGGGTTGCCGCGCAAGGTATCGGATGCCTATCGTGGTAAGTGAGACGTGGCCCGGGACCGCTTCCTCGCAAGCGCGGCTGGGTAGACAATAGAGCGTGTGCTTTTCAGCAGCGGCAAACTTCGTAGGCAGCGGCATTCTCGGTACCCTGGGGGTAATCACCTTCACCCAGGTGAAGCATCGGCGCGAACTCTTATTCGCCGCGCTGCCCACGCTCTTCGCGATCCATCAGTTCATTGAAGGATTCGTTTGGCTCGGGCTGGACGGAGTCCTCTCGCCTGCCGTTACGCACGCGACCGCCGCGGCGTTCATGCTCTATGCGCAGGGACTTCTCCCTTTCCTGATGCCCCTAAGCGTAATGCTTTTTGAACCTACTGTGAAGTGCCGCAGGCGCATGCTGCCGTTCCTGATCGTCGGTACTGGGACAGCCCTCTACATCCTATGGGCACTTACCGCGTACTCATTGGATGTCTACGTCAAGAACAACAGCATCGTATACATCAACCAAGCCACCAACAACACAGCCGTGGCGGTCTTGTATGTCATTGCCACTTGTGGCTCGCTGTTCTTTTCGAAGATCAAGGATATGATTGCCTTCGGCGCGGCAAATCTTATCATCCTGTTAGTAGTGATGGCGGTGAAGCGCTACGCCTTCACCTCGCTCTGGTGCGCTTATGCGGCCGTGGCCAGCCTAATCATCCTCGTCTACTTCTGGCAGAGTAATAAGATCAGACCATTCTTCTACGCCAAAGCCGTGTAATCCGACTACTTCAGATCTACGGTAACCGTATCGACAACTCCGCTAAATGCAAACGGACTCTGATAAGCCGGCGTCACTGGAGATCCTAAGTCGGACCCAATATCGAGCGTGTCGGCGCTAAAGCCTAAAGCGCTGATATGTCCCGATCCCGCGGGCTTTCCATTGATCGATAAACTGGCGGTTCCGGCCACCACTCGCACCGGCGCCGGAGGTGGAGCAGGCTGGCTACTATCGTCGGGCACGAACTCCAGCGCGACATGCACCTTGCCGGTTGGCAGTTGCTCGGTCGAGACCAGCTTGCCTGTGCTGTGGCCATTGGCGTTGGTTTCATAAGCTACGTGGCCGTCCTTCACATATAAAGTGAATCCGCCATAGCGGCCGCCCTGGGCGACGACGACGCCGGAAGCGCCCGACGCCGGCACCTCGATATCTGCCGAAATCTCATGCTTACGACCAGCCAACCGCGGCGCCGAGGGCCCTGTGATGCGGTGCATTCCGGCGTAATAGACGAAGGTGGACCGGCCGTTTGAGATCAGCGGCTGGCCGTCGCGTTTGGGCTCCAGTGGATAGACATGATTGCGCTGAGCCTCGCTCTCGAACAGATCCACGAGTTCTTTTAGCTTCTCCGGATTCTGAGCCGCAAGGTTGTGGGACTGGCTGTAGTCCTGGTCAAGATTGTATAGTTCCCAGGGTTTGGGATTGGGCGCCGACTGGGATGCGTTCGGTCCGAAGTTCCACGGTAAGTGATTGAACGATCCCGCCCACCATCCGTCTTTATAAATGCCGCGGCTGCCGAGCATCTCGAAGTACTGGACGGTGTGACGGCTAGGCGCGTCCGCATGATCGAACGTATAGACAAGACTCTTACCTTCAAAGGGCGTCTGGTGGAAACCACCAACAGTTTCCGGCGGAGTGATTTTCGCCATCTCCAGAATGGTGGGAGCAATGTCGTTGACGTGCGAGAACTGAGAGCGCAGGCCGCCGCCCTGAATGTGACCCGGCCACGAAACGACCAGCGGGTCGCGCGTTCCGCCTAGATGCGAGGCGACTTCTTTCGCCCACTGAAACGGCGAGTTCAGCGCCCAAGCCCAAGCTGTCGCGTAATGGTTCATGAACATCTCGCCGCCTAAGTCGTCGACATGCTGCAGGCGGTCGGCCAGGGGCGCATCCTTACCATCTACACTAACCGCGTCGTGTCCTTCGAAACCGCCTTCCGCGCTGGCGCCGTTGTCGCCTGGAATATAGAAGATAGCCGTGTCCTGATCGTGTCCTTGCGCTTTGACCGCATCGAGTAGTCGACCCACCTCGTAGTCTGTCTGCTCGAGGAATCCGGCATACACTTCCATCTGCCGTGAAACCAGTCTCTTCTGGTCGGCGGTGAGGGAATCCCAGGCGGGAATGTCTTTGGGACGCGGAGTCAGTTCGGTATTAGTGGGAATGACTCCGAGCTCCTTCTGGCGGGCAAACGATTCCGCGCGCAACTTATCCCAACCCTGGTCGAACTTGCCGCGATACTTGGCCACCCACTCCGCGGGGACATGATGCGGCACGTGCGTGGCACCGGTGGCGAAGTAAATGAAAAAGGGCTTCTGCGGAGCGGAGGAATCATGCTGCTGCAGCCAGTGAGTTGCATCGTTCACTAAGTCAGAGGTGAGATGATATCCGTCTCGTGGGGTGGCCGGCGGCTCTACCGCTCCAGTGTTCCGGTATAAGTTGGGCTCCCACTGGCTCGTCTGGGCGCCTAGGAAGCCGTAGAAGTATTCGAAGCCGAGGCTAGTCGGCCAGTGGTCGAAAGGACCGGAAGTATTAATCTCCCAAACGGGAGTGTTGTGCCACTTACCAAAAGCGGCGGTGCTATAGCCGTTATCTTTCAGAATCTCGGCGATGGAAGCAGACTCCTTGGGCCACTCGGCATTGTATCCAGGGTATCCCGCGGCTAGTTCGGCGATGTTCCCGAAGGTCATCTGGTGGCTGTTGCGTCCGGAGAGTAGCGCCGCACGTGTGGGCGAGCACATCGCGTTCACATGGAACCGGTTGTACCGCAGACCGGAAGCCGCGAGCCGTGCCAGGGTTGGCGCATGCACAGGACCACCGAAGACGCTGGTTGCCCCGAACCCGACGTCGTCCAGCAAAATCAAGATGACATTCGGCGCGCCCGATGGGGCTTGCGGTTTCTTTGGCCAATCCGGGACGGATTGATCGCGCGTAGCGCCGATCTGGCCCGCAAATGGGGGATCGGGTTTCGGGAGGCTTTCCTGCGCCCCAGCGACCGCGGACAGCATCCCCGTGATGAACAACGTCCGTAAGATTGCGGAATGCTTTCGTGACTCTGGCATATACGGTTCCTCTAAGTCGGATTCAGGTTGGCAACAGGTTCGTTACGCGAACCACAGTCCGCGCGAAGCAAGACTACGCGCTCCACGAAGGCGAATTGCTGGAGCGGCAAGAATTCTCTATATCTCTACGGAGATTATGGTCAATTCGAGAATCTTACGATGGCGCAGATTCTGTTGTCAAGGCGTAGCGCCGCTGGCAGAGCGCCGCACTCATGCGATCGCGGGTCAGGCAACGCCCTCGAGTGCCATCGCTTCCGAAGTTGGAACGGCGACGAATGTCTCGAATTCTCGAACCGGAAGCGCCGGGCTAGCCAGGAATCCCTGGAAGGCGTCGCAGCCCAGTTTCTCGACGAATTGACGCTGACCCTCCGTCTCCACACCCTCCGCGACGACTGAGAGATTCAGATCCCTTCCGAGCATGACGATGGTGCGGGCGATCAGAGCGTCCCGAGTGTCAGTAAGAATGTCATTGACGAAACTTCGATCCAGTTTGATTTGGTCGAGTGGAAGCCGTTTGAGGTGCGATAAACAGGAATAACCAGTACCGAAGTCATCGAGTGAGAAGCCGACTCCTAACGCCTTCAGTGCGGTCATCATCGTGATGGTGTCCTCGACTCTCTCCATTAGAGAGCTCTCGGTGATCTCAAGCATGAGCCGGCGCGGGTTTGCTCCGGAGATCCGAAGTACCTCGCGCACCAGTCCGACGAAATTAGGATCGAGGAACTGGCGAACGCTGACATTCACGGCCACGTGCAGTCGCTCCATCTCGGGACGGGCACTCCATCGGGCGATTTGCGAGCACGCGGTTTCGAGTACCCAACGTCCCATTTCGCCGATCAGTCCGGCGTCCTCGGCTACTGGAATGAACTCGAGTGGCGGGACCATCCCACGCCTCGGATGCCTCCAGCGCAATAAGGCCTCCGCCCCGAGGACGTGTCCGGCGTTATCCACCTGCGGCTGATAGTACAGCTCAAATTCGCGATTTTGTAGGGCGCGGCGCAAATCCGATCCGAGTTCTGCCCGAGAAGCGACTGACCTCTCCATCTCCGGATCAAAGAAACACATCGAGTTGCAGCCATCCGCCTTGGCCCGATACATTGCCATGTCGGCTTGCTTGAGCAAGTCGTCGGGGTTGCCGGACCAAACCGGGAATAGAGTAACCCCGATACTAGCGGTGGTGTTGTACTCGTAATTTGCAAATCGATACGGCAGCAGAAATTGGGTAAGGATTTTATCCGCGATCGCTTTCGCTTCCGTGGCGCTGGAGGCCGTATTCCCACTCAGGCCCTCCAACATGACGACGAATTCGTCTCCTCCCAAGCGAGCCACGGTGTCACTCGCTCGCGTACAGGATGTGAGGCGCCGTGCCACCTCGCGGAGCAGCAAGTCGCCGGTGTCGTGGCCGAGCGTATCATTTAGCGTCTTAAAGTCATCAAGGTCGATGAACAGAAGCGCACCTGTAGCGCCGGAGCGGACAGCGGAATCGAGTGCTTTATCCAGCCGCTCCCGCAAGAGCATGCGGTTGGGAAGCTCTGTCAGCGGATCGAAAAAGGCGAGGTGCCGTATTTTGTCCTCCGCCGCCTTGCGCTTTGTAATGTCAGTATTAATGGCAAGGACCGATCGCGGTGTTCCATCTTCTTCGCTGACGAGGGTGCAACGGGCCTCGACTATCAAATCGGCGCCGCTGCGATCGCGTTGCGAGAGTTCGCCGCTCCATTCTCCATGCTTCAATATCGAGGCGACGGTCGGGTTCATCTCCGCGGCCGTGTAGTGAAAGATATCGTCCGCTCGGCGGCCGATGACTTCGGTGGCGGCCCACCCGTAAAGACGCTCGGCGCTCTTGTTCCAGTAGGTGATGCAGTTTTGCATGTCCGCAACGATGATTGCGTCCTGAGCTTTGTCGAGCAGCTCTGCCTGTTCGCGCATCCGGCTGTGCGCCTGATTAAGTTTCGCCCGCGAGGAGATGGATTCCGTGATATTGCGGAAATAGATGGACATGCCGTCCGAACGCGGGAAACAGCGCATTTCATACCAAAGATCCTGTTTCACGTTCTGCGCTTCGAACAAACTCGCGGCAGAGAGCCGGGAGGCCGCTTGCAACCCGGTCAGCATCGGTTCGGAAAAGAAGTCCGGGGCCGCGTGCTGGATCGTGTTCTGAAACGCTGCCTGCCGATCGACCCTAAATTCGGCGCAAGCCGAGTCGTTGAGATAAACCAGCCGAAAGTCGGAGTCGACGGAAATAAAGCAATCGGAAATGCTTTCGAGAACTCCGGATTCCACCTGAAGCGACTCAAAGCGCGCCCGCTCGATGATGAACTCCTCGCGGTACCGGGTCACCGTATTGAACATCAACCCAAAGGAAAGATAGCTGAGGCAAAAAGCCGTCAGCAGGAACAACAGTTCTGATTGGAAGACTGCCAGCAGCCGCGGGGAAAGGACGCCGAGGATAAGCAGCGGCGCGAACAGAATGCACTTAGCGAGTAAAGTTCCTGCAATCGGGGCGTTTACCATCTTGTTGAATGCCAGGAGAGGGAAGAACCAAACCAGGTAAATAATGAGGTTGAGATGGCGGCCGGTACCCATGATCGCGAGGATGGAGCATGTGCAAAGATAGATCGCGAAAAAACTGGTCGAAACCGTGGCAACGGTTTGCACCGCGACGCGTCGAGCCATCAGAAGTGTAGCCAGCATGCCGAATGAGAACAACAGTGCGGAACAGATAACGCCTGCCTCGATGCCCGCGACTTGCCCTTGAAAGAAGCCAATTACTCCTAACCCGGATCCGGCGCTGGTGAGAACGGAGGTTATCAGAAGAGCGCGCCGCGCCACCGTTGAAGACGTGCGATCGGGATTACTCAATCCGTCCATGGGTCATCTTTTTGGCTGCGCAGGAATTGCGGCTTTTTGATATCCGGTGCGTATCGGCGAGGACGGCGCAGCCGCTTCATGAGTAAGCTATCGGCGTTCCAGGGCGGGTACTTTAGGAAGCGGCAACGGTGAAATGGTGGACGAGATTGAATCTTTCACTGGCGCACGCAATCTGGAGTTCGTCCCCGAGAAGAAGCGGATCTCGTTGCGCGTGAACTGGCGCTCTGGATTTGCTAAGAGCCCGGAACCTAGGCCTACGTCGGGTCTGGCGCATTCTCGATCCAACGTGGACAAGCAGCCGGGAACAAGGACGTTCACCGGGGAAGGGACTTGGCCCTTCCACACCTCCGTGAAGAGGAACGTTACGGCTGGAGCATCGTCAGTTGGAGGGAGAAACTTTATGCGCCCTGTAACAGGGGTTTGGCGGGTGGGCTCCCTTCTATGTTGAATCGTCTCAACGTTCCACGAAACACGCCGTCCGCCTATCCAAAGGCCCCAGCTTGGCGATACAACGTTACACTCGCACGCAGAAGTTTACCCACTTAGTATGAAAATCAAGTCACCAGAACTAACGACATGATGCTCGCTCGCGCTCTCCGGACCACAGATCGCACCGGTCAAAGCTCATTGATTGCCGGGAAATTAAGCGTCCGGCCCGGCAAGGTGCTGAGGCTGTAGATGGCGCGCGCCATTCCGTTGCTGGCGAACGGTGTTCGGGTTTGCGGTATCGGGTTCAAATAATAGGTGTGACGTAGTTTAAGTTGGAGGCGTGATAGCGAGTTCCGCGTCGTGACCGTTGACCGGCGGCTTCGCTTTACGGGCTTTTGCTTTTGTAAGTGGCGCGATCTCTACGTTCGCCAGATAGATTACCCACGCTTCTTCTTCGCCAGGCGCGTCGAACTGACTCTCCCAGACTTTATAGAACTTAGAAGCTTTCTTGTCCGCCCGCTTCTTCAGGAATTTGTCGAACTTCTTACCTTGATCGAAAGCCTCCCGCGTTGCGACGCAATCATTCACATTGCCTAATGCGTCTTGTACCGGCTTCAGCTTCTCGAGTTGTCCATCCAGCGTGGGACCGTATAAGTCGCGGAAGACTTCCAGGGTATAGCGGAAGCGTTTGGTATCCAGGCGGAACGGGTGCAGTTCGGATGCCGGCGTTTGCTTCTTCACCATCTTGCGGCCGTGTGCGAAGTACTCTCGCGCCATCGCTGGCAGCACTAACCGTGCGTTTGCTTCCGCTGATTCTTCCGGCGTCCAGATATGCGGCGATTTCAGGCGCTTAGGCATTGAGTTGCTCCCGCCACGCCTTGTACGCGGCGCCGCGATTCCATCCGGCCAGAATATTCATGAGTTTGTCTTCCGCGCTCGCCCGGTCCGCGGTAAGTGACGGACTGGGATCGAGCTCCGCTTTGATCATCAGATCCCGCGCGATATCTACGTTACGCGCGTCTCCCGCCAAGCGCATCGCCACGCGAAGGTCATTTCGCACGGTCTTTGCTGCGCCGCGCGGGAATAGGTCCTCGAACACCCGCAGGGTTTCATTCAGGCGGCGGATGCTGGTGCGCAGGTCATGAATAGCGTCATCCGAAGTATCCCGCTCGGTAACCTGCGCCTGCGCAACCAACTTATCGATCAACGCGTTCACTTGCTTTTGAACATATTCGGAAAGCGTCATAACCCCACTGCCTTTACTGTGATTGGCTTGCCATAGACCTGGCGGAAGAACTCGGCGTTTCGCTCCGTCGCCCATACTTCCAGATCGATATCTTTTGTCGAGTGCATCTCAATCAATACATCGGAATCGCGCACCGTGCAGACTAATCGGTCGACGCGCTGATCGCGAGTCCGATCTATCGAGTCGGCCAAACGCAGGATGGGCGCAAGTAATGTCACGGCCCGTCGTGCTTCTAAGTCCAGAGTCTGCCAGTTGGGGTGCTCGGGAGCCGGGGGCGCCTTGCGATGATAGCGGCAAAGGTTCGCGATAATCTCGCGTTCGCGATTGTCGAAGCCGGGCATATCGGAGTTGATCACTAAGATAGTAAGAGTGCTTGTGATGCCGCGTGTCGGAAATATAGTGTCCGATGTCGTGAAGATAACCCGCGGCTTCCACCAGTCCGGCAAACGGCGGCGGCAATCGGTGCATCTGCGAGAGGCACTGGAATAACTCGATGGCAATGCGGCCCGTGCGGCGCGCATGCTTGATCGGCACGTGGTAGTGCTCGGCCAGCTCTTCTACCGAAGCGCGGCGATCGGCGGATAACTCGACTGATTCGTGATAGGCTCCCCTCTCGGCGATATCAGCTATGATTCCGTCGCGCACCCCCGCGGCCGAGTAATAGAGAGCCGGCAGTTGCAACGCTTCAAGAGCATGCAGCAACACCCCGCATCCAGGCACGATGATTTCCGCACGCCGCGGACCGATACCTACGACGCGCTGCCGTTCCGCCAATGACGCGTGCGCTATCTCCGTGTATAGCTTGCGGATCTGCGGCGCGCCGGCACGCATCTTGTCCGCTTCGTCGCGGCGCGGACGTGGAACCTTATTGATCGCGCACACCACCGCCGAAGCTGTTGCCGAAGTCCCAATCACGCGATCAATCGCCTGTCCGCCAAGTGTGCGATTGATCCGCCGAACCGCGGAGCCGATGCGCTCCTCGATGTACTCCTGCATACGATGCAGGTCGCGTTCGCGCGGGGGGTCGGCACGCAAAAACACCTCACTTAGCCGAATCGCGCCTAGTTGCTTCGAGACCGCGAACTCGATCTTCTGGTCGTTACTGAGGATCAACTCCGCGCTGCCGCCGCCGATGTCGATCATCAGCACCCGTTTGCGCGGCTGCGGCCATCGCATCTGCACGCCCAGGTGAATCAAGCGCGCTTCCTCCTGGCCGGAGATGACCTCAACGTTCGCGCCCAACGCCGCGGAAGCGCGCGCTAGAAACTCCTGCTGGTTACTCGCGTCGCGCACGGCAGCAGTCGCAACCGCGCGTACCGTGTCGACTTCCAGACGCCGGTATTGCGCAGCCATGCCACCGAGCACGCCGCTAATCAGATCCAGCGCTTCCTGGCTCACCCGCCCGGCGCGGAAAACGCTGGTTCCTAATCGCGTGACTTGCCGCTCCGATGCGAGGATGCGCGGCGGCTGGCCGTTGGTGGGACCCGTGCCCATTTCGGCGATTTCCATGCGTACCGAGTTACTGCCGATGTCGATCGCGGCGATGCGGGGCATATCCAGTTATGATAGAAGCCAGTTTTCGCGACATGATTTTGTATCTCGTTCGACACGGCATTGCTGTGGAACATTCGGCCGAAGGTGATGAGATGCGATCCCTCACCGATGAGGGGCGTAGCAAGTTAGAGGATCTATTTCAATCGGGCAGCGAAAGCGGGGATCAAGCCGGATCGCATCCTCACGAGCCCTTATAAACGCGCAGCGCAGACGGCGCGGATTGCGGCGAAACTCCTGGACGTCCCAGAGCCGATTGAGACGCGCGCGCTGGTCCCGCATGCAACCCCGCGTGAGGTTTGGGATGAAGTGCGCACGAATCCAGACGTTGGCGAACTGATGTGTACTAGCCACGAGCCGCTGCTCAGCAACACGGTAAGTCATCTGCTGAATGCGCCTACTTTGCGGATCGAAGTGAAGAAGGGCGCGATGATCGCCATCGAGTTCGACGCGTTGCGAGGAGAGCCGCGAGGCGTGCTGCGCTGGATGCTGATCCCGAAACTTTGTCAATGAAAGAGCGATGCCCATGAATATCGTCGAGGCGACCAGTTCCTATGAGAAGTGGCTGGCGGACCGGCTCACGCTGATTCCGGAGCATCTGACTCACAAGCACCAGCACATGGCGCAGTCCGTCTTTCTTTTCCTGCGCGCGACGTTTTACCGGTTCATGCAGCTATGGCCGGAGCACGCCGGCGATGCGGCGAAGGGCGTGAAAGTTTTGGCCGTTGGAGACCTGCACGTTGAGAATTACGGCACGTGGCGCGACGCGGAAGGCCGGCTCATCTGGGGTTGCAACGATTTCGATGAGGTGTATCCGCTGCCCTATACGGTGGACTTAGTACGCCTCGCGGTGAGCGCACATATGGCGGCGCAGGACGGGCACATGGTGGTCGAACAATCAGATGCGTGCGATGCCATTCTCGCTGGTTATCGCGACGGCCTCACGTCGGGCGGAAAGCCGTTTGTGTTGGCGGAGGATCACAAGTGGCTGCGCGATACAGTCACTGGAGTGCTGCGCGATCCGGTCGCGTTTTGGGCCAAAATGGAAGCCATCCCGGAGTGGTCGATGGATGCACCGAAACAGGCGCTGCGCGGCTTGGATCAATTGCTGCCGTGTGGCGCCGAGGTCGATCGGATCGCTCTGCGCGAAGCGGGCGAGGGCAGTCTGGGAAGGCAGCGCTTTGTGATGCTGGCGCGGTTGAATGGCTCCCGCATGGCTCGCGAAACGAAAACCTTATGCGCTTCGGCGTGCGTCTGGGCGGGTGTGCGCGGCGGCACGTCGGACGTGATGTACGAACAGATGCTCGGGCAGGCTGTGCGAGCGCTGGATCCCTATGTTCATGTGCGGCATAACTGGGTGGTGCGGCGTCTCGCGCCTTACTGCTCGCGCGTGGAACTGACGACGCTGCCCAAGGAGCACGATCAACTGCGGTTACTGCGGGCCATGGGCTTCGAGACAGCCAATCTGCATCTGGGTACGCGCGGTGCGGCGAAGCGCCTCTTGAGCGATCTTAAGGCGCGCCCAAAGCGCTGGCTGCACAAGGCGGCGGAGCGCATGCTCAAGGCGACGACCCGGGATTTCGAGGAGTGGCGCGCGGGTGGCCCGTACTAAGTTCCCTTTTGCACCGGGTAGCCTTTGCCGGTCCAATCGGCGTGCATGCTTTCTTTGAGTGCGAGGACTTTCACGTTCTTGAAACCGGCATCGCGTAGCGCGATGAACGCGGGGCGGATGTTGGGGCAGCGCGTCATCGGACAGCAGCCGCAGTAGATCACGATCGTCGCGTCCTTCGGGAGGTTTGCGACGGCCGCGAGTAGTTTCTGGATGCCCTCTGGTGTGTTTGCAGGACCGGCATAACGCGCTCCCACAATATGCGCACCGTCGTAGAGAACGCGCGGGCCGACCATCACAATTTCCGTCGCGCCGGCGTGGGTCGCGTCAACCAGTTCTTTCGGTTCAAGCAGTTGCGATGGAGTCCACGGGTCGGACGGCGTTTGCGCCAACATCACGGCCGCGAGTGTGGCGGCCAGCAACACCACGGGTACAACAGATCGTTTCATCATGAGCACTCCTTATAATCGAACAGTTGCGCCGATCATCTCTCGCCCTGGTGGCCGCCGGTGTTGCTCATGCGGTGTTGGTGCTCCTTTGCGCAGCGCACCATCAGCCGTGGTTCGACGAAGCGCAATCATGGTTGCTCGCCCGCGATCTCACGCCGGCACAGTTGATCTTCCATCAGACGCGGTACGAGGGCACGCCCGCACTTTGGACGACGTTGCTGATGCCGTTTGTCAAGAGCGGCCTGCCTTACTCCGACTTCAGTTACATCAGTGCTGTGATTGCCATTGTCGGCGTTGTTGTGTTTCTGCGCTGGGCGCCGCTACCCTTATGGCTCAAGCTTCTCTTCCCTTTCACTTACTTTCCGCTATTCCAATTTGCGGTGATCGCGCGGAGTTATGCGCTGTATCTGCCTGTGTTGGGTGGATTGGCCGCGTTGTTTCCTCGCCGGCATAACCGGCATTGGTTCAGCTATCTCGTGCTACTGATGTTACTCGCAAATATTAGTTTGCATGGAGCCATGCTGGGCGTGATTCTCTTCGCCGAATGGTTTTGGACATCGCCGCGTAACCGAATTACTTACTACTACGGAGCGGCGTTCGTTCTACTTTACGGGTTCGTCTACTTACAGCTTCGATTACCGCCGGACTTACTGCCGCAGTTCGGCCCGCATGGTCCGGCGATGATGGCCCTGCGATTCCAGCAGCAGATCCGGGAAGCGTACTTCGGCGGCTTGGGCGGCAGCTTGTGGAAGCTATCGGGGCTGATTGCCGCGATTGCTGTGATTGCCGTTTCGGCGTGCTGGTTCGTTAGTACCGGCGTCATTTGGCTGTATGCGGGACTCAGCGCGCCGTTACTAGCGCTCGCACTATTTAAAGCGACTTACTGGCATTCCGGCATCTTATTTCTGGTTTGGATCTTCTGTCTGTGGCTGTCGTTTGATCGTGACAAACATCCAGTGCATCGCTCGGTCGGATATGCAATCGGCGCAGTATTCGTCGTCCAAGCGTTCTTCGGACTGTACTCCGTCGCGCACCAGATGAGGTCAACTTACTCAGGCGCAGAAGCGGCGGCGAGCTATCTGAAGAGCACGGGCGAGTATCGGGACCATCTGTTCGCAATCGGCTTCAAGTCATTTGCTCTTGAACCTTACTTCAGCGATAACCTCTTCGCCGCGCAGGAGCGAGGACGTAAGCCGAGCTTCTATGCATGGTCGAAAGATTTCGATCACGAGGGATTACAGGACATCGATCAGCAGCATCCGGACCGAGTGATCGTCGGAATCGCCGAAGCAAAACAGTTCGAATTGATCTCCGAGCTTAAGGCTCATGGCTTCTGCACCGAGCGCACGTTCGGCGGATCGGTCTGGTGGAAGAACGGAGCGCTCGAACCGGATGGCTACGCGCTGCTGCGGCGGTGTTCAGGGAAGTAGCCGCCCTGCAAAAATGAAACTATGCCGCAGATTCGCCGGGCGCTGATTAGCGTTACCGACAAGAGTCACCTCGTCCCGTTCGCTCACGCACTCCACGAACTCGGAGTCGAACTCATCTCTACCGGCGGCACGGCGAAAGCTCTTCGCGACGCGGGCATCCCTGTTCAAGACGTCGCCGAGATCACCGGCTTTCCTGAAATGCTCGACGGACGCGTCAAGACCATGCATCCGCGAATCACCGGCGGCATACTCGCGGTTCGGGCAAATGCCGACCATCGTGCTGCCCTCGCGGCGCACGACATCCCGGAGATCGATCTGGTCTGCGTCAATCTCTACGCCTTCGAAAAGGCTGCCGCGCGCAACGCTTCGCTTGTCGATCTGATCGAGAACATAGACATCGGCGGCCCCACTATGATCCGGTCCGCCGCCAAGAATTTCAACGATGTCGCGGTCGTTACTTCGCCGGAGGAATATGACGCAGTCATCGACGAGCTTCGCGCGAGCAATTGCAACCTATCCTATGAAACCCGCTGGACTCTGGCGAAGAAGGCGTTCGCGCGCACGGCCGCATATGATCGAGCAATCTCGAACACGCTCGATAGTGTCGGCACAAGTAACAGCGAGTTGCCGCAAACTCTGGACATCCGCCAGCCTCGTAAAGCGTCGCTGCGATACGGCGAGAATCCGCATCAGCAGGCCGCCGTATATGGTGAAACGGAGTTCGGAATCGTCGGCGCGCGACAACTGCACGGCAAAGAACTCTCGTACAACAACCTAGTCGATCTGGATGCTGCATGGGCTCTTATACAAGAGTTCGGTGGACCTGCCGCGGCCATCATCAAACATACAAATCCGGCGGGTTGCGCGGAGCAAGCCGATCTCGCAGATTCTTACTTGAAGGCGCTGGCGTGTGATCCGATATCCGCTTTCGGTGGAGTGATCGGGTTAAACCGCGAAGTCGACGAACCGACCGCGGCCGAGATCACGAAACTATTTGTCGAAGCGATCGCCGCGCCTGGCTATAGCCCACGGGCCCTTGAGATTCTGCAGGGCAAAAAGAATCTGCGTTTACTTCAGGTGAAGAGCGCGCCGCCCGGGTTGGTGGTGAAGAGTATCTCGGGAGGCTTTCTGGCACAGACGGAAGACTCCCACGTCTTTGATCGCAGTCAGGCTCGCGTCGTCACCGCGCGGCAGCCCACCGACGCCGAGTGGCGATCGCTTGAGTTTGCCTGGAAGGTCACGAAACACGTGAAATCGAACGCCATCGTCTTCGCGCGCGACGGACAAACAACCGGCATTGGCGCCGGTCAGATGAGCCGCGTCGATTCGGTCAAGATCGCAGCCGCCCGGGCCGTTCTGCCGCTCGCCGGTAGTGTCGTGGGCAGCGATGCGTTCTTCCCGTTTCCAGACGGTCTGGAAGAAGCGGCGCGCCACGGAGCCACCGCATTCATTCAACCGGGCGGGTCGGTGAAGGACAGCGAAGTGATTGCGGCGGCGGATCGACTCGGAGTCGCGATGGTCTTCACCGGCGTCCGGCACTTCCGTCACTGAGAACGTCGCTACGACCGGAAGCGGATCGCGCGCTGCGTCAACTCCGGCACCTTCAGCGGCAGCTCGATGGTCACTTCCAAACCGGCAGGCGTGCAGTTTGACGCTCGCACCGATCCGCCGTGCGCAGTCACCACTTGACGTGTGATGGCAAGGCCTAGACCCACGCCGCCGCTGTCCCGATCGCGCGCGTCGTTGACGCGGTAAAACGGCTCGAAGAGGTGGGGCAGCGCTTGCTCGGGAACCCCCGGACCCTGGTCGCGCACCTTTATATACGCGTGACCGTCGGCGCGACGCAGGTTGATCACGACGGGCGTTCCCGCGGGTGTGTAGCGGATCGCATTGCGAACCACATTCTCGATCGCGCTACGAATCAGCTCGCGGTCGCCATGGACCACGCTCATCGTACACACCGGGACCGTAACGCGGCGGTCGTGCGCCGTCGCTTCGAAGTCCGCATCTGCGGCCACTTCGGTGACCAAGTTGGCAAGGTCAAACAAACGCCGCTTGCCGGGTCTCATATGCTCGGTGCGCGCGCTGCGCAGCATCATTCCGATTAACGAATTCATGCGCTCGGCTTCTTGTTCGATGCGGTCCAGGTTGCCTTGCGCCGCGTCCCCAGCTTTGCGCCGCGCCATTTCAAGAGCGATTTGCAGGCGCGCCAGCGGCGAGCGCAGCTCATGCGAAATGTCGCCCAGCATGCGCTGCTGCGACAGAAAAAGATTCTGGATCTGCGCCGCCATATTGTCGAAGTCGCTCGCCAGATCGGCGAACTCATCGCGCCGATGAAACGGCTTCTTGTTTCCAACGCGAGCTTCCAGATCGCCGGCCGCAAATGCGCGGGTAGTCGCCCGCAATTGCGATAGCGGAGACGTTACGTACCTTGCGAACAGAACACATAGCACCAGCGCCGTAAACATTCCGAGGCCCAGCCGTCCCCACACCGGCAGCGGATGCGCCATCAAGGGGAAAAACTGCTGCTTCGGCAAGCCGCGCACGAAGATGTAGCGCGTCCCGGCCACGGTTGCGCTGGCACCCGCATAGGGCTCCCCGTCGATGGCCGTCAACTGTAGCTCGGAGTGATTTCTGGCTTGCGCTTCGAGGCTCGCGACGGCGGCCGGAACCGGCTTCCCGGTGAGTTCCCGTCCGGAGGCATCGAACAGATAATGCGGACGGCGCGCGGAGGCGAAGTGGGCCACGAGTTTCTTCCGGCCGCCTTCGCGCCACGCGCCCACAGCGGCGTCGGCTTGGGTGCGAATCGTTTCTTCAGAAACGGTCAGGGCCGGGTTGGAACGGGAATCGGAATCGGTGAACCGCAGAATGCTCAGGCCGACAACCAGGATCGCGATGGTCGCGGCGAGATACCACGCGAAGACCCGCCAGAACAGGCCCTGCAGCATTCTCCCGCGCGGTCTTAACCACAAAGCATTTCAACCACCGTCGGAGATTTAGCTATTGACAACCGATCGATCCATCGCCGTGTAGATATAACCCGTTCCACGCACGCTCTTGATGCGCTCGATCCCGTTCATCCGCGGTCCGAGCTTTTTGCGCAAGCTACTCACGTGGTTGTCGATGCTGCGGTCGAACACGGAAAATTCGCGGCCCAGGACGGCGCGGAACAACTCCTCGCGCGTCACCACCTGACCCGCCGCTACCAGCAGCACGCGGAGCAAGTCGAACTCGGCCGAAGTCAGGTCGATCAGTTCACTCCCCACGCGCACGGTTCGCGTCTTCGGATCGAGCACGGTGTCCCCGATCTGAATCGTATTCTCCGTCTTCTGCGCGACCGGAGGATTGGTCCGCCGGAGTACCGCGCGCACGCGGGCGAGGAGTTCGCGTGGATGAAACGGCTTCGGCAGATAATCGTCCGCACCCGTTTCGAGACCCTGAATCCGGTCCGCATCGTTGCCGCGCGCGGTCAGCATTAGCACGGGCGTTGTCGAAGACTTGCGTAGCTCCCCAAGCACCTCAAACCCATTGCGACCGGGCAGCATGACGTCGAGAATGATCAGCGAAAAGTGACCGGAAGTTGCTCTTGCCAAACCGGCATCGCCGTTATGTACAGCCTCGATGGCGAATCCTTCGGCGGTCAAAAGCTCTTTGAGCAGTTCAGTAAATGCGATGTCGTCATCGACGATCAGAATCGGCGCTGTTGCAAATTCCATCACCTTGTCTGAATTGTACCGTTCCGCAGGGAGGGCCTGTTATACTTCTCGCGCCCGTCCGCCGGGTTGGAGAAAAATCATGAAAATGCCAACGCTTCTGCTGTCACTCATTGCCCTATCGGCTTTGACAGCTTCTGCCCAAGTCAATATTGCCATTCTGAATCCGCTTTTCAATCTCGATCACCTGACATGCACGGCGGGATGCTGCTGCTTTGCGAACGACATATCAGGATGGTTGTGCGGACCGGAAGTCGCTGTGCAGAAGTTCTCAACGGCCGAATTCACAAACGCGCCGCCGGACGGACTCTATGTTGCGGCCATTGGAAATTCGAGCGGCACCGGTTCGATCCTTCAAACGCTGGGGGATACTCTTCAGGCGAACACAACCTACGCCCTAAAACTTAAGATTGGTGCGCGAGCTGATTATCCCTTTACCGGATACTCAGCGGGACTTGTAGCTGGAAACGTCACAGTAGCTTCCGGCAACAATGCAACCCCCGTCGGCGGTAGCTTCGCAGTCGATGAGATCACCTACAGTTCCGGCACGAACCCCGCTCAATTAGGAAAACCACTCCAGATATTCGTAAAGAGTCTTGGAACTGGACAAATTGCTATCGCTGCAGTAACGTTGACAGCCACTCCAAACTAAGTTGGTTGTCGTCCTATCCTGAAAGGGTGAACACGAAGTGCCGGTTGGCGGTTGCGTTTGCGTGCTTCTACGTGACATCCGCGATCGCCGGCATCGTCAAGTTCGATTTACCCGACGACGGCGGCAAAAATCGATCGTTGCGTGAGTTAGCCGGCCAGCACGGAACCGTTCTGCTTTTCCTCGGAATCGATTGTCCGATTTCGAATCGATATGCGCCGCTGCTGGAGCGCATGCGCTCGACGTACGAGAGCCGCGGCGTCCGCTTTGTTGCCGTGTTCTCAGGTCCGGGGCTCGATGGCGCGGCGGTGCGCCATCATCTTGATGAGTACAGTTTGCATCTGCCCGCGCTTCTGGATCGCAACGCTTCGCTGGCCGCGCAGACCGGAGCGAAGGTGACACCGGAAGCCGTTCTGCTTGGCGCTGACGGCCACGTTCTCTACCTCGGACGGATTGACGATCAGTACGTCGCGTGGGGCAAGACGCGTCTGCAGCCGACGGTGCAAGATCTACGTGATGCGCTCGATCAGACTCTTGCCGGACAGCCCGTTGCACATCCTGTGACTAAAGCCCTCGGGTGCAGCATCATGACGCCGTATTGACGACCTTCTTCTTTTGTTGCTTGTAGGCCTCGCGCAATTCGCCCAGCTGACGGGCATGACTTTCGGCGTGTTCGGCGGCTAGTTTTACTAATTGCAATAGCGTGAGTTCGCCGCGCTCCGAATGCGTCCCTTTGCGCTCAAACTTCTCGGGCGGCAGCTCTTTCAATAACTCGTAGCTTTCGGTACGCACCCGCCGGAACTGGTCGAGCGACTGCGTCGGTTTCCTGGTCGCGTAGTCGAGGTTCGCGGCCCACGCATTCTGATCCCAGGCTTGCAGCGTGGGATTCTCCTCGGCAATGACGCTGCGGAACCGGACGGACATCACGGCTTCGGCGTCGGCGAGATGCCGGATGATCTGACGCGCGCTCCACTTGCCTGGCGCAGGCACGAAATCGACTTCTTCACCGAAGACCCCGGTCAGCGTCATGGCAAGCACTTCGGGAGCGCGCCGGAAACGTTCCAGCAGCTCTTCGATTTCATTCATGGATTGAACCTCTTTCAGTAATAATCCGCGCAGCTCATGTAATAGCCGCAGGTTTCGCACAGCAGCTTACACTTTCGCGGCGCCAGCCGGTTGGAACAAACCGGGCAATAGAGCATCGCCTCGGCAGTCTCTTCAACCGGTACACTAACGCGGTCAGTTTCGACGGGCGTCATCACTACAGTATAGGTCGACCAGGATCGGTCCACAGTCACACTGCGCGTGTGCGCCCTCTACAATGAAACCAACGTGCCGACTTTGCGCACCTTCCCCCTACTCACCACTCTTGCGTTGATTTCAATTGCTCCGCGCGTCGCCTCAGCGGCAGAGAAGCCGATCCAGCCGCCTCTACGGCACGCCTCGCGCGGATTGCACGGGGCCATCGCGGGCGGCAGCGAATACGCCACCACCACCGGTCTGCGCATCTTCTTTGCGGGCGGCAACGCGGTGGACGCCGGCGTCGCCGCGATGTTTGCCGCGTCCGTCACCGAGTTTTCGCACTTCGGCTTCGGCGGCGAAGCCCCGATTCTCATCCGCACCGCTGACGGCAAAGTGCATGCGATCGCCGGCGTGGGCACCATGCCCAAGCTCGCCAGCGCCGACTTCTTCCGTCATCGCAAACTACAGCTGGGAGAAATACTGGAGCCGCCGGACAAGAACAGTCTTCCCGGGATCATTCCTGTCGCGGGTGTAATGCCGGCGCTGGTTCCAGGGATGGTCGACGCCGCGCTGGTCGCGTTGCGCGAATACGGAACCAAGTCGTTCAATGAAGTGATCGCGCCGGCGATCGAGTATGCCGACGGCGAGCCGATCGACGAATCGCGCTCCCACACCATTCAGGAGTGCGAGCCGTTCTTCGATCTGTGGCCGACCTCGAAAGCGCACTGGATGCCGAACGGCCGCGTACCGAAGCCCGGCGAAATCTTCCGCCAGCCGGATCTTGCCCGCACCCTGCGCGCCATGGCCGCTGCCGAACGCGATGCGCTGGCGCACTCCGCAACCCGCGCAGCCGCCATCGACGCCGTTCGCGATTACTTTTATCGCGGCGAAATCGCGCATAAGATCGACGCCTTCATGCGCGCCAACAACGGCCTGCTGCGCTACGAGGACATGGCCGCATTCCGCCTTAAACCCGAGGAGCCGGTTTCCGCCAGCTATCGCGAATACGAGATTTACAAGCCCGGCTTCTGGAGCCAGGGGCCGGCCATGATCGAGAGTCTGAACCTACTCGCCGGCTTCAACCTGCACGCCATGGGCTTCAATTCCGGCGAATACATCCACACGCTCACCGAAGCTCTCAAGCTTGCCTACGCCGACCGGGACACGTACTACGGCGATCCCAAGTTCAATCAGATCCCGCCGGCGCTGCTTTCGAAGGATTACGGCAAGGAGCGAAGCAAGCTCATCGGCCACGACGCCTCCATGGTCTTTCAGCCGGGCTCACCCGATGGCAAGACCGGCGTGCATCCCTCGCAGTCGAAGATCGCGCGCACGCACATCGATGACGTGCTGATGGCGCACGACACCACCTGTCTCGATGCGATCGATCAGAACGGCGTGATGTTCTCGTCGACACCATCGGGCGCATGGCTGCCGTCCGTGATCGCGGGCGATACAGGCATTCCACTGACGGAGCGCGCGCAGAGTTTCCTGCTGGTCGCCGGACATCCCAATGAACTCGCCGGAGGCAAGCGCCCGCGCGTAACACTGAGTCCGACGCTAGTGACCACGGGAGGGAAACCGTTCGCCGCGCTTTCGACGCCGGGCGGCGACAATCAGGATCAGGCGCTGCTGCAGATTCTCCTCGACCTCGTCGAGTTCCACATGGGCACCGAAGCCGCGATCGAAGCGCCGCGATTCGAGACGCGGCATCTGGTTTCGAGCTTCGACAATCACGCCATGAATCCCGGCAATCTGGTGCTGGATGAGCGCATCCCACCGGCGGCCGTTCAGGATCTGACTGATCGGAAACATATCGTCGAAATCCATAACCGATGGAATGGCGGCGCCGCGCCGGTTCTGATTCATCTGACGACCGGAGGGGTGTTGGAAGCGGCGGCTGATCCGTATTCGTATCGAGCTGCGGCTGCCTGGTGAACCCGACCTTATTCGATCTCGATCCGGAGCCGTCGTTCGATCGCGCGTCCTTCGCGGCGCGGCTGCTGGAGTTGGCGGCACGGAACATTTTCATTGGCGGAAGCTCGTGGAAGTATGAAGGCTGGTTCGGACAGATCTACACGCGAAGCCGCTACATGCAGCGCGGTCGCTACTCGAAGAAGTTGTTCGAGCAAACGTGCCTGTCCGAATACGCGAGCGTGTTCCCGACGGTGTGCGGCGACTTCGCGTTCTATCAATTTCCGACTGCGGATTTTTGGAGCAAGCTGTTCGCGCAGGTTCCCGCTGGCTTTCAATTCGCGTTCAAAGTGCCGGAACAGATTACGTGCCGCGTGTTTCCACGCCATCCGCGATATGGACCGCAGTCGGGACTGGATAACGACCTGTTTCTGGACGCCGAGTTGTTTCGCGAATCCTTCGTGCGCGAACTGGAGCCGTATCGCGACCGCACCGCGTTACTGATCTTCGAATTTGGCGCGTTCGCTCCACGCGCGTTCCCTTCTCCAGCCGAGTTCCTCGATCGCCTCGACCCGTTTCTCGCGAAGCTGCCGCGCGGATTCCGTTACGCGGTTGAGATTCGCACGCCGGAGTTCCTGGTCGCCGACTACTTCCGCTGTCTTCGCAGTCACGGCGTCGCGCACGTTTATAACGCATGGACGAAGATGCCGCAATTGCCGGAGCAGATCGCGATTCCGGATTCGATGACGGCGGATTTTCTGGTGACCCGTGCGCTCTTGAAGCAGGGGCGTCCCTACGAAGCGGCGGTCGAGATGTTTTCGCCCTACTCCGAGATCCGCGACCCTAACCCATTCGCGCGGCAGGGCATTCGCGAAATCATCGAGATCTCGAAGCGAGAGAAGCGGACCTCGTTTATTTTCGTGAATAACCGTCTGGAGGGAAATGCGCCGGGGACAATCGTTTCGATTCTGGACGACGATTGATGCCCGAGTCGGGATGCTAAAATCAAGACTTCCGATTGTGGAATCACGGGTTTGCGGAGTTCGAGCAGATTCGCGAAATTGGGGGCTTGTAGCTCAGTTGGTTAGAGCGCCTGCTTGACACGCAGGAGGTCACAGATTCGAGTTCTGTCAAGCCCACCATTCCATTCGTTTAGAATCAGTGATTTGCGAGTTTCCGATAGCTTCCATTGTCGTCTCTCAAAGCCAAAAACGTATCAGAACCGTATCAAAACTTCTCTAATCCTGACTATCCGTATCAAAACCCCTCCTCCTTTTCGTTGGCGTGGCGCTCCAGTTTGGTTAACGCTTCCCGTTTCATCTGCAGCTTCATCTGGGAGTACTTCTTGAACACCTTGGCATCGGTTTGCCGGAGCATCTGAGTGACCCATTCGTCGGCTACGCCTCCCGCACTTAGACGGGTCGCATGCGTTGACCGAAGATCATACAGCCGGAAGTACGGGATGCCCGCCTTCCGCAGCGCCCTTTCCCATGCCTTCTTAAAGTTCGTCTGATGCCCGGTTGGGTTCGACGGATTTGGAAAGAGCCACGGGCCAGGGCCGGAGATTTCGATCTGGCTTCGGAACGCTTCAACAGCGATATCCGTCAACGGAACCTCGGCAACCCCGGTCGGAGTCTTCGAGTCCGAAATGAAAATCACCTTGTTTGCCAGATCGACCTGGTCCTTGCGCAAGGGCGCAAGTTCCTTATAGATACGCAATCCGGTCTCGGTAAGAATCCGGATCACGTTTCGCAGATATCCGGGCGAGTGATGCTCAATCGCCTGTTGCTCCGACCACGTCACGTAATGAGGACGGAACAGTCCCTTGAGAATCACGGGGAACTCGACACCGGCACACGGGTTTGCCGGACAGAGCTTCTTCTTCACAGCGACACTGAAGATCCGCCGAAGCACGCGAAACTCCTGATGAACCGTAGCCGGCTTTAGCAGTCCAAGTTCGACAGTCCCAGACTTCCGTCGCACCCGTTTTCGCTGCTTGAGACGATTCCGAAGATGGACCTCGATCCCCGTCAGCGTCGATCTCCGCCAGCTTCATGGTTCCGAACGCCGGCCGAAGCGTCTTGAGGGCATTGTCGTTGACTTCGTGCGTCTTCTCGGCTCGGATGGGCGGCTTCGAGTAGTTCTCGACAAAAAAATCCGCCCACTCGTTGAAGGTAAGTTGCTCGCCACTGCCGGATCGTGACGAGCGTGTTGTTGTCTCTGGCCTGAAGTCGCTCGCGAAGTTGCCGCTGCGCTTCCTGCCAGTCATCGGTGTTCGTCGATTCCAATCGGCGTACACCGCTTCGGTCCCGATAGACGCATCCACCAGATCTTGCTGTCGTTGCGTCGGATAAATAACACCGTCATGTTTACTCGGTCTTGCCAAATCCCACCTCCTGTTTGAAAGTTGCGCGGAAGGGCTCAAGATCCGATTTGAGGAACCGGATATTGCGGCCCATCACGCGGAGATGGGGAATCTGCTTTCGCTCAACCCAAAGATACACCGTCTGCGGGCTGACGCCAAGGTACGTCGCGGCTTGACGGACCGTGAGCGGAAGCTCGTCCGAAACGACGGTGCCGTGTGCTCTTCTCGGCGTGGACAAGAATCGGACTCGCTGTGCCCATAGCAAATCTCCATTACGTCGGAATGCCACTATGCAGAGCTCATTCGGCCGATGACGATCCCGAAGCACGATCAACAGCAAGACCGCGAGCGCAATCAGCGCGAATTGCCGGTCGGACATTGGCTTCCGGTAGGCGTCCTGAACCTCCTGCACGATCTTGGCGACCTGGAGACGCGCGTCTTCGATATCTCGGCTGGATCTCCTCCGGATCGCCGCCGCCGACTGCACGAACTTCCGCTGCGAGAGCCGACTCAGCACGGCTGTGAGCCCATTGCGCGGTCATTCTGGAATAAGGCGAGTCCTTCGGTAACCC
This sequence comes from uncultured Gammaproteobacteria bacterium, assembly GCA_963799935.1. Classification (GTDB taxonomy): domain Bacteria; phylum Acidobacteriota; class Terriglobia; order Bryobacterales; family Bryobacteraceae; genus Bog-113. Next base: position 9,716 of record CAWCZA010000016.1, on the reverse strand, counting down.
GCGACGGATGGCTTCGAGCGATCTCTTCGAGAACCAGACGATTCATCGTCACGAGGGCGAACGCGGCATCGTCCGGTTTGAGAAGCAGCCGATGCCGTGCCGCCACCTCCGCGATCAGGCGTTGCACATTGAATGTGATCGGTTTTGCCATGATTCACTCCATCCCGATCCGGTCAAGCTGTTCGAAGAGTTCGCGGCGGATGATCGTCAATCGCTGCTTCGAGACGAGCGAGAATTCAGCCGAGGCCGATGGCTTCTTCGAATGTCAGCCGCTTCGCCAGCATCTGGCGCATGTCGTCGCCGTAAGTGTTCGGATTGCGCTCCCGGATGACGACTGTGCCAAGAAGCTTGTGGGCCTGCTCCTCGGCAACGCGGAACTCCTCGAACGGCTTTCCATCTTTCGCGACTCTCACCGAAGTACTCGTTCAGCCAGACGATCACGTTCTTCTCGGTGGTTGTTTCGGCGAGTCGCTCGAAACCGTTCAGGGTGTCCGTCATGGCCTGCCCGCCGGCCACTACCGAATGAACGAAGACCCGGCGGGACCGTCCGGCGAGGAAAGCCAGGATGTCGTTTTCGAAGAATGTAATTCCAGAGGGGGACGAAGGTCGTCGCGCCGGTATCTACGATGCAGATGCCTTCAATCTGGCAGATCTTTTCAAAGAACTCATCGAAGCGCTTATCGTTAATGGCACCGCGCCGGAGGACATTGATGTGTTCAGCACCCAGGCCTGGTACTGCGCGAATGTAGCGTTAACCGGGTCAGTATCGAAACAGTGAGGCGTGACGTCCTTCTCGCGGAAGTACTGCCGAGGATGGCGGAAATCAGACTCTTCCCGACACCGCCCTTTCCCTGCAGGATGAGATGGACCTGATTGCTCTTCGGTGTTGTGTTTTCTGCTATTGCCATAAGGCTGCTCCTTAGTCGATTAGCTGTTTTTGAATGGAGAACGGATCGTAGTGGAATCCGGTGCGATTGCTTTTTCTCCCGCTGGTCGCGCAGGTTGCGGAACGGGTCGCTGGAGGCCGGAGATTCGGGTGCGGAGGACGGACTTAGGTCGGCGAGGGTCGCTGGCGTTGTGTTAGGTGTGATTGATTGCCGTACCAAGCGGCGACGGCGAATCCGGGAAACGTATACGCGGAATTGCGGGTACGGGATATCGAGGCCGTCCGCGTATGCGGCATCCCAGATTTCGCGCAACTTTTTTCCTGTCGCCAGCGCGGCTTCAATCTCGCACCAAACCCAGGCCACCCGGCCCGTGCTGGTTGTAGGCTCGATCGCGGGGAGTGCGCGCAAATGGACGAGGGCCGATTTTGTTCTCTTCGATGGATATGGAGTCGAGGGTTGCGACATTACGGGAAAGAGCCTCTAGAAATAAAGGGAATGGGAATGGCGATTCCGGACATCGTTTGCGAAATTTAATGTGGGCGAACATTCGAATCGAAAAAAGCCCTCTAGATAAGGGGGCAGAAAGAGTGTTTTGGACGACGGAGATGAGGTTTGATGTAGGAAACCGATCGCAACGGTTTGCAACAGCCAGTAACAGAAGCAAGAGTTCCCCGGGTCCGGAAACAGGCTGCAACATCATGCAACAGAATTCGCGAGCAGAGAGGGTGCAAAAGGCAGCAAACATAGGTAGTGGAACATAAAGGGTTGTCGCCCGCCGGGTTGTTTGTGGGTATCTATCTTGTTGTGCCTGTGGGGCTTCGCGAGATTCGCGCGTGCCACAAGTGGGACCGAACGTGGCCCACCTGTCGGACTGCAAATATTTGTTGATTTTATGTCCGGAAATGCCCCTCCTGATCCCTTAACTGTAGGAGGCTTGATATGCCGAAGCGCGCCGTGCGCATTCACGAAGACCTAGACGGAAAGCTGCAGAAGACCGCCAAAGAGCGCGGGTACCGAACACCGAGCGCATTCATTCGCGCCGCGATAGAGAGCGAGGTCAAGTCGCGGAACGAAATGGCCGGAATGGAAGCACAGACTGCAGCCAGTTTCGACCGTGTGTCGCAAGAACTTCGCCGCTTGCACCGCAATCAGCAGGCTCTCTTCGCTTTGGTCGATGCGCTGACCCGACTGGTCACCACCTGCGTGCCGGAGCCTCCGTCGGAAACGAGGGCGCAGGCCATCGCCGACGGGAAGAATCGGTACAGGCGCTTGATCCAATCTGCGGGGCAGGTCATGGCAACCGACGCTCTCGCCACACTGCAGGACCTCCTGGACCATGGCAAACAATGACGAGGAACGGGAGTTCCGGCTATGGCCGCGCAAACCCGCGCTCGTCAAGTCGAAATGACGGGGTTGCGTCGGCGACAGCTTTCAAGATGCTCATGCACTATGCCCGGCAGAGTCGAGCGCGCCGCGCGGAGAATCCACCGGAGCATCCGCCGCTTTCCGCATCGCCAGCGTTGTGCCGTACGGATCACGTATTCGAAAAACACGGTGCGCGGGCAGTGGCGCGCCCACGGTCGCTATCTGGAACGCGAGAGCGCTGCCCATGGAGAAATAGGATTCGACGCTGGCGTGACCGTGCCGGTCTCGCACCAGCTACAGGCCTGGCAAGCAAACAAAGATCCCCTGCTGTGGAAGTTCATCATCTCTCCTGAGTTCGGCGAACGCGCCAACCTGCAACGGCTAACTCGGGATCTGGTACACCGTGGAACGAGGATCTTGGCGGTTCCCTGGAGTGGGTGGCCGTGGTCCATCGCAATACCGAACATCCGCATGTGCATGTCGCACTTAGGGGCGCCTCCGTGACGGAAAGGAGTTGCGGCTGAGTCGCGACTATGTAAAGCAGGGTATTCGCGAGATCGCCGAGGATCTCTGCACGCAACAGCTTGGGTTTCGCACCAGCTTGGATGCGGTAGAGGCGCAACGGCGCGAGGTCCAGGAACCTCGTCTCACGTCGTTAGACCGCGTCATCCTGCGCAATTGTCAGCGCAGCGAAGACGGACTTGTGTTCACACAACGCGCAGAGACGGACGAAACTCAGCGCGCACTCATTACCAAAAGGCTGTTCTACCTGCAGCGGATGGAACTAGCTCGAAGTCTCGGCCATGGCTCATGGCTCATCCGCGAGGACAGCGAACAAGTATTGCGAGCAACGCAACGCATGAAAGATCGGCAACGAACTCTCGCCTCACACGGGGAACTCGTTTCGGATGCAAGACTCACCATACAGACACTCGATTGGAGGAGGATCGAATCGGTCGAGGGTCGGGTCCTTGTGCATGGGCAAGACGAGCCGTCTGGAAATAGCTATCTGATGCTAGAAGCGACAAACGCGATCGTCTACTACGTCCCGTACACGCGGAAAATCGAAGAGGTCCGCAGCCAGGGAGGTCTAAGGGCGAACTCATTTATCCGGTTGCGGAAAGTTTTCATTAATGGACTTGAGGTCGAAATCAAGGATTTCGGGAATGCTTACGCAATCCTTTCCAACCGCCAACACCTTCGAGAAAAGGTCGAGCACCTCGCTTCGCTGGGCGACACACCGCAAGAGGGTGACTGGAGCGGATGGCTCGGTAAATACCAGTCGGCGGTTTGCGCGGAAGCCGAGATGCTGGCCGAGAAACATCGCGGACGTCTGGCAACCCGTCGTAATTTAATGGAGCGTTAACCGAGGTCGAGGCAGATGGGTCTTGCTTCAAATGAGTTTGTGAAACTGTTATGTGGAGCGGACGCGAGTCTCGACCGGAACGCAGACGCTTTGCGTCGAGCAGTCTGCGAGCGCACCGTGAGTTTCTATTGAACGGGAATAACAATGTCGTTGTTGGTAAGGGTGGCGTTTTTCGGCGGGCTGACCACGTTGAAGCGCGTCGAGGATCCACTTAGAGCGTTGGGCTCCCGGGTGAGGGTCGCGTCGCTATCGGATCTAGCGGGGATGAAGATGCGCGTAATTCAAATGCGGGCAAGCTGGCAGGACTGTACGGACATTTTTGCTCTCGTTGAGCACGGCATTGATGTATCGACTGGTCTAGCCGCTCGAGCCATCGACACCAGATTTGAGCCGGAAGTAAGTATCCGAGCTTTACAATTTTTCGGGGGACGGTACGCTCTCGCGGGTGCCGGCAACAATCCAGCGAGACTTGGGTCGGTGGGCGCGCGGGGCTGACCCCGCAAATCTGCCAATTCTCCGCGCGCGGCGACCTAAGCCCGGTGGGTCTTGACCGGTGATGCCGGGCGGCGAATATCCAGCAGAGTTAGTCAAAGTGGCCCGTCGGGTTGTGTGGTACGACGATCCGGAACAAACATTGTCGGATTTACCGACGTTCCTAGCCCACTTAATGGTATTTGGCTCTGCTGCCGATCTAGCGGTTGTTATGGATTTCGTCGTATGGTCAACTTACTCATGCGGCGCGGGAGTAATAGTTGAGTAAACCTCCGAGACGCCGCCTTTTACGAACAGCTTGAGTGAGGTGCCTTGTTGACTTTGCTTCCGGGAACAAAAGGAGATTGTCTTTACCCTGATGGTTCCGTTCGGAATGGAAGTGACTTACATATTCGGTCAACGCTCGTCTCAGCGAACCTTCGCCGAACAGGATCATTTTACGAAGACATTCCTCCCTCGCTGATCGTACCCAACGTTCGGCGAACGCGTTCAGGTCCGGGCTGCGCGGCGGCAGCGTCAGGCACTTCACGCCTTCCGACTCCAGGATCGAACGGAAGCTGGCGCAGAACTTCGTGTCCCGGTCGTGCAGCACGTACTGCTGACTGCGCAGATATCCAAAGTCCGGGTCCACGGCGTTCCGGGCCATCTGTTCCATCCATTCCTTGTCGGGATGTCTCGTCATGCCCGCCAGGCTCACGCGGCGTCCCTCCAACTGGAGAAAGAACAGAACATAGTAGGTGGCGAGCCCTCGCCAGGTGAGCACCTCTACGGTGAAGAAATCGATGCCTGTCAGAACTGCCATGTGCGCCGCGATGAAGTCTTTCCAGGTGGTCGTCTGACTGCGCTTCGGGGCGGGCGCAATCCCGTGCCGGCGCAAAATGTTCCCCACCGTTTGGTGGCAAACGACATGACCGAGGTTGGACAGAGCTCCCACAATCCGGTCGTAGCCCCACCCGGGATTCTCGCGCGCCATTCGAACAATGAGTTCAGTGACTTCACAAGTAATGGGCGGTCTTCCCGGCGCTTTCCGGAACTTCGATCCATCAAACTTCTGCGCGATCAGCCGACGATACCAGGCCAGGATTGTTTCCGGTTTGGCAACGATGGCCACTTCGGAGAGAGCTTTACGGCCGAGGCGCTTGCCGATTTCGGCCAGCGTGGACCGGTGAGGGTCGGTCAGCCGCAAACGTTCCGGCAATTGTGCGCGAAGGATTCTGTTCTCGGCGATGAGGTACTCGTTCTGGAGTAGCAGCTTCTGGTTCACCAGGCCCGTAACATACGCCAGCAGACGCGCCCATTGGTCATTTTTCATCGCGAGCGAATAGGATCGCAGATCGCACGAAACAAACGAGTTCTCATTTGTTGACCATACGGGATCGCTTCAACCCGGAGATGTCCGAGACTAACTTCCACTTGAGCCACGCTCGATCAGCCCAGCAGCTTCTTTGGGCCGTACTTTCACTGCTTCCCTCGATCGGGTTCTCCTCGAACCAGACGAGCGTCACTGGATTCGCTATCGATCCGGCCATACACGACACGAACCCGTTGTGCAGTCGTAAGCCGGCGAGATGATCTCCTAGAAGCGGACTTGGGGACAAACGACCAAAACGACCTCCACTTCTACGGGTGGCGAACTATACGTCAGGTGAAAACTATGAGGGGGCAGGCTACTGAAGTGGCAGTCGGGAAGATGACTCCTATGATCGTATGTCGGCCAAGATCCTCGACTAGTTTACTACTTCGCCGCTGCACAGGTGAAGTTTGCCGCGTCATTTGTGTCGCCGCTTCCCTTGTATTGTGCTGCCTTCGGATACGCACAAACGGGGCGCGTCATTTCCAGTTTGGGCGGATTTGCGGTCACGTCGTACTTAGCCGCAATCATGCTCTCCGGCGCTGCACCCTTTTCCACCCATGCTTCGAGAGCCAAGTAGACATCGTGCTTGGCGTCGTCGGGAACGGCGGTCATGGGCATGCCCCACTGATCGAGAGACGTAGCTCCCGGCCCAGTGAGGCAGTGCTGCATTCCGGGAATCATGAACAGCCGCACAAATGAGTCGGCGGTCGTCTCTCCCACAGTCGCGCGAACGTCGTTGTAGTAATTAATCGTGTTCAGCGGGGAGATGGCGGGGTCATTCCAGCCGTGATAAAGAATCAACTTGCCGCCGCGTGCAGCAAAGGGCTGCAGATTCGGATCGTTGGCGTCGAGCATCCGACTCGTTTTCTCGATCGCGGCTTTGTACGCGTCGGCAACTGCAGCACTTTTATAATTCCAGTCCTTCTTCTCATAGACCATGTTGATGAAGTATTGGGTGGAGAAAACGTACAGGGCGCTGGTGCCTGGCGCGGAACCTGTAATCCATGATCCCCACCCCCCAGAACCGAGTTCAGATCCCGGCAGAAAACCCGGAAAGATCAACTTCCCCACGGTATCGTGTAGGCCTGCATAGAGCACCTCTAGCGTATGCACTTGCTTCGCGCTCAGGCATGCGTCGCTTTCCGCGCCACTGCAGATCAAGGTCTCCGGTTTGAAGTGACACTGGCGCGGGTCGTTGATCACTCCATCTTTCACCCCGTCGGCCGTATCGCATGCCGCACGCACTGCCGCATCAATCGCGGGCAGCTTCGCCGGGGGAATATAGCCCACCGTGTCTCCGCTCATGGACTGCTCGTTGTGGAGCGCATTAACTAAGAGGGCTGTCCAGTTGTTGGCCGGAGCGCCGGCAACCACACCGTCATAGTCATCAGGAAACCGCTGCACTTCCATCAGTGCTTCGCGCCCGCCGTCAGAACAACTCGCAAAATAGTTATGCTTCGACGCCGCTCGGTAGTACGCCTGGACCATGGTCTTCGAAATGGCCGTCATCTCGTGCACGGCGCGGTAGCCGAAGTCGATCACCTTCTCCCGATGGCCCAGCGCCCAACTGGCATCGCCCGCAGCTCCGGAGTGGCCAGTATCGGTTGCACCGCTGGCATAACCCTGCATCAGGGCAACGGCAGTGCCAAGAAAATCGATGCTGCCTGCAAAACCGCCATTGCCCTGGCCGCGAAACTTGCCGTTCCAGTCCTTCGCCGGCATCCACACTTGGATCGGTATGGCGGAGTCGGTGCTCGGCGTGGCCATGGCACCTGGACGCGGCAAAACTCCGGCAGCCGTGCGGAGTCAGCGCCCTTCTGCGCGGGCGCGCTCATCGAAGGTTGTCGGGCCGGCGTGAATGCGCCGGCGGCAACAGTTGTGGCGGAGACCACCTTTGCCCCGGGCAAGTTCAGTGATGCTAATTTCGCGCAGGTGTCGTCAATTCCGGCGGACTGCTGTGACTGAGCAAACGAACACGAAATAATGCACGCAGCCGCAATTGTGAAGGGTCTTATCACATTAGTCTCTTGTGGGTTGAGATGAAGCCTCAACTATACTCCCCTGCTCCGATCTGGATTCCGTTAACGGCGCGGGTCTTCTTCCTTGTAAAGGTGTTTAGGAAAGTGCCTGAACTTACTTGACCTGACTCGATTCGTTCCGCATGAATTTTGGTGAGTAACGCAATTCTCTGGGTCATATAGTTGGCATGTCGCTGAAGTGCCGTACCCACCCAACTCAGAACGGGGCTCGCGTCCTAGATGCGGACTTCCGGACAACCCGGGCGAATTCACTTCCATCAGTCGAGCGTTAGCGCGAATGTTACCGAAGCCATGTCCCACAAACGAGCAGTGTCGCATTCAGGAAGATTCGGTCTGTTACGGTGAACCCGGATGAGCAGCGATAAGGTTAGTCGATTTCGTGGGCGGCGTTTTCCCGAGGAGGTTATCGTGTCCTGCGTCCGATGGTATTTGCGCTACCCGCTGAGCTATCGGGATCTGGAGGAAATGATGGCCGAACGGGGCGTGCAGGTTGATCACTCAACCATCGCTCGCTGGGTTATGCACTTCAGCGCGATTCTAAACGACCTAATCCGGCGAGAGATGCGGCGTCCCAATCGTTCGTGGAGGGTCGATGAAACCTATGTCCGCGTGGGGGGCCGATGGACGTATTTGTATAGAGCGATTGACTCGGCGGGAAACACCATTGATTTCCTGCTGTCCCCACACCGAGATCTGACGGCGGCAAAGGGCTTTCTGCAACTGGCCCTGAGCACCGTTCCGGCCAGACCGCGCGTCATCAATGTTGATGGTCACGCGGCATATGCAACGGCGATCGCCGAGTTGAAGGAGTCCGGGGTATTGAGCCGGAAATGCCGCTGCCGACCATCTCCTTACCTGAACAACATCATCGAGCAGGACCACCGTTTCGTGAAGAAGCGGATCACGGCGAGTCAGGGTTTCCGATCCGTGCAAGGAGCACTGAGCACAATAGCGGGATACGAAGCAATGAACATCATCCGAAAAGGCCAAATCCGTTGGTTGCCGAAAGCCGCGATCGTCGGGCAGAAGCGTTTTATCGAACGGCTATTCGGAATCGTAGCCTTACAGTAATGCGATTGGCTCACGCCCCAGCAGTTCTATGCGACGTGCCTGCAATGCGACACCGCCGTTATTTGGCGCTTCGGGCGTTTTCGGTGAATTACGGTCGGCTCTGAATAAGATGTGGGACGTAAAACCGAAGAGCGGAGGCGGAATCGGCGGCATGCTGCGAGAGCGGTTCTTCTCTTTCGGGATGGTGTTGGCCATCGGGTTCCTCCTGCTTGTCTCGCTGGTTCTCAGCGCCGGACTGGCCGCAATGGGCAAGTTTCTCGGCGGTCTACTACCGTTGCCGGAATTCATTCTGAGCGCAATCAACTTCGTGGTTTCACTCGCCGGCATCTCGGTACTGTTTGCATTGATCTTCAAGTTTGTGCCGGAGGCACAGATTGCCTGGAAAGATGTGTGGATTGGCGCCATCGCCACCGCGTTTCTATTCACGATCGGCAAGTTTCTCATTGGACTCTATTTGGGTAAGGCCGGCGTGAGCTCGGCGTACGGCGCGGCCGGATCATTGATGGTCGTGATTATCTGGATCTACTATTCTTCGCTGCTCTTTCTCCTCGGAGCGGAATTCACCTACGCGCTGGCGCACTCGGAACAGGGAGAACAGTAAGAGGCTGAGGCGTCAGACTAACGGATATGGCCGCGTCGAGAATTAATGCGCATTTCATCGAGCCGATGCTGCTCCTGCGCACCGAAACGCTTCCGGAAGGCCGCGAATGGCTCTACGAGATCAGATTGGATGGGTACCGTTGCTTTTTCGCCGCGAACTCGACAAGAGGCGCTTCTCGCGTCGTCTGAAGAAAGCGGATGGGGCTCTTATCAGTTGGATAGGCACACAGCATGGATTCCACCGACATTCGGGCACCTTCCGAACCGTATCAAAACCGTATCAAAACCCCATCTGATGATCTAGTTGAGCTTACCAGTTGAGCGAAAGGCAGGCTCCCCAAGTTGTTGAAAACATAGAGAACGCGATAGAAACCATGGACCCGAAAGAAGCCCTCCTCAGGCTTGACACGCAGGAGGTCACAGATTCGAGTTCTGTCAAGCCCACCATGACTCAACTGCCGGCTCTCAAAATCCAAAACGTATCAGAACTCGTCATCCTTTTTGCTGGCGCGGCGCTCCGCTTTTAATTAACGCTGCGATTT
>CAWCZA010000015.1:0-643272 GCA_963799935.1 uncultured Gammaproteobacteria bacterium | reverse complement strand
GCAATACGGGGACGATTCAGGCCGCCAGCGGCTCGACCCTGGAATTTTATGGGGGGACGTGGACCAACAGCCAGACCATTCAGAACAACGCGGGCACGCTGGAGTTCGCGGGCAACACGACGATCAATGGAGGCGCGGTGACGCAGACCGGGGCGGGCAGCCTGCTGTTAGGGACCGCCACGATCAATGCGCCGGTGAGCAACAGTTCCACCGGCACGATCACGATGATCGCTGGCGACAGCGCCTGATTGTCGCGCTGACAAACCCGGCGGCGGCAGGTGACGATGGCGACAACACCTATTTAACCGAGAGCGGTTCGACGATCAACAACGGGGGCAACATCGCCATCAGTTCCACGGGGGACTTCACGAAGCTGTTCATCGGCGCCAGCAATGTGACCTTGAGCGGCGGCGGCACGATCACGATGGGGAACAACACGCGCAACTTGATTCTGGGCGCGTCTCCCGCCGACACCCTGACCAATGTGGACAACACCATTGAGGGCGCAGGGAATATCGGGGACAACCAGATGGCCCTTGCGAACTCGGGGACGATCATCGGGAACCAGTCGGCGGGACTCACGGTTGAAACCAGCAACGGGCTGACCAACAGCGGGACGCTGGAAGCGACCAATGGCGGTACGCTCGTGCTGCAGGCGACGGGGAGCGCGAACAGCAATACGGGGACGATTCTGGCGGCCAGCGGCTCGACCCTGGAATTTTATGGCGGTGTATGGACCAACAGCAAGACCATTCAGAACAATGCGGGCACGCTGGAGTTCGCGGGCAACACGACGATCAATGGAGGCGCGGTGACGCAGACCGGGGCGGGCAGCCTGCTGTTAGGGACCGCCACGATCAATGCGCCGGTGAGCAACAGTTCCACCGGCACGATCACGATGATCGCTGGCGACAGCGCCTCGATTGGCGCGCTGACAAACCCGGCGGGCGGGCAGGTGACGATCGGCGACAACACCTATTTAACCGAGAGCGGTTCGACGATCAACAACGGGGGCAACATCGCCATCAGTTCCACGGGGGACTTCACGAAGCTGTTCATCGGCGCCAGCAATGTGACCTTGAGCGGCGGCGGCACGATCACGATGGGGAACAACACGCGCAACTTGATTCTGGGCGCGTCTCCCGGCGACACCCTGACCAATGTGGACAACACCATTGAGGGCGCAGGGAATATCGGGGACAACCAGATGGCCCTGATCAACTCGGGGACGATTATCGGCAACCAGTCGGCGGGACTCACGGTTGAAACCAGCAACGGGCTGACCAACAGCGGGACGCTGGAAGCGACCAATGGCGGTACGCTCGTGCTGCAGGCGACGGGGAGCGCGAACAGCAATACGGGGACGATTCTGGCCGCCAGCGGCTCGACCCTGGAATTTTATGGGGGGACGTGGACCAACAGCCAGACCATTCAGAACAATGCGGGCACGCTGGAGTTCGCGGGCAACACGACGATAAATGGAGGCGCGGTGACGCAGACCGGGGCGGGCAGCCTGCTGTTAGGGACCGCCACGATCAATGCGCCGGTGAGCAACAGTTCCACCGGCACGATCACGATGATCGCTGGCGACAGCGCCTCGATTGGCGCGCTGACAAACCCGGCGGGCGGGCAGGTGACGATCGGCGACAACACCTATTTAACCGAGAGCGGTTCGACGATCAACAACGGGGGCAACATCGCCATTAGTTCCACGGGGGACTTCACGAAGCTGTTCATCGGCGCCAGCAATGTGACCTTGAGCGGCGGCGGCACGATCACGATGGGGAACAACACGCGCAACTTGATTCTGGGCGCGTCTCCCGCCGACACCCTGACCAATGTGGACAACACCATTGAGGGCGCAGGGAATATCGGGGACAACCAGATGGCCCTTGCGAACTCGGGGACGATCATCGGGAACCAGTCGGCGGGACTCACGGTTGAAACCAGCAACGGGCTGACCAACAGCGGGACGCTGGAAGCGACTAATGGCGGTACGCTCGTGCTGGAAGCGGCGGGGAGCGCGAACAGCAATACGGGGACGATTCAGGCCGCCAGCGGCTCGACCCTGGAATTTTATGGGGGGACGTGGACCAACAGCCAGACCATTCAGAACAACGCGGGCACGCTGGAGTTCGCGGGCAACACGACGATCAATGGAGGCGCGGTGACGCAGACCGGGGCGGGCAGCCTGCTGTTAGGGACCGCCACGATCAATGCGCCGGTGAGCAACAGTTCCACCGGCACGATCACGATGATCGCTGGCGACAGCGCCTCGATTGGCGCGCTGACAAACCCGGCGGGCGGGCAGGTGACGATCGGCGACAACACCTATTTAACCGAGAGCGGTTCGACGATCAACAACGGGGGCAACATCGCCATCAGTTCCACGGGGGACTTCACGAAGCTGTTCATCGGCGCCAGCAATGTGACCTTGAGCGGCGGCGGCACGATCACGATGGGGAACAACACGCGCAACTTGATTCTGGGCGCGTCTCCCGCCGACACCCTGACCAATGTGGACAACACCATTGAGGGCGCAGGGAATATCGGGGACAACCAGATGGCCCTTGCGAACTCGGGGACGATCATCGGGAACCAGTCGGCGGGACTCACGGTTGAAACCAGCAACGGGCTGACCAACAGCGGGACGCTGGAAGCGACTAATGGCGGTACGCTCGTGCTGCAGGCGACGGGGAGCGCGAACAGCAATACGGGGACGATTCTGGCCGCCAGCGGCTCGACCCTGGAATTTTATGGGGGGACGTGGACCAACAGCCAGACCATTCAGAACAACGCGGGCACGCTGGAGTTCGCGGGCAACACGACGATCAATGGAGGCGCGGTGACGCAGACCGGGGCGGCCAGCCTGCTGTTAGGGACCGCCACGATCAATGCGCCGGTGAGCAACAGTTCCACCGGCACGATCACGATGATCGCTGGCGACAGCGCCTCGATCGGCGCGCTGACAAACCCGGCGGGCGGGCAGGTGACGATCGGCGACAACACCTATTTAACCGAGAGCGGTTCGACGATCAACAACGGGGGCAACATCGCCATCGGTTCCACGGGGGACTTCACGAAGCTGTTCATCGGCGCCAGCAATGTGACCTTGAGCGGCGGCGGCACGATCACGATGGGGAACAACACGCGCAACTTGATTCTGGGCGCGTCTCCCGCCGACACCCTGACCAATGTGGACAACACCATTGAGGGCGCAGGCAATATCGGCGACGGGCAGATGGGCTTCATCAACGACGGCACGGTACTGGCCAATCAAACCACAACTTTAATCATCCAACCCTCCAGCACCGGCTTCACCAACAACGGAACCGTCGAAGCCAACGCTGGCAGCACCCTCGACATTACTGGCGGCTACTTCACCAATTTCAATAGCTCGACGAACACGCTCACCGGCGGAACGTACAACGCCAACGGCGGAACTATTGAGTTCACCAATGCAAACATCGTCGACAACGCGGCGAATATCATCTTGACCGGTCCTAACTCGGCTATTACCAACACTACCGGTGTAAACGCCCTGACCGGTTTCGCGGTCAACGAACCAGGCGGCGTCTTCACCCTCGGCCCCGGACGCAGCTTCACCACGGGCGGCGGCTTCACGAATTTAGGTGGCTTGGTGGTCGGGGCGGGAGACACGTTCGAAGTTAGTGGCGCGCTTAGTAATTTTTCCGGATCTACTCTAACGGGCGGAACTTACTATGTTGCCGGTACTCTTCAGTTCGGCGCAAGCGGCAGCACCTTAGTCACGAACGACGCAAATCTGACATTAGCGGGGACCGGCAGCCTGATCGATTTGGGCGGCAACAACCTGCTTAGCGCCTTCAACACGAATGCTGCCGGCGCGTCGTTCACTGTCGCGGCCGGTGGCTCGTTCACCACTCCCGGCGCATTCACTAATGCCGGTACCGTGGACCTGGAACAGGCCAGCTCACTTACGGTTACCGGCAATCTGACCAACAGTGGAACTGTTTCCACCAACGGTCAGAATCTGGGAGGCGGCGCGAATACTCTTGCCGTCACCGGCACGCTGACGAACAATACCGGCGCAACCACCAATATCGGAGCAAACAACGACACGACCGACGCAGCAAGCGTAGGTCTACTCTCGAACGCCGGGGCTGTTACTGTCGGAACCGGCGCTACTCTGACCATCGATACAGCCGGGTCCGATCCAAACTCCGGCACGATCGCCCTGAAAGGATCGATGCTCGATCTTAAGGCCGCAACTGCGCTCACCGGCAAAGGCACGGTCAACTTGAGTAAAGGTGTTATCGCCGGTGTTGGTTCCGGCGTAACCCTCACCAGTTCGAACACGATCCAAGGCTCCGGCGCGATTGAGAATCTCGGCATCACCAACAATGGGATACTATCCGCGATTCAGGCGGGAACGCTCTCTATCCTGCCGACGGCCGCGGGTCTCAAAAACAATGGCGCTCTCGAGGTAGGTGCAGGCGCGACGATGAAGATCGGTACTTCAGCCGGGGGTGCGTTGAAGAATTTTGCGGGCGACACCCTGACGGGCGGTACTTACAACGTCAGTGGCACTCTTGAATTCGGAGCAAGCGGCACGACGATCGCTAACAATGCCGCAAACATTACTCTGAACGGGACGGGCGTTTTCAACGATTTCGGGGGCAACAACATACTCGCTGGTTTCAACAACAACACGTCTACCGGTGTGTTCAAGCTGGCGTCCGCGGCGGTGCTGACTACTAGCGCGGGGAACTTCACGAATGCCGGCCTGTTCACCGTCTCAGCGGGCACCACGTTTACGGTCGGCGGCAGTTCGTTCAACTTTACTCAAACGGGAGGGTCAGCGACCATTGACGGTACCTTGACTTCCACCACCCTCGGAACGCTGGCATTGAACGGAGGTTCTCTCGACGGTGTCGGCACGCTGGGTTATAACGTGGTGGACTCCAGCATTTTGACTCCAGGCGATTCCGCTACGGCTACCGGAAAGCTAACTGTGGCCGATACTTATACGCAGAGTTCATCGGGCACGCTGGACATCGAGATTAACGGCGCGACGGCAGGTACTAACTACGACGTACTTAAGGTCGCAAAGAGTGCAACCCTCGGCGGGATCCTGGATATTACATTAGGTCCCGGATTTACTCCAACCGTGGGCCAAACGTTCACAATTCTCACGGCCGGTTCTCTAGGCGACACGTTCGCCAATGTGAATGGTTTGGCAATTAACGGCAGCGAACACTTCACGATCACTTACAACGCGCACAGTGTTGTGCTGACTGTAGTCAGTGGAGCGCTTCCCGCTCTAAGCCCCTCTTTGATTCAGCTTACGCGGCGCACTCCAACAGTCGGCGGTCGATTTGGATTGGATTCATACGGCATGCAACACGCGCAAACTCCGGCAGTTACTGCGACGGTCGGCATTGCCTTAAACGGGACGGCTTCGTTTCACCATCCGGGCGGAGGCTTCCGAGGAATCCGGCCGATGGACGAATTGGGCTTGATCCCCGTTTTGAGCCCGAGTACCGCTGGAGCTGCGGGTCCGGCCGCCTCACCTGGATTCGACATGGCGCCGGCTGCGGCTCTAAGTAGCTTGAACCAGACAAATCATATGCGCTTCGAATGCGGCGTTGATCTGAAAGCGTTGCTGAATACCCGCCCGAAGCAATTGCTGCGAGCACTCTGGGCAGCTCCGGATTCGCCCGAGGCATTGGCGATTGGTTATATGAGCTTCAACGGTAGCCACTAAGATCGCGCGGCCTTGATTTCGAGCTTTCGGGTTGCCATTGCTAGCGCGCTCGCTCATACATCAAAATGAGCGAGCGTTGCGCGAACGGGGCATAGAGCAGCGCGGCGCATAACCCGATCGCGAGACCTAGGTCGATGTGGTGGATCAGCAGAAACGGCGAGAGTGCCCAGAGCAAGTCCAAAGGCAGCAAGACGGGGAAGAGCTTACGGAACTTCGCGGGAAGTTGTTGCAGATCGAACGCGACGGCCGTGCAGAGGAAAAGGCGGACCGGGATCAACCCGGCTGCGGTGATCACTAAGACGGAAAACATCGCAAGGGCCAGGGGAAGTTTGGCTTCGTCGAGAATGTCGCGGATTTCGGGGAGGTTTGCGAGCGAGCCCACGTAGAACGCCAGGTACATCAGCTGTTCCAGCAGTAGAAGGGTCCGGACCAGGTTCCTTGGCGCGCCAGGCAACTCTTTCGGCGTCGCGAGGAACTGGCTTGATGGAGATCTGTCCGGCTCGCGAGGTACGGCGACGCTCAGCGCTTCAGGGTTAGCAGCTGCAGCGAGCGAAACCGGCGCGATGAATCGGTAGCCCTTGCCGGAAACCGTCTCGATGTAGCGCGGGTCGGAAGCCGAGTCGGAGAGCGCTTGCCGGATTTTGTTCACCGCCGTGTTCAGGCCGTGGTCGAAATCGACAAACGTGCCGTCGCCCCACAACCGGTTCCGAATGTCTTCACGGGTCACCAATTCGGACGGCTTTTCCAGGAGCGCCATCAGCACCTGAAACGGTTGCGCATGCAGTTTGATGCGGATCCCGTTCTTGCGGAGCTCTCCTTCAGACTCGTTGACTTCGAAGGCTCCGAAGCGGAATATCCGGCAGGCAGTCTCGGCTGACATGCTCGTTCCATGTTAGCTTCCGATTGGTTGCACTCGGAAGATGACTTCCGGTAAACCCATTCATCTCATCTACTTAGACGATGATGTTCGGATGAGGCGCTTTCGATGTCGTATCGATTGCGGCGCGCCGCGAGATCGGGGATGATTCCGACGGGAGCTCGAATTTGAGAATCGAAATCCGAATGGTGTTTGCGTTTCTACTGTTGGGGATGCCTTGTCCGGCGGTCCATCTGAGTCCGGCGGCGAAGGCGGCTTTTGACGGGTACGTCGCCGGGGTGGAGAAGCGTCTGGTCAAACAGCACGCATCGCCCGAGACCTTCATCGCCGCGCTCGACCGAAGCCAGACCGACAGCGACGCGGCCGAGCGGGACCTGAGATCAGGAACGGTGCGGACGCAGGCGATCAACGGAGGGTCGTGGCCGGTAAGCGGCGGACTAATGCATCACTGGCGGGCCGCAGCGTTCGTCCAGGGCGCGAGCCGCGAGGGCATGGTGGCCTTGCTGAAAGACTACGATCATCTGTCCAGCTACTACCGGCCGGAGGTGGTTTCCTCACGCGTGATAGGTCATGATGGCGAGGTTGTCACGCTGGGTATGCGCCTCAAGAAGCAGATGGCGATCGCTATCGTGTTCGATGCGGAATACCGGGTTCAAGCCGGGCTGATCGGGACGAATGGCGGCTATGGGTACTCGAGGAGCGCGCACATTTGGGAGGTGGACGCGCCAGACACTTCGCATGAACACCGGCGGCGCGAGGGAGATGACGACGGGTTTCTCTGGCGCATCAATGCGTACTGGAGCTTCCTGCAGGTGCGCGATGGGCTGATGATCGAGTGCGAGGCAGATCTCCCTCACGCGCGATGTTCCGCCTGGTTTGGGTTGGTTGGTCATTCCGATTCTGAAAGAGTTCCCTAGAACGTCGATTGAATCCACTTTGATTGCGACTCGGAACGCGCTGGCGGGAAAGGAGCAGCGATGAACACGAGCTTCGTAAATGCCACGAGGACGAACTTTGCGCTTACCGCGGGGCTGGAGAAACGGGTGTTGGTGTGGATCGCTCGGCGAACACCGGCAGCGATTAGTCCGGATCACTTCACGGCGTTGGCGTTCGTTGCGCAGTTAGCCGCGGGCTTATTTTATGGGCTCGCATCGCGCTGGGCGGCGGCTCTCTGGCTGGTGAATCTATTGATTGCGGTGAATTGGCTAGGCGATAGTCTGGATGGAACACTGGCGCGTGTTCGCAACCGGCAGCGTCCGCGATACGGGTTTTATGTGGACCATATCGTTGATACCTTCGGCGCGTCTGCGCTGATGGCGGGGGTTGGCTGCTCGGGATACATTCATTGGGAAGTCGCGGCTGGGATGCTCGTTTGTTTCTATGCGCTGTCGATCGAAAGCTATCTGGCCACTTATACGATGGGGCGCTTCCAGTTGTCGCATGGCGTTTTCGGGCCGACTGAGATACGCATTCTACTCATCCTGGGCAATGCTCGATTACTTGTTCAACCTTACGTGAATATCGGCGGACACCGCTTCCTGTTGTTCGATGTTGGCGGCGCGGTGGCAATCGCCGGGATGGCGATCATGGTGATTACGGCGGCGGTGCGGCACACGGTCCGACTGTATCGCGAGGAAACACTTTGATGCGGCGGCCGTGGCTGCGGTTCGGGAAATTCGGCTTGGTGGGTCTGCTGGGGATGGTGCTTCAGTTAGCGCTGATTGCGCTGCTGACAAGGTTCGCCCGATGGTCAAGCTGGACGTCGACTGCGGTTGCCGTTGAACTTACCGTGGTGTTTAACTTCATACTTCATGAGCGTTATACGTGGGGCGACCGTTTCGTTCAAGATACCCGAAAGCGCGTTGCGCGGTTTTGGCGCTTTCAGGCCGGCAACGGATTGGTGTCGCTTGCCGGGAATACTCTGCTGACTTATTGCTTCGTGGAGTTACTGAAACGCCCTGTGCTGCCGTCGGCTCTTGCAGCAATTAGTTTATGTTCGTTGGTCAATTTCCTGTTGGCCGACGAGTGGGTCTACTCCTGACCCAGACTTACAGATCTTCTAACCTTGAGAACGACTCCTTGGCCTTCTCTAACCCATTCCCCCACTCAGGAACTTCCTTCAACTCCAGCAACAGCGGATACTGATCCGGCCGCTGACGAAGTAGCTCCATGGTCCTCCGCCAGTCGATCGTGCCGCCTTCGGCAACTAAAGGGAACAGATGGGAGTCCGCTTTGCCATCGTTATCATGCAAATGCAGCGACAGGATACGGTCTTTCATCAACTCGAACTCATGCTCCACGCCCGCGCCGATGTTGGCGTGTCCCGCATCGAATACGAAAGATAGCTGTAAGTGCGTGATGTTCAAGAACCGCACCAGCGCCTCGGCTGACGATAGCTCGTTCGGGATGTTCTCCAGCAGGATCTCCACGCCGCGCTGCCTGCCGAAAATCGATAACTCTTCGAGTGAGTTGAACGCCGCTTCTACTTTGTGATCACTATACTCTTCGCCGCTGACTCCGATGTGCTGGATCAGATACTTGAACGGGATCGTCTCGGCAATCTCGATCGCGCGCTTGATCTCATCCACCGACTTGATCCGATTCGCCTTCACGCGCTCGCAGATGTTCAGATGCGTATCCGGCCCGCTGCGGCCCCACATCGTATCCGTATGCATGGGCGCGTGCAGCGAACGCAGCGTCATGTCCGCCTCCCGGAACCAATGCGCTAAGTCGCGGATCTGCGACTTATCCAGGTAATCCAGGTGCTGCCGCGTGCAGAAGATTTCAATGGTGGAGAAGCCGCTCTGTTGGATCTTATTCAACAGAGAGGTGGTCAGGCGCTGGTTCGCGAATAAGTGCGTCGAAAGTACGCGTTTCAAGTATTAGAATCCTTTAGCAGTGCCTTCGGTGCGGCCGTCGGGAGCGCCTTCGAGCCAGCCATTCCTAACCAGGACCACCGCCATTTCCCCAATGTGCCGCTTCAGTTGGACCTCGTACCCGTAGCTTTCCAGGAGTCGAATCGTATCCGGGGAAAAGGTCATTTCGGCTTGCAGCCGGTCGGGCATCCACTGCTCATGGATGCGCGGTTGATCCACCGCTTCCTGCGCGTTCATCCCGAAATCAATGATGTTTAGCGCGACCTGCAGGACGGAATTAATAATCGTCGGACCCCCGGGCGTTCCCAATACGGCTTCCAGCTTCCCATCCCGTACTAACATGGTCGGACTCATAGACGACAGCGGCGTTTTATGCGGCGCAATCGAGTTAGCTTCACCTTGCACTAACCCGAACCCGTTCGGTTCACCGGGCTTGGGCGCGAAGTCGTCCATCTCGTCGTTCATCAGAAAACCTAGCTTGGCCGGAGTTACTCCGGAGCCGAAACTATCATTCAATGTGTAAGTCACGGCTGCGGCATTCCCGGCTGCGTCGACTATGGAATAGTGCGTGGTATTTGAACCTTCGACTAACTCGATCTTGCCCGGGCGAATCTCGCTGCTCGGAGTGGCTTTTTCCGGTTGAATCGACGCGCGGAGCGTCTCCAGATAGTGGGGGTCGAGTAACTCAGTTACCGGCACTTTATTGAACTCCGGATCGCCCATGTACTGGCTGCGGTCGGCGAAAAAGCGTCGCATCGCTTCCGCCAGATAGTGGAGTTCACGCGCGGACCCGGCACCAGTTCGCGTATAGTCGGTTCCATCGAGGATTCCCATCATCTCGAGGATTCCGATCCCGCCTGAACTCGGCGGGGGCGCCGTGACAACCGTGTGCCCATGATAGAAGCCGGTAAGCGGCTTCCGTTCGATTACCTTATAGTCCGCGAGATCCTGCTCCGTGATCAAGCCGCCATGCTCGCGCATATCCGCCGCTAACAACTTCGCGGTCTGCCCGCGGTAGAAATCGTCAGCGCCGCGATCGCGTATGCGGCCTAAGGTTGCAGCGAGTTCCGGCTGCGTCAGCACGTCGCCGGCATCCAACATCGCGCCGCCCTTTAGGAAAATTCGCTTCGATTCCGGGAACTCGCCGAGTTTCTCAGCAGTGTTGTCCCAGGTGAACATATTGGCCAGTCCCCAGGAAACCGAAAACCCGTTCTTCGCGAGATCCACCGCGGGCTGCACCAGTTCCGTCCACGGTTTTTTGCCGAACTTCTCATGTGCGTAAGCCATTCCAGCGACGGTACCGGGAACTCCTGAAGCCCGATAACCGATCTGGCTATCCTTAGTCGCATTCCGGTTCGCATCCAGATACATGTCGTGTGAAGCGGCTCCCGGCGCGCGCTCGCGGAAATCGATAAACGTCGTGCGACCGTCCGCCATGCGGAGCAGCATGAATCCGCCGCCGCCTAAGTTGCCCGCAGAAGGATGCGTCACGGCCAGAGAAAACGCAACTGCAACCGCGGCATCCACCGCGTTCCCACCGTTCTGCAGTACGGCCGCGCCAATATCTGTCGCGTGCTGCTCCACCGTCACCACCATCGCGTGGCGGGCGCGCACCGGCTCTCGCGCGGCAACAGAACCGAGCCGGCAATCGCAATGAGCAGCGAAGTGAAAACGGGTTTAATCGTAGAAGTTTTTCTCCCACGCATGCCGATGCAGTATGGCGAGGGTCTGCTCCGGCAGTGGTCCCAGCATGGGCGCGCGCACGTTCTGCTGCACGCTATTCAGCGATCGCATGCCCGGGATCACTGTGGAAACGGCCGGCTCCGAAAGGATGAAGCGCAGCGCAATCACCGGAAGGTCCTCGCGGTCGATTTCGAGCTCATCGCAGATCGCGGTGACCCGCTGATCCACCTCCACCTTGCGATCGTCTTTGAAGTATCCAGCCCGGAAATCGCTCGGATCAAATACTGTGTCCGGCGTGATGCGCCCGGTCAGCGCACCTTCGTCGAACGGCACGCGGGCGATCACGCCGATGTCGTGTTGACGGCACAGCGGAAAGAGATTCTCTTCCGGCGTCTGGTCGAAAACGTTGTAGATCACCTGCACCGTATCGATCATGCCGGTCTTGATGAGGTCCAGCGCGGAGTCGGGTTGATGGTCGTTAATGGAGACGCCGAAGGCCCGCACTTTGCCCTGCTTCTTCAGGTCTTCGATCGCGCGACGCCAGTCATCAGTGCCCAGCCAATCCGGATTCCAGACGTGCAGTTGCTGCAGGTCCACCGTGTCCATGCCCAGATTCTTCAAGCTGGTTTCGGTGGACTCCATGATGTAGTTGTACGGGAACACGTCTTCAATTCCGACGCCCGGACGCGCGGGCCACAGCCGGTTCTTCGGGGGGACTTTCGTCGCCACGTAGACTTGCCGGTCGTGATCTTCCAGCGCTCGCGCTACCAGCTTTTCGCTGTGACCTTCCTCACCATAAGCAAGCGCGGTATCGATGAAATTGACTCCGGCCGCGAGCGCCGCCTTTAGCGCGACAAGCGACTCCTTATCCGTGTGGCCAAGCCATTGGCCGCCCCCGATACCCCAGGCTCCATAGCCCACTTCACTGACGTCAAATCCGGTTTTGCCGAGCCTTCGATAGCGCATGCTCTAGTCATTATGTTCGATGCGCTCGCCGCAACGTAAAATGTAGGCGTATGCGCGCCTTGCTTGCGCTTCTGCTTCTCGCCATTCCGTGCTTTTCCGCAGCCACACGGCTGTACATGAAAGACGGCTCTTATCAGCTGATCCGCGAATACAAGGTGGACGGCGACCGCGTCCGCTACTACTCGACGGAACGCGGCGAATGGGAAGAGATCCCGGCGGTGATGGTCGACCTGCCGCGCACCGAGTCCGAAATCTCCTCCCACCAGGCATCCGTCGCCGAAGAAACCAAGGTGATTTCAGAGGAGGACAAGGCGGTTCGCGAGCAGCAGAAGCTAGTCCTCAAGATTCCGCAGGACCCGGGCGTTTATATGCTCAGCGACGCCGGTGCGCTTACTATCTTCAAACAAGCCGAAATCAGTATACGGACTAATAAAGGGCGCGGACTGCTGCAGATCGTTGCGCCCAAGGGTCTCGTCAACGGCAAGGCTACTGTGGAGCTGAATGAGGAGCACTCGCTGAACATCTTGAAAGACCCGCGTCCGGATTTCTACCTGCAGCTTTTTAAGGACGAGCGGTTTAACATCATCAAGCTGACGCCGCATCACGGAATACGGATTGCCGAGCGCGTTAGTATGATCCCGGTGATCAATGACAATGAGGAAGATGTGGACGAGGTCGCAACCTTTACTAAGCAACTGGATGAGAACGGGCTGTATAAGATCTGGCCGGAGAAGCCGCTCGAACCGGGCGAGTACGCGGTGATCGAGTATACGCCTGGTAAGTTAGAACCGCATATGTGGGATTTTCAAATCAAGAAATAATGACCGAAGACGAAGTGTACGGATTGATCGGCGAACAAGGCTTCGCGCGTTTGGTTGCGGCCTTCTACCGCCGCGTGCCGACCGACGACATCCTTGGTCCGTTGTATCCCCCGCGTGACTTAGCCGGCGCGGAAGAGCGTCTGCGCGACTTCCTGATTTTCCGGTTTGGCGGATCGATGCGCTACATTGAGCGTCGCGGACATCCGCGGCTAGGGATGCGTCATGGCAGGTTTCCGATTGATGCGGCAGCGCGTGACCGCTGGCTGCAGAACATGGACGAGGCATTCGCCGAAGCCGAAATTCCGCCGGAAGCGGTAGCGGTGATTCGCCCGTTCTTTGAAGGTACAGCGAAGTTTCTGCAGAACTCCTGACGTCGCTGTTATGATTCCATGGGAGCGGAAGCGTCAAGCCTGGTAAGACGGACTTTCGGGTTCGAATTGCCTCTCCGGGGTTACCCCGGGGGAGAGTTGTTGGTTCGCCATTGCGCCGCGTGAGTCTTCCCTGCGATGACTCGCAGAACCGCTCACGCACAGTCAGACTAGTTGATGTCTTCCGCCCCTCCTACGAACTTTCCCGCGCTTGTTAGCGCTCTTGCGAGAAGTTTACTGGGTGGTGAGTTGTCGGTGGATGCAGTCTGTGTGCGCGCGGCACGAACGCTCGGACGCGACTGGAAATGGTTGCGGCCGTTGGCGCTGCGCTATGTCCAGACATTCGAAAGCCGCGTGCATCCGCGCCATCGCGACGTGGTCGAGTTTCTTAAGCGGGACCGAGGTTTTCGGCGGGCTATCGGAAGGTACCAGCGTCAAATCCGAGTGGCTGAATGGCTGCCGGAGACGCCGCGGATGCGACCGATTCCAGCGGCACAAGAGTGGAAGCTTCCTACGATTGCAACCGTGGGCGACTTAGCCGATTGGTTGTCTCTTGTATCCCGCAGAGCTTGAGTGGTTTGCGGATCTGAAACACTTGAACAACCGGCTTCCCAAGCTTCGGCATTATCACTATCGCGTATTAGTCAAACGTTCGGGGGGCGTTCGGCTGATTGAGACCCCGAAGGCCACGCTGAAGGCCTTACAGCGGCGGATACTCTCAGGAATCCTGGATCGCGTTCCCGTTCATCCGGATGTCCACGGCTTCGTAAGAGGACGGTCAATTGTGACCTATGCCGCAGCCTCATGTGCGCCAGGGCGTTCTGTTGCGGTTAGATCTCGAGAACTTCTTTCCGGCGTTTCCGACCGCGCGTATCCAAGCGCTGTTCCGAACACTTGGGTATCCCGAGACAGTAGCCGACCGGCTTGGCGGTCTGTGCAGCAATGCGGCTCCCGCGGATGTCTGCAAGGATTTGCCGCCGGAGAGTCGGACTCTTTATGCGCGGCCGCACTTACCGCAGGGCGCTCCGACTTCTCCGACGCTGGCGAACCTGATGGCCTACCGGTTAGATTGCCGCTTATCCGCCTTAGCACGGACCGCGGGCGGCAGATATACCCGCTATGCCGACGATCTTGCCTTCTCTGGCGGCTCGCAGTTCAGCCGCGGAGTGGAACGGTTTGCAGCACACGCTGCCGCGATCGCCTTGGAAGAGGGTTTCGGCGTCAATCACCATAAGACTCGCATCATGCGACCAAGCACGCGGCAGCAACTGGCGGGGATCGTGGTGAACCAGACCGTCAGTGTACGACGGCAGGACCTTGACTTACTGGAAGCTATATTGACTAACTGCGTGAGGCTCGGTGCGGCATCGCAGAATCAGGCGCGGCTTCCTCGACTTTCGCGCATATCTGCAGGGTAAGGTCAGCTATGTGGAGATGGTCAACCCGGTTAAGGGACAGCGACTTAGAACGATCTTCGAAGCGATCGATTGGGAGCGGTGATGCTTAGCCCCTCGGCGTCTTTGTCGGCCGGATCCACGGTGTGAGCACCGTATAGACAGGAACTGCTGTGGGTTTCGAGCGCTGGCGCAGAATCAGTCGCCGCTCCGCCAGATGTGCGACGGCAGTCTGCACAGAGCGCTTGGAAAGTCCGGCTAGTTCGGCAAGCACGGAGTGGCTTATGGCAATGGATTCGCGTCCTGCACCGTGACTGAGCCGATAAAGCTGTAAGTAGACGAGGAAGACCGCGGCCGAGCGGCTGTGCGCCACCAGGTCGCGCATCAACGTGTCGATAATATATGGGTCAATTCGCATGACTATAGCAATCATAGCTATAGCGCCGAATTCCGCTATTTGCTCTCAAGGCATTGATTTCAGCCGGTCTGGGCTGGCATTCTAAAGCTGCATGATCAAGCGAATCAAATTCCTCGGCATCCCAGTTGAAAATCAGGACCGGGCACTCAAGTTCTACACGGAAACACTTGGCTTTCGAATCTTCACGGATCAACAGTTCTCGGAAAAGCAGCGCTGGATTGAACTGTCAATCCCCGGCGCCGAGACGGGCATCGTCCTGTTCACGCCGGATGGTCAGGAGGATCGCATCGGTACCTTCGTGAACACCTCCTGGGAAGTGGACGACGTGGAAGGGACCTATGCGGACTTACAAAGTAAGGGAGTAGAGTTCAAGGGGCCGCCGCAGAAGCAGCCCTGGGGAACGTTCGTGATTATGAAGGACTCGGAAGGCAATCAGATCGTACTTGGAACGCGGTAAGGCTTGCGCCATTTGAGGCGGGTGTAAGCGATCTGGAAGCCTTTGCGCTCGGTATTGCGCTGCGATTCACTTCCGGCTTCGGCCACCATCATGGCTAAGTCGCAGCCTTGCTTAGCCGCGTACCGCATACGTTCCTGCAGCAGCGCTCCCTGCAACCCGCGGCGGCGCATCTCCGGAAATAGTCGCCGCGCCGCCAAACAGCGCAACGCCTTCATGGATCCATAGCGCGCCGGCAGCACCGGGTTCTCCGTCCAGTTCGGCGATAAAGCAAAAGTTGTGCTCGCAAGCCGCGGAGATCGCAGCCGTATTCGCGGACGAAGTCCAAAAGCTCCGGCTGTCCGGAACTCCAGCCTCTGGCACTGATATCGGTCCACAGAGGTGCTTCGTCCGCACTTATAAGACGCACGGATAGGTTGCTGCTGCTTTGCGGCTGGCGGCGTTTCTACCGGGCGGTACATCACGCTGCTGATCTCGATCGGCCGATACTCCCGCGCGCAGAGTAAGTCGAGCGCGGCAACTCCGGCGAACGGACTTACTTCGTGGATTACATCCGTTCCCCGATCGAAGAAGAAGCTCTCGATGGTGTCGAGCGCTGTCGGCGTGAGTTCCTCGAACAGTCCGAGTCCAAACGTCTGAGTGATTGGCGAGTTCACTCCATTGAAGACCGCGTAGGTTCCGGCGCACTCTATCCACTCCGCTCCGGAGCTGGGAAACAAGCGCCGGCGAGCCTCGGCGGACTCCGCACAGGCGAAGCCTTCCGCGCGTTCTAAACGGCGGGATAGAGCTAAGTTTGAAAATTGCATTTAAATTGTCTTAGTAACCTTCTGAATAGTACGCGGCTTATCCGGATCGCGTCCCTTTTGTGTCGCAAGTACGGCCGAGAATAACTGCGCGGGAACAATGTACGGTATCGGCGTGAAGAGTTCCGGGATCCTTTCCGGCAGACACATTAGACGCGTAGTCAGCGCGCAGGCATCCGGATTTTTCCGGTCCGTGATAGTCACGGTTTCCGCGTTCAATCCGCGCAGCTGAATCATCATCTCACTTAGACCCGGCCAAGTTACACCTGAAGGCGCAAATAGGAAAAGCGGGAAGCCGTGCTCTACCATCGCGATCGGGCCATGCTGGAAGTCAGCTGAGGAAAAGCGCTCGGCGATCACGTAGCAGGTCTCCATCAGCTTCAGGGCGAACTCGAACGCGTTGGAGTAATTCAGCCCGCGACCCATCACCACCGCGTGGTCCATAAAGCGGTAGCGTTCCGCGAGCGCCGCGATCTCCGGCTCAAGGCCGAGCGCCAGCCGAACATACTCGGGGATGCGTTCCAGATCCGCCAGCCGCAGCTTCGCGCCCAGTGCGTACGCGATCAGATACATCATCAGCAGCTGGCCCGTGTAAGTCTTAGTAGCCGCCACGCTCTTCTCTTTACCGGCGCGGACGAAGAATACGTGTTCAGCGAGTCCGGCGAGCGTGCTTCTTAGCTCATTCGTGATCCCGACCGTCGTCGCGTTCTGTTTGCGGGCTTGCTCCAGGATCAAGTTCGTGTCCGTCGATTCGCCGGATTGCGAGATCGCGATCACCATCGTTTCGCGATAGTCCACCTTAGCGCCGTACAGCGTCCAGATGGAAGGCGCCGCGAGCGAAACCGGTATCCCGGTTGTGATCTCGATCAGATAGCGGCCGAATTGCGCGGCGTTATCCGACGTGCCGCGTGCCACCAACACAATCAGGCGAGGTTTGCGGCGAAGCACTTGCTCGCGGAACTTTTCGATGCGCCGCCACTCCGTGCGCAGCGTCCGTTCGAGTGTTTCTGGCTGCTGGCGGATCTCATCGAGCATTCGAGACATCTTGATAAAGATAACGCGTACACATCCGAAACCTACATGCCGAACACTCTTTTTGACAACTTAAAAATTCGCGGGCTGGAACTGCGTAACCGAATCGTGGTTTCTCCCATGTGCCAATACTCCTGTGAGGACGGCTTTGCCACGGACTGGCACCTGGTGCACCTGGGGAGCCGGGCTGTGGGTCGCGCCGGGCTCGTGATCGCCGAAGCGTCGGCTGTGGAGGCGCGCGGGCGCATTACACCCGGCGATCTCGGTATCTACAAAGACGAGCATGTGCCTGTGCTGGCGCGCATCGCGAAGTTCTTGAAAGAGCAGGGCGCAGGGGCAGGTATTCAGCTGGCTCATGCCGGCCGTAAGGCCAGTTGCAACGTGCCGTGGGTGAAGCGCGGTGCGCAATTGCCATTGGAGGAAGGCGGGTGGCAGCCGGTCGCGCCCAGCGCGGCTCCGTTTCATGCGGGCGACCGGGAATCCGCCGCACTGACCATCGACGAGATCCACGGCTTGACGGATGCTTTCGCGGCGGCTGCCAAACGGGCGCTCGCAGCAGGATTTCAGGTCGTCGAGATTCACGGGGCGCACGGGTATCTGATCCACGAGTTCCTTTCGCCACTGGCGAATCAGCGCACGGATGAATACGGCGGCTCGTTCCACAACCGCATTCGTTTTGCTCTGGAGGTGTCGAAGGCTGTGCGCGCGGTCTGGCCCGATGATCTTCCTGTCTTTCTGCGGATATCGGCGAGCGATTGGGCGGAGGGCGGTTGGGATATCGATCAATCGGTTGAGCTCGCGCGGTGCGTGAAGCCAATCGGGATCGACCTGATCGACTGCTCGTCCGGCGGTATGGTTCCGAACGCCAAGATCGAGGTAGGTCCGGGGTATCAGGTGCCGTTCTCGAAGCGGATTCGGTATGAGACGGGGATGCTGACCGGCGCAGTGGGGATGATTACGGAACCCGATCAGGCGGAGGCGATTATTCGGGAGGGCGACGCGGATGTGGTGTCACTCGCGCGCGAGTTTCTGCGGCATCCGTATTGGCCACTGGAAGCGGCGGCTGCGCTGGGCGTCAAGTTGGCGCCGCCGGTGCAGTATGAGCGTGCGTTCAATTAGTCGGCGTAGAGCCACTTGGGATAGCGATGTTTTTGGACGGAATCACGGCGGCCGATCGCGCGGATTGTGGCTTCTTGAAGATCGATCGCGAGGACGACGAAGCCGGCGTCTTCAAGCATGGCGCGGATCTCGTCGGGCGCGAATGCCGATTGTGACGCCTGAACGCGTAACACTCCGCCCGGTTCCAGTTTTTGGTGCGCTTCGATCAACGGGCGCATCGGGTCGTCCGTGTCGTTGAGACTATCCGCGAAGACTTCGGGCACAGCGGAGATCACGCAGCCCGGTGCGCCTTGGGCCGCGGCTTCGTAGAGTTCCGCCACGCGCTCCCACGTGCAGCACCCGCGCACCCAAGCTTGCGCCGCCGCGCCGATCGCCTCCGTTCGCGATCGGTCTTCGATCAGCCAATGCAGCGTTTCTTCGAGCACCGCGCTTTCATAAGCATCGGGCGGAATGCGCAGACACACGTCGTCCGGTGGTTCGCGATACGCGCCGCTGTCCGATACAACCACCGTTCTCCCGAGTCCGAACGCGCGCATCATGGTTCCCGATGTTTCACCGAAGGTCGGCCGCCGCAGGTTCAATACGACGTCGCACGCTGCCAGGTAGCCGTCGTAGTCTTCAAGAGTCTGGAATCCGAGCAGGTGAACGCGCCCGGTGAGTCCCATCTCAGCGATCCATTCCTGCATGCGCAGCTCAGGATGGAGTTTGCCCGCGATCAGCAGATGCGTGGCCGGATGGCGCACGAGCAGATCGCGAAACACGCGGAAGGTTTCGAGACCGCGCTTGTCGGGGCGTTGATATCCAAACAGCCCGATGACTGGATCGTTGAGGCGAATTCCCAACTTACCGCGATATGGAGCCGCGTCGATGCTGCGCACCGTCGTGCCATGCGGGATCACGTAGACGGGTCCGCCGAAGTGCTTCAACCGCACCTCGCGCGCGGCATAGTGGCTGTGTACGATTACGGCTTTCGCGCTATCGAGTAAGCGGCGCAGCATGGGGAACAGGCGGGGCTGAGGCGCTTCCATCGGAGCTGCTTGCTCAATGTCCGCGGCGGCACGGCCGAAGATTTCGTAACGGACTTCGCGCTGATAGGCGGCGGTGTCGCCGCGATGAATCGTTTGGTGCTTGATCAGGTCATGCAGATTCGGCTCATGCAACACAACAATGCCGGGATGCTGCAACGCGAGTTTGTAGAACGGCAGATGATAGGGATTGTTGGCAATCTGATAAATGATGGCGTCATAGCGTTCCAAGTGAAGGTCTCGAGGAACGCGATCGAAGACTTGTAGATTGACGCGCTTTTCGAACGCGCGAATCAGATCAGCCGCGTACTCCGCCGTGCCGGTTTCGCTGGGCGGCAGCGGAGTGAACATGGCGACCTTCAGCCTACTCATGCGTGCGGGCTTGTCGCAGTTCCGCGACTATCGCTTCGAGCTCTTCGATCCGCTTGGCCAGCGCAGCAGTCAGGTCGGCCTGCTGCTCCATCGCGGTACAAGCGGTTCCGGCGAACGTCGCGCTGGCATCGGCTACTTCGCGAATCTGCGGCGTATACCAGAACAGCATGCGCTGGACGACTCGCACCAGCGGCGCTCCCGCTTTGGCGCGCAAGGTAGCTGGTTGTGCGGGCATTCGCCCAACCAAGTGACGCAACTCGTAGAGCTGCTCGTACTCCGATCGAAGCTTTGCCAGTTCATTGCGTAGCGGCAGAAATGCCGGATCGTTGTTGCCTGTGCGGCGAATCACGCGCTCCCGGATTCCGCTGACGACGTCTCGTAAGTTCACGGCAAGTTCACGGCGAAATCCATTGTCCTTCACAATGAGTAGTCGATGGACGAAGAGCAGGTTGCCCGCGAGATCGAGAGGCTGCGGCGTGAAGTGCGCTCCTTGCAGCGGACGGTCGAACGGCAAAGCGCGGCGAACCAGCAGTTCGCCCGGCGCGTTGAAGATCTGACGCGCAACACGGAAGAGATCGTTCAAAGCCGTATCTGGAAATCGCTGTGCGCGGTCGGCGCGCCATTGCTGGCCGCATCGAAGTGGCTCCCTCGCCGAAGGCTGCAACGAACCAATAAGCCGAGTGACGGCGCTTACCAGCGCTGGATCGAACGGCAGGAGCGGCCGCCGCGAACGCAAGTGGACGTCGATCGTTTAACGGCGAAACCGCTGATCAGCGTT
The DNA here is from genome assembly GCA_963799935.1 of uncultured Gammaproteobacteria bacterium. GTDB lineage: Bacteria > Acidobacteriota > Terriglobia > Bryobacterales > Bryobacteraceae > Bog-113. The sequence goes on along the minus strand of CAWCZA010000015.1, from coordinate 622,540 downwards.
CTGGTTCGGGGTGGCGGGAAGAAGATTGGGGCCGCGCAGATCTATCCGAATTACGAGGTTGTTGCGGATATCGAAGCGGCTAAAGGAGAGTACGTCTGCTTCGTGGATGCGGGCGATCAACTCAGCCCCGACGCGCTCACTGCAATCGCCGAATGCCGGGCCGACGTCATCTATTGCGATGAAGATGAGATCGATCGTGCGGGGCATCGATCGTCGCCGTTCTTCAAACCGGATTGGTCGCCGGATCTGCTGTTGTCGACCAACTACATCCGGCGGCCGCTGGCGGTACGAACGAAGCTGGTGCATTCCCCCGACGACTACGCCCTGCTGCTTCGACTGATGGCGGACGGCGCTACTTTCGCACGAATTCCGGAAGTGCTGTATCACCGGCGTGCGCGCGCACCGCAGCTGGCCATCTCGCAACAGAAAACCTTGGAGCGCTATCTGGAACGAGTTTCTCCGGGCGCTTATGTTCAGGCGGGACCGGCGAGCGGATATTTCCGGGTCCGTTACCCGATCGCTGACGGCAACCGGGTCAGCATCATCATCCCGTCCGGAGGGAATCGGGAGATGCTCGAGCGTAATCTTGAGGGGATCGCGAAGAACACGGATTACGCTGATTACGAGATCGTGGTCATCGACAATTCGCGCGGAAATGAGATCAAGACACTCGCCGATTTCCACGACTTCCGCTACATCGACTGGCGTGGCCGGCCATTCAACTTTTCGGAAATCTGCAACCGGGCCGCCGACGCGTGCGACTCCCCGCTTCTATTGTTCTTGAATGACGATACCGAGCCGTTAACTCCGGGTTGGCTGCGGGCGATGGTCGAGATCGCGGCGCGTCCAGAAATCGGCGTGGTGGGCGCGAAGCTTCTGTTTCCAGATGGCACGATCCAACATGCGGGAGTCGTGCTCGGACTGTTCGGCCGCTCGGGCCACGCATTCAAGCATCTGCCGGATGGCGCACCGAACTACTTCCACTTCGCCGACATCATCCGCGACGTGAGCGCGGTCACGGGCGCTTGCCTGATGATCCGCGCCAGCCGATTCCGCGAAGTAGGCGGATTCGAGGAGGTCAATTTCCCCGTCGATTCGAACGATATCGATCTTTGCCTACGGGTCCGTCAGGCGGGATACCGCGTGGTCTACACGCCGTACGCGCGGCTTCGGCACTACGAGGCCGTTTCCAAAAGTCCCGCCGATCTACGGGCGCATCCGAACGAAATCGCTGCATTCCACCAGCGGTGGAAAGAGCAGATTGAGAACGATCCTTACTACAATCCCAATCTGACTCGTGACGCGGAGGATTTTGGAATTAAACGCTAGTGCCGTCTGGCGACCCGGCGGCAGTAATATTGTTCGCCATGTCATAGATCTGCGAACTGACCTGATTCTGCAGCTGGTTGATCGCGACTTTCTGGTCGCCGGTAAGGGGACCGCCGTTCGTCTGCTGATCCGCGGTAACGGTCTGCTCGACCGTGGAAATCTGGGATTTTAATTGGGCGGCCTGATCGCTGGTGAGCTTGCCATTCGTCTCGTTGTAGCTGATACGCGCATTCTGGAAATCATCCCGAAGCTTGTTCAGACTTAAATGGACGGTATCGGTCGGATCGGAATTCACGCCGCTTGTGGCCGGCTGGCTCGTGTTCGTGGACCCCGACTTGGAAGCGGTGAGCTGCTGAATCATCAACTCGTAATTGTTGTGCAAACCTTGGATAGAACTCAAAATTGCTGTCTCCTTCGACTTTGGTATCGACCGAGTCGAGCGAAACTATAGAAATCTTTTGTGTTTCCGCCTGCGGACATTATCCCGTCTGGCTAACCGGGCGCGCCGTCTTCCGTTCTGCCGCGGCCGTCTCAGCCCGGACGGGCTTCCTTGGCGGCGCGGCATGCAGGCGTCGCAGCTGGTCCGAGACGCACACCAGAAACATCGGCTGCCGGGCGTTTTTCAGGACGTCGATGATGCGGCCAGGCTCATCTTCCAGGTAGATATTCTTGCCATCGGTGAGCAGATGGATGTCGTTCTCAAGCGCTTCGACATCCGTCAGGCGCTTACCCATTTCTTTTTGCAGGAAACGCAACACCCGCCGGATTTTCTGCAGCGAAAAGCCCTTGCGGCGCAAAGCTGCGATGACCGAGACTTCCACGACCTCCTGCGGCAGGTACACGCGCCGATGCCCCTGCTGGCGCGGTGAGACCACGTTGCGCTCGTCCCACCACTGCAGTTGCCGCAGGCTCACGCCGGAAATGCGCGAGACTTCACTCGACGTGTATGCCTCTTCGGGGTTGAACGCGATCGGGGAACGCGACGTCTTCCTGGCTTTCCACATTTTCCCGTCCTTCTGTTTTATTCTTCTGGCCCGACTCCTGATTGTACATGGAAAAAAACCTTTCGGAGGGCCTCTGATATCCTGTTAGTTTCCGCCCAAATATAAGGTTTTTCGTGACTGAGCATCTTACGCGCCAAGAGATTTTGAAATCCGATCCGTTCCAGCTGTCCGCCGGAAATGCATTCGACTACTACAACACGCATCGCCGCCAGGTCTTGCAGATCGCGGGTGCCGTGCTACTTGCCGCCATCGCGGCTGTTGGCATTTACTTCTGGATGCAACATTCCAGCGAGGTTCGGACCGAGAAGCTTTCGGAAGCGATGCAGATCGCCGAAGCTCCCGTAGGGCCTTCCACGCAGCCGAATGTGGTGAGCTATCCGACGCAGGATGCGAAAGATGCCGCCGAACAGAAGGCGTTTAGCCAGATCGCGGGGGAGTACAACGGGACGCGCCAGGGTGCAGTGGCCGAGTACACGCTGGCCGGAATGGCTGCGTCGGCGGGCAGAAACGATGAAGCCCGCAAGCGCTTCAATCAGGTGATCGATTCCGGATCGAGAGAGTACGCATCGCTGGCCCAACTCGCGCTCGCTGAACTGGATTACGCAGAAGGAAAGCCCGCGGACGGCGAGAAACTGCTGCGCGAGCTGATGGCGCATCCGACGGCGGTTGTTTCGAAGGACCAGGCCACGCTCTCGCTGGTGCATCACTTGGCCAAGACGAGTCCCGCGGAAGCGAACCAGCTTCTAACGCCGCTGTTGACCGAGCCTGGCCGTGTTGGTCAAGCTGCCGCCAGCGCGCGCGCAGAGATCACTTCGAAATAGAGCTGGCCCATCGGCCGGCCACTTAGGACGGCCGGCTCCAATCAAATATGCTCAGCCATCTTCGGTTTCCGGCGAGCGCCGGCTTAGGGCGTCGCTACCCCGAACCCGAGGATCGCTTCCGCAATCCGTACGAGCGCGACTGCGACCGGATCACGCATGCGCGCGCTTTCCGCCGCCTCGAAGCCAAAACGCAGGTGTTCGCGGCTGGGATGTCCGACCACTCGCGCAACCGGCTCACCCATACGATCGAAGTGGCGCAGGTCGCACGCACGGTTTCTCGCTTGCTCGAACTGAACGAAGATCTAACCGAAGCGCTGGCTTTGGTCCACGACATCGGCCATCCCCCTTTCGCGCATGCCGGCGAGCAGGAACTGGACCGGCAGATGAAGCGCTTCGGGGAGCGGTTCGATCACAACATCCATGCCCTGCGCATCATCGAGAGTTTCGAGCAGCAATACGCGCGCTTCCCCGGCTTGAATCTTACGTTCGAAGTGCGTGAAGGAGTAGTGAAGCACTCGCGCGATTTCGAGCGCGGCGACGTCCCGGAACTCGACGAATACCTTCCCGGTCAGCGGCCCCCTCTCGAAGCGCAATTGATTGATCTTGCGGACGAGATCGCTTACGACACGGCCGACCTGGATGATGCATTCTCGCTCGGCCTGGTGACCACCGATTTGATCGCCGAGCACGTCGGCGCGTTTCGAGATCAGATCGAATCCGTCCAGACCAGCTTCCCCGGCGCGAGTGAACGCGAACAGTTCTTTGAGACGTTGTTAAGTCTTCGGGACGCGATGTTGGCGGGGTTGCTGGAAGGCACGGTTTCCGCCGCGCAAGCCGCCGGGGTTTGCGATTACCGCGACGTGCGCGACTCTCCGGAGCGCATCGCCCGCTTCACTCCGACGATGGCGCAAGCCACGCGGGACACGAAGGCGTTCCTGCACCGGTTCCTCTACGTTTCGCCGGGCCTCGATGCGCACCGTCGTGCCGCGGGCGTGCGTATCGGACAGATGTTCCAGGCGTTTCTTGCGCACCCCGACCGGCTACCGCCGAACTACGCTGAGGCGGCGCGCACTGAGCCGCTGCACCGCGTGGTGTGCGATTACATTGCCGGGATGACCGACCCCTACTTCGATCGCGTTTACTCGTCTGAGGTTGTGAAGCTGGAAAGCTCGGCCGAGCGCACGCTGTAATTCTTCAGGATCTGACGCGCGATCTCGGCGCCCAGCGCCCAGACATCTTCGTCCGGTTCATGTTCGACTTCGACTTTGAAAAAGAGATCGGAACGCATCGCAGCTTTCATTATCGCGAGGCGAGCCGAGCCTTGCGTAATCGGACCTTAACGGGTTGTGCCCTTCTAAGATCTCCCGCGCGCGTTAGTAATGGATTCATTGTGTCTGCAGGTACCGGAAGTAGTTTGCTTCAATCGATCGAAAGCCGTCGGGAGAGCACAAAGCTGCGCTTCGCTGACCGGGCGAGTAACACCCATAGTGCCCGTCGCTGCGCTCCGCTGACATTGCGCGCGCAATTCTTCACGACCATCCTGATTACCGTCGGCTGAACTTGAAGCAAAGCGAACTTACATGAGCGTTGGTTTTCGGTAGGCCGAGCAGAGGACGGATGTCTGATCTACGCTGGCTTATCTTGGAATCGAACTTCTTCCTGCGTGACGGGCCGGCCTCAGATCATCTTGGCACGATAGTTCGACGAGTAACCACTTGGAAGAGAGCGGGCAGTACATCAAGATGGCCTATCAGGACGAGGTAATTGATTGGCCCGGTATCAGCGACGACGAAGTACACCCCAGAGCCCGAGGTTGTCAAGCGCTTTTGCTCGCGTCGGAAATCCTCAATGCGTGCATTCATTCCAGACCCCATGGGCCTTCAGAAACCCGTCCAGTTCATCGCGGCTTTGAAATCCTAACAAGCGACGTAGATCTGCTTTGGATATCCGTTCGTTCTTATATTCCTCGGCTGCGAATGCTTCCAGTGCACGGCGTGATTAAATCGACGGCCGATACATTACAGGCGGTCTGAGCGGGATCATCGGGTATCACAACGGTGAGGTCGATGGATCCTGACTAACTGAGGTTAACCCGCAGCACGGTGGAACGAGCTTTCCTTGCAAGAATTTCCCCGCTAGCTCGCGCCGCGCCCGCTAAGCACCTGCGGAATCGTCCTCAGTAAGATCTTGCAATCGAGCCCCAGCGACCAGTTGTCGATATACTCCAGATCCAACTTCATCCACGTCTCGAAGTCCACCTCGTCTCGCCCATTTACCGCCCACAGGCAAGTGAGCCCCGGACGCATCCGCAGCCGCCGCCGCTGCCAGCGCTGATACTGGGCGACCTCGCTTGGAATCGCCGGCCGCGGCCCCACCAGTGACATCTCCCCGCGCAGCACGTTCACCAGTTGTGGCAGTTCATCGAGCGAGAAACGGCGCAGATATCGGCCGATCGGAGTCAAGCGCGGATCGTTCGGAATCTTCGGCGCGGTATGGCGGCGGCTAAGGTGCATCAATTCGGCTTGCCGCTGCTCCGCACCGAGCAACATCGATCGGAACTTGTACACGCGGAACCGGCGCCCGTTCAGCCCGCAGCGCTCCTGCGAGAACAGCGCTGGACCGGGGGACGAAAGGCGGACGGCGGCCGCGATCAAAAGCATCAAGGGCCAACCCAGCAGAATCACCACCGCGGCAATCGAGACGTCGATCGCGCGCTTCACCAACAAAAGCAGATCGTCATCGGGCGCCGCCGAGAATGTCAGCAGCTGAGTTTCCCCAAGGTTTTCAAGCCGGATTTCGCTGTTCACATGCGGGAAAAAATCGACCGCGACGCGAGTTCGAACGCCTTCTTCATCGCACAGCAGGAAAACATCTTCGAGCCGGGCAAGTTCCGGGCTCTCAACCGCGAAAAAGATCTCATCCACGATGTGGGCGCCGAGGAGCCGCGGCAGGTCGGTAAGGGGATAGACCGGATAGTCGTGCTGCAGCTGCATGATCAGCGGTGCGAACTCCGTGGAGGCCAAAAACCCAGTTATAGAGACGCCAGCCGAGGCCTCCAGCGTGCGGCCTAGGCGCTCAGCCGGTTCGCCCGCTCCGACGACCAAAACATACCGCATTGCGCTCCGGCGCACACTGCCGGTCAGCCGTACCGATGCCAGCCGGAAAACCAACAAAAAAGCGCTGCTGTAAACCGCGAATAGACCCAGGAAGAAGCGGCTTAGGTCCAATCGAAGGATGAATTCGAATACCAGCAGGCCGAGAGTACCCAGCATCGCCTGCCGAAGCGCGTCGCGGAGGATGATGCGCCACCCGCTGCGGCCCAGCCGTGAGTACACGTCCAGCCACCACCCGGCCGCCATCCAGGTGAGGACGCAAAACGCGAGCACCAGAGCGTGGGACGGGACCGCGAAGTCGTGGCGAAAGCGGAGCGAGAGACGGGTGGCGTAGGCCGCCTCGAACGCCAGTCCGGTGAGCAGGAGATCCGCGGCCGTGAAGAGGATCCGGGTTTTACGAGCCTGACTACTGAACATACACCCGAAAACCAGTTAATCAGATGAAGTACATCGGATCGGCCTCTTCGACGCCCTGTTTCATCCGGTCCACCGAATGGCAGACGTCGGCAAGGGTGATATTGTCCAGAATCTCAGCCGTGGCGTTGCGCACCTTGCGCATGACCATCCGGGTTCCGCAGGTCTTTTCGTCGATGCATTCATCACAGCGGCGGTAGGCTGTTTCGCTCGCGCAAGGCAGCGGCGCAAGGGGTCCTTCCATCAGACGGATCACCTGGCCCACCGTGACTTTATCGGGTGCCGTTGTCAGGTGATAGCCGCCGCCACGTCCGGGTTTGCTGTCCACCAACCCACCCGCTTTGGCGGTTAGAAGAATCAATTCAAGGAACTTCTTGGGTATGAATTCCTCGTCGGCGATGTGCTGGACCAACATGGGTCCGCTCCCGTAGTTGCGCGCCAGGAGATACAAGGCGCGAAGACAGTACTTGGTCTTCTTCGAAATAATACGCATTCAGTTAGTTCGTGTAATACAAGGGTACTAGTACACACAATAACCCCATCAGAAAAATTTTGTTGCGGGCCGAGCCAAACCTCAATAAGATTAGTAGACGATCAAACATTCAGGGATTCTCAGTAACGGAGGAGTAGTGTACCCGAAACATAACCGCAGTATACGTTGTACGGCCTCAACGCTGTGCTTTTTAGGCTTGCTCATTGGAGCGTCGGGCGCGGCAACGGCCCAGACCGGTCAGGACCCGAATAATCCGGCGCCAGACCCTAACGCCCCCGGCGGCCAGGTAAAGCTTCCCGGCCAACCCCGCGCGGTCGGAGGGCAAACCACGCCACCCACGGGTGTGCCGCTCACCGCAGGCGTTTCGACCGTTCCTCTGCAATATCACACCGGTGACATCGCCGCGGCGACCGGGGAACCGTCCATTTCCGAAAAGTTCGAGGAGACGCTCCCCCGCTGGCTGCGGTTCACCGGTGAGCTTCGAGACCGCGTAGAAGGTTATCAGAACCTAAATTTCAAGCCGAATAACGGCGATCTCTACGACCTGTACCGGATGCACGTGGGAATGCTGATTGAACCGACGTCGTGGATCCGGTTCTTCATCATGGGCTCGGATGAGCGGGTTTTTGACAAGAGCCCGGCGATCCCGCCGTATCAGAACACCTGGGATATCAAGCAGGCCTACTTCGAACTGGGCGAAACTGAGGCAACCGGCTTCGGCCTGCGCGTCGGACGTCAGGATCTCTATTTCGGAAACGGCCGTTTTATCGGTAACTCCTGGTGGAGCAACGCCCAGCGGTCATTCGACGCCGTACGGGGCAGCTACGAGAGGGACGGCTACCGTGTCGACCTTTTCATCGCCTCCGTCGTCATTGAGCGGGACGGCGTGGTCGATCACCACAATCAGGGAAACAACCTAAGCGGGGCTTACGGCACGATCAAGAACCACTTCATCAAGAACTCGCAAATTGAGCCATTCACCTTCTGGCACGTTCAAAACGGGGCCTCGCTCAAGAGCGGCACGCTCGGCCACCTGGACCAGTGGACAGGGGGCGTTCGCTTCCTGGGCCGTCTGCCCGGCAACTTCGATTACCGCACGGAAATGGCGATTCAGCGTGGCACGCTTGGTCCGGCGTCGATTCGGGCCTGGACTGGCCACTGGGTGTTCGGCAATACGCTTCCTGTCTGGTTTGCGCCGCGCCCGTTTGTGGAATATGACTACGCTTCGGGCGATTCGAATCACAGCAACAACGCGGTCTACGGAACCTTCGATCCGATTTACCCGAGCACGCATGACAAGCTTGGGCTCGCCGATCAGATCGGCTGGCGCAATATTCGAGATCTCCGCGTCGGCCTGGATGTGCGGCCTGCGAAGAAATGGGCCGCCAACGTGAGCGGTCATGACTTCTGGCTGGCGAATGCGCACGACGCCCTTTATCCGACACGCGGATCCGTCACCTTCAAGGATTACGCGGGGACCGACGGGACGCATATCGGCGAAGAAATCGATGGCCAGGTCATCTATAAGCCGACGCTGCAGACCCAGCTAGGCGCGGGAATCGGCCATCTGATGCCGGGCGAGTACCTGAACAAGTTGTCGAAAGGGCTGTCTTACACCTACCCGTATTTCCTGATCGATTACGTGTTCTAGTACCGCGTGGTCGATGTGTTATGTTGTGGGGGTGAGAGTGGAAATCGCTCTCATCCCACCCGCGGGCGCGTAGCTCAATTGGCAGAGCAAGAGACTCTTAATCTCTAGGTTATAGGTTCGATTCCTATCGCGCTCACCATCCCCGTAACCCCAAGCCGCTCCAGTAAGTAAGTCCATCAATTACGTTTGCTAATGCGTTGTTCATTGGAGTTTAATCGCGCATTAGCAACGGCCGACGGCCTCCAGGCGTTTGTCATAGCAGGAGGAACAAGACAATGAAACTCACAATCATCAAGGGGTTTCTGATGGCAGGGATGCTGGTGGGAACTATGTCCGCGCAGACGATTTATCAGCGCGAACAAAACCAGCAAGACCGCATCGCGCAAGGTGTGCGGTCCGGCGAGTTAACACCGCACGAGACCGCCCGACTCGAGCATCGTGAGGCGCGGGTGAATCGGGAGATCCGGCGCGACCGGTTCCGTAACGGCGGCCATTTGACCCATCGCGAGCGCGCGCACATCCGGCGTCAGCAGAACCACATCAGCCGCGCCGTCTATCGCGACAAGCACAATGCACGCAGGTTCTAAGTCTGCGACAAAGAATCACCGGGGCGCGTTGTACACGAAAGTGAGCTGGAGGACGACGCGATCCCCGGTGAACCCTTCGGGCAACTGAGGCAGGCGATTGGACATGCTTAGCGCGGCGACCACCGCGAGGTCCAGCGGCTTCGATCCGGATTCGGTGGTGTAAACGGCTTTCGTGATCTCACCGTTTCGCGCGATCGAGAATTGGACGACCACACGGCCCCGCTGGCCGAGCCTGACGCTTTCGGGCATCACCGAAAACCAGTTCCGCTTTACCGTGCTGAGAACCTGAACCATGTAGGGTCCGAAATCAACGCCTTTCGGATCGCTTACCAAGCCGATGCTGGCCTTGGGACGCGTTGCAGTCGGCTTGGGATTAAACGAGTGATCGGGCGTGCTTTCGCTCGTGTCGTCGCCGATCTCGCGCGACCCGCCGCCTGAGCGAGCAAGTTCGTGAACGATATCGTCGATTCCGCTGCCCGGCACCTTCAGCCGTCCGGTCCCTTGGCCGGATTGCGGAGGAGGTGGAGGTGATTCGAGCACCAGCTTTGGCTGCTCGACGGTGCGCGGCGGTGGCGCAACCGTGATCTGAGGCATGATCTGTACGCCCGGTTGCGTTTGCGCCAGAATTTTAGGAGGCTCCTGCGGAACTGCCGGCGTCGGCGTCTTTTTCGCGACTTGCGGTGGAGGCGGCGCCGCCATCCGTGCCTGTTTCGCCGGGCGTGCGACCCTCGGTGCCGGAGGGCTTACCGACTCAACCGAGATCTCTTGCGAAGGGTTCTTGTTAGGCGCCTTCTGCGTCAATCGCGTCGGCGGGTCGATCAAGGGCGTCACTCGTTCCGGCCGCGGACGTTCTTTCGGCGTCTCAACGGTCGGCATCGAGAGCAGAATCGCGATAATCGCCAGATGAAAAACGCCCGAGCCGATGCCCGCGCGCTCCCATTCCGAGCGCGTAGGCATCTGACGATCGAGCAGAGTGGGCCGATACTCCACGTCGAAGACAGAGGGTGCAGAAGGTGTCGACTTCATTGCCGGCGGACCGTAGCCTCAACTACCGCCGCATGCTTCTCGATTTCGCTTACCACCGCGAGTGCCACTTCCAAAGTCCGCCGCGCGGCGACGCCGTCAACCACCGGTTTCCGCCTGGTCCGCACACATTCAAGAAAGGAATCGAACTGCGTTCGAAGCGGTTCGTCTTTACTGATCTCCACTGGATGAAACGAAATCTCGCGTGTTTCGGTTACGCGAATCGCCAGCAGTTCCTGGCGGCTGTAGTCCACGGAGATGTACTCGCCCGGCTGGAAAAGTCGCAGCTTCCGGATGGTTTCCGTGGATGCGCGGCTTGCGGTCAGATTCGCCACGCAGCCATTCGTGAATTGCAATCGGACATTGGCGATGTCGACTTTGGGCGAAAGAATCGAGATTCCTGCAGCGCGTATTTCGTCCAGATCGGAGTGAACGAGGGACAGCACGATATCGAGATCGTGGATCATCAAGTCGAGTACGACGTCGATATCCAGACTACGTGGACTGAACAGGCTCATCCGGTGTACTTCGAAGAACAGCGGCAGGCGCGCGATCCCGGTAAGCGCGATTACGGCGGGATTGAAGCGCTCCAGATGGCCGACTTGCAAGATGCGGCCGTTGGCGGCTGCGGCAGCAATCATGCGATCGGCTGAGGCGAGATCGCAGCTAATGGGTTTTTCTACCAGAACGTCGATCCCGGCCTCGAGAAGTTCGCAAGCGACAGCCGCGTGAGCCTGGGTTGGGACGGCGACGATGGCGGCGTCGACTTCACCGATGAGGGAGCGGTAATCCGGCATGGCAACGCTGCCATGGGCGGCAGCCACGCTAGCGGCGCGAGCCGGATCTAGATCGACAACTCCGACCAGCTGACTGCCGGGCGCGGCAGCCGCGACGCGGACGTGATTCACACCAAACTGGCCTGCGCCAACGACCGCGACCCGAATTACCTTGTTCAGAAATCAAAGACCCTTTCGCTTTGATCTATTGTCTCAAGTGCGGTTAGGCTGTTGCGGAAGGGGCTGCGGTCCACTCTCGAGAACGCGGGCGGCGACACAGCGCGTCCGACCATCTAGTATGTTGACTGGTGAGTGAGCGTACTCGTCATTTGCTTTCGGGCTTTGGGACTTGGAGGCTAAGAATGAGTCACGCTGACAGGAGCGTCGTACTCCGCAACGCTGTTGCGATTGTTCTTGCCTCGTTGGTATGTTTTCTAGTCGCTCGGATGCTTTGGTTTCTTCACCTTTCTGTCAGTAATGCTCTGCGGAACGATCAATGGCCGATGTTAGAGGAGATTCGCGCGTTCAGAGACGGGCGTGTAGGCTGGGGTTATCTCTGGGTTCCTTACTGGGGACACCGGATTGTCCTGCCACGGTTGATTCTGCTCGCCGACGAACGGTGGCTTGGATACAAGAACGCTCCGCTAGTTTACATCAACGTGGCGGCCATATGTGGATATGCATCCATTCTAATCGCGGCGGCGTGGCGGCTGCTCGGACGCGTAGTCTCATGCACTACCATTCTGGTGCTTACCTTGATGGCGGGGCTGATGCTTTCAGCTATTCAGCTCGAAAACATAGTGTACGGTATGGCCGTCCAGAATACTGTCGCGTTCGTAAGTGCGGTCGCGAGTGTGGCACTTATGGCCCGAGGCGTGCAGGGGGGGGCACGCTCCATATCTCTTGCGATCGTCTGCGCCGTTATTTGCACCTTATGTTTCGGAGCGGGACTGGTTCTGTGGCCGATACTCGTTGTTGAAGGCCTACTTCTCGGCGTCAACCGCAGAGTTATTGCCTCTCTAACGACCCAAGGCATCTTAGCTTCCTTTATCTACTTACATGGGTATAGCAATGCGGCAATGGGAATGGGAGCAGCCGGAGTTTTTCTTCGTCCCTGGGATGCGGTGGCAATCGCCGCTTTGGTACTGGGCGGAACTTTCAGCAACGTCAACGTTTGGCTGGGCGAGACAATTGGGGCACTCGGGCTACTGTTAGCCGTCTATCTGCTGTTCAGAGCTTACCGAAAGCGCGAAGAATGGCCACCGGAATCCAAGGTTCTTTGTGCAGTCTTACTCTTCATGGTCGGTTGCGCGTTTACTATGTCGGCGGCTCGCATCTCTCCGGAGTGGTTATCGGAACATCCTAGGCCGCTGCCGAGCCGCTATCTAACTTTCGCGTTTATATTCTGGTCGTGCGCGTTGCCTCTGGCCGTTTTCGATCTAAAGCGCCAAGGCTCCAAAGTGATGGCAGGAAGCGCAATCCTGGCCACAGGTTCACTATTACTTGGGTTCATCCCGGCTCAACTTGGCGCCAGCGACCAATGGCTACGGACTTACCGACTGATGGATGCCGCCGCTGCCGGGTTCATGGTCGGTGCGCTGGATCAGACTTACATGAGTCAGATGTACCCGGATAATTCGACACTTGCCCGAGACGTTCCTTACTTGAGAGAGCATCGGCTATCGGTCTTCGTCGAGCCGCGCGCGAATTGGATTGGAAGAAAGCTGGTTGATGTATTTCGAGTCAACCCCGAAGCAACGTGCTCCGGGTTGATTGAGGTAACGACTCTGACCGAGACGGGCTCGCTTCGCCTGACCGGGTATGTCACCGGTCTCGGAGTCAGTGGGGTCGCAAAGACGGACGTGGTCTTCACAGATTCCGCCGGTAGAATCGCCGGATTGGGGCGGACATTGCTGGAAGATGAGCACGGGGGCGCGCGCTTTCTCGGTTACGCGGAGAGCAAATCAGGAGCACTTACCCCGTGGGCGGCCGGGGCCAGCGGGGAAGTGTGCCGGCTAGCCCTAAGCGATAGTCGAACAAAGGTTACGGTGTCCGCAGGTCCCGCCTGAAAGCGTAAGATGGTCGTCAGCGGAGGCCATGGACTTACTCGTGGAAACGCTGGACGCCCGCTTGCGCCAATGGAAGCTCTCGATGGATCTCCGTTCAGGTAAGATATGGCTGCCTACCTAGAACCTCTGGGCGGCCAAGAGGTTCGAAACGAGCTACGCATAAACGTAGTGCATTCAAACCGCAGATACCGGCTCCTTGGCTTCGCCAGCCCGAGCTCCCTTGGCCCGCAAGAACCCGCCGAGAATAGGATCACCCGCCAACCTCGCCTCTCGCCGCCTCCGAGCCTCTTCTTCTCCTAGCTCGGCAACTTCCAAAAGAAGACGCTCTTGAATCGCCGCTTTCATCTCGACACAGTCGAATTCCTTTTGATCTCTCATAGCGTCACGACCTCTAGTGGGGAATAAACCCGCGGACTGCGATACCCTCGCGCGCGATTCACTCCTTCATACCCCGCTATTTTCTCAAAATGGACAATATGTTTGAAGTTCCAACTGACCACGAGGTCCACATTGGCCACGGTCGCAACGGCGATGTGAGCGGCATCATTGCTGGAGGCCGGTCCAACAACGGCTGCTTCCAGATAGGCGCGCCTCAGCTTATCCGATTCCGGCGAAGCGGTAACGAGTTCAACCTGCTGTGGCGGAATGTCAGCCAGTACTTGGCGTACTTGTCGGGAGCCAGTTCCAGCTCGTCGAGCGTCACGTCGGAAATGACAAGAAGGTACTCTCCGCGCCTGACTCCTTCGAAGTATCAAAGGCTCGCACCCGTAAACGCCCTAGCAGACCCACCATTGTGGTCTCGATCGCTTCCTTCGTGAGTTCCGCAATCAATGCTCGCCTTACTAACACCTTGAACGGTGCCGGCTCTGAGGAGCCTTCATGACAAATTACTCTATGTTCCAGCCAAGAGTTTGCAAGTAGTGATCGCCTGGCCCACATGTCGCTGCGTATGTTCGGCGAGATGAATCGCGAGGCCGATCACTGTTGTCGGTAACCGCTTTCGTCCTACGGTGCGCGGTTCAGTCAACCGTGCCGTGTCTAGCGACCGGATCGCGTCTTCTGTTACGTTCAACGCGCGGATGATATCGGCCAGTAACTCGTCGCGGCTAGCCCCCGGCTCAGTCTCCGCATGCAAAAACCCAAGCTGCTGTTCTGTTAGATCGCGACCTAGTAGATAGCTGGTCAGTCTATCTAAACTACCGGCAATGTGTCGCAGATGAAAGCCAAGAGAAGTAACTCCGCCCGGACGCGACCAGATGGCTTCCGTACTCAGGCCCGCAGTGTGATGGTTCAAATCTTCGCGCGCTTGTTGCAGAGCAAATAAAACCGGCGCTAAAAGCGGCTCAACATCCGGCAGCGCGCCTCGCAGCCACGGTTCCGGTTGCGTCACAGCGGCGTAACGTCGCGGCTTTCGCTGCCTACCCAGATAGCCCGCATCACCCGTTGGTTCGCCGGTAGACTGAGAAGCCGCGGTTTGATCACCATCACGATATAGGTGTGGGTCTTGTTGCGGGTGAACATACTAATCAGGTTTCCTAGCAGGGGGATGCGAGAGAACAGCGCCGGGCCGGTCGTCGTTCGCGTTGCGCTATCACTGGTGAGTCCTGCAACAAAGGCCGATTCGTTGTTGCGCAGTCGAAACACCGAGGTGATCTTTCGGCTGGAGATGATCGGGATGTTGTCTACCGTCCCGGCGCCGAGAACTTTGAGCTCACCGTCGAAATCCAGAGTCACTTCGCCCATATCATGCACGTGCGGGGTGACGTTGATGACTACACCTAAGTCCTCGAACGTGAACGACGGTGTCGGGGTATAGACTTGTCCGCCAGTGTTGCCACCCCCAACATACTGGCTGGTTAAGATCGGGTATTTGCTCCCGATCTTCAGAGTCGCTTTCTGACCCTCCACCGAAACGATGGTGGTCTTCAATAGGTTTCGCGCCCGCGCTTTAGTTAGAGTGGCGGTGAAATCGATATTCGAGATACCGACACCGAACCATTGGCCCAGACTGAACTTAGCCAAACTCGCGAAACTAACCGCGCCGGATCCATTAGCGAGACCACCCAGAAAGGTAAACGGAAACGAGGTTGGTATATCCGCGCCGATGTCCAGCATTTCGGAATCATCGAGCTCAATGAACTCAAAATCCACGGCTACCTGCGCTTTATAACTGACTAAGTCGCGAAGTACGGCTTGGGCGGCGTTCGCGCGAGTTACATGATCTTTGAGGATAATCTGGCCGGCTGCGGCGTCCCAATACATCTTCTCGACACCAACGCTCTGTTTGATTGCCTGGCCAAGTTCGGTAAGTTCTTGCGTAGTTAGCGCGGTTGAGACGGGAACGGTGACTTCTTCGGTCGGCTCGTACTCTTTGCGCTTCGCATCGGTATCCTGCGCGACCAGGATTAGCTTATTACTTAGCGGGGTGATGAAAGTATCGGTGGCGGCTTCGAGCGAGTGGAGCAATACCCGCGGGTCTACCTGGTCGAGTTTGATGCGCGTGCGCCGAGCGGTGGTGAAGTCGCTGTCGAAGACGACTTGCAAGCCGAGTTTCGTTGCGGCCGCCTGATAGATCGCTTTGAAGTCGCCGTCGAACGCGTAATCCTGGACGTCCGACTTCAGATCGAGATGCGGAGGCGGGAGGAGTTCTTGCTGGTTTCCGTCCGCGGTGTCGAAGACGCTATCGAGATCGACATCGAGAGTGTCATCCACAGCTTCCCCGGGAAGTTCGGGCGGCTTCACCTTGGCTTCGAGAGCCGCCATGGGTTCCAGCGCGGCGGCGCGTTCCCTATAGAGGGCTTTATTCGGATCGGCCGCGGCAGCTTCTGTATAAAGCAAGTACGCCTGCGCGATGTGCCCTTCACTCTCGGCCTTGCGCGCGAGTTTGTACAGGTGTGTCGGGGAGGAGTTTTCGGCCGAAATCGTTCCAGCACCCGCCAGGAGCAGTATCGACAGGGCTCCCAGGCTACGGCGGCACACGTTCATCTAAAACAAAGACGCTCGCGCCCCAGCAAACGTGCAGACAGAAATGCGTGTGCGAACGTAGGGGGGATGCGGCTCGTTCCACTCGTCCCGAAGGACCTCTGGCGCTATGCGGTCTCGGATTGGCACCAGCTGATACTGCCGACGATCCTGCTGTTCGCGACGGTTCTGATGGGATTCGTCGTGCGGAACCTTCTGTTCCGGTGGCTGCGCAGGCGTCAGGCAAACTCAAGCTCGCATGTCGCGCTGATTCTGATGGAAGCGCTGCGCGGGCCGATCATCATCTGGTCGCTGATCTTCGGGATCTACTTCGCGCTGGAGAATTCGGCGATTCCGCCGCGGATCGAGCACTTCCTGGGCAAGTCGCTGTTTGCGCTATGGATTATCTCGTTCACGGTGATGGCGACGCAGCTGGCCGGCGGAATCGTGCGCTATTACGTCCGACGCGATGGCACGGAGATGGCGGCCGCCAGCTTGACGCGGAGTCTGGCGCAGATCGCGGTGGCGGCTGTGGGAATCGCCATCCTGCTTCGGCATCTGGGCATCTCGATTACGCCACTGGTGACGGCTTTAGGGGTTGGCGGACTGGCGGTGGCGCTGGCGCTGCAGGACACGCTGGGGAATCTGTTTGGCGGCTTCTACATTACGATCGCCGGGCAGGTGCGACTCGGCGATTACATCCGCTTAAACGGGACGGGCGAAGAAGGCTACATCACCGATATCAGCTGGCGCAGTACGACGATCCGGACGCTGATGAACAGCATGGTGATCGTGCCAAATTCCAAACTTTCGCAGGCGATCGTCACAAATTTCATGCTGCCGGAAAAGAGCATGGGAATTTCAATTGGGGTTGGCGTGAGTTACGATGCCGATCCGGATCAGGTGGAGAAAGTCCTCATGGAGATTGGCGAGGCAGCGACAAAGGAGATCGATGGGATGGTGCCGAATGGAGAAGTATCCGTGCGGTTGATTCCGGGGTTTGGTGACTCGGCGCTGCAGTTCCAGTTGAATGTAAAGGTCGCCGAGTTTTCGCGACAGTACCTGGTGCAACACGAGTTGCGGAAGCGGATTTTGAAGCGGTTCCGCGAGGAGAAGATCGATATGCCGTTTCCGACGCGGACGGTGTTGCTGCGGAACCTGCCGGGTCCTGGCGATTGATATGATCTCTTCTCAGCACTCATGCGATTCACTTCTAGGTTCTTGCTCGCTCTTGGGATTTCAATCGTATTACCCGCATTCGCCGCATCGGA
Organism: uncultured Gammaproteobacteria bacterium; assembly: GCA_963799935.1. Lineage (GTDB taxonomy): Bacteria > Acidobacteriota > Terriglobia > Bryobacterales > Bryobacteraceae > Bog-113. The sequence goes on along the minus strand of CAWCZA010000015.1, from coordinate 605,028 downwards.
CCGCGTCAAAACCGTAAACGGAACTGTTGAAGGGACTGGTCGCCAGCCTTCCGGAGTCCGCGAGTTTAAAGGGATTCCGTTCGCCGCGCCGCCGGTGGGAGATCTGCGGTGGGCCGCGCCGCAGCCGGTAAAGAATTGGACTGGCGTGAAACAGGCGACTCAGTTCGGGCCGCGCTGCATGCAGCAGTCGATCTTCGGCGACATGAATTTCCGCTCCAACGGAATGGGCGAAGACTGCCTGTATCTGAACATTTGGACGCCCGCGAAGTCTGCCAGCGAGAAGCTTCCCGTTCTGGTCTACTTCTTCGGCGGCGGGTTCATGGCGGGCGACGGGTCAGAACCGCGCTACGACGGCGAGAGTCTCGCGGCGAAGGGGATTGTTACGGTGACGGTGAACTATCGCCTCGGAGTTTTCGGTTTCATGGCACATCCCGATCTCACCAAAGAGAGCCCGCACCACGCGTCCGGAGATTACGGGTTGCTCGATCAGAGCGCGGCGATCCATTGGGTGCACGAGAATATCGCGGGTTTCGGCGGCAATCCGGCACACGTGACCATTGCCGGAGAGTCCGCTGGATCCATCGCGGTTAGTGCTCAGATGGCTTCACCGTTGTCCAGAGACTTGATCGCCGGGGCTATTGGCGAGAGCGGATCCATTCTTGGAACGCTCCCGGCCGTGGCCTTATCGAAAGGGGAAGAGCAGGGTACTAAGTTCGCAACGTCGATGAGCGCTACCAGCATTAGTGCGCTGCGCGCAATGCCCGCCGCGCAGATCTTGGAAGCCGCGGGTAAGCGCGGTGCGCCTCGTTTTAGCATCACGGTGGACGGCTATTTCTTTCCGGAGCAACCGCTAGCGATCTTCACCGCGGGACAGCAGGCTCATGTCCCGCTGCTGGCTGGATGGAACTCGGAGGAGATGAATGCCCACGCCGTCCTAGGTCCTGCTGAAGCCACTAAGGAGAGCCTGGAAGCCGCTATCCATAAGCTATACGGTGATAATGCCGATGAAGTCGTCAAACAGTACGCCGCCGCAACTAATGAAGACGCGCTGCAAGCCGCGACCGACCTAGCCAGCGATAGATTCATCGCCTTCAGCACGTGGAAATGGATTGACGTAGCCGGAAAAACTGGAAGCAAACCTGTCTACCGCTACTATTACGCGCAACCCCGGCCGGCGATGACTCCGGAAATGGGAAATGCCACGCCCGGTCTGGCTGGTGGAGTGATCAAGGGGTCAGGGCCTGCCAACACGCCGCCGCCTCCGGCTAAGGGCGCTGTACATTCGGCTGAGATCGAGTACGCACTAGGAAATCTTGCGGGCAATAAGGTCTATGCCTGGACGCCCGATGACTACAAGGTTTCGGCTGAGATGGAGAACTACTTCGCGAACTTTATCAAGACTGGTAATCCGAACGGCTCGGGTCTTCCCGAGTGGCCGGCGGAGAACAGCGGCGATGCAGTCAAGTTTATGCGGATCGGTGTCGATACGCGCGTAGAAACTGAGCAGCATCGCGATCGCTATTTGACTCTGGATAAGTTAGCCGACCAGCCCGCCACGAGCCGTGAGTGATTCCGCTGTAGTAGCAACCGCTCGCCGGTGACCACACTAGTGCGATGTCCCGGAAATGTCCACAATGAGATGCACCTCGAGATGTTGCGGAATGCAGGTATCCAGCCGCCGCAGGAAGGACAGAAACTCCTATGATCGGGTAGGTTCAGATACAAACCGGCAATGTCGCGCACCTTCTCCACAAAGAACGGATCATTGGACAGCTTGAAACTGCGCGTGCGGTGCGGCTGCACGGCGAAGGCCTGGAACAAACGATGTACGGTCGTCTTGGAAATGCCGCTCGCTTGCGCGGCTAGGCGAACCGTCCAATGCGTGGCTCCCGGGGCTTGCGAGAAAGCGTCCGCTTCAAAAGTGCGGCCCCGCGGCCCTCTTCGATGGTGCGCGACCTTCCCGGCCGCAACTCGTCGTAAAGACCGGCGAGTCGATGATCGATAAACCGCTTCCGCCATTTCCCGCCAGTCGCCTTGGTCCATTGCAAGCGCGCTGCGATTTGGGTGTTGTTTTCACCTTCCACGGACCACAGCACCACCTTGGCGCGGGCCACGGGGGAATGTGGAAGAGTTCGCGACTTCGGCGTAGCCGACAGCTGGAGCCGCTCCTCATACGCTCAGCTAAAGAGCGGTTTTGGGGCGACCAAAGACCATACTCCAAGATATCCGAACATCCTCTACTTTGAATAGTTATTTGTGGGACATAACACTAGTGAGTTGCCATAACCGGCGCAGCGCTGCCGTCCGACCAATGGGCGACCGTGATCATGAAAATAGTTTCAGGCTCCGGCACGTCTCGATATTCGTCGTTAAACAAAACGGGGGAGCCGGCGAGGTTTGCGCCCCAACTGGCCTCGCCTGTCGCCGGGACATGGAACATCAGATGGGGACACCAATGCCCCACCGAGTCGCCGAGGTTACCCATCTTTGACAACATGTAGGACATTGCACCCGCCTCCGGAACCGGCAATTCTTTTGATGCCACGCTAGCGGCTATGATTTTGCGCAGTTGTTCTTTGGATACTCCAGTAAAAACAAGCTTCGTCCGATTGAAGGTGTAAGGAAGTACCGTCCTGACTGCCGCCGGGTTATAGCAGATAGGCCCCCGCATCTTAGGGTTCCAGAATTGAGGACTGTCGAAAGGGGACATCCATGCTCGCTCGACGAGACAAGTGAATCCGTTTTTGCCGCTGACTGCCGTTCTGTATCCACCCTTCCCGAGGACAAGAACCGTGGCATCTCGCGCGATTGCTTCCGGAGCGGCGCTCCGGGCCATGGCAATCTCAGCACCGGAATCCGCCATCATGTATTGCTCAATTGCAGCCATCCGGGGATATTGTTGCGAAACAGATTTTCCTTGACAGGCGGCGGCCAGCATTGACGCCAGCAAAGCCAATTGCAACGAGGTTCTACCATATCGTCTATTTCTCATTGAGCGATCTCCCCTACTCAGAAGTAGAGTAACGCCTAGGGGAGTACTTTGTCACTCTGATCCTCAAGGCGACAGACCCATGCGGTGAATCGCCGGATTTGATCGCTAGACTGGTCCCGGAGAGGTCAAAATTGCGCTAGAATTCGCTTGGTGCCTGGTAAATCCTTACGGCTTACTTCGTTTTGGCAGCTACAAATCGTGGCGTGGGCCTGTTTCTATGCGTGGGGCCTATTAGGAAATCTTCCCGAGTTTTTGCGACGCCCCGGAGTACTTCGCGAATTCAATGTTCTTACGGCTCTAATGTTCAGCGCCACCCTTGGGCTACATCCTATTTGCCGGTGGCTGCTTCGACGCTATCCATCGTTGTTCGCGTTTGAATGGCGGGCCTTGGCTGCGTCTATTACCGCCGGAGTAGCTATCGCGTTCATATATACGTTCACTTTTACGGGCATCCACATGAAAGATTTTGCGGACCTGGTCGTAAATTGCGTGCAGTTTCCCTTTGTGCTTTTCATGTGGTGCAGTCTGTACTTCAGCATCAAGCATTGGAATTCATCGTCGCAGGAGAGGGAACGTCTGTTGCGTGCCGAAGCCGAGGTTCGGGAGGCCCGGCTGCAAGCGCTGCGGTACCAATTGAATCCGCACTTCTTATTCAATTCGTTGAACGCCGTTTCAACGCTTGTATTGGACGGGGAAGCCTCCGCGGCCACAAAGATGTTGTCGCAAATCGGGGATTTTCTACGCACCAGCCTGACGAATCAAGCCGGCCTGGAGGCGCCTCTCTCACAGGAGATGGCGTTTACCGAACAGTACATCGCGATCGAGAAGACCCGGCTAGGGGAGCGATTGGAAGTAAAGTCAACAATATCTCCCGACACGCTCGATGCCATGGTACCGGGCATGTTACTTCAGCCGCTGGTCGAGAATGCAGTGCGCCATGGCGTCGCATGCGTTGCGGAGGGTGGGAAGGTTTCCATAGAAAGTGGAATCCACGAAGGGCGATTACGACTGATCGTGAGCAATTCAGGATGCCAGGCCTCTGCGAAACACCGGGAAGGTGAGAATGGAATTGGCAAACGTAACATCTCCGAACGGCTGCAGACACTGTATGGCAACGATCATCAGTTTCGGCTGGAATGGCCGGAATGCGGCGGCTGCGTCGTTACTGTGGAACTGCCCATCCGGAAGATCGCACAGCAAGAGGTACTGAGTGTTAGCGCTTATCGTGGATGACGAGCCTTTGGCGCGCCGTGGAGTCGTTCTAAGGCTGCGCAAGTTCAAGGATGTCGAGGTCGTCGGGCAATGCGGGGATGGGGTAACAGCCGTCGAGAAGATACTCGACCTATCGCCCGACTTAGTCTTTCTGGATGTGCAGATGCCGGGCATGGACGGTTTCGAGGTCTTGCGCGCGTTGCCACAAGAGAAGCTGCCGAGCGTCATCTTTCTGACCGCGTACGAACAGCACGCCCTGCGCGCGTTTGAGGTTCACGCGTTGGACTATCTTCTTAAGCCGGTGGACGACGAACGCTTCGCGGCGGCTATCGGCCGGGCGCGAAAACTAGTCGATTCATCGTTGAAGACGAAGATGGCTGAACGCGTTTTGAAGATGCTCGATCAGACGCAAGAGAAATTTGTCTCCCGTTTCACGGTACAAACCGGGCCTCGCATACAGATTGTTCAAGCGGACGATGTGGAATGGATTGGAGCTGCCGGAGATTATGCAGAACTCCACGCGCACGGCCGCGCTTACCTACTGCGTGAGACGATGGCTTCGCTGGAGCAGAGGCTAAACCCGGCGAATTTTTTGCGTATCCATCGTTCGCGAATTGTGCAGGCGGGGAGCATCGTTGAGCTGCGCTCCATCGAGAACCGGGAGTTCATTGTCCGGCTTTCCGACGGTTCGGAACATCGCTCCAGCCGCACTCACGCAACCCGCCTGGAACAATGGTTGTCATCCGGAGGGCAATGACGGGAGATCCTGATCCATGGCAGTATATTCAAATCGTATGGGACCAACGTTGCCTAAGGTTGTCGAAGTGAATGCCGTCGTGACAGATAAGGACGGCAAGCCCATCGCGGACCTGAATCAGGCTGACTTCCAGATACTCGATCGAGGCAAGCCGCAAAAGATCAGCTTCTTCCAGAAGGAAATGTTCAGTTCACTGCCCAGTGTCGGCGGAGAAACTGCCGCCGAATACGTTCACGAATCGGTTGGAGCAGCAGTCCGGTCTGCCCAGTGCGGTTACGGTGATTCTGTTAGACGCGAAGAACACCAAGTTGACCGATCAGATCTATATCAAACAAGAGGTCCTTAAATACCTTCGGACGATAAAGCCGGAAGATCACATCGGCGCCTATGCGATCGGCGACACACTGGAGGTGCTGCATGACTATACCACCCAGGGCGCCGTTCTTCGCCAGACGATCGAGAAGAGCGCACAAGCCTCCATGTTACGCGTCGTAATGCGGGATGCAGCAGGTAACATCGGAAGTGTCACCGTTCCATTCGCTCGTCTCGATCGTTGACGGTAGAGGTCGGCAACGCCGGAATCCCGGTAGGTACACTCCTACCTTGTGCTGTTGATAAGAGTAGATATTGCGCCTGGTCCTGCAATATCCTGATAATCGAGGGTGGTGATGTCGAGCTTACCGTCGCCATTCAAATCGCCAGGAAGCATTAAACAACCTTCAAGGCTGACGCAAGGAACAATACCGGGCTGAAGCTCCACCTTCCCTTTCCCGTCGCCTAAGTAGAATTGAATCCCGGCGGATGCTCCCCAGATTGCCAGGTCCAAGTTGCCGTCGCCATTAAAATCTCCGGTGATTAGTTCGCTGGGCGCAAAAGCTGCAATATTTAACGACTCAGAAAACGTTCCATTACCGTTATTCAGCAGAATCAGCAGGCTTCCTGGTTCCTGGCTCAGCAGAGCTAAGTCCGGCCTGCCATCGTTGTTGAAGTCGCCTGAGGTCATCAGATAGCCCTGGTTTGTGACGTCCAGCGAAATGGGTGGCTGAAACGTGCCGTCACCATTGCCGTACTGAATTTGTGGACAAGGTGGTTGGCCGGCAACAGGGTTGCAGTATGCGATATCGGGAATTCCATCGCCATTGAAATCGGCCACGGTGAATGTCTGCGGGGCAGGCGTTATGGTAATAGGCGCCTGAAACATTCCGTTTCCGCGTCCAAGAAGGGCGATGAGGTCTCCCTGAAGGTTCGGATAACCCGTGTTCAGGATGAGATCTGGAATGCCGTCCAGGTTTAGGTCGCCCGCCCACACTACCTGACACGCAGGCTCGGCACTTTGGACTTGTTCGTAACCTCCGGATGCGTTCTGGAGTGCCACTACCAAGGTAGCCGGGTTCGAGCCATTGCAGGCGGCGACGTCCAGCCGCCCATCGCCATTAATGTCCGCTACGACTGTGCTTTGAGGCGGAAAGCCCGGTATCGGGACCGTCGCCTGCACTTTGCCGAATACGCCATTACCAAGTCCCAATACTACGTTAATTTCATGCCCGGAGATCCCAACCAGATCGAGCTTTCCGTCCCCGTTCATGTCCGCAAGCGCTCCGGTCCCGAGCGTCGGGAGCGTGAAGGTCGGTTCCGCAACCGGTTTGCCTGATTCAGTCCGGATCAAGGAGAGCCCGGTCGTCGTAGGTTCGGCGCTGTCTTGCGCATTGAAAACGAGTATGTCGCGAGGATCTTTTCCATAGTAACCGCCCACATCGACCCACAGAGGAGTTACATTCGATGAATAACTCGCCCCGTTTCCGAATGATCCATCTCCGTTGCCGGGCAGGACAGTAATGCTACTGATCGTATTGCCCGTAACGATGTCCAGAATGCCGTCGCCGTTAACATCAGCTACGGCCAGAGTCCAAGGCTCATCTTCCGTCTCGTAGTTAACACCTTTCGTGAACTGCCCGGCTCCATTGCCGAGAAAAATCGTGACAGCCGAGAGTTGCAAACGATCTACGGCAAGGTCGGGGTAACCAGCGCCGTTAAGATCAGCGATCACAATCGTCGCAGGGTTCGTGCCGAGGCTAGTGAAAACGTTTGATCCGAAAGTAAACCCGCCTCTACCATCGTTGAGGTAAACGTCGTTTGGGAAGCATGGGGCATAGGACGGGCACTTCGTCGTGCTAGATATTTCAGACTGAACGATAAGATCATCCTTGCCGGTGTCTCGAAGGTCCGCGGCGAGGACGGTTTGAGCGACGCCATTAAATCCAAGTGAGAAAGAGCTCGCAGGTGCAAAGGTTCCTTTCCCGAGGCCCAGGGCTATGTACACTGTGTGCGAGAGGGCTGTGAATGCAAGATCCGGGACACCGTCGCCGTTGAAATCTCCCACTGCCACGTAACTAGGTGTCTCGGGCAGAGTAAGTGAGATTGGCGCATCAAAGGTGCCGTCGCCGCGGCCAAACAACAGGAACGCCGCACTATCAGGGTTACTTGCAGTTGCGACCAGGTCGAGGATACCGTCGCCATTCAGATCTGCCGCTGTGACACAAGAAACAAATCCGTCCGCCGTGAGCGTGTAAGAAGCTCCATCCTGGGGCCCGGCAGCGCTTCCCAAGACGACATAGACGTCCGTGCCGCTAGCAACGGCAAAGTCTTTGTAACCGTCGCGATTAAAATCCCCCGTCGCCGGAGCAAACGGTCCTGCTGGCTGCGGAATACTTGTCGCGAATTGACGAGGAGCGCTGAATTGCGCCGGTTTGGGTTGGGCGAAAGCGGGCCAGACAAGTAGGGCGGCTGCCGAGAACCGTAGCAATTCAGGGGTCACGCCCAAGAGCTTATCAGTCGAGAGTACAGTCGTGGGTTGGCCCGCTAGCCTACATCCCCAATAGCTTGTCTGGCGTAAGCGGCAGATCTCGTACTCGCTTCCCGGTCGCGTGATAAACCGCGTTCGCTATAGCTGCTGGAACTCCGGTAATCCCGATCTCCCCGATACCCCGACAACCTATCGAGTTGAAGTTATAGTCCGGTTCGTCGATCCAACTAATATCGATCTCGGGAACATCGGCGTGTACCGGGACGAGATATCCAGCTAAGTCCGCGTTAACCGCCTGTCCGTGCACGCGGTCGTAAGTCAGCTCTTCCAGAAGCGCCGCTCCGATACCAAATACAATGCCGCCCATGAACTGGCTGCGAGCGGTCTTTGCACTAAGTATCCGGCCACAGTCGAACACGCTGACGATTCGGGAAACTCTGACGCGTCCGATTGCAGGCGTGACGCGCACTTCTACGAAATGAGCGCCGGTAGAGTGGAACGAGTATTTGTCGTTGTGGCCGAAGATAGGTTTCGTCTGCGCCTGCGCTTCGAGAAAGGGCTTCTTGTTGAGTGAGAGCAGTTCGGCGTAACCGATACTTCGCGCCGGATCCGACCGATGCGCCACGCGGCCGTTGCTGAACACGAATTCGTCCGCATGCTTGGGAGCGCCGGTGAAGCCGTCCGCCGCATCTGCCGCAAGTTTCAGGAGTTCGTTTTTGATCTCGGTACAGGCGTCCGTTGCAGCGGGCGCTGTACTAGCGGTCAGGTTGGAGCCGCCGGCCACTGCGCAATGCAGCAGGTCACTATCACCAAGCTTGGCGGTTACGCGATCTAGCGGGAGACCGAGCGCTTCAGCAGTAACGATCGTTAGCATCGTGTACATGCCGGTTCCGACATCGATTCCGGCCGTAGACACGGTTGCGTGAACGCCTGAGGAATCCGTTTCCAACCGCACATTCACCGCGGCGCCCATGAGGTAGCCCGGATAGGTTGCGGTCGCCATGCCCCATCCGATCAGGTCATTGCCGTCGGGCATGGATCGAGGCGCGGGATTGCGTGCGGACCATCCGAAACGCTCCGCGCCGCGGTCGTAGCACTCGAGCAGGTGATTGCTGGAGAACGGCTGGTTGGTGGTGAGATCGACGGTAGCGTGATTGCGGCGGCGCAACTCCACCGGGTCCATGCCCAACTCATACGCGAGTTCGTCGAGCGCACTCTCCTGCGCATACTGTCCAGGCATCTCGCCGGGCGCGCGCATCCAACTCGGCTTCACCACGTTGAGCCGGACCATCTCATGTTCGGTCCCGTAGTTCTCGATGTTGTAGAGCATGCGGGAACTAACCGAAGCCGGTTCCGGAAACTCTTCTTTCAACGAGGTGTGCGTCGTAACGTGATGGTGCATCGCCGTGATTTTGCCGTCCCGCGCCGCCCCGATTCGGAAGCGCTGAATAGTCTCGCTGCGATGCCCGACATCGGTCAGCACTTGCGGGCGCGTCAGGATGCATTTCACCGGACGTTTCAACTGACGAGCAGCCGCGGCGGCTAGGATGGTGTGCCCCGCAGTGGCGCCTTTCGATCCGAACATCCCGCCTGTGAAGGGGCAGATGATGTGGACCTTTTCGGGTTTGAGATTGAAAGCCGCGGAGAGGACGACTTGATCGCCCTTCACCCACTGCGTCGCGTTATAGACGGTGAGCGTGTCATCCGACCAGGACGCGATGGTGGCATGCGGCTCCAGCGCGCAGGGATGTTCGGTGGGCGTGATGTAGGTTTCGTCGAGCCGCACATCGGCTTTCTCGAACTCCTTTTTCCAATGGCCGCGTTCGAAGGTAAGCGGCTGGCCCATGAACTCCTTGGGCTTGTATCGGGTATCTTCCGCGTCTTCGATGACCACTGCGAAACGCTCGGCCTTGTCGTAATCAACCTTGACGAGGGACGCACCGTAGCGCGCTTGTTCCAACGTTTCGGCGACGACCATCGCGACATACTGGCCGTTGTGTACGATCTGGTCATCCGATAGCGGAGGGCGCCCTTCCGCCGCGACGCCGCCGGCCATCATGTCGTTGGGCATCTTGCCGAAGTGCGGAGCGTTCTTATGCGTGAGGACGAGCAGAACTCCGGGAGCTTGTTCCGCAGCTTCGACGTCGATGCTCTTGATTTTGCCGCCGGCCGCGGAGCTGCTCACGAGCACGCCGTGCGTCATTTCACCGAGCACGAACTCGCTTGCATATTGGGCAGCGCCGGTGACTTTCTTTCTTCCGTCGACGCGATTGACGGGACTACCGATCAGTGTGGTTGCCATTGTTAGAAACTCCGGGCCATCAATTCTTCCAACGCGAACACAAGGGTACGCCGGGCGAGTTCGATCTTGAACGCATTGTGGTGCTGCACTTTTGCTTCGGCGAGAGCGGCATGGGCTGCGGCTTCGAAGGTAGCGCTGACGGCCGGTTTGCCGGTGAGCGCGGCCTCCGCTTCTTTCGAACGCCATGGGACGGTTCCGACTCCGCCTAACGCGACGCTCGCGCGGGTAATTCTGTCGCCTTCCGTTTCTAGTGCGACTGCGGCCGATGCAAGTGCGAATTCATAGCTCGCACGATCGCGCACTTTCAAATAGTGCGACCGGCGCGCGATTGAGCTCGCCGGCAGATAAACGTGAGTGATGAGCTCAGCGCGATTCAGAACGGTCTCGCGTTCGGGCGTTTCTCCGGGCAGCAGATAGAAGTCGGTAATCGGAATCTGCCGCTTCGTTCCGTTGTGCATCTGGGTATGGATGACGGCGTCTAGCGCTACGAGCGCCACGCACATATCGGACGGATGTGTGGCGATGCAGTGGTGACTGGTTCCGAGAATTGCGTGCATCCGGTTGACGCCGGTGATCGCGTCGCATCCCGAACCCGGCTGCCGTTTGTTGCAGGCTGAGTTGATGTCGCGAAAGTACGTGCATCGCGTGCGCTGCAGCAGGTTGCCGCCGGTGCTCGCCATGTTGCGCAACTGAGCGGACGCGCCGGCCAGCAGGGCTTCGGAGAGAACCGGGTACTTTTCGCGAATCGTGGCGTGATGCGCAAGATCGCTGTTACGCACGTTGGCGCCGATCAGGATTCCGTCCGGCTGCTCTTCGATCGACGAGAAGGGCAGATGGTTGACGTCGACCAGTTTGGCCGGAGTCATCACGTCCAGCTTCATGAGGTCGATCAGCGTGGTGCCGCCGGCGAAAAAGACGGATTGCGCGCCTTCACCGGCAGCGTGAATTGCAGCGGTCGGGTCAGTCGCTTCAACGTATTCGAACGGGTGCATCTATGACCGTCCTTTCTTGCCGGCCATCTGCGCGTGACGGATGGCTTCAACGATATTCGGGTACGCGCCGCAGCGGCAGATGTTGCCGCTCATACGCTCTCGAATTTCTTCCAGCGAAAGTTCAGCCGCGCCAGGTGGATGAGCGACGTCCTTGGTGACGTGGCTTGGAATCTCATTGGCGGCTTCTTCGAGCATCGCGACTGCGGACATGATCTGGCCCGGAGTGCAATAGCCGCACTGAAAGCCATCGCATTCGATAAAGGCGGCCTGCATCGGATGGAGTTCATCGCCTTCGGCTAAGCCTTCGATGGTTGTGATTTCGTCATGCTGGTGCGCGATAGCAAGAGACAGGCAGGCGAGCGCGCGATGCCCGTTGATGTGAACCGTACAGGCGCCGCATTGGCCCTGATCGCAACCTTTCTTGCTGCCGCTGAGCGCGAGTTGTTCCCGGAGGGCATCGAGCAGGGTGGTTCGCGGATCGAGCTGAAGGTTTCGCTCTTCGCCGTTGATGCGGAGCGTTACGGAAACAGTGGTGCTGGTTTGGTTGGACGTGGCAGTCTGGCCCATGCCCCGAGTATAGAGAATCGTGCGGATTGGTGAGGAATCGACCCGCTAGTGAATTGTGCGCGTTTTCCTGTTCATGTAATCCATCAGCAGATACTGGCCGAGATTGTAAGGCGTGGTGAAATACGCTTTCCCGCGGCAGATTTCCGTCACCTTTTGGACGAAGTTCACCAAGACCGTAATCGCTGGCCAGCATGAACGTGTTGATCAGAATGCCCTGCTTGCGGCAGCGGTTTACTTCTTCGAGCGTCTTGCTAATTACCAACGGATCGAGCCCGAACGCATTGCGGTACATGCGGCCGTCCTCCAGAGTCAGCGCGCTCGGCTTGCCGTCGGTGATCATCACGATCTGGCGCATGTCTTTGCGTTCGCGCTCCAGCAGGCGTTGCGCAAGGATCAAACCGTCGCGAGTGTTCGTGTAGTAAGGTCCGACCTGGACGCGCGCGAGTTGGCTGATGTCGAGCTCTTCGGCGGAGTCGTGGAACAACACGCAGCGTAGCGTGTCACCGGGATATTGCGTGCGAATCAGATGAGCGAGCGCCATCGCTACCTTCTTCGCCGGCGTGAAACGGTCTTCGCCGTAGAGAATCATGCTGTGGCTGCAATCGAGCATCAGCACCGTCGCGCAGGAGCTCTGATACTCGCACTGATTGACGTAGAGGTCTTCGTACTCCAGGTTCAGCGGAACCTTAACTCCCTCGCGCTGCACGGCGGAGAAGAGTGTCTCGCTGATATTCAGGTTGAGCGTGTCCCCGAATTCGTATAGCTTCGACGAGCCTGAGGATTCTACTCCGGTAGCCAAATCGCGAGTATCGTGGCGGCCGAAGCTTGACTTACCCAGCGAGCCGAGCAGGTCTTTCAGCGTCTTGAATCCGAGAAAGTCGAGCGACTTATCGGTAACTTCAAACTTGACCTTCGAATCCGGGCCTTCGCCGCCCTGACCCTTGCGGTTGATCGATCGGTTGGTTTGGCTGTGAGATGGTGATGTGACCGTCTTCGGCAAGCTTCTGGACCAGAGTATCCAGTAGCTTGTTCATCTGCTCGGGCGTCATGTTTTGCAGACGCTCCATCATCTTTTCCATTTGATCGTCAGGGAAAAGATCACCGGATTCCAGCGCGCGCGCGATAGCCTGTTTGAGCTCCTCCATCGTGCGCTGGTCCATCTCATTGAACTGCCCGTAAGGCGAATCAAAGCCGCTTTGGAGGAAGAAATCGGACAGCGCGTTCAGCAGATCCTGAGCGTCGATGCCAAAGTCCTCGCCGGTGTAGCGCGAGTACTTGATAGATTTCATGGCTGAACCTCCTTGGTGTTTCGAATTGCCGTGATTAGTTGAACTGCTTGCGGCGACGTTCCCGTTCCCGCTCGCGATCGTCGCGCTCTTCACGCCGTTCGCGCTGCGGAGTGGATCGCTTCTCTTCAGCTGCGAAGGTCCGTTCCTCGGTACGGCTGATGCGGCGGTGCGCATACAAACCTTCCAGAACGAATTCAGCTGCCGAAGCGCGGACTGCATCCGGCTCATTAGGAGTCAGCCCGAGTGCGCGCGTTTTCTCCATCAGTCCTTGAATGCCTTCGAGCTGGCGGACCATGCTCTCGGAATTCACTGTCTCGCCGAGTTGCAGCGAACCGCCGAGGTCGAACCATTGCACGATCGAATTGAGATTGACGCCCTCGAAGTAGCGATCGAAAACCTTGCCGACGGCGATGCGGATAATCTCGCGAGCCACGGTATCGCCGCCCTTCAACTCGCCTTCGTACTCGAGCTCGAGTTTGCCGGTGATGGCAGGAAGCGCGGAATAGACATCCAGCACGCGAGGCACGGCGAGGCTGTCGCGGTTTCCCAGGGCGCGCCGCTCGGCGTTCGAGAGTGCATTCTCTAGCACCGAGATAGGCAGACGTTGCGACACACCAGAGCGCTTATCGATGCGCTTGTCTTCACGCGCGATGAACGCCAGTTGCTCCACCACTTCGCTGATGTAGTTCGGAACTCGCGTCTCGATGTTCGACGCTCGATCCATCCACGCTTCCTGCTTCGTGATCTCGATGCCTTGCTCGATCTCGGTCGGATAATGTGTGCGGATTTCGCTGCCGATGCGGTCTTTCAGCGGGGTAACGATTTTCCCGCGCGCCGTGTAGTCTTCGGGATTTGCGGTGAAGACCAGCAGCAAATCTAAGGGCAGGCGAACGGGATAACCCTTGATCTGCACGTCGCCTTCCTGCATGATGTTGAACAATCCGACCTGAATTTTGCCGGCGAGATCAGGCAATTCATTGATGGCGAAAATGCCGCGATTGGCGCGGGGCACCAGGCCGTAGTGAATGGTCAACTCATCGGAAATATCGGCGCCGCGGCGGGCGGCTTTGATCGGGTCGATGTCGCCGATCATATCCGCGATTGTTACGTCGGGCGTAGCGAGTTTTTCGACGTAGCGGGCGTGCGGCGTCAGCCACGCGATCGGAGTTTCGTCGCCCTGTTGCGCGACGATATGACGAGCATGCGCAGAGATCGGATGATAAGGGTTATCGTGAATCTCGCTGCCGGCGACGTAGGGAATGAACGGATCGAGAAGCGTCGTGAGCATGCGGATCAGCCGCGTCTTGGCTTGACCGCGCAATCCGAGCAGGATGAAATTGTGTTTCGAAAGAACGGCGTTGACGAGCTGAGGAACGACGGTGTCCTCATAGCCGACGATGCCGGGAAACAACGATTCCCCGCGCTGCAGCTTACAAATTAAATTCGCTCGCAGTTCATCTTTAACCGTGCGCGAGCCAGAGTGGATTTCCGAGAACGCGCTATTGCGCAATTCTCCTAAGGTGCGGGGTAACTCCTGAGTTGGCTTCATGAGGGAACATCCCGGATTTGATTGCAGTGTAGCAAGCTGAGGGTGGGTGCGCAAAATTCGCGGCGGCCGCTGAATTTAAAGCAGATTGTTTTCAGGGCGTTCCCAGTAGACTGCCGAGCCCTGACTCGTCGTTCGCCCTTGCGCCCGCCGAAGCGTAAATTTGATTCTCAGCGGGATGCCGGATAGGAGTGTATGCGACTCCTCGGTCACGGCTCCTCCCCGAAACGAACGTGACGTTGGTAAAGCGCGTTGCGCGAGTTCTATCTACCTTTTGATAACGTCAAAGAAATCTGTCCCGCGTGATGCGAAGTATGAAACAGGGCATGGGCAAACAACCTGACTCGAGGAACACTTCCAAAGAAAGGAGTATCAACCGGTTTCAGCCAATCCTCCTCGTTGCTGTTTTGCACCATATCTCGAAGTACTTGATAGCCTCGCTCAATCAACTCTCTGCTATAGGCTACATCGAAAACCTGACCCTCGTCAGTCTTACCTATGGTCGTGCTTTTTACGTCGGTTGCCGTGCCAAGGATCTGGCCAAATAGGTTGAGCGTTTCACCAATATGCCGGTAAGTAAAGCCGATTGATGCTGCTTCATCGTCTAAGCGCAGGGCCGCATTTTCTTCGGTAACTCTGTCGAGAGAAAAGTGGCTCGTGAATTCGTTCTGCTTCACTATTTCTAACAGTAGGTCCTTGTGCATGGCCTAATCTTACTTCAGTCCAGGTGGAAGTTTACTTCTACTGACTCGATTACTGGAACCGGCACTCCGTCTTTCAAACCGGGCGCGAATTTCCACTGCTTTACGGCTTTGATCGCTTCTTCGTCGAGCCCTAACCCAAGCGGATCGACGACCGAAACCTCGTCTACGGTCCCTTGCTTACTTAGGGTGAATTTCAGAAGCACGCTGCCCTCATATCGAGATCGGCGAGCCTGCTCGGAAAATGCGGGTTCGACTTTGGAGAGAAGTTGCGGGTGCTTCAATCCCGGTTCAGATATTTCGAATCCCGGTAGTTGTTGACGGCCTGTCGGTAGCGGCGCACCTTCCCAGATTGCGCATTTCTGGAGTGCGGTCTGGGTAGCAAGATTATTCTGACCGTAGAGCGCGTCGAGCACTGGAATCGCGCTGCGTTCGACGATGGCGGCTCTGACCGGATCGCCGTCTCTCTCATACGCTGCCGCTTGAGCGAGAAGGTAGTGTGCGACGACGGCTGAGTTTGTTCCGTTCACGTCAGTCCAGATCGCTGCAAGATTGGCGAATGTTTTCTCTTGATCATGCCAGTCTTTTTTCAGTCCATAGATTTGCGAAAGCTTGGCCAAGAGTGGAATTATTTCGGACGGCTTGACGGACGTGCTTGTCTCGGTCTCCACTGCGTTCTTGAGAACTTCGGTCGCCTTATCAAGTTCACTTGTTCTTATGTAAGCGTTGGCCCTTGAGAGAATGGCGTTGAGGAATTGCTGATTGCTTGTTTGGCGCCGACAACTGCTGCGTTATTAGCAGCACGAGTATGGGAATTGCTGAATCTCATTGGTAAGTGCCTCTTAGCCACAGATGAACACAGATACACACAGATAAGAATCAGAGCAGGTGGAAATTAACTTCAATATTCGCAACCACAGCAACTGGTTTGCCATCCTCCGTTCCCGGCTCAAACCGCCACTTACTCACCGCTTCTATTGCTTTCTCGTCCAGTCCCAAACCTAACGGAATCACAATGGAAGGTTGCTTAACAGTGCCCTCGGAACTTACCACAATCTTCAGGACCACCGTACCTTCATACCGTGCCTTGCGAGCCTCTTCCGAATAAGTGGGTTCGACTTTGGACATTAATCGCGGCGCTGTTACATTGTGCCCTGGATCGATCCCTCGCATTCTAGGGGCCGCTTCGCTCGCCAGCTCTTTGGATTTCTCATCATTCCCCAGCTTCGATTGCAAGTGGGACGATTTCTCTAGTGCGGATCTTACGGCCCAACTGTTGGGGCCGTAAAGCTGGTTCAATACTGGGATCGCTTTCTGCTCCATTGCGTCGGCGCTTGCGAAATCGCCCGCTCGTTCGTACGCCATCTCTTGCGCCAACAAGTAATGGACGGCAACCGCTGAGTCCGGCCCAGCTTTATTAGTCCAAATCGCCGCCAATTTCTCGAACGCTTTCTCCTGATCGGACCAGTCTTTGGTGAACCCATAGACTTCAGCCAGTTTGGAGAGAAGCGGAGCTGAGTCCGCGGGATTCACGGAAGCTTGAGCTTGTGCGGCCACTGCGGAGGTTAGAGTCGCGGCGGCATCGTCGAAGTCTTTTGCCTCCATATACTGACGGACGGCTGCTAAGACTTTGTAGACAAATTGCTTGTCTTTCGGTGAGCTCCCTTGCACTTGCGCGAAAGTCGTCACCAGCACGATTAAAACAAGAGTGAATCGCATTCACAGTCGAGCATACCGAAGGCCATTGCTTTCGTCCAATCGGGCAACTAATGTCTTGATTTGTGCCCTAACTTTGTTTTAAACATTCTTTACACCCAAGCGCTCCCCAACACCCGACTCGCAGCGTCATTCGGGTATGCGAAGTTTAGAAACTCTTCCCGTTCAGTTTTTCTCCCCCATCCCGTCGAATCACCTAAACCCCAGACCCGAGTTGATCATGCTGTCACGTGTCGCTGAGGATCTGATGCACTGGCTCGACTGCAACTGGATCGTGGGGCTGGTGCGCGACGGGCGCGATCTGCAAGTCGCCTGCGTGATGGGTGAGCGGCCGAACGTGCAGGCGTGCATCGAGTGTGTCTGCGATGCGTTGCGGCGGCCCATGGCGGACGGGGTATTAACCGTTGGTGAACGAACACACGCGTCGCCAGCAATCATCGCGCGGGTCGGGAATGTTGCCGGAATGGAGCCGCTGCTCGCCATCGGATCGCGCAGAGCCAAGGGGTCATACACGGAGCGGGACATGGAGATGGTGCGGGCTCTCTGCGCGTCGGTTGGAATGCTTCTCGCCAATCCGCGCCTTTCGGAAGCGATGTCCGCCGAAGTAGCGGCGACCGACCGGATTCGCAACGAGTTTGAAACCGCGCAGGAACTGCAGGAGCGCTTTCTTCCGACAGCCGGGCCGCATGTTTCAGGCCTCGAATATCACGGGCGCTCGCAACGTTGCGGCTGTTTGGGCGGAGATTTCTTCGGCTTCCTGCATCCAAATGAGACCGAGCTTCTGATGACGGTCGGGAAAGTCGCGCCGGTCGGAGCCCCCGCAGCCTTGCTCGCCGCCGGATTGCAGGCGACGCTCCGCTCGCGGTTGGAACATGAGCGCGACCTCGGACGCATTGTCCGCGAGCTGAATCGCATGATGTGGGAAGTATCGCCGGGCGATGTGTTCGCTTCGCTGTTATGCGCGCGCGTCGATCCGGAACAGCGGCGATTGGAGTACGTCAGTGCCGGACAGGAGACTGCGGTTGTGGTGCGAGGACGCGCGAATCGCGTCGATCGCCTCGAGAGTTCGAATGCCGTCCTGGGGCTTAGCCTTGGAAGTGTATACGTGCGGCATGTCGTTGTTTTTGAGCCGGGTGACGTGCTGATTGCATTCACGGAAGGCGTTGCAGACGCGGCCGCTCCGGGAAACCGGCACTTTCTCGGCGCGTTTCCGAGAATGCTAGGCGATGTATTGAACACGACGGCGCGTGATGTGGCTAGCCGCGTTCTGGATGCGGTCGAGATGTTCTCGGGCAAAGCCGCTGAGGATAACGACAGGACAGTGACGATCATTCGTTCGATTGGTCAGGCCGCGTGCGGCGTACGGCTGGAGAGCAAGAGCTTTGCCGCAGCAGCGGCGTAGCGCTAGGGTAACTTCGAAAACATTTTGCTGGTCTAATTGAAATAGGCATTTGATTCAAACGATTTCCGCACGGATCTCGAATAAAGCCTGTAGGCGATTGCATGTTCCCGCCACACGGGACGAACGCCGATGGAAACAAAGGAATTGATCCCCCCAACACGTGGTTCATCGATGTTCATCAGGCTGAGAGATCTGTTTCATCAGCCTGCTGCGGCCGCACAAAAGGTGTGGGTGCCATGGGCGTTTATTGCCGTGCTTTGCGTCTTGTGCGGCGCGCTCGGCTTGCTGCAGAATCGCTGGCTTGGGGAACTGAGTAACGCCGAAGAAGCGCGGCTGCATGTCGACTTACAGAGGCGGCTCGATCGGTTTCGCACGGAGTTCAATCACGAGATCAACGCGCAGATCAACGCGTTAACGCCGGGCCCGGCGGAAGTTCGGGATGGCGGGCTGGAGCGGGCGTTTGCACTTAAGCTAGCTGTCTGGAAGCGATCTCGAGTGCATTATTTCAGCCGCGTTGCTCTGGCCGTGCGGGACGGCGACGAGATCCGTCTGCAGGACGCCGATCCGTCCACCGGATCACTTAGAACCGTCGCAGGGCCGGCGGAGTGGGCTGACGTGCTGGACCGCTTGCGCGCGCGGGCGGCTGGAACGGAGTTCGCGCCGTCGCGGCCGCCAAACACGAATCTCATCGAGGAGCCGCTTTTCAACCGGGTAAGTCGTGAACCCCAAGCCTGGCTGCTGCTGCAACTCGATCTCGATTATTTGCGCCGTGACCTGATACCGAGTCTCGCGGCCCGATATCTGAACGAAGGCCGCGATCTGGAATTGCAAACGGAGATCGTCAGCAGCCGCGATCCCAACGCCGTGATTTTCCGCTCCAGCGAAGGAGGAGACGTGGAACGGCGCGCGGTTGATGCGTCGGTGGGCCTGCTGGAATTCAGGGAGTTCAGGGACCGGCCGGAATGGCGCGGCTTCGGCGGTCCGCCGGAACAACATGCAACCGGTGCGGAGCGGCCGCGCTCACTTGCGCGCGGGCCGGAACCGCCGGGTCGCTGGAGGCTGAATGTCCGCTATACGCCGGGTTCGCTGGAACGTGTGATCACGCGGGCGCGTTGGGAGAATGCTGCGATATCCGCGGGACTGCTGGTTCTGATTTTGGCGACGGGTGCCGCGCTGGTTCGTTATTCGCGGCACGCTCAGAAACTGGCGCAGCTCCAATTCAACTTCGTCGCGGGCGTTTCGCACGAGTTGCGCACACCGGTGACAATTATCCGGACGGCTGCGTATAACCTGCGCGGCAAGATCGTTTCGCGGCCGGAGCAGGTGGCGCAGTACAGCGATCTGATTCAGGACGAGAGTGAAAAGCTATCGGCGCTGGTGGAGCAGGTACTGCTGTTTGCCGCGGCGGGAAGCGGCAAGCTGGTCCGCATGCGCGAAGACATTTCCGTGGAAGAGCTCATCGAACAGAGCATCAATGCCACAAGCACCATGCATCCGCCGGAAGTAATTATCGAAAAGCGTGTCGCGCCCGGATTGCCTCCCATCTCAGTGGACGCAACGGCGATGCAGCATGCGCTGAACAACTTATTAGCTAACGCGATGAAGTACGGAACCCATCGGGGAATCGAGAGTAGTAACTGGGTCGGTATCTCGGCAGCGACTACTCCGGAAACCAACGAGTCGATTGAGATTCGGGTTGCTGATCACGGTCCCGGAATACCAGCTGAGGAGCAGAAGCGCATCTTCGAGCCGTTTTTCCGCGGCAACCGGCCGGTTAGAAACCAGGTTCACGGCACCGGACTCGGACTTAGTCTGGTGCGCAGCATTGTGGAAGCGCACGGAGGTTCGGTATCTGTGCTGAGCCAGCCCATGCGCGGCGCGGAATTCATCGTCAGGCTCCCGATCAGGTCCCCCATTTAAATGCCTTTAATCCTTTTGGTAGAAGACGAACGAAACCTTGCCCTGACAGTATCCGACTTATTAACGGCGGAAGGGCATGATGTGGAAACCGCCGCGGACGGAGAAGCCGGCGTAGCTTTGGGTAAGAGTAAAGCTTTCGACTTGATGATCGTGGATGTGATGCTTCCTCTCAAGAACGGGTTCGAAGTATGCCGCGAACTAAGGGAGAATCAGAGCAATTTGGCGATTCTTATGCTGACGGCCCGGACCCAGGTGGCGGACCGGGTACTTGGGTTACGCTCCGGCGCCGACGACTATCTGGCTAAGCCGTTCGATCCGGAAGAATTAATTGCGCGAGTGGAAGCTCTATTGCGGCGGGCGGGAAAAGACAATCGCGTGCTGGGCGGCACCGTTCGTTTTGGCGATGTCGAGGTGGATTTCGAACGAGCTTATCTGGTTAAGTCCGGTCAGAGGGTAAGTATTGCGGGTAAGGAGTTACAGTTACTCCAGTATCTGGTGCAGCACCGCGGACGCGTGGTCCCTCGTGATGAGATTTTGCAGAATGTCTGGGGATATCGAGGCGACGTATCTTCGAGAACTGTAGATGTACACGTCGCATGGTTGCGGCAGAAACTGGAGCGCGATCCGCAGACTCCGGACCACATCCATACGATCCGCGGACAAGGGTACCGTTTCTCGATCTGAACGGTACCCTGCCTCCGCTTACTTACGGCTAAAAACCGGGACCGCCGGGACCGCGATGCATTCCGAAGCCGTCCATTCCACCGTGCCGCAGGGAAGCGTACTTGGTCTGCTGGTCGGCGGTTAGTAGCGCGTAGAAGGCGCCATCAGCAACGCCGCGCGCTTGGACTTCCTGGCCGGTCAGCGTACCGATCTGCGCGGATACCGTGCCGATGGTCGCCACATCGTTAGCTTCGATCGCGGTCTTCAACGCTGTGTGAGCGGTTTTCATGCTACTCCACAAACCGGAAACAGCGGTTTCCTCGGTAGTGAAGATTGTGGTGGCTTGGGCCTGTTGTGCGGCGGTTAGCGTCAACAGCGTGGTCAGCCGCGATACCTTATTGGCGACCATCTGGGCCGGGGTCGGCGGCGTGTGGGTCGGGGTGGTGACGGTGGACTGGGCGAACAGGCCCGATACCGGCATCATCGAAGCGGCCGCCAAAACGGCGGTGGATAAAGAAAGTTTTTTCATGGATACAAGCTCCTCAAACGTAACAACGTTCCTGGTTCCTTAACGTTACTCTGAGGAGCGGCCAGAGGGCGTAAAGCGATGTAAAATCCCCAGTCCGGTGGGACGGTGATCGTCCCACCGGGTTAGCCAGCTCATTAAAAGATGATTTTAGCGGCGAGTTGCATATTGAATGGTTCGCCGGGTCCGAGGCCGGGCGCACCGTTGAAGTCGCCGATTGTGTCGCTGACGAAGCCATTCGAACCGACAGAGCCAGCCCCGGACGCGAGATTGATGCGGTTGAATACGTTGAACATCTCGGCCCGGAGTTGCAGGCGCAGACGCTCTTTGACGACGTCAAACGTTTTGAAAACGGATAGATCGACGTCGGCGAAACCTGGACCGTAAAATTCGTTACGGCTGACGTCGCCTGCTGGATCGGTAGTGCCGGCGCAGCCAGCCGTCCCTGGTACACAGAATGCCAGAGGGTTGACCCACTGCTCACCCACACCAGCAACAAACGTATGGTTGACGCCGGCGAACGGGTTCGAGACCAGATTCAACCCGGGCCGCTGCGTGCCGGCATTGAAGTTGAAAGGCTGCCCGCTATGGACCGTGACTAAGCCGCTGGCCGTCCACCCGGCGGTTAGGACGCGGAGGTGCGAGGAACCGGGAATGTCATAACTGAAGAACGCGGTAAAGGCATGGCGTGTGTCGAAGTCGCTGCTGCCGTAATCCGGCTTCAGGTTGAAGCTATCAAAGGGGATTACGCCGCGGTACTCGGTGACTTCATCCAGCGCGTGGGCCCAGGTATACGAGAACTGCGCGGCGACTCCGTGCCATTGCCGGATTTTGTAAGTGGTCTGGAGAGAGTTGTAGTTCGACGTGCCCTCGCTATTGAGTTGGATGATGGAGCCGTAGTTCGGGAAGTACGAGTTGAACTTGCCGTCCTGATTGATGTTCTGCATAACTCCGAGCTTGCGACCCTGGCTTCCGACATAGCCGACAGTGAGAACTGACGAGCTCCCGATAGCCTTTTCTATGTTGAAGTTGTAGTTGATGAAGTAGGGTGTGCGGAAGTTCTGATTCACCGAGAAGACGTTGAATATCTGAGTGGGACTCAAGCATCCGGGATCGGTGGCAAAGTTACCGGAACAACTCGTAACTCCGGGAAAGATGGAGGCGCCGCCGGCCTGCGCGGTGGTCCAGTTATAGCCGTTGCGGCTGTAGTTATCCACTGCAGCAGGACCTATAGGGTTGTCTTCGAGGCCGTCAGCGGCGGAGATCGGCGGACGGAAATCGAGGAAGGGGTTCATATTGATCTGGTCAAAGAAGAACCCTGCTCCCGTTCGGATGACCAGTCCCGTGACAGGTTGGTAAGCGAAACCTAAGCGGGGAGCGAAGTTATGTTTGTCGGGCGTGAAGATATTGGGGATGCCTTGTCCTTGGATTTCGAGGCCCTGGCCATCGACGAATTCGCCGAGGTTCGAGGTGCCAATGCTATGAAGGGGACCGAAATATTCCCAGCGGAGTCCATAGTTAATGTTGAGTTTTGGGGTAATCTGCCAGTCGTCCTGGGCGAAGAAGTCAACCCCGGTGACTGATACGTACCGTTCCGCGTTGCCAACGGCGATCGACGAAGTGCTGACATCTCCGGCTAGAAAGTCTGCCAAGGCAAGAATGTTGGAGTTACCGCATTCCGGAAGACTGGGAGTAACATTGCAAGCCGCAGCCCATGGGCCTTGGGAGCCATCGAAGTTGAACTGGCCAGTGGATCGGCGAAAGTAGAACTCATCTACGTGACCGAGCCGGTATTCGCCGCCGAAGCGGAACTGATGGCCGCCCGTGACATAAGACATGACATCCGTTAGGTGGCCGGTAGCATCCGTTCGGCCTTCCGGAGGCGTGATACCGACTTGGTCAAAGCCGTTAATCACGATATTGGAAGCACCCATGACGGGTGCGCCGCCGACATCGGCTCCGGGACTGAGATTCAGGCCCAGCGCAGCCATATTAAAGCTATTGTTTGCGTCGTGAAAGATTTGGTGGAAGTAACTCATCCCGAGCAGCAGCTGGTTGGTGAGCTTGGTGCTGAGAATCGAATTCAGGACTACCGAGTAATTCTGAACGTGGAGGGGAGCGACTTCAAAGTAATCGCCCAGGTTGGAACTTGCAGTAGCTAGGGCGAGACTAGCGCCGGGGGGCTGCGTCTGAGTGCCTTCCCCGCCGAACCAATGCATGGAGAGGTGTTCTTTTTCAGTGAAGTTGTGATCGAGCTTAATCACGCCGTTGTAGCTGTAGCCGGTTCCCGGTACTGTGGCGAAGTAATTACTCAACGTCGCGGGCAAGTTGAGGATGGAACTGGGATAAAGCGTC
The DNA here is from genome assembly GCA_963799935.1 of uncultured Gammaproteobacteria bacterium. GTDB lineage: Bacteria > Acidobacteriota > Terriglobia > Bryobacterales > Bryobacteraceae > Bog-113. The sequence goes on along the minus strand of CAWCZA010000015.1, from coordinate 581,285 downwards.
GAAAGTAGAGTAGCGGAAAGCGGACTCCCCGTTACGGGGGCGTAGGTTCCGTATTTACCTCCAGCGTTGGCGAGCAATGCCTGCGCCTGGCTAACCCACGCGGTCGACGGTTCGGTGGAAAGGCCGGTTAACCCAAAGATATAATCCTGCCGCTCGAAACCGATGAACAGGAAGGTTTTGTCCTTGATGATCGGACCGCCCGCTGTCATACCCACGTTGTAATTTCGGAGTTCGGGAGCTTTTGGAAAGTCCGGCGTCGCCACAAAGAAGGGCGAGTGCGCGGCGTAGAACTCGTTGCGGTTGTAGTAATACGCAGTACCGTGCAGTTCGTTAGTGCCGGATTTAATCGTAAGGTTGACAGTACCCCCCGCGCTGCGTCCCGTCTCCGCGTTGGATTGAGTCTGCGCGGAAAACTCATCGACCGCATCGATCGGCATCACGACTCCGGCAATGCCGGAAACGCCGCCTTGATTGACGGCGGGGATGTTATGCCAGAAGTCGTTGTTGTCCGTACCGTCGATCTGCCAGTTGACCTGGTTGGCTCGGGTTCCATTGAGCGATCCGAATCCGCCGACGGAGTAGCCTCCGTAACCGGGCGTGACCGCGATTAGTTGGGTAAAATCACGGCCATTCAATGGCATATCTTGGACGGCTTTGTCGCTGATCGTGTCGCTTTGCGTTGTACTCTCAGCATCTACGCTAATCGCCGCGGCGGAGACTTCGACTGTCGCCGTGGTCTGACCGACGGTCAACTTTACGGGTAGAGTGTAGACGTTTCCAGCGGTCACTTCAACGTTAGCTACGGTGGTGGATTCGAATCCGGCTGCTGCAACCTTGACGGTGTACGTGCCGAGCGGGAGATCCTGGAACGAGAAAACTCCATCGTTAGTGGACACCGTGTTCTGTTCGATGCCCGTACCAGCGCTTATGCTTGTTACTTTGGCGTTCGGAACGACGGCTCCGGAAGCGTCTGTGACCGTTCCGCTGATCGCGCCACGGAAGGTCTGAGCATTGGCTAGATAGGTCGCGCTTATAAGCGCAAGCACTACCGGAAGGACGGCGCGGACCGGCGCAATGATTCTCGGACTCCATCGATGGGGTGTCAGTGACGATTGTCTTGTTATGAACGAGATCGGCATGTTTCTCCTGAGTACAGCGGATTCACCAGGGATAGAAACGGCACGCTGGCAGGACGGGGCGAAGCGGGGAGGCCGTCGAAAATCGAGCGAGCAGCGAGGCTCGTGGGCAGTTCAGATTATCTAAGCTGAATCGGCTAGTATTGCGCTTGCGGATGGCTATTGTCAAGAACAAGTTACGGACCGTCTCAGAGCAGGTAGCGGGATTCTCCGCCACCCGCACGGCTTGATAGAATCGTCAATCAGATCGGCTACGATGCGCCGTCCGCTAAAAGTGCTGTGTCAGTTCGTATTACTTCCGCTGACGGCATACGCGTGGCAACAACCTCCAAGTCGCCAGGATGCTGTCGCTGAAGCCGTCCGGCTACAGCAGGCTGGTCAGTTTGCCGCAGCCTCTGCAATCTGGAAACGCCAACTGGAAGTGCATCCCAAAGACGTTCAGGCATTGGCTAACCTCGGGATATTGTCCGCGCAGTTGAAGCATTATGGTGAAGCAGAATCTTACTACGCGAAAGCGCTACTGTTGGCTCCGGACGATCCGGGAATCTTGCTGAATCTGGCTCTCGCGCATTTCAAGGACACGGACTTAAACGGGGCGATCCCTGTTTTCGAGAAGGTTGTCAAACTACAACCGGAAAATCATCAGGCTCAGACGTTACTCGGAATCTCGTATTACGGGACTCGCGACTTTAAGAGAGCAATACCGATTCTTGAACAGACCCCAGGAGCACAGACAAACGACGGGCTACGTCAGATGCTCGCCGAGTCTTATATTTGGACCGGACAGCCTGACAAGGCGGCGGCGGTTCTCGCAGCTTTACTCCGCGACAGTCCCGACTCGCCCGCAGCGCACATGTTTTTAGGCCAGGCCTATGACGGGGAAGGGCGGACCGCCGAAGCGATTGCAGAGTTTCAGGCGGCGATTCATGCGAAAGACACAGAACCCAACGCACACTTCGGCCTTGGATACCTTTATTGGAAGAGTAAAGACACCGATCAGGCTGAACAGGAATTTCGCCGGGAATTGGCTATCGATCCGTCGCACGCTCACTCAATGGCGTACCTGGGCGATATCGAATTCAAACGGAACAATATCGACCAGGCCCAAGCCCTTTTGAACAAGGCAATTAAACTCGAGCCGACGATTCGGATTGCCTACTACGACCTAGGAGTCATCTTACAGCAGCAAAAGAAGCACGCCGTAGCTATAAAAGATCTACAGAAAGCAGTCGAGCTAGACCCAACCCGCCCGGACGCGCATTACCGCCTAGTTACGTCTTATCATTCTTTGGGTCGGAACTCCGACGCTGAGGCCGAATTAAACATCGTTCGGACGCTCCACGAGAACTCGAAGGAGGACGCGATTTACAAGATCACGGGACCATCGACGGTAGCCCCGTAGCTAAGTCGCCGTTTACCACACGTAAGTGGCGACTACACTGGGATGTCCGTTCGCGCCGTGAATTACCGGCACCTGCAGTACAATCTGTAAGTTCTTCTTCTCCCAACCGGCGGGAAGTTGCGCCGCAGCTTCCGCAAAGTAATCCGCCCTGGTCAGGAATTCGCCGGCGGCCACAGTCCCAAAGTGCGTAATGCCGGCCGCGACGATAAGCATGCGGTCCGTCGCCCGATCGCGCGTACGGGTGATCAGCGCGTAGTCGGTGGGAACGTTCCAGTCCGGCCACGCATTCAGGAGCTTCCAATTTGTCTTTTCAGGATGATCGCGATCGCGGATCATCTCGGCGATTCCGCCTGGATCGTTCAAATTCTTATAGAACCAAAAGCGGAGTGGCCGGCCGAGCCTGAGTGTCCACTCGTTGTTAAAGGCGCCGATTAGGACGGTAGGATGGTCGCGCATATCGTTAAACGAAGTGGAACTGTTTCCTCGAACGTAATACGTGAGGCCACGTTTATCAAGATAAGTCGCTAGGCGGAGAAGACACATCGCGTCGCCGAAATCCATAAAGCGGTCCGGCATATGAACCAGATCGCTGAGGGGAATCAGTTGACGCGATGCGGCCAAGGCCTCCTCCGAAAGATGGCCTTTCATCTGATCTAATTCAGACTGTTTCCTCTCAGACCGGAAGTCGTAAGCGGAAGATTCACCCATCACAAAAAGTACGCTTGGCGAAGCGGATGTTCGTCCCCAGAACTGGTCCAGAGGGGAACGTCTCGTACGGTAACTGAGTAAGGCGGCGGCCGCCAGGACAAGCACGACGCCCACAGCGATGAACAACACCGCACGGTTTGAGCGCGCCGGTGATTCGACTGTCGCGACCGCCGGCAGAACAGGCAACGGCGGAGCGATAACTGGCGGAGCTACTTCAGGCGGTTGTTCGGGGACATGGAAAGCTGGGGCGTAGCATCCGGGCTCCATGGCGATTCGGATCTCGCCCGTATGCTCCGGCTCCTGATAGTATTGCGCTAACTTCTTGCGGACCTCGGCCGCCGTGGCGCGAACTACCGGATGCTCGTTGGTGTCGTAATCGGGTACCTTACCGAAGACAGATACACCTAGCGTCCGCTCCTTGAACGCATGGGTATCGCCTTCCAAAGCCCGCTCGGTCACGTGCTGCAGTAGCAGCTGGCAACGACGGCTCGCTTTGAAATGCCGGCTCGTCAGCAGCGCGTCAAGTTGGCTCCGCACCCGGTCGGCCTGCTCCTGTGACAACTGGGGCGGCTCCCAATCGGTGGCAGAACTCCTGGACATCCTGGTCAAGGTCCTTTCTGGCCGTTAACAGGTCTTTTTACGATGGTCGTTACGTATTATACGTCAGGATTACACATTCGTTTCGCATTTGTTTAAATCACTGATAAGGCGAAACTTGCGTTCGTACCGACCCGTATGGCCCTACTTTTCTCACGACTTCATTAATATGCTCTCCGAAAGGATTCCCCTGCAATTACTCGCAGTTGCTCGCGGATGTCCGTATCGTTCTTCAGGGAGAAATATCGTGAAAAAAGCAAGGCGATCCTGTCGTCTCCTTTTGCTCGCACTCGCGCTCGCGGCTGGTTTTCAAGCATTCGGCCAGGAAGCCACCATACTCGGCACGGTAACCGATCCGTCCGGCTCCGTCATTCCGAATGCAACCGTAACGGTTGTCAACCGGGATACCGGACAAGCTCATCCACTTACCACAAACGGCGCTGGTGAATACCTTGCGCCGGATCTGATCAACGGCGTCTACAACATCAAGGTGGAAGCGCCGGGCTTTCGCGCTTCGGAGCGAAACGACGTCACTCTGAACGTCGGCGACCGGCGGCGCACGGATTTTCAGCTGCAAGTTGGGAACGCTGGGACAGTGATTAATGTCGAGGCCGACGCCGTAAAGGTTCAGGCCGATTCCAACGAAATCAGTGACGTGATTACCGGCCAGCAGGTGACGCAACTGGCCACAAATGGACGCAGCGTCTACTCACTGACGACGCTGATTCCGGGAGCATCCGGAAACCAAGTGGACCTGCAGGCGCCTACTTCCGTAAGCGGCGATAACAATGTCAGCTTCAACGGGATGCGAAAATCGTCGACGATCTATCTGGTTGACGGCGGCGAGGACTTGGATCGCGGCGGTTCAGGACAAATCAGCATTCTGCCGTCACTCGATGCGATCGGCGAGTTCCGGGCGATGACTTCGAACTATAGCTCCGAATTCGGGTTAGCGTCGGGCGCGACATTCACGCTGGTATTCAAATCCGGAACGAAGGACTTTCACGCCACCGCCTGGGAGTTCGACCGGAACAACGATTTCGACGCCGGGAACTACTTCACCAATGCGGCGAACCAGAAAGCGCCGGAGCTGCGCTACAACGTCTACGGCTTCAATGCCGGCGGCCCGATTTTCATTCCGAAGGTCTACAACCGGGACCATGACAAAACATTTTTCTTCTACAACATGGAGTGGCGCAAACTGATCCAGGGTCAGAGCCTAAACCAGACCGTCCCGCTGCCTAGCGAATATGGCGGCGTGTTCCCCTCCTCGACGATTATCCACGCCCCGCTAGCGAGCGAATTGTCACCGGCGCTTTTGTCGACCTATAACTCGCTCGGGATCACGCCCGGCGCTCCTTTCCCCAACAACACGATCCCAGCTGCGCTCCTCGATCCCAACGCGCAGGTACTTCTCAAGGCCGGCATTTTCTCGGCCCCGAACAGCGGGTCTCAATTCGTGGGGGGAGCCAACCCGGCAACGAATGTCCGTGAGGAAATTGTCCGCATTGACCATAGGTTCAGCGATAAGTTCTGGATCTTCGGCCACTATGTCGCCGAACAGGTCAGTCAAGGCTTTGGCACCCCGACGTGGAGCGGCGATAACGTGCCAACGGTAGGGTCAATATTTGGGAACCCGTCTTACAGCGGCGTCGTGCATGCAACAGTGGCCATCAGCCCCAGCCTGATCAACGAAACCGCGTTCAACTACGATGGGAACCGCATCAATATAACGCCGACAGGTCTGTACGCCAGGCCTTCGGGTTTAACGGTACCCGAGCTATTCCCGGGCAACAATCTCGACCGGATACCCGGAATTAATCTTTCCGGATCGACCGGAACGAACTACGACGTGTCTAGCTTTCCGTGGCACAACAAAGCTGATGATTACCAGGTCCGGGACGATCTCTCGTGGACCAGGGGTACTCATCAGATGAAGATCGGCGCCAGTTTCGCCCTTTACAAGAAGATTCAGGATCTCTTTGGAGACTCGCAAGGTCAGTTTAACTTCAACGGAAGTTATACGGGAAACGACTTCGCGGATTACCTGTTGGGGTATGCGAACTCTTATACCGAACTAGCCGTGCAAGACAATGGACACTGGGACAACAAGTCTTACGCCGCCTACTTTGAAGACAACTGGCGCGTAACGGCGCGATTGACTTTGAACCTGGGTCTGCGCTGGGACGGCATTCCTCACACCTATGAGGAGAGTAACCGTGGATCAAACTTCTATCCTAGCTTGTATAATCCGGCGGACGCGGCCGTTCTCTTGCCTGGCGGTAGCGCAATTAGCCCGTCGAGTCCCGGTCTCGGATCGAGCCCGAATCCCATTCTAAATGGCTACCAGTTTTATCTGAACGGTATCGGCCTGGCAGGGCAAAGTGGCATTCCGAGCGGTTTGGTGAGTAACCACTGGTTAAACTTTGGACCGCGCGTCGGATTTGCCTACGACCTGAATGGCACGGGCAGAACGGTGATCCGTGGTGGTTTCGGGAGCTTCTTCGAACGCGTTGAGGGTAACGACATGTACAATGCGGCCCCGAACGTTCCATTCAGCTCTACGGTTACGCTGAACAACGTTTCGCTATCGAACCCGAACACCAGTCTGCAAACAGGTCAAACGCTGGTAGCGCCCATCACGGTAAGTAGCATCACCGGACTTTCTTCGACTGATTATAAGAACCCGGTAACTTATCAATACAGCATGGGAGTACAACGTCAGTTCGGCCGCAATAGCGTGTTAGCCGTTTCTTACGTGGGGAATCAAGGCCGGCACTTGAACGATTACCGGGAAACCAACCTGCCCAATCAGAGTCTGTTACCTTGCCTGAATCAAGGCGATCCAAACTGCGCGACTCAGATTCCGATTAACACCGTAGTTCCGTACGCCGGGTTCAATTCGATCAAGCTATCTGAGAACGCGGAGACTTCACACTATAACTCGATGCAGGTGGATTTCCATACGAGGATCCGCAAAGACCTCACGCTGCAGGCGGCCTACACCTTGTCTCGCTCGATCGATCCGGTATTTGGCACGAACAACGGAGATCTTGCTACAGTTTCCGATCCTTACAACCGCGGTTATGACTATGGCCCGAGCAACTTCGATCGGACCAATGTCGGTGTGGTGAACTTTGTATGGGACATCCCGATCTTCTCTAGCACGTCTAACCGGCTCCTAAAAACGACGTTGGGCGGCTGGGAGCTATCCGGCGTCGCAACCATGGAATCCGGCTTACCGCTTCAGATCGTGCTAGGCGGCGCGCAGGGAAGCAATGGTCTGCAGAATGCTACAAACCGGCCGAACGTTGCCTCTTCCGTTCCGCAGCCGCACACCGTGTATGACTGGATATCGCCAACGGGTTTCAGTGATCCGGCTTACGGATCGTGGGGTAACTTGCCGAAGAGCGCTTTCCGGGCACCGGGGCGCGATAACTGGGACCTCGCGCTTTTCAAGAATTTCGTGTTCAGCGAAAATAGAGGGAGCCTGCTTCAACTACGGTTCGAAAGCTTCAACACGTTCAACCACACGCAGTTCGACAATGTAAGCACAACGTTTACCGCTAGCAATTTCGGCCAAGTCACCTCGGTTTACGATCCGCGCGTTTTCCAACTTGGAGCGAAACTGCAGTTCTAAACCGCAGTAGCGAGCCCGTCCGCGTTAGTGAGGGCGGGCTCGTGCCTTACTCTAGGTACAAATGTTTTGTAGCCTGCGGTGGGCCTTGTGCCTGAGCGCGCTTCTGCTGGTGGGCGCTCCGGCGCTGGTCTCTTATCATTTTCAGGAACTAGCCAAGGAATCGGGCATTTCGTTTAAGCATTATAAGGGTAATAAAGACGTTCCCACGATTCTCGAGGAAGCGGGACCCGGGGTATGTGTCGCGGACTTTGATGGGGACGGCTGGCAGGACATATACTTCGTCAATGGCCGCGATCGCTATGGCCGGGGCACGCAAGTCAGTAATGCGCTCTACCGTAATAACAAAGACGGGACGTTCACGGACGTAACGCCTCAAGCCGGTGTTCCTGGCGATGCTTACGGCCTGGGTTGTGCGTGGGGCGACTACGACAACGATGGCTACCCCGACTTATACGTCACGCAGTACGGACGCAATATTCTCTACCACAACAATGGGAACGGCACCTTCACCGATGTGACATCGAAGGCACACGTGGATGGCATGGATTTCGGGACCATGTTCCATACGGGAGCTGTTTTCTTCGATTACGATCGCGATGGGCGCCTCGATCTATACGCTGGGGGATACGTAAACTTCGGGCCGGAGTCGAAGCAGACCTGTCCGTTCAATGGTTCTCAATCCAGTTGTCCCCCGCAACAGTACTCCGGGACGGCTGCAGTTCTCTATCACAACAATGGAGATGGCACGTTCACGAACGTGACTAAGGCGGCCAGGATCTATCAGCCCGAAGGTAAGAACCTAGCTGTTGGCGCGGCCGATTACGACAACGATGGCTGGCAGGACCTATTCGTCGCCAACGACGGCAAGGAGTTGTATCTTTATCACAACGAGCACAACGGAACGTTCCGGGAAGTCGCGCTCTCCGCTGGGGTCGCTTTGAATGAGGACGGAGGCACGATGGCGGCAATGTGTATCTCGCTCGGAGATTACAACAACGATGGTCTACTCGACCTATACGTATCCGACTTTCAGGAGCAGGGCGACCATCTGTGGCGTAACACTGGAGCCGGTACCTTCGAAGAGACAACAAGGCACGCCGGAATCGCCCTTACGACCGTCAGATATCTTGGTTTTGGCGGCGGATTCTTTGACTACGACAACGACGGATGGCTGGATCTCTTCGTAGCAAACGGCCATGTCTATCCATCCATAGAAGACCCAGCACACGGCACCCACTACAAGCAGACAAATCTGCTGTTTCATAACGAGCGCAACGGCAAGTTCTCTAACGTAACTTCATCCATGGGCAATACATTTTCGGTTCCCCATCTCGGCCGGGGAGTAGCCTTCGCGGACTTCGAGAACAAAGGATCGATGGATATCGTGATCGCGAACAACGACGATCCGCCTTCGCTCTTGAAGAGCAGCGGGGGGCCCAATCACTTCATCAATGTCCAACTGGTGGGCACAAAGAGCAATCGGGACGCGATCGGCGCGCGCGTCAGAATCAAGGCGAACGGACTCGCGCAGCTTCGCGAAATTCAGGGCGGAGGGAGTTACCTTTCTCAGAGCGATTTACGTGCGCACTTCGGTCTTGGCGCAAGCGCGCGCATCGATTCGCTTGAAGTAGAGTGGCCGAGCGGCGTACATCAGACATTTCGGGATGTGCGGGCCGACCGGTTCTATACGCTCACAGAGGGCGCGCGTTCTCTTACGGAGAGAACTACTCCGATACGATGATTCTTGAATGGCCAGCCGTTTTCACCACACCGGCTTTGTAGTTACATCGATCACCGAACGCGCCGAGCAGATTGCTCGATCGCTCGGTATCGGATGGGACGGCCAGATTACGCATGATCCGCTGCAGATGGTCAACGTCACCTTCTTACCCTCGAACGAGGCGGGTGCGGCGACCATCGAGTTAGTCGAGCCCGCAGGCAAGCGTTCGCCCGTTCTGAAGTTCGCGGAAAGCGGCGGCGGCCTACACCACGTCTGCTATGAGGTTGACGATCTCACGGCGCAACTCGCGCAGAGTCAAGCCAATGGCGATGCGCTGGTGCGCGTGCCGTTGCGTGCCGCTGCATTCGGCGGACGCCGTATCGCCTGGGTTCGGACGCAGACGCAGTTGCTCGTTGAGTTTCTGGAAAGATAGACTATGACTAGATTCTTCTACTTGTGCATCGCAGCCTTTGCGGGGTTCTGCATTCCGGCGAACGCGACAACCTTATTTGTTTCGGTAAACGGGCTTGACTCGCCGAGTTGCGGTACTTTAGCAAGCCCCTGTCTGACCATTCAGTACGCAGCAAATAGTCGCGCGGTAAGTGGCGACACGGTGGCGATCTCGGCGGGTGTCTTCGCGGAAGAGATTTCTATCTCCATTCCGTTGACAGTGACCGGCGCGGGTGAGGCGAAGACGTTTATCGACGGCAGAAGTAAAGGCATTGTTTTCACGATCAACAGTACAGTGACGGTTGAGAATCTGACGCTTCAACACGGACGCACGATTAATTGCGGGGCCGGCCTGGTAAATAATGCTACGGCAACTTTGCGTCACGTCACGGTAACGAACAATTCAGCACCGAATAGCGACATCGGCGAAGGTCTAGCAGGCGGCGTCTGCAATAACGGGACAATGTTGATCGAGCAGAGTACGATCTCCTCGAATAACGGCGAAGAGGCGGGCGGGATTTACAACATCGGAAGCCAGTTGGTGATCAACCAGAGCACGATCAATTCCAACAGCACGGGCAGTTTCGGGGGTGGAATTGAGTCCTTCGGGCCAATGGCGATTATTAACAGCACGGTATTCGGAAATAGCGCGATCTATGGCGGCGGAATCGACAATCACAATGTACTAACGATCTATAACTGCACGATGGTGAATAACAGCGCCCTTACCGCGGGAGGTATTTTCAGCGACCCTGTCGTCACAGGGCCGATTTATATCTGGAACAGCATTCTTTCCGGAAACAGCGGCTCGTACGCAAGTCCGGATTGTACTGGGCCGCTAACCTCGGAAGACTACAACCAGATCGGAACAACCTCGGGGTGCGGTATCACGCTGGCGCCGCACGACACCGTAGGAGCAGCGCTCTTGCTGGGCCCGCTGCAGAGCAATGGCGGCCCGACATTTACCGTGTTGCCGGGCGCGGGCAGTCCTGCGATTAACGGCGGTAACCCAGCGGGTTGCGCGGGTCCGAACGGAACCATCCTCAAAGTAGATCAGCGGGGAGCACTGCGCGATGTTCCGCCCTGCGACGCAGGTTCCGTCGAAGTACATGGAAATTGAGCGCGACGACAGCACAGTTCCCGTCGGGGCATGTGACATCAGAGTGAAGAGCCTTAAGCGAAAATTCCTCGCCGCGATTCTATGCAGCGATCTCTTCCTCCTAAGTGATTGTCTCGAATCAAACTTTAAGCTGTCGGATGAATCAAGGCTTCCCGTGTGGATACATCTTCCTCCCAAGATGAAACGACAAGATGTTTCACTCACTCTCAGTTACTATTCGAACCCTTTTAGAAGTACCGCAAAGTTTATCCTGAGAGATCAACGGAGACAATCTTAGAGGAGGTTAGTGGAGAAGACACACCACTTGGCAACAATCGCTCCTCGCCGCGAAGTGGACTGCAGCGCCCGGCCCTCACCAGACCCTGCAGGCGTTCTTCGAAACCATAGGCTGCCCCACTTTGCAGCCGAATGCTTTCCCGAATTCGCCGAGGTTCTGGACTACGCCGTTAACGCGGAACTCGCCTGGAGAATGCGGATCGGTAATCGCCCGCTGCCTGGATTCGGCGTCCGTCTGGTTCTGACACCATACCTGCGCGTACCCGAGGAAGAACAACTGCTCCTGAGTGAACCCGTCTTCCTTCTTAGGTAATGTCTTCTCCGCTAAGTCGCGCATCAGGGCTGCATAGGCTAAGTGAATGCCTCCGTTATCCGCCGCGTTTTCGCCGAGAGTTAGTTTGCCGTTGAGATGCACGCCATCCACCGGACTGAAGCTTCCATACTCATTTACCACGCACTCGGCGCGCGTTTCAAACTGCGTCGCATCTTCCGCGGTCCACCAGTCACGCAGATTGCCCGTCCCGTCGTAGCGCCGCCCTTGATCGTCAAAGCCGTGAGTTAGTTCGTGGCCGACAACCACGCCGATAGCACCGTAGTTCACGGCATCGTCCGCCTTGGCGCCATAGAACGGCGGCTGCAGAATTCCGGCCGGGAAGTTGATGTTATTCTCCGGCGGATTGTAGTAAGCGTTGACAGTAGGCGGAGTCATACCCCACTCGGTCTTATCTACCGGCTTGCCGATCTTATTCAGGTTGCGGCGAACTTCGAATGCCGTCGCGCGTTTGTCGTCGCCGAAGTAATCGTCGCGAGTAACGACAATGCTCGAGTAATCGCGCCAATGCTCGGGATAGCCGATCTTATTCGAGACAAGCTTCAGTTTGGCGAAGGCCTCCTTCTTAGTCGCGTCGCTCATCCAGGTCGCGGTCTGGATATCCTGCTGCATCGACTCTTCGATTTGCCCGACGAGTTGCAGGGCCTTGGCCTTGGCGGGACCGCCGAAAGCCACTTCGATGTACTTTTGCCCGAGCGCTTCGCCGAGATCCCCATCGACCGCGCGAACACACCGTTTCCAGCGCGGCGCCAGTTCTTTCGCGCCGGTCAAAATATGTCCGTAGAACGCGAAGTTCTCATCAACGTACGCCTTGGGCAGCGCGTGGGCCGAGTTGAGAAGCACGCGCCAAGTCAGGTAAGTCTTGATCTCGTCGAGGCTCGTGCTGGAAAGAAGCGGGGCAAGGTTCTTGAAGAAATCGGGATTGCCGACGTTGATTTTCTGGATCGCCGGAATCTTTTCATCCGTGAGGAATACGTTCCATGTGAAGTCCGGCGTGAGCCCCGGCAGATCGGCCGGCGTCATCGGATGGTAGCGCTTGTTCGGGTCGCGGCGCTCCGTTCGATCCATCGAATTCTGCGCCAGAGCCGACTCAACCTTCATCACGGCAGCGGCCTTCGCCTTCGAATCCCAAGTCGTATTCAGCGACTTAGCCAGCAGGTCGAACATGTTCGTGACGTGCTGTTGGAACTGAGTGCGCAGTTCCACGGAATGGGGATCCGGCTTCAGATAATAATCCCGATCCGGAAGACTGATCCCGCCCTGATCAACTGCGGCGATGTAGACCGAGGCGTCTTTTGCGTCCGGCTGCGAGCCGAAATTGAAGAAAGCGCGGACGCCTTCCAAATCGAAATCAGCCACCAGAGGCGCGAGCTCGTCCTTCGAAGCGAGTGCGTTGATGCGATCGAGCAGCGGCTTCATCGGATCGACGCCCTTCTTCTCGACGAGTGAATCATCCATGCAGGCCGCGTAGTAATTGCCGATCTCCGTGTCGAGCGGAGTCCGGCTCGGAGAAGGCTGGGCGGCTTTCTCGAGGATGCCGCGTTCCACGCCCAGGTTACGCTCCACCAGTTCATCGAACCGGCCCCACCGCGCTTTATCGGGCGGGATCGGATTCTGGGCGCGCCACGAGCCGCAAGCGTACTGATAGAAGTTGTTGCAGGGATCGACGCTTTTGTCCATCGCGCCGAGATCGATGCCGGACTCACCCAGGTGAGGCTGGTAAGTGGGGATCTGGGCGGGCAACGCGAAAGGAATCGCGAGCGCGCAGAGAATCGCTAAAGATGAAGGCCGCATTGGGAACTATTATGACGGCAGAGCAACTTTCTATTGCAAGTCGGAGAGGCGATCCGGCATATCGGCCAGCACGTACATCATCACGCTCATCGCGGCCACGCTCTCGCGGAACTCCTGCGGATTGACTTTGTCGAAGGTGTCGGCCTCGGTGTGGTGCCAATCGAAGTAGTGCGCGCCGGAGCTGAGTTCGCCGATGCCTGGAATTCCAGCAGTCATCAGCGGCTCGATATCCGAACCACCGCCGTTGTTCTGGATCTGATTGGCCCCAATCGGCGTTAACAGTGAGCCGATCTGGCGCAGACATTCAATCGCCTTCGAGGGAGGAGCTCCGGCCGGGGGTGTATCAGACCCAGGCATGCGCGGATGGCCACCCTCGCCCAGGCCAAAACCGATCGGCTTTTCCGCGCCCCCGTCCATCTCAATCGCGGCGACATGGTTGTGGAGCGCCTGCTCATTTAACGCATCGCGGTAGGCGCGGCCGCCAGCTCCACCGTTCTCTTCGTTCACCCAAAACACAACGCGGATGGTGCGGCGAGGCTTCAAACCGAGACGCTGAATCAGCCCCGCGGCTTCAAGCGTCGCCATAATTCCCGAGCCATCGTCCTGCGCGCCTTGTCCGACATCCCAGGAATCGAGATGACCGCCGGCAACCACAACCTCCTCCGGCTTTTCGCTGCCGGGAATCTCGCCGATCACGTTGGCGGAATCCGCATCCGGCTCGAAATGTGCTTGCATGCTTAGGTGGACGCTCACGCGAACGCCTTGGGTTGTCAGGCGATGAATGGCCTCGGCATCTTCGATCGTCACGGCGGCGGCCGGGATCTGCGGCACACCTTGCGTATATACCAGGGTTCCTGTATGCGGCGTGCGCAGGCTGAACGGGGTGATCGAGCGAACGAGAACAGCTACCGCACCCGCAGCGGCGGCGCGGGACGCACCGATGATACGGTACGTCACGGTCCTTCCATAGCCTTGGTACGGCGCGTCGAAGAGAACGATCTTGCCGCGGACCTGGTCCGAAGGAAGTGCGCTGAGCTGTTCAAAATTCGACACCACTACGACGTCGCCGGTAATTCCGCCCTCGGGCGTACCCACGCTATTTCCCAGTCCCAGCATTGGAAGCTTGCGCTCGACCGGCGTCACCATGACAGCCGATTCGGCCCCGCGCACCCAGTGCGGTACTTTGACCGCCTGTGTGTGAACATTCTTGAGACCGGCGCTTTTCATCTGGTCAACGGCGAACGCGATGGCTCGATCGAGAGCAGCGGAACCGCTGATACGGTTTCCGATGCGATCGCAGAGGTACTCCAGCCGATCCAAGCTGTGCTGATCCGCGAGAGCCCCGTCGGTTAATCGCTTCGCGATGTCGGTGTAGTGTGTGGTTATTTCAGATGGAGCTGCGGCGAATGCGGCGAACGGGATAAGAGCGGCGAGCAGGCCGCGGCGAGACATGACGATCAATGTAGCAAGAGAGCGACAGGGGCCGACGTATCGGCTTCTATCGCTCTCTTTGCCACACTACAGCCTAAATCTGTCCGAACTTAATCGCCAGCGCCGGACGCACGTACACGCACCGGTTCGAACGGGAGAGCGCCGCTCATTTCAAGGAGCGGTTGGTCAAATAACTCTTCGGGAACTCCCAGACGCAACGCCCCATCCTTCGTGCAAATCCAGAACTCCGGCCGCCACTTCTCTTCGCGGTCGTAGGGAGCCCGGTAAACAAAAAACTGATCCGATCGACGCTTGACACGAGGCTCGGGACGGGTCTCGTTGCCGAGGGCGCAAGCTTCCGCTAAAGCGGCCTCGAAGCTGTCGAAGGGACCATCGATGTAATCTTTGTGATTGATGATATGCCAATCCATGTACTGCCAGCCCTTAACTTCCGGAACGCGTTTCAAAGCAGACTCCTCACGCGCCTGTTGAGGAACAGTTCGTTGAACGTTCACCAAGTAATCTGCCTTCCTTTTTCAAGATCGCTCTCCACCTTCGGAGAGAATCCTGCAATATTTAGATGCCGTGAAATGCGCCTACGATTGCCGAGTTCGCCTGCTAAGCCTGCGTCCGCCTTCTGAGCCGTTCGAATCTAATACATTTCAAGCAGACGAACTTCGAATTTCGTTAGAAAAACGAAGCCGAATCGGATCGATGCGGCGGAATTGCAAGCGCGCCGAACTCACTGCTTTCGCGCCCACCATCCAGCATAGTCTCAAACTGCATTCGCGTCAAATCGCAATCCGTGACTCCACTCTACAGGAATCTCCACAAGAAGTGATGCTTTTTTAAGCCGTCACGGTACAACTGGTCACAAATATATGAAGAACGGGAGAAGAACCGGCGAATTTCTCGTCACACAGAGCGTAGGAAAGCCCGTGCAATGGCTGCTAGCATCAGCCCGATTCCGGCCAACAAGGCAACGAAGCCGATGAGGGCGCCCCAGCCCAGGATGTCTACAGCGACGTGAATTTTGGTGCTGCTGTTGATCGGAAAGCCTGCATTGAATGTGACACTGCCGTCCAGAACTTGGCCCCAAATCACCAGCCCAAGGACGACCAGAAGCGCAGCGGTTAAGAGGTGCCATTTGAGTTTCATGGTTCAAACTATATATGCCACGTGACGAGCGCCGAAAGCATTCCCCGTGGCGGCTAAAATCCCGCTATCTACAAAATAGAAGCTACGGCAACGGACTCGGGTTGCAGAATTGCCGACGCTCCCGCGGCATGAGCGAGCGGCCCGCGCGATCGTACATCGCCTGATTGTTGCGGGCGCGAGCAGCGGGTGGGCTTCGCGCGAGATACGGTTCGGCGAGCGGCGAAGTCGCGGAGGGCGTTCGAGAGCGACTCGCGGAGACCGTCGTCGGTGGTGGGCCAATTCGCGTGAATGGAAGCGGCGAGCATTTCCACGGCAGCAGGACCGGTTGAAGGTCCGGGAACGTTGAAGAGGGGCGCCGCCTTCCGGTTGGCCTCCACCCGCGCGCGGAAGGTCCCGCGGTAACGGTGCGGGGCGGTTTTCGGCGATTAGATACTCGTTCCGAAGCAGGAGCTATTGGTTGACTCTATTGTTGATCCAAGCTAGCCGGCCGGAACGGCATGGGTCGCTTCGACAGTCCCCATGGCCTGCGCGGACGGAAACAATATTTCGAATCTGGTTCCATTGTCCCGGTGCAATTCGACCTTCCCTGAAAGCTGTCTCGTTAGCGTCCGGACGATACGCAGCCCGAGCGATTTAGGCTGTTGCAGATCGATACTCTCAGGCGCCCCGACTCCGTTATCGGCAACGCTGATCCGAAACACGCCTGGTTCGTTGATCCTTAGAACAACCGTAATCACACCGGGCCGCCCATTTGGAAACGCATACTTGAACGCGTTCATAAGCAGCTCATTGAGGATTAGGCCACAGGGGATGCTTTCATCGATGCTCAGCTCGATTGGGTCGACTTTCATTTCGATCCGGACATTCTCCGAGCTGAACAATCCAGCGATCCGTGCGGCGAGCTCGGCCACGTACCTATCAAAGCGGATCTGCTTTAGGCTCTCCGAACCATAGAGATGCTCATGTATGGAGGCCATGGACAAGACCCGCATTTGGCTGTCTCGCAAAAGACTGGCGGCTTCCACGTTAGAGATCGAATCGGCGTGAAGCCCGAGCAGAGAAGACACAACTGCCATGTTGTTTTTCACGCGATGATGCACCTCCTGCAGGAGAATTGTCTTTTCCTCAAGCGTACGCCGCAGTTTTTCGGCAAGGACGAAAGCGTAGCGTTCATGTACCAAAGCCCGCCCTAACGACTCGAGCAACTCACCGTAAGCATGCAGCGTCGCGGGCCGGATGGGGGGTCGCGTAGTAGCGGTCAGCCACACCTCGTTCGGCGCAAGGTGAAGTTCGTTCGCCAGCCGCTCCAGCGCGAGCGGCTGTGGGTACTCGACGAAAACCTGTCCAGCGATCACAGCGCCCAAAGGCGCACCCTCGAGGAACAGCGGCGCTGCAACATGAGCCAAACCGGCAGCGTCCTTGATTTCCGTTACTTTTCCAGTCCGCAGCGCTTCCCGCACAACGTTGCAATTCGTTTGCTTCAAAACACAAAACGGGCAAACAGCTCCGCTGAGTACCGGGCTTCCGTGAGCCAGCAGCCAAAGCGGCTGCGGGTTCTGACACTCGCCTATGAGCCGCCCGGTTATGTCAGTCAATGCCACCGCCACGTTCGTTGTTCGCGCGAAGCGATCTAAGGACAACGACCAGCTTTGCGGATTCAGCAATTGCGCCAGTAGGTCGGCTGAGACCGGACTACCGTTGGGCATCTACACACCTGGCTCTGATGGGGCTGTTGTACGTAGCCTCTTCGGGCTTATGGGCGACCCGGTCTGCGCCGAGGTCGAATCCCGAGTTTGCCGGCATTACTTCTACGTCACAATAGACGCGCGTTGGTAATTCTCCAAGCGGGCGGGCCGGCGCGTAGGAGCCCGGCTCAACACGCTGGTATAGCGAGAAAATGTCTCTGCGCCTTTCCGATCGTTCGGTACAAGGTTGATCCCGCCCTC
Organism: uncultured Gammaproteobacteria bacterium; assembly: GCA_963799935.1. Lineage (GTDB taxonomy): Bacteria > Acidobacteriota > Terriglobia > Bryobacterales > Bryobacteraceae > Bog-113. The sequence goes on along the minus strand of CAWCZA010000015.1, from coordinate 563,576 downwards.
GCCGATCTGATACTCGCGGCTGTCAAACTCATGCTTACAGCCTCTAGCTTTAACGACCGTAATGCAGCGTCGGATAGCACTCCGAATTTCCACCATGCTCAACAAGATAATGTTGTCCACGATGGAACTTACAGGGAAGTCGGGCATGAAGGACGAAATCCCTAGGAACTCGGGATTTTCATAGTTAAAGAACGTCGTCATCAGCCGCCCTTTGCTGTAGCCGACAAGCGCATGAACAAAATCGCGATACACCTTCTGATCGCCGATGGCCGTACTATAGCTGCTCATACCGTCGATCACCATCCTCTCGACGCCATAAGTCTCCACCTCATGAATGATTTTGTTGAAGTGCGCATCGATGTCCAACTCTTGTGGACTGTCGAACAAGACGCGAAGGGAGCCGTCGTCGATTAAACTCTGGAGGTCCAGACCGATAGCCGCAGCATTTCGGATGATCTGCGCGGGGTGCTCATCGAGAGAGATTAATAGACCTCTTTTGCCGCGCGTAATGCCTTCACGAAGAACGTGAGTTCCCAAGACCGTCTTACCCACTCCCGACACGCCGATAACCATCGTCGTGGATCCATCGTAGAGGCCTCCTCCGGTCAATAAATCAAGCGCCGCTACTCCGGTTACGGATTGCTTGATTTGCGAGCTGGGTTGAGAAGCTTCGGTGTAGATGCGGGCTTGTACTCGACGGAAGACTTCCAGACCTACGCCATTAGTGATGTGCAAAGTATGCTGCCCGTACCCATACTTATGACCGCGGCTCTTAACAATCTCGATTGTTCGAAAGGTCTTGCGCCCATCTTTTAGGAGATTCAACTGGACCACGCTGTCCACCAGGAAGCCTGACGAATCCAAGGTGTCGGAAGTCGGAATGAACGATGGTATCTCATGAGATAGTACGGCAGTTAGCTTCGCCCGGCCGAAGCTATCGATTACCTGTTGCAGCAGATGTCGAAAGGATCTTATCTCCACGCGTCTTCCGCCGGAACCTATCGCCGCGGGACTCAGGAGATTAATACCATCGATAAAGATACGACGGGCTCCGGCAGCCCTGGCCTTCTCGAGTAAGAGGCTTTCTGATGACCGAAGCTCCTCGTCGAGAACGTCCGGCGACGTGAAGATGATTTCCAGCTTGCCCTCACGCTGTAATTTCGCAAGATCCCACCCAAACGTCGCGCAATCTCGAATGAGCTTGGCAGGGCTCGTTTCAAAGAGGACGATAATTCCCGGTTCGTCGAACTCGACGATTCCCCGGTAAATAAACTCAACTCCAAATACGGTCTTCCCGGTTCCCGTTGCCCCCTGAACCAGGATGACGTTGGTCTTGGGGAAGCCTCCCTCCAACACTGCGTCGAGTCCCGCTATTCCGGTTGGGGAAAGAACCTCGTTGGGAGGGAAAGTAACTTGAGACAAAAACAGGCCTCATTTCTCGAAGTACGTTAACTTACACGTACACAGTAACATGATCATCGGGATGGCGCAAACTTTGCCGTGGCACCGTAAAAGGGCGCTTAGCCCCGTGGTTCTGGAGTTACAGTAATTTGCTTTGAATCGACTGTGATGAGTTATAGATTTGAAGCAAAGAAACTGGAAGGGGAGGGTTAAGAATATCTGAACTACTAATCCTTCTCGCACGGGCATTTCTACTGCGTTAGCTACGTCACCCTCATCTCCTGCTTGATTGGGGTGCGGACGACTTGGCCGAGGACGATCAGAAGTTTGATTTGATGATGGGTCCGATCTTTTGAATCGAAAAACCGGAGGTTAGAAACAGCAGTAACAAATGCGAGGGGCGGAAATAGAATTCGATCTGGCGCCCCCAATGCGCTGGTCCGGGTGTTGTATGCGCCGGGAACGCGTCAAAGAAGACGAGTTCCCGGGAATAGCACGAGTGATACGCGCGCTGAAGCGATTATTGAATCTGAACGGTTACCGTGTTCGAAGCTACGTTGTCGGCGGTAAATACAACGTTGACTAAACCCGCGTGAGCCATAGACGCGGGAATCGGGACGTTAATCTGATCCAGCCCGTCGAACTGGTTTTGCGGGCCGGCGTAGGTCGGAGTAACCTTCTCGCTTCCGATCGTGACAGAGGTGTTGGCCAGCGCGCTTCGGTTTCGAAAGCCAGTCCCATAGAGCACCAGGTAGACTGTGGCCCCGGCTGGGTTTACGGCGAAGGGCGTTGACGTACACGACCCGGAGGAGCCGCACGTGAACGAGTAGGAGCTGCTGGAAGTTCCATTTGCACCGACCGTCAGTACCTCGGCGGCGGCGGTGCCGGAACCTCCTTCATTGGCCGTGAAGATACCCGGGGCTACACCCGCAACGTTGAAAGCTCCGGTTATCGCGGTAAGTCCCGGAGGGGTGACGGTAATGATTGTCGCGCCACTCGCGACACCGGAGGGAATCAGAGCGTTAATCTGGTTCGGCGACACGTAGATGGTCTTGGCTTGTTGAGCTGCTCCGGTGCTATCTGTGATCGTGACCGTCGTATTGTTATTCGCGGCCATTCCAGATCCGAAAATCGAGACCAGGGATTCAGAGGCGGCCGTCGTCTGCAAACTGGCCGCTGAGACGAGATGCGGTCCGGCAGGCGGCGCTGTAACCGTCCCGCCCAATAGAGCCGCGTAAGTCTGCAGTTGAGTAGTTCCGATAGGCGCAGGACCGTTCGCAGCCGTTGTATCCCACACCTCTATCTCCGTAGGATGGTACATCAAACCAACTTCAATCGCGCCGTCCCAATTGACATTGGCGGCCGACGTTTGAAATTCTAAAGGCGATTCCGAAGGCGGATTCTGCTGCTGCGCCTGTTGGTAAAGAGTCTGAAACGCGGCGTAGAGTGGGAGCAGAATACCGTTGAACTCAGAGCTTAATGGATCCTCTAATCCCTGGTTCGCGACAACCCCGCGGGTGGTTCCTAAAGACGATCGAAAAGAATTCATAACCTGGATGGTGAAGTCCGGGTCTAACTTCTCGCAACCAGTAGCTGAAGTTGTACATGCGTCCGTGCTGACGAAAGGAAAGAAGGTGAAATCGAGAGGCGTGTTTACCCAGGGAGCATAGTCCTGTTGAGCGCCGAGCAGGCAATCCTGGTAGGCAGAGTCGCTATAGCCGAACGCCCTCATGTTGACTATGGATGTGTAGTCCATATCGACCACGAAAGGCTCGGCCGTTTTCGAAGAGCAGGAGGAGATAGCGACCTCCTGGATGAGCGGATTGGAATCGTACTCAGAGGCCAGATGCACCTGCAGAGCGCGCCAGGCGCTGATATACGCAGGTTGCCAAAAGGCTCCAATCTGCATCGTAGTGGGCGCGTTTGAAACGCAGGTTAAGCCGGCGCAGGCCGACGAAGCGACGGTGATTGGCCCTCCCGTTAAGTTCCATACCCAGGGCGGCGTTCCGGTTCCCATGGAGATGCGGATCTTAGCGGTAACCGGTGTAGCCGGGTATTTCGCATTGTAGGCGGTGATATTGGCGAGGGCACTTACCAGCGCGCTGTCGTCGAAAACATTCTGCGACGGCTCCAGCTGCAGCCACGTTAAGTTAATCACGGCGCCGGAGTAAATTCCCGGGTGCGCGTTGATTTCTTCCATGTCATTGTTGGGAATGCCACCTTGCGTCAGATCAAAGTCACGGGATCCCATGCTCACCAGTCCGTGCATTGGCTGTTTTTGAGCAAGAGCGCGAGAAGCACCACCGACATTCAACCAGATTAGGAATACCGGCAGTGAAAAACCAAGCCAAAACCTCTTATTTGAGAAAGCTTTGGTTACATGTTGATATTGAGAGATCGGCATTTGTGGTTAGTTCATGCACGCTAATGCCCGGCGTAATATTTAAACTGTACGGCGACTTCCGGAGACTTAGGCAATAGTCAATCTGCCGCTCACTGAAACTGTGGGCGTTCAAACTGAATCCACGGTTTTCACCGGAATTCCCGGCGGAAGAGCGGTTAAAGAGACATCAGCTTTAGGAATCGGTAAGCCATCCTGAACAGCGACACGCTCTGGGCTCTTGCTCGCCGGGCCAGCGCCTCCACCAACTTCTGCCTTCAGGCACCTGCTAGGCTGGAAAACCAGAAGAGCTCTTAAGGTGAGGTATCAACCCTGCAAGCTGTAGCCGGAGTCGACCTTGGCGGAACCGCCATCAATTACACGTTCCTGACCGACCAGGAGCAATTTTTGATCGAAGGCCTTTGCGAGTATCCCGCGCGAGCGCGCGAAGGCCCGTCCATCTGTCTGCAGCAGATCGCCGATGGGCTAGAAGTCGCATTCGAGAAGGCCGGCGTATTACCTGCGGAGATCTCCGTGGTGGGCCTCGACACGCCCGGGCCTTCCAGCGCTACGGGAGTTTTGAGCGCGCGGGGATCCACCAACTTCGTTCACCCGGATTGGGCGGGATTCGATATCCGAGCAGGCTTGGAGGAGAAGCTCGGCAAGCCGGTAATCTACCTAAACGATGGAAATGCGGGCGCCCTTTGGGGCCATTTTGTTATCTTCGGCGCTAAAAGCCCTGCCACTTCCGTCTCGGCAATTGTCGGCACCGGGCTGGGCGGCGGCATCATTATCGAGGGCAACGTGGTCAAAGGGCGACAAGGCTTTGGCGGCGAACTCGGCCATGTCCTGATTCCCTACCAAAGCATTCGAGGCGTTGAAGGGCTGATTCCCGAATGTAATTGCGGGCGCATCGGCGACCTCGAATCGCTTTGCTCGCTGACGGCGATTGAAAAGACGCTGCTCCCCTACTTTCTAAAGAAGGATCCGGAACACGATTTGGCGAAGCTGGGCGACCTCCGGAAAGCATCGAAGCTGGTGCGCGGCCTGGCCGAACGTGGAGATGAACTGGCGCTCGAAATCTTCCGCGTTCAGGCGAACGCGTTGGGCGTGTTCTTCGACGAGATGATCAACACCTTTGATCCGGACGCTTTGATCGTGGGTGGCGGAATCATCGAGACGACGGACGAACTGCAGACCTGGATCATCCAAGAGATCCGCGCGGGAATGCCGAAGCAGCGGGTAGAGCAGGCCGACATCCCGATCCATATCATGCCCGACGGGGACACTGCGGGAGCTCGCGGGGCGGCGATCGAGGCGCTGATGGTTGCCCGCCAGACCGGCTTGATCACTGTCTAAGTGAAACAATGAACGAGTGCGTTACCCGGGCTTTCTTCCGATAGCGGTTTTGCTGGCGGCAGCTTGCTCGGCGCAATCGGCGGACCGCACCTGCGATTCCGCTTCACGCCTTTTACGTTCGGGCTCGCTCAACGATAAGGCCTGGGGTGCGTACCTAGCTGCTAGTTGTTACATCCCAAACCTGGCGGCTGAGATCGCCGACCAACTAATCAGTAAGAATCCGGAACAACTCGCCCGGTCAATGTGGGATTCGGAAGAGTTCTGGGCGGCCCACGCGATGACCGATGCGCTCATTCGTCTGGACCAGCCTTTGCCAACCTCGTCTCTGAAGGAAATTGCTAAAGGGTTTCGCGTCGAAGCGGTAATCCTGATGTTGCGGAACGCGCCGGATAACGTCGAGAACTTACTCAGCGTCCGTAACGGTAATCCAAGGGCGTACGAGTCGATCGCGGCGACGAATGTTCTGGTTAGTCTACGGGCTCGGGGAGTGGCTGGACCGCTTCTCAAGGAAATGACATACAGCAACTGGGTCTGGGTAAGCGATACCGGAGAGCCCGTCGCGCCGGGAATGGCGGGAAGCGTCGGCGGCGGTAATCCGACCGTGAAAATTCCGGTCGACCTGCCGCCTGCCGCTCTTTACCGAATAACGAGCCAACCATCGCCGGGAGACAAGCAGATAGCCGATGGCGGGATCAAGATGTACGCCAACCGCACGGAATTCGAGTCCGGCAGAGAAAGTACTTGGGAGTGGGCGCAATACTCCGATTCGATGGACGAACCTTGCGGCCGTACAAGCTGCGATTCAAAAATCGACTGACTTACAAGTCATCGGGTTAAAGCACTTGGCGCAACGGCTAATCGAAGCAAAACAATTACAGCCCGAAGAAATCGACGTGCCCTTCTCGATAACGATCAGGGTTCAGGACTCGAGAACGAACACGACGATCCCGCTGCCCGAAGCCTCGGCAGTCAGCTTCCACCTGCCCTGACTAGGTAAGCAGCGCGCGCAACGGACCCAGCACCAATGCCGCGACATCGAAACGCCCGCGCTTCAGGTCGTGTCCCGCCCCTTCCACGATCGATAGAGCATGACGCGCAGGTAATAACCGCAAGGCTGCGGTCACCTCGTCGGGGCTCCCGAACGGATCCTTAGTCCCATGCACAAACAAAGCGGGTGTTTGAAGTGCGCCGAAGTGAGCCGTCCGCGGTTGGTCAGGCTTGCCCGGAGGATGCAACGGATACGAGAACAGAACCAGTCCGTCGGCCAGCCCGGGCGTTTCGCCGGCCGCCATCGTAGTCTGTCGTCCGCCATAAGATTGGCCACCCAGCAGAACGCGCCCCGATACGTGGGCGCGCATCCACTCCGCCATTTCGCGCACGCTCTCGCGATCGGCCGAGCCATTTCCGGTCGGAGGTCCGGTCGGCCGCTTCTGACGGAATGCGAGGTCGTAGCGTGCGACCAGATAGCCCGCGGCTTCGAATGCTTTGGCCATCGCGACTAACAAGGGCATATCCGCATTGCCGCCTGCACCATGGGTAAGCGCGATCCCATCCCCGTTCGGTCGCTCCGGCTCATGTAGTTTCATTCGCATCAGAAGTGCATCGCAAACTGCCGCGCCAACACGTCGGCCTGCGCCTCCGGTAATCCAACAAAGCCTGCGATCCACACACCTTTTACAAATACATAGACGGGACGGTCGCCATCGTTGCCGAAGTAACCGCCCATGTGCGCCAGGTACTTCGCCGGCTTAAGCGTTTTCTGCCAGTCAAGCAATGAAAACGCGGCCTTCTGTGCATCCGGAAACTTACCCAGAAACTGCTGGTAGTCTATCTTGCCCAACCTATAGGTTCCAAGATTCCCGCCGGGCATGAAGTCTTTGCCCAGAAGGTGATTGGGGACTAACTCCATCTTGACCTGGTTCAGTTGCGGGAACTTGATGGATTGATCGGCTGGAGGCGGCGCGACGGCCTCAGAAGTCTTCGCGGGGGGCGCCTGGGTCACGGTCGAGGAGCAGCCCGTTGCCAGAACAATCAGCAAGGCGCAATAAAGGCGCATGAACAAAAGCCTATCATCGCGACACATCAACTTCGATAGTACAAATCTGCGGCAAGTCAAACATTACGCGGTACTGAAACAGCATTTTGTAGTATCGTTACCTGATTGACCAACTAAGTCCTATGAAAACCTGCCTACACCTTCTTCCATGCATAGCCGCCGGTCTCAGCCTGTTGATTCCCGCCAAAGCATCCGCCGCAAAGGATGCTTGTAGCCTGATGACCTCTGCCGATGCGCAAGCCGTTTTGGGCGAGGAGGTCGGTCCGCCACAGCAGGATGATCGGGCATCGAGCGGCGTCGAAGGCTCCGCCTGTAAATTCCGCTCGTCCCAGAGCCGCGGTTTGCGCGCCAAGACACTGACGCTAACTGTTCGCTACTCCGCGACAGATCTGAGCGGCAGTGCCGCGGGAATGAAAGAGAGCCTGGTCAGCGGCGGGTTCAAAAACGTGCGCGAGATCCCAGGTGTGGGCAACGCGGCATTGTGGGCTACCAACACAGTCATGGGCAAAGCGATGGCGGAGTTGACCGTTCGAAAAGGCAAGAACGTGATGCTGACCATCGTCATTATGGGCGTAGCGGACGAAGCGACGGCGCTAGAGCACGCGAAAGAACTCGCCGCGAAAGTGCTGCCCAAGACGTGACGCTGATCCTCGCGATTAACTCTTTCAGCGGTGGCATGGCGCTTCGCGGTACAAATCCCTACCCCAAAGGGGTTAAAATGGTGTTAGCCCGGTTATGCTGTCCGCTCCTGCGTGTTCTTTGTCGAATGGGTCCACCCCAAAGTTTGCGCTGGTCAGCTATATCGGACAGCCGCTCGCCGGCTTCCTGGACCAGCTCCGCCGCGATCTTGATCCTGGATGCAAACCGCGCGCGCATGTGACGGTTTTGCCGCCGCGCATCCTATGCAACTCGCAGGAGAAAGCGGGCCGAGAGATCCGAAACCAGTCGCGACACTTCCAGCCGTTTGAAATTCACCTGGGCAACGTCGCCAAGTTCCGTGGTTCTAACGTGATCCATCTTGAGCTCGCGGCCGGCCGTGACCGGCTGCTGGAAATGCATCGAGCCATGAACTGCGGTGCCAGCCAGTTCAAAGAAGGGTACGAATACTCCCCGCACGTCACCATCGCTCAATATTTGGACCCTGCGGTTGTAGACGAAACTCTTGCGCGCGCGAGAGAGGCATGGGAATCTTACCCGTTCGAGAAATCCTTCACCGTCGACACGTTGTGTTTCGTCCGCAGCCTTGATTGCGCAAACTGGGTCGATATTGAAGAGTTTCCCCTCCTGACCGCTCCCGCAACCACCGGCATCACTCGAATAAACCACCCTGAGCCGCATCCGGCTTAACCCGTCGCGTCGACGGCTTCCTGAGCGGGCTGCCCACCACCGCAAGCACCTGAATCGAGTTCAGCGCGTTCCTCGGAACGAAAATGCGCTGGTTGTTGGCGTAGGGTTCGGGTGGCGTGACCATGTAGCCCTGCGGATCGAGCAGCAACAGATTGTTGGCGAGCACGCCATCAAGAATCTCGCCATCGCGGAAGGTCATCCGCACCCAGAGGCCCTCCAACTTGGGGCGAGTCTGGAACTGCCGGCCTTCGCCGCTGTCGCGGATGTTCTCGAAATCCTTCACAAAGCAGACGGATTTCACATCCTCGTAAGCGATGCGGGCCATCTCGCCATCCTGCTTGAGAAGTTCGATGCCGTCCGGCTGTTGAAATGTAAGGACGCTTACAAATCCGGGTAGGGGCTCTCGATCGAAACGCCTGACCACGACTTTCTTAGTGCTTGAGGCTGCCAAACGACTCGCTCAGCGGTTTTGTTTCAACCATTTGCGCCGATATTGTATCATCTCTAAGGATGCAAAGCTCAACGTCAGCGGCAGGCACGTCTCTGTCGGCGGCGGTGAAGAGCTACCTTCACTTCTGCCGCGTCGATAAGGGACTCGCGTCCAATTCGCTGGCTGCTTATTCCGAAGATCTTGCGCGTTTTGAACGATTTGCGCCCGACGCTCTGGCAGACTGCGCGAACATCGAACTGTTACGCCGTTACATAAACGGCCTTTATGGTGATGAGCTGAGCAGCCGTTCGATTGCCCGCCACATCACCACGCTGCGCGGATTTTTCAAATTCCTGCTGAGCGAAGGACGCATCGCAAGCGACCCCACCGAACATCTGCAAACGCCGCGGCAATGGAAGTCCATCCCGCATTTCCTTGGCGTCGCTCAGGTGGACGCGCTGCTTGACGCTCCTCCCGTCGACAAGCCGACCGGCATTCGGGATCGAGCGATGCTTCAGTTGCTCTACGCCTCCGGACTGCGCGTCTCGGAATTATGTAAAGTGCGTACGTCCGACCTGAACCGCCAGATGGGCGTGTTGACCGTCGTGGGCAAGGGCGATAAGCAGCGCATGGTGCCGGTCGGCAAGGCGGCGCTGGCCTCGATCGCCGCGTGGATGGAGACGGCGCGTCCGTCGCTCCTGAAATCGCGAACCAGCGCGTACCTCTTCATAACGGCTCGCGGCGGTCCGATGACTCGCCAGGCGTTCTGGAATCTGATCCGAAATCACGGCAAGCGCGTGGGTATCTTCCACGACCTGAGTCCGCACGCGCTCCGGCACAGCTTCGCCACCCACCTGCTCGAACGAGGCGCCGACCTGCGTAGTGTCCAAACCATGCTCGGGCACGCCGATATCGAGACCACCCAAATTTATACACACGTGATGCGCTCGCGGCTTCGGACCGTTGTCGACCGCCATCACCCCCGCGCCTAGCCCATGAGTGACTACATGTATCTGCTCGAGAGTTTGCTGAACCGCGAGCAGTATCAGCTTCTTACCGAAGTTCAAAACGCCGCAGCCGAAGTCGGCGTCGCTCTGTATCTTACTGGCGGCGCCATGCGTGACATGCTTGGCGGCTTTCCGATCCGGGATCTCGATTTCACCTTCGAAGAACAGCCTCCCGCGAAGCTCGCGAAGGCGGTTTCGAAGCACATGGAAACTGTCGAGATCGAAGACGATCCCGTCCACAGAGTTGCCGAGTTGCGCCTGCCCTCGGGCGTGACAGGCTCGCTTCGCATGGCGCACACCGGCAAAGTTTCGAAGCCTGGAGGGACGCCGAAAATCACTCCAGCGCATCTGCTGGAAGACCTTTCGAAGCGCGACTTCACCGTGAATGCGATCGCGATCTCGCTCGCCAAAGCATCGCGGGGATTGATTCGGGATCCGATGAACGGCCAGTCCGATCTGGAGAACCGGTTCATCCGCGTCTGCTACAGTTCGGCGTTTTTCGATGAGCCGGTCCGGCTGGTTCGCGCGGTCCGGTTCGCCCGGCGCTTGAGTTTCCAGATCGAGCCGCGCACCCAGGGTTACTTTCAAAACGCGATCGACGAAGGCTGGCATCATACGCTCACGCCGGAGGATTGGCACCGCGAACTGCGGCTGATCAGCGACGAGAATGAGCCATCGGAGGTGCTTCGCGATCTAGCGACCGCCGGGCTCCTGCCCGTTCCGCTTGAGACGTTGAACATGGAAGGTCTTCAGAAGTTCGAGAAGCTGCGGCGGATGATTCCAGGCCGGGCGCCGCATTGGACGCTGTTCCTGCACGTGGCAACCGAACACACGAAGCCGAAGGACCGGAGCGCTTTCGCCGATGCGTTTGGTTTGGATAAGGCCGATCTGGAAGCCGCCAAGAAACTGAAGCCGAAGGTCGCCAAGTTGGAGGCGGACGTCAAATCGCCGGGCCTTCGGAAACCCTCGCAAATTTACAACGCGCTTTCGGCGGCAGATCCCGCGGAACTCTTGCTGTTGTTCTATGAGTCGGATGCCAAGCCGGTTCAGGAGCGCATCACGATCTACCTGGAGAAGTACCTGCCGATGGCGAACGAGATCACCGATGCTCAGGTGGAAGCGACGGGCGCCAAGCCGGGGACTCCACAGTTTGCTAAGGCCAAGGCTGGCTTAATCACGGCGGCATTGAACGCGCCGCCACCCGAACCGCCGCCGGAACCGGTCGCGCCGGGAGCGCCGGGGAGTGCTTCTGCGCCGCAGATTCGCGGGCGGATTGCGCGCTAAGCACTTGAAGGAGAGCTGTCTGGTGCGAGCTGGTTTTGTTCTGCTTTTCGCGGTCGTCTGCCAACCGGTCGTAATCCTTGCGCAAGCAATACCGGGGGGCGCCGCCATCGACACGGAAGTCGGCAAGATCATGGCTTCCACCCACGCTAAGGGCATGGCGGTAGCGGTTATCGATCATGGCAAGGTGACTTACGTCCAAGCCTACGGTGTCCGTAACTCAAAAGGAGACCCGCTGGAAACGAATACTGTCATGTACGGCGCTTCGCTGACTAAGACGGTGTTCGCCTACACGGTGATGCAACTGGTGGATGCGGGCAAACTCAAGCTCGATACTCCCATTAAAGACGATCTCGATAAGCCTTTGCCGACTTATGGTCCCGACCCGGTTTTTCCGGATAAGTATGGACCGTACAAGGACCTCGCCGACGATCCGCGCTGGGAGAAGATCACCCCGCGTATGTGCTTGACTCATTCCACTGGCTTTAGTAACTTCTGGTTCATCGAACCGGACCACAAGCTACACATCCATTTCGAACCGGGCACGCGGTTTAGCTACTCGGGCGAAGGTATGATCCTGTTGCAATTCGTGATCGAACACGGCCGGAAATCGCAAGGCTTAGGCCTCGATGTCGGCGATCTAACGAAGGCTAACTTCGACCGGCTGGGAATGACCCGGACCAGTCTGGTGTGGCGTAACGGGCAGGACCCGAACGTCGCGGATGGCTGGAACGATCAGGGCCAGCCGCAGCCACACGAGAAGCGCAGCAAGGTTCGCGCGGCCGGTTCGATGAATACGACGATCGCCGACTTATCGAAGTTCACTGCCGCGCTGGTGCATGGCGATGGGCTAAGTCCTGCCGCACGCGCGGAAATGACGAGACCAGTGTTGCACATACCTACTGCGAGTCTGTTCCCGCTCTTCCTTCCTGACGCGCCCCTGAGTGAACAGCGCAAGGACCTGTATTCGGGACTAGGGGTCACGCTGTTCGACGGTCCGCAGGGCCACGGTTTCTATAAAGGCGGGCACGATGGCCAAACCGCCAACTCTATGGTCTGCGTCGAGACCGGACAGCGTTGCGTGTTGATCCTATCTAACGATGTTCGCTCGGAGGCGCGGTTCGCCGAGTTAGTCAGGTTTATCCTCGGCGACACGGGCGTGCCTTATGAATGGGAATATGGGGATCATGCGGGTAAGTCGTAAGTCGCTGGTATCTCGCTTTTTGCCTGGTCTGCGCATTAACCGCGGCGACCACACAGAAGTTCGTGTGGCAACCCTCTCCCGGACACACCCAGATTCCCATATGGCCCGGAAACCCGCCCGATCCTCAGCCTGTCGCGGGCCCGGAGTTCGCCGAGACATCAGGCAATGACTTCTTGGTTGCCGGTAAGCCGGCGGTCGGGATCAGCAACGTGACGCGCCCTACGATGACCGTTTACTCGCCGAAAGGGAAGAATACGGGGGCAGCGGTCATCGTCTTTCCGGGCGGGGGTTACCAGGGTCTCGCGATCGATTTGGAAGGAACGGAAGTCTGCGATTGGCTGACACCGAAGGGGATCACGTGCGTGGTGTTAAAGTACCGCGTGACTAATGTGGGGCCTTACCCGAAGTCCGGCCCTGTGCCGGAATCGCCGATGGCTTTGGAGGATGCGCAGAGAACCCTAGGGTTGGTCCGCTTCCGGGCAGCGGAGTGGCACATCGATCCGCACAAGATCGGAGTACTTGGCTTCTCTGCCGGCGGACACTTATCCGCGGCCATGAGTACGCACTTTGATAAGCGCTTGTATTCTCCCGTGGATGCCGCAGACAAAGTGAGCTGCCGCCCGGATTTCGCGGTGCCCATCTATCCGGGACACCTCTCGTTCGGTGCAGCCGAGTGGGACGCGAAACAAGGTACTAAGAAGTTTGCGCTTCCAAACCCGAATCACCTCTCGGTCGCCGACAAAGAGCTTGCGTTGAACCCCGATCTACATGTCACCAACCGGACGTCACCTACGTTCTTACTACAGGCGGAGGATGACAACGTCGACAATGTGGACGACGCTCTGGCTTACTATATTGCTTTGAAGAACGCTAAGGTGCCCGTCGAGATGCATTTGTACGCGCAGGGGCGTCACGCGTTCGGGTTGCGGCGTACGAAGTTCCCGATCACCGGATGGCCGGACTTAGTAGAAACGTGGTTGAAGACGATCGGGATGATTCCCGCATAGCTTCAGCGGCGCGTCTCTTCGATGCGCTGCGTGAGCAAATCCACGAATCGTTCGGGAATGAATCCGTTCATTCGGCTCGCGATCTGACCCGACCGGTCAACAATCAGCGTGGTCGGAATCGAAGTTACTTTCACGAAGTCTGCTAATCCGGCATCGTAGTACACGGCATTTTTCCAGTTCTGCTGTTTAAGAAACGGCGATACCTGCGCCCGGTCTTCGTCGGTGTTTACCGACACAAAGACTACATCTTTGTCCGCGCTGAACTTACGCTCTACATCCTCATATAGAGGCCGCTGCGCCTTGCAGGGTACGCACCAGGTTGCCCAGAAATCGAACACGATGGTCTTGCCCTTCAATGACGTTAAAGAAAGCGGGCTGCCGTTCGGCGAAGGCAAAGTAAAGTCAAGAATGCTCCCTGCTTCGACATTCGGATCTTTACTCTTCAACTGGGCCAACCGCGCGGTTATGATGGCGCTCATCCGATCGTAGGAAGCTAAGATTCGATCGCCCAGCCCGCGCTCCGAACCAGTCGCTTTTATATAGAGCTCGCCCAGCCGTCTTCGGTCTTTGCTGCGATCCTGTTCGTTATTGCGCGGATCTTCAATCGTGAACGCGTCGGCGTATCGGTCAATTGCGCCTTGCAGATCGCCCATTTCTGCCAGCCACTTACCTTGTTCGCGCGCGGCCTCCGCAGTCGGGTATAAGTCGAAACTTTGCTTAGCTAGCCTCGCCGCCGCCGCGCTATCACCTAGCTTTCCAGTCGCACGCGCCTTTAATACCAGCGCACGCCCTCCCGCCTGGTCGAGATCGCGGAGCCATTGCGCAGCGCTCATCCGGCCGGGAGGCGGTGTTCCGCGCAACTTATCCACGGCCTGGGCGAACTTATCGGTCCACGCTAATGCCTTCCGTGTCGAGTCCTGGTCTTCCTTGTTCAGATAGGCGCGCGGTACCCGGTCGAGGAAGACGATATCCGCCGGATCCCGCTGTAACTGCCGCTCCCCATACTTGATGATTCGGTCATCATCGTGTACTTCAGCGGCGGCTTGCGCTAGCGCCTTCTCGATCTCAGCGCGCTTCGCGGTGTCCGGATACTTTGCTAAGTGCGCTTCGAGCACGCGGATGTAGTCTTTGGGACTATTGCCGGCTTCACCTAAGCTCCGCTGTAACGCCTCGGTTTCGGAAGCAGCCGGAGAACTGGAACTCGCCGCGGGCGGAACAGGCGGCGGCTGTCCTGGTTGTTGCCCGCGCAACATGCCACCCACTGCCAAAAAAAGCGCGAACCATCTCATTTCGAAGCATCCGGCTTTGCATCCTGTCCCAGCCGGAACGTCTCGGCCAGGGCCGCGGCTCTCTTACGCGCCATCGAAAGGTAACTCTCCCCGCGCGTGATGCGGTCCAGTAACGGCAGGTATTGAGAGACTGCCACTAACTGCTTCCGCTCCCAGTCCGCTTGTAAGTTCAGCAGCGCCTCATTGACTCCGATCTTCTCGTACTTCGCCGTACGCTCCAGCTCTAGAAAGCGCTGTTCACTCTCCGAAATCCGCTCGAAGAAGTCGCCTATGGCACGCGCGTCCGGGTTTTCCGTGTAGTTCCACTTCGCCTCGGCCGCTTTACCGTCGCGCTCGACCCGTATGGTCTTCATCCCCATGTTCGCGACCTTCGCAGGCGATTCCAGATTCTGTTTCAAATCCACCTTCGCGGCTAGTCCAAACAACTCGTCGCGCTCCGCCGCACTTAGTTGGAATAACACAGGCTGTTCGTCTTTAGGATCGCTCCGGTACTCTCCCGCGCCGCTCTCGGTGATGGTGATGCCCACATAAGGCGGGTCACTCGCCGGGAATACCTTCTTGAATGATATCTGGGAATCGAATAACAACGCCAACAGCAACAACGTCGAAGACAAAACGGGAATCATCGAACAGCCGCCGCTATCACCATGCGGTTCGCGTGACAAATCGCGATCGCCAGAGCATCGCTCGCATCTTTAGAATCGACAATCGCGTCCAGTCGCAGCAGCGAAGCTACCATCATCTGCACTTGATGCTTCTCCGCCCGTCCGAAACCTACGACGCTACTCTTTACTTCGAGCGGCGAATACTCGGCCAGCGGTACTCCAGCTTCCGCTACGGCGAGCAAGGCTACTCCCCGCACATGCGATAGCTTCAACGCCGTTTTCACATTTACCGCGTAGAACACTTCTTCGATCGCGATCACGTCCGGCCGGTACTCTAGAATGGACGCACGCAGCCCGCGCGCAATCTCAAGTAATCGCACTTCAAATGGTTGCTTCGGCGAAGTTATGACCGTACCGGTTCCCAGCAGCCGGTGCGTGCGGCCGTCGCTCTCGATCGCGCCGTATCCGGTGCGCTCACTGCCGCAATCGATGCCGAGAACTCTCATGCGGCCGTCTATCGGCTACGCGAGCGCTTCGACTTCCTTCTCGTCGACGTCGAAGTTCGAATAGACGCTCTGCACGTCATCATGTTCTTCCAGAGCATCGTTCAGACGCATCATCCCCGATGCATTTTTGCCCTCGAGAGTAAGCAGGTTCTTCGGAACCATCGCGATCTCAGCCGATTCCGTCGGGATGCCCGCCTTCTCCAGCGTCTCGACCAGCGCGTTGTGATTCTCCGGCGCGCCCAGCACTTCCCAGTTGTCGTCGTTATCGCGGATATCGTCCGCTCCCGCGTCTAGCAACAGGTTCATCAGCTGTTCTTCCGAAGCTTTATCCTTCTCGATGATGATCTGGCTTTTGCGCTCGAACATCCACGCGACGCTACCTTGCTCGCCGAGATTCCCGCCGTTTTTCGAGAACATATGCCGGATCTCGCTTACGGTTCGATTACGGTTGTCGGTCGCGACGTTTACGATGACCGCCGCGCCGCCCGGTCCATAGCCTTCGAACATGATCTCGTCGATCTGGCCGCCTTCGAGTTCGCCCGTCCCGCGCATGATCGCCTTTTTGATGTTGTCGTTGGGCATCGACACACCTTTGGCAGCGGCGATTGCGGTGCGCAGCCGCGGATTGCCGTCGGGATCGCCGCCGGACCTCGCCGCGATCATGATTTCTTTGATGATGCGGGTGAAAATCTTGCCGCGCTTGGCGTCAGTGGCAGCCTTTTTGTGCTTGATGGTTGCCCATTTAGAATGGCCGGACATGGGTCAGAACTCCAGGAAGAAACCCGCTGAAAACCGGGCTAAATGATGTTGGTTCAACCGGTTAGTTTAACACGCCCCGGTAGTCGTAGGTTCCCGCCGAGGGCGTTTGGGTCGCTCTCGGTGAGCGAGGTACCATGTCTGAGCGGCACGCGAACGGCAACCCCATGAAGAGAGTCGCATTCTGGATATCGATCTGCGCCATCGGCTTGATAGCGGTCCTATTATTCGTCGCCCGCATCATTCGGCGGCAATCTCTCGTCGACATTTCAGATGCGCAATCTCAGCGGCCCGCGCAGTTGAATTTTACAAGCGGGAGTGTTGGGGACGGCGCAGTCTTTCCCAAACAATTCACGTGTCAAGGTGCTAACACTTCACCGGATATCCAATTCCCGAATCCGCCGGCCGGCACGAAGAGTTTTGCGATCGTCCTGGACGATCCGGACGCTCCGCTTGGTTTTGTCCACTGGCTCGTCTACAAGATTTCGGCGACTACGCGAGAGATCCCAGAGGGAAGTTCATCACAAGGGAAACTGCCGCCGGGAGTCGATGAAGGTGTTAACAGCTTCGGCAATATGAGGTACGACGGCCCCTGTCCGCCTGCTGGGAAACCGCATCACTATAGGTTGCGACTTTACGCGCTCGACAACTTACCAGCCCTTCCCCGCGGTGCAACCAAGAAGCAGCTGGCGGCTGCTGTGACGGGACATGTTCTGGCCGAAGGTCAGATCACGGCGACTTACGCCCGGAACGCGCAGTAGTTAGCTACTCTGGCGCCGTCTTTAGAAAGTCCTTATTAAACCCTCACGCCTGACTAAGCGTCTTTCACATACCGTGGGCAGAGGTACCTTCTATGGCCAGCTTACGCCTCAGCACACGCCGATTCACCGTCGTCGGTTTGCGGAGAGGCGTTCACCGGAACCCGCGGCACACGCCGAAGCTCTTCAAGGGTTTGCTCTTCCTATTCGTCGCGACTTTCGGTCTGATCGGGATTCGGCTTCTCCCGTCGGTAAGCTCGGAAGGTTGGTGGCCGACGCTGTCTTTGTTCTTCGCGCTGGTCTTGATTGCCGCCGCACTGGTCAAGGTTTTAAGAACGCGCTAGCAGCCGATGTCCAAAGAATTTCAAATCGCACTCATTCAAACTCCTCATCGATTTTTATTGCTTCTTTCCGAATACTTAAGGCCTCTTTCACGCCCCGCGATCTAACCTCGAATCGAGGATCAATCACGTGATCGTTATGAAATTCGGCGGCTCCTCGTTAGAGTCACCCGAAGCTATTCGCCGCGTCTGCGGCATTGTACATTCACATCACCACCGCACGCCGGTTGTAGTTGTTTCAGCCATTGGCAAGACGACCGATCGCCTAATTGAAATGGCTGCTGAAGCAGCAAAAGGCCACGGGTTTGCCGCACGGCAGCTTCTAAGTCAACTTCAGGACCTTCACTTTGAGTTTGCGTCTGAATTGCTGGATGCCAACCAGCTCGAAACTACCGAGCAATCCTTTCGTAAGCTATTCCGCGAACTTTATGGATTCATTCACGACTTGAGTCAGGAGGGCTGCTCACTAACCCCGGAAATCTCGGATTCCATCCTGAGTTTCGGCGAGCGTCTGTCAAGTGAGCTGCTCGCTGCGGCGTTGATCGACGCCGGAGTCGCGGCGCAGCATGTCGATGCCCGCGCGTTCATAGTCTCGGATAGTCACTTCGGCGAAGCGGCCCCCCACTGCTGGGAGACTTTCGCGCGCATCCGCCGGGCTTTCCCTCTTATGCTGCGAGACGCGACGCCAGTCCTTGGGGGTTTCATAGCCGCTGCCGAAGACGGCCGCACGACGACTCTTGGTCGCGGTGGCTCGGATTACACCGCGTCCCTGGTAGGCGCCGCGTTAAACGCCGACGAAATTCAGATCTGGACCGACGTGGACGGAATGCTGACATGCGACCCTCGTGTTTGTTCCGACGGATACCGATTGCGACAGATCTCTTACCAGGAAGCTTCAGCGATGGCTTCTGCAGGCGCGAAAGTATTACATCCTCAAACGGTCCTTCCAGCCGTTCGCCAACGTATTCCTCTAGTAATTCGCAACTCGCGCCGTCCCCACGTACCCGGCACCCGCATTGTTCCCGCGGTAACTCAATGTGACAACGCGGTCAAAGGTATCGCGGTGATGCAGAACCTACTGTTGCTAGCCATTCGCGGCGGAGAAGGCGTGGACGCGTCGGCAACCTCCACCACTCTCCAGGAGTTCTTCAATCGCAAGAAGTTCGGCGCGG
Source organism: uncultured Gammaproteobacteria bacterium (assembly GCA_963799935.1). Lineage (GTDB taxonomy): Bacteria > Acidobacteriota > Terriglobia > Bryobacterales > Bryobacteraceae > Bog-113. The sequence continues at coordinate 544,677 of CAWCZA010000015.1, read as the reverse complement.
CTTTCGTAAAACCGCAAAATGGGTTAGTGTACGCCGGCTTTCCCTCTACACTGCGGCTCGATCAGATTGAAAGTGAGCTCACCGGTTCGGTACCCGGCTGTATACAAGGACAGGCGCTGACGAACTATTGCGTGATTACCTTGATCGGGTCCGGCATTGGCGGGAACCGAGCCATCGTGGACCGAGCCACGGCGGTCTGCAAGAGAATGAGTATGGTTGATTTGAACGGTGACCAGCCCGGCCCGAGCCTCAGTTTCGCTGTCCCTCAGCAGCATTGCCATCAGGCTTGCGAGTTATTGCATCGGGAGTTCTTTTCGAAGGTGGACCCTGACAACTTCGCTCCGGTTCCGAATCCCCGTGAGTCGCACCAGGCGCATAACAATTCTTCCTCGCCAGCAGAGGGGAGTTACGTCCCCCGTAAGACAAGAACTTTAACTCCGGCGCGCGTCTAAGACTAGCCGCTCTCCCGATTTCGCGAGAACTACTCACCTTGGGGTGCACGAACAAGCAGGCTACCAACTCCGTGTGCGCTAGCGAGACGTGGAGCCGGCCCGTTTACATCAGACACCATGCTGCCAAAATTGAACTTCGAGAACTCCACCGACGAATTGGCGCCGCTCACAGAAGAGTTGAACCGACTTCTAGGAGCCGTAACAGCCGGTGACCTCAAACAGCGCCTCGACACTCAACGGTACAACGGGCATGCAGTTTCCGCGTGCCATGCCGTGAACAAAATCCTAGACTTCGTCATTGGGACTTACGAGAGCGCCGTCACATCGGTCCATAACATGTCGATCGGACAGATTCCGCCACCTTTTCAGGACGGCTTCCCGGGCGACTTCTCGCGGGCTATGGACGTCTGCAATGGATTCATCGATGTGATTAATCGCCGTAATACTCAGATCGTTCGTCTCACCGAGGCCGCGGCGCAGGGCGATCTCCGAATCCGCACTGATGTGGAGCAATTCACCGGCGCCAACCGTCTAATCTTCGAGCGCTTTAACGTGATGTTCGACGGCTGGCTCGCGCCTGTCTCGGAAATTGAACGGGTCCTCACTGCCGTCTCGCAACTCGACCTCACGGCTCGCATCGAGGGCCGCTACGAAGGCGATTACGCGCGGATCGCAACCGTCCTTAATGCGGTTTGCGAGAAGCTCGAGCACGAAGTCTGTCTCATTCGCGACCACACGGTGGTTTTGGGCTCGGCGTCCGCGGAACTAACCGCGAGGACTAAGAAAATGGCGAGCACGGCTATCGAAACGAGCCTGATGGCTTCTTCGGTTGCCCGGTCCAGCGAAAGAGTATCCACGAACCTGAGTACAGCGGCTGCAGGGTCGCGCGAGATGCTCACTTCCATTCGCGAGATCTCCCAGAGCGCCAGTAGAGCGTCGCGTGCCGTAGAGGCCGCCGTCAACGTCGCCGATGGAACTACCGCTAAGATCAACCACCTCGGCCAGTCTTCCGCAGAGATCGGCAACGTGATCAAAGTAATTACCGGGATCGCTCACCAATCGAACCTGCTCGCGTTGAACGCTACGATTGAAGCGGCGCGCGCGGGCGAATCCGGCAGAGGTTTCGCGGTGGTTGCAAACGAGGTCAAAGAACTGGCCAAAAATACGGCCAAGGCCACCGAAGAGGTTAGCGGGAAGATAGAAGTCATTCAACGCAACACCCGCGAAAGTATCGCCGCTATTGCCAAGATTAATGCAGTCACGAATGAGATCAACCAGATCTCGCATACGATCGCGGCGGCCGTCGAACAGCAGACAGCCACCACCAACGAAATGGGGCGCAACGTCTCTGAAGCCGCCGAAATAGCAACCGCCATAGCGAAAGAGATGACCGGGCTCTCCGAGGCGGCGAGTCAAACCAGCAGTGGCGCCACTCAAACTGACGCGGCTATTGCGAATTTGAATAAGATACTCGACGAACTCCGCGGCTTTGTCGCGATGTTCAAGGTGGACACACTCACGCGCGCATATATCGCGCCAAAGTAAGCGACCTAGCCTTTCTCCAGCACGGGCTTTCCGCGCAGCACTAAGAATCTTGAGAGTAGACGAGGCTACGAGAGAAGAGCAAGTGTAATCCCACCTTTCCTTTTGGAGTACCGCTTTTGGAGTACCTAGGCGCCTTAATACATTTTCAACCGTGCTCACCAACTTATAACTGTGCAAAATACAAGTGCTGTTTTCCTGTTTCCGTGTGTGGCGATCGCGTTCTCGCTGACCGCCCCTTCCGCCGCTAGCGCCGGAGCCGTTCTTTCTGTGAGCCCGCCATTCGTCAACTTTTCCGCAGTCCAGAACGCGGGTACAACTAGCAGCCCGGTTACGGTGCTGGTAACGAACACGGGATCTTCGACAGCCATTTTCACCGGCGTGAATCTGGCCGGCGGGAACCTCGCTGACTTCGCCGTAAGCGGGAATACCTGCACAGGATCTATTGCTGCCGGCGCTTCGTGCTCAGTGAGCGTCACCTTTGCGCCAACGGTAGGCGGCATCCGAAGTTCAAGTCTCGAACTTACCGACAACGCCGCCGGGAGTCCTCAATTCGTGGCGATTACCGGCACTGCACAGAGTGCGAATCAGCAGTTAGCTATCAGTCCCACGAACGTGGTGTTCACGCAGACGACAGTGGGCAACTCGACTACAGGCTTCATTCTAATCTCCAGCTTCAGCGAGGTGAACATCGCGTTCACAGGAACCTTGCTGACAGGAGCAAACCGGGCTGACTTCGCCGTTATCGAAAATACGTGCCTACCTTTGTACGCCAACAGTTCGTGCGAAATTGTTGTGCAGTTCACCCCGCAAGCCGCGGGACTCCGCACGGCCACTCTGCAAATTGAGGACACTGCGACTGGTAGTCCACAGAACGTGCCCTTGGTCGGAACCGGCCTGGCGGTAACTCAGAATGTGGTATTTATGCCTTTAGATCTCGACGTCAGTTCGCAGACTGTCGGATCGAGCGTCACTTACCCGATTATCGTCACAAATCACGGCACGGCCGGTACAACCTTCTCAAGTTACGTCATAAGTGGCACGAACGCAACCGACTTTGTTCTGTCCACGAACTCCTGTCCTACCGGGACGGAAACTCTCGCGCCGTCGCAGACGTGTCAGATGAACGTCACTTTCACGCCAGCTGCGGCGGGAATCCGAAGCGCATGGCTTACCGTTACTAGTACTGCCCCTGGGAGCCCCCAGCACATCTCGCTGTTGGGCGCGGGCGAGCCCGTTACGAACCTACTTGCCTTCTCTGCGGGCGCACTGGACTTCGGCGCTCAGAACATCGGAACCCCGAGCGGGACGGAGGTCGTATCCTTACAAAGCTCCACAAACTCGGTGACTTTATCGAATATCTTTATCGCCGGAACGAACGCGCCCGACTTCGCCATTAGTTCCTCAACATGTTATCCCGGCTTATTGCTCGGACCGTACTATCAATGCAACGTACATATCTCGTTTCTACCAGCTGCTTTCGGGTATCGAACGGCGAACCTCACGTTCACAGACAACGCCGCTGGAAGCCCGCAAACAGTGACGCTCGAAGGTATTGGTCAAACCCCGGTGCAACAGCTCGCTCTAAGCGTTCTGAACGCGGATTTCGGGATAGCGACGGTTGGATCCCCGGTCTACGCATCCAACCCTGGCATCTTACTCACGAACTCCGGTGATTCCACCATCACCGTTTCATCAATCTCCATTTCGGGTCCGAACGCAGCAGATTTTGGAATGGCTGGAGATTGTCTCGGCATCATCGCGCCGGGTGCTACCTGCAACGCGGCAGTTGTTTTCACCCCATCTTCCGCAGGCCTGCGATCGGCCCAGATCAATATCGCCGATAGCGCTCCGGGCAGTCCTCAAACAATTGGTCTATTCGGCACCGGTCAAGCTGTCGATCTCGCTCTAACCTCCACATCTGCGGCTCTTCTGTTTCCTGCTCAGACCGTAGGATCGGTTTCGAACGCCGTAATGACCGCCGTCAATAACGCGAGTAACTCGCCCGTGACACTTTCTTCCGTCAAAATCACGGGCAGAAACGCATCCGAATTTGCTGCTACTGATGAGTGCCCGACTTTCCCGAGCACTTTCAGCGAGGGCGCGAACTGCTCGGTGTATGTAACATTCTCGCCAACGGCGGCAGGACTGCAGACGGGTACCCTTCAGTTCACAGACTCGGCCGGTACGGTTCTTGAGAGCCTCCCTTTGGTTGGCGTCGGATACGCAACGGGGCCGCCCCTGACTCTAAACCCTTCGGCCACTTATCTAGGATCTCAAGTCGTGGGAGTAACTGCCAATGCGACTAAGGTAACCGTTTCCAACCCTGGATCGGCTAGCGTTCCTTTTACCGTTCATCTTGCCGGGGTGAATGCTTCTGATTTTCTCGTCAGCTCCAACAATTGCGGAGCTAGTCTTGCGCCCGCAGCCAGCTGTCAACTTAACGTTACTTTTACGCCAACTGCGGTTGGCGCGCGGATCGCCGCTCTTCAGGTGACCGCTAACGGGACAACCCTCCTGGACTGCGGTCTCGTCGGGACCGGGGTGGCAGGGACCGCTTTGATTACTACCAACCCGCTCGCCGTCGATCTCGGAGTCGCCAACATTGGTCAGACCACCTACCAGGGAACTCTTCAGATCTCAAATACCGGCGGTGAAACCGTAACAATCTCCAGTATCAGTATTGCCGGGACTGATCCAGGTGACTTCACTATCGGGGGTAACTCATGTGGATCGACCTTAGCAGCCGGGGCATCTTGCGCCTTGGCGCTGCAGTTCACACCGTGTCCTCAGCCGGATTGCGGAATGCCATCCTGATGATCGCCGACAATGCTATCGGCAGCCCGCAAGGGATCCCACTCTCCGGTCTGGGTCAGGCCGTCACCCAGCTTCTGGAAATACCGCTGTCCATTACCTTTCCTTTGACCAACATCGGTTCGGTTGTCACCCAATCTGCCACGGCTATGAACACAGGCACTTACCCGGTAACTATGACTTCAGCGGCGGTTGCGGGGACGAATGCGTCCGACTTCTTAGTCGGCGCACCTACCTGCAGCTCGGGTAGCTCCTCGCCAATTTTCCCGGAAGGGAACTGTCAATATCCCATCTCATTCACACCCGCCGCGCCGGGACTCCGGACAGCTATGCTCCAGCTAATCGATAGCGCCACGGGAAGTCCACAATCGATCCCGCTCAACGGCTTCGGCCTAGCTGTTACGCAAACACTTGTATTCCCGCCGGGAGTGAGCTTTCCGTTGACGCCGGTCGGGTTAGTGGCGGCTCTACAAACGATTGACTTCAACAATACGGGGAATGCCGCTGTGAACGTGACCAGTGTCGCGATTACCGGAACCGACGCGGCGGACTTCTCTATTTCTCAGGACAGCTGCGGCACACAGATTAGTCCGGGCACTGCTTGCGCAGTCACTTTAAGTTTTGATCCTGTCGCGGCGGGAGTCCGGAAGGCGACTCTGCAGCTTAGCGACAGCGCGACGGGCAGTCCACAGACAGTCACACTAACGGGAGTAGGTGAAGCCAGCACCTACTCGATCAATCTCCCATCCGCGGTTGACTTAGGTCTGAGTACCGTCGGACTCACGCTCAACAGTTCAATGCCCATCTCTTTGTACAACACCGGCGACGTAGCCGTTACGTTCAGTAGTTTCTCTTTCGGCGGCGCTAATCCCGGAGACTTTTCGGTCTACTCGACTTCCTGCGAGCCGAACGGCCTAATTCAACCGGGCAGTTCTTGTATCGCTTACCTGGGCTTTACTCCAGCAGCGATCGGAATTCGCTTAGGTACCTTGCTAGTTGCGGATAATGCGGTCGGGGGCCTGCAGTCGGTCGCGCTCATGGGTGTGGGACAGGCTGTTACCGACACTGCGGCCATTACTCCCGCGCTCTTATTCGGATCCGTACCCGTTGATTCGGCCGCTACGCTTTCGGCCAGCCTCGATAACACTGGAACTTCGATTATCACCATCGGCGCAGTCTCGATCAGCGGTGCCAACGCGACAGATTTTGCAGTGAGTTCGAACTCGTGCTCGTCCCCATACCAACTTACCCCGGCCCGCGCTTGCGCGATCGAGGTCACGTTCACACCGTCAGCGAAGGGAACACGCACTGCGACTCTCCAAGTGACGGATAACGCGCTCGGCACGAACCAAACCTGCATCCTGCAGGGTATCGGACAGTAATCGTTGTGGCAAAGCGAGAAGTGGCTAACGTTATTGCTCCGAACCAAGTATCGCTGCACTTTTCGACGCACTTAGCGACTCGGCGAAGCTTGCAATAGCCTGATTTACCTCCCGATTTCTTTCCAGGAGTGCGTAGTGGGCAGCGGGACCGACTACCTTCAGAGTCGATTGGGAGATGTTCGCTTTCATAAAGTCGCTGGCCTGAGGTAACGTCGTTGTATCCTGCTGTCCCACGATGATTAGCACAGGTACATGAATCTGCGGCAGTACCGGGGTCGCGTCCCAATGAAACATTCCCAGCGTGCCACGCGCGACGACAGCGGGAGATGACTCGACCTGGTACCAGGACACTAAGTCAAGTTGTCCGCGCGTCTCTGTACCGGCAAACGAGGATTGCGCGTTCATAATGTATGCGGAGCCGTTCTCGTAACTGAACCAGTTCATCAGCCGGACTACTGGAGATAGAACTGTCATGGCGTGTAAGATCGGCTCGCCAACCGGCTTCTGCAACTTCTCCGAAGTTTCCGCCCCTTTCGTTGTGCGAACCGGGTTGGTGTAGCTGGTGTCGACTTGTACGATGCCGGTAACTTGTTTCCCCAACAACTCCGGATACATCCGGCAAAATGTCAGGTTGATCATGCCGCCGATGCTATGTCCGACTAGAATTACCGGCTTATTATTTGCGACCTGAAGGACTGACTTCAAGTCTGACGCCATCCGTTCCAGCGAATAATCATTGTCACTGGGGCCTGCGGAATCCCCGAGTCCACCCTCGTCCCAGACGATCAGGCGAAACTGCGGAGTTAGTTGGCGTTTGGCGTAGTACCACTCTGTCGAATTGGTTCCCCATCCATGTGTCAGCACTAAGACGGGGGCTCCCTCGGGTCCGTAACTCTCCGTGCGGAGCTTAGTGCCGTGCGCGCCGGTTATGTACCGGACTGTTCCCGACCGCGCTTGTTGGGGTTCATCGTTGCCCTCAGGAAAGAACATACCCACTACGTGTCGTCCCTGGAACGCAAGCAGCACGAGCACTATCCCGAACACCAGCAGAAGCGCAGTGGCCGGCTCAACTAGACGATCTGAAACTTGCGGCCGACTCGAAACCACGACCTGATGCCCGTCCGTGCCACGCGTTCGAACGATTTCCGCCGGACGCCGTTGGACGCGCCGGAACACGCGATACAAGATGTAAATTCCCACGAGAGGGAGCGCGAGCGAAATCAACCCGAGGATCAGGCTTAGTAGGAGAGGGATCGGAAGTAAGAGCATGAGTGCGGATAAATGGAACCGCAATCAGAACTCCGTTCCGAGGGATGATAGACGCAAACTCCTGCGATCTAGCGCGTCTAAGTACACTTCACCGCTAAGATCGCGCGCGTCCGATCGGCTCTGAATTATCCAGCGACCGGCAACGCCTGCAAGAACGCGTTCGCCGCCCGATTGAAAGCCTTCTTCTTCCGATGTACAACGCCAACCGGCCTGACCAGCCCTGGCGCGGCCAGCCTGGCACTCTTCAACCTGCCCTGAGCGATCTCATGCTGCATGGTCCGATCCGGCAAAATGCTGATCCCATGCCCCAGGGCCACTGCCTCTTTGACCATCTGGATGTTGTCGAAATGCATCGTAACGCGCACCTCAACGCCCTGCTCCCGTAAGAATCGGTCGGTATCCTTCCGAATCCGCAGGTCATCGTCGAACGCCACGAAATCATCCCCATCCAGATCGCGCGCACGCAGCGTTGTCCGCTCAGCCAACCGGTGCCCCGGCGGAAGTGCCACCGCCATGCGCTCATCTCGCCACGGAATGACAACGATGTTGCGCTCCGGTTCCGGGTAACTCACCAGACCCAGATCGCACCACTCATTCCGCACCGCCTCATACACCTTATCGGGCCGCAGATACTCGACGGTCAACTCCACGCCCGGACAAGCTGCCTCGAACTCGGCGCTGACTCGAGGCATCTCGGTGAGCGCCACCGAATAGATCGAGGCCACGCGCAGCGTACCTGTCGACGCGTCGCGCATCTGATCGAGACGCGCGGTGCATTCTTCCTCGCGCCGCAGCACTTCGCAACAAAACTCGTGATAGATCCGGCCAGCGTCCGTCAGACCCACCGGGCGCGTGCTGCGGTCCAGAAGTGCGGTTCCTAACCGTCGCTCCAACTCCTGAATCTGCTGAGATGCCGCGGGCTGGCTGATTCCGTTCGCGGCCGCCGCTCGGCTTAAACTGCGCCCACTCGCCACATCCCGAAACAGCTTGAGCTCGGTCAACAGCACCCGAAAGCATTATAAGAAAAAGTGATACAGCAGCGCAATAAATTTGGATTGCTGGATACTGCGAAAATCACGTACACTCGGAAGAATTACCACGGAGTAAGACAATGGCCGAACTCTACGCCGAAAACGGCTTACCATCCGCGCAGGGCCTCTACCGGCCCGAACATGAGCACGACGCCTGTGGCATCGGCTTCATCGCGCACGTAAAAGGTCATCGTTCGCACGACATCATCACCCGTGGGATTGAGATTCTGATGAATCTCACACATCGCGGCGCATGCGGCTGCGATTCGGAAACAGGCGACGGCGCGGGTCTCCTCGTTCAAATCCCCCATGCGTTTTTCCAGCGAGCAACGCAGCCTCTCGGGTTCAGCTTGCCGGCTCCCGGCGAATACGGCGTTGGTATGGTATTCCTTCCGGTCGAGCCGTTCGCGCGACGCACCTGCGAAGGAATTCTCGAGCGGATTGCCCGCGAAGAAGGTCTCGAAGTCTGCGGCTGGCGCGATACGCCGACCGATGGCGACGCGATTGGCCGCGTGGCTCGCAATTCGCAGCCCTATATTCAACAGGTCTTTCTTAGTCGCGGATCTTCATTGATGGATGCGGACACACTGGAGCGCAAACTCTACCTCGTCCGCAAACGCGCCGCCCACGAGATCAGCATTTCCACGATCAACGATCGCGGCTGTTTCTATATTCCTTCGCTTTCCGCGCGCACCATCGTTTATAAGGGACTGCTGCTTGCGCCACAGATCGCGCGCTTCTACCCGGAACTGAATGAGCCCGATTTCGTCAGCGCTCTCTGCCTGGTTCACCAACGCTTCTCGACGAATACTTTCCCGACCTGGCAACTTGCGCACCCGTTCCGGTACATCGCGCACAACGGTGAGATCAATACGTTGCGCGGCAACGCGAACTGGATGCACGCGCGCCAGTCGATTCTCGCGTCGCCCCTCTTCGGTCCCGATATCGCGAAGCTCTTCCCGATCAGCCCGAAGTCGGCGAGCGATTCCTCGACATTCGACAACGTTCTTGAGTTGCTCGTTCAATCCGGACGCTCACTGCCGCATGCGATCTCGATGCTGATTCCCGAAGCCTGGGCGGCGAATCCGCACATGCCAGACGAGAAGAAAGCGTTCTACGAATATCACTGCTCGCTGATGGAACCCTGGGACGGTCCCGCCGCGATCGCCTTTACCGACGGCCGCGTCATCGGCGCGACGCTCGATCGTAACGGGCTCCGTCCCGCGCGCTACATCGTCACCAACGACGATCTCGTCGTCATGGCATCTGAAGCCGGCGTGCTCCCGATCGACCCGGAGAACGTGCGGCTCAAGGGCCGGTTGCAGCCCGGCAAGATGCTGTTGGTTGATCTTGAAGCCGGCCGCATCGTCTCTGATGAGGAACTCAAACATTCTCTCGCCGTGCGCCAGCCTTACGCGGAGTGGCTGCAACGCAATCAGGTGAAACTCGAGGAGTTACCCGAGCCGCCTCGCGTCCGTGGATCGAATCACGCCACCATTCTCCGCCGCCAACGAGCATTCGGCTACACCGCGGAAGACCTTCGCCTCCTGATGACGCCGATGGCGACCAATGGCGAAGAACCGGTCGGCTCGATGGGGACGGACACGCCGCTCGCCTGTCTTTCGGACAAGCCGCAGCCCCTTTTCCACTACTTCAAGCAACTATTCGCGCAGGTCACGAACCCGCCGATCGACCCGATCCGCGAAGAGATGGTGATGTCGCTCGTCAGCTACATCGGCACCGAGCGCAACATCCTCGACGAGACGCCCGAGCATTGCCACACCCTCAAGCTCCCGCATCCGATCCTGACCAATCGGGATCTCGAAAAGCTGCGCCGCATTTCTCAAGGCGATTTTCTCGCCATGACGCTGCCCATGCTCTTCCGAGCCGCCGATGGACCCGACGGTCTTAAACACGCGCTGGACGATCTGTGCCGTAGCGCTTCCCGCGCCATGCGGTCCGGCTACACCATGCTGATCCTGTCGGATCGCGACGTCGACCAGGATTACGCGCCGATTCCCAGCCTTCTCGCACTGGCAGCCGTCCATAACCATTTGGTGCGCGAGGAGACTCGGACGCAGGTCGCGCTCATCATCGAATCGGGCGAGCCGCGCGAGGTCATGCATTACGCGCTTCTCATCGGCTATGGCGCCAGCGCCGTCAATCCATATCTGGCGCTCGAAACGCTGGAAGATCTGGTTGTCGACCGCCTCCTGCCGGAACACGTCACGGTCGAGAAGGCCACCGCCAATTACATCAAGGCCGTCAATAAAGGATTGCTCAAGATCTTCTCAAAAATGGGCATCTCCACCCTGCAAAGCTATCGCGGCGCGCAGGTATTCGAAGCTCTCGGGCTTAACAAAACGCTCGTAGATCAGTACTTCACTGGGACGACGTCGCGCATCGAGGGCATCGGACTGGACGTGCTCGCGCGCGAAGCCGCAATGAAGCATGAGTTCGCCTTCACGCCTCTCCGCGAAAGCGATCCCGAACTCGACATCGGCGGCAATTACCAGTTCCGCATCGGCGGTGAATATCATCTTTACAATCCTGAAAGCTTAGCTAAGCTGCAGCACTCTGTTCGGCAGAACAACTTCGAAACTTTTGAGCAATACACGAATTTAATTGACGAGCAGAACACGCGCTTGTGCACTCTTCGCGGGCTGCTGAAGTTCAATTACTCGTCCAGCATTCCGCTCGAAGAAGTCGAGCCGGCGAAGGAGATCGTCAAGCGCTTCGCTACGGGCGCGATGTCGTTTGGCTCCATCAGCCGCGAAGCGCACGAAACGCTGGCCATCGCGATGAACAGCATCGGCGGGCGTTCGAACACCGGCGAGGGCGGCGAAGATGAAGCCCGCTTCGGGACCAATCGACGCAGCAGCATCAAGCAGATTGCCAGCGCACGGTTCGGCGTCACCGCAAATTACCTTGTCAACGCGGACGAGTTGCAGATCAAGATGGCGCAGGGCGCGAAGCCGGGTGAGGGCGGCCAACTTCCCGGTCCGAAGGTCGACGAAACCATTGCCCGCGTGCGTCACTCGATTCCCGGCGTCGGCCTGATCTCGCCGCCGCCGCACCACGATATCTATTCGATCGAAGACCTCTCGCAGCTCATCTTCGATCTCAAGAACGTTAACCCGCAGGCGCGCATAGCCGTGAAACTGGTGGCCGAAGTCGGCGTCGGCACGGTTGCCGCGGGCGTGTCGAAAGCCCATGCGGATGTCATCCTTATTAGCGGGCATGATGGCGGTACTGGCGCATCGCCGCTTACATCGCTGAAGCACGCCGGTGTTCCCTGGGAACTCGGGCTCGCCGAAGCGCAGCAAGTTCTGGTCCTCAATGACTTGCGCGGACGCATCCGTCTTCAAGTTGACGGCAAACTGCAAACCGGCCGCGATGTCGTGATCGGCGCGCTGCTGGGCGCTGAGGAGTTTGGATTCTCTACCGCGCCTTTGGTCGCACTGGGCTGCATCATGATGCGCAAATGCCACCTCAACACGTGCCCGGTGGGGATCGCGACGCAAGATCCCGTTCTGCGTGCCAAGTTCACCGGCCAACCGGAACACGTCGTCAACTTCTTCTTCTTTGTCGCGGAGCAAACAAGACGGTATATGGCCAAGCTCGGCTTCCGCACCATGGACGAAATGATCGGGCGCGTGGATCGCCTGCAGTTTCGTAAGCCGGCCAATCACTGGAAAGCCAAAGGGCTCGACTTCAGCGCGATCCTGCATAATCCAACCATGCCATCGCGCATCGCGCGCCGCTGCGTGACTTCGCAGGACCACGGCCTGGAACAGGTCCTTGACTACCGACTTATCGAGCACGCGCGCGCAGCGATCGATCACGGCGACCCGATCGAGATCCGTCTGCCGATCCGCAACGTTGACCGCACGGTCGGCGCCATGCTGTCCGGCGAAATCGCGCGCAAGCACGGATCGAAAGGTCTTCCCGACGGCACGATTCGCTTTCGCTTCACCGGTTCCGCCGGACAAAGCTTTGGCGCATTTCTCGCGCCCGGCGTGACACTGGAGCTCGAAGGCGACGCGAACGATTATGTCGGCAAAGGCCTTTCCGGCGGCAAGATCATGGTCTACCCGCCGCGCGTTTCTGGATTTCTGCCCGAGAAGAATATCCTGGTTGGGAACGTCGTGCTCTATGGCGCAACGTCCGGAGAAGCTTACTTCAACGGCGTCGCCGGCGAGCGTTTTGCGGTGCGCAATTCCGGCGCGACGGCTGTGGTGGAGGGTGTCGGCGATCACGGCTGCGAGTACATGACGCGAGGGCTGGTCGTCGTGCTCGGGAAGACGGGCCGCAACTTCGCAGCGGGCATGTCCGGCGGCATCGCGTATGTTCTGGATGAGCGCGGCGACTTCGTTGCCAAGCGCTGCAACCCCGCGTCGGTTGAACTTAGCTCCGTGTCCGATCCGGAAGACGAGAACACACTGCGCACCGCCATCACCGCGCATGTGGAAGCTACGGCGAGCCCGCGCGGCCAGTGGATTCTTCAGAACTGGGCGGAGATGCTGCCCCGCTTCTATAAGGTCTTCCCGCTCGAGTACAAGCGCGCGCTGGAGGCGATGACGATCAAGGCGCCGACGCAGAAAGCCGTGTATGCCTAGACATACCGGCTTCCTGGAATACGCACGCGAAGTCCCGGCGCGCCGCCCCGTGCCCGAGCGCGTCAACGACTGGTTCGAAATCTACCAGCCGTTTCCCGAAGCGAAGGTTCGCGTTCAGGCCGTTCGATGCATGGATTGCGGGATCCCGTTCTGCCACGACGGCTGCCCGGTGGATAACCTGATTCCCGACTGGAACGAACTCGTTCACGCCGGAAGATGGAAAGAAGCACTGCGCCTGCTGCACTCGACGAATAACTTTCCCTGAGTTCACCGGACGCATCTGCCCCGCACCCTGTGAAGCGGCGTGCGTGCTCGGCATTAGCGATCCTCCGGTTTCGATCAAGCTGATCGAGAAATCGATCGTCGACCGCGGCTTCGAAGAAGGGTGGATTCATCCCGAGCCGCCACGCATCCGCACGGGAAAGCGCGTCGCGATTATCGGGTCCGGACCGGCGGGGCTGGCTGCCGCACAACAGCTTCGCCGTATCGGACATCGGGTCACCGTCTTCGAAAAGCACGATCGCATCGGCGGGCTACTCCGTTACGGCATTCCGCATTTCAAGATGGAGAAGCATCTGATCGATCGGCGTCTTGCGCAACTGACCGGCGAGGGAGTCGAGTTTCAGACGAACCGGCATATTGGTGTGGATGTTTCGTTCGAAGACTTCCGCCGTGAGTTTCGATGCGGTGCTGATCGCGATCGGAGCCGAAGCCCCGCGTCGACTCAACGTTCCCGGTGCGCACCTAAAGGGCATCCACTTTGCGATGGATTATCTGGTGCAGCAAAACAAGGTTAACGAGGGAGATCAGATCCCCGATCAGATTCTTGCGGGTGGCAAACGCGTCGCGATCATCGGCGGTGGCGACACGGGAGCCGACTGTCTCGGCACCGCACATCGTCAAGGCGCCGTGTCGATCCATCAGCTCGAATACAAGGATGCGCCTCCGCCCGAGCGGCACCCCTCGACGCCGTGGCCGATGTGGCCGATCCAACTACGCGTCGAAAGCTCGCACGAAGAAGGCGGGTACCGCGAGTGGGCCGCGATGACGCTCGGATTTTCAGGCGACGAGGACGGCAACGTGACTCATTTGCACGGCATCCGCGTGGGACCGAAGCCCGAGCAGCATCATATTCCCGGGACGGAATTTACTTTACCTGTTGAGTTGGTCTTAGTGGCTGCGGGATTTCAGGGACCGACGCGCGGAGAGGTCCCGACTACGCCGGAGCCTGGAGTTTTTGTGGCAGGCGATGCGCGCCGAGGTCAGTCGCTGGTAGTCTGGGCAATTGCGGAGGGACGCAAGGCTGCTGCTGAGATCGATGCGTTCCTAAATTAGATCATCCCGAAGTCGCGCGCGCCGTGGATGAACGCGAGGACCAAAACACGGCGAGCCTCGATTCGGTAGATTAAACGGTATCTTAAATGAACAGCTCTCGGATCTCTGGATTCGTCCGACTCGGGAGTCGTGCGGTCGCGATTCGGAAAAGTCTGTAGAGACCGCGCGGCGAAGACCGCTTCTTCGGTCAAGGCTGCCGCATATCGAGGGGAATCCCTAGCGATGAACGCTGCGGCACACTCAACCTCCTGCCACGCGGACTCCGTCCAAACAACTCTCCGCTTCACCCCGCTAGGCGCGCTTCAATCTCGTACTGATCAATCACTTTCCCGTCGGCCGCTTCGCGAAGACCGCGTTCGGTTCGCTCGCGGACGTAGATCGCATACTGAATGTCTTCCAGGCTTGCCGTCTCCGGAAGAGTATCGAGTAGCTCGCTCCTTTGTCTACACGACGGTCCCCGCGCTCGGCCTTATGCTGGACGGGACTCTCCGGGCTGGCGTAGCCATGTAACTACTCTTAGCTCTATGCTTTGCCGTGCATTGCGCGTCACTGCGTCACCCGACAGCACGGTCATCGAGCGTGCGCGCATCTACGGGTACGACGCCGTCGCCAGCGCCGAACACGAACGCGCGGCACCGGAACTGAATCGCTCGTCTAATCCCCGCAATCTTGTGGCTGTTCCGCCGAATGGAACCTATTACCCGACCGGCGAGTTTACCGCTATTTGGGGCAAGCTCTCGGTGGACGGTGGCGCGCTGGTATTAACCTATAACCGGTCGCTACGAGTTTCGGTGCCAATCGACCCCGCAGCCCGTCCACTCAAGGGTGATGGTTGGACGCTTGTATTAAATAAAGGCTGGACCTTGCGTCAGGGAAGTAAGGGCTTTGAAATTGTTCCCAACTAATAATGCCTCTTGAGTTTTGATGGCAGCTTTAGGTATTATCGATGCGCGATTCATTCACGTCAGCGCCGTTGAGGACTTATGGTCACCCTGCCAAAAGACATCAATTTTCTCGACATAGAACGATTACGCCAATTCCACTGTGCCTCGACCGTGGGACTGCTCGCGTGCTTCTGTGCCGTACTCACGACGACTCCCGCGGACCTAATCGCAGGCCAGGAGATCGTGTTGCATAACTTTGCCGCTTCTTCGCTTCAGGGCAACAATCCTTACGCCGGTTTGCTCCGCGATAAGGCCGGCGTCCTTTACGGAACCACGATTTATGGTGGTGCTTCTGCCGGCGGGACGGTGTACAGCGTGGGTGTTAATGGCCGAGAGACTGTTCTCCACAGTTTCACGGGCCCGGACGGGGCAAATCCGTATGGCGGCGTAATAGCCGACGACCAGGGGAACCTTTACGGAACAACCTACGGCGGGGGAGCTTCAGGCGCGGGTGTAGTTTTTAAGCTGGATCGCTCCGGTGTCGAGACGGTATTGTATAGCTTCACGGGAGGCGCCGATGGAGGAAATCCGCATGGGGGCGTCGTCCGCGACGCACAGGGGAATCTCTACGGAACCACCCAGTACGGTGGGGTGTCGTGCATTCCGATTGCGGGCACTCCCCCCTGTGGCGTGGTTTTTAAGTTAGACCCGATGGGTAACGAAACCGTTCTCTATTCATTTGTGATCGGTAGCGGCATCAATCCTCCCGCCGGGCTGGCAATGGATGCAGCCGGGAATCTTTACGGGGTTTCGGACGACGACGGAAATAACTACGGTGCGGTTTATAAGGTCGACACCGCCGGGCAGTTTTCTATCGTCTATGCGTTCTTTGTTGACGGTCCTATGAACCCGAATGCCGCATTGACCTTGGATTCCGCGGGCAACCTCTGTGGAACCACAACTTCCAGCTTGGAAGGGGCGGGCGCGATTTTCAAAGTAAGTCAGACTGGAAGCCTGATATTGCAGTACATCTTCATGGATCGCTCTGAGGTGATTGGCGGCGTGGTGTCTGACGCGGAAGGGAACCTCTATGGAGCGACTTATTACACTCCCGGCTGCGTGCTTTTTTGCAACTCTTATCCAGGGTACGTGTACAAGTTAGCTTCGGGCGCCAGTTACGCCACGCCACTCTACACGTTCTCGGGAAAGGCCGACGGAGGCAACCCGACGGACACCTTAGTTATCGACTCTGCAGGCAACCTTTACGGAACGGCATCGACAGGGGGCCAAGCAAACGCTGGCGTGGTGTTCAAAGTCGATCCCTCCGGAGCGGAGACTGTACTCTATAGCTTCCTGGAAGCTCCGGGCGGAACGACGCCCTCGGGTCCCGTCACGCGCACCGGGTCAGGAGTTCTTTATGGCACTACATCCGCGGGCGGCGCTCACGGCGCGGGTACGGTGTATGGAACCGACGCCGTTGGTGTTGAAAGCGTGCTATATAGCTTCACGGGTGGGGCCGATGGGGGGAATCCGCAATCCGGCGTGATCGGTGACTCCGCGGGCAATCTCTACGGGACTACTTTCGGGGGAGGAGTCAATAACAATGGCCTCGTCTACAAAATCGATACGACCGGCACGGAAACCGTACTCTACAGCTTTCTGGGAGGATCCGACGGATCTGCTCCCTATGGGCGGTTGACGAAGGACACAGCCGGGAATCTCTATGGCACGACCACCGGCTCGGACTCCGGCGGTACCGTGTTCCAGATCGATCCGGCCGGGAACAAGACAATACTGCATAGCTTCGATGGCACCGACGGCCAGGCTCCCTACAGCGGCGTTACTCTTGACGCCTCCGGAGACATCTACGGGACGACTACACTGGCGGGATCTACGGACAGCGGTACCGTCTATAAACTAAGTTCGAGTGGCGAGGAACTCCTCGTCTACAGCTTTCTTGGTGCAGCCGACGGCTCGGACCCGTATGCGGGTGTGATTCTTGATTCCGCGGGCAACTTATACGGAACAACCGTTTACGGCGGGACAGGGGGCGCTGGCACTGTGTATAAGTTGGATCCAAAATTCAACAAGACGGTGCTCTACAACTTCACCGGAGGAAGCGACGGCGGAAACCCGTATGCAAATTTGCTTCGGAGTAAAGCCGGTACCCTCTACGGAACGACTCAGAATGGTGGCGCGAATGGAAAGGGCGTCGTGTTCAAATTGGACACGGCCGGCAACGAGATTGTTCTGTACAGTTTCGCGGGGACGGACGGTCAATCTCCCGTGGCCGCGCTGATTAGCGACGAGTCAGGCGATCTCTATGGAACAACGCCATCCGGCGGCAACCAATCGGGCGGAGTTGTTTTCGAGATTAAGCCGGGTATTCCGCACTAACCGCAAGCATATCTCGCGCGTCGGCTGACCCGCATACTCGCCGAATCGCTCAAATCCGATATGTGCGATATATCCGTCCGGACGTATCAAAATCCGGTGTCCCTCCGGCGTAACGAACTCGCTCGCGTGGCCGCCCCGCAGATGATCGAATAGCTTGCTGCCGTCCTTCAGACGCGCATCGGGCATCCGATCGCCAGGGTGCAGATTTCCCCGCGGAGTGCCCGACGATAACGAACTCGTCCGGTAATGCAATCGAAGCTGATCGGTCAACTCGCCGCGCTTGAGCGATCGCTTCCGGTGCAACTGTTTGGATAAACCGAGCACTGCCGCCGCAATCGGCAGGCGCTCGGCTTCGTAAGTGTCGAGCAGCGAATCGGGTCCGCCGCGCGCGACATAAGCCAGTTTCCAGCCCAGGTTGTAGGCATCCTGCACGCCCGTGTTGAGGCCCTGTCCGCCAGCGGGTGGATGCACGTGCGCCGCATCGCCCGCTAAGAACACACGACCGACGCGATACCGGTCAACCATTCGCACGGCAGCCTGGTAAGTGGAACTCCAAGCTACGCGCTCCACTCGAAAGCCCGTCGCCTTCTCGACCGCGATTGCTATGCCTTCCGCTGACAAATGCGCCGTCGAGGAAAACTGGAACAAGCTCGTTTGCGGAAGCGGACAAAGGCCGATCACGCCGCCTTTCGCAAGTGGCCAAAGATGCCAGTCGTGCGGGTCGAGACCCTTCACTTCGAGGTCCGCCACGGTTGTGGGTTTGTCGTCCAAAGCCTCGCCCTCGAGTCGCACGCCCAGCGTCTTGCGTACCGCGCTACGGCCTCCGTCGCAACCCACCAGGTAACTTGCCCGCACACGTTCGCCGTTCGAGAGTATCGCGTCTACCCCGCTCTCGTCCTGCTCCAAGCTGACGAGCGCCTTACCGAACTCGACCTCAGAGCCTAGAGATCGCAAACGCTCGCGCAGGATTGATTCCGTGCGCGCTTGCGGCACCATCCAAAGATTTGGGTAAGGCACGCTATCGGTCGGCGGCTTCGATGAACTAAGCGAGCCCATCCGGATCGAGAGGGGACCGGCGTGGATGCGGAACTTCGGGTACAACGCGCCCGCCGCCAGTATCGGTTCGATCACCCCGAGATTGTCGAAGATCTCCAGTGTGCGCGGCTGGATCCCCTTCCCGCGGGATCCGACAAACGGCGCCGGCGCCGCGTCGACGATTCGCAGGGGCACCCCGCGGCGCGCAAGATCGACGGCCAGCGTCAACCCAGTTGGACCCGCTCCAGCGATCAAAATATGTTTTTCGTACATTGTACGAATAATATACATGGTACGGTGTACGAATGTCAAAGCGAAAGCCTCGCCTGGATCGCGACGCAATAGCCGCCGCCGCCCTCGCCATCGCGGATAAAGAAGGATTCGATGCGGTGTCCATGCGCCGTATCGCGGAGGAACTCAAAGTCGGGACGATGAGCCTCTACTACTACGTCAAGACAAAGCAGGATCTGCTGGCCGTCATGGATGACGCGCTCATGAGCGAAGCGATCTTGCCGTCTCTCCCGAAAGGCTGGAAGCGCGCGATACTACAGATCGCGCAGCGAACGCATGCGATATTCATCCGGCACCCGTGGGCGCTGGTATCCATGCGGTCGGCGCCTCCGGGCATCAATGCGATGCGCCATATGGAGCAATGTCTTGAGGCTCTCGCCGAAACGTCGCTTACGGCGAAACAAAAGCTCACTCTACTCGTAACCGTGGATGACTTCGTGTTCGGTCACGCGCTTCGTCAATCGGCGCAGGATGCAGCCGTTGACGTAGATTTCGTTACGGCGCAATTGGCCAGCGGGGCCTTTCCTCATACCGCAGAGTTATTTGGCGCCGGGCCCGTAGAGGCAAAGAACAATCGCTTCGAAAAGGGTTTGGAAGCGCTACTCGATCGCTTTTCTAAGTAGCGATTCTTCCGCTGACCGGCACCCAGACCTCGATGTCACCGGATCCGGTGATCGCGTTGAAGCCTTCGCCGTAGCGCTCGATCACGTCCAGACCGTACTCGGCTTGATGCCCGGGAACTGCGGTCCATTCGCGCCAGATGGCGCCCATGGTCTCGCGCAACTTTGACAGATGCTGCCTGTGCGGATAGACCGTATAAGCTTGCGCGGCGATTGTCTTGGTCACGAACCCGCCGGGCAGATCTCCTGTTCCGGACACCTCAACGCCGGCCACGTAATCGAACCCGCCGGTGCCATTCCGCGGATGAGATACGATGCCGTAAGTCACGCCCCCGACTTGACGCGGAAGGCTCCCCAAGTAAGGGTCCAAGCGCTGCCAAAGCGCGGGAATACGCATCGCCGTTTCGTTCGTGTAGTGCTCCTGCAATCCCGCAATCACTAGCATCCGCCCGCTCTCGGGCCGCCCGCTCAGTTCGTCCATATCGGATTTTAGAATGCTCGCCGCCACCGATCAGTTCGCGCTCTGTGAACGAAGACCGCGAACATCTCGGATTGGCGGTTGGCCGAAGAACCGGCTATATTCGCGGTTGAATTGGCTGGCGCTTTCGTATCCGACGGAGAACGCGGCACTCGCAGCATCCAAACCGCTCATGAGCATCTGCTGCCGCGCCGCATGCAACCGGAGCTGTTTCTGATACTGAAGAGGACTCATGGACGTTAGCATCCGAAAGTGATGGTGCAGCGTGGACGTGCTCATGCCCGCGATCTGCGCAAGGCTCTCCACCCGCAGCGGCTTGGCATAGTTCTCGCGGATCCACGCGATTGCTTTCGCCGTCCGGTGGCTCTGATCTCCCACCGTTGCGATCGCTCGCAGCCGCTGCCCCTCGGCGCTCCGAAGGATCCGATAGATAATCTCTCGTTGAATTAATGGA
Organism: uncultured Gammaproteobacteria bacterium; assembly: GCA_963799935.1. Classification (GTDB taxonomy): domain Bacteria; phylum Acidobacteriota; class Terriglobia; order Bryobacterales; family Bryobacteraceae; genus Bog-113. The sequence continues at coordinate 524,074 of CAWCZA010000015.1, read as the reverse complement.
CTGAGAAACGGAATGTCCTGGGGAGCGCGTTGCAGATCGATCAGTCGGCAGAATGCATCGAGGAACTCCGGTGTTGTCTCAGCTGTCGTCATCGCAGGCACTTCAGAAAGCGTTGGCGCGACCTCAAATTCCTCGCGGCTGAGTGTCTCGCGCACCATCGCCATCTCAAGCTTCAGCCGCAGGCAGAGATACGGCTTGTCGTGACTAGCCTCGACTACGTGGCTGAGCACCGGCAGATCGATCGAGGTCAGCAGGAACCGCGATGCGTCATAGAAGAAAGCCCGTCCGGCGAGTTCTACCCGTTTGCGGCCCTGGACGACCAACGCCACGCTGGGCTCATAAGTAACGGAGGCCGGAGTCGTGGGCGCAGTGTATCGGTGCAGCGTGAGACCGGGAACGTCGGTTGTCCAGCCCTCCGCCGAGCCAACGAATGAAGCAACCTTGCGAGCGAGATCCATTCGCAACTCATTAGCGCGGTGGCCCGTCAACGAGTCGTCATTTACTGGCGGTAATCATCGCTTCTCCTCTATTCACAGAATAGCCGCCGAACGTGAAACGGAACACGCCGAGACCGACCTTCGCGAGAAATAGGCAATAACTCCGCAGGATCAGGATATCGCTCTCCGCCGATTTTTCTTAGGCTGGAGATGAAGAGAAAATTCGAAGGAGAAACGATGCAAAAGCGCAAACTTGGAAAAAGCGGACTCGAGGTTTCGGCAATCGGTTTCGGCTGCATGGGAATGAGTTGGTCCTATGGACCGCCGAAAGACAAGCAGGACATGATCAAGCTGCTCCACGCCGCTGTAGAGCGAGGTGTCACGTTCTTCGATACCGCGGAAGTGTACGGCCCGCTCGTCGAATGAAGAACTCGTGGGCGAGGGGCTCGCGCCGTTCCGCGGGCAAGTGATAATCGCCACAAAGTTTGGATGGGAAGCGAATCCGAACGACGGGGGTAAGTGGAACGCGTTAAACAGCCGGCCGGAGCACATCAAGGAAGTTGCCGAGGCGTCACTGCGTCGGCTAGGAGTAGATGCACTCGATCTGTTCTATCAACACCGGGTCGATCTGAACGTACCGATCGAAGATGTCGCCGGGACAGTAAAGGAATTGATCCAGGAAGGCAAGGTGAAGCACTTCGGTCTATCGGAAGCGGCGGCCAAGACAATTCGCCGCGCCCACGCCGTTCAACCCGTGACCGCACTGCAGAGTGAGTACTCGCTGTTCTTTAGGCAGCCGGAGCAGGAGATCATACCGACGCTGGAGGAACTGGGCATCGGATTCGTCCCCTTCAGTCCGCTCGGTAAAGGCTTCCTTACTGGCAAGATCAATGCGGAGACGAAGTTCGACAGCACGGATTTCCGCAATATCATCCCGCGTTTTACTGAGGAGAATCGGAAGACGAATCAGGCCTTAGTGGACCTGCTGACTAAGTTCGGAGAACAGAAGAAAGCAACACCTGCTCAGATTGCGCTCGCCTGGCTGCTCGCCAAGAAGCCATGGATCGTTCCGATTCCAGGCACAACGAAGCTGGACCGTTTGGAAGAAAATCTTGGCGCGGCAAATGTGGATTTGACGCCGGAAGATATCAAGACTATCGAGAGCGCGTCCTCAGAAATCAAGCTCGAAGGGGCGCGTTATCCGGAGTTCCATCAGAGTCTGGTGAACCGGTAGATGCTGCGGGCGGTTCGTATCGGCATGCTTGCTGTTGTTGCGATTGCCGCGCTCTCGCAGACTCTGTCCGCGGGTTCCGATAGGGAGAAATTGATCGGCGCGTGGCGCTTGGCATCTATAGCGCCCGCAGCTACGGCTTCCGGGGGCAACCAGCCGACAGGCATGCTGATCTACACGCGTGATGGGCACATGTCGGTGCAGCTGATGTATCCGAAGCCGGCAAGTCAATCTAACGATTACGTGCGGGATGGATACGAGGCTTCGTTCGGGAGCTACGACGTAGATGAAGCGACTCACACGTTGACTCACCACGTGCAAGGTTCGGTTACGCGCGACTTACTTGTTGGCAAAGACCTGCCTCGCGTATATCAGTTCAGCGCGGATGGGCGCCTGATCATCAAGTCGGCTAATCCGGACGAACACTGGTTGGTTACTTGGGAGCACTACTAAACATGAGTCAGGGTGGCGCTTAGTGCCCGCGCCCGCTCGGCGACCGTTAAGATCACTCCGCGTGAATAAGTAAAAAAGGAACTCTCTATGACCATATCTTTCGAAAACAAAGTTGCACTGGTCACCGGTGCCGCGTCGGGCCTGGGACTTGCTACAGCAAAGGCATTCGCCGAGTCAGGCGCATCAGTAGCGCTCGCCGACTGGAATGAGAAGGCCGTGCGTGCGGCGGCTGAGGAACTTACTGGCCAAGGTCACAAAGCATTGGCTATTCATTGCGACGTAGCTGACGATGGACAGGTGGAAGCGATGGTTGAGCAGACCGTGGCCGCGTTCGGCCGGCTCGATGCGGCTTACAACAATGCAGGCGTTCAAAACGTCCTGGCGGAAACTGCCGATTCTCCCCGGGACGATTACGACCGGGTGATGGCGATTAATCTTCGCGGAGTCTGGAGTTGTATGAAGTTCGAGCTACGCCACATGCGCAAGCAAGGCAGCGGAGCTATCGTGAATTGCTCGTCCATCGGAGGAGTCGTGGGGGGTCCTGAGCGCGCAACCTACCACGCCGCCAAGCACGGCGTCATCGGGCTGACTAAGAGCGCGGCTCTGGAATATGCGGCAAAAGGTATTCGCATTAATGCCGTCTGCCCAGGCATGATCCAGACGCCGATGTCCGACCAGATGATAGCCGCCGGACAGGGTGAAGCCTTGGACGCGATGTTGAAAGAAGTACCTATCGGTCGCCTTGGCCGCGCCGAGGAAATCGCCGATGCTGTCCTTTGGCTATGTAGTTCCGCCGCAAGCCTGGTAATCGGTCATGCCCTCGTTGTTGACGGCGGGTACACGGTGCGCTAATAGGATTACTTATATGGACATCAAACGAGTTGGCTCACAGCCTTCCGGAAAAGGACCTTCGGATTGGTTCACCGGTACGGTTCGCATCGATCCGCTGTTCCAAGCGCCCGATCCGGCGTTCGTGCAAGGCGCCAGCGTGACTTTCGAACCCGGCGCGCGGACCGCATGGCACACGCATCCACTGGGGCAGACGCTCATAGTCACCGCGGGCTGCGGCTGGGCTCAGCGCGATGGAGGACCTATAGAAGAGATTCGGCCTGGTGATGTGGTCTGGTTTCCACCCGGAGAGAAGCACTGGCATGGCGCTACACCGGCCACGGCGATGACGCACATCGCCATCCAGGAGAAGCTGAATGGCAAGGTGGTCGATTGGATGGAGCAGGTTACTGACGAGGAATACGGGAAGGAATAATGCTCGACGCACTTACTCGAAATCTAGCCGGACGTAGTAAGAGCCAGAGGGTTGAGACAAGTAGCCGGAATTGCAGCGGCATCGAGTAACGATTCAAGATCGTCGTGCGAGATGGCGGCGACTAAGCCCGTGCGGTCATCGTACTCGTTGATTTCGAAGTGCAGATGATTGCCATGGCCCTTCCGGTCCGCGTTGAAGCCGGTATGGCCCACGCGCCCAATGACATCTCCCGCTTCCACAAATTCTCCGGGCCGCGTAGCAATGCTTTGCAGATGCGCGTAGCGGAAGAACAGAGAGTTATCCGGATGAAAGATGATGACCGAGTTACCGCCGCGCACAGAGCTGGTAGAGAACCATTCCTGCGGTTGCCATTCGCTTTCGGCGAGCACGACGATACCGCGCGTCGCCGCGACAACCGGCGTTCCCTCTGGAGTAAACAGGTCGATCGCGAACGGGTGTACATTGCGGCTGCGCTCGAGCGGTTCGTGCGGAACCGGCGAGATGAGCCGACTAGGCGCGAGTTCCGAATATTGGTCGTCGCACAGATCGCGCAGTATCGCAATGTAATCGCGCTTTGTTGTAGGTCGCATTGAGGCCGCAACATGAGCGACGATGCGATCGGCCGGATCTGAATCGGGCTGGTTCGGATTGAAGGTGGCGAATAGACCATCGTGATAGTAGACTGCCGAGACCAGATAGCCGCTGGCGAAGAGATTGGCTTGGGTTAACCCGGAGCCGATCGTGGTAGCTTTGGCAACTTCCATGGAAACGCGAGCTTCGATTGCCGGCGACGGTTTGACGCGGATCCGCGGGTCAGGCTTGCGATGAATCTTGCGAGTCTTCTTGGGATGCCGGGGCTTCGCTTTGCGGCTGCGCACGATGTATCGCCTTAGTGTGGCTCACAGGCGAGACTCAAGTCATGCCCGTGATGTCTTATCTCTCGCCGAAGACCGCGGTTCAGAGCAGCCCCATTCATGGTCGCGGACTCTTCGCCACCAGCAAGTTCCAGGCGGGTGAGATCGTGTGTGTCAAAGGTGGCCGCATCTTCAATCGTGCCACTCTGCTCGACGTGTCGCCGACGCTTGGTCCGGCTGAAATCCAGATCGGGGATGACCTTTTCATCGGACCGATGTCCATTGAAGAGCGTGAGATCTCGATGATCTTCTGCAATCATTCTTGCGACCCGAATATCGCGGTGCAAGGACAGATTGTTTTTGTTGCTTTGCGAGACATTGCCGCAGGCGAGGAATTGACCCACGATTGGGCCACTACGGACGACGATGATTACACGCTCGAGTGCCGGTGCGGTTCAGCCGCATGCCGCGGCGTGATTACGGGTAAGGACTGGAAGAAAACAGAGTTGCAGATCAAATACGCAGGAAGATTCTCCTGGTACTTGCAGAAGAAGATCGAGGGTATTGAGGCATAGCGCGTCGAAGGTTCGGACCAAGCTTTCGCGGAACACCAGGTCCGTTGCTGCCGCGGCTCAGTTACAGGCGGTTATGTGTGTAGCCTTGGCGGATCGCGCTCGCTTTTAGAATGGATGTATGAGGTTCGTCCTGCTCGCTTTGCTGGCTCTTGGTTTGACTTCGGCCAACGCGCAAACGGCGCGCACGAGGAAATCGGCCACGACAACTCCCGATAACTTCGGGCTGCCGCTACTGTCGGTCACCGTTTCCGGAAACGATAAGGTGCCCGCCGCAACGATCCTCAAGATCGCGGGAATTAAAACCGGCGTTCCTCCTGAGAAGGAAGCGTTTGAGGCGGCGCGACAGCGGCTGACTGACACGGGTTTTTTTGAGTCGATCGCTTATCGATACGATCCCGTCGCCAAGCCGAAAGCCGGATATGCCGCGAAAATCGAAGTGAAGGAAGTGACCCCGCTCTACAAGGTACAGTTCGCCGGGTGGCCGGGAAAGGACAAAGAGATTGCCGCGTATCTGAGTTCGCGCGATCCGCTTTACGTGGGCGAGGCGCCTCCGACTAAGGCGTTGATCGATCGCTGGGCAGGCTATGTTTCAACGTGGGCCGCCGCGCAGAACAAGCCGGTGAAGGTGATCGGCAAGATCGTCAGTTTGGGGAACCCTACAGGGGACGCGGCGTTCGCGATTCAGTTTCAGCCGGATCAACCCTTGCCCGCCGTGGCACGCGTCGATTTCGATGGCAATGAGGTTTTCGAGGAGCCGCAACTGCAGAAGTCAATCGGCATGGTGGCTTACGGGCTGCCTTACACCGAGCAGAACTTTCTGGACATGCTCAACTCGCAGTTGAAGCCGATGTATGAGGCGAAGGGTTATCTCCGGGTGCATTTCAAGGACATCTCGGCCGAGCCTGTGCCGCTGCCGGTGAAGGGTTTGCTGGTCCACGTGAAGATCGTCGAAGAGTCGCAGTATAAGTTGGGCAAGGTGCGGGTGAGCGGCATCGAGGATGACGATGAGCGCGGCGCCTTTGTACATATGGCCGCGTTGAAGTCCGGCACGGTTGCGAATTTTGATGCGGTGAATCAGGCCGTCGAGAAGATCAAGAAGTCAATCGTCCATGAAGGGTACTACGAGGGCACGGTAGAAGCGGAGCACTCTATCAATGACGCGAGTAAAACCGTGGACGTGACGTTCAAGATCAATCGCGGAAGTCTATATACATTCGACCGGCTGACGATCACGGGGCTCGACATGGAGGGCGAAACGGCGGTTCGGAAAATGTGGGGCGAGAAGATGGGCGATCCGTTTAATCCCGACTATCCGAATCATTTTCTGGCTGAGGTGAAGAGCGCCGGACTGTTCGACTATATGGGTCCGACGAAGGCTGAAGTGAAGACCGATAACCAGGCGCACAACGCGGACGTCACGCTGATTTTCATGCCGGAGACGCAGGACGAGAAGGACAAGCGGATGAAGAAGCAGCGCAGAACAGCGGGCAGCGGGCCGATGTTCACGGCGAACCGGTTTACAACCAGTACTGCCACTGACCTCCGCCAATAACGAACGCTGCGAGACACGCGTTGGTCGTGGCGTGTGCAAGGATGCAGTCCCACAAGTTGCGCGTGCGTATCATCCAGGCGTTGTAGATGAAGCCGGTAAGCAGGCCCACGTCCCAATAGGGGCCGTGCTCGGTCGCGAACAGAATGGCGACGATCAGAAACGCTTCTGTGTTCCAGGAGCCTAAAGGAACCGAGCGAAAGTCCCGATTGATTAACCAGCGCATCAGGAAACCGCGCCAGAAAAGTTCTTCGAGGATGGGAATGGCGACGACGCTCATCAGCACTCGGAACGTGAGGAAGAAGATGCTGTGCTTCTCGGCTTCCGTGGTGGTTGCGGTCGCCGCGCCGACAACGGAATTGTGGAAAGGCGGTAGAGAACGCCACGCAGGGTAGAAATGCTCGGGTGCCACCCATAGGAAGAAGACCGCAATTCCAAGAAGAATGCTTAGGAACGGCCGGGACGGCGCTTTGTCCAGGACGCCGCGCGAGACCACGAGGATGACGGCCACCTCGATGGCGAATCGCGCCCATTGGGGTATTGGCAGTATCGATCGGATTGCGAGGAATAACAGGAACACGCCGAACGGCACGACGTAGGGAGCAAAAGCTGGCTGTTTCAATCGTGCAACTCGCGGCGGGCGGCGATGAAGTCTCTGGTCTTCGCGCTCTCGTTCCATCGCGGAGGCTCGGCGCGGTCGGCCACCACGGTAATGCCGAGCGCTAACGCGCGCACCAGCAGCGCTTCGTTGTTGAAGTCCAGTTTGTCCCAGGTATCGGTGGGGCGATGGTAATCGGGAAATTCGTAAGCGGCGGCGAAGGTCTGGGCGACAACGCCGGCTTTTGCGAACGGATAATTGTCGCTGCGCGGAAAGAATTCTTCGTTGTGCTTGGTGTCGCGCACGTGGACGTTCGCAGTATCCATCGCGGGCGACATGATCGCGGGCAGATCGCAGAACTCGTACCCGGTGGCGCCGAGAGAACCGGGCGGCAGACCATCGGAAGGTGCGGAGCGTCCGAGCTGTTCGAAATTGATATTCGCAACGGTATGAGCGAGCGGCAGCAGCGGGTGCTTCACATACCATGTGGATCCGAGCAAGCCCTCTTCCTCTCCGAAGAAACACAGGAATAGAAGCGTGCGTTTGGGGTGAGCCGTTGCAAGCGGGAGTGCGTGGGCCAGGGCCAGCACTGCCGCGACACCGCTAGCGTTGTCGTTCGCGCCGTAGAAGATTCCTTCTTTCGATGCGCCTAGGTGGTCGTAATGCGCGGATACGATCACGTATTCTTTGCTGAGCGCCGGGTCGGAACCGCGCAGCATCGCGATGAGGTTACGCGCCTCAAATGGTTCGATGGCCGGCGCTCCGATGTGAAGTGTGGCGTGCGCGGTTGTGATGCCATTCGGAAGGCGGTCGAAGATCGCTTGCAAATCAACCTCGGGTACGGCGATACGGATGGTCTCGCTCACGTTGAGGCGTTCCATATCCACCGGCTCGTTGGTGCGATGGTGGAGTTGCCTGCGGGTGAGTTCAACGATTGCGTCGGGGTGCGCCTGCTCCAGTTCGCGGATTACGGATCGATCGGATGGGGCGCGGAGCACCAGAATCTGGCCGCCGAGGGTCTGATCCACGCGGACGGTGGGCGCCCACTTGAAGACCGGCTCGTTATTCAAGTTGGCTGCATGGAAGCTGTGGATCGCCATATGGTCACTGAGGATGGCGCGGGTGAGGTCGCGGCCGGCGGACAGGGTGAACTGCGAATCACTACTATCGGAAACGCGCGCGAACTTGGCGGCCTGCGCGAAATCGGTAGCGCCCGGCGGGCTTTCTAGGTTGTCGCGGCGGAACTCGGAGACGATGTAATCGGCGGCCACTTCAAGACCCGGGGACGGAGTGTTGCGGCCTTCCAGAGAGCGCGAGGCGAGGAAGGAATCGGTTGCGCGCAGATCGGCTGCGGTGATGGTATCGAGCCACGTCGACTGCGCGGAGCAAGTGAGCGCGGCCAACACCGCGAGGGAGTTACGGGCAGATCGCTTTAACGATTTCACCGGCGCGCTCCCACAGCATGGACACTTCGTTACCGCAGCCCAGGAAGAGCATGCCGCGATCGCGCCAGAACGCCGCCAGTTTCGGGTTTCGCGTGTGAATGCCCGGGATGACACCGTGGGCGATGCAGCTATCACGAATCTGCTCGATGGTTTCGACGAGCCGGGGGTGTTCGAACTGGCCGGGGACGCCAAGTGAGATGGAAAGATCAGCGGGACCCACCATCACGGTGTCAACGCCGGGAACTGAGAGCAGTTCGTCGCGCGCTTCGAAAGCACGCACGGTTTCGATTTGGAGGACAACCATCAAGTTCGCGTTAAGGTGCGCGATGACTTCGGGAAAAGTGCGGGCTTCGTAGTCGAGTTGGTGCAGGGCGAGGCCGTAGCCACGGATGCCCTCGGGCGGGAATTTCGTCCAGGACACGGCGCGGGCGAGGAGTTCGGGTTGCTCCACGCGAGGGAAGATGATGCCTTGCGCGCCGCAGTCGAGAGCGCGGGCGACGAGCGAGTATTGAAGATCGCCGACGCGGACAATGGGGCAGAGCCCAGCAAGGTTAGCCACGCGGCAGATGTCTTGCAGGGTTTCGAGATCGAAGCCGCCGTGCTCGGTGTCGAGGAAGGCCCATTTGAACCCGGCCGCCGCGAGCAGGCGCGCGATTTCGGGGGAGCGGAATTGCCAGTAGCCTGTGCCTAGCTGCAACTGGCCTTGGCGCAGGGCTTGTTTGACGCGGTTTTCTTGCATCGAAAATTGATCGTAGCAGGGTGAATGTTGGTACGATAGGCCTTGCGTCGATTTCCGGCCATTCTGCTGCTGGCCTTGCTCAGTCTTTCGCTGGGCATCTCGGCGTTCGGCCCGATTCTCTCAGCGGACTCCGCTTCTAACCTGCCGAGTTGCTGCCGCCGGTTGGGCAAACACCATTGCTCGCTCGCGCAAATTCCGGTATCCGGCCCAGGTGTCAGTTCTGCGCGGTGCGCGTCCTACCCCGGCTCGTTCACTACAGTTCGCATTCAAACACCCGCTGCCGTCCTCACGCTGACGCTGCTCGCTTTACTCATACTCTGTGCGCAAGTAAGTCGCGCTCCGCATATGAGTGGGCTGATGTTTCTTGAACGCCTCTCCCCGAAGCGCGGTCCCCCCGCGTCCCTAACTCTCGCATAGTTGTTTGTTTGCAATCCAGCGCTATAGCTCTGGGTGGAAGCACTAAGTTGAGGAGATCGGGTACGCAACATGCAGTTTCACTTAGCTATAACTCTGTGCGCACGGGCGCGGTTGGCGCTGTTCCTATTAGTGCCTGCTTCGCTTTTGCACGCGACCATTTTCGGCAGAATACAGGGGATTGTCCATGACCCGCAGCATCGTCCCGTGGCTGGAGCGTCGGTCACGTTGCAAGCTACTACTTCGGAACTGACGCAAACCGCGCGATCGGATGCGAACGGTGAGTTTTCATTCTCCGGCGTACCAGTCGGCGATTACAAGATCACCGTCAGTCAGCCTAACTTCGAGAGTTCGAGCCAGGCGGTCACGGTGGCTTCCGGTGCATCGCCGGTCTTGCACTTCCAACTGGCAATCGCGTCTATCAGTGAGTCGGCCGTAGTCGTCGGTCAGCCGGAAGTGCCCAAAATGGATTCGGTAACCCCCACCACTCTGATCGATCGTGAGGACATCGCTCAAACTCCCGGGGCGGACCGCACCAACAGCATGGCGATGATTACCGACTATGTACCCGGCGCCTATATGACTCACGACATGCTGCACATGCGCGGCGGCCATCAGGTCGATTGGCTGATCGACGGCGTCCCTGTGCCTAATACGAATATCGCGACTAACCTCGGTCCGCAGATCGACCCCAAAGACATCGATTACCTGGAAGTACAGCGCGGCAGCTATGAGGCGGGATACGGGGATCGCACGTATGGAGTCTTTAATATCGTTCCGCGAACCGGCTTTGAGCGCGACAACGAAGCCGAACTGGTAACTTCATTCGGCAACTGGTATCAAACCAATGATCAAATCAACTTCGGCGGCCATACGAAGCGGTTCGCTTACTACGGCAGTCTGAACGGGAATCGCAGCGACTACGGCCTTCAGCCTCCTATCGGGGAGGTTGTTCATGATGCCGAAAACGGTTACGGCGGATTCGCATCTTTGATATTCAACGCCAGTCAATACAATCAATTCCGGTTTGTAGCTTCACTGCGCCAAGATTACTATCAGATTCCGATTGATCCAAACCCGGCCTCTTCCGGAAACGTAGTCTATCCGAGTTACGGTCTGCACGACAGCGAACGGGAACCCGACGGTTACCTAACGTTTTCGTGGGTCCACACATTTAGCCCTAACGTGCTAATGACGGTTTCGCCGTTCTACCACTACAACCAAGCAAGTTACAACGGCTCACCGAATGATGTGCCCGTACTTACCAGCGTCAACCAAACCGCGAATTACGGCGGCCTACAGGCGAGCCTCGACGCAACAGTAGTCAAGAACAATGACTTCCAGATAGGTGTCTACGGGTTCGCGCAGCACCAGAGTAACTTCTTTAACAACGTCTTCAACGATTGCGGCGGCATCTGCCAGAACTTCGGACCTTCTTCGGCTTCCGTCAACGGCGGCGTAGCCGAAGCGTTCGCGAGCGACCGCTTCAAGGTAACTTCCTGGTTGACGCTGATCGCCGGCTTGCGTCAAACCCACTTCACGTCGCCATCCGCCGGAACCCAACCTGGAGTGATTGAGAACGCGACAGATCCGCGCTTCGGTGTTGCGATCCGAGTCCCGAAGTTGAATTGGGTGTTTCGCGCTTTCTACGGCGACTTCTATCAACCGCCGCCCTTATTAACAGCTACCGGTCCGGTGATCGACTTAGCGACTAGCCAGAATCTAGCGTTCGCGCCGTTACGTGGAGAGCGCGACGAGGAATACCAGGTCGGCGTCAACATCCCTTACCGGGGTTGGTCGCTCGACGCGGATACTTTCCAAACCCGAGCTCAGAATTGGCTGGATCACAGTAACATCGGCGAGTCGAATCTATTCTGGCCGCTTACCTGGAACGCAGCTTTAATTCAAGGTTGGGAGCTTACTTTGCGATCGCCGCGCCTATGGCGTCGAGCTCAGGCTCATGTGGCTTACTCGAACCAAATCGCGCAGGCGAAAGGACCATTCACCGGAGGCCTGATATGCCCGGATCCTCCACCGCCCGGATGCGAGCCCGACGCAATCTATGAGCCCGTAGATCACGATCAGAGAAACACGCTGAACGTCGGTGTGAACGCTAGTCTCCCCTGGCAGGCGTTCGCGTCGACAAGCCTATACTACGGTTCCGGATTCACCAACGGCATGCCGAACGCGGAGTATCCCGGCGCCTATCTGCCACAACACACCACGTTTGATATCTCACTTGGAAAGAGTTTCGGCGAATCCAATCAGTACAAGCTCACGGTGACCGCGCTAAACGCAGCCAATCGCCGCGTCTTGCTCGATAACAGCCTGACGTTCGGAGGCTTCCACTACAACGACCCGCGTCAGATCTACGCCGAGTTCCGATGGAGATTTCACTACTTCTGAATCATTACTTCCGTCGATTTCACAACCACGCGAACTGCGTCGCCGGGCTTGAGGTCCAATTCCTCGGCACTAGTCCGGGTGATCACGCTTTCAACGATGTGCTCGCCCACTCGGACGACAACATGAGCCATCACGTCGCCCAATTTGACGTCTTCGATAACTCCGGGAAGTTGGTTTCTAGCTGAAAGGGCCATGCCTCAAGTGTTGCACCATCGACCCTGATGGGAGACACCACGCGTGAAGCTCTGTTCATGTGGCATCTACTGTGCTCTCATTAACAGTGGAGGTTTACTCGAATGAAAAAACTAGCAGCCGTCCTCTCGACGGTTATTCTCGCAACTGGCATGACGGCTTTCGCTCAAACCGCCGGTCAGGATATGAAGAACGCCGGCAGCGACATCAAAGGCGCGGCCAAGAGCACCGGTAAAGCCACGGCGAAGACCACCAAGACCGCCGGCAAGAAGATCAAGAAGGGTACCAACAAGACCGCGAATGCAATCGCCGGCAAGACTCAGTAACTCTGCTTTTCGAACGGTCGGCTAAACTAAACATGGAAAGGGCAGGCCACCGCGCCTGCCCTTTTCGTTCCCGATGGGCCTTCTCCTAAACATCCAAAGCGTTTCCAAACGATACGGCGCAGCACCGTTATTCGAATCTATTTCCCTGACGATTTCCGACGGCGATCGGATCGGGCTTATCGGTCCGAATGGCGCGGGCAAGTCCACGCTTCTGAGCATCATCGCCGGCCGTACGCCGCCCGATTCCGGAGAAGTCGTCGTGCGCAAGCAGGTGCGCGTGAGCTATGTCGCGCAGGAATCGTCATTCGCGCCTGGGCTTACTATCCGTGAGATCCTGCAGCGCGCCACCCCGGACGCCGACAGCGCCGAGTTACTCGCCCGTGTCTCAGAGACCCTTGGTCGCGTGGGTTTCGACGACGCCGATGCCGAGGCTTCTTCGCTTTCCGGAGGCTGGCGCAAACGCCTCGCCATCGCCGAAGCGCTGATGACTTCACCGGATGTCCTCCTTCTGGACGAGCCCACAAACCACCTCGACCTCGCCGGCATCCTCTGGCTGGAACGCCTCTTGAAGGACGCGCGCTTCGCCGCTGTCGTGGTCAGCCACGACCGGTACTTCCTAGAGAACACCAGTTCGCAAATCATGGAACTGGATCGCGCGTACGCCAGCGGAATGTTTCGCGCCGAAGGCAACTATTCGCGATTCCTGGAACTGAAGGAAGAGTTCCTCTCGGCACAAGCCCGGCGTCAGAATTCGCTCGCGAATCGCGTGCGCACGGAGGTGGAGTGGCTGCGGCGCGGTCCCAAAGCGCGGGCCACCAAAGCGAAGGCGCGTATCGATAACGCGCATGGACTGATCGCGGAACTATCCGACCTGTCGTCTCGAAACCGGACCGCAACGGCCGGAATCAACTTCACCGCATCGGATCGCCGCACCAAGCGTCTGATCGAAGCCGACGCGCTGTCTTTCGCCATCGGCGGGCGCACGCTCTTCAAGGATCTTAGTTTCACCATCGGTCCCGGACAGCGTATCGGACTGGTTGGTCCCAACGGAAGCGGCAAGACTACGATGCTGCGTCTTCTACTCGGTGAGCTTGCCCCCACATCCGGGAAGATCGCGCGCGCGGATAACCTCCGCGTCGTTTACTTCGACCAGAATCGTGCGCGGCTGGACCTTGATTCTTCGCTTCGACGGGCACTTGCTCCGGACGGCGATTCGGTCATCTTTCGCGATCAGGTGATTCACGTGGCGGCATGGTCAGCGCGATTCCTGTTTGCCAAGGAGCAGCTCGATCAACCGGTTAGTCGTCTCTCGGGCGGTGAACGTGCGCGCGTGCTGATCGCGAACCTGATTCGCCAGCCCGCGGATGTCCTGCTGCTTGACGAGCCTACGAACGATCTCGATATCCCAACGCTGGAAGTGCTTGAAGACAGTTTGCTGGAGTTCTACCGGCGCGCTTGTCCTGGTCACGCACGATCGCTATCTGCTCGACCGCGTCTCGACTACCGTGTTGGGTCTCGATGGACAGGGCGGCGCGGAGCAGTTCGCCGACTATTCGCAGTGGGAGACCTGGCAGTTCTCGCGGCGCAGCGCTGCGACGCGTTCAACTGCCGCGCCCCGGAGTGTTAAAGCCGAGCCGCAGAAAAGAAAGCTTTCCTATAACGAAGCACGCGAGTGGGAATCGATGGAGCAGCGCATCGTGGAGAGTGAGCAGGCCGTCGCCGTGAACCAGGCCAAGCTTCAGGATCCGCTGATTACCGCCGACCCACGCGCACTGGAAAGTACTTACGCCGAAATGCTTTCGGCCCAGCAGGCAGTAGATACTCTCTACGCTCGCTGGGCCGAACTGGAATCGAAGCTATCGGACTAAGTTAGTAGGTCTTGATCGTGGTTTCCGGGGACATCGCCGAGATGTTGCCGGCGGCATCGAAAGCTTCCATCGTGTAGACATACTGGGTGTTTTCCGAGAGGCCGCTGTCGTACAAGACAAGTCCGTTGATCTGTTGCAGAAGCTTCCCGTTGCGGAAAATCAGATATCCTGCTACACCCACGTTGTCGGTGCCGAGCGGCCAGGAGACATTTGCGGTGGTGTATCCGGCAGAAACGGTGGGGGCGACCGGAGTTGCCGGCGGCGTCGTGTCGGGCGAAGAAACTAGAAGCTGTTCGTAATAGTGGCCTGTCGACGTAAATTGTCCCTCACTCGTCGCGGTCCCGGCGGCCGTATAAGACTGGTTAAGTACAGCGCTAGGTGAGAGACTGCCAAACGTTGTATAGCTGATATAAGCCTCGAAGTAATGAGTCCAGAACGGACTGATGAACTCAAGCTGATCGATCTCCCCGAAGTCGTTCATCGTTTTCAGGAAAAGCTGGTCCAAAGGCGCCCAGAAGCTAAACGGATTCCGTGCTTCAACGTTTACGAGGGGGAGCACATTTAGCTCGGTGTTGAGGATCTTCCAATCCCAACACTCGCTCATACCTACCTTTTTGCCTGCTGCATGGGCCATTTGCGCTCCGGTTGCGGCAAGCGGAAGAAAGTTGTTGTTCACCGGGTAGATATGCATGTCGAGGAAGTCAATCGGCGTAGCGAGAAAGTTCGTGACGTAATCCGTGTAATCAGTGATCCACGTCCCAGCACCCGCACCGACTTCGACACCGGTCGTATGTCCCTTCAACGCCGTCATGATTGTCTGGAGTAGCTCTGTGCTTCCAGTCACGGTGCCGGCATTCGCCTGGTAGCTGTTGATTGCCTCGCTATCCGGCTCTGTAATTACGGTCAGGTAATCCGGCTTAATCTGCTCGACAATGTTAAGCGCGGTCGCGGCGCGTCCTTGCATGTACTGCGTCCAGGAGAGGGATTGGTAGTAAGCAGCGAATGAAGAAGTGTTGGCTCCGGGGAACACAGTCGCGGCGTTGGTCTCGACAATCATTTTCATCCCGCGTGAGTGGACGTCTTGCATTAGTTGTTGATAGAAAGTGACGAACTGCTGATATTGAGAAGGGTTCGAAGAGTAGAACGGTTGGTAAAGGATGGGAAAGTCAATGTGGACCGTAACTGCTTTTGCACCCTCCGCCTGAATGTCCGACAGTTGCGGCTCGACCTGCGTCGAATACTGATACTCGCCTAACAGGCTTGTATATAGGTCGGAAGATGCCGTTTCCAGTTGCGGAGCGCTCAGATAGGGATATTTCGTCCCGTTCGAACTCTGCAAGAGCGTTGAATCGAAGCTACTGATTTGTGTATTTACTAGAGAGTAGATGGGTTGGTATTGAGCAGGAATCTGCGCAAAACCGGGAACTGTGGCAAGTGCTAGTAAAGAGAATAGTTTTTTCATTGTTGGCTGCTGGACAGAAAGGGACCCGCGGGATACGGTTCACCGCGAGAGCTTACTACGTGTACTTAGATCGTTGTGATACAGACAGCTAGTGGACGTACGAGGGTAAGTAAATCTCAATCCGCTAATACGAACTGATTACTGTCCGCGCTTAGATCCGTCGCTAGGCTAGTACTTATTTGACCCGGAAATTCCACAATAGTTGCGGTCTCAAAGGTTAAGAATCGTCACCCAGAGTACGGGGATCCCAGTCGTAAGCAATGCGAATTCGGCTTAAGCTGTATTCAGTGGGAGCCTTCCCATTTTGAAACGGCTTGATCTGCCCAGAGTACCGGGTGCGATCGCAATGTTATCGTCAAAGCAGTTCAGTGCGGATCCCTATCCGTCGATTTTTCGTCGCAGGCGCCTTACTTGCCTGTCTTACCGTCGCTTACGCTTTTCAGCGCCCGTTCAAGCAATATCCCGGCGTTGAATACGAGACGTTCGAGCTTCCAGCCAATCCGACCTACACTGCCGAATGGACCTTCGCGCGCCTGATGTATCCGCCCGGTTGGAATGACGGCTACCGCGGACGCTTCGACGGTGACTGGCGCCAGGGGATGTCGCTCTGGACCCAGGATTACCCTCGCGCGGATCGCCACTTTTCTGAGGCGTTGGGCCGTCTCACCCGAATCAGCGCGCGCACTGTCGAGCAGACGGTGAATTTGGATGAGGGCGACCAGTTCGATTACCCGTGGCTCTACGCCGTACAAGTCGGTGAGTGGGGAATCAATGACACACAAGCCCGCGAACTGCGCGAGTACCTGCTGCGGGGCGGCTTCTTCATGGCAGACGATTTTCACGGAGCAACGGAATGGGAAGTTTTCCAGGAAAGCATGAAACGCGTGTTCCCGGATCGTCCGATTGTCGACGTGGAAGATAGCGACTCGCTGTTCCACACGGTGTACGACGTTAATGAAAAGTTCCAGGTGCCCGGCGCCGCTCACCTGCGTCTGGGCTACAAAAACAACGGCATTGGTGCGCACTGGCGAGGCATCTATGACGACAAGGGCCGCATCATGATCGCTATCTCCTATAACTCCGACCTTGGTGACGCGTGGGAGTGGGCGGATGGAGCGGAATACCCGGAGCGCTTCTCCGATTTCGCTATCCGGCTCGGTGTCAATTACGTCGTCTACGCGATGACGCATTGATCGACCGCACGAGCCAACGGGCCAAGTCCTCTCCGCTCCGTCCGACAAACAGATACAGTAGAAGCGGATGCCTCAACCTTTGTTCGAGCCGATCGCTCGTCGGCGCAGGACCGGCCGTGCAGTCACCATCGCGGTTTCACTAATAGCCCTGCTGATCGTTCTCCGCTCTGGCTCGACCCTGGCCATGGAGTGGGGATGGTGGTCCGAAGTCGGGCAACTCGATACGTGGCTCGGCCTCTTCACTTACGCCTATGCTCCCGTCACCGTCGGGACGATCCTCGCCTTCGCGGCTCTTTGGATTACCTCGCGCCGCGCGTTTCACTTCGCCGGCGGCACGCAGGAAAGAAACCGCATCTTCGGCATCCTCACGGTTCTGATTCTGCTCTTCATCGCGTGGTTTATCGCCGCCGCAACGCTCGAAGGCTGGACCGTTGTCCGCTACTTCGGAAGCCGCGGAATCGCTGAGCCGGCGAACGCGTTCCGCGACCCGGTCTTCCAGGAACCGCTCAAGTTCTATCTGTTCGACCTACCGTTCTACTCGATCCTTCGCTCCTACCTGCTCACGCTGTTCATCGCCTGCGCCTTTCTCTTCTGGATTGCGGCCCGCTTCAGGCAACTCAGCTACCGCTTCCACGAGTTGCGCGGCGCTCGGGAACTCGATCTCTCGATTCTCAGGCTACCCGGCGGTCTGGAATCGCAGTTCCTGCGCGCGGTCATCGCAGTCATCCTGCTCGCGTTTGCATGCCGCTTCTTCCTCGGCCGCTACGAGATGGTCTGGAACGACCACGGCTTCATGGTGGGAATCGATTGGCTGGACGACCACGTCACCCTCCCGCTACAGTGGGCCTTGATCGTTGCCGCCGTTTGCGCCGCCATCTTCGCCTGGCTGGGCCGCTGGCGTTTTGTGCTCGCGATGGTTGTGGTTCTGCCGATCTGTTGGATCATTCCCCGCCTGGTTTCCGCACTCTACGTCAAGCCCAACGAGATCTCGCTTGAGACTCCGTACATCAACTCGCACATCCATGCCACCCGTTCCGCGTACGGACTGGAGAACCGCGTCCAAGCGGTCGACTACAAGACCGGCGGGCCATCCGCGGTGCAGTCGCTCGATGTCAACGCGAACCGTAACTTGCTCGACAACGTGCGTCTTTGGGATTGGCGCGCGTTCCACGACACGGTTACGCAAAGCCAGGCACTGCGGCCTTACTACGTTTTCCATGACACGGATATCGACCGCTATACCATCGACGGCCAGTACCGGCAGACGTTGCTGGCACCGCGTGAACTCGACATCTCGCAGCTACCCGAATTCCGGTTGGATCAACCCGCGTTTCATCTACACGCACGGCTACGGTCTGGCGCTTGCCGAGGTGAGCCACATCACTCCGGAAGGTTTGCCGGTGTTCCTGGTGCAGAACATGCCGCCCGAGATTCGCACGCCAAGTCTGAAGATCGCGCAGCCCGATCTCTACTACGGCGAAGTCACGCATGAACCCGTTTTTGTTCACACGTCGCAGGAGGAGTTCGATTACCCATCCGGCGCCGATAACGCGAAGACGCGCTACTCCGGGCATGGTGGATTTCCGATCTCCGCGCTCTACATGCGCCTCGCCGCCGCGATCCATTTTGCCGACCCGAACATCATCCTCACTAACTACTTAACCGGCGATAGTCGCATCATGATCCATCGCCGCATCACCGACCGCGTCGCGACAATGGCGCCCTTTCTTGATTGGGATTACGATCCGTACCTGGTGGTCACGCCCGACGGCCGGCTGGTGTGGATGCTGGACGGCTACACGGTTTCGGACGCTCATCCTTATGCGCGCCCCGTCGACTTCGGTGAGAATGAATCGATCAACTACATCCGCAATTCGGTGAAGGCGACCATCGACGCGTACGACGGCACCGTTCATCTGTATGTCTTCGATCCAGCGGACCCGCTGCTGCAGGCCTATCGCAACTTATTCCCGCGGCTGTTCGAGCCGGAATCGGCCATGCCGCCCGCCTTGCGCGCACATGCACGGTACCCCGAGGCACTCTTCCGCATCCAGGCCAGTGTCTATCGCACGTACCACATGCTGAATCCGCAGGCCTTCTACAACCATGAGGATATTTGGGAACTGGCGCGGTTCTCGAGCGGGCAGGAACAGGCGGCACAACCCGTGAACCCGACTTACGTCGTCGCTACGCTGCCCGGTGAAGAAAAGCCGGAGTTTATGCTGATGACCTCGTTCACTCCGACGTCGAAAGAGAACCTCATCGGCGTGATGTTGGCGCGGTGCGATGGACCGCATCTCGGCGAGGTCGTGGTGCTGCAACTCTCGAAGCAGGAGCTGATTCTGGGCCCGATGCAGATCAGCGCCCGCATCAATCAGGACCAGACAATTTCGAAGGATTTGACACTTTGGAATCAGCAAGGTTCGCAGGTCTTGCGCGGTCAGATGCTGACGTTGCCCGTCGCGCACACATTCCTCTATGTCTCGCCGATCTATATTCAGGCGACCGAAGCGCGCATGCCGCAGTTGCGCAAGGTGGTTCTTGCGATGGGCAATCGCCTGATTTATACCGATACGTATGAGCAAGCTTTGGCGATGCTGAACCAACCCCTGGCGAGCGAGAATGCTCCGGCTTCACAACCTTCCGGCGGAACGAATGAGCCGCAGCAGACAACGAGCGCACCGGCTGCAGCGGGACCGCCCGACGCCGCGCTCGCGCAGATACGCGCGCATTTCCAACGCTATCGTGAACTAACCGCGCAAGGCAAACTCGCCGAAGCGGGCCACGAACTTGATTTAATTTCCCAAGAGTTGCGCTGAGGAGGAATGGGATGGTGGCGGCGCGCAGACTCGAACTGCGGACCTACGGATTATGAGACCGTCGCTCTAACCACCTGAGCTACGCCGCCAAAGTTTTCATTTTACCAGCGAGCCCTTGATCATCGTGTAGGAATGGGCCGGAAACGTGTATCGCATCCGGCTGCCGTCTGCCGTAATCGTCTTGCGAATCGTTTGCACCGGGCTCGCGCCAAACGTGTTTTCCGCTTTGATGTCGGGACCATTCACTTCAGCGACGGAATAGCTCCCGCCGAACCGGCTGTCCTGCGCTTCGATCTCAACCTCGATCGCCTGTTCGCGATGGCGATTCACCACGTTCAGAACTAGCGTGTTGCCGTCCAGGGCGGCGGACACATCGAGATAAGGCACCGTCGGAAACGCCTTGGATTTATAAGTAGGCGCGTCGACGAAAACCTCCAGCGCTGTCCCGCGCGAGTTCGCGGCGAACAGAGCAAGCGGGTAGTAAATGGTCTGCAGATAGAGTCCGGTTTCGCTGGTAAATATCGGCGCGATCACATTCACCAGTTGCGCCATGTTCGCGATCTTCACGATGTGCGCGTTGTTCACGAACGTGTTCAAAAACGTCGCGACGACCAGCGCATCTTCCAGGTTGTATTTCTCCTCCAGAATGTCGCGGCCTTTCTCTTTGCCTTCGCCTCGCGCGCGATACCAGACGTTCCACTCATCCCACGCGATGTACAGATTGCGGGGATGCGGGTCCGTCGCAAACGCCTCGCGAATCGTCCCTTCCGCTACCTTTGTGCGCTGATCGAGCAGCAACGGAACTGGTCAGGAACTCGTAGTAATCGTTCGCCGGGATTCCCGACATACGTGTGCAGCGAAAGATAGTCCGCGTGGTGCTTCAGGTAGTCCAGCACGGTCCGGTTCCAACCGGTCCAGTCCGCTCCGAAGTTCGACGAGCCCGCAGCGACAAGCTTCACCGACGGATCCGTCCACTTCATCAACTTCGCGCCTTCCAGTGCGAACTTGCCGTAATCGTCCGCGCTGCGATGTCCCATCTGCCACGGACCGTCCATCTCATTGCCGAGACCCCAGTAGGTCACTTTCCACGGCTGTTCTCGCCCATTCGTGGCACGCAGTTTGCTCATCGCGGTCGGCTGCGCGCTGTTGCAGTATTCCACCCAGCGCTGCGCCTCCACCCACGTGCCGGTGCCGAAGTTGGCGCACAGATACGGCTCGGTGCCGAGCATCTCGCAGTAGTTCAGAAACTCATGCGTGCCGAAGCGGTTGTCTTCGACGGTGCCCCACGCCATCTCGAGTCGCGCCGGCCTTTTATCGCGCGGCCCGATGCCGTCCATCCAGTCGTAATTCGACGAAAAGTTCCCGCCCGGCCATCGCAGCAGCGTGACGTTCAGATTGCGGACCGCTTCAAGCACATCTTTGCGATACCCGGCCTTGTCGGACAGCTTCGAGTGCTCATCGAAGATGCCGCCTTCGATGCAGCGCCCGAGATGCTCCGTGAAATTGCCGTAGATCTTGCGATCGATGTCGCCGATCTTCCGCTCGGGATCGAGCTTGATTCGCGCGGCGGAAGTCTGCCCCATACTGCGGATCACGAAAGGCGCCCCGGCGAGGGCGGTGTTGAAGGTTCGTCGTGTCAAAGACATTGCGAGTTGTCAATCATATCCAAGACGCGAAACGTCTGAGCAAGGCGGTTTCTCAGACCCTGTGCCCGTTCGGACTTCTGCCGCTACTATGGATTCAATATCGTGCGTGCCTCTCGCCTCATTCTGGGCGTTTGTCTGTGCCTCGGCTTCGAGAGTTTGTGCCGGGCGTATCCGAGCGGTCTGTGGTCTTTCGAGCGGCTTGCGGAAGCTCCGGTTATCGCCACGTGTATCGTCGAAGAAACGACTCACGATTCATCGCCGTTGATAGTGGGCCAACGGGTTTTGATTGCTCATGCCAAGCTTCTCGTCCTCAGGAGTTTCCCGCACTCGCCCGTTCAGCCTGGCGATCGAATTAAACTCGATTACGAAGCTCTGCCGGAAAATCCCTGGGGAAGAAGCGGTGGCCCTGATGTGCCGGATCTGAAAGCCGGAGCAGTCTTCGCCTTTCCACTTCTGCTGAATCTCCATCCATCAACCGCTGCGTGGCGATTGGTGGCAGACGAGGGTGAATCGCTTGTTATTCCCGCAATCCGCCGGGAACCGCCATTCGCCGCGCCACCGAGAAACGGTAGAGAGTTTCTGTTGGACGAAATCGCTTCAGTACTCATTCACGGCACCCGTGCTGAGGTGCTAACGGAAGCAACTTACGCCAGCGGGCAGAAGACAATTGCTCCGGAGCTAGTGTCTCTGCTGGCGGGGACCGCCGGTGTAGGCGAAGATCGATGGGTTCTGATTGCTGCGTCGCTTCTCAGTTCTTTCGGAACGCCGCGTCCAACCGTCGCGGATTTCCGTTTAGGAAAGGATACGGCAGGAGGAAGCTTCTTCTCCGGAGCGCTGATGAATTTGGTCCTTCAGAGACTTGGCGATTCCGCTCAAGCAAAAGAGAAACTGATTCACCAGCTTCTGATCAACTCTGACATCGCGAGTTGGGGTGTAGGCGTGACGCTGCGGGAGTTCGCTCAAGAGCCGAGCCTGATTCGCGAGCTCCGCGCGATGCTCAGATCCGCAAGTCCGGGAGCGCTTGATGTCGCCCGGGATATCTTGGGCGCCGGGCAGAAGGAGGTCCTCGGAGATGCAACGGCTCTGGCCTTCAACTACCTTTCCGCTTCAGTCGCAGACCCGACCGATATTCGAGCAGCGTGCTGGGTGATTCGCGACTTCGGCACGGACGAACAGTTCAACCGCTTGGTTGCCGCTGTAAGGCGAAGCCAATATGAAGACCGGCACCGATACGACTTACTCTGGAGCGACACGATCTGGTCCGACAACGCTCGTGAACGCCGGGTTCTCGATTTGATGCTAGACGACCAACGCACCTATCAGGCAGATGAGAGATACAGCGACATCGCTCGCGGAGAATTAAAGCGCATCGGAATGAGTAAGCAGGAGGCAGCGCGCCCGTAAGTTGGAGTCAAGTCTAAACTGAAGCTATGCCCGTAACCATTGCCGGCCGCACGTTCCAATCACGTTTGTTTGTCGGCACCGGCAAATACCGCAGCTTCCACGAAATGAAGCGCTGTCACGAAGCGTCTGGCGCCGAAGTCGTCACCGTCGCGGTGCGCCGCGTGAATCTCACCGATCGCTCCAAAGAGTCTCTGATCGACTACATCGATCGCGACAAGATGTTCATCCTGCCCAATACTGCGGCCTGCTATACCGCCGATGAGGCCATCCGCACGGCTATGCTCGCGCGCGAAGTTGGCCTGTCCAACTGGGTAAAGCTGGAGGTGATCGGCGATGAACGCACGTTGTTCCCCGACAACGAAGGCTTGCTCGAAGCCACGCGCTTTCTGGTGAAGGAGGGCTTCGTCGTTCTGCCGTATACCAATGACGACTTGGTCAACGCGCGCAAGTTGATCGACGCGGGTGCGGCCGCTGTGATGCCGCTCGCCGCTCCGATCGGCTCTGGACTTGGCATTCAGAACATCACCAACCTGAAGATCATGCGCGAGATGATCACGGGCGTTCCACTGATTGTGGACGCAGGTGTCGGAACGGCGTCCGATGCAGCGCTAGCCATGGAATTAGGTGCGGACGCAATCCTGATGAACACTGCGATCGCCGCGGCTGATGACGCAGTCAAGATGGCTCACGCGATGCGGCTGGCGGTTGAGGCCGGGCGGTTTGCGTTTGAAGCCGGACGCATGGAGAAGAAGCTGTATGCCACGGCGAGCAGTCCCTTGGCAGGAGTTGTCGGGCGCGCGTGAAAGAGCGAATACATCTCGTTTTCGCCAGCCCGCAGTAAAATGAGGTTTGCCCCGCCTACTTGCCGCCAGGGTCGCGGCAGTTCTCTGCTGTACAGCTTGTCTCGCCTTCGCAGCCACTAAGACCGAGCTCGGCGAAATTAACGGTGCGCCGTTCCGGATCGATGTCCCCGATCACTGGAATGGCGGCCTCGTACTCTATTGTCATGGCTATGCGGAGACGCCGGTTCAGTTCGATCGATCCGCCCCGGGCGATTTCGAGCAACTCTTTCTGGATGCCGGTTTCGCGTTCGCGCAATCCGGTTACTCCTCTACCGGGTGGGCAATCAGTGAAGCGGTTCCGGACACGCAGGAACTCGCGCGCTACTTCGCCGACAAATATCGAAAGCCGACTCAGACGTACATCACGGGGCACTCGATGGGCGGTTTTCTCACCGCCCTCTTCGTCGAGCGCTTCCCTTCGCAGTTCGCCGGAGGGTTGCCGCTATGCGGTCCGCTGGAGCCGACACTCAAGCTCCTGAAGCGCGTCTTCGATGGACAGGTAGTGCTGCAGTATTTTCTGCCCGGCGCGCTGCCGCCGCCTCTTGAAGTGCCCGCGGGCTACGGCGATACGAAGGAACTGAAGGCGGAACTCGCGCAGAAGATCGAAGCGAATCCGCGCGCCCGTGCGGCACTGCTGCGGTTCTCGCAACTAGCGACGGTGGAAGATCTCGCGGGCGATCTGGTGTTCAACGACTTCATCATGCACGACATTGTGTCGCGCGCGGGCGGCAATCCGTTCGATAATCGCTCGACGATTTACGTCAACACGGGCGATGACAACGCAGTGAATGCGGGAGTGAAGCGTTATGCGGCGGACCCGCGCGCGACTGACTATCTGCGCAACTACTACACGTTCACAGGCCATCTGGCGCGACCCTTGCTTGCCGTTCATACAACGTACGATCCGATCGTTCCTCCGGATATTCCGTCCGGCTACGCAACCCTCGCCGGGCTTGCGGGTTCCGCAGATCTATTTGTCCAGCAGTATGTGAATCACGATGGCCATTGCGCGATCACCCCGGATGAGACGACTGCCGCGTTTCGCGAACTTCGCGATTGGGTGGATCATGGCCGCGTGCCGCAAGGGGGACCGGTCCCGCCGCGATGAGTACTCTGCTAACGGGTGCGGCCGGTTCCGGGAAGACAGCTCGCATCTTAGACGAATTTCGCCGCACGCTTCCGTCAAATCGCGCGCGCATCATTGTGCCTACCGCAACGCTCGCCACGCACCTGCGCAACGAACTCGCGCGTGATGGCGTTGTGTTCCATCCCTCCGGCATCGATACGCTCGCGCACTTCATTCAGGAGTTAGCGCCTGATTCGCCGGTCGCCGAGGAGGACGTCTTTCTTCTCGCGGTCGAGTCAGCGGTAGCGCAGCTCGCGCGGCCCGAGTTCGCCGAAGTCGCGATGCTGCCCGGGTTCTCCTCGCGGCTCGCGCGGACGCTTTCGGATCTCGACGCGGCGGGATGCACACCTGCGGCTCTAAGCCGAGTGGATCGAGACAAGGCGCCGTATCGCAATGCGCTCGTGGCGATCTGGCAGTTGGTGATCATGCAGTTGCATGAGCGCGGATTTGTCACGCGTGCGGAACTGCTGCGTGAACTGGCCGCAAATCCTGGGGCAATGCTTCCATCGCAGATCTGGTTTGACGGCTTCGCTCAGATCTCCACTCCCGAGTTCGACTTCATCTGCGCTCTCGCGAAACGGACGCGCGTGATCGTGGCGATCGCGGATGAGGGCGCATCGGAGTGGCTCAAAGCTAGGTTGCGAGGAAGTGGGTTTATTGAGGAACACCTCGAGGGCGCGCGAGTCACACAGAGTGTTCTCGTGGTTCCCGAAGACGAGGAGCGCGAGGCGGCTGAAATCGCGCGGCGCATCCTGGAACACAACAGAGCAGGCATCGCTTTCCGCGATGTGGGAGTGATCCTGCGCAAGCCGGAAAACTACACGCCCGTCCTCCGCGCCACGTTCGAGCGGTTCGGCATTCCTGCTCATTTCTACTTCCGCCGACCGTTGGACAAACATCCCGCGGGCCGAATTTTGATCGGCACGGTCGATGCGATGTTACGTGGGTGGGACCACCAGGAAGTGCTCGAATTACTGCGCTTCGTACCGTTCACTGGGACCTCCTCTGTTCTCGACGCCTTCGAGCTTGAAGTGCGGGAAGAGCTGCCGGGCCGCGGTTTACAGAAGCTCCTGGAATTGGCCGGTAAGCGCCGCACACTCATCCGCCCGTTGAAGCACTTCGCGGAACTCGAAGCGTGGCGGGACCTGCAACTGACTCCGGCCGAGTGGGCAACGCGCCTCGCTCAATTGCCTGCCCGCTTCGCGCCGCGCCTGATCCCCGACAAAGTTTCGCCCGCGACGGCAGCCGAGTTTCGCTCCCTCGCAGCGGGAATGAACGCGTTCGTCGAGGCCGTCGCATCTGCCGCGCAATGGTGGATCTCCGGCGCCCCATCAATGACGCTTGCCGCATTTTGGCGAACAGCCGCGCTGGCAGTTCGAGATGCTGTCTTTGACGACGAACCTCGCGCGCGCAACAGCGTGCATGTCGTGAGCGCGTTCGAGGCCCGCCAATGGAATCTCGAGGTCGTCTTCATCCCCGGTCTGATTGAAAAGCAATTTCCGGCGCAGAACGATCGCGACCCGTTCCTGCCTGATTCCGCAATGCGCGAGCTCGCAAATCAGGGGATTGAGATACGCACCGCGTCTCAGAAAGACGATGAAGAGCAGGTTCTCTTCGATGTCGCCCGCACGCGCGCTCGTCGAGAGGTGGTCCTCAGTTATCCGCACGCGGATTCGCGAGGACAGCGCGTGTTGTCGTCGATTTTCCTGAAGGATTTGGTTCCACCCAAAGTGTTTCCCGCGATCGTGCAACCGGCAACGCCGCCGCCAGTGATGCGGTGGCGCATCCCTTCGCGCATCACGGACGCAGCGCTATTAGCAGCTCTTGCCCAGCGCCCGGAACGCATTAGCGTGTCGTCGCTTGAGACCCTACTCGAGTGTCCGTTCAAGTTTCTAACCGAGAAAGCGCTGAAGCTTGCGACCATGCCGCCCGCACCGGAGGATCGCGCCGATTTTCTGTTCCAGGGCAACGTCGCGCACGAGGCTCTTCGCGCATGGTGGGCGTCCGGTGAACCAATGGCCAAGGTCTTCCCTCGTGCGTTTGCTGATCAGTGCAGGAAAGATAATGTGCAACCTGGCTTTCGAACTGAGCGGGCCCGTCGTACGGTTCTGACGTCGCTACTCAAGTTCGAGGCGGATACGCAATACCCTCGCGCGTTTCCCAGTGACGTCGAGCAGAAGTTCGAGGTCTCCGTTGAGCCGGGTTTGACGATCTCGGGCCGCTTCGACCGTATCGATCGCCTCGATGATGGGCGCGCGGTCGTGATCGATTACAAGTTCAGCCCTGACGCCAGCACGAAGGAAAAGATCGACGACGACACGCGCTTGCAAGGCCCTCTCTACGCGTATGCTTTACGTGAAAAGTTCGGCCTCGAAGCAGAGACGGTTCTGTACGTCAGCTTGAAAGGCCCGAAGATCAGCTACTTCGGTTGGGGCACTCCGCCGCCCGGCGCCGATCTCAAACCCCTCGCCGCGATTACGCCGGATTGGATCAGCGGCGCGGTCGCTCGCACACGCGATGCTGTCGCGAGTTTTCGGTCCGGCGTGATTCATCCACTCCCGGCTGACCCTGCGAAGTGCCGGTACTGCGATGTGCGCGATGCCTGCCGCTTCGAAGTCGCCGAAGAAGCGCTGTCCATCGGACTGGCCACTCTGGATCAATGATCTTTACGACAGAGCAGCAGACCGCGATCGACATCTCGCGATTGGGCCAGAACGCGTCCGTCGTCGCCGGTCCCGGCTCGGGCAAGACGGCGGTCCTCGTCGAACGTTACCGCCAACTGGTTGAATCCGGCATCGAGCCCGCGAACATCCTCGCGATCACCTTCACCGAGAAGGCTGCGGCCAACATGCGGTTGCGCATGTCGAAGGAATTCGCGGGCGACGCAGAGATGCTGCGCAAGCTGGAGCGCGGCTGGGTGTCGACGATCCACAGTTTTTGCCAGCGACTTCTGAAACAGCACTCGACAGCCGCTGGGGTCGATCCCGCATTTCAAATCTTGGATGAGCAGCAAGCCGTACTTGAACAAGCCGCCGCTCTGCGTCTCACGCTGGACCAGTTGCTCGATGAGCAGCCGGCGGCGATGAACGCGCTGCTCGAAGCCACAGCGTCGCCCGATTTCGAGAAGCTCATGCCGCCGATCTACGACGCGATGCGCGCGGCGGGTATGACTCCCGATGAACTTGCGGCCATGCCGGATGGCGCACCGCCGGACATCGAACAGCAGATCCTGCTGCTCGCCCAGCGATACGCACGTGGATTCCCTACGCTAAAAACGACACCCGCACAGCTAAAAGCGCGCGCGTTGGTTAACGACTTTCTCGTCCGCTTCGAAGGCGCGAAAACTTCCGCTGATCGCCTTCGCGTTCTGTTGCCTTTCTGCCCGAACAAGAACACCAAGAATTCGGAATCGGAAGTCCTCAAAGAAATTGACAAGCTAACCGCGCTCTTCCTCGACCGGTTCTTTGACGAGGAGCGCGCACTGCTCATCGAAATCTTTCGCCGCTTCGACGCGCGTTATCGCGACCGCAAAACCGCGCTCGGGACGCTCGATTTCAACGACCTCGAATTCTTCACGGTCCGTCTCTTGGATTCGAATCCCGCCATTCGCGAACAAATCCGCGAACAGTTCGCGCAAGTGATGATCGATGAGTTTCAGGACACCAGCGGATTGCAGTCACGCCTGGTTAAACTGGTGAGTGCGCCGGGACGCTTCTATGCGGTCGGCGATCTGAATCAATCGATCTATAGCTTTCGTCACGCGCGACCCGACGTGTTCAAATTGCATCGCGCGAGCGTGCAGCAAGCCGGTGAACACGCCTGCGAACTTGTCGAGAACTGGCGCAGCCGGCAGGCGATCCTCGATGCCACGCAATTCCTGCTGAAAGACGTCGAGGGCATTGAGCGGCGCGATCTTAAGGGGGCTCGCGTATTCCCAGCCCGCGATCACGCGCACATCGAAGCGCTCGAGTTCCTGCCCGCCGCGGCCGATGACGATTACAAGCTGGAAGCGCAAGGCGTCGTCACGCGCATCCGCGAACTTCTACCCGTTTTGCAAATTTCCGAAGCAGACGGATTGCAGCGCCCTGCGAGGCTGAATGACTTCGCGATTCTGGTCCGCAACACGGGCGTGCTGAAAGATTTCCTTGACGCGTTCACCGAAGCCGGCATTCCTTTCAACCTGAATCGCCGCACCGGATTTTTGGAAACCCGAGAAGCTCGCGATTGCACGAATCTGCTGCGCGTCATCAACAACCCGCACGATGAAATCAGCACGCTCTCGCTGCTGCGCTCGCCTTTCGCGGGCGTGTCGGACGAAGCCCTTTTTGCGCTCAGACCGAAAGACAGGAACTTGGGCGATGCGCTCGCGTATCGTGATTTCTCAATGCTCGGCATGGAAGACCGCACGCGCCTGGAGCGCTTCTCCGCCGCACTCGTTGAGTGGCGAGCCGCGGCTCCGTTCCACTCGCCCGATCGGTTGGTGCTTCGCGCTCTCGACCAGATGGGCGTCCCGTGGAACCCATCTACTCCGGGCGGTCAGAACATCGAGAAGTTCTTATCGATCGCACGGGCGCAGTCGGATATGACGTTGCCGGCGTTCATCCGATACCTCGAAGCCATGCGCAAGGAGAATCCGCGCGAGCAGGATTCACCCGTCGATGAAGAACTCAATGCCGTTCAGATCATGACCACGCACGCAGCGAAGGGTCTCGAATTTCCCGTTGTGATTCTGGCCGCAATGAACAAAGGGACGGCGTCGGACGCATCCAGCGGAGCGCTCAACTTCACCCCCGAATTCGGACTTGGCGTCAAGTGGTGCTTCGAAAACCAGGGCGCGAAACCGGGCTATATACACGCGCAGAACGACGCCAAGCTCAAGGCCACGGACGATGAAGAATCCAATCGTCTGCTCTATGTCGCCATGACTCGCGCGGAAGAACATCTGATCCTTTCGTGGAGCCGTGAGCGCGAGTCGTCGAAGCCCAGGAATTGGGCGAAGCTCGTCTGGGCGCGCTTCGAGATGGATTCGGTCCTCACCGACGGGCAGCCGGAGATCCGCCGATTCGAAGACTTCGAAGTGCGTCTGGTGCGCACCGTTGAGCTACCGGCAGCAACCACTGCGGTGGCCGCCTCGTCTCTAGGACCGCATCCGGTGATTCTCGAACGGCCGCGCCTCACCGACCAGTTCGATCCGAATACCACCGCGACCGCCCTCTCGAAATTCGCGTTCTGTCCGCGCAAATACTATCTCGGGCACTATCTTGGCTGGAACGGCGATCTGGTCCGTCAGCGCGCGAATGGCGTCGGGCTTGGGGCAGCAGATATCGGAACGGCCGTGCATCATCTACTAGCTGGCCGGAGCGTTCCCGAGGCGCCCTTCGAAGCGTTGTCGCTCGCCCAAACATTCGAACGAAGCGCCCTCGGTAAGCGCGCCCGAAAAGCCACGCGGAGCGAACGCGAATGGGAGTTCACGTTTGCCGTCGATGCGCTGGTTGTGCGTGGATCAATCGACCTCTGGTTCGAAGATGCGCACGGCCTCACGATCGTCGATTACAAGACCGACGACGTGAACTCGCTTAGCGTTCAGTCGCGCGCTCGCGAATACGACGTCCAGATTCAGCTCTATGCGTTAGCTCTCGAACGCGCGACGGGCAAGCGTGTAGGGTCGGCGTGGCTCTCCTTCTTGCGTCCCGATGTTTCGGTCAACATCCCTCTTGTTGATGGCGCTCAGAACATCGCGGCGCTCGCCGCTGCGTTCGTCACTGCCGAAGAGAATCTCGATTTCCCGATGATCCCAACTTCGGCCTGCCGCCGCTGCGAGTTCTACCACACGCTCTGTCCTGCGAAACTAGCGATGGATGCCCACGCCTGACTCCTTGCGCGCTCTGCTGACGCGCCTGATCGATTATGCCGGTCTTTTCCCGCCGGCTGCGCTCGATCTCCCGACTGTCTTAGCCAACTTCGAGCGTTACGCCGCGTCACCCGAGAGCTGGATGCTGAATCGCCTCGTGCTTCCCGCGACGCAACTAGACGCGCTCGACCCGCGTTCGAAGTTTCCGGTCACGCTGATCGATGACGCGCAAGGCGATCATGAACCTTTCGAACTCCCCGATGCCGTCCAATCGATCGAGACGAAATCCGAGCGTGCGTTCACTTGTCCCGTCTATCGCGAGCTACCCCTTTCCGAGATTGAAGATGGATTCGCAAAGATCCGGACCGGAGGGTTGACCGCCGACGCAACTCCCTCGTCGCACGATATCGCCGAGTTCCTCACCACCTGCGCCGCACGCCGACTCGCTTTCAAAGCCACGGCCGGATTGCATCATCCGATCCGCTCAGCCACCATGCACGGCTTCATCAACGTCTTCACGGCTGCGGCGTTTGCCTGGAACCGCAACACTGATCACATGATTGTCGACATACTCGAAGAGACCGATCCACGAGCGTTTCAGTTCACGGACGAGATGCTTAGCTGGCGCGATCAATCGCTGGCAACGGCGCAAGTGGAAGTCGCGCGTCGTGATTTCGCGCATAGCTTCGGATCGTGTTCGTTCGATGAACCCGTCCAAGATCTGCGCAGTTTAGGCTGGCTCTAAATGCTCGACCACACGCACGATCCAAAACTGCAAAGCTGGGTCGCATCCGCGAATGAACCCGGCGCGGACTTCCCGATTCAAAATCTCCCGTTCTGCACTTTCGACAATGGCAAGCCGGGAGTCGGGATCGGCGATCAGATTCTTGACATCGCAAAAGCGTTTGGTATTTCGTCGCTGATTGAAGTCATGTCGATGACAAGTAGCGATCGCATCGCACTTCGACATCGAATCAGCGCGTTCCTCGCGAAGGGTTCGCGACCGGCCAAGCATCTGCTTACCCCCATCGCTGAAGCCGAATTGCAGCTGCCCTGCGCAATCGGCGACTACACCGATTTCTACGCATCCATCCATCACGCGACCAATGTCGGCAGCATGTTCCGCCCGGACAATCCGCTGCTGCCGAACTACAAGTGGGTGCCGATCGCCTATCATGGCCGCGCGTCGTCGATCGTACCGAGCGGCACGCCCGTTCGTCGTCCGCATGGTCAGACAGCAGAACATCCGGGCGGTCCACCGAAGTACGGACCAAGCCGTCGCCTTGACTACGAGCTCGAAATCGGCGCGTTTTTGGGACCTGGAAATTCACTCGGCTCCACGATCCCGATTGCTGAAGCCGAGGACCATCTCATTGGTGTCTGTCTTCTGAATGACTGGTCCGCACGTGATGTTCAGACGTGGGAATACCAGCCGCTCGGTCCATTCCTCGCCAAGAATTTCGCCACATCGATCTCGCCTTGGATCGTCACGCGCGAGGCTCTCGATCCGTTTCGCACAACACCACCGCCCCACGACGAGACACTGCCGTACTTGACGCCAGCGACGCCCGTCGCTTTCCGCATCAAACTCGAAGTCTGGCTCAATGGTGCGCGAATCAGCCAAAGCGACTTCAGCTCGATGTACTGGACCTTGGCCCAGATGATCGCGCATCACGCTTCCAACGGCTGCCCGCTGCGACCCGGGGATCTGATCGGCTCCGGTACTGTCTCCGGCCCGGAAAAGCAGAATCGCGGCTGCCTCCTCGAACTCACGTGGCGCGGCACGGAGCC
Source organism: uncultured Gammaproteobacteria bacterium (assembly GCA_963799935.1). Classification (GTDB taxonomy): domain Bacteria; phylum Acidobacteriota; class Terriglobia; order Bryobacterales; family Bryobacteraceae; genus Bog-113. The sequence goes on along the minus strand of CAWCZA010000015.1, from coordinate 491,589 downwards.
GATTACGCTGCCTTCAGGCGAAACGCGCACGTTCCTGGAAGACGGCGACGAAGTCACGTTGAAAGGTTACTGCGAGGCGCCGGGCGCAGTCCGCATCGGACTCGGCGAGTGTTCCGGAACCATTCAATCCGCCGAAGGGATGAGCGCGTCCAAATAACCCGGCTCACGCTGGAAGATGGGGATTTCGCGATCGACAATCCAACCACCTTCACCCGGACGAACAACGCGCCCACGTTTGAAGTCAGCCGGCTCCTTCGCCCAGTTCAAACCCTTCGCATGTAGTAAGTCATGTTTTTCCGCAGTCGACTTACCCACCAGTTCTTCGTGCGAGTAATGCGCCGAAGCCAGCATGTTTAAGCTGTTCGCTGACGCATCCATCTGCCGCCAGACGAAGTATTGAACGACCTCGCTGCGCTGCGGGATCAGCATCACACGCGTATCGAACGTCGCATCACGATCGCTCGGGAAAGCGCGCGCAAATGCCGCTGTGAAGACACTAGCCGCGACCGAAGCCATCTTCTGCACGTTCCCGTCGAACCACACCGCGTCGTTCAGCAGGAACGAGTACTCATCGCTTTGTCCGAACGCGAATTGGCAACCGATCATCTCACTGCACAACACGCTAGCGGCTGAATCCAAGGCGTTCGCTAGCGGACGGCAATACGGCCGCTCCATGCCGCGGGTGAAAGCGTGGAACGCACGGCCATCCACCCGGACAACGATATACGCGCGCCGAGGCAGATATAATCGCAGCGCGTCCTCATAATCGCGCTTCATCCGCCGTCCCAGTTCGTCAATCATCTAGAACCCCGATTGTGGCAAACCCCGTTCGCGTCGTGCTCGACACCAACATTCTGCTTTCCGCCTGCTTGAAGCCGGATGGTAACGAAGCCCAAGTGATCGCGTTGGTTCAAAGCGGCGTAATCGTCGCGTGCGTCTCATCCGCGATCGAAGCCGAGTACCGCGACGTTCTCTTCCGTCCGAAATTCACCGCCGTCCGCGAGGCAGCGACGCAACTGTTGGCCGCCTTAGACCCACACTTCTTTAGAGTCGACCCGCAGTTCCTACTTGCGCTCGCCACCGACGATGACGACAACCGCTTCCTCGAATGCGCTCAGGCGGCAGCCGCCGCATTCCTGATTACGGGTAACCTCCGCCACTATCCATCAATACTCGGCGCAACAAAGATAGTCAATTCAAGGACTTTTCTCGATACTCCGGTTCGATAGGATAGTCCGGTGCAACTGAGACACCTTCCCGTCGCTATCATCACCGTCGCAGCCAGCCTCCATGCCGATCCTACGCTCTACGTGCCCAAATGCTGTAGCGCCGGTTCAGCCATAACTGTTATCGGTACATCCACATCCCCGACGCTTTCCGGCTTCGGCTTCGGAACCGCGGTGTCGAATATCGTCTTTACAAAGAACGGTGCAACAGCCTATCTGCTGGACGGAGCTCTCGGCGATCTTCCGCAAACCGTGGATGTCATGGATGTCGCGACGCGCGCCCTGACTGCCCAGATACCCCTTCCCGCGCCGGCCCTTGAACTTGCTGTTTCTCCGAATGGGAAGAAACTCTATGTCGGTCTCGATGGGGATCCCGCTACACTCGCTATCGTCGACACCAGCACCGACCAGATCACCGCCTCGGTCCCGCTATACGCTCCCACGGGAGGAATCGTCGTGGGCCCGGACAACAAGACTGTCTATGTGGTGATTAATCAGAGCCCGGGAGATGTAACCGGTGTGAGTCCCCCGCCTGAAGGTGCGATCGCGGTAATCGACGTAGCCACCGCAACAATCACGGCGTATCTTCCGATCCCTTATAACGGTGGAAGTCTCGTGATGACGCCCGACGGCAAGTTCTTCTATGTAATCGCCGACGGCCAGGTTTACGTGATCGATAGAGTGACCGGCACGACGGTTGCGGATATCCCGGACCCCGACACTCCCCTCGCTCTGGCTATTAGCCCTGATGGTTCGCACGTCTATGTTGCCAATAACTTCAACGGCGTGGGAGTTATCTCCACCGCGACGAATACGCTAGTTTCCCAAGTCGTTACGGCTTCGCCGGTTAGTGATGTCGCCGTCACGCCGGATGGTACTCAGATCTTCGCGGCGCTCAACACTATAGACCAGGTTATCGACATCTCCGCATCCACCCTGACGATTACTCATACTTACTCGGTCGGCAACAATCCCACATCGGTGGCCATCGTCCCAAGCGGCAACTACGCTTTTGTCACCAATCAAAGGCCTTCGGAACTGCTGGTGGCCGACACAATTACGGCGAAAGTAACGACCGCTGACACCTTCATGCACGATCCGGTTGGAGTAGTCGCGGCGCCCGCCCTCGATCGAGTCTATGTCTCGAACAAACAAACCGACAACGTCTCTGTTGTCAGCACGACCTCGCATCGCACCGTGGCGAACATACCCGTCGGGCGAAACCCAGGAGATCTCGTAATCACTCCGGATCAGTCTACTGTGTATGTGGTGAACCAAGCCGGACCTGGGTCGCGGGGCGCGCCGTCCGTGTCAGTCATCAGCACGGCCACCAATACCGTAACCGCGACAATCAAGCTTCCCGCCACTGCCTCCGGTGCGACATCCCTTGCAATCACGCCGGACGGATCAAAGGTCTACGTCAGTGATGGCGTCGTTCCATCGATCCAGATCATCAGCACCGCGAGCAACACTGTTACCGGAACACTCAATGTTGCGAACCAGGAAATCGCTTATCTGGCTATTACTCCCGACGGGACACGCGCATACGCGACCTCGGACGGCTCGGTTTACGTTATCGACCTCGCCACAGGTACCGTTGTCGCTTCGTTGCAAGCCGGTTCGTGCCTGGAGCGGATCAGCATCACTCCAGATGGCGCTGAGGCTTGGATTGGTGACGGTTTCGATAGCGAAGTAATCGTCGTCAATACCTCGTCCAACACGATCTCGGCGACCATCCCAGTCCCGGGCGGCCCAAACGCAATTGTGTTCACCCAGGATGGCAAGACGGCTTACGTAACGGAGGATGGTTGCACCTGCTGCCAAACCAGCGCGCCCGGACACGAGGTAGCAATTATCGACACCGCGTCGCGAGAGATAACGGGTTCGATTGCGACCGGCGGGGCAACCCAGGCCATCGCGCTAATCGAGTAGCGCCCGCGGCTCAGCGGTAGATGTTCACGAGGAACAACACCGCAGTCGTCTTGCCCGAGTTAACCACAGCATGCGGCACGTCCGCCCGGTAACTCGCCGAATCGCCACGCTCGAGTACATCCGAATCGCCGCCCGATTCTACCCGGACGCGCCCTTTCTCGACCGTCAGAAACTCCCGCGTTCCTTCGAAATGCGCGGCGCTACGCAATTCACCGCCGGGCCGCAACTGCACCTCATAAAACTCGACATCCTTCTCCAGGTGCAGCGGCGACAACGTACGAATTGTGCAGTCTTTATCCGACCGGAAGTGATAGGCACGATCGCCCGCGCGAATCACCGATAACGAACTCGTCGCGTCCGGATCCTCCACCAATTCCCCGATCGTCATCGAGAAGGCTCGCGCAATCCGCAACGTTACCGCCAATGTCGGGTTTGCCTGGTCGCGCTCAATCTGACTTAGCATCGACCGGCTGACTCCACTCGCATCGGCCAGTGTTTCGAGCGACCATTTTCGCTCCGCACGCAGTCGCTTGAGCCGCGAACCGAAGCGCTCGGAAGCAAGCTCGTCGCGAGTTCCCTTCTTGTCTGATATCCTGGACGTGCTGTCCGACATACTAGAGAAGATTTTTGCACAATGAAAGCTCTTGTTAAACGCGAAGCCGCTCCCGGACTCTGGCTCGAAGACGTCGCAGTCCCGGAAATCGGCATCAATGACTGCCTGATCCGCGTCGAGAAAACGGGTATCTGCGGCACAGATCTCCACATCGAAGGCTGGGATGCCTGGGCGCAGAAGACGATTCCGGTGCCGATGGTGGTGGGCCACGAGTTCGTGGGTCACATCGTCGAAGTCGGCTCCAACGTCACGGACTTCTTCCCCGGCGATGTAGTCAGCGGCGAAGGCCACGTCGTCTGCGGTCATTGCCGCAACTGCCTCGCTGGACGCCGTCACCTCTGTCCGCACACAAAGGGCGTCGGCGTCAATCGGCCGGGCGCATTCGCCGAATACATCTCGTTGCCGATGACCAATCTGTGGCATCATCGCGACGGCGTCGATCGCGAGGTCGCGGCCATCTTCGACCCGTTCGGCAATGCCGTCCACACCGCGCTTTCGTTCCCCGTGCTGGGCGAAGATGTGCTGATCACCGGCGCCGGCCCCATCGGCATCATGGCTGCGGGTGTCGCCAAACATGCCGGGGCGCGTTTCGTCGTGATCACCGACGTGAATCCGTACCGTCTGGATCTCGCTAAGAAGATGGGTGCGGATGTCGCGCTGAATGTGGCGACCGGCGACCTTCACGAACTGCAGCGTGAACTCGGCATGACGGAAGGCTTCGATGTTGGCCTCGAAATGTCGGGCAACCCGGCGGCACTGCGCTCGATGATCGACAACATGGCGCATGGCGGAAAGATCGCGATGCTCGGCATTCCTTCCGAGGCGATCGCGATCGATTGGAACACCGTGGTCTTCAGCAGCCTGACCATCAAGGGTGTGTACGGCCGCGAGATGTATGAGACCTGGTACAAGATGACGGTCATGCTGCAGAGCGGTCTCGACATCTGCCCGGTGATCACGCACCGCCTGCACTACACGGAATTCGCGAAGGGTTTCGAAGTGATGCGCTCCGGGAATTCCGGCAAAGTCATTCTCGACTGGAATTAGCGAGCCGTGCGAACCAGCATCTTCGAGCTATTCAAGATCGGCATTGGACCTTCGAGTTCGCACACGGTGGGTCCGATGCGCGCCGCCCGCGCGTTCGCTGTTGCGTTGGATGAGCGCGGTGATCTGGATCGCACAACTCTGGTTCGGACCGAACTCTATGGATCGCTTGCGCTGACCGGGGAAGGGCATGGCACAGACACCGCCGTACTGCTCGGGCTGTCGGGCGAGGTTCCCGATCAGGTGGCGCCCGATGCCGCGGCCCGCATCCGTCATCAACCGCAAGTACAGCTTCTGGGCCGTCGGACTGTCGCCGCTCCGATCGCGTTTCACCGCGATCTTGTGCTCCCCGGCCATCCCAATGCGGTGCGGTTCACGGCGATCAGTGAGGGCGGCAGCTCGCTCTTCTCCCAGGTTTACTACTCGGTCGGCGGAGGCTTTATCCAACTGGAAGGAGCGCCGCGCGCCCACGTGGATCGAGCGCTTGTTCCGTATCCATTTAGCAGCGCAGCGGAACTGGTGGAGCTCGCCGAAAGCCATGGCTGGCCTATTTGGAAAGTCGTTCTCGAAAATGAAAAAGCGTGGCGGTCCGAAGTCGAAGTCTATGCCGGAGTGCAACGAATCTGGTCGGTTATGCGCGACTCAATCGAGCGCGGCTTGCACACGGGAGGCATTCTACCCGGCGGGTTAAACGTACGCCGTCGCGCGATGCCTCTCGCCGCGCGCCTCGCTACGAAGGGCTCGAAAGATCCACTCGCTCCCATCGATTGGGTCAACGTCTTCGCTATCGCCGTGAACGAAGAGAACGCCGCGGGCGGACGGGTGGTCACCGCGCCCACGAATGGCGCCGCTGGAATTATTCCGTCGGTAGGTCGCTACTACGAACTCTTCACCGATAGCCCGTCGGAAGACGGCATCTTCCGCTACTTCCTCACCGCCGGCGCAATCGGCATCCTGTACAAGGAAAACGCGTCGATCTCCGGTGCTGAAGTCGGATGCCAGGGCGAAGTCGGCGTTGCGTGTTCGATGGCGGCCGGCGGACTGGTGGCCGCACTTGGCGGCTCGAATGGTGAAGCCGAGAATGCGGCCGAGATCGGCATGGAACATAACCTGGGCATGACCTGCGACCCGATTGGCGGCCTGGTGCAGATCCCCTGTATTGAACGCAACGCGTTCGGCGCGGTTAAGGCGATCAACGCCGCGCGCATGGCTATGAGCGGCCACGGCGAACACAAAGTTTCCCTGGATCAGGTGATCCAAACCATGTACCAGACCGGGCTGGACATGCAATCCAAATACAAAGAAACGTCGCTCGCTGGACTCGCCGTCAACGTCGTCGAGTGTTAGCGCGCGGCTGCCCGGAATCCAAGTGCCCTTACCGGGGCACTTAAGGAAGAGGACAAAACATGCAGTCTGTTATGGAAGAAAAGGCCGCGCCAACCAGTGCGGCGATTATTGAACGCGACTTAGCGCTCCACTTCGTTCGCGTTGTCGAAGAAGCAGCCATCGCTGCCGCCCGCACGATGGGCCAAGGCGATCGCGACGGGTCCGACCATGCGGCGGTTGAAGCCATGCGCACGGCGTTTGAGCGCATCCCGATGCGTGGGCGAATCGTGATTGGCGAAGGCGAGCGTGACGAAGCGCCGATGTTGTATATCGGCGAACAAGTCGGCTCCGGCGCTGAAGCGGATCCCGGGATCGATATCGCAGTCGATCCTCTTGAAGGAACGAACCTGTGCGCAACCGGAACGGCGAATGCGATCGCGGTACTGGCTGCGTCCGAACCCGGCGGTCTCCTACACGCGCCCGATTGCTACATGGAGAAGATCATCGCCGGACCGGCTTGCCGCGGCGCGCTCGATCTGGATGCGCCGGTTGCCGACAACCTAAGAGCGATAGCGAAGCGACTCGATCGCGATGTCGACGATTTGGTCATCATCGTTCTCGATCGCCCGCGACACGAACAACTCATCCGCGATATCCGAGCGGCTGGAGCGCGGATTCGTCTGATCGGCGATGGCGACCTTTCGGCGGGCATCACGGCTGCGGTCCGCGGCGCTGGTGTGCATGCGGTCATGGGAAGCGGCGGCGCTCCGGAAGGTGTGATTACCGCGGCTGCCATGCGCTGTTTGCACGGCGAGATGCTCGGACGTCTCGTTGTAAAGACTCCGGAGTTGCGCAAGCGCTGCGACCGCATGGGCATCACGGACTGCGATCGCGTCTATCGCGCCGAAGATCTCGCGCCTGGTAAGGAAATCGTGTTCGCGGCGTGCGGCGTGACTGAGGGTAGTTTGCTGCGCGGGATCCGCTTTTTCGCGCATGGCAGCCGCAGCCACTCGCTGGTGATGACCGCCAACGAGAATCGCATCCACTTCATCGATACCGTTCACGTGGATGAGAATCCGGGTGCGAGTGGGATCCGGCTCATGTAACCGGCGCGAATAAGTCTGAGAGGAACGAACCTGGCCACCTACTCAAGTGCTCAGATGGACGGGGACCGTCCATCTGAGAAGGAGTAGCTCAATTGCTATTGCAGATCCTATCGATACTGATCAAACTGTTTGAAAAGCTGTTTGGACACTAACCTTCCTGGCGGGTACTCGACTGTTCGAATCCCAGCCTTGCCTAAGTTCACCTATTGATGTCGTAAGTAAGATGCCTCGCGGGCGCCCCGGCGATTGCTCTCCTAATCCCGGGGCACGCACACTGCAGCAACCACCTTAGTCGCGGGTAGTCCCATCTGTATACTAATTGCAATGCGTCCGTCTACCATTGCTTCATGCATACTGTTGTTCGCGGCTGGCATCGGCTCGGCCCAAAAGAATGTCATCTTTGACGCTCCGCGTCGCGATTTCGCAGCGGGTCTAGGATCTACTTCACTGGCCGCAGCCGACTTTAACGAGGATGGCAAGACAGACCTTGTCGTAGGTAATCAGGGAAACGTGATCTCGGGAGGCGGCTCGAGCGTGAATCTGCTGCTCGGGACGAGTACCGAATCCTTTCAGGCCGGCCAATCGATCTGGACTGCGGGCACTCCGCAAGCTGTCATCACTGCGGACTTCAACGGTGATGGACACATGGATATCGCCATCGCTGCCTATGGTCTTGTTATTCTCCTGGGCAACGGGGACGGTACCTTTCAAGCGCCCCTCACGGTCTCTGGAGTTAGTGGCGCGGTCTGCGCGGCGACCGGGGATTTCAATCACGACGGATTCATTGACGTTGCCGTCTGCGACGTCGGCGCGAACAGCGTTCAGGTTCTTCTGGGAAAGGGAGACGGTACCTTCCAGGCGCCGCAAACTTATGCCGCGGGTAACAGCCCGAATTCGGTTTTCGTTGCGGATTTGAACCAGGATGGTCATCCCGATCTGGTGGTAAGTAACCTGAGTAGTCCCGGTTCCATCACTATCCTGTATGGCGAACCGAAAGCAACATTCCACACGCCCGTTACTTACCCGATGCCCTCTTATACTACCTATGCGGCGGTAGCGGACGTGAACCAGGACGGCATTCCCGACATTGTCGTACTTGCGCAAACGCAGAACTCACCGGTCATGATTGTTCTTCTTGGATCTGCAAATAATAAGTTCTCGGAAGCCACGCAGATCAATGTTGGATCGGCCTACGGTTTCCTGGTGCGTGATCTGAATGGGGATGGCATTCCCGATTTAGCGGTCGGTCTCGAAGACTCGAGTCTACTCCAGATATATAACGGCAAGGGCGACGGTACGTTTACCACAGGTGCCGCTTTCGCCGTCGGACAAGCTCCGTGGGCAGTAATTGCCGCCCACTTAAAGAAGGGCGCGCCGCTTGACCTGATTACCGTCAACTTCCTCGGCAACTCCGTCTCTGTGCTGCAGAAACACGCCGATGGGAACTTTGGGCAGCCGCAGTACTCGTTAGGACCCGGCGCAAGTGGTGCCTCTGGAATCGCGGCGGGCGACGTGAACGGCGATGGGATACCGGATCTTGTCGTTTGCAACGCCGGGTCGAGTAACATGTCGGTCCTACTCGGCACCGGCGGAGGTAAGTTCTCCGCAGCGCAGGTGTTCCCGACGGGCGGCGGTCCGAAATCGATTGCTCTTGCGGATTTTAATCATGATGGTCACCTCGACGTTGTAACTGCGAACTTCAACGATGGAACCGTATCTGTACTGTTGGGCAACGGAGACGGAACCTTTCAGGCGCACCAGGATATATTGGTTGGCATCCAGACGCAATCGGTCGCTACTGGAGATATGAACAACGATGGGATTCCTGACATTGTTGTCGCGTCCGTGCAGAGCGAAAACGTCACGACTCTACTTTCCAACGGTAACGGAACTTTCCAGGCTCCAATTAATTGGTACATCAATAACGGTTATGCGGGAGTAACCGCGATAACACTCGCAGATTTCAACGGCGATGGGAATCTCGACGTCGTCGGAGAATTCTTCTATGGCAGTGGGCTCGCGTTACTCACCGGGAATGGTACGGGTTCCTTGACCGAGACAAGTTGCGTGTGCGGACCAGGATACCCTAGCGGCCTCGCCGTTGCGGACTTCAACGGCGATGGTAAACCGGATGTCACTTACGGCTTGTTTCAAGATAATCTGTTAAGCGTGAGCCTGAACACCCGCGGAACTCTCGCACAGCCGGTTTCTACTGGAGGGCTCTCGGGGCCGACGGTCCTTGCGGCCGGAGATTTCAACGGCGACGGAATTCCCGACGTGGTCGCGACGGCGTTCGCGAGTAACTTACTCTCGTTCTATCTTGGATCGGCAAGTGGGTCGCTCACGGCATCCACGACTTACGGAGCCGACCTTCCGGCTGTTACGACTTATCCGACTGCCGCAGTGGCTGTAGATTTGAATGGCGACGGAAAGTTAGACCTTGCGGTCGCCCAGCCCTCAGGCGTCGCGGTTTACTTGAACGCGAGCAAATAGATGTATGATCCGCGTCCGGTTTGTCACGGGTCGCAATGCGCGTGTTCTAATCGATCTCAACAAACACCGTTCTACCCGACCGCTCTTGAGGAACCTCCATGCCGTTGCGTTTCTTACTCATAATGCTGTCTGCGGTCGCTCTGGCACGGGCCCAAACGGCGACGCCGACGTTCCTAGCTCGTACCGACTATCCCGAGGCGGGAGCGTACGCCGTGGCTCTTGGGGATTTCAACAATGACGGAATCCTTGACATCGCTTTTCTCGAGGGTGGTCCGGTTCAGGTTTTGTTCAGTAACGGCGACGGTACGTTTCCGGCTGGACCGCTAAACACGACCTTCGGTGCCGATCTCTGTATGGCGGTGGGAGACTTTAACGGAGACGGCAAACTCGACATCGTGGTGGGGGATCGAACGGGTACGATTCAGGTCGGTTTTGGGAACGGCGACGGCACATTTACGGCGCAGCCTAAGATTAGTCTTCCCGGCATCGTGCCAATCGCACTCACCGTTGCCGATGTAAATGGTGACGGTTTGCCCGATATTCTCGTCGGTACCTCTGGCCTGCTGGTTTTTCCGAACCAGGGAGGCGGCGCGTTTGGCCCCTACACGACCTATCTTGCTAACACAGATGCGCTGTGCAGCGCAGTCGGCGACGTAAACGGCGACGGGATTGCCGATGTCGTAGTAGGAACGGGAACCGGGGCGCAGGTCCTGCTTGGTACCGGTAGCGGCAACTTTCAGGATGGTCAAACGATCCCGCTCCAGCACGTGGCGGGCACTTTGGTCCTAGCCGATATGAACGGCGACGGCAACGTTGACCTCGTTGCAACGGCGGGTAATCCGACGTACGACCCGCTCTGGACTGAAGCGAGCATACTGCTTGGAAATGGGAACGGGACTTTCACCCCGCACTCGAACGTCAAGATCCCCGAGGGAGTTTACGGAGTACAGGTGGGCGACATCAACGGTGATGGTTTGCCTGATTTGGCTTTGTTGCAGAACAACTCGGAGTATCAGGTATCGGTAGCATTCAACAAGGGCGATGCGACTTTCACCACGCCGATTTCGTGGACTACAGCGAATTCAGCAACGGGATTTGCACTTGGTGCCCTGAGAAAGCCGGGGCTGCTCGATATAGTCGTTGCGGGAAACTTCAGCTACTTCCTTTCGGTGCTATTGAACGAAGGAAAAGGCACGTTCGAGGATGGCTCCCGAATCTACATGTCGACGCCACCAGGTCCGTTCGCGGCGGCGGACTTCAACGGTGACGGGCTGACGGATTTCGCTGTGCTGGGTTCCTCCGGGGTTTCGATTTTCCAGAACAGCAGCAAGGGCTACGGACCGTTCACGCTGGTGAACTCGATCGCCCTCGCCAATCCGAACTGGATCGTAGCAGCGGACTTCAACAAGGACGGGCATCCGGACTTAGCGGTATCGCTCTCAGGCGGCGGCATCGCCATCCTGCTCGGCCAGGGAGGCGGACAGTTCTCTCCGCCGACGATGATCTCGACGAGCGCCCCGGTCTCGATGTTTGTGGTGGGCGACTTTAACGGGGACGGAAAGATCGATATCGCGGCCACTTCAAATCAGATCTATTTCGGCAATGGCGATGGTACGTTTGCCGTTCCGCAACCGATCGTATCGGGTACAGTGCTGACTAAATTCCCACTTTTCTGGCTAGAGCCGATTCGGATCAGCAAACACAATTACTTGGACCTCGCTGTTCTAAATCAGTCCATTGAGCCGGACTATGAGCAATTTCGGATTCTGTTTAACAACGGCAAGGGATCGTTTAACTTCGGCGCGTACACGACGGTGGCAGCCATGGGCAGTCAGATGGCGATAGCGCGATTTCAACGGTGATGGAAACGCGGACGCGATCATATCGGACGGCGGCTTTCTGTATCTTTTGACGGGAGACGGAGCGGGGAATTTCGACTCTCAACAGCTCACGTGTTCAGGATGCCACACCGCGACTGTGGATCACAACGGGAGATTTCAATGGCGACGGCTTTGATGATTTTGCGGCTGGAACGGGCCAGAACGTGTCGGTGTATCTCAGCAATGGCGACGGGACGTTCCAGGATCCATCCTTTGTCGGTACGTCTCCCGGGCCAAGCTTTCTGCAGTGGGTGGATCTGCAAGGCACTCACTCCGGATTGAAATTCGCATTCGCCGTGTCGTCGGGCGATGGTCTTGATCTGGAGATCGAATCCTCCAAGTAAACCAGGACGAGGCGCCAAACCCTCACGGGATTCGTTTGGAAGAATATGGACCGCCATGCGCACCGTGCGGTCATCTCACCTTACGGACAAAAGATCCATGAGCGCCGTCCGCTTTGTCACCGATGAGAAGGGCCGAAAGGTCGGTGTGTTGATTGATCTCGAAAAGCATGGGACCGCCTGGGAGGACTTCTGGGATGGTCTTGTCTCTGAATCGCGCCGCGAGGAAAAGGGCCTGCCTTATGAGCAATACCGCACGACTCGCCTGAAACGTAAGAACCGGTGCCGCTAACGCTAACTGAGCAATCCATGTAGAAGGATGCGCGAACTCTGATGCGCAGCCTGCCTCAGCCTCTGCGTTACACTTCTCCTCATGGTTTTCGGACGGGTTTTCGCGCTGTTTGCCGCCTCCGCCGCTGCACTCGCAGCGCAAGACGGCTTCTATCTACATGATGGCGATCGCGTCGTCTTCTACGGCGATAGCATCACCGACCAGCGTCTTTACACCACGTTCACCGAAACTTTCGCCGTCACCCGCTTCCCCACTGAACACTTCACCTTCACGCACTCCGGTTGGGGCGGCGACCGCGTCAGCGGCGGTGGAGGCGGTCCCATTGATACACGTCTTGAACGCGATGTTTTCCCGTACAAGCCGACCGTGATGACCATCATGCTGGGCATGAACGACGGCGGCTACAAGGCTTTCGATCAAAAGCTGTTTGACACGTACGCCGCCGGCTACCAGCACATCATCGATTCGGTCAAGAGCCGGTTCATGAACATCCGCATCACGGCGATTGAGCCGTCCCCCTTTGACGACGTAACCCAGGCGCCGAAGTTCGAGGGTGGATACAACGCCGTTCTGCTGCGCTACTCCGACTTCGTCAAGCAGCTTGCCGCGAAGGATCATATCGATGTCGCCGACCTGAATCGTCCTGTCGTGGCGGACCTGCAGAAGGCCCTCGCAACCGATCCGGACGGCGCGAAGAAGCTGATTCCCGATCGCGTCCATCCCGGACCTGCGGGACACCTCATGATGGCGGCCGCGCTGCTCGAAGCCTGGCACGCTCCGTCAATCGTTAGCGACCAGACGATCGATATCGCCAAAAACGGGATGAAGTGGACTGCAACCGAACCTGCGCTTCCGATGCCGATCGATTGGAGTGACGCATCGGTCCGCCTCGCTGTCCAATCCAGCAATTTCCTCGACGCGCTCGACCGCGAAATGCTGCGGGTTAACGGTCTGAAACCGGGTAACTGGGCGCTGAAAATCGACGGTAATGAGATCTGCACGAAATCCGCGGACGAATGGTCGCACGCTGTGAACCTGGCGCAATTCAACACGCCCATGATGCAGCAGGCCATGAAAGTCCACGAGCTCACACGCAAACACGCCGACCTGCATAACACGCGCTGGCGGAACATCCAGGTGCCGCTGGCCGGCGATTACATTCCCGGCACGGATGAAGCGATGGCGCTGATTGATAAGTTGGAGATCGAGGTCGTCAAAGCGCAGCACAAAGCCGCAATGCCGGTGGAGCACACGTACGAACTGGTCGCCAAATAATGCACAAGGAATATCACAAGTGGTGGAGTCCGTCGCTGGGCCGCGACATGGAATTACTGGTCTACGGCCATGGCGGATTCCCGCAACTCGCGTTCCCTTCATCGCGCGGGCGCTTCTTCGATTACGAAAACAATGGCATGATCGGTGCCATTCACTGGCAGTATGAACAAGGCAATGTGCAGACGTTTTCGCTCGATAGCATCGACGTCGAGAGCTTGTACAACCGTTCGATTCATCCGGCCGATCGAGTCCGCCGTCACATGGCGTATGAAAGCTATGTGATCAACGAAGTGATCCCGCTGGTCAGGCAGAAGAACTGGTCAAGCCGGATCGGCACAACCGGGTGCAGCTTCGGTGGTTATTTCGCGCTGCACTACGCGCTAAAACACCCGTGGGTATTCACCGACTGCATTAGCATGAGCGGCGCCTTCGACATTCGCCGTTTTCTCGACGGATACTACGACGACAACTGCTACTTCAACAACCCGCCGGATTACTTGGCCGGCATGTCGGATCACAACACACTGGAGCAATACCGGAACAACAGCCGCCTGGTATTAGCGACGTCCGAGTGGGACCCGTGTCTCGATGAAAACTGGCGCATGGCGCGGATCATGGGTAGCAAGCAGATTCCGCATTGGATGGATGTCTGGGGACAAGGGATCAAACACGATTGGCCTTACTGGCGCGAGATGGCTAAGAAATACTTAGGGTGAACACATGCGAAAAATCGGAATCATCTATGGGATGGAGAACACGTTCCCGCCGGCACTCGTCGACCGGATCAACCAATGGCAGATCGAGGACGTGGTCGCCGAGCACGTCAAGATCGGAGCCGTGGGAATGGCGCAGCCCTCGGGCTATCACGTCATCATCGACCGCATTTCCCACGACATCCCCTTCTTCCGCGCGTATCTTAAAAACGCTGCTTTGAATGGAACGTTCATCATCAATAACCCGTTCTGGTGGGGCGCGGATGACAAGTTCTTCAATTACGCGCTGGCCTCCAAGATCGGCGTGGCCGTCCCGCGAACCGTAATCCTGCCGCACAAGATCAATCCGCCGGGAACCACGGACCGATCGATGCGCAACCTGATCTATCCGATCGACTGGGACGCGGTTTTCGGTTACATCGGCTTCCCCGCATTCCTGAAACCCTATAGCGGAGGCGGATGGAAGAGCGTGTATCACGTCCACAACCGGGAGGAGTTCTTCGCCGCGTACGACGATTCGGGCGACCTCTTAATGACCTTGCAGGAAGGCATCGAGTTCAATGAATATTTCCGCTGCTATGTGGTTGGGCAGCGCGCCGTACACATCATGCAATACGATCCGCGCCGCCCTCACGCGTATCGCTACGTGCTCGATGGGCCGCCTGTCGATCCGCACCTGCTGGCCCGCGTTCATGACGACTGCCTCACTCTGTGCCGCGCACTCGGGTACGATTTAAATACGGTTGAATTTGCCGTCCGTGACGGTATACCGTACGCTATTGATTTCCTCAATCCGGCGCCGGATGCCGAGCTTGTCTCGGTCGGCCCCGAGAACTTCGAATGGATTGTAACGGAAGTGGCCAAGTTCGCGATCGAAAAAGCGTTGAGTAATGAAAATGCCGTGCGCGAGATGCGCTGGGCATCGTTTCTCCGGGGGTAAATTGTCATGCAGCCGACCTTTACGATCGGTATCGAAGAGGAATATCAGACCATCGATCCGGTCACGCGCGATCTTCGCTCGCATCTAGCGGCGGAGATTCTGGAGAAAGGCAAACTCATCCTTCAGGAGCGCGTGAAGGCGGAGATGCATCAGTCCGTGGTCGAGGTCGGAACCGGGATTTGTCACAACATCCAAGAAGCGCGGCAGGACGTGACCGAATTGCGCCGCGGCATTATCGGGCTCGCTCGCAACAACAATTTGCGGTTAGCCGCCGCCGGGACACACCCATTTTCTGACTGGCGCAATCAGGAGATCTATCCGGACGAGCGCTATCACACCATCGTGCAAGATCTAAAAATGGTCGCACGCGCGAATCTGATCTTCGGGTTGCATGTGCATATCGGCGTGGAGGATCGGGAAACCGCGATTAACATCATGAACACGGCGCGTTATTTCGTTCCGCACATCCTCGCGCTCTCCACCAATTCGCCGTTCTGGCTGGGGATGGATACCGGCCTGAAGTCTTACCGCTGCAAGGTGTTCGATAAGTTCCCGCGCACGAACATCCCCGACTATTTTCCCAGCTGGGGCGAATACGACAGCTTCGTCAAGCTGCTGGTGCGCACCAATTGCATCGACAACGCCAAGAAAATCTGGTGGGACATTCGCCCGCATCCGAATTTCCCGACGCTTGAATTCCGCTGCTGCGATGTGCCGATGCGCGTCGACGAAACCATCGCGATCGCGGCGCTGATTCAGGCGACCGTCGCCAAACTCTACAAGCTGTACGCTGCGAACCAGGGTTTCCGGCTGTATCGACGCGCGCTCATCATGGAGAATAAGTGGCGTGCTTTGCGCTATGGCCTCGATGGCAAGCTCATCGATTTCGGCAAGCAATGTGAAGTACCGGTACGCGTCCTCCTTGAAGAGTATATGGAGTTCGTCGATGATGTAGTGGACGATCTGGGCTCGCGCAAGGAGATCGAATACATCTGGACGATGATCCGCAACGGCAGCGGCGCGGACCGGCAACTCCGGGTCTTTCAGGAAACGGGAGATCTCAAGAGCGTCGTCGATTACATCATTTCCGAGACCGAAGCCGGCATCTATCAGCCCGCCGCCAGTGCAGCGTAACTATATACAGCAAGCTAAATGAAACATCACCTCCTCAATCTTCCTTTCGATCGCGAGCTCTCGCCGGGAGCTTACAACGCCGTTCACGTCTGCCTGCGTGTGCAGCCCCACGAGAAGGTGACCGTGATCACGGACGAAGCGTCGCTGGAAATCGCTTGCGCGCTTGCGCATGAGCTTGAAGCATCGGGCGCCCCGTACAACAGCTTCACGCTCGAAGACCTCGCGCCTCGCCCGCTTGAGAATATGCCGCAAGTGATTCTCGACGACATGGAAACGAGCCAGGTAAGCATCTTTGCCGTCGTTGCGCAGTTGCACGAGTTGAAGACTCGTATGCAGATGACGGATGTGGTGAATCGCTGTCATATTCGCCACGCGCACATGGTCAACATCACGAAGCAGATTATGCTCGACGGAATGCGTGCCGACTATAACGAGGTTGATCGTATCAGCACGATCGTGTGCAATGATGCGGGTCATGCCCGCCAGGTCCGCGCCACCACGCGTTCCGGAACTAATATCGTCGCTGATATGAATCCGAATTATCGCTGGGTGAAAACGAGCGGCATTATCAGTCCGTTGAAGTGGGGCAATCTGCCTGGTGGTGAGACTTTCACGACGCCCGGCGAAGTCAACGGAACGTTTGTGATCGATGGTGTGGTCGGCGATTACCTCTGCGCCAAGTACGGAAATTTGCGCGATCAGCCGCTCACCGTCCATGTGAAAGAGAATCGCTTAACGGAAGCGCACTCGGAAAACAAAGAGCTCGAAAACGAGTTCTGGGAATACACGCACACGGATGAGAACAGCGATCGCGTCGGTGAGTTTGCAATCGGCACCAACGTGAAGCTGCATGATGTGATCGGCAATATTCTGCAGGATGAAAAGATTCCGGGCATCCACATGGCGTTCGGAAATCCCTACGGATTTCACACCGGAGCCGACTGGTATTCCTCGACGCACATCGATGTCGTGGGACGGCAATTCAGCATTTGGCTGGATGATCGCCAAATTATGAATGATGGCTTGTTCACGCTGAACCACGGGTATTGATCGGGCATGATTCCGGAATATCGCGAAGACTTTAACGCGCGCTTCACTCCGGAGAAATACCAGCAATTCCTGCGCACGATCGATCAGCGCAGCGGCGCGCATGTCGATTTCCGCTGCAGCGAGACCGCGTGCTTCTTTCCGGCAGAACTGCTCAATCGGATGGCGGAAGCGGGTCGCGATCTTACATGGCAGTTGGTGTCGAATCCGGGGTATCTAGCCGCCGCCGATGCGGTGATCCCGCCTGCGTTTCGCGTCGCCAACGACACGGATCGCCCCTTATTCCTGCAAGCGGATTTCGGAATTATCCGTGCGGCAGACGGCTCGTACGAACCACGTCTTGTAGAGATTCAGGGCTTCCCTTCGCTTTACGGTTTCCAGCTGACTCTGGCCCACGCCTACCGCGATGTTTATGAACTCGACCCGTCGCTTGAAACGGTTTTGGGCGGCTTGGGCGAGGCTGGTTACAACGCCGCCGTGCGGGAAGCGATCGTCGGCGCACACGATCCGGAGAACGTGGTGCTGCTCGAAATCGATCCGCTGTCACAGAAGACACTGCCGGATTTCCTGGTGACAGAACGCATGTGCGGCATTCGCACGATCGATATTCGTGACGTTCGCCAGCAAGATAATCGCCTCTACTATGAACGGGAAGGCACTCGTGTTCCGATCAAGCGAATCTACAATCGCGCGATTGCGGATGAGCTGATCCGCCGCAAGATCGAGCTTCCCTTTGACCTCGGCGCGGATCTCGACGTGGAATGGGCCGGACACCCGAACTGGTTCTTCCGCATCAGCAAGTTTTCGCTGCCGTGGCTGAAACATCCAACCGTGCCCGCGACGTGGCTGCTCAGCGAGGTGAATGAGTTGCCTCTTGCCCCGGAACAGCTTGTGCTGAAACCACTGTTTTCGTTCGCGGGGCTTGGCGTGCGTGTGGGCCCCACCGAGGAGGAGATTGACGCGGTACCGAGGGATCAACGGCACGAGTACATCCTGCAGGAGCGCGTCAACTTTGTCCCGGTCATTCACACGCCGTCCGGCGACGCTCAGGCCGAGGTGCGTGTGATGTATTTGTGGACTGGCGGGTTCGAGCGAGACGGCTTACTGCCCGTGAACACCATCATCCGCACCGGACGCGGCAAGATGATGGGTGTCGATCACAACAAGAATCTGGATTGGGTAGGTGCTTCGGCCGGCTTCTATCCGCGAGGCTGATTCGGGTCCGTCAGTGGTACTATAAAGTTTCCAAGACAATCTGACGATCTTCCCTGAGAGCCCACAGGACTCCCCACTAGGACCAATGGATTCGGACTTTTTTACCCTAATTGTGCTGCTACTCGTTGCAGTAGTCGCACTGACTTTTCCCGGCGGACCTGGAACACCACGTCGCCACAGAGTTCTTCAACCCATCCCGATCAATTAGACGCAATAATCTGCGGAGCGACCCTGCACTCGCAGGGCTGCGCATTAAGGCGGTGCGTAAAAGCTATTCCGGCGGTGGAGCCGAAGTCGTTTCCTTCTTCGGTTCTTTGGCCTTGGCCGGACTGATTAGAATGTGCGCATTCCGTCCTTCCATGCGCGGCGTGCCTTCCACGATGCCGTGCGTCGAAAGATCCTCAGCGAAGCGAGTCAGCAATTTCTTGCCGAGATCCGTATGGGCGATTTCGCGACCGCGGAACTGCACCACGGCCTTGACTCGATTCCCTTCCTGCAAGAAACGGATCGCGTGATTCTTCTTGAAATCGTAATCGTGGTCGTCCGTGTTCGGACGGAATTTTAGTTCTTTTACCTGCACGACGTGCTGCTTCTTCTTGGCATCGTGCTGCTTCTTTTTGAGCTCGTATTGGTAATGACCGAAGTCGATGGCCTTCGCGACCGGAGGGACAGCGGTCGGTGAAACCACCACCAGATCGAGGCCCAGTTCCTGAGCCTTGCGGAGGGCGGCGGCCGTAGGCATCACTTCCGCAGTTCCATCCGGGAAAACGGCTCTTACCTCGCGCGCTCGAATCGACTCGTTCACATTCTCACGGCGGTTTTGCCGGCGCGGTGGGAAGTTTCTGCCTGGAATCATGTATAAGTTTGCGTTTTTAGCTGATCGATCTTTCCCATTATAACTTTAATGGCGCCTAGCGGAGGGCAACCCCGAAATCAAAACTCATGGCGCTCGCGCCCAACGTCCTGCCGCAAGCCAGCTTGCGGCAAACGACTGCTGTTTCGCCAAAGAATCCAAAACAGGCATGACGAACAGAGACACCGAAGAAACCACTTCCGCCAACGGTCGAGGCTCTATGTAGAGCCGGTTGCGGTCGATGAAAGCCGTCCGCGGCCGGCGCGTCGACATGTCCTCGTAGAATTCCGCTGTGAGGGCGCTGCGTGAAAGTCGCGATGGCGCGGGGCTAGAGTCAGTCCGTCGAACGAAAACAGCGCCGCGAGACTGCTGAGGAATGTGCTGGGGTTTCAGTAGAGTCTGTGCCGGGCTGTCCGATGACGGACCGGTATCCGTCGAAATTGGTAATCCAGTCAGTCACTTAACCCAGCTTTACTCTCATTTGGCTAACCGAGGATGCTACATCTCGGGCGAGGGATTGCATGGCGAGTCGATTCTCCTGGCCTGCTTCCAGCCCATTTACTTTTTAGCGAAGGATTTCTAAATGAAGAAACTCGCGCTGTTTCTCGTGGCGACGTGTGCCTGGGGACAGACAACGATCAACGGCGATCGCGTGGTGCAAGGTCAAATGGACCTGAGCAACGCGACCGCTTTTATTCCGCCATCGGTAAATACCGACCCCAGCGGAGCCTGCAGCGGCCCTGGATCGGGCAAAGCCAGCCTTGTTTTTTCGCTGGCTTCAGGGAATCTGTTTGGGTGCGTGAATAACTCATGGAGACTGGTCACGGGGCTGTCCAGCCAGAACGGTCAGTCTCCTACACTCCGCGGAGCCTGGAACAATAGCCAGGCTTACAGTGTTCTTGACGTCGTGACCTACGCTGGCGGGTCCTGGTGGGCGCTTGCGGCCAACACTTCAATCACGCCGGGAACCAATGCCGGCGTCTGGGTTGAGGTAGCGTCCCCGGGATCGGCAGGAGCTATCGGACCGATCGGCCCGCAGGGTATTCAAGGTGCTCAAGGCAATCAAGGCGGTGCCGGCTTGACTGGTCCCACTGGACCGCAAGGAACGCAAGGACCTGCTGGAGCTGCCGGTCCCAGCGGTCAGGCGTTGACGTCCAAAGGAGTTTGGACCTCTAGCTCAGCCTATGCTGCCCTAAACACCGTCTCTTACAACAACACTCTTTATGTCGCGGTTGCGGCGAGTACAAACGTAACTCCTGGTAGTAACTCAGCGATCTGGAATCCACTGGGTGGGGTGTCGAGTTTAGGGATCGAGAACAATGGATCCGGCATCACCTCGGAAAACGCCCTTAACTTCGCTGGTCCATTAAGCGCCGCAACGAATGCCGGTCAAAACCGCGTCGATGTTGCTTGTTTGACTTGCGAGATCAATACCAACAAGGGAGGCGTGAATGGCTACGCTCCACTGGATAGTAACGCGCATGTTCCGGCAACGAATCTCCCAACGGTCGCCGTAGCTAACGGAGGCACCGGGTCCCCATCGAATACCGGCTGGACATCCAATCTTAAGTACACGGGCGCGGGCTACGGGTCAATCCCGATCCCGATGGCAACCAAGTTGACCCAGACGGTCAGCGTGGAAGAGTTCGGCGCTGTCTGTGACATCTGGAAGAACCCGGGCAACGCCGCACTCTGGACCGACGACAGCGCTGCGATACAGGCGGCGCTCTATAACGGGGGCGCTGGGGGAGGCTCCATAGTTATGATCCCTACTCGCCCATTTCCTGGAGGTTGCGCGATCAAGAGTCAAATAGTCATTCCAAACGGCGCCCGATTGATCGGGCACGACGCCTTCTCATCAACCATCGTTGCGATCAATACCGGTGTTGCGGCAACCAGCTTTCCCCAGAACACACCGGTGGTTCAGATCGGACCGCCCTATGTACTCAACGGACCTTTTCTACCGCCCGGGGCGCAGCCCACCCAGCACGCGTCGCTCGAAGATATCACCGTAAACGCGTCTTGTATTCTCGGGTCCACGGCCGTTGCTTCTCAGTCCATGCAGGAAGACAGCTATCTACAGAACGTCGACTTACTCGGATTTGTGAAGTATGGTTTGGACCTGGAAGGCTTCGGCGTGCAAAACACCAGTTCGGTCAACCTCGGTGGTTCGGCGTGCCAGGCCCCGATTGCGGACGGCGCGATCGCAATCCATCTGAGTACGGTAACCAGCCGTAATACCATCCACGGCATAAGCTTCGACGGATACTACGACCCGACCAGCAGTACTCCAACTACGGGAACGGGTGTCCTGCTCGAGAACGGGTCCGAAGCCGAGATTGGCGATATTCACTGCGAATACATGCAGGATTGCATCCGAATCGACACTGGATCTTTCGCTCATCTCGAGAACATCTGGGGGCAGGCGAGCGTCAACACCAACGTTCATTTCACGAACCAATCGGCGGGCGGCCTGGTTACTACCTCCTATACGGCAAATACTCCGATCAATATTCAAGACGACATTCTGGGAGTATCGATTACCGACTTCTTTGTTCCGCTACACGTAACCGGGGGTGTACTAACTACCGAGAACGTAATCAGCTCAGCGCACAACGTAACCAATTACATACATAATTTCAAGAGCGACAGTGTTACCGTAGGCGGTGCTAGTTTGTCGCCGGACCCCAACAACAATCTAATTGTCCAGACACAAGCGCCCGGACTTATCCTTCAAAAAAGCGGTCTGACTCGAAACGGTGTTCCCACTCAGGGCTTCACGATGGGAGGATTGCAGTTGCTTGGGTATGGCGCATCGAACGATGCATCGTGGGCGGGTATCGGTGCAGGCGCATTTACCGTGGATTTGTCGAATTTCTACGCGGCTGGAGCGGGAACGGGAGCCAACTTCCTCACGTTCAAGGACGGGAACCTGAGCTTTTTTGCGGATGCAAACCTGACGTACTTCACCCCGTACGCGCCGACGAACCAGTTCTCAATATCTCCCGCTGGAATACAGATCGCGTCGCATCCGACCGATCCCGGTTGTACGACCGCCGGCAGCGTGGGACGGCTTTGGCTCAACACGAATACGGTGCCGAACCTCCTCTCTACTTGTCTGGCGTCAGCGGCGGGTTATGGCTGGGTGAATCCGGTAACCTCGGTTCTCGGACGGACGGGCAGCGTAATTACGGCGCAGGCCGGTGATTACACGGCATCCATGGTTACGAATGCGGTCGACCAAACACAAAGCTACCCGAATCCCTCCTGGCTAACTTCGTTTGCTTGGACGAAACTGACAGGGAGTCCTAACATCTACTCCAATGTGCAAGGCGCCGGAATACAGACGAATGCACGATCGACCCTCAACTTTATCGCTCCGTTCACAGTGACCGATGACACGGCGGGAGCGCGGACGCAAATCTCGCTACCCACGGCTACTAGTTCCACAAGCGGGTACCTTGCGGCATCTGACTGGAGTACTTTCAGTGCGAAGGCGAGCACGGGGCCGTGTCCCGCAAATCAGTTCCAAACTGCGGATAACGCCGCCGGGGGGCCTGTTTGTGCGCAGCCTGCGTTCACCAGTGTTAGTGGGACGGCAACCAAGGTACAGCAGTTCTCGACAACTGCATATACCGATCAGACCAACACGTTCACCGCGGGTACTCAGAACTCTGCCGCGGCTGCTCACACCATGCCCGTAAAAACAGGGCCGGTCTCCAACATGCCGGCAACATGTGCTTCCGGGGAACTCTATATCTCGTCGGACCAACAGCGCGAGGCGCTCAAACAATGCAACAGTGCCGGTGTATTCCAAAACGCGAATGGAGTTGTCGCAACCGGTTTGATCGCAGACTACTGGATGAGTAATTGCGACGGTAGCATCGGATCGGGTGGAGTGCTCCCCGATTGCTCCGGTAACGGAAACGCGGGAACAGTACCCACCGGCGGGAACCCGGCCTGGACCAACCTCGGCTTAACCTGGGCCACCTCGATGAATAGCCCAGTGATATTACCAACGCCCGTGCTGAACAGCTTGCAAACGATCCAGATCTACGCGGACATGTCCATTCCGAACAATTACAACAACAATGGCCAGGTGCAAACCTACGTATCGGCTGGGTCCAGCATCATCCTATGGGGAAATGTCCTGGCGCAAACACCGCTCTGCTGCGGTCTGTACGGCTCATGGGTGGGAACTCCCGCGACGCAGGAAGTAGATGCCGCAGTTGGCCCTAACCTGTTCACTTACATGCTCGATCCGAGCAACGACACGATCTGTATAGGTTCCAATTGCAATGTGACCTACTACTCTCGCGGCGGTAACCTTCCGCCTTCTCGAACTGGTCCTTTGATGCTTGGTGGTAATAACATCAGCGGTCAGATGACCGGCACGATGTATCGGGCGCTCTTCTATAACCGGGAACTGACCCCGGCAGAAGTCGCACAGAACGACGCCGCGGTGAATAATTGGATCGGCTATCGAGGTGTTGTTCGCGGCAAGTACACACCCGCCACGACCGTTAATAACCTTGTGTGCATCGGAGACTCTATCACTCAGGGCAAGGGCGCGACGCCGGCTTGCAGTAACGGAATGATGACGGGTCTAACTGACGCGTTTCAGATTTGGAACATGGGGATGGCGGGTGAATACCTCTCAAATATCGTGACCGCGGAGCCGAAGTTCGCGACGGCCTTCAACCCAAGCGGAAAGGACAATATCGCCTGGCTATTCGCGGGAACAAACGATCTATGCTCAGTGTCCGCTCTGACTCTAACCCCGCTGCAGACGTTCCAGAAGATAGTTGCGCTTTCGCGGTATATGCGAAGCCAGGGTGCCAAGACTGTGGTTATTCCCATGCTTTCGCGAACCGGCTCATACCAAGGCACCACTTGTGATTCGCTGCACGATCAATATAATCAGCTGTTGACATCGAACTGGTCGAGTATCGCGGACGCCTTCGCTTATGGCGTATTGAATGATCCGAATCTAACTGCCGATGGAGCTTGGATGAACCAGACTTACTTTCAGTCGGATGGAGTTCATCCGACGAAGCGCCGGACAGCAACTGATTGCAGGCTACGTCCAGTCCGAGATAAACACGCTAACTTCCGGCACTTTAAACGTCGGCGGAATCCGCGAGTCGATCGCCGCCAAAACAGCGAGCTATTCTCTCACCATGGGCGACAGTGTTGTTTTGTGCAACGCCACAGGAGGCCCCGTCACTATTACGCTTCCGAGCGCCGTCGGCATCCAAGGACGGTCCTTCCAGTTGAAGAAGATCGATTCGACCGCGAACGCCTGTAGTCTCAGCACAATCAACGGGCAGACGCTAGACGGCGCCTTGTCGGCTCAAATCACCACGCAGTACGCATCACGAAAAGTCGAAAGTGACAATGCCAATTGGCAGGTAATCCAATAGCTAAGGCGATTGCTGCAAGGTGACCTGATTCAGGTCGTAGTCACCTTTCAGCATCAAGGTTCCCATCTGCCTTTGATACGCCAGCCGAAGTTCCAACGCTGACAGGTTGTTGGGAGCTTGGAACTTCAAGACGCTGCCGTCGCCCTGGGAGGCGATCTGACGGTTTGCGCGATAATCCCACACGGACCAACGGATTCCGCTCGCCGAGGGATCGAAATCAGCTTTTGCGTTACTCGTGATCTGATAAGCTCGCCCGGGAACGACCGGGACGATTTCGCTGATAAGGTCGAAAGCTTCCGGTTGCGATCCATTGAAGGTGAATTGATATCCGGGGTTGCCGTCCGTAAACCGGAAACGAACAGATTCGGGAACGCGGGTGCGCCAATCGAATCCGACACCCGTCGGTGGCGCCGAGAAGCGGCTGTCGGTAATCGATAGGTTCGCTGCCGGATTTAGCGGCGTGAAGCCAATCAAATGACTTGCCGACATCGCGTTCCAGGCCTGCACGGCAGACGCAATTTCACCCAGCGTGATCATCGAATTGCAGTACGCGAACAGGAACGGCTGATTGATCGGCTGCGCGTTCGGGAGTAAAAGGGCAGCAACCTGTTTCGCGGCCTCGAACCGATTCGTGTTAAGTAAGTAGCCGAGGTAGTAGCCTTGAATGACCCGGTCACTTGGAATAGCTTTGCTCAGAATGGTGCTCGGGTCCTGCGAGACATTCCAACAAAGGTTGAACACGGGAACTAAGGCGAAGCGACCCTCCATCACTCCTGTGCGGGACATCAGCCGGAAACAATTCTGCGCCTCACGCCAGAACTTCGCTTCATTGCCGGTCCGGTAATAGAAGTTGGCAAGCGCCCAGGAAGGACGCAGCAGGTGGTCGATATCCTGTGCCCGATCCAACAAACCTTCCGCATCGGCGCGCTGGCCGGCGAGTTCCAGTTCAACACTCCACGCCAGCATGGCGTCGGAGAAGCGCGGATTCAATTGCACAGCCTGCTCGAACTGACGCGCGATCTCGGGTGAAGTGGGATTATTCTGCTCAATCGCTAATGCGTCGTAGTAGTGATAACGCGCATTCGAGGGCATGTAGTGAATGGCGCGCTCGATTTCGGGCCGGGTCCCGATCCGAAAATACCAGTCCGACAATCCCACCAGAGTCGCGCGGAACGTGCCCAGCAGAAACACCAGCAGCAAGGCAGACCAAACCATCATGCTTACGGGGCGAAGCGCGGTCGGGTTAGTGGCGGTCAATCCCGATATTATCTCCCGCCCTAAACTCCGATCATGCGAACTGCGATCATGATGATTCGCTTCCCATGCTAAAGCGGCGCATTCGATTCCTGGACCTGACGCTGTTCTACGTCATCAGCGCGCTAAGTCTGCGATGGATCGCGACAGCCGCCGCAACGGGCCCGGGCGCAATCACCTTATGGGTGTTTGCATGGGCTGCGTTCTTCGTGCCTCTCGCCTCTTGCGTGCTCATGCTGTCACGCGCGTTCCCGCAAGAGGGGGGCCTATACGTTTGGACGCGTCTCGCTTTCGGAGACTTCGCCGGGTTCATCGCCGGCTGGACCTATTGGATGAGCAACCTGCCTTACTTCCCGGCGGTCCTTTACTTCGCCGCAGGTAGCCTACTCTTCGCCACTAATCATGGTCACGGTGCAACTGAGGGAAGCCGCATCTACTACATGCTGTTCTCGGTCTTATGCCTGTTCCTGATTACCGGATTGAACGTTGTTGGCCTTAACTGGAGTAAGTGGCTGAGTAACCTGGGTGCGTTCGGTGTATGGATACCTGTCTTTGTGCTCGTCGTACTCGCGGGATTCACCCTCGCTCGATTCGGGTCCGCCACCCACTTCACGCCGCGCAGTCTGATTCCCCGATCCGGCTTCAACGACGCGGTATTCTGGTCCACTATTGCGTTTGCATTCGGCGGTTGCGAGGCTGCATCATTTATGGGCGAAGAGATCGAGAATCCACGGAAGAACATTCCGCGCGCACTGCTTCTCGGGGGTGTACTGATCACGATCGGCTACATCGGCGGGACGATCGCCATGTTAGTAGCGCTACCTGCCGAACGTATCCGCGGACTCGGCGGGTTCATGCTCGCCCTCGATCAGATGTGTGGCACCTTCGGACTAACAGTCCTTGTGCCGGCTATCGCCATATTGGTAGCGATGAGTAACATCGGTTCGGCGAGCGCTTATCTTACTTCGACGGCGCGCCTACCGTTTGTGGCCGGTCTAGATGCGCATCTTCCCCCGGCGTTCGGGCGTGTTCACCCTCGATTTGGAACCCCCTACGTTGCGATCGTGAGTTATGGCGCGGCAGGGATACTGTTCGCGTTTCTCGGTCAGGCGGGAACTAGCGTCAAAGGCGCTTACGACGTGCTTGTGAGTATGAGCATCCTGACTTACTTCATCCCGTACGTCTTTCTGTTTTTAGCGGTCTTTCGTCTGCGGCAAGTTGGTGGCGTTTGGCTACGCATACTGGCTGCTGTCGGCTTGCTGACCACCATAGTTACGCTGATTCTCTCAGCGATTCCGGCCGAAGATGATCCGAATAAGTCACTTACTCTGTTCAAAACGATTGGATCTACAGTCGCGGTAGTCGCGATCGGGGTCCTCGTCTACGCCGGTTCCACAAGGCGCAAGGAGCTACCCGCGTGAGTGCCGAGCTTTCAGCGATCTTATCGGCTTACGATGACAAGGCACCGTTGGAACTTGCATCTACACTACCCGCTGCGTGGTACACAGATCCCCGCGTTCTGGAGTTGGAAAGAGAGCGCATTTTTAGTAGCGGGTGGCAAGCAGCAGGACGTACCGACCAGGTAGAACATCCCGGCCAGTATTTCACGGTCGAAATTGCAGGCGAGCCATTGGTGATCGTCCGCGGCAGCGACGGCGTCCTTCGCGGGTTCTTCAACGTATGCCGCCATCACGCGGCCGCAGTCGCAACGAGTGCGGAAGGCAATACGCAACTCTTCCGCTGCCCTTACCACGGCTGGACTTACGGCCTCGACGGCTCGCTGAAAGGAACGCCTGATTTCACCGGAGTCTGCAATTTCGACCGCGCGGCAAACGGTTTAGTTCCGGTTCGAGTTGCCGTCTGGGGGCAGTTCGTATTCGTGTCGCTTTCACAGACGGGTCCGTCTCTAGAAGACTATCTTGGTAATCTTCGGGCACGCATTGAACCTCTAGCTCTCTCGGCGCTGCGCTTTCACTCCCGCCGTGAATACACTCTGGCTTGTAACTGGAAAGTATACGTCGACAATTATCTTGACGGCGGCTATCATGTTCCTTACTTACATAAAGGACTGAACAGCGTTCTTGATTACGCACACTACACAATAGAGAACGGCGAACGCTACTGCTTGCAATCCAGCCCGATCGCGAGCGCCCATGATGAGTTCGGCGCAACGCGAACGGGCGACCGTGCCTATTACTACTGGCTATTCCCTAACTTCATGATCAACATCTACGAAGGCGTGATGGACACGAACCTGGTGCTTCCTCTCGGAACTGATCGGACGCGCGTCATCTTCGACTTCTACTTCAGCTCGTCGGCCACTATTAATTCGGCAGATAGTGTCGCGGTAAGTGACGTTGTGCAGCAGGAAGATGTCGCCGTCTGCGAAGCCGTCCAGCGCGGTTTGTCATCGCGGGCGTATGGCGCCGGACGTCTCTCGGTACGGCGCGAAGCCGGCGAGCACCTATTCCATCGTTTGCTGGCGCAAAAGATCAGAGACTAATCCCCGCTAGAGAAATCAGTCGGCCGCCGCACACTTCCGGCTAAGTATGAAGGCAGGCACCGTTAAGGTAGAGGCTCGGATCGCCGCGCGCGATGTTTGCCTCGGCAAGGATATCGTTTTCGCGCGCACAAGCACTGAACGCCGCGAAGGCCTGCTCGGATGCAAGTCGCTGCCGCCCGGGCATGGATTCTGGCTTAACCCGTGCGAAGCGATCCACACGTTCGGGATGGCTTTTCCTATTGATGTCGTCTTCCTCGATCGCAGGCTGCGAATCCGCGGCATCCGGTCCGTGTTAGCGCCGAAACGCATCGCGATCTGCTTGCGCGCGGAGTCTACGTTGGAACTGCCGGCCGGTCTCGTAAAGGCGCTTGGAATCCTGATTGGCGATCTTGTGGAAATCCGCCGTTCCAGCTAACTGAGAGCCCTCGACCCAGTGGGGCACTCCCCGTTCGAGTGAACCTAAAAGCCGCGTCATGCCTGTAGCTCCTCTAACTCTTCGGCTCGTCTTAGTCGGAGTTGCTCTGCTTGCGGGTTGGTTCGATTTCCGCGTCCGCCGTATCCCTAACTGGCTAACTATTTCAGGAGTATTACTAGGAATTGCACTGAATACCTCCTTCTTTGGCCTTGCTGGTGCTCTTTCGGCCGCAGAGGGCTTGGTCTTGGCCCTGATTATCTATGTTCCCCTCTATATCCTTCGAGGGATGGGAGCCGGCGACGTCAAGCTTATGGCGGCCCTGGCCACGATGGCCGGGCCTATGAACTGGCTGGTGATTTTTCTAGTTACATCGCTGCTTGGCGGGGTTGTCGCCTTGGCGCTTGTGCTCGCCCGAAAGCGGTTTGCTCAGACTTATTTCAACGTCCTTACCTTAGTAGGGTCTCTCGCGCGCTTTGAGGCGCCTTATCGAACAAATATCGAACTCGACGTGCGCGAATCGCAGTCACTTAGACTCCCGCACGGCACGGTTATTGCTTTTGGCGTTGTCCTCTGCTTACTCGCCAAACTCTTGCCGAATTAAAGCTTTCTAAACCTTTAGTCACCTTCAACCGATAGAACTTAACAGGACATGCAAACGTCTTCCATTCCGAAGAAAGACCAGTCGCAACCGTGGCTCGTGAGGCTTCTTCCATCCTTCACCGACCTCGCGTTCCTTGTCCCAATTCTTTTTCTGTTCGTGCATCTGAATGGCGCGAAGAGAATGCTCGGTGACGGCGATACGGGATGGCATATCCGAACCGGCGAGTGGATTCTCGCCCATCATTCCGTTCCGACCGTAGATCTGTTTTCGTTTTCTAAGCCGGGGCAACCCTGGTTTGCGTGGGAATGGCTATGGGATGTGTGCTTCGCGGTCATTCACGGCTATTCCGGTCTGACCGGCGTCGTGTTCGTCAACATAGTGTTGCTGGGACTCGTGTTCGTTCTGCTTTATCGCCTGGTCTGCCGCCAAACTGGCAACTCGTTAGTGGCCTTAGCCGTGACGTTCCTCGCGATGGCAGCTTCAAGTTTGCACTGGCTCGCGCGGCCGCATCTTGCCGCGTGGGTACTGCTGCTTGTCTTCTGTCTTGTTCTCGACGAGATACGCAAGGGACGGAAACACTTCTTCTGGTTTCTGCCGTTGATTACCGCGGTATGGACGAATGTCCATGGCTCCTTCTTCATCGGAATCGCGCTACTTATCGTTTATGCCTTCGGTGATTTGGCGGAGGCCTGGCTTTGGAACTCCGGCGAATCGAAAAGCACTAAGTTCCAGCGTGCCCGTATGTTGCTTCTGAACGCGGGGGCGTGTAGTTTGGCGACACTGCTGAACCCGTACGGACTCGAGCTTCACCGTCATGTAGTTACGTATCTTCTCGACACCAGGCAGTTAGACAATATCGGTGAATTTCAGTCGATTAGCTTTCACTTACATGGCGCGATTTACTTCGAGGTAATGCTGTTTCTTGCCCTCTTCGCGTTTTGCTGGTGCGCCGGCAGGCGGCGTGTGGCCGATGCCGTGATTGTTGCCGCTTGGTCGCATTTAGCCCTGATGTCGTGCCGCAACATTCCAATCTTCGCGTTTTTTGCCGCGCCGCTCGTGGCCGGAATGATTCAAGATGTCGCCGGTCGCACGGCCGCGAACTCCTCTGCCTCCGTTATTCGACGGCTGGCTGCAACACTCCGCGATCTTGGATCCGATTTTCGCGAGCTGGAGCGCGTTCCGAGGCTGCACCTGGCAAGTGCCGGAGTAGTCCTCGTACTCGCTTTGCTGTTCACCGCCCCGAACCGTCCCGGCAGCTTTGTTGCGGAATACGACCCGCATCTTTATCCAGTCTCGGCCCTCAAAGTTCTCGAGTCCCGCCCCGGTTCGCGCATCTTTGCCAACGATCAATGGGGCGACTATCTGATCTACAAGCTTTATCCCCGATACAAAGTGTTCATTGATGGACGCAGCGACTTCTATGGCGCGGACTTCGATAACCGCCTGCTCGATCTCGTCAATGCGCATTACGACTGGGAATCGTCGCTCTCCGAATTTGCAGTCGACACCGTGCTTGTACGCGCGGATGCGCCGCTAGTGGAAGCACTAAAAGAATCTCGCCAATGGTCGATCGTTTATGACGACGGCATCGCGATCGTGTTTCGCGCGAACCAAAAGCACTCGAGCGCAACTCAGGCTCGTGACGCGCGGCAAAACCTCTCATCAGTGTCACCTGTTGGGAACAAGGGTCTTCCGGCTTTCCCAGTCGGCAAGCCCGAACCATCGACTCTCGCAAGTAAACCTCTAGAAAGGAGAATTACATGATCAATTTTTTAAACAACTTCTGGCAGGAAGAAGAAGGGCAGGATCTCGTAGAATACTCGCTGCTTCTGGCGTTTATCGCTTTGGCCGCAATTGGCGTTCTAACCAACGTCAGCAAGAGCGTCAACGGACTCTGGACCACCGTGAACAGTTCGCTAACCAACGCGAATTCAGTAGCGAAAGCGGGCGCGAGCTAAAAATTGCGGAGCTGTGGCGGAAACACGGCCGTGTCCAAGTCGCAGCTCCTTTTTTTGAAGTCTGAATAAGAGCACTGAAAGAATTTATGAATCAACGTCTGCTTACTGTATTTGTGTTCGCCGTGGTGGTCGCCGCAATCGCCAGTTACGTGGTCTATCGGGGCGTGTCGGCTCACGTTCAGACGAGTGCGCCGGTCGCGTCCACTCATCTGTTCGTCGCGGCACACGACCTTGAGGTCGGAACGCTGGTGCGTGATGCGGATGTCCGTGAAGCGGACTGGCCGGCAGCCGTACCCGCGCAGGCCATATCGAAGCGTCAGGACCTAATCGGGCGCGGCGTTGTAACGAAAGTATTTAAAGACGAGCCGTTCGTTTCCGAGCGATTGGCGGCTCAAGGCGCGGGCGCGGGTCTCGCCGCGACCATCCCGATCGGCATGCGGGCCGTTGCCCTCCGCGTGAACGACGTGATCGGATTAGCCGGGTTCGTGCTACCCGGAGTCCGAGTCGATGTCGTAGTCTCCGGAAACTCACCCCAATCGACTCAATCCGGGATGATGTCGCGCACCGTGTTGCAGAACATTGAGGTGCTTTCGGCTGGACAGAAGATCGAACACAATGTCGAAGGTAAGCCGGAAGACGCGCAGGTAGTGAATCTACTTGTCACGCCCGAGCAGGCCGAAACCCTTAGCTTAGCGAGCAACGAAACTCGCGTACAGCTAGTGCTACGAAATCCGATGGACAGCAAGAATGAAGTAACTCGCGGTGCTTCCATGGCGGGCCTGTTTGGAGTTGCCGCCGCACCTCTTCCAGCCATGACAGGTGCGAGTCGAAGAGTGAGGACCGCTCTGGTAGCAAAAGCGGATGCGAAGCCGCCCTCGGCAGCGACTGTGGAAGTGTTCACCGGCGCGAAGCGTTCTGAAACGATGTTTGCCGGAACAGGGAGCAATTGATGTTGACAGCAATCCTATGGCTGGCCCTCTCGTTCGCCGGAGTGTCGTCGCCGCCTGCCGCTGAGAGCGTGATTGACCTTGACGTGAACAAGTCGACCGTACTCGAAAACCGCACGGGTGTGAAGCGCGTCGCGACTGCTACGCCGGAGATCGCAGAAGCGGTGGTCGTCAGTGTGAATGAAGTCATGGTTAACGGCAAAGCGCCAGGAGAAACCAGTCTCGTACTTTGGGACGGCGCCGGCGTTCGAACCATCTTCAACGTTCGGGTTCATGGCAACGACAATCGCGCGGATATGGTGCGCGACGAAATAGCCCGCGAATTCCCGGGCAGTGACATTACGTTCCGTGCGGACAACGGCGCCGTTTTCCTGAGCGGAACCGCTCCGGACGCAATTGCCGCCGATCGGGCCGTCGCTATCGCAACGACGCTCGGGAAAGTTGTCAATTTGTTGCGGGTTCCGCTTCCACCCGCTGAGCCGCAGATCCTCTTGCACGTTCGTTTCGCGAATGTCGACCGTTCGGCTAGCACGCAACTCGGCTTAAATTTCTTCAGTACCGGCGCTGGCAACACGCCAGGCTCTATTTCGACCGGTCAGACATCGCCGCCAGGAGTAAGCGGCCCTCCGACTACATTCTCCGTTCAGGACGCTTTAAATATCTTCTTCTACCGACCGGATTTGAATCTCGGCGGAACCTTGGCCGCTTTAGTGAGTAAGAATCTCGCGGAGATCCTGGCGGAACCAAACCTGCTAACCATCAGCGGCCGCCCTGCCAGTTTCTTAGCTGGCGGAGAGTTCCCGTTTCCCACCCTGCAGGGTGGAGGCGGAGGTGTTGGCCAGGTCACAATTCAATTCCATGAGTTCGGAATACGGCTGCACTTTCTGCCATTCGTAACGCCCCGCGGCACCATCCGGATGACTGTAACTCCGGAAGTGAGTTCGCTGGATTACGCCAACGGACTTACCGTAGATGGGTTCACGGTTCCGGGACTGGATACGCGTCGCGTAGAGACCGAGATCGAACTACGAAATGGCCAAAGCTTTGTAATCGCAGGTCTGCTGGACAATCGGTTATCGCAGACGATCGATAAGATTCCCGGCCTTGGAGATATTCCGTTAGTCGGTAAGCTGTTCCAGTCAAAGGTCGCAACACGCAGCCACACCGAACTGCTGGTGATCGTTACTCCCGAGATCGTTCGTGCGATCGAGCCCGGAGAAACAGCTCCTGACATCCCGATGCCAGTTGCATTCCTCAAAGGCAGCTTGACAGTGCCGCCCCAGACGCCCGCCGCATCTCCGAGCCAGATTTCGCTCCCGGATCTACGGTCGGTTCCGGTCGAGCTCTTACGCGACCCAATTCCAGCGGCTATTGCAGCGCCCACCGCGGCTCCGACTGGCCCGGTTTCGACGGCGCCCGTCGCTTCCGCAGCAGCATCGACCTCCGCTGCGACGACGAGCGCGGTGCATTAGGACGATATGTATCCCTCTTCCTTTGCCCTGGCGATCGAAAACGCCGAATTAAGATCTGCCGCCGAAACTGCCCTTGCTCCGCTGCGCAGCAGCATTGAAACCTACGATCGCTCCAACATGGAGGCGCTGCTTTCCGGGATTTCCGAAAGCAATCCGGAAGTCCTGATGCTCGATATCGCAGCATTCAAGGAACAAGCGGGGTCGGCACTGCGCGAGATCCACATGCGGGCGCCGAAGACAAAAATCGTCGCTTTGCACGGCACCGCGGACCCGCACTGGATATTGGAATCGCTCCAGGGCGGAGCGGCGGAGTTCGTTTATCCGCCGATGTCTGAGACGCTCATGCCGGCTCTCGCCCGCATCGTGGAAGCGCGCGGGGAGAACGGATCTGCACGCAAAAAGGGAAAGCTGCTCGGATTTCTATCCGCGAAGGGCGGTTGCGGAGCGACTACGATTGCGTGCCATGTCGCCGTCGAATTGCAGCGCCAAACAAAATCCAACGTCTTGATGGCAGACTTCGACCTTGCTTCCGGTCTAACTAGATTTCTGATGAAGGCGACCGGTGACTACTCGGTGGTTGATGCTGCGCGAAACCTGTCACGGCTGGACGCCAGCTTATGGCAGGGATTCCTATCGCCGATTAAGCCGGGGCTCAGCGTCTTACCCGCGCCGATCACGGTCAGCCATCGCGACACTCCGGAAGAAGCCGATTTTCAGGAACTGCTGCGGTTCATGAGAACGCAGCACGATTGGTGCGTGATTGACCTCGGCCGCAGCCTCACCTCTTTCGCAGAAGCCGCCCTACAAGAAGTAGATGACCTGTTTCTAATCTCGACCACCGAAGTGATCGCGCTCCATGGCTTGAAAAGCATGGCTCGCGGGCTCCAGGACGATCAGCACAACAAACACAAGTTGCACGTCATCCTGAATCGCGCGCCAAAGATGATGGACATCACGCGCGAGGAACTCGAGAAGATCTTAGGCCGCCCGCTCTACGCGACGCTGCCCAACGATTACCCGAGCTTATACGAATCTTACGCGAAGGGCAGTCTTCTCCCGCCCGATAATCGCCTGGCGCAGCACTTTGCGCGTCTCACGAGTCAAATCATCGGAGCAGAAGTGGCGAAGCCGAAACGCCGCTTCTCGCTTTTTGGTTAGATATGGCCACTCACTGAAGATATCCGCACGAACCTCCCCGATCTGGAGCGCGAAAACTCGAAGGCGCGCCTTCAAGACCTCAAGTTCTCGGTCCATCGCCAGCTTCTCGATCGCATCAACCTCGAAGCCGTTTCTGCTCTACCGCTGGATCGCGTCCGGCAGGAAGTCCGACCATCGGTCGCGAAGATATTAAGTGAAGACAAGACACCGCTCAGCTTAGTCGAAAAAGACCGGCTGATTGAAGAAGTTCTCGACGAGGTCTTTGGCTTGGGACCGTTGGAACCGCTGCTGCAGGATCGCACGGTCTCCGATATCCTGGTCACCACCAACAAGCTTGTGTACGTCGAGCGCGCAGGCAAGCTTCAGCGCACCAACGTCGAATTTAAAGACAATAGCCACCTCCAACGCATCATCGAACGCGTGGTTTCCCGCGTCGGAAGAAGGATCGACGAATCCTCGCCGATGGTAGATGCGCGATTGCCGGACGGCTCGCGTGTCAACGCCGTTATTCCTCCGCTCGCGGTCGATGGGCCCCTGCTATCAATCCGCAGGTTTAGCAAAGATCCACTGCGGCCTTCTGATCTAACTAACAAACTCGCACTCACTCCAGGCATGCTCGATTTCCTTGAAAGCTGCGTGAAATCGCGATTGAACGTGATCATTTCGGGTGGGACCGGCGCGGGGAAGACGACGTTTCTCAACGTTCTGTCAGGCTTTATTTCGGAAGACGAACGCATCGTCACTATCGAAGACGCGGCCGAACTGCAGATGCGCCAAACGCACGTAGCTCGCCTCGAAACCCGTCCCGCCAATCTCGAAGGACGCGGCGCGATTACGCAGCGGCACCTTCTGATCAATGCACTCCGCATGCGCCCCGACCGAATCGTCGTTGGCGAGGTCCGAGGCGAGGAAGCGCTGGACATGCTTCAGGCGATGAATACAGGTCACGACGGATCATTGACTACGGTCCACGCAAACAGTCCGCGCGACGCAATCACCCGTCTCGAAGTGATGGTCGGGATGTACAGCGGAAATCTGAACCAGCGTTCGATCCGGCAGCAAATTGCATCTGCGGTCGATCTCTTTATCCAGATCGCGCGACTGAGCGATGGAAGCCGCCGCGTGACGCACATTACGGAATGCATCGGCATGGAAGGCGATCAGGTCACCACCCAGGACATCTTCCTGTTCGAGCGCACGGGACTTTCGAGCGACGGACGCGTGCTCGGTCGTTTCCGCGCCACCGGTGTCCGCCCGAAAATTAGTGATCGTTTGAAAGCCGCGGGGATCGACCTTCCGGGGTCGCTGTTCCAAAGCACCACGGAGGTTCGCTGAGATGAGCCTTCTGATGATTGTCACGTTCCTGGCCATCTTCTTCGTTACGATGTGCTGCGTCGGCGTCGGGTTGGCCTTACACGAATCGAACCAGCGCAAGCTGTTCATGCAAATGCTGCGGACAGTAGAAGCGGGCGCTGCTGCTCCCGTGAAGAATATACTCCGTCCGCTCGCGGATCGGAACCGTTCACGAGAATGGTTGCAAAGTCTTCCGATGATGACCGCTCTCGAACAGACGCTGCGACAGTCGGGTCTCGATTGGAGTGCGGAACGCCTCTTGGGGACGTGCGCTGGCGGATGTTTGATCGGTGCAGCAATCGGAGCGAAACTCAATCTGCTTTCCATGACCACGCTGAGCACCGCCGTGTTTTCATTGATCGGCACGCTCGCGCCGTGGATGTACGTTGCGCGCAAACGCAACAAGAACATCAAAGCCTTCGAAGCGCAGTTTCCCGAAGCGCTCGATTTCCTCGCGCGGTGCTTACGAGCGGGTCACGGGTTCGGGACAGGGCTGGAAATGCTCGCCGCTGAATCACCCGATCCTCTGGGCGAGGCGATCCGCCGCGTTTCCAACGAGTTGCAACTGGGCGCTCCGATGGACGTCGCCATGAAAGGCCTGACCGATGCCGTACCGCTTGTGGACATCCGCTTTTTCATCTCGGCTGTGATCATTCAGCGTGAAACGGGGGGCAATCTGGGTGAAATTCTCGGCCGCCTTTCCGGAATCATTCGAGAACGCTGCAAACTGCGAGGCCAGGTCAAAGCCATGAGCGCCCATGGCCGGATTACCGGTATGGTTCTGCTCCTGATTCCAGTAGCAGTCTTGGCCATTTTGTCGATTACCGCGCCTGATTATTTCGCGGGTCTAACTAAAGACCCGACGGGAAGAATGCTGCTTCTTGGCGCGGCAGGCGGCCAGGTACTCGCCTACTTCTGTATCAAGAAGATCGTGAATATCAAAGTCTGAGTATCAATCCATGGCCTTAATCGCTTCATTCAGTGTGTTCGCCGCCGTGCTTCTCGCGATTACCCTATTCGGGTACGTGAAGTACGTCAAGCCGTCGCGCCTCATCGACCAGCTGAGCTACGAGGACCCCTCGACTGTACCCCTGAACGACGAGCAGAAGCAACCTTTCCGGGCGATGCTGATTCAGTTCCTGTCTTACCTGGGAAACCTGATTCCACTAACGCCTCAGGATCTCCGCCTTGTCCGCCATGAACTCGATGCAGCCGGATTTCGAGGTAACTTATGTGCCGCAACGTTCACCGGTACGAGGATAATCGGAGGCGTCGTCTTATGCGTGGCTGCGTTCTTTCTGCGCGATCTGATGCCGGTGACTCCGGTCTTGAAGATAGTCATGGTCATTGGCGGTGCGGTAGGCGGGTACTTTGCGCCTGGCTTTGTTCTTGATCGCATTACTTCGAAACGCCGCGAGCAGATCCGTTTTGCGCTTCCCGATGCTCTGGATTTATTGGTGATCTGCGCGGAAGCGGGCTGCGGTCTCGATCAGTCTCTAGTTACAGTGAGCCGCGAATTAGTTGTCGCGCATCCGATACTCTGCGAAGAGCTAAATATCCTTAACTTAGAAACTCTAGCCGGAAAAACCCGCCCGGACGCACTGCGCAATTTCGCGACGCGCACCGGTGAAGAGGAAGTACAACGGCTGGTCGCTCTGCTTGTTCAGACGGACCGGTTCGGAACGAGCGTTTCCGAAGCTCTTAGAACACAGTCCGAAGCAATGCGCGTTCAGAGGCGTCAGCAGGCGGAGGAGCGCGCCGGAAAGATCGGCGTTAAGCTGGTGTTCCCAATCTTCTTCTTTTGCCTGCCCTCGCTCTTTATCATTGCCGCCGGACCAGGCATGCTACAGCTGTTTCGCAACCTGCCGATGCTTAACAGCGGCGGGCACTAAAGTTATACCGGCGTTCCGTCGATCACTCTAGCACTTACAAGGTTGAGAGTATCCCCGGCGTGGGATGACTGACTGAAGGAGGAGATTTCAATGGATCCAATGACGATACAGACCGGTGTGTGGATTTTAGCGGGCGCAATATTGCTGCTCTATATCAAACGCCGCCGCAAACGCAAGACCACAATCTAGGCCCAAGGTGGAACGGGACGGCGGATCTTCCGCGCTGGTCCGCGCGCAAGGTTCCGACGGTGGCTGGGGTTACCATCCCGGCTCAAGTTCATGGACCGAGCCGACAGCGCTCGCGGTGCTTGCGCTTCGGGAAACAACCGGAGCGCGAGATGCTGCTGCGCGGGGGCGCGAGTGGCTCATTCGGCTCCCAACGATCGGACGGCGGCTGGCCACCATGCCCAGCTGTCGGTCGAAGCACGTGGGTGACGAGCTTCGCTGCTATTGCTCTTGCCGGCAGTGGTACGCCGGCTGTGATCGATCGCGCAAGTGCGTGGCTGCTGCAGAACAGCGGCTGCGGATTGAATTCTCTCGAACGGCTGCGGAACTGGCTGGCGCGGGACCATGTCGACCAGACGCCTCCTGGCTGGTCATGGTATCCGGGAACGGCATCGTGGGTGATCCCGACTGCGGTAAGCCTCTTGGCGCTAAAGAGGATTTCGATCGATTCGACCTTGGCCAGACAACGGATCGCTGATGGACAGGGATTTCTGTTTGCTCGGGAGTGCCCGGCAGGCGGATGGAACCACGGAGGAACCTTTGTGCGCAGTGAGAATGCCCAACCTTACCCCGAGACGACAGGTCTCGCTCTACTCGCGTTAAGCGGTGCGAATTCTGGGCGGCTCCAAATTTCGCTTGGACGCGCTCACCAAATGCTCAGCTCGCCTCAATCCGCGCAAGGATCAGCGTGGCTTCGCATGGGAGTAGCCAGTATTGAAGGCAACACTGCCGCTGCACCATCAAGTGTCCACTCGCGAGATTGGACCACCGTCGACGTAGCGCTGGACGTGATCTCGACGTTGTCGCCCAATCCTCTACTGAGTTGAATTGCAATGTATCCCCTGCTATCGCGCCGCCACTTCTTCTTCGGAACCCTAGCTTTGGGTGGCTGCTCGGTATCCCGATCGGCTGCGGTCGAGCACGCCGTTTCCATTCACAAAGCTGCATCCTACGAAGTCGATCTCGAACAGATTCTGAGAACGGTGCTAACGGAGCAGCGTTGTGACGTACGCGGTAAGCGCGTCCTTCTGAAGCCGAACCTGGTTGAGTTTGAGGCCGATCGTCCGATCAATACGCATCCCAAGCTGGTTGCAGCCGCATGTGCCGCGTTCCAAGCCGCGGGTGCGCGCGAAGTTCTGATCGCGGAAGGTCCCGGTCATCGCCGCCCCACCTGGGATATGGCGGAAGCGGCGGGTTACTTCGATGCGCTTCCCCGCTTCGAATCCCAATTCACCGACCTGAACCTGGACAACGTGAGTCGCGTTGAACTCAAGACCAATCACTCGAATTTGCGCGAGCTGTATCTGCCAGATACCGTACTCCGCGCCGACGTTCTGGTCTCTCTCGCCAAAATGAAAACGCATCACTGGGCCGGCGCCACCCTATCGATGAAGAACCTCTTCGGGATCGTTCCCGGCGGGGTCTATGGATGGCCGAAGAACGTTCTGCACTGGGCCGGGATCGATGAATCGATCGCCGACCTGAATGCGTTATTTCCACGGCATTTCTCGATAGTCGACGGAATTGAAGCGATGGAAGGCAACGGCCCGATTCTTGGCTCGACGAAGCAGATGGGCCTGATCGTCGCCGGCGCGCATCCGCCATCTGTCGACGAGACCTGCTGCCGCATTATGGGGATCGATCCGAGTCGGATCGCATACCTTCAACTCGCGGCGCGACGCAAAGCAAGATCGTCGACAATCAGCCAGATCGGCGAGAGCATCGCTGCGGTCGCATCCCCGTTCGCGCTTATTCCAGAACTGCAACATCTGAGGTTGAGCTAAACCAATGCGACGATTTCGTTTTTGCGACCGCGGCTCGCAGGTAATCGAACTCGGACTCGTCCTGCTGCCGATGTTCGCGATCGTATTCCTCATGATGGATTCTGCATGGGCGGTGTTCGCTAAGGCCAGTCTGCAATACGCCGTGCGTCAGGGTTGCCGGTACGCGGTAACAAGCCAGACCTTGCCGGGAATGGGTCAGGACGATTCGATCAAGACCGTCGTCCAGAACTGCAGTCTTGGATTTCTGAATAGCGGCGCGAATAATCAGAACAACGTCTCGATCACTTACTTCAATCCAAGCACCCTACAGGCGACGAACAGTAATGCTGGGGGCAACGTGGTTCAGATCGCCATCAACAACGTTTCAGTGGCTCCTCTCGTGCCGCTGTGGCGAAGCTCGACACCGCTGCAGATCTCGGCTGTGTCTTCGGACGTGATGGAGTCCTCACCGAATGGATTCCCACCGCCCCGGTGACCTCATGAGACTACGATCGCGAGTTTCAAGAGCGCGCGGGAGCGCACTTGTCGAGTTTGTGCTTTGCTGCATCGTCTGGGTACCGCTGCTGCTCGGCACGATATTCATCGGGATCAATGTCGCTCGCTCCATTGAAGTGACGCAGATTTGTAGGGATTCCGGTCACATGTACGCGTACGGAGTGGACTTCTCGCAAGCCGGCAACCAGGCGATTCTGGTCCAGTTAGCCACCGGCTTCTACATCACACCGACTGCCGGGAACGGTGTCTTCATTCTTTCGACTGTGATGCTCATCGGTCCGCAACAGTGCCAGGCTGGCGGACTGCAGCCCGACTCAGGAAGCTGCCCCAATCTGAACAATGTCGTGTTCACTCGCCGTATCGTCGTCGGTAATAAAAGTCTGCGCGCGAGCAACTACGGAACGCCCAACCCGGCTTACATCAGCAGCAACGGATCCATCAGCAGCACCGGATATCTGACCGACGGCACGATGCGGGTGCCGAGCTTTCCTGCTCGTCGCTGATCATGACCGCTGGACAAGGCGCTTTTCTCTCAGAAGCGTACTTCAGCGCGCCGGACCTGAATTGGAATACCTTCACCACGAATCAAGGCGTCTATTCGAGCTTCATTTTCTGACCATGCCGACTCCCCGCCAAAAACGACAGAAAGGCGCCGCGCTCATCATGCTGACCATGATGCTAAGTGTCGTGGTGATTCCCATGATCGGTTTAGCGATTGACGGGGGTATGGCTTACCTGGTGCAGACCCGTCTCTCTGCTGCATGCGACGCGGCGGCCTTGGCGGGTGCGAGGTCGTTGAGCGTCGGCTTGACTCTGGACAGTCAGATCGCCGCGGCAACAGCAACGATCAACGAGTACCTGGAAACGAACTATCCGACCGGAATGTACCGTACCTTCGACCTGACCGTGACCAGCAATATCGCGGAAACGGCGTACAAGACGAGGACCGTCAGCGTCAATGCCACCATCGTGATGCCGACTTTGTTCATGAGTATCTTCAACCACCCGACTGCCACCATCGCCGCGTCAGCTCAGGCGAACCGCCGTGATGTGAACATCATGATGGTGATCGATCGTTCCGGTTCCATGGCGCAGGCAGGTGTATGCAACATCATGGTCGCTTCGGCGCAAACGTTCGCCAATGATTTCACGAATGGACGCGATCAGCTTGGGCTGATTACATTCATGGCAACGCCAACGCTCGATTACGCGCCGACGGTTAACTTCAAGAGCGACACTCCCGCGCTAACCGATGTGATGGGCGAGGTGAAATGCGGCGGAAACACGGGGTCGGCTGCGGCTTTGTGGATGGCTTATCAGGAGCTGCAGGTGATCAACGAACCCGGCGCATTAAACCTGATCGTGTTCTTCACGGACGGAGTTCCGAACGGTGTGACCGCACACTTCCCGGTGAAACAGACGGCCGATTTGCGCTACGGCCTTTCAAACCCTTTTAGCATTTCCCCGGTCCCGGCGAGTTCTTGCAAAGCCACTATCCTGACGGGTACGATCGCGCAGGAGTCCAACAACGATACGCTTGGCTGGACCGGCGGCGTTTACTCCACCCAGGCGGTAGCGCCGAATGTGACGGCCAACCCCCTACTCGCTGCTCCCGGCTGTCTTTACCCGTCAAGCAACGACGGCGTGTATATGCGGGCTGACGTAGCCTCTATTCCGTCAACCGATGTCAACGGGAACGCGACCACGGGCTATCAACCAGTAACTACTTACCCGGACGGACCCTACGTAGGCCAGATCCGGGTGGATATGCCGCCTGCAATTACTCAGGCATCGCAGAATGCCGCGGATAATGCAGCCATCCGCATTCGGGCCGATAAGACGCTGGTGCCGGTCATCTACACGATCGGACTGGGCGGCACCAGCTTCCAGCCGCTGGACCAGACCTTCCTGCTGCGGCTGGCCAACGATCCGAGAAGTCCCATCTACGATCCCTCGGAACCCGCCGGCTTGTTTGTCTTCGCTGAAAACGCGACGCAGCTGAATAACGCCTTCAATACGGTTGCGTCACAGATCCTGCGCCTGTCCAAGTGATCCGCGGAACATACAGTTCGGCATAGTGGCGTGTCGTGTGCTGCGCTACCGTGCAGATGCATCCAAGCAAAGCCGTCCTCCTCTCCCTCGCGTTAGCGCCCTTACTTGCCGCCGCGCAAGGCGAACAACTTACCGAGGTCTACAAGAACAACGATTTCCAACTGACCGGGGTCACCGTCTCGAAGTCCGGCAGGATGTTCGTGAACTTCCCGCGCTGGTCGGATAAGTACGTGAACGCCGTAGTCGAGGTGATGAAGGACGGGTCGACGAAGCCATACCCGGATAGCAACTGGAACATCTGGGACATGAAACCGGCCTCTGCTGGAGACCATTTCGTCTGCGTGCAAAGCGTAGTTGCCGACGACACGGATGCGCTCTGGGTGATCGATCCCGCAGCCCCGCTGCTCGCCAGCATCGTTCCCGGCGGCCCAAAGCTTGTTCGCATCGATCTCGCAACGAATAAGATCACCAACGTTTACCACTTCGGCCCCGACACTGCGAAGACGAACAGCTATCTCAACGACATCCGAATCGACACGAATCGCAAGTTCGTATATATGACCGATAGCGGCGCGGGCGGCATCCTCGTGGTGGATCTCAACACCGGCGTTGCGCATCGCGCTCTGGACGGAGACCCGAGTGTTATGGCCGAAAAGGGCATCCAGATTAGAGTAAACGGGAAGCCGGTCATCGGACCGAATGGGAAACCTCCGCAGTTCAATTCCGACGGCATCGCGCTCTCACACGACGGCGAGTATCTCTATTACAAGCCGCTGACCGGAGCGATGCTTTACCGGATCAAGACCGACTTGCTGCGTAATCCGAGTGCGATGTCGGCGACGGTTCAGTGCAGGGGTCGAAAAAGTGGCCAAGACGTTCCCGTCCGATGGTCTATGGATGGATGCTCAAGACCGGATCTACATCGGCAGCATCAGCGAGAGCACCATATATCGCATCGTGAACGGCAAGATGGAGAAGCTGGTGTCCGACTCGAGGATGGTGTGGCCGGATACGTTTTCAGAGGGGCCCGACGGAATGATCTACATCACCGCTTCGCACATCAACGATGGACCTCAGTTCAACCACGGTAAGAGCACCCGCAGTCTGCCTTATTCCGTCTTCAAGTTCGCGCCGTAGCCTGGTCCCCTTTTCAGCAAAGTTTCCCAAGTACTGCCGGTTGAAGTCTCCGGTGAAGTTGAGGTTACAAAGAGCTGCATTTGTAGCGACAAGGTAGCGGGGTCGCGATTCTGGGTGCAAGCTCCGGTCACCCGAACCGCCGCTAGTTAGTGTATATCTGGACCGTATCTTGCGCGGTGCTTGATTGTGGAGGGAGGAGTCCCGACGCTTCGTTGGGCTCTGTCAATGTCAAACCTGGATTAACTACGTTCGGCGGAAGCTGCACGTTGATTTGATAAACGCCGCTTATCAGACCGGGAGCCGGGCCGGCATATAGGATATTGAGCGGAAGATCTTCCCCCGCCAGAGTTACGGAAACGCCGTCAAAGGAAGTGGCGACACCGGAAACAGCTCCGGTCACAGGAGTACCCAAGCCGCTCAGACCAGTTACATATAAGACCACGATTGAGCCCGCAGCAGCAGGATTGGAAGCGCTATTGATCGAAAGATCCTGATTAAGCGCTGCAGCAAATTGGGTGGCTCCTCCCGACCGAAAGATTCCGATCGATGGAATCGTGGGCAGAGGCATTGGCGCTAAAGATAGACCGGGTTTAATGATCTGCATCGTGCCTCCCTGGAACTCATACGGAACCTGGAGGTTGATTTGATCAGCGCCGGCGTAGAGTAGAGGCGCCGCCACCGTGGGCCGTTTGTCGTCTCAAATAACACCTGAAATCCGCCGAGTGTTGTGGGAAACGATCCCTGGCTGTCCGGCGACCCTTCGAACGCGGTTACAGGA
Source organism: uncultured Gammaproteobacteria bacterium (assembly GCA_963799935.1). Classification (GTDB taxonomy): domain Bacteria; phylum Acidobacteriota; class Terriglobia; order Bryobacterales; family Bryobacteraceae; genus Bog-113. The sequence continues at coordinate 446,712 of CAWCZA010000015.1, read as the reverse complement.
CCGATGTTAGGTCCCCAGATCGTGGCCAACTCACCAGGGGCAACACCCGGATCGATCGTAAGCTTGGCGGCATTAGTGATGGCATAGACAGTCGGAGTTGAAGGGTCCACGGCCGGACTCAGTCGCAGAAGAGTCCCAGAAGGATAGAACGCCATAAGGTTGCCTTCGGAGTCAAAGGATGGCGGCGCGATCGCGCTCGACAAGGCTAATCCATATTGTTGGTTCACCGCAGAACCATTTGCGCTTAACTCGAGAGCGAACGTCGCACCGATCGCCGGATCGTCCGGTAAGGAATTCAGTCCAGTAATCCAGACATTCCCGGAGGCATCAAGAGCAATGCCGCCAAGCTGTCCACCCGTAGCTCCCGTCACGTAGGTTCCATACACCAGGGTACTTCCGTCACTGCTGATTTCTGCGGCCCATACAGCCGGATTCTCGGCGTGGCTTACCTCACTAATGAAAGTCGGGTCGAACGCCCCGGCGGTAACTGGAAAGGAATCGAAAGCGGTTCCGGCGGCAAACACGTTAGCCGCGGAGTCAAGGGCGAGAGAGAACGTTTGAATACCGCCTGGGCCGGACTGCGGACTGCCAAAGTAAGTCCCCCAAAGAAGGCTTTCTCCATTGGCAGCGACGCGTACCACAAAGGCCACCGTTTCACCTGGAACGCTTGGCACGGCAACTGCGCTAATGGTTGGCGGCAGATCGGAAACGTTCGTTGAACCGCCTAGAGTGATATCGCCGGATGCGTCGACCGCAATTGCATTCGCGGAGGTGAACGCGCTGGAGAACATACAGGTCTCGTCGTTCGGACACGGGCCATTGATCCCACCGAACAGTACACTCCAGACAAGTCGATAGTTCGGGATAGCAATTTTCGCCAGAAACGTGTACCCGGGCGTGGCGGTACCCGCGCTCGAAGGTGTTCCAAGCACGGGCAATGAAGCACTAAAAGCATCAAAGGCCGTCGTGCCTGTGACGAAAACATCTCCGCTGGAATCAAAAGCGACGCCCGTCGGTGAGGTCCCGCCGACGGTAGAGCCCCCCAGGAATGTAGAGAACAAGATATGAGAAGCAGTGGGGTCGAGTTCCGCAACAAAACCGGCATTCGCGTCATCAGCTTTAGAGGCGTAGATGGGACTTACAAGCGGGAAGTCATCGGAATCGGTACTGCCCACCAGCCATACGTTACCTTGGCTATCGATCGCAGCATCCGTTGGAAATGTACTCCCACTTCCCCAGAAGAGCGAAGGGATCGAGATGTCGAGCCCTTGCGCGTTCAGCATCTGAATGTCAACGGTAGGGATGGGCACCGGATCCCCAATCCCTGGGAAAATCTGCGCCTTCCCGAATCTTGAGCCGATCAGGAGAGTCTGGCCGCCCGGAAGTCCGAAAGCCCGACGCCCTAGATATTGGCCCTGCACCGTGGAGGCGAACGTCAGGGCAGGCGTTGCGTTTGCTGCCGACAAGGAAGAAATCAAGGCGCAACAAACAGCGGCTGCCCGAAGAAGACGCATATGCACGCTGGAGCAATCCGGCCACCCGCTATATTCGTTTGAAATCAGCGGCTCTGGCTGAAACCACGAGTCTGTCGGACACGGGAAGACCCGGAATTGACACGAGCTCACGCGGCAGCTGTTGGAGTGAAACGGCGTCGTGCGTGAGTCCTTAATGCGTCAACGCGTACCAGGCGCCGATCCGGACGTCGTTGAAGTTGGGTTTTCTCGGGTTGCCTTGGTTGACCAGGTAGACGCCGCGCAGTGCGCTTACCGTGAACGTAAGAGCGTCCGGAGTTCCGTTCCAATGAAAGCGAACGCCGGGCCCCGTCTCAGCGAAGTTTGCCCAGTACTGCCGTTTGAAATCCCCGGTGAAGTTGAGGTTCCAGAAGAGTTGTGTTTGCAGCGGCAAGGTGGCGGGGGTATAGCCCGCGCGATTCTGGGTATATCCGAGCGTGTCGTGATCGAAGCGGCTGACGTAGACCAGATCGTCGTTCGTTTCGAAGAAGAACCCGCGCTCCTTACTGAAGATGTTTTCGCCGCGCGACCGAGACCAGGTAATTCCGCCGCGATAGTCCGGGATGGCGTGGTCCGTCAGATATCCGATCGATTCGCCGGCTTCCGCCCACGCGGTGGCGCCGAATATCGGTTTGCTCGCGACACCTACCGCAGTGATGAACGAGCTTTCGGACAAATATTGAGGATCGGACACGGTGGACCCCTTCAGGGTTTCCTTAGTGTCCCCGATAAATCGCAGCGAGATGTAGGGTCGGAACCAATTCGTCCGCTTGAGTTTCATATCGGTCTTCATCTGGGCGTAAGAAAACAGATCGTGCCACCGCGTGGAGAACATCGGGAAACTCCAAACCGTGGTGCGGAAGTCTTCCGTGGAGGGGCGAAGCGAGTTGATGCTGGTGGCGGCTTTGCCCGAGACAGCGTCGTCCTCACTTTGCTTCGCCAATGCGTACCATCGCATCGCCGTGCGGTCATCGTGGAGCATGTTGTAGACACTCGCGAGCTTCAGAATGAGGGAAAAATCGACCGGGTCGGCGTCATGCGCGATCTTCAGAAACTTGAGCGCGTCTTTCAGATATCCGGCTTGGATGCTTTTGTCCGCCATGATGCGCGCTTCGGCCGCAGCCTCATCCGGCGATGCTGTCCGACGCAGTTGCTGCGGCAAGTGAAGCGCGACGCGAACGCGATTCGCAAGTTCTTCGTCACCGCCGTCCAGCACGCGCTTGAGCACCGGCGCGGCTTTGACCATATCGTTTCTGCCGAGATACAGGAACCCGAGTTGGGCGGCGGACAACAGGTCGGTCGGTTCGGAATCGACGATGATGCGGAATTCGTTCTCCGCCTCGGACGCTGGGACTTCGTTTCGGTCGGCCATGCGCAACAGAAGATACGCGAGTTCGCGATGCAGTTCGATGTTGTGCGGGTCGAGTTCCAGCGCTTTTCGAAATTCGTACACGAACGGGTAGCGGTCCGGAAGCATGCCCTTGGCGAACTCAGCCGCGCGTGGTTCGCCGCCGCGGGAAGCCGCCAGAAGAGCTGCGTTGCCTTCGTCCATACGGTTTAAGTGAACGAGAACACGGCCGAGGTCGAGCAGCACGCCTTTCCGCTCAGGCAACATCTGCCAGGCGCGCCGATAGTGCTCGACGGCTAGTTCCAGTTCGTCGCGCTCCTCGGCCTGTTCGGCGAGTTCGAAGTGCGCGGAGAAGCTTTCGGGTCCCGCAGCCAGCGCTTGCTTCCAGCGTTCGATATTGGCTTCGAGCGGCCCGTCGATATTGTGAAAGGCTTGTTCGGCACTGGCGCGGGAAGCTTCGTCGGCTGCGGGATCGTGTCGTACGCGATCGAAGATGCGTCGGGCGACGGCCTTTCCGGCGATCGCTTCACCATGCGATGTACGATCAACGGCTTCGAAGCTCAGAAAAGCATATTCGAGAGCAACGTGCGTATCCGCCGGATTCAGCCGCATGGCTTCTCCGAACTGATCGCGCGCGGCTTCATTCTCGCCAATTTTCAGTAGGGTGTATGCGAGATCCTTGCGAATGTCGGCGCGATGCGGCGAGAGCCGGATGCCTTCGGTGAAATCGGCGACCGCCCCGTCGTAGTTTTTGACGCGCAGTTCGGCGTAGGCGCGAGTCAGTGCCTGATAGGCAGCGGCATCCTGGGTTTCAACCGATTTGGCCGGTTCCTCCGCCATTAAAGCTTGCGCCAGTAAGGCGGTTCCACAAAGTAATACGCACGGGACTACCCTCATTCGTTTCAGAGGACTAGTGGAAGGGGATCGGGTGTTGCTCTCTCAATTCGTTTACGATTGCTGGCACGTTTCGGCTTTCGCGGAAGTGGGCTACTTTGAAACATGTTGCTTGACGAAGACGTCATAGGTGACACATAAGTATACCTACGAGCAATGCGAGGCCGAAGAACTGGAAGCCGAGTCGATTGAGGTCCGTCAACATCTCTCCACCTTTTCGCACGCCCGAGCGCTTGATGAAGTACTCCGGTTTAACGATATGGCCAATAGCAATGCCCGCTAAGAAGAGCAGGATCAGAGTTACTATTGCTGATCGAAGAAAATCCATTTGAGGCCCTTCCACCGTGGCGCGATGGTAGCCGCGGCGCAGGCGGTCGGCTACTCTAACGATCTCGCGCCCTCGTCAACGCTCGGGTAGATCGACAGAAACTTATCTACTTTCGACACCTGAAACATCGTCAGAATTCGCGGCGACATGCCGACGATTGCATACCGCCTGCCGTGGCGTTGTGCGCTTGCATAGAAGTTGAGAACGGCGCCCAGTCCAGCTGAATCCATGTAAGGTACGCCAGACAAGTCGATCAATGTTTTCGGGCCGGTAGCCTCTCGCAACGCGCCCTGGAACTCGAACAACGTAGCTAGGGTAACCGGGCCGGTGACTTTCACGGTTTCGATTTGGGTACCGGAGTCGGTGGTCTTTTCGATAACAGTCGGATCGGCGGCCATGTCAACCGATTCTACTGCAAAGGAATATGAAAATGGGTCATGGTTGAGGCAGTTCCTTCGCGCACTGCTGTGAGCGTGGCCCTACGTCGCGCGGTTCACCAATTACGCGACATACCGATCGTGTTCCACGACCCGATTGCCGTTCCGATTCTTAGTTCCCAGTATGCAGATAGTCTGGCCACTTACTTGGACGGCGCCGACGAACCTTTTGCGATCGGTATGCGCGCTCATCTGATTGCCCGCAGCCGCTATGCGGAAGACAATTTACGCGTCGCGGTCGAATCAGGCGTAACTCAGTATGTGTTACTCGGAGCCGGTCTCGATACCTATGCTTACCGGAATCCGTATCCGCAACTGCGCGTGTTCGAAATAGACCATCCAGCAACGCAACAGTGGAAGCGGGAACTGCTTACCCGAAGCGGAATTGTGATTCCTGAAAACCTGACCTACACTGCAATGAACTTCGAAATCCAAGAGTTGGCCGCGCAACTCACGGCTTCGGGATTCAATCGAGAGGCGCCCGCATACTTTGCCTGGCTTGGTGTGGTTCCCTATCTGACGCTGAGCGCCTTTCGGGCAACTGTCGCTTTTATCGCTGCGCAGCCTGTTGGAAGCGGCGTTACCTTCGACTATGGACAGCCGCGCGAAGTGCTACCACTGCAGGAACAGTTAGCGCGCGATGCGCTGGCGTCACGGGTCCAAAGTGCCGGTGAGCCGTTTCGACTCTTCTTTACACCGGATGAAATCGCCGCTGAACTTCCCGGCTTTGCGAGACACGAGGATCTAGGCGCAACCGAGATCAACGCCCGCTATTTCGCTCAACGCTCCGATCACCTCGCCATTCGCGGCTCTAGCAGTCGCCTCCTCAGTGCATGGCGTTAACTGCACTGCTACTCTACTTTCTGCACTCGCACAGGGGAAAGGCTTGACATATAGTTCTCGTTTCCGCTGTACTCGGCCGTGATGCCGTGCGTGCCGGCGGGCAGCGTCGACGTGCTGAAGGCGGCAGTGCCGTCTTTGACTGCGACAGTTCCTACGACTCCGGAAACACTTCGAAACGCGACGGTACCCTTGGCGGTGCGCGGGCTGACCGTCGCTGTGAATGTGACCGTCTGGCCGGCCGTTGATGGATCGGGCGAAGAGGTCAAACCCGTGGTGGTTGCGATCTGATTGACGGTTTGGATAAGGACGGGCGAAAGGCTCTTCGGGTAAGTGGAGTCTCCCTTGTAGAGCGCCTTCAGTGAATCTGTGCCAGTCGGGAGTGTCGACAGGGTAAGGGTTGCGACTCCTCCCTCGACTGTGGCATTGGCGAGTCCGCCGGTCTGGTCATAGAACGATACGGTTCCGGTTGCGTTCAGAGGGGAGAGCGTCGCGGTGAGCGTTACTTTCTCGCCGTAAGTCGATGGATCTAACGATGACGTCAGCGTGGTGAATGATTCCAGGACGGGCGTGCTGAGCAGGATGTCGATATCTTAAGCTACTGCCGACCAAGTCGGCGCGTCCGCTTCCGGTGAGGTCAACGACGAAATGTCATCAATGCCGGTTAGGATATGGGACCTTGAGCTAAGCACAGGCGTAGTTCAATGCCGTCCTGGAACGTGCCGTCGCCGTTTCCTAGTAATATGTTGACGGTTTCGTTGTAGCTTCCAAGAACAAGGTCCGCTCTCCCGTCTCCATTGAAGTCACCCACTGCGATTGCCTCAGGTCCGCTTTCGAGCGGGTACGTAAGCGGCGCTTGGAACGTACCGTTCCCGTTGCCCAATAGCACAATAACCTGGCTGGGGGAGTAGTTTGCGAGAGCGACATCCGTAATGCCGTCGCCATTGAAATCTGCAAGGGTAACCAAGTCACCAGGCCCGTAGCTCTGCGGAGCTTGGAATGTGCCGTTGCCATTACCCAATAGAACCGTGAACGGTTCATCGGTATAGAAAAGCGGGTCGCCCCCAATTGCGAGGTCCGCGTTGCCGTCTCCGTTGAAATCTCCGATGGCAATTGAATTCGGATAGTTGCCGGAATTTTGGGGAAGCGGAGGTTGAAACGTGCCGTCACCGTTGCCGATTAAAACGGTTACGTCTTCTCCGTCGTAATTCAGCGCGATGAGGTCCGCGTTGCCGTCACCGTTTAGATCTGCTACCGCGACTTGGTAGAACGGGCCAGATCCCGCGGGATAGATGACCGGGCTTTGAAAAGTCCCGTCGCCGTTGCCTAAGAGGACACTTATTTCGTTTCCGGAGTAAAAGCCAGCAACTAGATCCATGTGACCGTCCCCGTTTAAGTCACCTGCGGCGATGCTCTCGGGCGATCCATTGATTGGGTAGCTCACGGCTGGCTGAAAGCTTCCGTCCCCCTTGCCGATAAAAACCGAGACAGAGGGATAGGGCGAGTCCGGGACGACAGCGAGATCCGGTATGCCATCACCGTTAAAGTCGGCTGCGGTAATCGCGGCGGGTTCGGTAGGGTAACTCACCACCGGCTGAAATCCATACCCCGGAGCCGTATTCACAGTCAGCTGCAACACCGCTGACTTACTCGGCGCAAACGTACCGTCGCCGCCGTAGTAGGCGTAGAGCGACTGCGACCCGAACGGGAGCGCAATCGTGCTAAGGACGGCCTTACCGCTGGCTATAGGAACTGTCTCCAGTATGTCCGTGCCGGAATAGAAAGTAACTTTCCCGGTCGCCGCACTGGAACTAAGAGTCGCGGTCAAAGTTACCGGCAGGCCGAACTTCGCAGGATTGGTCGAACTGGTCAGGGAGACAGTCGTCGGGGTCGTTTGGGCAAGCGCCGAGACGGCCAGGAGTAGTGAAACAGCGGATAGCGAACACGGCATCCATGAGCTAGTCATAAGCGAATACGACGCTAGCAGAACTGAAGCTTGCGGACCGTAACTTTTCGTCCGGAGGGGTCGCGCCCCCGCGCTCCGTTATCCTTTATCCATACTGAGCAATCCATGCCGACCAACCCATGCCGACCGAAATCGCGTCACAAGTAGCTCACACCCGCGTGCGCACGACCGATTACGCGCTTCCGCGGCTGGATCCGTTCGACGTCTTCCTATCGCTACGCACCTATTTCGGGCCGGAATGCGTCTACTTGCTCGAATCGCTCAGCGGACCGGCGCGCGATTCGCTGCACTCATTCATCGGCTTCGATCCACTCGTCACCGTGAAGGTGCACGACCGGCTAGTGCAAGTCACCGGCAATCCCGGGCTGCGGACCAAGATTCTGGATAAGGCGGCGCGCGATCGAACGGTAATCGTGACTAGCGAATCCGTCTCACTTGTGAACCGGCAGGGGCTTTGGGATTTTCTGCGCTCCGTGCAGTCCGGCTTTGAGATTGAGCAGCCAAGCCGCCGCGAATCGAATGGTCTCTCGTTTGGGTTCTTCGGATATTTCGGCTACGACACGGCATGGGCAATCGAGGACCTGCCGCGACGCATTCAATCGGATCGCGTGAACTGGGATGTGAGTCTCACCATCTATCGCGGGCTCATTCGCGCCGACCTGCGAGAAGGCGGCGAATGCACTCTGATCCTGCATGCGAGCGATTCGTTTCCGAGCGGACCGCCTGTTGAGGAACTCAAAGACTTGCTGCTTTCAGAGCCGGCCAGTCGCTTCACGTTGGCTGCGGAGACGACCGCACCACCCGTGCCCGGACCGCTTCGAATTACGGATTCCATCGAGGCGCCGGCTTACGTGCAGAACGTGGAGAAGGCGCTGCAGTACATACGGATCGGCGACATTTACCAGGTGCAGTTGGGCCACGAACTGACCATCACTTCGACGGCGCATCCGTTCGATGTCTATCGCCGGCTGCGCGTGCGCAATCCTTCGCCGTACATGTTCCTTGCTCCATTCGGGGATCTCACGGTCGTCGGCGCCAGCCCGGAATTGTTCTTGAGCGTGCTCGACGGGCGCATTGAAATGCGGCCGATCGCTGGAACAACGCGGCGGTCACCCGACCCGGTGGAAGACGCGGCACTGACGGCGGCGCTGCTAGCTGACGAGAAGGAGATGGCCGAGCACATCATGCTGGTGGACCTTTGCCGCAATGACATCGGCCGCGTTTGCCGTCCGCGAACACTGCATGTGGACGAGCTCGCGATCGTGGAGTCCTACTCGCATGTGCATCATCTGGTTTCTAATGTCTCAGGCACGCTGCGCGAAGACTACGACGTGTACGCTGCGATGGCAGCTACCTTTCCGGCAGGCACCATGACGGGCGCACCGAAGATTCGGGCGATGGAAATCATCGAGGAACTGGAAACTTCCCGGCGCGGCGTGTATGCGGGGGCGATCGGGATCATCGGATTCGATAACTCGGCGTTGACTGCGCTCTGCATCCGAACCGCGATGCATTACCGCGATCGCTTCTTTGTGCGAGCGTCCGCGGGTGTTGTGGCGGATTCCATCCCCGAGAACGAGTGGCGCGAAACGCTCCGTAAGATGGCATCGCTGCATTGGGCGATCACCGGTGAGGATGTAAGAAGCGAAGCTACTCGTTGGAGTAGCCCAGTGAAAGCCCTTCTCGTAGACGCGTACGACAGCTTTGTGTATGTCATCTACCAATATCTATGTCTGGCCGGAGTAGATACCGATGTCGTGCGTAACGACAAAGTGACGCCGGCACTCTATAGCGCGGGTTATGATTTCGTGGTACTCGGCCCGGGGCCCGGACATCCGGCGGACTCACACTATCCGGACATGATCCGGTCGTTCTCAGCCGCGAACACGCCGGTGCTCGGAATCTGTCTGGGTCATCAAGCGATCGGACTAACGTTCGGCGGCAAGGTACTGCAAGCGGCGCACTTAATGCATGGGAAGACTAGCTCGATTAGTCACGATGGAAAAGGGTGTTTTGCGGGCCAGCCGAACCCGTTCCCGGCGACGCGGTATCACTCGTTGATCGTCGAGCGGGATAGTCTGCCGCCCGTACTCGAAGCTAGCGCTTGGACGCACGACGACGGTTACTTAATGGCGCTGCGGCATCGGGAGTTGCCGATTGAGTCCGTACAGTTCCATCCGGAGAGTATCTTGACCGAGAATGGACTGCGTCTTATCACAAACTTCATTGAGACACACGTGTTACCCCGCCGCGATGTCGTTGCCTGATGCCGTTTCTAAGAGTTGCTCAAAGCCATTTCCTGCGTGCCCAGTCATGAACTGCCTCAGTAGTTAGTCGCTCCAGGTCGGCGGACACGTCGGGCTCCGGCGGCGCCTTGAAGTTGAAGCATGACTTGCCTTGCATCCGCCTTTTAAGCGCCGGTGACATGCCGTTCGCGAGTTCCGGGTTTACGTAAAGCGGGAATAGATGGAAGCTCGCGTACGCCTTGCCTAGGCGAACCGATCCGAAGAACAGGGGCCCGTTTTTCTGTTGCGGAAACGGCGAAGGCGACTTCGTCACGAGCGTGTACTCTTTTGGCTTGTCATCCTTAACGAACAACTTGTCCGCGTGCAGAACCAGTATGGATTTGAGGGCAGCGAATGCAGTGGAGTAGTCTGCGGGCATTGGCCACAGGTTACTCCAGACGGTAAGACATCCCGGCTTCGGGTATGTTGGAGACAGATGCGATTCCGGATGCGTCCCCTTGTCTTCGCTCTGATTTTTGCGATCGCCGCTCTGGCGCAAACCCCGGCGGCGCCCGACCCGGACACGCAGGACAAACTGCTCGATTCGATGCACGATTACGCCGACCGCTATGTTTCCAATCTGCCGAATTTCGTGTGCGATCAGGTGACGCGCGAATCGGAGGCGGATGTACAACCAAAGAAATGGCGCAAGGGCGATACTGTTGTGTCACGGCTTAGTTTTCACGAGGGTCGCGAGCAGAAAACGCTCGAGACCGTCAACGGAAAAAGGGTCAAACCGGGCGCGCAACCCCGGCCATTGCCGCTGAGCACGGAAGGAGAGTTCGGCATGCTGCTCGCACAGGTGCTAGGCAAAAACAGCACGGCGTACTTCAGTTGGAACCGGTGGGAGACGGTGCGCGGGAAACAGCTGGCGGTGTTCGATTTCGCTGTCGATAAGGAGAGTTCCGCGATGACGTTACGGATCAGCCAGGGGGCCAGCGCGGTCGTGGGCTACAAAGGTTCCGTATATGCCGACCCGAGCACTGGCGCCGTGTGGAAGATTTCGTATACGGCGAAGGACATTCCACCCGAGATCCAGACGCGGCAGATCTCAACCGATGTGGACTACGCGGAGACGCCCATCGGGACTAAGACTTACTTGCTGCCCGCGGAAGCTTCAGTAACATTGCTGCTATGGACGAAGCAGGTAAAGAATGAGCTGGAGTTTCGCGGCTATCATAAGTTCGAGACCGAGTCTTCGGTTACGTTTGCCGGCGAGGATAGTCCGAAGTGACGGCGCTCTCTACTTCGCGGGGTTCACAATCTCGAGTAGTTCAATATCGAACACAAGCGTTGAACCGCCGGGTATGGATGGACGCCCGCGATCACCGTAAGCGAGATCCGACGGGCAGACTAAGTTCGCTTTTCCACCTACCTTCATCTTCTGCACACCTTCGGTCCAGCACTTGATGACCCCGTTCAATGGAAAGGTAGCCGGCTCGTTGCGCTTATAGGAACTGTCGAACTCTTTGCCGTCGGTGAAGGTGCCGCGGTAGTTCACCTTGACAGTGTCGGTAGCTGCCGGGGATGCTCCCGTACCGGGTCTTAGTTCGCGATAGATCATCCCTGAATCGGTTTTGACCGCACCGGGTGCAGTAGCTGCCTTGGCAAGGAATGCCTGCGAGGCAGTTTTCTGCTTGGCCGCGACGACGGCCGCTCGCGCGTTCCTCAATGCTCCTATCTTTGGCGCGAATGCATCGACGTCGATGGCCGGTTTACCCGCGGCCGCGTCGCTAAAGGCGCGTTTGACGATCGCCAATTCGGCCGGCGATAGATTGAACGGCTGTAGAGATTGGTACATGGAAACGCCGAGCGCGTAGACCGTCTTCTGATCGTCCGTTGTGAGAGCAGGCGCGGCGGCAGTTGTGCGAGGCTTTGCGGGCGCGTGAGTCGCCGGCTTCGCCGCAGGCGTTTGCGCAGATATTCCGCCAGCGAGAGCGAAGACCGTTAAGAGGGGAAGCGAAAGAACAATAGGAACGGCAGCATTCTGTAACAGACTAGCATTAAGCGAAACTTCAAAGCGCCTACATAGCCGCGCTAACTATCTCCTGTGCCTCCGCGATGATCGCATCCAAATGCTCCTGGCTTACTAGACTTTCAGCGTATAACTTATAAATAGCTTCGGTGCCGGATGGCCGCGCCGCAAACCAGCCGTTCTCCGCGGTTACTTTCAATCCGCCGATTTCCGCGTTGTTGCCTGGGGCTCGCGTTAGCTTCGCAGTAATTGGACTGCCGCCGAGATCCGTTTCTTTGACTGCTTCCGGCGATAGCTTCTTTAATTTCGCTTTAAGTTCAAGGCTGGCCGGCGCGTCGATCCGCGCGTAATAGGAAGTCCCGAACTGCGCCTCCAGTTCCCGATAGTGCTCGCCAGGATCTTTGCGGGTTACTGCCGTGATCTCGGCGGCCAGTAACCCTAAGATCAAGCCGTCCTTGTCGGTTGACCACACCTTGCCGTTCCGTCGCAGAAAGCTGGCACCGGCGCTTTCTTCTCCACCGAAGCAACAAGATCCGTCGAGCAGTCCAGGCGAGAACCATTTGAAACCTACCGGCACCTCCCAGAGCGTCCGCTTCAATTGCTTTACTACCCGATCAATGATGCTGCTGGATACCAGCGTCTTTCCGACTACGGCACTTAACGGCCAATCGGGCCGATGCCCGAGTAAGTAACGGATCGCGACCGCAAGATAGTGGTTCGGATTCATTAGGCCAGCGGACCGCGTCACAATGCCGTGGCGATCCGAGTCAGGATCGTTGCCCCAGGCAATGTCGAAATCGTCTTTGAGTTTGACTAAGCTTGCCATCGCATACGGGCTCGAACAGTCCATGCGGATCTTACCGTCGTGATCGACGGTCATGAAGGCGAAGGTCGGATCGACCTGCTTGTTGACGACGTCGATATTGAGCCCGTACTTATGAGCGAGCGGCTCCCAATAAGCGACAGCGGCGCCGCCAAGCGGGTCGACTCCAATGCGAAGGCCGGCCGAGCGGATCGCGTCGAAGTCAATCACGTTCGCCAGGTCGTCGATATATGCGATGGCGAAATCCTGTTCCTTAGTGGTGGATGCGCGCTTGGCTGTATCGTAATCGACGCGTTGAACCGCGCCTTCGCCGCGTAGGATTGCATTGGCTCGGTCTTGAATCCAACCGGTAACATCGGTGTCGGCGGGTCCGCCATCGGGCGGGTTGTACTTGAAGCCCCCGTCGGCCGGCGGGTTGTGCGACGGAGTAATTACAATGCCGTCAGCCAAGCCGCTTGTACGCCCTCTCGTTGTAAGTGAGGATCGCGTGGGAGATGACCGGCGTGGGCGTGAACCCGTCACCGGATTGAATGATCGTCGGGACTAGATTGGCGGCGAGAACCTCAAGCGCTGTGCGCTCGGCAGGCCGCGAAAGGGCGTGCGTATCCTTGCCCACAAAGACAGGGCCGGTATAACCTTTGGACGCCCGATATTCGCAGATGGCCTGAGTAATGGCAAGAATATGCTGCTCGTTGAACGTGCCGTTACTGGAGGTGCCGCGATGTCCGCTGGTGCCGAAGCTGACGAGTTGCGCGGGATCGGCGGGATCAGGAGAGCGCGAGTAATACTCCGACTCGAGTTGAGCGACGTTGATCAGCAGGTCTTTGGGAGCCGGCTTACCGGCGAGCGGCGAGATCTGGGGCATGCGGGGTTGACTTTATCATGACGCGTGACTCAGCCGCGTTTCTGTTACGATCTGTTTGCGACTGGTGGGATTACCGCGTGACGAGATCAATGTTGGGATATGCGCTACAGATCTTAGGGCCCGCAATAACTGTGGGATACCTAGGCTGGTCCACGACCAAATCGGCTTGGGGAACGGGAATCGCTTTTAGTATTGGTTTCGCGGTGGCGCTACTGTGCTGCTATATCAAGAACATGGAGATCAAGTAAGTTCGGAGCAGCGCCTGTTGAGCTTATTCTTTCGGACGCTTTTCGGGCTTGTATCGGCGGCGGGGCTCGGCGCATGCGCGCTCGCCTTCTTCAACACCTTTTCAGCGGCCCGTGCAGGTACCATCTTTGAATGGTTCATCCCTCTGCTCCTTGGAATGTTCGCGCTATTAATTGGCCTTTTCGCGCTTGAATACCCTGCTTCTTTTGCTCCGGGTTTCGGTAGAAGTCTGCATCGCACCCTTCCGAGATCTTGCCGTTACTTTATAGTCGCTATTGCCATAGCGGGTGCAACCCAGCTGAGTTGGTTCATCGCGCGGAACGGCTGGGGGGCTCCAGTAATTCTCGACGGACAATACGTCTTGGAGGCCCGTGGCCACATTATGCGACTACTTACAAGGGAAGAGTATCGCGCACTCAGACAAGAAACGGCTCGGTTCGTCGCTACGATTATGCTCGGAATGTACTTCTCGCTTACGGCTCACTTTTGGTTTAGCCGGACGGGCGTCTCAGCGAAACAGCAATGAATCAGCGAGCACCTGTAGGGCTACCGATTTAACATTACGAATAGCCTCACGCTCGGACGCTCCATACGCCATGACGCCGGGACGCGAGGGAACGGACGCGAGAATTCGGCCGTCTTCTTCGCATTCGATTTCGACTCGAACCGGTTGAATCTGTACCACGGGGGCTTCATTGTAGCGGAAATCGAAGAGTTCGGCGGGCGCTAGACTCCGAGTACGAGGATCCAACTGAAGAGAAGATTATTCGAGAACTAGAATACTTTCGCGCGACTCGCGACCTATGAATACTATCCCAGCCACTGCGGATTCTTAGCCGTAGAATCAAAGTGCGAAGTAGTCTTAAACAACTCGTACTTACCTTCCATGGCATAGCTCTTCGTCTTTGCGGCAAGCTGACTTACCTGCGCCTCAGTAAGTGGCTTAAACGTCTTCACCGCATTCAGAGCTTGTTCCAAAATCTCAATCTTGTCGCATCCGGTGATCACTACTGACGTCGGCATACTCATCGCATAGTGTAGGCATTCGGTCGCCGACACAGTATTGCTCTGTAGGATAAATTTCCCGCCCAGCGGCTTCATCGTCTGCACGCCAATCCCTTCTTTCAGCGCGCGCGGCATCACCTGATGCACAAAGCTGCGGAAGCTGTAATCCATCACATTCGATGGATGCAGCACCGCGTCGAAATGAAAGCCGTGCTGCTGCGCGACGTCGAGCATTCGCAGATGCACCAGCGGGTCTTTGTGCCCCGTGAAACCGATGTATCGCAGCTTGCCGGCCTTTTTCGCATCCGCGAAAGCTTCGTGAGCGCCGCCCGGAGCGAAGATGCGGTCAGGATCTTCCATCCGAACCACCTCGTGATATTGCAGAAGGTCAACATGATCCGTTTGCAGGCGCTTCAACGATTCATCAATCTGCTTTGCGGCAGATTCTTTAGTCCGCCCGTCGATTTTCGTCATCAGGAAGACCTTCTGACGATAGCCGTCGCGCAGTGCTTTGCCCATGCGCGTTTCCGCCTGGCCGTTGCCGTTGTTGTAGTCCCACGCATTGTCCATGAAGTTGACGCCACGGTCAATTGCGGTGCGAACGATCTTAGTGGCCTCATCGTCCGACGCCGCCTGACCGATGTGTGAACCCCCCAGGCCGACAAGCGAGACGTTCTCACCAGTGCGGCCGAGCGCACGGTAGATCATGTCGCCGCGACGCGTTTCCGCGGGCATAGGCCCAATCGATTGGCCGACAGGCGTCGATTGCGCCGAAAGTTTGGCGGCATCGAGCAAAGCGGCTCCGCCAATTGCGGCAGCCATGAAATTCCGACGATCTACCTGGTTCATGCCGCAATCACGGCACGCTCGGTACCAATTGTTCTCCAAATCCAATCGGATTTGCGAGCATCCTTATAATTGAGTTGGATACACTCCATACACCCGTTTTATTAGGACTTAAACGTCAATGAGTTCCATCGCGCTACCCGCCCCGCTGAGTCACGCCTACCGATTTTGGCAAACAACAGTCGGCAAGAAGGCCATTATGGCGATCACCGGAGTGGTTTTGTTCGGGTTCGTGCTCGGCCACCTTGTCGGCAACCTGCAGGCGTTTGAGGGGCGCGAGAAGCTGGACGCTTACGGGCACTTGTTGCGCAGTTTCCCGATGGAGCTTTATGCGGTGCGCCTCGTTTTGCTGCTCTGCGTGACGCTACATATTGTCACCACCGTGCAGCTGGCGCTGCTAAAGAATCGGGCGCGTCCGGTTGGTTACGTCAAGAAAAACAATGCCGCGGCGAGTTATGCCTCGCGCACCATGTACTGGAGCGGCCCGATCGTACTCGCGTTCATCATTTATCATCTGGCGCAATTTACGTTTCTCTATACGGACTCGCGCTACGTGGAAGGGCGCATCTACGACAACCTGGTGCTCGGGTTTCAGAACTATTGGATTTCCGGGTTCTATATCGTTGCCATGATCCTGCTCGGTATGCACTTAAGCCACGGGTTCTGGAGCATGTTCCAATCGGTCGGCATCTTATCGCCCGCTTATGCGCCGTTGATGAAACGCATCGCGCAGGTGCTCGCGATTGTGATCACAGTCGGATTCATCAGCATCCCGGTCGCCGTGTTGGCCGGAGTGATTCACTTATAAGTCGGAATTGGGAAGAAACTAACTATGGTTCTTGATTCACGCATACCGTCCGGACCCATTGAGCACCTTTGGGAGCAGACCCGCTTCGATATGAAGCTGGTCAACCCGGCGAACAAGCGCAAGTATGAGGTGTTGGTGGTCGGGTCCGGGCTGGCCGGTGGTTCGGCTGCGGCATCGCTGGGCGAGCTTGGATATCGAGTGAAGTGCTTCTGTTTTCAGGATAGTCCGCGGCGCGCGCATTCGATTGCCGCGCAGGGTGGGATCAATGCCGCGAAGAATTATCAGAATGACGGAGATAGCGTTTTCCGGTTGTTCTATGACACGGTGAAGGGCGGCGATTTCCGGGCGCGTGAGGCGAACGTATATCGGCTCGCCGAGATTAGCGTTCACATCATTGACCAGTGCGTGGCTCAAGGCGTTCCGTTTGCTCGCGAGTATGGCGGAACGTTGTCGAATCGGTCGTTCGGCGGCGCACAGGTTTCACGGACGTTCTACGCGCGCGGACAGACGGGGCAGCAGTTACTCCTCGGCGCCTATCAAGCTCTCGAGCGGCAGGTGGATGCCGGCACGGTAACTATGATTCCGCGCACTGAAATGCTGGATCTGATTGTGATCGATGGCAAGGCGCGCGGGATCGTCACGCGCGATATGGTCACCGGGAAGATCGAGTCGCATCTTGCCGATGCGGTGATCTTGGCCACGGGTGGTTATGGCAACGTCTTCTACCTTTCAACCAATGCCAAAGGATCGAACACGACGGCGATCTGGCGCGCGCACAAACGCGGGGCGCTGTTCGCAAACCCTTGCTTCACGCAGATTCATCCGACCTGTATTCCGGTCTCAGGCGATTACCAGTCGAAGCTGACGCTCATGAGCGAATCGCTTCGCAATGACGGGCGCATCTGGGTACCTTTGAAGGCCGGAGACAAGCGTTCGCCCGACCAGATTCCCGAAGCCGAGCGCGATTACTATCTGGAGCGGCGGTATCCCAGTTTCGGTAACTTAGTGCCCCGCGATGTAGCTTCGCGAAATGCAAAGAACGTGTGCGATGAGGGACGCGGTGTTGGTGAGACGGGACTCGGTGTCTATCTGGATTTCGCGGACGCAATCAAGCGTCTCGGGCGGAAGACGATCGAAGAGCGCTACGGCAACTTATTCGATATGTACAACCGGATCACCGGTGAGGACCCGTATCGCGTGCCGATGCGTATTTATCCGGCGATTCACTACACGATGGGCGGCTTATGGGTGGATTACCACCTGATGAGTACGATTCCGGGGTTGTTTGTGTTAGGTGAGGCGAATTTTTCGGATCACGGCGCGAACCGCTTGGGCGCGAGTGCCCTGATGCAGGGGCTATCCGACGGGTACTTCGTCATCCCCTATACGATTGGCGATTATCTGGCGACGACTAAGTTGGAGAAGATTGATCGGACTCGGCCGGAAGTGCTGGAAGCGGAGCATAATGTTCATGCGATCACTGATCGGTTACTCGCGATCAAAGGTAAACGGACGGTGGCGAACTTCCATCGGGAGTTAGGCAAGATTGTTTGGGATTACTGCGGGATGTCGCGTACAGCTGAAGGCTTGCAGACGGCGATCAGTAAGATCCGCGCGCTTCGGGAAGAGTTCTGGCGCAATGTGAATGTACCGGGGTCGGGCGAAGATATGAATCAGCAGCTCGAGGGTGCGGGACGCGTAGCCGACTTTATCGAGCTTGCCGAGTTGATGTGCATCGATGCTTTGGCTCGCAACGAAAGCTGCGGCGGACATTTCCGGGAGGAGTATCAAACTCCGGACGGCGAGGCTTTACGCGATGACGAGCACTATTCGTATGTTGCGGCCTGGGGATGGAACGGAGTAGGTTCCGCGCCGTCTCTCACTAAAGAGCAGTTGGAGTTTGAGTACGTGCATCCCAGCCAGCGGAGCTATAAGTAGGGGCCACTAACCATGAAATTGACTTTGCACGTTTGGCGGCAGAAGAACGCTTCGGATAAAGGGCGCATGGTTCGATATGACGTGCCGGATGTAAGTCCGGATATGTCGTTTCTTGAGATGCTCGACGTGCTGAATGAAGGCCTCATCGGCAAGGGCGAAGAACCGGTCGCGTTTGAGCATGATTGCCGCGAGGGGATTTGCGGGTCCTGCGGCTTCATGATCGACGGAGTAGCGCACGGGCCGCAGCGCGGGACCACGGTTTGCCAGTTACACATGCGGCACTACAAAGACGGCGACGTGTTGTTCCTGGAACCTTGGCGGTCAGCGGCTTTTCCCGTGTTGAAGGATCTGGTGGTAGACCGGCGCGCGTTCGACCGCATC
Source organism: uncultured Gammaproteobacteria bacterium (assembly GCA_963799935.1). Taxonomy (GTDB): domain Bacteria; phylum Acidobacteriota; class Terriglobia; order Bryobacterales; family Bryobacteraceae; genus Bog-113. Next base: position 428,216 of record CAWCZA010000015.1, on the reverse strand, counting down.
ATCGCCTCGGGTGGTTACATCTCGGTTTCAACCGGAAGTGCGCCGGACGGGAATGCGGTCTTAGTTGCCAAGCGGCTGGCGGATATTGCCATGGATGCGGCGGCTTGTATCGGCTGCGGGGCTTGTGTGGCGGCCTGCCCGAACGCTTCCGCGGCCCTGTTTACTGGAGCTAAAGTTACGCATCTGAATACGTTGCCGCAGGGTGCTCCGGAACGCTATGCGCGTGCCAAGTCGATGGTCAATCAGATGAACGCCGAAGGGTTCGGCCAGTGTACAAACATTGGTCTGTGTGAGGCGGTGTGTCCCAAAGAGATCAAGATTGAAGTGATCTCGCGGGCCAATCGGGATTACTTGAAGGGCAAGATGTTGATCCCCGAGAAGTTTCGGGATGATGTGCCTGAGACGGAGCCTTTGGCCGGCGGACGCCGCTAGACGCCGCGCCGGTTTCCCCAGAGATCGACATGCAGTCTCGGGCTGAAGCGAAAGCCTGTTTGCTTGGCTTGTTCGACGAGCCATAAACTTCGCTCGTGCAGAGTATCCGGATCAATCCCCTCCGGCATCAGGATTACCTTCTTTCGATCGGCTTGTAGAGCATCAACTAGACGCTTGTACTTCCTCCAGATCATTAGACTCCGCTATTACGAATTTCAGCTGATAGTCATACTCCGCTATAAGAGCGTTCAGTGTCTCCGGCTGAATTCTCAAGCGCTCGTGTTGGTTACGGAACGGACCTTCCGGTGTAGAGTTGCTTAGCTTCGGGCTGATGGACATCAAGTCGCACTTAAGTCCCTCGATGTAGATCGTGCCTGCGGTTTCAATCGTAACGTGAAGGCCTAAGTCATGCAGTTTCTCTGTTAGCGACTTAGCTCCCGGAGCGATCAGCGGTTCGCCGCCAGTTAAGACTGCATAAGGTGCATTGGTCGCACGAACGCGATCGACAATTTCCGACTCAGTCATCTCTACGCCTTCCGGATGCCACGACGTGTAAGGCGTATCGCACCAGGAACAGCGCAGGTTACAGCCACTCGTCCGGATAAATACGGACGGTGCACCCACTAACGAGCCTTCGCCCTGGACGGAGTAGAAGATCTCGGCGATTTTCATCGAACTAGCCGGCGAGGAATAGCGGGTCATGCTTGCCGGCTTCGCTGAAGCCCTTGGCCCGTAACTGGCACGAGTCGCAAGTTCCACATGGCTTGCCGGCTTCGCCCGGATCGTAGCAGCTATGCGTCAATGACAAGTCGAGGTTTAGTTCACCCGCCAGACGGACGATATCGGCTTTCGACTTATCCATTAGCGGCGCGTGGATCGTCAACTTCATCCGCCCCTCGACGCCCGCTTTAGTCGCCAGGTTCGCCATCCGCTCGTACGCGTGCAGGAATTCGGGGCGGCAATCCGGATAACCCGAGTAGTCGATCGCGTTGACTCCGATGAAGATATTCTGCGCGTTCAGTACTTCGGCCCAAGCTAGCGCCAGCGAAAGAAAAATCGTATTACGTGCGGGTACATAAGTGATCGGAATGCCCGCCGACATCTCATCCGCCCCGCGCTGCTTCGGAACTTCGATATCGCTTGTCAGGGCCGAACCGCCAAACATCCGCAGATCCAACTTCGCCACGCGGTGATCCGCAACTCCAACAGCTTTTGCAACGCGAGCGGCCGCATCCAATTCGATCTTATGCCGCTGGCCGTAGTCGAAGGAAAGTGCGTACGTTTCAAAACCATCGCGCTTCGCGATCGCAAGACACGTGCTGGAATCGAGACCGCCGCTTAGAAGGCAAACTGCTTTCATGTTTCAAGGAATAGCAGAGTACAAGAATCCGGTGGATACGTCCTTTAACGCACGCCTTTTTCAGAAGCGCGCGTGAGGCGGCAAGTATCCAAATAAGGAGTTCACAGTTCTCAATGGCAGAGTTAACAACATGACGCCGCAGGCGGTGCGGCCGGCAATCAATCCCTGGTTCATCGCGATTTCCGTGATGCTGGCCACTTTCATGGAAGTGATCGATACGTCGATCGCCAGCGTTGCTCTGCCTCACATCGCAGGAAGCCTTTCGGCGACGACAGACGAAGCGACCTGGGTCCTGACTAGTTACCTCGTAGCCAACGCGATCGTTCTGCCGGCAAGTGGCTGGTTCTCGTTGCGGTTCGGACGCAAACGTTTTCTGATCACCTGCATCGTGATCTTCACCATCTCGTCGTTCGCGTGCGGGGCGGCGACGAATCTGGGAATGATCCTCTTGGCTCGCGCGGTTCAAGGCGCGGGCGGCGGCGCGCTCCAGCCTCTGTCTCAGGCGATTCTGTTGGAGAGTTTCCCGCAAGAGAAGCGCGGGTCCGCTATGGCCGTGTTTGCGCTTGGAGTCGTAGTGGCTCCAGTGCTCGGACCAACGCTCGGCGGCTGGCTGACCGACGCGTACTCGTGGCGCTGGGCCTTCTACATTAACATCCCGATCGGAGTGGCCGCGATCGCGATGATCTCGCGCTTCGTCGTCGATCCGCCTTACATCAAGAACGCCAAACCGGGCCGCATTGACGCGATCGGGCTCGGGCTGCTGGCGTTGTGGTTGGGCGCTCTTCAGGTGATCCTCGACAAAGGTCAGGAAGTGGATTGGTTCGGCGCGACGTGGCTGCGATGGACGGCAGTCATTCTCACCGTGACCTTCGTCGGCTTCCTCATGCGGCAATTTCTGGCTAAGTCACCGCTAGTGGATCTGAACGTCTTCCGCAATCGTAACTTTGCACTCGGCTGCCTCCTCATCGGCTTGTTCGGCGCCGTGATCTATGGCGTGGTAACGATCCTGCCGCTTTTCTATCAAACGCTGCTCGGCTATACAGCGAGCGCCGCGGGATTCGCGGTGAGTCCGCGCGGCGTTGGCGCCGTTTGCATCATGCCGATCATCGCGGTGCTCACCGGCAAGATCGATTCGCGCTTCCTGATTTTCACCGGCTTTATCATTTTCGGAATCACCAGCCTGGTCATGAGTAATTTGACTCTGGACATCGGACCGTACTCGCTGCTTTGGCCGGTCATCATCAGCGGAGCCGCTTCAGGTATGGTTTTCGTTCCTCTGTCAACGACAGCGATGGGGACGTTGCCGAACGAGAAAATCGGAAACGCGAGCGGCTTGTTCAACTTGCTGCGGAACGTGGGCGGCAGCATCGGCATTTCCATCGTGAACACACTGATTACGCGTCACGAGCAGATCCATCGCGCGTTGTTGGCAAAGGACACGGCGCCGGAGCGGCTGCCGTTTCAGCAGACGTTCAACTCGCTGTACGCCACGATGGTGCACAACGGAGCGGGTCCAGTACTGGCGGCCAACCAGGCCTACCAGGTAATTCAGAACAATATCGAAGCGCAAGCCACGCTGATGTCTTATATCGACGACTTCCGTTATCTGGCGTGGGCGTGCTTCGGATGCGGTCTGGTGGTGATGCTTCTGAAACGGGTTCGCCCGAACAAAGCAGCGGCTGCGATGGCGCACTAAACGCGCGTCACAATAGAATCAGTGAAGAAGCCTGAAGTCATGAGCCCGGCCGGGTACTGGCCGCAACTGCGCGCCGCCGTGGAAGCCGGCGCGGACGCGGTTTACTTCGGGCTGAAGCACTTCACCGCGCGGGCTAAGGTCGGGTTTGAGCCAGCGGAGTTGCCGGAAGTGATGCGCACGCTGCATCAGCGCGGCGTGCGCGGCTTCGTCACGTTCAACACTCTGGTGTTCGAGCATGAACTGAACGAGGCGGCCCGGGCGGTAGAAGAGATCGCGCGTGCGGGCGCGGATGCGCTCATTATTCAGGACCTCGGGATTGCGAAACTAGCTCGCGAGATTGCGCCGGATATCGAGATCCACGCGAGTACGCAGATGAGCATCACCGATGCCGCGGGCGTGGCTTTCGCGCGGTCGCTGGGCGTGGACCGTGTGACGCTGGCGCGCGAGTTATCGCTTGCCGAGATTCGCGCGATCGCCAGTGAGATTGAGTGCGAGTTGGAAGTGTTCGTCCATGGCGCACTGTGCGTTTCATATTCCGGGCAGTGTTTTTCTTCTGAGGCATGGGGAGGACGGAGCGCGAATCGCGGGCAGTGCGCGCAGGCTTGCCGGTTGCCCTATGAGCTGATCGTGGACGGACACGTTGAGCCCCTGGCCGATGCGCGCTACCTGCTTTCGCCGGGCGATCTGTACGCCGTCGAGCAGGTTCCGGAACTGGTCGATATCGGCGTCAGCGCGCTGAAGATCGAAGGCCGGTATAAGGATGCCGCCTACGTAGCGTTGACGACGGCCGCTTACCGCAAGGCTGTCGACCAGGCGTGGGCAGGGCGCGCTATTGCGATTGAACCGATCGAGAAGCTGCGGCTGGAGCAGGTTTATTCGCGCGGGCTCGGGCCGCACTTCATGAGCGGAACGAATCATCAGAAGGTGGTCGAAGGGCGCGCGCCGCGGCATCGAGGCTTGTTGATGGGGCGCGTGACTCGCGTTGGGACTGATAGCGTGACGGTCGCTTCGATTGGTGAAGCGGTATCGATTGCGCCATTGAAGCCAGGTGATGGCGTCGTGTTTGATGCGGCGGATTGGCGGAGTCCGCAAGAGCGTGAAGAGGGCGGTCGCGTTTTCGAATTGGTTGTGCAACGCGATGGCGATGTTGAGCTGCGCTTCGGCAATGGCGCGATCCGATTGGACCGCGTGCGCGTCGGAGATTTGATCTGGCGCACCGACGATCCGGACCTCGATCGTGCCGTTCGGCCGATTCTAGAAGCAACGACGCCGGTCCATCGGCAGCGCGTTTTGGTGAAGGTTGTCGCCCGCGAAGGGGAATCGCTGCGGACGGAGTGGAGACTGGAACGCCATCCGTCGATTTGCGTCACGGTCGAGTCCGCGCAACCGCTTGGAGTTGCGCAGAATCGAGCGCTGACGGTTGAGCTGTTGCGCGAGCAGTTTGCGCGATTAGGCAATACCGCGTATGAGCTGGCGGAGGTCGATCTCGATCTTCAGGGATCACCTTTCGCGCCTGCTTCGTTATTGAATCAGCTGCGGCGCGAAGCAGTGGAGCGATTACAGGAGGCGCAGGCACAGCCGAATATCGGCGTTGTTCAGGCGGCGGACGTGGTCACGGACAAAGCGCTGCGAAACGTGGCTCCGATGTCACCTTTACGGGGCCGCTCCGAATTGCACTTGCTCGTTCGAACGCCAGGGCAACTCGCGGCGGCGATCGAAGTAAGTCCGGCAAGCATCACGCTGGATTATCTGGATCTCTATGGCTTGCGACCGTCCGCTGAAAGCGTTCGAGCGAGCGGGATCGAGTTGCGTGTTGCGACGCCGCGGGTTCTAAAGCCGGGCGAGGAAAAGATACTCAACTTTCTCTTGAGTCTCGATTGCGCGTTGCTGGTGCGCGGCTCCGGAATGTCGGAACAATTGGCGGCAACCGCGCACCGCATGTTGATTGGCGATTTCAGTCTGAACACAGCGAATTCGCTGACCGCGCAGGTTTTATCCGACAGTGGTTTCGAGCGTCTCACTCCCACTCACGACCTGAACGCCGCGCAGATTTCCGAACTTGCCGGCCGGATCGGGCCTGCACGCCTGGAGGTGGTTTCATACCAGCATCTGCCGGTCTTCCACACTGAGCATTGTGTGTTCTGCCGGTTTCTTTCGACGGGCACCAGTTACCGGGATTGCGGTCGCCCTTGTGAAACGCATGAAGTCGGATTGCGCGATGAACACGGGCGCGTGCATCCGGTGATCGCCGATGTCGGCTGCCGCAATACGGTATTCGGAGCCGAGGCACAGGACGCGAGCTTGTATCTAGATCTGTGGCGCGAGGCTGGCATCAGACACTACCGTCTGGAGTTTGCGCACGAATCCGATGCAGAGGTCCGCCGGGTCGCCACAGCATGGAAAGACGCTCTCGCCGGCCGCATCACAACAACCGAGTTACGCGGACGATTGAAAGCCGCGACTTCCGACGGGACGACTGAAGGTAGCTTGTTTATCCCGGAAGGCTGGGCACGCCTCCCGGTCCTGCAATAGCCGGTCGGCGCCGTCGATCGGCTACGACGCCAGCGTTAATCTGACAATCTTCTTTTGAAACGCGTAGTGGACAAGCTGCGCTTTGTTGTGGATGTTCAGCTTCCGCATCAAGTTGAACTTATGAGCCTCAATGGTCTTCGGGCTCACGCTCAAGACTACAGCGCATGCCTTAACCGAATGACCTTCGGCAAGCAGCTTTAGTATCTCGCGTTCACGCCTGGTCAACTCGGTGTTCCGCTGCGTCTCTTTGCCGGATCGAACTCGCCAGCCATCCACAAACCGCGAGAGCGCGGCAGGCGGCAAATAGGTCTCGCCATTTGCGATCTGTCGAACGGCTGCCGTAAATTCCTGCACCGTGCTCTCGGGCGGCAGAAGCCCCGCGGCGCCGGATTGCATACAGTCGACCACAGCCTCTTCATCGCTAATAGAGGACAGGAAGAGAACCCGAGCAGAAGGAATCCTGCGGACGAGTTCGCGCGCCGCCTCGATGGAATTCGAACCGGCCATATTCGCTTCGAGTACAACCACATCCGGTTGATATTGTTCGGCGAGCGATAAACTCTCGAGAGCGTCGGCTGTCTCAGCTACAACACAGAAATCAGCTTCATTCTCGAGCAATGATTTCAGTCCTTCTCTAAATAGGCGGAACGAGTGAATGAGCAGAATGCGTGTTCGCAAGGTCAACCTCCTTGCCAGTTCTTTCGGAGGAATGCGCCGAAAAGTTTAGGGCAAGGCGCTAACCGACCTTGTCAGCCCAGCTTGTTAAACCAGCTTCCGCTTGAAAATCTCGTTGAGGGTGCCTGGGTTTGCCTGGCCGCGCGAAGCCTTCATCGCCTGGCCAACCAGAAACCCGAGCACTGCGGTCTTACCCGCGCGGTATTGCTCAACCTGCTTGCCATTCGCCGCGATGATCTCGTCGACGATTTGCTCGATCGCGCCCGTGTCGCTGATCTGTCGCAAGCCTTCGCGGTCCATGATCGCGGACGGTGCCTCGCCGGTCTCGAACATCTTGGGGAAGATCTCTTTGGCAAGTTTGCCGGAGAGTTCTCCAGCCCCGATCAGCTTCACCAACTCGCCCAGATGCTGCGCGGAGATCGGTGACTCAGTGACATCCTTACCCGCGGATTTCAGCAGACCGGAGAGATCGCCCATCACCCAGTTCGCCGTATTCTTCGGATCGCCGGACGCGGCCGCAGCCTGCTCGAAGTAGTCGCTCAGCGCGCGCGTCGCGGTGAGCACCTGGGCATCGTAATCCCTCAAGCCGTACGTCGCAGTGAACCGTGCGCGACGCGCGGCCGGAAGTTCCGGCATCGACTCGCGGACGCCGTTCAGCCAGGCATCGGACAACGTCAGCGGAACTAAATCCGGCTCGGGGAAATAGCGATAATCGTGCGCCTGCTCTTTGGAGCGCATGCCCACGGTCTCGCCGGTATCCGAGTTGTAGAGGCGCGTCTCCTGCATCACGCGGCCGCCGCTCTCAATCAACGCGATCTGGCGCGATATCTCGTAATCGAGCGCGAGCTTCAGAAAACGGAATGAATTCAGATTCTTGACTTCCGCTTTCGTCCCGAACTTCTCGGTCCCACGCAGACGCACGGACACGTTGGCATCACACCGTAGCTGGCCTTTTTCCATGTCGCATTCCGACACTTCAACGAACTGCAACACCTGCTTCACGATGGTCAAGTACGCGTAGGCTTCGTCCGAGGTACGCATATCGGGCTCGCTCACGATTTCGATGAGCGGCGCACCCGATCGATTGATGTCGACGTAGGAGTAGCGATCGGAATCGCGGAAGCCGTCGTGGATACTCTTTCCCGCGTCGTCTTCCATGTGAACGCGCGTGACGCCGATTTCTTTCACAGCGCCCTCAACGTCAATCTCGACGCGGCCATGTTCCGCCAGTGGCTCGTCGTACTGCGAGATCTGGTAGCCCTTGGGAAGGTCCGGATAGAAGTAATTCTTGCGCGCAAAACGGGACAGCGGATTGACCTGGCATCCGAGCGCGAGTGCGGCTTTCACGGCCAGTTCGACAGCCTTGCGATTCAGGACCGGCAGCGCTCCGGGCATGCCGAGACAAACCGGGCAGACGTGCGTGTTGGGAGGCGCCCCGAACTCGAGAGGACAGCCGCAGAAGATCTTGGTGCGCGTTCCGAGCTGGACGTGAACTTCGAGACCGATGACCGGTTCGTACTTGGCGAGAATGGCGGCGGAAGGCGAATCGAGGAGTGCTGCGGACATCGGTAAAAGTTTAACGCGAACAGCGTCGACGACCGGCGTGCCTTAACTTGAGCGTGCTGTGGTGTTCGATGGAACGGAGTCGTGTTCGAAGACGCGGCCACCGTCTTCTCGAGTCCAATGGCGATTACCTTCAGCGATCCTGATCATTCGGTAGAAGAACGACGGGAGATCACGATTGGCTATAAAGTAGAAGGCAAGCCTGATCTTCGTTTGTCATTGCGAGCGTGCGGACAGGATCCGCATCATTAGTGCTCGGTATGCAACCAAGCTCGAACGAACACAATATGAGCAATCACTTGACCAACGAATCCAGTGAGGAACTGCGGGATGAGTACGACTTGTCAACGCTCGACGGCGGCGTGCGCGGCAAGTACTATAAGCAAGCCGTCGCGGGAAGTAATCTCGTTCTGATCGATCCGGACCTCGCACCGTTCTTTCCTGATGCCGAGACCGTTAACCGCGCGCTTCGTGTGCTTGCGGATGCGGCCCAGGCTGCAGCGAAGTCTCAAAAAATTCCGTAATTAAGGAATTGCTATTCAACCCGGCCCGAACTCTGACTGCAAAGTCTGTGGCGAAGATCAGCTGCCTGAGCTTCTTCAATCCCGCGATCCCGAAGATCAATGTCTGTCGCCGGATGAAACCAGGTGACTATGACACGAGACCCTCGGCTTCCCTCAGTGGTTCTGCCAACTCGACCTTCCCGTTACGATAGACTCCTTCGACGGATTTGACCATGCTTTAGTAGCGCGCCTCTCAGCCCCGCGTTATGGTGAAAGCGTGCAGCAGACCAGCGCGGACTTACTCGAATTCGAAGCCTTGCGCGCCCTCCTCGCCCGCTATGTCGGCAGCCCCATGGGTCGTATGCGCCTCGACGCCGTCGCTCCATCCGTGGACCGCGAATGGATACAGACGCAACTAGCGGAAGCCGGCGAAGCCATCGACTACTTACGCGCCTCCAGTAAGCCGCAGCCGGCGCAGCGCGGATCCGCCATCCGCATCTCTTTCAACGGTCTGCCCGATTTCACGCAAACTGCCGAAAAGCTCCGCATCGAAGGCGCGACTCTCGAACCTAAAGAACTGTTCGACCTGATCGCACTGCTCGACCGCGCAGCTGATGCGCGATCCATCCTGAACGCTGCAGCGGAACGTTTCCCGCTGCTCGGAGCGCGCGGCGCAAGCATCGGCGACTTCCGCCCGCTGCTCCTCGAAATTCAGGGCAAAGTGTTGCCCGATGGATCGATCGCTGATAACGCGAGTGTCGCGCTCAACCGGCTGCGGCGCGATATCGAGCGTCAAAAGCGGCAGATTCAAGAGTCGCTGGAGCGCTTCCTGCGCACGCATCGCGATGAAGGCCTGCTGCAGGAAGAGATCGTCACCATCCGCAATGAGCGCTTCGTGGTTCCCGTGATTGCCGGGCAGCGGCGGCGCATGAACGGCGTCATCCACGGGGCGAGTTCCAGCGGCCATACCTTGTTTGTCGAGCCGCTCGAGACCATCGATCTGAACAATGAGCTCGTCCGGCTGACCGAAGAGGAGATGCGCGAAGTCCAGCGTATTCTGCGCGAGCTGACGGCGCGACTGCGCGAGAGCGGCCCGGAGATCCGCGTCGCGATCAACACGATGGGCGATCTCGACTTGATCTTCGGCAAAGCGCGTTTTGCAGTCGAGTTCGAATGCTCGATTCCGGTGTTCAGCCGGGAAGGGGATCGGCGCCTCGAGTTGCGGGAAGCACGGCATCCATTGCTGAGCGATGTTCTAAAACGCCAAGGCCGGCAGCGCGTCGTTCCCTTCAGCCTGAAGCTCGATTCCGATTGCCGCACCCTGCTCATCAGCGGACCCAACACCGGCGGCAAAACGATCACGCTGAAGTCAGTCGGGCTGATCGCGTTGATGGCGCAATCTGCCTTTCCGGTTCCTTGCGAGTACGCCGAACTGCCGGTGTTCGAGCAAGTCTTAGCCGACATCGGCGACGCGCAAAGTATTCAGGAAAGCCTCAGCACGTTCTCTGCGCACATCGCCCGGCTGCGTGAGATGGCGCTGGATGTCACGCCGGAAACGCTGGTGCTGCTTGATGAAATCGGATCGGCGACCGATCCCGAAGAAGGCGGCGCACTTGGAGTCGCGCTGGTCGATCATTTCCGCGCTGCCGGAGCATTCACGCTTGCGTCCACTCACCTGCTCGCGCTCAAGGTCTACGGCGCGAACACACCGTCGGTGCTCAACGCCTCCATGGGTTACGACGAAGAAAGCCTCGCGCCGACGTACAAGCTCCAAGTTGGATTGCCCGGGAAGTCGGCGGGGCTCGATATCGCGACGCGCCTCGGCATGCCGGAAGACATCATGAAGCGCGCACGAGCGAGCCTCAGCAATCGCGAGGCGGATCTCGCGGGGTTGATTGCCGAGTTGCATCGCCGCCTGGATACCGCAACCGCGCACGAGGAGGAATTGGCGCAAGAGCGCACGCGACTGGAAACGACCGAGCGCCTTCGAGTCGCAGCGTGGGATCGCCGCGAGGTCGAGCGTTCACGCGAACTCGAAGCTAAAACGGAAGAACTGATTGCGCGCTTCGAACAGCAGTCGCGCGAAACTATCGACCGTCTGATGGAAACTTCCGAGCGCCGCAAAGCGGAAGATCTGGCGCAGCGCAAAATCTCGCGCGTGAAGCGTGAGTTTCGCGAGCAGGTGCAGGACGCGCTGGCGGATCCGGCTGCCGCTGCATCGAAAACGCCCGAGCCGCCAAAGCTCGAAGAAGGCACTCGCGTCCGTGTGCGCGGCGTTCGCGATGTGGCGCGCGTGCGGCGTCTGCTTTCCAATGACCGCGTCGAAGTCGAAGCCGGGTTCATGAAGATGCAGGTTGCGCTGGAAGATATCGAGGAAGTGCTGCCCGAGAGTGCCGCCGGTGACAAACCGCGCATCGGCTCCAACGTCCAGTTCCGGCAGGCGCCGCAGTTGAATCCCGTCTTCCAGGAAATCAACATCATCGGCGAGCGTGCGGACGAAGCGCGCGACCGCGTGGAGCAGTTTCTGGATCAAGCCGCGCTCGCGACCGCCAGCCGTGTTCGCATCGTACATGGCCATGGAATGGGAGTCTTAAAGCGAGTCATGGCCGAACTGCTGGGCACAAATCCGCACGTCGCGCGTTTCTATCCGGCAACGCAAAATGAAGGTGGCGCGGGAGCGACTATCGTTGAGCTGCGGGAATGAATGCGACCATTCGCTACACCGAGGACAGACCGCCATGGACCTAAACACGGTGCAACAAATTGAACGTGCCGATCGATGCTCTGACACCCGAGCACCCGGAACGACTCTACCAAAGCAGCCATTGACGAAGGCCGCTTTGATAAGCCCATTGCTCGTGCCGTCGCGCATCATACGGCCGGAAAAACCGAACCCCTTTAGTACGGTCCATTAATTTGCACCGCGCACGTGCGGACTTTCGGAAAGAATACCGGACGTTGCCTGCCCGAATGTCCGCGACCGGGCGGACAAGCAACTCGCGTTGCTCAAAGCAATCCCGCGTCATCCTTCTTTGCAATTCAAGAAGATAACCGAACGCGCCGGACAGGAACTCGGCGTGCGAGCGACCATCGTCGAGTGCGGGAATGAAGCCATACGGCGTACCCTGAGATCATTTGCGCGCGAGGAGAAGTCATGTCACGAGAAGAGAAAGTAGCTGTGGTCGAAGCCTATTTAGATTGCTTTGCAACTAAGGACCTGTCCAAGATATCCTTCGCCGAAGACGTGACATTCCAAGGCCCGCGCATGCCAAAGTTGACGGGTCGGGCAACCGTACTCGGATTCCTCAAGTTAATTCTCCCAACGGTCAGAGGTATTCAGGTAAAGCAACATATCGTCGAGGGAGACTACGTTGCAACCGTCTTCGACATGGAGACTGTTAACGGTGTGGATCACGTTTTTGACCGGATTCACATCGTAGGCGGACTGATTCAGTCGATACATGCGTTCTATTACCCGGAGCAATCGCCTGAGGAGCAAACCTAGGTAGCGGAGTCGTGCGATTAAGCGGGAACGTAAGTCAACCGAATCACTTCCTCGCCAATTCGATCGCTAGCTACAAGGCGGAGCGGCGGTCGAGGGCCGGAGAAGAACGGTTTACCGCGACCTAGAACGGTCGGGTGAATATAAAGTCGATATTCATCAATGAGGTTGGCCAGGCTACCTGCCAGGTCGGGTCCGGCGACGTCAATCTCTCCCTCGAGTTCAGCCTTCAGCCCTCGTATCGCCGCATCGATATCACCCTCGATAAGTGTGGCGTTGGGTCCGACCGACTTCAACGTTCGCGACACAACCCACTTCGGCTTGCTCCGCCATGCCGCTGCGAACTCGTGCTCCTCCGCGTCCCATTCCGGAAGGTCTTCGTCCCAATAACGCATCACCTCGTACATGCGGCGACCGTACACAAGGCCCGCGACGTCGCGCACCTGCTCCATAAAGTGACGAAAGAGCGCCGGCGTTGGCTTAATTTCCAGATGGTCGACGTAGCCATCTAACGACTGGTTCAACGCATATACGAGCTTGGCCATAATCCCAAAATCTCCACCCCCGGGTCTTCAGAATAGCTTGTCCGCGCGGACGCGAAAGAGACCGCGCCCAGTAGCCCCGCCCGATTCCTGATATTCTCGGAAATACAGCTATGAACGATCCAATGGCGCGACCGCTAGCCGAAGTTGACCCCGTGATCTACGAGGCGATCCGCAAAGAAACGGAGCGCCAGCACGGGCAGATCGAGCTGATCGGCAGCGAGAATTTCACCTCCGAAGCGGTGCTGGAAGCCACCGGCAGCATCTTCACTAACAAGTACGCGGAAGGGTATCCCGGCCGGCGCTACTATGGCGGCTGCGAGTTCGCGGATGTAGTCGAGAACCTCGCGCGCGAACGGGCCAAGCAGCTCTTCAAAGCGGAATACGCGAATGTCCAGCCGCACTCGGGATCGCAGGCCAATGCTGCCGCTTTCGGGGCGGTGCTAGACCCCGGCGACACGATCATGGGGCTCGATCTCGCGCACGGCGGCCACCTCACCCACGGGCACAAGCTCAATTTTTCCGGCAAGCTATATAAGGTTGTTTCGTACAAGGTCCGCCAGGACGACGAGCTCATCGATTTCGACGATCTGATCGCCACGGCGCGCGAGCACAAGCCCAAGATGATCATCGCCGGCGGAAGCGCTTATTCACGCACCTGGGACTTCCCCCGCTTCCGCGAAATTGCCGACGAGATCGGCGCTGTGCTGATCGTCGACATGGCCCATTTCTCCGGTCTAGTTGCGGCTGGGTTGCATCCGAACCCTTGCGAGTGGGCCGACATCGTAACCACAACCACGCACAAGACTTTGCGCGGGCCGCGCGCCGGGCTGATTCTGGCCAAGGAGAAGTACGCAAAGGCGATCGACCAGAATGTGTTTCCGGGCAACCAGGGTGGTCCGCTGATGCACGTCATCGCAGCCAAAGCCGTCTGTTTCCTCGAAGCCCTGAAGCCCGATTTCGTCGAGTATCAGAGACGCGTGATCCAGAACGCGCAGGCTCTCGCCGCCAGCCTGACGGACGAAGGATTCCGCATCGTCTCCGGCGGAACGGACACGCACATCATGCTCGTCGACGTATTCTCGAAGGGCATTCGCGGCAAAGAAGCCGAGGCTGCTCTCGATCACGCGCGCATCACCGTCAACAAGAACACGATTCCCTTCGATCCAAACACCCCGTTCAATCCCAGCGGCATCCGTCTGGGCAGCCCGGCCGTGACCACACGCGGCTTCGGCGTCCCGGAAATGCGCGAAGTCGGTCACCTAATCGCGGAAACGCTGAACGACATTCACTCGCCCGAGGTCAGCCAGTCCGTGCGCCGCAAAGTGGAAGCGCTCACCGACCGATTCCCGCTCTATAGTTGGAAGCTCGACGCGGTACAGGCTTGAGAATTGCGGTTGACGTTCGCCGGATCCGGGACTTCGGAATCGGCACGTACATCCGCAACCTGCTCCGCGCGCTCCACCAGATTGATTGTCCCTATGAATTCCTGCTGATCGGATCGCCCTCCGACCAGCGCCTGGTACGGGAACATGCTCCCTCGTCCGAATTCGTTCCACACGGAACGAGCGATCTCAACCGCATCGACCACGTCTCGCTTCCCCGACTGCTCCGCAATCTGGACGTCGATCTGACGCACGTCCCCCTGGCGCGGGTTCCGTTCCTGATCTCGTCTCCGTACATCGTGACGGTTCACGATATGAGCAGCATTCTGTTCGACGAATCGCCGCCCTGGCTGCACGCGTTGCGGAAGTTTCGGTTCACGCGGACCCTGCGGGGAGCCGCCCGCGTCATATCCGTTTCGGCCTCCACCAAACGTGACGTCACCAACTTCACGGGCGTCGACGTCGACCGCGTTCGCGTCATCCATAACGCGCCCGATCCGGTGTTCTTCCAGCCGGGACCGCAGGCCTCGGAAATAGAACGAAGAGATCGTGAACGCCGGCGGATTCTGGAGCGCTATCAGATCACCTATCCCTTCCTTCTTTATGCGGGCCACATTCGGAAGCAGAAGAACATCCCGCGCATGATTGAAGCCTTCGCCGTGGCGCGCCAGCAGCTGGCGAACACTCATCCGTATCAGTCGCTTCGGCTGATCATTATCGGCGAGGACATCTACAAGTACCCGGAGGTGCGCCGCGCGATGATTCACAGCCGAGTCGAGCACTGTGTCCGGTTCCTGGGCTTCGTCCCGTTCGATACCTTGCGCGTTTTTTACGAACTGGCGACGGCCTTTGTGTTCCCCTCGCTGTACGAAGGATTCGGATTGCCGCCACTAGAAGCGATGGCCGCGGGAACTCCCGTGATTTCCTCGGATGTCTATTCGCTCCCGGAAGTGGTTCAGGATGCGGCCATGATCGTGAATCCGGAAAACGTGTTCGACATCGCGCGCGGCATTTGCGAGGTGCTGCGGGATTCCGAATTGCGGAAGTCCCTGGTGGAGCGCGGGCGAACACGGGCCTCGGAATTCAGCTGGCTGCATGCGGCACGCCAAACGGTGGAAGTTTATGACGAAGTACTTGGGACTAAATACCAGGGCAAAACATAACCTGGCTGTGGCCGAGGGGGACGATCGAGTAGTCTTTCGATACAATCCCAGTACACATGAAGGCAGACGGAAAGGACCTGCAGTCTGAGATACTTCCGGGCGCCTCTTGAAAGAAACCACATCGCCTGATCAGGAGCTGGTCGTATGGTTCTCCGTTCCCTGTCACTGGTTCTTGTTTTATGCGTTGCCGCTATCCGGTTCGCTGCTCAAACAACCCAGCCCATCCCCTTTGATGCTGCCCAGAAAGATTTCTCGGAGGCCAAAGCACTGTGTGAGGCCGACGCGGGTAAGCTCTGGGGCGTCTCCCTCTGCGGGCCCATCTTGTTCGTCGATCCTGAATCGCGCACACTCGTCGCTAACCAGCCGGACGCTCAAGGCGCGCTGACCCCGCAAGGCGGTGTTTACGTCGGGTTGCTTCCGAAGAGCGAAAACTTCGCCAATACCGCCACCGACTGGTCCGGCACGCACTGGACCGAAATGATGTGGCCGCTGCCTGACGAACGCTCCCGCCGCGACACCCTCATGCTGCACGAGCTCTTCCACCGAATCCAGGTCAAGCTGCCGTTCGCCCCAATGCGCAACGCGTCGAACGCGCATCTTGACACGCTCGATGGCCGCTACACCATGCTCCTTGAGTACCGCGCCCTCACCCGCGCTCTCAACGCCGCTAACGACGACGAGCGCCGCGCCGCGATCGCTGACGCGCTGCTCTTCCGCGCCGACCGCTACCGCCTCTTTCCTAAGGCTGCGGCCGACGAAAAGACCCTTGAGATGAACGAGGGGCTGGCCGAGTATACCGGCGTGAAGCTGGGCAATCCTCAACCGACCGAAGCTCAGGCGGCCGCGCTGCGCGACCTGAACAACCAGGCCAAAGTGCCGAGCCTCGTGCGCTCCTTTGCCTACGCGACCGGCCCGGCCTACGGCCTGCTTCTAGACCGCTATAAACCGGACTGGCGCACCGCGTTACAGACCGGCCAAACCCTCCCCGAGCTTCTTCAGTCAGCCCTCAAGCTCACCCTCCCCGCCAACCTCGAAGGCGCCACACAAGCAACGAGCCCTCAGCTATGACGGCGTCGCGCTGCACGCTACCGAGTCCGAGCGGGAGAATAAGCGCCAGGTCCGGCTGAAACTCTATCGCGCCCAGTTCATTAGCGGCCCTACCCTGACCATCCCGCTTCAGAAGATGAGCGTTCAGTTCGATCCGCGAACCCTTCTACCGTTGGACGACCTCGGAACGGTGTACCCGGAGATTCGGATATCGGACGTGTGGGGAATCCTCGAGGCGTCGAAGGGAGTGCTGGTTAAAGGAGAATGGGGTGCCGCTGTCGTTACCGCTCCCACCGATACGACCGGCAGCCTCATCAAAGGCGACGGCTGGAGCCTCGAACTCAAGCCCGGCTGGAAGCTGATCCGCGCGGCCCGCGAAGGCGACTTTTCCTTGCAGTTTACCCCCTAGCTAGCGCAATCAGCCCCGATCCAAAAGGTCAACCAGTTGTATGTCCAACGCATACAAAATCCGGTCTGCTAATTTTATTGAGAGAAAACGAACTCCCTTGAGCACGTTATGCATATGCGGCTGCGAGACTCCGGTGAGTCGCGCTAAGCCGCGTTCGGTAAACTCCCCATTCCGAACACTTTCCCTCGCCGCCTGTCGTACCCGTTCGCATATGATTGCGAAGCTCATCCGCCACTCCCTCTATATTTCTCGTTGAAATAGGGTGATATATCTTTCGTAATTGTACGATATATTACCTAATTTATGCAGAATATTTGTTTACCTATGCTAAATCGCTAACCGCTTGGAGTTTCAGCAGGTTCCAGTTGAATGCAGGCAACTGGATACTTGTTGTTGCTCGAATAACGCGTTGACGAATTTCCGGGAAAACTTAGAGTAAAGACAGATTACGGAGCGATTTCCGAATGAAAGCAAAAACGGAAAAAGCTCCGGGAGGAACTTCGACGCATGGAATGGACTCGTTCGGAAACAATCGCCCTCGGAAGTAACTCATGCACGCTTTGCCAAGGTTTTGGACTGCGTCTTACGGAGAAACGTGGAATTCAGGTCCCCTGTGCCTGCGTGTTTCGCGCCATCTTTCGCGCCTGTTATTCGCGCTTTCGGCAGTGTGCCGAGAAAGAAAAGTACATCTCGCAGGTAAGCTTGCAATACTTCGAAAGCGGCAAATCCTCGAAGCGATCCTGGGGAAGGCGGGACGAAGAATACATGGCGGATTTCTGTTTGATCTCAAAGCGCGAGCTAACCGAGACTGAATATAAAGTATTCCGCTATCATTTCCTCCTAGGCGCCGACTGGAAGCTTTGCTGCCGGCAAATGGCCATGGATCGAGGCTCGTTCTTTCACATGGTGTACCGCATTCAGCAGAAGCTTGGCCGGCTGTTCCGTGAACTCGAGCCCTACGCGCTATTTCCGCTGGACGAATATTTTGGCGGAGGATTGCGGCGGGCGCAGGTCACGGAACCCGTCACTAAGGACCGCGGAAAACTGATCGTCATGCAGAAACCCAGACGCGGACGGCCGCCCAAGCTGCAGCCTCCCATGATGAAGATCGCCTGACGGCTAGTCGCTTCGGCCCGGTATTCCCGCCCGCTTCTCGATTCAGAGAAGCGGGCTTTTTTTGTGTCGATCTCAACGAGAATACGGAACGAAAGGGGTTGCGTTTTTCTTGAGGGGGACGTACGTTTATTTCACACGCGCGATGCGGCGGCTGCCCCGGGAGCGGGCGCGTGCAGGGAGGCTAACTAATGCGTCATTCACAATTCGCGCGGGTCTTATTCTTTTCCGCGTCACTCTCCAGTACGTGCGTGGCGGGCGCGCCCAAGACGATCGATTGTCTCCAAGTCTCCGTAGTGCCCAAGTCAGCCGACCCGCAACTTACCCTCTACCCGATGCAGACGCGGCCGGGGTTTCGCCCGCTGCACATGATCCTCACCGATGTGTGCTCCGTCGACATCACGGCATTCACGCTCGAAATAAATGTCTCATCCCCCGTCCCCCAGGAACGCCATCCCGGCGTAGATCTGCTAGGCAGCGTCGCGCAGCCTGGCGACCAAAAGGTTCCGCGGGTCGGCGTCGAGTTTCCGTTCGACTGGACTATCGCCGGCGAGGCTGACGATCCGCGTCCGCTGGAACTCACCGTTAAAGTGCGCGGCTTAGTATTCCGCGACGGGACTGCGGCAGGAGATGCTTCCTGGGTCGCCCACATTCAAGAGCTTAGGAAGGACACGATCAAGCAGTTCGCCACTGAACTGAAATTGCTGGCGCAGATCACGCATTTGGAGGACGCGAAAGCGATTCTAAACGCCGAACCGGACCCGTTGCTAAAAGGTGCCGTTCGCGTATTTTGGCTGGAGAACAAAGGCCACCTGTCGAATGAACCAGCGGCATGGAAGGCATTCATCGACCGCCGAACTTACGAGCTCCAGTCGCTAATCGAAACTATGGGCCAGCACCCGGACCTAACGATGGAGGACAAGTGAGTAGCGGAACGAAGCGCGCCGTGCGGGCCGACATCGATACAGGCAATGCAGTCGGAGTCGATGGTACGCCTTCGATCTACGTTAACGGCCGCAAATTCCCGGGCCTCGTTATAGATCGAGGATTTCCCAGCATCCACGGCACCCGGTCCAGCGAGTCTCGGGGAAGTAGTAAATTGGAGGAAAGTGGCAATCCGCAGCACGTCCGCAGTCGCGCCGACATTCTTGGCTTATTTGGAGCCAATTTGGAAACCAATAGTGATGCTTCCGTCATCTACTGATTGGACAGCCAGAAAATAAGTGTGCGGCATTGCGGGATTTACCCATAGATCGTTCAAGCCCGACCCCAGTCGCATTCGCCGCGCCGCCGCAGCGTTAGTCCACCGCGGACCGGACGGTCAGGCCGTCTTTGAAACCGCGCAGGTGTCATTAGCTGCGGCCCGGCTGAAGATCATCGATCTCGCGCTAGGCGATCAGCCGATGACCACGCCGGACGGCGACACCACGATCGTTTTCAACGGCGAGATCTACAATCACCTGGAGCTACGCCGCGAACTGGAAGAGCTCGGCCACCGCTTCCACTCCCGAGCCGATACGGAAACGGTTCTCAACGCGTTCATCCAGTGGGACACGGAATGCTTTTCCCGGCTGCGGGGGATGTTCGCCGTCGCGCTGTGGAAGCAATCGACGCGCCGCCTGGTGCTGGCGCGCGACCGCGTTGGAATCAAGCCGCTCTACATCGCCGAGCGCAACCAGGAGATCTATTTCGGCTCCGAGCTGAAAACGATCTTTCTGCACCCGGAAATCGAACGGCGCCTCGACTCCAATGCGCTCGACTGCTATCTATCTCTGAACTACGTTCCCGCGCCCGCGACCTTGGTCGAAGGCGTTGAAAAGCTGCTTCCCGGTCAATGGCTCGAGTGGAAAGACGGCAAGACGCGGCGGGAACTCTACTGGCGGCTTCCGTCGCCCGCGACCACCCCTTCGAATCTGGGAATCAAGGAAAGCTGCGAGGCGTTGGACGGGCTGCTTAACGACAGCGTCCGTGAACACCTGCTTTCCGATGTTCCGGTAGGTGTCTGGCTGAGCGGCGGCATCGATTCATCGACCATTCTGCACTACGCATCCAAGCTCGCGGGGCGTCAGATCAAGACGTTCTCGGTCTCGTTCCACGGCCGCAGCTTCGACGAAAGCGCGTACATCCATCAGTTGGTCGACGAGTACGGGACCGATCACGAAGAGTTGGATCTGAACCCCGGGCTCGATCTCGCGGGCGCCACCGAAGAGTTTGCGCACTACGCGGATGAGCCGAATGCCGATGCCGGCGCCTTGCCTGTCTGGTTCCTATCACGGATGACGCGCGGCGGCGCGACGGTCGCATTGAGCGGCGAGGGAGCGGACGAGCTCTTTGGCGGCTACGTCACTTACCGCGCGGACTCGCTGGCCCGCTTCCTTCGCCCATTCCCGGACGCGGCGCTTCGTCTCGGAGCTACGGCTCTGGGTGTTTTGCCGGTTTCCGATGAGAAGATCAGCCTGGAATATAAGCTGAAGCGCTTCATCGAGGGCTGCCGCATGGATCCGGCGCGCGCGCACGTCTACTGGAATGGAACGTTCTCCGACGAAGAAAAACGGCAGATCGTGATGGACCCGCCGACTGGCGGACTTGCGCGTATCCTGGAAGGCCTGGACACTGCAGGCGAGGGTCTACCCGCGTATCTATGGTTTGACCAGAAATATTACCTGCCCGACGACATCTTGTCGAAGGTCGACCGCATGAGTATGGCCCACTCGGTAGAAGTTCGCCCGCCGTTCCTCGACCATCGCATTGTGGAGTTCGCCGCTACCGTTCCCGCGCGCTACAAGATCCGGGGAACCAGTCAGAAAATCTTACTGCGTCGTCTGATGTCGGGGCGTCTGCCCAGCCCGATTCTCCGCCGATCGAAAGTCGGATTCGACATCCCGGCTCACGAGTGGCTTCGTGGTCCCTTGCGGCCGCTGCTCGAAGAGACGCTGGATTTAGGGGCCGCCGAGTGGCCGGAACTGTTTGACTGGACGCGCATCCAATCCTATCGAAATGATCACTTCTCGCGCCGCAACAATTATGGATATCACCTTTGGGGCTTGATGATTCTCTGCCTGTGGATGCGGAGATGGGAAATCCAAGCGGGCCCGGCTCCGACGCTCGACACCCCGGCGCACGCACAAGTTCCCGTGAAAGTCGCTATTCGCCGCTAATCGTTGTCCTGATTGCCGCCGCGGTTTATCTCGGCTGCATCATTTCGCCTCCATCCCTGCAGGATGACGTGGATGCGGTGCAGGCCCAGATCGCCCGCAACATGCTGACTTCGGGCGACTGGGTAACGGCGCGCCTGGACGGCATCCCTTATCTCGAGAAAGCGCCGCTCATCTACTGGATGATCGCGAGCTGTTACCGCGTGCTCGGCGTCCACGATTGGGTGGCGCGCCTGCCCGTTGCACTCTCCGCGATTGCCCTCTGCTGGCTCACGTTCCTGTTCGGGCGCTGGGCTTTCGGGACTCGCGCCGGCTACTACGCGGGGCTCTGCATGGCCACGTGCATCGGCCTGTTCCTCTTCACGCGCATCCAAATTCCGGACGTGATGCTGACTGCCACGACCGCGCTCGCCTTCTGGTCATTCCTGCGGGCGCTCGATCCGGAAGAAGCGCGCCCGAAACTCTGGGCTTTCCTGCTGGCCGCCAGCCTCGGTGTCGGCTTGCTGTGGAAGAGTCTGATCGGCGTGCTCTTCCCTGTGGCTGGCGGCCTGATCTACCTCGCGCTCACGCGACAGTTGCTGGTGAAAGAGACCTGGCGGAGGCTTCGGCCCTTCAGCGCCGCCGGAATCATCCTGCTGATCGCGGCCCCGTGGCATGTGTTGGCAGCCTTGCGTAACCCGCCGGTCTTGGATTTCACGATGCAGAGCCTGCCGGGTCAGTATCACGGCTTCCTCTGGTTCTTCTTCATCAATGAGCAACTGCTGCGGTTCCTGAATCTGCGCTACCCCCGGGATTACAACACGGTCCCCAGACTCTACTTCTGGCTGTTTCACCTCCTGTGGCTGTTTCCATGGAGCGTCTACCTTCCCGCCGTTTTCAAGCTATCGTTCCGTCCGGTTGACCGCGCTGGGAAAACGCGTTTGCTGGCGCTTTGCTGGATCGGCTTCGTGCTCGTATTCTTCACATTTTCAACGACGCAAGAGTATTACTCGATGCCTTGTTACCCCGCGATCGCGCTGCTGATCGGGTCGGCCATCGTGGCTGGGGGCAGTAGGATTCGTCGCGGACACTGGACGATTTTCGCCGTAGCCACAACGCTCGCGATCATCACTCTAGGACTCGCCTTCGCCGTCCGGAACTACCCCGCGCCGGGCGATATTTCCAACGCTCTAGAATCACGCCCGGGCACCTACACGCTTTCGCTCGATCACATGAAAGACCTGACGCTTCGGTCGTTCGCCTACCTTCGTTTCCCGCTGATTTTCGCCGGAATTGCGTTCACGGTGGGAGCTATCGGGAATTTCGCGGCGAAACCTAAGCGGGCGCTGCTGAGTACGGCCGTGATGATGGTCTTGTTCTTCCACGCGGCGCGGCTAGCGCTGATTGTCTTCGATCCCTATCTGTCGTCGAGACCGTTAGCGGATGCGCTCCTTCGATCGCCACAGGGCGGACTGATGGTTGACCATCACTACTACACTTATTCCTCGGTTTTCTTCTACACGAACCGGTCGGCATACCTGGTGAACGGCCGGATCAACAACCTCGTATACGGCTCTTACGCGCCGGGCGCTCCCGACGTGTTTGTCGACGACCAACAACTGCGTGAACACTGGTTGCAACCGGAGCGCTGGTATCTGGTAGCAGCAGAATCCGCACTCCCGCGCTTTGAGAGCCTGGTCGGCGCCGCGCAGTTGCATACGGTTTTACGCAGCGGCGGGAAGGTGCTGCTAACGAATCTGCCAACAAAGTGACGTGCTGAATCGGTGGGGGAGTTGTGTCCGGTCCGGACAACAGGTGATTTGGTTGCGGGGGTTGGATTTGAACCAACGACCTTTGGGTTATGAGCCCAACGAGCTACCGGACTGCTCCACCCCGCGAATTCAGAATATCATGCCGCGTCCACCGCATACGGGGTACGACACTAAAACTCGTTGCATTGTGTAAACGGCACCACAACCAAAAGCAGCACTGTTGTATTTTTGACACACCGGTAACCTTCTACGACCCTGTAGAATCGATAGTTTGTGATTCGTTTGAAACTTCACCCGGATATCTGCATTGCGGTTTGAAACGACGCTTAGTCGCGCGGTCGAAGCTAGCGGCGTCGGACTCCACAGCGGGGTTCCCGTCAAAATTCGGGTTTGCCCCGCTCCCGCGGCGACCGGGATCGTGTTCCTTCGTACCGACCTGAACAGTTTTCCTGTTCCGGCGAGCTGGCAGCACGTGGCGCGCGTTTCTTACGCCACGAGCCTCATGCGCCAGGGTGTCCTGATCTCAACAACCGAGCATCTGCTCAGCACGTTCTACAGCCTCGGAATCGACAACGCTTTCGTCGAGATCGATAATCTCGAGGTTCCGATCATGGATGGCAGCGGCCGGCCATTCGTCGATCTCGTGAACGAAGCCGGTATTCGGCGTTTGCGCCGCCGCCGCCGTTACCTGCGCATCCTGCGTCCCATCTCCGTGGAGGACAAGGGCAAGCGCATTTCGATCATCCCTTCAGAACACTTTCGACTCACCTGCGATGTGGATTACCCCCAACCGGTGGGCTGCCAAGCGCTGGAGATGGAGGTGACGCCTGAAAACTACACTTCGCGGATCGCTCCGGCCCGCACGTTCGGATTCGAACGCGATCTGGATCAGATGCGCAACATGGGGCTGATTCGGGGCGCGACGCTGGAGAACGCGATCTGCTTCACCGAAGCGGGCCCATTGAATCCCGGAGGGCTGCGCTTCCGCGATGAGTGCTGCCGGCATAAGGCGCTTGACCTGATTGGCGATCTGGCGCTGCTGGGCCGCCCGCTGCTCGGCCATGTGATCGCGCGCCGCGCCGGGCACGCCATGCACACCGCGCTGGTGTCGAAGATCATGTCGGACCCGTCTGTGTACGAGATCCTCACCAGCGATCAGATCGAAGTGCCGCTAGCCCACGCTCTGGTCTCATAGTAGAAGTAACCGATGGCAAAAAGGAAGAAGCCGAAGAAATTCGACGCTGATGCCGAAGTACGGGCGATTGCCCGCGAGCGCGTCGGAACGGTTAAGCCCGGCCAGATAATCGTACCTAAAGATCAGAAGAAGCCGAAGCACAAGCAGGATCCTTTGACTAATCCCGACGGAGTAAGTTGATGCAACGCTTGTTTCTACCCGGAGTAGTCCGGCGGAGGAGGAACAGCTAAGCTTTGCTTCGGTGTCCTCGCTAAGTCAAGCGCTAAGTCTGTGAAGCCGATCGGACGCGCTGCGAATCCGGTCAAAGTCCGTGTACGCCACAGTAGGAAATCCTCCGCTGAATAAGTAACTCGGGCCTGTGATGTAGTTAGCGTCCGCCAAGCCGCCGTTGTTCCAAAGGTGCTGCCCCTCACCTGGCCAGGCGATTTCGGTGCGGTTGTTGGTCGGCCGTGGATTGGTAGGTCCGCAAAGAAAGGTACCGCCGATCTTGCCCGCGGCAAGTGCTGCCATTACGCGCTGGCCCAACGCGTCGGCATTCGGCGGCGTGAATACAATGCCAGGCTCAAAGCCGCCAGTCGCTTGAAACGAGCCGGAGGGTGTGATCGCTATCTCTTTGGCTCCGACATGTTCCACGGTTACGGCGGCGGCGACTCGAGGCAGGATATCTCCCCGATGTTGCTCCACAAACGCTCGCGCGCCTGCGCCACCCACAAAATGTCCCGTCGTCAGCAGAATCATGATGCTTCGAGGGAGCTGTTCCCGCGGGATCCGAGTCAGATACTGCGCCATCCCGAGAATGGCGTTAGGTCCGTCATCTTCGGTCCCATTGGGCCCGTCGGTATGGCTATTGAGGATCACCAGTTCGTCGGTTCTTCCGGGGATGATACCGATTAGGTTGCGCGACGCTCCGTTATCTACCACGGCGTCGAGCCGCATGCGAACGCGGGCTCCGGAAGCTGCAATTTGCCGCAATCGGGCGCCTGTCGTGTTCGAGACATACAACCCTGGACACTGCAGGATAAACCCAGTGTAAGGAGCGTAGAGACCCTTAGCGGCCGCGTCGTCGAGCGGAAGAATCGCGATCACAGCGGCGGCGCCGGCCGCTCGCATTTCGCCTATCCGGCGAAGCAGTACGGCCGGGTTCACCCGGGTGTGATCGCGCCCAGGGTTGAGGACGCGTTCCGGATCGTACCTTTGAGACGACAAGCGTGTCAGACCTGCAAGTGTCGCCGGGCGAAAGTTGATCTCAGTAAGAACTAACTTTCCCGATAGAGACCCGCGCGGTGGCGTTTGATCGCCTTGGATGTATACAAGCGGGCCGGTAATTCCTTGCGGAGGCAGTATTCCGGAGTAGGGGATGTACGACGCAACAGGCAAGGGCCCGGCACCCGGGCCGTCTACTACATCGAGACCCCACGACTTAGGCGTCCAGCGTTCAAAACGCACCGGATCGGCGTGCACGCCTGAGATGCCGACGCGCTGCATCCGGTCTTGAAGGATATCGATGAAGTGCTCGTTTGCGGGCGAACCCGTTGCGCGAAGGCCCATGGCATCGAGTTCCTCGTACCACGAGCGAATCTGGGCGAGACCCATGAATTGGGCCGGATCTACTCTAACGGCCGCATCGCCGCTCAAGTGAGCTTGAGGCCAGGAGCCGGCGAGTTGGGTCTGGGCGTGCAGCGCTGCCGGCCAGCGCGAGAAAAGGCCTGCCGAGAGGCCTGCCGTTGCGAACCGCGCGAAGTCGCGTCTGTTGAGCATCAATGACTTGTAAGCATGCCAAGTTCCGCGAAGTGCCGGCAAGCGTCGAGGCATACTGAGTTTATGGCGAGCTGCGAACATTTGAAGACAGCGAAACATATCTCCGCGAAAACCCATGTATGCGAAAAGTGCGTCGAAATGGGTGATACCTGGGTGCATTTGCGCACCTGCCAGACATGTGGAAACGTGGGATGCTGCGATTCCTCGAAGAACAAACATGCCACCAAGCATTTTCACGCCACGAAGCATCCGGTGATGCAGTCGGCACAGCCAGGCGAGCATTGGCGATGGTGCTACGTGGATGAAATCATGGATGGGGAGTAGTGTGATGAAAGGTTGCGTCCTGATATCGCTGCTGGCGTGCGGCGTGCTGACGGCGGGTAGTTACAACAGCAAGCCGACTTACAGCGCCGATATCGCACCGATTCTTAACGCGAATTGCGTGTCGTGCCATCGGCCGGGGCAGGTCGCACCTTTCTCACTATTGACTTACTCCGATGCGGCTAAGCGAGCGGCGCTTCTAGCGGAGGTGACTAAGAGTCACTACATGCCACCCTGGAAGCCCGAGCCAGGATTTGGGGAGTTCAAGGGAGCGCGCCGCCTCACCGCGGAGCAGATTCAGTTGATCTCCGATTGGGCGAAAGCAGGGGCGCCGGCGGGCGACCTGAAGACCGCTCCCGCGCCGCCGGTATTCGCAACTGGATGGTCGCAAGGCAAGCCAGACGTGACTCTCGCGCTGCAGAAGCCGTTCGATGTTCCTGCCGAGAGTCCGGATATCTACCGCTGCTTTGTTTTGCCTTTTCAAAGCGAGCAGGCGAAGTATGTCAAGGTCATGGAGTTCCGCGCGGGTAACCCGCGCATTGTGCATCACGCCCTGGTCTATCTGGACAACACCGGAGAAGCTCGAAAGCTGGCGGCGCAATCCGGCGGGGATAGCTATCCGTGCTTCGGAGGACCCGGATTCGTGCTGGCCGGTTCGTTAGGCGGATGGGCGCCCGGCGCTGTTCCGTATCCACTTGGTCCGGGACTAGCGCGAACAATCCCACCTAACACGGACATCGTGATTCAGATTCATTACCATCCGGATGGAAAGCCGGAGACCGACTTATCACAGATTGGTTTGTGGTACGGCGATGCGCCGACAAAGGGGTTCACGCCGATCCTAGTCCGATCGAAGAAGATTGATATTCCGCCGGGAGATGCAGACTATCGCGTCCACGCTTCTCTGGTCCTACCCGAAGATGTACAAATCATTGGCATTACTCCTCATGCTCACTACGTCTGTAAGGAGACGAAGGTTGAAGCTACTCTTCCTGACGGGAAGGTTGTCCCCTTAATCTGGATCAAAGATTGGGACTTCAACTGGCAGGGACAGTATGAGTTCGCGCAGCCGATTTCGCTTCCCAAAGGATCCACAATCGCTCTCGATTTCACTTACGATAACTCGGTGGGTAACCCGCGAAACCCATCCAATCCACCGAAACGGATTACCTGGGGTGAGCAGACCACCGACGAGATGGCGATTGCGTTTCTGTCAGTTGTTCTACCGACCCCTGCGGACGTTCAGCCCTTTCGCCGTGAGTTGTACTTCGCCAACGCGAAGCATTAGTTGAAGGGGACGAGACCTTCGGGGTCGTCCACCAGAACGACTTCGTATTTCTCGATCATCGGCATGACAAGGTTCTCCAGTTCGTTTTTCCAGAGTTCGCCCTCGTAGAACTGCGCTTTCATCGGTTCCCGAGAAGCTAAGTCGGGGAAGCCGCGCATGAAGAAGAACGTGTCGGGGTCCTCGATGGAAAGGAACGGCCCGAGTATCTTCATGCCGATTGCGTCGTGCGCCGGAACCGAGCGCGTGCGGAACACTTCCAGGAATTGAGGTCGAGTGCCCGGCTTGAGTTTGTAGGTTCGCATTTCGACAATCATTGAATCCCCTGATTTACGTTAGGTTTGATAAGATCATCCTCGCATCAGCAGAAAGGAAAGCACATGAGTAAGTATCTGGTTCTGTACCAATCCGCGGGCGCGATGGATGGCCCGTCTGTCTCGGAGATGTTCGCCAAAGCAGCACCGGAACAGTTGGCGGCGGGCATGGGCGCTTGGCGCGCATGGTATGAGAAATGCGGCAGCGCGGTGGTCGATCTCGGGACGCCGCTGGATAGAGTGGCCAAAGTACAGGGTCACACTTTCTCCGATGTTAGAACGACCATCACCGGTTACACCATCCTTGAGGCGGGCTCGCGCGAGGACGCGGTTGCGTTGGTTCAGGACCATCCCCATTTGCGTATGCCGGGTACATGGATCGACGTGCTCGAGTGTGTGCAGATACCGGGCATGTGAACTCATGCGCTTTTGATCTCCGTCCAGATGCGGTCCCGCAGGCGTTGGGCTTCGGGCGGGGGCGCGACCGGCCAGATTCCGCGCGCGAGAATCGCGGGCGTTCCGTATAGGACGACGCTATCGCGCGATGCGGGCGGAAGCAGCATTCGTCCCGCGCGATTGCAGGTGGCCGACTCGCCAACCGTCGCGTTCGCAGCCGCAACGTTCGGGCGCAGTAAGTAGTCGAGGAACCGGTGAGCTAAGTCGCGCCGGCGGCTTTCAGCGAGGATGACCGCGTTATCGCAATAGAGCGGGAAGCCATCAGCCGGGTAAGTGAAAGCGAGCGGGTGGGAGGCTTGTTGCGCGGCAATCGCTTGCTGGGCGGTGGTGGACCATAACTGGGCGGCGAGCACGTCACCCGCGACTAACTGATCACGTACCTCCGCATTCAGATAGGCTCGAAGGTAATGCTTCTGAGCGATCGCTTCCGACCTCGCACGCTGTAAGTCGGAGTCGGTGGTTGCGCCGAAAGGCAGGTGTAACTTGAGCAGGCATGCGCCCAGGACGTCTTCCGGATCATCCAGCATGGTAAGTCGACCGCGCACGCGATCGCTCCATAGATCGGCCCACCCGGCAGGCGCAGGATCGAGCGATTGTGAGTACGCAATACCAGTAGCGTTCCACATATACGGGGTGGACCAGCGTAGTCCGGGGTCCCAGGCGGGTGATTGAAACAGCGGGTCCAGATTTGCGAGTCCAGGTAGTTTGGAGTGATCCAATTCGGCGAGAAGTCCGAGCCGGACCATAGGCGGGATACGGCTATGTGTCGGGAAGACAATGTCCCAGCCGGAGTTGCCGGTCATTACCTTGGCCAGCATCTCTTCGTTACTCTCGTAGACTCCGTAGCGGATTCGGATCCCGGTTTCAGTAGTGAAGGTTTCCAGCGTTCGGGGGTCGATGTAACTCGACCAGTTAAAGACGTTCAGGCGCGGCCGGCGGTCGAGCGTACAGGCGGCGGTAGCCGCTGCGGTGGCGAGAAAAGCGCGCCGCTGCATTGTTTAGCCAAGCTCCCGCGCGGTCGCCAACGCAGCAACTAACTTATCGATATGTTCCGGCTGCGTGCGATAGTTCGTGATGCAGGCGCGCAGAGCCGGTGTGTTTCCGCCGAGCAGGATGGTTGAAATCCATGCGTTTCCGGATTGCACCACAGCATCGGAAACCCGCTGATGCATGGCCATGTCCCACGTCCGGTCGGAAGGCGTGAAACAGACTACCGGCAGTTTGGTTTCGTTCACGATCTTCCAATCCGTTAGCCCGCAGCCGATCGCGCAGTAGGTCGCCCATCTCCGCCTGGTGGCGGAGGATCGCGGAGTAACCATCCCATCCGACTGTTGCCAGAGTCATGAATAGCTTCAGACCGATGAACCGCCTGGACCATTGCAGCGAATGTGCGAACGGATCGACAATCGCCAGGCGTTCCGCTTCCTTAGGCATGTAAGTCGTACTTACCGAGAAGGTTCTACTCAAGATACTTGGATGCCGTGTCACGAACATACCGGCGCCCATCGGTACAGAGAGTTGCTTATGCGGATCGAGAGTAATCGAGTCGGCCTTTTCAATTCCTGCAAACACGGGAGCTAGTTCCGGCACAAGAATCGCGGGGCCACCCCACGCGGCATCAACGTGGAACCAAAGACTGTTGGCGCGCGCTACATCGGCTAGCTCGGCTAGGGGATCCACAACTCCGGCGCCGGTTGTTCCCCCTGTTCCAATAACCAGGAACGGTTCATACCCTTGTTTGCGATCCTCTTCGATGGTTGTTCGGAGTACCGCTGCGTCCATTGTTAACTTAGCCGTAACTGGGATCAGGTGTAGAGCAGCGGCACCCAAGCCTGCGGTACGGGCCGCTTTGAGGAACGAGTGATGGCTCTCGGACGAGGCATAGAACACGGGGCGCGCGCCGATACTTTGCAGGCCGTGGTCGAGAACGCCCGGCCAGCGATCCGTGAGCGCGCAGAGCAGGGCAGTCAGGTTCGCTTCAGCCCCGCCACTGGTCATGCAGCCATCGATCTCGTCTTGAGGGAGCCCGAGTTTGACCCCGAAAGCTTCGATCAAGCGCCGCTCCGTCTCGACAGCGAGCGGACTGTGGCTCCATCCGGCTAACTGCGGATTCAGCGTCGCCGTAACCGAATCGCCGATGATTCCCATAAAGCTGGGCGCGGGATTGAAGAGACCGAAGTAACTCGGGTGAGGCGTGTGGACCTGATGTTTCTTGAGTTCGGCGGTGAAGCGGCGGAGTACGTCGATCAGCGTTCCGGGCTCATCGAACGAAAACGTGTCGAGTAACGACTGTAACTTAGCTTGGTCAAGAACGGGCGCGACTGGTAGCGAATCGACACCCTCGATATAGTCTTCGGCTTGCGCGATGAATTCCTGCCACACAGCAGAACGCTCTTCCTTGCCGGGAAGGATAGCTTCTATAGTCATTCGATCTGCTTTCCTCTAATGCGTTCCGACACAATAATCAGGCCGCCAAGGACTACCACGATGATCGCGGAAACCGCATTAATGGCGGGGTTGGCTCCGCGTCGTGCGACGGCATAAATCACCATTGGTAGCGTCTCTGAATCGACACCCGCGACAAGGCTGGTAATCACGTAATCGTCAAACGAAACAATCAGCGCGAGTAACGCGGCAGCGATGATGCCGGGCCAGAGCGAGGGAAGTGTCACCTTGGTAAACGCGCGCCAGGGCGTAGCGCCGAGATCGAGCGCCGCTTCTTCAAGTGCCGGATCGAACGTCCGCAGCCGGGCCGCCACGACGATCGCGACATAAGCCACGGAGAACGCAACGTGCGCCAGGATCACGGTCCACATCCCGAGTGTCAAGTGGATGACGCGGAAGATCAGCTGGTAAAAAGCGAGCAGGGAAATGCCGGTGACGATTTCGGGCGTGACTAGGGATAAGTAGAGCCCCGCTGAGACAGTGGGACTGCGCCGCTTCCACATCCCGTATGCGGCGAGAGTACCGATGACGGCTGAGATGGCTGAAGAAACAATCGCGATGATCACGCTATTCCATGCGGCTTCCGCCATCTCGGTGTTCGCGAAGACGGCGCGATACCAGGTTAGTGAGAAGCCCGTCCAGATAGTAAAGCGGGATTGGTTGAAGCTGAACGCGATCAGGATGAGCAGGGGCACATATAAGAACGCATAAGCCACGGCGGCATAAGTGGAGAGAGCGCGTTTCATAGAACGTCCTCGCTGCGCCGCAGGATGGGTAAGAGCAGTAACATACTAACCGCCATCAGGGCAAGTGAGACGGCGGAACCGAATGGCCAGTCGCGCGCCGTGGTGAATTGGTTCTGGATCAGGTTGCCGGCCATGACGGTTTTACCGCCGCCGAGGAGATCGGGGATTAGATACGCGCCAAGGGTTGGGATGAAGACGAGCACAGCGCCGGCAAGCATCCCCGGAATGGCAAGCGGGACCGTGACACGCCAGATGGCACGCGCGGGTGGGGCGCCTAAGTCGGCCGCGGCTTCGAGAAGCGCCGGGTCGAGCTTCTCAATCGCCGCATAGATCGGCAAGACCATGTAAGGAAGATAGCCGTACACCAGGCCAAGTAGCACAGCTCCGTTGTTATAGAGGAGCGGCAGCGGCTGCGCAATCAAACCTAGCTTGATAAGTGCGGTGTTGATGAGTCCGGTGTCACGAAGCAGGAAAAGCCAGGCATAGATACGGACGAGAAAGCTGGTCCAGAAAGGTAGTGTGACGAGTTGTAAGTAGAGGTTCTTACGGGGGCCGGAGCCCGAGATGAAGAGAGCGAACGGGAACCCAAGCACCAGACAGAAAGCCGTCGCCGCGGCAGCCATCAAGACGGACCGCAGGAGGATCTCGCCGTAAAGCGGGTCGAAAATGCGGGTGTAGTTTTCGATTGTCCATGGGTGCTCAACACCGCCGTAGTCGCCGCGAGTCAGGAAGCTATAAGTGGCGACGATGATCAGCGGCAGGATGAAAAGCACGCCGAGCCAGATGCGCGTCGGGAGTAGAAGGTAGAAGCGGAGGCGTTGCACGGCTTAGGATCGATGTTACTACCGCGCGAACGGAGTCAGGCCGCTTTGGCAAGTTCGTTGAGGCCGTGTTTGCGTAGCCACTGACGCTGCTTTTCCTTCTTGAGAGGACCGGTGAACTGCGGCATGCCGGGCGGAAAAGCCGGTTTCTGCGAAAGCGGCGGAACGAAGCCAGAATCGGCGGACGGGGTCGCGGTAGCTGCGTCGGGCACTGGCGCGCGGGTTGGCTGATCCATCTCCCCGGCAACGTCGGCGATGTCCGATTCCGAGTCGAGGAGGGCCCGCACGTGGCGGAAGTGCACCAGGGAGGTGAGTTTTTCCTCGGCAAGTTCAGCGCGGCGGTACAAGCGCGCTTCGGAGAGCCAGAGCTGGTTGAATAGCCGGGCATTGGCCTGCAGTCCGGCGGCTTCGGCCAGGGGCGTGATCGCGTCGTGATCCGCTTCGAATAAGGTCTCGAACAGTTTTTCGACGGCGGGGCGCTGCTGTTGGATGCTGAGAGCGGTGAGCGCGGTTTCGCGGGCCCTGATGCGGTGGGCGCGCCATCGGGCGCTCACGATGCCCTCAGCGATCGAGAGCTCTTCGCTGGTTTCGGCGTTGTGATCGCGGGCGTAGTCGTGGACGAGCGATTTGAAGGCTTCGCAGTCCTCGCCGGGCAGGACGGCTTCGGCGGCGAAGAGCCCGTGTTTCAGTGCGTTCATGGAGGCGCGGGATTTGCCGTCCGCGGTGCGGGGTCCCGTGGAGTGCTGCGCGTTGGCGCGATTGA
Source organism: uncultured Gammaproteobacteria bacterium (assembly GCA_963799935.1). Classification (GTDB taxonomy): domain Bacteria; phylum Acidobacteriota; class Terriglobia; order Bryobacterales; family Bryobacteraceae; genus Bog-113. The sequence goes on along the minus strand of CAWCZA010000015.1, from coordinate 395,284 downwards.
CCTCAGCGCGGGTGCGGGGCCCAGGTGTATCCGGAGTTGCGGGCGATGGAGCTGCGGCTGACATAGTGTAGTACTCCCGGTCTTAGAGTAGACCGGGGGTTGGGGAGTTAAGAGGGGGATTTCGGGCCGGGAGGCTTTGGTTATTGAGAGAGATATTTTGGAATCGCTGTGACTGGGGCGCCGAACCTAGCGGAAGCGTCACCGGTCAAAGACAACCAGCCGGCGAGGCCTTTCGAAGGGTGCTCTCGGAGTCGGGGAAGAGGTCGGACAGTAGCTGAACCAACTTCGGCGACAGACTCTCGTCGAAGGAGCTTCATGCTCAGGGGACTCGGTTACACGATACCAAGTCAGCGGCGTATGCGTAGACGGCGAGGAAGTCTTCTGGTTCAAGTTGTGGATGATCGGAGAGCAATTGCTCCTGCGATGCTCCACTCTGCTGGCACCACCTCCGAAGGTGGCATTAAGCCTCCCTTCCGAAGGAAAGTCCTGGACCGAGGACATACTCCGCACCTTCACCGGCGGCGCAAACGACTCCGTTTCCGCCGTCTAGATCAAGTGCCCTTTCATCACAGCCTCGTTCCACTCAATTCCAAAACCGGGCGCGTCCGTCAAGTGAATCCGACCGTTCACGAAATTCTCCGGCGGGGTCACCAGTTCGGCGCGCCACGGCACCTCGCCGTAAGCATGCTCTAGGATCACGAAGTTTCGCAGGGTTGCGCAGACGTGGGCTGCCGCCATGTCTCCTACCGGACTCGCCGGACCGTGCGGAGAAAGCTTTACTCCCGCGCCCTCCGCGATGGCCGCGATCTTCTTAGCTTCCAGCAAACCACCGCAGCACTTCACGTCGGGCATCGCCACACTGACTGCCTTCGCCGCAAGGTAGGGGAAAAACCCTTCTACTCCAAAAATCGATTCTCCGCCGGCAGTCGGCATCTTATCCGCCGCGTTAATTGCCGCCAGATCGCTAATCGGGTTGGCGGGCGTCACTTCTTCGATCCAGAAGAGATGCAACGGTTGAAGCCGCTCGAGCAATCGCAAGCCGCGTTCCCGATCCAAGTGGCTATGCAGATCAATCATCAGATCGCATTTTGGACCAATCGCCTGCCGAACCGCCTCCGCGCAAGCCACTCCCAAATCCGTCCACTTCGTTATCTCGGGCTCGTTCCCGCTGATCTTCGGCATTCCATCAAAAGGTGCTAACTTGACAGCGTCAAAGCCGTCGTCGACAGCGCGCCTGGCCACCTCGACGAAACCTCGCGGCGTTCGATCCACCACTGTGCGATTGATGTTGGCGTAAGTCCGAATTTCGTTGCGTAGCGCTCCGCCAAACAAATCGTAAACCGGCACGCGAGCCGTCTTGGCTTGCAAGTCCCAAAGTGTCTGCTCCAGCGCGCTCAGCGCGGTTGCGGTCAGCCGGTCCGGAGCTGCTACGAAGTTGCGCAGCCACTCGACGTCATAAATTGGGCGGCCTTTCAGTTCCGCAAAAAGCTGCTGAATCGCTTGTACTTGCTGTGTTTCGTCGCCGCCATGAGACGCATCGCCAATGCCAGTCTGCCCGTTATTCGCCTTGGTCCGAATCAGCAGCCAGTTGCCCCGGTGATTCACACGGATGCGCGCAATCTCAAGAGATTCGACAATCGGCCCGCGATCTCGCTGCGTAGCGACGGCGGTGCGGGCACTTGCTGCGACTCCCGCCAGGCCTGCTAACAGTGATCTTCTGCGCATCGAAGCCGCTATTGTACGATATACAGATCGAATGAGTCGAGATTTGGAACGGCTCGGTAGTTGAGGTTATCTTCGACGCGCGCATGAACAACCTGACCCGCCGCGGATTTCTCGCCGCATCCGCAATGGCCGCCCTAGGACTGGCCGCTCCGAAGAAACGGCTGCCGAACATCGTCTACATTTTGGCGGACGACTTAGGTTACGGCGACTTAGGATGTTACAACGCAGAGTCCAAGATTCCGACTCCGAACATCGATCGATTCGCGCGTGAAGGCGTTCGCTTCCTCGACGCTCATTCACCCTCGGCAGTCTGCACACCCACTCGCTACGGGATTCTTACGGGACGCTACTGTTGGCGCAGTGCCCTGAAGAAGGGCGTTCTGGTTGGCGATTCGCCGAGTCTCATCGAAGCGGGCCGGTTGACGGTGCCAGCCCTACTCAAGCAGCGCGGTTATCAGACGGCAGGAATTGGAAAGTGGCACCTCGGCTTAGGAAGCGATGAGAAGACCGATTACACGAAACGGTTGAAACCCGGACCGAACGACTACGGGTTTGATTACTGGTTTGGGATCCCGGCGTCGCTCGACATGCAGCCTTACGTGTACTTCGAGAACGACCACGTGTTGGAACTGCCTACCGGACATATCGACGGTATCCGAAAAGATCGCGGTGTTTTCTGGCGGGAGGGGGCCATCGCGCCCGGATTCCGTCATATTGACGTGCTGCCGCGAATTACCCGGGAAGCCGTCAGCTACGTAAATGGGAGAGATCGCGATCACCCGTTCTTCCTTTATTTCGCGATGACGGCACCGCATACCCCGTGGCTTCCCACGCCCGCCTTTCGAAGGCAAAGCGAAGGCGGGAGAGTACGGGGATTTCGTCGCCATGGTGGATGACGCGGTAGGCCAGGTGTTGAGCGCGCTAGAGCGTCGTGGACTGGTTGAAAACACGCTAGTCATCGTCACCAGCGATAACGGCGCGCACTGGCTACCGGATGAGATTGAGCGCTGGCATCATCGGGCTAACGCCAATTTACGCGGACAGAAAGCAGACATCTGGGACGGAGGGCACCGCATCCCTTTTCTGGCGCGCTGGCCAGGAAACATTCGACCCGGCACGCGCTGCGATCAGACCATTTGCCTGACGGATCTGATGGGTACTGTCGCCGGCATGATGCAATACTCCCTGCCTCGGGACGCCGGCGAAGATAGCTATTCGATTCTGCCTGCTCTGCTGAATCCAGAGCTGAAAACGCCCATCCGCGAAGCTACCGTGCATCACTCGGCGAACGGTCACTTCTCGATTCGACAGGGAGATTGGAAACTGAATCTCGGCCGCGGGTCAGGTGGCTTTACAGAACCGGTTGAATACACTCCCGCGCCGGGAGAGCCGGAAGGGGAATTGTTCAATCTCCATGACGACCCCGCCGAAGCTAACAACCTCTATCTCAAGCTGCCGGAGAAAGTTGGGCAGTTGAGCGCGCTGCTGCTCAAATACCAGACACAGGGATATAGTCGCCCACTTTAGACTGGGACTCAATAACTAATGCCTACACGACGTGATTTTTTAGCTTCCGCGGGAGCTGCCTTTGCCGCCTCTTCCCTCTTCGGCGCTCCTCAAAAGCGGCCTAATATAGTCCTGATCCTGTGCGACGATCTGGGCTTCGGAGACCTAGGTTGTTATGGGAGTAAGATCCGCACTCCCAATATTGACCGCATGGCGAGCGAGGGGATGCGATTCACTAACCTGAATTCGGCGGATCCGGTTTGTTCCCCATCGAGGGCGGCGTTGTTGACCGGACGCTATCCCACGCGCGTGGGCGTGCCTCGGGTATTTTTTCCTAGCGACAAAGGGGGGCTGAACCTGGATGAGGTTACTCTCGCGAATGTTCTACAAGCGGAGGGCTACCGGACATTGTGCGTGGGGAAATGGCATCTCGGTCGTCCGGAGCCGTATCTTCCGACCAGCCGGGGATTCGAACATTACTTCGGAATTCCTTACAGCAACGACATGAATCCCCGTCCGCTGATGGAAGACGCAAAAGTAATTGAAGAACCCGCCAACCTTAATACCCTCACTGCGCGCTACACGGAACACGCTGTGAAATTCATTCGGGATTCGAAGCAGTCCCCGTTCTTCCTTTACATGCCGCATACGTTTCCACATATCCCTCTCGGCGTGTCGGATCGTTTTCGAGGTAAGTCTTCGGAGGGTCTCTACGGGGATGTGCTTGAAGAACTGGATTGGAGCGTAGGGCAGGTACTGGAAGAACTCCGGAACAACAACCTGGATCGGGATACGTTGGTGCTCTTTAGCAGCGACAACGGGCCGTGGTTCCAGGGCAGTCCTGGAAAGCTACGCGGTCGAAAAACTACAACCTATGAAGGGGGCGTCCGCGAACCCTTTATCGCGCGCTGGCCGGGACAGATACCCGCCGGCCAAGTCTGCGATGCGGTCGCATCCCTCATGGATGTGTTTCCTACAGTGACTCGCCTCTGTGGAGGGAAGCTTCCCGCTAAACCCATAGACGGTATTGATATCTGGCCGTTGCTGTCCGGCCAAGTCAAATCAATTGATCGCGAAGTGCTGCTCTACTTCGATAACTGGGACTTGCAGTGCGCGAAGTGGATGAACTGGAAGCTTCACATCGCGCGACACAATTCGAGCACCTACAGCGCGACGCCAGCCGGTGGAAGGCATAACTACGTTCTTATTAAGCCGGAGCTCTATAATCTGGCGGATGACCCGCAAGAGAGTTATGACGTCGCTACCGAGCATCCGGACATTGTGGCCGAGATACAAAAGCGCGTGGCTCGTCTAATGGAACAGTTCCCCGAGCCCGTCAAAACCGCGTATGCCGAGTCGAAGGCTCGACCGTACGACCCACTCACCCCGACAGCGGCTAGACCCCGACCGACTGGACAGTAGCACGGGACCGCTTTCGGCGTCCTGCCTTAGATCTGCCGCCGAAAGACAGCGCTCGATAATAACTGCATAACGGGATCGTCTGGCCGCTGATATTCAGGCGGTCAGTCCCCGCAGGGGGCAGAAATCGGATATCATCAAGACCTCCCTGTTTGGGACGAAAGGATGAATCGCTGTGAAATTTCGAACGCTGCTCCCAATAATTCGAATCTTTGGGCTACTCCTGCCTGTTTTAGTTTGTGTCGCGAACTGTACCGCACACGCTCAGACTCTGAAAACGGGCTCGGTTACGGCATTCAATCCAACAACTCCCTGTCCCACTGACAAAGATGGTCAACTCCCCTACGGAGCGGCCAATTGTTACATCGCCACAGTCGATAATTGCCCGGCTCACGGATTTGGGACGATCCCTCCTATAAACGCATACGTCGCGATATCCAAGCCCAACTCGTGGAATGGGAGCACGATTTTTCTGCACAGCGGAAGCGACGGTGAAGACTACTTCAATGCCGGCGTTCAAGGTAAGACGTACGCGCAGTATTACTTCGATAGCGGGTTCCAAGTCGTTCAAATTGCCTGGACCGCTCCGTCCGGACAGTCAGGTGTAATGGCAGGAGACTGGCACGACAACTATCTTGATCCTCCGGTGAAGGCGCTGAAATTCGAGGCTTGCCGGCCTGCTACTTTGTTGAATTACATTTATCAGAACTATCAACTACCCAGCACAGGTGCAATGTGCGCTCAAGGACACAGTGCGGGTTCGGCAGCGGTAGCGTACGCATTGGCTTGGTACGGCGCGAGTTCGTACCTGACAAGCGTCGTGCTGACTTCCGGTCCGGTGTACTCAAATGTCAGAACCGGTTGCGCGTACGACCCAACCAAGCCGTTCGATACACCAATCACAGTCTGCCCGACCGGCCAGTTCGGCTGCAATGTAGGGACAGGTAGTGGTTTCGGTCCGTGGTCCGATGTCCCTGAGTACTTGGGTGCTGCGTCGGCAGTCGCACAATACACGAACGATCCTCCAGACAACTGTAATAACTACACGGGATCGAACGTTGCCACCACCGCTGTGGACAACCAGGATTGGTTGGGAATGAGTATCACTTCATCGGGCGCCAGCTATTCCTACCCGAACACCGCTCTTTACGCGTTCCTGTGCGCCCCCAATGCGAGCCAGAACAACTCGGCGGCGCAGGGTCAGCTCTTCTACGTAAATTTCACGTCGGCGAGTCAAACCTCTGCTTACCAGGTTTACCGCGTGAACGCGTGTCCCGACGCCGAGTCCATTTGGGGCGGGACTACTCCCGATGGAAACTCTGCCTTTATGGTCTCGGCGAGCGAGATGGTAAACGCCTGCCAAGTGCCGGATCGCCTGGGCGTTGGTCGGCAATAACCATCAGTAAAGCGGATTCCTGGCGGTGAGGGTGGGATTCGAACCCTGAGCTGGAATTGCAAAATCATAAGTTATTGATTCTACAAGTGCAGGAATCGCACAAAACGAATCAAAGTGTAGTCCCATTACGAATTTATTGCGAATTTTCCAGCCGTCTAATTTTCGGGCGTTCGCGGATATAACGTTCAGGCCGATCATCAAGGGGTGCAGTGACTTGGGAGGTCGTGATATCGAGCTTTCATAACTCCGCTTCGCGCGCTCATGCGTTATCAGAGCCACTCTGTCCAAGACTCTCGAGTATTTCATCGCCGGTGTTATGGGCACCCAAACAGCTAGTGAACTAGAGGTGGGAATTGGACTTGTCACGCTTTTTGAGACAAACAGTTAAGAGTCAAAATTCCTCGAATGGAAAATTTGGACTCATGGCATTGTCTCGACGAAGGTTCACGAAGGAAGTAAATCTGGCTGCCATTCAGCGTCTCGATGCGGGCGCCTCGATCGCCGAAATCACTCGTGCACTTGAGGTCACAACTTCAATCTGCTGCACCATTGGCGCAAGGAGTTTCGCGACGGTCCGGGCAACGTGTTCCCAGGCGGCTTGTAAGCGGCGCTGGGATGAAGGCAAGGTCGCCCAGTTGGAGAGCAAGGTCGGTCAGCAAACCCTGGAGCTCGATTTTTTGAAGGGGTGCTTGCAGCGCATCGAGGAAGAGCGGCTGCTGCAGGCACTGACTGGCAAGCCGCGACCTGCCAATACATCCAAAGTCAAATCGAAAAAAGACTCCCCGATGACGATCGAGCAGATGTGCGCTCTGGGCCAGGTGAACCGGGCTGGCTTCTATGATTCGCTGAGTACCTTCAGGCGATCGCGATCGCGTGTCGATAAAGCCATCGGCTCCTCTTCCATCCAGCAGTTCTCCCGCTTTCAGTAAAGAGGACATTTCTACTTGGCTCTAATAGGACATTCTCATGTGGCCGCTCGACCAACTCCTGATTCTCCGACTATACCTCCGGTCTTCCTGACCCCTTCTCGCCCATCGGATGCAATACCGCTCCGCGATATACCAAGGCTTACGGCGCGGTCTTGATCAACGACCGGGATCTGAAAGGCTGATCGAAGCGATGGAGGCGGACGCCACCGAGACCAGCCGCTAATGGGAATCGTAAGCGCTCGAACTTCCAGGGATGCGTAAGTTACAGATAGTGCGATTCGCTGATTCCCCTAACCCGTACAGATCAGTAGTTTGTCGATTCTGTGAACTGCAAGATCTTAGGAGTTCGCCAACGTCACGTGTGTTGTACAAAGTCCGAACATGCCGTGACGCACTATGCGACTAACGAGAGAATCCGCAGCGGAAACGTCCGCGTTCTGCGACGATCATTCGGCACGCAAACGACCTTATTTTCTCGGGTCGTCCTGTCTGCTGATGTATTCAAGTCCAAGCGGTCCGGTCGCGGTCACTTGGGTGATGTATTCGCAGGATTTTGCCCAGTGGAAATGGGACGTACCGCCTGGGAGAACGATCACGCTGCCCGGCGGATACGCCTGGAGTTTATCGGCATCAAACCGGTCGCCCAATCCAATATAGAAGATACCGGAGATCACCGTGTAAACGCGATCTTCGGGGTGGCGGTGGGGCATCAACTTCACGCCGTGAGGTACTCTGACCCGGATCGTATACGGGCCAGCTTCTGAAGGCTGACCGACAATGACCGCGAGACGTACGGACGGCGGGAACGCCGCGAATGGTTTCCAGTCGATATCCTCCGATAGGATCGCCCTGAAGGCCTCCTGGCCGGGCTGATGGGGCCGCGAGGTGGTCTCCGTCATTTCGGCGATGACCGCTTCTGTTCTGTTTGACATGCAATCTCCTTTTCTAAAACTCTTACGGAATTTCGGGACTAACCGAATGTGAACGAGAAAGCCTGGACGCCGCGATCAAGAAATTCAATCTCAAACGTCCGGTCCTGAATCACACCCTTTCTTCTGAAGAGTTGATAAAGACGGGGCTCGCGAATTACACCGGAACCGTCGCGCGCAACATCGACGCCACAATCGTCCCCCGGCGCGGCGCCGTCCAGTTTCACCAGGAAGCGAACAGGATCATTGCCTGGACTTAAGACCATGTGAAGGTCGCGTGCGTGGAACCTAAATGCAATTTTGCCCGAGGCCGCCTGCAGCGAAGCTCTTTCTGCGCCAATGGTCCACGGTCCCGCGAGTCCCCATTGGTTCAAAGAGAGTACTGCCGGTGCGCTATACGTCCGTCGCGAGTCTCGAACAAGTCGCCCGGGAGATGCGAAATGTTCGGCACGCTCGTAACCCACATAAGTTTCAGGGGACCGATTGTCTCCGCTCGGTGGCGCCTCAATGCCGTCACCCGATATGCTTAGCGGCTTCCAACTCTCGGGAGCGGCACCGTTTTCCCTTAGTAGTGTCTGGATCGCGTGCTCGGACTCGTCGTAATTGCCCTCCCCGAAATGGCGATAGCGGATTCTTCCTTTAGCATCGATGAGATAGTCTGCCGGCCAGTACTCGTTTTGGAACGCCTGCCAAATGAGATGGTTGCTGTCGATCGCGACCGGAAACGATATCTTCAATTCGCGGACGGCATTTTCTACGTTCGGACGTTCTTTTTCGAATCCGAACTCAGGAGCATGCACGCCGATCACAATCAGCCCTGAGTCCTTATATTTCGCGGCCCAACTTGCTATATAGGGGAGCTCTCGCAGACTATTAATACACGAGTAAGTCCAGAAATTAACCAGTACAACGTTGCCGTGCAACGACTTTCCACTCAGTGGCGCGGAGTTAAGCCAGCCGACGGCTTCTCCCAGTTCAGGCATGGGACCCTGGTCGGGGAGGGCTGCTTGAGATTCGTGGGCGCTCACCTGCAGAGAACCTGGTTTCAATGATAGTGCGATGGCGACTGTCCAAAGCACTAAGACCGTCGTGCTGAGACGCTTGCGGGGAGCTCTCCACTTGTTGGGCAGTTCGATTCTACTCATTACTTATTCCTCTCAGCCTTTCCTCAAGGCGCGTAACGCGTGAAAACAAAGTCGTGTTCTTTGGCGCAGGCTGCATGGAAAGGAAAGCATGTTTCATGCTGCGCCGCGTCCACCGGCTTGCCATCGATAAATCGACCGAAACCCCAACCACCTGTTGCGGCGTACTTCGTGAAATCCTTAACCATGAACTGAACTGTCGTGGCGCGACCTGGAACAAACGCCTGGAACTTCCCCAAGGCCTGGTCGTCTACCACGGATGGGAGGTGCTTCCAAGCTAATTTGGCAACAGTGGCACCGTCCTGAAAAGGAAGCTTTCCTCCCCGGTAGGTGTTCATAGCGATACCGTTACCTAGAATGCCTCGCAACTCATCAAGGGCGCCTGCTTCGTGCGAGGTTGCCACTAGCTCCCACTGGCGGTACCCATCAGGAACTGTTACCCCGAAAATCGGCGAGGCGTTGTCATCGGGGCGCTCGGCTGCGAACGGAATCGCAGCGAGGCGCATAAGGCCGTTGCTGCAATCAGCAGTATCGAAACGCGTTTCATAGCGCACCTTTCAGTAAGCGTCGACGTCGACGATAGCCTGGGCAAAAGCGTGGGGATTTTCTTGCGGTAAGTTGTGCCCGACGCCGCCCGTGACAATCCGGCTTTCATACTTGCCCGAGAATTTTTGGCGGTACGATGAGGGGTTCGGATGCGGCGCGCCGTTGGCATCGCCTTCCATGGTGATCGTGGGTACGCTAATTACCGGAGCTTCAGTTAGGCGCCTTTCCAGCTTGTCGTACTGCCGCTCGCCGTCAGCGAGGCCCATCCGCCACCGGTAATTGTGAATCACGATAGCGACGTGATCCGGATTGTCGAAAGACGCTGCCGTGCGATCAAAGGTCGCGTCGTCGAAGTTCCACTTGGGCGATGCGAGGCGCCAGATAAGCTTCGCGAAATCGCGCCTGTATTTGTCGTAGCCGATGCGACCGCGTTCTGTCGCGAAGTAGTATTGGTACCACCATTGGAATTCCGCCTCTGGCGGCAGTGGCGTTCCGCCCGCTTTTTGGTTGCCGATCAGATAACCGCTGACGGAAACGAGCGCCTTACAGCGTTCGGGCCAAAGAGCAGCCACGATATTAGCCGTGCGCGCTCCCCAATCAAAACCACCAATGATGGCGTTTCTGATATTGAGGGCGTCCAGCAGGTTGATTGCGTCCAGCGCAACTACGGACTGCTGGCCATTGCGGAGCGTATCGCCGGAAAGAAACGTCGTCGTGCCGTACCCGCGCAGCCAGGGGATGATCACTCTGTACCCTTTCGAAGCCAGCACGGGAGCAACGTCGACGTAGCTATAGATGTCATATGGCCATCCGTGTAACAGCAGAACGGGCGATCCACTGGCTGGACCGAGGTCGACGTACCCAACGTTCAGAGCACCGGTCTCTACCTGCTTAATAGGTCCGAACGATTGCGCCGTCGCTCTGGCGTTCAGGGTTAATTGAGCGGCTGCGAGTCCCAGCGTCGCATTTCGCAGAAAGTCACGACGGTTCTTGTTATTTGTCTTTGGCACGACGTTCTCCTTCTTCCGGGCCTACCGCAACGGCTTGAAAGCTGCCCGCAGTTCCTCAACGAACAGTTGCGGTTGCTCCCATGCCGCGAAGTGCCCACCCTTCGGGAGCCGGTTGTAGTAGATGAGCTTGGGATACGCTTTCTCTGTCCAGCTCTTCGGAGCGGCATAAATCTCATCAGGAAAGACGCTCACGGCAGTTGGAACTTGGACACCTTTCGGATCGAAAAAACCAAGCTTGCTTTCCCAATAGAGACGGCCCGAAGAGACCGCCGAATTGGTCAGCCAATAGAGCGTGATGTTGTCGAGAATGTCGTCCCGCGTGAGGCCCTCCGACTTACCATCGAAGACGCGTGCGATGAGCGCAAGACTTCGCGCGTCGTGGTCGAGCATCCAGGCAGCCAAGCCAACGGGCGAGTCCTCAATCGCATACAGCGTTTGTGGGCGATTGGCCATCTCCCCGGCGTAGCCCACGCCGTGCTTATAGAAGAAGTCCAGTTGGTCCCACGCGCCTTTCTCCTCCGCTGAGAGGCCGGCCGGCGGCGGTTCGCCGTATTGGAGCGCTTTCGCAACGTCGGCGGGAATAGTAGCCGGCATGTTCGTGTGAATGCCAATTAATTCCGGAGGCGCTTGCAATGCCATCTGTTCCGTTACAGCGTTTCCCCAATCGCCACCCTGAGCTACAAATCGTGTGTAGCCGAGGCGCTTCATCAGTACAGTCCACGCACGCGCTATGCGGATAGGGTCCCAACCGGTTGCTGTCGGCTTTCCTGAAAACCCGTAGCCCGGCAGCGAAGGTATGACCACGTCGAAAGCGTCCGCTACCGTCCCCCCATAGGCGGTTGGATCAGTGAGCGGCCCGATGATCTTTAACTGCTCGATGATCGATCCGGGCCAGCCGTGCGTGACGATGACCGGCAAAGCGTTCGGCTGTTTCGAGCGGACGTGAATGAAGTGGATATCGACTCCGTCAATGGTGGTGACGAACTGCGGCAAGGCGTCGAGTCTCGCTTCCACCTTGCGCCAGTCATAGTCCGTCTGCCAATAGCGTACGAGCTCTTTCATCGTCGCCAGCTGCACGCCCTGCGACTGATCGGCAACTAACTCTTGGTCGGGCCACCGCGTCGACGCCAAGCGTCGACGCAAATCGACCAATGTCTTGTCCGGGATCTTGATGTGAAAAGGCCGAATCGGATCGTCTCCCGGAGCTCCGGTGGTTACGTGCGGGCTGGCGGCCGCATTATCGGGGGATAGCAGGGTTTGAGATCTTCCCTATCGCGGCGAAAAGAAGAAGGCCGATGACACCAGCGGCTGTTGGTGCATGCATGGTCGCGCTCCTTTGGCTCGGTGACCCGGACATTCTGTCAGCCGCGATAAGTGCAAGCGGGGACGCCGCCGCGATCGCGAAGGAGCTTTATTGTCTATTTGGTTGAAATAAAAGCGGTTTGCTGAATCGTTTTAGTCGGGACATTTTGCCGGGGTGTCGGCGCTTAGTCGCGGGACTCCGTGATGTTGTCGATTTGTCGGCCATCCGACGCTGGTCGCAGAAAGACGAGCGCATGCCGGATTGAGGATGCCAAGATGTCAGGAACTATGGCACATTATTAAGTGTTATTTGAAACGAAGGATTTAGCGGAGCCGCGCGTTCAGCGCTGTGCGGTGATGCTTCGCCATCGCGACCGTCGCTCGGCAGCTAACCTCCATGGCAGTACCTACTGAGTACGTTTTGGAGCCGATCCGCGAAGCCGCGGAATTCACGCTTTACCGCGCGCGTCAGAACGGGACCTCATCGCCCCGTCCTGGTAGTAGCTCCTACCGCGGAACAGCCGTTGCCTGAGAGTCTGCGTCGCCTGGAGCACGAATACTCGCTGGCAGCCGAGCTCGATCTCGCGTGGGCGGCAAAGCCTCAGGCGCTCACGCGTTACGATGGGCGGACAATTCTCGTTCTCGCCGATACGGGGGGCGAGCCTCTTGACCGCGTTCTCGAGCGCGACACAGCGCAGCCTCTCGATCTGGCACGTCTTCTACGCATCTCCATTAACTTGGCGACGGCGCTCGGCCACGCACACCAGCGCGGGCTGATCCACAAAGACATTAAGCCTGAGAACGTTCTGGTCGCGCTGGAGCCGAACGGCGACGCCGGTCATGTCTGGCTGACCGGCTTTGGCATAGCGTCCCGACTGCCGCGTGAACGTCAGGCTCCGGCGCCTCCCGAGATCATTGCTGGAACCCTCGCCTACATGTCTCCGGAACAGACGGGGCGCGTGAACCGATCGATCGATACGCGTAGCGATCTCTACTCTTTGGGCGTTACCTTGTACCAGATGCTTACGGGTGTGCTGCCCTTTGCTGCGACGGACCCTTTGGAGTGGGTCCACTGCCACATCGCACGTCAGCCTATCGCACCTATTGATCGCCGCACAGTACCGGAAACTCTATCGGCCATCATCATGAAGCTGCTCGCCAAAAATGCGGAGGAGCGCTATCAGACCGCCGCGGGTCTGGAAGCGGATCTTCGGCGGTGCCTATCGGAATGGCAGTCGCATGGCCGCATCGATCCGTTCCCTCTGGCTGCGCATGACGCGTCGGACCGATTGCTGATCCCTGAAAAGCTGTACGGGAGGGAGCGTGAGGTCGATGCTCTTCGCGCCGCATTCGACCGGGTGGTGGCGCGGGGCCGCACCGAGCTCGTACTGGTATCCGGCTATTCCGGTGTCGGCAAATCCTCGGTAGTGAACGAGCTGCATAAGGTGCTGGTCCCGCCCCGCGGGCTTTTCGCCGCGGGTAAGTTCGATCAGTACAAGCGCGACGTACCCTACGCGACTTTGGCACAGGCTTTCCAATTGCTGGTGCGTCAGATCCTAGTCAAGGATCAACCCGAAGTGGCCCATTGGCGCGGCGCCCTTCTGGATGCGCTGGGGCCGAATGGCCAATTGATGATCAACCTGATCCCCGAACTGGAATTCGTCGTCGGCAAGCAGTCACCTGTCGCGGAACTGCCGCCCCAGGAAGCGCGGGGCCGCTTCCAGCTGGTGTTCCTCCGCTTTCTGGGCGCCTTTGCCCGCCCGGAGCATCCGCTGGCTTTGTTCCTCGACGATCTGCAATGGCTGGATACGGCGACTTTGGAACTACTGGAGCGCCTCGCTAGCGATGCGGACCTGCGGTACGTGTTGCTTATTGGCGCCTACCGCGACAACGAAGTCAGTTCCTCTCATCCGCTGATGCGGACGCTGGCTGCGATCCGCGAAGCGGGAGCGAGGACGCAGGAAATCGTGCTGGCGCCTCTCGGGCTCGATGACGTTGAGCGCCTTATCGCCGACGCCCTGCACTGCGAGCCAAGTTCCGCCGGTCCTCTGACGCTGTTGGTCCACGAGAAGACCGGCGGCAATCCGTTCTTCGCGATCCAGTTCATCACGGAGCTGGAGGAGGAAGGCTTGCTTCGGTTCGATGGGGATGCGGGAGCCTGGACCTGGGACTTGGATCGGATTCGCGGCAAACGCTACTCCGGCAACGTGGTGGACCTGATGGTCGGAAAGCTGATCCGACTTCCGAAAGCGACGCAGGAGTCCTTAAAACAACTTGCCTGCTTGGGAGATAGCGCTACATTCGAACTGCTTCGAACGGTGTATGAGGATTCAAAAGAAGACATGCATGAGCGGCTCTGGGAAGCAGTTCGCGCCGGCCTGGTCTTTCGCACGGAAAATTCCTACCGCTTCCTTCATGACCGAGTGCAGGAAGCGGCTTACTCTCTGATCCCACGGCACGAGCGCGCTCAGACCCATTTGCGCATTGGCAGAATTCTGATGAAGACCACGCGTCGGAAGAGCGGCTGGAGGAAGCGATATTCGATATCGTTAATCAGCTCAACCGCGGTTCACATCTCATCACCGATGCCGCCGAACGTGGGCGAGCGGCCGAGCCTGAATCTGATCGCGGGCAAACGGGCCAAGACGTCCACCGCTTACGCCTCGGCTTTGAAGTACCTTCACGCCGGCCGCTCGCTATTAAGCGAGGCGGACTGGGAGCGCAACTATGACCTTATCTTCTCGCTTGAGTCTCTCCTCGCCGAGTGCGAACTACTTTCCGCAGACATGGCCGCAGCAGAAGCCCGCCTGACTCTGTTGGCGCAGCGTGCCAAGAACCGGCACGATTTTGCGGTTGTGACGCGATTGCAGGTTACGCTTTATACGACCTCGGACCGCAGCGACCTTGCCATCGACGTGTTTCTCGATTACCTTCGCTCCACCGGAACGGATTGGTCCCCACATCCGGCGCGCGATGACGTCAACGAGGAATACAACCGGATCTGGTCGCTGGTGGGCAATCGTAAAATCGAGGACTTAGTAGACTTGCCGCTGCTCGACGATCCCGATGTGCTCGACATGCTCGATGTGTTCACCGAAATCGTCCATCCGGCCATATTCTTCGATGAGAATCTATCCACGCTGGTAGTCTGCCGGATGTTGAACCTTTGCCTGGAGTACGGTACAAGCGATGCGTCGTGTTTCGGCTATGTCTGGTTTGGGATGTTCGCTGGGCCGCGCTTCAACAATTACAAAGATGGATTTCGATTCGGCCAACTGGGCTACGATCTCGTAGCGAAGCGCAACCTGACTCGCTATGAGGCGAGAACCTACACATCATTTGGCACGTTAACGCCTTGGGGCAAGCCGGCCCTGAAGGGACGTGAACTCATCCGGCGTGCGTTCGATGTCGCCTATCGAACCGGCGACCTTACGTTCTCGGCCTATAGCTGGCATTCGCTGACGGCCAATTACCTGCTCGTGGGCGACCCTCTTTCGGAGGTGCAGTCGGAGGCGGAGAGGGGCCTTAGTTTCGTCGAGAAGGCCGGGTTTGGGTTGGTTACGGAGAATTGCAGGGCGATTTTGGCATTCATTCGTACGCTGCGCGGCCTGACTTCGAGCTTTGGATGCTTCGACAGCGACGACTATAACGAATCCGAGGCCGAACAACGTTTTGCGAATAATCGGGTACTTTCTCTATCGGAATTTTTCTATTGGACTCGAAAGCTGCAGGCCCGATTTTTCGCAGGAGACTACGCTTCGGCTGTCGAGGCGTCCCGGAAAGCCCATCAGTTGCTCTGGACGGCGGCATCGCAAGTGGAAACGGCTGATTTTCGGTTCTATGCCGCTTTGGCGCATGCTGCCGCGTGGAACTCAGCGTATCCCGAGGAGCGACAGAAGCATTTTGCCGCCCTTAACGACCATCACCAACAGCTGGAGACATGGGCACTGCATTGCCCAGCCAATTTCGAAGCGAAAGCCACGCTCGTCAACGCGGAAATCGCGCGCATCGAAGGCCGGATGCTCGAAGCTGAATATTGCTACGAGGCGGCGATTCGTTCAGCACACGATAATTGCTTTGTACATTGCGAAGCGGTCTCCAACGAGTGTGCCGCGGAATTTTATCTAGCACGAGGTCTCACTAAGATTGCGCACGTCTACTTGCGCGATGCCCGGGACTCCTATCTGCGCTGGGACGCGGGCGCGAAAGTCCGACAGCTCGAGGGGCGGTACCCAAAGATCAAGGCCGAGAAAACTTCAGCCAGCACGGGTACCATTCTCGCCACCGTAGAGCAGCTGGACCTGGCGACGGTCATTCGCGTATCGGAGGCGGTGTCGGGTGAGATCGAGCAGGAGAAGTTGATCGACAAACTCATGCGCACGGCCATTGAACATGCCGGGGCTGAGCGGGGCGTGCTGATTCTGGTTCGGGACGGCGAACCGCGCGTCGAAGCGGAGGCCATCGCTGGACGAGACGGGATCGAGGTTACGCTTGGAGAGACAGCTGTCACGCCGTCCGATCTCCCCCAATCCGCGCTGCATTACGTGATCCGGACGACGGAGGGCGTACTTCTCGACGACGCCTCGGTCGATAACGTCTATTCGACGGACGAATATGTCCGGCAGAGGAACTCTAAGTCCATTCTCTGCCTACCAATCATCAAGCGGGCCAAGCTTGTCGGCGCATTATATCTGGAGAACAGCCTGACTCCCTGCGCCTTCACGCCGGACCGGGTTACCGTGCTGCAGTTGTTGGCCTCGCAAGCCGCAATTTCGCTCGAGAACGCTACGCTCTATTCCGATCTGCAACTCCAGGCTGGCCTGCTACAGACTCTTCCTGTATCCGCCTGGACACTTAGGCCGGATGGGACAGCGGACTTCGTGAATCAGGTTTGGCTTGAATACTCCGGTCAGACGATTGAGTTCGTCCGGTCGCATCCCGAGGCCTGGATGACGGCGGTGCATCCCGAGGATCGCGAAGCAGCATCGCGAATGTTTTGGGCCGGGATACGCTCGGGGCAGGGTTTTGCAATGGAAACCCGCTCGCTTCGCGCTCAGGACGGGAGCTATCGATGGCATCTCAATCAAGCCGTCGCGTTGCGCGATGCCGAAGGAAAAGTCCTGAGATTCGTCGGGACAACCACGGACATCGACGATCAGAAGCGCGCCGAAGGGGATCTTCGAGCGAACGAACTCCGCTTGCGGGAGATGACCGAAACGATTCCGGAGATGCTTTGGAGCGCCACGCCGGAAGGCGCCATCGACTACTGCAATGCTCGCTTCCTCGAGTACACGGGCCTGGCGGCGGAGGAAGTAATGGGAGAGGGCTGGCAACAAACGATTCATCCCGACGACGCAAGTCGAGCCGGTCCGCTGTGGATGTCCTCCGTTAAAACCGGGGCGCCGTACCGGGTCGAGGTTCGCACCTTTCACGCCGCCGATCGTACGTACCGATGGTGCCTGGTGTCCGCCCTCCCGTTGATCGATCGACAACGACGCATTCTCAAGTGGCACGGGACGATTACCGACATGCACGAGTGGAAGAAGGCGGAGGAGAAGATCCGCCAAAGCGAGAAGGAAGCACGACAGCTTCTCGACCTTTCTCCGTTGCACATTACAGAATTCGGGCGGGAGGGAGCGCGCCTCTACACGAACCGGGCCTCACTCGACGATTACGGCATCAGTTTGGAGGAATGGCGGAACGCTGATTTGCGACAGGTGCTGCATCCGCAGGACGCCGAAATCCTGATCAAAGAACTACCCGGAAAATTTCAAAAAGGATCGCCGTTCGAGTACGAAGCGCGACTTAGGAGGAAGGATGGACAGGATCGCTGGTTCCACTATCGCCTAAGTCCGATGTTAGACGAGCAGGGGCGCATCACGCGATGGTATGCCGCGGGCACCGATATCGACGATCGCAAGCGAGCCGAGCGAAGGCTCGAGGAAGAGAATGTGGCACTGCGCGAAGAAATTGATAAGGCGTCGATGTTCGAGGAGATCGTCGGAACCTCCGCTCCCCTGAAGAAGGTCCTATCCCGGATATCGAGGGTCGCGCCAACCGATTCGAGCGTTCTGGTCACGGGCGAGACGGGCACCGGAAAAGAACTGGTGGCGCGCGCCATTCACCGGCGCTCCCGGCGATCTTCGCACGCCTTCGTGAGCGTGAATTGTGCAGCGATCCCGCGCGACCTTATCGCATCGGAATTGTTTGGCCATGAGAAGGGTGCCTTCACAGGGGCGACGGAGCGCCGCTTGGGACGCTTTGAACTTGCCGACAAAGGCACCATCTTTCTCGATGAGGTGGGAGAGCTTGCTGAAGAAACACAAATTGCTCTTTTGCGGGTT
The DNA here is from genome assembly GCA_963799935.1 of uncultured Gammaproteobacteria bacterium. Classification (GTDB taxonomy): domain Bacteria; phylum Acidobacteriota; class Terriglobia; order Bryobacterales; family Bryobacteraceae; genus Bog-113. Next base: position 377,036 of record CAWCZA010000015.1, on the reverse strand, counting down.
CTGCAGGAGCGCGAATTTGAACGAGTTGGAGGAACCGGATTCATTCGGACCGACGTCCGGGTGATCGCGGCGACGAATCGCGACTTGGAATCCGCGATAGACTCGCATAGGTTCCGCACCGACCTGTTCTACCGGTTGAACGTCTTTCCAATTGAAGTGCCCCCTTTACGGAAACGAAGCGAAGACATTCCCCTGCTTGTCACGTATTTCCTGAACCGGTATGCGCGGAAAGCAGGAAGGCATTTTACGGCGGTAAATAAAAAAAGCCTCGATCTGCTGCAATCGTACGCCTGGCCCGGAAACATTCGGGAATTACAAAACGTTATCGAGCGATCGGTTATTGTCAGTGAATCCCAGACATTTTCAGTAGATGAAAGCTGGCTCTCTCCTCGGCGTTCGGCCATTGAGACGAACGTCCAGCCGAGTCTCTTCCACCGGCCCCCCGCCGAGGAGAAAGCCGCCATTGAGGCTGCCTTACGCGAGTGCGGAGGGCGCGTGTACGGACCTTCCGGCGCCGCCGTCATACTCGGCATTCCGCGAACTACTCTGGAATCGAAGATCAGGTCTCTGAAGATCAATAAGAATCGCTTCAAGCAGCCAGGTCCTCTGAGCGACCGCTAGCCCCCTTCCCGGCGGATTGCCGGCCTAATTCGACGATAAATTGTACGGCGCTCGTCAATTGACGACGTTCGTCAATTAAGAAATCCGTCAACCCCTTTCCTATCAATAACTTTCGCGTGGCGCTGGGCTTGCTTTTAAACACGACACCGAACCGAATGCTAAGAATTCTCAGGACGGCGAACGGGGACGTGGTCTTTACTCTGAGCGGCCGAATCGACCGAGAGCACGTCGCCGAATTGGAAGAACTCATCGGCGCGGAGGGGAAAGGCCGGCGCATCATTCTCGATCTCAAGGATATGACTTTGACAGGTCAGGACGGCATCAATTTTCTCGTTCATTGTGAAGCGGCTGACATCGCGCTGGTGAATTGCGATCCATACGTCCGCGAGTGGATCGCGAGGCAAACACTCGGAACGGAGCGGGCGTAACTATCAGGGAGAACGCGGCACAAGTCTCAGATTCAGAAAGGAAACTCCATGACTACTCTAGATTTGATCGGATCCAGCCCGAAATTCCGGGCATTGATGACGGAAGTTGAGAGGGTCGCACCTGTGGATTCCGCAGTCTTGATCCAGGGCGAAACGGGCACTGGAAAGGAAGTCATCGCGAGAGCCCTTCATGAGGCTAGTCCTCGCCGTAATCATCGTTTTGTCGCCCTCAACTGCGCAGCGATCCCGAGTGCGCTGTTAGAGAGCGAACTGTTCGGCCACGAACGAGGCGCTTTCACGGGTGCGTGGCAGCAAACTAAGGGACGCTTTCAGAGCGCAGAGGGGGGAACCCTCTTTCTTGACGAAATCGGCGACATGCCGCTGGAACTTCAGCCCAAGCTCCTGCGTGTTCTGCAGGAACGGGAGTTCGAGCGGCTGGGCAGCACTCAGACGGTCCGGGTCAACGTGCGGGTAGTAGCGGCGACCAATCAGGATCTAGGGCAACTCGTGGCCAAGAAGTTGTTTCGGGCAGACCTCTTTTACCGGTTGAACGTGATTCCAATTTGCTTGCCTCCCCTGCGGGAGCGCGTTCAAGACATCCTACCGCTGACGGAGTTCTTCGTGGCAAAGTTTGCTTTTCGCCTCAATAAGAAGATCGACTCGATTCCCGATGAAGTAGCGGAGGTCCTCAAAGCGCACGATTGGCCGGGTAATATTCGTGAGTTACAGAATTGCATCGAGCGCGCGATGCTCTTCTCGCCGGGGTCGGTCCTGCGTCTGCCGCTCGATCTGAAGGCGACGGTGATGCGGCGCTCGGAGAGCCCCGCACGCACGCTTGCCGACGCGGATCGGGAGCACATCCTGGAAACATTACAGCGAGCCGACTGGTTGATTGGAGGGCAGGACGGAGCGGCCAATCGACTAGGATTGCCGCGTACCACGCTGATCTACAAGATGCGAAAGCTTGGAATCGAAACGCGCCGATCCCTGGGGGCGCGTCCCATTCGACGCTTCGCGGATGAAAGTGCAATGTCGCCGCGAGTTGTTGAGGAGACCCATGTATGCCGAGGGATTCCGACTATCTGAAATTACCTTGGACAGGCTGTTATCCACCACGAATCCACAAGAATAAGCCGGAGGCGGCCCGGATCAAGATGGGAAATGTTACCAAAAGCTGCTTTGCCTTTGCCGTCGTGTGCAGCTTTGTAGCGTACGGTCTAGGTGGCTTTCTGCTCAACGGCTGCGGTTCGCCGCGGCCACCCGCAATTCAATTCACCAACATTCCATACGGTGGCCCAGGAGGCGCGGAGAAAACAGTGAGAATCGCAGGGCTTGCGACGGGGAATAAACCCGGTCAAAGGATCGTGCTGTTCGCGCGCTACGGCACTTGGTGGGTACAGCCTTTCGCGAGCAGGCCGTTCACCGACATTCACGCGGATCATTCGTGGACAAACATAACGCATGTCGGGAGTGACTACGCAGCCTTGCTGGTCGAGCGCGGGTATGCGCCGCCCAAAATCGCTGATGTTCTTCCGGCCCTGGGTGGCCCCGTGATCGCGGTAGCAACCGTTGCCGGCAGGACTTCGAGCCTGACCGAACGGATGACGCCCGTTAAGATGAACTTTAGCGGCTTTGAGTGGGAAGTGTATCGCGGACCTAAGGAAAATCTCGAGATCCTATATCCCAACAGCTCTTCCAATGTTTGGACAGACGCGAAGGGATGGCTTCATCTACGGATTACGAAAGAGCCGGAAGGTTGGACCGGCGCTGAGATCAACTTGACCCGTAGCTTGGGATATGGGACCTACTCCTTCCTATTTCACGCCTTACCCGAGCTGGAGCCGGCCACAGTTACTGGTATCCAATCCTGGGATCCGCTGGACGCCGGACAGAACCATCGCGAGTTCGACGTCCTGCTCGGTCAACGAGGCGATCCGTCGATCAAAAACGCTCAGTATTCGATAGTCCCATTTAACCTCCCGGAAAACGTCTACCGCTTCACCATTCCCCGGGTTTCCTTCAGACATTCCATTCGCTGGGAGCCTGGACACCTTTTGTTTCAGACGCAGCAGACGGATGGACGATCCCATGTCATTGCTGAGCACGTTTTCACGTCTGGAATTCCTACACCCGGGGGTGAGAGGATTCACATCAACTTGTACGCTTACCGCGACGCGCAGGTCCCGCAACAAAAGGGCGTTGAGATAATCCTTGAGAAGTTCGTTTACCTGCCTTGAAGCTCTGAACCGGCGTAATCTTTGGCGAATCCTCTTAGCGGGATTGGGGACCTTGCTTTCGGCCAACATCGCGCAGGCCGTCGATCCCAATCGCACGATGTCTCAATACGTAGTGGAAAGGTGGGGCGCCGAACGAGGATTTTCGGGCGCGCCGGTGTACTCGATCGGGCAAGCGGGCGACGGATATCTCGTCGTTGCGACGCCCAGTGGGCTATTTCGGTTCGACGGTGTCAATTTCGAGCAGGTGCATTCCGCCGATGTTGAACCGTTCTTAAATCGCGTGATGAACGAGGTCGCGGATGCACAAGGAGTCCTGTGGCTGCGGCTGAGCAATGCCGGCATTACGCTGCTTCGCTACGAACACGGCATTTTCCACAACGTCGTCGCGGATCTCCCTACCCTGTTGGCGGTAGATTCGATCGCGCGCGGCCGGGACGGCACTGCAATGTGCCTGGTGAATTATCTCATTGGGGCCTCCGTTGGTGGGCGTAGTGCCGCCGGTGGGATTGTCCCTTGCAGCAGGATGTCGCAGGATAGCGTGCCCTCCAAGGGCTTTCCCCGATCGACCGTCCTAGCTATTGCGCAGACGTCAAAGGGCGATTTCTGGCTGGGTACCACGGATGAAGGATTGTTCCGTGTCCAAGATGGCAAAGTGGAAAGTGTCAATGCAGGCTTACCAGATCTAAAAGTGAACGCACTTGCACCCGGGAGAAATGGCGAGCTATGGGTTGCCACCGACGCGGGTGTTGTGCGCTGGGACGGGGCGAAGTTGACGCGGGCCGGAATACCGGAATCACTTCAAGGCGTCCAGGTGCTGTCGATCTTAGCCGATAAGGATGCCAATATCTGGCTTGGCACTAACGCGCGAGGTCTTTTGCGTCTTAACGACCACGGCGTCTCGTCCCTTGCTGTGCCGAATATCGGAAAATCCGAAGCTATAACGGCGCTTTTTGAAGACCGAGAGGGGAACCTTTGGGCGGGCAGCGGAAGCGGACTTACGCGCCTGCGAGACACTCCCTTCATCTCCTACTCCCTGCCGGAGGGTTTGCCTGCGGCTGGCGGTGGACCAGTATTTGCCGATTCCGCCGGCCGGATCTGGTTTGCGCCGGTCAGCGCAGGCTTGATGTGGTTCCGGGATGAGCAGCGCGGCCGCGTGTCCCGTGATGGAATCGATCGGGACTTGGTTTACTCGATCGCCGGCAGAAACGATGATCTATGGATAGGTCGGCAGCAGGGCGGCCTGACTCACCTCCGTCCTCAGGGAGCTTCGTTCGACTCGGTTACCTATACGGAGGCAAATGGGCTCGTTCAAAACAGCGTGTACTCCGTTTACGAGGCTCGCGATCGAACCGTGTGGGCCGGAACTCTCAGCGGCGGCGCCAGCCATTTCGCTAATGGGCGCCTGACGACATACAGCACAGCGAACGGCCTGATATCAAATACGATCAACTCGATAATCGAAGGGCCTGACGGCGCTATGTGGTTCGCCACTCCTGCAGGCTTGAGCATGCTTTCTCATGGCCGGTGGCAAAGGTTCACCATTTCGGAGGGGTTGCCTTCTAACGAGGCGAACTGCCTGCTCTTCGATTCCGCCGGTGTTCTTTGGGTTGGTACGGCAGGTGGATTGGCCTTCCGCACGACGTCCGGATTTAAAGTACCGAGCAGTGTACCCCGATCTTTTCAGGCGCCGATATTCGGTATGGCGCAGGACCGCTCAGGCACGCTTTGGGTGGCGGCCGCAAATTCCGTGCTGCGCGTCAATTTAGCCAAGCTCGAACAAGGCGCGCTCGCCGAAGGAGATGTCCGGGAGTACGGCATCGCGGACGGCCTGCGAGGGGTGGATGGTGTTAAGCGCGATCGGTCCGTGATTGAGGACGCATCCGGACGAATCTGGTTCTCAGGGAATCGCGGGATCGCGGTAGTGGATCCTGCGAGGTTGCGAGACAAGGTTGTGGACGCCATCGCGAATGTCCAGGCGGTTTGGGTCGATGGTAGACCATTGAACATGCAGAGTGACGCGCATTTTTCCAGTAGCGCTCAAAGAATTACTTTTGACTATGTCGGTATCAGCTTATCGACTCCAGAGCGAGTTCGCTTCCGCTACATGCTGGAAGGGTTCGATCACGACTGGAGCGGGCGTTTGGGAACGCGGCAAGCGACCTACACGAACCTGCCCCCCGCCTCGTATCGATTCCGCGTGGCTGCCGCCAACTCCGAGGGCGTGTGGAGTGCGCGCGATGCTAGCTTCGCGTTCAAGGTGGACCCGATGTTCTGGCAAACTTGGTGGTTCCGGTTGAGCCTGACGGCGGGTTGCATACTCATTTTGGTGGCTTTGCACCACCTCCGGGTTACTCTGATGGCCCGGCAGTTGAACGTCAGATTCGAGGAACGAATAAGGGAGCGGACGCGCCTCGCTCGCGACTTGCACGACACACTTCTGCAGAGCTTCCACGGATTGATGCTCCATCTCCAGGCCGTCAGCAGACTCCTGCCGGAGGGAAAAGCCAAGGAACAGTTAGAAGAAACCATGGGGCGCGCCGACCGTGCGATCGCTGAGGGTAGAGTTGCCGTCTATGACTTGCGCTCGTCCGCAACACTTACGAACGACCTTGCCGAAGCCGTGAACGCGGTTGGCAACGAACTTTCTAACGGTAGCGACGCGGCTTTTAATTTGACGGTGGAAGGTCCCACGAAGGACCTTCACCCGATCATAAGAGATGAGATTTACCGCATCTCGCGAGAGGCTTTGAGCAACGCATTCAAACATGCCCATGCTCAAAATATTGAGACTGAAATCAGCTACGGATCGCGCGCGTTTCGATTACGAATTCGGGATGACGGGGAGGGCATTCCAGCTGAAGTTTTGGACCAGGGCCGCGCCGGACATTTCGGCCTCCGAGGAATACGCGAACGCGCGAGGCAAATCGGCGCAGAACTGACCATTTGGAGCCGCCTAGGTAGCGGCACGGAAATTGAACTGAGCCTAGCTGCGACTACCGCTTATGGCGCGCCGGCACGGCCGTCTCGATTTCGGCTTTCCAAGAGAAAGGGAACGTGACGTGATTCGAATATTAGTAGTAGACGATCATCCTCTTCTTCGTGATGGCATCGCTGCGCTAGTCGGGGGCGAAGAAAACATGGAGCTAATTGGCGAAGCCTCTAACGGGCGTGAAGCGCTCGAGTTGTTCCGACGATGCCAACCGGATGTAACCCTCATGGACTTGCAGATGCCGGAAATGGGCGGTATTGATGCCATAGGAGCGATCCGAAGCGAATTTCCCGAAGCACGAATCATCGTGCTCACGACTCACCCTGGAGACGTACAAGTTTCGCGGGCCTTGAAAGCCGGAGCACGGGCATACCTAATGAAGGGCGAGTTGCGGAAAGAACTCCTGGATACCATTCGAGCGGTTTATGCCGGCCAAAAACGGCTATCCCATGAAGTTGCGGTTGAGATCGCGGGACACGCGACCGACGGAGCCCTGAGCCCGAGAGAAGTTGGCGTCCTGCGTCTAGTTGCAGCGGGAAATGCCAATAAAGAAATTGGGGCGCAGCTATCGCTGACCGAAGTCACCGTCAAAAGCCACATCAAGAACATTCTTGCCAAGTTGGGAGCCAATGATCGGACCCACGCGGTCACGATTGCATTGAAACGCGGAATCATCGATTTGTGACCCGCGGACTCCTTCGAAAGGAGGATGTGAAAAACGTCTTTCGGGGGTATCGAGCCGGCGTATGCATTTCGTACGATTGGGCTGGGATTCAATCCTGCAACGTCTCTTTTCAACGTTTCCTAATCATTGGCCTGGCGCCGGCCTGCTGTTAATGCGGCTAAGCCTCGGATTTGCGCTGATCTATCTCGATTCTGAGATTCTGCTGGGGGTATCCCTGCCAGCAAGTCCCGCCGCGCAACAGATTCTCGCAGCTGCTGCCAGCCTGTTCGTTATAGCTGGTCTGTGGACACCCTTTACAGCGACCCTGGCTGCGCTCGACCAGATTTGGATCGCGCTATCCTCCCCCTCTTTGCAACGGGGCGGCGAATGGATTCATATCCTGCTCGGGCTACTTTGCGCCAGTGTGGCGATGCTTGGCCCGGGAGCATGGTCGATCGACGCACGCCTCTTCGGGAGAAGACGCTTTCCCAACCATCGGACCAGTGGAAGGCGCTGACCCCCTAAAGGATGATCGCTCCCTCCTGCCATTGAAGGAGCAGATCGGACTAGAAAGAGGGATGGTTCCGGTCGGAAGAAGTGGAAAAATCAGGAAGGTAAACACGCCACGAATCTCACATTCAGAAGGGAATAACGAGATGACTACTTTAGATTTGATCGGATCCAGCCCGAAATTCCGGGCATTGCTGACGGAAGTAGAAAGGGTCGCACCGGTAGATTCTGCCGTCTTGATCCAGGGTGAAACCGGCACCGGAAAAGAAGTGATTGCGCGAGCCATTCATGAGACTGGCCCTCGACGCACTCATCGCTTCGTAGCTCTTAACTGCGCAGCGATTCCGAGCGCATTGCTGGAGAGCGAGTTGTTCGGGCATGAACGAGGTGCTTTCACCGGTGCATGGCAGCAAACCAAGGGTCGATTTCAGATGGCGGATGGGGGCACGCTCTTTTTGGACGAGATCGGCGAAATGCCCTTGGAACTTCAGCCCAAGCTCTTACGTGCCCTGCAAGAGCGGGAGTTCGAGCGATTGGGCAGCACTCAGACGGTCCGGGTCAACGTGCGGGTGGTGGCGGCAACGAACCAGGATCTCGCGCAGCTCGTGAGCAAGAAGCTGTTTCGGGCAGACCTGTTCTACCGGCTGAACGTGATTCCGATCTGCCTGCCTCCGCTGCGGGAACGCGTTCAGGACATCCTGCCGCTGACGGAATTCTTCATAGAGAAGTTTGCTTCCCGCCTCAATAAGAGAATCGACTCGATTCCCGACGAAGTGGTAGAGGTCCTCAAAGCGCACGACTGGCCCGGTAATATCCGCGAACTCCAGAATTGCATCGAACGCGCGATGCTCTTTTCGCCCGGGTCGATCCTTCGCCTGCCGCTGGATCTAAAGCCGACGACTGCGACGCAGCGCTCGGAAAGCGCTGCACGCACGCTGGCCGATGCCGATCGGGAACATATCCTGGAGACTCTGGAGCAAACGGCGTGGCTGATCGGAGGGCAGGACGGAGCGGCCAATCGGCTTGGATTGCCCCGCACGACCCTGATCTATAAGATGCGAAAGCTAGGGATCGAAACACGCCGATCCCTCGGGGCACGCCCCATTAGGCAATTTGCGGATGAACAGTGCCACGCCGCCGCCGCGAGCTGTTGAAGAGCGAAGTGTGATCATGGGTAACTCGTCAGATTTCCGGACAGAAAGAATCCCGCTCAACCAAGGAGTCGGCTATATGCCCGTACTCGGCTTCGGTACCCTGATCCCGGATGCGGCCGCGACGATAAATTCTACGCGAGACGCGCTGGAAGCTGGATTTCGACACTTCGATTGTGCGGAACGATATCGGAATGAGCGCGAGGTGGGTCAAGCCCTGCGCGTAGGACTTGCCGCTGGAGGGATTGCGCGGGAGGATATCTTTGTTACCACAAAGTTATGGAACACGAATCATCGCCCAGAGCGCGTCGAGCCGGCTTTCGAGGTGAGTCTAGCTCGGCTTGGATTCGACTATCTGGATCTCTACCTCATCCACACTCCCTTTGCATTTCAACCAGGAGACGAGCAGGACCCGCGGGACCAAAACGGGAATGTTCTCTACGACTGCGGCGTGACGCTGCTTGACACTTGGCGGGCGATGGAGAGTGTTGTCGAGCATGGAAAGTGCCGGGCCATTGGACTGTCGGACATCAGCTTGGAAAGGCTGTTACCGATCTATGAAGCCGCGCGGATTAAGCCTGCTGTGGTCCAAGTCGAAGCGCATCCGTATCTGCCGGAAACGGAGCTTCTGGAGTTCTGCAAGAAGAACGACATCGTGTTTTTAGCTTTTGCGCCATTGGGACACGGACTAAGTCCGGGGCCGCTCGAAGATCCAATCGTTTTGGAAATTGCCTCACGAGTCGGAAAGACGCCGGCGCAGGTGCTGTTGGCTTGGGCGGTACAGCGCGGCACGGCTTTGCTTACGACACCTAGAACCCCGGCCCGCGCGTTGGAAAATTTCAACATCTCCCCGCTTCCGAAAGATGCGCTGGACGAAATCAATCAGATTCAGATTAGGCAAAGGTTCAACCAAGTCGTAAAGACCGGAACCCCGGGTTTCATTCCACAAGGGAGATGATCATGCAGGGAGGACTCCCGGTTAGCTGGCGAGGCAAACGCAACTTCCGGGCTTTCTCCGGGAGGCTGGAATGGACAGCCGCGTCGTGTCAACCCGCTGAGTCGGTCCGCAAACAACAGTGTCCGACTGTGTCTAATTCAGTCCTTCGTTTCAACACCTTCGCTTTGGTGGGCGGCTTGCGATTACAAGCGTGGGTAGACGCTGACCGGCGCCCGCAGGCTCAGCCCTCCTGTTCCGGAACAAAGGAGAAAGCAAATGAAAATATTGATGGTATTCACGTCGCATGACCAACTCGGCAACACAGGTCTTAAGACCGGTTTCTGGCTAGAGGAGGGGGCGGCCCCCTACTTCGTTTTCAGGGACGCCGGCGTCCAGTTGACTCTCGCCTCACCTAGGGGAGGGCAGCCTCCGATCGATCCAAAGAGCGATCGGCCGGAAAATCAGACGTCCGCCCAAGCCCGTTTTAAGACGGATGCGACGGCACAGAACGCGTTCGCGAACACGGTCCGACTGGCGGATGTGAAAGCGGAACATTTCGATACCATTTTCTATCCGGGCGGGCACGGCCCCATGTGGGACCTCGCGGAGGATCCTGTTTCCATCGCTCTTCTCGAAGCGTTTTACGACTCCGGCAAGCCAATTTCGTTGGTCTGCCACTCACCCGGTGTGCTTCGCCACGTTAAGTACAAGGGCGAACCGCTGGTAAAAGGTAAGCACGTAACTGGCTTCACGAACGGCGAGGAAGATGAGATGAAGCTTAGCCAAGTTGTGCCATTCCTGGTGGAGGATGAATTACTGCGGCTCGGCGCCATCTTTGAGAAGAAGGCGAACTGGCAGCCCTTCACAATCACGGATGGGCGCCTCATCACCGGGCAGAATCCCGCATCCTCGACGGTCACAGCCGAGGCGCTTTTGAGGCTGGTTAGGCAAAAGGCGGCCGCTTAGGGATTCAATCGCGCTTGCGCTCTTGGGCTCACGGCAGACCTAGGGGCACGGGCCGAAAGCGCTGCCAGACAAAACGCATTCAGAGGAGCAGATGAAGGCAGCACGGGTTTTACACTTCGGTCCACCTGGTGTGATTGAAATCGAAGAGTTGCCTTTGCCCGAGCCCGCCGACGGGCAACTTCTGATTCGCGTAAAGGCCGCGGGAGTAGGCCCTTGGGATGCGCTCATTCGTGAAGGTAAGAGCGGCATCCAAGAACGGTTGCCTCTTATTCTCGGCTCTGAGCTATCGGGGGTCGTCGACGCAGTCGGGGCTGGAGTTGCCGGATTTAGGCAAGGTGATGAGGTGTTCGGAGCTACCAACGAACAATTCACCGGGGCCTGCGCAGAATATGCGCTGGCTTCGGCCAAAATGATTGCGCAAAAACCTAAGACCCTGGACTTCATCGAGGCGGCATCTTCACCGGTTGTAAGCGTAACCGCGTGGCAAATGCTTTTCGATTATGCACGCGTGACCGCTGGGCAGACTGTACTTATCCATGGGGCCGCCGGCAATGTTGGCGCTTACGCCGTACAACTGGCCAATCAGGCCGGCCTTCATGTTTTCGCGACCGCTGCAGCCGCGGATCGAGAGTACGTCAGGCACTTGGGGGCTGAGAGGGTCGCGGACTATCGATCCGGGAAATTCGACGAGCTACTGACTGAAGTCGATGTTGTCCTTGATACGGTTGGAGGAGACACGCAGCAGCGATCGCTTCGAGTCTTGAAGCCGGATGGGATTCTCGTCTCTGTCGTGTCCCCTGTTCCTGAGGACGAACAAAAGCGGTATGGTATCCGAGCAGCGTTCTTTTACGTGAATGTGACCACAGCGCGGCTGAACAAGATCGCAGAGCGATTTGATAACGGGACACTGGTTGCGGAAGTGGGGACGGTACTTCCCCTGGAGGAAGCTCGAGTTGCCCACGAGCTGCTTGAATGTACGCCGCATAAGCGCGGCAAGATCGTTCTGAGCATGATCGCAGCCTGACAGTTGAGATCCGGGCTGCGGAAAACGCGGCATAGATTCTGGAGAAGGAGCACTACATGGACGCGTTGGGAAGCATTCTGACTCGTCTGGAGGTAGAAGGTTCAGCCCTCCGGCACTTCAATGTATCAGACCTAGTGTTGTTGAAAGCGGTTCTCGCAGTTGTAAGGTCAATCGGGGTTCCGGTACTTGTAGGGGCATCCGAAGGAGAACAGGATTTCTTCCGCGTACGCCAGTTCGCGGCCGTGTGAATAGCTTTCGCGTGAACAGAATGTCTCCAGTACGGAAGGAAGCGGTTAAGGCAATTAAGCGATTAACCCCGCAATTTTCTTTTAGGGGGAGACAGTCTCGCCCTACGAGATATTGCGTCCTGTCGTGGACTCTGTGGCCAAAGTCGTCGGCTCTCGACTGAGATTGCTAGACGAAAAACGGCTGCGGGCGGAGAGCTTCGCTTAACACGGCAGTCGCTCCCGCATTACGTGTCAAGATCGACAACTCGCCAGGGGCACGTCGACCAACGGAGTCGATACCCCAACAGTAGTGTGCGACTGCCTCAACTTCGGTTTTTGTTTTCTTTACCGTCGTCGTGGAGCGCGATTTGCACTCACGGCTACGACTAGCGAGGGGCACTTTCGGATGGATGGGAGGGAGCCATCATGATCAGACACGCTGACGACAGGCGAATGCTTTCCGTTGCGGAGCTGAAGGCGGATGACGGCTGCGATTTCGTTGCTCGCGTTCAAGTGGAGGCCCTGGTGACTTGGGGATTTACGTGGGGTCTGATCAGTACTTGTATAGCCCTGTTCTCCGGTGCGGCACTCTTTGGACAAAACGTTCAGTTTCAAGGCAGCGTTCCGACCGGGGTAGCTTCACCCACTTCCTTCTCGCTAACACTTCGTGATGCAATCGATCGGGGAATGCGAACTAACCTCGGTCTGCTGGTCAGCGAACAGGGGAGTGAGTCCGCGCGGGGCGAGCGGCTACAATCTCTGAGCGCGCTCTTGCCGCAAGTGACCGGGACGGTAAACGAGAATGTCGAGCAGATCGATCTGAAAACCCGCGGGATCAATTTTCATCTCCCCGGCTTTTCTACTCCGACAATCGTCGGTCCCTTCGATTACACCGATGCGCGTGCTTACGCGTCCTTCAAAGTCTTCGATTTCAGTCTTCGCAAGAGCTACCGTGCTGCGCAAGAGGGCGAGCGCGCCGCTCAACTCTCGCTGAAAGACGCTCGCGACTTGGTCGTGCGCGCGGTGGCCAACGCCTACCTGCTTGTCATCGCCAGATCTTCGCGTGTCGAAGCCTTGCGAGCGCAGGTCAACACCGATCAGGCCATCTACGCCCGCACCGCCGACCAGAAACGCGCGGGAACAGCGGCGGCGATTGACGTACTTCGTGCTCACGTCGAGATAGAGCAAGAACAACAGCAACTCATCGTACGAGGAAAATCAGGTCGCCAAAGACAAGTTGGCTTTAGGTCGAGTGATCGGCTTACCGGCTGGCCAACAGTTTGCGATCGCCGACACAGGATCCTTCTCTCCGGTGGCCGTATTAACCGCGAATCAGGCTCTGCGCATGGCTTACGAACAGCGCGCGGATTTCCAGAGCGCCAGGGCAACTGTGCGCGCCGCCGAGGATTCCGTCAGTGCTGCTCGCGGCGAGCGCTATCCAAACCTCGGTGTTGCCGGAGATTACGGCGACGTCGGAACGACGCTCAACAAATCTCACGGAACGTTCACGTTTCAAGCGTACGCAAACTTTAACATTTTCGACGGTGGCCGAATTAGCGGCGACATCGTTAAGACCAGAGCGGCGCTAAAGCAGCGGCAAGATGAGCTAGCCGCTCTAGCCGGCCAGATCGATTATCAAGTGCGGGCGGCTTTGCTTGACATCCAGTCGGCCGCCGATCAGGTATCTGTCGCCAGGAGCAATCTCGAGCTCGCAAATCAGACCTTGGCGCAAGCCCAGGATCGCTTCGCGTCCGGAGTCGCCGACACCATTGAAGTCGTGCAAGCCCAGGGGTCCGTCGCTATCGCCAACGACAACTTGATAACCGCGCTATACGCCCACAACCTATCAAAGGTGGAACTAGCGCGCGCTCTGGGATCCACTGAGCAGCGGATTCAGAATTTCATGGAGGTGAAGTAGCCATGGCTGATGTCGCAACAGCAGAAAGCGAAGCCGCAACCACCCGACCGGCAAATCCCGCGCACTCTAATGCACCACATAGAGGGCCTAGAACACTCATAACGGGTGATTTTGCTCGTCGGTCGTCTTGGTCGCAGCGGTCGCGGGCTCGTTTTACGCCTGGAAGTATTTTAGTGCGTACGAATCTACTGATGACGCTGAAGTTGACGGGCACATCAACGCGATCAGCGCGCGCATCAGTGGGTACGTCTTGGATGTGCCTGTGGAAGACGAGCAGTATGTCAACGCAGGCGACGTCCTCGCTCGCATCGATCCTAAGGACTATCAGTGTCGCTCTTGCCAACGCGCGTGCTGACTTGGCCGCTGCCGAAGCGGCGTTCCTAAGTTCCCGCACCGACGTCCCGATTACCTCCACCACGACAAGAAGCCAATTAAAAAATGCGCGTTCCGGCCGCGCCGATGCGGAAGCCTCGCTAGTCGCGACGCAGCGTAAAGTGAGTGCAGCGCAAGCGCGTCTTGATACAGCTGCGGCTCAGGTCCGAGAGGCTCAGTCAACCTTCAAGAACACCGCGGACGATGTGGCTCGCTACAAACTCCTAATAGCTAAAGATGAAATTCCTCAGCAGCGATACGATACAGCCGTCTCTATATCTGACACCGCAAGAGCTACCCTCGACGCTCGGCGAGCCGCTCTCGTAGAGGCCGAGCAGAATGTCCGCGTGGCGCAGGCCGCGATTGATCAGGCCGAGGCACGGGCCGCGCAGGCGGATGCATCGATCGAATCCGCGCTGACCGCCCCGCAGCAGGTCGCCGTCAGCCAGGCGCGGGCAAAGACCGCGGAAGCTTTAGTGGCTCAAAGACGCGGGCTCGTCGAACAGGCCCAACTCAACCTCAGCTATTGCACGATTGTCGCGCCCGTCAGCGGCATTGTTGGCAAAAAGACTGTGGAGGCCGGCGCTAATGTCTCGCCCGGGCAGCAATTGATGGCCGTAGTCCCCATCGATGATATCTGGATCACAGCGGATTTCAAGGAAACTCAACTGCGCTTGATGAAGCCAGGCGCGCAAGTTCGCTTCAGCGTCGACGCTTATGGCCGTGAGTACAGCGGCAAAGTTACGCGGCATTGGAGGTGCAAGCGGCTCGCGCCTCAGCCTGCTACCGCCTGAAAACGCCACCGGGAATTTCGTGAAGGTGGTGCAGCGCATCCCTGTCCGGATCGATATCGATCCCAATCAAAACGGCGATCATCGCCTGCGGCCTGGTATGTCAGTGGAGCCGAAAGTTTATGTCCGGTAATTCGGAGTTACTCTCTGAGCCTTCGCCTTCTCCTCCGGCTCCGTGGCGGCCAAGATATAATCCCTGGCTTATCGCTGTAGCGGTGGCCATGGCAGCGTTCATGGAGGTGCTCGATACCAGCATCGCCAATGTTGCTTTGCCATACATGGCGGGGAGCTCGGCTCCAGCAACGATGAAAGCACCTGGGTCCTTACGTCCTATCTGGTCTCGAACGCTGTGGTTCTGCCAATCAGCGGCTGGCTAGCAAGCCTGTTTGGCCGCAAGCGCTTCTTCCTGTTCTGCATTTTCCTGTTCACTGTGAGCTCGCTGCTCTGCGGCACCGCTACTAGCCTGGGCGATGCTTATTATCTTCCGCATCTTGCAGGGCGTTGGTGGCGGCGGTTTGCAGCCCATGGCGCAGGCGATCCTCGCCGACGTGTTTCCTCCGAAGAAACGCGGTTTGGCATTTGCCGCTTTATGGAATCACGGCTATCCTGGCTCCCACGATAGGGCCCACTTTAGGCGGCTGGATCACTGATAACTACAGTTGGCGCTGGATATTCTTTATCAATTTCCCGGTCGGAATCTTGGCCACCTTGTTATGGTCATGCACTTGGTAGAAGATCCGCCCTTTTTGGCGTCGGACGGCGAGGGCCGGCGTGCGCGCTCGACTATGTCGGCATCTCCCTGCTGATTTTGGGCGTGGGAGCGCTTCAAGTAGTGCTCGATAAGGGCCAGGAAGACGATTGGTTCGGCTCCCGATTATGATCACCGAGCTTGTCGTTGTCTCGGCGGTCTGTCTGGTTGCTCTTGTGATCTGGGAGTGGCGTCATAAGTCGCCTATCATTGAGGTCCGTCTGTTCAAGAATTTCAACTTCGCAATCGCGAGCGTGATGATGTTTATCTTCGGCGTTCTGCTCTTCAGCAGCCTGGTGATGATGCCGCAGTTCCTCCAGACCGCGCTGGGATACACGGCGGAGAATGCCGGGCTCGTTCTATCGGGCGGCGGCTTTGATTGTGCTAATAGAGATGCCAATCGTAGGTGCGCTCGCCGGAAAATACCCAGCCAAGTACATCATCGCCGCAGGCTGGCTGGCGCTGGCGCTCGGGATGTATGTCTCCACAGTGCAGCTCGACACGTTGATCAGTTTCAAGTCGGCTGCCGTGCTGCGTGCCGAGCAATCAGTGGGGTTGGGCCTTCTGTTCGTTCCCGTAACAATGGCGGGCTACATTGGGATGCCCCCTGAAAAGGCCAATAGCATCGCCGGAATTATTAACTTCATGCGGAATATCGGCAGCAGCGTCGGGACCTCTCTGGTCACGACACTTTTGGCACGGCGGGCGCAAGTTCACCAGATGATGCTTTCGCAACATACAACTCCGTTCGACCCGTCTCTTCAGAACCGGGTCAAAGCTTTGAGCCTGCAGCTGGTGCACTCCGGAGCCAGCGTTGCCGACGCGCCTAAGCTAGCCTACGGCCTGCTTTACCGATTGGTGGGAGGGCAAGCGGAAGCCCTCGCCTACATCGACACGTTTATGATCCTGACCGTTGCGGCGAGCATCATGTTTCTGCTTTCCTTCATTGTTCGCAAGAACGATCCCCGGGCCGGCAGCGAAGTGGCTATGGGTTAGCAAAGTTATTTGAGGAGGCTGTTGAATGACACAAGTGATTCAAAACGCATTGACAACGCTACGCGACGGGGAATGGGTGCCCATAATGGCGGCGCGCGTCCTGATCGGTATCTTTTTCTGCATTTCCGGCGGTACCAAGTTGTTCGTGAAAGGTCAGTTCGGCGTGCTTGAGCAGACCATGGTCGACTCACATATCCCATTCCCGCGTGCAAATGCTCTCTTCGTTGCCATGGTCGAATTCTCGTGCGGGGTCGGCCTGGGCCTGGGGTTGCTTACGCCGCTGTGCGCGGCAATGCTTACGGGGGACATGATCGTCGCAATCGCCACCAATCGGATCCACAGCATCGACGCGACCGGCGGCCTCGCTTGGATCGACGACTTCCTGTACCTACCCGAGGTGCTATACACGTTAATCCTCGTTTGGCTGATCTTCTCTGGGCCGGGTCGATACAGTGTCGATGGCCTCATCGCGTCGAGATTCGACCTCTTCGGCGTCGAGCGCTAATTTTCCGAAACGGTATCAATGAATAAACTCGCACTTACAAAGGAGATGAAAGATGAAAGCAATTGTTGTCCATCAGTATGGTGGTCCGGAAGTGTTGAAGTATGAGGATTTTCCTGACCCGGTACCGGGCCCCGGTGAGGTGCTGGTGCGAGTCGCCGCCGCGAGCGTAAATCCGATCGACTACAAGCGGCGTGCTGGATTAACCAAGGATTTTTATCCGATGCAGTTTCCAAGCCTCATAGGTGTCGATATGGCCGGGACCGTGGTCGAGACCGGACCGGGGGTTGAGGCCTTTTCCGTGGGCGACCACGTGTTCGCAATGGCGGACAATACTTACGCCGAGCTTTGTGTTGTAAAAGCAACGGTTTTAGCGATGATCCCAGAGGGGCTCGATATGATCCAAGCAGCGGCGCTACCGCTGGTGACAACGACCGGCAACCAGCTTAGTGCGGCTACGGGAATCAAGGGGGGCCAGACGGTGATCGTCCTAGGTGCTGTTGGAAATGTGGGGCGTTCAGCGGTCTTCGCTGCGAAGGTTCGTGGGGCGATTGTGATCGCGGGAGTTTTGAAGAGGCAAATGGATGAAGCGAGGACTATCGACGCGGATCAGGTAGTCGCAACCGATGACAACACCGCAATTGCGACTCTTCCGCCGCTCGACGGGGTTGCGGATGGAGTCGGCGGGAGAACCGCCGAGAAGATGATCGCCAAGGTGAAGCCGGGAGGAGTGTTTGCTACTGTCCTCGCGGCGCCGCAGAATGCCGCGAACTACCCATCTGTAAGGGTGGTGCCGGTATTCTCGAAATTCGACAGGAAAACGCTCGAGTTCATGGCTGGGGCGGTTAGAGAAGGCAAGCTAGTAATCCCGATTGGCCGGACACTTCCACTCAGTAAAGCGGCCGAGGCGCAAGCCACGGCAGAAAAGGGCGGCGGCGGAAAGATCTTGTTGGTGCCTTGAGAGCGGAGTGCCGTGTGGATCTACCTGACGCGCCGATCGGACACGAAGGTCTCTTCGCGAGTGACTTCGGTACCTTGGCCGGGATGACAAGAAGGAGCGTCGGTCTGTAGACTCGGCCGGTCGCCAGTGGCCAGCAATATTAGGTTCTTACTTGCTTAATTTCAACGTTTTAACCTTGGTCGTGAAGTTGCACTTAGGCTAGACGAAAGCACCTTATGGAAACGACCATTGAAAGTACATCGCAGCCGGCCTCCGCCGAACGGAGGCTGCAGGAACTCGCCATCAAGCTCCCGATTCCGCCCGAGCCTTTTGGAACGTATGCGGAAGTGGTGCAGGTCCGATCCCTACTTTTTCTAGGCGGAATGCTGCCAACCGAAGGACGTACAGCGAAATTTGTCGGGCGGGTGGGAGCAGAGCTTGATACCGTAGTAGGCCGCGACGCTGCGCGACTCGCGGCGATGAACGGGGTCGCTCTCGTATGCCGTCATCTCGGTTCGCTGGACTGCGTCAAACAAATCATTCGCCTCAGCGTCAGCGTGGTGACTGAAGGAGACGTTCGCGAGCAGCCCAATGTCGCGGACGGAGCGTCTAACTTCCTCCAGGACGTGTTTGGGCCAGACAAAAACCCTACTCGTCCATTGTATGGAGTCGCAAGTCTTCCGCTTGGGGTCCCTGTCGAAGTGGATCTCATCTTCGAGGTGCAGGAGTAAAAATAGGAACGGTCATTATGGCAACGCTTACCTCGACATCATTAGGAGAGTCGGCTGTGAAAGAAAACCCGGTAAAATACCCGACTTACTACAGAACTATTGTTATTGATGGACTCTCGATCTTCTACCGCGAAGCCGGCCCAAGGGACGGCCCCACTATTCTCTTGCTCCACGGGCTGCCATCGTCTTCGCGGATGTTTGAACCGCTATTTGAACGCCTCGCTGACCAATGCCACCTCATAGCTCCCGATTATCCGGGATTCGGCCACAGCGACTGGCCGAATCCGAAGGAATTCACATACACCTTCGACCGCTATGCCGAGATACTCGCCCGGTTTACCGAGGCGCTTGCGATAACACGATACACGCTATACATGCAGGACTACGGCGGACCTGTTGGCTTTCGCATGGCCCTGACCCACCCCGAACGTGTGCAGGCGCTTATCGTTCAGGATGCCGTCGCGCACAATGAAGGCCTTGGAGCGAATTGGAATACCCGACGGGCCTTTTGGGCAGACCGTAAGGCTAATGAAAGCGCGCTCCGCAACAACCTTTTGTCATTCGCGACAACGCGTACGCGGCATGTGGGTAACGATCCCAAGGTTGACCGTTATGACCCCGATTTGTGGACCGACGAGTTTGCCTTTCTCAGTCAGCCTGGTCAAATCGACATTCAGACGGAATTATTCTACGACTACCGTACCAATGTGGAGTCGTATCCGAAGTGGCAGGCATGGATGAGGGAGAACCAGCCGCGGCTCCTGGTGATCTGGGGCAAGTACGATCTCTCGTTTGACCCATCTGAACCGGAGGCTTATCGCCGCGACGTGCCCAACGCCGAAGTGCACGTGCTCGACGCCGGTCATTTCGCACTGGACACCGCCACCGACGAGATCGCAGCATTAGTCAGCGCTTTCGTGCGATAAGAGTGGCGTGTGGCACTTCACTGCTAAAACTCTGGAAAGCGCGTATACCAACATGTCTTTGAAGGTAATTTCTAACCTTAGGAGAAAGTATGTCAACCAACAGAACAGAAGTAGCCACTGATACCCGCGTTGCGTCGCCGAATCCTCTTGACGCAATCCCAGACAACATACCGTTTGATGTTCCCTATGGGCCGCCGATATCACTAGAACAAGCCGAAGCGGTTGTTCACGCCTCCGTCGCAGAAGCCAAGAAGAGGAATTGGAAGATGAACGTCGCAGTAACCGATTCGGGGGGGAACTTAGTTGCTTTCCAGCGAATGGACGGCGCGATGCTTGCCTCAATTAAGATTGCGGAGCATAAGGCGCGCGCGGCCGCAACTTTCCGGCGCGAAACTAAGGTCTTCGAGGATGGTGTCCAGCTTATGCATCTCAATTACCTGCTCGCGTTCGACGGAATCATCGCGTCTCGAGGCGGTATTCCGCTGATCGAGCAGTGCAAAATTGTCGGGGCAATCGGTTGTTCGGGGGGCACCGACTCTCAAGATGAGGTGGTAAGCAAAGCAGGCGCGGCCGTAATTAACCAACTGCCGGCGAAGAACCAGTAAACCATTCCCGGCCGAGCGTCAGTTACATGAGGTCGGTGCTTTGCCCGACCTCGATTATGTAACCGTCAGGATCGCGGATGTAGCAGCGAATCTCGCCGTACTTTTCCTTCGGCTCCGTGATGAACTCGGCTCCTCGACTTTTCCATAATTGGTAGCACTTTTGAATATCCGCAACCCGGATGTTCAAGAAGCTGCTGACCTTATCCGGGTCGGCGGGCACGCTTAGCGTTATCGACGGTTTGTCCGGGGTAGGCCCACCCCCGACGTTGACAATCAACCAAGTATTCGCGATCTGAATGTGCCCAGATGCACCCTTGCTATCGCCCCTGCTCAGAATGAGGCCGCCGAAGACCTTTTCATAAAAATTAGCCGATCGGTCGATGTCGGCGACGGTGATGAAATGCGTAACGGTGAACCCGTCGCGCGGGGGCATCTCGTAGCTCTTTTGCTCGATTAGTACGCTGCTCATTGGCGGCTCCAATTTCGGTGAACTGTGCTCTCATCTGCTGCCTCTGGTTCTTTCGTATTTGTACCTCTGTCAGCTGGGCCTGGCGCGCGATACTTCGGTATCGTGATTTCCCTCGCCTTTCCAAGCTAGGGGGCCGCCCTCCATCCCGCGCGAGAAAACATTCGATGGTAGGTTACGGCTGCGGGAAATCGAACATCAACCACGACTGATTCGCTACCCAGTGCGGGTACAACTCCGTCATTTGATCGAACAGCTCTCGGTCGGATGTCGCGTTTTTCCGCAAACGATCAAAGTCCTGCAGGTAGCGCTTGGTGTCTCGGATAGTCGAGGGAGAATCGGGCGCACCGGGTTTTCTTGTGACCGGCGACAACAATCGCCGGGTTCAGCTCCGCTAGCCGGTCCAGCGCCGCGATCCAGTTCTGTCGGCTTTCTGAGGTGGTGTCGCCGACGTAGATCCGGCATTGGTTGTACACGACGTCGCCGGCGACGATCAGGCCAATCGATGGAACGTGTAGAGACGTCGAATCGGGGCTTTCGGTGCGGCCCTGCTCGATGATGCGCAATTCGTGCCCCTCGAGAGTGAACGTGTCGTGCTCATAGGGCTCGGGCGCAACCAACTTAGTGCCCACTTGCCCAGGAAAGAGTCGGCGGGCCAACCGCTCCACTGAGGGAGAGAAGGACATCTGCATGGTATTCACCGTCCCGGGCATTGCTATCGCCCGGGCGCCCGGAAAACGGGCAAGCAGGATACTCAGACCGTAGAAGTGGTCGAAGTGGGCGTGCTTTATATAGATGGTTTCCAAGTTGCGGTTGTGCAGAGCTACCCAATCCGCGAGAGCGTCAGCCTCCGCCACCGTACCCATAGCATCCACCAGCACGGCGCCATACTCACCGAAGATCAGTGTCGACGGGATAGGGTCAAAGCCGAACGCTTCGCCCAAGGGCTTTGGCCGCTCGCCCACAATCGTCTTTCCCGGCGCCGTAAAAACGTTGACACTAAGCGCGCTCGACGCGAGAGGCGAGGTCACGCGCGTAGTCTCGTCAATTCTATTTGGGCCAAGCATTCGGTACTCCTCTCGATGTCAGAGCAAGTGACTGTTCAAGCAAATCGGCGGGGCGCGACGGCGAGCCCGTTGGATGAACGCATCGATCTGTCTGAGTCCGATTCCCCTCCGGCCGAAAGCTAACCGTACTTGAGGTCGGTGCTCTGTCCGACCTCGATGATGTAACCGTCAGGATCACGGATGTAGCAGCGAATCTCGCCATATTTGGGTATTGGCTCCGTGATGAATTCGGCTCCTCGACTTTTCCACAATTCATAGCACGCGTGGATATCCGCAACCCGGATATTCATAAAGCCGTTGATCTTATTCGGGTCGGGGACGCTGAGTGTTACCGATGGCTTGTCGGGTGTCGGCCCGCCGCCAACGTTGAGAAGGAGCCAGGTATTCGCGATTTGAATGTACGCGGGTGCGCCGTCGCTATCGCCGCTGCTCAAAATGCGACCGTCAAAGACCTTCTCATAGAAGCGAGCCGACCGGTCGATTTCGGCGACGGTCAGGAAATGCGCGACGCTGAACCCCTCGCGCGGGGGCATCTCGTAGCTCTTCTGTTCGACTTGTACCGCGTTCATTGACTGCTCCTTTGTGCGCTGTTAATTGAACACTCTTTTCGATACTCTGCTCATACAAATCAACTGGGGTTGGCGACAGCAATGATCGGATGCCCTGTTGTCCCCGCATGCTTTTCTTCCGTTCCCCAGGGCCCAAATTGGCTTCAAACGCGACCCCTCCACCCCTTGCGGAGTTCGGAACCGTTTCCAATCCCCCAGGCTTAGCGCGCGATTTCACCTAGGTAGTATCCGAGCCGATTTTCGACATCGCCCGGCTTGTGGAAGCCGCGCGCCATCAACGCTTTAATCCCCTCCTGAGCAGCGGGCCGGCCTAGTGAAGCAATGCAGGCATCCCACCCTGCACCCAGTTCGACGTCCGGAGGGAGGCTGGTGTTGACGAGGCGCTTGGTGTTGGCGATCGCCCATTTGTCAAACCGGGCAATCCGGGTTGCGAGTGCTTCTACGAACGCGTCCAGATCAGCGTCAGGTAGGGAGCGATTCACATAGCCGTAGGCCTCAGCCTCGTCTGCGCCAATGTCTTCCGAGCTTAATAGTACTTCTAAGGCGCGGTTTCGGCCGATTAGCCGGGGTAGCCGGGCCATAGGGCCTCCGCCGGCGACCATTCCGACGCCCACTTCCCATTGCGAGATGATGGCTTTTTCGCGGCTGGCGAAACTCATGTCGCAGGCGAGCGTAATCTCGCTTCCGTTACCAGTCGCCCTTCCGCGGATCAGTGCGATGGAGACAAATGACGCGCGCGTCAAGCGCACAAGAAAGTCAGGCCAAGGCGGTAGGCCTGTGGGACCGTCAGGCATTCCGGTCAGGTCCTCAAGCTTGGCCAGGAAATCGGAGTGATTCAGGAAGTAGGCGTCCACGGCACTGTCAAAGACTACGACCTTAACGTGCTCGTCAGCCTCGAGAGCGTCGATTGTGTCTTGAAACTGCCGGACCATCTGCGGTCCCATTACGTTGATCGGGGGGTTGTCGATCGTGACACGCCAATAGGCGGCCGAACGCCGGGTCAGGTGAATCTGTGGGGATTTCGTCGGCGCGTTCACCGGCTCAGTAGGATTTTCCTTAATTGCGGGTTTCGTTGGTGCGTTCACGGCGGTCATAATGTCTCCTTATATCGAGGCTCACGCGCCCCAATCGTGCAACGTTGCTTGGGCAATGTGGATGCCGTTGGTAAAGTGTTGAAGTCGCAAGAGAGTTCCGTTGGTTTAGGCGGCAAGTGCCAACAATTGGAGTCGGCAGACCGCCACCGCTGAAGGCGTTAAGGAATTCTTTGACCCCCTCAACTGATCTTGTTGACTCGGGCGCAATTGGCGGCCCGTTCAAGCGTTCTCGCAGCCGATTTGTTCCGTGACGAAGAACGACCCTGTTGGTGCGGCTGCTGACGCGGAACTTGACCGGCGCTCAGAACCAATGGTTTGGAGTCGGGCAAGGGGTTTTCCGTCGGTGTCCAAAGCGATCGAACATCTGGATCCAGACGCGAGCTCAATTGGTCCAATCGCTCTTTTGCGTGTAGAGATAAAGATCGTCGCCCTTAAAGCGATCGACAGTGAGCATCGAGGCGTCACCGATCCGCAATCCGGAGTACCGTAGCACCAGCACAAAGGCCAGCAGTTTGTCATTCGAGCACCCCTGAATGCGAACATCCTTGCATGCTTTCAGAATGCTTCGATCTCGGCTGGTTCGAATGGCAACTTCTGGGTATCGCGGATATTGGCCGGCCCGCGGATGAGCTGTGCCGGGTTGGCGCCGATCCACTCGTTTTCGCTTGCGAACCGGAAGAACGCCTTGACTCGTTCGAGTTTCTTAAGCGCCGTTCGGGGTCCGAGCTCCCACGAATCGCGAAATTCCCGAAGCGCGTTCAGGTCGAGCTGCTTCACATAAAAAAAGCCTTTCTTTGCAGCGAACTTCTCCAAATGACGGAGCATCAGGCGGTACTTGCGCAAAGTGGACTCGCTGAGCCGGCGCCCCGATTCGGCGTCCTTGAGGAAAAGTGCTTCAGCTTCCTTGATTGTGACAGGTTGCACCTGCGCCTCTTCAGCAGGTATGTCCCAAGACCGCGCGCTTCGGCTTCTGATACCTGCTGCTGGGCTCTCTGCCAGTTCTATGTGTGAAGGCTCTGCCGCAGGAAGCGGTCACCACACTTACCCTCCACATGGATTAAACAGGAGCAGCGCCGATAGGTGCGATCGTGTTTGGATTTCTTCGCGGAACAGCGGGGACCGTGCAGTCGAAATATGCTCAGCCCACCCTCGTTCTACTAAACGAGGCACGAACTTATTACGAATTTTGAATGGTGAGTTGGCAAACAACTGATTAGAAAGTGTTTAAACTGGCGGTGAGGGTGGGATTCGAACCCACGGAACCCGTGAAGGTTCAACGGTTTTCGAGACCGCCCGATTCAACCGCTCTCGCACCTCACCGTATCTCTAATCTACCTGATTCCCCAATCGGTGTCACTACTGCTGTTGTTCGGCGCTGCCCGGCACGTTACTACAAGGGTCGTACCAGCGTAGGACGCGGAGAGCCCGCAATGTATTCCAGCGGCTGGCTCCGCCGACCTTTGTCTCCATCTCCAGCGGGATGTGTTCCGGATGAAGAAGGTTGAGCGGCCAGCGTCCGTTTTGATGGCGGCGCCGCATCACGGTTCCTATGGCCTCTTCGACGCGGCTGTCGGGTTGAAGTCCCGCGCTTCGCAGATAGTCGAGTCCGCGCAGAACGTCATAGTGCCAAAACGGCGGGAATGAGAAGCGAAGCCATTTCTTGTCGATCGCTTCGCCGGTTCGCAGCGAGCGGAACATGCGGCGTTCCAACAGGTAATTTTCCGCCCTCGCGCGGGCCTTCGAAACGTCAACCGACCCGCCCTCTGAACGTTCGTATTCAAGCAGCCCTTCCAGGACGCAGATTGTGGTGTGGAACGAAGAACGCCGGCTCTTGGGTGCTTCGCAGTTCCAGCCGCCGTCTTCGAGTTGCTCGGCCAGCAGTTGACTGGCTAATGCATCGTTCGGCTTCTTGAAGTAAGTACCGGCACCGAGGATCCTGCCGTTGATACAAGGTTCCGTTTCACCGTGAAGGAAGGGGCGGTTGTTGAGCGGCTTGAATGCCAGCCCCCGGTCAACGCGCTCGATCATCGTGCGGGCCTGTTCGCTCGTGGGGTCGAGCCCCAAATCCTTCAGCACGACGAGGCTCCAGAGGGTAACTAGATCCCACTGGTCGCCAGGCCAGCTGCCGTCAGGTGATTGACGGGCGAGTAGTTCCGCTCCCCACCCTTCAGTAGCAACGCGCGAACGCTCGGCTGCAACGGCCTCGGGTGCTTCGTCGAGGAGATCCCTCATCACTTGCCAGCGGATCGATGGATCAGAATCGAGGAGCCATCGAATGTGCGTTGGTTTAGGAACGAAGTCTTGTCGCATGTTCTCGTGTGTATGAAGTGCAGAGCAAGCCTGTTACCCTCTTCTAAATGCTGTCGGCTGACACTGGCTTGAGGTTCGCGGCCGCTCTACTGCTTACTGTGACACTCGCGGCAGCGGACCCGGAACTAGCTTCCGCTGCAAACTCGCGTGCAGCGGCAAATTGCGGAATCGCCGGGCCACGTTTCTTTATACGCTAAGAACCTTACTACCGGGAAGAGCTTCGGACTCCATGAAGACGACCCGGTGCGGACGGCTAGCACGATCAAGCTTCCGATCATGGTGGAGTGCTTCTTCGAAGCCCGTGAGCGGAAGTTGCACTGGGATGAATTGGTAACGATCACGCGTGAAGAGAAGGTGTCAGGTTCAGGCGTACTAACCGAGTTTACCGAAGGCGATCGGTTTCCGATCCGCGATCTAATGCACCTAATGATCGTTGTAAGTGATAACACGGCGACTAACTTGATCCTGAATCGCATTGGAGGCGATGCCGTCAACTCGCGTATGGAATCACTGGGATTGCATCAAACGCGCAACATGCGGAAGATACTCGGCGATCGCAGCGATCTGAAGCCTGAGCCGAGCGGCGTCACGCAAGAGGGCGCGAAGCCTGAGAACAAGAAGTGGGGCATCGGGCGCAGCACGCCTCGCGAGATGGTCACTATCCTGGAGATGTTGTACCGTGGCGAGTTAGTCGACTCCGAAGCTTCGAAAGAAATGATCGCCGTACTGAAGCGGCAGCAGGATCGCGGAGGTATCCCGCGAATGTTCAAAGACATCACGGTCGCCAATAAGTCGGGTGCGCTTGATCATCTGCGGAGTGACGTGGGTATCGTGTACTCGGAGAAAGGTCCGATTGCCATGGCCATTACCGTGGAGGACTTACCGGAGATTAACTGGACGCCCGATAATCCCGGTGAATTGACTATTGCCGCTCTGTCGAGAATACTCACTGAGGGTCTAGCGAAACCTTAGTTCACGGACAAATACCACTTACCCGCCGAAGCGTTTAATATAGAGGTCCTGCGGCAGACCCGCCGCCCGGCTTCGCTTCCGCAACGATTCGGCCTGATCTTCCGAGAGATTAGATCCGATGACTACCAGGAAGTGAGGATTCTGAATCGGCGGCGTAAATACCTTCGCGGGAAACCTGGGCCACCTCTTAGTTATCTCTGAAGCCCGGTGTTCGGCTGACTGACGCGCGGAATATGTCGCCACAACCACGAACCACTGCGAATCCTTACGGGATCCACCTTTCTTCGCGATCACGGGTTTGACCGGAGCTTCGGCTACCTTCGGAGGAGTGCTCGGCGCAACAGCGGGAGCGGTGTAGGGAACCGGCTGCGCGGCGGTTTGGCCTCCACCCGGAGAAGTCGCTGCGTCCTTCGGGCTGGACTTCGTTCTTGCCACAGCCCATGTGAGAAGGACGATAATGGCGAGCGCAACGCCCGCCGGCACGATCCAACGCGGACGCCGGCGCTCATCGGAGAAGTCCCGCGTAGTCCGCGCCGGCAGCGGCAGCAGCACCGGGGTCGCCGCGGATTGTTGAGCCGGATGGCCGGCTTCTCTGGCCGGAATTGCATCCGGTACAACACGCCCGCTCAGCGCATCCGCAATCTGCGCAACGGTCCAGCGCCGGCTCGGATCGGTGTCGAGACAATGCTCGATGATTGTTCGAAAAGGTTCTTCAAGACCGGCCGGCAGATTGACGACTCCGTCCCGCCATTCGGGAAATTGCGCCGTCAGAGCTTGCGACAGGAGCATCCCGAGCGACCAGACATCGCTGGCTGCCGTGTAAGATCCGTCGGCCAGCTCCGGGGCGTCGTAAGGGCTGTGCGAGCGGGTTGCGTGGCCGTCGCCGCCGTTCGCAACTGTGTCGGTCGAAAGCTTGAGCGTATCCCCTACCGCCATTACCTTCGAAGGCCGGATGGCTCCATGCACCAGATGCAGCCCGTGAAGATAGCGCAACGCATTTAGCGCCGGAGGCAACATTTCGCGGGTCTCGCCAGTTGTGAGCGGACGAGCTTCAAGCACGCCATCGAGCGTCTCATCGGCGCGCTCCATCACCGCGTAGACAATCGGCGTCTCGCCGATGGCGGACTGGCCGGCATGAAAGATTCGAATCAGGTTCTCGTGCGAGAGCGCGGCGGCCGCCGACCAACGTTCGTAGAGTCGTGTGGCCCCGGCTACGTTCGCGTCGTAGATGCGGATGACTGCCGGTTGGGAGGCATCGACGACGGTTTCATAAACCGCGCCTACTTCGCCCGATGTTAGGCACGTCTCCAACACGTATGCTTCGTCAATCGATTGACCTTGGAGTTGTCCCCAAAACTGATTCATCGTGTCTAGTTTGCCACCGCCGGGTTGACGGCCGGAGAACTAGCGGCTGCTCGCGCCGAATTTTTCGTTCAGCTTGCGAAGCATCAGGTCCGTACGAGGCGCCGGATGGAGTCCGGGGAGCATGCGATAAAGCCTGTAAACAGGCGCGCCGCCGCCTGGAAATTCCCCGATCTGCTGGAATCGCGCCGGATCAAGACTCGGCAGTTCCACCGCGAAATCGTAATGACTCCACACCGAAGGAATCTTGCCCGTAACATCGATCAGCAACAGATCGACCCCGCTACGATCCAGTATCCGCAGCATCTCATCCGGCGATTGGGCGTAGGGTTTATAGCTTGTCGCATTCCAATCGACATCGGCCAATAGCTTAGTCGCCCGCACCACCACATTCAGGCTTCGATTGCTTGAGCGCATCGCCAACTCTGCCATGATGCGACCCTCGCGTGCTGCTGTGGGCGCAACCACCAGCATCGTTGTCCCGGTAGGTGGTGCAGTACGCAAGGCGGTGGAGGCTAGATCGCCGACACCCGGCGCATTATCCAGCAGTGCCGGCATCCGGCTGATTCCGAAGAAACTGGTTGTCGCAATCAACAGGGCTATGAGCGGAATCCTTGTGCGCTGTCGAATGCGAGCAAGGGTTTGAGGGACTACACACGCGGCGATCAGGAGCGGCGCGATGGCCGGGATGATGTAACGCGGTTCCAAATCGACGTGCGCGACCAAGATCGAAAGCAGAACGGCCGCGGGCAGCACGGCCACCGATGCTTCGACACCGCTCAATCCCTTTCGCGCGCGGCTAACCCATATACCGATCCCAACCAGCCCGAGCACACCAAGGAAGCTGGTTTCATACCAGATCTGACGGAAGAACAGCGGGAAGTTTTCTGCCAACCCCTGTTGCAAACTCAAGGTATTGTGGCCGTAGAAAGCGAGCGGCAGCGTGTAGTAATACCAGGGAGCGACCAGAATCGCTACCACCGGAACCGCGTACCAGAGTGCCGGTTTCCGCAGCAATCGATATCTTCCGCTCAACAAGATCGCCATCGCCGGAACAAACACCAGGCAAAGCGCCGCCGGTTTTGCTAGAAAAGCCAGCCCCGCCGCAACTCCAAACCAGATCGAGTCGCGCGCGCGTTCTGTTTCCATGAACCGACCGAACTGAACGGAGGCGAGCAGAATTGTCAGCGCGGCGAAAACGTCGAGCATGATCAGGTCGTCGCTCCACCGCATTACCGGCACCATGAGCAGCCACAATCCGACGAAGAACGCACCCCAGCGACCGGCATAGGGGCGCGACAATCGGTAGAGCTCGAATGAAAGCAGAGCCGCGATGATTGCTATCAGCACCAGATCGCTGCTCCGACTCGTGCCCGCCACGAGCATCCACATCCCTTCCAAGAGGTAGAAGAGCGGCGGCCAATGGCCGATACCGATCAATGGAAAGTGCAGGTAAAACTGGCGCGCAAACGCTACCGGCGACTCAGCCATCCCGGCTCGCAAATAGTCGTGCACCATCAGCCCGGTCACATAATGCGACGACTCGTCGGGATACGATCCGAACCCGATTGCGACGGCATGAGTAACGCGCTGACCCAACAGAACGAGTAAAAAATAGGTCAGTAGCACGGTGGCGCCGAGCGCCAGTTCGAACGGTCGAGAAGGAGGATTCGACGGAGCCGCAACCGGGGCGGTCGCGACCGGTACCTGGCCGGCGCTTTTCATCGGATCAGCGGCTGTGGATGCTGCTGGTCGGAAGAGTCGGGCGGAATAACTGGTTCAGGAACGGGATGTCGACCCATAGAAGTATCACCATCGCCGCGAAACATAAACCGACGCTACCCATCAAAAGCTTGCTGCGATGGAGCTTCTCGGGATTCTGGACGGCGCTGCCGCTATGGTAGGCAAGCCGCAGGTAGATGGCCATAACCAGAGCCACTAACGGGAACGTCAGCACCAGTTCAATGCGATAGCGAATAATAAATGCCCCGAAAAACAACATCGCCGCGGAAGCGTAGAACATTACCGAAACCATCAACGACGGTTCCGTGTAATAAGCGAACGATTTTCGATACGACGCCGCGAGGGCGGTGTCCCCGATGTCACGAAACTCGCAAAACCGCTTTAGCGCCATGAAGTAACAGCCGACCATCCAGTACGAAACCAGCAGCGAAATGGGCGGGATTAATAGCGGCGCGACCATATACCAGCCGAGCAGCATGCGCAGGGGATTGTTGACCGATTCCGAAATCACGTCGAGATACGGCAGATCCTTGGTCCGAATCGGCGGAAAGTTGTACACACATCCCATCACCCACAGCGCGGCGAGTGCATAAACAAAGGGTCGTGATACCAGCGTTCCCAGTCCGACGCCTAGCAGCATCATCAGGATCCACTGCACGTATGCGAGTGGAATATTGACCAGCCCGGCCACGACGGGCCGCGTTCGTTTGGTCGGATGGAACCGGTCGAACGGCGCGTCGAGCACCTCATTAATCACGTAATTGCTGCACGCGACGAGCGAAAGCGCGACAAATCCGATCAGGATTTTCGGAAGAAGATCCCACGTCGCCAGACTTCGATCCACGCTAAGCGGAATCGCGATCCCCGGAAGCACGAAAACGTTTTTGGTGATGTGATCGAACCGCGCGATGGAGATATGCGCCCGGACGCGCGTCATCAGGGGGACGGGAAGGGAAACCGGGCCGGCGGCCGGCGCTGCGGGAATCGGGGTGGCTGGGGAATTAGGCATTAAATCGACGCCGCGGATCGTGCGGAATCGTTCACTCGAACACTCGGCAGGATAGCACGATTTCGGACCTTAGAACCCTTCCCCGCGACCACTCGGGGAGTAGATCCGGAGCGGATAATCACAATGTTTGCAAAGCGTTACGCGACCGTAATGCCGCCTTTGCCGGCCGTCGTGGTAACTTGTGGAAGCGGTCGTGATTTCGGGTTAAGCGTCGCCTGAAAGCCGGGAGGCGGTCTGTTCTGAGTTCCCCGCCTGAGCCCCTGATCGCATGATGTCCGTCCCGATCAGAACGCTCTACTCGTCGCAGCCTACGAACGTCACCGCTTCAACCACTGCATGAACCAGAAAATTGCTTTGATTATCGGCGCCGGCCCCGCCGGACTGACGGCCGCATTCGAGTTTCAGAAGCGTACAGGAATCAAACCCATCGTGCTCGAAAAAAGCGAAGCTATGGGCGGCATTTCCCGCACGGTCAATTACAAAGGTAATCGCATCGATATCGGCGGACACAGGTTCTTCTCAAAATCCGACCGCGTCATGGAGTGGTGGACCGCTGTAATGCCCGTTCAGGCGCTCTCGAACGGCACCGCCAGCATCACGTATCAGAATCAGAAGCGCGACATCATGACGTCCGGCACCGGACCGGATCCCGAGAAGCAGGACCGGGTCATGCTCGTCCGCAACCGTAAGTCGCGCATCTACTTTCTTCGTAAGTTCTTCGAATACCCGATTAAACTCACTCCCGATACCATCAAGAATCTCGGCATCCCGCGTACCTTCGTCGCCGGTATGTCTTACCTCAAGAGTATGGCGATGCCGGTTAAGCCGGAAGGCAACCTTGAGGAGTTCCTGATCAACCGCTTCGGCAAGCGTCTTTATCTTCTGTTCTTCAAAAGCTACACCGAGAAGGTCTGGGGCGTGCCGTGCCATGAGATCAGCGCCGAATGGGGAGCGCAGCGGATTAAGGGCCTGTCCATCTTCACCGCCATCTCGCACTTCGTGAAGAAGCAGTTCAGTAAGGGTTCCGACATCCAGCAGAAAGACGTCGAAACTTCACTCATCGAGCGCTTCCTTTACCCGAAGCTAGGCCCCGGTCAGCTTTGGGAGTTCGTAGCCGCCGGTATCGTGGAGAAAGGCGGCGAGATCCTATGCGGATGGGAGGCCAGCAAGATCAATCGCGAGGGTAACCGGGTAATTTCCGTGGAAGCGGTTCACAGCCCGACAGGTGAGCGCCGGACCTTCGAAGGCGACTATTTCTTCTCCACCATGCCCATCAAAGAACTGATTCAGGACATGGACGATGTTCCCGCGGAAGTGCGCAACGTCAGCGATAACCTGCAGTACCGCGACTTCATTACTGTCGGCATCCTTTTGAAGAAGCTACTCATCTCAGAGGAATCTGAAAGCGGGCGCCGGCTGCTGACTGACAACTGGATCTATGTTCAAGAACCGGATGTCCTGGTCGGCCGCATCCAGATATTCAATAACTGGAGTCCGTATATGATCAGCGATCCGAACCTGGTCTGGATCGGACTCGAGTATTTCTGCTATGAAACCGATCCGATCTGGAGTTACGCGGACGAGAAGATGATTCAGTTGGCCAAAGACGAACTGGAGCGCATGGGAATGGCTCAAGGGTCGGATGTTGTCGATGCGACTGTTATCCGCGTCCCGAAAACCTATCCGGCTTACTTCGGTGCTTACAAGGATTTCGATAAGATCCGGACTTTTGTGGATAAGATTGAGAACCTATTCCTGATCGGCCGCAACGGCATGCATAAGTACAATAATCAGGACCACTCGATGCTGACGGCGATGATTGCGGTCGATAACATCGCGGCCGGAATCACTGACAAATCCAATCTCTGGGAAGTGAATACCGAGATGGAGTACCACGAAACCAAAGACAAGTAGAGCTTGTTAGGCGGGCTCCTTAATTCGAGCCGACTTCTAGAACCTTTAAGTAGTCATCTAGGGTCTCGTCAAGCCGCTGGTGCATGAACATCTGAAAAGGCACGAGATCTTCCTTCAGGGATGCATGTTCCAGTGCGTCCAGGTAAGCTTTCCTATCTTGCGGACGCACAGCCACTGGTGGATACCCGCCCCGCAGCAAAATCAGGTTCATCAAGAGCCGTGCGGTGCGGCCATTCCCGTCTGCGAACGGGTGAATCGCAACCAATCGGAAGTGCGCCTCGAAACTCATCCAAGGGGTCAGGTCAATGAAGCCTAACCAAACGCCGAAGTCTCTCATCAAGTCCGGGATCTTTAGAGGGTTGGGAAACACAACGGGAGAACCCGCAACCCGCCGCGGGAAAGCACTGTAGATTCCTCCGATCTCAGGCTGGCTGCGGGCGACGATACGGCGGTGTAGTTCGCGGACAGTCATCTCGTCCAAGGCTGCGGTGCTCGCCGCTAACTCGCGCATCCATAAGACCGCGCTGTAATGATCAACAGCCTCCAGATGATCGCGCAGCGGTTTTCCGCCGACAGTTATCCCGTGTTCAATCAACTCCGCCGTTTCACGGAGCGTCAGCGTATTTCCTTCGATCGCGTTCGATGTGTAAGTTAGTTCGACGTCGTAATATTTCTGGAGCGAAGACAACGCGGCCTGCGACACTGGACGCAATGCGTCCAATTGATCTTTTTTGGACTTGATCGCACTTAACAGATCATCCATTAGTTGTTAGAAGCAACACGCCTGCTACTCGACACGTCAAGGGTAATAAGATTCGAATGGAAGGTGAGGATATCACATGCGAAAACAGCTCTGTTGCTGGACGTCTCTACTCTGCATTTCTGTTTGCTCCGCTATCGCCCAGCAGGATGCAGTTCCCGCCGCTACGCCGTCGCCGCGCCCTCCGATTGCGCTAAACGTAGTCGTATCCGATAAATCCGGGAAGCCGATATCCGGATTGCAACAACAAGATTTCACGCTTCTGGATAACAAATCCCCCCAGCCAATACTTTCCTTTCAGGCTGTCACCGGGGCAAGCGCCGCCGATCAGCCCGTTGAGGTCATTCTGCTCCTTGATGAGGTGAATGTGAACTTCACGCATGTCGCCTATACCCGCGACCAAGTGCAGAAGTTTTTGAAACAAAACGCGCAACTCCCCGTGCCTGTATCACTCGCCTTTTTCAGCGATTCGGGAACTGTGCTTGATGAGAACCCGACGCGCGACGGTAACGCGCTGATTGGGCGCTTAAACGACAATAAGAACGCTCTACGCAGTATCAATAGGTCCCAGGGATTCTACGGTGCGGATGAAAGGCTCGACTTATCGCTCAAGGCGATCGGGCAGCTTACCGAAAGGTTAGGCCCCAAGCCCGGACGGAAACTTATTGTCTGGATCGGCCCCGGCTGGCCGCTGCTTTCCGGACCGAACGTTCAACTGGACACCAAGATTCAGGGCCAATTCTTCAACTCTATCGTTGCTCTAAACACAGACCTGGGGCGGGCGAACATCACACTTTATACCGTCGATCCGTTGGGGACTTCTGATGATGTCGGGCTGCGAACGACTTACTACGAGCAATTCCTAAAAGGAGTTACGAAGCCGAGTCAGGTCTACATCGGCAACGTAGGCCAGCAGGTCCTGTCGCGCCAGAGCGGCGGTTTAGTACTGAACTCAAATAATGACGTGACAGGCGAAATCGCCAAGTGCGTTGCGGACGCGACTAATTACTACATCCTTACCTTCGAAGGACTCCCCGGCGACGGTCCGAACGAGTATCACGCGCTTCAGGTCAAGGTAGACAAGCCCGGACTAACGACGCGCACACGCTACGGATACTACGCCCAACCCACGCCGATCACCCCGCGCTGAATGCGTATTTGTGTCTTCTGTGGTTCGCACTCCGGTAACGACGAAGCGTACGCCGATGCCGCCCGTCGAACGGGCAGCACTCTTGCCGCACGCGGTATCGACCTGGTGTACGGCGGCAGCCGTCTCGGCCTGATGGGCACTCTGGCCGACGCCGTCTTGAATGCGGGCGGTATTGCGATCGGTGTTATGCCGCAGGCTCTACTAGATCGCGAAATTCAACATACCGGTCTTACCGAACTCCACATCGTGGCGACCATGCATGAACGGAAGACCCGGATGGCTGAGTTGTCGGACGGGTTCATCGCCCTGCCCGGCGGCGCCGGCACACTCGAGGAAATCTTCGAGCAGTGGACCTGGGCCCAGCTCGGTATTCACCATAAGCCTTGCGGTTTCCTCAACACGCTCGCCTATTACGACCCGCTCCGAAATATGGTCGATCAGATGGTCGCACAAGGATTTCTGCGGCCCGACCATGCGTCGATGCTCGCGTTCGATACTGAGCCCGAAGCTCTTATCGAGGTGTTCCGAAAGTACTCGGCGCCCCGGCCGAAGTGGCGTACCTAGCTCGCTCGTCGATACGACTGAACGCGGGTCGAGAGTGTAAGTGACGCAACACTAACGACTAACGCAAGAGCGATCCAGTTTGCGCCTATCGAATTCCAGCCCTGGATAACCTCCGTTACAACGGACTGCAGCCCGATCGGAACTGCCTGCTTCGGGGCATCCAGAGTAAGCAGCATGATCCCCAAGATGACAATGACCGTGACGGCCGCTGCAATCCCGCCACACACCGCGGGCATGGCACGTAACCAGGGAAACGGGATCGGCGGCGGGATCTCAGCTTCGATCCGCACGGCATTCATTACCGTGGCTGCAAAGTTCACCGGCGTAACCATCTCAGGCTCGCCGGACAGAATACGATCTAAGTCGTCATCCAGTGTCAAACCGGTCTCCTCTCGGGGGATGCGGCAGCGATATTAGTGCCTAAGTGCGAAAGCTTGCTGCCTAGCAGTTCCCGCCCGCGCGATAACCTCGCCTTTATCGTACCTTCCGGCACACCGATACTATGCGCCGTTGCGGCCACATCTTTGTCATGAAAGTAGAAAAGGATCATCACTTCCCGATACTTCGCGGGAAGAGCGTCAACCGCTCGCCGGACTGCGCGCGCCTGGTCCGCTTCTTCAAGTGCTCTGGCCGCAGATCCACGGTCGCTTGGCGGCAAAGCATCGTCAATGGGGAGTGGTCGCGAGCGGTAGGCGTCGCAGTTCGGATCGAAACAGATTCGTAGCCAGAGCGAAAAGCCAGCTCGAAAACGCTGACTCCCTCCGCCATAGCTTGAGCGAACGATAGGCCCGCAAGAATGCCTCCTGCGTCATCTCTTCCGCCCGGCCCCGATCGCGAAAGAAACGATATGCGAGGTTCAGCAGCGGTCCCTGCCAGCGCCGCACGAGCAACTCGAAGGCGAGGATATTGCCGTTAAGAACCTCGTCAACGGCGGCCTGATCTTCGGCAGCGCTCACACAACTCCTCGTCGAGTAGGACCGGTTCAGCCGCGGTCCGGTTGCGTTACTTTGCCGAATACTCCACAAAATGCAACCGCCAACTTTACCCTGTGGTCCTACTGGATGCGGCGAACAAATCCCGCAAAGGAGATTACCCCATGATTCCCGCAGCACTGGTCGCAAGCATCGCAGTCATTGCCTTATTCTCGTTCAGCATGGTGGCCACTTGGTCGCGAGAGCGCCGCCGCGAACGGGAAGCCTATTATCGAAGCGAGACGCTGAAGCGCGTCGCGGACGCCCAACCCGGGGGCGGCCAGTTTGCACTCGAGTTCTTTCGCGAGGAACAAAAGGTCGCCGCTCAAAGTCGAAGGGAAAGTCTGAAGCTGTCCGGCCTCATTACTGTCGCAACCGCTCTCGGCTTGATGGCATTCATAGGTACGGTGCGGCGCCGATCACGCCTACCTTGTCGGGCTAATTCCGTTGCTCATCGGCGCTGCCTTGCTGACTTACGCGTACTTACTAGCGCCTCAAGAGTAACAACGATGGGACCCGGCTTTCGCGCGCCCGTTATCTGCTGTTGCCTGATCATAGCGGCCCTGCTTGTGGTCGGGGCGGTATCCCACGGGGTGATACGGCACATCGTACAGACATCGCCACTTTGGATCGCGATCGTGCTCGGCGCCCGCAACTCGGCATTCGCTAAGTGGGCGGCTTTGCCGTGCTTCGTCTTCTGGCTCGCGCTAATGACGGCGATCTGGTTGTACCTGCTGGGCTGGGCTCGGTTGATTTCAGGAACATTCTCCGCGACCGAGATCGCAATGACGATCATCGTCGGTTTAGCTTCCGTAGTCGGCATCGTCGATTCCGCGGTTCCCAAATCGCCCCGCGTCCGCGCGATCGCGGTCATCGCCACAGTGTCCCTTGTTCTGGTGTTACAAGTAGCAGCTTTCCGCGTCAGCTTGCTTCCCCAAATCGCTCATCGGTAGCGCTCCGCCCATCGTGCATGATTGATAAGTCACCTTCATGCAGCCTGGGATGTCGCCGGAGCAACGCCCCCGACCGGAACTTTCCGGCCCTTATTTACGAATAGAAGATATGATGGCCGCCTATCAGCGTGGGGATCAGGATGCGGCGGCGCGGCTCATCACAGCTCTTTCTCCTCAGCTACACCGCTTCTTCATGGTGCATTCGCGAAGCAGGGAATACGCCGACGATCTGCTGCAGGAAACGTGGCTGCGCATTCACAAGGTGCGCCATACGTACCGGCCGGATGCGCCGCTGCTGCCGTGGCTGTA
The DNA here is from genome assembly GCA_963799935.1 of uncultured Gammaproteobacteria bacterium. Lineage (GTDB taxonomy): Bacteria > Acidobacteriota > Terriglobia > Bryobacterales > Bryobacteraceae > Bog-113. The sequence goes on along the minus strand of CAWCZA010000015.1, from coordinate 339,540 downwards.
CGCTGTCGCGAGGAATGTTCGGGTGGATCAGTACCGCAAATTGCGGCGTGTAGAAGCGAAAGAGTACCAAGTGGATGAACTGCCGCAGGTCGCCGCCGCCCCGTCCTCACCCGCGGATGACACGGACCGATTTGCAACCATGCTGAACGTATTACCGGCGAGTCAGCGGGAAGTGCTTACGCTGCTGAAAGTGACTGGGATGTCGCTCGAAGAAGTCGCGCGCGCCACTTCGAGCAGCGTCGGTTCGGTCAAGCAGAAGGCGCATCGGGCGTACGAAAAGCTGCGCGGTCTGCTCGGGGGTTCCCAATGAACTGTAGAAAGTTCGAGAACTTCCTTCTAAAGCGCCAAAGCGGCGAACTCCCGCCCGAAGCTCGCGAGCACTTACAATCCTGCGCGGATTGCCGCTGCCTGTTCGAGCTTATAGAAAGTGGACCGGCCGGCGAACTCGATCCTGCAATCGTCGAGCGCGCAAAGGAATCGATTCTCCCGTCGCTCCGGCCCGTACGACCCGTGGCTTCTCCGGCGGTTCAAACCGTAATGCTCGTGATGGCGTGCGCAGTAATTGCCTGGCTTGGCGCGGACTTTGCGGGTTTTTTCGGGTTCTTCGCGCTGGGCATTGCGGAACGGGTCGTCATCTTCCTGAGTCTGGCGCTGTTCACGTGGATCGCCGCGCGGCTACTCACAAGCGAGATGATTCCGGGCAGCGGACTACCAATCAGGCCGGCGTGGCTACTAACCACGGTCTGCGCCGCAATCGCATTCGAGTTTCTCGTCTTCTTCCATGACTACGATATGGGCGGCTTTGTGCCGCAAGGTATCGCGTGCCTGGAGAACGGTCTGCTGCATGCAATTCCGGTCGGTCTGGTCGCCTGGATCGTGCTGCGCCGCGGATTTGCGGTGGAGCCAATCGGCGCGGGCGTCGCAGCCGGAATCCTTGCGGGACTCGGCGGCGTAGGCCTTTTGGAACTCCACTGCCCCAATCTGAAAGTGATGCACCAAGCGATCTGGCATCTGGCGGTTCTGCCGGTGAGCGGGCTCGTCGGGGCCGGCCTAGGATGGTTGACGCAGCGCGTACGCGGAAGCGACTCTATCGCCGCTACTTGATCCAGTTATGTGGGGACACTGCGGAAGTCCAGCAGGTTCCGGGAACGAGCGGTTCTGATTGGACTCGCATCGCCCGGCGGCTCCGGTTTCTACTTGCGCAGAAACGATCGGCGCCAACGAGCGCTACGAACCTCTCAGAATCGGAACCTGGTTGCGCTCGCACGTTTCCGCCCTTGCGCGCCCGCCATCGATGCTTCCGTTGCGGCCTGGTGAGAGGCCGCGAATTACGCCCGATGGCTCCGGCCATCCGCCTCGCTTGCGCTTAGCCGATTTACCGGAAAGTTCTCGTCTTCAGCGAATGTGCCGGCCGAAACCAGCTTGCCTCGCCTGGACTTTTTTCGTTTCCAGAACCTCCTGGAACAGTCTCAATATGAATCCGTTGCAACGATACGTCAACAGAAAAAGCGAGATTTTCCTGGGATTTCCTCAACTTTGATCACTTGCAAAATCAATGACTTAGCGTTCATTCGCAGTGAATGGAAAGTGGAAAAACCAGCGCCACTGAGGAATGTTTCAGTCTGATTTCAGTTTCAGGATCATCCCCGTATCGGCGGCCGCCCACACTTCGCTTCCGCCCGGCGACGCGAGCCAGACGCGATGGGCAACTGCGCGGTAATCCACCGGGATTTCCTCCCAATGCTCGAAATCGGAGCTGCGGAGAATTTTGACTTTACCCGGAATCGGGCTGGACCGTGAGGGTCCCAACGGCTCAATGCCGGCGATGTAGCACTCTCCTCCCGGAACGCAGAGGACATCGGTGATGGCGCGGTCGCGCTCGCGATAAATGCGCTCGCTCTTGCCGGTGTTGAGGTGGATGAGATGAACCTCGCTGGGCCAGGGAAAATCATCCTTGAATTCGAAGAGGCCGAGTCCGTATCCAAGTGATGAAAGCGTCAGATGCGTGATCTCGCCGAAAAGAGATGCAGTCTGGACATCCCACGTCTTGCCGCTGTCTTTGGTCCCCAGGAAAATCAGCTCATGAGGCACTTGCGGCGTCTTTTTGTCCTCGGGCGCATTCGAAGGCGTATCGACCGGATTCGGAGGCGCCGTGTGCACGGGGACGCTGAAGCCGGTAATCAGGCCGAGCGTGTTGCTGTCATCAAAGGCGATCGAGCTATAAGTGGTCCAGTCCGGCTTTGTCTCCGGTTGAGCCGCCGCGGTTACCGGTGCCCAAGTGACGCCGCCATCGACGGATTCAAGCACCCGCTTTTGGCCGCCGACCGCGAATCCATGCGAACGCGTGAGGAAGTAGACCCGCAGAAGATTCTTCTGTTGCGAGATCCGCCGCCAGGCGCGCCCGGATTCGGCCGTGAACCAAAGCCCTTTATCGGACACGAACCAACCGACCGTATCGTCCAGGAAGAACATGGAGGTCGGCAGCTCTTTGATCTCGACCGGAGTCCAAGTCTTCCCCCCATCGGAGGTGACCATCACTACCGGATACTCTTTCTCCACGCGGCCGCCTTGCAGCCGGTCGACCGACATTCGCGTGATGTAGCCGGAGGCGATGCCGCGCTCGGTGGAGGGGAATTTCAGATCGGTCAGCGTCAGCGTGCTGCGGTTGTCATCGTGGAGATAACTCATCACCCACTTGCCGGGGGGACGCGCGGCAGGTGCGCTGTCCGCAGCAGGGGCGCTGGGGGCAGGCGGAGTCTGCTGAGCTGAGAGGATTCCGAGCAGCGCGAATAGAGAGTAGAAGCGAGTCACTAAATTCGAGGACGAACCGGACCGGAAGCGAGAACGAGTTCCACATGGTTGGCTTCCGACACCGCGTTGGGTTCCATGCGGGCCAGGACCAGAGAGCAGCCGACCTGCTCACCAATGGTGGTGAGCGTTTCCATCTCCACACCCGAGTGCTGGTGCGGCTGCTTGTGCTGCACGTTGATGACGCCCACCACGCGGTTGCGGGCAATCACGGGCGCCGACAGGAAGGCTTCGAACGTATCCTCAGCGAGTTCTCCGAAGTATTTAAAACGCGGATCGTTGTATGCCTCGCGAGGGATGGCGACCATGCGGCGCTCGCGCGCGACCCAACCGGTGAGGCCTTCGTTCATCCGCAGCTTCACTTTACCGATCGTCGACGGATGCGGGTTATTGGCCGCGCACAGGACCAGTTTGTCGTCGTCGATGAGGTAGATGAGGCACGAATCGCACTCCATGAACTCGGCGATCAGAGACACCGTGCCTTGCAGAACTTCCTGAAGGCTCATTTCACGAACCATGAACCGGCTGACGCGCTGAAAAATGCGCAGTTGCTCTTCGGTGCGCTGCAATCGCAGTTCGAGATCTTTGCCCTTAGACATAAAAAATGGGTGACTGGCCGTGTTTGCGCCGGTACCCGCATACATTATAAGGGTGGCTGACGAACCAAGGGAGCAGGCACTCATTCCGGATGGTGGTACGGCGTTGCCCGCACCACCGTCACAGGCCCGGCGATGGAAAGCGCCCGAGTGCCCGTTCACCATTGAATACACGACCGAGTTGATGGTGCGTCTGCGCGACCGCGCGGTGCAGAACTTCCGTGCCCTTCCGAACGGCGGCCTGGAAGAGGGCGGCGTACTGTTCGGTCGCGTGTTGCCGAACGCGCGGATGATGCAGCGCGTGGAAATTGTGGCGGAGCGGCCGATCGAGTGCTCCCATGCGCTAGGGCCCGCGTTTGTGCTCTCAGACGAGGAGAAAACCCGGGCAGCCGCGGTTGCCGATAGCGGCCGGCGAGATCGCGAGATCGCGGGGCTTTCGGTGGTCGGGATGTGGATCGCGCACGGGCGGAGCGATCTGGCTCTGACGCCCGACGATCTCGATCTCTACCGGCAGCTGTTTCCCAATCCCTGGCAGATTGCGCTGGTGTTGAAGCCGCAGGATGACGGAGTGCCGCGGGCGTCGTTCTTCTTCCGGGCCGGCGGTGTGGTGGCGCCGCACCGGAAGAGCCACGAATTCTTCACCGATCCAAATTTCACAGGCACCGAAGAGGACACGGGAACCAAAGAGGACAAGTACCGGCCGGTTCTGAAAAGACGGCGGGAGGATCTAGCAAGTGCCGGGCCGGGGAACGCTGCAGGGTTACAATCGCCGGCGGAGACGGCCAGCCGAGGGCGAACGCTCGCGGGCGCGGTGATTGCGTCGCTGCTGGCAGGCGCGCTCCTGGGCTATGCTGTCCGCGGTTTCGTGAAGCCGGCCGTCGCGGTGAAACGGCACGATCCCGAGCTGGCTCTCGAAGTGTTCACCGCCAAGCCGCAATTACTCGTGCATTGGAATGCTAGATCGTGGGAAGTGGACCATGCGCGAAGCGGTCAGCTGATTGTGGAGAGCGCCGGAACCGCGAAGCCCGTGCTGCTGACGTCGAGAGATCTGTTCACCGGCTATACGCGCCTGCCGCTACCTTCCGCCGATACGACCGTGACGCTGCGCCTTCTGGAGGAGGACGGCCACACCGAACAGCAACAACGGTATTGGGTTCCCGGGCAGTAGTATCTACTGCAGTCGCGTGACGCGGAGTTTGGGTTCCCCTTTGGGGCGCAGCGTAAGCAGGGGATCGCCGCGCAGACGTCGCGAGCTGGTAGGCGAAACGGTGACGTGCTGCATAGCCGTCGCGAGGATGATCTGGCCCTCCATCAGCGCGAATTGGTTGCCGATGCAGATTCGTTTTCCGGCGCCGAACGGGAAATAGGCGTAGCGGTTGATGCGCGGTTCGTTTTCGGGCGAGAAGCGTGCCGGGTCGAAGCGCAGCGGATCGGGGAAGTAGCGCGGATTGCGGTGCATCGTATATTCGCAAAGCGCTATCAGATCGCCTTGTCGGATGCGCAGCCCGTTCGACAACTGAATATCATGCAGCGCTTCGCGGACCACGATATATGCCGGAGGGAAGAGGCGCATGGACTCTTTGAACGCCTGCATTGCGAGTGGAAGACGCGGCAAGTCTTCGATGGCAATTGCGCGCCTGCCCACTGTTGCGGCAACTTGCTGCTGCAGCGCCCGCTGGATTTCGGGATGTTGCGCGAGTAGGTATAGGGACCACACGGCGGCGTTCGCAGTCGTTTCATGACCGGCGACGAACAGCGTCATGGCTTCATCGCGCACTTGCTCATTGGATAGCGCGTCGCCCTCTTCATCGCGCGCGAGCAACAGCATCGACATCAGATCGCCCTTGTCGATGTTCGTTGCGCGGCGATGCTCGATCATGCCGTAGATCGCGCGGTTTAGCCGCTCGAGGGCGGCTAGAGCTCGGCGATTGCGGCGGTTCTCGATTTCGGTTTGGGTTGGTCGAAGCGATCGCGCCTGCCGGGTGGCGAAGTGGATCAACTCGGTGATATTCGTGCCGATCTCATCGGCATCCGACAGAAGATCGGCGTCGAACAGCGTGCGGCCGACAATGGCGAGGGTGAGGCGCGTCATCTCGCGATGGATCGGGATGACCGCGTTGTCCGGCCAGCTTGCAAAGGTATCGCGGGCAAACTGCGACATCACTTCGGCGTAGCGCGAGACGCGCTGGTGGGCGAACGCGGGGGCCACCAGACGGCGCTGGCGCATGTGGGACGCGCCTTCATTGGTCAACAGGCCGTTCCCGAGCAACGGCCGCGAATAGACGCGCAATGCCGGGCTCTTGATGAACTCATCCGTCCGAGTGACGAGGACTTCTTCGATCACTTCGGCGGTGTTAACCAACCATCCGCGCTTCAATCCGATGCGAATGGGGCCACCCTCAGGGTATAGGCGCGCGAGCCGCTCGAGATAGCCCAGACGTCCGAGCCAGAGCAGACGCAGGAGCGTGAGCGGGTTCATGTTGAATTGTAGCGGGGTGGAACGAGGAAATCTGAACCTAGCCCGCACTCTTATCTGAGCCGCGCCTAAGCAAGGCGGCGCTCGGCCGCACGGTCTTTGAACACGAACTCAACTGTTTTTCCGACGAACTCAATTGGCTCGGAAGTAAGTTGATTGGAACTCAACGCGGAGTCCTGTCGGGTTACCGCTATTCAGATTTGAATAGTCGTTATAAACGATGAAGTAGACGTATCCGACACTGTTGGGACGTACGGGCGCAGAGGCGGTGAACGGGGTCCAAGAAGTAAACCCATTACTAGGGTAGGCTTCTATCTGCCCACAACTCACCTCGCCCGCCGAAAAGTCCGCGACGTAGATATAAGCCATCTGGTTATCCGCCATGAACTGGCCTTTCATGTTCAGCTCGTAGTCTGGATAGCCATCTGATGCCGAAGGAACTAAGAATTCGGAAGCGTAGACGTACCAGCCGGGAGGCGTTGTACCACCGCCAAGGGGCGAGATCCACTGCGAGAGCCCGTCGTCCGGGTTGTACCAGTTGGGCCAAGGCTCGTTGACTGGAACTGGAGTATACCGGGACACCAGAGAACAGGGGTTGGGTGCGGGTGCCGTATAAGCCGCAGTGGGATACGGCGTGGCTATGAGCCAGTTTCCGTCAACGATCGGGCCGCCGCGGTACGGATTAATCGGACTAACAAGTACCGAACTCAGGCAACCTAACCGCGAGTCAGGCTTCTCCGTGTAGCCAGTGCTACAGAAGGCGGTCGAAGGAACAATTTGGGCACTTAGCAGACCGGGAACAACGAATAGCGCGGTACAAAGTAGAGCGCTGCTGAAATTAGCAAAGCGGCTTTTCATCTCGCCACACCTCGGGGAAAGTCTATCAGGGTAGGGTATTACGGTTTCGATACTTTCAGTCCAGTCGATGGCAATTTTCTGTGGAGTCACTCGTACTATTCGAATCCTATCTTCCCGGCCGTCGCTAGTCGCATCTTGCAAGGGCGCTGTGACATCCCTACTTTCGGGGCGCCTCCGACGACTTCGGTCAACGGCTATTGCGTTTGCCAAAACGGTTGTAAGCGACAAGCACCGTCGCAACATTTTAAAGAGGCCCGCTTCGGCGGGTCTTTTTTTTGTGCCTTGACGGGAGTTCTCCGCTATACTGCGCACGATGCACGCAAAAGAAACCCTACGCGGTATCGTGGAAACCGGGATCGTCGCGATCGTCCGCGCGGGCGATGCCGCTAGCGCGATCAAGGCCGTCGCCGCGATCTATAAAGGCGGAATTCGCGCCGTCGAGATCACGATGACCGTGCCCGGCGCGATTCGCGCGCTGGAGAAAGTCGCCGATGAGTACGGAGACAAGATCGTCCTCGGTGCGGGCACTGTGCTCGATCCAGAGACGGCTCGGGCGTGCATGTTAGCCGGCGCCGAGTTCTTCGTCACCCCTGCGCTGAATGTGAAGACGATCGAGATGGCCAAGCGCTACTCGAAAGTGATCTGTCCCGGCGCGCTGACACCCACTGAAGTCGTGACTGCCTGGGAAGCGGGCGCCGATGCCGTCAAGATCTTTCCTGCCGATAGTGTCGGCGGGGCGAAGTACATCAAAGCGCTCAAAGCACCGCTGCCTCATATCGAAATGATCCCTACCGGCGGGGTAAGTCTCACGACTTGCGGCGATTTCCTGAAGGCCGGTGCGTGTGCGGTGGCTGTCGGCGGAGAACTAGTTAGCTCCGAGCTACTGAAAAAAGGCGATTTCGACGAGATCGAGCTGCGGGCCCGGCGCTTCTCCGACGCGGTTACCGCGGGTCGTGCTTAAACCGAGTAAGTCCGGCCGCGATGTGCACCAATCAAAATCTGGAAGATCCGATGGGCGATCAGTTCATGCAGCGATAGCAGGTCCTTGTGCGCTTCGAAGATCGCCGCAGCGTCAATCGTCGGCGGTATCGGAGCGCCGGCACGTAAAGCCTCCTGCGCCTCGTTAATCACCGGATCAGCACTCAGTTCGCCCGCCATCTCCCACAACGTGATGAAGCGATCGACCGCCGTCGGGAAGCTGACCGCAAACACGCCATGATTGCTCGTGGTGCGTGGCGGTTTGTAATCCAGATTGAACGGGCCGTTGTAGCCGTGCGAGCGTAACAGGACGAGAATGTTCAGCCAGTCGAGCGGGTTCACTAAGCCGACGGCGATGTCGACATCGTGCTTCAAGCGGTAGCCGTCATTGATATCGAAGTGCCACAACTTACCGGCGAGAATGGCGCGAGCCAGCGCGGCGCGAACCGCTCCGCCCCACATCAGTTCGTGCAGATACTCGGGATTCAAACCCACCATCTCCGGATGCGTCAACAGACCGGAGTTGATCCACGCGATCATCGCGTCGCTGGTGGGCAGCAGGATTTCCGCTTGGGGCTCAAAGGGCTTCGCCTCCATGCAGTGCTTCAGCGTCGGGCGGCCCAGCTTACCGGCTACTTCGATGTCGTGCTCACACGCGGCGTTAATGGCCTGAGCGAACCACTTCAGCGTGTCCGTCTCTTCGATCGCGCCTTGCACGTAGTAGCCGAGCGACCCTGGCCAGTAAACGGCGAACTGAGCACCCAGTTCGTGTCCGATATCGACCGTGTTCTTCACGCGAAACGCAGCATACTCGCGAACTGCAGGAGATTCCGCCGCGGGACTGGCCGCCCACACCGCGTGGAAGAATGTCTCGGTAGTGACCATCGAGCACTTCAGCCCGTTCTCCTGAAGCGAGTGCTTGATCTTCGCGACGATGGCGTGCTGCTCGTCCTTGCCGAGAGCCTCGGTCGGGATTACATCCGTATCGTGGGTACACCACCAGCCGATTCCCAGTTCGGCGTAGTGCCGGATCACCTCTGGAAACGCGACCTCCGTCCGGGTCGGAGCATGAAACAGCGCCTGTCCGGCGTAAGCGGCGGCCCATTGGGGTCCGGTGATGAAGTACTTCCGGCGCTGCTCGGGCGTGTAGGCGCCCCCGCACGCTTCGGTAAGACGATTGACGAGGGCTTGTTGTTGGTTGGCAGGGACGGGCTGCATGAATTTAGTCCTCAGCATACCTTGCCGGGCCTCGCCGGGTTGACTCGATTCGGAAGCGTCCCTACAATCAAAGTGGTAAAGGAGGACTCACATGTCCTTTGATGTACACGCGCCGGTGTTGCTGCTGCTGCGCGGACAAGATTTGCTTCTCGTCGTTCTGTTGCTCGTTCTGTTCTTCGGGGCCAAGAAGATACCGGATCTCGCGAAGGGTCTGGGTGAGGGCATCAAGAGCTTCAAACAGTCCGTCAAGGACGATCCTACGGTGAAGCCCGAAGAGAAGAAGACCGAGGTCTAGCGCGGCGGGTCAGAACGTTCAGCGCTGTTGACGCGAATGAGGATCTTAGCGGCCCCGTGCCGTCCATGACCGGACCGGCACGGGGTTTTCCTTGCTATCTGTGCTATTTCTTGACTTTTGGCGGCACGATGGCATCTTTGGCCGCCTTGGCCACGCGGAACTTCACAACCTTCTTGGCCGGGATCTTTATCGTTTCGCCGGTTGCGGGGTTGCGCCCCATGCGGGCCTTGCGGTCGACGCGAACGAGGCGTCCAATGCCCGGAAGCACAAAGACACCGTTTTTCTTGACCTCGCTGATCGCGAGCTCCCCGAGGTGATCGAGCATCATCCGAGCCGTCTTGCTCGGAACCTCGCATTGCTCAGCCAGCGTTCTCATCAGTTGCGTCTGCGTCATTCTCGAATTTGCCAATTATGCCTCCATGCAACACACTGGTTGCGGATTCACAGGGGCCTCCGACGCCGCCCGGCGCTCACGCGGCCATTGTTGCGGCATTCGCCCTGCGTATTAGAACCGTAACAATCATACGGAACGGGTAGATTGAAGTAAAGAGAGAAATGCTCGAAAACCCCGATTTTGCTAAGGAATTTGCGAATTTTAATCGCGGGAAGCAAAGCGCCAGTGACTGAAGCGGAACTGGTGGACGAGAACCTGCGAGCGTGTTTTCGCGCACTGGCATCGGAACGCGATGCATCGCTGGTGCGGACAGTGAGCGGTATCGAACTCATTTCATTGGGCGTTCGGTTCCAAATGTTCAATGGAGCCTTCCTTTGCGGTCCCGTTCTGAACGAAGGAGAACTGGAGCGACGGGCCATGAGCGCTGATTTGCACTTCGGCAAAGCAGATCTGAAGTGGTCGTTTTGGTTATGCGACAGTTTTCTTCAACCCGGCACGGTGCGGCGCGCAGGGCAGACATTCGCCAGACACGACTTGCGATGCGCGACGGAGATGCCGGGGATGATCGCGCTCGCGCTGCCACCGGCAAAGCACCTTTTGCCTCATTGTGAACCGCGGCCGATCGATCGCGGCTCCGTGCTTCAGGAATTCAGGGAGATCGGCTCATCTTGCTTTCGAGTGCCGATTGATTGGTTCTCCGAAGTGTTTGACGATCGGGGGACCTCGCGGACGAAGTTCCGGGCCTGGGTCGGATACGCCAACGGCAAGGCGGTCGCAACCGCTGCAACCGTCGTATCAGCGGGCGCCATCGGCTTGTATAACCTCGCGACGCTGCCCGAATACCGGTCGCGCGGCTACGGCGAGGCGCTGATGCGGCAGTCCATCGCGGAGGAGATTCGCGAGCACGGAAATCTGCCGATCGTACTGCAATCAACCAAGAGCGGGCTCTCGCTCTACAAGCGCCTCGGGTTCCGAACCGTTACGCGCTTTCGCGTGTTCGTCCGCTAACACCGGGGCGACAAACGCTCGCGACGCGCCCCGTATGATCAAGAGAGCCCACCGTGCGTAGCGTCTTTCTATTCCTCTCGAGCAACCGCAGCCTCCGCAAGTTCATGGAGACCTCCCGATCGGCGAACCGTTTTTCCAGCCGGTTTGTCGCCGGAAGCACGCTCGACGAAGCGCTCGACGCATGCGAAAAGGTCAATCAGGACGGGCTGATGATCACGCTCGATTACCTGGGCGAGAACGTCACTTCGATGGACGAAGCAGTGGCCTGCCGCGATATGTATATGCGATGCATTCAAGCCATCGAGCGGCGCGGCATCCGAGGCAACGTGTCGTTGAAGCTGACCCAGTTTGGCATCGATCTATCGGAAGACGCGTGCCGGCAGAATGTTCGCGAACTGGTGTGCGAGGCGGCGAAGAACGGCAACTTCGTGCGGGTCGATATGGAATCGAGCGAGTACACCGAGCGCACGCTGAATTTGGTTTACGACCTCTTCGCGGAAACGAAATCTTGCGGCGCGGTCATTCAGGCTTACTTGAAGCGCAGCGAAGCGGATATTGATGATTTGAATCAGCGGCGCATACGCGTGCGGCTTTGCAAAGGCGCGTACCTGGAACCGCCGAGTGTCGCGATTCAGGACAAAGCCGAAGTAGATCGCAACTTCGTGAAGTTGGCGAAGAAGCTGCTGACCGACGGCAACTATCCGGGGCTGGCGACGCACGACGAGCGCATCATCGAAGAACTTTTGACATTCGTCAGGGAACAAAACATCCCGCCGGAGCGTTTTGAGTTTCAGATGCTGTATGGGATCCGCCGCGACCTACAGACAAAAATCACCAAGGCCGGCTACAGGATGCGTTTGTACGTGCCGTTCGGCGAAGCGTGGTATCCGTACTTTATGAGGCGTCTCGCCGAGCGCCCCGCCAACGTGCTGTTCATTGCACGGAATCTTTTCCGTAGCTGACGCGTCTGATTATCGGGAACCTTCCCATGCTCGCTAGTGTCAAACAGTTCATGCGGTACTGGAGTTTCCTGGCTGCGAAGTTATTCGCGGCGGGCGCGATACTCAGCGGCCTGCTTTGGACCGTGAATCGCTTCTGGACTCCTCGAACTCCCCTGTTTCATATCAACAACTATCAGTTCGGGTATGACCTTCCATACACGGCGCTGGCGGGCGTGATTTTTCTGCTGGGCATCGGCTTGGTTTATCTGTGTATCCTCGACCAGCGCTATCGGTGCCGGGTTTGTCTGCGCCGCTTACGGATGCCGATCCTGACTGGATCGTGGAGCAAGATGCTGCAACTCGGACGGCCGAAGACCGAGTACATCTGTGTGTACGGCCACGGCAAGCTCAACATCTCCGAACTGCACATCTCGGGGATTGAGAATCCCGAATGGACCGAGCATGCGGACTATTGGGCCGAGCTCTGCGGAACGGGCAAGAACGGGCGCGATTTTCCTGAATAACCTCTAGCCTAAATGGACAATCTCAACGTCGGGCCATTGCTGCTGCAGGTACTCGGCGACTAATCGCCGGTGACAATGCTCGGGTGTCTCCTCGCTGCAGAGTAGACAGCCGCCATCTAACATCTCCCGCGAAGTTGTTTCCTCTATTCGCCGCTCTTGTATTAGGTGGTTGAATTGCTGCTCGTAAAGCGTCCAGTCGGTGGCTTTCTGTTTCTTAAAGGCGTCGAGTATGTCAGCCGTCGGGGCTAGCTGCGGAAGATGTATATAGTCGATCCCGCAGATCGTTTTCGTGAAGTAGCGGAGATCGTCTCTCTTGGTGAATCCGGCTAACTGCGACACGTTGTTCAGGCGCACGTCAATAAGTCGCTGAACCCCCGCTTGCGACAAGAGAGTAAAGAATGCCTCTGCGGATTTCTTTGTAAATCCAATGGTGAAGATCTTCAATCCGCCGCGCCCCTTGCGACACTCGCATCCGTGTCGTCGGCTTCGTAGGCAATCCGCTTCTCCTGAAATTCGTAAGCGTCATTCACCAGTTCCTCGCGGGAAAGGAACAGATGATCTTCAGACATATCGAGCAGTTCGAACAAGCGCCGTACTGCCGCATCGTGGCTCTCCAGACTGCCGTCCGCGTGGATGTGCTCCACTGGCGTACCTTGTTCCACAAGACGACGGGACACTAGGATCGTGCGATGGCAATCCAGCGGTTCTTTCTCAGCGCACATTAGCGCGATCTGAAAGTCCTTCATTCCACCGATGACTCTCTTGAGTCCGCTTTGGAAGGATGGGGTTGCCGCTATCCGGCGGTAACTCACTCTTCCGTCGACATAACATGCCGGATCGTCACTCCGTCCACCTAGTTCTTTACCCATGAACCGGTATGCGATCCCGTTTTCCCACAACGTTGCCTGCAGTTCGTCGCGATTGAACTGCGGATTCATCCGGCTGAATGGCTTCGAACGCACATCGCAGACCGCCGTTATCCCGTGCCGCTGCAGCAGTTCAATAAGCACATCTGGCGCGTGCCTCGAATGGCCGATCGTGAAAACAGTATCGGGTTTACTCATAACATCGGGTTCGTGAAAACAGCGGCAACTAACTTATGACAGCAGTGATCTTCTTCCCACGCCTGCGCGAGACTAATGCAAAGATAAACGTCGTTCAGTTTATAGTCTCCATCTTCCAGCGGGCCGTGGTGTTGGATCACGCAGGGGTCGGTTACTTTCAAACTGTAGTAAGTCGCATCGTACTTGAAAGTTCCCCGACAGGCTTTGACCGCCACTCCTTCCCGATCGTGTGTACGCACTCGGACGTTGAAATCACGCTTCCGAATGAGCACCAAAGAGTTGTCGAACGCGGCCGCTTCGGATTCGCTGACCCAATTGCACGCTCCTCTGTCCTCACTTTCATTTCCCATCCAAAGCGATTCCGGGAACTCCCGAAGAGTTTCCAGTTCTTCCCGTGAAACTTCGCCTACCTTCGACCACTGGCCTTTCGGCACGATCTCGTGATTTTCCGTCTGATGACCGTCGGGCCGATGTCTAAGTAGAGGCACGTCGATTACATCGAGAAGCTTTGGAATGGTGTTATCCCGGTACGCAATTTCTGAGATCGATAGCTCGCCGGTATGGCGCGCACTTACCGGCCGTATCCACTCCCCATACTTACCACTTCCAAGCACTTCACGTCCCGCGATACATCGGCCGCCTGTCTTATAAGAGTTTGCCAGGCAGACGATTCTCTTTACGTAGCTCACCGCGGAATTAGAAACTGCTGGGTTGCGGTAAACGTCCCATCCGGATCCATGGCGACCCCTACGCCGGTCAGCCGGAACTCCGCAGTCAGCAAGTTATCCCGATGCCCCGGGCTATACATCCACTCGACGACCGCGATCGCCGCCGGATCGGTATAGCCGTTCTCCCGGAAGACATTCTCGGCGCAGCGCGACCACGCCACTCCCGCAAAATTCAACCGGCAGGCCAAGTCGCCGTACACGGGATCCTGATGGCTGAAGAAATGCGCGTCGAGCATGCGACGGCTATGCTCGCGCGCGGTACGGCAAAGGACCGGGTCCCATTCAAGCGCTGCCAATCCGATCGACGCTCGTTGAAAATTGATGCCTTCGAAGATCGTTTGTTCGATCCCGGTAAGCGGTTCAGGCGCAACGGCAGCAAACGCGAATGGCGCGCCCATCAACGCGATCAAGACTTGCACGCCGCGCTGATCATGCCAACTCCAGCCGCGCCAACTCTAACGCGCCCCACAGCACCGAATCGTCTCCCAACAGCGCCGGTTGCACATCGACCCGCGCCTCGGACCATGGCGGCATCTGCCGAGCCAGTTCCGCCCGCAATGGTCGAAACAGCAGGTCGCCCGCCTTGCTGATGCCGCCCCCGATCACGATCCTGGCTGGATTCAGAAGCATAATCGCCGCCTTCAGCCCGCGCGCCAGCGGAATCACATAGCCGCGCATGAACGCCTCATCGTGAGTCAACTCCTCTGCCGTGTGCCCTGTGTCGCGCTCCAGCCAAAGTCCGCAGCACATGCGTTCCAGACATCCGTTTGAGCCGCACAAACACTCCGGGCCATTCGGGTTCGACATTGAGGTGACCGATCTCGCCGGCCCACGAATCCGGGCCGCGCAGCACCCTCCCATCTAAGACAATACCGCCGCCGATGCCGGTCGACAAGGTCACGTACAGCAGCGGCGACGCGCCACGTCCCGCGCCGTACGCGAACTCGCCCAGAGCGCCGACGTTCGCGTCGTTATCCATCACCGCCGGGGCTTCCGCAACGGCTGCGATTCGGGTCGGCAACAACACGTCGTTCCAGCCGCCGACGTGCGTGGAAAGCGCGACGCGCTGTTCGGCAAAGCGCACGGGGCCGCCGAATCCGATACCGCACCGGTCGAACCGGAACTCGCCTCGCAACCCGCTGACGATCTCCTCGATCGCGGCCAATGTCGATGCTCCGCCGGCCTCGCGATCCGTTGCGCGTTGGACGCGGCTCACCATCTTGTCATCCGCAAACACCGCGACAGTGAACTTCGTCCCGCCCACATCGATAGCGAGCGTCGTCATCCGCGCGCCGCCAGAAGCTCTCGTGGAGCAACTGTGCCGGTACCGCGTTTCCCGATCGTGACTCGTGCCGCAAGACTGCCGAAACGCGCGGCGGCAACCGCGTCCCGCGTCAGAAACAGAGCTGCGGCGGCTCCCGCGGCGAAGCTATCGCCGGCACCGCATATATCGACCGGGGCCTCCACTCGCCGCACGGCCACGAACGACTCGCGCTCGCTTTCGAACACGCGGATCCCATCGCCGCCATCGGTCACGAATAGAACCGGTGCCTGCGTTTCTCGACGCAGACGCGCGAAGTCCACGCCGCCGCACAACTCTTCGCAAGCGTGCTCCGCTTCCGCTCGATTCGGCTTCAGCGCCACGCAGGAAAACCGGTGCGCGCGCCTTCGCGAGTCGGCCAGAAAGACCTTCTCCGGGTACACCGCGGTCAACTCCGCCAACAGCACACGGACGGCTTCGGTGATCACTCCGCCTTCATCGGTTTCCGATTGATCCGCGATCAGGATCAGATCGTGCTCGTCAACAGCTTGCGGAATCGCGTCCAGGACGGCGCGGTTTGCAGCTTGCGCAGGCTCGTAGAGAAAGTCCACGCGCGGCAAATCTTCAGCGCCGGTCCGCGCGTTGATCAGCTTGGTGTACGTGAACGTCTGGCGCCCTTCAGCCACCTGCAGCAGTTCTCCGCGAATGCCTCGTTCGCTTAATGCCTTACGCAATTCGAAGCCATAGCCATCGTCGCCTACGACGCCAAGAACCGAGACGCGCCCCACTCCCAGGCTCGCCAGATTATTCGCAACCGTCCCACCCGCGCCAGGCGTCGATTCCGTCCGCGTCACGGCGACACGCGGTATCCCCGTTTCTGCCGATGCAAGCGCGAGCGCCGGATCGTAAGTACACCAGCGATCAAGACAGATGTCGCCGATCACGAGCGCACTCAAACCCGGCAGTTGCCCGAGTATCTGCTCTTCATTCATTGCGCGTCCAAAGCCCGCCACAGCGCCGGAAATGTCGCGCGATGGTCGCCGCAGAGATAGTAACTCTCGCCGCCGTCCGCTACCGTGCGCACCAGAATCGTCTTATGCGGACGGAAGTAATAACCCGGATCCGTCTTCGGTAACTCGCGCCGGAAATCTCCTTCGATCGGAACCAGATCGAACACGGCGGTCGTGAAATGACTAAGCTCTCGTCCGTCCTGACGCGCCACATTGCGCGCCATCGCCAGCGCTTTCAAATAAACTTCCGGGGCCATCACGGCCGACCCGAAACTCAACAGCACGCCGCCTTCGAGCCGCTCCACAGTAGACGCGAAGATCAGAAAATCGGTATACGATGCTTGTCCCACCGCCGCGCCATCGCAGTTCGGATGTTCATGCAGAATGTCATAGCCGATCCCCACATGCACCGTGAGCGGCACCTGACATTCCCACGCCGCATGGACCACGCTCGTCTCGCGATAAGGAAACTGCGCGAAGGACTCACCCGCGTGTTCGCCCAGACCTTGCCCGTTTTCCGCCGCGCGACGGATGATGTCGTTCAACTCACCGGTCTCGCGCCACAATCCGAACTCGCCGGTCTTGATGTAACGCGCGACGCTCTCGGTGGTCTGGCCGGTTAGCGCCAACTCATAATCGTGAATCAGACCAGCGCCGTTCATGGCCACGTGATCGATCAGGCCGCGCCGCATGAGATCGATGATGTAGCGCGAAACGCCCGCGCGAATCAGGTGTCCGCCCATCATCAGGATGCGAGCAGCACCTGACTCCTTTGCGCGTTGAAGCCGCGCTGCGACAGCGCTCAAATCCGGATGTTCGAAAGACACAGGCGCATCGCCCAGCGCCAGCATGTGCGAAAGATCGAGATCGCTCCGGCGTTCGGCCAGAGGCTTCACGATCAGCCGCGATCGGTCAAACGTGCGATATCGCGTGCTCACTCGAAAACAACGCGTCGAGCAATTCGTCCTGCCCGAGGAAATTCGGAATGATGAAGTCCGCGCCGGATTTCATCAGCCGCTCACGTTTCCATTCGTCCACGCGCAGGCAATCCGGTTCATCAGTGGCCACACCTACCGCGACGCCGTTCACTTCGTGGATGTTTTCGATCTCGACATAGCCGTCGCCGAACCCCAGGAATTCATCCCCGCGAAACTCCGACTCGGCAATCAGACGCTGGATCAGAATCCGCTTCGAAAAACTCTTGTAGTCATCGAGCGCGCCGAACACCCCGCCGTCGAAGTACTTCGCGACGTCCAGCAGATTCGCCTCTTCGCGCATATAGATCTGATCGGTACCGCTGGCCAGATACATCTTGAGACCGCGCTCGCGCAACGCTTCTAGAAACGCACGCGCGCCGGGAACCATGTACTTGTCGGGATCGGCTTCACCGGACCGCAGCTCATCAAGCCGGCCGGCGATCTTCTCATGCAGCAGGCTCAGGTACTGCTTCTTATACTCGAGCGGATCGGGCGGATTTCCGCCGCGCCTGGACACATTCTCGGCCAGCTCGATCATCTGGTACATGGTCTGCTTGCCGGTGAGTCTGCCCACGAACTCGACCACGACATCCGTTAGCTGCTGTTCCGATTCGCCGGTGCGCAGATCGGCAAGGATCTCGACCATCATGCGCACCATGACGTCCATCCAGCCGGAGCGAATAGTGGAAATAGTGCCGTCGAAATCGAAGAGGACAACGCGGGCACGACCCGCCGAACGGCCGGGCCGGAGGCTTTCAATCACCCCCACATTTTGCCATAAGAGGCGATTCGCCGAGGAATGGAACTGCCGGAAACGGTCCAGCCCGCACTCCTGTAAACTTGACGATCATATCTTGACAATCATCTGGAGAAGCCGCTATCCTGCGGTTGTTTCTCTTATGGAGACCGAATCGATGTCGATCATGAGGCAGCTGGTACGGGGGTTCCGGAATCTGATGCGGCGGAACCAAGCGGATAAGGACATTGCCGACGACGTCGATAGTTTCTTCGCCGAAATCAAAGCTGACTTTGAAGCACGCGGGTTAACAGCAGAGGAAGCTGCTCGCGCAACACGGATGCGGCTAGGGAGCAGCACGGCGCTTCGCGAAGAGGTGCGGTCGTACGGGTGGGAGAACATCCTCGATGGCATACTTCAGGACCTCAGGTATACGCTGCGCCGCTTGCGCGCCACTCCCGGTTTCACCCTGGTAAGCATTGGAACCCTTGCACTGGGACTGGGAGCCGCCAGCGCCATTTTTAGCGTGATCAACGGCGTGTTGCTGAAACCTCTCCCCTACGTCCATTCCGAGGAGTTGCTTGCCCTCTGGATGACAGAGCCGGTGCTCAAAATAGCGGATTTAAACATGGCTCCATCGGTCTACTTCACGCTGCAGGATGAGCAACGAGCCTTCCAGGCCGTCAGCATGTTCGCCACCGGAACGACCACAGTTACCGGCAAGAGCCATCCCGAAACCGTGCAAGCTGTTTTCGCCACCCATGAATTCCTACCGATTCTCGGCGTTACACCGCAGGTCGGACGGCCGTTCATGACTGGTGACGACAATCCCGACGGCAACCGCACGGCTATTCTGTCCGACGGGTACTGGCGTTCGCATTTCGGCGGGAGTCGCGATGTAGTGGGCCGGAACATCGAGATCGAAGGTCATCAGGTTTCGGTGATTGGAGTTCTGCCCCCATCGTTCGAGTTCATGGATCAGAATGTTGATCTGCTGCTGCCGCTACGTTTCAAACGCTCCGAAGTGAAACTTGGCAATTTTAGTTATCTGGGAATCGGCAGGTTAAAGCCCGGCGTAACCATTACGCAAGCAAACGCCGATTTCGCGCGGGCCTTGCACGCGGTGTCGAAGCAGTTCCCGCCGCCTCCGGGGTGGACCGTCAAAATGTTTGAAGATGCGCATATCGGACCGAACGTTAGGCCGTTCAAAGACGACCTGGTGGGCGATATCGGAAAAACTCTATGGATGCTGATGGCGACGGTCGGCATCGTTCTGTTGATCGCCTGTGCGAACGTTGCGAATCTTCTACTCGTCCGAACCGAGGCGCGCCAGCAGGAGTTTGCGGTACGCGCGGCTCTTGGCGCTGCTGCATCGCGCATCGCCCGGGTGCTTCTGTTTGAAAGCATTACGCTCGGAGTCGTCGCGGGCGCGCTGGGACTGGGACTCTGCTGGGCCGCTCTGAATCTGGTTTCGAAATCGGATCTGGTCCATCTTCCACGCGCCACTAACATCGGTATCGATGTTTGGGTGCTGCTGTTCACGTTCACCGTCTCTATCGGGTTCAGCGCGTCCTTCGGCCTGATCCCCGTGATCCGATATGTACGGCCACAGATCGCGAATGCTCTTCGCAGCGGCGGCCGATCGATCAGCCACGGCAGGAATCGTCAGCAGGTGCGGAACGTTCTTGTGGTCTTTCAGGTTGCACTTGCGCTGGTTCTGCTCATCACTTCAGGACTCATGATCCGCACTTTCCGCAACCTGCACGATGTCGATCCCGGATTCAGGAACGCACAAGAGGTTCAAACCGTAAGGGTAGGAATCCCGGATGAACAGGTGAAAGAGCCTGAGCGCGTGATGCGCATGGAACAGCGAATGGTAGACCAGGTAAGTGCCGTTAACGGTGTAGTGTCGGCCTCGATAACTACGTCTGTTCCGATGGATGGCGAGGAGTCAAATGATCCTGCATACGCGGCGGACAAGGTTTACCGCGAGGGAACGATTGCTCCACTGCGTCGGTATAAGTGGATTGCCCCGGGATACTTCGCGACGATGGGGCAGCGGATGCTGGCCGGCCGCGACCTCACCTGGACTGACATCTACAACGGCGGCGCCGTGGTAATCGTTTCCGAGAATACGGCGCGCGACATTTGGGGAGCACCTGAAGCCGCGCTCCGCAAACGCATCCGTTCGCGCGATAGCGACGACTGGCGCGAGGTCATCGGGGTGGTTGCTAATGAGCACTCAGACGGGGTCGACAAACCCGCTCCCACAATCGTTTATTGGCCGCTGCTTCAAAAGAACTTTGAAGGCAATCCTGTGTCCGTGCAACGGTACATTTCGTTAGTGATTCGCACGCCACGCGCCGGATCCGCATCATTGCGGGAAGAGACTCAGAATGCGCTGTGGAGTGTATTCTCGGGTCTTCCGATCGCTAAGACGGACACGCTCCAAACGCTCTATGATCGCTCGCTCGCGCGTACCTCGTTCACCTTGCTGCTGCTGGCGATTGCCGGCGCCATGGCGCTGCTTCTAGGGCTTGTTGGCATATATGGCGTGATCTCCTATGTAGTCTCGCAACGGACGCGCGAAGTCGGAATCCGGCTTGCCCTCGGCGCACCGGTTACTCAGATCACGACCCATTTCGTGCGTAGCGGCCTGATCCTGTCGGCTCTAGGTTGCGGTTGCGGAATTGCCGCGGCGCTTGCCCTGACGCCTTTAATGAAATCGCTGCTGTTTTCAGTCAGTCCTTCCGACCCGCTTACCTACGCTGAGATGTCGGCCAGTCTGATGCTTGCCGCGGCACTGGCTAGTTACCTTCCAGCGCGAAAGGCAACTAAGATCGATCCGGCCGAATCGCTGCGAGCGGAGTAACCTACCCTTCATAAACCCAGCAGGTCAGAAATCTGCCATGATGTACTCAGGATGGCTCGCGGTTGGGAGAGTAAATCCATCGAGTCGCAGCAACAGGCTGCCGACGACCGCACTACCGCTCGCCCTCCCGTAACCGACCAAGAACAGCAGATGCACGCGATCGAATTGTCGCGCACCCGCATCCATGCCGAGATCGCGGCCAGTTCCAATCCCCGGTTCCGCGCGCTGAAACAAAAGGCACTTGAGCACCTGGATACTCAGGTTGCCGCTCTACAGGCCGGTATCTTGAAACACTAAGCACTTCAAGTACAAGGTTTCGGGCACGGTAAGTAAGATGGGGTGATCGCTCGCCTGGGTGCGGCGTTCCAGAATCCGAAGCTTGCGGCCGGTCTCGATGGAAGCCTCGGCCACCGCCTCCAGGAAATCCGCTTCGCTCATGTGATGCGAGCAGGAACAAGTAACCAGAACGCCGCCCGGCGAGAGTAGGTTCAATGCACGTCGATTCAGGTCTTTATACGCGCGCGCGGCGGCATCTCGATGCGAGCGGCTCTTCGCAAAAGCCGGCGGATCGAGCACGATGGTATCGAACAGGCGATGTCCCGCGGCAAATCCGGCCAGGGCTTGAAATACGTCGGTCTCCCGGAAGTCTATATTTGCGATCCCGTTAGCGGCTGCGTTGACGCGAGCCGTCTCGATCGCCGCCGCGCTTGAATCCAAGGCGTCCACGCGCTCGCATCGCCTGGCGAGGTGCAGCGCGAATCCGCCCGTCGATGTGAAGCAGTCTAGCGCCTGTCCGCGCCCGTACTGCGCCGCCGCCAAGTAGTTTTCCCGCTGGTCAAGAAAAATTCCCGTCTTCATTCCGTGAGTCAGATTGGCGCAGAGTTTAAAGCCGTTCACGACGATATCCACGGCGTCCGGGATTGTTCCGCTCAGGACCCGCTTCTCTAAAGGCAAGTTCTCTCGGGTTCGGACTGGCGAGTCATTGCGCGCGAGGATGCCGGCCGGTTTGAACAGTTTAGTGAGTGCGGCGACAATTTCGTTCGTAGCCCGCTCCATGCCCTGATCCAGCGCCTGTAACACGAAGTAATCTTCATATCGATCCACAATTAGTCCCGGTAGCGAATCAGCTTCCGCAAAAGCCAAACGATAGGCATTGGAACCACCCTCGGCGCGTAAGGCAAACGTTTTCATTCGAAAATCGAAGGCGGCTTGCAATCGACTGAGAAAGAAGTTCTCGTCAATGACCTCAATTTTTGGTGATAACATTCGCAACGCGATCTGCGAGGAGGCACTGTAGTGGGCTGTACCTAACGTCCGACCGCAGACTACCGCGACGGCGTCCCCACCGACCGCGCCACCCACATCTTCGACGTCGCTTTTGAAGATCCAGGGATGTCCTGCATTAACCCGCGACGCGGCGCGACGTGTGATTCTAATAAATTTCATGTAAGTTCTATTGAAATCTTTCCCAATATCCGCTACTATCCTTTTTCCGTAATACCTAGCACCTTTAAGGAATACTTCCCTCCATGAACACCAAACGCGCCATTACTATTACGACTGTCGTCTTTGCCGCCGCCAGTTTCACCTTCGCCCAAACACCGTCCGCCCCCCCTCAGCCGTCGTCGGGACCGGGAGGCGCGAATTACGCCTTCACCTTGGTTCAGACGTACGGGCCTTACACCGTTTCCGTTGGGTCAGACCAGACCGATAGCTACTACATTTATCAACCTGCCGGACCTGTACCCACCTCTGCGCCCGCAGTTCTCTTCTTGCACGGGTATGGGGCAGATACTCCGCAGTCGTATCAACTCTGGATCAACCAACTCGTGCAGAAGGGTTTCACCGTGGTCTGGGCTCTCTATGACCAGGGCGCGGCCGAGACCTTCGTCAGCCACGAACTCGCGGACTGGACCGACGCCCTCCACCGGATCGCAGCAACTCCGGGCATGGTCCCGGTGTCGGTCAATCAACTCGGAGCTATGAATACTGGGGTCGTCGGACACTCGGCGGGCGCTTTCAGCTCCTTCGCGCTGGCCGCTCTGGTCGACCAGCCGTCGAGCGGGCTGCCTCCCTTCCGGGCGATCACCGCGATCGAACCGGGTCAAGGACAGATCCCGACCTATGATCTGTCAACTATAGATCCCCTGACGGCAGTCGTGATTGTTGTCGGCGATCAGGACAAGGCGAAGCGACGGTGCACAGCGTCTCAGATTTGGGCGACGCTTCCCCCAACTCCGGGCAATACTCGCAACTTTCTCGAAGTGATCAGCGACGCGCGCGGCACTCCGCAGCAGATCGGCAACCACTACTTCTCGCTGACCGACACGAATCTGGACACGGTGCCGCCACCGACTAGTGTCGACGATCGCGATTACAACGTTAGCTGGAAGCTGAGCGTCTCGGCGCTGAGTTGTGCGATCAGAGGGGTCCTGTGCGATGTCGCCTTCGGTAACGGCAACTCGCAACAGATCAACATGGGTATGTGGAGCAACGGAGCGCCCGTGACGCCGCTGCTTTATGTGTCCGACCCGGTTACTCAATTCCAGGCGGACTGCCAGAGCGGGGACGACGTACCTGACCAGTTCGACGTGCTCTACTAAGACTCCCTTCGGATGAACAATGAACCGGGCGTAGCTCGCCCGGTTCGCTCACTGTTAGACCCCCGCACGGTTACAACGAATTAAAGTCGCGAATACCAAACCCCGGTACTCACGATAAGTAAGAAGGAAATCGGTTTCCCGTTCGAATCGCGCGTTCTCCACCGACCAACTGCTAAGTTCGCCTGCACACCCGGCGGCTTCTCTACGTGCCGCCCGGAATTCCCGACTCCCCTCAAGGAGTGTCCCGATGTACGTCAGCCGAGCTTTACCCTTGTTGTGTCTAACGCTGGGCGTTGCCCTCAGCGCGATGTCTCAAACCCCAACTCCGCCGTCTCAGCCGACTAGCGGTCCCGGCGGAAGCGCCTACGCGTACCCGTCTTATCAACAGTTCGGCGCCTTTTACGTCAATCCGATCAAAGAAAAAGCGGACGCAAGCTATTACATTTTCGAGCCGGCCGGCTCAACCGCCCCGGCCTCACTGCCGGTTGTTCTGTTCCTTCACGGATATCTGGCTGGCCTGGAGGGCTTCACGATTGGGGATAGCCCTTCGAATTACATTTACTGGATCGAGCACATCGTCCGCAATGGCTACACGGTGGTGTTCCCCACTTATGATGACGATCTATCGCCCCCTGAATTCGCTGAAAGCATCGTAAGTGCATGGCAATCCGCGCTATCAAGGTTGCAATCGGGAAAAGCCGGTATGATTCCACCCACGATCGACGGGCTCGGCATGCAAACCGTATTTGCGGGCCACTCGATGGGAGCCTACGAATCCTTTGCCGTCGCCCAGTCGCTGACGACAAACCCCGTTGCGGGAGTCCCGGTTCCAAGAGCGATCGCCGCCTTCAATCCCGGTCTCGGGAACACAGGCAAGCTGCAGATAGCGCTCTCGAAGATTAGTCCCGCTATTAGTGTAGTGATGACGGACGCGGATCAAGACACAGTTGATCTACCTACCGCTCTGTCTATCTGGTCGTCGATAGGAACCGCGATTCCAGCGGGAAACCGTGACTTTCTGGAGGTAATCACCGATTCGCACGGTTCGCCCGCGCAGCTCGGTAACCACTGGTTTCCGGATACCAACGGCCTTGAGGATGATGATTCCGGGGTAGATAACCGCGACTACAACATTACGTGGAAGTTAAGCGTCGGCTTGTTCGACTGTGTACTCCGGGGAACGAATTGCTCCTATGGTCTGGGCCACGGTTCGTCCAATCAGATCAACATGGGTGTTTGGAGTGACGGTACTCCGGTAAAGATGCTAAGTCTGCAAAGCACGAACTAACGCATCTCTTCAAGCCGGCGAATTCTGTCCTCCATTTTGGGATGCGTAGAGAACATACGCATCAGGTTCTCTCCGGTGAATGGCTGGATGATATAGAGGTGCTGCGTGGCTGGGTTGGCCGCCATTGGGATCCGCTGCGACCAGGTATCCAACTTACGCAGCGCCTCGATTAACTGCTGCGGATTGCCTGTGTACTTAGCGGATGCCGCGTCCGCGTCGTACTCCCGCGTGCGCGACACCGCCATCTGCACCAGCATGGCGGCGATAGGCGCCAAAATCAGCATGGCAATGGCGCCAATCGGGTTGCCGCCGCGGTCATCGTCATCATTTCCGCCAAAGCCGCCCCACATAGCCATGCGCGCCAGCGCGGTAATGGCCGCGGCGAAGGTCGCCGCTACTGAGCTAATCAGAATGTCACGATGCAGCACATGGCCGAGTTCGTGGGCCACAACGCCTTCCAGTTCCCGATCGCTCATTAACTGCAGAATGCCTTGCGTAAACGCCAAAGCCGAATGGTTCGGATCGCGACCGGTAGCAAACGCATTGGGCGATTGTTCGGGCGTGATGTAGAGGCGCGGCATCGGTAAGTTCATGCGCATGGCCATCTGTTGCACCAGAGGCTCGATGCGGCGGTAGATATCCGGGAACTCTTCCGCAGTTAAAGGCTGCGCGCCGCTCATCATCAGCGCGAGCTTATCGGAAAAGAAGTAACTAAAGAAGTTAGTGATTACCGCGAACCCCAGTCCGTAGTAAAGACCGGTACGTCCGGCGATTGCTTCACCCCCGACCAGAAGAATGGCGCTGAGAAGCCCGAGGAGCGCCGCTGTTTTCAGGGTGTTGTTACTTCGATGCATAAGTTACCGGTTGCGGTTCGGCGGCTGCCGCAGGCAATCCGGGTGTGGGTCCAGTGATCAGACGCGCACTACGGTTATGGGTGAAGTAGTTGAACGCCCATTCCATCAGCACGACTATGCGGTTCTCGAAGCCTACCAAGTACAGCACATGAATGAACAGCCAGATGAACCACGCCAGCGCGCCGTGGAAATCGAAACGTCCGATCTGAGCTACCGCGGCCAGCCTTCCAATCACGGCCAGGTTTCCCTTATCCCAGTAATGGAACGGCTTCACGGGTTCGTTTTTGAGGCGCTTGAGGATGGTTTTCGAGGCGTAGGTTCCTTGTTGGATCGCCACTTGCGCGACTCCGGGAAGCGGCTTGCCGCCCTGATACGTAAACGAGGCGAGATCGCCCACGATGAAGATTTCCGGATGACCTTTGATCGAGCAATCCGGCTCCACCACCACGCTCCCGTTTCTCGCGAGTTGTGCGCCGGTCTGGTCGGCAACAATCTTCCCCAGACCCGAAGCGCGCACCCCCGCGGCCCACAAGACCGTCTTCGCGGCGATCTTTTCCTCGCGATCTTTAAACTTCACCGTTACACCGTCGTTGGTGATTTCGGTGACCTGGGCGGAAGCAACAGTCTTAACACCCATACCCCGCAGCGACTTTTCGGCGGCCTTCGACAGGTCCTCCGGAAAGGTCTCGAGAATACGGCCTTTGCCTTCCACCAGAATGATGGCGGCGTCGCGCGGATCGATGCTACGGAAATCGTGGCGCAGTGTGTCGTTGGAAATCTCGGCGAGCGCGCCGGCTAACTCCACCCCGGTCGGTCCGCCGCCGACAAGCACAAACGTGAGCCACGCACGCCGCGTCGCGACATCCGTTTCGCGTTCCGCG
Organism: uncultured Gammaproteobacteria bacterium; assembly: GCA_963799935.1. Taxonomy (GTDB): domain Bacteria; phylum Acidobacteriota; class Terriglobia; order Bryobacterales; family Bryobacteraceae; genus Bog-113. Next base: position 313,170 of record CAWCZA010000015.1, on the reverse strand, counting down.
GCTTCAAAGGCAAACAGGATTTTCTTACGGATTTCGGTCGCGTCTTCGATCGACTTCAGGCCGGGCGCGTTCTTCTTCCACTCGTCATGCCCGAAGTAGAAATCGACCGTGCCCCCCGCGACGATCAGTGAATCGTAGCCGACGCGTGCGCCGTCCGCCAGAATCACTTCGCGGGCGTTGGCATCCAGGCCGCACATCTCGCCAAGCAGCACGCGGGTGTTCTTCTGCGCATGCAGGACGTTCCGTATCGGTGACGCAATTTCGCCGGGCGAGAGAGCGCCGGTCGCGACTTGATAAAGCAGCGGCTGAAACAGGTGGAAATTACGCCGGTCGACAACCGTAACTTCTACCGGCGCTTTTCTCAATGCCAGCGCAGCGTTCAGACCGCCGAATCCCGCGCCCACAATAACTACTCGGTGCATACTTTTTAGATTCCGCCGCTTTCGGAAAGCTTCGCTCGGTCCGATCTAAAGAACTTTCTCAACCGCGTCGCGAATCTTATCGGGCGCAGTGAACCCCTCGAAGCGGTCTACGATGCGGCCGCTGCGGTCGAAAACCAATGTAACCGGGAGTTCTCCGATCTTGAACGCCTCTTTCGACGCATCGCCCGCTAAGCCGACCGTATAGTTCATCGGGTGTTTATCGAGAAACGGTTTCACGGCATCAGCGCCGTCTTCATCGAGTGAGATCCCGAGGACTTCCAGGCCACGGGTGCCGAGACTCGCCTGCAGCTTATTGAACTCAGGGATTTCCTTTCGGCACGGCAAGCACCAGGTGGCCCAGAAATTCGCAACGACGACTTTGCCGCCGAGCGCAGCGGGATCGAGAGCCGCTCCGGTAAGCGTCTTGGCGCCGGGGAAGGCCGGGATCGCGTTCTGGGTGGTTACAGACGCGGCGGGCTGGACGGTGGAGGGCTGGACGGTGGAGGGCTGAGCGGCGGGCGTAGACGGAGTATTCAGAAACGCGACGTACTTTTGCGTATCGCGGGTCAAGCCCGGAAAAGTGGCGACCACTTGTGGCTCGCTGCCCGCGGCACCCGGATCGTAAATGACGTAATAGGGAATCGCAATGGTCTTAAACTTCGCCTCTTCCAGGTGCTGATTCGCCTGTGAAACCGGATCGTCCGCGTCCGTATAGAGATCCACCAGCACCATATCGTGCAGCAGCGACGCGATTTCCGGCTTGGTGAACATGTTCTGCTTCATCCAGTGGCAATTGGTGCAGGCGTACCCGGTGAAATTGACCAGCACGCGTTGGTGGGCCGCGCGCGCTTTCTGGATCGCCCCGTCGAAGTCATTCTTGAGCCACGCGAGCTGCGTGCCGCTACTACCGCCTCCAAACCCCAATCCAGCGGCCGGTGGGGGAACGAAACCTTCCAGTTCGCCCAAACTGCCGCCGAACATGCCGGGGAAGAGGGAGATCGCGAAGATGATCAGCGCCATACCGGAAAGCAGGCGTCCAATGCCTACGCTTTCTTCCCGCTTCACGCCTTCCAGTTGAAGAAACCCCAGGAGATAGAGACCCGCCATCGAGAACAGAACCACCCAGGCGGCCAGGAAACGATCGCGCGTGATCACGTTCCACTGCAGGACTTGGTCGATCGCGGCAAGGTACTTGAGGGCAGCGGCGAGGATGACGAATCCCATCAGGACCTTCACCCGCGCGAGCCAGCCGCCGCTGCGCGGAAGCTTCTTTAGATAACTGGGAAACAGCGCTAACCCGAAGAAAGGCAACGCGAGGCCGGCTGCGAAAAAGGCCATTCCGACCAGCGGTCGCCACAGTCCGCCGGTAACACTGGCGGCGAGCAAAGGGCCGACGAAAGGGCCTACACAAGCAAATGACGCAAGCGAAAAGGTAAGACCCATCAGCAGGGTGCCGGCTGTCCCGCCGTTGCGCGACGCGCTGTCCATGCGGGTCAGAATGCCGGACGGGATGGTGATCTCGAAAGCGCCTAGTAAGCTCAGGCCGAAGATCAGGAAAACGAGAACAATCAGGCCGTTCACCCATGGATTCGACCCGAGTTGCACCACGCCGAACGGGCCCAGAAGCGCGGTAACCGCCACACCCATCGCGGAAAACAGAACAATGATCCCGAGGCAAAATAAGGTCGCTTGTTTCAGCGCTTCACCGCGTGCGGATAAACCGTCTTTTTGCTGGTTTAGGAAAAAGGAGACGGTGATGGGGATCATCGGAAAAACGCACGGAGTGAAGATTGCGGCCAGTCCGAACCCGAATGCGGTGAGCAGGAAGAGGAAACCGCCGCCCTGATTTGGGGCGCTCTGGTTGGTGGAAGCCGGCGCCGACGGCCCGCGGGCGGCTACCCGAACGTAATCCGCGGGAATCACGAACGCGCTTCCGGTGCTAGTTGCCGCTTCCACCGTTCGAGTCACAGGTGGGATGCACGAGGTGCCGCTGCATACCTGATAGCGTGGAAGCAGGGCGATCTGTGCTGGATTCGGTTGGGAACCCAGCTTCACGTAGAAGGTTGCCGAGTCCGTGTAAGTTTCGGTGTTTCGACCGAACGCTTCGTCGAACTCGACTTTCGGGGGCTGCTGGAAAATGGCCGCCGGCGATCCGTCGCGCACCGCGATGCGGGTCGGGACCGGCCCCGGTTGAGGGGTGGTCAGCGAGTACAGATGCCAACCCGGGTCGATTGCAGCGGTCAGTTTCACCGCGGAATCGCCGGCACGAGTAGTGGCAGACCAGTGGACGTGATCCGTCGCGGCCCCCAGCGGCAGAGCCGTGACCATCGCCGTAACCCACAAAGCAGTGCAAACAAATCGCATCTACATTACTGATCTTACAGAGTTGGACGCGGTTGCATCCGAATGGTGACGGGGATTCTTGCCCGGTTAGGGCTGCACCTGAAGCGGCGCTACCGGTGTGCCATCGCTCCAGTTGCCCATATTGACCTGATCAAAATCACCGTGTCCAAGACCGAACGAGCAATCCGTCCCCGTCAATGCGCAGTTGAACAGCCCAACGCTCAACTTCCACGTGACGTTAAAATCGCGATCGTCCACTCCTGGATCGTCATCATTCAAACCGTTGGTATCGGGATACCAGTGGTTTCCGATCTGATTCGGAATGCCGTGAGTATCGGTGATGACCTTTAGGAAGTCACGGTTCGAACTCGGAATCACCGGAGTTATTGAATTCCAAATTGCCGTATCATTCGTAATCGCGTTCGGGTCCTGATCCGCATCAACGATCACCACGTCTATATCCGGACTAATATGAGAGAAGTTAGTGGAAAGACCTGTTTTGGCGGGCTCAGGTTCAAAGGCAGCAATCGCTCTCGGTACGGGTACGCCAGTTACAGGAGACACCGTTAATACCTGAGCAACAGCAAGAGCTTCGTAGGCGCCCATGGAGTGCCCGGTGAAGACGGTTTGTATTCCTAGAGCATCGCTCGTGGGCGGGACTAACCCTGGAGTTCCGGACCGCAGCAGAGTCAACGCTGATTGCAGCGAGGCAATGATATTTGACGCAAACTGAGACGGGACGGCTTCGTAGTCAAAGATCGGGAAAACCACGGTGTACCCGTTTCGTACGATTTGACTGATCCAATGGATATAGTTCTTGGGACTATCGCCCTCAGGAAATCCTTCGGTCGACAACAAGTAGCCATGAAGGAATAAGGCGACCGGCAAGGTTGAAGGACTGCCTGTCGGTTCGAATATGTAATAAGACAGCGCCTCGCTTGGGTGCAAGGGATTTACGTGGTAGGGACCCGACTGAGTATACGAAGCGTACGGATAGGTCGCGCCGCCGGGACCGCTTAGGGGCTGAGCGGGCGCGGTAATTGTCTGTGCATGCATCAAGACAGGGCACAAAAGCTGTCCAGTGAACAAGAGTCGTTTAGACCAGCCTGTGGACCATCTTTTACGGGCACCTTCGTTAGGCAATTACGTTTCTCCTTAAGGGGTGGTGTTGGCTCTATCGCTCCAAATCTCAACAGAGCCTGATTACCTCAACCTGGCCAGGGAACCCGGTCACGCGCAGAGGCACTGCATGCTGCAATGTAGGAACGAGTGTATTCCCCGCAGCGTTAACACGCGTTGGGTTAACTCTTGTAAACTCATCCTGCGACTCAGCCGCAGTACTCAAGAATCGACTAACGGGGTAACTTACTGCAAGAGATTATTGCTTGAAACCCGCGTCATCGATTCCGCTAGCTCTGCAACGGGGAGAGTAGTGGCGGCCCTATATCGGTGGCTCGCCCGCCTTTCTGCGGCGGTGGTTCTTACCCTGACGCGGGGTAAGTGCTGCGATTGCTTAGTACGGAATGCTTAGCGGCTGCGAGACACATCAATTAAGGTAAGTAGCCCCAGGCAAGTCAAACCCAGCCAAGCAAAACGGATTCTCGTACTTGTAAAAGATTGTTAACGGCGATTCCGAAACCGGCGAATTCAGGTTTCGAGGATACCACAGGAACAGGCCTAACTCACTGCCTGAAAGCTAAGGAGTGTCGGCTTTTATCAATCGTGTCCCGGTGCACGCCGATCCCGAGCAGGAGTTCCGTCGGCCGCTTCGGTTACTCACGGGAATTCCTCCCAGTGCCGCGACGGCGGCTTTATTCCTGTCGAAAGTCCCCCGGAGTGGAGGCGCGGGACGCCGGCAACAGTCGTGCAGACATGCGCGAGCGAAACTAGTTGGATTCGCCGCACCGGCCTACAGGGCGCGGCGATCTCGGGCCGTACTTAGTTTGCGACGATCCGCTTGGTGAGGGAGTTGTTGTCTAACTCGATCCATCCCGGACACCCCGCCGAGCCGCATGGTTGACCGGTAGACTGCCAAACCGAGCCATCATAGTGTTGCTCGTAAACCGTGTTTCCCCCGGCAATGATGGAGGCGATCGCCGGGTTGCTGTCCAACTCCACCCAGCCGTTGCAAACATTGCCATTGCAAGGAGCACCGTTATACTCCCAAACCGCATTTGTGTCATTCGGTTGTTGTAGCAGGTATAAGTTGTTTGCGGCGGCAAGTGTAATGGAATATGGATTGTTATCGATTGACAACCAGCCGGGACAAACGTTATTCGCGCATGCCTGGCCGGTGAACTGCCTCAGATCTTGGTCTGGATCTAATGCATACGCGGAGTGGGTTCCAACGGCCATCTGACCCGCCATGCTCCCGGTCGTATCGATCTCGGCCCAACCCGGGCAGAGATTGCCCGAACACGGCGTTCCCGAGTATTCCCAAAAACTGTACGGCGGCCCTTGTCCCTCGCTGCCTGCCCGCGTTTCAAAGAGGCCGCTGGCAGCACCGAAAATGTTAACGATTTGCAGGCTGTTGTCGAGTTGTCGCCAGCCCGGGCAATTGCCACCGCTACAGGCCTGACCCGTGAAGACCCACACCGATTGGTCAGCGCGCTGCTCATATAGCGCGCCTCCCGCACCATAGATCCCTGTCACTGAGTTGGTTGGCTCGTTATCAATCTCCTTCCAACCTGTGCAATAACCGCCCGAGCAGGGCGTGCCGGTAAATTCCCAGACCACGCCGTCCGTGTGTTTTTGGAAGAGCAACCCTCCTCCGGCTACAATCTGCTGTGCGGCCGGGTTGTCATCCAGTTCCACCCATCCTTTGCAAACACCGCCGGCGCAGGGCGTTCCTGTATAGCCCCAGATCGAACCGGTCGAATGAAGCTCGTACAGCGCATAGCTTCCGGCGGAAGCTGTAGAAGCCATGCTCACTGATACCCCCGCTGCAACTAGCGCGATTCGTTTCCATTGCGATAACTTCGTTGTCATTAATTTTCACCTTTTGAATACTGCCATTTCCTATTGACGGCAAGTTGGAAAACACAAGACCTTCCACTTGCGCGGAGCCTTCGCGTGTTGAATTAGTTAGCGACGATCCAATTGGTGAGCGAGTTGTTATCCAGTTCTATCCAACCTGGACATCCAGAGGATCCACAAGCTTGCCCGGTTGACTGCCAAATCGAGCCATCAAGGTGTTGTTCATAGACGGTATTTCCTCCGGCCACAATGTACGCGATAGCTGAGTTGTTATCCAACTCCGCCCAGCCGTTGCAACCGTTCCCGCAAGGGGTTCCGTTATACTGCCAGACCGAGTTCGTGTTAAAGGCTTTTTGTAGCTTGAACAAGTTGTTTGCTGCGGCGATCTCCGAGCCGTAGGATGTTTCGCCTACCGCCAACCACCCGGGGCAGGTGCCGTTCTCGCACGCTGCGCCGGTGAACTGATTAATGTTGTCCGAGGTAGTCAGTTCGAAAGCGGAATAGTAACCAGCCGCGATCCAACCATCTTCGCCCGGGTTCCCATCAATTTCGGCCCAACCAGGGCAGGAACTGCCCGAACAAGCGGGCCCTAGATATTCCCAAAAACTCTGCACCGTAGTTTGCCCTTCGGTGCTGATACGCATTTCGAATAAACCGCTTGGGCCGGCAAAGAGGCTTCCCACCTGAGAACTATTGTCGATTTCATGCCAGCCTGGGCAAGTGTTGCCGCTACATACCCCGCCGGTGAAGTACCAAACTGAGTGGTCTCGCCGCTGTTCGTAGAGCGTCTCACCGCCCGTATAGATTCCTACTACCGGGTTGTTTGGCTCGTTGTCAATCTCCTGCCAACCAGGGCAACTGCCGCCCGAGCAGGGAGTACCCGTATACTTCCAAACCACGCCGTTCAGGTGTAATTGGTAGAGAAATCCTCCTCCAGCCGCAATACGGATGGCGGCCGGGTTGTCGTCCAGTTGCACCCAACCTTTGCAAACTCCGCCCTCGCAGGGCGTGCCTGTATAACCCCAGATTGACCCAGTCGAATGGAGTTCATAGAGAGCGTAGCTTCCGGCGGAAGCCGTCGAAACCAAACTGACTGAAATTCCGGCTGCGAGCAGCGCGAATCTTGTACATTGCGAAATCTTCTTTATCATTGAACTGTCTCCTGTCTTGAGTGCTGCCGTAGAGCGGCAGTTTGGAATAGACTTAAGCCCTTCCGATGGTTAAGGCGGAAAATCCGTGGACAATTTTGATATTTTTCTGAGCGGCCCCCGCTATCTAGCCGATATCCGGAACTCCCATATATTGGGGTCCTATAAGCTCGGGATTACACTGACCTATCACCTAACGCCCGCACCGATGGGAGGTCGCACTGGGGCCGCCCGTCGAATATCCTGCTCCGGAGTGTAAAGGATTGTAATGCAGAGTGTGGGTTGGCGATTTCCCGTCCTCGTAGTACTCTCTGACGTACTACTTTGTCTATACATTCGGCTCTCGTTCAGCTACAATTTCTTAACACCGTCGCCATGACAACTTCATCCGCTCTTCTACGGTTTGTGGTGATGCCGGCACTTGTCGCCGTCCTCGGGTATTCGCAAACGCCCACGCCACCCGCTCAGCCGGCTACCGGACCGGGGGGAAGCGATTACGTTTACCGTTCTGTGACCACTTACGGGCCTTTCTACTCGACTTCAAGCAAAGCGCCTTATTCGGAATTCATGATCTACCAACCAAAAGGGTCGACAGTTCCCAGCTCTCTTCCGGTAGCGCTGTTTCTGCACGGGTATCTGCTGCAGATTGAGGGGTACCCAGCGGGCGACAGCCCGAGTAACTACATCTACTGGCTACAGCACTTGGTGCAACAGGGCTACACAGTCGTGTACCCCTATTACGACGACACGCTGTTGCCGAAAGAATTTACTACCAGCATTCTCCGATCCTGGGGCAAGGCCCTGGAGTTATTGGAGGCCGGGACCGACGGTATGATTCCGCCGTCAGAAGATGCAGCGGGGATGGAAACGGTGTTCACGGGGCATTCGATGGGCGCGTATCAGTGCTTTGCTACCGCGCAGCAACTTACTTTGACTCCTGTCGAGGGCATTCCGCTTCCGCGAGCGATCGCCGGATTTACTCCCGGTCTTGGAAACGGAAGTACACTGCCGACTAACTTCTCAAGTATTAGCCCCTCGATCAGCGTCGTTCTGGTGGATGGCGACCGGGATGCGGCGGATATACCGACCGCGCAGGCTATCTGGAGTTCGATTGAGGACGTGATCCCAAGCGCTAATCGCGATTTCCTCGAAGTAATTTCGGATTCCCACGGATCGCCCGCGCAGCTTGGTACTCATTGGTTCCCGGATACAGACGGCCTCCTCGATGACGACTCGGGCGTTGACGATCGTGATTACAACGTCACCTGGAAGCTAAGTGTGGGTATCTTCAATTGCGTGCTCTATGGAACGGACTGTTCTTACGGCTTGGGCCACGGCTCGACTGATCAGATCAATATGGGACTGTGGAGCGACGGTACGCCTGTTACTCCGCTAAGTCTCCAGGATGATCAGTAAGTAAGGCGCGCGGCTAGCCGTAGTTCATGCGTTCGCCGGTCCGGATCAGAACTCCCTCATACTCTCCGCTTCCAGTTGACGGAGCGGTCGCTGGAGCAGCGTTGACTTGCAAGACGAGACAGGTGATGTCGTCATGTTGCGGGGCCGTACCGACGAACGAATCGGCGGACGTCATTAGATTCCCGAGTACTTCAGCGGCCGGTCGGTTCGAGTGCCGATTGAGGATATCGAGCATTCGGAACTCGCCGTACTGTTCTTCCTTCCGATCTTCGGCCTCGACGAGTCCGTCGGTGAAGATCAGCAGTAAGTCGCCCGTACCGAGCGTGATGGTTTCGGATTGATAGCGGGCGCTGCGCATCAAGCCCAGCGGCAGTCCTCCGGTTTCCAGGCGATCAATCCTACCGGATGCGCGCCGAAGAATGGGCCAGTTGTGTCCGGCATTCACAAAGGTAAGTTGTCGCGTCTGCGGATCGAACTCGGCCAGGAACGCGGTGGTGAAGCGTTGTCCTCCTACGTTTTGTTCGCAGCAGTATTGGTTGAGCCGTTCGACTAACTCGAGAGGCGAAGCGCACACCGCGGCTAGCGTGTGGAGACTTGCCTGTAAAGTCGCCATCAGTAGAGCCGCGGGAACGCTCTTGCCGGCAACATCGGCAACCACGAGCAGCAGCGGAGGACAATCGAGCGGTGTCGGTCGGAGGAACGCATCGTAGTAATCGCCGGCTACGGTATTGGCGGCGCGGGTTGCGAATGCGACGTCAATACCGGCGACCTGCGGCGGCGCCGAGGGCATAAGCCAGGTCTGAATCTCCTTGGCGATCTCCAGGTCGCGCTTCATCGTGACGCGATCCGCAAGTTCCAGGGCGAGCAGCACGAGGAACGCGAGGGCTCCGAAGAACGCGAGGTTCGGCATTCCGATGCTTGAGTTGCCCCGGCGGAACTCAAAGCCAGGAAACACAAGCATCACCAGCGCGGCCACGAACAGTACACGCCGGGCGGGCGACAGTTTCAAGACCATCGCCCAGAAGAGCCCTTTGACGACGCGCTTGAACCGCTGATTGCTGCTTTCCTTTTCCGCGCGACGCCACTCGACTTCCTGCGAATAAAGGCGGTAGCTGTTGCGGGCTTCAGCATTGAACTGCGACCAGAGTTGGGTGACGGCAATCCCGTCCGTAATGCGGCGCCAAAAACCCCGTGTGCGCTTGAGCATGTATTTAGTTTGTCATCCGTGTCCAAACTATCTGCATCGCATTTTTCGCAACTTGCATCGCGCATCAAAGAAAAAACAGCGCAGGCAGTGTTGTTTCTGGTCTTCTGCGGGCGCGTGCGCGATATCCTAACGGCGCGTGTTCGAGTCGAAGGGCACCGCTTCGGGCCCGATTCCATCAGCTTCCTCGAACCGACGCCTCAGGCCGGAAAGAGCTTCGACTTGGCTGATGTCGGCCCGAAGCATCTGGCCGGTCTCTACTTACTAAGTGCTTTCAGCACCTCGATGTTGACGGAATGATGCTTCGCCAACCACCTTGCTACTTACTAGCAGGCAGCCGCAGGAATCGGGCCGCATTGTTATATAGAATGTCGCGTTTCTGATCCGGTGACAGGTAATCGGCATTCTGGATGATACTAATCGAATACGCCATTAACTTCGGCCAGACTAACTGGTCGGTCCCAAACATCACGCGGTCTTCAAACCCCGCCTCTACCAGCCGCTCGATATAACGATTGACTTCTTTCAGTGGATAACTCCAGATAAGTCCCGCCACGTCGACGTAGACGTGTGAGTTAGCCTGAAGCAGCGTCAGCATGTTATCGATCAGCGGATAGCCGGCATGCATCACCTGAACGCGCAGCTTGGGGTGACGCGCCAGCAAGCCCTCCAACAGCAGCGGATCACCCATAGACCCGCGGAACTTGGGCATCGCGATATTCGCCCGGCCGGAGCCGCCCGTCCCCATGTGGATCGCAATCGGTACATCCAGTTCTTCCGCCAGAGCGAAGTAAGCATCGACGGAAGGATCGCTGGGAGAGATCCCCTCATATTGCAATCCGATCTCGCCCATGACTTTGAATCCACCTTTGGAAAAGCTCTTACGTAAATCGTCGAGTGCGACCCGCTTGCCAGGTGCCACGCCATCATTGAAGCTAGTGCCGGGGATCACGCGCGCCGGCGCGGCATCCTTCCACTTCTGCACGCTCTTCTCATCGCCAAAAACCACGGCCGTTACGTTCAGCCGTTCCATCTCAGCGACGACGTCCTTCAGATATTGACCTTTCGCCGACGGATAAAGCTTGGGAGTACACTCTTCCTGGCTCCACCCGAACGGGGCCTCCTTCGTGCTAGGGTCCGATGCCAGGAACTTCGAGGCGTTGGGACACATCGGCCCGAGGCCGGGAAAAGACTCGTCCATCGCATGAACGTGAACGTCGATCACCGGAGGAGCTGTCGTGCTGGTGTTCTGAGCCAATAAAGCCGTCGAGCCGATCGCAAGAGCCATCCCGCAAATGAGTGCAAGCGCAGGTTTCTGAAGTTTGAGAAACATAGGTTGTCGATTGCTTACTATACGATGCAGTAAATGGAGAGGCAACGCTCGTGGCGCTTTGGGGAGTACTGACGATCGCGTGTGTCCTGGCGGCGATCGCAAGCCGGAAGCTTTCCGCACTGGTAGCGCTGATCCTCATTCCCATACTTGCCTCGCTGGCCACCGGGTTCGGCTTACGCACTTCCGGCTTCATCATCTCCGGTATCCAGAGCATGGCGCCCGTGATCGCGATGTTCGTCTTCGCCATTCTTTTCTTTGGAATCCTGACCGACGCCGGGATGCTGCGTCCACTAATTCAGTGGATTCTGCGCGTCGTGGGCAAGCGGCCGATACGCATCGTACCTGGCACGTTTCTGCTCGCACTCCTGATTCATCTGGACGGATCCGGCGCTGTCGTTTTTCTGATCGCGCTACCGGCTCTGCTGCCTCTCTACGATGAGGTCGGCATGGATCACCGCATCCTTGCCTGCGCGGCGTCGTTAGCTGCCGGCGTAAACTTCCTTCCCTGGACCGGCCCTACGATCCGAGCGGCCGCATCGCTACATGTGTCTACCATCGCGCTCTTTCGCCCGCTGCTTCCCGTGCAGATCGTCGGCTTGCTTTTCGCTCTCGGCATTTGTACGTGGCTAGGTCTCAAGGAAGAGCGCCGGCTCGGCCGCATCGAATCCGGCGTTGCGGAGATTCCGCCGCCACCTACAGACCACCAACTTGGCTTTCGCTTCGCCACCAACATCGCGCTCACGATAGCAGTCCTGGGCGCCGCGCTCACCGGAAAAGCGGAACCAGCCGTCTGCTTCATGCTCGGCACGGTTCTGGCGCTCCTCATCAACCTTCCGAACGCGGATCGGCAGCGCATTCAGATCGAGGCGCATGCGAAGCCGGCCATCACCATGACCGCGATTCTCTGCGCGGCCGGATGCTTCACCGGCATCCTCAAAGGCACGGGCATGCTGAACGCGATGGCGTCAGCTTGTGTCCACATGATCCCACCTCATTTGGGAACTCACATCCCTTTTTTGTTGGCAATCGTAGCCATGCCGTTAAGCGTCGCCTTCGATCCGGATTCGTTCTACTTCGGCGTGCTTCCCGTCGTCGCCACGGCTGCGAAGGCCTTTGGCGTGGCTCCCACCACCGTTGCCCAGGCCGCGCTTCTCGGGATGCACACCACCGGCTTTCCGGTCAGCCCACTAACTCCCGCCACCTTCCTGGTAACGGGTCTTGCGGGAATAGATCTCGGCGAACACCAGCGCTTTACCGGTCCGTATCTCTTCCTGGCCACGATCGTGATGACCCTGGCAGCGGTCGCATTCGGGATCTTTTCTTTCTGAGACGCGCGGCGCTATGAAAGACATCGCGGATCGGAGCCGGTCGTACCGTTGAATGTGGATATAAGTGCCGAGCCGCTTGCGTAGCTAGTAATTGAGCTTCGGATACCAATCAGTCCCGCGGCCCTCCGGCGTCAGGTCCAACATCAACCATAGTGGATCCATATCTGGCGCCCCGCGCGGATCCTGTCCCGGATCCGCCATTGCTCCGCTCAGTTCCCCGCTATAGAAGTGCCGCACGGTTCCGTCGCGCCGGCTAAAGACACTGAAGCCCGGCACATCGGCATCTTCGGCATTCACATAGGTGCGCGTGTACTCGCCGGACGAATCGGAAGCGAACGGCAGATTCGCAAAGCCGCGTTGCTTCTTGTAGTCGATCAGGCGTTCGATCGGAGACCGCGCCGTGACGGCGATGGCGACGCGCTCGCGCAAGTTGACAGCGACTCCGTTCCAGGAACTGAGAAACGATGTGCAACTCGGACACGGTGCTTTGCGTTGCGGCCCATACATCATGCTGTAGATCAGCAGCGTATCTTTGGCGCCGAATAGATTCGACAAGTGGACGGGGCCGGTTTCGGAGTCAAGTTCAAAGTCCCTAGGAATCTCGCCGCCGGGAGGCAGCGCACGCCGTTGAGCCGCGACCCGCTCCACGTGCCGGCGAAGTTCGATCTCCTCGCTTAGCAGCTGATTCCGAGCCGCGCGATATTCGGCGCTTTCATTTGGATAGTGAGCCTTGTTGGTTGCGGCAAGCTCCTGAGCCGGAACGAGGGTCAGCGTGTCGATCATAGGGCCTCCAGAAGTATTGTAAATTCCTCATCGCGACGCCTCGGGGAACTCCACACAATTCCCAGTCACGCAGCGTCCAATAGATGTTATACAGATGATTAGGAGTCCGTAGCATGAACGTGAAGTTCTTTAACCGCCGAGAGTCGTTGCCGCGAGTTCGGCAGAGTTCACTAACTTTCCCGGTAGACGACGTCACGCCAGCCCAAACTCCCCTACCCATCCAAGCTTTGTCCGCGGAAGTAACCTCCCGCGCTCATCGCAAAGTCTTTGCGGTGCCCGATCCGGAAATGCCGGTGGTCCAATCGTTAAACACGCGCCACGCCCTCCTTGCTGCCGTCCATACCGCATTTCGCGAGCACCGTCCCCTCACGCTCTCGCCCGACTCCATCTGGCTCACCATCGCCCAGGGCTTCAGCCATCACCTTCTTGAGAATGCGGAGTCGCTGAGGGGCCGCCTCGTGCGCCACGACGGCTCGCGCGAACTGATCGCAGCCTTCCGGCATTTCAATACAGCAGAAATCGCGGCAGCTATCCGTTCCTTCTCCTCGCAAATCCGCGAGGCTTCCGATCCCGTCCTTCACGAATCACTGATTTGCGACTTCTCCACCACCACGCCCGCCATTCGCACGGCCAGCGAGATCGTCCTAATGGATAGTTACTCCACCTACTTCACCTACCGGATGAGATGTGTCTGCGGCATTCCCCAGATCACCTTACACGGCTCGGTCGAGGACTGGGAACGCATTCGCGCTCGCGTCGAAGTACTCGAGACATACGGGCTAGAGTGGTGGGTCACGCGTCTGCGCCCGATTCTCGATGAGTTCGTACTCACTGCCGCCGGTCGTCCCAACCAAACCTTCTGGCAGGCCATCTACAAACCAAAGAACGCCTACGCAACCTTCAGCGTAACCGGATGGATTGCCGACTTATTCCCCTATCTGGGAAACGATCCAGGCAAACGCAGGCGCAGCCATGTCTTCAACCATATTCGCCAAGACTGGGCGCTACCGGTCCCTCACGGTGTTGGCTCTACACCAATGCATGAAGCCGGCTGCGAAATGGGCGTCTATGTAAGCACGTTCCCTTGCGGCCTCTCGAGTGTCCCGGTCAAAGTAACCAACTTCCCCGGCCGTGAAGCGATCGACCTGGTAGGTGGCTTCCTTGCAGTCGAGCAGCACCCAAAAACTCTGTCGCTCTTCCCGGTCATCAGCTGGTGCATAACCGAGCCGAAGCCCGCAACGCCGGTAATGCTCAGTCCGTTCTGAGCTTGAGCAAGAGGCGTAAGGTCACCGGAGTATTACGATGTGGCAAGACAACGGTTGGCGCAAATTCGGAAGAGGAGAAAATGAATGAACTAAACCGCCAGCGTTTGGAATGCGATAGTGGATCCACGTTCGGAAGTAGCGGACCTCCGAATGCCCGCCGAGTTGACGCCGAAGGTCGCGGTTTATATGGACGGGGCAAGACTGGAATCAGATCGAAGCTGCCAGCCGCTGCGCGTAACGCAGTCGCGGATCAGCGACCTGCTACGCTGGCTTGTTTCGCGCTTCTCACTCGACGTGCTCGCCCGCATGTCGACCGCCCTGGGCGACGTGGGATTTATCGAACGCAGCGGGCGCGATTCGAGGAAGAAGGGCGCAGGGCAGCGCAACAGAAGGAAAAGAAGCCGGTCGCGATCAAGAGGCCCATTTTGCTGATGAGTTGGAACGGGCGCGGGTATACCCGCCTCGTGCTGCGCAGCTATTACGACCAGCGCATTACTCTTAACGATGTATCGAGTTATCTAGGCGCGAAGGTAAAGCACATTCCCGCCCTCGAACATGCAGCATTTCGAATGGCGGAATAGCTGGCTTTCCCATGGATGGTTACTGCATCGACACCAGTTCAGCGTTTTGGCGCAAAGTAGAAGATTTGATAAGCGCGAAGCGGCTCGTATCGCTTATCGAAGTGCTGAACGAAACGCAGAAACGATCGGACGAACTGCATGCGTGGCTGGCGCGCGGCGAGATGTTCCGCGAACTAGAAGACGAGATTCAGATCGAGGCGGCGAATGTACTGGCGACGTTTCCGCGCCTAGTCGGCCAGAGGAAGCTTCGCACGTCCGCCGACCCTTTCGTAATCGCACTGGCGAGAGTCGAAGGGCTGAAAATCGTCACGGACGAAAAGCCGACTTTCAGCCTGGACCGTCCCAACATCCCGGACGTATGCGCAGCGATGGGTGTGAGCTGTATCGGCCTGCTGGAACTCATCAGAGCCGAAAAGTGGGTGATCGGCTGAGGGCATATAGGCTTCCGACCATCTAAAAAATAAAGCACCATCAATTTAGGTTCAATGAATCGATAGCACCTTCATGCGGGCCTTTGACAGCTATAGTTGATAGATGACTGTTCGTGTGACTGAGGCCGAACTTGCTCGCGACGTGCATGCCATCTTAGCCAAAGTCCGCGAAGGCGTCGAGGTTGTCATCGAGCAAGATAGTCGTCCGGTCGCTGTTCTCAAAGCTCCTCGAGTAGAAGGCCGCCGGATCTCCGAGGTGATTGCCGCCCTCGAGGCAAGCGGGGCAAATGCGGTTTTGGATGAGGACTTTGCGCGCGATGTCGAAGACGGAATTAACGCTCACCGTGAGCCTTGGAATCCACCTTCATGGGAGTAGTTCTCAATTCCAGTGTTTTGATCGCCGCCGAACGCGCAAATCTCACGACAACGGAAGTTCATCAACACCATTCGATCGTCAATCGGCGATCTGCCCATAGCGGTTAGCGCGCTGACTGTGGCGGAGTTAGGCCACGGCATCTATCGGGCGAGAGATTTCGAACGCGGTGAGCGAAGGCGGCGATTCCTGGACGAGATCAAGTCGCAGATCCCGATCCATCCGATCACCGAAGCTACAGCCGAGATCATCGCGCGGGTCGGCGGTCAGCAAGCCGCAAAAGGAATCAATCTTCCCCTGGGCGACCTCATCATTAGCGCATGCGTGCTGGAGCTCGGATATGCCATCGGCACCCATAATGTCCGTGACTTCGGCCGGATTCCGGGGCTAAACATCGTCAGGCTCTGATCGAACCCTTCAATTCGCTCTTAGCTGCCCGAAGGGATGAAATAGTGATGACCTCGCGTTCCTTCAGTAGCCCTGTAGTGCCGCTCCTTATCAAGTTGAATGCGGCGGTCGCCCGGAGGAGCTGGCCAGGACCACCGATGAGCGGGAAACCGATGTTAACCTAAACTACAAACAGGAGCCCCTCGATGGCCGTCGACGTCAGCCGCATCACCGTCAACAGTGCCCAGTGCGGCGGTCGCCCTTGCATTCGCGGCATGAGGATCCGAGTAAGTGACGTTCTCGAACTCCTAAGTTCCGGTGCAGGTTTCGAAGAGATTCTCGCCGATTATCCCTACCTGGAACGCGAAGACATTCTGGCGTGCCTGGAGTATGCCGCGCGCCTCACGGATCACCCAGTCCTCGTGTCCACATGAAGTTCCTGGTCGACAATCAGCTCCCGCCAGCCCTCGCGAGAATGATTGTCACCGAACTGAATGCGGAAGCGGCCCACGTCACGGACATCGGTCTAAGGGACGCTCCTGACGCGGCGCTTTGGACCTTCGCCGCCCAAAACGACCTCATTCTTATATCCAAAGACGAAGATTTCGCAAGATTAGCGATGCACGATGCGAAAGCGGGCCTGCTTGGGTCCGGCTTGGCAACTGCCGCAAAGCGACGTTACTCCGCGCCTTCAGGGACCTGTGGCCGGAGGTGCTCGAGCGTCTCGAAAGCGGCGACAGACTCATCGAACTCCGTTGACACTTCTGGCAGTTTGATGGTTGTGCGAGACATGCTCGGCCCAATGTTCTAATCGCGGACGCCACGCCATCCACTTATCGATAAGCTTCCCGCCGATTGCGAACACGGACGACTTCAATGCCATCCTGACCTCGTCTTTGGTAAATAACTCGCCAAGCTCCAAAACGAATCCGGAACAGAGGCGGGTCAAAGCCTTCGAGCTGTTTCACGTTTCCGGCGCCCGTTTTCATGAACCTATCCAGAGATTTCAGAAGCCGCAAGGCCGTTTCACGGTCGATGGCCTGAAGATCGGCTCGCGCCTCGGTCGACCAGAAAACCCGCTGGGCCATTATTTGGAGACAGGACTCTTGGTGACGCCGTCGTCTTCCAGTGAGAGTTCGTCGAATTCCGCTTGGGTAAGCCCGAAATCGGCGAGGATATCTTCCATCGGTACAGCGCCGCTCTGCTTAAGGGAAAGGAGCCCGGCCTCAATGGCAGCACGGTCGCCATCAGTCAATTCCTCGTCGTCATCGGCGTCGAGCATGACCGCGAGGAGCGAGCGGACGGCCTCCAGCTTGGCGGGCGGAAGCAAATCAAGCAGGGCGTGGGCCTGCTGACGCTCCTGCCGAAAATCGGTACTCATGTCTCGCCCTCTAGATTGTCCTTCCGCTGCACCCGCAAATCCAAGTTAGCATGTAACCATAGAATTCGCCCGTCCATCGAGTCCCTAGCCGCAATAACCAACATCTCCAACCCCCTCAGCAACTTAGCCCCGATTTATCCCCAACTCCCCCCACCCGTCTGCTAACACTTAAATCGAAAGGAACCGGACCCACTCATCCACACCACAACGCGATCCCAAAACGACCCCATGCAGACCAAACGCACCATCCAAACACCCCGAACACAAAATTCAGCGGAACGAACCTGGGAGGTTGTTGAAAACAAAGACAATTCTCAAAATAAACGAACCTGGGAAACCCGAGATCGATCCCGGGAAAGGCAAATTCGATCCCGCCAAGCCCAGATTCGAACCCCGCAGTCCCGCCAATTTCCCCCCATCCCACACGCGCCCCAGCCCGGCAAACCTCCCGAAACGCCCCGTCCGCCAGCAGAGCCCAACCCGCCTGTCACCCCTCGTCCGCCCCGCGCGTCACTCCATTTAGAACGTGTTGTAAATTCAAGACAAGCTAAATTCAAACAAGCCTAACCTGGAGCCATCCTGTGATCATCTGCCGGTGCGCCGCCGTAGGCGCCCTGTTCGCGGCCGCCGCGTTTTCTCAGAATCTGAGTGAGTTCGAAAAACACGTTACCGAGTTCACCCTCGATAACGGCATGCACTTCATCGTCGTCGAGCGCCACCAGGCCCCCGTCGTCTCTTTCCACACCTACGTGAACGCCGGCGCGGTCGATGACCCGCAGGGCCAGACCGGCATGGCCCACATGTTTGAGCACATGGCTTTCAAAGGCACCGCCGAGATCGGCAGCAAAAATTGGGCCGACGAACAGCGCGCCATCGCCGCCATCGAAACCGTTTACGATCAGCTCGATGCCGAGCGCGCCAAAGGTCCCCTCGCCGATCCCGCCCGCGTCGCCGCCCTCAAGTCCGACCTCCAGACCGCCATCGAGAAGGCCGCCACTTTCGTCGACACCAACCTCTATCCGCGCATCATTGAGGAGAACGGCGGCGAAGGCCTCAACGCCTCCACCGGCGAGGACTCCACCAACTTCTTCTATAGCCTGCCCTCCAACCGCGCCGAGCTCTGGTTTCTCCTCGAGTCGGCCCGCTTCAAAGCGCCCGTCTACCGCGAGTTCTATAAGGAGCGCGCTGTCGTTCGCGAGGAGCGTCGCATGCGCACCGAGTCCGAGCCGCAGGGCAAGCTGATCGAAGCTCTCGGCGCGACCGCGATCGAGGCTCATCCTTATCGGCGTCCCGCGGTCGGATGGCCCAGCGACATTGAGAACCTGCGCGTCACCGAAGCCGAGAAGTTCTTCCACACTTACTATGTTCCGGCCGATATCACGATTTCCATCGTCGGCGATATCGACCCCGCTGCCGCCCGCCGGTTTGCCGACCACTACTTCGCGCCGCTGGCGAAAGGTCCGCTGCCGCCGCGTCCCACGACCATCGAGCCTGAGCAACAAGGTCCTAAGATCGCCGAAGTCGAATCCGCCTCGCAACCTATCGAGTTCGTCGCCTATAAGCGCGCAAGCCAATATGATAAGAACGACCCGGTTTACGATGTAATCTCGAGCATCTTGTCTTCCGGCCGCACCGGACTGCTTTATAAGTCGTTAGTTCGTGATAGCCGCGCTGCCCTTGCCGCCGGGGCCGAATCTTCCTATCCCGGGTCAAAGTATCCCAACTTATTCATGGTCTACTTAGTCCCCAGCATGGGAAAGACGCTGGCCGAGAATGAAACGCTCCTCTACGGCGTCCTCGATAAGCTGAAGACTGACAAGATCGATAACGAAACACTACAGCGCGTGAAGACTCGCGAGCGTGCCGCGCTGATCCGCCAGCTCGATGGCAACTCGGGACTGGCTAGCTTACTCGCTACTTACTACGCGAACTTTGGCGATTGGCGCAAGTTATTCACTCAACTCGATGAGTACGATAAGATCACGCCGGATGACGTGCAGCGCGTTGCCCGCGAACTCTTCACAGATCAGAATAAGACCGTCGCGTTCCTGAAACCCCCGTCTGGCGCTCCCACCCAACCGGCGAACGCGCCAACACCATCGGGGACGCGATAACTCACATGAAGCGAATTCTGCTCCTCCTTTCCGCTGCGCTTAGCCTAACGGCTCAGACTACAACGGTCGCACCAACCACGCCGGCTCACGTCTGGGAATCTCTCAAGTACGCTCCTCTACGCCCGCTTACGTTCCCTAACGTCGACGAAATCACCCTCTCGAACGGCATGCGCGTGCTGCTTCTTGAAAATCACGAAGTCCCGATGGTTCGCGGTGTCGCTCTCGTCCGCACGGGCAACCTATTCGACCCTAAAGGTAAGGTCGGCCTAGCTTCCGTCACAGGGACTGCTCTCCGCAGCGGCGGCACCGAATCCAAGACGGGCGATCAGATTGACGAAGATCTCGAGAACATCGCCGCGTCTGTGGAAAGCGGCATCGGAGAAACGACCGGCACTGTATCCTTCTCCTGCCTCAAGGAAAACGCCCCGCAAGTAATCGCGACTTTCAAAGACTTGCTCGCTCATCCCGCCTTTCGCCAGAACCGCATCGATCTGATCAAGCAGCAGATGATGAGCGAGATCACGCGCCGCAATGACGACCCTGGTGAGATCGCACAGCGCGAATTTGCCGATATTGTCTACGGTCGCGATAACTCGTATGGATGGTCCGAAGACATCGCCGACATACTCGCCATCCAGCGCCCCGACATCGTCGCCTTCTACCAGCGCTACTTCTTCCCGGCCAACATCATGTTAGCCGTACAAGGCGACTTCGACACCGCGCAGATGAAAGCGCAGCTTGAGTCCACCTTCAAAGACTGGACTGCCAAGCAAGCCGCCGTTCCGCCGTTCCCTAAAGTCCACTTCGACTACAAGCCGGGCACTTATCTGGCAAACAAACAGGATGTGACGCAGACGAATTTCGAGATCGGACAGCCCGGCGGCGAGTTAAATAACCCGGACTATCCCGCGCTCGAAGTCATGTCCGATATCCTCGGCGGAGGCTTCAATAGCCGCCTATTCCGCCGTCTTCGCACCCAGCTCGGATACGTCTACGGAATCAGCGCAAGCTGGGGCGCTAACTATGACCACCCCGGCCTGTTCCGCGTTAGCGGAAGTACCCAGGCGCCCACCACCGTACCCGCCCTCCAAGCCGCCATGCAGGAGATCGAGCGCATGCGTCAGGAGCCGGTCACCGATCAGGAACTCGAAGGCGCGAAAGAGACTGTACTGAATAGCTTCGTCTTCTACTTCGATACTCCCGGTAAAACCATCAGCCGCCTTCTTGACTTACTACTACTTCGGCTATCCGAAAGACTTTATCTTCAACTATCAGAAAGGCCGTCAAGACGGTCACCAAGGAAGACGTCCTCCGCGTTGCCAAAAAGTATCTCGATCCCGCTAAGTTCGTTACCGTCGCCGTGGGCAATCCGAAAGACTTCGGCGAGCCGCTAACGAAACTCGGTCAGCCAATTTCGCCGATTGACCTTACCATCCCCATGCCCGCCGCCATGCGCCAGAACATGCCGCAAGGCATGCCGCCATCGGAGAACGAAAAGTGACTCGGCGAACCTTCGGCGCAGTACTAGCAGCTCCGTTAGTCGTCCGCGCCGAGAATGCCAAAACGCGTGGCGAACAAGCGATCAAGGAATGCATCGCCGCGCTGGGCGGCAACACGTTTTCCAACATGCAGGACCGCCTCGAAACCGGTCTCGCAGCTTCGTTCTACCGCGAAAAAGTCTCCGGCATGTCGCCTGCGGAACTCCACACCCGCTATCAGGAGCCGCCCAACCCGATCCCCGTCAGCTACGACGGCCTGCTCGAACGTCAGGTCTTCGGCAAGAAGAAAGAAGATGTCGTCCTATTCACCCCTGATGGCGGCTGGGAAGTTACCTACCGCGGCGTTCGCCCCCTTCCGGATGAAACGGTAACGAAGCACAAGGAAGCCGTAATTTCTAACTTCCTCTACATCCTCCGCATGCGCCTCAATGAGCCCGGACTCATCATTGAACATCACGGCCTCGATGTCGCCGATAATCAGAGAGTCGAGCGTATCGACATCCTCGACGATGCGGACCGCAATATCTCGGTCTATCTGAACGCCACGACTAAGCTCCCCGTGATGCAGCGCTATATGCGCTTCGATCCTTTCTACAAAGAGAAGATCGAGGAAGTAACCCGCTGGTCGAAGTACCGGCAGATCGGCGGCCTAACGTGGCCACTTACCGTAGTCCGCGAGCACGATGGAGAAATGATCTACCAGATGTTCTCCGACCGCTTCTCCATCAACAACAACTTCGACCCAAAGCTATTCCAATTGCCTCAAGGAATGCAGATGCTCAAGAAAGAAAATTTCTAAGTTCCCGCCATACCGTCGCCACCGGCAGCCCGACCACGTTCGAGTAACTCCCCTCGATGCGCTCGACATAGCGTGAAGCAATCCCCTGAATCGCGTAAGCGCCAGCCTTGTCCATCGGTTCGCCGGAAGCAATCAGTTCCGTAATCTCGTCCTCCGTGATCGCGGCGAGCGTAACCGTCGTCACGTCGTGCCCGACCCAGATCGCCTCGCCTCGCCGGATACACACGCCGGTAATCACCTGATGCGCGCTGCCGCTGAGCAGCCGGAGCATCCGCCGCGCGTCGTCCTCGTCCGAGGGCTTCAGCAGGATCTGGTCGCCGACCACCACCGTCGTATCCGCCGCGATTACGACCTCAGCCGCGTCGCCGACCCGAGCCAGATTCTTCTCGCGCGCGATCCGCCGTACGTACTCGATCGGGTTCTCGCCAGCCAGCATGCTCTCGTCGATATTGCTCGGACGCACCACATGCGGGATGCGCGCAGCAGTCAATAGTTCAGAGCGCCGCGGGCTAGACGACGCCAGCACAACAGGGAAAGGAGACAAGTCAGTGACAGTCATAGCACGTGTTAAACTTCCAGAGGGTTTTTTCCTGCCATGCAACGAGCCAGCCAAATTCTAGGCCGGATTTCGGCTGCGCCGCGCTCCCGCAAACAGGCCGATCCTGTCGATCCCGTGATCGCCATGGAACAGGTTGCCTGCGCGTCATGGGCGCGTGCCGTCGGTCCGCGCATCGCCCGCTATTCGCGCGCCGCGAAGCTCGTTCGCAATCGCCTTGTCGTCGAAGTTGAAGATGCCGTCTGGCAGAGTAACCTGTTTTACCTTTCGCATCAGATCGTATCCAACCTCGCCAAAGAACTCGGCGCCGGCATCGTGACCGATCTCGAGTTCCGCATCATCCCGCGCCGCCGTGAGCCGCAGCGCGAAACCACAGCCGTCCCGAACCGCCCGCTCGGCAGTGACGTCGACGAGTCGGACGCGATCAATGACCCGGTTCTTCGCCGCATCTACCGCGCCGCGCGCCGAAAGGAAACGGCCTGATGCTCACCGAGAAAGAAGTTCGCTACGTGGCCGATCTCGCCAACCTGAAATTGAGCGAGACGGAGGTCGAGTCGATGGTCCAGCAGCTCAGTTCCATCCTCGACCATATGGAAGGTCTGCGCGATATCGACACGGAAGGGATCGAGCCGATGCGCCAGGTTCTGTTCCCGGGCAATGACGCCGATACGCTTCGCGAAGACCAGCCGCGTCCGTGCCTGACCAACGAACAGGCGCTGGCCAACGCCGTTTACCCCGGGCAAGGCTACTTCCGGGTACCGCGCGTGATCGAGCGCTAGCCGCTCAAATCGGTAACAACAATGGAAATTCGAAATCTCACAGTCGCGTCCATCCGCGACAGCCTGCTCAAGCACGAATACTCGGCAACCGAACTCGCCGACGGAGGCGCTGCGTTTCGCCGAAGCGGAAAACGGCCGCACCAACGCCTACCTGCGCCTCTCGTCCGAGCGCGCCCTAGCCGTAGCGGCCCGCGTCGATGAACAAATCGCGAAGGGTGAAGACCCCGGTCCGTTAGCCGGCGTCCCTGTCGCCATCAAAGACGTCATCGTCACCAAAGGCGTCATCACCACCTGCGGCTCGAAGCTGCTCGAGAAGTTCGTTCCGCCCTACGACGCCACGGCCGTCGAGCGCATCGAAGCGGCGGGCGGGCTCATCCTCGGCAAAACCAACTGCGACGAGTTCGCCATGGGTTCTTCCAACGAGAACAGCGCCTTCGGACCGGTCTGCAACCCCGTAGCGCCCGGCCGCGTTCCCGGCGGATCCAGCGGCGGATCGGCTGCGGTCGTGGCACAGGGCACCGCCGTCGTCTCGCTGGGTTCCGATACCGGAGGCTCAGTCCGCCAGCCCGCATCGTTCTGTGGCGTCGTCGGCGTCTGTCCGACCTATGGCCGCGTCTCGCGTTACGGCCTCGTCGCGTTTGCCAGCTCGCTCGACCACATCGGCCCCTTCGCCCGCAACGTTTCCGATGCCGCCACGCTGCTCCGCGTCATCGCCGGACGCGACCCGATGGACGCAACCTCCGCGCCCGCGCCCGTTCCCGATTACGCCGCTGAACTCAACGGCGACATTCGCGGATTAAAGCTAGGCGTCCCGCGCGAATACATGCAGAACGCGTCCGGCGACACGGCCGTTCGCATAAACGAAGCACTTGATCGCTTCCGCCAGCTCGGCTGTGACGTCCGCGAAATCTCGCTCCCCAATACGAAATACGCGATCGACGTCTACTACGTCATCGCCACAGCGGAAGCCAGCTCGAACCTCGCCCGCTATGATGGCGTTCGCTACACCACGCGCGCCGATGTCAACGGCGGCTCGCTAACCGACATGTATCGCGCCACTCGCGGTGAAGGCTTCGGCGCCGAAGTGAAGCGCCGCATCATGCTCGGCACCTACGTGCTCAGCCACGGCTACTACGACGCCTATTACCTCAAGGCCCAGAAAGTCCGCGCACTCATCACGCAGGATTTCGCCAACGCCTTCGAACAAGTCGACGCGCTCCTCGCTCCCGTCTCGCCGTTCCCCGCGTTCAAGCTCGGCGAGAAAATCAACGATCCGATTCAGATGTATCTTTCCGATATCTTCACGATCACCGGAAGCCTTGCCGGAATCCCATGTATGAGTGTTCCGTGCGGTAATACCAGTGACGGTTTACCGGTGGGTCTGCAGATCCTGTGTAAGCATTTCGACGAAGCGCGCATGTTCCGCATCGCGCACGCCTTCGAAGCCAAGTAGCATGAAAGCGTAACGAGGAGAAACAATATGGCGTTTGAACTTCCACCACTACCGTATCCCGCGGACGCACTCGAACCGCACATCGACAAGCAGACGATGGAGATCCATCATCAGAAGCATCACGGCACCTACGTGACGAATTTGAACAAGGCGCTCGAGCCGCATCCCGATCTGCAGTCGAAGACGATTGAAGAGCTGCTGGCCAACAACTGCGCCGCGGTTCCTGAAAACATCCGCACCGCCGTACGCAACAATGGCGGCGGCCACATGAACCACAGCATGTTCTGGAAGATCATGGGCCCGCAAGCCGGCGGACCTCCGACCGGCGCGATTGCGGACGCCATCAAGTCAGGCTTCGAGAGCTTTGAGCAATTCCAAGAAAAGTTCAACGCAGCCGGTGCAGGCGCGCTTCGGCTCCGGTTGGGTATGGCTCATCAAGACACCTACCGGCGTTGAGATCACCTCAGCCCCGAACCAGGACAACCCCATCATGGAAGGCAAGAAAGCCATCATGGGTCTCGATGTCTGGGAACACGCGTATTATCTGAAGTATCAAAACCGCCGGCCGGATTACATGAAGGCCTGGTGGAGCGTCGTGAACTGGGCCGAGATCAACAAGCGCCTCGCCGCGCTCTAACGCTGTTACTTAAAGCAGCTCGTGTCGACCCTTCGACTCGAGCTGCTTCACGATCTCCCCAACCTGCTGCGCTCGTCCCCGATCCGCAATCAGCAGCGCGTCCGGCGTGTCGATCACAATCAAGTCTTTCACGCCGAGCAGCGCGACCATCTTAGCGCCCGCCTGTACGAAGTTGCCGCTCGAGTCATGCACCAATAGCTCGGCGCCGGAGTTATGCGAAGCATCCTGCGGCAGCAGATCGTAGAGCGCGTCCCAGCTGCCCACGTCGTTCCAGCCGAAGTCCCCGCACGGCACACCCAACACGCCCTCCGCCTTTTCCAGCACGGCGTAGTCGATCGAGATGTTCTCGCAAAGGGGAAACACTTGCTTCAATCGTTCATTGAACTCAGGGTCGCGGAAACCTGGAAGTCCGGCCAGCAACGTCGCCGTTTTCGGCAGATGCTTGCGCAAGTTATCAAGCACCGTTTCTGCGCGCCAGAAGAACATCCCGGCGTTCCAATAGAAGTTCCCGGCCTCGACGAACTTCTTCGCCGTCTCCGCATCCGGCTTTTCCCGGAAGCTCTTCACCGGCTGCACGTTCGGGTGCTCACCGGGCTTGACATGATCGCGAACTCCAGGTTCGAACTCGATATACCCGTAGCCCGTCTCGGCCCATCGCGGAGCAATCCCCAGCACCGCGATCTTCCCGTAAGCTGCTGCTTCGAACGCCGGCTTCAGCGCTTCCACATAGGCGTTCGCGTCCGCAATCACGTGGTCCGAAGGGAACACACCGAACACTGCCTCGGGATCGATCGACTGCAGGATATGCGCGGCCAGCCCGATGGCAGCCGCCGTGTTGCGCTGCTCCGGCTCAGCCAGTATCTGGTTCTCTGGAACTTCGGGCAACTGCTCGACAATCAGATCGCGTACATGGTCGTTCGCCAGCACCCAGATATTTTCCGGCGGGATCAGCGACTTCAACCGATGCACAGTCGCCTGAATCAGCGACTGTTCTCCCGTCACCGTCAGAACTTGTTTAGGCGTTTTGCGGCGGCTGCGCGGCCAGAAGCGTGTTCCGCGGCCGCCTGCCAGAATCAGGCCGTAGCGCATGGTCTATTGCAGAGGATAACTGTGCGGGAACCTCAGCGTGCGCGACCAACGCGTCTTGCTGAAGAAGTGCAGCGCGAGATCTTCCAGATGCGCCACCCCAATGGACGAGCTCGCCAGCTGCTCAGTGGGCGCGTCGTACGACCAGTAAATCACCAGCGGCTTCCCAATGATGTTTTCGCGCGGCACGAATCCCCAGTACCGGCTATCGAGCGAGAAGTCGCGGTTGTCGCCCATCGCGAACACGCTGTTCGGCGGCACTACGATTTCGCCGTTCGACTGATTGTTCTGCAGCATCTGCAGCGCCGGCGCGTACACCATGCTGTTCGGCTCGCTCGGGAAGTTGTCGCGATAGGAATCGATGTACCCGCTCTTGTTCACCTTGTACGGCTCGTTCACGGAATGGCCGTTCAGAAACAGCTGCTTGTTGACCAGCTTGATGTGATCGCCTGGAACGCCGATCGCGCGCTTCACGAACGTCTGCTTGATGTCGATCGGATAGCGGAACACGATGATGTCGCCGCGCTTCACGTCGCTGTACGGCAGTATGTACTTGCTGACGGCACCGGCCGGCGCAAACGCCAGCTTGTCCACCAGCAGGTGATCGCCCACCAGCAGCGTGTCTTCCATGGAGCCCGTTGGAATAACGAACGCTTGCACCAGCGTCGTCGTGCCGAACAGCAGCAGGATGATCGTGACCGTCCATTCGGCAATCACGCCGCGGTTCACTTCAGTCGAGGATTTCGATTTTGCGCTCGGCTCCGCGGGCAGGGCGGCCGCTGGTGTGGTTTTCTCCTCCAGCGCGGTTTTTTGACGGCTCACAGATTCTTATTGTACCCGTATCAGACTGCTATTCTGGCTGTTTCATGTCCAGCCGATGGTGACTACCAAACGCTCGGTCGTCCTCATCGTGCTTTGCACCTTCATCGGGGCCGCCGCGCAAGTACTGATGAAAATCGGCGGCAGCCATATTCACGGCTTAAATCTTGCCCTGCTTACCAACTTCCCGCTGATCACTGGCTATGCTTTCTACGCGCTCAACACCCTCCTGCTAATTCTGGCTTTGCGCGAAGGCGAACTCTCCAAACTCTACCCGATCATCGCGCTCACCTTCGTCTGGGTAAACATCCTGAGCATGATCATCTTTCACGAGCAGATCAATGTGTGGAAGATCGCTGGGATTATCGTCATCATGAGCGGCGTCACATTCCTCGGTCTCGCCAGCAAGACCTCTCACTAGGACATGACGAAGACTCCGCTCATCTCCGTCGTTTACGTCCTGATTGCATCGGTGCTGGGATCGTTCGGCGCAGTGTTCCTCAAGCTCGGTTCCGCCAAACTCCAGAAGGGCTTCATTTACATTGTGAGCTGGCAATCCTTTGCGGGGGTTGCGCTCTATCTTGCGTCGAGCGTCTTCTACGTCGCGGGCGTCCGCAACGGAGAGTTGAGCGTGCTCTATCCGATGGTCGCTCTCGGCTACGTTTGGACGCTGATCTGGTCGCGGCTGTTATTCGGCGAACGAATCACCAGTCAAAAACTCATCGCCGTCTTCCTGATCCTCTTCGGGATCTCGCTGATCGGCATCGGCGCCCAACAGGTCCACTAAGCGGCCGGTTTCACCACGCGGTCCATCTCGATGAAGTCTTTGATCAGCTGCTCGTGCGATTGCGACATCTCCGAAACGGGTCCGAAGTAAATCGCCTTTCCCTCCGACAGCACCATCACGGAATCCGCCACCTTACGCATCAGATCAAGGTCATGCGTCACGACCACCGAGGTCAAACCAAGCTTCGATTTCAGCCGGACCATGAGATCTCCGATGTGCTCCGACATGATCGGGTCCACCATCGTGGTCGGTTCGTCGTACAGGATGCATTCCGGCTGCGCGGCCAAGGCTCGCGCGATCGCCACCGCGCGCTTCACACCGACGGGAAGGTCTGCCGGATAGGAGTCTCGGGTGTCCCAGATGTCGACGATCTTCAGCAGCCCCTCCACGACATCCTCGCGGTTCTTCTCGTCGTAATCTTCGCGCGTTTCCAGCGAGAAGAGAATGTTCTCCGAGACGGTCATCGAATCGAACAACGCTCCGGACTGGAACACCATCGTCACCTTCTTACGGATTTTGGCGAGCTCCTTTTCGGTGAAGTTGGTGATGTCCTGGTAGGCCACGATAATCTCACCCTTGTCGGGTTTCAGGAAGCCCATGATGTGGCCCAGCGACACGGATTTCCCCACGCCGCTGCGCCCAATAATCGCGAGCGTCTTCCCGGAGTCCACAAAGAAATTCACGTCGGCCAAAACCGGCTTGGAGAACGTCTTGTATACGTGCCGGAACTCAATATAATGCGGAAACTGATCGCTCACGAGGCTTGCCTTTGAAGATCGCGCCAGTCTTCGGGCGTATTGACGTTGCGGAACACTCGCTCGTCGGGGAAGTCGATTCTCGCGAGGCGAGCGCCTTCGAGTACACGCATGATCTTCAGATTGCCATGCTCGAGCGCGGATTCGATCATCGGCAGCAGTCGCCGCCGGTAAATGGCGCACAAGGGCTGGTCGCGTCCGCCCGCCTTGGGGATCACGACATCGGCGGCGGGGAAAAGCGTACGGATTCGAGCCAATCCGGTCAGAGTGGCTGCCGTGAGACCCGGCATGTCGCAAGCGACGATCAGGTTCCAGTCGTTCGTGGAATGTTTCAGCGCAGCGTGGATGCCGGCCAAGGGACCCGCTCCGGGGAATTCGTCGGTGATCACCGGCGCTCCAAAGCCACCGTGCCGTGCGGCATCGCCGACGATAACAACACCGCCGACCGCCTCACGAACTACGTCCGCTACGCGCTGCAGCAGGGGCTTGCCGTCGAGCGTGAGCAGCGCCTTGTCGGAGCCCATTCGCGAGCTGCGGCCGCCGGCCAACACATATCCTGCAAGGTCGTGGTCGGCGCGCAACATACCGCCGGAATGATAGCATTGGAGAATAACCGTTTGGGCCGACCACAGAACAGAATGCTGCGGAATTGTTTGATCATTGTAATCGGTGCAGCCGCCCTCTCGACTTCCGCGCATGCTGAGGAACGGGTTGTGCGATCGGTCGTTCAAACGGATGTGAAGACGGGCAAGCTCGTTCGTAAGACAGTCGCGTCACAACAAGCCTCACGACCGGCACCGCAAATCAACGAATTGATCGATAAGATCGCGGCGAAAAACGAAGTCGAACCGCCGCTGGTGCGCTCCGTCATTCGTGCCGAAAGCAATTACAATCCGCTCGCTGTTTCGAACAAAGGCGCACAAGGGCTAATGCAATTGATCCCGTCGACTGCCAAGCGCTTCGGCGTCAAAGACAGCTTCGATTCCGAGGAAAATATCGAAGGCGGCGTGAAATACCTGAAGTATCTCATCGCTCTGTTCCATGGCGATTACGCGCAAGCCGTTGCAGCCTACAATGCGGGCGAAGCGGCTGTCGCGAAATACGGTGGCGTACCGCCCTACAAAGAAACACAGAATTACGTAGCCGAAGTCGCCCGGCATTTGGCTGCCGAACGCCGCACGGTTTCGCAGGCTGTGGCAGCAGTTGTGCCTACCTCGGCTGAACCGGAGGTCGCAGACGCGGCGGCTCCTGAAACGTATAATCCAATTGTCGCGTCGGTTTCCTCAGACGGAACCGTCTCCTATAAGACGCCTTGATATGCGCTTTTCCCTGTTGACGATTCCCGCTCTTCTGGTTGCGGGATTCGGCTTGCAAGCCTCACCGCTGCAAGTAACAGGGGTTCGCGCCTGGTCCTACACCGGCATAACTCGGGTTGCAATTGAGGTCAACGGCGATTTCACGTTTCGATCCGATCGCGCGCATAATCCTGAGCGGATCTTTTTCGATGTGATCGGCGCTGCTCCGCGATTTGACGGGCATCGGCTTCTCAAGAAGGACATCAACGACAAGTTAATCAAGCGCGTTCGCGTTGCGGAAACGCAGCCGGGCGTGACGCGGATTGTTTTGGACCTCGCTGGCGCGGTTGAGTTCAGCGCGTCGCAGCTTTCGAATCCGAGCCGGCTGATGGTCGAGCTTCGAGCGCCGGCGGGAAGTAATAGTCCGCCGATCATTCCGCCCACGATCACCCAGACGCAGCCTGCACCGGTTTTGACTGCAGTCCAGACGGTAGCTACGAACCATCCGGTCCCGACTCCTGTCCTTTCGCCTATGGATACCGCGGCGGCGGCCGAAATGAGCACGCCCGCGACACCTCAGGCGATCCGCGATCTGCCACCGCCGCCGCCGATGCGCGCTCGCGGCGCCGACCTGAACGTTTCGCCGTCGCTAACCCGCGCGCTGGGTCTGAAAGTGAATCGCATCGTGATCGATGCCGGGCACGGCGGCCACGATCAGGGTACGGCCGGTCCCGGCGGTCTCCTCGAGAAGGATCTGGTGCTGGACGTCGCGCTGCGCCTCGGCAAACTGGTCGAGCAGCGCATGGGTGCTGAAGTCATCTACACGCGCAGCGATGACACATTTATTCCGCTCGAAGAACGCACCGCGATTGCAAACCGGAACCACGCCGATCTGTTTTTATCGATCCATGCCAACTCGTCGTCCGCCACCGAAGTTGCCGGCATAGAGACTTACTACCTGAACTTCACCAACTCTCCCGACGCGATGGACGTGGCCGCGCGCGAGAACGCCGCTTCGGCCAAGAGTATTTTCGAGTTGAAGGACCTCATCCAAAAGATTTCCCTACACGATAAGTTGGAAGAGTCACGTGAGTTTGCATCAAGTGTTCAGACCTCCTTACAGAACTTCAACACGAAATCGTTTCCCAACGCGCGTAACCGGGGCGTGCGGAAGGCGCCCTTTGTCGTTCTGATTGGCGCGTCGATGCCGTCCATTCTGACCGAGATCGGATTCCTCACCAACTCCCGTCAGGAAAAGCTACTATCCAAGCCCGACTATCGCGAGAAGCTAGCCGAGGCCCTCTATCGAGGGCTGGCCAACTACAATCAGACACTTAGCCACGTCGAAAATGCGCGTCAGGCCCGGGTGGCCGAACCGGTAACCGGTTCGACCCGTTAGTACGTGCTGCGGATACTCCGGCAAGTCGGCGGCTTCCTGAATCGCGTTTCTGATCGCGCTGTCTATGTCGTTACTATTTTTGTTTTCCTAGCGCTCGCAGTAACTTGCTTCACTTATGACGCGACAGCGACGATGTGGCTGGACGAGTTACACGGCTACTACGTACTGCAGCTCGGAAGCATCTCCCAGATAAGTCAGGCTCTGATTGACGGCGTCGATAACTCTGCGCCAATCTACCTAATCATCTGTCATCTACTCAAGCCGGTACTAGGAAGTGGGGCGTTCGACCTTCGGTTTCCAAGTGCGGTGGGGTTCTGTATCGCTTGCCTTTGCATCTATATCTTCCTTGCGCGGCGTTTGGCGCCAATCTATGGCTTGCTCGGCGTCCTCGTACTCAGCGCCGTAGCGATGTACTCAATCGAAGGAAGACCTTATGGTATGGCGATCGGCTGTGTATCTGCCGGACTCGTAGCGTGGCAATATGCCGCGGAGCAGCGCGCGCGTGCGGTATCTATTCCTGCTCTGTTTGTATTCCTTAGTCTAGCGATCTCCACGCACTACTGGTCTGTCTTTGTACTCCCGGCAATCGCCGTCGCGGAAGCCGTGCGTTGGTGGAATCGCCGGAGTGTTGATGTACCGATGGCACTTGCCATCACTTTTCCTGTTCTGGTGTTGATTCCAGATCTCCCGTTCATCCGCTCCGTGCAACGCTTCATGCCGTTCTTTTGGTCGAAGCCGTTCTTCCCCTTGGATAGCCGCTTCATGTTCGCCGGCTTGCTCGGGAACCTGCCGATGTTAGCCGCGGTTGTAGTTCCGCTAATCGTCTTATACCTGAAACCTTGGAATACGGGACCATCGCGAAGCCGGCGCGCGACGCTGCCAGATTACGAATGGGCACTAGTGACGGTGATCGCGGTTACCCCGTATGCGCTTCTGATCGCAGCCTTGTTTACCACCCGGATATTTCAGGATCGATATGTTGTCTGGAGTGCCTTCGGGATTACTGCCTTAGTGGTTGCTCTATGTGCTCGTTATATTCCGAGTCGCGCGGTCGCGGTCGTGGCTTGCTTGGTCGTTGCGGTGTTAACGGCTGACCATTGGAAGAGCGCTTTTGCTGTTCGCAACGAGCTGCGCATTGGTGAACCGATGCGCGGCGCTTTGGTCGACGTGCCCGTTGGGCCAGAGCCAATCGTGATCGCCACCCATCAGCCTTACATGGAACTCGCCTATTACGAGACTCCCCAAATTAGACCGAGGCTCGTCCTACTCGACAACATCGACTTAGAGAGATTCTACACGGCGAGCGATACAGGTTCGCTTCTCATGTCAGCCGTCAAGAAATGGACCACGCTGAACATCCAGGACTACTGCGGCTTCCTGGCTCAGCACAAAAACTTCCTGCTCGCTGCGGACGCGGAAGACTGGCTGCCGTGGCACTTGTCCGCGTCAGGTTACAAGCTGACCGCGATACGAGCGGGGTGGCATCCGTTGCTCTTCCTGGTGGAGGCGCCAGCGCAACCAAAAACTCCGGATTGGATCCGCGCGGCGAAGATCAAGCTAACCTGCTCCGACTAAGTCTCCGCGACCGCGACTCCCATGGCTCTGCGTGCAAACACAGGCCTGGCACTCAAGGCGAACACGTACTCCGCGTACTCCCGCTGTAAGCGCATCACCTCGCCGGTTACAACTCCGACCGTCAGAAAGAAGAACCCGCCCATGAAAGTGGAACCGTTCAACGCTCCGGTTAACCACATGCCGACGAAGAGCGCGATCAGCCATCGATATCCGGCAGCTCGCGCCGGGTCGGAAATAGAGGCCAGCCAGAAAGCCTCTTTCAGCCAGGCGTAGAAGAACATGATGATCAGGATCACGCCCGGCAGTCCCATATAAAGCAGGAAATCGACAAACATGTTATGGGAGAACTGCGCCTCAAAGTCGATGTTAGTTCCGCCGCTGCTTAGTCCAGCGTAGTCGGCCGATGCCCCGAGGCCCTGGCCGAAGATCCAGTGGGTCGGCAGAAGTCGTACAAATAACTCAATGGCGGACGTACGCGCCTCAATGGTTCCGACCGTAAAATAACGGGTCACGAGCGCGTTGGAGGAGATGCGGGAGATTAAGTGGGTGCTGGCCCACTGACCACCGTAAACGACCGTCGCGAAAGCCACAAACAATGCCGTGATTACGAGTAATGGACGGCGAAAGAATCGCATCGTCATTAGTCGGTAGATAACTAGGGTAGCCAGGAAAGACACCCAAACGGTTCGGGTTTGCGCGACCAGAATCCCTGCAACTGTAAATGGGATCGCGATATACACCCAGCGCTTTGGAACTAACCGCAAGCAGCGCGCAAAGATGACACCCACGAAAGCGACAACGAGAAAAAATCCCCACGTCAGGTGGTCGCCAAGATACGAATACGCGCGGAACTCCCCGCCCGCGCCGTTCAGGTAGTCGTAGACCTTACCCGCCTCAATCGAATACCCGGCAGCTTGCGACGCCCACGCCCTATCAATGAACGTTGGACCATGGACGTACTGATAAACGCCATAGCTTGACGACACGATAATTAGGAAAAGGAGTAGCGCTCCCAACCGTTTCCACGCGCTTAGCGGAATCGCCATTCCGAGGAAAATCGCCATGATCGGGAAGGTGTGCTGCGCCACGCCGCCGAGTTTCGCCGTCGCCGAGGCCCCGCGCGAGAAGATGAGAGTATTGCCGATACTAACCAGAAGGAAGCCGATCAGATACTTCGTACTAAGCGTCAGCCGGTAGCGCTTGAGCACGAAGATACTTCCTGCAACACCCAGCGCGAGCATCAACGCTGGTATTAGCTGAAAGCTGTAATAGGACGTGCGAGATGGGGTTCCGAAAACGAAGATACAGCGCTTTGTAAACTGAAACACATGATCGCCAAGCACATAGGTGATCGCGAGATTCGTGATGTTCAGGCGCGAGAACGCGCTCAGCGCGAGGATACAGCCACCCAACAGCAACATCGGTCCTGCCCACACGTACACGGACATCGCCGCTGCCATGAGCAGAGCCGTGCCAATCAATAAGACGAATCGACCGAAACCTGCCGCGGTTCCGGATGCAGCGGCCATCTTGTAATTTTAGATGATCGCCCAAATTGGACTGTTCCTCACTCAGTGCGTGCAGATCCACACGTCATACTCGGACCCCGAACTGGCTTTGCGGTAGTTCGCCGTGAACGTGCCGGCGAAGTCTTTGCCGAACGCGAGATGATCGCTGGTGTAGTACGTATTCTGAGCTGAGAACGGTTGTCTCCCGAGCGGGATGAGCCACACGCGGATAGCGCAGGTTCGGAGATCGTCAAGCGTCGCGGCGGGGATCTCGACGCCGCCAAACTGATGATCGCGGACCGATGCACCACTGACCAGGTAAGGTTGGCCGTCGAATACGGGCTGGTAGGCGTAGAACGTTCTCGGGTCCCTGAAATCGTCGCCGATTCCGACTTCCAATGTGCTTCCGCGGTACTGCGACTCGAATGATCGGATGTCGGCGATCACCTTCTCAGCCGGCCCTGCGAACTCGTACGAGTGCCAGACCGCTTCGAGAAAGTTGGCGGAGTAGAGGAGCATGGTAAACGCCCACGCGACGGATAGCTTTGAAAACGCCAGGTCGCGGGTGGCTGGCTCGCGTCCGCTTCGAATCCAAAAATAGGATTGAAGGATTGGGATTGCGAGGGGAAGCAGATGGTAACTGCCAGCGCCAATCTTTGCTCCAGCGAAACACGCGCCCAATAGACCCACGGCGATTGTGGCCAGATACCATCGCTGGCCGTGAAAGAGCGTTGGTTTCTTATTAGACCAGACGAGGATGCCAGTTGGCAGGAGGAAAATCACCGCGTACTGTAGATTGCGTGCTAAGAAGTCCCACTCTAAACCATGCTTGCTTACTGCTTGTAAGATCGCCATGTAGCCCGGCAAACTTACTTCCGGCAACAAAAAGGGCGTAGGAAAAAGAACCAGCGCGATCGCAACCGCAGCCCCGGCGAGCTTCCATCCCCGTTGGACAGCGAAGAGGACGACTATCGGGAGTATATAAAAGATCGCCGTTATCTTGAGATTCGGCAACGCCGCAAAACAAAGCGCCGCTATAAGAATGGCAGTTAGTTCGCTCGCCTCAACGACAGCCCAAAGCGAAAGCGCGGTGAAACAAAGCAGCAGCGGATCGTTTCTTCCCCAGAACTCTACGTGTAAATATCGAAACAAGACGAGACTAAGACAACCCACCCCGATCAACGCATCACGCGAACTGGCGTAGTGGCGGCAAATGCGATAGCTAAGTCCTAGAGTTATAAGAAGCGATAAGATCCCGAGTAGTTTGAAACTTACTAGCGACTCCCCGAGCAGCGAGTAGAAGGGAATGTGTGCCAAGTAGGTAAGCGGACCGTAAGCCAGTGAATAGCGCGCGGCCGCGTTCATGGCCGGGTACACCGGCCCCCCGCGCATGGCCATGACTGAAACAGCAGCAATATTCGTTTCCGCGTCCTCGAACAGGACCGGCAGCAGCAGATAGGCTAGGGCCGTCCCTATGAGAACGCACGTAATCCCGATTGAAAGCCACCGCCAAGGCAAGCGAAAACGCAGGGCAGCCAAAGGGATGCCGATCGCGCAAGCAATCGCAAAGAGAAGTGCCGGCGCAAATGCTGAATCGCTTACTGCTCGAACGAGACCCATCGCAGCCAGCATACAGGGAGCGCTTAGAATGAAACCTGCCAGCCGTCCAGCTCACTGTGGCGACCGCGCTCGATTCCGAGGTTCCACTGAAGGTAGAACTTGGCGGCTTTGCATGCAAAGAAGAACCGGCGGCGCGAGCGCCGCACGATCACACGCGGATTCAGGGCAAAGGCGTTACGTGAATGGCAGACGTAGTAAATCCCCTCGCGGGCAATCACTACCCCGTCACCCATCAACTCCTCGGCGGGAGCCTCCCTCGGGGAAATTGGCCGGACCTCCGAACGGCGCGCGCAATCTCTCTCACTAACCGGCCATACCTCAATGGTTTGCTCGGCCACAAGCCCCGCCGTATGCGCTCCTCAACGCTGATGTGATTTCCAGCCAGTAAAAATAGAAGAGTAACCGAATCCAAGGCTTTTCAACCGCAGATAGTAAGAACGTTACTCTCCGTGGGAAGAGTGTGGCGCCACGTCTCGACGAGTTGTTTGTAGGCGTAGCCGACCGGCCGGATGTTCCGATCGAGATCGACTAATCCCAATTCGTTTACCCTGTTGTTGTTCTCCCGTAGCCCGGTATCCCAATCCACTTGGTCCTGCAAGCTATACCAGGTGAATCCCACCAGCGGAACGCCATCCTGTTTCAAGCGATGCACGTTGGCCCACTCTTTCTTCAGCCAGGCAACGGCTCCGGGCCCTGAGTAATTTGTTTCTGTGTGCATAACCGGTAGATGGTAGCGAGTGAAGTACTGATGGGTAATCGGATAGTATCCAAAGATCTCGCCGGATAGGTCGGTCGATCCGTCCGGATGCACCAGATTCTCATTGGTGTCGTAATAATCATTCCCCATCACGCAACGATTCTTCAGTTGGTTCTGCATAAACCATTGATACTCTTCGCGAGTCATTCCGTTATCGAGAATGTACTGATACATGGGCGCGTGAATCTGGTGGCCGTACGTGAGATCCAACGAGAGGAAACGCTTTTCGTTGTATAGGTCCGCGTGCGCCTGGGCATCGGGGACTTCGGCATGGAAGTACTGAGTCGACTCGCTTTGAACAAAGACCGCATCGGGCCGGGATTCCAGAATCGCATGCATCGCCTGCATGTTTGCCTGACAGAGGTGTTTCAGCGCCGTAACGAAAGCCTGGTCGGAACTCAGTCGTTCGTTCCACCAGCCGAACTGCGCGGAAAACGTCGCCGCAATGAAGATCTCATTTACCGGAGTATAGAAACGAATCCAGGGATACCGTTGGGCGAAGGCCCGCGCGAATTCGGTGAAGAGCCGCGGAAAGTCAGGGTTCTGGAAGTTACCCATCCAGTCCGGGACGCCGAAATGGCAGAGGTCCGCGATCACTGTCACCCGCTGCTTGTGAAGCGCGTTGATTGTTTCGTCGGCGAAGCTCCAGTCGTACTTTCCAGGACCGAGGTGAACGGAGAAGTAAGGAGGTCCGTAACGCAAATGGTGGATGCCTAACTCTCCGAGTAGCCTGAAATCCTCCTTCCAAAACTGGTAGTGCTTTGTCTTGGCTAACTCATCTTGTCGAAAGGTTTTCCCATCGGGGGTCTGAATCGTGGGGTAGCTATTCTCAATCCCCGTGGCGAACATAAAGGCCGGCATTTCGGGTCTCCTTACGGCAGAATATCGAGCCGGCCGCCGTCGACTACCAGCGTTGTTCCGGTGATGAATCGCGCCTCGTCCGAAGCCAGAAAACAGATCGCAGCGGCGATATCTTCAGGTTCTCCGATGGCCCCCTCTACCTTCTCGACGCCGCTCTT
Source organism: uncultured Gammaproteobacteria bacterium (assembly GCA_963799935.1). GTDB lineage: Bacteria > Acidobacteriota > Terriglobia > Bryobacterales > Bryobacteraceae > Bog-113. The sequence continues at coordinate 275,342 of CAWCZA010000015.1, read as the reverse complement.
CACGTTCGGATTGTTCCACAGCATGGGAGTGTTGACTGCCCCCGGCGCGACGCAGTTGATACGTATCTTCAGCGGCGCCAGTTCTTCGCTAAACCCTCGCGCGAATGCTTCGATGCCGCCCTTCGAACTGGCATACGGCACGACGTTCTTCGTCGTCTCGTGCGCGTGGACCGAACTGAGATTCACGATCGCACTACCCTGGGGCATATGCGGAACGGAGTACTTACAAAACAAGAACATGGATCGAAGGTTGACGGCTAAAACCTTATCCCAATCGGCTTCTGGAAGGTCGACGATCGGACTGAACGTCATCATGGCCGCGTCATTGACTACTATGTCGATTTTTCCCCACTTCTGCACGGCTAGGTCGACAGCAGCCTTTACCTGTGCCGGATCGCCCACATCGCACTGCGCGAACGCGCTCTGACCCTTAGCGTCGTTGATTTCCTGAACCGTCGCGTCTCCGCCTTTCGGATCCAGATCTACTACCAACACAGAGCCGCCTTCCGCTGCCATCCGCTTGCACGTAGCTTTGCCGATTCCGGAGCCGCCCCCGCTGACAATACAAACCTTGCCGTCAAAACGCATGCTTCCCGCCTCTGGACCGAAATCGGTCCGGAAAACGGGAAGCAAGTTGAACACCGAACGATCAGCGAACTCGTAGCGTATTTAACCCCACGCTTAGCGTCGGGAACTTCGCTCTACGGATTAATCACGCTAACTACCGCGCTTTGGGCCGAAGCGTTACCGCTGGCGTCGACTGCGGACACGGCATAGTAGTAAGTCTGGTTAGCCTTCAGACTCCGCGAGTCGGAGTACGAACTGGTACCGCTGCTTCCGATCAGGCTCAATGACTGCGCGCTGATTCCTCGGTAAATGGAGTACGAGTAAACTGCGACGTTATCCGTCGAAGCCGACCATGTGAGGCTAATCTGCGTTCCGGAGTTGGCGGAGACAATCAGGTTCTGAGGAACCGTTGGCGGCTGAGTGTCGCGCAGTGTCATCGCGGTCGCCATCGTACTCTGCGCCGAATAGTTCAGAACTTCATCGTAAGCAGCAACCGCGTAGTAGTAGGTGGTCCCTGCAGCAAGGCTGGTGGTGTCGACGAAGGACAAGGAAGTCGTTCTTCCAAGCGTGATCATCGACGTTGGCGTTTTGCCACGATAGATCGTGTACCCCGACAGATAGATGTTATCTGTCGAAGGACCCCAGCTCAGATTAACCTGCTGACAGCCGGTCCCGGTCGCGACCAGGTTCGTCGGCACAGTCGGGGGAGTGGTGTCCGGAAGCGAAGTCACGGCGATCGTGGCGCTCTGGCCTGAATAGTTGTAGGAGGGATCGAAAGCGATGACAGCGTAATAGTAGGTTGTCTTAGGCGCAACTATCGTGTCGGTGAATGAGTTTGTAGTCACTGACGCGAAGACGGCGAGCGAGCTCGGGCTGGAACCGCGATAGACATGGTACCCGGCTACGGAAACGTTGTCGGTAGAGGGCGACCAGGTGACTTGATTCTCCTGGTCGGTTACCGTGGTCGCTTGCACATTGGTCGGGGTCGAAGGCGGCGTCTTATCGGGAGGCGCGATCGGGGTCCGTGTGGTCACGGTTGCCGGCGCGGAGAGTGGTGATAGGTTACCCGCCGCATCGAAAGCCTGAACTTGGTAGGCGTAAGTCGTCGAGGGCCAGAGGGATGAGTCCGTAAAGTTTACCTGGCTCGAAGTATGGAGCAGTGTACCGTTGCGGAATAAGTTATACCCGGCCACTCCGACATCGTCTGTCGTCGGGCTCCACAGAACTTGGGCGACGGTCTGGCTGAACTGTCCGATTGAAGGCGCGGATGGTACCTGCGGGGCTGTAGTATCGGGCGAAGGAAGGATCATCGTTTCCCATGCCGTACCCAGAGTAGTGAAAGCTCCGAGTGAGCGCGCATTGATTGCCGCGCTATAAGATGCATTGAGTACTGCGGTCGGGCTCTGCGAACCGTAGGTTCCGAAGTCCAGGGTGGCGTAGTATAGATTCGACCAGAACGGCGACACAAACAGGAATTGTCCCGATTGGGCCATGCTTACCACGCTCTGAAGATACTGCTGGTCGAGCGGCTCCCAAAAACTCATGGTGTCCAGGGCGTCAATCGTTGGGCTATTCAAGGCGGTTTGCAAAGCAGCGAGTTGAGCCGCGGAGACCTTCTTACACCATGTCTCGCTCATCGCAATGGGTAAACCCGCGGCATGAGCCATTGAGGCTGCGGTGAGGGCGTTTTCCGGGAACGAATTCGACACCGAGTACATGTGAGTATCGATGTACGAGACGGACGTGGAGATCGCGTTCTGTATGTAGGTAGTGAAAGAATTAATCCACGTGCCGGCGCCCGCGCCCACGGGAACGTTAGTAACATTAGCGGCTTGCAGCGCGGCCAGTATGGTTTGCAGTTCCTGCAAACTGCCGCTGGGAGTACCGGCGCTCGGCTGCGAGGCATTTTGCGATTCGGAGTCAGGCTCCGTGATCACAGACATGTAATCCGGCTGAATGAGTTGGGCGACGTTGACCGCGTTCTGCGCGCGCCCGGCGATGTATTCGTTCCAGGTCAGACCTTGATAGTAGGCTTGGAACGTCGCGCCGTTGGTTCCAGGTTCGTCCGAGGCAACGGTTGTCTCCGCGGTCATTTTCATCCCCATCGAGTGGATCTGCTGGGCGACCCGCTGATAGAAGCTGACGTAGGCCTGGAAGGTCTGCTGATTCCCGTAATAAGGCTCGTAGAGCACGGGGAAGTTGATGTGAACGGAGACCGCGGTAACGCCCAGTGCTTTCAGTTCCTGCAGTTCCGGCAGGACGTCGTACTGGAAGTAGTTTGCATTCAGCAGCGCGGAGCCCAGGTCTGAATTCGCAGTCAAAGCCTGTGACGCGAACACTGTCGGGTAGCTGGCGCCGTTCCCTTGTGCCGAGATGGCTTGTGAAAATGTGGCGATATCTCCCTGCATCTCCGAGTAGAGACTCTGATACTGGGAGGGTACATTCGACGGGACCGTCTGACCTGAGGCGATCAACCGGCAAAACAACAGGGCAACAAAGGCAAATCTGCTGGACGACATAAGCGTGAGTTCCGATCTCCGACTAGCTATCAAAAGTCGCTGTTGTAACAGCGCTGTGTATCTCTTCGGCAGATTGGAAAAGAGTTACAACTAAGGGGAAAAACTTATAGCGGTTTCTTGCGTGAGAACAATCGGATTGATACCTCTTGCCGTGGATATACAACTAAGAAGTGGGGTAAGGTACAACAGCCGGAAACAAGAAAAGTGCCGCACAGTTGTGCGGCACTCGGTTAAAGACTACTGTTACCCGAAATGTTGCCGAGAAATTACGGGTTGGTTATACTAACCACCGAAGTTTCCGCAGAAGCGTTACCGCTCGTATCGACCGCTGATACTGCGTAGTAGTAGATTTGGTGTGCCTTCAGGTTTGATGTATCCGTATAAGAAGCAGTTTGAGAAGCGCCGATCAGGGTTAACGATGTCGCGCTTGCACCGCGGTAGACCCGGTAACTATAAACGGCGACGTTGTCCGTCGAAGCGGTCCAGGTCAGGTTGATCTGGGTACCGGATGTCCCACTGACACTTAAGCTTTGCGGAACGGTCGGAGGTTGCGTGTCGGCTGTCGTAGTCACAGTGACTTGCCCACTTTGCGCCGAGTAATTGCTCGACTCGTCAAAAGCTGCCACTGCATAGTAATAAAGGGTCCCCGGACGCAGGCTGGCGGTGTCGACGAACGAAGTGGACGCCGTGTTCCCCACCAACGTCATGGACGATGCGCTAGTCCCGCGGTAGATTGCATAGCCGTTCACAACCACATTGTCTGTAGAAGCGGACCAGCTGAGGTTCACCTGCTGCATCCCTCCCGCTGTAGCAGTCAGGCTTTGCGGAACCGTCGGCGGTTGGGTATCGGCGGCAGTGGTCGCGGTTGCTGTCGCGCTCTGCGCCGAGGTGTTGGAGGATTCGTCTAGCGCTGTCACAGCGAAGTAGTATGCCGTGCCGGGCATCAGACCGACCGTATCCGTAAACGAAGTGGTGGTGGAACTTCCGACCAAGGCCATCGATGACGCCGATTTTCCGGCGTAAATCTTGTACTGCACGACCATGACGTTATCCGTCGATGCCGACCAGGTGAGGTTTACCTGCTGCATCCCGGCGGCGGTGGCCACCAGATTTTGAGGAGCGGTCGGCGGCTGGGTGTCGGCCGCCGTAGTCGCCATGACTGTCGCGCTTTGCGCCGAAACATTGAGCACTTCGTCATAGGCGGCTACCGCGAAGTAATAGGTAGTGCCGGGCATCAGACCGACCGTGTCGGTGAATGACGTGGCGGTTGTGTTCCCAATCAGAGTCATCGAAGAGGCGCTCTTGCCATAGTAGACGTAATAGCCCCCGACTAACACATTGTCCGTCGATGCCGACCAGGTGAGATTCACCTGTTGCATTCCGGCGGCGGTGGCCACCAGATTTTGAGGAACGGTCGGCGGCTGCGTGTCGGCTACAGTGGTTGCCGTAACTGTGGGGCTTTGCGCCGAGGCATTGAGCACTTCGTCATAAGCGGCTACCGCGAAGTAGTAAGTTGTACCAGGAGTCAGGTACGCCGTATCGCTGAACGACGTGTTTGTTGTGTTCCCAATCAGGGTCATCGAAGAGGTGCTCTTGCCGTAGTAGATGTAGTAACCCGCGACCGTTACATTGTCCGTCGACGCCGACCAGGTGAGGTTTACCTGCTGCATCCCGGCCACGGTGGCAACCAGATTTTGAGGAACGGTCGGCGGCTGCGTGTCGGCTACAGTGGTTGCCGTAACTGTGGGGCTTTGCGCCGAGGCGTTGAGCACTTCGTCATAAGCGGCTACCGCGAAGTAGTAAGTTGTACCAGGAGTCAGGTAAGCCGTATCGCTGAACGACGTGTTCGTTGTGTTCCCGATCAGGGTCAGCGAGGAAGCGCTTTTCCCGTAGTAGATGTTGTAGCCGGCAACTGACACGTTGTCCGTCGACGCCGACCAGGTGAGGTTCACCTGCTGCATCCCGGCCACGGTGGCAACCAGATTTTGAGGAACGGTTGGCGGCTGCGTGTCAGAAGTTGTCGTCGCCGTGACTGCGGCGCTTTGAGCTGAGAGGTTCAGTACCTCGTCATACGCAACTACGGCAAAGTAGTAGGTTGCGCCCGGGATCAGGCCGATCGTATCGTTAAACGATGGAGTGGTTGAGACCCCAATCAGAGTCATCGAAGACGGTGTTTTTCCGTAGTAGATGTTGTATCCGGCAACCATAACGTTGTCCGTCGATGGCGACCAGGTAAGATTCACCTGCTGCATCCCGGCCACTGTTGCAACGACATTCTGCGGCACCGTGGGCGGTTGGGTGTCGGCGACTGTGGTGGCGGTCGTCATGGCGCTCTGCGCCGAATTGTTGAGAGCTCCATCGAAGGCGACTACGGCGTAGTAGTAAGTCGTTCCCGGCATTAAGCTCGTCGTATCCACGAATGTCGTCGACGTTGTAACTGTTCCGACTGCGATCATCGATGAAGCCGTCTTGCCCCTGTAGATCGTGTACCCGGCCACCCGGATGTCATCGGTCGACGCCGTCCAGCTCAGGTTCACCTGCTGGTAGCCGGTCCCGGACGCGATTACGTTGGTAGGTGCAGTGGGAGGAGTTGTATCGGGAAGCGTGGTAACTCCGATGGTTGCACTCATGGGCGAATAGTTACGGGAAGGATCGAATGCCTCGATAGAATAGTAGTAAGTCGTGTTCGGATACAAGTTCGAATCGGTAAAAGAGGCGCTGGTTACAACGGCGAACAGGCTGAGAGAACCTGCATTCGCGCCTCGAAACACGCGGTATCCGGCTATGGAAACGTTGTCGGTGGAAGGCGACCAACTTAACTGTATCTGCTGGTCCGACATGGCCGTTCCTTGCAAATTTAGGGGCGCGGCAGGTGGCGTGTTATCAGGCGGCGCGATTGTTGTGACGGTAACGGGCGCGGAGAGATCTGAGGTGTTTCCCTGGGCATCGAATGCCTGCACCTGATAGCTATATGTGGTCCCCGCAACAGCAGAAGAGTCGACGTAGTTTACCTGGCTCGATGTGTTAATCAGCGTGCCGTTCCGGTACAGGTTATATCCAGCCACACCGACGTTGTCGGTAGTCGGGGTCCAAAGCACCTGAACCTGAGTCTGACCATATTGGCCGATCGTCGGGGCCGCGGGAACCAGGGGAGCGGTCGTATCCGGAGTGGGAAGGATCATGTTTTCCCAAGCCGGTCCAACCGTCGAAAATGAAGCGGATTGGCGTGCGCTTAGGGAGGCACTCTGTTCCGCAATCATGAGCTGGTCTGGAGTTTGCAATCCGTACTGGCCGAAGTCAAGATACGAATAGTAGAAATCGGTCCAGAATGGAGCAACAAATTGGAATTGGCCGGCGTTTGCCATCTGTACCAGGGCCTGCAGGAACATCTGATCCAGCGGCTCCCAGAAGCTAAACGTGCCTAGAGCGTCAACCGCTTCGTCGTTTAAGTTACCGGCCAGACCTTGTAACTGCGAGGCGCTGACCTTTTTGCACCACGTCTCACTCATTGCGATGGGCACGCCTGCCGCGTGGGCCATGGCTGCCGCCGCGAGCGTATTCTCAGGAAACGCGTTGGAAACCGAATACAAGTGCACGTCGACGTAAGAAGCCGTCGTGGAGAGAACGTTCTGAATATAGGTGGAGAAAGAGTTGATCCAGGTCCCCGCGCCCGCGCCGACCGGCACGTTGGTGACGTTCGCGGCCTGCAGGGCAGCCAGGATGGTTTGCAGTTCCTGCAAGCTACCGCTGGGCGTTCCGGCGTTCGGCTGCCCGGAGTTCTGGGACTCGGAATCCGGCTCGGTGATCACCGACATGAAGTCCGGTTGGAGCGATTGAGCGATATTCACCGCCTGCTGCGCGCGGCCATTCATATAGTCGTTCCAAGCTAGCGTCTGATAGTACGGAAGGAACCCGGCGCCGTTTGTTCCGGCCACCGCGGAGGCCACGGTAGTTTCGACGATCATCTTCATCCCCATCGAGTGGATCTGCTGGGCGACCTGTTGATAGAAGTTGACGTAGCTCTGATATGTGGCCTGATCACCGTAGTAGGGTTCGTAAAGAATAGGGAAATTGATATTAACCGAAACGGCGGTAACTCCCAGCGCTTGAAGCTCTTGTAACTCCGGCATAACGGCGACATTGAAATATGAGCTTCCGATAAGTGTCGGACCCACATTCGAGTTCGCCGTGAGCAACTGCGATGAATATGTAGTCGGATAGCTGGAACCGTTCGAAGCGGCTGCGCTGGCTTGAGAGAAGTTCGCGATATCGCCTTGTAATTCTGAGTAAAGGCTTTGGTAAACTGCCGGGACCAGGCCGGGACCGGATGAGCTGCTGGATGATGTGACAGTGACTACGTTGCTTTGCGCCGAGTAGTTACCGGACGGATCAAACGACTCTACAGCATAATAGTAAGTGGTGTTCGCGGTAACTGAACTGTCGGTAAACCACGTATTGGTCGAAACGGCGTACGGTGAAAGCGAAGTTGGGCTCGAGCCGCGGAACACTTCATATCCTCCGATCGCGAAGTCATCGGTTGAAGGCGACCAGGTGAGCTGAATCTGCTGATTGGCGACAGCTATTCCTTGGACATTGGCCGGTACCGAAGGCGGCGTCGTATCTTCGACCAATAAGGTCGTCACCGTGGTGGGCGCGGACAGCGCTGACAAGTTTCCGGCAGCGTCGAACGCCTGAAGCTGATAGGAATACGTCGTATTCGCGGCCAGCGAACTGTCGTTGTAATTCACTTGACTGGAGGTGTAAATCAACGCCCCGTTGCGGTATAAGTTATATCCGGCCACGCCAACATTGTCTTGCGATGGACCCCATAGTACCTGTACAAAGGTCTGATTGATTTGGCCGGTCGAAGGCGCGGCGGGAACCTGCGGTGCGGTTGTATCGGGGGTGGGGAGAATCATGCCTTCCCAAGCCGGCCCGAGCGCGGTGAACGCGCCGACCTGGCGAGCATTCAGCGCCGCTGTCTGTGCACTCGCTACTACTTGGCTCGCCGATTGAGTGCCATATTGCGAATAGTCCAGGCTTCCGAAGAAGAACCCGGTCCACGAGGGGGCGACGAACAGAAACTGGCCCGTTTGCGCCATGGTTACGAGGGATTGCAGGAACAACTGATCTAAGGGCTCCCAGAAGCTGAACGTATCGAGAGCATCGACGGTCTGGCCTTCAAGGTTGGCGGGGTTCGATTGCATATCGACGGCTGATATCTTCTTACACCACGCTTCACTCATAGCAACTGGAATCCCTGCGGCCTGCGCCATGGTGGCCGCCGAGAGTGCATTTTGCGGGAAGTTATTCGAGACGGAATTCATATGCACATCGATATATCCAACTGGCGCGGATATGAAGTTTTGAATGTATTGAGAGAACGAAGGGATCCAGGTGCCCGCGCCAGCGCCGATTGGAACGTTAGTTACATTTGCGGCTTGAAAGGCGGCTTGGATGGTTTGCAGTTCCTGCAAACTGCCGTCGGGGGTTCCAGCACTCGTTTGTCCGCTGTTCTGAGCTTCAAAGTCGGGCTCCGTTATCACCGAGAGGTAGTCGGGTTGGATCGACTGGGCAATGGTTAGAGCCTGTTGGGCCCGGCCGGCCATATAGTCGTTCCACGAAAGGCTTTGGTAATACGAAAGAAAGTTCGCGACGTTTGCGCCGTTCTCAGGTGACGCAACGGACGTTTCCACGATCATTTTCATGCCGCTCGCGTGTATTTGTTGCGCAAGCTGTTGGTAAAAGGCAACGTAGTTTTGGAAGACCTGCGGATCGCTGAAGTAGGGCTGATATAGAACCGGAAAATTGATGTGTACCGTAACCGCTGTCACGCCCAGAGCCTGTATCTCTTGCAGTTCCGGCGCGACGGTCCCCGCGTAATACCCGGTCTGCAACAGGTTGCTCCCGATGTCTGAATTGGCTGTCATCACTTGACCGGCGAATATCGTGGGGTATTGGACACCGGACGTTCCCGCCATGTTTTGTGAGAACGCGGTCACATCGCCCTGCAGCTCCGTGTACAGGCTTTGGTAGTTTGCCGGAATCGGCGGACTTGTCTGTGCTGCCAGCGCAAATCGAAATAAGAATATTGCTAGAAATGCCCGTTTATACGCCATACATTCCCCCGAATTTTTTGAGAATATGCACTGGGCGCATTCAATTGCACCCACGCTCTTATTCGGCAATTAATGAAAAACCCTTATTTCTTTCTGGTACACCGACCCCCTCGATAGTGTGAGAAATGGTCCATAATGAGATTTGGTCGATTGAAAGGTTAGAAGAGCCGGGTTAGAAAAGGCTGGGAAGAAAGGAAGGCGCGCCAGGCGGAATTTCGGAGACTGCGCAAGACCCGGGCAGACTCGAAGGAACTTCGAATCCGCCCCGGCTTGTCAATGATCAGGGATTCATTACGTTGATAACGCTGCTTTGCGCCGAAGCATTACCGCTCGTGTCGACCGCGCTCACGGCATAGTAATACGTTGTATTTGCTTTTAGACCTGTGGAGTCGTTAAAGGACGTCGTCACGGAAGTGCCGATCAGGCTGAGCGTCTGCGCGCTAATGCCTCCGTAGATCTGGTAGCGATAAATCGCTACATTATCCGTCGATGGCGACCACGTCAGCGAAATCACCGTGCCGGAAGTCGCGACGGCCGCAAGGTTCTGCGGGACCGTGGGTGCCTGCGTGTCGGCGAGAGTGGTGGCGGCGATCACCGGGCTTTGCGCCGAATAGTTGCCGGCTTCGTCATAGGCCGCGACCGAATAGTAATACGTGGTGTTCGGCTTCAGATTAAGTGTATCCACATACGTGGTGGTCGTGGTGCTTCCGACCGCGGTTAACGCGGAGTTGGTCGTGCCCCGATAGACGACGTAACCGCTGACGTGGATATTATCCGTCGACGACGACCACGCCAAGGCTACCTGTTCAACCCCGGTTCCTTTGGCGGTGACACTCGTTGGTACGGTCGGCGGGACTGTGTCGGGTAGCGTGGTCGCCAGAGCCACGGGGCTCTGCGCCGAATAGTTACCTGCTTCGTCATAAGCAGCGACCGAATAGTAATACGTGGTGTTGGGCTGCAGACTGAGGTTGTCCACATACGTGGTGGTCGTGGCGCTACCGACGGCGGTCAACGAGGAGTTGGTTTTACTTCGATAGATGACGTAGCCGCTGACATGGACATTGTCTGTGGATGGCAACCAAGTCAAAGTTACCTGTTCGACCCCGGTTCCTTTGGCGGTAACATTTGTTGGCTGGGTTGGTGGGATTGTGTCAGTAAGCGTGGTTGCTTGAGCTAGCGCGCTCTGCGCCGAGTAGTTACCTGACCTATCAAACGCTTCAACCGCGTAGTAATAAGTCGTGTTTGGATGAACGGAAAGCGTATCGGTGAACGATGTCGTGCTGACGCTCGCCAGCGCTGATAGCGAAGTCGCGCTAGTACCGCCATAGATCCGGTAGCCGGCAACGGAAACATTGTCGGTGGAGGGTGACCAGGTCAACGAAATCTGAATGTCAGAATTCGCGACGGCCTTGAGATTCTGTGGAACGGATGGCGGCTGCGTGTCCGGAAGCGTGGCGGTCATGACAGGCGAGCTCTGCGCGGAATAGTTGCCGGCTTCGTCATAGGCGGCCACCGAGTAATAGTAAGTCGCTCCCGGCTGCAGACTCAAGGTATCCACATAACTCGCGTTCGTCGTGCTGCCCACGGCGGTCAGCGCGGAACTGGTGCTTCCCCGGTAGATCACATAGCCGGACAGATGTACATCGTCCGTGGATGGTGACCAGGACAGACTCACTTGCTGACAGCCGGTTCCCGTGGCGAGCACGTGCGCCGGAACGGTGGGAGGTGTTTTATCGGGAAGCGTGCTGACGGCTAACACCACGCTTTGGGCCGAGTAGTTGCCCGACGTATCGAACGCTTCCACCGCGAAGTAGTAAGCCGTGTTTGGACGCAGAGAATTCGTATCGATGAATGAATTTGTGGTGACCGACGCGATCGGCGAGAGCGAAGTTGCCGTCACGCCGCCGAGAACGCGATACCCTTCGACCGCGACATTGTCCGTCGAAGGCAACCAGGTGAGCGAAATCTGCTGGTCGGTTGGCGCCGTCCCTTTGAGGTTCGCCGGTACAGACGGCGGGGTGACATCCGGGATGGCGTGTGTGGTGACGGTTGCGGGCGCTGACAACGCTGACAAGTTCCCGGCCGCGTCGAACGCCTGAACCTGATAGGAGTAGGTCGTCGAGGGCGATACCGAGTTATCGGTGTACCCGACCTGGCTTGCCGTTTCCAACAACGCGCCGTTCCGGAACAGATTGTATCCGGCCACGCCGACGTTATCGGTGGTGGGATTCCAAAGCACCTGCACGGCGGTTTGGCCATATTCTCCGATCACGGGCGGCGAAGGGACTTGGGGCGGCGTGGTATCCGGGGCCGGCAGGATCATCGTCTCCCATGCCGTACCGACGGGCGAAAACGCCGCGCTCTGGCGCGCATACCCGGAGTTGGTTTGGGAGGCGATCAGGATCTGACTCGTTGTCTCGGTCCCGTAGGTCCCGTAGTCCAGATAGGAGTAATAGAGTTGTGTCCAGAAAGGCGAAATGTACAGGAACTGTCCAGCTTGCGCCATGTTCACCAGCGCTTGCAGATACATCTGGTCGAGCGGTTCCCAAAAGCTGAAGGTACCTAGCGCGTCGACATCCTGATCGTCGAGCGACCCTGCGATACCGGCAAGCTGCGCGGCGGAAATCTTCTTGCACCACGTCTCGCTCATCACGATAGGCAAGCCCGCGGCGTGTGCCATCGTAGCCGCCGTCAGGGCGTTCTCCGGGTACGAGTTAGAAACCGAGTAAAGATGAACATCCACGAACGAAGCCGGTGTGGATATGACGTTCTGGATATAGGTCGTAAATGAATTGATCCACGTGCCCGCGCCCGCTCCCACCGGAGTCTTATTAGCGGCGGCTTGCATGGCAGCCAGGATGGTTTGTAGTTCCTGTAAACTTCCCGCCGGCGTGCCCGCATTTGCCTGTCCGCTGTTTTGCGACTCGGAGTCCGGCTCGGTGATTACCGAGATATAGTCAGGGTGGATCAACTGCGCGATGTTCACCGTCTGTTGCGCCCGCCCCGCCATATATTCGCTCCAGGATAGGGTGGTGTAGTAAGGAGCGTAGTTTGCGCCGTTGCTGCCTGCGCTCGCCGATGCGACAGTCGTCTCGACCGTCAAAGTCATCCCGTTTGCATGAATCTGCTGGGCTAGTAGCTGGTAGAAATTGACGAAGTTCTGGAAGTCTTGCTGATTAGTGTAATAGGGTTGATAGAGAATTGGGAAGTTGATATTCAGGGACACAGCGGTAACTCCCAGAGCTTGGAGCTCCTGTAGTTCGGTCAGTACAGTTGTTGAATAGTAGTTAGTTCCCAGAAGGGATGATCCCTGATCCGAATTTGCGGTAAGCAACTGCGACGCGTATATGGTCGGGTAGTGCGAACCATTCCAGGACGCGGAGATGGCTTGAGAGAACGATGTTACATCGCCCTGCAACTCTGTATACAAGCTTTGATAGGTAGCCGGGATTGGTGGGCCATTCTGCGCCGCGGCGCTCAGGCTGAACAAAAAAATGGATGTTACTGCAAACCGATTGAACGACATAAATGCTCTTCCGCCCTGCAGCGAAATGCCTAGCTGCGAGCTGTATGTGAACTCTTGACAAGTTAGTAATCGGTTTGCTTTCAGAAAAATCAATACCCCGACTTGGCTACAAGCGAATAAGTTTTAACTTTTTTTAGAGGAGATAGTTAGGCGTAATTCAAGCCCGGGCTAGGCAAACGAAGCCGCGAATATTCTTTGTGAGTAGGGTGAGTTTGGTCGATTCAGCCGGGTGGTTGAATCGCTGAAGAGGGGGGACCCGCTGCAAGTAAGTGGGCGTCCCGGCGAGTAGCCGGTAAGTGGCGGAACCCAACCGAGTTCCTCAATCAAACAACGAGTATTACGTCGGAGCCGAAGTTCTTATCGAAATCTTAGACTAAAAACAAAACCGCCATTCCGGGTACCAACGATGCCCGGAATGGCGGCGATTTGATCGTGAAAAAACTATTGAACGCTCTTCTAATGCCCCCGCCCGCCCGAGCTGCTACCGCCTCCACCGCCGCGAGACGCGGAACCCATGCTCGACGATGATGAGCCGTTAGAGGCCGAGGTCAAATAGCTCGTGCGCGTAGGCACGCTCCCTGAGGAAGCGTATCCGCCGCCAGTAGATGTCACGTACGACGTCCGTCCCGGAGGTGTCGGCAGATGCACGGGATGCACCAGGCTGCTCTTTACGCTGCCGCCCGCAGAAGAAGCCTGGCTCGTCGCCGGACTTCCGGAGCCGTAATATCCATACGGGTAAGCCTGATAGATCGTGTATGGACTCCACAACCCGTAACCGAACGGGCTAAACATTGTCCCCGAGAACGGCATGTAGGTGTACATTCCGAATGCCGGATTGTAGAACCAGTTACCGGCATACCCGCCGACGCCGCTCAAACCGGTGAAACTCGAGTAGCCGCCGTTGGAGGCCGTACTTGCCGCAGAGGCATTCGCCTCGGAGATATATCCGCTGCGCAGCTTGCTCCAGCGATACAGATCGTCGCCATCCTTATCGGGGAAATGCTCTTGCGCCAACGCCGCCGAAAGGTTCACCAGCTTTCCCTCTTTCGCGACGATGGTCTGGCCGTTCAGGGTGACTTCGGCCTCCCCCGAGTAAACCTTGAATTGGGGCGGGTTGGTGGTGATCTCGTAGAGTCCGGGTTTGGTCGGCGCCATCGCGTAATCCTTGTAAAGCAGCGTGACGATGTTGCCCTTCATCGGCGTGTCCGACTCGAGCAGGGCCCGGCCGGATTCGATCCCCACGCGCGTATCTGCGAGGGACGTCGAGATCATGTGAATCGCGCTTTGCTCGCCCACCCTAAGGAAGACGCCGGGGGTCATCAGCACTTCCGCTCGCCCTTCCGTCGTCGTCATCCGTCCGTCTTTATTGACTTGGGCGAACACACCCGCTTTACCGGAAACCGGCTTTCCATCCACCGATACATCCCCCTCGGTGTAATGAACTAAGCCAGATTTGGCCGAAATCACGTTTTGACCATACATTGCGCCGGCGGATAGGACCGCCGCCGCGCACACCGATGTGGTTACAAATAGTCGTTTCACGCTAACACCCCGATGCCTAAGATTCTGTGCCCATTTCGCTCCTTTGTCAACGGGAGAGCACAGTCGACGTTCTTGAGAGGTACGATCTACGCCGAATCAAAGGCGGACGATTCACTGGACGCAAGCCAGCGTAGTGCGTTTCGAGTATCACAAACAATCACTGAAGATGGTGTAATCGAAAGACCAATCGGTCATTTGAAGGAGCCATATGCCATACATAACAACGAACGACGGAGTAGAAATCTTCTATAAGGACTGGGGCTCGGGCCAGCCCATCGTGTTCAGCCACGGGTGGCCACTATCGGCTGACGACTGGGACAACCAGATGTTGTTCTTCCTGCAACACGGCTATCGCGTCATTGCTCACGACCGCCGGGGGCACGGCCGATCCACCCAAGTCTCGGAAGGTCACGACATGGACCACTACGCCGACGATCTGGCCGCCCTGACCGCGCATCTGGACCTGAACGGCGCCATCCACGTCGGCCACTCCACCGGTGGCGGGGAAGTCACGCGCTACCTGGCCCGGCATGGCGAGAGCCGCGTGTCCAAGGCTGCGCTGATCAGTGCCGTGCCCCCGCTGATGCTGAAGACGCCCGCCAATCCCGTAGGCCTTCCCAAGGAAGTATTCGACGACCTTCAGGCGCAGCTCGCTGCCAATCGCTCAATCTTCTATCGTGCGCTGCCCGAGGGTCCTTTTTACGGCTACAACCGGCCCGGAGCGAAATCCTCGGAAGCGGTCATTCAGAATTGGTGGCGGCAGGGAATGATGGGCGGCGCCAAGGCGCATTACGACGGAATCGTGGCCTTTTCCCAAACCGATTTCACCGAAGACCTCAAGAAGATCACCGTCCCGGTGTTAGTTATGCATAGCGAAGATGACCAGATCGTGCCCTATGTCGCCGCCGGGCCGCTTTCCGCAAAACTGCTGAAGAACGGCACGCTTAAGACTTACAAAGGATTCCCGCACGGGATGCCGACGACCGAGGCCGATACGATCAACGCGGATTTGCTGGCATTCCTCAAGAAATGAGGATCATCGCCGGTAGCATTACAGGCGGACGATCTTACTGGACGTAAACCCTTTCAGCGCGTTTCGTGTATCGACGATCAATTTGGCGCTTGAGACCAGTCCGTTGTAATCGAAGCCGGAATGGTCCGTAATCACCGCCACGCAATCCGCGTCCGCCGCCATGCTGCCGTCCTGCGACGTCATCGCCCGTTCACCCAGTTTCAGCGTCGGAACGTGCGGATCGGTGTACGTTACCCGCGCGCCCTTTCGCTCCAGCAACAACATGATGTCCAGGGCCGGCGATTCCCGAACATCGTCGATATCTCTCTTATAGGAAACGCCGAAGATGTGGACGTGCGAGCCGCGCACTGCTTTCCCGTGGTCATTGAGCGCGTTCTGAATCTTCTCCACCACGAAGTGCGGCATCTGCCCATTGATATGTCCGGCGAGCTCGATGAAGCGCGCCTCAATACCGGCTTGCTTGGTTTTCCAGGAAAGATAGAACGGATCGATCGGAATGCAATGGCCGCCCAGACCCGGCCCGGGATAGAACGGCATGAAGCCGAACGGTTTCGTCGCCGCCGCCTCGATCACTTCCCAGACGTTGATTCCCATGCCGTTGCACATGATCGCAATCTCGTTCGCGAGGCCGATATTGATCATGCGGAACGTGTTTTCGAGCAATTTCACCATCTCGGCGACCTGCGTCGAGCTGACTGGAACCACCGTTTCCAGCGCTTGCGCGTAGAATAAGCGGCCGAGTTCCGTGCAGGCAGGCGTCGAGCCGCCGACTACTTTCGGAATATTGACGGTCTGGTATTTCGGATTTCCAGGGTCGACGCGCTCCGGCGAGAAACACAGGAAGAAATCTTCTCCCACGCGCAGGCCCGATTTCTCCATCATCGGCAGCACGAGTTCATCGGTGGTTCCCGGGTAGGTGGTGGATTCCAGAATAATCAGCATCCCCGGATGCAGATACTTCTCGATCTCTGCGCAGGCGGCCACGATGAAACTCATGTCCGGGTCTTTCGTCTTGCGCAGCGGCGTCGGGACGCAGATGTTGACCGTGTCGAGTTCCGCAATCGCGCTGAAGTCAGTGGTCGCGCGCAGCTTGCCCGCCGCGGACAACTCCGCTACCAGGTTCCCCGCGATGTCGGGGATATAGGACTCACCCGCGTTCACCTTATCGACTTTGCCGCGAGTCAGATCAATGCCAGTCACGTCGAAACCCGGCCTTGGCGAATTCGACCGCGAGCGGCAGCCCGACGTAGCCCAGGCCAACGACGCCGACGCGCGCCTTACGCGAGCGAATCTTCTCCGCCAGCACTTCCGCACTACTTGGGTTGGCGGGCATTGCGCTCGGCGGCGCTGCTTCCGTTGCCGTACTCATCTCCACTCATCATAGTTGTAAATTCCGGACGCAACGATCTGCGCCGGTCCTTGGAGGTAATAGTCGCCCCGTTCCTCAACGATCAGCTGTCCGGCCGGAGTCAGCACGCGAACCGGACTGGAAACGAGCCCGCGGACTAGGGCGCAACAGGCCGCGCCGGTCGACCCGGTTCCGGAACTCTGGGTCACGCCCGCGCCGCGCTCATAGAACCGGACGTCGATCGTGTGGGAATCTATCACGCGCAGGAAGGAAACGTTGCTGCGGTTGGGGAAATGTGGGTTCGTTTCGATGGATGCTCCGGTGCCCATCCAATCCCACTCAAAATCGTCCACGGGGATGGCGCATTGCGGGTTACCGACATCGATCAGCGAGGCGTCAAAGTCCCGTCCCGCGGCGCTGATCGTGAAATGTAATTCAACCACGCGCGGTTTCCCCATATTCATCTCGAACTCGAAGTGGTTTCCATCGCGAGAGATCAGCCGGAGCTCTTTAGGTCCCGCACCGGTTTGAATCACGATCGGGTTCTCACGCGCTCCCTGCTGGATGAGCAGCGCGGCGGCACAGCGCGTCCCGTTGCCCGAGAGTTCCGGCTCGCTTCCATCGGAATTGAACAGACGAATGCCGGGGCGTTCGTCGATGAGCATCCAACCGTCGGCGCCGACGCCGGTGTTCCGGTCGCAGATGGCGCGCGCCACGGTAGGCAGATCGAGGCCGGCGGGCAAGTCGCCGGTATAGGTCAGCAGGAAATCATTCTTCGCGCCGTGCGCTTTGTGAAACGGAATATTCATTTCGGTAAATTTCCAGGACCGGTGCGCCTTCAACAGTGATACGATCCGCCAACCGGTAGCGACCCGCATGCCCGACGGCGCCGCAGAGCTGATCGCCCTGCTGGCAAACCACCCAGACCGTGTTCAGAAACAGCTCGGGCCGCTGCACCGCCGCATCCCACAGCATCGTATTTCCTTGATGGAACACGTTATGGATGGGAATACCCGCGGTGCGGAAGATCCCGATCAAGTCGCCGAATCCGGCGGCAAAGTGCTCACCGGGATGCGCGTGCGCTTCCAGATATGTCGCGGCTTGGCTAGTCCACGCGCGCCGGCTGATTGAGTTGCGCTCAGATTCTTTCCATGTGATCCAGTTCTCGTGCGACGGATATCGCACCCACGGATACACCGCAATCAGCACGGCCAGCAGACCCCATCGGGTGCGAGTGATTGCCGCGCTCAAAAACGCAGCAGCGGGAAGCGCGGCCAGCCCGTAGCGCGTGTTGTACCAGCTATGCGGCCAGAGGCTCGGCATGAAGATTGGACTGCTTCCGGAATGCATGTTCCAGATGTAGAAGGCGGGCGGCAGGGCCAGAAGTAACGCGGGCCACCAGGCGCGACGGCCGATCGCGAAGATCAGTCCAACCAAAGCGAGCCAGAACAGCGGATTCCCCAGCACTAGCTCGACGCAGGTCCGATAGTAGACTCGCGCCAGATACCAGTCATGCAGGCCCGGATAGGGCGACGCGCCCTGAATCGCTTGCGCCGAACCGGGTCCCCGTAAGAAGTAGAGTGGATCGGAAGTCAGCCACCAGTTGTAGTAGAACCAAGCGACTGGTCCGATACCCGCGATCGCACAGAACAAAGCGCTAGAGCGCCAGCGATTGAGCGGCGCAACAATCAACAGATACCCGGCGCAAAACGGCAACAAAACCCAGCCGTCATAGCGCGTTAGCGTCCCCGCCAGCGCACAAAGTCCCGCGCCAATCACGTCCGACAGCGCGCCCGTCTTCCGGAACCGAACCGAGAAGTACAACAATCCGCAAAGTCCCGCCGCGAAGAACGATTCTGTCATCGCAGTCGATTGCAGATAGAGTCCGTTGGGATTCAACAGGAAAACCAGCAGCGCCGTCCACGCAGCCCACCAACTGGCGAAAACCTCGTTCGCCGCACCGAACAAGAACAACCCGGCTGCGACCCAACACGCCGCCGACGGAATCGACCCCGCCAAGCCACTTCGCCACAGCGAGTTGCTGGCGGCAAACAGCGCGATCACCAAATGCGGAAGCGGCAGCCACGGCACTCCAAGCTGTTCCCACCCCGGCGTGCTGTTGTCCACCAAACGCCGCGCCTGATTCAGATGCGCTTCCGCATCGCCGTAGTAGTAGAGCCAGCCGTGGGCCGCGAAGTACCAGACCGCGAGCGAACTTACCGTAACCGCGAACGCAGCGGCTAGAAGTCGGTGCAGGCTTTGAACTCGGTAAACCGTTCGTCTACCTCCGCGCGCGTGAGCGTCCGGAAGCGATCCGGACCGAACTTCTCGCAACAGAAGCTGCCCATGACCGAGCCATAGATCACGGCGCGCCGCAGGGTGCGCTCATCCACGCCGCCGTTGTCCCCGAGCGTGGCTTTTTGGCTCGCCAGATATCCGATGAATCCGCCGGCAAAGCAATCGCCCGCGCCAGTCGGATCGAAGACTTGATTCAGCAAATACCCCGGCGCGATGAAGTGAAAATCTTTATGAAAGAGAATCGCGCCATACTCGCCGCGCTTGATCACCAGCGTGTGCGGACCCATCGCCATGATCTTCTCCGCCGCGCGGCGCAGATTGTGCTCGCCCGAGAGCATGACGGCTTCGGAATCGTTGATCAGCAGGAAATCCCACTGCTTGATGGTGGCCAGCAGTTGCTCGCGGAAGTCGGCGATCCAGTAGTTCATGGTGTCGCCGCCGGTGAGCGCCGGGTTCTCCACCTGCGCTCGAACCGAGCGCTGCAACTCGGGCTGAATGTTGCCGAGCAGCAGATAAGGCTTCTGCTTGTACGCCTCGGGCAGCTTCGGATTGAAATCCGCGAACACGTTCAACTCGGTGACCAGCGTCTCGCGGTGATTCATGTCCTGCGAGTACACACCGGCCCAGAAAAAAGTCTTGCCGGGGACTTTCTCGATTCCTTCGATATCGATGTTTCGCGATGAAAGGAAATCCAAATCCTCCTGCGCGAAATCATCGCCGATCACGGCTACGATATGCGGCCGCGTGAAGTAACTCGCCGATAGCGCGATGTAGGTCGCGGCACCACCGAGGATGCGGTCCACCTTGCCGTGAGGCGTCTCAATTCCGTCATATGCGACGGACCCAACTACCACCAAAGACATCGTCCGAGTTTAAACCAGTGTCGGCGTCGCCCCAGAAGAAATGGCCGCCCGGATGCATGGTGAGTGAACTGCCGATGGTTGACTGTTCGCCCCATGCGCGAAGCTGTTCCTCAGTCAGAGACGTATCGTCGGCACCGCCGTGGACCTCGATAAACAGAGGCAGTGGGGTCTCGGGCTGATACACATAGTTTCTATAAAGCCGCGTGTCAGCCCGAAGCGCCGGCAGCACGAGCGGTGCAACTTCGGGGCTCACGGCGCATGCCGCAAGCAACTCGGCGTCAGACGGTTCCGGACCGCTGAAGCCGGTCTTCATCTGCGGCGCGCGCGCGGAAGAAACGATCAGCCGCTCCGGCAGCGGCAAACCTTCGCGACGCAAACGCCTTGCAAGTTCGAATGCAATTCCGGCGCCCATGCTGTGGCCGAATAATGCAAACCGTCCAGCGGCATGCGGACGAAACGCCTCAAACAGCGCGTCGACTAAAGGCTTCATGTCCGTGTAGGCCGGCTCGCCGATGCGCGATTCGCGACCGGGGAGCCGCACGCCGACCGCGCTCTTCAACCACGCATATTCCGCCGGGCCCGCTCCCGCATGCGGAAACACGTAGAGCGCCGGTCGATCGCCGTGCGGTTCCGATGTAAACCACTTCCCTTGCCGGACTCCGCGCGATTTGTTCAGTCGCAGCGCGAGCAATTTCTTCTTGGCATCCGAAAGCGGCTCGGCAATTCTGGCAGCCGCCTTCTCGCGTTTCGGCTTCCGGATTAACTCCTCCAAGTGATTCGCCAGCGGCTTGCAGTTCAGGTTCTCGGCGTAGACCAGCGCGGCCTCGCGCGACTTCCGCGAAATGTCCTCATATAGGTCGCGATCACTCACCAGCTCTCGCAACGATTGCTTCCACGGCCCGATATCCTGCGGCGGCACCTCGGCGACGGGAACCATGTTCGCGTCCACTCGCGCGTGGTATCGCTGAATCGGATTTACCGGCAACAAGTACGGCACGCCCAGCTTCGCCTCATGCAAGCCGCCGACATCGCTGGCGATCACCGGAATCCCACGAATCATCGCCTCCACCACCATGCGCGACCGCGCTTCCGCCCACACCGACGGCACCAGCACCACTTTCGTTTGCCGCAAAAACACGGCGATGTCGTCGACTGGATCGAACAAAGTGATGTTGTCGTGTCCGCGCAACAGCGCCAGATCGTCGGCATTCGTGCCCCATGTCGGCACCGCCGCGAACTCGAGATCGGGCATCGCTTCAGCCAGCGCGGCGAAGATCGAAACGCCCTTCACTGCGCACGGATTCACCATCAGCACATAGCGGTTTTCAAATCGCCCCATGGCTGAGTAATCGCCCGGCTCGAGCAGCGAGATCGGCACATGAATCGCAGGAAAGCCGCCCCAACGACGCACATATTCGGCCACGTATTCGCTGACGCCGATGATCGAATCCACGCGCCCGATCATCTCGGTCTTCGCCGGATTCGGAAACGCGCAGTCCGGCCCGAATGGGACCGCGACGGTCGCCCGTACCAGATACACGACGCGCGCTCGAGGCGCTCGCAAGGCGACTTCAAGCAGCAGCGCACCGGGGTCGTCGGTGGAACAGAGAATCACATCGGGATCGAACGCGGCGATGCGTGCGGCAAAAAGGTTCCGTAGCTTCGGATTGTTGGCCGATGTGAATACGCGCACGCCGTTGCGCTCGAACCCGACCACACCGTTTTCCTCTGACGCGACCGGCGTGCCACGCGCCGCAAGCTCGGCAACGAAACTCTGCTGGGCGTCCTCGCCGAACGTCTCCAAACGAGCGAATACCTCAACCTCGTTCCCGCACGCGACCAGCGCTTCCATCAGCAGCCGGTTCGATTTATCGCCGCCCCCGTGCGACGGAAAATAAAGCGAGTTGTGCGCCAGTAAAATACGCATCCCACCCCGCGCGCCGGGCCGCAATCCCACCAGCATCTTCTCGATCGCGCCCGGATCGATGCCCTGCACAAATTCCAGCGCCGCTTCTCGCGAGCGCTCTGACTCTTGTTCGTACGCTGTACGATCTCCGGCCAGTTCACGAAGCGCATCCACCCACTGACCGGCATCCTGAGGCGGAATCGCCGGACGCGGCATCCGCACTTCATCGAACTCCGCACGATACTCGGTGATCGGATTCACCGGCAGCACATATCCGGTCCCGTGCTTGGCTTCGATCAGCCCGCCCGAATCGCTCGCAATCACGGGGATTCCGCGCAGCATCGCTTCCATCACGATTAACCCGAATCCCTCGTACCAGAGCGAAGGCATCAGCAACACCCGCGTGCGCTCCAGCACTTCTTCGATGTGACGAACGGGCTCCAGCAATCTCACGTTGGGCAGTGAAGCGAGCAGCGCGCGATCGTCACTTGTGGTTCCCCAACCAGGCAGGGCGGCGAAGGACAGAGACGGCATCGAGCGAGCGACAGCCGCGAATACGCTGATCCCTTTCACCGCGCAGGGATTCACCATCAGCACGTCACCCTGATCGAAATTCGCGAAGTTGTCCCAAGGCCCCGGCCCGTAAACCGCAGGTGGAATCACATGCGGCCGCAAACCGAGATGCTGCTCGACATATCCGGCCATGTGTTTTCCGATGACCACAACGGCAGCCGAACGGCGCGCGCGAGCCGCGGCCTGCGCATCCGCGCTCCAGCTTTCCGGACCAAACGGAAGGAACTGCGGCGTATGGGCGAGATAAATGATCCTACCCGGCGCGGCCTCGTCAGCCTCACGCAGCAACGCGTGCCCGATGTCTTCGGATGACACCAAAACCCAATCCGGTTCGAACTCTCGAATTGCAGTAGTTAGCACTCCCGTACGGCGTACGAGATCGCGGATGGAACTCACCACGATTCCGCTCGGCAACACGATGTCGTCGCGCTCGCGATCCGGATCGACCACAAATCCCTGGCTGCCGGCCTCCGATCGCACGCCCTCGCTCCTGCCGGAAGCCGCGCTACAGATAACGCGGCACTGATGCCCGCGCCACGCCAGATACTCGAGCCACACCGCATTCGAACGCGTCGAGCCACCTCGCGGAGGAACGAACGACGCATTCGACGTTAGCAGGATCCGCATCAGCCGCGCAGCTCGTTTTCGAGCATCTGCTGCGCTTCCTCTTCCGTCAGGTTCTCGATTTCCGCGAGCATCGCCGCGTATTCGGGGTCATCCACGTGGCCGACTTCGAACAACTCGATCGAGTGCGCGAGTTCGGCAACCGTCAACGTCCCGGTATAGACGACTTCGAGCGGTAGATCGACGCCGAGATCCTGATGCAATCGAGAGGCAAGCTGCACGGCAAGTAGCGAATGGCCGCCGAGGTCGAAGAAGTTATCGTGGATCCCGACTTCCGTTACGGCGAGCAGTTCCGCCCAGAGAACACACAGGCGCCGCTCCAGATCGGTTCGCGGCTGCCCCTTCGCCGTATGCGGAGTCGTCTTGCCGCGACGGATCGCTGCGAGCAAATCGGAAGGCACGCGGAATTGAGCGATGGCCGTGTAATCCGGCGCGCGGCGGGTTTGCTGCGGGTTCCGATCGGCGCGGGCTCCGCATCGTGAGGCAGCGCTTTGCCGGCTTCGTAGCGCAGTCCGCGCAAATCCGCGGCGCGAAAACGAAACGGCTCGTCACCAACACTCTTGAGGAAGCGATAAGCCGGTGCGTTGCGTGCCGTTTCCGCGAACAGCATGTGAACCGTGTCGGCCCTCTCACCGAGTCGGCGCAGCATGGCATGCTCAACGCCGCGCCCCAGAGCCCGGCAACTCAAAAGAAACGTATCGACCGTGATCTCTGCGTCCGCTTCGGTAAACAACACCAACCCAACGATGCCGTAGTCGCCGAATCGATCGCGCACCTCAACCACAAACCCGCTTCCTTCATGCAGAAAAGCAGCGATCTCCGATTCGGTTCGACGACGCGTCGTCGTATTCATCTGATTCGTGCGCTGGGTGAGTTGCGCGGCTCGCCCCAGATGCTCCGGGCGAATCTCGCTGAACGCGATCTCGAGCTTCAACCCGGCGATGAACTCTTCCAAATTGCGCGCCTGGCGCTCCCAATCCGCGCGCTGTGCCTGCTCGGAATAAGCTTCGCTGCGCCGCTTGTCCTCGCTGGTCAGCGCCACGGGCGCATCGTCGAACACCCACACATGCCTCAGGAACTCTGGGATCTCGTCCGCGATGGGAGGCAGCGCGATGGCAGCAACCTCGGGCCACTCCGCCCGAACCTCCGCGGTCTCCATCGGGTTGTCATCCACGAACACGAAACTATCGAGCCCGACGTTCAGTTCCGACGCGATCGCTTGCAGACCGACGGACTTCGGCTCCCAATTCACGCGCCGCGCGACGAAATCCGTGAGTCGCAACGGCATGTCGGGATGGACGCGAAACGTCTCGAGCACATCGGTTTCGTTGTTCTTGCTAGCGAGCGCCAGCACGCGCCCTTTGTCACGCTGCCGTGCCATGAACTCCTGCAGGCAGCGACGGGGCGCGTCCACCACGACACCCGTCGGACCATCCTCGCCACAAACGCCGCTCCATAAGGTGTCGTCGCAATCGAGCGCGATGACTTTCACAGGCGTCACGTGCAACCGATGCACTTCCCGCACGATGGACAGCGCCAGCGCAGCGAAGTACTCAGCGGTGTAAGGGATCGCGCCGAGCGCCTCCGCATGCGGATCGTAAATCTCCCCGACAGGATAGAGCGCGGTGTCCACATAGCTTCCGCCACTCCACCGCGTGCGCAGCTCCGCTTCAAGACTGTTCCCGCTCGGCGGCGTCACGCTTACGATCAAACGCGCCCCATGATTCGCAGACGACGACCGCAAAGCCGCCGCGAGTTCCTCGGCATCGCCCGAATCACCCGCCCGAACCAACACAACGTTTACGCGCGAGAATCCACTGCTTCCATGCGCCGCAAACGGACCGTGCGGATCGAGCAACGTCTGATGCACCTGCGCAAACGGAGCGAAGACGATGGACGCATCCCAACGCAACAGCTGGAACAGATATTCAAGCGGTTCGCGAAGAGGTTCGGCGGTGAAACTGGCGCTGACAACGAGGCGCACGGCGGGCATTCCACTTCAGTGTAAATAGCGGTGTGGGCTGGGGCGGAACGGGTTACTAAACCGCACTGCGGTAGTCGTTTCCTCGGAGCAGAGAATAACGCGGAGTCGAATCCGGCGATTGGACTCCGCTTCACCCCACAAGCGATAATGAAAGTTCCAAGACATCCATGGAATCTTCGT
Organism: uncultured Gammaproteobacteria bacterium; assembly: GCA_963799935.1. Lineage (GTDB taxonomy): Bacteria > Acidobacteriota > Terriglobia > Bryobacterales > Bryobacteraceae > Bog-113. Next base: position 250,260 of record CAWCZA010000015.1, on the reverse strand, counting down.
CCGTCGATCTGAAGCAGACGCTGAATCTGCCACGCACAGATTTCAGCATGAAGGCCAACCTTACGCAAAGCGAGCCGCGCATGCTCGCTCGTTGGTCGGATGAGGATCTCTACGGCCAAATTCGTAAGGCGCGCGCCGGCCGCCCAACTTACATCCTGCATGACGGACCGCCCTACGCCAACGGCGATATCCACATCGGCCACGCGTTCAATAAGATTCTGAAAGACTTCATGATGAAGTCGCGCACTATGGCGGGGTTCGACACCCCGTACGTGCCCGGTTTCGATTGCCACGGCCTTCCAATCGAGTTCAAAGTCGACCAGCTCTTAGGGTCGAAGAAGGCGAAGATGTCGGTCACCGAGATCCGCCAGGAGTGCCGGAAATACGCCGCGAAATGGGTTGCGACGCAGACGAAACAGTTCGAGCGGCTAGGCATCCTTGGCCGCTGGAACGATCCGTACCTGACCATGAGCCCGCAGTATCAGTCGGTCATCGCGGGCGCGTTCGTTGATTTCCTCGACAAGGGTTACGTATACAAGGGCCTGAAGCCGGTGCATTGGTGCATCCACGACCGCACCGCGCTGGCCGAGGCTGAGGTTGAGTACGAGGACCACAGCAGTCCGTCGGTTTGGGTGCGGTTTGCGTTAGCTTCCGATCCTGCGACGATCGACGCGGCGCTCGCGGGCAAGCGCGTATTCGCGCTCATCTGGACGACGACTCCCTGGACGCTGCCGGCTAACCTCGCGATCGCGTTCCATCCCAAGTATCCGTACGTGGCGTTTGAAACGGCGACAGGCGACACCTACATCGTTGCGCAGGAACTGCTCGCCGCCACCGCCGAGCGCTGCGGCTGGACTGAAGGCGCAATCGTAGCGACGTTCCCCGGCGCGCAGATCGAACGCGCAATCTTCCGCCATCCGTTTTTGGATCGCGATTCGCTGGGCATCCTCGCCGATCACGTAACGCTGGAACAAGGCACTGGCGCGGTTCACACAGCGCCCGGTCACGGCCAGGAAGATTACGTCGTCGGTCAGAAATATGGGCTGCCCGTTTACTGTCCAGTCGATGGCGCGGGCAAGATGTACGAGCCTGCCGGAACGGGTCCGCTGCCGCCGGAGATTCTCGGGAAGACGGTCTGGCAGGCCAACCCCATAATCATCGAGATCCTGCAAGCCAACGGCGCTCTGCTCGCCCAACAGAAGATCGAGCACAGCTACCCGCATTGCTGGCGCTGCCATAACGCGACGATCTTCCGCGCAACCGAGCAGTGGTTCATCGGCATGGATCGCAATCATCTGCGCCAGCGCGCGCTCGATGCGATCAAGACCGTACGCTGGATGCCGGAGTGGGGCGAAGAGCGCATCTCCAACATGATCGCCGCGCGTCCCGATTGGTGCATCTCGCGCCAGCGCCTGTGGGGCGTGCCCATCGTGGTTTTCTATTGCGAAAGCTGCCGCGAGCCGTTGACCGACCGCACAATTCTGGACGCGGTCGTGGCTGAGTTCGCGCACGAAGGCGCCGACATCTGGTACAGCAAGAGTGCGGCGGACCTAATCCCGGCGGGGACGGTTTGCAAGCACTGCGGTGCGACCGAGTTCACGAAGGAAAAAGACATTCTCGATGTCTGGTTCGATTCCGGTTCGAGCCATCTCGCTGTGCTAACGCCAGTCAACACGCTGCCATGGCCGGCCGACATGTACTTCGAAGGCGGCGATCAATATCGCGGCTGGTTCCACAGCTCACTGCTGATCGGCGTCGGGCTCCGCAACCACTCGCCCTACCGCGAATGCGCGACGAACGGCTGGGCGCTGGATAAAGACGGCAAGGCGATGTCGAAATCGCTCGGCAACGGGATCGAGCCGGAAGACATCATCAAGAAATTCGGCGCGGAAACGCTGCGCTTGTGGTGTTCGTCGGTGCAGTTCGATGAAGACGTGCGCATGTCGGAGATGGTGCTCACGCGACTTTCCGAAACCTATCGAAAGCTGCGCAACACCTTCCGGTACATCCTGGGCAACACGCACGATTTCGCCCCGGCGACGGATGCGGTACCCGGTCGATGAACTGCTCGAGATCGATCAGTGGATCTTGATTCGCGCGGAAGATCTGGCGGCACGATGCCGTATCTGGTACGAGGAATACGCGTTCCACAAGGTCTATCGCGCGATTTACGATTTCACGACGGTCGACCTCAGCGCCGTCTATTTCGATGTGCTGAAAGACCGGCTGTATACCAGCGCGACGAAGTCGAAGGCGCGACGAAGTGCGCAGACGGCGCTGCACCGTTTGATCCACGCGCTGGTTCGGTTGCTTGCTCCGATCCTTGTATTCACCACGGAGGAAGTCTGGGGACATCTCGGCGAATCAGGCAGCGTCCATACAGCGCTCTTTCCTGAGCCCGGCGATCTTACGGCGGGGATCAGCGGCGAACAGCGCGCGCATGCCGAACACTGGAACGCGCTCATCGAAGTGCGCGACGATGTGTTGAAAACGCTGGAAGGCGCGCGTCAGGATAAGACCATTGGCGCTCCGCTCGAAGCGCATGTGCATCTTACGGCGGATGCGGAACTGGCGCCGCTGCTCGAGGAGTATCAGTCCGAGCTACCCGGGCTGTTCATCGTGTCGCAAGTATCGCTTCGCAACGGCAATCCGGGCGGCATGGAAGTAAAGGTCGAACGGGCGACCGGCGAGAAGTGCGAACGCTGCTGGAAGTATAAGCCGGATGTCGGCGCGAACACCGCATGGCCGACGATCTGCACCTTTTGCGCGGATGCTGTCGAGGAGATCGAGCGCGATCGCCACGTGAACTAATCATGCGCATCGGTTTGGTCGCATTGTTGGCTTTTGGATTAGATCGCTGGTCCAAGTATCTGGTGGAAACGCGCATGTCGCCGATGCAAGTGCATCCGGTGATTCCCGGCTTTTTCGATATCGTGCGCACTCACAATCGCGGTGTGGCCTTCGGCTTCTTCGATGGTGCGGCTTCTCAGACGCGGGCCATCATCATGATCGCGTTTTCGTTGAGTGCGCTAGTGCTGCTCGCGTGGCTGCTGTGGCGGAATCGCACCGCGGATGTGGTGTCCGATCTCGCCATTGCGCTAATTATCGGCGGCGCTGCGGGCAACATCTTCGATCGCATTCGCGCCGGCGCTGTCACTGATTTCCTCGACTTCTACAGCGGCAGCTATCACTGGTACACGTTCAACATCGCAGATTCAGCCATCACCGTGGGCGCGTGTCTGTTACTGTTCGGGATGCTCCGGCGCGGTTCGCCGGCGAAGGCACACGCTTAGAATGTTTCCTCACCTGTTTCGTATCGGCGCGTTCTCGATGCCCACCTACGGGCTTCTGGTGGCGCTCGGCTTTCTCGCCGGCCTTTGGCTGACCACGCGTCTCGCGGCGCGTTCCGGCATCTCCTCCGAAACCGTGCTCAACCTCGGCGTTTTCTGCGCCCTCGCGGGCATCGTCGGGGCGAAACTCGCCATGATCGCGATGAGCCCGGATTACCGCGCCCACCCCGGCGAGATCTTCACGCTTGCGACACTACAATCGGCGGGCATTTTCTACGGCGGCTTGATTGCGGCTCTTGGCGCGGCCTTCTGGTATATGCGGCGGCATCGGCTTCCGTTCCTCCCGACGGCCGATCAGTTTGCTCCCGGCGTCGCTTTGGGTCATGGCATCGGACGGCTCGGCTGTTTTGCGGCCGGCTGCTGCTGGGGTCGTCCGACGCACCTTCCCTGGGCCGTCGTGTTTCGGAATCCCGATGCGGTGATTTCCCCGGATCGTCTGGGCGTCTCGTTGCACCCGACCCAACTCTATGAAGCCTTTGCGGAATGGATCATCTGCGCGATTCTGCTGTGGTTCATCTCGCGGCGGCATCGCGACGGCCAGGTGCTCGGGCTCTATCTGCTTCTCTATGGAGCCGCGCGTTTCGTGATCGAGTTCTACCGCGAGCATGACTCCTCAAACCCGCTCGGCCTCGGGCTTTCCCTTGAGCAATGGATCGCGCTGGCGCTCGTGTTGTGCGGCATAGCGCTCGTTGCCAAGCCGAGCTTCGCTCCCCTCAAAACAAATTTCAATTGGGCCAATAGATAACATTTTGGCTTGGATTTGGCGTGCGAACGGGGCGATTATCATAGGTTGATCGACATCCATGACAAACCTTCAAGACTTTCTTAGCCTCTCTTACGCGGAACTGGAAGACCTTAACTTAGAAGCGAAGAAAGAGCGCGCGGATCGTGTAAGCCCCGGCAAGCTGCAGGAGAAGCGGCTCAAGTACCTCACCGACGAGAAACGAATCAAAGCCGTCACTGTGCTGTTCAGCGACCTTGAAGGCCGGCTGCACATGCTCGATTACGACAAGAAGTTTCTGGTCGGCAGCTGGGATAACCTCACATTCGATGGCTCGTCCATCCGCGGCTTCACGGCGCAACGCGAGAGCGATCTTCGGCTGGGGCTCGATTGGTCGGCTTTCTACTGGGCGCCTTCCGATGTCTTCGGCCCCGGCAAAGTGTTGACGTTCGGCAACGTGATTGATAAGGATGGATCGCCATACGCAGCCGACATCCGCGGCATTCTGAAGCTGTACGCCGAAAAACTGCACGAAACCAAGGGCTACACGCTCAACGCGGCGAACGAAATCGAAGGGTTCGTGTTTCAGGGTACCGACGCCGAGCGGCGGTTTGCCGAAAGGGGCCGGTTCGATTATGTGAATACCGGCGGTTACTACCACTCGCTGCCGGGCGATCCGCTGCGCCTGTTTATCGATCAGGCGGCCGAAGTGCAGCGTTCCATGGGATTCCAGAATGAGAAGGATCACCCCGAGGTCGCGCCCTCGCAGTTCGAGATCAATTACAGCTACGCTGAAGCGGTTGCCGCGGCGGACCAAATCCAGCTCTACAAACTGGTGTGCCGCCAGGTTGCGACCAAGCTAGGGATGACGGCCTGTTTCCTTCCCAAGCCGGTGGTCGGCGTGAACGGCAACGGCATGCACACCAACGTGTCGGTGACGAAGGGTGGCAAGAATCTGTTCTGGGACCCGAACGGCGAGGAGAAGATCAGCCAGTTCGCGTGGGATTTCGTCGATCGCATTCTCAACCATGGCAACGACATTTGCCTGTTGTTGAATCCGAGCGTGAATGCATTCCGCCGCCTCGATCCGCACTTCGAAGCCCCCAATCAGATCAAAGCGTCAGCCGTGGATCGCGGATCGATGGTGCGCATCCCGATCGGCAACGAGCGCAGTTCGCGCGTGGAAGTGCGGTCGGTTGCGCCGGATGCGAATCCGTATCTGGTGATGCTCTCGGTGTTTCAGACTGGGTTGGACGGTATCAAGTCCAGTGAGAATATCCGCCAGGCAGAGCGCTACTTACCGGATAACATCTACGACGCCTTGGATAACTTCCGCAATGCGGAGTGGACCACGAAACTGCTAGGTGAAGACGTGAAAGGCCGCTATGCGGATCTCAAGCAGGCATCTGCCGACCGGTGCGCGCGCCTGCTCGGGACGTTTGTGAAAGGACCCGAGGTGCAGTATCACCACGAGGTTTATAACCAGTATTTGTGGAATCAGTTCTAGGCACGAGTGCGCCACAGGTTATCTGTGGCGCACGAACTCGAATAACACGCCTTACTCATACCTCAAAGCCTTCGTAGGTTCAATCCTCGACGCGCGGTAAGCCGGTAAGTAGGCCGCCAGCATGGTCACTAAGAACAGCGCAGGCACCACGACAACGTAAGCAACAACGTCAGTCTTCGGGGCGCCAAACATGGAGCCTAAAAGCCGTTCCACACCCAAACCCATCGCGAGTCCGATTACCGTCCCGATAGCGACCAGCACAATACCCTGGTTCATCACCAGCCGCAGCACTTCTCCCCGCCCGGCGCCGATCGCCATGCGGATGCCGATCTCGCGCGTTCTCCGATTTACGTTGTAAGCGATTAGCCCGTAAAGTCCCGCCAGCGCCAGCATCAAACCGATCAGCCCCATGCAACTTACCAGTTGAATCATGAGTCGCGGCGCTTGCACGGCGCGGTTGTCATAGTAGTCGTCGTAAGTTCGCATATCCAAGATGGGTTGGTAGGGATCCAAGCTTCGAACGACGTCGCGTAGCGGACCGACCAACTGCCGGGCATCGCCGCTCGATCGCAGCAAGAGCGTCATGCGCGGCGCGGGGTTTTGCGCTAGCGGAAGATAGACGAAGTCCATCGGCGCCTCAGCAATCCATTGATACTTGATTGTTTGGGCAATGCCAACGATCTCCACCGGTGTTCCGCCACGGCTCTCTAGGTGCATCCTCTTGCCGACAGCGTCCTGCCCGGGCCAGTAGTGTTTGGCGAACTGCTCGTTCACTACGGCCACGCGCGGCGCATCCGCTAAATCCGTCTGGCGGAAGCCGCGCCCTCGCAGGATGGCAACGCCCATGGTCGAGAAGTAACCCGGATCGACAATGTCGCGGGTCGAAGTGAACGCTTCGCGGTCGCGCGGCATCGCGAATCCCTCTGGAACGAAGACAAGGTCGGGAAAGTTATCATTGCCGAGAGGAATATTTTCAGTAACCGTGGCGCTCTGCACACCTGGCGTGGCTGCCGCCCGCTGCACTAGTTGTTCATAAAAGTGGTGCGTCCGCGCCTGATCATACTGCAACAGACGCGGGTCAAAGCCGGCCATTAATAGATGATCTTTCGAGAAGCCCACTCCCTGACTCCAGGCGCTTTGAAAACCGCGCACCATCACATAAGAGGTAGTCAACAACATAAGGGAAGCGGAAACCTGCGCAATCACCAGCATCTTACGGCCCCAGGCTCGCTTGCGCCCCGGCACATCGACGTCCGAGGTCTTGAGTCCATTTACTAAGTTCATACGCGTACTCTGAATCGCTGGCGCAAGGCCGCATAAAACTGCACTGAGGAAGGTGATTAGTAGGCTGACGAGTAAGGCGCGGCGGTCCAAGTGCACGCTGAAGGTGATCGGTAGTTCCGTCGGAACCTTATATCTTCCTATAAACTTGATCCCAGCCAATCCAACTAATAGACCCATTGCCCCGCCAACCAGCGTGATCATCAGACTCTCAGTAAACAGTAGCCGGATAAGTCGGAAGCGGCCCGCGCCGATGGCCAGCCGTACGGCGATCTCGCGGGTTCGCGTCTTGGCGCGAGTTAGGAGAAGACCCCCGACATTGGTGCAGGCTACGAGCAAGACAGCTAACGCAAGCACGACGAGGGTCAAGCTAAGGCTGGTATCTCCTGTATCGTTCAGCTTTCGCAGTTCAAGCTGGGTGTAGACGGCGGCGCCGCGATTGCGGTTGAGTTTTGGGTACTCCCGCTCCAGATTCTTCGCGAAGAGCCCGATTTCGGCGCGTGCCTGTTGAATCGTAACTCCGGGTTTGAGGCGGCCTTTCACGTTCAACTCGCGATCGTCTCGATCTTCGAGGAGTTTGTGCTCAGCGGTTGCCTCGATCCGGGGCGCCATGCTTAACGGGATGTAAAAGTCGGGACGAACGAAAGTATCCATCCCGGTGAAGCTTTCAGGCGCTACGCCGACGATCGTAAGCTCAACTCCGTTCACGTGGACATGCCTGCCGATCACCGACGGGTCATTCCCAAACTCCTGCTTCCAGAACCCCGACCCAAGGACCATCACGGGATCGCGGCCGGCAACTTCTCCTTCATCGGGACGGAAGCCGCGGCCTACATGCGGTTCCACGTCTAAGACGCGAAAGACATTTGCGGACACGAGCATGCCGCCCTTCACTTTGGGAATGGCGTCCGCGCTACCTCCGTTTGCGGCGCTGAAACCCATACCTTCCATCTCTTTGAATGCAAATACGCCACTGTAGCTCTTCACCTTGTCGCGCAGTTCCAAGTACTCTTGATACGAAAATTGCTCGAGCGGGTTGTCCTTTTCGGTGCTGGCCAGTCCGACCACGCGCGAGGGATCAGGAACCGACATCGGCCGCAGCATCAGGGCATCCACAAGGCTGAAAATCGCGACGTTCATACCGATGCCGAGCGCCAGCGTCAAAACGACAAACGCCGTGAACCCGGGAGTGCGCCCCAGCGCGCGGGCAGCATACTTCACGTCATCGACAAAATCCGTCAGCCAGTGTACTCGGCGCATGTCTCGCATCTCCTCTTTCTTCTGTTCCAGTCCGTCAATCGCCCGCATGGCGGCATACCGCGCTTCTTCGCGACTCATCCCGCGCGCGACCTGCTCCTCAATCTTGTTTTCCAGATGGAACCGCAGCTCTTCATCGAGTTCCTGATCGGTTTGCGCGCGCCGCAAGATTGATCGAAAACGTAACGGCACGGTGAACCACCAATGTTCGAACCGCATAGAGAATTAGGCCTCCGTTAGTTGAACTACATGCGTGATGGCCGATGAGAGCCGCTGCCAGTTGGCCGCCTCGGACGCAAGCTGCTTCTTACCTAACCGGGTCAATGAGTAGAACTTGGCGCGGCGGTTGTTTTCCGTCTGCTTCCATTCGGCGCTGATCCAGCCCTCCTGCTCCAGCTTGTGCAGTGCCGGATAGAGCGACCCTTCACTCACCTGCAGGACATCACCGGAAGCTGAGCGCAGCCGCTGGCTGACTGCCCATCCGTGCAGCGGCTCTAATGCGAGGATTTTCAGGATCAACAGGTCCAGCGTGCCCTGAACCAGGTCGGAAGGTTTGCTCATATCGGTATCCGAGATGAGCATAGCAAAGTCTTCTCTCGGTAAGCAAGGGGGGAACGGCATTGAGATCGACGTTGCCTAGCGTATAACGCAAATCGATAGAGGCTTTAGAGCGGCATGAGAGCTAAGCTGATTTGTGCTAAGTTCAGGCGAGAACGTGCCTGGACTGAAGAAGCTTCTTGACCGCCGCGATTTTCAACAAGGACCGGTTCGGGCGATCGCCAAACGCCTCTGGTGGCGGATTCGCTGGCGCTTATCGAAGAAGCCGTGGATCGTCCGCATGGACGACGGCTCGCGCATCGTCACGCATAAGAGCGGATCGGGCGCGCTGATCTATTACCAGGGCGCTTCCGAGCCGGAGACAAGTTCGTTTCTCCACCGGTTCTTGAAACCCGGAATGGTCTTCGTCGATGCCGGCGCGCATGTGGGCGAGTACACGGTGCGGGCGGCGCGGCTGGTCGGACCGAACGGCGAAGTGCATGCGTTTGAACCGGCGCCGGAGACGTTCGACATCCTACAGCAGAGCGTCAAGTTGGATGGCTATAGTAACGTACGCCTGAACCGCGCGGCACTCTACGATGCGGACACGACGGTAGAATTTCAGATCGACGAACAACCCACGTTGAGCTCGATCCTCGCAGAAAATACGGAGGGTGATAAAGAGACAATCTCCGTGCCTGCGATGCGTCTCGACACGTACTGGCGCGTGGCGAGCCGGCCAATTGATCTGGTGAAAGTAGATGTCGAAGGGGCGGAACTGGATGTACTGCACGGCGCGAGCGGGCTACCCGCACAACCCTTCTGGATCTTCGAATATTCGAGTGATAACTACGCGCAACAAGGGCACCAGGCAGCCGATGTACTGGGTGCATTCCGCGATCTGGACTATGAGTTATGGCGCTGGGATGGAAAACGCGCGTTGCCGCTGAACGAACACGAACTGCGCGGGATTACTTCGACGAACATTGTCGCCGCGCCGCGCGAATGGCGGGGATTTGAGTAATCGCACTTACTATTGCTGCGGATCGTCATGCGACCGGTCGCTATCCTGGGGCTTCTCTCCCGCGCCATATAACGAGGGCGCCTTCTTCTTCTGCGCCGCTTCCTTCTGATCGGCTTGTTTCTTCTCGGCGGCTTCCGTCGGTGTCATCATCGCCTCGCGTTGTTTCTCTTCCTTCCGCTCCGCCGCCTTGACTTCAACTGCCCGATGACCCAAATCCTCACCGGCCGTTTCCAGACTATCCTTAGTCGTATCGATATCCTGATTTAGCGCGAACTCGTACCGGCCTTCGTCCTTCGGATGCATCTCCGCAATCTTCTGCAATTGGTCCAGCAGCTTCCTCTCGCTCTGCTGCAACGACGCGACGCCCACCGTTACGTCCTTACTGCGCTTCAGCGCATCATCAGTTACGGTATCGATGGCGTCGATGATCTTGCCGTAATCGTCCAGTAAGTCGTGCACCAATGCGGACCGCCCCGGCTTTTCCTTACTAAGCAGCTGTTCCACCTGATCGATCCGCTGGCGCGCGAACTTCACATAGAGCTGAACCCGTATATTCGGATCCTGCGCTTCACGAATCTGATCGGTTTCATCCGCGGTCAAAAAGTCGCGCTGCGCCCAGATTGGCGTCACGGCCACCAAAATTAGCGCGGCCCCTAATACTAAGCGCTTCGCTACTTTCCGGATATGATCTGAGTTACCCATTGGTCATGTATCTCCTGCACCTTGGCCAGCGGACCCTCGATGATCTTGCGGTCCTCATAGTCCATTGCGTTCTGCAACCCTTCCAGCCTCCGCAGCAATTCATGCGTCGCGGTTTCCACCGTCTTGAACGGACGCGCATGGCGGCGCGGGTTCTTCCCCGACTCGTCCAATGCGTCTCGCGCCATCTCTACTGCCGCTTGCATCTGTTGCAGCGCCTCCGCAGTTGCCGCAGTATCCCCTTTATCGTAAGATGTCCGCGCAACTCCGAACTCTTCCCCGGCGTAGTCGACCGCCAGCTTGGCGCGCTTCTCTAAGTTAGGCTCACTTTGGACCGTCTTCAAGTCCATGGCCCACAAACTCGCCCCGGCGGCGAATAAAACAGCTAACTTCTTAATCACCGGTGTAACTCCTGTTCAATAATCCGTATCCGTTGCCGCGCCGCGAATTCCTGATCCGGAAACTTACCTTCGCTCATCGTCAGGAATTGCTTATAACTCGCCACCGCCTGTGGTTTCTGATGTAACTTATCGAGCGTAATTGCCCGCAGATACACATCCCCCGGTAACTCACGCCCTAAGGCCTTCACATGATCCAGCGCGGCCAACCCATCGGCCAGACGATCCGTCAGGATCAGCTGCCCGGCTAACTCATTCCACGCATCTACCGCGTCCGGCTTGATCTTCGCCGCCGCCGCAAATTGACTCGCCGCGTCCAGCGGTTTCTTCGCATCCCGCAACGCGCGCCCGAATATCATCCGGAGGTCATAGTTCGCCGGCTCGGCTGCCACAGCTTTCGCGAGCTGCTCCATCTGCTTCGCGGGTTCCTTGTTCATCCCGTATGCCGTGGCTAACGCCAGCCGGTTGGCGGCAGTCGGCGAATCGTTCACTGCCTTTTCCAGCCGCGGAATCGCGTCCCCAAACTGCTTACTCTCGATCAGCAGTTCGCCCAGCCGTTCCTGCGCCCCCGCATTCTCCGGAAACTGCTTGTATAACTCGATGGCAGCAGCCGCATTGCCCGCCTTTTCCTCGGCCGCCCCAAGTTCCAGCAGCGCATCCTTGTAAGTCGCGTCTTGCGCGGCCGCTTTGCGGAACCAGGGCTCCGCATCAGTCAAACTACCTTGCTGCAGTAGCGCGCGAGCTAGCGAGAGCTCCGCCGGAGCAGCCGTTGGATTCGCCTTCAACGCCGCCTCAAGGTAAGTCTGCGCTTCAGCTGCTTTACCAGTGCGTAACAACGCATCCCCCAGGTAGTAGCTTGGACGGAACTCACTGGGTTTCTGTTTCGCGGCTTCGGTTAAAGGCGCAATCGCGTCGGCATCCCGCTTATTCCGCAGGAACAAAATGCCCAAATTTAACTCCGCCTGATACAACCCCGGCTTAAGTTCCAGAGTCTTTTGATACTCCGCGATCGCCTCAGTGTCGTGCTGCAGCAGGCTATCCGCTAGCGCCAGGTGAAAGTGCGCCGCGTAGTCCTTGCGATCCGCCGCAACTGCCTTCTGAAACAGTGCTGCCGCTTCATCGTTCCGGTTCGCGTCCAGCGCTTTGCGCCCCTGATCGACATAATCCGGGTTCTGAAACGCGGCCAAAAGAAGCGCGATCCAGAGGCTCATAGCCGGAAACTCATACCAAGAGTCTACTCGGAAAGGTAGCGTCCCGTATGCGACCGCGGCTCGCGCGCGATATCCTCCGGACGCCCCACCGCGACAACCTCGCCGCCGCCTTCGCCGCCTTCCGGACCCATGTCGATCACCCAATCCGCGGCGCGAATTACATCCAGATTATGTTCGATGATCAACAAACTGCCGCCCTGTTCCACCAGCCGGTCGAACGCGGTCAGTAGCTTCGAAATGTCGTCGAAGTGCAGCCCGGTGGTCGGTTCATCGAACAGGAACAGCGTTCCCGCCGACGACGCATCCGCCAGCCGCGCCGCCAATTTCACACGCTGCGCTTCACCGCCCGATAACGTTGTGGCCGATTGCCCGAGCCGTAAGTAGCCGAGCCCGACATCGCACAGCAGCTGAAGCTTCGTTACCAGCCGCTTGGTTTCTCGGAAGAACTCCACGGCTTCCATCACCGTTAGGCCCAGTACCTCGTGGATGTTCTTGTCTTTGTACCGGATCTCCAGAATGCCGCTCTTGAAGCGCGTTCCCTTGCACTCCTCACATACCAGCTCCACATCGGCGAGAAATTGCATCTCGACGGAAACCGTCCCATCGCCCTGGCAGACTTCGCACCGCCCGCCGGGAACGTTGAACGAGAAGTGCCCCGCCGTATAGCTCCGCCGCTCCGCATCTCTCGTCGACGCGAACAATCCGCGGATGATGTCGAAGGCCTTCACATAAGTGACCGGATTGGATCGCGGCGTGCGCCCGATCGGCGACTGATCGATCATCACGACCTCGTTGATCATCGACGCGTTCTCCACCGTGCGGCAGTGCATCTTATGCACCTGCTCGGTGGCATCCTCACCTTCACCTTCCCCGGCAGGCGCCTCCTTTTGATGCGCCAGCGCCCGATAAATCACATCGTGAACCAGGGTGCTCTTGCCCGAGCCCGACACGCCCGTAATCACCACCATTGCGTTCAGCGGGATCTCCACGTCCACGTTCTTCAGGTTGTGCAGCCGCGCACCAGTAAACCGCAGCATCCGTCCGCGCCGGATTTCCCGCGGCTCCCGCTCGGTAGCCACGCTCAGCTCGCCGCGCAAATACTTCGCCGTCAACGACCTAACTCCGTCTCCCGCCAACTTCGCGTAAGAATCGGCGAAAATCACATTCCCGCCCAGCTCACCCGCGCCGGGACCCAGATCGACGATGTAGTCCGCCGCGCGCATCACCTCGGGATCATGCTCGACAACCACAATCGTGTTCCCGATATCGCGCAGTTCCTTTAGGATGTGGATCAACCGCTCGGTATCGCGCGTGTGCAGGCCGATGGAGGGCTCGTCCAGCACGTAACAGGACCCGACCAGCCGCGATCCCAGACACGTCGCGAGCTGAATCCGCTGCGCCTCGCCGCCCGAGAGCGTCATCGACATCCGATCCAGCGTGATGTAATCCAGCCCGACGTCGTTCAGGAACCGCAGCCGCTGCCGCAACTCCACCAGCACCTTGTCGGCGATCGCGCTCTCCTCCGGCGTGAGCTTGAGCTCCTCGATAAACGCGTAAGCCCGCGCGATATTCAGCTTCAACACGTCCGCGATGTTCTTGTCGCCAACGCGAACCCAGAGCGCCTCTTTGCGTAACCGGGTGCCATGGCACTCCGGACACCGCGAATACCCGCGATACTTGCTCAGAAACACGCGCACATGCAACTTGTACTTCTTGGTTTCCAGAAAAGCGAAGAACTCATGCACGCCTGCGAACACCGTCTCCTGCTCGGCTTCGGTCAGATCGCAAAATGGCACGTCCATCCGAACTTTCTGCCGCGCTTTCTTCGCGAAAGCCGTTCGAAACTCCTTACCCTTCGGCTTCGTCCACGGCTCGACCGCGCCCTCGTCCAACGACAACGACCGGTTCGGAATCGCCAGATCCATACTGAAGTCGATCGTGTTCCCGAATCCCTGGCAACGCGGACACGCACCCGCCGGACTGTTGAAGCTGAACAGGATCGGCTCCGGTTCGCGGTACTCGATATTGCAGAACTTGCAGGCGAACTTCTCGTTGAACCGCAGCCGCTCGCCGCCCGACGCGTTCTCGAACACAACCTCAGACGATTCCCGATAACAGGTCTCGACCGTATCCACCAGCCGCTGCCGCAAATCCGGCCCGATCGTCAGCCGGTCCGCCAGCACAAACAGCGGCTGCGTGAAGTCGACCTCGAGTAGCGACTCCGGCGTCGAAAACTCAAATGTCCGCCCGTTCTGGAACAGCCGCGCAAACCCCTTGCGGCGCAGGTCGAAGAGCTTCGCATTCCGCTCTTCTTCGTTGGTCCCATACTGTACCGGGAACAGCACGTACCAGCGCGAGCGATCCGGCTGCGCCAGCATCTGCTCCGCAACCCGATCCACCGTATCCCGCTGCACCTGCCGTCCGCAGTTGAAACAGTACGTGCGCCCGATGCGGGCATACAGGAGGCGCAGGAAGTCGTAACACTCGGTCGAAGTCGCCACCGTCGATCGCGGATTCCGCGTGGTTGTCTTCTGACGAATCGCGATCGCCGGGGCAATCCCATCGATGTCGTCGACGTCCGGCTTCTCCATCCGCTCCAGAAACTGGCGCGCATAAGCCGAGAGTGACTCCACATAGCGCCGCTGCCCTTCCGCGTAGATGGTGTCAAAAGCGAGCGAGCTTTTCCCGGAACCCGACACGCCCGTGATCACCGTGATCTTGTTGTGCGGGATATCGACCGAGATGTTCTTCAGGTTGTGTACGCGCGCTCCGCGTATGGAAATTGACTCTTCCATGCTGGAAGAAAAGCTGTTTTGAGGGGTGATGCCTCTATTATCTCAGCCCGATTCTCAACCCGTCTCTCAACCGTGCAGGTCGAGGACGCTGACCTGCGGCCGGCAGTTGAACCGGACGCCGTCGAGGTTCCCGACACCCGCGCTCACGTAAATCTGCCGGTCCTTCCACGGTTTCAAGCCCTTGATGTAGCGCCTGTCCTTCACCGGGGCGGGTGAATAATCGAGCACCGGCATCACCACTTGGCCTCCATGCGTGTGGCCTGCGAGCATCAGATCCCACCGGAAATCCGGCATCAGTTCTTTAGCGTCCGGATTATGCGCCAACACAATCTGAGGCACGTCATCTTGCGGGATCCCCTGGAAGGCCAGTTCCGGCGCGCACCAGCCGGACCAGAGATCGCCCGTCCCGACGATTCGAAGCCTTTGCCCACGCACAGTGAATTCCGTCCACCGGTTCTGCAGCAGCGGAATGTTTGCCGCCTGGAGCAGCTCAATCGCGCTTACCAGTAAACCGTGCTTCTTGCTCGGCTCGCTGGCCCAGCCCAAATCGTGATTTCCCAGCACCGCAACGCACGGAGCCTTGGCTTGTAGCCGCTGCAGCACGGGCACGTACCAATCCGGGAACCATTTCTTGCCATGCGTAATGAAATCGCCCGTCAGGCAGATCAGATCCGGCTTTTGCGCCAGCGCGACGTCGATGGAGCGCTCGATGAGGGCATTCGGCACCACATCGGAGGAGTGGAAATCCGAGAGCTGCGCGATCCGGATCGCTTTACCCGCTTCGATTCCGGGAAGACGTACCGGCTGACGGTCGATCTCCAGCCATTCCGGCTCCAGATAATGCGCGTAGGCCCCCACGGGGAGGGCGGCGAGCGGCGCGGCAATCAGCGGTATGCGAAGGAACTTGCGCCGGTTCACAATCAATTTTATCAGGGAGATGCGGCTTCGGGTCTAATTGTTCAGCCGGAACGAACTTAATACGTGCTGCATTCCGTCCAGCTTCGCGCCGCTTACGCAGTAGTTTTGACGCGCCCGTTGCAGGTCCGTCAAAATCGTCGCGCCCCGGACATAAAGCTCCTGTAACTCCGTTAGATCTGCCGACGAGAAGGCCCTCGTCTTGCAAGCAATCATTGTGGAAACCCGCTGCACGGCATCCGCCCGTTCCGCAATCGCCCGATCCATTTCCGCGGTTCCGTGCGCAAGTTCGACTCTCTCGGTAGCGACTCGCAGTTGACTCATCGCGCCAGAAACCGTTGAGCATTCCATTATTTGCTAGATCGGCCAAACCAACGGAATTCTTTAGGCGCTCCATCAACCAAAATAAGTAGGCGCTTGGCAGACTCCTTGATGATCTCTAGCTTGGCCGAGCGGTAGCGTACGCCCACCATGTTTGATGGTGAGCTCCCACGGACTGATCACGCTGATCACATTCGGCCCCTTGCGAATCACATCGACAGGCTCGTCCATCCGGGGAAGAGTTTTACGCGATCCCGTACGCCGTCGAATTGAACCGGTCTCGTCGCCCTACGTGGACGCGCGATCTGCGCGATCGCTTCGCTGTTTTGCGTAATCATGACCGACTCACCTTCCGCCGCAAGTCGGATATATCCAAATTGTCGCGGCGATCTAGCACTGGTGAGCAAGCCGGTACGTAGCCAAATTGGGGAACGTGAAACACGTCCCCCAAGATCTCCCTATCCTCTGTTCTTCTTTCGCAGCCGCCCCAGGAATGCGGCCCCAGCCATCAACGCAGCCCCGCTGGACAGCAGCGTCAGTGACCCGGGCTCAGGAACCGCCTCAACACCCGGAAGGGTTCCCGAGAATGGCGCGTTATGCGTCTCGCCTGTGCCGCTCATCGAAAGCGCAATCACGGTCCCGTTGATCTGCCCGTTATTAAACGTGAATGCGGCATCCGGCGCCAGGATACTTCCATACAAGCCGCCCGATCCGGTCAACGAGGTTGCATCGGTGAAGTTAAACAGAACGTTTTGGTAGGAAACGCCATTGACCGAGTAACCCGTGTTAGGAAAGGTACCCGACCCGCCTTCCACGTTGATCAGTACCGTCGAGCCCGCCGGCGCATCGATCACAAAACCGCCCGTCGCCGCCGCTAGCTGGGCCGTCGTGATGTCGAAAACATTCAGTCCGCTATTAGTTCCCGACAAGGTCAGCGTCCCGTACGATAGAGTCGCGGTCCCCGTCTGTGCCAGGGCGCCCCACGACGTCGATTCGGTGTCGATGGTGCTCTGGAAGCCGGCAAAATCGACAATGCTGCTGATCGCCGCCGGAGAGCCTGAGATCCCACTCGGCCCACCCGTATTCTGGTTAATCCATGCCGTCGCCGCGACCAAGCCGTCGATCTGACCATTCGTCGTGTTGAGAGTACTGCCCACGTTCATACTGCCGCCGGACGTGACATTCGTCAACGTGGCGTTTCCGCCCACCGCGATACCGCCGAAGTTCGTTTGCCCATTTTGATAAGTGAGGTTGCCGCCAACTACAAGACTGTAAGGATATAAGGAGTTGGCAGACCCAAGTTCGTTACCAATCCCGAAGTTTGTTAACGTAGCGTTTCCACCCACGGCAACGCGGCCCTGCGAATCCGCATTCCCTGAGAAATCTCCGAATGTGAAAACGTTGTAGCCCTCGGCCACACCGAGGTCGGATGCATGGGCACACGCCGCAGCACCACATAGCAATGCTAGTGCTTGTATACTTTTCATTGGTTTTGTTTTGGATGCCGCGTCGGTCCATCTGCCGAATCGGCTACGAATGTAGGTTAGCAAGATTTTGTTCTGAATTCAGAACAACGTTCTGAATTCAGAACAGATTAGGTACTAACACCTATTATCAGTACTGCCGCGTTTCATAACGGCACAAAACCCTTTACCAGACCAAAACCGCAGAAACAAAACGCCAAACTACCTAGTGCTGTTCGTCAGGGTGCTCGTGACGCCAATTC
The DNA here is from genome assembly GCA_963799935.1 of uncultured Gammaproteobacteria bacterium. GTDB lineage: Bacteria > Acidobacteriota > Terriglobia > Bryobacterales > Bryobacteraceae > Bog-113. The sequence continues at coordinate 232,518 of CAWCZA010000015.1, read as the reverse complement.
CAGTAGGCCTGCTGCTGCCTCTTGCTGGCACGATCGAAATCAGTTGTACGGACATGATGCTCGCTGCGATAGCTGTTCCACGTAGTCGCCTCATGGTCGTTCCACTCGTGTTTGTCCCCATGTTCACGGTCAACATATACCCGCGCGGCCGGGTGGTCGTGGTCGTGATCGTCATGATCGTGGTCCTGGGCGCGCAAGGGACCTTGAGCAATGGCCAGGCTCCCGAGCATTACTGCTCCTAACAAAAAACGTCGCATACTGAATTCCTCCGGCTACATTAAGAAGCACCTTAACGGCCAGATTTAGTATTTTCAACCTGCGCCCAGATGATCGATGACAAAGCGTCTACGATGGCGCGGCCCAAATCACATCCCAGCGACAACGGCTTATTTCTTGCTCGGATCCTGAATCGCCGACACCTTGCCCTTCGACCACTTCTCCATATCGTTAGGAGGCCGGAAGTCGTGCATATCGAAAATGCGCCAAGGCTCTCCGGGCGCTGCAACCGCCAGCACAAGAGCCACGGAGTACCGCGGACCCTGGAAATACTCGACCGCGATCTCATACACCCCGCGCGTTAGTGTCGCGCCGGAACTCACCGCGGTCGGTCCATGCTGCCCGTCATTACTAAGTACAGTCTTGTTATTGAGCTTTAACAGCGCACCGTCATCCGACAAGAGACTGAACCGGTAAACGCCCGGCTTCTCGACATAGATTTTCCCGCTATATTCAATGGCAAACCACTCAAATCGGCCGGTGATTCCCGGGAAACCTTGCGTGAAGCTTTGCGGCCACACATTCAGGGAACTTGTATATATGGTGCCTACTGGAGTTAACTGGCGAAAGTCGGGGAGCTTTGATATATGCGACGACAAATTATAAATGCGTCCCTGCAGCCCCGCGGAATCAACGACGCTCGTGCCGAAAGTATAGGGCGTCTGTTCAGCCGGATCTTGCGGAGCAGCGGCGCTGAGCATCCGAGATACGGCAAACGCAAGTGCAACGTACCGCACACTCGCGCCTGCTCCGGTGCTTGCAAAGTTCGAGAGAGCTGGAACGAAACTCTGCAACCTTGATTTATTGATCGCCGCGCACCCAATCGCTACGGATTCCATTTTCGTAACTGTAGTTGATTAGCCTCAAGGCGCAACCGCGATTGCCACAACTCCTTGTGCCGTTGCAGATCCTAAGTTCAAGAATGCCGGCGTGAATACTGCCGGAACTTGTACCTGAATCTTATATAGACCGCTGATCGAACCCGCCACAGAGCTTGCGCTCGCCACCGAGAGTGTGGATGCCGTATTGGTGGTAAATGAAATCGGGACCGTGAGCGCCGCTGCACTCGGAGTCACTCCACCGGTAACACCAGTCGGGACCACGTTACCCAGACCATCCACAAAGATCGTCACTATCGAATTCGGTTGGGCCGGATTCGAGCATCCATTCACAGTTCCGTCTTGGTTGCGGGCATAGGTTTTCGTCTGCCCCGGATAGCTTCCAGGACATTCTCCCGCGGCAACTGGAACCTCGAATACGATCGGGTTCGTGGCAGTCACCGTCAAGTTACTGCGGCTGTCCGATACCTGCGCACCGGCTTGATCCACCGTCTGAAGCTGTAGATTGACCTGACTCTGTCCGGTTACTTCGAACGGAACCTGCAGGTTAATCTGATCGGCTGAAACATAGAGTAGTGGCGCAGACATTCCGTTAATCGTTGCACTAACTCCCTCGACGGAAGTTGGGAACGAATTCGCAGTCGTAGTAGCCGATTGCGCGCTGGAAGCCAATTGGTTTCCGAAGATCGTTAGTAACTGCCCTGGAACGACGCTTTGCGTGATTGATAGGTCGTCCGAATTGGCTAGACAGGAAATGAGCGAATCGGGCGTGTCGAAGGTTAGTTGATCCAGCTGGCTGCCGGAAGAGAACACAACCTGGTCCTTCCCGGTAACAGCAAAACTACCCAGCGCGAACACAGGGACGGATCGACCCACCCCCGAACCATTAGTCGGCATCTGAGTAATGAATGAGGCGGGCACGCAATGATGATCCCCTCCCACCAGCCCGGGAAGATCATGCGACGTAGCCGTGCCTTGAAGATACAGCACATTGTTCGCTGAATCGATTGCGACACCATTGATTAGATCGGTTGCCGACCCGCCGAAGTAAGTGGAAAAGATAAGGTTTCCGCCTGGATCCAGCGCGGAAACATAGCCAGTGGCGGGCACGCCCGTCCCCAGTGACTTCGTAATCGCTGAATAACCCGCATAACTACCGCTCGGTGCGAGCGCGGGAAAAGTATCATCGATAGCATTCGCCGTAACGGGGTAGTCAGTCGACACGGTAGACCCAACAATGTACGCGTTGCCCGACTGGTCTACGGTGATCCCTGAGGGCGTCTCACCGAAGGTGCTGGTCAAGTAAGTAGCGTAGATGAGGCTCGATCCCGTAGCGTCAATTGCCGCAACCCATTGATGCGGGCATGAGGCAGGAGCGCACCCGTCAGTGAAGCTTGGTTCAATCGCATTGCTGGATGTGGTGATCGACTGGCCGGCGTAGGATGCACCCTGCACATACACGTTCCCCTTACCGTCGACAGCGATATAGGAGCCGGCGTAACCGGGAAACTGCCAAATCGTCTGCGTGTTGGTCGAATTGGTCTTAAAGAGAACCGCTTCTTGATTAGGACCAGTAATTTCCGTGTAATAAAGATTCCCGGCAGAATCAGTGGCAATACCCTGAATCGAGTTCGGGCCAAACAGTCCGGCCGCCGCCGGGCTTTTGATAGGGTTCCCGGATGCGTCGAGGCTCGCAATTTCCGAAAATCCGCCGAATTGAGCAACTTGGAATACGATAGCGTACGCTGACCCGTCCGGCCCGACGGCAAGGCCTGAAACGTAGAACGAAGTGAAGAGTTCATCCGTTCCGACGTAGGTGAGATAGATTAACTTCGAGCCATCGGCCGAGATCTTCGCCACGAAAGCGCCTTGGTCATCGCCCCCCGCGACATAAATATTGTCGCTGGAATCGAGGCGCATGAAGCGGACATCCGAACCCGCCGGCAAAACGTTTGAAAAGACCGTGGCCTGAGCCCCGTAACAGGGACAAAGCAATACAACTCCGAGTGCGAAGAGTACGGCGATGCGAATCGTCATGGCTCAAGCTTTATCACAGATCGCCTAATGCGACTCGCAAAGATTTGAAACCTATATTCGCCAAACTCTCAACAACTTACAAATCAATTTGCCTCGTAGCTTCCGGCTCACATGCCACGCTAACTCAAGGAGCACTAATGAGATCGGCGCAAAACTCGCGACAGCTAAGGCTTAGCCGTCCCGCCTCATCACGGCCTCGCTCCTTCACCCTAAGTCCGGTTCGAAAATCTGCCCCATCGCCCACTTCACCCGCTCATTCCGTCCAAACCACTTCCAAACCGCGCCCGACCGTAGATTTTCGGCGCTTAGCAGCGTGATCCCTTGATCGATTCCGATATAGTCCGGGTTCGACCACATCGTGATCGGATGAAACGAGTCCACAAATCCATAGCGCCCATAGACCGCCTCCGCGAACTGCTCCTGCATGTAGCGCAGCGCGGGAACACAGATCTCCGGCGCGAACATCAGCGACCCTGCCACGGCGCACGGCACAACCGTCCCATCGATATCCCGATGCGTCCCAAAATCGCCCCAGATGATGTACCCGATCTCGCTATCCGACGGATTGACACCCCACAACTCCGGCGAGTAACTCGGAAACTGCCCCCGCAAGCTCAGGCAGAACGCCCGGTGTGCATAAGTCGCCACAATCGAGTTATCGAAGTAGTTCAGCTGCGAATTCCCGCCATCGCGTTTCGCCCGGAAGTCAATCCACGCGTGCGAGAACTGATGCGTGAAAATCGGCCCGCGCCCCACCCAGCGATACGGTTCGAACATCGCCGGATCGCGCTCGAACGCATACCAAGACCGCACGGGGATCGGATACGTCGCCGACCCAATCCCCAGCAGATAGAGCAGCGTTTCCTCGCGGTAATCCACCCACTCCGCGCGCAGAAATCCTTTGGCCGGATCCCACCCCATCCGCAGCATCCCCGTCACGGGATCATAAAGCCAACCGAAATCCACCCGATCGTAGATCGCGCGCGCAAGCCGCGGAATATCCGCATCACCCGCGAAGTATTCGCCCGCCGTCAACACGCCGCCGAGCAGCAGCGCCGTATCGATGGTCGACAGCTCGGACTTCCAGACGCGCTCGCCGCTCGTACGACTTACGAAATGATAGAACCACCCATGCACGTTCTCCTGGCGATAAGCCAGATGCTGCAGGATGGCCAGCACGCGATCCCGGACAACGTTCGGATCCTGCCACCGGCGCTCGGCCGCGATACACAAGGCCGTCAGCCCAAATCCCGTATTCGCCGTACTTGCCACATCGATGCTGGCCCGCTTCGACCCGCGTGCATCCGCCCGGACGCGATCCAGCACCAGCCCGGTCTTCGGATCCGCCTGCTCCCAGAAGTAAAGGAAGGCGCGCCGCGACAGGTCTTCCAGAAATTCGTCATCCGCGGGAGCAACGCGCCCCGCAGTCCCTCCGTGGAGGCAAGACCGCCGCGAGCCCGCCCAGTACGAAAGCACGCCGTCCGAACCCGCCAGCCATACACCTCAGAGTAGCGTTGCGATAAGTTGTAGGGTTTGGTCATGCGCTTAGCCACGTTCGCCGCCCTCGCCGCAATTCCCATCACGATCCCGATTGCGATCCATGCACAAAACGGCACAACCAACCTGCCGCCCTACGTTCGTGTACATGGCGAATCCACCATTTCGGTCGAACCCGATCAAGCCCAGATCGACGTCGGCGTCATCACGCAAGGCGCAACCGCCCAAGCCGCCAGCGACGCCAACTCCAAGCTGGCCAACACGGTAATCGATCAGCTCAAAACTGCCGCGCCCAGCGCCACGGTTAAAACGGTCAACTTTTCCATCAATCCCAATTACCGCTATCCGAAGGACGGCAGCGCGCCGACGATCCTCGGCTACACCGCCAACAACACCGTTCGCATGGAACTGAACGACGTCTCGCTCGTCCGAAAAGTGATCGATGCCGCGACAAAATCCGGCGCCAACAACGTCAACCGCCTCAACTTCACCCTGAAGGACGAAAAGCCTTACCGCGCTCGGGCCTCTGGGTGAAGCAGCAGCGCAGGCCCGCTCCAGCGCCGAAGCCCTCGCGGGAAGCCTCCATCTTCGTGTTGGACGCGTGCTCCAACTCGAAGAAGGTCAGCCGGTCATCGTTTCCCCTGCCCGTCAGGTCGAGTTCGCCCGCGCGGAATCCAACACCGAGACGCCCATTTCACCCGGCAATATCGACGTCCACGCCAGCGTCAACATCACCTTCGAGATTCTCCAGGAAGGGGCGGCTAAATGAACCCGCTTATCGCTTTCTATAGCGGCGAGAAACCCGATCACGCCGGCCGCTACATCTCCCAGATTCAAGCCTGGAATGACGCCCAACTGGAATCCGTTCACGACTACATCCAGTGGCTGTTCCCGCTACCCGAGCCGAGCCCGGTCAACCCCCTCGCTCCCGTTTTGGAACAGGAAACCATCGAAATATTCCGCAAAACGGCACAACTGCGCACAATCCTGCACAATTCACTCGCTCGAATGCTCCGTTTTTACGGCTTCGAACAGGCTGAAGATGGCAGAGTGGTCGAAGCTGCCAACTTTAAAACCCGCGCGCATAACTGGCTCAATCCCGGCAACCACAATCACCTGCGTATCACCCGGATCCTCCGCTCCACGCGTCTCCTCGGACTCGAATCGGAATCCGCAGCCTTCTTTGACGCCCTAAAAACGCTCCACGCAACCCAGCAAGGCAGTTCCAACATCTCCCGCACCACTTACTCGTATTGGCTATCAGCTTCCCAACCCGAAGCCGCCCTAAGAATGGAGCATTATCCCCGTTGAAACTGTCTCCCGTCGACTACATCATTCTGTCGCTGTACTTTCTCTTCGTCATCGGCATCGGATGGGTCCTCCGCAAGCGCGCGCAGACCGCCGAAAACTTCCTCACCGCCGGTCACGCCGTCCCTGTCTGGATCACCAGCCTCGCCTTCCTTGCCGCAAACCTCGGCGCGCAGGAAGTCGTCGGCATGGCCGCGTCCGGCGCGAAATACGGCATCATGACCGCGCACTTCTACTGGATCGGCGCAGTCCCGGCGATGCTCTTCATCGGCGTCTTCATGATGCCGTTCTATTACGGCAGTAAAGCACGCTCCGTCCCCGAGTACCTCAAGCTCCGTTTCGATGAAAAGACGCGCGGGCTCAACGCCATCACCTTCGCCGTGATGACCATCTTCTCTTCCGGCATCTCGATGTACGCTCTCGGCCTGCTGCTCCAACTCGTCCTCGGCTGGAGTTTCACCGCCTCTGTGCTCCTCTCCGCTGCCATAGTCCTGACCTATACCTTCCTCGGCGGACTCACCAGCGCCATCTACAACGAAGTCCTTCAGTTCTTCCTCATCGTCCTCGGCTTCGCTCCGCTTTCGATTCTCGCGATCATGCAAGCCGGTGGATGGGATGGCCTTAAATCCCGCCTCCCTCACGTCTACACGCACGCCTGGTCCCACCTCGCGCACACCCAGGACAACCCGATGGGCATCGAAGTCTTCGGCCTTGTCGCCGGACTTGGCTTCGTTTTGTCATTCGGCTACTGGTGTACCGATTTCCTCGTCGTCCAACGCGCCATGGCCGCCGAATCCATGTCCGCCGCCCGCCGTACTCCCGTCCTCGCCGCCTTCCCCAAGATGATCATGCCGTTCATCGTGATTGTGCCGGGACTCGCCGCCTACGCGCTAACGTCCATGCACTCCGGCTACTCGCTGCCCTTCAAAGCCGACGGACACACCTACGACTACGACCAGGCGCTCATGACACTCATGGCGCACTTCTACCCGACCGGCATGCTCGGCGTCGGCCTCACCGCGCTCATGGCTTCCTTCATGAGCGGCATGGCCGGCAACGTCACCGCATTCAACACCGTCTTTACCTACGACATCTACCAGAGCTACATCCGTCCGGGCCGTCCCGATCGCCACTACCTGACCGTAGGCCGCATCACCACGTTCGTCGGCACCGCACTATCGGTCGCAACGGCCTATCTCGCCACGCACTTCAACAACATCATGGACTTCCTGCAACTCGTCTTCGGCTTCGTCAACGCCCCGCTGCTCGCGACGTTTCTGCTCGGGATGTTCTGGCGGCGCACCACGGGCCACGGCGCATTCGCCGGACTCGCCAGCGGCACCGCAATGGCCGGAGTCGCTCTCGGCCTCACCGAAGCCGAAGGCAAAGGCGGCTTCATCACCGTCCTTCACACTTTCCCGTCGTCTATGGCGCAAAGCTTCTGGATAGCCGTCACTGCCTTCACCACCTGCTTCGTCGTCACCCTCACCGTCACGCTCGTCACCCGCCCCAAGCCGGAATCCGAACTGCACGGCCTGGTTTACGGACTCACCCGGCTGCCCCAAGAAGGCGGCGTCCCGTGGTACGAAAAACCCGTTACTCTCGCGTTGATCGTTGTTGTTGCTCTTGTGATCCTTAACGTCACTTTCCGGTAAAAACCTTATGCTTGATCTCCGCATTCCTTGCGGCCTGTTTTTCGCGGTGGTTGGTGCCATCCTCACCGCGCTTGGCCTGTTCGATCCGAACGCGCGGTCGCAGTTCTCGACGGCGAACGTGAACCTCTACGCCGGCCTCGCGATGCTCGTATTCGGCGCATTTCTCTTGTTGCTAGCGTTCCGTTACAGGGGCGCGAAGGGGTCCACCCGATGATCGACGAATTCCGCAAGCTCTTTCCAGACCTCACGCCGCGCTTCTTTCGCGCGCCTGGCCGCGTCAACCTGATTGGCGAGCACACCGACTACAACATGGGTTTCGTCATGCCCATCGCTCTCGACATGAACTGCTACGTCGCCGTCGCCGGTTCGAACGACCGCAAGACGCACATCCATTCACTCGATCGCGGCGAGGGTTTCGACTTCGATCCCGACGTCACCTTCGCCAAGCCGCGCAAAAACTGGACCGACTACGTCATCGGTGTCGCCCAGCAACTCTCCATGCGAGGCGTCCGCATCCTGCCGATGTCGATGGTGTTCCACAGCGAAGTTCCGGAGGGTTCCGGCCTCAGTTCCTCCGCCGCCCTCGAAGTCTCCGCCGCACTCGCGTTTTTGAACGGACGCGCGTACAGCGGCATCGAAATGGCGAAGCTCTGTCAGCGCGCAGAGATCGATTTCGTCGGCAACCCCTGCGGCATCATGGACCAGTACATCTCCGTTTTCGGCGAAGCCAACCGCGCGCTCGAACTCGATTGCCGCAGCCTGTCCCACAAACCGGTCGAACTGCCTGTGAACGCGGCCCTGCTCGCCGTCAACTCGATGGTGAAACACGATCTCGCGACCTCGGCTTACGGCGATCGCGTCAAGGAATGCAAGGCCGCAGTCGCTGGCATTGCAAGGCTACACCCCGAAGTCAAGGCGTTGCGCGACGCCAAGCTCGAATACCTCGAGAACGCTAAACTCGATCCGACCGTTGAGAAGCGCGCCCGCCACGTAATCACCGAAGACGATCGCGTGGAGCAGTTCTTCGGTGCCGCGCGCAAAGGCGACTTAGATCAGATGGGCAAGCTGTTCGTAGCCTCGCATCGCAGCATGCAGCACGACTACGAAATCAGCTGCGAAGAGATCGATTTCCTGGTCGATACGGCGCTGACAATTGATGGCGTCTACGGCGCTCGCATGACCGGCGGCGGATTCGGGGGCTGCACCATCAACTTAGTCCGCCCCGATAGAGTCGATGCGTTTACGAAAGAGATTGTCGACCGCTATCAAGCTAAGTACAACAAGCAAGCGCCGGTCTTCAACTGCGTCCCGTCTTCCGGAGCAAGAGAGGTCAAAGACCCATCAACTATCCCAATACCGTCTAACAACTGACCGGTGCCACTTACTGCGCCAACGCCCAAAGATATCGGATGAAGTCTGACGGTATCGGCTCAGCGCCCATCTGCCGCAGCATCGTCACGATCTGCCCGCGATGATAAGTCCCGTGATTTACCACGTGCAGCAGAGTCTCATACATCGGAGTAGGCACAGCCGCATTGCCGCTCATCAATCGGTACTCCAGCATCCGGCTCCAGTCTGCGTCATCTAACCCTCCAGCAAAGGAGATCAAACGCGCCTGAACTTCTCGCCAAGCCGTCCGCAGCTCAGTTAGTTCAGTGACCACCGGGATGTCCTTGGCCGTCGGGCTCACGCCCTCAGTCAGCCGCTTCAGCCAGAGCCAATCAGCTCCATAGATATGGGCCAGGGTTCCGAAAACGCTCGAATGCGAGGTCTGCATGTCGCGCGTTAGTTCCTCGTGCGAAAGCGGCTCGACGGATTCGATCGCTTTCGCGGTAGCCCACGCATGATACTCGAGCATCGTAAGTACAGTCTTCCGTCGTTCGTCCATGCAACTGATTTTATGACTCCCCTCTACATGAAAACAGCCGGAGGCGCAGGCTCATCCGGATGACCCGCCTGCCCAAGCGGCACCTGAATTAAGATGAACGCCATCAACGCAAGCACTGCCAGGCCGACCGCATACGACGGGTTCTTGAACACCGATGGCAACGGAAGATCGAAGAAGATCAAAGTCGCTGTCCCGAGCCCCATGAGTGCTTCTCCAGCGATAAATCCCGATGCCGCAAGTATGCCGACATTCTCCACACGCGCTCGCTGCGCCGCATTCAGTCCGCGACGTTCCGCCAGCCAGTCGGAGATCGCCCGAATCACTCCACCAACGAAGATCGCGCATACCGTTCCGAAAGGTAGATACATGCCAATCGCGACCAGCATGGGGCTGCGCACTCGCTTAAAGTTAGCGGACGAGGTCAATCGACACCGCGCCGCAATCCAACAAAAATGCTGCTGTTTTATCGAGTGGCTCGGGAGCGCGCGTTGAATCGGAATCTTCACCGCTCGGGATCCATAGAACCATGCCTTCTCGCGAACGCGTGAGTAGCACTCGATAAGAGTTAGCTAAAAACCGTCTATGTTGTGAATGGTGAACAGTTCTCCACGACGTTCCTGAAAGGCGAGAGTAAGCCCAGCATTGCGCGGAATCACTCCATAGCAAATCGCCGCCCCAGCAGATACAACCAAAGTCAAGTTCGAGGCCCTGGCACGTATACTCGTTGGCCGGCACTTCAAGCGCAAAAGAGGAGCGGATATCACCCAGCGGATTTAGATACCAATGAGCGATTTCGTCTCCCGCTGATACCTGTAAAGTTACTCCAAGCCCTTCAGCGCGCAATCTCTGGGCCATGGAACTCGCAAGAAGACCGTAGCGCCTCTCCCCGCGAACGCGTTCCATTAACCAACGTTTTGCTCGAAGAAGCGAGCGAGTGATCACAATAGGATATTGCTGCAAGCGGGCTACCTCTTCGCGCGCGCCCAACATATCTCCGGCGATCACGCAATCTACCCACGCACTTAAAGCAGGTGAACGGTAACTCCTTCGCGGTACTCGGAGTTGAAGGTCAGTCTCAACGCTGACTCTGATGTCCGCAGGTAAGACACCCAGCTTGAAGGAACCAGCAGACGGGCCGCCCTGAATGACGTCTGGAGGCGCGAAAACGCTCCATTTTTTCTGATCTAAGTAATGCATCTTGCGAAGAGCTTCTCCCCAACCGAAAACTCCTTCTTCTCCTGAGTTGATTTCTTGGCCACCGCCGACTAGGCATACGCACGCACACCAATCCGAGTGTCGGGACATCAGTTCGAGTATTAGGGATGGCTCTGATGCGGTTCGCTCGAACTTCTTTACGCCCTGCTTTTCGTCCCACGCACGCTGAGCTTCGTCAAAGACGATGACGTGCTCATGCGGTGGTTCCAATCGAGCGCCACGGAATCCTTCCGAAAGGAAATCGTTGATATGCTGTATTCGGGCTCGCGCCTCGAGACGAATCAATTTTAAGGTGCTTCGTCTTCCCGCTTTGCGACGACGTTGATCCTCGTCCCTCGCGAGTGCCTCTCGAAGCACAAAGATTAGTGGTGTGTTCCCCGAGAGGTAGACAACGTCGCCACAATGATCACCATCTGTTTCTGCAGCTGTGTGGACAACGTGAAGACCCGCGAGGGTCTTGCCTGACCCGGGAACGCCGGTCAGGATAATTAGGTATCGTTGCTTTTGCGCACGTGCCTCTTTGATTAAATTCAGGATCCGTGCGGAGGCGATTAGCAGGTTGTCCGCATCGTTGTTGGTAATGCTTTGAACGCCGTGGCCAGCGAAAATTGCAGTCGCCGCGACGATCACACTTGGGACTGGCTGGTAGGCTGATCTGTCCCACTCTTGCGCGTCGATACAATCGCTATGCGGCAGAGGAATTTCTGCCAAGAAGCGTTGGAGCCCAGTTGAATCGAGCTGCAAAACCTCTTCGACGCAATTACGTCCGATAATTCGCGACGAGCGCTCGGCTCCATAATTAGTAGAATCCTCAGTCTTCCAAAGCACAGGAAGTATACTGCGGTCATGACTCTGAGCGTGGAAATCACGTAAATCCAGAGCATATTCTTCAACTTGGCGCCGATCCACGGATGTGGTCGCGACGGCACCGGACTTACACTCTATGACAACAATCAGGTTACCTGCCAGGATGACGACGTCTATGCGACGACGAAGCCTGTAAAGCGGGTACTCAAAGAGAACAGTCCATTTGCAGGCCGCAGGGCGTATCTGAATTAAGCGGCCAAAGATGCCCTGCAACTTCGGGACAATTTCAGCCCAGGCCTGAATTTGCCGAGTATATTGCGACGCGAATCCGTCGGCAGCATATGCTTGCTGAAGAGCGCCAACAATGGACACGGGGGGCTCACACACGAGATCTTTGACCCGCCGCCTGTAATACGCTGCCATTGTTAATGACCAAAGCCCAAGCGTAGGATGATTGTGCTACTTCGCGCTTTGTGAACGCGCTCCCCTCTACCGTGGTCCGGTTTCAATCGTCCTCCCCTCTACATGAAAACAGCCGGAGGCGCGGGTTCATCCGGATGACCCGCCTGCCCAAGCGGTACCTGAATTAAGATGAACGCCATCAACGCAAGCACTGCCAGGCCGACCGCATACGACGGGTTCTTGAACACCGATGGCAACGGAAGATCGAAGAAGATCAAAGTCGCCGTCCCGAGCCCCATGAGTGCTTCTCCAGCGATAAATCCCGATGCCGCAAGTATGCCGACATTCTCCACACGCGCACGCTGCGCCGCATTGAGTCCGCGGCGTTCGGCAAGCCAGTCGGAGATCGCCCGAATTACTCCACCGACGAAGATCGCGCATACCGTTCCGAAGGGTAGATACATGCCGATCGCGACCAGCATCGGGCTGCGAACTTGTACCAGGATGAGCGCGACACCCATCGCCATTCCGACTAAGATCAACGGCCAAGCCATCTGCCCGCCCACAATTCCCTGCGCAAGATACGCCATCAATCCAGCTTGCGGCGCGGATAGCTTCGGATCGCCAAATCCAGTACCGCCCGCATTGATGTTGCCTTGATGCAGTACAAGCAGCGGGAAGTACATCACTAAGCTCGCTGCGACAACGGCGATTAGTTCGGCAATCTGAATCTTCTTAGGTGTGCCGCCCAGGATGTAACCGACTTTGAAATCCTGCAACAACTCGCCGGCAACCGCCGAAGACACGCAGACGACGGCAGCGACGCCGAGTACCGCAATTACTCCGCCGGTCCCGCCGACGCCGAGACTAACTAACAGCAGCGCGGCAATGATCAGTGTCGATAGAGTAAGTCCCGAGATCGGGTTATTAGATGAACCAATCACGCCGACAAGGAATCCGGAGACGGTCGCAAAGCAGAAGCCAACAGCTAACATCACAACGGCCGCGATAACTCCAGCCAACATCCCGCCCGATAGGTAAGAATAGAGTACAATCATCGCGGCGAAACAAACGCCGATCAGCGCAATCACGATTCGCGAACTCATGTACTGCTCGGTCCGCGAGACGCCCTCGCCCGAAGGAGTTCCTCCGCGAAGTTCGGAAAATGCGCGACTTAGTCCGATCCCGAGATTCCGCCGCATGCGCCATAGCGTATAAGCCGCCCCGACTAACATCCCGCCCACTGCGATCGGACGCACGATGTAACGCCATACCGCCGCTGTCTGCGCCAGCCAGCCTTCGTCATTGCCGCCGTTCGGCAGCATCGTGCGGATCTGCGGCCCGAGGAAGTACATGAATAGTGGAATCAGTAGCCCCCACGCGAGAACCGTCCCCGAGAAGTTCAGCGCAGCCAAACGAAATCCAATCACATAGCCGACACCGATGTAAGCCGGACTGATCGTCGGTCCGGATAGGTTCGTCACTCCGCCCACCGGCAGCGCGCTTGCTCCGCCGCCTGCCCCGAGCCGCAGCGTCTTCGGACCGTTCGCGCCGATGCCAAAGATGAAGTCCTTATCCATGGCGAATAAGTTGAACGCGCTCGCGAGTAACACCGAGGCGCCGAACGCCATGCTATAAAAAAGGTACTTCGCGGCTTTCGCGCCCGCTTGTCCGGCCTTATGAATCTGCGAGGCGGCGACCGACTCCGGGAACGGTAACTCCCGATCTTCAACTAACACCCGCCGCACTAACGAGACAAAGAGGACGCCGAGCACGCTGCCCATCAGCATCAGCGTGGTCGTCTTCCAATAAGCCTGCGGTCCGCTGAACGACGACCATGCGTGGCTTAGGATAAACGCCGGAATCGTGAAGACAGCGCCTGCGGCCACCGACTCTCCGATTGAACCCGCAGTCCGCGCGATGTTCTCTTCGAGGATCGATCCTTTGAAGACGCGCAGGATCGCCATGCCGATGACCGCCGCCGGATAGGTTGCGGCAATCGTCTGTCCTGCCTTCAAACCAAGGTAGGCGTTAGCCGCGCCTAAGACGACGCACATCACAAGTCCGATAAGTAGAGCGCGCAGCGTCAGCTCGCGCATCTGTGTGTTTTCAGGAACGAACGGCTGATGTTTGACAGGCGTCATTGTAAGCGGCTCTTGACCTTTTCACTGAGAGTACGGCCGTCGACGGTCTTACCGGCGAGTTTGGATTGCGCCGCTTTGATAACTAATCCCATCTGCTTCGAACTGGTCGCGCCTGTTTCAGCGAGCGCGGCCGCAATCGCTTCGTCGATCTCAGCTTCACTCGCGCCGGCGGGTAAATACGTTTCGATCAGTGCGCGTTCGGCTTCTTCCTTCGCTGCGGATTCTTCGCGGCCGGCTTTGCGAAATGCGTCCGCCGCGTCGATGCGCTGCTTCACCAGGCTCTTCAGTATCTGCTCGCCCCGGGCGTCATCCAGCGGTTTGCCGGGGTTGTCCACCGTGTATTTCTGCAACGCGGATTTGATCATTCGCACGGTGCTGAGCCGCGCCTCGTCTTTGGCCTTCATTGCACTTACCAGATCCGCTTGTACCTGATCCATGAGCGACATAAAGTTTTTGCTATTCTAATGGATTCCCGCCATGCATGTACGTAAACAGCGTCTTTTGACGCCAGGCCCGACCCCTCTCTACCCGCCGGCATTGCACGCGATGATGGCTTCGGACATCCACCATCGCACGGAAGATTTCCGCGCAATTTACAAAGAATGCCTCGCTGGTTTGAAGGAAGTTTTCGGCACCTCGAACGATGTTCTGTGCTTTGCCGCCTCCGGTACAGGGGCGATGGATGCCGCGGTTTCGAACCTGTTTTCGAACGGTGACAAGGTAATTGTTTGCTCGGCCGGAAAGTTCGGCGAGCGCTGGGTTGAGATCGCCAAGGCTTATGGACTGAATGCGACGGTCTTGACGGCTGAGTATGGTTCGGTGATCGCGCCGGAGCAGGTGGAAGCCGCGCTGCGAGCGATGCCGGATGCTCGTGGCGTTTTCGTGCAGGCTTGCGAGACATCCACCGGCGCTGAACATGATGTGAAGGCGATGGCGCAGGCTGTCGCAAAGACGGACGCAATCTTTGTTGTCGACGCGATTACGGGGCTGGGAACGATGCCGCTCGATATCGACGGCTGGGGCATCGACGTTTGCATCAGCGGGTCGCAGAAGTCGTTCATGATTCCACCGGGTCTCGCGTTCATGAGCCTGAGTCCCAAGGCATGGGCGCACGCGGATCGCGCGACGCTGCCGCATTACTACTTCAACCTGAAGAAAGAACGGAAGAGCGGGAGCGGCGGTGAATCGAGTTGGACCCCGGCGACTTCGCTGATTCTCGCGCTGGCGGAATCGCTGCGCTACATGCGAAAACTCGGCATGTCGAAGCTGGTGGACAACGCCTGCCTCCTGGCCGGAGCAACACGACGCGCCGTGACTGAGATCGGTCTGGAACTGTTCGCACCGGAACATCCCGCAAGCGCGGTGACCGCGGTGTTGGCGCCGGGCGGCATGGATTCCGGCGTGATTGTGAAAGGCTTCCGCACGCACTTCAACTCGATCATCACCAACGGCCAAGGCACGATGAAGGGAAGGATTTTCCGGATCGCGCATCTCGGCTACTTCGACTTCACGGACCTGTTCGGCATGATGGCCGGACTCGAAATCATTCTGGATGCGAATGGGTTTCCAGTGAAATTCGGCGCCGGTGTCGCGGCCGTTCAGGAATGCTACGCGGCAGCGGCCACGCGGCAGCCTGAAGCGGTTACTGTCTAGATGCCAATCAATGTACTGATCGCCGAGCCCATCGCGGCGGCGGGGATCGAGTTGTTCCAGGCGCAGGAAGGCTGGAACGTGGTCGTATCAAATCCCAAGGAGTACGGGCAGCATCTGGCGGAGTGCGAGGCGCTGGTAGTGCGTAGCGCGGTGCAGGTCACGCCGGAGGTTCTGGCAAAATCCCCAAAGCTCCGGGTAATTGGGCGAGCCGGCGTTGGTGTCGATAACGTCGATCTCGAAGCGGCCACGACGGCCGGCGTCCTGGTGATGAACACGCCGGGCGGCAATGCGATCTCGGTGGCTGAGCACACGCTGGCGCTAATGCTTTCGATGGCGCGATCCATCCCGCAAGCTTCGGCTTCGACCAAATCCGGCAAGTGGGAAAAGAAGAAGTTCCTCGGGCACGAACTGCGCGGCAAGACGCTGGGGATTATCGGTCTCGGAAGTATTGGACGCGAAGTGGCACGGCGCGCGCGGCCGTTCGATATGCGCATCATCGGGAGCGATCCCTATGTGACGCCGCAGATCGCGACGGACCTTGGAATCGAACTGCGATCGGTTGACGAGGTGTACGCCGAAAGCGACTACCTGACGATCCACGTTTCGCTCACTCCGGAGACCGAGGGCATGTTGAATACTGCTGCTTTCGCCAAGATGCGGCCCGGGATTCGCGTGGTGAATTGCGCGCGCGGCGAACTGGTGGACGTGGCGGCGTTGGAAGCGGCGCTGGCTTCCGGACAGGTTGCGGGCGCGGCTCTCGATGTGTTTCCCGATGAACCGACCAAGTCGGATAACCCGCTGTTCAAACACGAATCGGTGATCGCCACGCCGCACATCGGTGGCTCGACAGAAGAGGCGCAGGAAATCGTGGGCGTGCGCATCGCCGAGCAGATGGTCGAGTATCTGAAGAACGGCATCGCCATCAATGCGGTGAACATGCCGGCAATGTCGCCGGATCAGTATCGCGCGATCGGGCCGTACATGGAAGTGGCGGAGCGGCTGGGCGCGTTTGCTGCCTATCTCGCTGCGGCCAATCCGAAGGCTGTGCGGATCACTTACTCGGGCCGCATCGCGGAGACGAACACATCGCTACTACGCAACGCCGCCATCGCGGGCTTGTTGCGACGTAGCGCGCCGCAGAACGTGAACGTGGTGAACGCGATGCAGATCGCGTCACAACGCGGCTGGTCCATTGCGGAACGCCATGAGCCACGCTCCGGTTTCTCAGACACCATCGGGATTGAGATCGATACTGCGCACGGAGTAACCAGCGTGGAAGGCGCGCCGCTTCTGGGCGTCCCGCGATTGCTCGTCGTCGACGGGATCTATTGCGAGGCCGCGCTGCAAGGTCATCTCCTCTTCACCAGCAACAACGACGTTCCGGGCGTCATCGGCCATGTGGGTCGCGTGCTTGGTGAGAACGGCGTGAACATCGCGAACTTCTCGTTAGGGCGGCGTGACGCACCGGGCAAGGACGGCGTCAAGGAAGCCATCGCGGTCGTCTCGACCGACAGCGCGGTCCCCGAGAACGTTCTGCAACAATTACGGGAGCACCCCGCCATCAAACTCGCGCGCGCCATCGCGCTGTAGTTTCTTCGCAGTCGGCAGGGGCTCTTCCATGTTGAAAGAGGCCGTTTCACAAGTTAAGGAAGCCCTTTCCGGCTCACACCGCGACTATACGGTTGGCAGTCTGAACCGCGCCATCGTTCTCCTCTCGATCCCCATGATCCTCGAGATGGTGATGGAGTCGCTCTTCGGAATCGTTGACGTCTTCTTCGTTTCTCGCTTGGGCGCGACTGCGGTTGCGACGGTCGGATATACCGAATCGCTGCTGACCATCATCTTCGGCGTCGCCATCGGATTATGCATGTCGACTACGGCGTTTGTGGCGCGTCGCATCGGCGAGAAAGACTCGGATGGGGCCGTTGAATCCGCAGTACAGGCCATCGGTCTCGGTGTGCTTGTGTCGGTCGTGTTCGGAGTCTTAGGTGTGATGGCGGGACCGAAACTGCTCAGTGCCATGGGCGCATCGGCAGCCGTCATCGCGAACGCGCGTTACACGCAGTTGATGCTCGGCGGGTCGATCTTCATCTTTCTTCTCTTCCTGATCAACGCCATCTTCCGTGGTGCGGGCGATGCCGCGTTGGCGATGCGCACGCTGTGGTTGGCGAACGCGATCAACATCGTCCTAGACCCTTGTTTGATCAACGGATGGGGTCCGTTTCCGCGGCTCGGCGTCTTTGGCGCGTCCGTCGCAACGACGACGGGCCGAGGCATCGGCGTGTTGTTTCAGCTTTATCAGTTAAGCCGTTCGACCAACCGCATCTACATTCGCCCGGAGCAGATTCGCTTTCGCGCGGGCGTGATGCTGCGGCTCTTGCGCGTATCGATAACCGGCATTCTGCAGTTCCTGATTGCGACCGCCAGCTGGCTCGGGCTGATGCGCATCGTCTCGACGTTCGGCAGTGCGGCGGTTGCGGGCTACACGATCGCGATCCGGATGTTAGTCTTCACCATCCTTCCGGCTTATGGATTCAGCAACGCCGCAGCGACTCTTGGTTGGACAGAGCCTGGGAGCTGCCAAGCCCGAACGGGCCGAAAGCGCGGTATACCGAACGGCGTGGTTCAACATGCTGTACATGGGAATTGTCTCGATCGCCTTCTTCGTCTTCCCGTCGCGACTTATTGGACTGTTCACGACAGATCCGGAAGTAGTCTCAACCGGCGCGTCGTGTTTGGCCATTTTCGCGGTCGCTTATATGAGTTACGCGTGGGGCATGGTGCTGATGCAGGCGTTCAACGGCGCGGGCGATACGATGACGCCAACCATCGTGAACTTCATCGCGTTTTGGCTGGTCCAGATTCCGATGGCCTACTTACTTGCGATTCGCCTCTCCTTCGGCGTGCGTGGGGCTTTCTGGGGCGTGCCGATCGCGGACTTTGTACTCACCGGAGCTTTGTACTATCTATTCCGGCAGGGTAAGTGGAAGCGATTGAAAATCTAACTTCTTTCCTATCACGCAAATCCAGCCCTTCTTAACCTTTTCAAATACCTGAACGTCGGTGTATCCGGCTCGGGTGAGTAAGTCGCGGTGCTCTTCGGCGCTCAGATAGAAGGCCCGCAACAACTTCATCATAAGGGCTTCAAGCCCACCGGACGACCTCTTATAACTTTCTGCGATAACTACAATGGTTCCACCGGGTTTGAGTACCCGCAGGATTTCCAGCATATCTTTCGCGGGATTAGGCCAATAGTAGTGCGTCTCAACGGCAGAAACCAAATCAAAACTGCTGTCTGAAAACGGAAGGTGAGATACCGAAGCGCGTTGAATTGTAACCCGGCCTGCTTCGATCAATGCGGCGTTTCTCCAACGGGATACGGCGACACTTCCGTTCGCGTAATCAACGCCGTAAATCTTACCTGCGGTAGCAATCAACGATAGCTTCTCGATGGTTCTCCCTCCCCCGCAACCTACATCCAGAATTCTAAATGTCCTTCCAACGACGAGATGGCTCAATCCCCAGTCGGTGACACCGGAGTGCGACGTATTCATGATCCACACAAGAAACCTGCCGGCCCATCCTGTTGGTTTGCGGACTTGGTTGAATAGGTACGCGGCTGCCGCTAATAACAAGACGTAGGAAAGAACTGTTCTCATCGATTGCAGTCACGCTAAGCATGCGTCACGGCATTCGATTGTAGCGCGCGCTAACTCCGTCAGTTCTTGAGCAACCCAATCGGGGAGGTCGTCGTGAGTCAGATCTTCGCATAGTCTGGTTAGATCGATCGCGCGTGCCAGGGCACGCCAGTCGGGCGGCAACTTACCACCGGCTTGCATATAGCCTTCTGAAAGATGCGGTTCAGCTGATGGACGCCCTGATCGTTCGTAGCGAAGGAAGTGACCGATATCGAGCAGCGGATGCCCGGACGTGGCGAGTTCCCAGTCGAGGACTGCGGCAACTCTCCACCGTCCTGACACCCTGTTGACGATGACGTTTGCTTTCCCGAAGTCGCCGTGGACCAGGCAGGGTTCTTGGTCTGACTCGGAAATCCTAATCGACCAGGAATCGACGAACGCTCGCAGGCGATCGACTAAGTCCACCGGAACGCGCCTTTCTAACTTCGACCAGGCAATCTCCTTGGGCGGTTCCGGCGCAGGGAAACTCACCGTTCTAATAGCGGCCAGCGCCTCTCCTACAGAGAACGCGGCCTGTGCGATAGCTTCGCTGTCGCCACTACGCGCCAGTTCGCGATAAGTGATTCCTTCGACGTAGCGCAATAGAGCGAAGGGTGGAACGCCCTTCCATCCATTGGGTTCCGCATAGATAACTTCCGGCACGGGGACAGCATTGGCGATTCGCCGGAGTAAGTCCACCTCCCTCTGGCAGATCGACTTATCCCGCTTGTAAATGCGAAGGACAGTATCTCCCAGCCTATAACTTGCATTGCGCAGCCCGCCTGGCAGCCGTTCGAGCTTAGTGCAGCGTTTCGCCATTCTCCAGCATCGTTACGAACGTCTCGATCCGCTTAGCGCGGGTTTCCGGCTTCTTCGCGGTCTGCACGCGCCATAGGATTGCATAGCGATTATTCGCCTTCAAGGTCGCATAGAACGCCTTAGCGCGTGGGTTAGCATCCAAGGCGGCTTCCAGGTCCGGCGGGACCGTCGTGGTCTTGAACGAGTCGTAGGCCGCTTCCCAATTCCCGTTCTGCTTCGCGCGATCGATCGCCGCGTGTCCGGCCGGCTGCATTTGCCCCGCTTCGATCAAAGCCAATACCTTGTCGCGGTTGATCTTTGACCAGATACTTCTCGGACCGCGCGGCGTGAACCGCTGTAGGAAAGTTTCCGCGTCGCCTGCCTTCTTCTGGCCGTCGATCCAGCCGTAACAGAGCGCGGCATCTAGCGCTTCCGCGTACGTTACCGAAGTTGTGGACGAAGACTTCTTCCGGATGCGCAGCCACACGCCTTCTGAACTCGCGTGGTTCTTTTTGAGCCACGCGGTCCAGGCGCGCTGCGTCTTGAACTCAAGCCCAGCGGTATCCAAGGTTCGCGATGGGTAACGCCCGGACGCGATCGCCATTGGCGGCGAAGATCGCGTTGGCTATAGCCGGGATGATCGGCGGCAGAGCGGGCTCGCCTAGTCCCGTCGGAGGATTGTCGCTCGGAACGAAGAAGACCTCGATCTTCGGCGCATTTTTGATCCGTGACAACTGGTGCTTGTCATAGTTCGTCTGGACGACGCGACCCTTGGCGAGCGTGATTTCCTGGCCCATCATCTCGCTCATGCCATCGATGATGGCGCCCTGCGCTTGCGCTTCCGCACCGCTGGGATTGATGATCTGCGCGCCCACATCGCCCGCCGTCCACACATGCTGCACGGTTACGCGCTTCTGCGCATCAACCGACACCTGTGCGATATGGGCGAAGTAGCCCTGGAAGCTGTAGTGGAACGCGACGCCCATCGCGGTGCCTTTGGGGAGCGTGGTCTTCCCCCACCCAGACTTATCCGCGACGGTTTGCAGCACGCGGCGCATGCGCTCGGCGTTGTAGAATTCGCGCTGCGCGGGTTTAGGAACCGGTTCGTTTTCCGCCTTCGATTTTGCCGTGCCGGGGACATTGGCTGTACCGGGCTCCTCCAGCAACGCGAGTCGGAACTCGACCGGATCGCGTCCGGCCGCGTGAGCAAGTTCATCGATGAAAGACTGGAAGACGAACGAGTACGCGTTGGCTCCAGGAGCTCGCAGGGCGCCGGTCTTCAGCCAGAGCGGGATCGTCGACAAGTGCGATTCGAAGTTGGGAACGAAGGTCGCAGGGAACTCGTTGGGCTGAAGGTTAGCAGCGGGAGCGAGACGATCTCCGTCGCCATAGCCGATGTAGTGATTGCGCCAGGCCACGATCTTGCCGGACGAATCCACCGCCGCCCTTCATGAAGTGCCAGCCGCCGGGACGATAGTAGTCGTGTGTCATATCGTCTTCACGCGACCAGAGCAGCTTCACGGGCGCGTTGATGGTCTTTGAAATCCAGGCTGCTTCGTTCACGAAATCGTTGTTGAGTCCGCGTCCAAAACCGCCGCCCGCCCGCAGCAGGTGAACGGTAATGTCCGTGTCAGGGATCCCTTGTGTTTGAGCGATCAGGCCGCGCGCCGAGCCCGGTGTCTGGCTTCCGGCCCAGACCTCGACCTTGCCGTTCTGAACCCGCGCCGTACAGTTGCGCGGTTCCAGCGGAGCGTGCGAGATCAGCGGATACGAGTATTGGCCTTCGACTACTTTGGACGCAGCTTTCATTGCCCCGGCGAAGTCGCCATCCGTGCGGAGCGTTTTCACAGGCGGCTGCTTCGAGAGCTCAACAGCACGCTGCGCGAAGTCGGTGCTGTTCTGCGAAGCGGCGGTGCCCTCATCCCAAGTAACTTGCAGCTTGTTGCGCGCCGACTGCGCATACCACCAGCTGTCGGCAACGATCGCGATACCTGGCTCGAGACCCGGCTCGCCTGGCACCACCGTGCCGTTCTTGACCATCCCTTCGACGGTGAAGACGTGACGGATTCCGGGCATCGCCTTGATCGCATCAATGTTCGCGGTCTTTACTTTGCCTCCGAAAACGGGGCACTTCTGATACACGGCATAGAGCATGCCGGGCAGCGTGAAATCGATGCCGAAGATCGGTTGCCCGCTGACGATATCCGGGACATCGACACCCACGGTCGACTTACCGATGATGGTGAACTCTTTCGGATCTTTGAGCTTGATCGTGGTGAGATCCGGCGGAGGAACTTTCGCCGCACGCTCGGCCAGTTCGCCGTACCCTAGCGAGCGCTTGGACTTGTCGTGATAGATGCGGCCGTTCGCGGCCCGGCACTCGGACGCGGGCACATCCCACTTATTCGCGGCGGCCGTGATCAGCATCTGGCGCGCGGCTGCGCCGACCTGGCGCATCGGGATCCAGTTGTTCGATGCCGCCCGGCTGCCACCGGTGAACTGCACGCCGTACTTGGCGTCGAGGTCCGCCTGCTCCACCTTCACGGATTTCCAATCGACTTCGAGTTCTTCGGCGATCAGCATCGGGAGCATTGTCTTGATGCCCTGGCCGATTTCCGGATTGCGCGAGACCAGCGTGATAGTGCCGTCGGAACCGATCTTGACGAAAGCGGAAGGATCGAGCGGCGGCTGTTGTTTTCCCTGCTGCTGTGCAGTCGCTTCCCGCTCCGCATAGAGTCCGAGAACAATGCCACCGCCGGCCAGTGACGTTACACGAAGAAATGAGCGCCGATTCATGCCGATGTCCTCATGGTCGCGGCAAGGTGGATCGCCGCGCGGATCCGCGGATAGGTGCCGCAGCGACAGGCATTGCCGGTCATCGCAGTATCGATATCGGCATCCGTCGGCTTCGGAGTTTTTGCTAACAGCGCGGCGGCCGACATGATCTGCCCGGTCTGACAGTAGCCGCATTGCGGAACATCCACCGTCGTCCAGGCTTGTTGCAGCGGGTGCAGATGGGCGGGCGCCAGACCTTCGATAGTCACGATCTGGCCTTTGGCCGCGGAGACGGGCGTCACGCAGGAGCGCATCGGACGTCCGTCGATGTGAACCGTGCAGGCGCCGCACTGTCCAATTCCACAGCCGTATTTGGCGCCTTTAAGATTGAGAACGTCGCGGAGAACCCACAGTAGAGGCATGTCTGCGGGGGCGTCAACGGTTTTTGATGTTCCGTTGACGCTGAGAGTGTAAGGCATGGCGTCCTTTCCGAAACCCGAGAGGATTTAACGCCAGTGTACAACCGCGCCTTTAGTTGTTCGAGGCGATAGCTCCGAATAACCCGTGCGTGGAGTTGTCGATTCCGGCGTTGAAATACAGCGTGCTGGTGGGACCGGATTCCGTGTTGCCGTCGCCGAATGAAAGTCCCCAAAGGCCGGGGATTGAGATATTCTGTCCGCTGGAATTCTTTAGCGTACCGACATATTTTCCAGTCTTCGGATTGAAGGCGAGGATCGTCCCGCTACTGCCGTTGTTCCCAACCAGAAGCGTGCTGCTGAACGCGCCGAAGTTCGATGGCGCCTGCACAATACCCCAAGGCTGGTTGTACGGAGCGGTCGTCTGGAGAGTGAGCAGCAGAGCTCCCGCGGGGCTAAACGCATCGACATAGCCGCCGGTGGCCGGGTCCTGCGGATTGTAAGTGACGTAGATACGCTGGCCGATCGCCTGGATCCCTTGCGGCGTAAAGCCAGCCGGTATGTTGATATCGGTGAAAGCTCCCGGGGCGAGAGTAACCGGATTGAAGTTCGAATCGTAGGCTTCGATGCCACCATTCGAATTCGCAACATAATAAGTCGACGCGCCTGCGTTGGAAGCGACGGTAACTCCCGTGTACGCTGCGCCCAGCGATGAGTGATTCACCTTCAGAACGGCATTCGTGACGTGGCAGCCGGTGCATGTTTCGGGCTTAACCGGGTGAACGAAGTTCTTGGGAACCGAAGTGTTTCCGTTCGGGGCTGTTCCGCTCACCCACTGCGAGATGGTTCCGTCGAGCGTAACGAAAACGAAATTCAGATTCGAGTAAACGGTTCCGGTTGGGCTGCCGGTCGACGTTCCGTTAGCTGACGGGATGGTGACCGTCAGCGGAACGACGGCGCCATTGGCATCGTAGAGCGTCGAGACCCCAGTGACCTGGTCGGCCGCCCACCATTCGTTTTCTTTAAGCGAGCCTGACACAGGGCGCGACAGTCCCCACGGATTGACCAGCTTGGGGTCGGTGGTCGCAGCCATTCCGGGGATATCGGACGAGAGGTTAGTGACGGTGTAGCTGTTAGACACCGGCTTCTGGGCGCTCATACAAAGAGCGGTAACCAGGATCGGGGACAGTTTCAGAATTCGGTTCATGTAAGACCTCTGTGCAATCGTATCGATGATCGCGGCTAAAATGATTCGCGCCGACGTAACAAAGTTGTGAAATTTTTGCGAAGGTGTCTGGTTCTAGAGTCCCTGAACGGTCTTCTCCGCATACAGCGACGCAATCTGCTCGCTGAAGTTCTCCATCACCTTCTGTTTGCGAACTTTCATTGTCGCCGTCAACTCGCCGGCCTCGATCGTAAAGTCGCGCGGCAGAATACGAAATTTCCGGATCTTTTCAAAGTCTGCCAACTGCTTATTCACGTTGGTTACGATCTTCTGCACTTCAGTCGCAACGGGCGCGGCGGACGCGATCACGTCCGAACTTCCGCCCTTCACTTTGTCCATCCCGCTCAGCGTCTCCGCTACCGGAGTGTGGATCGTGAACAACGCGGTCAGGAACGGCAGCCGATCTCCCACCAGCACCACCTGACTGATCAACGGCTCGAACTTAAACAGATTCTCTACGTGCGCCGGAAATACCTTTTTCCCAGTCGACGACACGATCAGCTCTTTCTTGCGGCTCGTGATGTAGAGGTACCCGTCGGCGTCCTGATATCCGATATCGCCGGTGTAGAGCCATCCATCGCGTTTCACTGTCGCGGTCGCATCCGGATCATGGTAGTAATGCGCGAACAGGCAGTCACTTCGCACCAGCAACTCACCGTCATCGGCGAACCGGACCTCCATCCCGGGCAGCGGTATGCCGATACTTCCGCTACGCGACGCCGACATCGGATTCAACGCGACAACGCCGCCCTCGGTCAGTCCGTAACCTTCTCCGAGCGGCATTCCGATCGCTTCATAGAACTCCGCGAGATCCTTGCCCAGCGGGGCTCCGCCGGATAACGGAAAGCGCAGCCGACCGCCGAACCGCTTCAGGATCGGGGCGAAGAGTGTCTTCTTCGCAGCAGCCAACGGGAGTCGAAGATGCGCTGGCACACGCTTGCCTTCGCGCCGGTACTTCGCCGCTGCTACGCCCATCCCCACTGCTCCATAAAACAGCTTCCGGATCGCCGCCGGTTTCTTGCGGATTTCCGTGCAGACCGAGGCGTAGACTCGCTCCCACATACGCGGCGGTGCGACGAACATGGTCGGCCGCACGGTTTGGATTTCGCCCGGCAGCTTCAATAAACTTTCCGAAAAGTAAACGGGGGTGCCGAAAAGCATCGGCAGAAATTCGCAGACGACGCGCTGTGTGATGTGCGCGGAAGGCAGGAACGCGATCGTGATGTCGTCGGTTGTCATCGGTAAAACGACCTTGCCCATCTCGATGTTGGACACGATCGCCTGATGCGTCATGAGCACCATCTTGGGCTCGCCGGTCGCTCCGGAAGTCAGGTACAGAACCGCGTAATCCTCCGGGCGAGGCCGGTGGACAAGCCCGATGGGCCGTTCGATCTCGACCACAAACCCGCGTTCCTGCAATTGCTCCAGAGAGATCGCGCCTTCGGCTTCACCGGTAAGCAAAATGAAAAACTCAACCGGCGCGCTCTTCAACTCAGCGAAGAACTTCGGGTTCTCGCAAACCAGTGCACGCGCTCCCGATGCCGCGATCGTCTTCAGCAAATCCTTCGGTGGATACGACTGATAAAGCGCTGCGGCGATCCCGCCCATGGCGATGATCCCCATATCCATCAAATAAAACTCAGCGCGAGTCTCCGAGCAGATCGCAACCACATCGCCCTTATTGATTCCGATCGCTTCCAGACCGGCCGCGATTCTATTCACGGCCACCAAATGCTCGTTCCAGGTCCAGGTCCTAATCGTTTTGCCGGCGGGCTGCTGCAGAGCGGGCTTGTCGCCGTACCGTTCAACGGTATCTACTAAGACGTCGTAAAGCGTGCGTGAAACCATTCCGTCCCGATGCTATCACGCGATACCTTCATCTCGTCCTACGCCGGACGGCATCGGAACCGGTTCTCCGGTCAGCTCCGCTACACGTTCGACCAACAACTGCGTCAGCTCATGGCGTTGCCGGGCCGCCATTCCCGCAGTTTCGATCGGCTCGCCGATATGTATGCGGATCGTCCCCGGAATCACGTTCATGGTGTGCATCGCCAGCACTTGCCGCGCGCCGGTAATTCCCACCGGGACCGCCGGAACCTGCGCGCGAATCGCGATATGCGCGGCGCCTTCCTTGAACTCGCGGAGCTGATGTTCCGACCGGCCGCCTTCCGGAAAGATCAACACCGAGAGCTTGCGCTCACGCATCTGCCGCGCGCCCTCGGCGATGCTTCTCACCGAGTTTCGGGGATCTTCCCGATCCACCGGAAAATGACCGGCACGCGTCAGGTGCGTCCCCATGAACGGAATCTGGAACAGCCCCTTCTTGGCGAAAAACCGGAACTGCAGCGGGATGGTCGCGATGATCGCCGGGGTGTCGTAATAGCTCGTGTGATTGGAGACGAGGACGTAGGGCTTCGATGGATCGAGCCGCTCCATCCCCTCGGTCTCGACACGCACGAACCCAATCTTCAACATTAGGCGCGCCCAGATGCGTGCGAGTTCATGCGAACGATTTCCGGTGCGATCGAAGTACGCAATGATCACCGACAAAGAAGCAAACGCGATGGTCGAGATCACGACCAGCGGCAGCGTCCACAGAAAGCTCCGCAGATAACGCAGGACGATCATCACGCTAGGGTTGGAACGGCCAATTCGCAGTAGTGGAGTATCCGCCATCGACCGCGATCACCTGCCCGGTGATGTAGTCCGCGCCGGGCCCCGCCAGAAACACGGCCAGCGGCGCAACATCTTCGGGCGCCCCCATTCGAGGATTCGCTTGCGCGCCTTTCAACCAATCGCGCAATTCCGGCTGCTGCCACATCGCACGGTTCAGGTCGGTTTCGATAAACCCCGGCGCAATGCAATTCACCTGGATGTTGTAGCGCCCCCACTCCGCCGCGAGCGCGCGCGTCATCTGAGCAATCGCGCCTTTGGTCATCGCATAGATGGAAAGATAGGGCAGCCCGAGCAGCGACATCAGGCTACCGATCGAAATGATTTTCCCGCCGACGCCCCGCGCGATCATGCGCGCTCCGACGACGCGCGTCAGTTCCGCGATGCCATGCAGGTTGGTCTGCATGATGGTCTGATATTCCGCTTCCGAATAATTTTCGAAAGCGCGGCGGATGTTGGTGCCCGCTACGTTGATGAGGATGTCGATGTCACCCGCCTGTTCCGCACACGCGCGGATCGACGGGTTGGACGTGACATCGAGTTCGACCGCGGTGCCGCCCAGCTCCGCCGCGATTGCTTCGATGGTGGTTTTAGATCGAGCGGCGACTACGGTGTGCGCGCCTGCTTGCGCGAGGTCGCGGGCGATGGCGAGCCCAATGCCGCGGCTCGCACCTGCTACCAGCGCGCGTTTACCTTCAAGAACTTTCGTCATCGATTCAGGCTAAACCACTGCCTCCATCAGCTCGATTCGGTTTCCGAAAGGGTCGCTGACATAGAATCGTTGCTCGTCCTCCGTCACGTCATACCCGGCGGATTTGAGGAGAGCGATGAGAGTTGGCAGGTCCTCCACGAGCAATGCGGGATGTGCTTTGCGAGCCGGGCGAAACTCAGGGTCAACGCCAAGATGGATCTTGAGTTCATCGCGCTCGAACCAGCAGCCGCCGCGTTTGGCGAGGTTGGCCGGCTTGGGGACTTCAGGGATGCCAAGCAAGCCTTCGTAGAACGCACGCGCTTCCGGTTCGCGCCCGGACGGCATCGCGAGCTGCACGTGATCGATCGACTTGATGCGCACGTTCATCCGCGCATATCGTGGAAGGCATCTTCAATCGCTGCGCGCATCGCGGCATTCGGAGGACAGAACGGCAGCCGCGGCGGACCACCGTAGTAACCCATCAGTTCCATCGCGTATTTGAGCGCACCAACCCCACCCGTCTTCGCGATCTCCAGACCCGCAAGCCGATTTTGCCAGTCAAGTCCCGCTTCCCGTTCGCGCGTACGAAATGCTTCCCACACCGTGATTGCCGCGTAAGGGACCGCGCTCGCCAAAGACAGAAGCGCCGCGCTTGCGCCTTGCTCGAAGCTTTCGAACAAATGCGCAGGATCGTCGGCGATCGACCGGCCGACAATCGCAGCGATATTCGGATGCGCCGCGACCTGTTCCATGTCCTCGGGCAGAACGTCCGCGGCGATTATCGGAAGCGGCGAGCGATCGGCAACCGAGCGCAGATACAGACTCGCCTCGAATCCCTGCGCAACTAAGTCGGTATATCGCGGCGCCGAACAGATCACCGCATGAAAGCCGATGTCCGCGGCACGCTTCGCCAACGAGGCGCTGATGTGAACGCCCGCGGCACTGCAATCCGCAATCAGCAGTTTGCCCTCGGCCGCGTGCTTGGCGCCCATCTCCCACAGCGCGACCTTCTCTTCTTCGCGCAAGAGCGGACCTTCACCCGCGGGCGTCCCGAACGCATAGCCGCTCACGCTCGTGCGGTTCCATCGCACCACGTTGTGCTCTACTTTTACTTTGTAGATTTCGCCGTTCGCATCGAACGGCGTCGCCGCCGCCACGAAGATTCCCTGAAGTTTCATCTGATCCCATGTTCGCTCTAGTCCTCGAATGCACTCACGAAGCGCGCGATCTACTCATCGCGGATCTCTGGGAAGCAGGCGTCGCCGGCATTACCGAAACGCCCGAAGGATTCCGCGCCTTCTTCGAAGATGAAGCCGATCGCGCGGCTTTGCAAACTCAGTTTGGCGGCGCAATTGAGGAAACGGAAGAGCGCGACTGGGTCGCCGAGTCGCACGAGTACCTGCAGCCCATGCGCGTCGGCCAGACGCTTCTTCCTGGTTCCCGAGTGGCGCGACGATCCGGCTCCGGAAGACCGCATTCGCATTCGCGTTAACTCCGGACTTGCCTTCGGAACCGGCGCGCACGAATCGACGCGGCTGTGCCTTGAAGCGCTCGAAGAACTGATCAAGCCGGCGATGACGGTGGTCGACATCGGCACAGGTTCCGGCATCCTCGCCGAAGCCGCGAAGAGGCTCGGAGCGGGACGCGTGATCGCCTGCGACATCGATCCGCTCGCGATCGACGTAGCCCGCGAAAACTTCAACGCGGCCGGGCTTGATATCGAATTGTTCGAAGGCTCAGTGCAGCAGGTGGAAGCAGGCCTTGCTGACGTCGCGATCGGCAATCTCAGTCCCGCATGGCTAGCGCTACTAGCGCCGGAGTTCGCCCGCATCATCAAACCGGACGGCAAGATCCTGCTTAGCGGACTCGAAGCTTCGGATGTGGATCGCGTCCAGGAACACCTGGAAGGCGCTGGCCTCAAGATCGTCGAAACGCGCGAGGAAAATCAGTGGCGCGCGCTAATAGCGCGGATAGGCAACGTTATCTAGTAGTGTCCTTGGGCCGCCGCCGTCGCAGATCCCACAGCCCGCGCGCGGAGAGAAACACGGTGAAGCCGCCCAACCCGCCGAGCGCCCAAAGTACCCAGACGAAGAAAAAGCCGCCGGGGGATTTAGCGATCTCGCCGTAATGTGCCCCCCTCATGTGCATGACGGGCATGGCTACCGCCAGCAATCCGATAAGGAGGATAATGACGTGGCCCGATCGCCGTTCGGGGAGCACGAGTGTCCCGTACAGGAAGACCGCGAGGACGAACAGCGCAATGTTTGAGCTCTCTGCGTTCGATATCCCACGAACGATGTCGTCCGTAATGTGAAGCGTCAGCAAGAGGAGCGAGAGCAGCGATGCGACGGTCAACATGGTGGTGTGTTTCACTGGAGAACCCCCTTTTCGGATCTTAAAGCGTAGGAGACGGCCCGCGCGCCCGCTCCATGCGCACGGCAATTTCGAGAAGGACTTCCTCATCCCACGGCCGCCCCACAAGCTGCACGCCGATCGGCAATCCCGCCGCGGTCTGTCCAAACGGGATCACCATCCCCGGCATGCCGAGCAGATTCCATGGAGTCACCGGCGTCATGGCTTCCAGCAATTCAATCTGCCGTCCGCCCGCTTCGAATTGGCGCTGCTGATGCGGAAACGCTGCCGTGCCGCAGACCGGCATCAGGATCGCAGCGATCCCCGCTTCGTCCATCTGGCGGATGATCGCGGCCCGCATCCGATCGCGCGACGCCATCGCCATCAACAGATCGAGAGTCGTCACCGGCGGTTCCGCCAGCGCGCGCTTCATCAACTCGGTCCCGGACCAGTGCGACTCATCTTCGCGTCCGGAGATCATCGCCTGCGTTAACGGCGCAGACAGCCGGCCGAAGAACAACCACCAGAGCTCGTGCGCGCGCTCCAGGCCGACCGGCGTAAAGCCATCCGCTCCGAATCCAATCTCGGAGGCACACGCAGCCGCTCGTTTCACAACCTCCGTGGTTTCGTCACTCACCGGCGTTCCGTAGAACTGCGGCCACACGCCGACACGGAGTCCGTCCACAGGTGCGGCACGCAATGGGACCGGTGCGGAAAATGGGTCCTGCGCATCGTGCCCGCTCAGCACGCTAAATAAGATGCGCACGTCTTCCGCAGTCCGCGCCATTGGGCCGCCCACTCCCAACAATCCGCCTGGGTGCGAGATCACCGGATAGTGTCCAGCCGCGGGTACGCGCCCCGGCGTCGGCTTCAGTCCTGCGATCCCACAGAAATGCGCCGGCACGCGAATCGATCCCCCACCATCGCTCCCGATCCCGCCCGCCGAACAGAACGACGCGATCGCCGCCGACTCGCCGCCGCTCGATCCTCCCGCCGTCAGCGACACATCCCAGGGGTTGTTCGTTCGTCCGGTGATCCGGTTGTCGGTCTCATACATCGAGAGGAACTCCGGGGTATTCGTCTTCCCGAGGATGATTGCGCCAGCCGCACGGAAACGGGCGGCGGCAGTGGAATCCTTTGCAGCGCGGTGATCCAGACGGAACCGGCTACCGCAGTACGTGGGCAAGCCGGCCATATCGAAGCTGTCCTTCACCGTCACAGGAACGCCGTGCAGCGGTCCGAGAACCTCGCCGCGCATGACGGCCCGTTCCGCAACGCGTGCGGCGGCAATTGCCTCATCGGCCAACACGCGCACGAACGCGTTCAGCGAAGGATTGCGCGACTCGATTTGACGCAGATGCGCGTCCACCAACTCAACAGGCGAAACCTGGCGCAGGCGCACCCTCTGCGCCATGGAGGCAAGCGAATGACGGACAATCACGCCGGCTTAGTAGCCTTCCCAAACGAACGCGGGAAACCGGCGAATGTGCCGGAAACCCATCCCGCGATACAAGGCCATCGCGCTGTCATTCTCGCTGGTTACAGTAAGACTGGCCCGTAGCAATCCACGCACGCGCATCAGCAGCAAGCTTTGCCGGATCATCTCGTACCCCAGCTTCTTGTTGCGGGCGTCGCGCGAAAGGCAGATCTGGGTGATGTGACCGGTCTCGGGCGCCACCGTGCTGGTCAGGCACATCCCGGCCATCCAGCGTGTGTCTTTCTCGAATGCCGCGAGCGATGCCTGCTGCAGGAAAGTGCCGCACCCGGGAAACTGCACGATGTTGAACAGGAACCGGCGAGCGCCCGCCACGGATCGGTATTGGTCGTTAATCAGCGCGTCCACATGCCCGGCGTATGCGCTCGCGATCAGGTGCGCCGCCGCGTCCTGATAATGCGGTTCCCAGGGTTCGATGCTGATTCCGGGATGTGGCGCCGGCGGTAACGCATCCAGACCAGCCAAGTCGATCGAAAGGAATTCGCGATCGAACGTCTGGAGAAACTGCGCGAGGGGCATCTCCGCCGGCCGCGATTCAAATAAGGTGAGTTGACTCTCCACGCGGCGTACATGCGGCGTCTGCATCAGTTGCTCAATCACCCGCTCCAGGAGGCGATACTGATTTTCCGCCGTTCGATACTCTCTGCGAATGAAGAAGTCGCCGATAATTCCCTTGTTCTCTTCGATGACCGAATAAGAATATCCGACGACGCCGGAACCATTCACCAGCGCGAAGCCGTTCAGCGCACGAACATCGGTAAACCTGCGGACCAGATCAGCCGACGGGCCGAAATCCCAATCGAGCTGATCCTTCCAAAAACGGATCTCCTCATCGAGCAGCACGGAGAGGTCGTGAGCCGCGAGTCGCCGTAAATCACAGATGTCCATCCCCGGATGGAGGAGCGCGGCCATACCGCTCCGTTTATATCAGATCGTATACTGCCGCCGCGACCTCTTCCGGACTAATGTCGCCGATCGAGTGACTCGCAATCACACGCACGTTCCCGCCCCGCGGCGCCCAGACCGCGGGATCGGTGGGACCGAACAACGCGATTGTCGTGGTTCCGACCGCCGCGGCGAGATGCGTAATTCCGGAATCATTTCCGATGTACACGCGTGCTGCGCCGATCCACTTGGCGAGGTTGAACAAGTCCTCGATGACGACGGGATGTTCGATCGCGCCAGGATGCCGCGACAGATCTTCCGGACCGGCGCACCACCGCACATCGCCTAACAAATCGGCCAGCGCGCGGAAACGATCCAGCGGCCACTGCTTGGCGCGATTGGATGCAAACGGATGCAGAATGCAAAACGTCTCCCGAGCGACGGGTGGGACGGTGATCTTGGGTAAACAAATATCGGCCCCGACCTGGCCACAGTAGAAGTCCGTCGCATGCTGCCGATTGCCGGCTGGAAGCGCGTCGTAGAAATGGAAAGGCAGCGCGGCGACCGCATCCCGAAAGTCGGCCCGAGCTGCGCCGTACCACGAGTAAATCGCGTCAAATCGAGACAAGCGAGCGAGCACATCTTCGCAATGCATCACGCCGACCCGATCCAATCCGGACGAAATGATTGATCTTTTATGCGGTGTGAATTGGATTAGGGGAAGATTTTGTTCGGAGCACCAAACTTCGGTGCGTCCGGCCTGGCTGGAAAGAAATTCCTGCGCGGGGAGGGAAAGAATGAAATCGCCGACCGCTCCGGGCCGAATGATCAGAATCGATTGAAACACAGATCCCGATCGTCCGCCCGGCCAGGTCAGCGGAAGACGCTAGTAGATATAGAAGTGAGTCGTCAGCGTGCCGATGGTCTCGGAACCGCTGGTTACAGTCACGATAGCGGTGGCGGGTCCTGTTGTGGTCGGCGTGGTGTCAACGAAAGTGTAGGCGGCGTCGTAGCCAGGGCCGATGTCTTGTCCAAACGACACGCTCTGCGGAGGGGTAACAACTTGGCCACCCTGAATCAGAACGTAGGAGAGGGACGGGTCGCCGCTGTAGAAAGTGTCCTGCATCTGGATTGTAATCGCGATGGAGGTGCTGGGGCCGGTAACCTTGAACGGAATAGGCTGCGCGAAGAATGGCGGACTGTAGAAGGGATATTCGCCATCAAAATCGCCCGTTGAGAGATCGGTTAAAGAAAGCCCTGTTAGGCCGCCGATGGGAGCTGCGGGCGGCGGGGTGGTGGATTTATGGACTACGGCTGCGGAGCTGGCGGCGTGGGCGGCTACGCCAAAAGCCGTGAAGGCGCTAAGCGCGATCATGGAGGTCAGAAACTTTCGCATGCAACGTACCTCGAGGTTAAATTACCCGAAAGAAAGGGTACTAGGGATCATACAACAGCCGGTCCGACAATTGACATCAATTTGTCCGACGAAGGTACGAAATACCTCCAACGTAAAATGGGGCATTCCATGAGATTGCTTGAAACCGCTGGAATTCGATCGGCCGGCTCGTTGCTGGCAAGTATAGGAAACACTCCCCTGATTCAATTGCAACGCGTAACCGAGCCTTATCGCGGGGTTGAAATCTTCGCGAAAGCAGAGTACTTTAACCCCGGGGGTTCCGTCAAAGACCGACCGGCGCTGCGCATGATCGAGGACGGTGAGCGGTCAGGCCGTCTGACAAAAGGCAAGATAATTATCGACTCAACCAGCGGAAATACCGGCATTGCCTACGCGATGATTGCCGCGATTAAGGGTTATCCCGTGCGGCTCTGCCTGCCCCGCAACGCCTCGCCCGAGCGCAAGCGAATCCTGAAAGCGTACGGCGCCGATATCGTCTTCACGGATCCAGCCGAGGGTTCCGATGGAGCCATTCGCAAATGCCGCGAGATCTACAACGCCGATCCAGACCGCTACTTTTACCCGGATCAATACAACAATCCGTCCAACTGGCGGGCGCATTATGACACCACCGGGCCCGAGATCCTGGCTGGCACGGAAGGTCGAATTACCCATTTCGTCTCGGCGCTCGGCACTAGCGGCACGTTCATGGGTGTCTCGCGCTATCTCAAACGCGAGAAGCCAGCGACGGTCTGCATTTCAGCCCAGCCCTCGTCCGGATTCCACGGACTTGAAGGCTTAAAGCACATGCCGACCGCGATCGTTCCCGGAATCTACGACGCGGCGCTGGCCGACCGCAATCTCTGGCTCGAAACCGACGCCGCGCACGAGATGGTGAAACGGCTGGCCCGCGAAGAAGGTTTGCTAGTGGGCATTTCGGCCGCTGCCAACGTCTGTGGGGCCTTGGAGATCGCGCGCGAGTTGAATGAAGAAGGCCGCACTGGAGTGATCGTGACCGTACTCTGCGACAGCGCGGACAAGTATCTCAGCGAATCCTTCTGGGATGACGGCGATCCAAACTAAGAGGATGATTCATATCGAGCCAGCTCCATGGCGCGTGATGCGCGAACACGCCGAAGCGGCTTATCCCGACGAATGCTGCGGCGTCATGCTGGGCAGCGTCGACGAAGTCAAAATGGTAATGGAAGCCGTCCCCATGGACAACGCAGCCGAGGGGTCTAAACGCGCACATTATGTGCTGGCGCCGGACGATCTGGTACGCGCCGATCGAGCGGCTGCTGAGCGCGGACTTGACCTGATCGGGATCTACCATTCCCATCCCGACTGCGACGCTTATTTTTCTGAAACAGATCTCAAGAATTCCTGCTCGTGGTATTCGTTCGTCGTTCTTTCCGTGCAGAATGGAAAGTTCGATCACGCCAATTGCTGGCTGCCCGATGCGGAACAAACTCAAGCCGTAAAGGAAGAAATCTCATGGCCAAAATCCTGATCCCGACGCCGCTGCGCCAATATACCGGCAAGCTGAGCCAAGTGGATGCTCCGGGCAATACTGTTGCCGCGGTGCTCGACGCTCTAACCGCGCAACACGCGAATTTGCGCAAGCACTTATATAACGATGCCGGCGCGCTGCGAAGCTACGTGAATATCTACGTGAACGATGAGGACATCCGGTATTTGCAGAAATCCGAAACGCCGGTGACGGATGCCGATACGCTGACCATCGTGCCTAGCATCGCGGGCGGCAGCGCGACGTTGACGGAGCCAGTGGCTGGGGACGCGCCGAGTGTCAGCGACGATCTTACGAACGAAGAGATCCTTCGCTACAGCCGCCACCTGATCATGCCGGAGGTCGGCAAAGAGGGCCAGCTCAAGCTCAAGAACGCGAAAGTGTTGCTGGTCGGGGCGGGTGGATTGGGTGCGCCGCTTGGTCTTTATCTCGCCGCCGCAGGCATTGGGCGCATCGGACTAGTCGACTTCGACGTAGTGGATCACACCAACCTGCATCGCCAAGTGATCCACGGTACGAAAGACGTCGGGCGCAAGAAACTCGATTCGGCCGCGGACCGCATGCGCGATATCAATCCGAACGTGCGCCTGGACCTCCACGAGATTGCGCTGACCAGCGAAAACGCGTTCGCCGTGATGGAACCGTACGACATCATCGTCGACGGCACCGATAACTTCCCGACTCGCTACCTGGTGAACGATGCCTGTGTGCTGCTCGGTAAACCCAATGTCTACGGGTCCATTTTTCGTTTTGAGGGACAGGCGACGGTTTTCGCTTTTCCGGGTGGACCTTGCTACCGCTGTTCGTATCCGGAACCGCCGCCGCCCGGACTCGTACCCAGTTGCGCCGAAGGAGGCGTGCTCGGCATTTTGCCGGGGATGATCGGAGTGATCCAGGCCACCGAAACCGTGAAGCTTATCCTCGGCATCGGGGAGCCGCTGATCGGGCGACTTCTACGCTACGACGCTCTGGAAATGCGCTTCCGCGAGTACAAGGTCCGCCGCGATCCCCACTGCCCGGTGTGCGGCGATTCGCCGACTGTGACCCGCCTGATCGACTACCAGCAGTTTTGTGGTATTCCTCAACAGGTGCCCAATACCGAACCCGCCAAAGGCGAAATAGACGTAACGGAAGTGAAGCAGAAGATCGATCGGGGAGCGGATTTTGTCCTTTTAGATGTCCGCGAACCCCATGAATTTCAAATCGCGAGTATTCCAAAAGCCAAGCTAATACCGCTCGGCGAATTGGGCAGGCGATTAGGGGAGCTCGATCCCGACGACGAGATCGTTGTGCATTGCAAGAGCGGCGGGCGCAGCGCTAAAGCGGTCGAGTTTCTGAAACAGCAGGGCTTTAAAGATGTCTCGAACATGCGCGGTGGCATCCTCGCTTGGAGCGACCAAGTCGATCCAAAAGTTCCTAAGTACTGAGCAAAGTCCCCGCGATGGGCGGGGACTCGCTCGACTTAGACCGCGCGCCGGCCGGATATCAGCTGGATTACGAATACAGCGATAGCGATTACCAGCAGGACGTGGATAAAACCGCCGAGAGTGTAGGAACTAACCATCCCAAGCAGCCATAAGACGAGTAAAATAACGAAAATTGTCCAGAGCATATCGTTCCTCACAACGGCAGGCGATTCGGGTGCCTTCCCGCACCAACGAGTAAAGCAGTTCTCTTGCCAAAGACTGGACTTCTCAAGAAGCGTTAGCGCCAATAAGAGGAACGCGTCTGCAACTGGTTACAATACGGCCACGTGACTGCTTCCTCTTGGCTTCTATTTTTCCTGTTTTTCGCCCCCGCTCAGAACGTTCCTCCGGCAGCAGTGACCGACCAGCCCACTTACAACGCGGGCGAATCTGTTCGAATCCGGCTGGTGGGTGTTGCTCAGGCTATAGCTTCGATACGCTATGCGGGCGAGGAGCATCCCCTCGCGGTCAACGTGAAGCTTACGGGGGATGAGTACGCCGCGCTCTGGAACGTGCCCGGAGATGCGCGCACCGGGAGATATGAGATTGATCTTGCCGTCCCCGGCGCGGCGGCGATCCGCAATGCCGGCGGGTTCGCCGTGCATCGCAAAGTTGCAGAGATTACGTCGGTCGACCTCGATAAAACGTTCTACACGTCGGGCGATCCGGTGAATCCGCGCGTCGTGGTCCGCAATCTTTCGGGCGCGAAATTGGAGCACCTTCGCGTGGAGTTCACCGGCTATACGATTCCGTGGATCGCGCCGTTGCCGGATGAAGCGCCGCGATGGAAGACGCTCATAGCCGACGATCTGTCTTTGGGCCCGCTAGAGCAGAAGGAGTTCCGCATCGAGAAGGCCGCCGTCGTGCAGGCCGGAGCCGCGCCCGTTGTGATTTCGTTTGCCGTGGTACTGCGCGATAGCCGCGATACGGACAAGGTCTATGATCTGTCGTTCGTACCGCCGGCGTTTACCATCCCGCCGAATACTCCGCAGCCGGTCCAATATACAACCTCTTATCTATATCGAAGACTTCCCGATCTTGACAAAGCCTGGGCTTACCGGCAGTTCTATCCGCCCGAATTTGTTTCCAGCACAATCCAATTCGATACCTCACATACGATGTTTCCGGCCGGGGTTCCTATTCGTATTCCGTTCACTAACAACAGCAGTAGTGCCGCTCAGGTGAAGCTTCTCAATGAAGCCGGGACCGTGATCTGGAATAAGTCGCTCGGCAGCGAACGTTCGGTTGATTTAGCTCCGATGCAGCCGGGACTGTACACCGTCCTAATCGAAACAGCGTCGGCGAGTAACCGGCTCGAGATCGGGGTTAATAACCTACCTAAGTCGCTACTCATCTTTTGCGCGCATGAGGATGACGACACGGCCCACCCGGGAATCATAAGAGCCGCGGTTGAGAACCACATTCCGGTTCATGTCGTCTATTTCACGGGGGGCGATGCAGGCGGGTGTGAGCGCTTCTATCTGCACACGTGCGATGCGCAGCGCTCCCTAAACTTTGGCGAGGTTCGGTTGAACGAGGCACGCGGGTCGCTGGGCCACTTAGGCGTTCCGAACGAAGATGTGACGTTCCTGGGGCTGCCGGACGGCGGTTTGGGACAGATCTGGTATGAACATCGGACGGCTTCGGATCCTTACTTATCGGTATTGCTGGCCAGCGACCATTCGCCTTACGTAGATGCGGCGGTTCCGAACCTGCCGTTCGCCCGCGATCCGGTAGTAAGTGCTGTCAAGGATTTCATCACGCGCTATCAACCCGATTGGATTCTCACGGGACATCCGGACGAGCGGCATGTGGATCATCGCACGAATAACTGGCTGGTGGTAGACGCAATGCAGCAGTTAGTCCGGGAAGGGAAGTTATCGCCGCAGACTAAGTTGTTAGTGGATGTGGCTTATGGAGCCAGACCCGGAGCGCATGCGCCTTATAAGTATGAGAAGGAGCGGCTGTTTGTTTCGGGGG
The DNA here is from genome assembly GCA_963799935.1 of uncultured Gammaproteobacteria bacterium. Lineage (GTDB taxonomy): Bacteria > Acidobacteriota > Terriglobia > Bryobacterales > Bryobacteraceae > Bog-113. The sequence continues at coordinate 193,440 of CAWCZA010000015.1, read as the reverse complement.
AGTGCGCCAAGTTAGGGCAGGAGGCGACCTGGTATTACCAATCGCAGGACGGCAATCATGAGCAGGGAGAGATTGCGCCTTATGCGAAGCTTCCGCGTGAAGAGCCCTATCCGCATTTCCGCGTGCTCGATTGGCAGCAGCATGCGGGATGGAACGAGAAGTAGACGTTAATAGACAGCGCGCTTTTGTTCCGTGCCTTTGGTCGACAAGCCAAAGCGCGGTTCCGCAGGCGGGTCATTGCGACCTTCCATCCTCGCTACCAGATACTCTCCGACCGCCGGACCATGCTTGAATCCGTGCCCGGAACCACCGCCCGCAATCCACACGTTATCCAATTGCGGATGCCGGTCGATGATGAAGTCGCCATTCGCCGTGTTCTCGTACTGGCACACGCGCGAATCGACGACTGGCGCGTCCGCAAGAACCGGAAACCGGTCACGAACGTAGCTTCGAGCCGCCGCGGTTTGTTCCGCAGTGACGAATCGGTTGGCTGTGTCCGGGTCCATCGACGGACCGTGCTTATCGAACGCGACTTTGAATCCGCGGCGTTCGATGTCGGGGAAACCGTACATTCCGCGATCGTCGCTGAAGTCGATCCACACGGGCATTGCGGGCGGCTCGAAACGTCGATCGCCGGCGGGTACCCCGAAAAACAGCACGTCTTGGCGCGTGACGAAGATGCGTGTTGCGAGTAGTTCAGGAAAGACTTTGCCGAGCCAGGGTCCGCACGCAAACACGAAGGTATCGGCTCGAATGGGGTCTCCGTCGGTCGTTTGGATCTCACTGAGGTGCGCGCTCGATTGCGGTGGACGAACGCCGGTGTGCCGGTAGATTCCGCCGATCCGCGTGAACTCACTGACCACTGCAGCGACGGACTCGCGCGCCAGCAGCGCTCCACTGTCGGGCTCAAAGATCGCAATCGTCCCGGGTTCGAGACGAATCTGCGGATAGTCCCGCGCGAGATCGGCCGAGGATACGTCGCGGAATTCGACGCCTACCGTCTTCAGTGTCTGCCGGCTCTGCTCAACGTACGCGTTGCCCTGCTTGGCGAGCCAGAGAACTCCGGCGCGTTCCAGATACGAACGGCCGATACGCGCGAAGAAGGCCGACCATAGCGCGAGAGAACGCTTCGCCATGCGCGTGTAGATTTCGTCGGGGCCATAAGACGCGCGGATGATGCGTGTTTCACCGCCGGAGCTGGCGCGGCTATTGGAAGGCCCGTACTGATCAAGCAGCGTGACGTTGTGGCCGGCGAGTCGCAGGTGGTATGCAGTCCACGCACCGAACACGCCAGCACCGATGACGGCGAAGCTTCGTGCCGCTTGCCCAGAAGCCACAGCGGGTGCAGCAAGCAGGACGGCGCCAAGTTCGCGGCGGCTCATATCGGGCATCAGGTTTCAGCGTACACAACCGCGGCTCATTACACTGCAAGTTGATGCGTGTGAGTTGGTGCGTGTTTTTGCTTTGTGCTGCGGTGCTGGCTCAGAGTGACCCGATCGAGAATGCGGTGGACGCGTTTCAGCGCGGCGATCTGGCGGGCGCGGAACAAATCCTGCGCGCTGAGTTGCGGGTTCATCCGGCAAACGCGGATGCAGACGGGATGCTCGGGCTCGTGCTCGACCGCAAGGGTGACCACGCCGGCGCTGCAGTGTTCTACAAGCGGGCGTTAGCCGCTCAACCGCAGTCACCCTCGCTGTGGAATAACTACGGAAACAATCTGATGGCTTCCGGTAAATTGCCGGAGGCTCGCGTAGCTTTCGCGAAGGTGTTGGCGTTGAAACCGGCGCATCCGAATGCGGCGATGCAGTTGGCGCGCATCTGCGTCGTCGAGAAAAAGCCGGAAGAGGCGCTTCGGTATTTGGACCGTCTTCCTGCAGACGCGCAGCAGACCGATGTTGGGATGTTGGTTCGAATGCAGGCGCTATACGAGCTGCACAAGGACGCCGAAGCCGACGCGATACTCGCGCGCATCCCATCCGGTTCCGATGCCGCCGTCGGGGAGGCGCTGGCGACCGCCGGGCAGTATGGCAAAGCCGAAGAGTATCTCGGGCGGGTTGCGGCGGCGAGTGCTGACGATTTCGAGGCGCAGTATCGATGGGGGCTCGCCGCATCGCATGCCGGTGATAACGAACATGCGTTAACTGCTTTGACAGCGGCGCATCGCATCGATCCGAAGAATGCAGCCGCGGCTTACGATCTGGCGGTGGTTGAGGATCGTTTGGGGAAGTCCTCCGATGCGCTGGAGCTGTTGGCGCAAGCGGCCGAGAGCGGGCCCGGGAACGCGGATGTGTTGTCGCTACTGGCGCGCGTGGCGGCGGGGATGGGTTACTTCGATGACGCGATTGCGGTGTGGGATCGCTACTTGAAATTGCGGCCACGGGAAGAAACCGCGCTGCGCGATCGCGCGTTCGCAGAAACGGCGCTCGGGCAAAACATGGAAGGCAGTCTGGCGGAATTGCGGAAGTTTGCGCGTGCGCATCCGAACGACGCGATCGGGCATTTCGAATTGGGAACGGCGGAGGGGGCCGGCGGGCATGCGGATGCGGCCGAGCGTGAATTGGATCGCGCACTGCAGCTGAATCCGGCGTTGACGGCCGCACATCTTGCGCGGGGACTGCTCGCGTACCGTGCTGGAAACTCTGTGAAGGCTTTGCCGGACTTCAAGGACGCCGCGGACGAACAGCCTCAGAACCCGACAGCGTTAGACCGGCTCGGTGAAGCTTTGATTACGCTGGATCGCGCTGATGAGGCCTTGGTTCCGCTGCGGAAAGCGGCGGAGTTGGAGCCGCGGAACTCGCGGGTGCTGCTGCACTTGGGGCGCGCGCTGGCAAAGGCGGGCCGGGCCGATGAAGCCGCGGCAGCGATGGCGCGGTTGCGGGAACTGGGTCCGGATCGCTCGGCGGCGACACCGCCGCGAGGTCTTGTCTCCTTCCTAAGCTTGCCGGCGGAGGAGCGTGAGCGGTTATATCGCGCGGGTGTCGAGCGGACGGTGCGCGCGAATCCAGCGAACGCGGAGGCGCAGGTTCGCTATCTGGAGTTGCTTTCGAACGGCGGCGATGCCGTCGCTATTCAAGCCACTGCGCGCAAGATTTTAGATTTGAAACCGGGCGCGGCGCTCTTGACGGACGCGGCCGACTCTTTGATTCGTGCGGGAAAATACGACGTTGCGAAAGCCTTTATTACTGAGGCGATAACGATCTCCGGGCCCTCTAGTGCGCTCCAGTTCGATCTTACTCAGGCCACGCAGGAGCACGCTTTTTGATTAATTAGTTTGAATTGCTTTCTCAAGTCTGATACTGTGCCCTCATAGCATCCGTACGAAAGTACGCCACGTGGGAGGGGTCTTGCGCCGTAGTCTTTTTGTATTCATGTTGGGTTGCGCGATCGCGCTGTGCCCGAGTTTGTTCAGTCAATCATTTACGTCTTCAATCACCGGGGTCATCAACGACCCGACCGGAGCCGTTGTGCCCGGCGCCAAGGTGAGTTTGAGGAACATAGGTAACAACGATACACACGATTTCACCTCGCAGGGAAACGGAACTTATCAGTTCAATAACATACAACCGGGAACGTATCAGATCACGGTCACTGCACCCGGATTCAAGACGGCAGTTCAGGACAACCTGATTCTTCAGGCTCAAACGCAGAGTACGGTCAACATCGGTCTTGAGGTCGGCGGTAATGAGGTGCGGGTCGAAGTTAGCAGTTCTGCCCTGCTTGTAGACACTCAGACCGCGAACAACGTGACGACGCTCGATAGCCAGCTAATGGAGGCGTTACCGAACGCCACGCGACAGCCGCTGAATTTCGTCTTTGCGGTAGCAGGCACAACAGTCGCGCCGGGTGGACAGACGCAAACCAATGGAAGCTTGGATCAGATGGCATCTAACTTCGGCATGAACGGCGGCCGGACAGGGAATGAGTCGATTCTGATTGACGGCGCGCCTTCACAGGCGGTGGATTGGGGCGGGTTGATGGTTTCCCCGTTGCAGGATTCCGTACAGGAACAGCAGTTAGTCGTGAACACTTACGACGCACAGTACGAGAAGGGTGGCGGCGGGATTGTCACGCTGATTACGAAGGGCGGAACGAATACCTTTCACGGCGAAGCTTACGACTATCTCCAGAATGATGTTCTCGACGCGAATAGCTGGTCGAATAACAAGTATGGGATTCCGCGGGGCGAATTCAAGCAGAATCAGTTCGGCGGTAATCTGGGCGGCCCGCTGCTGAAACGTGCACACCTGTACTTCTTCACTGGGTACGAAGGCTTCCGGCAACCGAATACACAGAGCACCGGCCTTGAGACAGTACCCACTCAAGCGGAACGGAACGGGGACTTCTCGCAAGACTTCAATTCAGATGGAAGCCTGCGTGTCCTCTACAATCCGTTCACGACGGTTACTGCGAACAACGATACGGGCTTCACGCGCACGGCATTCCCGGGTAACATGATTCCGGCCAGCCTGATTAACCCGGTCGGACAGAAGATTGTTAACTTGTATCCCCTGCCGAACCGGCAGGGATTCGGTCCGTCCGACATTTATAACTACTATGCGCAAGGCGCCGGCGGCACGGATAACGACAAGATCGACGAGCGCGTGGATTGGGAGCAGAGTTCGTCGCACCGGCTTTTTGTGCGCTTCTCAGACCGCATCGACCAGAACATCACGCTGCCCTGCTTCGCCTGCAATGGCGCGGACACTAACGTAAATCAGACGAACTCGGGGTTCCAGGCGGTTATCAACGACACGATTACTCCCAGCCCAACGTGGGTGATCAATAACTTTGTAAGTTATAGCCGTTGGCGTGAAACTCACACCGCGCAGGATTTCGGTCAAGCCAGCGCGTCGACGATTGGTTTGCCGAACTCTGACTTTCAAGCTCCTTTGCTGCCGACGATCTATCCGGACCAAACCTATGCGCCTCTCGGAAACGGCACATTTGAGCGCTTTGTTCGTTACTCGGAGACAGCTGAGAACAACACGACCAAGGAACTTGGGAAACACACATTAAAGTTCGGCGCGAATTACGATGTCGGCATGATCAACGTGGTCAACGAGGCGGCGGGATCGTTCAACTTCAGCACGGCGATGACGTCGTGCGACCCGAGTACGATGGGTCCGTGCGACGCGCTGAACTATTCCGCGTCGGCTACGGGTGACGCGATCGCCTCCATGCTGCTGGGAACGGGAAGCGGGGGCGGTCAGGGGATTAACATCGACCCGGCCTTTAGTCAGCACACTTTTGGCGTCTACATTCAGGATCAATGGCGAGTGACGCCTCGACTGACCATCAATGCGGGCGTGCGTTACGAGAATCAAAGGCCTGCGACCGAGCGTTACAACCGGGTTGCCTATTTTGACCCGACCGTTTTGAATCCGGTTAGTTCCACGATCGGACAAAACAATTACGGCGGATTCGAGTATGCGAGCGCGAATAATCGGTTTGCGTGGCAGCCCGATAATCTGACGTTCGCTCCCCGAATGGGTATCGCGTACAAAATCACGAACAAGCTTGTATTTCGGGCGGGCGCCGGAATCTTCTTTCTTAATCCTTCAGCGCTATTGGGCGACGACGGTGGAGCTGAGTTCCAGGGCTTCAGCTCTTCGACGAACTACAATGCTACTGGTAACGGAGGTTACACTCCTTCTCTCCTAATTAACAATCCGTTCCCCGGCGGAATTAATCAGCCGACCGGAAGCGCGAACGGTTTGAACACTTTAGTTGGGGATGGACAGAGTAACGTGTGGTACTACGGTCCGCATCCGATCGGATACACCGAGAACTGGAGCGCCGCACTGCAGTACGAGATCAACCCGCACACCGTGTTCGAAGCAAGCTATACAGGGAACCGGGGACGCAAGCTGCTTTATGGAAATCCGAACCTCGATATCGATACCCTGGCTCCGCAGTACTTGAGCCTCGGATATCAGTTGGACGCGCAGGTGCCGAATCCGTACTACGGCAATATCCCGGCCAATCCGAACAGCTATCTGAACACGGCTCAAACAATCTCTTACAACGAGTTACTGCGCCCTTATCCGCAGTTCACTTACCTGGTGTTGACGCGTTCGCAGCCTGGCGCGGAGTCGCAGTTCGATGCGCTCAATCTAAAGCTGAATCATTCGTTCAGCAACGGATTGAGTCTTCTGATGACTTACCAATGGTCGAAGGCAATGGACGACGGGCCGGAAGACTACTTTGGCTGGGCGTTCAGCAACTCGCAATGGCGGGATCCTTACAACACCAAGCTGGATTACAACATCAGTACGCATGACGTGCCGCAGAGTTTCGTGACGGCACTGGTATATGACTTACCTTACGGCAAAGGTAAGCGCTGGGGCGGCAACGCGCCGTTCCTGGTAAGGCAGACGCTCGGGAACTGGCAGGTTTCGACGATCACTCGGTTCGCCAGCGGTCTACCGCTGCAGCAGATCATCAACAGCTATAGCAATGAGCTGAATAACTTCGGCTATCAGGGACCGCAGTACCCGAACCTGATCGGGGATCCCCGCACGGCGAACCAGACAGCGGACAACTGGATCAACCCGGCGGCTTTCGCATCGCCTTCATCACCGTTTGTATTCGGCAATATTGCGATGCGCGAAACTACGCTACGCGAGCGGGAAGCAAGAAACGTCGACTTCGCGGTTGCCAAGAGTTTTGGGAACGAGTTACTCAAAGCTCAGTTCCGAGCGGAGTTCTTGAATCTGTTCAACTACGCGCAGTACAACGGATTCTGTGAGGACCTGTCCCAATCGTCGTGTTATCCGTTCGGTGCGGCACAGGGAACGGAGAACAATCCGCGCACGATACAGATGAGTCTGAAGGCTAGCTTCTAACAGCAAGCTCGGAGAACAAGTGAATCGACGGGATTTCCTGAAAGGGGCAGCCGCTACCAGTGCGGTTGCCCCAATTTTTGGCGCTACGGACCAAGGTGTGGGCCCGGCGACCAGTCGCACACCGCTGCTAGCGGAATATGAACGGCTGCAGTTCGGCTGCTCCTATCACTTCAGCATGAATACCTTCACTGGTGACGATTATGAGGTCGGCGCAGTACCGCCAACGACTTACAACCCGACCCATCTCGACGTGAAGCAATGGATCGACATCGCGAAGATGCTGGGGGCGCGATATGCGGTCTTGACCGCAAAGCACATGTCGGGATTCGCTCTCTGGCCGACTGACGACTACACCTACGACGTCTCGCACAGCAGCAACAAAACGGATGTGGTTGGGGAGTTCGTCGCGAACTGCAAAGCTTCCGGATTGAAGTACGGCTACTACTACTGCATTCTGGATCCGCATAACGAGGGTAAGTTCGACTGGAACTCGATGGTTCCGGATCATTACTATTCCTTGATCAAGCGGCACGTGACTGAGCTCCACACCAAGTACCCTGGTGCGATCTACCAGCTGTTCGACATCACCTGGAAGATCACGCTAGAGCAGCGCTGGGAACTCTATCGATTAGTCAAGAAGCTAAATCCGGATTGCGTGATTGTCGATAACCAGGGCTTCGACCAAAGTCGGCGCAACCAGGGACGCATCTGCGAACCGAAGAGTTGGCCCACCGATGTTATCAACGGGGAAGATACGCTGCCTCCGCCGGAAGGGCATGATCCGCACGTGATGTTCGAGGGCAAGCAATACTACATGCCGTTCGAGACCTGGCTACCCACGGGACCCATTTACAAGCCGATGCCGCGCATGCATAGCTGGTTCTGGCGCAGCGACTTTACGACACAGCCGGCCGACGTCATCGCAAACGCGTATCGGGCGTGTGTAAAAGGCAAATCGAATCTGTTGCTAAACCTATCGCCGGATAATACAGGGCGGATTACGGATGAGGCAGTCGCGACGATGCGTAAGGTTGCACAGACTGATCCACGCGTGATGTCAACGCGCACGAGCGATTTCGATACACGACACGCGATAGAATCCAAACACTGTGTCCGAGATTTCTTTTCCCAACCGGCGCGTCTTTATTGGCGCGGCCCTCGCAACGGCTAGCTCTTACAAACGAATTCTGGGCGCCAACGATCGTATTCGAGTCGGCGCTATCGGAGTCGGGGAGCGCTGCCAGTACCTCCTGTCGTTAGTAAACAAAGTCGGCGCCGGCGACATCACGGCGATTTGCGATGTCTATGAGCCGCACGCCGATGAGGCTCAAGCCAAGGCCGCGCCCAGCGCGCAGAAGTTCGACGACTACCGGCGCGTGCTGGACCGCAAGGATATCGATGCCGTGGTGATTGGTACGCCCGATCACTGGCACGTTCCGATCACCATTGCCGCGGTACAAGCCGGTAAGGACGTCTACTGCGAGAAGCCGGTGACGCACCGTATTGAAGAAGGCGAGCCGCTGATCGCCGCGGTGCGGGCGAGTGGCCGCGTAGTACAGACCGGAACGCAGCAGCGCAGTTGGGGCCACTATCTGCAGGCTAAGGACATCGTAAGTTCTGGCGAGCTTGGGCAGGTAACGTTCATTCGCACTTACTGGTATCAGAATCATCTGGCGAATCAGAACGCCAAAATGAACATTGATCAGAGCAAGCTGGATTGGAAAGCGTTCCTGGGATCCGCTCCGTATCGGCCGTTCGATGCCGACCAATATGCGCACTGGCGATGGTATTGGGATTTCGGCGGCGGCGCCATGACTGACTTATTCGTGCATTGGGTGGATGTCGCACAATGGTTCATGGGTCAGGATATGCCTGTCCGCGCGACTGCGACCGGGTTCAAGGCTTTGCTGCAACAGCGACAGACTCCCGATACGATGAGCGCGGCGTTACTCTATCCAAATGTATTAGTGCAGTTTGATAGCGCGCTGCTGGGATATATCGAGGGCGGCGGCCTGATGATCCGCGGAACCAAGGCCGCGATGCGTCTGCACCGCAAGGGATTTGCTGTCTATCAGGAGATCGGACACTATAGCGAGAACTTCGAGCCCGACAATCCGACCATGGAAGTGAAGTCAGCCCACGATGGCGCGTTGGATCATATGGCGAACTTCTTTGATTGCATCCGCACCCGCAAGGCGCCGAACGCCAGTGTCGAGATAGGGGTTGCGGCGGCTCGCGCCGGACATATCGCTAACTTAGCCATGCGCGGGACTGGCGCGTGGACTCCGAATTCTCTTGGTCATCAAACAGCATAACTAACATCGGACAACTTATGGCCCAGGTACAAACAACTCCAAAGACATACGACGTCATCATCGTTGGCTCAGGTGCGGGCGGTGGCGTAGCGGCCCATGTGCTGGCTTTGTCTGGCGCAAAGATCTGCATGCTCGAAGCCGGAGATTGGTTCGACTGCACCAAGCAATCGGACATGTTTCAATGGCCGTACAACGCACCCCATAGGGCTTCGGGCGGACGGGAGAAGCCGTTCGGATACTTCGATGCGACGCTGGTAGGTGGATGGGAAGTCCCGGGCGAACCTTACACCTCGGCACCGGGTTCTACTTGGCGATGGTGGCGCGCGCGCATGCTGGGTGGCCGGACGAATCACTACGGCCGCATCTCGCTACGCATGGGTCCGTATGACTTCAAGCCATACAGCCGGGATGGCCGCGGATTCGATTGGCCGTTCACTTACGACGACTTAGCTCCGTACTATGACAAGGCTGAAGAACTAATCGGGGTGTTTGGAACCGCGGAGGGTTTGGAGAACACGCCGGACGGTAAGTTCCAGCCTGCGCCCGCTCCGCGAAGCTATGAGCGTGTCGTCAAGGTCGCGTGCGACAAGTTGAAGATTCCTTGTATCCCGTCGCGGCTGGCGATCTTGACTCAGCCGTTAAACGGCCGGTCCGCATGCCATTACTGTTCGCAGTGCGGGCGATCTTGTGCTACTAACGCGAACTTCAATTCTCCCGGTGTCCATATCTTCCCGGCAATGAAGACGGGGAACCTGGAAGTACGTACAAGTGCGATGGTGCGCGAGGTCGTGACAGGTCCGGATGGTAATGCTCGCGGCGTGTCTTATATCGATAAGAAGACGCGGACGGAGCAGACGGTATACGGCAGGATTGTCGTGCTGGCGGCGAGTTGCTGCGAGACGGCGCGGATCATGCTGAATTCCAAGAGCCCGCAACATCCGAACGGTCTGGCTAACTCGACCGGCCTGGTAGGTCGCTATGTGATGGATACGGTTGGGTCCGGCGTCGGTGGTTACTTACCCATCATGGAAGATCTCCCGCCGCAGAATGAAGACGGAGTCGGTGGCATGCATATGTACATGCCCTGGTGGCTTTATAAGGAGCAGAAAGCGGGTAAGATGCCGTTTGCGCGCGGCTATCACATCGAGTTCGGCGGTGGCCGCGGACTACCGGAAGCTGGATCGTTGAGTGGGACGCAACACATACTCGGCGGCGGCTATGGTGCTGAGTTTAAGAGCAACCTGCGGAAGATCTATGGATGTAATGTCTACTTCTCAGGCCGCGGCGAGATGATTCCGAACGAAGATAGCTACTGTGAGATCGACCCGACCACAGTAGACCAGTGGGGCATCCCGGTCTTACGATTCCACTTCAAGTGGAGTCAGGATGAGATCTTGCAAGCGAAGCATATGCAGGATACCTTCACGCAGATTATTGAAGCGTGCGGCGGAAAGGTAGGATACAAGTCCAATAAGCACAATGATTATGGGATTTCAGCCGGCGGTGAAATCATCCATGAGGTTGGCGCGACTAAGATCGGTGACAACCCGAAGACTTCCGTGCTGAACCAGTATTGCCAGGCTTGGGATTGTAAGAACCTCTTTATCACCGATGCTGCACCATTCGTAAGCAATGCGGACAAGAACCCGACTCTGACAATTACGGCGCTCGGCTGGCGGACCTCGGAGTACATTGCGGAACAGGTGAAGAAACGGAATCTCAGCGTCTAATCGGGGAGGATGATCATGTCTGATACAGAAGATCAAGTTAGCCGTCGGCAGCTCTTTCACATTCTAGGCGCAGCGACCGTCACTGCCGGAGCACTTGGCGCGCAGTCGCACGATCATGCGGCTATGGCCAACCCCGCCGCCTCGGCTCCCAAGGGTCCGTACGTCCGCCGCGTGCTTGACGATCACCAGTGGCGAACGGTCCAGGTGCTGTGCGCTTTGATTATCCCGGCCGATGCGAATAGCGGAAGCGCTACGGATGCGGGAGTTCCCGAGTTCATTGATGACTGGTTGGATTTCCGGAACCATGAGGACCAAGACCAGAACTTCTCGGCCGGGATACTCGGTGGACTAGCTTGGTTGGATCGCGAGTCTATGGCTAAGTTTCAGAGTGCGTTTGCCGAGGCTTCGGCTGATCAACAGAAGCAGCTATTGGATCGTGTTGCGTGGCCTGACAAGGCGGCGGAAGCGGATAAGGCTTGGGTGGAGTTTTTCAATAAGTTCCGAGACTTGACTGTTAGTGGATTTGTGTCTAGTAAGATGGGGATCGCTTATCTGCCTTACCTGGGAAATCGGGCGGTGGCGCATTGGCAGGGATGTGATCCGAAGGTCTGGGCGATCCTTGAGGATCGGATGAAGAATGGGTATAAGGGGCTGGGCGGGGATGTGGCGCCGTTTACCTAAAGGCCAAACTGGTCTGAGCGTTGTCTTCTCGTGAATTTCCAGAAGCCGAAGATCGAATGGCGACGGATCGTCTACGAGAGCACTACTACCGGGTGATACAGATTCGGTAGCACAGCTTCCCCTATCGCAATTAGCTCCCCGCTCTCAGACACTGCTTTCACATACTTAGAATCAAGTGGCACCCGAAACGGATTCGTTCGAAAGTCGCGACCATGACGAATCTGGCCTGTTGTGAGGTCGTCCACCTCAACCATCGGAAAGCCTGGCAGTAAGATGGCTGCGGGAATCAATTCCGATGTGAAGTCTGCTTCGATTTGCTCAATCGTGTAGGCGTCTCAAATTCCCCTGATCGAGTTCTGCGAAGAACGGTCAAATGCGCGCCGCATCCTAGTACTTGACCCAGGTCATGCGCGAGAGACCTTATATAAGTACCGCTTGAGCAGTGAACTCGTAGCTCGACCATATCGCCGCTTACTCGCAGCAACTCCAGGCTATGAATTTCCACGTTAACCGGGGCTAGTTCTACAACCTGATCGCGCCGCGCGAGCTTATAAGCTGCTACGCCGCGTATCTTCTTCGCGGAAAATGCCGGAGGAACTTGTGAGATCGGGCCTCGGAATTGCGCCAGCGCCCCATCGAGTTGCTCTCGATCCAGAGTCACTGATACGGCGTCCGTCGTCGCGTCGCCTTCCGTATCGTAAGTCGTTGTCGCGAAGCCGAAACGGATCGTGGCTTCGTAGACTTTATCGGAGCTGCCGTAGAATTTCGCTAGCCGCGTCGCCCGGCCTACCAACAACGGGAGAACCCCGGTCGCCAGGGGATCGAGTGTGCCTAAGTGTCCGACCGAGCGCTCGCCTGCGATGCGTCGGATCTTATTGACGACGTCGTGGGATGTCCAGCCGGCGGGCTTATCCACGACTAATGCCCCACAGATCAGGGTTGCGCCTCTAGCTCGCGGATCGAATCTATCACTACCGCTCCAATGATCGCGAAGCTATTGGCACTTAGCTTGTCCATGGTGTCTTGTGTTGTGTGCCAGTACTGATTTCGAGGACCAAATGTGAAGTCAATCAAATCCAGGGACTTGACTCCCGCTTGAATGAATGGGATGTGGTCGTCCTCCATCGCGCTCGGCATCCTGGGGAAGTGTGCGCCATAGCCGGACTTCTCGGCAACTGTCCAAACTAAGTTCCGCAGTTCGGTGGTCGAGTTTGTGTCATAGATTAAATCAAGATCCTTATCGCCGATCATATCTACGTTGATGAGGGCCTTGATCTTAGCTAAAGTTCCGTCGTTCTTCCAGGTTTCAGCCAGGTGGCGGCTGCCGTAAGTGTTATCTCCGTCTTGCCACTGCTTAACCGCTTCTTCGCCGTCGAAGAAGACGATAACCAGGTCGTCAGTTCGCGGCGCTCCTGCTGAAGCAGCGGCCAACTCCATCAGGAAACCTGTAGATGACCCGCCATCGTTTGCGCCCACAAAGCCGGGCTGTTTCTTAGTGTCGTAGTGTCCTGTAATCACGATCGACCGCCCTGACTTACCCGGAAACGTGCAGATGATATTGCGCATCTTCACGGCGCCGTCGGGAGTCGTCGCGGTGAATTCGTCGAACGAAACTTTGCAGCCGGTCCGCTTCAGCTCGGCGAGTATCTGCACGCGAAGATGCTCGATCGCGGGCGAACCTGATGGACGCGGACCATCCGCCACCGCCTCGCGCGTAAATGCCAGCGCCTTCTCGCCGCTAAACGGACGCGCGTAAGTCGACACCGCACACGAAGCGGCCAGGCAAAAAATCAGAGCTTGCGAGCGAGACATATATAGCCGAGTGTGAAGTTCCGTTGTGTGTCCAATGGTTCGAAAAGCAGCAGCAGGAGCGAGAGCGGCACGGAGATGATGGCCGCCGGAAGAAACAAAATCCAGCGAGCCCCGCCCATAAAAAATTGTAGTCCGTTCAACAAGCGCCGTGAAAGCAGGCGGAAAAAACCGCCGGCCGGCGTGATCGCAACAGGCTCAAAACCAGCTTGGCGTAGTAACAGCGCGAGGCCGAAGCGAGTGTAGCGGAAATAGTCGTGGGGCTGCTGATGCTCTTCCCATTCAAGCGGGGCGACGAGCAGAAGAGGCGCGCCGGGCCGGAGCACGCGGCCAATTTCGCGCATGGCCGCCGCCGGGTCGGGCAGGTGTTCCAGAGTTACTACGTTGAGCGCCGCGTCAAACGAGGCTGCCGCGAATGGCAACGCCGTTAGATCCGAAACAGCGTCGAGGTGACCATAATCCCACGCTGAATCCCCGACCCCGAGATCCACGCCGACATATCGCTGTCGCGTGAAGTCGGCCCGATGGCGGCATTCGCCCGCGCCTGCATCGAGCACGAGTGCGCCCGGAGCGAGTTGCGTTGCGAATTGCTTGACCGCGCGATCGATCGCACATTCGAAGTGCAGCGCCCATTCGCGGATCGGCTTTGGCGCGCGACTTCAGAATGCCGGTCGCGTTCATCGCTTTCGCGCTTCCAGCATGACGCTCGAACCATGACTGAACGCAGCCTCCAGCAATGCAAAAGGCAGCCCCAATCCGACCAGTGCTCCGTACGCGGCCATATGCAAAGTGTTCGAAGGCAGCCCGCGCACAAGGCGAGCAACGGGATCGAGTTGCGGCGCCAGACTGGTCGCAAATCCGGCGGGATTGTCCCGCAACGAGAAAAACTTGCGCCGCATGATCGTGAACCCGCTGTGTTCCAGCAGCGCCTGTATATCTTCCGCGCGAAAGTTCTGCAGATGGCGCGGCACATCGAATCCATTCCAGTTTTTGCCAAACAGCCAAGCCTGCCATGACGCACGGTTCGGGACCTGAATGACAATGCGGCCGTCATCGCGCAACAGATCGCGAGCGGCGCCCAAGTAGGACGCCGGATGGTGGAGATGCTCCAAAACGTGGAACAGTGTGATCACCGAGAAAGTGCGCGGGTGAAACGGCGCTTTGTTCAGATCGCCATTCACAGCGGGCACACCGTTGCCCGACCAAGCGAGCGCGCAAGCAGTCATCGAGGAATCAAGCCCGAAAGCCGGAATGCCTCGCTTACGAAGCAAGCCGGGAAGCAGGCCGCCGCCGCAGCCCGTATCGAGCACGGGGCCGGTCGCTCCGACGTGGCGATACGCGCCTTCAATGAACGCGATGTGGTCACGAAGCACCAGCGCGCGGTAAGCTTCCGCAAGGCGCGAGAGTTGATCGCCACCCGCATCGAACCAGTAGTGGTCCGGATAGAATCGACTCAGCTCTGACTCGGCTGGCGGACAAGACAAGCGCGCCATGCCGCATTGCCGACAGCGGACGATCTGGAATTTCCGCTGCGTCGTGTTGTAGAGTCGATCCGTCTGCTCAAACATAGGATCGACGTCCGCCGCATTGCACCGGACACAGAGATCGGGATCCATCTACTCGATCGCCGCCCGCGAGACGAGTTCATCCAGCGGTATCTGATAAGCGAGGATCAATCGGCGCGTTTCGGCGGAAGTCAGTTTGCGAGTCCGAAGGATTTGCGCGCGCTTGCGTAACATGCGCGGGATGAAACGAAGGGCATCCAGGTCTCCGGCCAGCATGGTTCGCGCGATGCGAAGTTTACCGCGCCATCCCGGAAAAAGCGCCGCTTCGCCGCGACCCGCAAAAGCTGCACGCGCTCCGGCCAACATTCGCCACGCGTAGTAAAACCCATTCAGCCAGAGAAGACTCCACGGGAACAACTTCACCGCGAGCAGCACGCGGTTGCGTTCAATCAAGGCAAGCCGGCGCGTACTAGCGACCCCGAGAGTGGCGCCGCGATGATGCCGGACGCGGGCGCGCGGTGCGTACATACATCGCCAGCCGGCAATGCGCGCACGAAGACCCAGTTCCGCGTCGTCCGCATACGCGAAGAAATCTTCGTCGAACCCGCCAATCGCATCCAACATCGATTTTCGATACATCGCGGCGCACCCATCCGGCCACAACACTTCTTCTTCCTGGTCGAACTGTCCGTTGTCCAGCTCACCGGTGCCACGCCCGCGATTCTGCCCATCGAGCCAGATCAGATGCCCGGCCTTATCGATACGCGCCGGATCGGAGTACACGACGATCTTCGAAGCAGCCATTCCAACATCAGCCGAGATTTCAAACACCCGAGCGAGCTCACTGAGCCATTCCGGATCCGCTTCAGCGTCGTTGTTCAGCAGCGCGATGAGGGTGCCGCGGGCAGCCGAAATGCCCTGATTGTTTGCCTCGCAGAAGCCGCGATTTTCGATATTCCGGACCACGCGCACTGCCGGGAATTCGGCGAGCGTCATTTCCACCGACTCGTCGTTCGAGCCGTTGTCGACGAGGATGATCTCGGGCTTTGCATTGGTTTGTTGATGCAAGGACGCAAGGCAAGCGCGCAACAGCGAGCAACGATTGTGATTGACGACGATAACGGAAATCAGAAAAGGTTTCGGCGGCTCTGCAAAAATAGAGGTAACTGGTTCAGCCACTAAGCTTTGGCGCGCCTTGTCGTATTATATAGTTCGCGAGGAGTAACTCCTTTTTCATGCCCACCGTTGGCCGCACGCTTGCCCAGGAACGCACCCGGCAAGGGCTGGATTTGGAGGATATCGCGGAACGCACCAAGATCGCCGTCCGCACCTTAAAACATATCGAGCAGGACGAGTTCGAGATGTTGCCGGGGATGATCTTCGCGCGGAATTTTGTGCGGCAATACGCTGAGTGCCTGCGCATGGATCAGGCGGCCGTGGTGGAGCAATTCAATCGGGAGCAGCAGATGCCGGAACCGGCATTCACCGTGCCGGAAGCGCGATTTCACGTGCCGAATATGCGGCCCGGCGTGGTGGGACGCGTCTTCGATAACAATACGGTATCGGCCTTCGTCACATTTGTTTTGACGATCGTGGTTTGCGCGGCTGCCTATTATTCATATGAGTATTGGCAAGCTCGGCGACAAGCCGCGCACGAGCCCGATCTCGGCCGCGACAGTTCCGGCTGCCGCGGCTGCCTCGACATCGGGGAACCGGCAGGCAGCCGCGAAGCCGCAGGAAAATTCACCGGCACCCGCCCAGGTTCAACCTGCTGACGCTGCGCAACCTTCCGCTACCGAACCTGCGCCTCTCGATTCTCCCGCCGTCGCACCCGGCACTGGTGGGAATGTGCATGTTGTCGTCTCGGCTGACGAGCCCTGTTGGACGCAAATCACGGCGGACGGGAAGGTATTATTTGCGGGAACTCTGGGTTCGGGCGAAACCAAGATGGTAAACGCGAGCGCGGTGGTGAGCGTTCGCGCGGGGAATGCCGGAGCAATCAAGCTCAAACTAAACGGAAACGACGTCGCGCCGATCGGACCGAAAGGTCAGATCCGAGTGGTTACCTTGACTCCGTCGGGAGCTCAGGTGCGAACGCCCACTCCGGTTTCCGAACCTCTCTGACCGCGTTGTTGTCCAAGCTGCCGCGATTCTTCCATCAGCAGCTCCGTCCTCCGCCGCGTCTTTACACGTTCATCCACCTGACGCCAGAATTTCCGGAAATATTGAACGGCGGACGCTAGCGCAAAGAACACCACAACCCACAAACAAATCGAGCCAAAAGTGCGCATCGAAGGATGGCGCAGTCCGGCAAGAATCACCGATATCGCAACAATCTGCGAAATCATCTTGGTTTTTCCGAGATCGCTTGCTTGAATCGTATATCCCTCGGCGGCGGCGATACTGCGCAAACCGGATACCGCAAATTCCCGGCCGACAATCAAAATCGTCAGATAGGCGGGAACAGCGCGCACTTGAACAAGCGCTATCAATGCGGCCGAGATAAGAAGTTTATCGGCGATCGGATCGAGCAATGTTCCGACGGTTGTCACCTGTCCCCAGCGACGAGCCAGAAACCCGTCAAGCAGATCCGTTCCGGCGGCAGTTAGAAAAATAGCAAGCGCGAGCAAATCATTGGAAAAGAAGATGCCGTCCCAATGAAACGAAACGCGTTCCTGGACCATTACCGAAACCAGAATCGGCACAATAAAGATCCTCAAAAGCGTTAGTAAATTGGGCAGATTCATGAGCAGCCCCGCCCGAATTTGTGGAAAAGCGCGCTGTCAACTGTCAAACTAATGACAGCAGCATTGAATTGTTGGATGAAATCGGGGTAACTGCTAAACTGCTCATTCTGCAAGGACGCTGTACGTCTGCTGGCTCGCCGGTAATCAATTCGAGGGACAGCCAAAAACTGCGGAAAACGATTTTTCATACCGAGTTCCTCACAGAATTTTCCACAGGCTCCTCCGACTCGACCGCGAACCGTTCGAGCCGTTTAGCCAGCGTGGCGGGGACGGCCGCTTCGATTTCACAGACATCGTCATGATACTCCACCGAAAGCACGCGTCCCTCGGCGTGCAATCGCGCAATGTCGGCGCCATCACCGGCGGGGATGCGGTAATGTCCGAACGCAAGCGCCTCTTCGGGTAGGGTCTCGTCAATACATCGAAGCAGTTCAGCGATGCCCGCGCCCGTTAGTCCGCTGATGAGAACCGACGGGTGCTCAACGTTCGGGGATTCGCTAAGAATGTGCCGGGTCAGTGCGGCTTGATCGGTTGCCGGGCCCTCAGGGTTTGGGAGCAACTGGTCGGATTTGTTGAGCACCAAGACTTGAGGTGTTCCGGACGCGCCGATTTCGCTCAACACTTTGAACACCTGGGCGGTCTGGGCTGGCGCCTGTTCCGAGGAGACATCGACGACGTGCAGGATGAGCGCCGCATCGGCCACTTCTTCGAGCGTGGCTCGAAACGCATGCACGAGCGATGTGGGTAAATTGCGGATGAAACCCACGGTGTCGCTCAGCAGGACGCGGCGGCGGGATGGCAGTTGAAGCGCCCTGACTGTGGGATCGAGCGTGGCGAACATCTTGCGGTCGGCCAGCACGCCGGCCTGAGTGAGCCGGTTGAACAGAGTACTCTTGCCGGCATTCGTGTAGCCGACAAGAGCGATCGTCGCCAGCGGAACCGCTTGGCGCTGTTGCCGGTGCAGCGCGCGGCCGGCCCGCACTTTCTCGATATTAGACTCGATTTTCCGGATGAGGGCCTGGATCCGCCGGCGATCAGTCTCGAGCTTGGTTTCACCCGGTCCGCGCGTCCCGATGCCGCCGCCAAGCCGCGACATGGATACGCCGTGGCCGGAGAGGCGCGGAAGCAGATAGTTCAACTGGGCAAGTTCGACTTGCAGGCGGCCTTCCCGGGTGCGGGCGCGCGAAGCGAAGATGTCTAGGATCAGCTGCGTGCGATCGATGACTTTCGTATCGAGCAGTTTCTCAAGGTTGCGCTGTTGGGTGGGGCTGAGATCGAAGTCGACAATGACAAGATCCGCCGTGACCGACTCTGCTAGCGCTTTGATTTCGTCAACCTTACCGCGGCCGAAGAGCGTTGCGGCATCCGCTTTGTGACGCGATTGAGAAATGGACGCGACCACCTGAGCTCCGGCGGTAGACGCGAGTTCTTTCAGCTCCGCAAGGAACTCCTCCGCATGGCTGACGTGCGAAGCGGATCGAATTTCAAAGCCGACCAGGACTGCGCGTTCCGCGGCTAGACCTCCGAGGCGTCCTGTTGTCCGGGTTCTGATTCCGTCCCGCTACGGCCGGCGGGCGCGTGTGCCGTCATGTAGTGTCCGGCACGGCCGGAGACCACGGTGGATATGGCGTGTTTGAAGACCAAGTGCTCCTGATTGTTAGATTCGAGGATCAACGAGTACTTGTCAAAGCTCTTGATGCGGCCGTTCAAGCGAACGCCGCCCATCAGATAGATGGTCAAGACCGTCTTCTCTTTGCGTGCGTTATTCAGGAAGCTATCCTGAATGTTCTGCGTTGATTTCTCCATGGGGTCCCTGAACGCAGGTTTGTTAGTTCCTTGTATTCTCCCATAAACTAATCTTCAGAAGACTGGTAGTGATTTCTTGATGCCGATTCAATTCGTTCGATTCAGAACTGCTGGAGACGTCTGTTTTGGAGTGCTGGAGCATGACGTCGTTCATGAGATGGAAGGAGGCTTGTTTGCGCGGGGGGTACGGACCGGCCGCACGCTCGCTCTCGCAGACGTTGCCCTGCTGCCGCCGTGTGAGCCCTCGAAGATCATTGGGGTGGGGCTGAACTACCGCAGCCACTTGGCGGGCCGGAAAGAACCGGAGTCGCCGGAGCTTTTCTACAAGCCGCCGTCATCGCTGATCGGACCGGGCGAGGCGATCGTGATTCCGCACGGCGCGACGGATGTGCATTTCGAAGGGGAGTTAGTGCTGGTGATTGGAAGGCGGCTGCGGTCGGCATCGCGCGATGAGGCGGCGGCTGCAATCTTCGGGGTGACTTGCGGGAATGACGTAAGCGACCGTGGGTGGCAGCGCGGGGAACATAAGGATCTGCAATGGTGGCGCGCCAAGGGTTGCGATACGTTTGCGCCGCTCGGGCCGGCGATCGTGACGGGTTTGGATTTCAATAGCCTTCCGATCACGACGCGGGTGAATGGTGTGGTGGCGCAGGATGGATCGACCTCGGATTTGATTCACGACTGCGCTTCGGTGGTGAGTTATGCGAGTCAGTGGATCACGCTGCTGCCTGGAGATCTGATTTACACAGGTACTCCGGGAAACACGTTCGCGCTTAAGCCCGGGGATGTGGTGGAGGTGGAAATTGCGGGCGTGGGTGTCTTGTCGAATCCGGTGCGGTAGGCTCGCGTATGGCTAGGCTGCTTGTAGGCGTTCTCGTCCTATTGCTTGACGTGAACGGGCAGACGCTTTCGCAAGGGCGCGAGATCGTGGATCCAGAGTCCTTAGCCGGACGGTGGGAAACCAGCGACGAGCACGGTGGAGCGGTAGGAATGAACATCCTGCTAACTACCGTAATCAGCGGCGGTCAAGCTAGCTTCAGCCCTTTACGTCAGGTGGAACAGCAGCTTACCGTCGGGCTCTTTCAGCGGATTGGCGCGGATGTCGCCCAACTAGGGTTTAGCTTCTTCACGGATTCAGAGGATCGAGGTGCGATATGGGACGGCCATCGTCTACGCATTCAGCTCAGCGGAAACAGTAGCACTCCAGGAACGAATGTCGACTTAATCTGGAACGGAGACACCGAAAGCTGGAGAGGTAGATTTGAGCGCGGTCAGTTCCGGAGCGACGTCGTGCTGAAGCGGCCCATGGCGGGCGCGACTATAAGTCCGTTCGCCGGAACATGGATGAGCGGAGGCGAGATGAATAACTGCTTGCACATTGCCGAGCAGGAGGGAAACACGTTAACCGCCTGGTCGGATGACATCCAAGTTTCAGGCCACTTTGGATCGGTTCGCCCTCTGATGGTCGAACGCTACGGAGAGATCGCCAAAGTTGAGTTGGCCGCTCCTGATTGGATCACCGTGGAACTGCGTGCCCATACCTCGGTATGTTGCCCGCACAGCTTCACCGCGAAACTCTCTCCCAATGGGCGCATGCTCTCGGGTAATTGGCATGAAGGGCCAAACCAATCCGGGGGACCTATCCAGTGGAAGAGGGTTCCGGGTAAGTCGTGCGTGGGAGTCGGCGGCTTAGACCTACGCTGAACGATTGATCTTATATGAGGAAAAATTGGAAGACCAGACTCATTCACACCGATGCAAGCGTGCCTGAAGGTTTCCGATCACTTAGCACTCCTATCTATCGGGCGTCCACCACGCTGTTCCCTAATGCCGCCGCGGTGACCGAGGCATGGGACCAATACGAGCACGGTTACACCTATGGACTCTACGGCACGCCGACTACCTTGGCGTTAGCGGCCAGGATCTGTGAGTTGGAGGGGGGTTACCGCACAGTTATCACGCCGGGCGGACAAAGCGCGATTTCTCTGATCAACTTTGCCTTTCTGCAGGCGGGTGATCACATCTTGATTCCGCTAAGTATTTACGGCCCGAATCGTCAGTTTGCGAATCAGGTGCTGCGCCGTTTTGGCATCGAGGTTAGTTACTATGATCCGCTTCTTGGCAAGGACATCGACGGGTTAGTCAAGTCGAACACAAAGCTGGTTTGGTGCGAGAGTCCCGGGTCAATCACGATGGAAGTTCAAGACGTCCCGGCTATCTGCGAAACTGCGCATGCTCGTGGAGCGTTGGTTGTCCTCGATAACACTTGGTCCGCGGGAGTGTATTTCGATGCTTTGACCCATGGTGTTGATATCACGATGCAGGCACTTACTAAATATGTCGGGGGCCACAGCGATCTGCTGCTGGGATCAGTCACGGTTAGAGACGCGGCGGCGTGGGAGACGATCGGATCCCATCAGCAGATGCTAGGGTGCGCTGTGTCACCGGATGATTGTAGTCTGGCTCTGCGCGGTTTGAAAACTCTGGCAGTTCGACTAAGTGCGATCGAGAGTTCGGCGCTCCGGATTGCGCAGTGGCTTGCCCAAAGGCCGGAAATCGAATGCGTGCTTCATCCGGCGTTGGAGTCTTGTCCCGGACACGAGTTCTGGAAGCGCGACTTCACCGGATCCGCAGGTGTGTTCTCGATCGTGTTCCGTCCAGACGCAACTAAGTTGCAAGTTCAGGGTTTCGTCGATGCGCTGGAGCTGTTTAAGATTGGCTATAGCTGGGCGGGAGTGACCAGCCTGGCCGTAGCGTACGACATGAGCAGAGGCCGGGATCGTAAGAACTATCAACACAGGATCGTCAGGCTGAACATTGGTCTCGAGGACACGGACGATTTGATCGGCGACCTCGAACAGGCGCTTGGCGCGACTTACTCCTGAACACATCATACTTTTCTTTGCAAAGTACTTGACGCGAGTCCGTCTCGTCGATAAACTGCTCTCATGCGGGTGGCCTCCTTAGTTGCGTTATTGCTTGGGGCGGTCGGCTCTGTCGGTTTCATGCTCCGCGCCGGCCGGCATAATCATTCCCGATTGCTGCTGTTTCTCTTCGCCATCTGGGTGCTCTTTCCGTTTGCGTCGTTACTGTGGGCTTATACGAAGTCGGACCATTGGTCAGGTGTTACCCGAACGACGCTCTATTGCATGATCTTCGTCGTGTCGCTAGTAACCCTTGGCATCTACCGAAGTGTTGCCTTTGGGCCGCCGCAGCCGAAGACGGCTCCGCCTTTTGTAATTGTTCCCCCTATATCGTGCCTCCTGTGCGCGGTTGCTGTCCCGGCAGCCGCGTTCGTCAACCGACGCCTCGCCAAGGGCAGTGACTAAGGTGTTCAAAGCTATCAAAGTGTTGATTTTACTGGGATTCCTGGGGATCGCAGTCTTATTTGGGGTACTCTGGATCGAGCACAACATAGGGGTCACGCTCCCGTCTCCGACAGGGCCCTTGGCAGTCGGCCGCACCACTTATGATTGGATCGACAGGACGGCTAACCGAGAACTTCTTGCCTGGATCTGGTATCCCGCGGCCCGCAGCCAGTCATCCCAGACTACCGAGGACTACTTACCAGACGCCTGGCGGACCGCGATTGTACACCGGAACGGGGTTCTGTTCTCGCAATTCCTAACGAGAGATTTGGCTAAAGTCCGCACCCACAGTGTTCGTGGCGTGCCGGTAGCGCCCGAGAGTAACTCCTATCCTGTAGTCTTCATGCGGGCGGGACTTGCTGCGCAGACGACAACTTATACGACGCTTGCCGAGGACTTAGCGAGCTACGGCTATGTAGTGGTCGGGTTCGATGCGCCCTATCGAACCACCATCGTCGTTCTGCCGGATGGAAAGGTGGTCGAGAGAGCGCCCGAGAATAACGCGGATCTCCTAAGTGGGCCTGAGCAGGAGGCTCTGGCGAATCGGTTAGTCCAGGCGTGGAGCGCCGGCACCGCCTTCGCGCTCGACCGGCTCGAACAACTAAACCGGCAGGACCCTTCAGGTAAGTTCGCCGGGCGGCTCGATCTGCAACATACCGGAATCTTCGGCCACTCGCTGGGTGGGGCAACGGCGCTGCAGTTCTGTCACGACGACTCGCGGTGCAAGGCGGGCGTCGACATAGACGGCGCGCCTCTCGGCAGCGCGGTCACTCAAGGGGTCCATCAGCCGTTCATGTTTCTACTTAGCGATCACAAAGGTGAGTCCGGTGAAGAGAAGCGCCAGGTCATGGGGAATATCCGCGCAATTTACGACCGGCTGCCGGCCGACGGGAGAATGGAACTCATGATCCGCGGCGCGAATCACTTCGGTTTCAGCGACGACGGCGCGCTGTTGAAGAGCCATATCATAATGGGAGCGCTCCGCATCGCGGGCGTTCTGGGCGTCGACGGACGTCGTCAGCTCGCTATCACAACGTATTGTGTCCACAGCTTCTTCGACGAGCATCTGAAAGGCATGCAGGCTTCCAAGCCGTTCATCCCGTCTCCGCTCTATCCGGAGATTCAGATTGTGCAGTAGCGCAATCTACACTGGAAGGAGGCCCCTATGATGACTCGCGACCAAGCCCGGGAGATGTTCGAATCCGACGATTTGATCGGCGTCGGCATGGAAGCGGACGCGGTGCGGCGCCGGCTGCATCCGGAACGCGTGGTCAGCTACATCATCGACCGCAACATTAACTACACGAATTTCTGCACGGAATATTGCAGCTTCTGCGCGTTCTATCGTCCGATGGGCCACAAAGAGGGCTACGTACTTCCCAACGAAGTGATCTTCGACAAGATTCAGGAAACGTTGGATCTCGGCGGCACCGGCATTCTGATGCAGGGCGGATTGCATCGCGATCTGAAGATCGAATGGTATGAGGATTTGCTGCGCGCGATCAAGCAGCGTTTCAATATCTGGACGCACTGCTTCTCGGCGCCGGAGATCTGGAACATCGCGGAGGTGAGTGGAATCACCCTGCGCGACACGATTGCCCGGCTGCGCGACGCGGGCCTCGACTCGATTCCGGGAGGCGGCGCGGAGATTCTGGACGATGCCGTTCGTTATCGCATCAGCCGGCTGAAGTGCGGCGTGCAGGAGTGGGTGGACGTGCACCGGACCGCGCACGAACTCGGCATGCGAACCACGGCAACGATGATGTTCGGCTGCGGGGAGACGATCGATCAGCGCATCAATCATCTGGAGTTGGTGCGGCAGATTCAGGAAGATACCGGCGGATTCACGGCGTTCATCCCGTGGAGTTTCCAGCGCGAGAATACTTCGCTCGGACGGTTTGTTAAGGAAGAAGCGACTGCGGTTGAGTACCTTAAGACTTTGGCTGTTTCACGGATCTATCTGGATAACATCCTCAACATCCAGTCGTCGTGGGTGACTCCGGGCTTGAAGACGTGCCAGGTTGGTTTGCGATTTGGCGGGAATGATGTCGGCAGCATCATGATCGAGGAGAATGTCGTATCGGCCGCCGGCGCGCATCATTGTGCGACGGAAGAGGAACTGCGGCGCTTGATTCGCGACGCGGGTTTTATCCCGAAGCAGCGCGATACTTTGTATCGGAGTTACTTCGTCAACTAAGTTATTGGCGTGGATCACGGGCGAGCGCCCCCGCAAGGGTGCGCAGTTCGTAGAAAGTTCGAGCCCCATAAGCAGAACCACCGCCCGCCCGGCGTCGGATGGCAGGAAGTTGCTGCTGAAGGTCACGATAAATAGCTTGCATGTCCGGCACGGTGGGTTGATTCCCGGCGCGAACCAGTGAGTTAGCCAGTTCACGGAACACACCTTTCACAGTTCCATCATGGATCTGCACGTCAGTGCCTGCAAGATCGCTCAAGGACTTCAGCACCCGCCGGCTTTTCGACTCCATGCCAAACCATCGGTGCCCGCCCCGGTTCAGTTTCTCCCACGCAACGGTTAACCCAAGCTCGAAGGGCATATTGAACCGCGGCGTCGGAGGCCGATGTTGATCCAGTTGCACACGCGAAAGATCGTGGAATGAGTAGCTGCAGGTCTGAATAAGCGTAAAAATACGGTCGAGACGCCGGTATCAGTGCTTGGTGGCTTTAGTCGGGGCACGCTTTTCAGCGGCCTTTCTCGTAGCCTTCGACCGAGCGGCACGGCGCGACCGATTCGCCATGAGTTCTCGGGCCATTTCCACAAGCTCACGAGTGCGCTCCGGAGAGACATTCCCCTCTCTCGCCAACTCTTCGACTGTGGGGAACGGACCTTCGACAATAGCGGGCTTCACCATATCGCTCCTTCCAGTCTAAACCCTAATCCAGCTTCTTCTCGAACCGGCTAGCCGCCAACAGCAAAATTGTAACCCCATAAAAAGCCAGCACCGTCATCTGCGGCCAGAGTACTGACCAACCGATTCCCTTCAAGAACACTCCGCGCACAATTTCCACGAAGTATCGCAATGGGTTTAGGTAAGTCAGATACTGCACCGCGACCGGCATGTTACGGATCGGGAACGAAAATCCGCTTAGCATGAAGGTCGGCGTCGCGAAGAAGAAGCTCGACATCACCGCCTGCTGCTGCGTCCGCGAGATCGTCGAGATGAATAGACCTGTCCCTAAACTGGTCAGCAGAAAGAACGCCGAGCAAGTTAGCAGGAATAAGAAGCTGCCGCGGAACGGAACGCGGAACCAGAGCAGCGCAACGGTAGTTACCAAAGTCACATCAATCAGTCCAACTAAGGCGAATGGAAGCGTCTTGCCAATCATCAGCTCCAACGGCCGGATCGGCGTCACCATTAATTGCTCCATCGTCCCGATCTCTTTCTCGCGGACGATTGCCATCGCCGTGAGCATGACCGTAACAACCATAATAAGATTCGCCATCACACCGGGAACATAGTAATTGCGGCTTGCTAAGTCGGCATTGAACCAGACGCGCGCACGCGGCTCGATCGTGGAACTCTTCATCGTTACCGTGCCGGGCGACACCGTCATGATCCTTCGCTGCTGCGCTTGCTGCACCAGAGTCTGGTCGAAATTCGCCACGATCTCGTTCGCGTAATTCGAAATCAGCGATGCGGTGTTCGAATTGGTTCCGTCAATGAGCACCTGGACCCCAGCTTCGTTCCCGCGGGAAACATTGCGCTGGAAGCCCGGCAGCACGCGAACGACACAGAGAACCTTGCCGCCGTCCATCAAGTTCGCGATGTCGCTCTCGCTGGTCACGGTACGAGTGATGTTGAAGCGCCCCGAGCCGCGGAAGCGATCGACGAGTTCGCGGCTCATCGGCGTCCCATCCTGGTCCATGATCGCGGTGCTGACCTTGTCGACGTCCAGGTTGACGGCGTACCCGAAGATGATCAGCTGAACAAGCGGCGGAATAAACAGCGCCGTCCGCATGCGCCGGTTACGGAGAACCTGGTAGAACTCTTTACGGATGATTTGTACAATGCGTTCCCACATAAATAACCTTAGGCCAGCTTTTGCCGCAGCTTTAGCGTTGCAAGTACAAAGACAAGAAGACTAAATCCGATCAGAAACGCGCAATCCACCCATAGGACTTGCAATCCGACGCCGCGCAGGAAGATACCTTTCAAGATGGTTACGAAGTATCGGGCCGGCACAAAGTGCGTCAAGACTTGAATCCACCACGGCATGTTTTCGATCGCGTAGAGAAATCCGGAAAGCAGAAACGAGGGCAGAAACGAAGTTACAATCCCTAACTGATAAGCCAGTAACTGCTGCTTAGTGATTGCCGAGAGTAGGATGCCCCAACACAATGCGCCGAACAGGAAAATACATGAAGTTGCAGCCAGCAGCAGAAAGCTTCCACGAAACGGTACCTGAAATAGGAAAAGGCCTACCACCACCGCGATAACGGTATCGACCGCACCTACGATGAAGTAAGCGGACATCTTACCTAGAACTAATTCCGCCGGGCGGATGGGCGTCGACATCAGCTGTTCCATCGTTCCCATTTCCCACTCGCGAGCGATAGTAAGTGAAGTTAGTAGAGCGGAGATCAGCATGAGCATGACCGCGATCAATCCCGGAATCACATAGTTCTTCGACTCCAACGTCGCGTTGTACCAAATGCGCATCTGCGCGTTGATAGGCACCTTCACTTCGAAGCCGGCATGTTGGTTCTGCGCAGCATTTCGTACGTCGAGCGAGTAAGTGCGAACCACCGAGTTCACGTATCCAAGCGCAATCGAAGCCGTATTGGAATCACTCCCATCAATCAGGATCTGCACCTGTTCGTTCTGATCGGCGGCTATATTCTGGCCATAGCGGGCCGGAATGACGACGCCCATGAAGATCTTATTCCGATTGATCCCCTTCTCAATCGCGGCGTAGTCGCGTGGATAGCCTTCGATCTCGAAAAACCGCGAACTGGAGAACTTCTGGATCAGCTCGCGGCTCTGCGCCGAATTGTCCTGATCGTAAATCAAAGTCGGAATACGATCGACGTCTAGCGTCAACGCGTAGCCGAACAACATCAGCATGAGCATCGGCTCGGCCAGCGCCATGAGCAGACTGCGCGGGTCGCGCAGAATATGTTTGATCTCTTTGCGGACAACGGCCCGCACGCGCCGGAAGTTCATGCTTTTTTCCGCTCCTCGTTTTCGATCAGCGACACAAACAGATCTTCCATCGACGGCGGAATCGAATCCATCTTGTGGATGTCGATGCCATTCGAAGTAATCTTTTGCCGAATGCGCTCGACGGTCGCGCCCATGTCGGTCACCGTCACGTGCAACCCGGCGCCGAACACAGCAACTTCAAGAACACCCGGCTCGCCGACAAGCAGCTTCATGGTGGGTACCAGCGACGAAGTCTCGATCTGCAACAGATGGTGCGAATACATCTCGCGCTTCAGATCCGAAGGAACGCCCATTGCGATGATCTTTCCGGCATGCATCAAGGCCAACCTATGGCAGTATTCCGCTTCTTCCATGTAGTGCGTGGTGACGAAGACCGTCTGTCCCGCGCCGGACAGTTGATAGATCAGATCCCAGAAATCGCGCCGCGCGATCGGGTCCACGCCGGAGGTCGGCTCATCAAGAAACAGAATCGCGGGCTCATGAATGATCGCGCAGCCGAGCGCCAAGCGCTGCTTCCAGCCGCCGGGCAGCAGCGCCGTCATCGTATTGGCGCGTTCTTCCAGCGACGCCATTTTCAGCGCGTACGCCTTGCGCGCCGGCCGCTTCTCTTTGGGCACGCCGTAAATGCCGCTGAAGAAATCGATATTCTCGGCGACCGTCAAATCGTTGTAGAGCGAGAACTTTTGCGAAACGTAGCCGAGATTCTTGCGGATGGCCTCGGGATCTTTCGCCACATCGATACCACCGACGATCGCCGTACCCGAGTCGGGCGTCAACAGGCCTAGAAGGATGCGGATCGCCGTCGATTTCCCCGCGCCGTTCGGTCCCAGAAATCCGAAGATCTCGCCCTTCTTGACATGGAATGTGATGTGGTCGACCGCGACGAACTTGCCGAAGACCTTGGTCAGGTTTTCGACCTCGACCGGAAGCGCGCTGTTGAATACCGCCATCGTTAATTCACCCGCCCCGCTTCCAGTTCCGTCTTATGGATCATGGCGATGAACACGTCCTCGACCGAAGGGGTGATGATCTTGTAATCGCTGCCGACGGCCGGATCGCGCAGCAGCTCGGGCGCAACGCCTTCCTTTAGGAACACGTGCAACGCGACGCCGAAGGGTTCCACGCTTAACACGCGCTCATCGTGCTGCAAGTGTCCGCGCAAGTCACGAGTGTCCGGGGCCGTAACTTCGTAGCAGGTCTCGACCATATCGTTCTTCAACGACTCCGGCGATTCGCAGCGAATCAGCTTGCCGCGATTCATCAAACCCACGCGATTGCAGCGCTCGGCTTCGTCCAGGTACGCGGTGGTAACGAACACCGTGACGCCTTCTTCCACCAGCTGATAGAGGATCGCCCAGAACTCGCGGCGCGATACAGGATCGACGCCGTTCGTCGGCTCGTCGAGGAACAGGATCTTCGGCCGATGCAGCAGCGTACACATCAGCGCCAGTTTCTGCTTCATGCCGCCGGAAAGCCGGCCCGCTTGCCGCGCCTGAAACGGATCCATGCGGGTCATCCGCAAAAGCCCGGGAGTCAGTTCATCGCGAACCGCTTTCGAGACGCCGAAAAGGTCGGCATAGAACTGCATGTTCTCCGCAACGGTTAGATCCTGATACAGACCGAAGCGCTGCGCCATGTAGCCGATCTCGTCCTTCACTAGCTCCATGTGCTTCTCGACATCGTGCCCGGCCACCGTGGCCGAACCGGATGTCGGATTCATCAGCCCGCACAACATGCGCAGCGTGGTCGTCTTGCCCGCGCCGTCCGGACCGACAAGCCCAAAGATTTCGCCCTGGCTAACGCTAAGGTTCAGCCGGTCGACCGCAACCAGCGCGTCGAACCGGCGCGTCAGCTCGCGCGTTTCAATAATTGGAGCGTCCATTGGCGGCGCTACTTCGCCACATCGATATCCGCATCCGCCGGCATGTTCGCTTTCAACTCATGCTGCGGATTATCGATATCGATTTTGATGCGGTAGACCAGCTTCACGCGCTCTTCGGTGGTCTGAATCTGCTTCGGCGTAAACTCCGCTTCGGACGAGATGAACGACGACCTTGCCGTTGAACGTCTTCCCGGCGGCCGCATCGGTCCGCACCGTCACGTGGGCGCCAAGCTTCACTCGCGACAGATCCGGTTCCTTGATGTAAGCGCGCAGCCACGGATGATCCAGGTCGCCGACCGTGACCACCGACGTTCCCGGCGCGATCACTTCACCGACATCCGTGCTCTTGACCAGCACGACGCCGTTGATGGGTGAGATCGCGGTCGTGTCTGCCAACTGCGAATCGATCAAAGCGATCTGCGCTTTTTCCCGGTCGATCTCCGCCTCTTTCGCGGCGATGTCCTCCTGGCTGCGTCTCACGTTCAGCACATTCGCCTCTCCGCCCCGCACACTCGCTTTGGCGTGAATCACCTGCGCCTGCGCCTGATCGACGTCTTCTTTCCGGGAGCCTTCCTTCACCAGCTCTTCATGCTGGCGCGCCTGATCGAGATTGGCTGTCGCGCTATCAAAAGCTTTCTTCGATTGCTCATACTGCGACGTGGAGATGTCGTCGTCCTTATGAAGTTGTTGCGAACGTTCCCAGTCGCTCTTCGCGCGTTGATACTCAGCTTCGGCGGCTGCGGTAGATGCCGTGGCTTGCGCCAGTTCCTGCGGCCGCGACCCGGCCTTCAGTTCATCCAGCTTCGATTGATAGCTGGTCAGGTCGGCTTTGCGGCTGTCCAGATCCGCCTCGGTCGACTGCGTCTGGTAGTCAAGCGCCGTGCGCGATTGCGCCAGCAGCGCCTGATCTTCAGCCAGAGTTGCGACTTCACGATCGCGTTGCCGCAGCAGCTGATCCTTATCCAGTCGCGCAATAACCTGACCTTTGGTAACGTTGTCGCCTTCGGTTACCGTGCGTTCGATCAGCTTGCCGGAAGTCTTGAACGCAATATTGACTTCTTCCAGTTCGATATTGCCCGACACCCGAATCTTATCTGACGGAGCGGCGTTGTAGTTCCGATAGATCGCATATCCGCCGCCGGCTACAGCCACCACCAACAGAAGAATGATTAATCGTTTCATATATAGATGTCTTTGCCTCTTGAGTTCGGTTAAAGGCCGCTATTGGATCATTGACGCCGTTTTGCCCAGCGCCTGGCCCAGGTCAAGGCGCGCCACGTTGTGGTTGTAGAGCGCCTGAATCCGGTTGTCCCTTGCGCGCACAAGCTTGTCGGACGCATCGGACACTTCGAGGCTTCCTGCAACTCCCGCATTGAAACGCCTTCGCGCTTGTTCCAGTTGGCGCTCTGCGAGATGAAAGCCCTCTTCAGCCACCTTGACTTGCTCATCCGCGGACTTCAGGCTGTCCATCGCGGTCCACACATCCTGCTCGATCTGATCGCGCAGATCGCCCGTCCGCAGTTGTTCCTGCTTGAGCTGTGAATAGGCTTCCGTACGCCGCGCATCCCGGCGTCCGCCATCGAAGATCGGAATACGCACCTGGCCGTAGTAATCGCGCGTCGGCAGCAGCAGCACATCCTGTGGACCCACCGTTCCGTAGTCGAATTGGGCAACGACGGTCGGCAGGCGCTCGTACTTGACGGCTTGCGCGGTTAATTTCGAAGCGTCCTCACGCTCCAGTTGCGATTTCAGATCCGGTCGATTGGCCAGCGCCTGAGCCACCGCATCTTCCGGTGTCAACGTGTCCACCGGATGGTATTCCAATTTGTCCACCAGTTCGATCGGTGTCGTGGGATGCAAGCTCATCGTGCGCAACAGCTGAATATGCGAGATGCTCTGCTGGTTTTTGGCGACCAGCAATCGCTGCTTGTCGTTTGCCACCTGCACTTCACTACGCGTCACGTCGATGCCGGTGCCGGAACCCGCCTCTTTCTGATGCTGCGATTGCGTGAGTTCGGCCTGTGAAAGATTGAGGTCGGCCTCGATCGCCTCTTCGGATGCATCGGCTCGCAACGCAGACAAATAGGCGCGCGCGACTTGAGAAGTCACCTGATCGTCGACAGTATTGAGGTCCTGCTTGGCCCCCCGTGTTGTGGCGCGAGCCGACTTAAAGCGCTTGATCAAGCCGTAGTCGAAGAGATTTTGTGTGGCTGTGCCCCGGATGTCAAGAACATGGAACGGACCCGAGCGAGTGGGGATTTGGATTCCTCCGATGAGCGGTCCAAATAGCGGATAAAGTGGATTCGATTGGAGCGCCGGACTTACGTCCAGATGAATATCGGTCAATCCCTGCGCGGCCAGACTGCGCACAGTTGACTGCATGCTTACGTAAGACTCGATATCGGGAAAGAATCCCGCTTCAACTTCCCGCGCGCGCATCCGCGACTGCTTCACATTTTCGCTCTGAATCTGGACGCGGACGCTACCCTCCGGCGAGGTCGCCATCTGCACGGCGCGCCGCAGCGTCAACTTAAGTGGACCGCGCGCGGCAATCTCGTCAGCCGACGCAGCGTCTGCGCTGGCACTCGCGTATAGATAGGCGCTGGGCCGCGGATCAATAGCTGCATCCGTCTCCGCCGCCTGAACGTACCTGGCGGTCAACGCCGCATAAACGATCAGACCCAAAGTCAAAGCAAGTGGTCGTTTCATCTGTTCTCCTGTAACGGCAAAGCCGCTGGCTGGAATTGTGTGATCTCGGAAAGGAAGCCCAGTTCAGCGCCGCCCCGATGCGGCACGCGAAACCCGGCGCTCAAGAAAGGGATGATGCGCTCCATCAATGACTCCCAATGCGGCAAGCTCCCGTTTCCGGTGCCGTTGTGAGTCAGGCTGTGAATATGGGGCGCGTCGCGGAGCACCTGAGCGGCCGCGCCCATCGCCAGCCGCGCACGCAAGAAGAGTTCACTAGCCGGTAGATCAGGCAGCGCACGACCTAACGCGCCGGCGAAGCGCAGCAGGACCGGGCCGAGGCGCGTGAACACAATGTTGGGCAGCAGATCGCTCTCGGCCTGAAGGCGACCGAGCAGCGCGATGAAGGTGTAGCCGCCCGACGCGGGATCGGCAGCCATCCGGAACGTCGGATAGAGAAACGCTTCAAGAATGCGATCGACATCCAGCGGACCGTCGCCAACGCTGGCCTCGTAAATCTCAAGAGCACTCAACCGTTCCCGGTTGGCGGGATCAAGACGGCGCAGGAGAATCGCTTCGAGCAGGCTTTCTTTCGAATGGAAATGATAGTGGATCGCGGCCACGTTCACGCCGGCCTCGGCCATAATGCTGCGCAGGCTGGTGGCTCCGTAGCCCCGCTCGGCAAAGAGCCGCTCAGCGGCATCGAGAATTCGATCACGTGTTTCAATCATATGATTGAATCCTGATTATGCCGCACCGGCCCGCGCCTGTCAAACGATTTTTCTGCCTTTAACCGCTTCACTTAGCCACCCGGGTGACCAGGGAGCGTGCTGTAGTGTACAATCCGTTTGCTGAGAGCATCCTTCCTCCCGTTATGAACCGCCACCGTCTTTTGGCGCTCGTTGCCATCGTCTACTCCCTGAACGCCCGCGCGCAGACCCCCAGTCAGCCGACCCCTTCCAAGCCGGATTACGCCCAAGAAGCTTTCGTCATTGAGCAACTGTCAGAAGAGTTCGTGTTCGAGAACGACGGCACGGGCACGCATTCGGACCAGGCGCGAATTCGGATTCAATCCGACGCCGGAGTCCAGCAGTACGCTGTGCTCACTTTCCCCTACCAGACGCTGAGCGAAAGCATCGACATCGACTATGTCCGTGTGCGTAAGCCCGACAACTCTATCGTCGTTACGCCTCCCGATAGCATTCAGGATCTCCCGTCGCAGGTAACGCAGCAGGCGCCTCAATACAGCGACGCTCATGAGAAACACGTGGCAGTCAAGGGCTTGGCCGTCGGGGACGTGCTTGAGTTCCAGGAACGATGGCATACGATCCATCCTCTGATCGCAGGGCAGTTCTGGCTATCGTATGAATTCCTAACCGACCCGATCATTCTGAACGAATCGCTCAAAGTAAGCGTTCCCGCGAGCCGGCCAGTCAAATGGAGCAGTCCCGAACTCAAACCTGTTATCTCCGATTCGGGAGATAGGCGCATCTTCTCGTGGGCAAGTTCTCATCTCGTTCACAAAACGAAGGAGCAGGAAGAACTGGAACAGGAAAAGCTGGCGCATGCGGCCGCCAAAGGACTTATCCCGCAGCCGCTCATTCAGCTATCAAGCTTCCAGAGCTGGGCAGAAGTTGGCCGCTGGTATGGCAGCTTGCAAGAGGAACGAGTCAAACCGGGACCCGAAGTTATCGCCAAGGCGGCAGAACTTACTAAAGGTCTTTCGGACGACAAAGCTAAAGCGGCAGCCCTCTACAACTATGTGAGTAGTCAAATCCATTACATAGGTGTCGATTTCGGCATCGGACGCTATCAACCTCACGCTGCGGCAGAAGTGTTGAGTAACCAGTACGGCGACTGCAAGGATAAGCACACCCTACTGGCGGCTATGTTAGCAGCGGTGAACATCCGAAGTTATCCGGCGTTGATTAGTTCCTCGCGCACTCTTACTCCGGAAGTACCTTCCCCAGCGCAGTTCGACCACGTCATCACCGCGGTTCAAATTGGTGATAGTCTCACGTGGCTCGATACGACCCCGGAAGTCGCGCCGTTCTCTTATCTAGTCAGTGCGCTTCGCGGAAAGAACGCTCTTCTTGTATACACAGGTAAGGAGCCGGCTCTGACACTCACGCCAACAAACACGGCAAGAGCGATACAGACTTTCCACATCGACTCAAAATTGGATGACAAGGGCACGCTTACCGGTACCGTTGAGCAGACGGCCCAGGGCGGCGACGCTGAAATAGTTCTGAGATCGGCTTTCCGGCGCATCCCTCAGCCTAAGTGGAAAGACGCCGTACAGGCGATCTCGTATTCAATCGGTTTTGCCGGCGAAGTTAGCGATGTAACTGTCAACTCGTTGGACAAGACGGATAAACCGATCGGATTTAAGTATACTTACCTGCGCAAAGATCTGGTAGATATGAACGATCTCCATATTCCTGCTGCACTCCCCGCCATTGGTTTGAAGGTGTTCGCGGACAAAGACCCGAAGCCCTCGACTCCCATCTGGCTGGGCGAGAATACAGAACTTCGATATGACTCGAATGTCGAGATCCCCAAGGGCTACCGGGCGACAGTACCTATACGTGAACTGGATCTTCATGAAAGCTTCGCGGACTATCATCGAACAGTCTCTTACAAGAACCACATCTTAACGACGCAGCGGCAGCTCACTTTGAAATTGCGCGAAGTGCCCGACTCTGATTTCGAGAAATATAGGAAGTTTGCTCAGGCGATCAGTGATGACTATAACTCCAGGATTCGTTTGGTTTCGACTTCGTTGCCTGATTATTATCGGAATGAGATCTGGGATTTGCCGTTCAGCGAGATTTCCGAAGCGAATCGCAATTATGATGACGCAGTCGCCAAGTTCAACAAACAGGACTATCAGGGGCAGCTTGCAGCCGTCAAGCGCGCCACCGATGCCGACCCAAAGTATGTTCGGGCATGGCTCTGGCTGGGCGACATCCAAAATTCAATGGGCCACTCGGATCAAGCGGTTGAGGCCTATAAGAAGGCGATTGCCGTCGATCCCCAGATCGCGGTGAGTTATAAGGCACTCGGCTACGAGTTCCTAAAGATGAAGAAGCCTGATGAGGCCCTTGCCGTCTGGCAGCAGTTGAGCAAAGCGGCGCCTGATGACGCCGATGGCCCGCGCGGAATCGGCGAGGCGATGTTCAAGCTAAGAAAGTACTCCGAGGCAAGAACCGCATTCGAAAAAGCCTTACTTATCGAGCCTGACGCCCCGGTTCAGTATCAACTCGCGACCTCGTGCCTCCGCAGCGGCCAAGTCCCAGACGCGATGGCCGGGTACAAGAAGTTGATCGAACGCAATTCGTCGTCGGCGATGTATAACCAGATCGCTTACGAACTGGCTGAGGACAATCAGAGCTTGGACGTCGCACTGGACTACGCAAAGAAAGCTGTAAGCTTGGAAGACGCCGCTTCCGCCAAGATTAACGTAGCAGACCTGCAACCCCAGGACCTCCAAAACCCTCGAAATTTAGCGGCGGATTGGGATACTCTCGGCTGGGTTTACTTCAAGCTAGGAAGACTGAGCGACGCCAAAGAATACTTAGCTGCAGCATGGAGCACGATGCAGACGGGCGAAGGCGCCGACCATCTAGCCGAGTTATACGAAAAGCAAAACAACAGTAAGCTCGCGATTGATATGTACCGTATCGCATTGAACCGGCTACTTGCCCAATCGGGCGCGGATGCGGACGACATTTCCAAAGTCCGCGAACGCCTCGAACACTTGGCGCCCGGAGTGGCAAACTCTATCTCCGCATCGTCCGTTGACATCACCGGCAAGCTGAGCGACCTACGCACAACGAAGCTTCCGTCTTTATCTTCGAAGGAGGGCAGCGCCGAATTCTTCGTTGCGTTAGCGCGCGACGAGAAGACCTCGCAAGTAAGAGTAGACGCACTGAAGTTCGTCAGCGGCTCGGACGAGCTGCGTGCTCCTGCGTGAATCCGCGCTCAAGATGACTCCTTTCAGCGTGCAACTGCCTGTGGAGGGAGGAGCGCGGCTTCTAAGGCGTGGAGTACTGGCTTGTACAGCCGCGGGAGGTTGCTCATTTACGCTCCTCGATCCGATGCAAGTTGTATCGGTGAATTGAAGCGACGTAATCTAGACCAGAGGAGACCCGTCTTGTTCACCCGACGCACCCTGTTCGCAGCCTGCGCATCCGCCGCTGCTTTTGCCGGCTTCAGTCCCCGATCGGAAGCCCAGGCGCCTGCCCCGCCCCCGCCGACCGGCCCGTTCCAGCTGCCGCCGCTCGGCTATGCTTACGACGCGCTTGAACCCTACATCGATGCCGAAACGATGCACCTGCATCACGACAAGCACCACAAAGCGTACGTCGACAACCTGAACAAAGCGGTCGCGCCGCATCACGAGCTGCAGACGATGACCGTCGATGAGCTCCTCACGAAACTCGATACCCTCCCGGCGGAACTGCGCACGGCCGTCCGGAATCAGGGTGGCGGACACGCGAACCATTCCTTGTTCTGGACGACGCTCTCGACCAAGGGCGCGCATACACCGCAAGGCCCGCTCGCCGCGGATATCACCAAGACTTTCGGAAGTTTCGGCGCGTTCCAGACTCAGCTCTCGACCGCGGCGACCGGCGTCTTCGGAAGCGGTTGGGGGTGGCTGGTGCGTGACAACGACGGCTTGAAGATCGTGCAGCTACCCAATCAGGATAGTCCCCTACTCACAGGTGCCTGGCCCGTAATGGGTATCGATGTTTGGGAACATGCCTATTACCTGAAATACAAGAATGTCCGCGCGGATTATGTGAAGGCGATTTGGAACGCGCTTGCTTGGGATGCAATCAGCGATCGCTACCAGGCGCATCTAAAACAGGCTTGAGATGACCCGACTCTGCGCTTGTGTTGGTTTCGCCGTGATACTAGCGGGGTGCGGCGCGACGACCCCGGTCCCGCCGACCAAGCAGTACCCGATCCACGCGGTCGTGATGTCGGTCGACTCCGCCGATCACACAGCCAAGCTGAGGCACGATGAGATCAAAGGCTTCATGGACGCGATGACGATGGATTACGCGGTCCGAGACTCCAAAGAGCTAAAAAGCCTCCGGCCCGGCGAGACCATCAACGGGACGCTTTACGTGCAAGATACTGAGTTTTGGGTGGGGAATATAAAGGAAGCGAAATAGAGAACGGGCAGCCCCTTTCAAAGGAAGCTGCCCGCAGGGTTACTTCTTCTTAAGATCGCGCAGGACCTGATCGATCCCTAGCTTATCGATTGTCTTCAAAGCCTTCGCGGAGACGCGCATGCGCACAAAACGGCCTTCCGACGGAACCCAGATTCGCTTTTCATGCAGGTTCGGAAGGAACTTGCGCTTCGTCTTGTTGTTCGCGTGGGAAACCTTGTGGCCGCTCATCGGCTTCTTCCCGGTGATTTCACAAACTCTGGCCATAACCACTCTAGTGTACAGGATCGCGTTGGGCCAAGTCCAATTGCGGGCCGCGAATCCTTAGTATGCTGAAGACTCCGCGGTGAGCACTGAGGATCCGGACGACCAGCTGGCACGCGTGCTCTCACGTTTGGATGAGATTGAAGCGCGGCTGCGCGCGCTCGAAGCGGGCCGGACGTTTCGACCCGCGGCCTCAATACCGGTAGCCGTCCCGGTTCCGCCACCGCCGCCTCCCCCATCCCCGTCAATTGCGCGCGAGGCGATCCCACCCGACCCTGAACCTCCAGCTCCGCCCGCGCCTCCGGGATTCGAAGCGCGCGTCGGACTTGCCTGGCTCAACCGAATCGGAGTTCTGACGGTGGTTCTCGGCGTCGCTTTCTTCTTCAAATACGCCATCGACAACGGACTCATCGGCGAAACCGGACGCGTAGTTCTAGGCGTCGCCGTTGGACTCGCCGCGCTCGCCCTGGCCGAGTTCATGTCGCGCCGCAGTCATCGAGTTTACGCGCAAGGCATCACGGGCGCGGGCATTTCGATCCTATATCTCTCGCTCTACTCCGCGTTCGGCTTCTACCACCTGCTGCCGCAGCTAGTCGTGTTCGCACTGATGTTTTTGACCACCGTCGCGGCTGTCGCGCTCGCGCTTTACTATGATGCGATCGCGATTGCGGCGCTTGGGCTGATCGGCGGGTATCTGACGCCGCTCGTACTAAGTACGAATGAGGATCGTCCGTGGATGCTTTTCTCCTACATCTTCATTTTGGGCGCCGGCGGCATGGAGTTGGTGCGGCGAAGGAAGTGGAGGCTCCTCGAGCCGTTGCTGCTTGCGGGAACTTCTCTCGTCTACTTCCTGTGGTTCGTCGATCACTTTCAGCCCGGCAAAGAGTGGGTCGCAACTGTTGCAGCGATAGCGTTGTACGCGCTGTTCTGGCAATCCGCTGGACGGCGCATTCTGATCGGCGCGCAAATCCTCAGCACGCTGGCGGTGCTTGCCGCGTGGCGCGTACAAGTCGAGAGCGTGTGGATCAATCTTCTACTGGGATCTTCCGGCCTCGCGGCGGCCAAACGGCGAAGCCAGCCCGAGATCGCCGGTGCGAGCTTCGGCGCCTTCTGGTTTGCGGCAGCCGTGTGGCATCTCCGCGATAGCCGGATTCTGTCGCTCGGAAGCCTCGCCGCGACTACGGTCGCGCTGTTCCTGTTCCTCGGTTACGCGGTCTGGCAATTACCTCGATATCAAGAGAATGCGGATGCGTCGCCCCCTCTTCTCGCGATTCTCGGTGTGAATGGCCTCGCCTATTTTGGAATCTGCTATTTCGTATTGGACGCCAGATATCACGCCTACCTTGGTCTGCTCGCGGTTGCGATGGCGGCGATCCACTTCGCCGTTGCCTGGTTCTTGTGGAAGCGTCCGGCGACAGACGGCCGGGATAAAACCCCAATTCTGCTAAGCATCGGAGTCGCAACGACCTTCGTAACACTCGCGATTCCCATTCAGCTTTCGCAATATCGCATCACGATAGGATGGGCGCTCGAAGGAACCCTGTTTACGTGGATTGCCGCCCGCACGAATAACCGTCGCTTCGGAGCTGCGGCCCTCGCGATCTTCGCCCTTGCGTTCGCCCGCCTGGCTCTCGTTGATGTTCCTTTGGTTCACGGCAGCGCGCGTCTGCTTACTTTCGTTGTTACCGGCGTCTGCTACTGGCTCGGATCACGATGGATGGAGAAAGACTTCCCTGCACTGGTGTTGTACCTCTCCGGGCACTTCGTCGTGTTGTGGGGGTTGCTGTTAGCGGCGCTCGATTGGGCAGCACAACAAACAAACGCGGCCAGCGTCAGCGTGGTCTCTGTGTCTGTGCTGCTGGCGGCGTACGGAGTCGTGATGGTCGTGCTCGGAGTGACGCTGCGTTCCCTGGTGAACCGCTACATCGGTCTGGCGCTGCTCGCGATTGTTATCCTGAAACTCTACTTTTACGATGTGTGGCAGTTGCAGCAAACCTTCCGAGTCGTTGCGTTTGTGGCGCTGGGGCTCCTGCTGCTTACCGCTTCGTTTCTGTACTCGCGCTTTCGCCCGATCATCGGGAAGCTATGGGACCGGAAGTCGACTTAGCGCCAGCGTGTTCGATTGACACAACTCCGTGATCGACCAGAACACCGTCACCCGGATTTAGCCGCCCGTAGTCACGGTCGTTCACGCGCAGCACGTCGTCTTTGATTTCGACCACCGCGTCGCGGCACGGGACAAAGCGGTAAGCCTCGTGAAATCCGGTTCCGCTGAGACGCTCGGGCTGCGGTACTTCCGTTCGGTAGCAATCCGTAACGGCGACGCGATGCGAACCCACTTGCATCGCGACATGCCCAAGTAACAAGTTATTGGAACGGCTGCAGGCGCATCCGGTAGCAAGCAGGCCCGCAAGCGCTATAAGTCTGATGGGAGGGATCATTCGGTTTCCTTCAAGAGAAGAGTAAACCACTTTGCGATGTAAAGTCAACGGGAATTGCTATCCTTCCGGCAGATGTTTCTGCGCATCCTTTCCCACCCGGTCTTCGTCAATTTGAACTTTCACATGCCGA
The DNA here is from genome assembly GCA_963799935.1 of uncultured Gammaproteobacteria bacterium. Classification (GTDB taxonomy): domain Bacteria; phylum Acidobacteriota; class Terriglobia; order Bryobacterales; family Bryobacteraceae; genus Bog-113. The sequence goes on along the minus strand of CAWCZA010000015.1, from coordinate 152,869 downwards.
TTCTGATCGACCTGTCGCATCCACTGGTGATGCTGACCGGCGAGAACGGCTCAGGCAAGAGCACGCTGCTGCAATCGATCTACTACGCGCTGAAAGACGAGAAACCCGACGGTTTTGTCTATCGCTGGCAGGCGGCTGACGACATCAGTCGCAAGTCGGTCTTCCTCTTTGATGCCGAGCAGCATAACCCGCGGATGCAACTCGACAAGTTTGCGGGCAACTCTTCCATGCGTGAGTTTCTCCAGTCGGCAAGTCACGGGCAGGTGATGCTGTCGCTGTTCCGCGAGACGTTCCCGAAGCTTCCCGATCACACGATCTTGTTACTCGATGAACCGGAGATGGCGCTTTCTGTCTCCAACCAGCGGCGCATTTTGAAGATGCTGCAGGAACTCGTAGCGGTAAAGCAGTTCCGGATCATCTGCGCGACGCACTCACCGGTCCTGATGGACTCGCCTGAAACCTACACGATCAATCTCGACGAGTACATCAACCGCAACGTCATCGATCCGACTCTCGGAGTCGAGGGCGCGAGCACGATCCAGTAGCGATCGCGCTCACATCGCGGGCCGGAAGCGGAAGTGAGCGATCACTTCGCTGGGCACCGTCTTATCCTTAACGTGCGCGGGTTCGAACCGCCACTGATAGGCTGCTCCGCCGGCGAGTTCGACGAACTCGCGGGCCTTCTGCTTCGAGATGACTTCGACACTCCGCACATGGCCGGTCTTGTCGAGCTTCAGCCTGAGATCGATGGGAAGAGGACCGGTCAGACTACGGGCCAGGTCCGCGGGAACTTTGGGAGCAAACGTGTGAACGGCTTGCGGCGGCGTGAAATTCTCGCCACCTTCATAGGCGCCGCCGATGGACCCGAACAGCGGAATGCGATGCGCGACCCGCTTTAGGCCGCCGCTCTCAACTGTTTCGACAGAGACAGCAGCTTCGGCGCCTTCCTCGTGCCTTGGAGCGGGTTTGGCCACAGAGGCTGGAGCCGCGTAATGGCTCCAGGCAAAGCCGGGCCGTGAGGAAGGCTCATTGGTAGTCGCAACGGAAGCGGGAACAGGTGCCGGTTCAGCAGGGGTTACCGGTTGCGGCGTTACATTCGCTGGCGCGGCAGGTGCAGGCGCGGGCGGCGGGCTTGGCTTATACGCCAGGACTGAGCCAACGGATTTTCGCGGAGCGGGTGCCGGAACCGCAGGAATCACGGGCTTGGGTTTCGCGAGAGGAGTTTCCGCGGCGCGAACAGGCACCGCAGGTGGAACTTGAACAGGCGGGGGAACCGGCGACGCCGCCGCGGTGGATTGTCGCACCACGGACGCGGGTTTTACCGGTTCAGGAGCGGGCGGTTGCGAATCGACCGCGATATCCCCAGGGCGCGAGCCGAATTGGTCGCTATGACTGCCTGAGGTTCCGAAAATGTATCCGCCAAACGCAGCGAGCGCCACGACCATTCCGATAACCGGCCAGCGAAATCGCTGAAAGCCAGCGGACGATGGCGTTGAGTTCTCCGAAGGCGGGGTAGGAAGCACAGCTCGCCGCACTCCCGCTGGAGTTGGATGAATTTCGGCGGGCGGTGGGTTGATCACCCTTGCGCCCGGAAGTTCGTCGAGCGTGTCCCCATACTCGAAGGGCGGTGCCGGCCCGATCGGTGCCTCATCGCGGACCCGAGCCGGAGTCCAATCTTCAACCGGTTCATGACTTGAGGTTGGCGGCAGGGCGGCAGACGCGGAAGTATTCCCGGTGATGCTACCGTCGACAGGTTCCACCAGCGGGAAGTCGCCTTCTTCCAGCTGTTTTGCATCCATCGGAAACTGCAGGTACGTTTGTTTGCGGTTTACTTCGCCGTCTTCCCAAAAGAAGAAACCGCCGGTCACCGCCGCTCCGTTTTCAGGCTTAACCAGCAGTGCCACCTGTTGCGGATTGTGAAAGTACGACGACAATAGACCGTTGTCGGACTCGTCCAAGTACAAACCAGGCCGCCGGTGGCTACGAAACAGCCCGACGACATTGGCTTGTTTCCGATGAGATCGCGCTTCGATTCTGCCCGCCATTTTCCGCTCATCCCGCGAGGACAGCTGATAGCCGATACCGCGCCGGTGTTCCGACTCGATCTCCTCGAAGTCACTGATGATCGTGTAGTTTCCATCAAAACTACCGATCAATAGACCACCGATCTCTTTGTCAGTCGCGAGCGCGGCGGCGCGCAGGCGCTCGACGACCGGCAGCTCGATCAGGACGTTCACCGGGCATCCGGCAACACTCCAGTGATAAAGCGCCGTCGTAGGCATCGGGTATTTCTAAGCAATCATTGTGCCGCTCGGCACGTACGACACTCAGGGTCCGAAAACTCGGTGGTGGGCACGAGCAGATTCGAACTGCTGACCTGCCGCTTAGGAGGCGGCTGCTCTATCCATCTGAGCTACGTGCCCGGGCTGAACGTACCTTCATTGTAGTGCCGCAAGCCCTTTTGGCCAATGTCCCGGCGGAAGTGCATACCCTCAAAATGGATGAGGCCGACTGCTTCATAAGCCCGGGAAATAGCCGATTCTCAGGTCATTTCCGCTAGATGTCACGCCGAGAACGCGACCTCCAGCGGTTTCCAACTCTCCAGATGGTCCCAAGCGTGTCCCAGAATGAAACACCTTTGTATATTCCGGGTCGACATCGTGTAGCCCGCTAATTCGCGCACCAAGCTTCGAGCTACCCGGATAGCCTGGAGAGGCGAGAATCACGCAGACGGATGGGTTCGGATTCCACAAAATACGTTTGTAATACAGATTCTGGCTAGCTGTCGCCCAAAGAATTTGGCCGAAATCAGCCACCATGCGCTGCATCAGGGGTTGCGTTTCAGGATCGCCCAGACGCACGTTAAATTCGAGCAGCTTGGGGCCGTCCGCCGTCATCATAAGGCCCGCGTACAAGAACCCGGTGAACCCGGTGGCCTCGATGGTTGGCTGGATGATTCGCGTTAGCACCTCGTCGTGCTGGGCAGCGCTCAAGATGCGAGAATCCGAGTACGCACCCATACCGCCGGTATTTGGTCCGCGATCTCCGTCAAATGCAGCTTTGTGATCCTGGCAAGGCTCCAACGCGATTACGTCTTTGCCGTCGCTGAGCACAATGAAGCTGACCTCTTCGCCTTCAAGGAATTCTTCGATGACCAGATTCGGCCCGAGTTGTTTTGCGGCGTGTTCCGCCTGGTGGCGATCGAGCGCAATGACTACGCCCTTGCCCGCGGAAAGACCATCCGATTTAACGACGACCGGATACCTGCTCCGGCGCAGCACAGCTTCAGCTTCGGCTTCGGAAGTTGTGGTGTCGAACGCGGCAGTGGGAATCTTGTGCTGGGCGAAGAATTGCTTCGCGAACATCTTGCTTCCCTCGAGTTGTGCATTCTGTGCCGTCGGGCCAACAATCTTTCTGCCAGCTGTCGCGAATACGTCTACGATTCCCGCCACGAGTGGCGCTTCCGGACCTACGATGGTTAGATCGATGTCCCGCTCCTCGGCGAGCTTCAAGAGAGTCGCAGGGCTGCTGTCTGGAAGGGCTACGCACTCGGCTTCCTGAGCGATTCCGGGATTTCCGGGTGCTGCAATGACGTGCGTCACCGATTCACTCCCTCGCAATCGCCAAGCGAGCGCGTGCTCGCGACCTCCGGAGCCTATCACCAATACCCGCATGCTCTAGCTACGTTATCAACCCGAACAAATCTGCTCGTACACTGAAGCTATGCGTGAAGGATTTGATGTCGTGGTGGTCGGGGCCGGACATGCCGGCTGCGAAGCTGCGCGCGCATGTGCCCGGTTAGGCCTGCGCACGGCCATGATCACGATGAATGCCGATTTGATTGCCCAGATGTCGTGTAATCCGGCCATCGGAGGTATCGCGAAGGGTCATCTAGTCCGCGAAATCGATGCTCTGGGCGGAATTATGGGCGAGGTTGCTGATGCGGTCGGCATTCAGTTCCGGTTGTTGAATACCAGCCGTGGGCCTGCGGTCTGGAGCCCCCGGGCTCAATGCGACAAGAAGCTGTATCGGCAGAAGATGAAGGAGGTTTTAGAGCGCGAGCCGAACCTCTATATTAAGCAGGCAGAAGTCGCCGAGATCATTATTGAAGGCGGTCGAGCGCGGGGCGTGCGCCTGCGCGATGGGCGCGAGGTTCGGTCCGGAGCTGTCGTCATTACGACGGGTACTTTCTTGAACGGTTTGGCGCACGTAGGGGAGCAGCGGTATGCTTGCGGTCGCAATGGCGAAGCCCCGGCCAACCTTCTCGGCGAGCAGCTTCGAACGTTGAATCTCGATTGGACGCGCCTGAAAACCGGCACGCCGCCGCGCTTGGATGGCCGCTCCATTGATTGGTCGAAGTTCACGCCGCAAGCCGGGGATGCGGTTCCGACGCCGTTTTCCTTCCTTACAGATTCGATCGATCGCGCTCAGATCGAATGTCATTTGGCGCATACGACTGAAGACACGGCGCGCATCATTCGCGAGAGCATTGCTCGGTCGCCGCTTTATTCCGGCCAGATCGAGGGTGTCGGGCCGAGGTATTGCCCGTCAATCGAGGATAAGTTCGTGAAGTTCCCCGACAAGCCCTCGCATCAGATATTTCTTGAGCCGGAAGGCCTGGACACCCATGAGGTCTACGTAAATGGGATGTCTACTAGCATGCCTCTTGATGTCCAGGAGGCGATGGTCGCCTCGATTCCGGGGCTGGAGCGGGCCGAAATGATCCGGCCGGGGTACGCTATCGAGTACGACGCGATCGATCCCCGCGAACTGGATCACCGGCTCGAAGTAAAAAAGCTGCCCGGTTTGTTTCTCGCGGGGCAGATCAATGGCACGTCGGGGTACGAAGAGGCGGCTGCCCAAGGGCTGATTGCCGGGCTTAACGCCGCGCTGACGATTCAGAGCAGGGCGAGTCTGGTTCTGCCGCGAAACGAAGCGTACATCGGGATCATGATCGACGATCTGATCACGAAGGGCGCGGAAGAGCCGTATCGGATGTTCACCTCACGGGCTGAGTTCCGTCTTCACCTGCGGATTGACAATGCCGACGAGCGACTGACTCCTCTGGGGCGCGAAGTCGGACTAGTTGGCGATGCAAGGTGGAACCGCTTCCAGACGAAAGCGCGGCAGAAAGTGTCGTTGTGTGCGGGTCTAGCGTCCAGCAAGTATGGGGCGTGGCTGAAGAGACCCGAAGCATCGCTGTCGCAGATCCCTGAGTGGATTTCGAGCATATTAGGAGGCTCCGCAGTAACTGGACTGCTGGCGTCGGTGGAGACCGAAATCAAGTACGAGGGCTATATTTCGCAACAGCGGCGTCACATCGAGAAGCTGAATGGTTCGGTGGCGCGTTCGATTCCGGAGCAGTTCTCGTTCCGGATGATTCCGGGACTTTCGCGCGAAGTTCAGGATAAGCTGGAGCGCGTCCGACCGGCGACACTCGGTCAAGCCGCGCGCATTCCTGGCATCACGCCCGCTGCGATCTCCGTGTTGGATGTCTACCTGACGCTGAATCGAAGTTGATGTTTCACGTGAAACGTTCCCTGTCCGCCCGCCGGTGAGAGACGGGATCTTACCTTCGGGACCTTTGATGCACCTTCGAACGATTCGGCAGGACGTCAGACAACCCGACTGCCAAGAAGACCGATACAAACCGATACCATGTGAAACTAACCTGAATCCCACGCCAATCAGCGTTTCACGTGAAACATGGTAAGTTTGCCACTTGGGTCGCATCATCTCCGTAGCCAATCAGAAGGGTGGGGTCGGTAAGACCACGACCGCCATCAATCTCGCCGCCTCGCTGGCCGTTAACGATATCCCCGTTCTCCTGATCGACTCCGATCCGCAGGGAAACTCGACCACTGGGTTAGGTATCCATAAATCGCCAGACAATCCAACTCTCTACAACGTACTGATGGATGAAACCGACGTCAATTCGGCGATCGTTAAGACGGAGATCGAAGGACTTGACCTGCTCCCGTCCGACAAAAATCTAGTTGGAGCCAACATCGCGTTAGTGCCTAAGCCAGAGCGTGAATACAGCCTGCGGAAAAAGCTCGCTTCCGTTCGCGATCGCTATAGCTACATTCTGATCGACTGCCCGCCAGCGCTCGATCTTCTCACGTTGAACGCGTTGCTCGCCTCAGATGCAGTTCTCATACCGATTCAATGCGAGTTTTTTGCGCTCGAAGGAATCTCCGAGCTCCTCGACACCATCGAGCGGATTCGCGACTCGTTTCAACACAAAATTGCGCTCGAGGGCATCTTGCTCACAATGTATGACGATCGAACGAATCTGACGAGGCAAGTAGCTGCGGATCTCCGTGAGTTCTTCAAGAAAGAGGTATGCAAAACGGTAATCCCGCGCAGTATCCGGCTGGCCGAGGCTCCTAGCTTCGGAAAACCCATTGTCCTCTACGACCCTAAATCGAAAGGGGCTGAGAGCTATATTCAACTCGCAAAGGAAATTCTCAGCCACGAGGCTAAAGTATGAGCAAGAAGGTGTTAGGGCGTGGACTTAGCACTTTACTTCCCGTCAGGCGTGATGAGGCGGTATCCGAACCCGCCGTTCCTGTGCCCCCCGCCATTCTCAACGAACTGCCCGTCGATCGTATCGTTCCAAACCCGTTCCAGCCACGCCGGTACTTCGACGAAGCTGCTCTCGCGGAACTCGCCGACTCCATCAGATCGGAAGGTATCATACAACCTATTGTGGTTAGGGGATATCAGGGCCACTACCAGTTGATCGCCGGCGAGCGCCGCTGGCGAGCGGCTCAGTTAGTTGGCTTAACGGTCGTTCCGGTCCGCGTCCAAGAGATGCCGGACGACCGAATGCTGGAAGTCGCATTAATCGAGAACATCCAGCGTGAAGACTTGGACCCGATTGAAACTGCGCGCGCATTCCAGAGGTTGAGTGCCGATCTGTCGCTCAGCCATGAAGAGATTGGCCGCCGAACGGGCAAGGATCGGGCGACCATCTCAAACGCGATTCGTCTTCTTCAGTTGCCCGATGAAGTCCAGCGACTCCTCGCCGAGCGCAAACTTTCACCGGGTCACGCTCGCGCGTTGCTGAAGATCGCCGATCCCGCTCAGGTTCGCCAGATCGCCGCTCAGGCGGTGCAGCAACAATGGTCCGTCCGTTATCTCGAGCAGTTCACCACCGAACAAGCAAGGCGGGATCCTCCAGAACGAACGCCCGAACCCGCTCCACAAGATCCGAATGTTCGTGCGGCCGTTGCGGATCTTGAACGATCGCTCGGGACTCGGGTTCGTATAATCGAACGCGGTAAAGGCAAGGGCCGCGTCGAGATCGATTACTTCTCGGCCGAAGATCTCGATCGTATCTATGCGGCGATCGTCCGGGACTGACACATAAAAACTCACGCTGTTAGGGAGTTGTGTTCAGCAGAACCGCCACCTCACCGGCCTGGTACAAAGGAACGGCCAGATCCGGCTTGCCATCGTTGTTGAAATCGCCCACCGCGAAGTATTCGGGTTCAGCCCCGGCTGGAAAATTGACAGCCGGCTCGAATGCCCCATCTCCCTTGCCCCGCAGGACCGACACATTGTTCGCGCCCCAATTTGGCGTTGCTAAATCTTCGATACCATCGCCGTTGAAGTCAGCGATGGCAACGGCAAAAGGGTTCTCGCCAACCGAATAGCCACGCGGTGGCCCGAACGTACCGTCTCCCTTACCAAGCATCACTCTTACTAAGTGGAGATCATAGTCAATCACGGCTAAGTCCTCGTGCCCATCGTGATTCAAGTCCTTGACCGCAACGTTATAAAGATGTTGACCGGCGGTATAACTCACGGGCGCTTGAAATGTACCATCGCCATTGCCTAGAAGAACCGAGATCGTTCCTGGGGATATATAGAAAGAGTAGTTAGCAGTGACGATATCGATCTTACCGTCGTGGTTGAAGTCCCCCAACGCTAGAGCAAACGGCTAATTGGCAATTCCGACTCTCTGTCCCGCTTGCTAAGTAACGGATGGATAGGAACGCTTGATCCGACTCTTAGCTTGGGACTTCCACTTCGATTTCGCGAAAAATCGCAGTCACTGAGGAGCTGCCTTGGACTTCGTCCAGATATTTCCGGATCGCCTCGTGAGCCCGAGTGTCGATCTCTGAAAGCGAGCCACCGGTGATTACGATTGACGGGAGCTCCGGAACGCAAGCGCTATAATTGCCCGGTTTCCCTATAATCGCCAAGGTGTATCTTCGAGTCATTCTGTCGGCTCTCCCTGCAAGCCTGTTTAAATATCCCACAGAGTTGCGGCCCGCCGACGCACCCGCCTATCCCAGCATCTTCAAAATCGCGGCGAGTTCTTTGCGAATCTCCGGGATCACATTTTGGTCTTGAGGCGAGGCGCCTTCGAACAACCACTGTTGCGATCGCGGCGCTTCGACTCGCGGTCCCATCTCTTTTGCAACCTTCTTATTGGACGACAGCGTCTGCCGCGCGCCTTCGATCGTGAACCGCTTCGCATAGAGCAGCTCTTTGATCTCGAGTAACTGCTCGACATCTTTGCGCCGATACAAGCGATGTCCCGTGTCCGATTTCTTTGGAGACAGCGACGGAAATTCGGTCTCCCAATAGCGCAACACGTAGGGCTCTACGCCAAGCAAGCGGCTCACTTCGCCGATGCGGAAGTACAGCTTATCCGGAATTTCGGGAGCGTCGAGCGGGGCTGCTTCGGGCATCGACCAATGTCATCGTATCATCGCGTCACCCTCGCCTAGGAAGTGTGAAAAAATGAAGATGCCTCCCCGGGAAGATTGCCTCGAAGCATGTCGGAAGTTCCTTTCGTCCATCTGCATTGCCATACCGATTACTCGCTGCTCGACGGCGCCTGCGAGATCAGCCAGCTGATGCAGGTTGCATCCGAACAGAAGATGCCGTCCATCGCGATGACGGATCACGGCAACATGTTCGGCGCCGTGCAGTTCTACAACGCGGCTAACGCGTGCGGCGTGCATCCCGTGCTTGGTTGCGAAGTCTACGTGTCGCAGCGCGGCCACAAGACACGCGCGGATAACGATCGCTATAACCACCTGGTCCTGCTTTGCGAGAACCAGGAGGGCTATCGTAACCTGATCAATCTGGTTTCCACCGGATTCCTCGACGGCTTCTATTACAAACCGCGCATTGACAAGGATCTGCTCAACCGCCACTCGAAAGGTCTCATCGCGCTCTCGGCTTGTCTGCGCGGGGACATCAACGAAGCGGTGGTAGCCGATCGCTATCCGGATGCCCGCCGCCTGGCGCACGAATACGAAGACTTATTCGGCAAAGGAAACTTCTTCCTTGAGCTGCAGGACCACGGTATCGATCACGATAAAGTCGTGATCCCCGCAATCGCGCGCATGTCGGCGGAAACAGGGATTCCGCTGGTTGCGACGAACGACGCGCATTATCTCCGCCGCAGTGACGCCCGCGCGCACGAGATCCTCATGTGCATCCAGACCGGGAAAACGATGAGCGATCCCAGCCGCATGCGGTTCGATCAGCCAGAGTTCTATCTCAAGACGAAGGATGAGATGCTAGCCCTGTTCGGCGAGCTGCCCGAAGCGGTCGATCGCCCGTTCGATATCGCGCAGCGCTGCCAGGTCAAGCTCGAGAAAGTCAAAGAGCCGTTCCCGCGTTTCGATGTCCCGGTAGAGCACTCGATTGATACGTATTTCGAGTACGTCGCGCGTCAGGGTTTCGAGCGTCGCCGTCCTCGCCTGGAAGCGCTGGCCGCAAAGGGCGGACTGAAGCACGCGCTGCCGGAATACGCCGAGCGGCTCGAGTTTGAAATCCGCATGATCCAGAAGATGAAGTTCTCCGGATACTTCCTCATCGTCTGGGATTTCATTCGGTATGCGCGTGAACGCGGCATCCCTGTGGGCCCGGGGCGTGGTTCCGCTGCCGGCAGTCTGGTCAGCTACGCGATGCAGATCACGGATATCGATCCGCTGCAGTATGGCTTGCTGTTCGAACGCTTCCTCAATCCCGAGCGCGTATCGATGCCCGATATCGACGTCGATTTCTGCATGAATCGCCGAGGCGAAGTGATTCGTTACGTGACCGAGAAGTACGGCCGCGAGCAAGTCGCACAGATCATCACGTTCAACACGCTCGGCGCGCGCGCGGCGATTAAAGATGTCGGCCGCGTGCTGGATATGAGCTTCGGCGACGTCGACAAAGTCACGAAGCTGGTGCCCGGCATGCCGCTCAACATCACGCTGCCGGAGGCGATGAAAGCAGAACCCGGTTTCGAAGAAGCGGCCCGCAAAGACGCGCGCGTTCGTGACGTGCTCGACACATCGCTCAAGCTAGAAGGCCTGGCGCGCAACTCATCGGTGCATGCCGCGGGCGTTGTGATCTCGCCCGAACCGCTGCGCAATCTGGTGCCGCTCTATCGCACCAACAAAGACGAAATCGTGACGCAGTACGACATGTCGGGACTCGACAAGCTCGCGCTGCTCAAGATGGACTTTCTCGGTCTTACGACACTGACGCTTATACAAGACGCTCTGGCGAACATCGCCAAACGTCACGGCGTCGAGATCGTTCTTGAAGATCTTCCGCTCGAAGACGCGGCGACGTACGACATCTTCTGCAAGGGCTTCACCAGCGGGGTGTTCCAGTTCGAATCGCCGGGCATGCGCGATATTCTGCGGCGCTATCAGCCGTCGCGGATCGAAGACCTCACTGCGTTGAACGCGCTCTATCGTCCGGGTCCGATACAAGGCGGCATGCTCGATGACTTCATCGAGCGCAAGCACGGCCGCCGAGCGATCACGTATGAGCTTCCTGATCTGAAGCCGATCCTCGAAGAAACCTACGGCGTGATTTTGTATCAGGAACAGGTGATGCAGATTGCCTCCGCGCTCGCCGGCTTCTCGCTTGGCGACGCCGATTTGCTGCGCCGCGCGATGGGGAAGAAGAAGGCCGAAGAGATGGCGGCTCAGCGCGAGCGCTTCATGGCGGGCGCAGCGAAGAAGGGACATCCGGCCAAGAAGATCGAAAAGATTTTCGATCTGATGGAGCAGTTCGCCGGATACGGCTTCAACAAATCGCACTCGGCCGCGTATGCATTCCTGGCTTTCGCAACGGGTTACCTGAAGGCACATTACCGAGTCGATTTCATGGCCGCGCTGCTCACTTCCGAAACGGGCAATGTCGCCAAGGTGGTGAAGTACATCAATGAATGCCGCGACATGAAGATCCGCGTGCTGCCGCCCGATGTGAACGCCAGCTTCTGCAACTTCACTCCGGATGGCGACGCGATTCGCTTCGGTTTAGGCGCGGTGAAGAATGTCGGCGAATCCGCGGTGGATGCGATCGTAAAGGCTCGCGAGGAACACGGCCGTCTTCGCTCGCTCTATCAGTTCTGCGAGAAGGTCGACTTGGGCAACGTGAACAAGCGCGTCATCGAAAGCCTGATTCGCGCGGGCGCGATGGACTCGATGACGGGCACGCGCTCGCAACTCATCCTCGCTGTCGAAGGCGCGGTGGAGTCTGGGATGCGTTCGTTCCGCGATCGCGAATCCGGCCAGGCTGGTTTGTTTGGAATGGTGGACGCGGCGGAAGAACATCCCGATCCGCCACTCCCAAAGGCGCCGGATTGGACCCCGCGCGACAAGCTGCAAGGCGAGAAGGAGATGCTCGGATTCTATGTGACGGGGCATCCGCTGGATCAATTCGAAGACAAGGTCTGCGAGTTGTCTTCGCATACGTCGGCGAATCTGGAAGGGCTGGCGAAGGGCGCGGAGGTTGCGCTGTGCGGGGTGCTCACGGCCATTCAGCGCAAGCGCAATCGTGAAGGCAAGCCATGGGCGGCGATGCAGATTGAAGATCGTGAAGGTGCGATCGAAGCGCTTCTGTTCACGACGCAGTATGAGCGGTTAGCGCCCATGCTGGCCGAAGATCAGGCAGTGCTGGTGCGCGGGACGGCGCTGCCGGAAGAAGGATCGGCCACGAAAGTATCGGTGCAGGAGATCGTGCCGCTCGAAGTCGCGCGCGTGCCGCTACCATCGTTGATTTCGGTGAAGGTGCGGCTGAACCGCAATGGACTCGATCGCGCGTCTGAGCTATCGACGTTGTTTGCCGCGAAGCCGGGAGAGACGCAAGTGCGACTGCGGCTGGAATCGACCGGAGACTTCACCGTGCTGCTGGATGTGCCGGCGAAGGTTCGTCCTGATAAGGCGTTTCGGGCGGAGGTGGAACGGATTTGCGGGGTGGATACTTTGGAGGTCTTGGGGAATTAGGGTGAAGCTCATTGCGTCTTCACTTGCATGAAACGCGATTACACCCGATCCTCCCCTCGAGGGCGAAGTTCATGCGCGAGCCATGCCTTGGCAAAACTCCAATCCCGAATGATCGTGTTCTCGTGAACCTGCAACGCTTCCGCGGCTTCCTCGACGCTGAGGCCGCCGAAATAACGTAACTCGACCACTCTGGCTTGACGCGGGTGCTGGCGGGCTAAATCCGAAAGCGCGTCGTCCAAAGCGAGCAACGCCGCGGACTTACTGGGAACATAGACGAGCGCTTCGTCCATCTGCAGGTGCGGAGCCGCCCCGCCGCGTTTCTTCCGGTGTATTCCGCGAGCGTGATCCACGAGAATACGCCGCATCAGCCCTGCGGCAACGGCGAAAAACTGCGCGCGCGACTGCCAGTTGGTGTGCGTCTGATCTACCAATCTCAGGTAAGCTTCGTTCAGCAGCGCAGTGGTTTGCAGAGAGTGCCCTTCGCGTTCCCCGCGCAGAGCCCGGTGAGCAATCCGACGCAGGTCGCGTTCTACCAGTGGGATCAACTCATCGAGGCAATACCGATCCCCCGCAGTCCAGCGACGAAGCAATTGCGTAATCGGCGCTTCATCTGGAGAACTCATTGTGGCTGCTTCTGTGATTCGCCGACAGTCTACCGCTTCGGACATTTGATCAATGTAGGTCCTCGTTGTCTAGAACGCGACAGAGTTCGCCCGCAGACACCACGACCTTGCTTTTTTTTCGAAAACCTCATCCCACTCGCGAATACCGGGCCGGGCGCTTACAAAAGCATGCTGAGAAAAGCGTTGATAATCGCAGCGAACCGGGATATGTTTCATGGGAGTACAAATCGTGGAAGCCCCTTCACACGATAACCGCAGAGAACAGCTTCGCGCCTTGTTCGCCGCTGCGCAACAACGGCCGCCTGAGCAGAGGGCCGACTTCCTGCTGCACGCCTCCCCCGATGACCCCGACCTTCGCGCAGAGGTGGAAACACTTTTGAACGCGGACGCCACCGGCTTTCTCGAAGATCCTCCCGACATTTCAGCCGTTGGCGCTGGAACTAAGTTAGGTATATTCGAGCTCCGAACCCGCATTGGACGCGGCGGAATGGGTGAGGTTTGGCGCGCGCACGACCCGCGCCTGAAGCGCGATGTTGCGATCAAGGTGCTGCCCACGATGCTGGCGACCGACCCTGACCGCGTCGCACGCTTCGAGCGAGAGGCCCGCGCCGCCAGTGCCCTCAATCACCCCAACATTGTCTCAGTTTTTGACGTTGGCAACGAGAATGGAATCTACTGGATCGTTTCCGAACTGATCGATGGCGAATCGCTGCGCGACCGCCTTTCCCGCGGAGTTTTAGAACAAAGGCGCGCGCTAGCCATCGCCGCGCAAGTGGCGAACGGGTTAGCTGCTGCTCACGCCGCTGGCCTCGTTCATCGCGACCTAAAGCCGGGAAACATCATGCTCCACCGAGACGGGCGCGCGAAGCTGGTCGACTTCGGCCTGGTCAAGCCCGCCGGACCCAGCTTACAAGCCCAAGAGAGGACTGAGTCCGGCATGATTCTTGGAACGGCCGGTTACATGGCCCCGGAGCAAGTGCGCGGTGAAGCCACGGATCCTCGGGCCGACGTGTTCAGCTTTGGAGTGGTGCTGTACGAGATGTTGAGCGGGAAGCGGGCATTTTCCGGCAACTCTTCGGTGGAGCTGCTGCACGCCATTCTCAATGACGAACCCGAGCCGTTGCCTCCAACAGTCCCGTCCTCGCTTGATCGTGTTGTACGCCGTTGCCTGGAGAAAGACCCGGAACGACGATTCCAGAGCGCGGCCGACCTTGCTTTTACGCTGGACGTACCGCCGACTGCGGTGACGAGTCTTACCGCGGCGAATAACGCTAAGAGCCGCAACACGATCCCGTGGCTCGCGTTCGTGGCGGCGCTCCTGGTGGCGGTCGTTCTGGGTGCGCTCCTACTCACCCGCCCGCTGCCCGCGCCTCGCGTGCTCGGGATTGAACCCCTCACACGCAACAACAAGTTATTGAGTTCGTCTGAAGAGCCGAGGGTGCCGCTACTGTCCGATGGTGCTCGCTTGTTTCTCTGGCGGGAGGCTTCCGGCGATTACGCAGAAGTATCGGTAAAAGGTGGGGAAGCGGTACCGGCCAACCTGCAGCTTGAAAAACATTCTTATCTGCTAGATATCAGCCCGGATCGCACGGAGTTTCTGGTTTGCCGCCCCGGGATGATGAGACTTTGCGAGCTGTCTATCCAGGTCAACGGCGGTACGCAAGATTTCGTGTCCGGGGCAGTCGATTCAGCGGCATGGTCTCCGGATGGCAAGTTTCTGGCGTACTTCGGAGACATAGATCTGATTCTGGCCGCGCCCAACGGCGGGTATATACGCAAGTTAGCCACTTTTCCCGGTAAACGCGTCCAGTATTTGCATTGGTCGCCGGATAGCACCCGAATTCGCTTCACGCTTTCCTCGTTCGGGCTTGAACAGATATGGGAAGTTAAAGCGGACGGGACCGGATTGCATCAGTTACTTCCTCATTGGCGTCCAGAGCTTACAACCTGTTGTGGTACCTGGACGCCGGACGGTCGGTATTTCGTGTTCCTCGCAAAAGCGGGCTTGGCAACAGTCAAATTGTGGGTGATCCGCGAGAATGCCGATCCCTTTAATCGGCGAACCAAAGAACCCAGTATTTTGGAGACGGGCGGAATAGTTCCCTACTATCCTTTGCCAAGCGCGGACGGCAAGCGGTTGTTCTTCACAGGACTACAACCTCGCCGCGAGTACATGCGCTATGACCTGGAAACAGGAAGGCTCAATTCCAAGTGGATCGGGCTGTCCGAAGGTACGATGGAGTTTTCCAGAGATGGGAAATCGATCAGCTTCGTCTCACTTCCCGAATATACGCTCTTCACGGCCGCTGCGGACGGAACCCAAAGCGTCCAGCTAACTCGGGCTCCCTTTAGAATAAATCTGCCGCATTGGTCTCCCAGATGGGAAGCAGATCGCTTTCGTTGGAAACATTCCAGGAACACCGATGCAGGTCTACACCGTGCCCTCCTCCGGTGGGGGTCTTGCAAAAGAGCTTACTCACAGCGACTCAAAAAGCATCGGCGGTCTTGATCCATCCTGGTCGCCCGACGGAGCCTCCTTGGTCTTTGGCGGCCATCCTCAGTGGCCGGTAAACTTACTTCTACGCGTCTTAAATCTAAAGACCGGCGAAATATCGCCGTTACCAGGCTCGGAGGGCATGTGGTCTCCCCGTTGGTCGCCGGACGGCGGTTCCATCGCCGGACTTTCTGCGGTCGGTAATAAGCTGTTGTCGTACGACCTTCGAACAAAACGGCAAACAGTGCTAATCGACCAAGATACCAGCTATCCGAGTTGGTCGAAGGACGGGAAGTTCCTTTTCGCTGCCGTAAAGGATGGCTGGTGGCGTTTTGATGTTAGACAAAAAAAGGCGGAGCATATCAAACCGCCGCAAGACCTCTCAATCGCGTTAGGCGGCTGGTTCACCGTCGCGCCCGACGGATCGCTCATCACGGCACAGATACTGGATCCGCTAACATCTATGCGCTCGATTGGGATCTACCTTAGATAACGTCAACATCAATCACGATACGCAATCACTTCGTTAGTCGAAATGCAACAGTACTCCTGATAAGTCTTTCCCTTATTCCCAATCGCACTTACAGCAGACCTCAGGCTACGCCCGCTTGTCTCCTAAGCTAGCGAACACATCTCTACTTTCTTTAACTCTCTTGGTGTCGTTTTGATCGCATTGTCGCGATTGAGGGTGAAAGGAAGCTTCTCCCTCCGGAGACAAGCCTTCCGGAGGTGTTATGCGAGCGTTCATCTGGCTTTTAATTAGTTACTTTGCGGCAATGTCTGCTAGTGCTCAACAACTCGGCGTATCGATTTGCAACATCGGAGGTGTAGACCGTTCGTTGGTTACGACAGCCAAGACCGAGACGGAGTCTATCTTTCGATCAGCGGGCGTTGAAATCGCATGGATCGATTGCGGTGAGACGAACGTGCCGATCGATCAATCCATTAGAAAGGTATTTACCATCCGTTTGCGAACGGACATCACGCCGCGTTCAACCGGAAGCTTATCAATGAAAGAGATGGGCAGGACATTCGCCTCGGATGGTTCCAGCGGCTTTCTAGCTGATGCCTATCTTCGGTCAATACGGAACATAGCCGAACAGTATCAGGCCGATATGGGCGTCTTACTAGGGGTCGTAATCGCCCACGAACTGGGACACCTCATCCTTGGCGCCGGCCATACGGAAGACGGGATTATGCAGGGCCGCTGGGAAGGAAGGGAAATAAGAGCAATGGAAAAACGTTGGCTACTCTTCGACAAGTTCCAGGCTGATGCAATCCACTATTTCTTGATCAGGCCAGACTCGAAGATGTCTATGCAAGAGAGCAGGTAACGCTAGTGGCGGGGGCTCTTGATGCTCCGGGGGCTTGTCGGGAAGATGCGTTCTCGGACAAAGGTTCCGGGTATGCATGATAGATTCTCTTCAATTAATCTCTCTTCAACTCCAGCGATAACAAATCGGCTTCGTCCGATTTGGCCGCTGCGTATACGAAGGTACTTCGGTCTGGAGAGACAGCGAATCCATTCGTTAAATCCTCCGGAGCCGGCGCAACGTCGACCGTCTTCTTACTATCGAACGAATAGAAGGAAAACGCGCGGGGGCTACCGGCGGCGTCTCTGGACGTGTAGTAAAAGCCATCCTTAAACGGAACGAATCCGCCCAAGTCTGCGGCGATGAAGTCATCCACTAGCTTCTGCTCCGGCTCAGCTGCACCCCGCGCGGTAAGTGGCCGGGCAAAGATGCCGTGGTGGTTGATCCTATTGTAGACAAGCAAGTGCTTGCCGGGAACCTCCCGCGGAACGCTTCCCTCCCATAGAAGTTCACGCTTACCGCTGGCGATGGTGATGCGAGAGACAAACTGCGATCCGTTGTACTTTGCGAATCCGTATAGGAACTTTCCGTCGGCAGACCACGAAGGCGCAGAAATACCCGGGAGGCCATACGTAACTTGCCGGAGAACTCCGTCTGCTACACCTATTACATAGACTTCCGCGTCTTCCGAAACACGCACATGAAACGCAATGGATTGACTGTCAGGGGACCAACGCGGGAATCCCAGAATATAGTTAGACTGGTGAGTCAATTGCCTCGGGTTCTCACCGTTTGCCTGCGCGACCCAAACCTGGCGGGATCCGTCGCGCATGCTAACGAAGGCCAACCAGCGGCCATCAGGCGAGTACTCCGGATGGTACTGATCCGCCTTTGACGGGAGAACTTTTCGCGGAGCACGGCTGCCAACTCCTTTCAGGGATATCGTCCAGAGGTCGGAACCGTTAGTGACGATGGAAGTACATAATCGCGGTGAATGTCCTGCGAAAGTCAGGCCTTCAAAGCGATTGCTCCCGACATAAATCTGACGCGCCGGCCGCATGGACAGAATGTCGCTCATCTCTACTTGGAATAAGCGGGACGTTAGGCGTTCCAGGAAGAACAAAGACCGTCCGTCTGGCGTCCAGACTGGGGATTGTGGGTTCAAGCCAGCCTCGCGGACCGCAATTGGGTCACCCTCAGGCTGGAACCCTGGAGAAAGATGCTGCACCAAGATGGTGGTGTTGAAGGATTGACTAAAACGGGCAAACGCTAACCAGCGCCCGTCTGGCGAAAACGCAGGCGACGAATCGCTCATGTCCCGATCGACAGTGGAGAATACGGGGCGAGACTCTCCGGTATCTGGAGATATCAGCATGAGTCGCTCGCGTGTTTTGGAATTGTCAAAACGGGTGGTAAAACAGATCCACTTACTATCTGGGGTCCACGTTAGAAAGCTGCTGGACGACGCGGTTTCGAAACTAAGATCAACTCCGTGCAGTGTGCGCTCCGGCTCCGGGCCGCCGAGGGTAGGAACCAGCATCAGCTGACCTGTGGTGAGGTTACTGAAACGAAGGAACGCAATGTGCTTGCCGTCCGGCGACCACACCGGAAAGTCATCAGCGAAGGAGCTATGGGTTAGGCGGAGCCGTTGGTCAGACTGCGGCACAGCAATATAAATACTCCTCGAGCCTTCTCCGTCCCAAGAGAAGGTTACCTCGCGGCCATCTGGCGAGTAGGAGGGGTGGGTAGCCGCGCCCGGGTAAGAGGTAATTCGATTCGACCCTGTGACGGTATATAGGTCTCTTGGCCCGACGAGGCGAAACGCGGTCGCCCCTATGGCAACCAGTATCACGGCCGCAATAGAACCAAAGACAAACCACGGGTGAATTCCGCGTCGCGGTACTTGACCGGAAACCAGGTAGGTTGTAGGCGCCGCCGGTTGCATAGCCACCTCACCTTCGGCCTCCGGCACCACATAGTTGATTTGCGGGCTGATTTCCGGAACTGGAGACACGTCAACCGCAGTTGCGATAAACCGGTAGCCCCGCCCTGGAACCGTTTGAACGAATCGAGGCTGCGCGGGGTCGTCACGCAGCGTCCGGCGAATCTTCCGGACGGCGGTGTTGATGCCATGCTCGGTGTCTACGAAGACCGCCGGATCCCAGAGTCGTTGCGCGATTTCGTCTCGAGTAACGAGATCACCCTGGCGGCTCACCAGAAGAATCAATAATTCTAGAGGCTTCCGCTCTAACTTGGTGCGTCGCCCATTTCGAGCCAGTTCAAGGCCTTCGCAATCCAGCTGAAATTCCTCAAAAGCGAAGACCGGTAGCTTCATCGGCGTTTAACCGCCTGAGAAGTATAACAAAAGTGGCTTCTAAATCCTAAGCACTTTCAATGACTTAGAGCTTCACCTCTTCTTCACCCCAGAGTTCACCTCCCCTCCATTTTCCCGAAACGCAAAGCAGGGTTTTCTGGAACTGCTGGTTTCAAACCAGCGAAAAAGGAGAACATCATGCACGTAAATTTTAAGAGGATTGCACTCTTCATGGGTGCAATATTGCTGGGATCGTTCGCGATTTCCAGATGTCAGGCCCAGTGCCTGGGTTATCAACCGCCGGCGGCTGAACATGGCCAATCACCTGCTACTTCGGGAGGGTTTCGCGCTCCGATCCTCAAGGTTTCCGAACAGAGCGAACCCGCGGCGACTGCCGGAATCGTCGGATTTTGGCACGTGAAGTTTGTGTCCGAGGGTAGCTCCGGTATTCCTGACGGCACCGAGATAGACGCGGGGTATTCTGAATGGCACAGCGATGGAACCGAGATCATGAACTCGGGCGGGCGCTCTCCCATCACCAGCAGCTTCTGCCTGGGTGTATGGCTGCAGACCGGCGACAATACCTACGTGCTGAATCACTTTGCAGCCGGCTGGGATCCCACGGGAACCACTCTCATCGGTCCGGGGAACATTCGGGAAAAGGTAACCTTAGGACCGAATGGAAACCAGTTTTCCGGAACATTCACGGTCGACCAGTACGACGAATCCAATAATCTACTCGCGCATCTGCAGGGTGTGATCACAGCGACGAGGATCACGGTGACAACGCCTCCTTCGAGCATCTTCTGAACGGCGGAAACGCGGCAGGCTTAGCTGTCTGCCGCGCAAGTTCGAGCCAGCGTGCGCTACTGGTACCTCCGGACTCTCGAGCGCAGTAGCGTTGTCAGGACCGTCCCTCAGCTATCCTGATGAGACATGTCTTCCGATAGCTCAAGCACTCCCACGCCTTCGCCGGCGCCCATGTCTCCGGCCTGGGAGCGCGTCCAAAGAGCTCGTCATCCCAAACGTCCGCACGCCCAGGATTACATCGAACGCCTGATCACCGGCTTCCAGGAACTCCACGGCGACCGCCTCTTCGGAGACGACGCCGCAATTATCGGCGGCATGGGCTTCTTCGAAGGGGAACCCGTCATGATCGTTGCCGAGCAGAAGGGCCGCGATACCAAACAGAAGCTGCATCGCAACTTCGGAATGCCGAAGCCGGAAGGCTATCGCAAAGCCATTCGCCTGATGGAGCTCGCGGCCAAGTTCCATCGACCCGTCATCACTTTGATGGACACGCCCGGTGCCTATCCCGGCATTGATGCCGAGGAGCGCGGCCAGGCCGAAGCGATCGCGCGCAATTTGCGGGAGATGTCGCGGCTGCAGGTGCCTGTGATCGCGGTTTGCATCGGCGAAGGTGGCAGCGGTGGCGCGCTCGCCCTCGGCGTTGCGAATAAGGTCTATATGTTCGAGAACGCGGTTTACAGCGTGATCTCGCCGGAAAGTTGCGCGGCCATCATCTGGCGCGACTCGACCAAAGCGGAACTCGCGGCCACCGCTCTCCGCCTCACGGCCGAGGATCTGCTAAAGCTCGGCTTGATCGACGGCATTATCCCTGAACCAGTAGGCGGCGCGCACGAAGATTACGACGGTTCCGCAGCTGCCCTCCGCGCTTCTCTCAAACAGTCGTTGAAAGATCTTTCCGGCCTCAACCCGGAACAACTCGTGCAGCAGCGCTATGACAAGTTCCGGCAGATGGGCAACTTCTTCGCTTGATCTGAGGGAATAAGCTTTTTAAAGGATGAAGAAACCGGTCATTGTCGGCATCGTCTTCGCAATCGCGATGGTCGTCGCTCTCATCTACACGAGCTTCGGGAACCGGCGCTTCCACGTCGAAGCGTGCATGGCGTACAACGGGCGGACCTCCTGTCGTAAAGCTTCCGCGGCCAATCGCGAAGCCGCTTTGCGCTCTGCGACGGATAACGCCTGCGCGCAGATCGCGTCGGGTGTCACCGAAACGATGGGCTGCACGTCCTCCTCTCCGACCAGCGTCCACTGGCTGCAATAACCCGCTCGCGTGCAAACGCAACCCGCTCTGTGGAAAAATAGAAACTTCCGTGAACCAATCTGTGGAGGTGTTCGTTTGAACACTAGAGGAGTCTCTGCGCGTTGAAGACGAAATGGAAAGTGATCATTGGCGTGGTGGCGCTTTGCCTACTAGTGGGCGGCGTCTTCGCGAGCGTCAGACTGAGCCATCGCGGCGTTGTGACGGTGCAAACTGCCAAGGTGGTGCGGCAGGATCTGACCAGCATCGTTACCGCGTCCGGCGAAATCAAGCCGAAGAATTACATCGATATCGGCGCCAACGCCATGGGCGAGCTGACTCGAATCGAAGTCAAGGAAGGCGACCGGGTGCGCAAAGGACAATTGCTCGCCAGCGTGGAGAATACGCAGCCCGCCGATGACGTGGAAGCGCAGAAAGCGGCTCTGAACTCCGCTGAATCCGACGCCGCCGCCAACGTCGCCGCCTACAAGTCGGCGCAGGACAACCTGGTCACGATGCAAGCCGGCGTGGACCGCGCCAAATCCGATGTGGAACACGCTAAACAGGATTACGACCGCTATAACGAGCTTTTCAAGCAGAAGCTGATTGCGAAGCAGGATCTGGAATCGAAGAAGGCGACTTATGATTCCGACGTCGCCACGCTCAACGAATCGCAGGCCAAGCTCGCCCAGGCCCGCTCGCAAATCGCCCAAGCGGACGCGACCAACCTTTCCACGCAGCGGCGCATCGCGCAGCAGAAAGCGCAACTCGCCCGCTACTCGGACGTCCTCAAGAAGTTCAACTCCTATTCGCCGCTCGACGGCGTTGTCACCAACCTGCCCATGAAAACCGGCGAAACCGTGGTTCCGGGCCTGCAGAGCTCGACGGCCAGCACCATCATGACGATCGCTGACATGAGCGTGATTACGGCCGAGATTCGGGTGGATGAAACCGACATCGTGAACGTCAAGCTCGGGCAGCTTGCCGAAGTGGATATCGACGCCATCCCAAATCAGACGTTCCACGGTCATGTCAGCGAAATCGGCAACACCGCGCTGGTTCGTTCCACCGGTGTCGCGGCTTCGCAGAGCACGACATCCAGTAACGAAGCGAAGGACTTCAAAGTCGTGATCGCGATCGACAATCCGCCGGACACAATTCGGCCCGGTCTTTCCTGCACCGCGCGAATCACGACCGCAACCGCGAAAAACGTGACGACCATCCCGATCCAGGCGCTCACTACCCGGACAAAGGGCGATCTGCAGGAAACGAAGCCCGGAGCTCCGGCGCCGAAGCTCACCCCCGCGCAGCAGAAAGTCATGAAAGAAGACGTAACCGGCGTGTTCGTCGTCAGCAAGGGCAAAGCTGTTTTCCATAAGGTGGAGACCGGCATCACCGGGGCGACTGATATGCAGGTCCTGAGCGGTGTTACCGAAGGGGATGAAATTATCACGGGGACCTTCCAGGTGATTCGCACCATTCGGAACAACGCGAGCGTCAAAGTAGATAACAAGCCGTTGGCGCCGAAACCGTCGACCTAGGAAAATCGAATCACATGGCACAAGCACTCGAACTGGCGGAAGAACGCGGCGCGCAGCTCAAGCAGCAGAACATCGTTATCCGCACCTATGATCTCTGGAAGACTTACGAAATGGGCGACCAGATCATCAATGCGGTTTCGGGCGTCGATATCGAGATTCGCCGCGGCGAGTATGTCGCGATCATGGGTCCATCGGGATCGGGTAAGTCGACGCTGATGAATCTCATCGGCTGCCTCGACACACCGACGCGCGGCGAGTACTACATCAACGGGCGGCTGGTCAGCGAGATGACGGATGACGAGCTGGCCCGGATCCGCAATAAAGAAATCGGGTTCGTGTTTCAGACGTTCAACTTGCTGCCGCGGGCCAGCTCGCTGCACAATGTCGAACTTCCGCTCATCTATAGCGGCACGCCCGCAGCGGAGCGGATCGCGCGCGCGAAGCGAGCGCTTCAGCAGGTAGATCTCGAGAAGCGCATGAATCACAAGCCCAATGAGCTTTCGGGCGGTCAACGCCAGCGCGTTGCCATTGCCCGTGCGCTGGTGAACGATCCGTCGATTCTGCTGGCCGATGAGCCGACGGGCAACCTTGATACGGCGACCGGCAACGAGATTATGGCGTTGTTCGAGCGTCTGTACCGCCAGGGAAACACCATCATTCTGGTGACGCATGAGTTGGATATCGCCCGCCATGCGCATCGCATCATCCATGTCCGCGACGGCAAGATCGAGATGGACGAAGCGGTCGAACATTAGAATCACCCTCGGTTATCCGGTGGTGCTAAGTGGTGTCAAAGAGCCGGTTCCGGCGTTGAATGGTAGTGGCCTTTCGGTACGTCTTGACGACTCTGTTCTGGCGCAGAATTACCTGCGGGAATAACTATCCTGATTAATGTACTAGCGAACCCGTATTGATTCCGCAATCGCGCGTTGTTCCAACCAATGGTTAACCACCGCACGTCGCCGGTCTTCTCTACCCTCCCTTATCTTCCGCGGATATCGCGGGTGGAATTCAATGCGAGCTGGCTACACGTTTGCAATAGGTGCTGTTTGGCATTCGCCGGGCCCGCGGCAATAATACGAGAAGAACAAAGCCAGTTCAAAGTTCGGAAGGGTTGGATATTCAGAGTTTAGACAAGTCTCGCCGCGACTTCGCGGGTTTGCGCGTGTTACCAGTCAATGGCCTCCGCGTGTTGGACAACTGCACGCCGAAACAACTAAGTGCGAGGCTACACATTCTTCAAGTTGCCACTGCGATAGTACTGCCCGCCACATGTCCTGCAGCCGTTGTTGATTCGGCTATTGCTCCAACGCGCCGACCGAGCCTCAACGCGGCGCGAACTCTAGTAAGGAAATTCATGAAGACACTCACTGCTTTTGTTTTTGCGGGCGCGCTGTTCGGTCAAAACGCGGCGATAGCGCCTAACGGTTTGACCTATGAAAATACCAATAATCTCAGCCCGAACGCGTTCAGCTATCAGATGGCCGATTATGACCAGGGCCACAACCAGGTTCTGTTCTATCCATATGGAAGTGTAACTTCGACTCCTTTAGCCAACTCGGGTGAATTGCTGGTCTATAAGCCGCAGCCTGGGGGCTTCACTAACGCTTCAAACTGGGAAGAGATCGATCTGACGTCGGTGCTCGCTCCGTATGCGTGGAACTTCGGTGGCGGGTTCACAGACGGATCCGGGCCGGCGACGTCCATTCCCAACACGAACCCGACCTATGCGTATCTGCCTCCGGGGCCGCGTAACGCTATTGCCGGAACGACAAGGGCACAACAGGGCAGCATCACCGTGCAGGTCAACCTCGCCAACCTCGCCTCCGATCCGCAGAATCGTAAGGGGCAAACTTATAAGTACATCGACCTGTCGAAGGTACCTTCGATTACGGCGGTTGGCGGGTTTGGAGGCGTCTGGGCCAACGGCGCGGCATACTATTGCCCGACCGGCAACAATATCACCTTCAACGCGAATACTGTTCTGACTCGTTATAACAGCGCGATGGGCGCGTTTGACGATCCGTCCGCGTGGGAGAGTTTCGATATGTCCACTATCCCCGTTTTGCAGGGCGCGGGCGCCGCCGACCCCGGACTCGGGGGAATGCAAAGCGCGGCTTACATCTATCCCAATCTTTACTTAATCCCATTCTTCAATGGCAGTGAGGCTAACTCTGCGACGGTTACTCCCGCAAGCAAGCTTGTGGTTTATAACACGACTGGTTCGATGACTTCGGGCAGCGCTTATCAAACCTTTGACATGTCGACTCTTTCGAGCATGAATGCATCCCTATTCGCCGGCAACATATCGTCGCGGTTCCGCGGCTACACAGGCGGCGTCGTCGCCAACGGAGGTAAGAACCTAATTCTGGTGCCCTGGGGAGATAGGAATCTGCAGGTCAGCAACTCAGTTGCGGTTGAGTACAACACCACCATGGCGATTAACAATCCGGCGGCATGGACCTACTTCGACTTGGAAACCCTCAATCCGAAAGCTGCGGGTTATCAGTTCGGATGGCTCGACAAGGACGGCTATGTCTGGTTCGTACCGACGCATGACTTCCAGTCACCTGCGCCGCCATCTATCCCGCCCTTCGTCATCTACAACACGGCTCTGCCGTTCAATGAAGCTGCATCGTGGACTACTTACGCGAACAACGGTTATCCGAACGGGACGGGCGTTTGGTTGACTGGCGCGGCCTATGACGCCAACACGAACACCGCCTGGATGTCCGCGTATGGTGTCCCGCCGTCATCCTATCCTCCAGAGATCTCCTACAACTTGGAACTACAGGAACAGGGTACGGCCACTTCTTCCATCGCGGCGGGCGGCATCGTGAACGCGGCTACTTATAAGGCTCCGGTCGCGCCGGGCAGTATCGCGTCGGCGTTCGGGACTCTTCAGTTAGGTTTTGCTTATGGGGCGACTAGCGTCCCTCTGTCAACGGACCTTTCCGGACTATCGCTTTCCTTCGGCGGTACCGCGGCACCTATGTTATTCGTTTCTCCCAACCAGGCAAACTTCCAAGTCCCGTGGGAATTGGCAGGGCAGTCGACAGCTACTGTCACCACTTCTCTAATTGGCGAGAACGGTTCCAGCCAGAGTGTGGCTGTGGCCACTTATGCGCCCGGCATTTTCACGGCTGACTCTTCGGGAACAGGCCAGGGCGAGATATATAGCCTTAGTTACGCTCTTGCGAATTCGTCCGCTCCAGCAAGTGCGGGCGACTTCGTAATCATCTATTGCACGGGTCTTGGTCCTGTCACAAATCAACCCGCAACCGGCGCTCCAGGCCCGTCTGGTCCGCTCGCCAGCACAACCGTAGCTACGTCCGTGACTATTGGCGGCGTTCCAGTAACCAACGTGCAGTTCGCTGGACTTGCACCCGGATATGTTGGTCTCTACCAAGTGAACGCCCAGGTACCGGCGGGCGTGCCTACTGGTTCCGCGGTGCCGGTGATAGTCACTGTCAACGGCGCAGCCTCTAATACCGTGACGATGGCGATTCAGTAACGGGAGTCGCGGCTACCGACGCGCTGAGGCTACCATCCTTAGCCGCCGGTAGTCCGCGACCCAACGCCCATCGTGGAAGAGCGCTGACCGCAGCTCCGCCTCCACCTCGTTCATCGGTCGCGTATTGTCTGGACGGAAAGTCGCCACCCAGTCTCGCAACCCAGCCTCGCCGCCTTCCAAAGGGGTTGGCCGATCGAAGAGCATCGCGTTCGTAACTTCAAGCCCGTGCCGCTCGAGGATACTTGCGTACTCACCGATCGATGGGAAGTAGTTCTTGATCTGCGAGCGGACCGCGCCGTCGATGAGCTTGATATTCCCGTGGCCGCCCATCTCGAGAACATAGCGTCCGCCCGGTCGCAACACTGTGGCGACGGTTTCGGCCACCGCGTCCTGATCGGTAATCCAATGCAGGGCCGCGTTCGAGAACACCGCGTCGAACGGCTCGGGATCGCGGAAGTCCTCCGCACTGATGAGGTGGAACGTCAGGTTTGGATAATTCTGGCGCGCCTGGCCGATCATCCCGGGGCTCGGATCGATCCCCACCACGGTAGCTCCGGCAGCGGCGATTTTTGCGCTTAAGTGTCCGGTACCGCAGCCGAGGTCGAGAATCCGCTCACCCGGTTGAGCAGCAAGCAAGGGGAGCAGGTCCCCGCCAAACTCCCAGACGAACGAATGGCCGCCTTCGTAGCGCTCCGGATCCCAGTCGGCCTTCCGCATCGCCACCAGTTAAACGTCGAGGTTCTTGACGTCCAGCGCGTTTTCTTCGATGAACTTGCGGCGGCTCTCGACATCCTCACCCATCAACGTGGTGAAGATCAGATCGCTCTCAACGACGTCTTCCAGCCGCACTTTCAGCAGCACACGCTTTTGCGGGTCCATCGTCGTTTCGCCCAGCTGCTCGGAGTTCATCTCCCCAAGCCCCTTGTAGCGCTGCACGCTCGAATCCCGCTTGCCTTCTTCCTTGACGTGCGCGAGCAATGATCGCCAGTCGTTCTGCACATCCCGGCGCTCGTTCTTGATCACGTAGAACGGCGCGTGATTGAACCGGCCGACCTGTTTTGCCAATACCCGGTACCGCTTGAAATCGGGCTGCGACGCCAATTCGATGTTGATGTACCGCTCAGCATTCGTTGAATCGTGGTACGACACCATCCACGCGGCATGTTCCTCATCCGCACGAACTTGCGCCGTTTCCACACCGGCGGCGAGGAGCGCCTTTGCCACATTCTCCATGTTGCCGCGCTCCGAGTAATCCGCCTTCGTATCGACCGCGAATTCCACTCGGCCAAGGACGTCGACGACGCGCGAATCACGAAGACGCCGCTCCACTTTGAAGGACATCTGATCAAACTCATCGAGACTTAACAGGAACGCCCGCAGCTCGCCGGATTCCAATCGCGACGAGGGCTGCCCGTTGGCCGTGTTTTCGACAACCAGGTTCTCCGTCGCGCGACGCATGATCTCGCGGGTGAATTCCTTCTCGTCCTTGATGTACTTCTCGCTCTTGCCCTTCTTGATCCGGTAGAGCGGCGGCTGGGCGATATAAACGTGCCCACGCGTGATCAGCTCCTGCATGTGCCGGAAGAAGAACGTCAGGAGCAGCGTACGGATGTGCGAGCCGTCGACATCCGCGTCCGTCATGATGATGATTTTGTGATAGCGCAGTTTGGCTGGATTGAAATCCTCTTTGCCGATCCCCGTTCCCATCGCGGTGATGAGTGTCCGAATTTCGTCGTGGCCCAGCATTTTGTCATAGCGGGCTTTCTCGACGTTGAGGATCTTGCCTTTGAGCGGCAGAATCGCCTGGAAACGCCGGTCGCGACCTTGCTTTGCCGTGCCGCCGGCCGATTCGCCTTCCACCAGAAAGAGCTCGCAACGGGCCGGGTCGCGCTCCTGACAATCCGCCAGCTTGCCCGGTAGACCACCGGAATCGAGCGCGCCTTTACGCCGGGTCAGATCACGCGCTTTGCGGGCCGCTTCACGAGCACGCGCGGCATCGATCGCCTTCGAGACGATCTTCTTCATCACCGACGGGTTCTTGTCGAAATACTCACCGAGCTTGTCGTTGACAAACTGGGTCATCGGACCCTGGATATCACTGTTCAGCTTGCCTTTAGTCTGACCTTCGAACTGCGGCTGCGGTACCTTCACGCTGACGACCGCTGTTAAGCCCTCGCGCACGTCGTCGCCGGTGAGATTCTCTTTCACGTCCTTGAACAACCCAGCGGATTGTCCGAAAGCATTGATGGTTCGCGTCAACGCACTGCGGAAGCCGGAAAGGTGCGTTCCGCCTTCTTTGGTGTTGATGTTATTGGCGAAGCTGAAAACCGTCTCGGCGTACTGATCGTTGTACTGCAGCGCCACTTCCATTCCGATTACGCTTTCGTTCGGAAGCTTGGCCGTTGCTTCGAAGTGGATCGGCTTCTCGTGCAACACACTCTTTCCGCGATTGAGATGCTTAATGAACTCTGAGATGCCGCCCTCGTACACAAACTCGTGGTTCTTGGGAGGGTCGACGCGTTCGTCGGTCAACGTGATGCGCAGGCCTTTGTTCAGGAAGGCCATCTCGCGCAGGCGCTGCGAAAGCGTGTCATAGTTGAACTTGGTCGCATCCATGATCGTCGGATCAGGACGGAACGTGATCTTCGTCCCGGTCTTCGACGATTTGCCCGCGCGAATGAGCGGCGCCTTCGGAACGCCTTTCGAATACTCCTGCGTCCACGTCGCCTTGTCGCGCCAGATTTCGAGTTCGAACAACTCGCTGAGCGCGTTCACGCAGCTCACACCGACGCCGTGCAGACCGCCGGAGACTTTGTACGAGTTGGAATCGAACTTACCGCCCGCATGCAGCTTCGTTAACACGATCTCGGCTGCCGAAATACCAAACTCCGGCTTGATATCCACCGGGATCCCGCGGCCGTCATCTACCACTGTGACGGAATCATCGATGTGAATCACCACTTCGATGTTCTTGCAATATCCAGCCAGCGCTTCGTCCACCGAGTTATCGACAACTTCATACACCAGGTGATGCAGGCCCATCTCACCGGTGGAGCCGATATACATGGCGGGACGCAGCCGCACCGCCTCCAAACCTTCAAGCACCCGAATACTACTGGAATCGTAATTCTCTGACGGCATATTCACTTCATTAGGCATGTCAAACTCTTTCCCGAACACCAACCAATTTCAGATCCGCATCGGCATAACAACGTAGCGGTAGCTCTGCATGATCGCGCCGTCGGTCGGAACCGAATACGGCTGCAGTTCGCCGGCGCTCTTTTCATCCTTCAACGAAAACGCGACCTGGTCCTGCGTAATGGCACGCATGAAATCCAGCAGGTATTGCGCGTTGAATCCAATCTCGAGAGCCGGCCCCTGATACTCGGTCGTCACGCTCTCCTCGCTCTCGCCCGTCTCCACCGACGACGAGAACACCTTCACTTCACCCGGCTCGAAACGCACCCGGATGGCTCGCGACCGCTCATCGGCAAACTGAGCGACCCGTTCAATGGCCGACCGGATCTCGGTCTTCACCATGAGCGCGATGTGCTGGTTTTCCCTCGGCAGCACGCGTTCATAATCCGGAAAGTTGCCGGTCAGTTTACGCGTAATCAGCAACCGGTCGCCAAACTTGAAGAACAGGTGATTGTCATCTCCGGCCAGGATCGCTTTCTGTTCCGGATCGCCCTCAGCGGCCAACTTCAAAACCTCGTTCATCGCTTTACGCGGCACCAGCGCACGGAAGCTTCGATTCGCGCCGTTCTGGAACGGCTGATCCACGTAGGCGAGCCGATGACCGTCGGTGGACACCATAGTCACGCCTTCCGGCTTCAGCAGCAGCAAGGCGCCATTCAGCGTGAAGCGCGACTCTTCCATCGAGATGGCAAAGCCCGTCCGCGAGATCAGGCCCGAAAGCAGCCCATACGGGATCTCTCCAATCTGCTCCGGCATCTCTGGCAGCTCCGGGAAGCTTTCCCGGCTCATCCCGGCAATTCGCGTTTTGGAACGTCCGCAGGTGATCGACGCCCAGTGGTTCTCCAGAAACTTGAACGAGATGTCCGCGTCCGGCAGCAGACGAACGTAATCGAGCAGCTTGCGCGCCGGAATGGTCCCAGCACCCGACTTTTTCACGCGCGCCGGACAGGAACAACGAATCCCAAGCTCCAGGTCCGTAGCGGTCAAAGTGACCCGATCGTTATCCGCTTCAATCAGAACATTCGACAGGATCGGAATCGTCGTTTTCTTTTCGACAACACCCTGCGACAGACTTAGTTCCCGAACCAGATCGCTCTTAGCGATGGTAAATTCCATGTCGCTCCTATTCTCCTGCTGGGTTCATATACAAATACAGAATAGAACCGTATTCGTAGGTCTTGTCGAAAAGTGGATTTCTCTCTAAATTATACAAAATTCAGCACCTTCTTGTCTCGCGAGTCCTTGGAAAAGCCCTTGGTCGAATCTGTAAAAACGCGGGTGTAACCCAATTTATACAGTTTTGCGCTGCCTTTTCGCACCCTGCCTGTGGATCAAAAGGCTAACCGCCTTGTAATGAGTCCATTAGGCTGTGCAACATCCTGTTCAATTCCGGGTCATCCTCGCGTTTCTTAGTGATGACGCCGATGGAGTGGATCACCGTGGTGTGATGCTTTCCGTTGAAAGCCCGGCCGATCTCCGGGAGCGACGCCGACGTCAGCTCTTTCACCAGGTACATGGCGATCTGGCGGGGGTAAACCACTGCCCGGGTGTTGCTCTTCTCCTTGAGCTGCATGGGCTTGATTCCGAACTTTTCGGCGACGGCGCGCTGGATCGCGTCGATCGTCACGCGCCGGTCCTGGGCATGCGCCAAGTGCTTCAGGCAACTCTGCGCCATGGTCAGGGTGATCGGTGCACCGGTGAGCGACGAGAAGGCGATCAGCTTAATGAGCGCACCTTCCAGTTCGCGCACGTTTGATTTCGTGCGCGATGCCACGAACGTCGAAACCTCCAGCGGCAGTGTGACGCCTTCAGCCTCGGCTTTCTTATCCAGAATCGCCATTTTCGTTTCGAGATCGGGCGCCTGGATATCGGCGATCAGTCCCCACTCGAAACGCGAGCGCAGCCGCTCCACTAGGCCGGGAATTTCCTTCGGCGGCGAATCGCTCGAAATCACAATCTGCTTCTGATGATCGTGCAGTTCGTTGAACGTATGGAAAAACTCCTCCTGCGTTCGCTCGCGCGTACCTAGCATCTGAATATCGTCAATGAGCAGGACGTCGGCGGACCGGTAGCGCTGGCGCAGCACGGCCATGTGGTCGAAGCGAATCCCCGAAACCACCTCGTTCGTGAACTTCTCGCTGGAGGTATAGACCACGCGCATCTTGTTTGAGCTGATGAGTTCGCGCCCGATGGCATGCATCAAGTGGGTCTTGCCCATACCGACCCCGCCATAGATGAACAACGGGTTGTAGCTCCGCGACGGGTTGGTAGCGACCGACCGGGCCGCGGCGTGCGCAAACTGGTTACTGGCACCGACCACGAAGTTGTCGAACGTGAAGCGCGGATGCAATTCGCCAAGCTGGCCCGTGACTTCCTGGGGTACGCTCTGTGATACAAGTCGCAACGGCCGTTCGCTGTCCGGCGCGTGGTAAATCACATCCCCCAACCGCGCCCCACTGATCTCGCGAACCAGCCGGTAGACCAAATCGCTGTACTCGGATTGAAGCCACTCGCACGTCTGCGAATCCGGCGCTCGGACATGCAGCGTGTCCCCTTCGATCCGTTCCAGGGTCGTGCGGGCGACCCAGTTTTCATAACTTTCAGAGCTGAGCGCTGCCGCAAGCTCCTGTTTCACCTGATCCCAAACGTTCATATCCATCCAATAAGACGATCCACTACATTCAGCCGCCGAAAACCCTATAGACAATAAACGTCGGAGACGGCAGCCTCGAAAGGCACCATCGGCAACGCGTTCAGACTCAACCCGAATGGGAGCCAGCGCCGGGTTTAGCCGGTGCGGAACTTGACGATTTGATGAATTGGCTGGTTCAAGGGCAGAATGGCAGCACTCACTTTAACACAAAGAATTGGATGGAAACAGAAATATAACTGTCGTGTTTTGAAGCAGTTGCAAAAAACATAAAGCAGTGGAAATGTAGTTTGACAGCACCACTCCAAACAGTGCAAAATAGGAGTTCACCGTTCGTCTCCCAGCGCGGGAGTAACTCAGTTGGTAGAGTGCGACCTTGCCAAGGTCGATGTCGCGGGTTCGAATCCCGTCTCCCGCTCCAAATCTGCAATGTCCGGACCGGACTTTCGCACTCCTGCACCCTAGTTTTGATAAGAGAGTCTAGTTAATCGCGATCTGGACGGTTTGACTTACCGCATCGTTAACCGCGACGGTTAGATTTGCGGGTCCGGAAGCAATTCCGGCAGGCACGCGGAGGTTGACTTGGTACAAGCCGACAAAGTACGGAGCGAGGCCGCTATAGAGAACCTCCGCGCTTTTGCCGCCCAGCGTAACGGTTGTATCAAAATTCGTCGGAGCTAGCACGCCAGGTGCAGGGACGCCCGCCGGGGCAGCCGGGGTCGTCGGACCTAATCCCGTGCAGAAGATCAGGACCACCTCGCCGGCCGTCGCGGGCGAGTTGGTTGTAACCAATGAATAGTCGGCGTGAGCCACTATTGGCTGTGTGCTCCCAGCGGTGAAAATTCCGGGATGCGCATTGCCGACGGAAACAGAAACGGGCTGACTGTAAACTCCTCCCGCGTTCACGATCACTGGAACCGGACCTTCGCCTGCCAACTCAGGTGGAACTTGAAGGTTGATCTGCTGGTTACCGCCGACGCTTGCCACCGCAAGCAACGGCGCAGCGATGCCCGCGATCGTCACGGACGTTCCGGCAATCTCCGTCGGAAGCGGCGTTTGATCCGCCGTGACAACACCCTGGATGCCACGGACGAGATTCTGGCCAAAGATCGTCACCAACTCGCCGCCGCTGGCGCCGGATACGTAACTGGCAGCGCTGACCAAACCGGAAGCTGTGAATGTTGGAACCCCAGGTCCACTATTCGACGGATATACGACATAGATTTGTGGCCCGGCGGCGAACGCCAGTATTCCATTTCCGCATGGCACCAAGCGTGAGAGCGGTCCCGGGTTTACGTTGATCGTTCGGGTCTCTACCTGAGTAAGCGTTTTCTCATCGAAAGTCGTTATGGTGGCGGTCGTGTTTTGAACCTGAGGGCCGGCGGAAAGCCAGTAAACGTTACCTCCATCGGCTGCGACGGAAGATCCGCTAACGGGAAGAGTAGCAAGCAAAGTTAGAGCTTCCGGGTCGATTACATGCCCGTTGCTGGAGTAGACCCTTCCACCGTCGTAGAGAATGGTGGCGTTGAACGCTCCTATCAGATCGGGTCCGCTGGAATTGAAAATTGTGACGCCATTGGCATCGAGTGTCAACTGGAAGAACGTAAGATCGCTGGTGTAACCGTTGTAGCAGTAAAGGCGGCTCGGGTCCGCGGCCGGCTGGATGGAGGTACAAACGTATCCATTCGTTAAAGCGTTTGGCCGCTGCACAGTGCCATCGTAAATTCGCACGCTACCCTCGCCGGAGAAGTTATTTACGACTGCAATAGAACCGGGCTGCCCGGGAAGAGGGAGCATGTCCGCGACGGAATAGATGTAACCACCAATGGGCGGTACTGTTCCCCACTCGGGACCAGCCACATTCGTGGTTACCGGGATGGTACTTATCCCCTCGCCGACATAGAGACTGCTGTTGTTCACAAATCCCATAGAGACAAACGCCGTGGTTCCGTCTTGAGAAATCCTGACGAGATGCGGGTTAGGTCCATCCGGCGTCGCGGTGGTGATGATGCCGTTGGTCGGATCAAAGGAAACGACGCTGTCCCCCTGAGCTCCTTGACTATTCGGCACCGTTGCATATAAGAGTGCCTTGGCCGAGTCGTAAGCGAGGTCGTTCACGGTCAGGTCGATAACGCCGACGCCTGGTGTATATGGAAGCAGCAGCGGCGGCGGAGCAACGGGCTGGGGGATCGAGGGTATTGACGCGATCGCCACCACCCAAAGGTCGCCGGTGCTGGTTAAGAAGACAAGATTGGACGCCACCTTGACTAAGGCCGTCGCATCACCGTCGTAATAGGGAAGTTGTAGGGATCCTACTTCGGCAAAAGTATGGATGTCGAAAACAAGAATTTGGCTACCCGCGATGAAATATACATGGTCCGAGGCTGGATCGGGCCAGACATGTTTGGAACCGGAGGGCTGTTGAAGAGCGGGATCAAGGAACCGTCCTATGACCCGGGATCGTTCCGGGTCAACGATATCTCCGACCGACGAATAGAGTAGACTGCCGGACGCGCGGATCTCCGTACCGAACCCGTCTATAAGTCCGGGACTCAACGACAATCCCTGGAGTCCCGTCGCCGATACGTTGTCGCGACGCAGCCCGAACGAACTTGCCCATTGGTCATAGCCGTAAAGCTTTCCTCCGCTCGGGCTGAACGCAAGTTGATACCTTGCGCCGAATTCGGCGAAGCTCTGATTATTCAGGTCGACGCCCGGTTTGAGATTTCCCGAACTGTCGAAAACGGCGATTGACCCGTCATAGAAACTTACAGCAACGCTGCCGTCTGCCTGGGCCAGGAGATCCCAAGGGTAGTACTGGCCACCGCTGTTGGTCGGATCAACCGAGAACTCGAGTTGCCGGGTATTCGTTGCGAGGTTGAACACGCCGAGACCCGCTTCTCCAGACAATGACGTATAAACCGTGTTGCTCCCCGGGACCACAGTGAGCGCGACAGGTTCACTGCCTGCATAACCAATGCTTTGTATGTGCGCGGTAGCCGGGTCAATTGTGACGATCGAATTTCCGTAAGTACCGGCTGTACTGGAAGTCGCGGCTAAGATGCTAGTGCCTCCCGGGGCCAAGGTGATGGCATTGGCGACAAGTGCGATCTTCGAAACCCCGGGAACAATCGTCTGTAAAGTTGGCATCGGCGTTACCGGTGGGTTCGGTAAGCTACTCAAAGACATCAGTACGATCTCGGTTGACGTGCGAAAAGCGAAACTGCCCGTACCGGTCCGAACGGCCGACAGAATGGGATCTGTGTCGCGGGTTATTAAGGTCGACGACAGTAGGGTATAGGTGCTGACGCTGAACAGATTCACCGCTATAGCGCCTGGACTTTGACTTAGATACACGACTAGATTCTGATCAGGGAAAGGAACGGGAACCCCGGTGGCGGCCACCGTTCCGATCAAAGAAGGTTCTGAACCGGACCAGATGGTTCCATCGCTCGAATAGTATTTACCCGAGGCATAAGCGAACGTGCCGTTGAAGGTGCCCACGATGGGGGTCAGTTGCCGGTCCAGCGCGACGCCGTTGCTGCTTACGAGAAGCCGGTTGATTGTGAACGAGGTGTCTTGCAAGTCAAGAGAGAAAAGCGCGTTGGGAGCGTCCCCGGGGTATAAACGATCGGCCAAATAGTCGGCGGAAACGATCTGGGGCCGCGGAACGCCGACGTCATAAGCGACGATGCTCCGCGCTGCCTGAACGCCGGTGGTGCGGAGCAGAGCGACGCCTTGCGAATTATCGGACAGCGCAACTAGATCCCCGGGCGACCAATACTGATAACCGGCGAAAGTGTCCGAGGTCAGAAATTGCGGCACCGGATCGAGCACGCTAAAGGGCGGTTCAGCCGAATTGGAATTCAGGTTGACGGGTACGACCAAAGGCGCACCGCCGAGACTCACCATGGCGCGAGCATTGTCGCTGGTTAGCGCGATCGCGCCAGGCTCGCTTCCGGCAAAGATCGAATTGGAGATGACGCCCGATGCAGGATTGATCTGGATGAGAGTGTTACCTAAGGGTCCCGCGGACGCTCCGGGAACTGAGGCCATCAGCAGATTTCGCGACGCGTCGTACGCGAGCCCGCCCGATTGTATTGGGATCCGAATTGCCCCGGAAGGGTCGGCTGTCGGGGAAGTGGCCGGAACGGCGACGGGCTGGAGCGAGGAAAGGTGAAGAAAGAGCAGACTGCTGCCTACATTGATCGCAACACCATCGCTTCCCCAAATCGACATACTTCCACTGTTATCCGCAAGCAGCAGTGCACCCGACAATCCGGTTGTTGGCAATGAGGCGAGGGTAAAGCTGGCAGCGGGCCGGAATGTGGTGAGCGAATACTGAGTCATGACCGGCCCAGTCTCACCAGTATTTGTCGATAGTGCGAGCACCGATGCTCCTGCCTGATCAATAGCGGAAAAACATCGGAGGATGCCCGCGGCGCGCCCGATTACGCGGGCAGCCGCTGTGTCGAATACATAACCCCAGTCGTCCGTAACATAGCGGCCGCTGTTGAAAGCGCGCGCGCCCCCTACTGGAAAGCCTGCTACTGCGCTGGAGAAAGTAACTCCAGCGGCGCTGACGTTGAGAGAGACGGCGACCTGCGCTCCCCATGCCGTGAGTTGAGAAGACGAAACGGCAAACAGCGCGTCTTTCGGCGCGGCCGCGGATTCGGCGCGTGGCGTCGCTCCGTCGAACACTACAATCGTTGCCGTGTCCACGAAATTGTTTTCATTACTGTCGACCAGGGACGCCGCGAAGGATCCGGAAACGCCCGGCAGTGGAGCTAGTGCCGTCGCAAAGAGTGGACCGCGATTGTCTGAACCCAGAGAAATCTGAAGGTCTGGTGTATGGGAGGGTAGCGGATACCGCAGGACAGAATTTACGGTATCCGCGGCAAAAAGGTACTGGCCGTCGGCTGACAACGCTAGATGAGCGACGATCGCGCCGGGAGAGATCTGATCCGTGACTTGGGCGCTGGTCGGATCGATCGATAGGATGGAAGCCGGATACAGGGGATCAGTTCCAGCTGTCGCCACCCAGTACACGGATCGAGAGCTATCCCAAACCATATCGACCGCCGCAACATTAATCGTCTGAATGCCTGGAGCAAGGTTCTGCGAAACCGAGACGCTGCAGGCGAGTAACAAGAGTGCAGCGGCACCAAACAGTCTATTCATCGTCGTTCAATTGTAAGTCAGATCGGTCACTGCTTGCCCACCCCCTTAGCACCAGTCGAGACCCGATTACGGCATGTGCGGATCGGATCCGCAACGGCAAGTCGGAGAGTGTTTTCATCCCGGCAGCCGAAAAACCACCCGCATCCCAATCGGGATTACTGCCATCATTAGAGTCATGATCGCCACGTCTGCGGCGGAAGACGTCGTCCATTGGGCAGCCCAAGAGTACGGCCAAGACCTCGCCGTCTGCACCAGCTTCCAGAAAACGGGCGCTGTCATTCTCGATATGGCTTTGCAGGTGAACCCCAAAGTTCGGGTTTTCACGCTCGATACGGGCCGTCTCCCCGCCGAAAGCTACGAGATGATCGAGATGATCCGGACGCGCTACGGCATCCAGGTGGAAACCGTGTCGCCGGAAACCGGTGAACTCGAGGCCATGGTCACCAAGCACGGCCCCAATCTTTTTCTACGCGACCCGGCCCTCCGGATGCTCTGCTGCAAGATCCGCAAAGTGCGCCCGCTAGGCCGCAAGTTGAAAGGGTTCCGCGCCTACATGGTGGGGTTGCGCCGCGGACAGAGCGCCGCCCGTGCGTCGTTACAGCAGGTCGACCGCTCATCAGATCTAGTCAAGATCAGCCCGCTGCTCGATTGGTCGCGTCAGGACATTGAAGACTACATTGCCGAACATGATGTGCCGGTGCATCCGCTCTACTCGCGCGGGTACACCAGTATCGGCTGCGGCCCCTGCACGCGCGCGCCTGCTCCGGGCGAAGACGAACGCGCCGGGCGCTGGTGGTGGGAGAACGGCATTGAAAAGGAATGCGGCATTCACTTCACTGCGGATGGCCGGGCAGAGCGCACGGTCGACGTGCTGCTCAAAGAAATCGTCGATCCGGCTGAGGACTTCGATCTCGGTTTCGATCCGGGGCTCTAACTGACGGAAACACAGTAGGGCTTCCTGCCACCCCCGGGCCTAAACTGGGAAGTAGTAAGACGCGAAAGGCTCGAGGCTATGAAATTCGTTACTCGTTCCCTGCTGATTCTCTTCGCCCTGTACGGTCTCGTGTTCGCCGTCGGCGACGCCTTCCTCTCCCACATGCACGCGCCAATCTGGATCGCGGTGGCCTTTGCGGTTGGGATTATCGGTATCCAGTATGCCGTCGCTCCGTGGCTTATCGAATGGATCATGAATATCGTCTGGGACGACGATGCGCTTCACTTACCGGCTGCGAATCGTGAGTTCGTGGTGCAGCTCTGTGCGCGCCGGGGAATCAAAGTCCCTCGCATTGGAGTTATCTTTAGTGGCACTCCCAACGCGTTCTCTTTCGGCCACACGGTTTCCGATGCCAGGGTAGTTATCACTCAAGGCTTACTGGATGTACTTACGCCCGACGAAGTCAACGCGGTACTCGCGCATGAAATCGGGCACGTCGAGCACTGGGATTTCGCTGTGATGGCGATAGCTGCGCTGGCGCCTCTGCTGCTTTATCAGATCTACGTTTTCGGACGGAATAACAGCAACACCCGCGCAATCGCCTGGGGCGCTTATCTTTGTTACTTAGTTAGCCAGTTCGTATTCTTACTTCTTAATCGCACGCGCGAGTACATGGCCGATCACTACTCGGCGGAAGTTACGGGAACTCCGGATGTTCTCTCCTCGGCGCTAGTCAAAATCGCTTGCGGTCTCGTACGTGCGGATGGCGAGCACGCGCAGCAGTTGAAGCTCAAATCGAGAGCCGACAAGAGCGCCGCGCGCAAAGAGCAGCGGCTATCGGGCGCGTTGGGAGTTATGGGGATTTCGAATGTTCAGTCAGGAGCCGCGTTAGCACTCGGCGGCGCGAATCCCGTTGACGCCACCCTTGTCATGCGGTGGGACCTGGTGAATCCATGGGCACGCTTGTACGAGATGAATTCGACTCACCCGCTCACTGCGTTTCGCGTTCGCGCGTTGAACGATAGCGCTGTAGGAATGCAACAAGCACCGGGAATCCAACCAGCTCGTCGCCTATCCGCTGCCCGCCAAGCAAGCGATTGAATGGGGCCGGTTCCCGCTCGAGGTTCTCTTATGGGCAATCCCGGTCTTGAGCGGTGCATTCTTATTCGTTGACCTGATCGCCGGTCGTTCGCCGTTCCTTCGTAGTCTCGACTTATCTCCCGAAGGCGCCGCGCAGTTGTTGATCATAACTGGAGCGCTTTGGATTCTGCGAACCTGGTACCGCTATCACGGCGAGTACGAAAGCGCGACCATCGGCGCTCTGATTCAGGACGCTAGAAGTATCGCAGATGCGCGCCCGTGCCGTGCGGGTGGAGGGGGAAATCGTCGGACTCGGCGTGCCGGGAGTTTTCTGGTGCCCTGACCTAGTCCTGCGCGATGCCACCGGGATGCTGTTCGTCTTATATAGGCAGACTATCCCCTTTGCGCGGTTCCTCTTTGCAATCATAAGTGCGGATCAACTAATCGGACAGCGCGTAGTGATTGAAGGTTGGTTCCGGCGCGGATTGCGGCCCTATATCGAGATGTCGAACTTGACTACCGAAGATGGAGTAACCAAGCGGGCCTGGTCGCGCCGGGTGCAGTACATTCTGGCTTTTGCCGCAATCGTGGCTGGTTACTTCTGGATGCACGCGGCAAGATAGGTCCCTACTTGTCCAACGCTCCCCTGATCAATTTCGGCACATAGCCCGTCGGCTTCACTGCATGACCGTCTTGTTTCGCCTGGAACACAAACGGCACGTCCACCACCTCTTCCGGAAGAAGAATTCCGCGATTTCCAGGCGGAAGGAGTGAATCAATTGGAATCACGTAGTTACCGGAAGGCGAGAAGCAGTAAGTGGTCGATAGACCCTTGTAAGTCCCGGATAGTGTTGTCGTCGCACTGGGAAGGCCGAGAAGCACCACCGACAGCGGACCGGGAATCGACGTAATGCCGTTTGTAATCGTCAGCGTCTCGTCGAATAGGTCGGACTTCATTGATTGGCGCGTGTAAGGACCGGGAGTGAGAGTAGCTTCGCGCGAAACATTTAACGCGCCGCATTCTCTCACCGCCGGATCGGCGAGAGCAACGGACTCGGGAGTACTGCCCGTGGCGAATGGTGAGCCCCCGATCGGCGTAAGCGTGCCGGTCGCGGCATTGATGGAGTATCCGAACACCTGGTTGTTCTGGGCGTCAGCGGCATACAGGAATCGGCCGGACGGGGACCCCGCAAGGGATTGGGGATTCGAACCCGCGGGAAACGGCGAGCCAGGCACTCCCGTCAGTCCACCCGTCGTCGTGTCTATCTGGAAGCCATTGACGGACCCACTTGGGTTCCCGAATTGGGTGACTCCGCCGTACAGGAACTCACCCGCGCTCGTCGTTACTTCTATGACCGGATAAGTATCTAGAGTCGGCACGGAACTAACCAGCATCAATGCCCCTGACGAGCCATCGATGCTGTAGACTTCGATGAAACCGTTATAGTCCCCGACGAACAGGAAGTTTCCGGACGGCGCCACAGCTAGTCCATCCGGGTAAGAACTGCTGAACGGCGACCCCGTAAGTTCGGTAAGGGAACCGTCCGCGTTCACTGCGAACCCGGCTATATAACTATTCAATCCAAAAACGCTCGAAGCGTACAGGTAATCTCCCGAAGGTGTAAATGCAAAAGATCCAGGGAAATATTCCTTGAACTGGAAGAAGGGAGACCCCGGAACCGGGGTGAGCGCTCCCGTTGCACCATCGATGCTGAAACCGGAGATACTATTGTCGGCTGGATTGCTATCCGCATTCCCCGCGTACAGAAACTTCCCTGACGGAGAGATCGCC
Source organism: uncultured Gammaproteobacteria bacterium (assembly GCA_963799935.1). Taxonomy (GTDB): domain Bacteria; phylum Acidobacteriota; class Terriglobia; order Bryobacterales; family Bryobacteraceae; genus Bog-113. The sequence continues at coordinate 111,931 of CAWCZA010000015.1, read as the reverse complement.
AAAGTCACTGGGCTCCCGTCGGTTGGAAAAGGTGAACCCGCAATCGGTGTAAGCGCGCCGTTCGTCCCGTTCAGACTGTATGCGGATATCGTGCCGGCGCCATAGTTCGCGACATAAGCATACTTCGCGTCGGGGGTGAACTGGATCGCGTCGGGATTAGTCCCGGTCCCGAACGGTGACCCCGGAAGCTGAGTTAGTGCGCCTGATCCCGGGGCAATCGAGTAACCCGAGACAGAGTTCGAATTTTCGTTCGCCACGTAGGCGAAGGGTTGCGCCATTGCCACGGCTGTCGTGATCGTGACGAGGAACAAAAGAAAAGATAATTGCAGGGTACTCGCGGCAGTTCGTTTCACAGCGGGATCTCCGTGCGAATAGTTTACTCCCGCCTGAGTTTTGATCTGTTTGACTGCTCGAAGTCCTTAGACCACACGGCCCGCGATATGTTCCGCCTCAATCACAGTTCCGGATTGGTCGTTCGGTACTCTCACGTATCCAAGCGCGCGTACTTTACCTAACGTCGGCGAGTAAGCCGCGGAAGTAACCTCGCCGGTCGCTTTCATATCGGCGATTACATCGGCACCAGGCTCCGGCGCTACGTGTCCCTCAAACTCCATCGCGACTAACTGCTTATTGATGTGACCGCGGGAACGCACGCGTTCTACAATCTCCTGCCCGAGATAGCAGCCCTTCTGAAAGTGCAGCGCGTGTTTCTGGCCTGTCTCTGCGGCGATATTAGCTGCCGTGAAATCGACGGTATAACGCGGACGAGCATTCTCCAGACGAACGATCTCCCAATCCTCCGCGCTGGCTTCGATGAGATAGAGCAGATCCATCACGGCCCGCTTGCGCTCCGCCGGACCGAAGATCCGGTAGCCTTCGGCGCCAGTCGCGGAAGCGTGCGCTACTGTAAGGTCCATCAACCACGCCTCGTGCGCAAGATCGTTCGACGGCACGGGCGCGCCAACTGCGCACAACATCTCCTTGGACTTCGGCCCTTCCACTCCCAAACAGAAGGTCGTCTCCGTGTCGTCGTGCAGGGTGACGTCATCCGCAATGATGTAGTGGTCCAGATGCGCCCAGAGTGCATCGTGGACTTCCGGTTCGGCGTCGATCAGGATGTGTTCCGCAAACACCAGTAGATTGGCGTCACTCAGCACGCGTCCATTCGCGTTGAGGAAGAACGCGTAGCAGCCGTGTCCGGGAAGAATCTGCTGGATGTGGTTCGTGGTGAGCGCATGCAGCAGGCGTGCGCGATCGTCGCCTGTTGCGCGAATCCGCGTGCGCGCGGAGAGATCAATCAGAGCGGCCGCTTCGCTAAGTGCCTTATACCCTTCGGTCATTTACTTATTGGATGCATCAGCGCTTCAAGAGAGAGCACGCGCATCCAGTTCGATAACACAACCACCACGAGCCCCGAAATCACCACGCCGCCGATCAGCCGCGCGCGTTTCGGCTTGTTGTGCCCCAGCGCGATATAGCCCACCGCAAACACATGCAAGGCGAGCAGGAACTTCATACCGAAGATCATGTGGTACATCGAGGGAACGTCTTTCGCAACCGCGTGCCGGTAGTAGTTATAGAAACCGGAGACTAGCAGCCCGAGCACACCCAACAGGAACCACGGCCGGAATCGCGCGGCGATCGCGTCGGAAGTCGATTGCGCGGTCGGCGACCCTTTCAGCGCGGGCAACAATGCGACAGCCGCAAAGAGCATTCCGCCGAGCACGATCATCCCTGAAACGATGTGTGTCCAACGGGCGAGGAACGGCAGAATGAAATCCATGGTTTGCAGTCATCATGATAGCGAGGAGACCACTTCGCCCCAAACGTTAGAATCGTAGTTCATGGCAATCCAGACCCTGTTCGGTTCGGTACCGCAGGAGCCGACGCTTCTCGAGAAGCTCAAGCTCGGCGTGCAGAAGACGCGCGCGGGTTTGGTTTCGGCGCTCGAGGACATCGCGGGTTCTCGCGAGATCAATGCGGATCTTCTGGAGGAACTGGAGTTTTCGCTCATCGGCGCGGATATCGGCGTGAAGACGACTACCGAAATTCTGGACCGCATCCGCGAGCGCGTGGAGCGGCATCAGCTTGGGGACGCGGCGGAGCTGCGCGGGTTGATCAAGCAACACTTGCTGGAGATTTTGGAAGGCTCGGATCGCCCGATGCCTCGCGTTGCGGAGCCACCCGCTGTCGTGATGGTCGTCGGAGTCAACGGAGCAGGGAAGACGACGACGATCGGCAAGCTGGCGCATCGATTTCACGGCGAAGGGCGCAGCGTTTTATTTGCGGCCGCGGACACGTTCCGGGCTGCGGCGATCGAGCAGTTGGAAGTGTGGGGCGAGCGAACTGCTACCGACGTGATCCGTCAAAAGCAGGGCTCCGATCCGAGCGCAGTGGTATTCGATGCGCTTACGGCAGCGAAGGCGCGCAAGGTGGATTACGTCATCGTTGACACCGCGGGCCGGCTGCAGACCAAGACCAACCTGATGACGGAACTCGAGAAGATGCGGCGGACGGCGCAACGCGTGGTTCCGGACGCACCTCATGAAGTGCTGCTGGTGCTGGACGCCGTGACCGGGCAGAACGGACTCGAGCAGGCGCGCAAGTTCACGGAGTCGTCGGGCGTCACGGGCATCGTGTTGACGAAGCTGGATGGCACCGCGAAGGGCGGCATCGTAGTTGCGATTGCGCGCGAACTGGGGCTGCCGATCCGCTACATCGGCGTGGGTGAGAAAGTGGATGACCTGCTGCCGTTCGAGCCGGAAGCGTTCATCGACTCGCTATTCGAATGACAGACGCGGAGTATTTGGGCGAGGCTTTCGAACTCGCAGCTAAAGGGACAGGGCGCACCAGTCCGAACCCGATGGTGGGCGCGCTACTGGTGAAAGACGGTGCCGTCGTGGGGCATGGCTTCCACGTGTTTCAGGAGCGGGATCACGCTGAGATCGTGGCCTTGCGGGAAGCGGGCGAACGAGCTCGCGGGGCCACACTTTATGTAAACCTGGAGCCCTGCGCGCATCATGGGCGAACACCGCCTTGCGCAGATGCGCTGATTGCGGCCGGTGTGGCGCGCGTGATCGCGGCCATGGAAGATCCCAATCCGCTGGTGCGCGGCGATGGTTTCCGGAAGCTGCGGGAAGCGGGTATCGAGGTGATCGTGGCCGACGCGGTGCGCGCCAAAGCGGAAGCACTCAACGAGCCGTTCCTTCACTTCATGCGGACGCGCAAGCCGCTGGTGACGTTGAAGACCGCACTTACGTTGGACGGGAAGATCGCGGCTCCGGACGACAACCGCGGATGGCTGACGAGCGAGACTGCGCGGCGGCACGTGCAACAACTGCGGCATGAATCGGATGCGATGCTGACGGGGATTGGAACCGTGCTGGCGGATGACTGTTTGTTGACGGATCGAACGGGGCTGGAGCGGTCGCGTCCGTTGCTGCGCGTGGTGCTCGACTCGCAGCTTCGTTTGCCTCTGACTTCGCGGATGGTGAAGAGCGCCAATGACGATCTGGTGGTGGTGACGACGTCGGCTGCGTCGGAGCAACGGCGTGCGTCGCTGGAATCGCGAGGGGCGAAGGTGCTGGTGTTTGATGGGCGCGGCGGACGCGTGAATATCGCGCGCACGATCGAGTGGCTGGGGCAGCAACAGATCTTGTCGGTGATCATCGAGGCGGGCAGCAAGGTGAACTGGGCCGTGCTGGAGTGCGAGTGCGCGGACCGGATCTTCTTCTACTACGCGTCGAAGATCCTGGGCGGCACGCAGTCGCTTGGAATGGCGGGCGGCGTGGGACGGCGGTCGCGCATGGAAGCCATTCGAGTGCGCGACATCCAGTTGCATGCGATCGCGACGGATGAGTTCGCGGTATCGGGAACCATCGAGAAGGACTACTAGGGCGTGTTTACAGGAATCGTGGAAGAGGTCGGGCGCGTGCGGCAGCCGGGCTCGCGGATGGTGATTGAGTGCTCACGGGTTTTGGCGGATGCGGTCGCGGGGAGCAGCATCGCGGTCAACGGGGTGTGCCTGACCGCGGTCGATCTGCAAGCCGATTCGTTCAGTGCGGACTTAGCGCCGGAGACGCTGCGGCGATCGAATCTCGGCGACTTGGAACCGGGATCGCGTGTGAATCTGGAGCGGCCGCTGCTGCCGACGTCGCGGTTGAGCGGGCACATCGTGCAAGGTCATGTGGACGGGACGGCCGAGGTGTTATCGCTCGACGCGCTTGGCGATGACAACTGGTGGCTGCGGCTGCGATTACCGGAGGGGCTGGAGCGCTACTTCGTCGAGAAGGGCTCCATCGCGGTGGATGGGATCAGTCTCACGATCGCGGGCATCGAAGGACGCGACGTGGCGATCACCATCATCCCGCATACCTACGAACACACGGCGCTCTCATCGCGCCGACCCGGCGACCGTCTCAACATCGAGGTCGACGTGATCGCTAAGCACGTGGAGCGCTTGCTGCAGCGGTAGTAAATTGCCGCCGTCGTCATAGGCCAGTTCCTGCGGCGGACCGGCGACTTCGAGCATCTCGTTGGCTTCGATTTCAGCACGCAATGTTTCGCTGAGGGCGATGGGGCTGAGTTCGAGCGTGTTGTGGATGCGGCCGATGCGCAGCGTGCTCATGTCGTCCTTGCCGCACGTTTTCGAGATGCGCTCGATGCATTCGCGGTCGGTGGCGAAGTGCATCGGGATGCGGGCACACGCGGGCGATAGCGACGTGAGCGTGTTGATGTAAAGCGGGCGCAAGTCGATGGCTTCGACCAGGCGATCGGTGACGATGTCGGCCATGCCGACGCCGGATGCGTTGCCGTAGCTGTAAGGGCTCATTTCACGCACGAAGATACGGGTGATGAGGCTCGTGTTCGCCCACGGATTGTACTGTCCCGCGACGCCCCGATTGACGACGCGGGTGTCCATACCGGCGCCGCTGATGTTCTTGCCGATCTCGTCGATGATCAGAAGATCGAGGTCGAAGGGGATGCGGCCCATCCAGGACTTGACGCGTGCGAGCAATTCTTCTTCGCGTTGCTCCATCGTCTCGGCTGGGACAGCGTGGAGCTCAGCGGTGTTGTGGCGTGCGTCTTCCAGGATGGCAAGGCCGCCGATGATCTTGCCGGTGGCGAGCACCTGGCGTCCAACGGATCGGATGACTTGTTCGAGGCCGAGCGAGAAGGCGCGCGAGTGGTAGGTTGCTGCGCCGGTCCATTTGCCGAGGCCGATCGCCATCATCTTGAACAGGCCGCTTTCAAGCTTGCCTTCGAAGTCGGTGTGCCACTTAACGCGGCCGATCATCATGACGCCGTCGCTGCCGAAAGCGTGCTTGTCGAGGTGGGCTTCGATGCCCTCGGGCGTGGATCCGATGGAGACGGTGTCGAGCGAGGAACGGATAGGGCAGCCCATGTTTTCCGGGGTGATGCCGTACTTGGCGAGCACGTCGGTCTGGCCTTGCGCGGTTGCGGCGCCGTGGCTACCCATGGCGGGGAAAATGAAAGGCGCAAAGCCGTTGTTGTTCCAATACGCGACCACTGCTTTGACGATCGTGGCTGAGTTGGAGATGCCGCGGCTGCCGACCCCGATAGCGATCGTTCCGCCGGGACGAACTTTGGCGGCGAAGTTCTCGCGTTTGAGTTCCGCCTCGACAGTGCCCGGAATATCTTCGAGCCGGCGGTTGGGGAACTTTTGCAAGACCGTGAACATGCGCGGGAAGGCCATGCACGGATTATAGAATCTAGCCCGAGACCTGAGTCCGTGCGGATTTTTGATCGAACGCTTCGCGGGCCTTTTCCACGTCATCCAGATTCTCGGCCGCCCACATCCAGACGCCGCAGAAAGCCGCGCCAAGACTCATGCCAAGGGACGTCAATTTGTATTCGACCTTGGGCGGAACAACGGGATGAACCGTCCGGGTAATCAGGCCGTCACGCTCCATGTGGCGCAGCGTCTGCGTCAGCATTTTCTGACTGATGCCGGTTATTGATTCACTGAGACGGGTGAATCGCAACTCGCCTTTTTCGACCAAGGCCTCGAGAACTAGCATTGTCCACTTGTCGGCGACGCGGCCGATGAGGTCGGTGACTAGAGACTCGATTCGAGGATCGAGATTTTCAGACGAAGCGCAGTCCGGATCCAATGCGAGGTTATTCGGTGCTTTCATACTCTCTCAAAGGTAAGTATTGCACTATAAGGTGCCTACTTCCCATCGGAGAGTATAGCCTCTACACTTAGTTAGAAGGCAGAAGGATGGCTCAATGAAACTGCAGCAGAGGACAATTCTTATTACAGGCGGAACGAGCGGGATCGGGCTCGAGCTAGCGAAGCAGCTGATCGCTCGCGGCAACACCGTTATCGTCACGGGCCGCGACGCAGAGAGGCTTGATGCGACGAAGCAAACTCTTCCGGGCGTCCATACGTTTCAGAGTGACGTGTGCGACCCAGTCGCGATCACGGTTCTACATGACCAGGTAATTGCTAAGTTCCCTGGGCTCGACACGCTGATCAACAACGCCGGTATCATGCGCAACCTCAACTTAAATCAGCAACGCGATCTTACGGATGTCACCCGCGAAATCGAAACCAATTTGAGCGGGCCCGTGCGGATGGTGCAGCAGTTCCTCCCGCATCTGAAGCGCTGCAAGAGTGCGCTTATCGTGAACGTCACCTCGGGACTGGCGTTCATTCCGCTCCCATTGTCACCTGTCTATAGTGCCGCCAAGGCTGCTCTCCACGCATTCACGCAGTGCTTACGCGTCCAGTTGGATGGCACAGGAGTTACTGTAGTTGAACTCGCTCCGCCCGGTGTCGAGACGCCGCTATTCCGGGGTGAGTTCGCCAAGGAGATGAAGGGTCAGAAGGCAATGGATGCGGCGGTACTAGTTCGAAAGGCGATCGCGGGCATTGAAGCGGGAAAGGCAGAAATCCGCCCGGGGTTAAGTAACATTCTGAAGGCGATGAGCCGGATCGCGCCGCGATTCATGCTAGCGCAGATGGTGAAGATGAGTAAGCCGAAACTGGCGTAATTAGTTCTTCGCTACAGCATCCGCACTGGTAGCCTCGATGCGTGTAGCTTCCATGCTGGTGACTATGTAGTGACTCTCGTCGCGCCCGAGAAAAAGAAAGTGTTTGTCATCCGCGCCCCAGACAACGCGCTCACGAAGCGGCAGGGTCGCCGCCTTCCACGCTCGGGCATCTCGGTCGAGAACCAAACAGACTTCCGGATAGAAGGATTGTGCAATGACGCGGCCGTCCGCGACCATCGCAGCTCTGTTCAGGTCGTGCGGGAGCGGATAGGTCCCGAGAACCTCGCCGTCGAACCCGACGTCCATCCATTCCTGCATTCGGGCCGTAGTTCCATTGGCCGCGAGGATGCCGATCCGATCCTCACCAATGAAGATGTGGGAATCTTGCCAAATGGAATTCGCCGGCTCAAGACCAGCGACAAATTGCGAGCGTGGCAGAAAGGTGCCGAGGAGCTTTCCGTCTACGCCGAAATGCCGGAGGCTGTCGTAGTTGGTCAATGGTTTGATGGCCTTCGCTTTCGGCGTGAACTCAATGCCGAAGATCCACAGGGAGCCGTCTGGAGCGAAGGCAATGTGATTCGGCTCGAACAGGCCGGTTTGGACGGAGCGGACAAGTTCGCCGGATGGGTTGAGCAGGTCGAAACCACAGGTTTTGTTCGCTTTGAGATCCTGCCACGAGATGGCGATCTCGCCGTTCGCGTCAACAGCCATAGAGTCCAGAGCTGCTGAACGGTGCGTCGTCAGGGCGCCAGCCAAAGCGAGGCGGCCGTCCGGGCGGTATAGCCGAAAGGCGTTCGGCGCAGGGTCGCGGAGGAAGAACAACCAGCCCCCGCTTGCCATACCCGGATCCGGATTGTTGGCGGAAGCGAGAACCTCGGGTAAGACGTGGGTGGTTTGACCGTACACGCTCGCAGCTAGCAGCGGAAACGCGAAGGCCGCGCGAAGGACGGAGCGGAATGTCATATCTGGAACCTACCGGCAGATTATGACAGAAACTAACCGCGGATTAGCGCGGATGGACGCGGAAAAGAGTTTCTACGAACCGGTCAATATCTTCTTCTGTATTGTAGAGAGGAACTGGAGCCACGCGGAGTATGTCCGGCTCGCGAAAGTCCGCAATGATTCCCTCACTTGCCAGTTGGCTGCAGATGTTGCGATTTCTAACCCGGATTGAGAGTTGTGCGCCTCGCCTGGCGGGATCGTGTGGAGTAATAATCTCGAAGCCTTGTAGACGGTGTTCAAGGTACGCCGTCAAAGCTTCACTTTGTCTACGCAGATTATCGATTCCCGCTTCTTCGAAGATATCCATTGAGGCGCGCAGAGCGGCTAACTGCAGGATCGGAGGGTTGGAGAGCTGCCACGCTTCCGCGCCTCGCATCGCTTCAAACTTTGGGCCCATTTGGAAGCGTGTCGATTCGTCGTGTCCCCACCAGCCTTCAAAACGAGGGAGCGCGGATCCATGATGGCGCTCGTGGATGAAGGTTCCTGCGATCGCGCCCGGCCCTCCATTCAGGTACTTATAGCTGCACCACGCGGCGAAATCGGCGTTCCAATCATGTAGGTGCAGCGGGACGTTGCCGGCCGCGTGCGCCAAGTCGAATCCCGCGATTGCGCCTTGTTGGTGTGCGGCCTTCGTTATGGCTTCTAAGTCAAAGTACTCTCCGGTCGCGTAGTTGACGCCACCAACTAAGACTAACGCGATAGAGTGCCCTTCCTGCTCAATGGCAGCCAGAATATCCGGTGCTTCGATAAGAGCAGCTTGCGGATCTAAGTTATGGAACCGAAGCTGAGAAGCTACGGCATACCGATCCGACGGGAACGCGCCTGCTTCGATCAGGATCTTATAGCGGTCCGTCGTTGGCCGGTAGAACGAAACCATCAGTAAGTGCAGATTGACGGTCAGTGAATTCATTACGACTACTTCCGACTCTTCCGCACCCACTAATCTCGCCGTCTGCGCAGTTAGCAGCCGGTGATAGGGCATCCAGGGATTGCGCGCGTTGAAGTGACCTTCTACTCCGTGTTTCGCCCAATCCTCAAGCTCCTGTTCGACATAGGCGCGGGTTGATTTCGGCTGCAGCCCGAGCGAGTTACCCGCAAGGTAGACGACATCGGTGCCATCGGGACGTTTCGGGATGTGGAAGCGATCGCGGTACGACTTCATGTGTTGAGCTGCAACGGTGTCAGATCGCGCGCAATGAGGATTCCGGCGCGCTGCCAATCCAGTTCGTCCAGATCGTTAATTCCGTGGCAAACGGTCGCCAGTATGTCCTCCTGAATGCGTCCCCGGGTGAGAGCGACGGAGTACGGGATTCGATGGAAAGTCACCATCGCATACTTCGGGACGAAGAACTTCGGAAAGCGGGCTTCTAGCGCGAGTTCGGCGCGCTTGCGGAAGAGGAACGCCGGGTCGGCAACCCGGTCGCGCATCTCGATGAAATTCTCCAGCGCCATTTCGGAGATCGCGTCCGTATCCTGACAACGGGTCTGACTAAACTCGGCGAAGACGCGCGGCCAGTCCGGGCCGATGCGGTCGAGGATGGCGAGCAGAATGGTGCAGTCTTCAAACGCGGCGTTGAGGCCTTGTCCGAAGAAGGGAACGATGGCGTGCGCGGAGTCGCCGAGCAGCAGAAATCGGCCGCCGATATTCCAGGGTGAGCACCGGATGGTCACCATCGAGGCCACCGGATTGGCAGCGAAGTTCTCCGCGAGCAGCGGCATCAGTGGCACGACATCCGGGAAGTGGGTCCCGAAGAATTCTTCGACATCCTCGGCGCTCTGGAGCGCGGCAAAGCTCTGATCGCCTTCGAAAGGCAGGAACAAAATGCAGCCGAACGTTCCATCGGGATTCGGAAGCGCGATCAACATGTAGTTGCCGCGCGGCCAAATGTGAAGGCTGTGCGCATCCATCACATGCTTCCCGTCCGGACCGGCGGGAATGGTCAGTTCTTTATATCCGTAGTCGAGGTAGTGCTGCGAATAGTTGAAGCGCGGCTGCTTCAGCATCGGGTAGCGAACCGCGGAGTTGGCGCCGTCGGCCGCGATGACCGTCTTGGCCCTGACGGTGAAAGCGCGGTTCGTCTCCTCGTTGTGGAAGAGGAGCGCGCCGGTTTCCATGTTCGCGTCCGTGCAGCGGTTATTGAAGTGAATCGGAATGTTGCGTTCTTCGGCTGCGTTCAGAAGGGTGACGTTGAGATCGGCTCGCGAGACCGAGTTGATGTGTTCGGATGGACTCTTGCCGTAGGGTTGAAACGTGAGCTGGCGTGAAACCGCATGGATGCGCCGCCCAAACATGGGCACTGCAATGGATTGAACCGCCGGCCAGATCCCGGCCTGCTCCATCGCATGGATCCCGCGCGCGGATACGGCGAGATTGATCGAGCGCCCGGCATCCTGAACCACCTTACGGCGGTCGGCGCGCCGTTCGTAGATTTCAACCGGGAATCCGCGCTTGTTCAACTCAATCGCAAGCAGCGTTCCAGCGAGGCCGGCGCCAATGATGGTGATCATTCGGCCAACATTGTGCGCGCTTCCCAAAGTTCGGGGAAGAACTTCTTGTCGAGCGTTACGCGGAGATACGACGCCCCACTACTTCCGCCGGTTCCCATGCGGACGCCAATGGTCCGCTCCACCATTTGAATGTGGCGGAGACGCCAGCTAACGGCGAGTTCATCAAACTCAGTGAGGCGCTCGCAGACATCGATCCAATCGCGATGATGTTGCTCATCGGCATAAAGAGCGCGGATGGCTTCGGCGCGACGGTCGAACGTTTCCAGCGATTTGCCCGCGTTCTTTGAAAGCGCTTCGAAGAACACGTCATGCAGCGAGGGTTCACGCAGGCGACGCTCGAGAGAAGTGAAAGCCTCCGGCGTTGGCTGATGGTGCCGCAGCATCTTCTCGTCTTTGAGTCCGCAGAGGAATTCGATCTCGCGGAACTGTTCGGATTGAAAGCCGCTCGCCGGGCGCAGCTTGCCGCGGAACGCGAGGAAGTGCGTAGGGCAGCATCGTTTCGAGAATGGTGAACTGCTCCACCAGGACACGCATGATCTCCGTCGACCGTCGCAGCAGCCGAGCGGCTTCGTAAACCGCATCGCCCTGCAGACTCGCGATCACGGAATCGAGTTCGTGCAGGATCTGTTTGAACCAGAGTTCGTACGTCTGGTGAATGATGATGAAGAGCAGTTCGTCGTGACTGTTCGGCTCGGAAAGCGGCTGCTGCAGCGAGAGCAACTCGGGAACATGAAGGTACGAACTGTACGTAACGCCGTTCGCTAGCGACTTGCGGAGCGGCATCGGGAAGGTTCAAAAACCGCCCGCGCGTTTTCGCCGAGGACGCGAGCTTTGACATGTTCCGGCAGCTTGCTTCCGCGGACCAGCGAACCGACGCCGTGCTCGCCGAGCGGGAACGGAGAATCGGAGCCGAGGAGCACGCGCTCGGATCCCATCGTCTCGACCAGCAGTTGCAGCGCGCGTTCACTAAACACAGCGGAATCGACTGAGAAGCGATTGAGATAGAACGACGGCGGATGTTCACATTGTCCGCGCGCAGCGGGATGATGATGCCACGCATTTTCGAGGCGCCCGAGCAGATAAGGAAAGCTGCCGCCGCCATGCGCGAAGCAGATCCGCAGCGAAGTCGGCAGACGGTCGAACGCACCGCTGAGGATCAGCGAAACGATCGATAGCTGCGTTTCCGCGGGCATCCCGACGGTCCACGGGGCCATGTAGCGCGGCATGCGCTCGGGCGCGAACATATCCCAGGGATGAACAAACACGGGCGCGCCGACATCTGCGCAGTGATGGAGGAACGTGACGATTTCGGCGTCGTCCAGATTACGCGGGCCGACATGATTGCCGATCTGCACGCCGAGATGTCCGCTCGCCATGGCGCGATCGACTTCGGCGCACGCGGCATCGACGTCCTGCAGGGGCACTTGGCAGAGCGCGCGCAGACGGCCGCGGCCGCGATCGCAAATTTCGAGAGCGGCGTCGTTAAAGATGCGAGCGCACTCGAGCGCATGCGCTGCGTCGCGCGAGTAGGCGAACAACACCGGCGTAGCAGAGATGATCTGCAGATCGACACCATCGCGATCCATCTGAGCGAGGCGAACATCGGGATCCCAGCACGCGGAATCGATGCGGCGAAACTCCTTGTCGCCGAGCATGATCACGGCTTCGCCGTCGCCGGTGTGTTCGATGCGCGGCCAACCGGGCGTGCAGAAGCAGGCCTCGAGGTCGGGCCAATTTTTCGGAAAGAAGTGCGTGTGGAGATCGACTACCTGCATGCTACTGACAAAGACCGGGATGCACCGTGCCGCAATGCTTGCACGTGCGATTGTCTTCACTGCTGTAGAACTTTTCGAAGATCGGCGGAAGGTCCTTCACCAGGCTTTTCAAACGAACCTCGGCGCGGTGAATCAGCTGGTGGCAGTTCGGGCAGAACCATTCAAATGCATCGAGCGAGCCTTCGGGACGGGGCACTTCGATAACGAGACCCACGGTATCAGGACCACGCTGCGGCGAGTGCCGGACGTGCTTGGGAAGCAGGAACACTTCGCCCTCGCGGATGGGAATGTCGCGTGGAGGTTTGCCCGGTTCTTCCATGATGCGGACCACGATGTCGCCCTTGACTTGATAGAAGAATTCTTCCGTGGGATCGTCGTGAAAGTCGCGCCGCTGATTGGGGCCGCCGACGACGGTGACCATCATTTCGCCGTCTTCCCAGACTTGCGCGTTGCCCACCGGCGGTTTCAGCTTGTCTTTGTTTTGGTCGATCCAACCTTGGAAATTGAAGGCTTGCAGAGTTTTGATGGATGGCATTTATTCTATTTTCGATCAGCAGGTTTATACGCCACGGCTTTGATCTCGATGAGTAAATCGGGATGCGGCAACTGGCGGACCGCGACCGTGGTGCGCGCAGGCCCTTCATGAGTAAAGAACTCGCTGTAGACGGCGTTGTATGCCGCGAAATCCTGCATGTCGACGAGGAACGTGCTGATGTCGACCAAGTCCTCGAGCGAGGCGCCTGCGGCTGTAAGGATATCGCGGATGTTCTCGATCACGGCGCGAGTTTGCGCTGTGATATCGCCCTCGATGCTATTGTCCGGGCGACGCGCGCTGGTTCCGGAGATGAACAGGAAGTCTCCGGCGCGTTTGATGTGCGGGAAGTTGCCGCGCGGTGTTGCCTTACCCGGAACCACAATGCCGCCAGTCATAACTTCACGCAAACATTGTTTAGGGCAGAGTAGAAATTGAGTGAATGCAGACCGCCTTCGCGTCCGATGCCGGATAGGCCGACGCCGCCAAAAGGTGTTCGCAAATCACGCAGGAACCAGCAATTGACCCAAGTGATTCCGGCACGCATTTGGGCTGCGACACGATGAGCGCGCTTCAGATCGGAGGTCCAGATGGAAGCGGCTAGTCCATAGAGCGTGTCGTTCGCTTTGGCGATTGCTTCCTCTTCGGAATCGAACGGAGCGATGTGGCAAACAGGTCCGAAGATTTCTTCCTTGACGCAGCGGGCGGATTCGGGCAGGCCGGTCAGAATCGTGGGTTCGACGAAGAATCCGTTGTCTCGTCGATCACCGAAGTGCGGGATGCCTCCACCGGTTTCGACACAAGCGCCCTCTTCGTGCGCGAGCCGGTAGTAAGACAGAACCTTCTCGCGATGCTGAGCCGAGATCAACGGGCCAAGTGTCGGAGCGAGCGCCTCTGCACGATTCCTTCAGCGCACCGACAACACGTTCGAACAACGGGCGTTCCACGTAAACACGCTCGGCGCAGAGGCACACTTGGCCGGTGTTGAGGAAGACGGCATCCGCCAGGCCATCGATAGTTTCGTCGAAATCGCAATCGGCGAAAACCACGGCTGCGTTCTTGCCACCCAGTTCGAACGACAGCGGCTTCACGGTATTCGCAGCAGCGGCCATGATGGCGGCACCGGTTCGTGTCTCGCCCGTGAATGTGATCGCGTCAATTCCGGGATGCGACGAAAGAAACTCGCCGGCCGAGCCAGGGCCGAAGCCGTGCACGACATTGTAGACGCCGTCAGGAATGCCGGCCGTTTGCATCGCGCTGGCCAGCAGTGTTGCGGTCCAGGGCGTTTCTTCCGACGGTTTAACGACCACGGTATTGCCGCAAGCAAGCGCGGGCGCCACTTTCCAGGTCAACAGCAGTAGCGGAAGATTCCATGGCGTGATGATGCCGACCGCGCCGAGAGGTTTGCGGACAGCGTAATTGAGAGCCGAACGGCCATCCGGCATTTCGGTGTGAAAGGACTCGACCGCAGCGGTCTTGATTACATCCGCGAAGATGCGGAAGTTAGCTGCGGCGCGCGGGACATCGAGGCGCGAGGCCAACGCGACCGGCTTGCCGGTATCGGCAACTTCGCGCGCGACGAACTCATCGAACCGAGCTTCGATCGCATCGGCGATGCGGTGCAGTGCAGCCGCTCGTTCTCGGACCGTCGAACGGCCCCAATCTCCTGCCACCTATCGACGAGCCGCAGTGACAGCCTCGTCGACCATGTCCGTTGTCGCTTCGGTGACACACGCAACAGTCGATCCGTCGGCTGGGTGAATATCAGCAAACGCGCGTGGTCCGCGGCGAAACTGGCCGCCGATGAAACTATCGAGCTGGGGTACCAAAAGACGGATGATATCAGGTGGTGGCAAAACGCGCGCTCGGGTCCGATATCAGGGAGCATATTAAAGCTCGCGGATGGACGCGCATCGAGAAGTCAGAATGGGAAGAACTGCACCAACGGTTTGCGACGACAGAGGCTACGCTCCGGAAGCACGCAGTCGCCTCCGGGGTCGTTATCAGGCAGCCATGGCGCGGGTTGGACACCGCGAGCCTGGACGGAATTGAGCTAAGCCTGATTGAAATGGCCGAAGCCTATCGCATACATCCGCAGGAGGCGCGTCGCGTCGTGATCTCCACAAAAGACACAACGCGCTTCGCGGCTCGGAACCCAAAGGCTGCGGCCGACAAGCGGGAGCTAAAAGCCGAGATGGTCGAGTGGATGCTCGTGTGGCTCGGCGATCCCGCGATGTTCCAGGACTGGGTTAAGCTGCGGAGAGCTTACCTGCAAGCTCAACGCGTCCCCGACTAGTTCAGCGTCACGCTGTCGACTTTGAGCGTGTCGCCGTCCATCGTGCCGCTCACGGTTGCTTTCAGGTCGTCTTTCTTAGCGGTTTCTTTGAGAGCGGCGAGCGCCTTCGCGTTCCCGGCTTCATCGAACTTGATGTACTTGCCGTCCGAGGTCATCAGACCATACCCGCTCTTCGAGCAGGCCATCGAGCATTTCGCCGTGTGAGTGGCGGGGTCTTTTTTAGCGCTGGCGCACATGCCGTCCATAATCGTGCCATCGAACGAGGCGGCGAAACTAGCGGCGGAGAATATCGCTGAAAGCAGAAGTAGCTTCTTCATGCGCCTAGTCTATATCAAAAAGTCTCTCACCGGGTAATCGGCTCGGGTACACTGCGGCAACGCTGAAAAAGAGCGGGTTTAGATTCAAAGCTGCTTCAACGTTGCGTTGCTCACAGGACGAGCGCTCCGGCCTGCGTTTGCGGTTGATGGGTTGCTTGCACATCTAGCAAATGCCAGGAACAATTCCTCTTCGCCCGCTGGGGCGGACCGGACTCAAAGTATCCGCGCTGGGGCTCGGCGGCCACCATTTAGGACAGACAAAGACCGAACAGGAAGCTCTCGACGTCGTCCATGGCGCGCTCGATGGCGGAGTGACGTTCTTCGATAATTGCTGGGAATATCACGTCGGTCAAAGCGAAGAGCTGCTGGGTAAAGGACTGAAAGGCCGGCGCGACGGCGTCGTTCTGATGACCAAAGTCTGCACCCACGGGCGCGATAAGGATCTCGCGATGCGCATGCTTGAAGAGTCGCTGCGGCGCTTGCAAACGGACCATTTGGACGTGTGGCAGATTCATGGCGTAACGTACTGGAACGATCCGCAGATGTTCATTCGCCCGAACGGCGCGGCCGAGGCGCTGACGTTGGCGAAGAAGCAGGGCAAAGTCCGAGCGGTCGGATTCACCGGCCACAAAGATCCGCGCATCCACATGGCGATGATCGAAACCGGATTCCCGTTTGATACTTGTCAGTTTCCGTTGAACCCGATGGACGCGCATTTTCGGAGCTTCGAAACTATGGTGCTTCCGGAGTGCAATCGCCGCGGTATCGCTGTGCTTAGCATGAAGCCGATGGGAGGCACCGGGGACATGATCACCAAAGGCACGGTGACTGCGGAGGAGTGCTTGCGGTATGCGATGAGTCTTCCGGTGGCGACGACCATCGCTGGCATCGACAAGATCGAGGTGCTGCAGCAGAACCTGCAGATCGCGCAGAATTTCACGCCGATGACTGGACCGGAGTTGCAGGCGCTTCGCGAGAAGACGCAGTCGCATGCGGGCGATGGACACTTCGAGTTGTATAAGACGTCGATCAAGTACGACAATCCGCAGGCGCGGCTCGCACACGATTTCCCGCTGGATCAAAAGAGCGTGGAAGTGCAGGAGATGCTGGCGGCGTCGAAGAATACAGGCAAGCCTTATGAGTTCCACCCGGCTCCGCCCAAGTAGGTGACTTGATGAGCATGAATTGGAATTCGACACGGCGTACTTTTCTAGAGACAGCGGCGATTGCGGGAGCAGGCATGGCAATGGGTCAAAGCGGAAGCGCGCAAAATACCGAGGTCCCGAAGCGGCCCTTCGGTAAGACTGGTTTGCAGGTTTCGGTGATGGGCGTAGGCGGCTATCACCTGGGCACCGCTCCTTCGCAGGAAGTGGCGACGCAGATCGTGCATGAGGCGATCGACGCGGGGATCAACTTCTTCGATAACGCATGGGAATATCACGAAGGCGAGAGCGAGGTGCGGCTTGGGAAGGCGCTGAAGGGGAAGCGCGATCAGGTGATCCTGATGACGAAAGTCTGCACGCATGGTCGCGATAAGAAGATCGCCATGCAGCAACTCGAAGAGTCGTTGACGCGGTTGGGGACGGACCATCTGGATGTCTGGCAAATCCACGAAGTCGTTTACGATAACGATCCCGATAAGATCTTTGCGCCGGGCGGGGCAATTGAAGCTTTGGACGACGCGAAGAAGCAAGGTAAGGTTCGGTTTGTGGGATTCACGGGGCACAAGGACCCGGACATCCACTTAAAGATGCTGTCGCATAACTACCCGTTCGATACCGTGCAGATGCCGTTGAACGTTCTGGACGGGACTTATGCGCGGAGCTTTGAGCGCCTGGTATTGCCGCAGTTAGTAAGTCGCGGGATTGCGCCGCTCGGCATGAAGAGCCTATGCGGCAGCGGCGAGCCGGTGCTCAACGGAGCTTACACCGCGCACGAGGGTTTGCGGTATGCGATGAGTGTGCCGGGAGTCGCGGTAACGATCAGCGGGATGGAGTCGGTCGAGCTGCTGCATCAGAACCTGGAAGTCGCGCGTGGGTTTACCCCGCTTGCGGCCAATCAGATGGCGGCGATGCGTGACCGTGCGCACTTCTATGCTTCCGACGGTCGTTTCGAGCTGTTTAAGACGACGAAGAAGTATGACGGGGAGTTGGGACGAGAGATGCACGGATTTCCGCTGGCGTCGGAATTGCCGCTGTAATTTCCCGCACATATCACAAATGTAGCCGGACCTTCCGGCAAGCTTATTGCATCGCACAAGGCGAAAGGTATATCTATGTTTCGAATTGCTTCCGGTGCGTTAGTTGTTGGACTTTTTACTCTGGCTTTCGGCCAGGAGCCGAATCCTACGCAAAGTATGCTGCCGCCTCCGCCCCCCAGCGGAGCTGTTCCGGTATTCAAAGTCGACGTTGTTTCGCGCAGTATTCCGGCCATTAATTTCCATCATCGTCAAGGCACTACCAACGTTGATCTGCGCGGCACCGCGCTCATGCCGACCGCAAAGGGAAAGGTGCGGGTAGACAGCACGGCTGGAGCAACTCGGATGAAGGCGGACACGACGAAGATGGTCCCGCCCGAGACGTTCGGCCCTGAATTTCTGACTTACGTGCTCTGGGCGATCAGTCCAGAGGGAAATGCGAAGAACCTTGGAGAACTGGTCCTGAAGAGCGGAGGTGACAACTCGTCGATTGAGACGACCACCAGCCTGCAAGCCTTCGGATTAATTGTGACGGCTGAACCGTATTGGGCGGTTTCGCAGCCCAGTGACGTGGTTGTGATGGAGAACGAAATCCGCAACGACACCACTGGAACCATAGAGACAATCGATGCCAAATATCAATTGCTGCGGCGAGGGCAATATACGCTGAACGTGCAAAGTACGGCGCTGCAGCCCATGATCAGCGACAAGCGTGTGCCCCTACAGTTAAGGGAAGCGCGCGAAGCTCTTGCCATTGCGCGCGCACAGGGCGCGGACCACTACGCCGCGGACACGATCCAAAAAGGGCTGACCGATCTGACGAATGCGGAAGGTTTCTACATCAGCCGGCATAACGAAAAGGAATTGGAGACAGACGCTCGCCAAGCAACGCAGATGGCGGAAGACGCACGCTTGATCTCGATCCGCGAGGAAGCCGCGGACGCACTTGCGGCGGAGCGGAAAGCTTCGGCGGATGCACAAGCCGCTGCTCAAGCGAGAGCGCGGCAGGAAGCGGAGCGCGCGGCACAGTCAGCGGAACAAGCCCGTCAAGCGGATAGCGAACGCGCAGCGGCGGAACGCGCCCGGGCCGATGCGGAACGAGCCAAAGCTGAAGCGCAACAGGCGCAGTTGATGGCGGAGAACGCGCGAACGCAAGCGCAGCAGGAACAACTCAAGGCCCAGCAGGAAGCGGAAGCCGCGCGTGCCGCTGCCGCCAAAGCCGAGCAGGATAAACAAGCCGTCCGTGCTCAGCTACTCGATCAGCTGAACAAAATCATGGAGACGCGTGACACCGCGCGCGGCCTGATCATGAACATGTCGGACGTGCTCTTCGACTTCGGCAAAGCCACTCTTCGTCCTGAAGCGCGCGAGAAACTTGCAAAGGTGTCCGGCATCCTGCTGGCTTATCCGACGCTGCGCGTGCAGATCGAAGGCAACACCGACAACGTGGGGAGCGACGCCTTTAACCAGACACTATCGGAGAAGCGCGCGTTCGGCGTTCGCGATTATCTGGTTGGGCAAGGGGTCGACGGGAATAAGCTGACCGCAGTGGGATATGGTAAGTCGCGTCCCATCGCATCGAACGATACGGCGGATGGACGTCAGAAGAATCGACGCGTGGAAATGGTTCTCTCGGGTGACGTGATTGGCACGCCCATCAATCAGACAACGCAAGCCGCGCCGGATGGAAATCCGCCGGCTGCTCAGTAGCGAAGCTTGTTGACGCGGGCGTTCGGCTAAAAGATTTTGCCGATCGCTCGCCCAACACCTGCGGTCACTTTAGCTGTACCTTTCACTGCGCCGACGGTTACGTCCTTCGCGGCGGATCCGGCTCCCCGTCCGAGTGAGCTGGCGGCATCGATCGGGTGGAGCGTCGCGAGATCAGCGGCAGATTTCGCGGTACCAACGGCAAGATGGCCCGCCCCTTTCGCTGCACCCTCTCCGATATTCCCAGCACCCGAAGCGATTTCGCCCGTTGCACTCTTCTTGCGTTTCGGCGTGGTTTGGGCGCTAGCGCCACTTATAAGAACAACTAGTACGGCCGACGACACCAGAAGGCGACGAGGAGACATTGCTGACCAACAATTTAGCATCGCGGATAATAGGTGCGTGGTCCAAACCCGGCGCGATCTACTGTTACTAGCTGCACGTGCGGCCTTGCTTCCCGGAGCAGCTGAGTTTCTGTCGGCATGGCAATCAGCCAGTGATCACCAGCACGGACCTTTGAACCAAGCCCCGCCCCAGTCGCCTCTGCTCAGTAATTACAGGCCTAAGTTCTTCGCTCCGGACGATTTCGCGGCCTTGCAAACATTCACTGAAATTCTAATTCCAACGGACGATACCCCCGGTGCCCGCGAAGCCCATTGCGCCGCGTACATCGACTTTCTGATGCAGGCGTCCGATTCGATTCCGTCAGTGCAGAAGCAATGGCGTGACACGATGGCCACGCTTCGCGAACTTGGATTCCATACCGCAGAGCGTAAGACACAAGAAGAACTAATCGCGGCAATGTCCGCGCCGGAGCGCGATCCGGCAAAGACGCATCCGGCTTACAACGCCTACCGCATGATCAAAGAACAAAATACCTTCGCGTTCTATACCTCGCGCGCCGGAATGATTGAGACTCTCGACTATCGCGGTAACTCTTACAACGCAACGTTCCCGGCCTGCGATCATCCCGAGCACCGTCAAGTCTAAGCGTTTCGGGACTCACTTAGTAGCTGGCTGCAACCCCGAGCGGTCAGCGCCATCATCGTCAGCGTTGGATGCTTATCGCCGGTTGAACAGAACGCATTGCCGCCAAACACGTAAAGGTTAGGAATATCGTGAGTACGGCAGTATGGGTTTAGTACGCCCTGCTTCGAGTCATTACTCATGCGCGCGGTGCCCACTTCATGAATTGCACTGCGCAGCCGGGGGTTGGTCGCCTTCCGCGGTCCGTTGCCTCGATCGCCGGCTTCGCCCGTCCGGCCGACCGCAACTCCTGCAGGCGCGGAGTAAGGCGTCCATGGACCGCTCGCACCACCAGCCGCCGAGGGCCTCCGCAAGATCTCTCCGCCGGCCTCTATGAAACAGCTCCTCCGCCTTCGCTTGGAAATCGGCGATCAACTTATAGTCGTTGTCGGAGTAAGTGAAATGAATCTTGAGCGCGGGAATGCCCCAATGATCGCGGACTTCCGGGTCCAGCTCGACAAAGTTGTCTTTGCGCGCAAGCATTTCCGCGCCCGCATTCCACACGCGTGCCTGAGCGACATAGCGGCTCTTGATTTCCTTCTTCCAATCCGAACCGTACCCCGGGATGTAAGGAGCGAACCCCGGATATTCGGTCTGGCCTCCAGTCGCATTCATGACGTAGCCGCGTATGAATTCCTTGCGCTGGGTTTCTTTGCTGATGTTCTGGAAGTTAGGAATGCTGATCCCCGCCGCCTTACCGTCATCCAAACGCGACGGTCCGCCACGGAGCTTCGGAAGGAAACCCTCCACTGACCCGTTGCCAATCTGGTCGATCATGTAGTACCCAAGCAGGCCGCTGGAGTTCGCCAGCCCACCTTTGGCCGAGAGCAACAAGAGACGCGTATTCTCGAGCGTCGAGGCTGCCAGGATGACATACTTGGCATCAACGTCAACCGACTTACCGGTGTAGCGTTCGATGTAAGTAACTCCCGCGGCGCGATTTTCCGGATTCATCCGAACTTGCGACACCACGCAATCCGTTCGGAGTTCCAGCTTTCCGGTTTTGAGAGCTGGAGGCAGAGTAGTCGAGACTGTGCTGAACATCGCGCCCACGTCGCAGCCGTTGACGCAGTTACCGCAGTAATGGCATGGCGGACGGCGATTATGTGTTTGTGTCAATTGCGCCAATCGCCTGTGTGTCGCTGTAAGACCGAGACTATTGGCGGCAGCTTTGAAGATTGTCTCGGCGCAGTTGAGATTCATGGGAGGCAGGAACGGCCCATCCGGAAACTGAGGCAATCCCAACCGCTCCCCGCTAACTCCGATGAATTCCTCCACGCGATCGTAATGGGGCGCCAGATCGGCGTAAGAGATCGGCCAATCCACGCCGTAGCCGTCGCGCGACGCAGCCTTAAACTCGTAGTCCGCCATCCGATCCGTCGCGCGCGCCCAATGTAAGCTGCGGCCGCCGAGACATCGCGAACGGGTCCAGCGGTAGTCTGTCTCAGGAGACGTGGTGTACGGATTCTCCAGGCTATCCAGCATGATCCGGTAGTTACGCGCATCGCCCGTGTAGCGCCGCAGAAGAGCGGGTGCTAAGTGGCCCCGGAAGTCCATTTCATACAGGTAGGTGTGGTGAAACTCAGCCTGCGAGATTTTCGCACCGGCTTCCAGCATCAGAACCTGCATCCCCGCCTGCGTCAACTCCATGGCTGCCCATCCACCGCAGGCGCCCGACCCAACAATAACTGCGTCGTATTTGATGGCCACGCAGATTCAAGATACACCACAGGAGCCGCCTTGTTTCAGAAGGCTTACGAGTGTGGTCCATCACAATCCAAGGAGCGTTCATTTGGCTCTTTTGAGGCGGCCTCATCCGCGCGACTGTGCCGTCCGTAGTCCTCTATCAGATGGAGCTCGTTTTACAGCCTTGCGACTTGAACCGATCGAAATGGCTAGCGTCGCTTCTAATGCTGCTCGCCGCTGGCGCATGGGCACAGGGCGTACCCGATTCCGCGACCGACAGGCAAATCCGGACGCTACAGCAACGCGCGAAGCAGCATAGCGGCGACTATCTAACTTACGATCAACTCGGTCAAGCCTATCTGCAGAAAACCCGCGAAACGGGCGACGTGGCCTATTTCGATCTTGCCGAGAAGGCTCTATCGAAGGCTCTCGAATTAGTCCCGCAGGATTATCCGGCAGCCGATCCGCTGGTCCACATGGCGCTCGTCTACATGGGCGAGCACAATTTCACGAATGCCTTGACTTACAGCCAAAAGGCGATCGCGCTCGGCTCCGGGAACCTTCCCGCATTTGCCATCGAAGGCGACGCGTATACCGACATGGGCAAGTACGATGAGGCTGCGGCAGCGTACGACAGCTTAAGTGCGCTGGGCACCGCGGTTGCCTCGCCCGTGACGCTGGCTTACATGCTAGATAGCCGAAAGGCGTATCTGAGCTTTCTGCACGGCGACACCGAGAAGGCGATCGATCTGATGAAAGCCGCGATTGGGGCCGGCATGCAGTGCAACGTGCCGACAGAAAACCTGGCGTGGCTTTACTTCGAGCTGGGCGAGCGCTACTTTCAGGCGGGTGACTTGGACCATGCGGCAATCGCCTATCAGACTGGGATCGCCGCCGACCCAAACCACTATCGCTCACTTGCGGGTCTGGGCAAAGTTCGGGCCGCGCAAGGTAAGTTCGACGAATCGATCAAGTTATATCAGCGCTCGATCGACATCATACCGTTTCCGCAGTACGTCGAGGAGCTCGGAGATGTCTACCAGCGTAGCGGGAAGCAAAAAGAAGCGCGGCAGCAATACGATCTAGTCGAATACATTGCGCACTTGAGCAGCCTAAGTCAGATCCTGGCTAACCGGGAACTGGCTTTGTTCTACGCCGACCACGACATCAAGCTTCCCGAAGCGCTGGAACTCGCGCGGAAAGAGTTGACCGTCCGAAGCGACGTTTATACATGGGACACGCTGGCGTGGGTTCTTTATAAGAACGGCCAGCTCGAAGAAGCCGATGCGGCAATGAAAAAAGCTTTACAGTTGCGGACTAATGATTCCCTGCTACTGTTTCACGCTGGGATGATTGATCACGCCCTAGGACGTGAACCGACAAGCGCGGAATTTTTGGACCGTGCGCTCAAGTTGAACCCTCATTTCCATGTTCTATACGACGCCGTCGCCAGCCGTACTCTAGCCGAAATGAAAAACGCAAATCAATCCGCTCTGGTGGGGAGCAAATGACCGCGCGCAGACGGATCCTTGCGATTGACGCGGCCCTCAGCGCGCTTCTGATCCTGCTCGCTCCGGGAGATGCGGCCGCTCATCCCATGGGCAATTTCAGCATCAACCACTATTCCAAGCTGAAAGTAAGTAACCGCTCGACTACCATTCTTTACCTGGTGGACATGGCCGAAATTCCTACGTATCAGGAGATCCGGGAGGCCGGATTGACAGCTACGAACGGCGACCCAAGTATCGCGCCCTATCTAACCAAACAGGAACAGGCGCTGAAGCAGGGTTTGCGGCTGGAGATCGATGGCCGAGCCGTCCCTCTTGGAGTGATATCGCGGGACGCTACCTTCACGGAGGGTGCCGGCGGACTGCCAACCATGAAGCTGCGGTTTGTCTTCCGTGCCCTTTTGCCGGGCGCGAGTCAAACTAGCACAGGTGAAACGCACAAGCTTTCTTACGTGGATAACAATTTTCCTGGGCGGTCCGGATGGAAAGAGATTGTTGTCTCATCCGAAGGGGCGGACATCGTTGGAAGTTCTGCGCTCGACAACGACCGGAGCAACGAGCTTTCTAATTATTCGACGGACCTGCTGAACAGCCCTCCGCAGCAACTCTCCACTCAAGTTGAGTTTCGCATCCCGTCGCCTCCGCCCGCGGCGGTTCAAACCCATGTAAGAGAGAAGAAGCTAGCTGTAGCAGAAGTCGAACATCCTGAGTCCGTCGTGGCGCGTGCGGCAACACCTGTCATTCCGGCAACTCACGAACCGGTCGTCCATCGAAGCAATACACCGCGTAACCGGTTTACGGATCTGATAGCGAGCCAGAAAAGCCTGAGTTTCTGGATATTACTCACAGCCGCCCTCCTTGCCGCCGGCCTCGGCGCGATGCATGCGCTCGAGCCCGGACACGGGAAAACATTGGTTGCTGCTTACCTAGTCGGCTCGCGTGGCACGGCGAAACATGCCGTCCTCTTGGGCATCGTTGTGACAGCCGCCCACACGGCAGGCGTTTTTGCCCTGGGGATAATCACTCTTTATGCATCCCGCTATATCGTTCCGGAACAACTCTATCCGTGGCTAGGTGCGATCTCGGGCATTAGTGTCAGCGTAGTGGGGGTTTTAGTTTTTCTCCGGCACCTTACCGGTGAAAGCGGGGACCATTCTCACGCTCCCGGCGCGCAGCATTCTCACTGGTTTTCATTCGGGGCCCGGACCGAGCCTGCCGAAAAATCGGGATCAGTCTCTATACGCCAGCTTCTTACCTTAGGAGTCAGCGGAGGCATTATTCCATGCCCCGCGGCGCTAGTTGTCCTGCTCAGCGCGTTTTCTCTGCACCGCATCGGATTCGGCCTATTTTTGATTACCGCGTTCAGTATCGGCCTGGCCGCGGTCCTGGTGACTGTCGGGCTACTCATGGTGTATACCAAACGGTTCATATCCACGTATGTGAGGACCGGTAGTTCGCTAGTTCGCTATTTACCCCTCCTGTCTTCCGGCGTGATGGTTGTGCTAGGCGTCGGGATCGCCATCTCTGCCTTCGGATCCATTCCCACCCAGATAGTCTCTTCAGTCAAAGACTCCCTAGTCCCAATCCTTTCAGTCACCCTGCTTGGCCTATTCCTTGGCATGCGGCACTCTACTGACTCCGACCACATCGTCGCCGTCTCAACGTTAGTCAGCCGCCAGGGATCTATCCGGAGCTCCGCGACGATTGGGATGCTCTGGGGCCTAGGTCACACCATCACGATTTTCCTCGTCGGATCCGCAATCATCATCTTTGGCGTCGTAATCCCTCCAAGACTCGGACTCTCAATGGAGTTCTCCGTTGCGCTGATGTTGATCTTGCTAGGTGTGCTGAATCTTACTGGAGTACTGAAGCGCGTGACGGAGCGCTTCTCCCCGCCCACGATAGCCCCGACGTCACTAGATCTAGCCAAGCCTAACGTACAAGAGTTGGGGCTATTTCACAAGATCCGCCCGTTATTCATTGGTCTCGTACATGGGTTGGCTGGGTCAGCGGCTGTAGCGTTATTAGTCCTATCCACGATCAGAAATCCGCTTTGGGCAACTGCGTATCTCCTAGTCTTCGGATTCGGAACTATGGCAGGAATGGTCCTTATGACAGCAACCATCTCCTTACCTCTTATCTATGCCAAAAACCGCTTTTCGAAGCTAACCGGGCACCTGACGATGCTGTCGGGTTTAGCTAGCGTCGGCTTCGGGATGTTCCTTGTATTTCAGATTGGTTTCGTAGATGGTTTATTCACTTCTCATGTGCACTGGATCCCACGTTAGCCCGACATTATTTTACGGGCCAGGCATCCATGACTAATAGGAACGCCGTATCAGATCACGCAGGCATTCAATTCCTAAGCCGCCGAATTCAGAAACGACGGCCGACAGAAATGAATGAAAGCTACTTTCGCTACTTAACGAGGCAAAACACTCTATGAAGAAGTTTACGTTAACGGTGGCCCTCGCGATCGCTCCATCCATGCTGGCTCCCGCCGGCTTGTATGCATCGAGTCATCGAGAAGCCCCAATCACCGCGTTGGACCGTGCGGCGGACGTAACTGACTGGTACGCGTTCGTCAGTTATGACAAGCCCAACTACGTCACATTCATCCTGAATGTCGACCCACTCCTTGAACCGGCTAACGGACCGAACTACTTTCCGTTCGATCCCACCGTTCTCTATCAGATGAACATCGACAACAATCAGGATGGCATTCCGGACATCCAGTTCCAATTCCGCTTTACGACGTTCATCAAGCAGCCGAGTCTATTCACAGGTTTCGTAGGCGGGATTCCCAATAACCCGGCAATCACTTCACTGTACGGCCCGGGCTCGGAGGGCTTGAGTTTGGTCCAAACCTACCAGGTGACTATGGTGAGGGGCACATCTACAACGGATCTAAATAACGGCAAGACCCTCGTCGCAGTTCCATCGAACGTAGGTCCGCAAACAATGCCCAATTACACGACTCTGTTCAACCAGGGAGTTTTCAATCTCCCGAACGGAATCAAGGTGTGGGCCGGAACCGCAGACGACCCCTTCTTTATCGATTTAGGCGCCGCCTTTGACTCGCTCAACTTTCGAGCGGGTGTCGGACCGATCCTTTCGCCGACTGTCGATGCCGATAACACGCATAACTACGCTCCCGACGCGGTTGGCGGCTACAACGTCAACTCGATCGTACTTGAAGTTCCGATTACATTGCTGACCGTTGATGGAAAAATCCATCCTCCGACCGACGTTCAGGCCGTGATCGGGACTTACGGCGCGACGCTCCGCCACGAATACACGGTAAGGTCTTCCAGTACGGTCGATGCCTCGGGGTCTTATCAGCAGGTCAATCGCGAAGGCAACCCGCTCATCAACGAAGTGATCATCGGAACCGGCTCCAAAGATACCTTCAGCATGGACCAACCAGTCAACGATTCTCAATTCGCTAACTTCGTTCTGAACCCGGTACTCGCGGGCGTCTTTTCTTCGCTTGGCGTACCTGTCCCGCCGAATCCCCGCAATGACTTACTCATACTGGCGCAGTACGAACCACCGATTTGCCCCGGATGCACGTCAGCCAACGCCGGACCGGTTGCCGATCTCCTCCGCCTAAACACCGGTATTCCCGCGACGCCTCCTGGTAGTCAACTCCGCCTCGGATTTGTCGCCGGAGACATGGCAGGTTACCCAAACGGCCGCCGTCCGATAGACGATGTGTTTGATATTTCCGCTCGCGCCGTTGCCGGCATTCTGGTCAATTCGACGGAGTATGGCACTCCGCTCGGCGATGGCGTAAATACAAAGACGGAAGGCTTCAACAATGCCTTCCCCTACGTAATGCCGGCCAACAACGGTCGGAACAGCGCTCATACCGGCCCCGGCCAGTACGGCTGCCTGGGATATTCCAACGGGATTTGCCCCGTCAACTAGCTTCACAGGGACGCTGCTCTCGTAGCAGCGTCCCCTCCGAGTTGCTCTTAAGAGAACGAGACTATCTATGAAGTTATGTTCCGAACTTTTCGTTATCATCGCAGTCACGTCAGTATTAGCTTCAGACCTACCCGCCGATTCCGGTAGCACTCAGACCGCTGCCGTTTCCGCGACGAAGCCGAACGATCGAAGCAGTTACAACGAACTTGCGTTGTCACTGATCCGCCGCGCCCAGCAGACGGCTGATGACCGCTACTACGATCAGGCTGCAGACGCCGTCCGGAAGTCACTGGCGTTTGACCCGGATAACTTCGAGACGCATAAAGTCGAAGTCATGGTGCTCCTGGGAAAACATGAGTACCCCGCGGCTCTAAGTGAAGCTCAGGCCTTAAATAAGAAAATCCCCGATGACGTGACGGTTCGCGGGTTATTGACCGATGCCTACTCCGCGCTGGGCGACTATAAGAACGCCGAGACTTCGGCACAGTGGATGCTAAACCTACGGCCCGGAAACTTGCCCGCGTTCGTCAACGCCGCGAATCTCCGCGAGATATTTGGCGACCCAAGCGGCGCGTACGATGCGTTGGAGCTGGCCTACCAGGGAACCTCTCCCATAGCGAGCGCCGACCGCGCGTCGCTCCTCACTCAAATGGGTCGGGAACGCCGACTAGCTGCGAACGATGACGCGGCTGAGAAGCTGCTGAAACAAGCGCTCGAGCTGCTTCCCGCCTATAATCCAGCGCTGGGCGAACTTGCCGATGTCTATCTGGACGAAAAGCACTTCGATGAGGCGATAGCGCTACTCCGGCAGCGTGAAAAATTAGCACCTACGGCCAGGAATGCCTATCGCTTGGCTGAAGCTTTAGAGAAATCCGGACGAAGCGCGGAAGCCAAAGAAATCTACGCCGAGTTCCTTCAGCGGGCCTCGCTAGAAGCCGCCCAGAAAAATAATGCGAACCGCGAACTCGTCTTTTACTACGCCGATCGCGCACATCAACCTTTGAAGGCGCTGGAGCTAGCCAGGCAGGAGTACGCGTGGCGGCACGATATCTACACGTTGGATGCTTATGCCTGGGCTCTCCACCTGAACAATCGGGACGAGGAAGCCCGCAAGCAGATAGACACTGCACTTGCCGTAGGTACCCGCGATCCCGACATACTCGCCCACGCCGCTAAGATTAAATCCGGGCAGGTAGCGACTCTGCGTTGATCGGGGGAGTAACATGACCGGTACATGCGGAATTACCAATTTTGGATCGCGCTAGCCATCTACCTCATTGCGTTCGTGCTCTGGCCGCTCGATCGCAGGGACGCAGCCGGCTTTGTCACAGCTCTATTTCCGCCGACTGGCCTTGGTCATGGACTTGGCTATGCGATCGCGGCCGGCGTTGTATCCATAGGGGCCGCATGGATGACCTGGAGTTTCGCGCGGGGATCGCATGAAGTGCCGGTTGCCGCTACAGTAATTTGCTGGATCGGATTTGGGCTGTTACTAAATTGGATTGGACTAGCTGTAGTAGCCGCTGGAATGACGGTGTTAGCGGTACTATCCCGAAACCGCGCACCCGACGATAAAACGCGGTCGACGCTTGATTGGAAGAGAGGAATTCTGCAAAGTGCGCTATCTTTGGATCGCGGCTGCCGCCCTGGTAGCTTTGGCGCTCACCCTGCGAGAGCCGGTATTCTTCGGGTTTCTAGCCGCCGCACTAACGATGCGCATTCTAGCGGCGCGGCAGCTACACGACCGCCCTGCACCACCGAACCGGTACGTCAGCCCTACTTAGTGGATTGAGCCAAACAAGGCCAACCCACCAAGCAGCGCCGTTGCTACTCCGTGCCTGCCTGAACCGCCACAGTAACCGTCGCGATCGTGTAAGCCGAAGTCAGCGGATTTCCGTTACTTACATCCTGCAAGTAGAACATCATTCCGTTGCTGACCCATGCACCCGTAGCCATGGATCCGGCATTTACGTTGTGGGTGAACAAGGGACCGGTCGGACTTCCGACGTGAATCTCAATGACGGAAGCGTAAGGGGCATTCCACGTTAGGGTTGTAACTGCGCCGAGGCTGCCGGGGGTTAGGATAATCGGGTTCGGACTGGCCGTCAATACTGCCGGAGTTGAAGACGGAGGATTGCCGGTCGAAGATACCCCAACCGTGGCGGCGCCAGCCAAAGCAGTGGCCAGAGAGTACGCCGGACCCGTGGTTGAAGTCAGGAACGGGGTCAACGCGGCAACGGCAGAGTTAGCGCCGTTGTAGACGCTTAGCAGGTTGTCGGTCTGTTCAAAGTTCAGGTTGTTCGGCTGCGCCGCGTTCAGGATCACCTGGCCGAGCACACGGTGCTCCGCCTCGATGCCCATGATCGAAGCAGCAACTTCGGCGAAGTAGCCCAACTGACTCGAGCTGTAGGGTCCTCCGTAAGGACCGGCCGCCGTTGGGTTCCCCGGAGCGATCGCCAGGCTGGCCAACTCCCCGATTGCCGTGAGGTATGCACCGATGAAAGCGTTTTCCAGCGTTTCCAGCATCGACGTGAAGGCAGAAATCGTGTCGAATGTGCCGGTTGGAAAATAGAACGTCTGGTAAGGATCCGTAGTGGCGTCGGCGCCCAGATTAGCCACTGCGCGCAGCAAGTTCGCGTGCTGGATTTCCTGGTCGAGAGCAGCCCGGAGATAGGTCACGTTGGGCACGTTGCCGGTGTTGCTCGTTGCCGTTCCACCCGGTCCGGCCAGTGATGGGTCCGTGATCACGCCGCCGATCAGGCCGTTGTAGTAAAACGTGGTCGCCAAATCCTCGGCGACTACCGCCGCGGTGAAAATCTCATTCGCCGTGTCCTGCGTCGAGCTACTGCCGCCTGTACTTGTACTCTGCCCTTTGGCTCGGGGCAGGTTCGCTAACAAAAGTCCCCCCGTCGCGCCCAGCCCGAGTTTCTTGAAAAAATTGCGTCGTCCCGGAGATGCGGCGCCCGGGC
The DNA here is from genome assembly GCA_963799935.1 of uncultured Gammaproteobacteria bacterium. Lineage (GTDB taxonomy): Bacteria > Acidobacteriota > Terriglobia > Bryobacterales > Bryobacteraceae > Bog-113. The sequence goes on along the minus strand of CAWCZA010000015.1, from coordinate 81,458 downwards.
CCTGTCGTAACGGATCCAGCACGGTCCGCAGTATTTCGCTTGTCTCTTGCAGTGACTCTTTCAACGATTTCGCTCCTTAACGTCGATTTCCAGCTAAACCTAACTACGCGGCCAAACGCCGAAACGGATGTTGCACGGATTTTCGGGGCGTGGCGTCCGTCTCTAGCATCTCTCAAAACAGCAGAATGCTATATACAATCGCAATCAATTTAGGCGCAAGAAGTGTAGTAACTTACAACTCCGCCAACCAAGCGACCGAGGTGCCAGTGAAATAGGCTGCTTGAACTCTAAACGGATGTAAAAGGAAATGCGGAGTCTGAATAGATTAGGCGGCACCGCATAGGCGAACTGCTGCTGGCGGAAGTCGCAGCGCGTCTCCGACAACCCATGAATCCCGGCGCAACGGCGTGCCGCTTGGGAGGCGATGTGCGTGAAGCGGTTATTTACCTGTTTGAACTCATCCGGGTCAATATAAAGAAGGCAGATCCGATCGTCTCCCCGCTGATTGCCGCGTAGTGCTCGTTGCACGCTGCGTTCGAGTTTCAGGCGGTTAGGAAGCCCAGTCAACGCGTCACGGTGGGCCAGGCGCTGTAATTCGACGTGGTCGTTCATGGCTTTCCAAAAGACGCAGTAGACTGGCGGGACTGCCCAGCCAAATAAACGCAATGAACGTCGGAGCCAGAATGATCGAGGCGTAGGTGAGCGCCAACGATACCTTCTCAATCATCAGGTGAACTCCTGCCCCCGAGATAGCCGCCGTGTCGAGCAACATCAGAGTCCGAAAGCGCACATCAATCCCCAGCTTCCCGCCGAGAGAATGACATTCGCCAAAAGCAGCCAACGCCACAAACCCCGTGGGAGACGACAGCCGCCTCGAGCGAACACAAGAACCATACGCATCGCCACCATCGCGAAGGTGAACAGCAGCGAAGTTGTACACGCAGCCAGGAGGACGAAAAGGGTGTTGCCCCACATGCCCGGTACGGAGCGGGACGCCAGCTCCGCGTCAGTCCGTTCGAGCACCTCTACTAACCGCTCTTCCACAACAGCCCGGTCCCGTTCTTCCACAACAGAGAGATCGGCCGTCTTTGCGTCGAAACGTTAGCTGCAGCCGCGCAAAACAGCCATCGGCGGGTTACGCCACGTTAGAACGGCGGTGCCGCACGTCGATACCGCGGACCAGGTAAACGACATCTTCGGCAATATTCGTGGCATGATCCGCAATGCGCTCCAAGCTCCGGCTTACCAGCAGCAAATCGATTCCCGTGCTGATTTTGGAAGGCTCGCTTTGCATCACGGCTAGCAAGTCGCCGTTAATCTTATCCCGCAAGAAATCAACTTCGTCGTCTGCATCGAGAACGTTGCGGGCGATGTCCGCGTCGGCATTGAGGAATGCGCTCAAACTTCGGGAAAGCATCGAGATCGTAAGACCAGCCATATTGCGAAGATCCGCAACGACGGAGGCGATTTCCGGCGCCGCCATCAGCGAAATACAGCGCCGCGCCACATTAGTTGCCAGGTCGCCAATCCGTTCGAGGTCGCTATTGATCTTGAGTGTAGCGGTAATCAGGCGCAAATCGCGCGCGACAGGCTGGTGAAGGGCAAGAAGACGCGTCGCCATGTCGTCAATCTCTAATTCGAGATTGTCGATCCGCTGTTCATCGGCGATCACGCGCTCGCAAAGCTGCCAATCTCGCTTGGTCAAAGCTTCTACAGCGCGGGAAAGAGAAAGCTCGACCATCTCGCCCATCTCAAGAAGCTTAAGGTGAAGCGCATGGGTACCGAGGGACAAACGATGCATGGGCCGGACTCCTGATTCTCCAATCGGCAGCGGCGGAGGGAACTACAGACCATTCGCCGAGATATACTACTTAGCTGCCTTTTCGCTCGATTTTAGCAGCTTTCGCACTGATTTCAAAGGGACTTTTAGGCCTATGGTGCCTATGAATCCCCTTCCACAACTTCCGCAAGAGCCAATTTCAATTCCGGCGTCTGAATTCGGCATACTCCCTCGCGTAATCCGCAAGCGAAATGATCGGCTCATAACCGAAGTCCCGCTTCGCCGCGTCCACCCGGCCGGCGATATCAAACGCGAACTTACCTGCTCCGTGAATCGTCGGATGCAGACCCCCGGTCAAACCCAACACGCTGTCGGCCAAGCGGCACCCCGCGCACACAAAACCCGGAAGGTAGACCGGCCGGTAGGTCGTCCCCAACGCACTGCAAAATGTTGAGTAGATATCGTCTACCGTGTAATCCGGTTTTTCGTCGCCAATCCAATACACCCGTCCATACGTGCGCGGCTCCGTCTCGGTTGCAAGGAACGCGCTAACGAGGTTATCCACGTGCGATATGCTCCTGAAATTCTTCCCGTTGCCGAGAACGATATGGGGTCCTTTTTGCAGCATGTTCAGGAACGACTCCTGGCGCGCCGGCGAGAACGGGCCGAAGAACCAGAATCCTCGCAGGATCGTCGCGTCCAGCTGGCCCGCTCGCGCCTTCTCGAGGATGTACTGTTCGGCCAGCCACTTACTTCGTCCGTAATTCCGATAAGGGCTGTCGGGCGTGTTCTCGTCGAAGATTCGCTTCTCCGGCGTCCCATGTCCGCATACCGAGTCGGTACTCATGAAAAGGAACCGCCGCACCCCGGTTCGAACGCAAGCGTCCACCAAATTTTTCGTCCCGTCGGTATTTACCCGATACAGTGTCCCGATCTTCTTGGGATAAATCGCGCCGGCCAAGTGAATGACGGTCCCAACGCCTGATACGGCTTCCTCGAGACCGCGCGGGTCCAGTAAATCGCCGGGAATGACCTCGAATTGGGGAGGCAAATCCAGGAGTTCGACCTGCCTCCGCTCCACCAGCAGGCGGATCTTGCGATGTGGATAGTGGTGGCCGCGGCGGTCCCCGTTCATCAGAATGTCAATGAAGCGGTTTCCCAACCAACCGGGAGCTCCGGTCAATAGCAGCGGCGGTATCTGTTCGACTGCGCGCGGGCCGGGAATCGGTAGGGCATCGGCTCGTGGCGTTAACAGATGGGTCTGCGCTAGCCGCATTCGCTCCATCGCGACGCCTTCGCGTAAAGTCTCGCGCGCGGGGCGGATCACGTAACCCAGTTCGGTGCATGCTCGCGAGGAGTCGTACCAGCTATACGAGCCGATCACACTCCTCATATAGGCTGGATCGACCGGCGACTGCTTTCCGATCAGGCGCAACACGCGGTCGACGGCCGTCGCCCCTGCCACTAGCACCGGTTTCGGGATCCGGATCTTCGCCTTGCTTTTCCCGGTGAGCTCCGCCAGCAGGTCGAAGAATTGCTGGAAGGTGACGTTGTCCCCCGCCGCAACGTACTTCCCATTTTTCCGGCCGCGTTCGAAGGCTGCGACATGCGCGCGCCCGACATCGGCGACCGATGCGATCGAGATGCCGCCGTCGAAGTAGAATGGCTGGCCCTTGTTCAGGTATCGCGCGATCATCTGCTGCGGCGGCGTGCCGCGGAGGTCGTGCTTGCCCACCAGCCACGATGGGTAGATCCTGCGGATGTCCGCGCCGCCGGTTTGCGCCAGGCGTTCGCAAAGCAGCTCCGCGTCAACCTTTCCCTGCACGTAGGGGCTTTCGATTGTCTCCGTCCGATCCTCTTCGGTGATCAGGCGCTGAGGATCCGGGCTGCGCCCGAGCACCACCACTGAACTCGTATAAACGATTGTCTTTACGCCGCACTCGAGTGCCTCGGTCAAAACGCTGTCGGCCAAGCCAGCCGTGTTCGCGAGCACCGACTTGGAATCGCTGGTATCGGTCGTATTCTGAGCAGCGACGTGGAACAGAACGTCCGCCGTTTTCAGGAATTCGCGATACGTTTCGGGCTGGTTGAAATCGACAACGTGTACAGCGGCGCCGGCTCGCGCCAGATCTTCAATGTTTCCGTTGCGGCTCCGGATGAGAAGCGCGGTTTCGTGCCCCGCCTCCAATGCGGCTCTCGCAACGTGATACCCCAAGTGCCCTGATGCTCCCGTGATTAGCGCGCGTGCCTTCAAAAAGGTCCCCCGTAACATTGTGAAGGAGCGCGGAAAGCGACGGCCTTCGGTATACCGGATGGTAAGCCAAGCGGGCGATCGCTTTACTTGAGATCGATGCGGATAAAGTGCGTTGCTGTACTGCCGACGTTCTTCACGTCGTGGATCAGCGCCTCATTCCAGGTGGCGCTACCGGCAGCGGTATGGCGTCGCGCCACGGTCCCCGCCGGATAGATGTGGACTTCCGTATCCGCATCGACCAGCGCGACAACAACCCCATGCGGATGGTGGTGCTTCGGTTCCGAGACTCCCGGCGGGATTGAATCGTCGATCACGCGGACGAAAGCATTCTCGAAAATCAGCTTCTGGGTCTGGCGACAGACGATTAAGGAATCGAGAGGGTCCTGCGCGTGGGCGCGATGAATAAGGAAGACGGCGGCGGCGACGATCAGCAGGAATGCTGGGGCGAGAGTGCGAACTTTCATCCATCCAGCTTACTTTTGCGCGACCTCACTGACGCCCGGCGCCGCAACCCGTTCGATTACGAGCCGGCCCTCTTTCCAGGAAAAGAGCAGAAGTTGGTTGCCGTCGACGTCCCAAGATATTGGTATCTGGAGCTCGGAATCGGCGCAGATTTCCATTCGCGGGACACGTCATCCAGCACTGAAAACGCATGGCTCTTTCAATTTGGGTGAATACACAACCGTCCGCTGTCATCACGGTCTCTTCAGGGTGTAGCAGCGAGTATCGGCCGAGCACATTGCCTTGAAAATCAATTTCGATCCACTGCCGGTACTTCCGTTCTGGCCGTTAATAGCGAGAATGCCTAGCCGATCTACGCTGATGAACAGAGTTCGCGACCGGTTAACCGCGCCCGCAGGCGGGAGGCCGCGTTCAAAGAGTGAGCGCGGAAGGGATTGACCGATGAGTTCGCCATCCGCTGAGACGTGACGAAGCGTCGCGAACTCGTCGACAGTCTTCCTGTCATAGCCCTTCGACGTGAATTCCGTTCCGAATTTCCAGAGTGAACCGTCGGGAGCGAACGCCATGTGCTCGGCCTCGAACAAGCCCGTCGGAATGGAGCGAATGGTTTCGCCGTCTTTGTTCACGATGTCGATCCCGCATCCATGATGCGTTCGCATATCCTGCCAGGCGATAGCGATCGAGCCGTCGAGCGCAACCTCGAGATGTCCGTCGGGCCCATACAGGCGGAAGGCCTCTGGCTGATCGTCCAAGCGCGCATCGGTCTCGATGCGAGCGGAATCGGCCTGGCGCAAACACGGCAGGAGCGTTTAGTTCAATACCATGGATCCTGACGGCTGTATCCGGCGAGATTTACAAATTTTTGACATTTGGCGATCACGCGCGTCGACTTCCGAGCGTATCCTGTTAAGAAGTGAGTAGGAAGTACAGAAGCACCCGATTCGCAAGCGTGACACGCACGGCGATCGCGGCCTTGCTAATCGGCGTGGTCGCGGCCGCGCCTCTAAGCGCGGCCAATCTCTACAGCCTCGAGCGCGAGACCGCATTGGGTAAGCAATTGGCGGCGGAGGTGGAGCGTCAAGTTAAGCTCGCCGACGATCCCATCATGGTGGAGTACGTAAATCGTGTCGCGCAGAAGATCGCGCACGAATCCGACCTGGCGTTTCCCGTAACGGTGAAGGTGATCGAATCCGGAGAACTGAACGCGTTCACGCTGCCGGCCGGACACGTCTATGTAAACACCGCGATGCTACGGCTCACCGAATCCGAAGCGGAACTGGCGTTTGTGCTCGCTCACGAAATTGGGCATGTCTCGGCGCGGCACTCCACGGAACAGGCCAGCGTCCAGCAGCTGACCAAACTGGGAACCATCCCGTTAGTGCTTTTCGGCGGCGGGTGGGCGCGAGCGCTCGGCGAGCTAGCTGCCGAGCCGGGTTTAAAGAAGGTGGCGCGCGAGTTCGAGACGCAGGCCGATCAGCTCGGAGTCACTTTCTTGGCCCGGTGTGGGTATGATCCGACAGCCGCCGTCGACTTCTTCGAGCGAATCGAAGGCGCGGAGCGCAAGACTCCCAGTCGGGTAGCGCGCTTGTATGGCGATCACCCAATCACTGCGGCCCGCATCGCAGCAACCGAAAAACGGCTGAATACAGTTGTGGGCACGCGCCCTGAGTGGGTCGTCAACACTTCGGAATACGAGGAGATGCGCCTGCGGATGGTCGCTATCGAAGAGCGTCGCGAGCAGGAAGCCGGGACGAGTTCTGCGCCGGCTCTGGTCCACGGCGAGAAGCGTTAATTCGGCATCCCCGCGGGGCCGCGTTTTCATGAAGTTCCTGTAACGTTGCCTCACGCTGTCGCGTAGAACATACAGGCTCGATTTCCGGGGCCTATAATACCTGCAGGAGCCTCCTCCCTCTATGAAGCAGCTTTTCCGGATGCACATCGCCACCACTGTGGTGTGCCTGCTCATGATGCCGCCCGCGATTTTCGCGGACAGTACCGAAAAAGATCCCGACCAGATCGGCAATCGCAATGTGGGAAAGGGCGTCAACTTCTATTCCATCCAGAAGGAGATCGCTCTCGGTAAACAGCTGGCTCAGGAGGTGGAGCGGCAGGCTCGGATTGTCGATGACCCGGTTATTGCGGAATATGTAAACCGCATCGGGCAGAACCTGGTCCGTAACTCTGACGCGAAAGTGCCGTTCACCATTAAGGTGATCGATTCCGACGAAGTGAACGCGTTCGCGCTGCCCGGCGGATTCTTCTTCGTAAACACCGGGATTCTGCTTAAAGCGGACAACGAAGCCGAGATGGCCGGCGTAATGGCGCATGAGATCGGGCACGTGGCAGCGCGTCACGCCACGCGCCAGATGACCAAGGCACAGCTTGTTCAGTTCGGAACTATTCCCCTGATCTTCATGGGCGGCTGGGCCGGATACGGCATTTACCAGGCGATGGGGCTCGCAGTTCCGATGACGTTTCTGAAGTTCACTCGCGCCGACGAGGCCGAAGCCGATTTGCTTGGTCTGGAGTACATGTACAAGACCGGGTATGACCCGACGTCGTTTGTTGATTTCTTCGAAAAGATCCAGTCGCTCGAAAAACGCAAGCCCGGCACGATTTCGAAGATGTTCTCGACTCATCCGCCGACGGACGACCGGATCAAAGCCGCGCAGGTCAACATCGAGAAATACCTGAAAGCCAAGCCGGAATATGTCGTGACCACGTCAGAGTTCAACGACGTGAAACTGCGGACTATGGCGATGCACAATCGGCGTAAGGTGGACGACGCAAAGGACAGTTCGCGTCCGCGGCTTCGACGGGCTCCGGGTGCGGGCACCACGGTCGATGACGGCGATCAGAAGTCCAAGGGTGACGAGGACGAACGACCGACTCTGAAGCGGCGCGATCCGTCTTCAGACTCTTCCGATCAACAGCAGCAGCCGTAACCGCGCAGTTTTTTTGGAAGGGCCGATTCTCTTACGGGAGAGTCGGCCCTTTTTGCGTCTGGAGAAGCCGATGGCGCAACACTACGACGTAACGCTGAAGTTGCTGCTGCAAGAACCCGCCGGCCGCGCGATTCAGCTAGCAACTGGACTCTCGGTTTCGACGTGGCTGAATGTTGAGCTGCCCAAGATTGCTAACCCCCGCGTCGATTTACTCGGACAGACAGACGACGGAAGTCTCTTACATCTGGAGTTGCAGGTCGGTAACGACGTGGAGATGCCGCAGCGCATGGCCGAGTACGCGCTGGCGATCTACCGGAATTTCGGAAAGTTCGCCAGGCAGATTGTGCTTTATGCTGGTGAGCCCGAGCTCCGGATGGAAACGAGTCTTCAAGGCCCGGGTTTTTCCTTCCGGTATGAAGTCATCAATCTGCGCGACCTTGACGGCGAAACGCTCCTGGCGAGTGACAATCTGGGCGATAATGTATTAGCGATCGTGACTCGCCTGCGGGATCAGCAGACCGCGATCGAAGAGATCCTCCGCAAGATTTCATCGCGGGATGAAACCAGGAGGGAGCAGGCGATCGAACAGCTCCTGATTTTGGCCGGGCTGCGCGGGCTGGAAGAAGCCGTGGAGGAGGCGATGCTAAAGATGGCAACACTCAACGACATCATCATGAGCAACAAAGTCCTTGGCCGCGAATACAAGCGTGGTCTCGAGGAAGGCGAGCTAAAAGGCGAGCTAAAAGGCGAGCGGGAAGGCGAGCTGAAGCTGGTTCGCCGTCTGATCGAAAAGCGCTTTGGTGCAATTCCGGAGTGGGCGGACGAGCGGCTTAACAACAGGCCGACCGAAGATCTCGAAGAGTTAAGTGTTCGCCTGTTGGACGCTGAAACACTCGAAGAATTGCTGCAATAGGCCTATCTTACGGGCGGTCCGTCCGTTCGAGAGCGTTTCGGTCAGGAGTGGATGTTTTTGGCTTTAGCTCTTCACCAGATAATACGCACTGGATAGCGACTAATCTGCCGATCGCTGGAAATCAATTCCATGCCTTCTACCAAGGCTTGGGCGATTAGGATCCGGTCGAAAGGATCACGATGCAAGTCCGGTAGGACGGCCAGCTGCGTAACGTGGCGAGACCCAATGGGTAAGACTTGGCTGCCGAGCAGTGCTGTTGCTCGCGTCCACCAATCCACGGGATCTGCGATTGGCAGCAGACCCTTTCTGCTCTTAATTACGATCTCCCAGTAGGAGGCTACGCTCAACATTGGAACGGATTTCGCAATTCGTTCACGGGCGATATCTGATAGACGTTCCGGCGCGACCAACGTCCACAATAAAGTCGCGGTGTCGAGCAGGCTCACCATCTCCCTTCCCAAAAGGCCTCAGCTTCGTCCGATGTCAGGGGACGATCCCATCCTTCGGGCAGTTCGAATTCACCGCGCATCGCGCCAAATGGAGGCGCAACAGTTCCTATAAGTGCGACTAGCCGGGCAACGGGCTTTCCATCGCGGTGGATGATTACGTCTTCGCCATCCTGAACGAGATCCAGGAGCTGCGAAAGGCGCGTCTCGACGTCGTGGACGCTTAGCTCGATCATCAACTCCATCTTAATTCAGTACGCGCTTTTGCCATCACGCCTGAAGGTCCGGCGGTTTAAGCTCTTGAGGATTGGCGAAGGCCCTCTACATCACCCCCCACGATCAACTGCCGCTGGTTCCGGCGCAGATCAAAATCACCGGAATCGACGAGGACGAGGTCTGGAAATGGCTTCTAAATATCGACCCGCTCTTCACGCGCGAACTGCCTCGCACTGAAAAGGCGCTTGCGCTGTACGCGCGGTACATTGATAAGTTTCTCGATACGAAGAATCGGCCGGAGCGTGCGCGAGCGGATATCGAGGGCGATGCGGCTGGCAATGCGCGACTGATCGTCTTCAAAGCAGTGAAGTTGCGCGAGGCGCGACCCTCACCGCGCTGATGTACGCCAGAGCCCTATGCTAACCTGAGATTTCCGTCACAGTAGCATTTATGCCCGCTCGTGTGAGCGAAGCTTTCGTTTTGCAAACTTATCCACTAAAAGAGTCGGATCTGATCGTCAGCTTCTTTACGCGGGATGCTGGCAAATTACGAGGCGTTGCCAAGCGTGCGCGGCGCCAGAAGAACGGCTTCGGCTCGGGTCTCGAGCGGCTGTCCCAAGTGAGAATGGCATATTTCGAGCGGGAGAACCGCGAATTGGTCAACCTCGATTCCTGCGATCTTGTGCAGAGCCAGTTCGGCCTTTTGTCCGATTATGCGGCGGGCATTTCACTCGATTACCTGGCCGAGATTTCGGAACAAATCCTTCCTGCGCACGAACCGAACGACAAGTTCTTTCGCCTGATCACATCTGTCCTGGAACACATCCGCGCCGGCAGTCCTGGAGCTGTGTGGCGCGGAGTTACGTACTTCACTCTCTGGGCCGTGAAACTGGCCGGCATGCTCCCCGAACTCCACGCCTGTCTTAGCTGCGGGGTTTCGCTCGATGAAGAAGGCGAGCGCGCATTCTTCCGCCGCGGCGCTCATGGTCTGATGTGCCTGGATTGCAAGCGAACATTGTCGGTGCGCGATGCGTGGGAACTGAGCCGCGAATCGCGAACCATCGCTCATCAGATTCTGCGCATTCCGGTTAGCGCATTAGACGCTGCTTGGACCCGTGAAACCGCCGCCGATCTACGGCGTTTCCTGCAGCAGCAAATCGAATCCCACATCGAACGGCGCCTGCTCACCGTTTCTGTTTTGGAAGCAGCCTAAATCCGCAATGCTTTCGTTTCAAGATGTCATCTTCCGTTTGAAGCAGTATTGGGCCGAGCGCGGCTGCATCATTCAGGAGCCGATGGATCTTGAAGTCGGCGCGGGTACGATGGCGCCGGAAACTTTCCTCCGCGTGCTTGGACCGAAGCCGTATCGCGTCGCGTATGTGCAGCCGAGCCGCCGCCCCGCCGATGGCCGTTACGGTGAGAATCCAAAACGCCTCTACAAGCACCAGCAACTGCAAGTGATTCTGAAGCCGGCGCCGGCCGACGTGATCGATCTCTACCTCGGCAGCCTGGAAGCGATCGGCATCGACCTTAAGAAGCACGACATCAAGCTTGAAGAAGACAACTGGGAAGCGCCGACCCTGGGGGCGTGGGGTGTCGGATGGCAGGTGATGCTCGACGGTCTCGAGATCACGCAGTTCACCTACTTCCAGCAATGCGGCGGTATCGATCTCGACGTCGTGCCTGCTGAGATCACCTATGGTCTTGAGCGCCTGACGGCGTTTCTTCAAGACCGCGACAGCGTCTACGACATCGAGTGGACGGGCGGCGTCACGTACGGCGATGTGCGCATGGCCGACGAGGTTCAATATTCCGTTTACAACTTCGAACTGGCCGACGTCGGCACGTTGTGGAAGTTATTCGAGCTGCATGAAAAAGAGGCGCAGCGGCTGCTGAGCATGTTTGCGGCGTATCCGGATAAGCCGCGATTTCCGGTGCTCCCCGCCTACGATCACGTGCTGAAGTGCAGCCACCTTTTCAACACGCTGGATGCGCGCGGCGCGATTAGTGTGACGGAGCGCGTCGGCGTGATTGGGCGCGTACGCAAGATAGCCGTCGCCGCAGCGGAAGCATGGGTCGCGCAGCAAACGCCTGTGGTTGCTCCGGGAGCCGAAGAGGCCGCTGCGTGAACTTCCTGCTTGAGATCGGCACCGAAGAAATTCCCGATCATATGATCGACCCGGCGCTCGAACACCTGCTGCTCGCCTGCGCCAAACTCGTCGGGGATAAAGCGCGCGTGGATGGAACACCGCGCCGCTTGGTGGTTCGCGCGGAAAATGTGATCGAGCGCGAGCCCGATGCCGAGGAGTTCATCACGGGACCCGCCACATCGGCGCCCCAAGCAGCGGTTGCCGGATTCGCGAAAAAAATCGGCGCGCGTGTTGAGGATCTAGGGCGGACAGTAACACCCAAGGGCGAATACTATTCGTTCCTGAAGCGAGTGCCCGGACGTTTGACGCGCGATATTTTATCGGCTTCTCTGTCTGGCGTTATCCTCGGCACACCGTTTCCGAAAACGATGTACTGGGCAGGCAAAGGAAGCGAGCGCTTCATCCGGCCTATCCGCTGGATCGTGGCGTTGCTCGGTGGTGAGATCGTGCCTTTCACGATTGCCGGTGTCGAGAGTTTCAATCTTTCGAGCGGACATCGCGCGCTGGGCCAGAAGTGGTTCCCGGTCACGTACGAAGATTACGAACAGCGGCTGCGCGAGAACTTCGTCATCCTTTCAGCCGACGAACGCTATCAACGCATTCGCGAAAGTCCCGTGCACTATAAGTGCGACCGGCCGCTGCTGCGCACGCTCACGAACATCACCGAATATCCGACGCCGATTGTCGGCCATTTCGACGAAGAGTTTTTGACGCTGCCGAAAGAGGTCTTGACTACGGTGATGAAATTTCACCAGAAGTACCTCTCGGTTGAATCGAAAGACGGGCAGTTGCAGCCGCAGTTTGTCGCGGTCATGAACCTGGATGAGGATCGCGATGGACTGATCCGTCGCGGCAATGAAGGCGTGCTGCGCGCGCGGTTCAACGATGCGCGCTTCTTCTGGAACGCGGATCAGAAGCGCACGCTCGCGCAACGCGTCGACGATCTGGCGCATGTCACGTTTCAAGCCAAGCTCGGTACGTATCTCGAGAAGACGCGACGCGTCGAGTCACTGGTCCGCGAACTCGGCGGCGATGAACACGCTCTTCGCGCAGCGACTCTCGCGAAGACGGATCTGACTACTGAGCTCGTCAAAGAGTTCACTGAACTGCAAGGTGTGGTGGGCGGTCTCTACGCGCGCGCCCAAGGCGAACACGAAGATGTCGCGCAGGCCATCTATGACCAATACAAACCGGTCAGCATGGAAGACTCGATTCCGTCCAACGCGGCCGGACGGATTCTGGGTATCGCCGATAAACTCGACACACTGCGCGGCTGTTTCGAGGTCGGGTTAATTCCCTCGGGTTCGAGAGATCCTTTTGCACTGCGCCGCGCGGCACAAGGCGTGGTCAAGATCATTGTCGAAGGCGCGATGGACATCGATCTCGAGTCGTATGCCGGCCGCGATCCGAAGCTGAAAGAATTCTTCCTCGATCGCATCCGCTATTATTTCCGCGACATTCGTGGATTCGCCTACGACGAAGTGAACGCCGTTCTAGCCGCAAGCTGGAGCCGCCTCAGCGAAGTCGAAAAGCGGCTGAAGGCGGTGCAAGCCGTTCGCCCAACCGCGGATTTTGAGCCGCTGGCCGCCAGCTTCAAGCGGATCTCAAACATTCTGCGGCAGGCGCAGTATGACCGCAAGGACGTGATCAACTTGTCGCTGATCGAGAGCGGCGCGGAAGCCGATCTTTACTCGGCCTATGTTCAAACCGTCCAGCAAACGGCGGGCGCGGACTACCCGGCCGCACTCACCAGCATCGCCGCGATGCGTCCATTCGTCGATCGTTTCTTCGACAAAGTATTAGTGAACGCGAAGGATGAACAGGTGCGCGCCAACCGGCTCGCACTGCTCGCATCGATGCGGCGCGAGTTCTCAACCATCGCGGATTTTTCCGAAATTGTAACTACTTCCCAGGAGACAAAATCATAAATGAGTAAGCATGTGTTTTCGTTCGGCAACGGTACGTCGGACGGTGATGGAAAGATGAAAGACGTTCTGGGCGGCAAGGGCGCCGGACTCGCCGAGATGAGCCGCGCCGGCCTCCCGGTTCCTCCCGGATTCACCATTGCCACCGATGTCTGCAACATCTACTTCAAAAACAACAAGCAGGTGCCCGACGATGTCGAGAAGGAGATCGAGAAGGCACTCGAGAAGCTCGAAAAGCAGATGGGGCAGAAGCTGGGAGATCATTCGGACCCACTGCTGCTGAGCGTCCGTTCCGGCGCGAAGTTCTCCATGCCCGGCATGATGAACACGATTCTCAACCTGGGTCTGAACGACACCACAGCGGAAGGTCTCGCCGCGAAAAGCGGGAATGCGCGCTTTGCTTACGACTGCTACCGGCGCTTCATTCAGATGTTCGGCGAAGTGGCGCTCAACATCGAGATGGAAGAATTCAATCACATCTTCGATGCGCGTAAAGCGAAAGCCCGCACGAAGCTCGACACCGATCTTAGCGCCGACGATCTGAAGGCCGTCATCGTCGACTACAAGAAGCTGGTTCAAAAGAAGACCGGCAAGCCTTTTCCGGAAGACCCGCGCGAACAGTTGAAGCTGGCCCGTAACGCGGTGTTCGGCTCCTGGTGGAACGACAAAGCCGCTTACTACCGCAAGATGGAAAAGATCCCCGATGACATCGGCACCGCGGCCAACGTGCAGGCGATGGTGTTCGGCAACATGGGCGAGACTTCGGCCACGGGAGTCGGCTTCACCCGCGATCCCGCGACGGGCGAGAAGGTCTTCTACGGTGAGTTCCTCATCAACGCGCAGGGCGAAGATGTCGTCGCCGGCATCCGCACGCCGCAGCCCATTTCCGCGCTCGAAGCGGTGATGCCCGAAGCGTTCGCCGAGCTGAAAGAAATCACGACGAATCTCGAAAAACACTACAAGGACATGCAGGACTTCGAGTTCACCATTCAGGACAAGAAGCTCTACATGCTGCAGACGCGCAACGGCAAGCGGACTGGTCCGGCCGCTGTTCGCGTTGCGGTCGACATGGTGCATGAAGGCATGATCAGCAAGGCGGAAGCCGTGCAGCGCGTTGCGCCTTCGCAGCTCGATCAGCTGTTGCATCCGGTGTTCGATTCGAAGACGATCAAGGAACTCACCAAGCTGACGACCGGCATCTCGGCTTCTCCGGGCGCCGCAGTCGGCCGTGTTGCGTTAACCGCGGATGACGCCGTTGCAGCTGCTGCGGGTGGTCCGGTAATTCTGGTTCGTAAGGAGACGACGCCGAATGATATTCACGGCATGGATGTCTCGAAGGGCATTCTAACAGCGATCGGCGGCAAGTCGAGCCACGCGGCCGTTGTGGCCCGCGGCATGGGCCGTCCGTGCGTGGTCGGCGCGGGTGATCTGCAGATCAACGAAACGAAGAAGACAGTGTTCGTGACCACCGCCGGCAAGACGGTGACGATCAAGGAAGGCGATTGGATCTCGTTCGACGGAACGACCGGCGATGTCTATGTCGGTCAGGCGAAGACCATCGATCCGGACACCGAACATTCCACGCTTGGCGAGTTCATGAAGTGGGCGGATGAGTTCCGTGGCAAATTCGGCGTGCGCGCCAACGCCGATATCCCTCGCGACGCAATTGCCGCTCGCAAGTTCGGCGCGGAAGGCATCGGTCTGTGCCGCACCGAGCACATGTTCTTCGCGGAAGATCGTTTGCCGCTCGTGCAGGCCATGATTCTGGCGAACGATGAGCCGACGCGACGCAAGGCACTGATGAAGCTGTTGCCGATGCAGCGCTCCGACTTCGCGGGTCTGTTCAAAGCGATGAACGGGTTTCCCGTCGTGATCCGAACACTCGATCCCCCGCTGCACGAATTCCTGCCGAAACGTGAAAACCTGATGGTGGACTTGGCGAAGCTGCCGCACGCCGATCTTAAAGCGAAAAAGGCGATGGCTGCGGAGTACGACGTCACCGTCGGCGAACTGAAGAAGCATCTTCCTGAGCTGCTCCATCGCGTCGAGCAACTGCACGAATTCAACCCGATGCTGGGCCATCGCGGCTGCCGCCTCGGCATCACGTATCCCGAGATCACCGAGATGCAGGCGCGCGCTATCTTCGAGGCCGCCGTACAGGTCGCGAAGAAGGGTATCAAGGTCATTCCCGAAGTGATGATCCCGCTGATTGGCAGCGTCGAAGAGTTGAAGAACCAGAAGGATCTGGTGGTCAAGGTCGCCGACGAAGTGCTCGGCAAAGCCGGCATGAAAGACCTCAAGTACATGGTGGGCACCATGATCGAGATTCCTCGAGCGGCGCTTCTGGCAGGCGAGGTTGCGAAGGAAGCCGAGTTCTTCAGCTTCGGCACCAACGATCTGACGCAGACCACGATGGGCCTTTCACGCGACGACTATACGAAATTCCAGAAAGCCTACGAAGACAAGAAGATCTTCAAGCATGATCCGTTCGCTGTGCTCGATCAAGAGGGCGTCGGACAGCTGGTGAAGATGGCAACGGAGAACGGCCGCAAGACGCGTCCGGATCTGGAAGTCGGCATCTGCGGCGAACATGGCGGGGAGCCGAGTTCGGTGCAGTTCTGCTACAAGATCGGGCTCGATTACGTTTCGTGCTCGCCGTATCGCGTGCCGATCGCGCGGCTCGCGGCGGCGCAGGCGGCCATTTCGGGTGATAAGTCCGAAGCAATGCGCACGGCGTAAATGGACGGCGAACCGTTTCCGATTCTCCGCAAGATCCTTCCCTACACGAGCGTCGCGGTTGTCATCGCGGCGCTCTATGTCGCCTACACTTTCTACTCGCGTTACAGCGATGCGCAGAGCGCGAAAGAGGCCGCGAAGAACAAAGAGGTCGAGCGGGCACGCGACACGTTGGACCGCGTGGGAGATCTCAGCCAACTCAAGATCACGAGTTTTTATGCTACACCGGGGATTGTAAGTCCCGGTGGTAGTGCGACGATTTGCTACGGGGTGACGGGAGCGAAGACGGTGACGCTCGATCCACCCGTCATGCATGTTTATCCGGCGCTCTCCAATTGCTTCGACAGCGTCGTGAAGAAGACTACGAAGTACACGTTGACGATCGAAGACGGGAAAGGGCACACGCAGTCGCAGAGCTTCGAGATCAAAGCGGAACGGTAGATCTCAGGTGGCGCAACACTACGACGTAACGCTGAAGGCGCTCTTGCGGGACTCGGCCGGACGCGCGGTCCACGCGGCGACCGGATTATCAATTGAGCAGTGGCTCGATGTCGAGTTGCCGAAAGTCGCAAATCCCCGGATGGACTTGCTGGGACAAGCGCTCGATGGCAGTCTGCTGCACCTTGAATTGCAAGTCGCCAACGATCCGAACATGCCGCTACGGATGGCTGAGTACGCGCTCGGCATTTACCGGATATTCGGAGTCTTCGCGCGGCAGATCGTCCTCTACGCAGGCGAGCCGGACCTCCGGATGCCGGCAACTCTGGAGGGCCTCCGCTTCTCCTTCAGCTATCAAATCATCGATCTGCGGAATCTGGACGGCGAGGCGCTTCTCCGAAGCGATCACGTCGGCGATAATGTATTAGCGATCCTGACTCGACTGCCGGACCAGCGGCGTGCCGTTGAAGAGATACTCGGCAAGATTGCGACTCTGGAGGAAACAAAGCGCGAGCAAGCGATCGAGCAGCTATTCATTTTGGCGGGCTTACGCGGGCTCGAAGACACCGTTGAGAAGGGGATACAGAAAATGGCAACGTTCAACGACCTCATTTTAAGCAATAAGGTCCTCGGCCGCGAGTATAGACGCGGTTTGGAAGAGGGCAAACTTGAGGGCAAGCTAGAGGGCAAAGTTGAGGGCAAAATTGAGGGCAAACTCGAGGTCTTGCGCCGTCTGCTCGAAAAGCGGTTCGGCGCCATTCCCGAGTGGGCGGAGCAACGGCTCAATAGTCAGTCGGTCGCAGACTTGGAGACACTCAGCGTCCGCTTGCTCGATGCCAGGAGTCTCGAAGAATTGCTTCAATAGCCTCGGCACGTTAAGCGGGTGATGATGGCAACTTTCCACGATCTCATTTTGAGCAACAAGGTTCTTGGCCGTGAGTATAAGCGTGGTCTGGATGAGGGCAAACTTGAGGGCGAAATCGAAGGCGAGCGGCGGTTCGTGCGCCGCCAGATCGAACACCGATTTGGTGCGATACCCGAGTGGGCGGAGCAGCGGGTTAACAGCCTATCCGTGGCGGACTTAGAGGCCTCTGGCCGTCCACTTACTCGACGCCAAGAGCCTCCAAGACCTGCTTCAATAGCTAATACTTAGCCAAGAAAGCCTCAACCTGCGGTTTCTGCGCCGCAGTGCGCGCGATACAAAGATTGATGCGCTCAACCACCTGATCGAGAGCCCGCGGCGCGCCGACGAACTTATCCACGCGTGGTTTGAAGAAAGCTTCCAGCTCATCCCGAGACTGCGCATCGCAGTAAGATCCGCCCACCTGCGGCAGCACCGAACCGAAGTCGAATCCGCCGCCGCTCGGCATCATCGTCGTCACCTTGTCCCAATGCGCCTGCAGGAATTCGAACGGTATCTTACGGGTAGACGACTCCCCTTGTCCGTTGAATAAAAGAAATGCGCCTTCCATAAACGGAACTTTGCCATCGATCATGCTGTTCATCCCCGCCTGAACCGCAGAAGGGTCGCGGAACGAGCCCATGGCAGCGATCAGTCGCTGCCGCACCTGCTTATCCTGAGACTTCTGGAACTCGGTAAGGAAACGGTCGAACAGCGTCTTATCTCCGTAATAGGCCGCGGTACCGAGAACCGAGGTCGTGACATTAGGATCAAGGCTATCGTGATTCTGAAACCATTTTTCGGTTAGTTCAGCCGCTTGCGCCGCGAGTTCCTGATTGCCACCGCGAGTCGCCACCATCCGTACAAGCTCCGGCCGCAGTAAACGTGCATCCTCGGATTCGCCCGGCTTGGGCGTCCACCCCAGCTCAAGGGCGCGCGCCTGGAAATTCTTGTTGAGGAAGCGCCGATAGTTTGGCTCGAGATTCTCCGGGACCAGGTAAGCGCGAGGGCTCAGGGCAAGCTCCGCGGCGTTGACTAGAACGTCCCGTTCCGGATCGTTGTGGAATGTCGCAACTAAGGCGAGCGCGTCGCCGGCACCCAGTTTCCCGGCGCCCGAAAGCGCCTGCGCATTTCCCATCAGATCTACGCGTTCAGGGGCAGTAAGCCGGGTTTGCACATCGCCGGCCGTTAGTTTCGCCAGCAGATCGCCCTGATAGTCCACCCGGTAATAACCCTTCGCGTCGGCATTCGCTTCGATCCAGGCCGGGCAGCTCGTCGCTTTCAGCGGCCAGTCCTGCGTAGCCGCAGTCATGAGCGTACACTCGCTTTTCCCGTCCGGGTAGCGCACGCAAAACGGCACGCTCCAAACCTGATCCGCGCCGCCTTTCGAACCAAGCGGCAGAAAACGCGACTGTTCCAGATGCAGCGACGGCGCGCCCTGATCGCACTTCAATGTGACCGAAATCATCGGGATTCCGGATTGATTCAGGAACGTCGAAAACGGCTTGGACACATCTTTGCGCCACGAAGAACTGAGCGAATCCAGAAACTCGTCAGCGGTGGTTGCTTTCCACGAATATTGCTTGAGATAAGCCTGCACGCCCTTCCGGAACTCAGCCGGAGTCATGTAGGTTTCGAACATCCCGATCACCGCGCCGCCCTTCTGGTAGGTGATTCCGTCGAAAGCGTTGTTGATGTCGTCCTTGGTCTCGATCGGTTGCCGAATCTTACGCGCAGTCATCAGACTGTCTTCGCGCATGGCCCCGAGCTTTTCATCCACATCCTCAACATTCGTCTTCCATTCGGGATGCATCTCCACAGTCGACTTCTGCTCGAACCAGGTGGCGAAAGCCTCGTTTAACCAGATATCGTTCCACCACGCCGTCGTCACCAGATCGCCGAACCACTGGTGCGCCAACTCATGCGCGGCGGTCACGAAGTATCCGCGCTTCCGATTGATCGTGTCCGATTCCGGTTTGGCAAGTATGATGTTCTGTGCATACGTCACCATCCCGGGGTTCTCCATCGCGCCCCATCCGGAGGTGTCGGGAACCGCGACTTGGTCGGCCTTGTCATAGGGAAACGGAATGCCGAAGTATTGCTCGTGATGATTGATGATCCCAGCGGTAACTTCAGCGGCATACGCTGCTTCCGCCGCATGCCCCTTCGGCACAACGATCCGCACCGGGACATGATTCTTCGCGGTGAAACCCGCGGGCACATACTCGAACGG
This sequence comes from uncultured Gammaproteobacteria bacterium, assembly GCA_963799935.1. Lineage (GTDB taxonomy): Bacteria > Acidobacteriota > Terriglobia > Bryobacterales > Bryobacteraceae > Bog-113. The sequence continues at coordinate 62,060 of CAWCZA010000015.1, read as the reverse complement.
CCCGGTTGCGAATGCCACGAGGTAACTCGGCAGCGGCTTGGTCTCATGGAACTGAACGGTTCGCATCGCGCCGTCCGTCTTATCTGAAATCGGCGTTGTATTGCTGATAGCCGTGTCGGCTGCCGGAACGTGCAGGGTCAGTTGCCAGGGCGTCTTATAAGAAGGTTCGTCGAAGCAGGGAAAAGCGCCGCGCGCATCCGTCGCTTCAAACTGCGAGAAGATGTACCAGTTGTCGTTGTCTTTCTGCCGGAAGATTGCCGTGCTGTTCTTCGTGATCACCGTGCCGGTGTAGTCGATCTTGAAATCTGCCGGACCTGCGGGAACAGGCGCGTCGAACTGGAAGCCGACGAAATCATCTCCGCCCGGGAGCACTTTCGCGGTCATCGATTTGCCGCTCGATTTGAGCGTCGCCGACTTGACCTGGATCTTCTCCTGATTCAGCCAGATCGTCTGGGTCGGCTTACTCACGTCCATGTGGATGGAGATTGATCCGCTGAAATCGTCCTTAGTCGGATCGAGTACCAGATCCGCGCGATAGCTTACCGGCTGGATGCTCTCCACCTCCGCCAGCCGCAGCTTGGGAGGTTGATCGGCGGCAAATGCGGCGGAACACAGTAGAGCCATGGCGGCACACGCAGCACGGCGGCAATACAAAGGTTTGGTCATAAAGAGAGTAAGACGAAGAAGTGGCGTTTACGGTTCTGCAATAGTTCGAGGTTATTGAGTCGCCAGGAACGCAGCCACGCTAGGTTCCTGCGCTTTCCGTTCGGCGATACAAAGGTCTACGCGCTCCAGCGTCTGAGCCAGTGCACGCGGGCCGCCCGTGAACTGGGTTACCTTCGGTGCGAAGAATGCTTCGAGCGCGCTGCGAGATTCCGCGTCGCAATACGACTGGCCCACGGCCGGGAAGCGCGATCCGAAGTCGAACCCTCCGCCTTGCGGGCGCTTGGCAGCGAGCTCATCGAAATGCGCCTTCGTGAAATCGAACGCCAGATGACGCGTCGCTTCTTCGCCTTGTCCGGCGAAGAGTAGCTGAGCACTTTGGATCATCGGAATCTGGCCGCCGAGCACCAGGTTATAGCCGGCTTGAATCGCGGCGGGATCGCGGAACGAAGTCATCGCACCCATGATGCGCTGCCGCTCCTGACGATCTTTGGTGTCCTTGTACGCGGCCGCAAATTGCTCGAACAGTTTCTCGTCGCCGTAGTAAGCGGCCGTTCCCAGGACGGCTCCCGTCATCTCCGGGGAGATCGCCGCGTGGTTCTCAAACCATTTCGCCGTCAGTTCTTTCGCCTGACTCGCTAGCTCCTGATCGCCGCCCACCGTGGCCACTGCGCGGAGCAGTTCCGGACGCAGCAGACGTACTTCATCCGGTTCGCCCGGCTTAGCTGTCCAGCCCAGTTCATGCGCCTTTGCCTGGAAGTTCTTCAGCAGGAACCGTTGGTAATTCGGCATCAGCTCCGCGGGAACCAAGTCCTCCCGCACGCTCAGCGCCAGGCGCACCGATCTTTCCAGAACCTGCCGCTCAGGGTCTGCGTGGAACACGGCCACGAACTTCAGCGCATCGCCGGTCGGCAGAACGCCTTCGTTTGAAAGTGCTTCCGCGTTGCCCATGAAGTCTACGCGCTCCGGGGCATTCATCCGCTGATCGACCTCGCCGGTCGCCAGCGCATTGAGCAATTCGGGCTGGTAGTTTACACGGTAATAGCCGACCGCATTACTGTTCCCTTCCACCCACGCCGGACAACTGGAGGCCTTCAGTTTCCAGTCGGCGCTCGGCTGCGTCATAAGTGAGCACTCGCTCTGCCCGGTTGTCCCGGTCCCGTACCGCACGCACACTGGAATCTGCCAGACTTCATCTGCGGAACCTTTGGACCCAAGCGGCAGCGCGCGCTTCTGAGTTAAATGCAGCGTCGGCGCACCCTGTTTGCAATCGAGCGCCATCGATACTAACGGCACGCCCGCCTGATTCAGGAAGGTCGAGAACGCAGCCGTCACATTCTTTCCGCTGCCGGAACTCACGGAATCCAGAAAGTCGGCTGCAGTCGCGTTCTTGAACGCGTATTGTTTCAGATACCCTTGGATGCCTTTGCGGAACTCGGCTTGTCCAATCCAGTTCTCGAACATGCCAATAACTGCCGCGCCCTTCTGATAAGTGATCCCGTCGAAGGCGTTGCTGATATCGTCCTTCGACTCGATCGGCTGGCGGATCTTGCGCGCGCTCACCAGACTATCCTGATTTTCCGCGCCGAGTTTCGCCCCGACATTGTTGACCCGCGTGTTCCATTCCGGATGCCATTCCGCCAGAATCTTCGCCGACGTCCATGTCGCGAAGGCCTCGTTCAACCAGATGTCATTCCACCAGGCCGTTGTCACCAGATCGCCGAACCACTGATGCGCGAGTTCATGCGCCGCAACGGAAGCATAGCCGCGCTGACGCGTGATGGTGTCGGTATCCGGACGCGCTAATAGCAGCGTCTGCGCATAAGTCACCATCCCTGCGTTTTCCATCGCGCCAAAACCAAACGTAACCGGAATCGCCATCTGATCCGACTTCTCATACGGATACGGAATGCCGAAGTAGTCTTCCAGCCGCGTCAGAATGGTCGCGGTTACTTCCGCCGCGTACTTTGCTTCGCCCGCTTTACCGCGAGGCGTTACGATGCGAACCGGAACATGATTCCGCCCCGCTGTTCCCGCGTCCACAAAGTCGAACGGGCCTACAGCGAAGGCGATCAGATAGCTGGGCAGCGGCTTAGTTTGCTTGAAGACGAAGGTGTGCGGCTCACTCTTGTTCTCCGACATAATCGGCGTGTTGCTGACCGCGCTGGATTTCTCGGGCACATGCAGCGTGAGTTGCCACGGCACTTTGTAGGAAGGCTCATCGAAGCACGGGAACACATCGCGGGCGTCGGTCGATTCGAACTGCGTATACAAGTAATGGTTGCCGCCGTCTTCCATACTGAACAGACCCGCGCTCGATCCCTTGTGAACTACTCCTGAATAGCCGATATCCAAAATGCTCGGACCCGTCGGCACTGGAGAACTAAACTTGAGCCCAATGAAGTCGCTGCCGCCCGGCAACACTGTCGCTTGCATCTGATTGCCGAGCGTCTTCAGTGCAGCGTTATCGATCGAGAGTTTGTTCGCGTTCAGCCAGATGACGTTGGTGGACTGCTGGACCTCGAGACTAATCGCGATAGAGCCGCTGAAGGTATCCTCCGCGGGGTCGACCGTCAAGGCCGCGCGATAGCCCGTGGGGGCCATCTGTTCCACTTCAGCTAAGCGGAGTTTCGGAGGGGTGTCGCCGGCGAATAGGTGGGCGGAAAAGCTGGACAGAAGGAGGGAACTGAGGAGGGAAACGGCCTTATTCATCGATATTTATATGGTGACATAGCGAAATGTGGGGTTCCGCTTACCCGCACCTCGGACACATACTAGTAAAGCAATGAACCAAAGTCGTCCATACCGATCGAACGTGCCTAATTTACTGCTTCTCTCTGCAGCTAGCCTCCTTTGCGCGTACACTGTTCAAGGCCAACCAGCACCCGAGGCGCTGAATTGGGGACCTCCGTCTGGCGGACTCCAGGTGGGCTGGGAGCCTATCGGCAACACCATCTATTCCAGCGAGCCCTTGATCCTCTTCGTTAGAATCCGCACGCCCCCGGGAGTTGCGCCCATGCCAGTACAGGTCCCGCGGACATTGTTCTTTTACGATGTTCAAGTGTCCTTCGGAACCGACCATACACCCGTCCGCCTGACCGAGAAAGGCATGCAAGAGACCGACCCCTCAAGAACGTTGGGGGTTGGCGGAGGCGTTCTTGATCAAAGGACAATCATGCGTCATGAGATCCGGCTTAGTGATTGGTGGGACCTATCGGAACCCGGGAGCTATACAGTTTCGATTGCGCATCTCCAACCCGACAGCAAGGGGGAACGGCCAATCATCGTGCATGCGCCGGAGTTTCACTTCGAGGTCGTCCGTTAAGCCCTTCATAAGTTACCCGCTCATTCGCGAGAATAGAAGCGTGCGAGCCACCCTGCCCCCGGGAGCAGTTACAGGCATCGGCAGCTTACCCTTCACCTCCTCGGCGGACGCGATCGACACCATTGGCCACTTCTGTCCAGTCATTCCTTTCTGGCCTCAGCTACCAAGACTGTCGGATCGCGAAGCTATCATCGGCCAAGGTTTGGGTGTCGTCTCCGAATGGATCAAACCCCGCGCCGAAGGTTATGGATACCAGGTAAAGGACGGCGCAATCGATCGGGTCGTAGAAGCCCTTCACCACAGCGATGGAGAACTGACGCCGGCGAACGCTATCGGATTCGGAGCGTTCGAGCAAGCTCTTGCATCCGGCCAGTTTGCATCCGCCAAGGCCGTCAAGGGCCAAATCGAAGGCCCCATCACTCTGTCAACTTACTTGTTTCATCAGGGCCGTCCATTCCTATCGGACCCGGCGTTGTTTGCGGCCGTCGCCTTCCATATCTCTCAGATCATCTGCTGGCAGATCGATCGGCTCACGCGAGCTGGACTGCCGGTGCTGTTGTTTGTCGATGAACCCGCGTTGTGCCTCGAAGCACCCGCAGGCAGCGCCGTTTCCGAAGAGCAAAGGCTGAGTGCACTGGCGGCGACGTTGGATAGTGCACGGCTGCGCGGTGCCTATGCCGGCTTGCATTGCTGCGCGGCTCGTCCACTCTCGCGCATGTGCCGCGCACACCCCGACATCTTGTCGTTCGACGCTCACGATGGCCTGGAGCTGTTCTTCTCAAACGCAGACTCCATCGCTTTCGCGCGCGAAGGTGGCATCGTTGCCTATGGGCTTATCCCGACATGGCAGGACTTGAGCGTTCTGCGAGCAGAACAGATTTTCACGCGCTGGCTGACTCTCGCCGCATTAGCAGGAGATCCGCAGGAATTCGCCCAGAATGCGATGGTCACAGCTACGTGTGGACTCGGTCTACTCACGCCGGAATCTGTGACTCAGTCATTCAGACTTGCGTGTAGCGTTGGAAAACTGTTCCAAGCTCTCGCGGCCGAGACTCAGCCGACGGTGACCAGCGAAGCCGCCGGCTCATAGTTGAGATTCGGTCCAAGCCATCGCTCCACCTCGGCCAGCGTCATGCCCTTGCGTTCGGCGTATTCGGCAACTTGATCCTGTTCGATTTTTCCCAACGAGAAATAGCGCGAGTCCGGATGCGCGAAGTAGAGGCCGCTCACGCTCGATCCAGGCCACATCGCGAACGACTCGGTGATCAGCATTCCGGTGTGCGCCTGCACATCGAGCAAGTCCCACAGACGGGCCCTTCTCCGTATGATCCGGGCACGCAGGATAGCCCGCAGCCGGTCGGATCCCGCGGTATTTTTCGTGAATCAAGTCTTCGGGACAGAGGTTCTCTTTGAGGCCGTAACCCCAGTCGTCGCGCGCCTGTTTGTGCAGGCATTCGGCGAACGCCTCGGCCAGACGATCCGCCAGCGCCTCCGTCATGATCGCGTTGTAGTCGTCGTTCTCAGCCCGGAAACGATCGCACAACTCTTTGACTCCAATTCCGGCCGTCACGGCAAACGCACCGATGTGATCGGCCAAACCTGTGCCCTTCGGAGCAATGAAATCAACCAGCGAACGACATGGCTTGCCTTCGTCCTCGCGCGCCTGCTGACGGAGAAAGTGAAAACGCTCGAGTACATGCAGTCGCGTCTCGTCCGTATAAAGTTCGACGTCATCACCGATCGCGTTGGCCGGGAACAATCCGTAAACGCCACGCGCCTCGATCAGTTTTCCTTCGATGATGCGGTCCAGAAGCTCGTTGCCGTCCGCGTAGATTTGACGCGCCTGCGCACCGTGATTTTCGTTTTCAAGAATGCGAGGGTAGATCCCTTTCAACCCCCAGGTGTGAAAGAACGGAGACCAGTCGATGTACTTACGCAACGTCTCGAGCGGAAAGTTATTCAGCACGCGAACACCGGTAAACGATGGCGCAGGAATATCTTCCGAGCGCCATTCGATCGGCGTGCGGCGTTCGCGCGCAGCCGCAATTGAAACCGTCTTGTTCTTCGGCGCGTTGTGCGACTTTCGAAGAGCTTCGTATTCAGCGGCGTGCCGGGCAACGAACGCGGGCTTCCCCTCATCGCTGAGCAAACTCGTTGTAACGGGCACCGCACGGCTCGCATCCAGAACATGCACCACCGGCTCGCTATAGTGCGGCGCGATCTTGATCGCGGTATGCGCACGGCTGGTGGTCGCTCCGCCAATCAACAGCGGTAGCTTGAAACCGAGCCGCTCCATTTCGCGGGCTACATGGACCATCTCATCCAGCGACGGAGTAATCAATCCGCTGAGTCCGATAAGGTCGGCCTTCTCCGCCTTGGCTCGTTCGAGGATCTTTTCGCAGGGCACCATCACGCCCATGTCGATCACCTCGTAGTTGTTGCAGGCAAGCACCACGCCCACGATGTTTTTGCCGATGTCGTGTACATCGCCCTTGACCGTGGCCAGTACGATCTTGCCCTGCGTCTTGACCACCTGGCCAGCCGCTTCGAGCGCGGCTTTCTCCGCCTCCATGAACGGCGTCAGGTACGCGACCGCCTTCTTCATGACGCGCGCCGACTTCACCACCTGTGGCAAAAACATCTTGCCGGCGCCGAACAGATCGCCAACCACGCTCATCCCCGCCATCAGCGGCCCTTCGATGACCAGAAGGGGGCGGCCTAGTTTCGCGCGAGCTTCCTCAGTGTCGATATCGATGTAGGTATCGATGCCTTTGACCAGCGCGTGCGAAAGACGTTCCTCCACCGTGCCGTTGCGCCACTCTTCCGTCTTCTTCTCGGCCGCAACAGCGCCAGAGCCGGCGGCCTTCAGCGCCTCGCCATACTCGACTAAACGCTCGGTTGCATCGGCGCGGCGGTTGAGCAGCACGTCCTCGACAAGCTCTTTTAGCTCAGGCTCGATCTCCTCATAGACTTCGAGCATCCCCGCGTTAACGATGCCCATGTCCATGCCGGCCGCGATCGCGTGATAGAGAAACGCGGAGTGCATCGCCTCGCGAACTTTGTTGTTGCCGCGGAAGCTGAAGGAGATGTTGGAAACGCCGCCGCTGACTTTCGCGTGCGGCAAGTTGGCCTTGATCCAGCGCGTCGCATTGATGAAGTCGACCGCGTAGTTGTTGTGCTCCTCCATGCCGGTCGCGACAGTGAGGATATTGGGATCGAAGATGATGTCCTCGGGCGGGAAATCAAGCTCGTCCACAAGGATGCGATACGCGCGTTCGCAGATGCGGATCTTCTCTTCGTAAGTAGCGGCCTGGCCTTTTTCGTCGAAGGCCATCACGACGACGGCCGCGCCGTACTTGAGCACCGTAGCCGCGTTCTGACGGAATTTTTGTTCGCCCTCTTTCAGCGAAATCGAATTGACGATGCCTTTACCTTGCAGGCACTTGAGGCCGGCTTCGATGACCTCCCACTTGGAGGAGTCCACCATGAAGGGGACCTTGGCGACTTCGGGCTCGCTGCCGAGTAAGTGCAAGTAGCGCGACATGGCGGCGACGCCGTCGATCATGCCTTCGTCCATGCAGATGTCGATTACGTTCGCGCCGTTTTCCACCTGCTGGCGCGCGATGCTGACCGCTTCTTCGTACTTGCCGTCTTTGATGAGCTTGGCGAATTTGGGCGAGCCGGCGACGTTGGTTCGCTCGCCGATCATGATGTAAACGCCGGGCTGCTGCGTGAATGGCTGGGACCCCGAGAGGCGCAGCGGACGCGGCTCGGCGGCGGGAATGCTAACGGTCACGGCCGACGACGGCCTGGCGATCTCGCGTGGGTGGCGGCCATCGAGAGCTTTGGCGATTGCGGCAATGTGCTCAGGCGTATTGCCGCAGCAACCGCCGGCGATGTTGATCAATCCGCCTTCCGCAAACCCATCGAGGTAGCGGGCCATATCGGCGGGCCCGAGATCGAATCCGGTCGGCGTCAGAGGGTTTGGCAGCCCCGCGTTCGGATAGCACGAAACGGCGATGTTCGACTTTTCCGCGAGCTCCGCGAGGAACGGATACATCAGGTCCGGACCGAGCGAGCAGTTGAGCCCGATGGAGAACGGATTCGCGTGCTGGACGGCGGTCCAGAACGCCTCAATCGTCTGGGCGGAGATCATCGTCTCGCCGCCGCGCCCGACCGCTGCGGAGATCATGATGGGCAATTCCTTGCCGTCCTGATCGAAGACTTCGCGGATGGCCACCAGAGCGGCTTTGGCGTTCAGAGAGTCGAAGATGGTTTCGACCAGCAGCAGATCGGACCCGCCCGCGATGAGCGCGCGGACCTGCTCCATGTACGCGGTCTTTACCTGGTCGAAGGTGACGACGCGGAAGCCGGAATCGTCCGCATCCGGAGAATTCGAGAGCGAAACGGTGAGCGGTCCGATCGCGCCGGCGACGAACCGCTGGCGTCCAGTGGCAGTCCCGACGCGGTCTGCCCATTCGCGGCACTGACGTGCGGACTGCTCGTTGATCTCCCAGGCCAGGTTTTGAAGAAACGGATCTTCAATGATCTTCTGATAGAACGCGGGATCCTTGCGGCCGCCGTGTTCGCGCGGATCATCGACGAAAAACTCGCTCTGCGTGATGGTAGTCGCGCCGAACGTGTTGGTCTCGATGATGTCCGCGCCGGCTTCGAGAAAGCGGCGGTGGATATCGCCGATGTTTTTCGGCTGGGTGAGCGAGAAGAGGTCGCCGTTGTTCAGCAGGTCTTTGCGGGAATCCTTGAAACGCTCGCCACGAATATCGGCTTCCGTCATGCCATAAGCGCGGATGGTGGTCCCCATCGCGCCATCGATAATCGCAATGCGGCGATCAAGGATCTGCTTCAATGGATGGTCGGGTATTCGCGTCATGGGTAGTCAGGCCCTCAAAAGTTTGTGTTGTCCTCAGGCGGATGCCAAAAAGACAGGGCTGCGGTAGAGCGCTTGCAGTATCGCTCTAGGTCTTACTATGATAGCGGGATTCCGGGTGGACCGCACCGCTACAGGAACGTCTCGACTGAAACGGCAAAAAGATGAGACAGCTTCTTTGCGGCTTGCTTGCTGATGGAGCGTTTTCCCTTGAGGACGTCGTAAACATTCCCCGATCCAAAGATATGCGCGATCGCTGCAGGCCGCACATCGCGGGCCGACAGGAGTTCCTGTAGCCGCTCGCCAGGCGTGCTTTTGCTGACTGGCAGTACCCGACGCTCGTAATCCGAGACCATCATCGCCAGAAGAGAAAGATAGTGGGCATCGGATTCTGAGATGTCCTCGTTACGACGCATCAACCGGTTGATCTCGTCCATGTAGAGCTTCAACTCAGCCTTATTCCGAATTGGCGGTAAAGAGGTCTTAAGAGCTTTGCTGAATCTCGGACCCTCAGCAACGTTAGCAGTTGCAGCCATTTTTCCATCCTCCCTTGCTGTACTTTGCGTGGGTCATTACGTCGCAAACAGATATCAATTGCGCCGCGAAGTTGATCTTTGCGACAAGACGATAACGGTTTCCCTTAATGTTGAAGACGTAGCACTCTCCGACGAGATCGGTACTTGGATACGAAGCGCGTAGTTCCATGAGATTGCTCCACAAGTTCAACTCAATGGTGTTGACAAACGCCTGAAGAGCGACTCGGGCATCTGCGTGATCCTTGCTGAACTTTGCGATCACGCTCCTTCCGATCAGTGTCATCGCTAAAAAACATCCTCTCAAGTTGAGAGAGTATTAGCAAGAAGTCTGGCATGCTTTACGAACGCATTGGCCACGCCCGTTACCTTGCAAAAAACACCGCGCCCCCACATTGGGCCGGGCATAGTAAGGAGCGTACCCCCGGTTTCCATCTCGATCGCTCTAGTAAAATAAAGGTTCCGCATGAGAACCGAATTATGTCAGTAAGCCCCCGCCGGCGAACCGTCACCGTCGATGTCGGCGGCGTGAAAATCGGCTCCGATCACCCCATCGCCGTCCAGTCGATGACCAACACCGACACGGCGGACGTTACCGGGACGGTCAATCAGGTTATGGACCTCGCGAAAGCCGGTTCCGAACTCGTGCGCGTCACGGTGAACACCGAAGAAGCCGCCGCCGCGGTTCCTAAGATCGTCGACACCCTGAACATGTACGGCGTCCGGGTGCCGATCGTCGGCGACTTCCACTACAACGGCCATATCCTGCTCAAACAATACCCGGCCTGCGCGCGGGCGCTGGCAAAATATCGGATCAATCCCGGCAACGTCAACATCGGCAAGAAGCATGACGACAACTTCCGCACCATGATCGAAGCCGCGGTTGAGTATCGCCGCCCGGTGCGCATCGGCGTGAACTGGGGATCTCTCGATCAGTCGCTTCTAACGCGCATGATGGATGAAAACTCGCGCCTACCTGACCCGAAATCCGCGCGCGACGTCACCATCGACGCGATCGTCGCTAGCGCCGTTCTCTCTGGCGAAGCCGCCGAGCGCCACGGACTCTCTCGCGATCGCATCATCCTGAGCGCCAAGGTCAGCGGCGTTCAGGATCTGATCGATGTGTATCGTTTGCTTGCCGCGAAATGCGACTATCCGCTGCACCTGGGCCTGACCGAAGCCGGTTTGGGCGCCAAAGGAATCGTCGCCACCACGGCCGCGCTTTCCGTGCTTCTGCAGGAAGGGATTGGCGACACCATCCGTACCTCGCTCACTCCCATGCCGAACGGCGATCGTACCGAAGAGGTGATCGTCTGCCAGCAGATTCTGCAGTCTCTGGATATCCGTAGTTTCACTCCGCAGGTCACCGCCTGCCCCGGTTGCGGCCGCACCACCAGCACGTTTTTCCAGGACATGGCGGATCAGATTCAAACTTACTTGCGGGAGCAGATGCCCGTCTGGCGCGAGAGCTTCACCGGAGTCGAAACGATGAAGGTCGCCGTCATGGGCTGCATTGTGAACGGACCCGGCGAATCGAAACACGCAAACCTCGGAATCTCGCTCCCGGGGACGTTCGAGGATCCCGTCGCGCCTGTTTACGTCGACGGCAAACTCGTGAAAACGTTGCGCGGCGACCACATTGTCGCCGAATTCATCGGCATGCTCGACCGTTATGTCGAAAGCCACTACGCCGCTCAACAAGAGGCCGTTTCGATTTAACCGGGATTTCCCGCACACAATCCCTGCTCTGCTTTTACAAGTTTGAAACCCAACCTCGGCTGTGCTGAATCTAGCTAAACAGGGGTGTTTTCGTCCATGCCACAGGTAACCGCCGCATCATCTGAGTTTTCCGTCGTCAACGGCTCAGGCAAGCCCGCCAGTCAGCCGGCCGAAGGGTTTCGTATCGTAAACCGGGTGATCGACTGGGTCACCACCGATCGGATGCAGCTCATCAACATCACGGACCGGATTAACGACATCGTCAAAAAGAGCGGCATCCGCGACGGCATCGTACACTTGCAATCTCTCCACACCACCGCCTCAGTTTTCCTGAACGAGTGGCAGGACGCGCTGCTGCATGATGTTCGCAGTTATCTCGAATCCGTCGTAAGCCGGGATGAGAACTGGCGGCATAACGATCCGAACTACTCCGATTGCGAACGCAAGAACGCGGATTCGCACATGCGCGGAATGCTGATGGGTCAGACGCTAAGTGTGCAGGTGCGGAACGCGTCATTGCTGCTCGGCACGTGGCAGAACATCATCTTCGCCGAATTCGATGGTCCGCGCAGCCGGTCCATGTCGGTGCAGATCATGGGTCTCTGACGATCACGGATTTCTAAAATTTCTCTTTCCAGCTAACTCGTTCAATCGAAACAGCGCGCACTCGGAATTTCGGCCGAAGCTATCGAAGTCCGTTTCAAAATCAGCTTAGAGAGTCACTTACTTACAGACTCCCAGGAGCGACATGAGGCTGAAACGGTACTTAGACATCCGGCATGAGATTCAGAGACAACGGGCGGACATCGGAGTTGCCGATCTGGCCACGTTTGCGGACCCGAACGAGTGGACCGAATACAACGCACTGACAGATTCCGCCCCGGACATCGAGATCTCGCCTCCCGACGACTACGCGCCAGCTAGCGGAGCCGACGAGTACGGCGATCCGGACGAACTGCTGGAAGATTTCGGCGACGATAGCGACGGCATCTAAGCGTTATCGTAGATGGATGCCGCGCCTTTTTGCGGAACAACCCGTCAAGTTCTCGAAGCTTCCATCCTTCCGCGCGGAGAACTTTCCCTATTCCGGTCCTTATCCCTGGCTCGATCGTCCGGACGCATTGGACCGTATTGACGAAAAGCTGCGTTCGGGCGAGTTAACCAGCGCTCAGGCCGAGCAGTGCCGCTACTGGTCGGAAAACGGCTATGTCATCCTGCCGGGGTTGATTGAACACAACATCCTTGACGATGTTTGGCAGAGTTACGAAAAGGCGGTTGCTTCCGGCCGCGTTACTCTGCCGCCGGAGAAGGCCGGTGAGGGCGATCCGTATCCGGGCCGCTTCCTCAATCCGCATAAGAAGGTCGGCAAGGTTTGCGGGATACTCAAGCACCAGGAACTCCTCGCCGCAATTCGCCTCCTAACTGGGCGCGAACCGAAGGTTCTCCAGACCATCACCTCGCATAAAGGATCGCAGCAAGGCGCGCACTCCGATTCGATCCACATGACCACTTATCCACTCGGCTATCTGACCGCCGCGTGGATTGCTTTCGAAGATATCCATCCCGACTCAGGGCCGCTGGTCTACTATCCCGGTAGTCATCGCCTTCCTTACTTATTCAGCAAGGATGTCGGTATTTCGGAAGACGACTTCCGACGCGAGGGCTACCAACCCTATCACCAGCGCTACGAGCCGCGCATTCGCCAGACTGTGGAAGACCAAGGCATTGCGCCGCAGTACTTTCACGCGCGAAAAGGCGATGTCCTCATTTGGCACGCCAACCTGGTGCATGGCGGATCGATGCGCCGTGACTTAGCACTGTCCCGCAAGGCGCTCGTAGTCCATTTCTTCGTGAAAGGCTCGTTCGTATATCACGACTTATCGGCGAAGCGTTCAATCAACCAATATCTGGGCACTTGCTTGTTGCGCGACGATTCGGGTGAAGTTAGAGGTATCGGCAAAAGTCGAAAGTAGCTCGCGCTTAGTTCGAAGCGATGACGGCCGCGTGTTTGACCGGCTGCCCGCCATTGCGATTCTTCGCCAGACGCTCCGCGGCTTTTAATCGCGCCTCTTCACTAATCTTGATGTTATTCACGACTTCCGTAGCTCCGGCGGTGTGCGCCATGCGAGTGGCCGCGCCTTTATGCTGAATCACGTTGGTCTTGCCTTCCCAGGTAACGACGTGATTATGCACATGGACAGTCCAACCCTCGTGCGCCATCTTCGATTTCGCCAACTTGACGTGCAACACGCCTTCCATCTGACTATCCGTAAGATGTAGATTCTGCATTTGCGTCTTGCCGGACTTGGCGGCCGGGAATGCCTGGTTCCAACCCGCGGACGCGACGAGGAAAACCAGAACGGAGAAGATACGAATTATCATGCGATCTAAGTTGAATATAGTCGCTTTTCCTAGTACTTCTCTGTAGGACTCCGTGTCAGCAGAAATACCGCTGTTCGCACCACCGGTGTAAGACAGAAACTGATACACCTCCGGGACGACCGGAAAAAAGAACAATAATGTTGAAATAATGACGCCCGTCGCTTTTATCGAATGTTCAGCAATGTATCCGCCGACCATGCCCCAGATGACGGCCACTCTTCGGGGCGGGCCGTCTGGAACGGTAACGTGGTCGGCTCACCGTAAGTTATCTGCGCGGTACCGGCGTGCTCGACACGGTTACTGTCCCCGCGTCTCTGCCAGCTACCCAGCCATGGAGCATTGCGTGGCCAAACGGCGCTCCGCTTCAGGGTGGTACTGCGACCGTGACCGCTGGGTACTTAGGATCGACCACAAAATATACATTCTGCATAACGGGCAGCAACGCTCCCGTATCGACTGTTAAATCGTTTGTAGCCTCCCTTGTAGGTTATTTCTGGGCCGTTCCCGCGGTTCTCCAGCAGGAGTCGCTGACAGGCCAATTCGAAGTCCGTTCGGGCAGCCACCCGACGCCGGTAGGTTACCCGATTTCGGACGGTGCGACTGCTTGGGGCTACGGACTAATGCAGTTGACGAAGCCACCGGCGACTCCGGCGCAGATGTGGAACTGGCAGCAAAATGCCCTGAGTGGAATGTCTCTCCTGAATGGTTATGAGGCTTCGGGCGACTCCTACTGGACTCAGCAGGTGAGCTCATTTGAGGCTTACTGCACGGCTACCTTCGGAAGTATGGGCTGCAACGCTGGGCTCCTGCCAGGCGACCCTCCGCCAGCGGAGGCCGGCACGTTCACGGAGGTTTCAACAAGTTGCGTATTCAGTTACTTTGTCCCCCTCTCTACCCCGAGCGGCATTCCCCATTCCTATGCCGACGCCGTCATCCTCAAACGCTATAATTCGGCGTATCAGTACCATGACTGGATTGGCTGGAATGTGCCCATAAATAATGTTCCGTATCCCCAAATCATGTCATGGCCATCTCCTTCCGCGTCGCCTCTACCTAATACATGGAGCTATCAGGCCTATTCCCAAAATGCCATGAGCGACTACGTCAACGCCGTCTGCATGCAAGGAAACTAAGATGATTCAATCTTTTCTCTTAAACCGCCACATACGGCTACTATTCATAGTGGCAGGTATTTTCTCCGTTGCCAGCGACTTGCATGCCGCCAGCCAGTTCGCCGCCTTCTTCGACCAAGTAAAGAAGGCTGAGCGCGACCCCGATCACCAGTCGGAAATCATAAACGCGGTTCCCCTCGACTTCTCCTCCATGAAGGCATCTGAAGAGATTCCGGCGATCCTAGGGGCGTTGCGAAGCGGCGATCCCCTGGTTATGGAGAAGGCGGTAATGGGGGCGTCCGAACTATGTCGCCGCCTCTCAGGTGTAGGTCGTGCCCAGCCCAGAATCGATACCGCGACAAAGACTGCGATTCAACCTGTGGTGGCAGAAGCCATCTCTCATTTTGGCGACCCCCGGCCACTTTCAACCGAATTCAACGGGCAAAATGACTGGACTGAAAGAGCGTGGAAGCTCAGCGTGATCGATCTTGTTTCCGCCTCCAACTCTGCTCCGTCCAGGGAGATGGTCGATTGGATGGAGCAGGCTGTGAGTACAGCCTCCGAGCGCGCCCCGAAGGCGATCCGGCAGATCGCCGAGAGCTACGCCGCAGTCGGGAATCATCTCACGCAGGTCGAGAAAGACTCGTTCGTCCGCGAGGCCGACGAGGACAATCAGGAAGTATTTCGCCACATCGCGCCAGCGCTCGCGAGCGTCCGGCCGCTTGGCCCCGACGAGTTGCGCACGCTCCTCGTATTAATTCACGAGCCTGACACGACGACCAAGATCGTTGTGATCGACCAGATCGCCAAGAACCAGATAACGGATCCAGCGGTGATTCGAGAGCTCATGGCGGCGGCCCTTACCGATCCCGACATACCCGTGTGGGTGCGCCACGGCATGCAGCCGTTTCCCGTTCGCGTTGCTGCAATCAATGCGCTCGGCGCCCTCGATGCCAAGATAGCGTTGCCGGACTTGCGCCGCATCGCTGCCACCGAAGACGACGACCGCAAGTGGGCGGCGTTGACCGCGCTGCAGAAGATCGAAGGCCCTAAGACGCCGCAGTAACGCGCGTAAATTAAAACGGGCTCATCATGGCTTCGGAAGCAAGCCTGTCTTCGTCGACGAGCGGCGCTATATTGACGGCCTTGTCTCTCTAATAGAGAGCGCAGCGGACCGGGCGCTGGCCCTAACCGTCCTGGAAGCTGTGGCCGAGGGAAAGGTAGTCGAAGTAGTTCCGCTCAAGACTTCAGTCAATCCTCCAAACCGCAAATGGCTCGCCGCTCCGTGGGTACGCTCTTATGCTCTGCAAGCGATTGGAAATACCGGGCTTCCGGAAGCTTTCCAGTATCTTTCGGCGTTAACGACGGCTTCACTTGGACCAGATAGTACCGGCTTCCTCACCTCGGGTCTTTCCATCGCGTATCAAAGCGCGAAGCTGAGGCAAATAGAAGGAGCTTCAGCTCAAACCGAATACCTTGAAAGCGTTCTCAAGGATAAGACAAGATCGGTCAGGATGGGATATGCAAGAACCTGGGCAATCGGGGAACTTTGTGACCGCGGTAGCCTGGCTTCCTTGCCGCTGATCGAGTCCACCCTCCAAGCAATGTATTCCTCGGAGCAGGAGGAGCCGGCCCAGGTTTTCTGTGAGGCACGAATCGGCGTGATCACGGGCGATAGCGACCGGGTGTCGGCTTTAGCATCGGTTCTCAAGGTCGGACCAAGTCCAGACCAACAGCTCATGTTTTGGGCCATCGACCAATTGATTGGTATGCGCACTCCAGCAGCAACCGCTCAATTGAAGCACCAGCCCCCGAGCAAAGTCCGATCCGATCGCCAGGGAAAGCGACGTCCACCCAATCTCGTCCAGTTGCCGCATCTCGTCCTAATCGAAGTGGATTTTCGGCACCACTGACATTCCGGGCCGGAGTTGATCGAGTCCTTTCTGGTTATCGCGAAATCGGATTCGCAACGGCATGCGCTGGACGATTTTCACGTAGTTGCCGGTAGCGTTTTCCGGCGGCAGCGCGCTGGTCCGGTCGCCTGTCGAGGCCGGCAGACTCTCCACGTAGCCCTCGAACGTTTTATCGAGGCCGTCCACGTCGATCGTCACCCGTTGGCCGACGCGCACCTTCCTCAATTGCGTTTCCTTGAAGTTTGCCGTCACCCAAAGACCCTTCGTCTGGACCAGCAGCATTAGTTGCTGCCCGATGGATACCCGCGTGCCTACTTCGGCGGTGCGCTGGCTCACCAGTCCCGATACCGGCGCCACGATCCGGCAGTAAACCAGGTTCATTTCCTGTTGGTTCACCTGCGACTCCGCCGAGGCCGCGTTGGCACGGCTGGCGGCCACACTCGCGTTCTTGATCTGGATTTGACGAGGCGCATTTTCAATGGTTTTCTCCTTCTCTACTTGCTTCTGCCGGAGTTGCGCCTGCTTCTGAATGACCGTCTGAAGAGAGGAATTCGCTTCGGCTTGCCTGGCAGCCACGACAGCGGCCTGAGCCTTGGCTGTGGCATCGTATTGGTCGTATTCGGATTCAGCAATTTCGTGTTTATCGAGAAGTTGTTTGTAACGCCGCAGATCCGCTTGCGCCTTGGCGTTGTTGGCTTCGGCCTGGCGGAGGTCGGCCACGTCGCCCTGGTAGTCATGCTGCGCGCCGGCCACCCCGGCTTCGGCATCCGCGACGTCCGCATCGGCGGTCGCCGCGTCGGTTCGATTTGAGGTCGCGGTCATCGGCACGTTGGGCTGCTCGCCCGTCAGCTGCGCTACCGCTTGTCGATACTGAGCGCGCGACTGCGCCAGCGCGATCTCCGTATCTGCAGCGTCCAGTTCGATTAACAGTGTGCCGGCTTCAACAAACTGGTTGTTCTCCGCATAAACGGACTTGATCGTGCCGTTAACCCGCGAAGAGACCGCATTGAGATGCCCGTCGATCTGAGCATCGTCGGTGCTTTCGTAGGTCTGCGAATGCAGATACCAGAGGACGGCGCCGATGACCAGGAGGATACCGGCGATGATCGCGATGACAATCCAGCGGCGCCGCTTGGCCTTGTCTACGGGCTTGTCTTCTTCCTCGTGCTCGTCCTTCCCGGCGCTGTCGTTCGATTCAGCCTCGTTGCCGTGCCTGGCGTTATCGTCGGAAGCCTGCTCGCGCCCAACCTCGCTGGCTTGGTCCTGCCGGCGATCTTCTTCCACTTGGTTTGCCATGTCATTGTCCTTTCAATATGTTCGCGATGCCTTTTTCCGCTTGACCGACGGCACGCGCAAGACTGATCTTGGAAAGATTGTGTGCGTAGAGGCCGCTGACATAGTCGCGGTTGGCCGCGGCGAGACTTTCCTGCGACTGAACCACTTCCACCGACGTGGCCACCCCAGCCGCGAAGCGATCCTGCGACTGCTGCAAGGTCCGCAACGCTAAGTCGCGATTGCTTTCAGCCACCCTGACCTGATCCACCGAGACTTCGAAATCGGTGTAGGCGTTGCGAATGTCGAGTTCGATCGCGCCGCGCTGGTCCTGATATTCGGCGCGGCGTTGATCGATGGCCGCGCGGGCTTCGTCTTCCTCAGCCTTGATGCGGCCGCCGTGGAACACAGGCACGGAGACTTCGGCGACTCCCTGGAACACTCCGTTGCCGGTGTTTGGATTTACTCCTTCCACCGCGACGTATCCGCTGATGCTCACCGTAGGTAACCTCTCGGAATGCGCGGCTTTCAACGATTCCTGGGCCGCGCGCAACTGTGCTTCGGCGCTCTTCAGGTCCGCCCGCTCAGACAGCGCCATCTTCAGCGCAGCGTCCACGCCGGCGGGAGCATAAGGATTGAACGTCAGCTTTTCGGCAAGTGTGAAGTCCCCTTGCAGCTGCAGGCCAATGGAGCGCGCGAGCGCACGCTTTTCCTTAATGACATCGGCGCGCTGCGAAATGAGGCGCTGCTGTTCGGTTTGCAGTTCCACCTGGCTTCGCTGCGTATCGACGTCGGATTTAGTGCCGGCCAGTAACTGAGCGTGCGCCTGGTCGTAAGTGGATTGGGCATACCGCACCTGCGCCTCCTGCGCTTCCACTAGTTCGAGATCGGCGGCGATGCGCAGATACTGTCCGCCGACAGCCAGGACTACCAGTTCACGCGCATCGCGGTCGTTCCAATCGGCAGCGCTCGCGGACTGTTTCGCCTCGCGGTAGTTGTGCAGGGCGGTCAAGTCGAGCGCGTTGTACTTCACCGTGACGCGAGCGTCGTAGTAGTGGTACGGGCCGACCACTGCCGGCAGAGCGATACCTCCAAACGCGGCGGACGTGAGTCCGAGCGTCTGCAAACTGGTCTTGGCGACCGTTTCGCTCAGGCTCGCGTCGATGCTTGGCAGCAGCGCACTAAGCGCGGCCATGCGTTGCGCGCGCACTTGCCGGAAGGACGCTCCGGCGCTGACGCCCCCTAGGTTGAACTTGAGACCCATCTGGACTGCCTGATCGAGCGTCAGTGAAATGTTCGTGTAGCCGGTCTCAAGCCCGGCGCACGCTGCCGCCGTACACCCCTTGCACCTGGATGGTCGTCGTCGATGTATTCACCGTGGAACTCGTGACGCCGGTGGAGCGCTGCTGCGGCACGACACTGCCCGACTGCTGCTCCTGCCTGCCCGAAAGCGGCACTTGCTGCGCCTGCGTGGGCGTGTTGCCGCTGGATTGAGCGAACCCAACGCCCTCGACTAGTGGAATTCCGAAAAGACCCAATAGGATCGCTGCTCTTCGGCCGAAATTAGTTAGATAGAACATAGGGAAGATTTGCCTTTATTAAGCGACCGCAGCGGTGCCCTTGGGCGGTTTCCGCAGCAGAAGAGGGAGGGGAATACATACGAAGGCGATGATGGCCAGATAGGTGATCACGTCGATGTACGAGAGCACGCTAGCCTGCTGCTGGAGTTGCTGATAGAACTGGTTCATCGCCCGCCGTTGAGCGTCGAACTGCGAAGCTACTGAGCCTAACGCCTGCTGCGTCAGAGCTCCCAGCCGCGAGACGTAACCTGGGTTGCCGCTGACGGCGTGTTGCACAAGCATTTGCTGATGCGTCTGCTGGTGCCGCACCAGCACGGTGGAGAAGAACGATGTGCCGCACGATCCGCCAATGTTACGGGCAAGATTCGTTAAGCCGGAAACGTCGTTGTTCTGTTCCGGCTTCGTGCCTACGTAGGCCAGCGTGTTGACCGGAACGAAGAGAAACGCCAGCCCGATGCACTGCACCGCGCGGATCTCGGAGGCGTACTCGAAGCTCATCTGCAAATCGAGCCCCGTTGAATAGTACAGGCCACAGCACATCGCAACGAACCCAAACATCACCAGATAGCGCGCGTCCGTTTTCCCCATTAGAACTCCGACCAACGGCATGAGAATTAAAGTCGCTAAGCCTCCGGCCGAGATCGCAAACCCGGCCAGTTCCGCCGTATACCCCATTAGTGTTTGCAGCATCTGCGGGAGCATCGTCAACGTCGCGTACAGCAGGAAGCCGGTGACAAACATCAGAACGAACGATACCGCCAGATTCCTGATCCGGAATAGACGCAGATCTAAAATCGGCCGCCGTCCGCGGCGAACCTGCCACAACTCCCAGACGACGAATCCGATCAGCCCAACCGCTGTGAATACGGCGAACGTGGTGACAAAGGAAGAATAGAACCAGTCATCCTCCTGACCCTTGTCCAGCAACACTTCCAATGAGCCGAACGCCAGCGCCACCAGACCGAATCCGATGTAATCGAGATTCAGCTTCCCTTTGCGTAATTTTCTCGTCTCGGTCTTGAGAGCCGGCGGATCTTGCACTAACCGGTAAGTCAGGAAAAGCGAAAGAATAGCAATGGGAACGTTGATAAAGAAAATCCAACGCCAGTCGTAGTTATCGGTGATCCAGCCGCCGATCGTCGGTCCAATTGTCGGCGCCATCACCACCACCACTCCGTACAGGGCGAATGCTTGGCCGCGTTTTTCGGGGGGGAATGTGTCGGCCAGGATGGCCTGTTCCGACGGACCCAGGCCTCCGCCCCCGAGGCCTTGCAGCACGCGAAACATCAGTAGAATCGGGAGGCTCGGAGCCAGGCCGCACATCACGGAACTGAGGCCGAAAATTGCTACGCAAATCATATAGAAGCGCTTCCGCCCTATGAGCAAGGAAAGATAGGAGGCCAGAGGTAGCGCCACCGCATTGGCTACGAGGTAAGACGTAATAATCCAGGTGGATTCGTGCTGCGTCGACCCCAGTGCACCGGCAATATGCGGTAGAGCGACGTTAGCAATCGAGGTATCGAGTGCTTCCATCAGAGTTGCCAACGTGACGGTGACCGCGATAATCCAGGGATTTACTGTTCGGCTCACACACCGGGAGGTGCACTTGACCGCCCGGAACAATGGTCCTTCTAAATCAACGGTCTGCGTTCCCGCGACCGGCGCAAAGGTACTGCTATTTCGGCAACTGCCGTCATATGGGCACCGGCGGCGTCAGCATTCCTTTTTTTTCGTAGGTTTTGAGCTAGGTACACGAGATGCACTTGGATACCCAGTGAAATCCGATGATCAGGATAGAAGTAGAACACCATAAAGACGAGGTGATACTGATAGTGGAAGGGCGTCTGGTAGGGATGTTCGTTCCTGAACTTGAGCAGTGTTGGCGAGAGCAGACGATGGGCCGCGTCCGTCCGGTAGTAATAGTAAATCTAAAATCAGTTTTAAGCATCGATCAATACGGTCGGGACCTGCTTCGCGCGATGTACGAAAGCGGCGTCACCTTACGCGGGGCCGGTATCAGTATGCAGGATGAATTGGCGGCGATAGCCCGGTCCGAGGATTTATGAAGGGCAAATCAGATAGTTCACCGAAATTATGCTCGAGCGCCCGTACAAGCAACTTGAGTCACTAATCCGCCTTTCGCAAGCCATCTTCACCAATCACCATCCCGACGACCTGTTCAACGCCATTACAGCGGAATTACGTTCGGTTATCACGTTCGACCTGATTGTCATCTGGCGCCTCACCAGTGACGGGGAATTAGTTTTCGTCTCGACCGGTGGCGAGGCATCGGCGCCGATTCCGCCCAAGCCCGATGCGGATCCCTCTAACCCGTCACCGCCGAGATGGGTCTACGATCGGCAGGAGCCTTTGGTGATCGCTTCCCTCGCGGACGATTCTCGCTTCGGCGATCAACTGGCGTTACTGCGCGAAATGGGAATTCAATCGCTCTGCGCGCTTCCGCTCACCACCGTCCACCGGCGCGTCGGTGTCATCGGCTTGGCGTCTCGCCTTCCCGATGCGTACCGCCCTGAGGAACTCGGTTTCTTACGGTTAGTGGGAAGCCAGGTGGCGGCGACCCTCGATGTCGGGCTCAGCTTTCAGGAGTCCCGGACCGCCGAGGCCGAACTGCGGGAAAAGAATAAACAGCTGCAACTACTGCTTGAGATCAACAACACCTTGGTCTCGAACCTTGAATATCGGGAACTATTGCGAGCAATTTCCAGCAACCTACGCGCACTGATGAAGTGCGATGGTGTCGGCGTTGCTCTGCACGATACTACCCGTGATCGCTTGCGGATTTCGGTGGTGCATCGTCCCGGCGGTAGCACCGTTTTCTCTGAGGATGATCTTGTGGATGAGGATTCCATTGGAGCCACAGTTTTTCGGTCGGGCCGGCCGGCATCCGTCGTGGCCGGCCCGGGCCAGCCGCTCGACGCGGTCGCTCAGGCAGACGGCCTTCAGGCCGCGTGCTTCCTCCCGCTAGCTAGCCAGCACCGGAAACTCGGCATGTTGACTTTGGTCAGGACTGAGCCCGTCGCATTCACCGACCGGGACATCTCGCTTCTCACCATGATCGGCAGCCAAATCGCGATCGCCCTGGAAAACGCCTCAGCTTATCGCGAAATCGCCGAACTCAAAGATCGATTAACTTCGGAAAAAGTCTATCTCGAAGACGAAATCCGCACGGAACTGAACTTCGACGAAATCATCGGACGCAGCGGCGCTCTCCGGAAAGTCCTAAACCAACTTTCGGTGGTCGCGCCTACCGATTCGACCGTATTGATTTGCGGCGAGACGGGAACCGGAAAAGAGTTGATCGCCCGTGCGATTCACAATCTGAGTGCGCGTGCAAAAGGACAGTTCGTGAAACTCAATTGCGCCGCCATTCCGACCGGCCTCCTTGAGAGCGAAATGTTCGGGCACGAACGGGGCGCGTTCACCGGCGCTGTGACACAGCGAATCGGGCGTTTCGAACTCGCCAACCGCGGCACCATCTTTTTGGACGAGGTTGGCGAGATCGCGCTGGATCTTCAGCCTAAGTTGCTCCGCGTGCTGCAGGAGCGGGAGTTCGAACGATTAGGAAGCGCCCGCACGTTGCGCACAGACGCGCGTCTGATCGCCGCCACGAATCGCGATCTCGGCGCAATGGCGTCGCAGCGCACCTTCCGTTCCGACCTCTTCTATCGACTGAATGTATTTCCCCTCTACGTACCGGCGCTGCGCGAGCGCCCAGAAGACATCCCCCTTCTGGTTCGCCACTTTGTACAACACTACGCCCGGAGGATCAATCGCGTCATCGACACGATTTCCGCCGAAGCGATGAACGCCTTGGTACGGTACCACTGGCCTGGAAACATCCGTGAGCTGCAGAACGTGATCGAGCGCGCCGTCATCCTCTCTAAAGGACCGGTGTTGAACGTAACGCTGAGCGATCTTCCCAAGCCGTCCGGAGCCGATCACGTGAGCGAGGTAAGGACGCTTGAAGCGATAGAACGCCGGCACATTCTAGATATTCTCGAAGCGACGCGATGGGTGATCGCCGGCAACAAAGGGGCGGCCGCGATTTTAGGCTTGAAACGAAGCACTCTCCAGGCACGGATGGAGAAACTCGGCATTCGCCGGGCGCGATCAGCGGAATTATAGCGGGACTGGCGGTGACCCGACAAAGGCCTTGGTCAGCTCGAAGCTAGAGCGACCTCTGCAACCTGTTCTAGGTGAAGGGCATGCCGGCGTTATCCGCGTCCTTTCCAAAGCAGCTTCATACGCCGGCCCCTTCCCCTGCACCCCATCCCTGGCTCTGAGGATTAGTCAGCCCAAAAGCATTTTGCTGAACTTGACAAGCACAACTTTGAAGCGCTTCCTAGCGGACACCTCGGGTAGCCTGAATGTCGATGATCGATCCCGCGACACGATACTCTCCGCCCGCGAAAATGCCCGTTTTCAACTCGAGAGTGAGGCACAAAGACCAGTCACCGCCCAACGATGAAACTAGCGCGTCAGTAGAAATACCGCTACTTCCGCGCGCAGGTTAGGAAGCAAACCAATCCGCCGCTCTCCCGTTAAAAACTCCCGGTGCTCCACCACAAACTTCTCCTGCGCTGCCAGCGCCTCAAAGTCGCTGACGCTCAGGAAGTGAATATTCGGCGTTTCATACCACTCGTAAGGAAACGCGCGCGTACGTGGACTCCGTCCATGGAAAAGCATCGTCATCCGCACATGCCAATGCCCGAAATTCGGGAACGAAACGATCGCATGTTTCCCCACGCGCAGCATGTCGTGGATCACGCGCACCGGATCGCGAATCTCCTGCAGCGTCTGACTGAGAATCACGTAGTCGAAGACGCTATCCGGAAAGTCCGCAAGGCCTTCGTTCAGATCGCCCTGGAACGCTGACACGCCGCGGGCAATCGCGTGCCGCACTTGGGTTGGCGAGATCTCGACGCCGCGCGCCGTCACGTTCTTATGCTGCTTGAGCCATGCCAATAGTTCGCCTTCGCCGCAGCCTAGATCGAGTACGCGGCTCCCCGGATCCACCAGCCGCCCGATCACCGCGAAGTCGCTGCGGTCCACTAGCGATGCGGGTGTTGGCGTCATCCGATCTCTGCGGCCGTGCTTGCCAGAAAACCGCGGATGAGTTCCGTCTGATCGGCGATATCTACTAAGAAAGCATCGTGCCCATAAGTCGACGGCAATTCGCAATAAGCCACATCATGATTGCGCCGTCTGAGAGTTCGCACGATCTCCTGCGCCTGATAACTTGGATACAACCAATCCGAAGTAAAGCTAATCACTAAGAAGCGCGTAGTTACATCACGGAATGCTGCCGACAAAGACTCGCGCCCTTCGGATAAATCGAAAGTATCCATGGCTTTCGTGATGTAGATATACGAGTTCGCGTCGAATCGCGTGACGAACTGATGGCCGCGATAGCGCAGATAGCTTTCTACTTCGAACTCCGGCTCCAGATCGAGGCTGGTCGACGACTTACCCTTGCGCCTGCGCCCAAACTTCTCGCGCATCGATCCATCACTCATATAAGTGATGTGGCCAACCATGCGCGCCACCGCCAGTCCGCGCGCCGGAGGATTGCCGCTGTAGTAATCGCCGCCGTTCCAATCAGGGTCGGCAAGGATCGCCTGGCGGCCGACTTCGTTGAACGCGATCTGTTGCGCGCTATGCCGCGCCGTACTCGCGATCACGATCGCCGCTCGCACGGAATCGGGATACGACACGGCCCACTCCAGTACCTGCATCCCGCCCATGGAACCCCCGGCCACGGCCAGTAGCTGCTGGATACCCAGATGCTCGGCCAGCATCTTCTGCAGCCGCACCATGTCCCCAACGGTCACCGCCGGAAACGACATGCCCCACGGAGACCCCGTCTTCGGATCGATGGTTGACGGCCCGGTCGTTCCCTGGCATCCCCCGAGGATGTTGCTGCAGAAGACGAAGTACTTGTCGGTGTCGAATGCCAAGCCGGACCCGATCGAGTTATCCCACCAGCCCGGTCGGCCCGTCTCTTCGCTGATCCCGGCTGCGTGCGCGTCTCCGGAGAACGCGTGCGTGATGAGGATGGCGTTCGACCCCTCCGCGTTCAAGGTCCCGTAGCTCTCGTACGCCACTTCCACGGGCGCAATGCGCGCGCCGTTATCCAGATCGATGCCGTCGAACCGCACCACCTGCGTTTGAACCGGGCAGGTCACTGTCATTCCGAAGTCATGGTAGCAATGGAGCTTGCATCGAGCCATCATCCTGCTGCTTCTCGCCGTCGTCCAGCCGCCCTGGCGCGAGGCTTTGCCGGGCTATCGGTATTCCTTCCCGCGCGATCACTTCGAACACCTCGATTTCCGCACTGAATGGTGGTACTACACGGGGAACGTCTGGACTGCGGACGGACGGCGCTTCGGATTCGAACTTGTGTTCTTCCGCGAAGGAGACCGGTCAACGCCGCGTTCCAACCCGTCGCCATGGCGAGTCGACGACATCTACTTCGCGCATGCTGCCTTGACCGACGCGACCGGCCGTCGCTTTGTATCCGACGAACGCCTGAACCGAGCAGGGCCCGGCATCGCGGGCGCCAGCTTCGCGCAACAAAAGATATGGAACGGCAACTGGTCCGACATCTGGCGCGGTGAGGAACAAATACTCACGGCCACCACGCCGGACTTCCATTTCACTTTCACCTGCTCACCAGCCAAGCCCTTCGTAATTGAAGGCGAGAACGGTGTGGATCAGAAATCGGCAGGCGCCGGGAACGCCTCTTACTACGTTTCTTTCCCCTTGTTAAAAGTA
Organism: uncultured Gammaproteobacteria bacterium; assembly: GCA_963799935.1. Classification (GTDB taxonomy): domain Bacteria; phylum Acidobacteriota; class Terriglobia; order Bryobacterales; family Bryobacteraceae; genus Bog-113. The sequence goes on along the minus strand of CAWCZA010000015.1, from coordinate 35,878 downwards.
ACTGGGGCGATTTCAAACGGCGGACGCGAATACAAAGTCTCCGGCCAGGCTTGGATGGATCATGAATGGTTCAGTAGCGAACTCGCAGCCGGTCAGGCCGGATGGGACTGGTTCAGCATCCAACTCGACAACGGAACGGAGATGATGCTCTATCAGCTGCGGCACAAAGACGGCAGCGTCGACCCGTACTCTTCCGGAACGTTCATTGATCGCAATGGCCACGCCCAACACCTGCGCGCGGCGGAGTTCCATCTAACTCCGGGAGACTTCTGGAAAAGTCCTACGACGGGCACACGCTACCCAATAACATGGACGATCGACATCCCGTCTCTGGGCGTTAATCTGCACTGCATCCCCGTGCTTCCAAACCAGGAACTCGCTGTAACACGCGGCCCTCAATATTGGGAAGGTGCAGTCGATTTCAGGGGATCGACTCACGGTGTTGGCTATCTGGAGATGACGGGTTACGGAAAGGCACTTACAGAATCGGTGGGCATTGAGTAGTAGCGCATTCATCTGTACAACTGAGGTAATTTCGGCATCTTATTGCGCGGTTAATCAACTCAGAGGAAGATAGAAAAGAAAATGCATCCTTTGTTCATGCCGCATGGCTGGTGTATGACGTGGAATCCGTGGCTGATTGGGCTTAACGTCGCAACCGATGCGGCCGTTGCCCTTTCTTACTACTCCATTCCTTTAGCACTTGTCCTGATCGCCTGGAGAAGGAAGTTGACTCTGAAACTAGAGCCAATCCTATTGCTGTTCGCCTGCTTTATCGCGCTCTGCGGAGCCGGGCACTTTATCGACATCATCTCGATTTGGAAACCAATCTATTGGACAAAAGGCTTCTGGAATCTGGGTACCGCGATCGCATCGGTGACCACTGCCATCGTCCTAATCCCCCGCACGTTTGAATTCCTCAAGATGCCCGAGCGGGCGCAACAACTCGAACGGGAAGCCTCCCAATTACGGGAGCAGAGCACGCTGCTGAGCGCCGTGATCGATGCCGTAGAAGAAGCGGTGCTGTTGGTGGATGCAACCGGAAAGGTGTTGCTAAGAAACCGCGCCGCGACGGAAATGCTTCCTGTAAACACAGCGGAGCCGGTCTACGATGTTCCCTCGGGTCACGGTGTCTGGACCTCCCCGGACGGGAGAGAGATCGAGCGCTTTGGCACCGATGTGCCCGGATACGGACGCCTCCTGGTGTTTCGGGACCTGACCGAAAGGCTCCGGACCGAGCAGGCGCGCCTACGCCTGGAACGAATCATCTCCGGTATGCGGCAGGGGTTCGAAGTCATCTCGCTTCCCGACGGCCGCATCATCCAGACGAATCCGAGTTTCGACCGCATGTACGGAGGAAAAGAGATGCTTGGCCGACCGGCGGAATCGATTTTCGCAGGGGGCGCGGAAGAGCAACAACGGGTGTTTCAACAGATTCGGGAAATGTGTGAGCGGGACGCGTTTTGGGAGGGCGAGACGCGCCAGTCGACGGATTCCGGAGCGGAGTTCTGGTGTGCCTCCCGCTTCAACTTGCACAAGGAGAGCGGGAATCGGTTTCTGTCCGCGATCCACCAGGACATCACCCAGCAAAAGCGGGCTGCGGCGGAATCGACGCGTGTCGAAGCCCGACTGCGCGAGGCGGCCAAGCTTGAATCCCTGGGCGTTCTGGCGGGCGGAGTGGCCCACGATTTCAATAATCTGCTGGTAGGGATTCTGGGCAATGCGACCCTTGCGATGGAAACGATCAGCAGCAATAATCCGGCTATAGGCATGCTGCGGGATGTGGTCGCCGCGAGCGAGTCGGCCGCAACGCTAACCCGGCAATTACTTGCGTATGCGGGAAAAGGACGGTTCCTGGTTGAGCCAATCGACTTATCGGATCTGGTAAGTCAAATCAGTCCTCTGGTGCAGACAAGTATTCCTAAGACGGTGCAGCTGCGCGCGCAACTAACTCCGAAGCTTCCTTGTATAGAGGCGGATGCGAGTCAAATGCAGCAACTCATTATGAACTTGGTGATCAATGGGGCTGAAGCTCTGGGAGAGCAAACAGGTAGCGTTTTGGTGACAACCGGAACCCAGGAGGTTGACGATCAATACATTAGTGCCGTCCTGGCGCCTGGACAGATCTCGCCGGGAAAGTATGTCGTCTTAGAGGTGCATGATAACGGCTGCGGTATGGACGCGGAGACCGTAGCTAAGATATTCGATCCATTCTTTACAACCAAGTTTACAGGTCGTGGGCTCGGGTTAGCGGCGGTTCTGGGAATTGTGCGGGCGCATAAAGGAGCGCTCAAGGTGTATAGCACTCCGGGAGAGGGGACCACTTTCAAAGTTCTATTTCCCGCTACTGATCAGATCAGGCCGGCGGCTACTCCCAAGGCTACCCCGGCATTTAAGCGAAGCACCGAAAGCATTCTGGTCGTTGACGACGAAGTGTTCGTCAGGTTGGGAGCGAAGTCCATTTTAGAGCGGTACGGGTATACGGTGTACACGGCTGAGAATGGAAAAGAGGGTGTGGATCTTTTTCGGGTAATGGGCAAAAAGATCTCGGCCGTTATTTTGGATATGACGATGCCGGTCATGAGCGGGGCAGAGACTTTTCGGGAGCTTAAAAAGATTGATCCCGACACGCCCGTCATCCTGAGTAGCGGCTATAACGAAGTGGAGGCCGTTCAGAGGTTTACCGGAAAAGGTCTGGCCGCGTTCATTCAGAAGCCCTATAGCGCGGCGTCGCTGATTGAGAGGGTGCGGCGCGTTCTCGAAGAGTCGCGCAATGGCGCGGGAAATTCTAGCACTCTATAGTTTTTGACATACGGACAATAGGGAGTACGGTCCCGTTAGGCAACGGTATATCTACCCGCTCGCACTCCTCATAACCTTTGAGCTTATAGAGAGGAACGCCGGTTAGAGTAGAACCCATTTCCAGCCGCCGGAAGCCGGCACTCTGCGCCGCGCCTTCGCAGTGTTTCAGGATGAGAGTTCCCAATCCGCGCCGCGCCCATTCCGGACGCACAAAGATCGCACGGATCTTGGCGGCATCGGTCGCGGGATCGAGCAAAACCCCTTCCCGGTTCGGGCCGCCGTCGCTTCCGAAGAGAGTCTTGCGATAGCTCCAGCCCCCGCAACCCGCGATGCGTCTGCGGTCGTTCGCCGGGTGCGCGACAAAGTAAGTGCCGTCTTCGATAAGCTGCGTATCCAAGCCGAGTGCGTGACCCAGGGCGCCTTCAATCTGTTCGGGCGAGTAGTCGTGCTTCTGCAGATGACGGACAGACTGCTCGATTACATCGCGCAGGACGGGTATATCGGCGACGGTGGCGGTGCGGATCTCGAACTCGACACGATCCGCCATCAGCGCTGCTGCAACTGCCCCCGAGCTGCGGCATTTGCTAACTCATCAGCGCGATTGTTGTCATCGTGGGATGAATGCCCGCGCGTCCAAACCCACTTGACTTCATGGCGCGCAACTTCCTGGTCCAGAGCTTCCCAAAGATCGCGGTTGACTACTGGTTTCTTCTCGGCAGTCATCCACCCGCGCCTCTTCCAGTTCACCATCCATTTCGTCATGCCGTTGCGAAGGTATTCGGAGTCAGTAACTAAGTCGACCTCGCAACGTTCGTTTAGCGTTCGCAAGCCCTCCAGCGCCGCGGTAAGTTCCATCCGGTTATTCGTTGTCTGCTGCGAAGAGCCGTACATCTCCTTCACGTGTTCGCCGAAGCGCAGGATGCACGCCCATCCGCCGCGGCCCGGGTTCCCGATGCACGAACCGTCAGTGATTAGTTGAACCTTCTTCACGCCGGCGCGAGCTCGGACTCAACGGCGAAGAACTCGTCGACTATATTCAGGATGCGCTCCGGCTCGTGGGCATGATAGATGTCGGCGCGCAACTTACTCCCGCCGCGCACGCCATGCGTGAAGTAAGTCGCAAACTGTTTCATCTTCCCTGCGCAATCGTCCTCGTCGCGCCGCATCAGCATCTCGTAGTAAGTGCGCATCATGTCGAACCGGTCGCGATGCGAGGGTTCGTCGTAAGTCCCGGTAGCTAAGAACTGCTCGATCTGGCGAAAGATCCAGGGATTGGATGATGCCGCTCGCCCAATCATGACCGCATCGCAGCCGGTCTCACTCACCATCCGAACCGCATCTTCGGGGCGAGTGATATCGCCGTTGCCGATCACTGGAATCTTCACCGCCGCTTTGACTTCGGCAATCCGCGACCAATCGGCCCGCCCGCTGTAACCCTGTTCGCGCGTTCGCGGATGCAGCGCCACCGCTTGCAGCCCGTTCTGTTCGGCGAGTTGGGCCATGCGCACGGCAACCAAGTCCTGGTCGCTCCATCCGGCGCGGAACTTCATCGTAAACGGGATCGAAATCGCTGCCCGAACCGTGCTCAGCAGCTTGTCGACCAGCGGCAGATCGCGCAGCAAACCCGAGCCGCCGTTGCACTTCACGACCTTGTTCACCGGGCAGCCGAAGTTGATATCCAGGATGTCGAAGCCCAGGCCTTCACAGACTCGCGCCGCCTCCGCCATAACTTCCGGATCGGCGCCGAACAGCTGCGCGCTGATGGGATGCTCTTCCGGTTCGAACGCAAGATACCGCTCGATGGTCCGGGTCGGCTTTTTTGCGCGCAATGAGGCGCTGACACCATGGGAACTGGTGAATTCGGTCATGATCAGGCCGCATCCGCCGAGGTTGCGGATGAAGCGCCGGAATACGGTATCGGTGACGCCGGCCATCGGCGCCAACACGGTTGCGGGCGCGATGGAAACGGGGCCGATCGAGAAGCTGCTCGGAAACATGTTCTCCATTCATTGTAAGGTTGCTACAGCCCGGGCGTGCCATGCTGAAGGTTCGCATGTCATCCGACCAGATCCTGATCGGCCTCCTTCGCTACATGGTGTTTCTCTTCTCGACCACGTGTCATGAAGCGGCGCACGCGTATGTGGCTCTCAAGGGTGGCGACCCGACGGCCGCGGAGGGCGGTCAAGTCTCGCTCAACCCGCTGCCGCACATCCGGCGTGAGCCGTTCGGGATGGTCATTCTCCCGCTGCTTTCGCTTACCATGAGCGGCGCGATGGTCGGCTGGGCGAGTGCGCCCTACAACCCCGCCTGGCAGCGCGCCTACCCTAAACGTGCGGCACTAATGGCGCTTGCGGGACCGATGATGAACTTCGCGCTGGCGATCCTGTCCGGCATTTTACTTCGCGTGCTGCTGCTAACGGGCGGCGTGCAGCGCGACGGAGTTACGGGAGCCATTGCCGTCATTCTGCAGATCGGATTTCAACTCAATCTGCTGCTGGGCATTTTCAACTTACTGCCCTTCCCGCCATTCGACGGCTTCGGGGTTCTGGGGCTGCTTACCGGAAGCTTCGCGGCACTGGAATCGCTGCGCCTGAAGTTGCGCCAGTTCTCGATTATCGGTTTGGTCGTCGGATGGCAGGTTGTGAACTACGTGTTCCCGCCAGTTTATCTTTTCGCGTCGAAACTGATTTTCAGCAGGTAGCTAATTGTCGTAGCGGAGTGCGCGATGCAGTCGGCGCCAATGCTGCGAGTCAATCGGTTCGAAGATGTCGCAGCGGCTCATCGGACCGCCATACACATGCAGCGTGTGCGACGGGGCAGCCCCGATGTTACTGAAGATGTGGTGCTCGAACGGCGGCAGCAGGGCGCCGGAGGAGGCCGCGGGTGCAAGAATGGTTTCGCGCTGCTCGAAGCGGCAGCGTCCCGCGCTGTCTTCTTCCATCAATTCGTAGTTGACCACCTGCATGTCGCCGTCAACCACCACTTCCACGCACCACACTCCCGCATGATCATGCAGCGGGGTGCGCTGGCCGACATTCCACGTCATCGCAATAATCGAAAAGCGGTTCCAAGGGTCGGCATAGCAGAGGCCACGTGCGTAGCGCTCCGGGTGCGGCGCCGGATATTCGATATCCGCGAGCGTGCCATCCAGCGCCATTTGCACCATACCGGACTTGAGTTCCCGAATGATGTGCTTCTCGTCGATATGGGCGACGGCGCGGCGGCAGAGCCGGATCAGTTCCCTTTCGGGCTGATGCACGCGAATGGGCTGCTGGACTTCTTCCGGCTTAGGTGCAACTTGCGTTTCGGTCATAACGGCGCCTCCCATCTAGTATCGCCGCAGTCTATGCATTTCGGGCTAAATTTCCGCCGTTAGCCGTACGGGACACGGCGCGCTGCACGGCACCCACCAAGTCTTGCGGAAAGAACGGCTTCTTGAGGAACTCATACCATTGCAGCGTTTCCTTTGAGAAATCGCCTATATAATCTTCCGGATATCCAGACATGAATACGATTCCCTTTGCTTGAAAATGCGCCTGCACGAAGGCATCGAGCGTCGCAACGGTCATGCCGGGCACTTCGATGTCGAACACTCCCGCGGAGCATTCCGCGCAGTACAACTTGCAAGCATCCTGGGCTTCTTTTCCGTTGCCGGCGCCGTGGACCTTGTAACCAGCGTCTTCGAGAGTGAACCGGGCAAGATTCAAAATACCCTGTTCGTCTTCCAAAACAAAAATCGAGCTTGGCACGATCTAACTTATCATGTCGGGTTTTAAGCGATCCGCGCGATTTCACTGTTTGAAATTGGTTCTTAAATAGTCCAGAACAGCCTCTTTGTCCTCCGGTTTGATATCGGCGCCCCAACCTGTCATCTTCTGAACTTCGCGATCCCATTGTGCCGGGGTGAGCTTCTGCATGCGGATGATATCTTCCTCATGGCAGGTTAGGCACGCCTGTTGGTAGCCATGAGGATGGGCAGTGCTTGTCGTCACGGCTTCGGTTGCAGCGGGCGCAGATTTCGAAACGGTGACCGGCCGGGGCGCTGCGACGTTCCACAAATATCCGGACGGGTTCCAATCCTCGATCATCGGCTGAACACGTCCCGATGCGTCAGTAGCACGCGCCATCAGCTTGTACTCCCCCGCCGGCGCTTTCCAATCGAGTTCCCATAAACGCCATGCATACTTGCTCTGATCGGAGCCCAGCGTTGCCGGTCGCCAGTTTGCCCCGCCGTCCGTCGATACATCCACTTTCGTTACCGGCGAACCGTTCGACCAAGCGGCACCGCTGATCTTGACCCGGCCCGGCTTAGCCCATCCACCGGCCGGCGCGGCGATCACCGATTTCACGGGCAAATCGGTCACGGGAACCATCTGGTCCGGCGGCACCGCGGTTCCGGGCGCAACCGGATGAGTGGGATGACGGTACGCGGTCTTCATCCAGAATCCGTCGAACTCGTGATCGAGCACCTCGATGTGCCGCACCCACTTCACCCATGAATCGCCGGCCCATCCGGGAACGACCAGGCGGAGCGGCATCCCATGCTCGAGCGGGATCGCCTCGCCGTTGAGTTGATAAGCGAGGATCGTGTCAGGATCGAGGGCTTTCGCGAGCTCCACGGTGCGCTGAAACTTCGGCTGCTTGCCCAGCGGCACATCCTCTCCGCTGAACAGCACGTGTTTGGCGGAATCCTGTACGCCTCCCGCGCGTTGCAGCACATCGCGCAGCCGTGCGCCCGTCCATTTGCCGTTGGCTACGCCGCCGTACTTCCATTGCATTCCGGGCAAATGCGGCTCGTAGAAAGAACGTCCATTTCCGGCGCATTCCAGTAACGCAACGTGGGACACAGCGGGGAACTGCCGTAGATCGTTCAGGGTGAGCGTCACCGGAGATTTGACCACGCCATCTACCCGCAGATTCCAGTCCGCGAGGTTGACGTCCGGCGTGTAGTGGTGACTGCGGATGAAGAAATCGGAGGCCGGGGTGATCCACTCCTGGAAGCCGGCGAGCGTCATTTCGTAGTCTTTGGGACGCGACGAGTTGACGATCAAACCCGGCGTAGCGTCGCCGAGAGCGGGACGGCGAAGGAGGGTGGATCCAGCGGCGAGGGCAAGTAGTTTTCGTCGGGTGAGGGTCATGGAAGATGAACCAGGTCTAACGGCTCATTTTAAAGCTATTTCTTCTGGCGTGCTTCTGTCAGCCTCCGAGGGCCCCGGTTGCGGTCAGTTCTTTCGCCTGAGCCGCATCGAAAGCGTCTATTCTGGCGCGCTCGGCTGCAGCGATTCGGTCGGCGCGGAATAGGGAGGTTGTGCAGAATTGGTCACTTTTTGCAGGTTCCCCGGATTGTGCACAGGGTGGCGCCGGCGCGTCTTGCTCAGGGGATTGGACCAGGGGATTGGTCTGATGGTGGTTGTCGCTCGATTGGTTCGGCGGTGAGCTGTACCGGCTCCGCCGATTGATCTTTCTGTAGCTGCGCGGAAGCCACGGCTTCTATTTTGGACCCGGGCTTGTGGATGCGATCGATGACGGCGATCGCGGCGCGCAGGCAGAGGCCGGCAGCTTTGCCGCTCATCGCCGCGCTGAACGGGCCGCACTCGAGAATGTCGCGGAGAGTGGAGATGGCGAGGCCGCCGAGCGATTCGACTTCCTCTCGCCAGAGTTGTTCCTGCTCCTCGCTCGCGGCAAAGAATGCCTGCTGGAACTCCGGGCAGGCGCGACGCCAGTTGCCGATGGTGTTACGGTGGACGCCGGTCGCTTTGGCGGCTGCGGTTACGGAGCTGCCGCCTGCGAGCAGTGTTAGCACATGCTGCTGGGTGGAGGTTAGTTTAGACATGATGAGTTACCTGGAGTGGAAATCGTCTCCTGGCTTGAGTCTGGGCCCAGGTTCGGCAACGGCGTGAGGGTAATTCGTTGGGTGGGTGATTGGATTGATGAGGTTAGAGGTTGAAATAGTGTTCGGCGGTCCGTGACCAGCGGGAGCGGATTCAAGTGGTCGCCCCGAATTGGGAACCGCTTAGGCTCGGAAGCGCCCGGAATCCTTCCTGCTCGAAAAACTAGTCATTGGTGAGCGCTTCGGTTAACCCCTCGCGCCACACGGCCCGCATCGAGATACAGTCGGCCAAGCTGTAGCAACGGCCTGCTGCTACTTTGGGCGCTGCTGTTCGGGTGCTGTCATGAACCTCCCTAACAGGGCGGACTAACGGCGCCGCTTCCGATAGAGTGCGAAGGGCTCGATGGTGAAGTGCCTTATCGTCTTTGAATGCGGAGATACCAAAGTATCTACATTGTTGACACGTACATGTCTCCATGTAACAGTGTATATACAACGTTGATACAGAGAGGTAATCTTGAAATCGAGTGTCAAGAAGTGGGGAAATAGCGCGGCCGTGAGGATCCCGGCCTCCGTTATGGAAGGCATGCGGCTTCGTCTGGACGAAGTCGTTGATGTGCGCGAAGAGGAGGGCCGGATCGTCATCGAACCCCTGCGTCAGGCAAACTATGTCCTGGACGATTTACTGAAAGGCGTCAACTCAAAAAACGTGCATAGGGCGGTGGAATTCGGACCGCCGCAAGGCAAAGAGGTCTGGTGATGGCAAAACGTTACGTGCCCGCCGCCGGCGAGATCGTGTGGATCAACTTCACGCCGCAGGCTGGCGATGAGCAGGCAGGGCGCCGTCCGGCGCTTGTTCTCAGTCCGGCTGCCTATAACGGAAAGACGAACCTGATGATCTGCTGCCCACTGACAACACAGATCAAGAATTATCCGTTCGAGGTTTTCATCGGCGGCACGCCGCCGAATGCAGTTCTGTCAGATCAAGTGAAAAGCATCGACTGGCGTAGTTTGGATGCCAAGCCGAAGGACCGTGTGTCGCCGGAACAATTGGCCGAGGTGCGGGCGAAGATACATCCACTTATTGGATAGCGAGCCTGTGAAACTGAGCCAAGCGGCAGGTCGGCGATTTCGACGGCGAAAACCGCAGCCAGGCTCACCCGTGCGGCGACTCGCGGGCCGAAGAAATCAGGGCGCGTAGGAGAAGATGGTGCCGCAGCCGAAACCGTGGCAGCCACTGCTGCCGCCGCTGTAGGTGTTGCCGTAGAGGACGCCCTTGTCCTCGGTTAAACCATTCTGGGGTGCGCTGCCGTCCGTGCCGCCGAGGGACCACTCCACCGCCTCCTCACCTGACGTGGTGATGGAGAAAACCGTGCCGCCGAAATTCGTGCCGCCGGAAAGGGTGGTGCCGTAGAGTTTGCCGTTCAGGGGAATCAGACTGCTTTGGGGCTCAGCGCCATCGGTTCCCAAACCAAACGCATGCAGCACGGTCTCGGTGCCCGATGGCGTCAGCGAAAACGCCACGCCTAAACCATTGGCGCCTCCACTGGACGTGGTCCCGTAGAAGAGACCGTTCACCAGTGTGAGGCTGGCCGCCGGCTCGCCGCCGTCCGCGCCGCCGGTGAAGGAATATAGCACCTTCAGCTTGCCCGCCGGGGTGACGGCAAAGACCGTGCCATTGCCGCTCGCGCCCCCGCTGGGTGCTGTCCCGAACAGCGTGCCGTTGACCGCCAGCAGGTTAGCGCGGACATACCACCCGGAGACGTCGGAAAGCCGGTAAACGGTCGTGAACGTACCAGTAGATGGGGCGAAGGAATAAACCACGCCGCAGCCACCGCCGCCGTTGCACGCGGCATTCCCGCCGGCTGCCGTAGTGCCATACAGCACGCCGTCCATTGCCACGAGCCCGGTGAGCGGGAAGCGGCCGTCGTCCGGTCCAGTGAAGGAATAGACCACCGTCTCGGTTCCCTCCGGCGACAGCGAGAAGATGGCGCCGGCGGAATTGGCGCCACCGGAGGAGGTGGTGCCGTATAGGACGCCGTTCAGTTCCGTGAGGCTGGAGAAGGGGTCGCCGCCGTCCGCTAAGTCGCTAAACGCGTAGAGCACCTTTACCGCGCCGCCCTTCTCCACATCAAAGGCGGTGCCAAAGCGGCGCATCCCCGCCATAGAGCGTCGTACCGTAAAGCCTGCCGCCAATGTTTGAAAGCGGAGCGGAGGGATTGGAACCATCGGCGCCGCCCTGAAATCTGTGGACGACGGTGAACGTGCCAGCGAGGGCAGGCGTGGCGCAGATCGGCGCAAGTAGCGCGGCGAAACAGGCAATGGCGTAGTGACGGGACAGGGTGGAAAACTCCAGCGGCTTCATAAGAATTCGAATAAGAATTAGGATGACGAGCCTTAAGATTGACACACGCGGTTCACGCGTGCCGATTGAGATCCGGACCTATGCTGCGCGTTTCGGTTTGGCGCTCACTTATCGTCGATCGTGAGATCCGGGTGCTTGGTAAACGCTTCGTTCAGTGACCGAACCCAGGAGGCGCGGTCGTTGATGGATGCCGCCCAGCTCGCCGGGTCCTTCGACAGGCTGCGCTTGCACTCCAGCCAAAACGTGCGAACGGGACCGCTAAGTGAGGAGTCTGGGTCGCCATTGAGGATCGCTCTCGCGTCCTCCAGGCGAGCAATCTGCGCCAGCAATTTCAGCTCGGCTGCAAAATCCTGGACATCGCTTTTCCTACGCTCTTGGACGTGGGCAACCCAGGCAGCATCTCCCGCGGCAGTCCCGTCGCGGAATATTAGGCCGCGGGCTTTAACGGTGAACTCCAGTGGACGGGGATCGTCCTCCGGCTCGCCGCCGATAACCCCGTCGTACGGAAACTCGGTGCCCGCCCGCGGGATCTTCCAAGTATTGAACGCTGCGAGGCCGCCTAGCATATCGGCGCCGAACTGGCGAGTCTGTGGGATGGGCGATGTAACATTTAGCTCGAGCGTGAATGCTGTGATATCCACGGAGCAGACGTTGGTGAGGATCATGTGCAGGGGGCGAATCCCCGGCCGCGTCTGCACTGGGTTGAGGGCAAATTTGAGGTCTGCGGACTGCGACACAACCGCGACGTGAAGACAATCCACCGTCTTGGCCGAGCCCACCGCGCACACACCCAGGGATGACGCGGAAACAAGCACGACCAACCCAAACTGTGAACGGCGCATCGCGAGCGTGGCTGAAGTATACGAAAAGAAGAAGACAAATACAACAGGTGCTCCCCGCTTTCGAGCTGTCGCTACTTCTTCTTGCGCCCGAGAAAGCGTTCAGTAGAAGACGGCCGCGCGCGTTCGAACTGCTCGGCCGCACCGCGCAGATAGGGCTGAAACTGCCGCTGCCAGTAAGCTGCGAATCCGATCTTCGCCATCTCCTCGGCCGCGTGAACATAGTGCAGCAGCAGCGCTTCTCCGAGCACTTCGCCGGTCCGCCTGGCGCCAACCGCAGCCGCACGCGATAGCCATTGCACTCCAGCGGGCACATCGGAAATCGCGCTGAGCGCAAGCGAAGAGCAAACCGCAAACACCGATCGGTCCTGCGCCGCCGCGGATTCCGTCAAGCGCGTCCAAAGGCCTTCCAACCGGTCGACCGACGGCAACTCGGGCTGCATCAGCGCGACATTCTGCTTAAGCTTCACCCACTCCTTGCGGAGGCTGACGGCATCGAACGGGGGCAGGTTCATCGCCTCGGCCAGTTGCACGCTCGTTTTCTCCAGGCCATCCAAGAGTTGGTCGGCCGTCTCGAACTGGTGATCGCGACTTAGCAGTCCTTCGTCTTTCAGCGCCTGGGAAATCTCGCGAATGAGTTCGTGGCCGGCGCCGGTGGCGTCAGCGAGTGCAGCCAGAACCCAGATGGGAGAGACGCGAATCGTCAGCAGGCCGATGATTTCGATCCCGTGGCTTGCGCCACGTTTCAGGACGAAGTTGCGCGCCAATTCATTTGAATCCGCATAGACTCCGTGCACCTGACCGACCTGCTCGATCAGGAAACGCAGCGCCACTTCCACCATGAGCCGGTAGAGCACTGTCCGCCGCACGCGAGCCGGCAAAACGACGGCGTTGAGCTCGCGCAGCAGCCCGCCGGTAAGCGCCGCCGCGGAGCGCACTACGCGTTCAGGCAGCGACAACAGGAACCGGTAATGGGCTTTCGAGACCAACAAGCAATTCTCGCGCAAGCCCGATATATACTCGCCCGTATGCATTTCCGTTTCGCCGCCGTGCTGTCTTTCGTTTGTCTCGCCGCGCCTGTTTTTGCGCTCGATAACGGTGTCGCGCGCACACCTCCCATGGGTTGGAACAGCTGGAACAAGTTCGGCTGCAATGTTTCCGAGAAGATGATTCGCGAGATGGCCGACGCGGTGGTTACTTCAGGGATGAAGGACGCGGGTTATAACTACGTCGTCATCGACGATTGCTGGCAGGTCTCGCGCGATCCGCAGGGCAACATCGTCGTCGACGCGGAGCGGTTTCCATCGGGGATGAAAGCTCTGGCCGACTACGTCCATTCGAAGGGGCTCAAATTCGGCCTTTACTCGGATGCTGGCACGAAGACGTGTCAGGGACGCCCGGGCGGACGCGGCTACGAATATCAGGACGCGCGCCAATACGCGGCTTGGGGCGTGGATTACCTCAAGTACGACTGGTGCAGCCATAGCACGCAGGACGGGCCGTCGTCCTATGCGGTGATGAGCGATGCGCTGAAGCAAAGCGGGCGTCCCATCGTGTTCAGTTTGTGCGAATGGGGAAGTAATAAGCCGTGGCTGTGGGCGCGCGATGTCGGAAATCTGTGGCGAACCACGGGGGATATTCAGGACAAGTGGAGCAATGACAAGAAGGGTCAGAGCCTGGGAGTGGTGCAAATTCTGGACCTGCAAGACGGCTTGGCTTCCTATGCGGGTCCCGGGCATTGGAACGATCCGGACATGCTGGAGGTTGGCAATGGTGGCATGACCACTGAGGAATACCGGGCGCATTTCAGCATGTGGTGCCTGCTCGCGGCGCCGCTGATCGCGGGTAATGATTTACGCAGCATGAGCGCGGAGACGCGCGACATTCTGACGAATAAGGAAGTGATCGCCGTCGATCAGGATCCGATGGGGGCGGAGGGGCGCCGGGTATCCCGGAACGGCGACGCGGAAGTTTGGGAGCGCTCGCTGGCGGACGGTGGACGCGCCGTCGCGCTGCTCAATCGCGGTTCAAGCGCGGCGACAATTGAGGTGCAGTGGACCGATCTCGGCTACCCGGGGCATCTCAGCGCGAAAGTACGCGATCTTTGGGCTAAGCAGGATCGGGGAGCGTTCACAAAGGCGTTTTCCGCGGAGGTCCCGTCCCACGGTGTTGTGATGGTTACCGTGAAACCCTAGAGCTGGGGTTGAGCGAGCGCTTGCTTGCCGCCTTGGATGCAAATCAGGCGGGGGCGTCCCGGTGCGCGCGGGTGGAGGCGCAACTCGCCCGGAGGGATCCTCTCGACAAGCCGGCAGAGGGTTGCCAGGTTATCCTGTATCGAACAGATCTGCGAACGCATGTGTTCGAGACGTATTTCTGAGATTGTTACTGGCTGAGCAGCGGTCACAATCAAAATCTACACGAGCTAGCGTCTTTCCTCAAGGGTTTTGTTCTGGATTCGGAACAAAAAAGTCCTAATAATTTTAATTAATGCCATATAACTCTAGCGCTCGTGAATTACCCGTCCCAAAATGAAACGCGGGCGGGAGGCCCCTGTTCTGAAATCCGAACCGCCGCGCCATACATATTTCCTACATCGTAGGCGCCAGCATAGCTGAGTCGACACCGGTCGAACCGCCGATCTTTCGCTCGAGGTCATCCTGAACTTTCTGTCGTAATTCGTTGCAAATCGCGAACTCTCTTCGGGCCTGGTCGGCGCGCCCCAATTTTTGAAGCAATTGCCCGCGTAGATAATGAAGGCTCTGGCTTTGGCTGTCGATTTGGGCCGCGCGGTCGACCTCGCTTAGCGCGTCGGCGAAACGCCCCTCAGCGCGCAGCGTTTTTGCCAGGCCGTAACGCGCGGTGATCAATTGCGGCTGCAGTCTGAGCGCCTCCGCGTAATAATGTTCCGCCGCGCGAGTGTCTCCAGAAGACGCGCTCAGATCTCCGAGCTGCTCGGCATCGAACGGCGTATCGGGTGAAATCGCCTGGTCCGCCAGAAACTCGGCGCGGGCGTTTTCGAGTTGCTGCTGATTTCGCGCAATGCGGCCGAGATAATAATGCGCAAAGGCAAGTTTCGGATCGCCTTGGAGCGCCAGGCGCAGTTCCCGCGAGGCACCCGCGTCATCTCCGCGAGCGAAATACGCTTTTCCAGCCCAGAGGTGCATTTCCGGCGTATCCTTGCCGATCGCCAGAAGTCTGGCGAGGGCGGCCTTCTCGCCGGCAGCGTCACCAGACCGCCCGGCAGCGATTCCGAACACGTAGAGATATTGCAGATTGTCCGACTGGGAATCCTGAAGCGGCGCGAGCGTATTGCGCGCCTCCGGATAGCGCTGCAGGAAGAACTGGCAGAGGCCGAGCAGATACCGCGCCTGCAACGAGCCAGGGTCGTCACGGCGTACCGACTCGAATGACTCAAGCGCGGCGGGGTAGTTGCCGGTATGGAACTCGACCAGTCCGATATTCAGGCGCACACCGGCCACGCCCGGCGCCAGAGCCGCAGCCTTCCGCAGTTGCTCAAGCGCAGCTGCCCACTCGTGGCGCCGCATGTGAATCACGCCTAGATTGGCGTGCGCGCCAGGATCTTGCGGAGCAGCCTTGACCACAACTTCGAAGTCACGCTGCGCTGCGTCGAGATCTCCGGCGCGCAACTCCGCTTCGCCGGACTTAAAGCGATCGGCCAGGGCTGAATCTTCGATACCTGCGACCGCGGTCTGAACCAAGAACAGCGTCATTGCGACGGCCGCGCGTCTCACTCTCACAATCTACATCGCGGCCGCTACATGCGCCGGAGGTCCGGGTTGTTGTATCATTCCCAGAACGTACTGAGGGGACAATGCCGCGCGGCCAAGCTTGGCGCCGGCAATTTTCAAGGTCAAGAGGGGGTAAGGACATGCGCCGCATTTCCGGTCTGACAATTCTGTTTTTTGCACTCGCGTTGTCGTTAGTACAAGCCCAGGACACCGGTTCACTTAGCGGCACGGTCCGCGACGCAACCGGGGCTATCATCGCGGGCGCCGATATCACGATCACCAGTGTGGCCGAAGCGACGCCTCACAAAACGACGAGTAACAACGAGGGAGATTATCTGATCGCCGGTTTGTCGGCGGGCCGGTACGATCTGAGGATCACGGCGCCGGGATTCAAGGCCTACGAGGCAATCGGCATTACTCTGAGAGTCGCTCAGAAAGCGCGTGTCGACGCCAACCTCCAACTCGGCGCCGTGACATCCACGGTCGAAGTGAAAGGTGACGAGGTGGCGCAAGTCGAAACGGACTCGTCGGAACTCTCGGGCACCGTGACACAGAAGCAGATTAGTCAGTTAGTGCTGAACGGCCGTAACTTCACTCAGTTAGTTACGCTCGTTCCCGGGGTTAGTAATCAAACCGGACAGGACGAAGGAACGGTAGGAGTGTACGGCAACGTTGCGATGAGTATTAACGGCGGCCGGACGGAGTACAACAACTGGGAGGTGGACGGCGGCGACAACATGGACAACGGCAGCAATTCAACGCTGAACGTCTACCCGAACGTAGATGCGATTGCTGAAGTGAAGGTGCTCACATCGAATTACGGCGCGCAGTATGGCCGCAACGGATCGGGCACAGTGGAAACCGTAACTAAGTCGGGTACGACGGGATTCCATGGCGACGTGTTCGAGTTTTTGCGCAACGAAGATTTCAACGCCAACAATTTCTTCAATAACGCGGGTGGAATTCCGAACCCGGAGTACCGCAAAAACGACTACGGATACACAATCGGCGGGCCGGTCTATATTCCTAAGCTCTACAACAAGAACAAGGAAAAGACGTTCTTCTTCTTTAGTGAAGACTGGCGGAAGGAATTGGTTCCCGGACAGGTTTTCAACCAACAGCTACCTTCGAATGCGGAACGGACGGGTAACTTCAACGACGTTTGTCCCGGGACGGATTGCCCGCTCATGCCGAACGGCCAACCGTTTCCGAACAACCAGGTGCCGGTAGATCCGAACGCGAAGCTCATTGAGGATGCGCTGATCCCGGCTGCGAATGCCGGCAGCGGTGCAACCTCGTTCTTCGATGCCGCTCCCGCCACGCCGACTAACTGGCGCGAGGAACTGGTGCGCATCGATGAAAATTTTACAGATAACACGCGGTTCTTTTTCCGCTTCATCCATGACTCCTGGAATACGGTCACCCCAACATCGCTATGGTCTTCACAAACAGCAAGCTTTCCGACTGTTCAAACCAGCTTTGTGGGCCCGGGTGTAAGCCTGGTCGCGCACATGACGAACAGCATCAGTCCCACACTTCTGAACGAGTTTGTTTTTAGCTACACGACGGACCACATATTTCTGAATGCGGTACAGAACGTATCTCGTCCGGCAGGGTTCACAGGAGGATCGCTGTTTAACAACGGAAATGGAGCATTGCCCGGAGTAGAGATCTGTTGTAACGCCTCCTATGGCGGGGGATTCGGCGAGGATCCTGGTTACTTCCCGTGGAACAATGCCAATCCTTCTTATACTTACCGGGATAACCTCACCAAGGTGGCGGGAAGCCATAACCTGACCATGGGGGTGTATTTCGCAGCGCGTCAGAAGAACGAAGAAACTACCGGCGCGGCACCCGGAGGCATTTATTCGTTCAATAACCAGACGGATCCCAACGGGACGGGAAATGCTTTTGCCGACTTCCTGCTCGGAAATATCTACGCGTACCAACAGACGAGCGCGAAATTGAAGTACTACAACCGGGAAAAGAGTTTGGAGCCGTACTTTCAGGACGATTGGCGGGTTACGCCGCACTTCACATTAAATCTGGGCATCCGGATCAGCCTTTTCGGAACCTATTACGAGAGATACAAGAAAGCCTATAACTTCGATCTGGCGGCGTATAACCCAAGCCAGGCCGCCCAGATCGACGAGAGCGGCGACGCCAACACGGGTAACCTGATCCCTGGTGCCGGAAATCCTTTCGACGGCATTGTTCAATGTGGCACCGGGAACATTCCGCGGTCTTGCATGCAGGGCCACCTCTTCAATCCGGCTCCCCGCGTGGGATTCGCATGGGACGTATTCGGTGATGGCAAGACTGCCTTGCGCGCCGGCTACGGGATCTTCTACGAAATTACGAACGGCAATGAGGGCAATACGGAGTCTCTGGAAGGAGCTCCGCCTCTGGTGCTAAACGCCACTCAATACAATATCGTTGGTTACAACAACGTCGGCGGCAGCGGATCCTATCCGCCCTTGACTCCCGTTTCCATTCCAACCGTGATTCGCTGGCCCTATATGCAACAGTGGCACTTCGACTTACAGCGTGAACTCCCGTCCAAGATGGTTGGGACTTTGTCCTATGTGGGTTCGAAAGGAACGCACTTAACACTGGAGCGCGACTTGAACCAGTTATACCCGGTTTCCCCCTCACAAAACCCCTATAAGCCCGGGCAGGTGATGACAGCGGCAGATTGTAATAACGGGACGGTTAACGGACAGACCCTCACTGGGCAGGCACTCGTGAATTTCAACGTCGCGTGCGGGGCCGATCCAAACCCCTATCGACCTATTCAAGGGTTCGGCGATATCACCTCGCTCGAAAATCAAGCCAACTCGAACTACAATGCGCTTCAGTTTTCGCTGCGCCGTACGGTAGGCCGATTGAATCTCAGCGTGGCCTACACCTATAGCCATTCTCTTGACGATTCGTCCGACCGCGGGGACACCAACTTTCTAAATTCCTATAACTTGCGGCAGACTTATGCCAGTTCCAACTTCGACCAGAGGCATCTGCTGAACATCAGCGCCGTCTATGATCTTCCGTTCTTCACTGCGTCAGGCTGGACGCACAGCCTGTTCGGTGGATGGCAGGTTTCCGGACTTATGACATTTCAAACCGGAACCCCCTTCAGCGTACTTAGCGGCGTTTACGGCGCCGGGGTGGCGAATGGGAACGGCCAGTCGGCGTTTGTCGATGTGATCGGCAATCCGAATTCCGCGCTTCCCGAAGTGAATGCGGCGGGCATTCCCGGTCCTTTGCTTTATAACCCCGATGCTTTCGCGCAGGAGACCGGACTTACTTTCGGCGATGCGGGGCGTAACATACTCCGCAACCCGTCGCGAACGAACTTCGACATGGGCTTATTCAAGCACTTCGCGGTAGGCGAGCAGCGCGCCTTTGAATTTCGCGCTGAGGGTTACAACGTCTTCAATCACACCCAGTTCAACGGTGTGTACAATACGGCGAGTTGTTTCGGCGGCTCGAATAACTCGGCGGGAGATGCGAGTTGTCTCGACAGCGACTTCCTGCATCCGAGTGGAGCGCATAACGCCCGCATTCTGCAGCTAGGGGCTAAGTTCCTGTTTTAAGCGAGTACTTAGCGCACCTGCGATGAGCAACGCGCCTCCGGAACGCCTCGGTTCCCGAGGGAAGATCGGCCTGGTCGAAGCGATCGCGGCCAACATTCTGCAGATGGTGGGGATCGGTCCGTTCCTGACGATCCCCTCTGATTCTATCGGCCATGGGCGGCCCGCAAGCCATGGTCGGGTGGGGTCTGGGCGCTTTGATCTCGGCCTGCGACGGGCTGGTGTGGGCTGAGTTGGGGGCGGCCATGCCGGGCTCGGGCGGCTCCTATAAGTATCTGCGCGAGGCTTATGGACCGCGGAGTCTGGGGCAGCTAATGAGCTTCATTTTCCTGTTCCAGAGCATTGTAGTTACTCCACTGCTGGCGGCTTCGGGTGGGGTCGGATTCGCAGCCTACGCCAAGAGCCTCTACCCCGCGATGACTTACTGGCAAGGTAAGTCAGTTGCGTTCGCGGTCTGCCTGGTCGCGACTGCTCTGCTCTACCGCAACATACGATCGATAGGTCGCGCGTCGATGGTACTGGTCGCCATCGTCATCGGTACGATGGTCTGGATTATCTTCGCCGGTGCCACGCACTTCAACCCGGCGCTCGCCTTCGCCTTCCCTCCGGGCGCGTTTCATCCTTCAGCCGCTTTCTTCACCGGTCTTGGCGCAGCCACTCTGATCGCCATGTACGACTACCAGGGTTACTGCACCGCCGCGCTGATCGGCGATGAAGTAAAGAACCCGAACCGCAATCTGCCGCGCTCCATTCTGCTGGCGATCGGCATCGTGGCGATCGGATACACCGCGATGAGTTTCTCAGTAATCGGCGTGATCCCATGGAAGGAAACACTGACGTCGACCTCGATTGTGTCGGATTTACTTGGGCGGGTGTACGGGCCCACCGCCGCCAAAGTAAGTGCGATTCTTGTCTTGCTGTCGGCGTTTGGATCGGTGTTCGCCGTGTTGCTAGGCTTCTCGCGCGTACCTTATGCTGCTGCCCTCGAAGGTAACTTCTTCTCGATTTTCGCTCGTGTACATCCGAAAGGATTCCCGTCGTTTTCGATCGTCTTTATGGGCGTCGCGTCGGCATGCGCTTGCCTGTTCTCGCTGGAGAGCTTGATCGATGGCCTGATCATTGTCCAGATCCTGACCCAGTTTGCCGCGCAGTGCGTTGCCGTCGTGCTGATCCGCCGTTACCGCAAGGACATCCAACGCCCGTTCCAGATGTACTTGTATCCGCTGCCGGTCTTGATTGCTCTAGCCGGTTGGGTTTTCATCGTAGTCTCGGCTCAGGCCCGCTACATCATCTTCGGTATTTGCGTGCTTGTGGCGGCCGTGATTGCGTTCCTGATTCGCGCAGGGTCGCGACGCGAATGGCCCCTCAATAAGGTCGCTTAAAACGGGATAGGCACCGGCTGATCGTTCTTCGGGTCGGCCCATCGATCGTTGGGAACCAAGGGCGTCCAACCAGGCCGCCCGGGGTCCTGATCATAGGGGTAGCTTCCGAGCCGCTTATATAACTCGCTGTACTCGCGAAGCTTCTCGCGATCCAGCTTGACACCTAAACCTGGACCGTCGGGCACCCGGATACTTCCGCCTTCATACCGCATCAATCCGCCTTCAATGATGTCGTCGGTCAGGTGATGATAGTGAGCATCGGCTGCAAAGGATAGGTTCGGAAGCACGGCGCCTAAGTGCAACATGGTCGCGAGTTGAATCCCTAACTCTCCGGACGAATGTACCGCGACACCTAGCTGGAAGGTATCGCAAATCGCGGCCGCTCTTACACACGGCCGGATGCCGCCCCAGAAGGTCGTGTCGAGAAGAATCACATCGACGGCTAAGTCGAGTATGTTGGCGGCCAGTTGCTCGAAGTTCACAACGACTGTATTCGTCGCAAGAGGAATTCGAACCATCTCCCGCACGCGACGCAACCCGTTCATACCGAAGACCGGATCTTCGAAATAGTCGTTACGGAGATCCTCGATCGCCTGCCCGAAACGAATGGCCTGCTCGGTGGACCAGACGCCATTGGGATCGAAGCGGTACGAATCGCCGGGAAGAGCAGCGGCAACCGCGCGATAGGCTTCCAGTTCATAAGAAGGATGGAATACGCCGCCCTTCAGCTTGTGCGACGTGAAACCGAATTGCGTCTTCAGATCGATTGCGTTCTGAACTAACTGATCGATCGTGCGGACTTCGCCTGAGCCCGTCCGCGGATCCGGATAGCGGAAGAAAAGATAAGAAGCGAAAGGCACGCGCTCACGCAGACGTCCGCCCAGGATTTCAGAAACGGGAACGCCCCACGCCTGCCCGAGAATATCGAGACACGCAAACTCGAGAGCCGCGACAATCTGAGTGCGATTGTTGTAGAGCGACGCCGTGGGATTCGCGATCTTGAAGCGCATCTCCTCGATACGCGCGGGATCGTGCCCCACCAGGTAGGCGTTCATGGCGCGAAACATCGCTTCGGCAGACTCGCCACCCCCGCCCATCTCGCCGAGCCCGATAATTCCGTTGTCGGTTTCGACTTCGACGATGGTACGAACGAAGCGGCCCCAGTGGCAGCCGTTTCCATGGCGCAGCGGCGCTTGCAGCGGAACCGTTACAGTGGTGGCGCGGATATCCCGAATTTTCAAAACTGAGACTATGTTAACTGCTCGATGGCTGGCCCTACAGCTGCACTCCCGAACCGGCCAGCGGCTGTGCTTCGACAACCTTCTCGACAACCGTAACGGCACTCGCGGGCAGGTAGACATCGAATCGCGTTCCCAACCCGACATCGGTTTGCACATTGATATAGCCGTTACTCTGCTTCACGATCCCGTAAACCGTGGAGAGCCCTAATCCGGTTCCGGCGCCCCGTGGTTTGGTGGTGAAGAACGGCTCGAACAGGTGTTTCTGCGTCTCCTCATCCATTCCAAGCCCGGTGTCGGTTACGGAGACGCGAACGAATGTGCCAGCATCTCCCGAGCGGTTTTCCTCACGCGGAAATGAGCGGGTACGCGGAAGCCGTGATACGGTAGCCGTCTCGATGGTCAAGCGGCCGCCGTGCGGCATGGCATCGCGGGCATTCACCGCCAGGTTCAATAGCACTTGCGTAAGCTGCCCCGGGTCGGCCTTTATTTTCGGAAGCCCCGGCGCTAGCGCGGTGATGATCTGAATATTTTTCGCGATCAGATGGGCCAACAGACGTTCTGTCTCGACGATCACGGCATTCAAATCGAGATCCACCGGTTGCAGGGTCTGACGGCGGCTGAAGGCAAGAAGTTGGTGGGTCAGTTCGGCCGCCCGCACGCCCGCATTACGAATCTCGTCCACGAAGTTACGGAGAGGGTCTGTCGCCTGCATCCGGTTCAATACCAACTCGCTGTAGCCGTTGACGATGGTCAGTAGGTTATTGAAGTCATGCGCGACGCCGCCTGCGAGACGCCCGATCGATTCCATCTTCTTGGACTGGATCAGTTTCTGCGCGTTGACCTTGCTTTCGGTCACGTCCTGCAGGGTTCCGCTGATCGCCTGAACGCCGGGCCGCATCTCAACGACGGCCCCGTGAACATGCACGTACCGTTCGGCGCCATCGTTTTTTCGGTTGATCAGGATTTCCCGCTCAAAGCGCTCGCCCGTCGCGAAAACCGACTCGCCGATCCGATGGGCAACCTCGTCCCGATCACCCTTTTGGAGGAGATCAAGCACGAGCGGAACAGAACACTCAGCCTCCGGTACGATGCCCAGAATCTGTTCGGTTACCAGCGACATTTTGCAGGCACCGGTGGAAATATCGAACGTGTAGGTACCAAGCTGGGCGATGCGCTGGGATTCGGCCAGAAAAAACGCGCTTTCCCGAAGAGCGTTTTCGGCCTGCCGCCGATCCCGAATTTCCTGTTGCAGCGCTTTCGTTTCTTCTTCCAGGAGCGTGATAAGCATCCCGAACGCGACGAAGTATTTGGGCAAGTCCCATAGGATGCTCTGATCCGGTATCTGCGCGCCCAGTAATCCCGCTCCGATCCACACGCAGCCCCAAGTAACGAAGGATACGGATGCCAAAATCACACCCGGGGTCACACGGCGGAAGTGCATGCGCCAAGCTACACCGGTGACCGAGAAAGCGTCGAAAAGAAGAACGTTCATGCCCTGCGCGGGATCGCGCGTCGTAAACATGACAGCCGCTGCGGGAACTGCACCGAGGAGGATGCAGCCGAGACCCGATGCGAGCTTCCATTTTGCGCACGTGGCGAAAATCCAGGTGGATGCGACGAAGATAACGCCAATAATTAGGTCGAAAATCCAAACTGCGGGCCTGCCTGAGACCAGCAGCGTGGTGTACACCAGAGCTGGCGCGAAGACCAGAGTCCAGAAAACGCGTCGCGCTGATTTGGACAGGTACTCGTCGCTTACGGACAAGAAGAAACTGGCGGCAGCGAAAAATAGAGTTGAATAGGCAATCCAATCCGCGACTTGTGGAGAGGTTCGGCCTGCAAATCGGAGAATATTGCCGGCGAAATGAATCTCGATTGCGATCCAACCGCGCAACCAATTCAGCGTGCGCTTGCGGCGATCGCGCGCGTAAAGCGACGCAAACATCAACAGCAGCAACGTCATCGCGCTAAAGCTGACAATCTGCGAAAATTGCGCTACGGCTGCCAACGTTCTCACTTCATCACGGAATACCCGTGAGATCAACTACCTAATTAGTCGGAAATGTGTTACCCGCCGCATCGTCATCCAAATCCTCGATTGCATCCAGTAGTTCGGGATTTTTGGCGAATTTCTTTAAAATGCGGACAATATTACCGCCGCGGAATCCCGCCCGGAGCAACCGCTGATAGGCGCTCGCCAGATCCTTATCGGACTGGAAGAGAGCCTCGCGGGGAACGGCCCGGTATTTACGGCGGATATATTCTTCGATCAGCTTGAGTTCGTCGGTTTCCTTGTACGCTTGCTCCACGGCGGCGTCAGCGACCGGGCCGGCGACCCGTCGGCTTCTCAGGTCGTTCAGAGTGCGGGTGCGCCCGAAGCCCTGGTTGCTCAATCGCGACTCGACGAACGTTTCAGCGAAGCGTCGATCGTCCAGGTAGCCGTATTCGCGTAAGCGCGCAAGCACCTCGTCGACGGCTGTTTCTTCGGCCGCACGCAATCGAAGGCGGTTGCGGAGTTCGCTCGAAGACTGGGCGCGCCGCGCGAGGGAGCGAACCGCTAGCTCGAACAACTCGGACGCCGCTAGCTTTGGTTTCGGTTTTCGGGGACCGGGCGCCTTCCGTGGGTGGGCAGCCATGGGCAAAAGGATCTAAAGTGTAGCTTAACGAGCGGTTGGTGCGAACGTTGGAAAGAAAACTGCTACTGACGAAGAGTATACACTTGCGGAAGGCCGCGCACGCCCCTGAGCCGTTGGGCAGCGCGCCACATGTACACCGCATATAGGAGGATTCAAAATGGATCGCGATGGATTGACAAATTTTCTGTTCGGCCTTGGCGTCGGCGTGGGTATCGGGATCTTGTTTGCCCCTAAGTCAGGCGATGAAACCCGCGGCCTGATTAAAGATAAGGCGAACGAAGGTACGGATTATTTGAAACGTGCCTCAACCGACTGGACAAATACTGCCAGCGACCTGATCGATAAAGGGAAGAGCACCGCCAGTGACCTTCTCGATAAAGGCAAGAACGTCATCAGTAAACAGAAGGATAACCTGAATGACGCGGTGGAAGCCGGTAAGCAGGCTTATCGCGAAAAGGTTGAACCTACCGTTAATCAGGCGAGCTAGACCTAGCTTTGCGGTAAGCTGCGACTGAGGGATTGTTATGTCGGACGATGCTTTTCGTTGGGTTGTAGCGGGCGGTGTAACAATAGCCGCCCTTTCGTTTCTTGCGCTTGGAATTGTCGCGGTTGTCTTGTTGTCGGTGATCATGAAGCTGCGGAAGAAGATTGAACCGATCATCGACTCGGCAACTCCGATTGTCGCGGACGCGAAGGAGACGGTTGCGCACCTGAAGCCTCAGATCTATAAGATTTCGGGTCAAGCTGTAGAGGTGTCGCAGTTAGTCGTTACGGAGGCTCACCGCTATACCGATCTCTCAAAGGACTTCGTCACGCGCGCCAAAGTTCAACTTGCGCGAATTGATACCGCGGTTGACGGTACCGTCGAGCAGGTGCAGGAAGCGACAGGGACCGTGAAGAACGCGGTAACCCGGCCTTTTCGTGAAGCGGACGCCGTACTGACGGGAATTCGTGCGGGTCTAAGCCGTCTGACTCGCGGCGGATATCGCCGAAATAACGTCTATAATGCGACCCAAGACGACGAGATGTTCATCTGATGCGCAAACTGGCTCTGGTCTATGGGATGCGCATGCTCCCCGCCGATGAAATCGAAGAACTGAAAGAAGCGCCAATTCAGCTGAAGAGCGGAAAGGGCGCTTCTGTTACGATGCACTTGCTTGAGGGCGCGAACGAGACTGAGTTGAGGAAACAGCTGGAACAGTCGATCGACGCGTTCTTCGAGTTCTATCCGGAAGTTTAAGGCGCGGATTTCTAACAGATTAGGTCGCGCCGCCGTGGCGCGATGTTGCACTTAAAGCGGCTGTACTCGACCGCTTTTCTCATCGCTCAGAGCCCGCTCGATCGCGTTGTGAAGGCGACCCGCCGCAAGGTCAGCGTCGATATGAGCGCCGATTGTATCTCTTGGACGGTGCTTAAACCCATTCAGTACCTCGAATAGTTCTAGCCGTTTTGAAGCGGTTCATCTAACCGGTGCTTCGAACATCGGAAGCGGATTCTGTTCGAAGCGCGGCCTCTCGCCCACCATACGCAGACAGTGATCGATCCACATCTTGGTCAGCTTCTCCTGCGCGCCGTTCTGTGATAGACGGGTACGCAAGCTATTGAACTCCACTTGGTCCAAAGGCTGATCCTGGTTGGCGCACGAGAACACTACCGTCTCTTCGCCGGTCACCGGATCCTTATGCAGCTGCAAACACTGGGCGCAGATCTCTTTCATCATGCATTGCATCGGCGAGTTGATGCTGCCGATGGCGTGGTGATCCGGTTTGAGGAACGGCTGCAGAATGCCGTGCCGCGCCTGCTGCACACCGCGCATCATCCCGTCCGATCCGATCACGATGAGCCGGTCTACCGGAATGAAGCGGGATCTCGGCATCGCCGAGTTCGCCCCGGCCGTACGCCGCCATAGCCTCGACGATGTTGCCGACGAAGGCGCTATCTTGCACGCGACCCGGCGTGAATCCGGGGGCTTCGTCGCAACACCAAATCACGACGTCTGCCGCCTTTTCGATCTCTTCAACCTTGTAGCGATCGATAATCTTCTTGTATCCGGCGAAGTACACGACGCGCGATCCCGACGCTCGCAACTGCTGACCGATTGAGAACAGGACCGCGTTGCCTAGACCTCCGCCGGCGAGCAGCACGGTTTCGTGGCTCGGCGTTTCGGTCGGCGTGCCCGTCGGACCCATCAGAATGACGGGCTCACCCGGATGAAGTTGGGCGCACAGATCCGAGGAACCGCCCATCTCGAGCACGATGGTCGAGAGCAGGCCCTTTTCTGCGTCAACTGACGCACCCGTCAGCGCCAACCCTTCCATTGCTAGAGTCGTTCCATCCACCCGGCGGGCCAGCGTTTCGTAGTTCTGGAGCCGGTAGAACTGGCCGGGTTGGAATGCTCGCGCGGCGATCGGCGCTTTGACGACGATCTCCACGATGTTCGGCGTCAGGCGGACTACCTCATGCACCATCGGCCGCAGCTCTTCATCGAGTTGCGACTGCAGATCCTTCGGCGTCGGCAACGAGGGAGTTCGACGGCTGAGCACGCGAGAGATCACCGGGTAGCCCTGCTTCGCACTGCCCATCGCCTTGACGACGTTGCCGCTGAACGAAGGGTGCAGATCGCCGAAGAAACTGATCGCTTTGCCGTCCGGACGAAGACTCATCAGCACCTGCGGCGTCGCCGGTTTCGAGACGCGCTCCGGTTTGACGCGCGCACCCTGCTCGTCCACCGCCTGGAAAAAGCGCCCGTCGAGCGAAACGTTGTGTTCGTCCTCGCGCGCTAAGACGGTGTTGGGCTGCGTGCCCGCGGCGACCAGAATCGTTCGCGCGGGGAGATCTACATGCTCGCCGCTCGCGCTCAGTTGGCCGGTGGTCTCGTCCAATCGATACTTGGCGAGACGCAGCGCTTTCGCCGCGCCCGTTTCATCCACTTCCACTTGTTCGGGAACGACGCACGCGGCGAAGCGGACACCTTCTTCGAACGCCTTTGCAACTTCTTCGTGGTTCAACGTGTAGCTCGGCGCGTCGATTAACCGCCGCCGGTATGCGATGGTAACGCCGCCCCAGGAGTGCAGCAGTTCCGTGAACCGCGGGTCGCGGCCTTCGCGCGCTGCCTGGGCACGTTCCGCGCGAATCGCCCGGGCGTGGGAGAGGAACTCATCCGCAACGTCGATCTCGTCCCGAGTCCACACCCGCCGGACCTCGCGCTCGCCACGCTCCGCGACCAGAATCTCGTAGCGCTTCAGGAACTTCTCCACCTGCACGACGTAGTAGGCAAGCGATTCCGTGGCTGTATCGATGGCCGTCAGCCCGCCGCCAATCACCACGATCGGCATTCGGATCTGCAGGTTCGCGAGCGACTCGTACTTCGCCGCGCCCGTCAGCTGCAGCGCCATCAGGAAATCAGACGCCTGCCGAACCCCGCGCACCAGTCCGTTCTTCATCGGGATCACGGTCGGCCGCCCCGCGCCCGCACAGAGAGCGATGTGATCGAAGCCCAGATCGAATGCGCTGTCGACCGTCAGCGTCCCGCCGAAGCGCACGCCGCCATACATGCTGAACGATGCTCGCCGCTCGATCAGCAGCCGGATGACCTTCAGGAAATTCTTGTTCCAGCGCACCGTGATGCCGTATTCGGCCACGCCGCCGAAGCCGGCCATCACGCGCTCGTCCAGGCGTTCGTAGATCTCCGTGATGTCGCGGATGGGCCGGAACTGATGGCGCTGTCCGTATGCGTCGACTCCCGAAATGTCGGCGGGCAGCGGCTCGATCTTCAGCCCATCGACGGCCATGACCGTGTGACCATCGTTCATCAGGTGATGGGACAGCGTGAAGCCCGCTGGGCCCAGACCGACGACCAACACCTTGAAGCCAGTCGCTTCCTTTGGGTAAGGGCGCGCGAAGTTTAGCGGATTCCAACGGGTCAGCAGGCTGTAAATTTCAAAGCCCCACGGCAGATCGAGAACGTCTTTCAGCGTGCGCGTCTCTACTTGCGGGATATCCACCGGTTCCTGCTTCTGGAAGATGCACGACTTCATGCAGTCATTGCAGATGCGATGTCCGGTCGCAGCGGCCATCGGGTTGTCGATCGTGACGGCAGCGAGGGCGCCGATCGGATTCCCTTGACCCTTCAGCTGGTTCATCTCGGAGATCTTCTCTTCGAGCGGGCAGCCGGCCAGCGTGACTCCGAAGATGCTCTTCTTGAACTCGCCGGGCTTTCTCCTACTTTTTCGCGCAGTCCAGTGGAGCAGCTGTCTTTGCCCTGGTTGTGGCACTTGATGCAGTAATGCGCCTGATCCAGCGCGCCGGTCAGATCCGTGCCGGGGTCGGTTAGCTGAAAACCTTCTCGCGTGCGCCAGCGATCGGGGCCAAATTCGAGCTGCACCAGACCGTGTGACTCCCGTGGCTGCACCGGGACCAGGTGGTGCATATCCAGCTTGTGCGGCGTCTTGAACAGAACACCGGCGCTGTGTTTCGCTTTGCCTTGCGGCGTTAGCGTCGCCCATGCGGCGTAGCGGGCAGCTAATCGAAGTTCGGTTTCGTGAGTGGCTTCGCTCTCGCTCCAGCGAGCGACGTGTTGCGCAAACGAGAGTTCGGTAAGCGGCTCGTTGAGATAGGTCTCCAAGTCGCGCGCGGTGGCTAATCCGTCGATTTCCACGGCGGTTTCCGCCGTCCAGCCGGTCAGTGCTTTCCGCTGGACGAATTTTCGTTTTACAGCGAATAAGGGCGCTAGTTCCTCTTGTGTCGCCTGAAGCGCGCGGAGTTCCGGCTCAATTCCGAACAGTTCTCCGACGAAATCCTCGACGTACGGCCCGAGTTGAACGATCAGCTCGGAATACTGCGCAGGTGTGACTGCCGCCGGATCGCGCCGCGCCTGTTGAAGCCGCCCTTCCAGTTCCGAGGCGGCACCCCGCAATTGGGCGAGGAACTCCGCGTCCAGCCGCGCCAAACCGTCCGCCGCGTACAGGTCGGGAAAGGTGAAGCCAAAGGAAAGAGAAAGGGCGCGAGTATCCCGCGCCGTGTCGATTTTCTGCACGTTGAAATTATGAGACTCAGCAGCCGGGCATTCCGCTTCTGAGAGATGTAATCGCTCTCTCTAGTTTCGCAGATGGGAACGGCCCGCCAGCCAGGCCGCCCACGCGAGCAAAAGTGTCAGCAGCCCGGAAAGAACTGCGGGGGGAACCGCAAAGTACAGTAACGACAGAACGAGCCCCGGCAACTGGAACGCCGCCAACGCCCAACCTAGACCGCCGATTGCGCGCGGCTGCCGACTTGCTAACCCGGCCAGATGCCAAGCTACAAACGCCTGAAACAGCATCGAGAGGGTAGCGGACAAACCGAATCCGACGTACCAGCCGCCATAGCTGAAGGTTTGGCCGCGCGCTTGGAAATGAACGCTGTTCATGCCGTCCAAAACAGCGCGCGACTCCGGGGTCGGCGGCTGGAACGTTAGAAATCCGATCGTGTGAGCTACGGCGAACAACAAGAAGAGTACCGCCGCAATCCGATAAGCCCACGTTGCGCTCATAACGTTAGTCCGGAAAGCCAGCGCTCGCTTTCACTTCCGCGATCTGGGCGGTATGTCTGGCCGCGTGGCCTGCAGCCGCGAGAATCCATTGGTAACCATCCATCGGACCCAGGACTGGATGCGGAACAACGTGCCCTCGCAGAGCGGGCGATTGGGCGAGCAAATGCAACGTTCGGGACCGGCTCACTGCAAATCGTTCCAGCGCCTCCGTCCGGTCCCACTGTCCCGTGGGGCAGATCCGCTCGGGGGCCTTCATCTTCATCGTGCGTTGTGGCACTTGGGTGAACACCGCTTCATCCACTGCCGAATTGTCGCGACCAGGATCGGCAGCTGCAGCGTCTTTCATTCCTTCCACAATGCCGTGTACGCGGTTCTCGACGATGACGATGTGTTCCATGATCTCGCCGACCGACCAGCAATCGGGACCCGGCTTGAATTGCCATTGCGCATCGCTCAGGCCGCTCACTGTTTTCAGTAGCTGGTCACGCGTTGCGATCAGATAATGCTCGGCCTTCGCACTTTCCTCCGCGCTCGGCCGGGAAGAAGCAGCACTGCGCACAGCAAAGCTTTCGAGAATCGCGGTCCAGCCACCGGGTTGGCCCACCTGTGTGCGCATCCGGTCGCCACCCGCTCCGTGACGAGCAAAATATCGGTGCTCCAGATCAACGCGCGTCTGCCCGTCTGCTGTTGGGGTAAACGTAACTTCAACCTCGCTCGACTTCGATAGCTCCGGCTCATATTGCCAGTCGGGATTGATCTGCCAAGCCATAACGAACCGGTGCGGCGGCTCCCAAACAAGAATGCTCGCCCAATCGCATTGCGTGCCGTCTTCCTGATCGCTATAACAACGGCCGCCTACCCGCCCTTCCAGCACGGCGCGTTTCATGGGCGATTTGCCGATGTGGTGAGTGCGTGGCCACCAGGTGTCAAAGCCCTCGGTAAAGACCTGGAACGCGCGTGCGGCGCTCGCGTTGACTACGGTGCTCTTGCGGACCGGAACGTCCGTTATCTCAGTGATTGTGCTTGTCATGTTTAGTGTCATGTCCAGCTTGCGGCTCCTCAACTTTCGTTTTGAATGCGTGCAGTGCGTCCGTCCAGAATCGATCGAAATACTCGCGCAGTGAATCGAACCCTTGCGGGTTCAATTGGTACACGCGCCGGGTTCCATGGGGCCGGTCAACGACGAGGTTTGCCGCCTTCAGGATGCGCAGGTGCTGCGAAATAGCGGGCCGGCTGATCGGCATTCCCTGCGCGAGTGTCCCCACGGGCAGCGGGCCGCTAAGGAGCCGGTCCAAAATTGCGCGCCGTGTAGCATCTCCTAACGCATCGAGCTGCGCGCCTTGGTAAGTATTCACTAACGGTAAGTTAGCACTTACGATATCTGATGTCAAATGTTTCACAAAAATCCGGCCGTTGCCGTTTTTCGGGTGTAGCATTGAATCAGCGAACCACTAGGTACTCACTGTCACTGAGCGCCGCCGGTTAGCTGGGCAGCGAGATTTCATATGGACTTAAATGATGTGATTGCGGAGCTACGATCTGAGCTGGAGACACTGGACCGGGTGGTAGATTCCTTGGAAAGGCTAGCGCAAATCCGCACGCGTACGAGGAGCGATGGCTCTCCCGGAACGTTTTTGGCAGCCGCGTCACGGCGGAAACCACAGAAAACGGCGCCGGAGATGTCTAAGATGGCCGCAGCTTCTAATTAGCCCGCATCGAGTGCGGCGGGACGCTGATCGGAGCGAGTAAAGCGGCCCAAGCACTCTGTTCGCGCGAATTCCTCAAGAGCGCGAGGTTTGGACAGTCAGGAATAGAGGAAGCCCGGATAGCGCGTCACCCGAAGCCGTGACCGCTTAACAGCGACGCAGTACGTCTGTTCGCCACGGAATTCCGTGGTGTATCCGTAATCCTGGAGCATCTTTAAAAGCGGACGGTTCTCCTCGCCGTCGTCGGTTGACTCGGTAAAAAGCGTTTCCACGTCGAACCCGCCAGCAGATAACAACTGCGCGACCTCGCGCGCCGTGTATTCACGGACGTGGGGCGGTCCCGCGATCGATCTAGCGCGGGGCGTCTCATACTTGGCGAATACCTGAGGATTAGATCCGCCTCCCAGAACGCGCGCAATGCTGGTGAAACTTGCCGTGTTCGGCGTAGTCAGCACGATACGGCCGCCCTCCTGCAGCACGCGGCGGCACTCTAGAATCAGGTGCATCGGGTCGGCCATCAGGTGCTCGATCAGCTCGCATACGAGGATGCACTCGATCGAATCATCATCGTAAGGAAAACGGTCACGCTCCGCGTTGAAGAGATCCACGTCGATTGCGAACGGATGGCCTGCGACGTTGGTGCATTTGCGTTCGCGTCCGCCTGCGCTTCCGAAATCGGCCGCGTGGACCGTTCCGTAACCTCGAAACGGCTGCAAAAACGGCGTGAGATGGAGGTAGGAACCCAGTTCGAGGATCGTTCCCGCCGACGAAGATTTTGGGGTCAGCGCGAGCGTGCGAGCCAGGCGATGCAGGTGCTTTTCGAAGTACTCGCGATCGCGCGCCTCTTCGAGTTCCAGCGTCTTCAATAGAGCCGTAGCTTGCTCGACGTCGTCAGTCCCGGCCTTAGCTTCGGAACGGCGTTCGACATCCCACCAGCGGCTGAGATACAGGTTGATCCGGCGAAACGCGAGCCTCACGGCTCGCAAAAGAAAAGGTGGTTGCGCCTGACGCATCACTGCGAAGTTACGAAGATCTGGGTGGTATTCGAGGGAACGTCGTTCACGGAAATCACGAGCGGATAAGTCCCGGACGGCACCGTCGGAATCTGCATGTTGACCTGGATCAAGCCGACGAAATTGGGCGCGGGGCCGGCATACGGAACCGCGCCTTCGATTCCGCCAACGCTTGCGTCGATGTCTGTGGTTCCAGCAAACGGTCCATTCACTGGCGCAGGTTCACCGTCGAGGGCCAGTGATTCGAGCGCCGCAACACCGGTTAAATAGACCGAGACAATCGACCCCACCAGCGCCGGATTGTCCATCGTGTTGAGCGTTCCGTCCTGATTGAGGGCAGCTGCACTCGACGTACCCTGCCCGGATAGGACCTGGAAGATCCCCGGAGCCGAAGGTTGAACGGCAAGTGAGTAGGGGGCGGAGGGCAGCCCGGCCACGGTCACCACAAGTTGCGCGTTTCCGGATGACACGCCGGACGGCATTTGCGCGTTGATCTGCGACGGCGAAACATAAAGCAACGGCGCTGGCAGCCCATTCACCGTGACGACTACGTCGGCGAAAGCGATTGGCAACGGCAAGCTCCCCGTCGCACCGCTGACCAAGGAAAGCTGGGACCCGAAAATACTGACCAGCGATCCCGGCGATATCGCGCTGCCGGCGTAACTCGCCGCATTGACCACGCCTGCGACTACCGGGCTTGCCGAGTTCAGTTCGCCGTAGACGCTTAGGTTCGTCCCCGTCCCGAGGTACACCTTGCTGTTGGCTACCGTAGGAACGTTGAACTCTTCGAAGGGGCCAGCCTGATCGGCGGTCACGTCAGCGTTGTCATAGAGCTTGGTTAGAGTGCCTGCATCGAAGCACTGTAACTCAGCCTGTCCGTCGTAGTTGTTGATCCACACGAGGCCGCCTGCCGTGCCGTTTGCCGAGATCGAGGGAACCGCGCCCAGACTGGGGAGCACCTCGCTGCTCTCTGCCGACGGCGTGGTGTTCAATGCGGCATCGGAGATCGCGAACGATCGTATGGGCGACAGTTCGCTGGCCACGTAGATCTGACCGTTGAACCAAGCCGCGCTGCCGAAGGTGGCATGTTGCAGCACAAGGTCGGACGCCAACGCGTCCACATCGCTTGAGATCTGCGTGCCTCCCAGATGATCGCGGTCCAGCAGATAGAGTCGGCCTTCTTTGCCGGCCACTGCGACGGTGTGGGGATGCGCGGCGCTTCCGGCTGAATCCGGGAGCAACACGGCGTCGCTCGATCCGAGATCCAGATCGTTCTCCGCGAGAATCAATTGATCGTACGGCGTGAAGCTATCGCTAACGGTAAGTTTCTGCGGGTCAAGGCGAATCACCGAATCGCCGTAGATGCCGGAGTTCGAATCGAAATTGCCGTTTGCGGACACCACAAATGGATTGCCTGACGCGTCAGCCGCAGGCCCTCCTCCCGCATTCCAAAACGATCCGCCGTTTGCGCCGGGCGTCACGTTGTAGACCGCGACTGGATTGAGCGTCGTGGCATCGTGGCTCATGATGAATCCGTGGTAGTCTCCGTGGTCACAATGCGATGACCATTCAGAGTAGACCAGCCCGTTGGCTAGCAACAGTGCGCCCCGTTGTTTGTAAGAGAGCGGTACGAAGTCGGTCGCGTCGATCACTACTGGACTCCCCGGCTGTTCCGCGCCGGTCGCCACGTTCAGAGCATGCAGGCGGAAGACATAAGACGGGCCGGCCTCTTTGGTTTCGGCGATCACATAGATCGTGCCTGCGACAGGGTCGATCACGGGAGTTCCGATAATGCCTAACTCGGGGGCGATCACGGGACAATTCACGTCGGCTTCCGGGACAGAGGTCACATTCTGCGTGGCGTCGAGAAAGCTTACCTGCCAGAGCGGGGCGCTGTCTGTGCCGGGGAGATCCGCGTCAAAGGCGTAGACGCTGTCATGCGCGGTAGCCACGAAGACGACATCGTGGAGTGCACCGTTGATCACGATCCGCGGCAGATATAAGGGTTGCGCATAAAGGGCGCCATCGACGGGGTAAGAGAACCGCTTACCGAACTGTCCGGGCGCCACAGTGGCGGGCGTCAGCAACGGCTCGGTTAGATACTGCCCGGTTCGGCCATTGTCATTGTGATAAGTGGTAACCGCGGTTTGCGCCCGACAGGCCGCCGGGAGGATTACTAGAACTGCACCTAGTTTCTGCAGGAGGCCCAAGTTGTACTATAGCGACGTACCGTAATCAAACTATGAAAACCGCATTTGTATTCCCCGGACAAGGTTCGCAGTCGGTGGGGATGGGGCGCGATCTTGCGAGCAATTTCGGTTGCGCGCGGCGCATCTTTGAACAGGCCGATGACGCGCTGGGATTTTCGCTTTCTCAGCTTTGTTTCGAAGGACCCGAGGATCAGTTGAGACTCACTGAGAATACTCAGCCGGCCCTGCTGGCCGTATCAATCGCCGCGCTTTCGGTTCTTACGGCCGAGAGTTTGGAACCGTCGATTGTCGCAGGGCATAGTCTGGGCGAATACTCCGCGTTAGTCGCAGCGGGCGCGCTCGATTTCAAGGACGCGATTCGTCTAGTGCGCAAGCGCGGTCAGTTTATGCAGCAGGCGGTTCCGGTTGGAGTGGGGGCGATGGCAGCGATCCTGCGGCTGCCTGAAGGCAAGCTAGACGAAGTGCTGGCTGGGGCGCGTGAAGGTGAAGTCGTCAGTGCGGCTAACTTTAACTCGCCTGATCAGATTGTGATTGCGGGTCACCGCGGGGCCGTCGAGCGCGCCATTGAACGTGCCAAAGCCGCGGGAGCGCGCCGAGCCGTGATGCTTCCGGTGAGTGCGCCGTTTCATTGCGAGCTGATGCGTCCGGCGCAGGAGGAGATGCGGGCGGAACTCGATGCGGTCACGTTCCATGACCTTCAAGTTCCTCTGATTAATAACTGGCAAGCGCGCGAAATTCATACGGCGGATGAGGCGCGGGAGAGTTTATACAATCAGATTCCGAATCCGGTGCGATGGACGGAAACGGTGCGTGCGATTGCGGCGAAGGATGTTCCGGTGGTGATTGAGTGCGGCCCGGGGTCGGTGTTGTGTGGGCTGATTAAGCAGATTGATGCGGGATTGAAGTGCGTTAGTTTTGGGCATCCGGAGGATTTGAATAAGGTGGCGCTGGGGTTTGAGGCTAAGGTGGTTGTCACGTAAGTGGCAAA
>CAWCZA010000014.1:0-123333 GCA_963799935.1 uncultured Gammaproteobacteria bacterium | reverse complement strand
GGTCAAAAAATAGGAAGTTGTTTATTTCCTTCGATCTGAGATGATAGACGCTCGCGATGATCGACAATAAATGGGCTCGTCTGCTGGCGTATGTTACGGGCCTGGTCAACCAGAAGCTCCTGCTTCAGAACGAATACCTGGTGGCCGAGAACAGAATTCTCCGTGCACACTTACCAGATCGCTTCCGGCTGACTAATCCGGAAAGGTCCACTCTTGCAGAGATCGGCAAACGGTTGGGCCGCAAAGCGCTTTCGGAAATCGCGATCATAGCGAAGCCGGAGACGATCCTCGCTTGGTATCGCCGGCTCATCGCGCAGAAGTTCGACGGTTCGAAGCATCGTAGCGGTCCGGGGCGGCCCGGCCTTTCTGAACAAGTCGCAAACCTGGTCGTCCAAATGGCCAGAGAGAACCCCGGCTGGGGCTATGACCGGATCGTGGGAGCTCTTTCCAATCTCGGTCATGGCGTTTCCGACCAGACGGTGGCAAACATTCTCCGCAGGCACGGCATCGCGCCCGCCCCGAAGCGGAGCCAGACGACGACCTGGAAGGACTTCATCGCCACGCACATGGCGGTGATGACCGGAATTGACTTCTTTACCGTGGAAGTCCTTACCTGGCGCGGCCTGGCGACTTACTACGTCTTGTTCTTTCTTCACCTGGAGAGCCGGCGCGTGAACATGGCCGGAGTCACGAGACATCCCGATGCGGCATGGATGGAGCAAATGGCACGGAACGCGGTCGATCCCGAAACCGGCTATCTACAGAACCAGCGATACATTCTGCACGACCGCGATACGAAGTACTGCGCTACTTTTCGATCGATTCTGGAATCCGGCGGTGTGAAGTGCCTTGCTCTGCCCGCGCGTAGTCCGAATCTAAATGCGTTCGCCGAGCGCTGGGTAGGATCGACGAAACGGGAATGCCTTCGCAAGCTGATTCTGTTTGGTGAAGGGTCGCTACGACGAGCGTTGACCGAGTATATCGCGCATTTCCACTCGGAACGCAACCACCAAGGTAAAGGTAACCTTCTACTGTTTCCGGATACAAAGTTACCCGCGAGCACACTTCAGGAAGTCCGGAGAGTTCCCCGTCTCGGCGGCCTGCTCAACTATTACACCCGAGCTGCATGAATAATTTGACCCCACGAGGTCTCGAAGAGAGTGGGCAGATTCATCGGGCCGGGAGTTTAGAGCGTATTTGA
Organism: uncultured Gammaproteobacteria bacterium; assembly: GCA_963799935.1. GTDB lineage: Bacteria > Acidobacteriota > Terriglobia > Bryobacterales > Bryobacteraceae > Bog-113. The sequence continues at coordinate 122,132 of CAWCZA010000014.1, read as the reverse complement.
TGAGAACGTCATTGTACTCCCTGGCTTAAGACTGGGTTCACCAAGGTGAAATGCGCGCGCGGGCCACCGGCTCGCTGCACGAAATAGGCTGCGGTTAACCGGCTATTGTCAAAACCGCGTTCCTGGCGTATACTGTGTGATGAACGGTGGTTTACGCACCGTGGAACGGCTTTGGGTAGCTCCCAAAGGGTTCAGCAGCGAACCCCAGTAGTTCTGAGTGTTTGTATCGCGCTTTCTTCGAGCAGTGGAATTCTTTATATTCCCAGCCCGACCAAGCCCCGGAACCGTACGGTTCGTTCGCCGTGATAAAGCTCGAACGTTTTAAAACCCTCACTTATCGTGGGGGTTTTTGCTTGCCAAGTTCCTGAACTTTGCCTGCTCCGCGCCGGAAGAACGCATCCGGGTATACATCGAAGTGCCCAAATACCCGCCAAGAGTACCCAGGTGATTAACTCGCGAGGCGCGCCCGTGTTCACGTCCCAATGGAACGCTTTCGGCAGCAGGTAGCCCGCGACGAGTGCAGATTCGCTGCCGTGGTACTGCGCTGGCCAGAGCCGCCATTCCGCCCCTCGATCGTCAGTTCTCGACGTTCCACCGCCGTAACGATCATTGAATTTCGCGCGCGCGCCCGCAGCGTTCAGGCCCACACCTTCACCGTCGAACACGTGGAATGGAAGACAACGCGGGTCGTGTTCGCCCTCGCAATGCACGCCCTCACACCAACCGGAAAACATACCCGCCCAGCTATCGTTCGGGTCCAAACTCACCTTGCAGTAGAAGCACTTGTACTCCACATACCGTCTAAGCTGCACGTGCCGAGCGAACCTCAGCGCATCTTGCTGTGTTGGGTGCAGCGGGACGCGGGGATCGGTTCCCAGCACCAAAATAGCGGCTCTCGTTCGATGTATCTTCACATAAATGCCGGCAGCAAAGTCTACCGGAATAAGCGGCACCGGTCGTCCTTTGGGCGACTTAAAGGTTGGAACCCCTCGAGAAGAAAAACTCCATCCTCTCTCCTCACAGATCTCGCCTATTCGGTCTCGCAGCGCCCGGGAACTGGCAGTATCCGCCTCGTGGAATAGGAGGTAAACGGCGGCGTGCGACATCCTGACCTCAGCTTCTAAGGACCCGAAGAACTGTCGTCGGCGAAATCCGCAGGCCCTCCAATTCGGAAGTCGACATCTGTTGAACGCAACGGATTACAAAATCGCGAAGCTTCTGTAACTCATCGTCGGCCCCTGCTCGATGCGGAATCGAAGACGCCGGGAGCCCGCCAAGTGCGTGGTCCGCGAACCATTTACTTAGTCGCTGTTTTACCCCCTCTTTTAGGTGCTTATTCCAGAGCGCACGGTACGCAGGGGGCAACGCGATCGTCGGAAGCCGCATATCGCGCCATCGTTCAAGTTCTTTTAGCGTGGGCTCATCCGACGGGCGGTGTTGCTCAATAAAAGCCCGGCGCCAATTGTCAAATTCGTCGGCCGTTAACACCGGAAGTCTTAGCTGATCCCCGTCACGTGCAACTCGCGCGCGCTGTTCGATGCTATCCCAAACGTATCGTGTACCGCTGAGAAGTCGAGCACCGCTTCCCATAGGTCCGGACGAATCTCACGGCGTACTATCTTCGATTCTTCCGCGGGCAAGTCTGCAACCGCCGCAGATCGCAGGGTCACGTGTCCAGGAAGCGGCGCATCGTGAACCTCGACAGTGTCAGAGGCGTTACGAAGAAACTCACGAAACGATCGCGCGCCGAAGTCCGCTTCTCTGAACTTGCGATCGGTGAGTAGTAGGAGCCGGTTTTTCAAAACCGGAATCGCCATGTTCCACCATTCGGGCTTACCCGATCGCCGCGCCTGTTCAAATGCCTGCTCTATTAATTGATGTGCGTTCTGAAGTTCACTCACAAATCCCCCGATACGACTTCGCGTCACTGAACGGCGCGCGTGCCTTTTCATGCGCCATAGACCTGCCCGTCGCATCTATCGAGACATTTGGCGGCCGCGCTACTATGGCCCGGATCTCGCCTGAATCCTAGAGTCTTTCATCGCTCTCTGCGCGAACGGCGAGGAATTCGCGGATCGCATTCGAAATATTCATCTCAGCCTCCGCTTCCGTTCGACCCTGACTGACGCACCATAGGATTGCAAGGCTTTCGGTAATGAAAGCGCCGTCCTCGTCCTTATAGATGCCGGCCAGAAACTAGATGCCGACCAGAAACTTCATAACTGATCGCACCGGCCTGCATCACTCGACCCACTAACTATCAAGCCGCTGAGCTTACCTCTATCTCTCTCGCGACACTCGACGGCATCGGGATCGACTCGCCAAAATCACGGAGCGTCCGTAAGTGCCCTCCGATAGCCTCGCGAATGTTACTCTCCGCTTCCGCAAGCGTGCCACCCGTCGAAATACAGCCCGGTAAATCAGGTACGTAAGCGGCCCAATTGTCCGGCGCTTTCTCGAAGACAACAGCGTACTTCAGGTTCATCACTTTTGCTCCAATCCGGCAGCCTTTAAGATGCTGCGCAACGTCCCAATAGGAAGGTCGTCGTTCGGGTGCCCTGGTATCGTGACCACGCTGGGCTTCAAAGGATGCTTGTAATGCCGGTGGCTCCCGGTCGTCCGCACTGCTTCCAGCCGTCACCCTCCACCCGCCGCAACACGTCCCTCACCTTCACTGTACAAGTGTAGTTGTAAGCCCCGCGTGCCGCGCGTTCAACCTCATAGTTCATCGCGACGCACGTTTCAAGCTACAGCAGCCGCACTAGGAGATCAGTAACCGCCCGTTTCACCCAATCTCCCCCGCAAACTCAACCACTTACAACCAAATCCCTCCCTAACTCCCCAACCCCATGCTAAGACTTGTTCAAAGGAGCACCACCTGCCGCCAACCCACGCAACCCCCCGCAGCCCCACCCCAAACACAAAATAAATCGGAACGAACCTGGGGAGTTATTGAATCCAAACCACTTAGCATTTTAAAACGAACCCGGGAAACCCAATTCCGATCCCGCCAAACCCAAATCCGATCCCGCCAACCGCGTTTTCGAACCCGCCAAACTCCATTCCCCGCAGCCTGATACCGTATTCACGTGCATCTCCCTCGCTCCAGCGGCATCCTCCTCCACCCCACCTCCCTGCCCGGCCGCTTCGGCATCGGCGACCTCGGCCCCGCCGCCTACACTTGGGTCGACTTCCTCCACGCCGCCGCGCAATCCCTCTGGCAGGTCCTCCCCCTCGGCCCCACCGGTTACGGCGACTCGCCCTACCAGCTCTTCTCCGCCTTCGCCGGCAATCCCCTCCTCATCAGCCCCGAACGCCTCCGCGACGCCGGCCTGCTCTCCACCGCCGACCTCAACGCCTACCCCCAACTCCCCGCCAACGAGGTCGATTTCCCTCAAGTCATCCCCGCTAAGACCGCGCTCCTCAACCGCGCTTTCGATAACTTCACCCGCTCCGCCACTCCTTCCCTGCGCGTCGATTTCGATCAGTTCTGCGAGCGCCGCCACTGGCTCGACGACTACGCCCTCTTCATGGCCCTCAAGCAGCAGCACGGCCAGGAACACGTCTGGACCGCCTGGGAACCCGAGCTCGTCATGCGTCAGGCCGGCGCCCTCAACCTTTGGCGTCGCCAGCTCGCCCGCGAGATCGAGAAGCAGAAGTTCTGGCAATGGGAATTCGCCCGCCAGTGGCAGTCCCTCCGCGCCTATTGCCGCGAGCGCAACATCCGCATCATGGGCGACGTCCCCATCTATGTCGCGCACGATAGCGCCGACGTCTGGTCCTGCCCCGATCTCTTTCGCCTCGATGAGCAAGGCAACCCACTCGCCATCGCCGGTGTTCCGCCCGATTACTTCAGCGCCACCGGCCAGCGCTGGGGCAATCCGATTTACGATTGGAACCGCGCCCGCGAAACCGGATTCGCCTGGTGGATCGATCGCTTCCGCGGCACCATGGACCAGTTCGATCTGTTCCGCCTCGATCATTTCCGCGGCTTCCAGGCCTACTGGGAAATCCCCGCCAGCGAGCAGACTGCCGTCAACGGCCAGTGGAAAACCGCGCCCGGCGAGGAGCTCTTCCATGCCGCCCGCACCGCCCTCGGCGACCTCCCCATCGTTGCCGAAAACCTGGGCGTCATCACCCCCGAAGTCGAAGCCATCCGCCATGAGTTCGGCTTCCCCGGCATGGCGATTCTGCAGTTCGCGTTCGGTAAGGACCCGCAAGCCCCTACCTTCAAGCCGCATAACTACCCGCGCCGCGTCTTCGCCTACACCGGCACGCACGATAACGACACCATCATGGGTTGGTGGAACTCTAAAGGTGGCGACAGTACCCGCAGCGCGGATGATATCGATAAGGAGAAGGCGACGGCCGAGGCGTACCTTGGAATTGACGGCCTCAATCCGAAGCCTGAAATGAACTGGACAATGATGCGATCTCTACTCCAAAGCCCCGCCGACTCCGCCATCATGCCCTTGCAGGATGTACTCGGCCTCGGCAGCGAGTCGCGCTTCAACACGCCCGGTAAGTTAGGCAATAACTGGCGCTGGCGATACCTTGCCGATCAGTTGACACCCACCATCGCCGCGCGATTGAATCAGTTCGTCGCGTTATATGATCGCGAGGGGATTGCATCATGACTTACTCGAAGCCGCGCCTCAACTTCTGGCAGATCTGGAACATGAGCTTCGGATTCCTCGGAATCCAGTTCGGTTGGAACTTACAGATGTCCAACATGAGCGCCATCTATGAATACCTTCACGCCAAGCCGGATCAGATCCCGATCCTCTGGCTCGCCGCCCCGCTCACCGGCCTCATCGTGCAGCCCATCATCGGCCACATGAGCGACCACACGTGGAACCGTCTTGGCCGCCGCCGCCCGTACTTCCTCACCGGCGCAATCCTCAGTTCCATTGCCTTGATCGCGATGCCCACCTGCTCGATCCTCTGGATGGCTGCCGGACTCCTCTGGATTCTCGACGCCTCTATCAACATCTCGCATGGAACCCTTCCGCGCCTTCGTGGCCGATATGTTGCCGGATGAGCAACATACTCGCGGATTCGCGATGCAGAGTTTCATGATCGGACTAGGTGCCAGCGTCGCGTCGGCCTTACCTTGGATGCTTTCGCATCTATTCCACGTGAGTACTGAAAGCACAGCCGCCCAGGCGATTCCATCGTCCGTTCGATTCTCTTTCTGGCTCGGTGCCATAGCCTTCATCGGCGCCGTACTCTGGACCATCTTCACCACTAAGGAATACCCTCCCGTCGGTGCCGCCGCCACTCGCGAAGCAAGGCCGCCGCTATCCGCCATCTTCGGCTCCATCGCCCAAATGCCGCGGACCATGAAGCAACTCGCCGCCGTTCAGTTCTGTACGTGGCTGGGTCTCTTCTGGATGTGGCTCTACTTCCCCGTAGCCGTCGCCCATAACGTCTTCGGCGCGGATAACCCGCAAAGCCCCGCTTACACGGAAGGTATCGAATGGGCCGGACTCTGCTTCAGTTGTTACTCGGTCGTAACCTTTATCTACGCCATGATCCTCCCGGTAATCGCCTCGCGGATCGGTCCGCGCCTGACCCATGTCGGATCGCTCTTGGCCGGCGCGCTGGGTCTTGTCTCGGTCATGTACATCCATCAACCGAAGCTACTCTTACTCTCGATGGTAGGCGTGGGCATGGCGTGGGCCAGCATCCTTTCCATGCCGTACGCGATCCTCGCCGGAGCGATCCCGAAAGAAAAGACCGGCATCTACATGGGTATCTTCAATATGTTCATCGTCCTGCCCGAGATCTGCTCCGCCCTCTTCTTCGGATGGGTCATGTCGCACGTCCTCGGCAACAACCGCGTACTCGCCGTATTCGCGGGCGGATGCTTCTTAGCGTTTGCCGCTGTCCTGATGCTCTTTGTTCGTGAGTCTCACGCGACCGAACCTTCCGCCATCCCCGTTGCCCAACCGGCCCGCGCATGAAGATCTTCCTACTAACTCTCGCGGCGGCGGGTTTAGCGTTCGCCCAACCAACAGTAACCAAGGTCGAGCCACCCAACTGGTGGACGCAATCGAAGCTGAACCCGATCCGCATGCTGATCCGCGGTACCAATCTAACCGGCGCCACAGTAAGTTCCGATCTCAAAACCGCGAACGTCAAGACCAACGCAAGCGGCACTTACCTCTTCTTCGACGCGCAGCTACCCACCGACGGCAAAGCCGGCCCGCATCCATTCCAGATCCACACCACAGCTGGCGATGCGACCGCGCAATTCGAACTCCTCGACCCGCTCCCCAAAGAGCATCGCTTCGCCGGACTAACTCCCGATGATGTCGTCTACCTCATCATGCCGGACCGTTTCGCCAATGGCGATAAGTCGAACGACGACCCCGCGATCTCGCACGGCTTGTTCGATCCGGCTAACTCGCACTTCTATCATGGCGGCGATTTCAAAGGCATCAAGGATCATCTCGGCTACCTGAAAGCCCTAGGCGTAACCACCATCTGGTTAACTCCCTGGTACGACAACGTCAATCACTTGAACGAACGCGAAATGCCCGACGGCAAACCGATCACCGACTATCACGGCTACGGCGCCGTCGATTTCTACGGCGTCGAGGAACACTTCGGCACCTTACAAGAACTCCGCGACTTAGTCGACGCCGCGCACGCACTCGGAATGAAAGTCGAACAGGATGAAGTAGCGAACCATTGCGGCCCCTATCATCCCTGGGTGACCGACCCGCCCACGCCAACCTGGTTCCACGGCACCCTCGCCAGCCATATCAACGAGACGTGGCAGCTCTGGCCGCTGATCGACTTCCACTCCACGCCGCAGCTCCGCGCCCAGACCCTCGACGGCTGGTTTGCCAACATCCTTCCCGACCTCAATCAGGACGATCCCGAGGTAACCCGCTACTTAACCCAGAACACGCTCTGGTGGATTGGCATCACCGGCCTCGACGCCATCCGCATGGACACGCTCCCCTATGTTCCGCGCCCCTTCTGGAACCGTTGGATGTCGACTATCAAGTTGAACTACCCGCAAGTCACAGTAGTCGGTGAAGTATTCGACGCCGATCCGGCCATCACCTCCTTCTTTCAAGGCGGCGCAAAAAACTTCGACGGAGTTGATACCCGCGTCGACGCCGTCTTCGACTTCCCGAACTACTTCAAAGCTCGCGATGTCTTCGCCCACGGTAAGAGCATCCGCGACTTAGCCGGCATGCTAGGCCACGACGGACTCTACTCCAACCCCGGCGTCCTAGGCACGTTCATCGGCAATCACGATGTCGTCCGCTTCATGAACGAAACCGGCGCAACGGTCCCCAAACTAGAACTGGCGCTCACTTGGCTTCTAACCACGCGCGGCATCCCCACCATCTACTACGGCGACGAAATCGCGATGCAGGGCGGACGCGACCCGGACAACCGCCGGGACTTCCCCGAGAGCGCCTTCATGGTCCCGACCCGCACTCCTGAGCAGCGATCAATCTACGAGTATGTGCAGAAGCTACTCCGCATCCGGTCCGGCACTCCCGCACTTAGACGTGGCCAGACCACGACCCTCTGCGCTACCGAACAGCAATGGGTCTACGCCCGCATGAGCCCGCAGCAAACCGCCTTGATCGAGTTGAATAACTCAGACGACAACGCTTCCATCGCCTGCAAGACTCCGCCGATGACAGTCCACACAATCCTTGGTCCCGGTACTTACGGCGGCGTTCTACCGCCCCACAGCGCCCGCATAAGTGTGACGCAGGATACGTCGGCAACCCCGGTGCAGCGCTAGTAGCCATGGCGTCCACGGTTTGGAAAGGTAACATCGCATTCGGACTCGTCTCGATCCCCGTTCGCTTGGTCCGCGCCGCCCGTCGCGAGCGAGTTAGATTCCGCCAGGTCTATCGCGAACGCGAGCCTGAACCAGAGCTCGAGTCACAAGCCGAGATCGAACCTGAGCCGGAACCCGAACCCATCCAACCAGTCCGCCAAGTCAACATCGCCCCAGTCCAGGTACCAAGATCCGAAATCCTTAAAGGCTACGAAGTAGCCCCCGAACAATTCGTCACCTTCACGCAACGCGAAGTAGCGGCAGTCAAACCGAAAGCCTCAACCGCGATCGAAATCCTATCGTTCGCGCACTTAGCCGAAATCGACCCGATCTACTTCGACGCCTCCTATTACGTCCTCCCGCAACCCGCCGGCGAGAAGCCCTACTCCGTCCTCTTCACCGCCCTTCGCAACGCCAAGTACGTCGGCTTGGGCGAGCTGGCGATGCACGGCCGCGAACACGTGGTAGTCATCCGAACCGGCGAAAAAGGCCTGATCCTCGACACGCTCTTCTACGCCAAGGAAGTTCACCTGGAAGATCAACACGCGACGGACACCAGCCTACCCACCGCCCCGGAACTAAAGATCGCCCAGGCTTTCATCGAGGCCCTGGCCGCCCCGTTCGAACCCGAACAATTAGTCGACAAGTACGAAGAGCGCCTCAAAGCCTTAATCGACCAGCGTTCCAGCCAACAACCCCAGGAAGCCCACGCAGCGCCGCCGGCAGCTAAACCGGCCATAGACATCATGGAGGCCCTCCGCAAGAGCCTGGAGATGGTCCGCAAGCCCGCCACCAGCCAGCCAGCGATACCCGCGCCCAAGGAACAGCGCCCGCGCAAACGTCGCGCCGCCTCGTAAATGTAATCTAGGTAGGTGCTCCGCGCCACCCTACTCCCGCTCTCCGCTCTCGTCCTCCTGGCCGCCGCCCCACCCACGGCCGACGACGCCCGCAAGTTCCTGGACGAGGCCCAATCCCAAAGCCTCCCGCTGGCCGTCGAATCCAGCCGCGCCGAGTGGGTCAAAGCCAACTTCATCACCGACGACACCGAAGCCCTCGCCGCCCACGACGACGAACGCGCCATCAACGCGCAGGTCAAGTTCGCCAAGCGCGCCGCCGAGTTCCGCAGCTTGTCCCTGCCGCCCGAGATGGCCCGGATGATGACCCTCCTCCGTAACTCGCTCACCATCGCCACGCCCGCCAATCCAGCCGAAAGTGAGGAGCTTACGCGCATCACCGCAGCTATGGAAGGCACTTACGGGAAAGGTAAGTACTGTCCGCAACCCGATAAGTGCCTCGACCTGGAAGACCTGACTAAGATCATGGCCAACAGCCGCGATCCGCAGGAGCTACTCAACAGCTGGATCGGCTGGCACGCGATCTCGAAGCCGATCCGTGAGCCCTTCGCCCGCTATGTCGAGTTAGCCAACAAAGGAGCCTCGGAACTCGGATTCGCGGACAACGGCGCGATGTGGCGCTCCCACTACGACATGCCGCCCGACGCCTTTGCGGCCGAGATGGATCGCCTGTGGGAGCAAGTCCGCCCGCTCTACTTATCGCTCCACGCGTACGTCCGCAACCGCCTGCGCGAGAAGTATGGAGACGCGATTGTCCCCGCGTCCGGACCCATCCCCGCGCACTTACTCGGTAACATGTGGGCGCAGGATTGGAGTAACATCTATCCGCTCGTCGCGCCCCCGCAAGCCGGCACTTCCTACGACCTAACCGAGATCCTCAAGCAGCGCCACACCGATGCCAAGCAGATGGTCCACTACGGCGAGTCCTTCTTCACCTCACTCGGTTTCGCCCCACTCCCCGCGACCTTCTGGGAGCGTTCGCTCTTCATCAAGCCGCGCGATCGCGAAGTCGTCTGCCACGCCAGCGCCTGGGACATCGACTTCGTCGACGACCTTCGCATCAAGATGTGCATCGACATCACCGCGGAGGACTTCCTTACCGTCCATCATGAGCTCGGCCATAACTTCTACCAGCGCGCCTACAGCAAGCAGCCGTTCCTATTCCGCGATAGCGCCAACGACGGCTTCCATGAGGCCGTCGGCGACACGATCGCACTCTCCGTAACGCCGGAGTACTTAGTTAAGATCGGCCTACTCCAGCAAGCCCCAGGTACCTCAGGGGACATCGGCCAGCTATTGCACAAGGCCCTCGAGAAGATCGCGTTCCTCCCCTTCGGACTCATGATCGATAAGTGGCGATGGGAGGTCTTCTCGGGCAAGGTAACACCGGCAAATTATAACCAAAGCTGGTGGGACTTACGCCGCCAATACCAAGGCATCGCCCCTCCCACGGCCCGCGGCGAGCAGGATTTCGACCCGGCAGCGAAGTACCACGTCGCGGCCAATGTCCCCTACGCCCGCTACTTCCTGGCCGACATCCTCCAGTTCCAGTTCCACCGCTCGTTGGCCCAGATCGCCGGATGCCACGACCCGCTCTACCGATGCTCCATCTACGGCAACAAGGAAGCCGGCGCCCGGCTCAACGCCATGCTGTCGATGGGTTGCAGTCAACCCTGGCCCGAGGAACTCGCCGCGCTAACCGGTTCGAAGCAGATGGACGCCACCGCGATCGTCGACTACTTCGCACCGTTGCAGAAGTGGTTAGATGTCCAGAACAAAGGCAAACCAATCGGCTGGTAAGTTACTGACGATGACTAAGATACTCTACCAACCCGTCGACGCGCTTGATCTGCTCCGGACTCTTCGCCCACTTCCGCGCCTCCGCGGCACTCTTCTGCGCGTCCGCCAGAGAGCCAAGTGCCGCCTGGTCGAGTGCCAGCGTCCCGAAGTACCAGACCGCGTTCTCTTCCGTGATCTTATGGATATTCCGCAGCTCGGCAATCGACCCCGTATAGTCTTTCGCATCGAGCAGCGAAGCGCCCAAAGCTAAGTGCGCTTCGGTATAGTCCGGCTTCAATTCGATCGCGCGCCGCAGCGCCGCGATCCGGTCCTTCAGTAAGTCGGCGCCCATCGACAGCATTGCGTACCGGTAACACATCGCCGCGTCGGTACTGCCATCGTCAATCGCAGCCTTGAAGTGCGCCCGAGCGCCATCGACGTCGCCGGTATGTAAGTCGAGAGATGCAATCGACGCCTCAAGCTCCGGCCGCTTCGGATACTTCGCCGCGAGGGCGGCGTAAGCCTTCGCCGCTTCATCGAACTTATGCCCCGCGCCGAGCATATCCGCCAGAACCAAACCTGATTCAAACGCGTCCACGCCAGTGGTCTGCGGCTCTTCCTGCTCCACCTTCAAGTTGATCGGAAACACGGCCCCATAGAGTCGATTCCGATCTAAGTACTGAGTCAAGTCACTTTGCACCTGCGCCGTCGACTTACCGTACACCGCTTCCAGCGTTTGCGCCAGCGACTTACCCGCAGCTGCCGAGCGAATCACCTGCGGAAACCCTTTCATGTACTCGGGCGAAAGGAACAACATATGAGTTAGCGCCCAGCTCTCGGCGTAGAAGATTCCCGCCCGGTTACTCTCGTTGTACATCGGCGAATCGTGGCCGATCTGGTCCAGACTCGCCAGCGGAATCCAAGTACTGTTCTGCAGCGTTTGGACACGCCCCGGAATCAGATCGCCGACCATCGCCTTGTCTTTGCCTCTAGGCCGTAAGGTCGAGCAGACATCCGCCCAGCCTTCGTTCAGCCACAACGGCAGCTTCACGCCGGAGTGCTCTACCGAAAGATGCGTGTACTCGTGCATCGCGATCTCGGGATGCTCGGTACCAAGTTCTCCCATCGCGATATAGTCCCGATTCTCGTCATGCGTATAGAACGCGGACGCCGCGCTGCTCGGCCGGTAGTGGCTATACTCGCCGTCCGATCCAAAGACGACAATCCGAACGGGCCGTGGCTCTCGATCCGGCACGCCGCTGCGCTCCTGAAAGAAGTGACGCACGCGTTCGAAGTCGATCATCAGTTCCCGCGCACGCTTCGGGTTCCCGTCGGAGTAGAGCGTGAAATCCGGCGTAGTGAGCTTAACCCAGTTCGCCGCGAAAGCGGGCAGCCCGATAACTACCAAAAAGACGATGAAGCGCACTACGCCTTCATCATACGAGCCGCGTGGATCCCGCACTTCGCGCAATCGGGCATCCCTACCCCTCGCAGAAACGCGCCCGCGACGTGAATACCTATCGGCATCGAAGCCTCGATCTCTTCGATCAACCGCGCATGCCCCACGCCGTACTGCGGCATCGATTCCGGCCATCGATAAACGCGCGTAAACAGAGGCTCGGCGTTCAGTCCCGTGATCCGACCCAAGTCCGCGAGAACATCCGGCACCAGCGACTCCGACTGGTTACCCGCGACGAAGCAACGCAGGATCACGCGATCTTCCGGCGCGCGGTGCGGGAACTTGTTCGTCACCCAAGTCCCAGCCATCACCACCTGGCGCTCCTTCCGCGGCACCAAAAATCCCGTCCCCCGCGGCGCGTCGCCTACAGCAGCGCGATCAAATCCAAAAGCGTAGATCGTCGCCGATGAATGCGGGATCTCCCCGAGCCTTGTCCCCGGAAGCAGCCGCGCGGCAGCGGGCGCTCCACAAGCCAACAACACCTGGTTCGCCGCCGATCCATTCGCCCCCCACTCGCACGCGCCCCGGTTCAACTGCCTCAGCCGGCGTTCGAACAAACGTGACCCTCCCACTGAGCAGCGATGCGATCCGCTCCGGAATCGAGCTCAACCCCTCCCGCATGCTTTCAAACAGCGGTCCCACTGACTTCGCTTCGCGCCGCACGCCGCGAATGATGCTTCCATACTGGCGCTCGTGTTCGAGCATGGAAGGCAGCACTCCCGCCACTCCCAGCGTTTCCGGTGAGCCCCCGTAAATGCCCGCAAACAGCGGCTCCGCAAGATACTCGACGGCTTCCTCGCCGAAATGGTCGCGGACGAATTCGGCAACGGTGCGATCTCCCGAACCGCAAGGCTTACGTCGCCACTCCTTCAGCATTCCGATCTTCGCTTTCGCCGATAGCAAAGGCGATCGCAGCAGCGGTCCCCACTCGCACGGCGCAACAAACCGCAGCCCTTGCGGCAGCGGGATTAGTTTCCCTGCGCGAAAGATGAACGTCTTCCTGAGCGCTTCGTTTGCCGAAATGATGTCCGCTTCAAGCCCAATCTCGACCGCGATATTGCGCAGCCATGCTTTGGAACGAAGCCAGCTATCGGCGCCGCACTCGACCACCATCCCATCGATGCGTTCGGTCCGCATCAAGCCGCCAAACGGCCCAGGCTCAATCAGCGTGACGGCGCAATTCTGTTCACGCAGCGTCCACGCCGCGCTCAATCCGGTAATCCCGCCCCCGACGATGACGACGGATTGCGGCTGCATTTGCGCCGGTTACGGACGGAACTCGCGAACCATCTGGACGACCGCCTTCACATTCTCCACCGGCGTCTCAGGCAAGATGCCGTGGCCAAGGTTGAAGATGTGTCCCGGGCGATTGCCGGTGCGGCGGAGCAGATCCTGCACGCGCTGCTTCAACTCCGGCAACGGGGCGAACAAGACGACGGGGTCGAGATTTCCCTGAATCGCGGACCGGTAGCTGATCTCCGACCAGGCTTGATCGATATTGATGCGCCAGTCGCAGCCGAGCACATCGCCGCCCGCCGCATGCATCTCGCGGAAGAAGCCCGATGCGCCGGTGCCGAAATGAATAACGGGCACCCCACTGGAGCGAATCCGCTCGATCAAAGCACGTGAGTAAGGCGCAGCGTAGCGGACATAATCGTCCGAGCCGAGCGCCCCGATCCAACTGTCGAAGACCTGAATCGCTCGCGCGCCCGCTGCAACCTGGCTCACCGCGAAAGGCGCCAGTACATCGACGATCTTCCCCATCAGACGCCGCCATAGGGTCTCATCCGCGTACATCATCGTCTTGGTCTTGATGAAGTTTCGCGACGCCCCGCCTTCGATCATGTAGCTCGCCATGGTGAACGGCGCGCCGCAAAACCCGATCACGGGAACACGCCCGGCCAGCGTCCGCGTCACCAACTGAATCGCTTCGCTAACATATCCAAGGTCGTCCACATTTGAGGTCGAAAGCGAATCGACATCATCGGTCGTACGAACCGGGTTATCGATGATCGGTCCTTCGCCGGTCGCATAGCGCAGCTTCAGTCCCATCGGCTCGACGGGCAAAAGCAGGTCGGCGAAGATGATCGCGGCGTCCACATCCAGCACCTCGACGGGCTGCAGCGTCACGGCAGCAGCCAAGTCCGGCCGCTTGCAAATCTCTAGAATCCCGTGGTGTGCGCGGATCTGCCGGTATTGCTTCATGTACCGTCCGGCTTGGCGCATAAACCACACCGGACGAACGTCCGTCGGCCGTCGCCGGCACGCATCGAGAAATCTGCTGTTCATTGAAGCCACACGCATGGCTGATTTGGTTTATCCTCGCAGAAATAAGCGCGAATCCCGTTCGGCTTATGTTTTGCCGCCCACTCGCGGCCGTTCACAAATAGCGGTTTCGTCCAGGCTTCGCTGTCGATGGTGCGGGGCGCAATCGCGGAAACCGACAACGTGCCTTTGGCTGGATACCCCGTTCGTGGATCCATGATGTGGCTATAGATCTTCCCATCCGCCTCGAAGAACTTCTCGTAACTGCCTGACGTCGACATGGATTCGTCCTTCAATCTCACTTCCTCTACCGTCTTGGACGTGTCTCGCGGGTCTTTGATCTCAACCGGCCAGCCCTTCTCATTCGGCGGCGCGCCCATGGCATAAATGCTGCTGCCCGAGGCCGACACCAATCCGATTTTGATCCCGTTCGCCCGCAGCACTTCCACCATGCGGTCCACCGCGTACCCTTTCCCAATTCCGCCGGGATCGATCTCGACCCCCTTCTTACGGAACTTCACCGTCCGCCCCACCGCGTCCAACTCGATGTTTTGCCATCCGACAATCGCTCGCGCACGTTCCACTTCTTCCGGCTTCGGCATGTGCCCGGTTCCCTTGTAGAACCCCCACACCCGCATCAAGGGGCCAACGGTGATATCGAATGCTCCCTCGCTTTGGCGGCTGTACTCAACGCACGCCGACAGCAGATCGAATAGATCCTGCGGGACTTTCACCGGACGTTCCGCGGCGAAATGGTTGACCTCGCTCCACTCGCTATCCGGCAAATAATTTGACAAAAGCCCATCCAGCCGCCGGACTTCGTCGAAAGCCTGTTCGACCGCCGTTTCCATCGCCGCCTGATCGGTCCCGTACACTGCGATCGAATAGCTCGAACCCATTGCCTCAGCCGATTGTTCGAGGCGCAGCAGTTCGCCGGCGCGGGCTGATGGCAAAGCCGCACTTACCGCAAACGCTAAACTCAACAAAAACAAAACTATACCAGCTTGTTTGGTGAAGCGAAACCGGAATTGTGCCCGATTACGCCAGTCCACGTGATTTCCGGGCCCGTTTCAGGAGAATCTCGATGCGCTCGTCGGTGTCTGGATGGCGGTCCGCCGTGAAGCGCAGCTCCGGCACATGGCGCAAATCAAGACGCGCGGCCAGTTCATGACGCAGAAATCCAGACGCTTTATCGAGCGCAGCCAGCGCTTTATGTAGCTCAGGGCCAGCGCTTTCGTTGATCTTCCCGTGCATCGCAATTCGCACCAGCGCGTGTTCGCCATTCTGCGCTACCTCGACGTGGGTTACGTCAATTCCGAGGACGCGCGGGTCCGACATTTCAAAGCCGATAATCTCGCCTAATTCCTCCCGCAGCGCCACCGCGAGCCGGGCTGTTCGTTTATCGTCCATTTACCAAAGCTCCAAGTCGGTCCGCACCAGATCACGGCCCAGCACCGAAGCGCACTCATCTTCTACAGCGCGTAGCATCTGCTCGCAATGGCCCCGGTCCGCAGAAACCGCAGCGGCGGCGAGCACCGACCACTGCCACGTATCCATGCCGTCGATCTCGGCGACCGCCACGTTGAACTTGTTGCGCAGACGATCCTTCAAGCTCTTCACCACGTGACGCTTGTCTTTCAACGAATGCGAGTCCTCAACATGAAGTTCGATGGTGAGGACTCCCACGGTCGCCGGCACGGCAGATCACTTACCAAGATCAAGCCCCAAGGTCAGGCGCGATCTTCTCGGTGATGAACGCCTCGAACAGATCGCCCGCTCGCACATCGCTGTAGTCGTTCATCGTGATGCCGCACTCCATGCCCATGCGCACTTCGCTGACATCGTCTTTGAATCTCCGGAGCGAACCGACCTTCCCGGTATGCACCGCCACGCCGTCTCGCATCAGGCGCAGGTAGCATTCGCGGTTGATCATTCCGTCGGTCACCATACAGCCGGCCACGTTGCCGACCTTCGATACACGGAACGTCGCGCGAACTTCGGCCTTCCCGCGCGGGATTTCCTTGAAGACCGGTTCCAGCAACCCAGCCATCGCCTTCTTGATCTCATCGGTCAAGTTGTAGATGATCGAGTGCAGCCGGATTTCGACGCGCTCCTGCTCGGCAGCCGCTTCAGCCTTGCGATCGGGCTTCACGTTAAAGCCGATTACGATGGCGCTCGACGCCGATGCCAGCAGCACATCGCCTTCGTTGATGGCACCTACACCCGAGCGCAGAATGTTGACGTGAACCTTCTCGGTGGAAAGCTTCTGCAGCGATTCCGAGAGCACTTCCGCCGAACCAGCCACGTCCGCCTTGATGATGAGCGGCAGTTCTTTGCGATCGCCCGCGGCCATCTGTTTCTGGAACTGCTCCAGAGTGAGGCGCTTGTTTTTGGACCGCGCTAACTCGCGAGCTTTCTCTTCGCGATAGACCACGATCTGCTTGGCCTTACCGGTATCGGTGACGACCTGGAAGTCGTCTCCCGCGTCCGGCATCGCTTCGAGCCCGATCACTTCCACCGGGATCGACGGACCGGCCTCGCGCACCTGCTCGCCGCGATCATTCGTCATCGCGCGGACTTTACCGAACACCTGTCCGCAGATGAAGAAGTCGCCCACGCGCAGCGTTCCGTTGCGGACCAGCACGGTCGCAACCGGGCCGCGGCCGCGATCGAGTTTCGATTCGATCACCGCACCCATCGCCGGGCGATTCGGATTGGCCTTCAGATCCTGAATTTCAGCGACTAACAAGATCATCTCCAGCAGCGAATCGATACCGACTTTGGTCCGAGCCGAAACAGGCGCCATAACAACATCGCCGCCCCAGTCTTCAGCCAGTAAGCCGCGATCCGAGAGCTGCTGCTTGATGCGATCCGGCTGTGCATCCGGCTTGTCGATCTTGTTGATGGCGACCACGATCGGGACTTTCGCCGCCCGCGCATGATCGATAGCCTCAAGAGTTTGCGGCATCACGCCATCGTCCGCCGCAACCACCAGCACCACGACATCGGTGATCTTGGCGCCGCGTGAACGCATGCGGGTAAACGCTTCGTGACCCGGCGTATCGATGAAGACGATCTTCTGACCGTTCTTCTCGATGTAGTAAGCGCCGATATGTTGCGTGATCCCGCCAGCTTCCCGATCGGCGACATGCGCCTGCCGAATGGAATCGAGCAGGCTCGTCTTACCGTGATCGACGTGACCCATGATGGTGACGACGGGCGGACGCCGGAAGAGATCCTTCGCCTCTTCGGCCATCTCCACGTCCCACATCGCCTCCTCTTCGAAGGTGATGGTGCTGGTGGAAGCGCCGAATTCACGGGCGAGATCAGTCCCGAGTTGTGAATCGAGCGTCTGGTTGATGGTCGCGAAGATGCCGCGATCGAGCAGCTTCTTGATCACCAGATTGGCCTTCACGTCGAGCTTTTCAGACAGCTCCTTAACCGTGATGCCTTCAGAAATGGTGATGTCGCGATTGATCGGCGGCGGACCCTGATCGCGCTCGCGACGAACCGGCCGGAGCAGCTTTTCATCGGCCTCGCGCTCACGGTCGCGCGGTTGCGGACGAGCGCCGCGATTCGGTGGACGGCGTTGTTGATCGGGACCCGGAGGTGGAACCAGACCGACACCACCGCCAAGCGGACCACGCGGACTGGTCGGGTGCATCGGGCGCGGACCGGGACGTTGACCGGGACCGCCGCTGCGGGCGTACATCCCAGGACCGGTACGTTGCTGCGGTGCCGAGCCGGGACGTGAGCCGCCCGGGAACATGGGGCGGCCAGGAACGGCGGTTTGCGGAGGACGTTGTGGAAGACCGGGCCGCGGTGGAGGCGGCGCGCTGGGACCCGGCGTCATGCTGCGCTGCTGTTCGGCGATCTTACGAGCGAGTTCGGGCCGCGGCGGAACGGTGGGCCGCGGGGCGGGTTGCCCGGCGAGCGGTCGTGCTCCGGCGGTTTGTGTACCAGGTTGTCCGCTCGGCTGATAAGGAGGTCGCTGCGCAGACGACGCGCCGCCAGCTCCCATGGGTGCACGTGATCCTTGGGGACGCAGCGGTTGTCCGGCTTGCGGACGCGGTCCGGGCGCAGCGGGTCTTGGCGCGCCCGGAGTCGCTTGCGGCGGCCGCGCGGGTTGCGCGTAATTCTGCGGCATCGGCGCGCGTGGTCCGGAAAGCACTTGACCGGGGCGCGGCGGTCCGGCTGGAGCCGTCGGAATCGGTCGCGGAGCGGGTGGAGCAGGACGCGGCGGAGCAGCGGGGCGTTCGCCAACTGCTGGTGGCGCGGGTGCTGCTACTACTGGCTGGGCAGCTGGCGGCGCGATAACCGGTTCTGTAGTTGGGGGTTCAGTCGCGGCGGGCGGCGGAGCAATCGGTTCCGCGACGCGCGCCTGTTGCACTGGAGCGGCGGCCTGCGGCGGCGGGGCTGGAGCTTGCTGTACCGGTTGCTGGACCGGTGCGGCAGGTGGCCTGAATGGAGCAGAAACGCTTGGAGCAGAAACCTGTGGCGCTGGCGCGGACGGCATGGGCGGCCTGGCGGGACGAGCGGCTCCCCCAACCGGCGGCCGCAAAGGCCCGGCGAGCGGCGGTCGTAAATGCATCCGCTGCGGCGGTGCGGCCGGCTTCTCTTCGGCCTGCGCTTCACCCGCCGTCGGCTCGGATGCTGCTTCCTTCACCGAGTCTCTTTCCGCGTCTCGCTCCGGATGTCTTTCCGGCTGTCTCTCCGGATGTCTTTCCGGATTTCTTTCCGCCACAAGGACGGATGCGTTCTCTGATGTTCGTTGCCCGTGCACGCTCGTCCCTGTTTCAGTCCTGGCAGGCGATGCGGCTTCCGGTTCGGCTACCGCGGTTGGATTGGATGTTTGGCGATCGTCAGCAGATTCCGCAGGCGCGCGACGAGGTACGCCGTTAGCTGGCCCGTGTCCGTTGCTGTCCCCTTCTCCGCCGACAAAGAAATCACGGAGCTTCTCCGCAACATCTTCATCCACTGAGCTGGAGTGGGTCTTCTTCTCGGTTACGCCAAAGTCCGGCAGCTTGTCGAGAATCAGGTTAGCCTTGATTTCGAGGTCCCGCGCCAGCTCATTGATACGAATCTTCTTCATAGCAAAAGCGATAAAATTACTCCTGAGGGTTCGTAGCCTGGCTGGTCGGTCCGATTACATCACCCTCATCTCCTTCGTGGCTTACTTGTTCGACGGTAGCTTCCATGGTAACAAAGTTAGCCTCAGACGCTTCGTCTTCGCCAGCCGCTTCCATCGCGGCAGATGCAACCTCGGATTCGACCGGGCTCGACGCAGCCAGTTCCCGATCGGCTTCCGATGCGCCAAGGTCAACCTCGGCGGCCTCAATGGACTCGCCTGAGATTTCCTCTGGCGCACCTTCCTGACCTTCTTCCGCGCCTTCTTCTGAGTACGGCTGGCCGTAATAGCTATTCACCGCCGTCTGGATGCGGTCAATCGTCTCGCCGTCGATGCCCGGAATCTCCTCGAGCTGCTCCGGGGTCATATCGCCCAGCTTCTCGACCGTCCCGATGTTGCCGGCTACCAGCTTGTCAACGATATGATCCGGCAGGCCGTGCTCGATGAGAATCGAAACCGGCGAACCCTGCGCGAGCGCCTGCATCGCGTACTCGACTTCCTGGCGCTTCTCTTCCTCACTCTTGATATCGACCTTCCAGCCCAACAGCTTGGCGGCCAGACGGACATTCTGCCCCTTCTTGCCGATCGCCAGCGAAAGCTGCGAATCGTCGACAATCACTTCCATGTGCTTGCCGACCGGGTCGAGCACCGTCACACGGCTGATCTTCGCCGGACTCAGCGCATGCGTCGCAAACTGCACCGGATCTTCCGACCACTCGATGATGTCGATCTTCTCGCCGCGCAATTCGCGAATGATCGACTGCACGCGCATGCCTTTCATCCCCACGCAGGCGCCCACGCAATCGACATCGCGGTCGCGGCTCCAAACCGCAATCTTGGTGCGTTCGCCGGCTTCCCGCGCGCAGCCTTTGATGAGAACCGTGTTGTCGTAAATCTCGGGAACTTCCTGCTCGAACAGGCGCTTTACCAACTCAGGATCGGCGCGCGAAACCAGCACTCCCGGACCTTTGCTGGACTTATCCACCAGCTTGATCACGCAGCGCACGCGGTCGCTGACGCTATAAGTTTCCAGGCGCGACTGTTCCTTCTTGGGAAGGCGCGCTTCCGTCTTGCCGAGGTCGACGACGACATCCAAACCTTCGATCCGCTTGACGGTACAATTCACCAGCTCCCCGGCGCGGCCGGAATATTCCTGATAAATGGTGTCGCGCTCCGCCTCGCGCACCTTCTGAAAAATGACCTGCTTCGCAGTCTGGGCCGAGATGCGCCCGAGACCCTCGGTCGGCTTCTGAATGCGAACGTCGGAGCCGATTTCCGCGGCCGGATCGATCCGATGCGCCTCAAATAGCGTCATCTCCTTGACCGGATCAGTCACCTCTTCTACGACTTTCTTTACCGCATAGAGACGGATCGATCCCGTGCGTTCTTCCAGGTCCGCGATCAGGTCTTCTGTCGTTTTGAAATGCTTGCGCGCGGCGATCAGCAGGGCATCTTTGACCGCGTCCAGCACGATCTGCGTATCGATACCCTTTTCCTTGCTCAGCATCTCGATTGATGAGTAAATGTTTTCCAAGTCAGCCTCTAAAGAGCGGGATCTACCACTCGAATTTCAAATTGGCGCGGTCGATCTGTTCGTATGGGATGTGCAGGCGGTCCCCGCCGGTTACATCCAGCAGGACCCCCGCGTTTTCGGTCCCGGCCAGCGTGCCTTCGACGAAGCGCGATTTGCGCTCGGCGCCGTCGCCCTGTTTCAGGACCAGCTTGGCCTTCTGCCCTTGAAAACGCTCGAAATCGCGAGGTTTTTTGAGCTTTCGCTCGACGCCCGGCGAACTGACCTCGAGCGTGTACTGGTCCGGCAGAATATTCTCGGCATCCAGCAGCGCGCTCAGCGCGTGCGACATTCGTTCGCAATCGCCGTGCGTCACGCCCTCGGGTTGGTCCCCCGGCGTATCACCCGGTTTGTCGCCCAGTTTGTCAATCGAAACTCGCACCAGCTGATTCCGTCCACTGCCTTTGAGTTCGACCTCGACAATTTCGATTTGTTCCGCTTCGGCCGCGCGCGCGGCGAGTTGTTCAACCCGCGCTACGGTAGTCTGCCTCGAGATAGCTCCCATTTCGTTTTCGCCCAGCGAGCAATAAAAAAGTGGGCTTTCGCCCACCGCAATTGACCGCCGCTTCAGTACCAGTTTAGCGCTTTTTGTTGCAATTGCAAGACTTTGCTAACAGGCTCCGGAGTAGTCGAGGGTTTTGAGAGGTTTCGGCATCAACGACTCAAACTTTCCGCCGTCCGTCGCGCTTGGATGTTCGGCATCCTTCAGGGATCGGAATGTCAACGAAAATGTAAGACGACTTTTCTAATTGATCAAAACGGTCAATTTGCCTTATTTCACCTCTGTCCGCTCGGGTCGCGATAGCGGGACAGAAAAGCTAAGACATCCTGAAATGCGGCTGCTTTACGGTTTTGAAGTCCCGGTTCGCTAAGTTCGATGCGAACCGGAAGAGTCTCCAACGACGTCCATTGACAATGTGCTCCGCCTCCTCATACGAGCCAACTGAGTAGGAGGATATCTCGCGGCGCCAAAACTTGACAGCTGGTGCGTTGGCCTCTAATACCCTGACTAGCCATTCCCCGGGGTATTCATCCCAGAGGAACCTAGCCATGCTCCGGCCAACGCCCTGACGTCGAAACTTGCGGATAATAAAGAACTCGTGAACGTCATATCCGCTAAGATCGTCCAGCCACTCGGTGGCCGGCCCGATAAGTGCGAAGCCCGCGATCGAGCCGTCGACGGTAGCCAAGTACGCGCCATAGCCCTTTGACCAGACCGGTGCTGTGTCATAGGAGTAACATCCGTCGGCCCCGACGTCCAGATCAAACCACTCTGACATATCGTGGCAATAGTGCTCGGCCAAGTTCCGAAGCAATCGGTCCGATTCAGGCCCGATTCTCGAAATCACCAGATCGGGTGCCATGACGTTTGGACAGGTATCTGTTTCCACTTGAGTTTACTTTTCATTTCGATCCCGCGCTGCACGGCGAATCCTTACTTGTGGGACAGCAGAATCTCGTTTTTCCGAGTTACCGATTTTCACGAGTGGATGCAAGGGTTTTGGTTAGTGGACATCCATTGCAGGTGACCGCCGAACACCGAGAAGATCGATGGAGGAAGGCATATACTTCTCCACCTAGTACTCAAGATCGAAGCGTGCGTTTCTGGAGTTCGGATATAGAAAGCGAATCCTGATCATTGCGAACCACTAGCATACCTTGAAAACCGCAGCACTTCCAGTGTTGGATGTTAAAAGAATCCAGGATGTGTCTTGCCCCTGCACTTAGACGACTTAAACTAATCTCAACCCATACCTACGGAACATATCACTGGGAACTTAGTCCCCGGTTTCGCCTGCGCGATATAATTCGGCATCCGGGGACGCCCGCGACAGTCTCCTGGAAGTGCCCGGGACGACAGGCGGCCTCGTAGATTGCAGCAGGAGCCACGTGCATGGCGCAAACACCGAAGACACCGAACATCGAGGCGCAACGGGCAGCGATAAAGAAGCTCGAGTTTCTGGTTGGCGAGTGGCTGGGTGAGGCGTCGGTCCTTCGCGCACCCGGCCAGTTCGTTGACCTAGTACAGACTGAGTCGGCACAGTTCAAACTCGACGGGCTGTTACTCGTGATTGAGGGCGTTGGTCGCACCAAGACGGACGGCCAACCCGCGCTTCAGGCACTCGGGCTGATTTCCTTCGATGATGACGCGGGCACTTATCGGATGCGAGCCTTCAACGATGGGCGATGGCTCGAAACCGAGATCAAGCTGGCCGATGGTGAAGACTCACTATCATGGGGGTTCACGCTCGGCGAGTTTAAGACCGCGACAGTGCTGCGCATCAATGACGAAGGTGAATGGACCGAATCGGGGCAACTAACAATCGGCGATCGGCCGCCGCAGAAGATGATGGAACTAAGAGTTCGCCGGACTTCCCACTAACTCCCGTTATCTCGGTTACTCTCATCCAAAGGAGGCAAAGATCATGAAGAACCTCTTCGATGCAACCGTGGCCAACGAGGTAAAGACCCGGCTAGGACAGTTAAATTCGCAAAGCGTAAGGCACTGGGGCAAGATGACCCCGGCGCAGATGCTGGCACATTGCTCGGTGAGTATGCAATGGGCCGTGGGAGAACTCGTGCCCGAAAAGGGCTCGCTACCCGCACGTTTGATGGGGAGGCTGGTCAAACCAATGCTGTTTCGTAACGAAGATCCGCTACGGAAAAATTCACCGACCGCCAAAAGCCTCATTGTGGCGGACGAGCGGGATTTGGACGAAGAGCGGGATCGGTTATCGGAACTCATTGACAAATTTGCGGCCGGAGGAGCGGCAGGTTGTACGAGGAATCCGCATAGCTTCTTTGGGAAGATGATCCCGGAGGAGTGGTCGATCCTAATGTATAAGCATCTTGACCATCATTTGCGCCAGTTTGGGGTGTGACCGTCTTCTTGCATTCCCGGCAAAGCCCATCATCCAATCACAACTTTTTGAAAAATACTTAGACCGGCCACCAGCACCCTTGCAGCGATAGTCACCCCGAAGAGCCGCCCGTCCCGGTCTACCCTCAAGCCAGGAGACGATAGCAACCATGTCCGCACCGGCACCTTCCTTACTTAACGAACTAGTCGATCCACCTGTCTCGGGCGACACGCCGCAGACCGAAACCGCATCCCGCACGCGCGCCGAGATCAACCGCGCCAACGCCCAGCACTCTACCGGACCCCGCACTCCCGAAGGCAAAGCGCGCGCTTCCATGAACGCCGTCAAGCACGGACTCTTCTCCGCCGAAGTTCTTCTGCCCGGTGAAGACCCCGCCCTCTTCGAATCTCTCCGCACTGAGTACGCCAAAAGTTTCCACGCCGAGACCGAGCAGGAACTCTCTCTTGTTCAGGAAATCGTCGCGTGCCGCCACCGAATTCATCGCATCATCGGCCGCGAAGCCGCGCTGACCATCCTGACCACCGAACAGCAGCGCGCCGCAGTCGATAAGATGTTCGACGCGGACGACGAGACCATCACCGCGCTTGCCGAAGCCGCCGGATTCCAGGCTAACGCGCGCCTCTTCAATCAGCTTTCTATCGCCGAGGCACGCCTATACCGACGCGCGGAACTATCCGCCAAGCAACTAACCGAGTTAGTTCGCGTTCGCCGGATGAGCGCACTCATCCAACCGGAACAGCCGGTGCAACGCGCAACGCAGCCCGCGGCCGTACCGTCTGGCTTCGTTCCGCCACATTCGCCCGAACCCACCTTCCCCAGTAACATGCCGAACTTCACCGGCCCGTTAAAGAAGGAGAATCGCCGCCAGTGGCTCCGCAAGCACGGTTACACTCAGCTTGCCAAGTCAGCCTAAGCGGGCACGCTCTCCTTAAACGTACGGCTCTCCCGGTCATAAGCCGTAACTGCGCCCGTTCCTATGTGGTAAACCCAGCCATTGATGGCCAAGTCCCCTTTTTCCAGTCGCGCCGCTACCGTCGGATGCCAGCGTAGATTCTCCAGCTGCTTCACTACATTCCGTTCCGCCAATCGAAGCAGAAATTCCTCGGACGGCTCGCGCTCGCGATGGTCTACTTGCGCGAAATTCAACCAATGCGCCACATTTGGGAAATCCTTCAGCGCTTCCGGATTCAGTGCGCCTCGCATGACCCCGCAATCGGTGTGGCCGCAGACGATGATCTCCGGGACTTGCAGCACTCCCGTCGCATATTCGATGGTCGCCGAGACGCCACCAATCGTGTCCGGATACGGCGGCACGATGTTGCCAATCACGCGGCAGATGAATAGCTCTCCGGGTTTGCTCTGCGTGAGCAGGCAAGGGTCGATGCGGGAATCCGCGCAAGTGATGAACAGAGCGGTAGGCTTCTGCTTGGTCGCAAGCCGCTCGAATAAGTCACGGTTATCTGGATATACGTCCTTCTGAAAACGCGCGACGCCGTCAAGAAGTTTGTTACTAGGCACTGTTTTATTAGGGTACGGCATCGCGTCCGCTAAACTAGACATCTCCCGCCCGAAACGCGCCATGACCGTCACTACATTGTTGGTTCTAGCCGATCCCGCCGACCCTTACCTGCCGCTCCTCGACCCGATTCGCGATCGCGTTGATCTGGTGATCGGGGCCGATGCCGCTGCCTTAGCTCCTGCCGCGTCACGCGCGCAAGCGATGCTCGCATGGAATATCCGCAAGGCAGAACTCGAAGCCATACTTCCGCTAGCCGCGCACCTGCGCTGGATGCATGTCCGCTGGGCCGGCCTCGATTCGTTGCTCTTCCCTGCCCTGGTCGAAAACCCGGTCGTGGTCACCAATTCGCGCGGGGTCTACAGCCAGTCGCTCGGTGAGTTCGTGATTGCAGGTGCGCTGTTTTTCGCCAAAGACATCCGGCGTTTGTTACGCGATCAAGACAGCCATCGCTGGTCTCCTTTTACGATGTTGGAACTTCGCGGGGCGACCATGGGGATCGTCGGTTATGGCGATATCGGACGCGCTTGCGCCACCCGAGCCCACGCGATGGGCATGCGCGTTCTGGCACAACGCCGGCGGCCCGAGCGCGCTACAAGCGATCCACTGATCGACCGCGCGTATGGGCCCGACGGGTTGCTCGACATGATCGGCGAATGCGATTACGTGGTGGCAGCCGCACCGCTGACGCCCGAAACGAAGGGCATGATCGGAGCGCGCGAGATTGGGGCCATGAAGCCGACCGCCGTGTTGATGAATGTCGGACGGGGACCGGTGATCGATGAGGATGCGCTGGTGGATGCGCTACGTTCCAAACGCATCCGCGGAGCCGCGCTGGACGTGTTTTCGAAAGAACCGCTGCCGCCGGATCATCCGCTGTTCGACTTCGACAATGTGCTGCTTTCGCCGCATTGCGCGGACAACACGCCCACGTGGAACGAGGATGCGATGCGCTTCTTCCTGGCGAACTTCGATCGTTTCCTGCGCGGCGAACCCTTAGAGAACGTGGTCGATAAGCACGCGGGCTATTAGGGGGCAATCCGCACGCTTGGGCCTGCGGCTACTCTAGCGCATTCCCGTCGAATCGGAATCTAATAGAGTATGTCCACGCCAAGTCATAGCGAAGTCCCCTACCGTACTCTCGGCCAAACCGGCGAGCAGGTCTCCTGCATCGGTATGGGTGGTTACCACCTCGGTAAGTCGGATGTTAGTGAGAAGGAAGCCATCCAACTGATAAGAGCCGGCGTCGATCGGGGCATCAACTTTCTCGATAACTCCTGGGACTACAACAAGGGTGACAGCGAGAAGAGAATGGGCAAGGCGATCAAGGACGGGAATCTGCGCTCGCGCGTGTTCCTGATGTCGAAGAATGACGGACGCACCAGGGAAGAGTTCAACAAGCAGTTAGAAGAGTCGCTTAAGCGGCTGCAGGTCGATACTCTCGATTTGATTCAGTTTCATGAAATCATTCGGTTTGAGGATCCGGACCGGATCTTCGCGGATGATGGCGCCGCCGAAGCGGCTCTCGCGGCGAAGAAAGATGGCAAGGTACGTTACATCGGATTCACCGGTCACAAAGATCCGCGCATCCATCTCTACATGCTTGAAACAGCGGACCAGCATGGGTTTGCGTTCGATACCGTGCAGATGCCGGTGAACGTCATGGACTACCACTTCAGAAGCTTCAGTAATCTGGTGTTGCCGGAACTCACTCGCCGTAACATCGGGGTCTTGGGGATGAAGAGTATCGGTGACGCCGTGATCTTGAAGAGTGGCGCGATTACAGCTCTCGAATGCCTTCAGTATTCGCTCAGCCGTCCAGTATCGGTGCAGATCACGGGAATCAATAAGATGGAGTATCTGGATCAGGCTATTGAAGCGGCTCAGACTTACGACAAGGTATCCGACCAGGAGATGACCGCTATTCTCAATCGCGTGAAGCCTTACGCGATGAAAGGCGACTGGGAGTTATTCAAGACCAGCGCGCTGTTCGACAGTACAGCACAGAATCTGGACTGGTTGGGTAAGCCGAGCCCGCACGTCAAAGCGGTGCAGCCCAATATGTCCTGATTAGTTCCCGATCCACTTCGCATATAAGCCCCGGGCAACGGCCGGATCTTGAGTTCCGTGGATAATAGCCCGGCCATCCCGAAATACGGTGATCTCGTGCGGAGCGAGCGAGAAGCGTAGGGCGAAGTCATTCGACCGCACAGTACCTTCGAGCTCCAGGCGGCCCTTCAGAACGGCTAAGTCGATCACCCCGCGTTCCGAGTGAATCTGTACTGCGTTGCGGCCGCACAAGCTGACCGGAGTATCGTGCTTCCCATTCAGCCACTCGAACTCTCGATCGCCGCAGCACGGGCAGTCGGGGTCGCGCTCCGGCTTCTGGACTTCGCGCAACGGCCCGCTCCATAAGTCGACCGTGGTAATCATGTCCCGTACCGCGTCTGTATTGCCACTTAGGATTTGCAGCGCCATGGCAGCCTGCAAACTGCCGATCAACGCGGTTACCGGACCGAGCACTCCCGCCGTTTCACAGGTTGGCTGCAAGCCCTCGGGCGGCGCGTTGAAGACACACCGGAAACACGCAGTCCGGCCCGGCAGCACCGGCATGGCGATTCCGTAAGTGCCAACTGCCGCGCCGTAGATCCACGGAATCCCTTGCTCGACCGCGTAGTCGTTCAACAGGAAACGCGCCTCGAAGTTGTCGGTTCCGTCAATGATCAAGTCCGGATGCCCCAGAAGATCCGCCGCTCGCCGCGGACGAAGATCGTCGACAACGGATGTAATCACAATCTCGCTGTTGATGCTGCGTAAACGGCGCTCCGCCGCGATCGCTTTGGGAATCGCCTCTGCGGCATCGGATTCGTCAAAAAGAAGCTGCCGCTGCAGGTTGGTCACCTCGACGAAATCGCGATCGATCAGCGTCAGGTGACCGACGCCCGACCGCGCGAGCAGCTCCGCGACCACCGTTCCCAGAGCGCCGCAACCCACGATAACGGCGTGGCTCGTCGCGATCCGACTGTATCCGGTCTCACCAATTGCGTCCAATCGAACCAAACGCGCATAGCGGCCGGGTGGCATTCAGTCCGGATCGTAGCAAAGTAAGTGGATAGCTACGTTACGATGAGTCTGTTGCGAACCCGGAATGCTCCGTTTCTGTGCCTGATCGCCGCGGTTCTGCTGCTCCCCGCTGCGGCGTCGCATGCCCAGGACACTACTCCCCCGGCGGAGTCCCTGGAAGGGCGAACGATATCGCTGATCGAGTTCCCTCACGACCAACCGCTAGATGAACGCGATCTCGCGAAGCTCTTGGACGATCTCAAGATAAAGAAGGGTGAGCCGCTTACCGAAGAAGCCGTTCGTGCCGCGATTGAGCAGCTCTTCGCTACCGGGCGCTTTACAGATATAAAGGTCAACGGCGAACCAACGGCGGATGGCGGAGTCACGCTTCAGTTCCTGACTAAGAACGCCTGGTTCGTCGGAGACATCGACATCATCGGTAAGACGGGCGTTCCACCCAATGCCGGTCAGATATCAAATGCTACACAGCTCGACTTAGGAACGCCGTTTGACCCGGCCATGCTCGGGCCGGCCGAAGATGGTATCCGCCGGCTTCTGGTAGCGAATGGGTTCTACGAGTCGGTCGTCACCCATAGCCTTGATTACCAGGACCAGGCGCAGCAGGTGAACATTATCTTCGACGTCGAAGCCGGGCGGAGAGCGCACTACACCGCGCCGCAGCTGAATGGAAAGAATCTGGTGCTAACGCCGGAACGGATTATCAAATCGACTGGCTGGCATAAGTTCCTTATTCCGGGTTGGCGATCGGTCACGCAGAAAAGAACGTCACAGGGCGTCAGGGACGTCCGGCTGCGTTATGACAAAGCCAAGCGGCTGCTTGCGACCGTCCAGCTTTCGAAGCTCGATTTCGATAGAGCCACCCGTACGGTGCGGCCGGAACTCAACATCGATCCCGGACCCACGTTACAACTCAAGACCGTTGGTTACAAGGTGAGTAAGGGGAAGCTGAAATCGAACGTTCCCATTTACGATGAGCACACAGTGGATCGCGACTTATTGCAGGAGGGCGCGAACAACCTTCGCGATGAACTGCAAGCGTCCGGTTACTATGATGCAAGTGTCGAGTTTAAGGAGAGCCGGACGACGGCTAATGTCGAAGAGATTGATTACCTGATTACTCCGGGTAAGCGGCACCGGCTAGTGGCGCTATCCATTACCGGCAATAAGTACTTCAGGCTTCAGACGTTGCGGGAACGCATGTTCGTGGAACCGAAATCGCTCCAATTTTGGCGCGGGCGATTCAGTAATGCATTTCTGCGGCGCGATAAAGAGTCCATCAGCAACCTATACCGCGCAAACGGGTTTCGCGATGTCTCGATTACCAGTCAGATTACCGACGACGTGAAAGGCCGCGCTGGAGACCTGGCGGTCGCACTTACGATCGATGAAGGACCGCAGTGGATTGTTTCGCATCTGGACGTCAAAGGCTACGGCAAGTTGGATTTACACCGCATCATATCCACTCTGAACTCCAGCGAAGACCAGCCGTTCAGCGAATTCAACATAGCATCGGATCGCGAGCAGATTCTGAATTACTACTTCGAAAACGGCTTCCCAAACGCGACCTTCAATTGGACATCTACGCCCGGTCCGAAACCCAACGAAGTCAGTCTCTCGTATACGATTTCGGAGGGGAATCAGCAGTTCGTCCGGCAGGTAATCTATCAGGGACTGCACACCACGAAGCCACGGTTAGTTGATCGGCAGATCACGTTGAACCCGGGCGACCCGCTGTCGCCGGTGAAGATGGGCGACATCCAGCGCCGTCTCTACGACTTGGGTATTTTCGCCAAAGTAGATATGGCGGTACAGAATCCGAACGGCGACACCGACCGCAAGTATGTTCTCTACGACATGGAGGAAGCGAGCCGTTGGAGTCTTACCGGCGGGGTCGGCGCGGAGATTGCCAGGATCGGCGGAAGCACGGCGGCGAACGATCTCTCGAGCCCTGGCGGGGCTACCGGCTTTAGCCCGTTGCTGGAGTTCGATGTAACACGGCTGAACTTCCTGGGACGCGGCCAGACGTTGGCATTGCGCAGTCAGTATTCCAGCTACGATAAGCGTGCCCAGCTCTCCTACTTACTGCCGCGTATCTTTGGCGGGAAACCCAAGTACGACCTTTCGATCACCACGCTCTACGATGATTCTTATGATGTGCGTACCTTCGCGGCCAAGCGTTCGGAAGCGTCGGTCCAACTTACCGACAAGATTTCGAAACCGACCACTGCCTTCTTCCGGATCGACTATCGGAACGTCTCCGTATCGAATCTGAAAATCAATCCTCTGCTGGTCCCGTTGCTTTCGTCGACAACTAAGACCGGCATCATCGGATTCAATCTCGTGAACGACCGGCGCGATGACCCGGTGGACGCTCATCGAGGCATCTTCGATTCGATTGACGTGGGCGTCGCCAGCCACTATCTGGGCGGCAACAACAACTTCATCCGGTTACTCGGACGCAACGCGACTTTCACCAAAATCGGACAGAAGATCATACTGGCGCGCCAGACCTCGTTCGGAATCTTACCTACCTTCGGGAAGGCACCGGTAGTTAGCTCCGATGATGAGGATCCGATCCCGCTGTCGGAACGGTTCTTCGGCGGTGGTCCCGATACCCTTAGAGCATTCCCGCAGAATCAGGCGGGTCCGCGCGACTTTGAAACAGGCTTTCCTTTGGGCGGTTCAGCGCTTCTGTTCAACAACACGGAACTACGTTTTCCGCTTATAGGCGATAACATCGGAGGCGTGTTATTCGAGGATTTCGGGAACATCTTCGATAAGCCAAGCGACATCAGTTTCTCCTTTAGCCAGCCGCACCCGGGAGATCCGACGGACTTTAACTACATGGTTCACGCGGCGGGGTTTGGTATCCGATATAAGACGCCGATCGGCCCCGTGCGCCTTGACTTGGCTTACTCCATCAACCCACCGAAGTACAACGGCTTTTCTGGTTCTTTTCAAGACTTGGTCAATTGCACGGCCGATAACACCTGTACGCGTGAGGCGTTGCAGATCAGCCATTTCCAGTTCTTCTTTTCGATTGGGCAGACTTTCTGACATGCGCTTTCTTTTCGTTCTCTTATCGGTCATGACACTCCGGGCCATCATTATCGATTCGATCGCTGTAAGTGTCGGCGCACAAGCGATCACGGAGGGCCAGATCGATCAGGAAATCCGTCTGGCGGCATTTACCAATGGGTCTCAGCCTGACCTTAGTGTCGAATCCCGGCGCAAAGCGGCAGACCAACTGATCGAACAGGCGCTGATCCGGCGCGAGATGAGCTTTGGCGCTTACCCGCCGGTTCCCGAAGGCGACGTTACTGCGGCGTTCGCCAGCACGGCGAAATCCCGCGGCGGTGATGCGGCCCTCAATGTGCTCCTCAAGAAGTATCGACTTACAGCGAAAGATCTGCGCGATTACATTGCCTGGCAGTTACAGCTGCTGAACTTTATCGACTTACGCTTCCGTCCCGCGGTTCAAGTGACCGAGGAAGACGTCGAGAAATACTATCGGGAGAACCTTGCGGCAACTCATCCGGGCGCGGTTGCGGCTAAGGCGCCTCCTTTGACGGACGTGCATGACCAAATCCAGCAGAAGCTGACCGGGGAGCGTGTCGATCAGCAACTCGACCAGTGGATTGCGCGGTCCCGGTCGCGAGCAATCATCCGCTATATCGACGGATCGCTCGGGGCGGTAGCCAATGTCGAGGCTCACGTAGACACCGGCCAACCGCACTAGGAGGAGACTGACTCTATGAACATTTCCAGATCGCTTCTCTTCGCCGCCGCAGCTTGCTCCATATTATTGACGTCGCACAATGCTTCCGCCCAGCGCCGGAACTCCGGCTCCTCGCAGGGGGACTGGGCTAGTATCGTGCGCCAGCGCCTCCCTGAATACGGGCACCGCAACTGGATCGTGATTGCCGATTCGGCCTATCCGGCGCAATCGCGCGAAGGTATCGAAACGATCGTAGCCAATGCCGACCAGATCACGGTGCTGCGGACGGTACTCGGCATGATCAAGAACTCACGTCACGTGCGACCAACCATCTACACTGACAAGGAACTTCCCTACGTGCTGGAGTCCGAGGCGCCCGGCGTGCTGCAGTACCGGCGCAGTCTGACTTCGGAACTTAGCGGACTCAACGCGCAAAGCCTCGAGCACGAAAAAATAATCGGTAAGCTGGACGAGACGGCTAAGACCTTCCGAGTCTTGATAGTCAAGACGGACCTGGCAATCCCTTATACATCGGTGTTCATCCAACTTGACTGTGCTTACTGGAGTGACGACGCGCAGAAGAGGTTGAGTGCGGAGATGGCGAAAGGAACGGGAGGAACGCCGGAATGACGCGTCGTTCTCGCTCCCTGCTGAAGTGGGCTGGTGGTATTCTGCTGCTGGTTCTCCTCCTTGGAGTAGCTGGTATCGAATTCGTCCAAAGCTCATGGTTCTATAACAAAGTTCGGCAAAGGATCGTCAGCGTTGCGGAAAACGCGACGGGCGGCGGCGTCGAGATCGCCCGGTTTTCCTTCGACTGGCATACTCTAACCGCGACGGTGGATGGCTTCACGCTCCATGGTACGGAACCTATAAGCGGCCCGCCGCTGCTACATGTCGATAGGTTGACGGTCGGCCTGAAGATCATCTCGATTCTGAAGCGCGATGTGGATCTTGCTTTACTCCGAATCGACCATCCCCAGGCCTTTCTGCTCGTCGCGGCGGACGGAACAACTAATGTTCCGAATCCGAAGAATCCATCGAAGTCCAATAAGAGTGCGACTGAGACGATTCTCGATTTGGCGGTCCAGCGCTTCGAATTGAACGGCGGTGCGGCCGAGATTCACGCCGCGGGCCAGCCGCCGAAGACGCAAAGCTATTCGGCGAGGGGTGACAACCTTCGGACGCTCTTCACTTACGATCCGGCGGTTCCGCGGTATCATGGCGACCTTTCCGTCGCGCCGCTAAACTTGACTTACGACCATTACCTGCCAGTCCAAGCCAATATCGCGACGACGATCGCGATCGAGAAGAACCGGTTGGTTGTCGAACAAGCTAAGATCGGTGCGGGCCCCTCCGAGATTGACGTTAATGGCAGGATCGATGACTTCACCGCACCGGTAGTCACGGCGGAGTATCGCGCTAAAGTTTCCGTTGGGCAGGTTGGGGACATCCTGAAGCTCAAATCCCACCAATCCGGATGGCTCGAAGCTAACGGGAGCGCCAGTTACCACACCGCAGATAACTACGCGATCAGTGGATTCGTGAAGGCCTACGATGTGGCCTATCGAGTTCCCGGGATCGATCTAAAGCGCATCCGGCTGCAGGCGAAGATCGACGGTGGTCCGAAGTCTGTCTCGATTGATGACTTTGTTGCCGACGCGCTGGGCGGCCAAATCGTAGCTAAGGCCGAACTAAAAAACTTCGAAGACTATAAGGTCAATGGCCAACTTAAACACTTTGATGTTCGGACCGTGGCGTCCTTGGCGACGCGCGAGAAGCTACCTTACGATGGCAGCATATCGGGTCCGGTTTTCGCGGAAGGGCGCCTCTCGCAACTGCAGCATAACCGCTTCACCGGTACTGCGCGTCTCACGATTTCCCCCGCGCGCAACGCCATTCCGGTACATGGCTTGATCGACGCCAAGTTCAATGCCGCGAAGAACACCCTCGATCTAGGACAAAGCTTTATCGCGCTGCCGAATACTCGGCTGGATGTCCAGGGTACGCTCGGCCAGCAGCTCAACGTTCACTTAGTCTCGTCGAATCTGGATGACTTGCTTCCGGCCATGCAGGTGGCGGCAAAGCCTGGACAAGCTCCACCAGTGATTCCGCTGACCTTGACGCCGCAAGGCCAAGTTAGCTTCGATGGAACTGTTACAGGTAAACTTGCGACTCCGGTACTCAACGGGCACTTAGGCGGCTCGAATTTCATTGTGCAGCAGCAGCGTATTGACTCCGTGAATGCAGACATCAGCGCGAGTTCCTCGGGAGTTCAGATAAGGAACGGCAGCCTGCGCCAACAAGGCGTGTCGGCTAAGTTCGACGGCAGCGCGGGACTGCAGAATTGGAAGCCTGTCGATACAGCACCGTTGACCGCCAATATTGCACTGCAGAACGGGGATCTAACCGACCTGCTGGCTATCGCAGGGCAGAAGAATATTCCTGTCACGGGTACTCTGACCGTGAGTGCGCGGGTGAACGGCACAATCGGCAACCCGCAAGCCGTCGCCGATCTTACTCTCGCCGGGGGACAGATTGAAGGCGAGCCGTATGGGCGCTTAATCGCGCATCTGGACGCACCTCAGCGTACGTCTCAGACCTTGAAAGCTCAACTGGTTGCCGGCTCCAAGCAGTTGAATCTGGATGCCACCTACGCGCACAGCGCGAATGATTTTGTCCCCGGTAGTCTGACGTTCCACGTCGCGAGTAACACCATTGCCATGACTCAAGTGGTGACGCTGCATCAACGCGAGCCGGATCTGGCCGGCTCCGTTAAACTGACAGCCGACGGCGTCGCAAACATCACCCGTGACAAAGCAGGTAATCTATCTGTCCTCCCCGTTTCACTAAATGCGAATCTGGGGACATCCGACTTACAACTTGGCGGTCGGAGGCTGGGGAATATTGACCTCACTGCAAATACTCTTGTGGCTAGCAACGGGAATGCTCCGGTAATTGAAGCCAAGCTTCGCTCCAATTTAGCGGACGCCAGTATCACCGGGGATGGCAAATGGACACTTGCCGGTGACTATCCGGGATCGGCCCATATCCAGTTCGGTAACTTGCACATCGAGACGGCGCGCCGGCTGCTCCTGACTAAGGAGCAGGCCGAGAGCATGCCCGTTGGGGGTAGCGTCGAAGGGACATTGGACCTAAGCGGCCCTGCGGCGAAGCCGGAACAACTGCGCGCCTCGCTCGACATCCCTAAGCTCGAAGTACATCGCCTCCCCACGCCCGGTGGAAGTCAAGTACCGCTCGATCTCTCGGTACGCAACGACGGTCCTATTCACGTGACTCTCGCTAACAACAAGGTGACGGTGGACAGCGCCCGTCTAGTGGCGCAAGACTCGAACTTCTCGATTACTGGATCGGCCACGATCAGCCCGGCGCAGAACGTCGACCTGCGGCTTAACGGTAACATCAATCTCGCTATCATTCACTTATTCAGTAACGATATCGTCTCGTCCGGCGCAGTGCTCGTGAATGCCGGGGTACGCGGAACTTTCAGCAATCCTGCCCTGAACGGCACGTTGGAAATCAAGAACGCCAACCTTGCCGTAACCGACGTACCGAATGGTCTTTCGAACGCCAATGGAACTCTAGTATTTAATGGGAGTCAGGCTACGATCCGTGATCTAACGGCGGAGAGCGGCGGCGGCAAGGTTCAATTGGGCGGCTTTGTCTCGTTCATCAATAGCAACCTTGCCTTCCGGTTGCGTGCCGACGCGCACGGAGTTCGGGTTCGTTACCCGCAGGGCGTCAGCACCTTGGCGGACGCAAATCTCACCATGGTGGGAACTACCGCACGTAGTATCTTGTCCGGTACAGTAACCATAGATCGCTTGGCGTTTAATCCGAGGACCGACTTAGGATCTGTCTTATCCTCCGCTTCGGCGCCGCCTGAGACGCCGTCCGCATCCACCGGATTCACGAGTAACTTGCAGTTCGATGTTCAGATACAGACCGCGCCCGATATCACGTTCGAGAGCAGTTACACGCAGAGTCTGGAAGCCGACGCAAACCTGCGCTTGCGCGGGACAATCGCGAACCCCGTGCTGCTGGGGCGCGTGAATATCACGCAAGGCGACCTGACATTTTTCGGCAACCAATACACGATTACGCAAGGCTCCATCTCTTTCTACAATCCAGTCAAACTGGAGCCGATCCTGAACGTCGATTTGGAGACTGTTGCTCGCGGCGTGGATGTTACGGTGACATTCTCGGGCCCGGTAACTAAGCTGAACGTCAGCTATCGTTCCGATCCGCCGCTGGCGTTCTCCGATCTGGTCGCCTTGCTGGCCACGGGGAGAACTCCGAACGACGCGACTATTGCGGCGCGTCAACCGACCGCGCCCGCGCAGAGCTGGCAACAAATGGGTGCGTCCGCATTGGTAGGTCAGGCGATCGCGAACCCGGTAGCCGGACGGTTGCAGCGCTTTTTCGGGGTTAGTAGTCTTAAAATCGATCCTACGATCTCCGGAGTCACCAACAACCCGCAAGCTAAGGTAACATTGGAGCAGCAGATTACTCCCGACTTGACTTTTACCTACATCACCGATGTGGCGAACGCGGAGGAACAGGTGATCCGCGTAGAGTGGGAATTCTCGCGGACGTGGTCGGCAGTAGCGATGCGCGATGAGAACGGCGAGTTCGGTGTCGACTTCCTATATAAGAAAAGGTTTAAGTAATCAGCGCTTCTGGCACTTCGAGCAGAAGTGAGTTCCGCGCTGCGAAACAAGAGTCCGCCGGATCGGTGATCCGCACTTAGCGCACGGGTCGCCGTGTTTACGGTACACCAGGTGCTCATGTTGAAAGCTGCCGCGCTTTCCTTCGGAATCGACATAGTCAGATATAGAGGAACCTTTGGCGCGAATGGCGGCGTGCAAGACCTCTTGAATCGCGTCATAGAGCTTCCTCGCGCGGGGTTTACTTATTGACGCGGAATTCGCGAGAGGATGAATGCCGGCGCGGAACAGGGCTTCGTCGGCATAGATGTTGCCGATCCCTGCGAGGAACTTCTGGTTCAGTAGAAGGGCTTTCATCTGCGCTTTACGCGCGCGCAGCGTTGCCACGAACTCATCGAAGGTAACCAAGAGCGGCTCGGGTCCAAGCTTCGCGACGCGGTCGGGAAGTTCGGTTGAGTACTCCACGCGCCCGAACTGACGGCTATCGGTGTAGAGTAGAATCCCGCGATCGAGGGTAAAGATGACATGCGTATGTTTTGATAGTTCGCCGTCTACGAGAAGCTTGCCGGTCATCCCGAGATGGACCAGCAGGAAACCGCGATCGAGTTCCAGGACGATGAACTTACCGCGGCGCGTAATGGCGCGGATTCGACGGCCTACGACGCCATCCAGTTCACCTCGGACGACGCGCTTTTGTCGAACCTCAGCATTCAGAATGCGGCGGCCGCGGATAGGTTGCAGGCTGCGAACGACGGTTTCAACTTCAGGTAGTTCAGGCAACGTCGATAAGGACTTCCTGGCCTTCCACTTTGACCGGGAAAACCGCGACTTTGTCGTCGGGTTCGTAGTCATTGAGGCCGGTGACGCAATCGAATTCCCACGCGTGCCAAGGGCACATGATCTTGGACCCGGTGAGCATTCCCTGACCGAGCGGGCCGCCCTGATGGGGACAAGTTCCATCAACCGCGTGAACTTGTCCGTCGACTAGGCAGAGAGCGTAAGGCTTGTCGTCCACCATCACTTCCAGGAGCGGTTCCGACTGTAGTTGCGCGAGGGTCGCGACTTTAACGAAGGCCATTTCTGTTCCTATGTCACCACAACTCGATTTGCAGGTTGCCCGTTGCGGGATTACAATGAGCCAAATGCAACGCTCTGTTTT
Source organism: uncultured Gammaproteobacteria bacterium (assembly GCA_963799935.1). Classification (GTDB taxonomy): domain Bacteria; phylum Acidobacteriota; class Terriglobia; order Bryobacterales; family Bryobacteraceae; genus Bog-113. The sequence continues at coordinate 84,217 of CAWCZA010000014.1, read as the reverse complement.
ACTGGTGCTACTCGCGGCGCTGTTACCCGCCGCTTGGGGTCAAGATCCGACCGCGGTCAAGGCTCAGATGGCGGAGGTGACCGACTACTTCCATAAAGGCACGGAAGCGCAGCGCGACGAGCAATGGGACAAAGCGATCGAAGCTTTCACACAGGCGATCCGCGTCAACCCTGACTATCTTCCGGCTTACATGCAGCGCGGCGAAGTCTACCGCACGATGGGCCGATTTGACGAGGCGATTACCGACTTCAGCGACGTAATTCGCCGCTATTCCAAATTTTCCTCAGCTTACTATAATCGCGGGTCGGTGTACCTTCTGACGCACAAGCCCGAACTTGCGCTTGCCGACGCCGACGAGGAGATCCGTCAGCAACCCGAACAGCAACTGGGGTACGCGCTCCGGGCGAAAGCTAGATTGACGCTAGGTGATGAAGCCGGTGCTGCGGCGGACAAGGCCAAAGTTGAGGAGTTGAAAGCTAATCCGCCGGCGAGAGAGTCCGCAACAGCCGGAAACGCCAATCTCAGGATCGGCGGCAACGTAATGGCCGCAAACCTGGTTCACAAGGCCGCGCCGGAGTACCCGGACCTCGCCAAACAGGCTCGTATCCAGGGCAAGGTTCGTTTCTCCGTCGTTGTCGGGAAAGATGGATCGGTCGAGTCGCTGACCTTGATCAGCGGCCATCCCCTGTTGGTTGACGCTGCGCGAACAGCAGTTCAGCAGTGGCAGTACAAACCGACACTGCTGAACGGGGAAGCGGTGCGGGTCGCAACGACCGTCGACGTGAATTTCACGCTGCAGGAATAAAGTTCCCGAGTCGATTCGAATACCGTGGCCCCTATTCGTCTCCCATTTCGCTATCACTAATGGGAGCGCAATAAAAATCGCTCCCCATATAAGTCAATTGAGGAGTACAAATGAGCAGTCCGACATTAGCACCAATCGCCGCAAGTCAAGCGTTTCCGCCCTCCAGCGCTGATCGCATTGCGAGGGCTTTTGCATTACGAACCGCGCTCGCGGCCCAAAACGCGTTCAGGCCGGCGGCGCCCCAAATCGATAACGGAGATGAAGCGCGCTACTCCGATAAGTGCGGGACTTACACGAAGGGAATCCTGCAGACGGGCATCGGCTTGGTGGATCTCACCGCTTACGGAACCTTCAGGAAAGCTCTCGACAGTGGCAAGCCCGCCGATTTTGCCGCGATCACGGTAGGCGGTACGAAGACGCTGAACGGTCCACAGGGCGGGTTGGCGTTCGACCTGGAATGCCTGGACAGTACCCAATTCTCCGAGCCGCCGGCGCCGGCGCTCGCTAGTGAAGAATACGCGACGGAGCTGGTGGAACTTTACTGGGCCTCGTTACTGCGGGACACCGCGTTCCTGAACTACGGTTCGACAGCAAACGCGGTCAGCGCTGCAAAGGAGCTAACTGCATTACCCACTTACAAGGGACCGCGGGACGCGTCCAACAAAGTAACGCCCGACCTGTTATTCCGTGGCAACTTCCAGGGCGAGACGATTGGGCCGTACCTATCGCAGTTTCTCGTCCAGAACACGTTGATGGGTGCTTTGCCAATCGTCCAGCAGTACAACACACTCAAAGCGGGCGTGAATTTCATGCTGGATCCAACGACATTCCAGCAAGTACAAAACGGGATACCTACCGGCCTCAGCGTTACCCTGGGGGCACCGCTGTTTCTACATGATGGTCGCGGCCTTGCCTCGTTCACCCACGTCGACGTGTTGTATCAGGCGTACTTCATGGCTTATCTGGTCTTGAACACTTGCAATGGCGGCCAGCCGGTACCGTTCAACCCCGGTAATCCGTATAACGGTTCGACCACGCAAAATGGATTCGGCACGATGGGCCAACCGGACATCGCGTCAACGCTTGCAGCAGTGGCCAAAGAGGCGCTGGACGTGGTTTGGTATCAGAAATGGTTCGTGCATCTTCGGCATCGCCCCGAATCCGGCGGCGGCATTGTCTATTTGGAGAAGACGGGAAAGGGCAATACGGTAAAGGGCCAGCTAAGTCCTACCGTACTAAACTCTCAGGCCGTGCAGACCGCCTATACGGCGAACAACAGTTACTTCTTGTCTCAGGCGTTCCCTGAAGGTTCGCCCATACACCCGTCCTATCCAACGGGCCACGGTGCAGTAGCGGGAGCATGCATTACCGTCCTGAAGTTCTTCTTCGACGGCGGCTTCGTTATTCCGAAAGCGCAAGTACCGTCCGCCGACGGAACGACTCTCAATTCGTATACCGGTGCCGACGCGGGACAAATTACGGTTAACGGCGAGCTAAACAAACTAGCGCACAACGTCAGCTTCGGACACGGTATCCACGCCGGCATCCACTGGCGCAGTGACTCGGACACTTCGATCCAGCTTGGGGAGGCGGTAGCTTTGAGCGTTTTACAAGACCGCGCCCAGACATACAACGAGAAGTTCACGATTCAGATCACAAAGCTGGACGGTACGATCGCTACCATTTCCAACCAGTAGTCTCGCAACAAGACGCGAGCACGAGGGGTGACGCGGAGCCAGAGTGGACTCGTTCGCGCTCTGGCGAAGCGCATGCAGTAAGTTGAAATCATGACATCCAGCGCAATCACTGCACAAGCTAGCGGCACATTCAACCTAGGCGGCGACTTAACCGTTAACCGCCTCGGATTCGGCGCCATGCGCATCACCGGGAATGGTATCTGGGGTGAACCGAAGGACCCCGAAGAAGCCAAACGCGTCCTACGCCGGGCCGTCGAGCTCGGCGTTAACTTCATCGATACGGCCGATTCGTACGGTCCATATGTAAGTGAGCAAATCATCGGCGATACCTTGTCACCCTACGCAAAAGGTGTTGTCATTGCGACTAAGGGCGGTTTGACCCGCCAAGGTCCGAATAAGTGGCTGCCGGTTGGCCGTCCCGAGTATCTGCGGCAGGAAGTCGAAATGAGCCTGCGCCGCTTGCGTCTCGATCGTATCGAACTATACCAATTGCATCGCATCGATCCGAAGGTGCCCGTTGAGGAGAGTCTCGGTGAGTTGAAGAAAATGCAAACCGAAGGCAAGATTCGGCATATCGGTCTTTCTGAAGTGAAGCCGGAAGAGATCGACCGTGCGCAGCAAACTGTCCCGATCGTGAGCGTTCAGAATCAGTACAACATCGCAGACCGGAAACACGAAGACACGCTGAAGTACTGCGAGCAGCATCGGATGGCGTTCATCCCGTGGTTCCCGGTCGCGGCGGGCGCACTCGCGAAGCCCGGCGGCCCGCTAGATCAGATGGCGCACAAACATGACGCTACCCTCGCACAGCTTTGCATCGCGTGGCTGCTCTGGAGGTCGCCGGTAATGGTGCCGATCCCGGGTACATCTTCAGTAAGTCACCTGGAAGAAAACGTCGCTTCCGCTCAACTCAAGCTAAGTGACCAGGAGTGGGCCGATCTGGAGAAGGTCGCGGGAACGGGACGCAAGTAATTCGCCGTCCTTCTTGAACTGTTAACACTCTCTTTAACTTGTTAACACTCTGGATCGTGCGGCATCTACCAGCCAGCCTGACCTCGCCCTAGCTCGTTGCAAAAGGGAGACAACGTCCAGACATGGTTGATTCGCTATGATGGCTGCGGTCCAGGGTGGCGAAGGCTCATTCAGAAAGACGGCTCGCGGAGGAGCAACTGCAGAGGATCGCGAAAGCACTCGCTGATCCGCGCCGCTATGAAATTCTCAAGCATATCGGGGGGCAAGAGAACGGAGCGGCTTGCACCGACATACGGGAATGCCAGCCAGTGAGCGCGGCCACACTTTCGCATCACTTCAAAGAGCTGGAAAGCGCGGGACTGATCAAAATTGTCCGGCAAGGTAAGTTTGCGCACCTTGAGTTGCAGCGCGAGGTGCTGCGGGCGTACCTTGATCACCTGGCAAAAATCTGAGCGCTAGATTGAACCCTTCACGGACCCCGCTTCATCATTTAGACGGTTGTCGAAATGTCGAATAGAGATATTTCGAACCGGGGGGATGGAAATGAGCAAACTAAAAGATAAGGTCGCGGTGGTCACGGGAGCGTCGAAAGGCATTGGCGCGAACATTGCCAAGAGTCTGGCGGCGGAAGGTGCAGCCGTGGTCGTGAACTATAGCTCGAGCAAAGAGGGTGCCGACCGGATCGTCGACGAAATCGTGAAGAGCGGCGGCAAAGCCGTTGCGGTGCAAGGTGACGTGTCGAACGCGGCCGACGTCAAGCGCATATTCGCAGAGACGAAAGAGGCATTTGGAGCGCTGCACGTGCTTGTGAACAACGCCGGAGTGTATGAATTTGGAGAGCTACCGGAAATTACCGAAGCGCACTTCCACCGGCAATTCAATACTAATGTCTTGGGGCTGCTTCTAGCTACCCAGGAAGCGGTGAAGCTATTCGGGGAGGAGGGCGGAAGTATCGTGAATATCGGATCGACGGTAAGTCGATTGACTCCTGCGGGTTCATCCGTGTACAGCGCGACAAAGGGTGCCGTGGACGCGGTGACGCATGTGCTCGCGAAGGAACTGGGACCGAAGAAGATCCGGGTAAACTCGATTAATCCAGGTATGGTGGAAACGGAAGGCTCCCGCACCGCCGGGTTTATCGGAAGCGAGTTTCAGCATCAGTTAGAGGGGCAGACTCCGCTGGGGCGCATCGGGCAACCGGGAGATATCGGGCCCGTCGCAGTGTTTCTGGCCTCGGCCGATTCGGCATGGGTGACGGGTGAGACGCTGCTCGTGTCAGGTGGGCTTCGGTAAGTCCGGATTCGCCGCTTGGAGGGGGCTTCGGCTAATAATTCCGGTCGGAAAAACTTGACAAAAAAGTTAGCGCGCGAGACGTGTTTTGACATACAATCGCAGAGCCTGGCTCATTAGGCACTTCCCGATAGGGCTAAAACTTTCCAAATGCGAGCTTCCTCTAGCGCTTTGCTCTTACTTGCGACCGCTATTACTACGGTCAATGCATTTTCCGCTACTCCACCGACCTTCGCGGCGCGGCTAGGCCTTGAGATCCCCGGCGAGATTTTCACAACCGGGGATTACAACAACGATGGTAACCAGGATGTAATCTCCGTTATTCCAGATCCCAACTCAGCGACTTATGACTACGAGCTTTCGGTGCAGTTGGGGAATGGAAAAGGAACCTTCACGCAGGGTCCGGTATATGACTTGGGACCTAACTTCGTTCCGACCGCGATCGCCGCGGCCGACATAAACGGCGATGGTCTGCTGGATGTCGTGATTCTGTCAACGAACACGAACGCGCTCTATGTCGTCCTTCAACGGAAGAGCCGGGAGCCTGTCATCACGCCAATCGAGATCTTCAACACGAACGGGGCGCTCAACATTGGGATCGGCGATGTAAACGGCGATGGGCGGCCGGACTTGGTGATCCCGACCGGGTCCGGAGTAAACGTCCTGCTTAACGAGGGCCGCGGAAACTTCGGCGCACCTACGATTGCTAGCACGGGGGGCGCTAATTTCGTGGTCCTCGCCGATGTTAATAACGACAAGCACGTAGACTTGGTGTTGAGCACCGGACAGTACTGCTGCGGGACAGCGGTGACGGTCCTTTTGGGTGACGGTAAGGGAGATTTTACGGCTCCCAGTTCACAACCAGGTTTCTATGACACTGTCCCGGAGATAGCGGTTGCCGACTTTAATCAGGACGGAAAGCTCGACATTGCCGCCGCGTCCCAATTTTTCGGATATTTCGAAATGGCTCTGGGGAACGGGGATGGCACGTTTCAACCGCCCGAGACTATCTCCCTGCCAACAGGATTCAGTGGATCCTATGCGTTAGCGGCCGGAGATCTGAATAAGGATGGCGTTCCGGACGTCGCCGTTCTGGCCTATGGAAACTACGCGGAATATGCACTTACGTTTCTGAATCAAGGCGGGGGAGTGTTCGGAACGCCTACAACCTATGCCGTGCAATCGAACGCTGATAGTCTGCAGTTAGCGCCACTTGTTACGGGTTCCGGAACAGGGGCTGCCAACGACCTATTGGTATCGACGCCAGGTAACGGAGATGTCGTTTCCTTGCTTCTGAATAACGGAAAAGGAGTGTTCCAGGACGGCCTGTTAGAGGGTCCTAGCGCGCAGTCGTTGTACCTGGTGACCGGTGATTTCAACAGCGATGGGCATCTGGATCTTGCCAGTGTAAGTTCCGCGGGCCTGAGTGTTCTGCTCAACACAGGAACAGACACGAGTTTATTTGCTGCCGAACCGCCGCTTCCGTTTTTCACCGGACCGTTAGTCGCAGGAGACTTCAATAAGGACGGGCGCTTGGACCTGGTGACGATCGACGGATCGACGGCGGAAGTCCTGCTTGGTGAGGGTACCGGCCAATTCCGGCTAAAAGTGCCCGCGTTCAGCATTGGGGAAACCACCCTGGCGGCGGTTGCAGCCGACATGAACGGCGACGGCAAGCTGGATATTGTGACCAGTGCCCCGGCGATCGTTCTCGGCAGCGGCGGCGGCAACTTCCAAACGCCATATGTAGCGCCTTATGGTTACTGCAATTCTGACATTGTAGCGGTGGCTGACTTCAACGGGGATGGAAAACCGGATGTGCTGACCTCCTGCTCTAACGAGTTACAGCTTTATCCGGGGAATGGCGACGGTACACTGGGCTATCCTCTGTACATCAACTCCTCCAATTACTCCATCCTAAGTGCAGTCGTGGCCGATTTCAACCACGACGGGATTCCGGATATCGCCTTCACAACAACCTTTTACGCGCCGAGCTCGACGGGTACTTTGGTGACCGTCGAATTGGGCAACGGCGATGGCACGTTCCAAGAAAAAGGAACGTCCCTGGTGCCAGGGCAAACTCAGTACTCGAATGCCCCAGCACCGCTCGCTGCCGGCAATTTCAATGGGGACGGCAAGCTCGATTTAGCCGTCCTCGATTATCAGGATGCAATCGTAGCGATTCTTCCGAGCAATGGAGACGGCACGTTCGGATTGCCGGTGTTATATGGAACCGGAGCGAATCCGAGCTGTATTGCGGCTGGGGCACTGCAAAGTCCTACCAGGCCACTATACGAGGATTTGATCTTCTGTTCGGGTCAGGGAGTTTCAATAGATCTAAATACTACGAAGTAAGTGCCAATCGAGTCACCGGGCCGGGTTCACAATAGGTGGACCCGGCGGTTACTTGCCGATACAAAACGTGGAGAAGATCCGGTTGAGGATGTCGTCAGCTGTCGTTCTTCCCGTTAGTTCGTCTAGGCCGCCCAGTGCGTCATAAAGGTCGAGCAACAGCATCTCATGCGGGATGTTTTCGGCGATCGCGGTCCTAGCTTGACTAAGAGCAGATTGGGCGTTCGACAGGGCGTTCTGCTGCCGAAGATTGGTTATAATTGCTCCATTTTGTTCGACTACCCCGTCCGGCGCGACCACGTGCACAATGGCTTTGCGCAGTTCTTCAATCCCCTGCCCTGTTAGCGCTGACACCGGGAGCATGTCTGGGCCGGGCCTGCCGCCCTGGTCGATCTTATTAGCTACAATCAAGTACCGTCCTTGGGCGCCGGCTTTGTCGATTAGATCCTGATCCTGCTCTTCGATATGGTTGGCATCCACTACGACGAGGGTTACGTCGGCGTCTGCCATGGCACTCAAGCTCCGCTCGATTCCCAACGATTCGACTAAGTCTTCGCCCGTCCGGATACCCGCTGTGTCGACTAACCGGACCGGGATTCCCTCGATCGCCACAACCTCCGACACTAAGTCACGCGTCGTACCCGCGACCGGGGTGACGATGGCGCGGTCCTGCTCGAGTAGCCGGTTGAACAGGCTGCTCTTGCCTACATTGGGGCGCCCGATAATGGCCAGCGTAAAACCCTCGCGTAGCACTTGTCCGTAACTAAAGCTGCGCGCGAGACGGTTGACGTCCGCCGCAATCGGGTCCAGACGCGCGCGTAGTTGGTCTTGAGTGGCGACGCTGATATCGTCCTCGGCGAAGTCGATGCCGGCTTCTAGGAGTGCGATAAGTTCGAGCAGCTGGCCTTTGACTGGCTGTAACCGGCGCGCTAATGACCCCGAGGCTTGCTGGGCAGCAACTCGGGCTTGATGCAGGGTGGTGGCGTCAATCAAGTCGCGAACGGCTTCGGCTTGTGGAAGATCGATACGCCCGTTGACAAACGCGCGCAGGGTGAACTCGCCGGGCTCGGCGACGCGGGCTCCTTGTTTGAGCGCCTCGGCGACCGCGTGGTGTAGGACAACAGGCGAGCCGTGACATGCGATCTCGACTACGTCTTCCGCCGTGTAGGAGCGCGGTCCGGCAAAGTAGGTGACGATCACGTCGTCTACCGGTTGAGTTTGTTCGTCGAGTAACTCAGCGCGGGCTGGCTGCCAGCTTCGTAAGTCGCCCGATAAGTGGAGAATCGCCTCTGCGATCGGCTTGGAGCGCGGCCCGGAAATCCGGATGACGCCGATTCCGCCGCGACCGGGTGGGGTAGCAATCGCGACGATAGTGTCACTTAGGTCCAAGTTAGAACTTACTTCGGGTCGCGATTGAATGGACGGCGCTCACCAGCGCGTCCCGGGCCGCCGCGGCGTCCAGCGCCGCCATGAGGCGGCCCGCCGCGATTTCCCCGGTCCGCTCCGCGGTTGCCGCCACGATCGTTCGGGCCGCGGCCCCGCGCATCACGAGGCGGTCCCGTGGACGGCCGGAAAGCAGGTGCAGGCGGATCCGGCAGACTTGCCATCCCGGCAGGGTAGATGACCACGTGGCGGAAGGCGCCCTGGCCGGCGCTCTCACTGCGTAGTGTGGTTTCACCGCGCAAAGTAAGATGCACGACGCGTCGTTCGCGGCTGTTCATCGGGCTGAAGCGGAACGGGTCGCCAGTACGCTTGACCTTTTCGGCCGCCGCGGTAGCACTCATCCGTAACTCCTCGATGCGAAGTAACCGGTAATCGTTCGCATCAAAGGAGAGCCGCGAATGATCCTCGCTGGGTACGCGCAACACTTCCATGGTGACGTGTTCCAACGCGAGCAGTAGTTCGGCGCGGTTACCTAATAGAAGGTCGACATCGCGTCCGGTGAACTTGACCGTCAACTCGGGGTTCTCGATTTCCGGGTTGACACTCTCACCGGCCACGATTTCGTAAGTCAGCTCAAAGCCGGCGGCGTCCAGCACCGTTCGGAGAAATGCGTCAATTTTGGGGCCGGTCGTGTCAACCGTGTACTTGGGGTTAGTCATCGCCTTCGACGAGTTATCTACGCACGGGTTTTTTCGCCACTACCTTGGCGGGGGGTGGCACGGGAGCGGGAAAGAACTTATTAAAGAAATACTGTTGCGCGATACCCATCAGGTTTCCAGTGAGCCAGTATAATACGAGCCCGGCGGATTGGTTGTAGAAGAAGAAGCCCATGATGAGCGGCATGAACATCATCATGCGCGCCTGCTGCGGGTCCATCCCGGTGGTCGGCGTCATGCGCTGCATCAGAAAGCTGGTCGAGATCATGATGATGGGCAGCAGATGGATAGCGAGATGTTCCGGTTGCGACAGATCGCTTACCCAAAGCCAGTTCGCGTTGCGCATCTCGATAGAGACGGCGAGTACTTTGTAAAACGCCAGCAAGAACGGCATCTGGATCAGGAGCGGAACACAACCACCGGCGGGATTGGCGCCGTGCTCCTTATAAAGATCCATCGTCTCCTGATTCTTCTGCTGCATGCGCGGATCGCGCAGACTGAGGCCTTTATAACGCTCGTTGATCTCCTGAACTTTGGGCTGTAAGACCTTCATCTTATTCATTGATCGCATGTTCTGCAGCCGCAGCGGCAAAAGCACGATGTTAATGATGATGGTGATCAGGATGATCGCCCAGCCGTAGTTATGAATGTACTTCTGATCGAGGAAACGGAGTGCCAGGAACAGAGGCTTCGCGAGGAACCACCAGAATCCGAAATCGACAATCTGCTCAAGCTTCGGATTGACCTTCTTAAGTAATTCGAGATCTTTAGGGCCGACGAATAACTCCAGGCGGTTCTGCCCGTCGCCGCCGACGGCGTTGCCTATGTATTGCTGGTCACTCTTATCGAAAGGCGTCGGAACATAGTCGTCGAATAGAGTCGTCTGGATCTTGTCTTGTCCCTGCGGGAGAAAGACCGCGGCGAAGTACTGATCTTCCAGACCAACAAACGAGAACTGGCCGTCCCGATTGGCGGGTGCGTCCTTGGCAGCCTTGGTGCTGTCGTTGTTCAGCTTAGAATCGGCGACGTTGTAGCGGATCGCGCGTTGGCTGCTGACGGCGTTCTGGACCGCGTAATCCCCAAAGCCGCCGCGCCATTCGAGAAGACTCGGAATGTCGGCGCCGTTGACGCGCACTTCCGAGGAGACTTCCGTTAGGTAGCCGTTAGGTTGAAACGTGAACGACTTGTGGGCGATGACGCCATTACTGGCGTAGTCAAACGAAATCCCAAGACCGCCCGCAGTCCTAGTGAATGCGTAGAGCGATTGGTTGAGATCGACCGCCGGTTTCTGGCTGCGGAAGTAGAAGGCGAAAGGATACGAACCTAGCTTCTGAGCGGCCGCATCGTTGACAACCTCAAGCGGCTTGCCGGCCGCGTTCGGGTATTTCTTCAGCGTCCAACTGGTGACGACCCCGCCACGGTTCGAGAAGACGACGTGATAGACAGCGGTGTCGATTGCGACGTGCTGTTCCTCGTGAGCGGCCACTAGGTTGGGAGTGGAGACTTGATCCGCTTGGGCCGTATTCGAGTTCGCAATAGAATTCGGCGCCGGCGTTGTTGACAAAGCCGGCTTTGCAGCTTTCGCTGCCGGCAACGGCGGTTGCGGACGTCCGCCTTTAAAGAAATACGGCAGCAGAAAAAGAACGCCGCCCATGATGACAAACGCAAGGAGCGTTCGCACCTGGGTGTTGTTGTCTTGACCGCCGGGATCGTACGGATTACGTTCACTCATTCAGGATTTCCGCGTGCGTCTTAAGGCACCAGGTCCACGCCGCCGGGGTGGAAGGGATGGCATTTACCAAGGCGCTTGACTCCGAGCCATACGCCACGCGCGGCGCCATGTCGCAGTACAGCTTCGTGCATGTACTCCGAGCAGGTGGGGTGAAAGCGGCAGGCGGACGGCAAGAACGGCGACACGATCAACTTATACCCACGGAGGAGGGCTGCGAAAGTCCGTTGCAGCGGGTTATAAGCCGCTCGATTTCCCGCTCGATTTCCGGGAACGAGCCATCCAGCGCCTTGCGCCGCGGATTGATGACGATGGACCACTGGGGATCTAGCCGATGGAGACGCTGGCGAACCGCCTCGCGGATGCGACGGCGGATGCGATTCCGCACCACCGCATTGCCAAGGGCGCGCGGCGTGGTAAAGCCCAGGCGCGGCCCGGCATTGGACGGTTCACAAAGACAGAAGGCCGCGAAATAGCCACACGTAAAGCGCGTGCCCTGGTCGTAGACTTTGCGAAAATCTTTCGATCGGAGGATGCGGACGCTTTTCGGAAATCCGGCGGCGTTACAGGCAAGAATTCGGGTGTTACCTTTCGGAACTGACGGAGAGCTTATGGCGGCCGCGCGCTCGGCGGCGGGAGAGGACGGCGCGGCCATCCGCGGTCTTCATGCGGACGCGGAAGCCATGCTTCTTGGCCCGCTTACGGTTATTCGGCTGAAAGGTACGTTTCGGCATTTCGTTTCAACTAATTAGTATAGTCCATGGCGTGGGCCGGGGCAAATTTGGAGGACGCGTCAGTTAGGCCACTGTTGTGAAGCGTGGCGTATTCGGAGGACCTGCACATGATTGCTGGTTATTTCGTAGACCGCGATGTACGGCCAGGGCGGAAACAACAACTCCCGGGTTCCCGGCGCCAGTCCGATGCGTCCTCGAAACGGAAACGTTGATAACCCCGCGATCGAACTGTAGATCGTTCTGGCAACTCGCAGTGCGGCCGTCGGATTATCATCACGTATCCGGTCAACGATTCGAGCTAGATCCTCTGCGGCGTCGGCCGTCCACCGGACGCGCATCAGGTCTGGAACATCTGCTCGATGCGCTCAACGACTTCGTCGTGATCGAGGAGATCGCCACGGCGGGCGCAAACGCGTCCCTTTTCGATTGCTTCAAGAAAGCTCGCATCGTATTCCAGCATTCGAGAAACAGCATGCTGAACCAGCTCCTCGGTTCCGCGCCCGGTTTTCATAGCTAGTTCGTTCAGCTGCGCTTCCACATGTTGATCAAGGTGGACTTCCATGCCCCAAACGATAGAGGTTCTGCCGCTCCGCGTCAACCCGATCGCTTGAACGCGGCAGCATGATCGATCACCCACTCTAGGAAGGTTCGAGCTCGCGCGCCGGTAATGTCTTCGATCGTCGATGTAACGTAAGCGGGTTGTCCAAGCGCGGCTGACCAAGCGTTCAGCAGCATGTCCGTAGTCACTGACGGCATCCAGTTCGACCATTCACGGCGCGTTTCTTCGGGCGACATCTCTTCAAACACGCAGCGGACGTCCAATCACCTCGCCGATGATGCTGACCTGTTCGCGCTGTGTCAGGGATTCGGGTCCGGTCAACACGTAATCGCGTCCCGCATGGCCAGCTTCTAAGAGTGTCCGGACTGCGACTGCTGCGATGTCGCGTTCGTGGATGGGCGCGGTGGGCGCCTCGCCGTACGGCCAGCGCACAACGTCGGCGATGCGGATCGACGGAGCCCACCAGTTGATCGCATTCAACGCGAACATTCCGGGTCGTAGAAAAGTCCATTCGACGTCCGAAGCTTCGATCTGGCGCTCGATTGCAGCGTGAATTGCCGCTACTGGATTCGGCTGCTGGAAGAATGGGTGCGCGGTCCGATGCGGAGCTGAGAGGAAGACGATACGTCGAACGGATTCGGTTATCCGTGCGATAGCGGGAGCAACAGCAGTCGAGGGCGCCCGCCAGATCAGGAACACCGCATCGACGTCCCGCAGAGCCGGGTCGAGAGTCCCAGGGTTAGTGAGGTCACCCCTTACCAGTTCAGCTTGTGCGGGGAGATTGGCGGAATCCGGATCACGAGTCAGGGCGCGAACACCGGCGCCGCTCGCGATCAGTTCGGAGACAACCGGACGGCCTATGTTGCCGGTCGCTCCGATGACAAGGACGCGCTTCATCAAGTAAGTGTCCGCTATTGGGACGACGATTCTCGATTAGCAACGTGCGCGATAACTAAGACCACGTTCTTTCAGACACTTACAAAGGACCGGCGATTGCCCCGTTCCAGGCAATGCCGAACATTCTGATAGCGGACGACCAATACGAGATTCTTCACGCGCTCCGCTTGCTTCTCAAGCGTGAAGGCTATCAAACTGTCATGGCCAGTTCGCCGGAAGCCGTCATTGAGGAAGCCCGGCGCGCGCCGTTCGACCTGATGCTGATCGACCTCAACTTCTCTCGCGACACAACCTCCGGGCGCGAGGGTCTCGACCTACTCTCGCACCTGCGCACGATGGCTCACGCTCCCCCGGTTATCGTGATGACGGCTTGGAGCACGGTTCCGCTGGCTGTCGAAGCGATGCGATTGGGCGCTGTCGATTTCATCGAGAAGCCCTGGGACAACGCCCGGCTGCTCGACCTGTTGCGCAAACATATTCAGGCACCGCGCTCACCGGCTCCGGGTCTTTCGGCCGCGGCGGATCTCGAGATTGCCCGCGCTGTGCAGCATCGTCTGCTTCCGCAGCAGCTTCCTTATATCGGTTCGCTGGATTACGCGGTGAAGTACCAACCGGCCGGTCAAGTAGGCGGCGATTACTACGATTTCCTGACGGCGATCGACGGTTCCACGGTCTTCGTGGTCGCCGACGTGTCCGGCAAAGGGATTTCCGCGGCCATCCTGATGGCGACGATACAAAGCTTCTTTCGTTCGCGCCGGCCGGAAGAGTTTGGCGATCTCGTCACGCTCTTGACGTCGCTCAACCGGCTGTTTCTGGAGTCTTCACCGGTCGAACAATACGCGACTCTGTTCCTGATGCGCTACTCCGATCGAACCCACCAAGTCGATTGGGTCAATTGCGGACATACCTCGCCCTTGTTAGTGAAGAGCGACGGGGGCCTGGAGCAATGGGAGTCTTCCGCGACAGTACTCGGTATGTTTCCCGGCTGGAGCGGGCGTGAAGAGCAAGGTACTCTTGGAGCCGGCGATACTCTGCTTATCTTTTCGGACGGACTTACCGAGGCGGCGGATCAGAACGGAGAAGAGTTCGGCATGGATCGCTTGACGTCAACCCGTGAATCGTGGCCCCAGCGCACGCCCGCGCAGTTAGTCGAATCGATAGCCGGCGATATTCGCCAATATGCTGACGGACGCTTAGCTGACGACCTGACTCTACTCGCCCTGCGCGGCCGAGCGGTCAATGAGCAGCGGCGTGAACGATGGCAGCGGCTGAGTCCACCGGACTCCATGTCCCGTTCGCTTTGCTCGGGAATGTGATCTTACCCGTGAAACTGCCGGAGTTATCGAAGTAGCAGCTCGGCCGGGCGAAGCTCTTGACATTGCACGCATCCGCGATGCCGATAAATAGGCGGGAAGCTCCTTCCGGGATCACGAAAATCTGCGTTGCTCCGTTGCCGGTGCCGGTAAGTCCGTCCCCTATGAAAAACGTCTGCGCAACTAACGGGCTTAGCGTTTCGAATTGATCTGCGTTGGTGAAGATCAACCCGTGGGGCGCGGGCGGAGCAGCTGCCGAGGCGCCTAGGAAGACGCCTGTCATAAAGGCGAATCGTTTGAGAAAAGCGATAGTAGATAAGTTATTCGAGCTCTCGATCATGATTCCCACAACGTTCGGGTCTCCGTTCCACAGGGAACCGTCCGGTCCGCCGTTCGCAGAGCCATTTGAGACGGTGCCCGTGACTGAGCTGAACTCGACGGCTTGCGCCTCTTGCGGATTGAAATCGATCTCGTAGGGAAGTTCGCCATCGGGCGCGACGCTCTGCCCGGCGGCGTAGATATTCGCCTTTCCATTTACGGTGAATGCGGTCTGGGCGGATGCGGTGTAGAGGGTCGCCGTCAAGATCAGGAGAAACATTCTGGCGTTCTTCATCGGTAACATGACGCTTGCCTCCATTCGGTCGTTTAGGGATTTCGTGATGTTATATTGAAGTCGCGCAACAGGGCGCATCCGGTCCGCGGAAAGGACAGAAGTCCACCCGTTAGCAGTTTGAATCTTATCGAACTAACTTTCTGCCTGTGAATGCGGACTTCAGGCGTAATCATGAAAGGAAGTTCGCAATGCCAACCAAGCGCCTGCCGCAGCAGGCGAATATCGATCATCTGAAGTATCAGGCGAAAGACTTGTTATCCGCGCACGCGGCGCACGATGCGCAAGCCGCCCAGCGGATCAGAGAGTTTCTCCCGAAATTCAGCAAACTAACCGACCCCGCTATCTTCGACACGCCGCTGAAAGTAACTGACGCGCAACTAATGATCGCCCGCGAGTACGGATTCCAGAGTTGGGCGAGGCTCAGGAAGCATCTCGAACAACCGGCGGACCACACACTTCCGCTTGAGTTTGCTCAAGCGGTGGATTTGATCGATGCCGGCGATATCGAGGGTTTGGGCGCTCTTCTGCAGAAGCACCCTGGACTAAGCCGACAGCACGTTACTTTCGAAGGTAATAACTACTTCCGAAACCCAACATTGCTGGAGTTCACGGCGGAAAACCCCATCCGAAACGGAACCCTGCCGGCGAACATCGTTGAGGTGGCAAAAGTTCTGATCGATGCGGGTGCGCAACTGCCGGCAATCAATGAAACGCTGGGCCTGGTCTGCTCGGGCCGTGTACCACGTGAATGCGGCGTTCAAGTTCCGATGATCGAACTACTCTGCCAATCAGGCGCCGATCCGGACGCGGCCATGCTGCCTGCATTGACGCATGGCGAGTTCGAAGCGGTGCGTGCGCTACTCCGCTTCGGAGCCCATTTAACTCTGCCCGTAGCTGCGGCTATCGGAGATGCTGAAAACGCCGCGCGAGTCTTAGGAAAGTCGAGCGATGAAGATCGTCGTCTCGCGCTTGCGTATGCGGCGCAGTTTGGACGCGCTGGAGATCGTCCGCCTGTTACTCGACGCCGGTGTAGACCCGAGCGGCTACAACCCTATGGGCGCCCACTCGCATTCCACACCCCTGCATCAGGCCGCATTAGCCGGCCACTTAGAAGTAGTTCGCCTCTTAGTGGAACGGGGCGCCAGCCTCGAGCTGAAAGACACACTGTTCCAAGGCACGCCCCTCGGTTGGGCGCAGCATGCCGGGAATAAAGAGATCGAAGAGTACTTGCTTACTCGTGCCTGAGCGCCTGCATCGGCTCTACCCGCGCCGCCCCCCGTGCTGGCACCAAACCGGCGACTAGAGCAACCAGCAGCAACACTAATGCGGCCGCGCCGAACGTGAGGGGATCGTTCGGCTTCAACCCATACAGCATCGAAGCGACTAGCCGTGTCAAACCGAACGCCGCCGCGATCCCGGCAACGACCCCGATGAAAGCTAGCAGAGACGTCTCGCGGAGGACCATCGAAAGCACCTGCCCAGCGCGGGCTCCCAACGCCATGCGGATGCCGATTTCATTAGTCCGCTGCGACACCGTATACGCCATAATGCCGTAGATCCCGATGCTGGCAAGGATCAAGGCGAGTATCCCGAAGGCGGTCGTCAGAGTAGCGAACACGCGCTCCTGAGTAAGTGTGGCATCGATCTGTTGCGTCTGACTACGGACATCCAGCAAGGGAAGATCCTTATCGATCGACCGCACGGCGCGCCGCACTTCGGCTACGATACTCCCCATACTGGCGGCAGTCTTTAGTTCGAACGTCATCGCTCCCGCGTCGTCTTCGTGCGTTTGTAAGTAAGGTAAGTACAGCGTTGCCGGGGCGTCGTCGCGGATGCTGCTGTACTTCGCATCTGCACTTATCCCGACGATCTGAATCCGTGGCGCGTCGGCTGCCGCACCACATTCGGTCAACGTTTTGCCGATCGGACTCGCGTTGGTGAACATTTCTTTCGCCATTCGTTGGTTGATCACCGCAACACGCGGCGCGTTCTGCGCGTCGTGAACATTGACACTGCGGCCAGCGATAATCGGGATAGCAAACGTCTCGAAGAAGCCCGGCCCAATCGTGTTCACAAACACGTGGACCTGTCCCTGTAAACCCGGCGCTTTAGGAGCAGGTTCATAACAGCTATCATCCATATTGTTGGCTAGCAGCGGTTCACTGGACAACGTGCCCGATTGAACTCCCGGCAGCGCGTCAACCCGATCGCTGATCCGCTGGAATAACGCCGTCCGTTGGTCCGGCGAGTACTGTGACTTCGGCGGGTCTAACGCAAAAAGCAGGATTCGCTCGGGATTCAAACCATACGAAATCGATCGCAGGTTAATGAGAGTACGCAGGAATAGGCCTGCGCCGACAACGAGGAGCAACGACAACGAAACTTGAAATACCACCAGAGACTTGCCAAGAATTACCTTAGACCGCCCGGTACTGATCTGGCCGCTCTCTTTGAGCCCCGCGTTGACGTCAGCCCGCGTACTTCGCCATGCGGGCGCAATGCCACATAAGATTCCGGTAATCACCGTCGCCGCTACGGCAAAGACGAACACGCCCCAATCCATCTGTGGCTCGATCGACTTAGGACTCCACGAGTCTTCAAACAAGCGAGGTATCAGATTGCGTCCCCAATAGCCGAGCATCAGACCAAGGCTGCCACCAAGGAGCGCTAGAAGCATCGCTTCGGTCAGTACCTGCCGAATGATACGCCAAGTACCCGCGCCGATAGCCAGCCGTAAACTGATCTCTCGCCGGCGAGCCGCAGCACGCGCAACTAGCAAGTTTGCCAGGTTAGCGCAAGCGATCAATAGAACGACACCGGAAACCGCGAGTAACACATAGATCGGTAGCTTGAAGTCGTCGGTCTGCACGTCAAGCCCACGGCCGCCGGGCGCTAAGAAGAATCGGGGACGGTCCTTCTCCTTCTTGTCCGGAAGCGTGGCGTGGAACGCGCTATTAAAGGCGACCTGCATCGCAGCTTCCGCCGACGCATCCGTAACGCCGGGCTTTAAACGCCCCTCGATAATGAGCCACCAGAAGCTATTCTCGGACGTAAGTACGCCTCGCGGGTTCGGAATCACTCGCGGCTGCAGATGGATCGGAAAGAAGACTTCCGGCGCTCCCCCCGCCTTCGCGCCTCGGAACTCAGGCGCGTTGACTCCGACAATGGTGATGGGCACGCGGTTCAATTGGATCGTCCGCCCCAGCACATCGGCAGAACGGCCGAATCGCCGCGCCCAGAACGCATCGCTAATCACAGCAACTCCCGGCGCTTCCGCAGTATCGTCAGCTGGATTAATCCCGCGTCCGGCGATAACTCGAGGCGCCAGTGCTTGATAGAAGTTACCGGACACTAACATGCCGTCAACCGGCTCAGCCTGTCCGTCCGCCGTAAATGTCAACTTATAAAGGTCCTTGAAGGCCACCAGATCGTCGAACACCGGGTTATGTGCTCGCATCTGCTGATACAACGCGTAAGGGAACGGCGTGCCCGCCATCTCGCCTGGACGGCCTCTGCCAAAGGTTCCCCAGGCTGGACCCGCCTTCGTATTCGGTCCCCGCGCCCACCAGAACATCCGCAGCTGGTCCGCATGCGGAACGGCCATGTTACGGAACAGGACTTCCTTAGCCAGAGTAAAGATAGCCGTGTTTGCGCCGATCCCGAGTGCGAGCGATGTAACTGCGACAATAGTAAAGACGGGGCTCTTACGGAAGTACGCGCAATGCATATCTGATATCGCCGCGAGTTTCGTCCCATAGCACGGAGACCCAATGACTCCCGGCACTCTTCCTTCTGCATCTCGATGCCGCCGAATTCAACCCGCGCCCGCCGGAGAGCTTCCTCGCTCGATAGTCCTCCGCGCATTAGATCGCTGCGCATAGCTTTCGATATGAAATTGAAGCTCGGCATCCATGTTCTCTTCCATCCGGGTGCGGAGGAACAGGGAGCGCAGCCAAGACCGAACTCTGGCCCGCATCATCGCGCTTCCTCCGGAACGGCATTCAGTATTCCGTCGATCACTTCACTCATGAGGCTCCACTTCTCTTTCTCCGCTTGTAACTGGCGTTTGCCCGCAGCGGTAAGCCGGTAGAATTTTGCCTTACGCTTGTTCTCGGATTCGCCCCACTCACTGGTAATCCAGCCCTGATGTTCCAACCGGTAAAGAGCCGGGTAGAGCGATCCTTGCAGATATCTCCAAGCGGCCATTTGAAATTTGCTGAATCCGCAGTAAGATCCCGTATCCGTGCAGCGGCCCCAGGGACGCAGCCTTCAAGATCAGCATGTCCAAAGTGCCTTGCAACACTTCGAGTGGTTTAGCCAAGCGCGTTCTCCTAGATATTCTAGGAAGATGATAGACAACTCTCTCCTAGTCTGTCAAGGAGAATCCGCTATCCTGCGGTTGCTGAAAATTCGAAGCGTTGCTGTTGGGGGCGCGAGGTGGGAATGGTTGCCGCGCGCTGCTGGTTGCGCAGCATCGACGCGGTAAACTGCCACGTCGGACCGGGAGTATCTCGCCAGGGCGCCGGAACCGTTATCCGGCAACTGCCGCCGGGCGCGATCTCGATTAGCCCGCACTCCACCGGCAGATCGGTAAGTGCGAGCAACCCGGTCGGCGTGACGAAGTAGAACTCATTTGAGAAGCGCAGCCCGATGCGCCGCTTCAACGGCTGCCGCATCTCGCACAGGAAGTCCGCGCGTGAAAGCTTCACTTCGTAGCAGATGCGCTTCATTCCTAAGTGCGGGAAACAGTTGAGCGCGAACGCGTCCAGGCGCTGCAACGCGGCTTTATGACGCCCGGTGCCGACGCGCAGCTCACGCAGGAATACCCACTCGGATTTGCTCGGATGCAGATCCGCCTCTACGGCGTTCAGCATCGCGTCCGCGCTTAGTTCCGTTGCGCCCGGCATGCAATTATTGTCGCCCGAAACGTCACCCGTTTTGAGGGCTACGGTGCTTTAACGGCTCTACATGCGAATCCTTCTAGAGCCCGCGCTGCTGCTGCTTTGTAGGGCTGCCTCCGCTCAGTCGCCCGTTTTCGAAGGAGGGATCGGGGAGTAGTGAAGTGTCCAGTTCGCTGGCGCATCATGTTTAGAGTCGGGATGTTCGGGTTGGCGGAAGCAGTGGTCGGCAAGGCACGCAGCTTGGAACAGATCACGACCCAAAATCCGACCGGCTCTTTTCAGGTGAGATCTACCATTTGAGGCGGATCATCCGTCTTACTCCACGAGGTTAGTTTCCCTATGCACAATCGTTCTGTTCCCGCCGACATCCTACTTCCCCACATTGCCTATCGCGACCTACCTGAGGCTATCGAATGGCTCTCTAAAGCGTTCGGCTTTTCCGAGCATTACCGGTACGGAAACCCGATCAGCGGGGCTCAACTTCATCTCGGCAATGCGTGGATCATGGTGGTGACCGCGCACCAGCGCTATGCGACTCCCGCGGAACTAGGGCACGGAACACAAAGCCTGACCGTATTTGTGGACGACGTCGACGCGCACTTCGCCCATGCCAAATCAGCGGGCGTCAAGATTGTTGAGGAACTTAACGAAACGGTCTATGGCGAACGGCAGTATGGAGCCGTGGATCTCGATGGGCACCACTGGCTGTTCTCGCGTCACGCGCGCGATGTCAGTCCCGAGGAATGGGGAGCGACCGTCGCACCTCGGGACTAATACCTTCCACAGTTATCGCGATTGCGCTGCCTTGAGGGGATGACGGCCGTGTACCTCCCCGATGTGCTTGATGTATTCATCTGTAGCTATGCTCTGCACGTGCTCGTTTAATGTCAGAAGCACCAGAATGCCGTCCGATTCCGGCGCGGGCGTCTCTTTCCATAGCGCGGCCGTGCGGGCGGTCGCGTCTGATGCCTCGCCCACTTTGAGGCGCAGCCGGTTGCACTCGGGACACGGCGTCGTCATTTATGTAGGGTGGCAGGGATGATACAGGCGAGGCTACCGGACGAGCGCGCCAGAATGTGAGCCACTATACTCATTCGCGGACCTTGGCTACTCGTTCCGTACCGGCCAAAGCCAAACGCCGGAGAGGAGTATGCCGGCCGCGCCAATCCACATGGCCGATTGAACGCTGATGAAACTCGTGAGTACACCTGCGATCAGCGCGCCAATGGGGAGCATTCCGCGCGAGGCAATCTGCATAGCTGCGTTGACGCGGCCGAGGAGTTCCGGCGGAGTGACGCGCTGGCGCAGGACAATTTCGTTCACGGCATATAGCGCCCAGGCAAAGTCTCCGAATAGCTGCTGACCTCCGAGGAACCAGATCGCGTGGGCGGGGTACAGTCCCGCGGCCGGGATGAGCAGGTAAGCGAAGCCCATAAAGATGGTGGCGGAGAAGAAGGCGCGCCCCGTCCCGAGCCGATTGGAGATGCGTTCGGCGAGCCACGCTCCGAGCAGTCCGCCGACACCGCCGAGCGCGATAGTGAAGCCGAGTGCGATGCGGCTCATCCCGAGATCGCGAACCGCATAGAAGATGTAGAAACTGAATGCCGAGCCCATGCAAAGAAAGGCCGTCATGGCGCGAAATGCAAGCGCGCGCAGCAGTGGCCGCTCGCGAATCACCTTCGCTCCCGCTAGCGCCTCTTCCAGCCAGTGGGATTGGACGGACGGCGCCCGCAGTGTCTCGCGACTGCGAATCGCGATCACGGAAGCTGATGAAACGAGGAACGACGCCGCGTCAATGCCGATGGCGAGCGGGGCGGAGATCGCAGTCACGAGGATACCGGTGAGACCGGGGCCCAGTATTTCTGCCGCGGCGCTTCCCATCCCGAGAATGCGGTTGCCTTCGGCGAGCGCCTCCTGGTTGACGAGCGACGGCAGGTAGGACTGATAAGCGACGTCGAAGAGAACCGTGAGTATCCCGGTGAGTGCGGCGACGATCACAAGCTGCCAGTAGCTGAGCCAGTGCATCATGGCCGCGAGTGGAATCGTGCCGAGCAGAATGGCCCGCCCAATATCCGCGCCGATCAGGACAGGCCGGCGAGGCGTCCGGTCGACAATCACGCCGGCGAACAAGCTGAAAAGCAATGCCGAAGCGCTTCCCAGTGCGGCGAGGATGCTCATCTGCGGCGCGGTGACCTGCAGCGTCAACGCGGCGGTGAGCGGTATGCCTTCGCGTGAGATTCGTGATCCGATCTCGGAAATCGTTTGGCCGATCCAGAGCTTGCGGAAGTCGGAGTTACGAAGCGGACCTTGCGCGTTTCCGCTTTTGCTTCGGTTTGGGCTCGGGCTCGATGAGGGCGAACTGGAGCTTGCGCTCGGCGGGGTCGACGCGTTCGAGGAGAACGTGGACGCGCTCTCCGACAGAGTATTCGCGGCGGGTTCGGGCGCCGATGATTTTTCGGACATTCTCGTGATAGATGAAGTGATCTCCGGGTAGGGAGTCGATTGGGACCAAGCCCTCGATGAAGAGCTCGGTGAGCTCGACGAAGAGACCGTGACGGGTGACGGAAATAACCAGCGCATCGAACTCTTCGCCAACGCGCGATTCCATAAAGCGCGCCTTCTTCCATTCGACGAGCTCGCGTTCGGCTTCGGCCGCGCGGCGCTCGTTGGTGGACGATTGGCTCGCGATCGCAGCCAATTCCGTCGGGCTGCCGTAGGTTTGTTTGTCGAGCCAAGCTCCAAGAAGCCGGTGGACGACGAGGTCCGGATAGCGGCGGATGGGCGACGTGAAATGCGTGTAATGCGAGGCCGCGAGCGCGAAGTGACCTTCGTTCTCGGTGCTGTAGCGGGCCTGCTTGAGCGAACGCAGCATCAGGAAACTCAGGATGCGCTCTTCGGGCGTGCCCTCAATTTTGGCCACCAGCTTCTGATACATGCGCGAGGTGATGCGGACGGTCTCTTTGGGGATTTCGACAGCGCGTTGCTTCTTGGTGCCGTCGCGGCGTTTGTCCGTATATCGGAAACGATCGACCGGGATCGCGCCTACGCCGAGGGATACGCCAAACTGGGCCGCCACTTCTTCGAAGTCCATGACGCGCTTCGGATCGGGCTGCTCGTGAATGCGGTAGACGACGGTTTCGGCGACGCGTTCCAGGTGCGCCGCGACCGCTTCATTAGCCGCCAGCATGAACTCTTCGATGATGCGGTGCGCGATGTTGCGGACCGATCGAACGACGCCGGTCATAGCGCCGAACTGGTCGAACTCGATGACCGGCTCGGGGAGATCGAAATCGATGGAGCCGCGGCGGACGCGCTTCTTGTTGAGGATCAAGGCGAGATCGCGCATGAGCCGGAACTGGGGGACAAGCGGCTTGTAGCGCTCCTGCAGGTGTGGGTCGCCTTCGAGAAGCGCGTGGACATCCGTGTAAGTCATGCGCTCGGAGCTACGGATAATGCCGCGAGTGAATTCGCTGCCGGTGAGCTCACCCGCCGGGTCGAATTCCAGCAGAGCGCTCATCACCAGGCGATCCTGCTGCGGGACAAGCGAACAGATGTCGGTCGAGAGTTCGTAGGGAAGCATGGGCACGGCGCGATCCGGGAAGTAGACGCTCGTGCCGCGCTCGAGCGCTTCATCGTCGATTGCGGAATGCGGTCGCACGTAATGGCTGACGTCCGCGATGTGCACCTGTAGGGCGAAATGGCCGTTGGCGAGGCGTTCCACGTGAACGGCGTCATCGAAGTCCCGCGCGGTCTCGCCGTCGATGGTGACGATGGGAAGTTCGCGGAAATCGCGACGATGCCGGAACTCGTCGTCACTAATCACGCGGCTGATGTTTTGCGCCTGATTCACGGCTTCGGCCGAGAACCGGTGCGGCAGGTGGAATTTGCGGATGATGATTTCGACGTCGATGCCGAAATCGCCGGGGCGTCCGAGAATCTCAACCACGCGGCCGACCGGTGGTGACTCGTGCCGCGTGCCGACGTCCTCGGCGTATTCGAGGATTTCGACGTTGACGATCACGCCCTCGAGGTCGGATGGATCGTTGATGACGATGGGTGTCGCACCAATCCGATCGCGCTGTGCTTCGGGCGGAGGGATGGCGAGGTCGAGTGGAATTTCGATCCACTCGCGCAGGCGTTCATCGTGCGGTACGACGAACATCCCGCGCTTGGTGATCCGGAACTCGCCCACGACGGTTGGGTGCGCACGGCGGAGGATGCGGAGAACTGCGCCTTCCGCTTTCCCATCGCGAGGCGGGCTGACACGAACAACCGCGCGGTCGCCGTGCATGGCGCCTGCGAGCGAATCGGGCGGGAGGAAGATGTCGCCCTGAATGCCGGGGATAGGGCGGTCGGCGATAAGGAAACCGTAGCCGTCGCGATGACGGCTGATGCGGCCGACCGAGTATTCTCGGCTCTTGGAAGTCGCGACGTAGTGACCCGACTTGAGCTCGATAATTTCTCCACGTTTCACCAGAGCCGCGAGTCCGCGTTCGATGGCGCCGCGATGTTCAGTGCGGGCATGGAGCTCTTTCAGGAGCTGCTTGAAAGTGGCTTTACCGTGGGGTAGACGCGCAATGTGGGCCAGCAGATCGGTGTCGGTCATGGGGAAGCGGGGGCACGCGTCTTTAACTTGCGTCTTTAACTTGCGCCTTTATACTGAAAAATAACGCGATGGGCGCTTTGCCGATTGATCATACCTTGCCCCGCAAGCAATCCGTTCTCGGGGTTGGAGTCAGCACGACAAGTTATGCAGGCGCATCCGCGATTTGCGATCGATGGGTGGCGGAGCGTCGAGCCGGGGTAGCCGGTCAGCGGGCGCGATTCGTGACCGTGACTTCCGTACACGGCATCGTGGCGGCGTTTTTCGAGAAGCGATTTCGGAACATTCTGAATCAGGCGGATCTGACCACGCCCGATGGGATGCCGGTGGTTTGGGCGATGCGGTCGTTCGGGGTCGCGGGGCAGACGCGGGTGTACGGGCCGGACCTGATGTTGACTCTCTGCGCAAGCGCGGCCGAGAAGAAGCATCGCTTGTTCTTCTATGGGGCGCGCCTCGAGACATTGCAAACGATGTCGGCAAAGCTAAGGGAGAAGTTTCCGGGGCTGGAGATTGCAGGGATGATTTCCCCGCCCTTTCGTGCGCTGACCGACGCTGAGGGCGAAGAATATGCTCGCCAGATCCGGGAATCCGGGGCGGAAATCGTGTTCGTGGGGCTAAGCACACCGAAGCAGGAAAACTGGATGATCGCGAATCGCGACCGGCTGCCGGGACTCGTATTGTTCGGGGTCGGCGCGGCGTTCGACTTCCATGCGGGACGCGTGGAGCAAGCCCCCATGTGGATGCAGCGCAATGGTCTGGAATGGTTCTTCCGGCTGACACGCGAGCCGAGCCGGCTCTGGAAACGGTACCTACTGATTACTACTGTGTTTCCGCCGTTATGGGCATTACAAAAGCTGCGCATCCTCAGGTTCCAAACAGGAGAGAATTGATTCATGTCAAAGCGAGTGCTCGTGACCGGTGCGGGCGGATTTATCGGCCATCACCTGGTGAAGTATCTGGTAGAGCGCGGTTACTATGTGCGCGGGGTGGATGTAAAGCATCCAGAGTATGAACCTACCGCCGCGCATGATTTCCAGATACTGGACATGAGGCGCTGGGATAACTGCCTGCAGGCTACCGCGGGTATGGAGGATGTATACGGTCTCGCCGCGGAGATGGGCGGCATTGGCTATATCGAGTCAAACAAGGCCGTGATCGTCCGTGACAGCACGATGATCAACATGAACTCGATTGAAGCCGCGCGGGTCAATGGGGCCAAGCGGTTCCTTTTCACATCGAGCGCTTGCGTCTATCCGGGGTACAAGCAGAAGGAAGCGAATGTTACGCCGTTGAAGGAAGACGATGCCTATCCTGCCGACGCGGAAGACGGATATGGGTGGGAGAAGCTTTACTTTGAACGCACTTGCAGGCATTACAGAGAGGACTTCGGATTAGAGACGCGCGTTGTCCGGTTCCATAACATTTTCGGTCCTTTAGGCACTTACGACGGCGGCCGCGAAAAGTCGCCGGCCGCGATTTGCCGGAAGATCGCGCTGGTGGAAGACGGCGGGACGATCGAGGTTTGGGGAGATGGATTGCAGACGCGGTCCTACTGCTACATCGATGATTGTGTTGAGGGCATTTACCGGCTGATGCGATCGGATTACCCTCACCCCCTGAATCTTGGCCAAGACCGCTTGATTTCGATTAATGAGCTGGTGGACCTGGTGTCTAAGATCGCCGGGAAGACAGTCCAGCGCAAGCACAACCTTACCGCGCCCCAGGGTGTTCGGGGCCGTAACAGCGATAACTCAAGGTTGCGTGAAGTGTTGGGATGGGAACCCCGGGTCTCGCTGGAAGAAGGGCTTGCGAAGACTTACCGATTCATTTACGGGGAACTGGAGAAGGCGGGGCGGATTCGCGCTCTAGCCGGTACTGTTGCTTAGTTGAACTGAAGAACCCCGCACCTTAGATCGACGGGGTTCTTCGTTCGTCGTTACTACGTTGAACTAGGGAACGATTGAGTAAGCAACTCCGTTGGCGCCTGTCCCGCCGAAGGTGGCAAAGCCGAAGATACCGCCCTTAGGCCCAAACTGGACCAATCCGGCCGGATCGCCTCCCGAGGTTTCGTCGAAGGTGTAGAGGACTTTGGCCGTGAAAGCATCCCCAGAGGGCGAGAGCTCCAGAGCAGCGCCATAGCTCGTCGGATGCACTACTGTGCCGGTGCTGGTCACGTAGAGGTTGCCTTTGGTGTCGAAAGCAGGAGGCGCATACGGCGCGCCGCTATCGGTTCCGCCTTGGAAAGTGTAAATCGGGGTATAGGTCCAGGTGGTTCCAGTTGTCGGGGGCTTCAGCTGGAAGATGGCTCCGCAGCCCGGCTTCCCGTTAAACGTGCAGGATCCGCCACCGCCTAGCTCCGCCGCACCGTAAATATTGCCGTCGTTACCGAACCCGAATCCTTCCGGGTTGTACGCACTGCTTGCAGTTCCACCGAAGGAGAAGAGGACCGTCTCAGTCCAAGCGCCACCGCTCGTCGGAGGCGTTAGCTTGACCATGGTGCCGCCTTGGTTTGCACCGTTGTTAGAAAGCGACACGTAGAGGTCTCCGCCATAGGCAACGATGTATTGAGGGACACCGCCGTCGGTCGTCCCATTAAAGGTGTGAATGATCGACTCCGTGTAAGGCTGGCCTGCCGCCCCGGGAGTTAATGAGTAAACAATTCCAACATTCGTTGCACCTCCCCCGAAGTTAGTGATTCCGTACAAGGTGCCATTCAGAGTTGTCATGAATGTGGGACGGGAGCCGTCGTTGCCGCCCTGAAATGTGTAGATGACGCTGTAGGTGTAGCCGCTTACGCCCGGGACCAATTCGTACACGGTGCCGTTACCCGTCGCGGGAGTAGCGGATCCTCCTCCGTAAGTGGTCCCGTAAAACGCGCTGTTAACGTAGATCGGATTGGCGTTGGGGGCCCCGCCGGTAACGCCGCCCACGAACTCATAGATGGTCGTCTCAGTCACGCCAGCCCCCGCGGTAGCAGGGGGTTTTAGCTTAAAGAACGTTCCGCAGGCGCCATTGGCTGTTACGCATCCATGCAGGCCGCCGCTGTACGAAACGCCATAGATATCGCCTGCGGAGGTAATAAGCGGAGTTCCAACCGGTTGGGAAACATGTGGACTTCCGGAGTTCGAGAAATCATAAACGACGGTGTAAGTCTGAGACATAGCCGCAAAGGGCAGAGCAGCCGATAAAGCGCAGGCAAGCGTAAGTTCTGTTACTGGAAAACGAAGCACGATTAGAAATTCCTCCTGGAAAAGCTGCGAAGCAGTTGCACTCAATTTTACCTGTCAACGGCCAGCAAACAGAGAGCCGTTGTCTAAGATATGTCAGTAAAGATTAGCAATCATGTATGCAAAAACCCTAATGAGTCGAGACTGCTCGCGCGAATCGACCATATTGTCCCGGTACTAACTTCCGAATCCCAAGCGATTCCTTATAAAACGCGGGATCGCTGTCTGTAAATAGGAGCCAGTCGATCCCGAGCGAATTGAGAATAGTCGGGGAGGCCTCGGCCTGGAAAACTGAGGTGATCAGGCCGACTGACGCTAGGCAGGTTCGCGGGTCGCCTCCGAGGGCGGTTCCGCACTCCATACTAGCCGCAGCCATCTGACGACGGGCGTAAAGGCCGAAAAAGATATCGTCGAACGCGCGGTCCGGGTTGGTTTCGAACACTGCGGCGCGTGGCGTGACGTGATCCAAATCCTGATACAGAGAACGAAGCGCGTACGCCCGCTCGGCCATATGACGGTCGTGGATAATTACCGGCGGTACGATACCGGCATCGGCGAGGGGAAAATAGAAACGGTCAATCGTCAACTCATATAGAGAGCTGAGGATGCCGATAAGCAGAAAAGCGGCAGTTGTAATACGCCAGGCGCTCGATAGATTGCGGCGGCTAGAGATGAAGTCCGCTCCCCAAAGCACAAGCACGAATTGCGCTAGCAGCGGCGCGGTATTGCCGAAGTCGTTGTTTCCGGCGTGCCCGGACCTGAAGAAGGATGCGAGCAATAGCGGGATTGCCGTGAAGACGACTAGGGCGAGTTCGAGGGGGTTTACCGCGCCGCGGGAACGAAGCTTCCAGATGAGCACTAGAGCGAAGAATCCGAGTTCTACCAGGTAATTGACGGGTAGAAAAGCAAGGCGCAGGATTCCCGAAGGACTTGGACCGGTCAGCCGGTGCAGTGGAAAGAAGTCCCGGACAGCGAAACTCAAGAGCGGCGAACCGGATCCCGTTTGCGAATTCAGGCTTACAAGATAAGGACCGATCAGGACGACTGCGACCACGCCCGCGGCAAGTAATCCAACAGAGTGAAGAGTCCAGCGCCGCGCTAGCGTAATCACAAACCAGACGGCAAGAGATGCCGCAAACGCAAGCGCGACATAGAAATTGAGACCGGCGCAGGAAGCGAACGCAAAGCCTGCCGCCGTAATATGGATGAACTGTGCGCGCCGGTTAGTCTCGGTGGCATGCAATAGAAAGAGAAGGCCGGTGAAGCCGGCAACTAGCGCGGCAATGTAGTGCGGCGCCCACGTGACTGCGCCGATCCACGAGTAAACGGATTCGTTCCACCATTCCATATCGGGGTCGATATGGCGCGGGAGGCGCAACAGCACGGGGACGATATCAAGACCCGTCACCGCGAGAAGCGCGATCGCTAGCGGCGTTCGGGAGCGGGCGAGCGCAGGGTTTCGGTAATGCACGAAGAGTGCGACGAGCGACATCAGACCCAAGCCGGCCCAAACACAAGACCCAGTGAGCGCGGCACGCGGTCCCACACCCAGGCGGTCCACCAGTGAACAAAGCGCGAACCAGAAGTAGTGGTAACGCAGCGGCGCGCCGGTCTTAAGAAAGTACTGCGGGTTCAAAGGAGGGATGCCGGTGCGGGTGATGGCGTCCGTGATCGCAACACGGAGGTAGTGATCATAGATAGCGGTCGAAAGGTAAAGGCGGTTGCCGATGGCGATGTCGGCGAGCGCGAGGAGTGCGACCGTCGACCAGATCAGGACGATCCAGAGGGCGGGTCGCGGCAGCCGTAAGATAACGCGGGGTCCGCCCGCGATTAGAAAGACCAGCAGGGCAATCGCTTCCAGACCCCAAACCGCGTTTAGCGTCCAGGCGCGGCCAACCCAATACACAAGGATGGGAGTGATGGCTATCGAAACGGGTATTGCCGCGGCGCCCTTCCATACAGGCGCCAGGCGGCGGAAGTCAAATAGGTTTAGCGCGAACGCGAGCGCGTAGCCGGGAACGAATAGGATAAACGCAAAGGCAGCGAAAGCGAGAACGAGTACCAGGAGTTAGAGCTCGTGATCGTGGGTGCAGCCCGGGAAGGACGCCAGCATCTGGTTTCCGCGATAACCTAGCTCCTCCACAAGTCCACTGTAGGAGGTGTAGTAGCCATCTACAGTCAAGTCTTTCATCGCGCGGAAGAAGGGAGCGCGTTCGGTGTCTTTCTCGGCTGCGGTTAGAAGTGCGATTTGCTGTTCGAGTTCCAGCTCGATGAACGAGTGATCGTGAACCGAACGGGATTGCGCTTCGATCCACGTTAGCCCTTCGGCAATAAGTCGATGACGTGTGGGATTGGTCGCCGCGACATTGTCGATGTACTGCGGGACGCCGGCGGCAAGTGCGCCCGGAGTATCCGTGGCGGGGATGATCAGGTCGACGATTCTTGAAACGATCGCGCCTTCCGCCGCGCTAAAAGTTTTCGGAGCATACGGGGGTATCGCGGGCGCCTTGTAAGGCGAGTGTTCGTAGCCGGACTGGTCGGAGGCGTGGGCATCGGGTAAATGCCCGTCTTGACCCGAGGCGGACGGGACGGCGGCCAGAGTACCGATCGCGACAAGGTGCTTCAGGGTATCGCGGCGAGAACTCATAAACGTGTGGCGCTTCGTGGTCGGAACTTGATTGTGTAGACTGCGCCCACCAGAAGCAGCAGCGCACCCCAATAAATCCCGGCGTGCAGGTTCTCCAGCACGACCGGATGCAGCGGCGGATTCACCGCATCATAAGTTGAGGCGCCAAGGATGATTACGCCGTACGCCAGCAATAGCACGCCAATGAAGAACCAGATCGAGATCATACCTTTGTGTCCGTGCATAGCCGCCTACCAGAAGATGATATTTAGAATCACAAATACTACCGCTACAACTCCGGCCCAGAATACCGGCCGTTGATAGATCGGAACTGCCGCGTCGGATGGGATATTGGTCTCACCATATACTAAGCCCGCCAGACTACGCGTGGGATCCGGCCGCGTCATTAAGCTAACCACGACGGTAACCGTGACGCAGATGATCCAGGACCAGAGGGCTCGGTACACATTCTCCGCCATGTCTTTGGCATTGGGCGACATGGCGACGTAGCGCAGCGCGCTCGGATCGAACTTCACCCATAAATACATGCCGATCGAAGAGAAGGTTCCGCAGAGTAGTCCCCAGAAACCGCCGGGACCGGTGGCCCGTTTCCAAAGCATTCCCAAAACCACGGTGCCGAACAATGGCGCAATGAAGAAACTGAACAGCGCCTGCACGTAATCCATGATGCTAGAGAATTGCATCACGAGATACGCGGTGCCGATGCTGACTAAGACCCCGAGCACCGTCGACCAACGCCCGACTCCAAGATAGTGCTGGTCGGTCGCGTCGCGCTTGATGTAGGGGCGATAGATATCGTAAGTCCAGACTGTCGCGAAGGCACTAACATTGCCGGCCATTCCGGACATAAATCCGGCTATCAGGGCGGTGATGCCGAGGCCGAGCAGACCGGGTCCGCAATAGCGAGCCAGCATCAGGGGCAACACCTCGTTGTAACTATGGCTGCCCGTGGCGGCCGCCTGCGTTTCGCCGACCAGATGTTCCGGCAATACGGCGAGCGCAAGCAGGCCCGGCAGAATCACGATGAACGGCACAGCCATCTTAAAGCTGGCTCCGATGATCGGCGCCATTTGAGCGGTCCGTAAATCCTTCGCGGCAAGGACGCGCTGGACAACCAGGAAGTCGGTGGTCCAGTATCCGAAAGAGATGACCCAGCCGAGGCCGAGTACAATTCCGGTCCAGTGAATGCCCATCGGGTTATCGCTGAAGTGACCGAGCGTACTCCAGAGATGGGTGTAATCCTGTGCGGGGAAATTCTGGTGGATGCGCGCTACCATGCCGCTCCATCCACCCGCTTCCACGAGCCCGAGAATCGTGACGAGCATGCCGCCGAACCAGATCAACACGAATTGCAGGACCTCGTTGAAGATGGCCGAGAGTAAACCGCCCAGGAACACATAAGCCGCAACGGTAAGTGAAGAGACCCAGATGCTGAAGTTAATATCCCAGCCGAGCACGATCTTCATGACCAGCGCCATGGAGTACATATTGATCCCGCTCATGAGCACGGTCATGAAGCCGAACGAAACGGCGGAGAGGACGCGGGAAGGCTCGCCAAAACGGAGCTTCAGATATCCGGGCACGGAGTGCGTCTTCGAAATGTAGTAGAACGGCATCATCACGAGGCCGAGGAATAACATCGCGGGAATCGCGCCGATCCAATACCAGTGCGTCGCAAGGATTCCGTATTGATAGGCCGACGCCGCCCAACCCATCATCTCGAGCGAACCGAGGTTAGCGGCTAAGAAACTAAGTCCCGCGATCCACGCCGTCATGTCGCGGCCGGCCAGGAAGAAGTCTTCCCCCGTAGTAGTAAATCGGCGAAGGTAGAGTCCGATGCCGATAACCATGACGAAGTAGAGCGCGATGATCGCGACATCTACGGGGCTTAGTGAAACCAGGCGCGTCGTTTCAACTAACAGCGCGAACGATGGCATTACGGGCGCACCTCACTCATGAGCCCGACCATGCGCCGGTCCTGATCGCGAATTACCGCGATGTGAAATTCCCGATCGTCCATTTTGCCCACCATCCTTGGCTCGCTCACAATCTCGACACCCTTCCCCTTTAGTTCCTGCCACGCGTGTTGCATGTCGTCAACGGAGTAGTAGAGAACCGACTCAGGATTGTTTTCATCCTGCGGTAAACCGCTAAGCATCAAGCGCGCGCTGCCGGCATCGAACATAGCAAGCTTCGGCTGCTCGAAAAGCAACTTGAGGCCGAGCACATCGCGATAGAACGGAACGGCTTGCGACACATCTTTCACGGTCAGTGCGACCTGGGCCAGCTTCATCGTTCGTCTCCCTTCCGTTGGAGGTTCACAAAACTGATTAACGAGCCTACCGCGATCACTACCGCCGCGCCGATCACGTTGTACCAAAGAAACGAAATCCGAGTGAAGCGCGCCGCTGAGAGAATCGCCGCCTCACCCGCCAGCATCCCGAAGAAAGCTCCCGTACCGTTGGCGCGCTTCACAAACAGGGCCAGAGTGAACACACCGAGCAGCGTTCCGTAGAAAAGCGATCCTATCATGTTCATCGCCTCGATCAGCGATCCGAGCGTACGGGCGTATTGCGCAAAGGCCACGGCGTAGAGGCCCCAGAACGCGGTCGCCAGCCGCGAGACCAGTAAGTAATGACCGTCCGACGCATCGCTGCGGATGTGGCGTTTGTAGATATCGATCACCGTCACGGTCGCAAGAGAGTTAATCTCGCCTGAGCTGGAAGACATA
The DNA here is from genome assembly GCA_963799935.1 of uncultured Gammaproteobacteria bacterium. Classification (GTDB taxonomy): domain Bacteria; phylum Acidobacteriota; class Terriglobia; order Bryobacterales; family Bryobacteraceae; genus Bog-113. The sequence continues at coordinate 51,048 of CAWCZA010000014.1, read as the reverse complement.
GCCGCCGAGAAGATCACGGCGATCACTAAGCCGATAACTCCGGCGGGAAGGTGGCGCGTAACGAACGTCAGGAAGACGTAGTTCGTGTCGTTGAATCCTTGCTCTTTCGATTGGTTTTCGTAGGCCGCAATTCCCTGCCCTCGAGCGGCGACTAGTTGTTGCTGCGCGGTCTCCAGACGACTGCGCGCGTCGGCGAGTGCGTGCGCATCGTTCTTATGGCGCGCATCAATGAAAGCGTAAGCTGCATTCGTTCGCGCCGCGGCCGCAGTATCAAACTTAGTTTGAACATCCGCCCAATTCGCACTTTGCTTCGCGGCTTCGAGAGCCTTCGGTTGGAACAACAACGGCGGCGGAGTAAACAGATAAAACACGAACACCATCGCGCCTACGAACAGGATGAAGAATTGGATGGGTACCTTCAACATTGCGTTGAATAGCAAGCCGAGACGGCTTTGCGCGATACTCTTGCCGGTAAGATAGCGCTGCACCTGGGATTGGTCGCAGCCGAAGTAAGCGAGTGCCAGGAATGTGCCACCGAGTAGTCCGCTCCACAGGGTGTATCGATCATTAAGGTCGAACCGGGTGACCACCGCGTTGAGCCGTCCCGCGGCGCCGGCAAGATACACCGCATCGAGGAACGAAACGTTGGATGGCAAGTTATGGATCACCATGATGAATGCGAGGATCAGGCCGCAGAAGATGATGCCCATCTGCAACACATCCGTCCAGGTGACCGCCGGGATGCCGCCGGTCGCGGTGTAGACGATCACCAGACCGCCGATCAGCAGCGTGGTCAGGCGATCGTCCCAACCGAAGATGATGCTCAATACGATTGCCGGCGCATAGAGTGCGACGCCGACTCCGAGGCCGCGCTGAATCAGAAAGACAACGCTGGCCAGCGCGCGTGTTTTCGCGTCGAAGCGGCGCTCCAGATATTCGTACGCGGTATACACTCCAGCGCGATGGAACAGCGGCACGGCGGTCGCGCAGAGTATCGTCATCGCGATCGGCAGGCCGAAGTAGAACTGCACGAAGCGCATACCGTCCGCATACGCCTGGCCGGTGGTCGAGATGAAGGTAACCGCGCTGGCCTGCGTCGCCATGATCGAGAGCCCCATCGCGTACCAGGGCATCGTCTTGTTGGCGAGAAGATACTGGCTGACGGTCTTGCTGCCCCGGCCCTTGTATAAGCCGAAGCCGACGATCGAGCACAACGTCGCGAGAAGAACGACCCAGTCGAGAGCCGTCATGCGAAGTATCGGGAGAACGCGTAGAACAGGCCGATCACGACCGCCAGCCACACCAGCACCACGACGTAAATTTGCGCCAGGTTCCTAGGATTGGCGGTGGTTCGTCGGATGCCCGCAAGCGATCAGACTAACAGTTCGCCGCGAAGGACAGTAACTGCCTGACCGGCCATCTTGACGCGATCGCCATCCAGACGCACGCGGAGATGGCCGCCACGCTTCGAAGCCTGGAACGCGCGCATCTCGTTTTTGCCAAGCTTCGCCGCCCAGTAAGGGGTCAGCGCGGCGTGCGCGGAACCCGTGACGGGATGCGAGTCTCCAAGGAGGACTTGTCGGTCGAGTACCAGCTTTCTTGTTATGATGCTGCCATGTCTGCCAAGTTCGAGATGCTGTCACCGATTGTGCTGTCGCGTCCTCGCAACTTGGCTGCGGCGATTATTCTCTGCGTGGCGCCGTGCGTCGTTCTTCACGCACAGAACTATACTTTTCAGAACATAAACTGCGGTGACAATGTCACCCAACCCTCGGCCATCAACAACCAGGGCGTAATTGTCGGTTCCACGTATCCGTTCGACGCAAGGTTCTCCGGTGGAATGCTCGTTCGCAAAGGTGTTTGCGAAAACGAAATCAAGATCGGGCTCGGAGATTCGTTTCAAGGCGTGAACGACGCGGGCCAGATCATTGCGGATATCGCGATATTGAACGCTGAAGGCCAGGCCTCCTCGAATCAGTATGTAATTGGACGGGGAACCCCTTCGCTGCTCCCGCCCTACCCCGGAGCGGCCTCGACCGCATACCGCTGCCTGAACAATTCAGGTGTCCTTGCTGGCAACTATCAACCAAGCGGCACATATCTTTCTCCAAGCTACGGATTTGTGTACCAGAACGGCGAATTTATCGCGTTTCCTTACAACGATTTGGATATTCCCACGATCTATGGATTGAACAACAATGGTTTGGCCGTGGGCACGATACAGACCGCTAATAATCGCGAATTCGGATTTACTTTCAAAAACGGAAAATCTGAATACTTCGCTCATCCCGGTAGCGAGTTCACCATGTTCTATGGGATCAACGATAACGGGCTCGTTGTTGGAACCTTTGGCTCGAATGACGGCCCGAGTGGACTTTTCACTTATGATTTGCAGTCGGGTATATGGACCGACTTGAATTTTCCGGAAGAATACGTTTCTTCAACGCCTGTCGGCATTAATAACGCCGGAGTGATCGCCTTACAGGCTACGCCATCGGGCGGCCTTGCGACTGCGACACCGTCAGAGAACTAATCGCGTGAAAGCCAGGCGTGTTTAACAGGATTTAGGGCACACCCCCCCTACGTTGAGGAATGTGCCGCCGCTTTTAGGTTCGTTGGATGCCTGCAAGCGATCAGACTAACAGTTCGCCGCGAAGAACTGTAACTGCCTGACCGGCCATCTTGACGCGATCGCCATCCAGACGCACGCGGAGCTGGCCGCCGCGCTTCGAAGCCTGGAAGGCGCGCATCTCGGTTTTGCCTAACTTCGCCGACCAGTAAGGCGTAAGTGCGGTGTGCGCGGAACCCGTGACGGGATCCTCATCAATGCCCGAACCCGGCGCGAAAAAGCGCGACACAAAGTCGTACTCCGCGTTGTTGTCCGGATTACTGCCACGGCTAGTCACGATGATCCCGCGCACGGGCAGCTTACGGAGCTGAGTATGATCCGGGGTAGATCGCACGCAGCTGCTCTTCTGATCGGACTTCGACCAGATAGTCAAACTGATTGCGGCCAACATAAATGGCTTCGAGCCCCAAGCGCTTCGAGAAGCTGCGGCGGAGGGTCTGACGGCTCGCATTTCTTAGCAGGGAAATCCAGTTCGATCCACCCGTCGCTATCGGCTACAAGGTCGGCTGTAAGTAAGCCACTTTGCGTATAGAAACGAGCTTGGATGCCGACGGGCAAATGTCCATCCTGCCAAAGCACGTGCGCGCTGGCCAGCGTTGCGTGGCCGCACAGAGCGACTTCGATCGAGGGAGTAAACCAACGGAGAGCGAAGCCGTCCTCTTGTGGATGCAGGAAAGCCGTTTCCGATAGGTTCATCTCCATGGCGACAGATTCCATCCACGATTCTTCGCCGTGGCGCATCGGTGACGCAGACAGCCGCAGGGTTACCGGCGAAAGGCACGGCAGTAAAAGCGTCGACCTGAACGATCGGAACTCTTGAGCTACGGGGCATATCCGATTCTACTGTTGCCGCAATTGACTTCGAGGCCACCTGGCGCATCCAAAGACCCTAGCGCACTCGTAATGGTAGTATTACGAAAAACCAATTCGTGCTACGGAGAAGGTCGCGATGACAAAGCCTTTTTTGAGGCTGCTGTGGCATGCAAGCCGCAAGGCCGCTCAGCAAGTATTTCGCCTGTCAGGTCGCGTAGTGACTGAGGACGCCAACTCGGGCCGCGTCGGCTGCCAGCACATCCACCGGGGTGAGTTCCGGCGGCAGCGTCGAGGTTCCAGATCACTTGCCGCACTTTGCGCTCTTCTGTTCGTGTTCTTTGGTTCCATGCAGACGCTCAGCGCGCAGGCGGATCAAACGCGCGCGAACCCGCCTAAGCTATCGGGAACTATCGTTGATACGTCAGGCGCGACCGTCGCGGGGGCGACCGTGCAGGTTCGAAGCGCGAACGACGCCGTACAAATTACAACGCAGTCGGACACGAGCGGTTTCTATGTAATTTCTAAACTCCCGGCAGGTAAGTATCTGCTGGTCGTGTCTCGTACGGGTTTCGAAATCAAAGAAATTCCCATTACGATCGATGCAGAGGGGCCGCCGGTCCCCCTCGGTATCACTCTAGCCGTGAGCTCAGTGAGCAGCTCTGTAAACGTACAAGGCCGGGCGGATGACCTTGTCGGTACGGCTGAATCCGCTACGCAGGGAACGGTAGGCGCACAGGAGATCGAAGATCGTCCGATCCTTCGTTCGGGAGAAGTTTTGGAGACAGTTCCCGGCCTGATCATTACGCAACACGCCGGCGGCGGTAAGGCCAATCAATATTTTCTGCGCGGCTTCAATCTAGACCACGGGACGGATTTCGCCGTTTTCCTCGACGATATGCCGCTCAATCTGCCGTCGCACGCGCACGGCGAAGGGTACTCGGACATGAACACCGTCATCCCGGAGTTTGTGCAGCGGGTGAACTTCGAGAAGGGTCCTTACTACGCGGACGTCGGCAACTTTGGATCAGCCGGATCGGCTCATTTGGAATTCTTCAAAATGCTGCCTGAGAACTTCTTTCAGGTGGAAGGCGGCATGAACGGATATGGCCGAGCCGTCTTCGGGGTATCGGAAAAGTTCGGGTCGGGCAATTTGCTGTTCGGCGGAGAAGCCTATTACGATGACGGTCCGTGGACGCATCCGGATGGTTATGCCAAATTCAACGGCCTGCTCACCTACAGCCAAGGCGACGCCGCCAAGGGCTTCAGCATTACGGCCCGCGGATACCACGGCAAATGGAACTCCAGCGACCAGATACCCGTCACTGCGACGCCCCTCGTCGGTTTCTTCGGCGCCTTAGACCCGTCAGATGGGGGAAATTCGCAGCGTTATAGCTTGCAAGTTGAATGGCACCGCCAAGGCGCAAAGTCGAAGACGAAGATCACGGTTTACGGGTTTTATTACGACCTCGACTTATTTTCCGATTTCACGTACTACCTGGACGACCCCGTCAAGGGGGATCAGTTCGAACAGCGGGATAGCCGTTGGGTGGTTGGGCTTGACGCACACCACACGATTTCCGGCCAATGGTTCGGGCGCAAGGTGGACAACACGTTTGGAGTGCAGGTACGCAACGATTGGGTTCTCAACGGCCTCTACCGGACGGAGGATCGCGTGCGGACGAACAAGGATGACAGCAACGCATGCAACGACGAACCCATCCCCGCATGCGATACCGATCCGAACCTGGTTGCCGTCTTGCCTGCGGACACAGATTTGAATAGATTCACCGACACGATCGTAGGGTTTTATGTGGAAAATAAAATCCAGTGGGGTGAAAAATTCCGTTCGGTCGTGGCCTTGCGCGGCGACGAGGCAATATATAACGTGACCAGCTTGACTCCGACTTATGTCGCGACGGAATTGCCTGGGGCTCCCGCCGTCAACTTTGCGGCCGCCAATTCCGGCACGGCCACCAAGTTCCTGCCCGAGCCAAAGGCGAGTTTGATTTTCGGGCCGTGGGCCAAGACTGAGTTTTATGTACAGGGCGGATTCAGCTTTCACAGTAATGACGCGCGCGGTGCAACGCAAACACAGGAACCGATTTCGCCGGACAATCCATTTCCGACGGCCACGGCGAGAGTCCCCGCTCTTGTCCCAACCAAAGGGGCGGAAATCGGCGTGCGCACTTCAGCCGTCTCGCATCTCCAAAGCACGTTTTCACTCTGGTATCTGCATAGCCAATCCGAACTGCAGCAGGATGGCGACACCGGGGCGACGGTGGCTTCAGCTTCGCCTAGTAACCGCTATGGCATCGAATTAGCGAATTACTACGCGCCCTTGGAACATTTGGCTTTTGATTTTGACCTTGCTGATTCCAGGGCCTGGTTTACCGAGATCGACCCGGATGATGCTGCGCCGGGCAGCCCCGGTGGCACGCGCGTGCCCGAAGCGGTTGGCTTGGTGGTTTCCTCGGGCGTTACGATGCACGATTACAAGCGCTTTTCGGCGAGCTTACGGCTGCGCGCGTTCGGCCCGCGCGATTTGACATCCGACGGGATTTATCGCTCGAGTGCAACGGTTTTGCTTAACGCGGAGGTGCGTTATCGACTTACCCCAAGAGTCAGTTTTTTTATCGAAGGTTTGAATTTGCTGAACCGAAAAGACCATGACATCGACTATGCCTATATCGCCCGAATTACGCCCGCGGGCGATGCGGCATTCACGGACGTCTTCCATCCAGTCGAACCGCTTCAGATCCGAGCCGGGTTACGTTGCACTTTTGGTTCGAATAGTAAGTCAGGTTCGAGCAATTAACTCATAGGTCAACCCTTCCGAAAGACGAGAACGCGCCGCGCATCAGAACGGTTTATCCGTATGAAAGTATTTCTTGTAAGCCGAGATCCAGTCTGTCGCGATATCGTGCTGGGCCGTCGCTAAGTCAATTTCCCCGGAACAAACCATTTCATGCAGCCGATCTTCCAGCTCATCCTTCACGCGAGCGTTCCAAACGGTTGACGCGTAGGGCTGCGGCCAGAGGTTACGAATGTCCGCGGCCCCGCCGAGTTCCGGCGTTACGAGGTAGTCGACTTCGAAGGCATCTGCGTTTGCCCTGGGGGACATCCCGTACTCCTCGAACACTCTATTTCTTAGCGACGCTGGAAGCGCGGCCTTCTCCGCTGAGCCAGTTCCGCAGATTTCGGCTCGCGTTGCGATTCGAATCGCCCCCGGGGTCAGCGAAAATTGCGGCTCAGTCAGCGCCACGAAACTCGAGTGCCCGCGGGTTCGTGTGTGAAGAGCAAGGCCGATAAGAGCGCCGAACGCGATCGTTAGAATCGCAAGCAATGCGACGGCGGAGCGAAGCCCCAGCCAGGACCAGTTTGGCCGGGAAACAGCCGACGCTTCCAGGCGGGCCTTTAATAACGCGCGCGGACCTTCGATCGGAGGAAACGGTTCAACAGAGTCTTCGTAAGCGCGAACGAACTCCTCAATCGCGGATTCAATCTGTCCTGCCCGCGTTCGGCAATGCCAACAGGAACTGAGGTGCGCGCGCACCTGGGCATCACGGCGCGAGGGGAGTTCGCCGTCTGCTGCAAGCAGCAATTCCTCGTCGGAAGGATGATGATCTTCAGGCATTTCTAAAATTTCCTGTCTGCGCGGCGAAGCCGCTCTAAGGACCGCGCTAACGATTGCGCGACCGAGCCCAGCGAAATACCTACGGCTTCGGCAATCTCGCGATAGCGCAAGCCTTCGGAACGCAGGTGCAAGCAACGACGGTCCACCTCGGGTAGAGCGCGCACGGCGGCCAGCAGCGTCTGCTGCCGTTGCTGCGCGCTCATCTGCTGTTCGGGATTCGGGTCCGGGTGGACTTGCCGATTCAGGAAACTCTCGTCCTCCGGAGTTCCGTTCCGCCGTGCTCGATTCAGGTGCTTCAATCCGAGGTTGTGAGCCACGCGAAAGACCCACCCGCGTAGATTGCGCTGATCCCGCCCGAGCCGCAAATGCTGAAAAAGTGCGAGAAACACTTCTTGTACAACTTCCTCGGCATCGTGATCCCGCATTCCGATGAACCTAAGGTAATGCAGCATCCCGGCGCGGGACTGTTCGAACAGATCTAGAACTTCCTTCTGCAGCTTGCCATCTCGGCCGGCTCCGGGGGTGTCATGGCGCAGCAGAAGCGGAAGGCGAATCGCCGGATCCGGTACGCGAGTAGACATGTTCTTTAACGATGATCTCAACTCCTGTTACCTACTACATTCCTCGGGCGACCGCTTTGTTCATGTTTTTTTTACTGCCGACTAACCCGAAAAAAATCCTGAACAGAAATGTCACCGCGGGGAATATCCATACATGTACAGGTTGGGATTGCTAGGACGGCACGGTCTCGCGCTTTGTTTGTGTAGTGTTGTAACCCTGTTTTTTGCATGCCTGACGCTAAGCGGCCAGAGCTCGAGTGGAGAGATCCGCGTGCAGGTGAAAGACCCGTCCGGCGTCGGGATGGAAGCTTCAGGAAAACTGGAGAGCGTGGTTCCGGGGGTGCAACGCACATTTCAAACGGACGCGCACGGGGAGTACGCGATCCAGGGTTTGCCCTACGGCCGTTACCGTCTCGAGTTTTCCAGAATCGGGTTTGTGACATCGTCGGTGCTGATTGACGTGCAGTCGCCAGCGCCCATCGCGCGCGCGGTCACGATGTCTTTGGGTGTTCAGAGTTCCAAGGTGGATGTCGTCTCCGAGACGCCGCTTGCCGGAACGGCTCTTCAAGTCAACCAGATCGCCGGCCCGGTACAGACCGTCACTGCGGCCGATATCACAAACAGCGGAGCGCTTGAAGTAGCGGATGTGATGAATCGGCGACTGAACGGAGTCTACATCAATGAGATGCAGGGCAACCCATTCCAGCCTGACGTTAACTATCGCGGCTACACGGCATCGCCCCTACTCGGAACGCCCGAAGGTTTGTCGGTATACGTGGACGGCGTGCGGCAGAACCAACCGTTCGGGGACGTGGTGAGCTGGGATCTGATCCCCAAAGATGCCATTTCAGAGATTACGCTCGTTCCCGGATCGGACCCTCTGTTTGGGCTGAACACTTTGGGAGGAGCCCTTTCGGTCCAGACCAAGTCTGGCCTCACCAATCCCGGCGTGAGTGGAAGCGTGTTGTATGGAAGCAGCGGACGAAAATCCGTCGATGGTCAGTGGGGTGGCGGCCAGGCCACGGGCTTCAATTGGTTTCTCTCGGGCCTGGGCTTTCATGAAACGGGTTGGCGCACCGAATCGCCTTCGGACGTTAGGCAAGGTTTCGCGCGGCTCGGATGGCGCACCGCTAGAACCGATCTCGCGCTGACGATGAGCTACGCCTACAATACGCTGATAGGGAATGGCTTGCAGGACTACCGCTTGCTTGAGGCTAACTACTCGAGCGTATATTCTATTCCCGACAGCACCGCGAACCGCTCTCCCGCTTTCAATTTCATCGCCCGGCATAGCTCCAGCGATAATCTAACGTTCACCGGGAACGCATTCTTCCGTAACATCCGTAACGAACTTATCAACGCGAATTTCAACGGCGACGAAATCGGCAACGATATTTATCAACCTACTTCGCAGGAACAGGCGGTCCTCGCCGCAGCCGGGTATACCGGCTTTCCAACTAGCGGGGCCAACATAACAAACACGCCCTTTCCGAAGTGGCCTTGCATAGCCGAGGCGCTAGAGTTGGGAAGTCCGGATAGCACGTGCGATGGTCTGAATATCTATTCGAAAGAAGTGCAGACCGAGTATGGATTCTCCGGACAGTTCACCTGGATCGCCTCTCCGGCCATCGGGCGGAACCAGCTCGCAGCAGGCGCGAGCATTGACCGCAATAACATCAGCTATACCCAGACCACGGACTACGCGTATGTGCTTCCTAACTACACGCTGGTCAGCGTTCCGGCCTGGCAGGACGGATCGACGGTTGACGCGAACGGCAATCCGGTAAACACGCAGGTTGGCCTCAAAGGTCACGCGCCCAACTGGAGCCTCTACTTTGCCGACACGCTCACGCTTTTGAAGACGGTAAACGTGACGGTTTCCGGAAGGTATAACCGGGATACTATCGACAATCTCGATTTGCTGAATCCCGTCGCGGGCATCGGATCGCTCACCGGAGACTATACCTATCAACGGTTCAATCCGGCCGTCGGAATTACCTGGAGCCCCGTGCCCAGCGTGAACGGTTATGCGCGATTTTCTCAAGGCAGCCGTGCGCCAACATCCATTGAACTCGGCTGTGCCGATCCAAACGCCCCTTGCAGTCTCCCGAATGCGCTTTCGTCCGACCCTCCGCTGCAGCAGGTGGTCACAAATACTTGGGAAGTGGGCGTGCGCGGCAAGCCGGAGATATCCTTCGTTCGCAATCTGAATTGGAATGTCGGGGCGTTTCGGGCCGAGAATCGCAACGATATTCTCTTCATCTCGTCCGTGGTCCTAGGAACCGGGTACTTCCAGAACTTCGCCAAGACGCAGCGCGAGGGATTCGATGCGGATCTCGACGGGCGTATCGGGCCCGTAACGTGGGGCTTCAATTGGACATTTCTCTCCGCCACCTACCAGAGCACCGAAACGGTCGACGGCTCGGCGAACAACACCAGCGATAGCGCGCTGGCGGGATATCCGGGGCTGAGCGGCAATATCTATATTCATCCAGGCAATCGGATTCCGCTGATCCCGAAACAAACCGGTAAAGCCTATCTGGACTACCAAGCTACTAAGAAGTTGGGATTCGATCTCGATGAAGTGGTGGTATCGAGTTCGTATGCGCGCGGGAACGAGAACAACGCTTACCAGGCCGACGGGGTGTATTATCTCGGACCCGGCGTCGCCCCAGGATACGCGATCACCAACTTCCGGGGCCATTACGATCTTACGCGGCACTTACAATTTGCCGTCCAGATCGATAACTTGTTCAACCACGAATATTACACTGCGGCGCAGCTTGCCAACACGTCTCTGACCGCCCAAGGAGCTTTCCAGTCTCAACCATTTCCGTTCACCTACACCACTGGTCCTTACGCGGGTAGTTCTCCAGTGCAGAGTGCGACGTTCTTCGCTCCGGGTGCTACGAGAAGAGCCTGGGGCGAGCTCACGATCCGGTTTTGAGGGATTGACGCCTTGCCCGCGGGCCTCGTTTTGTTCGACTGCGACCGAAGTACCGCAAGGCTCAGCGACTGGCCCCAACTAAGATCGCGGCCTTTGCGAGTCAGGAGCATACCATCGAAACTCGTAACCGAGCGCGCCGGGCCTTCAGGTCTCGCCTGAAGAGTCGAGGTTAGTAGCTGAAGGCCCGTAAAAAGGCGTCGCAAGAGTCGGGCATACCCGGCTTCGGGTCAGTGCTGATAGAGCGGACGAAAGCCGGGCAGGCTCGGATTCTGAACCTTCTCAAGCTGGGGCAGAGTCTGTGGGGCGCCGGTCACACGATGATACAGCGCGAGCAGGTCGAACTCATCGACACCCACCGATCGCGCGTACTGCCGGATGTAACTCGTCGCGTAAACACCGCCAGGGAGACGTCCGAAATCTCCGCTTTCAATCGCTTCAAGGTTGCGGGTACTGATTTTCGTATCCGTTGAAATCTGCCGCAGGGTTAGCCCCGCTTTTTCTCTGACCGTCGCCGCGGCGAGCAGAATCGCGTTCGTCATTTCCGTGGGGGATCCCAGTACTTTCCTGTTGAAGTGGTGTGGCCGGAGCTGATTTGCTCACAACTTTAACATGCTGCATATGTCGGTTGATACCATTTTTTTCATAACCTTGCATTTTTACTCCAGAGCAGCTGCCTTGCTTACAAAGGTCATGCCGTGAAGCCGGATATGGCGGTCGACCTCTGCGGCATCCGGCTCCGAAACCCCGTAATCGCCGCCTCCGGCACGTTCGGCTATGGCGTCGAATTCGCATCCATCCTGGATCTGAATCGCCTCGGGGCCATCGTTGTCAAGGGCCTCTCGCGCGAGCCGATCGCGGGAAATCCGGCGCCCCGCCTTTGGGAAACGACCGAAGGCATGATTAATTCTGTTGGACTCCAAAACGTGGGAGTGGCGGAATTCATCAAGCAAAAGCTTCCCAAATTACGGCAGTATCAAACGCCGGTGATCGCGAATGTATTCGGCTATGCAGTCGAAGATTACTGCGAAGTCGTTCGTCATCTTGAAGACGCCGATGGAATCGCCGCGTACGAACTGAACGTTTCATGCCCGAATACAAAGTGCGGCGGCATCCAGTTCTCTTCCGATCCTGCGATGCTGTCTAGCGTCGTGGCCCCGGTGCGGCGTTTGGCGAAGCGCCCGGTAATCGTGAAGCTGTCGCCGAATGTTGCCGCTATCGAACCACTCGCGCAAGCCGCCGAACAATCCGGAGCGAATTGTATTTCCCTTAGTAAACACGTTTGTCGCGCTGAGCGTCGATGCCCGCACGCGCCGCCCTCGCATCGGCAACGGCATGGGTGGACTCTCCGGGCCGGCCATCAAACCGATCGCCCTGCGGATGGTTTGGCAAGCCGCTCGCAGCGTCCGCATCCCCGTGATCGGTCTTGGCGGGATCGGCACGGGCGAGGATGCCGCTGAGTTCATGGTCGCGGGGGCAACTGCCGTGCAGGTGGGGACAGCGTCGTTCTGGGATCCCCGGGCGACCGCACGCATCGCGCAACAACTCGAACGCTTCTGCCGCCGCAACGAGATCGCCGCCGTTCGCAGCCTTACGGGAACTCTTAAGATGTAAGCCGCTATAATCACGGTCGATTGCGACGGCGGATCCTGAAACTCGGCGCGGGTTTTCTACTGGCTCTGCTCATCGTTGGAGCGGCCGCTCCGTTCCTCCATGCCGACCGCTATCGAAACCGCGTGCAGCAGGCGATGTCCACCGCGTTGGGCCGCCAGGTTTCTATCGATGGTTCCGTTACTCTGAACCTTTTCAGCGGGCCGGGTATTTCGGTCTCGGATGTCCGGATCGCCGACGAACCCGGCGCGGGCGCGGAACCGTTCGCCTATGTCGACGAGGTGATTGCGATACCGCGTATCTGGTCGTTTTGGACGGGGCGAATCGAGTTCTCTTCCTTGACGCTGAACGGCGCGCACGTCAACCTCTCGCGCTCGAATAATGGCGCCCTGCCCTCGTGGAACTTTGCCGGGTTAGCGCGCCCCAACGTTCTGGCTGCATTCCCGGTAATCCGGATGCGCGATAGCCGGATCAACTTCAAGGTCGATGGGCGGAAGACCACTTTCTACCTGATGAACGTCGATCTCGATATCGCACCGCGCACCCGAGACGGATCCCAATGGGACCTGCGGCTCTCGGGGCAGCCGGCGCGCTCCGACCGGCCGGCGCGCGGTTTCGGAGCGATTGAAGCGCGCGGCCAGTGGACTCGAAGTCACGGCGCCGGGGGCCACACGGAAATCGATGTCCGCCTCGTTCGCAGTGAAATCGGCGACATCGTGGCGTTGATGTACGGGCACGATGCCGGCGTCCATGGCATTGTCGCTGGCACCATCCATGTGGCGGGAGAACCCGCGGCGTTGGGAATCGATGGCGAGGTGCGCGTCTCTGAGTTACACGGTTGGGCGCAGAGTCCGCCATCCGGAGGTGCTTTTCCGTTTCGGGTTTCGGGCACGGCGGACCTATCCGGCGAACGCTTCGAGTTGTTCGCCGAACCGAAAACGACAGCCGCACCGCTGCGGCTGCATTTCACAGCTAATCCGGAAGCCCGTCGCCCGGATGCCCAAGGAATGGCCTGCGCGTTTGATTTGCGCACTGACGGACTCCCGATCTCCGGTATTCCCGGTCTCCTGCGCAACTTCGGCGCGAAGGTGCCCGAAGGGTTTCAGATCGAGGGATTGCTGGACGGCAATCTGCATATCCAAACCGGCGCGGCGTGGACCGGCGACGCGACGATTCGCCAGGTCGCGTTGATTTCCGCCCATGCTCCGGCGCTGAATCTCGCGACGGCGTCGATCGCGGTTGGCAACGGGGAAGCTACGTTAGCGCCTTCGGAAATGGTTTCGGACGGGACCGCTGTAGGGAATCTTGCAGGGCATTATAATTTCGCCGACGGGTCTTACGGGATCGAGATCACCAGCAGGGGCGGGTCGCTCGCGGCGATGCTCCGAGCGCTGCCGGGAGTCACCGTGCCTGTCCTTTCGACGGCGCAATCAGGCCAGTGGACCGGTGATCTGGCCTATGCAGAGCCCGCCGGGGGCGAGTCGCAATGGACCGCGACCGGTACTCTGACCGATGCCGAGATCCGTCTGCCGCAACTTGCCGAACCCGTGCTTCTCAACACCGCGCGGGTGCAGATGACGGGACCGGCGCTGCAAATCGACCGCATCGTTTTCGCCGCCGGCGGAATAACCGGGACCGGAGACTACCGCTACATCCCCGAAGCGCCGCGGCCGCATCAGTTCCATCTGGCGCTAGCAGACAGTTCTGTCGCAGCGATCGGCTCGGTGTTGAAGCCGACGATCTCCCGCGAACATAGTCTTCTTGACCGAGCTTTGAGCATGGGTCGCGAATCCCCGCCCCTGTGGTTGTCGGCCATGAAGGCGGATGGATACATCCAGGCACGCACGTTGCTTATCGAGGACACGGAACTTCATCGCGTACGCGCTCACGTGGACTGGGATGGATCGACCATCACGCTGCCCGATCTTGCCGCTGCCGGAGACAAGTTTACCGTCGCGTCGAAACTGACGATTCGTCTATCCGGGGGAACGCCGCGCTATAACGCAACCGCACGGATCACCGATTTCCCATGGCAGGGAGGCACGGTGAACGGAACGGTCGCCGCGCAAACTTCCGGGACCGATGAAGCGGGATTGCTCTCGAACCTTCGTCTCAGCGGAACATTTGATGCGAAAGCGCCGACCGTACCGCCGCTGGGCGAACTCGACGCGGTGACCGGGCAGTTCGAAGCCGACTGGCAAGGTCAGAACGTCGTGGTGCGGTTTCCACGGCTGCACATCGTAAACGCGGAAGGCGACATCTGGACGGGCGCAGGGACCCCCGGAGTGCAGCCTGGCGAAGTGATCCTGCAGCTAACCAACCACGCCCGACGCATGATTCTGGCCGGGTCACTTACGGACGAGCGCCGGAGCTGGGTTGAACAATAAGTGCGGAGCAGTAAGGTCGCGATTAGCAGCTACCGCACCGGCACCCGGCGTATCGGACGCTGACGCGCTGCCACTTGAACGTGTGCACCATGGTCGGAAAATAGAAGTCCGCGTCATAGTTCCCGTGACACACCCACAACTCCCCTTCGGCCGCCTTGGCTTGCAGAAACTGCGGATCCGTGTTGGCCTCGACGGGCCAGAACGTTCCGTGATTATCCTCGCGGCAGTCCGACTGAGGCGGTTTATCGCCAGCCCAAGCCAGCGTCGAACACGCTACCAGGCACGCAATCCAGCTGATTCGCATCTCTACCACCGATCATTTCGTTCGGTGGGCTGGATTGAAATACAGTGGCTACGGGAATTTCCGAGTTTTCGCGCCGTAGAGACGTTGCGCCGCATGGTACAAAGGCTGCGTGCCATCGCCTCGAACGCGCGTTCTGATTGCAGACGATCACCCGCTCATTCGCAGCGGCATCCGTTTCCTGCTGGAGCGCGAAACAGAGTTTCAGGTGGTTGCCGAAGCTTCGGACGGGCATGAGGCGATCGAGCTCGCCATGCAACACCGGCCCGATGTTGTCCTGCTCGATGTGGGCATGCCCCGAATCAACGGACCCGATGCAGCGAAGCACCTCTCCGAGCGTCTGCCCTGCATCCCGGATCATCATCGTCAGCATGCATTCGGATGAGGCGTATGTGTTGCGCGCGCTGAAAGCCGGCGCGAAGGGCTATCTACTCAAAGCGTCGCCGGAAGAGGACATTCTGGCCGCCGTGCGCGCGGTCGCGGCAGGACACGCCTACTTCAGCCCCAGCATTACCCGCATGCTGGTGGAAGACTACGTCGCCGAAGTGCAGCGGCGCGGGGTCGAGGACACCTACGATTTGCTTAGTCTGCGCGAGAAGGAAGTACTGCATCTGCTGGTGTCCGGAAAGACCAACAAAGAGATTGCGGAGATGCTGTTTGTAAGCGTGTCGACAGTGGAGACGCATCGCAATAACACTCTACAGAAGCTACACTTGCACAGCTTGCCTGAGCTGATTCTTTATGCCGTTCGCAAGGGGCTCATCTCGTAAATAGGCAAAGGCAGTTCGAAGCTGATGGTCGTTCCGGCATTCGATGAAGAAGCAACATGCAGACGACCGCCCAGCCGCACAACGCGTTCCTCCATCCCAAGAATCCCCAATCCGGTCTCTACTGTCGGATCAAAGCCTTCACCATCGTCCTCCACTGAAACGCGCAATGAGCTGTTCGACTTCGCAACGTGTACCGTGGCGCGCGTTGCGCGGGAGTGGCGGCTCACGTTTCGCAGGGCTTCCTGGACGACGCGATAGACGCAGGTGCGCTGTTCTTCCGGTAGGTCGTCCGGGATCTCGGCCGCGTCTACCTGAATCTGGATCGATTCGTTGCGCGACATCTCGCGCGCTAACCACGCAAGCGCCGGCACGAGACCCAAGATCATCCAACATAGTGGGTCGGAGAAGGAGAGATAAATTGCGCACCATCATGGCGTTGCGACCTGTCATCTCTTCCACTAGTTGACACTGATGCAACGCTTCGTGAGTGTCGCCCCGGCGCAGTGATGCACGCAGATTTCCCAGTCCCAGCATCATGGCGGAGAGGACTTGGCCGACTTCGTCATGCAACTCGCGCGAGATCCGCCGGCGCTCTTCCTCCTGCGCCGAGAGGAGCTTCGCCGAGAGGCTCTTCAGCTCTTCGCGAGCCTCGCCGGATACACGCTCCAATTCGAGCAGACGCCACATGCTGATCCCAGCCAGCGCGAGGCCGATCGCTGCCGCAGCCGTGAGCAGCACGACAAATCGGACGCGGAAAGTCGCGAACATACGGCTCACATCTTCGGCGCTGTCTTCCATCTGCGAGTCGCTCAAACTCTGCAGTCTGTCGATTACTCCGATCCCGGCCATGCGCCGGGGCAACACGATGTCTTCTGTAAATCGATATGCACGCGAACGGCGCTCGGATTCCGTCCAATGCTGCGGTTCTGCGAGTGTCTCGAAGTAGCCGAGCAGTTCACGCCGCAACTGCTCGGATGCAGTCTGATCCTTCCCCCGTGTCAACTTGCGACAGTTCTCGATCTGCTTCTCGCCATCCGCCCTCGTCGCCTCAAACTCCTTGGCGGCCGCAGCTTCGTTTTCCGGATTGAGCAGCAGGTCGCGAATGTGCGTGCCAGCCAGATAGACGTCAGTGCGCAGGCGACTGAGCGTGCGATCGCGCTCGACGTAATCGCGCCGCAGACGCTCCTGGCGGACGTCCACTTGATAGAGAAACGTCATCCCGCTGAGCCCCAGAACAGCTACGAGCAGCAGCAAGCCGCCGAAGCCGAGACCCAGCAGCACTTTCGTTTTGCGGCGGTTCAGGTTGGCGTCCACGCAATCCTCACGGTCAAGTTGAAGTATACTTTTGGGCCAAGTGCTCCGAGTCCTTTTTGTTGTTCTGGCTATGTGTGGAAGCGCGTCGGCCCTTAGCTACGACGTCGTCATCCGCAACGGCCACATCGTCGACGGGACCGGATCGCCGTGGTACGCAGCCGACATCGGAATCCGCGACGGCCGGATCGCGTTTATCGGACGGCTCCCGGACGGTGCGACGGCGAACACTACAATCGACGCGCACGGCCGGATTGTGGCGCCTGGGTTCATCGACATGCTCGGGCAATCCGAGAACACGATCCTGGTCGACCCGCGGCTGCCATCGAAAATCTATCAGGGGATCACGACGGAGGTGACGGGCGAAGGCAATACGATCGCGCCGTTGAATGACCGGCTGCGCGGGCTCGCCGTACCCTACTTCGCCAGCCTTGGACTGAAGCCGGACTGGTCGAGCTTTGCCGAGTATTTCGCGCGCATCGAACGGCAAGGGATGGGGATCAATCTGGCTTCGTACGTCGGTGCCACGCAGGTCCGCAGCTATGTGATCGGGGACGGCGACCGCGCTCCCACCGCGGCTGAGTTGGCGCAGATGCGGGCGCTCGTGGCGGATGCCATGCGGGACGGAACGGTGGGGCTTTCGACTGCGCTGCAGTATGCGCCGGCGCCGTACGCCAAGACGGATGAGCTGATCGCGCTGGCGACCGAAGCATCCCGTTTCGGCGGCATCTACGCCACGCACATGCGGAGCGAAGGCGACGCGGAATTCGAGGCCCTGGATGAGGCGTTTCGCATCGGCCGTGAAGCTCACATTCCAGTCGAGATCTGGCATTTGAAGGCGGCGGGGAAACAAAACTTCGGTCGCATGCCGCAAGTAGTCGCGCGCATCGAAGCCGCACGGCGATCGGGTGTTGATGTCGCAGCCGATACTTACGCGTACACGGCTTGGTTCAACACGTTCTCGGCGTTCATTCCGCCGTGGGCGCACGACGGCGGAGATGCCAAGCTGATCGAGCGCTCTGAGAGATCCGGCAACTCGGGCGCGCATCCGCAAAGAGTTGGCAGATCCCCATGCGAAGTTCGATAACGAGTGGGCGGAAATCCCGGGTCCCGAGGCGATTCTGATTGGTGTGGTGCAGAACCGGAAGCTGGTTCCACTGCAGGGGAAACGGCTCAGCGAAATCGCGCAGCTATGGCATAAGGACCCTTTCGACGCGATGTGCGACCTGCTGATCGAAGACAACGCAGCCACCGAAGTTGCGGTGTTCGGTATGTCGGAACCGGACGTCGCGCTCGCGCTGCAGCAGCCGTGGGTTTCAATCGATAACGATTCGGAGGGTACTTCGCCGGAGGGTTTATTAGGCGGCCGGCATCCGCATCCGCGAGCTTATGGAACGTTCCCGCGGATTCTCGCGAAGTATGTGCGTGAGGAGCACAAACTCACTCTCGAAGACGCGATCCGGAAGTTCAGCTCCCTGCCCGCGGGACGGCTGCGGTTCACCGATCGCGGCGTGATCAAAGCTGGGATGTGGGCTGACCTGGTAGTGTTTGACTTCGACCGCGTGCGCGATCTGGCGACGTTCGATCAACCGAATCAGCTGTCCGTGGGAATGGATGACGTGCTGGTGAATGGCGTTCCCGTGGTTCTGGATGGCAAGATGACCGGGAAGCTTCCGGGAAAAGTATTGCGCGGCCCGGGGTATGTGGGGCGTTAGTTCTTGTCGAAGACGAAGCGTAGTTCGGTGTAGCGGCAGTAACGGCAGCGCATTTTACGGAGCAGGACCAAGGCCGCGAGACGATCGGTGAAGTTGACCTTCTTCGCTCGTCGCAAGGCGCGCTTTTTGCATTGAGGACAGCGAATTCCAAGCACCGGACGGGGTTGCGTGAATTGCTGCGGCGGCCGCGCAGTAGTCGGGATCTGCGCAGGGACTTCGCCGATTCGGTTCAGCAGCGTTTCCAGCTTTTGATTAGTTTGATTCGCGCGAGATAGCACTCGGGCGGCTTCGTTTTGTGGGCTCAGGTTGAAGTAAGTATAACCGGGAAGCCGGAGTTTTTGGAAGGGCCGGAAGTACCTGTTTGTCCCGGACGCGACTGATTGACATTCACCGCGTCTTGCTTCAGTCTCGTCTTAGGAGCCAGTCTTGCGCGAACACGCCCACCAGTTACTCGACCGGCTTGATCCAGACCGACTGGCTGCGGTCGTTCATCTGCTCGAAGCTCTCCTACCCGAAGAGGAGGGCGACACGTTGAGCCCGGCTGAAGCGAAAGCAGTCGCAGAGGCAGACGAATGGCTCAAACACAACCACCCGATACCCAATGAAGAGGTCCTGGCAGAGTTCGGGCTTTCCGTGGCCGACTGGGAGAAGATGAGCAGCGAACCATAGCCGCATGGCAAAGAGAGTCGTCTGGACCGAACAGGCCAGAGCGGATGTGCGAGGAGTCGAGCAACGGATTGCTTTGCAGATTCTGAAGACGCTGGGCCGATACGTCCTGTCAGGCGAAGGAGCCACGAAGCGGCTTGTGGGCTTTACGCCACCCCTGATCAGGCTCCGAGCTCAGAACCATCGTGTGTTCTTTCGGGATCAAGGAGAATACATCGAGATCGATCGAGTCCTTGACCGAAAAGAAGCATACCGTTAACGTCCGGAGTTCTTCGCGCCCGGCTTCCTCAAAACACAAACCCGATCTTACCCAGCACCGTTCTCGGCTGGATAAAATGCGTGCCGCTGAAGGTCGACAGGAAGTTGTAGACGGCTACCTTGTCCGTCAGGTTCTCTACCTGCACCGACGCCGTGAATCGCCGATTGCCTTCCCAGTGCAATAGATTATCCGACCCGACACTCATATCAAAAGTGCTGCGGGGTTTTACCCGATCCGGATTGTGATCGTCGTTCTCCGTTCCGGTTTGCGGCAGCGTAAGTAAAGTCGACGTCCCTTTCCCCGTACATGACGAAATCGGTGTCAACAAAGTCGCATAAACACCGTTACACGCGAATCCAATATCTACCTGCTCCGCCGGTGTTAGTAACTCTGCTGCGGCCACATCGGGAACGCCGCTGACGACTTCTCCGCTGTCGTATCGCCACAGGAATTCGACATACTCCGCGTTTTTTGGTCGTTGATAGCGGCTGACAAAAGTAGATTGGAAAGCCTGGTCGTGATCGATGCGGAACACGCCATCCGGGACCTGCGTGGTATTCAGCAATCCACCGCTCTGCGGCGGGAAGTAACGCGCGCGCGTGTGGCCGAAATTCCAGTAAGTCACGAATCCGTGGATGTTTGTGCTGCTCACACGCCCGGTCACACCGTCGACCTTCGACTTATCCCACGAAATCGGGAAAGTAATCGTCGTATCTTGCAGCACGCTGAAGTCGAAGGCGTTATGCGTGTACTTCCAGAAGTAATCGGCATCAATCACGATATACTTCCCGAGCGCCTGTTGCACGCCCGTATTGAATTGATTCCGGCGTCCGGGTTGAATGGCCGGAGTCGAACTGGCGCCCAGAACGGCTGAAGCTACGCCATTACTTAGTCCCGATGCGGCGGACAAAAGTAAGTTCTCATTGAACGGCGTCTCGAAGCTGCGCGAGTAGGCGGCCCGCAGTACAGTGCTTGTCTTTTTGATGTTGTAGGCAACGCCCGCCCTAGGTTCGGCTGCGCTTGCGGAAGTCAGCCCGTAATACATATCCCCGCGCAACCCCACGTTGACCAGCCAGTTACCCAACGTAATTCCGTCTTGGATATAGAAACCGTATTCGTTGATGTTGTGTGTAGCGCGAAACTGAAACAGCGTCCCGCCGCGCGAGAGATCAAAAGGCAGCAGCCCCGCCTGAAAAGCCGGGTTTGGCGTATAGCCGAGCGCCTGACACGTGTTCGGATTGGTAATCGAAGGCGATGAAATTCCGTCTCCGCTTGCGTCGTTGCAAACCGCATTGAACGTCGGGTCGGTGATTCCGAAGTCGAAGGATTCGATCAGGCGGGTCTGTTTGATGTCGAGACCAATCTTGATGTTGTGATGCCCGTAATTAAGTGCCAGATCGCTGCGGATTCCTAAGTCGAATAACTGCCGGCTTTGGCTCTGGGTAGATGGCGTGTCATCGAAAGGATCACGGCTCGGATAGTAGTTGAATTGATCCTTGCGCGCGTACGGATTGATCGTCAACAACATATGGGTATTAAACGTGTGCTGATAACCAGGCGCGATATTCCAGGTCAGCACGCGCTGACGCTGATCCTGCGTTAACTGGTCGTAATCGTTCGGAATCTGGATCCAGTTCCGGGCCAGAAAGACGTTCAGATGCAAGGAATCCGCACCATCGGGCTGATAATCGAAACGATCGAAGATTGTCTCGTTGTTACCGACGTCGTGAAAGGGAGTAAACTCGGGGGCGTCCAGAAACCGGCCGCTTCGGGTGCCATCGAGTGCGATAAAGTTACCGTACTTCTCGGTTCCGAAGCCCCACGACACATCGCCGCCAGTGGAACCGAACCCGCCGTAGAAAGTATCCACGCTTCCGAACTGACGCATGGCGCCTAATCCCGATCGGGTCGTGACTTGAGCGACAAGACTGGTCTTATCGCCGAACTCCGCGTTGGGCGATCCCGTTCCTAGCTCCATACTCTGGACGGCGCTAGGCGGTAACTGTGTCGAGAAGATCTTGCTTTGCTGGTCGCTGATAGGTTCGCCATCGATCACATAAGTCACCTGGGCATGGTCGCCAAGCGGGTGAAAGCCTCCGTTACTGTCGGCAACAACGCCTCCGGTCTCGACCGTAATTGCCTGGTTCAGTCCCCCGCCCGGATCGAAGGTAGGGAGCATCGCAAGATCTTTCCGATCGACATCGGTATGCGAGGAAGGATCGGTTTCAACCAAATCTGCGCCGCCGGCTTCCACCGTCACAGACGACACGCCGCCGGCCAGCGATAATTTTGCATCGCCGTTGATTGGAAGCGAATTGCGGAAAGTCACGTCCTGCTCGTAGTCCTGAAAGCCGGGCGCTTTTATCGTCATGTGGTAGTTGTTCACCGGGATGTTAATCAACCGGTAAGAGCCGTCAGGTCCCGTTTGGCAAGTCTGGCTGTGGCCGCTAACGGGATTCAGGATGGTGACCGTAGCGTTGGGGATGCTGGCGCCCGAGGGATCGGTGACAGTCCCGATCAGCGTGCCGGCATTGCCTGAAGATTGAGCGGCGGGTAGTGGCGCGAACACCGATAACACGAAAAGACAGAGCAGTGCTGCGGGACGAGCCCCTTGAATCATATACCCTATTGTCCTTTGTGCCGCTTCCCATATCTCAGATGAGCGGCAGGCGGGATGGTTTGAGCCGTGAGCGGGAACAGAACTGGAATCAGCGGACTGCTCCGTTTTCGCGACCTGGGGTTTGGAGGACGCGGCACCCATTCTTCTCGATACAGATCTCGTATCATCATGGTTTCCCGAGGATGGTTTCCCGAGGCGTTCTTGATGCGACTCCTTTGTCTGGCATCGTTTCTCGTATTGCACATGATTCCCTTCGCGGCGTTCTCACAAACGGCCGATCCTATTCTGCAGCCATTAGCCTTCTTATCCGGCCGTTGGACCAGCGATTCCGCAGAAGGACACGAAGAAGAGTACTGGTCGCCAGCGACCGGGAAGAGCATGGTAGGCACCTTCCGCGTGCTGAAGGATGGCGACGCGGTGTTCTACGAATTCTGGGCGATCGAGGTGGAGGGTAGCAAGGCCATCTTCAAGATGAAGCACTTCGATCGCGGCTTGCTTGGCTGGGAAGAGAAAGCGGATATGGTTCGTCTTGTCGCGTCCGTTAATGATGGACAAGATGTGTTGTTCTCAAACGCCGATGGCAGTCTTTCGCTTCGATATCAACGGAGCGGAGATGAGCTGGTGAGTACGTTGCGGCGGGTTAAAAATGGTAAGCCGAAGGAAGATCTTTTTCATCTGCATCGAAGCAAGGAATAAAAAGACGAACAAGCATCGGTTCTTGAGTTCCGACAGTTCTCGCCTGCGATGCGAAGCTATATCTAGGGAATCAGTCTTGCAGGATCCGAGAATCTAAATGCCGGACCGGCTGAGTATCCACGCGCCGACGCTGGTCAACACGGTGGGTCACGCCGCCGGAGCGATCATTTTCGGCATCCTCCTGTACTTACTTTTTATTGACTGGCATCGGAATCGCCGCCACGCCGCGCTGCTACCAAGTCTGGCCGCCGGTCTTGCGCTGCTGTGGAATATCGGTTCGATCGTCGGGCTCGCGACTGACCCGCACAGTGGCTTCCTGCCGCAACTCGTCATAGCGCTGAGTTTCTCCGTGCTCAGTTTTCTCCCCGCCGTTTTGCTGCACATCTCGGCCGGCAAAGCGCGCTGGCTGACCGTCTCCGGATACGTGCTAAGCACCGGGGCGTCCATCCTGCATCTCGCCGATCTGATGACCGGAGTCGTGCGCTATCACTATGCGGCCATTCTCCTGATCACGATCGGGTTCAGCCTACTGACCGTTGCTTTGATCGTGGCGCAGCAGCTCACGGGAGCGCGCGACCATGGCAGCCGCCGTCTGGCTGGTGCGATGGTGCTCTTTCTGTTTGCCGTGTCTTTCGCGCATCTCGGGTCGGCCCATGGCGGCCGCGCGTGGTCTGGCGAGATCGCGCTCCACCACGCCGGCATCCCGCTTGCCCTGTTCGTTCTGCTGCAGGACTACCGATTCCTTCTCCTCGACACGTTCATCCGGTTCCTCGTCAACGCGGTGCTCGCGGCGTCCGCCATCGCGGTGCTCGTGTTCTTCGGGACGCGATTCGACCCGTTACGCGAGGCCAGCGCGCAGCCCTTCTACACCGGCCTCGCCTTCGTAGCCGGATGCGTCTGCCTGATCATTTTTGGCTCAGTGCGGCGGCGCGTCCAGGCTTTCGTCACTCGCACAATCTTTTTGCGATCCAATTTCGATAAGATCGCGGCCGAAATTCAGGAACTTGCCGCAGCCGGTCCGGATGGCGAACGACTCGATGAGGATGCCTTACTTAATCAAGCGGCCGCCCGCATCGCCGCGTTTGTGCGTTGCGATCACTATGAATGGCGAACCGAGCCGGGCGAAGGCGCGCCGGAATGGGTTCGCCTGACGCTCCCCGTAACGTTCACGCGCGGGGACCGCCGGTCCTTACTTCTTGGTGAACGTCAGGGCGGACGTCTATTCCTCAGCGAAGATCTAGCGGCGCTGGAAAACCTTCTGGTTCAAGTCGGTCGTCATGTCGACCGTCTGCGCGCAGCGGAAATGCAGTCGCTTCTGGTCGAGAGCGAATTCAAAGCCCTCCAGGCACAGATCAATCCGCACTTCCTCTTCAACACGCTCAACACAATCTACGGCAGCATCCCCCGCGCCAGCCACCAAGCACGCACTCTGATCCTCAACCTCTCGGACATCCTGCGTTACTCGCTGGCGAGCGATCGCACCTTCATCCGCCTCGAGGACGAACTGCGCATCGTTCGCGAATACCTGGAAATCGAGCAGATGCGTCTCGGCCCTCGCTTGCAGACCGAGATCGACATTGACGAGCGGGCATTCGATGTCGAGATTCCCGCGTTCTCCATCCAGCCACTTGTTGAGAATGCGGTAAAACATGGCGTGGCTGCGCGAACGGCTCCGGGTTATGTGAAGCTCGCGGTCGAGTTTCATGCGGATCGGGTGGGGATCTCGGTCGAGAACTCCGGCCCCTTCATCGCTACCCCGGGTGGCGCCGGCACGGGCCACGGTCTCGCGCTGGGAAACGTGCGGCGCCGTTTGGTCATCTGCTATGGCGCGGGGTCCGACCTGCTGATCGAAAGCGATGCGGAACGCACGCGTATCCATTTCGATGTCCCTGTGCACGCGCTCGCCTCGGTGTGACCCTGATGCGTACGCTGATTGTCGACGACGAACCAGTAGCGCGCAGCATTTTGCGGGAAGAACTCGGTCAGCACGAGATGATCGACTTGATCGGCGAGGCGGCATCGGGAACCGAAGCTTTGAAACTGATCGAGGCCATGCGTCCGGACCTCGTCTTTCTCGACTTACAGATGCCGGGAATGAACGGCTTCGACATTGTGAAGCGCGTGGGAGGCGCGGGTAGCGGCGGTAAGATTCCTGTCTTTGTGATCGTCACAGCCTATGACCAATACGCGATTAAAGCATTCGAGGCCGGTGCCGTCGATTACCTGCTGAAACCGGTGCGTCAGGAGCGCATCGCCGAGGCGATCGAGAAAGCCGGCCGGATGCTGGCTCGGGCAGGCGGTGCCGCGGAACAGCTAGCCGCGTTGAGTGATGTTGCAAATGCAGACGCGCCCAAGCCGATTCGCCGCATCGTCGCGCGTAGCGGTCCCGAGTATCTGCTGCTGGGTACGGACGAAGTACTCGCGTTTCAAGCTGAGGGCGATCTGGTATGGATCGTCACCGCGAAGAAGCGCTTTCTGGCGACCGAGCCATTACGCAGAATTCAGGACAAGCTGGAGAGCAATGGGTTCCGCCGCATCCATCGCAACGCGCTGGTGAATGTCGATCATATCCGTAAGATGAGTCCGTTGACGAGTAATCGTTGGTTACTGACGATGTCCAACAATCTGGAGTTCATCGTAAGTAAGCGGCAGGCCAGGACCGTTCAGGGTTTGTTGAGCTGGTAGGGCTGTGAACGAGTCAATCGCCTTTCACTTGTTAGAACCATCGCCCGACCCGCTGATCACCGTAACACTGTCCCCGAAGTAGTTAGTCACATAGATGGTATCGGTAACCGGGTTGACCGCCACGGCATATGGCGAGTTGCCCGCCGCAACAGTACTCACAGCGTTCGTTGCTCCATCGATCACTGTCACATTGTTGCTGTCGTAATTAGGCACATAGATAGTGTTAGTTGCCTCGTCGATGGCGACGGCGTTCGGATGGCTTCCCGTTGGAACGGTGGTCATCGCGTTTGTTGCTCCGTTGATCACCGAAACCGTGTCATCGTTCTGGTTCACCACATAGATCTTGTTTGTCTTCGGATTGACCGCCACGGCGATCGGGACTGAGCCGACTGTCAACGTGGTTGTAGCGTTCGTCGCGCCATCGATGACGGTTACGATGTTGCCGCCGCTCGGAACGTAGATCTTATTCGTTACCGGATTGATTGCTACGGAGTTCGGATTCGTCCCGACCGGGACGGTGGTGGTGCCGCCGGTGGCGCCATCGATCACGGTGACGCTAATGCCGTAATAGTTGACCACGTAAATGGTATTGGTCACCTGGTTAACGGCTATTGCGTACGGTGTGTTCCCGGCCGTGATTGAAGAAGTCGCGCCGGTAGCCCCGTTGATGACAGTAACCGTGCCGTCTCCATTGGCCGTGTAGACTGTGTTGGTCTTCAGGTTGATCGCTATCGCGATGGGACCGGTCCCGGTCGGTAGCTCATTCGTTGCATTTGTCGCGCCGTGGATGACCGTCACGCTTTTTTCGTTGGTCACGTAGATCTTATCGGTTTCGGGGTTCACCGCTACGGCAGTCGAGCTGTACCCGACCGGGACCGTAGTGGTGCTATTCGTTGCCCCGTTGATGACTGTCACGTTATCGACATTCTGAAGGCTACCTTCGTCGACCACGTAGGCTTTGTTAGTAATCGTGTCAACCGCGACTGCCACCGGAGCTCCCGGGGTCGGGATGTTCGTCTGCGCGCCCAATTTCCCCGCGCCGAGTATAAGTAAGAAGGCGGCTGAGAAACCAGCCAGGATAAGAGAGTTCTGCTTGATTAACATTAATGTGTCCTCCTTCGGTAACAGTCAGATCGTATCAGGGAGCGCACAGATTCCGCGTTAACACTTCGCCCGCGCACCGCGTCTTCCAGGCGAAAGGAGTTCATATCCAATGAAACTCTGGAGATCCACAATCGTTCTGGCGCTCGGCACTCTACCGCTTCTGGCCGGGGCGCTCACGCTAGAGACTACGAACCCCGCGTCCAACCCCGAAGCGATGTCGATGGGCGCTGTTCTTACAGCACGGATCACCGCATGCCACTCACCCGAAAAGACTACTGTGACCGCAACCGCGGAAGGTTTCGTGAACGGGAGTAGGCAAGCGATCCCGCTTACAGTAACCGCGCTACACACGCCGGGAACTTTCGCGATTAGACGGCAGTGGCCGGAAACGGGCAACTGGGCCATTCGCCTGGTCGCGTCCAATCCGGACTATGGCACTTACAAGACGGGTGTCGTGGTCCCAACTAACGGCAGTAATATCGAATGGGCCGCCGCCAAACACTTTTACCGTGAGCCCATTGCAGCGGACGTCGATAGCCTGCTCTTAAATTCCGCGTCGACTCGCTAGTAGCAATCGCCGTGCCCGTGAGCAGCGTTGAGTCTGAAGTCGATGTGGGCGATCTGGTCCGAGCCGCGCAGTCGGGAGACCGCGCGGCTTTCGGCACAATCTACCGGCGCTTCGCGCGCATGGTGCACGGCGTCTTGCTGTCTCGCGTCAGTTACACGAACGCGGAAGATTTGGTGCAGGACGTGTTCGTGAAAGCGATGCAGCAGATCGGATCGCTTCGTGATGCCTCAGCCGTCGGTAGCTGGCTGGCATCGATCGCGCGACGAACCGCGACGGACCATCACCGCATCCCGCCCGCAGTACCGCTAAGTGACCGTGACGATGCGCGTTCGTTTCAACCGGCGGACGAAGCGCGCGCGGCGATGGAAGCGCTACAGCAGTTGCCGCTTCCGTATCGGGAGACGTTAGCTCTCCGATTGGTGGAAGGAATGACGGGGCCCGAAATCGCCGCTCGTACGGGAATGACTCCGGACTCCGTACGCGTAAATCTGTGCCGTGGGATGAAGTTGCTGCGCGCCGCACTTGAGGGTCATCAATCATGAACGAAGACTATTTGTGGGACCGCTCCGGCGAGCGGGATACCGAGGTCGTTAGGCTGGAGAACCTGCTCGGGCAATATGCTTTTCGCGAGAGAGTGCTGCAGAGAGTTCCGTCAGGTTCGCGATGGCGCAAGAGCGCGATTCTCATTCCGATCGCAATTGCAGCCGCTGCGGCGATTGCCGCGCTGGTATGGCTGCCCTCGCATCGAATCACCTCGTGGACTGTAGTAGCTGGGAAATCGGCGCCGCGAACACTGCGCGCGGGAGAACTCGTCGAAACAGGGCCCTCAGCGACGGCAACGATTTCGGACGACTTGGTCGGACAGGTCGACCTGGACCCGAGCTCACGCCTGCGTATCTCTTCGTCGCAGAAGCAGCGGCAGCGTTTCGATCTGGAGCGCGGTGTGATTCACGCGCGGATCTGGGCGCCACCGGCGGAGTTCGTCGTGGATACGCCGTCTGCGGAGGCCGTGGATCTCGGCTGCAGTTACACCTTGGAAGTTGGACCGGATGGTGCGGGCAGGGTGGTTGTCGAGACCGGTTGGGTTGCTTTCAAGTGGCGGCAGCGCGAGAGTTTCATTCCGGCGGGAGCAAGTTGCGCGATGTATCGCGGCAAGGGACCGGGCACGCCTTCTTTCGTGGACGCGCCCGCGTCTTTCCAACAAGCGGTCGCTCATTTTGATGCTGATGGCGATGAGGCGTCGCTCGATACGGTCGTGCAATCGGCGCGCGCACGGGATGCGTTAACGCTGTGGCACTTACTGGGACGAACAGAAGGCGTGCGCCGCGATACCGTCTTCAGAAAATTCGCCGCACTGACGCAATTCCCCTATGCCGAAAACGAGACCGCGATCTTGAATGGCAACCCGGCCGCTTTCGATGCCTCCTGGAATGCAATGAAACTGGGCGACGCGAGTTTCTGGCGTGAGTGGGAACAGCGCTTACCTTGACGCACTAGCGTTCTTCAATCCGCGCCGCTTCGCGTATCGTAAATGCACGACCATCGAATCGCGCCGGAGGACAAAAAGCTGATTCGAAGAAGCTGCGTAGTGTCGCTTTTCGCTCTGTTGAAGATCTCATTCACGCGCCGCAACGTTACCGACAGTAAGGGCGCCGGCGCAATCATCTTCAACCCGTGAACGCCTAACCTTGCCACCCAAACCCCCTACTGTTGTACCCTGTAACCAGCATGCGGATTCTGGTCGTTGAGGACGAAAAGAAGATCGCCGATTTCCTGCAGCGCGGCCTGGAAAGCAACGGCTACGCTGTCGATGTCGCCGACCACGGACAAGCCGCCGTCAGCTACGTTCACGACACCGATTATGACTTGGTGATTCTCGATCTCATGCTGCCCGATATGGACGGCATGAAGGTGCTGGAGCGTATCCGGTCGCGCAAAGTCGGGCCGCCGGTTCTGATCCTGAGCGCCCGTGGAGCGGTGGACGATCGCGTCAAAGGCCTGGAACTCGGCGCGGACGATTACCTCACCAAGCCCTTCGCATTTGTAGAACTCTTGGCTCGCGTCCGGGCGCTTTTGCGCCGCGGCCAGCCCGCGCCTGAGAAGTTGCAAGTCGCCGATCTCGACCCTCGATTCCCTGCGCCGCAAAGTGACCCGCGATGCCGAGACCATCGAACTTGCGCCCAAAGAATTCGGCATTCTCGAATACATGATGCGCAACAAGGGCCGCCCGCTTAGCCGCACCATGATCGTCGAGCACGTCTGGGATATGGATTACGACGGCCTCACCAACATCGTCGACGTTTATATCCGGCACTTGCGCACCAAGATCGACGACCGCTATCAGCAGAAGCTGATTCAAACGGTGCGGGGTATCGGCTACATGATCGATGCGCCGGAGCCCGCGCCGGTGAAGCCCTCTCCATTCATCACTTCCGAACGGCAGGCGTGACGTGGAGTTGGCGGCTAAAGCGATTCGCCGCCCAACGCGCGGCCTCCGCCTGCGCCTTTCGCTGTTTTATACCGTCTTCTTCACGCTCATACTTACGTCCGTGATGGGGGGCTTCCGTGAGTATCTGGCACGCAGTCTCGACTTACAAATTCGCGACGCCCTCGATGGCGATTGGGCTTTGTTCAAGGGTTACTACCGGCCTGAAAAGGGAAAATGGACTTGGTTAGTCGAAGAGGACGATCCGGACGAAGTGGCGTTGCGAGGACGTCTACAGCACGTCCTGTTTATCGCCAATGCACAGGGCCAGCCGATAGAGACCTCCGACATCTACGAGACCTTCGGAGCAGACCCGAAAAGCCAGATCCGAAACGTGATCTCGTCGAAGCAGACACTCTGGGAGGAGAAGGTCGACTCTCATAAAGAGCATTACCTGATCCGCGCCGGCGTCGATGAGGACGAGTATCCTCCCGCCACTTACTACTACGTCGCGATTGGCCGTTCCCTTAAAGACAACCGAAAGCTTCTGAGTGACTTCACCTGGCTCTGCTTCGCGGTGGTTCCAGTCGTTGCGTTGAGCGGATTCCTGCTGGGCTGGATACAGGTCGGCCGCGCGCTGCTCCCCGTTATGGACATCGCACAGGCCGCCGGTCGCATCAGTGGCTCGAATTTGTCCATGCGCATCCCCGTGCGCCGATCCCACGACGAGCTCGATTACCTGATTGAAACTTTCAACAACATGATCGGACGCCTCGAAGAGTCGTTCAATCAAGTTCGCCAGTTCTCGACTGACGTCTCGCACGAACTGCGAACGCCTATTACCGTGATTCGCGGACAGCTTGAAGTCGCGCTTTTTACGGCGAAGACCGCCGAGGATTATCACGAAGCGATCGTGGATACCCTACACGATATCGAGCGGCTTTCGGGAATCGTACGAGCCCTGCTATTGCTGTCGCAAGCCGAAACCGGCCAAGTGCTGCTGCAGCGCACACGCCTCGATCTGTGCCGCCTCATCCACGACACCGTCGACCAGTTTCAAATTCCGGCGGAAGGGGCGCAGGTCCGCCTCTTTGCATTCGAATCGGACAGCGGCTGCGACGTCGATATCGACCGCGTGCAAATTGAGCGCATGCTGTCAAACCTCCTGTCGAACGCGATCAAGTTCACTCCACCGGGCGGCGAAGTGCGAGTCAGTCTGCAGAACGATGCGGAAAGGGTGACCATCGAAGTCGCCGACACGGGCCGCGGGATATCGCCCGAGCATCTGCCCCATATCTTCGATCGCTTCTACCGGATCGCGGGGCCCTCGTCGCAATCGAGTCCGGAACACGGCTTGGGGTTAGGTCTCAGCTTTGTCGCCTGGATCGTAAAGGCGCATGGCGGCACAGTCGACGTAACGAGTGAACTGGGCAAAGGGACGAAGTTCATCATTCAACTTCCGCGTTATCACCAGGAGACCGCGCAGACCGAATCTACCGAACAAACGACGGTGTCCCGCGCGTGAACTGGAAAGCGCGCCGCGAAATGTTTCGCAAGATGCCGCCGTCGTCCATCACGGCGTTCCTGGGCGGCGTCGCTTGCCTCTTTGCGGCTGTGGGCGTAATAAACGACTGCCTCGATTTGGAGAGATCGAGCCCGTGGCACTTCGTCGCGACCGTAATCGCGACAGCGATTCCCTCGATGTTCTGGGCGTGGTTTGGCTCCCTGCTGATGATCCGGTCGATGATTGCGCTGGGCGTAATTCAGTTTGTCGCGTTCGCGATCATCGGGCGCTATACGCCCCACATGCACGCTCTGTCAAACCAGCAATGGCGCGACCAGGTGACGCTTCATGGAGTGCTGATGCTTGTGTTTATTGTGGCGGGGTACGTTTTGTTTCTGTCGTTCTTCCGTCTCGAGGGAAAGCGCTTTTTCGCGGCGCACACCGAGATCGAGCTCGCATCGGGCATACAACGTCAACTGGTGCCTCCTATCGCAACGGTCAGCAATGGATTTGAGTTCTACGGAGTCTCGCTGCCGAGCGGAGCCGTTGGCGGCGACCTGCTCGACGTTATCCAGTTTGGAAATTCCACGTGCGCTTATATCGCGGACGTCGCCGGCCATGGGGTTCACGCGGGCGTCCTCATGAGTATGATCAAGACCGCGGTCCGAATGCGTCTGACGTCCAGCAATAGCCAGGGTCAAGGACTGCTTGAGTCGGTGAATGAGGTTCTTTCGCCGCTAACGGAGGCACGCTCCTACGCCACGTTTGCCTATGTGTTGATCACATCCGAAGCGGAATTGACCTTTTCGCTTGCGGCGCATCTGCCGTTGTTCCATTTTCAAAGCCGTTCGGAATGCCTGGAGCGCTGCACCGTGGAGAACCTTCCGGTGGCGATGTTTCCGGTCGTCAAATACGCCACCGGACGGGTGCGATGCGACCCGGGCGACATTCTGGCACTGGTAACGGACGGCATCACCGAAGTTTTCGGCAGTGACGGCGAGGAGATCGGCTACGACCATATTGAGAGCGCCCTTCGTCGGAACGCCGGACGGACACTGGCCGAAATTTCGGACGAGATCCTGGACGCGACGGCCGCTTACGGCAAGATAGCGGACGACCGTACGCTGCTTCTCATGCGCCGGCTCTGATGATCGGTCCGTTCGCGTCGGACCATCCTACCTTTCCCGACAGTCACATGGCCCCCGTACGGGTTCAAATAGTAACGTGGGTTCTTTGAGACACAGCATTGTGGGATTTTGCATGGCCGTCATCCCGGCGGTCTGCCTCGCGCAAAACCCGCCTGTCGATTACCGGGTCGTCAACATCCAGGAGCTAACGTCGAACGGCGGACGCGTTGCCTGGTCGCCGTCGGGTAATAATCTGATCGCGTTCGATCG
Organism: uncultured Gammaproteobacteria bacterium; assembly: GCA_963799935.1. Classification (GTDB taxonomy): domain Bacteria; phylum Acidobacteriota; class Terriglobia; order Bryobacterales; family Bryobacteraceae; genus Bog-113. Next base: position 18,449 of record CAWCZA010000014.1, on the reverse strand, counting down.
CGAAAACAGCGTGGGTTACTTCGATGTCTGGACCATGAATCCGGACCCCGCCAACACCAATGAAGTCTGCCTAACTTGCAACCAGGCGGCGGCGCCTCCCTATAACAAGGGCAATCCCGACTGGCATCCTTCCGGCAATTACATCGTGTTTCAAGCGCAAAGGCCGGATATGACTTACTCTTCGGATCCAACGAACCTCGACAATACGGTGGCTCGTCCCGGAGTCGGTATCAACAACGTGATCTACATCATGGATGCAGCGGGTGATAACTATTGGGAGGTCGCCGCAAGTGAGAATCCGGCGCCGGGTGGCGTTTTGCACCCGCACTTCTCGCATGACGGCACTAAGTTGATCTGGGCTCAACAGATTTCGCGCAGCCCGAGACCCACTGGCGAATGGGTGATTCAAGTAGCCTCGTTTACCCCGGCGTTTCCGGCGGGGCTCCTACGGTGCAGTTACTCAACACCCTACAACCCGGCGTCATTCCCGCACTGCTGGAGACACACGGATTTAGCCGCGACGACACGACGATCTTCTTCTCCGGCAACGCAAGCGGGCAGCCGCAGTACGGAAATGATATCTACTCTTATAACCTCAACACGGGTGCATTCGCCAACTTGACGAATACTCCCGATAACTGGGACGAACATTCAAGACCTAGCCCTATTGAGGACAAGCTGATCTTCATTAGTACCTACGGGAACCTGAACAGCAGCTTGACCAACCTACAGCAAGACTATTGGACGATGAATTACGACGGCTCCGACAAGAAACGCGTCACGTGGTTTGTCGATCCGAATAGTCCTTATTACTTGTCTGGGATCACGACCGGAGACAATGACTGGAGTCCGGACGGGACCCAGTCCGTTGTGTATCTTATCGATACGGCGGGCGGCGCAAGCCTGGGACAAAGCGGAGCGGATTACCTTCTAACTTTCGGCCCGAGCGCGACAGCGGCATCGAGCGCGAGCTATCTCAACTTCCCGCAAGCCCCGGGATCGATCGTTTCCTCGTTTGGTTCGAATCTGGCGGGAAGTACAGCAGGTGCGGCTTCGACTCTGACCACCAGCCTCGGCGAAACCAGTGTCACCGTCACCGATTCGCAAGGCACCGCGCGCCCGGCCTTACTCGCCTTCGCGTCACCCGGACAAGTCAATTGGATCATCCCGGCGGGAACGGTGCCGGGACCCGCGACGGTCGCGTTCAATGCTCCATCCGGTACTGTGCTCGACACCATCGGGATCGAGAATGTCTCTCCCGCGATCTACACGATTCTGTCGAACGGCACCGGTCCCGCCGCGGGCTTTATCAATGTGTACCCATCGAACGGACCATCGACTTCGCAGCCGATCTTCGATTGTGCCTCCTCTTGTACCACGGTTCCGGTGAGTATCAGTGGGGGATCCGCGTACCTGATCTTATTCGCGACAGGCATCGAGAATCACCAAAGTGCGGTAACAGCAACCATCGGCCCTTCGGCGGTCACGTACTGGGCAGGGCAGGAAGTAGCCTCGGCCGGTTCTCAAACTGTAACCGCGTCGTTTGCGGGCGCTCAGGACCAGTTCACCGGCCTCGATCAGGTCAACATTCCCCTCCCCTCAAGCCTCGCGGGAGCGGGTCCGCTCTATGTACAGTTGCAAGCGGATGGATTCAACTCGAACGTAGTACAGATCCAATTGCAGTAACCGAACTTCCGGGCGGTTCCGGGCGTATAACGATACTGGAAGTAGTGCGCCCGATGCCGACTGCCCCCACCCAAGCGATCACGCCAAAAGACATCATCGACTTCTTACTCGACGAGATGGAACAGGGGATTTCCCCGAGTTTCTATAGCAATCTGGTCCCTAGCGTTTTCGACATCTACCTGCATGCCGATGATTACGATCGCTTGCGCCCGCTGGTTCCTCGTGTAAAGAAAGAAGCGGTCACCGCGCTCGAGGAAAAGCTGCGGCAGATGAACAAAGCGGCCGAGCCAAAACTGCGCTTGCCGGGTGTCCCGGTGAAGAAGGCCAAGCCGAAGTTCGAGACGCTGGGGGACTGGTCGGTCGATCTGCACGAGAACATGGATGACGACGCGCCGGAACATCCGCTCGTCATTCATTCGACATTTCCTGCCGCTGCGCGAACCGGACGATCGCGTCGGGACCTTGACCGAGCGCGTGACCAAGCGCACTGCGGCTGGCGAGACCACGACCACGGCCACGATGCGCAGCGGCCCCGTCGAAACAAGTCGCGCGGCCGGACTCGTTTTCGCCAGCCTTTCCTATGACGATGACGCGGGCTCGCAGACGTATCAGATGACGAAGGAACTGATCAAAGTCGGACGCGGCGGCGTCGATCGCTGGGTGGACCTGAAGCTGAAGAGCAAGAAGGATATTTCACGCGAGCATCTGCAGATCCGGCGCGATCCGGCCAGCGGCAACCTCTTTATCAAGGACTTGAGTTCGCTCGGCACCACAGTCGACGGCAAGCGCGTGCCTCCGAGCATTGAGAATGTTAACGGGGCCGACGTCGACAAGAACGTGGAGGTGCCGCTGCCCCCCAAGTGTCGAATCGGCCTTGCCGGCGTAATGACCATCGATTTCAAGGCGGCGCGCAAATGAGCCTGACGACCTTGCACAGCGCGCGCATCGTATTCCTCGTCGTTGCTCTGCTGTTCGCCGTTGCGGTCGTCGCCATAGTTACCGTGCATAGCCCGGCGAAAGGCATAATTCCGGCGATGGCCGCTTCTCCGACCAAATTCGCTTCCGCCGCCGTGAGCGATCAGGGCAACGTGCGCGGCAACAACGAAGACCGCGTCTATGCCAACGATGCTCGCGGCACCTACGCCGTAGTGGACGGAATGGGCGGTCATGAAGCGGGCGAACACGCCGCGGAGATCGCGGTCGAACATATCCGCGCGCGACTCGAGCGGCAGGCTGGGACTGCCGAACAGCGGCTACGCGAAGCGATCGCATTGGCAAACAACGCAATCTACGAGGCCGCCGAGGAACATCCGGAATGGTCCGGCATGGCGTGCGTGCTCACTGCGGCCGTGGTCGAAGACGGACACGCGACGGTCGGGACACGTGGGCGACTCGCGGCTCTATCGCATCCGCCGTGGCGCTATTGAAAAGGTCACGAGCGATCATTCGCCCGGTCGGCGAGCGCGAGGATGCGGGTGAGTTGAGCGAGGCGGAGGCGATGACCCATCCCCGCCGGAACGAAGTGTTCCGCGATGTGGGATCGCAGGTGCGAACTCCGGACGAGGAGGATTTTATCGAGATCCGCCGCGTTCCGTTTGAACCCGATGCCGCGCTGCTGCTATGCAGTGACGGGCTAAGCGATGCGATTCCCTCGGCAACGATTCTGGAGATCGTCGAACGCAACGCGGGACAACGCGAGCGCGCGGCGAGTGAACTGATCCGCACCGCGACGCAAACCGGCCGGGATAACGTATCGGTGGTGCTGGTGGAAGGCGAACAGTTTGGGAAGGCATCGGCAAGCCCGTTGGGAAACAAGCCAAACCCGCGTCGCGAAATTCATTGCTGCTCCCCGCCCTGTCCCTGCTGATCGGACTGGCGCTCGGTGGCGGCGCGGTCTGGTGGTGGCTGAATGCGCACCCGGCTCCGCCCCCGGTCGAGCGCTCGCACGAAACTCTGCTCGCCCCGGGCGCGACCCTCGCAACAGCGCTTGTGTCTAGCAAATCCGGCGACACGCTCATCCTTGCGCCGGGCACGTACGATGGTGATATCAGCCTGAAGGACGGCGTCACCATCGAAGGACAGCGGCCGGGTGAAGCGATCATCAACGGCTCAGTTACCGGGAGCGGTCTGGAACACGCGCGGCTTGAAAGTGCGACGGTGCGTGGGCCTGTGCGAATTGCCAACAGCGACGTAGCCTTGGTCGACGATGAACTCGGCGGCGGCGTTTCGATCAGCGGGAATGCGCGCGGCGTCATTGCCGGATGTAAGGTGCGCAACGCGAACGGACCTGCGATCCGCATTACCGGCACCGCTGCGCCGCTCATCGAAGAAAACACGATTGAGCGCGGTGCCGGGCCAGGGCTGGAGCTTCGATCGTCATTGCGTCCCGTCGTGAGGAACAATGTGTTCACCGGCGCCGGTCCGGCCGAACCGATCTGGTCCGAGCGCGCGGATCCATCCGTGATCGACAGCAATTTCTTCCCGGGCTGGACCAGCAAAGACAAACGCCCGAAGTTCAAGCTCATTCCTCCGGAGCAGCAGCCATGAAGCGCGGCGATCGCTTCGAGCGCTATCAGATTGTCGAGCTCGTCGGACGCGGCGCGATGGGGCAAGTGTTTCGTGCGAAAGATACCGTGACTCTGAACGATGTCGCACTGAAAGTGGTCGAGGCTCCGCTGACGGGCGAAGACCGCGACATCATCGAGGCTGAGCGCTTCGGCGCGGAACTGCAGCGGCGCTTGAACCTGGCCGACGGCCGCGTGGTGCGCGTCAACCGTTTTGGCGATCTTGACGGAAGCTTGTTTGTCGACATGGAATACGTCGATGGGCAGGATGTCGCTACCGCGCTAGCGCGTGGACCTCTCGACCCGAAGTTCGCCGCGTATGTCACCCGCGAACTCTGCCAGACGCTGGAGAATCTGCGCGCATTCAAAACCACCATCGGCTCGCGCCATTTTTGCGGCGTCATCCACGGCGATCTGAAACCGCGCAACGTCCGCCTGGATCGGCGCAACGCCGTGCGGGTGATGGACTTCGGTATCGCGAAGGCTCTCTCGGACACTCGTAATGAGACGGTGAATCTGTTCGCCAGCACAGCGTATTGTTCGCCGGAACGCCTTGAATCGGGCAAGATGGATTCCCACTCAGACCTTTGGTCGGTCGGTGTTCTGCTCCATCAGATGGTGTCCGGGCGGCTGCCTTTCGACGAGGCAACCAAGATGGGTCTGGAGCGGCGCATCTGTTCCGCGGATGGCCCTGACCCGCTCCCGGAGAGCTGTCCCGAGCCGCTGCGGCGCATTACGGCGAAGATGCTGGCGCGCGATCTCTGCCGGCGATATCAGACCGCGGCTGAGGTGAATGACGATCTCGCGCGCTTCCAGACCGGACATTTCGTGTGCGTACCGGAAGCCGAGGCCACAATGCGCACTGCGGCTCCCGCTCGGGAAGCAGACGCAGAAAGAACGCGCCGCACGGTGGAGTCGATCCCGAGAATGACGCCGGTTTCACCGATCGCTGTCCCGCCGCGTCAGCGCCCGGGTCGTCTGATGATGGCCACGATCACAGTCGCGCTCCTGTACACCATTGCCAAGATCGGGTCCGGACCCGCCGTTGCTCTGCTCTTCGGACTACTGATCGGCGCCGGCGCAGCTTGGTGGTATTTGAAGCCGGCACGGAATCCGCGGGAGTTGCAGCGGTGAATCGCGGAGACCGCTTCGAGCGCTATCAGATCGTCGAACTCGTGGGACGCGGCGCCATGGGACAGGTTTTTCGCGCGAAAGACAGCGTCACGCTGAACGAAGTCGCACTGAAAATCGTTTTCGCTCCACTCGCGGGCGAGGATCGCGACGTCATCGAAGCCGAACGTTTCGGCGCCGAACTCCAACGTCGATTAGGCTTGGCAGACGCTCGCGTGGTCCGCGTGAATCGCTACGGCGATCTCGATGGGCATCTGTTCGTCGATATGGAATATATCGAGGGACAAGATGTCGCGACGGCGCTCGCACGCGGGCCGCTCGATCCGAAATTCGCAGCTTACGTCGCGCGCGAGTTGTGCCAGACGCTGGAGAACCTGCGGGCGTTCACAACCACGATCGGGACGCGGCATTTTGCGGGCGTCATCCATGGCGATCTGAAGCCGCGCAACGTACGGCTCGATCGCCGCAACGCGGTGCGCGTCATGGATTTCGGAATCGCGAAGGCCTTATCGGACACGCGTAACGCCACGGTAAATCTCTTTGCCAGCGCCGCCTACTGTTCACCGGAGCGTCTTGAATCGGGCAAGATGGATGCGGATTCGGATCTGTGGTCCGTCGGTGTGCTGCTGTATCAGATGGTCTCGGGGCGGCTGCCGTTCGGCGAGGAAACCAAGGTGAGTCTGGAGCGCCGGATCCGGTCCGCGCAAGGGCCGGACCCGCTTCCCGAGACTTGTCCGGAACCGCTGCGGCGCATCACCGCGAAGATGCTCGCGCGCGATATCCGGAATCGATATCAGACGGCGGCCGAGGTGAATGACGACCTAGCGCGCTTCCAAACCGGCCAGCCGGTCCTCGCCCAGCCGGTCTTCACCGCGACAGAAACGTTGGGCGCAGAAACGCTAGACAACGAAGCGACCGTTCGTACCGCAAGTCCGATCGGCGTGCCGGACGCGGAGCGCACGATCCGCACCAGCCCGGGTTTCCTGCCAGTGGGTTCGTTGCCGAAGATGACTCCAGTGCCTCCGCTACCGCGGCAGCGGCCGGGACGCACAATGATGGGCTGCTTAGCCGTCGCCGCGATTTGTATTCTGGCAACGGCCGGCTTCGCCTTGAGCCAGTGGAACTTCTCCGACGCAGCGGGCAAACTCAAAAACGACATTCAGACCGAGCAAGTCTCCGATATGAACGTCGCCTGGAATCGCTATCAGAAACTGAATAGCCGCACGCATCTGCCTGGACTGCTTTGGGGCGCTCGCACTGCACTGCGTAAGAAGCTGGTTGCGGCCGCCGACGACGTGATCGCCGAGTATCGCGACAGCGATGCACCCGCGATTTTCGAACCGCAGTGGGTCGAAGCGCGTAACAGTTTGAGTAGGGCGCTGGAGCTTGATCCCGATAGCAACGACATTCTGGGACGCATCCGGCTTTGTGAGGGACATATCGATCGCATCGACGCCGGAAGTCTGCACGGCCCGGCGAGGCAGAAGAAATTGAACACGGCCGTGGGCAAGTTCAACGAAGCCGCCGATCGCTTGCGGCATTCGCCCGATCCGTATCTAGGTCTCGCGCGCCTTTATGTCTATGATCTGAACGACGTGGAGCGCGCCGAAGAGGCACTCAACAAAGCCGCGCGCAATGGCCACCCGATGGGACATCGCGAGACGGCGCAACTGGCTGACGGCTACCGGCGCCGCGCCGATCGATTCATCCGCGAATCGAACGGCTTCGTTTCGGATTCCGAGCAGGAGCGCGATTACCTCGATAAAGCGCGTCAGGATTACGTTCACGCCGAAGATCTGTACCGCCAGGCAGGGATGTTCGGCGATTCGAGCCGCAACGAAATGCTTGCCGTGCAAGGGCAGCAGCGCGTGGAGCAGATGCTGGCTTCGCATCCGAGCCAGCCCGGAGTGACCGCGCAATGAAAGTAACTCGCGAGGAGATCGTGTTCCGGGCCGAAGAGCGGCGCGCCATCGAAGTGCGGCGACGTGCCAGTGCGCGATGGACGGAGCTGATCGGGCTGGTCTTCGGATCGATCGTAATTGCCGTCGCGCTCTGGTTGGTTTATGCGGCGAAGACGCACGACGTCGCAACTGAAGAAAGCTCGGCGTTGAATCTGAACGATCTCAATGGACCGCAGCAACTGACGCCGCTCCTAAGCGCGATTCCATCGGATCAACAGGACGCGGTCGCCAACGCGATCTACGCGCGCAAACGCGAAGGCGCGAGATTCGGGAATGTCGGCGCGATTGAACGCATCCGCGTCGACAAGCACGCGCTCATTAACAGTGGTGCGTTCGCGCAAATCAAGCCGCTGCTGCGTGTGCGGGATGCGTCCGCGTTTCGCCGTTCGTTCCTGCTCTGGAGCGCGCTGTTCTTCATGAGCTTCTTCGCCGTGCATATCGCGTGGCGCGTACGCGGGTTTACGGGCGATCAGGTTTTCCTGCCGGCAATGCTGGTGCTCTCGGGCATCGGCCTCGTGCTGATGGTCAGCCTGCGCGATCCCTTGCGCGACACGCTGATGTTTTCTGATTTCGCATCTGGCGTCCTAACAGGATGTGTAGTGTTGACCGTGTTCGCGATGTTTGATTACGAGCGAATGTTCGGTCGCCTCACGTATGTGCCGTTGATCGCCGCACTTCTTCTCGCGTTAGCTCTCGGCATCTTCGGCAGCGGACCTGGCGTTAGCGACGCCAAGGTAAATCTGTTCTTCTTTCAACCCGTCGAGATCATCCGCATCCTCCTCGTGTTTTTCCTCGCGGGTTATTTCGCTGCGAACTGGGATGCCTTACGCCAGCTGCGTGGCCGCCGTGGAAAGCTCGCCGCGAAATACAACATGCCGCGGCTCGACTACCTGCTTCCGTTGGCCGCCGGCGTCGGTCTCTCGGTCGCGCTGTTCTTCTGGTTGAAAGATCTCGGCCCCGCGCTCGTGATCGGCGCTCTATTTCTGACTCTCTACACCTTCGCCCGCAACCGCGCCGGCCTCGCGCTCGGAGGTCTCGCGATCATCATTCTTTCGTTCGGGTTTGGATATCTCACCGGGCATCCGCACACCGTCAGCGAGCGCGTCCACATGTGGCTCTCGCCCTGGGACAACCACGTACACGGCGGCGATCAACTGGCCGATTCACTATGGTCGCTTTCCACCGGAGGCGCAACTGGAACGGGCTTCGGCCTAGGCAGTTCAGAAACGATGCCCGCGGCCCATACCGATTTGATCGTATCCGCGCTCGGCGAACAAGGCGGCGCGATCGGGATACTCGTGCTCTATCTGCTTTACGGCGTGCTAATCGCCCGCAGCCTCCGAATCGCGATGCGCGCTCCGGGCACCTACAGCTTCTTCCTGGTGGCTGGACTCGCGTTGGTCCTTGCCTATCAGATCCTTTTGATCACCGGCGGACTGCTCGGCTTGATTCCGCTCTCGGGCGTTGTCTCACCGTTCCTGAGTTACGGGCGCACCTCGATGGTCGCGAACTTCCTCCTGTTCGCGATCGTGCTGTCGGTATCCTCGCGGCCGGCGAGTGACGAATCACGCGAGAACTTCGGCGGGATCATGCGTGGAGTGACGGCTCTGCTAGCCGTCCTGTTCGTCATCGTGATCGCACGCTTCGGATGGATCCAAATCGTCCGAGCAAATCAAACGCTTATTCGACCAACGTTGGTCCTGCAAGCCGACGGTGTTCGCCGTTATCAATACAACCCCCGTCTGATGGAAGCCGCGAAGCTCGTCCCAAAGGGAACGATTTTCGATCGCAACGGACTTCCTCTAGCCTCGAGCGACTGGGCGCAGATCGAATCGCACCAGCGCGATTATGCGTCGGCGGGCGTGGTCTTGAACACCGCCGCTGCGCACAATCAGGAGCGCTTCTATCCGCTGGGCGGTCCGCTCTTCTACCTTCTCGGTGACACGCGCACGCGTCTCAAACAAGGCGCAACCAACACCGCATTTCTTGAGAAGACTTCGCGCATCCGCTTGCAAGGTTACGACGATGTCGCGGAGGTTGAGCAAGTCCGCGACTCCGATACCGGGCAAACCACCGCGCGCCTGCATCGCGACTATGCCGCGCTGATTCCGCTCGTCCGCCATCGCTATGAGCCCGAGAATCCCGAAGTCAAAGCGATCATGGAACGTCCTCGCGATGTACGCATGTCCATCGACGCGCGCCTGCAGATGCGAGCCTCGGACATCCTGAGACGCCATCTCACCGCGCTCCAACAGAAGAACGAAGCGTCAGGCAAAGGTGCTCTGGTTATTATGGATCCGGATTCGGGAGACCTGCTCGCAGCCGTTAGCTATCCGTGGCCGAACGAAGCGCAATTGACCCAGCTCGAAGGCAGTCCACAAGCGCCGCTTCCCGATGAGGATCTGCTGGACCGCGCGCGCTTCGGTCTTTATCCGCCGGGTTCGTCGTTCAAGATCGTGACCGCGATCGCGGCGCTTCGCAAAGATCCCGCCCTCGCGACGCGACACTTCGACTGCGTTCGCCTTCCCGACGGACGCGTCGGGAGTGTCGTTCGCAAACACGAAATCCGCGACGACATCCGCGACACGCAACCGCATGGATCGGTCGATTTGAGAAAGGGCATCATCGTCTCCTGCAACGCGTACTTCGCGCAGCTCGGAACCGAGAGCGTCGGCGCGGACCAGTTGTTCGATACCGCATCGCGGCTCGGCATCTCCGTCGCGAGGCCGAACACCGCGCGCAAGCTGGCCGAGAGTCTGCCCCAAGCTTCGTACGGTCAGGGACAGGTAGTCGCTTCACCGTTCCAGATGGCTCGCGTCGCTGCGACGATCGCGAACGGCGGCAATGCACCGGAAGGTCGCTGGATCATCGATGAAAGCAACGGCCGCGTGCGGACTCCCGAAGCGCTGCTCTCACCGGATCTTGCGCTCCAGATCGGCGGGATGATGCGCGGCGTCGTAACGTCAGGAACCGGACGCGTACTGGCGTCGGGCACGATTCCGATCGCCGGCAAGACAGGAACCGCGGAGCTTCCAGGTAAGCCGTCGCATGCGTGGTTCATCGGCTTCGCCCCCTTTGGCAGCAAGCAAGGCAAACGGATTGCTTTCGCCGTGTTAATCGAGAACGGTCAATATGGAGGCACGACGGCTGCTCCTGTCGCCGGTGAAATCGTAGCCGCCGCACGACAATTGGGATTGATATGAACGCGCTCGAAGAACTGGATCGGTGGATCGCCGGCAAAATCAAAGGTTGGTCGTCACGTGTGAGCGGCGAACCGCGCGGGCGGGAACTGCTTGAGATTCGCCGCGAGATTCTGGAACGCGTGCGCGCTGAGGTCGAACCGAGAGGCGGCGGCCGCAGTGTTTTCCCGCATGGTTCCGTCTGGATCCGCGTCGCATCGTCGGACGAGCGTGAACGTGCGGCGATGAGCGCGGCGCTTTGCGGAACAGATGGGATCGAGAGCGATATCAAAGACCTGCTTCGCGAAGCGCGCTGCACCATCCCGCAAAGCTTTCTTGTCGACATCGCAGTGGATGATGACGCGAGCCAAGCCCTGAGTATCGAGTTTCACGCGATCGAACAACCGGCTCCCACCGCGGCCGCAGTAGAGCGAATCAATGCAAGGCCCAACGCACGTCTTCGCGTGGTGCGAGGTCAAGCCGAACCGCAGGAGCTGGACATCAAATCCGACCGCGTGAATATCGGCCGGCTCAAAGAAGTCTCGGGGGAGAAAGATGGACTCCGCCGCCGCAACGACATTGCCTTCGCGGAAACTGAGACAACGGTATCTCGGGAACATGCAACCATCCGCTACGACAAGGAAACCGGAAGGTTCTATCTGCAGGACGGAGCCAGTCAGCGCGGCACTTCAGTGTTTCGCGACAGCCGGAGACTGACCGTTCCGAAGAGTCCCACGCGCGGATTGCAGCTGAAATCGGGCGACGAGATCCATCTGGGCGACGGCCGCGTCGTCTTCGAAACCGAATAAGTCACTCGTCGTTATCGAACGTCGCTCCTGCAGGAATGTGAAGACGGCGCGCGAAACGCTTTAGCTCCGGCTTGAATTCCTCAAAGAGATTGTCGGCTGCAATTTCGGCGATTCCCAGCACGCTTTCCTGACCACCGTGGACCACGTCGTTGAAGCCGCGCGGGCGGTAGGTATTCCCAACAAAGCCGGCGGCACTCGCCGCAAGCAGGTTCGAGATCGCGACGCGGCGCTCACCGTTGTCACCCTTGTCAACCAGCGTAAATGCAATCGCGTGGACCGCACGGTAAAAGACGTTTCGAGAGTGTGATGGAAAATAGCGTGGATCCTCCTTCAATATCGCCCCGGCCGCAAATTGAGTGGTCCCCAAGGTCACATCAAACGCAAGATAGTCGCCGGTATTACGCGCGAACCCTTGCAAGCCGTCTCGCCATTCCGGCGGGTACTTGCTCGGCGGATCGGCCAGTTCGAGAGCCCCAGGGACGACCGCCCACAAAACCAGACCTTCGTTGAACGTGTTATCGAGATAGAAGTGGAATTTTTGTTCAACGGTAAGTATGCCGGTTGGATCCTTCCGCTGGATTGATGGGGGACTCTGAGACTGCGCCAAGCTCGCAGATGCCGAACAGATTAAGAAGGTGAAATGAAGCTTTAGGAACTTACCCGCCATACGGCATCCACTCACCCATCCTAAGTTCTTAGATCGAGCAACCGGCTGGATCACCTATAGCTCGGGTTTGACGGCGGCACGCGAACGAAACTCCGGCGCCGCCGTCAACTCACCTTGAAGCGACTACACTAGCGCAGATTTACCGCCAACACCACGACGTCCGCGTTGTTAGGCAACGTCAGAGTTTGAACGGTTTTGCTTGAATCGAGCGCGAAATGATAAGAGTACAAGTTGAACGTTCGGTCGTCTTTAGTCCCGTTCGACTCATCCCGGTAAGCCATAGCTACGGCTTCCATTTCACTCGGATAGCTAGCCGGCGTGTACCAATCGCTGAAGCTCTGCGAGAACTTGGCGGTTGAACCGTCGCTGTAAGTAACCGTTATTGGTTGGGCCTGCTGATCGCCTTCGATGCCCGTCCCAAGCAATTCGAGACCGGAGAACTGGCCGGCGGGCAGCGTGACGACTTGACCTGTGCAACTAATCACGTCCGGCGCATTCGCAGGTCCAAAGTCGAAGAGGTCCGTATAGTCCACTCGAGAGGGCCCAAGGAGATTCGATGAGTAGGCGTTACCAACACCGTCGAGTCCGCCCGTCGCCGAGAAGGCCGTCCCGTCCGTATAGATACCGGCTCGATTGAAGTAAGCCGATAGGTCGACAACTGTGCCTTTACCCGTCGAGCCGGTCCCCGCGTTTACCGTTAACGTGACAAAAAGTGTCTGCGTAATGCTACCCGAAGTACCCGTTACGGTGACGATAGCGGTACCTGTGGCAGCGGCCGGCCCGGCTTTTAACAACAACTCCCGTTCGGCCCCCGTCCCGGCAACGACCCCCTGCACGCCGCTCGGCAAGCCCGAAACGGTGAACGTAACACTGCCGGTGAACCCATTCAGATCCGTGATCTTGATTACGCCGCGCCCAATGGAACTCTGATTCAGAGTTATCTTACTCGTACCGCTGAGAGTGAACCCGGTACCACCAACCGCGGTGTTGATCGCGGCGGCATACTGGTTTACCAGCGGACTTCCGACAATGTCGTCATATAGCCAGAGGGTTCCGCCGTTGATCCCGCACTGATTATTCCAGCCGGTCATGATGCTCTGAACCTGGGCCGGAGTATCGACCTTATCCCACAGACCCGGCCAGACCGGAACTGCGCCGAAGTTCCATCCGACGCAGGGGTTATTTCCAGCGCCACCCGAGTAGGCTTGCAGATGTACGCCATCCACTGTGCCCGGTAAAAGGGTATTTATCTGAGAGACCACGTTCTCCCAGTACGAGTTATTGACGTACGGATCCGGGGTCACCTTCAAACCGAGCTTGCCTACCATCACGCCAAACGCAACCGTTGAGGGCGCATCGTAGCTATTTTCGTCATCGAAGTCGATTGCATCCAGCGCCGGTATGGCCGTCTTGAGTGCCACGATGTCTTTATATAAGATGCTGTTCGGACCCGTGCCCTGCGCATCGACGAGCGCCTTGATATCTTCCCAGTCTCCATAGTTGGAAGACCCGATGCTGAAAGTAACTCGTTTAATGGTGCCTTGCTTCAGCTGCGCCATGTCAGCCGGAAAATTGGGGTAAGTCTGATTTCCAACGTAGACACCGCCCGAAGTTAACGGAAATTCCCCGTTGAGGTTCAAATCGCCGGTTGCGTTGACTTCAACGCTCCAGACGATCGCCTCGGTAAAGCCGGAATTTTCCACCTGGGTGATATTGGCTGATGCATTCTTGTAAAAAGGACCGCCGCCGAATAGGCCGGTATAACCGACGCTTTGGGCAGATGCCGACTGCGTTATCAAAAACATTGCCGATGAGAATACTAAAAGAGAATTGGAACCGTTCATTTCACCTTCCTAGATTGGATTCATCGATTCTAACCTGTCGCGGTCTACGTCTCGCAATGGCAATCAATAAGCGGGATTCCGCGCGAGTTCATGTTCCAACAGCCACCGTTTTCTCTCGATACCACCTCCGTAGCCGGTGAGCGAACCATCGGCTCCGATCACGCGATGACAAGGCACGACGACGCCCACCGGATTTGCACCATTCGCCGAACCGATGGCTCTGATCGCTTTCGGCCGCTCGACTTGCACAGCAAGCTTCGAGTAGTGAATCGTTGTGCCGCAGGGAATCTTCCGCAGCGTACGCCAAACATCACGTTGAAATAGCGTTCCGCCCGTTTGCACCGGCAAAGTGTCGATCGCGCTTAACTCTCCGTCAAAGTATCTACTGATCGCGTACGTTAAGTCACTCGGATTGATACAAGGCTCGAGGCGAAACCCATCCTTACCGTAGTGAAGACGCAAGAGGTTACGCATGCGCGCCTCGTAGTCTGCCCAATCTACTGCACGCAGGTTTCCCTGCTCGTCCGCTACGATCAACATCTCGCCTATGGGCGTCTTGAGTCGATCGACAAGCAATCGCAGCTTTTCATTCATGCTGCAGACGTTGGAATAACTCGCGTGCCGAGTCTTGCAGCGCTTTCTTCACCACTAAGTAGGGTCGAGCACCGTAACTTACTCTTGCGACGCCACATTCTGCGAGGGACTGCACCGGCGGCGTACTGTCGCCAAACATAATATTGAGGGGAAGAGGCGATCTTTCAACCATGCGCGCGATCAGCCTGATATCCGTCAGGCCGGGCACGAAAAGCCCGTCCGCGCCGGCTTCCGCGTAGACACTCGCTCGTTCGGCCGCCTCACCTACCATAGCTTCGTCATGCTCGTTGGACGGCCGCTGCAAGAACACATCAGTTCGAGCATTGATGAAGAAAGGGATATCGGCCACCGCAACTGACTGCCGCGCGCGACGGATGCGCTCAGCCTGATCGAACGTAGTGCGGAGCTTTCCGTTCGTCGGGAAACTGTCCTCCAGATTACAACCTACAGCTCCCGCATCGACTGCCCTTGCGATGGTTTCGCCAACCATCTCCGGCGTCTCTCCATAGCCGCTTTCAAGATCGACCGTCACCGGTAGCTCCGTTGCGGTAGTGATTCGCCGCAGATTCTCGATTGCCAAGGCAAGGGGAATCGACTCGCCATCAGCAAAGCCGTTGGCAACCGCAACCGACCAGCTACTTGTCGCGATCGCTGTCGCACCTGCCGCCGCGACCGCCTGAGCGCTGCCTGCGTCCCAAATATTAAAGAGCACGAGCGGTTTCCCCGGGACGTGCAGCGCCCGGAATTGCTCGGCTTTGCGTGCCTGACCGCTCATTTCCCTCCCCCGTTCACGCCCAGTCTAAGTAACGAATCTCAAACCTGCCCAGGGTTGGCAGGCGACGCTGGATAGGGGAAGTAGAGCTCGTTGCCGTCCGGGTCCGTGACGACCATGAGCCGGTAGCCCCACTCCCCGTCCTTCACATCCACGCCGCGCCCCTCCAGGTCTGCCCGCAAGGCATCCAGCACTGCAACATCGAGCGAGATGAACATCAGTCCCTTGCCCACCTTATCGGGCCACTGAGAAGAAAGGATGAGTTCGCAGCCCTTCCGATCGACCTGCGCGATCCACACTTTCCCTTCCTCTTCATATCGCCATGCTTGTGAGAACCCGAGTTGATCCACATAGAAATCGACGGACCTTTCGATTTCCGCTACGAAGAGTACCGGCCGCGCATACCATTTATCGCTCATGACGTTCTGCTTCCCGCGGTGATCGACTTCGAAGCTCCGCCGACCGCCGAGTTATTAGGATAACGCCCCGAAGCAAGCCTCAGACAATCCAAGGCGCGACAAGACTTACAGTCGCGGCAAAGATCGCAGCCGTAGTTATCCAGACCACGATGTTAATTGCCGACCATTGACGCGCTCGCCCATGAGGGACCGATCATTAGTCATCAACCTAATGAGAAGCATCAGCGGCGGTGTCGAGAATCCCTGTACGATGCCGTCGACAACCAAAGCTTTCATCGGATCGATTCCGATAAAGTTGATGGCGACCGCAACCACGGTAAAGCTACAATCGCGCCGTAGAAGCGTCTCCCTTGGGCTAGGCGCCCGACTAAGTCCGTACTTCCATCCCACCGTTTGATTCGGATCATAGGCAGCGCCGCCGGTCATTAACGAGACTGGCAGAAATCCGACACCGGTAACACAACCAAAAGAGACCCAGAAGCGCCGCGCGAGAGAACGGGAATCAGGAGATTAAGCGCCGCGAGATCCCTCCGAGGTCGGCGCCCCCTTCGAAAATGTTGCCGATCATCACCGCAGCCAGCGTGGGGTAGAGCAGCCAACGCGAGTAACGATTCCGAAGTACCGCAAAGAGTCCCTGCCCGGCGACCTGCCCAAGCTTCGCCGATAAATAGACAACCGCGAACATCGTGGGCACTGTGACCGGCGCAATCCACAAAAAGGCCGGACCAAAAGCCGCGCCGGCGCTGGCGTACGTACCGATAGCCGACGGATCGTCGTCCGCAGCCCCGATGATGAGACCAAGACCGAGTTCCCGGACGAATCCGCCGCCTTTTCGAGTATCCGCATGCGCCGGGCCGCAATGCACGAACCCTTGGAACGCAAACGCGTAAGAATCCACGAAAGTGAGCTCGCCGCGGTAACGCGCGCTAGTTACGCTATTGACACTTTGAGTGATAAAGCCGAAGATGGTAGATGTCCGGGCAACTCCGCCCAGATTCCCGACAGCCGGCCTAAGCGGCTCACCGCGGAATCTTCCTCTTAGTGTTCACAATTCACTGTTCGCGACGACGCACAGGAGGATCATGCCGGATTTTTCCGTTGGAGATCGAGTGGTCCTGTTTGCGGGTACCCGCGTTGGGTCCCCGGGATCTTTTGTCGCATTGCGGCCCGATCCCGCCTGGGGTGACATTCGCGATGCAGACGGGAACGTCGCCGCTCATCCCATGCAGTGGGTTCGCCATTGGCGCGAAGGCCACGAACTACCGAACACGATAGCTGCGTTATCAAGAAACTTTTCGACCGCCGGGAGGCCTGAAGAACTATGACACACCCACAGAGTGAACCGAGAAACGTGATTCCCGACGATCCCGAGCAAAGCCGCTACCGGTTTGTGATTGTGGCCGGCAGGCGCGCGCGTCAGCTGCAAGGCGGCGCCCGTCCGCTGCTTGCGACGGTTTCGAAAAAGTCCACTATCATTGCAATGGAAGAGGTCAGCCGGGGCTTGATCGCCTACGAGCTGCTTACACCGATTCCCGAGATTGTTCCTCTCGAAACCGCCGCTGACTAAGCAGCAAACTTGATCCGGCACTCGCCGCTCGTGCTACACTCGACTCTCATTTAAGTCGTAACCGCAACGAGCGGCGCGCCTGACATCCCACGTGCGTCTCGTCTCGAAGTCATGGCCTATTAATCTTACCTGTCCAGGTGATTTTTGTTGGCTTCCGCCGAAAAGCAAACCATACTGCTAGTCGAAGATGACGTCTGGTCCGCAGGGTTGTTAGCAGAATCTTGCGGCACGGCGGCTTCGAAGCACTGATTGCAAACGACGGCCAGCAGGCCATCCCCATGGAATCCGACTTCAAGGGCACGATTGACCTACTTTGTCAGATGTTATGATGCCGGATATTTCCGGGCCCCTCGGTTTTGTTGAACAAGGAACGGATCACGACGATACACGAGTTTAGGCGATTCAGGCGTGCACTCGATAGTCGATGAGCCGATTCCAAACCGAAAGACGGCGCGCATCGCAGGTGCGCTTTACCTTCTAAGTGCGGCAGCCGCCGGCGTCCCTCTTCTCTATGTCCCCGCCAAGCTGATCGTAACTGACAACCCGGCGGTGACCGCCCACAACATTCTGGGTTCCGAGATCGTCTTCCGAGCCTGCATCGTCAGCGAACTGGAACGATGTCGCCGCGCTGACACTGCTGCATGGTGCAACGTTCCTGCCGGCATTCGATAAGACCCAGCGAGACGCCTTGGCTATGTTGTTTCTTGGCTTGCACGGCGACGGCATCAACATCGCAAACATCTTCAACGGCCTCTGGCTTGCCCCCTTCGGCATTCTCGTGATGCGGTCGGGTTTTATACCGCGGATTCTCGGCATGCTGTTGATCGCGGACTGTTGTGCTTTGGTGACAGTCAGTCTTACCGCGTTGCTGCTACCGGATTACCTGGATCTAGTGAACCGAATCGCGATCATTCCGGAGCTCGGCGAACTGTGGATGATGGGATGGCTTTTGATTAAGGGTACTCGTGAGCGCCAATAGCCAAAGGTCCCCGAAGGGACCATTGACTATTACCTTGGATTCGGATTCTACTTACTTGCCGTGTGCCCTCCTCCACCTTAGCGAGAGACCGGCGAACGCCATCAGACCGCAGCCCAGCAGAAGCATGGTCGATGGTTCAGGTGCTACAACGATCGAGAAGGTCTCGGAGCCGACCGTGTCGAAGTTATACTGGTTGGCGTTTCCTATAGGAGACACGTCACCGCAGGAGCGATCAACGGATACACCACTCCCCATTCGGCTTAGCTCAACGTTCTTT
>CAWCZA010000013.1:0-26636 GCA_963799935.1 uncultured Gammaproteobacteria bacterium | reverse complement strand
GTACCCACCCAACTCAGAACGGGGCTCGCGTCCTAGATGCGGACTTCCGGACAACCCGGGCGAATTCACTTCCATCAGTCGAGCGTTAGCGCGAATGTTACCGAAGCCATGTCCCACAAACGGCAGTGTCGCATTCAGGAAGCTCCGGTCTGCTACGGTGAACCCGGATGAGCAGCGATAAGGTTAGTCGATTTCGTGGGCGGCGTTTTCCCGAGGAGGTTATCGTGTCCTGCGTCCGATGGTATTTGCGCTACCCGCTGAGCTATCGGGATCTGGAGGAAATGATGGCCGAACGGGGCGTGCAGGTTGATCACTCAACCATCGCTCGCTGGGTTATGCACTTCAGCCCGATTCTAAACGACCTAATCCGGCGAGAGATGCGGCGTCCCAATCGTTCGTGGAGGGTCGATGAAACCTATGTCCGCGTGGCGGGCCGATGGACGTATTTGTATAGAGCGATTGACTCGGCGGGAAACACCATTGATTTCCTGCTGTCCCCAAACCGAGATCTGACGGCGGCAAAGGGCTTTCTGCAACTGGCCCTGAGCGCCGTTCCGGTCAGACCGCGCGTCATCAATGTTGATGGTCACGCGGCATATGCAACGGCGATCGCCGAGTTGAAGGAGTCCGGGGTATTGAGCCGGAAATGCCGCTGCCGACCATCTCCTTACCTGAACAACATCATCGAGCAGGACCACCGTTTCGTGAAGAAGCGGATCACGGCGAGTCAGGGTTTCCGATCCGTGCAAGGAGCACTGAGCACAATAGCGGGATACGAAGCAATGAACATCATCCGAAAAGGCCAAATCCGTTGGTTGCCGAAAGCCGCGATCGTCGGGCAGAAGCGTTTTATCGAACGGCTATTCGGAATCGTAGCCTTACAGTAATGCGATTGGCTCACGCCCCAGCAGTTCTATGCGACGTGCCTGCAATGCGACACCGCCGTTATTTGGCGCTTCGGGCGTTTTCGGTGAATTACGGTCGGCTCTGAATAAGATGTGGGACGTAAAACCGAAGAGCGGAGGCGGAATCGGCGGCATGCTGCGAGAGCGGTTCTTCTCTTTCGGGATGGTGCTGGCGATTGGGTTCCTCCTGCTTGTCTCGCTGGTTCTCAGCGCCGGACTGGCCGCAATGGGCAAGTTTCTTGGCGGTCTACTACCGTTGCCGGAATTCATTCTGAGCGCAATCAACTTCGTGGTTTCACTCGCCGGCATCTCGGTACTGTTTGCATTGATCTTCAAGTTTGTGCCGGAGGCACAGATTGCCTGGAAAGATGTGTGGATTGGCGCCATCGCCACCGCGTTTCTATTCACGATCGGCAAGTTTCTCATTGGACTCTATTTGGGTAAGGCCGGCGTGAGCTCGGCGTACGGCGCGGCCGGATCATTGATGGTCGTGATTATCTGGATCTACTATTCTTCGCTGCTCTTTCTCCTCGGAGCGGAATTCACCTACGCGCTGGCGCACTCGGAACAGGGAGAACAGTAAGAGGCTGAGGCGTCAGACTAACGGATATGGCCGCGTCGAGAATTAATGCGCATTTCATCGAGCCGATGCTGCTCCTGCGCACCGAAACGCTTCCGGAAGGCCGCGAATGGCTCTACGAGATCAGATTGGATGGGTACCGTTGCTTTTTCGCCGCGAACTCGACAAGAGGCGCTTCTCGCGTCGTCTGAAGAAAGCGGATGGGGCTCTTATCAGTTGGATAGGCACACAGCATGGATTCCACCGACATTCGGGCACCTTCCGAACCGTATCAAAACCGTATCAAAACCCCATCTGATGATCTAGTTGAGCTTACCAGTTGAGCGAAAGGCAGGCTCCCCAAGTTGTTGAAAACATAGAGAACGCGATAGAAACCATGGACCCGAAAGAAGCCCTCCTCAGGCTTGACACGCAGGAGGTCACAGATTCGAGTTCTGTCAAGCCCACCATTACATTCCCCAAAAACAGTGAGTTGCGACTTTAGATAGCTTCCATTGTCGTCTCTCAAAATCAAAAACGTATCAGAACTCCTCTGGTTCTGATCCTCCGTATCAAAACCCCTCATCCTTCTTGTTGGGCGGCGCTCCGTTTTGATTAACGCTTCGATTTTCCGTGAGGGTCTTCTCCGAAAAATGTCGCTTTCATAGCCAAGAAGGAGATCACTCATGATTTCAAAAACAATATTGCCTGCGGCCATTGCCGTGGCATCCCTGTGCACCGCCGCCAACGCGGGCACCATCTTCAACTTCAACAACGACACGCTGGGCACCGAAACCACTTTCACAAACACGGTCAACGGCGTCGCCGCTACATTCTCAAGTTCCGGCGATCCGGGCGGCTTCGTTGTCTACCCGTCCATCTTCGAAACCCTCACCGGTAACGTACTCGGAGACCCGGGCCCTGCAGGGCAAGACAATCTCGCGCTGGATATCAGCTTCAGCCAGGTACTTGGATCGCTGTCCCTGGACTTCGCTACCGCCGATTTCAATTCGCCTTCCGCGTTCACACTGACCGCTTATGACAACACTGCGCTTGTCGGTTCAGTGTCCGTTACCGGGTCTTATCTCACGGGCTCCGCGTTTCCTGAAGGCATTCTCGATTTCAGCGGCGCCAGTTTCAACAACGTTGTGATTAGCTCTGCCGCGCCTGATTTCGCAGTCGACAACATCAATGTCACCGCCGCTCCGGAACCGTCGGCATTTCTCCTGTTGGGCACCGGATTCTTATTGATGGGGATCTCTTCCATGCGGCGGAAATCCGTTCGCCACGCGGTCAAGACTGCGGCCCTCACCGTGGTGTCTTTTGGCGCCAGTCTCGCTTCCGCACAAACCAACCAAAGCATCTTTCCGCTGTTGCCGCCGTCGGTGTCCACCGTCCCTTCAAATGGGGACGTTAATCCATATGGGGTTGCTTTCGCCCCCAAGACCGTAAAAATGGGTGCTTTGCAGCCGGGAAACATCCTCGTTTCGAACTTCAATAACGCGGAGAATTTGCAGGGCCTCGGCACTACCGTCGTGCGCGTCGACAACTCGGGTAAAGTGACCACTTTCTTCACGAGCACGCCCGCGGAAAGCGGGCTGAGCGCCGCCATCGGAGTCCTCTCCGACGGTTTGGTGCTGGTGGGTAACTTACCCACTCTGGATGGAACTTCGGCAACGGCCCAACCTGGAAGGCTCGCTGTATTGAACGGCTCCGGTCAGTTCCTCGGCACTTTCGGAACTCTCAGCACGGTCGATGGCCCATGGGGAATGGCCATTTACGATACGGGCACCGACGGGGTCAACGGTACCGCCATGGTGTTTCTTGCCAATGTGCTCAGCGGAGTGGTCTCTCGATTCAATATAAGCTACAACGCTTCGTCAATCAGCGCCAGTGTACAGGTTCTAGCCGAGGGATTTAATCATCGGGGCGACCCGGCCGCTCTCGAACTAGGACCCTCCGGGATGGCCTACAGCGCCTCGAACGACACCCTCTATGTATGTTCTTCACTCGATAACGCGGTATACGCAATCCCCACCGCCACCCAGCCGCACAGCAGCCCGGTGCCGGCCACGCTGTTTTTTCAGGATTCCACCCATCTCCACGGCCCCTTAGATATCAGCATCCTGCCGGACGGCCACTTTGTGATCGCCAACAGCGACGGCTCGAATGTCAACCCAAATGAGCCGAGTGAACTCGTGGAATACGACGCCGCCGGCCAGTTTCTCAACCAGATGTCCGTCGATCCCAACAACGGCGGAGCTTTCGGCCTCGCCGCGAACAACATCGGGTGGGGGACCATCCGTCTCGCCGCTGTCGACGATAACGCGAATACGTTGAACATCTGGACCACCGTAGTACCCTAGCCCTGGCCACGTCCTTCGGCCGACTCGTGCCGAAGATTTCGCACGGAAGATAAACACCGAAGATAAACAACAAAAACGAAGATAAACACCGCCTCTGGTCGCTAACGCCGGCCAGAGGCGCTTCGCGTTGATCGTGAGAATTTAGGTCTGAGATGACGCCAGCGGCATCTCAAGACGTCAGAGGCCACACAGGATATACTGACCTCACAAATTAAAGACGGCGTGACGTATGGCTCCGGAACAACAACTCCTCACTCAGTTGCTCCACGAGTGGCGAGGCGGGAACAAAGACGCGCTCGATCAACTTATGCCGTTGGTCTATGACCAACTGCGGAAGCTGGCGTCGCGCTGCTTGTACGCCGAGCGCCCCGAACATACCCTGCGAGCCACGGCTCTGGTGAACGAAGCCTACCTGCGCCTGGTGGATTGCAACTCGGCCTTCAACGACCGTGTTCACTTCTACGCGGTCGCCGCCAAGATGCTGCGGCACATTCTGGTGGATCACGCCAAGGCGCAGAACCGCGGGAAACGCGGCGGGGGCGCCGACAAGCTTCCCATTGAAGAGGCCATTCTGGTCGGCCCATCGCCCAACCCGAGTATTGTGGAACTCGACGACGCTCTCAATCTTCTGGCCATAAACGACAAGCGCAAGAGCGAGGTTGTGGAGATGATTTTCTTCGGCGGCCTCACCTACGAGGAGGTTGCGGCGGTGCTCGGCATTTCAGCGGCTACGGTTCATCGTGAACTGAAGATGGCCAAGGCCTGGTTGCACCGCGAACTCTCCAACAACTAACTCGCTGCATCTGGCGCTATGACGTCCACTTCTCCGGATCGTTGGCGGCACATCGAAGATCTTTTCCTTCAGGCTTCCGAATTGCCGCCGGAAGCACGCGTCGCTTTTCTGGCAGAGCATTGCGCGGGTGACGCGGAACTGCGTCGCGAGGTGGAATCGCTGCTAGAGCATTCCGAGGACGATTTTGTGGAAGCGTCGGTTCACCAGGCGGCGCGCGACTTCTCCCAGGCGGTGGACGTGGGCGGGCTCGAGCCCGGCATTCTTTTTGCGCATTATCAAATCGTTTCGAAGATTGGGTCGGGAGGCATGGGACGCGTTTACCTGGCCCAGGATACTCGACTAAAACGCAACGTCGCTTTGAAGATGTTGAACCCGGAGTTCAGCCACGATGAGCGCGGATTGCACCGGTTTCAGCAGGAAGCGCGGGCCGTTTCCGCGCTCAATCACCCCAATCTGCTCACCATCTACGATGTGGGCGAATCCGGCGGACACCACTTCATTTCATCCGAGTTCATTGAAGGAACTACGCTGCGACAGATCCTTGCCGCGGGCCGCACGGGAGTAAGCTTCGCACTTGATACGGCGATCCAGGTCGCCGCCGGGCTGAGCGCCGCACATGCCGCGGGCGTGACGCACCGCGATGTGAAGCCGGAGAACGTGATGATCCGACCGGATGGGCTGGTGAAACTTCTGGACTTCGGCATCGCCAAGTTGAGTACTCGCAGCTACAGTGCGGCTTTTCGTAGCAGCCCTCTTACCCAGATCGGGTCTCTTGTGGGTACAGCTCGTTACATGTCTCCCGAACAGGCGCGCGGCCTTGAAGTAGACCCACGCAGCGACGTCTTCAGCCTGGGCGCGGTTATCTACGAGATGATCACCGGCAAGCCGGCTTTTCCGGGGGATACCGCCAGCGACCAGATTGCCGGGATACTGAAGACCGATCCGGCGCCCTTGCGCGGCGACGTTCCAGGCGTACCCGTCGAATTGGAAGCGCTGGTGAACAAGGCATTAGCCAAGGACTTGGGCCAACGGTATCAAAGTGCCGGCGAGTTGCTGGTTGATCTGAAGGCGTTCAAAACGGAGTTCGAATTTCGCGAAAAGTTGCAATCCACGCCACCGGAAGGATATCCGCGGGGAGTGCTGCCCGCCGGGAAAGGCCGCTCCTGGAGCGTTTGGGTGGCGCTCGGCGCCTTGATTCTGGCTTGCGTGGTAAGCGCGCTTTGGATGTGGGACCGCAACCACATTGCCGGGAGTCTGGCGCAGCCCTTGCGCGTCGCCATTCTGCCTTTCCGCAACCTCAAGCCAGACCCGGCGACCGAATTCCTCAGCTTCTCTTTGGCCGACGCTGTAATCACAAAGTTGAGCTATGTGAGTGCCATTGTCGTGCGCCCTTCCTCCTCGATTGAGAATTATCGCGACCGTGTTCTCGACTTGCCACGGGTGGGTCGCGAACTGAATGTGGACCGGCTGATCGTCGGGAGTTATCTCAAAGACGGAGACAAACTGCGGGTGACTACGCAGCTGTTTTCGGTGCAATCCGGCCGGACTCTTTGGCAGTACGCGTTAGACCTACAGTATGAGAACTTACCCGGCGTGCAGGACCGTGTGGCGCAGCAGATCCTCTCTGGACTGGAGTTGAAGTTATCGCCGCATGAAGCCAGTAACTTGAGAGTAGACAACCCGACGAATGAGCGCGCCTATGAGTATTACTTGCGGGGTGTTGATTTCTATTCTTTGAACGACTTTGGCTCGGCGATCACGATGCTGGAGCAGGCCGCGGCGATTGACCCCGAGTACGCCCTGACCTGGGCTCACTTGGGCCGCGCTTACACCACCAATGCCTCGCTGCATTTCGGCGGACAGGAGGAATATAGAAAAGCAGAACCGGCCTACGAACGGGCCATTGCACTGAATCCCGTACTCATTGAACCGCGCGTTTACATGGCCAATCTTTTTACGGACACGGGCCGCGTGGAGCAGGCTGTCCCTTTGCTTCGTGAAGCGCTAAAGACAAATTCCAACAATGCTGAGGCGCACTGGGAGTTAGGGTATGCGTATCGATTTGCCGGCGCGCTGGAGCGATCGGTTGCCGAATGCGAGCGTGCCCGCCAGCTGGATCCGCAGGTGAAGATCAATAGTTCCGCACTGAATGCCTATTTCTATTTAGGCCGGTACGATCAGTTCCTGAAGAGTCTTCCGGCGAACAACTCGGTCTATATTCTCTTCTATCGCGGCTTTGGCGAATATTACAAACAGAATTATCGCGCGGCTAAGACGAACTTCGAGCAAGCCTACCGGGGCGACCCTTCGCTGCTGCCGGCTGAGATCGGTCGAACCCTTGAACTAGCCATGGACGGTCGGACTGCGGAAGGGCTCGACTTATTACGCGCAACGGAGAAGAAGGTGGAGGAGCGTGGTGTAGCGGATGCTGAGGGGCTCTATAAGATCGGGCAGGCTTATGCTGTGCTGGGCGATGACCCTTCGGCCCTGAGGCTTCTGGCGCGAACCATAGACGGCGGATTTTTTCCGTACCCATATCTGGTGAGCGACCCCCTGACGGCGCGCCTTCGTAAGATAAACCGGTTTCCGGGATTGATGAAGCAGGCCAGACAAAGGTATGAGCAATTTCGCGAAATGTTCTTGGAAGGGAAATAGGAACCCACACGGACGGGGCTGGGACACGAAGGTCACCGAAAAGGGCGGCGCCAGTGTAGTCCTTAGCGGTCGATCAACCTAGTCGATAACGCGTCTCTGCCAACGCATATAACCTTCTCCACAACAACCGATTAACGCCCACCACAAACAAACTCATTAGTCCCACACCTAGCACAATGCGCGGCCAATCTCCCTGCGCGGTAGCCTCCGCAATATAGGCGCCCAGACCTTTAGCCGTGAGCGTCGAATTACCCCAGGGCACCAGCTCCGACACGATGCTCGCATTCCACGCGCCGCCCGACGCAGTAATCGCCCCCGTCACCCACGATCCAAAGACGCCCGGGCCGATAAGGTAACGCCACGCCTTCCATCGACGCAGTCCAATGTTCGTCGCCATCTCCCGCAAATCATTTGGGATTCCCTGTGCGCCGCCGATTACATTGAACAGCAGGTACCACTGCGCGCCCAGCGCCATCAGCAGGACGCTTCCGTAGTCCAGACTGATCCCCGCCCGGATGAAGAACAGTGTCGCGAAAGGGAATACGAAGTTCGCCGGGAACGACGCGAGCAGCTGCACCACCGGCTGCATCAAGCGCGCCAGCTTCGGGTTGAACCCGATCGCCACTCCTACCGGCGTCCACACGATGGTGCTGAAGATCAGCAGAAAGATCACACGTGCTGCGGTCAGCATCCCGAGAAACGCGGCGTGACCAGCTTCGCGCAGGCTCAGCTTCGTAAACACGAAGTGGATGGCCAAGGCGATCAACACCGCCGTCACGATGAACACGACGATGTTGAACAGGCGATCACTCCGCGGTTTTTGCGCAGCCTCGATGCCGCGTTCGGAAGGCCGGGTCCACTTACTCAACGCTTGGTCGATTGGCCTGCCTAACACCGCAAACAAACGCTTCACGACGAATGGCAGCCGCGCCGCGCGCCATAAGTCATTCACCCAGAAACGTCGTGTCTCGCCTGCCGAAAGTTCAAGCTTGTATCGATCCGCCAGAGTAACCAGTGGACGCCAGAAGAATTGATCGATCGCCAGCACCAACACCGTCATCGTCAGGATGGCCCACGCCAGCGCGTGGAAATCCTTCGCCGCCGTTGCCGCCGCAACATAGGAACCAATCCCTGGAAGCGTGTAACTACGATTCAATACACTGATCGCTTCGGTAGCCGCCAGGAAAAACCAGCCGCCGCCGAAGCTCATCATGCCGTTCCACACCAGTCCGATGACGGACGACGGCAGTTCCAATCGCGTGAAGCGCTCCCAGAGCGAGAGTCCATACAGCGTCGCCATCTCATCCAACTCGCGCGGCACCGTGCGCAGCGATTGATAGAACGAGAAGGTCATGTTCCAGGCCTGTCCGGTGAAGATGGCGAAGATCGACGCCGCTTCGAGACCCAGCAGGCTTCCTCGGAACAGCGCGATGAATCCCGTCACCGTGATCGACAGAAAGCCCAGCACCGGAACCGATTGCAGAATGTCCAGCAGCGGCACCAGCACTCGTTCCGCCCGACGACTGCGCGCCGCCGCATAGCCATAAACGAACGTGAAGATGGTCGAGAGAATCAGCGCGACGAACATGCGCAGCGTCGAGCGCGCCGCGTAGTTGGGCAAATTGCGCGGGTCCAAGCTGACGGCCGGAATCACATCCGGCGGATGAAAGCGCACCAGGCTCTCGCCGCCCACGCGCGCCACTACATAGAGCAGCCCCAACGTGCCCAGGCCCACGGCCAGGTCCGCCATCGGGTTTGATCGCGTTGAAGTTGTGGTTGCCGCAAACCACTGCGGCTTGCGCCAGACGTACGTCAATTCAGCATCCAAATCCCAGTCGAATGGCAAGCGGCTCAGGAAGGCCTGCGTTGACGATCTTGTGCTGAGCGGTGACGATGTCGTACCTGGCGCGTCGCAGATCCAGAATTCGAGACGCCCGATCGAACAGCGCATAACCGGCGCGCTGGTCGTTGTCGCGCGGCTGACCCACCGAACCAGGGTTCACCAGGTAAGACGCGACATCATCAACCATTTTCGGGAACCGCAGATCTGCCGGATTCCACTGCACGCTCCGGTTCTGCCGCTGTTCGAAGCCCCCCTGAATATGCGTGTGCCCAAAGAATGTCAAATGCTGTTCTGTGAACCCGAAAGCTTCGCGCGCCTCATGCAGCGACACCAGATACTCGTCTTCGTCCACGGGCGAGCCGTGTACGATCTGAAAATCTTCTACCCGCACGGGACCGTGTGGCAGTTGGCTCAACCATACGCGATTTTCGTCGGTCAGCGCCTGATGTGTCCAGCGCGTAGCGGCCTGCGCGAGCGGGTTGAACCACTCGATTCCGGTCAGCGTGGAACAGGCGCGGTCATGGTTCCCGCGGATCACCGCCGTCGCGTGCTCGCGTACCCATTCCGTCACTGGATTCGGATCGGCCCCGTAGCCCACGATATCGCCGCAGCACAGCACTTGATCATATTGATCGATAGCGTCCCGAAGCACGGCTGACAGCGCTTCCCAGTTGCCGTGCAGGTCGCTGATGACGAGATATCTCACGGAATTGTTAAGCCCTTGTGAATTTCATCAGTGTGATTTCGGGTGGCGCGCCCACCCGCGACGGGATGCCGATCGAACCGATGCCCCGCGTCACATAGCAGACGCGCGTTCCAGCGCGGTATTGCCCGGAGACATAAGGAGTGTAGAAGCGCGCCATGTCGATGTCTTCGTGCAGGATCTCCGCCCGTATCTGGCCTCCGTGCGTATGGCCGCTCAGCGTCAGATCGAAACCCAACGGCGCCGACGCTCGAAACACATCCGGATTATGTGACAGCAGCACGTTAAATGTACCGGGCAAGAGCAGCCCTTCCTGGCCGGTCAGATACTTGCCGCTATTCATGCGGCGCATGTAATCGACCCCCGCCAGATTGATGACGGCATCGCCGCGCCGAATCTGCGTAGACGCCTGGCGCAGCAAAGTGATCCCGCGTCGCGCGGCATAAAGCGTCGCCAGGTTTTCAGCTTCCGCATAGATCTCGTGATTTCCCAGGCAGCCGAAGGCGGGCTCATTATTGTTCAGCCGCGCCAGCTCATCGATGCACGCTTCGAGCGGATCGCCCTTCCCGCTGATGAAATCGCCGGTGTGGACGATCAGGTCGGGCTTCAGTTCGCGGCACGCATCCACCACACGCGTCAGGTCCTTCTGGCTCAGAAACGCGCTCCGGTGTACATCGCTCAGTTGCAGGATGCGAAAGCCTTCCAGGTCCGCGGGCAGATTGGCGAAGGGGATGGTGACCTCTTCCACGCGAAAGCGCTCGCGCTCGATCGCGCAGCCGTAGAGCAGGATGCCCGTGGGAATCGCCGCCGCCGCATAAGCCGCTGTGGTGATCAGCTCTCTTCGCGTCTTGTCCGAAGGCGCGGCAGACGTCGACGGCTTATCGGAAGCGCGGCGTGAGAGATAGCGCGAAAGGTAGCGAACGCTCCACCCGATGCCTTCGACCGCCATGTAGCAAACAAAAGCGACAGTGGATGTGTAGGTCCACAAACCCATTGCGAAGACCATCCAACCGGGACGGCTCATTTTGCCGCCGAATCGCGGGAAGCCGGCGAACGAATACAGGAACACGAGGGCGAACAGCCCATAGAAGAGGAACCGCAAACGCGGCCAGCGCTTCGCGCCGAGATAGGCGATCAGGAGCTGAATGAAAAGCAGGGGAAGGAATCTCGCGTAGGCTTGCATGAAAGCCGACGTCGAGCTCATCGAATGCATTAGCTTTTCAGTGTATCCGTCAGCGCGGCCAGCTCGTGTATCGCGATCGCAAGGCCGGCGATAGCTGCCGTTTCCGCGCGCAGCACGGTTGCGCCAAGCGAAGCCGCGGTCCAGCCGGTGGCCCGCAGATGTTCCCGCTCGTCATCCGTCCAACCGCCTTCGGGACCGGCGAGTAGCGCGACTGGCGAAGCTTTGATCTGCAGCGCCGGCGTACCTTGCAGTTCGTCGAGCAGGACTCGTTCGCCGTCGCGCGGCAAGTCGCGGAACCGGATCGCAGCGGTAATGTCCGGCAACTGCGCGCGCCGCGATTGCTGGCTGGCTTCGCGAGCGATCCTGCGCCAGCGCTCGACGCGCTTTTCCGCCGCGGCAAACAGGCCGTGTTCACTGCGCTTCGTCTCAACTGGAATTACGCGCCGGACGCCGAGTTCGGTAGCCTTCTCGATCATCCATTCGAAGCGGTCGAACTTGAACAGCGCGGCATAGAGATCAACCGGCGCGGGTGGAGAGCCGGGGTCGATCGGCTCATTCAGTTCGAAAGCAACGAGCGCTTTGCGCGCTTCCGTGACAGTAGCGAGCCAGACTTCGGAGTTATCTGAGATCTCGAACTGCTGGCCCTTTTCCACCCGCAGCACGCGGGTTAGATGAGCGGCTTCATCGCCTTCAATCACTGCCGCGCCCTTCTGAAACCGGTCCACAAAGAACCGCCTGCGTGCCATCAACGAGATCGTCGCATAGCGGATAATCGCAGTTCGCGACTCCGTGAGTCTTTCCGGGTCTTTCTTCTGGAATATGGCGGCTGTTGGCTTCCCCCGAAGTCCTAAACGCGACCGCTTGCTTCTGGCAAATGTCGAGTAATTCGTCAACTCACTTTAGAACAACACCAATCAATGCGCCCTCAACCCATGCCATCATCGAGATACTCAACGACAAAATGATTGCGCTCCTTCGCGGCACTCTACTCGAGAAATCTCCCAACCAGGCAATCGTCGATGTCGGCGGCGTCGGGTACGATGTCACCATTCCAGTAAGCACTTACTCCGCCTTGCCCAACACGGGCGGGGAAGTGCGTCTGCGCATCCACACGCACGTGCGCGAAGACGCCATCGCGCTATTCGGCTTCAGCAGCGCCGAAGAGAAACAAGTCTTCGAGAAGCTGATCGGCGTCAGCGGCATCGGACCCAAGCTCGCGATTACGATCCTCTCCGGCCTAGCTGCCCCGGACCTGATTCGCGCCATCCGCAATAGCGAGATTGAACGCCTCGTCCGCATCCCCGGCGTTGGCAAGAAAACCGCCGAGCGCATGGTCCTTGAGCTCAAAGACAAGCTACTTGCGCCGGCTGCCGCTGACGGCGCTACACCGGAGCAGCCTGCTTTATCCGATATCGATCGCGACGTACTTTCGGCGCTGCTGAACCTGGGCTGCGCGCGTCCGATAGCTGAATCCGCGATTCGCAGAGCACGTGCCGCGGGCGCCGGCGAAGACTTCGAGCCGCTATTCCGGCGCGCTCTTGAGTTCGTCAGATAATAGGTCTTCTTTCCATGGCAGACAGTAGAATCGTCTCGGCGGCCCCGAACGCCGAAGACGCGCAGTTCGAAGCGAGCCTGCGCCCGCGCCGTCTTGCGGATTTCACCGGACAACCGAAGCTCAAGGAGAACCTGGCGATCGCCATCGAAGCCGCGCGCCATCGGGGCGAGGCGATGGATCACGTGCTTCTCTACGGGCCGCCGGGCCTCGGCAAAACCACGCTGGGCGCCATCATCGCCGCGGAACTCGAGGTCGCGTTCGGGCAGACCTCCGGGCCGGTGCTGCAGAAGAAGCTCGACCTCTCCGGCATCCTCAGCACCCTGCAGCCGAAGCAAGTCTTCTTCATCGATGAAGTGCATCGACTGCTGCCCGACGTTGAAGAGATGCTGTATTCCGCGCTCGAGGATTTTAGTCTCGATATCCTCATCGGCTCGGGGCCCGGGGCGCGCACGCACTCGATCCCGCTCCCGCATTTCACGGCGATCGGAGCGACCACGCGGCAAGGTCTGGTCAGCGCTCCCATGCGCGGCCGCTTTGGTTTGGTCCTGCGGTTAAATCCTTACGAGGTTGAAGAACTCACGCGCATTGTCCAGCGCTCCGCCAGACTGTTGAGCGTGTCCATCGATCTAGCCGGCGCCGAAGAGATCGCCCGGCGCAGCCGCGGAACACCGCGCATCGCGAACCGGCTCTTGCGCCGCGTCCGCGATTACGCGCAAGTGCGCGCATCCGGCGAGATCACGCAGCAGGTCGCCGACACCGCGCTCGATCTTCTGGAAGTCGACCGATTCGGCCTAGATGAGATCGACCAGAAGATCATGCGAACGGTGCTCGAGAAATATCGCGGCGGTCCGGTTGGCATCAATACCATTGCCGCCTCTATCGCCGAGGAGCCCGAAACGATTGAAGAGGTTTACGAACCCTATCTGATCCAACTCGGGTTCATCAACCGCACGCCGCGTGGGAGAACCGGCACCGACCGTGCGTTCGACTATTTCGGTGTGAACAAGTTTTCGCCGCGCAGCGATCAACCTGGACTCTTTTGACGCGATTCTTTCTCGGACTTGGCTCCAATCTTGGCGATCGCGCGGCTTATCTGGAACGGGCGTTGTCGGCGTTGAAGGCGCCCGACCTGCAGATCACTCGCGTTTCTCCGGTCTATGAAACCGCGCCGGTAGGATTTACGGATCAGCCCGCGTTCCTTAACGCTGTGGCCGAGGGGTTGACCTCGCTAAGTGCTGAGCGCCTGCTACACCGTTGCAGCTATATCGAGCAGGCTTTGAAGCGCCGCCGCGATTTCCCTGACGGGCCCCGGACGATAGATATCGATATCTTGTTGTTTGGTGACGAGAGTATTCATTCGAGCGACTTGGATGTGCCGCATCCGCGTTACCGCGGGCGGCGTTTCGTGTTGCAGCCTTTAGCTGATTTGGAGCCGGGGCTGCGCGATCCTGAGACTCGGCGGACGGTAGAGGAGATGCTTCCTGATACGACGGATCAGGTCGTCCGGCGCACTCACATTGTGTTGGCTGTTGAGAGTTAGTCTGTATAACTCTGGTTGAAATGGTAGCTGAACCAGAATAGGAAGATCCAGAACGCGAGTGCGAACGCGATCAAGGCCCACTGCGTGACTCTCCAGGCGGAACTGCGGAAGAACGGCTCGATGTAATGGCGGCCGCGGCCAAACTCGAATAAGGTATGAAAGCGGATAATCCCGATGTTCCCATGAATGCGAATCGTCTTGCTGTTAGCCGGCGTAAATTGCTGGCTACTGCCGCACTTTTTTCCACGGGAGGCGTAGGCATTAAATCGGTGCATATGTCCGGCCCGCAAGTCGCCTGCCTGCGGTCGGCTTTCGCCACGGCCGCGCTGCTTCTTTTAATCCCTGCCGCGCGCCGTAACTGGAACCTGCGCGTCCTTCTGGTGGCAGTCGCGTATTCGGTGACGCTGGCCTCCTTCGTGGTAGCCAACAAGCTCACGACAAGCGCAAACGCGATTTTCATTCAGGACACCGCGCCGATCTTCATCGTCTTTCTAAGTGCGGTGCTGCTGCGCGAGACCCCAAGCCGCGCGGACTTCCTCCTGATGATCCCGCTCGCTATTGGTTTAGCGCTGTTTTTCGCAGGAGATGAACGCGCGGTAGAGACCGCGTCCAATCCCGCGCTCGGCAACTTAGTCGCGTGTGCCGCGGCGGTTTCCTGGTCGTTCGTGATCGTCGGATTTCGATGGCTTGCCCGCAGCACGCATCAGGACGGCGCGCTGCAGGCCGCGACGCTCGGCAACCTGCTGACGTGCCTATTCTGCTTGCCGTTCGCGTTGCCCGTGCCTTCGGCCCGACTTATAGACTGGGCGCTGCTGGTCTACCTCGGAGTCTTCCAGATCGGCCTCGCCTACCTACTCATGACGGACGCGATGAAGTTTGTCCCGGCGATCGAAGCGTCTTTGCTGTTACTACTTGAGCCCGTGCTAAACCCGATCTGGACGTGGTTAGTCTGGCACGAGCGTCCGAGTAACTTAGCGCTTACCGGCGGAGCCTTGATCTTAGGCGCGACATTGGTGAAGGCTTGGTGGGGTTCAAGGCTACATGCGTCGGTAGAGAACTAAGCTAGAAATATATCTATTCTTTTTCGAGTTTTGCAATTAGATTTCGGCGATCGTCAAACACGGTTGCATCAACTATTAAATTCCCGGCGCTGTCTTTGTCCAGGATCACCAAGTCTTTCTCATCAGCACTCACGGCAGTGTATGGGAATTTCCGGGTCCAGGAAACCGCGCCGCCAGCATAGACTCCGACTGCATCGATTGGAACCGAGCAGTTGCTGGGCGGTCGCCATTCTCCCGCGGGCCACAGGTTTTCCAGGGCGATCGTTCTCATACGCAACAGTTGTCCGAAGTAGGACGCGTTCTGTGCAAGGTTATTTTCTGAGGAATGACCGGAAGCGAGTGAACTACTAGAAAGCAAACTCTTGAATCACCGGCGGGTTCTGGCCGTAATCGCTATATCGCACCCACTTCGGACGGATCACGAAGTGCGTGATATCCGGCCACTCTAAGTGCGCGCGGCATTCCGGCCAAGTTTCAAAGTAGATCACCTGATAGGCGGCGAGTTCCACGCCGACCGGCTCGCGCGCTTCTCCTTCATACTGCACTGTGATCTCCCCCGCCCAACCTACAACTAATGACGCGGCCGGGTTAGTCATCAGGTTTCGATACTTACGCGTCGTCCTGAGTGTGTCGAAAACAATCTCCAGCCGATCCGTAACTGCAATCCCGACCAGCGCCGATTGAGGGGAGCCGTCCGGAGCTATGGTTCCTAGCACGCCCAACCTTTGGCTAGTCAGGAACTCGAATAACTCCGCCTTGGTCACAGCAAGTAGTTCTTGCGATGTTCAAGATACTGTTCAATCGCGGTTCGGAGCGGCGGCATAGGCGCGATCCCTAGTGCTTCCATGCGGACGTTGGCCAGCGCCGAGTACCTGGGCCGTCGCGCCGCGGTGCGGTACTCGCGCGATGTGGTCGCGGTAAGCGAGGGCTGCAGCCCGGCGACCTCAAAGATCAAACGCGCATAGTCGTACCAGGAAATCGGCGTCCCACCACCAATGTGGAACACTCCGCTTTCGCCGCGCACAGCTAACTCGACCGACTTCTCGGCAAGGAAGGGTGAGTAAGTCGGCGATGCCACGTGGTCTTCAATCACGCGTATGTTCTGCTTGCCGTGTTCCAGGCGCAGCATGAGTTCTATAAAGTTCCCGCGATTCGTCTTGACACCCGCGGGACCAAATACACCGGAGGTGCGAACAATCAACACGCGGTCTAGATAAGCCTTCGCGTATAACTCGCCGGCATACTTCGACACGGCGTAGGCCCCCAGCGGATGAGGCGTGTCCTCTTCCGTGTAGGGGCGGTCGGCGGATCCATCGAAGACGTAGTCGGTAGAGAAATGCACCAGCAGCGCGTCGTTCTGACGACAGGAGATCGCCAGGTTTCTCACGCCGAGACCGTTCGCGACAATGGCTTGCAGCGGTTCCGATTCTGAAACATCTACCTGGTTGTATGCGGCGCAGTTGAAAACCATCGACGGGTCAAACTCGCTGATCGTCTGGTCGACTTTACGCGTATCCGAGATGTCGACATCGGCCTTGTCGTGCAGCCGGGTTTCAAAGCCGCGCTCCTGCAGTACTCTTGAAATCTCGACCCCGAGTTGGCCGCACGCTCCGAACACCATGGCGCGTTTATCTGTGGCTAAAGCCTTCATGCAATTTCTTTTGAGCTTCCCCTTCGTTGACCCGTGGTGTTTTTCACCTGACGGAAACGGCTCGACATCCGATCGACCGCGGCAAGGTCGGCCAGACGAATCAAGCCCTCCACTTCGACCGCGAATCCACCAGTATCCGCCTCACAAGCAAATATTTCGCCAGCCCACATCTGATTGCCGAACTCGACTTTAACGCACGCGCGCAAGGGGAATGCGAGAGAAGTCGTGAGTCGGAGGGTGTGGCCGTCGATATCGGCCACCACGCACTCGCCCGCGATGCCCGATTCAAGATCGGTGATGACGCCATCCATAACGGGCTACCAATGCACCAGGAACGCGAGCGCAGCGCCCGCGCCGCTTACGGCGAGTGCTACCATTGCCGGCCACCAGCGACGCCACCCGGAACTCGAAGAATCTTCCGGCGGTTCAGCCGGGTTGGCGACGCGCTCGAAGCGGGCGGCTCTCTCGAGTTCCAGTTTTCCGCGCCGGTCGGCGATCAGAATCGTCCCCGAGTTGCGGCCGGTTGTGCATTCAACCACGCGCCGCCGCATGGGCTCCGGCACATCCCGCAACGATGGAAAGACCGCATTCATCTCGTCCGACGCGATGAGCACGGCGGACGTCTTCAGTATTCCGGATTCCATGCGCATGACACGCGCGCCGCAGTTGGGGCAGAGCCGTGCATCGTGGTCCAGAGTTTCCTGGCAGCCGGGACAAGTGAGTGGTTTGGCGGCCACGGCTAGACTCTGCGAACGGGCTTGAGACGGTCGTCAGCGGACGCAGCGGTCCGCATCGTCGCTCCGAAGTGAGCAAGCGTCACGTCGATGAAGCCTTGCGCGGCTTTGGAGAGTGTTTTGTCTTTGCGATAGATCAGCGCGGTGGTGCGGATCATCGGAATCGGGGCAATCGGAATCGTCTTCAGCGTTCCCGCCTCAAGCTCTTCCCGGCAGTTCACGGTTGCCAAAAACGAGATGCCGAGACCGGCCACCACGAAGCGCTTCATCATCTCGGTGGAATCCAGCTCCATGGAAATCTTCAGCTGGTTCTGTACCGGTTCCAGCCATTCATCGATCCGTGCGCGCGTGTTCCCGGACTGCGGCAATAGCAGTTGGAAAGGCAGGATGTCGTCGCACGTTATGGATGCTTTGTCCGCGAGCGGATGGTCCGCCGGCACCACAGCGCGCACCTCGTCCGTGAAGACTTCGCAGAGCTCGACGCGCTTCTCATTCACGGGCATTTGGCGCAGACCGAAATCGGCTACGTTTTCCATGACGGCCTCAACCACGCGCGAGCCATACGAGCGGTTCACTTGCAGCTGCACAGCTGGAAACAGCTTCTTGTACTCGGAGAAGACGGCCGGAAGCATGTACATGCAAATGGCTTCATTGGCGGCGATCACGAGCTCCCCTCGAGGTACGACTTCGAGCTCGTCAACGGCGTCCTGCGCACGACGCCGCAGGTCCATCATCTGTTCGGCGTAGTCCGCAAAAATCCGGCCCGCCGTGGTGAGCGAGATGCGGCTGCCGAATCTCTCAAAGAGATCGGTTTTCAGCTCCTGTTCGATCTGGCGAATCTGCGCGCTGATCGCGGGCTGCGTGCGAAAGCAGGTCTGCGCCGCTTTCGAGAAGCTCTTTAAACGTACAATCTCTAGAAACGTGTGGAGCTGGTCGAAATCCATACAAAATGACCGAATGATGCACGCGCTCGGCACCCTTCTATCGAGCTTGGATTATACCAAGTATGCGCGTTTCGCCGCCTGTCTATTGGTATGGACTGTTGCAACGAAGGCTGTGATGCAGGACGTTCGCCCCGCAGATTGTGTGCTTGTCGTCGTGAATCGGCGCTCGGCGGATTCGATGCGTATCGGCGACTACTACATGCGGGCGCGGGGTATCCCGGCCAATCATCTGTGCCGGTTGGATGTAACCACGGACGAGGAGATCTCGCGCGATGTGTACATCCACAGCGTGGAGCAACCGATCACCGCGTGTCTGACAGCGCAGAAGCTCACAGAGCAGGTGCTCTACATTGTGACTACGCTGCATGTGCCGCTCAAGATCGCCGGTTCCGGCGACGCGCTGCACACGACGCAAGCGGCCGTCGACTCTGAACTCGCGGCGCTCTATGGGCGGCTGCACGGCGCACTGATCCCGTATGAAGGCCCTTACCGCAACCCCTATTACGCGAAATGGGGCGCGGCGTTCAAGCATCCCGACGTGCCGATCTACATGGTGACGCGGCTTGCAGGATACGACTTCGCGGACGTGGCGCGGTCGATCGACAACGCGATGGCGGCGCGGAATCGAGGGAAGATCGTGATCGATGTACGGGCTGATGAGAACACGCCCGGCAACTCCTGGCTGAGGTTAGCGGGGAGGCGCGTGCCTCTAGATCGTCTGGTTCTGGACGACAGCGCGAAGGTGCTCTATGACCAAACAGACGTGATCGCCTACGCATCGTGGGGCTTCAACGATCCGGACCGGCACCGGCGAATGCTGGGCTTCAAGTGGCTGCCGGGCGCGATCATGACCGAGTTCGTTTCAACCAACGCGCGAACATTTCTGCGGCCGCCCGCGACGTGGACACTGGGGAATTGGAAGGACACCGCGACGTGGTTTTCAGGCTCGCCGCAAGACATGTCCGCCGACGAGATTCACGAAGGCGTCACCGGGGTTACGGGCCATGTCTATGAGCCGTATCTGGAGCTGAATCCGCGGCCCGACATCCTGATTCCGGCTTATATCGACGGACGCAATCTGGCGGAGAGCTTCTATCTTTCGGTCCCGGCGATCAGCTGGCAGAACGTGATGATCGGCGATCCGCTCTGCACATTACGGCCAAGTCCGGCGCCGTAGCTATACTGCGGATTGATGTTGAAACCAACGATCTTCCGCGAGTACGATATCCGCGGCATTGCCGATTCTGAGTTGCTTGACGACGGGATTACAGACCTGGGCCGCGCGATCGGGACGGCGTTGAAACGGCGGGGGGCTGCGCGGTTTTCCATCGGGCGCGATTGCCGGCTAAGTTCGCCGCGTCTGCACCAAGCGCTGCTCAAGGGGCTCGTGTCGACCGGACTCGAGATCTCGGATCTTGGCGTGGTTCCGACGCCGCTGCTTTACTACTCGGTGTTCCATCTGAAGCTGGATGGCGGGGTGATGATTACCGGCAGCCACAATCCGGCGGACTACAACGGGTTTAAGATCATGGCCGCGGGTTCGACGATTCATGGGGAGGAGATCCAGCATCTGCGCGAGCTCATCGACGCTCAGGATTTTGAGACGGGCAACGGTACCGTGCAGGCGGTCGACATCGTGACGCCGTATGTCGACGAGATCGCGGCGCAGTTCGATCTGGAGCGGCGGATCAAGGTGGTGTTCGACGCGGGGAATGGGGCGGCTGGACCGGTGATGCACCGGCTTGCGGCGAAGCTCAACATCGATCCGACGGAGCTGTTCTTCGAGATGGATGGACGGTTCCCGAACCATCATCCCGACCCGACCGTGCCGGCGAACCTGAGGGATCTGATCGGCGCGGTTGCGGAACACAAGGCGGCGTTGGGGATTGCGTTCGATGGCGATTCGGATCGCATCGGTGCGGTGGACGAGCTGGGCAACGTGGTCTATGGCGACCAGCTGATGATCATCTATGCTCGCGAGATCCTGTCGCGCAAGCCGGGCGCGGCGGTGATCGGCGAGGTGAAGTGCTCGCAGTGCATGTACGACGACATCCGCAAGCACGGCGGGAACGCCATCATGTGGAAGACGGGGCACTCGCTCATCAAGGCCAAGATGAAAGAAGAGCACGCCGAGTTAGCTGGCGAGATGAGCGGCCATATGTTCTTCGGCGACCGCTACTACGGGTTCGATGACGCGCTCTACGCGGCTTGCCGGCTGATTGAGATAGTGGCGAAATCGGGGCAGCCGCTCTCTTATCAGTTAGCCGGGTTGCCCAAGACCGTGACGACTCCGGAACTAAGGATCGAGTGTTCGGATGAGACTAAGTTCGATGTAGTCAAGAAGGTGCGGGACCACTTTACGCCGCTCTATGAAACGCTGGACGTCGATGGCGCCCGCATCAACTTCCCTGAAGGTTGGGGATTAGTGCGGGCATCCAATACGCAGCCAGTTCTGGTGATGCGGTTCGAGGCGACTACACCGGAACTGTTGGAAGCCTACCGGACGGAAGTAGAGAGCGCCGTCCGGGCCGCGAGCGGGGCTGAGCTACAGCTGACGCACTAAGGCGCGGGTAAGTAGTCGGCGATGTACGGCCAGGCGGTGCTGCCGTGACCTACCCAGCCATGGTCGACCGCGATCTGGCCCATATCAAGCGAGTAAGTGGTGGGGAGGGGAACTTCGCTCTCGGCTACCAAGCCATCGTTCGGACCGCTCACTAACCCGGCCAGGACTTTGCCGGTATAGATGTAGATCAGGTTGTGTTCCGCGCTGTAGTCGGTACCTTCCAGGGTATAGAACGGGATGCCCGCGGTCTCGAACACAGGGTCCATCTGCTTCCGCAGGCGATGTACGGCGCTGGTTCTCAGGTTGGCCATACCGGGCGAGAGTAGGCCTATCTTCTTAGCCATCGCCTTACCGGGACCGTAGGCCCAGTCGGCCAGTTCCGCCCCTTGGTTGGGAGTGGCGAGAGTAAAGACCATCTTTACCGACGACATGAATGACGCACTGGTAAGCATCGCGTCTTCCGCGTCCAGGCCGCCCTTCGAATGGCAGACCAGATAGACGCTGCTGACATTTTCGTAAGTCAGGATCTGAGGCAGTAACTGCTGCAGCATCGCGGCATTATCGGCGATGGTTGCGCTGTTGTCGGAGTTATCCGCGTTCAAGCTTACAAACACAGTACGGTATCCGGCGGCATAGGCGTCCTGGTACATATCGTTCGAGCCGGTGAACCAATAGGTCGCGTTAGTACCGAGACCGTGGACATAGAGCAGTACAGGCGCGTTGGGATCGCCGCCGGGCGCAAGAGCACCGTAGAAGACGTTGGCCGGACCTCCAGGCGCAGGCTCCGGTGTCGGTGCGGTCTGCGCATACGCTGTCAGACCAAGAAGACTTGCAAAAATGCCTATTGCGAACTGTGTTCGATTGTTCATAGCAAATATTGATTGTCTAAGAACACGAGCGAAAAGATGTATTGATTTGTCCAGAAACTAGTTACGAGGGCCGATCCCTTCGCCGCGCCCGGCCAGCGGCTGGACGATATCGCCGCCGCATACCGCGACGCCCGTCTTCATCAGCGCGTTCAGGAAATTCCCAAACAGCGCGTAGAAGACCTGCTCGGTGATGGGCTGCTTCCCCGGTAGGCGGAAGGTGACGGGGAGTTCCTTCGAGATGCGCAGACGGACGGAGTGCATCTGGTTCTTGCCGGCGCGATCACGCTTATTGCTGACCGAGATCGGCGTCTGCATGACGCCGCCGGTACGTCCGTCGATGTAGAACTGGCAACGCGAGAACCAGCCCAGATTGGCGGGATCCGCCGCATCGAACAAGAGCAGCGGCGCCTGACGATTGGGAACCGTTAAATCAATTTGAATGGAGCGCTCGCTCTCGCGCACGCGACTCTCGAAGCCCGCCTGACGCGCGACCTCAGACACCATCTCTGCTTCCAGCTCAAGCAGGATCAGCTTGTGCCGTCCAGCCTGCAAGACTTGCATATGCACCCGTATTCTAGCAGCGCATAATAAAAAACGTGCGCCTCCGCCTGGTTGTTCAACTCAGTGCAGTCCTTGTAGCCGCCGTGGAACTCCGTGCCGAAACACTGGCCGAGTTCATCAAGGGCCATTACACCAAGTACGAATTTAATATTCCGATGCGTGATGGGGCGAAGTTGTTCACCCAGGTTTTCGTCCCGAAAGACGCTTCGAAGCCGTATCCGTTTCTGTTGAACCGGACGCCGTACGCGGTAGGCCCGTATGGCGTAGATAACTACCCGGCGACGCTGGGACCGTCCGAGAAGTTCGCACGCGAGGGTTACATCTTCGTGCGGCAGGATGTTCGCGGACGCTATCTGTCGGAGGGCAGCTTTGTGGAGATGACGCCGGCCATTGATCATCCCTCGGGGCCGAAGCAAGTGGATGAGTCCACCGATACTTCGGACACGCTCGACTGGCTGCTGAAGAACGTTCCGAATAATAACGGGAAGGCCGGGATTTACGGCATCTCGTATCCCGGTTTCTATACGATTGCCAGCAGTTTGAATGCGCATCCGGCATTGGTCGCGGCGTCTCCGCAGGCGCCGATGATGGATCTCTACATGAACGACGATGCGTACCACAACGGCTGCTTCATGCTGGCGGCGAACTTTCGGGTTCTACGTGTTCTTCAAAGTCCGGTCGGAGCCGGAGCAGCCCGCGAAGGGCGAAGAGCGCTTTCAGTTCGGCACGGAAGACGGGTACGACTTCTATCTGCGCATGGGTGCGCTGGTCAATGGCGACGAGAAGTATCTGAAGCGGAAGAACCATTACTGGACGGATCAGGTGGAGCATTCGACTTATGACCAGTGGTGGAAGGATCGCGCGGTTGCGCCGCATATCCATCACATTGGACCTTCGCTGCTGACCGTCGGAGGGTGGTTCGATGCGGAGGATCTGCAGGGTCCGTTGTCATTGTTTGAGGCGGTGAACCAGCGCAGTCCGGATACGGAGAATCGGATCGTGATGGGGCCGTGGGTACATGGCGGCTGGGCGCGCAGCGACGGCAGCAAACTCGGCGTGGTTAACTTCAATGCAAATACCTCCGATTTCTTTCGCGATGAGATTCAGTTTCCGTTTTTCGAGCAGAAGCTGAAGGGTAAAGGCGACAGCAAGCTTCCTAAGGCTTATATGTTCGAGACCGGGACGGACCAATGGATGAAGTTCGATACTTGGCCTCCGGCGAACGGCGCGCCACAGACTTTTTACTTGACTCCCGGCGGACGACTTAGTAGTTCGGCGACGGAAAAAGCTGATACTTACAGCGAGTATCTAAGTGATCCGAATAAGCCGGTGCCGTTTACCGAGCACACGGACATTGAAGTGCCGCAGGACTATATGGATGCGGACCAGCGGTTTGCTGCGCGGCGTCCGGACGTGGTCGTCTTTGAGACTGAGCCGCTCGACCACGATGTTGTTTTTGCCGGTCCGGTGAATGTGAAGCTACATGTTTCTACGTCCGGAACCGATTCTGATTTCGATGTGAAGCTCATTGACGTTTATCCTTCCGATTATCCTGACCCGGAGCCGAATCCGACGGGCGTTCATATGGGCGGCTATCAGCAGTTAGTGCGCGGGGAGCCGTTCCGGGGTAAGTTCCGGAAGAGCTTCGAGCATCCGGCGGCGTTCCAGCCCGGCGTTCCGGATTGGGTTAACTACCCGATGCCGGACATCTTGCATTCCTTCCGGCGGGGGCATCGGATTATGGTGCAGGTGCAGAGTTCCTGGTTTCCGTTGACTGATCGGAATCCGCAGGTGTTCGGCGATATTGCTAATGCGAAGAGCGCGGATTTTAAGAAGGCGATTGAGCGGGTTTATTCGGATTCGCGGATAGAGGTTAGTGTGCTTCCATGAAGTCAAAGGCTAATTGGCCGCCGATGAACGCCGATGAACACGGATAAAGTCAAAGGCTAAAGCTAGCGGGATAGTTCTTCTACTACGTCGCCTTCGCCTGGGGCTAGGAATAGGTTGGTTTCCAGGCCGTGCTGGCGGGTGTATAGGTCGTGGTAACGGCCACCTAGCGCGTAGAGTTCGCCGTGGGTGCCTCGTTCGATGATGCGGCCGCCTTCCATCACTAAGATTTGGTCGGCGCGGCGGATGGTGGAGAGGCGGTGGGCAATGACGAAGGTCGTGCGGCCTTGCATCAGGTAGGCCAGGCCTTCCTGAATGCGGGCTTCCGATTCGGAATCGAGGCTGGAGGTCGCTTCGTCGAGGATCAGGATGCGGGGATCGGCCAGGATCGCGCGGGCTATCGAGACGCGCTGCTTCTGTCCGCCGCTTAGCTTGACGCCGCGCTCGCCGACGATCGTGTCGAAACCCTCGGGGAATCCGAGAGCGAATTCGTCGACGCGGGCGATGCGGCAGGCTTCCATGATCTGCTCCTCCGTCGCCGCAGGGCGCGAGAAGCCTACGTTCTCGCGGATGGTTCCGTCGAAGAGGAACGATTCCTGAAGAACGACGCCTAACTGCTCGCGGTAACTGGATAGCTTCACCGTCGATAAGTCGACACCATCTACCCAGACGATTCCGGAGTCCGGCTCCTGAAACGCGGTGATCAGGCCGATGGTGGTTGACTTACCCGATCCGGAAGAACCGACTAAGGCAGTTACTGTACCGGGGCGCGAGTCGAAGGAGACATCGTGAAGGACGGGCTTGCCGGGCTCATAGGAGAAGTCCACGTGATCGAACTGAACGTCGCCGGTGATGGCGGGGAGATCGCGGACGCGCTTGGGGTCTTCATCCTCGGGACGCTCGCTCAGAATCTCCTTGGTGCGTTCGAGGCCGGCGAGGGCTTCGGAAATCTGCGTG
The DNA here is from genome assembly GCA_963799935.1 of uncultured Gammaproteobacteria bacterium. Lineage (GTDB taxonomy): Bacteria > Acidobacteriota > Terriglobia > Bryobacterales > Bryobacteraceae > Bog-113. The sequence continues at coordinate 1,307 of CAWCZA010000013.1, read as the reverse complement.
CCGATGTTCACGACCTGAACGACGGGCGCAATCATGAAGGCGAGCAGGGAAGTGAACAGAACGAAATCGCCGACGGTCATCTGATGCGCGGCAATCTGATGGGCGCCGAGGAACATGACCAGCGCGCCGACGAGGCCCATCAGCACGGTGGACGCGAGGGTCATCAGCGAGATGGTGGTGAGGGACTGGAAGACATTGGCGAGGATCTTCTGCGCGCCGGTGGCGAATACGGCGGCTTCGCGCGCTTCGGCGTGATAGCCCTTGATGACGCGCACGCCGCCGAGGGTTTCGGTGAGGCGTCCGGTGACGGCGGCGTTGATCTTACCGCGCTCACGGAAGATGGGGCGCACGGTTTTGAAGGCGCGCTGCAGGACGGCTCCGAAAATCAGCAGCACGGCGAGGGTGATGGACGTCATCAGGGCGCTGACGCGGAAGAGCAGAAACAGCGAGAGAACCGCGGTGAGGAGGCCGCCGCCGAGCTCGACGAGTCCGGTGCCCATGAGGTTGCGGATGCCTTCGACGTCGCTCATGATGCGCGAGACGAGGGTGCCGGTTTTGTTGGCGTCGTAGAAGCGGATGGGGAGGCGGCCGATGTGCTCCTGGACCTTCATACGCATTTCGGTGATGAGGCGCTGGCCGGCTTTGGAGAGGAGCTGGGTGAGCGAGAACGAGGTGACGCCCTGGATGATGGTGGCTCCGGCGACGGCGAGCACGAGGGGGACGAGCAGGTGCATCTGGCCCTGGCGGATGACGTTGTCGATCAGGTATTTGGTGCTGAGGGGGAGGGCGAGGCCGCAGACGCGGTTGATGACCATGAGGACGCCGCCGAGCGCGAGCAAGCCGCGGCGGGGACGCATGAGCGCCCAGACCTCGGGTAGCAGGGCTTTGAGGTTGACGGGTTTGGCGGACTTTTTTTCCATGATCTCCTCCTATGATGCCTGTAAACGGGGAAGGACGCCTGTAGGAACGGCTAGGCGGGCGCGGTTTCGGGGCGATTTTTGGGTTCGGCCGGGATCGTTTTTCGCCTTTGGCGGGATCGGAATTGGGTTTGGCGGGATCGAAACTGGGTTTCCCGGGTTCGTTTTAAAAAGGTAAGTCGTTTGTTTTGTTATACTCCCCAGGTTCGTTCCGCTTATTTTTGTGTTTTGGGGGTGGCGGGGCGTGCTGGTGAGCGCCTGATTGTGGTGAGATTGCTGATTTCGCTGCTCATTGTGTTGGTCGTCGGCCCCTGTTGGTTCAGGATAGGCGGCGGGGAGGAGGATTTTCGGGAAATTGTGGGGGATTTTAGGGGTAAGTTGTTTGTTTTG
>CAWCZA010000012.1:0-26993 GCA_963799935.1 uncultured Gammaproteobacteria bacterium | reverse complement strand
CACATCAACCCCACTGGCGGAGGAACGCTGTTGCTGCTGATAGTGGAGGGATGAGCGAGAGACAAGCAGAACGGCGCGAGCAATGGCGGCAGATGATCGCGGAACAAGAGAGGAGCGGGGAGTCGATTCGCGTTTACTGTCAAGGCCGTGGCGTAAGTGAGTATGCGTTCTATAGCTGGCGACAACGATTTCGGAAAGAGATTCCGGTTACCTTTGCACTCGTGGAAACTAAGCCGACGTCGGAAGCAGTGGTGATCGATATTGTGCTGGCGACCGGTGATCGGCTCCGGATTCCCGGTGACGCGGCCACGCTGCGAATGGTTGTCGCGGTACTGCGGGAGAAGGCTTGATCCATCTGCCGGCGAGCGTGCGCGTGTATCTGTGTACGGCGCCGTGCGATATGCGGCGCAGCTTCGACGGGCTGCATGCTCTGGCCAGTGGGACCATGCAGATGGACGCGTTTGCCGGGCATTTATTCGTCTTCGCGAATCTACGGCGCGACCGCCTCAAAATATTGTATTGGGATCGGGACGGATTCGCGGTATGGGCCAAGCGGCTCGAGGAAGGCACTTATGCGATGCCGTTTTCCAGCGCTGGTGAGATGCGACGGGAGATCACTGCACAGGAGTTAGGAGCATTACTGAGCGGTATCGATCTGAGCCAGGCCAAGCGCCGCAAACGATATCTCCGTAAGAGCGTCGAAGCCGCATAAATACAAGCGTTCCAAGCACTTTTTACTGGTCTTTAGCTGGCCTTTTTTTTACAATGTGAGTAGTGCCGGTCGACCCGAACAGCTTGCCGCAAGATCCGGAGATCTTACGGCGAATGTTAGTCGATGTGACGGCGCAACTGGACAAAACACAACGCTTGCTGCGGCAGTTACTTGCGGCCAAGAGCGGCACTCGCAGCGAGCAGTTAAGCGCCGATCAACTCCGGCTTTTTGCACAGGAGCTTGGCGCGGAGTTTCCGCAAGCCGACGAACCGGGCAAGAAGGACGATTCCAACAACGATCCCCCTGCCGGCGGCAGCAGCAGCGGTCGCGAGGAAAGTAAGCCACGCGGACGGAAACAGTTGCCTTCGCATCTCAAGCGTGAACGCATCGTGCATGACTTGGCGGAGGCTGACAAGCACTGCACGGCTTGCCACTTGGATCTACGGCGCATTGGCGAGGAAGTGAGCGAACGCTACGAATACATTCCCGCGCAGTTGCTGGTAATCGAAGACGCCTGCCAGAAGTACGCTTGCGCCTGCACAGTAAAGACAGCCAACAAACCTGCACAGCCCATCGAAAAGAGTACGGCGGGCGCGAGTCTGCTGGCGCATGTGATCGTGAGCAAGCTAGCCGACCACTTACCCATACACCGGCAAGCGAGGATGCTGCGGCGCTTCGGGGTGGAGATCGCAGACCAGACGATGTGCGGCTGGATGCGGCAAAGCGCAGAGCTGCTCGATCCGTTATATGCGCGGTTGAAGGACTTCGTGCTGCGGTCGAAGGTAGTCGGCACGGATGATACACCGGTGAAGGTTCTGGATCGCGGTCTTCCCCAAACGCGGACGGGACGGCTGTGGCCGTATGTGGGTGATCGGGATCATCCGGCGGTGGTCTATGACTACACGCCGACGCGGGAGCGCGCCGGGCCGGAGCGCTTTCTCCGTAGTTATCGTGGTTACCTACAGGCGGACGCTTATGTAGCTTATGACCGGTTCTTCACCGATCCCACAAGGGGACTGGTGGAGGTTGCGTGCTGGGCTCATTCGCGGCGACACGTGTATCAAGCCTTGGAAAAAGACCAAGTGCGGATGGGTGCGGTGCTGGCCTACATCGGGCAACTCTACGCAGTAGAGAAGCGGGCCCGGCAGTCGGGCATAGACGGCGAGCAACTGCGGCTATTGCGCCAGGAAGTATCCCGGCCGGTGCTTGATCAGCTTCACACTTATTTACTTAAGATTCGTGATGAGTTGCTGCCGAAGAGTGAACCGGGTCAAGCTGTCGCCTATGTTCTGAAGAACTGGGTTGCACTGACGAGGTACTTGGACGACGGCCATCTATCCATCGATAACAACCATACCGAGCGTTCGCTGCGCGGAATCGCGCTCGGACGTCATAACTGGACCTTTCTGGGCAGCGACCGCGGGGGAAAGACGATGGCGGTCCTGAGAAGCTTCGTTGCATCCTGCGAATTGGTAAGAGTAGACCCCTTCGTGTGGTTCCGGGATGTGCTTTCGCGCATTGCCGATCATTCCATCCAACAACTCGATCTACTCCTACCGCATCGCTGGGCAGAGACTCGGTCCTAACTCCGTTCTCCTAGCTTCTCCAATCCACTCACTGGTGTTCATGTGAGGCATACTGTGGTGCCAAGAAGATCGCCTGCGTCATCTCGAACCAAGGTTGCGTACGGATTTGCGCCCTGCGAGTATGGGCCAATGGTGAATTTACCGAGTTCGAAGAGTAGGCTGCGGACATAAGTGCATAAGTCAGGCACGCCTGGCCACGGTGCTGCAAATTGACGACCAGGGTGTCGGACCGTGGCGGCGGTATGCGGGAGGGTCGCAGCGCCCCGGACGACCTCGCGCAACCAACGATACGAGCATGAACTTGACTCCGGCCGAGAATAAGAGAATGCGGAGAGACAGGGTGCGTCAGAGTCGGCACGGCGGCGCCACAGGCCTCGTTTCTCCGGAACGTTCCGCCAGCGGAGAATGGATTCTAGGCAAAATGCCCGCGAAAACAGCGCTTTTCCATTCCCGGAGCCATGAAAAAGAATTTGGGGAAGTAATGTTGGGTGTCGCGGTAGGGATACCGATCGCTCGGCACCCCCCGCACAAAACCGTACGAGCGCTTTAACGCATACGGCTTCCACCTCGGATTCTGGCGTCGAAACGTTCCCTGGGGTAAGGATGCAAAACACGAGGGCGTGGAATCCATCGGTCGAAGAGCGCGTATCCGCTTCCACGACATCCCGCCGCGCTGACTGCGTCGGGATAATACTCTCCGCCACAGCCGCCGCAGCCGGTGCCGGAAGACTTCCAACTGCGGCAAGTTGCCCGGAACAGCATGATATCGGTAGTACCCCGATTGACCTTCTGCAGCCATGCACCGACGGACGCCTTCGACTCATGACGGCGACGGCTCAGCTCTGTCTTAATCGCCAGTAGCTTTGCCTCCATCCGCTTCTTCGCCGTTGTGCGCCACACCGTGAAGGCTCCGTCCTTCCGGCGCTTCCCACAATAATGCGTGAAGCCCAGAAAGGTAAAGGTCTCCGGTTTACTCTCACCCCGCTGTTCCCGGTTCAGAGCGGCGAACCGCCCAAACTCGATCAGTCTCGTCTTCTCGGGATGTAATTCCAGGCCGAATTTGGCGAGACGCTCCCGGAATGCTAACAGGAATCGTTCCGCTTCCTTCCGGCTCTCAAAACCCACTACGAGATCATCGGCGTATCGGACGACAATCACATCGCCCTGAGCCACTTTCTCGCGCCAGGCTTCGATCCATAGGTCGAACACATAGTGCAGGTACACGTTCGCTATCAGCGGCGAAACCACCGCCCCTTGCGGAGTACCTACCGTCGTCTCCGACCACTGGCCTTCCTCCGACACGCCTGCCTTCAACCATTTCTGGATCAGGCGGACGATGCGGCTGTCAGCCACGCGATGCTCGATAAACTTCACGGTCCATTCGTGGCTCATGTTGTCGAAGAACCCCCGAATGTCCGCATCGAGCACCCAGTTCACTCGCCTTCGATGGATACCCACGCTCAGCGCGTCTAGCGCCTGATGCGGGCTGCGCCCGGGCCGAAAGCCGTACGAAAAGCCTTTGAAGTCCACCTCATAGATTTCATTGAGGATGGTCACCACGGCCTGTTGAACGACTTTGTCCTCCAGCGCCGCGATGCCTAACGGACGTTGCCGCCCATCAGCCTTCGGTATGTAGACTCTCCGCGATGCTTTTGCCCGGTACGTTCCACGATGAACCCGGCTGTGCAGACCGGCAAGCCGATCCTCCAACCCAGTTTCATACTCTTTCCATTTCACGCCGTCCACTCCGGCTGCAGCTTGCCGCTTTAACGCGTAAAAGCTGTCCCGCAGCAGATCGATCGTTACATGGTGAAGTAAAGCGGTAAACCGTTCCTGCTTCCTTTCCCTGGCTACTTGACGCACACCGCGCCAGTCCCTGGGACACTCGTTCCCCGCTCTGTGTCGGGCTCGTGTTGGACGATGCGATGTTCTCCTTGGTCCACGCCCTTCCCTCCCTCACCTCCGCAGAGGATTGCTCCTCCTTGTTCGATAAGTTCACAGGTACTATGGCGCAGTCCGACTCCTCGATCGCGTGCCTGTCCGCTGTGGGGCTTATTGCCTTTTCGGACCGGTCTCGACTCTGGTTGAGCCGAGAAGCTTTCGAGGTCTCCCGGTTCTCGTGCATGTTGTTTCTCAGCGTGCGCGGGTTCTTAGACTACGCAGGGCCAGCTTGCCACTCGCGATAACGCGACATGCTGTGTTGCCTTCCCGCACTTGGGGAAACGGTCGGCGTCCCTGATCTAATCCGTTTTCGAAGCTCAATAGCCCGGCCCACCAATGCCCTTGTCTACGCTTCGACTAAAGCCTCACGGCGTTAATCGCAAGACTCAGGGTCAAGATGGAGTTCGCTTTCTCCTTTCTTGTAAGGCTCTTTCATCCTCGACAACATGCCGGTTTACCCCGGCGCTCCCCCGACGCAGATGCGAACCACGATTAACAGCTCCAAGCGGAACTTCAGCGAAAGCAAGCCGTTGGCAGGCTTGGATGATTCTCTTGCGCATTTTGAAAGTCGTCGACTTTCAATGCGATGAGCGTGAAGAAAGGTTTGCGAGCGCAATGTTGGGTCCCAACATTACGACCCAAACCGTGGGGCGTGCATCTGGTGCGCTGCCGCCGAAACTTGACTAATGGGGAGGTTCCTCTGCTTGCCGGATAGAGTTGCCATCGGAAGCCACCAGCTAGCCTAAGATTCCCCGCCAAGTGTTTGCGCGTCCGTGGCGCGCCATCTGTCCCTCACACGACAAACAGCGCGCAATCTTCGGACACGAGAGCGGCAGATACTACTCCCGCGACGAGAAGTATACATCCGCCTTGGCTCTGCTACATCTCGCGCAACGGGGACACACAAAGTACCAGCTTTCCGGAGAAGACGATGTTAATCGATCGTGCATCGATTCGAATCTCGTCCACGGAGCCGAGTAACAAGGTACAAACTGCGTGCGCTTCCGATTAAAAGAAGACCAGTGCGAACACACGGCCAGTTGCGGCAGTCCAGTCTCTCTGTCGCGCTTCGATCCGCGCGACGTGCCTCCGAACGAGACGAACTCGACCTTGTTCTCTAACTTTCCGAATTTCAAGCACGTTTAGTTAACGTTCATCCGAGGAAACTGTCACGGGAACTTACCGGGCAGGGGCGAAAGATCGTTTTGTTGTCGCGTTATCCGCCTTTAACGGATTCGTCCCGTACGGACGAAGGCCCGACGAATAGCGTTCACTTTTGATCAACGCGCTTTTGGGACACTACCGCCGGACGGGTCCGAACCGGATTTAGGATAGAATGTCCAGGATCGGCTAATCCGCGCAGGGAGCGAGCACAAGAATTGCCTCCACAATTGCACGTTTCGGCAGCCGATTGCTCCCCACTCGGACGGCACTGTTTCGCGAGTACGTCGGCGGGAATCCGCGCAGAGCTTCGATGGGCGGCATTGTTTCGGCGAAGCTGCAACCCATTAAGTTGTTCCAGCCGCTTGAATCGCCCAGACCGGCTAACTCCTTGACGAGAGGACAAACAGATGCCACGAAAGTCAAGTGACGCCGTAATCCATAGATGCTCGCCCGCCGAGTTTTTGAATATTCGTGAACTGAAGCGTGGCTGTGAATGAGCGAAACCGGGAGAAGACCGGCTCGTCGCTCAAATGATATTGACATTCGATATCGAATGACGATACTATCCGCTTATGGCCAGACCAGCGGAATTACTGCAAGGCACGCTAGATCTCCTAATTCTTCGCACGCTTGAGCGCGGCGCTATGCATGGAGTCGCTATCTCAGATCGGATCGAACAGGTAACGCGCGGCGTATTTGTAGTAGGCCCGGGGTCTTTATTTCCGGCGTTGCACCGGCTTGCCGAAAAGGGATGGATCGAGGGCGCGTGGTCTGACCATGAGAGTAAACGGCGCGTAAAAACGTACACCCTGACAACATCTGGGAGATCTCAGCTGACAGAAGAAAAGCGTAACTGGAAAAAGGTATTTACCGCAATGAGCCGCGTGCTGGCGGAAGAGGCGTAACGATGTCCCTTCTCCCACGAATTCGTCCGCAGTTGAGGTTATGGTTCCGCCGCAGTGCCGTTGAAACGGAACTCGACGCGGAGGTGCAAGCGTTCTACACCACCCTCGTGGATCGGCTGGTCGAGAAAGGCACTCCACGCGAGGAGGCGATCCGTTTGGTTAATCTGAAATTTAACCTGCCGGAACAGGCCAAGGAGGAAATCCGGGAGGCGCGAGCAGGCGAGGCCATTGCGGCGTTTTGCCGCGAAGTCAGGTATGCCTCACGCGTGATCCAAAAGGCTCCTGCATTTGCGTCTGTCACGATCCTGACTCTTGGTCTCGGAATCGCCGCCAACTGCACGATCTTTTCCATCGTAAGCCGTTTTGTCGTGAGCGCTCCGCCGGTCGGAGATCCAAACAGCTTGATGGCTCTCCACACCACACACCAGGGTGAATGCTGCGATGGCTTCTCGTGGCCTCTATTCAGCGACCTTCGTGCGCAGGTCAAATCTTTCTCCGGCGTTGCCGGGTGTTACGAGTTGGTGCCCGCGTCCGTCGGAGGACGCCGTGAGCCTGAACGCGTTTGGGGTCAGGCTGCGACGGCTAACTTCTTCGATGTGTCCCAGCTTGGCATGTCCCTTGGCCGCGGATTCGCGCCCACCGAAGAACAGGCTTCGGTGATTGTCCTAGGCTACAGCCTCTGGCGGCATCGCTTCGCCGGTGATTCATCCATCCTGGGGAAAGTCATCACGCTTTCCGGTCGACCATTTACCGTGGTGGGCGTAGCTCCGCCGGCTTTCCGTGGGCTCGACATTATTCTCGATTGCCAGTTCTGGGTCCCGATCGGCGTTCTAGATCAGTTACTACCCAATACAAGCAACCACGAATCGCGCTACTACCACTGGCTCACCGTAGTCGCGAGACTACAACCCGCAGTCACGCGGCGCCAGGCAGCAGCCGAACTGGACGTACTTTCCCAGCGCTTCGCCAAAGCTCATCCGGAGACGGAGAAGGGAGGCGGATTCCGGTTTGAACCCGCTGGATCTCTGTCTCCTAGCAGAGATAAGCCGGTGATAATGATGTTTCTAGCGGCACTTACGCTGGTGGCACTATTCGTTCTTTGTATAGCCTGTGCAAACGTAGCGAACATGTTTCTCGCCCACGCTTCAGGGCGGCAGCGCGAGATGGCGGTACGCCTTGCTTTAGGGGCCACTCGCGGCCGCCTTCTTCGGCAGATGCTTACTGAAAGCGTCCTGCTGGCGATTGTAGGCGGATTGTTCGGCGTCTCGATTTCGTTCTGGGCGACGCACGCGTTAATCGCTTTTCGCCTTCCGGCCCCCGTGCCCCTGGATCTGACTGTGCATCAGGACTGGCGAGGTCTGCTGTATGCATTTATCCTTAGTGTGGGCGCCGGTGTGCTGTTTGGATTGGCGCCGGCATGGACGATCGTGCGCCCCATCATTGCACGCGGGCTCCACGGCGAAGATTTGGTGGCGGGTCCAGGCCGCGCGTGGACTCTTCGCAACATTTTGGTGGTTTCACAGATCGCGATGTCGCTGGTTCTGCTCTGCGCTACTGGTCTCTTCCTCCGAAGCCTCGAGAACGCGTCTCACACCGAAATAGGTTTTCGCTCACGAGGCATCGTCATAATGGCGATAGACCCGCGTCTGCACGGTTACACCTCGGAACGCACCACCGACTTCCTCAATCGTTTGCGTCAGCGAATCGCAGCGCTTCCGGGCGTGGTTTCCGCCACTTATACAGACAGCGCGCCGTTATCGGGAGGCCATCGAAGCGACTCGTTTCATGTGGAGAGCCGGAGCCAACCCAGTGAAGCGGATCCTAACGTGGAACTCTACATGATCGGTCCCCATTACTTCGAGACGATTGGAACGTCGCGGGTCGCGGGTCTCGACCTCAGCGATGTTACTGCCAGTAGTCCGAGAGTAGCAATCGTAAACCAAGCCTTGGCTCAAAAGCTGTTTAAGAGCGAAAACCCACTCGGCCAACGTGTTACCGGGGGCGGTCGAACCTACCGGATTATTGGTGTTTCCGGTAACATCAAGTCGCGTACTCTTGGCGAAGATACGCGACCTGTTCTCTACCGCGCTCTCGCTCAAGATATTGCGGAAGACCCCTCGACTAGCGGCTATGTTGTGGTGGTTCGCTATGCGGACGGCGTAACCGGAGTCGCAGCGACCATACGCAACGAGATTCATCTACTGGATCCAAATCTAGCGATTTTCAACGAAGAGACGATGGAAGAACATGTTCACGACGCGCTTTTCCTGCCGCGCCTCACCAGCACCTTGTTTGGTGTCTTCGGAATTCTCGGCCTTTTACTCGCTGCCGTCGGGCTGTATGGAGTCATGAATTACTGGGTAACCCGGCGGACACGCGAAATCGGAATCCGGCTGGCGTTGGGAGCACGGGCGGATGAGATGCAGCGGATGATGATCCGCCAAGGGATGACCCTCACACTGTTCGCATTGATCCCTGGTTTAGCCGCCGCATGGGCAATCTCCAAACTGTTCAGCAGTGCTTTATACGGCGTCGCGCCTCACGACTTTGCAACGTTCGCGTTAGCACCGCTGTTTCTCGCATTGGTTGCTCTGCTGGCATGCTGGATCCCGTCACGGACTGCCTCTGGTACGGAACCCCTGATTGCCCTTCGGCACGAGTAGTGCCCAGAGAAGACCCGCGCCGACTTCGGATCGTCGCACGACAAGTGGAGGAGCCCATACTTTACATATAGAGACATCGGTGATGAATCCAATACTCGTCGGGAGCCGGCGCGCGGGACTGACCGAAGTTGCGCATGGGACTGAGAACAGGAGCCGGAAGTTTCATCGCCGCCTCCTTCTGCGGAGCGTTCATCTGTGTGAAGTTGATTCCGCCGCGGGGCACGACGCCGGTCGGGAAGTTCGACCAGCGAGCCCGCTGCACGTTGTCATTGAAGTCGGAGAGGACGTTTTGACGCTGGGTTGCATCTAGCGATGTTCAACCAATCGTCTGTGCGGGTTTGATCGCTCTGTATAATCACTCAGTGCCAGCGGGAACAGGCGAGAGCGCGCCAGATGAGCAGATGGAGATCATCGCGGATTTCCAGGATTTGTGCGGCGAAGGTCCGCGTTGGAATACGAGCGAACAAACGCTTTACTGGACGGATCTGCTGCGCCCACGACTCTATCGCTGTCGCTGGGCCGATCGAAAACCCGAAGTTCTGAGCGAACGATTTCAGATCTCGGGTTTTGTGTTCAATAGGCCGGGCGGATTACTCATAACCAATGTCTCCGGTATTTGGCTCTGGGACTTAGAGTCGGAGCCGGCGCTAATCGCAGAGGAGCACGACGGTCACAAATGCATTATGAATGACTGTATTGCAGACCCGGAGGGCCGCGTATTTTCCGGTTCTTACTTCCGCAACCCCTCCACCGGGGACTTCGACCGTGTCGGCTGCTTGTTCCGCGTTGATTACGACGGCTCGGTCTCGGTAATCGATGACGGATTCCGGCTGTCGAATGGCCTCGGATTTTCGCTGGATTACAAAACGCTTTACTTTGTGGATTCGGCAGACCGTGTCATCTATGCTTACGATCGTCAACTTACAGACGGAACACTTAGTAATCGACGCGTGCTAGTGAAGGTTCCGGCAACGGAAGGTATTCCGGATGGTTTGACCGTGGACGCGGAAGGCTATCTTTGGTGCGCGCATTGGTTCGGCGGCTGTGTAATCAGATACGATCCAGACGGCGTAGTTGAGCGCAGAGTCGAGATGCCGGCCTCACAAGTGTCATCCGTTGCTTTCGGTGGTCCGGAGATGGCGGATCTGTTTGTGACATCAGCGGCGAAGACGGACTCTCTCGATATCGCGCCCACGGGTTATGATCCTGACAGGATGTTTACTGGGGGTCCGGTTTACCGCTTTAATCCTGGAGTGCAAGGCCGCGATCAGTTCTTCGCGCGAATCGTGAAGCATTGATGAGCGTTTCGACTGCGATTCTTCTTGCACTGGTAGCGGGCGCTCTGAACGGAAGCTTCGCCGCGCCTACGAAGTATACGGGCCGCTGGAAGTGGGAGAACGTCTGGGCGGTCTGGGCGGTTGTAGCCTTCTTCATCTTCCCGTGGGTGTTAGCGCTCTCCACGGTTCCGAACTTACTCGCGGTGTATTGCGATACTGATGTCGGTACAGTACTCATGTTAATAGCTTTCGGCGCAGGCTATGGAGTTGCGGCGGTTTGCTTCGGACTAGGCGTAGCGGCGCTTGGGATTGCTTTGAATTTCGCGATCGCACTTGGCCTTTCGACTGCGGTTGGTTCGTTGATCCCGCTATTTTCTTTACATCGCGGCGAACCGGTTACAGCAAAGATTTGGCTGGTGCTGGCGGGGGTTCTAGTGACTCTTATTGGGATCGCGGTATGTGCGATTGCTGGACGGATGAAAGAGACTGGACTGCGCGACGGGCATTCGGGAGAAGTCAAGCCCACGAGCTTTGCCGCCGGGCTCGCATTCGCGATTATCGCGGGAATCGGCTCGCCGCTACTCAACTTCGGTCTGGCGTTTGGCGGCCCTATGCTGAAGGTTGCGGCCGCCAAGGGAGCAAGTAACTCAGCACAATCGAATGCTCTCTGGCCGGTAATCTTGACAGCTACTCTAATTCCGTATTTGACTTACTGCGGCTATCTTTGGCGCAAGAATCGAAGCTTCGGTCTTTATCGATTGCCAGGGACCTCTCGTTATTGGGTGCTCGGAGGGATCATGGGCGTTTTATGGATGGGCAGTATTTCGATCTATGGAAGTGCGTCCGCTGCCATGGCGGGAATGGGACCTGTGCTCGGATGGCCGCTATTTATGTCGGCGATTATCATCACGTCGAACTTGTGGGGCTTCGCTACGGGCGAATGGCGCGGAGTGGGAAGAACTCCCGTGTTAGTCATGACCGCCGGAATGTTTACACTCATCGCGAGTTTCTGCATTCTGGCTTATTCCGTTCGAGTCTGAGGGATTGATGATGCGTTTGGCGAATCGAGTGGCGTTTGTCTCGGGGGCGGCGATGGGAATCGGCGAGGCTATCGCGGATCTCTTCGCGCGGGAAGGCGCTGCCATCGTCGCCGCGGACATAGACGAGGAGCAGGGTCTTATCGTTCAGGAGAAGATCCGTTCCCGTGGCGGTAAGTGTGTCTTTCTGCGCACGGATGTAAGTGTCGAGAAGGACGTTCAGGCGCTTGTTCAAGCTGGAGTCGAGGCTTTCGGAAAGATCGACATTCTAGCGAATGTAGCGGGAATCGCCAGCGAGAACCCGATAGACACGATGGAACTGGATGAGTGGGAGCGAATCCTGCGCGTAAATCTGACAAGCATGTTTCTCACGTCGCGCTATATCATTCCCGGTATGCTCGCGGGTGGGCAGGGATCTATTATTCATATCTCATCGGTACAGGGGATTTTGGGCTTTCCGGGTTACCCGCATTATGCGGCCAGTAAGGGCGCTATCTTTAGCTTGACCCGTCAGATGTCGCGCGACTATTGCGGGCGGAACATACGAGTGAACTGTATCGCTCCGGGAACCGTCGAGACGCCGCTTAACATCAAGGTGTTGGAGCGCTCTCCCGACCCCGCTGCTCTCCGCGCCGGATGGGAACGAATGCACCCTATTGGGCGATTAGGGCAGCCGATTGACATCGCCTATGGGGCTCTGTATTTGGCTTCAGATGAGAGTGCCTGGTTAACCGGCCAGTGCCTGACCATCGATGGCGGAATGACTACTTCCGCTCTGCTATAAGCCGAATGATGACCAAGTTTGTCGATCTTTCAGAACTCGCGCAATTGGTTCCGGATGGCGCCCGGCTGGGGATAGGAGGAGTTCACTTATCCCGGGTTCCGATTGCGCTGATTCAGCAGATTTGCGAGTTAGGACGGAAGGACCTGATATTTACGAGTTGGGGAGGGGGTCTCGCACTCGAACTCTTGCTCGATGCCGGCGCGATCCGGAAGCTGATTTTCTGCTTCTCCAGTCTCGACGTTTTTGGTTTGTCCCCACTGTTCCGAGCGGCTCTTGAAAATAAGACACTCGAGGTCGAAGAGTGGTCCGCTCTGGCGATGATCCAGGGTCTACATGCTGCGCATTTCAATTTGCCAGAAATGCCGTTCCAGTTACCTGCGGGTTCTGATCTAATGCGGCAGGGGGACTTCTGGATGTCCTCCGAATCGCCGTTTACTCAAAGGTTAGTGGGCCAAGCGAACCGCCTGGACGTCGATGTTCTGCTGCTTCACGCCCAGCGAGCCGATCGCCTTGGGAATATCGAAATTCAAGGTGCGCGCGGGCTCGATCTTAGTCTCCTAGGCGCTAGTAAACAGGTGCTGGTTACTGTTGAGGAGGTTGTGGAGGCAGGGAAGCTGGGTGCGCCGCTTTCGTTTGTCCTTCCGCATACCTTCGTTTCAGCGGTTGCTCACGTGCCGCACGGCGCTTATCCGACATCTTGCCTTCCGTACTACTCTACGGATTACAGTGAACTGCTGAAATACGTTCGAGGGAAAGATAAGTCCGGTCTTTTCGTAGCAAAACCTGACCGGAAGGAATTCCTTTCGCATGCTGCGCGAATCCGCATCAAGGATCTGACGCCCGCGACGATAGAAGAGTGCCGCCCAGCGGTCCCGCAGGACCTTACCTTCACCATTGATGAGTTGCTGGCCGTCTGCTTAGCGCGCGAGTACGACAACAACAGCGTTTGCTCGGTCGGGTCCGTGTCGCCGTTAGCGATGGTGTCGTACCTCCTCGCGAAGACAACTCATGCGCCCGGCCTGATGATTATCGCCTTGAATGGCGGATTGATCGACATCGATGCTCACCCTATGTCCCTGACGCTAGCCGAACCGCTCGAATTCGGTGGTGCGAAGGTGATCTGGGGCGCTGACGAGACTTATCACTGGTATTATCAGCAGGGCCGTATTACTCACGAGGTAATTACGGTCGCACAGCTGGATGTTCGTGGCAGGACGAACAACGCTTGGGTAGATACCGGACGCAAGCTGGTCCGCTTACCCGGACAAGGCGGGATGGCTGACGTTGCCAATCTGCACCAGAACTTCATTCTTTACCTGACGCGTCATTCACCAGAGCGGTTTGTGGAAAGTGTCAATTTCTGCACTGCGGCTCGTGGCCTGAAGGGGGATGAGGAGCGCGCGAGAGCCGGATTGAAGCCTGGCATAGAACGGCTCATCAGCGACTTAGGCGTTTTCGAGATGGATATCGATAGGGGTAAGTTTCGATTAACTCATCTCCACCCGGGAGTAACGCTTGCCTCGGTTCGAGAGCGAACAGCCGGTGAATTCCTAGTCGCGGAGGAGTTACAGGCGACGGCTCCGCCGAGCGCTGATGAGCTTCATCGGATACGCACACAGATCGACCCGTTCGGCATCCGGCGCCTGGAGTTTGTTCCGGGACGCGACCGGCTGGACCTGATCGAGAGCATCTTGCGGTCCGAAGCCTGTCTGGTAAACGCAATTGAAATCTAAGAACGCATAGGAGAAGGACTGTGGCTGGAGCATTAGATGGGCTGCGTGTAGCCGACTTTACGCAACTGGTACAAGGCCCCAACGCAACTCAGTTTCTGGGGGATATGGGCGCGGATGTTATTAAGATCGAGCCTTTGAAGGGAGAATGGCACCGGCACTGGTCGATGCGCGATTCGTTTCTCAACGGGGAAAGCCTATCATTCCTCGTCTTCAATCGTGCCAAGCGAAGTATCACCTTGAATCTGAAAGATCCTCGCGGCAAGGAAACCGCTCTTAAGATTATCGGATCGAGCGATGTTGTGGTTGAAAACTTCCGGCCCGGAGTGATGGACCGTCTGGGTTTGGGTTACGAGACTCTCCAGAAGGATTTTCCGCGTCTGATTTACTGCGCGAGTTGTGGCTGGGGCTTGGACGGGCCCTACGAAGAGAGACCTGGCCAAGACCTTCTCGCCCAGGCAGTTTCCGGCGTATTGATGCTGCAGGGCGGGTCAGACGCTCCGCCGTCCCCAGTAGGAATGGGCGTGGCCGACCTAACAGCATCCATGCATATAGTCATTGGTATATTGGCCGCCTTATTTGAAAGGAATCGCTCCGGCCGTGGACAGCGGATCGATATCAACTTACTAAATTCGTTGATGAGTCTGGCGACACAGGAATTGAGCGTCTACTTCAATACAGGTTATGAGCCGAACCGCAGCGCCGCGGGGATGGGGCACCCCTACATCGGAGCGCCGATGGGCGTCTACAAGACTAAGGACGGGCACATTGTTGTTGCCATGATGCCGCTGGGTAAGGTTGCGGAGTTAGTGGGTGTTTCCGGCTTTGAAGGAATCGAATCACGCAATTTTCTGGAAAACCGCGACGAGATCAAGCGCAAGCTCGAACCGGCGTTCGCAACCAAGACAACCGCGGATCTCATTGAGATCTTCATGGAAGCTGACATCTGGGCTGCGCCGGTGAACACATTTCCGGAAGTTGAACAAGATCCGCAAGTAAAACATAATCAAACCATTACTGAGTTTGATCATCCGGCCGCCGGACGGTTCCGGACTATCCGACCGCCAATCCAGTTCAGCCGGACTCCTAGCCGCGTTCAAACACCTCCCCTTCTCGGCGAACACACCGTTGAGGTTTTAAGAGAACTGGGGTATTCCGCGGAACAGATCGCCGAGTGGCAGCGCGATCGGGTTGCATAGATCGTCATGAGCCGTCTCAAGGGACTAACTTGGAAGCACGATCGTGGACTAGCTCCTCTCGTGGCCACCGCACAGGAGTTTACCAAGGAGCATCCCGAAGTTTCGATCGATTGGCAAGCCCGCAGCCTGCACGAATTTGGGGATGTTTCCGTCGCCGGAGTTGCCGAAGATTACGACATGATCGTGATTGACCACCCTTTCATGGGTGAGGTCGCGCGCGATCATTTTCTCTTGCCTCTAGACGAGTACATCGATCCCGCGATCTTGTCCATGTTGCGTGGACAAAGCGTAGGCGCTTCCCACGATACTTACTACTACGCCGACCACCAATGGGCTTTAGCCATAGATGCCGCTTCCCAGGTCTCCGGCTATCGCGCGGACTTGCTCACGGCCGCGGGAGTTCGTGTACCGGGCACGTGGGGAGATGTACTCGAGTTAGCCAAGCTTCGGCCCGGCTTTGTAACTGCTGCGCTGCTGCCGCTTGATTCGATGATGTGTTTCTTCAGTCTGTGCGCGAGCCTCGGATACCCTGCCCTTAGCGCCAGCTCAAGTCACTTAGCCGATACAACCGTGGGCGAGGAGGCGCTGATTCTTCTTCGGAACCTGGCAAGGAGTTCCGTCAAGGAAGCGTTTAGTAGTAACCCAATCGCGATTTGGGAGCGGATGAGCTCGACGAATGATATTGGTTACTGCCCGCTCGCTTTCGGCTACTCTAACTACGCGCGCGCAGATTACCGCCGATACAGGCTAGCTTTTACAAACGTTCCCCGAGCGGGCTTTGGCGACCCGGTAGGCGCTACTTTGGGGGGTGCCGGCATAGCGATCACCCGGCACTGCACGGATATTCCGGCCGCCCTGACTTATGCAACCTGGATTGCAAGCGCGCAATGCCAGCGCACTCTATACGTTCGTTCCGGCGGTCAGCCCGGCAATCGCGTTGCTTGGACCGACGCTGAAGCAAATCAGTTGACGGGCGGTTTCTTCGAATCGACGATGGCGACGCTCGATGAAGCTTATGTACGGCCGCGATTCCCGGGTTTTGTCGACTTACAGACGGCTGCTGCCCAGATCGTCTGGAGGTTTATTCAAGCGGATAGCTCGCCCGCTCTGGCCCTGCGGGAGATGAACGGGCTTTTCCGAGCATTCCAAGCTTCCGAACGCGGCGAAAGTGACAAGGGCGACCCCGTATGGAGAAAAAACCAGAACTGACCCTTGAGTCAAGTGGTTGCGGTTTGATCCCGTCCCGATAGAGGGGCCTCGGTTCCCTACGTTCGTAACGTTTGTTAACCCATGAGGTTAACGCGCCGAAAGCAACCCAAACTAACCAGAGCGGGACTTAGTTAAGTCCTTGAAGAAAATAGCGATTTTAGTTTTTTCTCCTTACGGGCTACATCGCGCTCGCCGCTCGGACGACGCAGGCGCTCGCCGGGTACCTCGACGCGCGCAAAATCAGCTTGCGCGGCTGAAGAAAATCGCCGGGTAATTCCCCCCGGCGCTGAATGCGGCCTGTGACGCGCGGCCGCTAGACATCTCGCACCACCCGGAACCCGAGATTGCCCGTCGAACTGTCCGGAGTATTCGCTGACCGGGCCGAGTTGCGGTAGCGATTGCAATAGGAGCTGTGACAGAGGTACGATCCCCCTCGAATGACCCGGGAATCGCCTTCGGGCGGCCCTACCGGATCGATCCTCGTTGCCGTTCGGTGCCACTCGGCAGAGAAACGATCCTCAGTCCACTCCCAGACATTACCAGTCATGTTGTAAAGGCCGAAGCCGTTCGGGGCAAAGGCGGAGACCGGCGCAAGGCCGCGATAGCCGTCCTCGCCGGTATCCCGCACGGGAAAATCGCCCTGCCAGATATTGCAGCGATGCTGGCCGTCGGGCACAAGTTCGTCGCCCCACGGGTATCGCTTGCTTTCAAGCCTTCCGCGGCAGGCAAACTCCCACTCGGCCTCGGTCGGGAGCCGATATCCGGCCCACTCGCAGTAGGCCTGAGCGTCGTTCCACGATACGTGGACGACAGGATAGTCCGCATGCCCGCGAACGCTGCTGTCGGAGCCTTTGGGCGAGGCCCATGATGCGTTAGGCACAATGCGCCACCAGGCGGCCTGCGGCGCAGGCGTGGAATTGCCTGGAGTATCAAGGTCGAACACGAAAGACCATCCGATCTTCTCGGCCTCGGTGCGGTAGCCGGTTTTTCGTACGAACGTTCCGAACTCCCCGTTCGTTACGGCGTGGCGGGAGATAGCAAACGGGGAGACGCGAACCCGCCGAACCGGGCCCTCTCCGTCGGCCTCAAACGTGCCGGGCTCCTCGCTGCCCATAAGAAATACGCCGCCATCAAGGACGGTCATATCGGCCATCGAGCCGGAGGCGGCGCGGCGGCGCTGGGCCGAGTGCCGTTGCGAGTCTCTGAGGCGCGCTTCGACCGCTCGGGCGGGAACGCAGCACGCCGGGCGTTCCGGCGGACAGGGCTCAGGCACCGATGTCGTGCTTACCGCCGCCGGTCCCGGCAGCCGCATTGTTCACCCTTCGAATGACGGCTTCAGACCGAAGGCGCATGGTGCACGCTCGTATCGCCTCGTGTTCGTAAAAAGCCCTGAGCGTCTCATTGATCTTTCCGCAGGCCTCTTCGAAATCCGCGAGACCCGCTTCGCGCTTTTCAATCAGAAGCGCAATGTGGTACCCGAGTGCGCTCCGGAAAATGCCGCTCCGCTCGCCGGGAGTCATCGCGAATACCACGTCTTCAAATTCCTGAACCATGGCGCCGCGGGCGAACCAGCCGAGGTCCCCGCCGGCTCCCGGGCAGTCCGAGAAGCGGTCGGCGACTTCCGAAAAAGGAGTGCCGCGCTCCAGTTCGCTCAGGGCCGCCTCGATTCCGGCCTTGGCTTCGGGCTCTTCCAGACCCTCGCCGCTGTGCTTGATAATATGCGCCGCATGCACGCGCTCCGGCGCGCGAAATGTCTCGCGATTCTGTTCGAAGAGGCCGCGGGCCTGCTCGTCATGCGGCTCGGGCGCTTTACGGCGCATGTCGTCGATGCAGCGCTTTACGCGCAAACGGGATTCGATTTGCGGCCGCAGCACCTCGCGGTCGAAAACTCTGTGATTTCCGTTCTGTCTTAGAAACTGAGCCAGCTCGATCTCGACATCGGCCGGCGGAATCGGCCGGGGATCGCGCGCGGCCGCACGGGCGACAAGCGCCCGGTTGATTGCCGTGTCTTCGGCTGCGGAGCGGAGTTTGGCCGCGCGTTCCGCGCCGGGAGGCAGCGATCTGAAGTCGGGATGCAACGCGAGGCGCTCCGACTCGGCCCGGATCAGAGACTCCGGGAGGAATTCTCCGTCGATCAGAATCGGCATCGGTCAGGGCAGAGTGATGTTCTCGAGATAGGCGATAAACCCATTCGCGTTGAGGATCACGAGATCGTCGACGAGGCTCGGGCCGTGGAACTTGCCGGCGATTACGTCGACCGGGCCCCCGGTTCCCGCAGCCCAGACCATCGGGATCATGGAGAACAGGCCCCCTCCGGAGTTCTTGAGGATGTCGATTGTTCCCTGATAACCCGAGAGAACGGCGACCTCTGGCAGCCGGGAGGTTCCGGTAAATGTACCGCACGCCAGCTCGCTGCCTGACAGGAGCGGGCCGACGGGCTGCGCTACGGGTGTGTAAGTTCCATTCTTACTCCCGAGGAGAACCGCAGGGTAGGGTGAGTCGTCCGAGCTGAGAATGTCGGGAATGCCGTCGCCGTTGACGTCACAGGTGATCATATCGCCGTTTGCCGTGTCCGGGAAAGACTCTACGGGGGCGAACTCTCCACCTCCGAGGTTGACCACAACGATTGCTGCGCTCTCGGATTCGGTATAGACGTACCCAAGAATATCAGGCCTCCCGTCGTGGTTGAGATCCACAACCCGGATCGGAACGTCAATGAATGACGGCAGTGCTGCGATGTTTACCGGGCCTTGAAACGTGCCGTCGCCATTTCCATACATAGCGACCAGATCGTTGTCTCCATTGGCCACGAGATCCAAATTCCCGTCCCCGTTCAAATCTCCTGCCGCCAAGTTGGTTAAAATGCCGACTGGCCCGGCAATTGCGGGACCGAAGCTGCCGTCGCCCTCACCAGGCACGATGAAGACCTGCTTGTCGTTGGTATTCGGTACCGCTTCCAGAACAGCAATATCGAGGTTGCCATCGTTATTAAAATCGCCGGTCACGATGGAAAAAGCGGCGGCTGCGAGGCCGATGACTGCGCCTGGTGAGAACGGTTTCGCCGCCGAACCGGTGCCGGCAAAGATCGCAACTTCGGACGTGCTGGTGGGGCTGTTGGTCAACACGGCGAGGTCCTCCAGTCCGTCGTTAGTGAAATCTCCGGCCGCGAAGGCGATCGCATAATCGGGGCTGGCAATTTCCGGTGTGGCCTCAAAACCGTGGCCGGTATTGAAGAACGGAGATACGCCGGGCTCGACGCTCGCGACCAGGTCCGTACGGCCGTTGTTACGAAGCGAACCGACGAACAATCCCGAACCGAAGAGCGCGCCCTCGGTGAACCCGCTCTTGTAAATGACCGGCAGGTCGAACTTTCCGCCTCCCCTGCCGTAAAACACAACCACGGCATCGGCGGAATTCGCGCTGATATCGGGTATCCCGTCGCCGTTGACGTCCGCAACCACGAAATCGGCGCTCGGCTCGCTCGGCGGCATGTTCAGTTTGCCGGCGAGCTGGAAAGTTCCGTCTCCGTTTCCGGTCGCCAGATAGACCGGGAGACCGGTGCCCGTCGACAGAATGAGGCCGAGCCTGCCGTCGCCGTTCCAGTCCGCCAGCGTGAGGGCCTCCCATTGCGCCGCCCCCGGATCCGGAAGTTTAAGCACGCGGGGGCTCCCGAACGTGCCGTCGCCTTTGCCCGGGTAAAAGCCGATCGCGTAGGGAGTCGAGAAAAGCAGATCGGGCTTCCCGTCGCCGTTGAGGTCGGCTACGGCGATTAACGGGTTGACGGCAGATTTCGCGGGGGTGATCTGCGCGATCATTGCGAACGAGGGAACCCCGTCGACCGAAGTGTTCAGCCAGATTTCGCAGCCCGCCTCCCCAGCCACGACAATGTCCGGCTTACCGTCGCCGTTCACGTCCGCCGCGACGATGTTCGTCGTGAGGGCCAGGTTTGGATTGTAGGTGAAGCGGGTCGGGAAGACCAGCGGTTCCTGGAACGTTCCGTCAGCGTTACCCAGGCCCACATAGAATTCGTCGATACCCGAGCACGTCACAAAGTCGGGAATGCCGTCGCCGTTTATGTCGGTAAAGGCACTGTACGCACAGCCCGCCTGATCCCACGGCGAAAAGACGCCCGCGTTGAAGTTCCCTTTTCCGTCGCCGAGCAGAGTCGCGAGTCCGTAATAGGGAGAGAACCAGAGGATATCGAGGTTTCCGTCGTGGTTGAAGTCGTAAAGCGTCACGGGAAGGCCCATGGGGATGGAGCCTCCGTGTGATTCCCCGGCATCCGAAACGATCAGCGGCATCGCCCTGAAGGTCACGTTGCCGCTCGGTGCTCTGTAATCCTGCGCCACAAGGCTGGCGGCTGCGGCAGCGGCAATCGAGACGAGTGCGGGCAGGTTGATGGGATTACGCATCGGATGTCTCGCAGCTGCAGGCCGTCGTCTGGCCGTAAAGCTGGTTGATGTAGTCGTAGTAACCGGTCGGGCTCCCGGCGGGAGCTTCGTAACAAAGGGCGTCGGTAGCTACCGCCGACAGCAGGGTGGCGCCGTCGGTCGATACGCCGGTCAATGGGACCATAAGGCCGCCGCTGCCGAAGAGCCCGTTCGAGCCCGAGCCGTACGCCGCATTCGCCAGTGCGCAGAAGATGGCAGGCGCGGATGCCGGGCAGCCCGCCGGTGTGTACGCCACGCCCGTTGAGCTGAACGCCTGGTTTCCCAGTTCGCCAAAGTTCGGCGAGCCCGTGCTCCCGTAGTTATTCACGAAATCGTAGAACTCGTACTGCGTCGATCCGGTCTGTGGGGTGACGCTGCAGAACGGCCACAGGTCGTATGCGGCGAACATCCCGGCGTAGGGGTAACCGGATCCGGACGAGGGAACGACCGCACCCGTTGATGAAAGAGCCTTTGCATTCTTGGATCGGATGCAGGAGACGTGGTTGGCGAGGGTGTTGGTCTGCGCCGCAGGCTTAAACGGCTCGTCCGTCGTATACAGGCAATAGGGCACGTACACCGAGTTGCCCCCGGATGTCACCGTGAAGTACCTGGTTTCCGCTGACAGCGGATGGTAAATCTTGTACATGATGGACTGCCGGACCGAGATTCCCTGGTCCTCGTATTTGCTCGCGCTCCTCCAGTGCGCGTAGCCGGTGGCGAGGTCCATTATCAATCCGAAAAAATCGACCGCGCTGCACATAAACGAGGTATACCCGGTCGAGTAGGTTACCGGGTTCGTTTGCTGAGGGATCTGAACGTAGAGCGGCACGTTGATAGCCTCTTCGTACGCCGCTCCTCCTTTATCATGAAGCTCATGTGACCCGGCATAATCGCCGTGGTCGGAGGTGAAGATCACGATCGTGTTCTGTTGTGTCGCAAGCGGGAGCGAGGCCAGGCCTTTCGTCGTGTTCGCCGGGCTCACGACGACGGTCTTTATCTGGGCGTCCACCAGAGACTGCAGCCAGACGTAGTTGTTGAGAAAACCATCCCACGCAGAGTTGCCCTGCGAGTCATTGCCACTGACCGGTAGCGTGCTTGGGTCGAGGTAGTCGAGGAGGAACGCTGCCTGGAGCGAAGGCTTGTTGTTACTGGCTGCGGTAACATCTTCTTGGTTCCAAGGGGAGGGGACCGCAGGGTAGGGAGACGGGCCAAGCGACGCGTAGTCTCCGACCGGGGTGAAGAGAGGCGTCCCAGGAGTAAAGCCGCTGGGCCACTTCTCGAATCCGTTCGCCGGCGTTTCGAAGTACGCCGGGAACGCGGCAATGTCGTGCGGGTTGATAAAGCTCACGACAAGGCACCAGCTCTGGCCGCTCGGCACGGAGGCCAAGGTGGTGAAGACGCTCTGGGCCTCATTCGCGATGTCCGCGTCCGAGCCATAGTACGCGGCGGCGGGCGTCGTAGCGCAGGTATCGTCGCTGAACGAGACGCACGGAAATCCACCGCCCAGCCCTTGCTGCCCTTCATTCTTTATTCCGTTTGGCGACGGTGTTAGCGTTCCTCGCGGGAGCGAAGGCGCTGACACCTTAAACTTGAATGCGTAGCCATTCAGCCCGGTCGCAGGCAGGTTTTGGGCACCAGATACGTGCCACTTGCCGACCCAGTAAACGTTGCCGGCGTATGGAGAGGCCCCGGTACCGCTAGAGCCGAAAACGGAGTCCTGAAGCGCTGCGCCGAAGGTCGAGAAGCCCGCCCCTGACTGAGTGATGTGCAGGTTCGGGGAGCTGCCCGCAGTTTGGGTGCAGTAGAGGTTCGTCTGTCTGGCGTAAAGCCCTGTGAGAATGGTTCCGCGCGACGGCGTGCAGGCGCACGCGGCCGCGTAGTAGTTCAGAAAACGCAGCGAGTTGTCGCGGAGGTACGCGAGCGTGGGGGTGTATGTATCGATAGTTGAGGTGTCTGGGTTCCCGGCAGCGTCGTTCGGAAGCCACAGTCCGTTCCACAACTGATCGACGATTACGATAAGCAGGTTCGGGTTGGTGAGCGTCTGAATGCTCGTGGGCCACGCCTCCTCATAGAGGGTGCCCTCTTCCGGTGCGCTGCTGGATGTTCCGTCGAGCGCAAGGTAGTATGGATCGCTCAGCCCGGCGCTGGCGAGCGGCTCGCCCGAAGAAAAGAACGCGGCTGAAGGAATCCCGCTGAATTCCGGATTGGATTCCGGCCAGACCGGCGGGCCGGTGGCGGCGTGAACGACCTCTGCGATGCCGAGACCTCCAAGACCAGCGGCAGCAATACCCGCCATGGCACCAAAAAACGTGCGCCGCGTTGCGCCTTTCTCGTTCTCCGGCGCGGTTTGGCCGGGTTCGTCGTCCGTCTTGCTCGGTCTGCCGATCATCCGACGGCACTCCTTTAATGATGTGAACAGATTATCTGAACACCCCCGCGGTTGTCAATGAGACCGTTTGTATTCGCCTGGCGATGCGGCGCGACGCTGTTGCGTTGTAGTCCAGGGGACTCATGACGCTTACAGGATCAGCTTGCGCCGCGACCGCTGAGCACCTGCGGAATGGTCCGCAGCAGGATTTTGCAGTCGAGGCCAAGCGACCAGTTGTCGATGTACTCGAGATCGAGCTTCATCCAGGTCTCGAAATCGATCTCGTCGCGGCCGTTCACGGCCCAAAGGCAGGTCAGACCCGGCCGCATCCGCAGGCGGCGCCGCTGCCAGCGCTGATACTGCGCGACTTCGCTCGGGATCGCAGGCCGCAGACCCACGAGCGACATCTCCCCGCGCAGCACGTTCACCAGCTGCGGCAGCTCATCGAGGGAGAAGCGGCGCAGGTAGCGCCCGATCGGGGTCAGCCGCGGATCGTTGGGAATCTTCGGCGCGGTCTGCCGGCGACTCAGATGCACGAGTTCCGATTGGCGCTGCTCGGCATCGAGCGACATGGAGCGGAATTTGTAAACGCGAAACCGGCGACCGTTGAGTCCGCAACGCTCCTGCGAGAACAGGGATCGGTCGGCAACCTCCGACCTGGGAACACGGTCACTGTTACTGTTCAGGTAGCATCCCCGCTGACCCTTGGTGCCGGTTGGGTCGCTACTCTCTTGCCCGGAATAGGCGCCGTGAATGGAACCGACTACACGGCGAACTCTTTTGAGGCGACCTTCGTCATTCCGCCTACTTCCACTGGCCCCGTGACATTGACACCATCTATTGTCGATGCCAGCTCCAATCCCTATTTGGGACTGCGGGGCAACTCGCTGCGCCTTTAGCAGTTCCGGCAAATCTCGGCGGAGCGATTGCGGCTGGAGACTTCAATGGTGACGGCCAGTTCGATCTCGCGATAACGGACGTTTGCCAGCAAGTGAATGGTCTTCCGCAGACAAATTGCTCTGAGTTGGAGATTTTGTTAGGCAACGGAAACGGTACGTTTCAACCGCCGGTTAGCTACCTTACTGGCTACGATCCGATCGCCATAACCGCAGGCTACTTCAAAGGGGATCGAAAACTCGACCTGGCAACCGCAAACATCTATGACAATTCCGTGTCGATCCTACCCGGCAATGGTGATGGCAGCTTTCAATCGCACCGGGACTATCCCTCCGTCTACATTCCGCAGTTTCTGACCGCGGGGGACTTTAACAATGATCGAACCGACGACATCATCTCTGGTAGCAGTGGCAGTGTCACGCTTTCCGAACTTCTATCCGTAGGTTCGATCGCGATCTTCCCTGGCAGACTAACGTTCGGATCCGAGCCGGTCGGCAAGACAAGCTCGCCGTTGGTGGTCAGCGTAGCCAATCCGGGTAGCACGCAATTGAAGCTCCTGGATTTCAGCGTAGAAGGCGTGGACGCTTCCGATTTCCACGAGACGAACGCGTGCCCCCCTCTACTTACCGTGACCGATCACTGCTCCTTCAACGTTACGTTTACGCCAAGTGCAACCGGGATTCGGACGGGGAATCTGACCATCTTCGACACGGTCCCAAATCCACGGAAGCCGCAGAAGGTCCCTCTACGGGGAACCGGAAATTAGAAGCGCGGGGCTATGAGCGAACGATATAGAGGCGCTACGCGTGCAGGGCTTGAATCTCGTTCTCGTCGTTGATGCTGCATCGCGTTTGGTTCTCCTGTCCGCGGATTGCGGTCACGACATTCATCCCTCTGGTGCGATCTGACTGATCCCCAGAGATCCACGCTGGCGGAAATCGCGAAACGGCTCGGACGAAAGGCACTCGCGGAGGTCGCCATTGTCGCCAAACCGGAAACCATCCTGGCCTGGTACCGCCGACTCATTGCCAAGAAGTTCGACGGATCAAGATACCGCAAAAGCCCGGGTCGCCCGCCGGTCTCCAACGAAGTCGTCGAATTGATTGTTCGAATGGCGAGGGACGGTAAGCAGGAGCTCTCGCGGCCCTGGTACTTAGCCTGTCCGGATTAGAGCAGCTTCGTTGTTCTCGTCGGTATTTCAAGCTTGTAGACCGAAGTCCTGAACATGTCGTTTGCTGAATCGCGAATGGCTGGCGCTTGAGCAGCAGATCCAGGACGGAACTAAACTCCGGCCGTGAACAAGAGAGTTCGGAGAGGCGGGGTGTGTCGGGGCCGGAAGGCGGCGCCACCGTTCTCGTTTCTCCGGAACGTTCGGCCAGCGGAGAATCGATTCCAGCCAGAAATACCCGCAAAAACGCCACTTTTCAATCCGGGAGCCGTGAAAAAGAGTTTGGCGAAGTAATGTTGGGTCCCCGACACGGATGCAAACTGCGGTTGACATCCCAAACTGCGGCTTCAGTCGAGAAAAGGTGTTAGCGGGCTTGATCGATTTCTCTTGCGCGTTATGGAAGTCGCCGCTTTTCAATGCTATGAGCGTGAAGAAAAGTTTGCGTGGGTAATGTTGGGCCCCGACCTAACTCCATCCAAACCGGCGGAACGGAGTGCGGCAGACATTCGATAGCGATGCTAGCTGTTGGTGCCGGCAGCCTAGCGGGAAGCCTTTTTCTGGCTGCCAACCCAAGCTTCCATGGCTCCGACCATCGAGTGGAACGGCGCTTCGAGCGCGTCCGCGATCTTCCACAACCGAATAGCAGTCGGGTTCAGGATGCCGCGTTCGACGCGGCTCAGGTAAGTGCGCTCGAAGCCGCAGCGGTTGCTGAGAGCTTCCTGCGAGAGTCCGGCCCGTTTGCGGAACTCGGACACAACGATTCCGATGGCTTTGGCTTTGAGGTCGGTGGGCTGAATATGGGGTCGGCCCCGTTGCATCCGTAGACCCCAGCGTGGTACGTTGGCGCTTATAAGCCAACGGCATATATGCCTCAATTTCTAAACCCGCTAGGAATCGCGGATTCGGTGAGCTTTGGCCGACATTCGGCTCTTTCAACTGCAAGCGGGCTCGGTGCATGAGCTGGCGGCGCACACGATGGATATCGAGAAGTCGCTGCAGTACCTGCTCGAGAAGCATCTACAAGAATTTCTCGGCGTTCGGTTTCTAGCCAGCGAGTACGTCACGGGCAAGAAACATGGCGGAAGAATCGATACGCTCGGCCTCGATGACAACCACTGCCCAGTGATCATCGAATACAAACGGGCGCTGAATGAGAACGTCATCAATCAGGGCCTCTACTATCTCGATTGGCTGATGGACCATCAGGGTGAGTTCAAGCTGCAGGTGATGGAGAAGCTAGGGCCGGAGTCCGCCGGTAAGATCGACTGGACGGGTCCCCGCTTGTTGTGCATCGCCGGCGATTTCACAAAATACGATGAGTACGCGGTGATGCAGATTCCGCGCAACGTGGAACTGCTGCGCTACCGGCGCTACGGGGCCGACTTGCTATTGCTGGAACTGGTGAACTCCGGCGCGGCGGTTCAAAGCAAGCACCCGAAAGCGGTGAGCCCACTGCAGGGCAAAGACGGACCGGGACAGACGTCGGAAGCCCCCGCTCCGCTGGCCGAGCTATGGGAATCGCTGCAGGGTTTTCTGCTCGCGTTGGGCGACGATGTCACGATGAAGCCGCTGGAGCACTATACCGCGTTCCGGCGCATGAAGAACTTCGCCTGCGTGAAGATTATGAAAAGTGAGTTGCTGGTGTGGGCCAAAGTGGACCCGAAGACGGTCGACTTGGAAGAGCACTTCACAAAAGACGTGACCAATCTGGGTCATCTCGGGACGGGGAACCTGGAAATCCGGATCGAGGACGCGAAGGCGTTGGAAAGAGCGAAGCCGCTGCTGTTGCGCAGCTATCAGGAATCATAATCAGGGACTTGACTGGTGGAGCCGCCTGTTACCGACAACCAGAGTTTAGCTCCAGATGCAACACGTCCGACCGGACACCCTCTCGCCGGATCGAAATATTCTGACATGCTGGGC
>CAWCZA010000011.1:0-1468138 GCA_963799935.1 uncultured Gammaproteobacteria bacterium | reverse complement strand
TGTTCATTCGATTCATCTCGTCAAGAGTGTAGTTTGTTGTGCCGGAGTACGTCAGGTTCCAGCCGCATCGCACGTCCCCCCGCTGCTCGGTACAACGGGTCGCCCTGCGCGCCCCCTAGGCGCATGTAAAGTCTGTCCGTTGTTGAAGCGAAAGTTAATGCGATCCAGGAGCTGGCATGACCCGGATCTTCCGGGCCCAAATCATCGAAACCAAATCCCCGTTTGGGGAAGCGCAAGATGAACGGCGCCTCCTGGCCGCGGATCCCACTGAGATTCACCGATCAGATGCCCCGTAGATGCGTTGAAAATACTCAGATGAAATACGTTTCTCTGTCTCGTGTTGTTGATGTCCATGAAGTTTGTTACGGAGTTCCAAAAAGAGTAGCTGGATTCCGCCAACGCGAATCGATTGCCGCCGCAACAAGAGGGAACAACGTCTGTGTGGAAAGGGTCGGCAAGCGGAATTCGGTAAAGCTCCCGGCCTGTCAAATCGAAGGTAATCAACATCGAGGGCTGCAGACTCAATACAGTTACCAACTGCCCACCCAAATACCAACAGCATCCTGCGGCTCCGTTTGCCGAAAAGCCGGACAATGCCGCGCGGGAGTTGTCATCGCGCAGAACAGTCGCCGTCTCGTTATCTTGCAATACTGAAGAACTATCACCTGGGTATAGATGGAAGAGATGCCCACGCGGTCCGGTATTTGTTTCTGCCGGTAGACTTTCAAGCAATCTCCAGGAAATCGTATCGAAAAGGAAATGTCCGAGTCTTAGATCCCTCAGAACCAGCTTCTTTCCCGCGGGCGACACAAAAACCTGACCGGCTTTGTCGGAAGTTTTTGTACATTCTAAGTTGTCCGTACAACTAAGTAGCCCTTCGGCAGATGACATCGCAAATTTGTGGTCATCAATCCTGCCGATCGGGTTCCAGTTCATACTATTGGTTGAGAAGCGCGAGCGCGCCCGAATGCGCCGGCTGGGTATGTCTAAGACGAATACGGGCGACAAAGAAGTTGCTGGCCCTTGCCGGTTCACCGCAATGACCACCTCGTCTTGGTTCAAGAAAATAAGCTGGGGCAGATTGAAGGAGTGACTCTTCTCCGCCGATGTCCTCTCGCCAGGCATCCCGATCGAGAAATCTGCGGCGGCGCAAGGCGTTTCTAGCAGGCCCAGAAGTCTGACCGCGAGTTGGATCGCCACAAAAAGACAGTGGCATCGATAGTAGCGCCTGAGCCACCTAGCAAATTTGGTTAGTGGCCGGTGGATATTCTCTCCGCTACTACTCGTTTTCATCTTCATCGTCTTCGCTCACTGGACGATAGTCGGGGATGCCGCCATCCCCGCCAAAGTAATCACCGGCATTGCAAGCTCCGCCAGTGAACACTTCGTCGGCGGGAGTAATCGAACTGCTCCCGTCGAGAGAAGTCGCAGTCTCGGTCATGAGCAAACGAAATCGTGGTCGCACGAATTCGTATAGTACTGCGTTGGCGGTCCTTGGGACGCAACTAGATTGCCCGCGAAAGTTCCGGCAGCCGCATCCGTCGCAGAGAGCGGATTCGAAATCACAAATGTCCCCATGGTTCCTCCGAGGACTGGAAGCGATCCTGTAATCGGCCCGAGCCCAGGCGAAAGATAGAAGACGTAATTGATGCTTGCAGGATCAATGTTTAGGGTGTCAGACGCAGTATTGCAAGACTGGGTCCCCCGCTGAAATAATATAGCGAAATCGTACCCGTTGGACTCTGGGAGATCGCGAATTGCGTAGCCATCCCAGCCGTTCCGGACTGCTGGTTTCCAACACCGTAGAACCCGATCAGACTCTGATCGTCGACGAGCAACACCGAATTGGCAATGTCGATACCGCTGTACGGAAACGCTGACACGGCTCCGAGTTGGGTAGCCAACGCGTACACACCAGAAGCCGTAATTTGACCCGCGCCATCGTACGTCAGTGGCTGTTCTGTAATTCCGGCAACCATGTCGGAGCACTTCCCGTGTCGGTCGTTCCGGTTTATAGGGTCGCCCAAGCTGTAACTGTACTTGTTCCAAGCTCCAGAGCTCCGCAGTCCTCGCCGATGATTCGACGGGTCCGCGGTAACGAACCTCCCCCCAAGACTGGTTGTAGTACCGCTGATCCGCGTACAGGAATCCCGACGGGTCCGGCGGTAAGTCGCGAACACCCCGTTACCGCCGCCGCCAAGTGGCTGCCCATACGGCCAGAACGCCGCACTCGACCCAACATTGTTCTCCGCCCAGTTCAGCGCCTTCCCGCGCAGATAGAAATAGTTCGTCTGCGACCCCGGCACCGCATCCCACGCCGACTTCGTCGTGCAACTCGCCGCGTTGCCGGTGCAGTAGTAGTAATTCAATGCCAATAGATTCGATCCGTTCAACGTGGCCGATAGAGCCGTTTGTTGCAGGCGCGTTGGATCCCACGTCATCGTCTCGGTGAGTCCATTCCCGAGCGTTCGCTGTTTGATCGGGCCATGCGAAGCGTAGAGGATCCCGCTGACGGCAGGGAATCCGTCCGGGCCCACAGAGGTGGGTCGCCCGGCGCCGTCAAAGCTATCGACCGTGATCATGCGCCCTGACGGATAGGTCTCCTGCCACAAGGCGCCAGAGCGCTTGTACTTGTAACTGAAATTGAATGCCTGGCTCGACGTGATGTCCATCGGTTGAAGCGCTGTGCTGGGAGCTATGGCGAGTTCATCGGATGCAACGTGCCCCAAGGAATCATAGGCGAGGATGTCGTGATATATCACGCCAGCCTGTACGATAGTGAGCCGGCCGATAGAGTTCGAATAACCGGCCGTGTCGTACGTATAAGCCACCCATGGAGTAACGGAATCGCTATACGATTTTCCCTTCAGTCGGTTCAAAGCGTCATAAGTAAAGGTGGTCACCGCCGAGCGGGCGTCGGTCTTACTCGTAAGATTTCCGTTCTTGTCATAGCTTTCTGAACAAACACCCTGAGAAACGGTCCCGTAGCATACAGCGCCGCTTTCCGGGTTTATCGACTTCATAAGCCTTTTAAGAGAGTCGTAAGTGAACGAGCGTGCCGCCAGAGTGCCCTGGGCCACGCTTGTTAGATCATCCAGAACGTCGTAGATGTATGAGGTCGCGTACGCTAAGCCTGACGGATCCTCGGTCACAGCTGTTGTCCGCCCGAATGCGTCCGCAGTTGTTGTTCTCTTGTTTCCGGCCGGATCGGTCACTGTCGCCGTATTTCCGGAGTACGAATAGGAGGTTTGCGAAGTATCCGCGGTAGTGACTGTCGAAGGCCGATCGACACCATCATAGGCGGTGGCCGTGTACTCGGCCGACTCGGTGTCCGTCTGATAGGGGTTCGAGACCGAGGCGACCCGCTGTAAGGCATCAAATGTCTTCGTCACGCTGATGTATTCAGTGGAAGCGACGTATTGGCGGGTTTCATTTTGCCGGCCGAGGCCGTCGACTACCTGAGCGGTATGAAGCTTCTCGTCCCCTGTGGAGTTCCCCGATCTGGCTCGCCCGTAATAAAGAATCGGGGCAAGCGATAATTTGCACATGTCCGGGTTCCTCGTCAATGGAGTCACCATTAGCCGTGAACAGATCCGTACCGAGGCGGCTCGGCTTCGCCACGACATGGAAGAGTCTGGCCGTGAAGTCACGCCGGAGATGAGTATCGTGCTGCGAGAGGAAGCGGAGCAAACTTTGATCGACCGCGTCCTTCTGACGCAAGAGGCCGAACGCCTGGGGCTTCAAGCCACAGCTGAGGAGATCGAATCGCATCTTGCTTCTATGACGCTGAGCGCCGGAGGTGTGGCTGGATGCCGGGCCGAAGCGAACACGCGTGAACTGCGCGCGGAAGTGGCGCGTCGCGCGGGGATCGACAAGCTGTTCGATCGATGGACGCAACAAGCGACGCGGCCTACGCGACGGCAGGTTCGAACGGTGTACGAATCTCGACGGGAAGAATTCTGGACGCCGGAGACCGTGTTCGTCCGCCAGATCGTTCGCAATGTCCATCATCCCGATGAACGCGACACCGCCCGCGCTGTCCTGGAAGGTGTTCTTGTCGCGCTGGCTGCGGGCGCTGATTTCGGCGAGCTCGCAACAACGTGGTCGGATTGCCCGGAGGACGGGGGCGCTCTCGGCTACATCTCGCGGGGACAAATGGTTCCGGAATTCGACGAGGTCGTTTTTGCTCTCGAACTGAACCGCCACTCGCCGGTCTTCGAAACGCGATTCGGATTTCACATCGCGCTCGTCACTGAAAAACGGCCCGCGGGACCGGTGAGCCTGAGCGATGCCACGCCGGCGATCGAGGACGCGTTGCAGCGCGCGGCGGTGGAGACGGAATTCGGAAAGCGACTGGATGCCCTGCGCGCTGCCGCTTCCATCGAGAGAGTGCGGGCGTGAGGCCGTGCTGTGTCCCCAGTCTGGCACGGGCCCAAGCGCTGGACGCGTCAATCCAAAATGCCTCCGGTCGCGAACGCGTGACGCGCGGCTCTATCGCGGACATGATCAAGCTGGATCGCGCCCGCTTCCTGATGGGCACTGAATACTCAGGCGGTTTTCCGGACGACGGCGAAGGTCCGGTGCGCCCGGTTTATATCGATGGGATCTATATGGACCGGGCTCCGGTGACGAACGAGCAATTTGCGGAGTTTGTCCGCGCCACCGCGTACGTGACGGAGGCGGAGCGATTCGGATGGTCCTTCGTCTTTCAAGGTAAATCGCAAGAGGCCCCTGCGGATTTGCCCTGGTGGCGGAAAGTGGATGGTGCGAAGTGGAGCGCGCCCGAAGGACCCGATACATCCATTGGATCGCGGATGGATCATCCCGCTGCGCACGTCTCCTGGAACGATGCGGCGGCCTATGCAGCCTGGGCCGGAAAGCGGTTACCAACCGAGGCCGAATGGGAATTCGCCGCGCGGGGCGGACTCGAGCAGAAGCTGTATCCGTGGGGAGATGAGCTGACGCCCGACGGCGTGCATCTCTGCAATGTGTGGCAGGGCGAATTTCCGGTTCACGATTTGGGCGAAGACGGCTACACCGGCACGTCGCCCATCGACGCTTATCCGGCGAATGGTTTCGGTCTGTTGACGATCACGGGGAACGTGTGGGAGTGGTGTTCGGACTGGTTCTCGCCGGACTTCCATCAAGTGGCGACGCGCCTGAATCCAGTGGGTCCCCCTGAGGGCCGCAGTAAGGTAATGAAAGGCGGCTCGTTCCTTTGCCACGCGTCCTATTGCAACCGGTACCGGGTGGCGGCGCGAACTTCGAACACGCCCGACAGTTCCTGTTCCAATATCGGTTTCCGTTGCGTGCGGGACATCTAACTTTGAAAACAATCTATGACTTCAAACTCCCCTAGTC
The DNA here is from genome assembly GCA_963799935.1 of uncultured Gammaproteobacteria bacterium. Classification (GTDB taxonomy): domain Bacteria; phylum Acidobacteriota; class Terriglobia; order Bryobacterales; family Bryobacteraceae; genus Bog-113. The sequence continues at coordinate 1,462,777 of CAWCZA010000011.1, read as the reverse complement.
GGCGCGGCTTCCTACAGAAGGTCAGCATGGGGGCGGCTGCCGCGGCTGCCCTGCCCCGACAATCGAGTGCGGACAATCCCACGCGGCCGAACATCATCTATCTCCATTCCCACGATTCCGGGCGGTATCTGCAGCCTTACGGATTCGCCGTTCCGACTCCGAATCTGCAGCGGCTGGCGGCGGAGGGCATCCTGTTCCGCAACGCGTTCAGCGGCGCTCCCACCTGTTCGCCGAGCCGGTCCGCGCTGCTCTCCGGACAGTGCGCGCATCGCAGTGGGATGCTGGGCCTGGCGCATCGCGGGTTCCGCATGAACGACTACAAACAGCACTTGGTCTACACGCTCCGGCAGGCAAGCTATCACACGGTGCTTGCAGGTATTCAGCACGTCGCGGCGACGCCCGATCCGATCGGCTATGACGAGGTGATGCATCCCCGCAGTATGAGCGCTGTCGATGTGGCTCCGGCGGCAGTGGCGTTCCTCGACAAGCGACCCAGCGCGCCGTTCTTTCTCGACATCGGCTTCTTCGAGACGCATCGCGAATATCCGCAGCCGACGCCTCTCGATGATCCCCGCTTCATCCAGCCGCCTTCGCCCATTCCGGACACACCCGCCACACGTCTGGACATGGCGCGCTACCACGCGAGTGCGCGCATTCTTGATGATGGAGTGGGCTTGGTGCTCGCCGCGCTAGAACGGAACAATCTCTCCGGAAACACTCTGGTGATCAGCACGACCGATCACGGCGTCGCCTTCCCGCGCATGAAATGCAACCTGGAAGATGCGGGCTGGGGTGTTTCGCTGATCATGCGCGATGGCGGCGGCTTTCGCGGGGGCCAGGTTTCGGATCGTTTGGTCTCACAAATCGATGTGTTTCCCACCCTCTGCGACATTTTGAATATCGAGAAGCCGGCGTGGCTCGAGGGCAAGTCGCTGATGCCGGTGGTTCGCGAGAACAAAGAGATCAACGAGGAAGTATTTGCGGAGGTGAATTACCACGCGGCTTATGAACCGAAGCGCGCCGTTCGCACTAACCGCTGGAAATACATCCGCCGCTACGGCAACAAGCACACCCCGGTGCTTCCGAATTGCGATGACGGATTCAGCAAGTCGCTTTGGGTGGATCTCGGCTGGCGCAACCGCAAGCTTCCCGAGGAATCGCTTTACGATCTGATGTTCGACCCGACGGAGCACGAGAACCTCGTTGCCGACGGCGATGCGCATGGCGCGCTGGTCGATATGCGGGCGCGGTTGGATCGATGGATGGAGCGCACGCAAGATCCGTTGCTTAAAGGGCCGATCGCGCCGCCTGCAGGATCGCAAGCTAATGACCCGGATGGCACGTCGCCTAAGGAGAAGCCGGTGAGGTATTGAGGGTAAGCCTGAAACTGCTCGCCTGAAATGAATAGTCTATCCAAAGCGTGCGGTTATGAAGACTAATCGAGATCGAAGCTTTTCGACTTTTGCTTGGCTCTCGCGAACTTTCCAACTTCAACTCGCGTGAATGAACCTGGGAGCGCCAGGTTCAGCGCCGCTACGATACTCTCCACATGTGGTTCGATCACCGGCCAGCCGATTGCAGAAAGCGAGACGATGGCGATCCTGCGGCCCTTTCATGTTCTGCTGGTAAGTCAATGAAAGGTCACCGGTGACCATGGCATCGAAGTTGGCCTTTTCGGCTTCGTCCAATAGGTAGCCGTTCTTTAATCCTGCCCAACCCATATACGCAGCTGTGAAAGTTTCGTGATGCGTGAGGTATGGCCGCAGATCATGCGGGACATTCTCATCGAGCAGCACTTTCAAAGCTGCAACTGCGGTTTTTTGGAATGCGCGAACGCGCGGAGCTGCCGAATTGTGGCTATTGGAAGGGTAGGAAAACTTCCGTGAGTTTGTTCAGGGGTGCGTCCATATTCTTCGTCCACAAGAACAACGTCAGCAGGAATGCGCGTCCCTTTAACAACGGGCGTGCCCCCAACTCTCTCGGGGTCGATTTCGACCAGATTGCAACCAGACCAATCCATTCCCTATCCTTCAACCTGAGTTTATCCCAGGATGGGGGCCGCGAAAACTCCTACCGCTTGCGCTGCGGCTTTCACCGCCACCGGGTTAAGCTCATGCGCGAATAGACGGTTGCCGTCGAACGCGATCCATTCGCCTGCGAATTGACGCGATTCCGTGGCAGGCCAGTCGAGTTCGTCCCGACGGTTATCAGGTTGTGGCACCAAGTCCGCACTTAGCGGACGTCTCCGCTCTTCCACGGTCACCCGGACTAGCTGATGCTCCGCCAACGCAAGTGGTTCTAGCGGACGCGGTACGGCGTGCTCGTAGATCGCCTCAACGTGTATCGCCATCGCACCTCGATTCTACTGATGCGTTTGCCGCCGTTGGCTGGTCGCTCGGGAGAGTTTCCAACCGGTCCAGAAAGATATGCCTTTCAAACTTGTACTATATACAGATCGAATGACTAGGGATTTCAAATCGACCAGCCGTCGCATCTTCCTGCAGTCTTCACTCGCCGCGGCCGGAGCCGCGATCGCCGGTCGCGCCGCTGCCCTCAAGCGCCGTCCGAATATCGTCTTCATTCTTGCGGATGACCTGGGTTGGACCGACCTCGGCTGCTATGGAAGCACGTTCTATCGGACACCGAACATTGACCGCTTGGCGTCACAGGGAATGCGCTTCACCAACGCGTATGCGGCCTGCCCGGTCTGTTCGCCCACTCGTGCCAGCATCATGACCGGGAAGTACCCTGCCCGGCTGCACCTGACCGATTTCATTCCGGGGCGCCGTCAGTCGCCGACATCGAAGCTTCTGGCCGCGCCGTTTCGTCAGGAACTTCCTCTCGAAGAAATCACCATTGCGGAGATGCTGAAACCCGCCGGCTATCGTTCGGCGAGCATCGGGAAATGGCATCTCGGGGATGTGCCGTTCACTCCCGAAGCGCAGGGCTTCGATCTCAACGTGGCGGGAACCTATCGCGGCGCTCCGGCTTCCTATTTCGGTCCGTTTGATTTGCCTGGTCTGAAAGATAGCCGGCCCGGAGAATACCTGACTGACCGGCTGACCGATGAGGCTTTGCGCTTCATCGAGGCGAACAAGGCGCAGCCGTTCTTCCTCGTACCTGCCGCACTTCACCGTTCATCTTCCGCTGCAAGCCAAGCCGGAAGTGATGGCTAAGTACCGAAAGGCGGCTGAAGAAAAGCGTCCGCAACACAACGTCACTTACGCCGCGATGGTGGAAGCTCTGGACGATAGCGTGGGGCGCATCGTGGCGAAACTTGCGGAGTTGAACCTTACCGACGACACGATCCTGTTCCTGAATTCCGATAACGGCGGGTTGTTGTATGAGACCACCAGCACGGACAACGTCACCTCGAACCGGCCGTTGCGCGCCGGAAAAGGACACTTGTACGAAGGCGGAATTCGCGAGCCGTTGATCGTCCGTTGGCCAGGGGTGGTGAAGCCGGGAACCGTGTGTGAAGAGCCGGTGGCAAGCATCGATTACTTCCCAACGATTCGCGAGATGTGCGAACTGGATGCAACTGGGGCGCCGCCGATTGACGGGCTTAGCCTGGTGCCGAAACTGAAGGCCGTTTCAGGGGCGAAGCATGACGCGCTCTACTGGCACTATCCGCACTACAGTAATCAAGGCGGGCCGCCGGCCGGGGCGATCCGGGCGGGCGATTACAAGCTCATCGAATTCTTTGAAGATGGCCGGCTTGAACTCTACAACCTCGCGAACGACATCGGGGAACGCAAGAATCTCGCGCAGACGGAATCCGGGAAAGCTACCGAACTGCACACGCAGTTAGTGGCGTGGAGGGAGTCAGTGGGAGCAGTGATGCCCAAGCCGAATCCCGGTTACGACCCGCGGACAGCCGACTTGGGACTCTACGGCTCCGACCCGGCGCATCAATAAAGGTATCGTCAGATGCTCTCGCGCCGCGCATTCTTAAGCTCTTCGGCTGCCCTTGCGGCTTCCGCGCTAGGGCCATCGCGCCGTCCTAACGTACTCGTTGTCATTGCCGACGAATGGCGCGCGCAGGCAACTTCTTGGAATGGAGATCGCAACGTGGTGACTCCGGCTCTCGACCGGTTCGCCCGCGAAAGCGTATCGTTCGACCGCGCCGTCTCAAACTTGCCGGTGTGTTGTCCGGCCCGAGCCAGCATGATGACGGGTCAGTACCCGCTGACGCATCGAGTGTTCATCAATGACGTCGAGTTGAAGCCGAAAGGCGTCACGCTCGGAGAAGCGTTTCGCAACGCGGGTTATGCGACCGGGTTCATCGGGAAGTGGCATCTCTACGGCAGTCCGGATGGCAATTATGGACGACGCTTAGCTCCAATTCCGCGCGAGAAACGGCTGGGTTCGACTACTGGAAAGCCTGCGAGTGCACGCATGACTACAATCATTCCCTTTACTACTCGGGCGACGACCCGCAACCGAAGTATTGGCCGGGTTACGATGCCGCGGCTCAAACCGGCGACGCCATTACCTTCATTCAGGACGCGGCGAAGCGAGCGGATCCCTTCCTGCTCTGCCTCTCGCTGGGTCCGCCTCACTTTCCCTACGAGACGGCGCCCGCGGAGTTCCGCGACCGTTATCGCGATCGCGAGATTCAGTTGCGTCCCGAATGTTCCGGAGGCGAAGCGGGCGAAAGCCATCGAGGAATTGCGCGGCTACTATGCGCACATGGCGGCACTCGATGCCTGCTTCGCGCGTCTGTTCGGAGCGCTGGAGCAGACCGGCATCGCGGACGACACGATCGTCGTGTTCCTTTCCGACCACGGCGACATGATGCTTTCGCAGGGACTTACCACGAAGCTCTATCCTTGGGACGAATCCGTGCGCGTTCCTATGCTGATCCGCTACCCGCGAGCGTTGGGGCGGAAGGGCTGGCGAAGCTCGGCGACGTTCGATATGCCGGACCTGATGCCGACGATTCTGTCCCTGGCGGGTTTGCCGATTCCGGAGGGTGTTGAGGGATCGGTCCGGCTGAAACGCAATGAGGTGCAACCAGACGCGGGCGCCAGCTTGATCCTTCTGCCCGTGCCGATCACGGAAGCTAGGCGATACGGCTTCCTGGAGTATCGCGGGCTACGCACGTCGCGCTATACCTATGTCCGTTCGATTCGTGGGCCGTGGCTCTTATACGACAACCAGGAAGACCCGTACCAGATGCACAACCTGGTAGAAGTCGCGGGGTCCCGAGCGTTGCGTGAACAGCTGAACCGCCAACTCGATGCGGAGTTGCGCCGCCGGAATGATGAGTTCCTTCCCGCGGCGGAGTATCTGAAGCAAGACGGACTGACTCACTACAAAGAGCCGAATGTTCCCTGGGGCTATGCGAAGAGTCCTTGGGGAGATTGGGAATCGACTAACTTACTTCCGAACGGGGTGAAACCAACGTGAACCGCAGATCGTTCCTGACAAACGCCCTCGCCACCGCGGCAGGGGCGGCGATAACTCCATTTGCCCCGAGCTCTCTACTGAAGGCAGCGGGCACGCGGAAGCCGAATGTCGTCGTGATTCTGGCCGACGATATGGGCTTCTCCGATGCCGGCTGCTATGGCGGCGAGATCGACACGCCGAATATCGACAGGCTGGCGTCTCAAGGCCTGCGCTTTACCCGCATGTACTCTACGGCGCGCTGCGGTCCTTCGCGGAACTGTCTACTTAGCGGTTACTACGCGCAACAGACGGCGATCGATGTCATGACTCCGGGTAACATCCCGACCTGGGCGAATCTAATGCCCGAGTATCTGAAACCGCTAGGTTACCGTTCTTACCATTCGGGTAAGTGGCATATTCGGACTACGCCACTGGAAGGCGCGGGATTCAATCACTCGTACACGATGCTCGATGAGTTACGGTTCTTCACGCAGAACTATCACGAGCTCGACGGGACGGCTCTGCCTAAGCCGAAGCCGGAAGAGCATTACTACTCGACGACGGCGATCGCGGACTACGGCCTTGGCTTTCTGCGAGAGCACGCGCGCCAACACGCGGCCGATCCTTTCTTTCTGTATCTTGCTTTCCATTCTCCGCACTTTCCCTTGCAGGCGCCCGCCGAGGACATTGCCAAGTATCATGACCGTTTCATCGAGGGATGGGACACGTCGCGCGAACGCCGGTTGGCGCGCATGCAGCGGATGGGCCTGGTCGATTGCCAGCTCGCGCGATTAGAGCCGGACGTGTTCCCGTCCTGGAATATCCCCGAGGCGGAACTCGCCAAACGCCTGGGTCCGGGTGAGGTCGGCCGGGCTGTTCCGTGGTCCACTTTGACTAAGGAACAGAAGACGTTTCAGGCGGGAAAGATGGCCATCCATGCCGCCATGATCACGCACATGGACACTCAAGTGGGTAAGGTGGTGGACCAGCTGAAGGCTATGAACGCGCTCGATGACACGTTGATTCTGGTGCTTTCCGATAACGGCGCCAGCGCGGAGATCATGATTCGCGGCGACGGGCACGATCCGTCGGCTCCCATGGGATCGGCGCAAACGCACCTCTGTATTGGACCCGGCTGGGCCACGGCGGCCAATACGCCGTTCCGGTTGCATAAGTCGTATGTCCACGAAGGGGGCATCGCGTCACCGCTGATTGCTCATTGGCCGAAGGGGATTGCAGACCGAGGCGCCCTGCGTCACGATCAGAGCCATTTCATCGACGTGCTGCCGACGGTGCTGGATGTAGCCGGAGGAAAACCGGACCGGCCGACCGGCGCTCCGCCACTAGCCGGGAAGAGCCTTGCGCCGACGCTCGCCAAAGACCACGCGACAACTCGCGATTTCCTGTACTTCAACCACAACAACAACCGCGCCCTGCACGCGGGAGATTGGAAGATCGTGGCCAAAGGAGCGTCCGGCCCCTGGGAGCTCTACGATATGCGGACCGATCGGTGCGAGCGCAACGACCTTGCCGCGAGAGAGCCGGCGCGGCTAAAATCTATGGCTAGTCTTTGGGCCGAGCAAGATGCCTTGTATGTCAAGCAGCGCGAGAGTGCCCCGACAAGTTCGAAACCGCTGATGCCGAACCGGGCTTAGTCCAATGCTTCCCTAGCCGAGCAGCGAGTTCTCGCGCGAACTTGGAACTTCCTGCGGTCTCTTGGCTACGATAAAGAGGGGCCAAAGAACATGGCTGATCTAGATTGGGCACAGTGTCCTGTAGTGGAAAGCATTCCGGGCAAGGTAAGCGGCGCATGGGTGTTGCGCGGAACCAGAACTCCAGTCAAGGTTCTGTTCGAAAACCTTCAAGCTGGTTTAAGCATTGACGAGGTGATCGAACAGTTTCCAGTCGATCGTAAGCAAATCGAGAGCTTGATGGCATTCGTGGCGCGTTCTCTAGACAAGCCGCCCTGTTACGGCTAGACACGAGCGCCGAATGCGCATCCTCTTCGACAACGGCACTCCGCGAGGCCTTGCGCGTTTCTTAAGTGGACATGCGGTGGAGGAAGCGCGAGCCCGGGGTTGGGAAGAACTCGCCAACGGCGAACTGATTGAAGCTGCTGAGCAGGTCGGTTTCGAGGTGCTGCTCACCACGGACAAAAACATCCGGTATCAGCAAAACTTGAACGCTCGAAAAATCGCCCTCGTGGTGCTTGAGCATTCTCAATGGCCAATGGTGAAGCTCGTAGCAGAAGCGATCGTGGCGGCCGTCAATGCAGCGCAGCCCGGCAGCTATGCCGAGATCGAGGTACCCTTCAAGCAATAGCGTCTCTGCCGCGGAATTAGCCCGTGTTACGTTAGCTACTGCCCGAATCCCAAAATTACTCTCGGGCGCCGAGGCGAAACATGCTTTCGATCCAGACTCCTGCTCGTGTTGCCCTGCTGATTGCGATCGCGTCCGCGGCGCTCCTCGCGCAATCGCCCTCCAGAGGAATCGTCTTCGGGGATAACTTCGCGACCGGTCCGTCCCAGCTCTGGAACAATTACGACGGGCTTTGGACGGCCAACCTGGGCCAATACTACGCCCAAGTCCCGAATTACCAGCCCTTGACGTATACCGGCTTGCCCTTCGTGCTCACCGATTACACGTTGACCGTTACGACGGTCATTGGCGACGGCGGCATCTGGCTGCGGAGCAATGAAAACAGCCCCTATGGCGATTACCTTTTGCTGGTTCTCGGCGGCGACGGCTACGGACAGGGCATGCGGGGCGGGGTTTCGGGAACCTCGCTGTATTTTGCCAACGCACAGCAGACGGGGCTCAACCAGGTCGACAACGTATTTGTTCCCGGAGAAACCTACACAATTACCGTGACGGCTCGCGGCGATACTTTTTCGGTTTACATCAATGGCGCAACCACGCCGGTGGCAACTTATGTGGACAGCACCTTCCCCTACGGGCAGGTCGGGCTGTACGACGATCAGCCGAACACGATTACGGGCACCGGGTTTGGGGCGCCAACCAGCTTCAGCAAATTTCTCCTTTCGGGGATCGGCGTGCCGCCGGCCGTCAGTATTCTGTCGCCCGATAGCGGCTTCATCGGTTCCAAGGTGAAGATTGTAGGATTGAACCTGCAAGGGGCTACTGCAGTCAGCTTTAACGGCACGCCAGCCAGGTTTCTCCAGAAATACCCCTCAACAGAAATCGTGGCGATCGTTCCCGCAGGAGCGACGACCGGTCCGATCGAGGTGACGACGCCGATCGGAACGGCGATGAGCGCAGTCGATTTCACCGTAACAGGGCCGTAATCGGGCTCTAACACTGCCTCAGCGGATTATTCTCATCTAAATTTGCGTTTCGCTTCCCCATCTGTTAATCTAAGCGGTATTGGCAACGGTTTCGCCCGGTTTGGCAGCCGGACTGGTGACCACACAGTTCAATTCCTGGTCAGTTTGCTTTCGAGGCAACTCTGAGCGCACGTGTTTCGTGCGCCTTTTCGCGTGTTCGGCGCATCAGTATAACTGTACGCGCGAATATAGCGAGTCCTCGGCGAGCTCTTGCCGGAGACATTGCCGTTGAGTTTGCATTCCTCAGAAGGAACAGCTATTTTCCGTCGCTCGCTGCCGAAACCGCCATTCGGCGCGCGCGTAGTACCTCATCTCCCGGTGGTTCGTTCGGGTTTTAGCCCCGTTCGCCCGCCAGTTACACCAGCAATTCCCTGGACACGAGCCTAGCGCTCGCTGGTCCCAGTCCGTTTGTGCCCCGTTTTTAAAAGGCTCCGCAGGAGTTTTTGAAAAGAATGACGAATCAGCTAGAAACCACGCCCGAGCGAGTCGATTTTTCCAAGATCAAGACGTCGATCCCCATTCCGAACCTCATCGAGGTTCAGAAGAAGTCCTACGAGAAGTTTCTCCAAATGGACCTTCTGCCCAATGAGCGCGATGACGCCGGTCTGCAGACTGTCTTCAGCTCGGTTTTCCCCATTTCCGATTTCCGCGGCGTTAGCCAGCTCGAATTTGTCGATTATTCCATCGGCAACTGGGAGTGCAAGTGCGGAAACCTCAAAGGTCTCCACCACCTCCGTTCCACCTGCCGTCAGTGCGGCGCGACCATCAAGACCGATCCGTTCCATCCCGGTGACGTCCTGTGCCACGTTTGTGGAACGTTCAACAAGAACATCGTTACCTTTTGCAATAAGTGCGGCGACCCGGTCGGCTTGCAGCTGAAGTACGACATGGTCGAGTGCCAGGAGCGCGGCATGACGTACGCCGCTCCACTCAAGGTCACCATTCGCCTCACGGTTTACTCGAAGGACCCGGACACGGGCGTCAAGAGCGTTCGCGACATTAAGGAGCAGGAAGTCTTCTTCGGCGAAATCCCGCTGATGACGGACAACGGCACCTTCATTATTAATGGGACCGAGCGCGTCATTGTTAGTCAGCTGCATCGTTCGCCCGGCGTCTTCTTTGAAAAGGTGCTGGCGCAGAACTACTTCCTGGGCAAGATCATTCCCTATCGCGGAAGCTGGGTTGAGTTCGAGTACGACAACAAGAACCTCCTATATGTCCGCATTGACCGTAAACGTAAGTTTTACGGATCGGTGTTTCTGCGCGCGCTCGGTTTCAAGACCGACGAGCAGATTCTGCGCACCTTCTACCGCGTATCGAAGGTCGACATCAACGACGGCAAGCTCTACTGGAATTCGCTCGATGCCGAAGGCAAGCTCGACAAGAATCTCGAGGGCCTGAAGCTTTCGCACGCGATCAACAACAAGGCCGGCGAAACGGTAGTCGGTCAGGGCAAGAAGATCACCGGCTCTTTCAAGCGCGAAATCGAGAAGAACAAGATTTCCGTCATCGAAGTCGCCGCCAACGATCTGGAAGGCGCGTTCGTCGCGGCCGACATCGTCGACATGAACACCGGCGAGGTCATGCTGGATGCGAACCATGAACTCACCGTCACCAAGATCAGCCAGCTGATCGACAACGGCATTACGAGCTTCGAGATCTTCTTCCCGGAGCGCGATGATGTCGGCACGGTCATCTCCGCAACCTTAAAGAAGGATCCGGTCAAGCTCGAAAAAGACTCTCTAATCGAGATCTATCGCAAGCTGCGTCCCGGCGATCCGCCAACCGTCGACACCGCGACCCAACTCTTCCAAGGCATGTTCTTCGACCCGCGGAAGTACGATTTCTCGCGCGTCGGCCGCATGAAGTTCAACATCAAGCTGCACGATCGTGCGGACGCCACACCGCTCGACAACCGCACGCTGACCCAGAAAGACTTCATCGACACGATCACTTACCTGCTGAAGCTGCGCAAGGGTCAGGGATCGGTGGATGACATCGATCACCTCGGCAACCGCCGCGTGCGCGCCGTTGGTGAGCTGCTCGAAAATCAGTTCCGCATCGGTCTGGTCCGTATGGAACGCGCCATCAAGGAAAAGATGAGCGTCTACCAGGAAATGTCAACGGCCATGCCGCATGACCTGGTCAACGCGAAGCCTGTCATGGCGGCGATCCGCGAGTTCTTCGGCTCCAGCCAGCTCTCGCAGTTCATGGATCAGACCAATCCGCTGTCTGAGATCACGCACAAACGCCGTCTCTCGGCTCTTGGACCAGGCGGTCTTTCCCGTGAGCGCGCCGGCTTTGAAGTCCGCGACGTTCACCCCACGCACTACGGCCGTATCTGCCCGATTGAAACGCCGGAAGGTCCCGAACATCGGTCTCATTTCGTCGCTCTCGTGCTTTGCGCGCATCAACGACTACGGCTTCATCGAAAGCCCGTATCGCCGCGTGATCGACGGCGCGGTTGTCGACGAAATCCGCATCCTGAATCCCGGCGACACGGCTTCGAAAGTGAACGACGTCATGACGCGTTCGCAGGTTGTCGACTCCAATGACAAGCTTTCCGCCGGCAAGCAACGGGCGGAGTTCGAAGCGCACTGCGAATACCTTTCGGCATGGGAAGAAGACAAGTACATCATTGCCCAGGCGAACGTTCACCTGGACGACGATGGCCACATTGTTCCCGACTTCGCCAACGCGCGACAGGCCGGCAACTTCGTCCTGAAGCATCGCGATGAGATTCAGTACATCGACGTTTCGCCGAAGCAGCTCGTCTCGGTGGCCGCCAGTCTGATTCCGTTCCTCGAGAACGACGATGCCAACCGCGCGCTCATGGGTTCCAACATGCAACGCCAGGCGGTTCCGCTGCTGCGCGCCGACGCTCCTTATGTCGGTACCGGCATGGAGCTGGTCACCGCTCGCGATTCGGGTGCGGTGGTTCTCTGCAAACGCTCCGGCATTGTCGATTCGGTCGACTCCGAACGCATCATTGTTCGCGTCGATGGGACCGCTCATGAAGGGCAGCTTTCGCGTGAAGTCGGCGCCGATATCTACACGCTGACCAAGTTCAAGCGTTCCAACCAAAACACGTGCATCAACCAGAAGCCGATCGTTCATCAGGGCCAGCGCGTCGTCAAGGGTACCGTTCTTGCCGATGGTCCCTGCACCGACTTCGGCGAACTCGCTCTCGGCCGCAACGTGCTGGTCGCGTTCATGCCGTGGCGCGGCTACAACTTCGAAGACGCCATCCTCGTCAGCGAGAAGATGGTCAAGGAAGACTATTACACTTCGATCCACATTGAAGAATTCGAGATCGAATCGCGCGACACCAAGCTAGGCCCGGAAGAAATCACCCGCGACATTCCGAACATTGCCGAATCGTTCCTGCGCAATCTTGGACGAATCGGGTGTGATCCGGATCGGCGCCACGGTGAAGCCCGGCGACATCCTCGTCGGCAAGGTTACGCCGAAGGGCGAAACGCAGCTGACGCCGGAAGAGAAACTCCTGCGCGCCATCTTCGGTGAAAAAGCCGGCGATGTGAAGGACGCGTCCCTCTACTGCCCGCCTGGAATTGAAGGCACGGTGGTCGATTGCAAAATCTTCTCCCGCAAGGGTCAGGAGAAGGACGAACGCGCCCGCGCCATTGAGGATGAAGAGATCGCCCGCCTGCAGCGCAATCTGCAGGATGAGATCCGCATCCTGACCGACGAGCGCTCCAAACGTCTCGCCGCTCTGCTCGACGGCAAGGAAATTCTGGCCGACCTGCACGACGAAAAGACCAATCGCAAAATCATGGCGAAGGGCGCTTTCCTCGACCGCGACACGATCGAGAAAATCCGCTCCCGCGATCTGAAGCGCCTGCGCATTAAAGACAAAGACGCGCGCGTGAACGATCAGATCGACGACATCGAAGAGATGACGTCGCGCCAGATCGCCGTTCTCGAGAAGATCACCGATGAGAAGATCGCCAAGCTCCGCAAGGGCGACGAACTTCCTCCCGGCGTTATCAAGCTCGTCAAAGTCTATATCGCGATGAAACGCAAGCTGTCGGTCGGCGACAAGATGGCCGGCCGCCACGGCAACAAGGGCGTCATCGCGCGCATCCTGCCCGAGGAAGATATGCCCTATCTTCCGGATGGTACGCCGGTTGAGATCGTTCTCAATCCGCTCGGCGTCCCGTCCCGTATGAACGTCGGACAGATTCTGGAAACACATCTCGGCTGGGCCGCCAAAGCCCTTGGCGTTCACTTCGCAACTCCCGTGTTCGACGGAGCGGTGGAGAAGGAAATCAAGGAGCAGCTCACCAAAGCGGGTCTCCCGACCTCGGGTAAGACCAAGCTCTTCGACGGCCTGACAGGGCAGGAATTTGAGCAGCCGGTTACGGTTGGCTACATTTACATGCTCAAGCTCTCGCACCTGGTCGACGACAAGATCCACGCGCGTTCCATCGGACCCTATTCGCTCATCACGCAACAGCCGTTGGGCGGCAAGGCGCAGTTCGGCGGACAGCGTTTCGGCGAAATGGAAGTGTGGGCGCTCGAAGCATACGGCGCCGCCTACATTCTGCAGGAGCTGCTCACCGCTAAGTCCGATGACGTTTACGGCCGCGCCAAGATCTACGAGGCCATCGTCAAGGGTGAAGCCGCGATCGAACCGGGCGTTCCCGAATCGTTCAACGTGCTCATCCGCGAGTTGCAGAGCTTGTGTCTCGATATCGAACTCATGAAGAAACATGAGGAGATTCCCGACACGGCCATGGCAGCCGACTAATGCGGAATTTGTGGGCCGCGAGCGCGTGTGCTGGTGTTCCAAAGGACACCGGCGCCGCTCGCGGCAGGTATTCAGTTGTGAAGCTGTAATTGGAGGCAATTTTGCGAACCTCACCTTACGACAGAGCAAATTTAATCGCGGATTTCGACTCGATTCGTATCTCGCTCGCTTCGCCGGAGAAAATCCGTTCGTGGAGCCATGGCGAGGTCACCAAGCCGGAAACCATCAACTACCGTACGTTCAAGCCGGAGCGCGATGGCCTGTTCTGCGCCCGCATCTTTGGTCCGGTGACGGACTGGGAATGCTTGTGCGGCAAGTACAAGCGCATGAAGCATCGCGGCGTTATTTGCGATAAGTGCGGCGTCGAAGTGACGCTGGCCCGCGTCCGCCGCGAACGTCTCGGCCACATCGAGCTCGCCAGCCCCTGCTCGCACGTCTGGTTCTTCAAAGGACTGCCGTCGCGCATCGGCCATCTGCTCGATATCACCCTGCGTGAACTCGAGCGCGTGCTCTACTTCGAAGCGTTCGTCGTTGTGGATGCCGGCGAAGTCGCCGATATCCGCCAGGGCGAAGTGATCTCGGACGAGCGCAAGCGCCAGCTCGATCAGGAAGTTCCCGGTAAGTTCGTCGCCATGATGGGCGCCGAAGGCATCAAGGAGCTGCTGAAGAAGATCGATATCGAAGGCCTCTCGGAAGAAATGCGCGAGCGCATGAAGACCGAGACTTCGCAGCAGAAGAAGCTCAAATTCGCCAAGCGCCTGCGCGTTGTGGAAAGCTTCCGCAAATCCGGCAACAAGCCGGAGTGGATGATCCTCGACGTGATTCCGGTCATCCCCCCGGAGCTGCGCCCGCTGGTTCCCCTCGACGGCGGCCGTTTCGCCACATCCGATCTGAACGATCTCTATCGCCGCGTCATCAACCGCAACAACCGGTTGAAGAAGCTGATGGAGCTGCATGCTCCTGACGTGATCGTGCGCAATGAAAAGCGCATGCTGCAGGAAGCGGTCGACGCTCTGTTCGACAACGGCCGCCGCGGACGCGTACTGCGTGGCGCCAACAACCGCCCGCTCAAGTCGCTCTCCGATACGCTCAAAGGCAAGCAGGGCCGGTTCCGCCAGAACCTGCTCGGTAAGCGCGTCGACTACTCGGGCCGCTCGGTCATCGTGGTCGGACCTGAACTCAAGCTGCACCAGTGCGGTCTTCCCAAGAAGATGGCGCTCGAGCTGTTCAAGCCGTTCATCTACCATCGCCTGGAACAGCGGGGCCACTGCACGACCATCAAGCAAGCTAAAGAACTGGTGGAGCAGCAGGATCCCGTCGTTTGGGACATTCTGGAAGAGGTCATCAAAGACCATCCCATTCTGCTCAACCGCGCGCCCACGCTGCACCGCCTCGGCATTCAGGCTTTCGAGCCGGTCTTAGTCGAAGGCAAAGCGCTCAAGATTCACCCGCTGGTCTGCACGGCGTTCAACGCGGATTTCGATGGCGATCAGATGGCCGTTCACATTCCGCTCTCGCCCGAAGCGCAGATCGAAGCATCGACGCTGATGCTCGCGTCGAACAACATCCTGTCGCCCGCGCACGGCGGTCCGATCGCCATCCCCACGCAGGACATGGTGCTCGGCTGCTACTACCTCACCAAGTCGCGTCCCGGAACCAAAGGAGAAGGCCGCACGTTCGCCTCGACCGATGACGTTCTGATCGCGCTCGAAATGGGTGAAGTCGAAACGCTCTCGCCCATCAAGCTGCGCTACACCGGCAAGGTGATCGATCTTTCCAAGTCGTTCGATTCGCAGAATGTCGTTCACTCGGAACCGATCGAATACGTGAAGCAGTACATGGATACGACGGTCGGCCGCGTCATCCTCAACGACCACCTGCCCGAGCAGATGCCGTTCATCAACGGTCTGCTGAAGAAGAAGGGCCTTGCACAGCTGGTTCAATACTGCTACCTGAAGTTCGGGCTGCAGACCACGGTTGCGATGCTCGACGAAATCAAATCGCTCGGCTTCAACTACGCCACGCGCGCCGGTATCTCCATCGGTATTGACGACATGGTGGTGCCTCGTGACAAGCCGCAGCTGGTCGCTTCCGCTGAGAAGGAAGTGGTCGCCGTCGAAAGCCAGTATCAGGACGGTGCCATCACCCAGGGCGAACGCTACAACAAGATCATCGAAATCTGGTCCAAGGTCACCGAGAAGGTCTCGGAAGAGATGTTCACGGCCATGGAAGAGGACGACCGTACCGGCCGCTACCTCAATCCGATTTACATCATGGCGGACTCCGGTGCTCGCGGTTCCAGACAGCAGATCCGCCAGCTCTCCGGTATGCGCGGCCTGATGGCCCGTCCGTCCGGCGAAATCATCGAAACCCCCATCACGGCTAACTTCCGTGAAGGCCTCGATGTGCTCCAGTACTTCATCTCGACTCACGGCGCCCGTAAGGGTTTGGCCGATACCGCGCTCAAAACCGCGGACTCCGGCTACCTCACGCGCCGCCTCTGCGACGTCGCTCAGGACGTGATCGTCACTGAGAACGATTGCGGCACCGGCGAAGGCATCTACGTCGAACCCATCATCGAATCGGGCGAAATCATCGAACCGCTGCGTGACCGTATCGTCGGCCGCGTCGCGCTCGAAGATCAGGTCGATTTCGAAGGCAACGTCATCGTTGGCGTCAATCAGGAAATCACTGAGGAGATCGCCAACGCCATTCACGCGGCTGGTATCGAGCGCGTCAAGATCCGGTCCGTACTTACGTGCGAATCGAAGCGCGGCGTTTGCGTTTCCTGCTACGGCCGCAACCTCGCAACGGGACGTCTAGTCGAGCGCGGCGAAGCGGTGGGAATCATCTCCGCTCAGTCGATCGGCGAACCCGGTACTCAGCTCACCATGCGTACGTTCCACATCGGAGGCGCGGCGACGCGAATCTCCGAGCAGTCGACGCAGGATGCGAAGTCCGATGGTTTCGCCAAGTACATCGGCATCCAGTCGGTCAAGAACGAAAAGGGCGAGATCATCGCCATGAACCGCAGCGGCATCATCGCGATCGTCGACGAAAAGGCCCGTGAAAAAGAACGGTACCCGGTCGTCTACGGCGCCAAGATTCTTCTGGAAGATGGCGCTCCGGTCAAGAACAACCAGATCCTGCTCGAATGGGATCCTTACACCTTCTCGATTCTGTCGGAAATCTCCGGCGTGGTCCATTTCAAGGATCTGCAGGAAGGGATCACGATGGAAGAGCGGGTCGACGAAGTTACGGGTATGAGCCAGCTTGTGGTCCGCGATTCGGTGGACGAGAAGCGGCAGCCTCAGATCGTGGTGCGGCCCGGTGAAGGGCATCGCGGCGATTCGAAGAAGTACCTCATGCCCACGCATGCGCACTTGATGGTGCATGACGGCGATACGATCCACGCGGCCGACGTTCTCGCCAAAATTCCGCGCGAGACGACGAAGACCAAGGACATCACCGGCGGTCTACCGCGCGTGGTGGAATTGTTCGAAGCGCGTAAGCCTCGGGAAACCGCGATCATCGCGGAGATCGACGGCATCGTGAAATTCGGCGAAGTCGCTAAGGGCCTGCGCCGGATTATGGTGATCGGCGACGACGGAACCGAGCGGGAATACTCCATTCCCCGCGGTGTTCACGTCAACGTTCAGGAAGGCGAGCGGCTCAAAGCCGGCGAGCCTTTGATGGACGGGCCGCGCAACCCGCACGACATCCTCGCCGTGCTTGGCGAGAAAGAACTGCAGAAGTACCTCGTGAACGAGATTCAAGAGGTCTACCGTCTGCAGGGCGTCAACATCAACGATAAGCACCTCGAAGTAATCTCGCGGCAGATGATGCGGTGGGTGAAGGTTGAGGACATCGGAGATACGGACTTCCTTCCGGAAGAAGTGGTCGATAAGTTCCGCTTCCGCGCCGAGAACCAGCGCGCGCTCGAAGCGAACGGACGGCCGGCGGAAGGTAAGGCTGTACTGCTCGGCATCACTAAAGCTTCGCTACTGAGTGATTCGTTCATTTCGGCCGCGAGCTTCCAGGAAACTACGCGAGTCCTTACTGAGGCGGCGATCAGCGGTAAGATCGATTACCTTAAGGGTCTGAAGGAGAACGTGATCATGGGACGCCTCGTTCCCGCCGGTACTGGCATGATTTACTATCGCCAGGTGAAGATCGCTGGAGAGGACGTGGTGGAGGAGCCGGTGCAGGAGCCGCAGGTGATTCCGATGGAAGGCTATGAGGACGAAGCTCGGAGTATCTATGCGGGTGGCTTGAGTGAGGATCCTGGGCCGGGCGGATTGGCTGAGTAAGTGTAAGTTAGCTTAGGGAAGTAGAGGCCGCCGGCTTACGCTGGCGGCCTTTTTCTTTTTTGCTAGCTTAGCCGACCGCGTTCATCTTCAATCGCTTCAAGCTCCGCAAGCGCTTCCAAGTCCTTGGGGCGTCCGGTCGTCCGCTTGGCGTGGATCAACTGAGTCAAGCTAAGGCAAAGGCATCTAGCGCCAAAGAGTTCGATCTCGACAGCCCCGTTGGCAAGCTCGCTGAACGTTCCGCCGCCCGGGATCTCTCCAAATAGATCAAAGTCGCCCAACGCCGTTGTAAGCGTGAAGTTCATCCCGCGCTTCAACGTTGCCATGTCCCACACAAATGGCAGACCGGCCGGGGCGCCTCTGGGATAAGGGTGATGTGGTGCCAACGCGTCCACCATGCGCTTTAGATTTCCAGGACTGCGTTCGTAGACAACGTCCAGATCCTCGGTGAACCGCGCCGACCCGTGAGCGATCGCCGCCGCTCCACCGATCAGAATGAACTCGACCCCATGCTCATGCAGCACCCGTAGCAGGGTGTCGAACGCCGTCATCGAGACTGCTTCCGCAGCTCCCGGCCGGCGCGCCGCAATTCGTCCGCGAAGCGCGCGAGCGCCATGGCTTTGCGGAAGCGCTCTTCAACCGTGAGTTTGAGATTCTCGCGAATCAGCGTGCGATCGATTCCTTCCTTGTAGGCTTCTACCAGCGGATCGAGAGCATCGCCCGGTTCATCCACACTCCGAGTTTAAGGCGCGAGCCGGTTCTGCCGCAATGGGCGGCAAGGCGCTTTGATCCAGTTCATCAAGGACGGCCGCACGCAGTAGCTTCTCCGCTTTCCGAGCCTCAATCGTGAACGAAACACAAGCGAGTGTCACCCCGAAGACGAACATCACCCACAGTCCCCAGCGGCTCGACCGTGAAGCCATTCGCGAGAATGTCGCGGAACGGCCAACAACGCTCAACCACACCACCATGATGATGCAGGGCAGAACATGCGGGTGCATCCGTACTTCTACTTGCGTGAATCACAACGTCCCGCGGCGCCTCAATTTTCACTTCAAAGCGGAAGATGGACACCTAGCCACATTACCCCGATCGGCACTCGCAAATTATTGCCGGAAGGGAGGCGGCGCGATCCAATGTTTCAGATATCACTTCGGTCCGAAAAGTGTTAACCGATGCCCGTCAGGATCGGTAAACGTTGCGGCCCACATCCCGGTTGTAACTTCGTGCGGATCGAACACGAAATGGCAGCCGCGCCGGGCGAGTTCGCCCTTCGCTGCGGCCACACTGCTTACCGGGAAGATGACCTCGACGGCACCAACCATCGCATCGCCAGCGGCATTTCCGAGAGGCTGGTTCAGCACGAGAGTAACATCGCCGGCGCGGAAGAATGTAACCTCGCCGGGCTTACCGACTAACTCGAGTCCGAGCGTCTCGCCGTAGAACTTGACGGAGCGGGACGGGTCTTTTACTCCGAGCGATATCATCGAAATGCGAAGTTGGAGAGGTTCGCTGTGAGCGGTCAGCTGCCCCAGTAAGCCGCCCAGAGCTAAGGCGGAGAGTAAGTTGATCATGCGGCTAGTGTGGCGGAGTAGTCAGCCGTTCGGCTAGCCGGATCTTGCGAATTTGCGGCGCACTGCGCCCGGTAACTCTCCGAATCGCGATCGAAACAATCGGCTGAACGCGGATGGATTCGAGAAGCCTGCTTCGAGCGAAGCCGCGAGCACCGACGAACCCTCTTCGATACGAGCTCGCGCCTGATCCAGACGTAGATTGGTCAAGTAAGTATGCGGTGTTTGTTCAAACGCATTGGTGAAACCGCGATGGAAGTGAAACGACGATAGACACGCGGCGCGGGCCGCGGCCACGAGTGAGACCGGTCCTGTTGCGTGCGAGTGCAGATACTCGCGCCCAATCAACAGTCTGCGAAAGAGCTCCCGACGCGTGGATTCGCGCGTGGCCGGTACACGCGCGGCTTGCTCACAGAACCGTCTCGTATACCCGGAGCAGTTCTGCCGCGAGCACAACGAACGCTTCCTCGTAGCTGCTTGGTTCCAGCGTCTGGAAGCAACGCGAAGCTAGTGTCTGAACGGCGTTCTTGACTCCGACCGCCGCGTTACTATGCAACGCCGAAAGGTATGGCACGGACGGCGCGGCCTCATCCGTAAGATCGGGCGACATAAGATCGCACGCGACTTGGTCGACAAAGCCCGGGGCAAAGAACGCGCAGCAAGTCTCGACAGGATTCTCGGCCTGAATATCCATCGAGTACTCTTCACCATCCGAGACAACCAGAAAGCTCGACGGATCAACCACCAGTTCCCGGCCGCGAACCAGCCAAGTGACCCGTCCCGAAAGAACGGTCTTGATCGATAGGGGTCCCGCGTAACACTCCACCCGGTGCCGCGTCGCCTTCGCGCGGAGCACAAGGTTATCGACGCCCAGGCGAGCGCCGTCCGGAAACAGGTACGGAACGCGGTCCACTTCCTATAGCCTAAAGGGAGAACAATGCGTCTTCAATATCTCCTCCCCGTAATCCTCACAGCCTCGACGCTTATAGCCGCCGATTCCGCGGCGCCTTTCGGCCGCAACCTATTACGCAACCCCGGAGCCGAGATGACCAGCGAGGCGAGCAACATCCCCGGCTGGCAGGATCTCGAAGGACTTAATGAGCAACCCTACGGCGGCACTCCGAGCGAGTGGAAGGCGGGAACGCGCGGCTGCCCGAAGTGCGGCCGGTTTTACATGCGGATCACGTTGGGATCGGATACGAAGGGGTTGGCTGCAAACCAGGTTGTGAAGGTAGACGACGCGGCTAAGGACATCGACTCGGGCCGCGTGACGGCGAACATTTCTGGTTATATCGGGGCGTTGCGAGGGATCGCCGTGACGACGCAGATCGTCGCTTCTTTTCAGGACGGGACGGGCAAGAATTTGGGACAGCTTGAAACGGGGATTGTAAGTGGGACTGACTTACCGGAGTCGAATTCGGGCGGCGCGTCGATTCTCTTCCGCGAACAATCCGGACCTGTACCGTCGGGGACGCGCCAGATTCTATTCCAGTGGCAAGCCAAGCCCGGCGCGGCGCACCAGGATGGAAGCGGTAATGGCTCGCAAAATCCACCCGCGCCCGTGGCATTCGGCGATAACTTCTCGCTGATCCTTCGCCGGTAAGACTCGGTTCATCGATACTCGACGGTCTGAACAATCGAGTTCGGGTTCGAATGCTCGGTGACCGTAACCGTATTTACAGACGACAGAACATCGCTCAAGCTTCCGAGGTTCGCCGAAAAGAACGGCGCGGCGCCGGCGTTTCTGAATTGCACTCCGTTGTTGATTGCGGGAGCGGCGTCGAGATCGTGCATGATCCGCATGAAGTTATCGCGCTCGCCGGCATGATGGAACGATGCGATGTAGTCAGCCCCTTGACCACCGGTCTGCGGCGCGTTCGTTGCTAGGATTTGCTGCAGCAGCGCAGCGTCGGTAGCGAGGAAGAGGACGCGGCCGCGAATCTGGATGGAGCGAGTGGCGAGGCCATCCAACGTTCCGGAATTGCCTTCCGAAACGCGTGCGGCGAGTGCGGCGCGAAATGCATTGCGTGCGGCGTCGGCGTCCCAGTCCTTACTAGATAGGAGCGCGATGACGGCGGGAGTCGAAACGAAATCCGAACCTTGCGGCCGTTCGCTCGACTGATACTCTGCGAGCGCCGTAACGTTTGCCGAGGTCAGCCAGGGCCTGAGGATCTCCATTGCACCCGCGCGCTGCTCGGACGGAACCGGCGGCGCATCGATGCGCGTTTCGAGATCGGTCTCCGTTCCCGCATCCGCCTGAACATCGGTCGGTGGAGCGACCCGGTTGTCACGGGTCCCGCTCGGCGTCGGATAGAGTAACTTCTCTTCGACCCATTGCGCGGCCGTTTCCGGTTGGACGGCAGCGAACACGCGGTACAAGCCGATGCTCGACGGAGCGACACTGACCAGCGGACTGAGGTCCGTTGTCGGGGGCGCCGCGATATCCGACTGGCGAAGCAAGATGCGACGCTCTGTGAAGCCGTTACCCGCACGATCCAGATCGCAGATCTCCGATCGGAATGGCTTCAACTCGGACACGTTGCGGTGAATCCAGTAAGACCGGAAGTAGGTATTGCTGACGAGCTTCTGGAGATCGAGGGTCATGCGCAAATCGCCGCGCCCGGAACTCGCTTGAGCAGCGTCGGCGTACCAGCGCTCGCTGGCGAGGTTCGGACCCGGAGTGCCCGACTGCAGCGCGAGAGCCTGCGCGACCAAATCGTCACGCGTGGCTAGGAAGAAGTAATCGCCCGAGAACGCAAAGGCGACTGTGCGCTTCGAATCGGTTCGCAGATAGAACGTCTTGCCGGCCGATTGCCGCTCTTCGAATTTCGCCCGCGTGCCCCAAAGCTGGCTCTGCGAAAGCGCGGAGTTGTCGAGGCGCGTGACGTATAGGAATTCGAGTTCGTGCGGATCGTAGAGCGCGAGTGCGGATTCACTTCCGGCGACTTGCAGAATGTCCGGCAAGACCCGGCGCAAACTGAGACGCGGCTTTGTACTCATCGAACACTCCGCTCATTTTCTGGAACAGATTGGATTGCGTGAACTGCTCATAGTTCGCGCTCTTCAACCACTTCGCTTTCGCCTGCGACTGATCCCATGAACTCAGCAGCGAACGGAAATCCTTGGCTTCGATGGCCAGCAGCGCGCCGGGCGGGATCAAGTCCGCGATCGCTTTCGGACGAGGCGGCGGGACCTGCAGCCACGCAACGCCTGCGAGAAGGAGCACGCTGATCGGGATGGTGAAGTAGCGTTTCATTTGGCGCTCCGGGCAAGCAGCTTCGGACGAACGAGGTTGATCTGCTCAATCGATTTCCCGATCGCGGGCTGACGATTCGCGTTCGCCTCACGTCTCGTTTGTTCGGCAGTGAGCGCGTCGAGCCTCGCGTGATCCAGCGGCGACTTCGCGCGTTCAAAAGCAATGGCGCCGGGGAGATCGTCTAGTCGTTCAGCGGCCTTCGAGAGCTGATCGAACAACAGAGCTTTTTCAGGATTGCTGAGACCGGCGTTGTCGAAAAGACCTGCGGTCGGAACCGGGCGAGCCTGCGGACTCCATCGACCAAAGTGCGGGCGGACGGTATCCTCCGGCATCGCCGCTGGAGGTTCAGTATCTTCGGGCGTCGTGAGAAAGCCGTTCTCAGCGGTCTGCATCAGCGAGACGGCGACGCTATCTTGGTGCGCGTCGAGCGCCGAGCGGATCGCAGCAACACGTATGGCCGCGTCGGTGGGTGTGATCGCGAGCGCTTCCCTGAACAGAGAACGCGCAACGCGTGCGGCAACACGATACGGCTTCTGCGCATCGGTCACGGTAACGGAGCCGCGAGCAAGCGCCGCAAGTTCGGAATCCGCAGGCACCGATTGCAGCGTGGCCGGCGAGAGCAAACGCGCAGCTTCCGTCCGGACCTTATAGGGCGCGTGAACATCCGCAACCACGCGGTTCAGGAGCGCTGTTCTCTCTGCGCCCGCAAGTATCTTGGCGAGTTGCAGCGTCGCGTCGGCATCCCAAGGAACAGCGCGCACGCGATCGCGCAGGAACCCGACCGCTTCCGTTGGCAAGCCGTACTTCACAAGCAGCTGTGCTGCGGGAACGAAGGTCTCGAACGGTTCGCCCGCGACCAGATTCATGCGCTTGAGAAGCGCGATTGACATCGCTGTTCTGTTTGCGCTCCAGTTCCACACCGGCAAGACCAAGGAAATTTGCGGGCGCCGGATTCTGCGCATCCAGCTCACGGCGATACATGAAATCAGATAGCGCTAATGCGTCGTCATGCCGTTTATCGCCATCAAGCGCTTTCACAGCCGGTTGAAGCTGCTCGAATCGCGGAGCGTGCGCGAGATCTTTTCGATAGCTGTCGATCAATCCGGCGAGCTGGCTCGTTGCCGCAGCAACGCGGACTTGGTCGGTTATATCCGACGCGCGATCTTGCTCCCGGAGCAGCGCCCACTCCGCGGCGGCTTCCTTTATGCGTCCAAAGTCCAGCAGGACGGCGACCAGATGTTCGCGCTCGGCCGCCACGCCGTTTTCCAAGTTCGCTTGTTCGGCTCCGTGTTGCAGGGCGGCCTGTTTGATCTGCATTTCCAGTTGACGCCGGAGCAGCAGGATCTTCTGGTCGGGCGTAAGCCGGGGGTCATTGGTGAAGGTGTAGAAAGCCTCGCCGCCCGTCGTTTGAACCGCAAGATCGAAGACCCAGTCAAGACTCTCATGTGCGTCCAGCGTTGCGCCAAACGCGGCGAGCAGCAGCGGATCGAAGCGGTACCCGCCGTTGCGATGCGCATAGTCGGCGAGCCAACGCGTGAGGTCCGGTTTGAGATCGTTGAGCGCTCCGGCTTTTCCGATGTCGGCGATCATCTCGGTTGCGTTGTTCCAGAATGTCTCCGGAACAGCGACGCCGCGCGATTGCAATCGTTCTAACGCGGCCACGGAAGCACGCCATTGCACGATCGCTTCCGGTCGATTTCCATGCTGCGCTAGCATACGCGCCATGTGGTCGAGAGCGTCTACACGATCGGGATTCAGCTGTAGCGCTTCGCGGTAACGCTGAAGCGCGTTGTTCATTTGGCCCGCGGTTTCGAACCAATCGCCCAGCTCGACGTACGCGTCCTGATTGCCCGGCATCAGTTCCAAACGCGAGGGAAGAAAGGCCGGCGCTTCGGTTCGCTTCAGATCGCCCAGGTACTCGCCGTAACGGCCCCCGTAGTAAAACCAGATGTCACCCGCGAGCTGCGTCGTGCGATCAACCCGCGACCCGATGCGTTCGCCAATAGTTGCATCGCTTCCGAGTGCGGACACGAACGCGGCGTTGATGGTCCGCGCCGGATTCAGGAAATAGAGGCCCGTAAGAGCCGTGAACGCGTGCGTCCACAGCACGTTCTCGTCGTGTCCGCGAGCCGCTACAGCACGCGAGGCAAGTTCCGGCGTGTCATTCGCGATCGCATACTGGACGGCTAGATTACGCGAAATATCTAAACCGCTGCCACGAGCAATGGCGACCAACTCTTCGGGAGCGGTCCGGCTCATCGTCGCGAGATACCAGTCTCGCAAGGGTTGCGGGAGAGTCCGATCGTTCAACATCGGTCGCAGAACTCGCGTTGCATTCGTTCGGTCTCCTTCGGCGATGTACGCGGAGGCAGCGTACGCTTCACCCGTGCGAAGTTGTTCCATCTGCCCACCCAGTTCTTCGAACACGCTGCGCTGCAATTGCAGTTGGTTCAATCTCCAGACCGCGTCGGGATCCCTATGCGCCTGCTGGAAGACGATTGTCGCCTGAAGCGGAAACATCTCGCCCTGTTTCGCGAGAGCCAACCAATCCGGATCTGGTCCTATTGTTGTCGCCAAGCGGTCTTTTTCTTCAGGCGTGTACTCGGCTGCGATGACCGGCCCGGCGCCGGACGCGACAGTGTCCTTTACATCATCCAGCGTTTCGGTTCCCTCGATCTTTCGTCCGCGCGCCAGAATGCGCCAGTAGCTTTCGGGAAGATCTTTGTTGTCGAGAGTCGCGGCGCGCTGCGCATAATTCAGAGCCTGCGGAACGAGGTTCCATTGATCGAGGCGCTCCGCAACTTGCAGCAGCAGCGGTGCAGTCTCGCGCCGGTCGCCAACGATCGCGGTGCGGATGTCGCGAACCGCATCGGCATCATGACCGAGCCGCGCTTCTAGTTCCGCAATCTTCTCCATCCATGCGGGCTGATGATACGTGAGCTCGTAGAGCTTCTTGTATGTGCGAATCGCGTCGTCGAATCGCAGGATGCGTTCCTCCAGCGTGGCGCGCGCTTCAGCGACATCCGCACGATCCGGACGGTCTTTCATCGCGAGATCGTAATCGGTGATGGCCGCAGGAAAATCGACAGCTGTGGTTTCGACGCGCGCCAGCACGATGGGCCAGCGGTAGTCGCGCGGCGCGTCGTGAATCGTTTTCGAGTAGAAGGCGCGCAGCTGATCGATGCGTCCATGCGCAACGGCATATGACGCGGCTTCGCGGGTGAGCGCGTCGTCTTCCGGATAGCGATTGATCGCTTCGATGTACTGCTCCATGGCACCCGCGAAATCAGCATTGCGCGTCAACACCGGAATTAGCTCGCGGCGCAGGTTGACGATGCGCTCGTTGCGCTGATCCACCGGAAGCGGCGATTGTTGCAGCGCCTTTACGGTCGCCAGCGCAAAACGCTTGAACGCCGCGTCATCGGTGCGATACGTTTCGCCCATCGCTGACAGATACTCGGCCTTGTACGGATTGGCTTTGAGCAGACCGGCGAGGAGTGTACGTGCACGATCGAACTCTCCAGCCCCAGTCGCCTTTCTCGCGGCCTCGAGCACGAAGCGATCGGCGAGATCCGGACGCGACTTAGTTGCCGCGGCTTGTAGAATTTCGATCGCGCGATCGGGTCGTCCTTGTCGGTTCTCGAAATCAACCGCAGCACGAACGACGCCGAGCACCAACGGGTTCTCGCGATACAACGCATTCATCGTGTCGCGCGCCTTCGCGGGTTCTTTGCGGGATTCGAAGAAGTGCACCAACTCAATCTGGAGACGCATGCGATCGACCGGGTCGGCTGTAAGCGCAGCCTGCTTCTCCATCGCGTGTTCCTCGATCGCAGGGAAGCCATCGCGCTGCGCAGTAGTTGCAACATCACCCGTGGTTGCTGGAGACGTCGCGCGATCTAACATCGTCGTCAGGAAAGTTTCCAACTCGTCGCGGCGCTCCTGCGCCTCCAGCACCTCGATGCGGAGCTTTTGGCCGGCCGCATCCGAAACCGATTGCGCCGTTACGCGATCAACGATCGTGCCGATGTCCTTGCGCTTCGACAGTTGGATCAACCGGTGGTCTGCCTGCGCATCCCCTTTGATTGCCCCGGCTGCATATTGCACGACGGCCGATTGGTAATCCCGGCGGCCTTCATAGATGGCGCCTTCCTGGTACGCATATAACGCGGGGTTCGCAAACTTCTTCCGCGCCGCTTCGATCATGCGAAGTGCATCATTGAACAGGTAGTAATCCCAGAACACCGTCGCGGCATCGAGATACGAATCCGGCTTTCCGGGCTCCACGCGCGTCATCGAATTCCAGATGGGACGCGCCTTCGCCAGCTGATCGCGATCGGCATAGATATCGCCTTCGGTCGCCAGCAACTCGCGATCGCGCGGCGCTGAACGGTACGCGAGCTGGACCAGATCGATCGCAACCTTCGTGTCGGCCGGTTCGAACGCAGCGAGCGATCGATAGATAGACGCGGCGCGCAACGTCGTGTCGTTCGCGCCCGGCGTGGCTTCAGCTAACGTACGGAAATCCGGGGCGGCAGCTTCGAAGTGAGAGAGCCACGATTCCGCTTCGGCCGTAAATTGCACTGCGGCGGGATTTGTGGTCTGACTACGCGTCTGTTCGATATCCTGAGCGATCTCGCCGGCTTGAGACAAACCGGCCATATACGCGGCCCGCAGATTCGCGTCGTAATACCAGTAGCGCCGCAGCAGATTCATGTGCTTGGCGGGATCCCTCGTGCCCAAGCTGCCACCATAAGCGCCGAGAAGATTGTGCACGAACTGCATATCTTCCGGGAAGCGCTGATGCGCGTATAGGTTGAGCTGCAAAAATAACTGCTCGTCCAGATTTCCGTGCGATACAACTACCTGCTCGAAGTACTTCTCGAGATCGCTTCCCGAAAACACCTGAACCACCTCACGGGTCAGCCGTTCGAAATCATCCGTGCGTTTCTCCCGCAGGTACCAGCGCGCTAAATCCTGCTGCCACGTGCGATCCGGAAATCGCGCCATCGCGCGGCGATAGGTTTCGATCAGCTGCGTGGCGAGCTTGTTGTGATCGAGATACTGCGCGAACTGGCGATACAGCGCGGGATCGTTCGGATTGCGATCAATCTCGGTGCGATAGACGCTTAACGCGTCGAGCGGCCGCTTCAGTTCGCTCAGCCGCGCGAGATAGCGATCGAGCACGGGTGCATATCCGGGAGCGCGCGAGCCCAGACGTTTCAGGAGTGAATCATAGAGCGCGAACTCCTCGGTTTCGCGATGCTCCGTGGCAAGCGAATCCGCCAGCAGCATGGAGACCTCGACGACTTGAGCGCCGTTCGGGTAGGCAGCTATGTATTCGCGGCCGCTGCGGATTACGGCATCATTGTCCGCGTATGCCGCATACGCGCGCACCAGCGAGGCACGCAACGCAGGCAAATGGGCGGATTGCGGAAAACGAGTCTGCAGCAGCGCGACGAGCCGGTCGCCCGAAGCGCGCCGGAAATACGCCGCGGATTTTTCATTCTGCATGCGGTACTCGCGCGTGGGTGAAGCTGAATTCAAAACGAGCGAAAGAATGCCGTTCAGAAATCCGGGTGACTGATCCATCTGCGCGATATCGCGATAGAACGAGAGATCGCCGGAACCGAATGCGATGGGATCCCCGGAATGATCGAGCAGCAGACCGGCCAGTGCGGCGAGTGCGCGTTCCGCGTCGGAGTTTGAAACGCCGGGAAGACTGTACAGCGCGTAGTAGTTCCGGGCCGCTTCGTCCAGGTCCGGCAGGCGTTCGAATAACTGGCCGATGGTCCATAGATCCGTCGCTTTACCCGTACCTGAGGCCAATTGAAAAGACACCAATGCCCGGCGTGCTTCTACAGCATTTTGTTGATGCTGCCAGTAATCGAAGAGCCGCGCCGTTGCGTTGAGATCAGTTGGATCTTTGTGGAGCGCGTTGCGTGTGGCGGCCAGGAAATCGCGCAATCGTCCTTGACTTTCAAGCAGCGTGAACCAGGGCGTTGTCACGTCTTGTGTCCACAGCGGATCGAACGCCGAATCGTAAATCGCAAGAGCCTGGTCGACGGAACCGCGCGCTGTTTCGAGTGCGGCACGATGTTGGATGGCGAACGCTAGGTCTTGCGGGAACTGACGTTCGTAGTTCTGAATGGCGCGTTGGGCAGCATCGAACTGCTTTTGCTCGATCGCGTAATCAACGGCGCGGCGTGCACCTTCCTGATTGTCCGGATGCAGCGTGTTCCACCGGTCGAGAGCCGCAATAGCCGTTTCAACTGGCAGGCCCTCGTCTTCGACCACCGACAGAATGCGTCCGACAGCGAGATAAGCGGGCTGCTCCGTAACGGGTCGGATTGGATCGAGCTTCGAAGCAGCAACCACGTCGAGGGCGGCGATTTCCTTCTCGGGCTGCTCGCGGCGATCGTAGTAATCCGCGAGCGCCGTGTAGCCTTGCACGCCGTTCGTGTGCTTGCGCGCATAGGCGATCCAATCACGTTCAGCGGCGGCGAAATCAAGAGCGAGTTCGTCCTCATGCGCGCGCAAGCTGTAGTACTCCGCGACATTTGGAGACTTCGCGATGGCGTCACTAAGCGCCTGTCGCGTTTCCGCCGGCGGCCGCCGCACTTCGACATCGCCCCCCGGCATTGCCACCGTGCGGAAGAAAGGCGCCAATCGTCCCGCGGGCAAGTGCTGCACCCAAATCTGCAACTCGCCGCGGATGGTGAACGTCCCCGCCAGAACCAACGCGGCCGCGACCAGCGATTTACCAAACCTCAACGGGCACCTCCTGCGACGCGATGTTATGCGCGATATCTTCGGCCGTGACATTCAGCGTGTAGCGGCCCGGCGGCAACGTGCGCGGCACGACGATCTCGCCGGTATTTGCTTTGGCCGCGCTACTCCAGGTGAGTCGCACGGGCTCCGCACCGAACAGACGAGCGCTGATGGTGTGCGCATTTCCCGACACTAGCGCTGCAACTCGCAGCGTCTCTCCGCCGCGAACATGCTGCTGTCCGAGACGCACATGCAGCACCGGTGCTTTGCTCGCGATCACGAAGCTCTTCTGTTCGCGATAGACATGGCCGTCGCGATCGCGCAGAATCAGGCGCACCTGATACGTTCCATCCGCCATATCGACGGGCGCGAGAAAGCGCGTTTGCCAGGTGTCTTCGCCCTGCAAGTAACGCAACGGTTTGATGAGTCCGAATGGAAACAGCGCAACGACGGAGACGATATCGGCATCGGTTTTGATGCGCAGCACCGGATCGCCGGGACGAATCACACGCGGCCGCAGCAGTGCGCGCGGGACGGCGAGGAACGACGTGTAGGGTGTGACGAATTTGTATTTCTTCGAGAGCCGGATGATTTCGTCAATCGATTTCTCGTCTTCGCCATCGCGCTCGATCTTGGCGAGTAACGCATCGACGCGCGCCTTCGCCCAAAGCCGCGGCAACTCCGGATGATCGGTCGACTGCGCAGGAAGCGACGCGGTCGCGTCCATGTGCGTTCCGCCCGACACGGTGAATCGCGCATTCGGCATTGGTTGTCGGTACTGGCCGACCCAGCTCGCAGCCGATCCCGCGAAGTGCACGGGTTCGAGTGCATAGATCAGATCGAAATTCGCTGCGGGCTGCGCTGATAGCGTCAGTCCTTTGATTGGCTGTTCGCCGATCTTCGACAAGAACGCATTGAGCTTGAAGTCGATCGGCTCGGTGGAACGCACCCATTCGGACACGCCATTATTTGACGCGAGCGACTGCATCAAAGGCAGGTTCGCGTCGTCACCTACGGCGAATGCAAACAAGTGCGGGCGCTTGGCTTCGGCGATCGCCCGCCACCGCGCGGCTATATGATCTTTAAGGCGAGCGTTGCTTACGGTGCCTTCATCCGCGCCGCCATCACTGATTAGTACGATGTACGACTCGCCCGAAACCGAACGCGTTTGCGCCAGCGCGGCATCGATGGCTTTTTCGATATCCGTTCCGCCGCGAATTCGGCTCGCACGGATGAATGCGAGCGCCTGCTCCACGTTCGCGGGCGTTGCCGGCTTCGGCGCGGGCGACCAGGCGTTCACGCTGCCGTTGAACAGGAGCAGGTTAAACGAGTCCTCGGGGCGCAACCGCTTCAGCAGCGTTTCGCAAGCGGTGAAGCTGCGCTCCAACTTGTCCCACTGCATGGAGAGCGACGCGTCGAAAAGCGCGATGATCGTGCGCCCGGGCTGCTGGTTCGAAGCCGCAGGTTGCGCTAGCACCGCACGCGCGCCAAAGAACCCGTCGCCCGCGTCGCGCTCTGTAATGATGCGCAGCTTGTTCGTGTCGCTCGCCGCGTACGTGAAGCCGAAAGAGAAATCCTCCGTCAGCGCGACATTCGTGCCCGAGAAACTCGCGTGGATCAGGTTGGCGCTCTTGTCGCGAATCTGCAGCGGATACGCTTTGCCGATCGCAGCGAAATCCTGAATCGCGTGCGCGCTCTGCAACGTGATGGTTGCGTTCAGACTTCCCGCCGTGATGGCACTGTAAACGTCGGGATGGATCGGAACCGCGAGCACCGATCGCAGACCCTCGACACCCACCGGCTCCTGATACTCGATCTCAATGCGCTTGGTGCCCCACGCGGGAACCGGCACGATCTTCGCAGTAAACAACGCGTTGCGCCGCGCCTCGTCGGGGCCGCGCTCGCCCATCTGCAGCAGCCCCGGGTCGATGTTCTGGGCTTTGATCTGCTCGTAGAGCTCGCCCGCGCGCTTGCGTTCCAAGATCACGCCCGGGATGCGCGTAACGTCGTCCCAAACCGCGAAATCCGAAACCGCCGCGCCGGAGGGAAGCGCAAAGTGGTACTCACCTTCCTGAACAATATTGGTGCGGTTCAGGAAAATCTCGCGCATGCGGACGCGTGCGGTTCCGTTGTCGACAAATACGTCGATCGACATCTCCTGCAGCGCGAAGATCGTGGGATCAGGCGCTTCATGGCCGCCGGGAATCAGCACTCCGGCATCGGCGAAAAGCGCGCGCGACGCAATTAACAGCAGGGCCAAGCGCTTCATGGAAGCACCTGACTTTCCAGCCGCACAACACCGTTATCGGTCCCCACATAGAGGCCGTTGTTCGCGAAAGCGAGCGCCGTGACGTTGCGCGAAGGTAAACCGTAGTTGAACTTCTGCCATCGTCCGTAGTGATCGAGCACGAATAAGCCATCGTCCAGAGTTCCGGCGAAGACACGCCCGTCAGCCACCAGCATTGCGTTCGGATTTACCACGCAATGCGGCATATCAGGAAAGGTGTGCCAGTTACCCGACTTATCCAGCCGCATCACACCTACCCCATAAGTGCCCGCCAACCAGTCATCTCCGTTCCGTACTACCGCGGTGATCCAGTTATGCTTCAGTCCGGAGTTAGCAGTCGTATAGTTAGCGTGAATCAGGTCGTAATTGAGTACCGATAAGCCGCCTAACGTTCCCGCCAGTACCTGGTTACCGGAGACACCCAGCGCATACACGTGGTTACTTACTAAACCATTGAATACGTAGACACTATGTACGCCGCCGGAATCAAGAAACGACAGACCGCCCGGAGTCGCGGCAATCATTCCAACGCTAGTAAACGCCACGTCGGTAACATGGTTCGCCATCAGCCCGTTCTTCCGCCCTAAGAGTTGTTTCTGATCGGTATTCTCGAACAGCACCAGTCCGTTCGCGGTAGCTACCGCCGTCCGTTCGCCGTTGGTTACGATGCGATTGATGCAGAAGAGATGATCGTCTTCGAAATGCCTCGAGATGGTGCGATCGCTCGCGAGTACGTCTAGCCCGCGGTCGAAATAACCTGTCCAGAGACGACCCGACGGGTCGACGGAAAGCGCCGAGATGTGCCGGTCGGTCAAGGAACCAGCCGTGCCACTTACCAGGCTTTCCCACCCGTGACCGGACTCGCGATACAACGCCTTGGCAGTAAGTGCGTATCTAACGCCGCCTGACATGAATAGACGCTCGATCGGTGACGTAGTCAGAGCCGCCTCTGTATCCAGCGGCCGGTGCTTGTCCTTCCCGACGGCTACGACACCTTCGTCTTCGGTGCCGATCAACAGTCCAGCCTGATCTGGTAACAAAGCCCGCGCGAAGACACCGTCGCCCACCACACGCGTCTTGCGTCCCGCTTCGAAGACGACCACGCCGAGCGGCGTACCCGCGTAAGCCGTTTCACCCGACTACAGCGAGCGATAGGATCTGCGGATCGGGAAGGGCATCCTTTATATGCTCGAGCGCGCCCGCATGCAGATGCCAGAGCCCGTCCTGCAGCGTGCCGATCCAGAGATCGGTACTCGATCCTGCCAGCGCCGTGATGTGCTGCGTCTCCAACGCCGGATCGAGCATCGAAATCGTCTGCCCGTCATAGAATCCGACGCCGTTCGTCTCCGTTCCGAAAAGCAGCCGTCCGTTCACCGCAAGCAGCGCGGTCAGCCGCCGCAGCGAAGGCTTTGCCGGAAGCACCTGCCGCATGCGAGCGCCGTCATACCGAAGCAGACCTTCACCGCGCGTCGCGATATATAGGTCGCCGCCAAAAGTTGAGAGTGCGACCAACTCCGCCGCGGGAAGTTCCAGACCTACACGCCACGTTTCAGAAAGGTCAGCACCGCGGTAAGCCGAAAGCGCATTGGCACCCGCGATAAATGTCTTCCCGTCGTAAACAGCGACGTCGCGGAACGACGGAGCAACCGCGATCGGCTCAACGCCGGTCAGCGCGTGCCGGTCAAGAGAAGTTAGCGCAAACGGGATGCGTGCGCTAGCGGCAACTTCAGCCGCGGCGTCCGTCATCGCGCGATGAGCGCGCCAAAAAGCAAATGAAACTGAAGCAATGAGGATCGGAGGAATGGCCGCCGCGAGGATGGTCCACCGGCGGAAGAGTAACGGCACTTAGAGCACCCGCTGTGAGAGTAGCTGTTCCTGCGCAACAGTCAATTGCGCTTCAGTCGATCGGTCACTTTTGAGGTTTGTAACTCACTTATTTCGCATCGAACTGCGACTTACTGTAAGTTACGGGAGTAAGTTACGACGACTGCGTACATGCGGCAGAAAAGCTTCGGCGAGTAAGTAGCCGCTTTCATCCCCTCTAAACCTACTAATCCGCATCTGCTCGGGATAGAAGCGATCCGGCGTCTGCGACGCATGCGCGTAACAGGCGGCGCGGCGTCGCGGCTCCACGCTTGAGATATCGACATACTCGGTCGGCGCGAACATGAACGTATCTTCACCTACTTCGTAGTAATAGAGCGCGAACTTCTTTCCGCCGCGCAGAAAGGTGTCGTGGACCAGAGCAGAAATCGCAACATGATCGCGATGCTGATCCACCGGCCAGTGCGTGAACACCACATCCGGCTGCTCCGCTTCCAGCACTTTCCGAAACTCGTCGTAATGAGCAATATCGAGAACCGCGTGTCCGTCGCATTGTCCCGCAAACGCAGGTCGCGCCTTCAAGATCTTGCAAGCCTGCTGCGCCTCAGCGGTTCGGACGGTACTGCCCGGATCGCCAGCCACGGCTGGGCAGCTTTTCTCGCCGTGATTCAGATACAGCAGCACCACCTCATGGCCCAGGTCCGTGTACCGCGCGACCGTGCCGCCGCAGCCATACTCCGGGTCACCCGGATGCCCGCCGGTCACGACAACTTTCAACTTCGCCGTCTGCGCAAGGAGCGGCGCCGCGGCCAGTCCCATCAAGAAATCACGACGCGTGCCCATCGCCCTCCTTCAACGTCAGAATACGGTCGCCCTTCACATCCTTGTACATCTCGCGCAGCCCGCAAGGCCAACGAATCTCCAGCGAATCCGCTTGAGCCGCGGAACCAAGTCCGAAGTGCAACCGCAAATCGTTCTGCGAATAGAAACTCGATTGTCCCAGGACATCCTGCCGTTGCCGCCGGCCGCCCGCACTCAGCACCACCGACGCACCGATCGCGGACCGGTTCGACTTCACGCCGATCAGCTTCAACTTCAGCCAGTGATTCCCGTTCTTCAAATCATTCCGCAGCAGCGACGGCGGCTCATTCATATTCATCACCAGCATGTCGACATCGCCATCGTTATCGAAATCGCCGAACGCGCAACCTCGACTCGCATGCCGGTCCGTAACCCCCGATCCCCCGCGCGAACTCCAATCGGCGAAACTCCCGTCCCTCTGATTACGCAACAGAATGCGCGGATTGGCGTACTTGAATTGCGCGAAGAACTTCTCGATTTCCGGGTAGACATTCCCGTTCACCCAGAACAGATCCATCCAACCATCGTTGTCGAAGTCCGCCATTCCAGCGCCCCAGCCGACATACTGTGAAAATCCGCCAAGTCCGGCACGCGAAGTCACGTCGTTAAACACGCCCTTGCCATTGTTGAAATACATCGCCGGCGTGTCGTCCGCAAAATGCGTCTTGAAGATGTCGAGGCGTCCCATGTTTCGCGAATCGCCGACAGCCACACCCATTCCCGCCTGCTCGCGACCATCCTCGTTGTAAGCCACGCCCGCCTCGAGCGCGACATCTTCAAACGTTCCGTCGTGCTTGTTCTTATAGAGGACGCTCGGGGTTGAATCGCAGGCGACGAAGATATCCGGCCAACCGTCGTCATCGAAGTCCGCCGCCACCGCGGTCATTCCGTAGCGGCCATGCACCTTCAAAATTCCGGACGCCTCGGACACATCGGTAAACGTCCCGTTGCCGTTATTGCGATAGAGCCGGTTGCGCCCGGTCGGCAGCCCCTTCGGCCCGCAGTTCACCGCGATGCCCTTCCACGAGCAGTTCTCAGTCTTGCCCGGCAACGGCGCGGTTTTCAAATCGAATTTCAAATACTCGCTAATGAACAGGTCCAGGTTGCCGTCGCGATCGTAATCGACAAACGTACATCCGGCGTTCCAGCGATCTTCCGCCGACACCAGGCCGGCTGCTTTGGTGACGTCGGTAAACGTCCCGTCGCCATTATTACGAAACAAGATGTTCTGACCCCAGCAGCTCAGGAACAGATCGTCGCGCCCGTCGTTATCGAAATCGCCGATCGTGACTCCGGAAACCCAGGCAATCCGCTCCAGACCGGCTCGCTTCGTCACATCTGTAAAAGTTCCGTTACGATTGTTCCGGTAGAGACGGATCGACGTCGAGCCCGGATGCCCTTCCAGCCGCGACCCGCCGCCCAGGAAAAGATCCGGCCAGCCGTCGTGATCGTAATCGTAGAAGGCTACGCCGCAGCCGTTGGTTTCCAGAATGTACTTCTTGGAAGCGACGCCGCCGTAGATAACCGGTTCGATCAGACCCGCTTCATGCCCGACATCTTTAAAATCGGCAAAGGATTCGGCGGCGCCCAGGGCACCCGGCGCGCCGACGCCCGCCGCCTGCGCCATAACAAACATCCATTGACGCCGCGTCATCAGGCTACCGCCTCAAAATACCACGGCATTTTCAACCTGTTTGGACAGGTTGCCCGATTTTCGTGTACAGTTGGCAATGCGCTATGAACACGCTGGGCTCTACTTCCGGCTCAGAGAGCGGCGGATCACCGCCATCGAAGCACCGCGTGGTGTACAGGTACATCCTCGATGGAATCCGCACGGGAGAGTTCCGTCCCCGTCAAAAGCTTCCTTCTGACCAGGAACTCAGCAGACAGTTTAAGACCTCGCGGATGACCGTGATCCGCGCCCTGAACGACCTGCAGATGGAAGGGTACGTGAACCGGCGCGCCGGATCGGGCAGCTTCGTCAGCGCCCCGCCGTCAACCCAAAGCCTGACGTTTGGTCTGCTGATTCCGGACCTTGGCGTGACCGAGATCTTCGAGCCGATCTGCCGCGGCATGGCGCAAGCCGACAGCCTGGGTCCGCACGTTTTGCTTTGGGGAAAAACGCCGCCGGGCGTCTCCAATCATGAGACGCTGGGCCGCGAACTCTGCCGCTTCTTCATCTCCCAGAAGGCCTCCGGCGTCTTCTTCGCGCCGCTGGAACTAACTCCCAATATGGATGAAGTGAATCGGGAGATTGCGAATGGGCTGGATCAAGCCGGCATTCCGATCATCCTGCTCGATCGCTGTATTCTGCCGTATCCGTATCGCAGCCGCTACGATCTGGTCGGGATCGATAATCGCCTCGCCGGGTACAGGATGACGGAGCACCTGCTGCAACACGGATGCCGGAGCCTGATCTTCTTCGCGCGGCCCCGGTCGGCTCCAGCCGTGGACGGACGCATCTCCGGATTCCGCGACGCACACATTGCCTGGAAACTGCCGCTGAACGAAAAGATGGTGCAGCACTGCGAGACGGATGAGCCCCAACTCATCGCTAAAATGCTGGACGATTGCAAGCCGGACGGAATGGTTTGCGCCAACGATCTCAGCCGCTGGCCGCCTCATGCAGACACTGGCCGTTCTCGGCGTTTCCGTCCCGCGGGATTTGCGCATCGTCGCGATTCGATGACGTGAAGTATTCGCATCTTCTGTCGGTCCCGCTGACGACGCTGCGGCAGCCTTGCCACGCGATGGGAGCGGTGGCAGTCAGCGCAATGCTCGACCGGATTGCCCACCCGACGATGCCGGCCCGCGACATTCTGCTGAGCTGCGAGCTGGTGGAGCGGCAATCCTGCGGTTTTAGTCTGCCTTAGCCTACTGATTACGTTCGATTACGCACCTATCTATACAGGTAGGTGTTCAACTTAGGCAACGGCGGTCATGCCCGGTTGACAAACCCCTCCCAGTTTCATACTATTGCGGGGAACGGCTAGCGTGAACACGTTAGCCACAGATTAGGGGAAAAATTAGCGGCCATGTCTTGCCATTTGAAACGAATACCCGCCTTGCTCTTCGCACTGGCGGTTCTTCTCACTCCGCGGCTAGTTCAAGCGCAGGAAGTGTTCGGCAGTATTTTCGGTACCGTCACCGATGCTTCGGGTGGCGCGGTAGCGAATGCCACCATCACCGTCACCGATATCAGTAAGGGAACGAGTTCCTCGGTGACAACCGATGCCTCTGGAAACTACAACAAAGGCCAGTTGATTCCTGACACCTACAGGGTCGTAGTCGAGGCCACGGGTTTCGGGAAAGTCACTTCGAACGATATCGTCGTTCAAGTCAACCAGGCGTCAAGGTTTGACGCGCCTCTGCAGGTCGGAAACGTTGCCACGCAGGTTGAGGTTACGGCCGCGGCGCCGTTGCTTCAATCAGATCGTGCGGACGTTGCCCAAACCTTCACGGGAAAAGAACTGAATGAACTGCCGAACATCGGCCGGAACGCGCAAGAGTTCGAATTGCTGAACCCTGGCACGGCAAAGCTCGGCTGGCAACATGCGTCGGATGAAGATCCGCAGGGCAGCGTGCAGATGATCGTAAACGGTCAGCTGTTCGATTCGATGGGTTATGAGCTGGACGGTACGACCAACCAAGACCCGATTCTTGGAATCATCGTCATCAACCCAACTCTCGATTCTCTCGCTGAAGTCAAGCAGGCGAATCAGGACTATGACGCTGAGTACGAATATGTTGGCGGCGGAGTCGCGGCTTATTCCACCAAATCGGGCAGCAACCAGTTCCACGGAGATGCGTTCGAATACCTGCAGCTCAACACGCCTGGGTTTGTGACATTTGCCCGCAACCCATTCACCACTCTACCCCCGGCTACGTTCCGCTATAACCAGTTCGGCGGTTCGATCGGCGGCCCGATCATCAAGAACAAGTTGTTCTTCTTCGGCGATGCTCAGTTGAACCGCGTCACGCAAGGCGCCTCGGATCTCGTTACCGCGTTCCCGATGCCCTCAACCGGATGGGTAACTTCAGTGATTGGCTCGCTTTCAACCCGAACTATCAGATCTACAATCCAAACACGGGTCGTCAACGGCCAGAACCGCACTCCCTATCCCAAACAATGTGATCCCGGCAAGCCAACTTAGCCCTCAAGCCTTGGCGATCATGAACTATTTCCCGCTGCCGAACACCCAGCAAATCGCCAACGAACCCTTCATCAACAACTACGAAGCCAATGGCGCGATTGCGGTCACTGGCAACCTTTGGAATACGCGCGAAGATTATTACCTGAACGAAAAGAACACGATCTTTGGGCGCTATAGCGATCAGGCATTTACTGAAGCTGGACCGGGTGTTTTCGGCCTGGTTGCCGGAGGGCCGGCATTCGGCGCCTACGCTGGTAATTCAGAAGCAGGCAACAAGAGCCTTGCCCTCGGCTGGACTTCTACGATCAACGCCACCCTCGTAAACGAGTTCCGGTTCGGATATGAGCACTACCATGTGTTCGACGTGCCGAACGGTTATGGAACGGACCCTGCCACCGCAGCCGGCATCCCCGGTTTGAACCTCGATAAGACTTATACTTCTGGTCTACCATCCTTCGATATCGGTGGAGGCACGATATACAGCTCGGCTACTCCCTTGACGTCAACCAGTGCAATTGCCCGCTGACGCAAACCGAATCGCAGTACCAGTTTGTGGACAACTGTCGCCAAGATCGCCGGCAACCATTCTTTCAAGTTTGGAACAGACCTGCGTTACGCTCAGAATCTTCGGGTACCTAGCGACAGCCATCGCGCAGGCGATCTGTTCTTCTCCGGCAACGCTACCGGAATCGTCGGGTCGGGTGGCGGAAGTGCATCACCGGGCGTCGGCCTCGCCACTTACCTGTTGGGCGACGTAACCAGCTTCGACCGGTACGTAAGCTCGAGCACGAACGCTTCCGAGCATCAGCCCCGCTTCTTCTGGTATGCCCAGGATGAATGGCGGCCGACTCCTAAGCTGACCCTTACCTACGGTCTGCGCTGGGAGATGATTTTCCCGGAGAGTGTCAACGCGAACGGCAACGGCGCAACTCTTGAACCTCAACAATGGCCTGATGTATGTCTTTGGCGAAGGCAGCACGTCGCTTCATGGCATTCAGACCATGAACTGGCACAATTTCGCGCCTCGCCTTAGCGTTGCGTATCAGATTACGCCGAAAACGGTAATTCGCGCGGGCTATGGCTGGTCGTACGATCTTGGTGTTTTCGGTTCGAACTTCGGCCACAACGTGACCCAGAACCCTCCGGTGCTGTCTGAACAGACCGTCACGGCGCCAAACGGCAACTACCAAAGTGTGTTCAACTTGGCTCAAGGCCCTCCGGGAGCAACCCCGATTACGGTCTCTGCGAATGGAACATTCCCTCTGCCTACGGATATTAGCCCGCACTTCCGCCCGGCAACGATTACACTGCCGACCGTCTACCAATACAACTTGAGCCTGCAGCGGCAGCTCACCAACAAGATCGCGGTTACCGGCGCCTATGTTGGGAACCAGAATCGCCACGGATTCCTTGGGACGGGTAATACGATCAACATCAACGAACCACAGTTCATACCGGCTGATTCAGCTACTCAGTATCTGGCACGGCCCTACTACGCAAAGTTTGGCTGGACTCAGGACCTAGGGGGTTATTACTGCGACTGCGCTAACGATATGTATAACTCCTTCCAGGGCCAGATCAAGGTCAACGCTTTGACCGGCTGGACCTTGCAAGGCAGTTACACTTACCAACGCCAGTATGGGGATGGTTGGGGTTACGACTCAAACTACTACTTCCTCTATGATCGCGCCGCTGGCGAAGGCTACAGCAACCTGATCCCGAACCAGCAATGGACCCTCGCTCAGAGCTATGAGATTCCGTTCGGACGCGGACGACGCTTTGCAGGAAATCTGAATCGGGCGACGGACTTCGCCCTCGGCGGCTGGAACATCAGCGGTGTGATGACTTACTACAGCGGATTTCCGTTCTCGCCGACCCTGGAGAACTATGGTTCGCAGGGTGGACAGCCCTATGTTAACGGGGGACGTCCAGACGTGGGTACTGGCAATCCGTACGCCGGTGCTCAGGGCAACCGTAACCAGTGGTTTGTTGGAGGTTGTACGAGTACCGGTTGCGCCTCGAACTCGGCATTTGCAATTCCGGCAGCGAACACGTTTGGAAATTATCCGATCAACACGTTGTATGGTCCTCAGTTCATCGACCTTGATCTGTCGTTGATGAAGACGTTCCATATCACGGAGCGGATCGGGTTCACGCTTCGTACAGACGCTCGAAACGCTCTGAACCACACTAACCTCGGAACTCCGAATGGTGACGTTCAAAGCGCCAACGCAGGCCAGATCACCGGTCTCGCGTCCGGTGCCTATATGCGCAGTCTGCAGTTCTCCGGTACGATCGCTTTCTAGAGCGATCTATCTGAAAGTCCTTACCCGGCCGGCAGAGCTCACGCTCTGCCGGCCTTTTCTTTTGCCTTCGACGCGCAGCCACCGAACGCTTCAATGCCCGGCGTATTGCGGATCGATCTTCCCTGCCAGCAGCATCTCGTCTTCGGCTTCCTGCTTCTTATCCACCTTATCGAGCGCAACACTCAGGTTGTAATGTAGCTGCGCAACCAGGGGGTTAATGGCGATACCTTCCCTGTACTTCTGAATCGCTTCTTCGTACTGACCCTTTGCGAACAACGCCCCGCCCCAGTTTAGATACGCGGGCACGTAATCCGGATCGATCTCGAGCGTCCGCTTGTACTCCGTAATCTCATCGTCCTTACCCATGGCGCCGAGCGCGACGCCCAGGTTGAAGTGCGCACCCTCATCCTTCGGATACAGATGCGTGGCGACCTCCAACACCCGCGCGCCGATGTCAGCTTTGCCCGACTGAGCATAACTAATCCCCAGGTAAGTCAGCGCGCGTAGAAAGTAAGGATAGATCTTCAGTGCGCCGATCAATTCCACCTGCGATTCCTGCGGCTTTCCTTCCTTGGCAAGCCGGAAGGCCTCGTTCACCTTGGCGTTCGCGTCGTCGCGGAAGTTCCGCGCCATGCGCTCGAGAATCACGTATTTCCCGTTCGCTTCGATGACGTCGGATATCTCTCCCGGCTGGAGTTTTAGCGCCGCAGCCGACCAAGCCGGATCGAGCTGGCCCGCCTCGAGATCGCCCATATAGCCGCCGTTGATCTTCGTCGCGCGATCCAGCGAGTTCGCCCAGGCAAGTTCAAAGAAGGACCCGCCGAGGACAATCTGCTGACGCATTGCAGCCGCCTTTGCCCGATCGTCCAACACGATCTTGCTCAGATACATGTGCCGCGGCGTCAAAGTGGTTCGCCAGGCCGCCTCGCGAGTCGCCGGCACTTCGGTCTTTTGCTCGGGATGGACGCGGATCCAGTGATCGGCCAGGTGGAAGGCGCCGTGGATCGAGTTCGGCATATGACAGCCGACGCAGCCGCTGGTCCGGTTTACGGGGCAAAGGGCCGCATGCGTAGGGACGCTCGCGCTGTGGCATCGCAGACAGGTGGTCTCGCTGCGAGTCGTCAGCACGGCGCGGGTGGCATCCTGATGCGGATTATGGCAATTGGTGCAGGTGATTTCGCCTCCGCTTTGACGCCAGCACTCGCTGTTCTTCAATCCGGTTACCTGATCGGAGATAAGCAGGTTGACGCCCAGCGGATCTTCGGTGAAACCCGATCCCGCGTGACATTGGGAACAGGGGCGTAGACGTTCGGCGACGGGAAGCTTGTCCGGGTTCAAGATGCCCAAATCCATACCGGGCTTTCGCGAGTGCGCGCCGAGCGCGGCCAGATGGGCTTGGCCGGGGCCATGGCAGTTTTCGCAAGCGACGCCGGTTTCGATGCGCGTACCCAGCGTTCGCGGCCCGACGTGGCAACTGAAGCATCGCTGTTCCAGCTTTGGCGTCAGGACGCGGCCAAACCCCGTCTCGAAGCTCGTGGGCTTATCTTCGGGGAAGCCAAGCTCGAGAGCCAGACCGTTCTCCAGGACCGAATGAATGTACCGGCCCTCAACCAAAGGCGCGCGCGGCAGCGGTGTCCCTTCGAGATCGGGGAGGCGGTAGAGGAAGGTGACGCCGTGCCGCTTGCCGCCGACGACGCTTTCTACCGGAAACTCCAACGCGGGTTGACCCGGCATTTGCACGTGATACTGGAGCTTGTTGCCGGTTCTTCGGACGGCGTAATCGATGTCGGGAGACGGACCCTCGACGTGAGTCTCAGAGTAATTCGGCGGCAACTGCTGGGTGCCGACACCCTGCCACGTTCGCGCCATGTTGGTTTGGCGCTGGGTCTTTGCGATCTCCTTATGGCACCCCGCGCAGACATCGCTACCGACGTAGCCGTTCACGGCGGCGCTTGAAAGCACCGGTGCGATGAGGAGCAAAGAAGTGAACCGGATCAACCCGTATTGTAGACGTCCTCGATATATCGTGGAGCGCGGTATCTTGCGAGCACTCGGCCATTCCGGTCGCTCGTAGATCGCGTAATCGCGCGCCCGATCAGTCGGCCGATGTTTCAGACCATCGAACGCAGAAGCGACTTATTTAAGTCGACTTGATACTATTACCTCATGAGTGAGCCGACCGTGCGCACTTCCCTGGACATTCCCGCAAATCTACACCGCCGTCTTCACGAAGCCGCGGCCCGCAAAGGTTCGTCCGCCCGGCAACTGATTCTGCGGAGCATCGAGCGCGCGGTCGAGGAATCCGAGCCGAAGCGTTCGGGACGGCGCCTCAATCTCGATCGGCCCTTGGTGCCAAGCGACGGCAGGAAACCGTTCGATCTTTCCAACGAACAAATTTATGACCTCCTTGAGCATCCCTGACGTCAATGTCTGGCTGGCTCTGATTCTCGGCAACCACACGCACCGTCGTTCGGCGTTGGATTGGTGGTCCCGGGCGGAGGGCGTGATCGCCTTCTCACGGCTGACCCAGGTCAGCGTTCTTCGCCTACTTACCACTTCCGCTGCCATGGACGGAAAACCCCTGACGCTCGCCAAAGCATGGGGTACTTACGACAAGCTCTATTCCGATAGCCGGTTGGCGTTCCTTCCCGAACCACCGGATCTGGAGAAGGAATTTCGGAAGGGTAGCATAGCAGGAGCCGCTTCCCCGAAAGTATGGGCGGATGCACTTCTGGTCGCTATGGCGATCGGACATGGAGCCCAGATAATCAGCTTCGACCGGGCTCTTCAAACGCGCGCCGTCGATTGCCTGATTCTCGAATAGTGCCGCCATTACCGGCTGCTAGAAACGCAACCGCACTTCCTTGTTCGCGTAATCACCCGCCCGATCGCCCGGCCACTCGACGATCACTTCGTTGCCTTGCAGCGTTCCGCCGTCCACATGAACCGGCTTCGCACTGCCAGCCAACCGGATGCGATAAGCGCGGCCCGGACGCCCGCTGACCGTCAGATCGCAGGCGCCGTTGTGCCAGTGTTCCGAGATCACTTTCAGGTCTTCACTAGCTTGCGCCAGTTGCGGCGTCG
The DNA here is from genome assembly GCA_963799935.1 of uncultured Gammaproteobacteria bacterium. Taxonomy (GTDB): domain Bacteria; phylum Acidobacteriota; class Terriglobia; order Bryobacterales; family Bryobacteraceae; genus Bog-113. The sequence goes on along the minus strand of CAWCZA010000011.1, from coordinate 1,418,850 downwards.
CAGTCTCAACCCTGTAGCCGAACGTCCGCTCGGCATCCACCGTAATCCGCGTTTCTCCAACCGGCAGCGTCGTCTCGAACACCGCTTGCCAGTCCGACGGGTTGTCGATCCTTTTGTACCGCAGCGAGGCTTGCGCGATTTCGACGATCGGCGCGAACGACGGGGCCCAGGTCAGCGCGACCGGCTTCGATGAATGGTTCACCGCGCGCAGCGATCCGTTTTCGTAGAAGAAGTCGACGCCTTGTACATTGCGCAGCGACCAACTCGTCCACTCGACCGGAGTCTGTGGCGCCAAACGAACGCGTCCCGCTTGCGACTCGAGGCCGAACATCCCGCGCAGCACCGGCGAGATCAACATCGCGGACGACCACGCCTGATGCGGCGAACTCGTCGAGAGCTCGGAGTAGGTTTCGCCGGAGAGCACCTCGGTCATCGTTCCCGAGCCGCCGTCCAACTCCAGAAACGCGTTCGCTTCCAGATTTCCCAGAGCCGCCCACGGCGCGCGATAGCGATATTCGCCCACGGCGGCCCATCCAGTGAAGAGCGGCCATACGCTGCCGAAGTGGTAACCGGCCGGGCTGTAGAGTGGATCGGATCGCGAGATGATGCGCATGCCCCAGTCGCTGGCATGGTCTTCGCGGGCGAGTTGCTCGATCATCGTCTGCGAATGCGCCATGTCAGTCAGGCCAAACCACATCGGAACGGTGCCGAGTACGGTAGCCTTATCCGCGAGCTTGCCGTCGACGCCAATAGCGAATGCGTAGCGCCCTTCGCGCGCGATCCAGAAGCGCTTCTCCAACTCCGCCTTGCGCGTTTGATACTCCTGGCCAAGCTGCTGCGCCATCGCTGCGTCGCCCATTCGATGCGCGAGGACGGACATCGCCCGGATGGCTTCCACGCCGGCGCCGGCCAGATAGAACTCGGTCTGCACCGGCAGCAGCGGGCCGCCCTCGACCCACCCGTGGCCGACACCCTGGTTCTTCGGCCAGCCGTCCGGCGCGAGCGTCGAACGCCAGAACTCCATCGCCTTGCGCGCGTGGTCCCACTGCTCGCGCAGGAAGGCATCATCGCCCGAGCTGCTCACGTAGTCTTCCAGGGCAATCACGAAAAACGGCGTACCGTCGGCTGACGAATACGCCCAGGGATACTTGTCGAACCACTGCGTCAAGCTCGCGCTTTGTGAGATCTCGTGGGGGATCTTGCCATCCGCGCGCTGGAAATGCGAGATGAATGCGATGGCGTCGCGGGAGGTTTGGTAATCGCCTTCCGCAGTCAGCGCGAGTGAGCACCAGAACGAATCGCGTCCGAAAAACCATCCGTAACCAGGTCGATATGCGCCCTTCGATCCGCCGATGCCGGCCATCAATCCTTTGCCGAGCAGCGGATTGTCGGCCAGCATTTTCCGAAGGCTGATGCGGGCCCAATCGTAGGCGCTTTGGATCTGCTTGTCGGGAACTGAGATGCTCACAGTGCGATCGAGATACTGCGCGAAATCGGCGTCAGTTTCCTTCTCCCAATCGCCTGCGCGCGCGGTCAATCGGCGGCGATCTTCTCGGCATCCGGCTGTGAGGTGAGCGACGCGGCCATGGCAAGCACGCGCTCGGCATGACCCTGCATGGTTCCTAGCGAGACTACGGCGTCCGGAGATCCGGAGTAGTTGCTCTCATAGTCGTTGTGCAGCAGCTTGCCCCCGGGAAGCGCGAGCAGGCCGCGATACTTCTCGCCATCGGCGCCGAAGAGCATCTCGGGCGGCGACTCATGCCACTGCGCCCAAGCGGTTCCCATGCTGGCGGGCCACATCAGTTGGAAGTCGCGCGTGAAAGCGACCTGGACTTCCACGGGCGAGCGAGCGTCGATCTCGATACGGATGAGAGAGCCGGCCATGTTCATCGGAGTGATGAAAGTTTCAGCCGCGCGAAACTCGTCGCCGGAGTAGGCGATGCGAAAGGAACCGGGACGCGCCGTCGTTTGCCGCGCGATGGCTTCAGCTGGGATCACGTGGCCATCGACGATGAAGCGGAGTTTGAGGTCGCGGAAGAGCTTCAGCGGGTAGACCCAGCCTTCGATGGTCCCGTCTTCACGGCCAAGGAGCGCGGCCTTTTGGCCGATGGCGTCGAAGAACTGCCAGGGGCGCGCGGGGCGTGAGATGACGGGCGTCTCGGCAGAAGCGGTGAGGCCAAGGAGGAGGAAGAGCACGAGAAGGCGCATGGGCAAGCGGATTCATTATAGTCACCGTGCTGCGGAGAAAACCTCGGCCCGACCCCTCCCCACAAACACTCGTCAGCCCGCGGCAGGCACGCTGTGGGTCTGGAGTGACATAGCCACGGCATGCAACGCAATAATGTCGTTGACCAGCAGGGAATCCGATAGCGGTTCACTGCTCCGAAGAACCTCCCTTTCGGGCGGGCACGGCACGAAAATCTTCGTGTATGCCGATTCTGTGCGCCTATCAAGCGAAGCTCTGCCGGGTACTCGTGATGTTAAGCTGCGGACATCATGAGCATCAGACAGGAAATCCCGGCGTGACGATCGACGGTGTTCACCCCGGGCAACTCATCACCTTATGAAAAGATAGCTTTAGCCTCCTTCAGCTCATGCCGTCTTCCCGACGCGGATTCATCCGCTCCATCTGCGCCACGCTCCCTGTCTTTACCTTTGACCAACTCCTCGGCGCTGCACCCTTAAACCTTCAGTTCGTCAACATCGCACGAGAAGCCGGCCTGCGCCATAAGACCATCTACGGTGATGAGCGCAAGAACAAGTTCCTGCTGGAGACTACAGGCTGCGGCGTTGCCTTCATCGACTACGACAACGACGGCTGGCTTGACCTGTTCTTCGTCAATGGCACGCGCTTTGAGGCTAGCTATGCGGCAGGACAAGCGCCGACGAATCGACTATACAAAAACAATCGCGACGGTACCTTCACGGATGTCACCGTGAACTCCGGAATTGCGCGCACCGGTTGGGGCCAGGGCGTCTGCGGGGGCGACTATAACAACGACGGCTTCGATGATCTTTTTGTCACTTACTGGGGCGACTGCGCGCTTTTCCGTAACAACGGTAACGGCACGTTCACCGACGTCGCCGCGCAAGCCGGAGTCACCACCCGCACCACTACCGGCCTGACGCGTTGGAATAGCGGCTGCGCTTTCGTCGACTACGACAAAGACGGCCACCTGGATATCTTCATCGCCAACTATATCGACTTTGACCCGAAGACCACTCCCCTGCCCGAGAGCGGGCCCTGCTTATACAAGGGCATCATGGTAGCGTGCGGCCCTCCGGGGCTGCAAGGCGGGAAGAACATCCTGTTCCACAACAACGGCAATGGAACCTTCACGGATGTCTCGGAGCGCGCCGGAATCCTGAAGACCTCCGGCACTTACGGGTTAGGTGTATTAGTCGCTGATTTCGATAACGATGGCTGGCCGGACATCTATGTCGCCGATGACTCCAGCGCCTCTGTGCTCTATCACAACAACCACGACGGTACCTTCACCGATATCGCCGTCGAATCCGGCGTGGCTTACGGGGCGGACGGCAAGACTCAGGCCGGGATGGGCGTTTCCACGGCCGATTTCCTGCTTGACGGACACTTTGGATTAGTTAAGACGAACTTCGCCGGCGACACATCTACGCTCTATCGCAACTTAGGCGAGAACGGGTTCGAAGACGTCACTTTTCAATCCGGTCTGGGCCGCAACACAAGGTTCCTCGGCTGGGGCGCCTGCTTCTTCGACTTCGATAATGACGGACTTCCCGACATCCTGACGTGCAACGGCCACGTGTACCCGGAGGTCGCGGAAACGCTGGTTGAATCCGGCTATCGCGAACGCAAGGTACTCTATCGTAATCTAGGCAGCGGTAAGTTCGAGGATGTATCGGAGCAAGCCGGTCCGGGCATTAATGAAAAGGTTCCGGCGCGCGGCTGCGCAATTGGCGATTTCGATAACGACGGGCTACTCGATATAGTCGTGAACTGTGTGAATGATGTTCCTCAGCTGCTGCACTGTCAGGGTAAGTCGGGTAATAATTGGTTGCGGATTAAGACAATCGGTGTAAAGAGCAACCGCAGCGGCATTGGCGCGCGCATCTATTGCACTCCAGCCGGAAGTAAGCGTCAGATGGATGAAGTCCGCAGTGGGGGCAGCTATTACTCGCAAGGCGATCTGCGCGTTCACTTCGGGCTGGGCAAGGCGGGCAAAGCCGATCTCGAAATACACTGGCCAAGTGGGATGGTGGATAAGCTCTCAGCCGTTGCGGGAAACCAGACGATCATAGTTAAAGAAGGCGTGGGTTTGGTGCGCGCGTGAGCCGTTTACTTAGTTCTTCAAAATCCGTGTTCATCTGTGTTCATCCGTGGCTAATTAGCCTTTGTCTTGTACTCTGCTCAGCGCTGGTTGCGCAAGACCTGAAAAGCGTCACTGCGCAGGCTGAACAACTGAAAGCGGCGGGCGATGCTGCGGGGGCTCTCACAGCGTTTCAGCAAGCCGCTGCATTAGATCCGAAATCCCCGCGTTTCGAAGACGAGATCGGATTTCTGCTCGCCGTGCTGAACCGCCGCGACGAAGCACTCACCCACTTCCGCCGCGCCATCGAACTGGACCCCAAGTATGCGCCCGGACAATATCATCTCGGCGCTGCTTTATGGCTCACCGGCAACGCAGATGGCCTTCCTTACCTCCAGACTGCCGCCGCTCTCGACCCAACTAACGCGGGTTATCAGAAGCTGCTTGGCGACGCGCTACAGGCAACAGGCGATCTTCTGGGCGCCATCGAGCCTTATCGCCGGCTTGTCACTATCAATCCGGCCGATCACGAGGTTCGCAACGCTTACGGCATGTTGCTGGTCAACACGCGGCATCCCGAGGAGGGGATGGAGCAGTTCAAAAAGGTCCTGGCGGAAGACCCCGCGAACACGTCCGCACAGATGAATATCGGTTATGTGCATCTGAAGAAGTTCGAGCTGGACAAAGCCATCGCCGTGTTTCAGAACCTACTTACTAAGAACCCGAACTTGGCGGCGGCACACTATAACCTCGGAGTGGCACTAAAGGACAAAGACGATCTTGATGGGGCCAAAGCTGAGTTCGCTCGCGCCCTCGTTCTCGACCCCAAACTTGCCGAGGCGCATTACATGCTAGGGATCACGAACTGGCAGGCCGGGAATTTCGACGTGGCCGCAGCCGAATGGCGCGCCGCGATCGCTATCCAACCGGATAACTCGGAAGCCTATTACATGCTTGGCACGGCGCTAAAGCAGAAAGGCGATATTGAGGCCGCCGAAGAAGCGCTTCGAACCGCAATCCGGCTGGATCCCGGCAACCCCGGCCCGTATAACACACTTGGTCAGTTAATGCGGCGGAAGGGTGATATCGAGGAAAGTAAGCGCCTGTTTGCTGAAGGCGCCCGCGTGCAGCACGAGAAAGAAGCGGCTCTGGGCGTGATGCTCGAGAGAAAGTAGCAGGCTACTCTTCAGGACCTTTGTGAAGTTTCTGCGATTCTTCCAGCATCTTGCGGCCTTCTTCCGTTTTACCCATCTTATTCAAGGTTTGGCCCAGTAAGTAGTGCGCTGAATAGTTATTCGGGTCCATCTGGATGGCACGGCGTAGGGCCCCTTCCGCGTTGGTTAGTTGATCGCGCTTCAGATATCCTTTTCCAAGCAGAATATAGGGGCCGCTGTAAGTCGGGTTCAGCCAAATAGCCTTCTGAAGGTAAGGGATGGCGTCGTCCCACTCCTCGTGCCGTGAATAGGCGTCGCCCAGCTTGTAATAGGCCATGGCAAAGTTCGGATTGATCGCGATCTCAGTCGCGAGTTCCTTCTTGGCACGATCCAGGTCGTTATGGTAGGTCGAGATGATTCCCAGCAGGTAGTGCGCTTCCGGAATGCGAGGGTCGAGTTCCACGGCGCGGTCCAATTCCTTTACAGCCAGCTCTTCAAACTCCTGCCGGATCATCATCTGCGCGGTAAGGACGTGGGCGGCCGGCGTCTCCGGCAGCACGCCGAACATCGCCGAGAAGGCGCGGCGCGCGCGCTCCGGATCGCGATTCTGGATCGAAGCGTTGCCGAGCATGTACATCACTTCCGGCCCGCGAACTCCGCCGGCAATGGCTTTCTCCAGCCACGGGATCGCTTCCGCATTGCGTGCCGCAAGGTAGTCGGCCTGACCCAGCCAATAGGCGACCTCGGCGTAATGCGATGTGCCAGGATTCTCGGTCTTTATGGCGGCTCCGAAGCTCTCCGCCGCCTTCGCGAATTGGTGCTGCTGGAAGAAGGTCATCCCTTGATCGAACGGCGTTGGAGCCGCGGCCGTAGCTTGTAGCAAGAAAAAACTAAGAAGTAGGTTCATCAATGTTGTTCCACTAAGTGCCGGAAGAAGAGGTTCTGCGGCATGAAATCGAGATACTCTCGTTGGACCGCTTTGGCTTGAGCCGGTTGTCCGGCCGCCCGGTATACAGCCGCTAACTTCCGATAAGGCTCCGGATCCGATGGGTCAATCGCAATGCTCCGCCGGAACTGCGCGACGGCTTCAGCTGTATTCCCCTCCGCGGCGTACACCACGCCGAGACAGTAAGCGAATCGCGCGCTTTGCGGCCTTTCGGCTTCGGCGCCCGCATAGAGCTTCTGCGCGAACTCCTTCTGGTTCTGCGCGAGCAGTACGGACCCAAGCGCCGCCAACACATCCGGGTCACCTCGCTGTTCCATGGGAAGGCTCTTCAATAGCCGATACGAGCGGACAATCTCCTCGTTCTTCTTCTCTCCGGCAGCGGTTTCAAACAGCGCCAACCCTAAGTCGCGACTTACTAACTCTCTCGACGGCTCGCGCCACGCGGTAAGTTCTCCGGATGCCGGTGTCAGAGGCTTCCGCGGGCCAGGCAACGCGATGAAGTGGTCAGTAATCGCGGTATGCGCAATGTTATTCGGCTGGAGCCGCGGCATATGACAACTTACGCACTCATCCGCGGGTTTATGTTTCGCAGCCGTAAACAAGTCGGAATGACAGCCCATGCAAACGCTCCGGACATTAACGGAATCTCCATGCGGATCGTGACAGCTTCCACACCACAGCCGACCGCCGCTTTCGCGCGAGCACCGGCTAAGTGCCAGCTGTTCGCTTTGACTAACTGCTTTGACGCCTTCGGACCGGTCAGTATGCAAGACATAGGTTACGAAGATGGATTCCGTAGGTCGCCCCGCCTCGAAATCCGTCCAGCGCTTGCCTGGATTCAAGACACGAACCGCGCCTTCCAAATGGCATTGCTCGCAGACGCTGTCGCGCGCCGAGATTGGAAGCTTCGCCGGGTTCACGATCGACCCGGGCACCGGCTGCTTGAGATGCGCTTCCGCAGAACCGTGGCAGCGCTCGCATGAGATCGCCCGCAGCGGTTCCGTAAATCGGTTCTCCGTGCCGGGTACCGCGCGCGCCGTCGCTGCATGACAGAAGATACAGCCTTCCGCGATCGGGTGCGTGAAGTCAAGCACGGGTTCCGGTTCATAGCCCGGCGTCACATCCCACGCATGAGCCTGGCTGTAGTAAGAAGCCGGAGATTGGAACAGGTACTGACCAATCTCAATCAAGTAACTGAAGCCGGCCTTCCCTGCCCCAACGGCATAAGCCACGGGATACTCAACCTTCAAACCATCCGCGTCCACGCGCTGTACCATTTGCGGTCCCTGATGCTTGATGGTGATCGTGCTGCGAGAATGTTTGTGTTCGAAGCGCCCATCGGGCTGCGGCGCATCCGTGCTGATGGAGCGCCCCATCGCCGATTGCTCGAAGGCCGTCACTTCCCGCGGATGACAAGTAGCGCACTGCGCCTGCGCCACTAACGAGATCAGAAAGGCCGCGACAAACATCGCTACCGCAGCTGTGCTTTCACACGCGCCAGATTATCGCGCGCAATCGAACTCGCGGGATCGATCGCCAGCGCTTTCTCGAACTGCTCCCGCGCCGCCGCAAGATCGCCTTGCATAGCCAGCGCCGCGCCCAGATTGGTGTAGACTCCCGCGCTGCCGGGATCGAGTGATTCGATCTCGCGAAACAGAATGGTTGCCTCGCTCAATCGCCGCTCGCGAGCGAGTGCGTTCGCCTGCTGCTCCAAGAGCGCTTCCAGCGTCTGCTTCGCTTTCGTGTCGTCGGGTGTCTGCCGGACCACGATGCGCAACTCCGCGGTTGCATCTTCATTGGCCCCGCGCGCCAGTAGAACTTGCGCCAGGTTGTAACGCGCCTCGGTGTAATCCGGCCGCGCCGCAAGCGCAGCACGGTAATTCTTCTCAGCATCATCGGCACGCCCTGCAAGCTGCAGATAGGCTCCCAGAGTGTTCAGCGCGACTTCATCCTTTGGCGCAATTTTGGTCGCTCGCTCCAGTTCCGAGATCGCTTCCGCCGTATCGCCGCGGGCCTCCAGCAGGCCGCCCAGGTTGAAGTGCGCGGTGAACTCTTGCGGATCTTGGGCAATCCGCTTGCGCATCAACGCCTCCTGTATCACTGGCCGTCGATCCCCTTCGCCGCGCGGCAACAGCTGCAGCCAGAGGTGCGACATCTCGTCAGTCGCCTGATCGCCGGCCGTGACGCGCCGCGGCGGCTGGCTCGGATTGCGCGGATTCGACGCGGAGTTATCGAAGGTCCAGTGCATCGAAACACGCGTTCCCTTCGGAAGAAACACAGGCTTCTGATATCGATAAACTCCCTGCCAGTTCAGATCCCAATCGCGTATGCGGATCAACGTGCGCTCGCTCCCATCGGGCAGCCGCGCCGTTCCAACGATCGTCTTGCCGAGGTAATGCGCATGCGGATAGATGGCGAGAAGATCAGTGTCGATCGGGATTGTGAAGTCGTCTTCAACACTGAAATTCTCGCGTCCTGCCGGGATACTGAGTTCCCGATCCGCTTCCAACTGCACCAGCAGCGGCTTGTAGCGAGGCTCGTCATTACCAAAGTAGATGCCAAGAACCGGCTGGATTTTCTCCGGCTTTCCGGTTGGCTGCATGTGCATGTTGAGGATCAGATCGGTTCCCTTCTCGATCATCCATCCCATGCCTGGTGGCGACTGATCCGGAGCCGACCCCGGCTTCCAAAACAGAAAGTGACTTTCGGGATCGAGCACGTTGCTCTCGATCTTCAGATCCATTCCCGCGAATCCCGGCTGTCCATCTTTTCCATCGCGCCATCGAAGGGAGCGATTCCGATCGATCAGCACATTCGCATGATGCACGACGCGCTTGCTTGCGGGGCGGATCTCGACTGCTCGCACATAGCGCGTCCCTTCCAACGGAAACGTGAAGACGAAGTTGCGATAGACATCAGGACCGCTCGCGGGAAGTGTATACGACGAGGGCAACGTGAGCACCAGATCCGGCTCACCGAGTTGCCAGCCTTCGACGAAATGCGGCGCGGGCGGCAAGTCGGATGCCACGCCTTCGGGGGCGCCCTGATCGACCCATCGCGCGATCGTTTGTATCTCTTGATCGGTAAGACGATGCTCGTCCACAAAGCCGCCCGGCACCGGGTCCGGTAACCATGGCGGCATGTAGCGCGAAGCTGTGACCGCGCGAATCTGCGCCGCGCGCTTCTTCGCGTCCTGATAGGTTAGGAGCGGAAACGGACCGGACTCGCCGGCGCGATGGCACTGCGCGCAGTTAGCGAACAGAATGGGCGCGATGTCTTTGTTGAAAGTGACTGCCCGCCCGTCAACGCAACCGAAACTCACAGCGATCAGGCCGGCTGCAAACACCCTAAAATCGAACAACGCGTTCAGAATAACAAAATGTAGGAAGCCTTACAGCGGAGGACCCTCCCTTTCCGTCGGGCTCAGAGTGGGCTCTATCTTGGGTGAGGAGAATTCGCAGGGTTACCCGTAAACCCCACTCCGAGCCCAACCGCAAGGGAGGGTCTGCACCGAACTAGCGGACACACTCACGCATTCATTTCATAAACATTCTTTCCCGAGGGCGCCGAGGATTGGTTCGACTGGAAGCTGCCGCTCCGATAATTCAGGTCCGCGACAGGAACGTTAATGTGTCCAGCGAGCCACTTCACAGCAGCCGTGCCGGCGGCGGTATCCGCGCCATGATTGTGTTTCTTCATGTCCCAATAAACCTTGTACTCTGTTCCTGGCGGTTTTTTGAGCTCGATTTTGACAACCGAATAAGACATAGATGTGTTCCTTTCTTTGAGAGGGATTGGCCAGCGTCTTGGAGTCTATCACGGGAGCTGGCCAATCAGTGGGGTCGAAAGACCGCTTGGATTCCGCTTGTGTTAGCCCTCCAATGTTTGAATTCGAGAGCGCGCCGCGACAGACGTAAGCTGTTAATCAAATGTTTCGCTGGTTTCGCCAAGGGTGGCGACAGTTCCTCCGGCCGCGCGGTGGTTTTTCCGCAACCATTGATTCAGCATGCCCTTTCCCCGCGACACGCCTTGCCGAAAGTCTCCCGGACCTCGCAGCAGAGTTGGAAAAACTACTGACGAAGTCCGGTGAACCCAAACTTGCCTCGCAGATTCAGCGAGCTTACTTAATTGAACGTTGCCGCTGTAAAGACGATTTCTGCTCAACATTCTATGTGTTGCCAAAACCGGTTGGCAGCTACGGGCCGCACCATCGAACCATTGCTCTCGATCCGAAGCAAGGGATGATCAACGTGGATGTAGTTAATGGTCAGATCGCATGCGTCGAAGTCTTGTACCGTGACGATGTTCAATCGAAGCTTAACGCTCTGCTGCCCTTGTAAGCGATACCGGCTCAGCACGAGCGTTATAAACTAACTCACAGCCTCGCTTGAGGCGGAGGATAAAATGAAAATCAAACTCGCACTCCTGACGCTGTTATTTGCCGCGATTGCCCTGGCCGCCGACGCCACCGGCAAGTGGACCGGTTCGGTGCCTGGGCAGGACGGTCAGGACATGAGCCTCACTTTCAATTTCAAAGTGGATGCGGGCAAGCTGACCGGCACCGTCACGACGCCGATGGGAGACGCGCCGCTTATCGATGGCTCGGTGGCCGGCGATGTCATCACGTTCACCACAGAGTTCAACGATATGAAAATCGTGCATAAGGGCAAGATCACGGGCGACTCGATCGACCTCGACGTCACGATGGGCGACAACAACTTCAAGATGGCGCTGAAACGAGCGGCCTCGTAAAGCCTTCGAGATTTCCGCGGAACAGGCGGCGTACGTCTTTCTCGATCGTTGCGCGCTCCACGTGTCCTCCGTCTTCGGCGAGTAGTTTGTAGCTCCCCGCGAGCAACGGCGCGAGGGTTCGCCGCGTGTTGCGCCACTTGTAGATCACCTGTTCCAGAATTCGCGCGTCCGAGTGCTGCGGAATGAAACTCATCCCGAGCATCTCAATGCGTTCGCGCGTTACCTCTTCCACGATCGACGGATTGTTCAGGAACCACCAACAGCCGAACGGCATGAGGTTGCTGAACTTGCGCGCGTAGACGCAAAGCTCGTGCTGATTCTCGCGGCTAAGCACACTTACGAGAAAGCGATTATTCGGGAACTCGCGGCATAGGTTTTCTAGCGCCCGCAAATCGCTGCGACCGGATCCGTCGCCCGCCAGTTGGATCATCGGGTTCACCTGCCGCCGAACGCCAATCATCAACGCCAGGGGAATGCCGCGTTCATGGCACGCGGGCAGCACAGCTTCGGTTAGCAGTTTATTGCGCGGCTCAGGCCCGGGGTAATCGAAATCGTCTGGAAGCGAAACCGCCATGTAGAGCGGATTCATTCGTTCGCACCAGCCGTCGAGGAAGCGGCGCACTTCGAACGCGGTCCATCCGCCGCATTCCCGCTCGACGCGAAATCCTTGCTTCGAAAGGTCCTCGAAGTTATCGGGCCAGTCATTTAGGATACGATCTAGGCGGAGCGCTGCTTCAAATCGCGGGTCCCTGTTCCGGAGTTCGCGCCACAAGCCGGCTTCGCTTTCGTTCAGCGGATCGTTGGTCATGACGACTTTGTCGATGCCCGCTAACTGGAATACGCGCGCGATGTGCGACTCGAGGTCTTGCGCCCTGAAGTACTCACGAATCGCGGATAAGTCCGGCGTGTCCGGGTCCAATCCCAGAGCATGCAGTACAGCGATAACGCCGCGCGTCGCTTCCGAAATCGGCGTGTTCTCGCGGAACAGAACTTGCCAGATGAGATCGGCCTGCTCGCTCTTGGTCATCGCCTGATAGGTATGCGGATGGATCGCGGAAAACCGGAAGAGTTCGGCCTCAAGGTAGTGATAGGTCAGGAGTTCATCGATGCCCCACAACCCGAGCGCGCCGAACTCCGGCGCGAACAGGTGGGTGTGCATGTCGATGAACGGCACGGCCGCGAGAACGTCACTAACGTCGTGTTGAACGAGGTCTTGCATCCGACACTGTTGTAGCATTGACCCATTGCCGTTTTAACAGACCATGCCGTCTCTATTCGACCTTTCGTCGCGCGTCGCCGTGGTTCTTGGAGGGACATCCGGTATCGGCCGCGCACTCGCCGTAGGTTTGGCGCAACACGGAGCCGATGTCGTTCCGTCCGGCCGCCGCGAAGCGAATGTGGATGAGGTCTGCCGCGCGATCGAAGCTACGGGGCGTCGCACACTGCGTCAGACCTGCGATGTAAGCAACCGCGAATCGATCGACACACTATGTGCTCGCGTCCTGGAACACTTCGGGCGCGTCGACATCCTGGTGTACGCCGCCGGGATCACCTTCCGTCAACCGACGCTCGAAGTTCCCGAGCAACGCTGGGACGATGTCTTCGACACACACGTCACCGGTGCGCTTCGCTCGGCGCAGTCTTTCCATGCTGCGCTGAAAACCAGTGGGCGAGGGCGCATCATCAACATTGCGTCGCTTAGTTCCTATGTTGCGTTTCACGAAGTCGCGGCCTACTCCGCGGCGAAGAGTGCGCTGCTATCGCTCACTCGCAATCTCGGCTGCGAATGGGCGCGCGACGGCATCTTGGTTAACGCGATCGCCCCCGGCGTATTTCCAACGGAGCTGAATCGGTCGATCATCGAAGGTACGGAACGCGGCCGGGAACTGCTTACTCGAACTCCGATGCATCGCTTCGGGCGTCCCGAAGAACTGGTTGGCGCGGCGGTTCTGCTGGCTTCGGACGCCGCTACTTTTATGACGGGCACCGCTATCGTTGTCGACGGCGGATTCCTCGCTTCAGGCGTGAACTCATGAAAACTCTTCTTCTACTGATATCTGCGCAGATTGCATTCGCCCAATCACCTGAAGTCTATAAAGATACGAGCGTTCCCTTTGAACGGCGCGCCGTTGACTTAGTCAAACGGATGACCCTCGAAGAGAAGGTCTCGCAGATGATGAACGATGCCGTCGCAATTCCACGGCTGGGCATTCCCGCTTACAACTGGTGGAACGAATGTCTGCATGGAGTCGCTCGCGCGGGGAAGGCAACGGTGTTTCCGGAGACGATCGGTCTTGCAGCGACGTGGGATTCCGATCTGCTCTTTCGCATCTCTACAGTGATTTCGGACGAAGCCCGCGCTAAGAACAACGATTTTCTCCGGCGCGACAAGCACGATATCTACGAGGGACTGACGTTCTGGACACCGAACATCAACATCTTCCGCGATCCGCGATGGGGGCGCGGCATGGAGACTTACGGTGAAGATCCGTTCCTGACGGGTACTCTTGCTTCGCAGTTCATCAAAGGACTGCAGGGCGACGATCCGAAGTACTTCAAAGCGATTGCGACGGCGAAGCATTACGCGGTGCATAGCGGACCTGAATCGGAGCGGCACGTATTTGACGCCGTGGTCGACGATCAGGATCTGTTCGCCACTTACTTGCCCCAGTTCGAAATGACCGTAAAGGACGCGCACGTCGATTCCGTGATGTGCGCTTACAACCGCATTGATGGCCAGGCTGCGTGCGCCGATAAGCGCCTCGAAACCGACATCCTACGGGATCAATGGAAGTTCAAGGGGTATGTCGTTTCGGATTGCGGTGCGATCGGCGACATCTACCTTCATCACAAGGTTGCAGACACGGCAGAAGCAGGTGTCGCCCTGGCTGTGAAATCGGGAACGGATCTCAATTGCGGTGTAGAGTACGCGCACTTAGTCGATGCGGTGAAACAGGGCTTGATTCCTGAATCGCAGATCGATCAATCGGTGCAGCGCCTGATGCTGGCACGGTTCCAGCTTGGCTTGTTCGATCCGCCGTCGATGGTCAAGTATGCGCAGATTCCTTTGAGCGAACTTGACAGCCCCGCGCACCAGCAACTCGCTGCCGAAACCGCGCGCAAATCGATGGTGCTGCTGAAGAACGAAGGTCACCTTCTCCCTCTGAGTAAGTCGATCCGTACGCTTGCGGTGATCGGACCCGATGCGGACGATGTCGACGTGCTTGTCGGCAATTACAATGGTGACCCATCCGCGCCGGTTACTCCGCTCGAAGGTATTCGTAAGAAGCTTGGACCGAACGCGAAGGTTCTTTACGCACGCGGCAGCGATGTCGCCGCGGGGCTACCCGCATTTGAGACAGTCCCTTCTTCTGCGCTCACCACCGCCGCGGGAAACCCTGGTCTGGACGCGGAGTATTTCAACGCCTCGAACTTCGATGGTGCCTTACATCGCCCCCGCGAGCTGACTTATCCGAACTCCGGAAAGATGACTGGGGCGTCTGCGCAACCGGCTACCCCGGCATTCAAGCGTATCGACGCGAAGATCGATTTCAACTGGTGGGACCGCGCGCCGGAAGGCCTGAATGACGACGACTTCGGCGTGCGCTGGACCGGCTTCATTACGGCGCCATCGGCCGGCACTTATCATCTCGGCGCGATCGGGATGAATGCGTTTGAACTGTACCTTGACGGTAAGCGCATCGCAAGCTTCAATAACATTCACGAGCACTCTTATGCTTCAGCAGCGGTACCCTTCGAGGCAGGCAAGCGGTACGCGATCCGGCTCGATTACCACCAGTTCCTGAACAACGCAGATATCCGGCTTGTATGGTCGCCGCCCGCGCCGAATCTGGAAGCTGAAGCGATCGAGACTGCGAAACAGGCCGACGCCGTTGTCATGGTGATGGGACTTTCACCGCGCCTGGAAGGTGAGGAGATGCCGGTGCGCATCGAAGGCTTCAAGGGCGGCGATCGCCTGACGCTTGATATTCCGCAGGTGCAGCGCGATCTGATGGAGAAGGTTTCCGCTTTAGGAAAACCGACGGTGCTAGTGCTGATGAACGGAAGCGCGGTAGCCTGCACGTGGGCGCGCGATCACGTTCCGGCGATTGTCGAAGCCTGGTATCCGGGCGAGGCTGGAGGTACTGCGCTGGCGGATGTCCTGTTCGGTGACTATAACCCAGCTGGGCGATTGCCGGTTACCTTCTATAAGTCGGTCGATGACCTTCCACCATTTACTGATTACGCGATGAAGGGGCGAACTTACCGATACTTCACCGGTGAACCGCTTTATCCATTTGGTTACGGACTGAGTTATACGACCTTCGCATATCGGAATTTGCGCGTGCCTAAAAAGATCGCGCCGAATCAGCCGATCGTGATATCCGCCGAGGTGGAAAACACCGGCGCGGTCGCGGGTGAAGAAGTCGCTCAACTCTACATCTCTACTCCGGGGGCACAGTGGCCATCGCCGCTTCGCTCCTTAGCTGGCTTTCAGCGCGTCACGTTGCAACCTCATGAACGCCGCACGGTGCGATTTCATTTGGACGCCAAGCAAGTGCCTCTAGCGCCGTCTACATTCTCGGTGGGCGGCAAGCAGCCTGGGTTCACCGGACCTGCCGATGCCGCAACAACATCCGTCGTCACTAACGCCGACCGTAAGACCAATTAACATCAGAAACTAACTCATGCGCAAACTTTTCCCATTTATAGCTCTTGCCGCTCTGCCCCTCGCGCTCGCGCAATTCCCTCCCCATCAAGAATCGCCAAAGGGTCCGTGGATGGATAAGTCCCTTTCACCCGACCAGCGTGCCGACATGGTCCTGAAAGAGATGACGCAGGACGAGAAGATTCAACTCGTCCATGGCGCAGGTGGCTTCGGCGCAGCGGGTTCGCACTCTAACGGAGGCGCGGGAGTAATCCTCGGTATTCCGCGTCTTGGTTTGCCCGATCTGCAGCTAGCCGACTCCGCCGTCGGTGTTCGTGGCGCAGCTGAACGCGGCCGTTACTCAACCTTACTGCCTTCGACCATCGCGGAAGCAGCCACTTGGGATCCCAAGCTCGCCTATGAATACGGCGCGGTGATTGGTCGTGAGCTTCGCGATCAAATGTACAACCTATCTCTTGGCGGCGGCGTTGACATCACCCGTGAGCCGCGCAACGGCCGTAACTTCGAATACCAGGGTGAAGATCCGATCCTTGCCGGCAAGATGATCGGTCAGTTTATCCGCGGACTGCAGGACCAGAAGGTCATCGGCGACATCAAGCACTATGCGCTCAACGACCAGGAAACAGGCCGTAACATCGGCAACGTACTTATCGGCAAGCGCGCGATGCGAGAGACTGACTTACTGGCGTTCGAGATCGGAATCGCAGAAGGCCAGCCAGGTATTGTTATGTGCTCCTACAACAAACTAAACGGCGACTGGGCGTGCGAGAACGACTACTTACTCAACGACGTTTTGAAGAAGACCTGGGGATATAAAGGCTTCGTGATGTCCGACTGGGGCGGCACGCATTCGACGACCAAAGCCGCGCTGGCCGGCCTCGATAATGAAGAACCGGGATTCCAATACTTTGGCGACAAGCTCAAAGCGGCCATCGACGCCAAGGAGGTTCCGCAGTCGCGCCTGGACGATATGGTGCGTCGCATTTTGCGGACGGAGTTCGCATGCGGCGTTGTCGATGAACCGTCGCACGGGCGCGTGGTCGATCCGTTCCGCGGCGCCGATACAGCGCAGGCTATCTCGGAATCAGCCGACGTCCTTTTGAAGAACAACAACGCACAGTTGCCTCTGAACGCGGCCACTATTCGCTCGATCGCGCTGATCGGATCGCACGCTGACACGGGCATGTTGTCCGGCGGCGGCTCCGCGCAAGTCGACCCACCCGGCGGTGGTCCGAGCCGATTTGGCGGGCCCGACGTTTGGTTCCCGACGTCACCAATGAAAGCTATTACGGCGAAAGCTCCCCACGCTAAGATCCAGTTCAACGACGGGACAGATACAGCTGCCGCCGCTGCGTCTGGCTAAGTCGTCGGATGTGGCGATTGTCTTCGTCAATCAGCCGACAAGCGAAGGTAAGGACTCGAAGACGCTGACGCTGCCCAATAATCAGGACGCACTCGTAAGTGCAGTCGCAGCAGCCAATCGGCATACGATCGTGGTCCTTGAAACCGGTGGACCAGTCGCGATGCCGTGGATCGATCAGGTGAACGCGGCGATAGAAGTCTGGTACCCCGGCATACGCGGGCACGAAGCGCTGGCGAATATTCTGTTCGGCGATGTGAACCCTTCCGGCAAGTTACCGGTAAGTTTCGCGAAGTCCGATGCCGACCTTCCGCATCCACAGGTGCCCGGCATCGATTTGACTCCCGACCGGTCGGCAGGTCGCTACCGTTTTCCAGCTTTTGACATTCCGTATACCGAGGGTTTGAAGGTCGGCTATAAGTGGTTTGACGCCGAAGGAAAACAGCCCTTGTTTGAATTCGGGCGCGGGCTTTCTTACACCACGTTTGCTTACTCGAATCTCAAGGCATCCGCCGATAGCGTTTCTTTCACCATTCGGAATACCGGAAAGAGGTCCGGCGCTGAAATCGCGCAAGTCTACGCGAGCCTCCCGGAAGCCGCGCAGGAGCCGCCCAAGCGCCTGGTCGCGTGGACCAAGGTTACACTTACGCCGGGCGAGTCCCAGAACGTTACGCTGCCGATCGAGCCTAAGTTCCTCTCGATCTTCAACGAACAAACCAACGATTGGCAGCTACTGCCGGGCAAGTATCGCTTCCTCGTGGGTGCCTCTTCGCGGAACACTCCATTGACAGCCGTTGTGACTCGATAACATGCACAAAACAGCGCTCCTCCTCGCTATTGGTACCCTGCATCTTTCCGCCGCGCAGTACCTGATGTACGTCGGCACTTACACCGGTAAAGGCAGCGATGGCATCTATGCTTATCAGTTTGACGCCACAACCGGAACCGCTAAACCGCTCGGACTGATGGCAAAGGTTGATAACCCATCATTCCTTACTCTGAGTCCGAACGGCCGCACTCTATATGCCGCTGATGAGACCCACGATTATCAAAATGAGAAGAGCGGATACATCACCGTGTTCGCCCGCGCTGCTGACGGCAAACTGACCGAAGGCCAGCGCTTCTCCTCCCACGGCGCTGACCCTTGCGACCTAGCCGTCGACCCCTCAGGGCGGATTCTCGCGGTCGCCAACTACACCGGCGGTAACTTTGTCTCGTTCCCGCTGAGGTCCTGACGGTCTCGCCACGCCCGAACACTTCGGCGAGTTCAGTGGAACGGGCGTGGGACCCAACCATGACCGCCAAGACAGTCCCCATGGCCATTCGGTGAACTTCTCTTCCGACGACCGTTTCCTGCTCGCCACCGATCTCGGCACGGATGAGATTCTAGTCCGGCAACTGGATAAGGAGACGCTCGATCCGTCGCGATCGCTCTCGGTCAAAGTACATCCCGGCGCGGGTCCGCGGCACCTCGTATTCAATCGAGCGAACAATCGAGTCTATGTTGTGAATGAGATCGATTCGACCGTCGTCGGCTACGATTTCAAGAACGGCACACTAACCGAGTTCCAGCAGGTATCGACACTTCCGGAAGATTTCAAGTCGCCGAACACGACGGCGGAAATCGCGATCGATCCTTCGGGCAAGTTTCTCTACGCGTCTAATCGCGGACACGATAGCATTGCGCGATTCACCATCGATCCACGCAGCGGGCGACTTACAGAAACCGGCTGGACACCTTCCGGAGGCAAGGGGCCGCGCAACTTCACCATCGACCCAAGCGGACATTTTCTGTTAGCCGCAAATCAGAATTCGGCGAACATCGCCATCTTCCGGATTGACGCAAAGACGGGCGATCTCAAAGCCGCGGGAGTAGTGAGCGGGATCGATTCTCCCGTGTGCCTACTCTTCGTCAAACCTACAGCGGCCGCGCATAGTAGCGGTTCCGCGCCTCAACAATCACGTCATCCCGCCTCACGGTAACTTGTATCTTTCGGAACTGCGGCTCTTTCACCGCCGGATTCGGTGTGTAGCCCAAGCTGTACTGGCTGCGAAGGTCAGTTTGGATCGCATCGAACGTTTGCTCGATATTCAGTTTCTTAGTTACTTCGAAGTAAGCGCCTCCGGTTTCGCGAGCCATGCGGGACATAGCATCGCGTCCTCGCTGCGCTTCTGCTCCGCCGCCTGCCCCATACGCGTGCGGATCGGCGAAGAGTATCGAGTAGATGATGGTGTCGGCCATCTGCACGGCTTCGATGGCCTCGGCGACTGTAGCATTGCTACCGAAATCGACGCCGTCTGAGAGTACGATAATTGCTTTCCGATTCTTCTGTCCGGTCATGACTTCATTGGAGACTTTCACGAGCGCGTCGTATAGCACCGTACCGCCGCCCTCCCTCATCAGTTGACTGCGCGTCTGCGTATCGACGTAGGAGAGCGCTTCATTGAGCTGACTCCGCGACGCCGTGAGCTCCTGACGCATCACAACGCCTACGTCGAACTGAGCGATGAAGAACTGATCTTTGCGTTCGCGCAGCACTTGATCGAGGAAGCGCAGAGAGGCGCCGCGCTCATCGTTCAGGATCTTGTCCTGACTCATGCTGGTATCGATCAACAGGCCGACGGTCAAGGGCAAATCGGTTTCGCGCGTGAAGTACTTGATTGTTTGCGGACGTCCGTTCTCGAGAATCGAGAAATCATCTTTGGTAAGTTCGCGGACGATTTGGCCGCGCTTATCGCGAACCGTGGCGAAGATGTTGACGACGTTGACCGCGGTGGTGAATGTCGGCTCGGAATCCTGCGGTGTATCTTGCGCGTTCAGGAGTCTGGCAAGACAGGGGACCGCCGCCCAACAGAGAAGTTCGCGCCTGGAAACTCGACTCATCTCCTTCAGCATCCCACCGCGAAATTCTGCTAACTGAACCGGCGGCCGTTCGTATCTACGATAAGCGCTAAACCACAATGCCGAACCGCACCGAGCAAAACCGCGCACATCCGCTGCAAGGGATAGCACAGATGCCTCATGACATACGCCTCGCGTCGCGGCGTTTGCTCAAGAGCCCAGCATTCACGACGACCGTCATATTGACTCTCGGGCTAGGCATCGGCGCCACCACGGCGATCTTCACCCTCGTCCACGCGGTGATGCTGCGGTCGCTGCCGGTGTCCAATCCCAATCAGTTATATCGCGTCGGCAAGAAAACGCATTGCTGCGTCTGGGGCGGCTATGGGCAATCTGAAGAGTTCTCCGTCTTTTCAAACGACCTTTATAAGTACCTGCGGGATCAGACGCAGGGCTTCGATAGTATGGCGGCGTTTCAAGCCGGCCAGTCGCTATTTGGTGTGCGGCGCGAACATAGCGCTAGCCCGGCGGAGACTTACACCGGTGAGTTTGTATCGGGTAATTACTTCGCAACCTTTGGCGTACCTGCGTATGCGGGACGCACATTAACTCCATCTGACGACGCGAAGGGTGCGGCGCCTGCCGCCATGATTAGTTATCAAGTCTGGCGGCAGCGATTCGGATTCGACCGCAGCGTAGTCGGCGGCGTATTCGACATTAATGGCAACCCGTTCACCGTAGTGGGAGTTACTCCGCCCGGATTCTATGGCGCGCAGCTTCGACCGACTCCACCCGACGTGTATTTGCCTTTATCGGCCGAACCGATTGTACAGCGCGACAGTTCACTGCTGGACAATGTCGACCAGCACTGGCTGGATATCATCGGCCGCGTTCGACCTGGCACGGAAATAGGTACGCTGCAAGCGCAGATGCGCATCCACTTACTCGCTTGGCTGCGGGCGCACCAAGGCGCGATGGCGCCGCAAGAGCGATCGGAAATCGCGAAACGGACGCTGTATCTCTCGCCGGGTGGCGCAGGAATCGTTAGCATGCGGGAAGAGTACGCGCACCGGCTACAAATCCTATTGTTAGTCGCGGGATTCGTGCTGCTGATCGTCTGCGCCAACGTAGCGAACCTGATGATGGTTCGCGGGCTCGAACGCGCCCAGCAGACGTCGCTGAGCATGGCTCTCGGCGCGCGGCCGATGAGGATGATCCTGCAGGCTCTTACCGAAAGCGTCCTACTCTCGCTCGCCGGAGGTCTGGCGGGGCTGGCGGTTGCATTTGCCGGGACTCGATTCATCTTGTGGTACGCATTCGATCCGTCGAACGCCATTGGAGTCGGTACAGTCCCGATTAGTGCGTCTCCTTCGTTACCAGTTCTGCTATTTGCGTTTCTAGTTTCTCTACTTACCGGCTTGGCGTTCGGGATCGCCCCCGCCTGGATGGCGTCTCGAAGCGATCCCGTGGAAGCGCTTCGGGGAGCCAATCGGTCGACCAAGCAATCGGGTTCTGTATCTCGCAAAATACTGGTTATCTTGCAGACCGCTCTTTCGCTGGTGCTGCTTACTACCGCCGGCCTTCTTACGAAAACGCTGAGTAGCTTGGAGCATCAGGACTTCGGATTCGAGCAGGATCGCCGCATGGTGTTGAATATCGATCCGGTACTTGCGGGATACAGGCCCGAGCAACTGGAACTACTTTACCGACGTATACACGACAGTTTAGCGGCTATTCCGGGAGTAGAATCGGTTGCCCTGGCGAACTATTCGCCGCTTAGCGGTGATAGCTGGAACTCAAGTTTTCACTTCGCTGGAAAGAGCGAACCGCCTCCCGGACAGGAGCCTGAATCTTCGTGGACGCGAGTCTCGGATGGGTTCTTCTCCTTGCTTGGAAATTCAATAGTCAGAGGCCGACCGATCACCGAGCGAGACACCGCCGGTTCGCGCCATGTAGCCGTGGTAAATCAAGCATTTGTCAAGAAATACCTAAAGGGCGAGGACCCCATCGGCAAGCAATTTGGCCAAGGACCCATTGAATACTCGCATGAGTACGAAATTGTAGGCGTCGCCAAAGACATGCGCTATCTCGGTTATGATATGCAGGATCCGGTCCGGCCGTTCTTCTATATTCCGCTGACACAGTGGACGAAATACTCTAAATCGAGTTCGATGAGCGGCGACGTCCGATCGCACTTCATCCACGACATCATGGTTCTAATGCGTCCGGGGAGTCAACTAAGTGACGGGCTGGTTAGACATGCGATGGCGCAGATCGATCCGAACTTACCAGTCCTTCGCATACGCGCCTTAAGCGCTCAAGTGAGTTCCAGCTTCGGTCAGGAGAGGCTGATCGCCCGGCTCACCTCGCTATTCGGATTTTTGGCGCTGGTGCTTGCGTCGGTTGGGCTTTATGGGGTAACCGCCTATAACGCGGGAACGCGAGTCAAGGAGATCGGTGTGCGAATGGCATTGGGCGCGGATCGCGGACGTGTGCTAACTCTAATCCTGCGCGGCGCGTTTCTATTAATCGCCTTTGGATTGTTACTCGGTGTACCTTTGAGCCTGGCCGCCGGACGTTTCTTAGGTAACCAGTTACACGGGGTAAGCGTTTACGATCCGATGGCACTGGCGATCGCGGTCCTGGCTCTAGCCTTACCCGCGTCGATCGCTGCGCTGGTGCCCGCGTTGCGAGCTAGTTTGATATCGCCTATGGAAGCGTTGCGATTGGAGTGAGAACATGAGATTTAGCCACTTGCTATGCGCTCATTCGTTTCGCTGGCCCGCACTCTATGCTTATGCACCTTCTTGTCGGCGTGTTGTGCGGTTGCATCATCCACCTTCACCGGAACGGTCCAGGCTAACTCGGCGCCGGTCGATGAAGCGAACATCACTTTGTGGGACTCTGCTAATGGAACGAATCTAAAAACGTCCAGTTCCGCGGGCATCTTCGCCATCAACGGCATTGCTGCGGGCGACTACTTCTTTGAGGTCGAGAAGACCGGGTATCGTTCCGTCTATGGCGCTGTTCACCTCAGCGGGGACGGCCCGCACGAAGTTACTATTTCGATGCGGGAGATTAGTGGGGCGAGTCTAGATTCCGTAGCGGCCGCGGCGCCTCTCCGGAACCCCCATCGTCCGCCACGCGCCACAGCGATTCCACCTGTCGTGAAGCCTGCCCAGGTAAAGAGCAAGTTATCGCCGATTTATCCGGATGCGGAGCGAAAGTCGGGAATTCGCGGTTCTGTGAGGATTGCCATGATCATCCTTCCAAATGGCGCGCTGGACGATCTTGTGGTCCTTTCCGCGCCGGATGGCGGACTGGCAAGGGCTGCATTAGCTGCAGTCCGCCAGTGGAAATACTCTCCGACGTACCTGGATGGGCAGGCAGTGGAAGCCAACTTAACCGTCGACGTGAATTTTCGGTAGCACCAATAGGGCTGCAGCCAAGTCCTCCACTGCCACTCCCAAGCTCTTAAAGACCACCCGTCTTCCCCGTGGTGGCGCGAACTTGCCGGCCAGCACTTCGCCTAACTCCGCGGCAATACTTACGCCCGCCATTAGGATATCGCCGGACTCGGTAAGTGCAGCCTCCCGAGACTCTACAATCACCGTCGCATCCATCGCCTCGCCGTCTAACTCACGCCTGCGCGGCCCGACTGCACCCACAGCATTGACGTAAGCGCCGGGTTTCAGCCACTTACCCTGCAACACCGGTTCAGCGGCGCTTGTTACCGTGACCACAACGTCCGCATCCCGAACCGCGGCCTCCGCACTTAGCGCAGGTACTGCACCCACCTCTTCCGCACAAGCCCGGCAGTGTGCCTCGTTCGGACTCCACACCGTGATCTCGTCGAATCTACGCACCATGCGCAAAGCTTCAATATGCGACCGGCACTGCACGCCGCTGCCTAACACGGCGAGTACGTGCGCATCCGGCGGAGTTAGTGCCTCCGTAGCTACCGCGGATACGGCAGCCGTTCGCATTTCCGTAATCAGCCTCCCGTCTACCACAGCGATCGGCTCACCCGTCTCAGCCCGAAACAGCAGGATCATCGCCATATGCGTGGGAATGCCTCGCGCGCCGTTGCCGGGATAGAACGTGACTAGCTTCGCCCCGCAGACTCCTCGGTATACGGCTGGCATTACGCCCAGCCAGCCGTTATATTCGGAGACCGAAATCACGGTGCGGACGGGTTGCTGAACGCGGCCGGCAGATAAGTCGGTTAACGCCTCGCGCATCGCCGGAATTAGTTCGGCGTAACTAAGTCGCTGCCTGACTTCCTGCTCGGAGATGACAACGAGTGGATTAGTCATTGGCGCTTATTGTTGCGAGAGCGCGATAACCAATCCCCCGCCGATAATCAACGCTCCGCCAACTAATACCGCCCTGCCCGGCGGTTGGTTGAAGAAGAGCCATGAGATAAGTTGCGCGGACACGAAGAAGAACACAACGTACAAACCAAGGAGACGGCCGAAATCCCAAGGCGGCGCATTCACCACATATCCATAGGTGAAGAGAACCAAGGCGCCGGCAGCGAAAAGAATGAGTTTGCGGAGAGTCTGCGAAGAGTGCAGCGCAGTCCGCATGAGCGCGTCGCCTCCCGCTTCCAAAAGAGAGGCGACAAAGAGGATCGAGACGGCGGTCCAACGATTCATGTTATTTCCTGTCCTAAAATCTTCGGGCCGTGAAGTCGTCGTTCGACGGGAAGTCCGGATACGCGCCCCCGCCAAGCTCATGCAGATCGAGACCCAACCGTTCCGCTTCTACCGCAACCCGCTGCGGATGCAAGCGATTCAGCAGCAAGTTTAGAGTGTAGGCTAGCGGCAAAACGAAGCCGAGCAGTGTTGCAATCCCAATCAGCTGCGCGAGCCACTGTCCGGCATGGTCGCTGGCAACTCCGTTGATCGCTCGCGCGGGAAATCGGGCGAACAAACCGGCCGCGAATACTCCCCAGATTCCGGCCGCGCCATGGACGGATATCGCGCCGCCCGGATCGTCGACGAACAGCCGCAACTCTAGCAACTCTACGCAGAAGATGACCAGTGCGCCCGCGATAGAACCTACAACGATTGCTTCCCCTGGCGCGAGGAACAGACATCCAGCGCTACTCGCCACGAGCCCGGCTACCCAGCCATTCGCGGTTAAGGAAGCGTCTGGCCGTTGGAATCGAATTCGGGTGAGCGCGGCCGCGGACAACCCGCCGGAAGACGCCGCAAGTAAGGTATTTATCGCGACCAACGGTATCGATTCCAGTCCCGCTCCCAGATACAAGATCGAGCCCGCCGCATTCACGCCTAACCAGCCGGCGAGCGCAAGAAGACATCCGAATAGGACAAAGACCGCATGATGTCCGGGGATGACCGCCGGACGCCCCTTCGGCGGGTATTTTCCGCGGCGCGGGCCGATGATCCACGCGATCGCCAGAGCCGTAAGGCCGCCCACCGCGTGGATGCAACTGCCGCCGCCTGCGTCGATAAAGCCGCGCCCGAGCCCAAAGTTGATGCCCAGTTGCGAGAGCCATCCACCCCATACCCAATGGGCGAACAACGGGTAGACGAGTCCAGCCAAGATCGCGGTCGAAGCACAAATCGGCGCTCAGTCGCCAACGATCCATCCCCGCTCCGAGAGGAATCAGAGCAGCCAGCGATGTCGACGCAATCTGCAGCCAGATCGCCAGTCCGACGTGCGGATCCTGTAAGTCCACTCCCCGCAGAAACCACCCTTGAGCTCCGATCCAACTCCATGCCTTGCCCGCGATAATGAAGTTGTACGAAGGCAAACTGGCGCTTCCTTCAATGGCGAATCCGCACGCGAAGCACGCCAGCGATGCCACCCCGAGGATGCAGAGCGACGCGAGCATGCAATGCGCCGCGCTGCGCGATCGTCCCAATCCCGTGTTGATCAAAGCGATACCGGCAAACGCCAGCGGCGAAAGGAACAACGCCGCGACACAGAGGGCAATACTATCCGGCGTCATGCTCGATGGTGCGTGCGAAATATCATCGTTAGTCCAAGCGTCTGCACGCCAAAACCGCAGATGCCAAACAGCGGCAGCACCGATCTGCCGTTCAGCAGCGCCACCGCGGCCAGGATTAGAAACCATCCCGCGATCAGCAGAAATATCCCGACACCTCTGACCAGATGGTTCATCGGTTTAGTGAATACCGTATCACTCCAGTTTTGGTTATCGCCCTCATCACATCTTTTTATTTGGCACTGCCAGGCTTTTCCGTCATAGTAAAGGGCTCGGTTTCCACGCCGCAACCGGTCACTTCAGCTAATTCCTCTCTTTTTTCGATTCTTAATGGAGCCCTGAATGCCAAACAGCCCTCAGGTACAAATGAAACAGACGTTAGGCCTGACCGGCCTGACGATGAACGCGATGGCGCTGATTGCACCCGGCGCGTTTCTGTGGTTGACCTTCTATATACAAGCGGCGACGGGGGCAACGGCTCCGTCGATGTGGATCGGCATTGTAATCGCGCTGCTGCTATGCCTCGCAACGGCGGTTTGTTATGCCGAGATGTCGAAGCTTTACCCCGGGACCGGTAGTTCTTATTACTTCGCCGAGCAATCGTTTTTAAATCACGATCGGGCGTGGCGCTATGCTCGCATTTCTAAATTTGTTATCGGCTGGGCCTCGCACCTTTATTACTGGATCTATCCGGGTGTGATGGTCGGAACCATGGGGATTCTCTGCGGCTATGTCGTCGGAACGTTGTGGCCCAACTTCATGAGCGCATCGAGCCCTGGGCCGCTATTCATGATGGTAATTGCGGTAGTCTTCGCCTTTGCCGTTGCTTACATTGCAAACCGCGGAGTAACTGGCGCGACTGCTGTAAATGTCGGGATCAACATCATTCAGATCACGGCCTTAGTCGTTTTTGCAGTCTTAGCTCTTGGTTACCGGCTGAATCATCCGCCGGGCAGCGTGGCTTACCAGTTTGATGCGACGTCCGGCGAGGCTTACACCTACGAGTTCGCAACGACTAAGACAGTTGCCAACGGTCAAACTACCGAGACGATCCTACGCGATGCTTCGGGCGCACCGAGACCGAAGCTGGATGCTGCAGGAAAACCGGTGCCTTTCAAGATTAGCTATCCAACGCGCGATGCGAGCGGCAACTTCCTGACGCATCCGAACGCGAAATCCGTCATCGCGGTGCATAACGTCGCTTGGGGGTTCATTCAAGCTACAGTCGCGATCCTGATTTTGGTAGGCTTCGAATCCGTCACCGCCATGGCAGGTGAGGCGCGCAACGCCAAGCGGGATGTGCCTATTGCGGTGATTCTTTCGCTACTCGTGCAAGGTTTGGTTTGTTACTTATTCGAATACTTTGCGGCGAATTACTTTCTGAATAGCGGTTACACGATGCAAAGCGCGACTGGGTCCGCCGCGCCGATCGGCGACATGATGGTAGTCGTTGGCGATGCATTATTCGGGCCAGGCAGGGGCCGTCTCTTTATGTTGATTGAGGCTTCTACGGTTTTTCTGGCGCTGATCGGAACCACTTTGAGTTGCCTCAATACAGGCGCTCGAGTGACTTATGCGATGGGAAAGGACCTGGAAGTCCCCGGCCATTTCGGCTTGCTCCATTCGGAAAGGCTGACGCCGCATCGGGCCATCTGGGCACTGGCCATCATCTCCGCCATTGTGGGATGCGCGGCGGTGTCGCTTGCGTTCGGAGATTCTACCGCACCTACCGATAGCGCGATACAAAGCTTGCCGCATAACATTTGGTCAAGCTTCGGGTACACGACCCACGATAAGTTGGCAGCGCTTCCCAACTCTCTACTCACCATCACTCTAGCCTCTAACTTTGGCACATTCCTACTCTACGGACTTAGCTGCTTCACTTGTCTGGTGGCCTATCACGGGCACCCGAATTTCAGCCTGATCCGGCACGCGGTGATCCCTATCTTTGGACTCTGCGCCAACCTGGCGTGCATGGCCTTTTATCTGATCGGCCCTTTCATGGGCTACGGGACTAAGATGGAGCCGCTGCTCGCGCTCGGCATTGCTTGTCTCTGGGGTGTCTACGGCGGAATCTATTTCATGCGGAACAGCAAACAAACCGGCCGCCCGGCGTTTGTTCAGGCCGGAGAGAACGCCGCCCGCGCCTGAACCTTCATTAGCAGATGTTGGATGTAGAGTTCGCCGAGGTTTCTCATCCCGGCCGCCTTCGGGATAGCAACGAAGACTATCTAGGCCACGCCACTCCCGCCACGCCGGATGAAGCACAATCACACGGATGGCTATTTACCTTGGCCGACGGCGTGGGCGGTCATCAGCACGGCGAAGTTGCCTCACAGATGGCAGTTGAGCATGTCGTCAACGGCTTCCGCGATGCGCCTGAAGCCGAGTCTCACAAAAACCTGCTCGCAAGACTGGTTCAGACGGCAAACGCCGCGGTGTATCAGGCGGGCAGCCGCGCCGGACAAGGCACGCGTATGGCGACGACTCTGGTTGCCTGCTCGCTTCGCTTCGATCGGGCCGTCGTTGCTCATGTCGGGGATTCTCGCTGTTATCTGATCCGACGCGGCCAGACGTCCGCCCTGACGCGCGATCATACCCTGCCCGCCGAACAAGCCCGGTTGGGCATACTGACCGCCCGAGACGCTTCGCAATCGCTCGCCGGCAACATGCTGACCCGATCCATCGGCAGCGATTTGATTGTCGCGGTCGAGACCAGTGAGCATCTGGTGTTCGCGAACGACGTCCTCATGCTCTGCTCCGACGGTCTCCACGGCGCCATCGCGGAAAACGAACTGGCTGGAATCGTAAACGGTCACAATGATTTGAAGGACGCAGCCGAAGCTCTGATTGCGCTAGCCAACGAACGTGACGGCAGCGACAACGTAAGCGTTCAACTGATTCGCGTGCTGAGCGTCGAACGCGTTGGAATCTACCGCGGACGCTCTTATAAACTCTAGTGCGTGCTCCGTTGCATCTATGACCCCTCTCCAGCCTGGCGACCGGCTTGACCATTACCAGCTTGATCGCCTGGTCGCAACGGGAGGCATGGCTTCCGTCTTTCAAGCTACCGACTTAGTGATAGGCGGCCGAGTAGCTATTAAAGTCCCGCATCCCGAAGTCGAACGCGAGCCGCAGTTATTTGAGCGCTTCCGCCGTGAAGAAGCGATCGGACTCAAGCTGAACCATCCCGGTGTAGTCAAGGTACTTCCGGATTCAAAACGCAGCCGCGTCTACATGGTGATGGAGTGGGTGGAAGGCCGGTCCTTAAAGCAGATACTCGAGGAAGAAGGCAAGCTTCCGATCGATCGCGCAATCCGTCTGACTATTAGCATCTGCAACGCGCTTGAATATGCGCATTCGCAGAGCGTCGTTCATCGGGATTTAAAGCCCGAAAATATTCTTATCGATAGTGAAGATCGCATCAAGCTGATTGACTTCGGAATCGCAGGACAGGCCGGAGCGCGGCGGATTACCTTCGCTAAGTTCAGCGACACGATGGGGACTCCGGAATATATATCTCCGGAACAGGTCAAAGGACAGCGCGGAACGGCGCGCAGCGATGTCTATACGGTCGGGGTACTGCTCTACGAGATGTTGACCGGGAAAGTACCCTTCACCGGAGATAGCCCGTTCATCGTAATGAACGAGCGTCTGCTCAATAATCCTGTGCCGCCTCGGGAGCTGAACCCCGCAATTTCGCCGCAACTGCAAGAAGTGATTTATCGTGCGTTGGAGCGTGATCCGCGCAACCGGTACGGCAGCGCGCGCGACATGGCGTGGGACCTGGAACACCTTGATCAGGTGGGCGTCGCGGACCGGGAAGAACTGCGAAACTGGCGCAACCGGCGAACCCCACGGACCCGGCAGATTCTGGTGTATGTCGGTCTCGCGATGATTCCCCTCGTCTTGTTCGCGCTGCTGTTATTTGCGGCCCGTCATTGAAGCTTGACTCAACATGCGCGCTGCAATCGTTTAGATCCGGCTACAATTCCATCAAATAAACGTAGTGTTTTGCTGGAGCTATTGCCCCCGCCTTCAAGTCGCGCTAACCTAAAATCCGGAACGCGAAACGTTCTATGATTCACAATTCGGTACTACGCATCTCGGCAGCAGTTCTGGTTTCCGCCGCTTTTGCGAGCGCTGACCAACCCCCGTCCGCGGACGAAATCGCGCGCCGGATGGTGGAGCATGAGAGCCGCCGGTTGCAATCGATGTACGGTTATACGTCGGTTCGCCGGTACCATCTTGTCAATCCCGGACACAAGACCGAAGCCGATATGCTCGTTCGCGTCACGGTGAGCCGCACGGGCGCCAAGACATTCGACGTGCTCAGCCAGCACGGTTCTCCGTCGGTTTGCCGGTTCATCTTTTCTCGCATGCTGCAGACCGAGCAGGAAGCCGCGCGGCCGGAAGTGCTCGAAGCGAATCGCATCATCCCGTCCAATTATTCGTTTGAACTCGTCGGGATGGATCAGATCGGCGGCCGCAGCGCCTATATCTTGAAGGCCACGCCTCGCGTCCGCACGAAATACCTGATCGAAGGGCGGGTGTGGATCGATACCCGTGATTTCGCCATCGTCCGGATTGAGGGAGCCCCGGCAAAGGCCCCGTCGTTCTGGGTTAAGAGCGTGCGCTTTGTGCATACATACAAACAGCAAGGGCCGTTTTGGCTGGCCGCCGCGGACCATTCCGAAACGGATGCTCGGATCTTCGGGCTGACGAAGGTCGACATCGATTACGTCTCGTATTCGTTAAACCCGCCGGATTCCGAGAAGCGTGCATCCGGAGCCGATGTTCATCATCCCGTAGTCCTTCCGTCGGCTTTCGTGCCGCTAATGAATGAATTGAAGTAGACTCCAGCCGCGCGTCTACTCAGCGGCGACCGGTGGGCAAGGAGTAGGATGATATTCTCGATTCCCATGCCCCGGATTCATTCCCGATTCTTTCTCTTAGCGCTCGCATTTTCCCGCTTTGCCGCTGCTCAGCCTTCGCAGCCGCCGCTTCCGGCTGACCAACGAACCGTCTGGTGGCAGGATGCCAAGTTCGGAATGTTCATCCACTGGGGCGGGTACGCGGTAATCGGACGCGACGAGTGGGCGCGCAACATGTTCCACATTCCCGAGGCTGAATACGAGGAGTACGCGCGGCAGCTGAACCCGGTTAACTTCGATCCGTTCGCGTGGGTGGATCTGGCGCAATCGGCCGGCGTGCGCTACATGGTGATCACTTCAAAACATCACGAGGGCTTCTCCATGTTCCGCTCGGATGTGAGCGATTACGGCATCAAAATGACACCTTACGCGGGCGATCCGCTGAAGATGCTCTCCGAGGCCGCGAAGGCGCGCCACATGCCGCTTGGGTTCTACTACTCGATCATGGATTGGCACAACCCGGACTACCGGCCGAAGCGCGATTGGGAGTCCGACCACCCGAAAGAAGGCGGCGACATGCCGCGCTATCTCACCTTCATGCGAGCGCAGTTGCGCGAGCTGCTGAGCCGCTATGGCGATGTCGCGGTGCTCTGGTTCGACGGCGAATGGGAACATACGCCCGAAGAAATCGACGCGGACGGAGTCTATAGCATGATCCGCGAGATGCAGCCGAACACGCTGATTAACGACCGGCTATTCAATCGCAAAACCGGGAGCCGCGGCGATTTCGGAACGCCGGAGCAGTTTGTTCCCGCAACCGGAGTCACTGATGCCAACGGAAAGCCGGCTTTATGGGAAAGCTGCGTCACGATCAATACCAGTAGCTGGGGCTACAACCGGTATGAGACGCAGTTCAAAACGAATCGCGATTTGATTCGCATGTTAATCGATGTCGTAAGTAAGGGCGGCAACTTACTTCTCAATATCGGCCCGCGCCCGGACGGCACCATTCAGCCTGAGTTTGTCTCCCGGCTGCAGGCGATGGGTGCGTGGATGAAGGTCAACAGCGATTCGATCTATGCGACCCACGCGAGTCCCTTCAGCACGCTGCCCTTCTTCGGACGTGCGACGCAGAAAGGCGACACCTTATATCTGCACGTCTTTCAATGGCCTCGAGACGGGAAACTGCGCGTGCCGGCGCTGCAGAACAAAGTTTTGTCCGCGCACCTGCTGGCCGTGCCTGGCGCTCCGCTGGGGATCGCGCGCGATCGGGGTGATGTTGTTTTAACCCTGCCCCAGACAGCTCCTGATGAGGCCGCTAGCGTGATCGCGCTGGAACTGGATGGGCCGCCGCGCGCCGGAGAGTTCCGCTTCCATCCGGACGCCGGCGGGATGCTCACGCTCGGAGCCGAATCGGCCAAGATCGAGACGCAGTTCGAGCAGCGCGCGAAGCTCGAGAATGCCCTGGGTCATGTGTTTCTGACGCAGTGGTCGAAGCCGCAGGATGTTCCTTACTGGGATGTTGAGATTCCGCGTGCCGGGAGGTATCAGGTCGCAATCAGTTATGCCGCAACGAAGCCGGCCATTGGATCTGGGTACAGCGTCCTGGACGGCGCAGCTAACCTAAGTGCGGCTGTAAAGAATGCAAGCGGCGATTGGGTGTTCAGTGAAGAGAAAATTGGAGAGTTAGAACTACCGGCCGGCAAGTCGCAGGTAAAAGTAAAAATCGCAGGGAAAGACGGCCAGAATGTGATGCAACTCGAGCGAGTCACCCTGAAACCGGTCAGATAGCAATCCGATCCCCGGCCGCCGCCCTTAGGCCGCGGCCATCGACTTCGGCTGCACGGTTTTGTTCTTGCTTCCGGGCGGCCGTCCCCGACGCTTTTCCACGGCCAGCCATGCTGGCGGACGCCCGCGACGCTTGCCCCGACCTCGGGCTAAGCGCTCCAGGCTCTGGATCGCTTCTTCCAGCTGCTCGCGTTCCTGCTTCAGTTCAGTCAATATCTTTGTGACATCCATCGTTGCCTCCACTCTTCGGCCGAACAAACGTCTGTTCCGGATACAGAACAAATTCAGGTGAATTTTTGTTCCTATTGACTTTTTACAGGAATTACGGCGCGAACGCAAGGTGATTGTTCTGAATTCAGAACAATACAAGACAATTGGTACTAGATCGGGAGCTTCGTCCGCAGTCGGCGATCAAACACCCGCAGCGATTCCCGGATTGCCTAAATATTATCACGATTTTCGACGCTTCCAATAGAAATAGAAGGGCAACCCCAGCAAAATTAACACGATGCCCGCCACCGACTCGCGCGGAGAGTTCTTCAGCGTGAAAATTTCCAGCAGAATCGCCGCTCCCACGAATAGTAGGGGTACCACCGGATAGCCGAGCGACCGGTACGGACGTTGCAAATCCGGCCGCGTTCTCCGCAGTACTAAAACCGCGGCTGTTGTCATCCCGTAAAGCAGCCAACTCGCAAATATGACGTAGTTGTAGAGCTGATCGTATCGGCCCGAAAACACAAGCACGGCCGCCCACAGGCTCAGTCCAAGGATCGAAACCGAAGGGGTTGCGAATCGCGGATGTACCGTGGCGAACGACCGGAAGAAGATGCCGTCCCGCGCCAGCGCATACGGCACGCGCGACCCGGATAGTATCGATCCGTTCAGTGCGGCGAAGATCGAGATCATCACCGCGACCGACACCGCACTCGCGCCCCATCCACCGAAGACGCGCTGCATCATGGCTGCCGCCACCCGCTTATTGGCGCCGACCTCGGCCGCGCTCAACACGTGGAAATAGGCGGCATTCGCCAACAGATACAGAACCATCACGGCTACAGTTCCGCCAATGAGCGCGAGCGGGAGGTAACGCTGCGGGTGCTTCACCTCGCTCGCCACCATGCTCACGTTATTCCAGCCGTCGTACGCCCATAGAGCGGCTACCAGCGCGGCGAAGAACCCAGCGGCAGTCAGTGGGACCAGCGGCGTTTGCGCATGTGCGGCAGCCGTGCCCGCGTTTCGATACATGAGCCCAGCAACGATCACCACGCCGATCGCGCCGACTTTGATGGCCGTCATCACCACCTGAACGTCGCCGCCGGCTTTGACGCCGAAGTAATTGATCAGTCCGAGGAACAGGATCAGAACCATCGCCAGGATCTGTCCGTACTTCAGCGGAAGCGGCGCGCCGTGTTCGCCGATCGGCAGTGGAATCGTGTAGAAGACCTTCTCCAAATCTGGACGGAACGTGGCCATGTACTCGAAGAACGCCGTCGCCAGCGTCGCGATCGAACCTGACTTGGCCACCCACATCTGCGTCCATCCGTAGAGGAAGCCCCAGACCGGCCCATAGGCTTCCGTCAGGTACACGTACTCGCCACCGGCGCCCGGCATGGCTGCCGCGAGTTCCGCATAGCTCAGCGCCCCGGCCAGCGACAGCAACCCGCCGACCACGAAGACCAGCGTCACGTAACCGCCTGTTCCCACGCTCTGCACCATCGTCTGCGGTACACGGAAAAGCCCGCTTCCGATCACCGTTCCGATGACGATCGCCATCGCCGCCCAGATGCCCAGTTCCCGCTTCAGCTCAGTCAGATGTGCGCTCCCTTAGAACGAAAGACCCTGCATACCCGCTAACAAATGTCGCCGTGCTACCGATAAACACCCACCATGTGAACGCAATCGATGTTTCGAAGCGAACCCACAAAATGGACGCAAGCCCGATAACGACGCCTAATGCCGCCCCGCGCTCACCCACCCGTCGCGTCAGCACTCCAAGCAGAAAGACTCCCAGCAGCAGCCCTAAGGTCACCGATGCGATCGACAGACCCGATTCCAGCACTGTCCCCCAGGAGCGCGCGACGAGGCCGATACCTACCAGCACGATGCCCCAGAAAACCGTCGCCCATCGCGCCCAAACGCATTTGCCGTCTTTCATCACGAAATCGACGTACGAAGTCCACCACTGTCGTCGACGCAAGCGAGTTTAAAGCCGCGCTCAAATTCGCCATCGCAGCCGCTAGAATGGCCGCGATCACCAGACCGCGCACACCGAAGGGCAAGTTGTCCCAAACGAACAGCGGGTAGATGCGGTCCATCGGCTGTGGCGCTTTCAGTCCGTTGTCGCCGTAATAAGTCCATAGCAGAACCCCGATCACCAGGAACAGCGTGAATTGCAGAAACACCACGATCCAGCTTGCAAACAGAGCGCGCCGGCTTTCCTTCTCATTACGCGCGCTCAACAGTCGCTGTACGACGAGCTGGTCCGTCCCATGGCTCGCCGTCGTCAGGAAGCAGCCTCCAATCAGGCCGGCCCAGAACGTGTAAGGGAGGTTCAGCGCGGTCCGGAAGTCCAGCACTTGAAACTTACCCGCAGCCGACGCAACCGCCGCCGCGTGATGCCAGCCGCCGGGGATTTTCCCAAGCATGACGAAGAAACTGATCGCCGCGCCCGCCACATACATCCCCATCTGCAGCACGTCGGTCCAAATGACTGCCGTCATCCCGCCTTCAAAGGTGTAAAGGAGTGTTAAAGCTACGATCAGCACGACTGAAATCGCTTCCCCGGTACCTAAAACGATCGAGATCACGATTGAAATCGCGAACACCCGAACGCCTTCCGCCAGTGCGCGCGTGAATAGAAAGATCAGCGCCGTTAACCTGCGCACCCGCTCGCCGAAGCGCCGCTGCATCAGCTGATAAGCCGTGAACATCTCGCCGCGAAAGTATGCGGGCAGGAAGAGAACGGAGATCACGACACGCGCCAGCAGATAACCGAACACCACCTGCAGAAACGCGAAGTTGCCGCGGAAACTAAGTGCGGGTGTTCCGACGATCGTGAGCGTGCTCGTCTCGGCGGAGACGATCGAGAGCGCGATAGCCCACCACGGCGCTGTGCGGCCGCCCAGGAAATACTCGGCGAGCCCGGTCTGACGCTTGCCGAAGCGGGCGCCGAACCAGGTCACCCCAAGCAGGTAAGCCGCGATGACGCCCCAATCCAGATAGCGCATTTAACCGATCGCGGATTGTAGCATGGGGTGGTGACACGCGCGGTCGACAGGAACTCATCGAACGTTGTTGGCGTCAGATATATTGCGACGTCCTGAGCATTCGGCTATACTCCGCAAGTATCCGTTCTCGACGGAAAACGTCGTCGTTATATCGTTAGACAGTGCGCGGTTCAGCCGGTATCCGGTTCGCCTTGAGTATCATTTCGAAAGCAGACAAGCGAAAGCAGACAGAAAGAAGGGGGAAGTACCCACGTGTTTGATCGATTGGTAAAAGTGTTCGCCGGAACAGCAGTAGCCGTAACTTTGACGATGACGCCCGGCTTCGCGCAGACGCCCGCGGGCACGCCGGCCCAGGCGCCCGCGGGCGGAGCTGCCCAGAGCGCTCCGGCGCAGCCGAAAGTGAAGGATCAAGGCGAATACGATGCGTTGACGGCGGCATCGAAAGAAACCGACCTGATCAAGAAGCTGGCGCTACTCAAAGCCTGGCAAGACAAGTATCCTGACTCCGAGTTCAAGAACCAACGCCTGCTGGCGTTTATGGACACATGGAGCAAGATCGCGTCCAAGGGATTGCAGCCCGGGGTGACACCCGACCAAACCAGTCAGGCGAAAGACGCCGCTACTAGCTTGCTCAGCAATCTCGACGCTGCGTTCGCTCCGGAGGCTAAACCGGCGGCGGTCACTGACGATCAGTGGAAGCAGGCGCGCGGACAGGTCGAACAGCAGGCGCATTTAGTGCTCGGGTACATCGCGCTCCAAGCGAAGGATTACCCAACAGCGGAAGGCGAGTTCAAGAAGTATGTGGCCTTGAATGATCAGAACGCGCAAGTCGCCTACTGGCTGGGTGCGGCGATCGCGGGACAGAAGGATATGAGCCGGTATCCCGAAGCTCTCTATCAATGGGCTCGCGCCGTGTCGATCTCCGGTGCGGGCGCGCTCCCGGCGGACGGCAAGAAGAGCGCCTCCGACTACTTGACGAAAGCATGGAACGGCTACCACGGTGACGACGATCCGAAGGGGCTGCAGGACTTGCAGGATCTCGCTGTCGAAGAGCGCATTGCCTCCGGCCGATTTCACAATCAAGAGCGTTGTCGCTCGCGAGAAAGAAAAGGCCGGCGGCGAAGAAGCTTACCTCGCGCAGCATCCCGATATCAAGCTCTGGCGTGATCTGAAGGCGACGCTTACCGACGCCGAGGGCCAAGCCTACTTCGATAAGAGCGTGAAGGGCGCCATCATCCCTCAGGAATTCAACGCCAAGGTCGTCTCCTGGAAACCGGATGAAAAGCCGACCGAAGTTACCCTTTCGATCGATGATCCGAAAGGCGATGCGGTTATCAAGTATGAGAAGCCGCTCAACGCAAAACTCGTCGTGGGTCAACCCGTCAAG
The DNA here is from genome assembly GCA_963799935.1 of uncultured Gammaproteobacteria bacterium. Lineage (GTDB taxonomy): Bacteria > Acidobacteriota > Terriglobia > Bryobacterales > Bryobacteraceae > Bog-113. Next base: position 1,381,585 of record CAWCZA010000011.1, on the reverse strand, counting down.
ATCAAAGGCTATGCTTTGGCGTTCCAGAAGGACCCGTTCATGATGACCTTCAGCGGCGAAAATTCCCAGATCTCCGGGATCGCCGTCGAGAAGCCCAAGCCGACTACCCGCCCCCGCCCCCGTCACCGCTAGAAATTCCCTGTGCCGCAAGGGCGGGCTGTTAAGCGCCTGCCCTTATGGCGACGAAGTATTTTTCCCTTCGCAGTACCTCACGACTGATCCACGCGCATTCAGCATGTTCTCCCAACCTTTCGGCTTGCGCTTCGTCGAAGGGTAAAGCAACTAAGGAGCACATATGAATACCGTGATTCAGGACTTGCGCTACTGCATCCGCCAGTTACTGAAGACCCCAGGGTTCACGCTCACCGCCATCGTGTCGCTGACTCTTGGTATTGGCGCAACTACCGCGGTGTTTAGCGTCCTATACGCGATTCTCATGGACCCTTACCCGTATGCGGCTCCCGACCGCATGGCACACATGCGGCTCGTCGATCCTGCCGGACACGACAATGGCTTTGGGCTTACCGGCGGTCAGTGGCAGATTTTGAGGAAGTCACCGGTTGTCGAAGATGCGGTGGCTATTGATGGGTGGAGTTTAACTGTCACTGGACACGATCTTCCGGAAGACGTGAATGCCACGTATCTCACATCGAATGCGTTTCAGTTCTTCGGAGTACCCGCATACCTGGGACGAGGCTTCACGCCGTCCGATGCGGTTGACGGCCAAGATCCGCAGCCCGTGGTCGTTCTCAGTTACAACTTCTGGAAACGGCACTTCGGATCGGATCGCGGGGTCATCGGCCGGACACTGCAGCTCGTCCACAAAACCTACTTCGTTGTCGGCGTGACGGCACCCCGCTTTACCTGGGAAGACGGAGACGTTTATCTTCCGCTGAAAGTCACCCAGGATCCCAGCCGCTCCTACGGTGTCGAGATTCGTCTCAAGCCAGGCATTTCGCATAAAGCGGCAGCGGACGCTCTGCAACCCTTGATCGAGCAGTTTGCCAAACAGTCACCGAAGCACTTCCCCCAAAGTAAATTCAAGTTTCGGCTCGTCGGCTTAAACGAAGACTTCGAAAAGCGGCTGGGCGGCACGCTGTATCTGCTATTTTCAGCTGTCGCTTTTCTTCTCCTGATCGGCTGCGCCAACGTCTCAATTCTTCAATTGGCCCGCGGCGCTGGGCGACAAAACGAATTTGCCGTACGAGCCGCAATCGGCGCCAGCCGTGCCCGCCTGATCCGCCAGATGTTGTCTGAAGCGCTCCTCCTTTCCGTGGTTGGCGCCGGTCTAGGAATCCTGCTCGCCAGCCGGGCAACCAAGGTGATCGCGGAGTTACTGCCCAAGTACTCGTTTCCCCACGAAGCAGCGATCCGGCTCAACGTGCCGGTACTCCTATTCAGCGTCGTACTGGCAGTGTTGAGCGCAGTTCTCTTCGGTCTCTGGCCGTCCTTAAAGCTGTCTCGACCGGACGTTGTTCAGGTGATTCAAGCGAGCACGCGTCGCATCTCGGGCGGGGTACAAGGGCGCGTGATGAACAAGATTCTCATCGGCTGTCAGATCGCCCTGACGCTTGTCATGCTAGCCGGAGCCGGTGCGGCCATGCGCGGATTCCTGCGTCTCCTGCACACCCCGTTGGGCTACGAGCCGCATAACCTGATGTCGGTTGGGATTCCCGTCCATGACGGCACGTACCCAACGTGGGAAGCGCGTTCCGCATACTTTGAACGGCTCCGCGACAAAGTCGCTAGCGTTCCGGGCGTTTCCATGGCCGCTATCTCCACGAATGCGACACCGCCTTCAAACGGCTGGAACACAGGAATCGAGATCCTGGGAAAGGCGCGCAAGGACGAGCAGAAAGTCCGCATCAATTTCGTTAGCCCGGGCTACTTTCCTATCCTTAGAGTTCCGCTGCTGCAGGGGCGCCTCTGGAGTGAAACTGAAAACCACAATGCTGCCCGGGTGATCGTCGTGAACCAGACGATGGCCAAGCTCTACTTCCCGGACGGAGCTCTTGGTCATTCCCTCACCATCCCTGAGATGAAGAGTGAACCCCCATTCAGTCTCTCGCCTCCGGATGCCGATCCACACCTGCTGATCATCGGAGTCGTAGCCGATAAGCGGGACGACGGTCTTCGTAATCCGATCCTTCCGGAAGCCTTCATCCCCTATACGTTGAGCATGCGGATGTGGACACAGATTCTGGTGCGCTCCGACAACTCGCCTCTGAGGTTGCTCCACGCCATCGGCCAGAAAGTAAACTCGGTCGATGCGGATCAGCAGATCAGCGGGAATATCGAGGACCTCGATCACTGGATTCAAGATCAACCGGAGTGGGCGCAGGAACACCTGGTGGCGTGGCTTTTTGGGTCATTCGCCGTACTGGCTCTCGCGCTAGCCGCCGCCGGACTCTACAGCGTCGTTTCGTTCTCTGTTGCGCAGCGAACCAATGAATTCGGAATCCGGATGGCACTCGGCGCGCGACCTGGACATGTCCTGCGCGTCGTATTTGGCTCTGCCGGCGTCAGCGTGGCGGGAGGGATTGCTGCCGGGCTCTTGCTGACGCTAGCTCTCAACAAGGTATTGACGCGCTGGGCGGAGGGCAGTTCATGGGACTTTCTCGTTCTTTTAACCGCAGTCGTGTTGATGGTGCTGGTGGCTGCGGCGGCGTGTGCGGAGCCCGCACGCCGCGCCGCATCCGTTGATCCGATGACCGCGCTTCGATATGAATGACCAGCGGCGCAGGGAGCGTTACGCGACTTCGCGGACTAACTCGCGCTCGCTCGTTTCGAACTTCACGCTCACCAGCTTGGAAACCCCCGCTTCCTGCATGGTGACACCGTACATGGATTGCGCGGATTCCATCGTCTTCTTCGAATGCGTGATCACGATGAACTGCGTGTCCGCGCTCATCTCGCGCAGCAAGCGCGTTAACCGGCCGATATTCGCCTCGTCCAGCGGCGCGTCGACCTCGTCCAAAATACAGAACGGGCTCGGCTGGTAGCGGAAGATTGCCATCAGCAAAGATAGCGCCGCGAGCGCTTTCTCGCCGCCCGAGAGCAGCAGCACGTTCTGCAGTTTCTTGCCGGGGGGCGAGGCTACGATGTCGATGCCGCTGTCGTTCGCGTTCTCCGCATCGGTGAGGCGCATCTCACCCGTGCCCCCGCCGAACAAAGTAGTAAAGCAAACCTTGAAGTTTGCGTTGATAGCTTCAAAGGCTTCCATGAACTTAGCCTTCGAGATCTGATCGATATCGGCGATCGCCTTTTCGGTGTCGCGGATCGAATCGATCAGATCCTTGCGCTGTGCCGTCAGGAATTCCTGACGCTGCGAAGCGGCTTCGAACTCCTCGAGCGCGGTCGGGTTGATCGGTCCGAGTCCCTGGATTTTGCCGAGTACTTCGCGATAGGAGCGCTCGGCTTCAGCGAGAGCTTCGTTGTCGAAATCGTGCTCCGGCCGTTCGATCTCGGAAAGAGGAACGCCCAGTTCTTTCTGGCTGGTTTCGTCGAGGAAGCGCAGTTCGGATTGGCGCCCGACCAAAGCGACCTCGGCCTCGCCTTTGCGAACATGCCCGGCTTCGATGCGGACGCGGATGGCCTTGAGAGCTTCGTCGGCAGCGGTCAGGGCCGCGCGCTGCTCGGTCTCGCGATTGGCCAGATCTGCGGCCGTCGCCTCAACGGTAAGCACTTCCTCGGCGAGCAGCGCGCTGCGTTTATCGAGCTCGACGTTTTCCGCGAGAAGGTGCGCGCGCGTCTCACCCATGCGCTGGATTTCGACGCTCAGGTTCTGACGGCGATTGGTCATCTCTCGATGTTGGCCATCCAGACGCTGTAATGCGGCGCTCTGGGCGCGGAAACGCTCTTCCAGACCGGCGAGTTCCGCACGTAAAGCCGAGTGTTCTTCGCGCGCCAGATGGGCTGCGGCTTCGACGGATTCCATGTCGGATCGCGCGGCTTCAAGCGCGCGCTCGCGTTCGCCGCGTTCCCGTTCCTTGGCTTCGACAGCCGCGCCGTTCTCTTCACGCTTGGCGGCCGAGCGCTCCTTCTCCTTTTCGAGACGATCGAGTTCCAGGCGCGCGACGGAGATTCGGGACTGGGTTCGGTTATAGTCCTCCGTGAGCTTCCGCTGCTCGGCCTGAAGCGCGACGGCGTCCTTCTCACGGCTCTGTTGCTGGTGGCGCAGCCGCTCAAGTTCGACTTCGAGTTGCGTGATTTCCCGGGAGAGCTCTTCCTGCGTTTGCGCGCGAATCGCGAGCTCACGTTCTTTCTGACTGAGAGCGGCCGAAACTTCGCGGACTTCACGCTTCAAGGCCAACGGACCCGACGCCTTCTTGCGGCCGCCCGTAAGCGTTGCGCCCTGATAACAGCGCCCGTCGTCGAGCAGGAAGTACAGGTCCGGATGCCGCGCAGCCATCTCACGAGCTTGCTCAGTGGAGTCGGCTAGATAGCAGTTGGCTAAACGCGGCAGCAGGCTTTGCGCCTGCCCGGTAAGTCCGTTCGAGAAGCGAAGGTGCTGGGCAAGCGGCGTCAGACCGGGCGTGTTAACGTGCTCACTCGGACTGGTTTCGCTGTGCTCGACAACGAAGGTGGCGCGGCCTTCCAGATCCGTACGCAGCAGTTGCATGCCGGCTTCGGCCTGGTCCCAACTGCTGACCACAACGTATTCAAGCTCGTGGTGAAGGAACTCTTCCGCAGCCTTCTCAAACTGCGGATCGGCTTCGACGAAATCCGCTAAAACACCGGCGGCTTTCACGGTTCCGCTGCGCTCAAACGCACTCAAGAGTTTCTTTACGGTTTCCGTCGTATAGGAGTGATGCGCAAGGACATTCTCGAGCGATTCTTTGCGGGCGCGCAGGCGGGAAGAGTCACTGCGCATGGCCTCAATCTGCTGGCGAAGGTCGGCCGCCTTCTTACGCTGCTCCCCGAGATCTAGCTTCAGTGCGACGCCGCTCGCCGGTGACGCTCTCGAGTTCCAACTGCTGGCGGCTGAAGTCGTGCGATAGCTTTTCGCGAGCCGCCGCCAAGCGCTCGGATTCGATGGTCGCAGCTTCCTCTTCGCGTTTCGCGCGGGCCGTTTCGCGGTCGATCGAAGCGAGGAATTCGTTTACCTGGGCGAGCTGATTCTTGAGCGTAGAGGCTTCACCGAGTAGCCGGAGAACGGCGACACGATTGGCTTCGATGGCTTTCTCCTGCTCGCGAACCCGGTTCTGCAAGCCTTCGCGCTCCTGGCTCTTGGCGACCAGCAGGGTGCGAGAGGCCGTGATCTCTTTTTCGAGTTCCGCGATGGTTCCGTGAAGCGTTGAGCGCTCTGCATCGAGCGCGACCAGACGCGATTCAAGCTCGACGGTTTCGGCTTCGTTGCGGCTCATACGGCCTTCAATCGCGCCGCTTTCCTTCACCTGCGCCTCAAGCTTGCCGCGCGTTCGTTCGGCTTCGACGTGCAGCTGCGCAAGCTTCTTGCGAACTTCGGTGAGCGCGGCTTCGAGTTGGTAACAGGCGTTTTGCAGTTCCGCGCGGGCCGCTTCGCTTTCCGCCATGCCCGCAGTGGCTTCGCGCAATTCCGCGGCGGCGCTTTCGAGCTCGATCGATATACGGGCGACCTCGCCTTCCAGCTGATGCGAACGCGCGCCAAGACTGGTACGCAGGCGCGTGTCGAGCTCGATTTTCAGTTCGCCGTAACGCTTAGTGCGCTGGGCCTGACGCTTCAGGGAATTGGCTTGGCGGGTGACTTCTTCCAGAATGTCGAAGACTCGCGCGAGGTTCTGTTTGGCGCTTTCGAGCTTGGCTTCGGCGAGACGTTTGCGGGATTTGAAGCGGGTGATTCCGGCGGCTTCCTCGATGACGGCGCGGCGGTCGTAGGGACGCGAACTGAGGATCTGACCGATGCGCCCCTGTTCGATGATGGCGTAGCTTTCCGGGCCCAGACCGCTGCCCATGAACAGGTCCTGGATGTCGCGAAGACGAGCGGCGCGTCCGTTGATCAGGTACTCGCTTTCTCCGTTCCGGAAGAGTCGCCGCGTGATGGTGATCTCGCCGGGAGTGACATGAGAAGGGGTCTTGCCAACCTGACGGATTCGAGATTCAGGACCGTGGCCGTTACCGTTCGCGACGCCGTTCGCGGCACCGTTTTCGGCAACGGGGAGGACCGTGACTTCCACCGGCTGCTCCTGAGGCTCGGCGGGAGCTTTCGCCGTGGGATCCAGAAGCGTCATGGTCACCGAAGCCATGCCCACCGCTTTCCGATCGCGCGTCCCGGCGAAGATCACGTCCTCCATGCGCGAGCCGCGCAGGCTCTTCGCCGATTGTTCGCCGAGGACCCAGCTGATGGCGTCGCTCAGGTTACTCTTGCCGCAACCGTTCGGTCCAACCACCGCTGCGATTCCATCCCCCCGGAAGCGCAGCTCGGTGCGGTCGCAAAAGGACTTGAATCCCTGTAATTCCACTCGTTTCAGCTTCAGCAAAGCGCGTATTCCTTCCTCACGTTCAAACTCGGGGGATTGCACTTAGCATAGGACCGAACGAGGCAAAAGTAAAGTGCCACCACTACGATATGTAGGGGTGGCACGGGGTACAACACAAAATCTAGGATGCTGTGAGCCGATTTATGCAGAATTCAGGCTTTTAGTGCTTTTTGTGCCGCGGCGCGTAGCGAGCCAGAACGCGAGCCAACGGATTCGCAGCCGGATCCTTCACTTCGCCGTGAAGAATCGCGTGGTTGTTGGCGTCGTGGCCATAGATCTTGGTATTCTCCGAACCATCCTGCGTCACCACCGTGCCCTCAAGCGAAACACCGGCAAAGGCGCCCTTGGAACGCGAGTAGGTGAGGATTTCAGCCTTCAGTGAAACATCCGTATCAGCCGCAATGGTGCGTCCTACCGGTCCGGCTGCCGCGGAGGCATCGCCGCCCACCGTAAACTTGTCAGACGCGAGACGTTCCAGACCTTTTTCGTCCATCACAAGCATGACGATATCCGTCGATTCAACACCGATCTGGGGCCCAAAGCTGCCGCCGCCAAATCGAACGGCTGCCGGTCCACTCCACGATCCTCGATTCCGACATTCAGCGAATCCACGTCCATATTCGCCGCCGACTAGAAAGGCACCCTTCTTCAATCCGGGAACGATGACGACACATTGGGCTCTTTCGAGCAAATCGTGCGGAATTCCCTTGTCGGGAGCGGCCATGATCTCGCGAAGAACGTCGGCCGAGTGACGGAGCCTTTTGTCCGGAGCTTCCTCCTGGGCGTGGAGCGAAGCAATGGTAAATGCTGCAATAAGTGTAAGTCGTAAGCGCATGACTCGAAACTACCATGGACCAGCAGACAATGGCTAACGGCTAAGGGGTCTTTCGGGACTCGTACCTAGCCCGAACTAATTGTTGATGAGACGGAACGTGGCGATCGTCTCAATGTGGAAGGTTTGCGGGAAGAGATCGATCAGCACCAGTTTGTCCAGTGCGTATCCCGACTGGAGCAGGACCGCGGTATCGCGGGCCAGGGTTGACGGATCGCAGGCAACCAACACAAGCTGAGCTGCCTTGATCTCGCTCAACCGAGTCGCGACGTGAACTCCCAGGCCGGTGCGCGGCGGGTCGGCCACAACTAAGTCAGGACGGCCCTTGTAGCCTGCCAGGAACACGTCGACGCTCTCCACATGCGCCTCGATCTTGGCTTCACTCCCGACATTCACGCGATCGGCGTTCTCTCTCAAGTCGCGCACCGCCCCGGAGCCGGATTCGACCGCAATCACCTTTGCGAACCGTTCGGCCAGAGGCAAACTGAACAGGCCAACGCCGGCATAAAGATCAAGCGCGTGGTCACCTCGAGAGGCGCCGACGACCGCGTCGACAAGCGCGTTTATCAGATAACGATTGACCTGGAAGAACGATCCGTAGCTGACGCGCAGACCGTCGTATTCGATCGCCCCAGGAGTGATCCCATCGATCTCGCGGGTGACCCAATCGAAGAAGCGCTGCGCAACCGGCTGCCTGGTTTCGAGCACGTTGAGCTGAATCTCGCGTTCGTTCGTGAAGAGCTCGATGGTTTCGACAAACGCGGGCCAGCGACGCTCGCGCACCAGGCGGCTGAGTTTGCCGATCGCCTCGTTCAACTTGGGCGAACTAATGGGGCAGTGATCAATTGCGATCAACGTGCGCGAGCGCATCTCGCGATAGCCGAGACGGCCATCTGCAAAGTGCAGTTGCACGCGATTGCGGTACTGCCAAGGCTCACCTGTGATGGTCTCGATGTCCGGGTGCTGCTTGATTTTGCCTACCCGCTCGAGCGTTTCGTGAAGAATGGCGGACTTGGCCTCTACCTGGGCCTCGTATGTGGCGTGCTGATAGTGGCAGCCGCCGCAACGGCCGAAGTAAGGGCACTGCGGCTGGACGCGCTGAGGCGATGCAGTGAGCACGGCTTGCAGGCGCGCCCGCGCGATGCCGGACCGCTTCGGCTCGCGTTCGACTTCGACGCATTCGCCCGGTAGAACAAACGGCGTCAAGACAACTTCACGGTCGACGCGCGCTAATCCGTCCCCGCCGTAGACGAGTTTTTCGATTTCAATCTGCACTGTTACGATGGGGTTTCCTTATCCAACATGAAAGCACGGGTCCTTTCCGGAATACAGCCCAGCGGCAACCTGCACATTGGGAATTACCTTGGCGCGTTGCTGAATTGGGTGCGCATCCAGAGCGACTATGAGTGCGTATTTTGCATTGTGGATTTGCATGCAATTACGGTTTATCAACCGCCGGCCGAGCTGCGCGCGAAGATCCGTGAACTCGCGGCCTTGTTTCTGGCGGCAGGGATTGATCCGCGGCAGTCTTCCATCGTGGTCCAGTCCGACGTGCATGCTCACGCCGAGTTAGCCTGGCTACTTACATGCGTCACGCCGATGGGATGGCTTTCGCGCATGACTCAGTTCAAAACCAAGGCCGAGAAGCAGGAGACGGTTGGGGACGGGTTGTTTCAGTATCCCGTCCTGATGGCTGCCGATATCTTGCTTTACCAGGCGCAAATTGTGCCTGTGGGTGACGATCAGTCGCAGCATCTGGAACTAACGCGGGATATTGCGCAGCGCTTTAACTCACTCTACGGCGATACTTTCGCGGTTCCGCAAACGCACCTTCCGAGTGTTGGAGCGCGCATCATGGGGTTAGATGACCCCACAGCCAAGATGAGTAAGTCGGCCGAGGGGAGCGGACACGCGGTGGGGCTGCTGGATGATCCGGCTCGGATACGAAAGACGATCATGCGGGCTACTACGGATTCGAACCCCGCAGTTGATTTTGAAACTATGGGACCGGGCGTTGCCAACTTACTAACGATCTATCAGGCGTTTAGTGGCGCAACGGATTCGGAGATGCGTGCGGAGTTTACCGATTTGCGGTATGGCGATTTGAAGAAGCGCGTGGCTGAGATGGTGGTCGAGAAACTGGAACCATTGCAGGCTGAGTACAGGAGAATTACTGCGGATCCTTTGTATCTTGACGGAATATTGCGCGAGGGCCGCGAACGGGTTGAACCTATCGCTGATGCTACGGTGCGGGCTGCTAAGGAGCGGATGGGGCTTTATACGGCTAAAGGCAATTAGCACGGATGAACACAGATGCACACGGATAAAGGCAAAATCTAATGCGATTCTTTCTTGGTTTGATTGTCGGTATTCTCTTGATTCCGGTTTGCGTTTACTTTTACGTGAGGTTCGGTTACGCTCCGGTTGCTACTGCTGCGCCTCCCTTCCCTATGGAGCGGAAGCTGGCCCATATGGCTTTGGATGCGCGCATCGATAAGGAAGCTCCGAAGCAGCCTGGCGTTCCGGCGGATGAGAGTAACTTGATGGCGGGCGCTCATCTTTATCGGGAGAATTGCGAGGTTTGTCACGCCATGAGCGACGGCGTGCAAACGCCTACTGCTAAAGGAATGTTTCCGAAGCCGCCCAAGCTGCTTTCGGGTAAGGGCGTGACCGACGACCCTCCGGGCGAGACCTACTGGAAGGTGGCTAACGGGATCCGACTAACTGGCATGCCCGCTTATGGGGAATCGCTCAACCAGACCCAGATGTGGCAGATCAGCCAGTTGCTGGCTACCGCCGATAAGCTGCCGCCAAGCGTTAAGGACTATCTGGCGCAACCGCCGCCTGCGAAGTGACCCTGTTTACTGCGGGATTTCTACTTGATAGATCACGTCCGTTGGAGTAAGACGTTTCACTAGAGAGACGCTCGCCTTTAGATCTTTCATCGTTTCTATCTGCCAGTCGGGGAACATAATACCGTCGACGAAGCTTTGGTAGTAAAGGAACTTCGAACCTGGATAGTAGAACTGCTTCCTTTCGGCGACTTTGATCGGCGCCCAATCTTTTTCAAATAGTAGGTTGAGTTCGGACGTGTCGGAGTGGGAAACGCGCAGAGCATCCTCGGGGCTCGCGACGAAGTACATCCGGTTCTGTAAAGCCGGGTTGTACCAGTAAATCGGTGTGTAATGAAACCCCTGATCCACGAGCATGGGTAAATTCGGAAGTTGCGCGGCATCGATCCGCGGTGGCCAAAGAGGCAGCTTATGTATAGCCCGGTAATGCAGTAGCGCCCCGGTTACCAACGCGGACGCGAAGAAGAGCAGGCACACAAAACCGGCGGCCCTCGTTCTTCTGAAGGTAAGTGCGCATCCGTAAGTGAATAGCAGAGATGCGCCTAAGGTATAGGACAGCGTGTATCTAGGGTTGACAGACCGGGTCCAATGCTCGAGCGCAACCTGACAGAGCGGAAGCAGGAAGAAAGCCACCGCTGCGGCAATATCATAGGAATGTATTCCGTTCTGTTGCATTGCGGCAGCGATTGGGGAACTTCCACCTGGAGGAAGCCCGCAAGTAACCCACAAGCCGATCAGTGCCGTGGCTAAAACAGGTAGCAAGGGAATCAGGAGTAAACCGAAGAGTACCGGAATTGAGGCAGTATGCCCGGCGCCTTGTGAGTTATGAGCACGGTAGTGCTGGGCGGCCGCGTGCATGATCGGTAGGTAAAAGAGAACGATACTTAGTCCAGCGATGGTGACTAGCCAGAAGGGGAAGTCAATTCGCCGCCGATCCCGTGTCCGGAACAGTTCTGCAGTAGCGATTGGTATCGCAATCAGTACCGCCATGAAGTGCGCGGATACGGCCGCGGCCATGGACAGCAAGAGACAGACCAGGAAAAAGCGGCGGCGGTGGCCATGCAGATTTCGCCAGGACAGCAGCGCAACTGCCGCGCAGCACAGGACGATCGCGTACGGGCGCGCCTCGGTCGCATAGTACTCGGCGTCCGAAATAAAGATGAAGAGCACTGCGGTTAGGCTCCACGAGACGCCAAGCGTTCCTCTCACCAGAAAGAAGACGGCCACCGACATGAGCCAGAAGGCGGTGATTTCGGGCAGACGCGTGGCGAGCGCCGTGGGGCCGAGGACCGCCTGCGCGAAATGTGCGCCCAGAATCGACAGAGGAGGATGAACCTCGGCTCCGGCGCATAGCGCAGCCCACAAGCGTGGAACGGAGAGCATCCCCAGGTAGTGGGTGAACATCTCGTCGTACCACAAGGGCTTGAGGGAGCTTGCGACCATCATTGCCGCGAAGTAGAGAACCGTTCCGGCGCACAGCATCAGGCCAAGTCGACGCTCGCAGAAGGCTTCGAAGGCGGCGGCTGCCATCCTCCAATCCGCCATACGTGTTAGCGGCTTCGGCTCGGTCAACATTGGGAACTCCGGATTTTCATGAGACGGAAGGCACGGGGGTCATACTGTTTTGGCAATAATGCATAAATTATCGCCACCGGCCACAGAGCAGGAGCGGAAACAAGCGTTGGCCTACCTGGTTAACGTGCAACTGATGATCCTGCAATCGATGGCGATTGAGAAGGTTAATGACGAAGGTTCGCGGACCAGGCGGCCGGAGTAATTCAAAGTATGTTGCAACAATCGAAAAAGCCGATTTCGACCAACCGCCGTTCGAGCAAACAGACAACAAGTCTGGTGAGCCAGAGTACGCCGGAATGCCCGCCGGCGAAACCGCTCGAGGAGGTCCTATTCTACGGCGCATCGCGCTTCGAGCAGCCTGAGATAGGACTTGTATTCCGGCGGGACAACGAAACGTACCGCTTAGTGAGCATCTCGAAAAGCGAGCGAAATTACCTTCGGCGTTTCTCGCAAGTGTGGGCATTTACGACTCTCTGCGAACGGCTTCCAAACCAAATTCACTAGGTCGGGAACACATCGCCAAGCTCTCCCTCGTATAATCCCGTTTGGCCGACCGTTCGCTGGAACTTCGTAACTACCAACCGGAAAGCATGCTTCGCGGGCCGCGTACGCCTATCAAACGCGCACGCTTCCCCGTCATTGATGTTCACACACATCTTTGCTGGGCTGAGGAACAAAACAGCGGCATCGAAATATCTGGTAACCGCCGTTACCTGGCTACTCCCGCGGAACTAGTCCCGATTATGGACCGCATGAATGTCCTCACCTTAGTTAATCTTACTGGGGGCTGGGGAACGGGGCTTGCGGAGTCTGTTACACAGTTTGATATCAAGCACCCGGGCCGGTTTTACACTTTCACCACACCCTCCTTTGGTCGAGTCTTGGAGCCTGACTATGCGCGGTCGCAGGCCGATGCAGTTGCCGAGGCGCATCGCGCAGGGGCGCGCGGCTTGAAAATTCTTAAGACGCTGGGACTTTATGTTCGTGAAGGCGTTACTACGGGGCCGCTAATCGAGGTAGACGATGCGCGATTCGATCCCATGTGGGACGTCTGCGGGCAACTGCGCATTCCAGTCGCGATTCACGTCTCCGATCCCGTGGCGTTCTTCAGACCGATCGACCGGTTTAACGAACGGTACGAAGAATTGAGCGCTCACCCGGACTGGTCTTTTCACGGAGGCGATTTTCCTTCGAATGCGCAGTTACTTGCCGCCCGCGATCGTGTCTTCGCCCGTCATCCGAACACGCAATTTATAGCACTACACGTAGGGAACTTCGCGGAAGATCTGGAACATGTATCGGAATGCTCTGGACCGGTTTCCGAATATGAGCGTCGACATCGCGGCGCGAATCGGTGAGTTGGGCCGGCAGCCTCGCGCGGCGCGTAAATTCTTCGACAAATATCAGGATCGAATTCTGTTTGGTACCGACGCGACTCCGCACGGGTACGACTTTCCGCAGCAGTTATTCGGCGAGCAGTTATACGAGATCTACTTTCGTTTTCTGGAAACCGCGGACGAATACTTCGACTATGCGCCTTGCGACATTCCACCGCAAGGCAGATGGCGGATTTATGGATTGGACCTGCCGGATGACATTTTGATCAAAGTCTATAACCGAAATGCCGCTCGACTGCTGCAGGAGAACACTTAGAAGCACCGTGGCCTCAAAAGGCCTAACCGGGGGCTAACTTCATCAGCCGCGCTACCATGAGGGTTGGATCGCTTGCGCCTACGCAGTATTTCGCATTGGTTGGAAAACGAGACCAACTTCTGGAAGCTACTCACTTGGGTATTGGGAGCTTTTGCTGTTCTAAAGGGTGTTCGAACGCCCGGAACCTGGCCGCTTACGCAGGCGGAAGTCGATTATAGTTTCGGCTTCACAAAGCGCGGTCTCCAAGGAGAGATCTTCCATGGACTGCACTTATGGCACGCGCGTCCGATTGGGATCGTGTTCGCTGTCGAGCTCGCCCTGTTGTTCCTGCTGCTGATCATTCTGACCTCCCGGAGTGGGTTAGTTCAACAGGCAAACGGTTGGTGTATCGGCGCGGCATTTGCGAGTAGCTACTCAATCACCTACATCGCGAACACAATCGGCTACTCCGAAATTTTGGGCGCGGCACTCGCACTAATCACCCTGTTGATACGAGATCCTCGTCTACGGTTTTTACTTGCGGTGCCGGTCATTGCAGTCGGGATTCTGATTCACGAAGACTTCCTGCTACTCTTTGTGCCGTTCTTGTTGCTCAGCTTCTTTCTTGATGGCGTGATGGGGGCAACACGGCGAAGGGTGTGGACAGCCGGGTTTGTACTAGGTGCGCTGGCGATAGCCGTAACACTACTAACATCCTTAGCGCCTAGCCTGCCTCCGCAACAGGCGTTCCGGATGCAAACCAGTCTACTGTCAAAAGTTGATTTCCCTTTGCGCATTGAAATGTTCAGGATCTTTACTTTGTCCTTACATGACAACCTTGCCATCATGTGGCAGATCGGCAGGCACTCCTATTGGTGGTGGACGGAGCAACTTATCTCGTTGTTGGTTTTCGGTCCGGTTCTTGGGCTAATCATCCGTCGCTGCTTCCGTACTTTAGCGAGTGTGAACCAGGCGACAGGCGCGATTAAACTTGCGGTGTTGCTTTCGGCCCTTGCACCTTTATCGATGCATTTGCTTGGCTTCGACCAGATGCGTTGGAATGCGTTGTGTGTATTGGATGCCTACGTGTGTCTACTAATAATCAATCTGCATTTCCGGCCAGGCACGGTTCCCGCCGATAGAGTGGAGCGAAACCTCGCAATTCTAGTAGTCGCGCTAAACATGGCGAGTGGCTACGGTTTATTGGATGCGGGAGTCGTCAACCCATATCCTTTCTTCCCCTCTGCCGTCAAGGGCATCGTGAATAGACACGACCACGTCCAAATGCCGCTCTAATGGACCCGCCGCCACTAAGGCTCAGCTTACGTGCGATTGTGCGTTTTTCGACCGATTCGAAGCTGGCTGCCGCCCAAATTCACGAAACTGTAATCCTCACGCTCCGAATGAAAGATAGGCTAGGACTCTGTGAGGCTACTTCCTAAAGACGAAACGTTCTGGGACTTTTTCACCAAAGAAACAACGTCGCTCAGTCTGGCGTCTGATCTTCTCGCGCAAGGTGCGAAGGAAGGAAATCCGCGGATCGCGGCGGCCGCCGTACGTATTAAGGCGATCGAGCGGGAGAGTGCGCAGACCTTGCAGGATCTGCAGATGCGGCTCCATAAGACGTTTGTAACTCCGATTGATCCTGAAGATATTTCGCTGTTATTCGAACAGCTCGATCATCTCTTGGACGATCTGGAAGGGATCGCGTACCGGCTAATGGCTTATCACCTGGAGCCAATGCCACCTCTAATGATCGAGGTCGCGGAACGCATTCATTCATCGGCGGAGTTGATCGAGAAAGCCTTCGGAATGTTGAGTCTGAGCGAATCGACCGAGGATCTTTGCAAAGAAATACGAGCACTCGAGGAAGGAACCGACCAGGTTATCCGGGAAGGCATCACACGACTATTCGCGGATGAGAAGGATCCGATCGAAGTACTGAAGAGGAAGGAAATCTACGACATCTTTGAGCGGTTGAGCGATTCCACTCAGGACTTGGCGAACACGCTTCAAAACGTATCGATTAAGAACTCCTAGTTCCAGGACTGCGGACCGCTCTTATGGACCAGACTCTACTGATCGTTATCGTGATTTGCGTATTCGCATTCTGTTTTGACTTCCTCAACGGATTTCATGACGCGGCGAACTCGGTTGCAACGGTGGTTTCAACGCGTGTTCTAACCCCGTTGCAAGCCGTTTGCTGGGCGGCCTTTTTCAACTTCGTCGCAGCGTTCTCGTTCGGAACCGGCGTCGCAAAAACCGTAGGACACGGCATGATCAAGGAAGAGTTTGTCACGCCGGGTGTGTTATTAGCTGCGCTCTGTGGGGCGATTGTTTGGGATTTAGGAACTTGGTGGCTGGGACTACCGACGAGTTCGTCGCACGCAATCGTAGGGGCACTAGCCGGCTCGGCCATCGCCAAGGCCCAGTCTATGCATGGGTTGAGCGGCAGTTTCGAACCAATCGAGGTCGCAGGATGGATCGGCACCATCGCATTTATCTTTGTGGCTCCGATGATCGGAATGTGTCTAGCCGGTCTGTTCATGGTGATCGTCTACTGGGTGTTCCGAAAGGAGACGCCGAAGGAGTCGGACAAGTTATTCCGGCGGCTGCAGCTATTTTCAGCGGCGGCACTTAGTTGGGCGCATGGAACTAACGATGCGCAAAAGACGATGGGCGTGATCACCGGCTTATTAGTGTCGGTGAAGTACATTCCGAGCTTCAAGGTTCCCATCTGGGTAATCCTATTTGCCCATGCTGCCATGGCTTTAGGAACACTGTCAGGTGGGTGGCGGATCATTCATACCATCGGGAAGCGTTTGACCAAGCTGAAGCCGCGGACCGGCTTTTGCGCGGAAGCGGGCGCCGCGATATCGATCCTATTCGCGACGTTCCTCAAACTGCCAGTGTCAACCACGCACGTTACAGCAGGCGCTATCGCGGGCGTGGGCGCTGTGCAACGCGTGAAGGCGGTGCGGTGGGGAGTGGCGACAAATATTGTGTGGGCATGGGTACTTACCATCCCAGCGGCTGCTTTACTCTCCTGGATTTTCGAGCATCTGTTCCATCTGATTCGACACGCTGTGTAGTAGCCCGTAGAGTATTTAACCAGGAATCCGGGCGTTTTGTTGCGGCGACATTCTAAGAAATAAGCATCGCAAATAGCATACAGAAATCTTGGCGTTTTGCCTGATTTTCTGCGAATTTTGCTTGCAATATTAGCTCGTCGGACTTACGCTGAATTCGCAATGCCGAAGTTACCCTTTCTACTCATCCTAATCGCTACGTGTCTCTATACAACCGCAATCCCGGCTTCCGCCGCCGGCCCCTTTGGGGTAAATGGCGACTGGGACTTCGTCAACTTAACGAATCAGATTACGGGATGGTCGCCCGCCTCGGGTAGCAGTAGCTTGCCCTCCTTGGATGCGAACGGCTGGCCGATGGGCGATGTTTCCGCCGTGATGTTCGATCAGCGCCGCAACATGCCGTGGCGCGGTCCGGATTCCGCAGCTGTCGACGAGAACATCAGCGGCATTTATCTGCTCTCCATGACGGGCCAGGCAGTTATTACGGGTTCAACCGAGACGGGCACGGGAGTGACGGTCCAGAATCAGCAATATGACGCGGCGACTAACATCACCACCGCACAGATTGTTTATGCGCCCTTCCATTGGCTGATGCAGCTGAATTTCGCGAATACGCAACGGAGTCCGGGTGACGCTCCCGGAACCGGCTTCACGAATCTTGTTTTGCTGCGGCCCGGCTACCCGGCTGGAACCACTCAAGTGTTTACCAACGGGACACTGCAGGCGTATGCTAACCATTTCGCGTGCAACCGCTTTCTAGGTCCGGACGCAACCAATAACTATCAGAACTTCTATGGCACCACGCTGATCACGACTACTTGGGATACGCGCGTCCAAGTGACGGATGCTTACCAGGGTGGGCTTCCGCAGAACCAGACAAACGGCAATCAAGCTTGGGGAGACGCCTGGGAATACATGATCATGCTGTCCAATCAGACCAACACGGATATGTGGATCAACATACCGGCCTCCGCGAACGACGACTACGTCACGCAGCTCGCGACCTTGATCCTAAAAGGCGATCAATATACTTCCGGGCTGAATCCGGGTCTGCATGTCTATGTCGAATACAGCGACGAGGTTTGGAACTTCGGCTTTCAGCAGGCTACTTACAACCAGATTCAGGCGCAGGACGCCGGGATCACCGATGACGAGCAATATATCAAGCGCACCATCCAAATTGCCCAGCTTTTCCAAGCGGTGTTTGGTCCTACATCACTAAACACAGTCATCCGGCCAGTCGCGCTATGGCAGTATACAACCGAACTCGGTTTCTACAATACTCTCGCGTGGGCGGAACAGAACTTTGGCCCGGTAAAGAACCTACTGTGGGGTATCGGCGAAGCGCCTTACTACGATCCCACCGACGTCTCCAGTGTCGAGAACATCTTCAATACACTTTGGACGGGGAGTGATGCGACGCGTCTCGACTTTATCGGATGGCAGGCGATTGCGACTTATTACGGGATCCATGAAGTCGGATACGAGAGCGGCCCTAGTTTGAGCACTGGTTTTGGCTCACCGGCGACCCACAGCAACAAGATGGTTCCGAGCGAGGTACACCATTTCCTAAGTAACTGGTTTGCGGTGGGCGGAGATCTAGTTGAGTTCTTCGCCTTACGAGGAGCCGTCAGCGAGTACGGTGACTGGCTGCTTGTAGAAGACTACGAACATCTCAATACGCCGAAGATGAAAGGCGCACAGGACATTCTGGCGGCAAAGCAACCGGCCATTACGGCTGGGTTCGTGTTGCCGTGGAGCAGCGGCGTGACGGCCTCCATCGACCCCAGTCAGGGTGTGCCGAATCCTTTTAGCCCACAGAGTGTTCCCGGCTCGGGACTGACTCTGTCCGCCAATGGTGCGGTGAACGCTTACCTACTGCGCGCGTCCGTCGCGGGCACTTACTCGATCTCGCTTTATGGTTACGCGCAGCCGGGTGCTCTGGTTCAGGTGAATGTGGACGATGCGACGGTGGGGAGCATCGCCTTACCGGCTACGCTTGGCTCATCTCCGGCGCTGACCGTCACACTCATAAGTGGATTTCATACTCTGGTGTTACTCGGTTCCGGCTCAGGTAGCACCACCCTGCCCGCACAGACGGGTACTATATCGATTCAACTAACGTCGGGCGGCGGTACGGGCGTCGTCCCGTCGGCGCCAATGAACTTGACGTCCACCGTGAACAGCGGAACCGCGAATCTGACGTGGGCGCAGCAGAGCATGGCGACTAGCTATAACGTGGAACGGAGCGTCTCGAGTGGCGGCCCTTACACAGTAATCGGTACGACATCGCAAAACAACTACTCCGATACTAGCGTCACCAACGGCACCACGTACTACTATGTGGTCGCTGCGGTCAATTCAGCGGGCACTGGCGCATTGTCACCGCAGATCCCGGTCACGCCTACACCGGCATCTCCGCCTGCCGCCCCGGCGAAACTTACCGCCAAACCTTCCGGAGGAGATGCCACGCCGTTCTATCCGGGCGGAGCCGTCCTGCTGAGTTGGAGTGCGGTCCCGGACGCCGTCACTTATAGCCTGATGAAAGGCACGACTTCCAGCGGTCCCTACAGCCTAGTCATCAGCCAGATCGCGAACAGCTATGAGGATCTGAACGTCACGAACGGGACGACTTACTACTACGTGGTGGCGGCGGTCAACTCATTCGGCCAGAGCGCGAACTCAGGGCAAGTCGCGGTAACTCCGAACGAGCTGGTACCTAGCGCGCCGACGGACGTGACGGCTCAAATCGGGACCGCTGTTCTGCTGCGCTGGCGTCCTACGCCGGGCACGGTTCCGGAGTTCGAGACGGCATTCAACGTCGGACGCGCGACGCAATCCGGCGGCCCGTACACTACGATCGCCAATCTGAATACTTTCAGTCTGAACGACACGACGGTTGCGCCGTCAACCACTTACTATTACGTGGTTTCACAGACGAACGCCGCGGGTACGGGTCCGAACTCGGCTGAACTCAAGGTTGTCGTGCCAGCCGCACCGTTAGAAGCGGAGGACGATCCTCGATAGAATAAGCGACATCCATGCAGTTGAAGTTACCAATCGCGCTCTTCGTCGTTTCGAGCTGCGGGATCTGCGCCGGCCAACCGGTTGATTTCGCAGCTTCGATCCACCCGATCTTCGCGGCGAAATGCAATCCGTGTCACAGCGGCGACGCCCCGCGAGCTGGGCTGTCATTTTCCAGCCGCGAGGCTTTGCTGAAGGGAGGCCGAAGCGGTCCCGCTCTCGTTCCCGGAAAAGCGTCGGATAGCTTGTTGATCGCTCGGGTTACCGGCAAGACTCTTCCCGCGATGCCGATGGGCGGCGTCCGTCTCTCTGACGCGGAGATCAAGCTGTTATCGGACTGGATTGATCAAAACGCGCCTTGGACGGATGTTACTCCGAAATCCGCAGCTACGTGGAATCCGCCGCTTGCGCCCCGCCGTCCTGAAGTACCGCAATCCGCGTTCCCGAATCCGATCGATAGGTTCGTCGATGCTTACTTCCGGAGTAAAGGTCTGTCGTTCCCGACACCCGTTTCCGACAACCTTTTTATCCGGCGCGTGTATATGGATGCCTGGGGAGTTGTTCCCTCAGCAGCGCAGGTTACCACGTTTCTGGAAGATCGAGATCCAGAGAAACGCGAAAAGACGGTGGGCCGGCTGCTTGCCGATTCTAAGATGTACACGGGTAACTGGATCAGTTTCTGGAACGACCTGCTGCGAAACGATCAAGGCGTGAACTATGCGGGGACGCGGCAGACGATCACACCGTGGCTCGAACCGTCGCTTAAAAGTAACATGCCGTACGACAAGATGGTCGCAGACTTAGTGAATCCGGGCAAGGACGGCCCCGCGGGCTTTCTGCTTGGTGTAAATTGGCGCGGTGACGTGAATGCAAGCCAGACGCCTTACATGCAGGCGGCGCAGAATACGGCGCAGGTGTTCCTAGGCGTCAACCTGAAATGCGCGTCATGCCATGACAGCTTTATCAATCGCTATCAGCTGAAGCAATCATATGGGATGGCTGCGCTGTTCGCTGAGCAGAACGAGTTAGAGTTGGTCCGCTGCGATGTGAAAACGGGTAAGCATACCGGCCCTGAATTCCTGTTCCCTGAGATCGGAACCGTACCGAGCGGCGGAACGGTTGAAGAGCGCCGGTCCGCGGCAGCCAAGCTATTCACAGCGCCGGCCAATGGACGACTCGCACGAACAATGGTCAACCGTGTCTGGGCGCGCTTCTTCGGCCGCGGATTAGTAGAACCTGTCGATGAGATGGATCTGAAACCATGGAATCCGGACTTGCTCGACTGGCTCGCTGTTGATTTTTCGGATCACGGCTATGACTTGAAGTACCTGATGCGGCAGATAATGGATTCGCGTACTTACCAGCTCCCGTCGATTCCCGGACAAGCGGCTTCGGGAAAGGAGTTCACGTTCTTAGGTCCGCGTCCGCGGCGACTTACTGCTGAACAGTTGGTCGATACTCTGTCCGCGATGACGGGCGAGTGGCGCGTGCTACAGGCCGACGATGGGGCTACCTTCGCGCGTGAGTGGCAGCTCAAGTCGACTCCGCTATCACGTGAGCTAGGGCGGCCCATTCGCGATCAGGTGGTTACTTCGCGGAATCCCGATGCGACCATGCTGCAAGCGCTGGAACTGGTGAACGGGGAGACCCTGAGCCTGATGCTCCGCCGGGGCGCGGCGCGATTGTTGGGTCAGCTCCCATCGCCGCCGGCACCGCTGTTTGATAGTAAGACTCTTCGTAAGAACAGTACCGATCTCGACGTAGATCTCACCGGCATCAACAAGCTTTGGTTAGTCATCACCGACGTTGATTCCTACGACCCGTCGCGAACCGTCGCCGCGTGGGCGGATGTAGAACTAACCGGGGATCAAGGAACACGCAAGCTCTCGTCGCTGACAACTTTGAGTAAGGTCGAATCGCGCGCGGTCACGTCGAAAGCAAAGGAGTTCGCCGATGCCGTCGCGCCGGGAGTACCTTCAACCCTGATCTACGACATTGGTGGCCTAGGTTTCAAACGGATGCGCGGACATTTTGTACTAGATGACCTATCAAACCGGTCGGATATCTCGCCGGCCGTTCGCGGTTTCGTGTTCGCGGCGGAACCGGACCGGCATCAGTTAATCGCCGTGTCCGCTGATCCCCCATTGCCTCCGCCTCCGGTTGTAACCCAGCCTGACAAACTGATCGACGACTTGTTTCTGGAAGCACTGTGCCGGCGGCCAACGAAGCAGGAAGCGCAAGTTGCCCGAAGCCTGCTCGCGCCTCAAGGCAAGACTTCTGAAACCGGACTCGAAGACCTGCTCTGGTCCTTGCTCATGCATCCCGAAATGCAGTATCTCTACTAAGGATTTCACTTATGCCGCAATCGCCAGACGACATCTTTCGCGGAGTTCCGCGCCGCCACTTTCTAAGAGCCTCCGCCGCCGCAACGCTGGCCGCGATGATGGGCGGTGAGCCCAGACTTCTCGGTTCCGAACAGACGAAGCTAGTGCCGAAAGCTGACAGTATGATCCTACTCTGGATGGCCGGAGGCATGGCGCAGACGGAAACCTTCGACCCGAAGCGTTACACCGAATATCGAACGGGTCTGGCCTCCAATGAAGTACTCAGCACGTTCCCGAGTATTCCGACTGCGATCGACGGCGTTGAGATTTCGCAAGGACTGGAGAACATCGCGAAGGTATTAGATCGCGGCACCCTGATTCGTTCGCATCGAGTTGGCGATCTCGGATTCATCCTGCACTCGCGTCATCAGTATCACTGGCACACCGGCTATCCGCCGCCGCAGTCCGTCGCCGCTCCTCACATGGGCGCGATGATTTCACGCACGCTTGGGCCGCGCAATCCGGACATCCCGGCCTTTATCGATATCGGCCAAAATCTGGAGATCGGCGGCGAGAGCGATGGTATTAAGGCCTTCCATACGGCGGGATTCTTAGGTGGAGAACACGGGCCGTTTCTCATCATGGACCCGCGAGATGCGGCCGCGAGCACACAGCCTTCGGAGTATCTAGGCCGTTCGCGTTTTCTGGCGCGCTACGAGGCTTACAAGAAGTTAGTGGATGCGTCGCCTCTTGGCGCAAATGGCACCGACTATCAACGCGAGAGCCTGGCGCGGTCCCTGGAGAATGCGCATCGGCTATTGAACTCGCCCGCATCCAAGGCTTTTGACTTATCGCTTGAGCCGGAGAAGAGCCTGGCGCGGTACAACACCGGGCGCTTCGGGTTGGGTTGCCTGCTGGCACGCCGGCTTGTAGAGTCGGGAGCCCGCTTCGTCGAAGTTACTACTGAATACATTCCATTCCGCTACTGGGATACTCACGAGAACGGTCATAGCCGCACCGTCGGAATGAAGCAGAGTATCGATGTCCCGGTTGCGCGACTGATCCTCGACTTAGAAGAGCGCGGTCTTCTAGATCGAACGCTGGTTGTGCTTGCTAGCGAGTTCGGCCGGGACATGATGGTGGAAGGCAAGCCAGGCCAGACCGTTACCGAACAGGTGAAACAGCCGGAAGTGATGACGGAACCGAAACACTATGGGATGCATCGCCATTTCACGGAAGCGGGTTCCGTGCTGATGTTCGGAGGCGGCGTGAAGAAGGGGCAGGTCTACGGGTTGACAGCGGACGAGCGGCCCTGCAAGATCGTGCGCGACCCGGTTACTATCGACGATTTGCACGCGACGATCTACACGCTGCTGGGGATCGCTCCCGATACGTCGTATGAAGTCGAGAAACGGCCTTTCTACGTCACCAATAACGGAAAGGGCAAAGCTATTTCGGCGCTGATGGCTTAGACGGCTTCGCTTGGTCTGCAACAAGCATCGCTTTCCACCCATCCTCATCGTGGCCCGCACTAAGCTTATTACCAGCTCGAATCAACGGTAATCTAAGAAGCTTCGGCTCCTTCTCGATCTTGGCGAGGAGTTCGGAGTCGGAAGTACGGATATACTTCAGCCCTGCATCCTCGTAGACTTTACCTTCACGGTCAACCAATCCGGCTAAGCCGAAGCGTTCGACGAATCGTCGAATCTCACCAGCAGACATCGGTTTCTGCTGCAGATCGACAAAGTGGATAGGGATGCGACGTTCCTTGAAGAACCGCTCAGCGGCGCGAGTTGCCTGCGAACCCTTCACGCCGAAGATCTGCACGTTAACTGTCATCCCAGGTAGTCCTGTGCGTCTGCTACTCCATCAAATCCGCATACTCCGGATGACGCTTCAAATAGACGTGCACAAAGCTACAAGCCGGGACTACCTTGGCCTTCTCGCCGCGCGCCCAATCCAGTCCGGCTTTTACCAGTTTGCCTCCAATGCCCCGCCCCTCAAATTCCGGCGGCACTCCCGTGTGAGTGAACACGATTGAGCCTGCGCGGCGGTAGTATTCAAGCACCGCTTGCCTTCCGCCAAGATCGATTTCAAACGCATTTCTTTCCGGGTGATGCTCTACCGCGAGTGATTCGTCAGCCATCCTTCTACGACGATAGCAACTGCTCGCATATACTGTTGCAAAATGGACCGTCGCCTTTTTCTTCAATCCGGCGCTGCCGCGCTCGCAGCAGCCGCCAGTGGGTTCGCCGCGCCTCCGACCGCCGATCAGAACTACGATAAAGACAAAATCCGGAGGGTAGGCTTGATCGGGACCGGCTGGTACGGCAAGAGCGATCTCTTCCGGCTCGTTCAGGTCTCGCCGGTTGAGATCGTCTCCTTATGCGACGTCGACCGCCTCGCGCTCTCCCATGCGGCCGATATGGCGGCAAGCCGGCAGCGTTCCGGGAAACGTCCGCGCCTGTATCACGACTACCGCGAGATGTTGAAAGAGCGCGATCTCGACCTTGTCTTGATCGCCACGCCCGATCATTGGCACGCGTTGACGATGATTGAAGCAGTCAAGTCCGGCGTCGACGTGTACTGCCAGAAGCCCATCAGCGTCGACATTCGCGAAGGACAGGCTATGCTAGCGGCCGCGCGAAAGTACAACCGCGTTGTCCAAATTGGCACGCAACGCCGCAGCACACCTCACTTAGTGGAAGCTCGCGATCAGATCATCCGCGAAGGAAAGCTCGGCACCATCGGATTAGTCGAAATCTACTGTTATTACCACATGCGCTTAACCGGTTACCCGCCCGATACCGCGCCGCCCGAATCGCTCGACTACGATTTCTGGACCGGGCCGGCGCCCATGCGTCCTTACAGTAAAGGTGAACTTCCGCGCGGATGGCGGGCTTACATGGAGTACGGCAATGGCATCGTGGGCGACATGTGCGTGCATATGCTCGACATGACTCGCTGGATGATGGACTTAGGGTGGCCGAAGAGCGTCTCATCTTCGGGCGGAATCTTAGTCGATAAAGCCAGTAAGTCAAACATCTCCGACACGCAAAGTGCTACTTTCGATTTCGGCAATGTCAAAGTCGTCTGGGAGCACCGCACATGGGGCCAGTCGCCTGATCCGAAGTACGATTGGGGCGCGACGTTCTATGGCGACAAAGGTACTCTCAAAACGAGCGTCTATTCGTACGACTTCACTCCGGCGGGCGGCGGTCAGCCCATCCACAAAGATGTCACCTACGAGTTTGATCAATATCCCGAGGACAAGACGGAAGCGGAGTTGGAGAAACACGTCGCGCCGGCCATCCGGCACCACATGATGGATTTACTAGCCGCGATCGATAAGCATTCGCGACCGGTCGCAGACATCGAACAAGGTTACATCTCGACCGCGAGTTGTATCCTCGCCAATATGTCGATGGCGCTGGGACGCACGCTGCAATGGGATGCGGACACCGGTCGAATCATTGGCGACGACCAGGCGAACCAGTTGCTCGCGCGCCCGTATCGCGCCCCTTGGAAACATCCCGAACCAGCCAACGTATAGCCAAATCATACGCTTGTAAGACATGCAGCAAGACTGAAACCTTTAGTGCCTTGCACTCATCTCTTGTGATAAGAGGAATTATAGATGTCACAAGACCAGGCTCTTCCTGTCGTTCCGATCAAAAACACGGTACTCTTCCCCAACCTGCTGATGCCGCTCTCAGTGGGTCGACCTCGGTCGGTGGCAGCCATTCAGGCAGCGCTGGCGACCGAGGCGAAAGAGATTCTGGTCGTCTGTCAACGCGATTCGTCAGTTGAAGTTCCGACCCCGGGCGATCTGTTCCCGACCGCGACCAAAGCCGTTATCAAGCGCTCGCGGCGTGACGACGACAAATATGAGATCCTCGTGCTCGGCGTTGAGCGCGTGGCACTTGGCGAGTTCAGCGGCGATGAATTCCTGACCGCGAGTTTCGTCCCCGTTCCGACCCCTGACGCGTCCGAAGACACCAACCCGGAAATGGAGGCGCTGCACCGCGAAGTCGCCGAGCTGGCCATGAAGGTTTTGAAATACGCCGGGATCGAGTTGCCGGGTGAGTTCACACGCGCGATCACCGGCCAGGTGGATCCGCTCCAAATGTCGTGGATGCTAGCCAGCGTCCTCAGCATGGATGTTGCGTTGGAGCACTCGCTGCTGGCCGCTCAGAACCGCGCGGAAGCCCTGCGCCTAGTCCACGCCCACTTGTCGCACGAGCTCCAGATTCTGGAAATCCGCGGCAAAATCGCGAGCGAAGCCCAGAGTGAAATGGGCAAAGAACAGCGCGAGTACGTGCTGCGGCAGCAACTCCGGGCCATCCAGCAGGAACTGGGCGGCAAGGAGGGAGAATCCGAGCTGGAACTTCTGCGTGATCGGCTGAAGGCAGGCGAACTGCCCGAAGAAGTCCGCAAAGAAGCCGACCGTGAGATGGCGCGGCTCGACCGCCTTTCCCCGCAAGCTCCCGACTACAACGTCGGCCGCACTTGGCTGGAACTGATCCTGGAATTGCCGTGGATGAAAGCCAGCGAGGGTTCCGGAATCGATATCGCCGGCGCTCGCCAGATTTTGGCGGAAGATCACTACGGCCTGAAGGACGTCAAGGAACGCATCCTGGAACACATGGGAGTGCTGAAGCTAAACCCGGGCGCCAAGGCTCCGATCCTGTGCTTCGTCGGCCCTCCAGGAGTCGGCAAAACGTCACTCGGCCAATCGATCGCCCGTGCTCTGGGCCGCAAGTTCGAGCGCCTGAGCCTGGGCGGGATGCACGATGAGGCGGAACTCCGAGGGCATCGCCGCACGTACATCGGTGCAATGGCCGGGCGCGTAATCCAGAGTATCCGTCGAGCCGGCGTGAACAATCCCGTGCTGATGCTGGATGAGGTCGACAAGCTCGGTCGCGATTTTCGGGGCGACCCGGCAGCCGCGCTGCTCGAAATCCTCGATCCCGAACAGAACAAGACGTTTCGCGATAACTACCTCGATGTCCCGTTCGACATCTCGAAGATCTTTTTCGTGATGACGGCGAACACGCTGGACACGATTCCGCAGCCGCTGCTGGATCGGATGGAAGTCGTGCGCCTGGCGGGTTATAGCGAGGAAGAAAAGCTTGAGATCGCTCGCCGGTATCAGGTTCCGAAACAGCTCAAGGAGGCGGGTCTTTCGCCTGATCTCTGCGTCCTCAGCGATGATACACTTCGTTTCGTAATTTCGCGCTACACCCGCGAAGCCGGCGTCCGCCAGTTGGAACGCGCCATCGGTCGCGTCATGCGTAAAGTGGCTCTGAAAGTCGCGGAGGGAAATCCCAGCGCGGTCGACATCAATAAGGATGAAGTGGTTGATCTTCTAGGTCCCGAGCGCTTTTCGCCGGAGCAAGCCCGCAAGGACGTACCGGCGGGCGTGGCCACGGGACTCGCCTGGACGGAAGCCGGCGGCGACGTTCTCTACATTGAAGCGGCGCTGCTCAAGGACGGTAAAGGTCTTTCGCTCACCGGCCAACTCGGCGAAGTGATGCAGGAATCCGCTAAGATCGCCCAGAGCTATATCTGGTCGCACGGCAGCGAAATTTCGGTTGACCATTCGCTGTTCCGCCGCTACGGCGTACACGTTCACGTTCCCGCCGGCGCGATCCCGAAGGATGGACCTTCCGCGGGCGTCACGATGACGACCGCGCTGACGTCGCTCTACACCGGACTGCCGGTCCGCAGCGACACCGCGATGACCGGCGAAGTTACGCTCTCCGGGTTAGTGCTGCCGGTCGGCGGCATCAAGGAGAAGATGCTGGCCGCGCGGCGGCTCGGCATCCGGCGCGTTATTATTCCCAAGCAGAACGAGAAAGATTTGCGCGATCTTCCGAGCGATGCGCGCGACGAAATGGAGTTCATCCTGGCGGAGCACGTGCATGAAGTGCTTCGAGCAGCGATACCGGGAATCAGCGAAAAAAGTCTGCTGCATATAGCGGCATAACTTATCGCAAACTAATTAACAGGTAATAAGTGTATGGATATAAATCGATTAACAGAGAAAACTCAGGAAGCGCTGCGGACCGCGCAAAGCGAGGCTCTCCGCCGCGGGAATCAACAGGTCGACGTCGAGCATCTGCTGGCCGCTCTTCTTTCGCAAGAGGGCGGACTCGCGTCGTCTATTTTGAAGCGTGCGGGGGCGAACGTTGACGCCCTCGCCGGCCGGCTGAATCAGGATCTGGATCGTCTCCCGAAAGTAAGTGGACCGACGGGAGCTCCAGACCAGATCTATGTCACCCCGCGCCTGAACAAACTGTTCACGAAGGCGGAAGACGAAGCAAAGCATCTCAAAGACGACTTCATATCGGTTGAGCATTTCCTGCTTGCAGCCGTGGACGATTCCAAAGCTTTGAAAGAGCTGGGGATTAGTCGCGACCGATTGATGCAAGCTCTCCGTGAGGTCCGTGGGAGTCAGCGCGTTACCACTAAGAACCCCGAGGCGACTTATGAGGCCTTGGAGAAGTACGGGCGGGATCTAACTCAGGCCGCCAGTGGAGGCAAGCTTGATCCGGTGATTGGCCGGGATGAAGAGATCCGCCGCGTCATTCAAGTTCTTTCGCGCCGGACAAAAAATAACCCGGTGCTGATCGGCGAGCCTGGTGTCGGCAAGACTGCCATCGTCGAGGGCCTCGCACAGCGGATTGTTCGCGGCGATGTGACCGAGGGCTTGAAAGAGAAGCGCATCGTTTCGCTGGATATGGGAGCGCTAATCGCCGGTGCGAAGTTTCGCGGTGAGTTCGAAGAGCGTCTGAAAGCCGTGCTGAAAGAGGTCCTCGATTCCAATGGCGAAATCATCCTGTTCATCGACGAGTTGCACACGGTAGTCGGCGCCGGCAAGGCGGAAGGTTCGATGGATGCGGGGAATCTACTCAAGCCGATGCTTGCTCGGGGCGAACTGCACTGCATCGGCGCGACCACGCTGGACGAATACCGCAAGTACATCGAGAAGGATGCTGCGCTGGAGCGTCGTTTCCAGCCCGTGATGGTGGATCAGCCGACGGTTGAAGATACGATCTCGATCTTACGCGGCCTGAAGGATCGCTATGAGTTGCACCATGGCGTGCGAATCAAGGATGCTGCGCTAGTAAGTGCCGCGCTTCTGTCGGATCGCTATATCTCGGACCGGTTCCTTCCGGATAAAGCAATCGATCTTGTGGACGAGGCCGCTGCTAAGCTGCGCGTCGAGATCGATTCGATGCCGGCTGAGCTGGATGAGATCTTACGCCGGACGATGCAGCTGGAAATCGAGCGCCAGGCGCTGAAGAAAGAGAAAGACGCCGCCTCGCGTGAGCGTCTGAGTAAGATCGAAACGGAGATCGGGAATCTGCGCGCGGAGGGTGACGCGCTGAAAGCTCGCTGGCAGTTAGAGAAGGAATCGGTGCAGGCGTTGCGTACGTTGCGCGAACAGATCGATCAGGTGAAAACTGAGATCGATCAAGCCGAGCGTAAGTACGATTTGAATCGCGCCGCTGAACTGAAGTACGGAAAGCTCCGGGAACTTACGACTAAGCTTGCCAGCGCTGAGACGGTAGCGGCGAGTCCCACGAAGCTACTCAAAGAAGAAGTCGGCGAGGAAGATATTGCGGCAGTAGTTAGCCGCTGGACCGGCGTTCCGGTTTCGCGTCTCCTCGAAGGGGAGATGCAGAAGCTGCTGCAGCTTGAGGATCAGCTTCATAAGCGGGTTATCGGACAGGACGAAGCGGTGATTGCAGTCTCTGAAGCTGTGATCCGTGCGCGTGCCGGGTTGAAAGATCCGAACCGTCCGATCGGAAGCTTCATCTTCCTTGGACCTACGGGTGTGGGTAAGACCGAACTGGCCCGTGCTCTGGCGGAGTACTTATTCGATGACGAACACAATATGATTCGCATCGACATGTCCGAGTATCAGGAGAAGCATACTGTCGCGCGGTTACTAGGTGCGCCCCCGGGGTATGTCGGATTTGAGGAGGGCGGGCAACTAACGGAAGCCGTCCGCCGCAAGCCGTACTCAGTCATCTTATTCGATGAGATCGAAAAAGCGCATCCGGATATCTTCAACGTGATGCTGCAGATCCTGGATGACGGCCGGCTGACGGATGGTCAGGGCCGAACGGTGAACTTCAAGAACACGCTGCTGATCATGACGTCTAATGTCGGCAGCCATCGCATACTCGACTACAAAGGAAGCTTCGCTGGTCGCAGCTACGATGATATGAAGAATGCGGTGATGAACGAACTACGCGCCGGTTTCCGGCCTGAGTTCCTTAACCGCATCGACGAGATCATCGTGTTCCACGCGCTGGATGAGAAGCATCTGAAGGAGATCGTGGAAATCCAGCTTGCAGGTTTGCGGAAACGGTTGGCCGATCGCCACATCACGCTAACTTTGACGGATGAGGCGCGAACTCATCTGGTGAAGACGGGCTATGATCCGATCTACGGAGCCAGGCCGCTCAAGCGCGCGATACAGAAGCAGATCGAGACGCGTCTTGGGCGCCTGATCATTAGCGGGAAGGTTCACGACGGCGAAGAAGTCGTTGTGGATTTAAGCCCAGATAAGTCGGAGTTGGTGTTCCGCGAAGTACCGATCGCGGCCTGATCTTAGGTCAGCGAAAAGAAGAAGCGAGTTAAGTGGAAAAAGATGGGTGCGGCGAAGCAGACCGAGTCCAAACGGTCAAGCATTCCGCCGTGCCCTTCAATCAAGTTCCCCCAGTCCTTCACGCCGCGGTCTCGCTTGACTGCGGACATAACAAGTCCCCCGAGGAATCCCATCATGGTAATTAGTAGCGAGAATAGCGCCGCTTGCCATGGATTAAAGGGCGTAATCCACCATAAGCTCGTCCCCAATGCGGTAGCTGTCAAAGTGCCGCCGACGAATCCTTCAATCGTCTTGGACGGAGAAACGGCGGGCGCGATTGGATGCCGTCCGGCTAACTTGCCCCAAAGGTATTGCAGTACGTCACTTGCCTGAACGACTAACACTAAGAACACTACCAGCATGGCAGGATCGTAGCCCGGAATGCGGAGCATCAGTAGCGCCGGGACATGTGAGATGCAATAGACGCAGACTATTAGTCCCCACTGCGTCTGAGAAGTTCTTGCCAGGAAATTCTTTGTTGCATCGCTGGAGATGATTGTAAATGCCGGAAGCAACAAGAACACATAGACCGGAATCAGAATCGTAAACACGCCGTACCACTTCGTCCAGACCAGTCCGTACTGCGAAGGCAGCACGACAAAGAAGCTCAGTAACAGCGCGACGTGATCCGGCTTTCGTGTCGGTGTAAGTGTCAGGAATTCACGCAGCGCCGCGAAAGAGACGAGCGCGAAGAGGATGATCACGGGCTTTGGTCCGGCAAGGAGCGCTCCGGCGAGAACCGCTACCATCAGCCACCACGCCTTGATGCGCGCGTTCAGGTTAGCGATGGTGCGGCGGGAAGCGTCGTCCCCGCCGCGACGGTTCAGGACGAACCCGACCACACTCGCAATGACGAGCGCCGCAAGGACGCCCTCGAGAATAATCCATCCCTGTGGCGTGCCGATCATGCGCGTCCCAACTCTTCAACGGCTCGCTTCAACCGATCCAGAAACACTGGTTGAGGTTCGCCGTCGGTCAATCTTGTTGGCGAGCCGAACCGGACAGAGCAGAGTAATGGCACCGGCAGGATTGATCCTTTGGGCATCACGCGATAACAGTTCTCAATCCAGACTGGGACTAAGTCGACATCGGGTCGCGACCGAGCCAAGTAGTAGATCCCCGGCTTAAACGTTTGCAGTTCCTCGCCGTCGCCGCGCGTGCCTTCTGGAAATAGGATCAACGACGCGCCTTCGTCCAATGCACGGACCATTGGCCCGAGTGGGTCCGCAATTAACTGCCCCGGTGCTCGCTGAACCGGCACGCTGTGAAAGACATTCTGCATTAGATACTTTCTTGCGACGCCTCGAGACCAGTAATCCGCCGCCGCAACCGGCCGAGTCTTTCGGCGTAGTTCTGTAGGTAGCGCGCTCCAAAGTAGGATGAAGTCCAGATGGCTGGAGTGGTTGGCGAAGTAGATCCTCTGCTTGCTGAACGGACCGCAGCCTATCCATTGCGACTGAGCCCCAGTCAAGGCCCTTGACCCGCCTGCGACGATAGCGGCGATCATACGTCCCAGCATCACGGTTTAACTAGGTGAATAGTCAGCGCAGCCAACAAGATCAGAATTTGAACGGCGAATGCGCGAGTCTGCATCTTCCACAAGCGCAAGGCGCCGTCGAATCGTTCCGCCAAGTTACGAGGCTTCGCGCGCTTGATGAGTTTCCAATTTGCCAGCAAGTTATCCAGCGCCGAAGGGTCGTCTTCCGGATGTTCGCCTAGCTCGCGGAAGAGCGAGGCATCAATCGCTACTCGCGCGGCAAAGTAAGTTTGGACAAGCCAGAAAACGAGCGACACATACAGTAGGACAGCGGGGATGCCGTGGCTGGCAAAGATACCATACGCGGCGATCAACGCGCCGGCGCTACCTGCGTGCGCCAGCGTCCGGCCCGATTGCAGAATGGCCGCCGCCGCTCGACAATCAAAGCCTGAGAGCAAGGGATCCCCTCGATTGCGCGGACTCGTCGATCGCTGCTGCGGTTGCTCCGGTGATGACAATTTGCGGCTGCCGCATCCGGATCAATCGTATTGCTTCGTCGCCGGACACCGCTCGTCCAGTCCAGACCAGCCATGCAGCAATGGCTGCCGCGCTGCGCGAAAATCCAAGCGCACAACAGACTAAGGTGGGCCGCTGCGATCCGAAACCCTCGATCGCCGTCACAGCATCGCGCAGTTGGTCCGGCGATGGAGTAATAAGATCCAGGATCGGGATGCTCTTGCAGGCTGCTCCCCGCCGACTTACCGGTAGCTCTGCACATAGACGAACGATCGAGCCGAACTGTCGTGGTCTTCGGTCGAACCACCCTGGAACTCTACCCAACCAGATGCCGTCGGTGATTTCAATCGGAGAAGCAGTGCGCCGAGTCCACCAGCGGGAGTTAGCGAACGCGACGGCGATGTACGGTGCAGTTATCGCCCGGATGATTGGGTTTAGAAAGAAGCGAGGCCAATCCGCCGCGTATAGGATTGCCGTTACGAGGAGAGCGGCCGCAGGCCAAAGGAATATAAGTCCGAAACCGCCAACCCGAAACGCCACCGCTGCGCAGGAGACCGAACCCGAGAGATAGAAAGTTGCCAAACGCAAACGGTCCTCGCGGCGGGTTCGAACACTTCCACCCGGAATAAGCGCTGTTGCCAGACATCCCGCAAGCGCGCCAGTAGGTAGATCGATGAATTGATGCTGCCATGTTGTCAGCGTGGATAGGGCGACGAGCACAAGCCACGCGCCCATCGCAAATCGCCAAAATCCACGAAGCCGCCCGGCGAAGCAACTCCATAGAACAACAGCTAGGCTGACATGCAAAGAAGGCGCCTGATTGAATGGTTTATCGAAGGTGTTCAAAGTGTCAAACAAGCTTCCCGCTATCCCGCCTGCAATCGGACGAGTGAACACGCAACGCAACGGAAACAAGAGAAAGCAAGAAATGCAGATTATTTGGACCACGAACAGCCGATTGGCGTGCGTGTCTAGTTCACGTTGTGTGCGGCATACAAAAACGGACAAGATGTAGAGTAAGTCACTTGACCAGTACGGAATGATCGTCCATGGCAAGAAAGGTATCCAGTGCTCCCAGGCGAAGACAAACGACGGGACATGAGCGCGACCGCTCGTAATCTGATTCGCAAATCCGTAACTTAGAAAGAAGAAGGGTCCGAGCAGCGCCAGCCAGAGTAAGCCTCTCGCTAACAGCCGCAGTCGGTCGCCGCGCATTTCCGCTCGGATCACATCCTTAATTGCGGCGAGCGTCGCCAACGGTTACTCTCTCTGCCAGCGACACCGTGAAGATACCCCACGCATCAATCGCCTGCTCGATTTTCCTGAACCCCGCAGACTCGACCAGTTGATCCATTTCGGCTTGAGAACGCCGCCTCATCACCCAGGGCTGATGATCTCGGTGGCTAGGCAGTACGCGCGCGATCATTTCCAACTGCGGATGCCATGGCTGGCCCGTATAAACAAGATAGCCTCCGGGTTCGACCGCATCTGCAATCCCATGGAGCGATTCCCTGACTTTGCAGTTATCCGGAAATAACTCATAAAGACCCGAGACAACGGCTAGGGTGGGCCGCGGCGAAACTGCTCCGAGTGAAGCTCGATCGAATGCATCCGCATTCTCATACCGAACAAACCCGTCCAGATTCTTCTCACGGATCACACGTCGTCCGGCTTCTACGTTGATGTCACTATAATCCCGGAGTAGCACAGAATCGGGACGCAATCGTTCCCTCTCGATCGCGTCGAGCACATAACGCCCATGCCCAGCCGCGACGTCCATCAACCGGACGTCCCGCTGCTCGGCTCGCAACCGGCTTATTGCTTCGCCGATCAATCGTTCGACATTCTCTTTGCGAACGCGAATGCCGCGCCACCCGATTGAGTTAGTGTAAGCCCGGTCAATCAGCTTCCCGATCGGTGTAAATCCGGCAGCTCGGTTTCTATATACATAATCAAGCGTGCTTCCCGAATCGAAACCGGTCTTGAGCCCCAGCCGGATACCTTCGGATAGCTGTCCGCCGGTTTTCATCGCGAGCCGCGTAAAGGCGAAAGCTGCGCCTTTCGGAGATAAGACTGACAACGGCCGGCGAAGGCGATCAAACTCCTCTTTCGTATGTCCGCGCTGGTCGGCATTGAGCAAGCAGGTCTGTGCCTGTGGTTCGGCGAACATACGCAAAACGAAGTCACGAGCTTTCGCAATTGACAGATGCCGGTCCTTCTCCCCGAGCGTGTCGTGATAGAAGCCTTCGAATACATGCCGCTCTTTGACTGTCGAACCCAGACGTTCGAAGAATTGATGCTGCGGCTTCTGGTGCACGACCCAATCTTTACCGGAAATCAACAGTAGAGTAGGTGTGTGGATCGCCGCGGCATCGGCGGTTACGCGATCCGCAGTGCTGTAGAGCCCGAGCAGGACTTGCACCGAAATAGGCCGTTGAATAAGTGGGTCCGAGTTATAAGATGCAATCTGTTCCGGATCGTGAGTAAGTGCGCTGGCCTTCACATAGGAATTGATGCGCAACTTACTGGAGAAAGCGCTGGCAATGCGCATTCCAGTGCGCGCCAGCGGGACATATAGCTTCACTTTGAACGCCGGAGTTGCCAGAACCATGCAACGAATGCCCGGAGCATAGTCGTGCGCCCACGCCGCGGCCAGAACCCCTCCTACGCTCTGCGCAATCACCCCGATATTCCCCGTGGCTAAACCATATTCGACTGAAATATGCCGGACAAAGCGGTCCAGATCATCCACGAAGGTTGATAGCGCCGGGTTACCTTCAACTTCTCCGCGCGATAGGCCATGACCCCTCGCATCCCACGCAAACATTGCGAAATCGGGCAAGTTCAGTTCGTCGATTACGTGCTGCAATCGCCCGGAGTGTTCGTGGCCCCGGTGCAGAAGCACGAGCGCGCGATCTGTACTCGCGGCTGCCGGCCAGTAACGATAGAACAGCCGGGTCCCGTCACCGGCGCTACAGTATTTCTCTTCCGCAGTCCGCATAAGTGGCCTTGACCTTGACCTTTTGAGGGCTTTCGCTATTGCCGAGTTCCGCCAAGCCCTTCCGAATTCTATTTACAATTGTGATTAATAGTAAGAGCGACAATAGCGGCGGAACACTGACCGATATCCAACGCGCGAGGGGAATGCCGAATCCGATCGGTAGCGCCAGCGCGCCAAACACAAGAGCGCGATCGCTCTTCCCCATAGGCCCGTCATATCGCCGGCTTGCACCTGTAGATACCGCGACAACACCGGTCATCTCAGAAATCGCGGCCAATACGATCACGACTAAGATCCAAAACGGACTGAATCCGGGAAGGTAGGCGAAAGGCACGTAAAGACAGGCATCAGCGATTACGTCGCTGATTTCATTGAGGTAAGTGCCGACGTTCGAAGCTTGGCCGAACTCACGCGCGAGCATCCCGTCGGCGGCATTCATTCCCATGCGCAAGACGAGGAAGGGTGGCAAAACCAGCATCCATCGCCGGTCGCCAAATCGCAGCAAGAGCCCTACAGCGAATGAAGCCGCACAAGCGAACACGGTGACCTGATTGGCCGTTACGCCGGCATGGGCCAACATCGCCACAGCTGGCCGCAGCAACCTTTGAAACCGCGGCTTCAAAGCGTAGATGCTAGGCATCTGAACCGTGTTACGAAATTAGCACCAGGATTGTTCCGCCAGACTCTGTTCGGGGCCGGATGGTCTAAATTGCCCGCCGGATGGTAGTGCAGATCGTTCAGTCAGTTCATACTGTGACAATGCAGGGACACGCAACCGCGCACCACGACGATCCGAGCCTCCGGCCCGTTTCCATAAGCATCTCCGCTGTGGCAGTCTTAGTCGCGCTGGTGTCGTTGCTTGGGCATCGCGCCCACAACCGAACGATTCTGATGCAGAACGAAACCATTGCGCAATGGGTCTACTACGAGTCTAAAGCGACAGGGCGCACAAGTTACGATGCGATGCTTGATTTTCTGCCGGCGGCGCAGGTGGCCAATCCCTCGAGCGCGCGGGAGTTGCAAGACAAGTATCAGAAGAAGATCCAGCAA
Source organism: uncultured Gammaproteobacteria bacterium (assembly GCA_963799935.1). Taxonomy (GTDB): domain Bacteria; phylum Acidobacteriota; class Terriglobia; order Bryobacterales; family Bryobacteraceae; genus Bog-113. The sequence goes on along the minus strand of CAWCZA010000011.1, from coordinate 1,345,093 downwards.
ATCGATCAAGATCAGCAGCAACTAAAGACCAAGGCAGACGCTTTGGAACACGAAGTCGCGCATCAGGAGACCTCGTCCGATCGCTTCGATATCGGCGATGTTTGTCTTGAAGCTTCACTCGTCATTATGTCAACAACATTACTTACCAAGCGCCGACTCTACTGGGGAATCGGGCTCGCGCTGGCAGGGGTAGGTATGGTGACCGCCATTACGGGCTTGTTTCCATCGTGAAACGGAATTGATACCATTCTCAGCGATGCGCCTCGGAACATTGCAGTTGATGATCGGAACTCTGACCCTTTGGTTTGTGTCGACTCAGGCCATCGCTCAGACGGACAGCAGTAAGATCATGCCGGATGGCACGGCATATGTGACAAGAGTCGTACCGGTGCCGGCTACCGTCAGCCCCGAAGCTCAGAAGATGCTCGCCCGCGTGGTTTCGGATGCCGACGTGCCGCAGACACTCGAGCAACGCCGGGCCGGCACGGATAAGTGGCAGGCTGGCGCTGGAGAGGCCTCGAAGAAGCTCTACCCGGCGAATGTCGCTGAAGACACAATCGCGGGCGTGCCCGTTCGCGTTGTTACTCCGCTCACCGTCGCGCCGGATAAGCGAAACCTCGTGCTGATCAACTTACACGGCGGTGGATTCAACTCGGATTCTGGTTCATTAACGGAAACTATCCCGATCGCTAATCTTACCGGCATCAAAGTAATTGCCGTACTCTACCGGTTAGCTCCAGAACATCCGTTTCCAGCAGGTCTTGATGATGCTATCGCGGTGTACAAAGAGCAGCTGAAAACCTATCGGCCGGAACATATCGCCATCTATGGAACGTCTGCCGGAGCCATCCTTACCGCCGAATTCACGGCTAAGATCAAGCAACTGAAGTTACCAATGCCCGGAGCAACTGGAATCTTCTCCGGGATGGGCGATTTCAGCCGCACCGGAGATTCCATCGCGCTATTCGCCTTGAACGGCTTCTCCGGCCACCTCGACCCACCCAAGTCCGACAGGCACGATCTCGGCCCCTACGCAGGCTCGACCGATTCGAAAGACGCCGTACTCTCGCCGATTTACGGCGACCTGGCGGGATTTCCACCAACTCTATTCATTACCAGCGGGCGCGATCTGCTCTTGAGCGGCACCACGCTGCTGCATCGGGCTTATCTAAGCGCTGGCGTCGACGCGCAGCTAGTTGTCTTTGAGGCGCTTCCTCATGCGTTCTGGAATAATCCCGCTCTTCCGGAATCGAAAGAGGCCGACCGGATCATGGCTGGATTCTTTAGTAAATACCTGGCTAAGTAGTGATTACCTGATGACCGGCGCGCTTCAATCCGCGCGCAAGACGTCGTTCGCGAGTAAGTGGCCAACGGCTTTGCCGGCGTCCGATGATCACCAGGGAGTGGGGTTCGAGCGAATCCTGGATACATTGCCGCGCGTCCCGGCACAGGCGAATCTCGATTCGGGTTTCAATGCTGTCGCGCTCGATCAGCGTACGAACCCGCCGCATGCGCAGTTCCGTGTCGATCTTGGGTTGCTCGAGCGGCAGCGGATAAGGGACTACATGAGCGACCAGGATCCGTATCTTCGCTCCTAATTCATGGGCCAGGACTGCGGCCCTTCTGAGAGCATCGAGAGTACCGGAAACGGTTGTGAACACTACCGTTACCGGCAATGCTTGAACGCATTCGTTTAGAAGCTCCCGCTCCGCGTATTTGCTCCGCACAAAGTTAGACCCCGATACGAACTTAATCTTCGCGAGCTAAAGAAGGTCTTATTGCCGGATAAGGAAGTTATGAAGAGATTCTATCCATTGAACCCATAAAAAGGATCGAACGGCCGTTTATGACTTCCTCACGAGGCGGTTTCTAAAATCCTTTACAGGCCGTCTATGGACAGAATCGTTTTAGCTCTATTGTGCTTAATTCTCCTGTTACTCGCGTTGCCGGAAATCCAGCTCTTAATAGGCTCACGAAGACGAACTCCGCGCTAATTAGGACGAAGTTGCCGTCTACTCCTTGCTCTACAATCTGGGAATGGAAGTCGTTCTGCCCGACATCCGATACGCGCTTCGGCAATGGCGCAAGTCGCCTGGCTTCACCCTCACCGCGGTCCTAACACTGGCCTTCGGCATCGGCGCGACCACCGCTATCTTCTCTGTCGTCGAAGGCGTACTGTTACGGCCCTTGCCATTTGAAGATCCCGCCGCGCTAGTTACGCTTGGCGACATCGTGGAGGGCGCGCAGTACGGCGCCGAGACGCCCGGTGTGACCGCGCCCGGAGTTCGGACTTACATTCGCGACACGCGCGCCTTCTCCAATCTAGGCGGTTACCGGACTTCCACTTACGAGCTCTCCGGCTTGGGGAATCCGACGCAAGTCAATGCGGCGCGGCTCACCGCGAGCATGTTTCCGACGCTCGGCGTCTCACCACTTCTCGGCCGCTTCTTCACACAGCAGGAAGATGAGGGCAGCCAGATGGTCGCGGTGCTCAGCTATCAGACTTGGCGCGGCCGCTTCCACGGTGATGCGAGTGTCCTGGGCCAGAAAGTCTTTCTCGATCGCAAGCCGTACGAAATCATCGGCGTAATGCCGCCTGACTTCGAGTTTCCGTTGAACCCCGGTCAGTTGAACCGCAGCGAGCTTTGGGTGCCAATGAGCTTCACCCAGGCGGAACTAATCCAAGGCGCAGGCAACTGGGGCTACTATCTGGTCGGACGTTTGAAGCCCGGCGTAACTCCGGCCCAGGCCCAGCAGGATGCAGTTGGCGCGGCACGCGAGATCATGCGAAGCTTTCCGCCGGCGCTCTCCAACCGTCGTATTCATCCGGCGGTCCAGCGCCTTGACGAGTCCACCATCGCGCAGGCCCGGCCTCTGGTGACTACCCTTTTTCTCGCGGTCACGGTGGTCCTGTTTATCGCTTGCGCCAACCTTGCAGGCTTATTGCTGGTACGCGTCGTCCGGCGCCGCCGAGAGATATCGGTGCGGCTTGCGCTAGGTGCAACGCGGGCGACCATTCTCCGCCAATCGCTGGTCGAGTCACTACTGATCAGCGTCTCCGGCGGATTGCTCGGACTCGCCCTCGCATGGGTCGCTCTGCGCGTCGGCATTGGCTTCCTTCCTGAAACGCTCCCTCGTGTCAATTCCATTGGGTTGGACTGGCAAGTGGTAGCGTTCGCCATCGGGTTGGCTGTGCTTACGGGGGTGCTCTGCGGATTAGTTCCCGCGTGGGCCGCGGCGCGCACGGGAGTGAATGAAGTGCTGAAGGAAGGGGGACGCTCGGGCGCGGTTGGCGGGACTTCAGCGCGGCTGCGGTCGGCTTTGGTGGTTGCCGAACTTGCGGTCGCCCTGGTGTTGGTTGTCGCCGCCGGCCTGCTGATGCGCAGCTTCGAGAACATGCGCTCGGTCGGCCTCGGCTTCCGCACCGACCACACAATTACTGCCTCCTATAGTCTGCCGCGCCGGCACTATTCCACGCAGCCCGCGATCGACGCATTCAACTTAAACCTGAGGACCAAGCTAGAGCAGTTGCCGGGAGTACAAGCAGTAGGAGTTACCTCCATGCTGCCCGCGGCGGACGTGGAGTTCCTTGGCACCTTTACTCCCGACGGCTACATTCCTCCCAAAGGAGCCGGTTTGAATGTTGCATGGATCCCCCAGGTGATGGGTAGCTACTTTCAGGCGCAGGGAATTCCGATTATTCGCGGCCGCGCCTTCACTGAAGCCGACCGTGAAGACGCGCCCCTAGTAGCAATCATCAATCGAACTCTCGCCGAGCATTACTGGCCCGGACAGGACGCCATTGGCAAGCGCCTGCACCGCGGTCCAAAGGAAGCCGATTTACCTTGGCTCACAGTCGTTGGGGAGATTGGCGACGTCAAACAACTTGCGGCCGATCTACCAACGGAACAACAGATCTACGTGCCCTCACGCCAGACAAAGGCCGATGCAGGATCGTTTGCGCCGCCCGGATTTCTTTCCGGAAATGCGGGCTCCATTGTGGTTCGCGGCCAGCTGCCGCCGGAGCAGATGGCCGGCTCCTTGAGTGCCGTCGTCCGCTCCATCGATCCGCAACTTCCGCTTACCCACGTAGAGTCCATGGATCGCGTGATCTCGGAAGTTCAGGCGCCCCGCCGGTTCAACACTGCGCTCATCTCCACGTTTGCCGCCGTGGCCGTGCTGCTGGCTTTGCTGGGCATCTATAGCGTGATCGCTTTCTCCACGGCGACGCGCACACAGGAGATTGCGATTCGGATGGCGCTGGGATCGCAGCGCTCCGGCGTGATGCGGCTGATTCTGCTTTCCGGCGCAAAGCTCGGCGTGATCGGTTGCGTCGTCGGAGCCGTTGCCGCTGTCTTTGCCACGAGGCTGCTGCGCTCGCTTCTGTTTCAGGTCAATTCGTTGGACCCGGTCATTCTGGTGCTTGCGATTGCGTCGATCCTTCTGATCGCGCTTGCAGCTTCTGTGATTCCGGCACGCCGCGCGGCTCGCATCGATCCGTTGGAGGCGCTGCGAAGTGAGTAGCTTGCTCAATTTGACTAGACGCATCGCGGGTGGGGTAAAAAGCTAACCAAAGCCCGCGCGGCTCGTACAAATTCGAAGGAGCACCAACCTTCATGCTGAAAGACCTTCGATTCGGATTGCGGGTATTGCTGAAGCAACCAGGATTCACTCTGATCGCGGTGCTGACGTTGGCGCTTGGGATCGGCGCGACGGCGGCTGTGTTTAGTTTGATTCAGGGCGTTCTGCTCACCGCTCCGCCGTACCGCGATCCGAACCGCTTGGTGCTGGTGCAATCGGCGCGTAGCGACGGCGAATTGATCGGTCATGCGAAAGGGTGGTCGGCCGAGGAGTGGCTGGATTGGCAGAAGCGTGCGAAATCCTTCGAGTCAATTGCTGCGTACTCGTGGTCGTTCAATTACCTGGTGCTTCCTCAGGGAAGCGTTTCGCTCGAAGGAATGGAGGTGACGGCGGATTACTTCCGCGCGCTCGGCCTTGAGCCGCTGATCGGACGCACGTTCCTGCCTTCGGACATTTCGGCGCACCCGTCGCGCTTGATCGTGCTCGGCTATGACCTTTGGCAGCGGCAATTCCACGGTGACCTTTCTATCGTCGGGAAGGCTGTCCACATTAGCCGCAACGAGCCGTATACCGTGATCGGCGTCATGCGTCCTGGCATACGGTTCCTTCCAACTCCCGGCGCCTCGCAGGAGCCGAACTACAACGTGAACGCCACGGTGGATTATTGGATGCCCGCAGGGCTGGACCCCGCCCACTTCAAAGACCAAGGGTGGGACGTGGTCGGACGGTTGCGCGGCAGTGCGCGCGTGAAAGAAGCGCAGTCGGAGTTGGCCGTGCTGATCACGCAAGAGGCCCAGAGCGAACGCAACTATGCCGGAATCGTGCCGCGCTTGCAGCCGCTGCGAACGGAGATGAACCAGGATGGCGGGCGGATCCTTTGGCCGCTTTGTGGCGCGGCGGCGCTGGTACTTCTGATCGCTTGCGGCAATGCTGCCGCTTTGCTGCTTGTTCGCGGCTTACAACGGCAGCAGGAGTATGCGGTGCGCACTGCTCTGGGAGTGGGACGGATCGCGCTGTTCCGGCAAGTCGCCACCGAGAGCCTGCTGGTCGCGCTAGCCGGCGGAGTGATGGGAATCGGGCTGGCGTTCGGCATCGTCCGCGTATTTCGAACCATTGCGGTTCACGCCATTCCGCGCTTGGACGCGGTGAGCGCGGGCTGGCCGGTTCTGGCGTGCGGTCTGGGCTCTGCGGTGTTCTCAGCTCTGCTGGCCGGGCTGATCCCCGCACTGCGCGCTTCGAGACTCGATCCCGTCGAGGTTCTGAAGAGCGCCGGGCCGAAGAGCAGCGCGGGCACCGGCGAGCGGCGTCTCTTGCGTGGCGTCACCGTCGTGCAAACCGCGCTGACGTTGGCGCTGCTGGTAGGGGCGGGGCTGTTGATTCGCACCATGATGAATCTTGCGAACGTGCAATCGGGCTACGACACGACGCACATTCTCACGATGAGCGTGACGGCGGTGCAAGGCAACTGGGGGACTTTCCATCATAGGGCGCTCGAACGGGTGTCCGCCATTCCCGGCGTGGAGCGCGCGGCGTTTGCGTGGGGCGTGCCGCTAACCGGTAACAACTGGCCGTGGACGATGGATGTGGAAGGGCAGCCGCTGGCGAGTAAAGAAAGCGATCGGACTTCGTTTCCGGTGCGTGCGGTGACACCCGGTTATTTCGCGCTAATGAGCATTCCGATCACGCAGGGGCGCGACTTCCGGAACGACGATGCTGATAAGGCCGCGAAGGTGGCAGTTGTGAACCAGGCATTCGCCGACCGCTACTTTCCGAAGCGGACCGTGCTGGGAAAGAAGCTCTGGATGTACGGCCATGAGAATCCGCCGGTAGTGATTGTGGGAGTGGCGGCTAACGGGCGCATGGATGACTTGACTCAGGCGGCCCCACCGGAAATCTACTGTTCGCTTTGGCAGCAGACGGCATTCTCGAAAGATCTGGTAATTCGCACCGCGTCCGACCCTCGCGCCGTGGTCACCAGCGTAAAACGTGAATTGCACGCAGTGGATCCGACGGTGGCGGTGGAGCATGTGCGCACGCTGGAACAAGTACGCGGCGACTCGCTAGCTTCCCGCACGTTCGCGATGCAGTTACTGGTGGGATTCGCGGTTGTGGGCAGCGCACTTACCTTGGTGGGGATCTATGGCATGCTGTCACTCTCCGTGGCGTCGCGACGGCGCGAGATTGCGATTCGCACGGCGATAGGAGCGCAGCAGAGCGACATTCACAAATTAGTGTTCGGCGAAGGCTTCCGGCTCATTGCGGGCGGGGTGGTCTCGGGAATTGTGGCGGCGATCCTCGTGTCGCGCGTGTTGCGCTCGTTGCTATTTGAAGTAAAACCGAATGATCCGCTGACACTGATTGGCGTGGCGGTGTTATTCGCTGCCGTGGCACTGCTGGCCTGCTGGGCTCCGACACGGCGCGCGGCCAAGGTCGACCCCATTGAGGCGCTGCGGTACGAGTAAGTTACAGAAAGATCCGCATAAGATCTCCAAAGCCCTCGGCGACCAGCAGCCGGTCGCTCGTAGCGATCTCTTCGCGCTCCAACGACCACGTGCGCTCATGCGGAACATAGACCGCGCGTAGACCTGCCGCGAGCGCCGGATTGATATCCGATTTCGGGCTGTTCCCGATCATCCACGTGCTCTCGGAATCGAATTGAAGCCGCGTCGACCAGATCGTGGTACGCGTCGCGGTTCTTCTCTTTCACGATTTCGCAATGCGTGAACCAGTGACCGATACCCGAGCGCGCGATCTTCGAGCTCTGTTCCTCATGCGCGCCCTTCGTGAACACCGTAAGCTCGTGCTGCTCGGCAAGCCGCGGCAGTGTTTCCGCTACTCCAGGCATGAGCTCGATCGGCATCTGCATAATCGAATGCGCGTACGATGCGATTTCCTCGAAGTGCGTCGGATGGGGATCGCGTTCCACTAGAGCCTCGAAGCACTGCCGCAGGTTGCGCACGAAGTTATGCGCGCCGTATCCGTGGATCTTGCTGTTCTCGATCTCGATCTCATCCAATGCCGCACGGACCTCAGCGGGCGTCAACGTCGAATGTTGCAGCAGCTCGCAAAAGCGATCGAACGCCTGCTCGAAGTAGATGTTGTTCTCCCAAAGCGTGTCGTCCGCATCGATCACCAGATGTTGCCGCTTCAATGGGTGATCCTCAATTTGCCGCCCTCGGGGCGAGCCGGAACGGAATGTCGACCAACGCATCCACTTCGATCGGTTTTCCCTGCCGCGTGGCCGGATTGAAGACCCACTTCTTCAGCGCCTCAGTCGCGCTCTGATCGAGGCGATCATCCAGGCCTTTCACGGTTTGAACCCCGTACACGCGTCCGTCGCGCCCGATCACAAAGGCGAGGCGCACCGTGCCCTCGACGCGCTCTTCGATCGCCGTCGCGATGTATTTCGGATCCACCTCATGCTTCGGCTCCGGAGCTGAGATGACAACCTGGAAGCTCTCCAACTCGCGATCGGCGTACCACATGAGCCAGCTGCCGGAGTGGCTGGTAAGGTTGGGACTCTGCAGCGCGACGCTGAACACCGTTCGGCCAAGAAAGCGGGGATCGGGTGCTCCGGATACACGAACTCCCGGCGGACGCGCGGGTTCCGGCGGATCCTCGTGCCCACCGGATGAGTGGTCGTTCTCGCCACTTCCCGCACATCGCCGTCCGGCCGACGGGAAAGCCGGTCGGGTGCCATCGCCTTAGCGATCAAAGCCTGCGCGGAATCTTTGTCTCCGCCGCGGATGGTCAGGTCAGGGACTGTGATTCCAGAGCCGCCTCCGGCCGATGTCGCGCCGTCTGGACGAAGCACCGGTCCGGCTGATAGCTGTCCGCGGTGCGAGCTATCCGGCAGCGGCACCTTCAGCGAATCGATCGCGTTCAGCCCGATCACCGCGACATTGGCTGTCGACGAAGTCCCCTTGAGATCGGGCACATCGGGGAGTGCGCCGATCGATGCCGTTACCACCCGTTTGGGTTGCGGACGAAACGCCAAGGTCCGCGATCCTTGATCCAAGACCTTCGCGGCCAGGTTGTTGGTTGCCGCGTTCGATGCCGGATTCAATTCCGGTGCATCGTTCACCTGAACATGCGCGGTCAGCTTCGCCACTCGCTCCGGCGGCCGCACGAACGGTTTCGCGGGCGTGGGCAGCGTCGGTAGGTCCGGAGCGTGAACACGAGCCTCCATCGCCGGCGCGGGTTCCAGTTCCGCCACTTTCGCCGCGGTTCGTCTGGTCTGATGCTCCGGCGCGACGAACTGCTTCGGCGGCGGAGCGGCCAGGGCAATCAGGTTGGGAAGCGGTTTCAACGGCTGCGGCTTCATCTCCGGCGCCGGATGAATGATCACCTGCGCCGTCTTCGGGGCATTCACGGGAGCCGAAACAATCGATTGCTTACTAAGTGCCTCGGCCTTCAACGGCCGGTCTTCGGCGCGCGGCTTTGGCGGGGACACATCCGGCAGCTTGTTCTTGAATGTGTACCAGACCAGGCGCGTCTCATGCGGCCGAATCATCTGATCGTACGCGCTGGGAGATTTGGCCGGCAGCCAAGGCGTAAGCAGCCACGCCGCGACCAGCAGGTGAACGCCGAGCGACACCGAAAGATACAGGGATCGCGGCTTTACAGGCAGGGTCCTTTGAGCCGATTCGAACAGAAACAATCCCGCTAAAACCCCGCGATCTTGTGTGAGAATCCGTTCCGCGGAGCCAGCTGCCGCATGCGTGTCCGCTGCCGCACGCGAGGAATGTGAAGGTCCAGAAACTGGGTAAACTGCCGCAAGCGCTCCGTCTCCGAGCGGCTTCGCAACAGCTGGCTCTGGAAGTCCAGATCGGGCACCGCCTGCGCAAGCTGAAAACTGAGCTGCGTATCGTCCAGCGCCGCATCATCGTTCGCGCGCTTCTCACCCGCTGCAGCGAGTTCCTGGTAGCGGGCGATCGCCGTTTGCTTCAGCTCGGGCGCGGGCTCCGCTTCCAGATCGTCATCGAAGAACTCGACCGTGCCTCGCAGAAACGCGCGTTCCTGGTTAAGATCCAGAAGCTCAAAGCGGCGAAAGCCTTGGGTCACAATGTCCAAACGCCCGTCGGGATAACGGGTAAGCACCTTGTCCACGTACACCGTGCATCCGGCATTCACGATCCCGTCCTCTTTGGCGAGGACGATGCCGAACTCCGAGTGGTCCCGGATCGCCTCTTCCACCATCTCCTTGTAGCGATCCTCAAAGATGTGCAGAGGAAGCGAAGTGCGTGGGAAGACGACCAGCTGCAAGGGAAATAAAGGGAGCAGCTGCGCCATGTACTAGTATTATCGCGTGCCGTCTTCGACCCTGAGAGACCTGATCGCAATCTCATCGGTATCGGCGGAATCCAATTTGCCGGTGATCCGCTATGCCCGGCATCGCCTCGAACAATCCGGATGGCATTGTGTCGAGCAACCCTATGTGGACGAGCACGGGACAGCGAAAGCGAATCTGATCGCCACCGCCGGGGAAGAGCGCGAACCAGCGCTCGCACTGGTCTGCCACACGGACACCGTGCCGTACGATTCGCCGTCGCTGGTACACCCTGTCGAACGCGACGGAAATATCTACGGGCGCGGCGCCTGCGATGTGAAAGGATTCCTGGCGTGCGCGCTCGAGGTGATGGGACCCGCGCGAAAAGGATTGGCGCTCGTGTTGACAGCCGACGAAGAGATCGGCTGTATCGGCGCGCAGCGCTTCGTCGAATCGCAGATCCTTCGGCCGCGTTACGCGATCATCGGGGAACCAACGTCGCTGACGCCGATTCGCGCCGGCAAAGGATATTGCCTCGCGGAACTACGCTGCACCGGACGGGAAGCCCATAGCGCGTTCCCGGATCTCGGCGATTCCGCGATCGCCAAAGCCGCGCGTGTGGTGCTGGCGTCTGAGCAGATACAGGAACAACTGAAGTCCGATCGGGATGGGAGCTTCGACCCGCCTTACACCACCGTGAACATTGGCGTGATCGAGGGCGGCCGCGCGAAGAATATCATCCCCGGCCAATGCACGATGCTGTTCGAGTGGCGACCCATTCCGCATCAAGCGGTGGATGCTGCGATTGAGCAACTGAGCGGCTGCGAGTTGAAGGTGTTGCGGCGGCAACCCGGATTCGCGACGGGAGCTTCGAGCCGTATCGTGACGACGCTGGCTGAGCTGTCAGGTCACGCGCCGGCTACGGTCTCGTTTGGAACGGAGGCGCCGTGGATTGCTCAGCTTGGTACCGAGTGCGTTGTGTTCGGCCCGGGAACGATGCACGTCGCGCACGGCAATGAGGAACATGTGCCGATTGAAGAACTCGAAAGCGTGCGTCGCGATTCTACGCGCGGCGATTACGCAAGTTGCGATCGATTAACCTCTCGGCCCGCGGCGTTTACTCATCCCAACGTCTTCCCGCTGAGACCGAACAAACTCACACCCAATACCAACTCTCACACTGAGTCCGGGTGAAAGGGAGTGGTTTGACGCCGCGTCCTCACCGGCCCACTTGCTTTCGCTCGGGCACGGTATGAGGTTGCGGACACCGCGATGCTTTCCGTTTGCGGCGAAGTTTGTGCGTTCCACGCGCTTAGTGCTGCTTGGCGGAAAAGGAATTCAAATCGATGGGTGTATCCAGATCAATCGCCGCGTCCGGGAACTCCATTACCCCAGCCTCAGCCGCATGCGCCTGAAGAATCTTTCGAGCGCCCACATCACCACTGAGTTGCATCAACTCGGGGAACAGCGTTCGCGCCAAGACAGCAGGAACGCCCAGCGCACCCGCATACCGGCAAGCCGCAAGCGGCTTCCCTGATTCCGCGAAAAGCGCAAGCAAATCGCGCAGATTCTCCGCCGTCACCATCGGCTGATCGCACAACGTGATCAGCGCAGCCTCCGCGGTATCCGGAAGCGCCTGCAGACCGGCGCGTAGGCTCGACGACATCCCGACGTGCCACTCCGGATTGACGACGATCTTCACATCCAGACCTTCCGTCTCAAGCGCCATGCGCTCCCATTGATGACCCAGGACCACCACAACGAATCCGACCTGAGACGCGATCGCAGTCTCCACCGCGCGCCGCAGCAGCGTCTTTCCGTCGAGTTCGATCAGTTGCTTCGGGCCGCCCATCCGGCTTGATCCGCCGGCCGCCAAAACCAACGCCGCAATCATGCGCGCACAGGCTCGGGACGCGCATGAATCGGACCTGGCTTATGAAGCAGCATCCCACCCGGCCGCCCCGTTACCGTCGCCTGAATCTCGCTCACGATTGCCAGTGCAATCTCCTCCGACGTATCGGCCCCGAGATCGAGACCTACCGGACTATGCAGATCCGGCCGCGGCGTGTAGCCGAGTTCCGCCAGCATGCGCTCCGTGCGCTTCCTCGGGCCGAGCGCTCCCAGGTAACGAAGCGGCAACGGATGGAGCGCCCCAAGAAACGCCATGTCCTGTTCGTAACTGTGGCTCATCATCACTGCCGCGGTCTGCGGGTTGACGTTGAGGTTCGCCAGCGGATCGTTCAGATCTACCGTCAGCACTCGATCGGCCTGCGGAAACCGTTCGGGCCGAGCCAGATGCGAGCGTCCATCGAGGACGGTAACGTGCCATCCCAGCTCACGCGCAAACCGCATCAGCGGAAGCGCATCCTGGCCGGCTCCGACCACCAGCAACCGCAGAGGCGGTGAAATGTACTCGATGAAAAGCTCGGCCCCATCGAGTTCCGCCGATTGCGATTCGCCACTCCCGAAAACTTCACGCGCCAACGTTGCCGTCTCGCGAGCAAGCGAAGACCGCGCAATCTCGCATCGCTCCGATCCATCCGGAAAAATCGCAAACTTCTGGCCCGTTTCGCCTGGCGAAATCACCGTTGCAAGCACGCCTCCGGAATCCAAATTCCGGCAAGCCTCAACCAATTCGATCGGCAGCGGGTTCGAGCCGGGCGCAAGGCGTTCCAGCAGCACGTGCACGACTCCGTTGCAACCCAGCCCGAAAGCCCAAACCGCGTCATCATCCGAGCTGTTGTCGTAAACGCGTACGACGGCATCCGACTCGCCGGTGAGCCACCATGCCTTCTTGACCACGTCGCCTTCAAGACAGCCGCCACTGATCGAGCCTGTCCGGCCACCATCCCCAGTGATCAACATGCGGGCGCCGGGACCGCGGTAGGATGACCCGGTGACCTTTACAACCGTGGCCAGAATCGCGGAAGCATGCGTGCGTCGTGCATCGTTCCACGCCGCGAGGATTAGTCCATCATCTTTCATAGTTGTCTGATCGAGAAAAAGAACGGAAGATTCGGGCGGAGCGACACGTCCAAACAAGGAACTGATGGGGCAGACACCCGATTCCAGTATCCTCTACACTAAGGTTTTATGAAAACTTCGATCGCTTTCTTACTTGCCGCGGCTCTGACAGTCCCGGCTTTTGCCGACGACCCGAGGCCCGCCCCCGAGCTCGCCATCAACATGCCCGATGGCAGCCAAAAGCTGCTCAGCTCTTTCAAAGGCAAGCCAGTGATGCTTTCGTTCTTCTTCACGACCTGCCCGCATTGCCAGGACATGTCGCGCCTTCTGAGCAGCCAGATCGTTCCGGAGTATACGCCTAAAGGCGTGCAGTTCCTGGCGGCTGCGTTTGATGACCAGGCGAAGGACCAGGTGGGCGACTTCAACGCGAAGTATGTTCATGGCTTTACTGTGGGCTGGGTGGACCGTGGATCCGTATACGAGTTCCTGCAGAAATCAATCGTCGTTCCGCTCTATGTGCCGATTCTGGTCTTTATCGATCGCAAAGGAATTATTCAGAGCCAGTACATCGGCGATCCGGTTTTCCTGAAGGACCCGCCGCATAACGTTCGGGCGGAACTGGATAAGTTGCTCGCCAAGCCGGCCTTGATGACGAAAGCTTCGTCGCACGTGACCAAAAAATAGCAACGCTTCGGTAGGGTCGCACGTCATCATTGCGATCGGGTCAGTGTAATGCTTTGTAAAAGCTTCTCTCGGAAGGCGGCCAACACGCTGACTCTCACAGCGCTGGCCGCCTTCTTTGCGCTTCAGGCGTTAGCGGGCCCTCGCCGTTATGCTCGTGTCGGTGAATCCGCGGGCGCGCCGGAGGCTCAGGTTCACGCGGCCGACGCATGGCGTCTCGCAATTCGGAACCTCCCGCTGATCGAAGGCTCGCGCGTCCGCACCGATTCTCAGGATCGCCTCGAAGTCGAATTGGATGATGGCGCTTTCGTTCGCCTTACGGGTGACACGCTGGCCGAGTTATCGGATTACTCGCAGCTCTCGACCGGCCAGCACGTCACCATGGTTGCGCTCGATCATGGCGTGGTTTACTTTACCGGCGAGCCCCAGCTTCACGACACGACGAGCCTCGCCGCACCTGGGATGCAGATCACGCTGCGAGCCGGCTCCCGCGTACGGGTCGAGGCCGCGGATCAGTCGAGCGCAGTGGCAGTGATCGAAGGCGTCGTCCGGTTTACCACCCCGAATGCCGAGTTGGATTTGCACGCCGGGCAGTACGCGCGCGTTAACTCCGATGCTCCCGGGAGGTTTACCTTGTTGCGGGAAATTCCACATCTCGAGTCGGACAAGTGGAGTGAAGCCCGCGACAAGGCGACGGCACAGAGTTCCGCAGCTACCTATGTTCCCGGGGTTAGCTACGGGTTGACGGATCTTGATAAGAGCGGCGCATGGGTGCAAACCGATGCGGCGGGTCCGGTGTGGAAGCCCACGACAGAAGGCAGCTGGAGGCCGTTCGCCAACGGGCATTGGGAATGGTACGACGAAGCCGGCTATACGTGGGTCTCCTCCGACAGCTGGGGTTGGTTGCCTTATCACTATGGGCGCTGGATTCAGGACTCCTCGCTTGGCTGGGTCTGGTCACCCGATCACAGGCCTGAGCCGATCTACAAACCGGGCGACGTGTACTGGCTGCGTGGACAGAACCGCCTGGCGTGGGGACCGCTCGCGCCCGGCGAAGCGTGGCCCGGCACCGCGCGCTCGCAACTTTACGCCGCGGCAAACACGACCATTGCGAACTTCACTCTCGGTCAGCGCGAGATCGATCCGTCAAGCCTCGATCCACAACTCGCCGCCAAACCCGCTGAGCTTCTGAGCGGCATGGCGTTCACGGTAGCTCCGCTATCCCCTGCCCTTGCGGCTGACCGATTCGAAGCGACGCGCCCAGAACTGCGGAGCGTCGAACAGCGCGCTCCCCTTGTGACCGTGGCTCCTGAAGTTCCGGAAGACACTTTCCATCCGGCGCCACCCGAACCTCCGCCTATGCAAGCCGCGCCGGTAACTACGGCTCAAGTAATGGTCGACCCTGGCGCAGTTCCGCCGGCTCCGGACAGCGACGGGCCGATCGAGACTTATTACCCGGCCGCTGTCTACACCGGGATTGTGGTCGTCGATCCGCCGCTACGGACGTCCGGATCGACTGCCGGCGCTTCGAGCCCAGTTCATAGTTCGCCGAGTAGTGGATCGGAAACCAAGATCCCGGTGATCCACGAGCATCCGCCGGAACGGGTTCCGCTGCCTGAACCTCCCGCGCATCCGGTGAAGACCGCGAACGACGCGGCCACGTCAAAATAGGGCATGCTTCAATTCGAATCCGTTCGCATCGAGATCCCGGCCGACGCCAACATCATCCTGGGCCAAAGCCATTTCATTAAGACCGTCGAGGATCTATATGAAGCGCTCGCTGGTTCCGGACCCCATCTTCAGTTCGGCATTGCGTTTAGCGAAGCTTCGGGCGATTGTCTCGTCCGAATGGACGGCAATGATGAAGACCTGAAAGGGGCGGCGGTCCGCAATGTGCTCGCGCTTGGTTGCGGGCACTCGTTTTTAATCGTGATGAAAGGCGGATTCCCGATCCACGTTCTGGATCGCGTGAAAGCGGCGCCGGAAGTGTGCACGATTTTCTGCGCGACGGCGAATCCGGTCGAAGTCATCGTGGCCGCGACGGAGCAAGGGCGCGGAATCATGGGCGTGATCGATGGTTCTTCCCCCTGCGGGACCGAGTCAACCGAACAAATCTCAGCCCGGCAGCATTTCCTACGCAAAATCGGTTATAAACGATAGATCAGTTCGCAGGAGGTTTCTGCACATGAAGTTGTTCCTCTGTTTGTTAGTTGGTGTCAACCTTTGGGGACAGACTCCGAACGCTGCGCCGTCAGCTACCGCTTCTTCCACGCCGGGCACTAATGCGCCCGGAACTAACCCAAGCGACACTACTGATCCCAACGCAAAGCCTCCCGAGAAGGGCAAAATCGTCGGTCAGGTAACCAGCGCGTCAACCGGTGAGCCGCTGAAGAAAGCGACTGTTTCTGTCTATCGCACCGACAGTCAGAACGGAGATTCGGCGACAGCAACTACCGACGCAGCGGGTCATTACGAGATTCCCGATCTCGATCCCGGTAAGTACTCCGCGAGCGCGCAGCGGAACGGGTATGTTCACCAGACTTTCGGCTCAAAGACCGGCACAAGTGGCGGCTCGCTAATTACGATCGGGCCCGGTGGAATTATGGAAGCCGGGTTCAAGCTGATTCAACAATCGGTTGTAACCGGACGCGTGGTCGATGAGGACGGTGAACCGGTACCGCGCGTTTCCGTGCAGCTAACCAGACTTTCTTACCACAACGGCAAAGCCACGCAAAGTCCGGTAGGCAGCGCTATGACAGATGACCGCGGAGAGTATCGAATCTTCGAAGTTGCACCCGGGAAATACTTCCTGTCGGCGACTTATAGCCGAAACAATTTCAGTTACGGGCGTGACACGACTCCGTCAGATGATAGCTATGCGCCTGTATATTTCCCCGGAACCACGGACCCCCAGAGCGCGACCAAGGTTACCGTACCTAAGTCTGGTGAGTTGAACGGGATCGATATTGCACTCCAAAAGGTCAAGAGCTACCGCATCCGCGGCTCAATTGTCAGTAACATCCCGGGTGAGTCAAAACCGGGGCGAGTCTACATCACATTAACGCCCAAAAGCCCAGGAGTTCCGCAGACCTTCAATGTGATGAAGTCGGCACAAACTCAGCCTGACGGCAAATTTGAATTCCGCGGCGTGACTCCGGGCGCCTACGAGATCAACGCGAATCTATTCTCCGGCGAAAGCTATGTAGGGAGGCAGGAGGTAACCGTCGCTCAGGATAGCGTCAATGGTGTAATTGTGACAATCGAGCCGGGCATAACTCTGACGGGAAATATCAAGATGGATGGCGACCCGAAAGCGGCGGTAGGCAACATCGAGGTTTCGCTTCAGCGCGAGCAGTCAAGTCCGTACGGAGGCGCGATGTACGGCAAGACAAAAGACGACGGCTCGTTCACACTCAAGAATGTAGACCTATCGAAGGTACGCCTGACGACCTTCAGCCTTCCGGAAGGAGCCTACGTCAAACGGGCAAGCATCGGAAGCGTTGATTTGACTAATAGGACGCTAGACCTTGCTACGGTTCACGGCGGTGCGATTGAGGTTGTTCTATCCCCGAAAGGCGCGACAGCTGACGGCTCGGTCAAGAACGATAAGGACGAGGCGGTTACTAACGGGACAGTTGTCTTGATTCCGGATAACCCCAATCGATCCAGCCATGAATTGTACAAAACGGCGACCTTGGATCAGTACGGTCATTACAAGATCACGGGCATTACTCCCGGGAGTTACAGCTTGTTCGCGTTTCAGAACGTCGAGCACGGGATCTGGGAAGATCCTGATTATCTCAAGAATATCGAGAAGCAAGGTGTCGGCGTATCGTTATCCGAGGGTGATCAGCAGTCGAACGACTTGAAGGTCATTATCGGGGATGAAGAATAGACTCGCTGCTTCTCGGCGAAGTGATACAACAGTGAGCTAGGCCCATATGAAGTGCGCTTGGCTCATTATCGGCGTCTGCGCTGCCTTTCCTTTATTTGCGCGCACCAGCCTTACGGTCAGCGGCTTGGTTGACATGGTTACCTCAGACCTCGCCATCGATCGGAACGACGAGCGTATCGCCAAGTCCCTCCAATCCGTTCAACTTACCGACCGCCTGGTTCCGGAAACAGTTCTCTTACTCGTCGAGCTAGGCGTCGGTCCGGATACAGCCCGCACTTTGGGTGCGCTTCTCCAACAGTCAGCCCGGCTTCCGCTCCCGGCCGAGCCACCGATCTCGGTCTCGCCGCTGCCCTCGGATGAAGCAAAAAGCAAGATGCTCAACGCCGCTCGGCTCTACGCCCTGGAGTATCTTACACACCTACCGAACTTCGTCGCCACCAAGGCAGTCCACAAGTACCGCAACTACAAGAAGGATCTGGTGGACAACCAATGGCATAAAGCCGGCGAATATACGACCGAGGCAACTCACTCAGCTACTCGGGGTCGATCGCCAATGTCGTCCGAAAAAGGGGGAAAGCATCACGCAGAAAGCTCGATTTCCGAGGGTGAGTTTGGTGGGATGATGACGGCCGTCTTCGAACCGCACAGCGTCGCGAGTTTCACCTGGGATCGTTGGCAGTTAGTCAATGGAACGCGCATGGCGGTATTCAATTACCGTGCACCTGAAGAGTATTCGCACTTCACGCTCTGCTGCCGCAAAGCCGATCAGCCGGATAGCAACACCGGGGAGGAGGACTTTCCGGTTGCGCACCGCGGAACTGTGTTCATCGACCCCAAGACCGGCGTGGTCAGGCGAATCGTTATATACGCAACCGGTCTAACGGAAAAGTCGCCGATTAGCGCGGCCGGGGATATCCTGGACTACGGCGAAGTACATATCGGCAACGAACAATATCTGCTTCCAGTCCGCTCCATCGCTTATATCCGGGTCGGGCCATTCGAGTCGCGCGATGACGTCGACTATCGCAACTTCCACAAATTCAGCACAGAGAGTGCGATTGACTTCGGCGACAGCGCGGACAAATCTCCTCCGAAGAACTAGTCGTCGTTTCCGGAGTCGCTGACTTTCAACACAGCCAGAAACGCTTCTTGCGGGATATCCACTGAACCAACCCGTTTCATGCGCTTCTTGCCTTCTTTTTGCTTCTCGAGTAACTTTCGTTTGCGCGAGATGTCGCCGCCGTAGCACTTAGCCAGCACGTTCTTTCGCATGGCGGGGATGGTCTCGCGCGCCACGATCTTATTACCGATCGCCGCTTGCAGCGCGACTTCGAACATCTGACGGGGGATCAGCTTACGCATGCGCTCGATCAACATCTTGCCGCGATCGTAAGCAAAGTCCTTATGCACGATGATCGAGAGCGCGTCCACAGGCTCGGCGGCAATCAAGACATCGAGGCGCACCATCGGCGAGACTCGGAATCCGGCTAAGTGGTAGTCAAGCGAAGCATACCCTCGCGAAACTGATTTCAGCCGGTCATAGAAGTCCAGCACGATCTCATTGAGCGGCATCTCATAGAGCAATAGAACGCGGCCCGCGCCAATATACTCGAACTTCTTCTGTACACCACGCTTCTCTTCAAGCAGCGCCAATATCCCGCCCAGATACTCTTCACGAGTAATCACGCTGGCATCGATAATCGGCTCTTCAATTTGCTTGATGTTCGACGGATCGGGAAAGCGCGTCGGATTATCGATCTCGATTACATCGCCTTTAGTCGTGGTTACTCGATAGCGGACACCGGGAGCGGTCGTAATCAGGTCGATCTTGAACTCACGCTCCAGCCGCTCCTGCACGATATCGAGGTGTAGTAATCCCAGAAATCCGCAGCGGAAACCGAACCCAAGCGCCACTGAATTCTCCGGCTCGAAGCTGAACGCGCTGTCGTTCAACCGGAGTTTCTCCAAAGCGTCGCGGAGCAGCGTGTGCTCGTGCGATTCCACGGGATAAAGACCCGCAAAGACCATCGGTTTGATGAGTTCAAAGCCCGGCAGCGGCTCCGCGGCAGGCATTTCCTGGTCGGTGATCGTATCACCGATCTGCGCATCCGAAACAGTCTTGATGTTCGCGAACAGATACCCAACTTCCCCGGCCGAAAGTTCCTTCGCCGGAATGGCTTTCGGCGACTGGTATCCCAAGCCTTCCACTTCGAACACCTGCCCTTCCGCCCACAGGCGAATCTTCTGCCCGAGACGGATGCGGCCATCGACCACGCGCATCAGGATAATAACTCCGCGATACGGATCGAACCAGGAATCGAAGATAAGTGCGCGCAGCGGATCATCCGGCGAACCCTTCGGCGGCGGCACGCGCTTCACAATCGCTTCGAGCGTCTCATGAATCCCTATTCCCTGCTTGGCACTTACCAGCAGCGCTTCGCTAGCATCCAGGCCGATTACTTGCTCGATCTGTTCGCGAATCCGCTCCGGTTCAGCGGAAGGTAAGTCGATCTTATTGATGACCGGGATGATCTCTAGATCATGATTCAGCGCCAGGTAAGTGTTCGCAAGCGTCTGCGCTTCGACTCCCTGCGAAGCGTCGACCACTAACAGCGCTCCCTCACAAGCCTGCAGGCTGCGCGAGACCTCGTAGGAAAAATCCACGTGTCCCGGAGTATCGATCAGGTTGAGCTGGTAATCGTGGCCATCGTCGGCCTTGTAGACGAGCCGGACCGCGTGGGCCTTGATCGTGATGCCGCGCTCCCGCTCCAGGTCCATTGAGTCGAGGACCTGCTCCATCATCTCGCGCTGCGAAAGCGCGCCTGTCGTTTCCAGCAGCCGGTCGGCGAGCGTGCTCTTCCCATGATCGATGTGCGCGATGATAGAGAAATTGCGGATGAATTCCCGGTCCATGCTGTATGATGAGGGCTCGGTGGAGAAATTCGATTATCCCATATGAATTTCAGTCACATACAGTTCTTCATCGATGACGGGATCGGCCTCGTCACCATCCATCGGCCCGAGAAATTGAACGCTCTGAACGCTGCGGTCATGCAGGATTTGCGAACCGTTTTCGAGCATTCTGCGGAAAATCCAGAGGTAAAGGGACTGATCCTCACGGGCAGCGGCGATAAGGCGTTTGTCGCGGGCGCCGATATCAAGGAGCTGGCGGAGATCGATCCGCCACGCGCTGAAGTCCTGTCTTCTCAAGGGCAGGCCACCTTTCGCCTGCTGGAGACTATGCGTAAACCGTCCGTCGCCGCTATCAACGGCTTCGCGTTGGGCGGAGGGATGGAATTAGCGATGGCGTGCACGGCGCGGATTGCGTCGACAAATGCCAAAATGGGTCAGCCGGAAGTAAAGCTTGGCATCGTACCGGGCTATGGCGCGACCCAGCGTTTACCTCGTTTGGTCGGACGCGGGAAAGCCATCGAGCTTCTAATTGGCGGCGAAATGATCGATGCTACGGAGGCGTACCGCATCGGCTTAGTCAATCACGTGGTTGATGGTTCCAACTTACTCACGTTTGCGAAGGATTGGTTAAAGAAGGTGCTAGCAAATGGTCCCTTAGCCGTAGCACTTACGATACAGGCTGTTGAGACAGGTTACGACGCCGGCCTAGAAGCGGGACTTCGATTCGAAGCGATGGCATTCGGATTTTCCGCCGCCACTGAAGATCGCCGGGAAGGTACTCGCGCTTTTCTGGAGAAACGCCCCGCGGTGTTTACGGGCCGATGAAAGTAATCGAAGGTAAGCTCTCCGCATCGGGTCTGCGCTTCTGCATTGTCGCGTCGCGCTTCAATAGCTTCATTACCGATCGGCTAGTGACAGGCGCCATCGACGCCCTGAAGCGCTCCGGTGGTTCGGAGGACGACATCGAGTTAGTGCGAATTCCGGGCGCGTGGGAGTTTCCTGTCACGGTACGCGCGATCGCCGCGCAGAAGCGCCATCATGCGATCATCTGCCTGGGCGCCGTGATTCGCGGCGACACACCGCATTTCGATTATGTCGCTGGTGAGGCGGCCAGCGGTCTCGCACGCATCGCCTCTGAAACTGGCGTTCCTGTGGCCTTCGGCGTACTTACAACCAATACGGTCGAACAGGCTGTAGATCGTTCCGGCGCAAAGAGCGGCAACAAAGGTTTTGACGCGGCAATGACTGCAATTGAAATGGCCGACTTACTGCGTCAACTAGGCAACGGGCCGCAATAACATGCCGTCCCGCCACAAAGCCCGCGAGCGCGCTCTTCAGATTCTGTTTCAGTGGGATCAGCGCAAGCATCCGGTAAACGAATCCATCGAAGGCTTCTATGTTTCGCTGGGCCGCGAAGACGACCAGGCGCGCGTGCCGGCGGACCCGTTCATGGAATTTTTGGTGCGCGGCACGGTCCACAACGCTCCGCATATCGATAGTCTGATCCAGAAGCACGCCGAGCACTGGCGGATCGAGCGCATGCCGGCGGTCGACCGTAATGTACTCCGGCTGGCCGTATATGAGTTACTCAACACGGATACTCCGCCCGCAGTACTGATTGACGAAGCGCTCGAACTTGCGCGCCGGTTTTCGGGCGAGGAGTCTGTGCACTTTGTGAACGGAGTGTTGGATGCCGTGCATCGCGATCAGGTTCGGTCCCCGGCTAGTAAGTAGCGGCGGACAGCGCCCGGCCCAACGCGTGAGCAAGCTGAATCGCCTCGCGGTCTCCGGAGGTAAGTAGGGGTCCAAGCGGTGTCCCGATGTAGATGATTCCGCCCTTCCCGACGGTCTTTCGAACCGCGATCGGCATCCCTCCGGCTCGAGCAATTACGTCATCATCGTCTGCTTCGATTGCTACACCACCGCCAAAGTGGCGAACCATGCAACGGACCGGCCAGTCATAAGTCACGTACAGGTCGTTTAGATCTTGTGAGGTAACGGGTAACCCAAGTTGTAAGCCAAATAACTCGCGCATTAAGTGACGGTGATAAGCCGACTCGGAAGCGGTCGCAAAGCAAAGGTCGCTCTCGATTAGTAACCATCTACCCTCGCCGACAGCATCAGCCAGCAGATAGCCTTCTCTTTCCGCGAGAGTACGTAATCCAGCTACGACAGAGCATCCGTCCACTGACTTACTCATCGAAGACGCGAGTACCTGACTGTACCCGCGCGCCGACTCCGTCGCAAGCAAATGGTTCTCATGGGCGATGTGCAACAGCGGCGTCGACGGGCCTCGCGAAAACAGAGGGAACTGTAAAGCAGCGAATGCAGTACCCGCGCCTTGAAGAAGCGAACGCCGCGTCATAGGCGATTGTCGATCAGGCGGCTCATCGCCGCCGACGTGTCATAGAACTGCTGGTCGGGTGCGAACTTATAGGTTCTTTCCATTTCCGCGATCAGCCAGCTGTCGTAATTGACTTTCTGTAAAGCTCCTCGAATCGCCTTCCAGTCATTGTCGCCAAGGAAGATGTTCGTGTATACACTCTCCTCCCCGCAACGGCCGCGATGCTTAAGAACATCTTTCAAATGAATTCGAGTAATCCGCGGGCCGTGTATCTCGATCCACTGCTCGGCAAAGCCTGTGTCGTGGATATTGCCCACGTCCAAGTGTATTCCGACCCACGGATTATTGACATCGTCGAGAAAGGATGAGAACTCCCGCGGACTAAGCAGAAACCGTTGTTCCGAGCAGCAGTTCTCGATGCCTATCCTCACCTTTGCGGCGGCTGCTTTCGATGCCAACTGGCGCATGGCTTCCACGGTTCGCGCATAGACCTCGTTGTAAGGATTGTCCGCGGTGACAATTCCGGCGACGATCAGGATCGCGTCTGTCTGGAAGATCTGCGCGGCCTCTAATTGACGCTCGATATGCCGGGCGGCAGCTTCGCGAAGGCGTGGATCGCGAGCCGAAACGTTCTCATCCCAATCGAGAGTATTCGAAACGTTAGAGACGCTCAATCCGGCGTCGCGGACTTTGACGGCCAGGGCCCGCAGTTCCGCGTCGGACGTCTTCAGCTGGAACCAGGGCTTGGCCCCAAGCCACAGTTCAACGCCGTCGAAACCGGCTTTTCGAATCAACTCCAGGCCCGATTCGAGGCTCGAGGAACCGGGGATCACATTGTCGCCAATCGACTTCTTCATAAGCTCTGTTCTACCTCAGGCCGCGTGCGCAACTGCAGAGACAACTCGACGCTCAGGACTTGCCACGCTTGAGGAAACTATCTTTGCTGAGCTCCAAATGCAGACGGATAGAGGGAATCCATACCGGGCCGCGCGCTTCATTATAGGCCGGGTTAGCGTCGTGTTGTAAGTCGAAACTGACGAAGAACCCGGGGAAGAGGCGCGCACTGTAGTACATCTCAGCCACGTACTCCGGACCGTACTCTAATCGGCCGTCACCGATCAGAAAATCGTGTCCGCCCATCGCCAGATACGAAGCGTGGACGCCAGAGATCCCACTTACCGTAAGTTCGCCCGCTACTGTGTCGTTGGGCCGATGCCAGCGCGTGCCGTTGAGCGAAACGCCACCGGTCGCGAGCCGGTCGATCGCGGTAAATGCGAAGCTCTCGGTCTTGCCATCGTTCCAGCCGAGCCTCGCAAACACTCCGAAGTCTTTGGTAAGTTCCTGATCCAGGCTTACGCCGAACCCATATTTGCGAGTGCCGTTCTTGCGCGTTGCGGTAATGTCGGGAACGCCGCCGTTCTCGCGGGCTGACTGGATAGCCTCAGCATAGGTACCGGCGTCCGCATGGTTGATATAACTCAGCAACCGGACCGCCCCGCCATGCTTTGCTACAGAATAACGATATTCCCCTTCGACCACATCGCCGCGATTGACGAATAGTCTGCGGTCGAACTGAGATCCGTTCGCGACTTTAGGCATAGCTGCGCTCGCGTATCGGAAAGACCAGTTGCGCAGATGAATCTCATGCACCCATCCCCATGTGTAACCGCGAACGTCGGCGGGATAATCCCAAGCCCCGTTATACATGACGGCCCAACCTATGAATTGCGTTCGGGGATCGTTGGTGTACCGATTGTTGCCGAAGAAGTCGGTTAGTGAAAATCGACCGACTGTGAGGGTGTAGCGGTCCACAGGGCGCGCACCCGCGAGTTGATTTTCTTCGCTTTCGACGGATTCCGTGCCGCCCCCGAATCCAAAGTCGTGGGAGACGTAAAGCCGGGCGAGGTACGGCTTGGGTTCCGCGGAGGCAACGCGCGGCAGTTCGCCATTCGAAGAGTTCGCTAACCCGTCGACACCACTAAACCCACGGCCGCCCGCGATTTCAGGATCGAAGTAGAGAGTGGTCATCGGCGAGAGCCGCAAACCTAGGTAGAGCGTCGTCGTAAGCGAAACGTCACGCTCCGGATAGTCCTGCAGGCTAAATGGCCCCGAATAAGGGGAGGTAAAAGTGCCGTGATACTGCCCGATGGAAGTAGCCTGAAAAAAGAGGTTCCAACGCTCGGGAGTAACCGGCGCGTCCTGCTGAGTAACTTGGGAGGTTGCTGTGTCTTCCTGAGCAACCGCTGCTAGGTCACCAGACAGCGCTATCGCCGCGAAACTTAGCACGTAGAGAGCCTTGTGCGCAAGGCGATGGCGGACTGTTCGGCGCATTAGGGGTCGCAGTAATAAGTGGTTCGCGGGAAAGCACCTCAAGTGAAGTTCCCGGGTGTGACGTCGCTTCCTCTACAATCGAGGAATAGCCGGTCCCAAAGCCTTGTTTAGCGTATACCCCGGCGGGTATCCGTGTCAAGGTTCGACAAACTTTATGGCGCACACCACCGAAGAGAAAAAGAAGCTGCTAAACCGCGTCCGCCGCATTCGAGGTCAGGTCGAGGCGATCGAAAGAACGCTCAATGAAGAAGCCGAATGCTCCGAGGTACTCCATAACATCTCGGCGTGTCGCGGGGCTATGGACGCGCTGATGGCCGAGGTGATCGAGGGACACATCCGCTTTCACGTTCTGGACCCGAGGACTACACCGACCGATGAACAGGCGCAGGCCGCGGATGACTTGATCCACGCCTTACGAGCCTATTTGAAGTAACGGCTGAAGAGTTACCGTTCAGTCTTCGTCCTGGTGCGCTGAGAGACGCGCGAGCACACTTAGATCTTCGAGCGTAGTTACATCGCCGGATACAGAATTCGAAGTTACAATTTCGCGCAACAGCCTTCGCATGATTTTGCCGCTTCGGGTCTTCGGCAAAGCTTCGGTGAATCGGATCTGCTCTGGCCGGGCGAAGGCGCCGATTTCCTTCGCAATCCATTGCTTCAGTTCACCGCCGAGTTGCTGTTCATCGTAGTCGCCCTTCTTCAACGTCACGAAGCAGGCGACTGACTGTCCGGTGATTTCATGCGGTTTTCCGACGACCGCGGCTTCAGCGACAGCTGGATGGCGAACCAGGGCAGATTCGACTTCCATCGTGCTCAGGCGGTGTCCGCTGACGTTCATCACATCGTCCACCCGGCCCAGAATCCAGAAGTAACCATCGTCATCACGCCGCGCCGCGTCGCCTGTCATATAGGCGCCGGGTACTTTCTTGAAGTAGTTATCCTCGTAGCGCTGAGGGTCGCGCCAGAGCGTGCGGAACATACTCGGCCACGGATGACGAATCACCAGGTAGCCTTCCTGATTCGCGCCGACCGGATTACCCTGTAAGTCGACCAGGTCTGCTTCGACCCCGGGCAGAGGCAGCGTTCCGGAGCCAGGTTTCAACGACGTGGCGCCAGGCATTGGCGCGATCATGATCGCTCCGGTCTCGGTCTGCCACCAGGTGTCTACGATCGGGCAGCGCTCGCCGCCGATCACACGGTGATACCAGTCCCAAGCGGCGGGGTTGATCGGTTCGCCTACCGATCCGAGAAGACGCAGACTGGAAAGGTCATGCCCCGCCGGCCAATGGTCGCCTTGCTTCAGGAACGAGCGGATCGCGGTGGGCGAAGTATAGAATGTGTTGACACGGTACTTATCGATAAGACGCCAGAAACGGTCGGGCTGCGGGAAGTCCGGCGCCCCTTCGTACATCAGGCAGGTGGCGCCGGCGGATAAAGGGCCATATACAAGATAACTGTGGCCGGTGACCCAACCTACATCAGCTGTACACCAATAGATATCTTCCTCGCGAAGGTCAAACACCCACTTCATCGTTAGAGTAGTCTGAAGCAGGTAACCACCGGTCGAGTGTACGATACCTTTGGGCTTACCGGTGGTTCCGGACGTATAAAGTACGAAGAGCGGCGCTTCGGAGTCCATAGGCTCGGCGGGACAGACTTCCCCCTCGTCGCGCTCCAGTTGGTCCCACCAATGATCTCGGCCTTCCCGCATCGCGGTCTCAGAGCCGGTCCGCTTCAGCACGATTACGTTCTTGACGGACTCGCATTCCGTGAGGGCTTCATCCACGGCAGGTTTGAGTTTGACCTCGCGCCCGCGGCGGAATCCCCCGTCGGCGGTGATTACAACCTGAGCCTCCAGATCCTGAATGCGTGTTTTGAGCGCCTCAGCGGAGAAACCGCCGAAGACTACGCTGTGGATGATTCCGAGCCGCGCGCACGCAAGCAAGGCCACAGGAAGTTCGGGCACCATGGGCATGTAGATGATGGCTCGGTCGCCGGCTTTCAACCCGCGAGCTTTCAGCACGTTGGCAAAACGGCACATCAGCCGGTGCAGTTCCTGATAACTAATCATGCGCGATTCGCCGGGTTCGCCTTCCCAGATCAGCGCGACCTTGTTCCGGCGCGCTGTTTCGAGGTGCCGGTCAACGCAGTTGTATGAGGCGTTCAGCTTACCGCCGATAAACCAGCGGACCTGCGGGGGTTGCGAGTCGAACACTTTCGTCCACTTCTCGAACCAGACAAGTTCCCTCTCCGCCATCTTGCCCCAGAACTCGGCGGGTTGTTTCAACGAGTGCTGATACAAGCCACGGTAATGGTCCATGCTCCCGACGTGGGCCCGCGCGGCGAACTCAGGGGGAGGTGGATAGATCTCGTTCGGCATCGAGATGATCGTAGCAGTGTGGCGTTAAAAGTCGGCGGGCATGCGTTCGTCCAGGGTTTCCGCGAGATTGTCTACCGCGGTAATTTCGCTTAATTCGACGACTTCGGGGTCGCTCCCCGCCTCCTCGATCCCCAATCGGTTACAAATCAGCCGCTGAAGCTGCAATACTTTTGTGATCTCTTTTTCAGCGAGTAAGTTGATCTGGAGATCGAGGTGGCTGCGATGGTCGGCTCGCTGGCTCATCCGGTTTTGTTTGATCAGAACGAACGTCGATAGTAGAACGCCTTCGAGTGACACCAACATACAAAGAAGCGCGAATGGATAAGGGTCGAATTTCCAAGGGCCTGTATTCAGGAAAACCCACACGCCGAACCAGACAATGTGGATAACCACAAAGGGAATGCTGCCGACAAAGTTGGCGATCGAATCCGACATGCGGTCGGACACCTTGCGCTCCTTCAGCGCCCGTTCTTCCAGGCGAACGACAGTATTGATATTGTTTTCAGCCGATGGTGGCATAGCTGAGGGATCTATCGCTTGTTCCATGCCCTAAGTATGGCGAGGTTGCCAGGTTCAGGTCTGTAATCCGACTCACGAATTTGGTTACGGCGCGGGCGACTCTATGCTGATGCCCCCTTGGATGTCTCTCCGGAGCCGAATCGGACCGAGGTTGTTCAGCCCCGGCTTGAGGACGACGGCGGTCTCGCAGACGGCGACGTATCCAGTCGAAGCGAAGCAGACATCGTATGTGCCGGACTCTACGTTGGACAGCGTAAAACCTCCCTTGTGGTCTGTGATTGCGGTCGCAATTACCTTCTTCCGGCCTGCAAACTTGACCGTGACTTGCGCGTTGAGAACCTTCCAGCCGGCGGCGTCCTGGACGACTCCGGTCAGTTTGGAAGGCTCCTTTGATTGGTCCTGCACTTGAGCCGGGTATAACAGAGCAGTAAACGCAAGCAATAGTCTAAGCATGGGTCACTCGTGTCGCTTGCCCGCACGCAGTCCGAAGTAGACTAACAATCCGGCTGGGCCGAGAACAAACGTTAGCATCAGGCAAGGAACTACAGCTAAGTGCAGAATACCGCGCTGCTTTGCGTCTCCAACCATCCACGCGCCTACGAATAAGTCGAACGCTAAAAAATGAATCCAGGCGGCTAGTAGTGCTCCGGGAGTGCGAAGTATCCATTGGACCATTCCGAGCGATGTGTAGTCCGCGTGGAGACCTTCGAAGCTGGCAATGAACGCGTAAATGTAAACGATACTCAGCAGCGGAGGGATGGTGAACATTGCGATGCGCCGCGTCCATCGCCAGTTTGGTGCCGCGAAGAGTAGAATCCAGCCGGGTAGTACGGCCAGGTTGCAGATGCGAAAGAGCAGCTCGTTGTTCATGCGGCAGTAGCTGCTCCACGGAGTACCTCGATCAAGTCTTCGGTATCCCCCTCACTGCCGAGTAGAACGCGGTGCGGCAGCCAGAACGCATCGCGCACGCATTGCTCGGCGACCGGACACGGCTCGACGCGGCAGCCGCCGCGCTGATAAAGTGGATTGCCATAGAGCGGATGCGGATAGAACGGTGTACATGGAACGCCGCGGGAAGTGACTTCGCGGTGAAATCTGTCGCGGTCCGGGATGCGACCTAGTAACAGATAGTTGGTATGTATTGACGCGGCCTCGGGCACGTGTTGAAATCGAATGCGGGGTAAATCCGCCAGCGCTAGCCGCACGGCTTCGGCATTGCGCGCCCGGATCGCGTTCTGCTGAGGCAGCCTCTCCAATTGCGCGATCAGAACCGCGGCTTGGAGCGCAGTCATGCGGTAGTTAGTGCCTAGTTCATAGTGGAAGAACCAACCCTCATTCGGTCTGCGGCCCTGATCGAGGATAGAGCGCGCGCTAGCCGCGAGGTTGTCGTCATTAGTGGTTAGCATCCCGCCTTCTCCGGCCGTGATTACTTTCGAGTTTTGAAAACTAAACGATCCAGCGGCCCCGATACTTCCCGCACGGTGCCCGTCCCACTCCGATCCAGCGGCGTGTGCCGCATCTTCGAGTAGATACAAATCGTAGTCCCGGGTTAGATCCGAAAGGCGCGTCATATCCGCCATCGGACCGCCGAAGTGCACGGCGATCACCGCCTTGACGCGCGTGGAAATAGCGGCACGAACTCTTTCAGGATCGATGTTGAACGTGTCGCCCTCGATGTCCACAAACACCGGAATCGCCCCGACACGAGACACGGCGGTCGCAGTCGATACAAAGCTAATGGCGGGAACAATGACCTCGTCGCCTGGTCCGATACCCAGGGCTTCGAGCGCCATCTCCAGGGTCACCGTTCCGTTGACTGCGGCCAATCCGTGACGGCACTGCGATAGCTCCGCAAACGATTGCTCGAACTGGCCGACGAACGGATGATAGCCGCCCCACCGATCGCTCGCCAGCACTTCACTCAGCAGCTCGAGCTCGCGTCCGTCCGCGATCGGCCACTTCGGAACCTTCATACAGCCAGAATAGAGGAGTGAGCATTTACGACGAGCGGCGCGAAGAGTTGGAGAAGTACGAGTTCATGTTCGGCGTGCCGCGGGGCCGTTTGGCGGT
Organism: uncultured Gammaproteobacteria bacterium; assembly: GCA_963799935.1. GTDB lineage: Bacteria > Acidobacteriota > Terriglobia > Bryobacterales > Bryobacteraceae > Bog-113. The sequence continues at coordinate 1,315,146 of CAWCZA010000011.1, read as the reverse complement.
TGCGCTGGACATGCTGACCGACGCGCTGGTGCTGGTCGGTCAGCACGGCGTCTACTGTCAGAGCGCGCGTCAGCCGGGTAAACCGGCAATGGATATTCAGCTTATTTCAAAGACGCTTGGTGATGCAAAAGAGCTGGTGATCGGCGCTATGGACGAGCTGAAGCGCCCACGAACGGATTGAATTCTTTCTCGTGGCCGATAGTCGTATTCGGCCCGTGGCCCGGTACGACAATCGTTTCATCCGGTAGCGTGAAAAGCTTGTTCGTGATCGATTGCACGATCTTCTTACCGTTACCGCCGGGCAGATCGGTGCGGCCCACGCTCTCGCGAAACAGGGTGTCGCCTGCGATCAACTTGCCTTCGGCTGGAATCAAGAGGCTGATGCTTCCAGGCGTATGGCCCGGGGTATCGAGCACCTGAAACTGAGTCTCGCCGATAGTCAAGGTATCGCCTTCCTTAGTCTGCCGGTCGATCCCTGGATTCGTGATCATCGGAACACCGAACAACGCGGCTTGTACCGGTAGAGTCATTGCCGTGACTTCGTCGCTTGCACTCATCCACACCGGTGCGCCGGTTAAGGCTCGTAGTTTGGCTGCCCCGCCGATGTGATCGAAGTGCGCGTGCGTAATAACAATGGCTTTGACTTTGAGAGCGAACTTCTTGAGGATAGCTTCGATTTCAGTTACATCCGCACCGGGATCAACGACGATCGCTTCGTGCGTTGCTTCGTCACCGAAGATCGAGCAGTTACAGTGCAGCGCACCGACTGGAAGGATGTGATGGATCATAGGTTGCCGATGCTCGCGCTTGTCGGTACAGGGTATCATCTTTACGATCCCACGTGACCGCCTCCAGCTTTGTCCAATATCTTCTTTTAACGTTGTTTTTCTGCGCCATCGCTTTGGCGCGCGACGAAGCTACCCCGGAAGTCATCGCGTACGTATTCGTCATGAATCGTGCTCTTCAGCCTAATGAGATTGCAGCCGATAAACTCACCCGCATCAACTATGCTTTCGCCAACCTAAAGAACGGCGAGATGGTCGAAGGATTTTCGCACGACGCCGAAAACTTCGCGACGTTAAACAGCTTGAAGTCTCAGGAACCCCCACTTGAGGGTACTGGTTTCCGTAGGCGGATGGACTTGGTCCGGAGGCTTCTCGGACATGGCCCGTACCCCGGAAACGCGTCGTAAGTTCATCGCCAGCGCTGTAGCATTCCTCGAAAAGTATAATCTCGATGGCATCGACATCGACTGGGAGTATCCCGGATTGCCGGGCGTCGGAAATCCGTTTCGCGCCGAAGACGGGGAGAACTATACCGCGCTGCTGAAAGAACTGAGGAAGCAACTCGATTTTCAGGAAAAGCTCTGGAAACGGCCTCTTATCACTTCAATAGCCGCCGGAGCATCAGCCGAGTTTTTGGAGCACACGCAGATGGCGCTCGTCTCGCGTTACGTGAATACGGTCAATTTAATGAGCTATGACTACTACGAGTCGAACTCCAGCTCGATTACTGGTCACCACGCGCCGTTGTACACCAACCCCGCCGATCCGAAAGCGATTTCAGCAGACACTTCGGTGCGGGCATTTCTCGCCGCCGGAGTACCCGCGCATCAGTTGATTCTTGGCGTCCCCTTTTACGGTCATGAATGGTCCGAAGTTGGCCCCACGTCGAACGGCCTGTTCCAACCGGGGAAGCCTGCAAGCATTCCGGCCAACTATTACGACATCGTGGAACTCCTAAAGGCGGGATATGTGCGGTACTGGGATAAGATCTCGTCTGCGCCTTACCTCTACAATCCCGCAACCCGAATATTCATTACCTATGAAGACCCGGAGTCAGCCGGCCTGAAAGCTCGTTATGCCTTACAACACAAACTGGGCGGCATCATGTTCTGGGAATACCACGGCGATTTGGAGGGCGCACTGCTAGACGCGATCGATGCAGTCTTAAAACCCGCGCGTAACTAAGACTCCGTGACGCGGTTACTCTTTTGAATAGGACCACTGGGCATCCGTTCGACTTCAATATTCTCTTTTCGAAGAATGATCGTTTGTGGATTGCTCTCTTCACGCCGTGACTTAGTCAGGCGAATCTCTTCCCGCAGAATCAGACGCTTGGTAGTTACAACCTCTTCCTCGTAGACCGGAATAATCGTCGTGTCGCCCTCAATGCGTGAACCCTCCACGTCCGTAACTACTCGGTTGATCGGCACGCGCTCGATCTGATACTCCTGGTGAATTGTCGGTTCATCGACCGTGACCGGGTGCTCAGTTACCGACTTGGTGATCCGCACCCGCCCCGTCTCAACCACCCGGCGAGTGACGACGATTTGCTCTTCTACGCGAGGGATTACCATCGCCGCGGCATCGGCATTTCCTTCAACGACAGTCGGTACCGGCTCTGCAAAAACCGGCCTCTCACCCTTCGCCACTGGCGGAACATTCCGCGCCACACTTTCTTCAGGAGCCGGATTCACGCTCAAATCCAGGAAGTAAGTCCCATCCTTCTGCAAATGAAAATGTTCGGAGCCAATCGAAACCTCGCGCCCGCTTTCGAAAATGACGGACTTTTGCGGCCGGTCATCCAATAACTTAGAGTTAGTCAGAACACGGCCGCGCAAGCCGTTCTTCGAAATCACAGGTACCGAGAGATCGCTCATCGCTCTATTCCTTCACAAGCTCGACACGGCGGTTCGCCGCGCGACCCGAATCCGTGCTGTTGGATGCCACCGGCTGAGTCGCGCCTTTAGCCTGAACATCAAGCCGACTTTGGTCTACTCCGTGGGCGACTAAGTAAGCTTTCACGCTGTCAGATCGTTGCTGTGCGAGCTGATCGTTGGCTCCAGCAGACCCGGTCGAGTCGGTATATCCCGCCACGCGAATGCGCCACGCCGAGTTGTTCTTCAGAGCCTGCGCCGTTTGATCCAGAACCGTCTGTGAATCCCCCGCAAGCGCAGCCGAATTAGTGGCGAAATGAACTTCGCTGTCGTTGAAAGCGACATGCCCGTTCTGGCGAAGCGCGTCCGAGATACTCGCAGCTGTCCATACAGCTGCTGTTGTCGCGGTTCCCGGAGTCGCATCGGGCTTTGTAGAATCTCCTGCTACGACCGGTGCCGCACCCGCAGTATCATGGCGACGGCTCGCCAGCCAAATCCCTAATGCGAGAAGCAACAGCGCCAGAAGAACGATGGGCCAGATGCCCATTCCCTTCTTCGGCGTTCCCTGTTCGAATACTTTGACTTTTTCGGTGGCCATAGTCGTCTCGTTTCCTACGGCTATGCGCCGCGTTTCCCGTCGATACGTTCGACTTCAACTTCGGTCTTACGAACAGAGTCCGTGATATGTTCGGTGCGCTCCGTTGCGTCTTTTCCGACAACTACCTCTTCGACTACTCGTGCTGTTTTAGAAACAACAGGCTCTTCAACAATCTCATCAACCTGAATCGAGCGATCACGAAAGGCCTCTAAATCCGCATCGGTCGCGAGGCGATCTACCGGTCGTCGCTCAATCCTCGCGTGCTCTTCCCTAAGTCGCACGGTCTGCTCGGTCGGGGTTTCTACTACCCGGGTATATATGCGAGCACGGCCGGTCTGGATTTGGCGCTTCCCAACCGATAGCTCTTCCTCGGTCACCGGGATAACATGCGCTTCGGATGACTCTACAGGCGCGGCCGAGCTCGGATAGACGCCGCTGTCGTCTTTAGATTTTTCATCTACCTTGGATGCCATATTTTTCTCGAAGATTGACTCTACGAGGCTGGCCCGCTCTTCACCCGTTTCGACGGCAACCAGAGTTCCCCCGTTATCAAGGCCCTCGGTCAACATATCGACTTCATTCTTAGGCAGATGGAAGCGCCCGATATCGGTTCCAATCTCCGAACCCTCGGCGGCCGAGCCCAGATGATCCGGGCCGCCAATCTCAAAGATCTCCTCACGGGGAACTCCTGAGTCCATTAAATCCCGAACAGCGGCTCGCGCATATTCGTTGTCATGAAACAGGCACACCAAAGTAACTTTCGCGTTTGTAGTGGACATTATGAACTCCGGTGTTATACGTTCGTGATCAACACGCACCTAGACGGTTTCAACACCGCCGCAGCCAAGCGAGAGCGGTGCACGCGCGGTGCCAATGAACGAAAGAACTCACCTAGCAAGAAGCTCGAGCTGAAAACGCTAACCGCGCTAACTACCAGCGCCAGAGATCGCGGACGTTTTTCTTCTGCCTCTTACTCACCACGAATTCCAGATCGTTCGACAGAGTAAGCAGCCACCGCTGACTGGAAAGAGGGCTCACCTTACGGATATGATCAATGTTCACCAATACCTCGCGGTGAACTCGCTTGAAAGATGTGCCCTCAAGCCTGCTCTGTATCCCCTTCAAACTCTCCATTGCGAGAAAGCGCTGATTCTTCGTGATAATCCAAACCACGTCGCCATCAGCCTGGAACGCGAACACTTCGTCTCTCGTGAGAAGTGTATATTCCGAGCCGTTCTTGGCGAGTATGCGACGAACCGATTTCGCAGACTCCCTGTTGGTCGGTCCATCGGACTGAGCAATTACGCGGCGAGCTTTCTCGATCGCTTCGGCTAGGCGCACCTGCCGTACTGGCTTCAATAGGTAGTCGACCGCCCCAGATTCGAAGGCTTGTATCGCGAACCGGTCGAAAGCCGTTACGATGATGAAAACCGGTATGTACGGTCCACTCCCGATCTGCTTTACTAACTCGAAGCCGCTCATACCGGGCATCTGGAGGTCGAGAAATACCAAATGCGGGCGCCGCGTCTCAATAAGATGCAAGCTGTCCGCCCCTGATTCAGCCTCGCCTACTACCCTGATCTGCTCGAACGTCTCGAGTTCCTCGCGCAAGACCTTGCGAGCGATGGGCTCGTCGTCAACGATTACGGTGGTAAGTAACATCGAGCGGCTTCAAGCTTTTTAGCAAGAACCGGTGCAATGTCCAAGCGACTAGTCGTAAGCGGGTGTAATGTAACCGTGAGCGGGTTGAATCCGCCCGAGCGCGGGCGTGTCGTCTAGCGACGCCCTTGATCTCCTGGCCTCACTTAGAAACATTTGAACGTTCGTCCGCTTATCCGGAACATTCGCCCGCTTGTCGGACTCTTTAGTTCACCTGTAGGAAATGGCTTTGGATTTCCAAGGTCTGGGTCAACACTCGGAAGATGACTAGAGTTTGGCCTCGCGCGATTGCCTGCTTTGCCCTTGGTGCGAGTTTCACAATCGCCAGTTTTGGTCAGTCTATAGGCAATGCCGGAACCGTTCGTGGCAATGTTGTCGATCCGTCCGGAGCTTTTATTAACGGTGCCGCGATCGCGATTCTGAACCCTGTATCGGGGTATAACCGTTCAACGCAATCGGACGATCAGGGTAGCTTCACGTTCAGCAATGTCCCGTTCAACAACTATCACCTTACCGTAAACGCACCCGGATTTCAGACCCATGAACAGGATGTCGACGTGCGTTCCGGCGTCTTGGTGGACCTTGGGAAGGTCCCGCTGGTCGTCGGAACACAGGTAACTACAGTTACCGTTACGGACTCGGGCGATCTGGTGGAAAACGATCCGACAACCCATACCGACGTCGACCGGGCGCTATTCGATAAGCTGCCTCTTGAAAGCGCGTCGTCCTCACTTAGTTCTCTCGTGACGCTCGCTACCCCTGGCGCAGCGGCCGACTCGAACGGTCTTTTTCATGGCCTTGGCGATCACGCCTCTAACTCCTTCTCCGTCGACGATCAACCTATTACGGACCAGCAGAGTAAGGTGTTCTCCAATCAGATCCCCGTTGATTCCGTCCAATCAATGGAAGTGATTGAGGGCGCGCCGCCCGCCGAGTACGGCGGTAAAACCAGCTTGGTTGTCGTGGTTACTACCCGCTCAGGGCTCGGGGAAACGACTCCACACGGCGATGTAACCGCTTCTTACGGCACATTCGGCAGCACTAACGGCGGCTTTGACCTGGCATACGGCGGGAAAAGCTGGGGTAATTTCATTTCTGCAAATGGTTTGGACACAGGCCGCTTTCTGGATGGACCCGAGTATCAGGTTTTTCATGATCATGGCAACGAGGAGAACTTCTTCGATCGAGTCGATTTCAAACCTTCTCAGAATGACTCGATCAATCTAAACCTCGGCTTCACGCGCTCCTGGTTCCAGACTCCGAACTCATATGACGCGCAAACCGCGTCAGCGTGGAACGGCCTCGTTGCGAATAACGGGGGATTGGGTCCAAACGGCTTGCCAGTCGGATCGGAAGACCAGCGATCGCAGATCAGAACGTTTAATATCGCACCGGCATGGACTCACGTCCTCAGTGCGAATACCGTATTCACGTTCGGCGGTTTTCTGCGCCAGGACCAATACAATTACTACCCAAGCGCCGATCCCTTCGCGGATTTCACACCTGATCTTCAGTCCGCAACCGTAGGTCAGAATCGCCGGTTGACCAACGCGGGACTGCGCACCAATTTGGCCTACAACAAGGGCATTCACAATGTGAAGATAGGCGCGACTTACGAGCACACGTTCATCACCGAGAGAGATGCATTCGGTCTAGTCGATCCGACCGCCAACGCACCTTGTTTGAACTCTGACGGAACCGCGGATACGAATCCCACGCTCACCAATCCAGCAGCATGCGGCGGCCCGCTCCAGCCTAATGTCGGCCAAGGATCGGTTCCGGCGTTCATTCCGCTTCTAGCTTGTTACGATCTGACCCGGACTGGAACTCTACCGGCCGCCGATGGCTGTCCCAACAGCACCAGTAGCGACTATAACTTCTTCGGTCACTCCGACATCAAGGAATTTGCGTTCTATGTTCAGGATGCCATCACCGTGCACAACTGGTCGTTCATGCTTGGCGTTCGGTTCGATAAGTACAACGGCATCACGAGCGCGGCGCAAGGTGAACCTCGTCTCGGTGTTGCCTATAACATCAAGCCTACCGGAACCGTGCTGCGGGTCTCCTATGCCCGCACGATGGAGACTCCGTTCAACGAGAATCTCGTGCTGGCGAGCCTGGGCTGCGAACAGCCGGTAATTGCCGCGTTCCAGACGCTCGTTCCGGGAGGCGCTTGTGTTACTACAACACCGCTAAGTCCCGGACACCGCAACGAATTTCACGCCGGATTTCAACAGGCATTCGGCCGCTACCTTGTAATTGATGGTGAATATATCTGGAAGTACACTCACAAGGCATTCGACTTTAGCGTGTTAGGTAATACGCCAATCACTTATCCAATTGAGTGGCAGAGCTCGAAGATCCCCGGCTACGCATTTCGCGCCACGGTTCCTAACTATCATGGGCTGACTGCTTTCGTCGTAATGTCCAGCGTGGCGGCTCGTTTCTTTGGCCCGCAAGTAGCGGGCGTCGGAGCAGCTCCCGGCGGCGATACTGTGTTCCGCATCGACCACGATGAAAAGTTCAATCAGACAACGCACCTGCAGTATCAGCCGTTCAAGGGTTTGCCGTGGATCAGCTTCAACTGGCGATACGACAGCGGCCTGGTAGCTGGCCCGGTGCCCTGCGCCGGAGGTAATTGCGCCAACGGACCGAATGGAAGCGACACCATCGTGGACGTGTCAGGCCTTACGCCCGACCAACAGTTCGAAGGCGGACTTTACTGCGGAACGGTGCACGCCACACCGACTACCCCGATTAGCCCCAATGGTCTCTGCCCTGCCTCGGAATACGGTTCCACTCTTGTGTCAATACCCTTGCCGGGTACGGAGAACGATGATCACAATCCACCCCGCATAGCGTCGCGCAATCTCTTCGATGTCGCACTAGGTGACGACAATCTATTCCACACGGAGAAGTACAAGTGGAGCGGTCGGTTGACAGTTATCAATCTGACTAACAACGAAGCCCTGTACAATTTCCTTTCGACCTTCAGCGGCACGCACTATGTCACTCCTCGGGCAATAACTGCAACGGTCGGCTTCCACTTCTGATGCCGCGACGGCGGTAAGATAGCTTTAGGATGCTGAAGTTCTTCGGCCCATTCCTCGCGATGTTCGCGTTGATAGCGTCGGCTGTCAACGCGCAGTGCGCAATCTCGTGCTCATTGCAGTCGCGTCCCAAGACTTCACACCACGCGTGCTGTCCGGAAAATAGATCGACTTCATCGAACCGGTCCGGACCACGCACGCCGTGCCCTAACTCGCTCGCCGGTATCGATCTTTCCGGCGTCGTTGCCTCGATTCAGCATCCCAAGACAGTTCACGTGCTCAGTTCTCCTCCCGCAACCGTTTCGATGGCGTTTGAATTACCCGCCCGGTCGCGATCGGCGTCGAGTTCCGGTTTTTCCCCGCGCACTGTCATACCGGCCGTCTCCATCCTGAGGATTTAGTCTTTCCTTCTCTAACTAATCGCTTTTCCAACAACTGAACGAAATCCTTAGTTCACTACTTTGCCCCGTGCGGAATTCGCGCGGGCGTGTGTTAGTCAGAGTGAGGAAATATGAACCATCGACGAGCTTTTCTCAATAAGATTTCTGCTTTGTCTGCCGGTTTGTTCGCCGGAAAGGACCTTCTCTCCGCCAGTCGCGAAACGGCAGCGGGTCGATCAGAAACAGTCAGCCCTCCCGTCACTACTCTAGACGTTGGAGATTTGCCGTTCTCCTGGGACGCCGGCGTCAAGGTCTTCACTCTTGTCGCGGAACCAGTGAAACAGGTTATCGTTCCCGGAAAGACACTCGACTTATGGGGGTTCAACGGAAGCGCGCCTGGTCCAACCATCCAGGCGAACGAAGGCGATCGCGTTCGTATTGTATTCACTAACCACTTACCGGAACCTACAGGCATTCACTGGCATGGCCTGGAACTTCCTATCGAAATGGACGGCGTACCCGGGATCGGACAGAAACCAGTGATGCCCGGTGAACACTTTGTCTATGAGTTTCCGCTTCATCAGAACGGAACTTTCTTCTATCACTCGCATATGGCGATGCAGGAAATGGTGGGAATGTTGGGCGGCTTCATCATTCATCCTAAGACGCCCAATGTCCCCAGGGTAGATAAAGACTATTTGATCTCGCTTCAGGAATACGCGGTGTTACCCAACAGTTCAATGCCCAATAGTATGAACATGGAGTTCAACTGGCTTACTTTCAATGGTAAGTCGGCGCCGGCTTCAACGCCCCTGATTATTCGGCAGGGAGAGCGCGTACGTATCCGCTTCATCAATCTGGGAATGGATCATCACCCCATTCACCTTCACGGATTTACCTTTTGGGAGACGGGCCGGGAAGGGGCGCGCCAGCAGGAATCGGCGTGGACGCGCGGCAACACGGTGCTTGTCGGCGTGGCGCAGGCCAAGGATATCGAATTCGTGGGCGATCGCGTTGGCGATTGGATGCTGCATTGCCATCTTCCGCACCACATGATGAACCAGATGTCGTCCACCGTTGGCCCGATGACTCGGAATGTAGGCGGCGGAATGCAAGCGGGAGCATCAATGGAAGAAGCCATGGGGATGCTACGCGGCGGCAACGCAACATCCGAGAACTACACGCCTAGTCTCGGCCGCGGTCTCGGCGTCGGCTCCACGGCGGACACTTCGATGACTAACAGTACTCTGCCGCAAGGAGACGCGAAAGAGCAGCTACCATTGTTCCCGCAGGACGCCTTCATGGAAAGCCCAATGATGGCCATCGATCAGGAGGTTGACAAGCCGGAAACCTATGGCTTGCCCCCCGGATGGAGCGGGTTTGAGGGGGGCATGATGACTCTCGTGAGAGTAGTCTCTTCGTCTCAGTACGACAAGATCCTGGAACTCAAGGCGCTGCAAGGCGCGAAGGCTGGCCGATGACAACCGGAAGAGTTCTTTTCGTCCTGATTCTATATGGCATCGACGCAACCGCCCACGCGCAAGAGATCGAACACGACACGAATACATTGAGCGGCACCGTGGAGCGCATAGATATCGGCGCCAAGGAAATTGTAGTAACCAACTCATCTATCCCGGGAGGCATGGGTGCGATGACGATGACTTATCGCGTTAACGATCCTGTTCTAAGTCGACTCAAGCCAGGAGACCGCATCAACGCGAAGTTGCACGAAAGCGATCTGACCCTCTATGACGTTCAGATCTTGTCCGGCGATGTTACACATCAGGAGTCAACGGCGCATGACCTTAGTCTTGCAGAACTGGAGAAAATTGCGCTTGCGAACAACCCGACAGTTGCACTCGAGGAAGCGAATATCCGCGTAGCTGCCGGGCTAGCCAGGCAAGCTGGATTGTATCCGAACCCCACGGTCGGCTATTACGGTGACGAGATTCGCGGAGGCTATACCGGCGGCGGCAAGCAAGGGGGCTTTGTCAGCCAGACCGTTGTAACCGGCGGAAAGTTGCGTGCCGCCCGCCGTGTTGCTGATCTCCGTACGAAGCAGGCGGAGTCGACAAGAGACGCGCAACACCTGCGCATCTTGAACGACGTTCGCAGCGTGTTCTATCAACTCCTAGGTGACCAGCGACTCGAAGACCTCCGGAAACAATTGGCGGATCTCGCCGCGGATGCCGTCCGCACATCGCATCAACTGGCCAACGTCGGGCAGGCCGACCGGCCGGATATTCTGCAGGCCGAAGTCGAAGAGCAGCAGGCGATCCTCGGCCTGCATGTGGCGGAACAGAATGTCCGTGCCTCCTGGAGGATGCTCGCCGCAGTTATTGGAAAGCCCGACCTGCCTCAGACTCGTGTGGCCGGCGATATGGAAGCCGTCCCAGACCTGAACTATGACGAGTGGCTATCGGCGACACTGCGGGAGAGTCCGGAGATGACTTTGGCGCAACAAAGAGTTGACCTGACAGAAGCTTCCCTTTCGCAGGCGAGAAGAGCTTCGATTCCTGATCTCCAGTTATACGGGAACCTGGCTCAGAACAACGAGCCTCTCGACACTACTCATAAGGCTACTGGCCTAAATGGTGGCGTGCAGATTGGGGTTCAGTTGCCTATTTTCAACCGGAATCAAGGCAACGTCGCCGCCGCTAGAGCCGAGGTCGAGCACACGAAGGAGGAGCTGGTTCGATTACGGCTGGAAATCGGGCGCGACCTCGCCACTCAGTTCCGCGATTACGAATCCGCGCGCGCTACCGTTCAACAGTACAAGAACGAAATCCTTCCTAGAGCTGAGCTAGCGTACAAGCTATATCAGACAAACTATCAACACATGGCGTCGGCCTATCCGCAAGTACTTATTTCGCACAGGACGCTGTTTCAATTGGAGATCGATCACGTACAGGCGCTAAAGACGGCGTGGCGGAGTGCGCTCGTGATTCGCGGCTTCGGGTTGGTGGACAGCTTATCTTCGCCGGCGAGTGTTGCGGAAGGTGCGGGCGCGAGAACGCTCCCGGGCGACAGTACCATCCTGGTAGTCCAAGGAGAATTCATTCCGTAGACAGGCACTTGCTCTGCCTAAGTCAATATTCGAGTCGTGGCGCTCTTCACCTGATAATAGACAGATCGAAGGTGTCGTTTTGGTTCAAATTGCGGGCAAATCGATGTCAAAGATTCCATCGAGCCGAGCACAAGCGATCCATCGTTTTCCAGTTGGCGCCCAATACGATTGAAGAGCGAAGCGCGGTCCGGCTCGTTAAAGTAGATGGCGACATTGCGGCAAAACACAATATTGAACTTCCCCAACGAAGAGAAGTCGTCCATGAGGTTGAGCTTTCGGAACGAGACCATGGCACGGAGTTCGTCGCGAATCTTCCATCCCTCGGGGTGGGGAATAAAATACTTGTGGCGAACGACGTCGGGCAGTCCCCGAGCCATTTCTATTTCACTGAAAATACCTCTACTTGCCCTTGAGATCGCCTGATCGGAGATATCCGTGGCGATCATGCGAATGTCGTAGCGGTTGAGATCTCCCAACAACTCTTTCAGAAGGATTGCGATACTGTATATCTCCTGGCCGGTCGAGCACGCTGCACTCCAGATTCGAATCGGCACTGTCCCAGTCGACCGCACGCGACGATCGACGATTTCCGGCATGATCTTGTGCCTTAGTAGGTCGAAAGGAGCGGTGTCACGGAAAAAAAGCGTTTCGTTCGTCGTAATTTCGTCGACAATCCTGCGTTTTATCACTCCACTGGCTTCGGCTTTGGCACGACTCACGATTTGACTGAAACTGGCGCACTTCAGTTCGTCCATCAATGCGCTCAACCGACTCTCGATTAAGTAGTCTTTCGAGTGATCGAGCGTGATCGCGCAAATGGAATGGATGTACTGCGAGACAACGGATCGTTCTTCCGGTAAGAGCTTAATCATGTACAAACCTCTGCAATCCCGCGGAGAATTGCCTCGGCAACTTCCTTGAGCGGAACGACTGTATCCACAACCCCAGCCAGGATGGCTTCCCTTGGCATTCCAAATATGACGCAACTGGCTTCGTCCTGGGCAATGTTGAGGCTACCGGTCCGCTTCAGCAAACGAAGGCCCTCGGTTCCGTCATTCCCCATACCGGTCAATATCACTGCGATCGAGCGGCCTGGGAAATTGAGCGAAACCGAGCGAAACAAGTAATCAACAGAAGGACGGCAGGCATTCTCAGGCGGATCGTCCGTAACATGGATGACGATCTCACCCGATTTTCCCGGAGAAACTTTCATCTGTCGCCCCCCGGGAGCCAAATAGACCCAATCCGCCTTAGCGATCTCGCCATCTTGAGCCTCCTTGATCCCAATAGCACTCTTGGTTTGTAATCTCTGAGCCAGCGCCTCAGTGAAATGCGCCGGCATATGCTGGACGATGAAAACGGGCGCGCCTATCTTGGCGGGAAACATCGGCAGGAACTCAGCTAGCGCGACTGGACCGCCGGTCGAAACTCCGACCAGCACAATGGGTGGACTGGAATGGCTTCGCGAACGGCCGGTTGCGAAGGCTGGTGGTTGTAGCGTAGAGTTGGCGGCTGGCAAGTGAGTAGTCCGCGCAGCCTTCACGCTTGCGCGAAGTTCTCGTCCGCGCTCAAGCGCATGGATTAGAGTGCCGAGGCGGTCACGAAGCCGCTCCAAGTTCTCTTTCTGTGATCCTGCTTCGGGTTTGGTGATGAAATCGAAGGCTCCCAATTCCAGCGCTCGAACCGTCATCTGTCCGCCGCGAACCGTAAGGGAGCTGAGCATGATGACGCTCGCGTGGTTACCCGCCTTCCGCATTGCGTCAAGCGTCTCGAGCCCGTTCATTTCCGGCATCTCGATATCGAGAGTCATCACGTCGGGCTGCAGTGAAGCCAAGCGCAACAGGGCAACTTTGCCATTGGTAGCGGTGCCTACGACTTCGACTCCGGGTATCCCGGAAAGGGCGTCAGAAATAGCCCTGCGGAAAATCGACTCATCATCCACCACCAGAACGCGCGTACTCATTTGGACCAACCTTGTTCTTCCTCAATCACTGAGTTCTCCTGAAGTTCCAAAACCGAGCATCATGCGTAGAAGCGGCTGACGGTTACCCGCAGTCCTTCCGCGACGGCGTACAGTGCCACGGCACTGGTGCGGACGTGATCACTGCCGTGCGCCATTTCGCCGGCCGCTTGGTCGACGGTGACGATATCTTTGGCGATCTCGCGTGAAACATGCGATGTCTCGGCTACGCGTGTATTGGCGTCGTTCATACCGACCGAGGCTTCGGCGATGTTGCGGGCGATGTCTTTCGTTGAGACTGACTGTTCTTCAATGGCAGCGGCTATCGAAGAGACGATTGAGCTCACGTCGGAAATGACTTGTGAGATCTTCTCGATTTCTTTGATCCCGCTGGCTGTGGCCGCCTGAACCCCGGCGATCCGGCCCTTGATGTCTTCGGTTGCGGCCGCGGTCTGCTGCGCCAGAGCCTTGATTTCGGTTGCAACCACGGCGAATCCCTTACCTGCCGATCCGGCACGCGCTGCTTCGATGGTTGCGTTCAGTGCCAACAAGTTGGTCTGCGACGAAATCTCGGTGATAGTCTCCGTGACTTTGCCGATCTCACGAGCGGCTATGCCGAGTTGATCGATCTGCTCGGTAATGCGAGCCGCCTGGCGAGTTGCCTCACCCGTAATCCGGCGTGCCTTTTCCGAATTTTGAGCGATTTCACCGATCGTGGAATTCATCTGCTCGGTGGCGGAAGCTACATGGGAAAGGTTCGTCGTGGTCTGCTCCATGCCGGCCGCAACAGACGTGATGTTGGAACTCATTTGCTCGGCAGCAGCTGAAACGGAGTGAGCTTTATCGGAGGCCTGTCGGGAGCCGGTCGTCATCTGCGTGGAACTCGCCGTCATCTCAGTCGATGAGGTCGCCAACACTTGAATGCCGGAGGAGACTTCCTGAATCATCTTCCGCAAGGCAACCGTCATCGTCTGCATGGCACGAGCCAGTGCTCCGATTTCATCGCCGCGAGCCTGCATTTCGGACGGCGTATCTTTCGATAGGTCGCCGCTCGCGATCTGATCCAGATGTGCCACAGTCCGCACCAGCGGCGTCGCAATTCCGCGAGTCAGCAAAAAAACACCAAAAAACGCACCAGCGACCGCAAACAGGCTACCGACAATCAATGCAATCCGGACCGTGCTCGACGTGTCTTGACTGGCTTTCTGTTTAGCAACGCCTGCGTCTTGCTGGTGCTTGGACGCTTCTCTGGCCGTTGCCCGTAACTTTACGGCCACTGAACTATATATGTTGAAGGCTTGCAGTGCATCCGCAAAGCGGCCGGCCTTGATGAGTTCTCCCGCTTTTGTTGACTGCAGACTTGCCGTCTTGACAAGATCCGCCATGTCCGCGCCCTGCTTGATACTTGTCGGCGTGGCTGCAAGGACTATAAACTGCTGCAAGACGTCTAATCGAGCCTTCCTGTGGTCGGCGATGTCCCTAAAGAGTTCCTCAGAGGATTTTTTCTGGAGAAACATGGTTTCAAAGTCCAGGGCGATTCCAGTGGTATCTCCCTCTACTTCTTCCGCCAAACGTGCTTTCGTGAGGCCCTGGGCGACAATAATCGCTGCCTTCTCTTCACTGTGGGTTCCCCACAGTGACAGCGCGGACAAGCCAGCCAGAAGGAAGACAGTCCCCCCCAGCACCAAGCTAATCTTGTTCCCGATTCTGACGTTCGCTAGTGAGATCATTGCTTCGCTCTTTTCATTCCTTTGCGCTGTTCTCGTTCAGGACTTCACCAGGATTCAAGAGAGCGATTACGTGCCCTCCCGTTCGGCAAACCCCTTGGAAAAACCGCGCCTGCGCAGCCGGAATGTTGATGGGTAAAGATTCTTGTGTATCCGTTTCGACCTCCACCACCTCCGCCACCCTATCCACTAAAATGCCGAGGAATTCAGCGCGATCCTCGACGATAAAGATCCGGCTCTCTTTAGTAACGACACTCTTGCCGAAGCCTAGGATCATTCCTAGGTCCAACAGAGTAACGATCTTTCCCCGCAGATTTATGACACCCGCGACCTGGTCCGGCGCGTGCCGGACCGGGGTTACGCCAGCAACTCGAATGACTTCCTGGACGCCGGTAGCATCCAGGGCGCAGAGCGCATTGCCAACGAAGAAACTGGTAAGTAAGAGTGTATTAGCTCTTGTTTCGTTTTCTATCTCCACCATTTAGTGTTCTCCTGAAGTTTCAAACCGGGGGTTAGGAATGGAAACGGCTGACAGTTAATCTCAGTCCTTCCGCGACGGCGTGCAGTGCCACGGCACTGGTGCGGACGTGATCACTGCCGTGCGCCATTTCGCCGGCCGCTTGGTCGACGGTGACGATATCTTTGGCGATCTCGCGTGAAACATGCGATGTCTCGGCTACGCGTGTATTGGCGTCGTTCATACCGACCGAGGCTTCGGCGATGTTGCGGGCGATGTCTTTCGTTGAGACTGACTGTTCTTCAATGGCAGCGGCTATCGAAGAGACGATTGAGCTCACGTCGGAAATGACTTGTGAGATCTTCTCGATTTCTTTGATCCCGCTGGCTGTGGCCGCCTGAACCCCGGCGATCCGGCCCTTGATGTCTTCGGTTGCGGCCGCGGTCTGCTGCGCCAGAGCCTTGATTTCGGTTGCAACCACGGCGAATCCCTTACCTGCCGATCCGGCACGCGCTGCTTCGATGGTTGCGTTAAGTGCCAACAAGTTGGTCTGCGACGAAATCTCGGTGATGGTCTCCGTGACTTTGCCGATCTCACGAGCGGCTATGCCGAGTTGATCGATCTGCTCGGTAATGCGAGCCGCCTGGCGAGTTGCCTCACCCGTGATCCGGCGCGCCTTTTCAGAATTTTGAGCGATTTCACCGATCGTGGAATTCATCTGCTCGGTGGCGGAAGCTACATGGGAAAGGTTCGTCGTGGTCTGCTCCATGCCGGCCGCAACAGACGTGATGTTGGAACTCATTTGCTCGGCAGCAGCTGAAACGGAGTGAGCTTTATCGGAGGCCTGTCGGGAGCCGGTCGTCATCTGCGTGGAACTCGCCGTCATCTCAGTCGATGAGCTCGCCAACACTTGAATGCCCGTGGAGACTTCCTGAATCATCTTCCGCAAGGCAACCGTCATCGTCTGCATGGCACGAGCCAGTGCTCCGATTTCATCGCCGCGAGCCTGCATTTCGGACGGCGTATCTTTCGATAGGTCGCCGCTCGCGATCTGATCCAGATGTGCCACAGTCCGCACCAGCGGCGTCGCAATTCCGCGAGTCAGCACAAAGCCACCTGCGATCGCTAAAGCGATGGCGATCAACGAGCCAACGATCGTAGCCAACCGAATCTCGGCTGCAGTATCCTCGGTAGCCTTCTCGGTAATGGCGACCTTGTCCAACTGAAACTTTGAGGCCTCCTTGGCTTTTACATACAAGCCTTCTGTGATCTTGGCACCCGCACTAAACTCTTTGACCGCATCCGCCATTCGCCCATTGCGCAGAGCGGCCGTCATCCGCTCATTGAAAGGTGCTACTGCTTCTATTAGTCCCGCCATGTCGGCGCCCTGCTGAATACCGGTCGGGGTGTCTTCCAGAGTTCTAAATTGCTGTAACGTCTCGTTGCGTTCCTTGACAATTTCCTCGCGCTTGCTTACGAGATCGTCTGTGGCCTTCTTCTGCAAGATCATTCGCGCCTTAAGCTGGCCAATAGCAGAAGTAGCGGCCTCAATTCCTACCGCAAGCCGAGCCTTTGTAAGCCGCTGGATTACGGCTGTCGTGGCCTCCGCATTCTTGTGGACTCCCCACAATGACAGCGCGGACAAGCCTGTCAGAAGGAGAACAATACCCCCGAGTATAAGAGCAATTTTATTCCCGATCTTGATGTTTGATATCGATTTCATTGTTTTTACAATTTCCTTTTAAGCCGCAACCGGCGACTGTCTGAGATCTTTTTCATTAACCGCTTTACGGATACTTTCCAGGAGCTGAGTCTGGTCAAGCTTCACTTGGTATTCACTTACTCCAACCGCGAGACCTCGGGCCATTTCTTCTTCGCCGGCGAGCGTGGAAAGCGCGATGATCGGTAAATCAGAGAAGCGTGAGTCTGACCGGATTCGTTGGGTCAAGCCCAATCCGTCCAACCGAGGCATTTCGACGTCAGTGGTGACCACCGAAATCTCGTTCGGGTGCCGGTCTAGAATCTCCCATGCTGCCTGGCCGTCTTCGGCGGTCATTACTGTGTAACCAACGGCTTCAATCAGCCGCCTGATTTGACCGCGGAAGAAATCCGAGTCCTCGGCCACTAGAACCGTACCGATGTTGCCTGTCTTCGACGCGGCGGCCTTTCCGACTTTTTCGGATTCCGGCCAACGGCCACGGACGGTATCGGCGAGTTCAAAAATATCCAGCATCAGGGTAGTATTTCCACTTAAGAGGGCAGATCCCGCGACCCCCGGCTGCCGGAATGTCACCGTATCCATTTCCAGATGGGTTTCGGTCATGTCGAGCGGCTCTGCGACCAACAAGCCCACCTGCCGACCGGCGCAGTCAAAGACTACGACCACCCACTGTTGACTTTCAACCAGATCGTCCACCGCCGCGACATCGTGGAGCGTCACTAAAGGTAGGCTGGCCCCTCCGTACTGCATCGTTCGGCGGCCGCCTATCATCTGTACCTGGGAACTGCGGACACGCTCCACGCGGGTCACTAACTCGATTGGTACTGCACAGTGTTCGTTCGGGGCATTCTGGAACAAGAGAAGCGACTGCATCTCCCCAACGGCCTCCTCTCCAGAGGCTTCCGCCGTCGCCGAGGATGCGGCTGTGCGGGACAGACCGGCGCGTTCGGCCAACCCTGCAACGTCGAGGATCACCGAAACCTGCCCGTCGCCCAGAATCGTAGCTCCGGCATATTCACGCAGTCCTTGAAGGTGTCTGCCCATCGGCTTCACAACGATTTCCACGGTGTCGTGGAGATCACCGACAACCAAGCCGTATTCGAAAGTTCCTGTGTCTACCAAAACAACGTTCAGGGCTTTCGAGCCGAGATCTTTTCGTGAACTCCCCAGAACTTCGGATAAATGAACCAACGGGACTAGACGGTCCCGGAGCAGAACCACTTCCGCCTCTCCCGCACGTTCGATGCGATCCGCGATCTGATGTGCCGGAATGCGAATCAATTCTCCGACGCTAACTTGAGGGATCGCGAAGCGTTCTCCGGACTCAGACACCAGCAAGGACGGAATAATTGCCAGTGTGAGAGGTAGCTTGATACGAAACGATGAGCCTTTTCCCGGGACTGAATCGATTTCGATTTTGCCTCCGAGTTTGTCCAGGTTCGTCTTAACGACGTCCATCCCTACGCCGCGCCCGGATACGCTCGTCAGTTTTTCGGCGGTTGAGACGCCGGCCATAAAGATCAGCGCGAGCTTGTCTTGATCGGACATCGTGCGGACCTGGTCGGCGGTGACCATGCCTTTGGCTACGGCGGATACTGCGATTTTTTCCGCAGAAAGTCCGTTGCCGTCGTCCGAGATCTCGATGACAACCTGGCCGGCCTGATGCTTGGCGCGCAAGATTACCGTACCTAGCGCGGGCTTTGACGCGGCAGTACGCTTCGCGGGCGACTCAATCCCGTGATCAACGGAATTTCGCACCATATGAGTTAAGGGATCGCTTAGTCCTTCGAGTATGGATTTATCGAGCTCGACGTCGCCGCCTTCCAGCTTGAGTTGGATCTCTTTGCCTAACTCACCCGCCAAGTCGCGAACAAGCCTTGGGAATTTCGAGAACAGGCTGGAAACCGGCTGCATCCGAGTTAGAGTCACGGTCTCCTGTAGTTCCGAAGTCACCAGGCTGACGCGGTGCGCCCCTGCCAGAATCCCCTGTTTGTCGTCGTCTCGGACAGCCTCATTAAGCTGGTTGCGGCCGAGCACGAGTTCACCGGCTAAAGTCATCAGCGAATCGAGCAGCGCAACATTGAGGCGAACGGTGGTTTCAACCGTCGCAGCCTGAGTTACTGGAGTTGGCTTGGGAAGCTGCGGCTCTCTAACCGCCGGCGCGGGGACAGGAGCTACTGGCACGTCCTGCAACACTTGCGCGGCTACCACCGGTTTCGATACCACTGGCCTCGCGGCGCTGTTGGCTTCGATGCAGTGGACTCGCCCCGCAAGCACATCTAAGATTTGAGTAAGCGAGAAATTGTCCAACACCGTCGCATAAAGGACGTCAAGCAGGACGGCATTTGAGCTTTCGTCATCCAGGGTGCCTGCGGACTCCAGATCGAACTCGGTTGCGAGGATGGTTCCGCATTTCATTAGATGATTCAGAACTTCCAGCGGGGTTTTGCCGCGCCGCTGAACGTCGTGAATCAGATCGTATTCAATGACATAGATATTCTTCCCGCTGCTGCGGGCCTGGTCCAGGTCAAACGCGGAAACGCCGATCGGTCTGCCCGTTGTCGGAACCGAGATGATTACGATTTCCTGCGTAGAGTTCTTCTTTTCGGGACTCAGGCTATCTTCCGTAAGGCGGTTCAGAGCCGTGGTGAAGTCGGATGTGTCGACGTTGTTGCTGTTTGCATGATCCTTGAGCAGACTATTCAGTTTGTCGAAGGCCAAAAGGAGGATGCTGACGATCTCAGAGTTGGGAATCAACTTGCCCTCCCTGATCAGGTCGAGAACACTCTCCGTGCGGTGAGCAAGTTCTTGAATTCTCAGGAGGTCAAAGAATCCCGCACCGCCTTTAATGGAATGCGCGGCCCGGAATACACGGTTGACAAGCTCTTCGTCGATGGCGGCGCCCGCTTCTTCAATCTTGAGCAGGTCAGTTTCGATAGTTGCGAGGTGTTCTCTACTTTCCGCCAGATAATCGAGTATTATGTCGTCTTCAAGGTTGAGGTTGCTCATTGTTCGCTCTTACTCCTAAACTTCAGCCTGGAGTCCAGAGACGCTGAAGTGCTGGTGAATCCGCATGGTCCGCAGGAGATCGTAAATGTCCTTGGACGCGTTAACCACCTTCAACTCGCCCCCTGCCTTTCTGAGTGTGTTATGCGTAGATATCAACAAGCCGATCCCGGCGGAGTCGACCATCTTCGTCGGGGCTAAATCAATCGTCAAATTGAACACGCCCGTGCCAACGATCTCACGTAATTTGGAGCGCAAAGCCGGCAAGCATGCCGCGACCAGATCTCCGTCCGGCTGCATCAGAGTCGTGACTGGTTCTTGAAAAACATTCATTTCATTCATATATCGGTGTCCGTTGATATTGTTTTAGAGTTACTGCGTCGCCTTTACTGCTGAAACGGACCGCGTGTGCGTACCGCATCAAAATTTCCATTCCGGGCCCGTGCGTTTCTAATACATCGAGACTGCGAGTGGCGGGACTGCGCCAGTCGAAACCTTCGCCTTCCGTCGCGAACTGCTAGAACCAACCGATCTCGTTTGAGCCTGAGTACAAACTGGACGCGCTTGCCGGGATTTTCGGAGCACCCGTGGACAGCGGCGTTCGTCAACGCTTCCCGAATCGGTAACTCGATTGAAAATTGTTGGCACGGGGGCACTGGAAGCTGTGCCAGAGTTGGAATCGCACTAAACTGTGTGGCGCAGATAACAATCTCCTTTTCCGATTTGCCCACATGCGCATACTTTGAGCCGGGGGCAGGACGGGGACTGATTTACACGTTCCGCCCGGAGAAGAAGAGCGGTTCCCCCGTCATTCTTCTCTAACTAAGTAGACTGTCGACTTATTGAAACGAACACCGCAGAATGAAACCTAGGGCTCCCGAAGCCGTCGAAGGGCATATACGAGACTATCGGCATTTTTCATGTTGAACATAAGCGGGTGTCGTTACAAACTACCTAGCTACTGGTTATTAATAAGCCGCAGCTTGGTGTTTTCGCTAAGCGATAACTTACGGTGCGTCGTTTAACAAAGGGCGAACTCTTGGTGCCGCGTATCAGAAATAACTTAGGAGATTGATTTGACTCACAAAGCCTCCTGTGAACCAAGCTGAACTCGCTGAGTTACCGGAATAGGTGGAATGATTGTTCGGTGTGCGTTCTGGCCGGGCGAGTTATTGCAATGGATGGCGCGGCTTTTAAGAGCAGACTATGCAGGTCGATGCGTCGGATCAGTATTGAACACAGATGGACTGATGGTTACAACAAGAAACCCGCAAGTCGTTGATCGTATTGGTGCGCCCGACAAGATTCGAACTTGTGACCTTTTGCTTCGGAGGCAAACGCTCTATCCAGCTGAGCTACGGGCGCGCAAATCCTATTGTAAGCCCTCTATTGTAGCCCTATTTCGCGCGCCCGGAGAAGTCCGGCCCTGTGTTAAGATCACATTGCGCCGCAATAGATTCAGGGCACGCCACGGAGAGGTGGCTGAGTGGTCGAAAGCAGCGGTTTGCTAAACCGTCGTAGTGCTAAAAGTGCTACCGGGGGTTCGAATCCCCCCCTCTCCGCCAATTCCGGCTATTAAGCTGCCGCTCTTTCCGAGTGCGCCGCCTCTGCCTCATCCGTAATCCGATCGATCACCGGCTCCATCGGGCGGAACGTTCCAGCTAACACCTCGTCGTACACGCGCATGGTGTTCGCCAGCATTACCTCTTCCGTGAATTCGGCCTTTACGCGTTCGCGAGCGGCGGCGCTGAACTTTGCGCGCAACGGTCGATTCGAGAGCACTGCGCTGAGTGCGTGCGCGAGAGCATGCGCGTTGCGCGGCTCGGTCGTTAGTCCCGTTTCCTTGTGCAGCGAAACCGAAGGAACGCCGGAATCAAGCGACGTATTCACTACCGGCAAGCCGTGCGCCATCGCTTCCAGTTGCACGATCCCGAACGCTTCGCTACGCGCAACCGACGAGAGCGCGAAGACATCGGCGGCGCGGTAATAGGGTCCGAGCTCTTCGTTCTGGATTTCGCCCAGCAAATGAACGCGATCGCTTAAGCGCGACTGCACGATCTGATCCTGAAGTTCCGCGCGGAGCGGGCCATCGCCGATGATGAGTAGCGCGCCATCCACATGGCGCATCGCGTTCACCAGGTATTCGAATCCCTTGTAGGAGACCAGGCGTCCGACTGCCAGAACAATCTTCGGTCCGTAGCTCCGTCGAATCGACTCCACCATCGCCGGATCAACACTGCGAACCGGCGGAATCCCGTACGGCACAACAGCGCATTTATGACGGAAGCGCCAAGCTGTATGAGACGTTTCCAGATAGCGCTGCGATGTACACAGAATCGCTGAACTCCGCCACAAAGCTAACCGTAGAAACGGCTCGAACAGACGGCCGAGTAGCTTTTGCCGGACGACATCGCTGTGATAGGTCGTCACCACCGGCCCGCGATAGCCGCTCGCCAGAACACTCAAACACGCAAGGGGATTTGGCAGATGTAAATGCAGCACATCAGGTTTCGCCCGCCGGATCGCTAACGGTAATCCGAGGCAGACCGGCGCGGAAGCGAGCATCGCGCGCATGGCCAGACGTCTCACGCGGACAGCGCCATCCATCTCGGTTGCCGTCTGCGGCCCATCGTTCGCGACTAGAGCCTCAACATCGTTTTCTTTAGCCTGTTGACGAGCGAGCGTTTGCAGATGCGTTTCGATGCCACCCATATGCGGCGGATAGAATTTGCCGACATGCACGATGCGGCGGCGCTTCACGCCGAATAGATGCGAATTCCGTGTGACCCATTGATGAAGCTGCTTCAGACCCATTTCGACGGATGTCGCCGGTTTCCAGCCGAGTTCCGACTGAGCGCGCGAAATGTCGGAGATGTAGACGCGCTGATCGCCGGGACGCCAGCCGGCAAACTCGTGAGCGACCGGGCTGTCTTGCTGTTTCAGGAAGGAGAGCAGACCGAGCAGAGAAAGCGTGTTTCCAGGGCCTCCGCCGGCGTTGTAAACACGTCCCGCGGCGGTCTCGATTCGGCGCGCGACAGCATCGTACAGGTCGACCAGATCTTCAATGAACAGCGCATCGCGAACCTGCTTCCCGTCGCCGAAAATCGTTACCGGCCGACCTTGCGCGGCGGCGATCATGAACCACGCAATCCAGCCCTGATCCTCGACACCGAACTGCCTGTAGCCGTAAATGCAGGATTGGCGCAGCACGACGGTCTTCAATCCGTAGATGCGATGGTAATCGCGGAAGTACTGATCAGCTGCGCCTTTGGAACAGCCGTAGGGGGAGTGGAAATCGAGCGGGTACTCTTCGGGCACTCCGATTTTGCCGTCGCCAAACGCATATCGAGATCCCTGGTCGATTACATCAAAGTCTTCCAGACCGCCATAGACTTTGTTGGTGGAGGAGTAGAGAATCGGGCAGGTGACTTCGGATTTCCGCGCGGCTTCCAAAACGTTGAGGCTACCCAGCGCATTAATTTCGAAGTCCTCACGCGGGTTCGTTACGGAAGTCGTGACAGCAACTTGAGCAGCAAGGTGCAGGA
The DNA here is from genome assembly GCA_963799935.1 of uncultured Gammaproteobacteria bacterium. Lineage (GTDB taxonomy): Bacteria > Acidobacteriota > Terriglobia > Bryobacterales > Bryobacteraceae > Bog-113. Next base: position 1,291,318 of record CAWCZA010000011.1, on the reverse strand, counting down.
TCATATCGGCGTCGGAATGGCGGCCGATGATCTTGTCCATTTTTACGGCGTCGCGGATATCGGCACGATGGAACTCGAGCGCGCCTTGCGGACGAAGCCACTCCAGGTTGCGCTCCGTACCGGTGCGCGAGAGGTTGTCAATCAGGACAACCTGATGTCCCTGGTTTAGATAGCGGGAAGCGGCGTTAGAACCGATGAAGCCGGCGCCGCCAGTGATGATGATCTTTTTCTTGGGCACGGATTCCTTGTCGAAAAAGGATCGTCTTGTAAAGCGATATGACTTCTCTTGTATTTCCGGCCCAAGAGAACTCTGCCGCGCGCGCGACGCCGGCAGCGACTCTCTTCTTGCGATGTTCCGGGTCGCCAGCCATTCGAGACACACCCTCGGCCCAGGAGGTGATATCACCGATGGGATAGAACTCGGGCGCACTCCCGCCGGTTTCCCGTAGCGCGGCTAGATCGGACGCGATCACCGGAGTTCCGCATGCCATCGATTCGAGCAGCGGCAGACCGAAACCTTCCGCTTCCGATGGCACGAGCACGACCAAAGCTCTCCGGTAGACGGCGGCGAGCAGATCAGGCGGAATGAACGGCAGTTCAACGATGTTGCCCGATACGCCGAGCTCCGACGCAAGCCGCTTCTGATCAGCGTTTAGAGGCGCACCAACTCGTATCAGCCGCGCGCCGGAATTCATGCGCTTCGATGCGGCAAAGACTCTGAGGAGTATGTCGATCCGCTTTCGCGGAATCGTGCTGCCGACATGTAGGATGTCTATACTGTCCCGCGCAGCTCCCAGCAGCCGGTCAGCCTCGTCATCCCATTTTGAACAGGGCGAAGCACTGAATACCGAATCGACCCCATTGTGGACGACCGTGATTTTCTCCGGCGCGATGAGGCTATGCCGGATCAGTTCCGCGCGGGTGGCGTTGCTCACGCAGATCACTGCCGCCGCTCGTTGCATGCCGGTCAGCGTACGTTGGGCCATGGCACGGAACCAGCGCGGACGCGGTTCACTTGCAGGATCGATGAGGCAGCGGAACGTGTCGGTGTCGTGACAGGTGACCACTGTTCGCTCGGCGGGCAGTGCATGCACCAGCTGCGCGTAGCTGTGGTCCGTGACGTGGAAGATGTCGAAATCTCGCAGTGCGCGCGCTCGCAGCGGATAGTCGACGTGCCGGTTGATGAGACGGTCCGCATTGAGAGCCCATGATCCCCCGGCAATTCGCGAAAAGCGGCGAATCAGGCGCGGTTGAATGCGAGTGCCGCACGGCTGCAAGTGTTCGAGCAGCATGTTGGCGCAGATGTCCATGCTGGGCCATTGTTCTTCCGCGAAATCGCACAGCACGGCGACTCGCATCATGCGGCCGATGCTGCCGATGTACTCGCGAGTCGCGTGAAGAGTTCGAGCAGCGCGTCCATATGCGCGTCGAAAGCAAACCGGGAAGAGCCAGCGAGCGCGCCCTGCGAAAGTCGATGGTACACCTCGCCATTTTCCAGGCACTTCGCCATCGCGTCGCACAGTCCGCGCGACGTGGGCGGATCGGCGGGCGCGGCGAATCCATTCACGCCAGAGTCGAGCCAATCGCTTACGCCCCCGGTCGCGAACGCCGCGACGGGAATGCCGCGGGCCATCGCTTCCGGTCCTGTCTTGCCAAAGGGTTCGGGCCAGAGACTCGGGAACGCAAAGAGGTGCGCCGACGCGAAAAGCTGTTCCATCTCGGCCGCCCCACACCAGCCGTGAAAGGTGATGCCGGCTTGTTTACGCACGAGCGCTTCCCAATTTTTGCGACGCGGACCTTCTCCAGCGAAATGCAAATGAATAGGCCGGTGCAGTACGCGCTCCAACTGTCGCACGGACTTGATCAGAACGGCTCCGCCTTTGATCCGCTCCATACGCCCGGCGAATAGGATGTTCAGCGGACCCGTCGCCGGCAGGTGACGCGCGATCGAGATCGGATCGCTCGCCGCGGCTTCATACGGTAAACCGAAAATGCGTTCCGGCGCGAGTCCGTGGCGCATGTATTCGTCCTGCATCCAACGCGAATGGGTGATGACCGCGTGGTACCGCGAGAGAACCGCTAATTGGTTTCGTTCGTTCGCGTATCGCCGTACCATCGTTACCGGGTTCAAACCGCCGCAACGCTGTGGAAAGTAGCGCACCAGGCAGGCAGGCCCGAACCGCTGGGTGCAGGCCTGAATCACCGGGAACTGCGTCGTCTTCAGGCCACTGATGCAGGTACCGTAGTAGTTATGGACGGAGTACGCGCTCGGCGCGAGACGGATCAAGGCGGACTGAAACGCCGGATCCACCTCTCCGTGAACGTTGATGATGTCCGGCGCGAATTGCCGCACGCGATCGATTGCGACTTGCGATCCTAGTTGCTCTACGTCGACGCCCTCCGCCATTGAATCAACAAATATAGGCGGACGATCCACTGGACGATCGTTCATATAGACGAACTGCACCGCATGGCCGCGTCGTGCGAGTTCGGGCAGCATGAGACTCAGGTGCTGCTCCACGCCGCCGATCTTGCGTCGCGAGAAGTTGACGACCGTGATCTTCACGCGGCCCGACGTTCCGGTGCGGATGTGGCGTCGTCTCGCAATAGCGAATCAATGGTGTGCGAAAGAGAAAACTGCGCCTGATAAGTTGACCGCGCGTTGGCGCTGAGCCTGGCTCGAACCTCGCAGTCTTGCATCACCGCGCGCACCGCAGCGGTGAGTTCCTGAGCGGACGCCGAGTTCGTGATTCGCGCAGCTTCCGTATTGCGCCAGAATGTTTCGCTCAAATGGCCCAGATTGGAAACCATCGGGATGCCCAGCGCCAACGCCGCCATCGCCGTACCGCGCCGTGTTGAGATGCCGTCGGGATACGGCTGCAGCAATACATCGCACGCGCTGAGGACAATCGCGATTTCTTCGGCCTCCAGTTCGCCAAACGAACTGATACGCGGATCGAAGTCCGCGTCCCGTGATGTGAATTTGTCGGCGAACTCATCGCTTCCGCGGCCGACCAGCAGCACGCGTGCATCGGTCGTTCGCAGAAGCTGATCGAGCACGGGGAACAAAACATCGGCCACATCCTTGCGAAAAGTCCCGAAGTGGCCGATCACGGTTTGACCGGGTCCCCCGACTGCCGCACGCGTGCGGAGGACCTCACGGAGATCAGGGTATTCAGGAATATTGCTCGGTACAGGCGCCCATTCAAACGCATGCCGGCGCGCGAGGCACCAGGGTCGCAGGCGCGCTTCCCACGCCGGAATGGCCACTCGTACTTGCGATGCGGCGTCCAGTAGCAGAGCCATCATGACGCGCTGGACGGCGGCTGCGGCATCCTGCTTCCAGGTGCCTTCACCGAACGCAAGGAACGGCTCATGAACCATTAGTTCGATCTGATCGAGATGGCGCTGCGCCCGCCTCCAGAGCCAATAGGCGAGTGGCAGGTTCAGGCTGCGCATTCCGAAACTATGCGGCGTCCACTGCACGATGATGCGGCGCGGAAAGGGTTGTTCATTCCACGCACGATCCAAAGCGCGTAGCCCGGCACGTCCGAAACCCTGAGCAATGCGATGGACACGAACCGAGCCTTCGATATCGACGCCCTCATCCCCACCAGTCCAAACGTGCACGCATTCTCCGCGATCCGCAAGGCCGTGTGCAACCAGTGCCGTGTAATCTGCGACGCCGCCGCGCACTGGCGGATATTCACCCGTGAGGATGTGAATCAATGCCGGCCTCCTGCGAGCGATACCCAGAACAGATCGCAGCGGACCTTGCCCGGATCCCAGCCGCCGGCCAGCAGCGCGTCGTACAGAGGCGTCCCGGTGCGGGCGATTTCGCGCGGGTTCAGTTCCTGCGAGGGCAAACGATGGACCAGCGCGCGCAGCATCAGCCAGTCCGTGCTCAAGGGCGAATAGCGTGGATTGAAGCGCAGGTCTTCCATATCGACCCGGTTGCTTCCGCCGGTGGGCTGACCGGGATAGAGGGCGACGCGCTGCATGGCGTAGTTACGAACGGCGTAATCGGCGGCCATCGGATCGACGACCGTCGCGAGCATTTGGACAGCGAATCCTGTTGCGGCAAGAGCCAGCGCGAATCGCGGCCAACGGAGTCCACGCAGCATCTCCGCCGCGGGAATGCACATCAGCATGACTCCGGGATTCAGGAAGCGGACGCCCCAGCAATCGTCGCCGGACCAGTCCCACCAACCGGAGTAAAGCGCGATCTCGCTCAGCAGAACAGCGCCGAAGAAGTAGTAGTCGCGGTGCTTTTTGCGCGCGACGGCCCAGATACCGAGGAGCAGCGGAGGCGAATAGATGAGGATGCTCTTACCCGCGGAGAAGAGAATGCCGTAAAGCCCGAACAGGAACGGTTCACTGAATGGTTCACCCGCATAGCCCGCTTCGAAGATGGTTCCCCATCGAGCATAGTTGGCCCCGCGTTCACCAGAACCGCGGGCATGAGGCAAAGGCTGAGCAGCACCGCGGTACGGAGACTTCGTCGCGGCCACCAGTACCACACAGCGAGGATGGCGACCGGGAGCAGCGAATCCGGTCGTATTGTGATGGAGATGCTGGCCACAAGCATGCCGGGAATCACGTGTCCCCGTTTGAGCAGCAAGAAGCCCGCGAATAGAAAGGTCAGCGTGAGTTGCTCGATCGAGTCCATCCGCGAGCACGGCAGCCATACCGTGCAGAAGCCGAGTAGGATCAGCGTGCGGCGCGTGGTTGCTTCGTCAAATCGTTCACGAAGGTAACTCGCAACCAGCGCCATGAATGCCGCCGCGTTGAGCACGAACAGCAGCATGTAGACCGGGCCCTCGGCGCGGATGTGCGCAACTCTATACAGCATTTCAGCCGCATAGAGAAAGGGCATGGCGAGGATCGAGTGGCCGATCGCGTACTTGCAGTAAATCGCGCCGAGTCCGTAGCTGTCGATGCGCGCCGAGTGCTGGAACAGCATGGCTTTCGCCCATGCGATGCGATAGGAACTGTCGCCCGAATCGAGATGGCCGGCCCAGGTAATCAGATAGGCGATGGTGAACACGGCGAAGACGATTGCCGGCCGGTGTACCCAGGCGCGCTTTCGGGCGAACGTCACTTGAGAGGCGGCGCTCATGCCTGATTCTCCACGGGCACCACGCGTACCGTGCGCCAGCGAAACCGACTTAAGATTGGCCGCAGATAAGGCTCAAGAGACGACCGAAGCGCGACCGGAAACATGATCCCGGCATATGCCGCGGCGGCGGCGCACCCGATGAGCGCTATCGCTACGAAGCCTCTCGCGGATCCAAATGCGCTCACCACGTAAGCCCCAAAGCCAACCAGCACCATCCTCCAGAACCATCCGGCGAGCGGCTTATACAGATCGCGCTGTCGAACAGCGAGTTCCGCACTAAGTTTGCGGCCGTTCGCGAACACCAGAACACAGCAAGTGCTCGCGATGGAGCCGAGGACGATACCCGCCGGCGAATGCAGCAGCAACGCGAACACGATGGAGAGGGCGGTGCTCAGCACTCCATCGGCCAGGCTGCTCATCGCCAGCAGCTTCTCGTGGCCGAACGCGAACAGCGTGTAGATCGCCGTGATATTCAGGTGCCGCAGAACCATCGAGAGGCTGAAGAGAAGAGTCAGTCCGAAACCGCTGAAGTATTTGCCGCCGACCCACCATTGAACGAACGCGGGATTCACGGCGAGGCAGACTGTCACGACCAGGCCGCTGGCCAGCAGCATCGCCAGGCTCAGCGCGTTAGTAACGGCGGCGAGGCGTGCGCGCGATTCAGACATCCTCATCTGGCTCAGCCCCGGTTCCGCGGCGCGCATAATGTGCTGCGGCTGGTTAGAAAGAACGTTGATCAGTTTGCCGGTGCAGTTGTAGGGAACGATCGCGGCCGCGCCGAACATCTTGCCGACAATGACGGAATCGGTTCCGTAGATCAGGACTTGTGAGATCTGGCTGATGCTGATCCACATTCCGCGCGCAAGCCGCTCGCCGGCCGGCGCGGGAGTCCGCAGCAGACGCCACGACGGAATCGCATGACGCCAGCGCAGCCAGACACGCAGAGCGCATAGAGCCGTTTCGGTGGCCTGCATCGCCGCCCATCCCAAGGCGAGCGCGGTGATCCCTGCTCCTTTAAATATTGCGGCCACGGTCACGGCGAATCCCACGGCCCACGCAATCAGATACGCAGTCCCGATATAACCGAGATCCTGTAAGCCTTCGCAGATGGCGCGCGCGGCTCGAAACGGGAAAAGCGCCGTGAATGCCACAGCGGCGATCAGTGCCGCCGTACGCATTTCCGTGGCGTGCCGGGTCAGGACGAACGCGAGAGAGATTGAGATTGCGCCCGCAATCGGAGTCTGCAGTACGAGCAGCCGCGCCGTCCGCGCCACCGTTTCCGCAACGACACTTTGGCGGCCCTCGGCATACGCAACTTCACGCGGAAGAAGCGCCACCACGCCGAAGTCGAGCATGGTCATGTAAGTCAGGAACTGCTGCCCGAGAATCCAAATCCCGTAGCGCAGCACGCCCAGCTTGAAGAGCAGGAAGGGCGTAAGCCAAAGCCCGGCAGTCATGACGATCGCCTGACCGGCGAAAGCCAGCAGGACGCTGTGGGCAAAGTGACGGGAGCGAGCCATTCTTATGCAGCCACCCTGCGCGCTGCTGTCCTGAGCGCTGATGCTTTGCGAGCCGCCCCATAGAGCACGGCCGTGAGCGTCCAATACGCCATGCCCATCGTGGTGTTGAATGACGGGCCTGTGAAACTCGCGCCGATCACATTCAGGTTGATGCAGAAAATCAGCGCGGCCGCTAACTGCAGCGCTTCGCCATAGGCGTGCGAGGTTGCCATACGCAAGATGAAGAACATGGACAACAGCAGCCCGCTTCCGTAAGCGGCCCACATGGGGATCCCGCCGTCGTAAAGCCAGCCGGTCAGTTGGATCTCAGCCCACAAGGTTGGCGCGTCGTGCCGCGACTTGTCGGCGAAGTAGTTGTCCATCATGCCCCAGCGTCCAAGCCCGGCGCCCAACGGATACGCAGTGAGCGCTTCGCCGAACGTGTATTTCCAAAACCAGCCACGGCTCGTTTCATAGCTGCTCATCACGCCTTGATCGCCCATATTCATAAAGCGATCGCGAACATTTTGGCCTCCGACGGAAACCGCCCATATAAAGGAGCCCGCGATCAGCACCGTACCCGCGCCTGCGATCCATGCCCGGTTCCAGAGACGGCCCTTACGCATGGCGAGCATCACGAGCATCAGCATTCCGAACAGCGTCATCAGCGCGAGCGAGCGAACTTGAGTCAGGTATAACGTCGCGATTCCAGTCGCAGCCGAACCCAGACAGATCGCGCGCAGCCACAACGGCGTGCTTCGGAGCGATCCGAAGGCGAACCCGAGCACCGCCGCGATCGACGCCGCGTTTGCCGCTCCACCGGGCAGATCGCTCAGACCGGGAGGGCGCATCAGCACGCGGCCATCGGGAGCGGTGAAAGTCATCGAGCTCACCCAGTCCGCGCCGGCCGTTGCACTGAAAGCCGTGGGAAGGAAGTGATCCGGCCAATAGATTTGCAGGATCCCAACAGCCGAGCCGATTGCATTGCACACGAAGATGAGCATCAACAGGCGCACCAGGCGCTGATCGCTCTCGGCGAGATCTGCCGCCCAAAATGCGGGACAGATGATGGCGAACTGAAAGATGACTTGGGCGATGCCGGCCAGGGCCTGAGTGCGGGGATGCAGCAGGCTCAACGCGAGCACCATCAGGACGACCTGCATTGCGACCACGCCTGGGGCAAGCGGTAATTTCCCGCCGCGCTTGCGCCATAGGAAAGCAGCCAGGCTCGCGATATACGGGGCCGACCGAATTACGAAACGAAAGGACTGCATTCCGGGCAGCAGCAAAAGCCCGTTGAGCAGGAACAGCACAACGACAAACCATTCGAGCCGTCCCCAGCGCAGTTTCAAGCGTGGGCCTCGGAAAGCGCGGCGTTCCTACACATCGAGAGCAGCAGCGCTTCATACCGGTCGACCATTTTGGTGAGCGACAGTTCGGAAGCGCGTTCGAGTCCGCGTTCGGTCCACGTGGCGCGCCACTCGGAATCCGCAAGTCCGCGCAAGATCGCTGCGGAGAACTCCGCGTCGTTATCGATCAACGTGCCGTAGCGGCCGTCGTCGAGCACTTCGGAACTTCCTGCGTTCTTCGTTGCGATCACGGGCGTCCCGCTCGCCATGGCTTCTAGATAAGGCAGCCCGAAGCCCTCATACACGCTGGGCGACGCGAAGATCCAGGCGCGCCGGTAAAGGTCAGCCAGCGCTACCGACGACAAACCGCTGAAGTATTCGACCCGCTCCCGTTGCGGCCCCGGTTCGCTCACCATCCACAAACGCGCATTGGGAACGGCGGGGAGGATCGCATCACGGAACCAGTCCATCAGTTGCGTTCCGCGTTTGCGGCCGCCGAGTGTACCGACGAACAGGATCGTCGGTTCCTCGGTTTTGGCGGCATTGGAAGGAAAGAACACCTTCTGGTCTACGCCGTTGGGGATTGTCTTGTCGATGGCGGAATAGCGCAGGCGAGTGCTGCGGCTGATGGCAACCGTGCGTTGCGTGCGAGCGGTAACGCGCTCTTGTACATAAACCAGATACTGCGCAATGCGGCGCTTCAATGACTTCGCGGTGCGTGCTTCATCGAAAGCGCTGCCGTGCATAATGCGCAGCAGCGGGATTCCGCGTAGGGGCAGGAACAAGCTGTCGCCATGGGCGATGAGTACATCAGGGCGTTGATATCGGGGCAGCAGCGCGATCAGGTTTCCCAAGAAACCGCTGACCAGACGAAAGCCGAGTCCGTCGTGGATCAAGCTGTCGAAGGGCAGCGCCCGGACCTGGTAGTTCGCGTATGCGGGAGCGGGATCGGCGCTCCACACCGTGACGTCGTGTCCGCGCCTGCTAAGCCCATCGGCCAGATCGTGCGCGACGCGCTCCACGCCTCCGCGCTTCACCCCGGGGACGGGTAAGCGAAAGCTGAGCATCGCGATCTTCATGCCGCGCGTGCCTGACGGAGCATCTCGATCGATGAAACAAAACGCGCGACCTGCTGCCGCGGATCACATAGGTACAGAGCGCGCTCGTAACTTTGACGCCCGATAACATGCCGGCGCTCCGGATCACCGATCAGAGCTTCCAACGCATTTGCCACGGCGAGAGGACTCGGCTCCAGAAGATAGCCGGTCTGAGGAGTTATTATTTCCGCGGCTCCTCCCAACTCAGTGGTGACGACTGGGATCCGCGCATGAAGCGCTTCGATGAACGTCAAGCCGAAAGGTTCTGGCTCTGTATTTGGCTGGCAGTAAACATCGGCAGCCTGCATCAAGGCGGGGACGTCTTCCACGTGCCCCAGAAGATGGATACGCGATGCGATTCCCGCGCGCAACGCTATCATTTGAAATTCTTCAAGCACGCGCCTTTCGTGCGGCCGTTGTGCTTCGCCTGCGACCCAGAGCACCCAATGCGGGTTTGCTTGAATACGCGCCAGCGCTTCGATCAGCAGCCGGTGTCCCTTCCACGGTTCGAAGCGGGCCGCAATCAAAATGGCCACGTTTCCCTCCGAAGCACCCCAGCGTGTTCGTATCGCCGTTCGTTCTGCCTGCGAAATCCGGTGCGCCGATAGATCGGCCGGGGGATGCACCACGACAGCTCCCTGCCCCGCAAAGGCGCGCGGCGTGGACTTTGCCGTATAGGCGCTGTTCGCGATGATCAGATCCGGGGCCACGCGGCGCGCAAGGCGCTCGGTCCAATGCGAACCGTTTAGCACATCGTGCTGATAGAACACGAGCGGTCGAATCGCCGCTTGACCCAGAAGTCCGAGGGTCCACGCGGAATGCACCACCGTCGCGTCGAAGCGGCCCCACTGCGTGATCGCGTGAATAGCCTTGCGCGCGCGCCACACCGAAAACGGGTCGCTCGCGTGGACTTCTCCGACGTTGTAAACCTTGCTCCCCAACGCGCGCAGATCCCCGGCGATTCTGCCGTCGAAGTTGAAGGCAAACTCGTGCTGGTGATGGTCTTGCGCCTGCGCAAAGCAGCGCAGCACGGTCTCTACGCCGCCGAAGAGATTTCCGCTGTGTATGTGAAGGATTCGCATTGAGAAAGCACCTGACGATAAAATTCGGCGATCTGCGGGCCCAGCCGCTTCCGATCAAAATTGTGGGCAGCCGCTTGCGCCGCGGCTTGCCCGAGGAAGTCGCGGCGGCCGGGGAATGCGGCGAGGTTCTCGATCGCCTCGGCGAGCGCGTCTACATCGCCCGGTTCGGTCCCGATCGCGTCGATGCCGTCCCGAAAGAGCTCTTCCGCGCCACCCGACTTCGTAGCAATCACCGCACGGCCACACGCCATTGCTTCGGCGATTACCAGACCGAAAGGCTCGCGCTCCGTACTGGCATGGACAACGATGTCCAGCGCGCGCATCGCTTCCGCCGGCTTCGCCGTGAATCCGGTGAATGTGACGCGATCGTTCAGATCGAGCTCGCGCGCGAGGTTGAGAAGTTCATCCAGCGTCCACTGGCTATTTGTCGTCCGGTAGACGGGTCCGCCGATGATGTAGGCGTGCATGTTCGTTGAGCGCACGCGGGGATGAGCCAGCGCGCGCAGAAAAGTTTCGTGCCCTTTCCATCGCGCAAATGTTCCGACCATGCCGACGCGCACGACGTCTGGCGTCACAGTTAAATCAGCCACCGTCCCGCTGCGTGAAAAGCCCTTCAGGTCAATCGCGTTGAGGACCGTTCGTATTGGTAGTGTTTCGCCGAAGACCGTGCGGGCGTCTTGCGCAACGCTCTCCGAAACCGCGATCGCCCCTCGTACGCGCCCGGCGCTCAGCTGCAGCGCTTTCGACATGAGGGCTCGTGAAGTGACGTAATCGTGAAGGTGCCAGACCACGGGAGCACCACCCAGCCATGCGCCGAGCAGGTGCATCTTGAAACCGTGGGTGTGGATCAGGTCGGGTTGGAAGGCGCGGATCCGGCGCTTCAATGCGGCTCCGTTCGCAAGCAGTTGCGGCAAGGCTCGAGCGGATGCGGCCAGCGCCGAAGAAACGCCAGTTCCAAAACTTCCGAGCTGCGCGACACGTTCCGAGAAACGGACGCATTCCACGCTCACACCGAGCTTTTGTGCTTCGGTGAGCAAGGGTCCAAGTTCTCCGGCGATCAGATGTAATTCCCAGTCGGGCTCAGCGATTCGCAAACTGGCGAGGGAATCGAGCAGTACCCGTTCAGCGCCGCCGAGCTGCGCTCCAGGATTTAGGTAGAGAATTCGCAAGGCGTCAGGCGGAGGCGCGTTGCGCGGCCGAAGTTTCACGTTTGGGCGTACTATCCGCGAGCTGCTGCTTGCAGTCGTTTAGAATCTTTCCAGCCATCGGGGGTCCCATCCTCCACAGATCCCTGAAGCGCCGTAAGCGCCGCTTCTCTTGTTGCGCGGCCGGCGCCAACACCAGAATTACGGCGTCCGCGTACGAGTAATCCTTTGCGCATCAGGGGTTCTGCAACACGGGTGGGGTGTCGACCAGAACGATATCGGAATTCTTTCTTCCGTACAGCAGTTATTTACCGCAAGCCGCGGCTTCGGATACTTCCGCGGCATATCGCCGCCGGTAATCCGCACGCGAATCGGAACGCGTTTGCCGGTCCAGGCGAACGCCTCGCCGAGTTCTGGACAGGCCGTAATCCGCAACGCGCGCGGTTCCGCGGCGTCTCGCGATGGCAGTCGCCGTGTGTCTACCGGGTGCCCGAACCGTGCGATCCGCTTCTTCCAGATTGTGCGTGATGAAGAAACCAATCATCAGTCCGGCGATAGCACCCATCAGGAACGCCTGCGCGCCTCTCGGCTGGAACGGTACACTCGCCGGTATCGCTCGGTCAAGAACGCGGACATTGGTGTCCCGCATGGCCGAGGCGATTCCGGTTTCCTTCACGCGCGAGAGCATCGTGTCATAAAGCGCGCGCGTCGAATCCGCTTCGCTTTTCAGAACAGCGTAGTGGCCCCGCTTATCTCCTTCTTCCAGGACCGCCGCACGCTGTGTCTGGTAGCTTTCGTCCAACATGGTTTCGCGGCGCCGCGCTTGTTCGTACTCGCTTCGAATGCGCAGGGCGGCATCGGCGATCTGCAATCGAACGGCGGACCCGACCGATTCGATCTGAGCATCCAGCCGTTTCACCTTCGGATAATCCGCGGTGTAAGTGACTCTCAATTCGGCGCGCTGACGCTGCAGATCCGCAAGTTTCTCCTGGCCGTTCTTGATTATGGGATCGTCCAGCACGGACGCGATATCCTGAGCTCCGCTTTGGCTGACGGCCTCGGACCGAGCTTGCTTTTGAACGCGATCGGCCTCTGCGCGGGACAAAGCGTCTTGAATCTGTCGCAATCGCTCTTCAGTAACGCTCGACTGATCGGGAGTGAGGATGATGCCGGATTCGCGTGCATAGCTCTGCAAAGCGGTGTTGGAGACTTCAAGCCGCGTCCGCAGTTCATCAATCGCGGCTCGGAGACGCGCCTCGAGAATACCCGACGCCTGCTCGCCTGCCTCAAGATGGCGCTCAATATATGTTTCGGCGACCGCGTTGACGTAATCCGACGCAATCCGAGGGTCGCGTGCGTCCGCTTCGACTTCTATAATTCGAGTCTGCCCCGCCGCATGAACGATTAAAGACCGCGCAACGTCGTCGGTGACACGTTTCAGCCGCAGGCGAGCTTTTCCCGCCACATCCGCACTCTCAATGATCTTGATTTGGGTCTGGATGTCCGGCGGTTGAACCGCGTAACCGTTCTGAGGAGACTTCAGGACATCCTCCCCGACCGGTTGGATTTCAACGGAGGTTTTCGCGTGATAGAGCTTGGGCTGAAGAGAGGAGATTGAGAGCGCAACAACGATTCCCGCCGCAACGGAGGCTCCCAAAACCTTCCAGCGGCGGCGCAGCACGGCGATCTGCTCGATCCAAAACAGCGCCGGAACTTCTTCCGGCAAACGCGGAATCTCCCGGACCGCTAGGTCCCGGGAGCCCGCCTTCGATGGCGGCATTCTATCGGGAGCCCCGGAAAACCGCGATCGAAGACCCTGTCCCGATCATGGCTTCGAGCGCTCGCGTCGACACCACTTTGGCTTTATTCGTGGGCAGATAGAAAATATCCTGGGGCTGCAATTCGAATTCCTGTGCTTTACCGGCTAATATGCGATCTAGATTCACCTGAAACTCCATCCGGCCCGAATGCCCGGCAACGGCGCGCAGCACTCGCGCGCGCGACGAACTCGCATTGTGAGCCGAGCCGCCCGCCAGCGCCAAAGCATCCAGCACGGACATGCGTGCCGCCGATAGCTCGTACGCTCCTGGCTTCGCAACCTCGCCGAGCACATAAATCAGCTCGGCTGCCGGTACGGTAACTAGATCGTGCGGGAGGATATTGATATTCTCAGCCGGATTTTCTCCGGCTAGTATCGGACGAATTCTTATCTCGCCTACGACATACATCCCGGTCGCATCGATGTGAGTGTCCGGTAAAGGTAAAGGGCCTTCGGTCCGCAAACGCGTAATACGGACCGTCGGGCCGGCGTCGGGTTTTAGACCGCCGGCTTCCGCCAGTACTTCCATCAGGTTCTTGGGACCATGCACCTGCTTGATACCGGGCGAGACAACCTCGCCGGCGACAGCTACCGGCTCCTCGCGGAATTCCGTAACGGTGACGGTGACGGAGGGGTTATTGAGAAAAGAGCGCAGCCGTTCCCGGATCTCGGCTTCCAGCTGGGTAGAAGTCTTACCGGCCGCTACCAGACGCCCTGCAACAGGTAGTTCGATGGCTCCGTTATCGTCGATCCGGATGGGATGCTCGGTGATCTCATCCAAATCGAGGACGCGAATTGAGATTACATCGCCGATCGCCAACTGCGCGTGACGATGGGCGGGATCCTGACTGTTCTGTGATTCTAAGGTCGAGGGTGGCGCCGGGCTCCGCTGATCAGCGAACCCGGCGAGAAGCACGCCGCACGCAACAATCGCCGCGCCGCTAAGCTGCATCCGCGGACAACGCGGCTGGAGCTTGGATCCGGTTTTCTAGTAAACTAACTAGCCGGGCGACATCGTGATCAATCAATGCCATCTTGGAATTCAGTTCCTGAATCCTGCCTTCCAGCGATTGCTGGGGGGCCACGGTTTCGGCAATGACCCGCTGCATCGCAGTGCGCGCGAACTCGGATACACTGCGGGATCCGTGAACGCGATATAGGCTGCGCAGAGCCTCGTACTCTTCCGGAGACAGTCTCAGGCTGATCATCTTGGTCTTACGCTTCAAAACCGCCATTTCGTTTCCCCTCCTACGGACTCGCGCGAAAGTAAATGCGTGAGGTTCATACAAGTAATACAACAAAATAACTGAAAAGTTGCGGTTTCGCCTAATAATCTTAAAAATAATTTCTTTGAAATCTAGAATTCTTTGATCATTACTTGAAAAAGCGCAGTCGTCGTTTGCCCGTCCGGGGGATTTTACGGGCATGAGGCAAGGCGGTCCCGTCGAGTACATGTTGCGGGTTATCCCGTAGCAGGCGCTGGGCTTCCGCTTCGCCGTGCTTCTCCGCAATCATCTGAAATGCCCGATCCAGGCGCGGCGGGCGAGCGTCGGTATTATGAGCATCGCTAGCCACAAATTGCGCCTGGCCACCTTCGATCCATCGCAGCGCCAGGTTCTTGGCGGTCCGTCCGAAACGGCCTTCCAGCGACTGCGCCGTAATCTGCGCATAACACCCGATTCCTATCCAATAGTCGAGCCGCTTGACATCTTCGGACAGTGCGCGATTCCGTTCCGGATGGGTAATCACCGGAATCATTCCGGCGTCTTGCAGATGCTCCAACGCCCGATCGATTCCCGGTGGAATTAACATTTCCGGGAGCTCGACCATCAAGTAGCGGAGACGATTGACGGTGTAGAGGTCCCGATTCGCCAGCGCGCTTTCGATGTTGCTGAAGCTCAGGTGAAAGTCGCAACCCAGATGGATGCGGGGCGTTCCCCCGCTAGCTTCCCGCAGTTGCGCCAGACGAGTTTCCAGGGCCGCGCGGTTGAACTCGTAGCGATCATTGGCATGCGGAGTCGCAACGATATCGGTGGTCCCGGTTTCCGCCGCAACTCGCAGCATGGCCAAACTGTCCTCGATCGTTTGCGCGCCGTCGTCAACGCCCCAGATGAGGTGGCTGTGGATATCGATCATCAGCGACGTGAACCAGCATCGCACGAGACGGGGCGATCAACAGACACTATGATTTTGCAGACTGCTTCGAGTTCGCGGTCTGAAGGTATTGCTCGAGTGCTGTCGTTACGAGAGCATTTAGAGTCTCATTGTTGCTGGCTACGAACACGGCTGCTTAGC
The DNA here is from genome assembly GCA_963799935.1 of uncultured Gammaproteobacteria bacterium. GTDB lineage: Bacteria > Acidobacteriota > Terriglobia > Bryobacterales > Bryobacteraceae > Bog-113. The sequence goes on along the minus strand of CAWCZA010000011.1, from coordinate 1,275,913 downwards.
CCTGGTACTCCATCAAATCTTCCATATCAGGCCCTGCTCCTTGAGATGTATCGGTATTGCCCGTAGCTGATAGCGACTTCAGCACAGGTTCTGGGTGAGGCTCGTGAATAGAGACCACAGCCTTCGTTTCATGGTTCATAAACTTTCGGTATGTCATAAACTTTCTCTCTGAGCCTCGTCATCATCGCTGTAGCGTGAAGTGAACTTCCACTTCCGTTATCACCTCGACCGGTTCGCCGTTCAGCAGCATCGGCCGGTAATGCCAGCGCTGCACCGCTTCAATCGCAGCCTGCGTCAGCAGCGGACTCCCTTCGAGCACGTGCAGATTCTGGATCGTTCCATCGCGTCCGATAATCGCCTGAAGGCGCACCACGCCCTCGGTTCGCGATATGAGCGCGAGCTTCGGATAATCAGGTTTGGGCGCATAGAGCAGTTGTGACTGCGAAAGCGCACTTGTCATCCGCAGGATTTTCGGCTTTTCCACTTTGGGCGGCATTGGCGGCTGGACCACGATCGCGCCGTCCAATACACCGCTCGTAACGCCCGGTGCGGAGCCTACCGAAGGAGATCCGGAGAAAGAAGGCGGCGGATCGCCCGGAAGCAGCGCCGTCACGGTGCGAGGCGCGACAAACGCGCGTGAAACGGAAGGCAGCGCCGCGACCCGGAATGCGGACGGCGTGACGCTCGACAATGACCGCTGTTGCGGCACATTTGGCGTCGCTGGCTTGCGTAAACTTCGAAGCGGGTCCACAATCGACGTGACCCGGTTCATCTCGATATGAGCCACCGATAACAGCGGCGCAATGATCAGACCTGCAACGGCAATCGTCTGCAGGATCAGCGCAAGCGCAACGGTGCCGCCGCGCTCCGACTTCTCAGGTACAAAAGTGTTTTCGAACATGGCGAGGTTTCCTCCCGCCACAGTTGGAGTCCGGCGCGCCGCGCTTTACTGTGCGCGTTTATTTTCATCAAGTTAGACACCGTCACCAGGCTTTAGTTCCCGTAACTGCGACTCGCCGCTCCATAAACATTACTTATGCAAAGATTCTCTTGCATTTACGAAACTTTCCGAGCTACACTCGACGCAGTGATGTTGTCGCGTTGTCTCCTCACCGTTACTGTTCCGATCGCGGGCGCCTGCTAAGCAGGTCAACGAGCCCGCTGCTTCCTTTCTAAACCCCATGTCTTTATGACGGAGGACTCCATGTCGAATGTGGTTAACGGCGCACAGAATTTGATGAACGGCGCAAAGATGTTGCTCGAGTGCCTGGCGCGCGAAGGGGTCGATTGCTTCTTCGGCTACCCCGGCGGCGTCACGCTGCCGTTCTATGACGCGCTGTACGATCACTCGATCAAGCACGTTCTGGTGCGCCACGAAGAGAACGCCTGTTTCGCCGCTTCCGGTTACGCGCGCGCGACCGGCAAAGTAGGCGTTTGCTGCGCGACTTCCGGCCCTGGCGCCACGAACCTGGTCACCGGTCTGGTCGACTCTCTGATGGATTCCATTCCGATCGTTGCCATCACGGGACAGGTTTCCACCAAACTGATCGGCAGCGACGCGTTTCAGGAAGCCGACACCTTCGGCATCACGCGCTCCTGCACCAAACACAACTACCTGGTTAAGAACATCTCCGAGCTGCCGCAGATCATTCACGAGGCGTTCTATCTCGCTTCGAGCGGCCGCCCGGGACCGGTTCTCGTCGACATTCCGAAGGACGTTTTTCAAGCTCAAGGGCATTACGAGCCCGTGGACCAGATACATTTGCGCGGCTATCGAGTAACGACGGATGGCCATACCGGGCAGATTCGCCGCGCCGCGCAGATGATCTGGGAAGCTGAGCGTCCGATGATTTACGCGGGCGGCGGCGTCATTGCCTCGGGCGCTGAACCCGAACTGCTTGAACTAGTGAATCGGGTGGATGCCCCCGCCGTCTGCACCTTGATGGGCCTTGGCGGGCTCCCTGCCGATCATCCGAATTTCATCAGCATGCCCGGCATGCACGGTAGCTACGCGGCCAACATGGGTCTCACCGGATGCGATCTGTTGATTGCTCTCGGCGTGCGTTTTGACGACCGCGTCACCGGACGTCTCGCCGCGTTTGCGCCAAATGCCCGCGTGATCCACGTGGATATCGATCCCGCCGAAGTCTCGAAGAATCGGCAGGCCGATATCCCGATCGTGGGCGATGCCAAGCGCGTGCTGCAGAAACTCAACAAGGTACTCACCGAGCTCGAGCCGACCGCGCGGACTCAAAATTCTCCCGGCAAGCGCGCCTGGTGGAAGCAGATTCGCGAATGGAAAGACGAGCATCCTTACGATCGACCTCGTTCCGACGACGAGATTAAACCGCAGCATCTGATGACTGAGATCGACCGGCTCTCCGGGGGCGAAGCCATCGTCGCGACCGACGTCGGTCAGCACCAGATGTGGGCCGCCCAGTTGATCCGCTTCCATCATTCGCGGCTCTGGATCAATTCGGGCGGACTCGGCGCGATGGGATTCGGATTGCCCGCGGCCATTGGCGCGCAATTCGCCAGACCCGACAAACTCGTTTTCGCAATCGTGGGCGATGGCGGATTCCAGATGTCGATTCCCGAACTCGCCACGCTCGTCGCTTATCAGCTGCCCGTCAAAATCATCGTGATGAACAACGGACACCTCGGCATGGTCCGGCAATGGCAAGAGTTGTTCTACAACAACCGGCTGAGCCAGGTGAAGCTCGATTGTTTCCCCGATGTAGAAAAGCTCGCCGGCGCTTATGGTTTCACCGGACGCACGGTGGAGAGGCCGAGCGAATTGGCGGGTGCGCTCGAAGCAGCCGTTCGCGAGCCCGGGCCTTACCTGCTCAACGTGAAAGTCACTTCCTTTGAGAACGTCTACCCGATGGTCCCCGCCGGTGGCGCCATCAACGAAATGGTTCTCGGGGCAGCGGTGCCGGTCGCACAGTAATAGAGCCCAATAAAATGCTGCAAGTCATTTCTGTACTTCTGGAAAACAAACCCGGCGCTCTGATGCGCGTGACCGGACTGCTCTCAGCGCGCGGCTACAACATCGAAAGCCTCACCGTCGCGCGCACCATCGATCCGGATCTCTCCCGCATGAGCATCGTGGTCGACGTCGACGATCGCCTTCGCGCGCAGGTCATCAAGCAGATGAACAAGCTGGTAAACGTCCTGCAGGCGAGCGACCTCACCGAAGCTCCCGCGGTCTGCCGCGAGATGATCCTGCTGCGTGTTCGTGCTCCCATGGACAAACGAAGCGCGATCATCAAGGAAGCTGAAATTTTCGGCGCGCGCGTCGTCGATTCGTCGCTGGATGGGTTCGTCATCGAAGCTACGGGTGATCCCGAAAAGCTCGACGAGTTCCTCGACGTGATGCAAAGTTACGGCAACATGGAATACACGCGCTCGGGTTCGATCGCGGTCTCGCTTGAAGCCCGCAAGTTGCGTCTGCAGCCGCCGGTTTCGGTGGCCGGCGTTCAAGCGGAGAGCGCTGAAGAAGAAATGGACGGAGTCCTCAATGGCTAATCGGTTTTATGAACAAGACGGCGATCTGTCTCTACTGAAGGGCAAGACAGTCGCGATTATCGGCTACGGAAGTCAGGGTCACGCGCATGCATTGAACCTGCGCGATTCGGGCGTTGACGTTGTGGTGGGCCTCTACGGCGGAAGCAAGTCCTGGCCGAAGGCGGAATCCGCCGGCTTGCGCGTTCTCAGCACCAGCGACGCGGCCCGGCACGCGGATTTCGTCATGATGCTGGTCGCCGATCACATTCAGGGCGATCTCTACCGCAACGAAATCGCGCCGCATATGACCAAGGGAAAGACGCTCATGTTCGCGCATGGCTTCAACATCCATTTCGGTCAAATCGAAGCCCCGCCCGATGTGGATGTTTCGATGGTTGCGCCCAAAGCACCCGGACATCGCGTGCGTGAACTGTTCACTGAAGGTGTCGGCGTTCCCGGGTTGGTCGCGGTCCATCAGAATCCTTCCGGTCATGCACTCCAGAACGCCCTCGCGTATGCGCGTGCGCTGGGCTGCCTGAAAGCCGGAGTCATCGAAACCACATTCCGCGAAGAGACCGAGAGCGATCTATTCGGCGAGCAAGCCGTTCTCTGCGGCGGCGTCAGTGAACTCATTCGCGCTGGCTTTGAAACGCTGACCGAAGCGGGTTACGCACCTGAAATCGCTTACTTCGAGTGCCTGCACGAATTGAAGCTCATCGTGGATCTGATCTACGAAGGCGGCCTCGGCTATATGCGCTATTCGATTTCCGATACGGCGGAATATGGCGACTATACGCGCGGGCCGCGCATCATCAACGACAACACGCGCGTCGAGATGAAGAAGATTCTGGGCGAGATCCAATCCGGCGAGTTCGCCAAAGCGTGGATCGCCGAAAACAAAGCAGGCCGTAAAGGTTTCGAATCGATGCGCGAATCGGCTCGTGGAAGCTCCATTGAGACGGTCGGGCGCGAACTGCGCGGCATGATGACGTTCCTCAACCGGCGCAAGAAAGAGACCGGCGTACCTGAGGAGCAAGCCGTAACCGTCTAAGCTGTTAGTTGATGCGCATATCTACGTTCGATACATCGCTGCGCGACGGTTCTCAAGGCGAGAACGTCAATTTTTCGGTGGACGACAAGCTCGTTATCACGCAGAAACTCGACGAACTCGGCATCGATTACGTCGAAGGCGGCTGGCCGGGATCCAATCCCAAAGACAAAGAATTTTTCGAGCGCGCGCAGAGCCTGAATCTGAAGCATGCGCTGCTCACCGCATTTGGTTCCACGCGGTTTTCGAAGAACCCGGTTTTCGAAGATCGCAACGTGGAACTGCTGCTGCGCGCGAACACTCCGGTGATCGCGATCTTCGGCAAGAGTTGGGATCTGCATACCCGCGTGGCTCTTGGCGTCACGGAAGACGAAAACCTCGCGATGATCGCCGAGACCGTCGCCTACCTGAAACAGCACGGCAAGGAAGTGATTTACGATGCCGAACACTTCTTCGACGGTTACCGGGCCAATAAGGATTTCGCGCTGCGCACCCTCGAGGCCGCGAAAAATTCCGGCGCTGATGTGCTCTGTCTCTGCGACACCAACGGAGGCGCGCTAACCTCGCAGATCGCCGCAGCCGTGGCCGATGTTCGCGCTCGATTCGGTGGCACTATCGGCATTCACGCCCACAACGATTCCGAGCTGGCAGTCGCCAACTCGCTGGCTGCGATTGAAGCCGGCGCGACCCACGTCCAGGGTTGTCTGAACGGCTATGGCGAGCGCTGCGGCAACGCCAATCTTGGCCGCCGTGATCGCGAACCTGGAACTCAAGCTGGGTTATGAGACCATCGGCCGCGAACGCCTCGCGGGACTCACCCCGGCCTGCCGCTTCATCGCCGAACTCGCCAATCTGCCGCTGCGCCGCGATCTCCCGTTTGTCGGCCAGAGCGCGTTTGCGCATAAGGGCGGCATCCATGTCAGCGCCGTGATCAAAGACTCGGCGACTTATGAGCATCTCGCTCCGGAACTTGTCGGCAATCGGCGTCGGGTGCTGGTGAGCGATCTCTCCGGTCGCGGGAACGTTCTGTATAAGCTCAACCAGCATGGTCTGGCCGATCGTCTGAGCGAAGAAGCGCGCCGCGATCTGCTGGAGCGCATCAAAGAGATGGAATTCCTTGGCTACGAACTCGAAGCCGCGGAAGGAACCTTCGAGCTGCTCGTTCGCCAGGCGCTCCGGCCCGGTCTGAGCCTGTTCGAAGTCGAAGGCTATGAGGTCACCCTGCGCTCGTCACCCCACGGCGGAACGCGAGCCACGGCAACAGTCAACGTCGCGGCCCAGGATGGAATCCACTCCGCGACGGCCACTGGCCATGGCCCCTTCCACGCTCTCGATCTCTGCCTGCGCCGCTGCTTGTCGGCGGTTTACCCGCAGCTTTCCAGCGTCCGCCTCACCGACTACAAAGTCCGCGTACTTGACTCGAAAAAAGGCACCGCATCGAAGGTCCGCGTGCTGATCGAGTGGTCGGATCACCGCCGCAGCTGGACCACGGTCGGCGTCTCGGACGACGTGATCGAAGCCAGCTGGAATGCGCTGCTCGACGCGATGCGGCTCGAACTCATGCGTCTGATTGAGACGGACCAGTCGATCGAACGCGCCGTCGAAGACTACTGCTGGGGCGTATAATTCGCCGTCTGAAATCCCAGCCGTGCGCGAGCGTCTTTTCTCCTATTACCAGAAATATGGCTACAGCCCTCACGGACTGGTAGCGCTGAGCAGCGGGTCCGGTTGGGAGGCCGACGGCGATCGCGGCGCAGTTTCCTTCCTTGAAGTTGGACGCACCTGGCTGACGGCCGAGCCGCTGGCGCACGAAATGCATTTGGCGACAGTTACCCGTGAGTTCTTGGCGTTCGCGGCGGCACGCAGACGCTATCCGGTCTTTCTTCCGGCAACCGAGCGGTTCGCCAAAGTCGGCGTGGGATTGGGCCTGAACTGCATTCCACTCGGCGTCTCGCCGTATTTCGATCTGACGCAGTGGAGTCCTTCGGGACAGCGATGCCGGACGCTCCGTAACGGATATCGCCGCGCCGCGCGCGCGGGAGTCACAGTAGAGGCTGCGCCGGCGAACCTGACAGCAGACGAAATCGAGTCGGTTACCGAAGCATGGTCACGAGCGCTTCGCAACGCTCGCTTCAGCTGGATCTTCTCGTCGGACATGCTGAACTTTCCGGAGTCGCGGATCAACTACGCCGCGCGCTCCGCCTCTGGCCGTCTCGTCGGGATGCTGAGCGCAGCGCCCATCCCCGCTCGCAACAGCTTCTACTTCAAAGACCTGCAGCGGACCCCCGATGCCCCGAACGGCACGTCCGACCTTCTAATCGCCACGGCGCTCCAGGACCTGCGGCAACGCGGCGCGCAGCTGGTCACGCCGGGAGCGGTGCCGCTACACGGCTTGAGGCATCCCGGCGCGCTCCTGCAAGGTGAGTATCGCCTCTTGCTGCACGCCATGAACTGCTTCCGGAAATTGGGCGAGCACATCTATCCCTTCCACGGACTCTTCCGCTTTAAGAAACGCCTCGCGCCAACGTGGTGGGAGCACGAGTATGCGCTCGCGCCACCGCGGGCATTCGGTACGCTGCGCGCCGGGTGGGCAATGGGGCAAGCGACGGCGCCTGGAGGTGTCATGCGCGCTCTCCTCGGTGGCTGCGTACCAGGTACAAAAACGGCTGCCGAATCCTAAAGATTCTCATCAATCGGCCCGATTAACTTCACATGATCACCGACTCGCGCTCCGCTCCGCGCTCCCTTTGTGCAGACCTCGTCACCGTCGAATGGACGGATGCCGAAGGGTGGCTGCATGAAGTGGGTACGGTTCTCGAAGACATCTCTGAACAAGGCGCCGGCCTGCAGGTGGAATCCGCAATTCCGCCGGACACCGACATTCTGATCCGCCACAAGGGAACGGCCCTGTTTCAAGGTCGCACGATTTATTGCGTTTATCGCGATATCGGCTACTATGTCGGCGTCGAGTACGGTCCGGGAGTGGCCTGGTCGAAGCACGATTTTCTGCCAAACCATCTACTCGACCTGGAACAACTGACCGCTCGAATGGCGAACAACAATTAAGCAATTCGAAGTTGAATTGCCGAGCTTTGTTCGCCAAACCGCTGCTGCCGCGCTACCATCCAAGTGAGTGGGTTGGAACCATGACCGATAATCAACAATTCGTCGCGGCGGTTTCCGCAACGCTCGTGCCGTCGTTCGCGGTGCTTGTGGGCATTCTGCTGAACAATGGGCGGCTGAACGATCTGAACCAGCGATTGACAGACCTTCGGTCGGATATGCTGTTGCGCTTCGGCGACATCAATCAGCGCTTCGGCGAGGTCAACCAGCGTTTCGCCAGCGTGGAAACTGGGCTCGAATTGATCCTCGGCAAACTTAGCGACCTTGATACCCGCGTCGCGGTGCTGGAAGATCGACATACTCAGAGAAACAAGTAAGCGAAGTCGCGTAGAGTGAGTGGGCTGGGATGCCCTTACCGGTTGTAGTCCATGAAAAAGCGGAACCATGACCGATAATCAACAATTCGTCGCCGCGGTTTCTACAACGCTCGTGCCGTCGTTTGCGGTGCTTGTGGGCATTCTGCTGAACAACGGGCGGCTGAACGATCTGAACCAGCGATTGACAGACCTTCGGTCGGATATCCTTGTGCACTTCAGCGAGATCAACCAGCGCTTCTCCAGCGTGGAAACTGGGCTCGAATTGATCCTCGGCAAACTTCGTGCCCTTGATACCCGCGTCGCCACGCTCGTAGATCGGCATACTCAGAGAAACAAGTAAGTCCCCTCGGTCACAGCCGATTACACCTCTTTACTCTCGCTAACGCGCCCTCCGCGGTTTGCTCGAAACGCCCTGAACCGCTCGACCATCTACTTGATTTCGAACACTCGACGCTGCGAATACAGCCAAGGAGTAAGTGCGGACGCCGCTATCGGTGCTTATAATCGGGGAAGACCGCTATCTGCTACCACCGCCCACCCGAGGATCGTTTTGAACACCTCATCTAACGGAATAGATCACATCATCATTTCGCACGCTTACCCACGTCCTCAACTGGAGCGGGAACGCTGGACCAGCCTGAACGGACGATGGGATTTCGCCCTCGACCGTGAGTCCGTTTGGACTTTGCCCACCCAGGTCATTTGGAATTGCACTATCACGGTCCCTTTCAGCCCCGAAACGCCCGCTAGCGGCGTCAACGATACGGGATTCTATCGGGCCGTCTGGTACCGTCGTACCTTCGAAGCTCCTGAGCTTGCCGACAACAAACGCCTGATCATTCATTTCGGCGCGGTCGACTACTGCGCGAGCGTCTGGGTGAACGGGGTTCTCGTTTGTCAGCATCAGGGCGGCTACACGCCCTTTCACGCAGACATCACGGACTTCCTGAACAGTACTGGCCCCCAAACCGTCGTCGTTCGAGCGGAAGACGACGCATCCGACCTCGCCAAACCGCGCGGCAAACAGGATTGGATGCTCGAAGCGCATTCCATCTGGTATCCGCGCACTACCGGCATCTGGCAGACCGTCTGGCTCGAAGTACTTCCGGCAACGTACATCGGCTTCGTTCGATGGACCCCCAATATCGAGCGCTGGGAAATCGGCTTCGAAGCGCGGCTCGATGGCGTCCGGCGGGAGGGCGTGCGCCTCAACGTCAAAATGCACGTCGGCAACCTGCTGGTGGCGGACGACACCTACGCGGTGGTCGCCGGCGAAGTACACCGCAGGATTGCGCTCTCCGATCCCGGGATCGACGATTACCGCAACGATCTGCTATGGAGCCCCACCACACCCACGCTCATTCACGTCGAGATGCGCCTCTGGGGCGGACGCGGCGAGTTGATCGATACGGCGACTAGCTACACGGCGCTTCGCTCCATCGGTGTGCAAGGCGACAAATTTGTCCTCAACGGCCGTCCCTTTCTGCTGCGTCTGGTGCTCGATCAGGGATATTGGCCGGAAAGCGGCTTAACCGCGCCCGACGATGACGCACTGCGGCGTGACGTCGAACTCGTCAAAGCCATGGGCTTCAACGGCGTTCGCAAGCATCAGAAAATCGAGGATCCGCGCTTCCTTTACTGGGCGGACCGCCTCGGCCTCCTCGTGTGGGAAGAGATGCCGAGCGCGTACCGGTTTACTCGCGAATCCATCGAACGGCTCACCCGCGAATGGGTGGATGTTCTCAGCCGCGATAGCAGTCATCCCTGCATCATCGCCTGGGTGCCGTTCAACGAGTCGTGGGGCGTACCCGATCTGCCCGACAGCCCGGCGCAGCGCCACTATGTCCAGGCTCTCTATCACCTGACCAAGACGATCGATCCGACGCGGCCCGTCATCGGAAACGACGGCTGGGAGAGCGTCGCCACCGACATCATCGGAATCCACGATTACGATGACTCGCCGGAGCGCATCGCGCGTCGCTACGGCGCGACCGAGATCGAGAGCCGGCTTTTCAAACGGGAGAGGCCCGGCGGACGCATCCTCCTGCTGGAGGGCGCTACCAACTCCGACCAGCCCATCATGCTTACGGAATTCGGCGGGATCGCCTACTCGCCCGACGTCCAGGGCACTTGGGGCTATGTTCGCTCCGACTCCGCCCAGCAGTTTGCCGAGAGGTACTCCGCGCTCCTGGGCGTCATCCGGTCTCTACCCTCGTTGGCCGGTTTCTGCTACACCCAGTTCACCGATACCTACCAGGAAGCCAACGGCCTCCTCTACTCCGATCGCACGCCGAAATTTCCGCTCGAAGAGATGGCGCTCGCCACCCGCGGGTCACGCAGCGAACGTGACCGCCACGAAGTTGCATGGCGCGAGCGAATAATGAGCTTCCAGCGACACCAGTACCTTGTACCTTCTGAAGACTACCGAACCCAGGACCGTCATTGAACCTCGACACTTCGTTTGATTCCTCCCAGGTCGCGTCGCCGAAAAGCTCCGCGATCTCCCTTTGTGCACCCCACCTTTTCCGATCGTTCTGGATGGGGGGCTTCGAGTCCGCCACTCACATCAATACCGCCGGGCGCCGCCTCGACATGATCGCCGGTGTCCAGCACGATTCTCAGGCCGAGCAGGATTACGCCCTTTTAAAGTCGCAAGGCATGCAAGTGGCCCGCGACGGAATCCGCTGGCACCTGATCGATCGAGGCTCTCAAGGCTACGACTGGTCGTCGTTCGAGCCCATGTTCGACGCCGCCGGCCGCCAGGGCGTTCAGGTGATCTGGGACATCTGTCATTACGGCTGGCCCGATGGCATCGACGTTCTGAGTCCCGCGTTTGTCGACCGCTACGTGAAGTTCGCGCGAGCCGTCGCACAGTTCGTAAAGAACAAATCGGACGAAGTGCCGTTTTACGCGCCCATGAATGAGATCAACTTCCTTTGCTGGGGTGCGGCTCGCGATCTGATCTACCCTTTTGCTTTCGGCAGAGACAACGACATCAAGCACAACCTCATCCGCGCGACCGTCGCGGGTTGCGCTGCCATTCTGGATGTGGACCCGCGCGCCCGTTTCGTTTATCCCGAACCGATCGTCAAAGTTCACCCTCCGCGCCATCGTCCGGACCTCGCGGCCGTCGCGCGACAGCACCACGAATCCCAATTCGAGGCGTGGAATATGGTCGCGGGGTATCAAGAGCCCTCGCTAGGCGGCGATCCGAAATTCCTCGATATCCTGGGTGCCAATTTCTATCACTCCAATGAATGGGAGATCGAAGGCAACGGCCGTCTTCGCTGGGAGGATGAACCGCGCGACGATCGCTGGGTTCCACTGCACAAGCTCCTCACCGACATCTACCGCCGCTACCGCCGTCCCCTGTTCGTCGCCGAGACGAGTCACTTTGGATCCGGCCGCGCCCGGTGGATTCTTGAGGTTGCCGACGAAGTGGTAAAGGCTCGGCGCGAAGGTACGCCGATCGAAGGAATCTGCCTTTACCCTGTAATCGATAGATATGATTGGCAGGACGCAAACCACTGGCACAATAGCGGGTTGTGGGACTTTCAGCACACTTCTGATGGGAAATTTGTACGCACCTTGAATGAGACGTACGCAACTGCGCTTACAAAATCGCGCCAATTGCTCGCCGCCATCGGATGCGTGTGACGGTTTGTCAACTAGGCCTCTAGACTTTTAGGGGCCAAACGGTAGCCTAGAGTACCGGACGGCTGTCTGATTGCGTCCCTTTTCGGGACATCACCCGATTTCTTTCGTTTGGCATTTTTGTTGCTTCTTTAAACGCTCAGCGGCGGCGAATCGCGCACCACGACCGTGGGCGGGGCCAGCATCCTGGGAGAGCAAAAAGTGTCAAAAACCTTCGACGATCTAATTATCTTTTCTCATCTGCGTTGGGATTTTGTATTCCAAAGACCGCAGCATCTGCTCACTCGTTTTGCGCGTCACCATCGTGTCATCTTCATTGAAGAACCAGTAAAGTCAGAGTCGGGTACGGCTTATTGGGAAATCAGAAAACCGGAACTGGGTTTGTTGATCTGCTGCCCGCATACTCCGGCGGAAGTCGGCGGATATTCGGATGAGCAGTTCCCATATCTGTTCTCTTTGTTGAACCAGCTGATCGCGCAAGAGAACGTCCAAAACTATGTTCTGTGGTTCTACACGCCGATGGCGCTGCCGTTAGCCGATCGTCTGGCGCCGCGCGCAGTTGTGTACGATTGCATGGACGAACTGTCCGCGTTCCTGAACGCACCCAAACAGCTGCTCGATCGCGAAGAGAAACTACTGAAGCTCGCGGACGTTGTTTTCACCGGTGGCCCGAGCCTCTATCGCGCTAAGAAGAACCGGCATTCCAACGCGCATTGCTTCCCCAGCAGCGTCGATACCAAGCATTACTCGAAAGCCCGCTCGGTGGTCACGCCGGAACCTGCCGATCAGGCGGGAATCGCGCATCCGCGCCTCGGATTTTTCGGCGTAATTGACGAACGCCTCGACCTGAATCTGCTCGCGCACGTTGCAGACGCGCATCCGGAATGGAATATCGTGATGCTGGGTCCAGTCGTGAAAATCAAACCCTCCGACCTCCCGCAACGAGCCAACCTCCACTATCTGGGGCAAAAGCAATACGCCGAACTGCCGGTCTATCTTTCCGGCTGGGACCTCTGCCTGTTGCCGTTCGCGCGCAATGAATCGACGAAATTCATCAGCCCCACCAAGACGCTTGAATACATGGTTGCGGAAAAGCCGATCGTCAGCACGCCCATCACAGATGTTGCGGAACCATACGGAAAGATCGTTTACCTGGGCGAAACTCCAGAGAGTTTCGTAGCGGCGTGCGAACGGGCTTTGAAGGCGTCCAGCCAGGAGAATGCGTCGCGCATCTCGGGCATGCGGGATATCTTGTCGAAAACGAGTTGGGACCGCACGGCGCAAGCAATGAAGGAACTGATTGTAAAAGCAATCGGTAAGACAGACAATCTGGAGGAAGGCATCTTTAAACCGGCCATGGCAAACACAAATCTGGCAAACACAGATCTGAATGAAACGCAACAGAAGCCGTCGACGGTAGTGATCGGCGCGGGCCCCACGGGGCTAAGTGCGGCGTATCATCTCGGCGCGGATGCTGTTCTGATCGAGAAAGAAAGCCGGGTTGGCGGTTGGTGCCGTTCCATCGAGGACAAGGGATTTACCTTCGACTTCGCTGGGCACATCATGTTCTCGAACGATCCATATGTGCATGACATGTATAAGATGCTGCTCGGTGATAACGTGCACTGGCAGAATCGAGAAGCGTGGATTTATAGCAAGAACGTCTACACTCGTTATCCGTTCCAAGGCGCGCTGTACGGCTTGCCGCCGGAAGTAATAAAGGACTGCATCACGGGTGCGATCGAAGCGCGCTTCGGCAATATGGGCAAGGAAAAGAAGCCGGCTGGTGCTGCGAGCGGCGGATCGCTCAGTGTCACCCCTACCAAAGCCCCCGCTAACGGCCACGCGAATGGACATGCAAACGGATCTGCGAAGCCGGCCCTCAACACCAGCCCGTCCGCATGCAAAGCCGAATCGATTACCGATTGTTGCGCCGACGGAGTGCTCGAATCCGAGACCGAGCTAGGTGTGCGCGCAGCTGCGGAGAACTCCTCCGAGCCCCGCAATTTCGAAGAATTTATTTACAAGGTTTGGGGCTCCGGGATCGCCAAACATTTCGCCATTCCCTACAACCGCAAAATCTGGGCGGTTCCGCTGGATCAGATGGAAACCAGCTGGCTCGGCGGACGCGTCCCGCTTCCTGATCTCGAAGAGATGATCGAAGGCGCACTGCAACCCGTCGGAAAGCCGATGGGTCCCAATGCGCGATTCGGTTATCCCTTACGAGGCGGCTTCCAGTCGTTGATGAACGGCTTCCTGCCGCAGCTCAAGGGCGATCTTCGTCTGAACACGCGGGTCCGCAAAGTCTCCGCGAAGGCTCACACCGTAACTCTGGATGACGGTCAGGTGATTCCGTACGAGACGCTAGTGAGCACCATGCCGCTCCCGCTGCTGATTCGCGCGATGGGCGATGAGGTCCCTGACTCTATCTCTGAGAGCGTCTCCGGACTCCGCCACACCTCGGTGCGGTGCGTCAACATCGGTGTCGGTCGTGAAAACCTCACCGAGAAGCACTGGATCTACTACCCCGAAGATTCCGTGTTCCACCGCATCTTTGTCCAAGGGAACGCGAGCCCGCATTGCAATCCCCCGGGCGGATTCGGCCTAACCTGCGAGATCACGTACTCCGAGCACAAGCCGCTTCCGTGCGATGGCGATGATCTAATTCGCCTTTGCATCGAAGACTGTATCAAGGTTGGATTCTTCAACGCAGACGACCCCATCCTGACCGCTAACCAAGTCGACATGCCGTATGCGTACGTCATTTACGACCATGGCCGCTCGCTGAACGTTGCCACCATCCGCGAGTGGCTGCTCAAGAACGACATCATTCTGGCTGGACGCTATAGCGAGTGGGAATATTACAACTCCGATCACGCTTTCCTCGCCGGCAAGAAGGCGGCTGAAAAGGTGCACGAACTCCGCAAGGATCGTTCCCTTCGCAAGGTCATGCCGCAGCCCTGGGAAGTTTCGCTCAACGCGTAAACTAACTACGCCGCCTAGCGGAGGGATCCACTCCCTCCGTTCCGTCGCGCGTTTTACGATTTGCTTAACTGATAGGATGACCCCGACGGAGGTTTGGGGCCTGGCTCCGTGATTTGGAGTCAATGGCTGCCCGAATCGGTCCGATGTTTACGCACCTATTCGGCCCAAGCTTTCACGGCGGACTTGCTAGCCGGATTGACGGTCGGCTTAGTCGCCTCTGCCACTCGCGATGGCGTTCGGTATCGCCAGCGGCGTTACCCCACAGGCAGGCATCTACACCGCGATCGTTGCCGGCATCTTGATCTCAGTTCTGGGCGGTTCCAGGCTCCAGATCGGCGGCCCGACTGGCGCATTCGTCGTGATCGTCGCCGGGATTGTCGCGAAATTCGGGCCGTCCGGGCTCGCACTCGTAACCCTGATGGCGGGCATCATGCTCGTGGTGATGGGGCTGACCGGCCTCGGAGTAGCCGTCAAGTTCATTCCGCGCCCGGTGACCATCGGCTTCACAAACGGCATCGCCCTGCTGATCGCCTCGACGCAGATCAAAGACTTCCTCGGACTCAAAACCGGCGACGTCCCCAGCGCATTCATCCCCCGCCTTTCCGTTCTGCTGCACCACATCGGCACGATAGACCCGCGGACTTTGACAGTTTCTATCGCGTCGCTAGCCATCATCATCCTTCTGCCCCGAGTCACGAAGCGGATACCGGGTTCGATCGTGGCCATGCTCGGCTGCACTATCGCCGTCGCCTTGATCGGACTACCGATCGAGACGATCGGAACCAAGTTCGGCGGATTGCCCACCGGATTTCCGAAATTCGCTTTCCCGGCTTTCAAAATTGACCACGTCCTGCCTCTGTTCCCGTCGGCCTTGACCGTTGCGCTCTTGGCTGCCGTCGAGAGCTTGCTCTCCGCAGTGGTCGCGGATGCGATGAGCGGAACGAAACACAACTCGAACGTTGAACTCGTCGCGCAGGGAGTGGCCAACATCGTTTCGCCTCTGTTTGGCGGAATACCGGCGACGGGCGCCATTGCCCGCACGGCAACCAACATCCGAGCGGGCGCGCGGACCCCCGTCTCCGGCGTGATTCACGGACTCACGCTGTTGTTTATCGTCGTGGTCGCCGCGCCGCTGGCTCGATATGTTCCCCTCGCCACGCTCGCCGCGGTGCTTTTCGTCGTGGCCTACAACATGGGCGAATGGCGCGAGATCGGCATCATTGTGCGGCTCTCGAAAGCCGACATCGCCGTCTGGGCCGTCACCTTCGCGCTCACCGTACTCGCCGATCTCACCGTGGCGGTCGAGGTCGGCATTGTGCTCGCTGCACTCCTCTACATCCTCCGCGTGTCCCAAACGACAACCGTTCAGCCGGTCACAGCCGAGTACATTCGTGAAGGCCGCCCGCACGTTTTGCAGGACAAACCGCTGCCGTCGTATGTCTCCATCCTCAGAATTCACGGACCTTTTCTGTTCGGAACCACCGAGCAACTCGCCGACGCGACGGCCAATCTCGAGGCGTTTTCGCCGGTTGTCGTGGTGCGGCTGCGCAACATGACGGCCCTCGATGCCACAGGGCTGCACGCGCTCGAAGTCTTCGCCAAACGATTGCGCCAATCCGGTAGATCCTTGTTGCTATGCGGCGCGCGAGACCAACCGGCGAGCCTGATCGCAAAAACGGAATTCCTCGATTACATCGGCCGCGAGAATGTTCTTCCGCACGTGGAGGCCGCCCTGAAGCGCGCGGCCGACATCAACTCGGCCTTCGGAGGGCTCGGCAAGGAGTTCGCTGATGACCTTCGAACTTCTTTGGAGTAAGCTTCGGGACGCTCTGCCTGACATCGAAATTTCATGGTTGCTAAGGCATTCGACTGATATAATTGAGCCTGGATGGTAGTTTCCGCCCGCGTTTCGCGGTACCGGTTCGGCCTAACGCTACTTCGCTATCTTATTGTCTTCAAGCCTCTTTCCCCGATTCAGCAGCGCGGCCCCGTTCTGAGCCGCTTCCCCAAGGTTTTATCTGTCTAAGCCTTTTTGCGTGAAATCCATCTCATTTTTCTGTCAGGAGGTCGTGTCTACAGCTCATGAAAACTAGCGTTCAGATTACACGTGGTGTCGAAAACCTGTACGGTACGCGGGACGAGAATATGCGTCTCCTCGAAACCGGACTCGCCGTGAAAACACACCTCGTGGAGAGCTCTCTCGAAATCGAAGGCGAAGAAACGGGTGTCGCCCGCGCCGAAAAGATCCTGGAAGACTACGCGGATCTCGTGCGTGAAGGAGTGATTTTCTCGAACGGCGATCTGAATAGCTACATTCGCGTGCTTACGGAGGATCCCGAGGTTTCACTCCGCGCCCTTGTGCAGAGTGGCCGCCAGCGCAATTTCGGCAAAAAGGTGCTCGCGCCGAAAACCATGAATCAGCGGCGCTATATGGAAGCTATCGAGCGCAACGACCTGGTGTTTGGCATCGGACCCGCCGGAACCGGAAAGACGTATCTGGCCGTTGCGATGGCCGTGTCCGCGCTGATTTCGAAACGCGTGAGCCGTATCGTCTTGACGCGCCCCGCAGTCGAAGCGGGAGAGAAACTCGGGTTTCTTCCTGGAACGCTGCAGGAGAAAATCGATCCCTACCTGCGCCCGCTTTATGACGCGCTCTACGACATGATGGAGACCGACAAAGTCGAGAAGCTCCTCGAAAAGCTGACCATCGAAGTAGCGCCGATCGCGTTCATGCGCGGCCGCACGCTGAACGACGCGTTTATCATTCTCGACGAAGCGCAGAACAGCACGCCCGAACAGATGAAGATGGTCCTCACCCGTCAGGGATTCAACTCCAAAATGGTGGTGAATGGCGATCCCACTCAAGTCGATCTCGGCGTTGGCAAGCGCAGCGGATTGCTGGATGCCGCCGAAGTTTTGAATGGTGTCGAAGGCATCAGCTTCGTGCATTTCAGCGATCGCGATGTCGTGCGCCATAGCCTGGTGCAGCGCATCGTGAAAGCCTACGAACGCGCCCATGATGCCAACGCGGCTCAGATGTCGCTGAAACTTTCCGAGCCAATTCCTGATCCGGTCGCGGCCACGCTGGCAAGCAACGGCGTGTCGCGCACGGCCAACTAAGCATGGGCTTATCGGACCCACTGATAACTTTCCGGCGTGTTCCCGAACACGCCGGTATCGAGCGGCAAACACTCGAAAGCTTCGCGGAAGTCCTGCGCAAGCGCGTTGCCGTCCAGCGCCCCTTCCATTGTTTGATCACGGGCGATACGGAACTGCGCCGTCTTAATCGCGAATTTCTTGGCCACGATTACGCCACCGATGTTCTCTCGTTTCCTGCAGCCGGCGGCGGCGACCTCGCGATTTCGCGACATCGCGCCGCCGCACAGGCTCGCAGTTTCGGGCACTCGGTCACCACTGAGATCGAACTGCTGATGCTGCATGGCGTCCTGCATCTGGCCGGTTACGATCACGAAACCGATAACGGCGAGATGGCGCGTGTCGAGCAACGCTGGCGGGCGAAGCTCGGTTTACCCACGGGCCTCATCGAGCGCGTGCACGTTCGCAAAAGAGCCTAGCCATGGTCCTTTCGAGTCTCATCGCGCTGGCAGCGCTGGCAGTTGTATTGGTGCTCATCTCCACCGTGCAACAGCTCTATTTCGAATCGCAGCGCTTGCGCACGCGCGACGTTGCCATGCAGCAGTTCTTCCGCACGGTCCTGGAATCCCGCATCGGATTTCCCATCGACCGCGGCTCCCTCGCGTTCTCGCTGATCAAACATGGAGCACTCGTGCTGTCCGGCGTTGCTGCGTTAGCTTTCGCGGTGGACGGCGGCGGTCTCACGTCGGGAGCCGTTGTGCAAGCCGCTCTAAGCGGGCTCTTGTTCATGCTGGCGTTCGCCTATGTGATTCCGCACGCGCTCTATCGCCGCTCGGGTGGCCGCTGGCTACTGCCGATGGCGCCGGCGCTGCGGATCATCGGACTGACCATGATGCCGATCGTCGGCCTGCTGCATTTCCTGAACTCGCTTATCGATATCACCAAAGAAGAACCAGTCGGAAGTGAGCCGCCGACCCCCGCCGAGAACATCGATACCCTAATCACCGCTGGCGCCGAAGAAGGTTTGATCGAAGAGGAAGATCGCAAGCTCATCCAAAACGTGGTCGAGTTCGGCGACAAGGTCGTCCGCGAGATCATGACGCCGCGGCCCAACATGGTCGTGATCAAATCCGACGCCACGCTCGAACAGCTGCGGCATCTCGTGATCAACGAGCAGTATTCGCGCATCCCCGTTTATGAGGGCACGCTCGATCAGATCGTCGGCTTCGTCCACGTTCGCGACATGTTCGAGCTGGAAGACGGAGAGCGCTCGAAACGCACGATTCAGGATTTGATGCGGCCCATCCGTTTCGTCCCGGAGACCAAGTCCGTACACGACCTCATGCGGGAGATGCAGATGGAAGGCGCGCACATGGTGATCGTTGTCGACGAATACGGCAACACCGCCGGACTCGCTACTCTTGAAGATGTGGTTGAAGTCATCCTCGGTGAAATCCGCGACGAGCACGAGCCGGAGACCGACGTCACTCTCGATGAGAACGGCGGCTATATCGTCTCGGGCAGCTTTGATCTTTCGCGCCTCGCGGAGATGTTGAACGTGAATATCGAGGAAGATATCGAGTCCACTACGGTGGGCGGCTTAGTCAGCGAGTGGCTGGGTCGCGTGCCGCAGCCGGGTGAATCCGTGGAACGGGATGGAGTGCGCATCGACGTTCTCGCCAGTGATGAGCTGCGCGTCGAGCAGGTGCGCGTCAGCAAGAGCCAGGCCGCGGTGAGTCAGTGAGCACTTTCGTATCGGGTTTCGTCTCAATACTCGGCCGACCCAACGCCGGTAAGTCGACGCTGCTGAACGCGCTAGTCGGCTCCAAGGTCGCCATCGTCGCTGATAAGCCGCAGACCACGCGCAGCGCGATTCAAGGTGTCTACACCGGTCCCGATTGCCAGATCGTTTTCATCGACACGCCCGGTATTCACAAAGCGCAAACCGCCATCGGCAAGCGCATGATGCATAGCGTGCGTACGTCGCTCGATGAGCGCGATCTGCTGCTCTACATAGCCGACGCGACCGTTCGACCCGGAGAACCCGATCGCGATGCCGTCAGTATTCTGCGGCATGTCGAGTCGCCGGCCATCTTGCTCGTCAACAAACTCGACCTATTCGACACTCCCGAAGAGGCCCTCCCTGTCATCGAGTTCTATCGCGGGCTGCATCCCTTTGTCGACTTCCTCCCCATCTCCGCGCAATCCGCATCGGACGTCGCGAAGTTGCGCGAGTTGATTCGCGCAAGACTGCCTGAAGGTCCGCAGTACTTCCCGCCCGACCACGTCACCGATCAGCCGGCGCGCTTTCTCGCAACCGAACTCGTGCGCGAAAGAATCCTTCAGGAGACCGAGCAGGAAGTCCCGCACTCCGTCGTGGTCCTCATCGATACGTGGGAGGAATCGGACCGGCTCCTCAAGATCTTCGCCACCATCTACGTCGAACGCGATGGACAGAAGGCCATCATCATCGGGCGTCACGGCGCGATGATCAAGAAAATCGGCACGGCCGCGCGCGAAGGAATGGAGAAGCTTTTCGACACGCATATCTATCTCGACTTGCGCGTGAAAGTGCAGCCGGATTGGCGGTTGAAGCCCGTGTTTCTCAACGCGCTCGACTGGCGTACAATGGCCGAAAGCGATGAATAGGCGCGCGTTTTCTCTCTACCTCCTCGGTCTCGTATCAGTCCCCCTCGCGAGCGCTGCCGACAAAGTGGTTTCCGACGACCTGATCTACGATCGCGTCCGGCAGAAGCTGGCTACGGACCCGATCGTGAAAGGCGGCGGAATCGATATCGAAATCAAGAACGGCGCAATCATCATGCGCGGCCATCTGGATTCCGAGAAGCGCAAGGAACGGGCCGAGAAGATTGTGAAGAAGGTCAACGGCGTCAAGAGCGTCGACAATCAGATTCAGGTCGTCACCCAGTAGCATGTCGCGGCTGGCGCTCGCCGCGTTCTTACTCTCATTCAGTTCCTCACTCGCGCAAGAGAACGAGCAGTTCCAAGTCGAGAAGCTGGCCGAGCATCTTCAGTTTGGCGCCGGGCCCGTTTGGTCCAAAGCCGGTTCCGTTGTCTTCAGCGATGTCCCGGCGAATCGCATCTACGAAGCAGAGCCGACGACGGCCGAAACTCATAAAGCGCACGTCAGCCTACTTCGCGCCGACGCCAATGGCCCGAGCGGGAATGCGTTCGATGCGCAGGGCCGCCTCTATACCTGCGAGACTCACACGCGCCGCGTGGTCCGCATGGACAGCAAGAACCGTATCGAAGTCCTGGCGAGCGAGTGGCAGGGCAAGCGGCTGAACAGTCCGCACGCGATCGTCGTTCGACATGACGGCCACGTCTGGTTTACCGATCCCGCGTTCGGCAGCGCCAACGACGGACGCGCACTCGACTTCTACGGCGTCTTCCACATCAGCCCCAAAGGTGAGTTGACGCTTGCTGCAAAGTGGCAGACGCGACCCGGCGGCGTGGCCCTTTCACCGGATGGCGCAACGCTCTATGTTTCCGATTCCGACCGGCACCTGATCCGCGCGTATACGGTGGATCACGACGGAAAGACCACGAACGAGCACACGATCTTATCCGACATTCAGGGCGTACCCACCGGGCTCTGCACCGCAGCCGACGGAACCGTATACATAGCCGCCGCTAAACTACTTGGGATGACGCCGGCAGGCAAACTAACCACGCACGTTGACTTAGGCGAGAAAGCGACCGCCTGCACGCTGGGCGATGCCGATGGTAAGTCGATCTACGTCACCGGCCATTCCAACCTGTATCGCGTGAAGTTCGGCGTGACGCCCGCGGAACAGTGAACGGCTGTGACTGCTCATATGAGGAGAGCCTTTTGGAGCGCTCAGATGTTTAGGTTTAGAAAACTACCTCTTCGGCAGTCACTATTGCGTCTCAAGCCTCGCGTATATCGACTTCAAACTGACCAGCCCGGAAGACTCCGTCATCAACCCTGACAATCCCCTCATTGGTATAAACCTCGCCGGTTAGAGATTCCGGATCGATCACCCAAACATAGAGAACGCCGAACCTCAGGTATTCGTTGACCTTGATCCTAAGGTCGACCGCCGCGTCTTCCGGTGACAAGATCTCCACACATAAGAACGGGGGCGCTGTAAAAATCCTCTCATCCGGCTTTCCAAATGTCAGGCACACGTCGGGAACCCGGTAACGAGGCGGGTCGCGCTTTGTCAGCAAATGCTGTTCAACCCACGGTCTGTAGCCGAGCGGAAGCGCAATCACGTAGAATCGATAGGCCAAGAACGTTTGTATGTTGCTGTGGGGACTTTGGGTCATGGCGCGGGGAATGATCCTTCCCTTCGACATATTCAGCGTCAGGTTCGAAGGTCGAATGTAGGTATTCTTCGACGCTCACCAAGTTTGTCGTGGCCATGGCAGCTTGTCTTCATCGTAAACTAGGACTGGCGTTCCCTGTCGAACGCAATCATGCATTTGCTACCTACCTCCGAAGAAGTTGTGCGCGTACTGCGCGATACCGGCGCTCTCCGCGAAGGACATTTCGAACATCCTGACGGCCTGCACTCGAATGAATACCTGCAGGTCCCCCTTGCCATGCGTTACTACCAGCACGCGCGCATGCTGAGCGTGGGGCTGAGCCGGATGGTCCGGTCGAATCCAGAGCTGCGCGCGGTCATCTCGGATCTATCGATCGTGGCCGCCGGTCCCGCTGGACTCCCCGTCGCTTACGGGATGTGTGAGGCTCTCCGCGCCAACCAGGTCTACTGGGCGGAGAAAGACGATCACGAGCCCATGCAGTTCCGCCAGTATCTGAAGCAGCATCCGGGCGAACAGGTGGTGATCGTCGATGACATCCTGCGCTCGGGCTCGAAGCTCACGGAAGCGCGCGAGCTGCTCGAGAAGAACGGCGCGAAGGTAGTTGCTTTGGCGGTCATCGTTTACCAACCCACGCCGCACACCAAGAACTTCGGCAGCCTGCCGCTTTACTATCTGGCGAAACTCGGCGCGAGCTACTTCGCCGACGCGGACGCATGCAAAATGTGCCGCGACGGGCAGCCTCGCGAGCAGGTCCGGATCTAGCTTACGGCTTGTACTCGAACTTGACCAGCCCGTCGCGATAATCGATCGTGATCGAGCGGAATATCGCCAGCACCGGAATACCGAGCATCGCCGCGACTTCCGTGCCCGAACCGCGGCTGATATTCCTTAAGTCCACGCTCAACATATCGAGGTTGGCTTGCCGGAACTTGGCAAACTCCAGCACGACTTTATCCGCCGTGTAGACCTTCTTCACCGCGCCCCCTAAGCCGCGAACGTGGGCGTAATTGTCGTCGCGGATCTTAGTCACGTCGAGTCCGATGTTCGTCGAGATCATGTTGCGGCTCGATCCCGTATCGATCAGAAACAACCCTGGGCTCTGATCTTCCCCAATCTTTTCGCTGATCTTCCCCGGAATCAGAAGATGGTGTCCGACGATAAACACCTGCGCGAAATCAGTTTGGTCCGGAAGCTTCTGACGGTCGACCGGCTGCGATCCATCCCAGGCAGGACCGGGAAGTGGACTCAGCTCCAGCTTGCGTGTATAGAAGTTGATCTTGACGAAGAACCGCTTGAAGATGTCGGTACCGATCAAGCCGTCCTGATCGTTCACGTCCAGCTTCTCGGAAACTTCAACAAGGCAGTTCCGAAATTGGACGCCGCCGATCTCCATCTGTTCCGCATAGCCCACCCAGCCTTTGTGCGGGACATCGTTCCCGATCCCGGCGACTTGCGAATCGGCGAGACGCTGGAGGCCGGCACGCTTGGCGAATCGGGAACTCACCAGAAGCCCGCTCGCCCCTGTGTCGACTTCGAGCTGCGTCTTCTCCTTCCCGATCGCCACAGTCAACGCGACCCCTAAAATTCGCCGGTCGCGCGTGGCCAGGCTGAGCGGCATTTGGTACTCGCCATAGGCACTCGCCAACTCGAACGCCGGCTTTCCGTTCAACGCCTTCGCCTCCGCGATGCGGCGCGTCAGGATCATCGCCAGGCGTTCATCGATGCCGGGCTCGGCCAGGCGCTTTTGCCACCGTTGGATGTTCTCCGGCGAATTGCCTTCCAGCGCGTAGAGCGTCTGCTCATAGCGCGGGTTCTTGCGATCCAGTTCGAAAGCCTTCAGATAGAGAAGGTGCGCTGTCCTTCGCAGACGAGCCATATCGAACACGCGCGCCTCACCGAAATACGCCTGCGCATTCTTGGGATCGAGCTTGGCCGCAAGCTTATACTCCGTATCGGCTTCCAGCGGCTGACCTTCGCGAAATACGATGTCGCCGCGAGTGGCGTGAAGATGGGCGGAGTCTGGATGAGCTTTTACCGCTTTGTTTATTACATCGTCTGCCTCGTCGAACCGTTCAAACATCAAGAGGATCTGGGCGAGCAGATTGCTCGGCTTTTCGGCACCCGGATTTTTCGCCAGCGTATCTTGCAGCAGCTTGATCGCCTCGTCCTCTTTGCGTTGATTGAGGAGGGCGATCGCCGCGCTCGTGTCATCGGGGCCCTTGTCATAAGATGGGGCTTCGTGAGATGGAAGAGCATCGGGGTCCTGGAAAGCAAACGCTCCCCAAGCGAAGGCGGCACAGGCGAACAGAAGCTTCATCGCGGTTCCGCCATCCTATCAAAAACCCGGCTTGATCTTCTGCTCCTTTTCGTGCTGCTGCTGTTCGTGCGCTTGCCATTTCTCAACCAAGCCGTTGGCGGTGACGATGTCTATTACCTCGCGGCGGCCTATCACGGGCTGATCGACCCGCTGCATCCGAATCACACGCCGTATGTGTTCGAGGGCAACGACGTGACGTTTCAGGGCTATCCGCATCCGCCCGGCAATGCCTGGTTCCTATCCGGATTGCTGCGGATTTTCGGTGATGTCTACGAAATCCCATTTCATGCGGCCTATCTGCTGTTCTCCTCGCTTGCTGTCGGCGGGATGTATGCGCTGGCCCGGCGCTTTTCGAAGGAGCCTTTCTGGGCGACGGCGTTATTCATCGTGGTCCCGGCGTTCTGCGTCAACGGCAACCTGTTCGAGTCGGATGTACCGCTCGCCGCGTTCTGGCTCACGGGGGCGGCTGCGTTCATCTGGGGCGTGGATCGCAGCAGCGCTTGGTTGATCGCGCTTGCCGGCGCACTGCTCGCGTGTTCCGGATTGATCGCGATGCAGTCGGCCGTCTTCGGCGTGATCCTGCTCGGATACTTAGTCGGACGACGCTGGACGTTCGCGCGCATCACTGCGGCGCTCGCACCCTTATTGACGCTCGTCGCATGGCAGGTGTTCGAACGCGTGACCAGCGGCGTATTTCCATTCGCTGTCTCCGCGGGATACATGAAGAGCTACGGATACGAGAGCCTGGTCGCCAAAGCACAGAACATGCTTGGGCTCTCAATCCACTCGCTCTTCATCGTGTTTCCGCTGATTCTGATCTGGGCCGTACCGCGCATCTGGCGTGAACGAAACCTACCCGACACACGCTTCCTCTTATGGTGGTGCGGCGTGTGGCTTGTTGCGGCGTGGGTACTGTTCTATTCCGGATCCGCGCGCTACCTGCTGCCCATGGCGCCGGCGGTTGTGATCCTGGCGACCCGCGCACCAATCCGATGGGTCCGCCTCGCGTGGGCCCTGCAGTTCATTATTTCGCTAGGCCTCGCAGTCGTCAGCTATCAGCATTGGAACGGGTACCGCCAGTTCGTCGCAAACACTCGCGGTCAGATGTCCGGTAAGCGCGTGTGGGTGGATTCGGAATGGGGTCTGCGACATTACCTCGAAGCCGACGGCGCGCTGCCCAGCCATCGCTTCCAATCGATCCCGGCCGGCGATATCGTCGTCGAAAGCGAACTCGCCTACCCTGCCCCGTTCGGCCACGGAGGCCGCATCCTGGTTCCCGTCGCCAATCAGACCATCGACTCGGCACTGCCATTCCGTCTGATCGGGATCGATTCCGCGTCCGGCTACTCGACCGCGAACAAAGGCTATCTACCCTACGGCGTCTCGGGCGGTGTGATCGATCGCATCCACGCCTATCAGCTGCGCGAGATTCAGCCGGCGTTATCGCGTCTTCCGATGAACGCGCCGGAAGCCGAATCGCAGATCCTCTACGGCATCTACTCGCTCGAACAGGGTGCGTGGCGCTGGACTTCCGGACAAGCCGCGGTACTTCTGAAAAATCCCGGACATCCGGCAACACTGACGGTCCGCTTCTTCGTTCCCG
The DNA here is from genome assembly GCA_963799935.1 of uncultured Gammaproteobacteria bacterium. Classification (GTDB taxonomy): domain Bacteria; phylum Acidobacteriota; class Terriglobia; order Bryobacterales; family Bryobacteraceae; genus Bog-113. The sequence goes on along the minus strand of CAWCZA010000011.1, from coordinate 1,249,949 downwards.
AAGCGGCGAGGGCGCGGACCGTGCGCGTCTCGATACCAGGCGGACCGGCGCAAACCGAGGCGATTCAGGGCTCGCGTCCTTACGCGATCTCGCTCCCGGTCCAGCTATCGGGCTCCGCGCCGGTGACCGTGAAAATCGACGTCGACGGCACCTTCCAGCCGCCCGGCGATCATCGCGATCTAGGCGTGATCCTGAACGAGGTCGCTCTTGACCGAGTAGTATCCTGAAGTTTCCATGGCAACGGCTCCACATCAAGTTTTCTGCGTCAAACTGCAAAAAGAAGCCGAGGGACTCAGCGAAGTTCCCTTCGACGGCCACCCGCTCGGTCAGCGCATTTACGACAACGTTTCGAAAGAGGCGTGGAAGCAGTGGACCGAGCATCTGAAGATGCTCATGAACGAATACCGGTTGAATCTAGGTCAACCCGAAGCGCAGGAGTTCGTCATCCAACAAATGGAGCAATACTTCTTCGGCCAAGGCGCCGCGCCACCACCGGATTACGTGCCGGAACATCACTAGTCGGCAGGACTCGGCTCCCATGTCCGCAGCACCGACAAGCGTGGTGGAATCAAGTCAATGAAAGCGGCGTGGTCGCGAAGTATGGGGTCACTCTATCGAAGATCGAGCTGCAGCTAGATCCTGGAGTTGTCTGCGGCCAGCGAGTCCGCGACAACCCAAGCCGCGCCCATAAGGACCAAGTTGATGACAGCCTCGGTCCAGTTCATGCTGCTCTTGGGATTTGCCAGCAGTATCGGCGCATGTACCAGGATCTCGAAGCATCCCAACATAGCGGTCAGCAGGATCGCAGCCAGACGCGCCTGCACCCCGGTCAGGATCGCAACGCCCGCCGCAATGAAGGCAACGCCCGTCGCATAGCCCCAGAACACCTGTGACGGCGGCAGCCATTTAGGGACCAGCGGGGCAGTCAGATTCATGTAAACGAAATGCGCTCCCCCGAATAGCAGCGCACAAATCCCGAATGCGATTTGACCGATCCGTATGAAGCGCTCAGCGCCATCCGTCCGGCTTGCATAGATCATGAGCGCCGCCGCCGCGATTCCAAGCTCTTCGGCGATCCCACTATAGGTCCCAAATACGGCGTACTGGGTAAGCAGCAACCGGCCGTTCATCAGGACGATCACGATGAACGTGTAGTAGGCGGTGAGTGCCGCAGCGCCCCACCGAGCTGTCCGCTGCCATTCAATAGCAGCCCCCGCAACCAGCAAGAATGCGGCGACGATATACGCCAGAGCAGTGCGCGCGGGAAAGTCTTTCGGCACCGGCTGCCCCAGTAGAAAGTCTCCCGAAGTCAGGCCAACTGCACCCAATGCCATCACGCCCAAGCCGTAGACACGCCAGCCGATGGCAATCGTCCGTTTCTCCGCAGTCATGACTCTTCCATTCTGGATGTGTGTGTTTGCCCTCTAAATGGACGGCGTACATCGCGAAGGGGCGCTAAAATCAAGGAGGCTGTTGTAGCTCCCATTCATTGACTCCTCTTAAAGACACGTTCGGACGCGTCCACGACAATCTTCGGATCAGCGTGACCGACCGCTGCAACATCCGGTGCTTCTACTGCATGCCGGATGGGCTGGTCAAGTTCGAACCGCGCGAAAATCTGCTCAGTTTCGAGGAAATCGAGCGATTTGCCCGCATTGCCGCGTCGCTGGGTGTCACCAAGATTCGAGTAACGGGCGGCGAGCCGTTAGTCCGGCGCGATTTGCCATCGCTAATCGCCAGGCTCACCAAGATCCCCGGCATTCGCGACTTGGCCCTGACCACGAATGGCGTTCTGCTCGCCGACCATGCCCAAGCGCTCTACGACGCGGGTTTACGGCGGCTGAACGTACACCTGGACACCATCGATCGCGAGAAATTCAAGCGCATCACGCGTCGTGACGATCTGCCTCGCGTGCTCGAAGGCCTTGAAACCGCACGGAAAATCGGGTTTGGGCCGATCAAGATCAACGTCGTTGCGGTCAAAGACCTGATCGAACCCGACCTCGTCCCGATGGCGCGCTTTTGCCGACAACATGGGTTCGAACCGCGCTTCATTGAGTTCATGCCGCTCGATTCCCAGCGGTTGTGGGGTCAGGGCCGCGTCTTGAGCGCCGACGAGATTGTCCGCACGCTATCCGACGAGATCTCCCCGCTGATTCCGTCCATCACCGACCCAAACGCGCCCGCTAGCGAATACCGATTTCTGGACGGCATTGGCGGCATCGGCGTCATCGCTTCCGTCACTCGGCCGTTCTGTTTGAATTGCAATCGTGTACGTCTGACGTCCGACGGGAAACTCCGCTACTGCCTTTTCGCTACCGATGAGACGGATGTCCGCGCTCTGCTCCGCGGCGGTACGGATGAGGAGATCGCCCAGGCACTCCGGGCCAACGTTCATGCCAAGTGGCTCGGCCACGAAATCAACTCCCAGAACTTCGTCCCGCCGCCCCGTCCGATGTATTCCATCGGAGGTTGAACGAACTTCGCAGCGGCCTGCTGCGTATCAATTCCTGGAGAAACTGACTGAATGCCTGTTACAGCACCGATAGACTCCTCGCAGATTCACGTCCTGCTCGCAGAACACGGTTACGACGTGACCGACCTCACACCGACGATGCTCTCCATTCGCCAGATGGACAGCGGCATCACCGTTCAGGCCGTGCTCGAAACCGAAATTGTTTTCTTCTCGCTGACCTGCCTCACCGTTGCCGAAGAGAAGCTGACGCATGACATCCTGCGCCGCATGCTCGCCTCCGACAATGGCATTTCAACCTCGCATTTTCAGTTGTATGAGCTGGGCGGCGGGCAGACCGCGATCGCCCTCACCAACTTCTGTAAGCTGCAGGAACTTGGGCCGGATGATGAGGACGATATCCTTTCCTGCGTTCATTTCCTGTTCGCCGATGTGATGGCAGCCCGCGATTTGCTGCGTAGTTTGGAATAGCCGCAAGACAACATTACCGGAGAAAACCAATGGGATTCTTTTCTGATCTTTTTGCGCGCACCGGACGGGTAACGCGCGGCAAAGCAAGCGACGTGGTAACGGCCTACGAGGACGCTAATTTTGAGTCGACTGTCCGGCAAACCGTTGCCGACATGAAGACCGAGTTGAACAATGTGGTTCGCGCATCCGCCGTGGCGATGAGCAACTACAATCGCCTGGATGCCGAGTACCAGAAGTATGTACGGCAATCCGACGAATGGAAGGCGCGCGCTAACCAGGCGCTAGATGCGGGGAACGAAGATCTCGCGAAGAAAGCGCTAGCCAAAAAGGGCGAGTCGGATAAGCAAGTCGCTTCGATGCAGACCGCCATTCAACAGGCGCAGCAGGCGAGCGACAACCTGAAGAATCAGGTGGCCGAGCTGAAGCGCAAGATCGATGAAGGCGAGCGCACGGCGACGACTCTGGTCGCAAGAAAAAACGCAGCACAGGCGCAGCGCAAAGTCGCCGAAGCGATGGCTGGAGTAGCCAACAGCGACAATGCCTTCGCCCAACTCTCGCGGTTCGAGGAGAGTGTCTCAAAGGAAGAAGCTACCGCCAAAGCGTTCCAGGAGCTCGGTTCGGCGGGCAAGGACGACGACCTGGAATCACAGTTTGCACAACTGGGCGACCACTCGGTGGACGCACAATTGGAAGCTCTCAAGCGGGAGCGCGCGCTGCCCAAACCTACTACCCCGCTCGGTCTGCCCGCGCCGGAGACCAACAGGTAGCCATGTTCTTCAAGCACACCAATGGGTCGTCGCGGCACCCGGATCCCGCGACGATGGAAGACCTCGCCCACCTGAAGATCACTGACGCGAAGCCCGGCGATACGCTCTCAATCGTGGGCGCGGGCGACGAGTTCGCGGATCTCGATTTCACGCTCGACCGGCGCGCGATGGTGGAAGCGGGACAGCAGCGCTGGATCGAACTGAGCGGCATGTACCGCGACCGCCGCGTCAATCTCGAAGTTCACAACGACGATCAGGTCCAAGTGCTTGGATCCTTCGACGGGAAGCAACTGACACTCGACCAGATCGGACTATCGGAAGACGATCTGGCGCAGATCGATCAGCGCCAAAATCCCGCGGACAATTTCGAGTTCGATGGCAAGACCTGGATGTATCGGTCGAGTCGTGAGATCGGACTGTTCCGCGATAACGAAATGCAGGGCACCGGCTGCTACGCCTGGGTGTTTCAGCAGGAGAATACCCAGGTCTACCTGACCATTCGGAAGTTCGCCGGGCAGCCGTTTGCGGGCGTGATCTCGCAGCAGGTGAACCCTTCCGATATCACTGTGTATCGAGGCTAACGTGCAACGCAAACCGTTCACCGTACTTGTCGCTCTGCTCGCCATCTTCGTTGGATGGGTGTTCGTGGTGGGTGGCCGATTGCCCGGCGCGCTCCGAAGCGAGATCCAGTCGGCGAAGCAGCAGCTTGCGGAGGCGAGCCGCACGGTCGCGAGCGATCGGGATACGGTGCAGCGGGATTCCGCCGCGAACCCGGACTTGTTTCGGGTGCGCGGGTTCGATCAGCAATGGCCGGCCCGCATCAGTGAAGCCGGTATCGCGCTGAGCGAGGCGCAACGCTATCAAGCGCAGCTTGACGACATCCTCCGGCAGAACAAACGCAGCTCCGAGAAGACCGCGAAAGACTTGCTGGCGCGGGAGCGAGCGGATCGGGAGACGGCGGTTTCGAAGGCGTCCGCAGTGGAAGCGGAAGCGCGGAAGCGAGTGGCGTTCAAGGACAACTTCACTGCGACTTTGACGCGCATCGAGACGCAAGGGAAGCAACTCGAGGGCGCGGATTTCTCGCATACGGAAGCAGTCGTTCACAAGGCCGAGCAGGATTGGCCCGCGAAGAAGACCGACCTCGAATCGCGTCTCACCGTGCTTGAGGCCAGCAAGAAGGATGCGGCGGAGTGGGTGGAAACGGCGAAGTCTCTCGAGGGCCGGCCCGCGGCACAGCTGACCACCGTCGACTACGCGAAGGCGCTCGATGCCGAGGAAGGTCTGGAGCACGCGCCGACGGCGGACGCGCAGCAGTTGGACGGACTTACCCACCAGCTCTACACGTCGTGGGACGACGTGCTGCAGGATCTGGACAAAGATCCTTATCGCGAGAAGATCGACCACATCGTTACGACGGTGAGCGCGCCGGGCGACAAGGGCACGACGGTTTCCGACGATCACTGGAAGGACATCTCGCGCGATCAGTGGGCGCAGGTCGAGAACAACGTCGGCATGACCATCGCACACAAGCCGCTGGGCGCTTACGACACCGAAGCCAGCCGCATCGCGCAACCGCCCGGGTTCGCCTACATGGCGTCGCCTTCGGAAGGCCGCAACCAGTACGGATATTGGGAGAATCGCGACGGCGGATCGTTCTGGCACTGGCTGCCCGAGTACCTCATCCTCAGCAGCCTCCTAAACCATCACACGACTTATGTTCCGGTCCCCAGCTATGACTGGGATCGCTATCGCCAGGCGCAGCGTTACGGCCAGACTTACTACGGACGCGACACCGTTTCGGGCGCCCCGAAGTACGGATCACACGGAACTTTCACGCAGCAGCACTATTCGAGCAGCCGCTACGTGCAGACGGGCGGGTTCTCGGGGTCGAAGTACGGTTCAGGGGGATCGGGATTGTCAAGTTCATCCAGCAGCGGCAGGAAGTTCGGTGCCTCGCCGAGTGAATCCGGCGGACACAAGTTCGGCGGCTCGTCAGGGCGCAGTTTCGGCAGCAGTTCGCGCTCGGCCGGACGCAGTTTCGGACGGCGGCGTTGACACTCCCGGTGCTATTCTGGGCGTACCGTGGACATCGATCTCGACACACTCAAACATTCCATTTCGGATGAGCTGGAACGCTCCTCATTCGCCATTTTCCGGCACGATTCGGGAGCGTTCGAACCGCGCCAGGTGGTGACCTGGGATGTCGACACGTTTCCCGACTACATGATGTTCCTCGACACCGCGCGCAAGCTGGGGGTCAAGATGATCCTGTTCGCTTCCAGCGAGTTCGATGAAGGCGAACTGGAAGAACTGCAGGACGAACTGGATATCGCCGATGTGCCGGCATCCGTGAAGAGCGATTCCGAGCGGACATTGAAGTCGCTGCGGAAGCACATTGGTTCGACTTCGAGCGTCGAGATCGCGTTTCCGTTTGAGAACCGATTCTACGTCTATGAGGCGCGTCCCGATTGGTACGAAGAGTTCGCGAATCTGAGCGAAGAGGTGGAAGCGTTCGCGTCGCTGGCGCTCGAGTCGGGCGAAGAAGAAGAGGGCGAAGACGAGGACGACAGCATGGGTGGCTTCTATTCGAACAACTAGACCGGCCAAGCGCTGGGAAGTTGTTGCACCCTCGGATACTGCCGCACTGGCGTCCGAGCTGGAGTTGCCGCCCGCCATCGCGGGTATCTTGATCGCGCGTGGAATCCGCACTGCGGAAGCGGCGCAGATGTTCCTGCATCCTTCGCTGAACGACCTGCATGACCCGCTGTTGCTGCGCGACATGCCGATCGCGATTGACCGCTTGCGGCGGGCGATCGCGGCTGGCGAGCGCATCGAGATCCATGGCGACTACGACGTGGATGGCACGATGTCGACGCTCATTCTGCAGTCGGCGATCGGGTCGGCGGGTGGTCGTGCCGACTTCTGGATTCCGCATCGGGTGAAGGACGGCTACGGGATGCGCGAGAGCGCGGTCGATCTGGCAGCTGAACGCGGCGTCAAGCTGATCATCAGCGTGGATACGGGGATTCGCGCCGTCGCCGCCGTGAACCGGGCGCGCGAGTTGGGGATCGATGTGATCGTGACGGATCATCATCTGCCTGACGAGACGCTGCCCGCGGCGCTCGCGGTGGTGAACCCGAACCGTCCCGATTGCACGTATCCCGAGAAGAACCTTTGCGGGGCGGGCGTGGCGTTCAAACTGGCGCAGGGTTTGATCGAGACGCTTGGCTGGCCGAAGGACAAGCGCGACCGCATGCTGGCTTCGTTGCTGAAGCTGGTGGCGATTGCGACAGTCGCCGATGTCGTGCCGCTGACCGGTGAGAACCGCATCATCGTCAGCCATGGACTGCGCGGATTGGCGAATGTGCGCAACCCAGGGCTGCGGGCTTTGCTGGATGCGGCGGGCGTTCCGCCGGGGCGAGCGCCGAATGTTGGGCAGGTTGGCTTTCGAATCGCGCCGCGGATCAACGCGGCGGGTCGGATGGCCAGTGCTGATGAAGTGATGCAGTTGTTCGCCGCGGATGGCGATGAGAAGGCGCGGGCGATTGCAGAGCGGCTGACGAAGCTGAACACCGAGCGGCAGGACGAAGAGGCGCGGATCACGGACGAGATCCTTGCGGATTGCGAGGGGCGTTTGCCGACTGAGTTGCCTGCCGCGTTTGTGTTCGCGGGTGACGCGTGGCATCGCGGCGTGTTGGGGATCGTGGCCAGTCGTCTGGCGGAGCGCTTCTGCCGACCGACGGTCGTGTTGGGGATCGAGAATGGCGAGGCGGCTGGGTCGGCGCGCAGTATCCGCGCGTTCCATCTGCTGGAGTCGTTGGAGTCCATGCGGCACCTGTTCGTCAAGTTCGGCGGACATAAGCAGGCAGCAGGCATGACGCTGGAGACGGCGCGCGTCGACGAGTTCCGCGCGGCATTCGCAGGCTTCGCGGCGAGCGTGCTGCGGGAGGAAGACTTCGTCCCGGTGCAGCGTGTGGATGCGGAAGTCAAGTTCACGGATCTCAACAACTCCTTTTGGCGGCAACTGTCACGGCTGGAGCCGTTCGGGATGGGGAATCCGACGCCGGTGCTGATGGCGCGCGGGGTCGAGATCGTCAGTGAGCCGGAAGTCATGAAGGAGAAGCATCTGAAGTTCTCCGCGTCACAGGGCGGCCGTGTAATCAAGTTCAAGGCTTTCGGGTTTGTGGAGCGCGCGGCTGAGGTCTTTCGCGGGGCGTGGGTGGATCTGGCGTTTCAAATGGAAGCCGATGATTACTGGGGCGGCTTCTGCGTGAAGGTCTGTGACGTTCGACCGGCGAGTTAGTCATGTCGCGCTTATTACTCCTAGTTGGTCGCATTGTTCTAATCCTGTTGGCGGCGGTAGCTGTACTCTACTTCGGCGACTACGCGTCGATTAAGTTTCAGATTCCGAATCGACCTCAGACGAGGGATGTCCAGATCCGGCCGATGATCGCGGTACCGGAGAAAGGGAATAAGTTGGAGTATATTCTCGGCGACCCAGTGGTGCAGACTTGCTCTACCTCTTTATTCCCGCAATTTGGATACCAACCTTGCTGGTATGTGACGCGGCATAAAGAGCAGACGATCAATATGTAGGTGCTAGCGGTACACGATCGTTCGCTTCCAGAGTGCGTTCTTTTCTCGTTTACCCCCCTTTGTTATCCGTCGGGTGCATTCTGTCCAGTTACCATGCTGATCGCGAACAAACTCCAGAGCTAGTGAGCCGGTCCATGCTGTCGTAGACGAAGTTCGAATAATCATTGTTAACCGTGGTTCCCTGCCCCATTTGGAACCGTTGGAGCCTGCCTTGAGAATCGTAGGTCCAGCGTCGCCAACCAACCGGTGGTGAGGGCTTTCCCGCGCTCGTCCACGTCCACTCGGTCGAAACGAGAAGCTTGTCGCGGTAGGTAAAAGTCGTGCGGCGTTCGTTCGGGTTCCTGGTGACAATCACGACTGCCCGTCCCGTCTTGTCTAGTTGAGTCGTGGTGGAGGATATGGGATCAGTAGAGCTGAGGCCGTACTCTTCCAGAGTTACCGAAGCGACCGGTCCCGTCGGGTAAACCTCAGGATCGAATAAGTCCATGCTGACGGCCGGCAAACAGCAGAGGCACGTCAGGATTGCCGCGTGGCGGAGTAGCATCATACTCTGCTCCGGACGATGACGGCGGCTTCGGCTACCGATACGTCTTCTGACGTCTTTGTCCTGCGAGTTACTAACTCGACGAAGCCCTTCGAGAGTTTCTTGCCGATGGTGATGCGGTAGGGGATGCCGATCAAATCTGCGTCTTTGAACTTGACTCCCGGGCGCTCGTCTCTGTCGTCTAAGAGAGCATCTAGTCCTAGGGCCAAGCACGATTCGTAGATACTTGTGGCGGCTTCTTGCTGCGCTGCATCGGCAAGATTTACTGGCGTGATGACTACGGTGAACGGGGCGATCGCGGGCGGGAGGATCATGCCGTCTGCATCATGCTGCTGCTCGATCGCTCCACTTAGGATGCGCTCGATGCCGATGCCGTAAGAGCCCATGATCACGCGGACTTCATTGCCGTCCGGGCCGAGAACGCGAAGGCCCATTGCGTCCGAGTACTTATAGCCTAGCTTGAAGATGTGGCCGATCTCGATCGTCTTGCGGATTTCGACGGGCTGACCTGTTTCGATGCCGATGTCTCCGTGAGTTACCTGTCGGAGATCAGCGAACTCTGCTGTGAAGTGGCGGCCGGGAGTTACGTTGCGTAAGTGGTAGTCGTCGCGATTGGCTCCGGCGATCATGTTGCGGCGGCCGCGCAGAGCTTCGTCCGCGACGATCCGCATGTTCTTGACTCCGATTGGACCTAGCGATCCGGGGTCAGCGCCAAACCACTCGCGAATTTCGTGGGGAAGTGCGGGACGAATATCCACCGCACTGATCGCGCCTGAGAACTTAGTTTCACTTAGTTGATGATCGCCGCGGAGTAGAGCTAATACGGGTTGTCCGTCACCCACCATCACCAGGCTCTTGATACTCGAAGTCGCGGGTAGGTTGAAGAACTCGCCGACTTCATCGATGGTCTTTTTGCCGGGCGTGTGTACGGCTTCGGGTTCGAGATCGCCCTCGGGATCGGGAACCGTCGGGGGCGCGGGATTCGCGACGGCCTTCTCCAGGTTCGCGGCGTAGCTACCAGCGATCACGACGAAGTCCTCGCCGGCTTCCGAGGGGACCATGAACTCGGTCGATTGCGTACCGCCCATCGCACCCGAGTGGGCATCGACCGCAACGAAGTCGAGTCCGCAGCGGGTGAAGATGCGCTTGTAGGCTTCGGCATGCTTGTCGAAGCTGGCGTCGAGACCGGCGGCGTCGAAATCGAAGGAGTACGAGTCCTTCATCGTGAACTGACGCACGCGAAGAAGCCCGGATTTGGGGCGCGGCTCATCGCGAAACTTAGTCTGGATCTGATACCAGATCTGGGGAAGCTGCTTATACGATCGCAGCTCGCCGCGCGCGATGGTGGTCATGACTTCTTCGTGCGTCATGGCGAGGCAGAGGTCGCGTCCGAAGCGATCTTTGAGGCGGAAGAGATTCTCGCCCATGACGTCCCAGCGGCCGGACTCCTGCCAGACTTCGGCGGGGTTGAGCGCGGGGAGGAAGAACTCCTGAGCGCCGATGGCGTCCATCTCTTCGCGCACGATCTTCTGAATCTTCAGCAGCGAGCGCTGCGCAAGGTAGAGGTAACTGTATATTCCGGCGGACAGTTGACGAATGTAGCCGGCGCGCAGTAATAGCTGGTGGCTGACCACCTCGGCTTCGGCGGGGGTTTCACGCAACGTGGGGATGAAGAGCTTGCTCCAGCGCATAGACGGGGACTCCCCAGAATAACGAACCGGCTTGTGATAGTTTTGACCGTGATGTATGTGAGCGCGCGTATTCGCATTGCCGTGTTGACGGCGTCCCTGGTTGGGTTGGCTTCGGCCGCGACGGAGCCCAAGCCGATTCTGCAGTACATCAAAGAGACGTGGGGTACGTTGACGCGTTCGCATAAAGAGCTTGCGGCGGCCGCGGTGGATCCGAAGTTCAAGCCGGGTCCCGATGGCAAGTGGCTGGTCTATATCCCTGCGGATGAGAACGTGGAGCGCATCTCGAAGCAACTTACGGCGGAGATGGCGCCCGGCGATTTCGCCAAGATCAAACTCGCTCCTTTGGAACAAAAGGGCAATAGCCATCAGGAACCGGGGCTGCTGTATCTGCCGCGACCGTATGTTGTGCCGGGCGGGCGGTTCAATGAGATGTACGGATGGGATAGTTACTTCATCCAGGTCGGATTGCTGAACGATCATATGGACGAACTGGCTAAGGATATGGCCGATAACTTCCTGTATGAAGTGCGGGAGTACGGCAAGGTGTTGAACGCCAATCGCACTTACTACCTGACGCGATCGCAGCCGCCGTTTCTTACGGAGATGGTGCTGGGGACCTGGGTCAAGACTAAAGACAATGCTTGGCTGGAGAGTGCCCTGCCGCAGATCGAGGCCTTCTATAAGTTCTGGACTTCGGAGCCGCACTTGACTGCGGATACGGGACTGTCGCGCTACTACGATCTGGGGGAAGGGCCGGCGCCGGAGGTGGTCTCGGCGGAGCGCGATGCGCAGGGACGCACGCATTACCAACTGATCGAAGAGTACTTCAAGACGCACGAAGTTACCGACTACGATGTGGCGCAGTACTTCAATCCGAAGCGCGGAGGCGTGACGGATCTCTTCTATAAGGGGGACCGATCGATGAGGGAATCGGGATTCGATCCTTCCGGACGGTTCGGGCCGTTCAATTTGGACATTATCCATTATGATCCGGTGTGCCTGAATTCGTTGTTGTACCTGATGGAGAACCAGACGGCAGCGATCTATGGCATTTTGGGGAAACAGGATGAAGTGGCTAAATGGCACGCTCTTGCGGATAAGCGAGCGGCGAAGATCAACGCTTTGATGTGGGACGAGGGCGACGGACTCTATTACGACTATAACTTCCAGAAGAAGCAGGTGCGTAAGTATCCGTTCCTGACGACGTTCTATCCGCTGTGGGCGGGGATCGCGACGCAGCAGCAGGCCGCGCGAGTGGTGAAGAACCTTTCTAAGTTCGAGCGTGAAGGCGGGTTGCAGACTAGCATGAACGCGAGTGGCAACCAATGGGATTCGCCCTTCGGGTGGGCACCGCTGGAGATGATCGCAACTGAGGGACTGCGGCGCTATGGGTTTAAAGAAGACGCGAACCGCATCGCGTCTAAGTGGCTTACTCTGATCGAGGGGCAGTATCGGGCCCACGGAATTATTGTCGAGAAGTATGACGTGGTGCATGGCGCTAGTTATGTCAGCGATCAGATTAAGTTCGGGTATCGGTCAAATGAGATCGGGTTTGGGTGGACTAATGCGTCCTTTACATCCATGTTGCGGGAACTTTCGCCGGAAGGCCAGGAGAAGGTACTGATGGCTCCGGCGGTTAGTGGGAATTAGAGTTAGATCGTTTTGAATTGGCCGCCGATGCACGCCGATTCACGCCGATAAAGGCGGGTGCTGCGTCGTCTGTGGGGGGCTTTTTACCAAACGAGGTCTTAGGTTTGTTTTCTATGACTTCCGAGGCGTTCGGTACATCGGCGTCCTCCTTGGCCTTCTTCAGTTCCTCGTACTCGGCCAGGATCTTCTGGTACCAGAGGACGGCGGGGCTGGTTTCCGCGTTGAAGACTAAGTCTGGTGAGGCGGCGGCGCGCTCTTTGCGCATCTCCTTGAGTTCGGTCATAAGTCGCGACGCGTTGCGGATAAGGCGGGTCTCGTAGCGGCTGATTAGATCGACATTGCGGGCTTCGTCGCGGAAGGCATTGACCTGACGATCCTTTCTTGCCTTGCGGGTTATGCTTTTGCCCGCCAGCTCAGGACCGGCTTCCGCCGGCAGAGGTGGTTCGTAGATGAAAAAGTCGTTTTCGACCGACATGATGCGGTGGGTGCGCCAGCGCGACTCGAAGATAAGTTGGGCGTTGCCGGTTTCGAGAGCGCCAACAGGCTTCAGCTCACGCATATAGTCGAGGCCCATCTGAAGGTAGAGTGGGAAATCCTCCAACGTAAGGACGATGTTCTGGCCGGTCAGGCCATGCCGGACGGCGTTGAACGCGGCTGGTTTGCCGTGAAGCACGAGGTGGGCGTTGCTGAGGAGCCCGGTTGGGGGATTGATGAAATCGGTTACGATCCCGGATTCGAGCTGCGTGATTGCGCCTTGCGACATGGGTTCCTTCTTTTCCGCCCGGCCGGTGGTGCTTGACGGGCTTTCGACTTAGAAGTAGCAGGTGAGGGGAGAGTTTGAGGGGTAATTCGGGAGTAAGTTGCTGAGGGGGTGGGAGATATCACGCGGGATTATTGGGCACCGAAGATTCTAATTCGAAGGGCTCGTTGTTCCCTCTACTTGGAGCGATGGTGCCGGAGCTTCGGTTCCGCTACTCTGATCATCATCGATTGCAATTCTTCTCCGAGTCCGAGAAATTGCCCGACGCGCGCCACGCAGGCGTTCGGCTCATCAATCAGTCTGTCGAAGTCCATCTTCTCTACCGCGACCTTGCTTTTCTCCATCCACGCGTATACCTGGTTACGGTGCGCCGTCAACGCGGCAATCATCTGCTCTGGAGTCAATTGTCCACCGCGCGTCCCGAGGCGCTGAATCATGCGCGCCTGCGACGCATGTACATCCTCCAGTCGCCTTTCGAGGAACACAAGCCGGTAGTCGAACCCTTCCGGCAGCGACATGAGCAAGGACGAGACTACCTTCACTGCTTTCCCCTGGCATTCCGCTATCAAGAGCGGCTCGCGCGTCAACTGCTTGATCCGTTCCCATTCGAAGTAACCCCGCTCGTTATTGGTGTCCGCCTGCCGTGCGCCGTCTTGTTGAATAGGTACTCCGGCCGCTGCCAGCATCTGCATCATAAGCGAAGTGCCCGAACGCGGGAGCCCGGATACTACGATGATCTGCCCTATTGCCGTCGCGCTCCTCGCGCCAGCGTGCTGCGCTGAGCGGCAAGCTGCACAGCCAAGTCTTTATGAAGGCCAGCCTTCCGCTTATCCCCTTCGGGACGGCTGTGTATGGCAACAAGAACCCGATGCGCGTTCAGAAGGCCGGGGGCCATCGACAACGCGGTCTCTAGAGCTACCACCGCGCGGTCGAAATGCCCGAGCCGAGCCAGCGCAATTCCAAGCACAAGATGGCCCACCGGCATGAAATGCAGTAAACCCAGGGCGGCGAGCGCATTCTCGACCGCGTCTTGATTTTCCTTCGATCGCAGACAGCATCGGGCCATTCCGAGATAAGCTTCCGGACTCTCCACATCAATCTCTAAGGCCCGCGAGAACGCGCGCTTCGCGTCAGTCAACCGACCAACACGAAGGTACGTGTTCCCTAGCAAGATGTGTAGATTCGGCAGCAGCGGTTCGGCTGCCTCCGCTCGCAATAAGTGCGTCAACGCAGCGTCCTTGTCGCCTTCCTCGAAGAGGACTAAGCCCATCAGCCAGTCAGCGCGCGCTTGAACCGCCGATGGGCGGTCCACCCATGTCTCTTCAGACTTTCCGCCAATCTGCTCGGCTTGAGTTTCAGCCCGCGTTTGGTCCCGGACCGCAAGCGGGCGCTCGTTCTCAGCCAGTAGTTGCACTAATAGGGCTTTCGCCTCTTCTCGGCGACCTGCCTGGAAATAGCAGCGCGCCAGGTATTCCTTAAACCGTCTCTCTTTCGGCCACTCCTCGCTTAACGCCTCAAAAAGCGGAAGCGCGCTACTTGGCTTCCTTTCATCCATCAACGCGCGAGCCCGGTTGTATCTTAGTTCTCTTACGGATTTCTTTACGGCTTGCTGCTTGTCTTCTTCCTGCTCTACATATCCCAGAGCGACAAACTGATCGATCAACGCCTGGGCGGACTCGGCATCCATGCGGATGTCCGCTGGATGCATACCCGAGTCGCCCGGAATTGATTCCCAACTGGAGACCGTTTTTATTTCGGGTGGGGTTTCAAACGCCTGAACTAACACGCGTCCATCCATGTCCTGACCTACTGGCAGGCCGAACACGCTAAGAATAGTCGGCGTGATATCCAGCAGCGTTGCGCCGTAGATGCGCTCATCACTCAGAACTCCCGGTCCGCGCATCGCAAATACACCAAGAGGACGGTGCTGCACTGTGGGGCCTGCGGGATCCGTTGGAATTCCGGGCGGCCGAAGATGATCGCTATAGAACCCGTGGTCCGAAACCAGCATTACCGTGGCATCCGGGGGCGTGAGCCGCAAAAGCCGGTCCAACATCATGTCGTGGAAACGGTACGCGCCCACCACAACATGACGGTAGAGTTCGAACATCTCTTCGGGGACATGTTCTCTCCGCGGTGGGTGGAAGCCCATGAAAGCGTGGCAGAAATGGTCGATGCCGTTGTAGTAGAACGCCGCGAAGTTCCACTCTTCGTTCTCCAGAATCCAGGTGGCGCAATTGTGGACAGAGCAGTTTTCCGCCAGCACCTTGACAAAGGCGGCCAGCCGCCAGTCCTTGTTTTGATCAATGCTTGCCGCTTTTGGGATGAATGGCAGGATGGCTTCTTCCCGCACCTCTTCGGGATGCATGCGGAAACCCGCAAATCTCTCCCTTAACTTCTCGGGGTACACTGCGCCATCGGCCAACGGCCAAGCCTCTGTCAGACCTCTGGAGGTCATAGGAAAGAGTTCGGAAACGCAGACACCGTTGATCGGTTCGGCCGGGTGGCTAGCGAACCATCCCACTGCGTGAGCCTTCATTCCTTGTTGCGTCAGGATGTTCCAGATTGCTTTGGCCTTGCGAGAGGTGCTAGTGACAGGCCGCACTCCAGCGGTGTGTGGATCCGGCTCCGTGAACCCGTGGATTCCATGTTTCTCGGGTCGCTTTCCCGTGGCGATTGAAGTCCATAGCATGGGCGACAGCATTGGCTGCAAACTAGCCAAGTTACCCATCACGCCTTCATTGACAAACTTGTTGAGGGTCGGCATCAACCCTTCGTCAAGCATTGGGTTGATTATCTTCCAATCAGCCGCGTCCCACCCGATTAGCAGGAGTTTCCTATTCTTCATCGCGCATCTAAGAGGCTGGGCTCAAGGCTAGGTGCGGTACCGGTGTCGAATGCCGACTATTGCCGGATGAAATCAGGGCAGAACCGGACGCCAATCTATGGAACTTGAGTCCGACCGGAGTCGCGCCAAAGATTGATTCCGGCCTCCCCTAGCGCCAATGCGCCAAGAGAGCCCTCCATTCCCCTCGGAATTCCCTGGCCCGCCAGTATTGCTCTCCCCGGTTCGTCCTGGTAAGCGTAATCGACGAGCTCGTACATCATTTGTTGCCCACGGATATATTTCACGTCGACCCGGGCCCAACCGTAATAAGTCTTCCCGTTGAACTGAAGTTGAAGGCCTAGGAATTTGTTCTTCGTATTCAGAAACTCGCCACCGATGGTCGACCTCGAACTCAACGGTCCAAGGTAGAAGTAGTATGCGGCGAGAACAAGTGTTGCGTCTCCTTCGACGAACGCCTCCTTGGATCCAATTCCCTGCCCAAAGGTAAATGCTCGTCCAAAACCTGGAGAGGCGATCGCCACTCCATTCTGATCGTACTCAACGACGAATGTCGACTTTTCGATCGATCCGTCAACGCTGACCGAGAAGAAGGTGATTCCGAAATCCACGATGCCGTCGTGGTTCAAGTCGATCGCCAAGATTCCGTTGCCCGGACCTTTCGTTTCGGCAAGAGTATACACAACAGCGCCTTGAGCGTGGGATGCGCATAGCATGCCGAGGCCAGCCACTCCGCTGACAGTATATGCTCGGAGCTTGGATTCCAGAGCGGGCGCGAGCACGGAGCGATTCCGATGCTTGAAGTTGGGTGCGGCAACTGGCATGCGGAAACTATAGCGTCTGTGGTTAGTCGAAGTCAAATGCCGCGCCTAAAGCGCGGACATGAGATTTCCTTGCAATGCTCACGCTGCAAACAACGAATCGAGTTACAACGCGGCCCGTTAGCGAGAAGCTCGCCAGAGCTTGATTCCTGGTTCACCGAGCGCCAGGAAACCAAGGGCCCCTTCCGTTCCTTTCGGGATGCCTTGGCCCGCCAGGATCGCTCTGCCCGGCTCGTCCTGATACGCGTAATCGACGAGTTCGAATTGTATTTCGCGATTCACCAACTTAGCGTCAAAGCGAGCCCACCCGTAGAAAGTCTGTCCATTCAGCGTAAACTGAAGTCCCAAGAATTTGTTCTTTGTATTTAAGAACTCTCCGCGTTTATCAGACTGCGTGCTAAATGGCCCTACGTAGAAGTAGTACTTTGCGAGACCGAGCGTTGCCGGCGCTTCAACGAACGTTCGCTTTGGACCAATTTCCTGCCCAACGTTAAATGCTTGGGCGTAACCGCTAAAACCAAGAGCAATCCCATTCTGACCATACGCAATGGCTGAGGTCGACTCTTCGATTGTCGAGTCAACATGAACCGAGAAAAACGTGATGCCGAAGTCCACGATGCCGTCGTGATTGAGATCTATCGTCAAGGTTCCAGGACCAGCGGCCGTATACACAACAGCGCCTTGGGCGTTAGTTGCGCATAGCATTCCGAGGCCAGCCACTCCGCTGACCGTATATGTTCGGAACGTGGATTCCAGAGCTGGCGGGAGCACGGAGCGATTCCGCTGCTTGAATTTCGGTGCGGGAATTGGCATGCGGAAACTATCCCTCAGGGGTAGTTCGGAGTCAATCGACATGGGGCGGCCGCGGTGTCGGCTAGTGTAGCCATTTAAAGGCCGCGATCAGCGCAGATCGATTCGCGACTAATGGCTTCGTCCAACAGTACGGGTAGCTTACGACCTGCATGGCTACGCGTCCACGCCTCGAGCTGACGCACCCATTCTTCCGGTGGCAAATCGTAAGCCGTAAGCGCGGGTTCGACCCGGGTTGAGATTCGCTCCAGCACAAGATTTGAACGAAGTCAGAGACGTTCAGCCCCTCCGCGTCAGCGCGCGCGAGCAAATCGGCTTCAGTCTCGAGGTTGAGATTCAAGGTAACAGTCACAGCAGTTTTATGATGATTATTCCAGTCTACGGCTGGGTCCAAGTATCACGGTTAATCGCCGGCTAACAAAGAAGGTATCTTAGACTAACAGCCAGATGACTCGCGGGCATCCGGAACGTCCGTGGCTCGGCGTTGGCGGCGTTGCTATTGATCGGGAGCGCGTGCTGCTGGTGCGTCGCGGGAATGAGCCGTTCCGCGGGTTCTGGTCCATCCCCGGCGGCGTGGTCGAAACCGGGGAAACGCTGGCCGATGCCGTGCGGCGCGAGATGCGTGAAGAAACCGGTCTGCTGGTGGATCCCATCGAAGTCGTGCATGTGTTCGAGAGTATCCGGCCCGATGAATCCGGCGGAATCGCGTTTCACTTCGTCGTGATCGATTATGTGTGCCGCGTGGTTGGGGGAGAGCTTACGGCGGCAGATGATGTGCTGGATGCGCGATGGTTCGAGCGCGGAAATCTGCCGGAGCCAATTACGGATGGCGCGCCGCTGGTGATCGAGAAGGCGTTCGACTTACTTGGGAGAGCTTGTTGAAGCGGCATTCTGCTGTTCGAGCGCAGTTATCGCGGCGCGTTCCATGGCAGCGCGCGGCGCGCTTTCGCCGGTCCACAATTCGAATTGCGCAACGGCCTGCTCGATGAAC
The DNA here is from genome assembly GCA_963799935.1 of uncultured Gammaproteobacteria bacterium. Taxonomy (GTDB): domain Bacteria; phylum Acidobacteriota; class Terriglobia; order Bryobacterales; family Bryobacteraceae; genus Bog-113. The sequence continues at coordinate 1,231,530 of CAWCZA010000011.1, read as the reverse complement.
ATCTCGATGCCCGAGACTACGGCGCTGCCCTGCTCTTTCGCGCGCTTCAGCAGCAGAGTCTCCAGCGGGTTATAAACCATATCGAAGACAAGCTCGGCCGGGATGCGCCGGTGGAAGAAGCAGTCGTTCACATGCGGGTACATGCCGACGGGCGTGGCATGCACGAGGGCGTCGAACTCGCCGGCCTCAGCGGCTTCACGCGAGAGCGCTTCGGCTCCGGTGGCGCGGGCCAGCATGCGAATCGTCTCCTGATTCCGGCCCGTCACGGAGAGCTGCGCACCGGCATCGTGCAGCGCGAATGCAGCCGCGCGCGCCGCGCCTCCCGCACCGGCAATGAGCACGCGGCAGCCCCGGAGGCGCATCCTCTTTTCGAGCGGCTTGATCACCGCGGCCGCGTCGGTGTTGGTCCCGCGCCATTTGCCGGCCTTGTGCCAGACGGTGTTGACGGCTCCGATGCGTCGCGCGAGCGGGTCAATAACATCGAGATAGCGCATGATCCGCTGCTTGTGCGGGAGGGTCACGCTGAAGCCGGAGATCTTCAAATCCGCCGCGAGTTTCATGAAGTCGCGGAGCTGTCCGGTGGCCACCAGCATGGGGAAATAGACGGCGTCGATGCGCAGCGTTTGGAAGGCGCGGTTGTGGATGGCCGGGGAGAGAGAGTGACGCACGGGGTCGGCGACGACGCAGAAGACTTTGCACTTGCGCGTGAGCCGGTCGATGCGGTATTGCTCACGAAGCAGATGCGCGCTCACCTGCCCGGCTGCAGTTCCGGCCACGCTGCACGGCGAAGCATAGGTGAACAGGCCATGGTAGACGGGCGAGAGAACACGCGATGCAAATCCGATTTCGCCCATCGCGAGAAGGATGAGCGGAAGCTTGGGATGCTTCTCCCCGATGGCGAGCAGGCGACCGACATCGGAGGGCTTACGCGCGGCGGCGGCGAGTTTATAGGCGTCAGCGGAATGGCGGGTGAGACGGCGCAGGACGGGATCGAGGTTCGGAGTGGTGTCGAAATTATGCCAGGAGAGGATCAGCTTGGCCCGCGTGCGCAGTTGCGCCGCACCGGCCGCAGCTGCTTCAGCCGACTCAATTTCCACGTCGACGGCCTGTGCGCCCGCATCGATGGCCGCGTTCAGAATCTCAAGCTCGCGCTCGATGCTGCCCTCGAAACGTCCGGAGTTGTGGTGACGGCGGCAGGTGGCGAGGATCGTCGTTTGCGGATGTTTTTCGAGGATCGTCCGGATGGCTGCGACGCCACGCTCCGGAGCGGGTAAGTAATCCAGGCGGAGTTCGAGAAAACTTTCGCCGCTGGCGAGTTCCTGGTAAGCGTGCGCGAGCAGTGTCTCGATACGGGGAAGACCGAGCGCAACGCAAATTTTGGGAAATGGCTGGCGCGGTGGCATCCGGGTGCGGGTAGGTTCAAGTGTACTGCAAGATCACACCCGCTGAACCCGGGAACCGATGAAGGCGAAGTAGGCAACGACAAGGTAGCAGAGCAGAGGAACGAGGTAAGCGGTCGCCATGCTAGTGCGCTCGGCCGCCCATCCTACTGCCGGCGTGATGACTGCGCCGCCGATGATTGCCATGACGATTATTGAGGCGCCGAGAGTTGTATTCGGCCCAAGTCGCTTCAGGCCGAGCGCAAAGATCGTCGGATACATCAGCGACATGAAGAAGCTGGTCAACATTAGTGCGTATAGTCCCGGCCAGCCGGGCATAGTTATAGATACTGCGAGGAGTAGGACATTAGCGATAGCATAGGAACCCATCAGCAGGTTGGGGCTGATGAACCGCATTAGGTAAGTCGAGACGAAGCGGCCGACCGCGAAGAGTAAGAGCGTTCCGCTTAGGAAGTAGCCGGCGATCTTCTCGGGCTGGTGCGTATACTCTTGCACATATTGGATGAGGAAGCTCCAGGTGCTGACTTGGGCTCCGACATAGAAGAACTGCGCGGCGACAGCCCAGACAAAGTGCGGAATACGCAGTAGACTGCCGAACGCGCCGTGTTCTTCCTTTGGTTGATCGGGCAATGCATGAGGAGGAAAGCGGACGCGCAGCAGAGCGATTGCAAACAGGAACACGACCGCGCTGAGTACAAGATAAGGTGTAATCACGCGCAAGGTTTCGCGGTGTAGATAGGCGGTGTAGTCTCCGGCCGCTTTCATAGCTTGTACCTGGGGCGCGGTGGGCTCAATGCCGGAAAAGATGAACACTGTTCCGATTAGTGCACCGGCGATGGTACCGGGTGGGTTGAACGCCTGGGCTAAGTTGAGTCGCCGCTCGGACGTTTCCGGCTCGCCCAATTGCGCGATGAAAGAACCGGCTCCGGTCTCAAGGAAAGCGAGTCCCGAAGCAATCACAAAGAGCGCGCCTAGAAAGAAGCTATAGCGATTCACCTCGGCGGCGGGCCAGAATAGCAAACATCCGAGCGCGTAGAGAAACAGGCCGGACACCAGTCCGATGCGGTATCCGTAGCGGCGCAGCACGAAAGCGGCCGGCATGGAGATACAGAAGTAACCGAGGTAGAACGCCGATTGCACGAGTCCCGCCTGGAGGCGCGAGATCTGAAACGACTTCATGAACTGCCGGATCAGCACGTCGTTCAAGTTATTGGGCAGCGCCCACAGGAAGAACAGAGCCGTCACCATGAAGAAAGGCGTGCGGTACCGCGGGTCGAAGAGCGGCTGCGGTTTGTTTGGTGTTTGCATGGAAGAACTAAGTTCGTGCCACGGGCGCAGTTACATGCTTGCGCGGGTTCTTGAGTCCGGTTGTTAACTTATTACTTACTTCGCGAATGACCCGGGGCGCTAAGTGCTCCCGGTTAGCTTCGAGGAACTGAGTTACTTCGTCGGGCGCGCGTTTGGCCAACGCCCGCAAGGCCCACGACATCGCCTTGACGACCATATCGTCGCGATCGTTCATCAACATCGTGCAAATGGCGAGGGTGCGTCGCGGGTCGCCGCCCGCAACCGCATTCAGAGGCACCGTGCTTACCAGCGCCGCGCGGCGCCACCACCGGTCATCCGACTTCGCCCAGCGTCGAATGGCCGCATCCGGTATTCGGCCGCTCCGCCAAGCGGGACCGGCGATCGAAGGCGCGAATGTGTCGACGTCCGACCAGCTATTGATCCCGGAGCCGAGGGCCTCCACTTCGGTGACGGTGATCGACTGCATCGCCGCCGGATGGTGCTGGACGAGTTCATAGGCAACGAATCGCGCGGAGGGAGCGCGGCGGATCAGTTCATGGGCAAGTTCGAGCATGCCGCCGCGGTCCAGGTGCGCAATTTGCTTCGATACCCGCTTCCGAATGGCGCGCATCGCGGGGGTGGTTGAGTCCCCTTGCTGTAGTTCGGATGCTATTCGAGCGGCGAGCCGGACCGATTCGGAGCCCATGAGAGCACTTTACCTAGTACGACGAACAATAGGCTAGAATCTCATGCTTTTCGGCCGAAATGTTCGTGTACTCGAAAATTTTGGACTCTAACGGAAGAGTCCAACCCGCCGGTCGGATCCGGCATTGAAAGCGAGGAAACATCGTTTGTATTTTGCCAAGTTCCTGCCATTAGTGATTGCGGCCGCCGGCTTGCCCGTGTACGCGCAAGCTCCGAGTGCGGTCGATTTTACGGAGTCGGTGATGCGGATCGCCCCTCACCAGCACGCGCCGATTCGGATCAAGGAGCGCCACGACGATGGCACGTCTACCAGTACGAACTGGAGCGGCTACGCGGTCGCGGCCTCCAAAGACACCGTTACTTCCGTAAAAGCATCATGGAAAGTACCCACGGCCGTCTGTAATGGCTCCGGTCCGCAGACCGGGTACGCCGCATTCTGGCTTGGGATCGACGGCTACAACTCAAATAGTGTCGAGCAGGCCGGGACGGATTCCGACTGTTCCAGCGGATCGCCCGTCTATTACTCCTGGTACGAATTTTATCCGGCGCCCTCTTACGAGACCACGATGAGCGTCGAATCGGGAGACATCATTTCGGCGTCGGTGACTTATTCCTCAGCCGGGTTCACGGTTAAGATCACCGATGAACGTACGGGACAGTCGTTCACCAAATCGAAGGCAGTCCCTACCGCCAAGCGCTCTTCCGCGGAATGGATTGCGGAGGCGCCCTCCACCAATACCGGGGTGCTGCCGCTCTCCGATTTCGGCACGGTCTTCTTCGGTGAGGATACGACCGGAATATCGGGAACTAACTTTGCGACAATCAGCGGAAAGACGCTGCCAATCGGTGGCTTCCCGAGCGCCAGCGTCCAGGAAATCACGATGGAAACTTCGGGCGGAACGGTTGAAGCGATGCCGACCGCACTTTCGTCGGATAAGTCCAGCTTCTCGGTGCAGTGGTACTAAGTTCCGGCTCTCGTTTTGCTAGTTGCGATGAGTGGACCGATCAAGCGTCCACTTACCTGAGGTACGGGATGTAGGAGCTAACTTGCCGCCGGTAAACCTGAAAGTCGCCGGCAAAGCTAGCCGCTAACAACCGATCTTCAAGATGCGCGCGAACTTCCGTGCCGGCGGCCATAAGTACGGCGGCAAGCAGCAAGAGCGGTAGAGGCGTGATTACGAATCCCGTGCCCAGCAGCAAGCAAAACATCGAAGCGTAAATCGGGTGCCGGATGATGCGATAGGGACCTGACCGGATGAGTTGATGATCGGCGCTCAACGCCGCATCGAGGCGAAGGTGTTTTCCGAGCGCGCGGGTCGCAGTCCAGGATAGAGTACCGGCGAGGGCAAAGAACAGGACCGCGAGCGTCATTCGCCACGGGCCGGGAGCGTGGGTCCAGAATGAGCTCTGCCACAGCACGGAGTACGCGGCGGCTTGCAGGAGCATTCCCCATCGGGCGTTCCGATCCCGGACTGCCACAGCACCGAACTTCCAACCTGTCAGAGGGAACGGGGCAAACCAGATGAGCCAGGCGACCGCCAATACGATGTAGTCGATGACCGGCATTTTCGTGAGTATACTCTCGGACACGGCGCACCCGCTACACTCGTCTATTCCGCCGCATGACCTTGCGCAAGCTTCCGTCCCGCCCCGCGCTCCTCACTTCCGCCTGCGCTTCCATTGTGTTCCTGCTGAACGCGATCATCTGCCGTCCGCTATTCCGGACCGAGTGGGTGGTCCACATGTTCTCGATCGAGGCGGCTTACATCGCGCTCACCCGCTACGTCCTTGATAACTTCCCCGACCTTACCTGGTTCCCGCTCTGGAATAACGGCGAGCTCTTCCAATCCACTTACCAGCCCGGGCTTCCGCTGATCTGCGCTGCCGTCGCGCACCTGCTGCATGTCGACGCGGCGCGCGGGTATCACATCACGATCGCGCTGTTCTATTGTCTGGGCCCGGCAGGCATGTTCTTCCTTGGGTACCGGATCAGCGGACGGCGCGATATCGGGATGTTTGCGGCGCTGCTGTTCTCACTGTTCTCGCCATCGGCATTCATTCCGGTGATCACGAAGGACATGGGTGGATTCCTGCACGCCCGGCGGTTTCAGGCGCTCGCGTACTTTGGTGAAGGACCGAACGTCAGCGGTCTCAACATCGTGCCGTTCGCGCTGGTAGCGCTGGATGCGGTCTATCGGCGATTGACGGCGTGGCGCTTCACCATCGCGGCCATCCTTCTGGGACTTACCGTCATCGTTAGTTGGCCGGCGAGTCTGGTGATGGCCTGCGGTGTACTTGCGTATCTGATGTCTCGCGATTGGCCCGAAGTCCGTTCGCGCTTAGTGCGGCTTGCGGTACTCGCCGTCGCGGCTTACTTACTTATCGCGCCGCTCGATCTGCCGTCCACTATTCGCGATAACCAGCGCAATTCACAACTTATCGGCGGACCCTATCCGTACACACGCGCGCATATCTTCTACTTCAGCGGGCTTGCCCTGACGCTGATTGTGTCGCGCATTTTTCTGCGCCGCTTCCACGTACCGCGACTACTTGAATTCGGATGGTATTGGTTCCTGATCCCGGGGACAGTCGCACTTACAGCCTTCAAGTACCACATCGCCCTGTGGCCCCAGCCCGAGCGCTTCCACATCGGGATGGAGCTTGGGATTGTCCTGGGCGCCGCTGCGGTGATGGCCGTGGCACTCGATAAATTCGGCGACTATCGCATTTCGATGCTGATCGTGCTTGCCGTTCTCGCGGTCGTTCAGGCCCGAACCTATACGCGCTATGTACGCGACATCGAGCGCCCGATCGACATTACCACGACTTACGAATGGCAAGCCTCGCACTGGCTCGATACCCATTTGCACGAGAGCCGAGTCTACTTACTCGGCTCCATTCAGTTCTGGATCAATGCGTGGTCCGACCAACCGCAAGTTACCGGCTGCTGCCTGCCGGGACTACCTAACTATATGAGCTGGGTTGTGGGCTATCAGGTCGGCTCCGACGATGGTGCCGGTTCACACGGAGAAGAGTACGCGGAGTTATGGCTGCGGACGTGGGGCGCACAGGCCGTTGTCGAGAACGGACCCAATACCCGCGATTCGTATCATGGCTGGGTTCATCCGCATAAGTTCGATGCATACTTCCCGTTGGTGTGGCAGCAGGGCGATGACCGGATTTACCGAATCCCTACTCTGACGACGTCGCTCGCACATGTTATCCACGCGGATGAAGTGATCTCGCGCACACCGGTCAATGGAGTGGATGTGGAACCAATACGTCCGTATGTTCGTGCGCTGACTGATCCCGCGCGACCGACCGCTAGCTTTACCTGGCGCAACCGGCATGAGGCGCAGATCGCCGTGGCTAATCTGCCGGCGAACGATTTGATCTCGATTCAGGAGACGTGGAGTCCGGGCTGGCACGCTCGCGCGAATGGACAAGCGATTGAAGTAAGACGCGATGCAATGGGATTTCTTCTGCTCGCGCCGCGCACTGCAGGTAACTTAGTGATCGACCTTAGTTTCGATGGTGGGCCGGAAGGGCGATTCTTCAATTGGATGTCGTTTGTGACGATGCTCGGGCTTCTAGTCTGGATCGTGTTATCCGCGTTCAGAACACGCGCAGTTCGCCGCAGTCGAGTCGCGCATCGCCTAACTCCAGCCGGAGCTTGACTACTCCCACGGGTACGTGTTCAGTAAGTTGAACGTTGACCTGTCGCTTGCCTGTTTTGTCTTCGATGAATAGGACAGACGCGCGTTCCTCACCGGCGAAAACCCGAAGGTTACCCTTATCCGCATTCGCCGGCAATCCGGATAGCCACATAGAAACCACGCGGCCGCGCGAGAGGTCCAACTCATTCGGCCGCCACGTCACGCCATCCTGAATCCCTTCGAATCGAATATCGAAGTTAGTCAGCGGGACATCGACCGCGATCGGTTTCGCATTACTTGGCTGACTGCCGCGCACGCGCACGCGAACGTCGTGCCAGCCGGGGGCAAGGCCGGGGGCAGACGGAACCCGAATTCGAGGACGCCCTCATCCTGTTTATGCCTAAGCTGCAGCGGGATGCCGCCAAAGCGGTCGACTGCCGGCTGCAAATCCGCAACGGTCAACCCCGGCTCGTTCGAGCGGATCATGCACGTGATCGAATCGTCCTTGGCCCCGTTGAAGTTGATTCCGAAATTCTCGTGATGAATCGCGAATACTAACTCCGGGCCGGGGGCCGCGTCGTTGCTGACCGGTTCCCACTCGCGGTAACAAGTCACGGCCGCTCCATACTCCGAAGCCCCTTGCGACTTGACTCTTGCGAACCCCGCAGTCCGGCAGAACGCGAGCAGACAAGGTAGATTCGGCGCGCACCAGTTATCCGTCTGTCCGCCGAATTCGTCTCGCTCGAAGAACTCCATCATGGGGCGGTCCATCGCTATACCTTCGGCGAACTGGCGGTGGAGCACGAACGAATCGATGCCCGCGATGCCACGCGTGACCGCGCAAACGCGCTCTAGTCCGAGTAATGGATGTTTCAGGTGGTAGAGCACGCCCATGAAGAGCACGACATCGAATTGCCCCAGTGTCTGGGGGCTGAGGTCGTAGACATCCATCTGACGATAGTCGATGCGCGAGTTAAAGCGCTTATGCAGATCGCGGAATCGCGGGTTATCGATGACATCGATCGCGACGACGTCCGCGCCGCGCCGCTCCAGTTCGAAGGCGAACCATCCGTCCCAGGTGCCGATATCAAGGGCGCGTTTACCACTTAGGTCGGCCGGAATTCCCAACATCTCAAGTCGCAGCCGTTGCCCTTCAAGCGTGTTCGCTCCGCGAATCTCGGTTCCATCCGGCAGCTCAAAGCTGTGCCAGAATCCATCGCGGTCAAGGAAAGACTGCAGCCGGCCGACATGTTCGAACCGTTCGGTTTTCTGCTCTTCGATCACTACAATCCGAACGTAGCACGCTCCGCTTTGCACGACGATGGGAGCCTATTTGTCAACCCGCACGGCGTATTCATTCCCCCGACACCCATTAACATCGGGACTTAGCACCACTTCACCCGAGGAATCCTTGGGCAGTACGAACTGAACCTGATTCGCGTCGTGAAAGGTTGTCGCTATCCTTTGTCCGTTGACCCAGATGAAGACGGCGTCTTTCGACGTGCCGAAATTGAGTCCGTAAACGGCTACCTGGCTGCCCGCCTTCAACTCGGATTTTCCGGATCCGTTCACGATCCCGCCGGGTGCAATCTGCGGCGGCTCAACGCTCGCATAGGTTTCCTGCGCTACTTTCACAGTTGGTGGGATGTTAGCCATTAAGTACACATAAGCCGCGAAGGCTGGAACTCCAGCCGCCAGGGCAATCCAGATCCCTCGAATGCGGACTAACAGAAGGAGTATCGTAAGTGCCGTGATGCAGCGGCCTAACCAAACTGGCCATGCGGCGCCGAAATGTAAGTGTAAGTGCTTCTGTCCCGAGGCAGGGCGGATGAGTAGGAATCCGATCGGATCGGGACTTGTTTCTGCGCCCGAAGCGCGCCAACCTGTCGCATAGTCTGACTTCACGAGGATCGCTTCAGAGGGCGCGAGATCCGTATCGATCTCCGCTGTGTCGAAATCGTTCCACTTGATGGTGGCCGCGCGCTTGCCTCGCGCCCACGTAACGTACTGTTGAAGGAATGGTTCGTCGTCGATCGCGCGAATCTGCGGGATCGATTTCAGTGCGTCGAGGTCGACGACTACAGCGTCGCTTAGATCCCGTCCAGTAGTGTCGTAGATCCAGTTGTCGTTGGAATCGTGCCACGCGGCTGGGAATGCCGATGCCCAGCGCCCGGGCTGCGCATACGCGTGATAGTATTCGCGCGACCGCGCTCCATGCACCACCGCATAGCGAACGTTCACCGCTTCCAGCCACAACTTCGATACCGGCAGGGCTCGCGTGGAGCAACTCAACGAGACGTAGCGCTGAACGGCGTAAGGTAGGAAGTTAGTCAGGTCCTGATTGGTTCCGCCGACTTCCGGTATGTCGGTCCAGAATGGCAGCGTCTCCTCAACTTCGCCCGATGCGAATACCCGCGATTGACCGGCGTGAACTTTGAGCCATTGAGCCATCGGGTAGACGACGCCGCTCTGGATGCTTGTACCTTTAGGAAAGAATCGCCAGGGTCCCCGCAAAAATTCGCGGCCCGAGTAGAGCCCGAGAATCGCGGCGAGGGCGAAAACGATTGCTCGATTCCAGCGGACCGCCGATAGAACGGCGGTTAACGCCAGTACAGTTCCCGCGTTTAGCTCCAACACGCATCGGTTCGGCGCCGGAACTACGAAGCTTCCCGCCCATGTAAAAGCCAGCACTACTGCGCCGCCCGAAGCTACCCAACCGAGTGCGAACGCGAACTGCGGGGCTATCTTACTTAAGGAGACAACTAACACGACGACTACTGCCGCCACTAACAGCAACCAAGTTGTTCGATCCCACGGCGCCGGTGCGATCGGCACGTAGTTTAAGCCGACGCGCTTCAACAGCGAGGTAGAGACAAAGTAGTCCGGTGTCATCCAGAAGGCGGAGAGTCCATAGCCGATCCCAACCGCCGCGCCAACGCGCAGCCAGGACTTCCTACGCGCCGTAATGATACCGATTAGTGGAAATAGCAGACCGATGACTGCCGGCCAACTCGTTAGAAACACCAAGCCGGTCAGCACGGCTCCAAGTACCCAGCGCTCGCGCCACATCGCCGCTATCGCCAGCAGCGCCAGCGGGAACGCAACCAGATGTCCCGCTTCTTCGTAATAGGCGAACGTTACAAACGGCCAGGGAGCGTGACCGACAACCGAAGTTAGATTCCGCCACAACGCCGTCAAATAGATTACGGAAGGGAACAGGCTGTAAGCGGCACCCGCAAAGAATGCGGCCAGCCGCGACTGGAAGAGTTGCCAGGCCAGAACATATAGGCAGACCGGTGTGATGGCGAAGGCGAAGCTTGTAACTGTGCGAAAGGCGTGGGCTAGCGACATCCATCGCATCGCTGCAATAGTCGCGTACATCACGGGTGGGTATAAGTACCGCATCGGGGCGCCGCAATAGTGCAGCGCATTCCAGGTCCACGGATGGTCACGGAAGAGGCGGATCACCGCCAGGTAGATCGTCCCGTTGTTCCATAGCTGCTCGGAGTACTCGATGCGCAGATACGGCAGGATCAACAGCAGATTCCCGGCGAACAGGACCAGCGCGAGTAGTAAGTGCGAGGCGAACCCAACTCTACGATTTAGCAAGAAATCCCATGATCTCGCGGAGGCGCGAGCGCTCGCTGAAGCAATTTACAAATGTATTTTGTTGGCCCGTCTCTCATAATACAGCCGCCTGACAAATGTATTCGGCTTCACAATCGAAGCTTAGAAGCTTGAAACCTTGCACCGGACTCCTGTAATCCGATGGGCATGAGGACCACAGTATGCCGGTTACTCTATTGTTTCGGATTAGTTATTCTTGTCCACCGCGATGCAGCGGCGGCGCGTTTGACTCCCGAGACGCTGGCCGCGTGGGACGAGCAGGTCCAGACCGCTCGCGCGCAAGTAGAGCAAGAATCCAAATCACCGCAAACCTTCCTGGCAGGACCGACGGGCCAGTTCGTGGTCGAATCGCCTGAGCCGTCGGGATGTCCGATACCCAACGGGCTTATCCACCACTGGTTCGGGACCGAGCTGATTCCGCATGCCCGAGTACCTAGCCTTCTCTCCGTCATGCAGCATTACGATGCTTACGCCGAGATCTTCCCGCCGGCGGTGGTTGAAGCGCGCCTGCTGAATCGCGACGGCGACACCTTCGATTATCACGTGAAATTCATTCAGAAGGCGCTCGGAGTGCGCTCAGGGCTCCTGGCCGATTTCCGATCGCACTACGTGCAAATCGATGAGCAGTCCGGATATATCGTGACCGAATCGGTCAAGTTGATTGAACTGCAAAGTCCGGGCAAACCGGATGAGCGGCAGCTTTCCCTGGCCGAGTCGAAAGGCTACATACAGAAAGCATTTACGCTTCTGCGATATCGCCAGACCGATCAGGGCGTCCTGATCCGTGTTGAGTCGATGACGTTGAGCCGCGATGTACCGGGGTCGGTTCGCTGGCTAGTCTCACCTTTTATCCATAAGTTTGCGCGGCAGACGATGTCGTCTACGCTCGAGCGGATTCGGGATCGCGTGTGCAGTGAGTCGGATAACGCCTCGGTCGCAAAGCGCTAAGTTACTCCTGGCATACAATCGCTGTGGAGAACAAGATGCGCCGACCACCTCTACAGAACCGCAGAGCTTTCCTAAACAGCGCGGCCGCCGTGACTGCCGGAGTTACCGCGTTCATCGCGAAACCGGAACCATTACTCGCGCGCGACGAGGCGATAAACATCATCGGGCCGAAGCCCGGCTATTCACCTCAGGTCGGAACGTTGGTATCGATGCTTACGTGGATGCAAGCCGTGATCCCCGGCGGTGTAAAAGGTCTTAGTCAAAAGGATCTGGATTATCTGTTCGACGCGAACGCGAATACGATCGGAGCCTTACTTCTCCACTTAGCCGCGACCGAAACGTACTATCAGATGAACACGTTCGATGGGATGAAGTGGGGGAGTTGGCCGGATGCGATCAAGCAGAAATGGGATCCGGCGATGAACCTGGGCAAGCTAGGCCGCGACACGATCAAGGGCCACGAACTCAGCTTCTACCTCGACACGTTGCAGCAGACTCGCGAGAAGTCGCTGGCCGAGTTTCGCAAACGAGACGACGCTTGGTTAATGGCCGTAGATCAATCCTGGCCTTGGGGTCCGACTAACAATTACTGTAAGTGGTTCCACGTCTGCGAGCACATCTCGCACCATGACGGCCAGATCGCGCTGTTGAGGAAACGATTGCCGGGAGCGAAGCCGGACAGCGAGTAACGTTCACTTGGATGCAAGCGACGTCTCAATCCACTGGGGAGGGTCGGGCTCTAACTTGCCGTTTACCGTGATGCCCTTCTCTGCTGCCCAGCGGTAGCCCCACATCGGGCCATAGCTTGTCACGAAGGTATCCGGGGTGGCATAAGCCGGGTCGCTTTGCGCCTCCGCTAAGGTTACGAAGCGATAACCTTTCTTTTCGAACATGGCGAGTATCTGATCGATCACCGCGGCGTTTAAGCGGCTGGCGTGAAGCAGCATCACTTGTGGAACTTCACGGAAGAAGATTGTCGTTGCGAGAGTATCGTAGTAGTCAATCTCTTTCGCCGTGTAAGTCAGGTAATCGGACTTGACGCGGTTTTGCGTCGCTTCGTCGTTCTTCACCAGGGCGCGGGCGTATACTTCGGCGAAGTCATAGTCTGTGGTATCGATGGTGCAGGTTGCGACTTGTTCATGCCGCGATCTGAGGAACGCCTGAATACCTTCGTGCTTGTCTTTGGTGTCGCCGGTGTGGTTGTAGGGAAATCGCAGCCAACGCGGTTTGCGTCCGGCCGCGCCGAGCGCGCCCGCGATCACGTTGTCGCCTTTCGTAACATCCTCTTCGAATGCCGCGAGCGACAGCTCGTCGAAGTTCGGATGCGAGAAGGTATGGTTGCCCAGATCGAAAGCGCCTTCCGTCCATTTGCGGAAGATTGCTTCGCGTTCGTTCAGCGGAAGCTTCAGCGCCCGGTCTCCGATGACGAAGGCGGTGGCCGGAGCGTGATGTTTCCGCAACGCGCTGAGGATTGCGTCGTTGATCGATGCAGCCTCAGACGGCTTGGCGCTTCCGGCAAAAGGGAGGTCGTCAAACGTCATAGCGACTTTAAGGTCCTGCGCGAAGGCGCTCACGCAAACCAACACGCACATGACAGAATGCTTTGGTAGATGCCGCATCGGATTCAGGATAGCGAGTGGGACGCCATTGTCGTCGGCGCGGGACACAACGGGCTTACTTGCGCGGCTTACCTGGCGCAGGCCGGCAAACGCGTGCTGGTGCTTGAGTCGCGCGATCGCATCGGAGGGGCCTGCACCATCGAAGAACCGTGGCCCGGCGTTCGCATGTCGCCATGCGCTTATCTCGCGGGACTGCTGCATCCGCTAGTGATCGAAGAACTTGGCCTCGCCGCGCGCGGGTTCCAGTGGACGCCCGCTCTCGCCGGCTTGTTCGTCCCGTTCGATGACGGATCGAGCGTGCAACTGCATGAGGACGACGCGATCTGCGATGCCGAGATTCGCAACCTATCGCCCGTCGATGTCGAAGGCTGGCACGCGATGTCCGACGTGATCCGACGCGTGCGCGATGCGATTCGTCCTGCTGATGAAACGGACATGTGGATCGGCGAAGCGCCCACACGCGAGCAGATCGAAGACCGGCTCGGCGATGACGAAGAAGCTCGTGGGCTGCTGTTTGAGTGGTCGATGGCGGAGATGGTGGAGCGCTACTTACGGGACGAGCGGCTGCAAATCGGCTATCTGGGTCAGGGCGTAATTGGGACGAATGCGAGCCCGTTCGATCACGGGACGGCTTCGATCCGCTTCCATCATGGTTCGGGACGCCTCGGCGGCATGCCGGGAATGTGGGGCTACGTGCGCGGCGGAATGGGCATGGTGTCGTACTTCATCGCGGATGCCGCGCGCGATGCGGGCGCGGTGATCGAGACCGGAGTCCCAGTTGCGGCAATCCATCCCGGGGAAGGTGTGGAACTCGAAGGAGGCGAGCGGATTCGTTCGCGCGTGGTGATCTCGAATGCCGATCCGCGCGTGACTCTGCGGCTTGTCGGCAAGGCGGCCGATGGCGCGTGGCGCAGGCAGGTGGAGAGCGTGCCGATCGAGGGCTGTACGGTGAAGCTGAACGTGCTGCTGCGAGAGCTGCCGAATTTTCGCGCGAGGCCCGGCACGAACGAGACGCATCACTACGGACAGATCAATACACCGCTGAATAAAGAAGAGTGGCGAGCCAGTTTCGCGGCCGCGCGGGAAGGCGATGTCGCTCCGCGTTTGTGGACCGAACTCTACTTCCAAAGTGTTCACGATCCAAGCGTCGTGCCGGCCGGTCACCATACGATGAGCGTGTTCTGCCAGTATGTTCCCTATAAGTTCGCCGATGGCGATTGGAACACGCGACGCGAGGAGATCAAGCGCATCGTGCTTGGTTCGATTGGCCGCTTCTGCAGCAACATCCCGGATGCGGTGGTGGATGCGCAGGTCCTGGGGCCGCCGGATATCGAAGAGAAGGTGGGGCTCACCGGCGGGCATATCTTTCAGGGTGAATGTCTGCCGGCTTATATGTGGAGTAACCGGCTTAGCTCACGAACTCCAATGCCGGGCGTCTATCTGTGCGGGGCCTGCACGCATCCGGGCGGAAGTGTGATCGCGATGAACGGGCGGAACGCAGCGATGGCCGTGCTGCGCGATGCGATGTGAAAACGTCTATGCTGGTAAGAGACTTGATGAAGACATCGGTAAGCAAGATTCTGTTTCTCCTGCCCGTTCTTCCTGTTTGTAGCTGGGGACAAGCACCCGTAGCTGTCGACCCGACGGGCACTCTCGATTTCGGTCAGAAGGCGGCTTACTTCGGCAAGACTACTTTCACCTTCGGAACTCTTTTAGGCGCCGCGGCTACTGCGGGTTTTGTAATGGTGGATCCGCCGAACAGATATCCGCACGATTGGCGCGACGGCGGCGCTGGCTTCGGGCGAAACCTGGGCGACGCGGCCGCGGTCACAGGAACGCTGCTGACCACGAAGTTTCTTACAGGCGCGGCACTGGGTGAAGATCCACGCTACTATCCATCGCACTCCACCAACCCGGCTGCGCGTATCGTGCATGCGCTGGCATTTACTTTCGTGGACAAGTCCGACCACGGCACGAACCGCCTGGCGCTATCCAATTTCGCGGGCGCGGCTGCTGCAGGTTTCGTCGGAGAAGCCTATCTGCCGAACGGGTTCAACGACAACGTACACGCCTACCAGCGCGGCTTCATCGCATTTGGCGTGCTGGGTTTCCGGAATATCACCTATGAGTTCCGCCCGGAGCTGCGGGCGATCGGGCATAAGATGCACGTGATTCGGAATCCTTAAGGTTCCAGAATTAGTTTGACTTAGGAACGAGAAACGCATCGACGTCGACGAAGCGGCCGGTAGATTCCGGACGCGCACGTCCGGCGACTGATACTTCGATGGTGTGTCTGCCGTCGCCCAATCCGTCGAAAACGGTCGGGGTTTGCCAGCGGGTCGTTGAGCTGTAGAGGTCGAGTTCCTGCCTGAAGCGCCCGTCGATCTTGATTCGCGCGTAGCCTCGATTCGCCGCGGCAGTATATAAGTAAGTCACTTGTGAACCTGCAAACGAAAACTTCACGCTCGACCCTGGAGCGTCGGAGTAGCTTACGGTCTGACCGCTTGCCGGCGGGAAGCGTTGCGCCCGCGCCCAGTCGCCCTGAAAGTCCAGGTAGGCGGAGTTGTCTTCGTATACGGCCATGTTGTCTCCTTGATGCCGCCGAAGCTGCGCCACGCGGAGGCCGCAATCCGCGTTTAGGCCGCCAAATGCAAAAGTACCGATCTGCTCCTCGGGTTCAAAGCATTCCTTATCGAAGCGCTGAATGACGGGGGATTCAAGAGCACCGTAATTGGCAGGCATTAGAAACTGTCGAACATCATGTTTCGCGATGAAGGTCAACAAATCATTCGTGTCGGTACTCGGCGCGATTTGCCAGAACGTGGTCTGATCGTGCCAGTGATAGCGGAGTACCGGACTTCTAAAGCCGGTTATAAGAGTCTCGTCGAACATGAGGACGACTTCGCCGGGGTGCTTCCAGCCCATGTCTTCGATCAGTAGACGGCGCGGTTCCGTTTCGGCCAGATAGTTGCGACGGCCTCGGGCGGTAAGCAAGGGTGAACTATAGAAGTCTTTGTTGTACCAGTTCGAGGTGGGGAAGAGATAAGTGTTCAGCCCAAAGATTACCGCGAAGTACGTCCAGATAAGCAGGCTCGGAACCAACGGCAGGGCGATAAACACCTGGGCAATTACGACGTGAAGAAATGGCAGAGCGGGATAGAGATATCGAATGTTCGGTTGCGTCAGAAGGATGATGATCGATCCCCCGATGCCGATGGCCGCCGCTGTCCACGCGGTGTAGTTCCTGCGCCGAAACAAAAGCACCAATCCGACCGGTAAAAGGACAAGGTACTGGAGTCCGAACGATCCGTTTTCTCCCTCGTAGTAAGTGTGAGTAAAGAAGGTGAGATCAAAGAGCGTCGAGAACCGGAGCGGTTCATGGTAGCGGGGTTCCCTGAGATCTAAGCCTGCCTTGAGTGCAGGCGAGTGGAAGCGATTGTTCAGAAATGGAAAGATTGGATCGCGAGTTTTGAATTCAGCTACAAGGTACGGAGGGCAGGCAGCGGCCAGGAACACGGCTGCCAGTAGCGAGCAGGTCAGCACCGGGTTAGGACCAAGCACGCGTCGCTTTCGCCAGATCTGGGCCGTAGCGACACATAGGCCGGGAATGGCGAACGCGAGCGAACCGAACTTAACGTGCAGGGCGGTTCCAAGAAGTAGAAACGCGGCGAATAAGAAGCGCCGGTTGGATATGTCTTCATATCGCCAAAGCGCCGATGCCGCACCGAACAGAAAAGCGGTGAGGATGTTCTCGATGAAGAGTGAGCCGGTAACTAGCTGCACCAGTGGCGTGGTGAGGAAAAGCGCAGTGATCCAGAGTGCGGGACCGCGCTCCAGGAAGCGGCGGCAAGTTAGGAAGAGTAACCCGGCGGTAATTCCCAGAAATGCCAGGTTGAGTAACCGTGCGGCAAACTCCCCTCCGATAACCGAAGCGATGGTGAAGCACCAGTCTCCGCCCATCGGCATCACGGCCCAGACGTTGTGGGCGACGTCGAACGGAAAGACATGTTTCCAGGCGATGCCGTCCGCGATGGCTAAGTGCATGGCAAGACCATCGGTACTTACTTCCGGTTTGAGGACCATCAGCCAATGCGCAGTTGCGATGAACGTCAGCATCAAGGCCGCGCACCGTTCGGATAGGGAGCTAAACCGGTTCGGCCGCAATAAGGACGCAGTTGCGGCAATGACGTTCCGCGTGCTTTTGGGGGCGGCTGCCAGGGGAGCGACTAGAAAGGCGACATACACCCACCAGTAGTTCCAAGGGAGCCGGACGAGGATCTCCTCGGCCGCGATCATAACCGCAAAGCCGATAAGTGCAGCGATCAAGGCGTCCGTTGTGATAAGAAGCCGGCCGATGACGGTTGCGGATAATAGAATCAATAGTACGGCGCACGGTGCCACCGGACCGACGGCAATGACGGTCGCCAGAAACAACAGAATGCCCGTGTATAGCTTGAAGTATCTCCCTGCGAGAGTAATTACCGGTACAAAAAGAAGCCCGAAGAGTAAGAGGAATCGTCGCGCTCGATCAAGGCCTTTCGGATACCAGATAACCTGCGAGAATATCGGCGAGACCCGGAAGCCGTAAATAGCTATCGCACCTAATGCGAGCAAGGCGATTATAACGGTGAGGGTGGTCCAATGACGAAATCTCACGAGACAGGCCGGTTGAAGATGAGCCGCCGCTGAATATAGAAGTTGGCGAAGAAGATCAAGCTTTCAACTCCAATTTTGGCCCAAGGCACGGGTATGGGGAAGATGGCGGTTAGTCCGCGGATCGATAAGTAGGATACGGTGCCGCTGACGACGACGAGTAATAGATAACGCCAGAGCACATCGCGGTGTTGTTGACGCGTTTGAAACACCGCCCGCCGAACCACAAGGTAGTTGAAGGCGACAGCAACGGCACGACCGATAGCTTGGGATTCCAGAATTCTGCCCGTCTTCTTCCAAACCAGATAGAATACTGAGTTATCCAGAATCGCGGTAAGGACGGAGGCGGAGGAGAACCGCAGCAGGATGAAATAGATCTTCATCGAGTCGAGCAACGGATTGAAGTGCGACGACCGGTTGCCGGGCTCGTAGACGGTTTGAATCGGGATCTCTTCGATAGGGCAGCCGATTTGTTTGGCCGTTAGCAACATATCCAGCTCGAACTCATAACCGGAACTGGGGAGTTTCAGAAGCGACGGGAGTAATGCGGCCGGAATTCCGCGCAAGCCGGTTTGCGTATCGGTGAGAGTATGTCCGGCAACGAGTCTTAGTGCGAAACGGGTTAGTTGATTGCCGAACCGGCTACGCAAAGGGACATCGCCTTCAAACCCGCGAGCGCCGAGCACGAGACTATGGGGATGACTTTGCAGCCGGGCGCCGACACGGAGGATGTCAGCCGTAAGATGCTGGCCATCGGCATCCGCTGTAACAACTCCGGCGAGGGACGGCAATTCACGGAGTGCGTATGCAAAGCCCGACTTCAGCGCGGCCCCTTTGCCGAGATTGACTGGATGCGCGACGACTGTGACTCCTGCGATGCGGGCGGCTTGGGCGAAGATCGTCTGGCATGCCGGAGAGCTGCCGTCATCGACAACAATCAACGCGGCGAACTGCTTCGATTCGGCTAAAGCTTGAAGTTGCGCGACCAGGCAGGTACTCGGCTCATAGGCCGGGATAAGAACAACCAAAGACAAACGAGTATCTTATTACAACTTACGATAGCCGCAGTATCACTGGGCGCCGGGTTCGGTCAGTTCGTAGATCTCTCCATTGTCGTTCGCGCCGTTGCCCGCAGCCCCGATGAGCTTTCCGGCACCAAAATTCAGAGGACCGATAGGGCCCCCGCCTGTGGATGGATTGAACGTGTAGAGTATGTGTTCCGTCCATGTTGAGTCAGGACTCAGCGGCGGCGCCAAGGAGAAGATGATCCCTCCATGTTGATAGGGGCCGCCCTGGCTGCACGCGCCGATGAGTTGGCCGCCTTGTAACTGTAGGAGTTCGCCGACCGGCTGCGCACCATCGAGCGGCGAGGCGTAGAAGGAATGAAGAACTGTTTCAGTCCACGTACCACCGGGGATGGCTGGAGGGCTGAGCTGGTAAACAATTCCTCCGTTGTCGCCTGTTCCTCCATAAGAGGTCGTTCCGTAGAGGGTACCATCCGCTGCAACCAGCACACCTCCGCCAGGCCCCACCCCATCAGGAGTTGCCTGGAAGGAGTAAAGGACGCTTTCCGTCCATTGACCACCGGGCGAAACAGGCGGGACCAGGTGGAAGACTGTTCCGTTCGGAGTGGTCCCGTCGCTGGCCGTTACGCCGAAGAATGTGCCGTCAGGGGCCGGAGTCAAGGGCGAAAGAGGAGTGCTTCCATCTCCATAGTTTTCGCCCTCGAAACTGTAGACGGTCGCGAACGTCCATGGGCCGCCATCCGCCGAGGGGGAAAGCTGAAAGACGGTTCCGAAGCCCGGGCTCGGTGAATGACCACCTTCGCTAGTGGTGCCAAGTAGCGAGCCCTTCGGTCCAAAAACCAAGCTCCCCCAAGGGAACAATCCGTCGGTTTTCTGAAAGTCATGAAGAATCTTCTTCGTCCATACGCCGCCTGGCGCGGAGGGCGGCAGAAGAGCGAATACGGTACCTAAACCGGCCTTTGGACTACTGACACCGCCAAGTTCGGTCACTCCGAAGAGGACTCCGTCGGGGGCGACCAACAAGCCGCCTATAGGTTCTTTCCCGTCCGCTCCGCCGGCGAAGCTATATAGCAGGGTTTCAGTCCAAGCGCCACCCGCAAGCGCTGGCGGGGTGATCTGAAAGACGGCGCCCTGGTTGTGGGTTCCGCCGGCATTGGCCACACCGTAGAGCGAGCCATTCGGTCCTCGGGCTAGCGGAGCGACAAACTGCATTGCCGCATCCGGTGTTCCTTGGAACGTGTACACGTTCGAGAAAACCAGTTGAGCGTTGACGTTAAACGTCAGCGCGGGAAAACAAAGTGCAAAGAACAGCTTTCGCACGGTAGACTCCAGTTGGTTCGGAGTCTATCACCTAAATCAATCCCCTTTCAGGCGGCGCGAAGAGTTGCGAGCACGCTGTAAGGAATATCGAGGTTGTTCTGCTTACCCGTGCCGAGATAGATCCCCGGCTTGTTGACCCCGTGGTAATCCGAACCGCCCGTCGCAACTAAGCCATAGCTATCGGCCATGCGCTGGTAGAACTCACGGTCTTCGGGCGTGTGTTCACTGTAGTAAACCTCGATGCCCTGCAGCCCTTGCTCTACGAGACTCTCAAGCAACGCGCGGAACGGTTTTTCGTCGCGCGCGAACGGAAGCCGGTACGGATGCGCGAGCACGGGTGTGCCGCCGGCGTCACGAACATTGCGGACGCCTTCGTCGAGCGAGCACTCTTCGCGCTCGACACCCGCGGACGCGGTCTCGGCCAGATACTTGTCGAAAGCTTCCTGCGTCGTTTTCACGTAGCCTTTGGCAAGCAGCACTTTTGCGAAGTGGGGGCGACCGGTTAGGTTGCGGCCGATCTTCTGAACCTCTTCGAGCTGGATATCGACACCGAGTTCATTGAGGCGTTTGATGAGCTTCAGATTGCGCTCGCGCCGGCTGTTCTGCCAGTTGACGAGCCAGTCGCGAAAGCCGTCGGTTGGAGCCGACTTAACGAAGTAGCCGAGCAGATGCACGGACGGCGCGCGCTTACCTGGAGCGGGGCGAGGCTCTTCGAGGCGCGTGGATAACTCGATGCCGCAGACCAGCTCGAGTCCTTTATCTTTTGCGATCGGAGCGGCTAAGTCGTAACCCGCGAGCGTGTCGTGATCAGTGACGCCCAGAGCTTCGAGCTTCAGGGCAAGTGCTTCATCAATGAGGGCTGCGGGCGAAGAGCTTCCGTCCGACTGGTCGGTGTGCGAGTGTAGATCGATCAATTCTTAGTATAGGCGGGCTGTTGCGGCGCCGGCATGGCGAGCTGCCGCCATGGACCTTCTCCGAACACCGCGATGGGGTTGCCTTGCGTCGTGAGGGCGAGCTCGCGCATAACCGCTTCATCCCCTTCGGCGGGAACGATCGGTTCGATGCGCTGGGCCAGGAACTGTTTGCGCACGTCATCCGAGACCATGCCACCCTGATCCCACGGGCCCCAATTCATGGCGACGACGTGTCCGGGCCATTCGCTCGCGAGCATGGTTGCGATGCCGTTCATTACGCCGTTAGCAGCAGCGTAGTCGGCTTGGCCGCGATTGCCGAAGGCGGCCGTGATCGATGACATGAAGATGAGGCATTGCGTGGCAGAGGGCCGCAGCGCACGCGTCAAGACGAAGCTGCTGTCGGTCTTGGTGTGGACGACGCGATCGAACGATTCGGGCGTTTTGTCTTTGATGAGTTTATCTTCGATCAGGCCCGCGCCGTGGATGACGACGTCGAGGCGGCCGAGGCGTGTGTAGATCTGGTCAATCAGTTTGCCGAAGGCAGCTTCGTCGCGCACATCGACGGCGTGGTACTCGACGGTGGAACCGAGCTTTCGCAGATCGGCCAAGTTGCGCAGGATTTCGCGGTTCTTGCTGAGCCGCGAATAGGCTGCTTCGACATCGGCGGGCTTCACGGTTTTGCCGGACGCCTTGAGCTGCTTCATGAGCGCGGCTTTGATCTGCGCGGGTTCGGTTAGAGCGGCGGTTTCGTTCGGCTCATCCGGCGGAAGTGGCCGACGCGCCGGCGAGGATCAGGGTCGGTTTGGTTTTGCGAGCGAGGGTTTTGGCGATACCCGCAGTGATGCCGCGCGCACCGCCCGTGAGCAGCACGACGGAGTTGGCATCGACGGAATGGAGCGGGGCTGCGGGAAGCGGCGAGACTTGCGGGATCACGGTTAGGCGGCGATCACCGGCGAGTCCGACCTGGAGTGTTTCGTCGGTGCTGCAGAGTTCTTCGCCGAGCTTGGTGTGGAGGACGGCCAGCGGATCGGCGGCATCGACGTCGACGACCTTACAGAGCACGTCGTTGAATTCGAGTGCGAGGGTTTTGACGAAATCGGCTACGGCGAAATGGGTGGGGCACTGGCTGGACCCGGCGGCGAGACCGAATTCCCCGCCCCGCGCTGTGACAGCGGCAAGCAGCGCGCCGTTCTCTTTGCCAAGGCGTTTGAGATCGCTTTCGGCGGCTTTGGCGAGCAGGAAGAGACTTCGCACATCCTGCCGCACTTGCGCGCGCCAGCCGGCGAGATCGAGTTGCGCGAACGGCGTGCCCGTTTGTAGCGGTAGCAGATGGATGATTGCACCGATGGGTCCGTACTCGGCGCGCACGGTCGCGAGCATGGTGTCGATCTGCTCGACGCTGGTGAGGTCGGTGGAGTAGACGCCTTCAGAGTGCAGCGTGGCGTCGATGGAATGACGCGCGACGAGGACGCGCTCGCCGGCTGTTTTCAGTGCTTCGGCGAGACCTGCGGCGACACCGTTTTCATCGTCGGTGATCACGACCACGCGCCCGGGAAAGTGCTTGGGGGTTCCGGTACGAGGGCGGGAAACGGTGGTGAGGGTGAAGCGTGCGACGGAATCGCCCGTGCCCTCGGCTGCGGCGAGAGCGGGCGTGGCGACGGCTGGTTCTGACGCACTCCCGGACCATCCCGCGTGAATGCGTTCGGCGATTTCGTTCAGTGTTCTGGCGCTGGTGAGCTTCTCCATCACGAGCTGGATTTGGGTTTGCTCGGCTTCGGAACAGGTGCGTTGGAAGGCGCTTAAGACTTCAACGCGCTTGATGGAATCGATCCCGAGATCGGCTTCGATGGCCGCGTTTGCGTCCAGCATGTCGGGCGGGTAGCCGGTGCGATCGCTGACGATGTTGATGAGTTCCGCGAGAACGTCACGTGTTTTTGTCGGCGCTACGGCAACTACCGCGGCGGACTTAGCGATTGGTGCAGATGAAGCGAAGACGGGCGCGAGTCGCTCCGCCATTTCGTTCAACGTGCGCGCGCCGGTGAGCTTCTCCATGACGCTCTGAATCTGCGTCTGTTCGGCTTCGGAGCAGGTGCGTTGGAACGCGCTTAAGACTTCGACGCGCTTGATGGAATCGATGCCGAGATCGGCTTCGATGGCCGCGTTTGCGTCGAGCATGTCGGGCGGATAACCCGTGCGGTCGCTGACGATTGCAATGAGTTCAGAAAGTACGTCGCGCGATTTAGTTGGAGCCGCTATTGCCGGTGCAGCCTGAGCGATTGGTGCGGGTGCTGCAGTTGAGCCCGCGAATACGGGCGCTAAGCGCTCCGCCATTTCGTTCAACGTGCGCGCGCCGGTGAGCTTCTCCATGACGCCTTGAATCTGCTTCTGTTCGGCGTCGGAGCACGTACGCTGGAAGGCGCTGAGCACTTCAACGCGCTTGATGGAATCAATTCCGAGATCGGCTTCGATGGCGGCGTTGGCATCCAGCATGTCCGGCGGATAGCCGGTGCGATCGCTGACGATCGTGACGAGTTCGGAGAGCACGTCACGAGACTTTGCGACGGCTGCCGGAATGACTGGCGGAACGGCGACGGAGGCGAAGATCGGCGCGAGACGCTCGGCCATCTCGTTCAACGTGCGGGCGCCGGTGAGCTTCTCCATCACAGCTTGAATCTGCGTCTGCTCGTGCTCGGAGCAGGTTCGCTGGAAGGCACTCAACACTTCGACGCGCTTGATGGAATCGATGCCGAGGTCGGCTTCGATGGCGGCGGTGGGGTCCAGCATGTCCGCCGGATAGCCGGTGCGATCGCTGACGATGGCGACGAGATCGGTGAGTACATCGCGCGCTTTCACTGCGGCCGCGGCAACCGGTTTAGCTACAACGGGAGCTGCTTCAGCGGCGAGTAATGCCGCGTCCTGTTCGACGGCGACCGGCCTGGGCGCGGGTGGCTTTGGCGCCGCAACAGGAGGCTGGCGCTGCGTGAACGACTGGCGCAGGTCTGGGAGCGGGCGCTGCGACCAGCGGAACCGAAGCCGCAACGGCCGGAGTTCCAGTGAGGAAACTCTGCATGATCGTCGTCTGCGCAGTGAGGAACTGCTGCATCATGCGCTGATATTCCACGATCACGTTCTCGCTGCCGCCAGCCATCGGCGCGGCGACAGTCTGCGCCGTGGGCACGGCCACTTCGCGCACAACTTCCTTGACCACTTCGATGGTGCGAATTTCCGGCTTGATCGTCGCGGGGTCAACGAGCCTCACGGGCCGCTTCGGTACGGGCGGCTTCGAGACCGGGTACGTGCCGCCGCCATTCACCATCCACTGCGCGGGCTTCGCGGGCAGCGTCACCGGCTCCACGCGACCGCGGAACAACTCATCCCACTCGACGGCAACACCGTTGACGAAGAGCTGCGCGATCACGTGCTGTAGCTGTTCGATACCGCGGCGTTCCGTGGAATCGGTCTGGAGGATGAGAACCTCGCGACCTTCCAGGTTCTGCTTCGCGAGGTTCGAAAGAACATTCTTCGGCCCGACTTCGACGAAGATGCGCGCGCCGGCATCGTGCATGGCGCGGATCTGATCCACGAAACGAACGGGCTCGACCAGATGACTGGCAAGTAGCGATGCGATGGCCGCGGGTTCTTCCGGATAGGGCGCGGCAAGCGTGTTGGAGAAGACCTGCGCCGTGGGCGACTGATAGGTCTGGATGTCGAGCACGGACGCGAGTCGAGCTTGCGCCGGCTGCATGAGAGGTGAATGGAACGCGCAGGCGACCGGGATCGTTTTCGCGGTTAGATTCTGCCCCGCGAGTTTCGCGATCGCCGCTTCGATGGCGACTTTTGCACCCGCAATGATGGTCTGCTTGGGACTGTTGAGATTCGCAACCGTCACACCGGAGGCGCCGTTCAACGCAGCTTCCACCTGTCCGGCTTCGGCAAGAACTGCGGCCATGGTTCCGGCGTCGCCGCCGCGAGTCGCTTCTTCGATGGCGTTGCCGCGACGCTCGGATAGTTCGAAGAGCGCGTCTTCGGTAAGCACTCCAGCAGCCGCCAGAGCCGCGTATTCACCGTAAGAATGTCCGGCCGTCATCGCCGGCGTAATGCCCAGGCGCGCGAGTACACGCGTCAATGCGAGTTCCACAACACCGAGCGCGGGCTGCGCGATCGCAGTTGCGGTGATCTCCGCCATTTGCCGCTTCTCTTCTTCGGGAGTGAAGACGGGAGTCGGGTAGATGTACGCCGAAAGCGGTTTTGCGAAACGACCCGAGAGCACTTCGTTGGCGCGTTCGAGGGCGAGTCGAAATTCGGGGAAATGGACGGAGAGATCGCGCAGCATGTTGGGTTGCTGCGAACCTTGCCCGGGGAAAAGGAACGCGATCTGCGGCGCGGCGGCACTGGCCGGAGCGAGGAAGATTCCGGTCTTGTCGGTCCATGTCGTTTTGCCCTGCGCGAGGGCATCTTTGGCGAGGTGAATTTTCGCCGTGAGGTCTTCGTACGACGTGGCAACGATCGCCAGCCGCAAGCCCGTCTTCGACGGATTGAGTTTCGTCGCCGTTTGCGCGGCAAGATTGCGGAGCGGCAGCTTCGGCGCGGATGTCAGGCTATGCAACGCATTGCCGATCGATTGCGCAGTGCCGGCAAACGGGAAGAGCTCAGCAGACCATTGTTCAACGGTGGGAATTTGCTCCGGCTTGCGCAGGTCGCCCGTGTATTCTTCAAGCACGGCATGGAAATTCGTTCCGCCGAAACCGAAACTGGAAACGCCGGCGCGCAACGGAATCTCCGGCGATAAACGAACCCACGGCCGCGTCTCAGTGTTGGCGTACACCGGGCTGACCGGATCCTTCAAACGCGCATTCGGCTTCTCGACGTTGATGGTCGCCGGCAGCACTTTGTGATAGAGCGCGAGAGCTGTCTTGAGGAGACCCGTGACACCGGCGGCAGCCTTGGTGTGGCCGACCATCGACTTCACCGAACCCACCGCAATCAGTCCGGGTTTCGCGCCATCGGCTAGCAGCGTTTCCGAAAGCGAGGTGATCTCCGCCGCGTCTCCGGCCGCGGTTCCCGTGCCGTGCGCTTCGAACAATCCAACGGTGGAAGGACCGAAGCCCGCCTGCCGGTACGCACGGCGCAGCACAGCCATCTGGCCTTCGGGTCGCGGCGCCGTCATGCTGCGGCCACGGCCATCGCTCGAACCCGCAACACCTTTGACGACCGCGTAAATACGATCGCCCGAACGCTCGGCATCTTTTAAGCGCTTGAGCACCAACATCGTCACGCCTTCAGAGATCGCGATCCCGTCCGCCGTCTCGTCGAAGGGACGGCACTGTCCGCGCGGTGAGAGCGCTTGCGATTTCGCAAAGCACATGAAGCCGAAGGGACTCTGCAGCGTGTCAATACCGCCGGTGATGACAACGTCGCTCGAACCGGACGTGAGTTCGCGCGCGCCGATGGAGAGCGCCGCAAGCGAGGACGCGCAGGCCGCATCCACGGTGAAGTTCACGCCGCCGAAATCGAAGCGATTTGCAATGCGTCCCGCGGTGACGTTCAGCAGAATTCCGGCGAACGTGTCTTCCGTCCATTCCGGCATTTGCGACAAGACGGATTCCGGAACGTTCTCGATGTACTCCGGCATGGTGGTGCGCACGGCGTAGTTGAGGCCGACGTCACCGAGGCCGCCGCTCATCCCGAGGATCACGCTGGCTTTCGCGCGATCGAAAGACTTCGTATCGAGTGCCGCATCTTTGAGCGCTTCTTCGACGGCCACGAGCGCGAGCAACTGCATCGGATCGATCGACGCCAGCGCGTTGGGCGGAATGCCGTACTTCATCGGATCGAACGCGACATCGGAGAGGAAGCCGCCCCAGCGCGTGTACATCTTGTCGCGCGCTTTCTTGTCCGCGTCGAAGTAGCGATCGGCATCGAAGCGCGCCTTCGGAACTTCGGTAATTCCGTTCACTTTGCCGACGATGTTGGCCCAGAACTCGCGAACATCTTTGGCCTTGGGCATCATGCAGCTCACGCCGACGATGGCGAGATCACAAGGCGGTTCGGCTGGCCATTCGGGGATCGGCTTCAGTTCGGGAGCGACGACGTTCTTCAACCATTCGGCGCTACCCGCAGAGACGGACTCGTGCAACTCGCGAACCGTGCAGACTTCGTTACGCAGGGACGCGATCTGCCCGATCATGTACATGCCCTGACCGAGCTGGTCTGCGGATGAAACCTGCTTGTAGCGCACCTGCGCGCCTTCGCCTTCGCGATCAATGCCTTTCGAAGCAATTCGGAGCCGGCCGACGTTCAATCCTTCGAGCGCCTCCTTGATCTCTTCATGCGACTTGCCTTCGGCCTGCATCTTGCGCTTTACCGCGCGGAACTGATCGGCGAACGTGGTGTCGACGCAGCGGGTGGCGTGACCCGGCCCGGATTCGAGAATCACGGTGTGGCGGCAGTTCACCGCCTCCTGCTGGAACGTGTCGACAATTGCGCCGCCGGCAACGGCTTCCTTGGTGAAGAGGTAGGCGGTGCCCATGAGCACGCCGATCTTGACGCCCTTCGCCGCGAGCGGCGCTGCCATCGTCGAGACCATCGCCGCCGACTGCGCATCGTGGATGCCGCCGGCAAAGATCACATGCAGATCTTCCGCTTTGAGACCCTTCGCGCCCACTGCGATCGCGTCGAGCAGGGTATCGATCATGGTTTCCCACAATACGAAGCTGGTGCGCGGCCCAACGTGTCCGCCGCATTCGCGACCTTCGAAGATGAAGCGGCGCGCGCCATCTTCCATGAACATTTTCAGCAGCGGCGGCGCGGGGACGTGCAGGTAAGTCTTGATGCCGATCTTTTCGAGACTCGCGGCCTGATCCGGACGGCCGCCCGCGATGAGTGCGAACGGAGGCTTGATGTCGCGAACGACTTCAAGCTGCTCTTCGCGCAATTCCGGCGAAACGAAGCCAAGAATACCGGCGCCCCAACTCTTCGAACCGGCGAGATCGCGCGTCTTTTCCATCAGACGGCGCACCTGCGGTCCACGCAACAGGGCGAGCGCGAGGAACGGCAGGCCGCCGCCTTCCGCGACGAAGTTGGCGAACTCCGCCGTGTCGCTGACGCGTGTCATTGGGCCTTGCAGAATCGGATAGTCGGTGTGATGCGCGGCGGCGAGAGCCGAGCCGCGACCGAGCGGGGCGAGCTCCTTTGCGATGGTGACGTGCTCGCGAATGGCGTCGCGCAGACCATCGATTACGCCGGCGACGGATCCGTACCGCGAGCCGAAGCTTGCGGCCAACGCAGAATCCTGACCCAGCATCCAGATGTCGAGTTCCGGATTCTTCCAGCCGGTGCGTGCGCGCAGGAAATCGCGCCAGTCCTTCTGGGCAGCTTCTTTCGTCTTCTCGCCGAGAGCAACTTCGAGCGCTTCCAGCTCTTCGACGCCGCGCATTCCCGGGCGCTTCCACACGCGAGTAAGCGCGCCGACTTCACGGCCGATGCACAGGGTTTCATCGCCGCCGGAGCGTTCCAGCGCCGCGCGCAATTTCGCGGGGATATCCGACTCGCGCGTTAAGAGGAGTTGGCTATCGAGCACCACGCCCGCAGCGCCGCCGGCAAAACACGCCGCAGCCGAATGCGGTCCAATGCCGCCATGCACGTACACCGGAAGGCTGCGCTCGCGCAACAAGCGCTGCAGCAGAATGAAGCTGGTTTCCTCACCGACGATGCCGCCCGCTTCCTGGCCCTTGGCGATCAATCCATCGACGCCGAGTGGTTCCACGACGGCAGCGTCTTCAGTGGTGGTGACTTCCGCCAGTACACGTCGGCCTTCTTTGCGCAGCTTTTTAATCCACGCGCCGAGCTTCGGACCAGTGGATGTGAAGATGACCGTTTTCGCCGAAGGGGGAAGGCTGTTAATCAGATCCGCGGCGAGCTGCGACCCGGCATCCAGCTTCACTCCAAATTCCGAATGCGCGAGCCGCTCCACGCGGGCGAGCGCGGTACGTGCTTCCGCGAGGTCGCCCGTTCCTTCAAGGTTCAGAATGCCGTACGCGGGAAATTCGCCGGCGCCACGGCGACAGGCCGCGACCACGATTCCGGTGTCCAGATGCCCGGGAAGGTTCGCCGCCAGAATGCCGAACTGATCGAGATTGATTGTTGCCTTCATCGTTGGGCCCTTTTTCTTACCTGAGATTGTGCAGGCTTCCTCTGAGTCCCTGCCCTGATGTTGTTGCGAGACGAATCGGATCGGCGAACGCGCGATGCAGCCAGCGGAAGAGCGCGCTTATATAGCGACGGGCGTCGCGCTTCCTGGCGCGTTCCCGGAAAACTGCTGGACCCACTCGCGATTGATCTCGTCGCCCGATTTCAAAGTCACTTCTTCCCCACAGGCCGCGCACTTCAGCCGGAACCCGAGTGAGGTTTCGAGCGGGCCGTTACACACAGCGCACCGCGTCGGCGTATATTCGAGCAAACCCTGAATCATGCGGTCCCAGGTGGAGATGCGCATAAAGTAGCGCTGCACATCTTTCAGCGAGACGTCTCCTTGAAACTCGCTCGCGTCTTCGGGCGGCATGCGCGCTTCGAGCAAGGCTTTACCCTGCGGCGTCAAGCGGCCTTCGTGTTCCAGTGTGCCCGGGCCATAGATTTCCATGGCCGTCTGCAAAATGCTTTTCTCGGGCAGCCAGACACGGAACTGAGATTCGACTTCCATCGAGATCTCAATCAGATCGAGCGATTCGGCGCCCAAGTCTTCGAGGTACGACTCGGGGGTCACCTGAGCGGCATCGATATGCACGCTGTGGGCGACAATCTGCGCGAACCTTTCGTGAATTTCTGCCTCGGTCATCGACGCGTTACTCATTCCCAATTCCACCGTCCTCACCATCCCCATTGTTTCAGGCACCGTTCCAGGCATCGCTAGGTACCCCAGGCCCGAACCGCCACAACGGCGTTCTGGCCCCCGAATGCAAACGCATTCACCAAGGCGTTCCGGATTCCGCCGGCGCGGCTGCGCTTGGGCACATAATCAAGATCGCATTCCGGGTCTGCTTCCTCGAGGTGCGCGGTAAGAGGGATACAACTATTTTGTATCGCTTTGACGGTAAAAACCAAGCTCGAAATTCCGGCGGCGGATATGGTATGGCCGATCTGGCCTTTGTTGGACGAAACGGCGAGGCGGCGGGCATGCGCGCCGAAAACCGATTTAATGGCTTGGGTTTCGGTGGCGTCGTTCTTCTGCGTGGACGTGCCGTGGGCCGAGATGTAGTCGACCTCTTCCGGCGGAGTGCCCGAGCGGGTTAACGCCAGGCGCATGGCTTCGGCTTCGGCTACGCCACCCGGCGAGGGGTCCGTCAGATTATGCGCATTCAGGCTGGCGCCGAATCCGGTAAGTTCGGCATAAATCTTCGCGCCGCGTTCCTGAGCGCTGTCCAGCGTCTCGAGCACCACAGCTCCCGCGCCTTCTCCCATGACGAAACCATCGCGGCAGCGATCGAAAGGACGAGAGGCGGCGGCCGGGTCCGGGGAGCGCGTTAAGGCGCCGATGATGGAGAACGCCAGCATACCGAGCGGGCTAACCAGAGCCGCCGTTCCGCCGGCCAAAACTGCGCGGCACTGCCCGCGACGGACGGCGTGATACGCGTCGCCGACCGCGTACAGACTGGCGGCACAGGCCGTATCGTTGGTCATCGCCGGACCGCGAATGCCGAGCAACCGCGAGGTCGCACTGGCCAAGGTATCGCCTTGGCGCCGGAAGAAGGCATAGCGCGGGATCGCGGCGGCGTGCTCCAGCAGGCGACGTGCTTCGAGTTTGAACGTTCCGGGGCTTATCAGCCGGAAATAATCCCGAATGAGGTTCATGTCGAGATAGTTGACGCTACATCCGAGGGAAAGCCCCATTTCGCGGCCATCGAATGGGTTGCGATCGAGACCCGCGTCGCGGAACGCCTCTTGCGCGGCAGGCGCAAACAAACGTACCGGACGGCGGCAGAACTTACCGGGGTAAGAAGCCAGGCCCAAATCTCGAGGGATCGCGCGCACTTCGGCCGCGACCTTGGTTTGATACTCGGTCGGGTCCCAGAAACTAATCGGGGCGATTCCGTTTCCGCCCGCAATCAACCGGGTCCAACAAGTTTCGACATCCGGCCCCAAGGAATTGGTGAGCCCCAGACCGGTGATCACTACGCGATGCATTCGATGACCATTTCCTCGACTGTACACGGGGTTGAAAACGTCGGATGAAATGCCGCGCGGGCGCACCGTTTCGGGTGCGCCCGCGCTGGCCGTTCATCCGCTCATGCTTCTCTGGTGCGATCTTTCTTGACGCGGTCGAAGCGCGTGCAGTTAATGGCTCTTACCGTTCGCGTTCCCGTTTGCAGCGGCGAGAATCGTTTCAATGGACGGCCGCGATTCTTCGACCGGAAGGAAGCCTTCCGCTACCAGGTGAGCGACGATAGCGCGCGCGTTCTCTTCTGCGGTGCGGTTCGCGGTGGGCAGTGTCAACTCGGGATTGGTCGGCGCTTCATAAGGATCGTCGACACCGGTGAAGCCCTTAATCTCGCCCGAGCGCGCCTTGGCATAGAAACCCTTGACGTCGCGGACTTCGCAAACCGAGACGGGCGTATCCACGAAGATTTCGAGGAACGTACCCTCCTGGTGCATTTCGCGGACGGAATTGCGTGTGGCGGCATAAGGACTGACAGCCGCGCAGATGACGGCGCCGCCATGCCGTGAGATTTCCGCGGCTACGAAGCCGATCCGGGTGATGTTGAGATCGCGATCTTCCCGTGAGAAGCCCAGCCCCTTCGACAGGTGCGTGCGGACCACGTCGCCATCGAGCACGGTAACCTGACGGCCGCGCTCATTGAGCATCACCGTGAGGATTTCGGCGATGGTGCTCTTTCCGGCGCTCGGCAGACCCGTGAACCAGATGGTAAAACCTTGTTCCGTCCGCGGAGGATAAGCGGAGCGGAGAACCGCCGCTGTTTCCTTGCGAGTAAACCAGTCCGGCAGTTCGCGGCCCTTGGCCAGAAAATCGTTGCGGACCTGAGTGCCGGAGATGTTGGCCACATTGGCGCCTTCCGGAATCCGCGTTACCTGTTCGTAGCGATCTTCATCCGGCAGGTACACGATCTCATCGAACGGCAGCATCTTGACGCCGATTTCGGCTTCGTGCGCGGCCACCAGTTCGCGCGCTTCCTCGCCACGATAAAACGGCTTGCCGGTGGAATCCTTACCCGGGCCGGCGTGATCACGGCCGACGATGAAGTAGTTCGCGCCGTAATTCCGGCGGATAATCGCATGCCACAGCGCCTCACGCGGTCCGGCCATGCGCATCGCGAGCGGGAGCAAGCTCAACAGCGTGGTGACTGGATCGTAATAATTGTCGACCAGGGCTTTGTAAACGCGAACGCGGGTATAGGTGTCGACGTCGCCCGGCTTGGTGATACCGACTACGGGCTGAATCAACAAGCTGGCGCCGGATTCGGCAGCCGCGCGCTTGGTGAGCTCTTCATGGACGCGGTGCATCGGATTGCGCGTCTGGAACGCCACCACGTTGGGGTTGCCCATCGCGGTCAACATCTCGCGAACCTGCGACGGCGTGTGGCGCAATTCCGGGAAATCGTAATGCCGCGGAATCTCGAGAACCTGCAGCGGACCCGCCAGATTGAAGCGGCCCCAGCCCTTCATTTCGGCCACAAACGGATGCTTGGCATCGAGGGTGCCACAGACTTTCTTCGCCTCGAGCTCCGGATCACGTTCGTAA
Organism: uncultured Gammaproteobacteria bacterium; assembly: GCA_963799935.1. Taxonomy (GTDB): domain Bacteria; phylum Acidobacteriota; class Terriglobia; order Bryobacterales; family Bryobacteraceae; genus Bog-113. Next base: position 1,198,624 of record CAWCZA010000011.1, on the reverse strand, counting down.
ATCTCCTCGATTTTGAGGATCGCGAGACGATTATTCTTCGCACTCCGCAGCGCAATTTCCTGCCCGACCTTGAACTGACTCGGATCCGAAACGGTGAGCGTAATCGGAATGGGGAAAACGGTTCCATCCGCCAGCCGCATGTTGTTCAAAACCGAGAAGTAGTCCTCCTTCCCCATAAACTGGTCAACGGGCGAAAATGCGCCGACGGCCAACAGCTCCAGGTCGCACAAGGTTCGTTCATTGATTTGAATGGACGCGAGCGTCCCAGCATGGGCAGTCAGCCGGTCCACGTCGCTCTGTGGAACCAGCAGGTTCTTGAGTGTGCCCCCATAAGGGGTGATCAGGGTGGAGGAGATGGTGTTTGCGGATTTCATAAAAGAATGCGTGCCGAAAGACTCCTTAGAAATTCTGACGATTCATAACTAAACCGGTCATACGAACAGTTGCTGCAACGCGCCAGCAAAACAAGATTCTGGCTGCCGCCACATCGGGCCTTCACGCTTAAAGAGATTCTTCGCTTCGCTTGCTCATACAAGCTTCGTAGTTGTGAGCATCGGAGGCGAACTGCCAGTGCAGCCTACAGAGGCTTGCACCGCCCGATGCAATTCGGGCTGACAATATCCCCTTCCCGATCGGAAACCAGAGAAGGACGGGCCGCCGGGAAAGGCTGACCAAAGTCCAGAGATAACGCCCAACAGGTAGGTCCGGCGCTCTCTAGGGTGAGGTTTCAGTTTACGAGGATCGTTTACCTATGTCAATGAAAAACGTGTGAACCGATAGTTAATGCGCGTTAAAAGTACTCATTTGTTTCAATCGCTTAAACCGAAAGTACTTGTTCTGAAAAGAGACCCTCGCCGGGCTGCCCCATAATCGATGTGTCGCCGGTCCACATCTACCCGGCAAAACGATCTCTCAAGACGAATTTTAAGATGCCGCCGCTAAACGATTCTCGCGTTCGCACCCCGGAACAACGGCCAGTGGCTCGGCTTACCGGTCCGCTGTGGGTGTTCGCGTCCGCGCGCGCCACGAGCGGTCTGGTTCTGCTGGCGGCAGCGGTGGCAGCCCTGATTTGGGCGAATTCGCCCTGGAGCGGCGCCTATACCCAGCTCCTTGAGATGCGGATCGGCGTAGGCTACGCGCGGATCGAGTTCTTCCATTCACTCCGCTTTTGGGTAAATGACGCGCTCATGGCGGTTTTTTTCCTACTCGTCGGATTGGAAATCAAGCGCGAAATTCTAGTGGGCGAGCTGGCATCCCCGCGCGTAGCCGCTCTGCCGATCGCGGCGGCTCTGGGGGGCGTTCTGGTCCCGGCCATCATCTATACCTCCCTCAATGCGGGAGGCACGGGGCGCAACGGCTGGGGAATTCCCATGGCCACAGATATCGCGTTTGTGGCCGCCGCGCTGGCGCTCATGGGGTCGCGCGTTCCCGCCGCACTCGCTGTATTTCTCACCGCGCTGGCCATTGTGGACGACATCTTTGCTGTAGTCGTGATCGCGGTGTTCTACACCGGACACATTTACTGGCCCGCGTTGGCCGGAGCTGCCCTGGTGTTAGCAATTCTCGCCGGGATGAACCGCATTGGGGTAGTCAGCGCCGCGGCTTATTTTGTTCCGGGTCTCGCGCTTTGGGTTCTGATTCTGCAATCGGGTGTGCATTCGACCATCGCCGGCGTTCTACTCGCGATCGTCATTCCAGGACGGCGTTTTCTGGATCGCGGCAGTTTTCTCGAACGGGGCCGCGCGCTGCTGAAGCGCTTTGAGGAAAGCTTTGAGAATGATCAGGAAGTTGAAGTAATCGTTGAGGATATCGAGGAGAACTGCCGTCATGTGCAACCGCCGCTCCACCGGCTGGAGCAACGTCTCCGCCCGTGGGTCAGCCTCTTCGTTATGCCCCTGTTTGCATTCGTCAATGCCGGTTTCAAACTGAGCGGCTCGCTTGCGGCATTCTGGAATCCGATCACGATGGGCGTGTTGTTCGGTCTTTTCCTGGGCAAACCGGCTGGAATTCTGCTGTTTTCAGTTCTATCGACGCGCTTGGGAATCGCCGGCAAACCGGAGTCCGTCAGTTGGTCCCAAATTCACGGTGCCGGATGGCTGGCAGGGATTGGCTTTACGATGTCCCTGTTTGTGGGGCACTTGGCATTCGGCGATTCGGTGCTGATGGAGTATGCCAAGGCCGGGATCTTCGCCGCGTCGACCCTGGCCGCGATCACCGGATCTGTGCTGCTTCTTGCGCCCCGCAAATCTGCTCCCACTGCTTAGACCCCCGCGTATCGCCCGAAACAATCTCGCCGTGACGATTCGAACTTTTGTCAACAACTCTTGACACAAATTTTTTTTATGCGTACCATTAAGAGCTTTTGCTTATGAAGTAGCCAACAACAACCTGTAACACCGGCTGACGTGTTTTGGGGGAGCCATGTATGACCTTCGATATCGGTGAGAAAGTGGTATATCCCAACCAAGGGGTTGGGACGATTGAGAACATCAGCACGCGGAACTTCGGGAATCAGCACGAGCAATTCTATTTGCTGCGCCTCGTTTACAGCAGCATGACAGTGATGGTGCCCTTTTCAACTGTGGGTAGCATCGGTCTTCGCCGCATAACCAAGACCTCTGATATCAACAGGGTCCTGACCTACCTTTCCATAGGGGAGTGCCACAATTTCCCCGACTGGAAATACCGTTTCAAAATCAACACAGACAAGATGCAGAGCGGGAATCTTCCGCAGATCGCAGAGGTTTTTAAGGGGCTGCTGATTCTGCAGGGAGACAAACCTCTGTCTTTCCGCGAGAAGAAGATGCTGGAACGGGCGCGTCACATGCTCGTTTCCGAAATCTCGGCCGCTCGCAACAGTTCGCCGAAGGAGGCCGAGCAGATTCTGCGCGAGTCCCTGGCGAAATCGCACATCGCACTTCCTGAAGCAGCCTGAACGTTCAGGTTCTTCGGTTACAAAGCGGTCCGCCTTCGTTGGGGAAGCCCCGAAAATAGGGCCGCTTTGTTTTCTGCCTTCCGCGCTCCTCCACTCATCCGTACAATAGAAGTTCTTCTATGCCGGGTCCCGGTACGGTCATCGATAACGATCGCGGAGGTCTGCCTCCCATTGAAACCGGTCTGCCGTTCGGCGGGGGCGGGGGCGATGACGATTCGAACGAGCGAGGTGCGGGCCGCTCAGTTTCTGTAGCCGGGATTGTGATTGGCATGCTGGCGAGCACCATGACGTTCGCCGCGCTGGCCAGCACGCTGATTCTGCGACATGCGCTTTCGCAGGATTGGGTTTCCCTTCCGGTGCCGCGCATTCTGTGGCCCAACACGGTCGCGCTTTTACTGAGTAGCGTGGCGATCGAGTTCGCGCGGCGGGCCTTGAAGCATGGACATCGTGACCGCTTCAACATGCTGTGGTGGCTGGGGATCGCGCTGGGTGCGGTGTTCCTTGCGGGGCAGACGGTCGCATGGCTGCAACTCCGGTCGCACGGAATCTACATGCGCAACAATCCGAGCCATGGATTGTTCTACATCCTGACTTGGACCCACGCCGCGCACGCGATCGGCGCGCTCATCGCGTTGTTGTGGGTGGGAGTGGCCGCGCTTCGGTATCAACTTGGACCAGGAAGCGCACCGGCGTGTTGATTAGCAGCATCTTCTGGCATTTCCTGGACGCGATGTGGCTTTGCCTCATGGCTTTGTTCATTTTTTGGGGATGAAGTCGGCAGGCGCTCGATGGCTCGAGCGCGCCCGCACCGTTAACCGTCGCGAGCAAGGCGTGCCGTTGTTGCTGCTTGCGGACTTCGTTCTCTTCTTCACGCTGCTGATCGCGTATCTGGTGGTACGCGCGATGGCGCCCGTGTGGCCGCGCCCGCTGCATTTCCCCTCCGGGCTGATGACGGTTTCGATGGTCATGTTCGCCGCGGGATCGAGCTTTGTGCTTCGCGTCGCGCAGAAGAATGCGGCGCAACGCGATTTCGCAATGGCGCAGCGCATGATCTCGTTGGCGGTCGTCGGGTGGGGTACGTTTCTGTTCCTGCTGGCGTTTGAATGGCTGCGGCTCTACTTCTTCGAGCACGTCACGCTGCTGACGAATCCCTGGCATGTCGCGGCGTTTGGAATCTGTTATTACGGGCTCACGGCTTTTCAGGCGGCGCACGTTCTGGTTGGATCGTTCTGGCTGATTGCGGCGGCGATGCACCCGGATCGCTGGCGCGTGTCGAGTCTGGTCTGGTTCACCGATTATGTGAACGGGATGTTCGTGATCCTCGCGTTCTTCCTTATCTTTGCGTCGATGGATCTGGGCGGGTTTTAAAGAAAACTTCGTCCGGCAGTTGACAGCTCGCTTCTTTAGTACTAAGTTTTTAGTAATGAAGAAACGCACGCCTACGTTAACCCGCCAGGAACTGGAAATCATGAAGGTGGTGTGGGAGCACGAACGCGTCTCGGTCCGTGATGTTTATGAGGATCTGCTGCTCACCCGCAAAGTGGCCTACACCACGGTCATGACGATGATGAAGATCCTGGCCGAGAAGGGCTTTCTAAAGAAGGACGTCGAGGAGCGCGCGTTCATGTACTCAGCGGCGCAACCGCGGAAGCGCGTGGTTGGCGCAATGGTCCAGGATTTCGTCGATCGTGTTTTTAACGGCGCGGCGCAGCCCCTGCTGGTACATCTGGCTGAAGATCGGAAGATTTCGGAAAAGGATTTGCGCGAGCTACGGGGCCTCATCGAGAAAGGAGCCGGGAAATGAATCCGGCAATACGCGATGTGGTCTGGCCGCTAGTGACCACGGCTTGTTTCTACGGGTTGGCCGCTTTGATTGCTCGATTCGTCCCGCTGCCCACCGGGCGTTTGCGCTTGACGTTCTGGTATTTCACGCTAGCGGGATTCTTTGTGGTCCCGAGACTTCCGTCCCTTCCGCGCGTGAATGGATTTGTGTTTACCGGGGCTGCGGCAAGCGTCGCGCAGGCTTCGGTTCCATACGGGCGAATTTGCTTATACGTGTTAACCGCGGGGACGATCTTACGGCTGCTGTATCTGGCTCTGGGAGCGTGGCGATTGCGGTCCATGCTGCGCAACGGGGTGGAGTGGACGCCCGACGAACCATGCTCGGCGAGAGTGGTCATCACTCCGGATATTGCTGTGCCTGCTAGCTATGGTTTGCTGCGGCCGGCGATCCTGGTTCCCGCTAACTGGCCGGACTGCGACCCGGAGGCGCGACGCGCGGCGATCGCACATGAGCTGATTCACATCAAGCGTCTCGACTGGCTGGGGCAAATCGCCGAGGAAATCCTAATCGCGGCGTTCTGGTTCAACCCCGCGATTCACGCGGTTGTGCGCCGTATCCGCCTCGCGCGTGAGCAGTTGGTTGATGCGGCGGCGATCGACAGAACGTCGCAGCCCGAGCAATATCTGAGAGCGCTGATCGCTTTTGCAACGGCCGAAAAGCGATTTGTCCCCGTTACTTCATTCACCGCGGCCGAGCAGTTGAAACAACGCATTCAAGCCATCCAGAAGGAGTCCGACATGAAAAATCGAAACACAACGCGCAACCTTTTCCCCGCGCTCGCGCTACTGGCGTCCGCGGCTGTTCTCACGACCTGGTCTTTGCCGCTGCGATCCGCAGTTGTCGCGCAGAAAGATGCCGATCTTGGGGATGTTTACAAGCTTGGCGATGGTGTAAAGGCGCCTCAGATCGTTTCCAAAGTGGAACCGCAGTACTCGCCGACTGCCAAGCAGGCCAAGATCCAGGGGACCACGGTTATGAGCGTGGTCATCGACAAAGAAGGCGTGCCTCACACCGTACAAGTGAAGAAGAGCCTGGATGCGGAACTCGATCAGAATGCGATCGATGCTGTAAAGCAGTGGCGTTTTCGTCCGGCTCTGCTGAATGGACAACCGGTAGCCGTGGAGGCGACCATCGAGGTGCATTTCCGCTTAATGGACGACGACAAGAAATAGGCACGTTTTCGAATGAAGGCTCGATGGTTGTGCTGCTTCGAGCCTTCGCACTGCTGGCGTTTGCGGTTGTTCTGCCGTCATGAACAATGCCCTTGCTGGAAGCGGTGAAGCAGTAGCGGTCGCGGTTAAGGCGACGGTAGCAGTCACTTTCCACAAGCTAGACAACCAGCAGTAAGCGCGCCAGCAGTGCGACGCGATCGGCGATGCGGTTGACGAGGATGCTCTCATTAACCGCATGCGCGCCTTCGCCCACCGCACCGAGGCCGTCGAGCGTCGGGATGCCGAGAGCGGCTGTGAAGTTTCCATCCGATCCGCCGCCTGTTGCGGATTCCTCCACTTCAATTCCCAGTTCCCTGCCCTCCTGCTTCGCCAGTTGGAAGAGCTTCCCGATCGCCTCGGTGCGTTCCATGGGCGGACGATTCAATCCGCCGGTGACCTCGATCGTGCAGCGGTCGTCGACGGGTTTGAGGGCTCGGAACTTCTGTTCGAGCATGACGGCGTCGTTCTGTTTCGCGATGCGGATATCGATCGCCGCTTCCGCTTCGGCTGCGATCACGTTCGATCGCGTGCCTCCGCTGATGACGCCCGGATTGACGGTGACGCCGCTCTGTAGATCGGTAAACTCCGCGATCTTGAGAAGCTGACGAGATAACTCAAGAACGGCACTGGCGCCGTTTTCGAAGTCCACGCCGGAGTGAGCAGCACGGCCCGTGACGCGCACGCGGAACTGGCCGACTCCCTTGCGCGCAGTCTTCAGCTTTCCTGTCAAACCGGTGCCGGGCTCGATGACCAGCACCGCTTCACTCGCCTTGGCGTTCGCCTCCGTGAGCGCGCGCGATGTAGCGCTGCCTGTTTCTTCATCCGCATTGAGTTGCAGCAGCACGCGCGCTGGAATTGGGAGTTGAAGTTCCTCCAACGCTCTGATCGCCATCAACGCGAATGCGATGCCGCCTTTCATGTCGAGAACTCCCGGTCCCCACAATCGACCGTGCTCTTCGCGGAACGGCATCTTCGCGAGCGTGCCCACCGGCCAGACGGTGTCGTAGTGACCGAGGATCAAGATCTGCTTATCGGCATTGATGTCGCCGAACGTGCGCAGCAGATGTCCGCCTTCGACAGGCGCTGCGCCAAACCAGTCGACGAACCGGCGGAGCGCGTCTGCATCGTCGCTCGGCGATTCGATTTCGACCATCTCGCGAATGAGGTCTGATCGTTGCCCTCTCATGCGCACGGGCCCACTCCAAAAGGCTGTTTTCCATATACGGGTTGTATAATAGCGGCTTTCCATGCCAATTCTGGATATCAGTGCGATTCAGGCGCTCTTACCGCATCGCTACCCGATGCTGCTGGTCGATCGCATTATCGAGATGGATCACGAGCGCATCGTCGGAATCAAGAACGTCACCGCGAACGAGCCATTTTTCGTGGGCCATTTCCCGGGTTTCCCGGTGATGCCGGGCGTGTTGATCGTCGAGGCAATGGCGCAGACTGCGGGAGTTTTGATCCTCGGGCAGATTCCGGATCGTGAAAACAAGCTGGTGTTTCTGGCTTCAGTGGAGCGCGCGAAATTCCGGCAGCCGGTAATCCCGGGAGATCAGCTGCGGCTGGAAGCGGTGGTGCTGAAGAACAAGGTATCCGTTGCGAAGATCGCGGCCAAGGCGCTTGTCGACGGCCGCGTGGTTGCGGAAGCCGAACTGATGTGCAGCCTGCGCAATAAGACTCCCGAGCCAGAGCCTGCCCTCGCCGTTTAGTGCGGTGTCTAGTGGGCTCGCTCCAATGAACGTTCATCCGTCCGCGATTGTCGATCCCGCGGCCAGCGTTCACCCCGAAGCTGAGATTGGTCCCTACTGCATCGTGGGCGCGGAGGTCACCGTCGGCGCGCGAACGCGAATGATGGCTCATGTTTTCTGCGAGGGGCCCACATTCATCGGCGAGGACAACCTGTTCTATCCGTACTCGACGGTCGGTGTCGCCGGACAGGACTTGAAGTACAAGGGCGAGCGGGCCGAGACGCACATCGGCGATCGCAACCGCATCCGCGAATTTGTGACCATCCATCGCGGGACTGAGGCCGGCGGTTTGAAGACGTCGATCGGCAGCGATAATCTGCTGATGGCTTACGTGCATGTGGCGCATGATGTGTCGGTCGGCAACCATTGCGTGTTGGCGAACGCAGCGACACTCGGTGGGCATGTGACGGTGGGCGATTGGGCCGTGGTGGGCGCGTCAACGGGCGTACATCAATTCTGCCGCGTCGGGCGTCATGCGATTATCGGCGGCTATAGCGTGATCACGAAAGACGTGCTGCCGTTTTCGAACACGGTAACGGAGCGCGATGCGAAGGTGTTCGGCGCGAATCGCACGGGCCTGGAGCGGCGCGGGTTTTCGACGGAAGCCATCGAGCCGCTGCAGACCGCGTTTCGTCTGCTCACGCGCGCGGGACTGAATACATCGCAGGCGGTCGCGCGTATTCAGGAAGAAGTGGCGATGACGGCTGAGGTGCAAGAGCTGCTGGACTTCCTGCAATCGACCGAGCGCGGCGTCATCAAATAAATGAAGTATGGGCTGATTGCCGGCAGCGGACGCTTCCCGATCCTGGCGCTGGAGAGCGCGCGCAAGGCCGGTGATGAAGTCGTTGCCATCGCGATTCAGGAAGAAGCGTCTCGCGAAGTGGACGCGCTGGCGGCGCGCTGTTACTGGATCTCACTGGGCGAGCTGTCGAAGCTGATCGACATCTGCCATCGCGAAGGGCTGCGCGAGATCATGATGGCCGGCCAGGTGAAGCACGCGAAGATCTTCTCGTCGATCCGGCCCGACTGGCGACTGCTCAAACTGCTGGCCGCGCTCGATCGCAAGAATACGGATGCTTTGATTGGCGCGGTTGCGAAGGTGCTGCTGGATGAGGGGATTCAGCTGGTAGATTCGACGCGGCTGTTGAAACGCCTGCTCGCGCCGGAAGGCGTGCTGACGAAGCGCAAGCCGGATAGCGAGGAACAGCGGAACATCGAGTACGGACAGCGCATCGCGCATACGCTGGCGACGCTCGATCTGGGGCAGAGCGTGGCAATCGCCGACAAGGCGTGCGTGGCAATTGAAGCGATGGAAGGGACGGATGCGATGCTGCGCCGGGCGGCTTCTTTGGTGGAAGGCGCCCGGCTGACGCTAGTGAAGTCGGCGTCGCGGCGCGGACATCTGCTATTCGATGTTCCGGTGGTTGGAACGGGAACGATCGGGACGATGCGCGAGACCGGCACGACTGCGCTGGCGATAGACGCGGGAAGGACGCTGATGCTGGATCGCGATGAGCTACTGGCCGCTGCGAACGCGGCTAAGATTACGATCGTTGCGGGCTAGACTTCACTGCACCGTGTAAGTAGCAATCGCAAAGGCGACGCCTGGGTATCCGAAGGCGCCTACGGCGTCAATCTCGTATTGCCCTGGGGGCGTACCCGCCGGAACTGTATACAAAACTGGAGCGATGGTTCCCAGTTGGCTGGCGCGAACTTGCGTCAGTAGATCACCATTCGCCTGCGTCCCGAGATACACATCGACCGTGTCGGCCTGGTTGAAACCGAAGCCCCTGACCGTGATTTGAGCGCCCGCCGCAACGACTGCCGGCTCTACGGTGACTCTGGCCGTAATCGAGACTTGCGCAATCCCAACGCTTTGGCTGGTTTGACCCACGCCCACCCAGCTATTGAATCCAAAGGGCAACTGTCGAATGTGGTCGTCAACCACGAACGAGCCGGACGAGTCAGCCTGGACCGTTTCCAGTAGATTGGCCGCCTCACTGTTGTTGTAGATATTTACAGTCTCCCCGGAAGCAAAGCCGGTTCCTGTAACGCTGATGGGAAGACCCAGTGATCCCGTGTCCGGATCGGTTGAGACGGCGGCCGACTCTGAAACAAGCTGAGCAACTTCGCCGTTCGACTCCGTAAACCAGAGCGCGGATGTGGGGACGGCTGTGATGAAATCCGGCGATCCCCACGGCACAGCGAACTCCGTGATCCTTCCTGCGGTGGTGATTTTTCCTATTTTGCGCCCCCCGAAATCCGTAAACCAGAGAGAGTCTAGCGGGCCTGCGGTAATCGAAAAAGGTAGGCTCTCATTGGAAGGTATTGTAAATTCGGTCATCACTCCAGATGTCGTAATCCGGCCAATCCTTCCGGGCGAATATTCGGTAAACCAAAGGTTTCCATCAGCTCCGGTCGTGATAGATGTCGGATTGGCATTGAAGAATGGCGTACTGTATTCGCTCATTACACCGTCGGTCGTTATTCGTCCTATAGAACCTGGCGCTTCAGTAAACCAAATCGCCCCATCCGGTCCCACGGTAATTCCGTCCGGCCAATCGTCCTGCGACAAACCAGGAATTGCGTAATCGGTAACCGCTCCCTCGGTTGTCATGCGCCCGATAGAGTTCGGTAGCTCCGTGTACCAGAGTGCGCCATCCGGTCCCGCGGTGATGTTGAATGGGCTGCTCCCGGCTGTAGTCGGGTATTCGGTAATGACCCCGGCCGTTGTGATCCTTCCGATCTTTGCCGCAGTGTATTCGGTAAACCATAGTGCGCCGTCGGGTCCTACAGTAATGCCGATGGGTTGGCTGTTTCGCGTGGGGACCGGGTACGCCGTAACGCGCCCGTCCCGTGCCATTTGCCCGATGTACGCGGTTCCGGAGCCGTCGGTACTGGAATCCGTGAACCAAAGCGCGTTGTCGGGCCCCAGCGTGATCGCGCTAGGATCGGTTCCAAAGGTAGTGGGCACGGAGTGTTCAATGAAACCAACAGTCTGTGCCGGTAAGGTGAAGGGCAGAGCCAAAATCGCTATTCCGGCCGGTAAGTATTGTGTTCGCATGTTTTTGTCCTCGTCTCGACGGCCGGAATCCATCATTCCGAGAGCTTCGTCACTAAGGTAGGCGTAAAACGGGACACAAACAGCTAGTAATCAAGGGAAAATCTTCAGAGCTCCGGAATGCCGGCCCTATTTAGAGGTAGCTTTGCCGATCGCTGACCATTCCTGACCATCGAACTTGACTAAAAACAGATCCTTGATCGGTTGGTAGTCCGTCGGGCTGGTGGTTACTCGGATTCCCGGGCGAAGCATTCCCAGTTCCAGGTCGAGGCTCGCGGCCTGTTTCATTACATTGGCTCGGGTTAAGTTGTCGCCGCAACGTTTCAGGACATCTACGAGAGCCTCCGCTACTTCATACCCATAGACATAGTTCGCGTCGCGGATGGACGCACTCGGGTTGTAAGTCTTCATCCATTCGAGGAACGCCTGCACCGCGGGATCCTGCCGCGCTTGCGATTTCAGCCAGCCTTTCGATCGGGCATTCGAGATGACTCCCGCCGCCTTCTCTCGCCCGGCAGGCTCGATGAATGCCGATACGGACAGCGAAGCATTGGGGATGAACTGCAGCGGATGCCAGCCGATGTCGTAAGCCTTGCGGATCGCCTGAGTAGCGAATCTACCGACGGCTAAGTTCATAAACACGTCCGCGCCGGAAGCTTTCAGAGCTATGATCGATGCGTCCAGCGATGCCGGATCGGAGTAGCTAAAGGTGGCTTCTTTGACGATCATCGCCGAAGCCTTGTCTCCAAGACCGTCACGGACACCGTCTACCCAATCCTTACCGGACCCGTCGCTTGACTCTAAGATCGCGATTTTGGCGGACGGCGTCTGGTGAAGGATATATCGCGCGTAGACTAACCCTTCGGTTCGCTTAGTCGGTTGGAATCCCATGGTCCAGGGGAAGTGCGAAGGATCGTCAAAGGCGGAGTCGGGAGCGTTCACGAATAGCTGAGGCACTTGCTTCTCATTCATGTAAGAGCGGATTGCCAGGTTAGTAGGGCTACCCCAGATGCCTACGGTAAGTAGGACCTGATCCTGTTCCACCAATCGATGTGCCAAAGCAACGGCCTGCGCTGTATCCGAGCCGGAATCGACGCTGACGAATTTGATTTTACGGCCGTTGATTCCACCCTTGTCATTGATCATCTGAAAGTAGGCTGCCTCGGCGCGTCCGGTGGCGCCGTACTCTGAAAAAGAGCCGGTGTACGGCACTATGTTGCCGATCTTGATTTCCGTGTCCGAAGCGCCGGGATCGTACTGTTTGCGCGCGGGTTGGGCAGCGGCAGCAACTACGAGCAGGAGTGAGACTACGGCCACCTTCATGCAATCTACTTTACTAAGTGCTCAACTTCGCGACAGTCTAAGCACAAAAGGCAATCTCACATTTTTTACGTTCGGGTCACCTGCAATGGCGAACACTCTGCCGACGAGTTGATTGTCTTGCGGGAGTAGCTTTACCTGTAGCGTCTTGGCTCCGGTTCTTACCGCGTCAGGTGCATCGATTTTCCCGGTAGACAGCCCGGTAAGTGCTGCACCCTCTGACCGCATCCCGGTCATCTCTTCCGGTCGGTTGTTCCCGATAGTCAGATTCGCGGCTTCACTTGACTCAATGTTGAGTTCTAGCGGCATGTTCGCGCCGCCGCCTTCAAGCCGCCCCTTCCAGCGTCCTCTCCATGCGGGACTCGCAACGAACGGTTTGCTTGGAAAGCCGCAGTCTTCCTCTGGCCGACGCCAGTCCGGCAGGTAGTTCGCGAGCACTTGATCGCACACGCTGTAGGCTAACTCCCATGTATTCGACCGATTGGTGACGACGGCGCAAGCTAAGTCTTTCGACGGGACAAAGCACATCCGGTTGGCGACTCCCGGGTCCCCGCCGCTCTTGAAGAAGAAGGGAACTCCGGAAGCGGTTTGACTCTTGAACCAGCCGAAGGTGGTCGCGACACGGGATGGACCCGTGAAGACGGGTTGATGCAGTTCGACCATGTTCTGCTCGCTGAGAATTGCCGCTTGGTCCTTCGCTCGATGACGCATATTGAAAAGGGCGAAACGGGCAAGATCGTGAGCACTCGCATATAACTCGCCCGAAGCCGGCGTGGATGTGGTGTAGTGCGGGATAAGTCGGCCAAGCGCGTCGTAACGCATCGCGCCGCTCTGTACTCGCACCAAATCGCTACCGAAAAAGCTGTCCCTCAGACCAAGAGGAGCCAGCACTCTTTGATGCATCAGTGCTCCGAACTCCGTCTTTGTAAGAGCCGAAGCAATCGCGTTCAGTGCCGCAAACCCAATGTTGCTGTACTCATAGCAGGTTGCCGGAGGGTAGGCTAGCCTGCCATAGGTTTGAAGAAGAGTGTTCGGACTAGGGACAAGTCGCGCTTCATCCGCTTCATAGGATTCATAGATACCCGGCAGACCGCTCGCGTGTGCACCTAGTAGCCGGACAGTAACCGCGTCCGCGTTCCCTGCGGTGCCCACGAGTTTGCATCCTGTGAGGAACCTATTTGCCGGCTCTTGTAAGGAGAGCTTACCGTCGGCGACCAGAGTCATGAGAGTAGTCGCCGTGAATGGCTTTGTGATGGATGCCATGCTGAACGCGGTATGCGGTGTCGCCTTCGCGCCCGCTTCTCGATTAGCCCAACCGAAACCTTCCTCCCAATCGATGTGCCCGCCGTGTACCACTGCGACAGCGACCCCGGTCGCGTCCCCTCGCGCAATCGCCTGCTGAATTCGACTACGTACCGGGTCGAAGTTTACACCGGCTTTCAGACTGGCCGTGGCAAAGCTTCCGACCGACGCGGAAAGCATCCACTTCATCACCTCGCGCCGGTCTGCGCCTGCTTTCATGTGCATCCCCTTTCAGCCTACCGGCAAGCCGTCGCGCACGCACTCGCCGCTACACTACTGGTATGCCCGAATCGCTGACCGAAGACGTTCGCGACACGATGCGATCCGAGTGGAATCAACGCGCGGAAGAAGACGCTAACTACTACGTTGCGTTCGGACGTCGCAATCAACCTCTCGAGGAGTTTTTCGCGTCCGCCGCCGACCAGGTGCGCGCGTTCGAAACCGAGTTGCGCCGGAAGCCCTCATCGTTTTGGGCGCAGTCGCGCGCCGTAGAAATCGGGTGCGGACCGGGCCGCCTGTTGAAGCCGCTGAGCCGCCACTTCCGCGAACTGCACGGTCTGGATGTCTCGGACGCAATGATCCGCCGCGCTGCCGAAAACCTTGTCGGTTCCGACAACATCCATCTGCATCAGGCCACCGATTCGTCGCTCGCACAATTCGCCGACGCGAGTGTTGGGTTCGTTTACTCGTATGCAGTTTTCCAACATATCCCGAGCCGCGTTGTCGTGATGGGTTATCTGCGTGAGGCCGTTCGGGTATTAGCGCCGGGTGGGCTATTCGTGTTCCAAATCAACGGACTTCCCGATAACAACCGCCAAGCCACCACGTGGGACGGCGTGCGCGTCGACGCCGAGGAGATCATTGCCTTCGCGCGCGAAACCGGTGTGCTCCTGCTGCAGCTCAACGACAAAGACACTCAATACATGTGGGTCACCTTTCAAAAGCCGGAACTCAAGGTCGGTGAAAACACGCAACCCGTTCGCCTCGCCAAATTGCGCAACGCATTCACGGGCGATCCCGTGATCCCTGCCAGCGGCCGGTTCGCGGCAGCCGCGATTTGCCTGGAGCACTTGCCTGAAGATGCCGACCTGCTGGCGCTGCGCGTGCGCTTCGACGGTCGCGACGCCTACGCGTTCTACGTGAGTCCGGAGATGACGGGCAACGGGATCCGCGAGTTGAACGTGATGGTACCGCCGGGAACCCGTACGGGCCTGGTGCCACTCGAGGTGACCTGGCGAGGCAAGCCGCTGTTTGAGCCTGCGGTCGCCCGCCTGGTGCCGCCGACTGCCCGTGTGCCGCGCCTTTGCGCACTCAGCGACGGCATCAACCTGCTGGCGCCGAATCGCATCGAGAGTGGATTCGGCAAGCTCGTGCTCGAAGAGATCGCGGACCCCGCCCGCGTGCGGATTGAAGTCGACGATTTGGCCACACGCATCACTGCGCTCTGCGTGAATCCGTTTAGCGAGCGCTGGGAATTCAACTTCTTCCTGCCGCTGGAAATCGGAAGCGGCGAACATCGCGTGCGTATTTCTTTCGGGGGGAAACAGATAGCGGCGGTCCAGGTTCAAGTAGCTGAAGGGCTCCGCGCGTAATCGATGTTTCCAGCCTTCGAGCCCATCGTAAAAAGCCCTCACCTGCTCACCATCCTGGGCAACTACTGGCCGCGCGATTTCGACTTTAGCCGGTTCTCACACCGCCGCCGCTACATTCAGACAGAGCCGGACGTGAAGATCATGGTCGACTCCTACGACCCTTTGTTCGAGCCGCGCTGCGAGATCGTGCTGCTGCATGGTCTGGAAGGCAGCGGCGAATCGGGCTACATGATCAGCTTGTCGCACGCGGCGCTGAACGCCGGTTTCGCGGTGCATCGCTTCCATATGCGAACCTGCGGCGGCACCGAGGAGCTCTGCCAAACGCTCTATCACGCGGGCCTTACCAGCGACCTCATCTCATTCCTGCAACAGAATCGGAGCCGCAAACCGGTGTTTCTAGCCGGCTTCTCGTTGGGTGGAAATGTGGCGCTGAAAGCCGCTGCCGAAGCCGAACGGGGCCTGGTCGCCGGAGTCGCCACGATTGCCGCCGCCATCGATCTGGCGGCCTGTTCGGAGCGGTTGCGAGCACGCGAGAACCGCGTGTATGAGAGCCGTTTCGTCACCCGCATGAAAGCGCGCCTCGAGCGAACTGGCCGCTATCCGAAAGAGCTCCTCGACCAGTGCCGCACGGTCTACGATATCGACGACAAGATCACCGCACCGAGCTTCGGATTCGGCACCGCGGATCGATACTATACCGAGCAATCGTCGCTGCCGTTGTTAGCGAAACTCCGCGTGCCTGCGCTGCTGATTGCCGCCAAAGATGACCCGCTCGTCCCGTTCGCGTCGTATCGACATCCGGGGATTACCCGCAATCCGAACCTGCAGGTGATTGCCCCCGATCACGGCGGTCATATCGGATTCATCTCACGAAGGAAGCCGCGGTTCTGGGTGGATCGCGTGATTCTCGATTGGGTCGAGAACCAACTTCACTGAGTGCGTTGTTGAGGAGGCGGCTGCGTTTGTCGCTGTAATCCCGATTCGCGTTGCGCGTCGGCCGGACGGTTTGCGCGTCCGTAAGCGATCGCCAGTTGCCGGTGTACTTCCGAGTTTTGCGAATCGATCTGCTCCGCGCGCTCCAGGGCCGGGATTGCCTGCGGCACGTTGTTCTCTCCGAGCAGCGCGATCCCAAGCCCTAGAAACGCATCGGCGAATGAAGGATCGAGCTGCGTTGCGCGTCCAAAATGCTGCACCGCCTGCGGCCATTGCGAAGCCTCCTGCGCGAGCTCGCCTAAGACGAACTCCGCGCCCGCGTACTGCGGATTGTTTTGCAGCTCCAGCAGCATTTCGTTGCGGCCCGCAGCTACGGATTGAGCGGTATGCTGCTTCGAGAGAATCAGACGGCCGATGCGGTAGTGGATCTCCGGCGCGTGCGGGTTCGCCTGGAGCTCGCGGCGATATTCATTGATTGCGTCGTCGACCTTGCCCGCCATCTCGGCCGATTCGCCCGCGAGCTGGTACGCGGCCGGGGAATTAGGAGCGACCTGATGCAGTTCGTCGGCGGTGCGATCCGCCAGCACCGAAAATGCGTGCGTGGAACTGAGCAGTACATCGGGATCGCGCGGGAATGCAGATGTCAGCTGGCTCAGATATCCGAGTGCGGCTGACGTATCGCCGGCTTCGGTGGCGCATAGCAGACCTGCCAGTCCGGCACGTTTGCGAATTGCGGGATCGCGCAACGTAGTGAGGTTGCGCGGAATGGCCGGGAACGCTTGCTGGCAGTGTCCGGACTCCGCAAGAGACAGAGTGCTCGATAAGTTCGGAGCGGTTGCCTGCGCGAAGAGTGTTACGGAAAAGAGCGGGACGGAGAGGATGAGCTTCATGTCGTTTCAGGAGGGAAGGAAGACTACACGCTCAATTTAGCAACACTGCACGGGCTTGCGGCGGCGACGCGAGATCGGCCCGCATGTTGCATTGAGCGCTTCGGGAGAAATCGGAATGGCCGAGAAGAAAGACAGCCGCTGTTGGCCGGGGTACGAGCCGGTTCCGGGAAAGCCGGAGCATAGTCAGGGAAGCTGCCGCAAAAAGGCAGCATCAAAAAGCACCGCATCCGATAAAAGCTTTCAGCAGAAGCGCGAGAAGCAGCTGGAGCAATGGAAGAAAGACCATCCGAAGTCGCCGCGGAAAGCTGCCCAGCATCTGCACGCTCCAGGCGCCACCACGAAGACTGCTAAAGCCAAGGCGAAGAAAAAAGCTGCTTGAAGCCGTTGCCGTGAGAGCGCGCCAAACGCTAGAATGGTTTGCGCTCTCGCATGGTGCCGCCGAAACTCACGATCTTAATCGCGGCGTTGCTCTGCTCCGCGATCGTCGCTGTTGCCGGCCCACCGTTCCAGACAGACGACCCAGAACCAATCGATTTTCGGCATTACGAATTCTACACATTTGCGTCATCGGATGGGACGGGAGTTGAGACCGACACGGCGGGTCCGGCAGTTGAGTTCAATTGGGGAGCGTTGCCGAACGTTCACCTGCACGTAATCATTCCTGCCGCGGCAATCTTCCCTTCGAACAATCCCGCGCTTGCACCGGCCGGTGTTGGTCCGCGGGCCTTCGGACTGGGCGACATCGAACTGGGGATCAAACTGCGTTTCATTCAAGAGAGTAAACATCGGCCGATGGTCGGCACGTTTACGATGTTCGAACTTCCCACCGGAGATGCATCCAAGGGTCTAGGGGTCGGCCGAACATGGTACAAAGTGCCTCTGTGGGCGCAGAAGAGCTTCGGTCCCTGGACTACTTACGGGGGCGGCGGAGTCACCGTCGTACCTGCGCCCGGTTATCGAAACTTTCCGTTTGCGGGTTGGCTCGTGCAGCGCGATCTCGGCAAGAAAGTTACTCTCGGCACGGAAATCTTCTATCACGGTCCGGAAGGTCTCGCCACGGCGCAGACAAGACCCGCGACATTAGTCGACGTAGGCGGTTACTATAAGTTCAGAGATCCCGGATTTCAGTTACTATTCTGTTACGGACACACGGCTGTGGGTCAGACTGAAAACTACGCCTACCTTGGACTTTATTGGACGTGGGGAAAGGGTGGCGATAAGAAGCCGGGCGACACGGATACCCCGGCAGGGATGGCGTTCAACAGTCTAGCTCCGCCGGGGCTAATTACGGGGATCAATAGATGATACAGACCATCGACGTACTACTCCTCGCGCACGCCGCGTTCGGAATCACCGGTTGTCTGGCGGCTTTCTGGGCATTCATCGAAGTGTTGAACGCGCAACCTGGGAACGCGAGCCGCATTAAAACGGCCGCGTGGATCACAGCCTTCTGTATGGCTGCGTCGTGGATTTGCGGCGGCTATTGGTACGTGAACTACTACCCCGCGGAGAAGGCGCTGATCCTCAAAGGTCCCTGGCCATTGGCTCATAACTTCTTCATGGAGACGAAAGAGCACCTGTTCTTCGCTACTGCGATCCTTGCGTTCTTGCTTCCTTTTATAACTCGTGAGAAGTTATACGCAAATGGCGCGGCGCGCAAACTCGTCTTATCCGTGTCGGCTCTGATCGTGATCACCGGGATGGCCGTGGAAGGCGCGGGAGCGGTGATCGATCACGGTGTTAAGGTCGCGCTACTCCCTAACCATTCGAAATGACTGCCGAAACTCTGAACAACACAACTCCCGGCCTGAAGAACACAACTTCGGGCCTTAACAACACGACCTCGGGCTTTGTACTAGCCGCGGCAATCACGATTCTCTTCAATACATGTCTTGCTTTGGCTAAGGATGTAAGTGCGCCTTTGACTGCCTCCATGAAGCGGCTTACCGGTCATCACTGGACGACGCACGGAATTGCTGACCTGATCCTGTTTCTTGTCCTCGGTTTGATCTTTAGTCAGACAAAGCTAGGCGGCCGACTGGGGGCCAACGCGGTGACCGCGATCTTAATTGGGTCCGTGGTCGTCGCCAGCCTCGGGTTGGCGATCTGGTACGTGTTCGTCTAACCCGCGGGAACCGGATCCGTGCATCCGGTGTCTAAGCCCGTAGTAGCATTTAATCGACATGGCCTCCTCCGTTATCGCCGATCTGCTTGGCCGCAGCTACCCGGAGCAGGCCACGTCCGCGGCACTTGCCGAAGATCAGAGGCTGATCCAAGGGTTGCAGGCCGGCTGTGAGAACGATTACGAACTGCTCATCATGCGGTTCCAGCAGCCCGTGTACAACCTGGCGCTGCGTCTGGTTTCCGACCCAGCAGACGCCGGCGACATCGTGCAGGACGTCTTCCTGAAGGTCTTCCGGAACATCCACACGTTTCGCGGGAAGAGCAGTCTTCGGACCTGGATTTATCGGATCGCGGTGAACGAGGCGCACAACCGCCGCCGCTGGTCGTTCCGCCACAAGAAGAACGAAGTTTGCTGGGACGAAGGCACCCTCGATGAAACGCCGCGCGAGCGCAACGTGCCGGACCTGGAACCTTCGCCCTTCGACCGCGCGCTAACCCGCGAGAAACACGCCTTGATCGAGCAGGCGCTGACCCGCACGAATCCCTATTTCCGCGAAGCCGTGGTGCTCCGCGATATTGAGGACCTGAACTACGACGAAATAGCAGAAATCCTGAACATCTCAATCGGAACCGTCAAAAGTCGCATCACCAGGGGCCGCGCGGCGCTGCGACAACTTTTGACCGAAACTCTTGGCCCCGAGCCTTCGAACATCTCGTTATGCGGGAGGCGTTCTTGAACGACGAAGCGATCCGCCAGAATCTGATGCAGTTGCCCGTTGCGGCAGTACCGGGTGATGTGGCCGCCAAGGTGCGCGTCATCGCATCGCACGAGCGCGAGCGCCGGGTGCGGCGTTATCGCTGGCTGGAGAAGCTCTCGATCGAGTTCTCGAACCTGCTGAAGCCGCTCGCGGTGCCTGCCGCCGGCGGACTGATGTCGTCCGTGCTTCTGTTCGGCACGCTGGTCGACAACCTCAAGCTGCAGCTCTATCTGAACAAGGATGTTCCGATCGGCGTGCATACGCAGGTCGCCGTTGACGATCTCTCGCCGTTTTTGGGAACGATGGGGGACTTCGTGGTTGAGGTCTCAGTCAACGAAAAAGGAATCGCGACGGACTTCTCGGTTCCCAATGAGCGAATGGATAAGAAGAAGCTTTTGGAGATCGGAAACCTGGTTCTCTACAGCACTTTCACTCCGGCGACGGAGGATGGACAGCCCGTCCCAGGCAAGATTCTGGTGGCCGTGCATCATATCAACGTACGCGGTTAAGCTTCACTGGAATTTTGAGGTAGTTCTTGCACACATTAAGGCTTGGCGGCAGTTGCTGCGTTTCGTCGCTCTAGCCTTTCTATCTCTGGGCCTAATCCCTCATCACACTCAGGCGAGTCCACTTGTATGCGACTCCCTCGTTTCTATCGTTCCTGGAGTTCGAGCGTGATCGATCCGGCGAATTGATGAGAGTAGCAATCCCACCTCTCGCCGACGACGGAAATTACCTGTACGATCGCGAGAACGATTCGCTAACGCCGATTGATCCAGCTGACCATTATGCTTTCGTCCAAGATGTGCTCGGTCACGGGCATACGCTCAGGGACCTGCGAAGCGCGCTGACGCCGGAGTTCCGCGTCGCCCAACCTTAAGTGAAAGCTGTCGAAATTTCGTGCTGTTTCATAAGCGCTTTCGTATAAGCCGTTTGCTCATCGGGAAAGTACCCAGCGATGCACAGGCCATTAGGATCAGGCTTCACCAAGGAATGGCGCTCTTAAAATTTAGTCCGCCCTGAGCGCCTGAATGCCTTCGATCCGAGTAGCGCGCCAAGCGGGAAACGCGGTCGCTATAAATCCTACTGCTAGAACCAAAGTGGTCCCTGCCAAAAACGTCTGAGCGTCAGTCGCACCCACTCCAAAAAGAAGCACGGACAAGAAGCGAGTCAAGACTAAGGCGCTGACAATGCCTGCGCTCACCCCGTATAGAGTAAGTCTCATACCTTGAGCGAGAATCATCGACAGAATTCCCCGCCGCGAACATCCGATCGCAACCCGTAGGCCGATTTCATAAGTCCGCTGGCTGACCCAATAGGACATCAAACCGTAGATACCAACCGCCGCAAGCAGAATTGCCGCACCAGCAAAGCTGAGGAATACGAGCATTGTGGAGCGGATCTCGGCGATCGATCCGGCCACCGCATCTTCCAACGAGTGAACGCGGCCGACGGGCACATTCGGGTTTTGATCTCTGGATAACTTTTCAATCGCCTGGGCAGTTTGGGCGCTGTTGGATTTTGTTCTAGTAAGTAGGGTCATTGAGACCGGAATCTGCCCATCGGCCAGAACGGATTGGGAGTAAGGCATATAGACGACGCCGGCTACACCACTTGGAAGTCCCTGGCTCAACGTGAAATGGTTTACGTCGCCAACAACGCCGACGATCGTTCGCCAAGAATCGCTACCCGCCACTCTGATGTGTTTCCCAATAGCGCTTTCTCCGGGCCAGAAGCGCTTCGCCGTTAACGCTGAGACCACAAGTACGCGCGCCGAGTCAGCCCCGTCTGCATTGGTGAGATAGCGACCCGCCATGAGCGGGATGTGCATCATCTCAATAAAGCTGGGACTAACCGCTTCGAGCCAGAGCATCGGCGCTGGGAAATCGGCGGTCTTCGGATGTCCTTCGATATCGACGGGGCTGGTCGAAACGCGGCCATCCAGAGGAACAGAATTTGCGATTGCGGCTTGTTCAACTCCCGGCACGGTAGCCGCCCGTTGAAGAACGCGGTTGTAGAAGGCGGTGCATGCATCTCGCGGTGTGCAGGCGGACTGATTGGGGCTGATCTGAACCGCCAGAATCGAGTGCGAGTCGAACCCTGGGTTTACTGTCGAGAGCTTATAGACGCTCTTTGTCAGAAGTCCCGCGCCGAGCAGCAGCACTAAAGTAAGAGCTACTTCGCCGGCGATAATCACGCTCCTGATGCGCGTCCAGAAGCCTGATGTAGAACGTTGGCTGCCCGTTTTAATCGTTTCCGTGATATCGACGCGGGAAGCGCTTAAGGCAGGAACAAACCCCGACGCTAATCCGGAGGCCAGCGCGAGCGCGGTCACGGCTTCCACAATCTGCCAGTCGATGTGCGCCCGAGCGAGACCAGGAAGCGATGGCGGCAGAACGGACTTGAAGACTGAGAGCGCAGCGATTCCAAGGAGGATGCCTAGCGCGGCGCCCACGAACGCAAGGCCGACACTCTCGGTCAACAACTGACGGACGATGAGGATGCGGCTGGCCCCCATCGCGGCGCGAAGAGCCATTTCCTTTCTCCGGATTGTCGCGCGAGAGAGCAGTAGGCCCGCGACATTAGCGCAAGCAATTAGTAAAACCGCGGCCACCGAACAGAGAAGGATGAGTAGGCGATCACGCACATCGCCGACGATGTCCTGCTGTAGAGAAATGGCAGTGGAACCGGCGTTGAAGTCGCGCGGCATCGGATATGGATATAGGCCCGTGAACTGCGCGTTCAATCCGCGAACCTCGCTCTGCGCCTGGCTGAGAACGGCGCCGGGACGAAGGCGCGCAACGAGCGGCATGAACTCCGATCCCCAGTATTCGAGGAAATTTGATGGATCGAGGCGCATGGGAAACCACAGCTGCACCTTTGCGGATGGATAACTAAAGCCCGCGGGCATGATGCCGATAATCTGCCGTTCTACGCCATCTAATTGGATAAAGCGGCCCACCGTGTATGGGTCGCCACCAAAGCGGTCCTTCCACAAGGATTGGCTGAGGATGACGACGCGGTCGCGCCCTGGAGTGTCCTCACCCGGTCTGAAGTTCCGTCCGAGAGCGACCGGTGCTCCAAGGACGGACAGGAAGTTCGGCGTCGCGCTACTTCCGAACAGACGGACCGCCTCGCCTTGACCGGTCAGGTTGATCTCCGATCCGGGACTCACAGCAGCAATGTCCATTGCTCGCGAGCGCTGCTGGAAGAACGGTAAGGCAGCCCGCGGGTATATTCCTGTGATTCGAACCAGGCGCTCCGGTTGTAAGTACGGCAAAGGGCGGACCAACAGAGCGCTGACCAAGCTGAACATGGCCGCATTCCCGCCAATTCCCAACGCGATCGAGAGCACGCAAACCGCGGTGAATACAGGCGTTCGTCCATACATGCGGACGGCATACCTTAAGTCGTGCGATATCCGTTCCCATTTCACGAATCTCCACATATCGCGGCATTCCTCCTTAGCGATTGGCTTCGATGCAACTCAAATTCACTATGCAGGCAAACAGGCTCTTCCGAGCTTTAAGATTTCTTAAGACCCGCTTTCGCGGGGCGCTCCTATCAAGCTCGTAGTTCTGCAAGCTCTTGAGCCGCTAGGATGAATGGGTGCCACAGCGCTTCGGCCAGCACTTCCTCACCAGTTCGCACATCCTCGATCGCATCGCAGCCGCAGCTTGTGGGGAACACACCGGTACCGTCATCGAGATCGGACCCGGCAAGGGAGCACTTACCGAATATCTACTCAAACGCGCCGATCGTGTCCTCGCGATCGAGATCGATGCTGACATGATCGGCGTGCTTGCGGCCCGTTTCCCCGCCGAACCAAAACTCACGATCTTACGAGGTGACGCGCTTGAACAGGACTTTCAGCCTTGGCAGCCGGATGTGATTTGCGGCAATCTCCCCTACTACGCGGCAACAGCGATTCTCGTCCGCGCCGTGCGCACCGGCGTGCGGACGATCGGTCTGATCCAGAAAGAAGTCGCCGATCGGATCACCGCCAAGCCCGGAACGCGCGAGTATGGTTTTCTCACTTGCGACATCGCGCTCTTCGCCGATGCGCGGCAGCTGTTCAACGTGAAGCCCGGAGCGTTTCGTCCGCCGCCGCAGGTCGATTCCGCAGTCATCGCGCTGGAACCGAACACGCGCGCCGCAACCCTCCGCGTTCCGATCGAGCCATTCCAGAAATTCCTTTCCGCATGCTTTCAGCACAAGCGCAAAACGTTGCGGAACAATCTGTCGGGCGCTTACCCGCGTGAAAACCTCGCCGATCTGCCGCTCGCTTCGAAGCGCGCCGAGCAATGCACGCTCGAAGAGTTAGCGGCTCTCTTTAGCGCTCTTACGCTCGGGAAGGAGTAACGTCAGCGCGTCGGGCACCATGTGGATGCGGGCGGGTAACGCGCCGATCAGCTCACCATCGGCTTGCAAATAAACCGAATGTCCGTTGACCGACTCCAGATCGACGGACCGCGTTCGCGCGATGCAAACGCCATTCAGATGTGCCAGCCGCCGCGTGGTGACTCCTACCAGATAGCGCAAGTATCGCCACGAATCGCTTCCTTCGAAAAGCACGACTTCGAACTCCGTATCCTCCAACCGCACCTGAGTCGCGATCTCGAAGTCGCCGCCGTAGTTCCGCACTTTGCTGATGAGCGCGAAGGAACATCGTTTGCGGGCACCGTCGAAACTCACATCGACTTCTTCCAGGCGCCTGCCCAGGAATTGCACCCCGCCCAGGAAATACGCCAGCTTTCCCAGCCGCATTTTCAGCGGATCATGGAGCTCGTAAATAATCTGCGCGTCGAATCCGGCGCCCGCCATGAGTACGAAGTAGCGGTCTTGCTCGCCGCGAATCTCGATACACCCGAGGGGCACACGATGGGGAATCAGGTCTCCGATTCCACTTGCGGCACGGGTTATGCTTCGCGGAATACGCGCTTCGTGCGCGAGCACATTGGCCGTGCCGGCCGGCAGAATCGCCAATGGTACACGGGAGTAAGCCAACCCCTCGGCGACTTCGCTAATGGTGCCGTCGCCTCCCGCCGCGACGATAAGATCAGCGCCCTCGCGAATCGCTTCAGCAGCGGTGCGGCCCGCCGTTCGCGGCGCTCCGGTGGCAACCAGTTCGACTGCCGCCGCGCAGCCGCGTAGGATCTCCGCTGCCCGGTTCAGCCCATCGAGCCCGCCTCGCCTGAGCTGCCCTGCTTGCGGATTGTAAATAATAACGGCGCGCTGGTACTGCGAAATAGCGTTATCCTGTCCCCGCATCATTATATTGGTTTTATGCCGGAGGACTCCGAAGTGCGCGCCGAAGTCGAACAGCTGCGAGATGAACTGCGCAAGCACGAGTATCTTTACTACGTCCTCGACGAGCCTGAAATCTCAGACGCCGACTACGACCGCATGATGCGCAAGCTCGAGAAGATTGAGCACGCCCATCCTTCGTTGATCACTCCGGATTCGCCAACGCAACGAGTCGGCGGCAAGGCTCGCGAGGGGTTCGTGAAGGTGGCACATGCCGCGCCGATGATGAGTCTCGACAACGCACTCACCACCGAAGAGTTTCTGGAATTCGACCGGCGCGTGCGCGGCCTGTTGGGCGAAGAGCAGCCGCGGTACGTGGCCGAGCTGAAGCTGGACGGGCTCTCGATGGCCGCCCAATACCGCGCGGGCCATCTGGCTCAGGCGATCACTCGCGGCGACGGTGTGATTGGCGAAGATGTGACGGAGAACGCGCGCACGATTCGCTCGCTCCCGTTGAGCGTTGCTTCTAAATTCAGTGATTTCGAAGTGCGGGGCGAGACTGTGATGAACCGGGCTGCGTTCGAAGCTCTGAACGCGTCGCGCGAACAACAGGGGCTCAGCCGCTTTGCGAATCCGCGCAACGCCGCGGCCGGTTCGCTGCGCCTTCTGGAGCCGTCTGTTACCGCTTCGCGCCGCCTCGATTACCTTCCCTACTATTTGTTGCGCGAGGGCAAGCCGGCGTTCGATACGCAGTGGGAGGCGCTCGAATGGCTGAAGCAGCACGGCTTCAAAGTCAACCCAAACCGCAGACTGTGTGATTCAGCTGATGAAGTCCTCGAATTCTGCGCGAAGTGGGAAGCCAAGCGCGCGGATCTGCCCTACGAGATCGACGGGGTGGTGGTCAAGGTGGATTCCATCGCGCAGCAGGAGAAGCTGGGCGCAACGGCCAAGGCTCCACGGTGGGCGATTGCTGTTAAGTACGCCGCGCGGCAAGCGGTCAGCGAGATTGAAAACATCACCGTGCAGGTTGGCCGCACCGGGGCTCTGACACCGGTGGCTCACCTGAAGCCCGTCAGTATCAGCGGCGTTACCGTTTCTCGCGCGACGCTTCACAACGAGGACGAAATCGAGCGCTTGGGATTGAAGATCGGCGACTTCGTTGTCGTCGAGCGCAGCGGCGACGTGATCCCGAAGGTGGTTCGCATTCAAACCCAGGGATCCTACCGGCGCGACTTCCACATGCCCTCGACCTGCCCGGTGTGCAACGGGAAAGTGGTTCGCGAGCCGGGGGAAGCAGCGTGGCGCTGCATCAACATCAACTGCCCGGCGCGGCTCAAGGAATCCATTCTGCATTTCGCGTCGCGCGGCGTCATGAACATCGATGGAATGGGTGAAGCTGTCGTCGATCAGTTGGTTGACCGGGGCCTCGTGAAGAGTGTTGCCGACCTCTACAAGCTCACGCTGGAACAATTGGAATCGCTGGAGCGCATGGGGAAGAAGTCCGCAACGAACCTGCTCAACAACATCGAGAATTCCAAGCAAAATCAACTCCCTCGAGTGTTAACCGCGCTGGGAATTCGATTCGTGGGTGACCGGACATCGAAGCTGCTGGCTGAGGAATTCGGATCGATGGACAAGATCGCTTCTTCATCGGAAGCCGATCTCCAAAAGGCGGGCGAAGTCGGACCCAAGGTCGCTCAGAGCATCGCACTGTTCTTCAGTGAGAGCGAAAACAAGAAACTGATCGAGCGGCTTCGCGCGGCGGGGTTGCGGTTCGAGTACCCGCGCGTATCAAAGACGAAAACGGCGGTTCCCCTAGCCGGAAAAGTCTTCGTAATCACCGGAACGCTTCCCAACTTGAAACGAGAAGACGCCGCAGCGCAGATCGAAGCGCTCGGAGGCAAGGTTTCTTCTGCCGTGAGCCGCAAAACGGACTACCTCGTGGCGGGGGGCGATCCCGGGTCGAAGCTTGAAAAGGCCAAGGGGCTAAATGTTCCAGTCATCGATGAAGATCAATTAATCAGCCTTTTAAAAGGGGAGTATAATCACGAATAATATTTGCTACTAAGTCGTGGGACGAGTAATCTAACTGCCACGTGAGCACTGTTTTGATTGTCGACGATGAACCGGATGTGCTGCGTCTGGTTCAGACTGTTCTCGCACGAGATGGGCATCAAATCGTGACGGCGAACAATGGCGAACGGGCATTGGAAAAGGCTCGCAAAGGCGGCGTGGTTCCCGACTTGTTGGTGACGGACGTTGTAATGCCTGGGCTTAGCGGCCCCATGGTAGCCGAGCAGTTGGCGCAGGAAATCCCCGGCTTGAAGGTTCTGTTCATTTCCGCGTTTGAGGATCGCCAGGTGGTGCGGCGATATGTCAGAGACGCCGGGTACGAGTTGATTTCCAAGCCGTTCCAGATCGAAGAACTTTCCACAAAGGTCCGGCAACTGCTGGACGGGGCAGCGTCCCGAAACGGCGCGGACGGCGTTCCGAGCCACGGCTAAGAACTTGGAGTCGTCGAAATCCCTCGTCGGCCGCCGCTTTTCTGTGCGAGGGCGAGTGCAGGGAGTCGGCTTTCGGGATTTCGTCCAACGTGAGGCGCATCGCCGCGCGATCACCGGTTACACACGCAATCTGATGGACGGTTCGCTACTGGTGTGCGCGGTCGGTAGTGTTACTGCGATCGCCGAACTGGAGGCGATTCTGAACCAGGGTCCGCGCGGCGCGGAGGTTCGCGTCGTCGAGGTCGAAGAAATGCCGGCTCAGGAATTCGAAGTCTTCCGCATCGTGTCGTAGTTCTGACGCCGCATCGTTCGGAAAGTGATCGAATAGCGGGTCTCCTTGGCCGGCGGAATTCCGTGTTGCCAGACCGTACGCGCGGGCCCGTCAAGCAGGTAGATCGATCGGCGCTCAACCACTAACTCGCGCGTCACCCTTTCGCGCTCCAGGCGCAATCGGAAGCGGCAGTCGGACAGAAGCGAGATGCCGATGATCCTTCCGAACGGCGGAGCATCGCGATGCCAACCGATTCCGGCGCCGGGATCGTATCGAGTAACCAGAGCCTGCTCGATGGAAGCGCGATCGAGATCGGCCCAACGCGCGGCCTTGTCCCGAAGATCTTCCAGGAACTGAGGAATCGGTTCGGCCGGCGCGAGTTCGCCGTCGTCGAACCGGTAGGCCCAGCCGAACGTAACGGTCTGACGTTTGCCGGTATATTCGTGCCAGCGGAAGTCCTTGAAGTTGAGGCTGCTGACGGAAGAGAGGATCGACACTTCCTGCTCGGACGTTAGAAAATCCGTCTGGTAGCGGAACCCGGGCGGCATTTCCGGGGCGTAGTCAAAGAGCGCGGGCTGCATGGCGAAGTTCGTCGAGCGCGCCGGACCAGTCGTCCGGTCGGGTTTGCCGAAAGAGGCGCATCGTCGGGTACCAGGGGCTGTCGGTTCGATCTAGCATCCAGCGCCAATCCGCCTCAAACGGAAGCAAGACCCAGACGGGACGAGCCAGTGCGCCCGCGAGATGCGCGCCGAGCGTGTCGACGGTGATGATCAAGTCGAGATGCAGCATGTCGACCGCGGTATCCAGTACATCGCCTTCGCCGGGCCGGGTTGGCGGAAGGAAGTGCCGTTCGGGTCCGAACTGAAGACTGAACAGATCCCAATCGAGTCCGTCTAGCGCGTTCTGAAGCAGCGCAAAAGGCACACACCGAACCGGGTTCCACTGACTGGAATTCCAGATAAGGCCAACGCGCCGGCGCTCTGCCGGCTGAGCAGGATCCCCGACGTTAAGATACGGAACGTCTGCGGGCACATTCTCCAAAGTCGTCTCGAAAATGCGCGGCAGTTCCGTGACTTCCACCTGAGAATCCCAGGCGGGCTCCTCGCCCCAGGTCACTACTTCATCTACACCGGAGACACAACGCAGAATGCGAACAAGTTCGGGATGGGCCTGAACGATCAGTCGCGAGGCAGTCCGCCGGATCATCGGTGCATAACGAATGAATTGAATCGTGTCGCCCAGCCCGTGGAGACAACGCAGCATGACGCGCTTGCCGTCAAATGGCTCGCCATCCCACAAGCGATGCGGGTCATGCGCGCCGCTGGCTTCGATCTCTTGGCTCTGCGACCATGCGCGATCGAACTGGCCCAGCAGCATCCAGGAAGTCCACAGTCCTGCGCGGCAGATATTTGCGTCGAATCCGGCCTGAGCCGCCTGCTGGAATCCCGAGATCGCTTCGGGAATGCGTCGGGCTTCCAGATGTTCGATTGCTACTCGGTGACACTCAACTGGATCCGACATCCCGACCCTCCGCCAACCCAAATACAAAACGGCCCCGGACCAGAGGTCGAGGCCGTTGCAAACTCCGAAATAGCAAGACTTTACGCGAGACTGGCTTTCTTCTCGGCGCGCTGCTTTGCGTACTTACGCTCGAACTTGTCGACGCGGCCCGCAGTATCGATCAGCTTCTGCTTGCCCGTGAAGAACGGGTGGCAGGAGGAGCAAATTTCCACGCGGATGTCGCCTTTGTGAGTGGAACGCGTTACAAACTTGTGCCCGCACGCGCAAGTCACGTTCACTTCGTTGTAAGCGGGGTGGATACCAACCTTCATGCGATTACAGATGACCTTTCAGAGAGGGAAGATTCAAGCGTAGCACAAACACGAAAATCGACGGCGGGAACACAAATCCCCGGCGAGCTCTCACGAGGCGCCGGGGATCAGTAGCCTACAAAGAAACTCTGGAGGCAGGAAGTGCTTCTTGCAACCGTGCGAAGCGGCTGATCTTATCGAACGAGACCGGGATCCAACAACAAATCACTGACTCCGGAAGCACGTTCGCCAGAACAGCGGATTAGCAGTCGGCCACCTCGCGCGGCTTACAACTATCTATCATATGTTGTTTGGACCACCTCCTTCTTCAGTGATGCCTTCAAGATAACGCCACTCCGCGAAATTTGTCAATATCCAGAATGGAGATTCCCGTACTACCCGCATTTTGTTGAACGGCATAAACGCAGACCGTTACAACTCGGTATTACAGGATGAAAGTTGCACAGGATATGATGCACCAGGGGATTTCCGGTTGAATCGCAACGCGGCAGACTGGATCGCGCGGGCCGGATTTCTGATCTCCGGGCTGTTCTGTTCCCTGCCCGGCGCGCTATTACCCGCGTGGGGATTCGACGTTTCCAGCGACTACGCCGCCGCTGGGCGCTACTTTCTTCCTCTAGTAATCGGATTGATCGCTAGCGGCGTTCTGATTCAGCGGATCGCCGCGCGACTCAGTACTCGAACGCTGCTGCTGATCGCCGGGACGATTGGCGCGGTATCGATGTGCGCACTTGCCGAGTCAGCTGCCGGCTCGGGCTCGTTTTCGGGAAAAGGGGCGCTCGCCGGTTTGGGAGCCGCAGCCGGCTTTTTGCATGCCGGTTTGTTTCGAGCGCTTCTCGCCAGCTGGGAGCGAAACCCAGCGCTGACGATCAACTCCGCCGGTATCTTCTTTGGAGCCGGTTCCATCACGACCGCCGGGCTCGCCGCTTTCACGTTTTTCGCGTGGCCTGTCGACCGGCTGCTCTTGGTAATGGCCGCCTTTCCGGTGGTCTTCACCCTTTTGGTTGTCCGGCAAACCTTTCCAGATTTTGAGGTCGGCCGCGGCGCGCCGATCGGGAAGCACTTCCGCAGCGTTCTCGCGCTGTTGTTCGCCACGCTTCTGTTCTTCCAGTTTGCGAACGAATGGTCGATTGCGGGCTGGCTGCCACTCTTCCTGATTCATCGGTTCTCGATGAATCCTTTAACCGCGCTGTTGCTGCTGGCGGTCTATTTCGCCGCAATCGTCCTTGGACGGGTCGCCGCCTACTTCCTGATCCCGCGTGCTAATCACTGGCGTGTGCTGGCCGTGAGCGGGTCGCTTTCCGTGTTCGCTTGCGCGGTGCTTTCGATAACGGACAATCGCTTTGGAGCCGTGATTTGCATTCTTCTGCTCGGCCTCGGGTTTGCGCCGATCTACCCTATCCTGGCAGCCTGGATCGGACGCCGATTCCCGGATTACCACCCCGGTTTCTTCAACGGCATCTTCTCGGTCGGACTCGCCGGCGGCTTGCTCGCGCCCTGGCTGCTGGGTGAGCTCGCGGCGCGCACGGGAATATGGGCGGTCACCACGCTCCCTGCGCTTGGAACCTGCATGGTGATGCTGCTCCTGGGCATGATTTGGCTGCATGCGAAGATGACCGGTGAATGAAGCTCGCGACCGCGCTGTTCCTTGCTGCCGCAATGAGTCCGGCAAACGCGGCAGCGCCTCGTTTCGCAGCGTTGTGCGCGTGTTCTCGCGCAGTCGCCGATTGCGAAGAGCGGGTTTATCGGCATGCTAGTGGAGGACGATGCCGGCCATCGCTTATTCGCGATTAACGCCGATCGCGCCTTCGTTCCCGCTTCGAACACGAAGCTGTTCTCGACGGCGTTTGCACTCGAGCGGCTCGGGCCCGACCACCGCTTCGAAACTCGCGTGGAGCAGCGCGGGAACGATCTGGTGCTGGTAGGAACAGGCGACGCGAATCTATCCGGGCGCGTCATGCCGTACGTCGTCAACTCCGAGCCGGGTCCGGCGCTGGCGGTGATCGACGAGCTTGCTGCTCAGGTCGCGGCACATGGAATTCACGAGGTCGCCGGCGACGTGGTTGGCGATGATAGTGCGTTCGTCTACGAACCGTACGGGAAAGGCTGGACTGCCGAAGACGTCGTGACCGGAGACGGCGCCCCGGTAAGCGCCCTGATGGTTCACGACAACACGATTTCCGTCCGGATCACGCCAACTGTGGATGGCGCGCCGGCGACCGTCACTTTCGATCCGCCGACGCTTCCGTTCGAAGTCGACGCGAGAGTGGTGACTGGGACTGCGAACGATCTGCATCAGCGTCGTCTGCCTTATACGAATCACTGGGATCTTTGGGGCATGATCAAAGCCGGCGATCCGCCCTACAACGAAAAGTTCAGTGTGGACGATCCCGCTTTGTTCGCGGCGCAAGCGCTCAAATACTCGCTCGAGCAGCACGGGGTGCCCGTGCGCGGAGGTATCCGCGCGGTCCATCGCGAGAACGACTCCGACGCACAGCAGCCCGCAGGCGAGACCGTCGCTGCACATGAATCCCTGCCTCTGATCGAAGACCTGCGCGTGACCAATAAGACCAGCCAGAACGCGCACGCCGATCTCTTGCTTTCGGACGTCGCCGGATCGCGCAGCAGCGGCCTGCAGCAGCTCGGCGCCTTTCTGGCCGGAATCGGCATCCACGCGGACCAGTACTGCTTCTACGACGGCTCCGGCATCTCGCGCCTGAATCTGGTAACGCCCGCAGCCGTGGTCACGCTGTTGGACTATATGGCCCACTCCACTCACGCTGCGGACTGGATGAGCGACGCTGCCAGTCGCCGGCGTCGATGGTTCGCTGAGCGATCGCATGACCCGCCCAAGAGTGAAAGGCCGCGTCATGGCAAAGACGGGGACGCTCATGCACACCAGCGCCCTCTCGGGCTACGCGCAGACGCGCTCCGGCCGACGGCTGACGTTTTGCATTTTCATCAACAACGCCTTCGCCGATGCCGAAGCGCGGCATGAGCTGATTGATAAACTTTGTGCAGTACTGGTCGACTAAGAGGGACCACGACACCATGCCGATTTACGAATATAAGTGCGAATCCTGCGGGAGTAAATTCGAGAAGCTCGTGCGGCGCTCGGAAGAGACAGCGTCGCTCGCCTGCCCTTCTTGCGGAGAGACGCATCTCGATCAGCAATACTCGACCTTCGCCGCGCGCGCGAATGGGTCAGCGGCGTCTGCGTCCGAGATGCCTTCGTGCCCCAGCGGCATGTGCAGCAACCCTGCCTTTTGCGGACGGAACTAACCGGGTGGCTTCGGCAGAAGATCGCGTTCTAACTCCTGACGCGCGGGCATTTCTGGAAGTTCTCTCGCGCCGTTTTGAATCGTCTCGCCGGGCGATGCTGCATCGTCGTGTGCTTCGTCAGCAGGAAATCGATGCGGGTGATTTCCCGAATTTCCTTCCTGAGACGGAATCGGCGGTTCGCAAGGAATCGTGGGTAGTCGCTCCGATTCCGCCGGAGCTTGAAGACCGTCGCGTCGAGATCACCGGCCCTACGGACCGGAAGATGATCATCAACGCGTTGAACTCCGGGGCCAACGTGTTCATGGCGGATTTGGAAGATGCCAACTCGCCGACCTGGTCGAACATGATCGAAGGCCAAGTCAACCTGATGGATGCGGTACGGGAGACCATCACTTACAGGAGCCCGGACGGTAAGGACTACCAGTTAGAAGAGAACCCCGCCGTTCTGATGGTGCGTCCGCGCGGATGGCATCTTGTGGAGAAGCATTTTCAGGTGGATGGCGCACCTATTTCAGCTTCGCTGTTCGACTTCGGTCTCTTCTTCTTTCATAACAACGCCGAGTTACTATCTCGCGGGACCGCTCCTTACTTCTACTTACCTAAGTTAGAAAACCATCTGGAAGCGCGTCTATGGAATGACGTTCTGTTGTTCGCGCAAGAGTATTGCGGCGTGCCGCGCGGTACCGTTCGGGCGACCGTTCTTATCGAGACAATAACCGCGGCTTTTGAGATGGATGAGATCCTATACGAACTGCGCGAGCACTCGGCGGGACTCAACTGCGGCCGTTGGGATTACATCTTCAGTTACATCAAGAAGTTCCGTAACTATCCGGATCGCGTACTTCCGGATCGCTCGCAAGTAACCATGGACCGACATTTCCTGGCGAGCTATGTGAACCTTCTTATCCAGACTTGTCATAAGCGCGGGATCCACGCGATGGGCGGCATGGCGGCGCAGATTCCGATTAAGAGCGATGCCGCGGAGAACGATCGAGCGCTGGGTCGCGTCCGCGAAGATAAGCTGCGTGAAGTGCGCGCAGGGCATGACGGGACGTGGGTCGCTCACCCGGGACTGGTGGCGATCGCGAAGGCAGTGTTCGACGAGCACATGCCGGGTCTGAACCAGATTGGCGTCAAGCGTGAAGACGTCCACGTGACGCAGCAGGACTTACTCGAAACGCCGGCCGGAACGATCACGGAACTCGGCATTCAGATGAACATCGATGTGGGACTTGAGTATCTGAACGCGTGGCTGCACGGGTCGGGCGCGGTGCCGATTTACCACCTGATGGAGGATGTGGCGACATCCGAAATCTGCCGCGCGCAGTTATGGCAATGGGTGCACCATGGCGCAAAGCGGGACGACGGCGCGGCGATAACGAAGGAGATGTTAATCGAGTCGATTCGAGTTCGGGCGAGGGCGATGCCGGAAGCGGTGGAGTTATTCGAGCACTTGATCGCCGACGAACATTTTGCCGAGTTCTTGACGCTGAAGGCTTACGAGCGCCTGGCGTAAAGGCCAGAATCCTAATCTTGTCTGAAGTCCCGGACTCGCAGCAGTTCTTGAAAGACCTTGATGTAACACCTCGAGCCCCGCGTCCGTCCACATAGAGAGATATCATCGAACTGCTATACCTATGCGCAGTCCTCTTTTGCTTACCTCTGTAATCGCCGGCGCGCTGCTGGCGGGTTCCATCGTTTTAATCGCCCAGGATGGCCCGGTGCAAGGGAGTAGCGGCAGCACCGACAGCGTCGCCCGTCCACGCACCAAGCCTTCGCAACCAGCCGATGACACCACCACCGATGACAACAACGCCCCTATTCCGTCGAAGCTGAAACCGAACGTCCACAAGGACGACGACAACACCGCCAGTTTCCAGGTCGAAGCCAACCTGGTGACGGTGGACGTCGCGGTAGTGGATAATCGCGATCACTTCATCCCCAACATTCCGAAAGGCAATTTCCGGATCCTTGAGGACGACACGCCCCAGCAGATCAAATCCTTCTCCATGGGCGAGGCGCCGATGACGGTCGCCATGCTGGTGGAATTCAGCAATAGGTTTCAGCGCTACGGAAGTCAGACCTGGTACCAGACGCTGCAGGCCGCCTACGGCTTCGTGCAGACACTGAAGCCGCAGGATTATGTCGCGGTCATCGCTTACGATATGCGCTCGGAAATCCTGAGCGACTTCAGCCAGGACCGCCGCAAGACTGAGGAAGCGATGAGCCGTCTCCGCATTGCAGGCTTTTCGGAATCGAATCTCTTCGATGCCCTTGCAGAGACCGAGGAGCGCATGAAAGGCATCGAGGGCCGGAAGGCGATTCTGTTACTCTCCACCGGCGTCGATACTTTCAGCAAATTGACGTTCGACAAAGCGCGCAAGATCATCCAGGAGGACGCGGTTCCGGTCTATGCGATTGGATTGATGCAGGCGTTGCGCATCATGGCGAACATGTCCGGGTCGCAGGAGATTGGGTTCCTGCAAGCGGATAACGAGATGCGGACCTTCGCCAAGGAGACCGGCGGCCAGAGTTTCTTCCCGCGGTTCACGGGCGAATTCCCGAGCATCTATTCGGCGATTCAACAATCGCTGCGGAACCAATACACTCTCGGGTATTCGCCAACGAATACGGCGCGCGACGGCAAGTTCCGCAAGATCAAAGTGGAGCTGGTGAACCCGCAAGGCGACCCGTTGAAGGTCAGCGATGAGAAGGGCAAGCCGATCAAGTACCGCATCATCTGCAAGGCGGGTTACACCGCGCCGCATACGGTTGAATAGAGGGCGTTCTCGTCGGGCAAGATTGTCTTGGACCGACCTTTGTACTCGAATAACTTGCACGGTACCTGCGGCCCTTGTCCGCTGTTCTGCAGAGGTGGAAGGAATTACGATGAAGAAACGGGGACAGGCCTGAACAACCGCAGCAAGCGAGTACCAATGGAGAAGACGCCATGACGGATGAAGAGCTCCGCGCCGAACTGCGCGGGATGAAGGACGAGCTTCGCGACGAGCTACAAAGACGTCGTGAGCGATTTCGATAGTCGCCTCGTCTTACTCGAAGAGCTTCTCGAAGAGCGCGTCCGGAAGTTGGAAGCCGGAGCCGCAGGAATCTCCTGAACGGAAGCAACCCGCCCCGCCACGTTCTGCCAAATTCGAGTGACGAAGTCAAGAACTCCATCTCTCTCCCTTTGAACGATATACAAACTCGTTGACAGGATTGTCACGGCTCTGTTACGCTCCGGGCACCTGTTATGGTTACTGCACCCTCGGCTTCCCGCGTTCCTCCCCGCATCCTTCTGGTCGACGACAACACCAGAGGAAATTTCGGGCGCAAGATGCTTCTGGAACAGGAAAGCTATGTAGTGGAAACTGCGAGTAGCGGCGAAGAAGCATTGGATTTGTTTCTTCGTGATCCGTTCGACCTGGTGGTGACGGACTATCGAATGAAGAAAATGGACGGGCTCGAGCTGATTGCGCGCCTGCGCCAGCAACCCATAGCAGTGCCGATCGTGTTGCTTTCCGGCTTTGTCGGAATGATCGGGATGGATGAAAAAAGCACCGGGGCCGATGCCGTTCTGAACAAGGGCAGCAAGGAAGAAGAATATCTTCTGCGGACGGTGAGGCAACTGCTCGAACGTGGACGCCGCCGCAAATCCGTGCGCGGGGGTAAGGCGAGTGTGGCAACATCGGTTTAAGTGACGCTCCGCAAGAGTTTTTTGTGGCAACGGCTCGCCGCCATCGGGATTGCGGCGAGCCTTTCCTTTTCCGCGGATGCCTTTGTGCGCAAAGCCCCGCACCAAAAGACCCCGTCACCTCCGAACCCGGCGAAACGGCTTTCCCTGCGCGACGAAGTAGCGCAACTGGTGGTCGTGCCGTTCACTGGGCAGGCTCTTCCGAAACGCGCGAAGCATAAACGCGGCGAGGTGGAGCACGACGTCGCGTCGCTAGTGAAGAAGCAGCATGTCGGCGGCCTGATTCTGGTTAATGTCTTCCAGGGTCATCTGGTGCAGCGCGCCGATCCCGTGGAAGCGGCTACCGTCATCAACAAGCTGCAGCGCATGGCGAAGACTCCACTGATTGTTGGCGCGGACCTGGAACGCGGCGCGTCCATGCGCTTCAATGACACGACGATCTTTCCGCAAGCGATGGCTTTTGCGGCCGCGGGAAGCACGGACGCGGTCAAGTTTGAAGGCGAGATCACAGCGCAGGAAGCGCGGGCGATCGGAGTTCAGTGGGTGTTCGCTCCCGTTGCCGACGTGAACAGCAATCCGGATAACCCGATCATCAACATCCGTTCTTTCAGCGAAGATCCAAAGCAGGTTTCGGAATATGTGGATGCGTTCCTTAAAGGAGCGCAGGCGAACCCCAAGTTCACCGTGCTCACGACGGCGAAGCATTTCCCGGGTCACGGAGATACCGCGACGGACACGCATCTGAATCTCGCGACCATTTCCGCCGACCGCGATCATCTAGACAAGGTCGAGTTGGTGCCGTTCGAATCCGCAATCGCGAACGGAGTCGATTCGATTATGACGGCGCATCTATCCGTGCCCGCGCTTGGAACCGGCGAGCTTCCGGCGACGCTGTCACCGGAGATCCTGACGAAACTTCTGCGCGACGATTTAAAATTCAAAGGCCTCGTGGTGACGGACGCGCTCGATATGGGCGGCGTGGCGAAGGGCTACGGTCCAGGTGACGCTGCGGTGCGCGCGGTCGCTGCCGGTGCCGATGTTTTGTTGATGCCGACGGACGCGGTCGCGGCGATCGACGCCGTGGTGGCGGCGGTGAAGAGCGGGCAGATTTCGAAAGAGCGTTTGGACGATAGCGTAAACCGAATCCTGGCAGCAAAGGCACGCGTCGGGTTGAACGCGCAGCGCTACGTGAACGTGAAGGCGATCCCGACGCTGGTCAACTTGCCGCAGAGCAACGCGCGCGCGCAGTCCATTGCCGATTCGGCAGTCACGCTGGTCAAAAACGATTCGAAGCTGTTGCCCATTCAACCGAGTGCGCAATCTTGTTTCGCAATTTTGCGCGAAGGCCCGAACAGCCAGCAGGGCCAGGTCATGCAACCGGAGATTCAACGCCGCGCGCCCGGTCGTCCCGTGTTGCTGCTGAGCCCGGCGATCACCGAAGCGGAGATGGATTCCGCGATCAGCGGGGCCGGCCCATGCGATCAGTGGTATGTGGCAGCCTTCGTGTCGGTAGCCGGATATCGAGGCAGCGTGTCGCTCGGCGGCAATTATCCGGCACTGATGCAGAAGCTCATTGCGTCGGGAAAGCCGGTGATGCTGGTGTCGATGGGCAATCCTTATCTGCTGCGCAGTTTCCCGAATGTAGCCGCCTACATGACGACTTTCAGCACGGTACCGCCATCCGAAATCTCCGCCGTGAAAGCGCTGTGGGGCGAGATTCCGATCCGCGGACATTTGCCCGTGACGATACCGAATCTGGCGAAGTTCGGCGAAGGGATTGATGTAAACGCGACGGTGGCCGCTCGCTTGCAATAGTTCGAGTCAAATGCAGATTACCTGGTTGGGGCACGGCACATTTGAGTTTGTCTTCGGTTCGGGGAAACGGCTGATTGCTGACCCATGGACGGAGAACCCGAAGTATCCGAAGGGCTATGAAATCGAAGGCGTGGATCTGATGATCATTTCTCACGGTCACTTCGATCACATTCATGACGCGGTGCCGCTGGCGAAGAAGTTTAAGCCGCAGGTCGCCGCGATTTACGAGTTGTGCAACTGGCTGGAATCGAAAGGCGTGAAGAAGGATAACCTGCATCCCATGAACAAGGGCGGCACGCAGCCGTTCTTCGACGGCCAAGACGCCGTGAAGGTCACGATGACCCACGCGATTCATAGCTGCGGCATTTTGGACGGCGACAAGATCATCTACGGGGGTGAAGCGGCTGGCTTCGTTCTGACGTTTGCAGATGGCCGCAAGATCTACTTCGCGGGCGATACGAACGTCTTCACGGACATGGGTTTGATCCGCGAACTCTACGCGCCCGATCTGGTTTTCCTTCCCGTCGGCGACCTGTTCACCATGGGCCCGAAAGAAGCCGCCGCAGCTTGCAAACTACTCGGCGCGAAGAAGGTAATCCCGATGCACTTCGGCACGTTCCCAGCTTTAACCGGAACGCCGGAGGGTCTGGACGCGCTCGTGAAGCCACTAGGGATCGAGGTCTGGACGCTGGAACCGGGCAAGACCGTGAGTTGGTAGGTTGCCGCAATCGGGTCCGTTTCGCAAAATTCTGGTAGCGAACCGCGGCGAGATCGCGGTGCGCGTGATGCGCACGCTGCGCGAGATGGACATCGCGACGGTGGCGGTCTACTCAGATGTGGATCGCGCCGCCCCGCATGTACGCAAAGCGGATGAGGCGGTGCGCATCGATAGCTATCTGAAGATCGACGGCATCCTCGACGCGGCGAAGAAAACCGGAGCCGATGCGATCCATCCTGGTTACGGCTTCCTGAGCGAGAACGCGGAGTTCGCGCAAGCCTGCACAACGGCAGGCTTCAAGTTCATTGGACCTTCCGCGGATGCAATCCGTCGTATGGGATCGAAAACCGAAGCGCGGAAAGTGGCGGTCGCGAGCGGCGCGCCGGTCGTGCCGGGAACCGCCGAAGGACTCACGGATGCCAGCGAAGCTCGCGGATTTGCGCAGACTGCCGGCTATCCCGTGATGCTGAAAGCCGTCGCGGGCGGCGGCGGCAAAGGCATGCGGCGCGTTGATCGCGAGGCGGATTTTGAATCGTCGTTCGCGACCGCGTCGAGCGAAGCTTTGGCTGCGTTCGGCAATCCAGCTGTCTATGTGGAGAAGCTGATCGAGCGGCCGCGGCATATCGAAATCCAGGTGATCGGCGATGAGCACGGGTCGATGATTCACCTGGGTGAACGCGAGTGCTCCATCCAGCGAAGGCATCAGAAGATCATCGAGGAATGCCCGTCGCCGTTGAGTGCGATTGATCCCAGCTTGCGCGAGCGGATGGGCCAGGCAGCTGTAGCTGCGGCGCAATCCGCCGGTTATTACAACGCGGGGACGATCGAGTTCCTGGTCGATCAGCAGGGCAAGTTCTACTTCCTCGAGATGAACACGCGCTTGCAGGTGGAGCATCCAGTCACTGAGATGGTGACCGGGCTCGACCTGGTGCGCATGCAGGTGGAGATCGCCGGCGGCGCGAAGCTGGCGTTGCGGCAGGAGCAGGTTGAGTGGCGCGGATCGGCCATCGAGTGCCGCGTTTATGCCGAAGATCCCGACCAGCAGTTCTTCCCTTCCCCCGGTCGCATCACGCAGTATGCGGAACCTGCTGGTCCGGGAGTGCGCGTTGACAGCGGGGTGTTTGCTGGTTGGACGGTGCCGCTCGACTACGACCCGATGCTGGCCAAGCTTGCCGCCTGGGCCGGAACGCGCGAGCAGGCGGCCGCGCGATTGCGGCGGGCGTTGGGCGAGTATCAGGTTCTCGGAATCAAGACCAACATCGGGTTCTTCGAAGAGCTGATGGGCGACTCCGCAGTTTCTCGCGGGCGAACTCGATACCGGATTTCTGGAACGCTACTTCGCGCGGCGCGTCGAGAAAACCGTGAGTGAGGCAGATAAGGCGCTCGCTGCTGAAGTCTGGAAACGTGCCCGCAAATCGGTGAAGCCGCCGCGCTCCGACATCGACTTCCAACTGGAAGCGGCTCGGACGCCGGGAGATGCTGCGTGACTGATTTTCGCGAAGCCGAACCGGGCGTTTGGTCGGTCATCGACGGCACGCGATCGGTTGAAGTGCGGTTGGCCGGCGACGAGGTCCGCGTCAACGGCGTGCCGGTCTCCGTCGACACTTCAGATCCGCGCCAGTGGAGTCCGCAGGCCGCACGAGGCGCAGCGGCCGGCAGCGCGCAGGTGAAGTCGCCGATGCCGGGCAAGGTGATCGAGGTGCTCGTCGTCGTGGGCCAGGAAATCACCGCTGGGCAAGGCGTAGTCGTTGTCGAAGCGATGAAGATGCAGAATCAGTTGAAGAGTCCGCGCGACGGACGCGTGCAGTCGATTCACGCGAAGCAGCACGAGTTGGTGAACGCAGGCGCAGTCCTGGTCACCATAGAATAAGAACCATGGCGATCTCCGTTTGTCCGGACTGCAGCGGGTCGGGTTGGAAGATCGTCGAGGCCGACGAACTCTCGGGCGCGGAGCGGTGCCACTGCCAGTTCGAGGGCCGTGCGGAACGCAACGAAGAGGCCAGCGGAATTCCCCCGCTCTATCGAAATGCCTCACTCGATAACTTCTCAACCAAGCGTGCGCATCGCGAACTCGCGCAGGTGATGACTACGGTCAAAGGGTTCGTGCGCGAGTTTCCTAACACGGAGCATCCCGGGTTATTGCTCATGGGCGACCCGGGAACCGGCAAGACCCACTTGGCGGTGGCGGCGTTCCGCGAGCTGCTGAAGCGCGGCTTCGAAGGTTTGTTCTTCGATTACCAGAACTTGCTGACGCGCATCCGGTCGTCGTTCGATGGTATGGCCGGTGTCAGCGATCGGGAAGCCTACCGCTCGGCACTCGATTGCGAAATCCTGCTGCTGGACGATCTCGGCGCGCATCGCGTAACCGAGTTTGTGGAAGACACCGTGACGTCGATCCTGACGCATCGGTGCAACCATCGCAAGCCGTTGATTGCCACGACGAATCTGGGCGATGTGGAAACAGCCAAACGTGGTGAAGGAGAAGCCAAGCTCGACTATCGCCTGAGCCTGACCGATCGCCTCGGCATGCGTGCGCGCTCGCGCCTATTTGAGATGTGCAAGGTGGTGAAGATGCCGCTTGTCGAGGATTACCGATTAGGATCGTGGAGCCGTCATTGATCCGGCGCGTACTTCTGTGCGCGCTTCTCTGCATCGGATTCGAAAACGGCAGGGCCTCAGAATCGGCGTTCCATGCCGTCGTCGTCGATTTCCAAGCGGATCGGATTCCGCAATTCCTGTGGGCCCGCGAACTGGTGTGGCTGCACAACATCGGCGCCGACGCGATCGCTTCGAAAGAAACGCCGGACGCAATTTCGCGGCCTCGTCACGCAAGCCGGGCTGACTCTGGTTGATCCGGAAGCGCAGGCGGTGCGGGTGTCAGCGCTCGATCCCAACGCGCTCACCAAAAGCCGCATGGCGATGCACGCGCGCAAGCAGGTGCTGTGGACGGATGTCGAAAGCGAATCCAGTCCAATGTTTCGCAAAGGCGCGGTCTCGTTGAGCGGCGACGAATCCAAAGACACGCAACCGCTGCGGCGCGAAGCGGTCGTTTCCACCTACTGGGCCGCGGTGTTGGACAGCGACGAGCGGTCAGAAACGCGACGAGTCACCGGGCTCGAGCTGGTGGAGCAACGGTTCGCGAAACGTGCGAGCGCACTTGGCATTGTTAACGAGTCGCGGCTGCCGTGGCATGGATCGTTAGCCGCCGCGCTGCCTTCTTTCGGACGCGAGATCCAGATTCCGAATGTAACCGTGCCGCCGCACGACGCGCTAATGCTTCCCGTCGACGTCACGTTTTCCGACCAGCGATTTTGCCGCTCGTGCACCGGGATGTCGAACACCGAACGGCTCCTCTACGCGACTTGCGAACTGACCGGGATTGAATACGAAAACGGCATTCTGGCGTTCGAGTTCTACGCGCCGGTCGCGGGCGTGGCGGTACTGCAGTTGGAGAGGCAACCGGAGGGGCCGATGCTGGCGGGAGGCCGTCCGACGGAGTTCGATTGGGATCCGGATTCGAAGCGCGCGCGTCTTCCGATTCCAGCCGGGAAGGGCGACAGCCACGAGATGCGGATCGCTATCGCCATCTCAGACCCTGATCATGTAGCGAGCTTCGCGGATGGTCACGTACTGATCCTGGGCGAAACGAACAAAGTAACTACGGACTACACGCCACCCGAGATTGCTGCGCGGTCCAGATTGATCGTGCCCGACCAATGGCCACTTACCAGCGAAACGACACTACCGCAAGTCATCTACAACGTCACGGTCCCTGCCGACCGGCTGCATGGGGACAAAGTAGACCTGCGAATCGAAACGGACGGGCTAAGTGTAAGTCACCGGCGCGTACAGTTGCTGCGACCTCTATCCGTGCATGTGGCGGAAGCCATCGCAGTGCATTTCGGGAGCGCCTCGGAACTGCTGAGCGATCCGCCGCTGGTTCCCGTGGAGACGCCGAACGGCCGTACGATCACCGTGCAGGTGAAGAACAATGCGCCGGAGATCCGGACGTTCACGATAACTGCGAGCGGCGAAGGAGTCGAGTTCAGCCCGGAAAAGAGTGAGGTGACTATCGGGGCGTCGTCCGAGCGCGAGGTGTCTCTGCGCGTCTTTACTACCAACTCCTCGCCGGGAGTGCACTTATCTACCTTGCGGATTAGCGGGGCTGCGACTTACGAGAAGCCTCTGCGCATTGTTGCGATTCCACGCGCTGACGCGTCGAGTTACCAAGCGGACTTACTAGGCAACGGCGCGATGCAACAAGTCTGGGAGAATACCCGCCTCCGCGCCGTGTTCTCGCATGAGGATGGCGGGCGATGGATTGAACTCTATTGGAAACCGAGCGGTAAGAGCTTGTTACCGCCCGAAGGCGTTGCGATCGCCAGTCCGGTGCGGATTGGACTAAGCGGTGCGGAGATAACTTTGACAAGTTTGAACGGGGGCCCAATCACCGGGATGCCGCGCGGCGGCCGCCTTGGGAATGTGGATTGGACCGCGGAGTCTTTGGGCCCGGTAACACGATATCGAGTTCGTGAAACGATCTCGCCGCGTTAGTGCGCCATGCTAGTTGTCGTGCGCTGGTTTCTTCTCTTCGTCTCCGCCGGATTGACTTACGCGCAGCAGCTGGTTCTGCCCGGAGATCACCCGGACCCTACCGTAATCCGCGTCGGTAAGGAGTATTGGGCATCGAACACATCCGCCGAGTGGGCGCCTGTTTTTCCGCTCCTCCATTCGCCGGACCTAGTTCACTGGCAACAATTGGGTGCCGTCTTCCAGGAGCCCCCACCATGGGCTTCCGGCAACTTCTGGGCGCCGGAACTGGTCAATGACAACGGGAAGTTTCGCGTCTATTACGCAGCCCGTAAGCGCGGAGGGCCCTTATGCGTCGCAGTTGCCGAAGCTACCCGGCCCGGAGGTCCGTACGTGGACCATGGCCCGCTGGTATGCCAGCCCGACGGCTCCATCGATCCCTACTTCGTGAAAGATGAGCACGGCACTCCCTATCTGATCTGGAAAGAAGACGGGAACAGCCGGCAGCAGCCGACCTGGATCTGGGCTCAGGAACTTAGTCAAGACGGTCTCAAACTCAAAGGCGCGCCACAACATCTGATTCGCAACGACGAGCCGTGGGAGGGCGCGGTCGTGGAAGGTCCGGACATACTGAAGCGCGACGGCTGGTTCTACCTGTTTTACGCTGGCGGCGCTTGCTGCGGGCTTAAGTGTGACTACGCCGAGGGTGTTGCCCGATCGCATCATCTCTTGGGGCCATGGGTAAAGGACCCGCGCAACCCTATAGAAACCGGAGACAAGAACTGGACTTGTCCCGGCCACGGAACGATAACTGAAACACCGGCTGGGAAATATGAGTTCTTACATCACGCCTACCCTCGCGAGGGCTCAGTGTATATTGGTCGCGAAGCGCTGATTGATCAGATTCATTGGGACGCGGATGGATGGCCTTCTATCTCGCCAGCGGCCGCGCAACCGGTGAGCACGATATCAGGTGAAGGTTGGGAGTGGCCTTTACGAGAAACCCCGAAATGGCAGCAAAACGGGCAGAGCGATCACTCTACAGCCGGACGCTGAACACGCTTCCGATCCCTTTGGCGGGATATTAGCTCAGTCGATTACGTCTCTCTCGTTCACAGCGTCCGTAAGCGTTCAGTTAGCCTCCGGGTTAGTCGGGCTGGCAGTTATCGGTGACCCGGAGAACGCTGTCGGCATCGGCGTACGAAACGGCGAAGTGGTGCAGTTCCGACGCACTAAG
Source organism: uncultured Gammaproteobacteria bacterium (assembly GCA_963799935.1). GTDB lineage: Bacteria > Acidobacteriota > Terriglobia > Bryobacterales > Bryobacteraceae > Bog-113. The sequence goes on along the minus strand of CAWCZA010000011.1, from coordinate 1,153,777 downwards.
GGCGAATTGCAAATACTGGCGAGTGCGCCCGCAACGATGCCGCTTCATCTGCGGATCACCGCGACTGGCACCACGGACTTCACTGCCGAATACAGCCAGAACGGTAAGGATTGGACAGTATTGGGAGCGCAGTTGGGCGGAATGTTCCTGCCACCTTGGGATCGGGGGTTACGTGTCGGGCTAACCTGCGGCGGCGCGCCCGACGCCAAAGCAGAATTTCATAGCTTTACGGTCCAGCCGCAATGACCTAGAAACGCACGCGGCCTTCCACCTGGATTAGTCTGGGCGTATCCACAGTTCCATTCACATATCCGAAATTCGTGAAGGACCCTGCATTCGGATTTGGTCCTAAGTTGTACGGCTCCGCGAAGATATGCCGGTTGGCTATGTTAAACGCGTCCGCACGCAATTCGAAGTATGCGGTTTCCTTGAAATGAAAGCGCTTGGCCAGGTTCACATCCTCATTGAAATACCCTGGCATGCGGTAGTTAGTGATCCGAGGCAATTGTCCGAAAACTATCGGGGCATTGCCGTTGGGATTCGGCTCAACGAAGAAGCTGTTATTCAGGAAAGGCGTATTCAGCGGGTTATACCCCGGCTGGTTCGCTGCTCCGTTGAAAACAGATTGCCCGGCGGCGGCATTGTACCGGAAGCAATCGTCCCAGCCGGCTGAGAAGCTATCCGCCGCACAGTAGAAGGGTAGCGGCTGCCCGCTTTGGTAGCGCTGCACGGCGCCTATCTCCCAGCCTCCGAAGACCGCGTCGAGGAAGCCGTTCCTGTTCAAGTACCGGCGGTTCTTTCCGAACGGCAACTCATAGAGGTAACTCAGAACCACCATCTGTGGAATGTCCTGACTACTAACGGACTTCTCTAAGTGCAGGTTGTAGGGATCTTGATAGACCCCGCCTCCGGCATTCTGTCCGGGGAACAGCGAATCGGCGTCGGTCAGCGTCTTCGACCAGGTATAGGAGAACTGGAGATTCAAACCGTTACGAAAGCGCCGCGCCAGCGTAACTTCAAGCGCTTCAAAAGTAGACATCCCATCATTCTCAAGGCAGCAGTCCGTATTGAACCGGCGGTATTGCGGATACTGTCTTAGCGCATCTCCCACGACGCCCTGGAATCCTGGATAGGGCGCGTATATCCCAGCGGCATTCGCGGCCGCTGAACCGATTGGCGCGTTCAACAGGTTCTCACCCAAAGCAAGATCCTGAACGGGAATATTGTTGTACATTCCATCCGCGGCGGCTGACCGTAAGTTCTGTGCTTTCTGGCCGACATATCCAACACTTAGTATCAAGTCGGGCGCTAATTGCTGCTGGATCTGGAAGTTCCACTGCTGGATCATCGGCGGTTTGCCGAATCCGGACGTAATGTAATCGATACTCTGTCCGTTGCGCTGGCTCGGATCGAGGTTCGGAGCGGGCGCGTACGACGGAAATCCACTCGCGAGAGTAAATGCTGGAACGAAACCGTTGATCGAAACGGGATTCGGCGTCGCCGCATAACCCGCATCGACGTTGTTGGCGAAGTCGGAGTAGAAAAGCGGTCCATATAGGATGGAATACCCGCCGCGAACCGCGGTTTTGCCGCTTGCAAACGGCGACCATGCAAAACCGATCCGCGGTGCGAAATCGTCGTAGAACGTCTTGGCCCAGCGAACGTTGCATCCATTGCAATTTGACGCGAACTGCAGTGCGCCCAGGCTGCCTCCCGCGCCCGGGTTCGGCAGCGACGGGTCGAAATTACTGGTATAGTTATCCGCTTCTTTACGCGGTTGGTCCACATCCCATCGCAAGCCCAGGTTCAACGTAAGTCTGGATGTTACCCGGAAGTCATCCTGGACGAACAGAGCATAGTAGAAGGACGTATAGCGCGGGTAGTGCGCAAACTGAGTTAGATAAGCGTCATTCACTTGGCCTAGCATGAAGCTAGCAAAGGAATATCCGCCCTGGCTGGATAGAACGCCCGGAGCAGCGGCGGTTTCCGCGTTACCGAAGTCAAAAGTGCCCGCCTGGTTGTCGAACGCCAAATTGTTGTATTGAATCCAGCGCACATCGCCGCCTATATTCAACGTGTGCCGCCCTTTTGTCCAACTCAGAATGTCGGAGAGGTCGGCTTCGTTGCCCACATCATCATCACCGCGCGCCTGTCCCAATGAGGGGAAGCCGGAGCCGATATTGAACTGCGGGAAAGTAGTGCTGGCAACGTTTTTGAGACCGATCTGAGCCGCCCAGTTGGTTCCGGAGCTCACCGCATCCGAAATGTTATTGCTATTGGTGCGGTTGTAGCCAAGGTTTAGGTGATTCAGCATCGTGGGGGAAAATGTGTGGTCCCAGCCCACGCGTCCGTAGTGGGTGATGAAGTCCTGATCAAAACTATTTGGATCAAGAGGAGCGGGCAACGCCGCGGAGCCTCCGGTCAGCAGCGTGTTCTCACGTGCGTCGTATGCGGCAAAAACCTTGTCATAGTTGCTGATGTTTTCGTCGATGCGAATCGTGTAAGTCGTGTTATTGGTCGGGAAGTTGTTTAAGAAGCTATAGTTATTCACCAAGCCGCCTGACGTTGGTGCAGGCAATAGCTTGAGCGTAGCCAGGGCTACCGGATCCAGCAGGCTCTGCGGAATCACATTGTTGGGAAACGGCGTGGTGCGGCAGAGTGTCCCCGTCGAGGTGGTCGACGTGGACCCCGGTTCGAAGATCTCACCGGCATACACGTTTGCTCCCGTGCAAGGGTTAGTCCCAATGACGTTATTCGTCAGGATTGCCGAGAAGTCGCCGGTCCGTTCCGCGGCGGTCGGGACCGAGCTGGTCACTACCGAATTCCGCGGCCACTGCAGTTGCTCCCAGGTAAAGAAGAAGAAAGTCTTGTCCTTGCCGTTGTACACGTGCGGGATAATCACCGGACCACCCAACGAAACGCCGTAATCATTCTTGATGTCTTTGGGAGTTGCGTAGTTTGCGCAAGTGGCGCCGGTACAAGTGCCGCGCAGTAAGTCGTTAAAGTAAGTGTTGGCGTCGAGATCGGTGTTGCGCAGAATATCGAACGCAGTCCCGTGGAACTGGTTCGAACCGTAGTGCGTGGTGAAGCTTCGTATGCCGCCGGTGGTCCTCCCGAACTGCGCGGGCGGAGTCGCGGTTAAGACGCGAAACTCCTGGAGGGCTTCAACGGAAGGCGCGGTTTCGTCAAAGGTCGAGCCGTTATCCGGACGCGCCGCGGAAGTACCGTCCAAGAGCACGTCGTCACCGAAGTTCTGGCCGCCGCTTGTCTTTTGTAAGTAGATTCCGTTCGAATTGTTGCCGGTGCCCGGACCGAAAACTCCCGGCAAGAGAAACTCAAACGCTTCGGGTGACCGGAATGCGCCAACGCCGCCCAGAGTCAGCGGCAACTCTTCGACCTGGCGCGCAGTCACTACTCCGCCTACATCCGAGGTTGCGGATTCCACACTAGGAACATCCGCCGTAACCGTGACGACTTCGCTGGAGGCGCCCAGGGTCAGCGTTATATTCAGCACCGCGGTTGAATTGATTTGGACAATAACCCCGGTTCGGTTGTCGGTGCGAAATCCCGGCGCGGTGATTGATAGGTTATAGCTTCCGACCAGCAGTTCAGGAAACCTATAGTCGCCGTCCGTCGAACTAACGGTGCTGTATGTGCTGCCCGTGCCGCTCTCGATCGCGTCGATCTTCGCTCCGGCTACGGCGGCGCCGGACGGATCGGTGACAGTTCCCGTTAGTGTGCCTCGATTACTCTGTCCAATCAGGGCGATTGGGCACAGCACGAACAAGCACAGCATCGTCAGGCACAGCCACGCAGTACGATTCGCGCGCACGACTTGGTGTAGGCGCATACTCCCCCCTTGAAATGAATACTGGAAGAAGTTTATTACCGCTGAGGTGCTTTGCGCCAGACGCCAAACGCTTCGGTTGCATCATTCGGAACAAAACAATCGCTGTACAGACTTTATCGATGCGACTGTTGGCAGTAGATATGACTCTCCCGTCCGGTGGGCACATCGGCGGTAATGTCGCGATTCTGTTCGACGTCGAAGATTTGATAGCCGCGACTGCGGATGAATTCGATGACATCGGTCGCATTGGCGCGTTTATCGGCTTCTATCGTCCCGTGGAGTTCCAGATACAGTTCGGGTTTTCGGGAAGTAATAACGTCCGTCATGCCCTGTAGCGCGTCCAGTTCCATACCTTCGATGTCGATCTTAACGAAGTCTGGTTCCGGCAGGCCGAACCGGACCATCCCGGCGTCGATGGACGTAAGCATCACCGGTAATTCAATTGCGTCTTTCACGTCGGCGCGAATTTGCTCCGATATTTCGGGATCACCGCTGGCCGCCCCGATCATGAGCGGGTCAACGCAGAGGCGCAGAACTCCGTCCTGATTACCGATTGCGGCAACAAAAACAAATACGTTCTTGAACCCGTTAAGGCCGGCGTTCTCATAAATGCGCACCACGTTGGCGGGGTTGGGTTCGAACGTGATCACCCGCGACGCTGTTTTGGCAAAGAAGACGGTCATCAGTCCCTGGAACCCGCCAATGTCGTAGACTACTTTTCCGCTAAAATCCAGCCCTCGCAGGAACCGCACCTCGGCTGTATCGGGATGCGCGGCGCCAGGAAGAAAACCCAGTCCCCCTTTTCTGCGCAGACCTTTGGTGAGACCGCCTCTTGACGTATAAACGATGCCCTGGAGCCTTCGACTCACAGCGGACGTGACCCGGTGACTCCACGTGAAGTTTTGCGAGAAATGCTCGGACATTAGAAAGCTGTCATTCTCTCACATCAATATTGACTCGTATGGGATCCGCGGTTCAATCCCGCGTTCCGGTCAAGGAACTAGAGGCCGTGATATTACCCGGACAACAACCGTACACAGCCGCGAAGCTTCAATACCCTGATACTCGGGAGCAAGGGGAAAGCCATTCTGGACGGTTTGGAGCGCGACTGGGTCAACTACATCGAGCCACTTCAGAATTTCCTGCCCGGCTTCCTTGTATATGTCGACGTAGTCATCCGCGCGGAGCCGGTTCTGATAGCCGAACCGGTCGTTGTCGATCCCGCGCCATTGATCCGACGAGAACTTCAGAAAGTTGATTTTCCCTATGGACGGGTCTGCGTGCGAGAAATGGTCCGAAAGGTCGATGTGGTGGCAAATCAGGCCGGTTTCCGTAACCAGCCGCGAAGCTTCCCGCAGAATGGAAACAAGGACCTGTCTCGGAATGTGTTCGAAGACCGTGTGAGAGAAATGGATATCTACGGAATGATCGGGGAGATCGGACGCAGCCGCGTCGGCGGGAGATAGATACTGCAACCGCATGATGGCGGCGAGTTCCGGGAAAGTCCGCGCCTCGGCTAAGTCGAGAATGCGGCGCGAGACAGTTTCGGGATCCGCAATCGATTGCAAGAGCCGCGCTGCTTCGCCCTGGTGCTCGATGAGTTGAGCGACTGCTTGCATCACCAGATCGGGCTTCAGGATTGGATGTAAGTCCAAGGTAACTATCGAGCGGGCGCCGGCGAGATAGAACGCGAGCGGCATGTGAATGCGATGGCCGGTCCCTACCTCGAGTACGCGGGCTCCACTTACCGGACGTCCATAATCCCGCAACTCGGCAAAGATTGGAGCCGCTGCCTCGCGGAACATCGTCAGAGGCGATTCAGGATTGCGCAGGTTACCAAACCGGCGCTGTAGCTGATAGTAGACGTCCTCGCTTCCAACGGGCAAACGTGAGATAGCGCGCTGGATCGCGGCCTTAGTCTTCCAATTCACTGGTGTCCCGCCATCAATCGGTATAACTTAGCACGAGACGGGTTGACTCCGCTGGTATTACCGTTGTGAATCAGGTGGAGAGTTCCGCATGACCCTCGGCCCACTTCGCGGCTGCGGCACGCGACCATAGTCCGCGCCCCAGGCGATAGTGCACTTCACCGGCAAGAACCTGGCGCGCTCGCTCTTTGTTGCGCTCGAGTACTCCTGAGTCGGCGGGAGCTTCACCGGCTACCCCGATAATGCCGCCCCACTCGCGGAAAGGCGCGTTCAACCAGCGGAGATGAGGTTGAGCCTCGAGCGCTTTCGCGTCTAAGAACCAGGCGCTTGCCGCGATACCTTTCATCTCCGGTTGTAACTGAAGCGATGAAGCCATCCGATGCCAGCCGCGTATAACTTCTTTCTCTAATACCAGCGCCCGGCTACGCGGAGCCGGCGCCACATGCATGAAGAACAGCGGACGCCGGCCATGCATCGCGGTTGCGGTGTAACTTAGAAGCTTCAGCCGGTCCCGATTACTTAAGTCGACGAGCCAAGATAAAGGAACTCCGGATACTTCCCAGTCCATAGGTCCGCAAGGAAAGCGGCGGAGTGTAGCCATCTTACTCGCGATGACGAAGTTATAAGTACCGGCAGTTACCGGGAAGGCTTTCCGGTGCGCGGCATAGGCGGCTAGTTCTTTCCGCAAGAGTAACTGTACTTCCGGCACAACTCTTAAGGTCGCGATGCGGTCTTGACCATAGCGCGCCGCGCGCAGCAGGATGGCTCGCTCCACCGCATCGTTTACAGCAAGCGCGCCCGAAGCAGCCGATAACTCCTGAACCGGCGCGTGGGACGCGAAATCTTCGGTGACGCTCGCAAGCATCGACGCGCAATATTCTTCCGTCCACGCGCGGCGGTCCAGCTCATTATCGATAAGCGCGAGTTCGGGGACCGGATCGAGACCGTTCGGCATGGCGCGGAATTTCTCTATCATTATGAGATACGCGATGCTTGCCTCTGATACTAATGCAGAGAGAAACTATGCACATCGCGAAAGGATACTAGATCTTCGACAAAACGTTACATAGGGTGCAAGCCGTAAGCGGAGGAACTCTGATAAGGTCATTCACATGAAGGCTTACTTACTCCCGCTCATGGCCCTCGCATCAGCCGCCCTCGCGCCCGCCCAAACCACCTACACTTTTGAAACCGTAGACTACCCCGGCGCCGGGTACTCGCAGCTGAACGCGATCAACTCCTCTGGCGCGATCGTTGGGCGTTACAGCCCGGCAACGATCGGCGCCACCGTGTACAGTTTCTTGCGGTCACCGGACGGTTCCTTCAAGCAACTGCTCCCCGGTACACCTTCCAGTGTGTCGGGGATCAGTGATTCCGGTGTAATTGTCGGCTCCGTCGGGAAAGTCGGGTTCATCCTATCGAATACTTACACTCCGATTAAGTCCCCCAACTACATCACATTTCTGCAAGGTATCAGCACGGATGGTTCGATTGTGGGTGCTTTCAACGATGGTCATGGAACCTCTTACGGGTTCGAAACTCAAGGGGGCAACTTGCGGCCGTTGCCGTACTACAACGAAGCGCCCGTTTCGCCCGACCGGGATCAATAGCGCCGGAACCATCGTTGGTTTTCCGGAGTCCACTGCCAACGGGGCAGTCATTCTCCCGGCCGGCGGAACCTATCAGGTGATCCAATATCCCGGCGCCGTTCAGGGTACCAATCTTTCGGGGATCAACGATGCCGGCGTGGCCGTGGGTTTCCAGTTCGGTTCTCCACCCGAGTCCCACGCGCAAGGGTTTACCTACGCCGGCGGCGTCTTCGCGGATGTGGTCTACCCGGGAAGCATTGGTACCTACCCATACGGCATTAGCAATAGTGGGGTGATTGTAGGTTCCTATTTCGATTCTAAGGGCATTTCACACGGCTTTATCGCGACGCCGGCGCCGTAGTTCGCTGGCCGGCGGTACCTTTCATCTCCGGCTATAACTGAAGCGATCGAGCTCATCCTCTATAGATGCAAGTTCAGGGACCGGATCAAGATCGTTCGGCATAACGCGCAATTGCTTTATGATTATGAGATAGATGCTTGTCGCTGAAAATTTGATGAATGACTGAGTCGGCTTTTCGGAGCGCCGTGGAAGAAATCCTGGGCGCGCCACGCGGGTCGCTGCAAGATACGGATACCCGCGATACGGTCGAAAACTGGTCTTCCATCGCCGACGTGCAGCTATTCACGCTGATTACAAGCGAATTCGGGATCGAACCGGACGAGGAGATTCTGGGCGCGGAATCGATCGGCGACCTGACGCACGTGCTTTCCGAGCGGCGCGTTTTCGAGGCGTAGCGATATGCTTCGCGGTGCCAAACTGATGGCGCTCAGAGCAGCGGACGCCCTTCAGGTCGATCGCTTCCTGCTCCGAAGCGCGTGGCGCAGCCAGCGATTGTTGATCCTGTGTTACCACGGTATTTCGCTCGATGACGAGCATCTGTGGGATCCGAGCCTATACATGCCGCAAGCGATGTTGCGCCGCCGCTTCGAGATCCTGCGGGAGCTCGACGCGAAGGTTCTGCCACTCGGCGAGGCGATCAAACGCTCCGAAGCAGGAACGCTTCCTCCGCGGTCGGTCGCGATCACGTTCGACGATGGCAATTTCGACTTTCTGACGCGAGCGCTTCCGCTGATTCAGGAATTCAAGTATCCGGTTACGCTCTATCTGACCACGTATTATTCGGATTTCAATCGCCCGGTCTTCGATGTGGCGTGTTCTTACCTGTTGTGGAAAGCGCGCGGACGAAGGCTCGACTGGCCAGAAGTCGTGGGAGAGCCGGTGCAGTTGGATGACGCAAATCGCGTGGCGATCGTTCGCCGAATCAAGGAACTACGCGAAGTCAGCTAAGCTATCCGGCGCTGCAAAGGATGATTTATTGCGGCAACTGGCCGGGCGTCTCGGGATCGACTACGATGCGCTGTGCGCCCGGCGCCTGTTCCATCTGGTGACGGCTGAAGAAGCGCGCGAACTAGCCGCCGCGGGCGTGGACGTCCAACTGCATACGCACCGGCATCGGACGTCGCGGGACCGGGATTTCCTTCGCCGGGAAATTGACGATAATCGTGCCGCAATTGCGCGCATTACGTCCGAACCGGCGAATCATTTTTGTTATCCCGGCGGATTTCATCTGCCCGAATTTCCGGAATGGCTTCGTCAGCGGGGTGTCATATCCGCGACGACCTGTGAGCCCGGATTGACCACCCGCGAGACGGATAGATTGCTTTTGCCCCGCTTAGTCGATCACACTGGATTAACGGAAGAAGAATTCCGAGCGTGGGTAAGCGGCGTTGCGAGCTGGCTGCCGCACCGGGCCCACGTCATGTCGGAAGGGCAACTTCTCGAGGGCTGACTAAGAGAGCCGATTCAAAGAGCTGATGCAGAAAACGACGAAGCTTCCGCTGGAGTCTCATTTAGGCCGCGCGCTAAAGGGACAAAGCAAGAGCGAACAGTTTGCCACGGCGCGAACTTATCTGGAAACACTCGGGGCGGCGCTTTCACCGGATGGGGTTGAGCTGTTGCGGTCTGTGCTCGGGCGCGGGTTGGGCGCGAACGATCGCGATCAGATGGAAAGCTGGCTGCGCGAGCTGCCGTCGACGCGCAACGCGGCACGTTTGAACGCCCTGCTGGCGACCGACCTGGGACTTCCGGGGGCCGCGTCCGCGTGGCGCGGTTATCTCGATGGCGAACCAGTTCGGGAGCCTGCAGATCTACTGGCTTTCGCGCGCGTTCTGGCGGATGCAGGCGACTGGGGCGAGGCGGCGCGACAGCTTCGACTCGCGCTTTCGTCACCGATGCCTTACACCCTGTTTGCGCGCTCGGAAAAGCTGGTGGCGCGGGTTGCTCAGCACGACCGCAGTTCGCTGCGGACTGCGCGCGTAGCAATTCTGGGGAACGCGACGACCGCCTTTTTTGCGCAGGTCCTCCGATCGCTTTGTTTTCGTGATCGCATCGCAGTGGAGATCTACGAAGGCGCGTACGGTTCGCAGCAGCAGGAAATCCTAGACCCCGAAAGCGGACTGGCGAAGTTCCGTCCGAGCATCGTCGTTCTGCCTTTGAGCTGGCGCGATCTACGATTGTCCGGCAATGAAGAGACGCCGCGAGCCGTCGAGGCGAATCTGCTCGCCGAACGCTACCAAACCTGGAAGCAGATCGCTGAACGGTTCAGCTGCCACGTCATCCAATACGCGTCCGATTACCCGGCGACCGAGAGTTTCGGCTATCTCGGAAACAAGCTGGACGGCGGACGGCGACGCGTGATCGAGGTTCTGAATCGCGGACTTTGGGACCACGCTCCGGGTTTCGTTTCCATCGTCGACACGCCGGAATTGCAGCGTACGATCGGCACCGCGTGGGAGGATGCCGCGCAGTGGGCGCAGTATCAGCAGCATCCGGCTACATCGGCGCTGCCGGAGCTTGCCGAATCCGTGGCGGCGCACATTCGCGCAGTCGTTGGACTGACGCGCAAAGTCCTTGTGACGGATCTCGACAACACGTTGTGGAAGGGCGTAATCGGGGAGGACGGCGTTGCGGGAATCGAGGTCGGCCCCGGAACTCCGGCGGGCGAAGCGCATCTGCAGTTGCAGATGTATCTGAAGGAGCTGCGGGAACGCGGGATCCTGCTGGCGGTCAGTTCCAAAAACAATCCCGAAGACGCGCGGCTGCCGTTTGAAGAGCATGCCGGAATGGCACTGAAGCTGGAAGACTTCGCTGCGTTCCGGGCGAATTGGGACGACAAGGCGGAAAATATCCGGCGCATTGCGGAAGAGCTTTCGCTAGGGCTCGATAGCTTTGTGTTCATCGACGATAACCCGCTCGAACGCGAGTGGGTGCGATCGCAGTTGCCGGATGTGGCCGTCGTTGAGTTGGGTGCCATCGATATTCCAGTGGGTGCGGGAAATCGATCGCGGACGCCACTTCTTCGCGTTGACGCTTTCCGCGGAAGATCTGGCGCGGGCGAAGCAGTATCAGCAGCAGTCGGCGCGCGAGACGCTGCGCTCCGCCTACGGTTCGATTGACGAATTTCTGCAGCAGCTGCAGCTGGAAGCTTCCGTGGAATCGGTAACGACCGCGAATTTGGCGCGCGTGACGCAGCTGATCAACAAGACCAATCAGTTCAACCTGACGACGCGGCGCTATACGGAAGCGCAGCTCGCGCAGTGGATGAACGACGACCGTGTTTGGTTGGGCGCGTTCCAGATGTCGGATCGGTTCGGCAGCTATGGACTCATTGGTGTTCTGATCTGCCGCGAGGCGGGTGCGCACACGTGGGAGATCGATACGTGGTTGATGAGCTGTAGAACGCTCGGCCGGCAGATGGAGAAGTTCATGTTCGACCGCCTGCTCGATGCGGCCCGCGAAAGCGATGTCCGCACGCTGATCGGGGTTTACCGGCCGACCGGCAAGAACAAGATGGTGGCCGGGATTTACGATCAGTTCGGATTCCGGCGCGTGTCGGAAGCTGCAGAAGAGATCCGATATGAGTTGATCGTGCCTGTCGAGCGCTGCATCGCGGCGACGCAGGTGCGGGATGTCTCGCGCGGTGTTTTGGAGCCCGCATGAGCGCAACACATGCCCATGAAGTCGCCGCCGGAGAGCGCTTCGAGTTCGGAGAGAACTGGGCGCGATTCCTGGAGCATCTGGACGAGAGCCGCATCGCTGGTGCGGAGAAATCGTTGCGCGCGATGCTCGGGGTTGAGAATCTGGAAGGCCGCACGTTTCTGGATGCGGGAAGCGGTAGCGGATTGTTCAGTCTGGCCGCGTATCGTTTGGGGGCGCGGGTCCATTCATTCGACTTCGATCCGCAGTCCTTCGCGTGTACGCGCCAGCTGCGAGATCGATATGGCGACGCGGCGCGCGAGTGGAAGGTGGAGCAGGCCTCCGTCCTCGACAGCGGCTATCTGGATTCACTGGGTCAGTTCGATGTGGTGTATTCGTGGGGAGTTCTGCATCACACGGGGTCGATGTGGGAGGCGCTTGGCAATGTCGCGCCGCTGGTGAAGCCCGGCGGGCTGCTTTTCGTCGCGATCTACAACGATCAGGGCACGCGAAGTCGCCGCTGGACCACGGTGAAACGCATCTACAACAAGACGCCGCGGCGACTGCGATGGGCAGTGCTTTGGCCGACGCTGCTGGTGTCGTGGGGCCCGCGGATGTTGAAAGACGCGCTCCTGTTGCGCCCATTCCGGCAATGGCGCGAGTACGGAAGGGATCGCGGGATGTCGCCTTGGCGCGATCACGTGGATTGGGTGGGCGGCTATCCGTTTGAGGTCGCGAAACCGGAGCAAATCTTCCAGTTTTATCGCGAGCGCGGGTTTGAGATGACGAATCTGGAGACCGCGGGTGGCACGGTGGGATGCAACCAGTTTGTGTTCCGGAAGAAGGCGAGTTAGACGGCAAAGCCGATTAGAGCCGCAGCAAACCACCGCCGGATCCAACGTTACTCGATAACATCGAATGTCACGGCTGCCCCGAACGCTTCCTGGGTTCAACCGTGATGCATGCCAGCAAATCCGAAGCCCGCGAGAGATCATTGTTGCCGCTCCTGAGTCAGGCATATCGCTTTTCCATGCTGGTGATTGCACCGAACGCTTCATGGTTTCCGCTTTAGGTTCACTTCACAACTAAAATTTGAAAGTAACTTCCTCACCCCCCACTACGGTTTGCAGCGATCTGTAAAACCAAAGCATGCAACCGACAAAATATCTGGCCTTGCCGCCGGAAATTACGCAGTTTGAGCGGCGATTCCTGGCGCACATCAACAAGGTTGCGCTGATCTTCTTCTACCTCCATATCCCGGTCTTAATGGCGGTAGCCTGGGCTGCCGGAACCGGGCCGATCACCGCGCTGGTGCTGAGCGCGATCGTTTTGATCGGCCCGACAATCGCCTACCGGACCATCAAAAATCCCCGTTCCATATCGGTTGTTTACGGCATCACGGCGATGTTCATGGGCGGACTCCTCGTTCACTTCGGCCAAGGGCCCCTTCAGATCGAGATGCATTTCTATTTCTTCGCCCTGCTTGCGATGTTGTGCCTGTTTGCGAATCCAACCGTGAATCTGGCAGCGGCGGGCACCGTTGTCGTCCATCATCTGGTCGTCTGGTGGCTTCTGCCCAGCAGCGTTTTCAATTACAACGCGCAGTGGTGGGTGGTTCTGGTTCACACCGCGTTCGTCATACTCGAAACCGTTGCCGCATGCTACATATCGCGAGAATTCTTCGATAACGTCATTGGTTTGGAAAAAATAGTCGAGGCGCGCACCGTCACCATTCGCGAACATCAACGCGACATGCGCCTGATCCTGAATAACTTGCAGGAAGGGTTAGTCACGATTGAGCCGGACGGCCGCATTTCCGGCGAGATTTCGCGCACGATGAAAGATTGGTTTGGCGCAAGCGTTGACGGCGAGAAACTCGGCGCTTGGATAGGCCGGAAGGACGCTTTGTTCAGTGAATGGCTCGACCTCGCTCTTGAAGCCGTCCAGGAAGGGATACTCCCGCTCGAAGTAACGCTCGCACAGCTGCCGACCCGCCTCGAACATGGCGACCGCTCCTACGCGGTTCAGTACCAACTGATGACCAACATCAATGAGGCGCATGAGAGCGGCTTGCAACGCTCCACGCCGGACGGGCTGCCGGGGAAGATTCTGGTTATCGTTACGGACACGACTGAAATGCTGGCCAGAGAGGTTGCCGAGCGTCATCAGGGAGATCTACTGCGAGTATTCCAGCATATGATGCGCGACAAAGCCGGATTATTTGAGTTCCTGAAGGAAGCGGACGCTCTGATCGGCTCGCTGAATTTAGCCCATTCCGGCGACCTCGACCATCTGAAGCTCTTAATCCATACCTTGAAGGGAAATGCCGCGATCTTTGGCATGCAGCGCGTTTCCGAAATCTGTTACTCGATGGAGAACCAGATGAGGGAACGAGGGGAAGCGCCTGCCATCACAGCGATGGCCGAACTGGAACGCGCCTGGGGCCAGATTCGCTCGGACGCACAAACTTTGATCGGCGAAGCTCGCGATACGAACATTGAGATCGATCATTCGGAATACAACACGATTCTTCTGGCCATTCGTGCCGGCGTGGATGTCACGATCCTGGCGCGCATGGTCGAATCCTGGCAGATGGAGCCGACCCGGAATCGGCTGGAGCGGGTCGAGCAACAGATCATCGGCCTCGCTGAGCGCATGGGCAAGAGCCATATCGTTGTGTCCATTGTGCCGAACGGCCTGCGTTTTGACAGCGATCGATTTGCTCCGTTCTGGTTTGCGTTCATACACGTGCTGCGCAACACGGTCGATCACGGCGTGGAGAGTCGCGAGGAACGCCGGAAGAGCGGCAAGCCGGACAAGTCTTCGATTCGGATAACTACCGAAATTGCGGGCGATTCGTTCTTGGTGATTGTCGAGGATGACGGCCCCGGTGTGGATTGGGATCGTCTGCTGGCTAAAGCTGACAAGCTTGGGCTTTCCACCGACGGATATGCGAAATCCGCAAAGCTTCTTTGTCTCCCGGGTCTGAGTTCCAAAGAGCTGAGTTCGACGGATACAAACACGGAGCTGTCCGGCCGCGGCGTCGGGATGGCCGCTCTGGCGGATGTGTGTGAGCCTCTGGGGGGCACGATCACCGTCGAGTCGGTGCGCGGCCTAGGCACCCGTATTCAGTTCGCGTTTCCTAAGGATCGCGGTATTTACGAGGGCCACGAGGCGTTGCTGAAATCCTCCCGGCGTTTAGTTGCGGCGTGAGCGAACAAATATCGAAACGGGAGTAATACACAATGACGCACACAATCCTCGTCGTCGACGATTCGGGTACGGTGAGGCAGCAGGTATCGACGGTGTTAAAACAGGCTGGGTTCGAAATGGCGCAGGCCGCCGATGGCGTCGAGGGACTGGCCCTGATCGAATCGAATCGAAACATCAAGCTGGTGATCTGCGACGTCAACATGCCCGTGATGAACGGTCTCGAGATGGTGGAGAAGATAAAGAGTAAGCCAGAGAACAAAGATCTTCCGATTCTCATGCTGACCACCGAAGGTCAGCTGTCCATGATCAAGCGCGCCAAAGAAGCCGGCGCGGTGGGCTGGATTGTCAAGCCGTTCAAAGCCGACCAGCTCGTGCAGACGGCGAAGAAGCTAACCGCCGGTTAAACGTTGATGTCCGCGAAATTAACCTCCGACGAAAACAAGCGGTCTAACGGCTAAAAGAAAAGTGAATTCAATGAACAACGGGCAACATGCGATCTTAAAATCGCTCTATCTAGGTTCCGCCGGAAGCCTGCTATCGTCGCTCGGCGTGGAAACACTATTAGTTCCAGCGGCAAAGGTTGACCACGGACGAAGTAAGGTTTCTATGATTACCGCGACCGGTGAGGGAATCACAATCTCATCAATGCTCCGAATGGATTGGGACCTGCTTATCAACGCGTATGCTTTGCCTTTGTCCCAATTCTGGACGGACGACCTGGAAGATAGGTGCTGTGAACTCAACAACCAGCTAGTTGGGCGCATGAAGAATACGCTACTTCGCTACGGTGTTGTAGTCTCAACGGGAGTGCCAGTTCTACTTACCGGGACGGAGGTGATCCCGGCGCCTGCACCGGATGCTGTTGTCAGCGAGCATTCTTTTCAATTCGAGATCGGAAAGATGGTTCTTACTCTTACCACCGTGGTAGCGGACGACCTGGAACTTACTGAATTGGCGCGTGCACCGGAAGACGAGGCGGCCATGCTGGAAGGGACGCTTGAACTCTTCTGACGTGACTTGTTTTGACTAAGTTCCTTGCGGTATTGGTACTTGCGGCAGCTACGGCGCTGCTCGCGGTGTTTGCCGGCGCCCGCCAATGGCCGGCAACGACACCTGACGAGCCGGTTGCCGCGCTTTCCCGAACCTTCATCGCCCTCAGCCCGAGTACGCCTTTACAATTTCCGCCGCTGGTTAGCGGTGACGGCAGTTCGTTCACCCCGATACAACTGCAAGGGCACTGGAGTTTGGTTTTCTTCGGATTCACGGCTTGTCCGCTGGTCTGCCCAACGACACTCGCTGTCTTGACCGCCGTCGCGCACAATGCCGAAAGCGGCATAGCGGCCGGAACTACGAAGCCGCTGTTCGTCTCGGTCGATCCTGAACACGATACTCCGGAACGCATGTCGACTTACCTGAAGCAGTTCGACAGTCATATTTCGGGAGTCACCGGAACACGGAACTCCGTAAGTAGCTTCGCGCGAGAGATCGGCGCAGGGTATCTGCCGGTCGGGTCGGCGCTCGATCACTCGACGTCACTTTTCGTAGTCGATCCGAAAGGCCGCTTAGTGGGAGTATTGCTGCACCCCAGTAAGCCGTCGATCATCGTCGCCGATCTTTCGAAGTTGCGTCGCGATTATAACAGTGATTCGCGCTAAGACCTGGGTCGCCCCGCTACTACTTACCGGCTGGGCTATCGTGTTACTGGTCGTGATCGCGGCGTTATCGCTCCGGCACGTCGCGTCGCTGCCCGTTCCGAATGATCAAGCGCGTCTTACTAGCGCGGCGATGCAACTCCGTCGGGCGCCGGGCAAGAACTTCCTGGTGCATGTGATTGATTCCGACTGTTCCTGCGCGCGTTCGCTGTTTAGTCACCTCGTCACGCGCCGTCCATTCCGCGGCGTCGAGGAACTAATCCTATTCGTCGGTGCAGACCCAGACAAGCAGCGTTTGGCCGAGCGATCAGGATTTGAGTTTGCCGCTCTATCAGGTAACGACTTAGTTACCCGCTTCGGCATCGAGGCCGCGCCGGTGCTTCTCGTATTCGATGCGTCGGGTCGGCTGCGTTATGCCGGCGGCTACTACGACCGCCCAGCGGCGATCACTCCCCTGGACGAGAGAATCCACAAGCAACTCGACAACGGGGATCACGTGGCACCGCTTCCTGTTTTCGGGTGCGCAGTTAGCCAGCGCCTTCGGGAAGCTCTGAATCCGTTGCGGTTGCGGTTCTCGAAGTAACCTAGGTCGAAGTTTGATACGCTACGGCTTCGAAACATGCCGAAACCAAGCCGTTTAATCCTCTTTGCAACCGGGGCGACCGTCTGCATCATCGCACCTCTCGTCATTGCCCAAAACGCGAGCCAGAATCATGATCTCGGATTCACCGACACGCCGATCCTGCCCAACTTACCGTGGCACGTGCATGATCCGAACCGCCCGCATCCGCCAGTTGTGACGCCGTCCGATCAGCCCGGCGGAGCGCCCTCCGATGCCATCGTCCTGTTCGACGGCAAAAATCTTTCCGCTTGGGAAGGACATCCGAGCAGCATCACCCATGGCGGCAAGCCTGGACCCGCGGAGTGGAAGGTAGAGAACGGGTATATGGAAGTCGTTCCCGGCGCCGGCGACATCGTCACGAAGGAGAAGTTCGGCGACATCCAGTTGCACGTCGAGTGGGCGTCGCCGAACCCGCCGAAAGGCAACAGCCAAGGGCGCGGCAATAGCGGTGTGATTCTGCAAACGCGCTATGAGGTCCAGGTGCTGGATGCGTACCAGAACCCGACTTACGCCGATGGGCAGACCGGCGCAATCTACGGCCAGTGGCCGCCGCTTGCCAACGCAGCGCGTAAACCCGGCGAGTGGCAGACGTACGACATCGTTTTCGAGGCGCCGAAGTTCGAGGGAGACAACCTGATCAGCCCGGCGTACATTACGGCGTTCTGGAACGGTGTGATGATCCACAACCACAAGGCGTCGATGGGGCCGATGGTTTACCGGCATGTCGCGCATTACGTGCCGCAGCCGGCCGAGGATTCGTTGTTGCTACAGAACCACAACGATCCGGTGCGGTTTCGAAATATCTGGGTGCGTCGACTGCATCCCTACGATCAGCCGGAGAAATGAGGATGCGGCTTCAACTCCTCTGCGCAGTACTCGTCGCTGCTCCCGCGCACGCGATCACCATACGCCAGGCGATTGAACAGATCCAGCAACACTCAGGAGCGCCATGGAAAGGCGACACGGTTGACACGATCAAGGCCGGTAACCCAGATGTGCCGCTGACCGGAATCGTGACCGCATTCGCCGCGACTTACGACGTGCTGGAGCGCGCGGTGGCCAACGGCGCGAACCTGATCGTGGCGCACGAGCCAACTTTCTACAACCATCAGGACGATACCAAGACACTCACGAATGACCCGGTTTATCAGACGAAGCTGAAGTACATTACCGAGCACGGACTCGTCGTTTTCCGGTTTCACGATCACTGGCATCGCCCAGCCCCGGGTGGCTCGGGACCCGACGGCATTCTGATCGGGATGGTGCGTGCACTGGATTGGGAGTCGTATCAGTCACACACGGAGCCGCACCGGTTCGTGATGCCGGAGACGACGCTTGCTACTTTGGCCTCAAACACGGAGAGCCGCCTGAAGATCCGGGTCGAGCGGGTGATTGGCGATCCGCAGCAGAAGGTTCGCAACGTTGCGCTCGTGCCGGGCGCTGCGGGTGTCGACGTTCAGATCAAAGCGCTCGAGGATCCGTCGGTAGATGTCCTTGTGGTGGGCGAGGCGCGGGAATGGGAGACGGTTGAGTACGCGCGGGATGCGGTGGCCGAGGGCAGGTCGAAGGGTTTGATTCTACTGGGGCACGTGGCGTCCGAAGAAGCAGGAATGGATTACTGTGCCGAGTGGCTACACGGGTTTCTGCCCGGAGTTCCTGTCAAGTACACGCCGGCAGGCGAGCCGTTCTGGGCACCGTCGAATCCGAAGACACGCTAGACGACCGATTCCACCCCGACGTGAAGCTCGAGATCGGCGACCCCGGTGAACCGGATCTTTACTTCTCGTTTGGAATCGATCAACCCTCCCCGATCCGGGACTTCGATCGACAAAAGCAAGATCGGTCCGGCGCGCTCCAACTCTAATCGCGTGATTTCGCAATCATGGAAATGAGGATTCCTGATGAGGCAGTCTTTTATGGACTCGACGTTGCCGAACTCCGCCCATCCAGACGTGTGAACAGCGATGTTTACCTCGCCAAAAAACAAAACGGGCGCACGAACCCTCAGGTCCGAACGCCCGTTCAGAAATTGATCGCGCGCCTGAACTACGCGCTAAAGGAACTGCCGCAGCCGCAGGTCGACTTCGTGTTCGGATTGTTGAACTTGAAACCCGAGCCTTCCAGCGTCTCGACGTAATCCACCTCGGCGCCCTCGAGGTAAAGCATACTGGCCTGATCCACAAACACCTTCAGCCCGTCGTAGTCATACGTTTTGTCGAGCATGCTGGGCTTGTTCTCGAAAGCCATCGAATAGCTGAAACCCGAACAGCCGCCGCCAACCACCGCCAAACGTAAGCCGCTCGGCTTGGGGGTCTGCGCTTCCATGATCTCTTTGACCTTGCCTACCGCTACCGTTGTCAGCTGTACCATATTTGTAAATCAACTCCTCGCTTTCTTACGCTTCTGTGACTAGTATATCGATTATCGCGGCGTATGAAAAGTCGCGCCTTTTCTGGCCTTTACACGATCTGATAGGCTCGAAATGAGCAGCTAACCGGCGAAACCCGTTGGGCCCCGAACACGTAAGTAGCGGTGTATGGGAACGGTCTCAGGCGCGCTAGCTTTTCCGACCCTTGATACGCGTGACACGCGGTCAGTTGCAACCCGGTCGGCCAGGACCAGAGTGGATTATCAGAGCACTGAGGAGGGCGCACTTGTCAGTCGAGCACAATCCGGCGATGATGATGCCTTCCAGGAGATCGTTCAAAAATACCAGTCGAAGGTCTTTTCGATCATCCACGGCATCGTGCGCCAGCGCAACGATGTGGAAGATATTGCTCAGCAGGTTTTTTCTAAAGTCTACTTCTCGATTCGCAACTTCGATTACCGCAGCTCGCTGATCACCTGGATCTATAAGATCACGGTAAACGAGTGCTTCGACTACCTGCGCAAGAAGAAGGTCCGGAAGCTGGTGTATGAGAGCGACCTCAGCGAAGACGAAGTCCGGCGCGTGGAAAATACGGAACCGGCCACCGACCGGGCGCCGCGCACCGATGTTCGCCTCGCGGGCCAGGATTATATTGTGAAGTTGCTGGCAAAGGTGTCGGAAGAGGAACGGAACCTTCTGATGTTGAAAGAAGTGGAAGGTTATTCCGTGGAAGAACTCGCGCAGATGACCAGTCTGAATGAGAATACAATCAAGGTGAAACTTTTCCGCGCGCGCCAGAAGCTGGTCAAGGCCGCGCAGCGACTGGACCGCTCGCCTGGGGCCGTAGCCGGATGACTGAAAGCCAACGGAGACAAGGTTAGAGTTATGCACCGCATTGTTGAACAAGAATTGGAAGATTACCTCAGCGGCCGTGGGGGCCGCGAGCTCGCATCGCATCTATCGGGTTGTGAGGAGTGCCGCGCCGAAGTAGCTGAGTTGCAGACGTTTTCTGCGCTGTTCGGGGACCTTCGCGCCGCTGAACCGGTTGCCGTCCCGCTCGGATTCAGCAACCGGGTGATGCTCAACGTCAAGGACCGGAAGTCGAAGAGTTTGTGGAGCGTCTTCGCGATCGATCCGGGATTCACGCGCAAGCTGGCGCTCGCCTCACTGCTTTGTCTGGCGGCTTGCGGGGGCTATCTCGCCACCCAGCCGGTCGATTCGGTGGCGCCCAGCGATCATACGCCCGAAGCGGTGATGGCCAGCCACGATGCCGCAGCTGCGTCGGACGATCCCCAGCATATGGACGGCATGCTGGTCACGCTGGCGTCATATCATCAACAGTAGTAGTCGAACGCAACCGTTCCAATGACAGCCACCGATTCCGCGATCGCCGCACGACCCAAAGTCACGCTGATCGCGCTGTTTTCGCTGGCGTTTCTCGGCGGCGCCGCAGTGGGCGCAGTCATGATGCGCAGCTACGCGTTTCGCGAGGCGCACCACGCCATCATCCTGCATGAGCGGAAAGAAGATACGCTGGCCCGGTGGCGCGAGAAATTGCAGCTGACCGATGACCAGGCCGCGCAGATTGGCCTGATCCTCGACGACTTCAACAAATACTACGACAATGTCCTGGCCGAAGGGCATGAGCGCATCGTTCAGGTGCTGAATCCCGAACAGCGCAAGAAGTTCGAACGAATGGTTACCCAGCGGGATTGAGCTCGATCCCGGCGCGCTCTTCCACGGTTGGGTAAAATCGGAGGCGATGCGTCAACGCTGGTGTCTCGGATTGCTGGTACTCGCTTTATCCGGGTGCGCTGACAACTCCGATAAGATTCGAACCTATGCGATTGGGGAACGCGTGCAGACCGGACCCCTGGTCTACGATGTATTCGAAACGCATTGGGCTATGACGCTGGGGCCGCAGCCGAATCCCCGCGTACCCTCCAAACATTTCCTGCTGGTTCGAGTGGCCATAAACAATGGAGGCGCCACCGAGACAACCGTCCCCACGATTACGCTGGTCGACGACAAAGATCAATCCACAAACGAACTGACGGACGGGACGGATGTGCCGGATTGGCTGGGCATAGATCGCCGTCTGCAACCGATGCAGAGTTCCAAGGGCAACGTCGCGTTCGACGCGCAGCCGCGCCATTACCGCTTGCGGGTTTCGGATGAGACGGAACAGATCCTCGCATACATCGACCTGCCGTTGACGTTCAATTCCGACGAAAGAACGCCGTAACGCCGTGCGCGCCCTGTTTCTAGCTTTGCTGCTAGCTGGTGCAGCCTTTCCGGCAAGCCTGAAGGTTGGGAGACTCGCGGTTTCGCAGTTTGAAGACGGATCGCCGCTGCTGGAGCCGGACGCTTTCAATGCCGGCGAGCACGTTAACTTCAGCTTCGTCGCAACCGGTTTCACGCGCAAAGAGAACAAGGTTCACGTGGACTACTACGCCAAGGCTTTCGATCCCGCCGGGGTGTTGGTTGCGCCGCCGGTGAACGGGGAAATCGAAACATCTTTGTCGGATGAGGACAAGGAATGGGCGCCGAAACTGCGCGGCGGTTTCGTGCTTCCGGAAGACTTGTTTCGCGGCCGCTACCGCCTGGTGGTTCTGGTTCACGATGAACTGGCGGATCAAGTAACGACGGAGACGCTGTACTTCCGGGTTTCCGGGCCGGAGCCGGAGAAGCAACCGGGGCTGGTGGTGCGCGATCTTAACTTCTACGCAGGCGACGATAGCTCGAAGCCGCTGGAGCACGCGGCGTATCGGATCGGAGAGCAATTGCAAGCGCGGTACCGCATCGCCGGATTCGACCATACGATCGAGAACCGGACCGATGTCTCTTATACGGTGTCCCTCCTGGATACCGCAGGGAAGGTTCTCTATGAGACGTCGGGTTCGTCGCAGGATGAGGCGCCGGTCTACTATCCGAAGCCCTATATTGCCGAAGTATTTGGACTGGATCTTAAGGCCGGGACACCGACTGGGCACTTCATTTTGAAGATTGTCGCGAAGGATGCGGTAAGTGGGAAGACGGCGGAATCGCAGGCTCCGTTTGCGGTTGAGTAAGTGATGCTTTGGACTTGGATCGCGGCTGGGTTAGTGGTGTTCCTACTTATACTCTGGGCTTTTGTTGTAAGGAAGTAGTTCCCTAGATTGCTTCCATTTGATCCAGCAACACGCGCGCGGCGGCAGTCTCCGCGCCCTTCTTGGAACTAGCCCGTCCGCTGGCGCGAAGTTCCTTACCTACCCTGACCTCGGCCGCGAACATCTGCGGGAATCCGCTGTTTTCGGCGTGGACCGTATACTCCGGCTTCGGTAGATCGCGTGATCGCGCCAGCACTTCCAGGGTCGTCTTAATGTTGTTGGCCGAAGTTCGTGCCAATTCCCGAAGGTCCGCCGTACCCACAATCCGCTGTAGGATCAGTTGCCGGACCGCGTCCATTCCGCCATCTAGATACAACGCGCCAAGCAGCGCCTCGAACGCATTGGCCAGCAGCGAGGCCTTCTCGCGTCCGCCGCTGCGGTCTTCCGCGCGGCCCATTACTAGATGCCGTCCGATCTCAAGCGACCGCGCGACTTCGGCCAGATGCTTGCGGCTCACCAGCTGGCTCTTCACGTTGGACAGCCGGCCTTCATCGAATTCGGGACAGGCGAGGAACAGATGTTCGCTCACGGTTAGCCCGAGCACCGCATCGCCCAGGAACTCGAGCTGTTCGTTGTCGGCGTCCGTCGCGCGTTCGATGCCGGACTCTCCGCGAAATGACGCGTGGGTTAGGGCGCGAAGCAGCAGATCGCGCCGCGTAAAGGTATGTTCGATCGCCGCTTCAAGAGAAGCTGTATCCGATTGCTCGGCGGTCATGCGATCAGGGATGCGGCGCAGGCGGAGGTGTTGCGGGTGTCGCTGAGGATGGTGTTGCCGGTGCTGCGGATGCCGGGGCCGGAGTTGCAGTGGCGGCGCTCCCCTTGTTCTTGTTCATCGTCGCGCGTGCCTTTTCGGCTTGCGCAAACTGCTTCACCTGCGGCGCCGCGTCGGGAAGGCTCAGGGCTTTGTCCGCCGCCGCGATCGCATCGTCGTACTTGCCGTTGAGATTGTCCGCCATGGCTAGCCGGGCGTAAGTTGCGGGGTCGGGATCAGCCGCGGTCTCGGTGGCCGTTTTGAACTCGGCAAGCGCACCGGGGTTATCTTTCCGGTCCATCGCGACTAACCCCAGGGCCTCATGCGCACTGGCGGCGATGTCCTTCTTGATACCGGCCCATTTCGCGTCGTCGATGTTGGTATTCGGCTTTGGCGCGTCGGCGACATTGGTGATGGTGTCGTGCGCGTACTTCTCCGCCTTCTTCAGTTTGTCGTCCTTGTCGAAGTCGGTGTCGTGCGTGCCGCGCGAGTACTCGTTGGCGAGGATCAGATCCGCCTGGTAGTTTTTGGGGTCGGCCTCCAGAGCTCTTTCGCCATAGACAATGGTCTTCGCGAAATCGTTCTTACGCTGGTAATCCTCGGCCATCAACTGGAACGCAATGCTCTTAAACTCCGTATCCGCGAACTTCTCGATCAGCGCGTTGGCCGCCGCGATCTGGTCGTCCGGAGTGGTGGCTCCATACATCGCCTGGATCGCTTTGACTTCGTCGGCCGACTTCGGTTTCGGCGCCTTGGTTTGGGCGTTGGCCATACCCGCCGCAGTAATCAGCAGGCCCGCGCATAAGAAATGTCGTGTCATCTCGTTTTCCCTTTTAGATGGTTAGTGGCTGCCGGAACCTTTAGCTAGTTCCGCCAACTCAGTCCTGCTCGATTCCACCGCCTTCGCGGGCGCTCCGTTCGTTTCAACAGCCTCGGTGAACCACTTCTTGGCCTCGTCCTGCTCTTTAGCCAAAACGTACAACTTCCCGAGATAGTAGCAACTCCATGCTTTTACGTCCGCGTCGGGGGACGAGTCCAGTGCTTTCCGGAACAGTTGATCGGCTTTTTCGGGATCGTTGCGGAGCAAGGCCACGTGGGCAAGACCGAAGTACGCGCGAGCGTGGTCCGCTGTGCTGCCCGGCTGGGTCAAAGCCTGTTCGTAGAGCCTCCCGGAGTGTTCCAGGTCCTTCTGGGCGTAGAACTGATCGGCCTTGCCGACGATTGTGGCGGCCGCGCTCTGAGTCGGCTCCTCCACCTTCTCGCGAGCAGGCTGGTTAATCGGAGTGCTACGCGTGGGCAGTTCCTTGGCGAACTGCACGCCGTTGAGCCGCTTGATTTCTTTATTGACGCTGAGCGCGTCCACCATGCGCGGGAAGAACAGCTTCATGGGGTCCTGATCCTTCTCATACAAAGCCAGCTGCTCGTTGAAGAAAGGCGTCAGGATATAGCCTTCGCGCACGGCTTGATCGATCAGGCTCGGGTTGGCAAGCAATCGACTTTCGATCGCCTTGATCAGACACTCGGTCGCGAGCAGATCGAAGTTCGAACGATAGGGTTCGCGGAGCAGCGGAGCGCCTTCCGCGATGTCCATCAGGGCCGCTTTGCGCTCCAACTCCATGCCGTACTTGATCGCGAGCGGGTCGATGATGTAGCGGAAATAGGCGTGGCGGATTTCGAAAACGTGCAGGTCGGCGGACGGGGTCAGGACGATGAAGAAGTCGTCGCCGAAGCTGCGGTTCTGGATCTGATTGGGGGCGCCCAGTACGTCCACCATGACGGTAAAGCGGCGTCCCAGATAGCCGGCCTTCGGATTTCTGAGGTAGCCATTGGCTTGGAGGAGCGCGTTGGCTACGGGTTCCTGCAGACGCTCAAGTTGCGGCTGGATAGCACTCTGGGCACTTTCCCATATTTTCGCGATCCCGGCCTGCTCGTAGAACGCCGGGAGAAATTCTCGGAAAGCGTCCATTTCCTTTGCGTCCGGAGGCACTTCGACTTCGCGCTTGGCCCACTCGAAGTTCGGGGCGCCTTTAACGGAAAGGCCGAGAGAGATGAAGCGCGAGAGATCCTGCGTTTTGTCGGTGGGCGGATGCTCGTGGTACCAGGCTTTCAGCTCGGCGATGACGGCCGCGTGAGACGCTTCGACCTGCGCGCGCACCTGACGCCGGATCTCCGGGGAGCTGGCGAGTCCGCCGTCATAACCGGCCGCGTTGGCGGCTGCGAGGACGGTAAAGAGCGCTTCGCTGGAATCGAGCTGGACCAGATCGGCGGCTGAGGCTGCGGGAATGATGAGAAAGGAAAGGAGGGCGAGGAGAAGGAAGCGGGAGGTCAAACGTACTTCAGCCTGAATGTGATTAGTTTATCAGCCATGGATTCTGTCCGTGGCGAACCCGGGACAGGTCCACGGTCACGGTGTCCGCTCCGGTGACGCGGAGCTCCCGCCAGTCAGCCACGGAAGGGTCTGTTCCCTTCTCGATTACCGTCATTAGGATGTAAATTCCGCGATTTGCCGGAAGCGAGAAGTTGCCTTCTTTGTCTGGGATCGCTTCCATCATTGCGCCCCCGTACATGCCTACTAGTCTGGCTCTGACCTTGGACATGTCTCCCGTGTAACCGACAATCCGCCCGGAAAGGCTCGTTTCTGTCTGCCCGTGCAGCCAAGCCGGTGGGAGCACCAGGTCATTGAATGTTGCCTTGTCTTTGAGGTAGTCTCGCATCAGTGATTAGAGAACTGCGCGGATTTGTATAAGTAGATGGTTGGTCAAGCTTGGAGCCTGGATTCTCAAGGTTCCCATTGGAGACCCTCGGACACCACGAATACTTTATACGGATGCTCGTAGCGGAAGGAAACTCTCGGGTGTGACTCAACGCTGCCTGCGAGTGAGAAGCTATAGGTCATTTCAATGGAGTCGCTCGCGGGCCGTGGATCGCACGGAACAACGAAGACCCAGGAACTCACGTTCTCCTGCGCTGCCTTGCTCAAGATCGCGTTTCCCGAAATCACCTCTGAACGCAGAACCCGTCCTGCCGAGTCGAGAGTGACGCGCAGCTTGACCGCTCCGCTAATTCGCGCTTGCACCGCGAGCGACGGGTAAATGGCGGAACTCATTTGAGTCGGGAACCACTGGGATCCGAGAGCTTGATACGAAAATAGAAGAACAATCGCAAGGGCGGTTTTCATTGTTTCGAGCGCCAGGAGAATAGGACGACGCCGGCAGCTACCGATACATTAAGCGACGCGATCGCGCCAGCCATTGGGATGCTGACTAATACGTCGCAGTTCTTGCGAACTAACTCATGCAGGCCGCGTCCCTCCGCCCCCAGGACGATCGCGGCCGGGTTGTTCCAGTCTACTGTCGCGTAGTTCACGCTGCCGCGCTCATCCAGACCGTAGATCCAGAATCCTGCCTTCTTCAATTGGTCGAGAGTGCGATTGATGTTAACGATCCGGACTACCGGTAAGTGCTCCAACGCGCCGGCTGCGGCTTTGGCTACTGTCTCGGTTAAGCCTGCTGCGCGACGCTCGGGGATGACAATCGCATCCGCTCCGGCTGCATGCGCGGTGCGAACGATCGCACCCAGGTTATGGGGATCTTCGACTCCGTCCAGGATCACCAGCATCCGGGCGCCGGAGATTACCTCGTCCAACTCCGCGTATTTCTGGGCAGCTCCTAACGCGACTACACCCTGATGAACGCCGCTGCCTGCTAAGCGATCGAGCGCGTCGCGAGGCTCGAAGCGCACTGGTGTGGTCGCGGTCCGAGCCAAGTCGACAATCTGTTGAATCCGAGTCCCGCCGGCGCCTTTTGCGATGAGTATACGGTCAAGCGGATGGCCCGCACGGAGCGCCTCGAGAACCGGATTGACTCCAATCAGAACGGCCACTATTGGTGGTGAGAGGCCGAGGATTTCTGCCCTTCAAATTGCTGGATGCCTAGTGCGTTGTAAAAGCGGTTGTCGAAGTTCGCCAGCGAAACGACCGCGACCAGTTCAATAAACGCTTTATCGTCAAAGATGTCGATCAAGTTAGAATCGACGTCGTCGAGGGTACTGGTGCCGGTAAGTTCGCGGGAAATGCGAACGGTGGCGCGATCAATCGGCGTTAGCAGGTGATCCTGCTCGGTTTGAACGGCTCGCAAATCGTCTTCACTATATCCTGCATCGAGAGCGAGCGCGCGGTAATGGGTGACGCAGTAGGCACACTCATTCACGAACGAGGCCGCGAGATAGGCAAGGATCTTCTGCTTGGCGTCGAGATCGCCAGGACCCATGATCGACTTCTGGAACGTCTCGAGAGTGCCACCGACTTCCGAGTCGGCTAGTTTTTGGAGGGGCAACGGTTTGTTTCCGGACATACTTATAGAGGTGCATGCAACCTGCCAAAACAGTAGAATGCAGACGGTGATGGTGAACTATCGAGCTTACGGCATTCCGTTGTTGGCTGCGGCGTCCCTGGCTGCGGCGACTTCGATGAATGTGAAGGAACTCACGCTGGAGTATAAACCGAGTTCGAATGGCGGCAGGCAGGCTATTGTTCACAACCTGCATGGCGCCGCGGCGACGGCTTATCTGGCGGAGGCTTATGTTCAGACGGACGAAGGGCAGCGGTTGACTTCGTTCGGGGGCGACGCGCTGGAGTATCCGGATGGCGGGGGGATTGAGGTTCCAGCCAAGTCGGAGAAGGCGATGGCCAATTCCCTCCCCCCGGGTTACGACACGAAGTCGACCGGCTTCATGGTCGCGGTCTATGCGGATGGGTTTAGCGAAGGCGATGAAGATATCGTGGCGATGATTCTGAGCGGGCGTCAGCGGGCGCTGAGCGACTTGAATGAATGTCTGCCGAAGCTGGAGAAAGCCGCCGCCGGGCAGATACCTGCCGAAAATCTGGCGCGTGAGTTTGAGGCGATGCGCAGCCGCGATCGCGCGCAGGCGGCTACATTGGACGGGATGACGGCGCGGTCGGGAGTGCGCTATCGCTACTTCATGACGGCGGTCCCGGACCATGCGCTGGAGGCGTTGACCGGGTTCGGGCGATCCGACTTAGGCGGCTTGCTGAAGCAGTTTCGCGATTGGCGAACGAAGCTTCAGCAGAGTAAGCCGAGTCTCGGGTAGTTAGGCCGAGACCGGCAGCGGTTCCAGCTCACGTTTGAACTTGCACTCGTTGTTGGGACATTGCAGCACCGGGCCAGCCTTTAGAAACTTCTCGACCATGTAAGGGCTGCCGCATTCCGGACATTTCTCGTCCACGGGCTTAGCCCAGGCGACAAAGTTACAGTCGGGGTAGCGGGTACAACCGTAGAAGGTCTTGCCGCGCTTCGAGCGGCGCTCGGAGATATCGCCCTCCGAACACTCGGGGCATTTGACTCCGATCGTCTTCTGCTTGACGTATTTACACGTCGGGTAATCACTGCAGGCGGTGAACTCGCCGAAGCGCCCGGTCTTCAAGACCAGGTGATTGCCGCATTGTGGGCATTTCTCCTCGAGCGCCTGGTCGGGTTTCTTCTGTGTTCCGCCGATGGGCTTAGTTGTCTTGCAATCCGGATATCCGGTGCAGGCGTAGAAGGTACCGAAGCGGCCCTTCTTCAGAACCATGGTGCGTCCGCAGTTCTCGCAGTACTCTTCCGCGTCCTGCTCGGTTAAGTCGGCACCTTCGACGACATCAGGGAGATCAACCGTCAACTCGCGGGTGTAAGTGCATTCGGGATAGCCGGTGCAGGCGATGAAACTGCCGTGCTTACCCCACTTGATCACCAGAGGCTTGCCGCATTTCTCGCACAGGAGGTCCGTGGGACGCTCCATGCGCTTGATGTCGGTCATGTGCTCTTCGGCATGCGTCAAATCGCGAGTGAAGCGATCGTAGAACTCGGTCATGGCCTCGCGCCAGTCGAGTTTGCCGTCTTCGATCTCATCGAGATCTTCTTCCATCTTCGCGGTGTACTTCACCTCGAAGATGTCGTTGAAGCTCTCGAGGAGTAAGTCGGTAACTACCATGCCCAGTTCGGTGGGCTTGAACTTACCGCCTTCCTTGGTGACGTACTCACGTTCCTGAATGGTCGACAGGATCGAGGCGTAAGTGGACGGACGGCCCACGCCATCGGATTCAAGTTTCTTGACGAGCGTAGCTTCGGTGTAGCGCGGCGGCGGCTCGGTGAAGTGCTGTTCGGGCTTGAGAGCACGGAGACGAAGCTTCTCGCCTTCGGTGACGGCGGGGAGCTTATGCTTCAGTTCCTCGTCCTCTTCATCGCGCTGATCTTTCCCTTCTTCGTACACGCGGAGGAAGCCGTCGAACTTAGGTACGGAACCGGTGGCACGGAACAGATAGTCGGCGCCGCTCTTACCCTTGACTGTGATGTCGATCGTGGTCTGGTCGAAGACGGCCGGCGTCATCTGCGAAGCGACGAAGCGCATCCAGATCAGGCGATAGAGTTTCAGCTCATCTTCGGCAAGTATGCCTTCGAGCGACTCGGGCGTTCGGGCAACAGCGGTGGGACGAATGGCTTCGTGCGCATCCTGCGCGTCCTTCTTCGACTTATAGACATTCGGGGACGCGGGGATGTACTCGGGGCCAAACTTTTCCTTGACGTAATCGCGAGCTTCGGTTTGCGCGTCGGGGGAAACACGCGTCGAATCGGTACGCATGTAAGTGATGAGACCGACTGCGCCTTCTTTCCCGAGCTCGACGCCTTCATAGAGGCGCTGCGCGAGTCCCATGGTGCGCTTGACGCTGAAGCGGAGTTTGCGAACGGAGTCCTGCTGGAGCGTTGACGTGATGAACGGAGCGACGGGATTGCGCCGCTTCTCACGCGTTCCAACCGACTTAACGGTGTACTCGACACCATCGAGATCGGCGAGGATCGCATCGGAGGCTTCCTGCGATCCGATGGTGACGTTTTCGTTGTCCTTCTTAAAGAGGCGCGCGTCGAACAGTGGCGGCTTCTTGGCTGCAAGCGCGGCGTCAAGCGTCCAGTATTCGGTCTTGATGAACGCCTTGATCTCGCGTTCGCGTTCGACGATGACGCGGACCGCAACGGTCTGCACGCGTCCGGCGGAAAGGCCGCGGCGCACCTTGTCCCAAAGAAGCGGAGAGATCTTGTATCCGACCAGGCGATCGAGCACACGGCGGGCCTGCTGCGCTTCAACCTTATTAACGTTGACCATCAGCGGCTTTTCGAACGCCTTCTGAATGGAGCTTTTGGTGATCTCGTTGAACATCACGCGGAAGATCTGCGGGCCATTCTTTTGGCCGTCGAGTTCTTCCTGCAGGTGATAACAGATAGCCTCGCCTTCGCGATCCGGATCGGCCGCGAGATAGACGAAGTCGACTTTCTTGGCGGCGCTCTTCAGCTCCGCGATGAGCTTCTTCTTGCCCTCGATGACTTCGTAGTGAGGCTCGAAACCATTGTCGACATCTACCGAAAGATTCTTCTTCGGAAGGTCTTTGATGTGTCCAATCGAGGCTTTGACTATGTATTGATTTCCGAGATACTTTCCGATCGTTTTCGCCTTAGCAGGCGACTCCACGATAACCAGCGATTTTGCCATGACAGCTTTCTTTATCCGTTACCCTTACAAACTGCAAACGACGATCCGGGAGATAACGTTCCGGATTCCGTGCAACCTTTATAGGGCTACCACACTCGTTCGAGAAAATCCTGTTTGCGAGGAAATCTCGCTCTGGATAAGTGCCGGTGCGGTTCACCAAGTTCGATGCGGGTATCGCGGTTTTGGGTTCAGCACGCCGGGCAAGTTACTGAAAACACAAAGCAAGTAGTGTGAATCTTAGGCGGGGAGCGGGTTACCAGATCTTAACGTAATTTCTTCCGGGCATCTGTTTGGCGAGGCCGAGCATTTCGAGTTCGAAGAGCGCGGCGATGACCTCACTGGGGCTGCAGCGATCCATCTTTTCGATTAGATCGTCGAGATGAATGGGCGTGTCGACGCGAAGTTCGGAGAGGGCGCGACGGCTGATTTCGTTCTCCGGGCCGACGCCTGTGGGGGCGGTTGCGGCTCCGGTATTGTCACCGCCGTTGATGTCGAGCAGGCGCTGCTTTCCGCCTTCGATAAGCCGGCGGCGCACGGCAGGCGGCAGGTCGACGATCACATCGTTCCAGTCCTGAACCAGCTTCGCGCCTTGCTTGATCAGGAGGTTGGGACCCCAGCTCATTTTCGACGTGATGTTGCCGGGAACCGCGAAGACTTCGCGGCCCTGATCGAGAGCGAGGCGCGCGGTGATGGCCGAGCCGGAGTATTGCGCGCCTTCAACGACGAGCAAGCCGACGCTGGCGCCGCTGACGATGCGATTGCGGATCGGAAAGTTTTGCGGGAAGGCGACGGAGCCCATGGGAAACTCCGACACCAATAAGCCGGTGGCGACGATCTGTTCGGCTAGCTTGCGGTTCTCGGTTGGATACACGACATCGACGCCGCAGCCGAGGATGGCGACAGTGGGCGCTTTGACGGCGAGTGCGCCTTTATGCGCAGCGGTATCGACGCCGCGGGCCATGCCGCTCATGATGACGAGTCCGGCGCTGGCGAGGTCGGACGAAAGACGCTCGGTGGCTGCGAGGCCGTAGGGAGTCGGACGGCGTGTGCCGACGACGGAGAAGAGAACTTCCTTCAGCAGGGCGGGATTGCCGCGAACGAAAAGGAGTGGCGGCGGATCGTAGATCTCGCGGAGCGTCGACGGGTAGGCGGCGTCGTTGATGGTGACGAGTTGTGCTCCGGACGCGCGCGCTTTGCCTTGCTGCTCGACGGCGTCGTCGAAGGTGCAGCCGCTGGAGATGGTCTGGGCGATGGAGCCGGGCAGACCGGCTTCCTCGAGTTCCGAACGCGATGCGCGGAAGATGGCTTCGGCCGAACGGAAGGTGTCGATGAGGGTGAGGGTGCGTTTCGTGCCGAGGCCCGGCACCATTTTGAGGGCTAGCCAGTGGAGTTCTTCTTCGGGAGAGAGTGTGGAGCGTAGCGGCAGGGCGGTGGTCACTGAGTCAGGTAGTGGCGGGTGGTTGAGGAACTCTCAAACGACCCAGTGCCGCGACTACTTCTCTTCCAAGTGCTTCAGACGGGCATCCATGACGTCTTCGACGCGGCGAAGTTGTTCGGTGAAGAGTTGGCGACTATGCTCCAACTCCCGCAGGGTGTCGAGACGGCGTGCTTGCGATAATCGCAGCGTGACTGATGAAGAGACGATCCGGCATTTGAATGATCTGATTGCGGTGGCGCGGGATGGCGAGGCGGGATATCGCGCGGCGGCGGAGCGGGTGGATGCGGATCAATTGAAGAGCGCATTTACCGAGTACGCGAAGCAGCGAGAGGGCTTTGTGCGTGATCTGCAGCGTGAGGTGACGCGGTTGGGTGGCGTTCCGAACGACGCGGGTACGGCGACCGGTGCGATCCATCGCGGCTGGCTGGATGTGAAAGCGGCGGTGACGGGCGGCAATGCGGAATCCGTTGTGGCGGCTTGTGAGACGGGCGAAGATTCGGCAGCTGCGGCGTATGAGCGCGTGGTGAATCTGGAACCTACCGGGGAGCCGCGGGCGATAATCCAGAAGCAGTGGGGGCAGATCAAGGAAGCGCACGCGCGAATGCTGCATTTAAAGAAGCAGCTGGATGAAACAAGAAGCTGAGTTCTTTAGTGACTGCGAACCTGCGCTCGTTTATATTGCGCGCAAGCTGAACGAGTCGCTGGAACTTGAGGCGATGCTGACGGAGGCCGGGTTCGATTACGGCGTGGAACCGGATCGTTATCGCGGTGGATTCATCTTCCAGACGGAACGGGTCGGGGCTTTCTTTTATGTGCGGCCGGAGGTGGAGACGGCGGCGCGCGAGTTTTTGACGGGGAAGGGATTTCGGGCGGTAGAGACTGGGGAGTGAGGAAGGTCAGATTGCGCTCCGGGTCAGGGCCGCGGCTCGGACTCTTCGCAGTTATCGGCAGTGATCGCGTTCTGATCTAACTCTTCGCCTCCTGCCAAGCCAAGGTTCTTTCCTGCGGTGGAGTAACGATAGTACAAGAAAAATGGGCGGCCGAGGATGTCCGCCTAAGCCCACGACCTCATCCGATATCAATCTGACTTGATGGTCGTCCAGACGGATCGAGAGCAATGCTCCCGAGGTTGCGTATTCGTTTGCGATGAGGAAGAGCGTGTCTTGGGATTCGTTCAGTTCGGGGCGGCCGAAGTAGGAACTTTCGCGCCCCTCGTACTTTGCCGGACCCGAGTAGAGTAACTTCGTTGTTCGCGTCCGTAAGTCTATTTCGTAGACTGCGTTTCGGAACAGGTCTTCCTTCGTCTGTCGGAGAAACACGATGGTTTTGCCGTCGCGGCTTAGCCAGGTTGTGAGTCGAGACCGTGTCGGAAGTACAATCTTGTTTCCCGACGCGTCTTGAAGGATTCGCCCGGCGGCACTTACTCGATCGGCTCGGGCGGATGGCAAGAGAAGAGCAGGAGTAGAGTCGGGTTGAGAGTAGCTCGCATCAATGCGGTCTTGCTTCGTCCTATGGATCGATGAGGACTCGTACCTCTCGAGATTGAGGTGGCAAGCGCAATGGCCGCCCCTGAGAATACGAGCGTACGGTAAGTCAGAACCGCGGTTGCAGGGCTATTCGGTCATTATGAGCATAGGAAAAGCTGAACGCCGTGCGCTGATCCATCTGTTCAAACATGTCTGGTCCTCGATAGACCGCGAGACGAGGACTGTGCCTAGTGGTTAGTGATCCGAATTTGAGTCGGCCGATTCGATTTACTACAAAAGCGACAAACTAATCGCGGCAAAAGCAAGCCGCAGAAGTGAGCGCCCATTGAGCCGCGGGTAAGTCGAAATTAATCCCGACTCGCTGACCAGCGTGAACCGTTCCACACGGCGCACGCTGGCCGCCGACTCTACAATGGTGGCGAAGATGCCGACGACGATTAGAACTCGAAGAACGTACTTCAATCGCGACATCGAATACATCATTCCGGTCTAACGCGTTTGCGCTCCTGCCACTCGGCAATCTTCTCACGGATGAAGTGACCAAGCTCGCTTACCTCTTCCGGCATTCCTTGGGGACGGAACGCGTTCTTATCGAAGCGATAGTCGACGGAGAATCCGTTCCAGTTGATCTTCGATTCGGAAACCTCGTCCTCGTAGTAAGCCGATAAGTCACGGCAGGCGTTGCCGAGAGTACTCCACGAGATAGTGTCAGGCAGCGGGGCGAACAGACTGGGCAAGCCGCTGCTGTCGATTGCGTGGATCCTTTCGAGAATACGGTTATATTGGCCAATGCTATAGGCATCGGCCTGATCGTTCCCGGCGCCCCCGTTCATGAAATGGTTCATGCGGGCGGTGCGGGCCATGCGACGCAGTACGTTCAACAACTTTTGCATCTCTTTGTTTGCGGTAATCATTCGGTTCATACTCCTTCTCCTTTGGCTAACTTACTCGTTCGCTCACGCAGCAGCCGCTTACCTTCAAATAGCCGCCACTTGACGCTCGATGCCGGAACTCCGGTGAACGCCGCGATCTGGCGGATGGGCATCTCATCCAGCCAGCGGAGCCGCATCGTCAAGCGCAGCCCTTCCGGGAGGCGTTCAATTCCCTCCACCACATCGGCGGCGAGATCTGCCGACGCGGAAGCGCTCCGGCCTTCGCGCGCTGATGCAGCGTCGATATAGAGGAGCAGCGTGTCGTCGAACTCGACTCGCGGCATACGGCGCTCGTTGCGAAGCCAACGGATCGCGCGGTTTCGGGTGATCGCCGAGAGCCACGCAGCGAAGCTTTCGGGTTCATCGAGATCGGGTAGCGCCTTGAAGGCGAGTAGAAAGACATCCTGAGCTACATCCTCGGCTGCTTCGGCGCCGGCGATGGAAGCTGCGATACGCTCCACCGCGCGACGGTACCGCTGCGCCAACGTTCCGAACGCGTCGAGATCACCGCAAGTAGCGGCTACTGCCAGCGCTCCGTCCGATGGCGGACTCGGTTCCTCCACACTTATATAGAGACTGGCGCGTGGGGAAAGGATAGGCCGCCGCGACTTAATTTAAACGCTAGCTGTTGTTTCGGGCTCCGAGTCGCGCAGGGAAGCGGCTCGCTCGTCGGCCACGGTGTCGTTCAGGAAAGTGCCGGAACCGGTTTCGACTCCAGCCAGATACTTCAACTTTGTCGCGCTGCGCTGCAATGGGAGCAGCTCGATGTGAAAGTGGAAGAACGGGTAGTCGCCTTTCGCGGGGCGCTGGCGAACGATCATCATCAACGGGAGTTGGAAGCCGTAGAGATTGTCGTACTTCAGGCGCACGATGCGAATCATTTCGGACAGTGAATTCTTCTCGACGCCGCTGAACTCGCCCAGCGATTCGACGTGGCGCTTGGAGTAGATCTGGATTTCGGCGGGGAAGCGCTGCCAGTAAGGCACGAAGGCGAAGAAGTGTTCGTTCTCGGCGACCCAGCGCTGGCGGGCGTCGCGTTCGACACTGAGCACGAAGCAGTAGAGGCATTCGCCGGTGCGCTGATGATGAGCGCGGGCGTTGTCGTATTCGCGCTGGAGTAGCGGAGGGACGAAGGGGAACGAATAGATCTGGCCGTGCGGGTGCGGCATAGTCACGCCAATCGCTTCGCCGGTGTTTTCGAAGATGAAGACCTGCGCGACGTCGGGATCTTTCTGGAGTTCCTCGGTGCGGGACGTCCAGAGGTCGATGATCTTGCGCCAGTGGTCCGCGTGCAGTTGCGACGGGAGGAGGGTGTGATCGGGATGGTAGATGACGACGTCGCAGTAACCCTTCGCGCCGGTCTCTTTGTAAGGGCCGGTCTCAGGCGAGAACGGGCCGGACTGCTGATTGAACGCAGCGAAGTCGTTGGGGTAGAGGAGGACGTCGTAATGATCGGGGACGTGGCCGGAGCCCGGACAGAAGGGGCACCAGTCTTTGGGAAGCTGCGGCCGGTTCTGGCGCGCCGCGGCTACGCCGACCCACTCGCCGAGAAAAGGATGCCATCGAAGTTCGCTCACAGGTTCATTCTATGTGGACGGGATGGCCGACTGGTTCGTGTGGGGGTGACAGCCTTCCTTTCTATTGCATTCAGACCAGCCCATTAGCTACGTCGAATTCCTGGTGGCGTAGAGTCAAAGGAGATCGATATGAAACAGAAATCTCACTTCGTTGCGTTGGGTTTTGTGATCATCTGTGGGCTCGCCGGGTTCGCATTGCACGCGATCGGAGCTTCGAACACAAACGTACTTACCGGAAATGCGGCGTTTACGGACTTTCGAAAAGAAGCGCCTGGAGTTATCCGCAAAATCACGGTGGCAGACCTGCCGCAGCCGTTTGCGACCAAGGGCGTCGGGAACGGGCCGAAGATCGTACCGCGGCCCGAGGGGATGTGGCCGCTCGTGCCGCCGGGATTTAAGATCGACCTGGTTGCGACAAGTCTCGGGAATCCGCGGGAGTTGCGGACCGCTCCCAATGGCGATCTGTTTCTGGCGAATACGCATCCGGGCGAGATCAGAATCTTTCGCGGGCTAACTGCAGATAGCAAGCCAGTGCAGACCTCAACCTTCGCGACCGGCTTGCATGAACCGTTCGGGATCGCATTCTACCCGCTAGGTCCGAATCCGCAGTATGTGTACGTTGCCAACATCAATTCGGTGGTGCGGTTTCCCTATAAGAACGGCGATCTGACGGCGAGTGGACCGGCGGAAACACTGATTAGTGGAATTCCATCCGGGGGCCACACGACGCGCGACTTAGCCTTTTCTCCTGACGGAAAACGGCTGTTTGTCTCAGTGGGATCGGCATCGAACATCGACGATCCAGATACGCATCCGAGCGAGTTTCACCGCGCGAATATTCTGGAGTACACTCCGGACGGTAAGTTCGTGAAGGTATATGCATCGGGGATTCGTAACCCGGTGGGCATTGCGATTCAGCCGGAAACGGGTCAGCTCTGGTGTTCGGTGAATGAGCGCGATATGTTAGGCGATAACCTGGTTCCTGATTACATTACGCATGTTCAGGAGGGCGGCTTTTACGGTTGGCCGTTCTATTACATGGGAAGTAACCCTGACCCGCGGCTCAATGGCGCTCACCCGGAGTTGAAGGGTAAGGTGATTGTGCCGGACGTTCTACTGCAGCCGCATAACGCGTCGCTTGAAATGACTTTCTACGAAGCTTCGCAGTTCGGCCCGGAGTACAAGGGCAATATCTTCGCCGCGGAACACGGTTCATGGAACAAAGCCGATCGCGCGGGTTACGAAGTTATCATGGCGCCGGTTAAAGGCGGGAAAGCGACTGGAGAGTATGAAGATTTTGTTACGGGCTTTGTGACTCCGGGCGGCGACGCCTGGGGCCGGCCGGTAGGAGTTGCCGTCGCGCCGGATGGGTCACTGATGGTGACGGACGACGCTTCGCAGTCGCTCTGGCGCGTGCATCGCGCGAACTGATAGAGGAACCATGAACGCCAGAACTCTTCTGCTTCCGCTTGTCGCACTCTCTTCAGCGTGGATGGCTTCCGCACAGGTAAGCATTCCGATTCTGAATTCCAGCTTCGACTTAGATCAACTGACATGCACGGCCGGTTACAACTGCTTCCAGTTCAGCATCTCGGGCTGGCTTTGCGGACCGGAAACCGGGCTGCAAAAGGCTTCGACCGCTGAATTCTCAAACGCGCCGGCAAACGGCCTTTATGTTGCGGCGATTGGAAATACAGGCGGCACGGGCTCTATATTGCAAACGCTCGGGGATACTCTTCAGCCCAACACACTCTACGTACTCAAGGTAAAGGTCGGCGCGCGCAAGGATTATCCGTTTACCGGGTACTCAGCGGGGCTCGTGGCTGGAAACGTCACAGTGGCTTCCGGTAATACGGCGACTCCGGTGGGCGGCGCGTTCGTGATCGAAGAGATCACCTACAACTCCGGAGCAAATCCCGCGCAGTTAGGCAAACCGCTGCAGATTTTTGTGAAGAGTCTTGGAACCGGGCAAGTTGATGTCGCTGCGGTAACGCTCACGGCCACCACCGAATAGCAATCGCAGACGCTACTCGCGATACCCTGTAGCTATATGATTGCGGCATCGGAAGCGGCGCTCGAAATGGCCGTCGCGCGCATGCAGCGCGTGCGAACCGAAATCGGCAAAATCATCGTCGGGCAGGACGATGTCGTTGAAGGCGTCCTGATCTGCCTGGTTGCCGGTGGACACGTTCTCCTCGAAGGCGTCCCCGGCCTCGGTAAGACGACGCTGCTTCGCACGCTCTCCCGCGCGCTGCAGCTGAAGTATTCGCGTATTCAGTTCACCCCCGATCTGATGCCCGGCGACATCGTGGGCAGTATGGTCGCCGACACGGACGACCGCGGCGGAAAGTTTCTACGCTTCCAGCCCGGCCCGATTTTCGCGAATCTCGTGCTGGCCGACGAGATCAATCGCGCGACCCCCAAGACGCAATCCGCGCTGCTCGAAGCGATGCAAGAACGCACCGTCACCAGCGGCACGACGACGCATGAACTCGAAGCGCCGTTCCTTGTAATGGCGACTCAAAATCCGATCGAAATGGAAGGAACCTATCCGCTGCCCGAAGCGCAGCTGGATCGCTTCCTGATGAAGATTCTGGTTCGCTATCCCTCGCGCGAAGATTTGACGCGCATTGTCGAACGCACCATCCAACGGGACGAAGCGCAGGTGGAGCCCGTGCTCGACGGGCCCACGATTCTCGAAGTACGCGGCGTCGCGCGGCAAGTCCTTGTGGCTCCGCACGTACGCGAATACGCGATTCAAATCGTAATGGCCACTCAACCGGATGGCGAGGAACGGCATGACATGGCGCGCCGCTATATCCGCTACGGCAGCTCGCCCCGCGGCGCGCAAGCGCTAGTGGAATGCGGACGCGTGCTGGCCTTCATGCGCGGACGTTTCCACTTGAGCATTGACGATATCCAGTCCGTTGCTCCTGCCGTGCTGCGTCACCGCATCATTCTGAATTTCGACGCCCACGCGGATGGCGAAACTCCCGAAACCGTTCTGAGCGCGATCATCAAAGACGTTAGCGTTCGAGCCGCGGTTGCTTAAGTAAGCGCAGTCCCAAATGCCCGACGCACCGCTGCTCGATCGCGCGTTCCTCGAAAAGTTGGAGCGGCTCACGATTCAGTGGCAGCGCTCGTTCGCCGGGCTCGTGGGCGGTCACAACGCATCACGCTTCGCCGGCGGCGGTCAGGAGTTCCTGGATCATCGCAACTTCCATCATGGCGACGATCTGCGCGCGGTCAACTGGCGCGCTTACCTGCGACTCGACAAGCTCTTCCTCAAGATGTTCCAGATCGAGCCGCGCGTGCCCGTGCAGATTCTGATTGATGTCAGCAAGTCGATGGCTGTCGAGGAGCGCACGCTACACACGCGCGCGAAGTTTGATTACGCGCGCCGCCTCGCCGGTGCGCTCGCATATGTCGGGTTAGTCAGGCTGGACACGCTCGCCATCATGCCGTTTTCATCTCGCCTCGGTGAAGGCAAGCGCGTGGGCGGCGGACGCCATCGTTTCAGTCCTGTGATGGATTACCTGACGGCCCTCGAACCCACCGGTATAACGGATTTTCATGAGGTCGTCCGGGAGTTTATGCGCGCGCAACCGC
This sequence comes from uncultured Gammaproteobacteria bacterium, assembly GCA_963799935.1. Classification (GTDB taxonomy): domain Bacteria; phylum Acidobacteriota; class Terriglobia; order Bryobacterales; family Bryobacteraceae; genus Bog-113. Next base: position 1,114,076 of record CAWCZA010000011.1, on the reverse strand, counting down.
AGCGCGGGTTGCTGGTGATTGTTTCCGATTTTCTCGATGATCGCCCGGGCGAGCGCGGCTGCGAGCGTGCGCTTCAGTATCTGGCTGATTTCGGGCATGAACTTTGCCTGGTTCAGATCTGGAACGAGGAAGACCGCACGCCTCCGTGGACTGGCGAACTCGAGTTGACCGACGCTGAAACCGGTCAGCAGCTGCGCACCGCCCTCGATGCACAAACGCGCGTCGCATATACGCAAGCTTTTGATGAGTACAGCGCCTCGCTGCAACAGATCGCTGTCCGCAACGGCGGCCGGTTCCTAAGCGTCCCAACTTCTAAGGACCTTGAAGACGTGCTGTTCAGCGACATGGTTCGCGCCCGGGGAGTTGCCTGATGTTTTTCCTGAACCTGGCGCTCGGGCAACTTCTCATACTGGCCGGCGCGGCTTCGGCGATCACCGTCGCGCTCTATTTGCTGGATCGCTCGCGCCGCCGCCAGGTCGTTTCGACGTTGCGCTTCTTTCCGCGCGAAGCCGTTACACAGGATAAAGCGCGTCGCCGTCACATCCAGCAACCAGTATCTTTGATCCTGCAACTTGCCGGAATCATTCTGCTGCTTCTCGCGGTGGCGCAGCCCCGGTTCGGCAGTCCGTTTCAGAAGACGAATTACCAAGTGCTGCTACTCGACACCTCGTCGTGGATGGGCGCGCTGGATGGCGATCACACCTTGATGGACACAGCGCGTGCGCGAGCAAACGAATGGCTGAACCGTTTGCCCGCGTCCGATCGCGTGATGCTGTTGCGTGCCGACGCGCTCGCGACGCCGGCGACCGCATTCGAGATCGATCGTCAGAACATTCGTCGTGCGATCGCCTCATCGCAAGCGGGCTCTACGGCGCTCGATATCAATGGCGCGATCGCTGCTGCGCGGCAGGCTCTCAACAAGTATGGATCAAGCGGCGAGATTGTTTATATCGGAGCGGCTCGGATTCGCGCGGATCAAAGTGTGCCGCCGCAGGCCCCCAATTTGCGTGTCATCACCGTCACGAGCCCGACGGAGAATGCTGGCCTCAAACGCATCAGCGTGAAACCTTCGACCACCGAGCCGGGTACTTGGGACGTGCTCGTGTCCGTTCGAAACTACGGCTCGCGGCGACGGGCTCTGGCGGTCACGATAGGCTTCGACGGCGCGCCCGCGGGCGGTGAACGAATCACTCTGGGGCCCGGTCTCGAACCTGACGCCGATCACGATCTGCAATTCGCCTTGCGCACGCGGCAAGCGGGATTGCTGGAAGCGCGCATCTCACCGGGCGATGTATTCCCGGCGGATGACCATGCGGAACTTGCGGTTCCCGCAGTTCCGCAACTGCCGGTAATCGTCTACAGCGATCGGGCCGCGACGCTGCACCCGCTGCTTGCGGCGAACCCGCGCCTGAAGCCGGAGTTCCGCACAAGAGCGCAGTATCGGGCCGACGATCGCGCTCTCGTGATCCTCGATCACTTCCGTCCGACCCAAGCCCCGCAATCCAATGCGATCTTTATTCTTCCCGGCACATCGAAAGATGTTGCGATGTCCGCGGGTCCGCCGAAGACCGCGATTTTGCCCTTCGATCCCGGTCTTCCCGGAGCGCGCTTCGAACTCTCCACACCCTTGCAGTTTGCGAAAGCCCTTCGCTGGATCGAGCCTGAGACTTTTCGCGATTCCGGGCACAGCGTTGAAGCGACCGGCAACGTGACGATTCCGTTGGATGGCGGTGACGCAGACAACATCTCCGTCCGCCATCAGAACGGAGCGGCCGTTCCCTTCGCTATCGAGAACCGCACCCTTCGATTCTTTGCCGGTTCACCGGAGACGGTCATCGTCAGTGTTGACGGTCGCGAAACCGGTTATCAATTCACCCTTCCCGAAATGTGGGACACCGTCTGGAATCCTCCGGCGACGGCGATCCGAGGTCTTCCGCCCGGCCACTATGTCGCCGATCAACGTGAGTTGTGGCCGTGGCTTGCACTGCTCGGCGCGGCGTGTCTGATTGCGGAGTGGCTATTGTTCGCACAATCTCGCCGTAAGCCGATTCGCGCAATGCCGCAGCGCACGGAACTGCGGAGGGCGTCATGACCTTCGTCTACCCCAGCGTGCTGTGGCTTCTGGCGCTACCCGCGATATGGCTGGTTCTCGCGTGGCGTCCGGGTGGCCGCCGCATCGCGCAGAGCTTGGAAGCGGCGACGGTCGCTGCGATTCTGCTCGCCTTCGCCCAACCCACGTTGAACTATCGCGACCGAAAGATGGCCGTCGCTGTATTAGCTGACACGTCCGCCAGCATCTCGCCGGATGATCTACATCGCGCTTCGAAGACGATCGAAGCCATCGAGGCTTCGCGCGGCAACAACATCGTCAGCGTACTTCCCTTCGCGCGAAAAACACGGCCGCTGTCCGCCGCCGAATCGCGCACGGGCGAGCTCGCGCCGACTTCCGGCGATGACAGCCGCGGCACCAATCTCGAAACATCGATCCGTGAAGCGATCGCGTCTCTCCCGCCGGGCGCGGTCGGACGTATCGCGCTAATTAGCGACGGAAATGAGAACGCCGGCAGCGTCACACGCGCGGTTTGGCAGGCGCAGCAATTGGGCATTGCCGTCGATACGTTTCCCTTGGCGGGCCGGAGTAAACCGGAGCTTCGCGTGGAGTCGGTGGCCGCGCCCGCAAATGTCTTCAGCGGCGAGCGCTTCCCGGTGGATCTCACCGTGAGCGCGCCACGCCATGCGCAGGCGCATGTCGAAATCGAAGCGGAACACCGCAAGCTCGGCGACCAACTGGTTACTCTCGAAGCCGGCGAGAACCACATCCGCATTCGCGCATCAGTCAACACGAATGGCGCGACGCAGCTTTCCGGGCGAGTGGTGGGCGATACCAAGCTCGGAGAAACTCGCTTTGAATATGCGCTCACGGTTCGCAAGCCTCGCGTGCTGCTGGTTTCGCAAGACCCGGCCGACGCAAACCAACATCTCGAACAACTGCTGACCGCCGATCAGTTCACCATCGACCGAAGCACCGGCGCACTTCCGCCAGATCTCGCCGCGTATCAACTCATCGTGTTCAACAACGCGAATGTAGAAGACGTTTCGATCCCGGATCAGACGCGCCTCGAAACCTTCGAGCAGCAAGGCGGCGGACTGCTTTGGATCGCCGGTGAAAAGAATACCTATGTCGACCGCAAGAAGACTCCCGAGCCGCCGCTAGCCCGCGCGTTACCAGCCAAGATCGCGCCGCCGCGCTCACCGCAAGGCAAATGCGTGGTGCTCATCATCGATAAATCGTCCTCGATGGAAGGCAAGAAGATCGAACTCGCGCGCCTGGCCGCGATCGGCGTCGTTGAGAATCTGAAGCCCGATGATTGGGTCGCGGTTCTCATCTTCGACAACTCATTTCAATGGGCCGTGCCGCTGCGCCGCGCCGGAGATCGCGCGCAGATTAGCCGTCTGATTAGCGGCATCACTCCCGACGGCGGTACGCAGATCGCTCCCGCGCTTGCCGAAGCCTACGGAAAGGTTCTGCCCGTCGATGCCGTTTATAAACACATCGTTCTGTTGACCGACGGCATTTCGGAAGAAGGCGACAGCGCTGCGATGGCGCATGAAGCCGCGGCCAACCACGTCACAATCTCGACCGTCGGACTCGGTCAGGACGTCAATCGCGCGTATCTGGAGAAGATCGCCACCAACGCCAAGGGCAAGAGCTATTTCTTGCTCGAACCTGCCGGCCTGGAACAGATCCTGTTGAAGGACGTGCAGGAGCATACGGGCACCACATCAGTCGAGAAGCCGCTGCAAGCCGAAGCCACCGCTCAGAAGGCGACTGTTCTCGACGGCGTCGATCTGAAATCCGCGCCGCCGCTCGCCGGCTATGTGCGGTTTGAGGCGCGTCCCGATGCGGAGCAGGTTCTGACGATTGACCGCGACCCGCTGCTGGTTCGCTGGCAGAACGGACTTGGACGCGCCGCCGTTTTCACATCGGACGCCAAGAATCGATGGGCCGCCGATTGGCTCAAGTGGAAAGACTTCGACCGCTTCTGGACCAACGTCGTGCGCGATCTGCTGCCGCAAGCGCCGGAAACGGAAGCGATTGCGGACTACGATCCGGCCACTGGATCGCTCCTCGTAAATTACAGTCTCGGGCGCGCTGAAGATAAGGCTGGAGCGCCCGAATTGTTCGCGCTCGGGCCGGGCGGGTTCCGCCAACCGATGCAGGTCACGAAAATTGCGAACGGCCGTTACCGCGCGCGCGTATCGATAGGCGAGCGTCAAGGTCTGTTTCGCGTGCGTCCACTTGTCGAATCGCGTCAGTTTCCTGAAGTCGGTTTGTACCGCAGCGAAGCCGAGATGACCGACTACGGTTCTAACGAACGTCTGCTGCGTCAAATCTCCAGCGCTACTGGTGGCCGATTCCGCCCCGCGCCCGGTCAGGTCTTCGACAGCGGCGGCCGGTCGACTGCGGCGTCGCTAGCCTTATGGCCGGGCTTGCTGCTGGCCGCTGTCATATTGAACTTGTGCAGTCTGTTGACGCGCAAGTGGAAGGGCGTCCGAACATGGTTTCCCGCGCGCGTTATCCCGGCATCCTGATCGCGGCCGCGTCGATCGGCGCAGTGCTCTGGGGACAAGCCGTCCCGCACCGGTCGATCGAGCAGAAGTTCGCGATCATCTCGGAGGATCGTGCAGCAGCCGGCTCAAGCTTCCACATCACCGCGGCTGAATTGACCGGGTATGCCCGGCGAGAAGCCGAAGAGATCGCTCCGGGTGCAGTCACTGGGGCCGCAATTGCCATTTCGCCGGAACATGCCGAAGCGACTGGTTCGATCAACTTTCTGCGCCTGCGCGGCTTGGACCAGCCCGATGGTTTTTTGGATAAGCTACTCGACGGCGAACGGCCGATCCGTGTTCGCGTTCACATTCAATCAGCTAACGGGTATGCGCGCGTAGACGTCGAACGAGCTGAGATCTCGGGTGTTCAGATTGAAGGCCAGGCGCTTGACTTTCTGATCCGCGAATTCATTCTCCCTAACTTCCCGGATGCGCGTGTCGGCGAGTGGTTCAAACTGCGGCACCGCATTGATCGATTTGTGTTGACGCCGGGCGCGGCGGATATCGTGATCCACGGCGCGGCACGCTAACTCGCCTGCGCTCAAAACTCAGATCTTCGAAGACCTGAACGAGGGTCGCTGATCGAAGCGGCTCGCGAGCGAAATGCCTGAACTAAAGCTGCAAACCATCGCTTAAAGGGGCGACTCGCGGGATTTTGTTACGCGGAGATCGTTCGGAATCTAATAGTTCGTGGGGAGTTGTGGATCGGCCAGGTTAAGAGCGTTGGAAGGTATTTTCCGGAGCACCAGTTCGCTTGCGCTCCGGCTCCGTTTCGTCCCGTGTGTCTTGATTTCGCCCGTGCATTGGAGACGATTCCGAGTGTGTGCAACCGACAATGGAAGGCTGCTCCGTACGAGACTATGCGCGTGACAGACTATCAGCAGAACCGGCGCAACCGCTCATGAACGCGCATCGCTCGCCGCGCGTCACGTAGAATCTGCGCCTTCAGTTCTTCCGCCGACTCGAACTTACGTTCGTCGCGGATGCGCCAGAGAAACTCGACTCGGATACGCTCTGGATCCGGCGGCTCAAGCGGTCCGAGCAAATACGTTTCGATCGTGAGCGCGTCGCCGTTGAAGGTCGGACGCATACCTACATTCGTGATCGATTCCCATCGTCTGCCCTCCGCAAGCTCAACCGTGCGCGTCACATAAACGCCGGAGCGTGGCAGCACTTCGGAATCGGGTGACAGATTCAGCGTTGGCACCGTCTGCTTCGAACCTATGCCGTGTCCGCTCACCACTTGTCCCTCCAGCTCAAACGGACGAGCAAGCAAACGGGAGGCGCGCGTGATGCGTCCCGCGGCGGCCATCTCGCGCAGCAGGCTGCTGGAGACGCGCTGTCCGCGAATCTCCACCGGATCTACCGTCACCACTCCAAAGCCATGCTCGCGTCCAAGCGTTTCGAGCAGCGCGCGATCCCCTGCCTGCTTGTGTCCGAAGCGGAAATCGTCGCCGATCACAACGGCCTTGGCGCCCAGCTTTCCGACGAGTAGTTTAAGCACAAACTCTTCGGGAGTCCAGCGTGAAAGCTCCTCGGTGAACGGAAGTACAAGCACGTGCTCGATGCCCGCTGCGCCCATCAGTTCGGCTCGCCGCGCGAAATCGCAAATCATGTTCGGCGCGCGCGCAGGAGCGATCACCTTTGCGGGATGAGGCTGAAACGTCAGTACCGCGGCCTTCCAACTGTTGGAACGCGCGATCTCCGCCGTGCGCCGCATCAACTCCTGATGTCCGATATGGACGCCGTCGAAGTTACCAATCGTGAGGGCGCATGGACCGAAATCCGAGGGCACGTGGTCCAAGCCCCAAAACACGCGCGGCGTCTTCATACGTCGATGCGCAGGCCATCGTACGCGAGGCAGACGTGATCCGGCATGGTGGCTTGAGTTGCCGCGTGCGGCAGATCGTGGCAGATATGCGTGAAGTATGCTCGCTTCGGTTTCAGCTGTTCGACAATCTTCAGAGCTGCTTCCACCGTTGTGTGAGTCGGGTGCGGACGATACCGCAAGGCGTCGAGAAAGAGAACATCGAGGTCCTGCAGCATAGCCAGGGAAGCTTCCGGGATCTCGCTGTGATCTGTCAGGTAAGCGAGCTTGCCAATGCGATATCCGAAGATCGGTTGCTTTCCATGCAGCAGCGGAATTGGCTGAACCGTAAGCCCGAACAACTCGAACGGCTTGCCTTCGTGATCATGCGTTTCGGTTTCCGGTACAAAGGTGTCGCGCACCTTGGAATCGAAGGCGTAAGGGAAGATTCGCTTCAGCGCGGCCAGCGTTTCGCGATCCGCATACACCGGGATGCGCGTCCCCTGCTTCGCATTGAACGGCCGGATGTCGTCGAAGCCCATGATGTGATCGGCATGGTGATGTGTGAACAGGATTGCGTCGAGCCGGTCGATTCTTTCGCGCAGGATCTGCGTGCGGAAATCCGGCGTCGTGTCGATCACGATGTTTTTGCCCTCGTGCGAGATCAGGATGGAAGGGCGCAGGCGGTTATCATGCGGGTCGGCTGAGTGGCACACCGCGCACGGGCAGCCGATTGTCGGGACGCCGGAACTGGTTCCCGACCCGAGAACCAGGATTTGCACTTCAGCTGATCCTGGGCTGTGCCTGAACAAACCGGAAGCGCAGTTCAGTAAGCGAGTTGTTGAGGAGCCGGTCTTCTTCGAGAGTCAGGTTGCCTTTGGTTTTTTCCTGAATGACGCCAAGCAAGTCGATGGTGTGGCGCGCGGAGTCGAAGTCAGGTTCGGGCTTTTCGGATTCGGGTCCGAAATGCAGCAACCCAAGCTGCATCTGCGCTTGCGTGATCATGGAGAAAATCAGGAACTCGAAGCTGGCCGGAGGTAATGGCGGGCGCTCCGGCGAGGGCTCGACGGTGTCGTTTTCGCTCATCGAAATCAGGATAGCAACGGCGAGCTTGTTACCCTGAAAATTCCTGATATGTCTGCGGCCTCGCGAGAGCAAACCGCCGGTGTGAAGTTTGACCGGCTGGTTGAGATCATGCATCGTTTGCGCGCTCCCGGCGGGTGTCCGTGGGATCGCGAACAAACCTTCGACACGATCAAACCCTTCCTCTTAGAGGAGACCTACGAGGTGATGGACGCGATCGATCGCCGCGATTGGAATGAACTGCGCGGAGAGCTCGGCGATCTTCTACTGCAGGCGGTTTTCTTTGCGGAGATGGCGGAAGAGCAGGGTCATTTCACGATCGCCGATTCGGTGGATGCGATTAGCGAGAAGCTGATCCGGCGGCATCCGCACGTGTTCGGCGATGAGCGCGCAGAGACGGAGGGCGACGTCCGCAAACTATGGAGCGAGATCAAGGCCAAGGAGAAAGCGCGCCCGCAGGGATTACTGGACGGCGTACCGCGTGCGCTGCCGGCGCTGGTGGAAGCGCAGCAGATCAGCTCTCGAGCGGCAACGGCTGGTTTCGATTGGCCGGACGTCGCAGGTGTTCTGGCGAAGCTGGATGAAGAGCGCGTGGAACTTGCGAACGCGGTAACGGCGGAGGAACGGGAGCATGAAATCGGCGACCTGTTGTTCGTTCTGGTGAACCTGGCAAGGTTCTCGAAGGTGGACCCCGAGCAGGCGCTGCGTCGCTCGAATGCGCGTTTCCGCGAGCGCTTCCGATATGTCGAAAACGCGCTGGCCGAACGTGGCAAAACTCTGGGTGACAGCACGCTCGATGAGATGGAAGAACTCTGGCAACGGGCCAAGCGGCAGACGGCCGCATGAGCATCGTGGTGCGCGCTCTGAACTCGCAGGACGAGTTTCATGACGCGGTGGAACTTCAAAAAGAGATCTGGCAGTTCAAAGACATGGATCTGCTGCCAAGGCGTCTTTTTGTCGTGGCGACCAAAGTCGGCGGCCAGGCGTTCGGAGCCTATGACGGCGAGCGAATGGTCGGATTCGCGCTGGCAATCCCAGGGATGAAGCAGGGCTACGGAGGTTACCTGCACAGCCACATGGTCGGCGTCGCGGCCTCGCATCGCAATCAAAGGCGTGGGGCGCATGCTGAAGCTGGCGCAGCGAGACGATGCGCTGGCGCGAGGCGTCGATCTGATGGAGTGGACGTTCGATCCGCTTGAAATCAAGAACGCGTTCTTCAACATCGAGCGGCTAGGCGCGGTCGTGCGCCGGTACGTTTTGAATCAGTACGGGATTTCGACGAGCGTGCTGCATACGGGTCTGCCTACGGATCGTTGCGTGGCCGAATGGTGGATGCGCAGTGAGCGCGTCGTGAAGGCGCTGGCGGGCGAACGTTCTGAGCGTGGCGAGATCGAAGGGCGCATACAAGTTCCGTCCGATATCGAAGAGATTCGCGTGAAAGAGCCGGCGCGCGCGAGAGAGATTCAGGGCGTGATTAGCGAGCAGTTTGGGAATGCGTTTGATCGCGGGCTATCGGTGATCGGGTTTGAACGCTCGGAAGCGACGGGTGATTATCTGTTAGGACAGTACGAATGAAAATCGATGCAATTGTTTTGCGCCAGGTGCGCATGCCCCTGGTTCACTTCTTCGAAACCAGCTTCAGCCGGACCTACGAACGCGACATCATTCTGGTGGAAGCGCGGGCGAACGGCGTCTCCGGTTGGGGCGAAATCACCGCGGGCGAGCACCCTTTCTACAACGAAGAATGGACCGAAGCCGCATGGCGTATCGCGAAAGACTATGCGGGACCCCGCGTGGTGGGACGTGAGCTCGCTAGCGCGGCCGACGTGTATCCGCTGACGGCGCACATCCGCGGACACAACATGGCGCGCGGCGGCATCGAAGCGGCGGTTTGGGATCTGCAAGCGCGGATCAACGGGAATCCGCTGTGGCGCGAAATCGGCGGCGGTGCACGCAAGAAAATTCCATGCGGCGTCTCGATCGGGATTCAAGACTCCGTGCCAGAGCTGCTGGGCAAGATCGACACGGAGCTTGCGGCGGGTTACCAACGCATCAAGATGAAAATCAAACCGGGCTGGGACGTCGAGGTGATCCGCGCCGTACGCGAGCAGTTTCCGGATATCCGATTGATGGCCGATGCGAACTCCGCGTACACGCTGGCCGATACCGAGCGATTGCGCCAACTCGACGCGTTCTACCTGATGATGATCGAGCAGCCGCTGGCGCACGACGACATCATCGATCACGCGGCGCTGCAGAAGAAACTCGAAACAGCGATCTGTCTGGATGAAGCGATCCGCTCGGCGCATCACGCTGAGCAGGCGATTCAATTGAACGCTTGCCGCATCATCAACATCAAGCTGGGGCGCGTGGGCGGCTTTGCGGAAGCGAAGCGCGTGCATGATGTTTGCGAAGACGCTGGCATTCCCGTGTGGTGCGGCGGCATGTTGGAGTCGGGTGTGGGGCGCGCGCATAACATTGCGCTTTCGACGCTGCCGAATTTCACATTGCCGGGAGACGTCTCTGCGAGCAAGCGCTACTGGAAGCGCGACATTGTCGTGCCGCCGGTGGAAGTCGACTGCGAAGGACAGATCACTGTGCGCGATGAGATCGGATTCGGCTACGAGCTCGATCACGATTACATCCGCTCCATCACGGTTCGCGAGGAAGCAGCCGGTTGACCGTTCTGCAGTTGCTCAAACAGAACCGCAGTTACCGGCGGCTCTGGATGGGCCAGGTGGTCAGCGAGATTGGCGACCACTTCAACAACATCGCGGTATTGAGTTTGGCGCTGGAGCACACGCACTCGGGCCTGTCGGCGGCGCTGGTGATGCTGGCGCGCGCGGTCCCCGCGATCATGGCTGGGCCGCTAGCGGGATTGTCGCTCGACCGGCTGAATCGCAAATACGTGATGGTAGCCAGCGACCTGGTGCGCGCCGTGCTGGCGCTCGGATTCATCATCGCGGTTCCGCAACACTCGAACACCGTGATCTACATTTTCAGTGCGCTGCTGATGTTCGCGTCACCGTTTTTCACCAGCGGACGATCGTCGATTCTCGCGACCATCGTCACCGATGAGGAACTCCACGCGGCGAACTCCGTCACGCAGATCACCGGATGGTCGACGCTCACCATCGGCGCGGCAGCCGGTGGATTGACGGTGGCCAGCGTGGGATATCAGTGGGCTTTCGTGTTGAATTCCCTCTCCTTCGTGGTCTCAGCGATTTGCGTGTGGGGACTGGTTCCGGCCACAGGATCTTTCCGCGTGAAGCGCGTGGTATTGAGCGAGAACGATGTCGTGCGTCCGTGGCATGAGTACGCGGAAGGCTTGCGTTACATGGCGCGAACGCCATTGATCATGGGTCTCGCGCTAGTAGGCGTTGGATGGGCGACCGGCGGCGGCGCAGCGCAAGTGCTGTTCAGCATGTTCGGCGAACTGGTTTTCCATATGGGTCCGCGCGGGATTGGGATCATCTGGAGCTTCGCCGGATTAGGGCTGCTGATCGGCGGCGCGGTTGCGTTCTTCCTGGGTCCGCGATTAAAGTTCGAATCGTACAAGCTGACCATCTCAATCTGCTACATCATCCACGGCGGCTGCTACGTGATCTTCGCGTTGATGCGCAACTTCGAGCTCGCGCTGTTGTTCATCATGCTGTCGCGGGCGGCGGTCGCGGTAAGTTCGGTGTTGAACATGGGGCAATTGCTGGAACATGTCGACAACCGATTTCGAGGCCGTGTGTTCTCGACCATGGAGTCGATGCAGTGGTCGGTGATGATGCTGTCGATGGGCGCGACGGGCTTTGCTTCTTCGTATACGGACCCGCGGACGATCGGTGTCTATGCGGGGATCGCGAGTTCGTTGACCGCCGTCGGATGGGCGTGGGCAAACTTCACCGGACGATTGCCTGAGCCGGAAAAGCATGTTCCTGAGGAGATCGAAATTCACGGAGACGCGGTCGCTTGAATTCGGTCGCGGGCAAGACAGTGCTCGTCACGGGCGGGGCGAAACGCATTGGGCGAGCGATCGCGCTGCGCTTGTTTCGCGAAGGCGCCCGCGTGCTCATTCACTACGGAACATCGGAACAGGAAGCGCGGGAGACGGCTGCCGCGTGCGGCGATGCGCCTTTGTTTCGCGCGAATCTGGAGAGCGTGACTGAGATCCGGGCGATGTTCGAGCAGATCGGGCATCTGGACGGACTGGTCAATAACGCGGCGCGATTCACCCGGATGGACGTGATGGCGATCGAAGAAGCCGACTGGGATTTCATCCATTCGGTCAATCTGAAGAGCGTGTTCTTCTGCTGTCAGGCTGCGGCGCGATCGATGCGTGCGGGCGGGAGCGGCAGCATTGTGAATATTAGCTCGCTGGGTGGGTTGCGGCCGTGGGCAGACCACGCGCACTACTGCGCGTCGAAGGCTGGAGTCATCATGCTGACGAAAGCGCTCGCCAAGGCTTTGGCGCCGGAGATCAATGTCAATTCGGTTGCCCCTGGAGTGTTTCCGTTCGGCGATCGCGATGCCGCGGAGGCACAGCCGGAAGTACAGGCGATGATTCGTCGCACGCCGATGCGACGGGCCGGCAAGGCCGATGAGTTAGCGGACGCGGTCTTGTATTTTCTAAGTGCGCCTAAGTTTGTTACTGGACAGGTAATGGCTGTGGATGGTGGGTTGAGTCTGGCGTAGTGGTTAGCCGTTTCGTTTGCGTTTTCCGTCGTGAGAATGTCGCAACTTATGACCTACTGAGCCATTGTGCTTTCACAAAACAATGGTTTTAGTAAGTCGATTGGTTCACTTCTTCGCCGCCTCGCACCTTGGGGCTTAATTGGTGTGGCATTGACTATGCTACAAATCGGCGAATATGCAACCGCCGAAGTAATGTTACTCGTGGTAACAACGATAAGTTTCCATCGGATATGGCGTCAACCAAGGCGTTTACGACAGCGGGTCGCATTGATCACGCTCTCACTATTAGTGTGTGGCTATCTAACGTCCACTGTGTACCGGACGAAAGGTGATGGGACATGGTCGCACATAGTCTCTCGGCCGGAGGCATTTAAGGTAGATATCGGCGTTGTCATCCAGTCGTCTTCACGATCTACTGCCGTTATATTCCATTCTTACAAGACTCGCGTCGGATCCACGATCTCGCCAATCAACGTCTACGCGGTTGTTAGGATCACGAACACGGGCGCGCTGCCGATCCGAATAGTCGGGTATAACGGACGGATTCGTCCCGCCTCTGGGCTCTTCCGGACGTGGTCTTCGCTTGTGCCTGAAGACTTATATTCCGGGACCACTGTTACTTCGGTAGATATGCAAACCGCTCACGAATTGGTCTTTGATGTCCCGGCGATTGATGATGTGGGGTTTACCAATAGCCAAATTGAAGCCAAGCGATTTCGTGACGTGCGGGTTGGATTTGAGTTTCCATTCGAGACAGTACCTTCCAACGTTGATTTAGAGATCAGCATGCAATCAGACGTGGCTGGTACCTCTTCTGCGCTGAATGTAAATGCAAACCTAAACAGCGCATCTCAGCATTTAGGCGGCGCGCTACTAAGGACCGGCCCCGCATTCGACATATCGGGATTTCACTTCAGGCTGTGAGTGCACCGGACGTTGTGCGGCATTTTCCTCAAGAGGGTGGCATCGACTTGCCAAAAGCGATACACTCTTGCACATATGAGGCATGCACTTTGGCTGCTTAGCTTTGTTTCGGCGATCGGATTCGCCCAAAGCGCCCCGCAACCGGCGCCGCTGCTATCCCCGCCGACGCCACCATCGGTCCAACTAATGCCCGCGCCGCAGGCCGGATTCAGCTTACAGAAAAGGCCAGTCTATATTCCCTCGGGGAAGGCATTCGTTCTTCCGAAGGGGGCCGTGCTATTCATGGCACCGCCGATCTGCTCAGTGCCGTTGGTCCGGGCGCCCCTCAGCAATTCGGAGAAGATGCCCGTTTCAGTCCCGCCGGTGATATCCGACGAGAAGGATATTAGCGTACCAGCGCCCGCTTGCGACGAACTGGCGGACAACCGGAAATAGCTGTCGGATTTCACCGTCCGTCCGGCGTTTATTATCATGAACTGGTGAGCCGGTCGTGCATGCCTGGGTGGTGAAATCGGTAGACACAAAGGACTTAAAATCCTTTTCGCTGCAAGGCGAGTGTGGGTTCGAGTCCCACCCCAGGTACCATCTCTGAACATGCGGGCGCACCGTTCGCTCTCTGTTCACACACTTCTCGTATTTCTGACCGCGTTCGCTTGGTTCAGCTTTCGCGCGAGCCAAGCCAGTCTCGCCAGCGGCTTCGTCGATCCCGTCGCCCGCTACGGCGCTCAGGACGAAGCGACTTACTCGCGCATCGCGCTCGAAACCATAGCGCGTGGGAATTGGCTCGTTCCCACGTTCCTCGACCGCATCGCCTTCTTTAAACCTCCGCTACTGTTTTGGCTGGACGGGATTGCCGTCGGGATCTTCGGCGCATCCGTTTATGCGTTGCGCATACCCTCGCTGTTGTCCGGTGCGGTTGTGTGTGCCGTCGCGTTCTATTGGATCGCACGGGAGCGGAGCCGTAGCGCTGCACTCCTTGCCGTCGCTCTTATCGCGACCGGCACTTACTGGATCATGCTCGCTAGTTTGAATATGATGGACGCGCCGCTGGCCGCGTTCTCGTTTCTCGGCTTATACGCGATTGCGCGCGACCCCACTTTGTCGCAACGTCAGACTCTACTGGTTGCATCGCTTGTATTCGGAGCTGCGCTGCTCCTAAAGAGCGTTGCCGCCTTACCTGTAATTGGAGCCAGTGTCTTATACGCGCTCGTCCAAAAAACGCAATGGCAGAGGATCGCGGGGCTAATTGGATGTATCGCCCTTGTTTCAGCACCCTGGTATCTATACGCGCTTGTGTTCCATTTTCAATGGTTCTGGAATGAGCATGTGCGGACCGAACTCTTCGGCCACAACGTTGCAGGGACGGCCCTAGGCTCGCCTCTCGGTAACCTATCCTTCTACTTCACGCGCCTGATGAGAGTTGACCCGTTGGTCGCCTTCGCCGGCGCTCTCTCCATCATTTTTCTCAGCGTGAAGCGCGAACGCAGCGCCATCCCGGTTCTGCTGTTCCTGTCACTTAGCGGCTTAGTCATGCTGATCTTTGGATACCACGCCGCGACTTACTTACTACCAGTTGTTACCGGGCTCGCTATCCTGACAGGTCTGGCGATTCCCCGCCCCGCTGCGATCCCGCTCTTATTGATTGTAGTTATCGGAAACTTCTTCGCACTAACAAAAGGTCACTACGTCGTGTGGACAGGGAGCAATCTGCCCATGGCGCCGGCATTAGTCAGTTACTGTGAACTGCACCGGCAGTCACCTTTGTTTGTGGTCGAGGCGGATGATGAATTCTTCTCGGCGGCCCTCCCGCTGCCGCGCGTACACTATGGATTGATTGCGCAGGGGCGCGCGGCCGTCCACCTTGCGATTGACTTTCAAAAGTTAGGGATCGTAACGACAGCGGACGAATTCGACAATCAGCCGCTCTATTGGCCAACCTTCCGCGCGCGTCTAACAGCGATGGGACTACCGGCCGATCTGGATCCGCGTGCCACGGAAGTTCTGTTTCCAAGCGTCGACGCGATCAAGTCGTTCATCGCGCGGCATCCCGAAATCGACTTCCTTGTTCCCGATCACTTAGTCCCACTTACTCGCGAGCATGTCACTTCGAGTGCCGGATCAGGGTTCAGTTTGTTGTTTGCGACTCTAACCGGCACGCCGGAATCAACAGCTCCCCGACCCTCTTCCTGGTCATGCAAAATCTGAACCGCGTGATTCGTTATCTCTGGGCCGCTCCGACCACGGCTCTGGGAATTGTGATCGCTGCCGCGGCCTTATTGACGAGTGGAACCGTCTATCTTCTCAATGGAGTCATCGAAGCTCATGGCGGGTTTGCCGCTTTTTTCCTGAAGCACATCACCGGACTGGGACTTAAAGGCGGGGCTGCGGCACTAACCCTTGGACACGTTGTGATTGGCCGCGATCGAGGCGCTCTGGATAGAACACGCGCTCACGAACGCGTCCATGTCAAACAATGCGAGTCGTGGGGACCGTTCTTCGTGCCCGCATATCTTACTGCTTCCGCGATTGCATGGTTGCGAGGGGGCGACGCCTACTTCGATAACCGATTCGAGCGCGAAGCGTTCCAAATCCGTCAATAAAGACAAATGGCGATTACTCTCGCTCGACTTAGAGCCGATGCAATCCGACGTGCGTTTCCGAAACCGGCGACCCTGAAAACCGCGATCAAGCGTCTCGGCTTTATTCAGGCGGACCCGATCCGCTCTCCGGCGCGCGCCCAAGATCTGATCCTCCGTCATCGCGTCAAAGAGTATCGCGCCGGAGACCTGGAGCGACTGTATCCTAAGCTCGACATTGAAGAAGACTACCTCTATGCATATGGATTCCTGACTCGCCCAAACTGGCGCCTGCTGCACCCGCGAGTAACAAGGGATCTATCTTCGTTCGATAGGCGGGTACTGGAAGTAGTTACTAAACAAGGACTGATTCATCCGAGCCAGTTAGAGGCGCATCTCGGCCGCGAGCGCGCCCTGAACCCTTGGGGCGGATATTCGAAGGCCACCACCCGCTCCCTGCAGACACTACACTTTCACGGCCTGCTGCGCATCGCGGGCAGAGAGCGCGGAATCCGGCTCTATGAGGCAGCGCCCATCACGCACGCCGACCCACTTCCCGCGGAGGATCGGCTGCGGCGTCTGGTGATTTTAGTCTGCCGCATCCTGGCGCCGATGCCTCTACGCGGCCTGACTGAAACCTTACGATTACTCCGCTACTCGGTTCGCGGACTTACTATCGGCCGTTCCATTGTTGCGGAACTTCTTCAAGACGGAGAACTCGACAGCGCAGATGTAGACGGTATCCAGTACGTGTGGCCGGCGGGCCGGATCGGGAACTACGAAGCGCCCGCACAAGTCCGATTTCTCGCCCCGTTCGATCCGTTGGTTTGGGACCGGCGGCGATTCGAACATTTCTGGGGATGGGCGTACCGCTTCGAGGCGTACACTCCGGAGCGCAAACGCGTGCGCGGTTACTACGCAATGCCGCTCCTATGGCGTGATCAAGTGATCGGGTGGGCGAATGTTCGCGTCGCGAAGGGACAAATCGACTTACAAGTAGGATTTCAAACGGGGCGTCCTGCCGGGCGAGACTTTAACTACGCACTGGAAGAGGAAACAGAACGGATGCGCGTCTTTCTCGGAGCAGATACGTCCTAAGTCGGCAAGCGGCTTAGTCCAGAATCTTTCCGATGAGCCACATGTGTCCAAACGGATCAGTCACAGCGCCTTGTAGCATGCGACGGATCGGCCGCGGTCCCCTCGTCGAGTGCTCGTGTTCCAACACCGGACTGTGCTCTGCCGCGCCAGCGGCTATAGCCTGTGCCTGGACCGCCGCGGGATCGTTCACAAAGAGCTCAATTCTAACTGTCGTAAATCCGGCGGAATCCGGTCCGCGCGTGCCATACTCCGGACTCTCATGGGCGAGGAAGAACTTGGCCCCCCCGATTTCAAGCCCCGCAACGATGTGACCGCCGCCGTCCAAATGCCAAAGAACGCTCGCGCCGAACGCTAGTTTGTAGAACTCGATTGCGGCGTTTCCATCGCGAACCGCTAACATAGGCGCGATCTGCGCTGACTCGATTTCGGCCATAGACGATGATGCTAACAGAGAGCCACTGTACCCGCTTCGAAGCCTATGCGATTCCCCGCAGCCTGTTGTATCTTCCTGCTCCTATCAACCGCAGCTATAGCTCACCCGCTAGACCCACTTACTAAGGATGAGATTACGGTGGCGCTGGTCATCCTGCGCGCGCAGCATCCATTACCGCCCGGCACAAGCTTCCCTTTGATCGCGCTGCAGGATCCGGCGAAATCCGATGTAATCGCGAACCGGAAAACTTCGCGTAAGGCACGCATTGTCATCTATGCAAGGCCGCGCAACGAAACTTATGAGGCGATCGTCGACCTTGACTCCCGCCAAGTCGCAGCCTGGAACCGCATTCCGGGTGTCGAACCGCAGATCATGCCGGAGGACTTCGCCCGATGCGAACGGATCGTTCGTAACTCCGCGGCTTGGCGTGCAGGACTGAAGAGGCGGGGCATCGAAGACACTTCCCGCGTGCGGATCGACGTCTGGAGCATAGGCACAGAAGGCAGCACGGGTCCGGACAAGCACCGCCTGGTGCGAACCGTTTCCTACTACAAAGGAAATGAAAGCACCGGCGACTTCCACCCGGTCAACGGACTAAGTGCATTGGTCGATCTAACTGACAGTACGGTGGTCAGCCTAACCGATACAGACCCTCTTCCGTTGTCTGCCCCGCCTGTTCTGGAAGATATAAGGACCGAGGAGCTGAAGCCTCTCGACACAACGCAACCGAAAGGCGTTAGCTTCCGAATAAGTGGCAGTGAAATCGCGTGGGATAACTGGCGCTTCCACTTTGCGCTGCATCCGCGCGAGGGTCTGCAGATCTACGACGTCGGGTTTTTAGACGTCGGAAAGGTACGACCGATCTTATACAAAGCCGGGTTATCCGAAATGATTGTCCCTTATGGGGACTCCAGCCCCGCCTGGTACTTTCGAAATTCGTTCGATATTAGCGGCTACTCTTTCGTCGGGCGCTCCATCGTGCCGCTGGCTCCGGGAAGAGACGTTCCAGGTAATGCCGTGTTCGCCGACGCGGCGTTTGCGGACGAACGCGGGAATAGCTATACATCACCGCACGCGGCGGCGATCTATGAACGCGACGGAGGGATACTCTGGCGTTACTCGGATGTAAGTCGTGGCGGTATTGTCTCGCGACGTGCCCGCGAACTAGTCGTAGCGACTATCATCTCCGCACCGCCTTACGAATACGGATTCAACTGGGTCTTTCATCAGGATGGTCGGATCAGTATGGAGGTGTTGTTGACCGGGATCATGGCGACTAAGGGAGTACCGCCCGGCGCCGGTCACGATCACGGGCAAGGCCACCGCGTCGCACCTGATCTGGATGCAGTCCACCATCAACATTTCTTTAACTTCCGCCTCGATCTTGACGTCGACGGCGCGAAAAACAGCGTGATGGAGGTAAACACGGCGTCCGCTCCAGACAGCTCCCCGGAGAGTCATGGCAATGCCGTCGAGACTATAGAAACACCTCTTACTAATGAGCAGGATGCAAAGCGGCAAATGAACGCGGCATCTAACCGGTACTGGAAAGTAATCAATCCATCGCACCTGAACGCGCTCGGAGAGCCTGTCGGCTATCTGCTGATCCCCGGCGAGAGTTCTCCTTCTTACGCTAAGCCGTCGTCGCCGATCAAGCAGCGCGCCGGCTTCCTTGAAGCTCCACTGTGGGTGACGCCTTACGATCCGGCACAGCGCTATGCGGCCGGCGACTACGTGAATCAGAGCAATGGCGCAGACGGTCTTCCGCACTGGATTTCGGCTCATCGGAAAATTGCCGATGAGGACATCGTGCTGTGGTACACCGTCGGGATTACTCACATTCCGCGGCCTGAAGAATGGCCGGTGATGTCCGCGCATCACGCCGGATTCGAGTTAGTTCCGAGCGGTTTCTTTCGAAGTAATCCAGCGGTTTCAGAGAGTGACATTCGGGACCACTGACCGTTGCGGTCGCCGCGCCAACCTTGTGTCCTTTTAACGCCGCCTTCACCCGCCCTTAAGAAACCCGCACGTCTCTAGTAGTGAACGCAGACAAACTGCTTCCCAAGGATAAGGAGAACAAAATGAACAAACTCAACGCAGCTCTTCTCGGTCTCACCCTGATCGCCGGTTCGGCCTTCGCCGCCGCGCCGCAAGCTAACGACACAATGACCGCGCCGGCGACAACTGCCGCTCCGGCCAAAACCAAAGCCGCCAAGGTCAAGAAGAGCAAGAAGACGACGAAGCCGGCCCCGGCTGCCGCAAGCGACACTGCAGCGACCGCAAAGTAACACATTTTCGTTTGGTAAAAACCGGGCAGAAGGGGGCGGAACGCGGCGTTGACCGGGTTCCGCCCTTCTGCGTCTCTTGAACCATGCGAAATGGCCCCATGAATGCCTAACCGATGGTTTCGTAAGCAATTGATATAATCGGGGCTGCCCGGAATCCAGGCTCCGTACAGGACAAAACCACTCATTCATGAAGTCTGTTTTCGCTCTTCTTTTGGCGTGTTCCCCCGTTTTCTGCCAGCCGACATATCTAACCGGTCAAGCCGCGCGATTGGTTGTAGGACAGCAGAATTTCACCTATCAGCTGTATCAAAGCCCTCCGACCCAGAACGTTCTTGGCGCCCCTGGCGGCGTTGCGTTCGGGGGAAACACGCTGTGGGTGGCAGACGGTAATGTGATGTTCGCGGCTCTCGATAACAACCGTGTCCTGGGCTACACGGGTGTGTCCAGTTTTCCCACGCCGACCAGCATTCCCGCTCAATACGCGTCGATGTACGGTGAATGCCCGGTATGCGTCGGGAGCCCTTCGATTCTCCTTGGACAGACCAGTTATCTGCTTGCGAACGTCGGCACCACACAGAACACGTTCTACGCGCCGTCCGCTGTCGCGACTGATGGGACGATGCTCGCGGTGGCGGATACCAATAACAATCGCGTCCTGATCTGGAAGACGCTTCCGACAGGCGTGAACCAGCCCGCCGATATCGTCGTAGGCCAGCCCGACTTCACCCACTACATCGCGGTCGAACCGCCTACCGCCGCGTCGCTTTCCGGCCCTCAAGGCGTTTGGATTTACAACGGCGCTCTTTACGTCGCCGATACTTTCAACAACCGCGTCCTGATCTACAACACGGTTCCGACTTCGAACGGCGCCTCCGCGAACACGGTTCTTGGCCAGGCCAGCATGACGGTAAATCCGCCGCCGCCGATCACCGAAGATGTCCCGCCTCCCACGCAGTCCAGTCTGGCGAGCCCCACGTCGGTGACTACCGACGGCACGCATTTGTTTGTGGCCGATCTGGGGCATAACCGCGTCCTGATCTGGAATACTATTCCGACAGCGAATAACACGAACGCCGATGTAGTTCTCGGCCAGCCGGATTTTGTCAGCGACACCGACGACAACTCGGTCGCGCTTTGCGCATCCAACGGAGTTGACACCAATAACAATCCCACCTATCCGCCGATTTGTTCGGTGACCATGTCGTTCCCCCGTTTCGCGCTTTCTGACGGGACGCGGCTGTATGTGGCGGATAGCGGCAATGATCGAATCCTGGTTTACAACACCGTCCCAACCGCACCACCGACAGTGACCACCGGCATTCCGGATGCAATTCTTGGCGAACCCGACGGCCTTACCGACGCACCCTCCGCAAATACTGATTCCGTTCAGTCCCCCGGCGCCCTTGCCTGGGATGGCACGAATCTCTGGGTTGCCGACACTTACAATCTGCGCGTTGTTGCTTTCACCCCGACCGACTTCTCGGCAAACGGACAACTTCCCGAAACCGCCGTTCGCAACGCCGCCAGTTTGCAGATCTACGGCTCAGGTAGTCTGACCTTGGGCGGGACGCCGGCGAGCGGCGATACAGTCACCCTGACAGTAGATTCGGTGAACTACAAGTACACCGTCACCAAGACCGACACGCTGGCAACCATTGCCACCGCACTGGCAAACCTGGTGGATGGCCTTGTCTCCGGAACCGCTCAGGACCCCAACATCATTGCCCTTGCGGACGATAGCAACGCCACGAACCCGGTGATCATATTCACTGCCAGAGTTGCCGGAACTCCAGGCACGGCTACTACTTACAGCGCGGCCGTCAGCAGCTCATCCGCAATCACTGTAGCTACTCCGCAACCCAATATTTATATCAATCTTGCGGACGCAACACAGATCGCGCCCGGCAGCCTGATCACGATTTACGGAACCGGACTCTCCACCGAAAGTGAAGCGGGCGCTTTGGTGGCAAATCCGGATGGCACGAACTTCAGCTATCCCCTGCTGGTCGCTGGCACGATGGTTTATATCGACGGAATCGCGGCCCATCTTCTCTATGTCTCGCCGAACCAGATCAACGCACAAATGCCATTTGACTTTACCGATCGATCGAGCGTGAGCGTTGAGGTAGTTCGGCAAAATGCAGACGGATCGCTGTCGCCGACCAACACAATTGGTACGGTTATCGTCCCGGGTAACCCTGGTATCTTCGCCGAGCCCGGCCCGGAACCGCGCACGGGTTTGGTCTATCACTACAGCACGTATGCGACAGGGTTGGTGGATGTTGACGGCACGATCCACGCGGGCGATGTCGGCACCATTACAATCAACGGCACTGCCTATGCTTACACCGTCACGGCCTCGGATACGTTAGCAACAGTCGAGACCGCTTTGATCAATAAGATCAATGCGAGCGATCCGAATGTTACGGCTTCCGCAGCCAACGAATACACGCGCATCTTCTTTACTGCCAAGCAACCGGGCGCTGCCGGCGCCGCGGTCACTTACTCGGCAGCTGTCACTGGTTCCAGCGCTACTCTTACATTGACTGCCTTCTCTACCGCACTGTGTTGCGGCAATGCGGCCACCGGATTAGTCACGCCGTCTAATCCAGCGCTTCCTGGGGAGGCCGTCGTTGTTTACGTCACCGGCCTGGGGATCACTACCCCAGCAACCGATTCCATCACAGGGCAACTGGTTACCGGCACTTTGAATCCATTGGTTACGCCTGTGGATTCGATCATCGATGGATCCGACTCCGGAAACATCGTTTCCTCTTATCTGGTTCCGGGAGCCGTGGGGCTTTACCAAGTGATCTTCCAGGTCGCGACGGGCGTGACGGCGGATAACCTGACTACGCTTACTGTCGCGCAGGTCACTCACGTTAGCAATGTAGTTACTTTCGCGGTAGGGGCGCCGTAAACTGCGCGCAAGAAACGGATAGTTTCGCCGCGGGTTCAGGGCTAAGCTTTCGGTATGCACACGGAAACTCCGCATGCCGAACAACTGGTCCAGTCGATTGCCCGCTATATCGAAGAGCGTGCAGGCGAAGCCGTAACGCTCGGCGAACTCAGCGCGGAAACGGGCATGAGCCCGTTCCACTTGCAGCGCGTCTTTAAGAAAGCGACCGGCGTCACCCCCAAAGCGTGGGCGCGCGGTTACCGCCTGAATCGGTTCCAAACCGCGCTAAAAACCGCTCCGAGTGTCACCGATGCCATCTATGAAGCGGGTTTCGGGGCGGCCAGCCGCGCGTACGAGAACGTAGCCGCGGACCTCGGCATGAAGCCGGGATCGTGGCGCCGCTGCGGCGACGGAGTGGAGATCGCGTACGCCATCGCTCCCACCGAGTTCGGTTACCTTCTCGTCGCCACCACCGCCCGCGGCATCTGCGCCGTCCGGCTTGGCAACTCAGCGGAGGAACTCGAGGCCGGGTTCCACGACGACTTCCAACGCGCGACGCTCAGTAAAGACGATCGACTGAGCTTGCTGGTTGACCAGATCCTCGTTCTGATCGGGTCCAACCGGCCCTCACCTCGTCTCCCGCTGGATATCCGCGCGACCGCTTTTCAACAGCGGGTTTGGCAGCATCTGCAAACCATCCCCCGCGGCGAGACGCGCACTTACTCGCAAGTCGCGGCGGAGATCGGATCGCCCTCCGCGACCCGGGCCGTCGCACGGGCGTGCGCCACGAACCCGGTCGCGCTAGTTGTTCCTTGCCATCGTGTCGTAGGCGCCGACGGAAGCCTTACCGGCTATCGCTGGGGTGTCGATCGCAAACGCAAATTACTTGCCAGGGAACGGGAGGAGCAAAGCGCGCCAGCCCGCCAACAGAGCTTGTTCGTTCGTCCCGAGAACACTTAGCGCCTCCGCGGTGCTACGAACTCGCAAGAGACGCACGGTCGTGGCCCGCCCCCACTTTTCATCCACGTAGTGCACGAGCGACCCCGCGAAAGCGTAACGATCCGGTCCATTCCATACCTTAGAAAGCGCGTCAGGAAGTTGCCCTGCTTTGACTGCGGTCTGCATGCGTTGAAGACGATCCGCGGTCAGTTGTCCCGATCCGTAAACCGCGAGCCCTTCAATAAACCAATCCAGATCATCTACACCGGTGAAATCACGGGTAGGATTGCATTGACCGTGGTAAACGTGGATCAACTCGTGTTTCACCAGTTGCCTGGTAGCCTCTGCGTCCTCTGGATCGTGTTCGCAAGCCTGCTTTTTCCACGCTTGCGGGGATAGGACCACCATCAGATCTGCGGTTCCTACATCCCACCATCCAGCATTGCGTGGGACTAAGTCCGAACTTCTTGACCGCGGCATCGAAATCAGTCCGTTCCGCAACGAGTTTGAAGTGAATTGGATCTGGATACGGCGCTCCGAAAAACGATTGAATCTGTTGAACGGAGTTCGTCGCATCCTCGCGGATGATATTTGAGAAAGGGTCGGGGCTAGCAGTCTGGAAATCTATGGGTGGCGTTTGTGCAGTCTGTCGAGCCGAGTTCTGGCCTAGAAGTATAGAAAAGCCAAGAACCAGCGATCCGCAACACCGCGCACTGAGCACAGTTGGAGTACGAAGCGCGGACTCCCTTAGTTCAGCTAAACGCGCCAGCCCAGGATTCCATAATCCAAGCCGCCGAAAAAGCGATCGACAAAGTCCGGCGGTAGCGAAGTAAGTTCGGGAAAACTTTCTTTTGCCGGCGAGAACATGAACACCTGAGTTTTAGCCAATCCGGATTCGCGCATGTAGTGGGCCAGCAGATCGCTCGGCACCGGCCGCGTATGCGTCGGATCCAGATAGAAGTAAGTCGCGAAGATTGCCAGGCAAGCCGGATTCGGAGTCTCGATCGCCAGGATGCCTCCGCTCCGTAGTCGCGATGCGCAGAGCCGCACCATCTCCGGAAGCCGCATCGGATCCAGATGTTCCACCACTTGCGAACAGAAGATTGCGTCTTCCGACTGTTCGGGCAGCGCCGTTAAGGTAGAAAACAGGTCGCCCTGCTCCACCTCCAAATGCTTCGAGCGGCAATAGGCCACGCTCTCCGGGCTGGCTTCCACACCCCTCGCTGGGATTCCGTTTTCGCGCATCAGCTCCAGAAATTCGCCGCGCCCACACCCCAAGTCCAACACGCGCCCGATGTTCTGGAAGTAGGGAACATAAACTCGCTGATTACTGCGAACGCGCTGTTCCGGACCGCGAAAGCGCTCCGCAAACCATTCGTAATCGAGGGCGGGCGCCACAGTCGCGCTGGCACTCGGAGACACAGGCTGAAGGCGCTGACGGATGATGCGTAGTTCGCTATGGATCAGCCGCTCGTACTCCTGGCGGATCTTCTCGAGGTCGGCCCACAAGCGCTTCTGGATATCGAGGTTGGTGCGGTCAAGTGCTCCCAGATAATCGTCGTGCTGCGTCCGGGCGATGTCGCGAAAGTTCGCCTCCATCAGTGTTGCCCGATGATTGAATCCGGTCTGCAGATCGGCGATCGCGCGGAGGTTCTGCATCCGATGAGTTTCCACGTCGAGTTCCCAGCGCTGGCGCCACTCCAGCCAGTGGGAACGCATATCACCCAACTCGTCCGCTTCTTGTCGCAACGCGGCCGCGTCTGCGTGAAGACGCCCGGCTCTCGTATTGAACTGCCCGACCAGCGAACCGACCGCCAGATTCAGGTCGTTCATCGCTTCGAGACTCGCTTCCGCGTAAGCCAGGATTTCGCGATTGAAAACGATCTGATCGCGAACGAACCATCCCAGCGAACGCGCCACTAGACGCTTGAGTTTCTGGATCGCTTGATTTACCACCCCGCCCGCTCGGGGGTTGACGCTTCCAATACTGGCGACTTTTGCTTGCGCGGCATCGCGCGCATGCACCAACGGAAGCAGATCGGCTAGTGGGATCGCGAAGGGTTCCGGAGCGCCACCCTCAATGGTTGCACTAGCGCCCGGATAGCGTGCCCGGACTCGGTGCCGAATAGCCTTCAGTAGCTCGGCAATTTCGAGGCCTTGGACATCGTTCTGCTGTAAGTGCATCAACGGCCCCGGCGCGACTTGCCTTGTTTCTCGTAGCGCGCGGTGATGCGCGATTGAAGTCCGCCGCGCGGCGTAAATTCGCCAATCAGCGTAGCCCACACCGGCTTCGTCGCCTTCACCACGTCAGCGAGCAGCCGGTTCACCACATTCTCGTAGAAGATCCCCAGATTGCGGTATTCCAGCGTGTACATCTTGAACGACTTCAGTTCCAGGCACAACTTATCCGGAACGTACCGGAGCGTGAGCCGCCCGAAATCGGGCAGACCTGTCTTAGGGCAAATCGACGTGAACTCCGGAATCACGATCTCGATTTCGTAATCGGGAAACTGATTCGGCCACGTCTCAATTTCGGGCAGCGGCGCATCGATTCCGGCGGCCGCGTGCTCGTCAGTATAAGAGCGTTTCATTTCGTATTTTCGACGACGAGTGCTTTGAGTTCGGCCGGCAGCAGATTCAGGAACAACCCGACGTCGGTGACCACTCCGATGGCCTGCCCGGTCCCGCGATCGCTTACTTTGGTCGCGACAGCCGGATTGATGTCGACGCAAACGATCTTCACCCAACCGGGAAGCATGTTTCCAACAGCGATCGAGTGCAGCATGGAACCGAGGCAGAGCACGATTCCCGCGCCTTTCAGTTGTTCGGCATACGCGTCCTGGGCGGCGTTCATGTCGGTGATCGTGTCGGGAAGCGGCCCATCGTCGCGCAAACTGCCCGCCAGCACGAACGGCACCTCGTTGCGCACGCACTCATAGAGAATCCCGGATTTCAACGAGCCCTTCTCTACGGCGCCCCGAATCCCGCCGGCGCAGTAGATCATGTTGATGGCCCGCATGTGATTGCGATGTCCGTGTTCTTCCTGGCGTCCATCGCTCAGCCGCACACCGAGCGAAGTTCCCAACAGCGCGGCCTCGATGTCGTGAACACCCAACGCATTTCCGGTCAGCAGCGCCGATACCCAGCCGTTCCGGATCAGATCGATCAGTCCCCGGGCACCACCGGTATGTACCACGACGGGACCGGCGACGACCACAATCTTCTTGCCGTCCTCCCGCGCCGCGCCCATCAACGCGGCGGCCTGCTTGCACCGCCGTCTCCACCTGACGTTCGGACGAGATCCCGTTCGACATAAACGCGAATGAGAGGCGGTCGCGCTCCTTCGATTCCGGAATCACGCGAATTCCGCGCATGCCCGCCACGACGAGATCGCCGGCCTTAACATCTCTTAGACGCCGGCAATAAGCCTGGCTGTCTTTGACAACGATCAGCGCGTCCATCCGCTGGTTCTGCACGTCGATCCACTGATTCTGGTGACGGACCATGGTGCGGTGATTGGTCGTCGAGTAAAAGTCCTCAGGCGCGCAGCAATCGTTGGGAATCAGCTTCAAGTGCGCATCGGAGTTGTCGACCGGCGCGCATCCGAGCGCCAGCAGCTGCTGCAGCAGGTGCTCCATCGAGGCCTGGTCCGGCGTTTCGACCTTCAAACGCAAGTAAGACGAATCGCTATTCGTGCGCCCGATCTGAAACTGTTCCACCTCAAAGCGGCCCTGATATTCGACCACTTTGTCGAAGATTTCCTCCATCAAATGCGAGTCGATAAGGTGGCCTTCCGCCTCGACGACTTCGTGGTTTTGCATCAAACGCCAGTGTAGCTGAGCGAACAAATCGCCTCAGACGATTTCTGGGTCGGATACACTGTTGCTCTAGAGACTCATGTGCGACCGTTGATCGCCGCAATTGCGGTGTTCGGATTTTCGTTCGGCTCGGCGGAGACCATCACGTTTGACGCGACCCGCATCGGCGCCATGCCGCCGGGTTGGACTGTGATCGCAACGAATTCGGCGAAGCCCGGCCGTTGGCAAGTGGCCACCGATGGCACCGCGCCCAGTCGCCCGCACGTTCTGGCTCAGCTCGGAATTCCAAAGGGCGCGGATTGTTACGCGCTGGCGCTCTTCAACCACAGCATTTTCAAAGATGGCGATCTCAGCGTCGACGTGAAGATCGTTTCCGGCAAGTTGCAGCAATCCGCCGGCCTTGTCTGGCGGTTTCAGGATCCTCTGAACTACTACTTCGCGGTGGCCAGCGCCGACTACAAGAGCGTGAGTATTTTCAAGAAGGTGAACGGGACGGTCTCGCTGCTGGCGCACGCCTCGGTGAATCATCCCGTGGACGACCGCGAATGGAACGTCATCCGCGTAAAATTTCGCGGTCCCCGGATGCTGCTGTTTTTTGGACATCGCAAGCTGATCGACACGATGGATAACACGATCGATGCGGCCGGCAAAACAGGCCTCTGGACCCGCGCCGACACGGTCGCGTACTTCGACAATTTCCGCGTTGATCGCCGGGATTAACCGCATTACAGTAGGGACATGGCAAGTCCCGCAGGCATCGTCACTCTTCCAAGCCGCTATTCCGTTTCTGAAACCATTGACCGGCTCCAGACTTCCCTTGGGGCGCACGGAATCAAAGTGTTTGCGCGCATCGATCAGGCTGCGGAAGCGCGCGCGGTCGGACTCTCAATGCCCGAAACCCAGCTTCTGATTTTCGGGAACCCCAGGGGCGGCACTCCGATCATGCTCGCCGAGCCGCTTGCTGCGCTCGATTTGCCATTGAAGGCGTTGGCTTGGAAAGACAATGAAGGCCGCGTGTTCGTGAGTTACTACGATCCGGCCTACTTGCGCGAGAGATTTAGTCTAAGCGCGGAACTGATGAAACCAATCAGCGGGATCGGCAATCTGATTGAGCAGGTCCTCCGCTGAAAGTATTAGTCGCTTTCCATGCATCAAACGCTTGATTTCGTTCTTCGGCACGGATATCTACTCATCTTCTTCAACGTCTTCCTTGAGCAGCTGGGGCTTCCGATTCCCACGCAGCCTATCTTGCTGGCATTCGGCGCGCTGGCGGGTGCAGGAAAGATGTCGTACCCTGTCGGCCTAGCCCTTGCGGTTCTGGCGGCACTTTCGTCGGACACCGTCTGGTATTGGTTGGGCCGGAACCGCGGCGCCGCCGTGCTTCGGCTGCTGTGCCGGATCTCGCTCGAGCCGGATTCGTGCGTCCGGCAGACGGAGAACGTCTTTTTGCGGTACGGTCCGCGCGCCCTGCTCTTTGCGAAGTTCGTGCCCGGTCTCAGCGCTGCGTTTCCACCGATGGCCGGTAACTTCCGCATGCCGCTGTGGAAATTCTGGCTGTTTGACGGCATGGGTGCGCTTGCCTGGGCCGGAGCCTATAGCGTCATCGGCTGGGTATTCCATAGTCAGATTGACAACGTGCTCGGCTGGATGCTGCGAGCGGGCTCGTGGATCATTTGCATTGTGTTGGTCGCGCTGGCCACTTATATTGCTGTGAAGTACATTGCGCGCCGGCGGTTTCTGCACCAACTCTGGGTAGCGCGCATCGAAGTCGCGGAACTTCGGGCCAAACTGGACCGGGGTGAGCAAGTCGTCGTCATTGATCTGCGCAAGCAAATGGAGAGGGATGAAGACCGCATGAAGATCCCCGGCGCGATTGCATTGAACTTCGGCGCGATCGAAAGCGGTCTGGCCGGAGTCCCGCGGGATCAGGACGTGGTGCTTTACTGCACTTGACCCAACGAAGCCTCGAGCGCCCGTGCGGCGCTCTTACTGAAGAAGCAAGGGATTAACCGAGTACGCCCGCTGGCCGGCGGCTTCCAAGCCTGGCGTGAGGCGGGCTATCCGGTCGAGGCGATGGAACTGGTCTAAGGGAGAAGTAAAATCCTGTAAGAACAACTATGCCTGCTCTGAACCCCTATGCTTCGTTTTTGGCGAATGCAGATCCCGTATCTGTGATTGAATCGACACCCGCAAAACTCGCTGACATTTCGGGACGTCTCGCCCCCGCTACTCTGAACCGGGAGCCTGGGCCTGGTAAGTGGAGCATTCGTGACATACTCTGTCACTTGGCCGACACAGAAATCGCTTTCGGGTTTCGTCTGCGCCAAGCCTTGGCTGAGCCGCACCATATCATTCAGCCCTTTGATCAGGACAACTGGGCTGCGCCCTACGCCAACTTGACCGCGCATGACGCTCTCGACGCCTTCTCGGCCTCCAGAAAATGGAACGTCCGATTGATTCAGGGCCTTGCGCCAGACGCGTTTTCGAGAGAGCTTGTCCATCCCGAACGCGGCTCGATGACATTTCAGACTCTAGTGGAGACGATGGGCGGACACGACCTAAATCATCTCTCCCAAATCGAACGACTCGCCACGCAGTCGTGATCCCGTTTCATCGACCTCAACGGTTTCGGCCTGTGCCAACTCGAAGGTGAGGTTCACTGACCGTGTGCCCACCGGGCGAGTCCGATGACGGAGTCCGCGAGGGATGGTAAGCAATTGGCCAGGATCGAGTTCGACGGATCCGCTTTCAAAGTCAATGGCCAGACGGCCTTCGATCACTAGAAATGTCTCGTCAGAGTTCGGGTGAAAGTGCCACCGATAGGCGTCTGTCATTGTGGCAATCCGAACGACGTGGTCATTGACCTCAGCCACGGGATGATTGTCGTAACCGAAGTGGGTCGAAGCCTCTGCCTTCAGCGTGATGACTTCGGGAAGATATCCGCTCATTCTCAATTGTTCCATTACTGAACCTTCTTCACAATTCTCCATCATATGCCTTGACACGTATATGCTCCGCGCGGTATACCAATTATGTGGAGTCTGTTTTTGAAGTCATTGCGGAACCGAACCGCCGCGCGATCTTGAGCCTCCTGGTCTCGTCTCAACAGTCGGTGGGAGAGATTGAGCGCCAACTTGGTATGCCGCAGCCGGCTGTGTCCAAGCACCTTCGAGTGCTACGCGATGCCGGTTTCGTGGAGTCCACTGTGGATGCACAGCGCCGTCTGTACCGGCTGACACCGGAACCGCTTCGGGAGATCGACACCTGGCTGGCTCCGTTCCGCCGTTTCTGGTCCGCTCACGTGGATGCTTTGGAACGGCACCTCGACCGTATGGATCGACTAACAGCAACGAAAAAAAAGACAACGAAAAAACGACCTAAAGGAGGAACGAAGTGAAGATCAAGCTGACAAGTGTATTCGTTGACGACCAGGACAAGGCCTTACGCTTCTATACGGATGTACTCGGTTTCGCCAAGAAGGCCGATTTCAGTCAAGGTCCCTATCGCTGGTTGACCGTGACTTCGCCTGAGGAGCCGGACGGCACGCAGCTCCAGCTGGCACTGAATAACAACCCCGCAGCCAAGGCGTATCAGGAGGCGGTTTTTCAGCAGGGGCAGCCTGCGGCCATGTTCTTCACGGAAGACATTACGGGCGACTACGAGCGGATCAAGGCCCTTGGCGCTGAGTTCACGATGCCGCCCACTGATGTGACGGCCTCGACAATCGCTATGCTGAAGGACACCTGCGGCAATCTCATTCAGCTTACGCAGTTAGCACGCTACTAGGGGCAGAAGGAAGTGATCCCTCGCGAGCAGTACACTCCGGGTCCCGCTAACGGCGCCCAGGTCCAAAAGGACGGCGAAAAGTGGACGCTCATTCTGGTCAGAGAACTGCGCCACGCGCCGGAAAAGGTTTGGCAGGCACTTACCGATCCGGCGCACCTACGCGAGTGGGCGCCCTTTGACGCCGACGGGGATCTGGGTACGGTTGGAGCGACGGTGAATCTCACCTGGGTGGGAACGGGACGGCCGCAACTAACAACGGTGACGCGAGCCGACGCTCCCGAAGTGCTCGAGTACGGCGATATCCGATGGGAACTCGAAGGCGTCGGCGGCCGCACGCGACTGACTTTGTGGCATAGCATTGATCGCCGGTTCATCTCCTGGGGCGCTGCGGGCTGGCATATTAGTTTCGATGTTCTGGATGGCCTTCTTAGCGGAAATCCGATCCCACGCATGGTCGGCCCGGAAGCTATGAAGTTCGATGGCTGGCAGCGATTGAACGCCGAATATGCTAAGCAGTTCGGCACCAAGGCCCATTAGCCGGCCGGTTACCACTGCGAAGAGTTGAAGCTTATGAGGAGGAACCTTTGAACTGGAATAAATGGATGCGGCAGAGCCACCGATGGCTCTCAATTGTTCTTACACTAGCCATCATCTTCAATGGCGTTGCAGTCGTTATGAAGAAGTACACGAATTGGATGGGGCTGATAGCGGTGTTCCCGCTCTTCTTGCTTCTGTTCACGGGTCTCTACTTATTCGCGCTGCCGTATGTCGCTAAGTGGCGCAGCGGGCGACGCACGACCTAAGTACGAGAGTTGAACTCTATATGAAACGACCCGTACCCGTTGAATCTGCCTCCGCACTAATCGACCAGAGGATCATCGACCTCGGGGACTGGCGCGGAAAGGTGCTCGCGAAAGTCCGCGAAATCATACGCAAGGCCGACCCTGAGATCGTCGAAGAGGTGAAATGGAGGGGGACGCCCGTGTGGTCCCATGACGGCATCGTCTGCACGGGAGAGGCGTACAAGAATGTCGTCAAGTTGACATTTGCCAGAGGAGCTGCGTTGAAAGACCCTTCCGGTCTATTCAATTCCAGCCTTGAAGGAAATGTCCGGCGCGCCATTGACATCCACGAAGGCGAGAAGATCGATGTGGCGGCCTTGAAGGATCTCATTCGCGACGCAGTGGCGCTCAATCTCGCTGCCAAGAGTAAGGCGAAGTCCCGGCGAGCGGTGAGCCAACGAGCCGACTACATTTGACCTTCATGAAGCTATCAGTCTTCGCCCGATGTCTTGTGTTCGTATGTCTCGCCTCAATTTCGGTAGCTAAGGGCGCAATACCCGGTCCCGCATGGCAGCCGTCGTCGGGCAACACACAGTTGCCGCTTTGGCCGGGAGCTGCGCCCGATTCGCATCCTCCGACCAAGCCCGAAGCGACCGAAATGAGCGGCTCCATCGCCGGTAAACCAATGACTTCGGTGGCGAATGTCTCGCGGCCTACGATGACGGTCTACTCACCAAAGGGAAAGAATACCGGAGTTGCGGCGATCGTCTTTCCAGGCGGGGGCTACCAGATTCTCGCTATCGATCTGGAAGGTACCGAGGTATGTGATTGGCTGACAGCCAAGGGAATCACTTGTGTCGTCTTAAAGTATCGTGTTCCGCATTCGGGGCCGGACTGGAATCAGCGATGTGGTTGTTACAACAGTACGAAGTCGTCGATGGCGTTGGTGGATGCCCAGAGAACACTTGGACTCGTGCGCTTCCACGCAGCCGAGTGGCATGTCGACCCGCATAAGATCGGTGTGCTGGGGTTCTCAGCAGGTGGGCATCTGGTCGCAGCAGTAAGCACGCACTTCGAAAAGCGTTTATACCCGGCTGTTGACGCAGCTGACAAGGTAAGTTGCCGGCCCGACTTCGCAGTCGCTCTTTATCCAGGACACATCTGGACTTATGACGACAGCAAGCTTCAGCTAAATCCAGAGATCCATTTCACCAGGCAAACGCCGCCGACATTCCTGCTGCAAGCCGAGAACGATGATGTTGACAGTGTCAATCACTCATTGGTTTACTACATAGGGCTAAAGAATGCGGGTGTCCCCGTCGAGTTGCACTTGTACGCCGAGGGTAAGCATGCGTTTGGGCTGCGGGGCACGAGGCTTCCGATTACGCGATGGCCTGAACTGATGGAGACGTGGCTTAGAACCATTGGAATGATCTCGCAGTAGTGTGACCAGGTAGCGGTCAAGCCCGGCAACGCTTTGCGTTAGAGTAGTTCGCATGCAAGAGGGACACAGTAAGACGACTATCGTTAGCATGGCTGTGATCGCGTCTGGCATTGCAACACTGCTGCATGAGGGCGTTGGCCATGGTCTCGTCGCATGGTTAAGGGGTCATATTGTAACGGAGCTTACCAGCAACCACCTCTCGAGCCTGACTTCAGACCATTGGGTTGAAGCCGGTGGAACATTGGTCAACCTCGTCCTCGGTGCGCTTTTCCTATGGATATCTAGAGCTCTCGGCAACCGCGCAAATCTCCGCTACTTCTTCTGGATCTTGGGTGCGCTGAACCTTCTTCCCGGCGCGGGCTACTTTCTTTTCTCAGGGATTTTCGGGGTCGGGGACTGGCAACAAGTAATTCGCGGCTTACCGCACCAGGCAGTGCTCCGGATCGCGATGACGATCTTCGGCGCCGTACTGTATGTGTTCGTAGTTCGCGTTCTCGCCGCGGCGGTATTGCCATTTTGCTCAAACCGGTCGGACTACAACGTCACTGGGCGCTTACCTTACGTGGCTGCATGCCTTTTCAGTTGCGCTGCGGGTAGCCTCGACCCGCTCGGGCTCAAGCTATTCCTGCTCGCGACGTTTCCGGCGGCTTTCGGCGGGTCATCCGGCCTGTTGTGGGCCGACAGTTTTTTCCCACGTAAACCTGCAGAACGCACGCTGCTAGTTAGTCGGCAACCGATATGGTGGATCACGGCTACCGTGTTCGGGCTTGCCTACATCGTGATCGTCGGGCGCGGTATCAAGTTCGCGCACTAAGTCGATAACTCAACCTAGGGTATGGCATGGTAGACGGTATGGCGACCACTAAGATTACGATCGCGATGGACAACGAGCAGCTACACAGTGTTACTCGAAGACCTCTCCATTTCGCGATTTCGCTTACTCATGAATCAGGCGTAAACTGAGGAGCGTAGTTTCCGAAGGAGGAACACTATGAAAGGGATTACCTTGCTGCTGGTTGGCGTTGTAATTCTGGCAGGTACTATCGCGTTTACGGTGCCGGTGTCGCTACACGCCGACAACTCGGCCACCCCACTCTTTGTTACGAACATTCCTTCCGGATACCGGGACTGGAAGTTAATCTCCGTCTCCCACGAAGCAGGCAACCTGAACAGTATCGGCGCTATTCTGGGCAACGATCTGGCGATCAATGCCTACCGCGAGGGGAAGCTGCCATACCCGGACGGCTCGATCATTGCCGCGCTGCACTACAGCCACGTCCCGTCGGCGGAAAACAATAAGGTTTTTGGCCAGGCCCAATCCTTCGTCGCGGGCGCCCCTACGAACGTTCAGTTTATGGTCAAAGACTCCACGAAGTACGCCGCGACGGGAGGCTGGGGATTCGCTACCTTCATAGACGGCAAACCCGCCGCTGCGGCGTCAATGAAGGGCTGCTTCCCCTGTCACAATCAAGCCAAGGCTAGCGACCTTGTCTTTACGCATTACGCACCGTAGTCACCAACACCGCCGCGCGGACGCTTATCAGCGGAAGTCCGGTTTGATGATACGAACCGCGCTTCGCGATAGCTTCCGAGTGGTCGCGCCTCGTCCCATTCCGGCCGTGTGGGGCGGCCTCGAGACTTGGTGAAAGCGGCTGATCGATTCTTTTCGTAATTCCCGTCCCGTGGTTCGTATACACCACGTATGTTCGTTTGTGAGTTGACATCGGGAGCGACCATGGGGGCAACAATGGCGAGCGATACGCAACAAATCGCGCTTGGGTTGCGCCAGGGAGATGTCGGTGTCCTGGAGGCTTTGGTCGAGCAATACCAATATCGGCTGGTTCGCTACCTCATTTACCTGTTGGGCAGGCGCGACTTGGTTGACGATCTGGTGCAGGAGACTTGGCTGCGCGTACTCGAGCGAGGCTCTTCCTACGATGGGAAGTCGCGCTTCGAGCCTTGGCTCTTTCGGGTCGCGCGCAACATCGCCCTCGATGCCATGCGGCAGCGGCGGCTGTCTGGTGTGGACCTGATTGTGGACGCGAACGCTGATGGCGTTCGGCCAGTGCCGGCGTCCAATGAGCCTTCACCATTCACGATTGCGGCGCGGACTGAAGACGCCGACCGGCTTGCCCGCTCGCTGGAAACCCTGGAGCCCGTGTATCGCGAAGCGCTCGTCCTGCGCTTTCAAGAAGACCTATCGCTACAGGAGATATCCGGCATTGTGGGAGCGCCGGTCTCTACCGTCGCGTCAAGAATTTATCGGGGCCTGGCAACGCTGCGGCCGCAGTGCGAGGGAGGAACAGCATGAATATTGACCGCCACGAAACTTTCCAGCAAATGATTGACGAAGGTCTGGCCGGCGTCATCTCCGCTGAGAGGGAACAATCGCTTCGCGAGCATCTCGACACTTGCGCGCAGTGTCAGGAGTATCTTGGCGCCAGCAACCAGGTTATTGCGGGCCTCCGTGGTTTTTCGTTCGAGGTGGATCCAACCCTGAACGCCAGGGTTCTCGCGTCACTCAGGCAGTCCGCGCAACGGCTCCAAGGTGAGCAGCCAAGCGGCCGGCAGTGGGTGTTTCTCAGCGCTGCCGCAGTCGTACTCACAGTCGGCGGCTCGTTCGTCGATCTGCAATTCGGGGACCTGATCGCTTCGCTAGTCGATATACAGCGCATGCAGGTGCGGCAAGGGCTGCTTGCTTTCTGGATTGTGCCCTCGTTGTGTGTATTAGTGCTGTTTCTACTACTGCCTTTGTTATTGAAAGCCGGCATTCACCGGGAAGAAAGGAACCTATGAGCCTCCGTCGCTTTTTTAGTATTGTTCCGGAACCTATTAAGCTTTGGGCTTGGATTATTGCGGGTTGCACGTTGCTGATCGGGCTAGTTGCGGGATACAAGACCGCTAACCAGGGCGAAGTGTTGCGGACTGTGTCCGTGGATGCCGCCGCCGCGTTGGTAACGGGAGTCGCGATCGCTATCTGGCTCCTGTGTCTCGGGTTCGTGTTTGCGGACGCTCGACGGCGCGCAATGCGGCCCGTTCTCTGGGTATTGGTCGCCGCCTTGTTCCCGCACTTACTGGGATTCCTTCTCTACTTTGTTTTGCGCCAACCAATCCCCTCGACTTGCAGTCGTTGCGGAGGGACCGTTCCACTGGATCAACGGTTCTGTTCCCGGTGCGGTGCTCCGCAACAATCCTCGCAGTCAAGTAGTGTGCCACTAACAGTAGACCCATGTTAGGGCGCAGTTTAGTCAGCTCAAACACGCCTGCCAACCGGCATGAGGGAATAACTCTGCGTCAGGCGGCGCTAGTCGCCGGCTCCGCCTACCTGCTGAATCCGGTCAGCTATGCTGAGTTTTCTATTTACCCGAAGCTGGTGGCCGCGAACGATGCCGTTCTAACGGCGCAGAACATCTCCGCCCACCTAGGTCTTTTTGCTGCGGCAATACTCTGTTACCTCATCAGCTTCATCGGTGACGTCATCCTTGCCTGGGCACTGTATTTCCTGTTGGCGCCGGTTAACCGGGCGTTGTCCCTACTCACGGCGTGGTTCCAACTGGTGTACGCAGCCGTCGCTCTCTGCAGCGTGTTTGGCTTACTGAATGTCTACCATCTCCTCGCAACGCCGTATTACCTCACTCTCTTCGGCTCCGGCCAGTTGCAGGCCCAGGTATGGTTACAGCTGCATTCGTTTCATTGGGAGTGGTCCCTGTCCCTCATTATCTTTGGAATTCATCTTGTTCTACTGGGTTACTTGGTCTACCGGTCCGGCTATATCCCGTGGATCTTTGGAATTGCCCTGTTCATTGCTGGATTGGGCTGGATGATCGCCGGCCTGGGGCCCTATATTGTTCCGAAGGCCAACCTTGATTTCACTCTCATCACGGCTTTCGGCGAATTACTCTTTATTCTTTGGCTTTGGATCCGGGGCTGGAA
This sequence comes from uncultured Gammaproteobacteria bacterium, assembly GCA_963799935.1. Lineage (GTDB taxonomy): Bacteria > Acidobacteriota > Terriglobia > Bryobacterales > Bryobacteraceae > Bog-113. Next base: position 1,076,972 of record CAWCZA010000011.1, on the reverse strand, counting down.
GATCCAGGAGCCGATTGCAATCTCTTGAGCGGGATCCCAGTCACTGACGCGGCGGGCTTGGAGGGCTCGGCGGGCGTCTCCCATCGTTGCTAGGAGCCCAGTCCGCGCCAAACCCCGCGGTAATGAAAGTTCGAAAGCTCCCGGCCCTGTCCGTCAGATAAACTCCGCCCTTAGGCGTCGGCGTATCAAAGCACATGCGAAAGAGGAGCACATAGAGCCCGTCCGGAGAGCCCTTGGGCACGCCCTCGATGCAACTCGGTTCGGATGGAAGGCTGAGGTCCGTTTCCACTTTGCCGGGATACCAAGCGTCACTCGAGAACGCGTAGAGCTTGCGTTCGGTGCTATTGGGCGGACCGTCCGCCGGCGGGATAGGAAAGCCACGTGAGCTGTAGATCGTTTGGCTGTCCGCGCTCCAGCCGGGGTCGGCGTCGCCGCTCTGCTCCGCTCCGGGTGGTGTGCAATTCGGGCCTCCGTCGCTCACTTGGGTGCGAGACGAACCGTCGGGGCGGATCTTGTCGGTGCGGACCTTGAAGCAGCCGTTGACGTTCTGCGCGACTGAGAAAAGAATCCAGTTATCCCGCGACCACGCGATATCGCCCCATTGCATGTCGTCGACCGTGTTGCTCGAAGTCGCTATCTTTTGCGGGGCAGAGCCGTCCGAACGAATCGTCCATATTGAAGTCGGGGAACTTACATTCAGATAGGCTATCTGTTGACCGTCGGGAGACCAGGTGCCCTGCACATTGGTGCCTTGGTGAGTAATTAACGTCTGGCTACCGGTCGCGAAATCGTAGATCGCGAGATCCGTTATGGCGTTGGGTACTCCATACTGGCCCACCTCGTACACCGTGTACACGAGCTTGGTTCCGTCGGGCGAAAAATGGGGCAGAAATTTGAACGTACCGTCATTCGTAAGCTGGCGGAATCCCGAGCCGTCGAGGTTCATGACTGCGATCTCATAGGTCTCGCCGGGCCCCGGGACGATCGCGCCGCCAACCGGGAGCATGTAGGCGATTCGTTCAAGCGGAAGGCGAGGTTGTGCGAAGCCGATTGACACGCCGGCGGAGATCAGAGCTAACGCTGTAAGGAGTCGCGGCATCGATCGTCCCCGGATTAGTCTCATAGGAAGGTCCGCTGAAGCATAGACGCTCGGCAGCGCCTCAATGTTGACTCAAAAGATAGAAAAAAGGACGGGACGCAGCTTTGGGCAGGGAAACTAACGCGAGTTGCCGTTTCCCGGCTCCGGTGATCTGATGGTACTTCGCACGATCGTCACCCTCGGCCTCAACACATCGATAGCTCTTGAACTTATCGGGCATCCATTTACCGGTGTACATCCGAAGACGGGGTTGACGACAGGGGATTTTGAGGAGGCCGCGGTAAAGCGCGCTCTAAGTCGCGCGGCCGGCGAGACAATCGTGCTGGCATCGTCGGAGAAGCTTAACGCCGCCTCTCCTTATGCTGTGGTTCCGCTGTCTGCGATTAGCGAAATCATTACTGAACGCGCGGTGAAGCCGACGCTAACCCGGCCTTACGAGAAGCTGGGGATTCGTGTTACTCGGGCGTAGGGCAAGCCGGCGAATTACCCCTGCTTAATACTGCTGCTATCCGCGGTTGCGATAGTTCGTCGGTATTTCGCGATATTCGCAGTTCCGCACGAGTCGCTAGCTCGTCGGTTTTGTCTTGGGCGGCAGAACGGCTCCGAAGTCCCTGCCGATGCGCTCGACATATTGATCGCGAACAGCGGCTACGCGATCGTGATCGGTCGACGCAACAATCAGTCCCGCATGGTGCGGTTCGTCCATGCGCCATACGACTTCAGGATCGTTGTACGCCGATAAGTCAGGCTTCTCTTCGCGCGCCAGCGACACGACTAGTGATGCGTAGCCGGCTTTAACGGGCGGAAGTTTGTATGGTGACTCGGGCGTCCCCTGTTCGACGCGGGCCCATTCCGCCCAGAGGTTCAGTCCGGAAGCGGCTTCCACCAAATCGCCGATGTGCGCGCCACCAACTCGCGCCGCGGTCTCAAGGAAATAAATTTCTTCATCCTCGCGGCCGATGATGAACTCCGTGTGGCTCACGCCCGTCGCATGACTCATCGCTGCGAGTACTTTGCCGTTCATCTTCAGCAGCGCCTGCTCCAACTCGCCGCCGCGCGGCAAAACCGAAGTGGTGAATACGCCGCCCCCATGCGAAACATCCATCGGCGGCCGGCCGTACGCGCTGGCGATCTGGAACAGAATTTCACCGTTCCATAGGATCGAATCCACATGACAGACGTTGCCGGGCAAATACTTTTCGAGCAGATAGTAAGACTGCTGATCTCCTAATGCGTGAACCTCGGACCAGAGCGCGTCGGCGGAATCAATCTTCTTGATTCCGATCGCTCCGGCCATCAGACGCGGTTTCAGAACCCACGGCGGTGGAACGCGTTCGGTGAACTCGTGCAGGGCGGAATAGTTCAGGACGCCGATATAGGGCGGCACGCGAACGCCGGCGCGTTCCGCAATTTGACGCATGGATAACTTGTCGCGAAATCCGCGCATGGTGGTTTCGTCCATGCCCGCCAGCAAGAGATGAGCCCGAATCGTCGCGCCGATTTCCTGGTCGAATTCGTCAAGGGGAACGATGCGATCGATGCGTCGCTCGCGCGCGAGAAAAGCGACGGACTTCAGCGTGTCCTCGCGATTCCACGCGTGATCTTCGTCCGGCATGTAGAAGATCTCGTCGATGCTGTCGAGCGGCCAGCGTGCTTTCTCCTTCAGACTGAGGGAAGTAAGAAGGTAGACGCGGCAGCCGTCGCGCTTGGCTTGCCGCATGAGGTCGTGACCCTTCTCGTAGCTGGCGAAACAGAGAATCGTGAATGGCTGGGAACTCATCGCGGCACGCTCATTCGTAAGGTGATCTGTTTTCCCGAATAGGTTACCTGTTGATCGGCCTGCGACACCAGTTCGGGACCGTTGCCGCGACCTTCATGCACCAGCACCAGATGCAGTGCGCGAAGCTGCGGCATGCCGGCGTAGCTGCCCTTGCGGTCGCCAATCGTCAACTCGTGCTGAGCGTCGTTCCAGTGAAGGTTCACGGTTGCATACGCGCCTTTTTCGTAATTGTAATTGTCACCTTCGTCTTCGTACCAGTTAAAATCGGCGTCGGCTCCAGGATAGATGCGCACTTCGAGTGGACCGTCCGGCTTCTCTGCGGCGTACTCGACATCTTCGCCCATCGGGACGATGGACCCAGCGCGCATGTAAATCGGAATGCGGTCAAGAGGCGCGGGAGCATCGATCGCGCGGCCGCCGTCAACGGTTGCGCCGGTCCAGAAATCGACCCACTTTGTTCCCGCAGGCAAGTAGAGATGACGCGTAGCCGCTCCTTGCTCCGTGACCGGACTCACGAGGATCGAGGGTCCGAACAGAAACTCATCGCCGATGTTCCAGGTGCGCGGATCGGCGGCGAAGTCCATCACGAGCGGGCGCATCGGGGTGTAACTTTCGTGGGTCACGCGCCAGGCGGTCGAGTAAATATATGGCATCAAGCGGTAGCGCAGTTTGTCGAAATTGACGAGGATCTTCTCAGCCTCCGGACCATAGGACCACAGCTCGTTCTCATCCGGCGCGCGCGTTCCGTGGACGCGGAAGATGGGGCAGAAGGTGCCGAACTGAAACCAGCGAACGAACAGTTCGCGGTATCCGGGATCGCGGGGTCGACCCATGAAGAAGCCGCCGACATCGGAAGTCCAGTAGGGAACTCCCGAGAGTTCGAAGTTGAGTCCGGCGGGGATTTGCCGCTTGTAGGTTTCCCAATCGGATAGCACATCGCCCGACCACGCCGTGACGCCATTGCGCTGGATCCCCGCATAGGCGGAGCGCGACAGGATGAACACGCGCTTGCCGCTTGATTCGGCGCGTTGACCCTGATACACACCGGACGTTGTCTCGAATGGGAAGAGGTTCGCTACGCGCGCGCCGTTCATGCCGCCGACTTTGTTGCTGAGCAGCACGTTCTCTTCGACGCCTTCCGTTTCAGGCTCCGTCGTGTCCATCCACCACGCGTCCGCTCCGATCTTAAACAGCGCGTTATCGATCAGGTTCCAGTAGTATTTCCGAGCTTCGGGATTGAAGGCGTCGTAGAGCGCGGTGGCTTTGGGATGGAAGCTTTCAGTCTTCGTGCGATCGATGAAGAAGCCGCGGCGATCCATGTCGGCGTAGGTTTCAGTGCCGGGATCGAAGAACGGCCAGACGGACATCATTAGGTGGAAGTGCTCCTGGTGCAGAGTTTCGACCATCTTCTTGGGATCGGGATAGTTCTTATTGAAAACGAATTCGCCGGTGTGCGTCCACCAGAACCAGTCCTGCACGATGTTGTCGATCGGTATGTGGCGGTCGCGATAGCCCTTCGCGATAGCTAAAACTTCATCCTCAGTCTTGTACTTGTTTTTGGACTGCCAGTAGCCGTAGGCCCACTTGCCGTACATGGGAGCGTCGCCCGTTAGTTCGCGGTAATCGGCGACGATGCGATCGAAATTCGGGCCGTAGAAAAAGTAGTAATCGATGGTATCCGCGACGGCGGAGCTGATGTAGAGGTAATGAACGAAGCGATTGTTGACCTTTGAAACGGAGGTGTTGTTCCAGAAGATTCCGTACCCGTTGCTAGAGAGCAGCATCGGGATCGCAATCTCAGTGTTCTCCTGCGAGAGATCGACGGACGTGCCGCGGTAGTTCCAGACGCCGGCTTGATGTTGGCCGAGACCGTAGAGCGCTTCCTCCGAACCGTACATCTTGAAGACGTCTTCAGCGCGATGAGTCTGCTCGCCATTGGATGTGATCGGCCACATCTTGCGAGGGCCGTCGGTGAGGAGTACTTTTCCTTGCGGACCGCGGAACGCGATGGTCGAATCGGCGCGATTCACGGCAAGAGTTACTTGCGACGTCGAAAGCGTGACCGTTTTGCTGTTGCCCTCGTCGAGCGTGAACTTCACGGGCGTCCAGTCCTTCTTGATGACGACGTTGTCCTGCTTTTCCGGGAAGGTTCCGTCGGGCGAATAGCGGACGCGGACGATGGACTCGGAGCAGACGTCGAGTCGCAGCACGCCGGTCTGCAGGTTGAGACGGACGCCGCTGGATTCACGTGCAACGGACGCGACGGGATTGTCCGCGATCCACTGGGCGCTGCAACATAACGGTAAGACGAACAGGAGCGACGCGACAGTACGCATGGATTCTGTTCTACCGCACTTCAGTTCTCGCTATGCTGAAGCGATGGTCGATACGAGGTCGATATGATCGCTCCGCTTACGCTTCTTGTGCTCGGTTTTTGGCAGCAGCCGCCTGCTAACGCATGTACCCTGACCATTCATGTGGACGGGTTCCGCAACCAGAAAGGCAATATAGGGGCGACCATCTTCAAGTCACCCGACGGTTGGCCGGAAGATAACGACAAAGCTTTCGTGCACAACGGAATCCCCATCGACAGCAACCAGATGACGCTCACATTCCATGTGCCGCCGGGTAAGTATTCGGTGGCTGTACTGCACGATGAGAACAAAAACCGTAAGCTCGACCGCAACATGTTTCACTTTCCGAAGGAAGGGTTCGGGTTCGCCAACAATCCGAAGATCGGGCTCGCAGCACCGCCGTTCGATGCGGCCCAAGTAAATGTCGCGTGCCCGGATACCGCAGTCGACATTCATTTGATTTATAAGTGAGGTTAAGGGTTAGGAATGCCCTCGACGCAACGGAACGTGTCCCTGGCGATTAGTAGTTCTTCGTCGGTCGGAATTACCCAAACGGCCATTTTCGAAGCTTCGGTTGTAATGCGCGCGTCGGTGGCTTTCGCCTTGTCATTGGCCGCGGCATCGAGTTCCACCCCGAGCCAGGTAAGTCCTTGACAGACTTGCGCGCGGATCTCGCTGGAATTTTCGCCGATGCCGCCAGTGAAGAGAATGGCATCCGCGCCTTTCAGCACCGTCAGGTAGGCTCCGATATACGTGACCACGCGATAGCAGAAGACGTCGACCGCGTCACGCGCACGTTGGTCTCCCGCCGCGCTTCGTTTCTGGATGTCGCGCATGTCACCGGAGCTATTAGTCAATCCCGCCAGCCCGGCTTTATGGTTCAGCAGTTTCTCCAATCCCTTAGCGCCATCCGGATCGCGCTGCGCAAGGTAGAGCACCGCGCCCGGATCAATCTCGCCTGGTCGAGTTCCCATCAGCAATCCGTCCATTGGAGTGAATCCCATCGATGTGTCGATCGACTTGCCGTGATCGATCGCGCAGACCGAACAGCCGTTTCCGAGATGGCAGGTGATCAGCTTGAAGTCGGCACGCATCTTTTGATGGAGCATTGCGAAACGCCAGGAAACGTAGCGGTGCGACGTACCGTGAAAACCGTACTTGCGGATGTGGTCGCGTTCGTAGAATTCATACGGCAGACCGTACAGGTAAGCGTGAGGCGGCATGCTCTGGTGGAATGCGGTATCGAAGACCGCAACCTGTTTCGCGTCGGGCAGCAATTCGCGGCTCGCGTAGTACCCTTTCAGATTTTCCGGATTGTGCAGCGGCGCCATGTCGGAAACCTTCTCGATATCCTGCAGCACTCGGTCATCGATGATCACCGACTCGTGAAACGCCTCACCTCCATGGACGATGCGATGGCCGACGGCTTCGACTTCCTTCGGGTGAGTCAGCGCGCCTCCTGGAGCGGTGAGATGTTCGAAGGCCAACTGGATTGCCTGCTTCTGATCTTTGACGGGCTGCTGCTTTTCCTCTTTTGCACCGCCGAGTATCTGGTACGAAATCTTGGCGTCATCCGAACCGATGCGCTCCACGGCGCCATGTGCGAGAACACGATCGTTGTTCTGCGCGATCTGCTCGCGGCTGGTTTCGATCAATTGGAACTTCAGCGACGAACTGCCGCAGTTTAAGACTAGGACTCGCATTTGACTTTGCTTATGGTGAGCTTGATATGTTCGGTGATTAAGACTTGCACAGCGATTCCAGATTCTCGCACGGCGCGGTAGTCATCGTTCTGTTATCGAGCGTTCTTACCGGATGCGGCGGCTATGCGGATTTCACTTTGCCACCGCTCGCGTCCCCGTCGCATCCAAAAACCATGAGCTTGCAGTTCGCGCCGCAGCCGGTACTCGAACGTGGAAGCGCACATGACGTGCTGAATCCTTCCGTGGTGCGCGCGGCCGGGCAACTCTATAACTTCTATTCGGAATTCGATGGCCACGTGTGGCGGACCGCATTAGCCACATCGGCTGACGGCGATCACTGGGGCTTGGGCGGCGTGGTGCTCTCACCCGACGCCGCGAGTTGGGAAGGAAGCTACATCGCAGCGAACGGAAGCGCTTTCTTTGATGGCGCGATGTGGTGGTATTGGTTTCAAGCCGGACCTGAAGGCGCGCCCCAAATCGGACTCGCGCGATCCAGCGACGGACATTCGTGGCGCAAAGAACCGAAGCCTGTGCTTGGCTTTGGACCGCGCGGCAGTTGGGATGAGCGCGGCGTTGCCGATCCATATGTCATCAAGATTGGCCCTGTTTTTTACCTGTACTATCTGGGGCAGAATCGCGCGCGGCAGCAACAGATTGGACTCGCGCGATCCAGCGACGGCGTGCATTGGACGAAGCTACGCTCCAACCCAGTGCTGACGATTCCTGAAGCCGGCAGCGGCGCGCCCGATGAGAATGGTTTGGGTGAACCGGCGGTGTGGCGAGCGCAGGATTCGTACTGGATGTTATATACGGGCCGCAGCGCAACGGAACGTCGTTCACTCATCGCGGCGCAGTCGAACGATGGTGTTCATTGGACGCGGCAACCAAAGCCGTTCGCAGGCGATCAGCCGTGGAATCGCGCGGTGGTTTGCGATCCAACGGTTCTGGACGATCGCTTATGGTTTGGCGGCGGCGATCAACCGAATCCGGCGCAAAATCTCGACGGGCAAATCGGCGTGGGGAGCATCACGATTCAATGAAGATCGGCATCACTTGCTATCCCACTTACGGCGGCAGCGGGATCGTCGCAACCGAGCTTGGTCTTGAACTCGCGCAGCGCGGCCATGAGATTCACTTCATCACGTACGCGAATCCGATCCGGCTCGATTCCGGATTGCCGCGCATCCACTATCACGAAGTCGAGGTCACGCCGTATCCGCTGTTTCAGTACCCACCCTACACGCTGGCGCTCGCGTCGCGCATGGCGGAAGTGGCGCAATATCAGAATCTTGATCTGCTGCACGTGCATTACGCGATTCCGCATTCGATCTCCGCGTTGCTTGCCAAACAGATGCTCGCGCCCATACGGCGGCTACCTACATTGACGACGCTGCACGGCACAGACATCACACTGGTGGGCCTTGATCGAAGTTACTTTCCGATCACTAAGTTTTCCATCGAGCAATCGGATGGAGTTACTTCGATCAGCGAAGACCTGCGGCAGCAGACCGAACAAGTCTTCGGAATCAGGCGGCCGATTCACGTGATCCACAACTTCGTCAACACGGAGATTTACATTCCCGACGAGGAGAAAGCCGGTGCGCGCGAATACGCACCGAAGGGCGAGAAACTGCTGCTTCATCTATCGAATTTCCGTCCCGTGAAGCGCGTCGTCGACTGCATTCGCATCCTCGCGGCAGTGGTGAAGAAGACTCCGGCGCACCTGTTGATGGCGGGCGACGGGCCGGATCGGTGGCCGGCCGAGCAGCTGGCGCGCGACTTGGGGGTCAACGAGCACGTCACGTTTCTCGGCAAGCAGGATCACGTGGAGCGGCTGATCCGACTCGCGCACGTGCTGCTGATGCCGAGCGAGATGGAGTCGTTCGGACTCGCGTCCTTGGAAGGGATGGCTTGCGGCGTTCCGCCGATTGCGACACGCGTTGGCGGCGTTCCCGAGCTTGTCACAGATGGCGACGACGGCTTTCTGTCCGCCGTTGGCGATGTCGAAACGCAAGCGAGCCAGGCAGTCGCACTGCTAACTGATGATGCGCTGCACGCGCGGATGTCCGCGAGAGCGAGAGAGACCGCCGTTTCCCGCTTTGCAACGAACCGAATCATTCCGCAGTATGAGGAAGTCTATCGGGAACTGATCGGGTAGTGATCGACCTGGAGGTCGTGTTCGTGCCTCTGCCGTGATCTGGTCCTACGGGCCGCCTGACTTGTAAAATGACGTGTTAACGTACGCCTATGCGAGTATTCTGCCTGGTTGTGCTGCTCGTAGTCGCCCTGCGAGCGCAAATGCCGCGCGACATTCTGCTCGACCCCGCGCACATGGTCCTTTCGAACGTCAAGTTGGAGAAGGTCACGTACAAAGGCCGCGCGGCGATCCGCATGACGGACGATGGCACGCCGAAGACGGCCGACGGATCGCACGTGGCAATACTGACTGGAACGGACTTCGGCGACGGCATCATTGAGGCGGATCTGGCGGGCGACCGCGCGCCTGGTGCTCCCGAAGTGGTGCGTGGCTTTACCGGCATCATCTTTCACTCCGAAGGCAACGGGAAGAGCTACGAATGTTTCTATCTCCGGCCCTTTAACGGGCGCTCAGAGGACCAGGCGCAGCGCAATCATTCGGCCCAGTACATCTCCCATCCGGAATTCGGCTGGCAGAAGCTGCGCACGGAAACTCCGGGCAAGTATGAGACGTACGTGGATCTCGTGCCCGGGATGTGGAATCACGTGCGGATCGAGGTTAAGGGTGTCAAAGCCAGACTATACGTGAACGAAGCGACCCAACCGACGCTCGTCGTGAACGACCTCAAGCACGGAGAGCGAAAGGGCGCGATCGGATTGTTTATCGACGAAGGCGTCGTCGCGCACTTCGCAAATCTGAAGGTGACGCAGTAATGGCGAAAACCCGCTTGATGGCGGCGTAATGGTCAGCCGTCCTACCCGCCAGTTATCTTTCCGCCGGCTTATGCCGCTCCGCACCTTTCGTCCCCGTAAGCGCGAAGCGTTTATACACCTCTCGCTTCGATATCCCGCGCTCTCGCGCGATCGCCTTCATCGCATCCATCCGCGAGAGTCCCGTGCCGATCTGCTCCTGCACAGCCTGATTGATCGGGACGTTAGTCTGAACCGGCTTATCGGATTTGCCCACCAGCAGCGTGATCTCGCCGCGTAGCGCTTCCCGTTCCGTCAGCTTTGCAAGAATCTCGCGTGGCGTGCCGCGCAGAAACTCCTCGTGCATCTTCGTCATTTCCCGCGCGAGTACCGCCGGCCGCTCACCCATTACACGATCAATGTCGACCAGCGTCTCCATAATCCGGTGCGGGGCTTCGTAGAAAATCAGCGTGGCTTTCTCATTGCGCAGCGACTCGAGCAAGTGTACGCGCTGGCCTGATTTCGCCGGCAGGAAACCTAGAAAGTGGAATGAGTCCGTGGGCAGTCCCGACGCCGCCAGCGCAGCCAGCGAAGCGGAAGCGCCGGGGACCGGTTGGACATCGATTCCGGCCGCTATCGCCGCGCGCACCAGACGGTAGCCCGGATCCGAAACCAGCGGCATCCCGGCATCCGAAATGATGGCGCCATTCTCGCCGCCGCAGAGACGCTCCGCTAGTTCCTTGGCGCGCTCCAGTTCATTGAAATCGTGATAGCTGACCATCGGCGTTCGAATTTCGTAATGGTCCAGCAGTTTGCGTGATTCGCGCGTATCCTCACAGGCAATCCAGTCGACTTCTTTCAGGACGCGAACGGCCCGATATGTTATGTCTTCCAGATTTCCGATCGGAGTGGCGACCACATACAGGGTAGGCATGTGAGGTGGCCTTTGTAGGAAGTGTACCTGAAGTGCTTATGCGGAACCAAAACCCGCAAGAAGAATCTTCCGGTCTTCCACGGCGCGCCGAACACGCGGCGACACCAGCGCTTCCAACTCGCGCTGGCGGCTCTGTTTCAAACGCGTCGGAGCGGCCATCAACTCGTCGCGGCAATAGCCGGGATGGCACATGAATTCGGTGAATCCGTCGGGCAGCCTGCGGATCGCCTGCTCCATTTCTTCAACTCCAATGTGACCGGTCAACGCAAACCCGACGAAATGATCGGTGGTGCGCAAGCCGTCCAGCACGCGCGCGAACGGCATGCGTTGTAACCCGATCGCGAGCCGCAGCGCTTTCGGCGCCCAGCCCGTGCTCACGATCGGCTCAAAATCGAAGGGGCGTCGAATCCAGCGAATGTCGAACTCGTGAGCGATGCGGGCAACGGCGCGCAATACCGGCGGCGCGAGGTGCGTATGTTTATGCGTGTCCAGATGCGATGGGCGGATACCGGCCGCTTGGATCTTGCGTACCTGAGCGGCGAGCTCTTCATAAATCGGCAGTTTCCCACGCGCGAGCGCGCCCAGCAGTTCGGGAATGCCCGAAGGCAGCGCGCCGCCAGTGAGAGCTTCGCCGCCGATCAAAGTAAGATGGCACCCGACATCCAGCGTCGGATTGCTGCGCGCCACCTTGACTGCATGGTCGAAGGCTTCGCCGTTCGCCATCAGCGTCGTCGAAGTAAGGATTCCGGAACGATGCGCCTCGACGATGCCGTCGTTCACGTCTCGCGTGAAACCGAAGTCATCGGCATTGACGGCCAGGCGAATCAGAACAGCGCCAGTTTGATCCGAAGGAATTTCTTCGGGTTCGCGTGCATGTCCTTCACCAAGCTTTGCGCTTCCGTAGTAAGTCCGTTCAGCGACTTATAGAGCTGGTCGTTGACTAACAGCTGACCAACAGTACCTTGCCCGGCATTGACGCGGTCGATCGCGGTGTTGACCTTGTTCACGATGGCGTTCAACTGGTTGTACAATTCTTCGTCATTGAGAAGCTTGCCGGCCGAGCCTTTGCCCTTATTCAAATTGTTCAGCATGGTATGAGCTTCGGCCAAAGACTGCCGCGCTTCATCATAAAGGGCGGTGTCGGAGAGTAGCTTACCGGCTGTCCCTTGGCCCTTCTGAACCTGCGCCAGTAGCGCGTCTAAACGCTGAATCGGACTGCGAATGTCGTTATAAAGCTGATCGTCGTAAAGTAGCTTACTTACGGTTCCCTTGCCTGCTCGGATATCGTGTACGATCTGGTTCAGCTCGCCGGCCGTCTGGTTCACCTGGTTGTAAAGCTTGTCGTCCTTAAGTAGAAGACCAACGTTGCCTTGCCCGCTGTTAACGTAACTCAACAGCGCGTCGGCCTTGCCCACGATTCCTTGGAACTGACTTAGAATGCTCGCACTTTGCGCCAACAACTGAGGAATATCGACGACTTCCTGGGACTTGATCTCGCCGCCCGGTTCCACATGTTGAGCGCTCTTCCCTTTGGTGATGTTGATGAACTTACTGCCGAGCAGGTTGGACGCGGCGATGCCGGCTTGCGAATCGACCGGAAGCTGGTCGAGATATTTCTTCAGCACCGACATCTCGATCTCGACAATGCGGTGCGGATCCTTACTCTGCGTAAGCCGGATATGTTCGATGTTGCCGACTAAGATGCCGTTCAGGCGGACCGGATCGCCCTCCGCCATCGCAGCCGAATCTTCCATGTAGGTGCGCAGACGGAAGCGGCTCTCGAAGAACTTGGTGTTCGACGTGAGCAGGAAAATGAGAACCGCAATAATGACAAAAGCCGCAAGGGACACGAGTCCCACACGCAGTTGAGCCCAGCGGACACGCTTCGGAGACGGCATCGGGTCAGTCTCTCTTCACAAACTTAGATACGTAATCATCCGTCGATGCTTCGAGTTCCTGCTGACTTCCTTCGAAAACCAGCTTCCCCTCGCGCATCACCATGAAGATCGTTCGTTCCGCCGCGGTTGGATCAGGCTCAAGCTGAGCATTATCAGGATTGTAGCGGAAGTTCGCGGCGAGATTGCCGTCCTGGTAACGATGCGTCACCACAAGAGCCGTGGTGTTGTCCAGATCGCGTTCCTTGATGATGAGCGTGACGATCGTGTGCGCGGTGATCGGGTCAAGCCCTGCGGTTGGCGAATCGTAGAGGAGAAGGGGCGGTTGAGCCACCACGGCCCGCGCGATCGCGACGCGGCGCTGCATGCCGCCCGACAGTTCCGACGGAAACTGTTTCAGCGTTTGGCCGAGTTCAACGAAGTCGAGCGCCTGCTGGATTCTCTCGCGAATGCTCTGCTTTGGTTCGGCCGATTTATCTCCCGCAGGCTTGTCCTTCGGACGATCCCCGTTCCTCTTACTTTCCGCGGCGGAGCGCAGGCTGATCAGAGGGTAAGCCACATTGCGCTCCACTGTCATCGAATCGAACAGCGCTCCTTCCTGAAACAGAATTCCCACCCGGCGCCGGATGTCGAAAAGCTGCTGTTCGCGCAGGTTTTGAATTTCCTGGCCGAACAGAAAAACCTTACCTGCCGAGGGACAATCGAGCGCGATCGCGGTCTTCAGCAGAACGGTCTTGCCGCTACCGGCCGCGCCCAGAATAATTCGCGTCTGCCCTTCTTTCAGATCGAAGCTGACGTCCTTCAAAGCTTCGACCGTATCGAAAGTAACGCTCACGTTCTCGAACCGGAGAATGCTATCGTTCTGCGCCATCGTTCAGGTGGTCGCGACGAAGATCTTGGTGATGAATGTGGTCAGGATGAAAATCAGCACGGAGGCGGTGACCATGGCCTGCGTAGTTGCGCGTCCAACGCCCTGCGTGCCGCCGGTGGTTCGCAACCCGTAGTAGCAGCCGATGAGCGAGACAACGAACGAGAAGATAAACGGCTTCAGCAGTCCTTGGACGACGTCGCTCCACTCCAGCGCCTGCCAGCAGGAAGTCCAGTATTGGCGCGTCGGTAAGTGGTACACGAGCATGGCGACGATCCAACCACCGATCATTCCCACGAAGTCCGCGATCACCGTGAGGCACGGCAGCATCACCGCGGTCGCGATCATCCGCGGCGTCACCAGCTTCTGAATCGGATCCGTGCCCAGCGCGCGCATCGCATCGATCTGTTCGGTTACTCGCATGGAGCCGAGTTCGCTGGCGATACCGGACGAGTTCCGCCCGGCGATCATCAAAGCAGTCAACGCCGGACCGAGTTCGCGCACCAGGATGATGGAGACCACTTCGCCGGTGCGGCCCGTTTGCCCATACTGGCCGAGCGCGCGGCCCATCTGCAGCGCCATCACGGCGCCGCTAAAAAATCCGGTAAGCACGGCAACGAAAAGGCTGCCGAATCCGATGGAGTCCATCTGGATCAGCACGTCGTCTGCATAGTGCGGGCGGCGCCAGAGATTGCGCATCGCCTGCCCAGTCAGAATCATGAAGTCTTGAGTCGCCTCGACGGGCCCTTTAAGGTAGTCCAGCAAGTTTCACCCGCGATTGAAAGCGCGATTTAGTGACCGGTAAATAAGATCGATGCTAACATACGAACCGAAAATGAAGGGGCTAACCGATGTGCCCGGTATCCGCGTGGGGCACGCTTCGGATTTCGATGCGCTGACGGGATGTACCGCGATCCTGTTCGAAAGCGGCGCGATTGGTGGCGTGGACATTCGCGGGTCGGCAACCGGAACGTCGGAGCTCGACACGTTGAGCCCCGGCCACGTGACTTCGCGGATTCACGGGATTGTCTTCTCGGGCGGCAGTGCCTTCGGCCTCGAAGCGGCTTCTGGAGTGCGCCGCTACCTTGGTGCGCATGGGGTCGGATTTGATACCGGCGTCGCGCGCGTGCCCATCGTGCCGAGCGCGATTCTGTTCGATCTTGCGATCGGGAAGGCCGGAGTGCGTCCGGGTCGCGAGATGGGGGAAGCTGCGGCTGCCGGCGCCTCGGATGCCGCGGTCGTGGAAGGGTGCGTCGGGGCGGGAACCGGCGCGACCGTGGGCAAACTGTTTGGGATGAAACGGGCGATGAAGAGCGGGATTGGTAGTTATTCGGTCTCGTTGCCGGACGGAGTTATTGTGTCGGCCCTGGTTGCGGTAAACGCGTTGGGCGATGTGCGGGAGCCGTTAAGTGGCAAGGTTGTCGCGGGAGCACGAGTCTCTGAAACTTCGCATGAGTTTATAAGTGCTGAACGCAGCATGCTTAGTGGACAGACGGGTGGGTTCGGCAACACTACTCTGGCGTTAGTAGCCACTAATGCAGCGCTTACTAAGGTGATGGCTGGGAAGCTTGCGGCGCTGGCAAGTATTGGAGTGGTTCGGACCATCGCGCCTGTAAATACGATGGTTGATGGGGATGTTACTTTTGCGGCTTCAGTCGGGAGTAAGACGGCGAATATCGACGTGCTTGGAGTTGCGGCGATTGAGACCGTGGAGCAGAGTATCTTGCGAGCGGTGAAGAGCGCGAAGTCGATGGGTGGGGTTCCGGGTTTAGGGGAGTTGAGTGCCGGATAGTGTGGCCGATTCAACTCACAACTCCGTCGTGGGACGACATCAAGACCGGCTACCTGCTTTCACGGGAGGCGAGATCCGAAGTACTGGCAAGTGCGTTGAAGCAAAGCGGGTTGACCACAGTCCCTGCGGATTCATCGGCCGATTTCAAATTTCTCCACTAACCATAACTAGCGAGGCATCGTAACAAACATATGATGCACTGGCGCGTCGCGTTCCGTTCTATCCTCCGCAAGCCGGCATTCTCATTCACCTCCATCCTCGTTCTCGCAGTCGGCGTCGGGGCCAACTCCGCACTGTTCTCTGTAGTAGACACAGTGCTCCTAAAACCGCTCCCGTATCCGCAGAGTCGGCAGTTAGTCGCGCTGCTCGAAGCCAATCCGGAGAAGAATCAGCGCGATAGCCTCATCGCTCCCGGCCGGTTAGAGGACTGGAACCGGATGACGACCGCATTCACCGCCGTCTCCGGTTCTTACACCGAGAACGTGACCGACACAAGCCTCCCAGAGCCTGAGCGACTAGCCGGACGACGCGTCGCCCCGGAATACTTCGCAGTCTTTGGAACGCCTCCACTAACAGGTCGTGCCTTCGAACCAGCCGAAGAACGAGCCGGCGGGCCAAACGCCGCAGTCATCAGCGAAGGCCTCTGGATCCGTCGATATGCGCGCGATCCCCAAATTACCAATCGCAAGTTACTACTTGCCGGGGCCGCTTACTCTATCGTCGGCGTAATGCCGAAAGACTTTGCGCCATCCGTGGTCGAAGTCTGGCTACCCGCGCAAACGGGCGCCGAACTTATGCGTTACCGGCAGGCGCGTTACTTCGTCGGCATCGGACGTATGAAGCCCGGCGTCACCATCGAGCAGGCCCGCGCCGACTTAGACCGCGTGTCGAAACACCTCGGTGTGATGTATCCGGAAACAGACAAGGGTTGGTCTGCGACCGTAGTCGACTACAAGGCATCGCGAGTAGGAACCAGCGGGCGTCCAATCGCTTTCGTAGCTGGCGCGGCGATCCTGCTGCTGCTTGTACTGTGCGCAAACTTAGCTGGATTGCTGCTCGGGCAATTACAACAGCGCGGGCGGGAACTCGCGATTCGCGGATCGCTGGGCGCAACGCGTCCGCAGATCGCGGCGATGGTCCTTCGGGAAATCGCAGTGGTCGCTGGAATCAGCGCGACGCTCGGCATGGGTCTAGCCGTCTTGATCATCCGCGCGATCCCGCACTGGATCGAAACCCTGCCGCGCATCCAGGAGTTGCGGTTCGATTGGCGGATCGCATTGTTCACTGTTGCCGTAACGGCTTTGACCAGCGTTGTTTTCGCGCTGATCCCAGTGATCGAATCTACCCGGCGCGATCTCAACGGCATCCTGCTTTCCGCAGGACGCACGCAGACCGGTAGTCGACGCCATCTTCAACGCGTCTTGGTGGCCGCGCAATTCGCCGTAACGCTAATCATGCTGGCCGGTGCGGGTCTTCTACTTCGAAGCTACAGCAATCTAACCGAAGTGCATCCCGGATTCCAACCTAATTCGGTGATCACCTTTCACGTCGGCGCTGGATGGGATGAAGACCGTGCGCAGATTGGCTTGCTGCAGGTTCGACTACTTGCCGCGTTGCAACAACTCCCGGGCGTGCATTCTGCCGGGCTTGCTAACTTCCTTCCGGCGTCGGATGCCACACTACGTGAACCGGTAGTGTTGTCCGGCGACACAGCAATTACCTCAGGCACACGGATGGTAACTGATGGATATCTACGCGCGCTCGGAGTTCCGCTGCTGGCCGGCCGATCCTGTCCTGCTTTTCAGGACGCAGCGCGCGGCACACCCCGCGTGCTTGTGAACCGTGAGTTCGCTCATGTTGTGGGTCCGCAGTCAGTGATCGGGCGCACTGTCGCGCTCAAGAGCTATCCAGGCTCTAAGTACGAACTCACCGGGATCGTGGGAGACGTGCGCGAGGATTCATTGAACTCTGCGCCAGTTCCCTATCTCTACACGTGCATCGCGCCGGGCAATTGGCCCGATCCGGAGTATGTCGTTTCCTCAAGCGACACTGGCCCCGCAACCATGCACGCGATTCGCGAAGTAGTCCATCGCCTGGCGCCGCAGCGCGCCGTGTTCGGCATGACCACTATGAACGCGTATCTAAACCGTTCTCTCGACACGCCGCGTTTGAACGCGGGACTGGTAGGTATATTCGCCGCGAGTGCTCTACTCTCAGCCGCGCTGGGACTGTACGCGCTGGTAATGCTTACGGTGACGGCTCGCACCCGTGAGATCGGCGTGCGAATCGCGCTCGGCGCGTCAGCGGGAAACGTACTGAAGAGCGTAGTCGCGGACGCGTTGTATCCGCTTGCTATTGCGATGGTTGTTGGTGCGGTAGCCGCGTTCCCGATCCTGCGGTTGTTTCGAGCACTGTACTTCGGGGTGGCGCCGGCGGATGCCTTGACCTTCATGAGTGCTGCGCTCGGGCTTGGATTGGTCGCGCTGATAGCTGCTCTGATTCCCGGAAGGCGTGCGATCCGGATCGATCCCGTTGAGGCGCTACGGAGTGAGTAGGTCCAACTAACTCAAAACTGACCTGCCCGCCGTGGTAGAAGGTTGATCATGGGATCAACAGCAACCAATGCAGAACTCTTGCAGGATCTTGCTCGTCATCAGTCATGGGCCGACGCTGCACACTGGAAGGCACTACACGAAAACAGTACGTTACTGGAAGACGCTGAGATCCAGAAGCGGCTGAACCACATGCTCTCGGCACTTCGGATGCTAACTACCCTGGCCCGGGGTGAAACGCCGGATCCAACCGCGATGGCCGCTACTGAACCTATCGACCAGCTCGAAGCAGCGATGGGAAAGGCGAACACGGGGATTGTTGAGACTATCAACAGCGTCGATCTTGGAAAAATGATCTCTCTACCGCGCGGTCCGAAGGGCCCATGGGAGGCACCCGCTGGAGTGTTACTGCTGCAAGCGATTACTCACGGCCAACATCATCGCGGTCAAAACGCATCGAGAATGCGGCAACTGGGCGTTACTCCGCCGATGACGGATTTTGTGATTTGGTATGCGCTCGGGCGGCCGTAGCTCACTCTTACTACTTGGTCGCAGGAATACTAGGCGTCTGTGCAGCTTTCTTCCAGTCGCCAGCCTTCACGTACGAGATCGCCGAAGGGTCCAGTGTGTGCTTCAAGGTGCTGTTCACCTGGTCAGGAGTGAGCGCGCTTACTTTGGTCTCCAGATCCGCGTCGAAAGTAAGTCTCCGGTTGTAGTGGTCCTCGCGGGCAAGAAGACGGGCGAGCGCGCCGTCGTCGGATCGATTGACTTGCCGGCTCTGCAGCCAGCCGGATTTTGCCGCCTTGACTTCATCGGCCGTGAACCCGGTCGCGATGGCTTTCGATAACTCATCTTTGAAAGCCGCTTCTACTTTGGCGACGTTCTGCGGCGCAGCGATGGCATAGACGCGGAAGGAAGCGTTTTTCTCGTACTCCGATGCCGTGAACTGCGAACCGATGCCGTAGCTGAGACCCTCCTTCTGGCGGATACGTGTGGCGAGACGGGAATTCAGGAAGCCGCCCCCGATCATGTAATTGGCTAACACCATTGCCGGGTAATCCGGATCGGTATCGCTCATCGGCAAGCGCTCGGCCGCCAGGAACATGGCGTTCTCTTTGTCCGGAGTATCCACCGACTGATTGATCGCGTCGATCTTTTGATAGTCGTGCGGAAGATTTTCGAACGGCCCCGAAGAGGTCCAGTTACCGAAGAGATCGGAGGCGAGGTTCTTGACCGCTGCCTCGTCGAAGTCACCCACAATAGCTAGCTCGGCGTGCGATCCGCCCATGAAGTCAGAGTAGAACTTCCGGATATCGGCTACTTGCAACTTAGTCAGGTCCGCGATTTCTTCATCGGGACTCATCATATGACGAATGTCGCCCTTCGGATACGGATAGAGATGCTGCTCGAGTTCCACGCTCGCGCGTGTCTGCGGTTCGGACTTACCCGACTCAGCCTGCGTGAGTTGCTGTTTGCGCAGCTGATTGATCTCGTCCTCGGGAAATGTGGGTTCCTTCAGCACTTCAGCGACGAGCTTAAGGACCGCAGGCAAGTTATCGTGGACTGTTTCGACAACGACTGTCGGGTTACTGGCGGAACCCGAAATATTGACCTGCGCCTTCAGGCGGTCAAACTCATCCTGTAATTGCTGCCGGTTGTGCTCCTTAGTTCCGCGCAGTAGAGTGCTAACCATCAGGCCGCCCGCGTCTTCGCGATCGAAAAGGGATTTCGCCGTACCGAGATGGAGCGTCAGTGTGGCGTGTACCGAATTCCCACGGGTCTTCTTCGAAAGTAGTTCCAACTTCATGCCATTGGGGAGTTGCGAGCGCTTGACTCGAGCCTCCACGTTGGCCGGCGAAGGATCGAACGCTTCGCCCTGCGACATTGCCGCGTCGCCCTTATACCCCTTCAACATAGCTTCAACGTCCGGCGGCGCGGGTACTTCGGCGCGGTCCGGATGAGCATCGGGAATGAACTCGCCAATGGTCCGGTTGGAACTCTTCAGGTAGGCTGCGGCAACGCGCTGCACATCGGCGGGAGAGACGTCGCGTAAGCGGTCCCGGTATAGGAACTGAAGACGCCAATCTCCCATCGCCGCCCATTCACTCATAACAAGTCCAATGCGTGTGGAATCGCGCATGGCGAGGTCGATCTCTTTCAGCATGCGAGTCTTGGCGCGCTCAACTTCCTCTTTGCTGGGTGGCTCCTTGACTAAGTTCTCGACAGTCGCGATCGTGATGTTGCGTGCGTCATCAACGGAGTCCGTCTTCTGGAGCATATCGATTAGGAGCAGCATCCCCGGTTCAGCCTGCTGCATCGTTCCACCGAAGACCTGGGAGGCCTTCTTGTTGTCGACCAAAGCTTTGTATAAACGACCGGATGGATTGTCGGTCAGTATGGTGCTGAGTACGTCGACAGCCGGAAAATCCTTGTCGCTGCCAGCGGGAATATGGTAAGCGTCGACTACCGCTTGAATGTCACCTACACGGCGTACCGTGACAAAGCGTTCGCCGTCTTGCGCGGGTTCTTTGGTGTAAGTGGTGTCGAGCTTGCGGGTCGGCTTGGGTATCTTGCCGAAGTATTGGACGATCATCGGCAGTAGCTGCGCTTCGTCGATCTTCCCGGCTACCGTCAACACCGCATTATCCGGCTGGTAATACTTCTTGTAGAAGGCCTGCAGTTTGTCGATCGGAACATTCTCGATATCGGAGCGATTCCCAATTACCGCACGGCCATAAGGATGCCAAACATATCCCGCGGCCAGAGTGCGCTCGATCAGAACACTCATCGGATTGTTCTCGCCGGATTCAAATTCGTTGCGAACGACCGTGTATTCGCTATCGAGGTCTTTCTTCGCGACGTAGGAGTTCACCATGCGGTCCGATTCGAGATCAAGCGCCCAACGCAGATTGATTTCGGATGCCGAGAAGGTCTCGAAGTAGTTGGTTCGATCGTAATCCGTTGTGCCGTTCGGACGGCTGCCGTGAGAGGTTAACTCTTCCGGTATGTTCTTATGGCCCGGACTGCCTTTGAACATCATGTGCTCCAGCAGGTGCGCCATACCGCGCTCGCCTGCGCCTTCGTGCCGCGAACCGACCAGATAGGTGATGTTAACGGTTACGGTCGGCTTGGAGGGATCGGGAAAGACAAGAACTTGCAGTCCATTGTCGAGCCGGTATTCGGTTACGCCTTCGACCGAAGTAACAACGTGCATGCCGGCTGGCGGCGCGGCAGCGAGGGTCAAAAGAGATAGCGCGAAGCATGCGAGCAATTTCATGAGGAGTTCCTTTTTGAGGCGGACGGCGGTTCGGTAATGGTAAGGATCTGGCGGGAAGGGACATTTTTCATCTGCTGCATAGCGCCATCCGGCCAGCGAATTTCGAGGTCAACTGACTTAGACGAACCAAGACCGAAATGGAGGCGAAGATCGTTCGCAGAGTAGAAGCTGGATTGACTCATCACTTCCTTCACTTGCATCTTTCCACCATAGTGCGCAGTGACTCGCGCTCCAATGGCGCTGCGGTTCGAGTGGGTTCCAGTTAATTTTACTGTAATCCAGTTATTTTTCCCGCTAGTATCGTTACGCAGAAGCGAGGGCGGTTCGTTGAGATTGATAATCAGGATGTCGATATCGCCGTCGTTATCGAAATCGCCAAACGCGCAGCCCCGGCCGACATGAGGCGCGGCGATTGCCGGCCCTGCTTCACTCAGGAGTTCCTCGAACTTCCCATTCCCCAGATTGCGGAACACCAGGCGCGGACCTTTGAACGTATCCGACGATAGCTTAGCGTCTACTTCCGGGTATACGCCTCCAGTGACGATAAACAAGTCCGGCTGTCCATCGTTGTCCAGATCTACGATCCCGGTTCCCCAACTAACAAAGCGCGTTTCGACGGCAAGTCCGCTAGCCGCGGTAACATCATCGAACGAAGCGTGTCCATTGTTGCGGTATAGAACGCTGGTGTCGTCTGCGAAGTGCGTTTTCAGAATGTCAAGATTCCCGTTCAGCAGATAGTCTCCAACACCGATACCCATCCCGGCCTGCTCCATGCCGTCTTCATTTAGAGCCGCTCCGGATTCAAGCCCGATTTCACGAAACGTGCCGTCGTGGTTATTACGGAATAGGAAGCTCGGAGTAGAGTCGCAGGCGACATAGAGATCAGGCCAGCCGTCATTGTCGAAATCAGCGGCAACGGCGGTCATAGCGTAACTGCCCTTCGACTTCGAAATACCGGAAGGTTCCGAGACGTCGGTGAAGGTGCCGTCGCCGTTATTGCGATAGAGAACCGGCGGCAGCGTTTTGAAGCCTCGGGGACCGCACATGACAGGAATGCCTTTCCACGTACAGTTGGCATTCGAGCCCGCGGCGGGAGCATGCGTCACATCGAAATCCATATAGTTGGCCACGAATAAGTCGAGCCATCCATCGCGGTTGTAGTCAATGAACGTGCAACCCGAGCCGAAGCGGGTTTGCGCGCTCAAAAGCCCGGCTTCCTTAGTTACATCGGTGAAGGTTCCATTGCCATTGTTGCGATAGAGAACATTCTGTCCGTAATAAGTGATGAAGAGATCTTCGAATCCGTCGTTGTTGTAGTCGCCGACGCAGACTGCCGACGCCCATCCCGTGCGGGTAAGACCGGCAGCCGCCGTTACATCGGTAAATGTGCCGTCCCGGTTGTTCTTATAAAGACGATTGGTTGCCCCTTCTACTGAACCCGAGAGGCGCGTCCCGCAAAGTACAAATATATCGATCCATCCGTCGCGGTCGTAGTCAATGAATGCGCAGCCGCAACCGATCGTTTCCAGGATGTAGTTTTTGTGGTCAGGTTCGCCATAGATGGTTGGGTGAACCAGGCCCGCCGACCGGCCGACGTCGGTGAATTTGGAGTCGAAAGGTAAGCCCGAGGGTTTGCCGCGCGGCCGCGCCTGCACGCCTCGGGACGCAACGCCTTGACCGAATAGCGGAAGAACTGTCGTGAAAGCAGCCGCGCTACGAAGCAACTCGCGCCGGGAAAAAGGGATCACTGACGCTATGGTAACGACCTATACCGCATCGGACACACTGGCGAAATTGAAATCGGCCGAAACGATCGGCGGGACGATCTGTGAGCCCGTTTCTCCTCCCGTGACTCGCTCGCCGCGTCCCAGCATAGTCGTCCGTTGAAGAACTTCGGACGGACTCTCGTTCCAACGGAAGTTAGTAACCGGGTCGGTGATCTTCCCTTTCTCGATCAGGAAGACGCCATCCCGCGAGAGTCCAGTTAGTTGCCACGTTTGCGGCTGCACGATCCGGATATACCAAAGGCGTGTAATGAGTAGACCGCGATCAACAGACGCGATCAGGTCGTCCACCGAATGATCCTGCCCATCTAATACAAGGTTCGATGCAGCCGGGGTCGCTTTCTTTCCGGCCTTACTCGCCCAGAACCGGTCATAATTCAAATTCCTGACGACTCCTTTGTCGATCCAGGCGATTTTCTCATTAGGAAGTAGCGACTGCGCCCATGGCGTAGCGGCCATCTTTGGGTCGAACGGGTCGCTGCGCAGGGTGATGTACTCCGGGTAAAGCTTTTCGCCGATTAGAGTACCGCCGCCCTTCTTACTTAGGAACGATTGGCCCTGTTCGGCATCGCGCGCGCCGAACGCGAACCCGAGCCATCCCACCAGATCGCCGACGGCGGCAGGTTCCAGAACCACCGTGTACTTTCCGGGATCGAGTTTCTTCCGATCGACACCACGTAAGCATTTCTCACTCGAAATGCGGGCAGCCGTCTCGCCGTTAAGATCTTTCAGACTTACAGAGCTTTGCGAAACCCATCCGGAACTCGTACCGCCCTGGTTCCGCATGGTATTGCTCAAACCCGTATCCGTGTAAGTGTGGTATCCGAAAAGACCGGCTTTGTTGGCTACGGCGACGGCGTTCGAACTTCGCTGTATATATCCTGCCGCGATTAGATGATTGTGCGCTGCGCTATCGATAAGCGCCCTGATGTGCGGGATCATGACGTCGCCGCGGGCAGAAGCGGTGAAGGTATCGAAGTTATGCAACGCCGGATATTCCTGAGCGGGAAGCGCGGGCATACCCTCCGGATCGGGCTTGGAGATGGCGGCCAACGCCTCCGCGGCTTCCACACCTCGCTTCAATGCCTCATCGCTCAACTCGCCCACCGAAGTATTTCCGGTGCGCTTATCGGCGGTCATGCTGGTAATTCCGACCTGCTGCGTGATCCGGTATCCCGAGGTCGTTATACCATTATTGGCGAACCGGATAAATGCGTCCTCGGTCCATTGAACATTGACTTCGCACCCGGGAAGACGGGAGTATCCGATGACTTTGTCGACTAAGTTCTTAGCGTCCTGTTGAGTTAACATGGCGACTCCTCAACTAATCCGTCAACAGCACGTTCACTTGCCGGAACCGGCTGGGAGAACAGCCATGACTTACGGCGTTGGATTGTTCGGGCTCGCCCTTACCGTCGCTTGGCGCGCCGAACTGCTGCCAGTAACTGCGGGAGGCGATACCGTCGCAGGAGTGCCAGAAATCCGTTGTTTTCGCCTGGTAAGCGACGCGCGAAAGCATGCCCCGCTTCTTACCGCCCTTGATCTCCCAGAAAGCATCGCCACCGAACTGGAAGTTATAACGCTGCTGGTCGATCGAGAAGCTGCCGTCGCCGTCGATGAGAATGCCGTCATCGACGCCTGAGATCAGGTCGTCGGGTGTAACCGTCGCGGGACCGGGCGCAAGCCACACGTTCGGCATGCGCTGGAACGGCACGCTAGACCAGGAGTCTGCATAACAACAGCCGCGCGATTCCGTTTCCCCGATCAGATGTGCTTGATCGCGGATGGTCTGGTAATGCTTGAAGACGCCTTTCTCAATAATCGGAAACTTCGTCGTCAGCACGCCGTCGTCGTCGTACTTCACTGTTGCCAGTCCGCCCTCGTTCGTCCGGTCGCCGAAGACATTCATTAGTTCGCTGCCAACGGAGTAGTTACCCATCTTCTCGGTAGTCAGGAAGCTGGTGCCCGCAAAGTTCGCTTCATAGCCTAAAGCGCGGTCCAACTCGGTAGAGTGTCCGATTGATTCATGTATTGTCAGCCAAAGGTGGCTGGGTAACAGGACCAGGTCTTTCTTTCCGGGTTTCACCGGAGGCGCCGCCAGACGCTCGAGTACTTCGGCGCGGATGCGCGGCGCGTTTTCCCCAAGGTTGGCTTTGGGAATCGCTTCCCAACCGGCACTTAGCGGCTCGACAGAGTAAGAACGCGTGCGCGAGATATTGTTCTTAAAATCAACTGCGGTAGCTTGCAGAAAAGGATATCCCTGAACGACGAACTGCTGAATCGAAGAGCCTTCCGAAGATGCGAAGTACTTGTCTTCCGACCGGAACCAGAGAATTCCAAACGACGAAAAGACTTTCGGATCCTTCTTAATCGAGCTGGTGACGCTCTGCATCAGTTCCAGCTTTTCGTTAGTGGGCACGACGAACGGATCTTTCTCGAAGTTCGAGGTCCACCTATCCACATAGGACTTAGTCGGTGCAAGCTCGACCGGTTTCGCTTGCAGGACCGAGTTCGCCTTCGCGACCACCACCGCTTCCCGCGTAATCCGGGCGATTTCTTCGGCAGTGACCAACGGCGAAGCTGCAAAGCCCCATTGCCCGTTCGCAATGACGCGCACGCCAAACCCGAAGGCGGACTGATCCGATACGAACGGCACTTCATCCGTCTTAGTCCCACCGCGTTCCGGTGAAAGGCGGTATCCGGAAAACTGGTTACGGTACCGGCCAATGCGGATATCCGTATAAGTCGCGCCTTGCTTCTTTCCTTCAGCCAGAGCGACAGCTCCTAACTTCTCCAGATCCTTATTGGGTGTGGTTGATTGCGCGTCCGGAGTTCCGAAAAGCCGATTCGCGAACAGCAGTGACGCGCCGGTTGTCGCCGCGCCCAGAAACGAGCGTCGCGTCGACAGATCTTTGGGAATAGGGATCTTCATAGGATCAGAATACGAGCGATAGGCCCATTGCGACTACCGTGAGCACGACCCATATCGCGATCATTCCTCCAGCCGCTTTGCCGAATGAGATATTCGCAACCCGAGAAAGACCATAAGCCGCGAGTAGCACCTGCGCCAGTATGAAAATGTCGAGCGAACTTGCCAGCGCAAAGAGCGGCTTCGCCGTCGTGTGCTGGTCCAGGAAGGCGCCTATGTTGAACGCGAGAAGATGCTGCGGGTCAAGGTCGGACTTATCGGCGGCAGCCAGGACCACGACCACCGACAATATCGTCTTGATCACGCTGACCGGCCATGCAGCGTAAGCCGCGGCTCCTGTTCCTTGAGAAAACTTGATGGAGTGTCCGGATACTCCGGCGATAGCCATAAACAGTAATCCGATAACAATCATAAAAAGACCGCCGAAGATCCCGCCGACGACGATCCCGATGGCTTCCCGCGTGGGACTGGCGGCAGCCGCAATCGCCTGCTGCTTCTGATCATCAGACATCTGGGCTGCGAACTTGCTGTTCTCGAATTGATGGCGCGCCATGTTCTCCGCCCCGATGGTCTGATACATGAACCAGATGCTAAACGCGATCAGTAACGCGTTGGCGATCGTCGCTATAACCCATGCCTTGCGTTCCCGCACGTAGTCGAAGACCTTACCGGGCGCGTAGAAAACTTCGATTAGCTGTTTCAACGATTTTCTCCCTTTTCGATTCCTGCGAAGTGTATCAAATTTAACGAGCCGCGAAACACAAAGCAACTGCTAGACTGACCGTCAGCGAACCCTGAATGCCGGAAGAACGCGATGAAGAACTGGAGGGCATCCCGCCCGGGACGATACTGCATGTACTCGTGGTCGCGTCGGGTGGCATCTTCCTTGTGTTGGCACTCGCGTGGCTTCTCTCCGGAGGTGGTACGGAGTTTTTCGATCGAAAGTTCACGCTTCATACTTACGTTTCGGACTCCGCTGAGCTGGAGAAGGGCAACGATGTGGATTTCAGCGGAGTCAAGGTAGGGACAGTCAAGTATGTGGGATTGAACCGCTCGAATGATCCGAACCGAGCCGTGCGGATTGACCTTGAGGTGGATACGCATTACTTGAACCGCATTCCGGTGGATTCCGAAGCTACCTTGACGGAAACCAATGTAGTGGGCGATAAGCTCATTAACATCTCGCCTGGCAAAGCTACGCACCATGTGGAAGACGGCTCGGAGATACCCAGCCTGATTCAGAACGGGTCTTTTAATCCGGCCGACCTGGAGCAGTCCTTGCGGGATAGCTTGAATCGCCTGGATGCGTTGTTCGATGAGATCCAGGGCGGCAAGACACCGCTCGCCCAGATGATCAAAGGCGATGAGATCTATCGGAACCTGGAGGCGGAGGTCGCGAACATTCAGAAAGGTAGTCGGCAGCCGGAACACCCCTTTGGGGAAGCAGATTTTCGGTGATGAGCTTTATAACCAGATCAGCCAACCGGTTCTGAAGATAGACAAGGAACTGGCGGACATCCAGCAGGGTAAGGGTCAGTTCGGGCGTTATCTGAGCAACTCAACCGATTACGACAACTGGGTGGCGCAGACCCGAAACATTCACAAGACGCTGGCGGACGACAACGCGGGTAAGGGTGCAGCCGGGCAGTGGCTGGTAAGTGATGACCGCTATAACCAATTGCACGACGCGTATTAATTCCATCAATACGTCGGTCGATAACCTTCTCTCGCCGGCGAGCGGTTTCGGGAAACTGCTGAACTCGAGCGAGATGTACACCTCGCTCAATGCGCAGGCCGCGCACTACCGCGACTTCACCCATGAGTTCCGCGAAACGCCTCAGAAGTTCATGCGGATTCAGGTGCGTTCGAAGAAGAAAAAGAGTCCAGCGCCGCCGCAACCTGCTGCAGCAAAGCCGACTCCTTAGCTTCATCCGTAATTTTGAGAATCCGCTTAGGTCCGGAACCGGACGGCTGCCAGCGATTAAACATACGATCGTTCACAAAGCCTTTGAACAGTGTGATCAGCGGCGTTCCGAGCGAGGCCGCGGCGTGCTGGCCCGCGCTGTCGTAACCCACGTAAAGGCTGCTGTCCCCGATCACTGAAGCAAAACGGGCGAATGAGCCGGACCAGGTTTGGGCCTTCGTGCCGGCGATTGCTTGATCGACACGAGCAGATTCTTCGGGGCCGAAACCGCGGTCGACAATGACGCTGTCGAAGCGTTCGCAGAGAACGCGGATGAGAGCTGATTCGAACGCGGGCGAAAGCTGTTTGGCTGGATTATCCGCCGTGCCCAAACTGACGGCAGCATAGCGGCCCCACTGGACTGGTGTCTCGCGAAAGGGGTAAATCCGATTTAGCGCGCTCGTAACACCAAAGCTCTCGCTGACCCACTGTTGCGCAAGGTGAGTGAGGTTAGCGCTCCCTTCTCCACCGTACGCGCGGCTTTCGAAAAAGAAGTAGCGGCTTTCGTCGTTGGTGGGCAGAAGCCCAAGCTGCGTCAGGCGTGAATCGGGATCGATGAGGATCGTTCGCTTATCCGCAAACTCCTGGTGGATCAGTCGCCACGCGGATAGACGTTCCGCAATAGGGCCGTTCCTCTTATACGGGATTTCGGCGTGCTCGATCCGATCGCATTGCTGGAACAGCTCGGCTGCTTTGGCGCTTCCGGCCAAGACGATGCGCGCCCGCGGAAAGCGCTCTAGGACCGCGTCGAGCATGACGCTGGTGACTGCGATATCGGCGCCCAGAGTCACTCGCGAGAGCACCACCACGCGGTCGGGTTCGTAGGTGCAGACGCGCGGTTCGCGAATCCGTTGATAACGCGCAATCAACTCGGAGCCGCGGAATTCATCCGACATGTTTTCGAGGATCAGCGAGAAGATCGCAACATAGTCGTCGCAGAGTCTGGGCTCGAAGCGATCCGCCAATCCTTCGAAGAGAATGCGAAACAGCGGCTCGGAACAATCCGGAGCGGCGAGCCGGAGCGCCAGATTCGGATCCCACTGTTCGCCGGCCACGCACTGGCGCAGCAGTTCTTCGGCGACTTCTTTACACGAAGTATTTGCCGACAATCGGCTCCAGCCTGGCGCGCGTTTCGGCGGGAACGCGATCGCGCGCGGTGAGAATCGCATGCTTCAAGGACGATCCGCATTTGCACGTGCGTCCGGCAGGCATAGCCACGACCGCCTCAGCCACAAGCTTTTGCGCGTTGATCGAATTGGCGTTTAAGTTCTGGATGATGTCGTCCACTGTGACGGCATCGTGCGCCGGATGCCAGCAGTCGTAGTCCGTGACCATCGCGATCGTGACATAGCAGATCTCGGCTTCGCGCGCGAGTTTGGCTTCCTGCAAGTTCGTCATGCCGATCACGTCCATGCCCCACGAGCGGTAAATGTTCGACTCGGCGCGCGTCGAGAACGCCGGGCCTTCCATGCACAGATAAGTCCCGCCGCGTTTCGCTGTAACACCAACTGCTTGCGCGGCGCTTTCGGCAATACGAGAAAGTTCCGGGCAGACGGGATCGGCGAAGCTGATATGCGCCACCAGGCCATCGCTGAAGAAAGTGGACACGCGGCGGCTGGTGCGATCGAAGAATTGATCGGGGATGACGAAGTCCAGCGGGCGATGCTCTTCCTTGAGCGAACCCACGGCGCTGAGCGAGAGAATGCGCTCAACTCCGAGCAGCTTCATCGCGAAGATGTTCGCGCGAAAATTCAGTTCCGAAGGGGAGATGCGATGGCCGCGTCCATGTCGCGGAAGGAACGCTACCGTCCGCCCGCCGAGCGTGCCGACCGTGAACGCATCGGATGGTGCGCCGAATGGCGTCTCGATTTCAATCTCTTGCTTCCCTTCGAAACCGGGCATGTCGTAAAGCCCGCTGCCCCCGATGATTCCGATTTCTGCTTTGACATTTGCCGTCAATCCGAGCCTGCTCCTTCGTCTTGAATAAGCTCCCATAGTACGCCAGAGGCACTGGATGGATGGACGAACAAGTAAGTGTGGCCGCCGGCTCCGCGGCGCGGCTCGCCGAGTAAGCGCGCGCCGTCACGTTGGAGCCGGTCCGCGGCTGCGTGAAGGTCGGGCACGCGCAAAGCAACGTGATGCAGACCTTCGCCGCGCTTCGCGATGTACTTGGCAATCGTCGACTCGGGATCGGACGCCTCGAGAAGTTCGATGCGTGACTCGCCGGCCGGCAACATCGCGACCCGCACCTTTTCATGCGGGACCGACTCGCGTTGCGGGTCCGCGAAACCGAGAGATCGATAGAACCCGAGTGCCGCGTCGATCGAATGGACGGCGATACCGAGGTGGTCAATGGCGAACCGCAGTGTCGGTGGATGGTGCTGGCGGCGCGGCAGAGTGTCCAGAATGTCGATCAACTCCGTGATCCCCTGCCCTGCAGTGGCGACGGTTTTTAGAATCTCGGGTTTGCGTGCGCCAGGAACCAAAGTTAGCATTTGGCCGACTTCGCGGACGGTGCGTTCTGCCCCGTCGTAATCCGCCTTATTCACGACGTACACATCGGCGATTTCCATCACGCCGGCCTTGATCGCCTGGATATCGTCACCCATTCCGGGCACAAGCACGACGGCAACGACGTCCGCGACACCCGCGATTTCGATCTCGTCTTGACCAACGCCGACGGTCTCGATCAGGATGTAATCGAAGCCATTGACCCGCAGCCATTCAGCCGTGTTGCGAGCAGCGATGGCTAGGCCGCCGACGTGGCCGCGAGTGGCCATCGAGCGGATGTAAATGCCGGGGTCGGCATGGTGCTGGCCCATGCGGATGCGGTCGCCAAGAATCGCGCCCCCGGTCGTGCGGCTGGATGGATCGATGGCGAGGATTGCGACAGTCTTCGAGCGGCGGCGTAACTCGCGAGCGAGCGCATCGACCAGCGAACTCTTCCCCGCGCCCGGTGGACCGGTGATGCCGATGACTCGCCCGCTGCCGGGAGCAGAGTCGCGAAGAGCTTTGAGCGCGGCGGGGTCGTTGTTCTCAAGCGCGGAGATAGAACGCGCAAGTTGCCGGAAAGGAATCAATTTCTTAGTATGCCGAAAGAGCGTGCGATTTGTGGATGCCTATCAGCCGGGAATTGTGGCTTGCGAGTTCGTCGATGCAAATGGCCGTCGTCACATCGTCATCGATAAGGCGCCGATCGTCAGGGCTGAGGATCTTAACGCCGGCAGCGGGTATCCGCGACTAGGCTCGGTTCGGTGCGTGGTATTGAATCGATGGCGCGGTCCATTCTGGATGCCGCATCACATCCCCACGGTCGTGCCACACGTAGCATCATGTAAGGTTAGATTATTCTGCTCAGGCGGCACTTTCCCTTTGTCCGCTCTAGGACGCCGGGTGTACGCATGTGGCGACTACTGCTTAATCTCGAAGAGAACGCCGCCGCCAGCCGGGCCCCCGCCGCGCGCTGTTCCATATAGTTTACCGGCTTCCGTGCGGATCAGGGTCCCGCCCGGGTACTGCCCGTCGGTAGAGCTGAAGCTGTGTAGCACGGTTTCATTGCCGGCCGGATCTATCTTGTAGACGACGCCATAGTTCTCCGTCCCGCCATACTCAGTCGTTCCGTATAGGTTGCCGGATGTATCGCGCACTAACCCGGAGGACGGGCTTCCGCCGTCCGCACCCCCAGTGAAACTGTAGAGCACCGTTTCGTTGCCGCTCGGATCCAGTTTGAAAACCACGCCGGTATTGCCAAGAAGTTCGGATGATCCTCCGAACAAGGTGGTCCCGTAGATATTTCCCGCTTCGTCGAGAATCACAGGTGCTCCAGGCGCGACTCCACCGTTTGAGTCGAAGAAAGTGTAAAGAACCGTTTCATTCCCGCTCGGGTCGAGCTTATAAACCACGCCGTTCCCGTCGCCGCCAAATTGTTTATTACCTCCGGCTATGGTCGTACCGTAGAGATTGCCGGCAGCGTCGAGAGTAACCGAGCTCGAGGGCATCCCGCCGTCCGATCCGCCCGTGAACCGGTACAGGACGGTTTCGGCCCCGGAAGGGTCAACCTTATAGACCACGCCTTCGCCGCCAGAACCGCCGTAGAAGGTGGTTCCATAGAGATTTCCTGCTGGGTCCAAAGTGACGCCGGCTTGTGGACCGCCCCCGTCCGCGTAACCCGTAAAGCTATAAAGTACGGTTTCTACACCCGCTGTATCCAGCTTGTATACTGCCCCCTGGTCGCTAGCGCCGCCGCTCGCCGTCGCCCCGTAAAAATTGCCTTCGGAATCACGAGCTAACCCCAACGGCCCGGCCCCGTCCGGAGTTCCTTTGAAACTGTAGAGTACCTTGGCATTGCCTGTGGCCGCGATCTCGAAAACAGTGCCGTCGCCGTTGTGACCGCCCTCTCCTGCGGTCCCGTAGAGGTTTCCGGAAGAATCGCGAATCACGCCGGAATTCGGATTGAACCCACTTGCGGCCTGGGGTAACGTAAACAACAAGGTCTCGTTTCCCGAGGCCGAGAATTTAAAGATAACCCCGTTGCCCACGCCCCCTGCCGCTGTCGTGCCGTATAGATCTCCGGACGCGTCCCGAAGCAGGCCTCCGTTCGGGCTATAACCGGTCGCGCCTCCCTCGAAGCTGTACAGCACGGTCTCATTTCCTGCTGAATCGATTTTGAAGACGATCCCGTTCTCGTTGACGCCGCCCAGCGCCGTTGTTCCGTAGAGATTGCCCGCAGCGTCGCGAACCAGGTTGGGTTGCGGATCATTCCCCTCGGCTCCGCCCGGGAAGCTATACAGCACGGTTTGTTGGCCTGCCCGGCTCACTTTGTACACGACGCCGGAGTAATAAGTCGAAAGCCCGCCGTATTGAGTCGTTCCGTAGAGGTTGCCCGCGTCATCCCGAACTAATCCTGACGGAAACCCTCCGTCCGTACCGCCGGTGAATGCGTACAAAATTTTTTCTTTCAAACCAGCAGTCAGCTCGTACACGACTCCGTAAGACAAATCGCCCGACGAGCCGCCGAATTCAGTCGTTCCGTATAAATTGCCCGCTGCGTCAAGGACCAGATCTCCGGAAGGGTATCCACCGTCCGGCGATCCCTGGAACGCGTAGAGCACCGACACCTGACCCCCGCCATTGACCCTATAAACGGTGCCCGCGCCGGTCGCGCCGCCACTCTCCGTCGTGCCATATAGATTGCCGCGCGCGTCCATGGTCAAGCCTGACGAGGGCACGGCGCCATCCGCCCCGCCTGTAAAGCTATGCAAGACTGTTTCGTTGCCCGAGCTATCCACCTTATAGATCACTCCAACATTCGCGGCACCGCCATAGAACGTGGTTCCATAGAGATTGCCGGCCGAGTCCAGGGTCACTCCGACATATGGGTTTGCCCCGTCGGTTCCACCTTTGAAGCTATAGAGTACGGTGACCCCGCTCGAACTGAGCTTATAGACGACGCCCAATCCGAATTGACCGCCCTCCGACGTGGTCCCATAAAAATTACCCGCGGCGTCCCGAACGAGACCGGCCAATGGATTCGCGCCTTTCGGAGGTGCGGAAAAGCCGTAAACAGTAGCTTCACTCGCCTTGGCGGCGGGCTGCCCGCCTAAACCTGCTGCTAGCAAACATGCGCAAATTATTCTCGCCACCAAGTTCCGCTCCTTCGGCCCGCGACATTTCCGAAGGCGCGTAGGAAAGATTAACACTTAGGGTGCCGAAACGGGATAAAGACGGTACTAAGCGACGAGACTCACGCTGCTGCAAACAGGCGTTATCGACCCAATCAACGGCCCGAATAGGATCAGCGAACAAGTTCGAGCCATACGAATAAGTGGATCTCAGAGGGTTCGGCATTCGCGGCATCAAGGAAAATAAAGCGCGGCAGAGGCGGAGCCTGCGAGAACCCACAATCATCGTGGCTAAGCGGGGCGCGAGAATTGCCCAAAGCTGTGCCCGAGAGAAAAAGGCGGAAGAGCGGGAACTTTGAGCATTGTCGGCATCCCGCTGAAGTGCCACACCCACCCTCTCAAGAAACGGCGTTCCTCGAACTAGAGTTCCCGGGTGGGTTCTCTGCTACGCGGACATTCTTGACCCGTAACGCAATCACGTCCTGTAGCTTTATACCTGCCCTAAACGAACCCACTCCTGCGCGGAAAAGAATCAATTCTTTCGAATGCCGAAACCGCGCGCGCCGGCGGTCGGCCGCTCCTCACCCGTCTGATACCTCGTTCTAATTTTCCGCAATTCACTATCGTCCCCAGCAGCCTCGCTGGGCGACCGAAATCTCGAACTTGACTCTCGCAATCTCGCTGCTCTAAGCTAAGAATTCTTGGTATGGGGCGCAAGGCGCAAAAGAACGATTCGCTACCCGGTTCACTGGACATGTTAATTCTGCGGACGCTATCGCGGCGCGACCTCCACGGATATGGCATCGTCCAGTTCATTCAACAATCTTCCGATGATGAGCTACTCGTCGAAGAGGGCTCCCTTTACCCAGCTCTGCAGCGGCTGGAACTAAACGGCTGGATCGGGGGTGCTCTGGGGCGTGACCTCGAACAATCGGCGGGCGCGGATCTACAAAATCACTGCGGCTGGCCGTAAGCAATTGACGGTTGAAACTCGGAAATACGCGAAACTCACCCTGGCCATCGCTCGTGTGATGGAAGCGGAGTGACGGACATGTTGCTGCGACGACTGAGGTATTGGATGGAGAGCGCCCGGCGCGGCGAGACGCTGCGTGAGGAGATGGAACTCCACCTCGCGGAAAAAGCCGCGGAACTGCAAGCAGCCGGCATGACGACGCAGGGCGCCGAGGCTGAAGCGCGCCGGCGATTTGGCAACGTCGGATTGAAGCAGGAAGAGTCACGGGAGATTTGGACGACACGTTTTTTGTCAGAACTTGGTCAGGATGTCCGCTACGGCATTCGCACCATGATCACCAACAAGGCATTCAGCGCTCTGGCGGTCTTGGTGCTGGCCCTTGGCATCGGGGCCAATACGGCGGTCTACAGCTTGATGGAGTCGATTCTGTTGCGCGCGCTGCCCGTGGCCGATCCTGAGTCGCTGGTGGTTTTGAACTGGCGTAGCCGCCCGCCTCAGAACGCCAACAGGCAGTGGGTCCACGTTATGCATGGCGTACAGGGTCTTGCCTGGCCCGGTGACAAAGGCATCATGGTCAGCGGGATGTTCCCTTACGACGCCTTCGAGACGCTTCGTAAGGAGAACCCCGTCTTTTCCACGCTGTTCGGATACTTCAACGGACTGCACCGTACGTTATCCGTCCGCGGACATGCTACGATCGCCGACGCGGAGTTCGTGACGGGCGAGTATTTTCGCGGCCTGGCAGTCTCGCCCGTGGCGGGACGTCTGGTCGACCCTGACGATGACCGTCCAGGCGCAGCACCGGTCGCTGTAATCAGTTTCGCTACAAGCCAGAATCGCTTTGGAGGACCGCTGAATGCGATTGGACAGGCGATTCAAGTCGATAACCATCCCTTCACAGTGGTCGGCGTGGCGCCGCCGGCGTTCTTCGGAGTGGACCCCGCGGCGGCGCCGGACCTCTACCTTCCTCTGCACACGTATCTGACCGTAGACGGCGCCAGCGCGGCTCGTATGTTCGCCGACGGAAACTTCTACTGGATCGAAATGATGGGCCGCCTGCGTCCCGGTGTCAGCATGGCTCAGGCGCAGGCAACGCTGGCTCCTCGTTTCCATCAATGGGTTGCAACCACCGCAACCACCGACGGCGAGCGCGCTAAATTGCCCGCGTTAATTCTAAGTCCCGGCGCCGAAGGTCTGAGCAGCCTGCGCCGCCAGTATTCAAAACCTCTCTACGTACTCCTGGCGATGGTCGGATTGATCCTGGCGATCACGTGCGCGAACATCGCCAATTTGCTGCTGGCAAGGGGCGCCGCGCGACGTCGCGAAATGGCGGTCCGGCTCAGCCTGGGTGCGGGACGGTTCCGCGTCATGCGGCAGCTGCTTACCGAGAGTACGATGCTGGCGTCGCTCGGCGGAGCATTCGGGGTCTTGTTTGCGATCTGGGGAGTGCGCTCGCTGACGTTTTTGCTCTCCCACGGGGAGGAGAACTTTACGCTACACGCGGAATTGAACTGGAACGTGCTGGGCGCGACGGCGGCGCTCTCAATAGTTTGCGGCCTGTTGTTTGGCCTCGTTCCGGCGATTCAGTCAACGCGTCTCGATGTCATGCCCGCTTTGAAGAATGGGCGCACGGACGGACCCCACCGGCGCACGCAGCACGCTCTGGTGGTCGCCCAGATCGCAATCTCTTTTCTCATTCTGGTCGCCGCCGGTCTGTTTGTCCGAACGCTCAACAAACTGCACTCCGTCGAACTCGGATACGCCCGCGAGAACATCCTTCTGTTCTCGTTGAATGCGCGCCAGGCCGGGCACCGCGACCCGGAGGTCACCGCTTTTTACGCGAACCTGCGCCAGCGCTTCGAATCGATCCCCGGAGTGAGCAGCGCCACGCTTTCGCAATCCTCGATCATCAACGCCGGCCGGTTCGGGCCGGCAATCAAAGGGGCAATGAAGATCGGCGCCGTCACCGTCGAAGGCGCAAGCGTCTTGGCCGCCGGACCGCGTTTCCTAACGACGATGCAGATTCCGGTCTTGGCCGGCCGTGAGATTGACACTCGCGATCAACCAGGCTCCAGTCCGGTTGCAGTGATCAGCGAACGGCTGGCGCGGACCTACTTCGGAAACGAGAATCCGCTGGGCAGGCGCATCACGCTCCCGGACGAGAAGCGCGACCTCGAAATCGTCGGCGTGTCGGCTAACCTGCGGTACGGCGGTCTGAAGAACGAAGAGGAGAGCGCGATGTCTGTGTTCGTAGCGGCTAGCCAGTTTCCTCCAGACCGAATGACTTACGCGTTGCGCACCGCGGGTGATCCGCTGAGCTATGTCAAGAGCGTGCGTGCGATTGTGCGGGAGGCGGATTCGCGCATACCCGTCACAAACGTGGTCACGCAGGCCACGGAAATCGATCGGACGATTAGCCGGGAAATCATGTTCGCGAAACTCTGCACGGGTTTCGCGATCCTCGCTCTCCTGACCGCGTGCGTGGGACTCTACGCGACGATGTCGTACAGCGTCGCCCGGCAGGTCGGCGAGATTGGAATCCGTATGGCTGTAGGCGCGCCACGCGGCGCGGTCATCTGGATGGTCTTGCGCCGCGTTCTGCTACTAGCAGCCTTGGGACTCGCGATCAGCGTGCCTGTCGCGCTGATCGGGACCCGGCTTGTTAAATCGCTTCTGTTCGAGACCCAACCCAATGATCCGGAAACCCTAGCAGTGGCGGGTGTCGTCCTCCTGAGCGCCGCGTTTCTCGCGGGCTACGCACCGGCACGGCGAGCGTCTCGAATTGATCCGCTGGCGGCTCTGCGGCACGAGTAGCGCGCGTCCCTATTCGCGCGAAACAGCTTGCTAGGCTATCCCTTTTTTCCCCACGGCACACTCACGGCGGGAGAACAGGCGCCGCCCTTAACGCCGATCTTTATAGTGCCGTGACTAAGTCCCTGCTTATACGGCAGCAGTGCGGAAGTGAAGCGGCCTTGCGCGTCAACCTTTTCCTTCGAGTCGTGCTTTTCACCTTCTGAATTCCCACTCATCGTGACTTCAGTGTTGGGCGCAAAGCCAGTACCTTCCACGAACAAAAGTTCAGCGCCTGGCGTAAGTAAAGTTGCGCTCACGCGGCACCCTTTGTCTTCACCTTGCAACGGAAGCGGCACGACTTTCGCGAACGCCTTGATCGAATGATCACTCGATACTATTCCTAGGCGCACGGGCTCGCCCGGAACAGCACGGAAAGGGAGGTGGATAGGATCGTTGGGGACTGCCGGGTCACCGCACGTTCCAGCGCGCCCCGCGCAAACTGCCACTCCTTTGTCATCAAACGTTACACCGTGCAAAGCCTCGGCCGGCTCGCGCTGTGTTACCGCCCATGAGATCAGCGTGAAGACGGCGCCAGATGGAACTCCTGTAGCTCGCAGCGAGTAACGGAAGTCCGCGCCCGTTCGGGAGTCTTCGACAATTGCGAGCGAGACGTTCGGGCTGCTGGCCTGCGGTCCCCACGCATCATGCATGCGGCTGGTCTGCTGCGCGAATTGTTCTGGATCTTTTGGGGTTTGAGCTAGAGCTGCGCAGGCCGCCATCGAGGAGAGAAAAATCCGAAACCACATTAGGTAACAGTAGCAACGGTGCGGCGGGCGCCTCCCGTCAGCTTTATCGGCGGCCTTATTGTACCCTGTCGTCAAATGGCTGGTGCGCTGATCGATCATAAGTGCTACCGGCGTTTGATAAGGTCGCGAGATTCCTTGGCCGCCCACGCGAGTCAGAGCGTTCGGTGGAAGATGCGGCGAGTGTTGCCGGCATCGCAATCCATCACTACATCCGGCTTTACGGCCGCGCGTTCGGCGAGACCCCGCAAGCGTTTGCAATTCGGCGGAGGCTAGAGACCGCACAGAGGCTGCTTCGAGGAGGGCCGCTTTCCGTGACGGAGGTGTGTCTCGAAGTCGGATACGAAAGCGTGGGGAGCTTCAGCACGTTGTTTAGACGCAGCTGTGGCGTGTCGCCGCGCGACTACCGGCGTCTTTGGGCCTTTCCCGATGCTGCCCGGCTTTTCTCGGTGCCGCGATGCGTCTCTGAGCTTTGGACGTAAGAAACGCAATATCCGAGAAGAACAGTTAGCCTCGCGTTTGGTTACTTTCGCACGATGGTCGAAGCGGAGCAGTTCCGTCCATCCAATTGCGCTAGACGAACTGCCGACGTGCGCCAGGACTGACGGTTTGACTTCTCCCATGATGTTCGAGGATGACTCCTGGCGGGCGCCGAAGAACATGCTATCGTACACCGCATGAACGGCCAGAATGTCGAACTAGAATCGTTCTTTACTGGGTACGAGACGGCTAACGCGATGTTTGACGTAGAGCAGATTGCCGCCTGCTATGCCGACGCCTTCCTGTTTGGTGGACCGGACGGTGTTCAATGCGTGAAGAAAGATGACTTCCTGAAAATCCTGCCTCGGCGCAAAGAATTCTTTCGCTCGCGAGGATTGGTCTCCTCTAACATCGACTCTCTCGAAGTATTTACGCTGGATTCGAAGTACACGCTCGCGAAGGTCATATGGAACATGCGTTTTGAACGAGACGCAAGCGAACCGATTTATAGCAAAAACGCAGCTTCATATCTTCTGTCTAGAACGGGCGATTTCTTTCAGATTGTCTTTCAGATCGATCATCAAGACTTGGGAAAAAGAACGCAGGAACTGGGTTTGACGTGACACAGGGGAATCAAACGGCTAGTCCGCTGATCGATTATGCCTGCTGCCCGGCTTTGGCAAGGTGGCGAGATTTCTTTGCGGCCCCCGCGAATCATGCGTTCCGCGAATGGGGTTTGTTGATGTACAAGCACCTCGACCATCATCTTCGCCAGTTAGCGTCTAACCTAATCCTGCGCGTCTTAGCGGACTTCGAGAACCTTCGCGGCAGCGGACGGCGCGTCATAGGTCAGCACGGCGTAGTGACTGCGGCCGAACTGCCGGGCGACGTCGGCGCGGCGCGACTCGCCGGGGTCGACCAGATAGATCAGCGGGGCGTGCCGCCAATCCGCGGCGTTCGGGTTATCCAGGTGACTCATGTAACCAGGTGACGATGCCAGATAGACAATGCCGTTGGCCAGAGGTAACTGGACCGCAAGGTCGTGAACGCGCGCAAAGGGGCGACTAACCTGCTGTAAGGCGGGTATCGAGAATCCTAACGCAATTAGTTGGCCCGCGAGTAGCGCGTACATCAGAATCTTGGGAAGGCGCAGGCGCGTGATCGCCAAAGCAGCCAGAATCGCAACCGCAAAGAAAGCTTCTACGTAGTAACGCTCGCCATTCGTGCTGCCTGAATCTTCAGGCTGAAGCAGTAACAGTCCAGCAACTAACGGGAATAGGATCGCAAGAGACAAGACGCGCGGCTGGCGGCGCGATCGCCACGCTTCCCAGGCGGCAAGAAGAAATAGAAAGGGGAAGGTATTGGCGATGGTTGACTGAACGCTCCACCGGCCAACCTTAGTCGCTGTCGATAGGATCGTTGCGGGATCGAAGCTTATCTCTTTCAGGTCGCGTCCGCCGCGGGCAAACGCATAAGGGGAGATCCCGAAATCTCCGGTAACCGCGTGGTTGTAAGCTCGCAGCGCGAGATCGCCGAAAACCGCGAATACCAAACCTATGGCGAGGACAGAGGCCAGGTGGCGAGGCTGCCCCCGAAGGAACACCACTAGAGTCAACCCCAACGCCAGCGCTGCTTCGAATGTCGAGAAAGGCCGCGCGACGAGAGCAACGGCAACTAACGCGAACATACAGGTAAAGGCTAACCAGCCACGCGTTTCCAGTCCGATCGCAAGCAGGAGCCAGACGCCGACGATCAGGACAGCGCAGAACAGATCCGACATGTCGCCGACTCCGCGCGCAAGCAGGAATGGCGAGAACGACATCAGGAGAACGGCCGTGGACGCAGTAGCTTCATCGAACCAACGGCGTCCTAGTTGGTAAGTTAGCCAAAGCAGCGCGAACAACAGTAAAGGATTTACCAGCCATTGAAGATGCAGCGCGCTGAAGGGCGCTAAGAATAGCGGCCATCCAGGGTAGTATTTCGTGGTCCATTCACTGGGCGTCAGGATATGTTGTTCGAAGTAGAGATCTCGCGGTGTCTTCGCGGGATTCGACACGGCTCCGGGCAAGGGTTCCGCGGTAAGATGGCCCGTCGCAAAGATGCGGGCCTGAAAGCGGTACGCGCTTTCATCGCTAACCAGGATCCCGCTGGACAAGCTATAACTTAGAACCGCGGCAACGATTGTCAAGGGAATCGCTGACACAAACCACGCCGGGGGCGTCCACGTTGACTTAACGCGCAATCCGCGACGCAGAGCCCAGATTACGCAAGGTAATAGAATGACATAACGCGCGACAATCTCGAGCAGTTCGAACGAATGGACCTGATAGAACACCAGGCCGGCGCAGACAACGGTGTAGAGCGCGACGCCGACTAACCCGATCATCCTCGATCAGTCTTTAAGTAACTGGCGGGCGATGACCAGCCGTTGAATCTCGCTGGTGCCTTCCCCGATCGTGCAGAGCTTCACATCGCGATAGAATTTCTCCACCGGATAGTCTTTGATAAACCCGTAGCCGCCATGAATCTGTACCGCCTCGTTGGCGATACTGACGGCCGCTTCCGACGAGAATAACTTCGCCATGGCGGATTCGCGCGTGACCCGTTTTCCGGCGTCGAGCATCGTTGCAGCGCGATAAGTCAGCAGGCGCGACGCATCAATGCTTGTCGCCATGTCGACTAGCTTATGTTGAATCGCCTGAAACTCGGAGATCGGGCGATTGAACTGCTTACGCTGCTTCGAATACTTCAGGGCAGCGTCGTAAGCGCCCTGCGCCATGCCGATGGAAAGAGCGGCGATCGAGACGCGGCCGCCATCCAGAATGCGCAGGCTATCGATAAAGCCTTCGTTCAATTGTCCGAGCATCTGCGTTGCGGGTAAGCGGCAGTTAGTGAAGATCACTTCGCCGGTCGCACTGGCGCGCAGTCCTAGCTTGTTCTCTTTCTTGCCCACGCGAAAACCCGGCGTGTCTTTCTCGAAGAGAAACGCCGATATCCCATGCTGCGATGCCGCGCGATCGGTAACCGCCATACCGACGCAGACATCGGCGTAATGGGCGTTGGTCGTGAAAGTCTTCGATCCGTTGACCACCCAGTCCTCGCCGGCACGTACCGCAGTAGTCCGCGTACCCGCGGCGTCCGAACCGGCTTCGGGCTCGGTAAGTGACCAGCAGCCGATCCACTCGCCTGTAGTTAGTTTGGGAAGATAGCGCTGCTTCTGTTCCTCGGTACCGGCTTTATAGATGTGGTTACTACAAAGGGACGTGTGCGCGGCGACGATGA
The DNA here is from genome assembly GCA_963799935.1 of uncultured Gammaproteobacteria bacterium. Taxonomy (GTDB): domain Bacteria; phylum Acidobacteriota; class Terriglobia; order Bryobacterales; family Bryobacteraceae; genus Bog-113. The sequence continues at coordinate 1,035,204 of CAWCZA010000011.1, read as the reverse complement.
TACCTACGGAGCCGTCCACGCGCGAGAGTTCTTCGATGATGATGGAGTACTCGACATAGCCAAGGCCCGCGCCGCCGTACTCTTCGGGGAAGATAGCTCCCAGATAGCCCAACTTACCCAGTTTCTTTACGACCTCCATGGGAAAAGTCTGGGCTTCATCCCATTCGAGAACGTGCGGCGCTATTTCGGTGGTTGCGAAATCGCGCACTTCGCGGCGCAGTTGTAACTGCTCCGGTGTGTACTCAAAATCCATCGTTGTTTGGTTCCTTTGCGGGGGCCTTAAGTAGAGTATCGTCCAGTCAAACGATCTCTTCGCGCGCCGGATCCCAGCGCACGGTACGGCCCTGAAGATAGCTTTCCACCGCCATGCGGCAGGCGATCGATACCCGGTATCCAAGATCAAATGGACACGCAACAGGCACGCCGCTCCGAATCGCACTAACGAAGTTGCGCATGTGCGCAGCGGGAGCAGTCGGAGTCAGACCTATGTTCTCGGGCAGATCCTTGCGGTTTACCTTCTGTGGCACATACCGAATCTGCTGGCCCCGCGAGATGGTCCCATCGGTGCCGAGCACGTCTTCCGTGACACCGAGTTCACTGTTGCCAAAACCGGAGTTCCAGGTGTAGAGGATTTCCTCGGGCTGCTCCATGGCGACCGACATCGTGTCGGGAACTTCGCGCCCGTCTTTCCACAGATAGAGCCCGCCGGTCATAGTGACGGCCTTCGGGATCTGAAGTCCCATCACCTTGTACCAGAACGCGACCTGATGGCACATATTCTCGAACACGTTCCCGCCTGAGTAATCCCAGTAGAACCGCCAGTTCACGAAGCGGTTGGCGTCGAACGGCCGCACGGGCGCGCTGCCGAGAAACAAAGGCCATGCGACGGATTCAGCCGTCATGTCCGGACTAACCGGCCGCGTCCACTGCGGCTTCGAGTGCGGTGTATTCCGGAACATGTTCGCGTTAATCGCGGTGACTTTGCCGACATTGCCGGTAGCGAAGAATTGCGAGGCATCGGTGACATGACCGGAAGAACATGCCTGGTGGCCAATCTGCACCACTCGCCGGCTGCCCGCGCGAACGTAGGCCGCACGCATTTGCTTGGCGTCATCCACGTTGAACGCCATCGTTTTTTCCTGGTATACGTGCTTGCCGGAGTCGAGGGCGGCCGTGAAATGCTCGGCATGAAGATGTTGCGGCGTCGCAATGAGGATTGCGTCAATCGACGGGTCCGCGCACATGCGCCGGTAGTCCGAATACGTTCGGGCCGTAGGAAACTCGGAAGCAGCGGTCTCCAGGCGTTTGGAGTAGACATCGCAGAGTGCCGCGATTTCAGTGCCGGGGCACGCAGCTGCCTCGCGCAAGATCTGCGATCCGCGGTCACCCACACCGATAATGCCGATGCGAATACGATCGTTTGCGCCGAGCACGCCGGTGGTGGCGATCGAACCGGCAATACCGGAAGCGACTTTGCCAATAAATAACCGGCGGGATTGCATAGGTCTGTTTGATCGTACCAACTAAAGGGAGCTCCCGAATTGCGGTACTACGGTGTAACGCCAAAGATGGCTGTTACGTTCGTCACATTCCCCAGACTTTTGAGGCTAATTACCCAAACGCCACGGACCGATTCTACGCGTAAGGTAATACATGCGAACTATAACTACACTCTCGCTGGCCCTACTATCAGGCGGCGCTTTACTGTCGCAAACGATAACAGCTCCGCCGCAGCCGACAATCGGACCAGGCGGGTCGGATTATCCATTTGCTTCGTATTACAAATCCACGAAGTTTTTGCACTCCCTACAGACATCGAATGGCTTCTATATCTATCAACCGCAGCAGCCTCAGCCCGCCACAGCTCCGGTCGCGCTTTTCATCCACGGTTACGACGGCAATACGACAACACCTTACGAGGTCTGGATGCAGCAGGTCGCACAAATGGGTTACATCGTGATCTGGGTGGAGTACGACACTCTCACCGGTCCTAAGACTTACGCGTCGACCATTCTCAAGGATTATCAGAAAGCTTTGGCGACGATTGCCTCCAAACCCGGCACCTATGTGCAACCGGCGACCGATTCGAACGGAAACATCCTGAGTACGGTATTCGGACACTCGGCGGGCGCGACCCTTTCGTTTCAAGTGGCCGATCTCGCTGCGATGCCCGGAAGTGGAGTCGCTCCTTTCAAGTCAATCGTTGCGGTAGAAACGGGTGAAGGCGGCGTACCGGTCGACTTTGACGTTTCGGCAATTCCCGCGAGTACGCAATTAGTGATGGTAGTAGGAGACGAAGATTCGCAGAACACCCGCTGTCTCGCGTCTAAATTTTGGGGTGAAGTAACGCAGATTCCGTCGTCCAACCGCGACTTTCTGGAAGTGATCACCGACACTTACGGAACACCGCAACAGCTTGGAAATCACTGGTTTCCGTTGACGTCGAAGGAACGGCACGACGACGCTTCAGTGGACGATCGCGACTACAACGTCACGTGGAAGCTTAGCGTGGGCGAATTCAACTGCGCGATCTACGGCACCCAGTGTAACTACGGCCTAGGCCATGGCAGTTTCGACCAGATCACGATGGGTAACTGGAGTGACGGAACTCCGGTGAAGCCATTACTCTGGATCCAGGACCCCGTGACTTACTTCGCCTCGCAGTGCCCAGGCAACTAACGATTAGGTGCCCGAATCAGCCTTGGTTCGGGTACCCTTCAAAGTCCCGTTGTACTCGGTGAACTCCCAGGTTCCCGTAATCGTGTCGCCGTCCAGCTTTCCCGAGACTTTGAAAGCCGCGGTGGCTCCGACTTCTTCCGAAGTGAATGGGAAGTTAAGCGACAGCGCGCCATCTTTGAAGGTTCCGGCGACGTCGGAGGTCGCCCACTTGCCGGTTACCTGTTCACCATTCAGCTGAAGATTGGCGTCAAGTTCGCGATCGCCGCCGGGCGTGTCCAGCACAATGTGCCACTTGCCTGTCAGTCCGGCGGAGGTGGGGGCGGCTGGTGCGGCCGCGGCGGGCGGCGTCGCTGGGGCATCTTGTGCGCGAACGGGCGCTATGGAAAGACCGACAGCGCCGCAAACCATAAGGGAGGTGAGTAAGAGTTTCGACATGAAGAGTCCTTCCGAGATCATCGCACGATAGCATCGCACGATTTTTGGCGGCTCTGCTACCCTCGTAGTCTTGTGTTCGCGCGCGTTATCTGGATCGTACTCGACAGCGTGGGGATCGGCTCCATGCCGGATTATCTGGCTTATGGCGACGAACCGAGCGACACTTTGGGGAATATCGCGCGCGGGCGCGGTTTGAAGCTGCCCAATTTGGCCGCGATGGGACTGTGGAATCTCAAGCCGATCGAAGGCTTCGCTCCCGCCGCCACACCCCTCGGCTGCTTACGGACGCTCCGCGCTGGCATCGCCTGGGAAAGACACAACGACAGGTCATTGGGAGATGGCGGGAATCCACCTGCAGCATCCGTTTCCGCTTTTTCCAAACGGCTTTCCACCCGAAATTATGGACCCGTTTGAACGCCGGATTGGGCGTTCATCCCTCGGGAACAAGGCCGCGTCCGGCACGGAGATCATCAAGGATCTGGGCGAGGAACACATGCGCACCGGGTCGCCGATTGTGTATACGTCGGCCGATAGCGTGTTCCAGGTGGCGGCGCATGAAGATGTAATTCCGCTTTGGGAGCTCTACAAGATCTGCGAGACGGCGCGAGAAATCCTACGGGGTCCGAATGAGGTGGGGCGCGTGATTGCACGGCCTTTCAACGGATCTCCTGGCGCTTTTCGAAGGACTGAGAATCGCAAGGACTTCGCCGTCCCGCCGCCCAAAGGCATGCTACTCGACAAGCTCGAACAGAAGGGAGTCGAGGTCTATAGCGTTGGGAAGATTTTCGATGTCTTTCTGGGCCGCGGCATCGAAGAACACGTCAAGACCAAGAACAATGCGGACGGAATGCAGAAAACCGCGGCCGCTCTTGGGGAACTCGAACGCGGTTTGATTTTCACGAATCTCGTGGATTTCGATCAGAACTACGGGCATCGAAACGACGTGGAAGGCTACGGTGCCGCTTTGGAAGAGTTCGATCGTTGGCTGCCTGAGTTCACCGCCAAGTTGACCCCGACTGATCTTCTCTTAATAACCGCCGATCACGGATGCGACCCGACTACTTCATCAACGGACCACAGCCGCGAGTATGTTCCGCTGCTAGCTTGGAGTCTGGCGCGCGATGAGGGAGTAAATTTGGGCACCCGGGCGACGCTTTCCGACACCGGTCAGACTGTTGCCGCGAATTTTCAGACTGAGATTGAGAAAGGGACGAGCTTTTTACCAGACATCGTATGAGAATTCCAGTAATGGCCGGCAATTGGAAGATGTACAAGACGGCCAAGGATACGCGCGCGTATTTCCAGAAGTTCCTGCCGCAGGTGAATGGCGTTGCGGATCGCGAGATCGTACTCTGTCCGCCGTTTCCAAATCTCGAGGCGGCTGTGTCTGAGGCGCAAGGATCGCTCGTGAAAATTGGCGCGCAAAATTTGTACTGGGGTAAGGAAGGCGCCGTGACGGGTGAAGTGTCGGGCCCGATGATCCACGCCGTCGGTTGCACCCACGTGATCATCGCGCACAGCGAGCGCCGCGAGTACTTCAACGAATCGGAAGAGGACGTCACGCGCAAAACCAAGGCCGCGCTGGAGGCGCATTTGAACCCGATTGTCTGCGTCGGCGAACGCCTAGGCGAACGGGAAAGCGGACAGACCGAGCGCGTGCTGCGGGAGCAGTTCCAGGGCGGCATCGGTCCGCTCGCGCCCGAAGAGTTCGCCAAGATCGTGATCGCCTACGAGCCGGTGTGGGCTATCGGAACCGGCAAAACAGCCACGCCTGAGATTGCGGAGGATGCGCATCGAATGATCCGCGAAGAAGCCCGGCAGCGCTTCGGGGAAGATGCCGCGGCGAAGGTGCGCATCCTCTATGGCGGTAGTGTGAAGCCGGAGAACGTGAAGTCGTTGATGGCCAAAGAAGAGATCGATGGCGTACTGGTTGGCGGCGCAAGCCTTGACCCGACATCCTTTGCAGCGATCGTGAATTTCTAAGTGCGCCGTTCCCCGCTGCTGCCCATCTTCCTCATCGTGTTCGTCGATATTCTCGGCTTCACGATGATCATTCCCCTGCTTCCGTTCTATGCGGAGAAAATGGGCGCGAGCGATTTCACGGTCGGGTTGCTGCTCTCGAGCTACGCTCTTTGCCAGCTCATCGCAGGGCCGATCTTAGGGCGATTGTCGGACCGGTATGGACGCAAACCGCTGCTGCTGATTAGCCAGGCCGGGACGCTGGCCGGCTTTCTGCTCTTAGCCGCTACACATCAACTGTGGCTGGTGTTCGTCTCGCGAATTATCGATGGATTGACGGCCGGTAACTTATCGCTCGCGCAGGCATACATCGCCGATGTTACGGTCCCCGAGAAGCGTGCGCAGTCGTTTGCCGTCATTGGAATCGCGTTTGGCGTTGGGTTCACAATTGGTCCCGGAATCTCAGGCGAACTCGCCCGCGGCAGTTACACTTGGCCGATCCTTGCGGCTGCGGCGTTGTCATTCACGAGCATTCTCTGCACGACGTTTCTGTTGCCGAAGAATCCACCTTACCCGGAAGGGGTTACGCCGGAAGCTCATGGCAGACACTCCAGAGCGCGCGAATGTCTTTCACCCTGGGGTGTATTTCGACTATCTGCGCCGTCCAGGTCTGGGCAATCTGTTTTTGCAGTTTCTCGCATTCGCGTTCTCTTTCTCGACGTTCTTTGCAGGATTTGCATTGTTCTCGCAAGCGCGCCTTCATTACGGCCCTACGGAAGTGGGTCACGTTCTGTTGGCCGTCGGTTTACTCGGGATTCTTCTGCAGGGGAAAGGCTTAGGTTTGCTGGTCGATAAATTCGGTGAGCGCCTGGTTGCTCGCGCCGGTTTTCTGTCGGCGGGCGTTTCAGGATTAGCAATCGCACTGGTTCACAATACGGCAGGGATGATTGCGACCGCCGGCGGTCTCGGCATAGGCTCCGGACTGGTGCGCGCGCCGGTAACCAGTCTGATCACCCGGAAAGCGGGCCGGCGGGAGCAAGGCGTTGTTCTGGGGATCACGCAGTCGCTGCAATCAATCGCGCAAATCCTCTCGCCGCCGATCGCGACCGGCTTGATCGGCTTACATCTGGAGAACTTCTGGGCCTTCCTGGCCGGCGGCTTCATGCTCTGCGGCGTGTTACTGAGTCTACGTTCGGAAACGTAAGCCCCAGCGTAAACAAATGCTCTGCGTTGCTAAACTGACTTGATTGCTGCTTCCCAGGGAGTTTGTAACATATATCGGCCGGCGCATCATGCAGCGCCTCGTCCCGGGCATGATCGATACCGCGGTTCCGCAGCGTGTTGCCGAAATATCGGCGGATATGTTTCTGCAGGAATTAACCGCGGAAGATCGATTAAACGACGAAGTGCGCGCGATTCTGGACGATTACTCGGATTACATGCGCAAAGAAGGCGTGAGCTATCAGGAGATGTTTCGCCGCTCCAAAAACACGCTGATTGCGCAGCGTAAAATGGTGCGGGCTTCGGGGCGCGATACCGGGGACGCGATGAAACTTTCGCGGGATAAGATCACCGACATTTCCCATAAATTGGTTGCCGCTCTTAAGAAATCGCGCGAGCTGCGGTTGAAACGCGATGTCAACGAGATCCGGCTGGAGATCATCAAAGTCGTCACCGAGATCCTTAGCTCCGAGGAGAAGGTGGACCGGGCCGCGCGCGATAAAGTGCGCTCCATCAAACGTGACATCCCGGAAGGCAGCGAGGAGTGGGATTTGCTGCACCAGCGCTACTACAGTGAAGAGCTGAAGAAGCTCGGCATCGATTTCGCGCGCTAGCCGATGGACGCCTCGATCGTAGTCGTAGGCAGTCTGAACATGGATTTCGTGGTCGCGGTGAAGAAGTTGCCCGCACCCGGCGAGACCGTGCTGGGGCGCGATTTCCAGATGATTCCGGGAGGCAAGGGAGCCAATCAGGCGTGTGCCGCGGGCCGGCTCGTGCGCGAAGGCACGCGCGTACGGATGGTGGGCCGCGTCGGGCAGGATCTCTTTGGCGATCACCTGAAAGCAAGCCTTTCAGCAGCAGGCGTCGACGTAAGCACAGTCGTTCATTCGCGAACGCAGCCGACGGGAGTTGCGCTGATCGCGGTGGAATCTTCAGGCGAGAACTCGATCGTCGTCGCGTCCGGAGCAAACATGGATTTGCCGGCGAGCGATGTCGAGGCGATGCGGCGCGTGTTTCGTGGAGCGCGCGTGGTGCTGTTTCAGTTGGAATCGCCGCTGGATACGGTCGCGGCTGCTCTGCGCATTGCGCGCGAGGAAGGGGCGTTGACGATCCTCGATCCAGCTCCTGCGCAGCCGCTCGGACGCGAGTTACTGGAGAGCGTCGATGTCTTGACTCCGAATGAGTCGGAGGCGCTGGCGTTGCTGAGTGAGCCGGCGCGACGAATTGAGGCGAGCGAAGCGGCGGAGTTGGCATCGCGCGTGAGAGCGCTCGGACCGAAGACGGTGATCCTGAAGCTAGGCGAACAAGGGGCGTTCTTGCAGTCTGCATCCGAGAGCGGTCATCATCCGGGTTTCCAGGTACAGGCCGTGGATACAACGGCCGCGGGCGATACCTTCAACGCGGCTCTAGCGGTCGCGCTGGCTGAGGATCGCGCGATGCCGGAAGCAATCCGGTTTGCGAATGCCGCTGCGGCGATATCAGTGACAAGGATGGGTGCGCAGGCTTCGGCGCCGACGCGGGCCGAAGTAGAGGAGAAGGTGGAGCGCGGAAGTCGACACGAATCGGAGAACAAGTTGTGAATGACTGGTCTCAGTTTGTCGCCCGGCACTGGGTATTTGGAGGGATCGTGGCATCCCTCGTGTGGTTCCTCGCCGGGAAACAATCATTGTCGAATCGTTATTTGGGCTATGCTTTGTTCTGGCAGGGGATCGCGTACTGCTGCGCTGAGATGTTCATGATAATAGGGGCGCACCGGCCTGGCACCACGAAAACCGAGGTGAACGCTGGACACCGCGTTCGACTATGTTGCAATAGCGACGAATCAAAGCAGCGAGAAAGGGCGCGCACTGGTCATGGTCCTCGCGCTTAAGCGGTCCGGATTTAGCCTCAACGTCCCGCTTCCGGCGGAGGCTCCGGTCGTCATTGCCATTTCGCGCTACCGAGCTCCGCGCTTAAGATTCGGGCCGTGGTGTCCGCGCGCCATCAGACAATAACCAAATCCATTTCGGGAGCTATTCGCCGCAAATCGTTCGAGTCGCTGGTGGCAACCGCTTGGCCGGCCCGGCGAGCGCAAAGCACAACATGCGCGTCCACGATATCGGCCGTTCCGGTCCGGGCCAGCATAATTCCGACGGCAGTTGCATCCGTCCCGTGCAGCGCAATTACGTCTGTCGAGGGTTGCCGGACCATTCGCGCGGGTCGCGACTGTCTGGCAGGGTTGCGAATCGCTTGTGCTAACGCGGCCGCCGAGAAGGTAACCCGCATGCCGCGTCGAGGATGCGTGCGATCAGTGCCATCACGCGGACGATCGTCGCGGGTCCAGTGCAATAAGCTCTCCGGCATCCAAAGTGATCTGCTCAAGCGGCCTTCCCCTCTCTGACGTGTTTCTTGCGTTAGGCCGGCGAAAGAATAGCGTCAGCCCATGCTCGCTCTTTGTTCGTCAACGGGCCGCCCGTCTGGCGGAGCGTGCTGTCCATCATCTCTTTCCAACCCGCCGCATCACTTAGACCGATCCCCACAGCGTGCTTGACGAATGCCGACACGCTCGGCGACCGGCCGGCCGCAACCAGCAGGCGAACGTCGCTAGCTGCCCGTTGTCTAGTGTGATCGTGATTTACAAGGCTAAATGACTGGCTGCTCATCAGACGCGGGTTTTATCGTAAAGGGAGTGATCGATTATCGGACCGCCATCATCGCGAACGGGTTCGCCTTAATTCCGGACTTCATCGCTTCAGACCAGTTGGAACGCGTTGCCCTCGCGATTTCGCACGTCGACGAAGAATCCTGCATTCGGAACCGCGGTGTCTATGCCATCCGCAACCTACTGCAAGGGTTACCTTCCGTCGCCAGCTAGCAAACTGCCCAAGGATCCTCAATCTTGCCCGACAGGTCCTCGGTAGCGATGCCGTGCCGGTGAGAGCGACGCTCTTTGACAAGACTCCCGATGCAAACTGGTTGGTCCCGTGGCACCAGGACCTGACGATCAGCGTGAAAGAGCGAGTCGACATTGACGGGTATGGGCCCTGGACCGTCAAGGCGGGAGTAGTGAGTGTGCAACCTCCGGTATCGATCCTCGAACGTATGCTTGCCATACGTATTCACATCGATGATTGCGACGGAGGGAATGGCCCGCTTCGGGTTCTTCCAGGGACCCACCGGTTGGGCAGGCTGAGCGCAGACAAGATTGCGTCCGTTCGGGCGGAAGTAGATCCGGTTACTTGCGCGGTCAAGCGCGGCGGGGTGCTCTTAATGAAACCGCTGCTGCTACACGCGTCTTCGGCTTCAGCCAACCCAAGTCATCGGCGGGTAATTCACATTGACTATGCTGCCGTTGCTTTGCCGCGTGGTTTACTGTGGTCGCAGAGCTTGCCCTGAACTAAAGACTGAACTATTGAAAGGATGAACAATGCAGCAGAAGTAACCCAACGATGAAAGCTGTGCGATTCGACCACTATGGCGACATTGACGTCTTGCAGGTGATCGACGTACCCATACCCGACCCAGCGCCGGGACAAGTTCTCCTGAAAGTCAAGGCTGCCTCTATCAACCCGGGAGAAGCGTCCATCCGAAAGGGACTCCTGCATGCCATGTTCCCTGCCACGTTCCCATCGGGAGAGGGAACCGACTTTGCCGGTGTAGTGACTAAGGTCGGCGCTGACACTGCGGGCTTCTCACTGGGCGACGAGCTCATCGGCTTTACGAACTTTCGCGCCAGCCATGCCGAGTATGTAATCGCCGAAGCTCAAAATCTAATCAGGAAACCATCGAACGTACCCTGGGAAGTCGCTGGGGCATTGCCGGTTGCCGGAAGCACAGCTTATGCCGCAGTGCGAGCCGTGTCTCTGAAGCCGGGCGACACGGTCGCGGTGTCAGGCGCGGCCGGCGGTGTCGGATCAATTGCCGTCCAGCTTGCAAAACGGAGTGGAGCAGAAGTAATCGGCATCGCCGGCCAATCCAATCACGCGTGGCTGAATGCCCACGGAGTCAAGCCGCTAGCCTATGGGGACGACTTGATCGACCGGCTCCGCGCGATCGGCGTCACGGCCTTTATCGACACCCACGGACACGGATATGTGAAGCTCGCGATTGACCTGGGTATCGATCCCGCCCGCATCAACACGATTATCGATTTCGAAGCAGCCAAACAATATAAGACGAAATCCGAAGGAAGCCAGAGCGCAATGAACGCTGCGGTGCTCCAGGAACTCACCCAACTACTCGCCTCTGGTGACTTAGAAATACCGATCGCGGCCACTTACCCATTGGCTGAGATCCGATCGGCCTTCCAGCAACTGGCGCAGGGCCACACGCATGGCAAAATCGTCTTGATTCCATAAGTTCGACCTGGCACCCGCGAGTGCCGGGTACTGAACATGCAGTAGATCAGCGCGACTTAGTATCTTGCTTTTGGTCGCCTTCGGCCCACGCTTGTGCCGTTTCACGCGCGAAGTCACTGTAGCGGCGGGGTTCGTGTCCCAACAGACTCGTTAAGTTGGCGATGTCGGATGCTTCGGCGGTAAAGCCTCGTTCCAGATAGCCTTGGAACATCATTCGTATATCGAACGCCGACCAGGAAGGAGCGCTCTGCCTCATCTGATTTTCAAACGCATCCATGTCTTCACCCGCATAGCGAATTTCCTTTTTCAGGAGTTCGCTCCAGATTCTGGGCCGCGAGGGGACCGCTCAACGCTTCCGGGCCGTTGAGGTTGTACGTTTTCCCTTCATGGCCGCTTTCCGTCAAGGCGATCGCCGATGCTTCAGCAATGTCCCGGATGTCAACCGCTGAGATGCCGGCGAGCCCCAGAGGCGCGGGATAAATCCCGGCTTTCGTGAGCGGATCTTTCAGCGACTCGTCATTCTGAAAAAAGTAGTTCGGACGAATGATCGTGAACGGAACATCAAACTCTCGCAATGCTGCCTCGATCGCGAGTTTGGAGGCAAAATGGGGCACATCCTTGAAGTGCTCGACGCGGAACACAGAATGGTAGACAACATGCCGAATGTTCCGTTTCTTGGCTAGATCATAGGCGATTAACCCTTGCGTGAGTTCATCGGGAAGCACTGCATTCAGCAGATATAGCTTTTCGATACCTTCAAGCGCTTTCGCGACGGTAGGGGGATCGAGGAGATCACCTTCCGCCAATTCAACGCTCGCCGGCATCTTGGAAGCGGCATCCTTTTTCCGCACCAACACGCGAACGTCGGCGTTGCGTTTGACTAGTTCTTTCACGACTGCGGAACCGACCTTCCCGGTGCCGCCAATTGCCAATATTTTCATGGGAGTTTTCCTTGCGTGTGCCGTAACAACCAACGAGGCTCACCGCTACGCATGCACCTTCAATGTAGTCTGGGGACTGACGCGGGAAGCAATGGGATTTGAGAAACTCATTGTTTCTGAGGGGAAACAATGCGTGACCTGAATGAGCTGAGTATCTTCGTCGCAATCGTCGATGAAATGAGTTTTACGCGAGCTGCGGATGCATTGGAAGTCTCGAAGGCAGCGGTGAGTAAAGCGATAACCCGATTGGAGGCGCGTTTAGGAGCGCGGCTGTTTGAGCGTAGTACACGGCGCTTGCGTTTAACCGAAGCCGGTGAGACCTATCTTGGATATTCGCGCCGCGCATTAGAAGAAGCCCACGAAGGTGACGCGGCCGTTACCAAGCTGAATGAGGAGCCCCGCGGTACGTTGCGAGTGATCATGCCTGTAACTCTTGCCCAGACTTCAGTAGCACCAAAGCTGGCGCGGTTCCTGCAGCGCTATCCGGAACTACGGCTCGAAGTTTCTTTGGGAGGTGGACGGATTGATCCGATTGCCCAACGCGTCGACGTCGCGTTTCAGACAGCAAAACCGATGGTCGATTCCCAAATTATCCAGAAACGAATGCTCAAAGTTCAAATGGGCATATACGCTAGTCCCGATTATTTGACGAACGCCCCTCCACTACGATCACCCCAGGATTTACTTCAACACTCCTGCCTGACACTTACGGCAACGCGTGAGGGGACAAGCTGGAGTCTGCAGAAAACTGGCGGCAAAATACAGGAGATCCGGATCCGCGGCCGGATTGCGATCGGTGACCCCGCCATCCATCTACGTCTGTGCCTCGACGGCGCCGGCATTGCTATTCTGCCAAAATGGATAACCAATGAGCACACGCGTAAACAACAAATCGCTCGAGTACTTCCGGATTGGACACCGAGCCCGATTGAGCTATACGCACTGTATCCAACGCGTCTTAGCATGACGCCAAAATTGAAGGCTTTCCTGGAGTTCATGGAAGCAGTTATTCCGAAGCCTTGATCGATCAATAATTGACACACACCCGAGGGAGGTAAGGTAGTCCGTGGCGCAACCAACCATACTTATATCGACGTGGGAAGATGGCCTGTTCGCGCTCAGCGGCGATCACCTTACGCATGAACTTGCAAGCCAGCCGGTCAGAGGGCTTGCACCGGATGGGCGCGGCGGCGCGCTGGTCGTCATTGGCGGACACTCGCTGCGTAGGCGCGCACATGGAGGCGAATGGACAACCGTCGCCACAAGCGACTTCGAGCTCTCCTGCTGTATGGCTGTCGGGGACGACATCTATGTAGGCACGGACGATGCGCGCATGCTGCGGCTAAGTCAAGGCAGCAGTGGTCTCGAACCGATCGAGAGTTTCGATAGAGTCGCGGGGCGGGAGACCTGGTTTGCCGGCTCGGCAATTGTTAATGGCCAGCGCCTTGGGCCACCACTCGGGGTTCGCTCGGTTGCGGCGAACTCGAACGGAAGCGTCCTGTTCGCCAATGTTCATGTGGGCGGCATTCCACGCTCAATCGACGGCGGAGTTACCTGGGAGCCCACTATAGATATCAACACTGACGTTCATGAGGTACGCGCGCACCCTTTAGACCCCAACCTTATCGCCGCGGCGGCCGCGGTTGGCCTTTGCATTAGTCGCGACGCGGGCGCGACGTGGATGATCGAGAGTAAGGGCCTCCACGCACCACACTGCTCCGCGGTAGCGTTTTCGGGCGATGAAATTATCGTCTCGGCATCCACGGATCCTTTTTCGGCTCAGGGACGAATCTATCGGCGGTCGATTAAGCCGGACGGGCGCATTGCACCCTTTGAAGGCGGGATGCCTCAGTGGACCCAAGGCAAAGCCGACACAGGTTGCATCGCGACAAACGGCTCGTTGGTTGCGGTCGCGGACAGAGCAGGCAACTTGTACGCATCTGAAGACTTCGGAGGGACTTGGTCTTGTAGGAACGCCAAACTGTCAAGCCCCAGTGGCGTTCTTATCTGTTGAAACGCGAGAACTGGCAATGTCCGGCACAACGGTTAGTGGGGCGTGCACGGTTAGCATTTTATACGCGTTGCTAGGAACCTTAGGATGTCAAGCACGGGCCGTCTTTACGGCGTCGCTCAAGAAGACATCAACGGCAACTGCGGTGCAGTTGGTAGCGTCTATGAGGTAACTCCGCCGGCAGCCAAAAGGGGAATTTGGACGGAACAGGGAGTTTTCAATCAGTCAATGGACCCTGGAAAGGCGGCTCGCCGGGTGAGGATTGAAAAACAAACGGCCCTTACTCTTCGGCGGTTCAATAAACGGCGAGGGAGCAAACCCCGCACCGGCTAGTTCGGGTTAAGTCAGAGAGAGGCTCATGCAAGCCATCGTCTACTACAACTACGGTTCGCCCGATGTTCTTCAGCTTCAAGATATAGAAAAGCCAACCCCGGGCGATGATGAAGTACTAGTCAAGGTTCGCGCGGCATCCGTCAATCCGCTTGACTGCGGCGAATTGCACGGAGTGCCATTCCTCTTTCGGCTCGCGTTCGGGTTGAAGAAACCGACAGCTGCCCAACCGTGGCGGCCAGGCGTCGACCTCGCCGGCGTTGTTGAAGCGGTAGGCGCGAAGGTAACCAGATTTCATTCGGGTGAAGCGGTGTTCGGCGTCTGTATCAGTAATCCACAAGCGTCGGGGACCAAGGTTTGGCTTCATCGCCAGGGATCCTTTGCCGAGTATGTTTGCGCTCCCGAATCCATGTTGTCCCCCAAGCCGGATACTGTCACATTCGAGCAGGCAGCGTCCGCACCGGTAGCGGCATTCACCGCTCTGCAGGGTCTTCGCGACAAAGGGCAGACTCACTCCGCGCAGAAGGTGCTAATCAACGGCGCCGCGGGAGGCGTTGGCACCTTCGCTGTGCAAATAGCTAAGTCGTTCGGCGCGGATGTCACTGGCGTCTGCAGTACGCGGAATATAGAGATGGTTCGGTCCATCGGCGCAGATCACGTGATCGACTACACGCAAGACGACTTCACCAATCGCGGCGAGCGCTACGATCTACTTTTCGATTGCGTGGGAAACCATTCATTGCCGGACTGTCGCCGCGCCATGACTCCAAATGGAACGTGCATCATGGTCGGGGATTTGAGCGGTCGGAGTGCGATTGGTTTTATTTCCCGTCTGATTACCGGTCTTCTCCTGTCACGGTTCACAAGTCAGAAGTTCGTCTTCTTTCTAGCCAGACCGAACAAAGAAGATCTGGAAGTTATGCGCAAACTGATGATAGAGGAAAAGCTGAAACCGGTGCTGGACAGATGCTATCCCTTGAGTGAAGTGCCTGCGGCCATCCGGTATGTAGGCGAAAAGCATGCACGCGGAAAGGTAGTCATCACGCTGGAGTCCCACGCCTAAGCGCATAGGCTCTACTCCGCACGGATCTTCCTGCGTCGTGAATGGGAGCAGATCAACGGCTGCCAGTTCCTGAAGACCCGTAAGGATGCACCAATCCCGATTCGACAGAATTAGGCAATAATCCGGCAGTTTTGGGCTATCGGTTTATCTCGTGTCGACGTACCCTAGAGTAAAGTCAGAAGCGCGCCCTCGACTTTTTCGACTAGCCGCGCTCCATTCCGAGGAGGTTTCAGTGGCCACCATCCTAGTCAACGGCGTTAAACGCGAGGTGCAAGCACCTGCGGACACGCCTCTGCTTTACGTTCTGAAGGGCGACCTGGAACTTACCGGTCCCCAGTTCGGCTGCGGTCTGGCCCAATGCGGCGCGTGTTCCGTGCTCCTGAACGGAAAGGAGATTCGGTCGTGCATCACGCCTCTGTCCGCTGTCGGCGACAAGGAAGTCACGACTCTCGAAGGTCTCCCTGCCCGCTGGGCCAAGCAACGCGGCTTAACTCCCGAGCAGGCCACCAAAACTCTTCATCCCGTCCAACAGGCGTGGATTGACCAGCAAGCCCCGCAGTGCGGCTTCTGCCAGAACGGAATGATGATTAAGGCGACGGAACTTCTGGAGCACAATCCGTCACCCACGCTGCCCGAAATCAAGACCGCTTTCACTGCCGGGATATCTCCGCATCTCTGCCGCTGCGGAACCTACATCGCCATCATGCAAGCCGTCCAGTTAGCCGCCACTCAGATGACAAGACCGAAGGAAGTGTTATGAGACTACACACCAAGCAGGTAAACCTATCGGAGTCCTCTGTTGGCGCGCAGCTGTCACGCCGCGGATTCGTCAAAACCGGCGGCGCCCTGCTGGCAACATTCCGCTTGCTTGAGGCGCAGGATACCCAACCCCAGACGGCACAGAAGGTCGTCGTTCGCGGTAACGATCTGAATGCGGCCTTGCCTGAATCCTGGATCGAGATTCACGCCGACAACACAATCCTCATTCGCGCCGGTAAGCCCGATTTCGGCACCAGCTCCGTCTTCACCGCCTACCGTCAGATCGCGGCGGAAGAGCTCAGCGTCCCGTTCGAAGCAATCACGACGGTGATTTCCGGCGACACCGATCGTACTCCGGACGGCAGCGGCGCGTTCGATTTCCTGATGGGCGGAATGCCCAACATCCGCAAAGCTTCTGCCTACGTTCGAGGAGCGCTGCTTGACTTAGCCTCGCAGCAACTCGGCGCTCCCAAGGACAAGCTTTCAGTAAAGGATGGGATTGTCGCCGGCGGCGGCAAAACCATCTCCTATGGCGATCTCGTCAAGAATCAAAAACTTAGTCTGACCATCCCTGTAAGTGGCGACCTGCACAGTATGTTCGGCCTGTTAGTTGTCGGCGATCCTCCGCTCAAGCCTGTAAGTGAGTACACGATCGTAGGTAAGTCATTCACGAACTCCGTTACGGTCTCTAAGGTTACTGCCAAGGAAACCTGGGTCACCGACGTTCGCGTTCCAGGGATGTTGCACGGCCGCATGATTCATCCTAAGACGCTCGGCTCGAAGCTGTTATCCGTCGGCCAATTGGATAAGACGCGATTTCCGAACACGCAACTGGTTGTAAAAGGAAATCTGGTCGGCGTGGTCGCTCCTACGGAGTGGGAGGCGATCAAAGCATCCCAGCAAGTAGATACGGGAACGAAGTGGAGCGACTGGCGCGGCCTTCCCGGTGACGCGCGCCTGTTTCAGTTCCTAAGGGAGGATTCGGATTGGAAGAGTGCGCCAGTCCAGAAAAGCAAAAATTCGACAGGCGACTTGGCCGCCGCGCTCGCAGGTTCGGCAAAGAAGTTCAGCGCCACTTACGAGCGTCCTTACCTGAAACACGCGCCCATCGGCCCCGCGATGGCTATCGGTGACGTGCGTCCCAGTGGCGAGATTTTCGTCTACACGCACACGCAGAATCCGCAAGCCCTGCGCAGCGCAATCGCCAAGATGCTTTCCACGCCTGTCGATAAGGTTGTCGTGCGTACCTTCGCCGGGCCCGGTCATTATGGCCGGTCAAACGGCGGGAACGCAGGCGCTGAAGACGAAGCGGTGATCTTGTCGCAGGCCGTCGGGAAACCGGTTCGCGTCCAATGGATGCGGCAGGAAGATTTCCAGTGGTCTACTCAGTCTTCTGCCGCGTACTCCGACGTTCAGATCGGGCTCGATGCGGAGGGCAATATCTCGGCCTACCAAATCGACCATTACATGCCCGCCATGCAAGACGATCGATTAGTTGGCGCTCTATTGGCGGGTCTCCCTACGATCCCCGCGCCTAATGAGAAAGGCTCGATGTTCGGGACGCAGAACGGCATCTCGGACCCTTGGATTTACGACACGGTGCATACGGTTGCCGAGCTAGGTCACGGTTCGCCTCAAGTCGGTCAAGCCTCATCGCCAATCAATGTCGGTCTACGCGATCACAGCTTGCGCACGCCGGCGCAGTATCAGCAGAACTTCCCGCGCGAGTTAGCTATCACGGAAGCGGCGATGCTGGCGGGGAAGGATCCGCTCCAATTCCGCATCCAACACGCCAAGGAGAAACGCTTGATCGGCGTACTGGAGAGCGCTCGCGACGCATCAAAGTGGAGAACGAACGCGGACTCATCGAAGCCGGAGACCGGCATCAAGCGTGGCAGCGGCGTGTCGGCTCTCTTCCGGAGCGGAAGCTATTGGGCCTGCGTTGCGGATGTTGCGGTCGACACCAACAGCGGCGCCGTGAAGGTAGAGCGGATGACCGTGGCGGTCGATCCCGGCATCGTCATCAATCCCCTCCAACTGAAGCGTCAGGTGGAAGGCGGCGCAATGATGGGCGTCAGCATGACTCTGTTTGAAGAGCTGCGCTTCAACGAAAGCGGAGTCGTCTCGAGCGATTGGCGGACTTATCCCATAGCAACGATGTCGGACGTTCCTGAAATCAATGTGGTCCTTATCAACAACCCGGAAGTCGGAAAGTACGGACAGGGCTCGGAAGCCGCGAACGCCTTGGCTGCTTCCGCCATAGCGGGTGCTTTCTTGGATGCGACAGGTAAGCCTCCACGACGGCTCCCGCTGAAACCCGATTACGTGAAGTCGCTGATCTGAAGAGGGGCTATGCCCTTGACTTTTCCTCTGCTATACAGCAATGATATATAGCAGAGGGAAGGTGAGCATGGCACAGCCAGCAAAAGCGCGGGTTTTCATGAGCGGCAGGAGTCAGCACGTCACCATCCCTGCTGAATATCGCTTCACTCGCGATGAAGTATACATCCGCCGTGACCCTCAAACGGGCGACCTGATCCTCTCTCAAGCTCCCGGCAGTTGGGACGAGATCTATGCCGCTCTCGACAGTGCCGGGTTCTCCGACGACTTCCTGACCGACCGCGTACAAGGCACTCCTGAGAAACGCGAAGAGCTTTGAGCCGCCTCTTCATGTTGGACACCAACATGGTGATCTATATTCTGAAGGGTAAATCGCCTGCGGCCCGCGCCCGCCTTGCCTCTCTCGAGAAAGGCGCAGCCGCGTGTATCTCCGCGGTGACGGAAGCCGAACTCCTCTACGGCATTGCTAAATCCGATGCTGCCGGCCCACGCCGCGAGCAGCGCAAGAGATCCCTTGATTTCTTTCTGGCGCACTTGCGTGTCGAACCCTGGGGGCGCGAAGAAGCCGCCGTCTACGGACAGCTTCGAGCCCGGCAGGAAAGCATAGGGAAAACTCTCGGCCCGTTCGATATGCAGATCGCCGCGCACGCCATCGCGCTGAGTGCTGTCCTGATTACCAACGACAACACCTTCCGAAACGTAAGCGAGTTGCCTGGAATCGAAAACTGGGCCACCGAGCTTTGATCGACCGCCAAACAGGCGGACCGGGCACACAACCTCGCGGGCTAAACTTTACTTAGGCGCCATGAATCTCACCGTAGAAATCCCGGACGAAATTGCCGCCACCCTCCGCACCGCAGGTGGCGATCTCTCACGCCGCGTTCTCGAAGGTTTCGCCATCGAAGAATATAAGTCGGAGCGACTGTCCAAGGCACAGCTGCGGAGGCTCTTGGGCTTCGAGACCCGTTTCGAACTCGACGACTTCCTGAGGGCTCACCAGATCTGGGCCAACGTCACCGTCGATGACGTTCGCCGGGATGTTCAGGACCTCGAAAGCTTAGGACTTTGATGGGTGCAACTCGTCATCGCCGACACTGGACCCGTCAACTATCTCATCCTGATCGGGCAGATCGATCTCCTTGTCGCTCTCTTGCACACTAGACGGCAGTTTAAAATGAAAGTAGTTTTTACCTCGGTAAGAATTCTATGACTAAAACAACCGTCTCTTCCAAAGGGCAAATTGCGATTCCGAAATCAGTACGCGACCGTCTTAATCTCAAACCGGGCCAAATATGGAGCTTACAGCACGTGGCTTTACAATCAAGCGACCAACATCGACGCCAACTACGCGCAGGAGTACGAATACTATGACTATCAGTACCTGCATAATCGCAACGAGGTTGGCAACGACTACTCCACGACCCACGCCAATGCGGCAGCTCTCCTCGGTTCGATGGCATCGGCTCTTGGGAACGGCCCGATGAACAACGGGCAGGTCGCGACCGGGCTGATTGCCAGCGAGCTGATGAAGCCGCTTCAGGCTTCCGGCTTGACTACATATCAAGCGGAGGCGTTCACTGCGTATAACACTTACATTCAGAACGTTTATGGCTCTTGCCCGGACTAGAAAGACGTTCACGCGAGCGCCGATTCTGCGGCTTGCAACATTGGCACTTTTCGGAGCTATGGTTTCGCATTCGCAGACGCCGCTTCCAACGTTTCTCGCGCGGACGGACTACGACAGCGATGCCTCTGCGGTGACCGCTCTCGGAGACTTCAACAATGACGGGATTGTAGATATTGTCAACGGGGAGGAAGGTGGGGTAGCTGTTTTGTTCGGCAGCGGCAACGGCACCTTCACCTATGGACCAGTTACGGGTGATCTATTTGCGACTGACTGCATCGCCGTAGGCGATTTCAATGGCGACGGTAACTTGGATATAGCTTTCGGGAGTTCAGCCAACGAATGGTACTTTCAGGTCGCCTACGGGAAGGGCGATGGCACGTTCACGGCAGGGCCGATAATCGACCTGCCCGCCTACCCGAACTCCATTACCGCGGCGGATCTCAACGGCGACGGTCTGCTGGACCTTGTAGTCGGCACCGACGGGGCGCTTGTCTTTCTAAACCAAGGCGCGGGCGTATTCGGGCCCTACACCACGCTGCTTCCCGGCGACGGGGTGCTCACGGCGGCGGTAGGCGATGTGAACGGAGACGGCATTCCGGATATTGTGGCCGGAACCGGAGTCGGAGCCCAGGTTCTGTTGGGAACCAGCGCCGGGAACTTTCAAAGCGGCCAAACCATCACGCTGCAACAAGTCGCCGGGTCGGTCGTTCTGGCCGATATGAATGGCGACGGTAAGCTGGATCTCGTAGCGACGGGCGGTCCCGATCTGTTTTGGACAGGGGTCCGGGTAATGCCCGGAAAGGGCGACGGAACGTTCGCGAATGGTCAGTTCGTCTCTGTCCCCGGAGGAGCATATGGTGTCCTGACCGGTGACATGAATGGCGATGGCTACCCGGATCTGGTAATGCTGCAGTACACGGACGATCCGCTGGTGGTGGCATTCAACAACGGCAAAGGGGCGTTCTCCTCACCGGTGTCGTATCCGGCGCCACCTTCACCGACGTCGTTCGGCCTCGGCTCTTTCCATAAAGCGGGCGTGTTGGATGTGGAGATGTCGGGCCTGATCCCGTTCGATAATTTCATTTCCATTCTGCTGAACGAGGGGTCGGGCGTGTTCGAAGACGGTTCGCGAATCGCGATGTCGGCTCCGCCGGGGCCTTTCGCAGCAGCGGATTTCAATGGAGATGGGCTCACAGACTTCGCCGTGCTGACTTCGTCGGGTGTGTCGCTGTACGAGAACGGCGGCAAGGGATTAGGTCCGTTCCATCTGGCGAACACGATCCCGCTCACGGACCCGACCTGGATTGTGACCGCGGACTTCAATAAGGACGGGCTGCCCGATCTCGCGGTCTCACTCTCGGCCGGAGGAATTGTGATCCTTCTGGGTGAAGGCGGCGGCCAGTTCTCCGCACCGGTGACGCTCACTTCCGGGCCGGTCACGATGTTCGTTCTGGGGGATTTCAATGAGGACGGGCATGTGGACATTGCCGCCACGTCGAATCAGATCTTTTTCGGCAATGGCAACGGGACATTTGCGGCGGCGCGGCCGTTGTTATCTGGCGGTTTTCGGAGTAACGACTATTTAACTTGGCTAACCCCGATACGGGAGGTGAAGGACGGCCCGTTGGATCTTGCGGTGATCACCCGGCTTTATAACACCGATGTGATCTTTAGGACCCTGTTAGGCAGCGGTACCGGCACCTTCAAGCTGGAACCGACAAAGTGGACGCTCGGCATTCCGAATGCCCAGCTTCTCGCTGGCGACTTCCGGGGTATCGGGGTCGAAGATCTCATGATGACTGAGACGGACTTTCAGGTGCCGATCCTTAACAATGGGAATGGAACGTTCACGTTAGAGCCACGGCTGGATTGCGCAGCTTGTATTTTTGGGGCTCTCCCGCTCACGTCGGGCGATTTCAACGGCGACGGCAAGCTCGACTTCGCGGTGGTCACCGGAGTTAGTGTCCAGGTGTTCCTCGGGAACGGCGATCTCACTTTCCAAGACCCGTTCTTTGTGGGGACCTCCCCGGGAACCAGTTACGTTGGTTGGGTTAAGCTTCAGACCTCTTCACCAGACCCGAGCTACGCATTCGTGGTTTCCTCGGGCGACGGGCTGGATATCGAGATCGAGAAGTCGAAATAGCGCTAAGCTATGCCGATCGAGGTCAACGGGTTCGTTATAGGCGATGACGAGGTGAGAAAGGAGGCGTTGCGCCTGGCGGGTCAATATCCCTGGAAAATGGCACCTGCCAGCCAAGACAAGACGCTGGATCTGTTCAATACAGCCGAGCAGAACATTGTCAGTCAAGTTCTTTTGGCCCAATACGCAAGTACATACCCTCCCTTTGTCGATCCTGAACTGGTGGACCGCGAGGTGGCTGGGCACTTGGAGGCAAACAAAAACGAGGACGCTCGCGGCGAGGAGAACCCAGTTGGCGATTGACGTTCTCGGAGAATCGCTCGTGCTGAAGCGGGTCGTGACCGAATTTCCCGATTGGCGGACGATGGAAGGTATGGCTCGCGGCGGCGAAAGCTTGACCAAGGCGTTGATGGAGGAGCGTGCCGCAGACAAAGCACACGACGAAGCTCGAATCAAAGGTCATTGACTCCTGGGCAATGGTCGCCTAGGTTCAACAAGAACCGGCAGCGCCGCTTGTCCGCCAATTTTTGCAGGACGCCGACGAGAGAAATATTCAACTCTTCATGAGTGTGCTCAACGTAGGTGAGACGTTCTACATCCTTGCGAAACGGCAAAGCCTTTCCGTCGCTGAGGGATTCCTCGCGCGGTTGCCCTCCCTTCCCGTTTCACGTGGTCGTGCCAGACGAAGATGGGATTATGGCGGCGGCGCGACTCAAAGCGGCGAACCCGATCGCTTACGGAGATTCTTTCGCGATCGCTCTTGCCCAGGCGGAGGGTGCAAGTGTCATCACCGGCGATCCCGAAGTTCGGGAATCGGATTGGTTTTAGTCGACTGGGTTGGCTAACCCCGCAAAAGTCCTCGATCCAGTGGATCTGGAAGCGACACCGCGGCTCATGAGCGCTCTACAGGAGCATCCGCGCGTTCACTTCCAGCGACGTCGCCGGAATCCAATCCAACGCCATCCTAACTGTAATCTCGCGTTATACTGGGGCCGCAATGCGGAGGTCCCGATATGCTTGCACAACCTATCAACGTCGCTAAGTGGCTCTTGCCCTCCGCGATCCTTTGCACCTTCCTGGTCAGTCACTCGCCTGCTCAGACGCTAGACTGGATCGAACCCGCGCTCAATGTTCCGCCTGAAGCGCGATGCTGCGCGTCGGCTGTATATGACTCCGCCTTGCATGCAACGGTGCTCTTCGGAGGCAGTACCTATAACACTATCTTTAACGACACTTGGGTGTTCTCCAAGACTTCCGGATGGAAGCAGCTGGCGCCACGCGTTTCTCCTCCACCTTTAACGGGCGCCTTTATGGCGTACGATGCGATCACAAAAACGGTCATACTTTTTGGAGGAAATATGAACGGCACCTCCTCCGACGAAACATGGACTTTCAATGGTGAGACCTGGACCCAGCAATTTCCTCCCGTTTCGCCGTCACCCCGCGAGTCCAATACAAACGGAATGGTCTTCGATTCCGCTATCGGAAAGGTGGTTCTGTTCGGCGGATGGGAGTACGGGCCGTCAAATCCGTTAAGTGACACCTGGGAATGGAACGGGTTGAGTAAGACGTGGGAGCAAAAATTTTCCTCGCGCACTCCGTCCCCTCGAGAGACAACGCTCGCCTACGATGCAGCCTCGAAACAGGTCGTTCTCTTCGGCGGCACAACGACAGGCTATGTGTACTTCGGCGATACATGGACCTACGACGGCATCGGTTGGACTCACAAACTGCCCACGACGAACCCGCCCGCACGAGCAGACAGCGCCCTGGTCTTCGATCCGGACCTTGGCAAAGTGGTGATGTTCGGAGGATTAGCAGGCCCTTGCGAAGATTGCGGGGAAGCCCGGTTGAATGACACTTGGTTATGGGACGGAACCAACTGGACCCAAGAGCAGCCTCCACTAAGTCCCACCGCCCGTTCGGGGGCAGCCTTTGACTACGATGAAACCGTGAATGGCATGCTACTTTTCGGCGGGTGGGTAAGTGACATAGCGTTCACGGATACGACCTGGTTTCTCGGAACTGTGGAACCTTAAAGAGTGCGAGGCCCAAGCACCGAAGCTCAGAAGGAACGTTTGTATCGAATCCATCTATCACGAAAGATTCACCGAGCCGGCGGCAAACAGCCTCAACCAGCCTCTTCATCCAAGCTGGCTCGCCACGTTGCGCTTCTAGTTGCCATCGCCAACAAAGCGAACTAGAGTGGAAGCGTGAGCCGTATGGAATCAATTGATGCGATCAAAGAAGCCATTATCCGGTTACCGGAATCCGAGCGCCATGCCCTCTCGGGCTGGATTATTGAGCTCGAATACGACGACTGGGATACACAGATGGCGGCCGACTTCTCGCCCGGCGGTCGTGGTACGTCACTGGTCGAGACCGTCAGGCGCGACATCGCCGAAGGAAACGCAGCCCCGCTCGAAGACGGACGCGAGCAGTCTCAAGCAGAATCAAGCAACCTGCTCCGGTGATCTTTCTTCATAAGACGCTTCCCTCGTTCTGGCAATGCTACAACGGGTTGCCCGAGGAGGTTCGTCGTCGGTGCGACAAGCAATACGAGCTACCCTCAGCAGACTCGGCTCATCCTTCCATGCAACTGAAACCCGTCGGGGCTTTCTGGTCGGCGCGAGTCTCAGACGAATACCGTGCGCTCTCGCTGCGACAGGGAATGTCTTTGTGTGGTTCTGGGTGGGCACGCACGACAACTAGGAACGGCTTCTGAAAAGTTGAGTATTGCCTTGATCCCGCGCCGCGATCTGCTGCTAGGCTGCGCCAGTTTCGGTCGGTCACGAGCCGTTTCAAGTTATTGCAACCGCAATCCCAGCAACTTACGCGAAACGCCACCTTTCAGCGCCCAATCAAATGCTATTGCTAGTCCGAGAGGGGCAATGAGTCCGGGCCAAGGCTGCTTTACCGCCCGCCACTTCCAAAACACAAAAATGAGCGGAACGAACCTGGGGAGTTGTTGAAAACAAAGCCTCTTCCTCAAAAAAACGAACCCGGGAAACCCAGTTTTGAACCCGCCAAACCCGATTCCGATCCCGCCAAGCCCATGTTTCGAACCCGCGGAACGCGAAGAATGGCCGCAAAATAACCGCACCGCCGACTAAACTACTCATTTGCCATCACCAGCTATCGTCGTCGCCATCCCGTCCCTCCGCGGCGGCGATCTGCTGCTCCGCTGCGTCCAATCTCTCGAGCGTCAGACCGACCGCGATTTCGAAATCATCGTCATCGATAACAGCGGCTCGGGAGCCATCGCCCACGAATGGGAATCCCGCCGCGTAAACTTACCGTTCCAAGTAATCAACGCAGACCACAATCTAGGTTTCGCCGCCGCCGTCAACCTAGCCTGGAAGCAATCAACCGCCACGATGCTGGCGACCCTAAATGACGATGCCGAAGCGCATCCCGACTGGCTTGCCGCCCTGCGCTTCGAAATGCAACAGGCCTCGGATGTCGGCATGTGCGCATCGCAAGTCCGTCACTACGGAACGGAGCAGCTCGATTCCGCCGGCATGTTGATCTGCCTCGATGGCTCCAGTAAGCAGCGCGGCCAAGGCCAAAGCACGCGCCTGTACGAAAAGCGCGCGGAGGTCCTGCTCCCCAGCGCGTCCGCCGCGCTCTACCGGCGCGAGATGATCGAACAGATCGGAGGGATGGATGAGGACTTTTTCCTATACTGCGAGGATACGGACTTGGGGCTGCGGGCCCGCTGGAACGGATGGCGCTGCGTGTATGCGCCCGGCGCCGTCGTCGAGCATCATTATTCGCAATCGGCGGGAGCCGCGTCCGCATTGAAGGCGTGGCAAATCGAGCGTAACCGGTTGTGGGTCGCAGCCAAAAATTTCCCAATGAGCTACCTTCTACTAACGCCGTTCTGGAGCCTCATGCGCTACGCGTGGCACGCGATTTATCTGCTGCAAGGCCGCGGAACAGCATCGCGGTTCACCGAAGGCGGCCCGTGGGAACTCGCGCGTCTGGTGGTGCGCGCGCACTGGTCGCTCGTCCGCAACTGGAGCGCGCTGTGGCGGAAGCGCCAGGCGATTCGTAAGGGCGCCCTGCTGACTCCGCGCCAATACAGCGCCCTGCTGCGACACCACGCGATTTCTCCGCGGGAGATCGCGCGCCTGTGATCGCCGCCGAAGGGCAGAACTCGCTGCTCGTCATCGTCCCCGCGCTGAATGAGGAAGGCGCCATCGGTCACGTGGTCGAGTCCGTGCGGCGTGAAATGCCCGGCGTTCCCATCCTCGTGATCGACGATTGCTCCACCGACGCAACGATGCTGATGGCGCGTCAGGCGGGGGCTGAGGTGATCTCCCTGCCCCGGCATCTAGGCCTCGGCGGCTGCGTGCAGACCGGCTACAAACTCGCGTACGAGCTCGGTTTCGAATACGTGGTGCGCGTCGATGGCGATGGCCAGCACGACGCCCGGGACATCGCCAAGATCTACACCCGCCTGGTCGAGAGCGGCGCAAACATGGTGATCGGTTCGCGTTTTATCGAAAAGAATGGACAAAAGGCCGCACCCATCCGCGGCATCGGTATCCAGATGTTTCGCTGGCTCTTGCGCATCGTTCTCGGCAAACCGGTGCGCGATCCGACTTCCGGATTCGTCGGCGTCAACCGCACCGCCCTCCAGGTTTTCAGCCGGACGTTTCCGCTCGAATATCCGGAGATCGAAGCGCTCGTCGTGCTGCAGCGCCGGAGGTTCCGATTCGAAGAGGTCCCGTGCCGGATGCTGCCGCGTCGCGCGGGGAAGTCGTCGATAACCCCGACGCGATCGTTCTATTACATCGTTCACGTGCTGCTGGGGATCGTCGTCAATGTGCTGAAATATGATGCACGTAGCAAGCCTGCGCCCGATACGCGCGGCCCAAATTGAGCTGATGTCCCGCCTCCTTTTCTTCACCAGCGCACTGAGCGCGATCCTGTTTTTCGTCGTGCTTTTTTCGGTGCGGCGCTCGCGCATTCGCGCGGAATATTCAGTCGGATGGCTGGTCGCGTCGGTCGCGCTTTTCGCGCTTTCGCAGTCGTCGTGGCTACTGGAGCGGGCCGCGCAACTGCTGCACATCCAGGAGCCGCCGGTCGTCCTGCTGATCGGAATGTTCGGCGTCTTCCTGCTGCTGTTCTTCTGGGCCTCGATCCTGATCTCGCGCCTGCGGGACGACACGATCGCGCTGGTGCAGCGAATCGCGATACTGGAGTTTCATGTCGAGCATTTACGCCAGCACTCCGTTCAGCAAGCGCCGTCAATCGTGATTCATGGGTCGAGCATCAAGAAAAACAGCTAGCGCCGCGCGGACCGTCGTCGTTCCCCCGCCCGTTCCGGCAAAGCCTCCGAGGCCCGCGTGGGTGCTCCCAGCGATCTTGTCAGCCGGCGCTGTGATCCTCGCTTTCCTCCTGTACGCTCCGTCGCTCAACGGCGACTTCGTCTTCGATGATCGCACGCTGCCGTTCCTCTACAAGGACGCCGCAACCCTGCCGTTTCGCGCATGGCTCGGGACGCGGCCGCTGCTCATGGCGTCGTACTACCTGAACTACCACGCGAACGCGCTGGACCCGTTCGCCTATCACGCGGTGAACGTCCTGATGCACGCCATCTGCTCCGTGCTGATCTTCTACGCGGTCCGGCGCATCCTGGAATGGGCCGGTACGCCCGCACGCGAGCGCTTCGGTGCGGCCATCTTCGCTGCCGGATTGTTCCTGGTCCATCCGATTCAAACGGAAGCCGTGAGCTACATTGCGAGCCGTTCCGAGACGCTCAGCGTGCTGCTATTCCTGGCAGCCTTCAACGTGTTCCTCTACCGCGGCAAGCAGGCCGTAACCGCCCGCATCGCAGCCGCGATTCTCGTGCTCTACTTCGCCGCGATCACTTCTAAAGAACACACCGCCGTGCTCCCCGCAGTCCTGCTGCTGACGGACTTCTACTGGAACCCGGGCTTCCGTTTCGATGGCATCCGCCGCAACTGGAAGCTCTATGTCCCCATCTGCATCGGCGCCGTCTTAGGTGTCACGTACATCCTGAGTCGCATCGGCAAAGGCTCCAACGCTGGCTTCAGCTTTGAAGGCTTCACCTGGTACCAATACCTGTTCACCGAGTTCCGCGCCTTCTTCGTCTACCTCCGCCTGCTGATCGCGCCGTTCGGTCAATCGGCGGATTACGATTTCCCGGTTTCCCACACGCTGTTCGAACACGGCGCCATCGTCTACGGGATCGCCCTTATCGCACTCGTCGTCCTCGCGTTCATCTACCGCAAACGATTTCCCGTCGCCAGCTATGGCTTTTTCCTGACGCTGATCCTGCTCGCTCCGACCAGCTCATTCATCCCGATCCGCGATCCACTCGCCGACCGTCGCATGTACCTTCCATTCATCGGCATCGCGCTGATTATTGCGGAGTGGACGCGGCGTGCACGCTGGCGGCAGTCCGAGTGGCTCGGCGCGTGCGGCATCCTTCTGGTGTTCGCGACTTTCGCGTATCAGCGAAACCGCGTGTGGGTGGATATGCAGTCGCTCTGGGCCGACGCCTACGCGCAAAATCCGCGCAACGTTCGGGCCGCCATGGGACTTGCCGACGGCTACGTGATGAAGGGCCAGTGCGCCGAGGCGCTCCCGTACTTCCAGCAAGCCGTAAGCCTGCAGCGCGATTATCAGAACGTCTACAACTTGGCGAGCGTCTATGATTGCTTGAACCAAGCGGCCCCGGCGATGGCTGCCTACCAGGACGCGCTGCAGATCCAGCAGAAGTCGGAAGCATGGGTACATATCGGCGTGCTCGATCTGAAAGCCGGCAAGTACACTGACGCGGCTCAGGCGTTCGATCGCGCCGAGCAGATCGACGGCAGCTATCTGAACACATTCGTCTATCGCGGCATCATGTACCTCGCCG
Source organism: uncultured Gammaproteobacteria bacterium (assembly GCA_963799935.1). Taxonomy (GTDB): domain Bacteria; phylum Acidobacteriota; class Terriglobia; order Bryobacterales; family Bryobacteraceae; genus Bog-113. The sequence continues at coordinate 1,006,467 of CAWCZA010000011.1, read as the reverse complement.
AGAGCCGTTTCGACGACGCCGCCGGGCAGTTCAAGCACGTGCTCGGCGTGGAACCCGCGAATCAGTTAGCGCTACGCGGAATGGAACGAGCCAACGCGCATGTGCGCCAGTTCTGATGCCGCTGCGCATCGCGATTAACGCGCTCTACCTGATTCCAGGCAAAGTTGGCGGCACGGAAATCTACCTTCGCAATGTGCTGCGCGTGCTAGCCGAAGAGGATCGAGAGAACGAGTACTTCGTCTTCCGCAATCGCGAAACGGGGCCGGACTTAGTTCCTGAGCGCTTCCACGATTGCCCGCAGCCGGTGAGCGGCGAGAATCGCGCGGCACGCATTCTCTACGAACAGATCCGACTTCCCCGCGAACTGACGCGCGTTCAAGCCGGCGTCGTCTTCAACGCCGGCTTCACCGCCCCGCTCTTGTGGACGGGACCGCAAGTGACGGTATTCCACGACCTGCAGTACAAGCATCATCCCGAGTTCTTCCGCTGGTTCGACCTGCCGTTCTGGAGCGTGCTGCTGCCGCTGTCGGCCAAGCGATCCGACCGCCTGGTCGTGCTCTCGAACGCGGTGAAGAACGATCTGATCCGCTTCTATAACTACGACGCCGATCGCATTACCGTAATTCCCCACGCGATCGAAAGTGAGTTCGAGCGGATCCGTGACCGCCGCCAAGCCGCGCCGCCGCAAACCCGCATGCTCCTCAGCGTCTCTACGCTGCATCCCCATAAGAACCTGGACGGCCTCCTGCGCGCATTCAAGACGTTCCACACGAGGCATCCGGAGTGGCGTCTGGTCATCGCCGGCCTGAAAGGCTTCGAGACCGAACACATCGAGCGCCTGCGGACCGAACTGAATCTCGGGGCATCCACCGAAATCACCGGCTGGATTCCCCGCGAGGACCTCTATCGCCTCTTCGCCGAAGCTCAAGCCTTCGTGTACCCCTCGAAGTTTGAAGGCTTCGGAATCCCGGTGCTCGAAGCCTTGACGGCCGGAATCCCGATAGCTTGCTCGCGCCTGCCGTCGCTAGTCGAAATCGCCGGAGATTCCGCCCGATACTTCGATCCCGATTCCGACGCCGAAATCGTCGCCGCGCTGGAAGACGTCGCAAGCAGTGAACGCGTGTTGCCAATCCAAAGATCGAGCGCACGCGAGATCGCGCGACGCCTCATCGACGTGTTTCAGGACGCGGCTACGCGCTCGAAGAACTCCCACGATCGCCGCGCGATCAGCGGCCACCGGTAATGCGCCGCCGCATAAGCGCGACCGCGCTCGCCCAGTTCCTGCCGCAACGCGGGCGTGGTCAGCAGCCGCAGCAGCGCATCCCGCAGCTCCGTCTGCGAGCGCGGATCCACCAGCAGCGCGCTTCCCGCACTCACCTCCGGCATGCTGGACACGTTCGAAGTCACGGACGCCACTCCCGCCGCCATGGCCTGCGCCAGCGGGAACCCGAAGCCCTCGTAAAGCGACGGATACGCATGAACCGTTGCCCCGGCAGTCAGCGCGGGCAAATCATTTTCGGGAACATAGCCCAGATACCGCACCCCTGGCATTCCGGCACGCAGCCGCGCCAGTGTCTGCTCCGACTTCCACCCGGCAGGCCCCGCGATCACCAGGTCAAACGCATCCCTCACATTCCCCGGCAGCGCAGCCCACGAATCCAGCAGCAGGTCGATGTTTTTCCGCGGCTCAATCGTCCCAACGGTCAGAACATACGGCTTCCCCGCCACAGAGTCACGGATCGAAAAATATTCCTCGGGAACCCCATGCGGAATCACGTGAATCCGCTCCGGATTCAAATCCAGCAGCCGGACAGCGTCATCCCGCGCACTTTGGGACACCGCAATCAGTCCGTCCGCTTGCTTCCAGACGTGCTCGGCGGCCTCATACGCAGCCTGCACATTCGCCTCGGTATGAAACTCCGGCATCAACCAGCAAGTGAGGTCGTGAATATGCGCGGTCAGCCGCCGCGTACGGGGACGGCGTCGCAACTGCGGCGAACCATGGAACACCTCCGCACGCGGTACGAACCCGGCTGCCAGCCCGCTGTTCATCGCGAGCACCAGAAACAGCCGCCAGTTGGGAATCCCGGTTTCAATCCCGCGGTCGTGATTCAGTTCAGGAAGCTTGTTCAGAAACGGATAGAACTGAAGACTGTTGCCGCGCCGATCGGCGTCAAGCGCGCGCGTCCAATAGTAGAGATGGTTACGTACGCCGGCGCTTCGTAGCAGGGTAGGAGTGAGGTCGAGAGTTAACCGCATGCAAGCCCGGGCATTTGGCCCAGTCTCGCATGCGGCCGTGGTATTGAAGGGGTGAGTGGACTAGATCTTCTGGTTGGCTTTGCGGCGCCGGTAAACGATCCCGGAAACGAACATCAGTCCGCAACCTAACATCAGCATCGATGAAGGCTCCGGAGTAGCCACAATAAATTCCTGGATTCCACCGGTGAGACCTGGGTTATTGACCTGGGTGATGATTTCGAAGTTCGCCGCATTGATCGAGCCGTAGTTCTGCTCGGCGGCATAGAGGTAAGCTTCGGTCGACGGAAGCGGGCCAGCATTCCCTCCGTTTCCGGCATTGGGGTTGAATAGATCCCAGATCGTGTCCTGAATGTTGCCGTCGTCGGTTTGATTCCCGTCAAACTGCGTGGTCAGGTAGGCGGCCATCTCGTAAAGCTGCTGGCCGTCATAGTTTGCGGTGTCCCCAGACCCGTCGGTCGCCAACGTCTGAACCAGACCGCCATAACGCGTCTGTGTCAAGACGTCAGCGCTGTCCGCGAGATTTGTGACGTTCGCGGTCCAGGTTTCACCGTCGGTCACGTAATTCGCGAAATCATCGCAGTAGAGGGTTGTGCTGTTTCCGTTTACGGTTCCGTAATACGGGCTGATCAGATTGCCGTAACTGTCTATCTGACCGTTTACCCCATCGAAGGTCACGGTCGCAGTACCGGCGAAAAGACTGGCAGTTGCGGCGAATCCGCAAACCAGCATAGACAACGTTGCTTTCATTCAGAGCTCCAGGCGGCGAAGTCTCTACGGTAAAAGCCGTAGATTGTAATACAGCTCCGAATGTTAGCAGAAAGTATGACGTTAAGATATCGTATGACAACCAAAACAGGACTCCTGGTACGAAATCGTATGACAATACAGTACGTTTGTTTACGAAAAGTTTACTTGCATCTTGCAATGTGGCAAATCTTCGGTAACAATTAGTACCTCGCATGCCATTTCTAGACGTCTCACATTTGAGTAGCAAATGTATTTTGTCTTGCTGCCTTCTGCTCTTGTCTACCCCTCCTGCACACGCTCAAAGTGCCTGGAGTTTCTCCGGGAATTCGATTACAAACAGCAGATGGGCATCGGCTGAAAACACCTTAACCCCCGCGAATGTCAACAGCCTCACGCTCCAGTGGTCCTTTCCCACTCCGAACGATGTTTCCGCTACGCCCTCAGTCGATTCCAGCGGCAACGTGTACTTCCCGGACTGGTCGGGCAACATCTACAAGCTAAGCCCGTCCGGCCAGGTAATCTGGCACGCCACTCCGGCACCGAAGTTTCCGCCAGGAACGCTATCCCGGTCCACGCCGACTCTCTCGGGCAACTCCGTTGTAATCGGATTAAGCGCGACCTTCGCAACGGGAAACCCCACCGGCGCTTATCTCGCCGCACTTGATTCCGGCACCGGAGCGTACCTCTGGATCACGAGTCTCGACCCGTACATACGCAGCGTAACGACGAGCTCTCCGGTCGTCTACAACGGAGTGGTTTACATCGGTGTCTCGTCGGCGGGCGAGAAGGACCCGAATTGTTCGTTTCGCGGCAGTGTAGTGGCCGTTTCGCTGGCAACGGGTAAGATCCTGTGGCAGACTTACATGGTTCCGGAGGGATATAGCGGCGGCGCTATCTGGTCAAGCACCCCAGTGATCGATACCGCGCTCAATCAGATCTATGTCACCACCGGCAATAACTATCAGGTACCGCTGTCGGTTCAAAAATGCGAGCAGAAGGTCCTCGGCGACGTCGACGCGTTGATCGCCTGCCAGGATCCCAATAATTTCGAGGATTCGATCGTTGCCCTAAACCTCACGACGGGGCAAATCAACTGGGGCCGGAAATGCTCTCCAGACGACGCATACACGGGGTCTTGCGGTCACAAGAACCAGCCGCCGTGCCCCGATCCGTTGGGCGATGACCTGGACTTCGGTTCCGGCGCGAACCTCTTTTCCGCAACCATTAACGGAGTCAACAAAACGCTGGTCGGCGCCGGTCAGAAAAGCGGCATCTACTGGGCGTTGGACCCGTTGACGGGCGCCTTGGTCTGGAAGACGAATGTCGGCCCCCCAGGTGTTTTGGGCGGAATCGAATGGGGAACCGCCGCGGACGACCAGCGGATCTACGTTGCGATTTCAAACTCCTCTCGGAGGCCATATACGCTTGCCTCCGGCGCTTTATGGAATGGAGGCTCGTGGGCTGCGTTGAATCAAGCGGATGGAACGATTCTCTGGCAGGTGAAGAACCCGACAAACGATCCGCTAAAACCGTCGGAACCAGCACTGGCGCTCGGTCCCGTGACGGTTGCGAACGGCGTCATGTTCTGCGCCTCCATGTCGGGCGCGATGTATGCCCTCGACGCCAGTTCAGGGAATACGTTATGGAGCTTTCAGGCGGCTGGCTCCGTCAATGCCGCGCCGGCCGTGGTGGACGGCGTTGTCTACTGGGGTTCGGGTTATCATAACTTTCCGAAGACGAATCCGATCGGGACGGCGAGCAATGAGTTCTATGTGTTCGCGCTTCCTCAGAACAATCCGCGCCGGTAAAGCCGGTTCATCGCCTTCGGAAGGGCTCCAAGTGGAACCCAAGGAGAATTTCAGTGCGCCGTAACTTCCTCTTCACAGCTTTTCTATTTTCAGTTGCATCGTTTACAGCCGTTTCCAGCTTTGCGCAGCAGACGCCTTTGGTCAGCATGGGCGACAGCCTGACCGAAGGCGTTCAATCTAACAACGCCAGTACCGTCTCACAACCTCACGACTACATGGAATTGATCGCAATCCAGATGAAAGCCGCGTTTACGGAGCCGCTCATCAACAGTGGTCCGAAAGGCAGCGCAGGGTCGACCACCGACCGGACTCGCGTCTCGCCAACCACGCCCCCCACGAATCTGGGTGTTTCAGGGGCGGCGACACAGGATGTGCTGACGTCTGTCGCCACATCCGGCGGCACCCAAGAGATCGATCTCGTGCTGCCGCCTTACTACGGCATGAGCCAGCTACAAATCGCCCAACAGCTCAAACCCAAAACGATCTTCTGCTGGATCGGGGCCAACGATCTGATTGGCTATATTCTCGATTCCAACAATCTCAACGATCCGACGTACACACCATTTCCGCAATTCAATGCCGAGTATCAGCAACTGGTGACCGGACTTCAAGCTACGGGCGCCCAGGTGGTACTTGGAAACATTCCGGACCTGACCGAGGTGGGCTATGTTTTCAATAACGCTGAAGTACAACGGTACGCAGGCAGCCAGTACTCGTTACCCGACGGCTACTACACGACGTTTTCGACGGTAGTCCTTCTGAAACTTGGAATCTTCGGTCAAGCGGAGCTGAGCAATCCCAAATACGTTTTGTCGCCCGCCCAGATCACTCACATCAAGAATCAGGTGAACCTCTATAACTCGGCGATCGCCGCGATTGCCGCCGCGGCGGGATTCCCGGTCGCGGATGTCCACGCTTTCCAACAAAATATCGTCACTAACCCGATTACTCTCGAGGGTTACACAATAACCACCAACTACAACGGGGGCGCGTTCAGCCTGGACGGGATTCATCCCTCGGATATCGGTTACGCGTTCTTCGCCGATCTGTTCATCAAGGCCTATAACAAGGCTTACAGTCAGTCAGTCCCCACTCTTTCGAATGCGGAACTTACAACCATTCTCAACAACGACCCCTTCATCGACTGGAACGGGGGCGGTGTTGTGCGCGGTCGTCCTGACACCGGATTGCTGGAATCGGAAGGTCCGGTGCTAGGAATTTCCGGGGACGCGGGTAACTTGCCGCCCGCCGGGAACGCAGCGGCCTTCATGCAGATCTATTACGCGGCCAAGGGTATGGACCCGCAGACCGCGTGGACGAACACCGATGTCATCAACGCGGTCGCCGACATGCTGCACGTAAGGCAGCACACCGCGCAGTAGCTAAGCAAGCCTGTCCGGCTCCTCCGCAATGATCATTGCGGGAGCCGGACTTAGGAGACCGTAAACAGTGACAGCATTTCTTGACCCGACGTATACTTTCCCGTTGGCAACTGTAGGCGAGGTGAACTTGACCCCAATTGTCGCTTGGTCGCGTTGATTGGGGGCCTGCGTTGCGTCATAGAGTTCCGTACTCAAGTTACTTGCATCAAATGCGTAGAGAACGACCGGGCTATTGCCATAACCACTGTAGTCAAGTGCCCACACAATTCCGCTCTGTTGTCCGTTGGCCGATATCGTGAAATTCGATCCGCCGCCATCACATCCATTGCAGCCGAAGGTATGAGCCGATCGCGATGCCGCCACCGGCGTGAATACACCCAGTGCAGGGTGGAAGGTCCACATTGAAGCCGCACCGCCATCAGGCACCAAATAAAGCGCTTTATTAAAGAAGACGAGGTTACTGTGGATAGATCCACCGCCGTTGTTGAAACTCTGAATCGACGTGTTCGCAGTTCCGGTATAGTGGCCGAGGTTGTCCCTGTTCAACAGATAGATTTCGCCCTGCTTATCGGCGGTCACCATCAGGTGGGGGACCGGGCCGGGTTGCGCGGGCAAAATCAAAGGAGCGCCGCCGACGCCGAAATCCAAGTCGCTGCCATCGAGATTCGCCTGGTCAGCCGGCGTGAACCAATCAGACAGCGCCAACCCACTCTGTCCAAGGATAAGTTTGAACATCGAATCGCCGTAGTCGCTTCCGCCGTTATTCGCGTCGAACGAACCATTCCCGGCGGCGCCGAAAATGTTTCCCGTTCCGTCGCTGGAAAGTCCGCCCCCGCTCATCCAGATGCCACCCTGCGATCCGTTCGGCGTGTCGGCCCAGGCTCCGGTCTGATGGGAGACGTTCGCCGCGTCGTAACTAATGACCCAGCCGTGATACTGCCCATTGTCCCCGTGGGAGGCCCATGCGATGAAGATCGAACCTGACGTAACTCCGTTTGGAGTAGGCGCCAACAGGAGCGCCGCACGCTGATTGTTTCGCAGCGGGTTAAAGGCTACCGTAGCGCCGCCATCGCCGGTACCCGGTACAGAGGCCTGGATCGTGGTCGGGCCGTTCAATTTCTCGGTGCCATCCGCAAGGTTTAGTGCATGTAGTCTCTGAATGTAAGTAGGCGATGCACCCGTAGTTTTTGACTTCGCTACGACGTAGATTGTTCCGGTAGATCGATCGATTGCGGGCGTGCCAATGATTCCTACCGAAGGAGTAATGTCGTTTGTATCTACATCCGCCGCCGGGACAGAGGTCTCGCCTGAACCGAGCAATACCTTTTCCCAGAGATATCCGGCCGTAGGGTTGTTTCCGTCGGCGTCAAAAGCATAGATCCGGTCGCGCGCGGTTGCGACCACGAGCACATTGTGCACCTTGTTATCCGCCATTGTGTACTGCGAGATGTAGAGCGGCTGTGCATAAACATCCCCGTTCACGGTAAAGCTCAGAATCTTGCCAAACTGAGAGCTGTTCACATTCGCTGTTGTCAGCACCGTCTCATGGGATTGCACACCCGACCGAATGATGTCGTTATGAAAGGTCAGTACGTCAACGCCGGCTGCCGTCAGGCAGGGAGTTGCTATCGCTAGAGATGTAATTAGAAACGTTGGTAAGTCAAAACGCATACCCCCACTTTCGCATTTAGGCCCCGACTCTTGCCATACCTCAATGTAAAGTAGTTGTGAAGATTCTGTGGCTGTGTGGAGCGGGCGGGCGAAGCTGTCCAGCGCCGCTGCCAAGACTTCGATAGCCGCGATAGATGCGCCGTCTACAGTCATTCAAGCGCATCATACGGCTGTAAAACGCTCTTAAACACTAGAATTCCGTGCAGATTCCAGCAAATCAGTTAGAATGAGGCTCTACAATAGAACCCACATCGTGGTTTTACCTACAGAAGGTATCTTATAAAGACCTTGTTAAGAATTTGGTTGAGATTACGGGAGCCATTACCATGCGAATGCTGAGCCGAAGAAACGGGCTTTGGAAAATCGTTTTGTGTGGAGTTCCGTTGTCGACTTCGCACTTGCTCGCGGCTGTGTTCTACGTCTCGCAAGCCGGTTCTCCAACAGGAAACGGGACTCAACAGAGTCCTTGGGATCTGCAGACTGCCCTTAATCAGCCACCTACGGTAGTGCCTCCCGGATCGACCGTCTGCCTGGAAGGTACAACTCCGTATCAAGGGCGATTTACTTCCACGCTTGAGGGGAGCGCTTCGGCAATCACCAAAATTGTTCCATGCGGGCATGGTTTTACCATCGACGGCTTTGGCGGCAACACCATAACGAGCAGTATCCCGGCAGGCAATGCAAACGCGACCCTTACGTTCACGGTCAGCAGCGCCTATGTCGCTCAGCGGTATACCCCTGGCTCGTCCCTGAAAATCGGTACGGAGACCTTCCAGGTAACCGGCGTGAATGGTAACTCGGTGACCGCGCTGCGTGGGCAGAACATCTCTTGTCCAAGCGGCCAAAACACCTGTCCGGCAGAGTCCGTGGGCACGCCAGTCACGCTGCAAACGAACACGTTAACAATCAACGGTTCGTATGTCACGGTTGAGAATGGCGAATTCCTATACTCGGGCTGGATAAGCCGTGTTTCCGAGTACGGCGGCTATAATCCGTTCGACGAGGAGAACAATGCGGCAGTGTTTGTGAACGGCTCCCACAATAGTCTGGTCAATAATCGCATCCATGATAACGGCGAAGGCATAGTATTAGAAACCAATGCCGGATCTACGACACTATCGGGCAATACTATCGGGAACAACGGGTGGATAAGTGCGGCCGGCATAGCTGGCTACGGCAAGAACATTCTTTCGTTCACAGCCGGGTCTCCGCAATCCATCGTCAACAACCTGCTCATGCCGACGTACGGCGCGTACGCAATGGATGCTATAACCCAAAATACCGATCCTGCGATGTCGGCGACATTCTCAAAGAATATTGTTGTTAACGGGTTTGTGTACTTGGGTGGTTATGGACCGATACAGGGCTTAAACGTCAACAGCAATACGATCTATGATTCAGTGCAGGGACAGGTCGTAATCGGCACTCTATCGAATCAGATCAACGCCAATCTTACTTTTGCAAGCAACAACGTCGCGAGCTTTCTTCCGACCCTTTTCAAGTATTGGAAGCCTGGAACTATCCACGGGAACAGCTTTTGCAACATTAACCCGGCCGAGTTGTATACACACGAGCGTTACTTATACGAAACGACGGGGGTGAATAGCGATTACACATTCACCAAGAACACTTACTGTAATCCAACGGGCGGTTCGACGGCAATATTGTTTGATGCCTGGGACGCCGAGACGTTCCCCATAGCGACGTCGTATAGCTTTCCAGCGTGGCAACAAACGCTGCGCTATGACCCGAACAGTACGGAATTATCGGGTACTCCGGCGACGACAGTAACTACGCTCTCGCCGAACAGTTACAATCCGGCGTCCGCAAATCTTAGTATCAACAATTGGACGCTTGTCGATACAGTCCAGGTCGATCTGACCGCCCTTAACTGGCCGCTCAACAGCACGGTCACGCTGCTCAACGCAGAAAATCCGACGGAAAAGATGACACTGGTTGCCGCAGGCCAGGTGATTACCGTCCCGATGACGGGATGGACGGCCGCGATTCCAACCAAGGCGACGGCACCGGTCGCTCCCACGACTTATCCGAATTTCGGAGTCTGGATACTGACGCGCGATTAGCCGAATGTTGGCGCGTGTTTATTGAAATGACGGCCGCGATTGCGGTTCGTGCTGCCCCCGATGGCAGGTGTAGCAGCGAACTTCGGTGTGGCCTTCAAAGTACGTCGTATTCACATTGCCGACCATGGTGATCATCGTCCGCGCCATCTTCTTCGTGGGCTTGTCGTCGGCGGCGAAGTTGTTCTGGACATGGCAGAAGTCGCAGCGGTCGCCCACAGAGAACGCGAAGTAGCGCATGGTGTCCATGAACTGCGACGCCGGCACATCCTTCAGCAACTGGATGTTCTTGAATCGGGCCCCGGCTGTTTCTTCAGGAGCCCGTAGAGCCGCGCCGGCGGCATCGGGCTGCTTGGTCAGGACAATCTTCTGATCGGAAGGATGCTCGCCGCCGCTGTTCACCAGTTCCATGGTCAGGGTGTTCCCGTCCGGCGAGAGCGTCAGCGTCTGGTTGAACGCGGTGGGCGGCGTCGTTCCGACTTTCGATTCGAGCTTCAGTGTATTGGCGTCCATCACCGGCTTTTCCATCCGAATGGGGATGCCATGGAATGAGTTGTTCGACGGCCTGCCATTCAGGTTGAACGTGTAAATCGTGCGCTCGTCCCCGTGCATGCCCGGGGTGCCGATTGTTTCGGTCAGCTTGGCTGTGTCCTGATCGATGATCACCAGATAGCTCGCCGGCGGCGGCCCGGAAAACTTACTTTGCGCCGGATCGGCTTTCCACACACCGCTGAAGTTCGGCGTCTGCTGCCCGAACGCGACACACACCGCAAGAGAGACTACAACCAGCCGGAATCTCATATAGGTGATAGTAAATCACATTGAGATCAATGGGGGGAGTAAACGACCAGCTTCGCGCCGCCGACGCAAATAAGATCGGCCGGCTTCGCCCGCGTAAGAGGAGCTACTGTGCACGACGCCGCGGGCGTGCCGCTTTCAATCACACTCTTCGACCACGCGCCCTTTACCTGCTGATACAAGCGCACGCCGCCTCCAGCACCGCGGAAACCAGCAACAATCGCGTCGTGCCCGTTGCGCAGAAAGTCGGCGAACAGGATGGTGTGGCCATTATCGAGCGTGTCATCAATGACGTGCCGCGAGCGCCAGTGGTCCGCCTCGTCGTAGATGACGACTTGATTACCGTGCCAGGGCTCGATAGAGGCAATGGATTCTCGCGCGCCCACCGTTACGTCGCCCGCCCCGCACTTGGGGCACGGCCGCGGATCACCGCGGTTGACTTCACGGCGCACCCACTTGCCGGCGGTGAGCTGATAGTGGTCAATCCCGGAGAAGCTCGCGGTCAGAATGTGATCTCCGCTCGGATGCGGAGAAACGAAGACGCCGTGCTGTACGCCGATGTTCGCGTCCGTGATGAGTTCGCGCTTCCACTCGCCGGGCCGGTAGAGAACCAGAGGAACCGATCCTCCGTAGTTCGGCGGAGCAGAAGTCACGGCGGCTAACGGCGCGTTGATCAAGACGTCCTTGCCCGCTTTACCAACGATGATCTTCGCCCATCGCAGGCGGTGCGAGGTGGGTAGCCGATCAATCTCTTTACTTGTCCATGGCTGACGCGGATCACCATTGTGATGGAGGATCGCGACCACGCCCTTGCTGTCCTTCGGCGTGCTCGAGAACTCGTAGGCGATGGCGATCTCCGGGATTCCGTCCCCGTCGATGTCCTTTGCCGCGACGTTAATCTGATGCGCCATTCCGGACGCGATGAGATGTCGCGTCCAGGACGGATTCTCGTACCAGAACAGATCGGTGCCGCCGCTATCGACTACGATGAGGTCCAGTTTGCCGTCGCCGTTCACGTCCGCGGCGATCACCTGATAGCCGTCTTTCAGATCGGCCGCGATCACGTGCGGATCGAAGGTGATGGCATGCGCGGCTGCGCCGATCAATAGAGCTGCAAGTAGAAAACGCAGCATCAGATCACGTTGACCGGGCCATGCGGTTGCGTCTGGCTGCGGAGTTTCGCGACGACCAACCGGATCTCGTCGTAGGTCGCGTCAGGAACTCGTTCTTTGACCGGCTTCAGCCACTGCAGTCCGCTCTCGCCAATGGCCGATTCGATCTGCTCGAGCATCCCCGGTCGAATCCAATCCGGCCGGAACTCGTACTTCCCCTGTTCGATTAAGCCTGCGACTAATCCGACCACCGACGCTAGCTGACGTCCGCGGATGACCGCGATCTGTTCGAACGTATGCCCTTTCTCCAGCAGTTGGATCGTCTCATCCGCCGGGCCGGAGTTGGGCGGAGGCGCAGGGACCGCAGCGGCGCGAGCTCCGGATCGGAAGCGGTCGAGCGCGGCAAGGATCTCGGTTCCATACATCTCGGCTTTGCGCGCTCCAATGCCGGACACTTTTGTGAGCTGATCCAGCGACGCCGGACTCTTCGCACAGATATCGTTCAGCGTCGCGTCGTGCATGATCACGAAGGCCGGGACGTTTTTGGAGCGCGCCGTTTCGCGCCGCCAGTCGCGCAGGAATTCGAGCAGTTCGGAGTCGGCTTCCGCCGGTTCAACGCGCTTCTGCCGCGGCTTGACAGCGTCGACGAATTTCGAGACGGGGGATGTACGCGCTTGCGTCCATTCGGGCAGCGGCGCGCAGACGTCGCACATGCCGCAATTGGTCCACTTGGGCTGCTCTCCGAAGTGAACGCAGATCTGACGGTGACGGCAGCGCCCGTTCTCGGCGAAGCCCTTGATGGTATTGAAGCGCTCCCACGCCCGCTGCTTTTCCTGCTTGTCGCTCACCTGCTCGCAAAAGTAAGCGAGTAATCCGGCGTCCTTCTTTTGCCACAGCAACGCGCACTCGGCGGGTTCTCCATCACGGCCGGCGCGCCCCGCCTCCTGGTAATACTGCTCGATCGATTTCGGAAGCGCCAGGTGGATCACCGCACGCACGGACGGCTTGTTGATCCCGAGACCGAACGCCAGTGTCCCCACCAGCACGCGCGTTTCGTCCGAGGTCCAACGCTCCTGGTTCCGCTGACGCACGGAGTTGTCCATCTGACCGTGATAAGGAATGGCGCGGATGCGATGGTCGCCCAGGAAATCGACCGTCTCTTCGACGCGGGCTACGGTAGGCGCGTAGACGATGATGGTGGCGTCCTCATGCGCACGTATGGCGCTCAGTAGAAGCCTGCTCTGTGTCTTCGCATCACACTCGCGAACGATGTAGCTCAGGTTCGGACGATGAAAACTGGCGATGTACTTGTGGGGATTGCGAAGGCTGAGTTGATCGAGGATGTCATGCCGCACCCGCTGCGTCGCGCTCGCAGTGAATGCGGCGATCGGTACATCCGGAAACTGTTCGCGAAGACGGCGCAACTGTCGATACTCGGGACGGAACTCGTGTCCCCATTCGGAGATGCAGTGCGCTTCATCGATCGCGAAGAAGGCCAGCGGGATTTTGGAGAGCCAGGAAAACGTGTCGCCGCGTGCCAGTCGTTCCGGCGAGAGATAGAGCAGACGATACTCGCCGCGGATCGCGTCGCGCATCACCGTCGAGCGCGTGGATGGGTCCATCGCACTATTAAGGACCGCTGCCGGAATCCCCATCTGCGCAAGTTGCGCGGCTTGATCCTGCATGAGCGAGATCAGCGGAGAAACGACCAGGGCGGTCTTACCGGAAACGAGGGCGGGCAGTTGATAGCAGAGCGATTTGCCGCCGCCGGTAGGCATGATGACGGCTACGTCGTGGCCGCCGCTAACGCTTTGAACGATGCGCTCCTGCAGCGGGCGAAACGAATCGTAACCCCAGTAACGGCGCAGCGCCGCGAGGAGTTCAGCAACTTCAGGCAATGACATAATTGTAGCCGCTAACGGTCATCACGAAGCCCCTGCGATGCAGATACAATCCTCCCCGGAAGTTCACGACGTTGTCGTCATCGGAAGCGGTGCAGCCGGTGGTATGGCCGCATGGAACCTGACGCGCAAAGGGATCAACGTGCTGGTGCTCGATGCCGGTACGCGCTTTCAACGATCCAAATTCTGGACGCATGTGACGCCGTGGGACATGCGTGAGCGCGTGCGCAATGGCGAGAAGGCCCCGGAGTTTTTCGTCGACACCAAAGAGCAGCCGTATGAGACGCCTACCGACAGGCCGTTCGAATTGCTGCGCGTGTGGGGACGCGGCGGGAAAACGATGGTGTGGGGACGCGTTGCGTTGCGCTATTCCGATCTGGACTTCGCTTCAGCCGAGCGCGACGGCTGGGAAATCCCGTGGCCGATTCGCTACAAGGACATCGGCCCTTACTATGATCGCGTCGACCAACTAATCGGAGTCTGCGGGGGCGATGACGATTCCGATTCGCTCCCCGGCAGCAAGTATCATTTGCCGCCGCCGAATCTGCGCTGTGGCGAGAAGTATCTTCAGGAAGCCGGAGCGCGTGTCGGCGTAACCATCGTTCGCGGTCGCCGCGCGGTGAACACGAATACGTCGCGCGGTCATAACGCCTGCCACTACTGCGGGGCGTGCGGACGCGGCTGCGATGTCTCTGCATTCTTCAATGCATCGGACTATCTGATCGAGCCGGCATTCAAGACAGGCAAGTTGCAGGTGATCGATAACGCTGTTGTTTCGCAAGTGCTGGTGGGCGACAACGGCAAGGCTAATGGCGTTGAATACTACGACCGGCAATCGCGTGAGCGCCACGCGATTCGCGCGCGCGTGGTTGTTGTTGCGGCGTCGTGTATCGATTCCACGCGCATCCTGCTGAACTCGAAATCGCCCTCTTATCCGAATGGGATCGGCAATGGTTCGGATGTAATTGGCCGCTACCTGTGCGAGCAGATTCGCTTTCACATGACCGGATTCGTTACCGATCTCTACGGCACGCGCACTCACGATGACGACGGAATCGGCGGCGAGCACATCTATCTGCCGCGCTATAACCATCGCGGTCCGAAGCGCGATTATCTACGCGGTTTCGGCGCGCAGTTCTGGGGTTCGGGCGCACAAGGCGATGCCGGATGGGCGAAGACGCTGCCGGGTTTCGGCGTCGAGTTTAAAAGCGCGGTGAAGAAGCGTTATCCAGCGCTCGTCGCGATTCATCCCTATGGTGAAGTGCTGCCACAGGCTTACAACCGCGTCACTGTGGACACGTCGCCGAAAGATCAATACGGCATCCCAATCGCCCGCATCGATTACCGCACGGGCGAGAATGAGCGCAAAATGGCCGCCGAGATGTACGACATGGCCGCGAATATTTTCCATGAAGCGCGCGTCGAAATGATGCCTTATCAGAAGGGTTTTCTGGATAAGAACGGTAGCGCAATTCACGAACATGGAACGTGCCGCATGGGTGCTGATCCGAAGCGCTCGGCACTTAACGGGTTCTGCCAGATGCATGAAGTACCGAATGTGTTTGTGACGGATGGATCGGCGTTTACTACGGCGTCGGAAAAGAATCCAACGTTGACGATTCTGGCGCTTTGCTGGCGCGCTACGGATTATCTGGCGGAAGAGATGCGCGCCGCGCGGTTATAAGCCTAAGCAGCAACGTATCGCGCTGACGGCAAAGCTAATTGGCGGCCAATATCTCTTGGATCACTTGCAGCGCGGAAACGGGTTACATCTTCGGAGCGTAGTAGCCCTTGCGTGCGCGCACAATCACATCCTTGCGGCCCTTGACGCGCACACTTACGGGATGGAACAAGCCATCGGCTTCTAGAGGAACTGGGCGGTAGAAGATGTTGTACTGGTGCCGCAGCTCATTGGCGATGTTTTCGAAGGACTGCGCCATATCGCGGGCTTCGAAAGGAAAGAATGCCTGGCCACCGGTCTCTTCGCACAGGTAGCGCAGCACCTTGTCGCCGTCGCTCTGAATGCCGCTACGATTTGGTTGAGATCGCATAAATCACGACGTCGGCCTTCTGCGCCATCTCGAGCGACTGGTCGCGCGTGACGCGGCTCTGGTTGTCTTCGCCGTCGCTGACGATGATCATGGCGCGCCGGAACTTATCGCGCGGCTGATCATGCTGCAGCTTGTCGCGCGAGGCATAGAAGATTGCATCATAGAGCGACGTTCCGCCGCCCGGCCGCAGATCGCGAATGGCTTTCCCGAGCTTCTCGGGATCGTCGGTGAGATCGGCCACCAGTTCCGTCGAGCTATCGAAGCTGACGATCATGGCTTTGTCCTCACGCGGACGGACCGTGGTGTTGATGAAATCGACCGCCGCTTCCTGTTCGAACTTGAAGCGATCGCGAATGCTGTTCGACGTATCGACCAGCAGCGCGAGACGCAGCGGCAAGTCGCTTTCGGAAGTGAACTGCGCGATCTCCTGTTCCTTCTTCTTCTCGAAGACCTGGAAGTCGTCCTTGGTCAGGTCGGTGATGAAGCGGCCTTTTTTATCGGTGACCGTGAACAGAATGTTGACGCGGTTGACGTTGAGGACGATGCGGGCGTCGCTCTTTTCCGCAGGTGATTCCACCGATGCGTTGGCCGCGGGCTTCGCGAGCTGCGGCGCTCCGGCCGGACACAGCGAAGCAGAGGTCAGGAGAAGAACGGGCCAGATGGATCGGTTCACGGTTCTAGTTTATGGCAAAGCGTTCGATTACGCACGCGGCGACGCAACAATCCGCAGTACCGCCCGAAGGCGATCTAGCCACTCCGCCAGCTCCGGCGCAAGCGGTGAGGTAATCTCCAACGGCGTTCCACTGATCGGATGCTTGAACGCAATTTGGTGGGCATGCAGAAAATAGCGGCCCAGGTCAGGCATGTCGGGAACCTGTGCGGGCGCGCCGTAGAGGCGGTCGCCTACAACGGGATGTCCAATGCTCGATAAGTGGACGCGGATCTGGTGCGTCCTCCCGGTACCTAGGAGAACTTGCAGGAAGCTAAAGCCGGGAAACGTTTCCAGAACCTGCCATTCGGTCCACGCGGCGCGGCCGGTCGCCAGGCGCGCAGTCATGCGCGCACGATGCACCGGATCGCGGGCGATCGGCTTTTCAATCCTGCCGGTGCTCGTCTTCATCGCATGATGCACCAGCGTTAGATACGTCTTGCGCACCTGACGCGACGCGAACTGCTGAGCTAGTGCGCGATGTGCGGTGTCATTCTTCGCGACCAGTAGAACGCCGCTGGTATAGCGATCCAACCGATGCACGATGCCCGGACGATCTTCGCCGCCTGCGATTGATAACTTCGAGAACCGGTGCAGCAGCGCATTCACCAGCGTCCCCGAGTGGTTCCCCGCCCCGGCGTGAACCACCATCCCCGCAGGCTTATCGATCGCGACTAGGCTTTCGTCCTCATACAAGATCGTGAGCGGGATATCTTCTGCTTCCGCTCGCAGCGGCGCTGCAGCGGCGGGCGACACTGTGACGCAATCCCCCGACCGCACCGTGTACGAAGGCTTCTGCGCCCGCCCTTCCACAAGCACGCGTCCCCCGCGAATCCATTCCTGAATGCGCGACCGGCTGAACTCCGGCAGGTGCTCCTGGACGAACTGGTCGAGGCGCTTGCCCTGATCGCCCGCTCCCGCTGTGATCTCGGTCAATGCGATCAGGTTACACTTCGCCGACTGGGAGCGCTGCGACGCTCCGCGAGCCTCTCGCACGCTCAGGACATTCTCACGCTACGCCGACAATTTCGGCGAAAGCTATTGACAAAAGTTCTATATCCCGATAAAGTTACTAGAAAATTCAGACAGCAACTAATCGGCGCCCAGGCATGCAGCAGCCCGTCTGGTCTTCCTAGTCGCCGTGACCTCAGCAAATCTGAGGGCGAAGTGTGTCTGCAGCCTTGATCTGAGTTCTGGCCAACATAGGGGGTTTTTATGAATCGATTACGCCGCGTATCTCTCCTGCTTTTCCTTGCTGTCATTGGATCTCACAGCATAAATGCGCAGATCGTTGAAACAGGTACAATCACCGGGGTCGTCCGGGACCCGTCCGGTGCGGTAATCTCACGCGCCCAAGTCGCGATTCAGAATGTCGCCACCGGGGTCACAACAAATCTGGAGACGGACTCGGATGGCCTCTATGTTTCACCTCCATTGAAGCCCGGTGACTACTCGGTTAATTTCGAAGCCCCGGGTTTCGGCAAGGTTCAGGAACGGGTCAGGTTGGAAGTAGGCCAGCGTGCCGCGGCCGACGCAGCCTTGCAGGTGGGCAATGCCAGCACGACCCTCACCGTCGAGGCGACAAATAGTCTTCTGGAGACGGAAACCTCTACCGTTTCCAACCTTCGCACCGAAGAAGCAGTTAAAGATCTTCCGCTGAACGGGCGTAATTTTGCCGAGTTGGTGGGACTGGGCGCGGGCGCTGTGCCGGCGCAAACCCAGATTGTCAGTATTCCCTATACGCAGCAGCGCGGTCCGACTTCGTACGCCTTCAACGGACTGCGTTTTCAGGAAAATCGGCTGCTTCTCGACGGCATTGGAGACAACGAGAATCACAATGGTCTAGCCGTAGTCATTTTCCCGCCGATCGATGCGATCCAGGAATTTTCGGAGGAAACGACCGATGCCGATGCCCGCTTCGGGCGGGGAAATGGCGGCACCATCAACCTGGTTTTTAAATCCGGAGGCAATCGGTTCCACGGGGAGGTCTTTGAGTTCTTAAGAAATTCTGATCTCGATGCCAAAAACTTCTTTGACACCGCAGCCAAGCCCCCTTTCCATATGAATGAGTTCGGAGGAACAATCGGCGGCCCCCTTTTCTCACTTAGCAATCCGAGAACGTTTTTCTTCGCCGACTACTCCGGACAGCAGACACGGCAAGGTCTAACCTACGTCGATACGGTTCCCGATTTCACGGTAAGCCCCGCCGGGTATAACTTCTCAGCCTACAAACAGCAGATTAAGAACCCAACGAACGGGATGCCCTACGCGGGGAACATCATTCCCTTAACCGACCCCAGCATCAATCAGACTGGCGCGAACATCCTCAATCTCTATCACCAGTACGCGGCGCCCAACATCGCCGGCACAACGACCGCGAACAATTTCTTATACAATCCGACCCGATCAATCAGCGAAAATGCATACGACATAAAAGTCGACCACCAGTTCTCGGATTACGACAACGGCTTCGCGCGCTTCAGCCAAGCCTGGGACGCGATTAATCAGCCCGGCACCCTTCCCGCCCCATTGGTAGGAGCTGTGATCTGCGGACCGGCGAATGACCCCGCCAAACAAGCCGTTCTGAGTGAAACGCACATCTTCTCGCCTACCATGACCAACACTGCGCATGTTGGTTGGTCCCGCTTTTTTGTTTACGCGCAGAACTTTAACGCGGGAGCAAATCTTCCCACCCAGCTCGGAGTTCCCGGCGTGGAGGTCCCGGGCGATCCGAAGTCCGACGGCTTACCCATTTTCACCTTCGCGGGCGCCACCTCGATCGGAGACGCCGGGAATAGCCCGACGGTGATTGGAACGAACAACTACCAGGTGGATGACAACGTCAACTTAGTTCGCGGCAAGCACTCGATCGACGTCGGAGTAGGACTTGTCCGCCTTCAGTACAACATGTTCCAGACGGGGGATGAACACGGCGCCATGAGTTTTGGCACCTCCTATAGCGGCTTAACATGGACCGATGCTTTGTTCGGTGCTCCCAAAACAGGAGTTTACGCATTTCCTGCCGGTGGCGGCGGCATTGGTCTCCGGCAATCCGATTTGTCCGCGTACGTGCAGGACAACTGGAAGCTCACCAGCAGATTGACTCTCAATCTGGGTGTCCGCTACGAGAACTTCCTGGGATGGCCTTGGACGGAAGTAGGCAACCGTGAGTACAACTTCGTCCCGTCTCTCTCCACAACGCAGTTATTCCAGGTAGGGACACATGGAATCCCAGCGAGCGGTTTGCACGGGAACAATCTCGACTTCATGCCGCGCGTGGGATTGGCTTACAAAGTAACCTCGAAAACAGTGTTCCATGCCGGGTATGGAATTTATTACTCAGCGCCGAACGTCACTAATTCAAGTGGACTTTCCAATAACGTACCCTATCTGAATTATTGGACGTTCAACAACGCAGCGCAGTATGGGGCTATAGCGCCAAACGGTACGCCGTTCAACTTCGCCTCAAACGGATTTGTTCACACGCCCGTTACTAACCCGGCTGATCTTCCCAAAGGGCTTCCGGTTTTCGCGCAGGATCCCAACGCAAAAACGCCTTACAGCGAGCAGTGGCATGCCAGCTTACAGCAGCAAATAACCCCGAAGACCGTGCTCACCATAGCCTACATTGGAACGCGAGGAGTTCATCTGGACGCACTCGTGGATATCAACGCCGGCTCGCCGGGAACCACAAACGTCACGGTAGGCCGCCCCTACCCCTTCTTTGCCCAAATCAATCAACTTCAAACCAATCAGATTTCCTCCTACAACGGATTGCAGGTCTCAGCCGAGCGCCGTGCAGGAGCTCTCACGTTCCTGGCATCTTACAGCTACAGTCACTCTCTTGACGACAGCAGCGGTAGTCCTGGCGCGGTTGTCAATCCATACAACGTCAGAGCTGACTATGGGGACTCCGACTTTAATGTGCCAAACCGTTTTGTAGGTAGCGTCACTTACCAGCTTCCCTTTAAAACTTCAGGGAAGTCGAACTTCATCGTCGCCGGATGGCAGATGAACGCAATTCTGTCGTACTTTGATGGTCTGCCATTCTCCGTTACATCCGCGAACGGCGTGGGCGATGGACTCACTCCGCGCGCCCAATTCATCGGCACCAGTGGTAACGGCTCGCTGCCAACGGGCCAGCGGACAATTCAAGAATGGTTTAACACTTCGGAGTTCGTCAGCATCCCGCTCACGGGGCCGCTCGCAAACGGCCAATGGGGAGATTCCGGCCGTAATATCCTGCAGGGGCCGGGAACCAAGAACATAGACTTCTCCATCTTTAAGAACTTCCGATTGGCTGAGTCGAAGAACCTCCAAATCCGCGGCGAGTTCTTTAATCTGTTCAACACACCGCAGTTCAATAACCCCAGCTCCGTTGCTCCACCTCCCGCAACCGGCAGCACCGTTCTGGTCGCCAACCTTGCAGCGTCGCCTGCCTTTGGGACGATCTCATCGGCGGGATCTCCGACTACGTTCCAGCGAATCTCGCGCGAGATTCAGGTGGCTGCCAAGTTCACCTTCTAATTCGAGGCAACCGTGAAACCTACTGCCCTTGCCCTTTCGCTGCTTCTAATCCTCTCGGCATTCGCTGCTCGCGCCGATGTCGGAGTTCGGATCTTACTAGGAATTTCGGATGAAAATCCGGCGAATTGGGACGGCTCCGCCACGGTAACTTCCGGAAAGATTGCGCGTCTCGATCCGTGGCGGTTTGGCAAGGACGATTCCATCAATGCAGATGGATCGTGGAAAATCTCAACCGCGCCCGTGCTCTCATTCCTTCATCTGGTGGAACGGCGCAAACCTCCCGTCGGCTCCAATGGCGTGATTGCCTGGTTGACCGGCGAGGACGAAAACACCCAAGTTCGTGTGCAAACGGCGCAGGGTAATTTCAACATACGTTTGGGTGATCTTCCCTATGGGCAGTTCACCCACGTCCTGGACGGCCGTGTCGCCGTGGATCGCATCCCGCCGAGTACTCAGCTTACGAGTTCCAAAGAAGAGCAGGACTATCCCGCCGCCGCTGTTTCGCCAAACGGCGAGATTTGGCTCGCGTACATCGAGTTCAAACACAACCCGAAGCATGACCAAATTCGCCTGCCGATGACGATGGCTCCGAAGGATTACTCCGTTTACTCCGAGAAACCCGGCGGCGATCAGATCTTCGTCAAGCATTTCGCCAACAACAACTGGGGCGAGCCGATCGCGATCACTCCGGGCGGCGGCGATCTTTATCGTCCCGCCGTCGCGATCGATGGGAAGGGCAGACCTTGGGTGTTCTGGTCAGAGAACCGGAAGGGTAACTTCGAAGTATTCGCACGCGCCCTCGTTAATGGCCGTCCGCTGAGCACCATCCAGATCTCGAAGAACTCCGGCTCAGACATTTTTGCTGTCGCCGCGACGGACTCGAAAGGCGCCGTGTGGGTTGCGTGGCAGAGTTGGCAAAACGGGAAGGCATCCATCCTGGCCAGCGTCCAGAACGGAAATGCGTTCTCTCCGCCGCAAAGAGTTTCGAACTCGAACGCGAATGAATGGAATCCGGCCATCGCAGCCGACGCGAGCGGTAGAGTCACCGTAGCTTGGGATTCCTATCGCAACGGCAATTACGATGTGTACGCGCGAACGGCCGCGGGCGGCAACTGGCAGCCGGAGATCCCCGTTGCTGCAACTGCGCGCTATGAAGCCTACCCATCCATCGCGTACGACCCTAAAGGCCGGTTGTGGGTTGCCTATGAAGAGAGTTCCGAGGGCTGGGGCAAAGATTTCGGCGCGGATAAGAGCGACGGCGTGCCGCTGTATTTCGCGCGTGCGATTCGCCTGGTCGGACTCGACGCGTCCGGCGTCCGCCTCGATCCAGGTGTCGACGTTGGAACCGTGCTCTGGGGCAAATCCGAAGTGCGCGAAGACGATACGGTCCGCCAGGCCGACGTGACCGGTTGGGAAAAGCCAGACCCGAAGCTCTACAGCAAGCGCGAACCGAACGCGCATATCTGGCCTCCTAACACCCCGCGCAATAGTTTGCCCCGCCTGCAGGCTGATGCATCCGGGCGGCTGTGGCTTGCGTTTCGCAGCAACCATCCGGCGGTTTGGGGTCCGCTTGGAACCTCCTGGTCGGAGTATGTCGTCTCCTTCGATGGGAGCCGCTGGACCGGGCCCATCTATCTCAACCGCAGCGACAATCTGCTGGATAACCGCCCGGCTGTTGTGACCCGTGGCGCAGGAGACCTAGTCGTAATCGAGTCTTCGGATTCGCGCCGCGACTCTTCCACTCTCCTGAAACAAGGCTGGAACCTGAAAGAGATACTCGCGTTCTCCGAACCGGACCCCTACCAGAACGATCTTTACGCGAGCGTGCTGAAATTGCCGCCGGCTCCCAGTCCAATCGCTGGACGCCCCCTGCCCCCTGCGCCAGCCCCCTCGGTTACCCAAGCCGTTCCCCGAAGAGCGCGAATCCGTCGCGAAGCTGCGCGATTTTCGGCTCTCCGATCGTGGCGCTAACTATCTGATCTCACGCGGAGAATTTCATCGTCATAGTGAGATCTCAATGGACGGCGGGCTTGACGGCGCCATCCTCGATCAATGGCGCTATATCTTGGATGCCGCGTCGCTCGACTGGGTGGGCTGTTGCGATCACGATAACGGCGAGGGCCGTGAGTACACATGGTGGATCACGCAGAAGCTGACGGATATCTTTTATACTCCAGGCAAATTCGCTCCGCTGTTCAGCTATGAGCGGAGCGTGTCCTACCCCGAGGGCCACCGCAATGTCGTCTTTGCTCAGCGCGGTGTGAGAGCGCTGCCGCGGCTGCCCAAAGTTGAAAACGATTCCACTGACCACGCGCCGGATACGCTGATGTTCTATGAATACCTGCGCAAGTACAACGGCGTAGTGGCATCGCACACCAGCGCGACAGATATGGGCACGGACTGGCGCGACAATGATCCAAACCTCGAACCGATCGTGGAGATCTACCAGGGCATGCGGCAGAACTACGAAATGCCGGACAGCCCACGCGCCGGCAACGCGAAGGATTCAATTGGCGGCTGGCGTCCGAAAGGCTTCGTCAATCTGGCGCTGGATAAGGGTTACAAACTCGGCTTCCAGGCAAGTTCCGACCACATCTCCACTCACCAGAGCTACGCAAATCTGCTCGTCACGGAGAATACACGCGAAGCTCTGATGGATGCGCTGCGTAAGCGGCACGTTTATGCCTCGACGGATAACATCATCGCCGATGTACGCAGCGGCGATCATCTTATGGGAGATGCGTTCGCGACGGACGCCGCGCCGGAGATCGCGGTGAAACTCAGTGGCACTTCTCCGTTCAAGAAAGTAGTGATCGTTAAGGACAACGAATACGTTTACTCGACGGCGCCCGGCTCTACGGACGTTAACTTCAAGTGGCGGGACAACTCTCCGAAGTCCGGCAAGACCAGCTACTACTACGTGCGGGGTGAGCAGGAGAATGGAGAGCTTGTCTGGGCTTCTCCGTTTTGGATCACCTACAACGGGAGATAGCGTGCGCCAGGCAGGTACCGTCTATTATCCGGCGGGTCAATCGTTGTACAAGGCATACGGTTAGCTATCGTTCGCTATTTTGTCGAGGGCTCAGCATCCGTTTCGGACGGCGGGGACGTGCTCTATTAACCATCTCTCGCGGGGTCACCGCGAGGCTTCTGCGGACCACTCTTATCTCAGTCAGCGATCAGGGTACACTTCGGTTCGGAGTATGACCCCTTCAACTAACAATCTAGCCGGCAAGAAACCAATTCTCGCGCTCACGATCTTTGTTGTGGCAGCGGCCACCTGCTACGCTTACGAGCCCGGCGAATTTGCCGCTGAGTATCACGCTCTTGACCGAATTGTTGGCGCAGCTTTTCGCTCGCCCGCCGAGCTCCCGAGAGTGGTCGCCGTTTTGGGCTCCGTGCTCCTCGGCAAGCCTAGCGACACGATCGGGGGACTTTAGGCAATTGACTGATCTCGGGACAGATGGAATGGCAAGACTACATCTCGCTGAAGCTGAGTCGCGGTGCTACGCGGCAGAGAAGTTAGGCGAGACGGGTTCTCAGCCGGCGTCGGAGATCTTAAGCAAGTTCCGGCTGGAGGATGCTCCCTCAGATAGGCGCTACTATCTACTCGGCTGCGTAACCGTCGGTCTAAAGGAGATTGGTGAGCGCGCGGCAGGGGGTAATACGGAAGATAAAATTAGGTTTGCCCGGGGCGTTCTAAACGAGCGTTCGTATAAGGGCGATGTCGAGGATTCGGTTTATCGGTGGGCCATCAACCGGCTCTGCGATCTTGGGTCTTCTTCTGATTTTCCCTTGATTGAAAGCTCGATGAATGCAATTCACAATGACTGGTGGGGCAAGTCGGAGCTGGAGTTCTGCCGGGATCGAATCGCAGTGTTGGCCCGCGATCCAGACCGCACCAAAGCCTTAGACAGTGTTCTCTTACCCGCGGGTCACGTGGAGAATGCGCGCATTCACGGATGGGCGATCTATCAGCTCCTCGCGATGCACTCGGCTGACGGCGACCGCGCTCTAGCGCGCTACTTCGCCGAGGTCGACAAGCTCGACAGAGAGAATCCCCTGCACTACGAGGCGGTCTGGCAGGCTCAGGATGTAAATGAGGCTTGGAAGGCCTACGGGAGACACTACTAGAATCCGTATCCAATCCGCGATCACGCTACACTTCGGTTCGGAGCATGACCCCTTCCTCGAACAACCTCGCCGGAAAGAAAGCGCTCGTCACCGGAGCCAGCAAAGGCGTCGGACGCGGCATCGCCATTGAACTCGCGCGGCAAGGCTGTGACGTTGCAGTCAACTACAACGGCGATCGGAAAGGCGCGGAGGAAACAGCTGCGGAGATTCGCGATCTCGGCCGGAATGCGTTTCCGGTGCAGGCCAATGTCGGCGTCGCCAACGAAGTCGACCGCATGTTGTGCGATATGCCGGACCTCAACATCCTGGTCAACAACGCCGGCGTGCAGACCTGGATGCCGCTGCTTGAACTCGCCGAGGAAGATTGGGACCAGACGATCCAAACCAACTTGAAAGGCTGCTTTCTGTGCACCCAGCGCGCGGCGCGCATGATGACGAATCACCAGGGCGGCCGGATCATCAACATCGGCTCGGGATGCAATAAAGTCGCGTTCCCGCACCTGGTGGATTACACGGCGAGCAAGGGCGGCATCGAGATGTTCACTAAAGTCGCCGCGGTGGAACTCGCGCCTTATCGCATCACGGTGAACTGCGTGGCGCCGGGCGCGATCGACATCGAGCGCACGCGCAAAGAAGCCGACGATTACGCCGGAACCTGGGCCAAACGCACGCCGATCGGCCGAGTCGGGCAACCGCAGGATGTTGCGGCAGTGGTAGCGTTCCTCGCGTCGGATGCCGCGGAGTTCGTCACCGGTCAGACGATCTGGGTGGACGGCGGCTTGTTCAGCTTGCCATCTTGGCCTTACTAGTTCGACTGGCGGCCTGCTGCATTTGTTCAGGGTTCTGTTTCGCGCTCTTTACTGGGCGTGCGTCATAGAACTGCAGTCGACAGAAAACGCAGTGATAAAGCTTTCCTCCAAACATCCAATGCAGCATGCGCAGCGGCGTGTGCAGCATCGAATCGACTTTGTCTTTCCGGCTACGACGGTCGGGCACCGGGTTCCCGCAACGCGGGCAACTGGCGTATTTATCGAACACTCCCGCACTCAGGAAGGAGAGGCGGGTGCGGTGGTTGCAATCCTTACACCGGTACGCCTGTGCGAAAATTAGTTTTTCAGGGCCGCGACGGTGGGTGCGAACCAGCGCGCCGCTGCATTTCGGGCATTGCATCGTGGCAGCCTTCTAAGTTCCGGTACATTCCGTCAAACATTGACAGCTTCGTAACATTCGCATCTACAGCATAATATCTTTTCTCAATTCATGCTCAACCGAATCTCGGTTCATGGCGCGCGCCAGCACAACCTCAAGAATATCGACGTCGAAATCCCGCGCAACAGTCTGACCGTGATTACGGGACTGAGCGGCTCGGGGAAATCCTCGCTCGCCTTCGATACGATCTACGCCGAGGGCCAGCGGCGCTATGTGGAAACGCTGTCGCCTTATGCGCGCCAGTTCCTCGATCAGATGGAGCGGCCGGACGTGGATGCCATCGAAGGATTGAGCCCGGCGATTTCGATCGAGCAGAAAACCACGTCGCGCAGTTCGCGGTCAACGGTAGGAACGATCACCGAGATTTACGACTATTTGCGGCTGCTTTATTCGGCAATCGGGACACCATTTTGCTCGAATTGCGGCGTGGAGATTTCGCGGCAGACCACCGAGCAGATTCTGAAGCACGTTCTGGCGCTCAGTCCGGACGACCGGATCATGATTCTGGCTCCTGTGGTGCGCGGGCGCAAGGGCGAGTTCAAAAAGGATCTGGAGAAGTACGCGCGGCAGGGGTTTGTGCGGGCGCGGATCGATGGCACGATTCGATCGCTTGAGGACGAAGTGCCTCTGGACCGCCGCAAGAACCACACGATCGAGGTGGTGATCGACCGGCTTCTGGTGAAGCAAGGGATTGAGAAGCGTCTGGAAGCGTCGATTGAGCTCGCAACCAAGTTGGCGAATGGGCTGGTCATCGTGTCGGTGGTGAACGGCGAGGAGCGGCTGTATTCGAGCAAGCTGGCGTGCGTGGAGTGCGGGATGAGCGTTCCGCAGCTGGAGCCGCGTTCGTTTTCGTTCAACAGTCCGTACGGGGCTTGCGAAGTGTGTACCGGGTTGGGCATCCAGTGGCAGGTCGACCCGGAGAAACTGATTGTGGATGAGACCAAGCCGCTGCTGGAAGGGGCTTTGGGACCGGGCGCGGGATCAGCGTTCATTCAGCAGAAGGTGCAGGCGGCGGCGAAGGCGCTGAAATTCAAGTTGTCCACACCGTTCGCGCAATTTCCCAAGCGCTTGCGGATGCTTTTGCTGGCGGGCGGGGATGGCTTCGAAGGCATCGGGCCGTTGCTGCAGGAAACTTTCGAGCATGCGTCGGATACCTATCGCGAGTGGCTGCTCGAATATATGTCGCCCGTGACTTGTGCGACGTGCCACGGCAAGCGGTTGAAGGCTTCGAGTCTTGCAGTTCGCGTGAAGGATCTATCGATCGCCGAGGTGGTCGCGATGCCAATTTCGCGCGCGGCACTGACTGTGGGTGCGTGGCAGCTTAGCGATCGGGAGACGCAGATCGCGGGGCGTGTGGTCGATGAGATTCGACGCCGGCTCGAGTTCCTGCGCTCGGTCGGGTTGGACTACTTGAGCTTGGAGCGGCCGGCGGGAACGCTTTCCGGAGGTGAGTCGCAGCGCATCCGGCTGGCGACGCAGATTGGTTCGAAGCTGCGCGGTGTGCTGTATGTGCTGGATGAACCGTCGATCGGATTGCATCCACGCGATAACGACCGGCTGCTGAACACGCTGATCCGGCTGCGTGATATGGGCAACACGGTGCTAGTGGTGGAACACGACGCGGAGACGATCGAGCGCGCGGATTATGTGATCGATCTCGGGCCCGGAGCGGGCCGGCTCGGTGGGGTGTTGGTGGCGCAAGGGACGCCGCAGCAGATCGCGGACAATCCGGATTCGCTCACGGGCCAGTATCTGTCCGGAGTCGTTTCGATCCCCGTGCCGGCGAAACGGCGCGCGCGCAATGGAAACGAAATCTCCGTGCGGGGCGCGACGGAACACAACCTGAAGAACGTAGACGTCGCCATTCCTCTGGGCGTGCTTACGGTGGTGACCGGTGTATCGGGAAGCGGGAAGTCGACGCTGGTGAATGAGATTGTCTACCGGGCGCTGGCTCGCGAGATTTACGGATCGCACGATGAACCCGGCGCACATCTGGAGATCAAAGGCATCGATCAGATCGATAAAGTCGTGCGCATCGATCAGGCCGCGATCGGGCGCACGCCACGCTCGAATCCGGCGACGTACACGGGACTGTTCAGTCCGATTCGCGATCTGTTTGCGATGCTGCCTGAATCGCGCGAACGCGGCTACAAACCGGGGCGATTCAGTTTCAACGTGAAGGGCGGCCGCTGCGAGGCGTGCCAGGGCGACGGGCTGAAACGCATAGAAATGAACTTCCTGCCGGACGTTTACGTCACCTGTGACGTGTGCCGGGGCCGCCGTTATAACCAGGAGACGCTGGAGGTGAAGTACAAAGGCCACTCGATCGCCGATCTGCTGGAGATGACGATTGAAGAGGCGCTGCCTGTGCTCGAAACGCATCCGCAGATCCGGCCGAAATTGGAAACGTTGAACGCCGTCGGGCTGGGGTACATTCATCTAGGGCAGTCCGCAACGACGCTTTCGGGCGGCGAAGCGCAGCGCATTAAACTCGCGCGCGAGTTGAGCAAGCGGCAGACCGGGCGGACGTTTTACCTGCTCGACGAACCGACGACCGGACTCCACTTCGATGACGTGCGGAAGCTGATCGATGTCTTGCAGAAGCTCACCGATCTGGGCAATTCGGTGGTGGTGATTGAGCACAATCTGGACGTGATCAAGAGCGCGGATTGGATCATCGACCTTGGGCCGGATGGCGGCGAGTTCGGAGGACGTATCATCGCCGAGGGTACGCCGGAGCAGATTATGAAATCGCGCAAGAGCTTTACGGGAGAAGCGCTGCGCAAGGTGATGAAGACAACCGGGGTCGCTGCGTGACACCGTCCGAAGACGGCGCAAGCGTAGACAACGCCGAGCCAGTGCCACCGAATCGCTTTCCGTTCTGGAGCTGGCAGGATGCAGCGCTGTTGCTTGGCCTGGGCCTGCCGTGCTTGTTCATCGCGGCGTTGCTCATGCGCGGCATCGCAGCGCTGCTGCATCTGCACTCCGATACGCCTGCGGTATTGGTGAGCGCGCAGGCGATCGGGTACGTCGGATTGTTCGCGGTGCTTGCGGGCATCCTGCGTCTGGGCTACGACGCGCCGTTTTGGCGATCGCTTGGATGGGTGCATTCGCGATTGCCTGCTGCATCCGCGATAGTTCTTGGCTCGGTGCTTTCAATCGCAATCGCGCTGCTCGGCGGTCTCTTGCATGTCCAGCCCAAAGAGTCCGAAATGCAGAAGCTGCTAAGCGCGCCGGGCGGTGCGATCGCGCTCGCACTGTTCGCGGTCACGTTAGCGCCGCTGGCCGAAGAGTTGTTCTTCCGCGGCTTTTTGCAACCGCTCTTCGTGCGAACCGCCGGCGTGATTGCAGGCATCGGGCTTACCAGCGCGCTGTTCGGCGCGCTTCACTTTCAGGAGTATGGAAATTCGTGGGGCTCGGCGGTTCTGGTGTCCGTCGCCGGCATCGCGTTCGGCGTCATCCGGCATCTGTCGGGTTCTACGCAGAGCTCCGTCCTCGCGCATGTCGGGTATAACGGGACGCTGTTCGCTCTATTTTTCGCGGTAGGAAGGAATCTCAAAACATAAACATGGTGGAAACGATCGAGTGGACCGACGAGGGCGTGGTGATGATCGATCAGCGCCGCTTGCCTAGCGTCGAAGAGTACGTGACATGCACCACTTATCAGGACGTCGCCGATCACATCCGCAAGATGACGATCAGAGGAGCGCCGGCGATCGGCGTCGCGGCAGCGATGGGTGTGGCGCTGGGCGTCGTACAAGGCGCGGACTTCGACACCGTCTGCGAGACTCTGGCTGCGTCGCGCCCCACCGCGGTCAATCTATTCTGGGCGATTGAACGCATGCGAGCCGTGCGGAACGGGATGGAAGGTAAGAGTGCGGAGGCAATCACGGAGCGGCTAGTCGCCGAGGCCAAGCAGATCCGCATCGAAGACATCGCGATCAATCAGGCGATCGGGAAGAACGGCGCGCCTCTGGTTCCTGACCACAAGACGGTATTAACGCATTGCAATGCGGGTGCACTGGCGACCGCCGGTTACGGGACAGCGCTCGGCGTGATCCGCGCGGCTGTGGAACAGGGCAAAGAGATCGATGTCTTCGCCGACGAAACGCGGCCGTTCATGCAAGGCGCGCGACTAACTGTGTGGGAACTGCAGCAGGACGGGATCCCGGCCACGTTGATCACCGACAATATGGCCGGACACTTTCTGAAGTCCGGGCGGATCGGGTGCGTCATCGTCGGGGCCGATCGCATTGCGGGTAACGGCGACGTGGCGAACAAGATCGGCACGTATACGGTTGCCGTTGTTGCTAAGGAGAATGGAATCCCGTTCTATGTCGCGGCGCCGATTTCCACTCTCGATCTCTCGCTCGCATCCGGCGACTCTGATTCCGATTGAACAGCGTGCCGCGTCCGAAGTGACTCACGTGGGTGGGGTGCGGATGGCGCCCATCAATACCGAAGTGCAAAATCCGGCGTTCGATGTCACGCCCAATCGATACGTATCGGCGATTATCACTGAGCGTGGAGTCGCGCGGGCGCCGTATACCGAAACGTTGCGCGCTCTCGCCGAAGGGCGTTGAGGTTTTCGTCGCGGCTGCCTCGGAACGTCGAGCCCACACGCCTTGCGGCCCTGATCGCTGACAGCCGCGTCCGATACGACCTGACAGAATCGAACCCGACGCGCGCGGGCTTTGAGTATCCGGCGGCTTCCATCCTCGCGGGCTTTCAGGACGAGCGCATGCTCCGCTATGATCCGGAATCGCTCGGGCTACCGGAAGCGCGTCAGGCCGTGGCCGACCTGCAAGGCGTTCCTGTCGAGCGCGTACTCCTCACGGCCAGCACCAGTGAGGCGTATGCGTGGTTGTTCAAGCTGCTATGCGACCCCGGCGACGAAGTTCTGATCCCGCGGCCATCGTATCCGCTGTTTGAAATGCTGGCGGGACTGGAATCGGTCGAGACTCGAACGTATCCGCTGCATCACGGGCACGGCTGGTTTATCGATATCGCGGCGCTGCGCGACGGGATCACGCCGCGTACTCGCGCGATTGTTGTCGTCAACCCCAACAACCCGACAGGCAACTACGTCAAACCGGAAGAGCATGCGGCGCTCGAAGCGATTTGCGCGGAGCACGATCTCGCTCTGATCTCGGACGAAGTCTTCGGCGACTATGCGCTCTCAGGCGTTCGGCATTCGCTCGCCGGTCCGCACACGTTCGTGCTCAACGGCTTATCCAAACTCGTCGGCCTGCCGCAGATGAAATTAGGTTGGATTGTCGCGCCGGGTCCTATCGACCGCCTCGATCTGATCGCTGATACGTACTTGTCGGTCGGGACTCCGGTGCAGTATGCGCTTCCGGCCTTACTCGCCGCACGCTCCTCGGTTCAAATGCAAATCCGAGCGCGACTGGAATGCAATCTGAGAGCGCTTCGACTAGCGGCGCGTGAGACGGCAGTATCGATTCTTGATGTCGAAGCCGGCTGGAACGCGATCTTGCGCGTGCCCGCGATCCGAACCGAAGAAGAGTGGGTGTCGCTACTCCTCGCCGAACACCAGACGCTCGTGCAGCCCGGCTTCTTCTACGACTTCGATTCCGAACCCTGGCTCGTCGTGAGCCTGCTCACGCGCCCCGAAATCTTCGACGAAGGCATTCGCCGCATCGTCAGCGCGGTTTCGCGTTGAGATACCCGTGAACGCGCAGCCAGGTCGCCAGCAATTGGGACCACGTCGATAGAACGGGATCGTAGAAAGCCAGGCCGACGCCGTGTGGCCCGTGCTCGTAGATATGCATTTCCGCCGGAACATTGGCCTTCTTCAGCGCCTCGAAATACAGGATGCTGTTCATCACGGGGACGACCGGGTCGTCAGCCGTATGGAACAGGAATGTCGGCGGCGTCTGTTGCGTCACATGCTTCTCGTTCGACAGCTCCTCGACCAGCGCTGGATCGGGGTGATCGCCGAGCAGGTTGTGCAACGAGCCGGTGTGGCCATACTCGCCGAAGGAAATCACCGGGTAGGCCAGAATCGCAAAATCCGGACGCGACGAGAAATATTCGACCGAGTCTTTCGATCTGGAGTCTCCGTTATCCGAGTGCGTCGATACTGTCGCGGCGAGGTGGCCTCCCGCTGAAAATCCCCAAATCCCGAGGCGGTCCGAATCGATGTTGTATTCGTGCGCACGTGAACGGATCATCCGCATCGCACGCTTCGCATCGTTCATTTCGATGGGATGGTGGTACTTGGGGCCGAGCCGATATTGCAGGACGAACGCGGTGACTCCATAACCGTTGAGCCATTTCGCGATTTGCTGACCTTCGTGATCCATCGCGAGATTTTGATAACCGCCACCCGGGCAGACGAGCACGCCCGTATGCGAAGGGCCGGTCCCGGGGTAGACCGTGTATTTGGGCTGATCTTCGTCGCCGTTTCCGAGCGCTCCCGGAGCGCCACCGGGCCAGAGGAGAACAACCTTCGGCGGGTCGGCGGCGTGAACGGGAATTTCAATGGACATCGCGGCTAGTACGAACGCAAGAGCGGTTTTCATCCAGAAGAAGCGTCTCCGTTATCCATTATGGGCGCAGGTCGCGCTTTCCACACTGTGGAAACCCGCGTGCCTACTAGAGGAGCAAAAGGCAATTCCAATGCGGAAGCTTATTCTCTCTTTAACCTGTTTTGTTTTCCTTACAGCATCGAGCACTCTCTTTGCTCAGCACGGTGGTGGTGGCGGTGGTCATGTCGGCGGCGGTGGCGGCGGCGCTCATTATTCGGGCGGCGGTAGCTACGGCGGTCATGTTGGCGGTTATAGCTATGGCGGGGGTTACGGGCACAGTGGTTACCGCGGGGGTTACGGGTACGGCGGTTATCGCGGCGGCTACGGATATGGCGGTTATCGCGGTGGATACTACGGTGGCCGTTGGGGTTACGGCGGCTGGGGTTGGGGCGGCTACGGGATCGGTTTTGGTTTCGGATGGCCCGGTTACTACGGCGGCTACTACGACGGCGGCTACTACGGCTATCCGTATTACAGCGGCTACTACGGTTATCCTTACTATGGCGGCTATTACGGCTATGGGTACCCGCGGGTTGGCGTAGGGATCGGGTTTTACGGCGGCTGGCATCGTTTCGGCTGGCGCTAACGAAGGCGGCAGGCTGGCTGTTTTCCACAACCAGCCTGCCGCAATACAACCACTTGAAAGAGGTACGGCGCGAGGCCGTAAACTGGAACTATGCGTTGGTTACCGCTTCTTGCGGCGGCATTTTGTTCTGTCCTCTACTGCGCAAGAACATCCTGATTTCACCGGCACCTGGAAGCTTAATATCGATGAAAGCGATTTTGCCGGTCGTACGCCGCCGAAGTCGCGCATGGATGTAATCGAGCAATCCGGAAATACACTTCGCCAGAAGGTCAACGAAATGGATGGCGGGAAGGCGCGATCGAGCCAGTTGCATTACGAATTGGACGGCTCAACAACGCAGAACACCATCGAAGGCAATGCCGTTCAATCAACGGCCAAGTGGGACGTGTCCGATCTCGTGGTTCACTCCGTAACGCATGGCACTGATGGCGATATAGTCATCGATGACCGCTGGGTGATGTCGCTGGACAAGGGCAAGTTCACCATCCGCCGCCACTTCGAAGGACGCGGTCTGCAATGGGATCAAGCGCTGGTGGAGTATCGCCAGCAGTAGAAAACGGTACCATAGTGGTTCCTTGAGAACCCGTATCCGTATTCTTTTACTCGGCGCCCTCATTTTAGTGGCGGGTCGCATTCCACTTAGTGCGCAGGTAACGGCGGCGATTTCCGGCACCGTGGAGGACGCATCCGGCGCGTTGGTTCCCGGGGCAAAGATCACGATAAAAAGCGTTGAGACAGGCGCCGCTCGAACGGTAGCCACGGATCAGTCCGGTAGCTTCATCGTGGTATCGCTGCCGCTTGGTCCGCAGGAGTTGACAGTGGAGAAGGCCGGGTTTAAGACCGCAGTCCGAACCGGGGTGTCGTTGGTGGTAGGACAACAAGCGGTAGTCAACTTCCGCCTCGAACTGGGCGAGTTCGTTCAGCAAGTGACATCGACGGACGAAACGCCTCTCGTCAACAC
This sequence comes from uncultured Gammaproteobacteria bacterium, assembly GCA_963799935.1. GTDB lineage: Bacteria > Acidobacteriota > Terriglobia > Bryobacterales > Bryobacteraceae > Bog-113. Next base: position 971,980 of record CAWCZA010000011.1, on the reverse strand, counting down.
GACCACTTCCGCGGTATCCGGCGTCGTGGGCGAGGAGCAGATCAAAGACCTTCCGCTGAATGGCCGCAGTTTCGACAACCTGATCACCTTGAACCCGGGCACAGTCAACTACAGCGCCTTGCGAAGTCCGCAAACGAGCACCAGCAATGGCAATGCATTCTCAGTGGATGGCCGCCGGGTCTACGAGAACCTGTTTCTGCTGAATGGAATCGAATATACCGGGTCGAGCCAGTTAGCCATCAATCCGGGCGGAGTCAGCGGCGAATTGCTGGGCATCGATGCGATTCGCGAGTTCAACGTCCTCACCGATACCTATGGGGCAGAGTACGGAAAACGCGCAGGCGCGCAGATCAGCGTGGTTACTCAGTCCGGGACGAATCAGCTGCATGGCGCCGTGTATGAATTTCTCCGCAATAGCGACCTTGACGCCCGGAATTTCTTCGACCAGGCTTCGGTTCCGCCGTTCCGTCGGAATCAGTTCGGCGGCGCGATCGGGGGGCCGGTCAAAAAAGATAAGTGGTTCCTGTTTAGTAACTACGAGGGTTTCCGGCAATCGCTTGCGGTAAGTAGTGTGAGCGTAGTTCCCGATTCGGAAGCGAGGTTAGGGTTGTTGCCCAATGCCTCCGGCGTGTATACCACGGTTGCGAAGCTCAACCCGGCAATGCTGAAGTATATGCAGCTTTGGCCGCTGCCGAATGGTCCCGAACTAACTGTTGGCGGACTTTCCAGCGGAACGGCGTTGTCTTATAACAATCCGAAGCAGACGATCCGCGAAGACTTCGGCACGATGCGGACGGATTACCTTCTTAGTGACCGGGATACCTTCTCCGCGAGTTATACGATTGACAACGGCGATAGCTTGATTCCTTTGTCAGATCCGCTTTTCGGATCTTATGAAACACTGCAGAATCAGGTCGCGAGTGTCGAGGAAACGCACATCATTTCGCCCGATGTTCTGAATACGTTCCGCGCCGGATTTTCACGCGCGGCGTTCAATTACGATTCGTTTCCGCTGGCTTCGTTTCCGGCAAATACGGATTTTGTAACCGGCCTGGGGCCCGGTGGGATCGTGGTCGGCGGGGGTGTGACCACCACTGCCGGTGGCACGATCACTTCGGCCGGACCGAATAATGCGGCTAACGTCTGGAACCGGCGGAACCTATTCACTTACACGGACAGCGTGCAGATTACGAAGGGCCGCCAGCAGATAAGCGCCGGAGTGTGGCTTCAGCGCGTGCAGGATAACGATAACGACGCATCGCGCCAGTTGGGACAAGCGAGCTTCGCGAGTCTCACCACTTTCCTGCAAGGTACGGTGACCTCGTTTCAAGTAGTGCCGGACCCGAACGAGCTCGGATGGCGTAGTCTGTTTGGAGCAGGCTATTTCCAAGACTCGATCAAGATCTTTCGAAATCTGACTTTCCAAGCGGGGCTGCGGTACGAGTTCACCACCGGGTGGAACGAAGAATCGGGGCGCGCGGCCAACTATCTAACCAATCCGGCAGGGATCTTGATCACCACTCCTATGGTAGGGAGTTCCGCGTTCACTAAGAACAACGCGGCACACTTACTGGGTCCACGAGCGGGGCTGGCCTGGGATGTTTTTGGGAACGGCAAAACTGCGGTACGAGCCGGGTTCGGCACTTACTATTCGTTGATAGATGATCTAAGTTTCCTGTTGAACTCCATTCCTCCTTACAACGGGTCTGTTTCTAAGACAGGATCGCTACCTTCACTGCTGCCGATTACTCCTGGCGTTCCTCCCCCGGCCGGAACGATCTTTGCGCCGCAGGGCGTGCAGCCGAACGCCAAGACTCCGACCGTGCAGGAATGGAGTTTCACATTAGAGCAGCAACTTAGCCACGATACCGTACTGCGCGTGGGCTATGTGGGCGAGTTCGGCTATCACGGTTTGGTGAGCGTCGATCCGAACACCATCCCGACAGAGATCTGCACCAATGCGAGCGGCTGTTCCGCGGGTGGCGTGGCAACCGTTGCGAGCTTAGCGAACATTCCCCACACGGTTCCCGAAGGTGCAGAGTATATTCCGGGACCCGGCGCAACGCGACCCAATCCGCAGTTAGGCGCGGGCTTCTTCTGGTATACGGAAGGGAACAGCAGTTACAACGCGCTGCAAGTGGATGTAAGTCATCGATTCCGCAAAGGTTTCCAGTTCCGAGCGAATTACACTTGGTCGAAGGATCTCGACATCAACTCGGGACTTACCGGCGCGCAGGCCAATAACCAGGCTCAAATGGTTCTGGACCGCAACGACTTGCGCCGCGACTGGGGGCCGTCCGCGTACAACGTTCCTAACCAGGCAAGCGTTTCAGGTTCGTACGAATTACCTTTCAAAGCGAACCGGCTCGTGAAAGGATGGCAGGTCAACACGATTGTTACTCTGCTGAGCGGATTTCCCTTTACGCCGCAGATCGGCTCGAATCGATCGGGCGACGGCGATACGCGCAATCCGGATCGCCCGTCACTCAATCCGGCGTTCACTGGACCGGTGGTTCTCGGTAATCCGAATCAATGGTTCAATCCGGCTGCGTTCGTCTTGCCAACCCCAGGGACTTATGGCGACTTAGGACGCGGCGTATATAGCGGACCCGGTCTGGCCGACGTCGATCTTTCGCTTTTCAAGACTACGGCGATTACAGAGCGGACAAACCTTCAGTTTCGCGCAGAGTTCTTCAACTTACTGAACCGAGCGAACTTTGGGACGCCGAACGCGACCGTGTTCTCGGGTAGCTCGATTAGTCCTTCGGCAGGATTGATTACAACGACGGCCACTACTTCGCGGCAAATCCAGTTCGGTTTGAAGCTGATCTTTTAGGTCAGTATCTCGTCAAGCCAGTTATAAATGCAATAGTCCCGGTAGCCGGGCGCCGCAACTTCGCAGTGCTGATCCGCGCCCTGGTCGCGCGTGAAATGAACGATCTGTTTCGGGCGATGTTAGCGAGTCGTAGAGCTTCTGTGCCTGACCCGGGAAGAACTGCTCTCCCTCGGGATCGGTAATCAACATCGGGCACCTGATATTGCCAACTACATCCGCCAAGTTATACTGTTGAACTGCTCGGAAAGCGTCGTAGTAAGATTCCATCCCAAGCGGGCGCATGCGGAAACTAAGCGTCGCGCGAGTTCTAGGGTTTGCCGCGGTTCCGACGTTGACCATCTGGTCGAACTTAGCCTTGTCTCCGTCATCCAGAATCTTGCGCACAAAGGCTGGAAGGTTGTGAAGCCAAGGTTCTGAAACGTTCATTAAACCCGGATCCGCAACCCCGGCCGCGACCCGGTGCTCAAAAGCTAACGCGCGCGGAACCCAATAGCCGCCTTGACTAACACCGATCAGAGCGATTCGTTTCTGATCGACCTCCGGATGCCGGAGCATGGCATCGATTACCGGAGTGATCACCTTTTCCCAATCCGGCCGGAAGTAAAGCTTCCTGATCCAAAGAGAATCGCCCTGCCCGGGGCCATTGAGGATCAGGCAATTGTATCCCCGCGCCAATGCCCCGGCTCCGCCCAGAACATATAAGCTACACTCGAGCCCATCGGCGCCGTTGTTGATGATGACCAAAGGCCGGCGGCGGCGCGACTTATCGACGCGCAGGAACCAAGCTGTAAGATTGGTGCTTTCGTAGGGAATCTCAAGACGCTCTATGGGGGGATCGAAGGAGGCCGCGGCAGCCCCCCAGCAAGCGGCGTACTCTTGCCAGGTGGGAAACATTCGCTCGGGATGTCCCGTGCCGTCCAGGAACCGCATAGCCGCACTGAAGTGCTTTGCCGCCCATAGGTGAGCCTCTCGCGCGCTCACTTTATGTCCCTTGGCCGAAGCTTCGCCTGCCAACGCGCGCGCCTCAAGGCCAGCTTGGTGATAAGCCTGAAATGCTGATTCGAAGTCACCTGGTTTGATGTTGGAAAGGATCGCCAGTAGCTTTCCTGGGTCGCCTTGGCCGTAATAGGAGGCGCCGAGCGCGATCAGGGCTGTAAAGCCGAAGTCCGGGTCCGTGAATGGCGAACCGGGTGTCTCACTTGGCGCTGCAGACGGAGGAGTCTGGGCCTGGGCTCCGGCGACTGCGGCGGCTGCTGTAACAAAGGAACGACGGTTAAGCAAGATGTACCTTTCTCATCCACCATACGACGCGTGCGCGGCTGAAGTTCAATGCGTGCACCTTCCACCCATTGCGGATAATGGGAACGCTTAGGTCGAATAAATGCAAAAGTCTTCGTTGATTGGGATCAGTTCAGTGTGCGTTGCGGTTGGCGGCGCAGTGCTAGGCGCCGCGTATGGCGTACGCGGCCGCTCGTCGCAGTTATTCGGTCCTTCTATCTACCGAGGTCGCGGCAAACGGAAATCAATCGCATTGACATTTGATGACGGACCGAGCGAGGGTAGCCTGGCGCTTATCGATTACCTGGAAGAACAGCAGGTCAAGGCGACTTTCTTTCAATGCGGTATGAATGTCCGGCGGCATCCTGAGATTGCGCGACGCATCTATGCCGCGGGACACGAGATCGGCAATCATACGTACTCTCACGCTCGGCTCTGTCCCCGGATTAGTCGTAAGCCGAACTTATTGTCTCCAGAGTCCATTTACAGAGAGTTATCGCAGGCGCAGCAAGCAATCCGGAGCGAAACCGGTGTAAATCCGACACTGTTTCGCGCTCCTTACGGGCTGCGATGGGTCGGTTTGGCAGAAGCGCAGCGGAGCTTGAATCTGCTCGGCGTGATGTGGACGGTTATCGGACATGACTGGGAGTGGCCGGCACCTAGAATCGCGAAACTCGTCCTGCGTAAAAGTAATCCCGGCGGGATCATCTGCCTGCACGACGGGCGTGACATCCAACCTAAGCCGGATATATCCCAAATGCTGATTGCCATAAGAGAGATCATTCCCGCGCTGAAAGCCAAAGGGTACTTTTTCGAAACAGTTAGCGAGTTGCTGAAGCCGGATAGGGCTAGCTGAGATGCCTTAGATGCTGTAGTCTAGAGAACTGGACGACGGAGTTGCCGGATTTATTTTGCGCCGTTGACCGGGAAAGTGGTCTATGGCTGAAAGTGTCCCGCCGTGGCACGTTCTGCAGTTATCTGACGTATTGGATCTTGAGCTGGCTTCCGCCCTTGCTGATTTCGTCCCGGTTATACTCTGGGAGCCCAAGCGCAGCCTGCTCCCTCGGCGTCGGATCTATAATGAGCCCGATCGGCGCTCCCCGAACCCATCGCTGCGGATCTGTGGGTTTCCGATTCTACGCGGCTTTGCGCGCTTTCCCTTGTCATTGATTGTCCGTATCGGACCCGGCATCGCGGCACGACTTACTGAGGAATCCGGACCGAAGCCGGATAAGTCCCCGCTAATCTGTACCGCGCCCTACTTCGCTCCGGTTGCCGAGTTATGGCGCGGACCCGTGATCTACTGGTTGACTGATTACATCGGCGGGTACCGCGGCGCAAGCGCTGCAAAGGTCTGCCGTCTCGATCGGAGGATGTGCGCATCGGCGAGGCTTGTGTGTCCGAACTCGGAGCGGTTAGCCTTGTATCTTGTCGAGAAGACCGGTTGCGATCCGGCAAAGATTCAAATCCTTCCCAATGCCGCCCGCAAGGGGAACCTATTGCAAGTTCCTCCGTCAGCTCCGAGTTCGCTCCCCTCCGACTTGGCACATCTAGCCAGACCGGTCGCTGGAGTAATCGGAAACCTGGCCGAGAATATGGACTGGTTGGCTATCGAGAAGCTGTTGGAACTGAGTCCTCAGTATTCCTGGGGTTTCGTCGGTTCAACAAGTATGCGCATTGACGATAAGCAGCAGCGCCGCGCTCGTCAATCAGTTATGGCGCACCCGCGAGCTTGCTTGATCGGCCATCGCCCTTACGGCGAACTTTACAAGTATGCCCGCGGTCTGGATGTGGCGATACTGCCTTACTTCAAACGAGAGCCCAACTTTTCCGGCTCCAGCACTCGTTATTACGAGCACCTTGCTGCCTGCCGGCCGATGATCGCCTTTCCCGGGGTGCATGAATTGTTGAGCAAACGCCCCCTACTGCGGCTTGCGAACAATGCCGAAGAAGCCGCCACTATATTGGACCAGTTACTCTCAATTGGTTTCGATGACGGGTTAGTCACTGCGCGGTGGAAGGCAAGCCGGAACGAAACATGGCACGATCGAGCAGCCGCGATGCAGAGTGCGCTTCAATTGCGAAAACGTCCTGGACTTATCGCACCGCGCATTGGCAGGCAGTAGCACCTACTCGTGCCTTAAAGCCGGTTGAGCCACCAAAAGCGGGGCTAATTAAAGCGGCTCGACTAATGCGACGCGGTGAGGTATCGATTGAAGAACGCGAGCGTTTCCATCGCTAGCTTCCGGCGTGCCTCAGGAGTCTGGAATGTGTGTTCGTCATCGACCTTGATGAACGACACGGGCACTCCGGCAGCCTGTAACTTGTCGAATAGCTCCTGCGGTTGCGCGATAGCGACATTCTGGTCTTTCGTCCCGTGAACAATCAGGAACGGAGCGTTCCCCTTTGCAACGTGAAAGACCGGAGAGGCCTCACGCCAAACCTCGGGATGAGTCTTGAAATCCGTCCCTAGTAGACTAGTCAGGAATTCGTCTCCATCCGGGTCGTGATTCACGGTGAAATCAACGGGTCCGCTGACGTCTACGACGGCCTGCACTTTGCTGGAGTACTTCGCGAGGCTAGGCTCAGAGTTATCGCTCGTGGCAGTGTTGGAGTTATCTTCCATCCCTAGTAGCGCAGCCAATTGAGCGCCGGCTGAGTGTCCGAAGGCTCCGATGCGTTCCGGGTTCACGTTGTACTCTGCGGCGTGGGCACGTACCCAGCGGACGGCGCGCTGCACATCGTCGAGTTGCGCCGGCCAGCGATTCACTTTATCGGTGAACAAACGGTAGTCGACGGCAAATGCGACGAACCCGGAGCGTGCCAGAAATTGGGCCATGCCGCGCATCGTGCTCTTATCCATACTGATCCAGCCGCCGCCGTGGATAAGGACAACGGCCGGGCTAGCTTCCTTTCCACGCGTACCGGGCTCGTAGATGTCGAGGTGCAGATCGGAACCATTCACCGAGCCGTAGCGCACGTCCTTCTGAACCTTGACTGCGGCGCCCGTGTTTGTTTCCTGCGCGTAAAGAGTTGGATGGGCTGCCGCGGCTGAGAAGAGAGTCAGAAGTGCGCACGTAGCTCTGTTCATTGACCAATTGTATTCGGCGGACTTGCAACAATGAACTAAGCGAATGCGGCGAGCGAGAAATCCCGAACTGCCTGATCGAGGAAAACGTGAATTTCTGCTTCAATCGTGCCGTGGGGTTGTAGGGGCGATCGGAATGCCTTTGCTGCTTTCCGGTCCTCCGGACGCGCTTGGCGGGGAGTTTCACGTTCATCCGCGATACCGAACTACTACGACGCTGGATCCCGTTCTACTGAAGGTCGATGCGGGGATGGATCGCTTTGCCGGCGAGAAGTACGCGGATAAGATCTCTACTATCTTAGTTGAGCTTAGTGGCGAGTTACTCCGTTCGCCTCGCGAGTTGCGAGGGTTCGCTGAAGTTCTCGCGGCGGATTTCCGGGGCTCTTCGATGCGGCCTGTTGACACGCGGGCTTTGAGGTCTGGCGTGGTGTCGAGTAGCCGGATGGCCTTTGCTCCCACGAGGTCTTTGGGACGTGAGGCGTTTCTGGCGGATCTGCGGTTCGGCTGGGACGCACTTACGAAGTTCCGGACGGCGGAGTTTCAGGTTACTCAGATTGAGATTGGGAATGCGGGCTTGTTGCAGACTCGCGTTCGTTATGAGTTAGTTGGAGAAGGTTCTGGCTTCCATCGCGAGCAGAGAGTCGGCGAGTGGGTAATTGATTGGAGTTTGGCGCTTCACATTCAGGGTTGGAGTGCGGTAAGCGAAGTGCGAAGCCGGTCTGCGTCTCCGGTATACACGGACATCGCGGGCCAAGCCTTTGCTGGCGCGCCGTCCTTTTCCGCGCAAATGGCGCAAGGTGTAGATTACTGGCGGACCGTTCTCGATGGGGCTTGTGGGATCGATATCTATGGTCATAATGGTGTGTCCGTCGGAGACATAGACGGCGACGGGTTCGACGACTTATATGTGTGCCAGCCTGCTGGCCTTCCCAATCGGCTCTATCGCAATCGGGGAGACGGGACGTTCGAAGATATAACGGAGGCTTCGGGTGTTGGACTTCTGGATAACACTGCCTGCGCATTGTTTGCCGATTTCGACAACGATGGACGGCAGGACCTTGTAGTCGTCCGCGCGGCGGGTCCGTTGTTGTTCTTGAATCAAGGTAGCGGCAAGTTTCGCGCGGTTCCCAAGGCGTTTCAGTTTGCGAATCCGCCGCAGGGCACATTTACCGGCGCAGCGGCGGCTGATTATGATCGTGGACGGATGGCTGGACATCTACTTTTGTCTCTACACTTACTATCAAGGTACGGACTTGTATAAGTACCCGGCGCCTTACTACGATGCGGCCAACGGGCCGCCGAATTTCCTGATGCGAAATAACCGCGATGGGACGTTCCGGGACGTTACTGCCGAGTCAGGAATGAAGCAAAACAATACCCGATTTAGCTTCTGTTGTGCCTGGGGCGATGCGAACGGGGATGGCTGGCCGGATCTGTATGTGGCGAACGATTTCGGACGGAAGAACCTATATCGAAATAATGGAGACGGAACATTCACCGATGTAGCTTCGCAATTGGGTGTTGAAGACGTCGGAGCCGGCATGAGCGTGTGTTGGTTCGACTCTCAGGACCTTTACGTAGCCGATATGTGGACGGCCGCGGGAGAACGCATCGCGTCTCAGCCCGAGTTCCAGAGGGACGCTTCGCCGAAGATTCGTGAGTTCTATCGGAAACACGCGATGGGGAACTCATTGTTTCGAAATCTTGGAGATGGGAGCTTTCGGGATGCGACTGCGGCGTCTGGAACCGCAGTGGGACGTTGGGCTTGGTCCAGCGACACATGGGATTTCGACCACGACGGCTTTTCGGACTTGTATGTCGTGAACGGCATGATTTCGGGTCCACTGCGGCCTGACTTGAATAGCTTCTTCTGGCGGCAGGTGGTAGCTAATTCGCCGGATGGAGCGCGTTCGAGCTATGAATACGAGCAGGGTTGGAACGCGATCAATGAGCTAATCCGAGCCGACTATACCTGGAGCGGCTACGAGCGAAATGTGTTCTACGCGAGTAATCGGGATGGCACTTACTCGGATGTATCCGGCGTGGTCGATCTTGACTTTCTTGAAGACGGCCGGGCATTCGCGCTCGCGGACTTCGATCATGACGGAAGACAGGAGGTCTTCCTGAAGAATCGGAGCGGCCCGCAATTGAGGCTGTTGAAGAATGTGGTCTCGGAACTGCCGCCCTCAATTGCCTTCCGGCTTCGCGGAGTCAAGAGTAATCGCGATGCGATAGGCGCCGCGGTAACGATCGAGACTGGACATGGCCGGCAAACAAAGATGGTTCAGGCCGGATCGGGTTTTCTTTCGCAGCATAGTAAGGAAATCTTCTTTGGACTCGGAGAAACCAAGGGCGTCGTGGACGCGACCATACGCTGGCCCAGCGGGTTGGTGCAGAAGATCGAGAAGTTACCTGCCGGTCACATCGTTTATGTGGAGGAGGGAGTCGCTCCGACTAAGTTGGTTGCGTTTAGTAAGAGCGTTGGGTTTCGCGCCGCTACTCTCGAACAAGAATCTCGGGCTATGCTTGAAACTTGGTTGCTGGCGCCCGTCTCAGCTCCCGATTTTGTTGTTTCAGGTACGCGCAAGTTATCGGAGCACCGCGGGAAGCCGGTTCTACTCAGCTTCTGCGATGGGGGTTGGCGTCCTGACTCCGGCAGCGTTTTCGTTATTACGATTGCGGTCGATAGGCCTGAATCCCAGGACACGATCAGCGTTTATAACCTACTCTATCGATATTTGTTCGACAGACATCGTGATCTGGAAATCCCGATATCCTTTCTGATCGATGCGAAGGGCGACATCATCAAGGTTTACCAGGGTAAAGTGAGTCCAGCGAGCGTCGAACGAGATTGCCGTATGATCCCGGATAGTCTAGCTGAGCGACTGGCGCGCGCGCTTCCGTTCCGTGGAGTTAGCGATACCTATGACTTCGGGCGGAATTACCTCTCGCTGGGATCTATCTTTTTCCAGCGCGGCTACACCGAACAGGCAGAGAGCTTCTTCCAAGTCGCAATTCGCGATGGTCCCGCAAGCGCGGAAGCTTTCTACGGACTCGGCAGTGTCTATCTCAAGCAGGACCGATTACCCGAAGCGAGGGCCAGTTTCGAGAAAGCCGTCAAGCTTGAGCCGGGTTATCCGGATACTCTTCCAAATGCCTGGAACAACCTGGGATTGCTCGCCACGCGCGAGGGGACTATCGATAGCGCGATCGATTGCTTTCGAGAGGCGTTGCGGGCGAGTCCAGATCACTTCGTCGCGCTTGAGAACCTCGGTAACGCGTACCGGCAATCAAGGCGGTGGGATGAGGCATTGAAGACCTTACAACGCGCTGTTGCTATCCGGCCGCAAGACCCGGAAGCGAATTACAGTCTCGGGATGGTACTTGCCCAAACGGATGATACGGAGCACGCATTCGATTATCTGCAACGCGCTTTGAAGCAGAATCCAGCATATCCTGAAGCTTTGAATAATCTCGGGATTTTGTATCTGAAGACGCGGCGGCGCGACCAGGCCGTAGCAGAGTTTAACGAATGCATCCGAGTCGCTCCGCAGTTCGATCAGTCTTACCTCAATCTAGCGAAAGTTTACAGTATCGAGGGCGAACCGGATAAAGCTAGGTCCGTGCTCCGCGACTTACTCAAACGACACCCCGATCATGCGGGCGCACGCGCGGCGCTCGAACAGTTGCGATGAAAAGTGTTCTCCTGATCGCCAATGCAGCCAGTTTGTATTCGACTTACGTCAGTGAACGTGATTCGAAGGCGCCGAAACCAGACTTACGAACATGTCGTAGAAGCGTTTCGTATCCAAGTCGACCTGAACCTCAACCGGTTGGGTCGTGACCTTCAAGTCATCCTTCGAGGTCCAGGTAAGTGTGTTGCCGTATCCCGCACCATGATCGATATCGACACCCATGTAGAGGGTTTGCTTGCGCGTGATGAGCGTGGGATCAATCCACGAGGCCGCCGCAAGTTCGTCCCACATGATGTCGTTGCCGTCGCCAGGCGAGTAATACTTGACGAGATAGCGCGAAAGGGCTGTGTTCGCCGATCGAATCTGCTTGAGCATGGCGGGACCAAAGCTAGTCTTGATCGAAATGTCCGTCGGCGTGCAGACGATTTTCTTCCACGGAGCGCGCAGGACGATCGAGGCCGCTTCGGGATCGAACCAGAAGTTGAATTCATGGCGGGGACTATTGGCGAACTCCGGGTTACTGGTCTGTGGGCTGAGACTTCCGCCCATAAAGACTAACTCCTGAGCAAGCTCGGCGAAATGACTATCGAGCGAGATCGCGAGCGCCAAGTCGGTCATCGGCGCGCCTTCGTAGATAGTCACCTCATTCGGATACTGATGGACCATCCGAATCATGAAGTGGACAGCATCTTCGGCGGCTGCCTTGGTTTTGGGTGTACCTTCAGGCATCGGCGGAATGACGAACGGCTCATGCCACCAGCGTGCATCCCAAGCTCCCGAGTAAGCGACCTTGCCAAACCGTTCCTCCCAGAGCAGCGTTTCTTCTCGCGTTCTTACTAGCGGAAATGCGGCCCCGACCAACACTGGAATTTCGGTGCGGTCCATAATCTCGAGTAGACGAAGCGTATGGGCAACCTCTTCATCGCGCCATTGATCTCCGCTCGCGACCGTGATCCCGAGCACTTCGACCTGCGGCGATTGCAGCATCAAGGCTAGGGTCTGGAGATTGGAACCACCCGGACCGGAACAGTCTTCGTCAATAATTACCTTGCGACGCTGCTGGCCACATACGATTGAGGCGGTTAGTGCCAGCAGGACGATTAGTCGCTTAGAAGGCAAGCTTGAGCGCAAATTGAATGACCCGCGGATTGTTCACAGTATAGTCAATCGCGCCGAATGTCGCGGGAGAATTGAAATCCGCGCCGGGCAAGCCGAACTGCGCATGGTTGAAAAGGTTGAAGAACTCGGCGCGGAAATCGAGGCGCATACCTTCACGGGGAAGGCCGAAGTGTTTGATCGCGGAAAAATCGGTGTTGATGAAATCCGGACCGGATAGCGGAGTTCTCGAAGCGTTCCCAAGCTCTCCGGCGGCCGGGGCAGCAAAACACGATGTATCGAAGAACGCGCTCAACGACTGACTTCCTGACACAGGATTACAGATCTGATTCGGGCGATTCAGACTGTTCCCGTTGTTCTCAAAGTTCACTCCAGACGAGTTGGCGCTGTCGACCACGAAGACGGGGAAGCCGGATGTGGCTTTCTCAATCACATTGATTTCCCAGCCGCCGAAGACCGCATTAGTTACACCGTTCCAGGAGTTTCCAAACGTTCTTCCCTTCCCGAACGGTAGCTGGTAAATGATGCTGGCCGTGAAGACGTGGTTCAGGTTGATCTGGGAAAGCGCCCAGTCTAACTTCTCCCAGTTCGGCAACGGATAGTAAGTGGCGCCGAGTGTACTGCCAAGTCCGTCGGTGAACCCGTTGTCATAAGCGCGCGAGTAGGTATAACCGAGGAGCGCATAGACGCCATATTTCTCGCTTCTTGTCTCCGCTTTGACCTGAAGTGAGTTGTAGTGCGCGCGGCCCTGGTCGGTGATATTTGAAATCGTCGAATAGGGGAACGCGGAGTAAGGAACGCCGAAACTGGCGCCCCCTGAACCGCAGCCGAGCGTGTAGCCGGAAACCGACCCGCAGGCTGAAGGAGAGCTCACGTTGATGTTATTACCATCAATCAGAATATGATCGCTGCGAGAACCTGCATAACCAGCAGTCAACACGACGTTGCCAGGAATTTGGCGCTCCACGTTGACGTTGAACTGCTGGATGCGGCCGAGTTTGAAGTTGGTGTTCTGGGATTGGATGGTGCCACTAAAGCTACTTGGATCCGGCGGCGCGGTAAAGATCGGGAAACCCAAATTTGCGTTGATCGCGGACGGTGTCTGTCCATATACCGTCGCACAGGCCGCGGTTGCGAAAGTACAAGCGCCGCCGAATGCGAACGCATCGGACTCGGCATAGAACGGCGGGTTTTGCCATAGGCCTTGAGCGCCTTGGTTCCACGAAGAATCATGAAAGATTGCATAGCCAGCCCGGAGTACAGTCTTCTGGCTATTGAAAATCTTCCACGCCATTCCAACACGCGGCTCATAAGCCGTCCAATCCATTTTGATGCCCGCTGAAGCCCCGGCATTTACTCCGGGGATCAGGAATGTGCCTGTAGCCGGATCGAAATCGGACTGCCGGTTGGCCGCTTCGGTAATCGGCGTGGTAAATGCCCATGCCAGACCTAAGTTCAGAGTCAAGCTATTCGTAACTCTCCAGTCATCCTGGAAGAAAGGCCGGTAGAGCTTCCACCTGCGCCCGGTTACGTTGCCCTCGAAAGTCTGATCGTGCAAGGCCAAACTCGGCAACCCGAGGAGCAGGTCGGCCTCGGGCTCACCGGACCACAATCCTGTATAGATCCAGTAACCGTCCTGGAAGCCTTCCGCCAGTACGTTCATCTGCATCGCGCGAAATTCGAAACCAGTCTTGATGTTGTGATTGCCGCGAACCATGTCAACTGAATCCGCAACAGAGAAGATATTCGTTCCTCCCTGGAACGGTGAGTAGCCCCGATCACCTAGCGACCAATAGCCACCATCGAGCTGAGTTGAAGTAAGTCCGCAACTAACCCCTCCAAGGTTCGCCCCCGGGATCCCAATCGCATCCGAGATACAACTTCCGGTGCCTTGCGACGAGATGTAGTCGAAGATCCGGTTATAACCGGCGGTGAACTGGTTGATCGTGCTCGGGGTGAAGACATGGGTTTCCGCCGCCGCTATGTTGCGGCCATGGTTGATAATCCCCTGGTTACTTGCAAAGGGATTTTCTTCGGCAAACCCGGGCGCCCCGCCGGGAACGTACGATGTGGCCTGGTCGTAGCTAAACCGGGCAAACATGTTGTCCTTGTCCGAGAAGTTGTGATCCAGCCGCACGTCGAACTCGCCTTCGTTTAACTTCCGGACGGGTTCGTTTACATAGTTATATCCAAGTGCCGCGTTATTCGCATTCGGCAGCGGATATAGGTTAATCATCTTCTGGGTGATCGGACTGATCAGGTTTTGAGGGATCTTATTGCAGTTCACGCCCGGGGTTTGGCTGCCATCCGGCGCGGCTAAGATCGGATTGCCCGCGGCGTCACACTGGAAGTCCGTATTGGCTGCGCCGAGTACGTTGGGATTGGTGATAAAGCCGGTGCGGGGATTGCCGAAAGCGTCGTCGGTGAAGTCACCATTCCGCATCGCGACAGACGGAACTAACCCCTCGAATGGGATCCCATGGCGCTGCATCTTGTTCTGTATATCGGCAAACAGGAAGGTCTTGTTCCTCTTGATGGGACCACCAACCGAACCGCCGAACTGATTCAAGTTGAACTTTTCGGTAGAAGATGCAAAGAAGCTGCGGGCATCAAGATCGGTATTCCGAAAGAACTCAAACAGCGACCCGTGCAGCTGATTGGTCCCCGACTTAGTAGTCACAAGGACCGTCGGCCCAGCGCGAGTTCCCCATTCCGCGGAGTAATTGTAAGTGAGTACTTTAAACTCTTGGATCGCATCGATCGACGGGAAGATAGAGATGCCGCCGGACGTCAGTTCGTTGTTGTCGTTGCCGTCAAGCAGCCAATCGGTACTGTTGGCGCGGGAGCCTCCTACCGAAAGTGAGAAAGATCCGCGCGCAGACACTTCACTGCTCGCGCCTCCGTTGAAGAAGCTATTCGGGTTGGTTTCCTGGACCGTCCCGGGGGTCAGAGTAGCTAACTGGACGAAGTCGCGCCCGTTTAGCGGCAGCTCCGCCACTTGCTGGGAGTTGATGACTTGGCCGAGGGTTGGGTTTACCGTCTCGATAGCGACCGCGTTGGCCACCACTTCGACGTTCTGTTGCACCGTGGCGAGGGCAAGTTTGAAATCGATCTCGCGCTGCTCATCCACTTGTAGCCGAATGTCCCGCGATTCGGTGTTTTGAAAACCCTGAAGCGACGCGCGGACAATGTAGTTTCCAAGCGGCAGCAGAGGCACCACGTAATGACCGCTCGCGTCAGTAGTGACGTCGCGGGTCAAGCCGATCGACTCCGCGGCGACCGTGACTTTCGCGCCGGCTAAGACGGAACCGCTCGCGTCCGTAACCGTCCCCGAAATACTGCTGGTGGCCTGTCCCATGAGGGAAGGCGCCATAAACAGCATCGGCAGACAAAAAGCCGTCGCCAGACAAACTGTACTTCTTCGCATCAAACGCCCCCTGGTAACCGCCACCCAAGCGAGTGTCGAACGAGGACTCCCCAAAGTGAAACAACTGAACCTGGAAATGGAGGTCGGTCATTCAGTATCCCTAGTTGTTCATGGGACTGTCAAGCAAAATCAGGTTCTATGCTTACGTGCCGCGGTAGGTCGTGTACCCGTTGGGAGCGAGCAGGAGCGGAATATGGTGATGCTGCTGCGGATCGCGGACGTTGAACGAAATGACCACTTCGGGATATAGCGTGGGGATTTGCTGCGCTTCGAAGTAAGTTGCAACGGCGAAGATCAAGCGGTAGTTGCCGGTTCTTAGTGGTGTGTCGCTGAGGAGGTCACGGCAGCGGCCGTCCCGATCGGTGAGGCCGATCCACTCGCCGCCGGTTTCGTGAGTAAGCCTTACGTTTATTCCGACCGCAGGCTTACCGAGTGAGATATCGAGGACGTGCGTGGAGATTCCAGTCATGGCGCCAGCCACTTTCCGAGGCGCAGTTGCATGATCTGGCGCTGCTGTTCGGATGCTTCGGCCAGTTCAGTTTCGCGATCGTTTTGTAGCCGGCGCTGCAGAAGTTCAAGCATCTGTTCGGCGGTTTTTCCGGTGGCGCAGACGATGTAGATAAAGCCGAATTTGGATTCGTACTCGCGGTTGCCTTCCGCCATCGCTCGGCGCAGTTCGTCACCGGCCGCGTTCATCCCGGATTGTTCGCCGCGTGCCCAGTCTTCTGACGGTGCGACCGAAGCGCCGATCTTCGGATGAGCGTTAAAAGCTTCGAGCTTGTCATCGACGCCCAGGTGTGTCCATATCTCGTCGGCTGTCGACGATCAATTCGCGGACGTCAGCGAACGGGCGTCGTCCGGTGATCTCCGCGGCCCAAGCAACCGAGCCGCAGCACTTTTTGATTTGATCGATCGCTTCCGGCGCTTCCAGCCGATTCCACTTGGACAGCACGCTGCGAGATTGCAGCAGATCCATAAACTCGGACAGGAGATTCGCCGCGACATGGCTTCGATATGCGGCGGTGGAGCGGATGTCGTCGATCGGCATTAGTTCCGATTTCAAGGTTTCGCGGGCTCTCTCCCGCGTTGCTCGGTCCAATACAGCGTCAGTCAGGACTCGCTCGGTCTCGCGGCAACGCAGCGGAATCGGCGCAACACTAGCTAGTGCTATCCGGACCTCGCGCGCGCGATCGCCGTCCATTTGAGCAACGGCCGCAATCGCCAGTTTCGAAATCGCCTGCGCTTTTCTGGCACCGACTTTGCGCCCGTACTCAAGCCATTGGCCGCGCGGTCGCGGACAGCGGATGCGCGTGAGGAGTTCGTTAGGTTCCATGCGCATGGTCTTGTATCCGGTGTGGAAGTATTCGTACGCCATCGAGCGCGAACCTCGAACCGAGGTCAGTTCCACTTCCGCTTCGTAGACGAGAAGTGCGGGAGGACTATCGGCGGCGGGTGATGCGTTCATGATGTTGCCTCCGAGCGTGCCGCGATTTTGGTTGGCGATCCCACCGGTCCAACTTGCGGCCTGGCAAAGCAGACCGAATTCGCGTTGCAGCACCGAATGCTCTCGAATTTGGGCGTAGGTCACTGCGGCGCCAATGTCGACGTGGGCATCATGAACTTCGATGTTGCGCAGTTCAGGTACGCGGCGAACATCAACCAGATTCCGATAGCGAAGATTGCCCGCTTCGAAGAGAACCATCAGATCCGTTCCGCCGGCGATGGGTCGGCGCCCGGCGGCAACATGCGTCAACGCTTGCGCCAGAGTTGCGGCCGTGACGAGGTCGTACTCCGCGGCATTGCCGTTCATAGACTACTGGCGGCGCGCTCCACAGCGGCGAAGATTTTCTGGTATCCCGTACAGCGGCAGAGATTGCCGGCTAGCCCTTCGCGGATTTCGTCAAGGCTCGGATGCGGATTCTTCTCGAGGAGATGTACCGAAGCGAGGATCATGCCGGGCGTACACATCCCGCATTGCGCGCCGCCGCATTCGAGAAACGCGCTCTGGACGCAGTGCAGCTTGGGCGCTTGCGCTAAGCCTTCGATCGTGGTGATGTTCGAACCCGCAGCTTGCAAAGCCGGCACCAGACAGCTGTTCGCCAGCTTACCGTCGATCAAGACCGCGCACGCGCCGCACTCGCCTTCGCCGCAGCCTTCCTTGGTCCCGGTGAGGCCGAGATGTTCACGAAGAACGTCGAGCAGCCGGGTCATTGGGTAGGCTTCGACGCGCTTGCTCGGCTCCATTAACCGTCATCGCGATCGTTTAGCTTCGCGGACATCATGCACCTGCGCTGCAAGAAAATCTTCGGCAACAAGAGGAACGTGCTTGAAGCTGATCCCGGTCGCGTTCTCGACTGCATTGATGATTGCGGGCGCGGGCCCGTCCATCGGAAGTTCGCCGATTCCTTTTGCGCCGCCGGGGCCGTGTTCGTAGGGATGCTCTTCGAAATGGACGCGAATCGGCGGCAAGTCAACGGAGGTCGGCATGATGTAATTGGTCATCTGGTTATTGACCATGCGGCCTTCGCGCCAGGCGACTTTCTCGTAAAGCGCGAAGCCGATCCCTTGCGCAACGCCGCCTTCAATCTGGCCCGCCGCTAACATCGGATTGATGACGCGGCCGACTTCCTGCACCGCCACGAAGTCGTCGACTTGAACTTCATAAGTGTTCAGATCGACCGTCACTTCGGCCACATAAACAGCCCAGCCGAAAGCGCAGTAGGCTTCGCCTCGGTAAGTCTCGTCGTCCCAGTAAACGTCCTTGGGCGGCTGATACTCGACATCGCAGCGCAGCGAACCGTGGCGTTCGATGTAGGCGGCACAGGCGACGCGGAAATCGTCTGCGCGGAATCCGGGCTTTAGCAAACCGCTTCCGCAAAGCAGCTGCAGCAGCCCTTTCGAAGCACGTTCCACCATCTTGCCGACGATCATCGCCGTTCGCGACGCGACCGTGGGCCCGCTGTTCGGAACCAGGTGCGTATCGGGCATGGCGATTTCGACCTGATCGTAATCGATACCCAAATTGTCGGCGGCGATCTGGGTGAGGATCGTGTTAGTTCCCTGCCCCATCTCGGTACTCGATGCGAGTACGCGAACTCGGCCGTCGGCCAGCGCCTCGACGCCAACGACGGATCGAAGAAAGCGTTCGCCCGAGCCGGTAAATCCCGCGCCGTGGAAGAAGGCCGCGAGACCGATACCGTGTTTCTTGCTCCCGTTCGCCTCGCGCGCGAACCGTTCACGCTTCGCTTTGAAATCGGAAATTTTAAGCGCTCGATCCATGAGCCCGGGAAGATCGAGATCTTCGCGCATGACTTGTCCTGTCGCGGTGGTCGCACCGTGCGACAGGAAATTGCGGCGGCGGAACTCTTCAGGATCAAGGCCAGTCTCTCGCGCCACAACATCCATATGACGTTCCAGAGCGAAGATGCTTTGCGGCGCGCCGAAACCGCGGAAAGCCCCGCTGGGAGGCGTGTTGGTGGCCCAGGCTCGCGCGCGAATGCGGACGTTTGGGCATTCATACGGTCCGGCGGCGTGAATCGTTCCGCGCGAAAGAACGACGCCCGAGAGCGTGGCATACGCGCCACCATCGATGTCGAATTCGATGTCCATCGCGAGCAGCTTGCCGTTCTTATCGATCGCAGTCCGATGGCGCGTGCGGCTGGGATGACGTTTCGTCGTCGCGGCCATGTCCTCCGAACGCCCGTACATCAGCTTCACCGGGTGCCCGCTCTTCCACGCAAGCAACGCGGCATGCCCGGCGATCATCGACGGATATTCTTCCTTGCCGCCGAATGCCCCGCCCGTCTCCGTTTGGATCACGCGAATCTTTTCCGGCGGCAAGCGGAACAGCGAACAGAGGGCTTTGTGTACGTAGAAGGGGCACTGCAATGAGCCGCGCACCGTGACGCCTTCGTGCGGATCGGCGGTCGCGATCATGCCCTGGTTTTCGATGTAAAGCTGTTCCTGTGCGCCCGTTCGGTATTCGCCTTCGACGATGTAGGCGGCTTCGTTCCACACACCGTGAACATCGCCCTTCTCGAGCAGATACTTCTTGAACAGATTGTCTTTGCCCCAGATAATCGTTTCGCCTCGTTCGGATTCATCGAGCGAGAAGACCGGCGGGAGCCGTTCGTATTCGATGCGCACGTGTTTGCGCGCTTCGTTCGCGAGAGTCTTATCCGGATGCGCGAGCAACACAATTGGCTCTTCCGGATGATTCACATACTCGGCGGCGAGGCACGGCTGGTCTTCCAAAATCAACGTGACGACATTGATTCCCGGGATGTCGGCCGCGGTCACGATCGTGAATTCGTCCCACGGAATCGGACCTTCGAACGCGATGGAACGAATGATCCCGCGCGGAATGGAGCTGCGCACTGTGACGCCGTGCAGCAGACCTGGGAACGAGAGATCGTCGACGTATCGCGCGCTTCCGGTGACCTTGCCGAGACCTTCCTTGCGAATTGCCGAAACGCCGATCACGATATCAGGCCAGATTAGCGCAGATTTCGCGGCCGCGTGGTGGCGCTGGGAAGCTTCCATTTGAGTAGACCGGTTCGCCGCGAAGAAACGTTTCGTGGACGACGCCGCGAAGTTCTTCGCCCATATACGCGCTTACCGGATGGCGATAGTGCAGACGATCGGGTGTCACTTTGAACGATGCGTCGGGATCGAAGATGACGAAGTCCGCGTCGAAACCTCGCGCGATCTCGCCCTTAATGCCGCTGATGCCAGCTAGTTTCGCGGGTTGTTCGGTCATCCACCGCGCGATGTTATTGAGTGTGAATCCGCGCATACGCGCCTCGGTCCAGATGATAGGCAGCGCCAACGAGAGGCTTGCGATGCCGCCCCAGGCCTGCGCAAAGTTGCCACTCTTCATTTCCGGTGGACAAGGCGAGTGGTCGGTTGCGATGAGATCAATATCTCCGGCGCGCAAGGCTTCCCACAGTTCGTCCCGATTCTCTCGGGATCGGATCGGCGGAGCGCATTTGAACAACGTTTGGCCGTCGGGGATGTTTTCACTTGCGAAGTGCAGATAGTGAGGGCAGGTTTCGACGGTGATTCGCAGTCCTTCCGCGCGCGCGGCGCGCAAGATGGGCAGCGCTTCCGCGCTCGATAGATGCACGATGTGAATGCGGCATTCGGACTCGCGCGCGACATCGATGAGTAGACGTATCGCCGCGAGTTCAAACTCATCCGGACGCGAAGCAAGATACGTTTGGTACTCGCGCCAGTCGCCTGGAGACGCTTCGATCGGACAGAGCAACTCCGCGTGCGCGAGCAACGGCAATCCCGTTTTCCTGATGATCGGCGCGGCCCTTCGCAGCGTTCCCGGGCTGACCATCGTGAACTCATCGACACCCGACGGCGCAAGGAAACACTTGAAGCCTTTCACACCAGCTTGCGCGAGTGCTTTGATCGCGGTTTTGTTCTCTTCGACCAGCCCGCCCCAGAACGCGTAGTCCGTTTGACACTGCCCCTTCGCTGCAGCGCGCTTCGCGTTTAGCCCTGCGACGCTAGTGGTTGCTGGAATCGAATTCAGCGGCATGTCGACCAACGTGGTGTATCCGCCTGCCGCCGCGGCGCGAGTCGCCGTGCGGAAACCTTCCCAATCGGTGCGCCCCGGTTCGTTGATGTGAACGTGCGTGTCCACGAGACCGGGAAGAATGCAGCGTTCGCCAAAATCCAGCACGTGCGCGCCGGATTCGATTTCGTCTTGGACGCTGAGTATCTTGCCGTCTTCGACTACGATCGACGCGGAACGAATGCCCTGTGGCGTTACGACGGAACGCGATGTGAAGCAGGTTCGCATAGGTTCTTACGCAGCGAGTCGTGCGAGCGCACCGGCCAGAACTTGCACGCCGCGTGCGATGTCCGTCGTCGATGCGAACTCATCGGGACGATGACTCACGCCGCCACGACATGGGATGAAGATCATCGCAACTGGATTCACGCGCGACATGAAGAGCGAATCGTGATAGGCGCGGCTGATCATATGCAACGGCGTGATGCCGAGTTCTTCGCAGGATTCCTGAATGGCTTGGATTGCTCGCGGGTCTGATTGCGCCGGGAGATCCTGGTTGAGGATTTCACAAGTGAAGGTCAGATTCCGACTGCTCGCCATATGCTGTGCTCCGAGGCGAATCGCGTCCAGGACACGATCGCGTCGCACGGGATCGATATCGCGTACATCGACGAGTAGCCGCGTGCGGCTTGGGATGCTGTTGACGGCGCCCGGGAAAACTTCGCACACGCCCACAGTCGCAACCGTGTCGCGCGAGCCGGTTGATCTCGCGGCAAGTTCGACAATCAAAGCAATCTCGCATGCGCCGAGAAACGCGTCGCGGCGATCAGGCATGAGGACCGCGCCGGCATGTCCGCCTTCGCCTTCGATGGTGATGCGCAGTGTTGCGGGCGCAGCGATGTTCGTGACGATGCCGATGGGAATACCTTGGCGCTCGAGCAGCGGGCCTTGCTCGATGTGCAATTCAACGAAGCTGTCGTAGTATCCAGCGGGTAACTGAACGGATTCGAGCGAGCCTTGGAATCCCGCGGCGCTCCGGGATTGGTCAACCGTGAGACCATCCGCATCGCGCAGGTTGTTGAGCGCGTCGAAGGGCAAAGTCCCCGCGAGCATACGGCTGCCGAGACATCCGATCCCGAAACGCGTCGGCTCTTCGGAAGTGAACAGCAACAGTTCAAGTGAACGTCGCGGTTGGAATCCGCTGCGTTGCAGCGCGCGAATCGCTTCAAGGCCGCCGAGCACTCCGACGGTTCCGTCATAAGCGCCGGCGTTAGGGATCGCATCAATATGCGATCCGGTCCCGATGGGCGCAAGCTCTGGCGCACTGCCAGGCCATCGCGCGAACATGTTTCCGATCGCGTCCTCCCGCATCGTCAGGCCCGCTTCTTCACACAAGCCGCGAACGTAAGCACGCGCACGAAGATCGGTGGGAGTGAAGACGACGCGCGTAACGGCTGGCGCGGGAGCATCGGAAAAACCCGCCAACGTGGCGAGCTCGTGTTCGAGCTGATCTTCCCGAACGTTCACTTGCACGCAAGCGGTCCCCGATTGAAATCTTTGTAGAGCAGATATTTCGCGGGCGTCTTTCCCAGAGCGCCGAACCATTGCGGGCAGTAGGGCGCCATCCAGATGAAGTCGCCCGCAGTGACGGGATACCACGATTCGTTGAGCTTATAGATGCCGCTGCCTTCGAGCATGAGCAGCCCGTGTTCCATCACGTGAATCTCGGTCATGGGCAGCGATGCGCCGGGTTGGAAGGTCAGCGTGTTGACGGCGAAATCGAAGCTGGCGTCGGCAGGTAGAAGCGTGCGCACTTCCAGCCACGGATCGTCCAGAAGAAATTTCGACGGGAGTGCGGATTCGTCGCCGAAGAGCGGTTCGGGGTTAGCGACCTGCTCGGCTTTCACGTACGGCTTCTCGATAACCGTCAAGCGCGCCGCGGTGATCGCTTCAATTTGTTCACTCGAATGCTCGGGAAAGAACGCATAGGCGAACTTAGTCAACTCGCGGGTACCGATTCGAATGCTGCCATCGAGAACGTAGATGAAGCGCTGCGTACCGAATGCTTGCAGAGTTCCCGCGGCATCCATCTCAACCGTGTACTGCGTGAAGGCAGCGCCGCGCGCGGGCGAAATGTGAACGATCGCGGTTGCATTCGTTAGACCGGGAAACGGCGCGCGGATGAACGTGTCCGGCGTGGATAACAGGTGGTCCGGCCGATGCGCACTGCGCGTGAATCCCAGATTCTGCATGGATGTTTTCTACATTACGCGAGTGATTCGAGGAAGCGCATGCCGGTTTGGAGCGCGACCTCGACGTCGGAGTCAAAGACGTTCTCGTCAGGGTGATGGCTGATGCCGCCGGGGCTGCGCAGGAACAACATCGCAGTCGGGATTTTCGACGCGAGGATCATCGCGTCGTGTCCCGCGCCGCTGACCAGCCGTGGCGCGTTTCCGGCGGCGCGGGCCAGAGTTTCCGTGAACGCGGGATCCATGGCAACGGCGGCTGGTCCAGCCGCAACTCGATGACTTACGACTCATGCCGCGACTCGCTTGCGATCTGGAGTGCCGCTTGATTCATACGACCTGCGCGTGGCGTCTAACTGCATCGTTCGCATGCCGTATATCGAGCGAGCAGACGACCCGGCCAGCAATCACATTTCCAGCGCCCGGCGTCGCTTCGATCCGGCCCACCGTTGCGACGAGACCCGGTACACTTCGTGCTTCTTGTTCGACGCTAACGATCCACTCAGCAGCTGCAGCAAGAGCATCGCGACGTAAGTGCATCGGTGTCGTTCCCGCATGATTCGCCGCACCTTCGAAGGTGAACTTCATTCGCGATTGGCCGGCGATCGCTTCGACAACTCCAATCGGCGCATCGAGACTTTCGAGCACCGGACCTTGCTCGATATGAAACTCCATATAGCCGGCGACGTTCGCGTCGAGTCGCGCGCGGGCGATCTCGTCCGGGTCCAATCCGAAATCTCGAATGGCTTGTTCCAGCGTGATCCCCGACGAGTCTTTCATATTCAACAACTCGTGATCCACGGTGCCGACTAGCGCGCGGCTCCCAATAAACGGAACGCCAAATCGCACTCCCTCCTCTTCCGAAAATGCAATCACCTCGATGCCGAACGGCAACTTGCGCCCCTGCAGCCGTTGCACCAACTCGATCCCGATCGCGACACCGAGCACGCCATCGAAAGCGCCCGCATCCGGCACGGTATCGATGTGCGATCCGATCAGGAATCGCGGCCGGCTCTCCTCGGTCCCACGATAAAACCCGCGAATGTTCCCCACAGCGTCAACCCGAACATCCAGTCCGGCGCTCCTCATTCGTTCGCTCACGATGCGGTGCGCCTGATGCGTCGCGGGCGACAAATAAGTGCGAGTCGTACATCCTGTAACATCGCTGCATGCAGCCAGTTCGCGGCACCAGGCGACGATATCGGTTTGCGTGCGGCTCACTAGCACGCGATAATACCTGAATCCAAAGAAGCGCTGATGCCCAGAAACGTTCGGTGTTCTCTGATCCAGGCGACCAACGTCGTCCCGCCCGACCAACCGCTTGACCGCATCAAGGCGGCCATGATCGATAAGCACGTCGGCTACATCGAGCAGGCCGTTGCGGCGGGCGCCCAGATCGTGTGCCTGCAGGAGATTTTCTACGGACCATATTTCTGCGCCGAGCAGAAGACGCGGTGGTATGAATCGACGGAAGCCGTTCCGGACGGGCCGACAGTGCGCCTGATGATGGACCTGGCGCGCAAGCACGGAATTGCGCTGATCGCGCCGGTTTACGAGGTGGAACAAACCGGCGTCTACTTCAATACGGCAGCCGTAATCGACAGCTCCGGCAAGTACCTCGGCAAGTATCGCAAGAATCACATTCCGCAGGTGGATCCGGGATTCTGGGAGAAGTTCTACTTCCGGCCTGGCAATCTGGGATACCCGGTTTTCGATCTCGGGTTCGCCAAAATCGGTGTCTATATCTGCTACGACCGGCACTTCCCGGAAGGCGCCCGCGCCCTCGGATTGGGTGGTGCGGAAATCGTTTTCAATCCCTCGGCAACCGTCGCGGGTCTGAGTGAGCATCTGTGGAAACTGGAACAACCGGCGCACGCTGCGGCGAACGGATATTTCGTCGGCGCGATTAATCGGGTCGGGACGGAAGCACCGTGGAATATCGGAGAGTTCTACGGATCGAGTTATTTCTGCGATCCGCGCGGCCAGATTTTCGCGCAGGCGAGCCGCGATCACGACGAAGTTCTTACCGCCGATCTGGATCTCGACAAGATTGCTGAAGTGCGGAACACGTGGCAGTTCTTCCGGGATCGCAGACCGGAAACATACGGTGCGCTGACCAATCCGTAATTGGGAGTTCGGAATATGACAAAAGACGAAATCATTCTCGCCAGTAAGGATCACCTATTCCCGTCGGTGTTCCATTACTTCAAGGAACCGCTGGTTCTGGAGCGTGCGAAAAACCAGTTCGTCTGGGATGCGGACGGTAATCAGTACCTCGATTTCTTCGGCGGCATTCTAACCGTCAGCGTTGGACATTGCAATGATCAGGTCAACGCGAAGGTGCATGAGCAGGTCGATAAGCTGCAGCATGTCTCGACCGTATTCGCGACCGAGCCTCAGGCCGCGCTGGCGAAGAAAGATCGCGTCGATCACACCGGGGCTGACGAAATCCTTCTTCACCAACAGCGGCACGGAAGCGAACGAGACGGCGATTCTGGCGGCGCGGATGTACACCGGTTCGACGGAGATTGTCGCGTTGCGGCATTCGTATCATGGGCGCTCATCCCTCGCGATGGCGATGACGGCCAATGCCGCGTGGCGCCTCGGGCCGGCGATTCAGCCGGGAATCGTCTTTGCGCACAATGCGTATTGCTATCGATGTCCCTTCGGTTTGAAGTATCCCGATTGCGGCGTGAAGTGCGCGTACGATGTGGAGGAACTGATCCGCACGACAACGTCGGGGCGCGTTGCTGGAGTGATTGCAGAACCGATCCAGGGCGTCGGCGGTTTCATCACGCCGCCGCCGGAATACTTTGGGATTGTTGCCGAGATCGTGCGGAAGTACGGCGGCATTTTCATTAGCGATGAAGTGCAGACGGCGTGGGGACGCACGGGGAACAAGTGGTTCGGCATTGAGCAGTGGGGCGTGACTCCGGACGTGATCACGAGCGCGAAAGGACTCGCGAACGGTTTTCCGATCGGCGTGACGGTGGCTCGTCCGGAGGTTGCCGACGCTATGAAGGGCTTGACGATCTCGACGTTCGGCGGCAACCCGGTCACAACCACGGCGGCTAAAGCTGTGCTGGATCTGATTGAACAGGAGAATCTCGCGGCGAACGCGGCCGACGTCGGCGGTTACCTGCGCGCGGGTTTGGAAGATCTGCAGTCGAAGCACGCGATCATCGGCGATGTTCGTGGCATGGGTTTGATGCTGGGTGTTGAGTTAGTGGAAGATCGTAAATCCAAAGTGCCCGCGACGCAAGCGACATTGCGGCTCATGGAAGCGGCGCGCGAGAATCGCATCCTCCTAGGACGTGGCGGACTCAACGGCAACGTTCTACGCATCTCGCCGCCGCTCAATATCGGCAAGTTGGATGTCGATGATTTCCTCCGCCAGTTGGATTTAAGCTTCACGGCCGTGACGGAACCGGCGATGGTCGCATGACGGTTGCTGAGCTACATCCGCCTTTTACGCCGCAAGCCGCAGTTGTCGAAGCGGACCGATGCCTGTATTGTTTCGATGCGCCGTGCGCAGGTGCGTGTCCGACCCATATCGACGTGCCGCGATTTATCAAGAAGATCGCATCGGGAAATCTGATGGGCTCGGCGCGCACGATTCTGGACGCGAATGTATTGGGTCTGAGTTGTTCGCGCGTGTGTCCGGTCGATGTGCTTTGCGAGGGCTCGTGCGTTCTGCATAACCGCGGTGAAAAGCCGATCGCCATCGGTCTGTTACAGCGTCATGCGATGGACGCGTTCTACGAGCACGGCGGCAGTCTTCCTGTTGGAACGACCGCTGTATCGAAACGCGTCGCGTGCATCGGCGGCGGTCCCGCGTCGCTAGCCTGCGCGGCTGAACTTCGCGCTCATGGTGTTGCCGTCACGATCTTCGAGAAGCGTCCGCTAGCGGGTGGATTGAACACTTACGGTGTGGCGCAGTATAAGTTCACTCCGGAGGATAGTCTCCGGGAGGTCGAACTGATCCGCGCGACAGGCGTGCAGATTCGAAGCGGCGTCGAGATCGGCGAGGAGATTTCGCTCCCGGATCTCGAACGCGACTACGATGCGATCTTCCTCGGCGTGGGTCTCGGCGCAACGCAGCGGCTGGGCATACCCGGTGAACAATTGCCGGGCGTTTATAACGCGCTCGACTTCATCGCGGCGTATAAGCGTTACCGCCCGCTTCCAGTTGGCGATCGAGTGGTGGTCATCGGCGGCGGCAACACGGCGATCGACGCAGCCATCGCCGCGCATCATCTGGGAGCGTCCGAAGTTTCCATTCTGTACCGGCGCTCGCAACAAGACATGTCCGCGTTTGCGTTTGAATACGCGCACGCGAAACGGGAGGGCATCCGGTTTCTATGGCACGCGCGACCCGTCGCCTTTGAAGGCGAGGATCACGTGACCGCCGTTCGCTGT
This sequence comes from uncultured Gammaproteobacteria bacterium, assembly GCA_963799935.1. Lineage (GTDB taxonomy): Bacteria > Acidobacteriota > Terriglobia > Bryobacterales > Bryobacteraceae > Bog-113. Next base: position 944,351 of record CAWCZA010000011.1, on the reverse strand, counting down.
GATGACGGCGTGAGCTTCTCATGCGGCACCGTCATCGTCGCCATCGGTCAAATGCACTTTCTCGAAAACCTGCAGGCGAGTGCGGACGGCCCGATCAAGACGAATCCGGAAACCGGGCAGACAAGTAATCCGAAATACTTCGCGGGTGGAGATTGCGTGAATGGCGGGCGCGAAGTGGTGGACGCGGTTGCGGCCGGAAAGCGCGCCGCGCGAGGCATGCTGCAATGGCTGACCTGACGACCGTCTTCGCGGGGATCCGCAGTCCGAACCCATTCTGGCTTGCGTCGGGACCGCCGACCAACTGCGGCGAACAGATCATGCGCGCGTTCGATGCGGGCTGGGGCGGCGCGGTGTGGAAGACCATCGGCGAGCCGATCGTGAACGTGTCGTCGCGCTACTCGTCCGTCGACTGGAGCGGGCGGCGCATGATGGGGCTGAACAATATCGAGCTGATCAGCGACCGTCCGATCGACGTGAATCTGCGCGAGATCACCGACGTAAAGAAGCGCTATCCGAACAACGCCGTCATTGCGTCGCTGATGGTGGAATCGAAGCGCGAGACGTGGCATGACATGGTTCGCCGCGCGGAAGATTCCGGTGCGGACGGACTCGAACTGAACTTCGGATGTCCGCACGGGATGAGCGAGCGCGGCATGGGAAGCGCCGTCGGTCAGGTTCCCGAATACACCACCATGATCACCGAGTGGGTGAAGGAAGTTGCGCGCACGCCCGTGCTGGTGAAGCTTACGCCGAACATTTCGGACATTCGAATCGGCGCGCGTGCTGCAAGAAAAGGCGGCGCTGATGGGGTCTCTGCGATCAACACGATTAACTCGATTACGGGCATCGATCTGGACACGCTAACGCCGCGTCCGGATGTTGGTGGCAAATCGGCGCATGGCGGTTATTGCGGACCCGCGGTGAAACCGATTGCGTTGCACATGGTGGAGCAGATCGCATCCGATGCGCAGGTGCAGCTTCCGATTTCAGCGATCGGCGGTGTGTCCGGTTGGCGCGAAGCTGCGGAGTTTATTCTGCTCGGTGCGGGTTCAATCCAGGCGTGCACCGCGCCAATGCATTTCGGATATCGCATCGTGGAAGATATGATCGATGGGCTTGCGGAGTGGATGGACGCGAAGGGTTTTCGTACACTGCACGATTTTCGGGGACTCTCCCTGCCGCGCGTCACGGCGTGGCAGCACCTGGATCTGAATTTCAAAATCGTAGCGCGCATTCATCCGGAGAAGTGCATCGGATGCCAGCTCTGCTATACGGCCTGTTGGGACGGGGCGCATCAGTGCATCCATGTCGCGGGTTTCGAGAAACCGGAGCAGGAGGCGGCCCAGCATCGTGCCGCGATTGTTGCCACGCCGGCAACTCCGGCTGTTTCGCATGCGGTGCCGCCCGAGCGCATTCCTTTCGTCGATGAGCACGAGTGCGTGGGATGCAATCTCTGTTGGCTGGTGTGTCCGGTTGAAAATTGCATCACGATGGAGCGCGTCGACACGGGACTTGCGCCGGAGAGCTGGTCGGAACGTACGAGCGCGCTTTCACGATGACAACACTAATCCGCAACGGAACCTTGGTCACCGCGAAGAGCACGTTCGCTTCCGACGTGCTGATCGACGGCGAACGCATTCGCGATGTCGCGCCGGGCATTCCGCAAACGGCTGCGGATCGCGTGATCGATGCGACTGGTCTTGTATGTGATGCCGGGCGGCATCGATGTTCATACGCATCTCGACATGCCCTTCGGCGGCACGACGTCGAGCGATGATTTCGAAACCGGCACGCGCGCTGCGGCTTTCGGCGGAACCACGACGCTGATCGATTTCGCGATTCAGCCCAAGGGCACACGCATGCGCGACGCGCTCGACACCTGGTGGAAGAAGGCCGACGGCAAGGCGGTGATTGACTACGGGCTGCACATGATCGTCACCGATCTGGGCGAAGCCGGCCTCGAAGATATGGACAGCATGGTCGGCGAAGGTGTCGCCAGCTTCAAGTTATTCATGGCGTATCCGGGCGTGCTGATGGTGGATGACGCGACGATCTTCAAAGCGCTCTCGCGCACGGCGAAGAATGGAGCGCTCATCTGCATGCACGCGGAGAACGGCGGCGTGATCGACGTGATCGTGCAGAAGGCGCTGGCGGAGGGCAAACGCGCGCCGGTCTATCACGCGCTGACTCGACCCGTGAAAGCCGAAGCCGAAGCCGTGCATCGCGCGATCGCGATGGCGGAGATTTCAGGCGCCCCCGTTTATATCGTTCATCTTTCGTCAGAGGAAGCATTGAACGAAGTTCGAGAGGCGCGCGATCGCGGTGTACCGGCATTTGCGGAGACGTGTCCGCAGTACCTTCTGTTGACGATCGACGAACTGGCCCGGCCTGGTTTCGAAGGCGCGAAGTATGTGTTCACGCCGCCGCTGCGGGAGGAGCATCATCTCGGAAAGCTTTGGAACGGGCTCGCGCAAGATCACTTGCAAGTGGTTTCGACCGATCATTGTCCGTTCTGTTTTCAGGATCAAAAACAGCTTGGCGTCGACGACTTCACGAAGATTCCAAACGGTGGACCGGGCGTCGAGAACCGCTTGCAGCTGATTCATCATCACGGCGTAAATCAGGGGCGCATTTCGCTGAACCGTTTTGTGGAGCTGGTTTCGACGACGCCCGCGAAATTGTTTGGACTGTATCCGCGCAAGGGCGAGATTGCGCCGGGCAGCGATGCCGATCTCGTCTTGTGGGACCCTCAGGCCGTTCACCGCATTAGCGCGGCAACTCATCACATGCGTGTCGACTACTCCATGTTCGAGGGGTTTGAGGTGCGGGGCAACGCCCGGACGGTACTCTCGCGCGGTGAGGTCGTGGTGGACAATGGACACTGGACCGGCCGCCCTGGACGCGGCCGCTATTTGCGCCGCGAAGCGCGCGGAGGCGCATGGCAATAGAGCAACTCACGCAATATAGCGCTGAGTTATACAACGAAGACCTGGCGCCCATTCCACTCGCGCGCCGCGATTGGACCACTTACAATTACTGCGCCTTGTGGGTCGGCATGAGCGTCTGCATTCCCACTTATATGCTGGCTTCGGGCTTGATTGCGGGCGGCATGAACTGGTGGCAGGCGATTGGGACCATCCTGCTGGGTAACTTGATTGTGCTCGTGCCGATGTTACTCAACGCGCATGCGGGCGCGAAGTACGGCATCCCATTTCCGGTGTTTGTTCGGGCGTCATTCGGCGTGCGTGGAGCGAACGTTCCAGCGGTTCTGCGGGCGCTGGTAGCTTGTGGCTGGTTCGGCATTCAGACATGGATTGGCGGTCAGGCTATCAACTCGATGCTTACGATCCTGTCTCCATTTTGGGCGCATTTCGAAGCCGGTAAGTGGATCTGCTTTTTCGCTTTCTGGGCGCTGAACATGCTGGTGGTAATTCGCGGGATCCACACGATCAAGCTACTCGAGGGGATTGCGGCACCTTTCATGCTGGCGGTGGGCTTACTGCTGCTGTGGTGGGTCGTAAGTAAAGCCGGCGGTTTCGGCCCCGTCCTTAGCGCCCCGAGTAAGTTCCATTCGACTGGTGCGTTCTTCGCGTTTTTCGTACCCGCGCTAACGGGCATGGTCGGCTTCTGGGCTACTGTAGCTTTAAACATTCCGGATTTTACGCGGTACGCAGTTTCGCAGCGCGCGCAAATGACAGGGCAGGCGCTTGGTCTACCCGCGGCAATGACGCTCTACTCGTTCATCGGTGTCGCCGTGACTTCAGCTTCGGCCGTCTTGTTTGGAGAGCCGATCTGGGATCCGGTGCAGCTGATCGGCCGCTTCCATCAGCCCGTCGTGGCGTTTGTCGCCTTAGTGGCATTGTTGATCGCGACGTTGAACACGAATGTCGCGGCGAATGTCGTATCACCGTCGAATGATTTTTCAAACCTGAATCCGCGTCTCATTTCCTTTCGAACGGGCGGTCTGATCACTGGCGTGATCGGGATGTTGATGATGCCCTGGAAACTGATGGGGGACTTCAGCGCCTATATCTTCGGCTGGCTGGTAGGTTACTCGGGGCTACTCGGTCCAATCGCCGGCGTGATGATCGCGGATTACTTCCTAGTCCGCCACGCACAACTCAACGTGGACGACTTATACCGGCGCGGCGGCATTTACGAGTACTCCAGCGGCTTTAATCCCAGGGCGCTCTGGTCGCTGGCGGCTGGTATTTTCCTGGCTCTCGTCGGGTTAGTCATTCCGCCTTTGTACTTTGTTTATAAATATGCTTGGTTTGTAGGGTTCTTTGTATCGGGTGCGCTTTACTGCGCACTTATGAGTCGGGCAGGAGGAAACGTATGGCAACAACAACCGAAGCAGCAGTCGGTCGCGTAGGTGCCCTGGTTGACGGGCGCTGGGAGTCTCCGGATCGCGATCCGCACCCCGTCATCAATCCCGCTACCGGGGAGTTGATTGCGGAGGTTAGTTATGCGACGGCTGCGGATGTCGACCGCGCCGTTCGAGCCGCTCATAGCGCGTTTCTGGAGTGGCGGGATGTTCCGGTTGTTGATCGGGTGCAGCCGCTCTATCGCTTCAAAGAGCTGTTAGAGAAACACGCGGCCGAGTTAGCTCGGATCTTATCGACCGAGAACGGCAAGACGCTTGATGATGCGAAAGCGGAAGTCCGCCGCGCCATACAGATGGTGGAAGTCGCGTGCGGCATGCCCAGTCTGATGATGGGCGATTCGCTCGAAAACGTCTCGCGCGGCATCGACTCCCACAGCATCCGGCAACCTATCGGAGTCTGCGCTGGAATCACTCCGTTCAATTTCCCGGCAATGGTTCCGATGTGGATGTATCCGTTCGCGATCGCGTGCGGCAACGCGTTTATCCTTAAGCCATCGGAGAAGGTTCCGATGACTCCGACGCGTGCCGCCGAGTTATTAGTGGATGCGGGTCTGCCGGCCGGGGTGTTTACTCTGCTGCATGGCGGGAAGGAAGCTGTGGATGCACTCTTGAAGCATCCACAGGTACGTGCGATCTCGTTTGTTGGATCAACTCCGGTTGCAAAGTATATCTACGCAACGGCTGCCGCGGAAGGTAAGCGCGTCCAGGCGCTCGGTGGCGCGAAAAACCATATGGTTGTAATGCCTGACGCGGATATCCCAAAAAGTGTTGACGCGATCATGAGTTCGGCCTTCGGTGCGGCGGGCGAGCGCTGCCTAGCCGGGTCCGTACTGGTTCCGGTTGGTGATGTAGCGGAACCGTTACTTGAAGCTCTGCTCGACCGCTGCCATAGCCTCAAAGTTGGCGACCCTGCGGAAAGCGGAACCGGCATGGGACCTCTGGTAACTAAGGAACACCGCGACCGCGTGGCAGGCTATATCGATCGAGGGATTTCGGAAGGCGCCAAGGCCCTGTGTGATGGACGCGAGGGTGTATCCAGCCAAGGCTTCTATCTTGGTCCGACGGTTTTTGACCATGTAACACCCACGATGAGCATCGCGCGCGAAGAGATCTTCGGGCCGGTACTCTCCGTAATCCGCGTCGACTCGCTGGACTCTGCGATTGATCTCATCAACAGCGTTCCTTTCGGTAACACGACGACGATCTACACCGCGAGCGGGAAAGCTGCGCGAGAGTTCGCGACTCGGATCGAAGTCGGCATGGTCGGCATCAATATGGCGGTCGCTGCGCCAATGGCTTTCTTCCCGTTTACTGGCTGGAAGCAATCGTTCTTTGGCGACCTTCACGCCCACGGCAAAGACGCGGTTTCTTTCTACACCGAACAGAAGGTTGTGATGTCGCGCTGGTTCTAAATGGCCGGCCTGCGCGCTCGCGCTGAAGTTTACTTCGAGTTTCCCGCACTTAGCGCTACATGGCGCACAGAAATCCTCGCCGGTTGCACTACTTTCATGACGATGGCGTACATCATCTTCGTGAATCCATCGATCTTGCACGAAACCGGCATGCCGATCGGGGCCGTGACCGTCGCGACGTGTCTCGCAGCGGCGTTCGGATCGCTACTCATGGGCTTGATTGCGCGGTATCCGATCGCACTTGCTCCAGGCATGGGTTTAAATGCCTATTTCACTTACTCAGTCGTGAAAGGAATGGGTGTACCTTGGCAGACCGCGCTCGGGGCAGTATTTATTTCGGGTGTTGCGTTTCTGCTACTAACCGTAACTGGCGCCAGGCAGTTAATCATTGGGGCAGTTCCGCCGGAACTCTATGCAGCTGTCGCCGGTGGTGTCGGGTTGTTCATCGCGCTGATCGGTCTGCGTAATTCCGGCATCATCTCAGCGAATTCGGCTACTCTGGTGAGCCTTGGGAACCTGAGAAGCCCAAATACTCTGCTTGCCGTGTTCGGCCTACTGCTGATGGCGGTGCTACTGGCGCGGAAGATTCAAGCTGGAATACTGATCGGAATCGTTGCTACAACCCTTGTCGGTGCACTCACCGGACTGGTTCACTGGCAGCCGCAAACCTGGAACTTGGCAGATCTACGTGCCACCGCGTTTCACCTCGACATCATGGGCGCGGCGAAACTCGGTGCCCTGGAAATCGTGTTTGCGTTTTTATTTGTTGACCTGTTCGATAACATCGGCACCTTAGTAGCCGTAGGCCAGAAGGCAGGTCTAATCCAAGAAGGCGGCCAGATCCCTCGGTTAAACCAGATCTTCTACGCCGATTCGGCTGCGACCATTTTCGGCTCTTTGACGGGCACCTCCACAGTAGTCAGTTACATCGAAAGCTCAGCGGGCGTTGCCGCCGGAGGTCGAACAGGCATAACCGCGATCGTTACAGGCCTTCTGTTTTTGGCCGCGATACCACTTGCGCCGCTAGCTGGAGCCATTCCAGCGGGTGCTACAGCACCGGCCCTGATCATCGTCGGCAGCCTTATGATGTCTTCTGTCGCAACTATTCGTTGGGCGGACCCCGCGATCGCGATCCCCGCCTTTCTTACTCTCATCACCATCCCACTTACTTACAGCATCGCTAACGGTCTTGCGTTTGGATTTACGGCCTACGCGTTAATCCGGATTGTCTGCGGTGAGTTCCGCAAGGTGAACTGGTTTGTCTATGTGCTTGTCGTGCTCTTCCTCGCGCGCTTCTACTACCTGGGAAAAGGAACATAGCGATGGACGCAAAGTTTATGCGTATCGCGATCGCGCTATCGATCGAGAACGTGCGCAGCGGGCGAGGCGGTCCTTTTGGCGCGGTTATTACAAAAGGCGATGAGATTGTCGCAACCGGGGCTAACCAGGTGACTTCCGCCAACGACCCAACGGCTCACGCCGAGATTGTGGCCATCCGCGCCGCGTGCCAGAAGTTAAGCGGCTTTCAGCTAACAGACTGCGACCTATACACTTCCTGCGAACCGTGCCCCATGTGTCTCGGTGCAATCTATTGGGCGCGGCCAGATCAAGTCTATTACGCCAGCAGCCGTGAAGACGCGGCCCGTGCCGGCTTCGACGATGAGTTTATCTACTCTCAGATCACGCTGCCCGTTGATCGGCGAAAAATCCCGATGCACCAGGTTCTACAGCAAGAGGCAGAGGCCGCATTTCAGGCGTGGGAAGAGATGCTGAACAAAGTCCGTTACTAACGCCGCACCGTTGCTTCAATAAACCCGTGCGGTTCGTCGACAGGAACGAAGATTTCGTTCGGATTGTCTTGCCCAAAGCGGCTGAGGTCGACCAACAGGCAGTGTAGGTTCGGCATCGTCAGACGAATGTCCGATAGCTCGGAAATCTCGGTCAATACCGCCTCACCCATGGCGTAAAGCGTTTGCTGTACCGATCGGCTCTGATGTGCGGCAAACGTTCTCGATAAGATCTCTCTTACACGTTGCCGAACGTCGCGAAAGGAAGTGGGAGTGCCGGTGTAACTCCATTCCGCGCTTGCATCGGTGCCAAGCAAGCGGTCCGCAGTTTCAGGTAACGTCGTCAAACTGTCTTTCTTGAATCCTTCAAAGCCGGAGTTAGCGGTTTTCATAATTACGAGATGACGAAGTCCGGAGCGTATCTCCGTTGCCGTTCGCGAAGCTCTTACTCTCGCGATCTGTAACTCGTCTCCAGCTAAGCGGAACGTACTCGGATGCGGACTGCCGTCAATTACAGCGTGCTCCCAAGGCTTCTCTGCGATCTCGACCGACACATACTCAGCTTCAGGATTTCCTCCAAGGAAATGGGCAGTTAGTTCAAGGGCGAATGCTTCCGGGGAACTCGCTGAGGACTTGCGGGCCAGCGAGTATACCGTGTTCTTCATTGTGTCGGTCGGCAGAACGGCGCTGTTGTCGCCGAGCCGATACGCGTCCGTGTAGTCGCCCTCGAATAGAATGCGGATTGTCCAATCGAGCAATTCGGTCTGACCTACGTCCCGGCATACCTTGACCAGACGGACGCGCGCCTTTCCGTAAGTATTGGTAGAGAGAGACGGCATCGTTTATTGTAGAACCGGTGAAGGCGCGTTGAAGCCGCAGCGCTTCAGCATCGCCAGTACCTCGTCTTCCGAAGCGCTCAATTTGTGCGCGGACGCGATCAAATCTTCGGCCAAAGCCGGATACCAGTTGCGGCATACCGGGTTGCTTAAGCCGGCAACATTGAACGGCTGAATACCTTCTCGAATCTCTTGTGCCAGGTCTGCGTGCGCCGGCGCTTCGGCCAGTTCTCGTATCCGCTGACCAAAAACAGCGTGCTTACGGAGAAGAAACCCGGGCGCCAGATGCCCGTTACCGAGCCTCCGAGCCGACTCGGAGTAGCTGGCGGCAGCGAAGTAAAGCATCGTTCGCTCAGTGAAGGTTTGAAAATCGTTCATCGAAGAGTAGAGCGCGGCTGTTAGATGCGCAGTCGCCAGCAAATCCTGATCCGTCTCTTCGGCGTACACGCTCAGAGCTGTGGGATCGCGCAGGTTACCGGCTTCCATCATGTGCGCTAAACGCTCGATGCCGAATAAAGTCAGGGGAAAGCCAGTCGAGAGTATCGGGTCAACGAAGCCGGCGGCCGAGGGTAACATAGCCCATCGTTCGCCCGTGATCTGGCCGCTACGGAAAGATAGTTTCGGAATATAGCGGAAATCGTAGAGCGGCTGCGCATGCGCGAATTGGCGTTGTAAGTCCGGAATGGTTGCGATCAAGCGCTGCCAGGCGGGAGCGCCTTCAGATAACCTTAGTTTTCCCGCGAGTTGCTCCGTCGCGGCAACACCCGCACTGGTAACGCCGTTCTTGAACTTAAGCACCCATATCCAACCCCCGTCAAAGATATGGTGAACAGCCGCGTCATCGACCGGGTACGGAGCATCTTCGTCCCCGCCAAGCCGTTCCACGCCACGGAAATGCGAGTACAAAGCCTGCGTACCGGGATAGTTCGGTAAGTCGCGCTCAGTCAATTGCAGCGACCTTTGCAGAAAGCCTCGCGGGCCCGAAGCATCAACCAGGAAATCAGCCTCAATCTCAATTGGTTCTTCGCTGCGACGGCCGGAAAGTCTCACAACATCGTGATCGAACTCAGGCGGGTTTAATCGAACATGATCCAGGTAGGCAACGCCGCAATCGATAGCAGCAGCCACGAAATGCGCATCCACATCGGCGCGGTACCAATGGGTATCCGCTATCTCATCTGCCGGACTAGCAGCAACCAGTAGCTGTCTCTTGCGATCGCGAACTGCCGATCTGGGCCGATCGAGATCATGATGGTAAAAAGTAAATCCGCGCTTCAAACCGCACGCGACTTCTGGATGAGCGTTCTGCCACGAGCCCCACTTACAAAAAGGTCGAAGCTGCGGCAGATCGTATCGATCGACTAACTCTTCCAGAAGTAAGTTCGCCAAAGGCGTACTCGACTCGCCGATCACGATCCGCGGATGCGCGCCCTTCTCCAGCAGCACCACCGACCGGCCCAACCGCCTCGCGATCATCGCAAGTAAAGAGCCCGCAAAACCGGAGCCTATAATTGCGAGATCAAACTGTTTCGGGTGCATGTTCACAATCCTCGCACTCGACTACAGAGCCGACCCGCTGCTGCCGGTTCATCAAACGAATTCGCTCCATTCGAAACTCACGACAACCAGTACAGGCTCGCATGACATCGGCATTCCAAAGGTCAACAAATACCCTGCCTCGCTTCTGAGCGAGTCCGTACTCCATAACTTGCTCGACTGTCGTTATCCGTGGCGGCTGGAAGCTCCCACTGATTTGAAGAGTATCCATAGCCCCATTCCCGGCACGCGCGGGAATCAAGGTGACCGCACCAGCCTCACAATCAAACGCGAAGTCGATCGAGCGCTTCGCCCAGTAAGTTGCTTCAGCCTCGGTCGTGAAGGGTGGCTGGACGATGATAAAAGCACGTACGGCAACCCCGATTCCGCGAAGGTAGTCGCAGGCCCGGGCAAACTGTTCAATCGTCATTCCCTTGTTCAGCTTTTCGAGAACTTCGGGCTGAGCCGTTTCCAAACCTAAAGCTACTTCAAGCGTGCCGTCTAATAAGTCGCGCAGCCGCAACACACGATCGCTCACCAGCGCCGGATGACTCTCCACAATCAAGTGCCGCGATCCGCTGAAGCCGCCCAGCAACTCCCGCATATTCTTCAACCGGAATAGCTCGGGGATCAAAGAAACTCCCGCTGTTGTATAGCTTGACTACTTCCGCAAGACCCGAGCCGATCCATGGCGAACGCGACCTGCTCCGTGATCGCGCCGGAAGGGACCGATTCCGTCAGTGTATTCTTCCATAAGTCGCACATCACACATCGCCACGGACACTCACGATTGGTCAGTAGAATAACTGCGGTCCGAGCTAATCGCCCGCGCGAATCCATCTCCTCCTCAATGAAGAAGCCATACGGACGCCGCGGATCAACCTTGTTGCGGTCCGGCCGGAGACCCAGAATCCAGGAATCTCTCTGGCTTCGCCCCTCCGAGTACGGATGAGTCAACGGGAGGATCATCGGTAAAGCGACAGAAACCGATCGCGGTACTCAGGTTCACGCGAGGGTAGTTTGCTCTTCAGAACATCCACCGGAATCGCCCCATGCTGGAACCGCCGCTTCTCGAAAACCGGCATGTCCAAACCAGTCAGCGCCTTGATTCCGTGCGCGACGATCTCGCCTTTCAATTGATACAGGCGTTCGTTGCTATACCCTGTAAGTTCAATGAAAGGAATCGCCTCGGCCACAGCAATCACTTCAGGGCGTGTATACGGGCTGAATCCGTGAAACCCGTATTTATGCGCTGGAGCATAAGTCCGAACGTAAGACCGGCTGAGCCCACCGCTGTAAGTAAGTGAGTGCTTGATCTTACCTACGCCCCAGCCCTCCTGATACAACATCGGATTGTGGATTACGCTCCGGATCGTAAGTTCCGGATTCTCTTCGATCGGGTAGTCTTTCAGGTTCTCGTCCCCCCCGTCGCCGTCGATAAGAAGACGCCAGTCGGGATATCGCTCACGGATCCCACGGCAAAGCGCTAGAGCCATCGTGCCGCACTCGACATCGAGCGGCTTATAGTCTTCTATCGTCCGAATCGTCTCTCCAGCGTCGATCTCCGCGGCATCCGCCTCAATCGTTTCCAGAAACATTTCAAGCTGGAGCGCGGCCAGAAAGTCCCGCGCCTGGGCAACGTCCGGGCCGTTTCCCAGATTCAGAACGAAGGCCTTCAGTCGTCCGGGATGCATTCCGAGCCGTAGCATCGCGAAGTAAGTCGCGAGAAAGACGCTTCCACTATCCACCCCGCCGGAGAAGCACACACCAATTGGTTCATGCGGTTCGACGCGCCCGAGCCATCGACTTACACAATCGAACAACACCGACATATACGCACGCCCAATAACATCAAGGTCCGGCGGCAAGGTCGCCATCTCAGGCTCGAAGAAGCGCGTGTAGACAGGATCCGGGTCCGGGCAGCCGATCAACTGTAACTCGATCACATGGTGCGCGGGCACCATGCGCGTGTAGCTTGGATGAAATTGCGCGTCGAGCCCCTCCGCCTTGAGCCATGCGTAAATCTGATCGATTCGGTGCGCAACCACGAGCGCGGGACCCTCGGCGCGTTTTGCCAGAAAGTACCGCATCGGGCGGTCGAGCGAGCGCGCCATTCGAACCGTTTTGCCGGATTTTGCGACGATGGCGAATGAGCCCGAGATCTGCCCCGCGGCCCCAGGATTGCGGAGCAGCAATTCGCGCGCCTCCGAAACGGTTATACTTTGTAGATCATTGGCGGCAGCCTCGGTGAGGTCAACCAGGCGTTCCACGTAAGCGTTCATTGTCTTTGGCTACATGCCGATTCTACCGTTCTGAATTCACTCTGCGAAACACGATTGTGAGGACATCTTGAAACTCCATATTGGCCTTGGCTTAGCGCTGGTCTGTTCAACTGCGTTCGGTCAGGCCCCTAGCGCCCTGCGCTTTCTGGTTTCCAACAACGACGCGGCGCCGTTTGAGAGCGGCGTGACGTTCTATGGCATAGCCACGGACGGAATCCCCTTTCGCGTCGCTGCTGTTACGACGGGCGGGACGGGCGTCGCCGGTGGAGATTTCGCGGAATCGCGAGTGGTAGTGGTTCCCGTCAATGGGGATCTCTGCGTGTTCGCATCGGACGGGGGCACGGGAGATATTGCGGGAATCGATGCGAAAACCCGGACGCTTACAGGGAATTTTCTGGCCTCACCATCGGACCTTGGAAGCACGAACGGAATCGGATTAGCTACAAATACTAGTTATCTTTATGCGAGCTACTCGACATCCAGTACTATTGCAACATTTCAGATTCAGTCCGGCTGCACGCTCAACTACGTGAGCGACCTATTCGCGGTAGGTCTGAACCAGGGCTGGGTGACTGGTATGGCGATTCATGGCGCAATGATGGTGGTGACTTACGGCGACGGCTCCATTGGTTCCTTCAACATATCAGCGGGGCCGCCCGTCGCCAATAACGATGAACAGTACTCGACCGGGTATGCTGACGACCACCTGCCGAACGGAGTAGAAATCACGAAAGATGGTCATTTTGCGATCTTTGGCGACTCTTCAACTGTAGCGACGGTAGAGGTTTCCGATATATCCTCCGGACTACTTACGCCGACCGTACCTTATAACATCGGCATCGGGTGGAACTCGGCAAGTGTACGGCTGAGCCCGGATGAAAGTATCTTGTTCGTCAGCAATAATTCGTCCGGTCAAGTCACAGCGGCGCCCTTCAACAAGACTACGGGCAATGTATCTTCGGGATGTACTTCGGCTTCGCTCAAAGGCTTCTACAATCAATGGAGCTTCTCCGGCGATGTCGCATTACAACTACCTTCCGGCTCGGGCGGTTTGCTGTACGTTCCGGAGTTTGGCTCCAACGGCACGTCTTCGATCGGCGTCGTACAGTTCTCAGCCAGTGGGACGAGTTGCACGCTGACGGAGACTCCGAACTCCCCAGTGAGTAACGCGACGGATATAGCAGCGCTGCTCTCGATTGCGACCTTTCCATCGAGGGCTTTCTGATGCAGGTGAGAAACGGAGAGATAGTGAAACTGAAACGCAATGCTACAGTGCTAACCGCGATCTGTCTAACGTTACTCGCGATCGATGGAAGCAAGTTGCACGCGCAGCAAATTTCCTGGTGCCCGGCGCGTCCCAATCCCGGAACCGCAGTGAGCAATCCACTGGACCTGTATAGCCAGAACGGAGCCCTGAATGTCGCTTTCACGATGCGCAGTATCCTCGCAACTTACCTGGAGGAGTGCTTCATCTATCAGTCGTTGAACGGTGCCGTGGAAGCGCCCACGCTCCGGTTGAATCCGGGAGACCAGTTGACCATCGGTCTTACCAACAGATTGTCGTATGTGCCGCCGCCTCCCTTCCAGCAAGGTACGCCACCGCCGCCGGCGCAAGCAGGGATGGCCAAGATGGCAGGTCACACGATGTCGGTTCGTGCTACAGCCAACGACCCGTGCTCGGGTGGAACCATGGTAGCAACGTCCACAAACATCCACTTTCACGGCCTGAATATTCCGCCGGTGTGCCACCAAGATGATGTATTGAACACGGATGTCGAGAATACCGATCCAGCCTTCGAGTACAACCTGCAGATCCCCGCGAACGATCCGCCCGGCATGTATTGGTACCACCCGCACTTACATGGATTCTCTACGCTTCAGGTTAACGGCGGAGCTTCCGGCGCACTAATTATCAACGGGATGGAGAAAGTAAAGCCGCAGGTTGCGGGACTTCCCGAACGAGTATTTATCATTCGTGAACAGTTCACAAATCCTAACTCCTGGATTGCAGGGCCGTACGAGTTGACTTTGAATTATCAACCCGCGATCTACCCGACCTCTCCCGCGCCGATTATTCAAATGCAACCGGGAGCCAAGGAGTTCTGGCGAGTCGCAAATGCATCGTCGCAAGCTTTCCTTACTCTTGAAGTCAGAATCGGCAATGCCGCTCAGAACCTCGAAGTCATTGCTCTGGATGGCATCCCGACGACGCAGGACAACACCGTCACTAAGATCGTCCTGCCTCCCGCGGGGCGTGTCGAATTCATTGTGCAGGGCCCTGCCACCGGTCAAACCGCAACTTTCTGGCAGACCGGATTCAACACTGGGCCGATCGGGAATCCGAATACCGCACAGGAGTTGGCCGTACTTCAGCCAAGTGCAACCGCCCAAGAGCCGCGCGCGTTGCCGGCCGCGTCGCCCGCACCGACAATACCGCAGCGCTTCGCCGGTCTGATTAACCAGACGCCGACAGCAACTAGAAAGCTCTACTTCGCCGAGGCCAGCAACGGAACCAACGGCCCTACCGAATACTTCATTACCGTTGAGGGTCAGACTCCGAAAGTCTTCAGTATGTCCGATCCACCAGCCATAACGACGCAAGTCGGCGCCGTAGAGGACTGGACCATCGAGAACCGATCGGGTGAGACGCACGCGTTTCACATTCATCAACTACACTTCCTATTGCTAGCTACAAGCGGTGTGGCGAATCCCGACCCGGAGCTGATCGATACCGTAATTGTTCCCGCGTGGAGTGGCACGGGAGCTTATCCCGCAGTGAAACTTCGGTTGGACTTCCGGGATCCGGAAATCGCCGGAACGTTTGTATATCACTGCCACATCCTTGACCACGAGGATGGAGGCATGATGGCGAAGATACAAGTGAACCCTAAGTGAGAGATTCGGGCGCACTTGATCGACGCGCCCGATTCACCTACAAAGACACTACTCTGCAGCCACATCGCGGATGCGACGCAGCGGCGTTCTCTTACGTCCTATGAAATAGGAGAACTAAAGAAATGAAGGGCCTCAAAAGGGCGACCTTCGCGCTGCTGGCGTCAGCAGCCCTCGGATTCGCCCAAACTAATGACATGCCGGCTCCTGCCGGTCCCGCTCCATATCCTCAGAATAGTACTTATAACGTAGCTCCTCCCCAGCAGCAGCACCAGCCCGGAATGGCGTCGCCGGGGATGGTGAACTATATCGAAGGGCAGGTATTAGTCGATGACCGCCCTCTACGTTCATCCGGACCCGTTGTGATGCAACCCGGTCAGACGCTTTCGACGGCGAACGGATTCGCCGAAATCCTACTGACTCCTGGCGCGTTCCTCCGCGTTGGACCTCACAGCCAGATTCGCCTCATCAATTCAGGGCTGGCGGTAACAAAAGCTCAACTCGATCGCGGCACGGCCATGGTGGAGGTAGATCAGTTCATTAAGTCTACAAACCTGGCTATCGTAGTCAAAGGCGCCACGGCGCAAATTAACAAGCAGGGCCTCTATGACTTCGATGCTGACCAACAGGCGATCCGGGTTCTGGACGGTAAACTAACTGTCGCGGAAGCAGTTGGTAGTAAGTCGATCGGAAAAGATAATCAGCTGTTGATCGCCAACGAGAAGCCTTTGAAAGCGATAAGTTTCAACCCGCAAATCGTGAAAGCCGAACCTCTATATGTCTGGAGCGAGGCGCGCAGCCAGTCGGAATCTCAAGCCAATGTAGCTTTAGCGCAGAACTTCGCTGCTTACGGCGGATGGTTCGGTCCGGGCTGGTATTGGGACCCCTACTGGAGCTTCTACAGCTATCTTCCAGGCGATGGATTCCTCTACAGTCCGTTCGGCTGGGGCTTCTTCTCGCCAGGGTTCGTCGGCTACTACGGCGGAGGTTTTCGATACGGTCACTTCGGACACTACGCCGGTTATGGACACGTGGCGGGCGTGAACGGAGTATACGGCGCAGGATTCCACGGCGGCGGATTTCACGGCGGGGGCCGACGATAGCTCGATAACTTGGCAAAAAAAGGGCTGGGAGTATTTCCCAGCCCTTATCCGATTATTGACCGTTTCTTAGACTGTTAGAAAGGTAACTGCGGAAGCACCGTCGTTCCTTCAATCACAACCGCATCCAGATCACTCGGATTCAGGCCGAGAGCATGCAGAATGGTCGGCGCCACCTGCGTCGTTTCGACCTGCGTAGTGATGGTTTTCCCGCCGATGCTGGGAATGGAGAGCAGCATGATGACGTTAGTGTCGTCGTGCGAGAATCCGCCATGCTCCGCTAGCTTCTTGCTGCTGCCGGTATAAGTAACTCCGACGTTCGGCGTCACAATAATATCCGGAGTGCGCGGATCATCATTAGGCGGCAGGCCGGGCGCGTTGAACATCGTAAGAATGGTCGGACCGGCGTAGATCTGGCCCAAGCCAATCGCTGCTCCGTTCTGTTCCAAAGTCGTTACCGCTGAATTTAGGGTGCTCTGGTTGGATAACCAAAGAAGCGAAACGTCATCTTCCGTTGGGCCGATGCCGCCTCCGGTGGGAGACTCAGAAGCGGGTAAGAGGGAAGCTAGTAACGTCGCCGGTGTTGTACCGTTGGTTCCGCTTGAACCGGGGTGAGCACTATACAGATTCGGATCGATCGGCGATTGCCCGTGCTTGGCTGTGATAACAATCAAGCGTCGAACTCAATAGGTTCTTCTTCTTCAGCTCAGAAACCCACATTCCGATTGCGTTATCCACAAACTGCATTTCGCTTAGCAGAAAGGTCGTCGGTGTCCCATAGGCGTCTTGGTATCCGCCTGTTCCGACATTCTTTTCAATTAGTTTTTGGCCGACGCTCACTGCTTGGAAATTCATGCCGAAGATCGCCGGAACCTGCGTTTTTGCCGTCCCTTGGTGGTTCTTGCCGTCGATCTCGTTGAGGACTGCGTTTACCTTCAACATGTCATAGCACTGAATGTTCTGGAAGCTATCGGTCCAGGACCCGGTTTGCGAGGGATCGAGGATTGTTGAACAACTCTGTCCGGAAGGTAGTGTCACCCCCGGCAGCGCAACTACGGTCGAGTTGATTTCCGGCGAATAGTAGTCGTCCAGGTTACTTCCGTTGCCTGGGCCCGCAACAGCGGAGTACGAGGGATGCTTGTCGCTCCACGCCGTATACATGCCCGCACTGTGGATAACACTGAAGATGGTATTGGTCCTGACAAAGTTCCACGGCCAGACGGGTGCGCAATTGGCATTCGGGTCGCGGATCAGACGCTGTGAATCGATCGAATTGATTCCGCCGTCGCCTACTGTGGCTCCGCCATTCAACTGAGTCTGATCCTTATCAATGCCTTCTTCGTACTCAGTCGTGGTTCCGTTCGGAACTCCAGCTGTACATGGACCGGCTTGCAACCCATTCCCGGTCGTTACTGCCGGCGGAGCTAGCACGCGATCGTAGGCTACGTCATAGAAAGCCCCAACCGTCCGGGGCGAACCTCCGGACACAAGGGCCATTAACCCTGGAAACGAATCCGACGGCTTGGATGCGCTGGCCTGCGTGTAATTGATTCCGGTCTTGCCCAGTGCAGCGATATTCGGACAGTATGGCGCGCCGTTATTCACTCCAGCGATGCCCGTTGTGCAGTTCAGATAATCCACGGCGTGCATTCCGTCCACACTCACCAACAAAACATGTTTGATCCCGCCCGATGGGGTCGATGACTGCGCCGGCATGGGCGGAACTGCGGTTACGGCCAGAAAGAAAGCGCTGGCACACGCGGTAACTTGAGTTCGGATACTCATTGGTCTTCCTCCTAAGAACTCATGAAATCAAGTTTCAAGAGCGCTCGGGTGAATAACCGGTTACAAGTTTCCGGGAACCGTATGATCTCTACCCGCGGTAAGAATGCGAATCGAGAAGCGGCCCCGAGTGAATCTGCCCAAATAGCACGAAGGTGCGAGAACACCCGCGACAGTAGCAGTTAGAGTTTTGTTTTGTCATCTCGAGAACGGCGACTAATTGGCTCCGGTGTTCATCGGACTTGAGCTATTTCGGACACCATAGAAGCTACTAACTCGTACGATCGCAAACGGTCGCTCTGGTCATAGAGTTCGCAAGCCATCATAATTTCATCCGCCTCGGTCTCTTCTACGAACCTCGCCAGTTCCCGTTCAACAGTCTTGGGGCCACCCACGATCGCCGCTCCGAGTTTTGACTCGACGAAGGCTCGCTCCGTCGAGTTCCACAACCCGTCCATGCTGTCCACCGGCGGTGAAAGCAGAAACGGCTCGCCTCGAATCAATTGCAGCGCCCGTTGCGCGGGAGTCGTCGCCAACCGCCGGGCCTGTTCGTCGGAATCGGCTGCAATGATCGGCAGACCGACCATGGCATGCGGCTTATCAAGATAGACGGACGGTTCAAAGCGTTGCCGGTACAGCCGTAAAGCGTCGCGCATATCCTGGGGCGCAAAGTGCCCAGCGAATGCAAACGGCAATCCCAGCAGAGCCGCCAGTTGAGCGCTGAACGTGCTTGAACCGAGCAGCCACACCGGAACATTCGTTCCCGCGCCGGGCACCGCGCGAACTTTTTGCCCCTGCTCCGCGGGCGCGAGATAGCGCAGCAGCTCTTCCACCTGGTCCGGGAAATCGGCCGCGGCGTTCGGATCGCGGCGAAGCGCCCGCGCGGTAATTTGATCGGTTCCCGGTGCGCGCCCAACCCCCAGATCAATGCGCCCCGGATACAGGGTTTCGAGCGTACCGAACTGCTCGGCGATCACTAGCGGCGCATGGTTTGGAAGCATGATGCCGCCCGACCCCACGCGAATCGTTGAAGTTCCGCCGGCCACATATCCGATCAGCACGGCCGTCGCGGCGCTCGCGATCCCCTGCATGTTGTGATGCTCGGCCAACCAAAATCGCGTATAGCCCCATTGCTCGGCATGGCGCGCCAGATCGAGTGTATTGCGGAACGCGTCGCCGATCGTCCCGCCTTTCCTTACGGGGGCCAGATCCAGCACCGAGAACAACGTTTCACTCATACGTTATTCGATGATTCGGACCGGCATAAAGAATCGCGGCATCTGGAGCGATCACCGCGTCACGCTCGCCGGGATCTGGATTCCATCCGAAGCCGGTCTTGAATCGGATGGGGCCGGAAGCGTCGGATCAGCAGGCCCCGGTTCCATGTTGCCGATCGAATCTCCGCTGCCTCCGGCCCGTTCAACTTCAGAATGAGCGGCGCCACGGGTTGATCTGCTCTTGCGCTCTCCGCCTTGAGGCCGCTGCCCAGCGTACATGCAGCCCAGCAGGCGATGACAACTTGTAACATGTGTGTTCTCATTCCAATCCTTCTTCTTGCCCTGGTATCTGAACTTAGTCACCCCGGCGATCAAACAAAAGCGCCGGATGGCAGTTCCTGGTTAGAACTGTCATCCGGCGCTGTAGACCTGAGTAACTCTGTTGAGTCTAACGGAGGTCGGCAAGAATCGTCACAGTCTCCGGCTTGATTGAAGCTTCCTGAGCGGCCTTCTCTTGCTTGGTGGCAGCGAGCTTGAATCCGGTGCCGCTTCCGGTCCACACCTGACTTAGATAAGCTGATGTCCCGTAGACGTTAAATACCGCGCGAGCACCGCCCGGAGAGGAGAGATCCATTCCGCCGGCTCTCAGATTCAAAGCCCCTCCACGGTCGATTGCCCGGATCTTCTGTACTGTCATGTGGTCCGCATTCGAGATCAAATAATCGCCCGGCGCCATGGTTTGGTTCGCCGCCTGGAACTCGAATGGAACGTGAACTTTCACTGCATAGGTTTGTGCCTTAAGCGCGCTCCCGAGAGAGCAAACGGCCGCAAAGGCCAACAGAAGTTGAATCGCTTGTTTTCGCATTGTAGTTTCCTTTTCCTGGTTTTTTCCTTGTTAGGAATGCCTTGGAAAGGGCACGCTGCCCGCCGTGGTTCAACTGAGACAAAATCATTGCAAACACGGCACTTACATCCGGGTTATACTCGCTGTGCTCGCATTTTTCTATACTTCCGGTGAAACGCCGTAACTAAAAGGTGAAAGAATCGATTAGCCAATGAGTCCGGAACTGGCGGAATCCCCGAACCTGGAACTGTTGCTGCGGATCTGTTCGCTGGTACAGTCCGTCCGTGCTCTATACAACGCCGGAAACTCCGCCGCCGTTCGACGCGTGTTTGAAAAGCACTTCGTCGAACTGATTCTGGAACTCGTTCGGGCCGATGACGCCGCCATTCTGATCGAACAGTATGGCGAAGCCAGAGTAGACAAAAGCCTGCTCGACAAAGCGGTTGCAAGCCGCACGTTAGTGGAGGAAGAGTTAGACGGACGCTATGTAGTTATCGTCCCATTGATGGTACGCAACGAGGTTGCGGGAGTTATCTTTCTTTCGCGGGAGCGCAGCCCATTCGGCGAGACCGAGTCGTTGCTGTTGGCCGCCGTTGCGCAGCTTGGGTCGGTGGCTCTCGAGAACGCGTTTCAAATGGAGTGGCTCGAATCGGAGGTGAAGCGTCTTGAGAGCGGTCCCGATCTCGAGAAACTGCTGGCCGGCACCAGTACCGTAATGCGCGCACTCCGCGATCGCATCGCGCGCGTCGGTCCCACCGAGGCGACGGTTTTGATCACCGGCGAGAGCGGCACAGGCAAAGAACTGGTCGCTCGCGCGCTACACCAGAAGAGCCTGCGATCCTCCAAACCATTTGCCGCGATTAACTGCGGCGCGTTGACGGAGACGCTGCTGGAAAGCGAGCTGTTCGGGCACGAAAAGGGCGCGTTTACCGGGGCGTTCGTGCAGAAACGCGGGCGCCTGGAGTCGGCCGACGGCGGCACTTTATTTCTGGACGAGATCGGCGAGATGCCCTTGAGCCTGCAAGTGAAACTGCTGCGCGTGCTGCAGCAGCGGGAGTTCGAGCGCGTCGGCGGAACCCGAACTATGAAGCTGGACGTCCGCTTCATTGCGGCCACCAACCGCAACTTACCCGAGGAAATTCGCAAAGGTAGCTTCCGCCAGGATCTGTTCTACAGACTGAATGTCGTCTCCCTGCAAACGCCCGCCCTGCGCGAACGCGTTGAGGACATACTGCCGCTGGCCACGCGCTTCACCATGCAGTTCGGGGAGCGATGCGGACGCGAGGTCCACGGCATTTCCCCTGAGGCGCGTGCATTACTGCGCACTTATGAATGGCCGGGCAATGTGCGCGAATTGGAGAACGCGATCGAGTGCGCAGTCGTGATGGGCTCGACCGATTACATACTCGCCGAAGATCTACCTGACGTCGTGCGTGGCGGCAACGCTCAGCCTCGCGAAAGTAGCGGAATGCTTCAGGACGCCGTTCAGATCGCCAAGCGATCCGTTGTGCGCAAAGCGTTCGAGTTAGCCAACCAGGATCACAACCAGGCGGCCCGGCTCTTGGGCGTGCATCCGAACTATCTATATCGCTTGCTACGCAGTATGGGCGAGTAAAGATACTAAGAGACCGAGTAAGTACCGCGTCACCAAAGCAGCTTCGCAGCTACTTGCACCACCCGCGGCTGCCCCGCCGTTACGCGGCCGAACAGCGACGGGTCAACATACTCGATCTGCGGTAGTCCGTTCGTTCCTTTCGTCAGTCCTGTAGCTAAAGAACTTCCGGCGAATGAGAAAGTCGCATGATTGAACGCGTTGAAGAACTCGCCGCGCAGTTGTAAGCTCAACCTCTCGTTCAGAGAGGTCGTTTTGAGAAGACCTAAGTCGTAATTGGAGTAACCCGGTCCATGGAAGTCGTTGCGCGTTAGAGCGCCGTATTGCCCGAACGGCGCCGCAACGAAGTTCTGCGGTGAAAGATAGATCCCGTTCGATGCCCGGATATTCTCGTGTACCAACGGACCGGCCAGGTCCGGATAGATCGTAACCGACCCACCGACGAGTGCCGTATCCGCACCCATCGTGATTGAGTAAGGCGGCCCAGCTTCGAATGTTGCAATTCCCGATAGTGCCCATCCCGATGCCAACCGCCGCCATAATGCACCCTGGCCCATGCTCGGAAGATCGTAAACCCAACTGCTGACGAAACGCTGCGGATGATCGTAATCCGCATAACTCTTGCCTAAAGATAAGTTGGATAGGACCGCCGCGTTCTGCTGCTCCGCCGAACTATCATCGAGCGCCTTCGACCATGTGTACGCGGCGGTGAACGTGACTCGCCGCAAGCGCCCTTCCGCTCTTAGATTCAGCGCGTCATACCAGCTCTGCCCCACGTTCTCCGTATATTGGTAAGCCAGCCCGACGCGCGAAAACGGCGACCGCTGCTCGCCCAGTGACACGTCCATCGACGGATTCTCTTCCAGCGTTGTTAGTAGCGCGCCGGTGGGCAGCGACGGCGTATTGATCAGAAGAGAGTAGGGCTGATGGATGCCGTGGTTGCCCAGATACTCCGCCGAGAGTAGGATGCCGCGGCCGATCTGATGCTCAACGCTGGCTGTCCACTGATAGAGAAGAGGATCGCGATTCGTCGGATCGTCCCCCTCAGTCGCTACTCCCGAGGGCGGAGACGCCGGAAAAAACTGACTGTCCTTCAACGGCTTCCCGCTTAGGTTCACCACTGTTGTCTGGTACTGAAATGGCGGCGAAAGCATCTCGAATGCGAGTGAGTTGGCGTCCTGAATCGCATAGTAAATGCCGGCTCCCGCGCGGAACGCCGTGCTTTCTCCGAACGGCCGCCATGCGATTCCTCCGCGAGGTTGGAAATCGTGCCACGCGGGATCCACCAGAGCGGCTCGAATCAACGGCGGTCCAGTGCCCTCGACTACGCCAATCCCGGGCACATAATAGTTCGCGCTTCCACCCAGCAGAAAGCGCCCGCCAATTGCCTCGCTTGCAGCGCTCGTGTCCAGTGTTCCCAGCCGGTTGAGTTCGGTGTTCGCATCGTGCCAGCGTTGCGGAAATTCATAGCGGAGTCCCGCACTTACAGTAAGCGTCGGCGAGATCCGCCAGCTATCCTGCATGTACCCCGCGTACACCGAGCGCTCGACATGCGAGGCCTTGCCGGTGCCCTGAAACGTAACTCCCTCCAGCGGCGTGCCGAGCAGGAAATCGGCGAAGCCCGATCCCGTGAAGCCCAGCGAAGACGGCAGCCCGTCCGCATACACGAAGAAGGTGTTCAGATTGACTGTGTTCCAGAACCGCGCCCGGATCGCTTCGAAACCCGCCTGGATCTTATGCCGCCCGCGTTGGATCGTTACTCCGTCCACTCCGTCCCATGATTCCTCGAGCGCGGAGTTCCGATCCGAGATGGCCCCGTTCCCGAAAGTTCCGTAGCCGGCGATATCGATCGTTGGATAGAGCGATGGCAAGCTTGTCGGCGTGTTCTGAAATGTGAATTCGCCGTTCGCGTTCTCTTTCTGTTGGAGTGAGTCGCGCAAACGCGTATAGCCCAGGCGAAATTCGTTCACGATCTCGGCGCTGAACACATGCGTTTCGCCCAGTTCCACGAAATAATCGTTGATCGGAGTATCGACTTCGGAGATTGGATTCGGTGAGGCATCGGCGGTCATATTTCCCGACGCCGCCAGAAACGTACCGAACAGCGAGTCGCGGTCATTGAAGCGGTGATCCACGCGGCCCAGCCCCTGCGCTTGATTGGCGCGCACCGGAGCTTCACCCGCGAAATCGAATCCCAAACCCTCGGCGAGACACGCCATACAGTTCGCGGGCAGAAACGCGACCGGCAGAAACTTCTGTGCAAACCCGCTCCACTGGCTCATCGGAACGATGTTGCCCGGAAACGGAGTGGTCGATCCCGGTTCCAGCACCGAACCGAAGTTCCGCATCGCCTGGCCGCTGAGCGGATTCACTCCCGAGAAGTTTCCGGACAGCATCTGCGAGGTGGGATACAGACCCGTTTGCTGCGTCACCCCCTCGGCCACCGTGCCATGAAAGCTCAGGAAGAAAAAGGTGCGGTTATGCCGGATCGGGCCGCCCAACGTTGCCCCGAACTGGTTGTAGCGCAATTGATCCGGCTCGCTTTGAAAGCTCGGCGTGGAGATGGTGCGCTCAAAGAAATGATGAGCATCGAGCGCGTTGTTGCGGAAGAAATCGAAGGCCGTCCCGTGGAATTGGTTCGTACCATTGCGGAGCGCAATGCTCACGGTCGATGTGCCGCTTTCCGATGCCGGGGCGAGTTGCGTAATTGCCCGAAACTCCTGAACCGCGTCCACCCCGGGCGCTATCGATGCCGATGGCAGATTCTGGCTATTGACGTCGATGCCGTCGATTCGAAAGACCGTGTATCCCGCGCGCCCGCCCGCAATAGTCGGCCGCTCGGCGTCGGTGAACCGGGCTGCGAGATTGACTCCCGTTTCCGTTCCGGGTGTCAGCGCGATGAGCGAATAGATATTCCGCTCGTTCAGGGGAAGATCCGTGATGAGGCGCGAATCGATCAGTTGTCCGATCTCCGCCGTTTCCGTATTGACCAACGGCGTTGATGATTCCACCTCCACCTGCGACTGCACGGTTGCAATGCGGAGTGTCGCGTCCTGGCGGAGCACGGTTGCGACGTGCAGCTCAATGCCTTCGATCTGCAGTTCTTCAAACCCGGCCGCGCGAACTGTCAGCCGGTACGCACCGTTTGGCACATCGCTCAAGGCGAAATCGCCGGCCGAGGTTGTTGTGCCCGGATACTGAACGCCGGTCGCGATGCGCAGAGCGGTGACGGAGGCTCCGGAAATAACGCCTCCCTTTGCGTCTCGCACCGTGCCTACGAGCGAAGCTCCGCCCTGACCGAGGAGATGCGCAGTGCTGAACGCAATCAGAACCAGAACAGAGGAACGCGACCGCCTCAACCTCTGGTTTTCGCCGGTTGCACGGGCGCGCACTTTCCTATTCTTCACTAGGGAAATCGTAATTTCACCGTTAGTTTGTATTTACTGACACAAGAGCATCGGAGTACACTTTCGTTCAGGGCGGTCGTGCCGTTCGTCAGCCGCCCAACACCGGACGTCTGGGACGCGATGCCGAAATTCCGCTCTTTGCTCGTCCGTTATCTCGCCGCGCTTGCGACGCTCGCGATTCCGGCCTGTGTCGCGCTTGCTTTAAGAGGAAGGCCCGATCTTGCGCCGATCGTCAGCATCTCCTTTATCCTGGCAATCGCGCTTTCAGCTTACTTCGCCGGACTCGTAGGTGGCCTGCTGGTTATCGCGGGCTGCTTTCCAGTGCTTGCTCTGATAGCGACACATGGGAAGTTATGGTTGCCGCCAACTATGGATTGGGCGGCACTACTCGTTCTTGTGTTCATTGCCGCGGCGGCGGACCGCGTGGCGAAGAGCCGCCGTCGCGTCGAGCAAATTCTCCGTTCCGCGAACCAGGAGCTGGAGATCAAGGTTCGCGAGCGCACCGCGGATTTGGAAAGCGCCCGTGCGCAGGCGGAAAAGGAGCGCGTACATCTTCATTCGGTGTTTCAGCAAGCGCCCGTCGCGGTCGACCTTCTGAGCGGGCCGGATCTGATCTTCGAAGTCGTACATCCACTGACGCGCGAACGGTTGGGCGTCGATCCCGCCGGACGTTCGCTGCGGGACGTGGCGCCCGCGCTCTTCGAGACTTTAGAAGAACCACTGCGATACGCCTTTGCTGAGGGCGTCACGGAAACGCGGCGTGAGGCTGCTATCTCCACTGGCGGGCAGGAAATGCTCTTGAACGTGATGCTCACGCCCTACCGCGATTCGCACGGCGCCATCGCCGGAATTATCATGCTTATCCATGACGTCACAGCGGAAACGCGCTCACGCCGTGCCGTGGCAGCCGCGGAAGAACGCCTCCGCGAAACCGCGAAACTCGAATCACTTGGCGTGCTGGCCGGCGGAATCGCCCACGACTTCAACAACCTGCTGGTCGGCATGATGGGCAACTCCGCGCTGGCTCTGGAAATCCTCGGGCCTCAAACACCAGTGCGCGATCTTTTGAGCGGCGTTCTTTCCGCGAGTGAGAAGGCGGCCAGCCTTACGCGCCAGATGCTGGCTTATTCCGGGCGCGGCAACTTCGTCGTTGAACAGGTTGACCTCTCCACCCTCACCGCCGAGATTCTACCGCTCATCAGTAGCTCCATCCATCGATCCATTTCCGTTCAGACCGGATTCCGGACGGATCTTCCTGCTGTTGAAGGCGATCGCAGTCAGTTGCAACAGATCGTCATGAACCTGATCCTCAACGCCGCTGAAGCCTGTGGAACCGGGCCAGGACACGTAAACGTCAGCACGAACACCCGCCGCATGCAGCAGGCAACGCTGCAACCTTACGGACTGCCACCGATTCCTCCCGGCGACTACGTCGTTTTTCAGGTTCGCGACACCGGCTGCGGCATGGATGCAGCCACTCAGGCACGCATCTTCGATCCGTTCTTCACCACCAAATTCACCGGGCGAGGTCTTGGCCTTTCGGCCGTACTGGGGATCGTGCGCGCTCATCGCGGCGCCATTTCAATCGATTCGACGCCCGGGCGAGGGACTATTTTCGAGGTGCTGTTCCCGGCGGGTCCGGTTCCCGTTCGCGCCTCCAAAGACTCACTTTCAACTCCCGAGGCGATCGGTGGATCAGGAGTAATCCTGATAGTGGACGACGAGAAGTTCGTGCTCCAGTTAGCGCAAGCCACCCTCACTCGCTGCGGCTATGACGTGCTGGTTGCGGAGGACGGCCGTGCCGCGGTAGACCTGTTCTCCCGCGAGTCGCATCGCGTCTCGGCGGTAGTGCTTGACGTGACGCTGCCCGACATGAGCGGCGACGAAGCCATGACGCGATTGCGCGAGATTCATCCACAGGTGAAGGTAATTGCCTCCAGCGGATTCAGCGAGTCGGAAGCGATCGACCGCTTTCGCGGCCACCCTCTCGCCGGATTTCTGCAAAAGCCGTATAAATCGCGGGAGCTCGCGAGCCTTGTTAAAGAGACGTTAGAAACCCGGACGGCTTGATCGCTCGATGCCGGACGGGCCGCTCCCCCCAGACTCCCATTTGGCTTCAGCTGGCCGCATGTTCTATACTGAATGTTTACTCGACTGCGCCGTGCTGCGTCTCCGCCGCCCGTCCGCGTCAATTCCGTAAGAGGTCAGTTCATGTACGCAATCGTTGAGACCGGCGGGAAACAGTTCCGCGTCGCCTCGGGTGACATTATCCGCGTCCCCACCCTTACCGGCGATATCGGCTCGGAAGTGAATCTGGGCCGCGTCCTCGCCGTTTTTCCCGGTGAAGGCTCGGGCTCTGAAGTTTTGATGGGCGACCGCGCAGCCGGCGCCGTTGTCAAAGCTACTATCGCCGGCAATGACCGCGCTAAGAAAATCCTGGTGTTTAAGTTCAAGCGCAAGAAGCAGTACAAGCGCACCCAGGGACACCGGCAGAATTACACCGAAGTCAAAGTCGGCGACATCGTCGTTTAAGTTCAGAGGCAACTAGCAATGGCACACAAAAAAGGTTTAGGCAGTTCCAAAAACGGCCGCGATTCCAATGCGCAGCGGCTCGGCATTAAGTGCTTCGGCGGCCAGCTCGTCCCCGGGGGGTCGATTATCGTTCGCCAGCGCGGCACCCGCATCAAGCCCGGTCTGAACGTCGGCTGGGGTTCGGATGACACGCTGTTCGCCAAGATCACCGGCGTGGTCGAGTTCAGAGATCGCGGGAGCATGGGCAAGTACGTTTGCATCAACCCGGTCGTTGCGGCGCCTGAACCTGCGGCTCCTTCCGCATAGGTCCCATCTTCTCCAGCATTACTCCAACTCCCGGGCAGGCGATCCACTGCGGATTGCCTGCCCTTTTTGTTTTCATATTGGTTTTCGCATAGAGAGATCACATGTTTATTGACGAAGCTCGAATCCTGGTGAAGGCCGGCGACGGAGGCAACGGCTGCCTCGCTTTCCGCCGCGAGAAATACGTCCCGCGCGGGGGTCCCTCCGGCGGCGATGGCGGTCGCGGCGGCGACATCATCATGCGATCCACCATTCACGAAAACACGCTGCTTCGCTATCGCTTCAATCCCGAACACACCGCCCAGCGGGGCCGTCACGGCGAAGGCTCCAACTGCCACGGCAAGAACGGTACTTCGATCGAACTCGATGTCCCTGTCGGTACCGTCGTCTACAACGATGCGACCGGCCAGCAGCTTTTCGATTTCTCCGCGCCCGGTCAGATGTTCACCGTCGCGCGCGGCGGACGCGGCGGTAAAGGCAATGCGCGGTTCGCGACCGCGACGCATCAGGCGCCCACCGAGCACGAACCCGGTAAGGAAGGCGAAGAGCTCAAGCTGCGGCTTGAACTCAAACTCCTGGCCGATGTGGGTTTGGTCGGTTTTCCGAATGCCGGCAAGAGCACGCTGATCGCGCGCATCTCCGCCGCCCGCCCCAAGATCGCCGACTACCCGTTCACCACGCTCGAACCGCACCTGGGCGTCGTGCAGCTTGGAGATTACCGCACGTTCGTGGTTGCCGATATCCCGGGCATCATCGAAGGCGCGCACGAAGGCCACGGCCTCGGTATTCAGTTTCTGCGGCACATTGAGCGCACCCGCCTGCTGGTTCATCTGGTCGACGTCTCCGAAACCGGACGCGACCCGATCAACGATTTCGAGGTGTTGATGCGCGAGCTGGCTTCGTTTAGCGAGTCCCTAGCTGGAAAACCGATGATTCTGTGCGCCAGCAAAATCGACGCGGTAGCTGACGTTGATTCGATCGGCCGATTACGTGAGATTGCCCATCAGCGCGGCCTCCCCTTCTTCGCGATCTCAAGCGCGACCGGTCAGGGCATCGAGGAACTTACCTACGCAATGAGCGAAGCCGTTCTCGAAAAGCCGACGGCGACCGTCGCATAAGTGTTATTGAGCGACAACGATTCCGACCATGAACGCAGAATAGGTTCGGTCGACCGAAAGTAAGTTATCGGCTGCGTTCGATCCTGATACGCCAAAGGTTGTGCCGAGCGCGACGTTCGTATCCTGCGAAGTCGAAGCTGCCCAATCGTTGGTTGTTCCCGCGCCGCCTAAACCGAGACCGCTTACGGCTGGGTCGTCAAATTCCACGGCACCTTGGCTGGTCGCCGTCGGAAGTCCAGCTGAGTCAACTAAAGCGTTGATGAACCCAAAGGTGTAGGTCGCGTCGGGAGTGATCTTGTGCCCTTCAACGATGCTGAACGGAATCGTCTGCGGGGCCGAGTCGATCGAGACTTCGTAACCTTTCCCGATGCCTCTCACGATGTAAA
This sequence comes from uncultured Gammaproteobacteria bacterium, assembly GCA_963799935.1. Taxonomy (GTDB): domain Bacteria; phylum Acidobacteriota; class Terriglobia; order Bryobacterales; family Bryobacteraceae; genus Bog-113. Next base: position 914,918 of record CAWCZA010000011.1, on the reverse strand, counting down.
CGGTGTACTGACCAACCGTTTGGGATTCGAATAGGAGCGGCGTTATGTAGCCCGTTGTTTTGCCGTCGCTCGCTGAAAAGCCAAAAAGGAATCGAAGGGCTGCCGGAGAGGTATATGCCGGGAGTGGTCCGCCCGTATAGATGAAGACGGAACCGGAGTAGTTGTCGATCTGCTGTCTGGTTGTGGGCGCAGAACCCTGGATAGTAGCCTTGTAGGAGGCCGGAACTGCGTTCTCTTCGGCGGCCAATGAAAACGGTCCACAAGCGGCAAAGATCAGGCACGCGGCAATCGTCATCAGACGCATCACTATCCTCCTGAACGGAAATCGCACTTCACGCGATTGTACTCCGACCAGTCTTTATACGGAGAGGACTTGTTCGAGTAACGCCGAGAAATGTTCGGCCCGGTGCGTTACGTCGTTGTTGATTGTTTCCAGACGGCGCAGGCGGTCTGCCAAGTGAAGACAAGCAAGCACGGCGACGCGCGAAGGGTCCGCCGAACCCGACTTCTCCGCAATGGAGTGCATCAGGTCGTCTACCTCGTGCGCGACTTGAACCAACTCGGTCGAGTCGCCTTGCGAGATGAGGGTGTAGGTGTGGTTGAAGATGGTGACTTTGATCGGCTCGCGGACGGACACCTGCCTACAAGCTTAGCTGATCGATGTGCCCAAGCAACTTCTCAATGCGGCCGCGGACTGTAGTGCGCTCATCGCGCAGCACAGCAACTTCATTGTTGAGTCGCTCGATCTCCTGGCGTAAACTCCCCACCAGCGCGACCGCTTTCTGAATACGGTCTTCGAGCCCGGAGAGCGCGTCGCTCTCGTGTTGGAAAGCTGTTCCTTTGTCGGCCACGGTTATTTAGCGGGTTCGGGGGAGTGCTGCGGAGCGGAGGAAATCGCCGCCTTCGCCTGCTCAACTAATGCGGTGAAGCCGGTTTGATCGTGGTAAGCGATCTCGGCCAGAACCTTGCGGTCCAGCCCGACGCCAGCCAGTTTCAAGCCGTGCATGAACTTGCTGTAATTCAAACCGGCCGCCTTAGTTGCCGCGCCGATGCGCACGATCCACAACGAACGGAAATCGCGCTTCTTTCTCTTGCGGCCCGTATAGGCGAACTTGAGCGCGCGCTCCACCGCTTCTTGCGCGGAGCGGTGCAGCTTGCTCTTCGTCAGGAAATATCCCGACGCTAATTCCAGCGTCTTGTGGCGCGACGCGCGGCGCTTGGTTCCTCGTTTAACTCTCGGCACGGTATTTCTTCTCTCGTGTTATTGGGGCAGCGGGTTGTCGGGCAGCTTTAGTACGGCAGCATGCGCCGCAGCTTTTCCTGATCGGCGTCCGCCGCTACAACGGAAGTCTGCAGATTGTTCTTACGCTTGCGCGCTTTGTGAGTCAACTGGTGCCGTCCGAACGCGTGGCGTCGCACGATCTTGCCGGTTCCCGTCTTCTTGAACCGCTTGGCCGCACCTTTGTGGGTCTTGAGCTTCGGCATTGCCTTACCTTTTCTTATATGGGGTTGATAGAACCCGAATGAGCGTTATGCTCAAACCAGTGAATGCGAAGGCAGACAGCTGGTCGAACCCCGCAACTTTTTACGATACCACAACGAACTATTGGTTGTCCTGGAACTCCTCAATCCAAGCCATTTGGATGGCTTCCAGCTTGCCTTCCGTTGACCCCTGTGGGTCGTCTTTGAAATCGGGCAGTTCGGTAATCCACTTGTGCAGATCGGTGTAGCGGATATGCGTCGGATCCTGCTCCGGACGCGCATCATAGAGCGCCATCGCGATGTCTTCTGGATGATCCCAAGTCAGTCCCGGCATAGACAACATGGTACGATAGCGAGTCAAGCGGTATCATGTGAGTTGCATTTTTATGTATACTGATACCAGGAGTCGGGCTCATGATTGAAACCACACGCGTTCTTGAAATCCTTGAAGGCCATGGACGTCTCGACAGCCATTCTGCTTCGATCCACAATCTGGCTAACAGCGTAGCCGCCGGATTACCCAAGATCGCGCTTCGCCAGACGGCGCAGCGGGTTTGGGACGATCCTAAATCAGTCTGGAAGCTGGTCTACCGAGTGGTTCCTGAAGCAACATATAAGCGGCGCACGCGTTTGACACCCGCGGAAAGTGAACGCACCGAGCGGCTGGCTCGTGTAATCGCGTCTTCCGAACAGGTCTGGGATGACCGGAAACTCGCGCACGACTGGCTCAAGCGTCCACATCCTGAGTTGAACGGGCAAACGCCGTTGGAACGGTCCTTCTCTGAACTTGGCGCCCGGGAAGTGGAAGAGCTTCTTGATCGTCTCTATTTCGGATTGCCCGTCTGAAAGCATTTCGCATTGCCGATAGCCGGCACCCGATTTTCGATGGCACCGGGGCCATGCTGCTCGGCGGCCGATGGAATTCGCGCGGCAAGCGCGTCATCTATGCCGCGGCTACTTATGCCGGCGCGCTGCTCGAACAACTAGCTCACGCAAACATCGGCGTGCTTCCCGGTCAGCAGATGTGGATCGAAATCGATATTCCCGATGACCTTGCAGTCGAACGTGTCCTCAAGGAAGAGGTACCCGGCTGGGACACCGCGGATATGATCGCGGGCCGCGACCGTGGCGATCAGTGGATCGGGGCCCAGAAGTCCGCGATTCTTGTCGTCCCATCGGCAGTGACGGACGGAATGGAAAGCAACATCCTCATCAATCCCGCGCATCCCGACTTCACTCGAATTCGTGCTTCTGAGCCCAAGGCTGTTCGTTGGGATCCGCGCTTGAAGTGACTTAGATGTGAGTGCCCTTCAAAGCGCCTTGCACGGCCGCGTTCATGATACTTTCGGCGAGAGTACGGGTAGCCTCATCCAACCCGTCGATCTTCTTACGGATTAGCCGGTGATCGACGCCGCTTTGCGCTTCGACTAACTCGGCCTCGGCATGAGCGATGGCGTGCTTGTCTAAGTCGCTAAGTGATTCGTAAGCTTCGCTCGACTTAGCTTTCGCCGTAGCAGACAGGATTGCGTCGGCGTCCACACGGGCTTCGGCTACCTGGCGCGCGTTGAAGTCCGCTTCCGCGTTTTCGAAAGAAGCCTCGATCATCGCTTCGACCTGTTCATCGGTTAGGCCGTAAGTCGGTTTGACTTCGATCGATTGCTCTTTGCCAGTACGCGCCTCGCGCGCCGTGACACTTAGAATCCCGTTCGCGTCGATCAGGAAACGCACGTCGATCCGGGGGATCCCGGCAGGCATTGGATCGATATCTTTCAAGTCGAATACCGCGAGCGACCGGCAGTCTTTCGTAAGTTCACGTTCACCCTGCACCACATGGATGCGGACATTGCGCTGGCCATCTACGGAAGTCGTGAAGCTCTCGCTCGCACTGGCCGGAATGGTCGAATTGCGGTGAATGATCTTCGAAACAATGCCGCCCATCGTCTCAATCCCCAGCGATAGCGGCGTAACATCCAGCAGTAACTGATTCTCGACCGAGCCGCCCAGAATACCCGCCTGCACGGCCGCGCCGAGCGCAACTACTTCATCCGGATTCAGATCGGTATGGGGGCGCGCGCGGAACAATACCTCAACCGCGTTGCGCACCATCGGGATTCGCGACGACCCGCCAACCATAACCACTTCATCGATCTGTTCGACGGTAACTCCGGCGTCCTTGATGCACTGGCGGCAAGGGCCGAGCGTTCGGTCGACAATATCCCGGATCAGCTGTTCAAAGACTTCCCGAGTTAGCGTTCGTTGATAGGTCCGCCCATTCCATCCGAACTCGAGATCTACGGACAGCACAAAGGACAAGCGTTCCTTCGCGGCAATCACGGCGCGGCGCAGAGCTTCCAGCGCCTCAGGATCGTGACTAAGATCCGTGCCCCACTCGGATTGCAGATCTTCCAACGCAACCCGCATCAACAGGTGATCGATATCATCCCCGCCTAGATGCGTGTCGCCGTTGGTCGCAAGTACTTCGAACAAACCTTCCTGAAGCTTTAGAACGGAGATATCGAAGGTGCCGCCGCCGAGATCATAGACCGCGACGACCCCCTCTTTACGTTTATCGAGCCCGTAAGCCAGCGCCGCCGCGGTAGGTTCATTCACCAGCCGCAGTACTTCGAGGCCCGCGATCCGACCGGCATCTTTCGTAGCTTGCCGTTGGGCGTCGTTGAAGTAAGCCGGAACAGTAATGACGGCCTTCGACAACGGCTGACCAATCGCGTCTTCGGAGCGCTGCTTCAACTCACGCAGAACATACGCGCCGACTTCCGGCGGCGTTAAGATGCGCCCAGCTACTTTAAGCCGAACAACTGATTCGCTACCTTCGGCAATCTGAAACGGAAGTAAGCCTAACTCATCCGCGACTTCAGCACCGCCCTTCCCCATCAGGCGCTTGGCCGAGAACACGGCGCGATCGGGATGATGCAACAGGATCTCCCGCGCACGCTCGCCAGCCACTACTGCGTTGTTCTCGTCAACGGCAACCACACTAGGGACGATACCGGTCAGGATGCGCGGACCGGTCGGCTCCATGATCGCCGCGAGACTATTGGTTGTCCCTAGGTCGATCCCAAGAACCTGCTCTTCGTTGTTACCAAAATCAATTTGAAACATTGCTTTCGAGTGCCTTTTCCGTATCGCGAACCAGGTTCGAGATGTATTTGCGCCGGTTCAATCGTGCCCGGATCGCTTCGAGGATCGAGTCTTCGTGTGAGCTGTCCCAGCGGGAGAAGTCGGCCGCGATCGCCGCGTCTTCAGCATCCAGCATCGCGCGAAAACGGCCTCGGGACGCCGCTAACTCGCTAAGTGCCGCTTCTTCGATCAACATGTTGAGTTCGAAGACTTCTTCCAGTAACTCGGGAGGGACCTGCTTCGCATCCGCTTGTGCAACTTTGTGCAAGCCAAGCACATACTCCGCACGGCTGACAGGCTCACGCAAGGTCCGGTAAGCGTCATTCAGCTGCGCAGAGAAGTCGAGTGCACGCTGCTGTTCGGCAGCCGACGCGCGCGCGAACCGGTCCGGATGCCATTTCCGGCTAAGCGCATAGAAACTGGTTTCGAGGACTTTCGGATCGATCGCAAGCTGCTCGGGAAGTCCAAGCGCTTCGAAGAAATTCAACTTGGTTTATCCGGCGAAGCTCGAGCCGCACCCACAGTTCTTGGTCGCATTCGGATTTTCGAAAACGAACCCAGACTGCATGAGACTCTCTTTGTAATCCAGCGTGAGGCCGCGCAGATAGATCAAGCTTTTGGGATCGATGAAGATTTTGACTCCATCGAAGTCGAGAACCTGGTCGCGCTCGCGCGGCTTCACTTCAAACTTAAACTGATAACTAAGGCCGGAACAGCCACCGCCGAGCACACCGAGCCGCAGCCCTCCGAACACGCCTTCGCGTTCGAACGTCTGACGGATCTTCCCGATGGCCCGGGGAGTGACTGTAACCGCGGCACTCGTTTCGGCAGTTGTTTCGGCAGTCATTTACGCGTTAACGGTCTGGGTCTGCGCCGATTCCGAGCGCACGCCCTGCTTCGCCTTGTAATCCGAAATCGCGGCCTTAATCGCATCTTCAGCCAGCACCGAGCAATGGATCTTCACCGGCGGCAAGCTCAGCTCGTTTACGATCACCGTGTTCTGAATCGAGAGCGCCTCGTCGACGGTCTTCCCTTTCAGCATCTCGGTCGCGAGTGACGAACTGGCGATCGCACTGCCGCAGCCAAAGGTTTTGAACTTCGCGTCTTCGATAATGCCAGTCGCGTCGTTTACTTTGATCTGCAGTTTCATCACGTCGCCGCATTCCGGGGCGCCGACCATGCCGGTACCGACGTTTGGATCGTTCTTATCGAGCGAGCCGACGTTCCGGGGATTGTTGTAATGATCGAGAACCTTATTCGAATAAGCCATATCTAATCTCCCTTATCCCTCTTGTAGAGCAAAACCTTATTAGCCGCGGATGAACGCCAATACGGAATCTCGTTCTTTAGTGCGCCGCCCATTGAATCTTACTCAGATCCACGCCATCCTTGAACATCTCGTAAAGCGGCGATAACTCGCGCAGCTTCTTCACGACATCGATAACGCGCTCAGCAGCATAATCGACTTCTTCTTCTGTATTGAACCTGCCCAGGCCGAAGCGGATCGACGAGTGCGCTAAGTCATCGCCCGCACCGAGCGCCTTCAGCACATAACTTGGTTCCAGAGTAGCCGAAGTGCAAGCTGAACCCGATGACACCGCAATATCGTTGATGCCCATCAACAGACTCTCGCCCTCGACATAAGCAAAGCTGATATTCAGGTTATTGGGCAGCCGATGCTCCATGGTCCCGTTAACGTAGACCTCATCGAGAGCACCTTCCAGCTTGTTCTTCAACTTATCGCGCAGGTGACCGAGGCGCGCGCCTTCTTCCTTCATCTCGCGCTGAGCAATCGCACAAGCTTCGCCTAACCCAACGATGCCCGGCACATTGAGCGTGCCCGAGCGCATTCCGCGTTCATGTCCACCGCCGTCGATCTGCGCCGTAATCTGAACTCGCGGACTGCGCCGGCGCACATACAAAGCGCCGCAGCCCTTCGGTCCATAAAGCTTGTGACCGGTCAGCGAAAGAACGTCGATGTTATCCGCGTTCACGTCCACCGGAACCTTGCCGACAGCCTGTACGGCATCGGTATGGAACAGAATCCCCCGCTCGCGGCACATTTTTCCAATCTCACGAATCGGCTGCAGCACCCCGATTTCGTTGTTGGCGTACATGATCGAGACCAGAATCGTCTTGTCCGTCATCGCGTCGCGCAGCTGATCCAGGTCCACCAGCCCGTTCTGCTGCACCGGCAGGTAAGTCACCCGGCAGCCACGCTTTTCCACGTGCTTGCAGGTATCGAGGACAGCCTTATGCTCGGTCGCCGCAGTGATGATGTGATTGCCGCGCTCGGCATACATCTCGGCAATGCCCTTGATCGCCAGGTTGTTGGATTCCGTCGCGCCGCTGGTGAAGATGATTTCTTTCGGCGTCGCCCCGATCAGTGAGGCTATCTGCTTGCGGGCGTTCTCTACAGCTAACTCCGATTCCCATCCGAAGCTGTGATTACGGCTTGCCGGATTCCCGAAAATTTCGGTGAAATACGGGCTCATGGCTTGAAACACGCGCGGATCCATCCGCGTCGTCGCTTGGTTGTCGAGGTAAATAGGTGCTTTCATCGAATCGATTTCCTTAAAGTATGTGCAACAGAGACGAAAACTCCCGCGTGCCCATGGGAGAAGATGCTTCAGGCCGATGCCCCGGTTCATCCTTTGTGGATCGGGCTAAATCCTGAACCGTCATCTTGGCGAGCAGGTTAAGAATTTCCTCGTAAATATGGCGCAAGGGCTCCCGCACGGTGCACCGTTCGGATTGGTCGCAATTGTTCAGATGCGTGAAGCAATTCGTCAGAATCACCGGACCTTCAATCGCGCGAATCACCTGCAGCGCACTGATCGAATCCGCACTGCGAGCCAGCCGGTATCCGCCGTTCGTCCCGGCCACCGAACTGGTGAGATTCCCTTTAGTCAATTTCTGTAAAACCTTGGCCAGCAGCGGCAGCGGAATCCCGTATGCATCGGCGATCTCCTTCGCGCTCGCGGTCCCACGCGGACTCACGGCCAGATGGCGGAGAGCAATCAGTCCGTAATCAGCCTTCTTGGTGAGTTTCAACATGGGATTCAGTGCTGGTAATCGGACCCATTCAGTCCTGAATCGATGGTAGCACACGATTTGGCACGCCGGACCGGTGGTTGCCGGGCTGAAGGTTGAGTAAGCCACAGTCACAGGTACCCCGCCCCACTCGCCCTCTGCTAGACTGCGAAGAAGTCCCTTATGCAGCCAACTGCCACCAAGCAGGACACTTCCACGTACAATCCCACGCGGCGCAGTCCAGTCCGGCTGAGCGATCTTCATCTCGCGATAGTCACTCCGATGGCAAACGAGGGCGAAGAAGGCGTCCGCTTCGTGGAAGCCGCCCTAAAGCAAACGGCGGCGTTCGGCCGTGTGACGATGTTTGTCCTGATCGATCGGGCGACGAAAGACAACTCGCTTGAACTCCTCCGCCAGTATGCGGAACGCGATCCGCGCCTTGAAGTGATCTGGGCGCCGGAAACGCGTGGGCTGGTGGACGCTTATCTTACGTGTTACAAGGTCGCCCTGCAGTCCGGAGCCGACTGGATTCTGGAGATCGACGCCGGCTTCAGTCACGATCCCGCAGATATGCCCAAATTCTGGGAAGCGATCGAAGCGGGTTACGACTGCGCATTTGGCACACGGTTCAGCAAGGGTGGACGGATTGAAGACAGTTCGTTCAAACGGCGCTGCATTAGCTGGGGTGGATCGTTGCTGACTAACACGCTGCTAGGTACCCGGCTTTCCGACATGACCAGCGGTTACGAGCTGTTCCGGAATGATGTCCTGCAATCTGTTATGGACCGTGGGATTCAATCTCGCGGGCACTTCTTCCAGACTGAGATTAAGACTTATTGCCGCAAGTACCGTGGCGCCGAGGTGCCGATTACCTACCGCGCCGCAAGCCCGCGAATGAGCGTCAAATCAGTCAAAGACGCGTTCCGCCAGTTGTGGCGCCTGTTCAAGCTGCGGCTAGCCGGGCAGTTGTAACTGTCTGGCCGGTTTGAACCAGCCGTGAACCTTTTGCAGCAGCCCTTTTCGCGGAGACACGCTGTGTCGTGTTTCTACACTTGTGGATGCTGCTAGCGTTTGCCGCTCGCCTGTAATCAGTTCAGTCAGCTGGGCGGATCGTCCCGGCAATGCCATAAAACGCGCACCGGCCTGGTGCATGCGGCCGAGTAACTCGATCGCAGTGTCCCCCCAAGATGTAACGAACCGCAGGTCAACGATTAACGGCCGATCGCTTACGGTCGATGCAGCGGTTTGCCAGCATCCGTCAAGCTCGCGAACAAGAGAATCGTGAAACTCACCATCGATTTGAAAGCGGAAACAGTCGGCCATGTCGTGCTGATAGATAGTCAAGTTGCTTGAACCTTGAATGCTCTCAGGAGCATGCAAAAACCCAGGGTATGAACAAGTACGTTTGCACGGGTAATCAGTGTCAGCACCTAGGCCTACGCGTCGGTCCGGTGGCGAAGTACGCATCGTACGCTCGACCGGATTGCCGGACAGAGTTCCAACGACTCCGTTCTAAATGACTGGTACCGCTTTGATAAGCGTGCGGTTAAAACCGTGCGACCTTATCGCTTACGGAGAACTTCCCGCCCTCGCTGAGCGCTGTCCTTTTGACTGGGATGATCAGCTGTCGCTAGACCGCTTCACTTCCGGCGATGCCGTCGTGAATGGCTCAAAATGGATAGGCGAGGAGGATGTTAGCCGCGACGGCGTCGTCACGTCGATTTTCATTCGTGTTGAGGGTAAACGTCAAGTTACATCCACCCGCCGTCCACTAGGTAGCTCTGGTTGGTGATTGCAGAGCTATCGTCGGCAGCCAGAAACAAGACAAGACGAGCCACGTCTTGTTCAGTCAGATGTCGTTTTAGGCTTTGGTTGCGCATGATTTCCGACTCATATTCCGGCGTCCACCATAATCGCCGCTGGCGCTCGGTGAGGATAGCGCCTGGCAAAACCGCGTTCACTCGTATGTTCGAGGGCCCTAGTTCGTGCGACATCGTGCGGGTGAGGCCAATAACGCCGGCTTTCGCGGTTATATAGGCAGGCATTCCGGTGCTCGGGATCATCCACGAAATAGAACTCAGGTTAATGATCGAACCGGAGCCGTTGGCGATCATTGCGGGAGCAACTGCCTGAATGGCAAAGAATTGATGGCTGAGATTAACGGCAATCGCGGCATCCCACGACTCTGGAGTGACATCGCCGTAGGACTGACGCGCGTCGTTCGCCGCGTTGTTCACTAAGACTTCGACCGGCCCAACTTTGTTTTGGACTTCATCGATTCGCGACCTGAGAGCGGAAATATCGGTAAGATCACAGGACAGGAAGACAGGCGCCCATTTAGAAGCTGCAGTGAGCTTGTCTACAAGCAGCCGCCCTAAGTCGGAAGAAATGTCGAGGAATGCAACCCGACTACCCTGCCGGGCGAATTGTTCGACCATACTCTCACCGATGCCAGAAGCTCCGCCCGTAACCAGAACAACTCGGTCCCGCAGACTGGGATAGGTTGCGAATTGGTGGTCTTCCTGGCTGGCCCCTGATTTGTCCATGACAATAGAATTCTAGTCTGACCGGCCTCCCTAATAAACGAGTAGTGGTTACTAGGCCTCTTGGCTCCTACTGCGGGGTGACGACGACCGTCACGTTATCAGAACCGGCCGACACGTAGACGCGCGAATGCGCCAGGTCAAGCTTGTAAGTCCCCCCGGCAACACTGACAACCACTCCTTTCGGATACTGGTAATTGGGCAGGAAAATCTCGGTGCTAGCAGCAATTGTTTTGTCTGCTCTGAATTTGTAACGGAATACCTTCGACTTGGCGTCGAAGTCGATCGAAGCAGGCGTGCCTGCGGTCGCGATGGGATATGGTCGCACGACTTCGTCCAGAGCGCGGCCGCCAGAGTTGATATCGTTCGGGTTCTTTCGTTGATCCGGGCTGTAGATCGAATAATCCTCACTGTTCCAATGATCGCCACTTTCGTTGCTGTTATCCGCCGAGTAACACCAGATCGAGTAAGACGATAGCGTCTTGTCGAGCGCTTCATAGTAGAGGCGCGCAAATCCCGCCACCAGGCCGAAGTCGCCGGTCCGGAATGCTTGCTTTTCGTTGAGGTCGTATGGAATTCCAACCTCCCCAAACCATGTAGGAACCTGGCCCATGGCTTGACCTTTCGCCTTCGCCTCGTCGATCTGCTTAACATAAGCATCAAGAACCGCCGCGCTGCCCGTTATAGGTTTGGCCGAAAAGACCGCGTAAGTGGTATCCGGGTCCTTATGCTTGCTGAGCAATGCGACAGCGTCATAAAAATGAGGTTCGCTAACCTCGCCGGGCACGCCCAATGCCAGGTCTTTTTGATTACCATCGAAGCCGGATGCCTCCTGCGCGATCAGCGCGTCTGGCGAAATCTCATGGATCGCTGCTGCAATCCGTCGGTGAAGCGCGCCAACATAATAGTTGACGCCGTGTTTCTTGGTTCCGACAGCGGCGAAGTAGTCCGGCTTCAACAAGGTCGGCTTGCCATCCACGACATCCCAGACGCCGAGGCGACGCCATATGTCTTCCGTGCCGGGAGCCCAGAGGCGATTTGGGGCGACGGTCTGCTTTTCGGGCGTAAAACCTGAAGCAGCTTGCATCAAGTCCCAATAACTCGGTGCTGGACTACCTGGCGCCACATAGTGGCCGACCACCATCATGAAGATATCTGGAGATCGAAGATTGCCAACGCTCAGGAACCCGGGGCTCGGCTCATTGTACGTGTCGTAACCCGCAACGTTCGGGAGATCACGCATCCGCACAGCTACCTGGCGCATTGCGTTCACGTAATGACTTTGAAGCCATTCTTGCACGGGGGTACCGTCTACCTTCACTTCCGGAGCGAAGTCGTTGCCCGCCCAGAAAAGCGTATCCATCGTGTCGACCGAGAACCGGGCCGCGGTCGGCGGCCAGTACCCGAGCCGCGCCGGTTGCTTCTGCGGAGCTCCAGGCTCATTCGTGTGGTCAGGAAGCAACCCTAACTTCGAGAGCGTCCAATAAGGGGCGCCGTCGCCACCTGAAGCCCGCGAGTAGAAGTCCTGATGTAAGTCGATGATCACGCGAATTCCGTAGGCATTCGCTCGCCTCACCAACTCGTGCAGATAATCCAGGTACTCCTTGTCATAGACATCCGGACCTGCGTGTTCGATAGCTTCCCAAGGCACGATCAGACGCTCGAAAGTAAGACCCCAGCTTTGCAATCGGCGGAAATGCTCGTCCGCTTGCGCAAGAGGAAATGGACGCCCTACATAGGAGACGGTTTGCGGATCCGATGACGGTCTCGCCGGAATTTTGCTGGTGCCGCCAAGATTGACGCCTCGCAAAATGAGGCTGCGACCCTGATCATCTTTGAAGGCGGTTCCGTCGACGTGAATGCCCCCCGACGACTGTGCACGGGCGCTTCCGATCAGAAGGATAAGAGAAGTTAAAACGCGAGTCGCTCTTGTTCCTACATACGCGTGAGAGATCGCTGCTCGCCCGGTCGGTTGTGACATGATTTTTAATATACCGACCAGTCAGTATTTTGTCAACGAGGGAAACGCGGGCGAATGGATAATAAGGGGGGGCAAATGGAAAAACCCACGAAACAACAACTTCGAACTCAAGAAACGCAGGCTCGGCTTCTGAACGCCGCCGAAAAGATCTTTATACGAGACGGGTTTGAAGGCGCCCAACTGGATGAGATTGCTGCCACGGCGGGCAGGAGCAAGGGTTCCGTTTACACTCATTTCAAGAACAAAGAAGATCTCTTCTTAGCTCTCTCTGTGGATCGGACACGATCCTATGTCGAACGCCTTGCCAGCGCTATTCGAAAATGCTCCGGTCGCAAACAGACGATTGATGCTTTTCGAGACTTCTATATAGGGCTGCTTCGCGACAACGCGTTTTCCATTCTGGCTCTCGAATTCAAGCTGTATGCGGTCCGCCACCCCGAATCGAAAGAGCGGTTCCGCACCGCACTCGATATGTCCAGGACCCCAGCGGACGAGCGACTCTATATTCAAATGTTCGGTGAACTCTCCGGGGGCTCAAGAGCGGATAACGATTTGGCGTTGGCGGCATTGGCGCCCATCATCTCGGGTCTGATACTCGAAAGTAACTTCGAGCCCAACGTCCTCTCGAAAAAAGGCCTGCGCCGAATCTTGGGACGGATCTTCGATGCTCTCTTTACGGATTCCAATTAGATGTACAGGCTAAGTACGCTCGAACGCGCCGCGGCGGTCATGGCGTCTTGAAGGGCGCCCGGAACAATAGAACGTCAAGAACAACGTTGGTGTCGAACAGGATGACTTTCATCGGAACTTCGACGCTAGGTGCTTCCGTTATTCGCCGATGTCCGCGCTCTTTAGAATTCCACGCATGAGCGAAGGATCGGTGGATCCACGGTTTCCGCCGGAGACGGTTCGGTGACCATGGCGAGATAGGATTCGACGATCTCCGATACGGAAACTCCCTGTCGCTTTGCATACTGCTTCGCACGAAGAATCACGCGATCGCCAATGCTCAACGTAAGCTTCGCCATTAACACATCATGTCAAAACGTGAACTTCGCGGCCAACTGCACCAGACGCGGCGCGTCGGCGCTAACGACAGTTCCGAAAGCCGCACTTCCGATCACCCCGTTCACCGAACCCGCTCCGAAAAACTGCGCGTGGTTGAACGTGTTGAAGGTTTCGAGTCGAAATTCAACCGCCTTCGACTCCGTAAGTCGCAGCGACTTCAACAGTGCGATATCGAAGTTATCCATCCCCGGCCCGTAGAAAAACCGGTGCGCCGATGTCCCTAGCTGCCCGAGCTCCGGGACTGTAAACAGCGACGTGTTGAAGTAAGTCCGACCATTGCGCGGATTCCCATTCAGTTGCAGGTTTCCCGGCGCGTAGTCGGGTAGATCGACACCATAGTTGTTCACACCATTCGGCTCCGTCCCGAGCAGCGACGTATCTCCGTTGTTGAATAACGTGACCGGAAAGCCGGAGCTAAAACGAACGATGCCTGAGAGGGACCATCCGGAAGTTAGCCGGTTGGTCCGGCGCGTCAAGCGGTCAAACGGAAGTTCATACCGGTAACTGCCCACGAAGTTCTGCGGAATGTTGAAAGAAGAAGGCGCCCGGCTCAGCTTGTAATTGACTGGATTAATCTGCTCAGCCAGGCTGGAAGAGTCATCCATTGATTTGCTCCAGGTATAACTCGCCAGGAACTGCCCGCGCCCGCTGGTGTGGCGGAAAGTCGTCTCAAGCGCGTTATAAGACGAGTTCCCCATGGTGTGCTCGGTGGTTGCGCTCGAAAAGGCCGATCCGAAAGGTCCTCGCGTGCCGTAGTAGATTTGCCCGTTCTTCGAAATGTAAGTGCCGCTCTCCCCAAATGGCCCGCAAGTTGGCGTCCCCGGCATCACTTCACTCGGTTGGCTCAGACTAAGACAGAGCGCCGGATTCCCGGGATTTTCCTCCAGAACGACTAACAGCCTGTGACCTTCCGTGCCCACATAGCCGATGCTGAAGATATCGTTCTGCCCGAACTCGCGCTGGATATTCAGCGAGTAATGTTCTGCATAGGGAGTTCGGTTGCCCGGATCGTAAGTGGCCCCGAAAGGATCGGGCTCATAACGCGCGAAGTTTACGTTCGGGTCCGGATTCGACGCCGTTGTGTTCAGCGGAGGAAACGGCAAAGGATAGGGCTGTCCGTTACTCTGGCCGCTCGCCGCCGTGACGTATGGAGTACTGAACAGTGGCGGCGCCGGACTGGTAAACGAGTAACCATACGGAATGTTCGCGCTATCTACCCCAATCGACAGACCTTCAATCGAGGTGTAAAACAAACCATATCCCGCGCGGATACTAACCTTGCCTGGCGCGCCGAAGATTTTTGCCAGCAGTCCGTCGCCGAAGTCGGGGGCGTACGCCAGACCCACGCGCGGCGAAAATAAGTGCGTTTTGCGCGGGAGCGAGCGTATTCGGGATTCCTGGATCACCGGGGAAAACCAGTCCTTCCGGCGCGGTCGGGAACACAATCGACTGTTGGCCGAGCGCCAGAGTCTGAATCTGGTTATACTTCTCGGACCACGGGCTGATGCGGTCCCAACGGACGCCATAGTTGAGCGTCAGACCTTTGAACGCTCGCCAGCTATCTTGAAAGTAAGCCCCCGCGTACTTATTGCGTTCATAGACTGCCTGCCCTTGTCCCTGGGCGAAGTTACTCGGGACGCCGAGCAGGAAATCCGCGAAATCGACGCCGGTTTCGCTTCCAAAGAACGAGAAACTACCGTTGTAGATAAAGTCCGGATTCAGGTTGACTTGGATCGCGTGATACTCGCCTCCCATCTTTAGCGAGTGGGCGCCGATCACCTTCGCATAACCGTCCGTCACCTGATAGGTGTTGTCGACCTGAGTAAGTCCCGTAGTATTCAGACCGATCGTAAAGTTGTTGAACACGACGTTCTCCACGCCTTCGGTCTTCGGATCCAGAGGTACGATCCCGAGTGTTCCCGCTCCAGTAACAAACCCCTGCGAAGCCAGACTGACTCCGACTCCGCCGACGGGTTGACCCGTTGTGTTGGCGTCGCGGGTAAAGCTGACCCGGACGTCGTTCACCGCACTGGATCCGAATGCTTTCGTGTCCCCGAGTGTGATGAGCTGCGTTCGCCCCGTGGAGAGCGCATTAAAGCCCGGAATATTCGCGCCGGCCTGATTCGTCGGATACGGACTATTCAGAAAATAGTTATCAATGAAGTAGTATGCCGAGAGCAGGCCCGCGGGCGTCGTGTCATCCAGTCGGAAAGAACCTTTCCCATCATTTAGGATTTCGTTGTAAGCGGACGTCGTGAAGTAATTCCCCGCTGTATTCGGCGCCGGAATATATTGCAACAACGCCTTGGCGGGCGCCGACCACGCGCTTAACGGGATCTGCGCATTTGGCAAGACACATTGGGCGGAGCTAGTGCATCCGGGCGTATAGTAAGGTTCACCAGCCGAAACCGGATAACCGAGTCTTTGCGATAGGATGTTCGCGAAGTTCTGACCGTTCACGGTTCCCGTCAATGAACTTGCCAAGTCCGAAAGGTTGCCGGAACGATCCTGCAACGAAGGTACCGCGATTAACCCGGTGTCGATCCCCTCAACCCGGCGCGTTTCCTGGTAGTCGGCGAAGAAGAAGAGCTTGTTTCGCTTAATCGGCCCGCCCACGGTTCCGCCGAATTGATTTTGAACATACTTCGCGCGGTCGGTCGAGAAGAAGTTACGAGCGTCCAGATCCGTGTTGCGCAGGAACTCGAACGCATCTCCATGAAGCTCATTAGTTCCCGACTTAGTCGCGACGATGATCTGTCCCCCGCTGTAGTTGCCGTACTCCGCGTCGAAGTTACTCGTCAGGATACGGAACTCGGCGATCGAGTCGAGGTTCGGAATAACCGCGGTGCCCATGTTGACGCTCTCCTCAACGTTGCTGCCGTTCAGGATGAACCCGTTGGCGTACTCCCGCATTCCGCTGATCGATAGGTTGCCCGGATTCAAATCGCCCGACGGCGCAATCGATGTATTGACACCCGTCATGATGACGGAGTTCGGTTGTATGGTCGTGGCCGGTGCCACGCCCGGCTGCAGCGAGAGTAGATCCGTATAACTGCGGCCGTTGAGCGGCAGTTCCCGCATGGTTGTTCCAGTAACTACTTCGCCTAACTGACTACTCGACGTTTCGATCCGCGCGGCCACGTCGGAAACCGTGACGGCCTGACGCTCGGAACCAAGTTGCAATTGCACATCTACTTGCAGGGCGCTGTTGACGTCGACCGCCAGTCCGGTCCGGCGATACGGAGCGAAGCCAGGTTGTCGGATATCGATTTCGTAGTTCCCAATCGCGAGTGCCGGGACTGCATAGAAACCGCGCGAATTCGTTACGGCCTGCCGCTCGATCCCCGTTGCTGCGTTGCGAACCGAGATCCCGACAGCCGGCAGCACAGCGCCGCTCGGGTCGGTAATCGTCCCCGAGATGCTTCCCTCACTGGCGCCGTAGGCGGCAGCAAGCGGTGCACAAAGCGCGATGGCGAGGAACCGGGCAAACAATAGAGGCAGTCCTGAAGCGTGCTACGAATCTAATAATCATGATACGCTTCCGGTGCGGTATTGGATCACAGCTACCTAACGGGCTTTTTTGATCTCGATATTCAGCCGTTTGATCTTCTGATTCAGCGTCGACAGCGGCACTCGCAGATTTTCCGCGGTATCCGTCTGGCTCCAGCTGCACTGCTCCAGCCGTTCAATGATGATGCGCCGTTCGTAATCCGCCACGATTTCAAAGAGCGACGCATCGGCGGGCAAAGGTCCGTTATCGCGCCGCAGGTGAATGCCGCTCGATTGCAGCAGACTATCCGGGAACACGTCGACCGGAACGATATTCTCCTGCGCCAACACAACCGCGCGATCGACAATGCTTTCGAGTTCCCGAACGTTACCGGTCCAGTTATGCTCCATCAGAACCTGCATCGCTTCGGGCGCGAAACGCAGCATCGACTTATTCCGGCTATCGAGGAACCGGCCGTTCTCCTGACAGTACTTATCGAAGAAGAATTCAACTAATGCCGGGATATCTTCCTTGCGCTCCCTCAGCGGCGGCAGGGGAATGTTGATAACATTCAGCCGGTAGTAAAGATCCTCGCGGAACCGGCCTTCCTTAACCAGTTGGAGTAAGTCGGCGTTAGTGGCCGTGATGATACGTACATCGACCTTAACCACATCCGTGGCGCCGAGCGGAGTGAACTCGCGCTCCTGAATCACGCGCAGCAGCTTAGCTTGGATCTCCGCGCCGATGGTTCCGATCTCATCGAGGAAGATCGTCCCTTTATTAGCAACCTCGAACGAGCCCTTCTTCGCATAAGTCGCGCTCGTGAACGCGCCTTTTAGATGCCCGAAGAGCGTGGATTCGAGTAGGTCGGTCGAAAGCGAAGCGCTGTTCACGATCACGAAGGCCTGATCGGCGCGCAGTGACGCATTGTGAATCGCTTTCGCGATGAGTTCCTTGCCGGTCCCGGTCTCACCCGTAATCAGCACAGTGGATCGACTAGGCGCAACCTGCTCCACCAGATCCAGCAATCGCAGCATGCGCTCGCTCTTGCCGACGATGTTCGGGAAGCTATACCGCTGCTTCAGCGCGCGCTTAAGCTGCCGGTTCTCGCTCGCCAGCCGCTGCGCATCCATAACGCGCTGGATCTCGAGCAGCAGCTTGTCGTTGTTCCAGGGCTTCGAAACGAAATCGTTGGCGCCCAGTTTAAGAGCACGCACGGCGGCTTCGACGGACGCGTATGCGGTGACCAGGAAAACAGGGGTGTCACGGTCGCGTGTGCGGAAGTCGGCCAGGACGTCGAGGCCCGAGCGGTCGGGCATCATCATGTCGAGCAGAACCAGGTCGTAGGCGCGCGAATTGAGAGCGCGGTCGCCCTCCGCCGCGTTAGCTGCGAGATCGACCGTGTAGCCTTCCATCTCGAGAAGAGCCTCCAGGCTTTCGCGGATTTCGGCTTCGTCGTCGATGATCAGAATGCGGCCGCGAGCGGCAGCGGTGGTGCGTGGATTTTCTATAACGGGCGTGGTGGCCATCTTACCTTATGACGTCTGCTGTGCCAGTACAGGTTTACGCGCCAAAGGTAATTCGAGGTGGAAATGCGCGCCGCGCTCATGGCGTGGCAGCGCCTCGATGGTTCCTCCGTGCTCCTGCAAAATACCGTAGGTGACCGAAAGCCCGAGCCCGGTACCCTTGCGCGCGCCTTTAGTGGTGAAAAACGGATCGTAGATGCGATTCAGGTGTTCCGGGGCAATACCGACGCCGGTGTCGCGGATATCGATCGACACGGCGGAACCGTCGCCGCACGTGGTGACCTCAAGAATCGCTTCGCCGGGCGCGCAGGTTTCCATTGCGTCACGCGCGTTCAGAAACAGATTTAGAAACACCTGCTGGAGCTTGCCGGAATTCCCGGTGATCGTGGGGGCGGACGGATCGAGATTCAACCGCACCGCAACGCCGGATTTCCCCAGTTGATGTTCAATCAGCGATAAGGTTTCCTGAATCACGCGATTGATCTGGAGCTGCGTATTCTCCGTGGTAGCGGTGCGCGAGAAGTTCAGCAGCGAGTTGACGATCTCGCTGGCGCGGAAGGTCTGCCGGGCGATCTTATCGAGCATGCGCGATTTCTGCTCGTCATCTTGCAACTGCTTCGTCAGCATCTGCGCATAGGTCGAGATAACCGCGAGCGGCGTGTTGACTTCGTGCGCGACCCCGGCCGCCAACAGCCCGATACTGCTCAACTTGTCCGCTTGCACCAGACGCCGTTCGAGCTCGGAACGATCCGTGATGTCGTCGAAGATGACCAGCCGGCCGATGCGCTCCATGTCCCGCGAAACCAGCGGCGCGACGGCGATATTGAGCGTGAGCTCGCGGGGACCGGCGCCGTTCGCGCTCAACGGCCATTCCTTCAAAACGAACTTGTCAATGTGGTGAACGCCCTGATGCCGCAGTTCATTGGACTGCCGCGCGCTCTCCAGCCGTTCTACCAGCGTCTCGGGGAACAGATCGGATAGCGTCCGGTTCAGAGCCAGCTCGCGCGAAATCCCGGTGAGCTCTTCCATCCGCGTATTCCAGCTCTCCACGCGATCGTCGAGATCGGCCGCCAGAATTCCGACATTAATCGACTCGACGATGTTCTCGCTGAACTCCTTAAGCCTTTCGTACTCGTCCACTTTGCACTGCAGCGCTTGATAAAGGTTCGCGTTCTCAATCGCAATGCCGACGTAGCCGCAAAGCGTCAACAGCAGTTCCATGTCATCGCTGGAAAGAAAATCGCCGTCCTCTGACCGGCTGACGCCGAGGTAAGCGACGGTGCTCCCGCGCGCGATGCACGGCAGGTAATAGGCAAGGTCGAGCGTGGTGAGCGTATTGCGCACCGGTGCCGGCCAGGCTTGCGCCACCACATCGAACCGCAGACGAGAGCGCTCGAAGAAGAAGTAGGGAAGTTCGCGCGGCCAGCGCAGGAACGAGAGATCGAGGCGCGACGCATCCACGGGCCGCCCGCTGGATCCGAGAGTCTTGCCGAGCTGGTAGCTCTGCCTC
Source organism: uncultured Gammaproteobacteria bacterium (assembly GCA_963799935.1). Classification (GTDB taxonomy): domain Bacteria; phylum Acidobacteriota; class Terriglobia; order Bryobacterales; family Bryobacteraceae; genus Bog-113. The sequence goes on along the minus strand of CAWCZA010000011.1, from coordinate 895,147 downwards.
CGCCGCCGGAAGAAGTTGCCAGAAAGAAGGCAACGTGCCGGATCGAGAGCGTCTGCATCACGCGGTCGCCTACCGCCGTCAGCATTTCATCCAAACCCGTCTCCGCGTTCAACTCGCGTGCGAATTCGATCAGCGTGCGCCGGTAGTCGTATTTCTCCTGATAGAAATGCTTGTCCAGCCGTTCCTGAATCCAGTTCCGAATGGGCTGAAACAGAAAGGCCGTGACGAGCATGACAGCCAGCATCCCGGTACTGCCGATATCTTTGAAATTCTTTTGCGCGAAGCTGGCCAGCGAAAAGATAATGCCGTAGAAAGCGGCAAGCACGCAGACCGTAGCCGCGGTATACGCAAAACCGCGGCGGAAGATCACGTCGACGTCCATCAGCCGGTACCGCGCGATCGCGTAGGCGATGGTCAGCGGAATCAGCGGGAGTGTCAGGACGGAGTAGCGCATCGCGGTGGATGGCTGCTGGCCGAGAATATACGGAATCAGGTAGAGCACCGCGTAAGGCAGAAATCCGCAGGCAAGGCCATTGCGCAACCATTTCAGCTGCTGGCGCGCCACTGGGTCCTGCGCCTGGCGATAACTAAGACTCAAGACTGCGCCGGATGCGAGGAACAGTAGGCCCAGCATCGCGGCACTGGCGCGGTCGAGCGTGAAGCGGACTTCGCCCAGCGGTGTATCCGAGCCAAGCCAGCCGATCGAGAAGCCGATATAGAGCGCTAGGAGAACAAACGACGGAATGTAGAGAAGCCAGGCATACCCGCGCGAGCGGAAACCAGGACGCGGTTCCGGAAACGTCAGCGAGAAATGCAGCAGCAGCGCGGGAACCAGCAGGCCCGCCACCACATTGCCCCAATAAATAATCCAGTCAAAGGTGTTGAGCTTACCGGTGTAATGGAAGGTCGAAAAGATGAACGAGCAGAGGCAAAAAATGTAGAAGTGCCCGGACCGATAGGCGCTGTTCCGCCGTAGGTACACAAACAGCCCGATCGCCAGATACGCCGCGCCGGTTAGATAGAGCGAGAACAGCGCGCGATCGCGGGGGCTTTCCTGAGTGATAACGGAAGATTCGAAGCGCACGCCATTCCGTTGAATGGTGTATTTCGCCTGCAGGTAGACGCCAAGCCCGTAGAGAACGCGAGCCGCATCGGTTGCGCTGTGTATTTCCTCAGAATTGATTTTGACCAGGACGTCGCCGGGATGAAGGCCCGCTTGATCCGCCCCGCTACCTGCGGCGACGCGACCCGCGACAACATCGGTGACGCCGGCCGCCGTCCTATCTACCCAAAGAACGCCGTCGTCAGGAAGATGAAACCTGTGAAGCTGCTGGAAATTCAGCGCGGCTGCAATGACTGCGGCGACCGTGAGCACGGTCAGCAAAGCAGTCGATAGCTGAAACTTCAGCTCCTGGAGCATCGGGATAGGGGCATAGGCACAGCCCTGCGGATGGATGAAATTGCACGTCTACTGCCACGTGTATCTTTTGTTTTCAGCCGATAAACCGTTGATTTCAAATAGCGTTGGAGGGTATTACAAAAAGATGTATCCGGATTTTGGGAAAAGCACCTTCGTTAAAGCGTATCTTTATATCCGGCTCGGAGGCAGCCCCGTAGATCAGAACGGTAGCGACGCATTCTGCTTTTTTAGCCATTTAACGAAAGCTTCTGGTACCGCCATCGTTGATAAACGGCTCTGCCGCACCAGCGACCAGTCATCGAACGCGTGAGTCGTCTTGACCTCTTTAAGCGTTATGGGAGGTTCAATCAAACCGCCGAATCGCAGTTCCACACCCGCTGATTTTTCGTCCTTTGGATCGGTTCGAGGCGGCGATAGGACCTCGGCCCACCCGACGATTGCGGATTCCCCGCCGGAATGGTAAATCAGAACACGATCCCCCGGGCTCATCTCCCGAATCGCGCGTAGAGCCTGCGGGTTTCGTACTCCGTCCCAAAAGGTATTATGCTCCGACCGTAATTGGCCGATAGAATAGGAAGAGGGTTCGGTTTTAGCCAGAAAATATCGCATGCGACCTATAAAATCGACTCTAAGATGGAGGAAGTGTAGACCGTGAGCAACGCCGGTATCCTGAAGTATTGCATTTTGATTCTCTCGACGGCGTTCTTGGCCGGTGGGTTACTTCCCGCTTCGGGCTGGTCGCAGGGAAGCCCGCAGGACACCGCCGCCCCGCCTGAGCCGGTACAAGCTTCCCCGACACCGCCGGTGAATCAGCCATCAACGGCTCCACCGTCTCAAAATCCGCCGCCTCAAAGTCAGAGCGCTAAATCCGCGTCACCCTCCGATGCCTTTACCATCGGCGCCTCGGATGTTCTGCTGGTTCATGTAATGCATGAACCCGAGCTCACGGGCAAATATGATGTTGGGCCGGACGGGATGATTTCGATGACTCTGGCCGGTCCGGTGAAGGCCGCCGGATTAACCGGCGTGCAGCTCGCCGACGCGATCCGCGACAAATTGAAGGATACGATTCGTAATCCCGAGGTCAGCGTCCAGGTCACGCAGGTAAACAGCCGGAAATTCATTTTGCAGGGCGAAGTCCGCCGGCCGGGCGCCTACGCGCTGATCACTCCCATGACGGTTCTCGAGGCGCTCTCTTTAGGCCAGGGCTTCACCGATTGGGCAAATACCAAAAAAATCTATGTGTTGCGGAGAGGCGAGCGTCTGAACTTTAACTACAAGGACGTAAGTCACGGCAAGCACATGGACGAAAACATCATGGTCGAGAACGGCGATCAGATCTTTGTTCCCTAGGTTTACGACACAATGCTGACACCTGAAGTTTATTCGACCATTCAACGCCGGCCCATGGACCTGAGCGACTACATCGACGTCGCGCGACGCCATCGCGGGTGGGTATTTGGACCGCTTTTCGCAGGAATCGTAATCGCTAGCGTGGTGGCTTTCATGCTGCCGAACACCTACGTCTCCAGCGCGGAGCTGCGCATCACTCCCGCGCAGATATCGGAAAATATTCTCCCGTCGGTTCTGAACCAGCAGATGTCGGAGCGGATCAGCCAGATGCAGCAGGATATTCTGAGCCGCACGAGTCTGGCAGAGATTATCCAACGCCCGGCGCTGGATCTTTATAAGCGTGATCGCGACCGCGAACCGCTCGACGACATCATCGAAAAAATGCGGAACAAGGATGTTCAGATCCATATGGTGGCGGTGCCGAATTCCCAAGGGCGGACCGGAGGTTCGGCATTCACGGTGTCTTTCGCGTATCCCGACCGGTACAAAGCAAAAGCGGTAGTGGATGCCCTGCTGAACCGGTTCATGGATTCAAACGATTCCCAGCAAAAAGTAGCTGGATCGATCACCACCGAGTTTCTGACCGATGAAGTGCAGCGCGCCAAAGCGGATGTCGACCGTATCAACGGGCAACTCACGCAGTTCCGGACGAAAAATGTCGGTCGGCTCCCGGAAGAACTCCAGGTGAATGCGCAGGCGCTCAGCTCCCTACAGCAGCAGCGCACGTCGATGGATGAAGCGCTCAATCGTGATGCGCAGGAGAAGATGGTGCTCGAAGGGCGACTCGATACGCTGCGTTCGCAAAAGGAGACTTTGACGTCGCTTTCGCAGCAGGGCAGCGAAGATCCCGCCACTGCGGAGCAAAGCGACCGCCTTCGCGATTTGAACATGACCATCACGCGAGCGGAAGCGCAACTGGCTGAACTGCGCGAGAAGTATACGGATTCGCATCCCGACGTGATCAGTGCGCAGGCGATGCTGGCAAGCTTGAAGAAGCAGCGCACGCAGGTAGAGCATGAAGACGCCACGCAGGCTTCAGCGCCGGGTAAGGGTAAAGCGGGTAGTCATCAAAGTGCCGCGACCCAAGCGGCCGCCAGCAACTTGCAAGCGCAAGAAGATCAGGTGAAGAGTCAGTTAAAGGCTCTGGACTTAGATCGCCAAAATCGCGCCAAACAGATTGCGAGTCTGGATGGAGAGATTTCGCAGTTTCGGGGCCGGCTCGAGTCCGGTCCAGCCAACGAACAGCAATATGCGCAATTGGTGGCCGATCAGGTGCAAGTCAATCAGCATTATCAGGACTTGTTGAAGAAGCAGGGTCTGGCGGAAGAAAATCAGCAGGCGCAGAGCCGAAAGGCCGGCGAAAATTTGGAAGTGCTCGATCCGGCGTCGCTCCCCGTGGCGCCCACGGCGCCCAACCGCTGGCTGATCGTAGGAATTGGTTTTGCGCTCGGCGGCGTGATTGGACTGGGACTCGCAGCGCTTCGCGAAATCAAAGATACGTCGCTGAAGAATCTGAAAGATGTTCGCGCCTATACGCAGCTTCCGATTCTGGGCAGCATCCCGCTGTTGGAGAACGACTTGCTGGTTCAAAGGCGCCGGCGAATTAGCTTTCTATCCTGGACCGCGGCGGTGCTGTTAGGATTCGTCGCTATCGGCGCGTCCATGTTCTACCACTTTTACGTCACCAAGAGTTAATTGAAGAAACAAGTGAGACCAACGAGCTTATGAGCCGAGTACATGATGCACTGCGCAGGGCTGAGCAACTGGGAATCAGTCCGGTGGCGAATCGACCAGAGCTCCGCGGCCGGTCGGGAGATACCTCGTCCGGGGCGGCCAACGATGTCGTTTTGAGTAGCGAGCGCATGACTGCGCTGCTCGATGACCAATTGGACGGCGTCCTGGATCGCGTCGAAGAGATTCCCTATTCCCCCGCTGAAGAAGCACACCTGATCAGTCTCGAATCCCCTGCTGAGATGCCGGGTGAAGAGTTTCGCAGTTTGCGAACCCGGCTCAATCACCTGCAGACCATGCAGAAGCTGCACACCATCGTGGTCACCAGCGCCTCGCCCGCGGAAGGCAAGACGTTTACGGCGTTCAACCTGGCGCTCACGCAGGCGCAGCTCTCGGAGAATCCCGTCTTGATGGCGGATTTGGATTTGCGCCGTCCCTCGGTACATCGCCAACTGCAACTGGATCGTGGGCTCGGTTTCTCCGACTATATCCAGGGCAATGCGCCACTCGAAAAGTGTCTGCGCAAGCTAAAAGGCACGTCGCTCTACCTGATGACGGCTGGGTCTCCGGTGAAGAATCCGCTGGAAATCCTGGGCGCGCAGGAAACCAAGATCACCATCGAACAGCGCCTGCCTCGTCTGTTTAACTGGGCGATTCTGGATTCGCCGCCGCTCCTGTTTTCGGCGGACGCAAACCTTCTGGCCACGTTGACCGACGGCACGCTAATCGTCGTTCGTGTAGGCGCGACCACCTACGACAACATCGTGCGTGCCATGCAAACGTTGTGCGAGAACAATGTGCTCGGCATTGTCGTGAATGGGGCTCGCGCGCAGGAACTCTACAGTAAGTTCACCTATTACTACTCCAAAACGGACTGACGGGCATCCAATTCGATATGCAATGTGACGCGGTCTTGGTGGTCTCCTTCGGCGGGCCCGAGACCGAGGCCGATGTCCTCCCGTTTCTCGAAAACGTCTTGCGCGGCCGCAATGTCCCGCGCGAACGCCTGCTGGAAGTGGCTGAGCATTATTACCATTTCGGCGGCAAGAGTCCCATCAACGATCAGAACCGGTTGTTAGTGGCGAAATTGCGCGAAGAACTGGCGGCGCATGGGCCGGATGTTCCCGTTTATTGGGGCAATCGCAACTGGCATCCGCTCTTGACTGACACCGTCGCCCAGATGACGCGGGATGGCGTCCACAACGCTCTCGCCTTCGTCACTTCGGCTTACAGTTCTTATTCCGGGTGCCGGCAATACCGGGAAGATATTGAGCGAGCGCGGCAAGCCGTCGGGCCGGATGCTCCGGAAATCGCCAAACTGCGCGCGTTCTTCAACCATCCGGGATTTATCGAGCCGATGACGGAAAATGTGCGCGCCGCAATGGCCGGAATGTCGAAACCTCTAGTCATCTTTACCGCCCATAGCATCCCGACCGCGACGGCCCGCACCAGCCGGTATGCCGACCAGATCGAAGAAGCTTCCCGGCTGGTAGCGGAAGCTGCAGGCGTGGCCGATTGGCAACTCGCCTGGCAGAGCCGCAGCGGACCGCCCGGCCAGCCCTGGCTCGAGCCGGACATCGGAGATGTGTTGCGGACCACGACGGCGCGTGAAATAGTTGTCGCTCCGATCGGGTTCGTCTCCGACCACATGGAAGTGCTCTACGATCTCGACCACGAAGCGCGCGCGATCGCCGATGAGCGCGGAATCGTTATGAAACGCGCGGCAACGGTTGGCGCCCACCCACGCTTCATAACAATGATTCGCGAGTTGATCAACGAACGGATTAACTCCGAGCGCACTGACCAGGGTACGCCGCGTATCTCCCTGGGCCGTTTCGCCGCGAATCACGATGTTTGCCCCGTCGATTGCTGCCCCGCCCCAGTCCGACTTCAGACGACGTAAATACCCCCGGCGTAATGCCGAGGTAGGCCGGGAGAGTTCAGGTGGGCGTCTCACACACCGTTCCCGGAGGTATTTTGGTCCTGGATCGATGGGTAGCCGCGCTTTTCGCGCCTCTCGCCCTATGGGTATTGTTGAATGCCTTCGACGATGTCGTCATCGACGTCGCGAGCCTCATCGCCTATCTGCGATCCCGCCGCGACAAGATGCCCGGCACCGCCGAGCTGAAGGCCGTCCCGGAACGTCGCATGGCCATCTTCGTCCCCCTTTGGAAAGAGTTCCGTGTCATCCAAAAGATGGTCGAGCACAATATCGCCGCCCAGAAATACGACAACTACGACTTCTTCATCGGCGCCTACCCGAACGATCCTCCAACCATCGAAGCCGTAAAGGAAGTCGTCCGCCGTTTTCCGCGCGCCCACATGGCAGTGTGTCCGCATGACGGGCCGACTTCCAAAGCGGATTGCTTGAATTGGGTCTTTCAGCGCATGCTCCTACGTGAGGAGGAGACGGGGGAGCGGTTCGACTACGTGCTCATCCACGACGCGGAGGACCTGGTGCATCCCGAAGCACTCCTGTGGATCAACTACTACGCGCAGTGGAATGACATGGTCCAGATTCCGGTCCTGGCGCTTCCAACCAAGCCGCTCGAATTCACGCACGGAGCCTACTGCGACGAGTTCGCCGAATTCCAATTCAAAGACATGCCCGCGCGTTCGGTGCTTGGCGGGTTCATCCCTTCGAATGGCGTGGGCACCGGGTTCTCGCGCCGCGCCCTCGAAGCACTGGCTGTGGCGCACTCCAACCAAATCTTCGCGCCCGGCTGCCTCACCGAAGACTACGAAATTGGGTTCCGCATCCACGCGATGGGAATGCCCCAGAAGTTCGTCCCCATCCACCGCCATAACGGCAGCTTCGTGGCAACGCGCGAATACTTCCCGCGGGTGTTCGAGAAGGCCTTTCGCCAGAGGTCGCGCTGGGTGATCGGAATTGCCCTGCAGTCCTGGGAGATGCATGGCTTTCGCGAGACTTGTAGTCAGTGGTACTTCTTCTGGCGCGACCGCAAAAGCCTATTAGCTAACCTGACCACCCCGTTTTCGAATCTGCTCTTTCTCTACGGCGCAGTCACGTGGGCAGAGTCGCGCGTCCATCATCATGCCTGGGGACTCGCCCTCGCTGTTCACCACCAGTGGATGTGGCCGGTCTGTATGGCGACACTGAGTCTCGAAGCTTTCCATATGGGTCTGGGTGCGTGGTGCAGCGCGCAAGTCTACGGATGGATCTTCGCCAGCGCGGCGCCGGTGCGCGTGCTATGGAGCAATGTGATTAACTTCATCGCGACCGTAATGGCCATCCGCCAGTACGCCTGGGCGCGCATTCGCAAGCAACCGTTGCGCTGGCTGAAGACGGAGCACGCGTACCCGACGCGTGCCGCATTAGTCGAGCATTGGCGTAAGATTGGCGAGATCCTCGTCGGATCTTCCTATGTAAGTGAAATCGACCTAAGTGAAGCCCTGGCGACGCAACCGGCGGGTGTGCGCATTGGTGAGTGGCTCGTGCAGCGCGGCAAGCTGACTCTCGAGGAACTCTATGAAGCCCTGGCCTTACAGCAGAACGTTCCATTTGGCAAACCGACTTCCGAAGAGATCTCCATAGCAGTCACGCGGACACTGCCGGCCAAGGTAGCCCGCGAGTTCTCCGTGCTTCCGTTTCGTGTGATGGCGCGACAGCTATATGTTGCCGGTCCGGAATTGCCGGACGAAGCTACGACGAAGCGCATTCGTGACTTTTGCTCGTTGGATATCCGATTCCACTTAGTGACGCCGAAGGAGTTTGAGGAGTTAGTCGAGGAGTATATTCCGGTAAGAACGAAATAGGCGAATGGCCGAGGAGTTAATCGATCTCAGCCCAACGAGCCTCGTCGATAAACTGTCTCGGGGTCACCACCATTGTTTCTCCCCACCGGTCCGGAAAGTGCCTGCGCTTTCCGGCTACCAGATAGCTCGCTTGGGCAGCCTCAACGCACTCGAGGAACATATTGTCATCCGGATCGAGCGCGGCAAACACACGCACAGTCGGATTTACCATTGTGACCGCCTCGCGAACCGCCGAAAGCGCGCCGCTTACCTTACCCGGATCGATTGCCAACCGAGGACGTCGGTAGTGGGCTACTTTAGCCCACTACCAGGACGTCGTAAGACTTCCTCATATTCAGCAAGTATGGGTTCTGACGCGTAAGCTTGTACCCTGCCCGCGAGACACAGGTTCAAAATCGCCTCAGGAAACCCGCCGGAGCGGAGCATAGCGGAAACAACCACGTTCGTGTCGAGCACAACCCGGATCATCGCCCGGTTTGTTCGCCACGTTCACGTCTTTCGCGCCTCGTCGCCGCAATTTCCGCGTCAATGTCTTCCGAAGTCAAACAATGAACGCCGTGTTCCCTGGCCTCTAGCTGGATACTCCTCAGCCATTCGGGAGCAGTCGGAATCGTCCCCACGTTGATCTGTTCCGCCTATGACACCGAGTGTCCAAGCAAGCTGTCGATAGCCACCTTCTGATCAGGCGTTAGATCCTTGACGCTGCGAATCATAGATTTCTCCGGCTGCTATTCACTATTATGATGGTCACCAATACATGCGGACGATAAGAACTCGGACGCGCGCTCATTACGCTACGCTAAACCAATGGTCTTCACGCTCGATGTACCAGACGACATTGCGCGTGCGCTGACCGGCGGAACGGAGCGGGGTGTCCCGAGCCGCGGATCCAAGCACTCGCTGTAATCAGCTATCGCGATCTGCCCGGGCTCATCCGAATCCAAACCGAAGACTTCCTAGCCTCCCATATCGATCTGTACGATGACGACCCCGCCGAACTGGCGCGCGAAGCGCAACAGCTTAAAGACTTCTCGAAGCCTTCGCATCCGTAAATGGTGGCCGTCTCGGATTGCTCGCCGCTTCGCTACTTCATTTCAATCGGACGCGCGGAAATCCTCTACGCCATACTCGGTCACCTCACCACCCGTCAAACGCCCGCCACCAAACACCTCATCCGCCCTAACCTAGAATGATTCCGCCTCCTGATGTTTGAACAAGCCTTCAAGAACATCGACGTCCTCTGGAAAGAGGCCGGCTGCACCACCGAGCTCGACTACACCGAACAAATCTCCTGGCTGCTCTTCCTCAAATACCTCGACGACCTCGAACGCGACAAGGCAGACGAAGCCGCCCTGCACGGCGAGCCCTATACCTTCATCCTCGACGCGCCCTACCGGTGGGAGGCCTGGGCCGCGCCCCGTAACGGCGGCGGCAAGCTCGACCGCTACCGCGCGCGCAAACCGGCGACGACCTCCGCGACTTCGTCAACATCAAGCTCTTCCCGTACCTGCACGGCTTCAAACAAAAGGCCACCGGACCCAACACGGTCGAATACAAGATTGGCGAAATCTTCGGCGAAATCAAAAACAAGATATCGAGCGGCTACACGCGCGCAAAGCTACTTGAAGGTCTAGCCGAAAAGGCTTTGGCCGCGAACAAATGACCGAGATGCAGAAGATCATCAACGCGGAAAGGAGCGACTTATTCGACGTGCTGGCGCACGTCGCCTATGCGCTGCCGCCGGTCACCCGCGAGAAACGCGCGAATCAAGCAAAAATCGCGATTCAATCGACGTTCAACAACAGGCAACAAGCTTTTTCTCGATTTCGTACTCTCGCACTATGTAAGCGAAGGCGTGCAGGAGCTCGACCGTGAAAAGCTTACGCCGCTACTCAAGCTCAAGTACCGGAACGCGATCTCAGACGCTATTACGGACGTAGGCCGCCCGGAGGACGTCGAGCATCGATTTTAGCGGCTTCCAGAAGTACCTATCAGCCGTCGCGCTAAAGTCCGCGCGTCCTTTTTGGTGTTATGCAACTTCAAAACGCATATACAATAGGACCAGGCCGTGTTTGAGTGGGATGAGAACAACCTCCGAAAGATTAAGGCCCATCGGGTTACGGCGGCGGAGGTCGAACAAGCGCTCTCACGTGACCCTATCTTGATTTACGAGCAAGAGGCCGAGGGCGAAACCCGGTACGTGTATTACGGAGAAACGGACCGAGATCGGCTACTCGCGATCGTATTGACCGAACGCAAACGGAAAATCCGCGTAATTACCGCGTACGCGCTGGACGCCGGCCAAAAGCGTGATTACCTGGAACGCCGAGCGAAAGGAGACTGATTCCAATGAATAAGAAACCTAAATCCGCAGTACCCCAAATCTCAAAGCCCCCGAAGTTTACAAACGAAGACGAGGAAGCAAGTTGGTGGGCGAGCCGTGAAGGCCGAAACTTCATTAAGGCTCAATCCGAGACTCATATTGCCGAGCGACAACAAGGATCCACTCTCGTAAGCAAACTGAGCCCCGCAAGCACCGTGCAGATTGCGTTGCGATTGCCTGCCCCTGACCTAGCGAAGGCCCGTGAGATCGCCGACCGCAAGGGCATCGGCTATCAGACTCTGCTGAAGATGCTCGTGCATGAAGGTTTGCGGCGTGAAGCTAGACGCTAGCGCACTTAGGTGCGGTCCCATCCCATTCCAACTTATTCACCCAATCCCCACAACCACTTACATCGAATTACCCCCGGTTCGCCGGACTACTCGTGATAGCTATCAGATAGGTACCGAACACAATGACTAAGCAAGAAGCTAAAACAGCAATCGCCAACCCGTCGCACCGTGCTCCCACCGCCTCCAAATCCGCAAACAGTAAATTAAGCGGAACGAACCTGGGGAGTTGCTGATTACAAAGGACATCACCAAAAATAACGAACCCGGGAAACCCGAATCCGATCCCGCCAAACCCAGTTTCGATCCCGCCAAGCGCCGATTCGAACCCGGCCGAACCCAAGGTTAGACCCCGCGCAACCAACCCAACTGCCATCCCGCCGCCGCCCCACACGATAGAATCCCTACAGGAGTCCGGCTCCACCGAGCCCACACCCATGGCGACCACCCTCGATCCTCCCAAACCAGCGGAGAAGAAGTTCACCACCCTCAGCGGCGTACCCGTCGAAGCGCTCTACACCCCCGATAGCCTGCCCGATTTCAACCCCGAGCGCGACCTCGGCGCCCCCGGCCAGTTCCCCTACACCCGCGGCATCCACCCCGGCATGTATCGCGACCGCCTCTGGACCATGCGCCAGTTCTCCGGCTTCGCCACTCCCGAGGAAACCAACCAGCGCTATCGCTATCTCCTCGGGCAAGGGCAAACCGGCCTCTCCGTCGCCTTCGATTTACCCACCCTGATGGGTTACGATTCCGACCACGCCATGGCCGATGGCGAAGTCGGTAAGTGCGGCGCGCCCGTCTCCTCTCTCGCCGATATGGAAACGCTTTTCGACCAGATTCCGCTCGATCAGGTCACCGTCTCCATGACCATCAACTCGCCCGCATCCATCATCTGGGCGATGTACCTGGTCGCGGCCGAGAAGCAAGGCGCGAGCTGGCAGAAGATCTCCGGCACCCTGCAGAACGACATCCTCAAGGAATACATCGCGCAGAAGGAATACATCTATCCGCCGCGCCCTTCCATGCGGCTGGTCACCGACAGCATCGAGTTCGCCGCGCAGCAGACGCCTCGATTCAACCCCGTCTCCGTCAGCGGCTATCACATCCGCGAGGCCGGATCCACCGCGCTCCAGGAACTCGCCTTCACCCTTCGCGACGGACTCGAGTACGTCGATTGGGCCCTCGAACGCGGCCTCACCATCGACGACTTCGCCCCGCGCCTCAGCTTCTTCTTCAACTCCCACAACGACTTCTTCGAAGAGATCGCCAAGTTCCGCGCCGCCCGCAAACTCTGGGCCACCATCATGCGCGATCGCTACGGTGCGAAGGACGAACGCAGCCTGAAACTTCGCTTCCACACCCAGACCGCCGGATGCTCCCTTACCTGGCAGCAGCCCATGAACAACATCGTTCGCACCGCAATCCAGGCACTGGCCGGAGTGTTAGGCGGCACGCAATCTCTCCACACCAACTCGCTCGATGAAGCGTATGCGCTGCCCAGCGAACACGCCGCGACAGTAGCGCTGCGCACCCAACAAGTCATCGCGTATGAAAGCGGTGTGACCAACGAAGTCGATCCGCTCGGCGGCAGTTACTTCGTCGAACGCCTCACGCTCGATATGGAAAAGGGCGCGCGCGATTATATCCGCCAGATCGACGATATGGGCGGAATGATTGCCGCCATTGAGAAAGGTTTCCCGCAAAGCGAAATCGCCGACGCGAGCTATCGTTACCAGCGCGAGGTCGAGGACGGCGAGAAAACGATCGTCGGCGTAAATCGTTTCACGATGGAGAAAGATGATCAACCCATCGATATTCTCAAGATCCCGCAGTCGGCTCGCGATTCGCAAGCCGCGAAGTTAAAAGCGTTGCGTAACGATCGAAATCACGCCGACGTCGATCGCTCATTAACCGAATTGAAGCGCGTCGCCGAAGGCCGGCAGAACACCATGCCACAGATTTTGGAAGCCGTTCGCGCCTACGCTACGCTCGGTGAAATCTGCGATGCTTTTCGCGACGTCTTCGGAACGCACGACGAGCAGAGTATTCTGTAGGGAGCGCATTATGACGCCTCCGACGATTACGGGATGAGCCATCCGATCCGAGTGCTGGTGGCGAAACCCGGTCTGGATGGCCATGATCGCGGCGCAAAGATCATTGCTCGCGCACTCCGCGACGCCGGAATGGAAGTCATCTATACCGGCCTGCGGCAGACGCCGGAGATGATCGTCAACGCAGCGTTGCAGGAGGATGTCCAGGTCATCGGACTCTCGATCCTTTCGGGCGCGCACAACGCAATCGTTCCTCGTTTAATGGAACTGTTGCGGGAGAAAGAGATGACCGACGTGTTGGTCGTCTTAGGCGGAATTATTCCGGATGAGGACGCCGACGAGTTGAAGCGGCAGGGTGTGGCCGCTGTCTTTCAGCCCGGTTCCTCGCTGGATGAGATCGTCACTTTTATTCGCGAGCATGCGGACGCTTCCGGCAAAACGGTGGCTTAATCACTTGGGTTCGGTAGAAAGAAATATAGGATGACAAGGTTCAATGGAAAAGCAGTTAAAGATCGCCGTATTTATTGATTTCGACAATATCGAGATCGGCGTAAAGAGCACCCTCGGCCGCGAATTCGACGTGGCCGCCGTACTCGAAGCCCTGAAAGAACGCGGCGAGATCGTCACCAAGATCGCTTACGCGAATTGGGGCCGTCTCGAAAATTTCACGCGCACCCTCTCCGAACATGCCGTACAGATGGTGCAGCGCGACCCTTCGCCCCGCGGCGACAAGAACGGCGCCGACATCAACCTGGCTCTCGACGCGCTGGAACTCGCCTTCACTCACGACCACATCAATGCCTTTGCGATTGTGAGCGGCGATAGCGACTTCATCGCTCTCGTCAACAAGCTCAAGCAATACGACAAGACGATCTTCGTGGTCGGCGGCAAGGCCTTCACCAGCACCATCCTGCAGAAGAATTGCCACGAGTTCATCAGCTACGAGAATCTGCTGGACAACGCCGGCGGCGGCGGCCGCAGTCAGGCGCCTCCGCGCGAAGAACGCGCGCAACAGACCAACAACGCCCCGTCCGGCCAGAGCTCACCGCCGCAGCAACAACCGCCGCGCCAGCAGCAACCGCCCCAGCAGCGCCGTCCGGTTCTCGAACTTGCTCAGGCCATGCCGCTCGTCGAGCGCGCCTTGCAGGTTCTCGATCGCCGCGAAGTCCGCCCGCAGCTCGGCCTTCTCAAATCAACCATGCTGCAACTCGATTCGAGCTTCAGCGAAAAAGCCTACGGCGCCAACTCCTTCACCGACTTTGTGGAGAAGCTGCGCAAACAGGATTACGTCAACGTGACCGGCGGCGAAGGTCGTTACATGATCTCGCTCAAGCGCTCGGCTGCGCCCGAGAAGACCGTCCGTCCCGAAGAAGCCCTGCCCATCTTGCGCGATGTCCTCGAAACCCATCGCCTCGAAATGGAGGAAGGCGTCCTGGCCTCCGACCTGACCAACTGGGTCCGCGAAGAGCAGCCCGAGTTCGATTGGAAAAAATTCGGATTTCAGGAGTTCAGCGAGTTCCTCAACTTCGCACAGGATAAATCAGTCGTTCGCGTGCAGCCGGACGAAGAGCACGGACTCTTCGTGCATCTCGGTGCCGAATTCCATCCGCCGGCCTTACCCGAGCCCGAGCCGACGCCGATCCCCGAAGAAGAAGTGGAAGTCGAAGAGAAGCAGCCTTACGTACCTGGCCAACCGACCGCGAAGAGCGCACGCACCACAACCAAGCGGGCTCCTCGCAAGACCGGTCCCGAGGTCAACGGCAACACCGCGACTCCGCCGAAAGTCCCGCGCAAGCGCACCGCCGCCACCACCAAACGCCCGCGCAAGACGCCGCCGCCCCCGGGCGTTATGCAGTAGCCTTTGCCCGATACCACTCAGCCGTTTGCTTCAAGCCCCTCGGCGAAAGGTATCTGAGGCCGCCAACCCAATTCCTCGCGAATGCGGGTACAGTCCACCGCATAGCGACGGTCATGTCCTAGCCGGTCAGTAACCGGAGTCAACAAAGACTCCGGTAGCTTCAGAACGCGAAGCAAGGTCTGAAGTACCTCGCAGATTCGGCAGTACGTTTCCGCCGCCGATATGGTAAGTTTCCCCAGAGTCCCCGCGCTCTAAGATCAGCCGAAGCGCCGCGCAGTTATCCGCAACGTGGATCCAGTCGCGGACCTGCATCCCATCGCCGTAGACCGGGATCGGCTCCCCCGCCAAAGCTCGCGTAATCGCCAGCGGCAGTAGCTTCTCGGGATACTGATAGGGACCATAGTTATTGCTAGTCCGAGTAATCAGAGTATCCATCCCGAAGGTATGGTGCGCCGCATGGACCAGATGCTCGGCTGCCGCCTTACTAGCTGCATAAGGACTACTCGGGTCCAACGGATCGCCTTCGCGGAAGAAGTGCGGTTCCGGAATGCTGCCGCCGACCTCATCCGTCGAGATATGCAGGAAGCGCCGCGTTTTGCGCGCACGCGCCACATCAAGCAGCACCTGAGTTCCCAGGACGTTTGTCCGGACGAACTCGGCCGCACTGGAGATACTGCGGTCCACATGCGACTCTGCCGCGAAGTTGATCAGCGCGTCGCAGTGTTCCGGCAGCGCGTCGCTAACAGCGGCCGGGTCGGTAATGTCACCGCGAACAAAGGAGTAATCCGGATGCGAAGCAACACTCGAAAGGTTGTCAAGATTGCCGGCGTAAGTGAGCTTATCGAAGACAATAACCGGACCAAGCTCGCGGGCAATCCAGTCCCGCACAAACTGGGAACCGATGAAGCCGGCTCCCCCGGTCACAAAGATCACTTGTGCTGCGTCTCCCAGTCGTAACTGATTCGGGAGTCGTCGTAAGGAATGCGGCCTTCGTCCTTCGGATTGTAGAAGCGGTCCGTCGCATAGACCAACAACGCAGGGTCCGCGCCGATCACCTTATAACCATGACCAACCCCAGGCGGAATCAGGATCTGCCACGGACGCAGCGTTCCACAGTACATCGTGTTACGCCGTCCAAAGGTTGGTGAACCTTGTCGGAAGTCGACTAAGACCACCTGGAACATCCCTGCTACGGGAGTCCAGCAATCCGTTTGCTCCAAGTGATAGTGGAACGCCTTGATCGATCCGGGATAACTAAGTGCGGCCGAGACCTGAGTGGAGGAGGAAGGAAACGTGGACACTAAGCCAAGTTGCGTGCGGAACACTTCCATGAAGTACCCGCGATCGTCCGGCCATAAGTTAATCGGTTCGACTCGAACCCCGGCGATCAACTTATCGGAATCAGACTTCAGGATCACGTCGCCGATTCCGTGCGCACAGTCCGGAATCACCAGCTCGAGAGCCTCGGAAACAGCAAGAGTAGACGGCATTTATACGTGTAAAAGCCAGCTTAACAGCCACTGCACGATGCTCAGCAACAGCGCTCCGACAAATGCCGCAAAGAAGCCGCGCACCCGAAACCCGGGCACCAGAGCGCTGGCTAGTTGCAACATCAAAGCATTGATGACGAACCAGAAGAGCCCGAGCGTGAGCAGTATCAGAGGCAGCGACACTAGCTTCAGCAGCAGCCCCAGCGTGACGCTGATAAGCCCGTATACAAGCGCCGCAATCAACGCGCTGCCGAAGGTGTCGACTTGAATCCCACTAACCACATTCGCGACGATCAGCAGACTCGCCGCGCTAACCAGCCAGTGCAGCAACAGACGCATGGTATCGGAGATTGTAGCAGGGCGCTTAAGTCCGGGCGTTATCCTAACCGAGATGCCGCGACTTCACGCCGGATCGTCCGGTTTCGCCTACGCGTCCTGGAAACCGGTCTTCTACCCGCAGAAGCTAGCCGCCGCGAAGTTCCTGGAGCACTATGCGTCGCGATTGAACGCGGTCGAGATCAACTACACGTTTCGAAGGCTCCCGTCTGCCGCAACGCTCGAGAAGTGGGTTGCATCCACGCCCGACGGCTTCGTGTTCGCCGTGAAAGCCAACATGCGGATCACGCACATCCTGAAGCTCAAGAACGCCGAACAATCGACCGAACTGTTCCTCAAGATGATCGACCCGCTGCGAACCTCGCGACGCCTTGGCCCGATCCTGTTCCAACTCGCGCCCACCTTCAAGCGCGACGACGAAGTCCTGGAGAACTACCTGAAGCTGTTGCCCTCGGACCTGCGCTACGCCTTCGAATTTCGGCATGCTTCCTGGTTAGCCGACCCGGTCTACGAGATCCTCGGCCGCTCCAACATCAGCCTGTGCCTTGCGGAATCCGAGAAGCTCGAAATCCCCAAAGTGATCACGGCCGACTTCGTCTACAGCCGCCTGCGAAAAGCCGATTACTCGAAGGAAATGATGGCCGAAATCGAGAGCCAAACGCGCGAACAACTAGCCGCGGGCCGCGATGTCTTCGCCTTCTTCAAGCACGAAGAAGACCCGCACGGCGCACTCTACGCGGAAGATCTGCTGGCCCGCTTCTGACCGCCGGCGCGTTTGCGCGGAGCCGGCGCTTCCTCAGGTTCAGCCGCCGCCTCGGCTTCAGCCGTTGCCGCTTCGGCGCGCTTAGGCGGCTTCTTTTGCTCCAGACTCTTTCGCAGAGCCTCCATGATGTCGATGACCGGCGCCACATGCGTCGTGGGCGTCTCCACAACCTTGTGCCCTTCGATCTTGGCGTGGATCATCTTCTCCAGATTGTCCCGGTACGTGTCGTGGTACTTTTCGGGCTGAAACTCATCCGCCAGCGACTCCACCAGCGTCCGCGCCAGCGCCAGTTCCTTGTCCTTCAGCTGCGACGTGTCGGTCCGGAACTCATCCGCCGCCCGGATTTCGGACCGGTAGTACATGGTGTGCAGCATCATGCCCGAATGCGACGGACGGATCACGATGATGTGCTCGCGGTTGTGCATCGCGATCTTCGCCACCGCATAATAGCCGGTCTGCTTCATGGCCTCAAACAGCAGCGCATACGGCTTGTCGCCGCCCTCGCCCGGGGCCATGTAATAGGACGTTTCGAGGTACACCGGATCGACGTCCGCCGCCTTCACAAACTCCAAAATCTCCATGATTTTGGCGGTTTTCGGCGCGACTTTCTTGATCTCTTCGTCGTCGATCACGACGTAGTGATCCTTCTCGTACTCGTAGCCCTTGACGATCTCGTTCCGCGGGATCGGCTTGTCTTCCTTCTGGCAGAAGGTGACCAGCTTGATGCGCGAGCCATCCGGTTTATGCAGCTGGTTGAAGCTGATCGTTTCGCCTCGGGCGGCGACCGAGAGAGTCACCGGAAACGAGACGAGTCCGAACGTGAGATGTCCCTTCCAAACGCTGCTGGGCATGGTTTGTCCTCTTTAGACGTATATCATTTAGCAAGAACATTTCCAACTCTTTATGTCACTTGAGGAGTACAAGCGGAAACGGGACTTTAAAGTAACTCCGGAGCCCCCGCCGGCCAAAATCGATAAGCAAACCGGCCAGCACCGGTTTTACGTGCAGCGCCATCATGCAACGCATTTGCACTATGACTTCCGCATGGAAGTGGATGGAACGCTGAAGTCCTGGGCCGTTCCGAAGGGCCCGACGCTCGATCCGAAGCCGAAGCACTTCGCGGCCATGGTGGAGGATCATCCGCTCGATTACGGCAACTTCGAAGGCAACATCCCGAAAGGCAACTACGGCGGCGGCAGCGTGATGCTGTGGGATCGCGGCACCTATGACCTGCTCGGCGATGTGGATGCGCTGAAGCAGATCGAACGCGGCGATTTCAAGTTCCGCCTGCATGGCGAGAAGCTGAACGGCGAGTTCGCGCTGGTCCAGATGAAGGGACGCGGTAAGGGCAACGAATGGCTGCTGCTAAAGAAGCGCGATGATGCCGCGGTGGAAGGTTGGGACACGGAGAACTTCGCGCATAGCGTGCTGACCGGACGCACGCAGGAAGAGATCGCCAAAGATCTCCCGCCGCATAAGAAGAGCGCGCCCGTCTCGAAAAAAGCGGCCATCCCTAAAGCGGTGAAAGCTCCAATGCCCGGCTTCTTCGAGCCGATGGGCGCGACGCTCGCGAGCGAACTTCCCTCCGGTCAGGAGTGGATCGCAGAGTTGAAGCTGGACGGCGTGCGCGCACTCTGCTTCATCGATAACGGGTCCGTCGAGATGTACACGCGCAACGGAAATCGGTGCGAGCGGCAGTATCCGGAGCTGGCGGTTTTGCCGCATCAGGTAAACGCGAAGCAGGCGGTCCTGGATGGCGAGATCGTCGTCCTCGATGAGAAGGGCGTCCCGAGTTTCAACCTGATTCAGCCGCGCATCATGAACGCCGATGCCGCCGCGATCGCGCACATGACCCGCACGCGGCCGGTGTTCCTTTACCTTTTCGACCTGCTGTACGTCGATGGATGGGATCTGCGTAACGCGGACCTATCCGACCGCCGCAAGCGGCTGGAAGAACTGGTCACGAAGGATGGGCCGATCCGCGTATCCGACGCGTTTCCCGCAAAGCCCGAACTACTCGAAGCCGCGAAGCAGAACGGGCTTGAAGGGCTGGTAGCGAAGTGCGTGACCAGCTGCTACGAGTCACGCCGCAGCCGCAATTGGCTGAAGCTGAAGCTAGTCCAGCAACAGGAATTCGTGATCTGCGGATATACCATCGGCGAGCGCGATCACTTCGGAGCGCTAGTCCTCGGCGTCTATGAAAAGGGTAAGCTACATTGGGCCGGAAATGTCGGCACCGGCTTCGACGCCAAGTTACTTAGCTCGATCCGCGCCAAGCTGAATGAACTCGAGACTAAGCAGCCCACCTTGCCGCACGATCCTAAGTTGCCCCGCGATGTCGTGTGGGTGAAACCGGAGTTGGTGGCCGAGGTCAAGTTCTCGAATTGGACGCCGGATAAGCGCCTGCGCGCCCCCGTATTCCTCGGTCTTCGTAACGACAAGAGTGCGAAGGAAGTCGTGGCCGAAAAGCCCGTTAATGTGAAGTCGCCCGTTAAGAAGTCGAAGCCGTCAGGAGAGCTTGTTACCTGGAACGAATACCGAAGCACGCGTAACCATAGACGGCCAGGAACTAACCTTCAAGAACCTGAATAAGATCTTCTATCCGAAAGAAAGCTACACCAAGCGCGACTTACTCAACTATTACTCCGACGTAAGTCCGTTCCTACTGCCGCACATCAAAGATCGGGCGCTCGTCATTGAAGCGCTATCCGAACGGTATCCACGAACCTTTCTTCTTCCAGAAGAACAGTCCCGAAACCTATCCCGATTGGTTGCGCTTCGAGATGGTCGAGAACATTCGTTACGTCTTAGCCGAAAGCCGCGCTGCATTACTTTATCTCACGAACCTTGGTTGCGTCGATCAGAATCCCTTCATGAGCCGCGTTCAGACGCAGTCGAATCCGGACTGGATCCTGATTGATCTCGATCCACAGGAATGCTCGTTTGATCTGATTGTCGAGGCCGCCCAGCTAGTCAAGGAAATCCTTGATGAGATCGGCCTGAAAGGCTATCCGAAAACTACAGGCGGAGATGGCCTGCATGTCTATGTGCCGGTCAAACCTGTCTATACCTTCGAGAACACCCGGCAATTCGCCGAAGTACTCGCCAGCATTGCTCTCGCCCGCAAACCGCAGCTATTCACTACACCCCGATCGGTAGCCAAGCGCGAGAAAGGCCGCGTCTACTTCGATTACCTTCAGAACGCCGAAGGTAAGACGATAGCGGCACCCTATGTTGCCCGAGCTTACGACGGAGCTCCAGTTGCCGCCCCGCTCGAATGGGAAGAAGTCAAGCGCGGACTGCATCCCTCTCAGTTCACGATCAAGAACGCGATCGCGCGGTTCAAAGAGAAGGGTGACTTATTCGCAGCAGTCCTAAAGAAGCCGCAATCATTAGATCGCGCGTTCGCCAAGCTAGAGAAAGTAATGACGAAGAGTTAACGCCGCTCCTCCCGCAGCTGTCGGATCTCCTCAAGTCTCTCCCCGATCCGCTTCTCCAACCCTCGCTCCGTCGGATGATAGTAAGTCCTGCCCCGCAGCGACTCAGGCAGACATTCCATCCCCGTGATCGCATCTTCCGACTTATGCGCATGCTGGTACCCTTCCCCGTATCCCCACTGCTTCATGTGCTTCGTCACGGCGTTGCGCAGATTCATCGGGACAGGCTCCGCCCGCGTCTCATTCACATCGCGCAGTACATCGCCAAGCGCCCGGTAAGAAGCATCCGACTTAGGAGCAATCGCCAGATAGATCGTCAGCTGGCCCAACGCCAGATCGCCTTCCGGAATGCCAAGGAAGTGAACGCATTGCTGCACCGCCATCGCCTGCTCTAATGCCCGCGGATCAGCCAGTCCGATGTCCTCGATCGACATCCGCACCAACCGCCGCGCGATGTACATCCGATCCTCCCCGGCTTGCAACATGCGCGCCAGCCAGTAGAGCGACGCGTCCACATCGCTCGACCGCACCGACTTATGCAGCGCCGAGATGATGTTGTAGTGCTCTTCCCCGCCCTTGTCGTAGACGAGCACCTTGCCCTGCATCGCGTCTTCGACAACCGCCTTGGTGAGCACACCACCGGCGGGCGTTGCTCCGACAGCTGCCTCGATCGTGTTGTAAGCCGACCGCGCATCGCCGCTCGAATGCGCGGCAATCGCGCGCAGCAGCTCTTCCGGCGCGGTAACTTCGCGATCGCCCAACCCATGTTCGCGATCCGTCAGCGCTCGTTCCAGCAGCACAACGATTTGATCTTCGGAAAGCGCCGCCAGCGCATACACCTTCGACCGCGACAGCAGAGCGGCATTCACTTCGAAGGACGGGTTCTCCGTCGTCGCTCCGATCAGGATGATGTCGCCGCGCTCCACATAGGGCAGAAAGGCATCCTGCTGCGCCTTATTGAAGCGATGGATCTCGTCAATGAACAGGATCGTGCGGCGGCCCATGTGCCGGTATCGTTCCGCATCCGCCATCACGGCCTTGATCTCTTTGATGCCGCCCAACACTGCGCTGAATGGGATGAACTCGGACCGCGTCGAATGGGCGATGATGCGCGCGAGCGTCGTCTTCCCCACGCCCGGCGGTCCCCACAGGATGATGCTTGAAACGCGATCCTGTTCGATCTGCTGCCGCAGCGGCTTGCCTGGTCCGAGGATCTGCTCCTGACCCGCGAAGTCTTCCAGACGCTCGGGCCGCATCCGCTC
The DNA here is from genome assembly GCA_963799935.1 of uncultured Gammaproteobacteria bacterium. Classification (GTDB taxonomy): domain Bacteria; phylum Acidobacteriota; class Terriglobia; order Bryobacterales; family Bryobacteraceae; genus Bog-113. The sequence goes on along the minus strand of CAWCZA010000011.1, from coordinate 872,996 downwards.
AGCCAGGGGTCGCGTGCGGTCGCTTGCAGTGCGCGTCAGTGGGGCCGAATCGAACAGGCTCATGCGTGCGCCCTCTGGCGCGAAGCCTCGTAGAGAAGCACGCTTCCGGCAACCGCCGCGTTCAGCGATTCCACACCGCTCGTGGGGATATGAACGGGCTGCGCCAGACGCGAGTATCGATCACTCAATCCAGTACCTTCACTGCCAATCACAACAGCGCAGCCTTGTCGCAGATCGCAGTCCCACACCGCCTGCGCCGCACGACCTACGCCGGCGAAACAAGGCAGTTCCGGATCGAACTGCGGATCACGCAGAAACGGAATACGGAACAGCGAACCAGCCGAAGCGCGCAGTGTCTTAGGGGCTAACGGATTCACGGAACCCGCCCCGAACACAATCCCCGTCGCGCCGAAAGCCTCGGCCGATCGGGCAATCGCACCCGCATTGCCGGGGTCCTGCACACCATCCAGGATCACGATCAACGGCGTCCCATGGAACAACGCCGTGCGCTCATGACGCGGCGGTTCGGCGAGGACCAGTATGCCCTGTGGCGTCTCGGTCGCAGCAATCGATCGGAACACTGCATCAGGCACGGTCACCAATCGATCCGCCGGCCCGGTGTAACCATCGAGTCCCTCGCCGCACGATGGCGCAATGGATGTGCAGGCCGCTGCGGATCACCTCTTCCACCAGGCGCGGCCCCTCGGCCACAAGCCACCCCTGTGCGGTGACGCTGCCCTGCTCCTGCGCCTTACGCACTTCCTTCAGCAGAGGATTCGCGATGCTGGTGACAAAGTCGACGACCATTCGTATAACCGGCGTTATTCCCGTACAATGTTGTCATCAGAATAACCCGGATGCCGAGGGCCCGCTGGCTGCTGCTGGCTACCCTCCCGCTGATTCTCGCTGCCATTTACTTTGTACTGGTGACGTTACGGATTGCCCGCGAGTCTACTCAAGACGAAGCGCGGCAGGCCGACGTCATCATCGTGCTGGGCGCCGCGGAGTACAACGGGCGTCCATCGCCGGTATTGAAATCGAGGCTCGATCACGCGATCGATCTCTATACGAAACGCCTCGCGCCTCTGTTGATGACGACTGGTGGTGCGGGCGGCGATCCGCAATTCACCGAGGGTACGGTGGGGCGCGCATATCTAATCGATCGCGGTGTGCCGGCCGAGCGCGTGATCGTCGAGTCGGAGGGATCGACCACGCTGTACTCGATTGTCGAAGCGGCGGAGATCATGCGCACCATGGGCCTGCATTCCTGCATTCTGGTGAGCGACGGCTATCACATCTTCCGCGCCAAGAAGATGATGGAGTCGGAGGGGATTGCGGTTTACGGATCGCCGCGCGCGTCGTTGCCGCAGACCCGGTCTACACGCTACTGGCTGTACGCGAAGCAGGCGATGGCTTACGCGCTCTGGAAGATCGGCATCTCGGCGTAGGCGCGGGTTGTCAAACACGATAAGCTTTGAACATGATCCGAAGGAAAGCCTTGCCGCTAGTGGCCCTGTTCGCCGCGTGCTCGATGACTGTTGGAGCGCAGGATGCGAAGGAGCCCAGAAAGAGTCCGCACGAGACCATCACCGTCACGCTCGAAGGGAAGCCGATCACGATCTCTTATGGCCGGCCATATCTGAAAGGACGGAAGGCTGTCGGCGGAACTCTTGTGCCGTACGGGCAGGTGTGGCGCCTTGGTGCCGATGAAGCAACCAAGCTAACGACTCCGGTCAATCTCGGATATTGGCGGACTAGCGGTTCCCGCGGGCAGCTACGCCCTGTTCACGATCGCGACGAAAGACGGCTGGACGCTGCTTATCAATAAGACTCCTGATCAGTGGGGAGCATTCTCCTACGACAAAGGACAGGATCTTGGCGGCGTGCCGTTGAAGGTATCGAGTACTCCCTCGACGGTGGAGCAGTTTACGATGGCTTTGGAGAAGAAGGGTGATCGGGCTTCGACTTTAACGCTTACGTGGGAGAACACGAAGGCTAGCGTGGATATTACGGCGAAGTAATTTGCAGAGCGGCTCTTGAATGGCTGCTTTAACGGCACTTACGCACGAAACGTTCAGTGATTTTGTAACCGCTAATAGGTTAGCCGTCGTCCACTTTTGGGCAGTATGGAACGGCCACGACGTCCAGATGAGAAAGACCCTCGAGTCGTTGGCAGACGAATGGTCTGGAGTTGCATTCGGTGCTTTCGAATGCGATCCACCGGCGCATTGGGATATTTGTCGCGCCCACCAGATCACGAGCCTGCCGTTCGTCGCGTTCTATCGTGACCGTCTACTCGCTTTCTCCTTCAGAAGTTCGAACGCGACCGCGGTCTTGAGTCAGTACTTATCGGATTTGGTACACGGCGGTAACTAGCGTGGCGTTAAGCCAATATCGGAAACAGTTCTGCTTCGACTTCGCTACCCGAATCCTCCGCATCAAGCTCAAGGTACCGAGTATCTAACAATCGCGATGGATCGATATTCCCCATCGCCGTAAGCAGGTTCTCTTTCAAGTGCGGGTGATCGATTTCGAGTTCCGCAAAGATATCGCGAATCGACCTCCGCACAGTTCCAGTCTTATGCGAGCAACCGCAGGGGATCACCGGAATCCCACGCAGCTCCGAGTACGCGCGAGTCACGGTCTCAGGCACAAACACCAGCGGGCGGATCAAGCGGAAATCCTTCTGGCTCGAGTAAGTCACCGCAGGTAGCGCGCTTAGTCGTCCAGTGAACATCGCATTGCGCAGTAAGGACTCGCAGAAGTCATCCGCGGTGTGCCCGAACGCGATCACGTTCGCGTTCAACCCGCGAGCAATCTGATAAACCGCTCGCCTCCGAAAGCGGCTGCAGAGATCGCATCCATGGTCCGGTTGCTCGTCGATCAAACGGATCGACGGGTTATCGCGATGGCACGTCCACTCCACGCCGCGGCTGCGAAGATACTCGCCAATCGGCTCGATCGGGCGCAGAAACTTGCCTTGCTCCACGGTGAATGCGCAGACGGAGAAGTTGATCGGCGCGCGTTCGGCCAGCAGGAGAAGCGCTTCGAGCAGCGCCATGGAGTCCTTACCGCCGGACACAGCAACAGCCACGCGATCGCCTTCCCGGATCATGCGGAAGCGACCGATTGCCTCGCCGACCTTGCGCAGCAGCGCCTTCTCAACGTCCACGGGATAATTGTCACATGCGCGCCAAATATGCAAAAGCAGCCATTGCGCGCCGCGTCGCGCTCGATTGCCTACTGCGAGTCGAAGGAGGCGCTTATGCGAGCGAGCTGTTGATCGAACGCACGGCCGATCTCGACTCGCGGGACGCGGGGCTCGCAGCTGAGATCACTCTCGGCGTTTTGCGCCGCCGCGGGCAGCTCGACGCGCTCATCGAGCAGTATGCGAAGAGGCCAGTCGCCAAGCTCGATGCGGCGGTCGCGATGGTGCTCCGCATGGCGGTTTACCAGATCCGCTTTCTAGACCGCATTCCACCCTACGCCGCGGTGAACGACAGTTTGAATCTGCTGCGGGCTGCGCGCAAAGCGTCAGCGGTTAGCTTCGCAAACGCGGTGCTTCGTAAAGTAAGCGCGAACGGGACGGAGCCGTCAGACATCGCCGCGGTTCCGGAGTGGCTCCTCGAGAAATGGCGCAAGGACTTCGGCGACGCGAACCGCGCTCGGGATCGCACGCGCAAGCCTGGAAGTCCCGCGCACGTACCAGCATGTCCCGCCGGGCGCCGATCCGCCACCGGACGCAGTCGCGACAGACGTTCCCGGATGCTGGTTAGTCGAAGCGCCGGACCCGCGATTCCGCGTGCAGGATATCGGGTCGCAAGCCATCGTGCCTTTGCTCGATCTGCAGCCGAACCATCGCGTGCTCGACGTCTGCGCCGCGCCGGGAAACAAGACCGCGCAAATCCTGGAAATCTCGCCACACGTCATCGCCGCAGATCTCTCCTTCCCGCGACTGAAAGGCATGACGGGAATGCGCGTCGTCGCGGACGCGATGAACCCGCTGCCATTCGCGCGCACCTTCGATCGCATCTTGGTCGACGCACCCTGCTCCGGCACCGGCACGCTGCGCCACAACCCGGAGATCAAGTGGCGCGTCCAACCCGGCGACTTCACCAATTTCGAAGCGCGGCAGCAAGCCATCCTTACGAACGCGCTCGACATCCTGAAGCCGGATGGCCTGCTCGTCTACTCCACCTGCTCCCTCGAACCTGAAGAGAACGAGCACGTCGTCCGCGCGGTTTGCGCCACCCGAATTCTGCAGGAAATTCGCCGCATGCCAGGCCGCGATGAAGGTGATGGATTCTACGCTGCCGTGATACGATAACGTCTAGTCCCTCACATGATTGAGATAGTTCCGTCGATACTGGCTGCGGATTTTGCGCGCCTCGGCGAGGAGATCGCAACGGTAGAGCGCACTGGGGTCCGGATGTTGCACATCGACATCATGGACGGTCATTTCGTTCCCAACCTGACCATGGGACCGCCGCTGGTGGAATCGATCCGCAAGCGCAGCAAACTAACATTCGATTGCCACCTGATGATCGAAGATCCAGACCGTTATGCGCCTGTTTTCATTAAGGCCGGCGCGAACATGTGTTCAGTGCATAGTGAAGTCACCCGCAATCTGGATCGCACGCTTCACATGATTCAGGAAGAGGGCGCGAAGGCGGGCGTGGTGCTGAATCCCGCGACGCCGATCGAGATGGTCGAGAACGTACTCGACTTCGTGGATTATGTCCTCGTGATGAGCGTGAACCCGGGCTTTGGCGGCCAGAAGTTCATTCGCCGGTCGTACGAAAAGATCAAACGCCTCGACGCGATGCGACGCGATCATGGATGGGGCTACGCGATCGAGATCGATGGCGGAGTCTCAATCGATAACGTCGCGGAGATCGCGATGGCGGGATGCGATTGGATGGTCGCGGGATCATCGGTTTTTGGTAGTGAAGACCCGGCAGCAGCCGTGCGAAATTTACAACACGCGGCAGCCGAGGCGGGGGCAGTTAGAGTTTGAAATCACTTGCTGGCGGGCGATGGTCAATAAGCTGCCACCCAGCACAAGGTATACGAATGCAATTTTCCTCGAAGTCGATCGTCGCCGCGCTGAGTCTGTGCGGGGTGACGCTACTCACCAGTAACTGCGGCATCATTCCACATAAGTACGACAACCCGATCACGAACAACTCCCTGCAGCCGGATAAGCAGCTGTTCGATCGCTCGATGAACGACATTGAGCACGGCCGGTATGAAGTCGCGCGGCTCACGCTGAACACGCTCATCAATACGTACGACTCGAGCGAATATCTGGCTAAGGCGAAGCTCGCAATCGCCGACAGCTGGTATCGCGAAGGCGGCGCGCACGGGCTCGCCGAGGCTGAGGCGGAGTATAAGGATTTCGAGCTGTTCTATCCGACCATGGAAGAGTCGGCCGAAGCGCAATGGCGCGTCTGCCAGATCCACTACAAGCAGATGGAGAAGGTGGATCGCGATAATAGCCAGGCGCTGCGGGCCGAGGACGAATGCCGGCAGATGATCACCGCGTATCCGAACAGCCACTACACGGCGCAGGCGACGCAGATGCTGCGCAATGTGCAGGAAGTTCTGGCCGCAAAGGAATTTAAGACCGGCGACTTCTACCACACGAAGGGCGCGTTCCCGGCTGCGGAGAATCGCCTGGCGTTTCGTGTCGCAGCAATACCCGCTCTACAGCCACGCCGATGACGCGCTTTGGGAGCAGGCGGATTCGTTCAAACGCATGGGCGATCGGTTTGAGGGGCAAGAGGCGACCGCGCTGGCGAAGATCGTCAAAGACTATCCGTTGAGCGATCATGTCGATGACGCGAAGAAGCGCCTCGAAGAGCTGAAGAAGCCCATCCCCGCGGCCGATCCGGCGGCCTACGCACGCATGAAGTACGAGATGGAAGCGGAGCAGAAACCGAACCTCCTGAGTCGCGGCATGAGCCTGCTGTCGCGCGGGCCCGATACCTACGAAGCGGCTAAGACAGGTGCGCCGTCGATGCAGACGCTACGGCCGCCGACGCCGGTGAGTGTACCGGTGACCGCGACGGGAACGGCTCCTGGAGCCGTCGGAGGCACGACGGACGTTACCGCCCAGCAGGTGTCGAACACGACGGAGCTGGATACCAAGCCGAACGTGCTGCCTGGAGCGTCTGACGGGGCCGCCGGCAGTGCTAATGGTGCTGCGGCCCAGGTTGGCGCGGACGGAAAGCCCGTAGCTGGAACCAGCGGTACGGCTTCCGAGACGCCCGCTGCGCAAGTCCAGGCGCCTCCGCCCACCAACCATCCGGTTGTGGCGAAGAAGACCAAGAAGCAGAAGAAGGCCGATCAGAAAGCAGCTTCTGCTCCTACGGCTCCGCCGGTTACGCCCTTAGTGCAGCCGGTCCCACCGACACCGGGCGGCTCTCCGGCTTCGACCACAGGCTCGAATACCACGACGACCGAAACGCCCACGACCAATCCGATTTCCCCGCGATGACGCGGATATTGCTCGCCGAGCGCAGCCCCCATGCCCAGCGCATGGGGGAACGCATCTTGCGTGAAGAAGGCTATTCGGTGATCACCGTGACCGATGGCGAAACCGCCATGCTGCGGCTGCGCGACGTGAAGCCGAAACTGGTGATCGCCGACATCAACCTCGCGGGGTTCAACGGCTTCCAGCTGTGCGAGTTGGTCAAGCAGGATAAGGAGTTCGCCGGAACCCGCGTGGTGCTGACCGTCGGCGCTCTGGAACTCCTTGACGACGAGCAGGTGAAGCGCGCGGGAGCGGACGGCGTTCTACGCAAGCCTCTGGAAGCGACGGCCCTGCTGGAAATGGCATCGCGATTAGCCGGCGAGCCCGCACCCGAGACACATATCATCGACCGTACGCAAGCGGGTGAGAGCGCGACGCGGCCGCTGCGATCGGTCGTTGTGCTCGATCCCGAGAAAGTACGAGCGGCGGTTACGGTAGCGCTGGACGAAGCGATCGAACCGCTGATCGATCGGGTCACCGAACGCGTGCTTGCCGCGCTGGCAAAACGCTAAGGCTGCTGTTTACAACTCTTTTACATCTTGTGAACAACGAAGCCTGTAGTGCGGCCATAGTCTAAAGACATGCTGCGACTGCTTCGGGTGTCTCTTACCGTCGGGCTGTGCGTCGGGGCCGCGTGGGCAGCCCCGACGCCAAACGTGCTGCATTCGTTCGGAGTCAATCTGCAGGGTGGCAGCGATCTCTATGCCGGACTTATTCTGGACTCCAGCGGGAACGCATATGGAGCGACCGAATCCGGCGGCACTTACGGGTACGGCGTCGTGTTCGAGTTATCGAGAGGGGGCGCCGGCGATTGGACGGAGAAAGTCCTCTATAGCTTCAAAGGTCCACCTGACGAAGACGGCGTGACTCCTCATGCCACGCTCGTCTTCGATAGCGCAGGCAACCTATACGGCACGACGGTGAACGGCGGCATCTCCGCGAAATGTAACGGCGGCTGCGGAATCGTTTTCAAGTTAGCGCCGACGTCGCAGGGGCAATGGACGGAGACCGTTCTGCATCGCTTCACTGGCGGTGCGGATGGCGGGACGCCATACGCGGGGGTCATTCTGGATGCTGCGGGGAATGTCTACGGAGCCACGGACGCGGGCGGGTCTGCGGGAAGAGGGACTATCTACGAACTAACTCCGACGGATTCCGGTCCCTGGGTTGAAACGGTGCTGCATAGCTTCACAGGCGGAACGGACGGCGCGGGCCCATTCGCGGCGCCTCTGCTCGATGCCGCGGGGAACTTATACGGGACAACCTACTACGGCGGCGGGCACAACGACGGCACGGTCTACAAGCTGGCTCCGCAACCCGATGGATCGTGGGCCGAGAAGGTACTCCATAGCTTCGAAGGAGGTTCGGATGGCGTGAATCCCGGCGCTCCGCTGATTGCTGACAAGGCCGGAAATCTTTACGGCACAACTGCGGTGGGCGGTACGGCCGGTTGTGGAATCGCGTTCAAGCTGACGGCAGCCAGTGATTGGGCGGAAACCGTCCTGCACACCTTTCTCGGTGTTACTGAGCTGGACGGCGAGAACCCGAATGGACTTACTTTCGGCCCGCACGGTACCCTCTACGGCACAACGGTTGGTGGCGGCACGGATAACCCGGGAACGATCTTCAGTCTGACTCCCGATGGGAACGGCGGCTGGACGGAAACCGTGCTCTATAACTTCACGGCCGGACTTACCGGAGCCTATCCTTCAGTGGGTTTGACGATGGGCCCGAACGGCGGGCTCTACGGAACTACACTTTGGGGTGGCCCTGCAGGCGATACCGTCGGGGGAGTCGCGTTCGAGTTCAACCCATAACTGCTTGCGGTTGTCCTCAAGTTGTGATTGAGTAGAGCCGTATGATTCGCCTCGTCACGTTAGCCGCCGCTACTTGCCTCTGTGCTCCGTTTCTAATTGGGCAGCAGCCGCCGAGCACCGACGCGGCGAAGAGGTCCGCCGAAGAATGGCTCGCCCTTATGGATGCGAGTAAGTACGGCGAGACTTACGACGCCGCTGCATCCGCGTTCAAATCAGCCGTAACACGGGACAATTGGATCGCTTCGGCGAAAAGCGTTCGCGACCAAACAGGCGCGCTGAAATCGCGCAAGCTGCGGAGCGCCGAATATTCCGAGAGTCTCCCAAACGCCCCGGCTGGCAAGTATGTTGTGATCCAGTACGACGCCGATTCTGTCGCAGGCCCGGTAATTGAGACCGTGGTGCCGATGCTGGATACGGGCGGGACCTGGAAGGTATCCGGCTACTTTGTAAAGCCGAGGTCGTGAACTAAAGCTTCAGCAGTGTGGGCATCGACATATCGATCGTCTTCCACTCGCCCGCCATGATGCCGTCGCGAATCTCTTTGGGTGACTTACCCGCTTTCGTCTGCACGTAGCTGTAAACCGCCTCGCGCTGACACACGCCGCACTCTTCACCGTGCGCGTCCACGAAGCAATCGAGCAAGCTGGTATGTCCACCGAACTTATCGCAGCGGCAGTAGCAGGGCATCTGATACAGCACCGGTCGAATCTTGCCCGCTAGCTGGTACACGCGTTGCACCAGCGGACGATCGATATAAACATCCGGATCTTTGGTGGGCGGCAACTCAGCTGTCGGCGGATTCTTGTGGTAAGCCGGGACCTCCGCGGCGAAAGCCAGTTTGAGGGCGGGGAGAGCGGTGCAAGCAGCAAGAAGATGACGGCGGGAAACGGTCAAAGGAACTCCTGACCTATAATTTTAGCAGCCGGTTTGTAAGTAGACGCACCTGCTATCCTGTTTCTTCACACCCAAATTCATTTGTTCGAACTGAGGAGATAACGCTCGAATCATGCCTGTAAAAGTTGGGATTAACGGCTTCGGCCGCATCGGACGCAACGTCGTGCGCGCGGGTTTGCACAACCCGGAAATCGAATTCGTGGCAGTCAATGATCTGACTGACACGAAAACACTAGCGCATTTGTTCAAATACGACTCCGTCATGGGCCGGCTGCACGAGACTGTCAGCATCGAAGGCGATAACATCACCGTCGCCGGCAAGAAGATCCGCGTCTTCGCCACCAAAGACCCTGCTGAGATTGACTGGCCGTCGCTCGGCGTCGATGTCGTGGTCGAATCGACCGGCCGCTTCACCGATGCGAACGACGCCAAGAAGCACTTGCGCGGATCGGTGAAGAAGGTGATCATCTCGGCTCCCGCGACCCATGAAGACCTTACCGTGGTGCTCGGCGTCAACGATCACGCCTACGATGCCGCGAAGCACACGATCATCTCCAACGCGTCCTGCACGACTAACTGCCTGGCCCCTGTAGCGAAGGTGCTCCAGGATAGCTTCGGCATCGTGAAAGGCTCGATGACGACCGTTCACAGCTACACGAATGATCAGGTGATTTTGGATTTCCCGCACAAAGATCTGCGTCGTGCGCGCGCGGCCGCAGTCAACATCATTCCGAGCTCGACCGGTGCTGCCAAGGCGATCGGGTTGGTGCTTCCGGAACTGAAGGGTAAGCTCGATGGCTACGCCCTCCGTGTTCCGACTCCGGACGTTTCCGTAGTAGATCTGACCGTGATTCTTGCAAAGGATGCGACCGCGGAAGAGATCAACACCGCTTTGAAGACCGCCGCCGAAGGGCCGATGAAAGGTGTCCTGGAATACACCACGGATCCCGTTGTCTCGACCGACATGCTGCACAACCAGAACAGCTCGATTGTCGATTCCCTTCTGACCAAGGTAGTGGGCGGGAATCTGGCGAAGGTCGTCGCCTGGTATGACAACGAGTGGGGCTACTCAAACCGTGTGGTTGACTTAGCCGTGTTCCTCGCGAAGAAGGGCCTTTAAGCCTCGGCGTTCAATCAGGCCTGCACGGTTACGCCTTTCCAGAACGCGACGTGATCCTTGATGTTAGCTGCAGCCGATTTCGGCTCGGGATAGAACCACGCCGCGTTCTCGTTCTTCTTGCCATTCACAACGACGTGATAGTAATGCGCGGTGCCCTTCCACGGGCACACCGTGGTGTGCGCGCTTGACTCCAGGTGCTCACGCCGGACCGCTGCGGGCGGGAAGTATTGATTGCCCTCGACCTGCTCGGTCTTATCGCTCTCCGCGATGATCGTGTCCTGCCAGGTTGCTTTTGCCATGGCTAATAGATGGCGCCGGGAACATCATCGCTTCTTTTGTCTAATCCGTCGTACCGCGATGTCCTTGTTGGGGGAACCGTACCTCAAACGTCGATCCGTTACCCGAGCGATCGAGGATTAACTCGCCATCGATTTGCTTGGTTAGGATCTTAACAATGCGTAGGCCCAGTGACTTCGAACCTTCAAAATCGAAGCTTTCAGGGATACCGACGCCATCATCTCGGCAGAGCAGGGAGAGGTCTCCCGATTCCAACCGCATAAAGCGGACCGTCAGGGTTCCGCTGCGTCCGCCCGGAAAGCCGTACTTCAGTGCGTTTGAGACTAATTCATTCAGAATTAGTCCGCACGGAATCGCCCGGTGCACCGAAAGATCAATTTCCATTGCTTCAACTTCAACCGTAATAATGCCGGGCGCAACGGCGTACGCGGCGCATAGTTCGTTCGTTAACTCCCGGACATAGTGTCCAAAGTTGACTCGGTCCAGGCGATCGGTCCCGTAGAGGCGTTCGTGGATGAGCGCCATTGAGAGAACCCGCTTCTGACTCTCCTCGAGCGCAATGCGGGCCCGGCTGTGCTCCATGCGGGAGGCCTGCATCCCAAGAAGCCCCGCGATCACAGCCAGATTGTTTTTGACGCGGTGGTGGACTTCCTTGAGTAAGACTGTTTTTTCGGCCAAAGCTGTCTCTAGGCGCGCGATCAGCCGTTCCCGTTCCTTCTCGGCCTGCTTGCGGGGCGTGACGTCGGAAACGAACACCATAAACGGGCTGGCCTGAAGTTCGGCTACGAAGCTGAGGCTTGTTTCCACTGGGAACCCGGATCCGTTCTTGCACACAGCCATGTGATCGGCCGGTCCCCCGTTGGCGGAAGCTTGCAGGGCTAGCAAGCGACCGCTTCGGTCTTCGGGCGCGCACCCGAATATGCTTTCGCCGGATCCCCGATTCTGGAAACCGCCCGGTAGCAGCACGTTTAAGCACTTGCCAATCAGTTCGGCGCGGTCAAAACCGAAGAGTCCCTGGGCCGTGGCGTTGGCGTCAACGATCCAGCCGTTGTGGTCGGCGCGGAGAATTCCCTGGCTGGCGTTTTCCAGCAGGGCTTGAATTGTGGCCTCGCTCTCGCGCAGTGCCTCCTCGGTCTTTTTCAAGGCCGTTATATCGTTACTCACTTTTACGACGGAATGCGGAACTCCGGCAGCATCGCGATGCAGCACCCAGTGGCTTGTCACCCAAAGGGGCGCGCCGTCGCTGCGCTTTTGGCGGAATTCACCGGTCCAAGTTCCTCGTTCGATCACCTCCTCCATGATTTTGCTAAACGGAATAGGGAGTTCGCTGGACAACAACTCTTGGCTTTTGCAGCCGAGCGCTTGTTCGCGCGACCAGCCATAGAGTGACTCCATGCCACCGTTCCAGAACAGAATTTTCCCGTCCAAATCCTGGATAACGGTTTGTGCTTTATCAAGCGCCGCCGCAAGCTCCGACAACTGAAGGTTAGCTGTCTCCAACTCTTTCGTCCGCTCGACGACCCGGTTCTCCAACATTACGTTGGCGTTTTTCACGGCTGCTTCCGAGTGACGCCTATCATCAATTTCTTTGAGGTAATTCTCGATGCTTGGAAGCGCGACGGCTTGCGGTATAAGACGTATCAGGAGGACGGCCGTCCCAAGTGAGGCAACAGCTGTAATCGCCTTCACCAGTCCGTCAAGGCGATAGACCGGTACCCACAACGTTACGATCGCTAACACATGCGTGCTGCCGCATGCCAGGATGAAAACGCCGAACAGCACGAACGCCCATCGGAATACGAGGTCCGTCCGCCGCCGAACAAGAAGGATCAGCGCAACGGGGATGAGGAAGTAGGAAACCGCAATGATTCCATCGGAGATTGCGTGCAGGGCGATAACTGCGGGATCGCGCAGGCAATAGACGTGCGGCATGAAGTCGACGCCGAACAGCCGCCGGATAAATTCGGTAATAAGGCTCCCTTCGGGACGCTCTGCGTTAGCGCGCTAACCAGGCGAGCCCGGTAAATCTTGGCCGCTAAGTCTCTATGGAACAGCTCGCGTCCCGCCGAACGCGAGCCGTGTCTTACCGTCCGATCGATGTTTGCTGATCGCCATTTCGATCGCATTGCCAAGTGCGGAGTATTGAATCGGCTTCGCAAGGAAGCCGGAGGCGCCGGTTACTTTCGCCCGATCGATTGTTTTCTGGTCGGAGTAAGCGGTCAAATAGATAACCGGAATATCCGACAGCTTACGGAGCGCGGCAGTCGCCTCGATGCCGTCCACGGAACCTTTGATGTGGATGTCCATCAGGATTAGTTCGGGAACACGCTCTCGGATTTTATCCATCGCATCGCCAGCCGAGTCGGCAATTCCCGTCACGTCGTATCCCGCCGACGATAAGCGGAATGCAAGATTATCAGCGATGATCCCCTCGTCTTCCACGATGAGGATCTTCGCGTGTTCAGTGGACTTCATGAGCCAAACTACCTTGGAGTATACATTGTTTTTCCCCGTAATAATGGCCGAGACTGTGACTACTTTCGGAAGAGCAGGTCTACGGAAGCTTTAACGATCAAGACACGCAGAGCCCTAAGTAACAATGCGGCGTGCATTACTAAGCCTATAGCGATATTGAATAGATAGAATGCGGCGCACCGCCCTTTGTTAGTGTTGTTTGAAATTACTTAGTGTTTCTTATCTCGTATTCATTTACCGTTCGTCTGCGGGCTAGACACGTCAAGCTACCCAAATCCGGCAACTATCATAATCAGAATGAGCAGGAGTTACCGAGCTGAAAGAAGTTGCGCGATCCGATGAAGTCGCACGGGCGAATCATTATCGGGGTCAGCATCGGGGTCGCCCATGGATCAGCAAACAAGACCGCCGGCAGTTCCGGCACGAGGGCTACATGGATGATCCGCAATGTCGTGGTTCCCGCTGAGTGTTCGCCGGCAATTCGGTTCGTGAGCCCGCGGCATTCATCCGTGCCGATCTGAGGGACAACATAACGTTGTATGGCGGCGCGCCGCAACTCCATGCAATCTGTCCCGCTCCATCATGCCCAGTCTTCGCTGGGACATCCGCCAATGTCGCGGCCGGGACGTGGTTCGTTACAGGCCGTCGTATTGTTAACGGACGTGAACCGGGACGGCGGTGGTTTTCAATGCCTGCCCGAGGTGTATCAGAATCTGAATGCCTGGTTGAAACGGCATGCCTCGCGAAATGATTTCGATTTCTTCAATCCGGGATTGAATGACTTAGAGGCGAAACAAGTCGAAGGTAAACGCGGGGGCGTGATTCTGTGGTCGACCAAACTGCCTCACGGGACGGCCCCTAACGCCTCGGACCGTCCGCGGGTTGCGGCATTCGTGTCCATGCAGCCTCCCCGGAATACCGCGCAAGTTCGGGAGTCGATGAAAACGTGGTGGCTGACTAAGCGAGCACCTGATCACTGTACTTTCGGAACTAGGGCTCAAGCTGATCGGAGTGCTGCCCTGGTGACAGGCTGTTAGTGCAATGCCAGCTGCCGCTGCATATCTTCTAAACGGGTACCTTTAGTCTCAGGATAGATAGTAGCGACCACGATCAACTGCACGATCATCATCGCAGCAAAGAACACGAAAGGGCCGCCCTTCGACTTAGCTGCGATCACTGGAAAGGCGAACGATGTCACCGCCGCCATTGCCCAATGGGAAAGGCTTCCTAAACTCTGCCCCTTGGCCCTGACAGCAGTAGGAAACACCTCGCTGATATAGACCCAAATCACCGCGCCCTGCGAGAACGCAAAGAAGGCGATAAATCCGATCAGCAGCCAAACCAGTAAGTTCTCATGCGAATGCATAAAGAAGATAACGGCAACGCCTGCGAGGCAAATCGCGGTCCCGACCGAACCAATTAAGAGGAGCGTCTTGCGCCCCACTTTGTCAATGATGGACATTGCCAGCATGGTGAAGACCAGGTTCGTCGCGCCAACCGCCACGGATTGTAAGTCACCCGAAACTTTGCTGAATCCCGCTTGCGCGAAGATATCGTTCAAGTAGTAGAGAATCGCGTTGATCCCCGAAAGCTGATTGAAGAATCCGATCGAAACAGCCAGGAAGATGGGCAGCCTATGGTCGGCGCTAAACAACCGCGCGCCGGAGTGCGAACGTTCTTCATCGCGGTCGCGCACCATCGCGCGTAACTCGCCTTCGACGTCATCCTCGCCCAGCAGCGTTAGTACAGCGCGCGCTTCACCAATGCGGTCGCGCTGCACGAGCCATCGTGGGCTGCGTGGAATCGCAAACAGCATCAGGAAGAAGAACAAGGCGGGCAGCGCGGAAACGCCTAGCTTCCATCGCCACTCCGCCGCTCCGAAATGCTGGATTCCAATCACATAGTTCGAGAAGTAAGCGAGTAAGATCCCGGCGACTACATTGAACTGAAAGAATCCGACTAATCGTCCACGCAATCGCGCCGGCGCAAGTTCCGCTATATACATTGGCCCGAGCACCGATGATGCACCCACTCCAAGTCCCCCGATAAATCGAAACGCCACCAGCGAAGACCAATTCCACGAGAGAGCGCACCCGAGCGCCGAGATCACGTAGAGAACCGCGACGCCACGCAGACTATCCCGCCGTCCATAGCGGTCGCCCGGAAGGCTTGCGGTCATCGCGCCGAAGATTGTACCGATCAGCGCGATGGCCACGGTCAGCCCCAGAGCGCGCGGTGAAAGATGGAATTCATTGGTGAGCGCCGCCGTGGTGCCCGCGATTACCGCGGTATCGAACCCGAACAACAGACCGCCCAGCGCGGCGACTACCGTACTCTTGACCAGCGAAGCAGAAAGCGTCATGTCAGCGAGCTAAGTATATGACTGCGCCGCGAGCGCGATTGCACCCAACACTCCGGCCCGGTCGTCCAGCGCCGGCGGAACGACGTACTCATCGATCGCGTCCAGCAGCACAGGCGACTGTACATAGCCATTGAGCACGCGCAGTAACTCAGCACGCACCAGAGGAAACAGTTGCGCCTGTTTCATTACCCCGCCGCCCAGGATGAACCGTTTCGGGGATAGAGTAGTGACCAAGTTAGCCAGGCCCAGCGCAATGTAGTTCGCCTCTAAAGCCCATCCTTCATGGTCCGCGCTCAGCATCGACGCCGGAGTGTTCCAACGCGACTGTATCGCAGGGCCCGCGGCCAAGCCTTCGAAGCAGTCGCCATGATAGGGGCAAACGCCTTCGAAGGGATCGCGCGCCCGGTCATGTGGAAGAAAGATGTGCCCGATCTCGGGATGCACCAGTCCGTGAAGCAAGCGCCCCCCCACCACAGCACCGCCGCCGATACCCGTGCCGATCGTGATGTACACGAAGTCCGACAGTCCGCGACCCGCGCCCCAACGCGCTTCGCCGAGCGCCGCCGCATTCACATCCGTATCGAATGCGACAGGAACATCGAGCGCCCGTCCGATGGCTCCGGCTAAGTCGAAATCGCGCCAGCCTAACTTGGGTGTCGACGTGATATGTCCGAAGGTACTCGAGCCCTTTCTAAGGTCTACCGGTCCGAACGAACCAATCCCGATCGCGCGCACGCCGCTCCCGCGAAAGAAAGCCACGGCCCGCTCTACCGTCTGCTCCGGCATTGTCGTGGGGAACTCTGTTTTCTGCAGATCGTCCGGCCCGGAGCCAATACCGCACACAAATTTGGTTCCGCCCGCCTCAATCGCTCCGTAGCGCAAATCCGTCCTCCCGGTTTATGTGCAGTGAGTCACATGCAGTGTGGCACAGCGCACTTCACCATCTGCGCGTCTATAGCTTTCCTCTCCTACTCCACGCTACGGTTGTAATTAGATGGATAACGAATGGAACGTTCTGCCGCTCGCCGCGGGTTTTGGCGCAATCGCCGGTTTACGGGCTTTCTCCGCGCCGGCGGCGATTTCTCGCGCCGCCCGGATGCGCGGGATCGATCTCTCGAACACCCCGCTGCAGTTTGTTTCCCAGCCGAATGGCGCGCACGCACTTGCCGCTCTTGCGTTAGGTGAACTCTTCGCGGATAAGTCGAAGCACATACCGAACCGGACCGACTGGCCCTCCCTGTTAGCGCGAGCTGCTTCGGGAGCCTTAGCCGGCGCTTCCATCGCGCGCTCCAAGAAAGTTGACTGGTGGCCGGCTGCGTTGACGGGAGCCGCTGTGGCAATCGGCACGTCATTCGCCGGGTTCCACTTACGACGTTTCGCCGGAGAATCGCTGCACGTACCGGACCGCGTGGTTGGCCTGGTAGAAGACGCGATCGTGATTGGTTCGGCAGTAGCTCTTGTTTCTGGTTTGAACGAAAGTGAATAGCTAAATTTCCGTCGTGGCGGTAATTGGGCGCCGCGCGACGTGTGTAAAACAATCAAAAAAGTACTCTAACTCTATTGCGGTAGGAGGATTGTCGAACATATACTTATCGGGCTGCCGTCTTTCGGACGAAAGAGTCCACTGCAGCCAAGGAATCTTGTGTTCGAAACGACTAACTCTTATCGCTCTAGATACTTCCGGACAAACGCTCTCCTCTTTCTCGCGATAGCCGCCACGTGTCCACTCTCTTCCCAAGCTCAAACAACGGGGCAAACATCCGTAAACGATGCCCATTTCTTCCAAGCAGGCTTTGTCTCTGCGGGAACGTTTTACATTCCGATAATCCCGAAGGCGCAACTCGGTTCGTCTGCATCCACTTTCTTCCGACCGGCCGGCGCGCCTCCGCCAGCAGCCACTAACACCACCTGGACCGGTGGGGCGGGCAATTTCAGCAACGCTGCGATGTGGACGGCCGGCGTCCCCAACGGGAACTTCAACGCATTTATCGACGGCGGCAATCCGGTCGCTTCCGCGGTTACGCTCGACATCAACGCGGCATTAAACAATCTCACGATCAGTGCCGGCGATAGTCTCGGGATCAGCAATAACCTCGGACTCACCGTCAACGGGACAACCCTCAGCAACAAGGGCCAGTTGCTGTTAAATTCCGGCGGCAACGCCACCTACCTGATTGTTGGCGGAAGCAGCTTAACGCTGAGCGGCACCGGCACGGTTACCTTGTCGAACAACAGCCAGAATTACATTCAAGGTTCGGTAGGTACGGATACGCTGATTAACCAATCGACGATTCAGGGGGCGGGAACGATCGGCAACAACCAACTCACGCTGACAAACTCAGGCATCATCGACGCGAACGATCCGACGCAGCTCGCCATCAACCCGAGCGGTGGAACTACCAATACAGGGACGCTCGAAGCTACTGCTGCGGGAACACTAAGTCTTCAAAATGCAATCAACAATGCAGGCGGAACGATCGAGGCAATCGGCGCGGGTTCTACCGTCAATCTATCCGGTGCAACGATTACTGGCGGCACGCTCGCGACGCCGTCCGGAGGCGTCATCCAGTCATTCGGCGCGACCCTCAGCGGACTCACCAACACAGGCACCCTGCAGATTCCTAACAACACTGCTTCGACGGTCCTGGGGACCATTACCAACACCGGGTCTATCCAGCTGAACTCCAATGGCAATAACACTGACCTGATCATTGGAGCACCGACGGTAACATTAACTGGCGCGGGCACCATTACCCTCTCGAACAACAGTCAGAACTATATCTACGGCTCAAGCGCGAGCAATACGCTGATCAATCAAACGACCATCCAGGGCGCCGGAGTCATCGGAAGTAATCAGATGGTTCTGACGAACTCCGGGACGATTGACGCGAACGATCCCACGCAGCTCGTGATCAACCCCAGCGGCGGCACCACCAACACCGGAACGCTGGAAGCGACCGCCGGGGGCACTTTGAATCTGCAAAACGCGATCACCAACACGGGCGCCACGATTCAGGCGAACGGCGCCGGTTCCACGGTTGCCATGTACGGCGCCAGTATCACCGGAGGGACCCTGAACACGTCTAATGGCGGCATATTCCAGTCTTTCGGGGCCACTCTCAGCGGGCTAACCAACGCCGGTACTTTGCAGATTCCTAACAATAATGCAGTCACGCTGGCCGGCAATATCAGCAACACGGGTTCGATACAGTCGCTCTCTATCGGTAACAACACGTTTATCAACGCCTCAGGTACTGTCACTCTATCCGGTGGCGGGGCGGTCATCCTGTCTGATAACAGCCAAAACTATATTACTGGCGCAGCGGGAAGCCAGTTGATCAACCAGGACAACACCATTTCCGGTTCGGGAGACATCGGAAACAACACGATGGCGTTCACGAACCATGGGACCGTGGATGCCATGTCAGCGAACAACAATCAACTGTTGATTCAGACAGGCACGGCGGGGACTGTAAACACGGGAACCATGGAGGCAAGCTCCGGCGGAACTCTTCAGATCCAGAATGCAGTCACTAACACCAGCGGAACGATCCAGGCGCTCGCGGGTACGGGAACCGCTGCCGGTGGAACCGTCTTATTGAACGGCTCCAGCATTACCGGCGGAACTGTGCAAGGGCTCGGGACCGGTGTAAATGCCGGGGTTGTGGTTTCCACCGGCGCGACTCTAACCAACCTCACTACGGCGGGAACCGTCGAGACTCCCAACAATAACTCGCTCACGCTGGCGGGAACCATCAATAACACGGGCTCCATTCAGCTCAACTCCGTTGGGAACAATACCTTCCTGGTCGCGAGCGGAACGGTAACTCTCACCGGCGGCGGTACGGTGAATCTTTCGAACAACACGCAGAACTACATTGACGGGGCTGCGGGCAGCAAACTGGTCAACGTAAATAACACCATCTCCGGCGCCGGCGACATTGGCAACGGCGCGATGGCGTTCACGAATGAAGGCACAGTGGACGCGCTTTACGGCAATCACCTGGTCATCAACACGGGAAGTTCCGCGGTAACCACGAACACGGGAATCATGGAGGCCAGCAGCGGCGGCGTCCTTGAGCTTGATAATAAGGTCACCAATGAGACAAGTACCACGTCGGGAACGATCGAAGCTTTGAACGGCGGTACAGTGTCGCTCAAAGGCGCAACCATCAGCGGTGGAAACTTGCTTTCGACGGGGACCGGCGCAATTTCCGCAGCCAGTGCCGTTCTTAACGGGAGCACTTATGCGGTTAACTTCTCAGGGAAACTCCAGACTCCAAATAACCAGCACAACACTCTTGAGGGAACGATAAACGACAACGGAACCCTCTCTTTGAGCTCCGCCGGAAACGGCACGTACCTCAAGATAGCCGGAACGTCGGTGACGCTGCAAGGTACCGGTAAAGTGGTGCTCTCCGATAACAACCAGAACTTTATTCAAGGTGCTTCCACGGGAACCGAGAAGTTGATTAACATGGTCACGATCTCCGGCGCGGGGAACATTGGGGATAACTTCCTGACGCTGGATAATGCAGCGACGATCGAAGCTACCTCTACACACGGCAATCACCTGATAATCGAGGCCGGCACGGGCGGGACGGTCAACACCGGCACGATGGAAGCTGTCGGCGGTGCGACTCTCGAATTGGAAAACTCCATCAACAATGCGGGTGGCACGATCGCCGCGAGCTCCGGCTCTACGGTTCAATTGGACGCTAGTCTCGCACTTACAGGCGGTACTTTGAGCGGCGCCGGAGAGTTTGTAGCCTATGGCGCTTCTTTAAGCAACTTGACCAACAACAGCACGATCGCTGTCCCGAACAACACGTCGTTGACGCTGGCCGGAACAATCAATAACGCCGGGGCGATGCAACTGAACTCGGGCGGTAACGGCACTTACTTGCTTGCGAGCGGAACTACTACTCTGACCGGGGGCGGAACGATCACTCTTTCCGATAACTCGCAGAACTTCCTCACCGGGACGAGCGGCAGTTCCTTCATCAATCAGAACAACACGATCTCCGGATCGGGAGATATTGGCCAGAACGCGGTCGCTTTCACGAACCAAGGTACGGTTGATGCGACTTCCGCAAATGGAAACCATCTCGTGATTCAGGCCGGTGGTGCGGGAGCGATCAACACCGCCCTCATGGAAGCGAGTAGCGGAGGCACGCTCGAGCTTCAAAACATGGTCAATAACACCGGCGGGAATATTACCGCCTTGGCGGGCACGGGAACGGCGGCCGGCGGTACCGTTTACATCAATGGCGCGACAGTGACGGGCGGCACGCTCAATACTCTCGGAACAGGGGCAAACGCGGGCGCGATCGTCACGAGTGGCGGGACTCTCGTCAATCTGACGAACGCCGGGGCAATCCAGATCAACAACAATTCGAACTCGTTCCTGGAAGGCACGATCATCAACAACGGAACCATCTCGCTCAACTCAGTCGGGAATGGCACATACCTGTTACTTGACGGTAATGTTACTTTGAACGGAACCGGCTCGATCAATCTGTCCAATAACAATCAGAACTTCATCCAGGGCGCGTCTACAGGCCAGGAAGTACTTACCAACAACATCACCATCCAGGGTTCGGGTAACATCGGCAACGGCAACATGGGTTTGGTGAATAACGGCATAATTTCTGCGAACCAGAGCACGCCGCTCATCATCGATGCCAGTTCGGCCGGTTTCTCCAACACGGGAACTCTACAGACGAGCGCCGGGAGTACTCTCGACATCACCGGTCCTTTCAGCAACTTCTCGGGCACGACTTTAACCGGCGGGAAGTATTTGGAATCCGGCACGCTGCAGTTCACCGGAGCTGACATTGTGACGAACGCCGCCACGATTACTCTGACCGGAACATCGTCCGCGATTGTCGACCAGAACGGCACTAACGCCTTGGCGGGCTTTACAACCAATGCCTCCGCCGGCAAGTTCACGTTAGCTGGCAACCAGAACCTGACGACCAGCGCCGGTAGCTTCAGCAATGCCGGCACGATGTTCATCAACACGGGTAGCACCTTTACGGTGGGTAACGGCGGTAACTCCTCGCTGGCTACGAATTACACTCAGACGGCAGGGCTGACCACGGTCAACGGCGTCCTCACCTCCTCAGCGAGTTCCGCGGGCACGCCCACCGTCAGCGTTCAGGGCGGTTCGTTGCTGGGCGACGGAACCGTAGCTGACCCGCTCGCCTCCAGCGGGGTCGTCGAACCCGGCGATTCTTCTACCGCGACCGGCAAACTGGACGTGACCGGATCCTACACGCAGAGTTCCAAAGGTTCGTTCGACGTCTCGATCGGCGGGAACGCGGTCGGAACGAAATACGATCAGTTGGATGTAACAGGAGCGACCACTCTTAAGTGGCACGTTGAATATCAAGTCGATCAATGGCTTCGTTCCCACGGTCGGCTCTAAATTCATCATCCTGGATGCCGGCTCGCTTACCGGCACATTCGCCACTGTCACCGGAACGAGCATTAACTCCTCGGAACACTATGTCGTAAGTTACACGGGGACGGAAGTCATTCTGACGGTGGCAAGTGGGGCAGGCGCAGTTCCGCCGACTTCACCTGCTCTTATCAGTGCAGCGCGAGCGAGCAATCCGCTCCACTTAGGCGTGGTCACGCAGAACCACTCGATCGGTTTGGATGCCGCCTCGTCGCACGCACCCCTCTCCTTCGCTCTGCCTAACCGGTTTACCAGTAAGCCCTCTGTTACCACGGGCTTTATGGCCAGCCTCGCGAACGTAACGGCGGCGTCGCGCTTTACCCCGGCCGGCATGGCCGGCGGAAGCAGCTTCCACGGCAATCTATCGCCGATGGCCCAAAATCCAGCCCGCAAGCTACTCAACTATCACCTTGACCTCGGCACGATGCTCTCGGTTGGCCGGAGTCGCGGGATTGTCGCCGCGGTGAAAGAGCTGACCACTCACTACAGCAACCTGGGTTATCTCGAATACCGCTAACTTACCTCAGAGGACCGCGACTTCACTGTCGCGGTCCTCATTTCTCCGATTTTCGCTTCTACGATTTCGCTGCTTCGTCGCCTAAGTGGCTGCCGGACACCAGGTAGTTCTGCACGTAATCCGCAACCGCATCTTCCAGCGACGTTATAGGTTCCGCATACTTCGTCGCCAAAAAGCGATCCATCACCGCGCGTGTCGCATACTGATACTTCCCGCGCAAAGCTTCCGGCATCTCGATAAAGTCGATTCGAGGCTCTTTACCTAGCGCTTTGAACAAAGCATTACCTAAGTCAAGCCACGTGCGCGACTCCCCTGCCCCGATATTAAAAATCCCACTGACAGAATCAAGTTCCGCCAGATGCACGGTCATCTTCACTGCATCTTTCACATATAGAAAGTCCCGCCGTTGATACCCGTCCGCGAACTCCGGACGATAGCTCATAAACAGCTGCATCGTACCCTTGAGTTCGATCTGCCGAAACGCCTTATTCACCACGCTTCGCATATCACCTTTATGATCTTCATTGGGTCCGAATACATTGAAGTACTTCAACCCGATAAAACGATCCAGATAGCCATGCCGCTCCGCCCACAAGTCGAAGATATGTTTCGAGTAACCGTAGAGGTTCAGCGGCCGCAAACTCTGCAACGGCCGCGTCTCGCTTAAGTTATCCTCAAGCGCCCCATAAGTTGCCGCCGAGGACGCATAGATAAACCGCGCATTCCTGCGGCGGCACCACAAAGCCAGCTTCTTGGTGTATTCGAAATTATTGCGGATCAGGTAAGCGCCGTCCGTCTCCGTCGTTGCCGAACAGGCGCCCAGATGAAAGACCGTATGGATATCTTCCGGAAGATCGCGATCGTCTTCCAGGCGATGCGCCAGTTCATCCGCCTCAAGATACTCTTCGAACCGCAGCGGCGGCAGGTTCTTCCACTTCTCGGTCTTATCCATCCGGTCACAGAGCCAGATGTTGTCGAAGCCGCGCCGGTTCAACTCCCAGACGACGGCACTGCCAATCAGCCCGGCTCCTCCGGTCACCAGCATGCGGCCGATACTCAGATAACGCATAACTCACCAAGGTACCGCGCCGACTAATCTAGGCCATCCTGCTAACTTGTTAAGGATGCCGTCCGGCCCCGTCAGCTCGTTCATCGAGCATCACTTCCGTCACTTTAACGCCGCCTCGCTGATCGAGGCCGCTCGCGGATATAACACGCACCTCGAAAGCGGCGGTCGCATGTTCCTGACGCTGGCAGGCGCGATGAGCACAGCCGAAATCGGCCTCTCGCTCGCCGAAATGATTCGCCAGGGTAAGGTTCACGGCATCTGCTGCACCGGCGCGAACCTCGAAGAGGACGTGTTCAACCTGGTTGCTCACGATTTCTATGAGCGGATTCCCAATTGGCGCGATCTGTCGCCCGGCGAGGAACAGGGCCTGCTCGAACGCCATATGAACCGCGTCACCGACACTTGTATTCCGGAAGCGGAAGCGATGCGCCGCATTGAAGCCGTCATCCTTAAAGAGTGGACGGCCGCCGACCAGCGCGGCGAGCGTCTGTTCCCGCATCAGTTCTTCTTCCGCATCCTGCAAAGCCCTGATCTCGAAAAGAGTTTTCAAATCGATCGCAAAGACAGCTGGCTCTACGCCGCCATGGAGAAGAATCTGCCCATGTTCGTCCCCGGCTGGGAGGATTCCACGCTGGGCAATATGTACGCCGGTCATTGCATTTCGGGCGACGTGAAGAACGTCCACACTGTCCGGACCGGCATTGAAACGATGATGGAACTAGCCGCCTGGTACACCGAGACTTCGAAGTCGCACTCGATCGGCTTCTTCCAGATCGGTGGCGGCATCGCGGGCGATTTCCCGATCTGCGTCGTACCCATGCTGCGCCAGGACCTGGAACGCCACGACATGCCGCTGTGGGGCTACTTCTGCCAGATCAGCGATTCGACGACCAGTTATGGCTCGTATTCGGGCGCGATCCCCAACGAAAAAATCACGTGGGAGAAGCTCAGCATCGACACGCCGAAATTCATTATCGAGTCGGACGCGTCCATCGTCGCGCCTCTCGTCTTCGCATACGTCTTAGGTCAATAAAAGCTGGTCAATAAACCATGTCAAACATCGCATTTCTCGGACTGGGAATCATGGGCGGCCCGATGGCTCGTCACCTGATTAAAGCCGGTCACAAAGTCGCGCTCTGGACCAACACGACCGAAAAGGCTCGCAAGATGGCGGAGGAAACGGGATCCACGTTCGCCTCTACGCCGAAGGAGGCCGCCGCCGAAGCCGAGTTCGTCTTCATCTGCGTCGGTGATTCCAAGATGTCGGAAACGGTGATTCTCGGAACTGACGGCGTGATCGAGGGCGCGAAGCCCGGCACAATCGTTATCGACACGACCACGGTGAGCCCGACCAGCAGCCGAGCCATCACGGAAGTCCTGAACGCGCATCAACTCCCGTTCCTCGGGGCCCCGATCACCGGATCGAAGCCTGGCGCCGAAAACGCGACCCTGACCTGGATGGTTGGAGGCGATCGCACGGTCTTCGACAAAGTCCGCCCACTCATGGAAATTATGGGCAAGAAGATCTACTACTGCGGCGGCCCTGGAATGGGATTGCACGCGAAGCTGTCCCAGAACCTTGTTTTGTCAAATCTGCTGCAGGCGTTCAACGAAAGCCTCGTTTTGAGCACAAAGGCCGGCATCGACCCCGAACTGATGCTCGATATCCTTTCTAACAGCGCCGCCAAATCAGGGTTGATCGAATACAAAGCTCCGTTCGTCCTGCGCCGCGATTTCGAGCCGAACTTTTCCACAAAATGGATGCATAAGGACGTCGGACTGATGTTGGAATCGGGAAAAGAGCTCGGAGTGCCCCTTTTTCTTACCGCAACCACCCAGCAGCTCTTTCAAAACGCCATCTCGCACGGCTTGGGCGAGGAAGATATGTGCTCTACAATCAAGCCCTTGGAGCAAAGCGCCAAAGTCGAAGTCCGCAAGATCTAACTTTTTTGAAATTTTCCAATTTACGGATACAAAATTTGGTTGACGCAGCTTTTCTCTTCTACTAATATTGGAAGTAAGCCGGGGAGGACAGAAACTCCCACCAAAGCGAGACTAACCTCTAATAAGACCCCTGAAGCAAACCTCCCCGGCGCCCGCAAGGGTTTGGGTCTTGCAAGTCTCGAATTTCAATCAATTTCTGCGCGTTTCGGGTGTTTTTGAAACGATGCTATCATCCGGGCATCACCAGTTTGCATGACATCCGTCACCGTACTTGGGTCCACCGGGTCCATCGGAACCAACACGCTGGACGTAGTCCGGCAGAACGCGTTGCGATTCAGCATTTTTGCGTTAGCCGCCGGCCGTAACGTCGAATTACTCGCGCACCAGATCAAAGAGTTCCTGCCCAAAGTCGTCGTTGTCAGCGATCCCGACCTGCACCCGATTCTCGTCGAAACACTCGCTTCGATGGGGGTCCCCCAAAAGAGCTGGCCGGAACTGATCGCAGGCCCCGCGGCGCTCGTTCAGATCGCAACAGCTCCGGAGACAGACGTACTGGTGTCCGCGATCGTCGGCGTCGCTGGTTTAGAAGCCACTTATGAAGCGGCGCGGAAAGGGAAGCGCATCGGCCTCGCTAATAAGGAGACGCTCGTATCCGCCGGTCGCCTGGTGATGCAAGCAGTTCGTGAGCACAACGCCGAACTGCTCCCCATCGACAGTGAACACAACGGTGCACATCAATGCTTACGCGCCGGCCGCCGAAGCGAAGTCGTCAAACTGATATTGACCGCTTCCGGAGGCCCTTTCCGCACGACTCCCAAGCACCTTTTCCCCGAAATTACACCGGCGGAAGCCCTGCGTCATCCAACCTGGAAGATGGGGAACCGCATCACCATCGACTCCGCGACCCTTATGAACAAAGGGTTTGAGGTGATCGAAGCGTGCTGGTTGTTCGATCTCGCTCCCGGCGAGGTAGAGGTTGTGGTTCATCCGCAATCGACGGTGCACGCCATGGTTGAATACAGCGACGGCAGCGTGCTCGCCCAGGTGTCGGCCACCGACATGCGCATGCCGATTCAGTACGCCCTCACCTGGCCGGATCGCCTCTCCGCCCCGGTTCCACGGATCGCCTGGACGACTCCCCGCCACTGGGATTTCGAGCCGCCGGACTTCGATCGATTCCCGCTTCTTCGCCTCGCTTACCAAGCGCAGGAATCGGGAGATTCGGCAACCTGCACGCTCAATGCAGCCGATGAGATCGCCGTTGCCGCGTTTCTCGATGGCGAGATCCGATTCCCGGAAATCGCCGCCGTTGTCGAAGATACCCTTAACAAATTTCCCGCGCGCCCGTCTCAATCAATTGGCGATATCCTAAACATAGACGAAGAATCGCGTTTACTTGCGCGGCGTCTGGTGGAAGAACGTTCCCTGGGTCACGTCTCCCACTCAAAGCCCACCGTAAAGGTATAAGCACTGGTCTAACTACGAATGATTTCCGTTCTTTCAAGTATCTTCTGGCTCCTGGTTCTGCTCGGCGTCATGATCCTCATCCATGAGCTGGGGCACTTCTGGGCAGCTCGAGCTTTCGATGTTCGCGTCGACATCTTTAGCTTCGGCTTCGGCCCGCGGTTGTTCGGGTTCAAACGAGGCGAGACCGATTACCGGTTTTCCCTGATCCTGTTCGGCGGCTATGTCAAAATGGCCGGCGATCAGCCAAGCGACGAGAACGCCGCTGATCCGCGAGGGTTCATGCTGAAACCGCGCTGGCAGCGGCTTATCATCGCGGCCGCCGGACCGGTCATGAACATTCTGCTTGCCGTAGGCCTCCTCACCGGCCTGTACATGGTCAAGTACCAGCATGTAGTCGAGCCGGGCGGCGCGATCGTAGGGCACGTCGTCGCTGACTCTCCGGCAGCCAAGGCGGGTGTGCAGCCCGGTGACAAAATCGTCCAGATCGAAGGCAAGAAAGATCCGACATGGGACGACATCGAGCGTGATGAGATCGCCAGCGCCGAGCGCAATCTAAGCGTCACCCTCGAACGCAACGGCAGACTCATCCAAACCACCGTTACCCCGGTGCTCGATGAACGAATGGGAATCGCGACCTCGGGTTGGGAAGAAAGTACGGAAATCGTAGCCCAGGAAATCTCCCCCGGAATGCCGGCCGACGCCGCCGGTCTAAAACCGGGTGACATCCTCGTCTCCATCGACGGGCAGCCGATCCGCTCGCGCTTTAAGCTGCAGGACGTCATTCGCGGGGCGAACGGCAATCCGGTTTCGGTCGTCTATCTGCGCGCCGGTCAGCAACACACCGTCTCGATCAAGCCCGTGATGAGCAGTTCCGACGGTAAGCCGCGGTTCATGATCGGCGTTGCGCCCAATCCGAAGCTGAACGTGGTCACCGAAAGCTTGTCTTTCCCCGCCGCGCTGCGCCAATCCCTCCAATCCAATACCGAAAACGCGACCCTCATTTTCGCTTTCCTGCGTGGACTGGTGGAGCGCCGCATGTCTGCGAAAGCCGTCGATGGCCCAATCGGCATCGCCCGCCTCTCCAGCCGGGCAGCGCAGATGGGAGCCGCGGTCTTTCTCTCGCTGATGGCCAGCGTCAGCCTCAATCTCGCCATATTCAACCTTCTGCCGATCCCCATCCTGGACGGTGGCGTCATACTCACGCTTCTGGTGGAAATGCTACTCGGCCGCGACCTCAGCCTGAATTTTAAAGAGGGACTAATGAAGATCGGCTTCGTCTTCTTAATGGCGGTGGTTGTTTTCGTGCTTTATAACGACATCTCGAAGGTCTTTACGCAGGGTTAGGCCGCAAACCTGGAATCTTCGGCATTCGGACTCTCATCTGCTAGAAGGACCCCTGAATGGAACTTTCGTGTATCCGACACACGGCGCTGCCGAATACCACGAAGCTCTTTGCAGACTTCACCTATCATCCCGAGCGAGTCGAGCAGTTCTACCCGTATTTGCCGGTCAGCGATGAGTCGTTTCGCCGGACGGCTGCCGCGATCGACTTCCCGCCCGAAAAACGTCAGGCACTCGTAGAAGCGCTCCGGGTCAAAAACGCGGATAACCCGCTGTTGGAGCGCATCGCGCAACCGGGGACCGTCGCTGTCGTCACTGGCCAGCAAGTGGGTTTGTTCGGCGGACCGCCTTTCGCGATTTATAAAGCACTGACCGCGATCCGATTCGCCGAGCATCTATCTTCGATCGGTATACCGGCCGTCCCGGTCTTCTGGATGGCGACCGAAGATCACGATCTTCACGAGGTGGATCACACCTGGTTCTTCAACGCGAACCATCAACCCGTTCTGCTGCAGGCGACCGGCTCGGCGGTACCGGATCAACCCGTCGGGACGGTCCCTTTCGATCAAGTGCCGCTCGATGAGTTGCGCCGGGTGCTGCACGGTTTACCGTACGCTGAAGAAGCGCTCGACTTCGCCCGTGATACCTATCAGCCGGGCCGCACCATGGGCGATGCGTTCTCATTGCTCCTCGATCGGATGCTGACGGGTCTGCCAATCCTGCACGTCGATCCGATGCTGCCCGAGTTTCGCAAGCTAGCTGCTCCGTTGCTGCGCGAGGCGGTTCTGCGGGCGCCAGAACTTACGCGAGATGTGCTTGCGAGGAATAAGGAACTAACAGCCGCCGGGTATCACACCCAAGTGCATGTCGAGGACTCCACGTCGTTCGTCTTCCTGCTCGACAAAGGACGGCGGCAAGCGCTGAAACGCCGCAATGGCGAGTACGCCGCGCTGGCCGATCGCGCCGAGGATCTGTCCCCTAACGCGCTGCTACGCCCGGTTGTTCAGGATTCGATGATCCCGACCATCGCGTACGTCGGTGGACCTGCCGAAATCGCTTATCTGGCGCAGTCCGAAGTTCTCTACCGCGAGTTGTTAGGGCGGCAACCCATCGCGCTTCATCGCGCATCGTTCACCATCATCACCCCTCGCGAACATAAGCGCCTGGACCGCTTCAACCTGGAACTGACTGATTTCTTCCACGGCGAGCAATCGGTGGCAGAGAAAGCCGCGAAGAAATTGGTGGACCCGCGCATCGCCGGCCGCGTCAGCGATGCTCGCGGCGCGGCGACACAATCCCTGGCCCGCATGTTCGATGCGGTGGAACACTTCGATCCGTCGATCCGCAAAGCAATTGAAAAGAGCCGCCGCAAAATTGAGTATCAGTTCGAGAAGATCGACCGCCGCGTGGGCCGCGAGGCGATTACGCGAGAGAAAGACGCGGCCACGGATGTCGACGAACTCTACAACACGGTTTTCCCCCGCCACAAACTGCAGGAACGCGTCTACTCCTCGCTAGCCTTCGTCGCGCAATACGGCCCCGACTTCGCGAGGCGCGTCTACGACAATCTGCTGTTAGACTGCCCCGACCACCGCGTTCTTACTCTCTAACACCTAAGTCGGTAACACGTCGAGCTTCTTTTTCGGCGCCTGACAATCGTACTCGCAGTTAGCTTCGCATTCAGTAGCAAGTTATCATACCTCCTATGTGTCCAGCATTCGCGCTATATCGATGTTCAAATCGCCTAAACCAATGAGGACGAATTTGTTTTGGTTGATTCTTCCCGCGGTTTTCGTGCAAGGACCGGTTATCACTGCGCAGAGCACACCGGAGAATGTGAAGCCTTCCGCTCTGTTTGCTAAGACGCTTCGTGCGGAACTGGAAAACGGTGAATACGAGCCGCACGTCCCCGATGAAAGCCACTGGCTGGACGGTGGCGAACGCTACACGATTTTGGAAGCGTCCGCGACTAACCCCAAAGTTCAGGATCTGGCGGTCTACGAAACGGCCTCTGGAAAACGCAGCGTTCTGGTCCCCGCCGATAAGTTCATTCCCACGGGACAATCGGCACCACTGACCATTGATGATTATCAATGGTCTAAGGGCGACACACAAATGCTGATTTATACGAATGCGCAAAAGGTCTGGCGCAATCGCACCCGCGGTGATTATTGGATCCTACGGTTGAGAGACTGGCGATTGACAAAGCTTGGCGGACAAGCGGAGGCAGCTTCACTCATGTTCGCAAAGTTCTCGCCGGATGGGCAAAGTGTCGCATACGTCTACAAGAACAATCTCTATGTTGAAGATTCGGGCACGGGCCGAAGGCGGCAAATCACTCAAGACGGATCACCCGAAGTTATCAACGGCACCTCGGATTGGGTAACGGAAGAGGAATTTCGCCTGAGCGATGGGTTTCGCTGGAGCCCCGACTCTCGGACGATCGCGTACTGGCAGTTCGACCAGACTGGCGTGGGTGAGTACTCACTAATCAACGACACCGATACACCTTACCCTACGGTCTTCCGATATCGTTACCCGCAAGCTGGTGGAACCAACGCCGCGGTTCGAGTAGGAGTAGTTGGTATTGATGGTGGCGCGACGAAATGGGTCAACATCGGGGGCGACCCAAGCAATCAATACATACCGCGGATGGAGTGGATCGGGGATAGTGACGAACTCGTACTCGAGAACTTAAACCGTATGCAGAATAGCAACCGCGTTCTGATTGCAAACGCCCACACCGGTGAAACCCGCGTTCTTTATGAGGACCGGGACGCAGCGTGGCTGGATATTGTGGAGGACCTTCAATGGGTACCCGACACGACCGTACCTCCAAGCCACGCACACAAGCGAGACTTGCTGTGGCTGAGTGAACGCGACGGTTGGAGGCACGCCTATCTACTATCGAGGGTAACGGGCCAAGCCAAGCTGATTACTAACTTCGCCGCGGACGTGATCGCTCCGGTGTTCCTCGACGCGGCGCACGGTTTTTTCTACTTCCTGGCCTCTCCGAATGATCCGATACGGTCTTATCTGTTTCGGTCGCGGCTCGATGGAACTGGAACACCGGAGCGAGTAACACCGCAAAGCGAACGCGGCACGCATAGCTATAACCCATCTCCGGACGGAACATGGGCCATTCATAACTACTCGAGCGCTTCCCATCCAATTAGTTTCGACATAATCAAGCTCAATTCACACGAGATGGTTCGTAACCTGATGACCAACGAAGACCTGATCCAGAAGGACAACGCCCTGGATCCAGAGCAAGTTGAGTTTACGGATACTCCTGTTAGTGACGGTGCAAAACTATCGACGTTTATCGTGAAACCGCCCGGCTTTGACCCAAGCCGGAAATATCCAATGCTTGTCTATGTTTACGGCGAGCCTTTCCTGGCCACGGTCCAAGATACATGGCAATATTCTTATTTCAAATCGATTGCGATCGAGGGCTATGTGGTAGTTAGCTTCGATAATGAAGGCACGCCGGTTCCGCGCGGACGTGCCTGGCGGAAGAGCATTTATGGCGCGCTCGGCGTCCTGTCCTCACAGCAGCAATCGGAAGCGATTCGCGCCTTCGAACAGGGGCATTCATACATCGATTCCAGCCGCGTTGGCATGTGGGGAAACAGCGGCGGGGCGTCGGCGACCTTGAACGAGATGTTCCGCTATCCCGGACAGGTATTGGCTGGTGTGGCCTCTTCCCCGATGCCCGATCAGAGATTGTACGATTCCATTTATCAGGAGCGTTACATGGGACTCCCTTCGACAAACGCAAAGGGATATCATGACGGGTCACCTATCAACTTCGCCGAGGGCCTTACCGGGCACTTGCTGATCATTCACGGGTCTGGCGATGACAATGTGCACTTTCAGGCCACAGAAAAGTTAGTCAATCGATTAGTAGAACTGGGTAAGCCGTTTGACTTCATGGATTATCCGAACCGCACGCACTCGATTAGTGAGGGGCCGGGCACTTTGTTTCATTACTACTCTTTGATCCTTCGCTATTTGGAAGAGTATGTGCCGTCCGGTGCAAGATAAGTCTTAAGCCGGCAGCACATCGATCTTCTTTTGGGGCGCCTGCCGAATCGTGCTCGCAGCCAGCTTCAAGTGGGCCTCCGCCATCTTATCCGGCATACGCGCGATCCACTGGTTCAACGACACATCCATATACTTCGACGTCTTAAACAACTCAAGGAACACCAGATCTTCGGTCCCCGTATTCTCAATGCAGTGACCGGCCATGGTCGGGACAAACCCGACATCGTTGGCGTTGAAATCCATGGTCCGCGCCTTGGCTCCCGTGGTGACCACCGTCATGCGCCCCTTGCCTTTAATCCAGTACTGCCATTCGCTGACATTCGGATGCCAGTGCAACTCACGCAGTCCACCTGGCTTGATAGTTACCATTGCCGAGGCGATATTTGTAGAGACTGGGAAGTTAGTCGAATCCACCACACGCGTTTCGCCGCTTGCAGTCTTCTGCGTCGGCTGCATGGTCGACATCTTGAACGTGTAGTTCGTCTTCGTTTCCAGATGCTCACCGAGAAATCGCTTGTCATCCTCCAGCGGATCCGGCAGCGGAGCCTCGAAGATATAGAGTTCTGTCGCCGGCAACTTATCAAACACCTCGCGGGACCAGCCCATGTTCTTCTGAATCATTTCGGGCGAAGTGTGCGCCAGGAACTCCGATAGCAGGAAGGTGTCGTCCTCGGAAAAATTCCCCTCATCGAAGACCAGCAGAAACTCGCAACCATCGCTGTCGCCTCGCGAGACCCTGGATCGAGTGCGGAAAGCCCGCGGGGAAGTACCACAGATCGCCCACGCCAACGTCGTCGATGAACATCTTCCCATCCGGCTGCATCACGCTGACGCGCGCCTTGCCGGTCAGCATGATGGCCCACTCGTCAGCCGTATGCCAGTGCAGTTCGCGAAACGATCCCGCGGTGAGGCGCATGTTCACACCGGCAAGATCCTTGGATGGCGGCAGTTCGCGCTGGGTCACCTGATGCGTCCAGCCGCCGCCCTGCATGCGCTTGGGCGCAAGGTCGAACGAGTACCAGATCGGCCCGGGGTTCCCATGATCGGTGAACGGCGGGAGATTGGAGTCCGGGTTTTCCTGCAATAGGGACTTGTTCTCGGGACCGGGATCGCTCTTGCTGTTCCCCGTTCGTCCCGCGACTTGCTCGGTCCGGCTCTGCGCCATCGCATTCACACCCATGAACCCCGCGCCCGCAAGTGCGGCCGCGCCAGCGAACATGCGCCGCGAAAGCGATTGTATGTTTCTCAGATCGTGATTCTCCACGAGTGGCTCTTCGGAATTAGTCTTCACAAGACTATTAAACCCCCGGTATGTTGCTGTGTTTAAGCTTGCGCTCGCGACTTCGTGACGGATCGTCCGCGATTAGAAGCGGCGTTCCACAACTAACTCCGCAAGCGCCACAAGACTCCGCTGGTAAGCTGATTCGCGCCAGTCCGTCGCAATCTCGATTGCCCGATCGCTGAACTGCTGGGCCCGTTCGAGAGCGCGGCGAAATCCGTCGCGCCGGTCGATGACATCGCAAACCGTGGCTAGAGTTGCTTGTTCGTAGCCGCGCGTCCTGACCACACTTTCGATTTGCGCGCGCTCGGCTGCTGAGGCATTTTCTAATGCGTAGACTACCGGCAAAGTAACTTTACCTTCGCGTAAGTCGCCGCCCACCGGTTTACCGAGTACATGCTCTTCCGCGCTGAAATCCAGAACGTCATCGATCAGTTGGAACGCCATCCCCAGATTCCAGGCAAACTCGCCCAGTTTCTCCTCAACCGCAGCGCTCGCGCCTGCCACGACGGCCCCAAGCTTGGCACAGACGCTGAATAGTCCCGCGGTCTTGCGGTCGACCAATTCCATGCAATCCGCTTCGGTGACTTCGATTTTGCCGATGCGCTCCAGCTGAATCAACTCGCCTTCCACCATCAACTGGGTTAGTCCGATCAGCAGATCGAGCACATGGAAATTGCGCATCTGCAAGGCGATTTGGAAAGCCTGCATGTACAGCCAATCGCCCGCGAGCACGGATGTGTGATTGCCCCACTGCGCGTTGGTGGAGGGCCGCCCGCGGCGCGTGTCTGCCATATCGATCACATCGTCGTGAACCAGAGTCGCCGAGTGTAACATCTCGACCACTGCGGCGAGGCGAATCGCGCTCGGCTCAAGCGGTTCGCCATCCGCCACAAGACGGGCGCATAGCAATAGCAACGACGGCCGCAGCCGCTTGCCACCACTCGATTGGAGGTAACGCGAAATGCGAGTAACAGCTTCAACGCTGGCGACCGATTCAAGGCCCAACTCGCGTTCGACGGCGCGAAGATCGTCTTCCACCAGGGAGAAGATCTCGCGAGTTGCTGTCGCCGGGCTGCCCGCTTTACCGGTCTTCATGAGAATCCTCAGTGTACCCGCTCCGTCGGACGCCACAGAGCACCGCAAAGTTGCGGGCGGTTACTTCGGCGATGTGCTCAGGAGTTGTCGCGCGGATGGCGGCGAGGCGGCGCACGGTTTCCACGACGAAAGCCGGTTCATTACGCTTGCCGCGAAAAGGCACTGGAGCCAAAAACGGCGCGTCCGTTTCTACCAGCAGACGGTCATCCGGAGTGATCCGAACCGCCTCGCGTACCTCGTCCGCTTTGGGGAACGTGACCACACCGCCGAAAGCCAGATGGAAGCCGAGGTCCAGCGCCTCACGCGCCTGATCGACATTGCCGGTGAAGCAGTGAAAGATGCCGCCGCTCGGGATCGCAGTTTCGCGCAGTGCAGCGACGGTGTCGGCCCACGCCTCACGCGTGTGGATGATTACCGGGAGCGCAGTGTCACGGGCTAGGCTTAACTGCTCGCGAAATACGCGCTGCTGCACATCGCGCGGGGCGAAGTCGTAATGATAGTCGAGGCCGATCTCGCCGAGTGCCACAACCTTTGGATGCCGCGCAAGGTCTCGTAGCCGCTCGAAAGTTTCCTCGCTAGCTTTCGCGGCATCATGAGGATGCACACCCACGGTCGCCCAGAAGCCTTCATGCGTCTCCGCGAGACGGAGGCCCGCTTCCAGGTCCGGCGGTCCTTCGCCGGTTCCGATCGCTAGGAATTGGGTGACTCCCGCCAGGCGCGCGCGAGCGATTGTCTCCTCGCGATCGGCTGCGAACTTCTCGCTATCGAGATGGCAATGCGAGTCGACTATCGTCACTTCAGACGTGCGCCGACGGGGACGTCTTCGAGGAAGCCGGCAAGCACGGGTTGACCGCCTTCGAGCGACGCAGCGACGATCATCCCTTGTGACGTAACTCCCTTGAGTTTGCGCGGCTGCAGATTCGCGACGATCACGACTTTGCGGCCCACCATCTGCTCCACCGTGTAAGCTTTGGCAATCCCGGCGACGATGGTGCGCGGCTCACGCTCGCCGATGTCTACGGTTAGTTGCAGTAACTTGTCGGCGCCCTTCAACGGCGCGGCCGTAAGTACCTTGCCCACCCGTAAGTCAACCGCGCAGAACGCATTGATGTCGATGGATTCCGCGATGGGCTGCATTCCATCTTTTTCCGCGGGGGGCGGTTCCGTTTTGCCAAGCAGGGCAGCTTGCTGGTGGCCGATTTCCACTTCGGCTGCTCGCATCGTCTCTATAGGAGCAGAGCCTTCAAGGCGCGGGAATACGGCGGCGATGTCTCCGATCGGCTGACCCGCTGGATAGTCACCCCAGTTCAGATTTTCAAACTGTAAGTCACTGAGATTCGTCTTCATGCCGAGTTGTTGCCAAATCTTGCGCGTAGAATCCGGCATGACCGGAAACAGCAGCGCGGCTGCTACGCGTACGGTCTCCGCGGCAGTGCCAAGCGCGATGTCGAGTTGTTTCTGAGCGGCTTCGTCCGGTTGCCGGGCGAGTTTCCACGGCGCCTGCTCGACGATAAATTTATCCGCAGTCGCGATGAGTGTCCAGATGGATTCGAGCGCGCGCGAGAATTCGAACCGGTCGTATGCCGCTTCGGTTAGCGCGATGACTTCCTTCGCCGTCGCTCCTACCGTTTCGTCGAATGCTGCCGGAACGATGCCGTTGCGGTACTGCTTGACCATCGTTAAGGTGCGGCTGACTAAGTTACCAAGGCCGTTCGCCAAGTCCGAGTTATAGCGGCCGACAAGCGCGTCGTAACTGAAGCTGCCGTCCTGTCCAAATACAATCTCCCGCATCAGGAAGTAGCGGAGCGCGTCGATTCCCATGACGCGCCGAATGGGCTCGGTGCGCACGATGTTGCCGCGCGACTTACTCATCTTGTCGTTCTCAAACAGCAGCCACCCGTGAGCGAAAACGGCCTTAGGTAACGGCAGATCGGCGGCCATCAGGAACGCGGGCCAGAACACGGCGTGAAAGCGGACGATCTCTTTTCCAACAAGGTGTAAGTCGGCCGGCCATAAGTCCTTATCACGCACGGCGCTGAGATAACCAATCAGGGCATCGAACCATACATAGAAGACGTGCTTGCCTTCGACTGGCAGCGGAATGCCCCATTTGAGAGTCGTCCGGCTGATCGATAAGTCCTGCAGTCCCTGTTTGACGAAGCTGATGACTTCATTGCGGCGCGCTTCGGGGCGGATGAAATCCTTTTGAGTTTCGTATAACTCGAGCAGACGGTCGCCGAACGCGGATAGCTTGAAGAAGTAATTCTCTTCCGTCACGGTCTCGGTCGGACGGCCGCAGATCGGGCAGGCATCGCCCGGGCCCGCTTCGTTCACATAGAGTTCATCGAAGACGCAGTACTGGCCGGTGTAACTGCCCTTGTACACATAGCCATTCTTCTGGCAGCGCTCGAACAGCCACTGAACCGTCTCGTGATGTTTCGGGTCCGTGGTGCGGATGAAGTGGTCGTACTCGATTCCGATGGAATCCCACGTCCGGCGAAACTCGGCGGATACGGCATCGGCAAATTCCTGCGGAGAACGCTTGGAGGCCTCGGCGGAGCGCTCGACTTTCTGGCCGTGCTCGTCCGTGCCGGTGGTCAGGACCGCGTCGAACCCTTGCATCTTCTTCACGCGCTTGATCGTTTCCGCCGCCAAGGTCGTGTAAGTGTGACCAATATGCGGCGCGGCGTTCACATAATAGAGCGGCGTCGTCAGGTAATATTTCATCGGATCGATTTTTGATATTCGTAAGTTGCTTCGGCTAGAACATTCTTCAGCGGTGCGCCGGTTGCGAGCGCGAGCGCCCGGCAGTCTTCATACTCCGGAGCGATGTTTCCGGACTGACTTACTTTGACGCGCACCTTGCCGAACTGCGTACTGACTTCGATCAGTTCGCGAGCTTCCACAAGACGATCCGCTGAGTAAGTGCGGACACCGAGGGTCGAAGTCTCGCGCATTAGAATCGCGGCAATCTTTTCCCGGTCTGCCGGTTTCACAATCGCTTGAACGAGCGATCCCTGCCGCCCTTTTTTCATCCCCAGCGATTGAACTGATGCGTCGAGCGCACCGGCGTCCATAAGCCTCTCAAGAGAGTATGCGATCACTTGCGGACTTGTGTCATCTATATTCGCTTCAATCACCGTGACCATAGTTGACTCAGTAGCGGCAGAGCTTTGTCCCACCAGAACGCGCAGCACATTGGCCTGGCCGGGGAAGTCTTTATCGCCCGCGCCGTAGCCGACGGAATCGATGCGCATCGCGGGCATTGCACCGAAATCTTCGGCAAGCGTGGTTACCACCGCAGCGCCTGTCGGTGTCGTCAGTTCGGTGGCTGGCCCGTGCGAGTAAATTGGTTTCCCGCGCAACAGAGAAGCGGTGGCCGGAGCTGGAACCGGAAGCGTTCCATGCTCGGTCTCGACCGTGCCTCCGCCGACGTTGATGGGCGAGCAATAGATCTTCTCCGCGCCGAGCAAATGAAAGGCAAAGCAAGCGCCGGCGATATCGATGATGGAATCGACTGCGCCCACCTCGTGGAAGTGGACCTTCTCAATCGAGACGCCGTGTACGGCCGCTTCGCTTTCGCCAAGACGATCAAAGACACGGATCGCATCGCGCTTCACCACGTCCGGCAGAGCGGCAGCGTTGATCATTTTAACGATCCCGCTGAGATGCCGGTGGGCTTTCGTTTCCGGCGTGGCGACATGGAACTTATTCGCGCCGATGCCGCGCCGCATCACTCGCTCGAAGCGCACGGCCGCGCCGGTCTGCAGCGACTCGAGGCCGCGCGTCAACTCGGCCTGGTCAGCGCCGGCATCGGCTAGCGCTCCCACGAGCATGTCACCGCTCAGGCCCGAAAATGCATCGAGGTAGCAAATGGTCACGAACTTTCATTATGTCAATGCGTGATGAAGGGGTGACGGAGGTGCCGCACTTGCGGGTCGAAATCGGGGACTCAATGTCGGCTCGTTCGGCAAGGTGGAGGAAGAGGCGGCGTGGCAAGTGCCAGCGCAGCAGCCGACGCGACGAAGAGCCTCACCTCACCGCGTATTCTTCGCTGCAAGCTATGAAGATCGACAGTTTTACTGGAGCCTTGGGCCTGAGATCGGCCCGGAACTCTGTAAGTCCTCGGGTTGTAGGAAGCAAAGCATCGCGCAGAGCGTGTTGTGCCGCAACCATCATTTCGCGATGATCAATGGAAGAAAATTTCGTTGGAATCCGACTGCGGTTTAGGTGGCCAGGGACGGAATCGAACCGCCGACACGCGGATTTTCAGTCCGCTGCTCTACCAACTGAGCTACCTGGCCGTGGGCGTTGGATTTCCTCAGTTTATCAGAGCAGATGACTGGTATGGCTCGATCACTCAGGCAACGCCGTCAATGCGCCGCGGAAGTTGATGCGGCGGGCTTTGTCTGGCGGAAGAAAGAAAGCCGGAACGGTCGGACTTCGCCCTTGAATACGCCGCCTTTGACACTTGGATCATTGTTCAGGATGCGTTTGGCATCGTCGGCCGAGGGCGCTTGCACGATCACGATCCCTATCGCATCGTGATCCGTTACGGACGGTCCGGCGACCAGCAGCAACTTATCGTCGACAAGCTTATGTAAGTAGGCGACGTGCTCTCCAAGAAGCGTTTGCTCTGCCGCCGTCGGCGCATTCACCGTGGCCATGCCGCGTACCGGCGTAAGTTCGATGAGGAAGAAAGGGTTGCCGTTGAAGCCCGATGAATCCTGCGCGCGTGCCAGACCACCGAACGAGACAAGCAACGTGAAGAGTATGTTGCGCATGTAGTCGAGGATATCGCTTCCGGGAAAGTTCGGCGATCTAATTGCTCAAATCGCAACCCAAGGAGAACGGATGAAAAAGGCTGCTGTTGTATTCGGTTGTGTACTGGGTCTCTCTCTGACGGTTCAATGTACGTATGCGCAGACTGCTAGCGCGACTACGACTGCGAAGAAGACAGGAGGCAAAGTTGCGCCTGCGAGCCCGGTCGATTTGAACACGGCTTCCGAGGCGGAACTTGTCGCGGTGCCGGGCATTGGCTCATCAACGGCGAAGAAGATTATCGCCGGTCGTCCCTACTCATCGGTATCAGACCTGTCGAAGGCGGGTATTTCGGCCTCATCGATCAAGGCGATCTCTCCGATGGTAAAAGTAAGTCCAGGCGCGGCGAAACCCGTGCAAGCAGTTGCGCCGGCTCCGGCTCCAGTAAGTGCCAAACCCAGTAAGTCCGCACCCTCTTCGGCGACGCCGGCGAATACACCCGCTGCAAATGCGGCTCCGGGCGGCGGCCCCGGAATGGTGTGGGTGAACCTGGAAACCAAGGTCTATCACATGCCTGGCGATAAATGGTACGGCAAGACCAAGAAGGGCAAGTATATGAAAGAGAGCGACGCGGTTGCAGCTGGGTACCACGCTGCCAAGGAAAAGTAACGGTCTCTTCTTAGTGAAGCGGAACAGCGGCTTCGGCATGTAGCCGGATGCTAAAAACCCAGGCCGGTCCGCGCGCCTGATTGTACCCGGGGTTATCGATATGTTGTATGTCGAATGCGGAGTAAATACCGCGCCATAGCTGCGCGTTGTAATAGCTCTCGACAATGCGCTCCTGGCCGTAAGTCAGGCCGCCATCGCCAAGAATAAATCCCAGCCCGCCAAGCTGCAGGTACCGGGCATGATCCCCGGTGATTCCATTGTCGATAAAAGCAAGTCCCACTTTGTCCGACTTACGATGCCAGCGGCGCCCGGCGTAGTCCATACCGATTTCAGCGGTGCGATCGACCTCCGTGTAAGCGAACGATTCCGTGCGTCCGTCATTCCACCCGAGCCGTCCGAACGCGCGCCAATCGGGATTGAGCTCCTGTTCCGCATTCAAGCCAAAGCCGTACTTGATGCGGCCCTGCTCGCGGGTACTAATAACATCCGGAGCCGTCGTCTGGCCCGATAGATAGTCATGAATCGCCTGGCGATAACTTCCCATATTTGCGTGATTCACAAAAGCGAGTGGGCGGATGACTGTCGCGCGATGCT
Source organism: uncultured Gammaproteobacteria bacterium (assembly GCA_963799935.1). Lineage (GTDB taxonomy): Bacteria > Acidobacteriota > Terriglobia > Bryobacterales > Bryobacteraceae > Bog-113. Next base: position 832,247 of record CAWCZA010000011.1, on the reverse strand, counting down.
TGAACAAGGAAGGATGCAGTTCCAGTTCGAAGTTCTGTGCGGCCGCGCGCGCGATGTTCCAATCGAGGGTGATCCCGTTAGCCACCGTCGGCATCAGCATCTCGCCGAAACGAAACGCGCCCCACTTATCGTCGTACTCGAGGTACAGACCGTAGGTATATCCGCGCGTGTCCGCCGCATAATCATAAGCGCCGTTGTTGACCGCGGCCCAATTCATGAACTGCAGGTGACTATCGCTGCCTGCGGAATTCGTGTCGAAGAAGTCAACCGTGCTCATCTTACCGAGGCGAACTTCAAGGCGGCGAATGGGTACAACAGGAGCGAGGGAGTTCGGGTTGCGGGTAGCCTCCGTAGTCTCGCCGGAGAGTGGAATCGTCCAATGCAGCATCACGCGGGCGACGTAAGGTTGCTGTCCGAGAGTAGGGTTGCGAACCACGTCAACGTTGGGAAATCCGGCAACGCCGAGCGTACTTGAAAGGCCGTCGCCACCGGTCTCTTCAAGATCGAAGAGGAAGTCCAGGTCGCGAAGAATTCGAAAACCGGTGTAGAGAGTCAGCACCCGCGAAGTGGCATGGTCGGCTCCGTTGCTGAGGCTATTGGGGCCGCTGTATTGCGCGTAGAACGACGGCTGCTGCTGGCGGATAAAGTTGGCTTGCCCGGAAATCCAGAAGCGCTCCCAGAAGCTGGCGTAGTCATCGGAAGGCTGAACCGGAGCGGGCGCATTCGGGCTCTCGGCGACCTGCGCATCGAGGCAGACAGTCAGCAACAGCAGCAGGCAAGCGGATCGCAACCTCTTATGGTCACGGCGCGCGCGCGGCTGTGTCAACGCCTGCAGCGTTTCGTCATCGAATATTCACACTCTGGCCGCCTCGTATGCAGAACAATGGTTGTGCGGATGTTCATGCGACGGATTCTTGTGGTGTGGTGGTTCGGAATGCTTGTGCTGTCTGCGCAGGTCGTGAACCGGCTGGATGAGGTGCATCGCGTGTATCTCGCCTTTCCGCTGGATAAGCCCTCCCTCGCGAAAGTGAAGTCCAGTTTAGAGCGGTCGCTGGAGCAATCGGGGGTGCAAGTGGTTCCATCGTCGACCAACGCGGACGCAGTACTCTCGGCCAGCGGGGACGTGTACGTCAAAGGGTACGTCAGCTTAAATCCGCGGTCGGGTACAGGGCCGGGTCACGGCGAGCCGGTGATGGGAGGTTATCTTTCGGTGGAACTGAAGGGGAAAGGCAACGAAACATTGTGGTCCTATCTGGCAACGCCGAAGTTTGGGTCGACACAGATTGAACGGGAGCTTTCGAAGCAGGTGACGAAGGAACTGTTGACGGCGATCCGGGCTAAGGGGACCAAGCAGCCTTGAAGCGCGCGCTCTTGTTTGCGTTGTTTAGTGCGGCAGTCCTGAGTGCGGAGATCGCGGGCGCGGGGTCAACCTTCGCGGCACCTCTTTATCAGAGATGGATCGAGACGTTTCAAGGCGGTCGACCGGGCACCGTGATTCGCTACAGCGCGGTGGGCTCGACGGAAGGACTGCGGCAATTGAAAGCCGGGAAGGTAGATTTCGCCGCTTCAGATATTCCGCTCACTGACAAAGATCGGGCTGAGCTCGGGTTGGCTGTGGTCGAAATTCCGACGGCAATCGGTGCGGTGGTCCCGGTATATAACCTGCCGGGAATGCCGCGCGACCTGCGGTTCACTCCGGAAGTTCTGGCCGGCATCTACCTGGGCAAAGTACGGCGGTGGAACGATCCCGAGATTCGCGCGGTGAACCATGGCAAGGATCTGCCTGGTGAAGAGATTCACGTAATCCATCGCTCAGACGGAAGCGGCACGACTTATATCTGGACGAGTATGCTGGCGAACGCGAGCGCGGAATGGAAGTCGCACGTGGGCGCCGCCGCGCAGACAAACTGGCCGGTGGGAACGGGCGCCGACGGGAACGGCGCGGTAGCTGAACTCGTGGCAAAGACACCTTATTCGATTGGGTATACCGAGTTCATCTATGCGGTGCAAGACCGCCTAAGTTACGGTGCGGTAAGGAATCAAGCAGGACGGTTCGTGCAGCCCGATTCGGATTCAATCCGAAAAGGAGCGGCCCACGCCGAAGATGCGGGCGCTTACCCGATTGTAGCCGCTACTTACCTGGTAATGCCGGCCGTGATACGCGATCCTGCAAAGAAGGCGCTACTAAGTCAGTTCGTGACCTGGGCCCTGGATGAGGGGCAGAACCAGGCAGCGGCGCTGGGCTTTATCGCGCTTCCGGAGGAGACGCGGGTAAGAGCGCGAGGGATGCTGGCTGCACTCAAGTAAGTGGTCACGTCAGCCATAGCTATCGAGAATCGTGCCCGGTTAGGGCAGCATAATAGGGCAGATTGAGTCCAGTCGTGTGTCGGAATGACACCGGCGGAAGTACTTGTTAGCTGTAGAGTCAAGAGTTTATGGGGGAACCGAAGATGCACGGTCCTCGCGTTAGAATGCGGACCGCGATCTTTTTGACCATGGCGCTAATCAGCGCGCGATTGACTTTCGCTCAAACCAACTTTGTCGGGATTGGCGGTAATCAAGTAACTTCAGATTCCGCAGGAAACGTTTATGTCGCTGCGACCGAAGGATCCCTGCCCTTCCCTTTTGAATCCCCGGCTAACGGGGTTGCGGTGATTACTAAGTTCGATACTCAGGGGAACGTAATGTATGCGTATCCCTTCGCTGGTCTGATTACGGCGCTTGCGGTCAGCCCACAAGGCTATCTCGTATTTACGTCCGGCAGCACCATCGACGAACTGGATGTCTCGGGCAACCTACTCTACACGACGACGATCGAGACGGCTGTAGCGGGCGTACCCACCACTCAGATTAATGCGCTTGCGCTCGACACCAGTGGGAACGTCTATGTCACCGGGGCCACGACTTCGGGCGCGATACCGGGAACGACCAACGGATTTCAAACCACCGGTCCGCCTGCGACAACGACGGTTCCGGCGAGCACGCCGACTTTCGCATTTGTCACGATACTTTCTCCACAGTTGGACAACCTTCTTCATTCGACGTACTTAGGCTCCGGGGCCGTCGTGTGCATGGGCGGAAGTGCGTGCATCGGAGCCGTCGGATCTTCGAGCGCAAACGCGATCACCATCGCAACAGACGGAAGCGTAGTCGTCGCGGGATCTACAGACTCAAATCAATTTCCGGTTACTCCCGGGGCATTCCAGTCCGTGTGCAACTGCTCATTCAAGATCACTTCCGGATTTGTGACTAGCTTCAAATCCGACTTAAGCGCGCTGAATTGGTCGACTTACCTGGGCGGTCCCGGGGTTGTCTCGGAGGGTACGGCGGCCGAAGGGCTTGCAGCCGAACCGGATGGCAGCGTAGTTGTTGCGGGGGAGACTCCTGATCCGAATTTCCCGACTACCCCTAATGCATTTCAGACGGCCTTGAACGCGCAGACTGTCGGGCAAGGCCTTCCGTCGAACCTGTTTATCAGCAGGTTCGGTTCTACCGGTGCGATCGTCTTCTCTACCTATCTCGGCGGCTCAATCGCGGAGCAGTTCGGCTCCCTGGAACTAGATAGTGGCGGGAACCCGTGGGTGACGGGTACCACGCAATCGCCGGACTTCCCTCTTCTGTCCGGATCTCCCCGGTTAGGCTCCGGCTTTCTTGTCGGCTTATCGTCGGACGGCACGAAACTGGTGCAGACTCAAACATTCCCCAGCGGAGCAGCGGGAAAGAGCTTCACGTTTCTTCCGGGTTCCGAGGTAGCTGTGCTCGGTTCGGATTTGATCGAATTTCCACTAAGCGCAACTGGGGCTCCGGCGATACTGGGGATCGCAAGCGCGACTGGAACGTCAGTCACTAATCAAGTCGCACCGGGTGAACTGATCTCTATTTTCGGATTGAACCTTGGACCGGCTCAGGGCGTATCGGGGACGTTTGATTCCACCGGTCAATTGCCCACTACCTTGGGCGGTGTGCAGGTGCTGGGCTCCGCCGGTCCTCTGCCGCTCCTTTACGTCAGCGCCAATCAGATTAACACGGTAGCTCCTTTCGACGCGACGGTACCGGAAACGTTTCAGGTAAGTGGTCCGAGTACTTCGGCGATGGTAGCTATGCAATCGGTAGTTAGCGACCCAAGCGTCTTCAACAGTGGAGCAATCAACGGCATTCCGGAGGCAGTCGCGATCAATCAGGATGGGTCGCTTAACTCGGCTGCGAATCCAGCGGCGCCTGGTTCAACGGTTGCTATTTGGGTGAACGGTGCGGGCGCATTCCAGGGCGGAGGGTACGCAGATGGATCGCAAGTCCAATCGGACTTGATCAATCTCAACGCTCCTGTCGAAGTACTGTTCGATAGCGGAGGCGGAGGTGCTGGCTTTACATTCGGATTCCAGAGCGTGGTGACTTATGCGGGTGGTGCACCGGGGCTTGTCGCAGGGGTTGCGCAGGTAAACTTTCAGATTCCCACAGACCTGCCGACACCAAGCTTCGCGACCTTCAATCTGTTAGTTGGGCAGAACTTCTCGCCGGAGTACTCAATCGCGATCCAATAGCTCTATAAGTGACATTCCGCGTGGACGGCGCGCACGGCCTTCTCTAACCCGCGCCGCCGCACGACTATGGCAATGGTCAGTTCGCTGGAACCTTGCGCGATGGCGATGATGTTCACGTTCTCCCGACTAATCGCGGTAAAGACGCGACCGGCTAGACCTGGAGTCCCCCGCATCCCTTCCCCTACAACGGCGAGAAGCCCGACGTCTTCATCGACATCGATCGGGTTTACATAGCCATGGGCGATCTCCAGCGCCAGCGCGGCTTCCAAGGCATCGAGAGTCTTCTGTAACTCACCGGAACGCACCAGGAAACAGAAGCTTTGCCGGTAACTCGATCCGGAGATGGCGAGGACTTCGATGTTGGTGCGCGACACCGCATCGAGTGCGCGCGCCATTACCTGTACTCCTGACACAACCGCGCTGGAGGTTTCGAGCGAGATTAGCGCCACGTTACTCATCGATGTAACTGCGCGCGCGCCTTCCGACGTTGTGAGCCGGCCGACGATGCGCGTGCCCGGTTTCTCAGGCGCGAAACTATTCTTACTCCAGACCGGAATCTCCTGATCGACTAATGGCGCGAGAGTGCGGGGATGCAGGACTTTGGCCCCGTTGTAAGCCAGTTCGGCAGCCTCGCGGAAACTAACTTCCGAGAGTACCTTCGCGTCCGGAACCAAACGCGGGTCGGCAGTCATGATGCCGTCGACATCCGTCCAGATCCATAGCTCTGCTGCACCGAGAGCCGCAGCCAGAATGGAAGCTGAAAAATCGGAGCCGCCGCGGCCGAGCGTCGTCGGGCGGCCATCCAGCGTTGCGCCGTTGAACCCGGTCACTACGGGAACCGTGTGCGCCGCCAGAAGAGAATCCACGATCGCGTGAGCCCGCTTGGTGGTCTGCTCCATCACGGGTGAGGCATTCCCGAATACGGCATCGGTCACGATCATCTCCGCGCCGTTGCAAGCTGTCGCGCGCGTTCCGATCGCGTTCAAATGCGCGGCGAGGAGCACACTGGAGAGGCGTTCGCCGATCGCGACGGCCTCGTCCACCGAGCGAGCCGGACGGTCGCCCAGCATCAGCATCCCGTTCACGATGCGCTCGAACTCGCGAATCAGAGAATCGATCTCACCTTCGATCAGCTTCTCCGCTTCAGCCGCAGAGAGCAGATCCTGCGCGGTCTCGACGTGCCGTTTCCGGAGCTGCGCGATGTGCTGCTCGACGACCGACCGGTCGTCGGCTTCCGCGTGTTTCATGGTGTCGAGCAGCAGGTCCGTTACGCGCGACATGGCCGACACAACCACCAGAACATCGCGGTCTTGATGCGCGTCACGAATGAGCAGGGCAGCGGCGCGCATCCGTTCGGCGGACCCCACGCTGGTGCCGCCGAACTTCATGACCAGCAGATTGCTCAAGAATGCTCCTTGCCGTTGCTGGTGCGGGCGCGGACCATCTTTAGGATCTCCTCTTCCACTTCCTCCAGCGTCAGATCGGTGGTGTCGAGGTAGAGCGCGTCGGGAGCTTGCGCGAGAGGCGAATCGCCGCGCGTCTGGTCGCGCCGGTCGCGCTCGGAGATCTGATCGCGGACGCTCTCGATATCGGCGCCAGCTTCGGTTGCGCGGCGGCGGCTTCGTTCACCGGGATCGGCATCCATGTAGATCTTCAATCGCGCGTTGGGGAAAACGACGGTTCCGATGTCGCGCCCTTCCATGACGACGTTCTGCGTTTCGGCCAGCGCGCGTTGCTTGAGAACCAGAGCGCGACGGACGGCCGGCACCGCGGCAACCTGAGAAGCGGCGGCGGAGACATCGTCGGCACGGATTGCGAGCGTGACATCCTCGCCGTTGAGGATCACCACTTCGCGCGTGGAATCGAGTTGGATCTCAGCGGCTTGCGCGAGTTGATCGAGGCGATGCATGTCGCTTAACTCGACGGCCTGGCGGATGGCCCAGAGAGCGACCGCCCGGTACATGGCGCCGGTATCGATGTAGGTGTATCCGAGGCGACGGGCGAGACGGCGGGCGATGGTGCTCTTGCCCGCGCCTGCCGGGCCGTCAATCGCTATGACAATGGCCATGGCTGGGGGGCAAAGAATCAGGATATCTTACTGCGAAGTTGTGGGCGTTTGCGGCGTTGAGGGTTGTTGCGGAGTCGTGGGCTGTAGCGGGGAAGAAGGCTGCTGAAGAGTGGGAGACTGACCGTTCTGCGGCACCGCCAGGCCCGCAGCTTTGGCGATGTCTTTCGAGTAGTCGTAAATGAATTCCCACTCGTTGTACTTCTGATGATCGTTGTAGATCTTGATTGCCGGCCTTTCCGCTGTACTGGCGACTCCGGCGAAACTACCCGCGAGAACTTGCCCCGCGCCGCTACCGCCGGCGGGCGTTCCGATACTATTTCCGAATGAACCGCCGCCCCCCGACGTTGCGTTGGTAGGACTGGACGGAGTCGGGAACGCGCTGTTGTCTCCGCCAGTGCCGTTGTTGTTGTTCTGAAAAATTCCCGGGGGCGGTCCACCGGGGCGCGGACCGGTCAACATCTGACCGATCATGGCCGCGGCGCTGGTTCCATTCTGACCGGTGCCCGCGGATGGGGGCTGTAGTGCGCCAGGATTCGAATTCTGCCCGTTGAACTGGCTGTTCGAGTCGATATTCAACGATCCCGGGGGAGGGACGGAATTACCAGGTCCATTGAGCCCCGGATCCGTCACCAGCGCCCCACTAGATAAGCCTGAGTTTGGGAGCCCGGGGTTGGAAAACGAACCGCCATTGAAACCCCCGCCGTTGCCGCCGTTCTGCATGGAAGGGTCGGGTGGAAACGGCGAATTCGGATCGCCGCCGCCCGGACCGCCGCCATCGCTAGGGCGTCTTCGCAACCCCGGATTGATGGCTTGCGCGTTTCCTGCTCCCGTGTCACCGACCGGTCCCAGTTCCGTGATGAACGTGTTCGGAGCGGACGCCTGCGTCGTCGTAGCCTTCTTCTTCTGAGTCAGCGAATCGGTGAAAACGCCGCCAGGGCCAACGTGGATCAGGCGCCATTCGTCTTTTCCGGTCATCGGATCTTTGTAGCGCTGCCGGAGGAAGCGGATGTTGTTCGTGCTCTCCAAATCCTCCATCTTGACCGGATAATGACCCGTCTTTCGATAGAAGAGCTGAATCGCGCGCTTGTACTGCTCGCCACGATCGATCAGGAGTTGTTCCTTATCGCGTTCCGATTCGAAAGCGACGCGGGGCATCACCTGGTAGAGCGTCAGCCCGAGGATCGCAGCCACCAGGAAGATCATCAGGAGCGCGTAGCCCTCTTCGTGCGGCGCGCGCGGCGGTGTTGGGTTGGCGGGCATCATTAGCCTGCGATGTCGGGCGCCAGCGGAACCGTTTGCTGGTTGTTATTGAATTGCGTGTCTTCGAGCGTGACTGAGTTCACGCCGATTTTGACAAGCTTGTAGCGGCGCTTCACCATGTCGCCTTCGCTAGCGACGATGATGTCTTCACCATCCAGAAAGAAGGCGCGCTTGCGTCCGCTGGTCTTTGGTGACGTAAAGCCGTAGTATTTGAGCGTGATCGGCGGTGGTCCCGGCGGCGGCGGAGGGGTAACAGGTCCTGGAGGAAGAATGGGGATCGGCTTTCCATTCTTGTCCACGTTGATCTTCTTGACTGGCGGTAATGGCGTCTTGTCTACCGGCTTGGGAACGTCACCAAACGTGAAAATATTGCGCTGCGAAGAAGAATCGACGTCGACGTTCTGCACTTTGGCGAGCAAGTCCAATCGCAATGTCGGGTCCACGTTGTTCGGGTCGGCTTTGCCCGGCACGATATCGGGATTAAATTCGCCGGTGTGATGCTGGGCTCCCCGACGAGTCAGTACCCGCCGGACGTCCGCAGCGTTCGGTTGCAATACGGTTCCCGATGCCGCCGGAGCAACATGCGCATGCGTATTCGCGGAACTGGTATCTCCGCCTGAAAACACATTCGTCCAAAGGACGTAAACCACCACGACCCCCAGCCCGCCGAGGATCAGAATCTTCTTGCGATCGGCTCCGAGGTTCATATCTCCGATCCCGTATCGCCGCGAACGAACGTATTCAGTTTGAGTACCGTGAGCAATCCCTTTCCGCTCGCCTGAGGCGATGCAGCCAGGGATTCGATGATCAAAAACCGAGGGCTCCGATCGAGTAGGTTGATGAACTTCAACAGGTTCGGATAAGTTCCTTCGAACGAGGCGGTGATGGTCATCATGCTTAAGTCTTCGGAACCTTTAACCGGCTCCAGGGGAGAGATCGTGTTTTCCTTCAGTGTAAGATCCGTACTCTGCGCCGCCTTTTGAATTTCGGAAACGATGGTGGAGTAAGTGGTCCGGCGCGGCGTCATGTAGAGCGACAGGAACTGATCGCCTTCACCTTTCGCTTTGCCGATCTTCACCGAAATCTGCCGTTTTCTTAACAATTGCAGCCGCTGCGCCGCAACGGAGGCTTGCGTATCTGCGAGCTCATCGCGTAACTGCGCGGGTGAGCTTCCGAATAGATGAAACGCGAATGCCGCGGCTACTAAGTTGGCGAAGACGAGTAATCCTACGATTCCTCGCACATACACACGCGGCTCACGCCAATCGGCGCCGCGCAGGTCCGAAGTTAGCGAACCAATGCTACTTAGACTAAAGCTTCTGGGCATAGTTCACACCAATGCGGTAGCGGTATAAGGGGTCGGTCTGCGATGGCGGCTGGATAACCGACACGGTGGCATCCCAAAACAAGTCTGAACTCTCAAGCTTGGTTACGAACTCAATGATGGGCTGCTGCGACTCCGAGCCAACGGTCATATCGAGAGCAATATGATCGCGATCATCGACTTGGGGCCGGATGGATACAATCCGCACGTTGGGCGGCGCGACTTTGCCAAGGTCCTCAAATAGGCGCGTCCAACTGATTCCTTTGCGGTAGAGCAGCCGGTTGATGAAGACGCTGCGATCGAGCACGTCGGCATTGCCTGCCATCCGCAGCTGCGCGTCGAGTTTCGATTGCTCGGTGCGCATGACGCGCATCTGACGGTCGAGGTTATCGAGCGCCATCCGGTCGTTCTGCATCGCGCGGCGGTCGGTAACGATGATCGAGACGAGCAGGGCGAGCGTGACTACCAGCACCGCGGCAATCGCGGCCGATGAGACTAGAACCAGCCGATCACGGCGAAACGGTTCCGAAGCTAGATTGATATTAGAAGGCATGTTACGCCGCTCCTTTCAGATAGCCGCGAATGCCGGTATCCGCGCCGCCAAGCACCAGCACGGGAACCTTGAATTCATCGGGAAACGTTTCAAGAGCTTGCAACTCCATGGCGCCGAAGCCGGCCAGATATAACTGTTCAGCACCGCGGCCCAGATTGTCTTCCACATAGACGAACGTTTGAAATAAGTGACCGGCGATTTCATCGAGCGGTGACACGGTCTCCGCGAGGGCGATCGAACGCGTCAGTTTCAAAATCCGGTCTTGCTTGACCAAAACGGTGAGTACGACCCCGCTCAGGCGAGCGACGATCGAGATGCCGCGATTGTCGACCAAGCCGAGGCAAGACAGCGACGCCAGCGTCACCAGGCCAGGCTCGAACCCGGCGTTCCGAAACGGCGCTTCGTAGCGCTGAACAACCTCGGGCGGCGTAGTAGCGACAACGATTTCGCGGCGCACTTTTCCGCCCTTTACGGGAGTTCCAGTGGGCGTAGCGGCGTCCTGAACCCAGTAACTTAGCGCCGCGCTATCGATATCGAACGGCACGCTGCGTTTGAGGCGGGCGCGGATTAGAGCGCGCTGCTCGTCGTGATTGTCGGGCAGATCGGAGAATTCGAGTACGGTCACGTGCGCGGAATTGTCGGGCAGCAGAACGGCCGCAGTTCGCTGTTTGCGACGGCGTCCGGTGGAGGGGGCGAGCTGGTAAACGGCGGCCTGCAACGGCTCCGGGAGCGCGATGTTGTCGTGCAGGGGCGACGGCGAGATAACGCCCGGTTCCAGCGCCGCGGACGTGATGGAGTTCACCTGGCCGGAGCGCGCCATACGCACGGCGTCCGTAGCAATCTCGAACACGACTTCAGGCGGCGGATCTTTTAGATACCGGGTGAGAGAACGCAGAATGTCCGGCATGCTTACCCTTCGATGAACGTCACCTTGTTGATTTCCTTCAACGTAGTGATGCCTGCCCGGACTTTGTCTACAGCTGATTCACGAAGAAAGGTCATGCCCTGTTCGCGCGCCATTCGTTTGATTTCGGAACTGGGACGGCGATCGAGGATCAGCTCGCGGATTTTGTCATTGAGATCCAGCAGTTCATGGATGGCGCTACGGCCGCGAAAACCCGTACCGCCGCATTCAAAACAGCCCGCGCCTTCGAACATCTCCAGCCGCTGCCACTCCACCGGATCGAGTCCGCTCTCGACCAGGAGCGCGTCGGTGGCTTTCACCGGCCGTTTGCAATGCTCGCAGATGACGCGCACCAGGCGCTGCGCCAGGATGCAATTCAAAGCCGATACAAAGTTGTAAGGCTCGACGCCGATGTTCAGAAAGCGGCCAAGAACGTCGAAAACGTTATTGGCGTGGACGGTGGTGAAAACCAGGTGGCCGGTGAGTGCGGAATTGATGGCGATATCGGCGGTTTCCTTATCGCGGATTTCACCGACCATGATCTTATCCGGATCGTGGCGCAGGATGGAACGAAGGCCGCGCGCGAAGTTCAATCCTTTCTTATCGTTAACCGGAATTTGAGTGATGCCTTTGAGCTGGTATTCGACCGGGTCTTCGATGGTGATGATCTTGTCTTCGTCGTTCTTGATTTCGCTGAGGGCGGCGTAGAGCGTGGTGGTCTTACCAGAACCGGTCGGGCCGGTGACGAGCACCATGCCGTATGGCTCGCTGATGTAACGGCGGAATTTGACCAGGTCCGCGTCCGAGAATCCGACGACTTCGAGCGAGAGCTTGGCGAACTTTTCGCTCATCGACTCTTTATCGAGCACGCGGAGCACGGCGTCTTCCCCGTGGATCGTCGGCATGATCGAGACGCGGAAATCGATCAGACGGTTCTTGTAGCGGACACGGAAACGGCCGTCCTGCGGGACGCGGCGCTCGGCGATGTCCAGTTCGCTCATAACTTTGATGCGCGAAATGATGGTCGAATGCCAGTCCTTGGCAATAGGCGGCATGGCGTAGTGAAGGACGCCGTCAATGCGGTACTTGATGGCAACTTCCTGGTCGCGCGACTCGATGTGAATATCGCTCGCGCGCCGTTCGAGGGCGTTGAAGATGGTGGTGTCGACCAGTTTGATGACCGGCGCGATGTTGCTGTCGGCCGAACTCAGCTTGTCGATCGAAAGCGTTTCTTCGGAATTCTCGTCGCCGGTGATGACGTCGATCGCGAATCCTTCCGTGACTTCCTCGAGCACGCGCTGGCTCTGTTCCGTCTTCTTCAGCAGCTCCGAGATCTGGGAGAGCGTCGCAACTTTGACCCGCAGCTTCTTGTTGAGCAGCAGGCCGAGTTCATCGACGGTGCCCAGGTTTCGTGGGTCGGCTAAGGCGATTTCCAGCGTTCCGTTACGCCCCTGCAGCGGGACGAAGTTGTAGCGGAACATGAGATCGACCGGAATGTGGCGGAAAAGGTCGTGGTCGATCGCGGTATCGCGCAGGTCGACATATTCGCAGCGATAGCGCGCGGCAATGGTCTGCGCCTGGGCGGTCTCACCAGTAGGGTCCTGTAGACGGGGTCGATCGGTTGTTGCCATGAATTGAGGGACGGCCGTCGATTACGAAACTGGCCTTAATCGAATGACGCGCGGGGAGGGAAGAACGTTGAGAGGGGTATCGAGTAAAAAAGGGACGCGAAGGGCATGGCCGGCCCGCGCGTCCCAAGTGGTTCAGGAGAACCGAATTAGCCGCCCGTCGTGCAACTGTAGGGTGCGGCAGCGAAGTACGCCGGAGGGTTCGCAATCGGAAGCAGCGGCGTGACCGGAGTTCCATCGCTCCAAAGACCCATATCGACTTGGGTCGTCTCGCCGTGCGAGTTCTCAGGGCCGTTGCCGAACACATAGTCGCATTGAGTGCCGTAGATCGCGCAGTTGGATACGGCGATGCTGAGCTTCCAGGTGATGTTGTAATCCCGGTCATCAACGGCGTAGGGGCGAACGTCATCTTTCAGCGTGTAGGTCAGCGGGAACCAGTGAGTCATCAGCTGTTGCGGTGTACCGTGGGTGTCCGTGACGCCGAGCAGAAATTGCTTAAACAGGGGCGACTGCGGCGCTTCGCTCCAGAACGTGACGTTGTCGCAGGTATGCTCTGCCGTGCCCTGCGTGGCTCCGTCCTCATCGCCGTCCACAAACACAACGATCGTGTTCGGATTCATGTTAGCGGCGTTCACGCTCTTGCCGAACGTACCTTGTCCGGATTCCACCGCAAAAACGGCCACCGGATCCGGCAGCTTGTATAACTGATATCCCGCGGCCACTCCAATCGCAAGATCACCTCCGAGAGAGTGCCCGACCACCGAGTACACCGGCTTATTGTTAGTTCCAAGCATCGGCTGCACGCCGCCAAGGGTATTTAGTTCGGTGATCGCCGAGTTGAAGACCAGGCTGATCGCGGTCAGGTAAGAGTTCAGTCCGGGATTGGGAGCAGAATCGTATTCCGGCCAAATCACGATGTAGCCCATTTGGGCCATTTGCGCCATCCACACAAGGTACGGTTGGGGGGTGTTTCCGTCATACCCGTGGATGAACAGGATAATCGGCGCGGACGCCGGGGTCGGCAAAGGATTCGGATTGGTGGGGCCCGGAGTAATCCCTGCCGGTGTGTAGATGTAGTAATCGTACCCGCCACCCGCCGTGTAGCCTTTCACGGTATAAATCCCGTGCTGGATGGCTGTGTATAGGATGTCACTGCCTCCGGGACCGGTGGTCGGTTGCAGCGGCGCAGTGATGGGAGGCGCCGCGAACGCTGAACAAGATACCAGGAACAGAAGACCGAGGCCGCTGTTCACCTTCATAATTGCTTCTCCTTATTTAACGACGAGCCATTTAATGGCGAATTAAAAACCGCTTGCGCCCGCGCGGCCGTAGCGCCGGGAACATCGGCGGCACGCTTACGCTCGGGTACCGGCCGCCCGTTGGGCACGAACCGGGGAGTTGAACGCATGTAATCACGATACTGATCGCCGAACGCGTCCAGGAGAACCCGTTCTTCTCCGGGAGTTCGGGCGAACATGACCAGCCCCGTGCAAAGCAGCCAGGCCGCGCCAATGAACCAGTTCGCGGTCATTAACAGCAGACTGATGGAAAGCATGGCGATGGCGGTGTACATGGGGTGGCGAACCCAGCGATAGGGTCCCGCAATGATCAGCTGTTGATCGCTTTTGATACGCACCAGAGGGCTGAAATTCGCCCCTAGCGTGTACTGGATCCACGCGAGGAAAACCGTGGCGATCGCAATCAGCACCAGCCCGAGGTAGCGAAGCCATTCCGGGAACGGAAGTGCGGCCCAAGCGACGGCCGGCTCATAAAAAACGAATAACAGCACGCCGATCAGGGCGGGCAGGGTGAGCGCCATCTGAATGATGAAAATCGGGCCGAAAACGGTTTTGCCCTTTTCCCAGGTCTTCGCTCGAAAATGCGAAACGACACGCACCGCGAACAGCGCGAGCAGGCTCAAGCCTACGATGATTTGCCATTTATCTTCAAACATAAGGAGGTAACGCGCGTTCGCCGCACGACGCCTCAGCAACTACACCGGGCTGACGTGGAGGTTAGGGTTCCAATGTAGCAGGAATCAACGAGCCCGGCAATCCGCCCCGGTACTCCCACCGGGGGCCGCCAAGCCCGTGCGCTATTGAATCGTGTCCGCGAGCGAAAAGATCGGAAGATATAGAGCAATAAGGACAAACGCGACAAACGCGCCCATGAAAACCATGATCACAGGTTCGATTAATGAGAGCGCGGCCGCCATTCGTGTAGAAACGTCATCTTCGTAAAATTCTGCAACGCTGTTCAACATGGCCGGAAGAGCGCCCGTCGATTCGCCGACCTCGATCATGTCGATGGCGAGCGGTGGGAACATCTTAGAGATCGCAAGCGACGCGGAAAGCGACTGGCCCTCGCGAACGTTTTTGGCGGCTCGGTCCAGAATGCGGCGCAGCAGCGGGGTTCCGAGCGATTCGCCCGCCGTATCGAGTCCCTGGACCAGCGGAATTCCGCCAGTGAGCAGGGTGCTTAGAACCCGCGCAAATTGCGCCACCTGATACTTCACCCAGATCTCGCCGAAGAGCGGCAGGCGCATTTTGAACTTGTCCATACGCTCCGAGCCGGCAGGGGTTTTTCCCCAAAAATACACACCAACCCCAATCAAACCGAGAGCCACAATCCCGAGGAGGATATAGGACCGTGCGGTCGAGCCGATCGCGATCAAAACCAGCGTGATGGTGGGTAGCTTCGCGCCCATACTCATATAGAGCTGCGCGAAATTCGGAACAACGTAAGTCACCAGAAACACAATCAGGAGAACCGTCATCACCACCAGAACGGCCGGGTAAAGCAGCGAGACGATCACCTTTTTGCGCACCGCCTGGGAAAGCTTCTGGTAGGTGATGTAGCGATCGAGAACTTCCGTCAGGCTGCCGCTCTTCTCGCCGGCCATGACGGTGGTGACGTAGATTTTGGGGAAAACCTCCTGCATCCGGAAGGCTTCGGAGAGCAGCGTTCCCCGTTTTACTTCATCTCGGACGCCGCTAATGTACGGCCCCAGCTTTGGATCGGTCAGTCGCTCACTTAACAGATCGAGCCCTTTTAGAATCGGCAACCCGGCCCGAATCAGCGTGACGAACTGCTGGTTCAGGATCAGGAACCGCTCCATGTTGATCTTTTTCTTGCGGCGGCTCGAGCCAAGAACGGCTGCGCCGGCGCTGCGGGCCTTGACCGAATACACCAGGAAACCCTGCCGGGTGTATTTCTCGCGCAGTTCCTGTTCGGAACCGGCCTGGGCGACCAGCTGGTGCATTTCGCCGTTCGTATCTGCGTATTTTAGGATGAAGTCGGACATTAGGAGGCTATCGCGTGTTGTCTTCGAGCGCCGCGCCGGTGGGCATCTTGAAAATGAACTGGCTGGGGTCTAGACGGGCGTTCAGGACTTCGTTGTCGAAAGTGAAATCGAGAACGGAAAGATCGTCTTCCGTGACACGCAGGCGCTTGATGCGCGATTCGGGTGTGACCAGGAATCCTACTTTGGAATAAGGCAGGGACGGCGAATTGGGATCGACATCGATCCAGAGGTCCGGGCCGTCGCCGCGCAGCTCGAATCCGCTGAATTCCTTGTAGAAATTCAACTTGCCGAGAAGGAACGCGAGCGGCGCGTGCATGTCATCGGTGTTTGAGGCCGCAGTCACTTCGACGCGTTGCGTTGTAGGCGTGTAGAGGTAGAACCGCTTGCCGTCGGACAAGAACACTTTTCCGGCGGGCGACGAGTAATCCCATCGCATCCGGCCCGGTTTGCGGAGGGTGAGCGTGCCGGATTCCGTCTGGCGAACTTTATCGCCAGAGCTATAGCTCTCGGTGAATTTGGCGCTGAGCGTATGGGCGCTGTTGTAGCGCTTTTCGACGGCGTGCAGGACGGTATCGAGGCGCGGGTCATGCAGTAGCTTCGGCGCGGAAGGCCTTCCGATGGCGAGGCTTGCGATGGCGAGGCTTGTAACAGTTAAAGAGGCGGCCGCGACGGCCGGGGACAGCTTCACAATGATTTTGACGCGCGGCGGGCGTGATCCGTGCAGGTTCGGCTTATTTTGAGATGCTTCGCAGGTGCGCGAACGAGTAAATGCCGGTCGAATGTCCGTCGCTCCAATCGATCTTCAAAGCGTAATTACCTACCGGTTCCACGCCCAAAATCCGAAGCTTTGGCGTGAAGAGCTTAAGTGGATTCTCGGAAGTCTTGGCACGAGGAGTCGTGCCGTGGGCTCCGGAGCAAGTGGCGCACGGGCAATGATCGCGCAGGTATTCGAGGCCGAAGTGGCTCTTGTGCCCGTCTTTCCAATCGATGGAGATCCCGGTCGACTTGGAAATGGCGATATGTTCGGGATCGGTCGATACACCCTGGTTGACAACGCTACTCACTGAAATAACCTCTCGACATCACGAATGCCGGAAATTCGGCGCATGGAACTAACTAGCTTCTCTAACTGCTTCTTGTCTTTTACGTCGATCGTCATTTCGATCAGGGCGTCTGCTGTCGCATCGATTTCCGTCTTCGCTTCAAGACTACGGATATTCGCATTCTCGCTCGAAAGGATCGAAGTTAGCTGGTTCAATAAACCGGGCCGATCATCGGTATGAACAACCAGGCGCACCGGTAAAGGCGCGGACGCGGTACCTTCCCAGGCGACATCGATCTTCCGTTCCGCGTCGAACATAAGCTTCTGCACGTTCGAACATTGCCGCGAATGGACGGCGACGCCTTTCCCGCGAGTTACATATCCGACGATGGCTTCGCCGCGGATGGGGTTGCAGCACTTCGCGCGGTAGACGAGAACTTGATCAGCGCCACTTACCTTGACGACGCCCTCGCCGCCCGGATCACGCGGCTGATAAGGAGCGGGAGCGGGCGGTTCCGCCGCAGGTTCTGGTTCGGCGACACCAGGAACCATCTTCTGCAGCACCTGGCGCGCGCTAAAACGGCCGAAGCCGAGAGCTGCGTAGAGGTCTTCCATCTTGCCGTAGCCGTAATCCGCAGCGACGCTTTGCAGTTGTTCGCGAGGCGCCCGGTTGAGATAGATGCCGCAGCGTCGCGCTTCGCGGTCCAGATATTTTTGCCCGATCTCGATGGCCTTATTGCGCTCTTCGGCGTTGATCAGGTGCCGGATCTTATTCCGCGCTTTGGCGGTTTTGACGAATGAGAGCCAGTCACGGCTGGGCTTCTGGTTGGACTGGGTGATGATCTCGACGGTGTCGCCGTTCTGCAGCGTATAGCGCAGCGGCACGGCTTTGCCGTTGACTTTTGCACTGTAGCAGGTGTTCCCGATATCGGAGTGAATGGCGTAAGCAAAATCAACCGGCGTGGCGTCCTTCGGCAGCGCGATCACGCGGCCGCGCGGAGTGAAGGTGTGGACTTCGTCCGCATACAGATCGACCTTCAGCGTGTCGAGGAACTCGGACGAGTTCTTCATATCCTGCTGCCACTCGACTAAGTGGCGGAGCCAGGCGATGCGCTGGTCGTCATCGCTCGGACCGCGGTTGGGTGCGCCGCCCGGCTTTCGGCCTTCCTTGTACTTCCAGTGCGCGGCGATGCCTTCTTCGGCGAGGCGGTGCATCTCTTCGGTCCGGATCTGCACCTCGAAATGCCGCCCTTCGGGTCCTACGACAGAGGTGTGCAGCGATTGGTAGAGATTGGGCCGGGGGATCGCGATGTGATCCTTAATGCGGCCCGGAACCGGCCGCCACTGGTTGTGGATCACGCCCAGGGCGGCGTAGCAGTTCTTGACGGAATCGGTGATGATGCGCAGGGCGAGAAGATCGTAAACCTGATCGATCGTGATCTTCTGCCGCTTTAACTTCTGGTAGACGGAATAGGCGCGCTTGACGCGGCCCTCGACGCGCGCGGGAATGCCTTCTTTGCGCAGTTCTTCCTCGACCGTGTTTTTGATGGAGGCGAGGAACGCTTCGTTGGCGAGGCGGTGCGCGTCGATCGAGTTGGAGATGTCTTCGAAGGCGTCGGGATCCAGGTGGCGGAAGGCGAGGTCTTCCAGTTCGCCGCGCACCTTACCCATGCCGAGACGGTGCGCGATAGGCGCGTAGATCTCGACTGTTTCGTGAGCGATGCGCTCCTGCCGTTCCCTAGAAAGCGCACCGAGGGTGCGCATGTTGTGCAACCGGTCGGCCAGCTTGACGATCATCACGCGGATGTCGCTGACCATGGCCAGCAGCATCTTGCGGTAGCTTTCGGACTGCGCGTCTTCGGCGGAAGAGAAATCGAGCTTGCTGAGCTTGGTGACACCGTCGACGCAGCGCGCGACCTCTTCGCCGAACTGTTTGCGAATTTCTTCGGAAGTGGCGGCGGTGTCTTCCACGACGTCGTGCAGCAGGCCGGTTTCGATGGAAACGAGATCCATCCGCATGGACGCAAGGATGTCCGCCACGGCCAGCGGGTGGGACATGTACGGTTCGCCTGAGGCGCGCCGCTGGCCCTTATGCCGCTCCTCGGCAAACGTGAAGGCGCGTTCTACGGGGGTGAGATCGTCATTCGGTCGGTATTCGAGGATGTGGGCGCGAAGCTGAGCGAACGCGGCCTGGGTGAGCGATTCGGGAGACACTTCGAGCTCAACCGGGACAAGGGGGGCCACGTTTCTATTTTACGTTTCGGGAAGTGGGATTACGAAATGAAGAAAAAGGCGGCCGTGTCGCCACAGCCGCCTCGGGTTTGTTCAGGACTATTCGTTGCGATTACTTGACAATGCTGTAGTACGCGTTGATCAGGTTAAACACGTTGACGCTACCGAGTCCGGTCGCCAGATCGTAACCGGTGGTTGCTGCGTAAGCCGGTGCGAATGTCGTATCGGAAGTGGAGAGGTTTCCATATCCGACGGGGTCGTAGCAATCGACCTTACCCTTGCACGGTAGATCCATATCGCCTGAGGTCACGTCGTAGAAGATGCAGGTTGACGCGACGCCGTTACCGAGGTTGGAGTTACAGCTGGTAGAACCACTGGTTCCGTATTCAGCAGCAGCGAGCTTGTAGTAAATCGAGTTGGGATTGCCCGACTTTTTGCCGGTCTTCTGGTTAATCAGGGACTGAATAGCGGCCATGATCGGAGCTCCGAAAGAAGTGCCGCCCGCACCTGCCCAAGTCGAAGGAGCACCGGCGCACGACGTTCCGCCGCCGCTAGGATCGGTGTAGCAAATAGGGTAATAGGTGCCGAGCCATCCGTTAGAGGCGAACAACGATACATCGGGAATGTCGCGAACGCCGTCCGCCGGGATGCCGATTACGCCCGCCTGGAACTTCGGCTTCGCATAGCCCTTGCAGGTTCCGCTGACGTAAGGGGGAGTTGACGGAGTGCCGGTGGCGCATGCGCTGGGGCCGCCGCTGCCCGCGACTGTATTGGGGAACCCTTGCCCAGTCGAGGTGTTACAGAGCGAGCCCGCTCCAGTGACCGGGTCTCCTTCGAAGGCAGCTACCAGGGCGCTTGCGCAGCTATCATTCCAGGGAACTTCGTACATGTACGAGAGAGCCGACTCGTAGTACTTGGTGTTGGTACTTCTCCAATACGTGCTGAAGTCATTGTTGAACAAGGTGCCGAAGTCCGTGCCACCCACGGAAACGTTATAGGGCGTGGTCGTGAACCCACTTTCCGAGATGCCGTACTTCGCGTATAGTCCATTGCCTTCAAAGTGATCGTTACAGGCGGCGCCGAAATCGCCGGAGGAAACGAAGACAGAAACACCTTCCGTGACGGCTTGCTGATAGGCTTTGTTGATCGCCGCATTCTGGGCCGCGCCGAGGAGTGTTTCACAGACTCCATAACTCATGCTGATGATGGGAGGCGGCGTGGCGCTATTCACCAAATTCTGAACAGCGATGAAGAAGCCGTAGCTGGTGTTGGTGGACGGACAGGAAGCGACCTGGATTGTGGCGGCAGGTGCTGCAGCGAGCGCCCACTCGGCGTCCACGGCCGCTTCGAAATCGTCGCCGTTAACGCCGGGATCGGTGCAATTATTCGTACCGGTCGCAGGCGCCGGATGCACGGTGGTCAGAGTGCCGCCAAAAGCGGTTAATCCAAAAGTCTTCTGGAAAGCGGTGAAGTCTGCGGTCGAGTAGAGGTCAGTGTCCTCAACCACAGTGACGGTTTGGCCTTTACCGGTAATCCCGGCCTTGTAGGCAGGGGTGATGTTATAGATCGTCTGCAAGTCGCCGGGAGCCATCAGGTAAGTTGATCCGACGGTTACGGTGTAGTCGGGGCGGCGCTCGACGTTTGCATGTGCCGGGAAGTTATTGAGCGAAACGACTCCCACAACCGCAGGGGCGAGCGCGGCGGGAATCTTGGGATCGCTCATGTTAGCGATGTAGTGGTTGCCGTTCACGTTGAGATTGTGGATCTCGGTCTGGAAAGCCTTGTGGACTTGGCCCGCGGTACCGGAGAAGTCGATCAGAATGCCGTTGGTATAAACGACGTTGACGACGAATCCCTCGCTGGAGAGCCATGCGGTGATGGTGTTTAGATCTTGGGCGTTAAGGCCGAACTGACTAAACTGCTCCGCAGTGAGCCACTGGCCATAGCTGGCGGAAGTGGTGTCGTGTAACTGGTCGATCAACGTTTCGAGCGCTTGTTCCTGCTGCGGCGAGCGCTGCAGTTGGAGCAACATGTGTGAGAGCTGGTAGCTGTCGGGAACTGCACCGAGGTCATTAGCCGCGGTTGCTTCCGGGCGGGTGTTGCCCGTTAGAGTGATCGTTTTAGCCGCGTTGATCGGTTGCGTGATAAGCACCGGCTTCACCGCGGATTGAGCGAATGCCGCGGCTCCGGTAAGCAGGCCGGCGGCAACGATTAGCAACTTCTTCGAGTACTTCTGGTGAAAAGGATTGAGCATGCGTGCTCCGAAGTATATCGCTGTGTCACGCAAATTGTCCCGGACTGGGTGGTACTTTCACACTTTTTTTACAATCTTTGAGGAGAACTTTCGTTCGATTTCACACCGCGAAGGGCGGTACGCATTTACGGGCCGCCCTTCCGCGCTGCTTGGTCAGAGGTTAGTTGCTGCCGCCGGGAGGACACGCTTTCGCGTCGCCCTTAAACGTATCGAGGAGCGTGTACCAGCCGTTCACTGAAGGCGACGGGCTTGTCCGGGAGAACCAGTTCACAAACACCAGATCCTCCGGGTGATAGACGAAGCCGTTGGCGCCGGTGATTGTCGTATAGGTTCCGGTAACAGGGTCGCCTACTTCCAGGTTTCCCTGGCAGCCGCTTACCTGCCCGACATTACCCCAGGCGGGTACAGCGTTCGCGGTGGTGGGGTCGTCAATGGCTTCACCGATTTCGTGAGTGGCAACTTCGATATCGAGGATCGTGCTGAAATCGCCTGGATCGGTATACGAAGCAACACCGTAGGTCAAATTGCCGTCCTGAGAGTGGAAACCAATGACACAGCAATCTGCGGTAAACCCTTCGTAGAACACAATGTCATAGCTCACGAAGATGACAAACTGGTTGGCGCTTACGCCGATCGCGTTCTTCGACAGAATGCTGTTGATCGCGTTTTGAAACCAGCTCAGACTGATTTCGCCGAGCTTGCCGCCCGCGGCTGAAGCGACTTGACCGTCAGCCTTTGGAACAGTCAACGTGATCGCGCTTTTCAACGTCGGCTTGCTCAATCTCACGTGATAGTCGTTCGCTCCCGGCGCCCGTTGCCGTCCAAAAGTTCGCCCGCATGAAGTTGTCCTCATACTGATGAACGCCGAGATCGACACTGCCGGCCATTAAGTCCACAGGGGTAAAGAGCGGTGACTCTTCGAGCACCTGAATCTCGTTCAACGTGCTTCCGGAAATCGGTTTGGTGGGATCGAAGGTCGTCGTTCCCACTTTGAAGATGAGCGGGACGAATACCACGGGAAGCGTAGTCGCCGTGCCGGTGGACGGGTTGGCGCCCAGCATGGTGTAGCTATACGTTTTGCTCTGATACGTGAAGGTGTTGGTAAACGTCGGCAGTCCCGCCCCGGCCGGAGTTCCTTCCGGTTGATCGGCGGCGAAACGGATGAAGCCGCGCGGCACCTGCTTATAGTACGGATGCGCAGCCGGACTGACGGGTTCGATCTGAGCGTCCTGTGAGAACGCGAAACCACTGATGGAAAGGCCGGCGATGATTAACCGTGCCACGTTCATAGAGACCACTTTTTTCATTCAAGTCCTTGTCGGTGTTGGGAAAGTCCCTCTTTTCGAACGCAGAGCAGACAGATGAAAATGTCTGTTGAGTTCAAAGAGTTTCGGAGGGGTCCTTAAACGATAAACTGCGCGGCTTGAGTTTGTCAATCAACGTAGTACGAAAGGCGGGAATCCGGTGGACTCACCGCCCTTAACCACGGCTTCCGTTAACTTGCTCCGCCCGCAGTTTTAGTTAGTGCCGCCGGGGGGACACGCTTTTGCGTCGCCCTTAAACGTATCGAGGAGAGTGTACCAGCCGTTCACCGAAGGCGAGGGGCTTGTGCGGGAGAACCAGTTCACAAACACCAGATCTTCCGGGTGATAGACAAAGCCGTTGGCGCCCGTGATCGTTGTATAAGTTCCGGTAACGGGGTCACCCACTTCAAGATTACTCTGGCAGCCGGTCACCTGGCCGACATTACCCCATGCCGGCACGCTGTTCACCGTAGTCGGATCATCAATCGCCTCGCCAATTTCATGCGTAGCAACTTCGATATCAAGAATGGTGCTGAAGTCACCGGGATCGGTGTAGGAGGCAACGCCGTACGTCAAACTACCATCCTGGGAGTGGAAACCAATGACACAGCAGTCCGCCGAGACACCCTCGTAGAACACGATGTCGTAACTTACGAAGATGACAAACTCGTTGGCGTTTACGCCGATGGCATTGTTCGATAGGATGCTGTTGATCTGGTTTTGAAACCAGGTCAGATTGATTTCGCCGAGGTTGCCGCCCGAGGCTTTCGCAACCTTACCATCGCGCTTCGGAACGGTGAGCGTGATTGGGCTCTTGACAGTCGGCTGGCTCAACATAAGGTGATAGCCGTTTGTACCCGCGCCCGTCGCGGTCCAGAAGTTAGCGCGCATGAAGTTATCCTCATACTGATTAACGCCGAGATCGACGCCACCCGCCAATAAGTCCACCGGAGTAAAGAGCGGAGACTGTTCGAGCACTTGGATCTCATTCAACGTACTGCCGGAGACCGGTTGGGTGGGATCGAAAGTGCTGGTCCCTACTTTGAAGATCAACGGAACGAACACTACAGGAAGAGTTGTCGACGCGCCCGTAGACGGGTTCGCGCCGAGCATGGTGTAGCTATACGTCTTGCTCTTGTAAGTGAAGCTGCTCGTGAAGGTCGGCAATCCCGCGGCCGGCGGCGATCCCTCCGGCTGATCGGCTGCAAACCGGATAAAACCCCGCGGCACTTGCTTAAAGTACGGGTGGGCAGAAGGGCTGAGCGGTTCAACCTGCGTGTCTTGTGAAAACGCAAGACCACTTACGGAGAGACCGGCAATCACCAGCCTCGCCATGTTCATAGAAAGTATTGTTCTCATTAAACTCCTTGCTGATTGTTATAGAGTCCCTCTTCTCAAATCGCAGTGCACACTCGTAGATTGCAAGGCAAACTCGAGAGACTTCGGAGGGGTTCTTAACGGTAAACTGCGGAGGTTATTCTTGTCAAATGAGGCACGGAGGGCCCGGCAAGGTTCAAAGACAAAGGCGGCATTTGTTTCTAGCCGCCTTTGTGAACTTCAGCTTGAAGCGTGTAAGTTGCAGTTACTCGGTTTTGACGCCGTTGGCCGCTTCGGCAGCTTTCTTTTCAGCCTTTTCCTTCTTTGTCTCGAGGGACTTCTGCATCCAATTGTTCGCCGACTCGATGGCTTTGTTGTAGTCGTCGGGGTTACCGAGCAAATCCGCCCGATAGCGGATGAGCAGGTTCATGTACGCCATCGCATCGTCGTAAGTCGGATCGATCTGGAGGGCCTTCTCCTCATCCTTGATGCCTCCGTCCAGAACCGGCATCCACTTGGCTGCCAGGGTATCGCGGATCTTGGCGTCCTTGATAGGTCCGGGAGCATCCGGCGTCATCTTAGAATCGAGGCGCGCCTGGCGGTCAGCCGGCAACCATTGCTGCCAGGCGAGAACACCCAAGGTGTAATAAGACTCCTTGTTATTCGGGTCGAGCGCGATCACCTTATGGTGCCATTCCGCGGCGTCATCGAACTTCTTCTCGTTGTAATAGAGCGAAGCGATGGACGAGGTTGCCAGCACATTCTTCGGGTCCTGATCGAGCACTTTGTGAAACTCGTCCATGGCCGACTTGGCGTACTGCATGTTGTCCGGAGATTCCGCGCCGGGGATGTACTGCATCTCGTAAGCGGTCGCCAGATAGAGTCGAGCCGTCGCGAAGTTCGGGTCGAGGTCTACTGCCGTCTTGAATTTCTCTACCGCGTCGGAGTACTTGGCGGCTTTGAAGGCCTGCACTCCCTGATTCAGGTTGTCCCGGGCCTTCAGCTTCTCACATCCGGTACTCGACATCACTACGGCGGCCAAGGAGGCCGCAAGTACGGCGTAGTAAACCTTCATTAGTGGCCTTCCTCCACCTTCGGGGTCATCAAGCCGACCTTATCGATATTTGCGCCATGCGCATGATCGATCGCGCGCGCCACCCACTCGAATTCCAGATCCGGATCGCCCCTGACGAATACGACGCGCTCGGCGCGGGTCTTGAAGATATCGATCAGCCGATCTTCAACACGGTCTTCAGTGATGTCTTCCTGATTGATCTTCCAGTTATGATTCTTGTCAATCACGATGACGACCGTCCGATCGTTATCCGGAGGAGGCGGTGCATTGGGCGGCGGCGGTTGTGGCGCCAATGCTTGCAGACCCTTCGGAGAGACGGGCGAAATCGCCATGAAGATGATCAGCAACACCAGTAAGATGTCGATCATCGGAGTCATATTAATGTTGGCCTGAACTCCAGAGCCCCCGCCCACTGACATTGCCATAGGAATTCTCCTTAACGAAAACTCGTTCGCTTGATCAAGTGCCTAGAGACCGGAACTGCTTCCGCTCGCGTTGCGTTTCTTAAGCATTTCTTCCGTCAGTAAACCCAGCTGATCGACACCCGCAGCGCGCAGGTTATCGACAACATCTTCGACACGCTCGTACTTAGCTCGCGCGTCCGCCCGGATGAAGACCGTCTTGTCCGCTTTATTGGTCAATAAGTCTTTCACCTTCTGGGGAAGTTGGTCGGGCTGGAGGCGCAGCATGCCCGGGCTCAGATAGACCGAGCCATCGCGCGTAATCGCTACCGTGATTGCATCTTCCTTCTCGGCGTCCGCCATCGTAATCGGGTTGCGCGTCTTCGCCATATCTACCTGGACACCTTTGTTAAGCAAGGGCGTGATGACCATGAAGATGATGAGCACGACGAGCATGACGTCGACCATCGGCGTAACGTTAATCTCTGAGACTGGAGGCGGTGCCTTCTTTAGTTCCATAGTGTCCTCAAGCTCCTCATTCGGGCAATTGCGCCAGCAACTTGGACTCGTTCACGAAGCTTGTCGTTAGAGGCGGCGGGCACTTGGCGCAAACCCGCCGCAACTCAACTCAACTCGCTCGCGTGAAGCCGGCCGCGACTAGACGCCTTTACGGACGCCGGTTCTGGACTGCGATTTCTTCAGGAAGTAATCGACCAGTTCCGAGCTGGAGTTACCCATTTCCACATCGAACGAATCGATGCGGCCCGTGAAGTAGTTGAACATCCACACGGCAGGCACCGCGACCAGCAGTCCGATAGCCGTGGTGACCAGGGCTTCCGAAATACCGCCGGCGATTGCGCCGATACCGGGCGACTTTTCAGCAGCCATCGTCTGGAACGCGTGGATGATGCCGATGACCGTTCCGAACAGACCGACGAACGGAGCGGTCGAACCGATGGTTGCCAGACTCGATACACCGCGCTTCAACTCCGCGTGAACGATTGCTTCGGCACGGACCAATGCGCGTTGTGACGCGTCGATCTCTTCACCCGAAATTTCCGAGCTGGCCTGATGCGCCTGAAACTCCTGTAGACCGGCAACGACAACCTTGGCGAGATGACTCTTCTTATAACGATCGGCAATCTTCACCGCTTCATCCAACTTACCTTCGCGCAGCGCTCCCGCAACCGCCGGCGCGAACTGCCGGGACTGCTTCTTTGCCGCGCCGAATGCCATCAAGCGATCGATCATAACTCCGATCGACCATGCAGACATGATGAACATGATAAATACGACGCACCTGGCCAGCCAATTCATCTGGTTCCAGAGCGACCGCGGATCCCAACCGGGCGCGCCAGCTTCCTGTAACAGCCAGAGTCCCCATACTTGCACCTGTAAAAGCATCGTCATTTTCTCCTGCGAGTTGAGTTAGATATTCCTAGAACTGCAAACCTCTGCTGTCTTCACAAACTACTGCCCAGCCAACGTGAAGTTCACGTCGATGGTGGTTGCTACTTCTACCGGCTCGCCATTCAGCAGCGTCGGCTTATACTGCCACTGGCGAACTGCTTCTTCGGCTGCCGCAACAAGCAGCGGATGCCCGGAGATTAAAGTCAGATTCTCGATGGTGCCACTTTTGGAGATCATCGCCGAGAACCGGACAGTACCCGAAATACGCGCCTGCCGCGCCAGTGGCGGATAGTTCGGCGTGATTTTGCGGATCAGGTTCGCCGCCATCACGTTGCCGCCGATGCGCTGAGGTCCTTTGGGCGCTTCCTTCTTCGGAGGAGGCGGGGGAGGTGGCGCGGCACTCGGTAGACCACCAATGACTCCGCCCAGAACACCACCCATAGAACCTCCAGCGACTCCGCCGGTAACTCCGCCGACGACTCCGGTGGTGGGTGGCGGGAGATCCTCTTCCTTGATCATCTTGACTTCTTTAGGGATGGTCTTCGGCGCGTGGAGTACGTTCAAATCCATCTGACGCGGGATAATCTTGACCTGTTTCACTGCCTGGGCCGGCGGCGGCGGCGGCGGTGGGGGCGGTGGCGGTGGAGCCACCAATAACGTGGTTAACTGACCTGCTTGTATCTTGTCGAAATAGATCAGCGGGATGATCACCAGAACGGCGATGACCGCGATCTGCACGAGAAACGAGATAAAGATCGACGACGCTCGCTTGGCCGTGTCCCCGCTCTGCACAAAACTCTGCTCAAACATTGTGCCTCCAATCTCCCTAAAGACCGATTTACTTTCCTAACTCCAACGGCCCAACAAAATCAATGCCACGACTAACGCGCGCTCCTCGCTCCGGCTGCGGGCCTGCTTCGGACAGCTACCGGCGGGCCCGGAGAGTTCTTCCTCCGTTTATCGGCCCAGTTATGCCACGCCAGCACGATCGGACTGGCAATGAACACCGAAGAGTAGGTTCCCACTATAATCCCGATTACCAGCGCGAGTGAAAAACCATGTAAAACCGGACCACCGAACAGGAACAATGCAAGTACCGTCAGGAAGGTCAAACCCGAGGTCATCACCGTTCGGCTCAACGTTTGATTGACGCTGCGGTTGATCACGTCTTCCAGGCCTTCGCGGCGCCCCGCGCCGAGGCGCAGGTTTTCGCGAATGCGGTCGAAGATGACAATCGTATCGTTCATCGAATAACCAACTAACGTTAACAGCGCCGCAATCACCGTCAGATCAATTTCCTTGTTCAACAGCGAGAAAACCCCGATCGTGATGATGGTGTCGTGAAACACCGCGATCACCGCGCCGAGTCCATAAATCCACTCGAAACGGAACGCTATATATATCAACATTCCGCCCAGCGCGCAAAGGGTAGCGACGACTGCTTGTCTTCTTAAATCCGCTCCGACCTTGGGGCCGACGAAATCCGAGCTTCGCAATGTAAATGGCGAAAGCGAGAATTGATCTTTAACAACGTTTAAAACTTGCGGCGTCATCCCCGGAACAGAGGAAAGCTGATTGTAGTCCGTGATCAAACCCGAACGCGGCGGCGCATCGCGAAATTGGCGAATATCACTCGCGAGTTTGGTCAACTGATCTTCGCTCAGAAACACATTGGCCGTTTGTAGAGGAGCGCGCAGCCGGTTCGAGATATCCGACGAGCTCGCGTTGTTCAGATCCAGCTTGCCGTTTGCCGGTTGGCCGAATGCGCCTTCGAGCGCGGTCATTACACGCGCCCGCGTATTGCTATCCGCGCCTTCCGTACCGATCGAAACCTCGTTCGTACCACCAACAAAGCTCTGAACGGAAGCGCCTGAGCCGAGTTTCTGGTCGATCACGGAACGGATTTGATTCATCGGTGGCGCTTGCGCGAACTTGACGGTTGTCATTGTGCCGCCTTTGAAATCGATCCCATATCGGGGACCGCCTTTCACCAGCAGGCTTCCGAGCCCCGCCACAGTCAGCACGAGCGAGGCAATAATGAAGGGCCATTTGCGGCCCAGAAAATCGAAGTTCGTTGCTCGAAAAAGTTCCATCCGGTTACTGCCTACCCGGCGCTGACATCAGTTTAGACACCGGCGCGTTCTCTCTTGTTCCCGTTTCCGATTGATTAGAAAAGCTATCACACATGGTTTTAGATACTGACTGCCTTTACTTCCCGACCCGATAATTCGAAGTCGAAAATAGTCTTTGAAACGAACACGGCCGTGAAAACGTTGGCAAGAAGACCGATCACTAACGTCACGGCAAACCCCTTCACCGGACCCGTTCCGAACAGAAAAAGGAACAGGCAAGAAACGATGGTGGTGACGTGCGTGTCGACGATGGTCCACCACGCCTTACCGAAGCCCGCATCCACGGCGGCAACAGGCGCTTTGCCCGCGCGCAACTCCTCGCGGATGCGCTCGAAAATCAGCACGTTGCTATCCACGGCCATACCGATGGTGAGGATGACTCCGGCAATTCCGGGAAGGGTCAACGTTGCGCTGAAGTAGCCCAGCGCAGCCAGTAGGATGATCGTGTTCAACAGCAGCGCGAGCACCGCGTTTACGCCTGATTTGCGGTAATAAACCAGCATCACGAACACGACGGCCAACAGGCCCGCCAAGCCCGCGATCAATCCCTGCTTGATTGAATCGGCCCCAAGCGAGGGCCCGACGACACGCTCTTCCTCATACTTAATACCCGCCGGGAGCGACCCGGAACGCATGACCAGCGAGAGATCCGACGCTTCCTGCTGGCTGCTGAGGTTTGAGATGCGGCCGCTATCGGAAATTTTGGATTGGATGGTGGCTACGCTGCGGATCTGGTTATCGAGAATGATTGCCAGACGATTGCCGACGTTCGCTTCGGTGAACCGCTCGAAGCGGCGCGCGCCTTCCTGAGAGAGCGTGAAGTCCGCTTCCCACTTGCGCATCTCATCCTGGCCGGCCCGTGCGTTGCGCAGATCTTCACCCGTGACGACCGGGGAACGGGATACCAGATACCATTGTGTGCCGCTTGGCGTGACCCATGACGCCAGCTTGGTGTTCAACGGGAGAATGCCGCCTTTCTGCTGCAGCACGGCCTCTTGACTAGCGAACGGACCTTCCTTCACCTCATCGATTTCGAGCTGCGCCGCCTGCCCGATGATGTCTTTCACGCGCGCCGGATCATCGATGCTCGGCAACTGCACGAGGATCTCGTAGTCCGCTTCGGCGCGGCCGCGCTGCTGCACCACCGGCTCCGTCAAACCCAGCGCGTTCACGCGATTGCTGATGGTCTGAATCGACTGGTCGATGGCGCGTCGCTTAATATCGACCAGCGAAGTGGGCTTCAGATTCAGTTTGTAATCGGTGGAGTTTACCGGCGTGAGATTCCACTCGGGCAGCCGTTCACTCACCATGGACCGGAACTGACTGGAGTTTTGCGCGGGAACGCCATGGACGTTGATCTGAATACTGTCGGCTTGCTCAATGGTCTGCGGATCGTTGCGATCCGTTCCACCGACGGGGATGTTCTCTTTGGACGCTTCCGATTTAAGCGTCTCCATGGCGTGGTCGGCGATGGTGCGCATGGCATCCTGTACCTGTACCTGGAGCACAAGGTGGCTGCCGCCCCGGAGATCCAGGCCGAGTCGGATATTGTGCTGCAGATTGGCTTCGAGCTGCGCCTTCGACGTCGGAATACCCACGATGCCGTAGATGCAGAGCAGCACCGTGGCTGCAATAACGATCGTCTTCACCATCAAATTTCGTTGCATGACTTAAACTTCGCCTTCAATTGTGGGGTGTGGCTTGCTTGAATAACGCGATTGAAGCAAGGAATTAGTGTAGCTGAAGTATATCGCCGCGTGATGCGTTATCTGGTACTGTCATTCCGGCGCCATTACTTTGCTGCGTCCGGTGGAACGACGCTGGCGATGGCGGCGCGCGAGACTTCCAGCTTCAGATTGTCCGGTTTGACGCGGATCACCAACGTGTTCTTCTCCAGCGTGGTTATCGTGCCGACGATGCCGCCGGTAGTTACGACGATATCGCCACTCTTCAATGCGTCGAGCATTTTCTGTTGATTCTTTTTCTGGCGCTGCATGGGCAATACGACCAGCACGTACATCACGCCGATCATCAGCACGGGTAGCGCGAAGCTCAAGGAGTTGGACCCGACGCCCTGAAGAAGGAGCACGGCGCTCGGCACCGCGGAAGTTAAAATTGACACGTTTGATTCATTGTACGGAATCGGGTGGGAGATGCTAAATCATCGGAACCCGGAGGCTCGCCGCAGACCAGTAGGTAATGAATAAGAACGCGAACTTCACCGCGGACGCGGGTCATCATCTTCGCGGCCCAACAGCGCGAACATCGATTGAAGCTGAGCCGATTTCGGGAATGTGAACTATGTTCTCGGCCATAGCCTCCCTCTTTCCTGACATTTTACGTCTCAATCGATCGCGGAAACATCTTGGCCGGCAGCATCCCGTAAATGATCGCCGCCGAGATCGGGATGCACTAAACCCGCGGCCAGAAATATCGGTGCGTACGTAAAATTCTGGACAACCCAACCCGTCGCCAGGTTCGCCAGAATCCCGCCCACTGCGCCTCCCGCGCCGGAAAGTCCCGTTACCGTTCCGACTTCGTGGTCAGCAAACAAATCGCCGGGCAAGGCCTGCAGATTCGATGTCCACAAACCGTGTCCGAGCGTGACCATGCAAATGGCCGCGATCGCCAGACCTGCATTCGGAACCAGAGGCGCAAGAATCGCGAAAGGAAGTACCGCGGCACCGGCGAACAACACCGCCTTACGGGCGCGCGATAGAGCCCAACCCGCGTTGATGAGCCGCCCCGCGATCCAGCCACCCGCGATGTAGCCGACGCCGCCGAAGCAATACGGAACCCACGCGTAACGCCCGATCATCGCCGTATCGAACCCGCGTTCCTTGTGCAGATATTCAGGCAGCCAAAAAATCACGAAGTAAATCACGGGATCAGTAAAGAAGCGCGCGATTGCCAGCGTGACGGAACCTCGCGCCTTGATGAGCTTCGGCCAGTTCGGCCGCTCTTTATGAGCAGGCTCCGGCGGGACCTCGACGCGCAACCGCTCGTACTCGTCTCTCGAAAGGAAGCGCGACTTGGCGGGCGAATCGTAGAAGTAGAGCCACGCGACCAGCCAGATCAATCCCGCGCTGCCGGTAAACAGAAACGCCGAGCGCCATCCGAAACGCAATGTCAGAAATGCGACTGCAGGAGGCGCGATCAAAGATCCCGCAGACGTTCCGGCATTGAACAGTCCGATACCGAGAGCGCGCCATCGCGCGGGGAACCATTCGTTGACGGCCTTAGCCGCCGCCGGCCAGTTACCCGGCTCGCCTAATCCGAGCAGGAAGCGGTAACAGCCGAGAGACCACTTCCCGGTTGCGATCCCGTGCAGCATTGATGCTGCGGACCAGAACGAGATGAACACCGCGAACCCGCGCTTCGCTCCTAACCGGTCGACGACGTAGCCGGAGCCGGCGTACATCACGGCGTAGGCGAACAGGAACAGCGTGATCACCTGGCTGTAATCCTGCTCGGTCATGTGGAACTCAGCCCGTATTAAAGGCGAGACAATGGGCAGCGCCAACCGGTCGAGATAATTGACCGCTGTGGCGAGGAAAAGAAGCGCCGCGATTATTCGCGCAATGCGCGGCACGTCAACTCCACAGACGCCGGACTACCCAGATCAACAACCAACCGCTGATCACTGACATCGCCAACAGAACCCACATGAATGCGAATCGCTCATACAGCAAATTGCCAACGGTGAACAATGACGAAAGGATGAGCGTCACACCGGCGAACCAGCCGAGCAGCGCGAGCGGGAAATTGTCGCCGCGCGCGTACAGTGCCGCTTCCTCCGCGGTCACGCCCGCGATCGCCCGGATGCGTCGCCAACCTGGTCCGAATGGATGCACCTTACGGTAGAACGCAATCAAGACTTCGCGATCCGTCTGCGGCCCGAAATAAGCGGTCAACAGCCAGCACACCGTAGTCAGCGCAACCGTCAGGATCAACTTCTGATGCGTTCCGATCTCGATTCCATTCCGCGACAGCACCAACAAGCCGACTGAGACCAGAAACGAAACCACCATCGCCACGATTTCGCACCACGCCGTAACGCGCCACCAGAACCAACGCAATAGGTAGAGCAGTCCCGTGCCCGCGCCCACTTGCAGAATGATGTTGAAGTTCTCCTGCGCCGTGTTGAGCACAAACACCAGCGCGGACGAAACCACGAATAGGATCACCGTCGCCACGCGCCCCGCGCGAACGTAATGCCTTTCGGTCTCTCCGGTCTTGATGAAGCGCCGGTAGAAATCGTGCACCAGATACGACGCGCCCCAGTTCAAGTGCGTCAGGATCGTCGACGAGTTCGCCGCGACCAATCCCCCCACCATCAGCCCGATCCATCCCACAGGCAAAAACCGCAGCATCGCCGGAAACGCGATGTCATGTCCGATCATCGCCGGGTCTACATTCGGCAGCGCGCGACGCAAATCGGCCAACGTCGGATACACGATGATGGACGCGAGACCCACCAGAATCCAAGGCCACGGCCGCAGCACGTAATGCGCGACGTTGAAGAACAGCGTGCCGCCGAGCGCGTCTTTCTCCGTCTTCGAGGCCAGCATGCGCTGCGCGATATAGCTGCCACCGCCGGGCTCCGCTCCGGGATACCAGACGGCCCACCACTGCACCGCGATCGGCATCACGAACACGGCAACAGCGAGATCCCAGTTGTCTTTGAAATCCGGCAGCATGCTCAGATAATTCAGCCCATGGGGGCCACGGATCGCACTCAACTTCGTAATGAGCCCGCTTAGTCCGCCGACTTGCGGCAGTTCAACCGCGAAGTAAGCGGCTGCAATCACTGCGGCCATCTTGAAGAAGAACTGGAACATGTCGATCACCAGCACACCCCAGAGGCCAGAGTGCGCGGCGAAGATCACGTTCAGTGTGCCGATCGAAAGAAGCGTCTGCCATCGGCTCAGCCCGAACAGCACGCTCGCGATCTTGCAGGCCGCCAGATTCACGCTGGCCATGATCATGCAGTTGAACAGCAGTCCCAGATACACGGCGCGAAAGCCGCGAACCGCCCGCGCCGCTGCTCCGGAGTAGCGCAGTTCGTAGAACTCGAGGTCGGTCATCACGCCCGACCGGCGCCAGAGCCGCGCATAGAAGAACACGGTCGCGACGCCCGTGAGCGTGAAGGCCCACCATTGCCAGTTCCCAGCGACACCTTCCGTGCGTACGAAGTTCGCGACTAAGTTCGGAGTGTCGCTTGAAAACGTCGTTGCCACCATGGAGATCCCGGCGAGCCACCACGGCACCGATCGCCCCGACGCGAAGAACTCCGACGTGCTTTTTCCGGACCGCTTTCCGAACGCCAGCGCCGGAAGAAAACACAGCACCACAATTCCAATCGCAATGAACCAATCCAGTGGATGCAAGATCATGGGTGATCCGCAATTCGCATGTTCACGGGATTATACCGAAGCCGTAGGACACTAGGACTGAGCCATTCAACATGTCACTTGTCGATCCGCTTTCTTTGCGCGACCCGAATGCCCGATGCCGCGCGCTCGAAACCGGCAACATCCTGTTCTTCCCGCGCAATCCGTTTGAAATTCCGGAGCAGAATCGCCAGACGTTGTTGAGCGCGAGCCAGATTTCCGGCAGCCATCACAAGAACATCGCGTATCGCCCGAGTCAGGATAAGATCACCGGGCTCGACGAACAGACACCGGAAGCACGCGACGGCATTCATGCGGCGCTGCGAACTTATTCGCAGGCCGCGATCCAGTTCGTCGGCGAACTGTTGCCCCGATATAAAGATGCCTGGCGCGTCGACTACGCTAGTTTTCGCCCCCTCGAAGAAGAAGGGCGCGACCTGCCGTGGAAGAAGCGCAATGACTTGCTCCACACCGACGCTTTTCCCACAAGGCCCACCAACGGCGATCTGATTCTGCGCTTCTTCACCAACATCAATCCATCGAAGGTACGCGTGTGGCATACGTCCGATCCGTTTGAGAAACTAGCTTCCGAACGCGCCGAGGACGCGGGGCTTACGCGCATCGCGTCGCAGACGAAATCTCCTTTAAGCGCGATGAAGCGCGCGGTTCAGAAGATTGGCGTGCCTGTGGTCGATCGCTCGCCCTACGACGAGTTCATGCTGCAGTTCCACGACTATCTAAAGGGCAACAAGGAGTTCCAGAAATCCTGCCCCAAATATCGCTTCGAATTTCCCGCAGGTTCTGCATGGATGGTTTTTACGGATGTGGTTCCGCACGCGGTTCTTTCGGGTCAACACGCGCTGGAGCAAACGTTCATCATCGCTCGCAGCAGCTTGAGTGATAGTAATCTCGCGCCCGTTTCTATCCTCGAGCGCCTTGCACAAAAACAACTCACGATGTAGAGACTAGGTATGTTCGGCCTCAAAGGCTATTGGCTCTCGCGTTCGCTTTTTCAGAGCGGTCTCGCGCTCGTCTACCTGATCGCGTTCATCTGCGCGCTGAACCAGTTCCGGCCGCTGCTTGGTGAACACGGACTGACGCCCGTTCCCGATTTTGTCCGCCAGGTCCCGTTCCGCGAATCGCCCAGCCTGTTCTACTTCTGGCCGAAAGACGCGGCGTTTCTCACTTTCGCGTGGATTGGAATTCTTCTCTCCATCTTCGCGATGACTGGCTTCGCCCAGCGCGGCTCCGTTTGGATCGCCGTCATTACGTGGGCGCTGCTCTGGGCCTTGTATCTATCGTTCGTCAACGTCGGCCAGACGTTCTACGGCTTCGGCTGGGAATCGATCCTTCTTGAAGCCGGCTTCCTCGCCATCTTCCTCGGGACACGGCGCTATGAAGCCCCGGTGCTCGTGATGTGGCTTTTCCGCTGGCTCGAGTTCCGCCTGATGTTCGGCGCCGGACTCATCAAGATGCGCGGCGACTCCTGCTGGCGCGACTACACCTGCCTCAATTACCACTACGAAACTCAGCCCATCCCAAACCCGGCAAGCTGGTTCCTGCACAACGCGCCCGAATGGTCGCATCGCTTCGAGGTCGGCTTCAATCACTTCTCCGAATTGATCGTGCCGTTCGCTTATTTCCTTCCGCAGCCAATCGCTTCCATTGCCGGCATCATCACCATCTTGTTCCAGGCGTCGATCATGTTTAGCGGGAATCTCTCGTGGCTGAATTTCCTGACGATCATTCTTGCGATTCCGCTCCTCGACGATCGCCTTCTGACGTTCTTGATGCCGTTCAAGTCACACGTTCCAGCGCCGATCGGGATCGGCGGTAAAGTCGCAGCGGCCGCACTCTTCCTGCTGATCGCGTACCTCAGCATCAATCCGATTCGCAACATGCTTTCGCCGCGCCAGGTGATGAACACCAGCTACGATCCACTGCACATCGTCGGGACCTACGGCGCATTCGGCAGCATCACGAAGACGAGGTACGAGATCATTGTGGAAGGCACGGACGATGCCGTCGTGCTCCCGTCCAGCAAATGGAAAGAGTACGAATTCAAAGGCAAGCCTGGAGATATCACGCGCATGCCTTCACAAATCGCGCCGTATCATCTGCGCCTCGATTGGTTGATGTGGTTCGCCGCGATGTCCGACTACTCGCAGCATCCGTGGTTAGTACACTTTCTGGTGAAGCTGCTGCAGGGCGACCGCGACACGCTCAGCCTGCTACACAGCAATCCGTTCCCGGACCATCCGCCGCGCTTCATTCGCGCCGAGTTGTACGAGTATCACTTCACCACTCCCGATGAACGCCGTAAGTCGGGCAACTGGTGGAAGCGCCAATTCACCGGAATGTATTTCCCCGCGGTTTCGCTCGAGACACCGGAGTTCCGTCGCATGATTGAAGGAGCAGGATGGCTGTGAAGTCCGCATATGTAATCGGCTCAGGACCCAATGGACTAACGGCCGCGATCATTCTGCAGCGCGCCGGTTTTGCCACTACGATCCTCGAAGCGCAGCCGGAAATCGGCGGCGGCATGCGATCGGCCGAGCTAACGTTGCCCGGCTTCACGCACGATCTTTGCTCGGCGATTCATCCTTTGGCTGCCAGTTCGCCGGTGTTTAAAACCTTCCCACTGAAGCAGCACGGATTGGAATGGGTTCATCCCGTCGCGCCCCTCGCACACCCGCTTCCGAATGGCGATGCCGCAGTCCTTTTCAAGTCTGTCGAAAAGACAGCGGAGTTGCTGGGCGAAGACGGACCGGCTTATCGGCGCGCGGTCGGATCGCTCCCTGAACACTGGGAAGAACTCATGCGCATGCTTTTCGCGCCGATCCTTCGCGTGCCAAGAAACCCGCTCTTGCTAGCGCGCTTCGGACTAATCGCATCACTGCCGGCGCTACTTACCGCCAAGACATTTTTTCGGACGGAGCGCGCTCGCTTACTCTACGCCGGGATGGCAGCGCATTCGATCCTGCCGCTAACTTCGCCGGTATCCGGCGCATTCGGGTGGGTACTCGGACTCGCCGCACATGGTGTGGGATGGCCGATGGCCAAGGGCGGATCGCAATCGATTGCGAATGCGCTGGCCTCATACTTCGAGTCGCTAGGCGGCCAGATCGCGATCAACACGCGCGTAGACGCAATTCGTCAATTGCGAGATGCGGACTTACTACTCTGCGATGTTACTCCGCGTCAATTACTGCGCATCGCCGGGGATGAACTTCCGACAAGCTATCGCCGCAAGTTAGAGAAGTATCACTATGGGCCAGGTGCCTTCAAAGTAGACTACGCACTTAGCGCGCCTATCCCTTGGAAGTCGCCCGATTGCGCGCTCGCCGGTACCGTGCATCTCGGCGCTTCGCTAGACGAAGTTGCCCAGTCGGAACAAGAGAACTGGGACGGCGTCGCTCCCGACCGACCCTTCGTCTTACTCGCTCAGCAAAGCTTGTTTGACCCGTCGCGCGCGCCTGCGGGCCAACACACCGCCTGGGCCTACTGTCACGTGCCGAACGGATCGACGGTCGACATGTTGCCGCGCATCGAAGCGCAGATCGAGCGGTTCGCTCCGGGATTCAGTAAGACGGTACTGGCTCGTAGCGTGCGCCCGCCCAACGTGATGGAAGAACACGACGCCAACTTAGTCGGCGGAGATATCAATGGCGGATCGATGGACGTAAACCAGTTCATCGCGCGCCCCACGAAGTCGCTCTACCATACGCCGAGGAAAGGCCTCTACTTATGCTCGTCGTCGACACCGCCGGGCGGAGGAGTGCATGGGTTGTGCGGCTACTTTGCGGCAAAGTTGGCGATCGCCGAGATCAACGACTAGAGCTCCGAAATTTTTACTCGCCGTTGTCCAAATCGCTCGCTCCCGTCCGTCATGGCAGTGAAGGTATTAACTTCAAAAGGAGAAACCTATGCAGTACTTACTCATGCTTTACGCAAACGAAGCCGGGTTTAAAGCCATGACACCGGCCGAACAGCAACAAGGATTGGCCAGCTACATGGCCTACACAGAGGCGTTGGACAAGGCCGGCGTCAGGGTTGGAAGCAATCGCCTGCAACCGATTTCGACTGCAACTACCGTGCGCCTCGTCGACGGCAACTCACAGGTGCTCGACGGTCCTTTCGTGGACTCCAAAGAGCAACTCGGCGGCTATTACCTGATTGACGTGCCCGATCTCGATGCCGCGCTTTCGTGGGCAGCCCGATGCCCCGGCGCCAGTCACGGCACCATCGAGGTACGCCCGATCTGGAGCATGGAAGCGGCACAGACTGCATGAATTCCGGGGAAGGCGGCGCGCATGCGCATAACACGGCGGAGGCAGTCGCACGCCGCAGTTATGGCAAGCTCGTCGCCTTCCTCGCCTCCCGCACACGCGATCTCGGCTCTGCTGAAGACGCCCTTTCGGAAGCGTTCGCCGCGGCGCTCGGGAGCTGGCCTCGCGATGGCTGTCCCGCCAATCCGGAAGCGTGGCTCCTCACCGTAGCGCGCCGCAAGATCACCGACATGTACCGCGGAAAGCGGCGGGATGAAGACGCGACGTCGCAGATTACCGCGGTCAGCACTTATGCGATTGATGAAGCGGACATTCCCGACCAGCGCCTCGCGCTCCTGTTCGTCTGCGCACATCCGGCCATCGAAGCCGCCGTCCGTCCTGCTCTGATGCTGCAGGTGGTTCTCGGACTCGACGCGGCGACGATCGCGTCCGCGTTCCTAACTTCGCCCGCCGCAATGAGTAAGCGTCTGGTCCGCGCTAAGAACAAGATTCGTGAGGCCTCTATACCGTTCGTCATCCCCGAGCGCCAGGAACTTCCCACTCGGGTTGGCGCCGTACTGGACGCTATCTATGCCGGGTTCACTGAAGGCTGGACGGACGCGGTCGGTGCCGATGTTGCGCGCCGCGATCTTACTGCGGAAGCTATGTTTCTGGCTAGGCTCATCACCGAACTGCTACCTGACGAGCCCGAGGCGCTCGGCTTACTTGCCCTTATGCTCTTCGCCGAAGCCCGACGTCGCGCCCGGCGTGAGGCTGATGGCGAGTACGTGCCGCTTGCCGAGCAGGACACCACCTTGTGGGACTGGCAGATGATCGCGGAAGCCGAGGCGTTGCTACGCCGCGCCGGTAGTCTCGGAGTCATCGGCAGGTACCAGCTTGAAGGGGCACTGCAGTCGGCGCATGTCCATCGCTGCCGCTCGGGCCGCGCCAACTGGAGAGAAGTTGTGCAGATCTACGACGCATTACTAACCATGACTGCGTCGCCGGTGGTCGCGATCAACCGCGCGCTGGCGATTGCTGAGATCGACGGCGCTCAGGCCGCTCTTGATGCGATGCGGCAGGTTGCCGACGATCCGCGGGTCGCCGACTATCAGCCGTACTGGGCTGCCCGAGCCGAGTTACTGGCGAAATCAGGTGCACATGACGAGGCGCGCGCGGCTTATCAGATGGCGATCGGTCTGGAACGCGATCCGGCGGTCCGGCGATTTCTGCAGCAGCGTCAATCCGGTATTAGATAGACTATCGGCTGCAAGGAGGACCTAGATATGGCCAAAGCGGCGACCGCAGCCGCCCCTGCGGATAAAGTCGAGCTGTACGACCAGTTAGTAGCGACCAATCCGAGTGTGGAGAGAAAGGGAGCTACCATGCCTTACACGTCGGTAAATGGGAATATGTTCAGCTATCTGAGTAAGGAAGGCAAGCTGGCTCTGCGACTTCCGGCTGACGCGCGCGAAGAGTTTCTCAAGAAGTACAAAGCCAAGCTATGCGAGGCCTATGGAGTCGTTCAGAAAGAGTATGTCGAAGTTCCGGATTCGGTGCTTGCCTCAACGCGTGAACTGAAGAAATATTTCGATGCCTCCCTCGAATATGTAAGCTCTCTGAAACCGAAGCGCACCGCAAAACGTTGAAGATCCACCGTCAGACCTGAACGCGGTATCGTCAGATTTGCAGCCCGACCCCGACCGCAACGCGGCCGCTTACAATCTGCGCTACGCGATCCGCCTTCATGAGTTAGAGGACGCTCGCCGCCAGGCGGTCGATGAACTCGCCTCATCGCAGCGTGAGTTCGAAAACACGCTGATCCGCTTCCGGAACCGGCGCTCCTGGCAGCTCTTCCTGCTCGCGCGCAAGCTGTACTCGCACTCGTTTCTGGAAGGTTGGGGCGGTCGGCGCGAACTACTTCGATTCCTTGGCGCGGCTCCGTTCAAAGGTATTCCTACTCTGGCCAAGTACGACCTTGTCCCTCCTAAGATCGAAGCTTTTCTTCCGAAGCCGCTCGCATCGCCCTACTTCAGCGACTCTCCCGGTCAGCGCGCGATCCGTACCGGCGAGCCAACGAGCGACTTACCTCCATACGACGTGGTCATCCTACCCGTGTTTGGCTTCAACTACCGGTTCCAGCGCCCCCAGCATCTGGCCGTGCAGTTCGCTTCGTATGGGCATCGCGTGTTTTGGATCAGTCCAAACAAGTTTCTCGATTCGGATTCACCGAACTCGTTCGAGATGACTCCGCTCTGCGCAAACCTATGGGAAGTACGCCTGCGGGAAGTTATTCCGGACATCTATATGGAAGCGATGTCTGCCGAACAGGTGACCGGACTTGCGAACGGCATTTCCGATTGCCTCAGCCAGAACAACGTCCAACGGAGTTGCGCACTTGTACAGTTTCCTTTTTGGCGTCAGATCGGACTGGAACTGCGCCGGCGCTTCGGCTCTCTTCTCGCGTTCGATTGCATGGACGAGTGGCAAACGTTCCCGCGCGTCGGCGACTTCGCCCGGGCGGAACAACCTTTGCTACTCCGCGAAGCCGACTTACTCTTCGTGACGGCGCGCGCTCTTGAAAGTGAGTTTCGGGCAGGGCAACTTGCCCCGCTTCTGGTACCCAACGGTGTCGACTTTGATCTATTCCACCAAGCGCCGGCGAATGATGCACCATATCCAAGGCCCGTCGTCGGCTACGCGGGCGCGATCGCCGATTGGTTCGATTTCGACTTACTCGAAGCTGTGGCGCGTGCGCGTCCGCAGTATTCGTTTGTCATCGTCGGTGCTTTTGAACGGGAACAGCATGTAAGTGGACCGGCGATCGAGCGCTTGCGGAAACTCAGCAACATTCATCTGCTCGGTCACAAGCCGTTCGCAGAAGTGCCCACATTTCTCGCCGGCTTCGACGTCTGCACGATTCCTTTTGTCGTCAACCGAGTGACGGAAGCAACCAATCCGGTGAAGATGTACGAGTACCTTGCCGCTGGCAAACCGATTGTCTCCACTCCGCTTGCGGAAGTGTCCGCGCTTGGACCTCCTTACGCGTATGTTGGAGCTACTGCGACCGAATTTGCGGACCAGATCGACCGCGCCCTCGCTGAAGACGCTCCATCGAAGCGAAAACAGCGCCTTGCCTTCGCATCATCCAACTCATGGACCGACCGCTATAAGATGTTTGACGTCGCAATCAGATCGAAATTGAAATGAAAACGTACTTATCAACGCTCTGTCCACTCCTATTCGTAACCGCCTCTTTACTGCAGGCGCAGCAACCCGATCCGACACTCCCGAAGATCGTTCACAAGGATGGGAGATACGCGCTCTTTGTCGATGGCGCCCCGTTTCTGATTCTCGGCGCTCAAGTCAACAATTCAAGCGCGTGGCCGGCGATGTTACCGCAGGTCTGGCCGGCTATGGAAGCCCTGCACGTGAACACTGTTGAGATGCCGGTCTACTGGGAACAATTCGAACCGGCCGAAGGGCACTTTGATTCTTCAGTAGTCGACACGCTACTTAGCGAGGCTCGCGAGCATAATTTACACCTGGTGCTGCTTTGGTTCGGTACATGGAAGAACGGCAGCAGCCACTATATGCCCGAGTGGATGAAGCTTCAACCCGATAAGTATCCGCACATGCTGGACGCCAAAGGTCAGCCGGTTGATTCTCCATCGCCGTACTCTGAAGCCACTCTGCAAGCAGACACGCGCGCGTTTACCGCGTTCATGCGTCATCTCAAGGAAGCCGACCCGCAGCACACCGTGCTCATGGTTCAGGTCGAAAACGAAACCGGAACCTGGGGCGCTGTACGTGACTACTCACCTGCCGCCCAGAAGCTCTTCAGCGGCGCAGTTCCACGCGAGTTAGTTACGGCGCTGCACAAGAGCCCCGGCACTTGGGCTCAGGTATTTGGTGACGACGCGGAAGAGTTCTTTCACGCCTGGTCCGTCGCGCACTATGTAGGTCAAGTCGCGGCCGCGGGTAAGGCCGTCTACCCATTGCCGCTCTATACCAATGCCGCGCTTCGCGATCCCATCAATCCCGGCCGCCCGCCGCGATATGAAAGCGGAGGTCCGACCGACAACGTTCTCGATATCTGGAAGGTAGCAGCCCCGGCTCTCGACCTGCTTGCCCCCGATATCTATATCAGCGAGAGCGAGAAGGTGCTGAAGGTTCTCGATCTCTATCGTCGCCCGGATAACCCGATGTTCGTTCCAGAGATTGCCGGTAGTCCCGAGTACGCTAGATACTTCTTCGCCGTCTTAGGTCACGAGGGAATCGGATTTTCGCCGTTCGGCCTCGACTATACCGCCGTCAAGGACGAGAAAATCATCGAAGCGTTCGCGATCAACTATCAGCTGATCGGGCCCATGCAGCGCGAGATTGCTCCCCTTAACTTTGAAGGTAAGTTACAAGCCGTTGTGGAAGAGAAAGGCAAACCATCAGAATCGCTTAGCTTTGGTCAATGGAAGGCCACCATCTCCTACGGCCTGCCAACCTTCGGATATGGACGCGCTCCCGCCGGAAACCCGGAACCAGTCGGCCGCGCCTTAATCGCCCAACTTAGCCCCAACGAGTTCCTCATCACGGGCCTCGATTGCCGTATCGACTTCGCACCCTCCGACCCGGCCTCGACTAAGAAACGCCAGTTCCTAAAGGTCGCACAAGGAACGTATCAGGACGGTAAATTCGTCCAGACGCGTATTCTGAACGGAGATCAGACCGACTACGGACTGAACTTCTCCTCCGCGCCGGAAGTATTGCGAGTCAGCCTCGCGACTTACTAACGAGCGGCAACCTGGATCGTCTTATCGGCCCTCAAATCCGCCGAGGAACTCCCAACCGACACGCGTACTCGATCGGGCTCCACTGTCCAAGCTTTGCGTGTCTCATCCCAATACGCCAGATCGTGAGCACGCAATGGCAGTTCCACCTTGGTCGTTTCGCCGCCAGCCAAACTAATGCGACGGAACCCTTTCAACTCTTCATTTGGGCGGCTCACCTTAGAATCCAAATGCTTCACATACATCTCGACCACCTCATCGCCGGCCCGACCACTCGTATTCCGCACATCGACGCTAACAGTGATCATTCCATCCGGCTTTAGCTTCCCTGAACTCACCTTTAAGTTCGAGTACACAAACGTCGAGTAACTCAAGCCAAAGCCGAATGGGAACAGCGGCTCGCCTTTGAAGTACATGTAAGTGTGTCCGTTGCGTAAGGTGTAATCCATCATCGGCGGCAGTTGCTCCATGGAGCTGGGCCACGTCGCTACCAGTCTTCCGCCCGGATTCACTACGCCGAAGAGTGCCTCGGCAATCGCCGTTCCTTCTTCCTCGCTATCATGCGCCATGTGCAGTATGGCCGGCAGACTC
The DNA here is from genome assembly GCA_963799935.1 of uncultured Gammaproteobacteria bacterium. GTDB lineage: Bacteria > Acidobacteriota > Terriglobia > Bryobacterales > Bryobacteraceae > Bog-113. The sequence goes on along the minus strand of CAWCZA010000011.1, from coordinate 788,462 downwards.
TGCTTCATCCAGGTAACCGCGTAAGGAAAGCTCGATACAAGAACGCCGACTGTCTTCGGATTAGCGGCCAGCACATCCTCCATCAGCTTCTGCTGCAGTGGGTCCAATGTAAGACTCTTGCGATCGACCGCTTCTTTACCTTCGCCCGGATCGGGACACTTCTCCCAACCGGCGTTGCATGTCGGATGGTTCCCGACAAACACGATCGCAACATCGGAACCGCGCGCCGCCGCCACCGCCTTTCCGTCATCATTGTTCGGAGCATAGTTGACGGTTACTCCATCGCCAAGCAGCTTCTTGATCCCGGCTAGAGGAGTTACTGGGTTAGGCGGAGTTCCGCTGTACCAATCCAGAAAGACTTCATCAGCGCGCGGCCCGATCACCGCAACCGAATGGATCGCCGACTTATCGAGCGGCAGCAGATGTTCCGTATTCTTCAACAGAACGATAGACTCTTCAGTAACCCGGCGTGCGACGTCGCGGTGAGCATCCGTATTCCACGGCTCCGGCTGGCCTTCTTTGGCCATGATGCTTGCGTAGGGAACCTGTGCGGGCGGATCCAGCAGACCTAAGTGGATCATGACCCGGTACACCCCGCGCAAATTCTGATCGATATCTTTCTCTGTTATCAGATTCTTCTTCAGCGCGCTAGTCACGCCGTCTCTGTAACGATCAAGAAACTGATTGATACCCGCGTGAATCGCGCCGACGACCGCTTGATCGATGTCCGGATAGTAGTGGTGCAGGGTAACCATGTTCGTCAAGGCGCCGGCATCCGTGCAGATAATCCCGTCGAAGCCCCACTCCTTCATCACCATTTGCTTGAGCACAGGCGAAGCGGTCATGGGGACATGGTTGACGGCGTTATAAGAAGTCATGAACGCCCGAGCACCGCCCTCTTCAATGCCCATGCGAAACGGCACGGAGTAGTATTCACGGAGCAGCCGTTGATCGAAATCCGATGAAGATCCGCCGCGCCCATTCTCATTGCTGTTCGCCATGAAATGCTTGAGCAGCGCCGCCGTCTCCCAATACTTCGGGTTGGTACCTTGCAGGCCTTTGACGAACGCGACTGCCAAGGTTCCTGTCAGATACGGGTCTTCGCCATAGGACTCTTCCGTGCGTCCCCATCGCGGATCGCGAGCCAAGTCGGAGTTCGGCGCACGCACGACAATCCCCGAACGCGACTTATACTGCGGACTCTGGAATATGTAACGCGATTCATCCGCTTCGACCGCCGCTGCCTCGCGGAGCAGGTCCGGATCCCAGGTCTCGCCCAGCCCGACCGATTGCGGGAATTGCGTGGTAGTAACTGTGGTAGTTCGTCCGCCCCATTTTGCGGGACCGCCTTGCGCCAGTCCGTGCAGCCCTTCCACGTGCGAACTGCCCTTGATGCCCAGCCGTGGCACGCTCGGATTAGTGCCCAAGGCGCCGACCTTCTCATCCAACGTCATCAAGCTGAGAATGTTATCGATTCGCTGCTCGACCCCGAGATTCGGGTCCATGAACGGATAAGTCTGCTGTGCATACACCTGAGTACGCGACTCCAAGAGAAAAACAACGGCGCACGACAATGCGAAAGCAACAACAAACGCCCTAAACTTCATATTTCTTCAGTAACTCCGGCCAAAAACCCTGCGCCTTCAGGATCACTTCGATCGCTTCCCGTACCGCTCCTTGCCCACCCGCGGCTACAGTGACTAAGTGCGCCTTCGCCTTCACCTCAGCCCTGGCGTTCGCCGGAGCAATCGCGAATCCGACCCGGTTCATCACCACGACGTCAGTCAGATCGTCACCAACGTAAGCGATCTCATCCGTATGTATCTTCGCGTCCGCAACAATCTGCTCAAGTATCGGGATCTTCTCGATATGACCCTGGAACACGTAAGTCATCTCCACTTGACGCGCTCGTTCCACGGTAGCCGGTGAATCGCGCCCACTAATCACTCCTGTCTTAATCCCGTACCAGCCAAGCCAGCGCAGCGCGATGCCATCTTGCGAGTCGAAGGTCTTACTTTCGACAACCTTCCCGTCCGGTCCGGGGAAGAAGTAGAGGCGTCCGTCGGTAAGTACGCCGTCGACATCCATCAGCAGTAGCTTGATCTTCTTCGCGCGCTCGATCTGTTCTTCGTGACTTACCATTTTTCCTCAATCAGTACGTGATAGAGCGCATGCTGCCGCGCTTGTAGCTTGTTATAAATGTCCGTCTTTGCAGGATCCGGCATGAATGTCTTGCCTGTCGCTGCTGGAATCGCTCCCGCATCCGGAATCGCCTTGATTCGCTCCAGCGCCAGCAGGGCTGCACCGCGGCTAGTCGCTTCCTTCTCCGTACAGAGCATCACCGGACGACCGATCGCGTCGGCCATCATCTGCGTCCAGGCCGGCGAGTGTAGTAGCGCGCCGCCCGACGCCAGCGTCTCCTTCGGTACTCCCAAGCTACTAACCATCAACGTGTCTATATCCTGGAACGTGAGCGCAACCGCCTCCATCGCAGCCCGCGCGATCTCCACCGGACTCGTATGCGCACTTACTCCCACAAAGGCGGCACGCGCGTCGGCGCGCCACCCAGTCGACCGCTCACCAGCGAACAGCGGCAACACGGTCAAGCCATGCGCGCCGGGCTGCATCGCCTCGAGTTGCCGTTCGAGCTCCTCCTTCGCCGGCAGTTGCAGCGTGTTACTAAGCCATGCATACACCGAGCCTCCGTTCGAAAGCGCTCCCCCAAGAACGTACCGGCGCCGGTCCACGTGATAGCACCATAAGCCCGGCGGGATCTCAACCGAAGGCGCATCACTGACCGCGCGCATAGCCCCGCTGGTGCCGACCATGATCGCAAACCGGCCGGCCGCAGTACATCCGCTACCGACGTTGTTGCACGCTCCGTCCCCAAGCGCGGGGAACCACGGAATGCCGTCGAGTTCCGGCCATCGCTGCGCCCATTCCGGACGGAGCTTATCGCGCGATTGGTCCATATCCTTCGGCGCCGCAAATTGATCGAGCCGCACCGGGAGCGCCGCCATAATTTCCGCGTCGTACTCATTCTTGTTCTGATTCCAAAGACCGGTCCCCGATACCATGGATGTCGAAGTCACCGCGTCGCCGAACAGCCGCTGAAACAGATACTCGCCGAAAGACGCCCAGAGTTTGACCTTCGCAAAGACATCCGGCTGCGTCTCCGATAACCACAGAAGCTTCGCCGGATAGTAACTCGGATGCAGCACACACCCCGTGCGCCGATGCTGCGCCGCGTTGTCGATTTTCGCTTTTAGTTCCTCGGCCGCATGCGCGCTGCGTGTATCGAACAGATGCAGAATCGGCGTGACCGGCTTACCCTCGCCGTCGATCCCGGTGACGCTATGCCAGAACGTATCGATCCCAACAGCAGCCGGCTTCAGGTGAGCCTCGCGCAATTGCCCGCAGAGCTTGTCGAGCGCTTGCGCGGTGAAATCGACCAGCGCGTCGGGGTCCATCTCAAATCCGCCATCAGGCGTCGTGCGGACCTGATACGTTACCTGATCGCCGAATCCATCGACCTCGCGTCCATCGGCTCCGAAGAGCAGCGAGCGCACGGATGAGGTACCGACATCGAGAGTTGCAACCAGCGGAGATGGGGCGGACAAACCATCAGGTTACTCCGTCATAATGTCTGTGCACCGGAAGGGATGCATTATGTCTGTTATATCGATCGCCGATCCGACCGCGAGCGCCGCGGTGAACGTGAAAGATGGCGCGCTGAAACTTTCCGCTCTCAAGACAGGAGTCGCCGGTTTTGTGAACCGCTTGAAGGAGCCGTTGTCGGCTACGCAGTTCAAGGAAGCGACCTTTGAGCCCAAACTCACCGAGCCTAAAATAGATCTCGGAGGGAAACGGTCTCTCGTCGTCAAGGCGGGTGAGAGCTGCGACCTTCACTTACTCTGCGACACCGATAAGTGCCTGTTTTCGGGAGACGATTGCGATCCGGTGAACATCGCAGCGGGCGAGCACTGGATGTACATGCAGCTCACAACTGACATGGATGTTGCGGGCAGCCTGCCTGTGGCGCCGGGATTCGGGGTCTCCGTCGACGTTGATGCTAAGCCCGTGCTTGCATCGTACGCGCACTTTCCTAAGTCGACTCCCGAGGTGAGTTTAAATGACGCCGTAGCGCAGACGCTCTCTACCTTTGCGATCCTGCGATCGAGCGCGGATGTGATGGCCGTAGAAGCAGACACGGTTCACGTCTGCGATCTATCCGGCTCAATGAAACTCAGCGGATCCTACTCTGTCCCGTTTGCTTGCAATCAGTTGAGTTTGGCGGACGAGAAGCTTCCGTTCAATCAGAAAGTGCAGTTATCGCCCGCATTGAAAATGGCAGTGACAGGTGCTATCACGCTGGCCGGAGAATTTCGCTTTCGTGTCCGCCGCATCGACGCAAAGACAATTCAAATCGGACTGTACAAGAAGCGGGCAACAACGTTGTCGGTAAGTTTCAATGCTGCCGCCGGACTTACGGCAGATGTGGGAAGCACCGATCTGATCGCCGCGCTTTTCGGAGCGGTGGCGCCGCATGTCGATGTCAAACCGGCGTCGCTACCCGCTGCTGAAGCTGAAGGAATCAACAAGGCACTCAAAGACTGCATCGCGAACTCTCTGTCGATTGGCGTGAACGTTGCATGCTCAGCCGCCACTGCGGATGAGGCTGCGATTCTTTACTCCGTCGATGTCAGCACGAATCAGGATCAAACGGCGCGTGCGATTGATCTGGCGCTTCGCGGTGATTGGACCGAAATTACCAAGTGCACCAACGCGACGCCGGTTCGCAACGTAATTACCGAGACAGTAACAACCGGCATGACGTTCAAGGTAAATGCGCTGGGGATCTATAACTATGAGTCGGCGGAAGAGTTCATCCGCTCTTCCAGTATTTTGATTGCGGATGACGGAAGCGTCACTATCACCGATAAGGCGAAAGCGAGTTGGATTGCGGTTGGTTCCACGCCCTACGTAGCAGATACCGAGCGGCTTCGCCTCGCACTGCACCAGGGCTTTCTCGCAACCGCAACATGGAAAGCACTGAATTCCAGCGCGAAGCTTGACGCCGCGTTCGGCGCGAAACAAGACTTCTTGGTGTACCAGCAGAAGATGAGCGCGCACGACGCTCGCAAGAATCTACTTACAGGAGTGTTTCTTGGAGTAGTGCCCGAGAGTCTCATGGCCGCAGTGCCTCAGGGCGGGGTGTCGCATGCACGGTTCGACGCGAGCGCTGACTTTAACAACAATGCAGTGCTCAAGCTTTTCCTGGCCGACGGTAAGGCGAGGACACCCAGGGTTACAAACTCCTATGTGAACTTAGGAAGAAGCGTGATGGCGGCTCTGCTGGACAACACGGATACCACGGACAGTAGAAGACAGGAACTACTTCGGAGCGACGCCGAATGGAATCAATTGGACTCCCAATACCCTAAGCCGCCGGGACCGAGTTACAGCGATTGGTTTGACATCACTATGTGGTCTGGTGCGTTTGCCGCCGTTGGTCCGGCTCTTCGTGATGCTCTCGAAGCGGCGGATGCTTGCGTTGGCGATCCCACGAAAGACGTCGATTTTATGCAGAAGCGCAAACACCTGGCTCGCGACATGGCGAACGCAGCCAAGCAGTTGCATGCTGCATACGAACCGGGGTGGCCGATTGCGTTGTGCGTCGCGCTTTGCGGCGGATCGGGCAGCGACGTCGCCCTGGGCTTCCACGCCGCTTGGAACGGTTCAAAGATATTCGATACTCCTGAGGTATCTACTGTCGCCCACGCGGGGACAAGCAACTAATGAACTTACTCGAAGAACTGCGCCGCCGCCACGCCGCGGCGGAACAGGGTGGTGGTGAAGAGCGCCGCGCGAAGCAGCATAAGGAAGGCAAGCTATCGGCGCGCGAGCGTGTCGAACTGCTTCTCGACGAAGGTACGTTCGTGGAGCTGGACAAGCTGGTGCAGCACCGCAATCGCGACTTCGGCATGGATGAGCAGGTTATCCCCGGCGATGGTTTTGTAACCGGTTACGGTGAAATCCACGGCCGGCTGCAATTCGTCTTCGCGCAGGATTTCACTGTGTTCGGCGGCTCACTTTCGGAAGCGAACGCGCAGAAGATATGCAAGGTGATGGATCTGGCGCTGAAAAACGGAGCGCCAATCATTGGGCTCAATGACTCGGGCGGTGCGCGCATTCAGGAAGGTGTAGTCTCGCTTGGCGGTTACGCCGATATCTTCCTGCGGAATACTCTGGCAAGCGGCGTAGTCCCACAAATATCGGCAATCATGGGTCCTTGCGCGGGTGGCGCCGTCTACTCCCCGGCAATCACCGACTTTGTGTTCATGGTGGAGAACACCAGCTATATGTTTGTCACCGGCCCGGATGTTATCCGTACCGTTACTCATGAGACCGTATCGAAAGAAGAGCTCGGCGGCTCCATGACTCATAACTCCGTGAGCGGGGTCGGACACTTCATTGCGCCGAATGATAGCGATTGTATCCGGATGATTCGCGAACTTATGACGTTCCTTCCGCAGAACAATCGCGAAGACCCGCCGCTTAAAGAGACGACTGATCCAGCGGACCGCGCGGATCGCGAGTTAGATACTGTCGTTCCCAGCGAATCGAACCTTCCTTATGACATTAAAGATGTGATCGTCCGGGTCATCGACGACGGTTACTTCTTTGAAGTACACGAGCACTTCGCCCGTAACATCGTCATCGGTTTCGCACGCATGGATGGACGGCCAATCGGAATCGTTGCGAACCAGCCGGCTTACCTGGCGGGTTGTCTGGATATCAATTCATCGGTCAAAGGCGCGCGCTTCGTCCGATTCTGCGACGCCTTCAATATTCCGATACTTACCTTCGAGGACGTACCGGGATTCCTGCCCGGAACCGCGCAAGAGTTCGGAGGGATCATCCGGCATGGCGCGAAGCTACTCTACGCGTATGCCGAAGCTACAGTCCCGAAGATTACTGTAATTACCCGCAAAGCTTATGGCGGCGCTTATTGCGTGATGGGATCGAAGCACATTCGCACGGACGTAAACCTCGCGTGGCCGACGGCCGAGATCGCGGTCATGGGCGCGGAAGGCGCGGCGAAGATCGTCTACCGCCGCGAGCTTACCGGCGCTGGGGATGAAATCGTGGCGGAGAAGACGGAAGAATTCCGTCGGCGCTTCGCGAATCCATTCATTGCAGCCGAACGGGGCTTTGTGGACGACGTGATCGAACCGCATGAGACGCGCGCGCGCGTCATCTCATCGCTGCGGATGCTAGAGAACAAGGTCGACACCAATCCTCGCAAGAAGCACGGGAACATCCCCCTATAAGGATTGCAAACTGGAAGTCTATCTGATCGACGGCACTTACGAATTGTTCCGCTATTATCACGCGCTACCGTCGGCAAAGGATAGTAGCGGCATGGAAGTAGGCGCGGTTCGCGGCGTGCTCGGCATCCGTGTTGGGCATGATAAAGGGCGGCGCGACACATCTTGCCGTCGCGACCGACCACGTCATTGAATCTTTCCGAAACCAACTCTGGCCGGGTTACAAGACGAGGCGCCGGAGTCCCGCGCGATCTGCTTGCGCAGTTTCCGCTACTGGAAGAAGTACTTTCCGCGGCGGGCGTTGCGGTCTGGCCGATGGTCGAATTCGAGGCGGACGACGCACTGGGTGCCGGTGCTGTCGCAGCCGCCAAAGACAAGCGGGTCGAGCGCGTCATCATCTGCACGCCCGACAAGGACTTAGCCCAATGCGTACGCGGGACTCGTATCGTGCAACTGAATCGCCGCACGCGAGTAATCCGCGATGAAGCCGGAGTCATGGAGAAGTTTGGAGTACCGCCTGAGTCAATTCCAGACTACCTTGCCTTAGTCGGCGACACGGCAGATGGTTATCCCGGCCTACCAGGTTGGGGCGAGAAATCGACTGCGGCTGTACTAGCTAAGTACCGGCACATAGAAGCAATCCCGAAAGATTGGAACCAGTGGGCCGTCGATGCTTCAAGCGCGAGTACGCTCTCGAGTACTCTCGCCCGAGAGTACGACCGCGCGCTGCTCTTCCGCACGCTCGCGACCTTACAAACCGATATCCCGCTGTTTCAGGATGTCGACGAACTGGAATGGAATGGCCCAAAGGACGCATTTACTGCGATCGGCGCGCGGCTGGATGCAGCAGTAACCGGCGCGAAGCGGAGTACAAAGCGATAGTAACAACGCGGATGACTTACTGGTCGCTCAGCAGAATGCGAACGTGATTCGAATCATCGCCGCCCGCTCGTAAGTAAAGCTCAGCCGCACCGGCATCAAGCACGCTCGGTAACTCGATTTCCACTAAGTAATATCCGACGTAGCCCGGCGCCAGCGTTGCCTTAGTCACCGTAACCGGAGTGCTACCAAGGAATGCGCGAACCGGCGCGACCACCGCGGGCGGATTGTCGGCCGGAGCTGGAACGCCCGTTGGCCAATCCGGCTGAACGCGTCCTAGTCCGGTGGCCATCATCTCGATGCGCGTGCCTGGATGGGCGGAAGTCGAAGGATCGAGCGCCAATCCGGATTCCCCGTCAACGAAGAACGGAGTGCCTTCGCGGTCAACGAAAATCGCGGGCGAAACGGCATGGATCGTCAGCGGAAGCGTCGCCGTATTCGTCGAAGTCTGGATACCGAGATTGACGGAAGCGGGACTCGTTTCGAAGGGTACTTGCAACTGGGCTTCAGAATCCCCGGACGCCAAAAGCGGGTATCGCAAACTCCCGTCGCCTGCAGAGACGACGTGTGCGCCTGTCACCGTAATCACGGAACCTGGGGCAGCAGCCCGGTCAGAGAAATCGGCCGCGTTAGCCAAGCGTAATCCACCGGCGCGAACAGGGGCTGCATAGAGCCCGTAGCCCTGCACGGCCGCGAAGATCTGGCCGGAAGCGGTATCGAGCGTCACATCGACAACATCCGCGTGGGGAAGCGATCCGCTGATGGCTGTCCACGCGGAGGAGGGTGCGAACGTGTTCAGATCCACCCGTGCGGTGAAGATGCCTTTGTCCGTCGCAACGTACGCCGTGCCTGTCGTACGATCGGCGGCGGCGGCATGCACGGCGACATCAGCCAGATTGCCCGAGATGTCATCCCAAACGGCTCCGGCGTTCACGGTGCGAGCAATGTGCGAACCCGATCCGGCGATGACGGCGATGGCAGCACGCGGGGCTTCAGGATCCACATAGAAGCGTTCTACTGACCCGCGCCCGACTGCCTGTGCGACAGAACTCCACGTTGTCCCGCGATCGCGTGAAACCCACACATTTCCATCGGACGAACCCGCGTAAAGATAATCGCCGGAGCGTGCAATCGCTGTAATCTCTGCCCCAAGCGCACGCGAGAACTGCTGCTTATCAGCTGCTTCGGAAGCCAAAGGACTGGCCATCGACGAAAGCACCCACGCCGAACGTGTTCCGGAAAGCTGCAAGACGCGCCCGTCCGTGAGCGCAATCTGAATCGACCCGCGCCTCGTCGAAACGATGCTGCGCACCGGAAGATTCGGAAGCGAATCGTTCAATCCCGCCCACGACTGACCGCCATCGTGCGTCTGCCAAACGCCGTCATCGTTCGCGACCGCGATGGCCTGCGAATCGGACGGATTGACCGCCACGGCACGCTGCCCTTCTCCGATCACCGACTCGCCCGCGCTTCCAGAAATATTTGTCCAGGTGCGGCCACCATCTTCCGAAACGGAAAGGTCGCGCCCAAGAGACCAGAGGTGGCGCGAATCTCCGGCAGCAGTCGCTATACGAGCTTGCGGTTCCGGCGTACGTTCCGCTGAAGCCGCAGGATTTTCGTCGGGCGCCGTTGCGCTAACCGGGGTCCAGTTTTCGAGGTCGGCGGTTTGAAAGGTCTGGCCGGAAGAAGTACGAGCGAAGAGCGTACCGCCGTCTGCCGAGTACCACACACGGGCAACCGGACCCGTCGCGAGTCCTGCTAAGTGGAGGTCAATCGAAGGTTGCCCCAGGCGGCGCCAACCAGGATTTGCGGGGGCGGAAGACTGGGCGGAAGACTGGCCCCAAGCAGATGCAGCACCCAGGATTGCCAGCGCCGCCAGTGGCCACGCTGTGGCTGCCTGACTCATGAGCGTGTCTCAATTCTACCCCAGCTCGCCGGGTTCAGAAGTCGAAGATGTTGATTAAATGCGGGTTGCACAACTGGAATTGTCAGGACCTCAGAGTTCGAGTGCATGTGGAGTGCTAGACTGTTGTCTTATAGTGAGCCGAAACGTCTCACGCGGCCGCTGCCGTTTGGCTGCGGTTGCGGCGCTCAGTTGTACGCTTGCGTACGCGCAGGCGACCCGGCCGCATCCGGCACAGTCACAGGCATCTCCGTCTCAATCGTCCGTCGCAGCCCAAACTCCAAGTCCCGGTTCACCGCGCACTTACATCGCTCCGGACCCCTCACTCGGGGCTTCCGCCCGGCTCGTCACGATGAACGGTCAAGTATCCGTAATTCGAGATGACGTGCCGTGGGTGCTCCGCGTCGGTGACATCGTTCAACCCCAGCAGGTAGTTGTCACCGGAGCGGATGGCTACGCCGAGTTCCAAGTCGCTGACGGAAGCCATTTCGAAGTCTTCCAGAACGCGCGAATGATTTTCCGCAATAACCAGGGAGACTGGCGCGACTTACTCGATATTCTGATCGGCAAAGTTAAGGTGCAAATCGAGAAGCTAGGCGGCTTGCCGAATCCGAATAAAGTTCGCACGGCTACCGCGGTGATTTCTGTTCGCGGCACCGTTTTCGATGTCGCGGTCGAAGATCAGGACGACACCACGCTGGTTTATGTGGACGAAGGACAAGTCGAAGTACGGCACCTCTTGAAACCCGGCGACGGACGCCTGTTGAATCAGGGTGAGTGGGTGCGTGTCTTCCGCAACCAGCCGCTGACCGCGAAGGTAATCGATCATGGCGCCGTGATGCAGCGGGCACTGCGCGCCAGCATGGACGCGGCGTATCAAGCGGCACTGAACAACTCGAACGCCGGTTTGAAAAGCATACCCGGCGGCGGAACTACCGGTGGCGGCGGGACCGTTGGGGACCATTGCCCGGGAAACAATCCCAACTGTTCAGCTCCTGCTCCACCGCCTCACTAAAACCACCGCCGCGCTAGCGTCTTTCCAGAACGCGCCCGCGTGTGTGGTACCGTTTGCGTGATGTGCGGCCACAACGCCTATGGGGACTGACCGTGAGGGAGCAGTGAAGGTCGAGCGCGCATTCGATTCCACACTCGAAAGTGTCGACGAAGCCGAAGCACTGATCCTGGACGCGGCTGAAAAGGCTGGTTTCGACGAAGACGAACAGCACCACATCAGCATGGCCGCGCGCGAGTGCCTGGTGAATGCGGTCGTTCACGGCAACCGGTACAACCTGAAAAAGAAGGTTCACGTCACGGTGGAGACATCTTCCGACACCGTGAAGGTCACGATTGCGGATGAGGGCGAAGGTTTCGACCTGAGCGACCTGCCCGATCCGCTGGCGGAAGAGAACATTTTGCGGCATTCCGGGCGCGGCATTTTTCTGATCCGCGCCTTCATGGATGACTTCACTATGAGGAAGATCAAGCCGCACGGAACAGAAGTAACTTTGATCAAGCAACGAGGGAGGAACGAAGACAATGAGCGTTAAAATTACAAACCGCCAGGTTGGCGACGTCACCGTGATAGACGTGTCCGGGCGGATCACACTGGGAGAGGGATCGAGCGCACTCCGGGACGCGCTTCGCGATATCGTGGCGAAGGGTCACAAGAAGATTCTTTTGAACCTGGGCGATGTTTCGTATATCGATAGCTCGGGGATCGGCGAGCTTGTTGCGGGGTTCACGTCCGTGTCGAACCAGGGCGGTCAATTGAAACTTCTAGGGCTGACCAAGCGCGTGAAGGATCTGCTGCAGATCACCAAGCTGTACACGGTGTTCGAAGTTCACGATGACGAAGCCGGAGCGATCCGCAGCTTCTCTTAATCCGCTTTCGGGGTTCTTCCAGACGAGCTGCGCTCTCCATCGGGCGCAGCTTTCTTATTCAGCCCCGTCGTTCTTAGCGCCCGCCTACCCCCCGCCGACAAATTGGACGATTTCGATTTGGGCGCCATCGTCGATTTCGGTTTGCGGCCAGGCAGCGGATTTCACGATGCGGCGGTTGAACTCGATCGCCAAGCGTGAAGGATCGAGGCCAAGTTGCCGAACGAGAGACGCTAAAGTTGTGCCGGGCTCGATGCTTCGCCGTTCACCGTTGACCATTGCGGATCGCGCGGCGGCGGCGCCGGTGAACTGTTCAGTCATTCGCCCATTATATAGTCGAAGTTAGCGACCCATGCCCACAACTCTTGCTCAGGTTTACTTCCCCGTCCTCATCCAGATGATCATCGCCGTTGGGATGGGCGTGTCTTTTGTCGCCATGTCCTTGTTCATCGGCAAGCGCGTAAAGAACAAGGTCAAGGATTCAGCATATGAGTCCGGCATCACGCCCACCGGTGACGCGCGCCAGCGATTTAGCGTGAAATTCTATCTGGTTGCGATGCTCTTCATCCTGTTCGACATGGAAGCGATCTTCCTTTATCCGTGGGCCGTGGTGTACAAGGAACTGAAGCTCTTCGGCTTCTTCGAGATGCTGCTATTCATCGCATTCGTATTGTGCGGCTATATCTACATCTGGAACAAGGGCGTGCTCGATTGGGCAACGACGCGCGAAGACCCGACGCTCCGCTGAGCAAGACCGCGTAAAAACAATGCTTCCCGAATCACTTCAAACTCTTGAGGACGCCGCCGGCCTGGATGGTGCACTGCCCGAGGCGATCGTCAACGGGCAACATACTCGCGGCGAGCTCGCACTGGAGATTGCGCCCGAGCAGATCATTCCTGCTCTTCGCTATTTCAAGACGCAGGGCCGCTATGAACGGCTTTCCGCGGTAACCGCGGTGGACTGGTATCCGGTTGAGCCGCGCTTTGAACTCGTCTATTTGCTGCACTCGCTGGCGCGCAATACGAGGCTGCGATTGACGGCTCGCGTTAGCGGAACTGCGGCGGAAATCGATTCAGCGACGGCCGTGTGGATATCGGCCAACTGGTATGAGCGCGAGATCTTCGATCTGTTCGGAGTGCGCTTCCGCAACCATCCCGATCTGCGCCGCATCATGCTACCCGACGACTGGGAAGGCCACCCGCTACGCAAAGATTATCCGAAGACCGGGTCGCGCGTTTAGGACAGGAGACACCATGCCGGATCTGTTAACCGAATTCGAACATGAGGAAGTAGTCGCGGCGGAGTCGAAAGAATATCACCCGCGCCGCATGGTCCTCAACATGGGACCGCAGCATCCGTCGACCCACGGCGTGTTGCGCTTGAAGCTGGAGCTCGATGGGGAAACCGTCGTGAAAGCGGAGCCGGATATCGGTTTTCTGCACACGGGAATCGAGAAGGAGTTCGAATCGAAGAAGTATCAGCAGGCTGTGACGCTGACGGATCGCATCGACTATCTTTCGAACCTATCCAACAACTTCTGTTATGCGCTCGCGGTCGAGCGGCTGCTCGACATCGAGATCCCGCCGATGGCGCAATGGATGCGCGTGATGCTGGTGGAACTGACGCGTCTCAACAGCCATCTCGTGTGGCTCGGGACGCACGCTCTCGATATCGGCGCGATGAGCATGTTCCTCTACTGCATGCGCGAGCGCGAAGACATCCTCCGCATTTTTGAGATGTTTTCCGGGCAGCGTATGATGACCAGCTATATCCGGATCGGCGGACTGGCGCTCGAACCGCCGCGCGGCTGGCACAAGAGGATCACGACGTTCATTGACGGGTTCCCATCGAAGGTCGACGAGTACGAAGACTTGCTGACGGAGAATCGCATCTGGATCGGCCGCACGAAAGGCGTCGGTGTCATGAGCGTTCCCGACATGCTCGAGTGGGGCGTCACCGGACCTATGTTGCGCGCCGGCGGTTTGAAGTACGACGCGCGCAAAGAGAATCCCCACTCTTCTTACGAGCACTTCGACTTCGAGATTCCAACCCGTCAGGAAAGCGATGTGTATGCGCGGTACCTGGTGCGGGTGGAAGAAATGCGGCAGAGCGCGCGCATTGTGAAACAGGCGATCGACGGCATGCCTTCGGGGCGTTGGACGGCCGATGCGCCGCATGTCGTGCTTCCCGATCGCGACAAGATGAAGACCGAAATGGAAGCGCTGATTTATCACTTCAAAATCGTCACCGAGGGCTTCCGTGTTCCCGAGGGCGCGGTTTACCAGGTGGTCGAATCGCCGCGCGGCGAGCTTGGTTATTACGTCGTCAGTGATGGGACGGCGTACCCCTATCGCGTCTTCGTGCGCGGCCCGAGTTTTGGCAATCTACAGTCCACGCCGAAGATGGTCGAAGGAACCCTGCTTGCTGACGTGATCGCTTCTCTCGGAAGCATGGACTTTGTCCTGGGCGATTCCGACCGCTAGTTCCATTAGGCCGCGATGGTCTCGCGGCCGTGCAGCTGTTCGATAGTCACGGCAGCGTTCCTGGCCGGAGCCGGCCTACCGAATAGATATCCCTGTCCCAGGTCGCACCCGAGGTTTTCAAGAATTCGGGACTGCGCTTCGGATTCGACGCCCTCCGCAGTTACACGAAGTCGGAGGTCGTGGGCCATCTTGATGATCGATTCGATTACCGAGCGCGTGCTGTCGCTACCTTCGAGGTCCGCGATCAGGGAGCGATCGATCTTCAATATATTGAATGGCATCTGCCGCAGCCCGATGAATGACCAATGACCTTGTCCGAAGTCGTCTAGCGCAAAACGCACTCCCAGGTTTTGCAAACGACGCATCTTGTCTGCGGCGCCCGCAATGTCGGTGACCAAAATCGATTCGGTCAATTCAAGTTCGAGCAGGTCCGGCGAGAGACCGGTTTCGGCAAGAATTTCCTCTACGATTTCCGCGAAGTTACTCCGATTCAACTGGACCGCTGAGACATTGACCGCGATCGTAACGGCCGCTCCAGACTCTCTTTGCGATCGCGCGGCAAAGCGGCAGGAGTCGCGCAGAACCCAGTCGCCAATTGGCCGGATGAGCCCCGTCTCTTCAGCCAGCGGAATGAAGTGCCCTGGAGGCAACAGCCCCAGGCGCGGATGTTCCCATCGAACGAGAGCCTCAAAGCCGGCTAACTCGCCATCCATGCGAACAGTCGGCTGATAGTAAACAATCAGCTCATCCCGTGCCAGTGCTGAACGAAGATCGGCTTCCATCTGCACCCGGTCCGACTGGGCGTCACGCATCGCAGCACTAAAGCAGGCGAAGCCGTTTTTCTGATCACGGTTCTTGACGGAGTACATCGCGATGTCGGCCGTCATTTGCAGTTCCGTCGCGTCGTTTGCCGAATCAGGAAACACACTGATACCGACGCTCGCTCCAATGTAGACTTCGTAGCCAGAGACCGTAAAGGACTGCTCGAGCGCGTGATTCATCCGCATCGCGATCCGAGGCAGTTCTTCAGCGCAATGCACGCACGGAACGAGGAGGGCAAATTCGTCCCCTCCCACGCGCGCCAACGTGGTCTGCCGGCTACCTAGGGGCTGCAAACGCTGAGCCACGCTCTTCAGCAGTTCGTCGCCAACTAGATGCCCCAGGTTGTCGTTCACCTGTTTGAATCCGTTCAGATCGATGAACATGAGTCCCAACCGAACGCCCTCATGGCGAGCGTTCTTGAGCTCCGATTCAAGCGTCGCCGTAAAGGAGAAACGGTTCGGCAGTCCAGTCAGCGCGTCATGCGTGGCCTGAAAATTGGATAGTTCATACGCACTTTGTATTTGAAGGCTTTTCTCGCGCAGTTCCGTCGTTTGAGCGCGGACATGCCTGCGCAGCAGAGCCGCCCAGAAAAGGGCGACGATGGCCAGAAGTCCCGTCACCGAGAAAATTTCCAAAAGACGTGTATACGTCAACCAGGGAGCGTCTTTGATGATTGAGACATCGGCGCCCGAACGAAGGTCGAGACGGAAGCCCGTTGGCGCGAGGAAGCCCTCCCGGCTGGTGACCAATGTCGAGCAAATGCCGGTCACCAGCAGAAGGCTTCCCGGACGGAGCGCCGGGAACCTCCTTTCGGCAGGTAGTTGTGCCAAAAACGTCGTGCGCCCGGATTGTAGGGTCAAAGTCCGAAGACCTTCACGGACGGTTTCGTCAACCAACAGACCACGGACTTGGATCAATTGTGAATCGGCATTGCCACGGGATGCTTCGTCAACCATGGTTCGAACCGCCTTTATCGGCGATCCTCTCTGGAGCCGATTGATGACCGCGGACCGGAGCAAGGCACTGTAGCCCGCTGCGGCCGGAAATCCCTCTGCTTCCACAAAATCGCCCTCACGGACTTCCACAGGCAGATGGCTGTCTATTCTGATTCCATCGCCTTTCGCGTCAGCAATCCATGTCGGACCTGTTCGGCTTGCCAGTGTTACGGTGCCCTGGATTCGCACGCGGTGGGATAAATCCAGGTCGGGCGAGAACTCCAACAAAGTGGTCGCCGTGCGAAGGGGCGTGGCGCCAATTCCTTTTTGATTCGTCTGCTGTGGTTCGATGAACCGCAAAGCGGGAACGTAAAGCGTAACGCCCATTACCTGGCGGCGGGTATTGTAGAGCGCGCCGCACGCGCCCTGGATACTTACCCTTTTGTTGACCAGATCATGCACCCGGTCCAAGGGCGCAAGAATATGCGCTTGAAAGGTGGAGGTAGCCCAAACGATCGTGGCGACCACGTCGGATCGAGTAGCAGTTGCATCCTGGACAACGCCGCTCATCTCGACCCAGCGGGAATCGTGCCGCCCCGCAAAAATCGATTCCAGATTGGTGTCTGGTTTCGGCATCGGTGATGTGCCAACTATCTGGAAACGGCCATTCCGGATGATTGGGGCAAAGTCTCCTGGCGCCGTCACACCAGTGAGCCGAACGCGATCCCCAGCTTTTTGGCGCCATGGTTCGCCCGGCTCAAGTTGCACATAGATCCCGTCCGTCGCGTCTTGAACGAACAAGCGATTCGATCCAGGGTCGGAGAAGGTGACCACTCCGTCGAGTTCGACTGGCGATTGCTTCCGCGACTCTTCAGCCGTGAGGTCGTGAACGGACTTCGCTGTTCGGAAGACTCGCCGGCAATCGGTTCCCTGGGGGCAAATCGTTTCGTCCGTGGCAACCGGAACCAGAGACGCGGCTATAAGTATCGGCTCGACGCCCTGCTTCGACCGGAAGCCGACAACGTCAACCGTGTCGCCCGAACCCGGCGCCGAATTTTCGGCGAATCGCACTTTAATCCGTCCTGTGTTGTCGGCGACCGTCCAATCAGATCCTCCGTCAAGAACCACCCGCCCCTTGATGCGCACGCGGTGTCTGAATGAGCTTCCAGGCCAAGCATTTACAAGATCCTTGATGGCGGAAACGCCGATTTGACTCGGCGGCACGGCAGCTTCGGTGACCACGACGTTATGCGAATCGGAAACCAGCAATTCCAATGCATCTCCCTCGCCGCCAGGATGCCGAGTGAGCACCCCAGTGGCCCGAACCTGAGCGTCCACAAAGCTCTCCAGGTCGTAGGCGCCTACGAGAATAGCCTTGATTGTCACTCGCTTATGGCCTGCGGTAATCGCGAACGCACCCAGCCCAGGCCGGTCAAGAACAGCCGAATCGACATGTCCAACGATGGAAGCGCGGCGGTCCACTGGCGCATCGTCCCGATCGTTATCGAATCGCGCCGCGATGTCCGGCGGCTGCGCCGCCCCTTGCTCGACGATTGTGGTTTGAGAGGCCTCGAAGAAGGTTTCTCCGCCGACATTTTCGTAAAAGCCCGAGACTTCGATCAGTGTTCCTAATTCCACCGAGGCTCCGGAACGCGGCGATGTGGCGCGAAGTCCCCCAGTTGAATCCTGCACAACAAAGAAGTTTGAAACGGGTTCGACAAACGTTACGACACCGCGGACGTGAAACGTGCCTTCCTTGTCCGCCCCGGAAGCTGCTGCTTTCAGATCAACGATATTGGAAACCGATTGCGTCTTTAAACCCTTGCAGCCACAGGTGAGCAAAGTGAAGACGAGGCCGAGCAATGGAAACCAGCGCGAAGCTATCGGGAAGATCCTCAAAGGTTTCATCGATCTACAACCAGATCATCGGCCGAAATGGGCGAAGACTTTACGAAAGAGTACTTCGGTTCTGGTCCTTGCCGCGACGTGTGTTAATCCTTGTTTGTTACTTCTTAGTGATCTGTTCTATGACCTTTTCGCCTGAACTCGAAGCAAAGCTCGAAAGGCTGATCAGTCAATATCCGCCGGACCGGAAACGTTCCGCGGTGATTCCGATGCTGATGTTCGCTCAGGATGAGATCGGGTCCGTCACGCGCGAACTGGTGGAAGAGGTCGCGCGACGCACCGGAATCACGCCGCTCGCCGTCGACGAAGTGGTCAGTTACTATTCGATGCTGCACCGCATGCCGCTCGGTAAAGCGCACGTGCAGATCTGCACCAACATCAGTTGCATGCTGAACGGCGGCACGGAACTGTGGGAGCAAGCGACGAAGCGACTCGGCATCGGGCACAAGGAAGTTTCCGCGGATGGCAAGATCTCGCTCGAAGAAGTGGAGTGCATGGGCGCTTGCTCATGGGCGCCGGCGATCCAGGTCAATTACGATTTCCATCATCAGGTGACGCCGCAAAAGCTGGACGAGATGCTCACGCAGCTCGGGGCAGCGCGGTAAAGGAAAAGATGCCGTACAACGAACCACATCCGGCCGAAGTGCGTGTTCTATCGAAGCGCTTCGGAATTCCGAATTCGCAGTCGATTGACGTGTATCTGGCGAACGAGGGCTACCAAGCTTACGAGCGCGCGGCCAAGATGACGCCGGACGAAATCGTCAATGAAGTGAAGGCTTCGGGATTGCGCGGCCGCGGTGGCGCGGGTTTTCCGACCGGCATGAAGTGGAGCTTTCTCGCCCGCAATTCGCCCAAGCCGAAGTACATCATCGTCAACGCGGATGAGAGCGAGCCGGGCACCTGCAAAGATCGCCTCCTGATGGAGTTCGATCCGCACCAGTTGATCGAAGGCATCATGATCGCGGGTCTTGCGGCGACTTCGAATCAGGGCTACATCTACATTCGCGGCGAGTATCGCTACCTGATCGACATCATGAACAAGGCGATCGCGGAAGCTTACGATCGCGGCTATCTCGGCGACAACGTACGCGGCACCGGATGGAAATTCCATCTCGCGACCCACACCGGCGCGGGCGCTTATGAGTGCGGCGAAGAGTCGGCGCTGCTCGAGTCGTTCGAAGGCAAACGCGGCGTTCCGCGCATTCGGCCTCCCTTCCCTGCTGTGGCGGGCGCGTATCAATCGCCGACGATTCTGAACAACGTCGAGACCTACGCCGCGGTGCCGTCAATCTTCCGCATGGGCGGCGAGGAGTGGGCCAAGCTTGGTTCTCCGAAGAACGGTGGCACGCGGATGTTCTGCTTGTCCGGTCACGTGAATCGCCCTGGTGTCTACGAGTTGCCGATGGGCTTTCCGTTGATGCGCATGATCGAAGAGGTTGGCGGCGGCATTCGCGGCGGCAAGAAGCTGAAGGCCGTGATCCCCGGCGGTTCGTCCTGCCCGGTTTTGAAGCCGGAAGAGTGCAACATCAACATGGATTTCGATTCGCTCGCGGCGGCGAAAAGCATGTTAGGCTCGGGCGGCGTCGTCGTGATGGATGAGACGACAGACATCGTCGCCGTCGCGCTGCGCATTATGCGTTTCTATGCGCATGAGAGCTGCGGATGGTGCATCCCCTGCCGCGAAGGTACGACGTGGCTGCGCAAGATTCTGCTGCGCATCTACGAAGGCCACGGTGTGGCGAGCGATGTGGATCTGGTCGGCGAGCTTTCGAAGAACATGTTGGGCCGGACCTTCTGTCCGCTTGGCGATGCCGCCGCGATGCCGACGATCGCGTTCGTCGAGAAGTTCCGGCATGAGTTCGAAGCGTACATTCAGAAACATGTTCCCGCTTCGCAACCGGACCCGCTGCTGCAACTGGCGTCCGTTTAGTTTCCAAAACCAAAATGCCTGACCCTGTAAAGCTCACGATAGATGGCCGGCAGATTGAAGCCGCGCCAGGCACCCTGCTGATCAACGCGGCGAAAGCGGCGGGCATCGAGATTCCCGCGTTCTGCTATTACGACGGCTATTCGCTGCAGGCCGCCTGCCGCATGTGTCTGGTTGAAGTCGAGAAGACTCCGAAGATGCCGACCGCTTGCACCACGCCGGTGGCCGAAGGCATGGTGGTCCGCACTGATACCGAGCAGGTCCGTCGCGCGCGCAAGATGACGCTGGAATTCCTGCTGACCAACCATCCGCTCGATTGCCCGGTTTGCGACAAAGGCGGCGAATGCGAACTGCAGGACATGGTGTTCCGCTACGGCGCGGGCGACAGCCGCTTCATCGAGAACAAGTGGCACGTGGATGAGAAGCAGTGGTCGCCGGTAGTGTTCTACGATGGGCCCGCGCTGCATCCTGTGCTTCCGCTGCGTGCGCGTCTGCAATGAAGGGATGGGCGTCGGCGCACTCGGGCATTGTGAATCGCGGGTCCGTGTCGGAGATCGCGCCGAACGAAGGCGATCACCTCAACTGCGATGAGTGCGGCATGTGCATCGATATCTGCCCGGTCGGCGCGCTGACCAGCGGGACGTATCGCTATCAGTCGCGGCCGTGGGAGATGGACCACGTCGGCACCATCTGCACGCATTGCTCGAACGGCTGCAAGACGACGCTCGGCGTGCGCAATGGCGAGATCCTGCGCGGCAACAATCGCGATCGGTCCGGCATCAATGGCGAGTTCCTTTGCATCAAGGGCCGCTACGGATTCGATTTCTACAACCATCCGGAGCGTCTGCAATCGCCGCTGATGCGGGTCAACGGAACGCTGCAACCGGTAGCGTGGTCGACCGCGCTTGAGGCCGTCGCGCGTAAGTTTACCGAGACCAAAAATGCCGGCGGCAAGTTCGGCGTGATCGGTTCGACGCGAACCACCAACGAAGAGAATTTCTACCTGCAGAAGTTCGCGCGCGAAGGGCTGGGGACGAACAACATCGACCACCATCGTTCGGGCGACGTCGTAACGTTGCTCGACGCCCTCAGTGGACGCGCGAACGCTTCGCTCGCCACCACCGCCGATCTCTACACCTCGAAAGCCGTGCTGATCATCGGCGCGGATCTATCGCTCGAGCAGCCGTTCCTCGCGTTTCAGGTGCGCGCGAATTTCCGGCATCATGCGGCAAAGGTTTATGTCGTCACGCCGGAGCCCGTTCGCGAGGACAAATACGCGGCGCGTTCGACGCGGGCGGCTGGCGATCAGATCTGGGGCGCTCTCGACCAGATGCGCGACGTGCTCGTCAACGAACCAGAACTGGTTGTTCTGTTCGATGACTCAGTCAAAGGCGAAGGCGTTCGGCGCTTACTGGAGTTTGGAACTGCGCTCGGAAAGCCGGTCAAGTATGTACCGCTCGTCGATTACTCCAATTCGCGCGGTGCGGTCGACATGGGTCTCACGCCGGATCTGCTGCCCGGCTATCACGCGTCGCCACAACGCGGATGGTCATTAGATGAAATGATCAATGCGCCGGACCTCGATGTCCTCTGGGTCATCGGCGCGAATCCGCTATCGCGTGCCGATCTGAGCGCATCCAGCCCGTTCCTCGTCGTGCAGGACATGTTCCTGACCGAGACCGCCGAGCGCGCCGACGTCGTCTTCCCCGCTGCTTCGGCTTACGAAAAGAGCGGCTCGTTCACCAACGTCTGTGGCGAAGTACAGCGCTTGAAGAAGGGTCTCGATGTCATGGGCACGAAGCCCGATCTCGAGATCATCGGCCTGATCGCCAAGGAGATGGGACTCGCCGCGACCGTCGGTCCGTGGGTCGCCGATCGCGTCTTCGATCAGATCCGCCGCACGGTGCGGGGCTACGATGTTTCGCTTCCCGTGATCGCAACCGGCGGCGCTGCGCAGACAGCCCCTGTCAACGGACGAATCTCGTCAACAGGCCGCCCGGAAATGATTCGGTCCGTGCATAACGACCTGTTCGCCTCCGGAACGCTCGGACGATATTCTAAGATACTGAATTCGGTTCTTGAGAAAGCCGAAGGCGAAGTCGAGCCTGTCGAAGCCGTTCACCAGTAATGGAATTCTTTCTAGTCAGCCTTCTAAAGATCGCGATTGTGTTCGCAGGTCTGATGACCACCTTGGCCTACCTGCAGTGGGTGGAGCGCAAGGTGATCGCGCACGTGCAGGTGCGCATCGGGCCTTCGCGCGTGGGTCCGCACGGGCTGATGCAGCCGCTGGCCGATGTCCTCAAACTCGTCACCAAAGAAGGATTGCTTCCTTCCTACGTGAACCGGCCGTTCTATTTGTTAGCGCCCGTCCTCGCAATTTCCATGGCGCTGACGTCCATCTCAATCATTCCCTTCGGCTCGGAAGTTTCGGTCGGCGGTTACCACACGTGGATGCAGTTGACCGATCTGAACGTCGGCATTCTGTTTGTGCTGGCGATCAGCTCGTTGGGCGTTTACGGCATTGCGCTTGCCGGCTGGTCGTCCAACAACAAGTACAGCCTGCTTGGCGGTCTGCGCAGCTCGGCGCAAATGGTGAGCTATGAGTTGCCATTGAGTCTCGCGATTACCGCGCCTCTCTTGCTCGCCGGAACGCTGAGCTTGCGTGAAATCGTTCTATCGCAGGCCGGTTTCAATTTTGGATTTCTACCGCGCTGGTCGGTTTTCAACGGCCCTTTCCCGCAGATCTTCAGCTTTCTGATCTTCGTGATCGCGGGCTTCGCGGAAACCAATCGCGTGCCGTTCGATTTACCCGAAGCCGAGAACGAACTCGTCGCCGGCTTCCACACCGAATACAGCAGCCTGCAGTTCGCGGCGTTTTTCATGTCGGAATACGCCAACATGATCACGATCACGTCGATGACGACGATCCTGTTCCTCGGCGGCTGGACTCCTCTCTTCCCGGTATCGCTCGGTTCGAACTTCGTGCCTCCGATTCTGTTCTTCCTGGTCGGCGCGGTCGCGTTATATGCGGGCCTCACGCCGCGGCGCAAGCGCGATGGATTCACATTCCCGGTAGTCGCTCTTGTCTTCTGGGCTTTGGCCGTCTTGTTCCTGCTGCCCTTCTTGCAGCAATTCCTGATTCCGTTCTTCTGGTTTGCGGCGAAAGTTGGGACGCTGCTCTTCATCTTTATGTGGGTGCGCGCCACCTTGCCGCGCTTCCGTTATGACCAGTTGATGGGATTCGCCTGGAAAACTCTGTTCCCCGCGGCGCTCATCAACTTGCTAATCACTGGATTACTGGTAGCATTGACAGCGAAATAGCGATGGATATTTTCTTTTTCCTTTTGTTCGCGACAATTGCAATCGGCTGCGGCATCAGCGTGGTGATGCAGACCCACCCGATCTCCAGCGCGCTGTCGCTGGTCGGCGTCATGGGGTCGCTCGCGGTGCTCTATCTGCTGCTCGGCGCGGAGTTCATCGCCATGGCCCAGATCATCGTTTACGCGGGCGCGATCATGGTGCTTTTCATCTTCGTCATCATGCTGCTGAACGCGGGCGCGGAACAACGCGAGGGCCGTTCGCTGATGGTGAAGGTTCTCGGAGCGCCTGTCCTGATCGGCTTCGGCGGCGTGCTGATTTACTTCTTCGCTACAAACTTCGGAGACGCCACACCGGTTCACTTCGGCGCCTTCCAAGGCGGGTCCGCGAGAGCCATCGGACGCGCGCTATTTGAAAACTATCTGCTGCCTTTCGAAGTCACTTCCGTCCTGATCCTGATTGCGATCATCGGCGCCGTCGTTCTGGCCCAGAAGGAGATGGACTGATGGGTCACGGCGTTCCTCTTTCCTGGTATTTGATCCTGAGCGCGATCCTTTTCTGCCTCGGCATCGCCGGTTTCTTGTTTCGCAAAAACATCATCACCGTCTTCATGTCGATCGAGCTCATGCTCAACGCCGTGAACCTTTCGTTCATCGCGTTCTCGTATCAATTGCGCCAAGTGAACGGACACATTTTCACCTTCTTCGTGATGGTAGTCGCAGCCGCGGAAGCCGCCGTGGGTCTCGCCATTATTCTGACCGTCTATAAAAATCGCAACACTTTGGATATCGATGAAATCAGCGAGATGAACGACTAACCATGCCGCCTCTCTGGCTGATACCGATTCTGCCGCTCTGCGGTTTTCTGATCAACGGAATCTTTGGTCGCAAGCTGCCGAAGACGGTGGTCGGGGCGATAGCCATCATCGCTCCTCTGGCTTCGTTCCTCAGCGTGATGCTCGTGCTGAACGGGCTGAAGCCGCTCGATCACGCGCACATCGAGCGCTACTTCACCTGGATTCAAAGCGGCGAATTTAAAGTTGGCTGCGACTTCTCCGTCGATCGCCTGACCGCCATCATGCTGCTCGTGATCACCGGCGTCGGCACGCTGATTCACGTTTACTCGGCCGGATACATGGCGGATGACCCGGGCTACGCACGCTACTTCGCGTACCTGAATCTGTTCATGTTTTTCATGCTGGTGCTGGTGCTGGCGGCGAACTTCCTGGTGCTCTTCGTTGGATGGGAAGGCGTGGGTCTTGCGAGTTATCTTCTGATCGGATTCTGGTTCGATCGCAAGAGCGCGACCAATGCCGGCAATAAGGCGTTCATCGTCAACCGCATCGGCGATTTCGGATTCTCCCTTGCGATGTTCCTGATCGTCGTCACGTTCGGCACGCTCGACTTCGGAACGGTGTTCGACGCTGCGGCTGGGAAACAGCAAGGCGTGCTGACTGCCATCGCGCTGCTGCTGCTCGTAGGCGCGTGCGGCAAATCGGCACAGCTTCCTTTGTATGTCTGGCTGCCGGATGCGATGGAAGGTCCCACGCCGGTCTCCGCATTGATTCACGCGGCAACGATGGTCACTGCGGGCGTTTATCTAGTCGCGCGAGCTTCGGTTCTATTCGTCCACTCCGGAACGGCGCTGAACGTCGTCGCGATCGTCGGCGTGCTGACCGCCGTGTTCGCTGCCGTGATCGGCCTCGCGCAAAACGACATCAAGAAAGTCTTCGCCTACTCCACCGTCTCGCAGCTCGGCTACATGTTCCTCGGCCTCGGATGCGGCGCGTTCAGCGCGGGCATCTATCATTTGGTCACTCACGCATTCTTCAAAGCGCTACTGTTCCTCGGTGCGGGAAGCGTCATCCACGCGTGCGCCGGAGAGCAGGATATGCGCAAAATGGGCGGCCTGCGACAGAAACTCCCCATCACGTTCGCGTGTCTCGTCATCGCCGGTCTGGCCATCGCGGGCATCCCGCCCTTCGCCGGGTTCTTTAGCAAGGACGAAATCCTCGCAGCAGCCGCGCATCATTCGCCGTGGATGTATGTACTCGGTTTATTCACGTCCTTCTTGACAGCCTTCTACGTATTTCGAGCGATCTTCCTAACGTTCTTCGGAAAATATCGCGGTGAAGCGCACCCGCACGAATCGCCGCTCTCTATGCTGGTCCCGCTAGGCATCCTGGCACTGCTGTCGTTCGCCGGCGGTTTCCTCTTCAACGTGCCGCACTATCTGGACGCGTTTTTCCCGGTCGCTGAAGCTTCCGGCAACAGCCTGATTCTGCAAGTCGTCGCGACCTCAGTCGGCTTGATCGGGATCCTGGTCGCGGCTGCATTCTATGTCGTGCGTCCCGGCATGCCCGAGGCTTTCGCGCGTTCGATGGGCGGCTTCTACACCGTCGTCTACAACAAGTTCTTCGTCGATGAAATCTACGACGCCGCCATCGTCCGTCCGACCCTCGAAGGATCGCGTACCGTGCTCTTGAACGGCGTCGACCACAGCTTCCTCGATCGCACAGTCAGCGGCGCGGCCGGCTTGGTGCGCAGCGTCGGCGGCGGTCTAAGGCAATTTCAATCGGGCAACATCCGCAGCTATGCGACGTGGGTCGTTCTCGGATCGGTCTTCCTTTTAGTTGTCCTCGGCCTGATGACGAGCGGAGTCTCTCTACGATGAACCTGCTCGATGTAATCCTGCTGCTGCCTCTTGTCGGCGTTCTGGTTGCGCTGTTCCTCCCGGCCAGCGTCACTCGATTGGTCGCGCTTGGAACTGCGCTGGCCACCTTCGCCGGCGGCATCGTCCTCGCCACGCACTATCACTCCGGCGCCGGACCGCAGTTCGTCACTGATTTCGTCTGGGTGCCGAGTCTCGACATCCACTATCACGTGGTCGCTGATGGCATCGGCTTGTGGCTGATCGTGCTCTCGACGTTCATCACTCCGCTCGCGATCCTCGCCTCATGGAACCTGATCGCCCGCCGCGGCAAAGAATATTTCATTCTCATCCTGCTGCTTGAGTTCGGTTTGATCGGCGTCTTCGCCGCTTACGATCTGTTCCTCTTCTACGTGTTCTGGGAAGTCAGCATCGTGCCGTTCATCTTCCTGATCGGCATCTGGGGCGGCGACCGGCGCATGTACGCGTCGCTCAAGTTCTTCGTCTACACCATGCTCGGCTCCATGATGATGCTCGCCAGCATGATCTACATCTACACGCGCGCCCACACGTTCGATTACGCGGCGATCCTGTCGCAGCTCGACGGCGGCCGCCTCGTGTTCAGCCCGACCGAACAGAACCTGCTCTTCCTTGGTTTCTTCGCCGCCTTCGCCATCAAAGGCCCGCTCTTCCCGCTACACACGTGGCTGCCGGACTTCCATTCGCAAGCGCCCCCGCCGGTATCCGCGATGCTGCTGAAGCTGGGCGTCTTCGGAATGATCCGCTTCTGCGTGCCGCTCTTCCCCGGCGCCGCCCGCGATAACGCGCCGTGGATTATCGTGCTGGCGATCGTTGCCATCATCTATGGCGCTCTGCTCGCGTTAGCGGAGAAAAACATTCTGCGGCTCATCGCGTATTCTTCGCTCAGTCACGTCGGATTCATGATCCTCGGCATCTTCACCTTCACGCAGCTAGGGACCGACGGCGCCGTTTATCAAGTGATCAACAGCGGCATCTCAACCGGCGGTCTGTTCCTGGTCGTCGGGCTTCTGATGGAGCGCGGCAAATCGAGCGCCATCGCCGATTACGGCGGCGTCGCATTCAAATCTCCGTGGCTCGCAACCACGTTCCTAATCGTGACGCTGAGCGGGATGGGTCTGCCGCTCCTCAACAGTTTCGTCGGCGAGTTCCTCGTCCTGCAGGGAGCGGCGCAAGCCAAATTCACCTACGCGGTTTTCGCCGCGATCGGCGTCATCCTCTCGGCCTGTTACATGTTGTGGCTCTACCAGCGACTGTTCTACGGCACCAAGCCCCAGCGCGCCTACGCCGATCTGAATACGCGCGAATGGATGTGCATGCTGCCGCTCATCGTCATGATGTTCTGGCTTGGCATCGGCACGCAAACCTTCCTGCCCGCCATCACGAATACGACATCGCACATCCTGGAAGACAGCAAGCAGAACATGCCGCTCCGCGTGGAGGCTCGCCGCCTTGAACGCTGATTTGCTACCTCAACTCGGCGAGTACACGCGCCTTCTTCCCGAGATCATCCTCTCCGTGTTCGGCACGGCGCTGATGGTGCTGAACCCGCTGGTGCGACGCCGCGGCTCACCCTTCGCCGGTTACATCGCGATCGTCGGTCTTGTGCTCGCTCTGTTCGGCGCAATCTACGCGAATACGTCGCCGGGCGATGCGTTCTCGCACATGATTGTGGTCGACGGCTATGCGACGTTCTTCCGCGTCCTGGTGATCTGCATCGGGATCGTGGTCGTCCTCGGATCCAAAAGCTTTCTCTCCCGCGAAGGCGCCGAAACCGGCGAGTTCCATTCGTTGATCCTGTTCTCCATCGTCGGTCAATGCATCCTGTCGAGTGCCAATGAGCTAATCATGATCTTCATCGGCCTCGAGATCTCATCCATCGCGACGTACATCCTCGCCGGCTATTTCCGCGACGACAAGCGCGCCAACGAAGCCGCCATCAAGTACTTCCTGCTGGGTTCGTTTGCGACCGCGTTCTTTCTCTACGGGATCTCGATCATCTACGGCGCCACGGGCTCGACGAATCTCGCGTTGATCCACGCGCGCTTCGCCAATGCGCAGAACGACATTCCGGCAGTGCTTCTCGGAATCGCAGCCGCGCTGATGTTCGTCGGACTCGCCTTCAAAGTTTCCGCAGCACCGTTCCAGATCTGGGCGCCGGATGTATATCAAGGCGCGCCTTCGCCCGTTTCCGCATTCCTGTCAGCGGGTCCCAAAGCTGCTGCATTCTCGATATTCCTGCGCATCTTCCTGACCGCCTTCCCGAGCATCTCCAACGGATGGGTGCCCTTGATCTGGATCTCGGCGCTCCTCTCGATGACCATCGGAAACTTCGCGGCGCTACGGCAATCGAACGTGAAGCGCATGCTGGCCTATAGCTCGATCGCCCACGCCGGTTACGTGATGGTGGCGCTCGCGTCGCATTCGGATATTGGCGCAGCGGCCGCCATGTTCTATCTCGCCGCTTATGCCTGCATGAACGTCGGCGCGTTTCTCGCGATCTCGCATGTCGGCGGTAAAGGCGAGCGCCACGTGCAGATCTCGGACTTCAACGGACTTGGCGCGCGCCAGCCTCTCACCGCCGCGCTACTCACGCTCTTCCTGCTCTCGCTGATCGGCGTTCCTCTGACCGGCGGCTTCTTCGGCAAGTTCTATATCTTCCAGGCCGCGCTCGAAGCCAACATGATCTGGCTGACGGTCCTCGGCCTGCTGAACAGTGGCATTGCCGCTTACTACTACCTGCGCATCATCGGCGCCATGTACATGCAGGAACCGCTCGAAACCACGCCGATGCCGCAACCACTTTCCGCATCGACCGGCCTCGCCCTGATCCTCCCCGCGATCGGAACGCTGGTCCTCGGAATCTTCCCCGCAGCCGTCCTGAACTTCGCGATCAAGTCAGCCAACTTCGGAAAATAACCAAGCCGATCGATCGGCATCCGTAGGACCATGCAGACGGGGACAAACAACGGACACGCGTGGCTTGAGGCCGACCCGGAGTTGCGAACGTTTCTCAGTCTCTGCCTCTCGCCACTTCCGAGGCGGACATTGCGCCAAGATGGAAAAACGTCGGCGCGATCGCCTATGGTTCGAGCCTTGGAGCAACCCCTCACCTCCCCAAGCGCTCTTGTTTCCTCGGTTGTTATGGCTTCGAAGCAAATGGAATGGATGCAGCCCGAGTCGTATATTGCTGATGGGACGGATTGCTTGATCTTCGCGACGCGGAACAAGTCTCTGTTCGCGACCGTTCGCGCTGCTATGGAGCCCTAAATGGAATCGAAATTCTTTGCCCGCGAAGCCATCATCCGCTATATCGAGGGCGTATCCCCGCCGGAGCACCCGATCTTAGCCGAGTTGCGGGAAGAAACGAACGCGCATCCGGAACACCAGATGCAGATCACCGCCTTGCAAGGCCAATTTCTGCAATTGCTGGTACTGGCGACAGGAGCGCGCAAGACCCTCGAGATCGGAGTCTTCACCGGCTACAGTTCGCTCGCAGTCGCGCTCGCGCTTCCGGACGACGGCCACATAACGGCGCTAGACGTCAGCGAGGAGTACACATCGGTCGCCCGCCGCTACTGGAAGAAAGCCGGAGTCGAAAGCAAGATCGATCTCCGAATTGCCCCGGCACGCGAGTCTTTGGATCGCCTCACCGAAGAAGGCGCCGTGTTCGACTTCGCCTTCATCGATGCGGATAAGACTAGCTATCCCGAGTACTTCGAGAAGACCTTGGCTCTGATGCGAGTCGGCGGCCTGATTGCCGTCGACAACACGCTTTGGGATGGAAAGGTGATCGACCCCGCCAGTCGCGAATTAGACACGATCGTAATCCGCGAATTCAACGCGAGCCTTCCCGAGAATGAGCGTGTGTTTACCTCTTTGCTGCCAATCGCGGACGGCTTGACACTCGCCGTGAAGCGCTAAACAGATCAACTTCTCACCATCTGACCGGAGTCTTACCCGGCTAACGAGTGCGTTCCATAACCGTGCGCAGGATACCGTTGATCCGGGTCGAGTAGCCCTTCCCATATGCAATGAGCCAATCGTAGACCTCTTTGTCGATGCGGGCTGCCACGAGCACCTTCGGAGCGCGTTTAAACTGAGCCAGTTGTTCTTCAGTAAGGGCAGGGATTTCGGAAAAATCGATCCCGGATTCGTCCTCAGCGGACTGCCTCTTAGCGATCCGCGACAAGACGGATTTCTGCGACTTACTCACTGGCTTGCTGAAGATAGACTCGGCGCTCACGCTTGTTTGCTTCCCGGGCCGAGATGATGCGGACGTTTTCTTCTTCGTCATTTATATTCTCCATGCGATAGACATGAACAACCAGCACCACAGCGCCCATTACGGATCCTACGGCATGCCACCGCTGTTCTCCTCCAACAATGCGGTCCTTGCGGAACACCGCAAGAGGATCGTTGAAGACGCGCGCGGCCGTTTCAAACGTGAGGCCGTCGTGCTTCCGCTGGTTGATCCGGTCCTTTTGATCGTCCCACTCAAACCGCATCGCTATACAAAATGTATAACACATACGTGTGACTGACCGGACGTTTGGCCATCGTGGTCTTAAGACATCTGTTCCGCGGCGGCGATGCGAGTGGCGTCAGAGCGGATCAACTGAAACGCGTCAAAGACGTTCTAGCCCATCTGGACGCAGCCGTGCGCACGAGTGATGTCGATCTACCTGGCTATCGCCTGCATGTCCTCAAGGGCGAGCCGCGGGGATATTGGAGCATCAGCATCACGATCAGCGGCAATTTGGCGCATTGTATTTCGGTTTGCGGACGGCGATCGCCTCGACGTCGATTTGGTTGATCACCACTAAGGAAAGGAAAGATTAAATGCGGATGAACCCCCCGCACGCTGGTCACTCGATCAGGGACGGCTGTCTTGATGCCGTAGGGCTAAACGTAAGTGAATGAGCGGCAGTGCTCGGCACCTCCCGGCCTACGATCTCGCGCAGGCCTGGCGCTAAACCGGCTTCTTCACCCCCAACAAATTCCTCAGCTTAACCACCACCTGATCCACCGTAAACGGCTTCTGCAAAAACGCTGAGACACCTTTCCCTTCCATCCGCCGCATCGCGTCAGCCTGGCTATAACCGCTGGTCAATATCACAGGCACGTCAGCCCTGATCTTCCTCAAATGGCGCAGCGTCTCCTCGCCGCCCATCACGGGCATCGTCAAATCCAGAATCACCGCATGTACCTGCGCCGCAATCGCAGGAAACACTTCGAGCGCGATCTGGCCGTTCTCCGCGAGAATCGCGCTATAGTTCCAGTGTTCCAGCGCGCGTCGCAGCGTCTCCCGAACCGTCTGCTCGTCGTCCACCACCAGGATCAACCCCGCGTCCAACGTCTTTTCCGTATCGCCGATCGGAGGTTCTTCAGCGAGCTGTCCGGAGGCCACCGGAAGGTAAACCGAGAAGCGCGTTCCAGACCCTGGGCTACTGTTGAGCGCAATCGCGCCGTTGTGCTGGCGCACAATCCCGAGCACGGCAGAGAGCCCTAAACCGCGTCCCGTGAACTTGGTCGAGAAGAACGGTTCGAAGATGCGGGTACGCGTGTCGGCGTCGATGCCAATGCCCGTGTCGATCACCTCGACCACCACGTAATGACCCGCTTCGAGAAACGCACCGGCTTCCCATCCGCGGCTGCCCGCCTGAGTCAATCGTTCCACCCGCGTTCGCACCTCGACGTTGCCGCTATCCTCCGGAACAATTGCTTCGATTCCGTTGGATATCAAGCTGAGCAACACCTGATGCAACTGACCGGGATCGGCTTCCACTTTCGGCAGGTCGGGGGCAAGATCGAGCGTCAACGTCACTCGGGGGTTTTCGATGGATGTGCGCGCCGCAGCGAGGGCGTCTTTGGCGATGCCGTTCAGGTCGATCAGGGTGGCCAGGAAGCGGCCTTTTCCCGCATACGCCAGAAGCTGTTTGGTGAGCGCGGCGGCGCGTTCACCCGCGCGCAGGATGTCCTTCAACATCGGCTGCGCGGCATGCTCCGATTCGAGTGTGTAAGTGGCGAGACTGGCGTTGCCGATGATGCCGGTCAGCAGGTTATTGAAATCGTGCGCGACCCCGCCGGCCAGCACGCCCAGGCTTTCCAGCCGCTGCACATGCTCGAGCTGAGTCTGCACGCGCTTTCGTTCCGTGATGTCGGAAAACATCAGCAGGTGTCCGGTCAATTCGCCATCATCCGATCGCATCGGCGCGAACGAGCAGAGGACTTCGACCTGCTGGCCATCCGCACGCGGGAGCGTACAGTCGAGCGTAGTGGCGCCGCTTTCCTGATCGAAGGTGAACGGGGAGGCTTTTCCGACGACGTCCGCTGCGGCAAATCCGAGCATGCGCTCGGCAGCGGGATTCCAGATCACCACACACCCGGCGGGATCCGTGGTGACGATGCCCATCGGAGACGAGTCAATGATCGCGCGTAGGGTGCCCGCGACGCTTTGTTTCTGATGCTCGATCTCCTTGCGATCGTCAATACTCGCGACCACGCCCTGCATGAACGGACGTGGGCCGTCCGGATACGTTGTGCGCCGTCCCCAGGACTGCACCCAATGCACACTGCCGTCAGGCCACACGATACGAAACTCGGCGTTGTAAGGATGGCCCGTCTCGAGAGTGTTCCGGATCGCGGCCCCGACCGCCTCCCGATCATCCGGATAGATGCGCGAGACAAACTCGGAGCGCGTGATGCGCGCTTCCGACGGAAGCCCGAAGATCGCTTTGCATCGATCCGACCAGGTGACTTCGTCCTCCTGCGGTCCCGAAAACCAGGTGCCGAGGTCGGCGGCCTCCACTGCTAGCCGAAATTGGTCATCGCTCTCATGGAGCGCGCGCCGCGACGTCTTTTCTTCCGTAACGTCGCGAATCGTGATGAGGATGTTTCCGATGTTGCCGGCGTCGTTTCGCACCAGTTCGGTAGTGAAAGCGGCCACCCGGACGGGCATGCCGAGCCGGCGTACTTCGTACTTGCGATCACGAACCGTCTGGCCTTTTACCGCCTGCTGTAATGGACCATCGCCGGTGGGAACACGCCTGCCGTCCAGGTCATGCAGCTTAAAGTCGTCCAAACCCCGTAGAAGGCCTTGGATATCCGCAGCGCCCAGCAGCTTGAGCGCCGTCGCATTCGCCTGGAGGACCTTACCGCGCCGGTCCGTCAGCAAGACGCCGAGCGGGAGCGCATTGAGGATGATTTCGGAATGAGCGAGCGCGGAAGCGCTGCCCGCCGTTGCTGGATTTAGCGTCGACTCCACTACGGAGCTACTTTCGTTCACTAGGTTCCTGCGGCGTTACGCGTGCTTCGGCTTGCTATCGGTTCCCTTCTCGTCCCGTCCCATTTTGTCTATTTCGCTGAAGTATACACGGCGGCCTTCATCGAAAGCCAGGTTGGAAAGGATGACGGTGGTGGAATCGGCCAGACCGACATCCACGTTCGCTTTCGGACGCTGGCCGTCGCGGCAGTTATTGAAGAAGCTTTCGAGTTCGATGTCGACCGGATTCCGCGGCTCTTCCGGCGTCGCGATGCCTTTGGTATAAAGCCAGCGCCGTCCGAATTTCATCTCGCGATCGACGAAACTATCGTTGGGTCCGACCTCGTCGCGATACATCATGATCGGGAAGCCCTTCTGCGATCCCGCCGCGACCATAGTTGCACCGGCCTGCCACTTCTTCTCCCCTCCGCCCGCGGCTGTCACGTGCGGTTGCGCGGGCTCGCGGAACCAGACCGCCAAAGCTGGATGCGTATCGTCGCCGATCGTGATTTCGACCGAGCCTTCCGTGCCCATAATCACTTCACCGAACTCCGTGCGCGAGGAGTTGAATAGCGGCAGGTGCGAGTTGGTGCTGATGTAAGAACCGATGAACTTCTGATTCTTGGGGTACTTGATGATGACCTGAACGTTATCGTTGATGTCCCGGCCATCGAAGATGTAATCGTGGCCGCCGACGCCGACAACATACTCGGGAACGGAACCGAACATCCAGTCCGCCACGTCGACCTGGTGCGACGCGAGTTCCGCGGCTAGCCCGCCGGAGCACTCGCGATAAAGCCGCCAGTTCTGCATCTTCTGCTTGGCCGGATCGGGATTGGGTTTCATTTTCCAGCCGGGGTTGCGATTCCATTGCGCCTGGATGTGGGTGACGTTTCCCAGCACGCCTTTATCGACCATCTCTTTCACCGTCTGGTAGAAAACGCTGTAGCGGCGCTGCAAACCCACCTGGAGAATCTGGTTCGAGCACTGCGACGCAAGCGCCCGCAGCGCATGCACTTCTTCCGGCTTGAAGACCATACTCTTCTCGCAGAACGTGTGTTTCCCGGCGAGCAGCGCGTCCCGCGTAACCGGAAAATGCACGAACAGCGGCGTCGCAATAATGACCGCGTCGATGTCTTTGCGGTTCAACAGATCGCGGTAATCCTTATACTTCGTTGGATTTGTTCCGATCGTGTCGTATCCATGCTGCAGGTTGTCGGGGTTGATATCGCAGACGGCCGTGCAGTGGCCGTTGTCGATTCCCTTCAGGTGTTTCAGCAGGTAGGAACCACGGCTTCCGGTGCCGATAATGCCAAACGACACCGTTTGGTTGGCACCCTTCAGAGACTGGATGGCGGGGGCGGCAAGGGCGGCTCCGGCGAGCTTGACTGCATTGCGGCGGGTGAGAGTCTGGTCCAGCATAGGATTGGTTTTTACTGTTCAATAAGGTATCAGAAACCGTAGTAAGACACGCAATAACAGCCACGATAAAACATCCGATTACGAGTTCTCGTATAGTAGTTTACGAATGCGCAATGTTTGTGCCCGGACCGATACGGGAAAGGTGCGGGCACGGAACGAAGACCGCTTTTTTGTCGACGCGGAGGCCGGGATCTACCTGCTGGCGGACGGAATGGGAGGCGTTCGGGGCGGCGCGGAAGCCTCCCGGCTGGCGGTTGAATCCGTGTCGGAAACCTTGCTCGCCACACCGTTGAGAGATGCCGCGACGCTACTGAGCGCCATCGAAAAAGCGAATGCGCTGATCCTTAGCGAAGCGCGGAATAACCCTGAATTGCAAGGCATGGGGACCACTCTTGTCGCCGCGCTGGACCGTGGCGACTCGTTCACCATCGCCAGCATAGGCGATAGTCGCGCCTACCTTTGGGCTCACGGCGAACTGCGGCTGATCACTCAAGATCAAACGTGGGTTCAGGAAGTCGGCCGGCCGCTGGGGCTCGACGAGGAGACGCTGCAGAAGCATCCTTTGCGCCACGTTCTCACCATGGCGCTGGGCGTTTCTGAGGCTCTCGATGTAAGACTGTACGACATCAAAACGGAGCCGGGCGCGTATCTGCTGCTCTCGAGCGACGGGCTGCACGGGCTGGTTACCCCTGAGCAGCTCCAAGGAATACTGGGAGATAACCCGGAAGCTGCCAACACCTTGGAAGAGAAGTGTTTGCATTTGATAAACGCCGCGCGTTCGGCTGGCGGCCCGGACAATATCACAGCCGTTCTTATAGCTGCTTCTTAGTTCTTGCTTTAGTCTGCATCGCCCCAATCATTCTGCGTGCTCAATCCGGTTTGCTCGAAGCGCACATCGTTTCAGGCGACGGGCAGGTCATTCGTGAAGGCGAGAGGATTCAACGTCCTCTCGTTGTTGAAGTTACGGATGAAACAGGCGCCCTGGTCGATCGCGCGATTGTTAGTTTCCGGCTGCCGGAAGACGGCGTCTCGGGAACCTTTCGCAACGGCCTCAAGACTGAGATTCTGACCACCGATGGCGGCCACGTGTCACTGCGGTCGTTGCAGGCGGGTGGTTTCGCCGGGCAGTTTCAGGTTCGCGTCACCGTAGCCAAGGGTGAAGCGCGAGCGGGAACCCTTTCCACGCAGTTCATCGCGCCGGATTCGCGAAAGCATCCCGTGCATTCTTTGATCGGCTCACACCCGCATCTGTGGGAAGCGGCAGGAGTCTTGTTGCTCGCGGCAGCTGCGGACTACGCAAAGAACCGGACCTCCGCCGGCGCCAGCGGTACAAACGCGACATTGCCGCCGACATTTGGAATTCCGACGGGAGTGGTGGGAAGGCCATGATGCGTCTAACGATCTCCTTAGTTTTTCTCGCGGCGCGGCTGAGTCTCGCGCAGGGCGTAAACGCGCCGGTCGCAGGCATGGTATTGGATGGCGCGAATCGTCTTGTTCCGGTTCACGGCGTCTTTGGAAATCTGCTTCGCGGCGAATCGATCGCGCTCCCGAGCGCGTTCATCTCCGCTAGTTTCAGCGATACCAGCGGGTTGTTGAAGAGCGCTGCCGCCTTCGTGATTACGGACGGATCCGGTCAAGAACAATCGTCGATACATGCTGCGGATAGCGGAGCGGCCATTGGCGTCATTTGCATCCGATGGTTCGCTCCAGTGGTTCTGTTCGGGAGCTTGCACAACTCTGCAAACGCCTCAAGGCGCGACGATTTCGACGACGAACGGCGGAGGAACGGTGGTCGCGCTCGGCGCTACCTCTGGACAGAGCATCTCGCTGCTGACACTATCCAACAACCAATTGTGGTCCTCTTCGTTGAGCACGGCGGACCATTCGGTCAGTAACCAACTCGCGGTTCCGGGCGCAACACCCGCTATCGGCTTCAATGGCGGATGGCTTACCACTTCAGCAACGGGGCTCATCTGGACGGCTCCTAACGGATCGACTAACCCTATTCCCGTTCCGTCATCGGTGCAGACGTTACAAGCCTCGGGCTCGCGAACGGTTTCAATCAACGCGCGCTGGATGTTGAACGGCGCTTTGCAGCTGTTGGAAATTCCAGTGAGGCCGCAAGTCCCTCCGAAACCGCGGACGCCTCCGGTGTTGGTGACGCGATGAAGCCACTCGTCGCCATTGCGCTTTTCTCGGCCGCCATTTGTTCCGCGCAAGTCGTGGTAAAAAATCACGCCACGGGAGCACTCATCGGTACGCAACTCGTCCTGCCGGACGCCCCGGTCGGAGACACGGAACAGTTCGCGTTCGACGTCGTGAACACCGGCACAGCCAGCGTCACCGTGAATAGCGCGATTGCGACCGGCGAATACTACACACTCTGCTGCGAATCCGCGTTCCATCTGGCGCCGTCGCAGGCCGTGACCCTGACACTCGCTTTCGCTCCGCTGTCGGCAGGTTATTCGAGCGGATCGATCCAGATCGACGCGCTCACCATTTTCACTTTCGCGCAGGGCGATGCCGCCGCCTCCTTATTTGTCCAATCCGCCGCAGGCTCAACGCAAGCTCACGTGGATACACCGACGGTCCTGACTTTCCCCAGTTCCTACAACGGTCAACTTTCCTGCGTGCTCGTGAACAACGGCACGGGTCCAGTGACGGTCGGCAACATCGCGGCGTCCGGCGATTTCACGCTCGCGTCGGCGCCTACGCTGCCGCTGGTCTTGCAGGCGGGACAGCAAGTCACGTTCGCGCTGGCGGGCATTTACGGCGCGGCGACGACTGCGCTAACGGGAGTCGTGCAGGTCGATAGCTGGTCGTACGCAATCACCGCACATGAAGCCGAACCGAACATCACCATTCAGCTTCCGTCGTCGCTGTTGAGCAGCGGCCAGCAATCGAACATCTCGGTTTCGTTCGACAGCGCGCCTCTCGAGACGGTGAACGGCACGGTAACGCTCACGTTCACCCCGGCCACGACGATCGCAATCGAGGATCCCGCGATCGTGTTCCCCTCCACAGGGTCGACAACCGTGAACTTCGCCAGCGTCCCCGGCCAGACGAGCGCGACATTTGCAGGGCAAAACTCAGTCGTGCTGCAAACCGGAACAACCGCGGGGACCATCCACTTGCACGCCGCATGGGATTACGTAACAGCCGATGCGGACGTGAACCTGGAAGCTGCGGCGATCGGCGTGGATTCAGTGACGGCCACGAAAAGTGCCAGCGCTCTGACGGTCGTCGTCAACGGCTTCGATAACACGCGCACAGCTGGAAGGATGACGTTCAACTTCTATGATTCGAAGGGAGAGTTCGTTGGCCAGCCTGTGCCTGCAGATTTCACCGAAGTCTTCTATAACTACTTCTTCGGCACGGCGACAAATTATGGAGGAATGTTTCAGGTCACGGCGAGTATTCCCGTGCTGACCGGCAACACCAACCAAATCAGCGGTGTCGCTGTAGACATGCAGAACTCAGCGGGAAACACGGAAACCAAGGTCATTCGCTTTCAATAACCTGTGTTTCGTTCCCCCACCGCGTCGAGGAGCTTGCGAAGTGAACAGAGCGGGACAACAGCTGCTCAGCCAATCGCGCGGAACCCTCCCTTTCGGTCGGGCTCGGTACGAGTGTTCGACGGGTCTTGCGGGTTGCTTAGACCGCCGGTTGACGCAGCCAATCGCGCATCGCGTCACGATACAGCATGATGCCCTTGCGTGAATACCGCAGATAGCCCTGCCGCCGGAAGTGATTCATGTAGTGGGTCACGATCTCGCGCGACGTCCCGACATACTGCGAGAGCAACTCGTGAGTGAACGGGATCATCGCTACCGAGCCGTCTTCCGAAGCCGTTCCCAGACGTTCCGAGAACCGGATCAGCGTGCGTGCCAGCCGGCGCGCAATGTTGTCGACCGAGAAGCTCTCGATCCGGTGTCCAAAATCCATCGAGCGTTGCACCAGAAGCTGCATCAGCGCGATCGCGAGTTTCGGACGCCGCATCAGAATATCTTCAATGTCATTCGTGGTCCACGTCATGACCTTGACATTCTCCAGAGCGACAGCGATCTCTGAACGTCGCGATAAACTGAGAAACGCCGACTCACCGAAAAACTCATCCGGCTGGTAAATGTCGACCACCACCTGCCGGCCGTCTTCGGCCATCCGCGACACTTTGACTTTGCCGGCAATCACCAAGTACAGATTGTTCGACGGTTGGTCCTGGTTGTAAATGACCTGGCTTTTCTTGAAAGCGAGGATCGTTGAGCATGGAAGATGCGCAAGCGGATCTTCCAAATCCCGTTGGGGGACTGGTACTGCGGTTTGAATCTGGCCAGTTGTGGTTGATGCCATTACACTCTCCGAACAGTAAGGATTCTAACACGTTGCCGGTCGTAGACCAAGAAACTCTACTTTTTGGAACCCGTTATGACCCGAGGAGTTGCAAGTTTGGTACCGAATTATACGCGTCTCCTAAAGGTGAAGTTAAGCCAAAATTATTCAGTACCGCTGAAATAACGCTCGGGTTATCGTGCTGAATTCCGCTATTTCTTCACAGTGTAGCCCGCCACGGTTCCAAAGATGGTAAAGATTACCTCAATTTTTCCGTTCGCGGTAGTTGCTTTGGGTGCGGTGCTCGCGCAAACACCCGCTTTCGCGGAGTTTCGCCCGCCCGCCAAAACCAGGCCCGCTGTCAGAGGCGCAAACGGAGCCGCGATTATTCCCGGCGGCCGCGTCATCCAACCCCTGGGTGAACAGTTTCCCACCGGCCCGGGCCCGTTCTCGATCGCCGCAAGTCCCTCGGGCAGAACTTTCGTGTCAGTAAATCTCGGGCCAGAGCGATCATCAGTCACCGTCTTGAAGCGCGACGGGAAAGACGCCTGGTCGCTGACGAATTACTTCACTGAGGAAAAATCCAAATCCGAAAAAGACTTTCGCTCGGTGGGCGGCGGGGTCGCAGTAGTGAACGATAAGCTCGCCTGGATTTCGGAAGGGGATTCCGGGCGGCTGCGGCTAATCGACCTCGCTACGGGAGAACGCCGCAAAGTGATCGACATCAATCAAGGCGCGTT
The DNA here is from genome assembly GCA_963799935.1 of uncultured Gammaproteobacteria bacterium. Lineage (GTDB taxonomy): Bacteria > Acidobacteriota > Terriglobia > Bryobacterales > Bryobacteraceae > Bog-113. The sequence continues at coordinate 748,637 of CAWCZA010000011.1, read as the reverse complement.
TACAGCGAGCTATACCGGAGCGCTCGCATTCGACGCCGAGAAGAGCTTGTTGTACGTCGTCGATCAAGCCCACTTCCGCATCGTGATTATGGACGCAGTCAAGGGCACGGTTGTCTCTGAGGCCCCGACCGGTTTCCTACCCTATTCGATTTGCCTTGCACCCGATAAGAAGCGCGTCTGGGTAACGAACCTCGGCATGTTTCGCTATCACGTCCTGCCGGGTGCAGATAGTAAACACGCCGTTGCGACTGGGCTGCCGTTTCCGGCGTTTGGTTTTCCTTCCCTCGAAGCATCCGCCGGAGTCACGCGCAAGAACGGCAGCGGCGGCGACGTCGCTGTGCCCGCATTGGGCGATCCAAACGCCAAGGAATCGAATTCGGTCACTGTGATTGACGTATCGAACCCCGCGCAGCCCAAGCCGCTAGCAACGATCCGAACCGGGCTCCCGTTCGGCTTGGAGAGCGACAGCGGAAGCAGTCCATCCGGAGTGCTCGCTACCGCCGACGCGGTTTATGTCTCGAATGCGCACGACGATTCGATCGACATCATCGATCCCGCGACGCTGACCGTCAAAGAGACGATACCGCTGCGCATTCCAGGCCTCGAAAAGCTACGCGGCGTGTTGCCGCTCGGCATGGCTTACGACGAGAGCCGGCATTGGCTGCTGGTAGCGGAAGCGGGCATCAATGCAATCGGCGTCATCGACACCAAGCGCCACGGCGTCATTGGATTGCTTCCGACCGGCTGGTACCCCTCGAGCGTCCTGCTGCAGGATGGCTTTGTGCTTGTGGCGAATGTGAAAGGGCGCGGCACCGGCCCCAGTTCGCTTCTGGTGCAGCCTGATACCTACGAATTCGGCGGCGTACTGCGGCGCGGAAGCATCTCCCGTTTTCCGCTGCCCGCCGAAAAGGATCTCGGCCCGCATACCCGAGTCGTGCTCGATGCCAATGGATTCCGTCCCATCGCGGATGAGCCTTGGCCGGACGTGCCGGTCCATCACGTGGTCGTGATCGTGAAGGAGAACCGCACCTTCGACGAGGTGTTCGGTGATATGAAAGCGGAGAACGGCCCGGTGGCCGGCGTTGCCCGTTACGCCCGCTTCGGCGACCATGGCTACGCCGAGGGCCATCGCAACCGATTCAGCCTCCAAGGCGTTGCCGTGACGCCGAATCACCACGCGCTGGCCACACGCTTCAGCTTCTCCGATAACTTCTACGCCGATTCCGAAGTGAGTGTCGATGGGCATCACTGGATCGTCGGGGCGTATCCGGATGCCTGGACCGAAAGCTCCCTGCTCGCCGCTTACTCCGCGCAGAAGCATTTCCTCTTGGACGACAAGGCCCCTGGACGGCTCTCGTTTGCCGAAAGCAACTCGTCCGTTCACCCGGAAGAGCAGGAGCAGGCGGGCAGCGTGTGGCAGCATCTGGAGCGCAACCACGTCTCCTTCCTGAACTTCGGCGAAGGTTTCGAATTGGCCGGCAACGCCGAAGATCCCGACGAGGAACCCACCGGTGCGCGCCTGCTGACCAATGTTCCGATGCCCGACGCGCTCTACCGCAACACCTCGCGCGTCTATCCGGGATTCAACATGAACATCCCGGATCAGTTCCGCGCGGCGCAGTTCATTGCCGAGATCAAGACGCGTTTCGTTAACACCGGGAAGGACCTGCCGCAGCTACTGTTCTTGCATCTCCCGAACGACCACACCGCGGACCCGCGTCCGGAAGATGGGTATCCGTACGCCGCTTCCTATGTGGCGGACAACGATCTCGCGCTCGGCAAGATCGTGGAGTTTCTCTCCCATACGCCGTGGTGGCGCGATATGGCGATCTTCGTAACGGAAGACGACGCACAGAGCGGGATCGATCACGTGGACGCGCATCGCACCGTGTTCCTCGCCGCCGGACCGTACTGCCGGAAGAACTACGCGTCGCATGTGAACGCAAGTTTCCCATCGATCTGGAAGACCGCGTTTCACTTCCTGCAGATCGCCGCCGCTGAATCTGTTCGATGCCACCGCGGCGGACTTGCGCGACCTGTTCACGACAGAGCCGGACTTCGAGCCTTATACTGCCGTGCCGTCCGATTCGCGCTTATTCGATCCCGCGACGGCTCGCGCGCCACTGCATCCGAAGCCGTCCATCCCGATGGACGGGCCTCAAAGGTAGTAGCTTCTCCGCTTACGTGCGCAACACCTAACCGAGACACGAGCCCGGCAAGTACAAGGATCATCGGAAGTAACTTACGGACTTGCGCTTCATGGAACGCTGCACGCCCCTAGGGCCGAAACGTTCCGTACGATGCGGAATCAACTGCTGAATCGGGCTTGGAACGAGTCTTGTTAGTGGCTTATCAGACGCGCCGAACGTCAGGAAGTAAGTTGAAGTACTCTTCGCGCAATCGGTCTTCAATCGTTCGCTCAGAGTTAGCCAAGAACCGATTCCAGCTCGTGCTTCACTGCTTCGGAAGGTTCAGCGTTGAAGTAGAACCGCCAGGCGGGTCCGGCGGCGTATTCCTGAATATATTTTCGAAGCTGATCGCCGCTGTGATCTTGAACGAATTCGGCGCTGAAGGCCTTCTTAGTCTTTTGGTTTATATACATCTGGCGATCGATGGTGTATGCAAAGCCTGCCTCGCGCAGGATCTCGGTCTTTGATTTTGTTGATCTCGACATGTGGGAAGCCTCCGCTTATCTAGGATTGTATCGAATCTTAGTCCGTGGGCCGAAGACACCACGATCGTCGCCCGACGGTGTCGAGAAGAATCCCTAGCATGGACGAGTCCCTGCGCTAGCTTCAACCCCACTTAATCAAACTAGGCACCGGTCGTGTCAACGGGTTATCAAAGTGATTCGGACTAATCCGCAGCGCATAACCTAACCTCCCCGTCTGCTGCGGGATTAGTTCCCTTGAGTAACTCGCTACTGTCCCGTGTGTCTCGGTATTAGTTAGGACGGCGGCCTCCGTGTCAACCAAAGTTCCGTTAGTCCCCACTTCTCCCCAAACTACCTCGACACGAACATCTTCCGGCTTTAGTCCGGCTAAGTCGACGCGGGTTGAAATCGAGATGGGCTTGCCGCTGGTAAGCGGGCCCACCGGGATCGGTCCCGTTTCCAGAAACCGCACGTTGTTCCAGACAGAGAGTATTTGCCGGTTCCACGCGGCGCGTTCGCGGGCCGGCCGGAAATCGTCCTTCTCAATCGCCTTCGCTGCCTTGTGCGCAGGCGTGTAGAGCTCGGCGTCGTACTGGTGCACCATGCGGCGCGCATCGAAGCCCGGAATAATTCCCATGATCGACTGCTTCGATCGCCGGGTCCACTCCGAAGTCCCCATCGTACGGCGCTCATAGAACATCGGCACGATCTCGTTTTCGAGTAAGTAGTAGATAGCGCTCGCGTGCAAACCGTCCTGATCGTCGTTGTAAGGTTCGCGGTCGCCGATCGCCCAGCCGCCCGAAACTTCATACGCTTCGTCAAACCAGCCGTCCAGAATACTCAAATTCAAGACGCCGTTCATCGCGGCCTTCATGCCGCTGGTGCCACAAGCTTCTTCGCCGCGGCGCGGGGTGTTCAGCCAGATATCGACGCCCTGAATCATCTCGCGCGCCACCTTCATCTCGTAGTCTTCCAGAAAGACGACGTGCTTCCACAGCTCAGGATCCCGCGCATACTGCGCAATCTGGCGGATGAACTCCTTACCTGGCGCGTCTTTCGGATGCGCCTTGCCGGCAATCACAATCTGGACCGGGCGCTCTTTATCGAGCAGGATCTTCTTCAGTCGCGCAACGTCGCGAAACAGAAGCGTTGCCCGTTTGTAAGTCGCGAAGCGGCGCGCAAAACCAATCGTGAGCGCGTTCGGATCTAATACCTCCGACGCGTTCTTGACCTCCGACGCCGCGGCTTTTCTGCGCTGCGCGGATTCCACTTGCCTCTCGCGAATGAACGCGATCAGACGTCGCTTGCGGCGGCGATGCGCTTCCGCCACTTCCTCGTCCGGAATCTCGGCGACCATCTTCCAGATGGACGCGTCCTCCGTCCAGTCGCGCCAGCCGGGCGGAAGATACTGATCGAAAAGGTCCGCCAGATCGCCGTTCAACCAGCTCTGCAGATGAACGCCGTTCGTGACCGAAGTGATCGGGATTTCCCACGTCGGCAGCTCAGGCCACAACGACTGCCACATCAGCTGCGAGATATCGCGATGCAGTTTGCTGACGGCGTTGCGATAGGACGAAGTGTTGAGGGCCAGGATCGCCATCGACAGGCGCTCGGAGCGATCGTCCGCATTCTTGCGCCCCAGCGCCATCAGCTTCTCGAAGCTGATTTCGGACGAACCGCAATAGCGCTCGAAGTAGTGGTACACCAAGCCGGGGTCGAAGAGATCGATGCCGGCGGGAACCGGAGTATGCGTAGTGAAGACGTTGTTCGATCGCGCGGCTTCCAGAGCTTCCTCGAACGAGAGCTTGTGGTCTCTCATCAACACACGGATGCGCTCGATCGCAAGAAACGCCGAGTGCCCTTCGTTCATGTGGTAAACGGTCGGCTCGATCCCCAGGGCTTCCAGCGCGCGCAGGCCGCCGATTCCCAACACGATTTCCTGTCGAATGCGCGTGTCGTTATCCCCGCCGTAGAGCTGGTCGGTGATCATGCGGTCTTCGATGCGCGCATTCTCCGGAATGTTGGTGTCGAGCAGGATCAGTCGCACGCGGCCGACCAGCAATACCCAAATCTTGATTTGGACCGGCCCGCTGGGCATCTCGACCTCAACGCGCAGTTCCTGGTTGTCGCCGCTGCAAGCGGGTTGAATCGGAAGCGTGTAGAAGTCGGTGACGGGCGTGCGTTCCTGCTGCCATCCGTCGGCATTGAGCAACTGGCGGAAGTATCCGTGCTGGTACAGCAGACCGACGCCGACAAGTTGGACGCCCAGATCGCTGCACGATTTCAGGTGATCTCCGGCGAGCACGCCAAGGCCGCCCGAATAGATAGGCACGCATTCCGTCAGCCCGTACTCGGCAGAGAAATAAGCGACTACTTTTCCGCCCGGATTCTCAACGTCGCGTTTAAGGCTGGCGTCGTAACGCTGGCACGCCAAGTGGTATTGGTTCAGATAACGTGGATCGGCGGCAGCCCGCTCCAGCGTGGCTTGCGAGACGCGCCCTAGCATAACCACCGGGTTATAAAACGAATCCTTCCACGCCACCGGATCCAGGCGGCGGAACAGCGTCCGAATCGCCGGCTCCCACGACCAGACAATGTTGTAAGCCAACTCGGGCATGCGCGAAAGCGCGGCGGGGATGGCCGGGCGGACCAGAAATTCACGTAACGGCTGTATCTGAAAACCCATCAGTAGTCTTTTCAGTATAGGGGTTCTGACGGGCCGCGTACGGTTGTAAGCGAGCCTTCTTCCTTCGTGTAGTATTGGGTGATCGCGATGCTTCTCTATGTAGCTCTTGGGGTTGCCGGCATTCCGGTTATCTACTACTTGCTCGCGATCTACAGTTCTGTTTCGTTTTTCAAGCAGGCCGCGCTGAAACAGAAAGAGCTCGCCCGCGACGGGGACTTCACACCTCCCGTAAGCATCCTGAAGCCGGTAAGAGGTCTAGATCCCGAGGCGTACGCAAACTTCGCAAGCTTCTGCGAGCAGGATTACCCGGAGTACGAACTCGTCTTCTGCGTGGATCCAGGCGACGCGACCGTTCCCGTGATTGAGAAGCTTCGCCGCAATTATCCCGAGCGCAACATTCGGATTCTTTTCGGATCGGGCCGCGACGTAGTCAACGATAAAGTCGGCCGGTTGGTCCGCCTCACGCAAGAAGCTCAATACGATCTCTTCGTAATCACGGACGCCGATGTCCGCGTCGAGCCGAATTACCTTCGCTCCATCGTGCGGCCGTTCTCAGATCCTAAGGTCGGGGCGGCGACTTGTCTCTATGCTTCCGTCGCCGACCATAACTTGCTAGAGACGATCCAATCGATCTCGATGGTCTGCGACTTCTTCCCCGGAACCTTCGTGGCGTGGAAGCTAGACGGAGTCAAGTTCGCGCTCGCCCAAACGATCGTCACCCGGCGGCAGAACTTAGAAGCCTTCGGTGGCTATGAGACTTTGACGGGCCGTCCCGCGGACGATCTCTACATCGGACGGCTCGTCTCTGAACATGGCTTCGAGACTTTGCTCTTGCCCTACGTGGTGAAAGTAGTCCCGGATTTCCACTCCGTACGCCAGTTCCTGCAGAAGCGCTTGCGATGGATGACCGTCATGCGGCACATGCGGCCGAGCGGCCACTTCGGGCTGCTGTTCACCTGGGGATTGCCGTGGTGTCTATTTGCAATCGCAATCCATCCTACTCTTGCAGTGGCTGCCGGATACCTCGGGACTTACATCGTCATGCGGCTGGTAATGACTTGGATCGTCGCGATTGGAATGAAGCAGACGGGGATTTGGAAGAAGATGCCATTGATCCCCGTCTGGGATCTAATGGCGTTCGGCATCTGGCTAACAAGCTTCGCGCAGACGAGTATTCGTTGGCGCGGCGTCAGGTACCGGCTTCGCAACGGGGAGTTAGTTCTACGTCCGGGCCGGTCCTAGTCATTCAGAAGCTGCGCGACTTAGGCGATCGCGGACGCCCTCCCATTCCGGAGTTTCAGGGAGCGGCTCAATAGCAATCCAGTCAAGATGCTTTTCGTCAAGTTCATGAAGCGTGCTGAATAGAAGCGCTGCATAGGCGCGAGCGTCCTGCGGCATGGCTACGAGCACCACGCACGCAGCCGACTCTACACGGTAAAGGTAAGCTCCCCTGCCCTGTCTCGGAATCCGATCCGCAGTAGCAAGCAAGACGCGTGTGCGCGGCTGGTAATGACGAAGATGCTGTCCGGGAGACGCCGCCTTCTCAGAGACGCTACCCACGGCGATAGGACCAACGACTTCTTCGATCTGCTCCCTAGTCAAGATGCCGGGACGTAGCAATCTAACTCCGCCGTAGCTCACCGCGACTACGGTCGACTCGATTCCAACATCCGTAGGACCGCCGTCCAAGATGACCGAGACTCGATCGCCCAGCGATCGCCGCGCATGTTCAGCAGTCGTCGGCGAGAGTTCGGTAAATCGGTTGGCGCTAGGCGCAGCGATAGGCACGCCTGATTCCCGGATCAATTCGAGAGCAATCTCGTTCGCAGGCATCCTCAACCCGACACTGGGCAGTCCCGCCGTCACAATGTCCGGAATCGAAGGCTTCTTCGCGACGACCAGGGTCAGCGGACCAGGCCAGAATCGCAGCGCCAATCGTTCTGCCGCATCCGGCCACTCCGCCGCAAGCTCCGCGCGCTTCCGCAATCCCAGCGACATGAACGATCAGCGGACTACTATGCGGTCGCCCCTTCGCCTCAAAAATCCGCCGCACCGCGTCTCCGTCAAGCGCATTTGCACCAAGCCCATAGACCGTCTCCGTTGGGAAAATGACAAGTTCGCCGCGCTGAATCGCTTCCGCCGCACGCCGGATCTCACTCGGGGATATCGTCTTTGGCATCCCCCGCGATCTTCCCAGTCTTCCGGAACACGAGATAGGCGTGGATCAGCGGTTCCAGATCGCCATCGAGAACCCGGTCGACATCGCCAACCGACAACTTCGTGCGGTGATCCTTGATCATGCGATACGGCGCCAGAACGTAACTGCGGATCTGGCTGCCGAAATTGATCTCGAGCTTGGTCGCTTCTGTCTTCCGCGCCTCCACCCGCTTCTTCTCCAACTCCGCTTCATACAGCTTTGCGCGCAGCTGCTTCATCGCCGTGTCGCGGTTCTTATGCTGCGACCGTTCGTTCTGGCACTGCACGACCGTATTCGTCGGAAGGTGCGTAATCCGCACCGCGGAATCCGTCATATTGACGTGTTGGCCGCCGGCGCCCGACGCGCGAAACGTATCGATGCGCAGGTCCTCCGTGCGGATATCGATCTTGATTTCTTCGTCGATTTGCGGATAAACGAACACCGACGCGAAGGAAGTGTGACGGCGCGCCGCGGAATCGAAAGGCGAGATGCGCACCAGCCGGTGCACGCCGATTTCGGATTGCAGCAGTCCATACGCGTTCGGTCCATTGACCTCGAACGTCACGGACTTAATCCCGGCGCCTTCGCCTTCGAGCCGGTCCGTGATGACGATTCCGAACCCTTCTCGCTCGGCCCAGCGCAGGTACATGCGCATCAGCATCTCGGCCCAGTCCTGGCTTTCGGTGCCGCCCGCCCCAGGATGGATTGTCATGATGGCCGGGCGGCTATCGTTCTCGCCCGAAAGCAGCATGCCCGTTTCCAGTTTTTCGAGCACGGATGCAAACGATTTCAGCGATGTCTCGATCTCCCCCGAGACTGCTTCGCCTTCGCGGCCCAGCTCAAACAACGTGTCGATATCGGAGGTGAGCGAAGCAACGCGCGAGTCGTTCTCGACGGCTTCTTCCAGGCGCTTGCGGACCTGCATCAGCTTCTGGCTTTTCTCGGGATTGTCCCAAAAGCCGGGCTCGGAAATCTGCGCTTCCGTCTCGCCTAGCTGGCGCTGTTTTCCGGCAGAGTCAAAGATAACTCCGGACGGCAGTTGCCTGTTCGCGCAGCGGTAGGTATTCGCGTTCCAATTCTTCCAAATTCATGGGATCTAAACTTATCGTACAAAGTTCTTCCCAGACGGATCGCGGGCTGCTCGACAAATCGATAGCTCAACCACGCGCAACCGAGAGCCAGCGCAAGGTTCAGCGGGAATCGCTGCAACACCCCGTGATGCCACTGCGAGAAGAACAGCTGTTGCCAGAGATACAAGCTATAGGACAGTCGCCCGATCCAGCGCAGCGGCTTCCATTCCAGCAGCCGGCTGAGCCACGCGCTTGGCTGCGCAACGGTCGCAATTATGACGGCAGGGAACAGGATCGCTTGCAGGACCATGTACGACTGCGGCTGGCGGATATTCAAGAAGACGGTCGCCGCTAAAAGCGTCAGGGCGATCGGACTGGCTAGCGATTTGGGTATGCATTTTTTCCATTCGATATGTGGGGCAATCAGGGCAAGCGTCGCGCCCCAGAGCAGCGCGTCCATGCGATAGTCGCTGCGCAGGGGGAAGTTCCGTAGTGCGTCGCTATGGAATACGTTGGCAATCCATCCGTGACGCAGATCCAAACTGCGCCAGATCGCAAACCCCGCAGCAAGAGACGGAGCTAACCATCGCGCGCGCCTGGTGCCAGCAAGTACCAGCAGCGCCGGCCAGAAAAGATAGAAATGTTCTTCGACGCAAAGCGACCAGAAATGGCCCGTGTACCAGCCGTGTTGCGAATCCGCGCCCCAATAGTTGCGGAGAAAGAGGAGGCAGCTGACGAAATCCGTTTTCGTTGACGCAATCACCCCGAATAACGCGAGCATGGCCGCAACCGCCAGATACAGTCAGCGCCGGCGGCAGAATCCGAAACGCGCGACGAACGTAGAACTGCTTCAGCGAGATAACCCGCTCAGCCATCAGGCGCGAAGTAATCAGGAACCCGCTAATCGCGAAGAACAGGTTGACGCCGAGCGCCCCGTTCATCGTCCAGTAAGTAGACGGGAACGAATGGCACAGGATCACGCCACCGATCGCGATCGCGCGCCAGCCGTCCAGCGTCGGAATGTAGCCTTTGCCGTGTCCTGTCAAGCAAGACTGTCCGGAGGTTCACGCCATCCGCTCAGATATTTGTGTTGTCGCGGGTATTACGGGGCGGGCACGGCCGCTAAAGGTCGAAGAGTTGCTCTCTCGCGGGCATGGAAACCATTCCCCTCCCCGAAAATGACATGCTCGCGATGGATCATGTCGCCGACGGTGTTAAAGGTCTGCGGATCATCTTCACAAACGTCTTCGGAATCACCGCGCCGAATGGCGATTGGGCCCTCATCGACGCCGCGATCCCGGGTTCGGGCGGACGCATCCGCAGCTGGGCCCAGGAACAGTTCGGCAGCGCGAAGCCGGCCGCGATCTTCCTCACCCACGGCCACTTCGACCACACCGGCGCCCTCGACGACCTCCTCGAGCACTGGGGCGACGTCCCGATCTTCGCCCATCCTCTCGAAATGCCGTACCTGACCGGACAGAGCAGCTACCCGCCGCCCGATCCCGGTGTTGGAGGCGGAATGATGGCCCTGATGTCGCCTCTCTACCCGCGCGCCCCGAAAGATCTCGGCAATCGCGTCCGCACCTTCTCGGCGGACGGACTGCTCCCCGGCTTCAGCGCGTGGCGCTGGCTACACACCCCCGGCCACACCCAGGGTCATGTCTCGTTCTTCCGCGAGGCGGATCGCACGCTCTTAGTCGGCGACGCATTCTGCACCACCAGACCGGAATCGTTCTTCCGCGTGGCCATCGATCAGGAACCCAAACTCTCCGGACCGCCGGCCTACTACACGCCCGATTGGGACCAGGCCCGCGACTCCGTTCAGAAGCTCGCCGCTCTGCAGCCGTCCGTAGTCGCGCCGGGACATGGCCGCCCGATGCAGGGACCGGTGGTTGCCGCCGCCCTCGAGAACCTTGCCGCAAACTTCGACCAGCTAGCGCGACCGGAGCACGGCAAGTACGCGCACCAGTCATAATTTGGATGACTGATGCCGGACACACAAACGCTCATCGCCCACGCCTACGCTGCCTTCAACCGTCGCGATATCGACGCCGCCCTTGCGCTAATGACTGAGACCGTGAGCTGGCCCAAGGCATCGGAGGGAGGCCGCGTCGTCGGGAAAGAAGAGATTCGCTCCTACTGGACCCGTCAGTGGAAAGAGTTCGACCCTCACGTCGAACCCCTCGAAGTCACCGACCAGGACGACGGCACTACCGCCGTCAAAGTTCATCAGCTCGTGAAAAGCCTGGGCGGCGATGTCCTTTCGGATAGCGAGGTGTGGCACGTTTACACCATCGCGAACGGTCTTATCGAACGCATGGACATCAAGGAAAGCGAAGTCGCATCGACGGCATTCTCCAGACGGTAGCGCGCCGTGGCGCTAATTGAAAAGGTCTCCTACTAACCCACGCGGCTCTGCAACGAACTGTGTTTCTGAGCCGCGACAACAACGATGACCGGGCTACTCCCCCGCAGCGATCAATTCTTCCCAAGCTAAAGCGTAGCCAATGGCTCGCTTAACTTCATAGATTCGCTTTGAGGAGAGTTTTGCGATTTTCTTGACCAGGTGGACCTTCGAAATTGTTCGCAAATTGTCGCAGTTCACCACGCATGGTTTGGCCATGCCTTCGGTCGGCCCAAGCGGAACTTCAATCGGAATATGGCGCACCGTCGCAGTAATTTCGGCCGCAACGAACTTTTTGAGAACTGCGTAAGAGTCATCGCGGCTAAGCAGCAGGACGGGGCGCCGCCCGGCAGGCTTGGGCAGTTCCGCCCACCAGATCTCATACTGTTTCACGGCTTCCACTCTTCGGCGTTGGACCAGTCGTCGGCATCCTCCGCCGAATCGGGTTGGCGGAGATACGCTTCGCGAATGGCCTGGTACTCAAGCTTTCGGATCGCATCCTTTACAGCCTGTCGGATGAATTCAGCCCGCTGCCGCTTGGCTGCCGGTGCCACCTTATTCAGGGATCGTAAAAGTGGTTCATCCAGCTGAATCAATATAGAAGGCATTTATTTGACATGATATCATCCAGGCATATGGTCGCATGACCATGAATCGTAAGATCACGGTCGAAGTTCCCGTCGAGCTCTTGGACAAAGCGCAGCATAGCGAGCGGAACCGGTGTCACTCAGACGGTTCGTGCAGGCTTCCGCGTCAGAGATGATGCTGCTGGACAAGCGCATCGGGCAAACGCTTAAGGGTTTGCCTACATTTGAGCTTTGAAGTGCATCTAGGAAAGCCCGTTCGTTTACACGAAACTCTGCACACTACCGTGGGTGCGCCCCAGCTTTTTCTTAGCGAGCCCCACCGCAATTGTGGGTGCCCCATCCATGACGCAGCTTCATCGCGCATGGATGGGACTGCACTACAGCCCACACCACCCCCGCCGCAACTATCCTCACCAGCCAGAACGGCGACCGGTGGAAGATGTCGCCTTCCAGGTGCTGGCGGCGGATATCAGCCGAACTTCCGCGCAATAGCCGTAACCAGCAACTTCGTCATCATCCGCCGATCGTAAGGCGGCTGGCCACGCGTCTCGCTACGGTACACCTCATCCATCGCCGAAAAGATCGCGCTGATCGATCACGTCGGTGACGGCATACGCCAGATGATTGCCTGGCGGCCGCTCCCGCAGGTTTGGCGGCAGCCGCAAACCACATGAACGTATAGCCGGCATGTCGCTGAAGTGCCGCACCCACGCTCCCAAGAAACCCTCTTCGAGGATGCGTCAACGACTACGATCCTAATTCGAGCGGCAAACCATTCCCCTCCCAAAAACCCCTCCATCTCCCAACCCCTCAACAACTTACCCCCCAATTACCCCGATCCCTCTCTCCCGCCGTGCTAAGCCTTAGTCGAAAGCAGGTCTCAATCAATGTCAGCACCCACCACGCAGCAACTCCACTCCCACCTATCCGAAATATTCCTCGACGCGCCCCCATCCCTCCACGGCAACACCCGCTTAGCGCTCCCCGACCGGCCACGTTCCCTCAACGCCCTGCAGCACGGCCTCTCCGGCCAGCACGTCCTCCTCGACGCGGACGAAATTCAACTCTATGCCCGCATGGGGCTCGATTACATGCTGAGCTTGAAACCAGTTGGCGCGCTCGAAACCGGCGCTGCGCAGCTCTACTTTGAGGACCGCTGGCGTCTGCACCGCATCCTCTCCATCGAGAACGACCTCTTCTTCATCGACCCTCCCAACCCGGACGACTCTCAGCCCTCCGCACGCAAATCCGGAGTCGAGCGCCAAGTGAACGCCTACCGCGAGGAAGCTCGCAACATCGATCTAATCAGCCGCTACGAAACCCGCCTCATGCGGAACTCCGGCCGCCTCATGGAAGAGATCCGCACCCTCCGCGCCGAACGCGCCAAAGCCGATCCGGGTCTCGTCTACAACGAGCAGACTGACCCCGCGGCCGCCTGGTATCGCAAACTCCTCGCGCAAGCCGAACGGGTCGCCGCAGCCCGCCAGCAACAAAAGACCCACCCGAAACCAAAGGCTGCGAAGCAGGCCACTCCCGTCAAAATCTCGTTTGGAAATAATCCAAGTCCAGCGCCAGCGCAACCGTCAAAACCAGCGCCGCAACGCCCGAAAATCCCACAAAAGGTCCGCGATCAACACAAGTCCCTGAGGGCAACCGCGGCCTAAATTCAAAATCCTCGCAGAAATCCTCTCCAACCCCGCCGCACGCCCAACCAGTCGGCCACACCCGCGCCCCGTCGACCCTTAAAATCAGCAGCCCGTAGAATCAATAGAACATGAAAAAACTGCTCGCTCTCAACCGTGGTGAGATTGCGATCCGCATCATGCGGGCGGCGACCGAACTGGGGTTGAGCACGGTAGCCATCTATTCCCGCGAAGACCGGCTCAGCCTCCATCGCTTCAAGGCCGACGAAGCCTATCAGGTCGGCGAGGGACTCGGTCCCGTTCAGGCCTATCTCGACATCGAAGGCATCGTTGCCCTCGCGCGCGAGAAGCAGGTCGACGCCATTCATCCCGGCTACGGATTTTTGTCCGAGAACCCCGCGCTCGCGCGTGCCTGCGAGGCGTCCGGCATCGTGTTCGTCGGACCTAGCGCTGAACTGCTCGAGTTACTTGGCGACAAAACCGCTGCCCGGCATCTCGCCGAAACCGCCGGCGTTCCCATCGTTCCCGGAACGGAAGAAGCGCTCACCGATCCCGCCCAGGCCGCGGAACTCGCTAGGAAAATCGGCTTCCCGCTCATGGTCAAAGCGGCGTTCGGCGGCGGCGGCCGTGGCATGCGCGTCGTCGAAAATGCCGAGCAGCTCGCCGGGAAAGTGGACGAGGCCAGCAAGGAAGCTGCCGCCGCTTTCGGTAACGGCGCCGTGTTTCTGGAGCGCTATATCGCGCGCGCCCGCCACATTGAAGTGCAGATCCTGGGCGATCAGCACGGCAACCTCATGCACCTCTATGAGCGCGATTGCTCGGTGCAGCGCCGCCATCAGAAGGTTGTCGAAATCGCACCCGCTCTCTCGATTTCCGCCAAGACTCGCCGCGATCTTTGCGACGCCGCGGTGAGCCTCATGCGCGCCGCCGGCTACTACAACGCCGGGACCGTCGAGTTCCTCGTCGATGCCGATACCGAGCAGTTCTACTTCATCGAAGTGAATCCGCGCGTCCAGGTCGAACACACGGTAACCGAAGTAGTCACCGGCGTCGACATCGTGCAGAGCCAGATTCTGATCGCACAAGGCGCGAAGCTGCACGAGGCGCCGCTCTCGCTGCCCCAGCAGGACGACGTTCAGCTCTTCGGCGCCGCTTTGCAGTGCCGCATCACGACGGAAGATCCCTCGCAGAACTTCGCCCCGGATTACGGGAAGATCCACACCTACCGCGCTCCCGGCGGCCTTGGCGTGCGGCTCGATGCCTCGGCTTACAGCGGCGCCATCATCACGCCCTTCTACGATTCGCTCCTCGCGAAGGTCACCTGCTTTGCTCCGGATTTCCAGCATGCGTGCCGTCGCATGGATCGCGTGCTGCGTGAGTATCGCATTCGCGGCATTAAGACGAACATCCCGTTTCTCGAGAACGTGGTCAACTCGCCCGCGTTCATCACCGGCGACGTTACCACCTCTTTCATCGATCAAACGCCAGAGCTGTTCGATTTCGCGCCCCGTCAGGATCGCGCGACGAAGCTCCTCACCTACCTCGGCGAAACCACCATCAACGGCAACCCCGAGTTGAAGGGCAAACCGAAGCCGGACTATCTACCGCGCGTTCGGATTCCTTCGGCCTCGGGCGACCATTCCAAACGGCACGAGGCAGATGCTGCAAACTCTCGGCCCCAAGGATTTCGCGCGCTGGTCGCTCCAACAGCAGCGGCTCCTGACCACCGATACGACGTTCCGCGATGCCCACCAATCGCTTCTCGCCACGCGCGTCCGCACGCACGATCTCGAAGCCGTAGCCGGATTCGTGGCTCGTCGTCTCGCCGGTCTGTACAGCCTGGAAATGTGGGGTGGCGCGACGTTCGACGTCACCATGCGCTTCCTTCTCGAAGATCCCTGGGAGCGTTTGCGCAGGCTGCGTACAGCCATCCCGAACATCTGCTTTCAGATGCTGCTGCGCGCATCGAACGCCGTCGGATACACCGCGTATCCCGACAACGCAGTCCGGGAATTCATCGCCGAATCCGCGCGCGAAGGCATCGATATTTTCCGCATCTTCGATTCGCTCAACTGGCTCCCCAACATGGAAGTCGCTATGGACGCCGTGCTGCAAACCCGCAGCATCTGCGAAGCGGCCATCTGCTATACCGGCGATATTCTCGACCCCGCCCGTCAGAAGTATTCGCTGGCTTACTACATCAAGATGGCTCGCGAACTGGAGCGCATGGGCGCGCACGTTCTTGCCATCAAGGACATGGCCGGTCTGCTGCGGCCCTACGCCGCCGAGAAACTCGTTCACGCGCTGCGGCAGGAAGTCGGCATCCCAATCCACCTGCACACGCACGATACCAGCGGCATCAACGCGGCCACCATCCTGAAGGCCTGCGACGCGGGCGTCCATATCGCCGATGGCGCGATCGCGTCGATGAGCGGCCAGACCAGCCAGCCCAATCTGAACTCGGTCGTCGCAGCGCTGGCGAATACGCCGCGAGATACCGGACTCGATCTCGAGGCTCTCAACGAACTCTCCGATTATTGGGAAGCCGTTCGCGCGGTCTACGGCCCCTTCGACACCAGCCCAAAAGGCGGCACCGCCGAAGTCTACGAGCATGAGATGCCCGGCGGACAGTTCACCAACCTCAAGGAACAAGCGCAAGGCATGGGTCTGGCCGATCGTTGGAACGAAGTCGCCAAGACCTACGCCGACGTCAACATGGCGTTCGGCGACATCGTCAAAGTCACTCCGTCCAGCAAAGTCGTCGGCGATCTTGCGATCTTTCTCGTGAGCCACGGCATGACGGTTGAGGACTTCGAACAGCTCGAACCTGATCACCAGCTTCCGATTCCGAACTCCGTCGTCGACATGTTCATGGGTTCTCTCGGCGTCCCCGACGGTGGATGGCCGCCGCACATCGAGGCCATCGTTCTGCGCGGAGCGAAGCCGCTCGAAGGCCGTCCGGGCGCCTTGCTGCCCCCGGTTGACTTCGAAGCCACGCGCGCCGAACTAGCGGAAAAGATCGGTCGCGATCCACGTCACGAAGAAGTCCTCAGCTACCTGATGTACCCTGCGGTGTTCCTCAAGTTCGCCCAGATGCGCGCCACCTATGGCGGACTCGAGGCCGTCCCCTCCGAGCAGTTCTTCTACGGCATGGAGCCCGGCGAAGAGATCACCGTCAATCTCGAAGCAGGCAAGATGATCGTGATCAAGCTGCTTACCGTCGGCGAGGCGCGCCCCGATGGCATCCGCACGGTCTTCTTCGAGCTCAACGGGCAGCCGCGCGAAGTCGATATTCTGGATCGCAGCATCCGTGCTGAAGTAGCCGCTCGCGTCAAAGCGGATCCGTCACAGCCGGGACAAGTAGGATCTCCGCTGCCCGGCCTCGTCACCGTGGTGGCTGTCCGCGAGAGTCAACCCGTGAAGAAGGGCGACCGCCTGCTGGTGCTCGAAGCGATGAAGATGCAAAGCACCGTCTATGCGCCCATCGATGGCCGCGTGGCTAAGATGCTCACGCAAACCGGACAGCAAGTAGAAGCCAAGGATCTCTTGCTTGTCATCGAATGAAGCCTTCAGGGTTTTGGAACGCCCCGAACCTTGTAACGCTGAGCCGTCTCCTGCTCGCGCCGTTCGTGATTCGCGAGATCATCCTGGGCCACGGCCTCGCGGCGTTTCTGCTTCTCGCACTCGCCTCGTTCACCGATCTGCTGGACGGCTGGCTCGCCCGCTCCACCGCGCACGCGACAGCAACCGGTCAACTCTTCGATCCGATTGCCGACAAGATTCTGCTCAGCGGCGTATTCCTCGCGTTCGCCTACGTGCATTTAGTACCGATCTGGTTTGTCATCCTGGTGTTTGGCCGAGATGTATATCTGCTCGCGGCGTCGGCAATTGTGGTGCGATTCACAGGAGTTTCCAGTCTGCGTCCCAGCGTCTTCGGAAAGGTGAGCACAATTCTTCAACTGGCAACAGCCGGCCTTTATGTCTGTGGAAACGCATTCCCGGACCTCGGTTTTCGCACAGCCGCGGATGACGCTCTTTGGCCAACGGCCTTTTTTACACTTCTTAGCGGCCTGCACTACACCTGGCGTGGCACCCGGTACCTCATGGATGCCCGGGAAAGCCGCGTAAATCCGAGTCCGCGTTGACGATCGATTGTAGCGGGAGTAGGCTTAAATTGTCAGGGCCGGCATGACTCGTTTCCTTCCCGCACGTCACTACGTCTATTTCGGCATCGCCGCCATGGCCCTGGGTATCTTCTCGGCCTGGCTGGGGATCGGTTGGGCTCCCGCATTCGTCCCCGCATTCCTGTTTGGATTAACGGCCGCACTGATGCTCGCGCTTGCGTTCCGGCCGCCGATTGAGGTGCAGGATCCGTACCTCCGCATCGGGAAACGTATGATCCCGTGGATCGATGTGCGGCGGGTGGATCGCACGGGATGGCTCAGTCCGCTAGCGGTCCGTCTTACCCTGTATGACGATTCCCGCGTTCTGCTGATTTACCCCGGCGATCTGGAATCGTGCAAAGGCCTGTTACGGACCCTTCGCCGCATGTGCCGTGACGCGCTCATCGATGGCATCCCCTACCGGCAATACTGGGGAGAAATGCTCTCCGCACCGCACGAACGCCGCCAGCTTTCGTCACCGAAGTATCGCGTGCTTCGTCCCGAAGACGAGATGGAAATCGAGCGGTTGTATCAGCGCTTAAAGACAGTCGGCCACCTGGACCCCAAAAATAGTTCGGACGACAAATAGTTGGGGCGGACTCCACGGCGAGCCATGCTCGCAGGTCTCTGCGTTCTGGCGTTGGTGCTAGCGCTCATCGTTTCCCATGTGGTCTGGTTCCGCTGGATGGGCGAGTATTTGGTACAGGAACAAGCGCCGGTCAAAGCCGGCATGATCGTCGTCCTCGGAGGCGATCTTCGCGGCGACCGTATCCTCAAAGCGGCTTCCCTGGCGCAGCAGGGCTTCGCTCCCGCAAGTGCTGGTGAGCGGTGGCGGCAACATGTACGGCATGCATGAAAGCGATCTGGCCGTCGACTGGGCGGTGAAGCACGGCTACCCCGAGAGCCTGTTCGTCAAGCTTCCGTTTCCCGCCACCTCGACACGCGATGAGGAAGAAGCCGACTCGAAGAAGCTCCACCAACTGCACGTCCGGGATTTCCTGCTGGTCACCAGCACCTATCACACGCACCGCGCCTCGGCGACGTTCCGCTCCGTGGCGCCCGACCTGAAGTTCCACACCGTCGGCGTCCCCGACACGTACTTCTCGCCGGACGGCTGGTGGCACAACCGGGAAGGAGAGAAGACGTTCGTTCTGGAGTGGGCGAAGACGCTGGCTGATGGTTTGGGTTTCTAGATATGGGTTCTGAGTTGCGCCGCATCCTGCCGTATCTGCTGAAGTACCGGCGCGCCTGGATCTTCGGACTCTCTTCGCTGATCCTCAAGGATGTCTTCGGCGCGCTGCTTCCGCTGGTGATCCGGTCGGCGATCGATGCGCTGACCAGCGGCCGCCCGTTGCGCATCATCACCGGCTTCGCCCTGCTGCTGCTGGCCGTGAGCCTCGCCAAGGGCTTGTTCCAATACTGGATGCGCCTGATCCTGGTCGGCATCTCGCGCGATGTCGAATACGACATCCGCAACGACCTGTTCCGCAAGCTGGTGACGCTCTCGCCTCGCTTCTTCGCCCGCAGCCAAACGGGCGACTTGATGGCTCGCGCCACCAACGATCTGAACGCCGTCCGCATGATGTTGGGACCCGGTGTCATGTATTGGACGGAGACCAGTCTCACGTTCGTACTGGCCATCGCGGTGATGGCCTGGATCGACTGGCGCCTGATGATCCTCGCCATCATCCCCGCCCCACTGGTGAGTCTGAATGTGATCTTCTTCGGCCGTAAGATCCACGCGCGCTTTGAGAAGATCCAAGCCATGTTCTCGGACATCAGCAGCCGCGTCCAGGAGAACCTCAGCGGTGTCCGGATGATCCGGGCGTTTGCGCAGGAAGACGCCGAGATGCGCAAGTTCGAGAAGTTGAACCAGGGCTACATCAAAGAGAACCTGCGGCTCGCGAAGATCGAAGGCGTCTTCGATCCGCTGCTTGAAGCACTCATCGGACTAACCTTCGTGGCTGTGCTCTGGGCCGGCGGACGGCAGGTCCTTCAGCACCGGATCTCCGTCGGCAGCTTCGTCATGTTCAACACCTACATGAGCATGCTGGTGTGGCCCATGATCGCACTCGGCTGGGTGGTGAACCTGATGCAGCGCGGCACCGCGTCGCTGAAGCGCATCCTGCACATCATGGACGAGAAGCCGGATCTCGCCGCACCGTTGCATCCGGTCCCGCTGACCGACATCAGAGGCGAGATCTCATTCGAAGGGGTGACCGTCGACTACGTCTCCGGCCGCGCTCTCGGACCCCTTGACCTCGTGATCGAAGCTGGCTCAACCGTCGCGATCCTCGGCCGTACGGGAAGCGGCAAGACGACGCTGGTGAACCTGATTCCGCGCTTAATGGACCCCGGCTCTGGAACCGTTCGCGTCGATGGGATCGATGTGAAAGACTGCGATCCCTCCGACTTGCGCCACTTGATCGGGATGGTTCCTCAAGAGACGTTCCTGTTCAGCGCGACCATTGCCGAGAACATCGCCTTCGGAGTGGAAGATGCCAGCATGGACGAGATCCGGCAGGCCGCCGAACTGGCTGGTATTGCGTCCGATATCGAAGCGTTCCCCAACGGCTACGAGACTATCGTTGGAGAGCGCGGGCTAACGCTTTCCGGCGGCCAGAAACAACGAACGGCCATTGCCCGCGCGCTGATCCGTCAGCCCAGAGTCTTGATCCTCGATGATGCGTTGTCGAGTGTCGACACCTTGACTGAGGACCGGATCCTGAGTAGCTTGACACGCGTGGTAAAGGGGCGCACCGTCATCCTGATCTCGCATCGCGTCTCGACCGTCAGAGGCGCCGATGAGATTATCGTGCTCGATCGCGGCAGAGTTGTGGAGCGCGGCACCCATGAACAATTGGTGGCGCGTGACGGCTATTACGCAAGCCTCGCGCAGCGGCAAACCCTCGAAGAAGCACTGGAAGCGATTTAATCGGCCCACAATTGCGTAATTAACATACTCCTTTCGTAACAAAATAGGCAATAATGAACCTACCTTGGTAATGAGCATACTCATCGTGGACGATGAACCGGCCATCCGGGAGTTATGCGCGGCGATTCTCAGTCAGTGCGGATACCGGTGCGAGATGGCCGGTTCGGGAACCGAAGGGTTGGAAGCATTTACGACCGCCCGCGGTGAGTTCGACCTGATTCTCTCCGACGTTGTGATGCCAGATCTGAGTGGCCCGGAGATGGTGCGGCGTATGGAGATCATCCGGCCGGACCTCCGCTCGGTTTACATGTCGGGCTTTCCGGATGCCTCTTTCCCACCATCCCAAAAGAGGTCTCCGATCATCAAGAAGCCCTTCACGACGGCCCAACTGATGAATACGGTCCAGCAAACACTAGTCGGTTGATTCCGGTTTGATTCGGCCCTGGCGATCAATGCGCAGTCGCCTTCCGCGCCATTCCACGGTGTCGCCGAACAGCGCGGCCGTCCAGACGGCAAACCCGAAAAGATCGCGGAACGGCATCCACCAGAACCATGCCAGAGCTTCGGCATCGCGGAGAACCAAGCCGGCGACTGTCAGACCACAGATCATGCGCACGGCGTAGCAGTAGATGCCGATCGCGATGTTGCCTGTGGCCGCAGCCAGCAGCGCCCACGTAAGCGTGAACGTGATTGCGTAGCCGAGATGACCGCCAGGTCGAGAGACGCGGATGGTCCGCGCCCAACGGAGTTGGTGCGACCAGACAGACGCGCCAGTCCCCGCGGCCGAGCCACGTCGCTACGACGGGACGGCCCAGTTCGACTTGCAGCCCGAGCTTCGTCAAGCCCTTGCCGAGCTGATAGTCGTCGCCAAGGTAATCGGAGATAGCGGCGAACCCTCCGGCGCGTTCCCAGTCGGCGGCGCGGAAGGCGAGAGTCGAGCCCATCGCGAATTCGTTGACACCGATGAAGCGAGCGAGCAGCACGCTCGGCGCGAATTCAGTCGCGATCCCGAGGCCTTCGGAGCGCGTCGCGAATGATCCGCCTGAGCCGCGGTAGAGACACGTGACCAGACCGATGGTGCTATCAGCGAGCGGCGCCATCACCTGCCGTAGATAGTCAGAGTCAACGAGGATGTCGCTATCGTTGACCAGCAGATAGGGATGACGCGCTTGCTTCGCGAGCTGGCCGAGGACGCCTACCTTCGGGTTAGCCGCCGTAGTCTCAACATGGATAACGCGGATCGGGATCGATGGATGCGCGCGGGCCAGAGCTTCGATCGCTTCGCGTGCTGGATCGTCCGGATCGGTCATGCCGAACAGGATTTCGAAGTCCGGGTAGTCCTGAACGGCATGCGATTCGATTGCGGCGGCGAAGCGCTCATCGGACCCGCGAACCGGTTTGAGTATAGAAATCGACGGCGTGAATGGCGGCGATCGACGGCGCAGCAGATGGCGCACACCAGCGACCAGTGTTAGCGATTGGTAGGCAGCTGAGGCAAGTGCGGGAATCGCGAGCAGGTTCACGCTAATAGCGCTACACCGCAAGCAACCAGTCCAGCCCCGGCCCAACGCTTCCAATCAACGTGTTCTTTGAGGACGATACGCGCAAGTACCGTCTCAAAGACAAGGCTGCAAGCGGTCGCCGGCACTGCGAAGCTGAGGTCCGCGACCGAGACCAGGGCCATGAAGCTGAAGAACGAGATCGCCATCGCGACGACCGACAAGATTACCCAGCCATTGCGGGCAAGAGCAGAGAACGTGCGGCCAAGCGCGCTGGGATGGAACTCATGCAGTTCGCCGTGTTGGCGCATCCCGAGAGCCTGGAACAGATAGCCTGCGGTCGTTGCCGCGACGATCACACCGACGAGAGACCACTTCAGGAGCACACCAACTCCTTGGCGGGTTCTACTGCTTTGCTGCGGCGAACACCCGTGCGGCTGACAAGCAGGACCCCGAGAACAATCAGCCAGATGCCGGCCCAGCGCTGCCACGATACCGTTTCGTGCAGAAATATGCGGCCGACTACCGCAGCCAGAACATAGCCGATGCTGGTCACGGGCATGACGTAACTAAGGTCAGCCCAACTAAGCAGCGCAAGTTGCGAGAGCATCCAGACAATCAGGAGAGCAACTCCCGCCGCCACCCAGCCGTTGAACAACGCGGCAATGTAAGCAAAAGGCGACTTACCAATGAGGCTGCCGATCTGACGTAAACCAACACTAAGTAGGAAATTCCCGGCGACGTTCGACACAACGACCAAGATTGTAAACACGCGCGTCTTTACTGCGACGCCGCTATCCTGCATCGGCCTCTTAGTCGCCCGCGTTCGCAGAAACGGTCGCGCGCTGATCGGTGACAAAGCGCTTCCGCTTGGCACGCAACGCCATGTACTCTCGCGCTTCTTTGGTTAGCCGGCGCCGGTCCGCATTGTTGAAGATCGCTTTGCGAACCACGCGCCAGATAGCATGAGGACGGAAGTAATACTCGCCGTAGAACCGCTCCACCCACTCGACCAGTTCGGCTTCATCAAGGCCCGGATAGATAACCTTCGGAAGCTGGTGGCCGGCTTCGTCTGTCATGTTGCCGATGGAGAGTAAGTCGTTCTTCTTGGCGTAATCGTAGAACTCGGTGCCTGGATACGGATGCGCGATCGAGACCTGAATGGTTTCGTTATCGAGCTTCTTGGCGAAGTCGATTGTCTTGCGAATACTCTCGCGCGACTCACCCGGTAAGCCGACGATGAAGTCGCCGTGAACCACTAAGCCAAGCTTCTTGCAGTTAGCCGTGAAGCGCTCGGCCATGTCGATGGTCGCGCCCTTCTTGATGTTCTTGAGGATTTGCGGATCGCCCGACTCGTAGCCGACGATCAGCAGGCGGCAGCCGGCGTCCTTCATCGCTTTGAGCGTGTCGTAGTCCGTAGTGACACGCGAGGTGCAGGACCAAGTGAAGTTCAGCGTCTTGAGCTTGTTGCAAAGCTCGATGGTGCGCTCTTTACGGTAGTTGAACGTGTCGTCGTCGAAGAAGATCTCTTTGAGATTCGGGAACGCCTGCAGCGCGTAGCGGCATTCGTTCACAACATCATCCGAGGAACGCAGGCGCCAGCGGTGGCCGGAGTGGGTTTGCGGCCAGAGGCAGAACGTACACATAGCGGGGCAGCCGCGCGACGTGTAGAACGAGAGATACGGGTTCAGTAGAAACGGAACGTTGTAGCGCGTGATGTCGAGATCGCGCTGATAGACCTTGGTGACCCACGGAAGCGAATCGAGGTTTTCGATCGCTGGAGCTTCGGGATTGTTAACGACGCGGCCGTCTTTGCGGAAGCTGACGCCGGGCAATTCGTCGAGCGGCTTGCCGTTAGCGTAGTCAACGATCTGGGTATCGAACTCGCGGCGCACCACGAAATCGATCGCGCGGGTTCGATTGAGGATCTCTTCCGGCTCGACGGTAACGGGCGGTCCGACGAAGCAAACCTTCAGCTTCGGGTTCGCATCCTTCATCATCGAAGCGATCTTGATGTCGACTTCGAGCCCAGGCGTGGAAGTGAACAGGACGAGCAGTTCGAAATCCTTGCCCATCTCGATGGTTTGTTCAATCGAGATGCCGTGCGGCGGCGCGTCCACAACCTTGCTATCGGGGAGCATGCCGGCGGGATAGCAGAGCCACACCGGATACCAGTAGGATTCGATCTCCCGGGACGCAGGCCAACGGGAACTCGCACCCCCGTCAAATCCCTCAAACGAAGGTGGGTTCAGAAATAAGGTTCGCATGCTGTGGATTACTCTATTGTACGGCACGGCGTCCCGCGCCGAGGCGGAGGAAATACATGCGTAAATCGGGTATTACAGCAGTTCTATTGTTGCTTGCAAGCGGGATTTCCGGCACCGCGCTGCGAGCGCAATCCATTCCTTCGAAGAACGGCGACGTCTGGTGGAAGCACGCCTTGGTTTATGAGATTTATCCGCGCAGCTTTCAGGATTCAAATGGCGATGGAATCGGCGACCTGAACGGGATCACGAGCCGCCTCGATTACCTGAAGCAACTCGGGGTCGACATGATCTGGCTTTCGCCGATCTATCCTTCGCCGCAGGTCGATTTCGGATACGACATTTCCAATTACGAGGGGATCGATCCGCAGTACGGGACGCTGGCCGATTTCGACCGATTAGTTGCAGAATCGAAGAAGCGCAATATCCGGATCTGCATGGACATGGTCATGAACCACACTTCGGATAAGCATCCGTGGTTCATCGAATCAGCGAGTTCGAAGACCAATCCCAAGCGCGACTGGTACGTCTGGCGCGATGGCAAGGGACCCGGCCAGCCGCCGAATAACTGGATTTCTATCTTCGGACACTCGGCTTGGAAGCTCGATCCGAAGACGAACCAGTATTACTATCACGAATTTTATGCCGAGCAACCCGATTTGAACTGGCGCAATCCGGAAGTGAAGAAAGCGATGTTCGATTCGGTGCGTTTCTGGCTGGATCGCGGAGTCGCGGGGTTTCGTCTGGACGCGGTTCCGAATCTTTACGAAGATCCGGATTTCAAGGATGAGAAGGTGCTAACCGGGACCAATGCCTTCGGTGATCCGCGACTCGATACCTCTCTTACGGAGAATCTTCCGGAGGTGCATCAGGCGATGCGCGAACTCCGGCAGTTGATCGATTCGTACCCAGGCAATCGTGTGCTGATCGGCGAGACTTATTTGCCGAATGCGCAGGAACTAAACAAGTGGTACGGCGGCGAAAAGGCCAACGAACTACAGCTGCCGATGGATATGCAAGTTGGGTTCATCAACAAGTTAGATGTGGCGACGTTCCGCAAGCGAATTGGAGAAGCGGAGACCGAGTTAGGCAATAATCAGCCGCTCTTTGTTTTCGATAACCACGACAACCCGCGCATCGTTGCCCGCTATGGAGACGGCCAACATGATCTGGACATTCAGCGCATGCTCGCGGCAGTTCTGTTCGGCTCGCGATCGACGGCGATGATGTACTACGGCGACGAAATCGGCATGCCAACAACGCCACCGACGCGCGTCGAGGATGTTCAGGATCCGATCGGAAAGTCAGGCTGGCCGCGCGAGAAGGGTCGCGATGGCGAGCGGACTCCGATGCAATGGACGCCTGGTCCTGAGGCCGGATTCACTACCAGCACGCACCCGTGGCTACCCGTTGCGCCGGATTACAAGACGGTGAACGTACAGGTGGAATCGAAGGACCCAGACTCGCTTTTGAATTGGTATAAGCGACTGATCGAGCTGCGGCGGCAGACGCCGGCGCTCCATACGGGTAAGGAGTTGATGATTGACAACGACAACCCGTCCGTTCTTTCCTGGGTACGGCAGGCACCGGACGGAACGGCGGTTGTGGTTAGCTGCAATTTCACCGGTTCGCCCCAGACAGTCAGCTTGGATCTGTCGCGTCAAGGCATCAAAGGCAAAGGCCTGAAGACGTTGATCAAGACTCCCGGTGCGTCTGACCCCGCGGCGCTTACCTCGGTGGCTCTTCCTCCGTTCGGGGTTTATATGGGGCGGGTGCAGTAGTCCTGCATAATGAATGCTATGTTCTTCCGCCAAAAGCCCGCGAAACCGGTTTTCGATGACTACCTGAAGACTGTCCGTGCGGCAGGATTCAGCGTCGAACCGAATAGCGCGGCTCACGGTAGCAACGTGCAGATCGCGCGCGACGGTTTCGCGGCGCTGGTGGTGAATGACGGAGATGTGCCGCGTCTGTTCGAACGCGCGGGTCCGCTGATGACGTCAAAGGCGGGAAAGACGGAGATCGGACGTCTGGTGGATGGCGGGTTCCAGAAGTTCTTCCAGACGCCGAGCGGCGCGCGAAAGCCGGCGCTCGCGGGGCAGTTGAAGGAGCTTCATGAGTTCGAGGAGGATTTGCGCGAGGCTTTAGGATTGGTTAGTTTATACAACGAGTCGCTGGGGTCGGTGTCGACACTTTACTTATACGACCGCGTCAAGGACCGCGATTCGAGCCGGGCGAAGAAACCTTGGGAGCTGAAGATTCGCGGGGGAGAAGCTACGGTCAAGAAATAATGTCATTAGCTCGCGCACGCACTGAGGGTCCGACGACTGTATGATGTGATTAAGGTGGGCATTTGTTCGCGCTAAGAATCTGAGGTTGAAAATTGAACCCGGCTATATTCCAGATTCCGTTCGTTCAGATTGCGCTGCCGATCATGTATTACCATGTTGTTATCGGTTTGGATCAACGGAACAAGTCTTTGACACTTGAATCGGCGCATGGACGATATGAGAGCTGATTTCGCCAGGCGCTTCGACGGAGGCGATCGACGCCTCGACGAAGTCATCAAGCGGCTCGACCGCATCGAAACGAAGCTGGATGACCACGGCAACCGCATTGTGCGCTTGGAAGAACGCACTTCGCCTCTAGTTCGCTCGTAAGCATTCCCCTTTTTATTCGTGAGTTTCAGGCTTCCCTGCCCGGGCAGTTTTGACCGCAGCTTGCTTGCGCACCTGTAGGAAGTACTCCTGAACGTAACTCTGTAGCGCAATCGGCACTTCCTCGCGGTTGACGTCTCCACCCGCTGCTGCATGCTTCGCGTCACTCTTCGAATATTGCGTGCGGAGTTGCTGCGGGCCGGATTGCGGCTCGATCGTCATCTCGCCGGACACGCCAGCGGAGCGCTTGCCGATGATCTCGCTGAGCTTGCCCATCGCGGCCTGCTGCTGGGCGTCCTTCAACTCCTTACTTCCGTCCTGCCGGCCCATCCCACTGCCCGGCTTTGCGGAGGCAGACTGATCGCCACCCTTCCCTTGCCCCTTCGCGCCGGCTTGTTTATCGGAGTCCTGAGACGCCGCATCGTCGCCACCCGCTTTGGCGTCCGCGTTTTCCCCGCCCGCTGTGTTCTTGCTTGCGCCGGGTTGACCGGAAGGCTGTTTGCCGTTGGCCTGCGGTGAACCTTGCGCGTTGGACGGCGGCTGATCGCCCTTCGGGCTTAGCTTCGAAACCAGGCTCGAGACCGCGTCGCGCAGCTTACTAATCATCCCGGAACTGCTAGGCGGGCTCGCTTGTTTGCCGCCGCTAGGCGCCGATTGCGGCGACCCTTCCTGACTTCCCGGACCCTTCTCACTTCCGGCTCGCGGGGAGGAAGCGGCTTCCTCGGATTTGATTGAGTTTTGCGCTTCGGTCGCAGGCTGCTCGGCGTTCTGTTGCGCGCCCGAGGGGTTTGCGGACTGCGATGCGGGCTGTCCTGAGGAGACATTCGCGGCCGTTTTCGCGTTGGCGCCCAGCGATGCGAGTTGGGTTCCGTCCGGCGCTACGACAGGTTGTGCCGGGGTAGGAGCGCGACGTTCTCGAGCCTGAGCATCGGCCTGGACGGCGAGACTCAGCGCGTCCTGAGGAGCGGCGGCGCGCGGATGGATCAGGGTGAGGTGGCGCTCTACACCGTAGCGGAATCCGCCAAGAAGAAGAGCCAGCATGCACAATCCAGCCAGAGCAAACGCAGACCGGGGCGGGTGAAACGCGATCGCGGATGAAAGCTCGACCGTCCCAGCCAGCTTCTCTGCGTGGGACCTTTGCAACTGCGCCATTTCGGAGCGCGAGTCCTTGAAGTGCAATGCTGTCGAGAGGGCGTCGGCCAGCCCGCACCGGGTGTCGAGCAGGCGGCTAACGTCCGCGATCGACGGGACTGACCGTACAGCCCGCACTACCGCGATTGCGATTGCGATTCCGGCCAGCGCAACCAGAACCGGCGCGCTCAGAATCTGAATGCCGACCGCGAGCAGCAGGACGAGTAGACTCAGCGCGACGGCTAAACCGAGGCAGGCCGCTTCGATCGTGCGGAAGAAAACCAATCTTCGCCGTGCGCGCCGGATAACGCTGATCAGGGACTCGGCCGTGTGCTGCGGGTCACTCATTTGGGCCCAAATACCTCCGGCTCCGAGTAGGGGGTTTCAGCGCCTTGGCTATCATTAGTAAAATATACACAGTTTGAGAGACAGCCTTCCGCGCATGGACCGTACCGTAAAAATCCTGATTGTAGATGATGAGAGCAGCCAGCGCGCCGGCCTGGCGGGTATGGTGAAGGCTTGGGGCATGCTGGCCGAGACCGCTTCGGACGGTGGCGAAGCACTCGATAAACTTCCGACGTTTCAACCGGACGTTATCGTTACTGATTTAAATATGCCGCACATGGACGGGTATGAGCTGCTCCAGGCCATGCGCGAACAGGGCGATATGCCACCGACAATCGTTCTGACGGCGTTCGGTAACATCGAAACCGCGCTGCGGACCGTGCATGAGATGGGTGCGTACTGGTTCCTGGAAAAGCCGGTTCAGCCCAACATGATGCTGGCGCTGCTGCGCCGGGCCGCCGCGCACCAAGGCCTTCATACCGAGAAGAAGGCGCTCGAACGGCAGTTGCAGTACAAAGGCAGCTTGGGCGAGATGGTGGGCAATTCGCCCAAAATGCAGGAGATTTTCTCGGTTTTGCAGCAGGCCGGGCCGAGTAAGGCGTGCGTCCTGATCTCCGGCGAAAGCGGGACGGGTAAGGAACTGGTGGCACGCACCGTACACGCGTTGAGCCCGCGGCGCCAGGGGCCGTTTGTCGCCATTAACTGCGCGGCGCTGCCGGAAACCTTGATCGAGAGCGAACTGTTCGGGCACGAAAAAGGATCGTTCACCGGGGCGACGGAGCGCCGGGCCGGGTGCTTCGAGATCGCCCAGCATGGGACCATTCTGCTGGACGAAATCGGGGAAATGCCGATGGGAACGCAAGCCAAGCTCTTGCGAATTCTCGAGGATTCCAAGGTTCGCCGTTTGGGCGGCAAAACGGAGTTCGAGGTCGACGTTCGCGTGGTCGCCGCGACGAACAAGGTTCCGGATGAGGCGGTCAAAGGCGGCCACCTTCGCGAGGATTTGTTTTACCGGCTAAACGTATTCCACATCCATCTTCCACCGCTACGCGAGCGGAAAGAAGACATCGCCAGTATCGCCGAGGCGTTGATCGTCGATCTGAACCGGAAGCATGAAGCTCGGGTTACCGGGATCTCCGGTGAGGTGATGGAGGTCTTTGCGATCTACGGGTGGCCGGGGAACATACGGGAGCTTCGCAATGTGCTGGAGCGCGCGGTGATTCTAACTGCCGAAGGCGAGATTCCGATGAAGAACCTGCCGCAGCATATCGCTCAGTTGAAGCCGGTTGAGACGCCGGAACAGGCGGCGCCAGTTGCTCAAGCTGCTGCTGCGACGGTAGCGGGATCGATCGTCGTTCCTCCGGTTCCGGCAGTGGCGCTCGCCGTCCCTGAGGAAACGGGTAGAACGGAGCGTAGCGACAATACGCTAGAGGTTCCGATCGGGACGACGGTGGAAGAGGCCGAAAAGAATCTGATTCTTCGCACGCTGGAGCACACGCGGAACAATAAGACTCGAGCTGCGGAGATTCTGGGTATTAGCCTGAAGACGCTGCACAACAAGCTGAAAGAGTACGGCGCGCGCGATATCGTCTGAAGCCCGGACGGGACCGGCAACTACTCGTAGAGGCGGTGATAGATCGCGTAGAGGGCTAATTCCAGCCGGTCCTGCACGCCGATCTTCTCGAAGATGTTGTGCATGTGGTTTTTCACGGTCTGTTCGCTGATAAATAGCTTATCGGCAATCTCCCGGTTTCGAAATCCTTGAGCGACGAGGGCGACGATTTCCCGTTCCCTGCGGCTAAGGACGGCTGGTTTCTCAGTCACGGGAGCGTGCCTGGGCATGGGGATCGGTTTGGCTGCGAGTTCACGTACTACTTCTGCGGAAGTAGTGCGGTCGAGCCATAACTCTCCCGCATTCACCTTGCGAATGCTCTTGAGCAGTAATTCCGTTGGGCTTTTCTTCGAGACGATGCCGGCCACGCCGCAGCGAATGGCTTGCGAGCGCATGTCCGAGTCGGTCGCCGACGTCAGCAGGATAATCCGCGAGGGCAGTTTTTCGCGGTTCAAGTCGCGAAGCATCTGTAAGGAGGAATCGCCATCTGGTTCAAACAGGATGATGTCGGGACGATGGAGCCGCGCCAATTCCAGAACCGAACCCCGGTCGGGGGCCTCCGCAACCACCAGGATGTCGGGGTGCGAGCACAGAATCGAACGCAGCCCGTCGCGGAAAACAGAAGGGTCGTCTGCCAGTAAAACTCGGATAACGGGGCTCGAGGAGGGCCGGAAGCCGGCGGCTCCGAAATTCTCCGCTTCCACCACCGGGCTAGTATTCAGGTTTGCCATTGTTGCCACAGTGGTACTATCGGCGTACCCGACTACAAAGTTTAGCCTAAATTCGCGCAACTCCACACAATTTTTTGGGTTTGATGCGCTTTCAAAAGCCAGCTTTTGTAAGCGCGCCAGCGTTCAGCGAGCTTCGTCCACCACGCCCCGCCGTTTTTGGACGAGAACATCACGGATTGCGTAAATGCGCCGCCCCTGACTTTCGAAGTACGTCCGCATCATCATTTCGCCGATCAGACCTGTGCTGAACATCATTAGTCCGCAGAGAAGAAGAAGCGCTCCTAGAATTAACAACGGGCCGTGCTGATCGAGCAGATCAACGCGGGTCCAGATTTTCCAGATGGCGCAGCCGAACAGGATTACGGAACCGATGGTGGTTCCGATGAGGCCGAGACTTCCGAAGAAATGCATCGGGCGGGTGAAGTACTTCAAAAGAAAGCGGATAGTCAGGATGTCGAACAGAACGCGGAAGGTGCGGCTGAGGCCGTAATGCGAGTCGCCTGACGTTCGGGGAGTACTCTGGATTGGTACTTCTGCGACGCGCGCGCCGTAGAAACTGGCCAGTGCGGGGATGAAGCGGTGCAATTCTCCGTAAAGATGGACGTCTTTGAGGACTTCGGCGCGATACGCCTTGAAAGTCGTGCCGAAGTCCCGGAGTTGCATACCGGACGCTTTGGCCATGAGCCAGTTGGCGATTCGCGAGGGCACTTTGCGGGTGAGCGGATTGTCGACGCGTTCTTTGCGCCAGCCGCTGGCGATATCGTAGCCCTCGTCGATCTTGGCCAGGAGAGCCGGGATATCTTCGGGCGCATGCTGCAGATCGCCGTCCATCGCGATGACGATCTTGCCTTTCGCCTCGTGGAATCCGGCCGAGAGGGCCGCGGTCTGACCGAAGTTCCGGCGCAAGCGGATTACCTTTAGATGGGGGTCGATCTGAACGAGGTTAGCGAGCAGGTCGAAGCTTTTATCGCTTGAAGCATCGTCGACGAAGAGAATCTCGTATGGACGCCGCAGTCCTGCTAGAACTGCGGTCAGGCGATCGAAGAGCGGCAGGATCGAGTGCTCCTCATTATGGACCGGAATCACGATGGACAGCATAGGTCTCTGCTTTAGTTTACCCTTCAGCGGACGGGGGTTATGACAGAGCGATTACCATTTGCCGCCACCACGAACGCCTCTTTATACGATGCAGTTGGGCGGTTGCCCGTGACGGTTTTGCTGGATAATGTCCGGTCGATGTATAACGTCGGCGCCTTCTTTCGGACAGCGGACGCGGCGGGAGTGGCGCAGCTCGCGCTGACGGGGATCACGGCATCGCCACCGAAGAAGGCGATCAGCAAGACCGCGTTGGGTGCAGAAGAGGCGGTTCCATGGGAGCGCTGGGAGGAGCCGCTAGCTGAGTTGCGCCGGCGGCGCGAGGCGGATTGGGAACTTGCCGTGGTGGAGACTTCGCCGCATTCGGTGGACCTGTTCGATTGGAAGCCGCGCTTCCCGGTTTGCGTGATTTTCGGGCATGAAGTGGAAGGCGTACGACCGGAGATCGCGGCGCTGGCGGACACCCATGTGCGTATCCCGATGCTCGGGATGAAGCATTCACTGAACGTCGCGACGGCAGGCGGCGTGGTCATCTATGAGTTGCTACGTAAATATCGCGATTTAGAGATGCAACGGGGCAATTCTGCTTTATAATCCCGGGTTAGTGAAATGGGTTTGCCTAGTTACGGCCGTGACGGCTTTGGCGCTCCCTGGTCAATCACAGCCTGTGCCGCGTACGGCGGCCGAGTGGATGGAGCGAGGTCGAGTCGATCTGAATCGCTCCGATTTCAAGGATGCGGATTTAGCGTTTCGGAATGCGATCGCGGTGGATCCTTCGTCGGCGGCGGGCTATATATTCCTCACACGCGCGTTGATCGGTGAGCTGCCTCCAAACCTGCGGCTGTTTCCTGATTCCGAGGGCTTGCTGCCCAAGGCCGAGCAGTCCGCGAAGAAGGCGGTGGCACTGGCGCCCACGAATGCTGCCGCGCTTTACCTGCTGGGTAAGGTGGAATACAAGCTGGGCGAGGCGTCAAAAAATCCGGCGCTGCAAGCGAAATATTGGATCGAAGCAAACGCAAACATCAGACGGGCTCTCGAACTCGACCCCAACTCGTTTGAGGCGAATTATGAGTGGGGGTCGATGATATTCAATCGCATATGGACGCCTCTGTTGGTCGCCCGCACGCAATCGGGCGTTAAACCTGGAAAGGCCGGACGTATCGAGGATCCCGCGCTTCGTAAGAGTCTGCGGATCGGGTACGAGGCGTCGATCGATGACGCTTTGTCGCATACGCAACGCGCGCTGGACGGGACTACTCATTTCCCAATGGCAATGAGACAAATGTCGGCTCTGCTGCGATTGCGCGCCATGTTGCAAGATGACGTGAGAGACTACGAAGCGGATAATCGTTCTGCAGATGAATGGCAGGAAAAGGCCGACGCGATTGCTGCGAGACAGCGTGCAGCGAACCCGCCACAGGGCGTCCTTATGATTAATGGGCTGCCGAGTGTCGCGCCTGCTCCACCGCCGCATTAGTGCAATGAGGCGGACTTACCCAGTTGCGGTTTTGCTGGCGATCGGATGTGCATCGCTCGTTGCTCAAACACCGACTGCCGCGGATTGGATGGAGCGCGGCCAGGGCGATCTGAAGCACTTCTTGTTTGCACGTGCCGAGGCCGATTTCCGTCAAGCGATTGCCTCGGATCCTGACGTCCGCAAGCGCCTATGTTGGACTGACGAGGGCTTTGCTAGGCGAACTCCCGCCCAATCTGCACATTGCTGCCGACGTGCGCAGCATTCTACCCCAGGCTGAAGCGGCGGCACGAAAGGCGATCGACTTATCGCCACAGAATGCGGAAGCGCTGTGTGTCCTGGGTATCGTGAATTACAAGATTGCACTAACTCTGAAAGATGCCGATCAGCATGCTGCGCGCGCGAATGAGGCCAAAGATGACTTTACCCTCGCACTAGCCGCAAACCCGCGATCGGCGGAAGCATACTACCGGCTCGGGTATATAGTTTACGACCAAATCGCTAAACCGCTGATCGGGGCACTTATGGCTGCGGAGACTACTGATATGAAAATGCCTGTTAGCTTGTTGCCACAAAACAGCGCCTTTTTATCCGTGCGAAAGCAGTACTGGGGATTAATTGAGCAGGCTGTCTCTTACACGGAAGACGCGTTGGCAATCGATCCGGGCTATGACGCGGCGGCGCAACAATACTCAAAGTTAAGCGAACTACGCTTGCTATTGCGAAGCAACGTTTCGGATCAGTAACCCAAAACGAAATCGCGCAAGCGAAAGGCATTGTGCGCGGCGTATCCGGAATCGTCGTTATCGAAGTAGACGTAGATCTGG
Source organism: uncultured Gammaproteobacteria bacterium (assembly GCA_963799935.1). GTDB lineage: Bacteria > Acidobacteriota > Terriglobia > Bryobacterales > Bryobacteraceae > Bog-113. The sequence continues at coordinate 714,667 of CAWCZA010000011.1, read as the reverse complement.
TTCAGGTCGCGCCTCCATTCGTTGATTCTTGCGGCCCACGTACCGAGAGCTTGGTCGTCATAACTGCCTTGGTACTTACCCCCGGGACCGTGCAGGCGAATGTAAGTGAAATCCGTCGTGATCTCAATCGGCGATTGGTACCCGGCTAAGTGGAAAGGACAGTAAGCGGTGTTGTGTTTTCGGAGAAGATCGAAGATAGCGGCCGTGTTCCAGCTTTCGTCGCGAAACTCGAACGCGTAGCGATGCCACTTCGGAAGAGCTTCGAGGAATTCCTCGAAGCGCGAGACGTTGACCTCAAAGTGGGGCGGGAGCTGGAATAGGATCGGGCCGAGTTTGTCTCTAAGTCGATCAATGCGGGACAAGTACTTTTCGAGAGCGGGCGCAGGGTCCTTCAGCTTCTTCATGTGGGTGATGAAGCGGCTGCCTTTCGCGGCGAAACGGAAGTTATCGGGAGTGGAGCGTCGCCACTCTTCGACGGTAGATTCGGCGGGCAGCCGATAGAAGGTGTTGTTCAACTCGACCGTCTCGAACCGCTCCTGGTAGAACCCGAGCATCTTGGACGCCGGCCAGCGCTCCGGGTAAAACGTGCCGAGCCAGTGTTTGTAGTGCCAGCCGGAGGTGCCGATCTTGATATCAGCAGACATTTTCCGCGTGCTTTCCGAGCTTTTTCAGGGCGTTCGTTAATTGGACGCGTTCCCGCGGCGAAAGAACGGCGGCGAGTTGTTCCAGATGAACAGCGTGCGCGTTGAATACCTTCGTGATCAATGTACGGCCCGGTTTGGTAAGGTCGACAACATGCACGCGGCGGTCCGTCAGACTTCCGGTCCTTGAGACGAGGCCTTTGCGGTGCAGGCGGTCGACCGCGGTGCTGATGGAACCTGGGGTGAGGAAGACCTTCGGACCGATGGTATTGACCGGCATCGGACCTTTGTGGAGCAGCACTTCGAGTACGCGGAAGTCGGAGTCGCCAAGGCCGCTCCCGGTAAAGTCGTCAGCCGTTGCAGCCATCATGGAATGGAACGCTTTCATCAGAATGAGCCAGACGTGGACTCCGGTGACGGTCTCGGTACGGGCGGCCATGAATCCTCTCAAGAAGTATTGACATCAATATACTCGATATCGAAATGAAAATAGGAATTGACAGTTTTGTAGACGTGAGGTTCGACCCCGCAACCGGTTCGGCCATTGACCCGGCGCAACGCATGCGCGATCTTCTGGAAGAGATCGAACTGGCCGACCAGGTTGGGCTCGACGTATTCGCTATTGGAGAACACCACCGCAAGGAGTATCTGGCTTCCGCACCCGCTGTGATTTTGGCCGCTGCCGCCGCGCGAACAAAAAACATCCGGCTGAGCAGCGCGGTCACGGTGCTGAGTTCGGACGATCCGGTGCGCGTGTTTCAGGACTTTGCGACGGTCGATCTGATTTCGAACGGCCGAGCGGAGATTATTCTGGGCCGTGGCTCATTCATCGAATCGTATCCGCTGTTCGGATTCGATCTGAAGGACTACGACGAACTCTTTGCCGAGAAGCTGGACCTGCTGCTCAAGATTCGCGAGAGCACGAAGGTCTACTGGTCCGGCGAGCATCGGGCGCCGCTTACGGGGCAAGGTGTTTACCCGCGTCCCGTTCAAGAGCGGCTGCCGATTCGGATCGGTGTAGGAGGTACGCCGGCGTCGTTTGAGCGAGCAGGCTCGATGGGGCTGCCGTTGATTCTCGCGATCATCGGCGGGGAGCCGCGGCGGTTCCGGCCGCTGGTGGAGTTGTATCGCGAGGCCGGGCGGAGGGCTGGGTTCAAGCCTGAGGATCTATCGGTTGGGATTCACTCGATCGGATTCGTTGCGGACACGACGGAGCAAGCTGCTGAGGATTTCTACCCGTCCTATGCGCATACCTTCACGACGATTGGCAAAGAGCGTGGATGGCCTCCGGTAACGCGGGCGCAGTTCGATGCTACGCGTAGCGCGACCGGCGCGCTGCTGGTGGGCAGCCCCGAAGCTATCGCGGAGAAGATCCTTTATGAGAACGAGGTGCTGGGCGGGATCACGGGGATGTCGATGCTGCTGAGCGGCGGGACCATCCCGCATCAGAAAGCAATGCACGCGATTGAGCTGTTAGGAACGCGCGTTGCGCCTGTAGTGCGGAAGGCCGTCGCCGGGACTTCATTGGTTTCCGTTTGATAACGTGGCACGCGAACTGCTCCTCTACTCGCCGTGCCTGGAACCATACACGTCATTCTCAATGCGGCTTCAGGTTTGAAGGGCAAAGAGCAGATTCCGGAAACTGTGACACGCGTGTTTGAAGAGCACGGGTTTGAAACCGTTATCCATCAACCGCCGCATGGAACCGATATCTGCGAACTCGCCCGGCGTGTAGCGGCCGAGGGAGCTTCCGTGGTTGTAGCAGGTGGTGGTGATGGCACGCTGAACGCCGTCGCGTCGGCTGTGGCCGGGACGGAGACCGCATTCGGCGTGTTGCCGGTCGGCACGCTGAACCATTTCGCGCGGGACCTCAAGATCCCGTTCGAGATTGAAGCTGCGGCGCGGGTTATTGCCGAATGCCACACGGTGCAGGTCGATATCGGAGAGGTGAACGGGCGGCGGTTCATCAACAACGCGATCATTGGGTTGTATCCGGTCTATCGTGCGCAGCGGGAGCATCACGAAAAGCGCGGGCGCAATCGCTTTCTCGCGGCTTTCACTGCCGTCGTAAACGTGTTGCGAATGAACCCGGCGATGCATGTGCGACTGCAACAGCCGGGTGCAGAGGGCGAGCGCCGCACGCCGATTCTGATGGTGGGCAACAACCGGCATGAGATGGAAGGCTACAAACTCGGCAATCGCGACCGCATGGACGAAGGGCTGCTGTGGCTGTATCTGGTGCATCGCATGAGCCGCTTCGGACTCCTGCGTCTCGGCCTGAGTATTCTGCTGGGACGCTTTAGTAAGTCACAAACGTGCGAGGTGCTGAGCGCGCCCGAATTTGTAGTTGAGAGCCGCCGTAAGTCGGTACGGATCTCGCTGGATGGCGAGGTAGTCAAGATGGATTATCCGCTATGTTATAAGTCGTTGCCGCGGGCGCTCCGTGTGATTGTGCCGTTGAACGCACCTGCATAGCCGAGGTTCCGTTATTCGTACTCTCGTTCATATCTCCGACTTACACTTCGGGAATGCGTTTGAGTACCTGCTCGACCCGCTGGTTAGTGTCGTTCAAAGTTTGCGCGCCGACTTAGTAATTATCTCGGGCGACTTTGTGGAGCATGCGACCGAGAGTGAGTTTGAAAGCGCGCGGGATTACCTGAAGCTGCTGCCGCAACCGCAGATGGTTGTTCCGGGGAACCACGATTACCCCTTCTACGATCCCTTCCGGCGCTACTGGCAGGGGCTCCGATACTATCAGCGATATATCAGTAACGACTGCGATCCACTCTACCGTGATGCGGAGATGGTGGTCACCGGCATTGCTACTTCGCGGATCTTTCCGATGAAAGGCGGCCGTGTCAGCCGAGCGCAGCTCAATAGGATTCGTGCGCGAACCTGCGATCTGCCGCGCGAAGTAGTCCGCGTGTTAGTTACCCATCATCCGCTCGATCTGCCGGAGCAATTCAGGACACGGCAGTTAGTGCGAAAAGCGGCGCGTGCCGTCGAGAGTCTGTCGCCGTGTATCGATCTGATGCTGGCGGGTCATCTCCATCTTAGTTCTACGGGAGCAACGGCGGTGCGTTATCAGCGGACGGGGCACTCGGCGGTCTTTGCGCAGGCGGGCACGGCGATCTCGCGGCGGAATAAAGGCGAGCCCAATTCGTTCAACGAGATTCGGATCGAGTCGACACGGATTCAGATCCGCCATCACGTTTGGGATGACGGGATGCGAACTTATTGCCCACACGATTGGGAAATTTTCGAAACCGGCGAGGGCGGCTGGAAGAAGGTAGAGGGAGCCGGGGAGCGCCAGGTGCAGTTATAAGTGGCTTTCTACTTAGTGAAACCTGAGCTGGTTTCCTTTCCGGAATCGTAGACGGCATACTGGGTTGCCTTAAACTGCTTCTTAGCCACGCGAACCGTTTCCACCGGACTGTTACCCGCGAGAACTAAGAACCATGTGCTTCGAGTCCAGCGGATTGGCCGCGGTCCAGGCAAGCGACTCGGTTTCCGCGCCGTGATCCTTCCCGTCGATCGTGAAGACGCCGGTGTCATAGTTGAGACCTAGCTTGGATTGCCAGGCGGCTAGTGCCGAGTTCGTTGCAGGCCGGCCGACGAAGATAACTTCACGATCGTGCAGGTCTTGGTCGGTAACCTCGAAGTCCTTGCGGACCGGGACCGCGTCTTCGTACATTTCGAGGACATCCTTTGCGACCTGCTCAGCCGCGTAGCGATTCGCTCCCGCTTCGTCCGAAGTGCCATAGACAATAACGGTGTTTGCAAGGCGCTTGGCGAGTGGGTGGAAGTCTGTTGCGACATATATAGGACCGGAAGGTTGCGCCGGCGGAACGTTATTGAGCCAGGTATCGATCACAGTCTGGCTGGCGGGGCCGGCGGCTGCACGGAATTGAGCAGTAGACACCGGCTTAGTTGTGTTCGCGTCGAAAAAGGACTTCATGAAAGAAAAAAATCGATCGTCCCCCATCTGCTTGCGCAAAGCGTCCAGAAGTAACACGCCGCGACCGGACGCCTGCTGGAAGCGCTGGATTTCATTGTCTCCGGCGAGAGTTGCAGCAGCGAATCCCGCACGCAGGCGAGCGATGCGCTTCTCATAGTCAGGATCTGCAAGCGCTGCATAGTAACTGGCCGAGCCGGCAGCCAGCCAGGTGTCCTCACTGGAAGCGGGCAGGATCCAACCTTTCCACAGACGGTCCTCATAGGGTGACTTATCCGGTTTCTTAGCGTCCTCGTCTTTCGGCTTCTGTGCGGCGAGCCGTTCTTTGTCCTTTTGCGCGACAAGGGCCTGCAGTTCGGGAGATGCCGCCGCCGAGAAGAGATGGTAGCCGCTCGAATAGAGTCCCTGGTTTTGATCGTATTCTTTCTGATCCCACTCGCGAGGTACCCATTCGCGCTGATTCGGTTTGCCGAAATTCGCCCAGACCATCATGTTCTTAGCCATCTCGGCATTAAGAACTTTGGCATCCATCGCCGACGAAGTAACCAACGGAGCGGTACGGAAGGCAAGAAACCCGAAGTTCTGATCGATCTCGCCGTGGAATTTCTCGTAGAGGTTCTGCCAGGTAAGATCGCGCTCAGAAGCGACATAGGGAACGTAAGAGGGCTCGCCATGCGGATCGGGCTGATATTCCAGGCGCACCTGCAGATCCTTGGCGTTGTTATCGCCCCAGTAGAAGCCTTCCGTTCCGCCGAACCAATCTTTCTTCGAACTGCGGTAGAGGCGGGTTTTGTAAGTGCCGAGTTCGTACATGGCGATCTCATTCGTACGCGCGTCAGCGATCAGCCACTCATTGGTGTAGAGACCATTGTTCTTGTCCCCCAAGTGTTTCACGACCGCATCGATGTCGTCCCCATATTGGATCGCCTTACGCGCCCGATAGGCAACCGACAGCCCATTAATGTTGAATGGGCTTTGTCGGATCGTCGTCTCGGTGAGTACAACTCCGACATCGTTCTGATACCAGTCGGTCCCGCTCTGTATCCCTCCGGGATAGCTTTGCATCAGGACGCGGTGGCCCGTCTTCGGTTGGACATCCAACATGATGTTGGTTTGTTCAGCCAGCGTGAGGGGCCACATCGTGATATGTCCGATTACCATGCGGCCGTCCCGAGTAGCTTTGCCATTGGCACAGAAGGCGCTGCAATGATCGGTAGAAGCCAGAACATTCTTTGAGGCGGGCTTGACTTCCGTGTAAGGTGGCTTTTCCAGCTTGAACAGTTCGAGACCGGTGGGAGTCATCGGCATGGCTTCGCGAAGGAAAGCAAGATCGTTGAGTGTGTTGGCGGTAACGATGTCCAGTAAGTCGACTTTGCGATCGTCGAACTTAGCCCCGGCATCGGCAGCACCGTCGGCGATCCCTTTCATCTCCTGAAGGAGTTCCGTGTCGAAGCTACGAAGGAACAGCGCGTCGGCGCTGGTCCGGCCCCAATCCCAGGCTTGCTTGCGCGAGGTAGAGTCAAGTTCGGAGGCGCAGCGCTGCAGATAGGTCTCTATCTCGTGGGAGAGCAGGCGGCCGTGCTGATACCCGCGTTCATACGGCTCTCCTTCGATATGCAGATAGATCCAGCCACCTTCCGGATACCGATAGGCGGGACCGTAAGTCTGGAGAGCGGCCTTAGTCGGCCAGGTTAGTTCGGCGACAGGGCCTTCCAGGTGAACGTCCGAGAACCAAGCCGAGCCGTGGAGCGTGCCGCCAAGGCCCGCCGTGAGGACCACGGTGTCTTTGGAAGCGGAGGCGGTGAACGGAAGCCGCAGTTCGGACCAGTCGCGCGTGCCTCCGAGCGACGGCGAGTGGACATCGTACGGCATAGAACCGAGCGTAAGTGCCGCGCCAGTAGCGATGGGGGACCGGCCGTGATCCTCGACGGTAAGCTCGTTGGTGCGGACCCACGCGGAGAGAACGTAACGCTTGCCGGGCGTCAGGGAGACAGATTGCAGCTCGACGCGGGCATCACTTCCCGCTGCGGCGGCTTCAACACGGACCGATGGCGAACCGTTGTGGGCGACGGAGGGGTCGAGCACGGCGACTCCGGCGAAAGCCTTCGGCTGAGTGAGGGAAATCGTGGCGGCCTGAGTTAGGAGGGGAACGGCGAAAAATAGAGCGGCAACGCGCATGTCCGATTTTAGCGTCAATCGGGATGGTCGGATACAACTCCGGCGGGAGGTATGACATCTGCCTCATGTCCAACCGCAATTTATAGGAACATGCCAAGTCGTCGGACGTTGTTGTGACATCATATAGAAGTCCCCCACTGAGTTAAGAAAGCCCCCCTGTAAACTATGCGCATTACTTTTGCTTTAGCTCTTGCCGTTGTCCTATTACCCGCCGCGCGGGCAGTTGAACTGACCGACGAAGCACGAACGGCTTTCGACCAATACGTTTCGAATTTCGAAACCCATCGATTCAAGAGCACACCTTTTATCCGCGTCGATGACAACCCGCATTTGCAGCAGGAAGTGAAGAGCGGCCAAGTGGCTATTACGCCTGGTCCGAGCAATGGCGAGACTCAGGTAAAGGGCGGATTGATTCACGACTGGATCGGCAGCGTGTATTTTCCAGGTGTGACACTCGACCGCGTGCTGTCTGAGGTACAGGATTATAACCGCCAGAAGACAATCTATCCCGATATACAGGATTCGAAAATCAAAGGCCACACCGGCGACGATTTCAAGGTATATCTGCGGATCATGAAGTCGAAGATGATGATGACTGACGTGCTGAATACGGATCACACGATCCACTTCACACGTGTGGATGCCAACCGGGCCTACTGCAGCGCGCACAGCACACGCATCGCGGAAGTAAGTGATCCGGGGACGCCGCGGGAGCATGAATTGCCGGTCGGAAAAGATCGCGGGATGCTATGGCGCATGAACGGATACTGGTTCTTCGAGGAGCGCGATGGCGGCGTTTATGGAGAATTCGAATCGATTACGCTGTCGCGCGATGTCCCGGCACTGATGGGCAAGATACTTGGGCCAATGTTGCATGGGGTACCGGTGGAGAGTTTGCGGTCGAGTTTGGAACGCACCAAGCAAGCTATGGCGATGAAGGAGACAACGGCGCCCGTCAAGGCTGGCTTGTAAGGTTCTGAGGTCGATGCGAGATCGTGTTGCTAGTAACTCCGCGTTCGACTTAGGTCTGCTGTGCTTACGAGTCGTGGAGGCGGTCCCGAGTCTGCTATTTGCGCGCGATCTGTTCTGTTCTCGCCGTTCTAGGTTTGGCGACCCCGTGAGCCGCAACTAACCGATCGGATTCGGCTCCGTTGAAGGAGTCTGCTCGATGGTGACATACATCGGTCCGGCACCGAGGAGCGCGACCATCCACCAGGTAAACCGGCCAGCTCGACTTATCACGCGGAAGTTCACTTGATCTTCCGGTGCAACGTCGAATTCGACTGTCTTCCACACGAAGGTGTTATCTACCTTCAGGCGATGATGTCCGGGCTCAATCGCCTTCGTGAATGTGTCGCCATACAGGAGCGTCGCGACGTGCTCGTCGTCCAGCGTCAGGATCAGTTGTCTATGCTTGACGTCAGTGGGAGCATTACGGGTTATCGTAATCCGCGACACATGCCTTCAGTCCATCACCAAGTTCACGCCAATGCTTTTCCGTATAGCACTAACAGACGGCTCCAAGCCTTTTCGGCCTGAGGCTCGCTGTAGACCTTAGAGTCCGGAGGACACCAGCCATGGGAGGTGCCGCTGTAGACTTCGATCTCGGCAGGCAGGTTCGCCTTAGCAAAGGTATCTTTCATGGCCGTCTTATCGTTGGGTGAACGCTTGTCGTCGGCCTCCGCGATTGCTACCAGGAATTGCGCCTTCGATGTCGCGGCTTGAAGATGCGGGCTGTCGGGCGCATCGGTCACCAGGCCGCCGCCGTGGAACGAGGCGACTGCACCTACACGATCGGGAACGGCAGCCGCCGTGCGGAAAGCGATCGGGCCGCCCATGCAATAGCCCTGCGTTCCGATCTTGCGATTCGTCGCAACGGCCTTCTGCTTGTCCAGCCAACCAATGAAGGCCTTCGCATCTGTCATTTGCGTTGTCGCGTTCAGAGAACGCGCGAGCGGCATCACATCTTGTATCGGCGTCGCGGTTCCGGCTTCCGCGGTGGGAGCTTTCTTGGTGCGGTAAAACGGATTCACAACGAGCACAGCATAGCCGGATTCGGCGAGCCGCTTCCCCATCTGACGGAACGCCGGACGCAGTCCGAAGATATCCGGCCAGATGAGAACTCCTGGAGCCGGGGCACCGGCGGGATGCACGAAATAGCAGTCCGCAGTCCCATCGGGCGTTGTTACTGTCACGTCCATCTCTTCCACAGAGGCGGCATTGGCAGTTCTCGGCAGCAACATGGCGACACCTGCTCCCAACAGGACGCCGAACTGCTTGCGTGTCACCAACCCACGAGCTTCATACTCTTCCCGGTCGTTTTCGAAATGATCCTGATCGCACATACTCGCCTCATCGAGCGGTTGAACCGCTTACGGGCATTATAACCGCGCGTTTTACTGCGTCACGACAAAGCTATCGTGCAATGCAGCGGTTGAACTATTCCCGACCCAGACATCGAAATCCGAAGGTTCGACGACCCAGCCATTCTTTGCGGCGCTCCAGTAAGTTCGCTCGTCGCGGCCGATCGTGAAACTGATCTCCTGTTTCGCGCCAGCCGGAAGTGTTACGCGACGGAAGCCCTTCAACTCACGTACGGGTCTGGATGCCGAACCGTAGCGCTGATGTAGATAGAGTTGCACCACTTCATCCGCTGTCGTGGAACCGGTGTTAGTGACCGTAACCGTCGCGGTAATCGACCCATCTAAAGGAGAAGTCTTTTGGTTTAGGTTCAGACCTGAAATCGAAAAGCTCGAATAACTCAAGCCGAAGCCAAAAGGATAAAGCGGCGTCGTTGGAGCGTCCCAGTAGCGAGAGGTGAAGTCCGCCGAATCGTAAGGTTTATGCGACGTCGTGTGAGCGTAATAGATAGGAACCTGCCCAACATTGCGGGGCCAGGTGACCGGTAGCTTGCCACCCGGTACCGCATCGCCGACAAGAAGATCGGCGACGGCATTGCCCGTTTCCGTCCCGCCAAAGAAACAGTCCATAATCACCGGAATATGTTCGGACGCCCACGAGAGATCAAGCGGCCGCGTGCTGAAGAGTAGCAACACGACAGGTTTCCCGAGCGCCTGGACTTGCTCCAGAAGCTCCAGCTGCCTACCAGGAAGGTTGAGCGAAGAACGCGAGGAGTACTCAAAATCCATTCCACTTAACTCCCCTAGCGCCATAATTACCACGTCAGAGTTACCGGCCAGTTGTAACGCGCTCTTGAATTGCCGGCCCGCTTCATCGGCGCTCCAAGGCGTTTCTATCTTAGGTCCGATAAAGCCATCAAATGAAGATGGGAACTCTTTCGCTATCTGCGCGCCTTCGGCGAATTGCACCTGCGCATTGGGTAGCTTTGAGCGAATTCCTTCGAAGACTGAAACACTATCTTCCGCCTTGGCGGTCAAGCTCCACGGCCCATTCATGTCGGCTTTAGTGTTGCCCAGCGGTCCGATAACAGCGATCCGCCTGGTGGTCTTCGCGAGCGGCAGCACGCCGCCTTCGTTCCGCAGCAATACGGCAGAACGTGCAGCCGCCGTCCTCGCGGCTTGGCGATGCTTCGCGAGCATCTCGGCGTGCGTCTGGTCCGTAGCGTCCGCATACGGGTGTTCGAAGAGACCGAGATGATACTTAGCGGCGAGTATCGGACGGACCATATCATCCAGCTGCGATGCGGTTAGTTGCCCCTTCTGTATGAGGGACTTCAAATTCTCCAGATAAGTCGCGCTACCCATATCCATATTCACGCCGGCCGTAGTACCGCGGAGTGCCGCATCCTCGCGATCTTTGGCAAAGCCTTGAGTAACCAAGCTGCCGACCGCGAAGGCATCACTTACAACGAATCCCTTGAACCCGAGCTCTTTCCGCAAGAGGTCCTGTAAGAGATGCACATTGCCGCTTGCCGGCACGTTGTTTAGGTCCATGTATGCACTCATGACAGTACTGGCGCCGGCTTTAACTCCCGCGCGGAACGGAGGAAGGTAGACGTTCTCCATACGCTCTTCCGAGATGTACGCGGCGTCATAGTCTCGACCGCCGTCCGCGGCTCCGTAGCCTGCGAAATGCTTCAGCGTCGCCATGAAAGGCCGCGGATTCTCCGGCGTACCCTGAAAGCCTCTGACCTGTGCGCGTGCCATAGCTGCGCCAAGGTACGGGTCCTCCCCAGCACCCTCGGAAATACGTCCCCAGCGCGGGTCCCTTGCAATATCCAACATCGGTGCGAAGCTCCAGCGCAGACCGGCATGGCCTGCTTCCTCCGCAGCCATTGCTTGTGCTTGTTCGGCCGTCGCGGGGTCCCAAGACGCAGCCATGGCGATAGGTACGGGAAATTCGGTATCGAAGCCGTGGATCACATCAAATCCAAAAAGGATCGGTATGTGTAAGCGCTGCTCCGTCATCGCGATCTTTTGAAGGCGATTGATTTCTTTCGGGTCGGTAACGAATAGAAAGGACCCGATCTCGCCGCGGCGCACGCGGTCGTCAAACGACACTGGGTCAGCCTTCATGCCGGGTACCGGAACCTTGAAGTAGAACGGCTGGTTGAGCTGGCCGATCTTCTCTTCGGTTGTCATCTGCTTTAAGAGAGCATCGGCTCGATCACGGTCACTCGGGGACGTGGGCGACTGGGCTGACGCTATAACGGAGACAAGCAGGCCGATGAGGCTGCACGAAAGAGGAACTGGAGACTTAGTCACGGGAATCACTCTCAAACGGCAACACGATACCACGTTTTGTTTGTCTGACAACGGGAGTGTTCCAAGTAGATCAAAACGCCACGCCCTTAGCCGACATCTGCTTGGCTTTCGCCAGCATTAGTGCCGTAAACGATGGCTATGAAGTGCAGGCGGTGCTCGACGCGTCGGGATCATCGTTCGAACTACAGGAGGACACCGCACGGCGCAGGATGGAACATGCCGGAGTTGTTCTTACCGCGACTAACACGATTATTGTGGAACGCGTGCAGAACTGGGCCACACGGCAGGCGGCTCTCTCGTTCCTTATGTCCTGGCGTCGTCTCCCATGCTCGCTCCAGTTGTTTAGCAAGAACGCACAAGACTAGACGGTATAAATAGAGAAAACAATATGTCGACCACCTTTCCATCGATCCCACCTGACAACCCCGAGCGAAACCTGGCACTAGGGCAGTCCGACAACCTCCCCCATATCGGATTGGTGGGCGATACCTACACGATCACAGTGACGGGCGAACAGACCGCCGGCCGCTTCTGCGTCATTGATATGCACATCCCGCCCGGGGGCGGACCACCGCCTCACCGGCATGACTTCGAGGAGACCTTTATCTTGATCGAGGGCGAAATGGAAGCAACTTTCCGCGGCCGGAAGTCAACCGTGCGCGCCGGCGACACGATTAACATTCCTGCCAACGCGCCGCATCAGTTTCACAACGCCTCGGACAAGCCGGTGCGGATGTTTTGTATCTGTTCTCCGGCGGGACAAGAACACTTCTTCCTGGAGGTTGGAGTGCCGGTAGCCACGCGTACGACGCCTCCGCCCAAGCTAGACCCGACAGAACAGGCTGCGTTTATAGAAAAAGTGAAGGCCCTTGCGCCCAAGTACCGCACCGAGCTACTTAAAGAAGCCTAGGTTGTAAGTGCAAAGAGCTCACCTCTTGATCCAGATCGGCGAGGACCAAGCTAGATTTCCATCTACCTGCGTCACGCGCAGATAGTAATAACTTTCGCCCGCCGTAGGGCTCCGATCGGTATAAGTGAAGTCCGCGGACTTCTTATCGGGCGATGCGGTGTAGACAAACTGGTTATTACGAATGAGATCTATCTGCTTGATCTTCTCGGTGCCCTCGATCTTCGCGATTAGTTTTGGCTGACCGTTTGGATCGACGAACGCGTCACCCATCAAATGGCGCCCTCCGCCTGAAGCTTCTGCTTCGAAATCGACCAGGATGTTGTCGGTGGCGGCATAGGCATGACGCTGACGCATGCTCTCGACGATAGCTTTGCGGTCGTTCGAGGGAGTGTAAATCATGGCGTAACTGGTGTGCGTTGAGATGTGATCGGAACTGGCTTGCACGCCGAGCTTCAGCCCCCGCGCAAGCGCATTCCACCAGAAACCGGCCGGTCGGTAACCACCGTGGATATCGACGTTATTGGACGCGGTTTCCGCGCGCGGCGCTCCTTCGTATTCATAGGCGGCGTGATAGCCCTGGTAGATCTCAACAAGCGGCTCCAGTTCGGGATCGTTGTCACGGTAGTCGGTACCTTGCCCGGTAGCAAGTGAATGTTCCATGCAGATACCGCGCGCCTGCCTTAGATACGGATAGAGAATGGGTCCGCTATTTAGCTTGCCGCTATTTTCATCGGCGCTGATCGGCAGCGTACGCGTCCCGCGTTCCGGAAACACCACGTTGCGATGACCGTTGGGATAAGGAACGCTGCGTTCGTAGCCGAACAACGGCGTGTAGCGGCCGCGAATGTGGAACAGATCGTAGCTCTTCTCCGTGCGCCACCAGTTATACTCCACATCGCCGCCCATGTTGTGATCGGTAACGATGCCGGTGTCCATAGCCGCGACGTCAATCATGTAGCGGTAATAGTCTTCAAGCGATCCGTCGCCTGAACCGTCGGCTGAGATGTCAGTGTGGCGGTGAAAATCGCCGCGAAAGATGCGGTAATTCGAGCCGTTCAGATTGAGCGAGTAACTGCGCATCCTGGCGACATCCTGCGCTTCATTGGCATGTACGGGCTTTGCAGCGGCGGTGCTGTCCACGAATGCACTTAGCTGGATTTCGCCAGTCGAACCCGACGTCTGTATAGACGATGCCCATACGTTGTAGTGAACCATCGTTGCGCCGTTATAGCCGCCGCTAATGCCTGATAGTTCGCGGCCGTCATTAGTCCACGTCATCCAGATACGATCTGTTCCGCCAATAGCTTGAAACTCCTGTTCATTACGCGAGGTGGAGTGCGGGACGATAGCCGCCGGCCGCCACCCGTCTCTATCCAGCGTCGTTGCATAGAGGTCCCAAAGACCACCCGCAGTCCAGAAATCCTGGCGTGTATTCGTGGCGCTAGTACGCATTTGAAAGAGCGCCCAGACACGGCCGTTCTTATCGGTTGCTAAGTGCGGTAACTGCGCATAGCGGCGTAAACGATCCGGCACGGCAGCGCTAAAATCCGGCGATTCCTTCCACGCACCTCCCGCTTTGACCGCGACTCGAATCGCCCGGTCCTGATAGAGAACGGTAGAGCGATAGGGGTCGGTGTGGGTCCAGTCCTTACCCCAGTTCACCCCCGATTCATCCCATGCGAGCCACACGCGATCCTGATTGTCGACGGCCAGGGAAGGATGCGCCTGAAACTTCGGCGATGTCGTTATCTGTTCAACGGGCTCGAGGGTTCCGCTCGAGTCAATCCGGCGAAAGTAGATATCGTAGTTGCCGGTCTGATAGCTGTCCCACGCAACAAGAACATTGCCATGGGTGTCGGAGGCTACCGTCGGGCTCCACACGCTGGGGCCGCCGATGCGCTTCGGGGCATTCCATTGCGTCCCGTCGAAGTCCGTCAAGTAGAGATACGATTGCCCGGCTTCATAACCCGTCCAGATCAGATGAAGTTTGCCATCCGAAGAAGCGATAAGTTTGTGAAAGATGTTCGGGCTATGTTCACGCGTGATCTGGCGGCGCGGCGACCATCCATTCTTCTCGAACATGCGCTCCCAAAGTTGCCAGTCTTCACCGCTGCGTTCCGACCACACAACGTGCATTCGCGACTGCCCATCTTCAGCAAGCGCCGTGCGATAGATATCCGCCTTACCTTCGGTGATGACTTGCGGCGGCGGCCCGCCGGCTCTCATAACATAGACGCGATCGCCGCGATCCTGATAAGCCTGCCAGGCGAACCAAGTGGAACCTGACTTACTAAGTGCTACCGAAGGATAGTCGTGCTCTTCCCGATCGTCCGGCGATAGCTGTTTGGCATCGGCCACGCGCTGCACGATCACGTCATCGCCAAGGAAGCGCAGAGGCCGTCCGTAATCCAGACGATCTACCGGGATCTCGAAATTGCCTTGCGCCGTTTCGACGAAAACTGAAGTCGCCGAAGGTTCGATGGTTGCGATTAGACCGGCGGGAACCAGGTTGCGCGCTGCCGAAGCGTTGGGGATCGTATTTGGCTGGTCGGGCTGGTTCTCGAAAGCGATGCGATGCATGCGAAGCTTCCAAGTGTCGGCGCCCGTGACGGAATCGCCTTGCAGGAAACGCCAGTTTTCCAGCTTCAACAATCGGCCGCCGCGGACGTGTATGGATCCGTCATAGATCTTCTCGCCTTGGCGTTGATAGCCGCAAGTAATCAGGAACGAGAGACCTTGTTCGAAGACGGGGCGCGCGGCTGCCGCTGAGGTTTGGGTACGCGAACGAGTAGGAAGCCAGAGAAGTGCGCCGATCGCCACTACCAGAAGAAAACTACCACTCAGTTTTCGCATTGGAATTTTTCCAGTTTACTGGTAAGCGGTGCTCCACTTGCGGAATACGATGACTTCGGCGAGGCCAGGCGCCGAGCAAGGTAGTTACTTGCGAACTTCGGGCACGTCAGGGAGTATAGTACGCGCAGCCCTCAAAAAAAGGCCAGTTTCACGTTATAATTACCGAATCTTACATGCAGGCCGCGTTTGATGTCGGCAGAACCGAAGTGGCTCGTGTAAGTCGTGTAAGCTGACGTGCCAACAATGACCTTTCACCTTGGGCGACTCGCCGTTGCCCGCCGCATTTTCTACGGTAGCTTCGCCTGCCTAATGAGCACCCGCTCGGCTCGCGCCCTCGCCGCCCTCTGTCTGTTCGTGTTTATGACGGGCGCTCGCGCCCAAATCACGACCGGTTCCATTTCCGGTTTCGTCACGGATCCATCGGGTGCCGGAATTCCGCGCGCTGCCATCGTTGTCACGCGTGTCGGGCAGGACGTCACTCGCGACACAATTGCGGATCAAAGCGGCTTTTACCGGTTGGAGGATCTGGCGCCGGGCCGGTACGATGTCGCGTTCTCGGCCACCCAGTTCTCCTCGGCAAAGACGAACGCCGTCGAGGTCCGGGTGGATTCGAATACGCGCGTGGACGCTCGCTTGAAACTGCCGCAAGCCAAGGAATCGGTTAGTGTGTCGGTTTCTCGGCTGGCGACGGATTCGTCCGAACTCGGAGGCGTGCTCGATCAGAATCGCATTGAGACGCTTCCTTTGAATGAGCGCGATTTTCTGCAGCTGGCGTATTTAACTGCTGGAGTGATGCCGCCGGTGGAGGGTTCGCCGCTTTCAACGCGCGGGGGAATCGCGATGGAGGTCAATGGCGGCCGCGAAGAGTTCAATAACTTTATGCTGGACGGGGTTGATAACAACGACTTTGAAGTCAACCGTTATGTTCTGCAACCCTCAGTCGATTCGATTCAGGAGTTCAAGATCGATACCAGCACTTACAGCGCGGCTTATGGGAGAAGCGGCGCCGGTCAGGTAAACGTAGTCACTCGTAGCGGCAGCAATGAGTTCCACGGCTTCGCCTATGAATATCTGCGCAACCGCGACATGGATGCGCGCAATTTCTTTGACGGGTCTACAAAGCCCGGCTACACAAGAAGCCAGTTCGGATCGGGGTTAGGCGGACCGGTTCGCAAGGATAAAACCTTCTTCTTTTTCAGTTTCGACGGACTTGAGGAACGCGAAGGGCTGACTCAAATCGGAACAACTCCGACGGCGGCCGAGCGCTCGGGTAACTTCGCCGGTTCCGGTCAGACAGTGATTGATCCGTTCACGCAGCTGCCGTTTCCCGGAGATCAGATTCCCCAATCGCGGATCGATCCATTGTCGGCGAAGATACTCGCACTCTATCCTTTACCCAACTTACCGGGCGAATCGGGGAACTACCTTGGCCAGCCTTCGCAACCGCAAGCGCAATGGCAATACAACGCGCGGATGGACCATCATTTCACGCCCAACGATACCCTGACATTGCGATATAGCTACGGGCGTGATGCACTTACCGAACCTTACTCCGAGAGTTCCACTTCCATTCCCGGGTTTGGCGATGTTGTCCAGGATAGCGGGCATAACGCACTGATTGAGTACGCCAAGGTCTTCAGCCCGACTACCTTGAACTCGCTGCTCTTGGGCTTTAATCGAGCAACGCGCAAAGCTTTTCAGGAAAATTACCAGACCAACGTAAATTCGCTGTGGGGGGTGAACTGGCTGCCGACAAACCCGGTCGACTTCGGTTATCCATCGATCACGGTGAGCGGTTACTCGCCGGTCGGAGATGTTACCCAGCTTCCTATCAACCGGGCGGAGAACACTTATCAGATTACGGACGGTCTGATTATGACCCGCGGCAACCATAGCGTCAAAGTAGGCATCGAAGAGCGGAAGCAGCAGCATAACGGCATTGATGATATCTATACGCGTGGCTCGCTGGCGTTCGATGGAACATTCACCGGGACGGGTTTGGGCGATGTGCTGCTGGGCTATCCCACTTTCGGCATTCAAGCGCAAGCTGACAACGTGCAGACGTTGCGGAGCACTGCGTCGGACTCATACGTTCAAGATGACTGGAAGGTGCTCCGCAACCTCACACTGAATCTTGGGCTTCGCTACGAGTTCAATACGCCGGCAACGGACCCGACGAATCGTATGTCCGTTTTCGACGCTGCGACGGATCAGGTGGTCCAAGTCGGAACGGATGGTATCTCGCGCTCAGGCTATAGCCCCGATACCGATAACTTCGCCCCGCGCGTCGGCTTTGCCTGGGACACGGGTCATAACCTTGTCGTGCGAGGCGGCTATGGAATCTACTATGATTCTTCGATGTCGGAGGTGAGCACGGCGCTGTATTTCAATCCGCCTTACTTTACCCTCAGATTATTCTTTCCGAGCGCGACGTCATTACTCACGTTGGAGGATCCGTTTCCGACCAGCGGCGGACTTGTTCCAGCCGCCAGTTTGAGTTCACTTAGCCCGAATCTCAATACCTCCTACATGCAGCAATGGAATCTGAATTTGCAGCGAGAGTTTTGGGGAAGCGTGGTGACTGCGGCTTATTCGGCATCCAAAGGAACACACCTTCTACGCTCGCTCGATCTCAACCAACCGCCGCCTGCGCCGGGTGATCTCGCTAGCCGCCGCCCTTACCCGGATTTCGCGAACATTTTCTATACAGAGAGCGGCGGAGACTCGGAGTACCAGAGCTTCAATCTAACGTTCAACCATCCGCT
Source organism: uncultured Gammaproteobacteria bacterium (assembly GCA_963799935.1). Taxonomy (GTDB): domain Bacteria; phylum Acidobacteriota; class Terriglobia; order Bryobacterales; family Bryobacteraceae; genus Bog-113. The sequence continues at coordinate 696,680 of CAWCZA010000011.1, read as the reverse complement.
AGCGCATGGCGTTTCGATACTCGGGGTGTACACGTTTTCTAAGTCGATGGATGACACGTCATCGTTCCTGGGAAACACGGCCGATAAGAACTTCCCGCAAGATAGTCAGGATTATCATTTGGAGCACGCACTCTCGAGTTTCGACGTGCGGCACCGAGCGGAGATCTCGGCGGTCTGGAACCTTCCGGGTCGCAGCCGCCTTACGCGCAATTTCCAGGCGAGCACGATCATCACGGCTGAGACAGGGCAACCTTTCTCGCCGATCCTGCTTGCGGATAACAGCAATACGGGCAACGTCGGAGGGCAGTTCGGTTCGGACCGGCCGAATCTTCTGTTCAGCCCGACGCTTCCGAATCCCAGCGTGAACGAATGGTTCAATACGGCGGCGTTCGCGATTCCGGCGCCTTATACTTTCGGAGACGCGGGCAGGAATATCGTGCGTGGTCCGGGACTATTCACGGTGGACTTATCGCTGTTGCGGCAATTTGCGATTACCGAGCGCGTTTCTTTGAATGCTCAGGCCGAAGCATTCAACTTACTAAATCGCGCGAATTTCAACTTACCCGATTTGTATGCGGACCAACCCTCGACGTTCGGCCACATTTACTCGGCTAAGGCCCCGCGGCAGATTCAACTGGCGCTCCGGCTGCGCTTCTAAACATAGCTTCTCCGGCGTCCCTGGTAACTCTACCGCACCAGTCGTTAGTCCTTTCTAGCCGGTCACCAGCGAGAATCCATTTTGGGAATTCTAATCAACCCTTTCCTTTATGCCTTCGGCGCGTGGTTACTTTTGGTAACACACTGAACCTTCTGATCCGCGCACCTAAGTGAGCGCTGTTAACGTGACTAAGCGGGTTTGTACGCGACCGCCAGCCAGTGCGGCATCGGCGGAGGCAGCGGCTCTACGCGGAAATCGGTAAAGCCTGCATCTTCGAGCCACCCACGCAGTTCCTGATCGGAAAACACCCAACCGTTCTTCGTCGTAAGCGCCATGTTCACCGCGAACAGGGCGGAAAAAGCGGGAGCGGTGTGCGAAGCTTCGGTCATCATGTCCATCACATGCACGACGCCACCGGGGTTCAGGGCGTCGAAAGCCCGGCGGAAGAGATCGCGAATCGAATCGACCGATTCCTGATGCAGCATCCCGAAGAAGTTGATGGCGTCAACCGGAGAGGGGAACGGAGTCGTGTGATAATCCCCAGGCAGTACGGACACGCGATCGGAGGCTCCTTGCGACGCGATTAGTTCCGTCGCAATGGCTGCGACCGCAGGTAAGTCGAGAACCGTCGCCCGCATCGATGGGTTCGCCGCAGTAATCAGCACCGCGTAGGTACCTGGGCCTCCGCCTACGTCGAGTAACGCCTTGCGGCCGCTGAGATCGAGGCGCGGGACGACGGCACGTCCCATCCCAAGCGCACGGCCGTGCATTGATAGAACAAACGCGCGCGTCCGGGCCGAGTCGTCGCCGAGGTGCGTTTCCGGAGTTTCGACCGGATCACCCGTACGCGCGAATTCCGGCAGTTTTTGCCAGGCACTGTAGACATCGCGGTTGTATCGTATCGCGCCGGAAAGATCGCCGGGTGAACCGGGAACAAGGAACGCAGCCGATGCCGGCGTGTTGCGGAATAGGTCTCCGGACTTCTCCAGCAGTCCCACTGCGACGCACCCATTCAGCAGCAATTCAGCGCCGCGAGGATTAAGATGCAACTCGCGCGCTAGGTCCGCACTCGATGCTTGGCCGAGCGCTGCCAGCTTTCCGAAAACTCCGAGATCCGAGCTCGCGAAAAGAATACTCGACCCGTAGAAAGCACTGGCTAACGAGATGATGCTAGAGGAATCCGGAGGCATGAGCCGAGCTTACAAGGTCTGCAGATAGGCAACGAGCGCGGCGCGATCCTGCGCGTTCAAATCGAGGCCGAAGAGATGGCCCTTGACGGCGTGGGCTGGAGTTGCGGCTCCCCAATTGGAAGAGTGGAAGTCATCGCGCAAACGGCCGGGGTTGAAAAACTCTTCCAGTGATCCAACTGACCCGTCATGTAGAAACGCGGCATTCAGCGAAAGCATGCGAAGAGAGGGGACACGGTAGAACCCTGTGCCCTTACGCGTATCGAGAGCGAGTCCAGGGTCGGTGCCTACGGAAACCGGCATCACGTCATAAGTCTTCATGATGGCTTCAGACGGGTGAAATCCTTGAGCCAGCGTGAGCCGGTTGTTGGTAAAGATTCCCGGAGTATGGCAGCCGGGGCACTGCGCATGCATGAAGATGTCGTGCCCCTTCGCGGCTAACTCTAAGTTCCCAGAGGGGTTCGGGGGCGGCTTCAGCGAATCGATAAACAGGGCCAATGCGTAAAGAAGGGGATCTGGCGTGCGGTGTACACCTCCCGCCAGGCCCATGTTGGCGAGAACCAGATGCGCGGCAGGTCCGTCTCCGTAGCTCGTTAGGGCATCCGAGACGTCGGCGATCGACCCGCAATACCGCATCAGGTCCTGAATACCGCGATTGCGCGCGTCGCCCGTACTATCAAAGAAGCGTAGGTCTTGAACGCCAATCAGATTGGCAATCTTAACCGGGTACAGCAGGCTGGTGTTGTTGCGGGGATAGACTCCGAGCGGAACCCCTTCATACAAAGCGGCGATTTTATCGGCGGGCAGATCCGCGGACGCGAGGTTTGGATCGTCTTTTAGGTAGGGAACGCGATAGTCCTCGCGCATATGCTTGCGGCGGCGCTCTTCGAGAAGCGCGGGAGACATCTGCGCATACCGGCGCGTCAGGTCTCCCATGAGCGGCCCGAAGGGAGTGTAGTTGTTCGGCGCCCCCTCGATCAACTCACCGCCGGCACGCACCTGAACATGGCACATCGCGCAGGTGTCCGTGCCTAGCTCGACCTTGCCCTTCTGCCGCACCACATACCGCAACCCGAGCAGGACACCGTCTTTGGTGGTTTGCAGTCGGTAGGCCGCGAGCACCTGGGGATTGCGGATAAGCTGTAAGTTGTCTTCGCTGCCGGTGAAGCGCGGCAACTCGCGGCCATAGAAGACTTCCCTGCCCGCCGCAATCCAGTCGCTCTCGGTCTTCAGGGTTGCAACGTCAACCAGAGGCGCGGGATCCAGCGACTTCAGGTGGTCAAGATAGCCGGGCGGTTCGGCTTGCGGCGTATAGACCGGATAGGTCTTCAGGTTGTTCTCAGGAAGCCGGTAGTAGTCGGCTTGAGGGATCATCGCCGGCGGCTTACCAAGGGTGGCAAGCGGCAGGCGGTAGCCACTGAGGTCGGCATCGTACCAGGAATGCGGGACTTCCTTGTCGACAGTCGCGGCGACACAAACGAAACAGGCGATCGCTGAGGCGGCGACGCTGAGCGTCAGAGATGGCGAGATTCGGCGCGGCGTATGCACGATGTGAACCATTCTAACGGCTACGCTCACTTCTTACTGACGTTGCCGGTACTAAACCAATGCATAAGTTGTCGATATCGGATATTCTCCGTTGACACCCGCGACGGGATCAACTAACGTTGATAACGGCTGACTATGAGCAGAGCCGTGAAGAAGGCGATCCCTGTCTGCAGTGTCCCCGTCCGGAACTTCTCCGGGATCTGTGTAGCGCTTCTACTGTCTGCACACTACCTTTGGGCTAGCCTGGGCGGCACGATTTCCGGAAAGGTTTCCGATCCGCACGGTCTCCCCGTCCACGGCGCAAGCGTTGCCGCAGTCAATACCGGAACGGGAGTTCGTCTCGGCGTGGCTACGGACGCGGACGGGGTTTACTCTCTCCCCAATCTGGCGGTCGGGACCTATGACCTCGAAGTGCAGGTGACGGGTTTCAAAACCTACCGGCGCACCCGCATTGTTGTCGATGCAAACAGCGCGATACGGGAGGATATTCCTCTCGTACTCGGCGATCGCCGGGAACAGATTACAGTAGCCGCGAACGCGGTCCGCGTTGAAACGGTAGATACACAGCTGGGTGAGGTAGTATCCGGCAAAACGATAGAAGCGGTCCCCTTAAACGGGCGCAGCTTTACCGACCTCCTGTCTCTGCAGCCCGGTGTAGCTCCTCTCACTACTATCACCGGCAACTCCATTCAGGCGGCGGGCGCAGCCATCCTGAATCCCTCCGGCGATCTGAATCCCGGAACGATTTCGATCAATGGACAACGCGAATACGCCAATGGCTTCATGGTGAATGACTCGGATGTTGTTGAGAGGTTCACCATGGGAGCAGCTGTCGTTCCGGTATTAGATTCGATCGCGGAGTTCCGCGTGTTGACCGGCAATTTTGACGCGGAATACGGCAATTACAGCGGCGGACGAATCAATGTGGCCACTAAGCAGGGGACAAATCAATTTCACGGCGAAGGTTTTGAATTTGTTCGGAATACCGATTTTGATTCCCGGAACTTCTTTTCGCCGGATCGTGCCGTGTACCAGCAGAATCAGGTTGGCGGCTTGTTCGGCGGACCAATTGTTAAGGACAAAGTCTTCTTCTTCTCCGATTACCAGGCAACACGGCTGAAGCAGGGCGTCGATAGTGGACTCATCCAGGTTCCATCTCTCGGTGAACGCAGCGGTAATTTCTCAGATATTGCGAGTGAGCTTACGGGCACGGTAAGCGGCCCGTACCTGGCGGACCAGCTCTCCAGCAAATTGGGTTATGCCGTCGCGCAAGGCGAGCCGTACTTTACGACCGGCTGCAACAGCGCTTCCCAGTGCGTTTTTCCCAATGCGGTGATTCCGCAGCAAGCCTGGTCGTCGCCCGCGCAGAAGCTGCTCGGCTACATTCCCGCACCCAACGCGGGTGGTAACTTCTTCTCAACTTCGTCCGATGACGAGACCTTGCGCGACGACAAGGGGGCCATGCGGGTGGACGCAAGCACCCGAGCTGGAATGATCTCCGCCTATTATTTCGTCGACGACTACAACTTGAACAATCCCTACCCGACACTCCAGGGCGGAGCCAATGTGCCTGGTTTCAGCGCGCTGAATCTGGGGCGGTCCCAGTTGGCAACGCTTGGCGATACCAAGGTTTTTGGACCCGAGACCGTCAACGAATTCCATTTCTCTTACGTGCGTGACAGGAATATCGTCGGCACCCCGGAGGGGACTGTAGGCACAACTTTGGCCTCCCAGGGATTTGTAACCGATTCCGGAACCCCGACCATTCTGCCGCAAAGGCCCAATATTGTCGGCGTCGAGAATGTGGTTTTTAATGATTTCATTATCGGATCTTCCATCACCGGCCTGAATCAGACGGATAATACTTTCGAGTACCGGGATAATTTATCGCGGGTGATTCACACGCACACATTGAAACTTGGCGGCGAGTTGCTGTTCAGCCAGGTAAATGCTTCCGCCGATGTCCAGTCCAACGGAACTTTCTCTTTTTTTGGCTCGGAGACGGGTTCAGATTTTGCAGATTTCCTGATCGGCGTTCCAAGCTTCTACAAGCAGGGCGATGCGCAGGCGTTCTATATGCGTAATCGCTACGGCGCACTTTACGCGGAAGACAGTTGGCGCGCCCGGCCGGGCCTGACGTTCAATTACGGTGTGCGCTGGGATGTCATCATGCCTTGGTACGAGAAGTACAACCAGATCCAGACCCTGGTGCCGGGCGAACAGTCAGTCGTGTACCCAAACGCGCCGGAGGGGTTGGTTTTCCCCGGCGACCCTGGCGTATCCCGCGCTCTGGCTCCGGTGCGCTGGAATAACCTCTCCCCGCGTTTTGGGATTGCCTGGGCGCCGCGCGGAGAGGGCGCATTTAGCAGGAAGCTCTTCGGCGAAAACGATAGCACCAGCATCCGGCTTGGATTCGGCCGCTTTTTCTCCGCGATCGAAGGCGTTTCGGCGGGCGTTATGGCGGGCGATCCGCCCTATGGGAGCACCTACTCCAGCCCCGCGCCCCCTTTGTTCTCCAATCCATTCATTACCGCTTCCACCGGCTTCAACAATCAGCAGCGTTTCCCGATCCAGTTCCCCGCGCTGAATGCTTCGCCTTCGAATCCGGATTCGAGCGTAAACTGGGCCCCCTTTCTTCCGGTTTCGGGTCTTCCTGGCTACAAGCCGGACGGTGTCAGCCCCTATACGGAGCAGTACACGCTCTCCTTGCAGCGGCGGTTTGGCAGGGAGACTGTGGTAACGGCCAGCTATGTGGGAAGCGAGTCGCATCACCTGCTTACCCTGGTTGAGGCGAATCCGGGCAACCCGGCCCTGTGCCTGAGTGTCAGCCAGCTCAGCCAGGTCGCTCCCGGAAGTCCGACGTGCGGACCTTTCAACGAATCCAACGTATTCGTGACGTCTTCCGGCCAGGTGATTAACGGGACTCGTTCGGCTTTAGGATCGAACTTCGGCAGCGTCGACTGGCTTTCCACTGTTGGCAATGCCAATTACAACGCGCTCCAATTAAGCGTACGGCATACCAGCGGCCGTCTGGAGATGGAAGCGGGTTACACCTACGGCAAATCGCTCGATAATTCGTCGAGTATCTCGGAACAGTTGAACCCTTATGACTATCGCGCGACCTATGCGCCCTCCGCGTTCGACATCAAGCACAATTTTGTCTCCAGCTATCGATATGAGCTGCCTTTCGACAGAGTTTTCCGGGCTAGCAACAACCTGACGCGGGGATGGGTGCTCTCCGGCGTCAGCCGCTTCTCGACGGGATTTCCGGTGACCTTTACCAATGCGAGCGACAACTCGCTGCTCGGTACGCAACCGGACGGCGTGAACTCCTATGGCGTAGACCTACCGGATATGGTTCCCGGCGCGCTTGACCTAAACCACAACCCGCGTAATGGACAGCCCTATTTCAATACATCCCTGTTCAGCCTGCCGGCCTTGGGAAGCGCGGGTACAGCGGCTCGCCGTCTGTTCTATGGACCTGGGATGGAGAACTTCGATATCGCCCTGTCTAAGAACATCAAGTTCGGAGAATCCAGAGCGCTGCAGTTAAGGCTCGAGACCTTCAACACGTTCAACCACGCACAGTTCTTCGGGCCAGCCACCGTGAACGGCGAAATCACAAGCGCGGCTTTCGGGCAGGTAGTTAGCGCGGACGCGCCGAGACTAGTACAGCTCGGCGCCAAGTTCTCCTTTTAGGTGCCCTAGGTGCACCGAGCTATAACCCGGTGAACTGTCGTCAACCCCTCCATTCCGCTGCTTCGCCGGCATCCCCGAACACCTCCTCGCGAACAATCCGTTCTGTGGCTTCGTTCAGGTACTCGTGCAATGCGGCTTGCAATTCCAGGTATTCCGGCCACAGCGTGTTTTTCACAAACGAAAGCGGCGCCTGCACGGTGACGGTAGTGTGGCGTTGGCCCTTTCTACGATAAGGGTCGAGCCCGTGTCTCCGGCAAAGGGCGGTAAAGAGCCGTCTTTGCCATTGATCCGCCAGCGAGAACCTCGTCTCCGGTAGAGGTTGCGGAGCCGCGACGGAACTAAGAGTCTTTCGAATCCGTTCCATCGCCAGTGCCGCGGCTTGTCGCTCCCCCGCGGTCGCGGCACCTTCGAATAATGCCGTGATCTTGCGAAGCTTCTCGCGCAGTTGTTGCTCGGTGCTCACTCTCGACAAGTCTGGCATGCGGGTCATGAGCATTTCGGATAATGCCCAATGCGGCCCGCAAGCCAGCTCATTCAGAACGTGAGGACCCCGATTGAACCCCTACTGTCGCGCGAGAGACTGTTGGTCAAGCGCAAGTGGGGCCGGCTTGAATGTCCACGTAAATCCAGCATCCGGAAGCGGTCTTGATTTGGGGAATACCGCGGAACTCTCAGCCAGCATGTAGGTCATCCTCACACGAACCTTAGCGTCAGGAGAAGGGTTAATTAACGCCGCTGCCATTAGACGCACGAACTGGGCCGGATTCATTGCAATCCCATCGACTTCCACCATCGAGGGAATCGCATTCTTAGGAACAGGGCTAGCGGAAACGTCATGCAGCGCGGGCGCAATCTCGCTGCACTTGGCAGCAATCGATGTAATCGATAGGTCACCCACGTTCGGTCCGTGACCTGTTACTAAGCGCAGCGGTCCATAAGTCGGAACTACGGCGACGCTCTGAGGAAGTTTGCCGGTACGGTGGAACTCCGCCAAGGCATCCGTCATGACCTGAAACATGTCCGCCATGGAAAGATACCTTCGATCGACGCGAAGGTACGGTGGGGGGAACGTGTCGTTGCCCCACGCTTTAAGCATCTCCCCAAGCGCGGATTGCAGGCTTGCAACCGAAACATCGAATCCCGTGCTAGGCGGCGTCATGCGCGCCAGTTCCGCGGTCGCGATTACTCTGCTGCCTGGATTAGCACCGAGAAAGTCGGCCGTTAGCCAATGTAAAGAGCCCTCCTCCTTCGCATGGGCCGCATCTACTTCCGCCGGGGACGCCAAACTATCGGAAGGTAAACGCGGATTCTGCGGGTGAGCATAGGCATATTTCAATGGCGGGAAATCCGGACCTTTTACAAATCCCGGCTGCAGGTAGCTCTGTAAACTGCCCAATTCTACAGTAATGATCTGGACTGTTGAGCGGTCGACCTTGGCGAGGAGTGCTTTGAGAGCTTCTACGCCATCCGAGGCGCGCACCGGCTTTGTCGTTCGGGTACCTTCGGAAAGCCGGAGCACGTTGTCCTGCCAAAAGAGTTCCGGAGCAGCTTCCGGAACAGGCGCCATTATTTCGCCGAACCGCCCCGATCCGCCGCCGAAACCAGGAAGTTGCGCTGTGTTCGCGCTGTACGCCCCCGACATGATGGCAGAGGAGTTGTACGGACGAACTTGCTGCACGATCTCTGGATCCCCGCCAATCTCCGGCCAGGAATCGTCCGGTGACGGTACTTTCAAATGCGGAACCGTCGGATCGGCTCGCGTCGCCACAACACCCCGCATCAGTATCCCCTGATCGCGGAGCACGACGCCGTTAATGCTCACCGCGGGACCGAACACGTCTTGCATTGCCTTCAGCCCTCCCACTCCGGCGGTTGGACTTCCCGTCAATGGATCGCGATTCCCCGACAGCAACGCCTTCGCGGCCGCGGCTCGCGCTTCCCACTTATCCTCTGGCGTGGGAGTTTTTCGTAAGTCGACAACGGGACGCGCCTGGTAGGTTGGCTCATCCGTGCCATCGTAGCCCGCTTCGATAACCCCGCGGCGGATGTGATCGAGAACGAAATCTACGATGTGCGTCTGGGTGTTGCGCTCGGCAAGCGCGCGGCTCACGGCTCCGGAGAAAGCGACGGTAGCGGTGATGTGCGCGCCGGGGTGCGCTTTTTCATAACTGTCGATTTCACCCAGAACACTGCGCAGCCGGTTTTCGGTCATGTCGAGATTAACATGGTCCGTGATGCGCGCGTAGAGCACTACATAAACGGGCTCCGTCCGGGCTTGGGTAGCACCGTGCAAAAGAGACGCCGCTAAGGCAAACAAACCTAGCGGACGCATCCATTGAGCTCTAGAGAAAATTTCGGGGATCATAAGGCGTTGTTCCTGAATTGCGAAATTAAGAATGAAAATGCGGCCTCTTACATTAAGAAAAAAAGGCCCTCGGAACACGGCGGTCACCGAGGGCCCAACTTACTAGAAGCGAGACTCCCTCCGGTTATCTCGGTTTCGGAATCGTTACGGTAGCCTGGTTCGACTGGCAGATTTCCGCGCCGTCGATGATCGGCTGAACCACGTAGTAGTACGTATCGCCGTTCGTCAGCCCGGCGGTGTTATCCAGAAATGCGCTTCCGGTCGAGGTCCCGACTTGAGTGTATGGGCCGCTATTCGTCGTGCCTCGAAGGATGTTATAAGACGTCGCGCCCTGCTGCGCGGACCATGTCAAATCGATCCGAGGCTTCTTCCCGCCGCCGCCAGCCGCACCCCTACCGTACAGGTTGTTGATACAGGTATTGAAGACCGTCTTATTCAACATGATCACCGACCACGCCGTCTCGAACGGATTTTGGGCATAGTAGTAGTTGTCGCCATACCAGTGACCATCAGAGGCTTGACGGCTCACAATCACCTGAGCAACACCGTCGCAAGGATCGGTGCCGCCGTTGGCGGCGGACAGAGCACCATACCAATCGATCTGGTTATTGGTGAAAACGCCGGGAGTCTGCGTGCGCAAGTACCTGATCGGGGTCAGCGTGCCATTTTCCACCTGCAGAAGCATGGCTTTGGTGAAGGAGAACATTCCATACGCATAAGCGAGCGGCGCGCTGTAAGCTCCGCCTGATACCGCGTTGCAGAAGTTATCAGCATAGAAAGTTTCCGCGTTATTCCACCGCTGATCGGGCGCAGTGCTCGAATCACCGAAAGCCTTATTCGGAGTGCGTCCAACTCCATCCAAGGCCATCTGCACCAGCCCCGATGGCGTCACTGCGAATGGTCCCCAGGCATTGGAGTAATAGAGTGACCCGTTATATCCGAAGGCGCCATAATCATCCCCGGCGGAGAACGAATCGGGCCCGGTCGGAAGCGCGTCCTGAACATCCTGGCTGTCCGTTACCCAGACTTGATTCGCGTCCGTAACGATCGGCGGAACAGCGATGCCGAAGCCGCGATAACCGGCAATTAGTCCGATTGCGGCCCATTGCGATACGGAATTATCGTCGCCCTCCTGGCAGCTGTACCACCAGCCGCCGCCCTGATAATTGACGCCCCGTGTATAACCCTGGGACACGTCGTAATCGTAGTTGTACTGGCAATAATTGACGCCGTCCACCAGATCCTGAACGATGTTTTTGTAGGTCTGGTTTAGCACTGCTGTTCCACCCACAGGCGCTATGCCGTTCGGGTTCGAGCTGGCGACCAGGGCATCGATGAATTGCCCTCCCTCATACATGGGGCGACCTAGATTGTCACCCGTAGCTAACAGGTAAGACCCGTTTGTATTCCCATCGAACGTGAATGTACATGGAGGGCTGGCGCAGGATGTAGCGCTCGGGTTGTAGAACACCTGCGTCGCTGGCGGCTGACAGTTCGGGAACGAAGTGGTTGGATATCCGGAGCTACAGCCGTAGTTGGAAGTTGCCGGATTGAAGTTATACGTATACGGCGTGACAGAACTCGCTTGAAGGAAGCTAACCATGCGGTTCAGTCCGCGCGCCACATCGTCCGTGTACGGATCGGTGGCCGGCCCGTTGGCTAAGTGGCCGCTCACCTCAAACGCCTGAACGTTAGACGCGTCGATGACGCTTGAATTATATTGGTTGTCGCAATCGTACGCGTTGCCGTTCACCGTGGGACAACCGGGGGAACCGGATTGGTAGTCCCACCCTCCCCAATTCACGGTGTTCGAACCAACCGTAGTTGTGGAGCGCCACTCGGTCTGATGCATATACCAGAGGCCGAAATCGATGGCTACGTTCACGCGCGAAGACAGGTTGTTCGCTTCCATAATCACCGGGTAAGTCGCGCTGCCCGACTGGCTCGTCGTCGTGTCGGTGACCGTTACTGTCGCAGTCCACGTCTGGCCGGCCGTCGAACCCGCATACACGTGAGTGGTTGAGATGTCGTACGGGTTTGTCACCGGCGCGGCGGTGCTTGAACTGCCATCGCCAAAGTTCCATTTGAAGGTGAAGCTATCCGGTGGAACCCACGGCGCTCGGCACTGTGGCGCCTAGAATTATGGTTGCCGTCGGGTAAGTCGTGTGGGGGCTGGCCGGGTTCGTTGGAACCCAGGGCACTGTGAGAACCGTAGGTCCGGCTGCTAAAGCCGGAACGGTGAAACCTGCCAGGGCAGCTGTCATCAACAGCGCTCGTCTGAAATGGAGATGGGTCATGTTATATTTCCTCCTGATCTCTTCAAAACGTGGAAGCGTGGCTTGCGCTCAACCGCGGACGAGCCTGCGACGGATCAGCATAAAAGCCAAAGCGATGACGGCCGAGCCCGCCAGCAGCAGACTCCCGGGCTCCGGAACACCCCCCACAACAACCGGCTGGATGCTGATGTTCTCGGCCAAGTAGTAGTCAGTCGCCGTCGGGTTGTTAGGATCGATCGGATGCACCTGCTGGAGCGAAAACCCGCCCGGGTTTGTGGTAGTGGCGTCCAGCGTAATCACGGCTTCGTACCCGGCTTGCAGGGTGAAGTTGAACCCGAGCGCTAACGATACGTCACCGTTGCAATTGCTTCCGCTGCAGGTTCCGAGATAGTTATCGACCTGACCGGGTATATGGTTGGTGTTGTCCAGCGTGCCTGCGCTGAAATTGTTGTAGATTGAGCCTAAATAGGGGTCATCGATCTGGTAGGATATACCGCTGGGCAGACTTCCGTTCACCGCACCGTATTCGTTATAGAACGGCACACTCAGTTCGGGATCAAGGAAAAAGTCGACGTAGTCGGAGCCGGCGGTGCCAGGGTTGTAGGTGAACGTCAAGGTGCCTAAGCCGGTGTCCTGATCGAAGCCGGAAGCATTAACGCCGGAAACCGTGAAGGGATCCCCTCCAGCTCCGGTGTCCGTAACCGTGCCGTTCACGTTGATTCCCATTTCCTGCAGCGAGATACTGCCGGCAAATGAAGCTGTCGCGCTGAAACACAGAACCGCGACGCCACTTAGTAGAAGATTTCGATGGATCATTCCTTGTCCTCCGGGCAGAGCCGTCATGGGAACGCTGTACCATATTTCCGCCCAGCATTCCGAGCTGTACCCGTTCGAATGTACTGCAAACCGAAGAAGAATACAACAAGAAACGTTAATTTTCGATGCGACAAGTACTACATTTTTGCTAGTTTGAGCCCGGATAAGGACACTGGCTAGGTAGCAGCTCGAAAAGCAGCCCCATCGGTGCGCTTTGTTTTACAGCGCGGTGCGGTCTGGAGCTGTTTGAGAAACGTTGGATTCGAGAGTTGAAAGCCTCGTCGCCTCAAACGCCGTTTGGCATGAATTTGGCAAGGATAGGGTTAGCTATGAGGATTGGCTCGATTGTCATCCGCTGTTACGAGTTCGACAAAATGCTGGCGTTCTGGCAGAAGGCGATCCACTACGTCCCGAGGGAGCCTGCGGAAGGCGGCTGGGTGGTACTTTGCGATCCCGCGGGAAAAGGCCCGAATATCTCGCTAGACCAATATCCTGAAAGGCGCACGGGCAAGAGGAGCCGTTTGCACCTCGATCTGTATACGGATAATCGCGACGTCGAAGTGGAGCGACTCGTCAAGATTGGCGCAACCCGCTATTCATGGCGCTACAAGCCCACGGATGACTTTGTAGTCCTGGAAGATCCCGACGGCAATCTTTTTTGCGTGGTGCAAAAGTCGTGACGATTGGGGTCTAATGATTGTCTGATTTTCGGCTACAAATCGACCTACTCCTGTTAGAGTAAGGGCGAAATGGTTTTGTCTTTAGGCTCCAACGGCCCGTTAGTGCGTCAACTGGAGCAACGGCTGAAAGATCTCGGCCTGTACACCGGCGCGATCGACGGTATCTTCGGCGGCGGCGTCCAAAGCGCGACCAAGAACCTCCAGACGGCGCGCGGCCTTCCAGTCAACGGCGTCGTCGATGAAGCGACCTGGCAGCTCTTGTTTCCGGACCAGACCTCGATTGAAAATCAAATGCTGGCGCGACCGATTGCCAGCCGCTGCCTCGCACTTACCGGTTCTTTCGAAACCTCCGCCGGAGCTCCCGAATGCTTCTCCGCACTCAGAGGCAACTTCGATGGACAGGGGATCAGCTTTGGGACGTTGCAATGGAACCTTGGTCAGGCTACGCTGCAACCCATGTTATGGGCCATGCTGGATCAGCACGCGGACGTGATGCAGTCGGTCTTTCACGATAACTTGGGCGGGCTCCAGACGATGTTAGCCGGACCGGTTGAAAATCAACTGAACTGGGCGGCGTCCATTCAAGATCGCAATACCTTCACTGTCTACGAACCTTGGAAGGGGCTGTTTTCCGCCTTAGGACGCACGCCCGAGTTCCAAGCCGTCCAGCTCGCGCATGCGACAAACTATCAACGCACGGCTCTAGAGTTATGTGCCGAGTACAAAGTCGTCACGGAACGCGCGCTGGCATTGATGTTCGATATCGCTGTCCAGAACGGAAGTATCGACGATAAGACGCGCACCTGTATCCTGACGGATTTCGCAAAACTACCGTCGAATTCGGATCCCCTGGCAAGTGAAGTCACGCGTCTTCAAATTATCTCGAATCGCAGAGCGGAAGCGGGCAAGGCAACCTCGGTCGAAGATATAAGACGCCGGAAACTTACAGTCGCTAACGGTCAGGGCACCGTTCACGGGATCTCTTACGACCTGGAGCAGCAGTTTGGGATCCGCCTCACGCCTTTCGATAGCTCTCAAACGTAGCCCGAATTCCGTCCGCGTAGGAAGTCTTGTGAACGCTGCCTAGCAGTTGCTGGAGTGCGCTGTCATCCAACAACACGGGATTCGTCACTAAGTAATTCATCTCCACCAACTCGCGCATAATTGGGTTGAATAAGCCGACCACGCGGAGCATCGTCTTACCCGCCACTCGAAACTGCGGCTTCCGTCCGGCCAGCGCGAACACCTGATCCACGACCTCGCGCTGCGTGATTGAACCCGGTCCTGCGAAGTTCCACCACTTACCGTACGCTTCAGGCTTCGCAGCCAAAGCAAGCACAACCGGCCCCACGTCGGGCACATAGACAAACTCATGCGGAACATCAATGGGGCCGACCAGATTCGCGGTCCCACCCTTGGCCGCGGCTTGAAACAAGGAGTCGAGAAAACTAGCTTTCACTCCTGGACCGTAGAAGTCCGGTAGTCTTAGAATCGTCCCCTGGATCTTACCGGCCGCATGCGCCGCCAGCAGGATATCCTCCTGCTCCTTACGCATTTTGCCTTTGAAGGTCTGGGGCTGGCGGGGATGTTCCTCAGTGACCGTCGCGCTAACCGGTCGACCGTACGGATACACCGTTCCGATCAGCACGATGCGCTTGACGCCCTCCGCGATCGCTCCATCCAGCGTCTTTCGCATCACCTGAGGATGGAGCTCAAAGTGGTTATAGGGTACGCCGACCAGGTAGATCAACGTGTCCATTCCCCGGCAAGCGGCGCGAACTGAAGCGGGATCATCCGGATTCCAGGTGACGATCTCGGCCAGGCGATCGCGGCCGAAGGATTTCTCCAGCCCGGCGCGGTCGCGGCCTACGACCCGGTACTCCACTTCCCGCAACCGCAGCGCGGCGGCGATGCTGTTCCCAATCGCCCCCGCGGCTCCGATCAGCGCTGTTCGTGGTTCCATCGGAAAGGCGCCCGGCCTAGTCGAACTCGAAATCGGAATCGGCCTGCTCGGGTCCGACCACGCCGGTGCGAATGTTGGCTTTGAAGTAGCTTTCGCCGCGGATCGGATAGCCGGCCATGCGGCGCAGCAATGCGATCTGGCCGATATGCGTCAGCGAATCGGCGATTGGCGCTTGCAGGATGCGCTCGGCGTCGACCGCGTCAGGATCGGCACTCGTAAGGGCGTCATCGAAAGCTTTAAGCCCTGCGTGAAAGCGGGCGACTTCCTGTTTCCACGGAAGGGGTTTGGAGTCATGCCAGGTTTGTTCGCTCCGGGTCAGGCCAACTGCCCAATCGAAGAGATCACCCACATGGGCCAGGATTTGCACCGGCGTGCGGATATCCGGGGCGGCTTTGAAATCGGCAAATTCGGGCGGCGCACCGCGCAGAGCTTTGTTCCCGCGATAGGCGGCAGTCGCGAGGCTGTGGCGAAGGAGCGCGATCTTTTCGGTCATCGCGTTATTCTCGCATTCACCGCGGAGACTCGATGGGGTTGGCCTGTTCCGAGCCGAGCTGTGCGTACGACTCCTTCACGGTCACCACTTTGCTCCCGTTGAAAGTGACGAACGTGATCTTGCCGGGAGGGTGGCCGTAGATCCAGTCTTCAAGCTCATCGCCGTCCTTGGTTTCGCGTATCTTCCGATCCGGATGGCCCAGCGCGAGCAACACCTCATCCCGATCCATCCCGGCCTGAGCGCGTTTGTCGGCGATGGCTTTGCGGATCTCCGGAGGTAGCGTCTCGGAGTAGAGTTTCGTGGCGGAGTGTTTGTCGAAATCGAACAGGGGCAAGAGGAGTTTCTTGATCTCGGTCGAATCCAGCTCGCCAATGGGTTTGTGAAAGTCGAGCGCGATGATCGTGCCCGTGGTAGCGCTCGCGTTACCGTGGCCGACCGGCGTCATTCCGCCGCCCATTCCGACTGAAACGTGATCGTACCAGTGGGTGTTGTTCTTGTTGCCGCCGTTGATCTCGAATAGGATGCGCTCCTTCTCGATGACCAGTTTCGTGATCTGTACCTGATCGCCGAGACGCGCGGCGGGGCCGTTATCGCGAATCAGCGCGGCCCATTTCGGTTGGTCGTACTTACCAGAGGCGTCGAAATCGAGCGGTTTCTTGGAGCGGGGTAGCGTTTCCTTGGTGATCGCGTATTCCGCGGTCAGATTGCGAACGAGTTCGATCTTCTCGGTGTCGGTGAGCCGGTCTTGACTAGAGAAAGCGGGAACGGCAAGAAGAGCGGTGAGGCCGAAGAACAACAGCCGGGACATGTTTCACTCCGCGCGTAGTGGATCGTCTACTAGAATCGCATGTTGGCGAAAGATTCGCAGCTTCCACACGGCGACGGTTAAGACCGCGAGAGCGAGAGTGGTGAGCAGGCTGGCTTCGGGGCCATATTCGCCGCCGGACAAGAGCACGTCCGGGTGCGTCCACGAAAGCGTGTAGTTGGTTACGTGCATGGCGATTCCGCTGATGTTCGCGCCCAACAGAAGCAGCGTCAGATTCCAACCGAAGTGCATGCCGAGCGGATACCAGATATCGTGCGAGCGAACGAAGGCATAGCCGAAGAGCACTCCGAAGCCCGCCGTATTTGCGAGTCCGAGCAGCGAGGTGTTCGGATTATTGCTGTGCATCAGGGCGAACAAAACGCCGATGGGGAGAACGGCGCTCCACGGCCCGAACGCGCGAAGCAGTATCTGGAAACCGAAACCGCGGAACAATATCTCCTCGCCCGCAGCGCCGAGCAGGAGCATAAACGGCACGAACATCTGCTCCCTCCAGTTGGCGCGCGCACCGGCGACCGCGATTTCGTGGGCCTGACCGAACCACAGAGGTGGAAGCACAACGAGCAAAGCGGCGAGCAGGCCGAGAGCGGTTCCGGTCAGCGCATTGAACAGCGCCGGACGATTGGCCGGCATGGCCATCGCCTCTAGTCCTTTCTCTTCGAAGATGCGCAGGCACAAGAAGTTGGCGAACAGCGAAAACGAAAAGATGGCGAGGATCGAGCCGGCGAGCAGATTTCCGACAAACAAAAACAGCCATCCGAAAAAGAAGACCGGCCCGTAGCAGAGGATGATGTACACGCCAGCCCGGATCAGGGGCTGAACGGGGTCGCGGGTTACTCGGTTGTCACTGGGGGCAGTCACGAGGCAGCGACGCGAACGCCGCGCGGGGCTACTCGAGTGGAAAGCACGGTCGCACCTTCCGCGATGATCAGGCGCTCGACACGTTCGCGGGCTTCCGGATCGATCAAAAACAGGACGCAGCCTCCACCGCCGGCGCCGCAGACTTTCGCCCCAGTTGCTCCGGCGCGACGCGTTACGGCTACCAGCCGGTCAATCAGCGGAGTAGTAATCCCGGGCACATTCTTTCTTCGATGAGCCCATTCCTCGCGCAGCAGACGCCCGGCTTCGGTCCAATCGCGGCGCAGCAGGGCGCAGCGCATCTGGTTAGCGATGGCGGCGATTAAATCGAAATTGCGATGCACTTGGCGGTCCCCGTCGATGTGCGCTTTCATCACTTCCCAATTATTGATGCCGGAATTCCGCGGCTCACCCGTATAAGCAAGGACGAAACGGCTGTCGAGTTCGTTCGGATCAACGTCGATCGCGGTGCGTCGAAGACCTTCGGGCAAGAGTTCGATCGTCGATACGCCGCCGTAAAGCGCCGGATAGTAGTCCTGCGCGCCGGTCGGGACGCGGATCACGCGTGCTTCGATGTTCTGAGAAATGCGGCGGAGATGTTCCAGAGAGTAGCGGCGTCCGGTGAGCCGGTTGAGGGCTGCGGAAAGCGCGATTAGAAGAGCCGATGAACCGGAGATACCCGCTCCGGCCGGAGCTTCGGATTCGGTCTCGATGGTGAGGCCGGCGAGTTCTGGGATGCCATCCGCAAAGAAGTCGAGAGCTTGCGCGAGAAGGGTCAGATGCAAGCGCGGCTTCGGGCGCCTGAGCGCGGACCGCATTTGATCAAGCGAATCGAATTCCTCACGCGCGTTGAGATCGCGCGAGGCGAGCACGATGCGGTGGTCTTCACGAACCGTTATGGTCGACTTCGCGTAGAGGTTGACCGCGAAATTCACCGTTACGGGTTGGTCGTGAAACAAGTAAAGCGGCCAGATGTCGAGGGTCCCGCCGGCCAAATCGACGCGGCAGGGTGCCTTGGAAGCAATGCGCATAGGAGCCCGTTCGGGCAGTGTCCCTCACATAGTAGCGAGGACGGGAAGAAGTGCGTTCGCGGAAGCGTAACTGGATCGACTAACATCTTCAATAGATGATCAGGACCCAGGCGAGCGTGCGGGGGCTCGCCCTTCTTCTTGGATTCCTTTCGATTGGATTCGTTCTAGCGCGCGAGTGCGCGGCTCAAACCAGTGCCCCTGGATCGGAGACGATCGAGGAAGACTTGGCGCGGGTTCGTCACGTCGGCAGCGCGCTGATGATCGCGGCGCATCCCGACGATGAGAACACGCAGGTGCTCGCCTGGCTCGCTCGCGGGCGTCACTTGCGCGCCGGATATCTTTCGCTGACACGCGGCGAAGGCGGCCAGAACCTGATCGGCTCGGAACAGGGCGATGCGCTGGGTATGCTCCGGACCGAAGAACTCCTCAACGCCCGCCGCATCGATGGCGCGGAACAGTTCTTCTCGCGCGCGGTCGATTTCGGCTTTTCGAAGAGCCCCAAGGAGGCGATCGACAAATGGGGCCATGACGCGATCCTCTCCGATATCGTCTGGGTGATTCGCAGCTTCCGGCCGGACGTGATCATCCTGCGCTTCTCCGGTACTCCGATGGATGGACACGGGCATCATCAGGCGTCCGCGATCCTGGGCAAAGAAGCGTATGAGATTTCGGGCGATCCCTCGCGGTTCCCCGAGCAGTTGCAGTGGGTCAAGCCCTGGAAGGCGAAACGCCTGGTTTGGAATGCGTTTGCCTTCACGCCGGAACAGAAGAAAAAGGCGGAAGCGACCGCTAACAAGATCACGGTGGATGCCGGGGCTTTCGATCCAGTGCTGGGCCGCTCGTATGCGGAGCTCGCCAGCCTGAGCCGCAGTCAGCATCGCAGCCAGGGCATGGGCGTTCCTCTGCAACGCGGACCGTCTTCGGATTACTTCGTTCCGGTCGCGGGCGATGCCGCCAAACAGGACTTGTTTGACGGCGTCGACACGACGTGGAATCGCATCCCCGGCGGGCGTGCGATCGGTGCGTTGCTCGATGACGCAGCCGCGACATATTCGCCGAGCCGTCCGCAAGCGATTGTCCCGATGCTGGCAAAGGCAGCCGAGCAGGCGCGAGCTCTCGCGCGTTCAGGCGAACCTTGGGCGACGGAGAAGTTGACCGAGATTGAAAAGCTTCTGGAACTCTGTTCGGGCATCTGGGCCGATGCCACGGCCGATGCGTATTCCGCGAATCCGGGAGGAGCTTTCAAAGTCACCGTATCGGTGCTCAAGCGTTTACCGGGCGATGTGCGTTGGGACAAGTTCACCGTCTCCGGCCTGGGCCGCGACCAGTCTCAAACGGTCGGTACGGCACTCGGCGATGATCAGCCTGCGGAGAAGAAGCTCGATGCGCCGATCCCAACGGACGCGGGCTACTCCCAGCCGTTCTGGTTAATCGAGCAGCGTGTTGGCGATCGTTACGTGATCCGCGATCAGAAGCTGATCGGACGTCCCGATCCGCTGCCGGTACTCACCGCCGAGATCGACTTGACCATCGGCGGCGCTGAAGTCAAGATCGTGCGCCCGGTACACAACCGCTATGTCGACCCGGTTCGCGGTGAACTGACGCGGCCGATCGAAGTGGTGCCGCCGCTGTCGATCGATCTACCGCAGCGCGCGGTCTTATTCCCCAACGGTGAGCCGCGGCGCGTGACGCTGCAGGTCCGTTCCGAAGCCGGCGCGGAATCCGGGACAGTCAAGCTCAGCGTCCCGAAAGATTGGACGGCGAACCCAGACACCAGTCAGTTCCATCTGGACGAGCGCGGCAACCAACTCGAACTGGCCTTCGATGTGACGCCTCCGAAGGGAGCAACCGCGGCGAGCGATCAGTTCAAGGGCGTTGCGATGGACAAGGGGCGCGAGATCGCGACAGGGATGCAGTGGATCGAGTACGAGCACATCGAGCCGCAGGTGATCTTCCGGCCCTCGCAAGGTGCGCTGGAGCCGCTCGATTTGCACGTGCTCGCGCATCACATCGGCTATGTAATGGGTGCAGGCGATGCCGTGCCCGATGCGATTCGTCAGATGGGATGCGACGTCGAGTTGCTGACCGAGGCGGATCTGTTGCGTACGGATCTCTCGCGCTTCGACGCCATCGTGACCGGCGTCCGCGCCTACAACGTGCGCACCGATCTGAAGGCCGCTGAGCCGCGGCTGCTCGAATACATCCGCAACGGCGGAACGCTGGTGGTTCAGTACAACGTTCTGAAGTACTCGCGGTTTACGGGCGAGTCGACGCAGCCGGGCTTGCTGCATCCGTTCCCGCTCGAGATCTCTACCGACCGCGTAGTCGAGGAGGATTCTCCGATCACTCTACTGGATGCGCGAAGCCCGTTGTTGACCACTCCGAACCAGATCACCATGCAGGACTTCAAGGGCTGGATTCAGGAGCGCGGCTTGTACTTCGCGAAGAAGTGGGACAAGCAATACGTGACTGCGCTCGCGACGCATGATGCCGGCGAGGCGGCGTTGCCCGGCGGTCTGCTCTATGCGCGCTACGGCAAGGGCGCTTACGTGTTTACGGCGTACTCGTGGTTCCGTGAACTTCCCGCGGGCGTTCCCGGAGCGTATCGAATCTTTGCGAACCTGCTGAGCGCCGGCAAGACGCTCAACGCCGCTGGAGTTACTGCAGAAAAATAGGAATCGACTGGCTCTGCTGGCCGTTGACGCTGATGGACAGATTGGTCGTTCCTGCCGCAATGGTCGTTGGCAGTTGCACGTTGATCTGATCGAGACCAATGAATCCGGGGCTCGCGCCCGCGTAGCTGGGTTTTAGTGTCTGACCGCTGTCTAGAGTGACTGTGACTGCAGCAGCCGTAGCATCGGGACCGCTTGCCGTTCCACCGGTCGGAATCGGCGTGCTCAACGTACCCAATCCGACGGCGTAGAGAATCAGCCAGTCTCCGGGATGTGCCGGAGCACTCGCTGAGTTGATGGTGCCACCGGTGGTGAAGTCGACCGCGCTGGTAAACAGTCCCGGCGCTGATGACGCAACTGAAACGGTCACGGGCTCGCTCACCACGCCGCTGCTATCCGTCACCACGATGGTGGCGTTCGAGCCTCCTGCAACCTGGTAAGGAACCTCGACGTTCAACTGTCCTGAACCGGCGTAGAAAATCGGCGCGGCCTGCCCATTGACGGTCACGGTGCTGTTCGATAGGTTCGTGCCAAAGATTGAAATGATCTCGCCAGGAGCGATTGCTTCGTTCGCATAGCTGAACGCGTTGGTCACGCCCGCCGCCGGAAACGCAGGAGCCACGGGGTGCAGCAGGATCCCGCCTGAGAATGACGCTGTCTGCCCATGGTAGTTAATCAACAGACTGGCGGCCGTAAACGCGGAAACAGCCGGAGCCTGCACGGCCATCTGAAACTGGTTATTTCCGAGCGAGGTCAGAGAATTCGGGATTAACGAGACTGGCCCGACCAGTTGTAGATTCGCTTCGGTAAGGTCGGAGCCGAGACCCGCGGCCTGAATGAAGATGAAGACTTGCTCGCCGGTCGGCACGTCCATCGGACCGGTGTAAAGAGTTACTGTCGTTGCGGTCGATCCCGCTGGAACCGCGCCTGAATATCCGACTTCGAGGCTAGATACGCCCGCGCCTCCCGTCAGGTTCAGACTCGTGGTTTGACCCGCGGTCACGTTTACGGCCTGCAGCGTCCCGAAGCCGCCATAGAAGACAGGCTGCCAGCCGGTATCGACATCCGCGCTAGTCAACGCCATGTTGGCCGGTCCGACCTGGCCGCTAAGTGGCTCCGCCCAGACATAGTAACTCCCAGCGGGTAGAAGCATCGAGAAACTCCCGTCGGTCGTATTGGACATCGATCCGATGATTGTTCCCGTCGATGGATTTTGGGCCGAGATCAGCGCGCCTCTGACGTAAGTTCCGGAAGGACTCGTGATGACTCCAGACAAAGTCCCCATCTGATTAGTTGCCGGATAGAGTGAAGTTACAAAAGAGATATCATCCGGCTTCAACGTAGCCTGATCCGTATCCTGCGTTCCGAACGCCTGGAACATAGTCGCGGAAATCACGCCGCTATGGTTAGCGCCCAGTGTATGACCTAACTCGTGAGTCAAAGCGGATTGAAGATCGAATGTGCCGGGTGTGAGAGTAGTCGAGTATTGCTTCTGCGAGTCGAAAAGTATGTCGGTCTTGGTAATGGCGCCGGTAGAAGGATTATAAATGCGGTTCGTTACTGCGATGGCGCCGTTGACTAACTCCTGTGCCTCTTCGGACGAGTCAAACGAGATTACGTTATTGCTGCTACTAGGATCATCGAAAAGAGTTGTTGTCCGCGGTGGCGCAAAGTTCACTGTTGCCGAAGAAACGGTGTTCCAGCTCTGCATGGCCTTCGAAGTCGCGGTTAATATACTACTCCCCGAAGTAACCCAACTTACGCCGTTTGCATTGTTCGCCGACGCCGACGCGACGTTGACCAGAAACTGGACGTTCGTCGAATCGGTTCGATGCAGTGGATTTCCATTCGCGATCTGCGTGTTGTACGCCGCGGCTAATTGGGCGGAGACCGCCGCCAACACAGCCACGTACAGATACTTTTTCAGTTCTTGGCCTTCTCCTTAAGGTTGAGAATAGTAACCCGAAAAGAGTCGTAAGAGATTCGGTCCAGGTTCCGTGCGGCCGCGGTTGCCGTAAGTTCCATCGCATGACCGGCGGGTAGAACGCGGCCGGATGGGTCAATCTGGAATTTTCCTTGCGCCCAACCGACCGTGCGCCGTACGCCGCTCGGAAATGTGTGAAGAAATAGGGTTACGTGCTCACCGGCCTGATACGGTACACTACCCGCGACGTGACTTGCCTTACCATCGAGTTCACCGCCCGGTTCACTAACGACGACCCTCGCGGCGTGTGGTCCCTTAAGTATTTCCTGCACTGAAATCTCGTATTTAGTCCAAATGAATTTTCGTTCCGTTCCCCACGCAGGCCACGAACGCACCACGTAGCCGGTGACTATTTCATCGGACTGAGCGACGAGGTCCTTTAGAGATAAATTCGGCGTTTCTGTCGCGAAGCAGAGGGTCGCCAGGAAGAATGAGAAGAAAGAGATAAGAACGCGCATACGATCATGGTGTCACCGAGCGCGCACTTATCGCCGTTAGGTTTTGTTAAAGCCCCGCGTGCAGGGCATTAGTATTACCGGCTTAAAAACCTGAATTACCGATAGGTGTTTGGGCGCCGGGGGAAACCGCGGGACTGGGGCGATGCGTCGGAACGGGACTGGCAGGGAGCTTCGCGGGAAGATTGGACGCGGGAGCCATTGGCGCACCAGCGGTGGACGGCGCCGCGAGAATCTGCGTCTTGTACCACTGCGACTCTCGGTTATCCGTACCGAGCGTCGGATCGGGAAACGGGCGAGCTTCGCGGGCCCGGTACACCGGATTCTGGCTCGGCGTACAGCCAGTCAGACTCGCAAGGACCACACACAGCAGCAGCGTTTTTTGCATATTCTCGGACCTCTAAGCATAGCGGACGCACTTTGCCTGCCGCAAACGCTAGTGTCTGGGCGCAGCAGCCAGCCGATCCAGAAACAGATCGAGGAACTCGCGCACATTCACGTCAGTAGCGACGTGCGTGGTTCCTCCACCCGACGCATCGGCCTTGAACACGGTCATTCCGTTCGTTAGCGGGCTGTTCGTTTCCACCTGCACGGCGCCGGACTGCGTCTCGATCAGATTCGGGCGGATGACGCTTGCCACGGCTAGCGGGTCATGCAGCGTTGGGAACTGGCCGGGATTCGCGGATTGCCACAGCCCGATCAGCTGCATCAAAAACTTCGACGCGGGATTATTGGCCGCCTTCAGCCGATCGAGGTCCGCGCCTTGGAGCTTGCATTTCAGAGTCACGTCGAGACCGACCCCCGTGATCGGAACGCCGGATGTGAAAACGATTTCAGCGGCCGCGCGGTCACGCTGAATGTTGTATTCGGGGTATAGGAGCTTGTAAGCGCCCCCCATCAAAACGATGCGCTCGATTTTTTCCTTGATCTTCGGCTCGAGACGCAGGGCGAGTGCGATGTTAGTCAACGGACCCACCGGGATAACGGTCATCTTGCGAGGCGATCGAAGAAGCAATTCGATGATCGCGTCCGCTGCGCGCTTGTGCGCTGCTTCCGGAATGACGTCATCGGCTGTGAGCAGCTGGTACTGCGCCGCTTTGTCTTCGAACTGCGCGTCCAACAGTGGGTGCGACGCGCCCATTGCAAGCGCGACATCGCGGCGATTGTAAAGGCCCAGTTCCTTCCAAGCGAGACGGGTGCGGCTTTGTACGTCATCCGCAACCGTGGTCACAAGTTGCACATCGAGTTCAGGCGACTGCAAAGCCAACGCGAGAGCGAGCGCATCATCGATGTCGTCGCCGATATCGGTATCGAAGATGACGGGGATTTTTGTCTGGGCTACAGCTTGTCCAAGAGAGAGGAGCAGGAACAACAACGCGAGTCGCATCAACTGTGAATTCTATTTCACGCGTTCGCGCGTACGATGCGGGCGCTCGTCGCGGAAAACCATTCGAGCTCGCTGATGGACGCGGGGTCCACGGTGAAACGCCAATAGGAATTCAAGCTCGCCTGCACCGCGTGCAGGAGCAAGGATCGAATCACATCTCCGTGAGACACGATGGCTATTGTTTCGACATCCGGGTAAAGCGATGCGAGATCGTCCACTGCGGCGACCGATCGGGCCAGCACCTCGGCCATCGACTCCCCGCCCGGAGCGCGCGTCGTTTCGCGGGCGCTGTTGAACTCGTTCCAAAGCGGCTCATTGTGGAGACTCTCAAACGAGCGGCCGGTCCACTCACCGAAATCGAACTCAGCAAATGCGGCGGAAACGATCGGGGCCAGGCCGTGCTGATCTCCGATGATACGGGCCGTCTCCAGAGCGCGCTGGATCGGACTCGAGATAAGAATCTCGGGTCGAGGGAGACGGAGGGCCAGAGCCCTTGCTTCCCTCACCCCGAGAGCACTCAGCGGGATCCCGGGGGTATGTCCGCATAGCTTTTGCTGCATGACATCTGTGCTCCCATGCCGGAGTAGAAACACGCGCATACGAGCATCTTACAGACTGGCTGGCGCGAGGTGCGGTTCTACACGTAACCTCGGTGCGTTAACTTACCAACTCGAATATTACAAAGAGACGAATTGTACTTACGTTTTGTAAGTTTATGATTTGCGGCATTTTATCTGTAGGAACTTAGCTGCAAGTACGACAACCTAAAAAAGGTGGCTCATGGGGAAACGAATACTAGTAACGGGCGGTGCTGGATTCGTAGGGGCACATGTTGCGAACGAACTTTTGGCGCGCGGTTACTCGGTACGGGCGCTTGACGTATTACATCCGCAAGTTCACGGGCGCGAAGAGAAACGGCCCTCCTACTTAGACAAAGAAGTGGAACTGGTCGTTGGCGATGTTAGAGACCCTCGGGCTCTAGCGCGATGTCTGGAAGGAGTCGACGCGATTTACCACTTCGCGTCGTTAGTCGGTGTCGGGCAGAGTATGTATGAGATCGAACGCTATACCAGCGTCAACAACGTTGGAACGGCGGTTCTGCTGGAAGCGCTAATCAAGAAGCCGGTTGAACGCCTCATTGTAGCTTCCAGCATGAGTATCTACGGCGAAGGTTTGTACACCAATAGCAACGGGGAACATCGCCGCGCGCGCGACCGTTCTTTGGAGCAGTTGCGGGCAGCCGATTGGGATGTCCGCGACGATGACGGCGAAACACTCACCCCGGTTCCTACACCGGAATGGAAGCAGCCTTCGCTCGCATCGGTTTACGCGCTGTCTAAATACGATCAGGAACAGATGTGCCTGATTGTGGGCCGATCGTATGGCTTCTCTGTGGCTGCCCTGCGTTTCTTCAACATCTACGGGCCTTATCAGGCGCTCTCGAATCCGTACACGGGCGTGCTGGCGATTTTCGCGTCTCGATTGTTGAATCACAAAACCCCGCTTATCAACGAAGACGGCCGACAACTACGTGATTTCGTCAGCGTCTACGACATCGCGCAGGCGTGCCGCCTGGCGCTGGAAGTAGAGGGAGCCAGTGGAGAAGTGTTCAATGTGGGGAGCGGGCTTCAAATCTCAATTACCGATCTGGCTTGGCGGATTATCCATGCGCTCGATGTGCGCGGAATTCGAGCCGGAGATCACAGGCAAGTACCGCGTCGGGCGACATCAGACACTGCATCGCCGACATCAGCAAGGCGCGGAGTGTCCTCGGATACGAACCGAAAATCACGCTGGAAAAGGGACTGGTCGACCTTGCCGGATGGCTGCATGGGCAGATTGCTCACGACCGGGTGCAGGAATCGCACGCCGAGTTGTTTAAGCGCGGACTGATGGTGTGAGTTATGCGCTACGCGCTGGTAAATCCAAACTGGACATTTGAAGGCAGCATTTATTTTGGCTGCCGCGAGCCGCACCTCCCGCTGGAATACGGCTATTCAGAAGCGCTGCTGCGCGCCGCCGGGCATGAAGCGCTGTTGGTCGACGCGCAGTTGGAGAACTTGTCTGCTGAAGAAGTGCGCCAGCGCGTGAACGATTTCGATCCGCACTTCACAGTGGTCACGACGGCACCCAGTTATCTGTTCTGGCGTTGTGCGCCGCCGGAATTGCGCGTGCCGCAGGAGACGATTCAGTTGCTCCGCGAATCGGCGTAGCCAAATGGTTGTTGTGGGTCCTCACGGGTCCACCACTCCGCGCGCGACGCTTGCGAAAACTCGGTCGCCGATGTTGTGGTCATGGGTGAGTGCGAAGAAATTCTGCCGCAGCTATCAGGGTCGTGGCAGGATGTTCCAATCGATTTGTTATTGGCAGCGACGGCGAGCCGGTTGCTGCAGGGCAGTACGCACTCGGCTGACATGACAGCATTGCCGGCGCTGCAGTGGCCCGCGTCGTTGATCGGGAAACACGCGCATCATCATCATCGCTTCGATGCGGAGCCGCTCGGGCCGGGCGCGGAGATGGAAACGTCGCGCGGCTGCCCTTATCACTGCACGTTTTGCGCGAAAGACAATTTCCGCGACAAGTACCGCCGGCGCCCGCTCGCGATTGTGCTTGAAGAGCTTGACGCTCTGATCGCGCAAGGCGTCGAGTACGTGTACTTCATCGACGAAATTTTCCTGCCGAATCGAGAACTGCTCGCAGGCGCTGGCCGAGCGCACGATTAAGTTCGGCGTACAGACGCGGACTTGATCTGTGGAACGAGCGAGATGATCGAGATGCTGGGCCGCGCGCATTGCGTTTCGATTGAAGCCGGCGTCGAAAGCATCTCCGAGGAAGGGCGCGCGATGCTCGATAAGAAGTGCCGCGTTACCACCGATGATTTGGCGGAGCGGCTGATCCACGCCAAGCGGCTTGTGCCTTTTGTGCAGGCAAATCTGATCGAAATGCAGCAAGACGATCCTGACGAAGTTGAGGCGTTTCGCCTTCGTTTGCATGCGGCGGGTGTTTGGGCGAACCGGCCGGTACCGCTGTTTCCTTATCCGGGTTCACCGGAGTATACGCAGCGTTGGGGCGCACCCGATGATCGTCGCGTGGGAACGTGCGCATGCGGCTTACCTGGGCAGCTTCGATGAGTTCAGCGACATTCAGGAAGCGCGTCCGCGCAAGCTCAGCGAATTGGAATTGGTGCAGATCGAGAATGCCTGAAGTTCCCTCGCGCGTTCTGATGACAGCCGATGCCATCGGCGGCGTTTGGACCTACGTTCTCGAACTGGCTCGCGGCCTGAGTGCGGCCGGGTCGGAAGTGCTGGTCGCTGTCATGGGCGGCGCTCCGAATTCGTGCCCCCAGATTCCCAACGTGCGTTTCGTCGCGAGTGAGTGGAAGCTCGAGTGGATGCCCGAACCTTGGGAGGATGTCGATCGCGCGGGCCGCTGGCTACTGCAACTCGCCGCTGAATTTCAGCCCGATATCGTGCATCTGAACGGCTATGTTCACGCGAGCTTGCCCTGGCGGTGTCCGGTGCTTGTCGTCGCGCATTCGGATGTACTCTCGTGGTTCGAAAGCGTTCGCGGAACCGGCGCCGCCGCAGAGTGGGATCGATATCGTCGCTTCGTCACGCACGGTTTGCAAAGCGCCGATCTGGTCGTCGCGCCGAGCCGCGCCATGCTCGATGCGCTCACCTTTCATTACGGGCCGTTGAACCAAACGAAGGTGATTCCGAACGGCCTGCGCTTGAACGCGTTTGTTCCTTCAACGAAAGAAAAGTTCATTCTTTCCGCGGGACGAATTTGGGACGACGCTAAGAATCTGAAGATGCTTGCCGCGGCTGCGAGCGGCATCGAATGGCCGATCTACTGCGCGGGCGATGCTGCAGGCGCTGAGTTCAATGGATTGCACCTGCTTGGGAGATTGGATCGCGCCGCGCTGATTGACTGGTACGGCCGCGCGTCAATTTTTGCGCTTCCGGCGCTCTACGAACCGTTCGGCTATGCGGCTTTGGAAGCCGCCCTTGGCGGTTGCGCGTTGGTGTTGGGCGACATCCCGAGCTTGCGCGAAATCTGGCGCGATGCCGCGATCTTCATTTCGCCGCGCGACCCCATCGCGTGGCGGCGGGAACTGAATTCTCTATCGCACAACCCAGCAAGGCTGCGAGCACTCGGCGACGCGGCTCGCGAACATGCGCGCCAATTCTCAGCAGCCAAAATGACGCAGTTGTACCTCGAAGCTTACGACCAAGCAGCACAAAACAACCTCACATGCGGATTGCTCTCTTCTGCCACTCTTTGCGATCTGACTGGAACCACGGGAATGCCCACTTCCTCCGCGGGATCGTGACCGAACTCGCCGCGCGCGGACATACGGTTACATCGTATGAACCGGCCGGCGCGTGGAGTGCAGCGAACCTCGTTGAGACTGAAGGCGAAGACGCGCTGCATGGATTTCGTAAGGTATATCCGGATCTGAATGTCCAGGTTTACGATGCGCACACGATCCTGCACGACGGCTCGCTCGAACGATTTCTCGACGGCGTCGATCTCGCTCTTGTGCATGAGTGGAATGAACCGGCATTGGTCGCGGCAGTCGGTTGCGTCCGGGCGCGCAACCCGGAACTGCGTGCGCTGTTTCATGACACGCATCACCGGTCGGTTACTGCGCCAGGCGAGATGGCGCGCTACGATTTGCGCGAGTACGACGGCGTTCTCGCATTCGGCGAATCCATCCGCGCGCGATATGAAGCCGCGGGTTGGGGCGATCGCGCGTGGACGTGGCACGAAGCGGCAGATACGCGCGTGTTTTATCCGCGCGACACCCGAGACAATGAAGGCGATCTGGTCTGGGTCGGGAACTGGGGCGACGACGAGCGCTCTGCGGAATTGCACACCTTTCTAATCGATCCCGTGCGTGAGTTGCATTTGAGCGCGCGCGTTTACGGCGTCCGTTATCCGGCGCAGGCGCCAAGCGGAACTGGGCGCAGCCGGAATCGACTATCGAGGGTGGCTGCCGAATTACAGGCGCACCCGAAGTCTTCTCTCATTTCCGCATGACGATCCATGTGCCGCGCCGCCCCTATGCGAACGCGCTACCAGGAGTGCCAACGATTCGCGTGTTCGAAGCACTGGCTTGCGGCATCCCGCTGATCAGCGCTCCATGGATGGACTCCGAAAACTTGTTCGGCGACGGCTGTTTTCTGCGCGTCAGCAATGGCGAGGAAACGAAGCAAGCGATGCGTTCCTTGCGCGACGATCCGGCGCTCCGGGATGAACTTGCGCAGCGTGGTTTGGAAGTAATCCGGAAGCGGCACACCTGCGCGCACCGTGTCGACGAACTGATGGAAGTCTACGAGAAGATCAGGCCGGCGGTGTTGTCTGAGGTCTTGCAATGAAGATTGCCTTCTTCGGCTCTAGTCTGGTCTCGGCGTATTGGAACGGCGCCGCCACTTACTATCGCGGCATTTTGAGCGCGCTCGCGAAACGCGGTCATCAGATCACGTTCTTTGAACCGGACGCTTACGGACGCCAGCAGAACCGCGATATCGACGATCCACCTTACGCGCGCGTCGTTGTATATCGCGGCGATTCCGATGACGCGGCACTCGCTGCCGTTGCCCAATCTGCCCACGCGGATTTCGTCATTAAAGCGAGCGGCGTCGGCGTCTACGATGAGCTGCTGGAACGTGCCGTTCTCGATGCCCGACGGCCAAATCAGGCGGTCGCTTTCTGGGATGTCGATGCGCCCGCTACGCTCGACCGCTTGCGCGCCAATCCCAACGACGCGTTTCACTCGTTGATCCCCGGCTACGACTTCGTCTTCACTTACGGCGGCGGCGATCCGGTGATTCGCGGATATCGCGCAGTGGGTGCGCGTCAGTGCGTGCCTATCTACAACGCGCTCGATCCGACCACGCATTTTCCCGTAGCGCCTTCGCAGGAGTGGGGCGCGGACCTGAGTTTTCTAGGCAACCGGTTGCCGGATCGTGAAGCGCGCGTTGAAGAATTTTTCCTGAAAGCGGCCGCGCTCTGCCCTGAAAAATCGTTCGTTCTCGGCGGCAACGGCTGGCACGATAAACCGGTGTCGAAGAACGTCCGCATCGCCGGACACGTCTTCACGCAAAGACCACAACGCGTTCAACTGCTCGGCCCTCGCGACGCTTAAACATCAGCCGCGAAAGCATGGCGCGCTATGGCTTCAGTCCGGCGACACGCGTCTTCGAAGCGGCGGGCGCTGGCGCTTGTCTCATCACCGATGCTTGGGAAGGCATCGAGATGTTTCTCGAGCCGGGCCGCGAAGTGCTAGTTGCATCGAACGCGGCAGAAGTCGCAGACGCTCTTCGCGGTCTCGATTCAAAGCGCGCGAGCAGCATCGGTGACGCGGCCAGACGGCGCGTGCTGGCGCATCACACGTATCGGCATCGAGCGGAGCAATTCGACGATGTCGTCATCAGTAATAAGACTGGAAGCGAGCTGGCATGCGCATCGTAGTCCTCGGCCTGTCCATCACGTCGTCGTGGGGCAATGGCCACGCGACTACGTACCGCGCACTCTTGCGCGGCTTGCACGAACGCGGGCACGACGTGCTGTTTCTAGAACGCGATAAACCTTGGTATCGAGATAACCGCGATCTGACGAGTTCGCCCTTCGGCCACGTTGCGCTCTACGACAGCTTGGACGAACTTGACGCGGCACACGGGCGCGCTGTTCGCGATGCGGATCTGGTCATGGTCGGTTCATATGTTCCGGAAGGCGTGGCGGTGATCGATTGGGTGCAAGCCACCGCGCGAGGCATCACGGCCTTCTACGACATCGACACGCCGATCACGATGTCTAAGCTCGAAGCTCACGACGAAGAGTATCTATCCGCGCGAGTCATTCCAAATTTCGGGATCTATTTTTCATTTACGGGCGGACCCACGCTACGCCGGTTGGAAGACGAGTTCGGCGCGCGCATGGCACGTCCGCTGTACTGTTCGGTGGATCCGTCGAATTACTATCCGGAGCCGCGCCCGCGTGAGTTTCTGATGGGATATTTAGGAACCTACAGTGCGGATCGTCAGCCCTGGCTTGAGCGTTTTCTGTTGAGCCCGGCGCGTTCGATGCCCGATGAACCATTCGCGGTTGCCGGTCCTTTATATCCCGAGGACATTTCGTGGCCGGACAATGTGATCCGCATCGATCACTTGCCTCCCCGTGAGCATCGCGCCTTCTTCAACTCTCAGGCGTTCACGCTGAACGTCACGCGCGCCGACATGATCAAGGCCGGCTATTCTCCGAGTGTTCGTTTGTTCGAAGCGGCAGCGTGCGGCACGCCGATCCTTACGGACTACTGGCGAGGCATCGAAGAATTCTTTACTCCGGACGACGAGATCCTGATCGCGCGCACAGCCGACGAAGCGCTGCGGCATCTGCAACAGACAACGGACGCGCAGCGCGTCGCGATGGGAGAACGCGCACGTCAACGCGTGTTGCGTAACCACACGGCGGTTCAGCGCGCTATCGAAATTGAAGGCTGTGTTGCGGAATGCCGGAGTTTGCTGCAGCCGGCGCGCAAAGGGCATCGCGCATGAAGCTCGCCATTTTCGGATTGTCGGTGAGCTCTTCGTGGGGTAATGGGCATGCGACTCTCTGGCGCGGATTGTTGCGCGCGCTGGCCCGGCGTGGTCATCGAATCTCGTTCTTCGAGAAGGATGTTCCGTGGTATGCCGCGCATCGCGATTTGACTGAGCTGCCCGGTGTGGAACTGGTGCTCTATCCAGATTGGGAGTCAGTCAGATATCACGCCGCGGAATGCGTGCGCGACGCGGACGCGGCGCTGGTCACATCGTATTGCCCGGATGCGCAGGCAGCGACCGATCTGTTGAATGAGAAAGATGCGCTCAAGGTCTTCTACGATTTGGAC
Source organism: uncultured Gammaproteobacteria bacterium (assembly GCA_963799935.1). Classification (GTDB taxonomy): domain Bacteria; phylum Acidobacteriota; class Terriglobia; order Bryobacterales; family Bryobacteraceae; genus Bog-113. Next base: position 663,894 of record CAWCZA010000011.1, on the reverse strand, counting down.
GCTCCAGTTACGCTCGATCGGCTGGCGCGCGGCGAACACATCGACTACATTCCGCGCAACGGATATCGCGACTTCGATCTGGTGATGAGCTATACCGGCGGCCGCGCCTTGGATGAATTGCAGACGCGTCTGGGCGCGCAACACGTCGTGCCCATTTACGGTAGCGTCGACCCTTCAGTGCATCATCCATCTGAGCCCGTCGAACGATGGCGCGGCGATCTCTCTTATCTTGGAACCTGGGCCGCGGACCGTCAGAGCGCAGTGAACGCACTGCTGGTCGAGCCTGCTCGCCAGCGTCCCGAACTGCGCTTCATCATGGGCGGCGCGATGTACGACAACACGTTTCCGTGGACGCGCAATATCTTCTTCAACCCGCACGTGCCCCCGGCGGATCACCCCGCATTCTATTGCTCCTCGCGTATGACGCTGAACGTGACGCGAGCCGCGATGGCCGAGTACGGATTCTGTCCATCGGGCCGGTTATTCGAAGCAGCCGCGTGCGGGGTTCCGATCGTCACCGATGTTTGGGACGGGCTCGATCAATTCTTCACTCCGGGTTACGAAATCCTGACGGCGCACTCGGCTGCGGATGTTTTGGAAGCGCTGGATCGCAGCGATGAGGAGCTTCAACGAATGGCCCGACGCGCACGCGAACGAACGCTCGAAATGCATACCGCAGACCAGCGCGCAATCGACTTCGAAGAGGCATGCTCGGCGACCGCAATTCCCCGCAGGCAAGCAGCGGAGGTCTTGAGCTAACAAGATGTGGGGCATCATTCCAGCCGCGGGCAGCGGCAGCCGCATTCAACCCCTAGCGTTTTCGAAGGAACTGCTTCCGGTGGGCAGCCGCTTTGAGGAAGGGATCGAGCGGCCGCGCGCGGTGAGCGATTATCTGGTGGAACGGATGATCATTGGCGGAGCAACCAAGATCTGCTTTGTGATCTCCTCGCGCAAATCGGACATCCTCGAATACTACGGCGCGGGGCGCACCCTCGCCTCAGGTTCCGCGCACTTCTGCTACGTGGTTCAGGAAAATCCGTGCGGTCTCTGCGACGCAATCTTCCGTGCGCTTCCCTTTATTGAAGATGACGAACTCGTACGCGTCGGCCTTCCCGATACCATCTGGTTTCCTGCCGATGCCTATCGGTCGCTGCCTACCGATCGGCTTTCGTTTTTGTTGTTCCCGGTAGAGCATCCGGAATTCTTTGACGCGGTGATCACGGATCGTTCGGATCGCGTGCGCGAGATTCGCGTGAAGGAGCCGGAGCCTGGCACCGACTGGATCTGGGGCGCGTTCCAAATGCCCGGCCGCGTGCTACGCGAACTGCATCAGTTATGGCAGGAGCGCGGCCGCATCGATGAATACATCGGGACACTCGTGAACGAATTCCTGGCCCGCGGCGGGATGGCCGATGCGGTGCGCGCGGGAGAATCTTACGCGGATGTGGGAACGCTGCGCGGCTTCCATGAAGCGATCAAAGTGCTTAGCGCCGGGGTTTTGAAATGACTGCATCGTTTGATAAATCTGAGATCAGCCGCCGCGTCGAGGAACTCGGTCCGTGGTTCCACAACATGAACCTGAATGGCGTCTGGACCGCGCCCAATCACTTCCTGGGCGATTACCCGAATTTCAAGTTCCGCAATTTCGCGCACGCGATCCCAGCCGATCTCACCGGCAAAACCGTTCTCGATATCGGCTGCAACGGCGGCTTCTACTCGATCGAGATGAAGCGGCGCGGGGCGGCTCGTGTGCTTGGTATTGACTCGGATGACGAGTATCTCGCCCAAGCGCGATTCGCCGCGGAAGTGAACGGGATGGAGATCGAGTTCCGCAAGCTCTCGGTCTATCACGTCGGCGATCTGCGCGAGAAGTTCGACGTCGTGATTTTCATGGGCGTGCTCTACCACTTGCGCCATCCGCTGCTCGCGCTCGATCTGCTGCATGAGCATGTGACGCGGGATCTGATGGTCTTTCAATCGCTGCTGCGCGGTCCGGAAGAACCGCCCGAGATCGCTGAGGATTATCCGTTCTCTGAGACGAGCGTCTTCGAAGAGCCGGGCTATCCGCGCATGGTGTTTGTCGAAAAATCGTACTCGAAAGATCCCACCAATTGGTGGTTTCCGAATCATGCATGCGCGCAAGCCATGCTGCGCAGCGCCGGCTATCAGGTTCTTTCGAACCCCGAACCGGAAGTGTTCATCTGCCGCCACGATGCCACCGGAGGCTACTCACTTGATTGAAGCCGCAATGCTCTGGAACGAACCCAACAACCTGTCGCATTGGGATTTCCAGATGGATCCCGAGTGGGCGATTTTCGGGCGCATGGTGAAGAGCGCGGCTTCGGCGATCGCCGCTGAACAAGGCGCTCCCATCAAAGCGCTGGGCGGCATCTCGCCGATCGATCCCGCGTTCCTCCGCAACATGGAGCGGCAGGGCGTTCTCGCGGCACTGGACGTCGTCGCGGTCCACGGGTTCCCGCTGGATTGGAATCACTGGCAGATTAATGAATGGCCGGCGAAGCTCGATGAAGTGCGCGCGGTCACGTCGCTTCCGTTGTGGGTGTCCGAAGTTGGCGTGTCGACGTTCGGCGCGGAAGAAGTGCAGGAGTGGGGATTGCAGCGAACGGCCGAACTGCTCACCGGTCGCGCCCAGCGCATTCACTGGTATAGCCTCTACGATCTTCCGCGTGCATGGCCGGCAACCACGCGGCACCGCGAGGCCGAAGGCTCCAGCTACTACCGGCATTTCTACATGGGCCTCTTGCGCGAGGATGGTTCGCCCAAACTCGCCTACCATCGCTTCCGCGAGTTCACTCCCGAGTTGGGAATTTGCCAGTGGTTTCATTTCGAAGATCCGCGTTTAGACGACGCCGTTCGTCATCTTCGCAATCTCGGCGTGCGGTATCTGCGCACCGGACTGAGTTGGTCCGATAGCTTTCGCCCGGATGCGGATGCGTGGTTCGATCGGATGATGGCTGCAGTTGAGCCGTTCGACACGACGGTGACATTCTGTTTCACGCCGGATTCGCGCGGTCTGCGGCCGGACCATACGAGTCCGCCGAAAGAGCCCGATGAGTTCGCGGAGTTCTGCGCGCGCATGGTGCGTCGGTATTGTGGCGCGGGCGCGATGCGTGCGGTTCCGGTGGGATGAACGAGCGAGTCTTAATCGTCGTCGCGCATCCGGATGATGAGACGTTGGCATTCTTCCATCTGATGAGTACAGCGCGCGATTGCGTGATTGTGCATGTGACGGATGGGTCGCCGCTGAATCTGCGTGATGCACAGAACGCGAGTTTCGAAACGCGTGAAGAATACGCGCGGGCGCGACGTGCGGAACTGGAGTGCGCCCTAAGCCTGTTGGGCGGTCGAGAGACGCGTGAGTTAGGTTTCGTCGATCAGGAAACGTGGCGCGATCTTCCGGGTCTGATCGATTCTGTTGCTCGCGTGATCGACGACGTTCGCCCGTCGGTAGTCTTTACTCATCCTTATGAGGGCGGCCATCCGGATCATGATTCGACCGCGTTTGCTGTAGCGCAAGCGGCGCAGTCCATTGAAGTACGCGAAGGCGCGTTCTACAACGCATTCGGTTCCGGCGAGTTTCTGCCATCGGATTCGCGCGTTACCGAGCGCCGATTGGATGCGGACGCGTGGTCGCTGAAGCGCCGCATGCTCGATTGCTTCGTGTCGCAAGCCGGCGTGCTGAGCAACTTCCACCCGGAGGTCGAGCGCGAACGCGCTGCGCCGACGTACGACTTTACCGTCGCACCTCACGCTGGGCCGCTGAACTATGAAGGGTGGGGTTTGGCGTTCGAGGGCGCAGACTGGCGCGAGGCTGCGCGGAAAGCGCTCGGCCGGTGAGCCTGACCGTTCTAAGCGTTGCGTATCCGCTAGCGGCCGTTGGACTGGATGCAGTCGGCGGCGCGGAGCAGGTGCTCTCGAATCTGGATCGCGCGCTAGTTGCCGCAGGGCATCGCTCGATCGTGATTGCGCCGGAAGGCTCACAGGTTTCCGGCACGTTGATCCCGATCCCACGCGTGCCATCAAAGATCGACGACGCGGCTCGCGATGCGGCGCACGAAGCCGTTCGTGAGGCGATCCGGACCGCTCCGTTTGCACCTGACGTCATCCACCTTCACGGAATCGACTTCGACGCCTACCTGCCCCCGCCCGGCATCCCGGTTTTGGTGACGCTGCATCTGCCGCTGACGTGGTACTCGCCGGAAGCACTCACTCCACAACGTCCGGACACCTATCTGCATTGCGTTTCGGAAGCGCAGGATCGGACCGCTCCTCGGGGGATAAAGCTGCTACCGCCGATCCCGAACGGAGTCGATCTCAAAACCTTCAAGCCGTGCGGACGCAAGCGCGACTTCGCAATGCTCCTCGGGCGGATCTGTCCAGAGAAGGGTGTCGACATCGCGCTGCGCGCCTGCCGATCTGCCGGAATTCCGCTATTGATTGGCGGCCAAGTTTATCCTTATCCCGCACACGAGCAATACTTCAGGCAGCAGGTCGAACCGCTGCTCGACCGCTGCCGTCGCTTCCTCGGACCGCTTGGGCTTGCAGAGAAAAGCAGCTCTCCTCGCCGCGGCTAAGTGTCTACTCATCCCAAGCACCGCACCGGAAACCAGTTCACTCGTCGCGATGGAATCCCTCGCTTGTGGAACGCCTGTAATTGCTTTCGACTCGGGTGCATTGCCGGATATCGTCGAAGACGGCGTGACCGGATTCATCGTGAAGGATGAAGCCGGCATGGTTCACGCAATCCAACAAGTCGACCAAATTTCGCCCGATAGATGCCGCGCGGCCGCCGAAAGCCGCTTCGCCCGAATCGGACAATCAACTTGTACATCGCCGCATATCGTAAGCTACGAGTCCGCGCTCAAATCCCCTGAATCGAAATACGCATGCACGCTATCAACCAATCGCAACTCCCATTCGTTGGAATGTCGCATGAGTTCGTCGGCAAGGATGAAGGGAATGTCGGCATCTCGTGCTTTGTAGTTATCGGCGAACCGGGCCGGGGCACGCGGTTGCACAAACATGCTTACGACGAGATCGTCTATGTGATCGCCGGCCGTTCCAAGTGGACGGTGGGCGAACAGGAGCGGGAAGCCACCGCTGGTGACTTCCTGGTCGTTCACGCCGGCGAACCGCACAAATTCGTGAACATCGGCGACGGCGCGTTGCGTCAGCTCGATATCCATCTGAACCCGACATTTGAAACGACGTGGCTTGAGTAAACGTGGTCTCTGGACTAGATCGGACACTCAACGCCCAACCCGGCAAATAGCGTGATTCCCCGCACTGCGCCGTGCCGCGGAAAAGACTTAGGCTGGTCGCATGAGTAGTTCAACCAGAAAAATCCGTTACGCCGTAGTCGGCCTCGGCGACCTGGCCCAGGAAGCGATCCTGCCGGAGTTTGAACATGCGAAGTCGAGTGAACTCGTCGCGCTCGTTTCAGGTGACCCGGAGAAACTCGAGCAGCTTTCGAAGAAGTACAAAGTCGCGCGCACGTATTCGTACGACCGACTTGAAGACTGTCTGATGACGGGCGACATCGACGCCGTTTACATCGTGACGCCGAACCACCTGCACCGCGAGTTCTCCGTGCGCGCCGCGAAGAAGGGCATCCATGTCCTGTGCGAGAAGCCGATGGCGCCGAATGAAGAGGACTGTCGCGCCATGATCGATACCGCTCGCGACCATAACGTGAAGCTGATGATCGCTTATCGCCTGCACTTCGAGCCTGCCACTCTCAACGCGATCGATATCGCGACCTCGGGTAAACTCGGCGACCTCCGGATCTTCTCGTCCGTCTTCTCGCAGCAGATCCGCCCGGGCAACATCCGCGTCGCCGTTCCCGAATCGCTTGGCGGCGGAACGGTTTGGGACATGGGCGTCTACTGCATCAACGCGGCGCGCTATTTGTTCCAGGACGAGCCCTTCGAAGTGACTGCGTTCAGCGCCAACAGCGATCACGAAAAGTTCGACGGCGTCGACGAGATGACCAGCGCGATCCTGCGCTTCCCGAACGAACGCCTCGCGATGTTCACCAGCAGTTTCGGCGCAAGTTCGACCTCAGCTATGATGCTTGTCGGCACGGAGGGCCGGCTCGAAATGGAACCCGCGTTCGATTACAGCAAGGACCTGGAACAGCGCATCACCATCAAAGGCGATACTTCCAAGAAGACGTTCTCGCGCGTTGGCCAGTTTGCGGCGGAGATGGATTACTTCTCGGAGTGCATCCTCAATGGCACTGATCCGGAACCGTCCGGCGAAGAAGGCTTGGCGGACGTCCGCATCGTCGACGCGATCTACCGTTCGGCCATGACGGGTCAACCCGTTCGCTTCGAACCGATCCGCCAGAAGCAACGTCCATCCAAAGATCAGGAAATCAAACGCAAGCCGGGTCCGGAGAGCGTCAAGACGGTCCACGCCGCGTCGCCCAGTCTCGGGTCGTAATCGGCATCAAACGGGGGGCGGATACGCGCTCTTGTAGAATGAAGGTTCGCTCCGCGTCCCCTAAATGCAGCCTGCCCCCCTCCTAAAAACCCCGCTGAATGAGATACATAGGGCGCTCGGAGCCAAGATGGTCGATTTCGGCGGATGGGACATGCCTGTCCAGTATTCGGGGCTGGTGGACGAACACAACACCGTGCGGCGAGCCGTCGGTTTGTTCGACGTCAGCCACATGGGCGAGATCGATATCCGCGGTCCCGAGGCGCACAAGCTGGTCGAGTGGGTCTCGACTAACAACGCGTCCAAACTGAAGACCGGTCAAGCACACTACTCGGGCTTGCTCTACGATCACGGCGGTTTCGTCGACGACATCCTGGTTCACAAAGTCGCCGATAACCATTTCTTCCTGTGCGTGAACGCGTCCAACCAGGTCAAGGATCACGAACATATCTCGGACTACAATCGCTGGGACTGTGAGGTGGAACTTTCAAGTGCGAAGTATGCTCAGATTGCCGTCCAGGGTCCGAAGGCGCGCGCGACGCTGCAGCAGCTGACGTCGTACGATCTCAGCACCATCAAATATTACTGGTTCGTCGATGATTTTGTGGACGGAACTCCCGCGCGCATCGCGCACACGGGCTACACGGGTGAAGACGGATTCGAAGTCTACTGCGATCCGCGCGAAGCAGGCCGCATTTGGAATCTCTTGCTTGCCGCTGGAGAAGAGTTCGGCATCAAGCCCTGCGGACTCGGAGCACGCAACACGCTTCGCCTTGAAGCGAAGATGGCACTCTACGGCCATGAGATCCACGCGTCGATCAATCCCTTCGAATCCGATCTCGGCTGGATTGTGAAGATGGACAAGGGCGATTTTCTGGGCCGCACGGCGCTGGAACGGGCGCAGCCGAAACTCGCTCGCAAACTGGTCGGCTTCGAAATGCGCGGCCGCGGCATTGGTCGCGACGGCTATGAAGTGCGTCTTGACGGCGAGTCCGCGGGGTGGGTCACCAGCGGTTCGCCATCGCCCACGCTGAACAAGAACATCGGGCTGTGCTATCTTCCCGTAGCGGCGGCACAACCGGGTCGCAGAATTGAAATCATGGTGCGGAACCAACCGGTCGAGGCGGAAACCGTCGACACCCCTTTTTACAAGAGGCCGAAATGAACTACCCCGATAATTACAGCTACACGAAAGAACACGAGTGGGCTATGGTTGAAGGCGACACCGCGACCATCGGCATCACCTATCACGCGCAGCACGAGTTGGGCGATATCGTTTATGTCGATCTCCCGAAGATGGGCGCGACCATTGAGAAGGGCGGCACCATCGGATCCGTCGAGTCGGTGAAGGCGGTGTCGGATATCTATTCGCCGGTGTCGGGTGAAGTGGTCGGCGTGAACGATTCGCTTGCCGCCGCGCCCGAGAAACTCAACGACGATCCGCACGGCGACGCCTGGCTGATCAAGCTGCGCATGACGTCGCCCGACCAGATAAAGAATCTTCTATCGGCAAAAGACTATCAGGAATATGTAGGAGCCGAAAGCTAGTTGCGTTATCTTCCGAAGTCTGACTCCGAGCGGCAGGAAATGCTCGCCGCTTGCGGGTTTTCTCGTGCTGAAGACTTGTATCGCCAGCTTCCCGATCAGGCGCTGATTCATCAGCCGCTGGATATCGAGCCGGGCAAGTCTGAATACGAAATCATCGATTACTTCCGCGACCAGTCGGCGCGTAACGCGAATGGGTATGCGTCGTTTCTGGGCGCCGGCGTTTATAACCACTACCGGCCGGTGATCGCGGATGTCGTTGTCTCGCGCGGCGAATTCCTGACGTCTTATACGCCGTATCAGGCGGAGATCTCACAAGGCACGCTGACCGCGATCTTCGAGTTCCAGACGATGATCTGTCAGCTGACGGGGATGGATGTCGCGAACGCGTCGATGTACGACGGATCGACTGCGGTGCCCGAGGCAGCCATGATGGCCGTACGCATCACAGGGCGCAACAAAATTCTTGCGGCGCGGACGGTGCATCCGGAGTATCGCGAAGTGCTGCGGACGTCGCTGCGCTACCAGGGTTTGCCGGTCTCGGAATTCGGATACGACGCCAAGAGCGGTCTGCTCGATCTGGCGGATCTCGAATCGAAGTTGGACGACGATACGGCTGCGGTGATCGTGCAATCGCCAAATTTTTTCGGCATCGTGGATCAGGTGGAGGAAGCCGCGCGCATCGCTCATAAGAAAGGCGCTCTGCTGGTTTTGGTGTTTGCGGAGGCGGTCGCGCTGGGGATTCTCGAACCATCGGAAGGCGCGGATATCGTTGCGGGTGAGCTGCAGTCGTTCGCCATTTCGCCGAGTTATGGCGGACCTTTCGCCGGCATCATCGCCACGCGCAATAAGCACTTGCGGCAAGTTCCAGGTCGCCTCGTCGGAGAGACGACGGACACGCACGGCAATCGCGCATTCTGCCTGACGCTCTCGACGCGCGAACAACACATCCGCCGCGAGAAAGCGACTTCGAACATCTGCACCAATCAGGCTCTGATCGCTCTGATGGCGACCGTGTTTCTGGAACTCTACGGGAAAGCTGGATTGCGTGAGCTGGCATTGCAGAACCTGTCGAAGGCGCACTATCTGGCGTCGAAACTGAAGCCGCGTTTCACCGGTCCGTTCTTCAATGAGTTCGTCGCTACGGGCAACGGGCGTTCGGTTTCCGAAATCAATGAAGACCTGCTGGGGCACAAGATCATCGGCGGTCTGCCGCTCGCGCGCTTCTATCCCGAACTCGACAACACGGTGCTCCTCTGTGCGACTGAGATGACGAAGCGGCAGGAGATGGACCACCTTGCCGCAGGCCTTTGGAGGGTCCAACTAAGATGATCCGCAAAGTCCGCCAGCACATCACGCAGAACGAAGACCTGATCTTCGAGCGCAGTTCGCCGGGTAAGATCGGCTATCAGCTGCCGGATCTCGACGTACCTGAAGTCGATCCGGTGAAAGCGCTCGGCGCCGCGCACGTGCGTTCGGAAATCGAAGGCGCGCCGGAAGTGAGCGAGGTCGAAGTGATCCGCCATTTCACGCGGCTCTCGACGTGGAACTACGCGATCGATCTGGGCATGTATCCGCTCGGGTCCTGCACCATGAAGTACAACCCGCGTGTGAACGAACTGGTGGCGCGGCTCGATGGGATGGCGTGGCCGCATCCGTATCAGCCGGACTCGGTTTCACAGGGCGCGATGGAAGTGATAGCGCGGCTCGAACAGGCGCTGCTTGCGATCACCGGTCTCGATGCGGTAACGCTGCAGCCTGCGGCGGGCGCGCATGGCGAGTTCACCGGCATCCTTCTGGTTCGCGCGCTGCTGGAATCGCGCGGCAACCCACGCAAGCGGATCCTGGTTCCGGATTCCGCGCACGGCACGAATCCCGCAACGGCGATGATGGCCGGTTATTCGGTCATGAATATCAAGTCGAACGCGAAGGGCTTGCTGGATGTCGAGCAACTAGCCAAGATCGTCGACGACGACGTCGCCGCGCTTATGGTGACGAATCCCAGCACGCTCGGCGTTTTCGAAGAGAACATCGTGCAGTGCGCGGAAATCCTGCACGCGAAGGGCGCGATGTTCTACATGGACGGCGCCAACATGAATGCGCTGGTGGGCCTTGCGCGGCCCGGCGATTTCGGCGTCGACGTGATGCACATCAACCTGCATAAGACGTTCTCCACACCGCACGGTGGCGGTGGGCCTGGTGGCGGACCTGTCGCCGTGAAGTCGCACCTCGCGCCGTTTCTGCCGATTCCGCGACTGGCTCGCGTGGGCGATCAATGGACGTGGAACTATGACGTGCCGCAGTCCATCGGACGTGTGCGCGCCTTCTATGGCAACTTCGGGGTGCTGGTTCGCGCGCTGGCGTACATCATGGCGCATGGCGGCAATGGGCTGCGGAACGCGACTCTCGATGCGCTACTCAACGCGAACTATCTTGCGGTACAAGCTCGCCCCATACTTCGACCTTCCGTACGATAGCCCGAACATGCACGAGGTCGTCTTCAGCGACGAACGGCAGGCGAAGAAGGGCGTGCGAACGGGCGACATGGCGAAGCGTCTGATCGATTACGGCTTTCATCCGTACACGGTCAGCTTCCCAACCATCGTTCACGGGGCCCTGATGATGGAGCCGACGGAGACGGAGTCGAAGCGCGAACTCGATCTGTTTATCGACGCGATGATCTCGATCGCCAAGGAAGCTGAGGATGAGCCGGAGAAGCTGAAGAGCGCTCCGCATCTGACGCGGACGACGCGCGTGGATGAGACCGGCGCGGCTCGCAAGCCGATTCTGCGCTGGCAACCCGATAGCACGGCGAGCAAAGCCGCGGACTAACCGGTGCTGAAGCGAGTCGCGGCTTTCTATCTATTAGCTGCTCTCGCATTTGCGTGCTCGGTCGACTATACGATCTGGATCCCTCGCAGCGATTCCGCGGATCCTCTTTATCGATTCGTCAAGCACGGTAAGTCGGGTTACATCGACCGATCGGGACGCGTGGTGATTCCACCGAAGTTCCGAACCTACGGTAACGGCTTTGGCGAGTTTCACGACGGGCTTCTCGAGGTTGGTCTCAGCGGCGGTAGGTACGTTGATCGAACGGGCAAGGTTGTCATTGGTGATGGGTTATCTCAGGGTTGGGAATTCTCCGAAGGACTGGCGCCAGCTGTTAGGAATGGAGGAAATCGGTGGGGGTACATCAACACCTCGGGACAGTTTGCCATAAGCCCTCGATTCGAAACTCGTCCGGGCTCATTTTCGGACGGTCTCGCTCTGATCCAAGTAAAGGAAAAATTCGGCTTCATCGATCACACAGGCAAGTTCGCTATAGAGCCCATTTTCCTTCAGGCGACTAGCTTTAGCGACGGCATGGCCCGGGTGATTCTCGAAGGCCCATGCACCTTCATGGATGGCGATGGTCCTTGCCCCGAGCCGGAATACGTGGGCGGCCGCGAGGTGAATCAGCCTCCTTGCAAATTCACGTTCATCGATAAAGCGGGCCGCGTGATTACCACCCAGCGCTTCGACTATGCGCGAGATTTCTCGGAAGGGCTGGCTCCCGCGAAGATTGGAGACCGATGGGGCTATATCGACAAAACGGGAGTCGTGGTGGTTGCTCCCAAGTTTGAAGATGCGCAGCCCTTCTCCTCTGGACTCTCAGGGATTCGGGATCACTACTTATACGGTTACTCCGACAAGACGGGAGCTGTTGTGATTCCTCCAGCATGGCACTCGGCGGATGACTTCAGCGAAGGTCTGGCGGTCGTAGGCGACCCTAACGGGCCATTCCGGTATATCAACCGCAAAGGAGAGCACGCCTTCCAAGGCGAATTTGCTGTTGCGAGTCGGTTCTTCAAGGGCCTGGCTCAAGTCCGATTGCTCCCGCGTGATGCAAGGAAGGCGCACGCCACCTTTGCCTATATCGACACGACGGGTCGCTGCGTTTTCACTTATTAACCCACTACTCCGGCCCCCAGAGAACGTCCACTTCCAGTAATTTTGAGCGGGCCGTCGACCAACTCGCCTTTGCCGCCGACGACCTGCAAGCCCGGAATCTGATCGCCATGGCCATGGGAGGTAACGATCCGATATCCGTTGCCGAACACGGCCGTCGCGGCTTGCCCGAGCGGTTCTAGCCGGCTGTGTACCAGTGCTTCGAAGACAGGTAGAGCCGCACGTCGAAACGCGTCCACCGTAGCGCTATCGCGGAAGCGATAATCCGCCCAGTAGTATTCGTTCCACAGAGCCCGCATGGCGAGCCGATAGTTCTGAACTAACTCGGTCGCATGCGTCACGGTCTGCAGTCACCGGACCTCGCGGGCACGACTATTTAACGACTACCGTCGCCGACTTACTCGAAACGCCAGCGACGGTAATCACCAGCGGATAAGTTCCGAAGGCCAGATCCGAAGGTACCGTGATATTCAGCTGAAGCAGTCCCACAAAATACGGGGCCAACCCTGCGAATAGTACGGGGGCGTTCTCGCCATTGATCGTTGCCGTCGCCGATCCGCTCGGGAGCTCGGCCAATGGCGGGCTCGATGGTCCAGCGGCGCCGTCCGCCGGTTGGTTACTTACCGCACCGCCGCCCGTCGCGTAGGCAATGATATACGACCCAGGCGTGGCCCCGTTCGTACTCTGATTCAAACTGAAATCCGAGTTCTCGACCACCGCATCGTTTCCGTTGTACTGGAACAAGGAAGGCGCGTTGGCCTGTATGGGCATAGGGAAGGAGTTAGAAGAACCTGCTTTCGTTGTAACAACGACCAATGGCGACGTTCCCGCCGCGACCTCGTAAGGTACCTGGAAGTTAATCTGACTCGGGGCGGCATAGAGTAGCGGCACCTCAACTCCACTTACTGTTACAGTGGCGTCCACCAACTTATCGGGCAGCGGAATGGTTGTCGCGCCTTGTAGGCTGCCGTCGGTCAGGAAAGTTCCGAAGATCGATGCCAGTTCTCCTGGCGCGATTGAGGTGGTGTAACTAGCGGCGTCGACAATCCCGGTAATCGTTGGCGGGTCGACCGGAATCACATCCGTCTGGCCGATCACGATAAACGATCCTACGGGCGATCCCTGGCCGAAAAAGAGAGTATAGGTCTCATCAAAGTTCATTGCGCCATTGACGCTGGTGTTCAGAAATGTGCCGAGTTGATCGAATGAACCCGGGGGAGAGACGGGGGGAAAACAGTTCGTCACATTCCAGCACACCGACGTGAAGCTATTGGGCGCGATGTTCGGACTAAAAGCGCCGATTTGATCGTCTGTGTAGTTTGCGCTTGTCGTCGGAGTTTGATACGACTCGTATAAGTCGATCGTCAACGTGTCGGCCGCGGACGCTTGCGTCGCGTTGGCCGTGTTGCCTTCATAAGTGATCTGATAGATATCGTTCTCATGCAGCGTAGTCCCGACGCTATCGCTGGACGCGCTAAAAGGCCCGCTGACGAAGTAGATATCGCCATTCGGCAGCGTGTAAGTGAAAGAAAGCTCAAGTAACTCACTGCCTGCGATCGGCAGTGGGACCGGGGCACAATTGCCTTCGTAGCAGACGCCGTCGACGGCAGCGCCAAGACTCTGCGCCCGCAGCATAGCAGCAGGGGCGGCCACGAGAATTAAGAGGAATAGAACGGGACGAATCGGGAAAGCTCTCACCGGTATAGCCTATCATTGCGATGCCGCAAATTGCTACGCCGGGAGATTCCAGCCTTACATCAGGCGGAGGAAAGGCGGGCTGACCCGCCCATCCTCAGCGCATCTGATGAGCTAGGCCGCACGGGAGCGGCGCTTCGGTCCTGAGTTGTTGCGGCGTTTAAAGTTGTCGGTCGGACGGAACTCGCTCACCGTCGCGGGTGACGCCTTTTCGATCTGATGCTTCGCGCTAATAACCTGCGGGGCTAAGTCGCGGCGGATCATGCGCACTTTGCATTCGCTCTCGATGCGGCGGACATCGCCACGCTCGGATCGCATGCTGAATGTGGAAGCGGTACCACGCTGACCGGCTCGGCCGGTGCGGCCGACGCGGTGAATATAGTCGTCCGGCGCCTGCGGCAAATCGTAGTTGATAACGTGGGCGACGCTGTCAACGTGAATGCCGCGCGCGGCCACATCGGTGGCGACGAGAACGCGGTAGCGCCCATCGCGGAATCCCGCGAGCGCCTGGTTACGTTGGTTCTGCGAGCGGTCGCCATGCATGGCCACGCAGCGGATACCAAGAGTCGTGAGGCGTTTGGCCAGGCGGTCGGCGCCGTGCTTGGTGCGGGCGAAAACGAGGAACGAACCCGCTTCTTCATTCAAAAGGTGAACGAGCAGGCTGAGCTTCGTGTCGTTATCGACTTCATAGAGATGCAGGTCGATCTGATCGGGCGCTTTCGTGGTCCCGCTGCAAGTGATGCGGATCGGATTGCGGGAATGCCCGGCAATGAGGCGCTCCACTTGACGTTCCATCGTAGCCGAGAAGAACAGGCTTTGGCGGGAGGGCGGAAGCGTCTCGAGAATGGCTTCGATCGCCGGGAGAAAGCCCATGTCGAGCATGCGGTCCGCTTCATCGAGGACCAGCATTTCGACATTCCGAAGATCGACTAAGCGACGGCCGAGGAAATCCTGCAAACGGCCGGGTGTAGCGATGACAACCTGCGCGCCGCGTTTGAGAGCGTTGCGCTGCGTGGATTCGCTGAGACCGCCAACCACAACGGCTGAGCGAAGTCCCGTGCTAACCGAAAGCAGGGCGAAGGCTTCGCTAATTTGGATAGCGAGTTCGCGAGTCGGAGTCAGGATCAAGGCGCGCACGCCGGTTGCTTTGGCGTTCGGCATTAGCTTCTCGATCATGGGAATCAAGAACGCGAGGGTTTTCCCGGTGCCGGTTTGAGCCGTAGCGACAATGTCGCTGCCCGTGAGCGCGGGAGGAATGGACTGCGCCTGGACCGGCGTCGGTTTCGTAAATAAGTTGCGCGCCAGGTTCAGGTGAAGTGTGGACGCGAGAGTGAGGTCAGAGAATTGATTCATAGTTTGTTTTCAAAAGGATTCTGTGCCGGAAATCGGCGGGACCCTTTGGAAAACAAAACAAGGTAATCGAAAGGGAAGCGAAATCGAAGGATCGGGGGAAGCGGTTGGAACCGCTCAACTAATCAAGATACGGAACAGAAGACTGAAGTCAGTATAGCAGAGGTTTGCACGCACTTACGCCGGAACTGCTACTAAATCGCGAAAGTACTCGATCGTCTTAGCGATGCCTTCGTCCAGACCGACTTTGGGTTCCCAGTTCAAGAGCGTGCGGGCTTTCGTAATGTCCGGCTGGCGCTGCTTTGGATCGTCCTCCGGAAGCGCCTGGAATGAGATCGGAGCACCTGGATTCAAGCGGTCCCGAATCGCTTCCGCAAACTGCAGTATCGTCATCTCGTTCGGATTGCCCAGGTTCACGGGATAGATTTCGTCCGAAAGCAGCAGGCGGTAGAGGCCGTCCACCAGGTCACTCACGTAACAGAAACTGCGGGTCTGCGAGCCGTCGCCGAACACCGTTAGCGGATCTCCACGCAGCGCCTGATCAAGGAAAGCCGGTACCACGCGGCCGTCATCCAGCTTCATGCGGGGCCCGTACGTATTGAAGATGCGGGCGATGCGCGTGGCGACACCGTATTTGCGGTGGTACGCCATCGTGATCGCCTCGGCGAAACGCTTGCTCTCGTCGTAGCAAGAGCGTGGTCCCACCGGATTCACGTTGCCCCAGTAGGTTTCCACCTGCGGATGAACGTGCGGATCGCCGTAGCATTCCGACGTGGACGTCAACAGAAAACGGGCGCCATGCTCGAGCGCGATCTCCAGCATGTTGCGCGTGCCGGCCGAGCCGACCTCCAGCGTTTCGATGGGATGCTCCAGGTAATCCCGCGGACTGGCGGGCGACGCCATGTGCATCACCGCGTCGAAACCCCCATCGACCGAGAAATTCTCGGTCACATCCTGATTGATCAGTTCGAAGCGGCGTTCACGCGCCAGATGGCCGACGTTGGTTCGATTCCCCGTGAGGAAGTTGTCGAGCCCGATTACCGTGTGACCTTCGATCAACAGCCGATCGCACATATGGGAGCCGACGAAACCCGCCGCACCAGAAATCAATATTCGCAACCATGTCCTCCAACTTGGAATTCGTTTAGAAACAACGCCGAAACTCTAATTTTACTTGATGTGATACGGTTTCGCCCGCGCTGGCCGTAAGGGTCCGCACTTCAAGAAACCGATGCTACATTCAAATGGGGTTTCATGGGTCGGCCTTCTCTCTTGGAAGTTTTGCTGCTCGCGGTTGCCATCTGCGTCTCGCTGGGGTTGTTCTGGGTTCGTTTTCAACGTTTCTACGGCAATTTCAAGAAGGCGAAGCCGGATCCGGATTACTCGATCCATCCGATCTGGCCGCGAGTGAGGGATTTCGTCTGGGAAGTGCTCTGCCAGGGACTGGTCATTAAAGAGCGCCCGCTTCCCGGCCTGGCCCACGCTTTCGTGTTTTGGGGCTTTCTCGCGTTTGGCTTGATCACCATGAACCACGTCGCCGAGGGTTTCGGATTCGACGCCGTCTCGCGCGACTCGTGGTTCGGAACTGCGTATTTTGGGTTCGTTTACCTGTTCGCTGCGGTAGTCGCCGTGTCGATCGCCGGACTGTTCGTGCGCCGATTCTTCGTCCGGCCGCGCTGGCTGGGCGCGAAGGTTTCCTACGAATCCGGGTTCATCGCGTTCCTGATTTTCCTGCTGATGGTGACGTATATGGCCGGATTCCACATCACGCCGCGGAACGGCTTTGGGCAAGGCGAACTGGTGGCTGCATACGATGTCGCTGCTGGTGTTCCTGCCGCTTATTCCGCATACCAAGCACTTGCATCTGGTGTTGAGTCCGTTCGCCATCTTTCGCGAAGCGGCCGGGGTTCAGCGACATTCCCAAGCTTTCCGGTGACGAAGATTTCGGGCTCGATACGGGCAAAGACGTGACGAAACTGGACGTGCTGCAGGCGTTCTCGTGCGTCGAATGCGGGCGCTGCACGGAGCATTGCCCGGCGTTCAATACGGGTAAAGAGCTGAACCCGAAAGAGATCATCCTGGGCTTGCGGCGGTACCTGAACGATCCCGCCGCGGGGATTGGTTCCGAACAGCCGCTGCTGGGAACGCACATATCGGAGAAGGCGGCGTTCCAGTGCACCACATGCGGAGGCTGCGAATATCAGTGCCCCGTCGGCATTCAACATCTACCGGTGATCATCGGCCTCCGTCGCGGGGCGGTCAATACGGGCAAGTGGGAAGACGAGCATGGCACCAAGCTCTTCCTGAATATGGAGCGCAACGGCAACTCGCTGGGCTTTGCTTCGAGCGAGCGCCAGAAGTTCATCGAGCGCGCCGAACTGCCGATCTACGACGGATCGCAGGAGTATCTGTTGTGGCTGGGGTGCATGGGTGCGTACGATCCGCAGGGGCGCGACACGGTGCAAGCGCTGGCGAAGGTGCTGCGGTACGCCGGCGTCACTTTCGGCGTGTTGCGCAAAGAGCGCTGCAACGGCGATCCGGCGCGGCGCTTAGGAAATGATCTGCTGTTCACTCAGCTCGCCGAGCAGAACATCGAAACGCTGCAATCCGCTGCCCCGAAGAAGATGGTTTCGATCTGCCCGCATTGCGTGCGGACGATCTCGACGGACTGGAAGGAAGCGGGCACGACGTTCGAGATCGAGCACCACAGCGAATTGCTGGCGCGCATTCAGGACCGTTTGCCGCAACAGGACGATCGCGAACGCGAGCAAGTGGTTTATCACGATCCGTGTTACCTGGGTCGTTACCGGGATGTATATGATGAGCCGCGGGCGATCATCAATCGGTATGCGGATGTGGTGGAAGCGCCGCGACATCGCGAGCGGTCGTTCTGCTGCGGTGCGGGCGGCGGCCAGATGTTTCTGGGTGAAGAGGAAGGGCGTCGCGTCAACGTGACGCGCGCCGAGGAACTGGTGAAAACCGGTGCGAAGACGATCGGCGCCGCGTGTCCGTTCTGCCAGACGATGTTCCGCGATGCGCTGGCGCAGATCGAAACGGGCGATGGAGAGCGCGTGAAGCTGCTGGATATTGCGCAGATCGCGGCGGCTTCGATTCCGGAGGGTTAATCCGGAAAGCTAGCCGCGTGAATCCGTTCGCCGGGTACGAACGGCGAAAACCTTGAGCTCGCGCTCGCTGGTGATCTTCCATTCGTCGCCGAACTCGCGAAGAACCAGTTCTTCCCGCGCGGCGCCCGCGTAGCCGCCAGGGTTCCCGAACGCCCAGTGCTTGTTGAATGAAACTACGGCCCACCCGGGTCCCATGTGATCGAACTTGACCTGATCCATGTCGAATCGCCGGACACTCCCGATTTCGGAGAACGTTCGCTGCTTATCTTGCTCGAGTTCCGCCGACGTCACGTGATGACGGCCATAATAGGTGTCCACAATCGGTCCGTAACAACTGACCTCTTCCGCGACGTTACGGGTCCGCGTGGCGTTGGCCCATTGCTGCTAGGACGGCGCCGATCTGCGCTTTCTTGTCCTGGTTGGTCTCTGGCTGAGCGGGTTCTTCGTTGGCCGGAGCAGAAGGCTGCGGGTTCGCCTTTTCAGGTATCGCCGCCACTGCCGGTTGATTCGCGACGGGTAACGTCGACGTTTGGTGGTCGGGGGCGGTCTTCTTCGCGACCGCCGGCTTTCCGTCCGATCAGGAGCAGCACCAGGAGCAAACCAAGGCAGAGAGCAACGACAGGTACGAGTTTTGCCCAAGGAACACGCGAAATCTTCAGCTTGGACTCTCGCGGGATCTCGCGGGCGCTGCGCTCGGCCCGGTCCGTTATGGGCCGGAAGCGCGGTGAGGCTAAGTTAACCGCTTTCTTCTCGGGCGGCGTGTTGAGGATCGATTCGACTGCAGGTCTTGATGGCAGCTCCGGCTCGACAGCGGCAACGCGGGTAGCCGCAACCATATGGCGACCACGAAACTTTGCCTCCTGCGCCTCGAAGAATTGCTTTAGCTCCGATATGCTCGGCCGCGAGTTCGGGTCGGGTGCCGAGCAGTTGGCAATCACCTCCTCGATCTCCGCCGGCAAAACAAGAGCGTCTCGAAGATCAGTCTCAGGACCGCCGCGCTGGCGCACCGGGCTTGAGAGCCTCCCTAACATCGCACCGAAGGACCACACATCCCACGCTGGACTTACTTGCCCAAAGTACACTTCCGGAGGCGCGGTGATGCCCTTCTGGATCAATAAACGGCGGGAATCCTCCGGAGATTCAGTGCCCGGAACCCGAAGCTGGCTGTAATCGGAGAGCACCCAGCGATCACCGACGCGCCACACAGAAGCCGCCCGGAGCGCGCAGTACACTAAGTTTTCAGAATGCAGGTACTCTAAACCAGCTAGTATTTGCCTTGAAGCTTCCAGCATGACGGGCAGGGTTGGAGCGTAGGGCTGGAGTCGGGTCGCCAAAACCTCATCCGGGCAGGTAGTCAGTATGTAAGGAATGCCGGCTTTTTCACTGCCACCGTCTGCTGCGAGCAAGCCGGTACCGGAAATACTCAGTAAATTTGGGTGATTGAGAAACCGCGCTTCCCGGTACCGCTGCGCATGGGCCTCCGAACTGTCAGAAATATCGACAATGAGCGCCAATTGCCGGTCCGGTTCCGCGCTCGACATCACTCGAAACACAGTTCGTTGCGCGTCGGAGATCACAGCCTCGCAAAGCGTAAATTGCGGGTCGAGATTTTTACGGACGATTTCTTCCAAATTTTCGGCAGTCATTGGCGGTGCTCCATTCGCGCTGTCATACTTCGGCGCTCGCAACCAAAAGCGCAATTCTCGGACCTTAACACTTGTGCGCAAACCATGCGAAGTCGGCGAATCGGCCTCCGTATTGCAATTAACAGGGCCGTAATGATTTCAACAACAGCCGAACTCAAAAGTTTCCCGGTATTCGGGGCGCGCGGGCAGATTGGCGAGGTGCTGGCGAGTTCGCGATTCCTGGACAACCGGCCTGAGAAGACAATTCGTTTACTCGATGGGCGAGAGTTTCAGGTGCCATCGAGTGCGCTGCAGATCCAAGATGATGGGTCGTTTTACCTTACGTCTTCCGAATCGCTTGGCGAGGCACGCGATGTTTCCGTTCCAAGAGATACTAATGCGCCTCAGATACCCGCCGCTCCCACTCTTGCGCCCGCCATCTCAACGCCGGTGCCGCCGGCGCCTCCTAAGGATCCGCTCTTCGAGATGGGCTACGACGTGGAAACGGTTCGTGTGGATAGAGTGCTGGACGGACCCGTTTCACAGCGGCAGGAAGGTGATGTCTTGATTCTCCCCGTGATCGAGGAAGTCTGGGTCATCGAGAAGAAACTGCTTCTACGCGAAGAGATCCGAATTACGCCTCGGAAGAAGCAAGTCGACCAAGTTCGGACAATCGAGAAGTAAGCAGCGGCCCGTCGTGCGAGTCACGACAGGCCACCGGTCAGCGAGCAAGAACTACTGCACGGGAAGGTAAACCGCGGGCGAAGTATAGCCGGCGCCGGTCGGGTCCACTGTAAAGATCGTAAGTGGATCAGCAGCGCCCGGGACCACGTTTTGCGGCACTTGAATTACGATCGTATAGACGCCCAACATACCTGGCGTATATTCAGCGGAGACTACCTGTACGCCTTGGTTATTGATGGCAGCGTAAACCGGCTCCGCAACCAATTCGCCGGGTAAGCCGGCCTGGCCGGTGACCGCGGTTGGGATCGTTTGGCCGAGACCGGTTGCATAGAACGTAATCGTGTCGCCCGGTAAGGCTGGATTAGAACTACTCACAAATGTTCCATCTTGTCTCGTCGCGGAGACGAGCGGGAAATTGGTTCCGTTGACAGCTATTGATCCATTATTGAAGATTCCCGGCGCGTCCGTATTAATTACCTGGTTGGGCAGCGATACTTGCCCTTGCGGTGTTTGTAAGGTAATCGGGTTCGTTCCTGAAGTAATCTCGAACGGTACTTCGGCGTTGATTTGCTGTACTCCGTTTTGGTTCACCAGAGCTAGAATTGTTGCGGAAACTCCGTTAACCGTAAGCGTGAAGTTCGCCAGATCCGTGGGATTTGTATCTACACCGGAGATCGCGTTGGTGATGTCCGAACCGAAGATGCTGACCACTGAGCCGATGCCGATTGAAGTTGAGTAATCGGCCGCGTTTAACATGGTGATGCTCGACGGTCCGCTCGTTCCTCCGGTAATTGTCAGCATGAATGTAACAAATGCCGGCGCTCCCGCGGATCCCGTTGTTGCCGTTACCTGCGCCACGCCCGGGACAGCGCCGGCAGTTACGGTGATACTAGCCATTCCGCCAGAGTCCGCCGCGCCGGTTGACGTTCCAAGGACGACACCAACTCCCGAGAGGAGGGCCCAAGTGATATTCGCGTAAGGCGCCGGGCTGCCGTTGGCTTGGGTGATCTGCACCGTCAAAGGACTAGCAAAAGCCGTGCTGGGCGCCGCCGACTGGTTGTTGCCCGAAATGACCGAGATGTTTGTCGACAGTATGCCCGTCGCAAAGTTGAAGGTGACCGGAGCCAGAGTACCGGTCGTTGCAGTAAGCGTGCCCGTGCCTAATGTTGTTCCGAATGTTGCCATTAGCGCGGCTTGACCTGTAACGTCGGTGACGATGGTAACCGAAGGTACCGCAGCGTTTGTGACTGCCGTGCCGTTGGTAAACGTCAGCGAACCGGAAGTAACTGCAAAGGTCACGGTGGCATCGGGAAGAGGAAGTCCAGCGGCGTCGTTCACCTGAACGGTAAAGGGCACTGTGCCGTTCCCGGAGGGCCCCGCCTGATCATTGCCGCTGACGATGGTGATCGTTGCCGGTTGGTTCTGTAGAATCGTCAATGTCGAACCGGTACTGATTGCACCTAGCGTCGTGCTCGACCCAGCAACTGCGGGAACACTTACCAGAAGCGGTGCAGTCCCTCCTACCTGATTCAGCACTAAGCTGCAGGTCGCGATGCCGTTGCTGTTCGTAAGGGTTACTCCCGATCCCATGGGGTTGGAGCAACTGGAGTTCGGTAGCGCCAGGTTCGTGCCCGTGTTAACGGAAACACCTACATTGGGTATCGGGTTGCCATCCGGAGACGTGACCAATACCTGAACGGCATTGGGGATCGTAGCGCCAGGTGCACCCGTAACCACAGTTCCCGGCGGCGGGCTAAGCACGCTCGTCAGTACTGGAAGCGCCAGCTGGGTACAGGGCGGTGTCGAGCAGTTAATCAAAGACTTCGTAACCGTGGTCAGGTAAAAGTTAACGCTCAAAGGACCGGGGCAAGTCCCCGTACAAGCGGTTATTTCCTCGGTTGTGTAGGAAGGATAGGAGAGCGTAAAAGCTGGGGTGGGAAAACTAACTGAAGCCTGCCCCATGGAGTTTGTCGTCGCTGTCAACTGCGTCGGCACGGTCGAACTTACATCCGTGAAGGTGACGACGGCGCCGTTGACGGGGTTTCCGTTGGAATCTGTTGCTAGTACGACAAGCGGCGCGGCCGTATCGGGACAGTCCTGCCCGGAGCACGTGTTGGGGGGCAAGTTCAACGGATCGACAAACAACAACTGACCCTGGCCGCTCACAACTGAAAGGGTCGCAGTCGGTAGCGGCGGGGCGATCGCGCCCACTGTGAAGTTAAAGGTAACGGGAGTCGATCCGCCCGCGGTCGCCTGGACCTGCACAGCGCCCACATCCGTTGGAAGAGTGCCGCCGGTGATGGTAGCTTCCGCGTAGCCTTCATCCCCGGTGAGGATCTCGGGAGCGTTGATTACCGTAGTCGTCGTTGCCTGCCCGTTGGGAGGAGTCAGTGTCCAACTAACCATGAGTCCGCTTAACGGGTAGCCATTAGGGTCTAGAGCGCGAATCACCATCGGGGTTGATGTGGCGCCTAGAGCCACCGTTTGAGTGTTTCCCGGCACGGCGCCGAAGCCGTAACCCAACTGAGTGGCGGGAACCACTGACGAGCATCCCCCGTTTGCGTTCGATACAGTGCAACCTGGGTAGGCATAGGAAATGACCAGATTCGGATCGAACTCGTTCGCGCCGATGGACGTAGTCAGTGAAACCGGATCGATGCTATAGATTCCATTGCCGCTAAGTGCGGGATTCGGCGCGCTGGTTATTACGAAGATGTCCTGCGGCGCATTGCGGGTCGACGCTCCCGCTGCCGGCACAACTCCGGGGTCATTGGAGACTCCGAAACCATCGATCATGCCATTGAGCGGGGATCCGGCAATCAACGGCAGATTGGGTTCGGTTAAAATCAGTTCGCCGTTTAGACCGATCTGGAGCGTGTACAAAGTCGCGTTTTCATTTACATACGCATAGATCAGCTGATCGTTCTCGACCGCTAGTTGCGAGATCGGATAACTTCCCGCGGAATCCGAAATAGTGGGAATCGATCCCGCCAACGTATTTGTGTTCAGATTCACCAGCGCTGCTTCCGAAGGTGGCGCGGGCGTTGCTGTGGCAAGCTGCGTCACGGGGATATCGAAACCAGCGATTGAGAGCGTTCCCGTAAGATTGGTCGTGCCCGTATTTGCCGGGAACGTGAGTGAGGTTGAGCCACTTAGGGTTCCGTTCGGTGTACCTACCGTGGCGAAATTCGGTGGAGTAGCCGACCAGGGACACGATGGGGCATTCGGCGAAACGGTGACGGTCACATTTACGGTTTGCGCGGCATTGCCAACCACAATGGTGGCAGGCGAGACAAAGTACTCGCAGCCCCCATTATCGAGCGGCGGGGTCGATACTACGTTAGCCGCGACCATGTAATTCCCGTCAGGAGTAAATACCGGAGTTCCCGGATTTTCACTTACCGCAATCGCGCCCGTCGGCGTTGGGGCCAGAGTTTCAGGATTGAGCTGTAAAATCTGACCGGGGAGCGAGACGTAGAGAAGTCCGTCCTGACCGATCGTTAGGTTTGTCGCCAGACCCGCAATCGGTACCGTATTCGTGATTGTCGGCGCGCCGCGAGTTCCAAGAGCGGGAAGGTTAATAGCGGACAAGTACGAGTTCGTTCCGTCAGTTCCCAGCGCATACGCGGTCAAGCTGTCGTAGCTGACGGCGAGATCCACAACCGTTGTCGCACCGGGAATGGTCAGACCGACGCCGCCTGTTTGGTCCCTAAAAGCCGCCGTGTCGTAAGAATGGAAAGTCGTCTCGGCTAATAAGAACCGGCTTTCATCCGGGGTCAAGATGGCTGCGGTAACGGGTCCCGCGATACCGGTATACGAAATGACACCGGATGGCGCTGAAAAGTAGCGGTTCAGTATAACCACGGGGCTATACGTCAACTGAGTAATGGGGGCGTAGTTATTCGAAATCAGATAGTGCTCGGAGCCATTAGTGGTGGTAATGACCTTGAAAACGCCGGGATCGAAGATCGATTGCTCCGCGAAAGTTACGCTGCTGTAAACGTCAACATTCATACTGCCATTGACGTTGTTCAATCCAGGGTAAGTAATCAGGCTTTGCGCACGTAGCGTAGGTAACGATCCGATAAGAAGCAGGGCGGCGCAGATAAGTGAGCGGCTGCTATTCATGATGAATCCTCTGAAGTGACTAAAATCCAAACTTGATTCCGTACTGTATGGTGCGGGGACGATGCGCGTCTACGGGATGCAGGAAAGCGCTGCCGGCCAGGCAATTTGAAGCTCCAGCCGAGTACCCGGTCGACGCGTCACCATAACAATTAATGGTGTTGTTTGCCTGATTGCCCATGTTCGCATCATAGATTCGGAATTGCGTATGGTTGAAAACGTTGAACGCTTCGAATCGGAACTGGAGGACCTTATTTTCACCAAAGGTCACATTCTTAAGCAGGGCCGCATCGAAGTTTGTGCGTCCCGGGTTTGTAAGTGAGTTGCGGCCGGCACTTCCAAAGGTAAGTCCGGTGGGCGCGGCGAACGCACTTGGGTTTAGGAGCAGCGGGCCGATGCTGAGTCCGTTGTTACCACCGGCTGGCCTGCCGCCATACGGGTCACCGACGAGATCCGGATAAGAGCCCGCGCCGATGTTGTTGCCTACGCCGGCATTGTCCAGAACCGACACACCATTGAGGAACGAACTCCCACTTGCCCCATTAACTACTGTGAATGGCGTACCGGACGCATAGATCGTAATCCCTGAGAGTTGCCACCCGCCAAAGACCCGCTCCATAAGATTTGAGGGTTTATTGAAAAACACCTTCAAAATCGGCAGATCGTAAACATAGCTGATGTTCAGCAAGTTTGTTACATCAAAGTCCGATCTTGCCCAGTTCGCACGAAGGTCGTAGGAGTTGACGAAGTTATTGTCCGAGCGATCGGAAGAGTCATCCTTCGAGTGGCTGAAGGTGTACGAGACACCTAAAGTCAGCGGTCCCTCAACACGACGGAGCGTAGCTTGGAAAGCATTATAGATCGAGTCGGCTTCGTTCTGTAGAGCGGTTATATTTCCGAATCCCTGGTAGGGTCGCAGGGAGTTGACCTGCGGGAATCGTCCTTCGCCAAGACTGCTCGGCAAAGCGCCGAAGCATGCCGCTTCGAGATTGACGAATGCTGGGGTCCCCTGATTCACTACGGCGCCGTTCGCAAGTTGGAAGGATAATCCGGTGAATCCGCCGCAGTCACCGAGGGGAGTAGCGCCCGAAAACCCTGTGAGCGGGACCAAGGGCTCGCCGGCCAAAAACGGATTTCCAGAACTCGGCACTGGGGCGATTTGGTTTAGGTTGATCTGGTCGGTAAGATGCGTGCCCTTGCTTCCCACGTAAGCAAACGTCGCAACAAGGTGGGCTGGGAGCTCGCGTTGTAAGCTGAGGCTCCATTGCTGGACATAGGGCCAGACAGCTT
The DNA here is from genome assembly GCA_963799935.1 of uncultured Gammaproteobacteria bacterium. Taxonomy (GTDB): domain Bacteria; phylum Acidobacteriota; class Terriglobia; order Bryobacterales; family Bryobacteraceae; genus Bog-113. The sequence goes on along the minus strand of CAWCZA010000011.1, from coordinate 638,045 downwards.
GCGTCGGAATGCTAGTAACATTTAGGGGGAACGACGGGGAGATTGCGGTAGCCGCGGGATTGCCGCTGCACTGCACGGGGTTAGCGCCGCCGATACATGCCCAACCTCCAGGATAGTACTGGGTCATATTTAAGACCAGAGGGGCGCTCGCCTCGAGTGACCCGGTGTTGGCTTCGACTCCGGTACCGTGCTCGTAGAAAATTCCGTAGCCTCCACGCAAAGCCATCTTGCCATTTCCGAAGATATCCCACGCGAAACCGACACGGGGCGCGGGATTGAAAAGGTGACCTTTCATGCAGCCCGCAGGCACGCCGTTGACTCCGCAGCGCACCAGACCGTTAGTCAGTTCCGGATTTAGGTTATTCAGGTCGAGCGGTATCTCATTGCCATTACCATCTTCAAGGTAACCATGGAAAATATTTAGTGAAGCCTGGCTTGCCAGAGTCGGATTGAAATCGCTTGCCACCCAGTTATAAGCGTTGTTGTTGACTTCGCGGTAAGTTCCGAAGAGGCTCAACCGCACGCCCAGGTTCACGGTGAGATGAGGGGTGACTTTCCAGTCGTCCTGCAGATAAGGTTCCGCGATCTGGTAGCGCTGGTGATATTGCATCTGAGCACTATCCTGAGTAAAGCTCTTGATCCCTCCGTCCTCCGGACTATTTGGGCTTCCGTAAAGGAAGTCCGCGAATGAATTGCCGGTGGTTTCCGAGTTGCTGATTGCGCCGAAGGTGAGAATACCTTGTACGTCGCCGGTCGCGCTCCCGACCGGCCCGTTGGTCTGAGTGCGATTATAGAGGACCCACTGGCCGCCCGCCTGAACATCATGTTGACCCCAAATCTTACTCAAGTTATCGCCGAGAGTATAAACGGGGTTGGTATGCGTCCACGGAAGGTAGCCCGCGTCAACGGCGAAACCGTTGCCGCCGTACTCCGCATTCGGGCCCTGAATCACGATTCCGGGGCTTTTGCCGCCGAAGCCGTTGTTAAAAAGGTAGCCCATTGGGCAGCTAACAGTCAGTGGCGATGTTGTCGTCGCACAACTGGACGCGTCCAGCGCCGCTGGTCTCTGGAAAGTCGCGTTGGATCCATTTACATCCGACATCGTTATCTTTGAATTTCCATATGTGAAAACAACTTCGTTAACCAGAGTCGGCGAGAGCGTCTGAGAGAAACGCCCGACAATGCTAGTCCCCGGGCCAACAAAGTTACTTTCGATTGTGGGGAAACTGTTCGTGACTTCCGCCCATTGCGGCGTAGGCACTACGGTGTTCCAGGCATCGTGAATGTAACGAAATGTTAACCGCGAGTTTTGATTGATATTGTGGTCGATGCGGAATAGCTCTTCGCGCCACTGCGTCTGCGGTGAAACGGTGGTGTCGTAGCATGACGCGATTGACGAGTTGCATCCTCCGGTCGCGTTCGGCGCGGGGATGATACCGGTGGCCAGCACCGCAGCTGCGTTGGGATCTATATACGGAATCGTGTAGTTCGGCAATGGGGCCGCCGCCGTATATGTGGGGTTATATGACGACGCAAAGCGCGGGCAGTCGGGATATTTGGCGACCGAAAAATCCCCCGGGCTATACGGTTGCGGGCAAACATCGCTAAAATTGCCGCTTCGCTCAGCCAATGACGGAACGGCTTGATTATAGGTGTAGGGCGACTTTTCCAGCCGGTACTCTTCCGAGAAAAAAAAGAAAGTCTTGTCCTTGTTCTTGTTGTAGTGCCCTGGAATGTAAAGCGGACCACCGATCGTCCCACCTAAGTCCTGGCGGCGATAAAGCGGCGCTCCCTGCGTTTCGTCGAAGAAGTTGCGCGCGTTAAAGAACTCATTGCGGCCAAAGTAATATCCGTTGCCATGAAACTGACTACCTCCCGACTTAGTCACGGTCAGCACGGTACCGGACGCCGTCCGACCGTACATCGCGCCGTAGTTCGATGTCAACACCTTGATTTCCTGGACGGAATCAAGACTAGGATAGACAATCAATGTACTGCTGGCTCCGTTGATCCCGACGTTCAATAAGTCGGCCCCGTCCGCGTCGAAGGTGTTGTATTCAACGCGTCCGCCGTTCACGCTATAGCGCACGCTACCGACAACACCGACTTTTGCCTCATCCTGACCGGTCTGGTTACTGACGCCGGGAGCCAGCGCAATCAACTGCGTGAAGTTGCGCCCATTTAGGTTGAGCGACACCACTTCCTTTTGCGTGATTGTGCCCGAAAGCTGCGAGGTATCTACTTCAACCGTGCCTACACCGGGAGCCTGAACTTCCACCGAAGTACCGGCTGCGTTCGCCGGACTAAGACTTACATCCGCCCGCGTGGGCTCGGCAGCCGTCACCGTTACTGTGCGCGCTTCACTTTTCTGGAACCCGGGAGAGGAGATCACTACCGTGTAGTTACCCGGAGCCAGTCCGGGCACGGTGTAAGATCCCTGGGCGTCCGTTGTCGCTGTTTTCTGCGTCGCGTCAGGACCGGTGATAACCACCGTCGCATTCGGAATCACACCGCCCGTGGAGTCGGTGACAGTCCCAGTGACCCCCGCCGCAACCTCCGGCGTCTGCGCCATCGCGAGCTGTGTGCCCACAAAGCCGGTCGCTGCCGCGAAGAGGACGGCAATGGCCGCCCAGCCTTTCAGCCTCTCGAAAACGCTCGCGCTCTTACTGATCATTCCACCAGGCAGTTTATTCATGTGTCGGTATATCTTTTCGTGTATCCAACTTTGTCGTGTTGGTAGTACCGGCTGTACGAACTTGCTGCTTCAACCAATCCAAATAATCCGTGCCGTTAGTCAACTTATAAGCTGCTAGCGCCTTGTCCTTCGGCGTAAAAACAGCTTGCTTAGGAAGTGCCGCCTGAATTCGGTCTCTAGCCTTCTGGGGCGTAGTTCCCGCAACGTTCAAATACTGATAGCGCACGGGAATTGTCAGGTTCGGCAGGTATCGGATCGGGTCGTCAAATTCGACCTTCTTCAGAAACTCCGGTTGCATGAAAAAGTCGTGCTCTTCCGCTGGAATCCGCGTCGAAGTAGCGAACCAGTCGGGCCAATCTCCCCACGGATCGAGCAGATCGATCGCTTTAATGCGCGGATCCGCTGAGGCCGCGAGTACCGCGATGGTACCCCCCGAGCCTTCTCCGAACATACCCACGCGCGAAGCATCGATATCGGTACGGGTTCCAAGGTAATTAAGAATCATTTGGACGTCGTGAGCCGTAACCGCGAGCGATTCCGGTAACTCACTCACAAACCACTCTTTCATCGGGCGGTCGTGATAACGATGTCCTGATAGGGCGGCGCTGAACCCGACTGCCGCGAAGCCGTTTCGAGTAATGAACTGGCAAAAATGCTCGTCTCGAAATCTTTCAGTATCTTGAATGTAGTTATAGAGATAAAGAATGACCGGCGGCTTCTTGACTCCATTCGGTGTCATCACGAATAAGTAGATCGGATCGGCGTCGCGCCACTGTACACGCACCATTTCGCGTGTAAAGTCCTGGTGAGAATCTTTCTCTAGCGTGAGGGGAGGCATCGCCGTCAGATCACTGCCCGCCAAGGTCAGGGAACTCAAACTCTCTTTAGTCGCGGTGGCGCGCTTAGCGCCGGTTGCGGGCGCCTGCCCTATCTGCGCCTGAGAAAGGGCAATAGGTCCGAGGTAGAGCGTGAAGAGTAGTAAAGAGCGAAGGGGTCTCATTTTCACTAGGACGGCTTGAATTGAAAAAGCAGGCCAGTCTTACAACCGGCCTGCTATTGACTGACTGAACTAAGTCAATGTTGGTTATTGACGTTTGTCGATGGTGCCGCAGCCCGAAGCGGGAATCCGGAAGATCTCACCGCCCACATCGCTACCCTGCTCAGCCGAGCAACCGCTGGTGGCGATGTTGATGCCGTTTTCCGGAGTTTGCGGAGTTTCGTTAACCGGAACCTGCGTCTCCACATAGTGCGAGCGATACAGCTTCAGGCCTGGTTCGATCTGGCCTTGGGCGTTCTGAGACGGCGAATACGGAATGAAGTCCGGAACCGTGCTGTCGACATTGATTTCAATCGACTTGACCAGGTTGGTTAGATTGGCCTGTCCAGCCGCATCAGTGACCGCGCGGAGGAGTGACCAGGCTAAGTACTTGCCGTCGCGGACGTTCGGGAAGCTCGAGCCAGGGGTAACCGGGCAAGGAGCGTTACAAACGGGCAGTTCGCCATTGGAATAAGCGGAGAAAATCGGATCAACACCGTCGAGTTCCAGATAGCCATAGTTAGTCGATCCGGCGAGGGACGCAACGTTGCCGTATCCAAAGAAAGTGTAGCCGATCATGTCGGTCGACTTAACCTGGTTGGCCAGGGTCGAGGAAGTTGTTTCCGGATTCTGCACAGCGCTGATCAGCTGGCCCGTTCCGATTGCGCGTGTGCGAACGCCGCCGCCGGAGGTCAGGATGTCCAGAGGATTGCTGTTGGGAGTAACTCCCGGGTCAATTCCTTTTTCCTGAGAGCAGGTCGGGCAGGCCTGAATGGTGTGGGTGCGGAACACGCAAAATTCGGTGGTGTTCATCGTACCGGAGATGGGTTCGCGTTGCACGGTGTTCAACGGCGTGCTGTTGGTGATGCCGAAGAGCGAACCGATGGTACCAGTCGTGCCTTCGAACACGTTGCGAACCTCAGTGAGGGTGGTGCTGGTGGGCAGACCAGGAGCGCCTAAGCCCGACGCATTCTCTTTATTGATGACAAACACGATCGGGTCAGCTCCGACAGATAAGGTGACGAATCCCGGAACCGGCTCGCCGGTGATCGGGTCGTTGCCAACGATGTTGAAATCAATCGGTGTCGCGCTTGAACCGGAGTAAGAACTCAGGATCGGCGTTCCGACGGGAGTATCGCCGCCCGTACCGTACCCGAGGCCATTGAGATTGCTGGCCACGTATGGCGAGGTTGTGCGGTATTCCGCATACTTCGCATCTTCCGGACGGATGTCGGTGTAGGCAGCGGTGAACGGCGCGTTGTTGATGGCAGCCTGGATGGAAGCGGGTAGACCGGCGGCATCATCGCCCCACAGTCCGCTCGGGATCAGATTGGATCCGGGAGTTGTTTCGGTGGAAGGATCGACTTGCAGCTGAGCGCGAGGTACCGAGAAGAACGAGCGATTTCCGACTACCGAGTCCACGTTCATGTAGATCCAAACCTTCGTTACAGCGGCATTCCAGACGACCGACAGGGTCCCGCCTTGAACGGGCCCGCCGCCGGGGCGAACGTCGTTGATCTGCGCGAAGTTCGGATACTCTGAACCCGCTGGGGCGCTGCCCTTTATGGTGTAGTGCAACGCACCGGCGCCGGCCAGGTTCTTCCATGCCCCGTAAGAGGCGGTGTTGAAGAGGGCGGATGAGCCCACTCCGTTGACCATAATCGTCGGCGTCGCAGCGGTCGCGGCTGTAACCGCGGAGATCGCCAGGGCGCCTGCGATCAGTAAGTTTGTTCTAAGCATTGATCGAGTTTTCCTTTTTCTTTGTGTGCGTCTTTAAGTTCAGACACGACACTCCCCACAGTATTCTGCCTATGTGAATAGCGTATAAATTCTTAACTTTTTTTCGTCGTTAAGTAACCAAAAGGTACTCTCCTCGGATAAGTAGAGGACACGATGGTAAGCCGAAGTTCAGATTTCGAATCCCTTTCGGTGTACAACTGGGTACTCCGAACACAATCCCGGCTAAGTTTCGACGCGGGCGGTCATGGCCCCGGTATTGTAAGTACTCCGAATCGCGCCGGCTGAACGGCCCAACCCGCCCTTACTGCACGGGTAACACTACACCCGACTGAGTCATATCAACCGTCGAGCCGCCGGAGGTGAGGGTCACTAGAATCGACTGGTTACCAGCCGCAACCTGCGGCACAGCAACGTTTAATTGGTAGAGACCGGCCCCGATAAGGCCCGCAAAGCTCACGGTGGCGGGCACTCCTCCTATGGATACGGTTGCAGTGTCAACTAACGGAGCGGCTCCGGAATATAAGGTCCCCGGCGTTACAGGCGGATTTGTCGCCCCAAGCCCATTCGCGTAGAGAATAATGACTTCTCCGACCGCTGCCGGCGCCGTCGAAGTTACCAGCGAGTAGTCTAAATGTTGCGCAACGGCGAGGAAAGTCGACCCCGAGTAATAGCCGAATAGCGAAGCCGACGTCGCAGCCATTGGAATCGGGAACGCCGCGCTGGCAACCCCATTGTAAGTTAGTACAACAGGTACGGATCCGATAGTCGTGTCACTTGGAATTTCTATATTTACCTGGCCGGGGCTGGTATACGAAACCGTAGCCGGTATCCCGTCCACGGTTACGCTAACACCGTTTAGCGTTGTCGGAAGGGTTGTTCCATTAATATCTGCGGGCAAAATTCCACCGGTAACCGTTGCTAAGTTGCTTCCATAAATCGATACCCAGTCGCCCGGTGTGATGGTCTGCTTATTCGTCGCCGCGCTCGATACTCCGCCGATAACCGGCGTGAGAACGGGCGGGGGACAATTAGTGACGCAAGCTGCGGTGATCACAAGAATACGGTTCAACGGACTCGACACGTAGAGATTGTTGCTGCTATCAACGGCAAGATAGTTCGGTCCGGCAAAGTAAGCGTCGAGGGCTGGACCGCCCTCACCGACATAGGCAGAACCGGAGTCGATCCCGGCGAAGTGACTAATCACGCCGCCCGCGTTTACTTGTTCGATCCGGTTTCCATCATCGAAGTAAATATTCCCGTTTCCGTCAACCGCGAGGGCGGTGCTGGGCGCATCCAACTCCACAGCGGTGGCCTGTTTCCCATAAGTTGGCGGGGCGCCACCGCAAGTGCCGTTGCCCGCGACGGTGGTGATCGTTCCACCAACTTTAAACTTGCGGATACGGCAAACGCCTGAGTCCGTTACATAAATGTTGCCGCTTGCATCTGATGTGATGGCCGAAATCGTTGTAAATAGAGCACTCGTTGCCGGACCGCCGTCGCCACTATCCCCGGCAGTGGTGAGGTTTCCCGCAACGGACACATAGCTTGCAGAACCGAAGTTGTATTTAAAGACGGCGCTGCCGTTGAGACTGAACCCGTAAACGTTACCCGCTGAGTCCGAAGCGAAACCCTGTACGTCAGTGGTTGCGGTGCCGTCATACGACAGAATGCCCGAAGAGTTCACAGAGTAGATGTAATCGTAATCGGAAAATTCAAAACCGCCCTTCGGTAGGGCGAGGACAGCAAAAGGAAAATCCAACGGAGTAGAAAGAGCTGGACCGGTTACAGGCGGGACCGGAGCGCCGCTAGCACTCTGGTTACCCATTCCGTTACCCGCAACCGTTTTGACAGTGCCTGTCGAAAGAGAACTGCCGGCGGGGACCGCACCGATGACCCGAATCCGTTGATTCGCGCTATCCGCAAAGTAAAGGTTGCCTGCGGAATCGAAGGAAAGTCCCTGAGGCGAATTGATTTGAGCCGCACTCGCCGGGCCGCCGTCCCCGGTAAACCCTTCAGTGCTTGAACCCACTACAGTGCTGATTGTCTGCCCTTGGCAGACCAAGCTAATGCCGAATATAAGAGCTGTGTTCAGGTATAGAAATCTCATTGCCTCAGAGATGATAACGGAAAAAATTGAGGATATCTTTGTAACTTGCATGTAATGTGTTGTTTGACCCTAGGACTAATTGGGACATTTTGAAACACAGTTACAGAAGCATTTCACTAGAGTGACGGCGGCATGACTCTGGTTTAGTTATCCGGGTAAACTCAAAAATATGCGCTTCCGGTCACTATGTTCTCTCGCGACCCTCTCTCTTGCCGGTTTGCAATGTTTGCCGGCTCAACAAGCAAAGGACCCGGGTCTTTCTGCGCCCCCGGTAAACACTCCATCCAAAGACGCGCAACCTGCGCGGCAGGCCGCGCCTAGCGATATCCCGAAGACGTTCACGGCTCCCCTCGATGAATACGACTACACCAAACGGGAAGTCATGATCGCCATGCGCGACGGCGTCCACCTGCACACGGTAATCATTATTCCGAAAGGTGCCCGGAACGCCCCGATTTTACTGACCCGCACTCCTTACAACGCGTCGAAGCGCGTCGCCCGCAATGACAGTCCACATATGCTGGCCGCGCTTCCTGAAGGAGACGAGGTTTTCGTTCGCGGCGGCTACATTCGCGTGTTTCAGGATGTCCGCGGCAAGTACGGCTCAGAGGGCGACTATGTAATGACTCGGCCGGTCCGCGGTCCTCTCAACCCTACGGCTACCGATCACGTCACGGATGCCTATGACACGATCGACTGGCTGGTCAAGAATACGCCGGAATCAAACGGCCGTGTCGGGATGATTGGTTCCTCCTATGAAGGTTTCACGGTGGTGATGGCGCTACTTGGTCCGCACCCCGCTCTTAAGGTTGCCGCACCGGAGAGCCCGATGGTGGATGGCTGGATGGGCGATGATTGGTTTCACTACGGAGCATTCCGCCAACCGAACTTAGACTACACCGCCGCCCAGACGACAAAGACTGGTTCGGGCGACCCGGTCGGCCGCGATGCTTACGACGACTACGAAGCTTTTCTTCGCGCCGGTTCTGCCGGTAACTATGCCCGTGAGCACGGCCTGGATCAGTTGCCGTGGGTAAGCCGCATGATGGAACATCCAAGTTATGATTCGTTCTGGCAAGGCCAAGCGTTAGATAAGTTAGTCGCTGAACATCCTTCCCAGGTGCCCACCATGTGGATTCAGGGTCTTTGGGATCAGGAAGATATGTGGGGCGCCATTCATTCCTACCTTGCTCTAAAGGCGCGAGGTCAAGCCGACCATAACTACCTCGTCATGGGCCCTTGGCGGCATAGTCAGGTTAACTACGATGCTTACAATCTTGGCCCTCTGAAGTGGGACGGGGACACAGCGCTCCAATTCCGCCGCGACGTCCTCAAACCGTTCTTCGACCATTACCTAAAAGATACGGAACTAACTGTCGAAACTCCGCCGGTATTTATCTATAACACCGGCGAGGATCACTGGGATCGCCTAAAAAGCTGGCCGTTAGCTTGTGAAAAGGGCTGCGCGGCGCCGATGAAACCGCTGTATCTGCAATCGGGTTTCGGCTTGAGTTTCACGGCGCCCTCCGCTCAGCAGAACGCGGCGGATAGCTATGTTTCCGATCCCGTCCAAACCAGTTCCCTACCTTCCACGTCCCGTGCGTTTCGCAGATTCTGATCGCTGGCACACGTGGCTCGTCAGCGACCAGCGCGCGGTAGTCGACCGTACCGACGTGCTTAGTTACCAGACGCCCGTGCTCACCGCGCCTGTTCGCATCAGCGGCGCGCCGATTGCGGACCTGATCGCGTCAACCACCGGCACCGATGCCGACTGGGTAGTGAAACTGATCGATGTCTACCCCGATGAAGTTCCGAGCGATCCGCCGATGGGCGGCTATGAGCTTGCGATTTCGATGGATATCTTTCGCGGCCGCTACCGCCAGAGCTTCTCGGACCCCACGGCCATCCCCAGCAATCAGCCCGCAGCGCTTCCGCTTCACGCTTCCCACTGCAAACCATGTCTTTCTGCCGGGACACCGGATCATGGTACAGATCCAATCCAGCTGGTTTCCGCTCTACGACCGCAATCCGCAGACCTTCGTCCCCAACATCTTTTTGGCCAAGCCTCAGGATTACGTCAAGGCCACTGAATCTATCCTTCGCTCAGCCGACCATGCGAGCGCCATCTGGCTGCCGGTTCCTTAAAATACTTCGCACACACCTTGTACTTTGTAAACGATTTAGATAACATCATGAATCGCATTTCAATCAGGAGACATTCATGTATCGGTATCTCGCGGAAGTGCTCGGAACCTTTGTGCTCGTTTTCGGCGGATGTGGCAGCGCTGTATTAGCAGGCGACAAGATCGGCTATCTGGGCGTGTCACTGGCGTTCGGCCTATCGCTGCTGGCCATGATCTACACAGTGGGCCCTATTTCTGGATGCCATTTAAATCCGGCGGTAACTCTAGGCCTCCTTTTTGCACGTAAGTTCGAATCGCGCTTTGTGGCGGGCTATATCGGCGCACAGATTGTAGGTGCAGTTCTTGCTTCCGCCCTGCTTTACGCGATCGCTTCCGGCGTACCCGGCGGCTATGTGCCAGCTACTGCCGGGTTTGCGGCAAACGGCTTTGGCGCGAACTCACCCGGCCACTATGGTTTGGTTGCCGCATTCCTCACCGAAACGATTCTGACGTTCTTCTTGCTGATTACAATACTCGGCGCAACCGATATTAAAGCACCTGTGGGATTTGCCGGAGTCGCTATTGGTCTCGCGCTTACATTGATTCATCTGGTCGGCATCCCGGTGACGAATACTTCAGTCAATCCAGCGCGAAGCATCGGACCGGCTCTGTTCGTCGGCGGCTGGGCGCTCCAGCAGCTATGGGTGTTCATTGTAGCGCCGATTCTGGGTGCGGCAATTGCCGCGCTTGTATACCGTGGAATCCGCATTCCCGACGCGGTTATCAGTGCCCGTGAGGCGGAGCGTGCTCTCGATAGTCAGCAACTGGAGCGCCGGACGAAATAGGTCTGTCCGGACAACCCACGCCATGCGATCTTAGCTGAGCGTCCCACTTAGCGGAAGCCTGGTCGGCGAGCCGGTAAACTCCCGGTCTCGCCGGCTGGCCCGTGTCGAAGTTAAGTTCCCGCAGACGCAGCTGACTTGTTCCAGCTTGTTTCAGCAGCGACCGGTATTCATCCAGAGTAGAGTCGAAGCTCTTGATGAATAAGTCCTCTGCTTTGGCGTCGGGAGTCTTAAAAGAGAGATCCTTCAGCGGACCTACGCGCGGAATTAAGCGAAGCAGGAACGCGAGGAACCGGTCGCCGAGTGTCGGACGGTCGTAGTTAGCACCCCACTCCTTCTCGTAACTCGCCCGGTTGATGTTATAGATGAACTTAGCCCGCACGATACCAGAAGAGTGCTGCTCAATCTGCTTCCGCTTCAATGCCCAAGCTACACGCGACGCCTTTGGAATAAGCCCGCTCACCGTGTGCCGGTAACTGTTGATTGAACGGTCCGGATCTTTGAATAAGTCCGCGAGGCGCAAACAGTAAGTATCGTTAAACGCCCGGTCGAGAAGCGGCGCGGCGACATTAAAGCCAATAAAGTCATGATAGGCCTCCGGAGCATAGAAGCCTCGCGCCACCTGAAGCACGTCGAAAGAGAACTCTGTTCGAAGATGGTCGGTGGGATTGTCCTCATAAGTGACTACGGGTCCGAACTTCTTCGCGACGTTCTTATAGAGCATTGGCTCCGCGATATTCACGGCCTTTGCGTGCCCCTGCTCGTCCGCCGCGTAATGGGACAACGCCCCGAGCGCGAACGCATACTCATCGAGCGTCTTTGATTCAGCAATCAGGTTCACGATGAATGCGCCGCTTCGAACGTAATGGGTCAGATCGCTGAACTCGTGGCTGCCGTTAGGGTAATAGCCCATGTCCTGGATGATTGCGCCGCCGTAAGCAAATCCGTGGGCGGCTCGCAGTTCTTCGGGCGAAGCGTCGGGAAAGCGCTTCGTCAAGAGCGGCTTGATCGACGCGTCCCATGCGGAATCGATGATCGCTTCGTGGGTCAGAACGGAATACGCGGGAGCGCGCACGGGAACCAGCGCGGGAAGAAGAACGAAGCAGCACAGCACCGTCGGGAAACGCATTCGAACGTAAGTGTACAAGGTTGCGCCTACAGCAATTCGGTAGAACCGACGATAGACGGCCAGAGTTTCAATGGTCATTTTCCGTGAATAAATATTTTGGTTTAACTGCCGCGTTCGTAGCCGCCCTGGCGATCGTCTTGTGCGGGTGCACAGGGCGCGACGTCGATGTGCGGCGCCAACAGCTTCGAGCGAAACTGACGCAGTCCTCCGTTGCCCCGCGCCGGGTCTTTCCCTACTCGCTCATCCCCGGCGGGGTGGCTGGAGAGGTCGAATTCCGCGACCATCGCCGCGCCGATCCGGCACTGACGGCGCACTATCAGGGCATCGGCGATCGCCTTCTACCTATAACGCTACCGATGGATCGGTGGATGTTCGCGTCTTATCGTATTGAGAACGCGATTTACTGGACGAACCGGCCGCTGCTGCTTCGCGCCGGCGAACCTGTTCTTACGGATGGCGTTAACCTGGTTCGCGGACGCTGCGGCAACCGGCTCTCCGATACTCCCCAGAAACCAGTACGTCATTTTGAGCCGCCTGGCCTCACAGCTGAGACTCCGCCCGATAAGCCCATCGTGATTACCGAGATGCCACTCTTACCGCCAGTCCCAGGTCAACCGCTGACGCTTCCCGGAGTGACTCTGCCGCGACCGGTTGCCCCGCTAGTCCCTTCCGGCCCGATCGTGCGCCCACCGGTGCAGCCGCCGGTTATCACCGAAACCTCCCCGTTTCCGCCCACAACCGCCCCGCCGGGAGTCTTGTTTCCAATACCGAAGGAAACTCCGGAGATCAACAAGCCGTTCCCGCGCGTAGGTGGTCCGTCACCGCGGCCGGTCGCGGCCACGCCAGAACCTGCAACTTGGGTGCTCCTGAGTCTGGGACTTGGTTTGATGGGACTTCGGGGATTGCTAAAGTTCGCTCGTCAGAAGCGCTCGGTCACTACCGTCGGATGATCACTTCGCGCAAGCTTTCGCGCGTCAGGAAGAACTTGACCGAATCGAACTTACTGAAAAGTTTTTCGAGGTTGCGATTGTTGAAGGCCTGCGCCTGCCTGCGCGTGCCCTTCTGCATCAAACGAATCACATTAGCGTCCACGATCCGGAACTTCGTATTCGGCGAGATCTGGGTCTTATCGTCTGAATTAAAGAACGCGAGCATGTAGCTCCCCGGTCGCGTAACCCGGTAAAGCTCGCTGATGGTTGCGGCCAGCAGCGCGGGTGAGATGTACTGCAGAGTATCCCAGAGCAGTACACCGTCGAAACTAGCGTCCGGAAAAGCCAGATTCTGATTGAGGAAACTCTCGATTCCGTCGGGATGCGATTGTTCGTTGACCGCGTCGCGCCCGAACGTCTGGTCGAGCGTCTGCATAAACGCCTGCGTGGTCACACGGTGTCCGAGATTCGTGACGAACTCGATATTCTCCTGCACCGCTCCGCCCAAGTCGAGCAACGACAGCCCGGACAACCCCCGAATGTTAAAAAAGAATTGATCCAGCCCGCGGCTCTGGCGCTCAATCTGCGTCTCTTTTTCTTCTTGAGCAGAGCCGCGGCGGGTTGGTCTCGGATTTGACCCTTCGTTGAAAAGGCTCTTGAAACGGTCGGGAAGCAAAGTGGAGCGTCTTCCTCAGCTTTCCTGAAACGGACTTTCCTGAAACGAGCGCGCCTGCGACAAGTTTGCCTGGAGCAAGCGCGCTTGAAACGTGTATTTCACAACAACGATGCGATCTAGCCCTCGAATGTTGCCCTTATCGCTTGGCGTCGCCGGATGCGGCAGCTGCCACCGTGGCGCCCGGGATCGTCGCGGGGCGCGGACTCGGCGACGTAGACGCGGATTGCGCCGGCACAGGAGCAGTGGCGACAATCTTTGCGTCGTGCTTCACGATGTCGATGCTGCCCTTAAAATAGGCGCCGTCCTCAATCACAATCCGAGCGGTCTTGATGTCTCCCACCAGCTTTGCTTCTTTTCGGATATCGATGCGCTCGGCCGCCTCGACATTCCCCTGGATGGCTCCGAGCACGACCACTTCGCGCGCCCGCACGGCTGCCTGCACACGGCCATTTGGGCCAATGGTCAGCTTATTCTCGTGCAATTCCACGGTCCCTTCCACGTCGCCGTCGATATATAAGTCCTCTTTAGAAAATATCTGGCCGTTGATCTTTACCGCTTTACCAATACTGGCCTGGCTACCACTGCTGGGATTGTTATGTTCTGGGGTACGAAATGGCGTCGTCGACACGGGGATACTCTCCTTCTTCACCTCGGCTACCGGGCTGGCTGCCGTCGTAGCGGGCCGAGGCGCCGGTGTGGGTTCTTCCTGGCGTTTATTCCACATGGTCATCTTGAGTTTGTCGGCCCTCCGGGCTCGTAATCTACCGAGCCTCTTCGCGCTATAGAGACAGTCTAGCGGAAATGAATCCGGAGTGCGACATGGCAGCCGTTTTCCCGCATTTCAATCGTTCCCGGCTTCTCGGTAGCCCATTCGCAAAAGGCCTTGTGATTGACAAGCCCGCTTCTGAGCCCTACACTCAATGTTTACGTAAGACTGGCACGATTTGGTGATTTCGAGGTGTTCGAAACAATGACCAAGCCCGTCCAATTCAGCCGCAAGAGCGAGTTCGCTGGGGTGCGCCTTCCAGGTTAATCGCGTCACGGCATCCCTGCCCACCCCGATCTTCCGAACCCTTCGAACAATCCCTCACGCTCTTTTTTCGCTCGTTTTTCCTGATAACTGCCGCCTTTGTAACCGGACTCTCACCGAGATTACTCGTTATCCGGTTTGTGCCGCATGCATCGCCAGCATCCAGCCGCTTGACGCTGAATATTTCTGCGCCCTCTGCCGCACGCCGTTCGTGGACGCCGCGTCGCTCGATGACGCCGGACACTGCGCGGTCTGCCGGGAATGTGCCCGCGGTTTCGACGCGGCTTACTCTTATGGCGCATACGACAGCCGGCTTCGTGAACTGATCCACCTCTTTAAGTACCGCCGAATGATCGCACTCGCGCGACCGCTCGGCCGCATGATCGCGTCCGCCTTACCGCTTGACGAAGTTGTCGACATCGTGATCCCCGTACCCATGCACTGGACGCGGCGGTGGTCGCGGGGTTTTAATCAGGCCGAACGCCTGGCCCGCAGGGTAGCCCGTGCGCGGCATGTACCCGTGGTCGCCGGACTCGCGCGTGTCAAACGCACGCCTCCGCAGGCCGGGCTGACTCATTCCGAGCGGCAGCGCAACATGCAGAGCGTATTCGTTGCGCGCCACGCGAAACGCCTCGCCGGCCGGCGCGTACTTCTCATTGACGATGTTTTCACAACAGGCGCTACTGCGGGCGCTTGCGCTGTCGCGCTAAAAGAGGCCGGGGCGCGATCGGTAGTGCTATTGACTTTGGCGCGCGTCGATCGCCGCCGCACGGACATTCCGAATGAAAATCCAACGGGGGCTCCTGGATAGACAGATGGCTACTTCGACCAGACTACAGAAACCGGTGCTCGTCTTAAACGCTAGCTATGAGCCGATCAACATCTGCGCCGCGCGACGGGCGCTCGTGTTGGTATTGAAAGGCGTGGCGTCGGCGGAAGAAGTTTCAACGCATTCGATTCATTCCTCGCGCCGCTCGCTCAAACTCCCGTCGGTGATCCGGCTGCTCGAATACCGCCGGATTCCGCACCAGACGCGCGCGCTTTCGCGCAAAAACATTTTGATGCGCGACCGCTACACCTGCCAGTACTGCCATAAGACGCTGCCGTCCGCGGAAATGACTCTTGACCACGTGATTCCTCGCTCGCGCGCCGGCGAATCGACATGGGAGAACTTAGTCGCTTGCTGCCACCGGTGCAATAACCGCAAGGGCAATCGCACGCCGGAAGAAGCTGGGATGAAGTTAACCCGGCAGCCTCGTCCTTTTAGTCTCCACACGAGCCGCCACCTGATGCGCCTGCTGGGGAAGGGTGACGACCAATGGCGTAAGTATCTCTTCTACGACCATACGCCGGCGCAATTCGAGTAAGTTCGCAGAAATCAACAGGTCGCACAACGGAGCGATGTTAACTTAGTCTCATGAGTGCCGCAACCGGAATAGACTCTCTTCTCGACCCGTTCAGCCGTTGCCTGGACGCCGAGTCGGCACGGCGCATTGTTAATCTTCGCCCGGATGCATGTGTTCAAGACCGCATCGAAACACTCGCCGAATATGCGAACGAAGGTACGCTAAATCGTGCCGAGCGTGACGAATTTGAGGGGCTCATTAAGCTTCACCTCGACCGAACCTCGCAGTAGCAATGGATGCCGCGACACGGCGGTTCGTCCGAGAACGGGCTGGAGAGTGTTGTGAATACAGTTACTTACTTCACCACGTTAACCTTTAAGTAAAGAGATCGCCCCCTCGTTTCCGCTTCGCCCAAAATGATCGCATCAGCCTCGAGCTGCTAACTTACTCAACCTCGCCTGAACTTCCGGCCATTCGTCCAGCAGAATCGAATAGCGGGCTGAGTCTCGCGGAGTAAAGTCAGCCGCCATGCGATGCGCGCGAAGCACACCTTCAAACGTCCCGCCGATCCGCTCGATCGCTCTCCGGGAGCGCTCGTTGCGCACGTCAGTATGCAGGCAGACCCGCAGCACGCCCCACACTTCGAACGCGTGAGTCAGCATTAGAAGCTTCGCCTCGGTGTTCGCGCCGGTCCGGGTCGCGGACGCCGCCAGCCATGTATACCCGATCTCGCACGCGTCCGGATGTTCCCGGCCCTTCCTTCGATGCCCCTGCGGCCACGTCCAATGCTCGATATTCCAAAAACGAGTTGAGCCGATCAACTCGCCGTCGCGTTGACGCACGATCGCAAAAGGTACAGCTGTTCCCGCGTCCCTCCAACTTAACGCGGTCTCGACATACCTAGTCATCTCCGACTCGCCCTGCGGGACCAAGCTCCACTTATAGATCGATGGTTCGACCGCCGCCGCGGCTGCCAAGCGAGGTATGTGCTTGCTATCCAGCGGCTCCAGCCGGACGTACTGCCCGATTAATGTAAACGCCTCGCCAGCCATCTCAATCGTCAATTATCCTTGAGTAGATGAACCCCCTAGGTCCCATCAACTTCGAACGCAAGTTCGAGCAACTTCAGGAGCACTGGTCTCCTCGCGTCATCGCGGAGATGAACGATTATCAATTCAAGCTGGTCCGTTTAGAGGGCGACTTCATCTGGCACGATCATCCGGATACAGATGAAACCTTCATCGTCATCGACGGCCATCTTAGGATCGACTTCCGGGATCGCGCCGTTGACCTGAAAGCCGGCGAAATGTTCGTCGTTCCCAAAGGTATCGAACACAAACCGTTTGCGCCCGTCGAAACCAAGCTACTCCTGATAGAGCCGCGAGGGACTCCGAACACCGGCAGCCAGGGTGGGGAACGAACGGCTCCAATCGACCTCTGGATATAGGTCCCGCGTTCTGTTAGTCACCAACCTCGCCTAACGGAATTCCATTTCCCGTCAGATACTTAGCCTCGAATTAAGCCGCGCGGCCGTCCAGTAGCCCTTACCCTCAAACCAGAGATCGGGGCCAGCCGTTGTGGCCGGTTTGTCCCGATATCCGAAAGCCCGCTGGTTCTCCCTTTACCGGAGTCAAATCCGGAAGCGGGCTTTCTTCTCTTTCGCCACAAGGTTCTTCACCCAGGCCCACAAGCTCGCGGATTGCTCAAAGGACGCTCGTTGCGAATCATCATTGCTTTCAAAAACCCTAAGGTCGATAATCCCCAGGCCTCTCACATCGGATTAGGCGTCACTGCCGGGAACGCCGCCGAAGTTCTCGTGGAACACGGGTTCAATGCGGACGCTCTTCCCGTCGTGGACGGTTACTATGTCCGTGATAAGTTGCGGCAGAATGGCTGGCCTGGCGTGACTCACGTTATACTCTGCGCGCCTTACATCGACACTCCGTTCCTCGAATCCCTCTGCCGCGAGTTTCCGCGCATCCAATTTGCTGTCGTCTTTCATAGCAACGTCGGCTTCCTGCAGGCCGATAAGTGGGCGGTCAAAGTCATGCGCGAACAGATGGAGTTGGAACGGCGCATCGGTAACTTCCACTTAGCCGGTAACTGCGAGAAGTTCTGCGATGCCGTGACTGCCACTTATGGCGCGGCATGTACTCTACTCCCCAATCTTTACTATCTGGCTGGGCCCATTGAGCGCCAGCGACCGCAGTGGGCGGGCGGTGATCTCAAGATCGGCATTTTTGGGGCGACCCGGATGCTAAAGAACCTCATGACCGCCGCTTGGGCATCAATCCAGATCGGCCGCGAGTTCCACGCCCCCGTGACCATTCACATATCGTGTGGCCGCGAAGAAGGGGGCTCGGGCATCCTGCAGTGCGTCCGCGAGATGTGCGCAAACGTCAGCGGCGTCCATCTTATTGAAGAACCCTGGCTGCCATGGCTCGAATTCCGACGCATCATCCGTCGAATGAACCTCATGATGCAGCCCAGCTTTACCGAAAGTTTCAACGGAGTCACGGCCGATGGCATCGCGGAAGGCGTCCCCAGCGTCGTCTCCCCCGCGATTGACTGGGTTCCGAAAAACTGGATGGCGAACCCGGACGATGCCGTCGAGATCGCGGCCGTCGGAAAGCGCCTGATACGCGACCGCAACGCTCCCCGCGACGGCTATCGCGCTCTCACCAGGCACAACGCCGCATCCGTGGATGCATGGCGACGGTATCTACTCAGCTAGAGCTAGGCTTCCGCCAATGGCGTAGACGTTCCAACCTCCCTGGAACCGCGGAATCCATAGAACATGATGTACAAGTAACAGATCGCGGGGATAATGAACGCGTAGTGGATGCCGATCTTGTCCGCCAGCGCGCCCTCAATCTCAGGAATGATTGCGCCGCCAACAATCGCTGCAATCAGTAGACCCGATCCCTCGCCCGTCGCCGGTCCCAAGCCCGCAATTCCAAGAGTGAAGATACTGGGGAACATGATCGAGTTGAAGAGCCCGACCGCGATGATGCTCCACATCGCGACCTGGCCGAAGGTCGACATTGAGATCACGACCAGGATGCAGGCTGCAATTGCCGCAGTCCCAAGCACCAGACCCGCTCGCAGTTTCTGCAGGATCGCGGCGCCGATGAACCGGCCGACCATTGCGCCGCCCCAATAGAACGACACCAGTTTCGCGGCGTCCTTCGGCGATAGGTTGCCGATGGAAGGCTGACTGAAGTAGTTCACCAGAAAGCTGCCGATGGCGACTTCCGCGCCGACGTAAACAAAGATCCCGATCACGCCGAAAATCAGATGGCGGTAACGCCACATGTTGACTGCTTTGGCCGTGTTCCGATCATCCGTTTTTACCGCATCGAAGTTAGCGCCGATCTTAGGAAGCTTGTACATCGCGATGACGCCCGCTAGCGCGATCAGCACAATTGCGATCAAGAGATACGGGAATTTCACCGACGAGGCTTCCTGCTGGCGATAGAGCTGTAACGCGCTTGCGGAGAGTGCGTGCATTTCATCCGGCGTTTTCGGAGCCGCTGCCAGGATCAGAATCCCACCAAACGTCGGCGCCACCGTTGTTCCTAATGAGTTGAACGCCTGAGTCAGATTTAAGCGACTGGATGCGGTTTTCGGAGGTCCGAGGACCGATACATAAGGGTTGGCTGAAACCTGCAAAGCGGTGATCCCGGCCGCGAGAATGATCAAAGCAGCGAGGAACATCGGAAACGACGGCGCCATCGCCGCCGGAATGAAACCGAGCGCGCCTACGGCCATGATGAGCAGGCCCGCCACCATCGTTGGCTTATAACCGATCCGCTCCACGACTTTGCCGGCCGGCACCCCGAAGATGAAGTAAGCGCCGAAGAAAGCGAATTGCACCAGCATTACTTCCGTGTAGTTCAAATCGAAGATGGACTTCAAATGCGGTATAAGGATGTCGTTCAAGCAGGTGAGGAAACCCCACATGAAGAACAACGTCGTTACCATTGCCAGCGCGCCTTTATCCGTGGAGGTCGCCGTGGAACTTACCGTGGTATTGGAACTGGATTGAATCGCCATGGATTGCCGTGATCTTATCACCGCTGCGTATGGACGACCGCCGGTTTGACATTCCATCCACGTAAGTTCAGGGCGATTTCACCCCTTAGAGCGCCCGCGGGAACTTCGATCTCTACGGTCTTGTTCTCGCCCGGTAACAGCGACACATAGTTATCGCTGAAGTACGCCGGCAAAATACGTTCCCCAGTAGCGGAGTCAATCACGGTGGCTTTCGCCATCAGTACAGGAGACGCGCTCGTGTTTTCGAGACGCAGCGTAACTCCGGTCTGCGTCCTTTGCGCGGTTGCCTTCAGTTCAGTCTCCGGGAGGTCATTCAGCTTGAGGTATCCGGCGGCGTCGGGAGCGTGCCAGTAGAAGTTCTCGGAGATGACCTGGTGCTGCGCGTCGAGCAATTCGAGTTTCACCAGCGACACTCCGTCTCTTGCCTGAGCAACGGGAAAAGCAGCCATCACGCTCATCGGCGCGGCGTCGACGGTTTGCTCCTTCGTGAAGATCACCTTCCCGTCCAGTCCGAATGACCTTGCTCGAAGCGTCAGGCCATTAATCGCAGCCGCCGTATTGTTCACGACCGCCGCTTCCAACCCCGGCAATTCATCTGCACGTGTACCGGCTCGCAAGCTTTCTTCACGCCATAGAACGAAGCCTGCGTGTCGTAATCCGAACTGAGAATCTGCCAGTTCGTGCTGGGCCATGCGGGCTGCGTCATCCACAGCATGCGTCCGCTGTTCGGACTGAACAGACGCGCGTTCATCCCTTCGAAGATGGCGCGATGATTTGCGTAGTTGATCATCTGCGCCTTGCGTTCGAAATCCGCAAGACTCGTGGGCGCGCCAAACTGCGTCTCGATCGCATTCATGAACGGATGCGTGTTGCCGTTCCCGCCGAAGTGCCAGTCGTGATAAGCCCAGGTATCGCTCGGAGGCCATTGATCGGCGGTCGGAACCGCGGCCTGGAAAGCTTCCAGTGTCGGGAAAGACGGGATGCCGACCTCCACCGCGAATCCCACCGACAACTTCGTGAAGTAGTCTTCAGGCTCATGATGCAGATAAGGGCCGCTGTTCTGCAGCTCGACCTGATTCGAATCCGGCATGTACATGCGCGTGCCGTCCAGATCGCGAATCAACTGATCGAGTCCTACGTTGATGGCCGGCGGCGGCACACCTTCGTTGCGTCCGCACCAGACCACGACGGATGGATGATTGCGATAGCGCAGCAGCGTCTCGCGCGCGTTGGCAAGGAACAGCGCAGAGTCGCTCGGCTCCACGTTGTAGTTCTGCGTGGACTCCCAGAAGTCGCTCCACACCAGCAGTCCATATTCATCGGCGAGATCGAAGAAGACCTGCTCGGTGCTCTGCCCGACCCAGTTGCGAATCATAGTCAGATTGGCGTCGCGATGCAGACGGAAGAACGGCTCGAGGTGCTCGCGAGAACTGCGCTTGCGCGAATCGTCAATGCCCCAGCTGCCGCCTTTGCAGGCGATCCGCACGCCATTGACGCGCAGGACAAGGTACGGCGCGGCACGGTGATCTTCAAGAGGCGAGAGCGACGGCGAATGTTCGGCGCCGGGAACGATCGAGTACATCCAGCCTTGCGCGGCCTGCAGGATACCTTCATGCCGCGTATCGATGACGTGCTCGTGTTGAGCCGCAGCGACCTCCGGTGCGAACTGGACGCGCTGAGCGACGCCGCTTGGATCCAGCAGACTTAGCTCGTAAGTGATCTCGCGGATACCGAAGCGCAGGGTTTTCTGATCGGACTCGCCACCGTTCGCCGCGAACGAAAGCTGCAGATGATAGAGCTCCGGTTTGCCGTAGCCATTCGGCCACCAGAGCCGCGGCTGGTTGACATGCGATGTGAACGTGACGGAAGTCTCGCCCGGCGCGGCCGTAACGCGCTTCGTCAACTCGACACCTTCGAAAGCAGCTCGCACGGTCCCGGTCACGGGCGCTGATGAGCTGTTGCGCAGAGGGACTGTGATGGTCACATCGGCTGAGTCCGTTGCAGGCAGCGGAAGTTTGGTAACGACGCGCGGATCACCGATCCGCACCACGCCCGTCGCGGTGAGTTTCACATCCTGCCAGATACCCGTGTTGCGATCGCGAATGGCGGGAATCCAGTCCCAGCCCTCAGTGCAGACAAAGGTCGGGCCATCAAGGCACATCGCCCCGCCGTTCTCGCCCGCGCCGGCTTTGATGGACTGCTCGTGTCCGATGCCGGGATGCGGTGGCGGCGAGATAAGCACCGCGAGTGCGTTCCGGCCTGAAGGTGAAAGCAGGGGCGTCACATCGAAATCGCCGCGTACAAAGGCGCCGACGATGTTCCCGACCCGCTTGCCATTCAACCAGACTTCCGCCGCGTAATTGATCCCTTCAAACGTCAGATTCCACCGCTTGTTCGCAGCCTGCGGCGTATCGAACTCGGTGCGATACCAATAGTTCTGCCGGCTCAGCGACTCCGGGATGGCAAGGTTGTTCAAGCCGTAATCCGGATCAGGATAGACGCCGCGATCGATCAGCGTGGTGAGCACGGTTCCGGGCACAGTGGCCGCGTACCAGCCGTCCGTCTTGTATCCGGCACGAGAAAGATCGGCGCCAGTGGCGGGCATCTTGGGAGCTTCGATCAGCTGCCATCCGTTGGCGACATTCCATTCATGCGTCGAGAGTTGCTGGAGCGCGGGCCCTTCGCGAACCGGCTTCGCGTGCGGCTGCTGCGGAGGGACGGACGAATGGGGCAGCGATGCGGGATCCTGCGGGGCGCTATATCCTGCTTGCGCGCGCGTCTGGAACGGCCAGCATTTCGATCCGGTCTCGTAAGCGATCAGATCGAATTGCGGGCGCTGCTCTCCCAGGCTTGCGATGCGCGCTGCGTCAAAGACATCGGTAGTAATCGTGAAACCGGCGATGCGGCCTGCGAAGTGTTGGCCGGACGATAGGTGGTTTGGTGCTAACCACAGGAACGGCGCAGCCGTCTCGAAGAAGACCTGCTGCTCCGCTACTTTGACGGCGTCGCTGTAAAGTCTGAGCACCTTCCCATCGAACGTCGCGGCTGCAAAATGCCACTGTCCGGAAGCAAGCACAGGACCGGAGCCCTTCGTCCAGCCATCGCCCCAGAACCCCAGCGACTTATCGATCGCCAGATAGCGGGACGAGGTGACAGTAGGTTCGCCCATTCCTGCGATGAGCGTCGGTTCGGTTGGTATCGCGGAGAGACGATACCAGCAATACATCGAGAACGGCGCGTCCGCCGCATAGATCGCCTCCGTACCGGCAACCTTCTTCTGTAGCCCCAGACCGCCGGCGAGAAATGAACCGTTGAACGGCCCTAAGACCGCGGCATCGCCCGCCGCAGGAATCGCGAGGAACACCGGAAGTATCCACAAGAAATAGAGATTGCGCATCGCATTTGTCCGCCGCAGCATATCAAATCGTGTCATTATCTCTAGGTTCGAATCTAACTACTGGAGCGTTCCATGATTCTGATGCGGCATTACTTTTTCCTTGTCGCGGCGCTAGTTGCGATGAGCTGCGGGTGCGCTAAGCAGGCGCCCGTCGTGGCATCGGCCCCGCCCTCGCCGCCTCCGCCGCCACCTCCGCAAAATGTCGCTCCAGCACCGGCGCCGACGGCCGCGGTTCCGCGCGCTCCGGCAATGCCTGTGTTCCCATGGCCCCCGCCGCAACCTTCCTCGCGGCTTGTACTGCTGAATAGCTTATTGGTTTCCGGTCAACAGAATCTAAACCTCGGCAACGTCGACGACCGGATTACTACCGCGCTCCTAGGAGCAGGGTATTCGGAAAGAGCTTACTTCGCCGTGCCCGACGGCTTTGCGATCGTCACCAAACTGGAGCAGATCAACAACGATGGCACGTCGAAACAACCACCCGCCCGATGGGTGGCAACGGGCGATAGCGGATCCTCAGCTTTTTCCTTATCCGGCTACATCCGCGCACTTTTCACCGCCAACGCCGGTTACTACCGAGTCATCGCGTTCCTGGTAACCGACGTTCCTTTCGCCGCGACGGGCGCCGCACCTACGGAGGACCAGACGAATAGTTGGCTGCGCAACGGTTTCAATACACTGCCCGCTGAAGTCAAGCAGAAGCCTTACAGCGCGGGGTTCTCCTGCACCGCGCTGATTTATGAATTCATGCGCACGGAGAGCAGTCCGCCGACGCTGACCAGCAACGGTCCGGACGCGGAAACGCATCTGCAGAAGGCCGGCATCTGGGACAAACTGAAAGGTGGGCAGTAAGTGCTGCCACTCTACCGATGCCAGCAGAAGCTGGCCGCTATCTGGTTTGTTGGAGGCGGGTTTACATTTACGATGGTTGTGATTCAGACGCTGCTCGGCCACTATGGCGGGCAGGCCAATGACGCATGGGCGTGGCTTTCCCCCGCAATCTTTCCAACGCTCGCACTAATGATCGGGGTGCTGGCGCGACAGTCGCATGCCGAAGCTACCGTGGATAAGTTCTTCTACCACCTGTCGTTCGGACTTTCCGCAGGCTATCTGCTGCTATTGAATGCCGTGATTCTGCTGCAACCGCTGGAACCCGCTTCTAACGGAACGCCCGCGGAGGTTTTGAAGCACACGAGCATCTTTCTCGGACCTTTCCAGGGATTGGTTACAGCGTCGCTGGCGGTGTTCTTCGGACAAGCCAAGGTGTCTCGCGACGACGATTCGAAGCCGGGGGATGCGGCGGCGTCATAGTTCGGGTGAGTACTGCGCAGTGACCTCGCGCCATAATGTCCAGATGGCTCAGCGCGTTCACGCCGCGAGATCAGGAGCGGTCCTAGCGGCGGATGGGACGTGACATGAGATCTCCTCGACGCCGCCGACTGGCCGTCGCCGTCTTAGTAACTACGGCCGCTTTCGTGACGGGTTGCAGTTCGCAAAATCGCGCGCAGAAGCCAGCTGTCGAGATCACCGTCGTACCCGCGGCCAATTCCGGCGGACCGGAGCAGGTTCAAACGATTGAGGGGCGAGTCAACGGTGCGGCGCCGGGCCAGCAGCTGATTCTCTACGCGCGGAATGGGAACGGAACCTGGTTCGTGCAGCCGTTCCGCAGCCGCCCTGTCACTAAGATTCAGGCTGACTCGACATGGAAGAATTCGACCCACCTCGGGACCGAATATGCCGCGCTCCTCGTGAACTCCTGGTATACAGCGGCTTCCAAAACGACGACGCTCCCTGTGGCCGGCGGCGGCGTTGTCGCGGTCACATCGGTGAAGGGCAGACCTGTCGCCGCGATTGCCCCGAAATCAATTCGGTTCAGCGGTTATGACTGGATCGTTCGATCGGCGGACGACAACCGGGGCGGCGATCTGAACTCATACGATCCGGCAAATGCCTGGACGGATCCGAAAGGTTATCTGCACCTTCAGAGCAGGGAACGCAACGGTAAGTGGGCCTGCGCTGAAGTAAGACTTACGCGGAGTCTTGGTTATGGAACTTATAGATTCGTTATACAGGACAGCGCGCATCTCCCTCCATACGCCGTTCTTGGGATGTTTACATGGGATGAGGCGCGAGACGATGAAACGCGCAGTGAGATGGATATCGAGCTGAGCCAGTGGGGAAATCCCAACAGTAAGAATGCGCAATATGTCGTTCAACCTTACTATGTTCCGGAGAACATTGTGCGGTTTGCTGTACCTCCTGGCCCGTTGACGCACGTACTGCACTGGGCGCCGGGCGTCGGCTCATTTAAGACAATTCGCGGTGACCATTCGGGGCCCTCGGCACCTTCCGCTTCGAAGAGCGTCGAAGAACATGTCTTCAAGTCGGACGTTCCCAGTCCCGCGGCGGAGACTGTTCATATCGACCTATACGACTTCTACCATTCCAGAAGCGGGCCTAAGATTCCGGCCGAGGCTGTCATTGAAAGTTTTGAATACCTTCCGTGACGGTCTGAATCCCCTCCACCAGCTATGGAGCCGAGTGTTAGTTGGAGTCGTGGGGTTGTGTCTGACGAACGTGGCCTTGGCTTTAGATTCCAATCGGACGATGGCGCAGTATATCCATGAACAATGGGGAGCTGAGAAAGGGTTCCTGGGTGGAACGATCTACGCGATTTGTCAATCGGATGATGGCTACCTTTGGATTGGCACCGAGCGCGGATTAGTCCGTTTCGATGGCTCTCAATTCACTCTGATTCAACGGCCGCTCGGAAATGGGGGTCCCATCGGCCCGGTACGCGGGCTCGTTTCAGATGCTGAGGGAAACCTGTGGATTCGCCTAAACGGACCGCACCTACTCCGCTATCGGGATGGAGATTTCGATGAGCCGGCTGCGCGCTTGAATCTGGAAGACGTCGCGTTCACGGCATTGTCTCGCGACAGTAAGGGGGATGTGCTGCTGTGGGGCCTTGGGAGTCACGCACTTCGTCACCGGGACGGAAAATTCCAGCGGGTTGTCGCCACGCCGGACACCGGCGCCGTAGTCATTGCCATTACCGAAACGCCTGACCGCAAGGTATGGTTGGGAACAAGAGATGCCGGGCTTTTCAACATCGAACAAGGTCGTCTTGTTGACGTATTCGGGCAGCGCGAAACTCGCAGCATCAACACGCTGCTCCCGACTACAAGCGGCGGCCTGCTAATTGGAACTGACACCGGGATGGAGTACTGGGATGGAACTACTCTCACCACGGCGCAGCTGCCAAGTGCGATCAGACAACTTCAGGTCTTGTCTCTAGCTGAGGACCGGCAAGGTAACTTCTGGGTCGGCACCGATCACGGGCTCCTGAGGATGACGTCGAAACTTTCTGTTTCCGGCGACTTATCGAATCACACACAAGAACCTGAGGTTACCGCGGTCTATGAAGATCGCGATGGAGATATCTGGTACGGAGGATTGCGGGGCCTAGAAAGACTACGCGACGGCATATTCACAACCTATGCCGCCGCCCAGGGTCTCCACTCGCAAACGAATGGCCCGGTCTTCGTCGATGCCAGCGGACGGACTTGGTTTGCACCTCTCGAGGGTGGTCTTTATTGGCTGCAGGACGGGCGCGTCGGTCAGATTACCGCCGCCGGCCTTGATAAAGATGTGGTCTATTCGATCAGCGGGAGCGATGGCCAGTTGTGGGTGGGTAGACAGCGCGGCGGACTTACTGTACTGACTCAGAAGCGCAATTCTTTTTCCTCACGAAGCTACACACAGGCGGATGGATTGGCGCAAAACAGCGTTTACTCCGTCCATCAGAATCGCGACGGGACGGTCTGGGCGGGAACGGTTAACGCAGGCGTCAGCCGGCTGAAAGACGGACGATTCACAAGCTATTCGACTGCGAGCGGCATGCCTTCGAACGCGATCAGTTCGATTGTCGAGGGGTACGACGGAACGATGTGGTTCGGCACTCCGAATGGCCTGGCATCGCTCGCGGTGAATGGCGGCTGGACGAATCACACAGCATCAGATGGCTTACCTTCCTCAGAAGTGAGGACTATTTTCGAGGATTCCAAGCATGTACTCTGGATTGCAACTTCGGCTGGTTTGGCTAGCTTCCATGGGGGACATTTAGAATCAACGCGTAATCTGCCGGACTCTTTGCGTGAACAGATCTTTGGCATCGCAGAAGATAGAAGCGGATCTTTATGGATTGTTACGTCCGATCACGTGCTGGAGGTAAATCGTGGACGACTGTTGCGCGGAGTGCTGGATGACTCGAGCATCCAGAGCTATGGAATTATGGATGGTCTTCCTGGGGTGGAGGGAGTCAGGCGAGATCGCTCCGTAGTCGCAGATTCGTTAGGCCGTGTCTGGTTTTCACTCAACCGCGGACTAGTCGTCGCGGACCCGAAGTTCGCTGCCGGCTACAGCGCGCCAGTGCGTGCTCGGATTGAGACTTCGCCGCCGGGGGCTCGAAGCAACTTAAAAGCGGAACTGACTTATCCCGCCGGAGTTCGGAGCATCACTTTAACCTATGGGAGTACCAGTCTCTCTGCACCGGAACGCACACGGTTTCGGTATAGACTCGCTGGGTCCGATCAGGGCTGGAGCGACGTTGTTTCCGCGGGACACGTTATCTATAGTGATCTCCGTCCGGGGAACTATAGCTTCCAGATCGTCGCGTCGAGTAACAACGGCCTGTGGAATGGCCCGGCGACGATTGTGCCCTTTGTCGTCGAACCGGCGCTCTGGCAAACGAACTGGTTTCGAGCTTTGTGCGCGATGGCGCTCGTCCTGGCCTTCGCTATGATCTATCGTTTTCGCATGTACCAATTGACTCGACAGTTAAACGTCCGCTTCCAGGAGCGCCTTGCCGAGCGCACACATATCGCTCAGGAATTGCATGACACGTTGTTGCAGGGATTCGTTAGTGCCTCGATGCAGCTCGATGTGGCCGAGGATCAACTACCTGCCGACTCGCCCGTCAAACCGGTATTAGGCCGGATATTGCAACTAATGCGCGAAGTTAACGAGGAAGGCCGGAACGCTCTACGGGGTCTGCGTACTTCGGGCACGGATAGCCAAAGCCTGGACCTTGCGTTCTCGCGAATGCGCCAGGAATTTTGCGTCGATGATACGATCGGCTACCGGGTTGTGGTTCATAGCGAGGCGCGTCCTCTGCGGCCTCTAATACGGGATGAAGTCTATCGGATTGGGCGGGAAGCGGTCTTGAACGCCGTCCTGCATGCGCACCCCCAGATGATCGAAATTGAGCTAGAGTATGCAAGCACCTATCTTCGTATGCTGGTCCGCGATGATGGCTGTGGAATAGATGGTCAAGTATTGCAGACTGGTCGCGAAGGGCATTGGGGACTGGCGGGTATGCGCAAGAGGTCCGAGAGTATCGGCGCGGCTCTTAGGCTGCGGAGTCGGCCAGGGGCAGGGACCGAGGTGGAACTAACTGTTCCCGCGGGCGTGGCATTCGGGAGTCAATCGAGCGGGGCGATATCTCAGTTGATTCCATGGCTTAGGCGCGAGAAGTTCGAGTCAGCGGCAAATGCCGCTCGAAGACAGGGGCACCAATGAGCGAATCTACACCGATCCGGATCTTCGGAGTCGACGATCATCCGCTGATGCGAGAAGGTATCGCGGCGATTATCCGCAATGAACCGGACATGCAGCTTGTAGGTGAGGCTTCCACCGGCAGGGAGGCTATTCAGGGGTTCCGTGAGTATCGTCCGGATATCACACTTATGGACCTCAGACTACCCGACATCGGCGGCATTGATGCGATGGTGGCGATTCGTGCAGAGTTTCCCGAGGCGCGTATCATTATGCTGACTACCTTTGAAGGAGACGTCGAGATCCATCGGGCGCTTGAAGCGGGGGCCCGCGGCTACGTACTCAAGACGATGCCGCGGAAGCAACTGGTAGAGGTCATCCGCAAGGTCCATTCAGGAAAGAAACATATACCGCCTGAGATTGCCTCTCAATTGGCGGAGCATCTGAGTGAAGAACCGCTAAGCAAGCGCGAAGTCGAAGTTCTTCAGAAGATAGCCGGCGGAAACCGGAACATCGATATCGCGGCGCTCCTCTTCATTTCGGAAGAGACAGTGAAGGGCCACGTCAAGCATCTGATGGAGAAGCTAGGGGCCAAAGATCGCACAGACGCTGTCGCGATTGGGATACGGCGCGGCATCATTCAGCTGTAGTACGAATCACGGCTAGTGGCAGCGAAAAAGCACTCGATCTAGGGGTACATTCTCTAGCTGTAAGAGTTAATCTCACGTTTGAAGGCTCGACGAGCCCGAGGGGCTTAGTCTGCAAAAATTCTTCTCCGCATTTCCGGAGGGCGGCCCTGGCGCCGGCCTTGTTCTGATCCGGCTGGCTGTTGCCCTTATCGAGTTCGCATTTCTAGTAGGCAGATTAATTGAGCCTCAGGCAGGAGCAGTTACATGGACGGCTAGTGTGCTTGAGATGCTAGCTTGCGCGGCGCTTTTGATTGGTTTCCTGACGCCCATCGCTGCCGCATCAGTAGCTCTCATGAATCTGGTAGCAGGTATCTCGCGAGTTCTGGCCTATGGCGTGGATGACAAGGGGCTGGTGGTCATTTTACTGGGAGTAACTTCGATTGCTCTGCTTTTGCTTGGCCCTGGCGCGTATTCACTGGATGCACACCTATTCGGACGCCGGCGGATCATCATACCGGAAGCACCTGAGCCGCCGCTCTGATCCGGCGCGCCCGCCTACCCTATTTAGGTATCCTCTCGAGACCAACTACTGTTCCTGATAATGCCTTCTATTTGGGGAAGACATAGGCGGAGTATTCCTTCATAGTTGACTCTTAGACAAAAGGGGAACTAATGTTGTCGACTCAACAAAATAAGGATTTGGTGCTGGAGGCATTCGACCTCCTGTTTAACAAGCGCGACTACGCGGCGGCCGAGCGGTACTGGTCCCCGCATTATGTTCAGCATAGTGCACATATCGCGCCCGGAAGGGACGGCCTTTTCGATCTCGTCCGGAGCACGCCTGCGACGCTGCGTTACGAACCGGGGTTGATCCTGGCAGAGGGTCAATGGGTGGTAATTCATGGCCGCTTTAGCGATTTTGGTCAGCCCGCGAACTGGATAGCAGCCGATATCGTCCGCTTAGAAGAGGGTCTGCTGGTTGAGCACTGGGATGTGCTGCAGGATGAAGTGACGGAGGAGCAATCGAAGAGCAGGCGAGCTATGTTCGAAACTGTTCTACCGGTTAGTTATCTGGGAGAAGATTCTTGGTGGCGGACAAGGACGGAACTAGTGGGTGCGGGCAGCGCAGCATCCTAAGTTATTTAAAGGCTAAAGTGTCAACCAAAGAGATTAAAGGAGAAAATCTTATGTCGAAGTTAGAAGGAAAGGTCGCATTAGTTACCGGCGGTTCGCGAGGGATTGGCGCCGCCATTGCAAAGCGTTTGGCAGCGGATGGAGCAAATGTAGCCATCACCTACACGAAAGGCGCGGACGCGGCTGCGTCGGTCGTAAAGGAGATTGAAGGAGCGGGCGGAAAGGCAATCGCGATTCAGGCCGACGCAACAGCTGCTGGCGCAGTAGAAGCCGCGGTCGAAAAGACCGTATCGACCCTGGGCCGCTTAGATGTGCTGGTGAACAATGCGGGCACGGCCATCCCGAAGCCTTTTGAGGAAACTACCTTGGAAGAAATGGATCGGATGATCGATATCAACATTCGCGGCACCTTTGCCACGACGCTAGCGGCACTGCGGCACATGGGCGAGGGTGGCCGGATCGTCACGATCGGATCCTGTGTCGGCGAGCGCAACATGACGCCCGGGTTAACGCCGTATGCGGCAACTAAGGGGGCGGTCAAGATGTTCGCGCAAGGGTTGGCCAGAGAGGTTGGAGGCCGGGGCATCACGGTTAACAACGTTCAGCCTGGACCGATCGACACGGAACTAAATCCGGCAGCAGGGGATTGGGCGACACCGCAGATCGCCAACACGGCGCTCGGACGTTACGGGCATGTGGAGGAGGTTGCCGCTCTGGTCGCGTTCGTTGTAGGTCCCGAAGCTTCGTACATTACCGGCGCAAACCTGACTGTCGATGGCGGGACAAACGCCTGAGGTTCGACGATTAAAGCGATGGCGGGGGACCGCTGACGATTTCGCTGGCCTTCGAGAGTTGCGCCGGCGTTCCCCGCACTGCTAACGCGCGCGCGTTGAAGACTGTGAATAGACGGCTTACCTTCGCCTCCCGGCGTATCGTACGGGTCAATTCCTGAACCTGAGTAGGAGTTAGCGCGCTGTTCCAACGAAAAATACGGACTGCATCTTCAGGGGCGCCTGGCATCTTATACTCATCGCTGACGGGCGCTTTTTCCTGAAGTGCGAGCCGAGGAATCAACCATTCGGAGGCCTCGGCCTGATCCGGCGGCGCCTGCAGAACGATGGCTCTGCGAGCTGTGTAGTTGAAGAGGCGGTTCACTTCCAACACTTGTCGCAGTACAGTAATGATCTCCTGAAACTCCTGCGGTTTCACGGCTGGGTCGAGGTAGAAGATCTCTACCTTGTCGCCCTCGGCAGTTGTGAACTGATGTAGCTTCGGCGCACCGCCTGGTTCCGGGGATCCCGCCTTTTTCGTGTCGAGCTCATTCACGATCCAATCGACGACTGCCAATTGGTCGGGCGAAGCGGAGATCGTAAGCGTGCGAGACGCCGGATCGACAGGTAATTCCGGCGTGACGCGCGTGATCTGTTTGATCGTAGTCACCAGTTCGTCGTACGACGCATCGGATTGGATGTTGACGAGGTGGAAGATGCGAATATCGCTCGGGCCGGACTGAGCAAAAACCGGCGCGGCGACGAGTATAGCCGCAAGGTGAAGGTGTTTCAGATGCATATAGTTCTGCCCTAGGATCGCTGCAGCACAGTATATGCCCGAGGGGACGGTTGTGCACGCGGAAGCGTGACTAAGACTTAAGGGGCAGACGCGCTGCCGCTTCGAATTCGGTTGGCTGCGGTTAAATGCTACTCGAAGTTTGGCTGAACCGCGCTTTCAACGCCACGAACTGCCGGCTTATCGTCAGGCCCATAAGTCCCCACATGGATTCTGCCGATGGCGTTCCGAACCACGCCGATTCGAGCTTCGGAAGTATCCAACGATGCAGTCGGGTTGCTGATGTAGCGCAATACTGCTTCCGGGTTCACTCCTGTTCGGGCTAGGATTTCGAGTGCGGCAAGATCGGCCTCAGACTCAGCCTTTTGCGTAAAAAGCATTCACGTCGCGAGCATGAATCAATCGCCCAAAGGAAGGGATCTCGATGCCGATGCTGTCTTCGAAGAGAAGGAAGCGATATTGCAGCATTCCCTTTCGGGGAACCGCATACGATAGACGCCTTCACAACGCCGCGACGTACTGCCGATTGTCCGACTGACGCAAGCATCGTCACGGACGTTCCATCAGCAAGTGTTCGCATTGTTCGCTCAAATGGCCGTTCGTCTGCTCGTAACAGCGCGTGAACCCAAAAGATCCACGTGATTTAAGCCGTCGGGGCTTTGTCGCGACTACGGTTGCAAGCGCTGCCGCCCTCGGAATTCCGGGCGCAATCGCCGATGCGCAAACCCCGCAAGACACCATTTCCGCAACCCTCGACATCAACGGTCAGAAACATCACCTGAACCTGGACCCGCGCACCAGCCTTCTTGACGCGCTTCGCGAAAATCTGCATCTAACCGGAACAAAAAAAGGCTGTGATCACGGCCAGTGCGGAGCCTGCACCGTCCTCGTCAACGGACGCCGTGTAAATAGTTGCCTCACCTTCGCCTGGATGCATGAACACGATCAAATTGTCACGATCGAAGGCCTGGCGAAAGGCGATGAACTGCATCCGATGCAGGCCGCCTTCGTCGAACACGATGCTTTTCAGTGCGGCTATTGCACGCCCGGGCAGATCTGTTCCGCCGTCGCGCTCTTAAACGAAGTCAAGGCCGGTCACCCCAGTTCCGTGACGCCCGACGTTCGTAAGACGGACGCGATCCAGCTTACCGACGCTGAGATCCGCGAGCGCATGAGCGGCAACATCTGCCGTTGCGCCGCGTACCCGAACATCGTCACCGCTGTGCGCGCCGTCGCCGGGAGGAATGCATGAAGCCCTTCACCACTGCCCGCGCAACCGCGGTTCATGACGCTCTCCACCAGATAGGCACCGCTCCCGATAGTAAGTTCGTTGCCGGCGGCACCAATCTAATCGACCTGATGAAGTACGGTGTCGAAGCGCCCGCTCGGATCGTCGATATCAACCAGCTCCCGCTCGGCCGCATTGAGGAAACATCCGACGGCGGACTTCGCATCGGAGCGCTCGCCCGGAACAGCGACATGGCCGCGCATCCTTTGGTGCGCACGCGCTACCCGCTTTTGAGCGAAGCCATCCTGGCCGGCGCGTCCGCTCAGCTGCGCAATGCCGCCACCGCCGGAGGCAACCTGATGCAGCGCACGCGTTGCTATTACTTCTATGACATCGCGTTCACGCAATGCAACAAGCGCAAGCCCGGTTCCGGATGTGCCGCGCTCGACGGCTTCAATCGTATCCACGCTATCCTCGGCGCGAGCGACCAGTGCATCGCGACGAATCCAAGCGACATGAACGTAGCTCTGGCTGCGCTTGATGCGTTGATTCGCGTTGAAGGACCCGGTGGCGTCCGTGTGATTCCCATCGCCGCGTTTCATCGTCTGCCCGGCGATACCCCGCAGATCGATACGAACCTCAAGCAGGGTGAACTGATCACATCGATCACTCTGCCGCCGGTTACCGGCAACCCGCGTTCGCACTATCTGAAAGTCCGCGATCGCAACTCGTACGCCTTCGCGCTCGTCTCGGTGGCCGCATGGATGAAGATCGACGGCGGCAGCATTACCGACGCTCGCATCGCGCTCGGCGGCGTCGCTCACAAACCGTGGCGCGTTCCCGAAGCTGAAAGTTTACTGAAAGGCAAACCACCGGGTGAAGCTGCGTATCGTGCCGCGGCCGACGCCATCGTGCAAGGCGCGCGCACGTATCCAAACAACGCATTCAAGGTCGAACTGGCGAAACGTTCGGTGGTTCGAGCGCTGACCACAGCGGAGGCAAGGAGCTAACCATGGAACAGATGCCACTGATCGGACAACCGCTCAACCGCGTCGATGGACGCCTGAAAGTCACCGGCAAAGCGATGTACAGCGCCGAATGGAATATTCCGAATCTGGTGTACGGAGCTATGGTCACCAGCTCCGCGCCGTCGGGCCGCATTCAGGCGATCGATTCGCAAGCCGCGGAACGCGCACCCGGCGTGCTCGCCGTGATGACGCACTTGAACACGCCGAAGCTCCCCCAGAAACCGCAAAGTGGAGAGAGCGCGCGCCCCACCGACCGCAAGCTGCAACTGCTTCAAGACGATATCGTTCGTTACAGCAACCAACCGATCGCGGTAGTTGTCGCATCCACGTTTGAACAAGCGGTTCACGCCGCCGAACTCCTGAAGGTCACGTACGCGGTCGAACCGCACCTGGTTAGCCTGGACGCAGCTCAGGGAACCCTCTACATTCCTGAGAAGACGAGCGGGGCCGGCGAACCCGCCACAACGAACCGCGGTGATTTCAAAGCCGCGCACGCATCCGCCAAAACCACCCTCGAAAAGGCTTACTACATCGGCACCGAAACGCATAATCCGATGGAACCGCACGCCACCATCGCGGTCTGGGACGGACCGAAGCTGACTCTCTACGACGCCACGCAGGGAGTCTTCGGAGATCGCGAACGCGTCGCGTCGCTGCTCGGGATCAAACCCGAAGACGTCCATGTCATCTCGCCGTTCATCGGCGGCGGATTCGGCAGCAAGGGGCCGACTTGGTCGCATGTTGTTCTCACCGCGATGGCCGCGCGCCGCGTGAATCGCCCGGTGAAACTGGTCCTGAGTCGCGAGCAGATGTTCGGTCCGATCGGCTTCCGCAGCGAGACGCGCCAGACCATCAAGGCGGGCACCGATGCGGACGGCAAGCTGGTCTCGATGAGTTACGACACGCTCGGCCAAACCTCGGTCTTCGACGAGTTCACCGAGTCGTCGAGCGTGCCTGCGCGGATGCTCTACGACTGCCCGAATCAACTGACCTCGCACAACCTGGTTCGCCTCAATACTGGCACGCCCTCGTTCATGCGCGCGCCGGGTGAGTCGTCCGGAACCTTCGGCCTCGAATCGTTTATGGACGAACTCGCATACGAGCTCAAGATGGACCCGATCGAGCTTCGCCTGCGCAACTACGCCGAGCAGGATCCCGACAAAGGCAAACCATTCACCAGCAAGTCTCTACGCGAATGCTATCGACAAGGAGCCGAGAAGTTCGGATGGTCGCAACGCAATCCGGAACCGCGCTCGAAGCGAGTCGGGAACACGCTGGTCGGATGGGGCATGGCGACCGCTGTCTACCCAAGCCGCCGCAGCCAAGCCGCCGCGAAAGCAATTCTGCGCGCCGACGGTTCGGTCTTAGTGCTTGCCGGAACGCAGGATCTGGGAACCGGTTCTTACACGGTATTCAGCCAGGTCGCCGCCGAAACTTTAGGCATCCCGACAAGTCAAGTCACGTTCCGCCTGGGCGATACGGATTATCCGAAGACACCGGTTTCCGGTGGATCGCAAACCGCGGCCAGCACGGGTTCGGCTGTCCGAATCGTCTGCCAGTCGCTGCAAGAGAAAGTCATTCAGATGGCGGTGAGCGATTCGCAATCGCCGCTAAACGGCGTCAGCGCGCAGGACATCAGCTTCAACAACGGTCGCTTAGTACAAACCAGCAATCCGTCGCGCGGTGAATCCGTAGCAGCGCTGTTGAAACGGAAAGGTGTTGATCAGGTCGATGCAACGGCGGA
Source organism: uncultured Gammaproteobacteria bacterium (assembly GCA_963799935.1). Taxonomy (GTDB): domain Bacteria; phylum Acidobacteriota; class Terriglobia; order Bryobacterales; family Bryobacteraceae; genus Bog-113. Next base: position 602,054 of record CAWCZA010000011.1, on the reverse strand, counting down.
CACCAAACCTGGGCCCGAGAAGGACCAATATTCCGGATTCGCTTTCGGCGCCCAATTCGCCGAAGTTCACGTCGACGCCGATCTCGGTATGGTCCGCGTGAACCGCATGGTCGGCGCATTCGGAGCCGGCCGCATCCTGAACGCGAAAACAGCGCGGAGCCAATTGCTAGGCGGCATGATTTGGGGTATCGGGATGGCACTTACTGAGCACACCATCATGGACGAGCTGCGCGGCCGCTACGTCAACATGAACCTGGCCGAGTACCACGTCCCGGTTAACGCCGACGCGCCCGAGATCGACGTGATCTTCGTACCTGAAGACGATCAGCACATCAATCCGATCGGCGTAAAGGGCGTGGGCGAGATCGGTATCACGGGCGCCACCGCCGCGATAGCCAACGCCATCTTCCACGCAACGGGGAAACGCATCCGCGAGATACCGATTACGCCGGACAAGTTACTTTAGGCTAAAGCACCCTTGCGGGTTCGCCTGTTATACTCGAAGATTCGGGTCGAGCCATGTTTTTCAGCGTCAAGGAACTGGAACTAAAGAAGATCCGTTTCGACCAAAGCTTCGGCCCCGGCGAAATCACGTTTCCCGACCCTGCGCTCAAGCAAGTCAAAGCGGTTCATGCGGAAGGTGAAGTCGAATTGCTTCCCCATACGGATGGGGAAATTCGGATCAAAGGCCGGGTGACCACCGAGATTGCAGCGGAATGTGACCGCTGTTTAGGCTCGGTTCAAATTCCGATCGATGCGCCGATCGATCTCTTCTATCGCCCGGCGGCGGAACTGAACGCCAGCGACGTCGAGGAAGAAATCGAACTCGACGAAGGGGAAGCGGAGATCGCTTTTTACGACGGCGGTGGGATCGAGTTGGAGCAAGTGATCTCCGAGCAGATCCTACTGCTGTTACCCATGCAGCTGGTCTGTCAGGAAAGCTGCAAAGGAATGTGTCCGGTCTGCGGTGGAAACCGTAATCAGACGGACTGTACTTGTCAAAACGCATCCACTGATGATCGGTGGAGCGCACTCCGGGACATCGCAAGCTAGACGGCGCAAGCCCGTACAAAACCAAGAACTGAGAAAGTAAATGCCAAATCCCAAACGACGTCACTCGGCTGCCCGCACGCACAAACGCCGCGCGCATGATGCGCTGAAGCCGCGCAGCCTATCTGAATGCCCGAACTGCCACGAGCAGAAATTGCCGCATCGCGTATGCCCCTCCTGCGGGCACTATAAAGGACGCGAAGTCGTCGAAGTCGCAAAGTAAATTCCGCACGGCCTATCATTGTTAGCTGATGACAACCATTGCCCTGGATGCTATGGGCGGCGACAAATGCCCGGTACCGGAAATTGCCGGGGCTATCGACGCCGCTCGTGAATTCGGGACGCGTGTCCTGCTGGTAGGCGCTGAGGACTTTATCCGTGCGGAGCTCGACCGCCACCGCCGCTGGAAAGACCTGCCCATCGAAATCGTTCCCGCAACGGATCGCATCACGATGGAGGATAGCGCGGCGAAAGCGGCTCGCCAGAAAAACCAAAGCTCGATGCACGTGGCCGCCCGGATGGTGAGGGACGGCACCGCGCAAGGGTGGGTATCGGCCGGCAACACGGGCGCCTGCATGGCGATCGCGAAGATGGTGCAAGGCAAAGTTCCCGGCGTCGATCGGCCCGCGCTGTCAGGGGTCTTCCCCACTCTGACGTTGCACAAACCCGTGGTGATGCTGGACGTCGGCGCCAACGTCGACTGCACGCCGGAGATGCTCGCGCAGTTCGCCGTGATGGGCGAGGCGTATTCGCGGCTGGTGCTCCGTCAGCCCGCGCCGAAGGTGGGCCTGCTTTCGATTGGCGAAGAAGAGCATAAGGGTAACGAGCTCACGAAAGCCGCGATGGCGATTCTGAAGCGCTTGCCGTTGGACTTCCACGGCAACGTCGAAGGACGCGATATCTTCGGCGGCACGGTGGACGTGATTATTTGCGATGGCTTCGTGGGCAACGTTGCTTTGAAAACCAGTGAAGGGTTGGCGGACATGATCAAGGGTCTGCTGCGGCAAGGCTTAACGGCCACACCACTAACGAAGCTGGGCGCTCTGCTGGTGAAACCGGCGCTGGAAAATCTGAAGAAGAGGACAGACTACGCCGAGTACGGCGGCGCGCCGCTACTGGGGCTCAAAGGCGTGTGCATCGTTTGCCATGGGCGTTCGGATGCGAATGCAATCAAGAACGCAATCCGTGTAGCTGCTGAGTTCTCGCGGTGCAACCTGAACCAGGAGATTGAACGCGGTTTGGGCTGCGTCGCGTACTCCGCAAGCCGTTCCGCCGGGCTTTAGTTTCTTAGAGCCGCGTTGATGGGCGTGGCGGCGGTTCAACCAGCGCGTATTCGTTCCCAAACACCTTGTGGAGCGTCATCACGTCACGATGATCTCTGTTTCGCGAGCGATGGTCTCTTCCGGTTCCATCAGAAATCAGGGTAGCCAGAGGTGAGCGGGGCGTGTTTTCGTGCCGGACCTCAGGACACGCCTCGCGGCGCATCGCGACTCGCGCGCATTCTGTTATATTCAAATCGCCGTGAAACATGATCCCGCGCTGGCGTTCTTTCGCGCGGAAGTGGATCGCGTCGTCCGCCAGGAGTTGGAAATGCGTGGACGGCTGCCGCTCGAGGGTTCGCGAATCGCAGATCTCGGATGCGGCTTCGGTTTCTGGCTGGCCCGCTATCGCGACTGGGGTGTGCGCGCGTCCGACTTATTTGCCGTCGATCTGAATCCGAATCGCGTGGCGATCGCGGCCGAAACTTGCGATGGATGCAACGCTTTGCTCGCCGACGCCCGTCATGTTCCTTTCCGATCCAGTTGCTTCGATATCGTCTCTCAGTTCACGCTGTTCAGTTCCATTCTCGGTTTCGAAAACCGTGCGCTGATCGCCGGCGAGATGATGCGCATCCTTCGTCCGGGCGGCTTGATCATTTCCTACGATTTCTTCGCGCCAAATCCGCTCAACCGCCGCACGCGGCCGCTACGTAGGAGCGATCTGATTCGGTTATTCCCGAATAGCAGGATGGTCGTTCGCCAGGTCACACTGGCTCCGCCGCTGGCCCGCGCCGCGCTTCGTTTGTCGAACGCGTTCGCCCACAGTCTCGGAAGCATTCCGCTGTTGAAGACGCATTACGTTACTTTGATTGAGCCTGGTACTGGTCCGTAGTGGATCATCAGAATAGTGGCTGCGATCGAAAGTGTTCCTTACCATCGTCCCGACATCGGCGACGAGGAAATCGCCAGTGTAAGCGCGGTCCTTCGCTCCGGTTGGCTCACCACCGGACCGGCGGCCGCGGAACTCGAGCGCGAGATGTGCCGCCTTACGGGAAGCCGGTTTGCGATCGCGGTCAACTCCTGCACGTCCGGTCTGCATGCGGCGTTGATCGCTTCGGGTGTTGGGCCGGGCGATGAAGTGATCACGACTCCGCTTACCTTCTGCGGTACCGTTCAGGCGATCGAGGAGACCGGCGCAACGCCAGTTCTAGTGGATGTTGCGGATGATCTGAATATCGACGTTGGTTTGATTGAAGACGCGATTACACCTCGAACGCGCGCGCTATTACCGGTGCATCTCGGTGGGCTCTTATGCAATATGAATATGATCCGGAGCATCGCAGTGGCGCGGGACTTGGCGGTTGTCGAGGATGCCGCCCACGCTTTGGGCGCCGACCGCGGCTCGCAGGGAACCGCGGTCTTCAGCTTCTACGCGAACAAGAACGCGACTACCGGTGAAGGCGGCGCCGTCACGACGTCGGATGAAGCGCTGGCGTCGCGCATACGGCTCTTCGCTACGCACGGGGTGCGGCGAGCGGAGCCCGGCGCGAAATCCGGATGGCGTTATGAAGTGGTTGCGCGCGGATTCAAGTACAACCTGAGCGATGTGCTTGCGGCCATCGGCGTAGTGCAACTGCGGCGGGTGGACGAGTTTCAGAAACGGCGCGTTGCGATCGCGGCGCGTTACGACGAGTTATTGCACCCGTATGCGAACGAGATCGAACTGCCGCCTCGCGATTTGCACTCGCGGCATGCATGGCATCTGTACGCGATCCGCCTAAACCTGGACTCGCTCGAAGCGACGCGCGATGAGTTCATTGCGGATCTCGAACGCGAGGGCGTAGGCTGCAGCGTTCACTTCCGCCCGATCTTCATGCATCCCTGGTTTGCGCGACTCGGCGATTCTTCGCGCTACCCGGTGGCAGCACGGGAGTTCCAGCGTCTGATTTCGTTGCCGATTTATCCGTCGCTCACTGAAGCGGAGCAGGCGTTCGTCGTATCCAAAGTGATTGCGATCGCAGAGCGCAGCCGTAAGCGCCGGTTCGCCTCCGCATGTTGAAAGAAGCATGTTGAAACCAGAGGAAGATCGCCGGTACGCGGAACTGATTCTCCGTCGGCCGGAGCATCTGATCGAAAGCCGTCCCACGACCGGTTGTGTGTTGATCACCGGCGCCGCGGGTTATATCGGTTCCGCTCTCTACCGGCATTTCACACCGAACGTTGTTGGGCTAGATAACTCAGAGTCGGCTGTCGCGGAGATGGCTGGTGATGGCGGCCGCATCGAGCTCGCAGATATTCGGGACGCGTCCTCTTTGGACGCGGTGCTTCAGCGACACAAGCCCGCCGTGGTGATCCACGCCGCAGCATACAAGCATGTCCCGCTTCTCGAGCGCTTTCCTTTTGAAGCTTTCACGACGAACGCAATCGGCACAAACCTCGTGGCAGACGCCGCCGAAGCGCACGGAGTAGGAACGCTTCGTTCTTCTTTCCACCGATAAGGCCGCCGACCCGGTAAGCATGCTCGGTCTATCGAAGCGCGTCGCGGAACTGATCGTTCTCAGCCGCACGCAATCGAAGACGAAGTTCTCCGCAATCCGCTTCGGTAATGTCTTCGGCTCCACGGGAAGTGTCGTACCGATCTTTGCCGGTCAGATCGCCGCGGGTGGACCGGTCACGGTGACCGATCCAGCCGCGTCGCGGTTCTTCATTACTTCAGCGGAAGCCGTTGGAGCGGTAAGTGCGATCGCCACATCGGAACACCCATCAGGCTTATTCGCGTACGCGCCCGCCCCGCGTCTCGCCATCGCAGAACTTGCGGCGCGCATGATTCACGCGGCGGGCCGCAATGGAGACGTTCAGGTAAACTTCGCTGGTTTGCGCCCGGGCGAAAAGATCCGCGAGACGCTTCATGGAGAAGGGGAGCGCGTGGGTACGTCTGTAGTCGACGGGCTGTTGCGCATCGAGTCCCCCGCCCCGGCGCGCGACGAAATGGAAACCACGATTCGCGAGATCATCAGCGCGTGCCGGGAACGACAATTGGAAAGTCTGCTTCAGACGGTAAGCGCGCTTGTGCCCGCGTACTCTACATCCGCTTGAGCTGCTCGCTATATTGCTTATCCAACTGGTCGAGAACTTGTTCCAGAGTTCGCAAGTCCAGCAACAGGTCGGCCGAGCGCTCTAAGCAGAGCTGCGTCTCCTGCGCCGACATCTCGTTGGGATTCCCGGCGATGAACATCGGAGCGATCGCCAGCGTCTGATTGCGATAGATGCGCGTCGCACTCTCGGTGGCGAAATCTTGCTGCGCGTACACGTCCGACAACTCTTGCGCGCTCTTGAAGTCGATGTAGCCGAGCGCGCCCGAAGTTTGCGCGGTCTTCCACGCCGAGTCGCCAAATGAGGACCAAGTAACGGTATACATCAGTTCCCCATGTTCTACCTTCTTGCCTGCGCGCAAAGACACCAACGTCTTTATGTCCGCGGCAATGCGCTGTTCATCGTCGTGAACCGAGGAGAGGTTTTTAGAAACGAGCCGTTGATTGATTTCGAACTCCTCGCGGATATCCTTTCGCGCCTCACGCACCAGACTTCGATGATGTCCCCACTCTACTGCGCCCTCAAGCCCGAGCGCTATCAACAGTCCAATGGTAATGGTGATGAGATGGATGAAGAAATCGCGCCAACTGTGAATTGGCTCATGCGGTGGATGAACGTCCATTACCGGAGGATAACTGCACGCCCGCTTGGGATTTCACCCAGCTGATCAGTTCGCGCATACCGTCGCCGCTTTTCACCGAAACCTCGAAGACCGCCATCCCCGGACGAACGGATTGGATGTTGCGATGCGCCGCCGCGCGATCGAACTCGACGGCTGCAGCCAAGTCCATCTTAGTGATCACTGCGGCGTCCGCCGTGTGAAAGATGGTTGGATATTTCAGTGGCTTGTCTTCGCCTTCAGTGACAGACAGCAGCACCATGCGCGCGTTCTCGCCGAGATCGTAACTCGACGGGCAGACCAGGTTGCCTACGTTCTCGATGAACAGGAAATCGAGGTCGCTTAGGCTCCAGTCATCCAGCGCGTTGGAAACCATCGATGCATCCAGGTGACAGATGGTGCCGGTCTGGATTTGCCGGACGGGGGCTCCGCTGCGCGCCAGCCGGATCGCATCGTTATCCGTTGCGAGATCGCCGACCAGCGCGGCTACACGAAATCGGGGGCGCAGTTCAGTAAGCAGGCGCTCGAGAAATGCGGTCTTGCCCGATCCCGGACTCGACACCAGGCTGATGACGCAAACGCCCGCATCGCGATACCGATCACGCAGCACGCGCGCCGCCGCGTCGTTCTTATTCAGGACCTTTTGACGGACTTCAGCTAGTCGCGATTGAATCAACGGGGCAACCCCACTCCATCAGTTCCAATGCCGTAAGCTCAAGCTCATTGCCTTGCAGCACTCGCCCCGATGGCGTATCGCAAAACGGACAGCGCAGGATGCGATAGTCCTCCGGCTCGACATCGCGGTCGCACTCGGCGCAATAGATGCGGACCGGAATCTCCTCGATCCGCAACTCGGAATTCTCCAGAGAGGTTCCCGCGCACGCCATCGGATACGAGAACAGGAGCGCGTCGGCCACGACTCCCGAGAGCGGACCGAGCCTCAGAAAAACGGCGGACACACGTCCCCCGCCCTGCCTTGCGACCTCTTCTTCAGCACCCTCGACGATGCTGAGTGCGATTGATAATTCGTGCACCGGCCTACATCATGCTGATGCGGATGTAGCGCTTGATGTCCGGTAGCGAAACCATAATCGCCGTAACCGCCACCGCAATCGCCAGACCGCCAAGTACTTTACTCAGGTTCATATTGCCTCCACTAAGACGTTTCTTACCAGCGCTTCCACCATACTCACCGCTTCGTCAACTGCCGCCGCAACCGGCTCGCTTAAACCCATGCGGCCTTCCAACTCTTCACCGAAACTTTCCGGCTCGCATCCCACCAGCAGCACACGCCCGAAACTACCTCCCAAGCTTCTCACCATGTTCAGGATCAGCATCGGGTTCATGCTATGCATCTCGACTGCGACTTCACCCGTGTCTTCTTCCGCGGGATCGATCTCGATCGTGTACAGAGTCCCAGGCGCTTCGCCGCGCGGCGTGACATCAATGAAGATCGTGAGGTCGGGCTTTTCGAGCAGCGCATACGACAAATCGAAACTGCGGATTCCGAAGTCGACCACGCGAACGCCTTCCGGTTGCGGACGCCGCAGCAATCGTTGCGCGACTTCGCAGCCGAACGCGTCATCACCGAGGAAGATATTTCCGATTCCCGCGACGAGAACGTTCATAGCAACTCCACCTCATCGGCACCGAAGAAGAAACGATGTCCGATCTGATGCGCCACACCCAAGTCGCGGCCGGGATCGTCTTCCACCGTAACGGCCACGTGAATTTTGTCTTCAAAATCGCGTTCAATCGATTCCACAATGGCGACCTTGCCATTCAGCGCGATATCAAAAATATCGGCTTGCTTGCGCGGGCGCAGCAGTACGCGATCTCCCGGCCGAAACTCCAGCTTCGTCGTGTTGCGCAAGCTGCGAACCGCGCCATGGAGCTTGGCCATGTGTTCCGCGGGAAGTGTTTCGCTGCGCTCCAGGATTTCGCGGCCACGCTCATCGCCCGATCGGACTTCCTGCTTTTCCTCATCCGTCATCGTGAGCACGCGGAGGGTCAGCATCTCATCCATCTCGGTGCTGTCGAAGAAATCGCCGCGGCTCTCAGGCGCGATTTGCGGATAGTCGTAGAGGATGATCGGCGAAGACAACATTAAGTGATGCTCGCCTTCTGCTCCGGCAAGGACCGGCCAGGTGCCGATATTGCGGCACTCCGCTACCGCGCCTTTCAAATCGTCAGGTGGATCGAGCGTGGAGACGAATGCTCCGTCGGCAACTCCGAGCAGGGTGTGCGTCGACGACATTTCAACGGACGGTGTGCGATTCACGATGCGTACGGTGAGGCGAAACACTTCTTCCGCAACGGGTTCGGTCGCGACTTCGATGTCCGCGTTAATAGGATCGAACTGCACCGGATGACGGCGGTCCACGCCATCCAGCCTCACAGGATTGAGCACAACCTCGCGCTCGATTTCATCCTGCAGAAACCGTATCTTGATTTCGATTAGCGTCTCCGCATCGCCGCGAACCAGGCACTGGGTCTGCATGCTATCACCCGGAGCGAGCGTTCCGAAATGCCAGCGCTTCTGATTCTTGATCGCCGTCTTGCGGTACGGGTACAGAAGATAGCCCTCATAAAGGACCGCGTTGGCAACTTTTTCCAGAGCCGCGAAGTTCACGAGGCGAACTCCTTCTGCGCGGCCAATAAACTCTCCATCGCATCATCGAAGTTCGCAAAATTGTTCGAGAGTTTATACTGCGCGAGCTGATCAAACAAATCAAGCCGCACGCGCAACCACGCGCTGTTGGGATAGTAGAAGTCCATCATCTGCTTCCACACATCGATCGGCAGTGCAAATCGCGACTCGCGATCCCAGGCGATTTGCGCGATCTGCAGCATCCCCGTCTCGCCCGTATAGAAAACCGTTCCGCTGAACTGAAAAACCAGTGGCACGTCACCCGATTGCACCCCGTGAAAATATTTCGCAGCGGCGACGTTGAAGTCGAACGTGCAAGGCACCGGAAGCTGGAACACAGTTTCGTTTTCGAAGCCAGGAACAGTTGCCTGCACATGCGTCCACAACAACGGCCGCAGCGTCTTGCTCCAGCGTTCCGGTTCGCCGAACAGTTCATTCATCTTCAACTGTTCAGCCGAACTATGACGCCGCCGCGTCGCTTCGATCATGATCTGGCAGCGCAGTGCAATACTCTGCACGGCAGGCGCACCGCTAATCCGCAAAGCGAATGCGATAGTCGGAGCGACGGCGAACGGAATCGCTTCTGCGCCTTCGATCGCAAACTTCAGTTCGGACATGCAGTGCTCCGCGCCCGCAGATCATCAAAGAACTGCGAAATGTGACCCCACACCAGCGCGCCGCCAGCTAACCCGCGCCAATGCAAGCGAATCAACCCAACTAGCCGGTAACACTCATCGATCGGTGCGATGAAGTAGTCGCGCGTAGTGCCGACGCGGTTCACCAACAGCGCTTCGACGTCCGGCCGCAACTCCCGCACGCGTGGATTCTCAGCGGCGATATCCTCCCAGGCGTCCAATCCAAGCAGCGATTCCGTTGCGCCCGCCGGCCCCGGATACAGAGCCAGTACGCGTCCCGCTTGTGAGTTATGGACGAAGAATGCGAGTGAGATCGGCAGCGCAAGACCTTCCCACTGCGCATCGCTCATCTGAAAATCGATCAGCTCTTCCACTCGCCGCGGAATCTCTCGATAGATCGACGAATGCACCACCACGCACGAATCGCAAGCGCAGAAAATTCTCCGCGTTTTCACATCCAACAGATGCGTGTGCTCGGCAGCTACATCGCTTCCGCAGAGATCGCAAGATTCTTCCGGATTGCGATTGCGAACATATCGCTTCAGCGAGAAGGCCGGCGTCATCGGACGGCAGTCAAACTAGCCAAGGGTACAAAGCCATTCGCGGCGCCTTGTTCCTCGACGATGATGTCGACCGCGTCCGGCGCAGCTCCGCGAATCAAATCCAGTGCTCCCTGCCGCGTTGTCCCGTGGCCTGTAACCATGGCCCGAACCACGCCATCGGTGATGTCGATCAACTCGAGCCCGCGAACGCGCTGCACCGCACTGCGCACGCGCGTCGCGAGATCTTCCGGATGCAGATTATGCAGAATCAAAATGCTGCTGACCAGCGGATCGGAGGCGAGGCTGTTGATTAACGTCTCGCCCGCGATACCCGATTCAGAAAGCAACTCGAACATGCGCTCGATCCCGGCGCCATGCAGCTCCAGGATCAACGCCATCAGCTCGCGTGCATCTTTCCGATCCGCCGGATCGGCGATCGATTCCACTTTACCGACAAGTGTCTCGATGCGCCGAATCCGACTCTCGTTGATGTTCGCCATTTGGAAGCTAGTGAGCCTGCACGCCAAACATCGGCGAGTGCCGTACTTCCAACGTCTTCCCTTTACCGAGATACATGTGAACGCCGCAAGGCAGGCACGGATCGAAGCTGCGGACCGCGCGCATGATATCGATCCCCTTGAAGTTCTCTGGCCCGTTCTCCTCGAAAATCGGCGTGTTCTGCACCGCATCTTCGTAAGGACCTGGCGTGCCGTAAAGATCGCGCGGACTCGCGTTCCACGGCGTCGGCGGATATGGATGATAGTTCGCGATCTTGCCGTCGCGAATCACAACGTGATGCGAGAGCACCCCACGAACCGCTTCGTGGAAGCCGCAGCCGATCGCGTCCTCAGGCACGGTGAAATCATTGAACACCTTGGTCTTGCCTTTGTGCAGATCAGCCATCGCGCGCTCCGCGAAATGCAATGCTGCAGCGGCCGCGTAGGCCTGGAAGTAGGTGCGGGCGCGGTCGCGTTCCAGCGCGTTGCTCCACTTCGGAATCTTCCATTCGAACTCGACTTCGCCCATGTTCGCGGTTTTCGGCAGATAGATTTTCACGCTGTGGCCGGTCGCTTTCACATAGCCGATATCGACCAACCCGGCCAGCGCCGTCGCCCAGAAGCGAGCCAGCGGACCGCCGCCCGTATCGAGCGCCAGATAATCGCCGGTGCGCTTATCGAACCAACGCGGCGCCATCACCCACGAGTAGTTGCCCTGGAAATCGCGCTTCTGCGGACGGGGAGTCGTGGTCTGGTTCCAGGGATGTTTCTGATCGATGTGGTTGCCCAGCGGATCGCGCGAGACGAACGTTTCCTTGTCGTCCCAGTTGTCGTAATAAGAGCGGCCGAGCAGAATGCGGAGTCCAACGTTGATGTCCACCAGGTTGTGGGTGACAAGTTGCCCGTCGACGACAACGCCCGGCGTAACATACATCGCGTTGCCCCACTCGCCCATGTTCTTGTACGTGTAGTCGCAAACTTCGGGGTTGTTCCACGATCCCCAGCAGCCGAGCAGGATGCGCCGCTGACCCACCTTTTCATAACCGGGGAGCGCCTCGTAGAAGAAGTCGAACAGATCGTCATGCAGCGGCACGACCTTCTTCATGAACTCGACATACTTCATCAGCCGCACCATGTAATCGGTGAAGAGCTGAACGGTCGGGACGGTTCCGACACCGCCGGGATACAGCGTCGAGGGGTGAACGTGCCGGCCTTCCATGATGCAGAACATCTCGCGCGTCATGCGGCTCATCTGCAGCGTCTCGCGGTAGAACGATCCGGTAAACGGATTGAGCGCGCGCATGATATCGCCAATCATCTTGAAGCCGTGAATGCCGCCGTGCGGAGACTCCGTGCGATTCGCTTTATCCAAAACGCCGGGATTCGTTTCCTTCACCATCTGTTCGCAGAAATCAACGCCCACCAGATTGTCCTGATAGATGTTGTGGTCGAACATATATTCGGCCGCTTCACCGAGGTTCGTGATCCACTCACCCATATCCGGCGGACGAACACCGAACGCCATGTTCTGTGCATAGCAGGCGCACACCGCGTGGTTATCGCCGCAGATGCCGCAGATTCGGCTGGTGATGAAGTGGGCGTCGCGCGGATCTTTGCCCTTCATGAAGATGCTGTAGCCGCGGAAGATCGACGAGGTGCTGTGGCATTCCGCAACTTCTTTGTTCGCGAAATCGAGTTTGGTGTAGATGCCGAGACTGCCGACAATACGCGTGATCGGATCCCAGTTCATCTCGACCAGGCGCCGCTGCGGAGTTCTTGTTTCGGAGAGTGGTTCGGTTATCGTGGCCATGTTCTTAGATCTCCTGTTCCCTAAAACGCCTGCGGTTGATAGCCAGTGGTCAACTTACGACCGGGATGCCGCCACTTCGGTTCCTTGTTGACGGTGTGGTTGGTGATGCTGCGGAGCGAGCGCACTGCAGCCCCATACACACCGATGGTTCCCGCGGAAATCCGGGCGCCCGGTGGTTCGTCCATGAACGGCATGAACTTATCAGGGAAGCCCGGCATGGTGCAGCCGATGCAAATTCCACCGACGTTGGGGCAGCCGCCGATTCCCGCCATCCACCCGCGCTTCGGTACGTTGCAGTTGACCACCGGTCCCCAACAGCCGATCTTGACCAGGCACTTGTCGGAGTTGTAATCTTCGGCGAAATCGCCCTGCTCGTAAGAACCCGCACGGTCGCAGCCGTCATGCACGGTGAAGCCGAACAGCCACTTCGGACGCAGCTGGTCGTCCAGCGGAATCATCGGGGCCAGACCGGCCAGTTGATACAGCAGATAGAGCAGCGTCTCCATGAAATTGTCCGGCTGAACCGGGCAACCGGGGACGTTGACAATCGGCAGGCCGGCCTTCGACTTCCAGTTCCAGCCGAGATAGTCGGCCAAACCCATGCAGCCGGTCGGGTTCCCCTGCATCGCGTGAATGCCGCCGTAAGTGGCGCATGTCCCGCAAGCAACGACTGCTGTGGCCTTCGGTGCCAGACGGTCGATCCACTCGCAAGTGGTGATGGGCTGCCCGCTTGAGGGGTCCGTGCCCAGCGCGGCCCAATAGCCTTCCTTCTTGATTTTCTCGTTCGGGATGGATCCTTCGATCACCAACACGAACGGTTCCAGGCGGCCCTTCTCTGCCTCGTACCAATGCTTCATGAAGTCGTCGCCGACCTCGTAAGCTAACACCGGATTGTGTAAGTGAACCTTCGGGAGCCCGGGGATGGCGCCCATGAGAACGTCTTCGATACTCGGTTGTGTGGCGGCTGTGATGGAAACGGTGTCACCGTCGCAGCTTAGGCCAGCGGTAATCCAGAGTATGTGAACTTCGGGGACGGCGGGGGCTTTCTGTGTTGACCTTCCATACGGAATCGCTGATGCCGACATGGGTTGCGTTCCTCTCGATTAGAAGTCTCTGCCCGTTGTACGGGGCAAGTCAAGCGCCTGGATGTTTAGCGATGTAAATAATTTCCTCTGCGTTACAGAACGTACTTTTCAACAAATGCGCGGCAGCTGTTCTGTGAATGGAAGATCAAGAACACGGGTGCCGCCGATCTCTGTTTTCAATAATGCGAATCCGGTATGGCGATCCACTACGTGGCCGATGATCCGCGCATCACGCCCGTGTTCATGGCCGCGCATTGCGTCGAGAACTCGCGCAGCAGAATCCTCCGCAACGAACGCTACCAGCTTTCCTTCGTTCGCCACCCACAGCGGATCGAGCCCAAGGATCTCGCACGCGCCGCGAACGCCGTCGCGGACCAGCAGCTTCGACGCATCAATTTCCACGCCAGTTCCCGATGACGTCGCGATCTCACAGAGGGAAGTTGCGAGACCGCCGCGCGTTGGATCGCGCAGCACGTGAACGTCACCGGCTTCCAGCATCACGCGCACGAGGTCGTTCAACGCGGCCGTGTCCGACTGGATCGTGCCTTCAAATTCCAGACCTTCGCGCTTCGACAAAACAGCCATGCCGTGATCGCCGATGCTCCCGCTGATGATGATCCGATCACCCGGCGTCGCATTGCTCGCTGAAATATTCACGCCGGCGGGAACGAGTCCGATTCCGGCCGTCGTTACAAACAGGCGATCAGCAGAACCTTTGTTCACAACTTTGGTGTCGCCCGTGACGATCGAAACGCCAGCCTTGCGCGCGGCCTTAGCCATCGACTCCACCACACGCGCCAGCTCTTCCACCGGAAGCCCTTCTTCCATGATGAAAGCGGCTGAGAGGAACAGCGGCTTGGCTCCGCTCATCGCCAGATCGTTCACCGTGCCGTTCACCGCCAGGTCGCCGATATCGCCGCCGGGAAAGAAGATGGGCGTAACCACGTAGGAGTCGGTCGTGAAGGCGAGCCTCTCGGCGCCGGCGGTGACTACGGCTTGATCGTCGAGCTTGCGCAGTGTCGCGTTATCGAACGCAGGCAGGAAAAGATCGCGGACCAGTTGCGCCGTTAGTTTGCCGCCGCTGCCGTGCCCCATGATGATGTTCTTCCGCTCCGTGATGGGAAGCGGACACGACAGCGCAAAATCAGTAGGCATTCCTTAGCCGTGTACCGCGAGCGAATCCGCGCGGATCAGATGCCGCCCGTAATTGTAGTAAGCCGCGCAGGCGCCTTCGGCCGAAACCATGGTCGCGCCCAGCGGCGTCTCGGGAGTGCACTGCGAGCCGAACGCCAAACAATCGGTTGGCTTGGCGAGCCCCTTGAGCACTTGCCCGCTGATGCAGATGGACGGCTCTTCGGTCCGGATCCCCTCGACGTGAAACAGCCGCTTCGGCATCGTGCTCGCGGAACTCGTCGCGCAGCTTGTAGCCACTCTGCGGGATCGTTCCGATGCCGCGCCAGCCGCGATCACAAACCTCGAACACGCGATGGATCATGGCCTGCGCTTCCGAATTGCCTTCACGGCGGACAGCGCGCGCATACGCGTTTTCGAGTTCCGCGCGGCCCTGTTCCAGCTGGCGCACGGTCATCAACACGCCTTGCAGAATATCGATCGGCTCAAATCCGGTGATCACAATCGGAACGCGGAATTCATCCACGATCGGCTCATATTCCGTCCAACCCACGACAGCGCAGACGTGGCCGGGACCCAGGAACGCCTGCACGCGATTACCGGGTGATTGCAGAATTCCCATGATCGCGGGCGGCACCAAAACATGCGACACCAGCACCGAGAAATTTCGGATGCCTTGCACGTGCGCCTGCCAGACGGCCATCGCATTCGCAGGCGCGGTGGTTTCAAATCCGATCGCGAAAAACACCACCTGCTTATCCGGATTCTGCTTCGCGATCTTCAAACAATCGAGAGGCGAATACACAATGCGAACCGCGCCGCCTTCCGCCTTGATCTTGAACAGATCGCCATCAGAACCGGGAACGCGCAGCATGTCACCGAACGAGCAGAAGACGACGTTGGGCTGCCGCGCGATGGCATGCGCTTTGTCGATCATCTCGAGCGAGGTTACGCAAACCGGACAACCGGGCCCATGCACCAGCTCGATGTTTTCGGGCAGCAGGTAATCGAGTCCGTACTTCACAATGGAATGCGTCTGGCCGCCGCACACCTCCATCAACACCCACTTCTGCGTGGCTGCCCGCCGAATCTCGTCCGCGATCTTCCCAGCGACGTGGGAATCACGATACTCGTCAAGGTACTTCATACGAACTGTTCTCCGGTTCCCCGTCGTGCAATTCAGACAGCTGATCCATCTCCGCGAGATATTGATAGGTGCGCGCGGCTTCTTCCTCGTCGAGCTTGCTGATCGCGAAACCAACGTGAACCAGCACGTAATCGCCGATCACCGCGTCGGGCAGATACGAGAGGCAGGCTTCGCGCGTGATGCCGCCGAAGTCGACCTTCGCCATGCGCACGCCGAAGTTCTCTTGAACGGCGCTGATCTTTCCTGGAATCGCAAGGCACATCGCTTAGACTCTCCCTTCGCGCATACGGGCGGCAGCGACGGCGGCCTGGCCTAGAGAAATGCCGCCGTCGTTTGCCGGTACGCGGGCGTGCGTGAACACTTCAAAACCGCTAGCTCGCAACAATCGCAGCGTACTCCCCATCAGAATTCGATTCTGAAATGTTCCGCCGCTAAGACAAACTTTGCGCAATCCGGTTTCTCCGCGCGCTTTTTCGCAAACCGCTTGAATTATATAAGCCATCGTGGAGTGAAAGCAACGTGACACGTTTGCACTAGACTTCCCGTCCAACACCTCACGGGCGATTTGCCGGATCATTGGACGCACATCGATCTGCCACGGTTTGCTCTCTGTTGCGAGCTCGAATGGATAGCAACCGCCTGCTGCTGAACCGGCGCGAGCCTCAAGCAGGATCGCCGCTTCGCCTTCGTAGGAACTGTTCTGACTAACGCCGCAGAGGGATGACACGGCGTCGAATAATCTTCCGCAACTGGATGTCAGAAGCGATGGCCGCTGTCAGCAGTTGCATGACGATCTTCAGCGTTTTCGGATTGACGGCGCGCCAGCATGGCAGGTCGAGATTGAACGCTTCGTCTCCCATCGCGTCGTTGAGATAGGCAGCCGCCATGCGCCAAGGTTCGCGTGCCGCGCGATCTCCACCGATTAGCGGTACATAGCGGAGATGAGCCGCGCGCTCGAACGACGCATAGTCGCAGATCAGAAATTCGCCGCCCCAGATCTGCTCGTCTTCGCCGTAGCCGGTACCGTCGAAGGCGACGCCGATCACCGGCTCGACCAGCCCGTTCTCCGCCATGCAGCTCGCGATATGCGCGTGGTGATGCTGCACGGCAATCGTGGGCTCCGGACGAGCCAGCGCCCATCGCGTACTCATGTACCCGGGATGCAGATCATGCGCGATCACGCGCGGCTCCGCATGGTACACGCTCTTCAGATTGTCCAGGGTCTCTTCGAAAAACTCGATCGTTTCCAGATTTTCCAGATCGCCGATGTGCTGACTCAGGATCGCGTAACTTGCCTTGGTCAAGCAAAACGTGTTCTTCAATTCGGGACCAACAGCCAGAATCTCGCCCGCTTCGAACGGCAGTGTGATCGGCTGCGGCGCATAACCGCGAGCGCGCCGCAGGATGCGTGGAACACCCTCGAACACGCGCGTGACGGAGTCGTCGACGCGCATAAAGATATCGCGATCATGAGTCACTACCAAATCGCTCAACGGCGCCAGCTTGCGAGCGGCCTCTTCGTTGTCGATCACAATCGGCTCTTCGCTCAAATTCCCGCTGGTCATGATCAAACAGATTGACGATTCGGAAAACAGCAGGTGATGTAAAGGCGTGTAAGGAAGCATCGCGCCGAGCTCTTCCAGACCCGGAGCGACAGCATCGGGAAACGCGCCGGGTTCGCGCAGTCGCAGCAGCACGATCGGCTTCACGCTGCCGCTGAGAAGTTCGCGTTCGGCTTCATTCACGAAGCAGAACCGCTCAACGGTTTCGATATCTCGCATCATCACCGCGAAGGGTTTCCTACTGCGGCGTTTCAACCCGCGGAGACGTTCGACGGCGGCGGCGGAGAATGCATCGCACGCAAGCTGGAAACCGCCCAAGCCCTTAAGAGCCACGATGCGTCCGTCGGCCAACGCGTCTCGAATCACCTCCAGATCATGCGACAAACGCGGACCACACACCGGGCAAGCGATCGGCTCAGCATGGAAGCGCCGATCCGTCACGTCCGCATATTCGGCCGCACAGTCCGCGCACATGGCGAATTGACGCATCGTCGTATTCGCGCGGTCGTAAGGCACGGCCCGCGTGATGGAGTAGCGCGGCCCGCAATTCGTGCAGTTCGTGAACGGATAGCCAGCACGGCGGCCACGCGGATCGGCTATGTCCGCGAGACAATCCGCACAAATCGCCAGATCGGGAGAGATCAACGTGAAACTTCCGTCAGCGGGCGCGCTCGGCAGGATGGTGAATCCCGCGTAGCCGACCACGTCCGGCAGTTCACCGAAGATCATCCATTCGATGTGCGATGCCGGCGGCGCTTCCGATCGCAGCAGTTCCTTGAAGTTCTGAGCCAACTCGGGTTCGGTTGTCTCGACCTCAATCGCAACGCCCGCGCCGGTGTTCGCGACCGTTCCCGCTAACCCAAGCCGGTCCGCCAGTCGCTTGATGAAAGGGCGAAATCCGACGCCCTGCACGACGCCCTTAACTTCGACTCGGTATCTGACCAGCACAGGCGAACACGCGCGTTAGTATAATCCGTTCGGATGAAACTCCTCTGGTTCGCCCCGCTCGCGCTCGCTCTAAGCTGCCCCGCCGCCGTCAATAACGACGACTGGCCCAATCTCGCGAAGTACGCCGACGCTAATGCAAAGCTCGGGCCGCCTGCCGCTAACGAAACTCGGGTTGTCTTCATGGGCGACTCGATCACGGAAGGATGGAACAATGCCGAAGGCGGCTTCTTTCCAGGCAAACCTTATGTCAACCGCGGCATCAGCGGCCAGACCACACCGCAGATGCTGATCCGCTTTCGCCCCGATGTCGTCGCCCTCAAACCCAAAGTTGTCGTCATCCTCGCCGCCACGAACGACATTGCCGGCAACACCGGTCCCACAACGCTCGAAGCTATCGAAGATAACTTCATGTCCATGTGCGACATCGCCAAACAGAACGGCATTCGCGTCGTTCTCTCCTCAATCCTGCCAGCTTACGATTACCCGTGGAAGCCCGGCATGAAACCGGTCGAGAAGATTGCCGCGCTCAATACCTGGTTGAAAGAGTACGCGTCGAAGAGCGGGTTCGTCTATCTCGATTACTTCCCGGCCATGGCTGCCGAGAATCGCGGGATGAAGCCCGAACTTAGCCACGACGGCGTTCATCCCAACAAAGCCGGATATGCCATCATGATTCCATTAGCGGAGAAAGCAATCGCCGAGGCGCTCGCGCAATAACTAACTACCACTGCAGCCGAAATACCCGGTTCCCGTTCTCCCAGGTGATCTTACGGAACACCGCGGGCGAACTAATCTGCTTCGATAACTCCAGAGTAGCTCGAGCTACGCACTTACCTTCCAGCCGCTTGGCTTCCGGATTATTGTTCTGCGAAACGCCTGCGCCGTGGCCGTCCAGACAACTGCAGTCGCTGCCGAAGATCAACTTATCCTGGTGCCGTTTGACAAACTCCCGCGAGAAGTCAAGATCCCGTGACAACGCGTTGTTACCCGAGTTAGCCGACATATCCGCGTATAGGTTCGGAAAATCAGATAACCAGCGGTCGGTCAGCCCGCCAGGCTTGATCGGTCCGGAAGGATAGCCACGATCCGTGGGCACGTCCGCGCTGATGTTAGCCCAGAATAAGTCGCCGTGACCCACAAATTTCGTCTTCGGATAAGCGCTAAGTACCTTATCGAAATGATCGTACCCGGTGTTATAAGGTAACTCGCCCGCGAAGTGCGGGAAGTTCTGGATATGCATCATGACCGGTACCTGAGTCTCGGCCGCGATATCGTAAACCCGCCGCATCTCCGGGGAATCCAGAGCCAAGTGAAATTTCATCTCCCCGACACTGACTGCGCCCGCGGCGATCGCCGTTCGCAATACCTCACCCGCGTCGGGCTTCGCCGGATCGGTCGTCACTGACCGGACGAAATGTCCCGGCCGCTTCTCCATCTCCGCGCGTGCCCTGTCCTCGTCGACGGCTGCGGTCAGCAACACCGCGTTCGTAACCCCACAGCCCTGAATATGGGTAAAGCACGAATCGGCATCCCGGCGCAGGTGAAGGTGTGTATCCAGCACAGATCCGCCCCAGATCGGGTCCGTTTGGGCCTGAGACTGTGCGAACGCCGCCGCACCAAGAGTCATCTTTAGAAATGTTCGCCGCTGCATGTACATATGAAACCATCCTCGCGTTGTAAATGCTTCAGACCTACGGTAGAATCGCGGAAACCACCATGAATACAACCGCCGAGGCGGTACTCGACATCTTCGGCCTTTTCGAGGGCACTGCTGTCGGGATCTCAGTAGTGGACCTAAATGGCCGTATTCTGCAGTTGAATGATCGCTATGCGGAAATCACCGGATACGCCCGTGAAGAGTTGCTGTCACTGACATTCGCGTCGTTTACACACCCGGAAGACTTGTGCGACAACCTTGCATGTGCGCGGCGCATCAACAACGGTGAGATCGGCCGCGCAGTGTTTGAGAAGCGCTACATTCGCAAAAACGGCGAAATCCGCTGGGTGCGGAACAGCGTCTCAGCGGTTCAGCATGAGGGAAGACCGAGCGGCGCGTTGGTCTTTACCGAGGACATCTCGGAGCGGAAAGTTGCCGAAGACGAGCTGGTGCGAACACGCGATGTTCTGCGCCACCTGTCCCGCTCGATTGGCAGCGTGCCCGTGCCCGACCCTGCCCGGGAGGCCCGCGGAAACGGAGCCTTAACAAAAGCGCTCGTGGGCACCCTCGAACGCTTGCGCGATGTGACCGACCGCGCACTCGAAGCCGTTGCACCGTCCGCTACTCCTGCAGGTGAGTTCCCCCAGACACAACTCTCCCTTTGTTCGCCGGAGCTTCGCAATGCGCTGGGCCACGACCTCGCCCGATTCGCACGATGCACTGGAATGTTCGTGACCGTGGATTTGCAGGCCGGCTTGGGGGAACTCCCCCCTCAGACCAACGACTCGATCCTCCGCGTCGTGAATATGCTGTTGCGAGACGTCTATCGCCGTTCCGGGGCGGCCGCAGCGGACGTCGCCGTCGCGCGGAAACAAGGGGAGTTAACCGTCGAGGTCAGCGACTTCGGCCACGGATCGCGTCCCTCAATCGTTTCTAAGAACGAATCGCGCGTTCTCGACCGTCGGATTGCGGAGCTTGGCGGGACTCTGGAAATTGAAACTGCGGTTTGCGGAACATTGCGGCGCGCGGTGCTGCCTATCTAGCCGGCTGTACAGCCAACGGCAGTATCAGCGTGAACGTCGACCCGCGTCCCGCTTTCGTTTCTACCGAAATATCGCCGTCCATCATCTTTGCAAAGCGCCTGCTAATCGCCAGCCCTAACCCAGTCCCGCCGTAACTGCGGCTGATGGCGTGGTCGGCCTGCGTGAAGGGCTCGAACAGTTTGGCGGTCTGCTCGGGTGTCATCCCGATTCCGGTGTCGGTCACCGCGAACGAAATCTCCTCGGTCCCGCGCATGCCGATCTTCACCGTGATCTCGCCGTTCGTCGTAAACTTGCACGCATTGCTCACCAGATTGATCAACGCTTGTCGCACTTTTGCCTGGTCCGCGTACATCGAAGCGACCTCCGAATCGATCACGAGTCGCACCGAATTGTTATTGCGCTTCGCCAGCGGGTCAATCACAGTCAGAACCTCTTCCAGCAGCGGCGCGACGGCGAATGTCTCGAGGTGCAGATCCATTTTCCCGGCCTCGACTTTCGAGATGTCGAGCACCGCGTTGATGAGTTCCAGTAACCGCTTGCCTGCCGCATGAATCTTCCGGACGTCCCGGACGACAGCATCCGATCCCGCGTCCTGAGCCTCTTCCATCACCATTTCGCTGTAGCCGATGATTGCGTTGAGCGGCGTCCGCAGCTCATGGCTCATGTTGGCCAGGAACGCGCTTTTGGCTCGATTGGCTGCGTCCGCGGCCGCTTTGGCGACACTGAGTTCCGCCTCTACCTGCTTCCGGTCGTGAATATCGGTGTTCGTTCCCAACCATTTCACGATCTCGCCGGATGAGGATCGCAAAGGAAGGGCACGTCCGAGGTGCCAGCGATACTGTTCGTCAGCAGCGCGAAAGAGGCGGAACTCCACCTCATAAGGTTCGCCCGTTTTCAGGCTGCGAGTCCACCGGGCGACCGCCTGAGGAATATCGTCCGGATGCACGATGCTCAACCACCCCGCGCCCAATAGATCTTCGGCTGGACGGTCGCAATAGTCCATCACCTGCTGGTTCACGTAGTCGAGAACGCCCGACGGTTGCGCCGTCCACACCTGCTGCGGCATGGCTTCGGCCAGTTCCCGATAGCTCAACTGGGGCGCGTTGGTTAATGGCTCTTCGATGCGGACTCTCTTCCCGTTTCCAAAAGTCAGATGGACAGAGTCCCGCCCGATTTTAGAAGGCGTCTCTGTCCATCGCGCTATCTGTGTTCTTCTTTGGGCGCTGGCGCCGGGCGCGGAGCCGGAGCGGGTCGCGGTGGTGGCGCAGCATGCTGCGCCGGAGCAGGTCGAGGTGGCGGCGCAGCGTGCTGCGCCGGAGCGGGAGCGGGTCGCGGTGGCGGCGCAGCGTGTTGCGCCGGAGCCGGAGCGGGTCGCGGTGGCGGCGCAGCGTGTTGCACCGGAGCGGGAGCGGGTCGCGGTGCAGGCGCAGCGTGTTGCACCGGAGCGGGCGCGGGTCGAGGTGCAGGCGCGGCGTGCTGCGCGGGAGCCGGAGCGGGGCGCGGCGGCGGCGCGGCGTGCTGCGCAGGAGCCGGAGTTGGTCGCGGCGCGGGAGCGGCAGCAGGTGCTGGACGATTTGGAACCGGCGCCTGCGGTCGAGGCTGCACGGCTGGCGCGGGGCGATTCATCGGTGCCGGCTGAGGAGCCGGTCTGGCCGGAGCTTGCATCGGCGTCGCGCGATTTGGTGCTGGATTCGGACGATTCTGTATTGGCGCGGACTGCGGAACAGGTCGGGCTGCCGCGGAAGGCGCGGGAGCCGGCGCCGTCGGCCGGAACCCTTGAGTCGGGTTTGGGCGGGCTTGCGGAGGTGCCGGAGCCACGCCGCGTGGAGCTGCTTGCGGAAGCGGCCGAATCTGCACGGCTTGTGAAGTCGGTGCCGGGGCCCGATAGTTCGTCGCAATCGGACGGGGCAGCGCGGGGGTCGCAGGCACACCATGGTTTACCGCCGCGAAGTTCGCACGATTCGTGGCCGCCTGCCGGATTTGCGCGACTTGCGCGGGCACCGGGGGCAGACGCCGCTCGGTCTGCACCGCCAGTTCAGCCGGAATAGGCCGTACCTGTACGCCACCGTTTCCGCCGTTGTAGCTAACCCGATTGGTCGTGAAGTTTTGAACGTTCGAGTTATAAACATTGTGAACATTCGTGATGTTGATGTTGGTGACAGACCGGTTATAGCTGAACGCGTTTCCCCTCCAGTAGCCTCCGTAGAAGCCCCGGCCGGTATAACCGAACCCGTAGTTGATTCCGCCGTAAAATCCGATGTGCGGTCCCCAATAGCCACTGTAGTAGCGGTAGCGGCCACTGTAGAATCCCCAATAAGGAGGCGTCCAAAGCGCGCCAATGAACGGCGCCAGAACCCACGCGCCCGGTGTCCAATAATAACCACTGTCCGCATACGCCCACGTACCGGGCGTCCAAATGTAGTCATCACCGGGACAGGGGGGCTGCTGGTATTCAGGAAGGGGAGGGGGTGGTTGCGGCGCGTAAACCGCTTGACCGTAGCTTTCGTCCGACGCATAAGCGTACGAACCTGAGCTCTGATCGTATCCGCTCTGGTCGGAATAGCCGGACTGTGCGGGATACTGCTCGTTACCCTGCTGCGGCGGGGGCGCCGCCGATTGTTGATACTGCTGCGCGGGAGCCGGTTGTTGGTATTGCTGCTGCGGCGCGGGCTGCTGATACTGCTGTTGATCTGTTTGCGCAACGGGTTGCGCCTGCGAAGCATCGGCGGGCGCCAGATTGCCGTTGGCCGGATCGCCGGCTGTCGGTGCAGCGGTATTCTGAGCCGTATTTTCAGGAGTCTTATTACAGCTGGTCTGGCTTACAACAGCTGCCGTCGCCAAGAGCGCTACCGATCCAAACGGAAAAAGTCTTTTCATCAATTTGTCAGCCCTGGTTTCGCCATCCCCAGAGTTCTACCTCTCAAAGCAGTACGCACTTTGTGTGCCACAAATCGAAGCGGGTCACCGCACGCCGGATTCATAGGCGCTCGGCCGCCGGTTAGCCGGGTGTCCCGGAACAGCCGCCCTTCGCCGGATTGAATTCGGGCATTTTGCAAAATTCTCCGAAATATTTTTGGGCCTATTCCTATTTTCCTGACCGGTCATCTGTCGGCAATTCAAAGCTATCCCCTTGGAAATACAGCAGATATCAATTTATAGAAAAAACGCACAAGAACCCCTTGACGAAAATGTCTGCTTCCGTTAAAAAGAACGCATACGCATTTGAACGATTAACGATGCGCTTTCTGTTCCCGGGATGCATTTCCCGGGGGCTTTCAGTAAATGAAAGATTCGGTGCGGGCTCCGCGCCGGGTAAGAGAGGATAACCGTTTGCCGGGACGCAATTCTAACCACGTCGTCGATGTCGAATTGAAATCGGACGCGCCCCTGGCCATTTGGCTATCCGCTCTTTCTTCCTACCGATATACCCAGAAAGCCTCTTTAACCGAGATTTGCGTCGACAACTCCGAGAGATCACTTTTCCAAACCGCCCTATGACTGTTCTTAATAAGAAATGCCGGATGATCAGCTTCCGGCTGACCGCTGATGAATACACCGACGCCATGAATCGATGTGCGCAACATGGCTACCGAAGCGTTTCCGCTTTGGCCCGTACCGCTACGCTGGGCGTTGCCCCCGGCGAAGCCCTAAAATCTGCGGTGAACGCAGACGATTTCGTCGAAATGCAAGACCAGATCTTCCGTTTACGCAACGATCTCGACCGCATTTCGGCTCTCATTCCAACGTCTCTTCCCGAAGGACGCGGAGTCTCCGCGGTAGCTTAGTCGTACTGCGGCGCCACCCGCGCAGCAAACTTCCCAGAGTTTGGCGGCGCGGGTCGTGTTCGCTCGCGCGCCTCAGGAGGGGTATGAAAGAATCGACGTGTATGCGGAAACTTCTCCTCCTGCTCGCCTGTGCGCCGATTCTTTTCTCCGCCCCAAAAGCGGAGGACGCGGTTCGCACCGCCGAGAAGAGCTTCGCGATGGCCCTTGTCCACCAGGACGCCGCGGCGCTGGAACGTTTGATTAGCCCTGAGCTTTCTTACGGACACGCCAGCGGGAAACTCGATTCTAAGCAGACATACATTGACCGCATCCGCAGCGGCGCTCAGAAGTATGTTTCGTTCAAATATGATTCCGAGGCGCCCGTTGTTCACGTCTACGGAGATACGGCGACACTGGTCGCATCCGCGCAGGTGCAATCGGTCACTGACGGTCAATCGAACGCGCTGCATCTACGCTTCCTTCACGTCTGGATCCACAGCAGTGCCGGATGGCAGCTTGCCGCGCATCAGTCGGTAAAGTTACCCTGACCGATCGACAGGTCGATGCTTCGTTTTCATCCGCGTTTATCTGCGTTAATCGGCGGCCAATAAGCTTTTCACCAGCGTGATAGGTTAGCAGCCGTGATCTTCCACGTGTTGGTTAAACGCTCCTAGCAAGCGCTCCTTCTCTCCAAGTGAGTTCTCGAGTTCCTTATCGAGCGTCATCACGGCCTTTTCATCGCCGCGGCCCAGGGCTTCACTCTGCTCGCGAGCGATCTTCGCCAGTTTTAACAGGGCCGCCTGTACCTTCTCCATTAACAGCGCTTTCTCCACGCAAAATTCCCCGGGCATCAACGATAAGGTAACAAAGCCGTTACTACTGCGGCTCGGGATCTCGCTCCTTGTCCACCAGCGCCTCGTGCGTTCGTTCCCGGAACTTGCCGCGCATGCCGCCCGCGAGCGTCACAGCGTCATCCCCGTAGCGATCACGCAGCCGGTCCGCGGCTCGCATCGCGTCCGTCCAGCGAGATTTCTTGTCGCCCTCCAGCAAATCGAGTTGGCCGCCGGGCTTACTGAACTGCGAGACGTGAACGCCGAGCAGCCGGATCTTTGTGCCCCGCCGCCAGTTCTCGCGAAACAGCGTCCGCGCTTCACGCGCGATCTCAATATCCAGATCTGTCGCATCCGGAAGCGTGCGCGCTCGAATGTAAGTTTCGAACGCCTGATTGCGCACCTTGATCTGTACCGTGCGGGCCTGGAGGCCGTGCTCGCGCAAGCGGCGGCTTACCATCTCAGCCAGTTTCGATAAGGTCGAATGCAGCAAACCTTCGTCATCCGTATCGATGGAAAACGTGTGCTCGTGCGAGATCGATTTCGGGTCCGACCGTTCGCCGATTGCTTCGTCGAACCAGCCGCCGGCATCGAGGCCTCGCGATTTTCCGGCGAGGGCCAGTCCCGATTTGCCGAATCGCTGTTCAAGCGTCCTCTCGTCGAGCGCGGCAAGATCGCCGACCTTGCGGATGCCGATCTCGAGCAGCCGCTTCTCGGATACTTTGCCAACACCGGGGATCTTACGAATATCCAGAGGGGCGAGGAATTGCGCTTCGAGACCGGGATAGATCCACAGCACGCCGTTCGGCTTGGCCTGATCGGACGATACCTTAGCAACGAGTCGGGAAGTCGCGATGCCGATCGAGCAGTTCAAACCCGTGTCCGCGCGCACCGTTTCGTGCAACAGATGCGCGGCTTTGAGCGGCGGCCCGTGAAGCCTTTCGGTTCCTGTCATGTCCAGATACGCTTCGTCGATCGAAGCCATTTGCACCAGCGGAGTGAATCGGTCAAGGATCGCGCGGACGCGGTGCGAGTACTCGCGATACCGGTCCGGATGCCCCTCGATGAAGATCGCGGATGGGCAAAGCTGATACGCCGTGCGCAGCGGCATCGCCGAATGCACGCCGAATTTGCGGGCTGCGTAGGAGGCGGCCGACACGACGCCGCGTTCGTTCGATTTCCCGCCGACGACGACGGGTTTTCCCTTCAGTGAAGGGTCGAAAATCTCTTCCACCGACACGAAGAAGGCGTCCATGTCGACGTGGAAGATGGTGCTCATAAGCAGTTATTTCAGGGCGTCAATTCCATTATGGGCGCGCCGGGCAGGTTCGCGGCAGGAAGGTTCATCAATTTCAAAATCGTTGGGACGAAATCCAGCGAATCGTGCGGCGTGGTGACCGTAACGCCGTGCGGTATTCCGGTTTTCGCGCCCCCGGAGAACAGTAGCACCGAGTGGGTCGATTCCCGGAGAAACGATCCATGATTGCCGCCCGAGTTGAAATTGCGCACATTGAAGTTCCAGTGGTCCGAGGCGAATACTTCGAGATCCGGGGCCACGAGTTCCCGTCGCAGTCGCGCCAGATCGAGCAGGCACTTGCGATCGGAATCGGACAGCGACGCGGTCCATTTCGGCGACTCAACCTCGGGCGCGCGAAACAGTTCCGTCAGGCCAATCAGACCATTCGAGTATTGCGTTAGATGCAGGGCGTCGAGCCACTCGCGATCGCTGTGCCATTCGCTAAGCCATTGCGAGTCGCCGGCGGGCAGCCGCAGATTCGGGTCCTCGGCGATGTGGAGCGGCAGGCCTGGCTTTAGCGCAGCGATGTCGAAACTGACTGTGCCATCCGGCCTTCCAAGCAGATTTGCCACCGGCAGGTATTGAATCTCAAATCGGTCGCCCGTCTGCCGCGACAGCACCATCGCCTGCCGGTCCGCCGCGGTATAGAGCCAGATGGCTCCCGTCAGCGCAGTACCAAACGGAGCCGGGTCGACCGCAACTGCCGTGAAATCGACGGGCTCATTGCCGATGCCGCTCTGTACCTGATTCCGAACTCGAATGGCGCGTAACGCGGCCAGGTAATCGACGCGCTGAAAGCTGCGGTCCATGTCGATGCGGCCTTCGGGTGTCAACACCATTCCCTGCCCGGCGGGACCGACTACATAATGCTGCAGATCCCAAATGCTGTTTGCCGGTCCAAGCGACTCTTTGGGAACCAGCGAATCCGAAGCATTGCGCGGCATCGCGAGGAATCGGTCCACGGCGGCGACGAAGTCGTGATAATCGTGAGCTTCGGAGCGCTCGGCCGCGGCCCGTACGGCAACCCGGCGGATTTCCAGGTCCTTCGACGTGTGATCCGTCTCAGCCGGGATATTGTGCTCGAGCACAGACACTCCAGAGAGCAACGCAGCGCGGCGCGGCGCCCATCGAGCCCGTTCCGCTTCGGCCCAGCGCGCCAGTTCCTCCCGGCAGGCCGCCTTCACGTTGCGGGGCGTGGCGGACCGATTCGCCTGCTGCAGCAGAATCTGCGCGACATTCCACGCGTTCGATCGCAACTGAATACCGGCGCGTTCGTTGCCATCCAGATCCAGCAGCACCGTCGGGTAGTGCGTTTCGGATTGCAGATACAGCGACTCCGCGCTGGGGTTGAACACCTTATGAACGAACGGATCGAGCCCGCTGAGCTTATAGCCTTCAAGCGGGTGACGGTCGGTGATCACATGCTGTCCGCCGCCCGACGCGCCGTTGAACCAATGCACCAGACTGTAGCCCTGGCTCATCACCGCCGGCGTCGTATTCATGCCGTGGTCGGAAACCGTGACGAACACAGTTTCGGCCCCATCGGGCGCCGCGTGCGCTGCGTTCCAGATGCGCCCCACGGCGGCATCGAGAGCCTGCATCGCGCGCAACTGGCTGTCCGGATCGTTGGTCAAGTGCGCGGTGTGGTCCCAGTCGCCCGAGAAGAAATCGAGATACAGCACTTGATCGTCTTTCAGCGCGTCAATCAACTCGCGCTCCTGCTCCTGACCGATGGAGGCTTCGAGCTCCAGACCGGTTTGCCATTCATCGAACCACTGCTTGGGCGAGCGCCCTTCGAAGTGGTGCGGCACGCTCTCGCGCAGAATACTCCATTGATTGCCGCGCTGATACAACTGAAAGCTTTGCCAGCGTTGCGCCTCGGGAAACCGGTCGATTAACAGCGCGATTCCATCCTCGTCCAGAACCTCCACACCGGGCATATCCACTTGTTTCTTCTCGCCGTAGTTGAGATAGAACGGAAAGAAGTTCAAGTAGTCGTACGGATACAGAGTCCAGCGGTCGTATTCCACGTTGCCGTGAATCAGTTGATGATGACCGGTGTCGAGCAGCGACCACGAGGGCGCGGATAGGCTGATCCCGCGCACGTAGAAGTTCTCGACGCGAGTGCCCTGCTGCACGAAGATCTCATTCATCCAGGGCAGCACGCTTCGGCCGGTATGCGGGTCGGTTCGCGCGAGCCACCGATCGAGCGCGCCGGCGTTGACGCCATCGAATTTGAAAATGACTACGCGCTTGACGGCGCCTTCGCAGCCGTAAACCGCGAGACTAAGCAGTACCGCGATGCGGCAGAAAGCGAACAAAAGGCTATTGCCCAACGTTCGCGGCGATCGGGCCGCCCGCCTGAGTGCCCGGAGCCGGCGAGGGCGGCAACCCGCGATCCGGAGAGTGCGAGGTCCGGTAGCGATCCAGAGCTTGCAACGTCTCCGGCGCGGCGGCATGGACCGGGCGGTAGAGTCCCAGACTTCCTATTTCCAGGGTCTTCATCCAGGCGCGCTGGCCGGGCGTGTGCGTCTGATTGAAGTACTCTGCCCCGCGCTCATGATCGAGCATCTTGGCCAAGCCGTCCGGAGACTGCACCCATTTCAAAAGCGCGGAGTACTGACCCTCGGCCACAGCCGATTCCCCGCCCGCATCCTGCTCGAAGGGGTTCAACGCGACGCCGTCGAGTTTCGTTTCCAGCATCCGCCGGAACTTCGGGTCGATGTTCGTTCCTGTCTCTACAAGGATCTGCCGCAGCCGCGCGTACGCGTTCAACCGCTCCACGCGGTTCAAAGCCGCCCCTTGCCGGTCGCGAACAAACATGTAGGTGCTGCGCGCCGTGAACCAGCTCAGGCTGGAATAAGGTGTGATCCCGAAGACGCCGGTGGTGATCTGGTCGGCCGCGCGGCGTACCACTTCGCGGCGGCGCGCCCGGTCACTGTGGAAGTCCAGCAGCAACAGCGGAACGCGCGGATAATCGAGCGCATACAGAGCGAGCGGAATCATGCGGACCGGTTGCGCACCAGGCGCACTTGCGTCGACTCGGACACCGTTCGGATCCAGATACCATTGCGCCGTGTAGCCGTCCCACTGCGCCATTTGAGGGTCGCCGAACGGATTAGAAATTCCGAGGTAGCGCGAATCGAAAGTGCGCGGGGCCGCGGTCTTCGCGGTATCTGCAAACCAGACGACGGCTTCGCGCGGAGCTCCCGGTTCTTCGATCAACGGCTCGATGTAAAGCCCATTCTCCTCGACGCACTGGCGCAGGAAATCCCAGTTAGAACCGCGCGTTTCAGCGGACTCCGTTTCCTCTGCGACGGCCACCCGTTCCGCGCGCTCATTGCCGACATAGCCGCCGAGCAGACGTTCCGAAAGCCATAGGCGGCCGCGAACTTCATCCCAATTCTCGTCGCGCAATTCAGCGGGAAGAACATTCGGCTTTGCTCCGCTGTCTACGATCTCAAGCGAGCGCGCCAGGTTCATGTTGCGGTAGTCGCCTGTGTTGCCGCGATACGCACGCGTGGGTGCCCGCACCAAAATCCCGTACGAATCGAAGAAGTCCATCTGGGCGAGTTGTTCGGCGATCCGCGCCGGCCGTACCTTTCGCGGGCTCCGATAAATCGAACAACGGCTTCGGAGGTTTAGCGGATGCGGGATTGGTTTTATCCCAGCTCGCGCGATGATAGAAAAACGGGATGGCGGCCGCTACGCGCTGAAGCACGCCGGGATGCGAGTAAGAATACGTCCAGACCTGACGGAAGCGGTGAGCGCTGGTATTCGGATCGCCGAGGGTATCGCGCAAAATGGTTAACTGCGGGACGCCATTGCGAAAGAACGTGATCAGGTCCGCGCCATCCGGAGCGGGAACGATTTCGACGCGAGTATCCGCCGCCCGCAGAGGCGCAGGTAGCGCGACCGCCTCATCGGCTGCGGCCACGATTGGCGCGCTCGCCAGACTAAGTAGGAAGAAGGTTAGAAGGATATTGCGCACGAGACCCGCTGTTCGTTTTTGCACAACACTTTAGTTGCCGTTTCCAGACGCTTTACCTAAGGATCCGCACGAGTTTCAAACCACTCGCTACGGACGAGTCGCGTCAATCTGGGACGCGTTGGAACTGCTTAGTTTGCAGCCGCTTTCCAAAGTTCGCGATGCGCTCGCCCATCGCCTGCCATTCCGCCCTCAGAATCCGCTGATCGCCGGGTGCGGCACCGGCAGGTTTTCAGTTTCACTAATTGGCGCGCAAAATCCGCCCCAAGTTACGTTGAACGATCTCGCGCCCGAAATGGTAGCAAGGGCGACGCGACGCGTCGAGCAAAGTGGATGGACCGGCACCATCATCCCGGCGGTGGGAGACATGACGGAACTGCAGCCTGCGGAACCTTACGATTTCATTGCGCTGCAGTTTGTCCTGACGTGCTTCCCCCAGGAATCCCGTACGCGTTTGATTGAGCGAGTGCGGCGTTGCACCGCGCCGGGCGCGACGTGGCTGATCTGCGATTATTCCCGGCCTCGAAATGCCGCGATGCTGCCGCTGTTCTATGTAGTCTTCTTCGCGGCGGTGGTGCTGTTCCGGTTGCTGGGAGCCAATGCCTTCGAACTGCCCGGCGACACGGAGAAGGCCATTCTGGCTAGCGGGCTGGAGATCATCGACCGGCACACGGTTGCAGGCGGACTGTATACCGCTTGGCTGGCTCGATTCCCCTGACCGGCGGTGGGCGTTCAACCGAAAGCTGGAGGCGATCTCAGGCCGTCTTCTTCGCGTCCAACGTCTCCCTTACGCTCTTCAACAAAACCTCCGGCGTAAACGGCTTCTCCAGAAACGGCCGCGTGTTTTCATACTCGCCGTCCACGCTCGCATCGCGAAATCCGGACATGAACAGGATCTTCTTCGCCGGTTCCAGCTTCTCGATCGCGGCGGCGAGCTGATATCCGTTCATCTGCGGCATCACGATGTCGGTGAGCACCAGGTCGATCTGCGGCGCGTTCTTATGGAACATATCTAGGGCTTGCTTGCCGTCCTGCGCTTCCAGCACCTTATATCCACTCGTCGCCAATACCGCGTGAACTAACTTGCGCACCGCCTCCTCGTCTTCAACCATAAGGATGGTCTCCGTCCCGCGTTGACGGCGGTTCGGTTTGGGCGATGGGACAGCCGCTTCTTTGGCCCGCGGAAAGTAGATTTCGATGATGGTTCCAGCGCCCGGCTGGCTATACACGCTGATGTTGCCGCCTTGCTGTTTCACGATGGCGTAGACAATCGATAAGCCGAGCCCCGCGCTCTGAACCTGCGTTTTGGTGGTGAAGAACGGCTCAAACAGGCGCGACCGCGTCTCCGCTGACATCCCGACGCCGTTGTCGGTGATCACCAGAAGCACGTATTGGCCTGGAGGAAGGTCCGCCAACCGGCCGGGCGCGTCGGGAGCCGCATCGAAATCATAGGTCTCGATGATCAGCTTGCCGCCATTCGGCATGGCCTCGCTGCCGTTGGTAGCCAGGTTGACCAGAATCGCCTCCATTTGGCCGGGATCTGTACGGATGCGACTTGAGCGCGCGCGCGGCAGTAGTACCAAATCGACGTTCGGTGCGACCGCCCGGGCCAGTTTCGGCTGCAGGCTGGTGATCAGGGCGTTCAGATCGTGAATCTCTGCCGGGATCGAGTGATTCCTGCCGAACACCAGAAGGCGGCGCGTCAGAGCGGCGGCGCGTCCCGCAGCCACCAGGATCTCTTCCGCGAAACGCCGCAACGGGTTCGTGGCAGCCATTTCCGTGGTGAGCAACTCGCCGAAGCCGGTGATTACCGTGAGCAGATTGTTGAACTCGCCCGCAAGCCCGCCGGCCAGCCTCGCAATCGCATCCATCTTTTGCGTTTGGGTGAGCTGATCGAGTATCTGGCGCCGCTGGGTCGTGTTGTGGAGGACAATAATCGCCCCGTTGATCCGGCCGGTTCGCGTTCGAAGCAGCGCGGCGCTCTCTTCCACCGAATACTCGGTGCCGTCCTTTGACGTAAGCAGCGTCTGGCTAGTCTGTGGGACGGCTGCGCCGGAAAGAATCTGCGAAATCAGGGCGGAGCGGTCGACCCCCGTGGCCTCATCACGCAGACGAAAAACGCTCTCAAACCGGCGTTTGGATGACTCTTCCTTCGTGATCCCGGTCAAATCCTGCGCGGCGGGATTGATATAGAGAATCGCGCCGTGCCGGTCCGTAACTACCAGGGCGTCCCTCATACCCTGCAGGATGGATTCCTGCAGATCGCGGCTGCCCCGCCAAGCCGAAGTCAGCCATGTGACAAGTAAACTTACGGTTACGAAAATGATGAGCCCGGCGAGTTCTTTTGAGTTGACCGGGATCCAGTGATAGCGCGGCTCCACTAGAAGATAGTCAGCTAAGATCGTACCCGCGATGGTAGCTTCTACGCCGGCTGTCCAACCAAATAGCCACGTGCAAAGCATCGCCGCGGCAAGTAGGGGAATGTAATAGCCGGGCTGTAAGACGGATGCAACCACCACCGACAATACAATCGCGGTAGCCGTTATGCCGTGAACCGTAGCATGCTGCGCTACCGGATGCCATGTGGAAGGATGGCTCAATAAGCCATGATAAAGGTTTCCGTAATGCTAATTACGCACTCTAGTGATGACTTCTAATAGCGCCAGCTCGTCGTGTCCGCCCCCGCAGGTGCCGTTGCTGCGATCCGCTCCATGATCTTGGGCAAATACATGGTGTTGTAGTGTAGCCGTGAGTAGGCGTTCGGCAGCGTGGGATCTCCGTTCCAGCAATGCTCCGCGCGAGGGCCATACTGCACTTCGCCGCTATAGGGAACGCTGTCCGACGAATCGCCGGTCGTCTTTAGGAAGTCTTCCAAAAGGTACACCGCGTCGTTCAGGAAGTAAGTATCTTCGCTTCCGACGTAGATGTGCAGCTTCCCTTGTAACTTCGGACCGATCGCCGGCCACTCCCGTTCCAACTTCGCCCGTAAGTCGAAATGGTCCCGCCAGTAGTTAGCGACTTGATGATCGATAACGCCTGTCGTCTTATCGAAGATCGGCTGCGGATAGCCGTCGGCGCCTACGGGACCATAAACGGCCTGCCAGATGTCGTACTGTTCGCCTGATCGCCCGTGGTCCCCGAGCGCGGCCTCATAGGCTAGGTTGTCCCGCACGGTAATCAGAGTATGTCCCAGATAGTCGCGCATCGCCGGTTGCTCTACTTGCTTATTGGCGCCCTGAAGATAAAACGCGTTGTCTTGCTTGTATAAGTCGATCGTCCCGTAACCGCGGAAATCGACAGGATCCGGGCAAGCAACGAACGCCCCGTTGTAGTGATCCGGATAGAACACTTGTGCGGCCAGCGATTCCCATCCGCCGGTGGATCCTCCATAGAGAAATCGCGCCCAACCTTGCCCGATTGCTCGAAACTGCTTCTCAATCGCAGGAATCAACTCTGTTTCGATGGCGTCTCCATACGGTCCGAGATTCGCGGAGTTCACTGCGTACGAATCGTCGTAGAAGGGATTGGCATGTTGTAACTTCGCTACCAGAATTCGTGGAAACCCAGAGCTAGTCCATTGCTTGTAAGTCTTATAAGCTTCCTCTTGTTGGATACGGTTGTAGCCGGCCAGGTGAAACCGTTCCGAGTAATTCGGCTTTAAGTTCGGATCGGGAGGCGTTGTCCGAAAGTCATCGAATCCTGAGACAAAGTGATCATGGAAGATCGCCAGCGGGTAGTGCGCATTCGGGTGAGTATCGAAACCTTCAGGAACTAACACGACAGCACTGAGGTACACCGGCCGGCCCCAGAAGTTACTCAGCAGCGCACTCTTGATCTTCAGGTGACGAACATACTGCGTATCCGGCTCGTCGGGAATCGGCGGGATCACCCGGTCCAGCGAGATCGCGACCGAACTACCCGGACCGACATGTACTTTGCGGGGACTACAAAACAGATTACCGGGCGCGAGGTTCCAATGCTGCCCTTCCCCACGGTCCGGCGCCAGCTTGACCGTCTTGCCATCGGACCGGTGAAAGGTCTCATACACGTTGAGTACGGCCTGGACCGTGTAGTCTCCGGCGGGAACGTCTTTCAAGCTACGGATCGGGTAGCCAGCAGCCGCTCCGTCAACCGTGACCGCCTCGCCGGGCTTCAACCCGTCGACCGTAACTCCGAAGACCATCTGCGACCGCGGCGTATCGTCGATCTGCATCCGCGGTTCTTCCGAATCATTGTTCGAAAGCAGCAGCAACACGCGGCCATCCAGCGGCTTCGCTGAGCGCTCCACGGGAAAGCTGACTGAGAACCGAGGTGTCTGGCCAAGACCGTAGTTAGAAGCCAAACCGACTAGGATGGCCGCGAGCGCCAAGTTGTTCCGCATTGACGGAGTATACTGCCCTCCGCCGCACCGACCGGTTATTTCTTCACGTAGACAACTTGATCCTGCTTACCAGGAGGGTTGATCGGGTCCACTTCGAGTTGCATCTGATTGCCTCCGTCCGCAAACGCGAACCTTCGCTTCACGACCGAGGAATGATGCGTCCGTAACTCGACCAGGACAGGCCCGTTGAACCACAGCGATACTTTATCCCCGTGGCCAACATTGCAATCTTGTCCTCCAAGTTTGCAAGTGTATTCGGATTTAACGTTGCCGCCGTCCAGTTCCTGGAGGCGAATTTGATCTCCGGTTTGTTGGATTACGAACGAGTCAGCCGCATTGGCCTTCGATTGCCAGGTTCCCGTCACCGCGGGATCATTGGCAATCGCCATCGTTACAGTTGCTGCTGCGATAAAAAGTATACGGTACATGTCATCCCCCCTTAGCACTCCCTCTTAACACTCCTTCTTAGCCCACCACTCCCGTATCGGGCTGCTGCGTGATATGAGCCCGCCGGTTCTTCTGCCAACACGCTTCGGTATCATCGGTGCATACAGGGCGCTCTTTTCCGTAGCTAACGGTCTGCAACTGATTGCCTGGCAAACCAAGATCCACCAGATATTCTTTAGCCTCTTTGGCACGTCGGTCTCCTAGCGCCAGGTTGTAGGACTCGGATCCGCGGTCGTCGCAGTAACCTTCCACAATGAGATGGAACTTTGGATATTGCTGGATAATCTCGGACAGCGTGTGCGCGTCCGATTTCAGTGCAGCCAGCGCGTCCGGACGCAAGTTATCCCGGTTGTAATCGAAGTAGACATCCTGAATCCGATTTAAAAGCTCCTGAATCCGCGCCCTGGTATTTGCGTCCGGCATATCCGACGCGGCTCGGTTCGATGCCACTGTAGACGAAGGTGTCGCCGCCGGCGTCCGATTACCATGCGCGGGGTTAGCTGCCACCACGGGCGATGGGGGGCTGGGCGGGGTCACCTTCGCCACATTCTTCGCACAACCAGCGGTAAGCAATAAGAGCGCGAGCCCTATCGAGCACGCAGTAAATGTATTCCTCATTCCACCACTCCTTTTTAGGGCTCTTAGCCCGTCTGAACTACTTCTACAGGAACCGCGGGCGGAATGAAATCACGTCCATCCGGTATTTTTTTTGAGGTCAGGTAATCCTATGCTAAGGACAGGTTCGGCATGAAATAGCGACAGCAATGCAACGGAAACCCTTCTTTGTTCTGCTCTACGGATTCGGCGGCCTGCTTCTCTTGATCGGCGCGTCGGGTGCCGCTGGGATGGTTCTGCTTCACAACCTGCGAACTAGCGACGCCGCGCTCCGACAGCATTTCTTTGAGCGGAATCATACTCTGGAACGCATTCGCTCCGCGATTTATCTTTCCGGAACGTACGCTCGAGATTCGCTTCTCGCCCCGGAGCCATCGGGTGCCCATGCCCAGATTGCTGCGCTGGATAACGCGCGACGCGACGCGGAATCGGCGCTCGACCAGTATTCGCGATCCCTGGAACCCGAAGAAGTTGCCCCTTTCAAGTCTCTCCGGAAACAGATTGAGAGTTACTGGAGCGTACTCAGCAGTACTTTTTCGTGGACCGCGAACCAACGGGAGAAGTATCGCTACGAATTCTTCTATAACGAACTGATTCCGCGCCGCACCGCTATGCTACAGATCGCGGACCAGATCGCTCAGCTGAACGATCGGGTACTGCAACGCGGCAACGATCAGCTAAACTTGCTCTCCGGACATCTCCAGCTCGGGCTAGTCCTTAGCATCGTGCTTGCGTTAGTAGGAGGAATCGCGCTAGCCGCTTTCACAAGTTTCGCGATTCTTCGTCTGCAAGAGCAAGCCCGGCAACAGTTGGAAGAAACCGTGCTCGCGAGGGCAGGACTAAGAGAGTTATCCGCCAAGTTAATTCGCGTCCAGGAGGATGAGCGCCGTTCGATTGCGCGCGAGTTGCATGACGAAGCCGGGCAATCGTTCTCCGCCATTCTGATGGAATCCGAAAACCTTCTCGATATCGATTCGAATCTAACGGGTGAGCGTGAGCTCCGTGGTCGCCTGGAGTCCATTCGCGAACTGGCGCGCCGCGGCGTGGGAGCCACGCGAGACTTGGCGCTGCTACTGCGCCCGTCCATGTTAGACGACTTCGGTTTACTTTCCGCCCTCAACTGGCAAGCCCGCGAGACTTCCCGCCGTACCGGTATGCGGGTTAGTGTCGTCGCGGAGGAGTTGGAAGAGAATCTCCCGGAAGAGCATAAGACCTGTATCTATCGAATAACTCAGGAGGCACTTACTAACTGTGCGCGCCACGCCCATGCCAGCCGTGTTCAGATCGGCGTCACTCACGATTCTGGCCGAATACTTATCAGCATCCAGGATGACGGCGCGGGATTCGACGCAAAACGAACGCGCGGGCTTGGTTTGCTGGGCATCGCGGAGCGCATTGGAAACCTTGGAGGCGTCTTCGAAGTCGAATCGCAGGTTGGACGCGGAACACTACTCAAAGCGGAACTGCCGCTGCCGACCTTCGAGAGCATACCGCAAGCGGCCGCGGTTTTATGAAGACGATTCGTATCCTCCTGGCGGACGATCACAACATTCTGCGCGACGGCCTGCGTGTGCTGCTGGAGCGCCAGCCCGGATTCGAGGTAGTTGCCGAAGCTAGCGACGGAAGGGAAGCGGTGGCACTGGCTGAACAACATCGCCCCGATGTTGCGGTGATCGATATTGCGATGCCAGGCCTGAACGGCATCGAAGCTACCCGCAGGATCTGCGGCTTGCCGTTCCACATTGCTGTGGTCATCCTCAGCATGCACTCCGACGACAGTTATATCCTTCGCTCGCTGAAAGCGGGCGCCCGCGCGTATCTACTAAAAGACTCCGCAAAAGCCGATCTGATTGCCGCGATTCGTGCCGTTGTGGAGGGAAATCCGTTCTTCAGCCCTCGCGTCAGTCAGGTTCTCCAGGATAGTCAACAAGTCATCGCGGACGACAAGGAAGATAGTTATGAGCTCCTAACCGCCCGCGAGCGCGAGATCCTCCAGTTAGTCGCCGAAGGCAAATCTAACAAGGAAATAGCAACGCAGCTGAACTTGAGCACTTATACCGTAGATACGCATCGTTCGCATGTGCTTCGAAAACTAAACCTGCACACCGTTCCGGAAGTCATCCTCTACGCCGTTCGCAAGCGGATCATTTCCTAGCTTACATAGCCGATCGGTGTCCGCTTCCGGGACGGGCTTTTGCGCAAGCGGACAAACCGAATATCAGGAACACGAACCGGGCGTTTGTTTTCAGCGGAGAACCTCCGCATAGGATGGCGACGCTCATGCCTGTAACACCAAGATCACTATGCGGCAACTCCTCAAAGAACTGCGGTACGCGGCGCGCGCACTAAGTCGTAGTCCCGGATTCACGGTGGTTGCGCTCCTGGTGCTTGCGGTCGGAATCGGCGCAAACACGGCGGTGTTCACCGTGGTCTATAACGTCCTATTGAAGCCGCTGAATTATCGCGATTCCGGACGGCTGGTGGTTGTACTGACCCGCGGCAATAACCCGGTGTCCCCGGCTGACTATCTCGATTACAAGTCCGCAACGACCGCATTCGAGCACATGGCTGCGGCGCAAGTGTGGGGCGGCGCGATCCAGCGGCCCGATCACTCGGACATGGTTCCGGGCATGCAGGTTAGTGCGGGATTGCTAACGATGCTTGGCATTCCGCCCGAGCGCGGACGCGTGTTTCGTCTTGGTGAAGACCAGCCGGGCGCCGCTCCCGTGATCGTCATCAGCCACAAGCTCTGGCAGCAGGAATTCGGCGGTGACCCCAACATTATCGGGACCGCCGTTACGATCGAGGCACATCCGTACACAGTGGTTGGAGTGATGCCTCCCAGCTTCCAGTTCGCGCCGTTCTGGGCGACGCAAACCCAGATGTGGGCGCCTCTCAATTTGTCCGATCGCCTGAATGATCGCGCGGGTAGATCGCTCCGCGTATTCGCGCGTTTGAAAGACGGCGTAAGCATCGAGCAGGCGCAAGCGCAGCTAACTACCATCGGGAAGAGACTCGAGCGCTTGTACCCAGCGACTAACGCCGGCGTGACTAACGAAGTAACTCGCCTTCAGGAGAAGGTTACCGGTCCGATCCGGCCGACTCTATTAGTCCTGCTGGCAACGGCCGCACTCGTCTTATTGATCGCATGCGCCAACATCGCCAACTTACTACTTACCCGCGCCATCGGACGCAGGCGTGAGATTGCTGTCCGGCTCGCCATCGGCGCGGGACGCTGGGACTTGATCCGTCAACTAGCCACCGAGAGTCTGCTTGTCTCGATAACCGGAGGCATAGCGGGTACGGCGTTGGCGTGGTGGTCGCTCGCGCTGCTCTCGCGCATGCTGCCCGCGGCGAGCCTTCCGCGCCAGGGCGAGATCGCGATGGAGCCGCTCGTCCTCGGCTTTGCTCTATTTGCATCGATACTGACGGGCTTGGTGTGCGGCGTGTTCCCAGCCGTCGAATCCTCAGGCATCGACGTGAACGAAAGCCTCAAGCAAGGTAGCCGCGGTTCAGTTGGCATCCCGCAGCGCCGCGCGCGAGGAGTTTTGATCGCAGCCGAAGTATCCCTTGCATTGGTTCTGTTAGTCTGCGCGGGCTTAATGATTCGCACATTGGAACAGTTGAATGCAGTCGACCCGGGATTCAATCCGCACAACCTATTAACTATGTATGTGTTCGCGCCGAGCGACGAAGCAACGGGCCCGCAGCGACTCACTTTTTTCGATCGCGTCACCAAGGCGCTCGCCGGTGTTCCCGGCATCGAGCGCGTGAGCGGCATTAATCATCTGCCTATCAGCGGCGATGTCTGGACGTTCGACTACTCCGTCCCAGGACGCCCGGTTCCTGCGCCGGGACAACAACCTAGCGCCGCATATCGTGTGGTTCGTCCAGACTACTTCGAAACGATGCAGGTGCCGCTGCTGCATGGCCGAGGCTTTACCGCGCGTGACAATGCGCAGTCGCTCGCCTGTAGTAGTCATTACCGAACGGCTGGCGCGCCATCAATGGCCCGGGCAAAATCCGGTAGGCCAGACGCTGGTGTTTCCAAATATTCCTTGGGCCGATCCACAAGCCGTCGAGACTCCGAACCGCTTCACAATCGTCGGTGTCTCCGCCAACGTGCAGCAGGATTGGGCCAGCGAACCTGCAGAGGAGTTCTATCTTCCGCAACTGCAGCATGCCGACGCTTGGGACCAGACGCATGTCGCGTTCGTAATCCGCACCGCTGTTGACCCGAAATCGATCCTGCCCAGCGCGGAAGCGGCCGTTCGCGGCGTGGATCCGAATTTGACTATCTCGGAACTAATGCCGATGGAGCAGGTAATCGGCGACAAGCTATGGCGCTCCCGGATATGCGCCGCATTACTAGCCGCCTTCGCGTCCATCGCACTTGTCTTGGCGGCTATCGGTATCTACGGAGTCATCGCCTACTCCGTGCGCCAGCGCAGACAGGAGGTTGGAATCCGAATGGCGCTCGGAGCCGACCGCCTCACCGTGATGAAGATGGTGCTACGGGAGAGCATGGGGTTTGTTTTCGCCGGCATCGGAATAGGTGTAGCGTTGGCAGCCGCGGCCGTTCACTGGCTAACTTCGCTGCTATATAACGTGCAGCCGAGAGACCCATTGACGTTCGCTCTGGTAGTTACGGGACTCATCGGAGTATCTTGCGCCGCAACGCTGATTCCGACCTGGAGAGCAGTAAGAATGGACTTGTCTAGCGTGTTTCGGGAGGAGTAAGACGCTTAAAGGGATTCGCCTTTCGCGTGCGAAATACCCGCTGCCGCCCGTTAACTCTCCTTTGTCTCTTGGCCGCGCTCAGCATCAACGGAGCCTCCCAAAAGCGGATCGCGACGGCGCCTGAAAGCCTTGAGTGGATTACGTGGGATTTCGTGTGAACCGGGTCTTGTACGGATCGTACGCGCCGAAGTCCCTCTCTTTTCGTTGGCAGGCCGATCGTGCAAGGTCGATGAAGCGTGAGGTCGATTATAGCCGTGAACCGAACGTGACCTATGACCGTCCCCAAATGTTCTTTCTTCGTCAGTCCTCAAAGCAGCAAGCCGATGGCGATGACCTAGACTTCCGATTGCGAAGCAACATACTCATTAAGCAATCGGCACAGGGGCTGCCAACCGCAACTCGAGACGTTGCCAAGACCGCCGACGAAATCTTGAGGGTCGTTGAGGACGAAAGCTCAAACCGAGTCACAAATTCCTTGGGCATGAATATCGATCCGAGCTTAGACAGCTTTAGCCGCACCAGGGGGCTTGCGCAGGATTGCTTCGAACGCATAGCTCCAAGAGGTGCCGTCATGATCAGACTCTCCCCGACTGAGAACGTGGCGCGGAGTGCGCCACGTACATGGTTCGTGCGGCAGCCTACGACGTGCTTCGCGATCAAGGCGTCGTTGTGCCGAAGCCGCTGTTGGACATTTGTCACGGCCGCTGAAAACAATAGGAGGGACAAGACTTCCCGGCGTTCACTGCCGTCGTTGGGAATCGTACCTGCTCTCAATGCCATGCTGGCTAGGCGAAGCTAAAAGGAGAGAACTATGACGTCAAAGAATACGATTTGCCTCTGGTTCGATAAGGATGCGCTTGAGGCGGCGCGCTTCTACGCCACCACGTTTCCGGATAGCGAAGTAATTGCTGTCCACCATGCGCCGGGTGACTACCCAAGTGGTAAGAAGGGGGACGTGTTGACGGTAGAGTTCACCGTGCTCGGCATTCCCTGTCTAGGTCTCAACGGGGGCCCCGCGATTAGGCCCAGTGAGGCCTTTTCGTTCCAGATCGCGACGGAGAATCAGGAAGAGACCGACCGCTACTGGAACGCGATCGTCAGCAATGGCGGGGCGGAAAGCGAGTGCGGTTGGTGCAAAGACCGCTGGGGTCTCTCCTGGCAGATTACTCCGCGCACTCTAACCGATGCACTTGCAGCGGGCGGTCAGGAAGCTAAGCGCGCCTTCGAAGCGATGATGACGATGCGGAAGATCGACGTTGCCGCCATTGACGCAGCGCGGCGGGGCTGACGGCGAAACGAGGGCAACTCTTAATTGCTGCCCTCCTCACCGCGCCGTCCATCCCCCATCAATCAAAATCGTATGTCCCGTAATCAGCGACGCAGCTGGCGACGCGAGAAACACCACCGCGCCCGCTACTTCCATCGGCTTCCCAATTCGATGCAGCGCGGCAATCCGCTCAATAACATCGGCCCGGAACTCAGCGTCAGCCAGCGCGGGCTCTGTCCCCGGCGTCTCTATAAACGTCGGCGCCACGGCGTTCACCGTGATGTTGTACTTACCCCATTCCACCGCCAGGCACTTAGTCAAGTGCGTGATCGCCGCCTTAGTCATGCAGTAAACGGATTCCTCCGGCAACGCGACAAAGCCGGCTTGCGAACCGATATTGATAATGCGTCCGCGCTTCTGCTCGATCATCACGCGACCCGCGGCCTGACTGGTAAAGAATGTCCCTTTTAGGTTCACCGCCAGAGTAGAGTCGAAATCTTCTTCTCGAACGTTCTCAGCGAGATTTCCCGGCGCGATGCCCGCGTTGTTGACTAAGATGTCGAGATGGCCGAACTGCGCAACCGTATCTTCGACGGCGCGGAAAATCTCTTCTTGCTTCGTAACATCCATTTGCAACGGCAGCGCCCGGCGGCCGAGCGCCTCAATCTCAGCGGGTAATCCGCTGTGTGCCTCGCGATCGCGCAAACCTAGAGCCACATCGGCGCCGGCATGAGCAAGCGCCAGTGAGATCGCGCGGCCCAACCCCCGCGCCGACGCAGTAACAAGGGCAACTTGCCCGGTAAGATCGAAGCTAGGAAACTCGTCCACTGACTTACTTACCCGCAGCCCCGTAGAAGTAGTAACTAGCCTCGTACGGAACCGAACTCTCGGCGTTCTCGTTGCCCGCGGCGCATCCGGTCGAAGGTGCTGCGCCGCCTTTCGTGTCGAGCCGTTGAATACTCTGCACTCGTTGCATCACGCCAGTACCTTCATGCGATGCAGCGCTCAACAGCAGCCACGGAATCGAACCCTCATCGGGAGACGGAACGCTCGCCGCCAATTTCCCCATCACACGGCTTCCATCGGTCGCTTCCCAGGTCGGCCCGGCGAAGTGGCGCCCCACCTCCTTGCCGTCTTCGTCGATAAGCTTGGCCTCAGGACCCTTCAGCTTCCACCCATAAGCGCCCGCCGCACTGACGCAGGAATAAATCTGCTTTCCCTCGCCATGCAGCCGCATGAGTAAGCTTTGACCCTCCGGTACGCGGAGCTCTTTAGGAATATCGGGAGTCTGCGCGAACGAAATGCCGCAGCCTAGTAGTAACAACAGCAAAAATCGAGTCACTCGCACTCAGCCAGCTTAGCGGACCGCTACTCCCACTCAATCGTTCCCGGCGGCTTATGCGTCAGGTCGTAGAAGACCCCCGCAACTCCCTCAATCTCCCGCAGCCTCTCCGCCATCGCGCCAAGTAGCTCGTCGTCCATCAGCACAGCTTCCGCCGTCATCCCGTCGACCGAATCCACGGGCCGCAGCACCACCGAATCCCGCCTCTCCGAGGTCCCAAACGGAATCAACACCACGGGAAATTGCCAGATCTCGCTATCGAACCCGCTCGCCTTCGACATCTCGCGCACAATCCGGTCCGCTTCCCGCAATCGTTCGATCCGCTCCGGCACAATCGACGATGTCCACACCCGCATCGATTCCACCGGCGCAATCGCACTCACCAGCGCAATCACGCGATTGATCTCCGCCGTCTGGTTGACCAACTCCGTCGCAGCCGCTCTCGTATCGGTAGCTTTCGACGGATATTGCTCGGTCACCAACACCGGCGCATACGTCCGAAAATCGCCCTGCACCCCAACCGATCGCACGGGAACCAGCCACGCATCTCCACGCACCACAGGATCCGCATCCACCTCGGAACAGAGACATCGAATCGCCAGCCCCGGCCCCGGAAACGGATGCCGCTCCAGATACTCCGGCGGCAATCCAAGCTGCACCCCGATCGCGCGCACTTCGTCCTTATAGAACGACTGCAGCGGTTCCACAATGCCGCCGCTCTCGATCAGTTTCTGGATTCCTGCAACGCGGTTATGATGCGTCTTGATGACGGCGGCCTGGGATGTCCCTCCGGATTCAATCGTGTCCGGGTAAATCGTGCCTTGACCCAAGACCCACCGCGCGTTCAGCAGATGCTGCTCTTCGATGA
Organism: uncultured Gammaproteobacteria bacterium; assembly: GCA_963799935.1. Taxonomy (GTDB): domain Bacteria; phylum Acidobacteriota; class Terriglobia; order Bryobacterales; family Bryobacteraceae; genus Bog-113. Next base: position 557,787 of record CAWCZA010000011.1, on the reverse strand, counting down.
TGCGCTCCTGCACGGTAACGAAGGCCTCGCCGATAATCGCGCGCTTCAGTTCCGGATCGCGCGCCCCCGCCAGCGCTCCCAGAAAGTAGCCCGCCGCATGCTCCACGCGAACATCGTCGCCCAGTCTGGCGAACATCGCTGCCACACCTTCGGTCTCACCCGCGCGCATCAAACCCGTGTCGACATAAACGCCGCGCACACGATCGGCACCCAACGCGCGCACGCAGAGTTGAAACGCCACCGTAGAATCCACGCCGCCGCTGACGAAGAAAAACACCTTCCGTCCCGCGGCCGTTTTCCGGATCTGCGCCTCGATCTCTTCCAACTGATGCGCCGGGTCCCAGTCCTTCACGCACCCGCAGATGTCGAACACGAAGTTCGCCAGCAGCTCGCGCCCTTGCGCGGTATGCACAACCTCCGGATGGAACTGCACCCCGTACAAGTGCTGCTCCGGATTTTCAATGACGGCCATGGCGCAAGTGGACGTCGAGCCCGTGCGCGAGAAGCCGGCAGGCAAACCCGCAACCACGTCCTTGTGGCTCATCCAGATTTGTAGGCGATCGGAAAAGCCGGCGAGCAGGCGACTTGCCGTCCAGCCATCTTCGAGGGATAAGGTCGCGAGCCCGTACTCGCCCTTTTGCCCGGGCCGCACGTGCCCGCCCAGCAGTTGCGTCATGAGCTGCAAACCGTAGCAAACGCCCAGCACGGGGACGCGCCCGTCCAGAATCTCAGGATCGACCGTCGGAGAGCCGGGGTCGTAAACGCTGGAAGGCCCGCCCGAAATGATGATGCCGCGTGCCCCGCGAAGCTCGTCGGCCGGAACATCGCTCCGGCGGATTTCCGCATGCACCCCCAGCTCACGCACTCGGCGGGCGATCAGATGACAATACTGACCGCCTGCGTCGAGAACGAAAATTTGGGGAGTCAACTACCTAGTGCGCCATCCGCTGCACAATGATTTTCTTGGACGTATCGAGCAGCGCCTGCGCCTTGGGCATCGCATCCAGCCCCTTGAGAACGATCGGATCCGTCTGTACGCGGTACTTGTCGCCTTCGGTCGCACCGAGCGCCGTCAGGATCATCTGCGTTCCCAGATTGCGCTTGATCCAGTCGTGGTCACGCGTGAACTCCGCCTCGGTGAATTTCACGTTCGGCTCTTTCAGCATCCAGTCATGAAGCTGTTCGACCGTCTGCTCGTCCGGCTGCCAGTTTTCCGGCAGCTTGATCGAATGATCGGCGAAGTAGTGGCGCGTGAAATTCAAAATCCCCTGCGCATACAGATAGGCTTGCAGCGAGTCGAACTTCTCCGGCGTGATCTTCTCATCCGGAGCGATTCCGCCGCCGCCGTACACCGTACGACCGCCATCCGTCATCTTGACGTCGTTATCGTTGCGCGTCGCGGTATTGGTCTTGTAGTAGTAATCGAGGAACGACGTATTCGCGTAATCGCGCTGAATCAAGCGTCCGCTCGGCGTGTAATAGCGCGCGGTGGTCAGCGTCAGGCCGGTGTTTTCGCTCAGCGGATACACGGTCTGCACCAATCCCTTGCCGAACGTGTTATCGCCTAAAATCCAAGCGCGGTCATGATCCTGCAGCGCGCCTGAAACGATCTCCGAGGCCGACGCGGAATTCCGATTCACGATCACTACGATCGGATACACGTTGCCATGGTTGCCGTTCTGCGCCCGGTATACACGCTCCGGTGACGAACGGCCGTGGTGGGAGACGATCACATCGCCCTTCGCCAGGAACTTGTCGGCAACCGAAACCGCCTCGTTCAACAAACCGCCGGGATTATCGCGAAGGTCGAGGATCAGCCCCTTCATCTCCGGTTCGCCGGCAGCTTTCTGTGCAGCCGCGAATTTCTCCAGCGCCTGCTCCACTTCGTGCCCCGTCGTCTCGTTGAAAAGTTCGATATGAAGATAGCCGTAGCCCGGCTTCACGAAGAAAGCCTGATCGACACTCGGCCGATTGATATCGTCGCGGATCACGTCGAACGCGAGAGGCTTCGCAGCGCCTTCGCGCACGATGCCGATATGCACCGTCGTGCCGCGGGGACCCTTCAACATATCCGCGACTTCAGTAGTCGTCAGGTTGTCGGTCGCTTTCCCATCAACCATGCTGATGGTATCGCCGGGTCGAATTCCTGCCTTATAGGCGGGCGATCCAACGAAAGGCCGGATCACGACGGTCTTTCCGTTGCGCGGACTCACCTGCATTCCGACGCCGAAGTAATGCCCTCGCTGCTCTTCCTTCATCAGTGCCAGTTCTTTCGCATCGAAGAAGTTGGAGTGCGGATCGAGCGTCCGCAGCATGCCGGGAATCGCGCCCTTATAAATGCCGCGATCCGCTGAAACGGGATCGGCGAAGTTATCTTCCACCACGCCGTAAACCTTCGTGAAGTTGTGAACGCTCGACTTCACGTCGTCTTCCGTCGTGGCCGCCGAAGCGGTCATCAGGTGCGAGCCGAAGCGTCCACCAATGACGGCGCCGGCTAGTAAAAATACAGGAATCAAAAGAAATGAGCGTCGCCGCTGGACCATGCCGAACAGAACCGTCCTTTTTACGAGTATACCCAAGCGAGAGGTTTTAGGGGTCGATGGGTTTCGACTTTCGAGGTGTCTGCTATATTGGACATCGCATATACCGGTATCGTTACGCCGATTTCCGGGCAGTTGTTATTAGCATTGAGAAAATTTCATTTTTTACCGGCCGCCTCGCGGATTAACCGCTCTTACGCTCCTTTCAGGTGCAATTTCGGCCGTTCCCTGTGTTTCCCGAAATTTACAGATGCGGATTTCGTCCCTTCCCGCGCGAATTGCATGGATGTGGGCCTTGACACTGCTGCAAGCCATGCGGTATCAATGATTTTGCCGCTCTACGTCCGCACCAAGTACCGGATCTCGTTTTCTATCCGTTCGAAGGCGGCTGAGTGGAACAGTTTTGCAGTCCCGAGGTTTGCAGTCAAGCGCGACAACTAACCTGTCGCGTGAACAGTTTTGTACAGCACCGGATTCGGCCACTTTCGGCTATCCGGAGCCGGAGACACCACTTCCGTTGGTCTCTTTCGGCGGTACAAGGGCATTTGTAGTGGTAGCTGAGGCTGGGGTTAGAAGAAACTTCGACCGATTCAAGAAACTTACGAAAGAAACTTAAGGAGAAAGAAATGGCAGATTTTCGCAAGAGTCTCTTGCTCGCAGCCATGGCCCTCGCCGTCGGCGTCGGTACGGCTAGCGCGCAAAATAACGCACAGTGCTTCGGTAACAACGGCGTTCCCCCGCTGCTGCGGGCGGAAGGTGTAACTGAATTAACTGGTTTGATTAGCTTCAACTGTCCGGCGGTAGTCCCGAGCGGAACCGCAAACGTTACAGTTTCGGTTAGCGCGCCTATCACGAGCCAGCCGACGGAGCCTTACCTGACCGTCACTGATGACGGCCTTGCGCCCGTAACCTACCCTGGAACCGTTGTTGGTCAGGCAGTCGTTTTCAACGGCGTCGCGCTGGGTGCGCTTCCGACGGACGCCGGTTTCACCGTAGCGATTGGCGGCATTCGGGTGAATGCGAGCACGGTTGCGACGAGCCCGACGGCTGGTGTATTTAGCCAGATCAACTCGGTCGTCACCGTCAATAACTTGAACATTCCGTTGAATCCGCTGTTTGTAACCGGTTATGTTGTGCCGAACGCGGCCACCGCAGTGGTTACTCCCACCAGCCTCGCTGGAGCAAATTCTTGCAGTACCACCCCGACGTCTTTCCCTGCGAATGTCTACGGAACGCTCGTCATTCAGGAGAATCCGGTAGATGCAGACGTGTTCAAGACCCAGTTCTCGTCCACGAATCAGGTTGACTCAGAATCTGGGACCGGCCTTTCAGGTAACCCGGCATTCCCGGCGCAGTCAGGCACGCAGCTTGCAGTCGGTCTGACCATCCCAAGCGGAGTGACGGTCTATCTTCCAACGACGATCTACAGTTATGTCGAAGGTGCGACGCTAACGAGTTATGGCGTTGGCTACAACGTTGGAACAGCTGTGTTGGTTGGAGCAGCGGGCACTACGACTCCCGTTGCACCGACTTCCGGCCTTACCGTGGTTCCCCCAGTCTCGGCTGGTGGATCTGGCTATTATTCGGTCACGGGCAGTGGCGCTGCAGTCACCTACTATTACAACGTGATTGGTGCGAACTCCAGCATGGTGGAGGCATATATCATTAATATCCTCGCTTCTGGCTCGCTCAGCGCAGGTGTGCCTTCCGTCCAGGTTGCGCTTGCTCCGATTGCCGGTTCAGCCACCCCGACGACAGTTATTCCGGAGTTCGCGGGATTGATTTCACCGAGTTCGCCCGCTTATTCCCCGCTATTCACAACCGGAACGCCGTCGCCTTGCCAGACGACTCTGTTGTTCCCGTTCATGACCAACCAGGCTGGGTTTGACACTGGCTTCTCGATCGCCGCCACGTCAACCGATCCCACGGGTACCCAGGACTCGGTTTCTAACGCGAACCCTGGAACTTGCGTCCTTTACTTCTACGGTAATGGAGCGCCCGCGACAGCTCCTTCGGTTGCTGCCTCGGCTGGCTACATCGAACTGCACAGCACCGTCTCCGCTGTGGCTCCTGGCTTCCAGGGCTACATGATGGCGGTCTGCGACTTCGTCTACGCTCACGGATATGCGTTCATCACGGACGGCTTTATGGGTCCCGGACGCGGCCTCTCTGAGGGTTACGTCGCCAACGTAATTGGAAATGGGCAACGTACTGGGACGCCTTCCGCTGGTGTTGGTACCAGTGGCCAGCCTGAAATCCTCGGTCACTAACCCGCTGGATTTCACCTAGTTCGAAAGCAAATCTTGACAGCAAAGGGGAGAGCTCAGGCTCTCCCCTTTTTCTTTTGAGGTGTATACTTCCATTGAGTTAACCGTGCTCACCTGCACATCCACCCTCCATTCATGCGTAAATCGACCTTATTTCTTTTTTTCTCCGCAGTGTCTTGCGGATTATTACCCGCGCAAACGCTTACGATGCTCTCGGGTAACGGGCAGCTTAACCCTACTACTCAATCCACCGGGAGCGAGCCGCTCGTCTTTAAAGTGACCTCCAGTTCCGATCCGAACTCAACCGGTGTGCCCGGTCAGCTGATCACGTTCACGACCAGCAACGGAATCATCCCTCTTTCTGAATACAGTGTCGTCACCGGCGCTGACGGAACGGCATCGGTGACCTTCTTACCTGCAACCGAGATCAACGGCGGAGCGAGCTACGTTCAGTACTCCCTGGCCGCCTCTTTGAACACCAAACCTCCGATCGCAATCCCTTTCTACGAAACGTCTTTCGGCGTTTCGCCGGATAGCAACTTCCAGTACGCCCAAACCCAACTGGTTTCTCCGACGAACCTGACCACCGTCCCTTACCAGGCGCAGGCAGGAACGGCGGGCACTAAGATTCAGATCCTGATATATGTCGCCGGCGGGTTTCAGAGCGGTCAGTCTATCGGGAACGTCGCCGTGCGCCCGGTTCTATTGCCGCCGTTCGGAACAGGCTCCACCGTTCAGAGCGTTCGTTGTAAAGAAGCCAGTCCGGCTGACTACGAAGGGAACGTCTACAGCGCGTTTCCGGCCGGAAGCATCGTAACTTGCACACCTATCTTCGCCCTGCCGAACGCAGTCTTCGCACCGGGAACGAACAGTTTTCAGTTTGAAATTCTTGTGGGCGATCACTTCGTCTACGGGCCGATTACTTACAACGTTACCGTTGCGCCCGTCACTCTCGCGGGCGGACTTATAAACGCCGAAGCGCCCTTCCCGGCGACTCAACTGGTCGCGGCAGGCGGTTTCCCGCCCTACACGTTCAGCATCGCCGGCGGAGCTCTTCCTGCCGGCGTTACGCTGAATGCCCAAACCGGCGTCGTCAGCGGCACGCCTACCGGAACACCTGGCATTTATCCCTACACGGTTCGCGTGCAAGACTCGACGGGTACGTCCGCCACTCTCCCGCAATCGATTGCAGTATCCGGGGGGCCAGTGACGCCTAGCGTCCCGTTAATAGCCTATGTGGGCGAGAAGGTATCTTCGACCATTAGCTTCACGGGCGGTGTTCCTCCGCTAACGGTCAAGTCCGTGACCGGTTTGCCGGTGGGTCTGACTGACACGATTCAGAGCGGCGGCTCTGTCCTGATATCCGGCACCGCACCTATGTTGACCACGCCCACTGCCGTTACATTCAGCGGTGTGGATGCGACTGGGGCGACATTCATCGTTCCGGTTGCCTTGCAGGTCGCCCCGGATCTGACTGCGACCGGTCCGAATCCTCAAACCTTGACCGTTGGTCAGGTCGTCACAACCATCAGCGTGACCCCCGCGAATGGCGTTGCGCCTTACACATTTGCCGCGACCGGCCTTCCGGCGGGTCTAGCCATCACCCCAACCGGCACCATCAGCGGAACCGTCACTGCAGCCCCCGGAAAATACACCGCGACCGTCACCGTGACCGATTCACTGGGCGAAGTGCAGACGTTGATGCCCGTCTTCTACGTCGAGAGCAGCGCTCTCGCAATCGTGCCGGCGAGCGTGCCGGCCGCATTCGCCGGACTTCCGTACACGACAACACTCCAGTTCACCGGAGGCGTCCCGCTATCCAGTACGCCGCCATATACCGTCGCCCTCGCTGCTACCGGAGTTCCAGCTGGCGTCACCCTAGTCAACGGTGTTCTTGCCGGGCTATTCCCAACGGCTGGAACTGTCGACGTTCCCATCGTCGTAACTGACGGTACGGGTATTTCGGCGCCGATCCAGCTCGCGGTCGTGGTTCAAAACGTTGCCGTCGTGAACGCCGGTTCGTTCATCAACGGAAGCGTTGTCGCGCCCGGCGAAATCGTCAGCATCTTCGGGTCCGGCTTCGGACCGGCGGCCGGCGTTTCCGGCACGATCGACGCGACCACCGGCAGCCTGGCAACTACGCTCGCCGGTGTGCAGGTTCTCTTCGGCAGCACGCCAGCTCCGATCTTCTTCGAAAACGCGACTCAGATCAACGTGCAAGTCCCGTATGAGGCCACAGCGGGATCGAAGGTGCCTGTAGTGATCTCCATCAACGGAACCCCTTATACGGTCGTCGCTTCGCTGTCGGTAGCTGAATCGAGTCCCGGCTTGTTTGCCGAATTCCCGGCCACCGGGTACACCACGGGCGCGCCCATCCAAGCGATCGCTCTCAATTACCCGGCATCTACCCTGAACACTGCCACGAATCCGGTCGCGCGCGGAAGTTACATCGTCCTCTACGCAACCGGCGGAGGAACGCTGTCAACCCCGCTTGCCGATGGCTTGGCTGCGGGCACCGATCCGCTGATCACACTCACGGATAACCCGCAGGTGACCATCGGCGGCCAACCGGCAACCGTCTCGTTCGCGGGACTTGCTCCCGGCTTCATCGGCCTGATCCAGGTCAACGCGCTCGTACCGGAGACCGTCACGCCAGGCTCGGCCGTCCCCGTGATTCTGACGTTCGGCGGCAGTAGCAATCAAGCAGAGAACGCCACCATCGCAGTCCAATAACAAGAATGGCCGGGAATCCCCGAAGGATTCCCGGCCAGGAACGTCTTACTAACGCGGCTCCTTCCGCCCCTAATTCACCGTAATCTGCAAAACCTGCCCGGTAGGCTGAACCATCACCGCCAACCTCCCCGGCTTGAATTCCACTCCACGGCGACGAGATACGAAGAGTTGTGTTTTGCCGCGTCCCTCGAGACCCGAATCGCGCAGCGTCACATCGAATCCCGCGCCGGAGACGATCTCCGCACGCAACGAAACCCGCCCCGGAAGCTTGTTCTCGATCTTCACTTCCTGACTCTTGTTCCCGGTCAAGTGTACTTCCGTCCGATCCGTGTCAACCCCTTGCAGCACGTCTTTCTGCGTCGGGCCCTTGGCGATCATCGCCTTCAAATCCATTCCGCTTCCGGCCGCCACACCCGGATCCACTTTCATCACGCCGAACGGCGTTTGCCGGACCGTCACCTTCGGAATGAACCAGAACCACTGGCCGTTCTCCAGTTTCCAGTGGCTCGAATAAGGCACCTTCTCCTCATACTCGCCTGCACGCGGACTGCGGATCTTTACTCTGCTGACTATGGTGAGATTCGCCGCCGCGAAATTGTCTTCCCACGAGATTCCCTCCACTTGGAAATCTTCGATTGACGGTTTCTCGTTGACGTAATAGGCGTCCCGCGAGTCCGGATCCACCAGATCCTCCGCCGCCCGGAACTTCTTATCCACCATCAGCTGGTAGAACTGCCCGACCCGGTTGCGGAGCGCGTCTTCCACATTCTTCGGAGCCGTCTTCGAAGCTCCCGCCGCGCTCATTGCACCCAAGAGGGCCACCGACACCAATCCCCGCATCTTCATCGTCGCTTCGCGTCCACCAGTCGAATCAGAGTACGGATGCCGCTCGGCGCCTGAGGCACTGCTTCGCGCGACCGCGCCGACATCTCCTGATTCAGCGTGTCCACGAAATTCTCGACCTCTTCCTGCATCTGCCGCATCTTCTCGCGCATATTCAATATGATTTCAACCCCGGCCAGATTCACGCCCAGATCGCGCGTCAGATGCAGGATCACTTCCAGCCGTTCCAGATCCTGCTCGGTATAAAGCCGCGTGTTTCCGTCGCTGCGAGAAGGCTTCAGTAACCCTTCCCGCTCATAGAGACGAAGCGTCTGCGGATGAATCCCGTATTGCTCCGCCACCGACGAAATCATATAGGCGGCCTTCGATTTCGATCGCGCTGCCATACTACACCTCACTCCAAATTTGCGCGCGCGGATCTTCCGGATTCAACTGCGCCAGCTCACGCAGAATCTCCTTCGTGCGCTCATCCTGCGCCTTCGGGGCCTGAAGCGCGACCTCGATGATCTGATCGCCTCGCCCGTTTTTGCGCGTATTGAAAACACCGCGTTCGCGCAGCCGGAACTTCTGACCGTTCGCCGTTCCCGGAGGCAGCTTCCACAGCGTCTTGCCATCGATCGTTGGCACTTCGATCTTCGCTCCCAGCGCCGCTTCGGTCACCGTCACCGGCACCGTGATCTCGATGTTATCGCCCTCGCGCTTAAATACCGGATGCGGCTCGACGCGCGTCGTAATATACAAATCGCCCGCCGGTGCACCCATGGTTCCCGCGTTTCCTTTGCCCGGCACACGCAGCCGCGAACCAGTCTGCGCCCCCGCGGGAATGCGCACGTCCACCGTCTCTTTGTGAGCGATCCGCCCGTCGCCATGACAGGTCGGGCACGCGTTCCGCAGCCGTCCCTTGCCGTTGCAGCGCGGGCACGAGAGGCTGAACTTCATCGCCCCCGCCATCTGCGTCACCTGTCCTGTACCGTTGCACTGCGGACACGTCACGCTGCCACCCGCACCCTGGCCGGAGCCATGGCACGTCGAGCAAACCTCGTGGCGCGTCACTTCCAGCTTCAACGTCGTCCCTTTGATCGCCTGCCAGAAATCGATGTTGATGGCGTACTCGAGATCGGCGCCCTTTTCCGGCGTCTCCTCCGCGGTCTCGCCGCCGCCTTTAAAGAACTGACTAAAGATATCTTTGAAACCGCCCGCGCGCTCCTCGGTGCTCGATTGCCGCTGGTCTGTACGTCCGGCATTCTGGCGGAAATACTCGCCAAAATCGAACCCGTCGAAATCCATGTTCGGCGGCTGCGACCGCGCGCTGCCATTCGGCCCCGGTCCGCTACCCGGCGGCGGATTTCCACTGTCGCTGTAGTAACCGACCTGGTCGTACATCTCCCGTTTCTTCTCGTCGCTCAGCACATCATAGGCTTCCTGAACGTCTTTAAAACGGTTCTCGGCCGACTTGTCCCCGGGGTTTAAATCCGGATGGTATTTGCGCGCCAACTTCCGATACACCTTGCGGATATCGTCAGCATTCGCGTCGCGCGCGACTCCCAGCGTCTGGTAGTAATCGTGTTTAGGGGAACTGGCCATAGGAAAGTCGGGCAGCCGCTCTTTCGGCAGGCTGCCCGCGTTTACATCACTTACTTACTTCTTGTCGTCGACATCCACAAACTCAGCGTCGACCACATCATCGCCCTTCTTCTCACCACCGGCCGGTCCCGCACCGTTGGCATCCGGAGTCGGACCACCCGGCCCAGCACCCGGCTGGCTCGACGACTTGTACATCGCCTCCGCCAGCTTGTGGCTCGCCGCCGTCAGCTTGTCCGTCGCCGCATTCAGCTTGTCCGCATCGTTCTCAGTCATCGCCTTCCGCGTCTCTTCGATGGCCGCTTCGATATTCTTCGCGTCATCGTCGGACACCTTGTCGCGATGCTCCTTCAGCGTTTTCTCGACGTTGTAAACCATCGAATCCGCCCGGTTGCGCGCCTCGATCTGATCACGCTGCTTGCGGTCGTCCGCCGAATGCGATTCCGCATCCTTCGCCATCTTCTCGACTTCCTCTTTCGAAAGCCCCGAAGACGACGTGATGGTAATCTTCTGCTCGTTGTTAGTTGCCCGATCCTTCGCCGTCACGTTCAAAATTCCGTTGGCGTCGATATCGAACGTCACTTCCACCTGCGGGATTCCACGCGGAGCCGGCGGCAACCCGATCAACTGGAACACACCCAGCATCCGGTTGTCCCGCGCCATCGCGCGCTCACCCTGATACACCTTGATCTCTACCGAAGTCTGGTTGTCAGCCGCCGTCGAGAACGTCTCGCCCTTGCGGGTCGGGATGGTGGTGTTGCGCTCGATCAGCTTGGTGAACACGCCGCCCAGCGTCTCGATGCCCAGCGATAGCGGAGTCACATCGAGCAGCAGCACATCCTTCACTTCGCCGCCGAGCACGCCACCCTGTACCGCCGCGCCCACCGCGACCACTTCATCGGGGTTCACGCTCTTGTTCGGTTCTTTGTTGAAAAGATCCTTCACCATCTGATGGATCTTCGGGATACGCGTCGAACCACCCACCAGCACCACTTCGTCGATCTGCTGCGGGGTCACGTTCGCATCCGCCATGGCCTGTTTGCACGGCCCCGTCGTGCGGTCGAAAATGTCCTGGCACATCGATTCGAAACGCGCCCGCGTCAGCTTCATCTGCAGGTGCTTCGGACCGGTCGCATCGGCCGTAATGAACGGCAGATTCACTTCGGTTTCGAGCAGCGTCGAAAGCTCCATCTTGGCTTTTTCCGACGCTTCCTTCAGCCGCTGCAGCGCCATCTGATCCTTCGACAGCTCGATGCCGGATTCCTTCTTGAACTCGGAAATAATCCAGTCCATAACCCGCTGATCGATGTTGTCGCCGCCCAGGTGCGTATCGCCGTTCGTCGACTTCACCTCGACGATGCCCTCGCCGACTTCCAGAATCGAAATGTCGAACGTGCCGCCGCCGAAGTCATAGACCGCGATGGTCTCGTTCTTCTTCTTATCGAGCCCGTAAGCCAGCGCCGCCGCCGTCGGTTCGTTGATGATGCGCTTCACATCGAGGCCCGCAATCTTGCCGGCGTCCTTAGTCGCCTGCCGCTGAGCGTCATTGAAATAGGCTGGAACCGTGATGACGGCCTCAGTCACTTTCTCGCCCAGATAGCTCTCGGCCGCTTCCTTCAACTTGCCCAGAATCATCGCCGAAATCTCCGGCGGCGACTCTTTCTTGCCGTTGATCTCGACGCGCGCGTCGCCGTTGTCCCCCCGAACGACGTTATAGGGGACCATCTTCATCTCTTCACTGACTTCATCGAACCTGCGGCCCATGAAGCGCTTAATCGAAAAAATCGTATTCTGCGGGTTCGTAATGGCCTGGCGTTTCGCCACCTGGCCGACCAGCCGTTCGCCCGACTTGGTAAACCCGACCACGGACGGCGTCGTGCGAGCGCCCTCCTGATTCGCGATAACGGTAGGCTGCCCCGCCTCCATGACCGCCACGACCGAATTCGTGGTTCCCAGGTCGATTCCAATAATCTTGCCCATAAATCTCTTAGAAATGCCTCCAGTTTTGGGTGGAGTTCCTGGGGCGCAGAGGCCCTGGGTCACTCACAGCTTTAGTATGCAATATGAGTGTAAGGTTGTCAAGTTTGTTTAGCGCGAAAGATTTGGACGCGACCGAGCCTGTTTCCGAGCCGCGAGCGTAAGCGACCGGTCAGGCTAATCTCATGCCGCATCTCCCACGGAAATTGCCTGGAGACTCGTGATGCACCGCGTTGGTCCGCTCCTCATCCAGCAGAAGCTTCAAAAATCCACGCGCTTACCCATTCGAGCAGCGAACCCATAAACCGCCCGAAAAATCCTGCGCTTCCATTGTCGATGCCAGCCACTTCGCCCTGCACCTATGCCGCGATTCGCGCAGAAGCTGAAACGCTAGTACCCTTGACAAATTGCGTGATAATAGATCACGAGGCACCATGGCGTCAGAACTCCTACCGCAGACCGACTTCCAATCCCAGAGCCGTCAGGTCTCAGCCTTGGGCTTGAAGCTCCGCGCCCTTCGCGATCAGATCGAAGCTGCGGCCGCCCGCGGTGAAACCATGCTGCTGACCCGTGAAGAACTGGACCGCGAGCTGGAAGATTTGAGACCCGGTGATCCGGACGTTCGTTGATTCGGGCGTTCTCATCGCCGCTGCGCGAGCCGATCGTTTCGAATCCGAGCCTGCGCTTCGATTGCTTGAAGACGCGAACCGCAAACTGCTGACGAGTGTGTTCGTGCGGCTCGAGGTTTACCCCAAACCGGCTTTCCACGAATCCGCTTTGCAAACGGCATTTCTGAAAGGGTTCTTCACCGAACCGTCGGTAGAATGGGCAGACGATCTAAGGGCGCTTGTCGACTTGGCTGTCGGCGAAGCAGAGCGGCGCGGTCTCGCGGCGATGGATGCGCTGCATTCAGCGGCAGCCCTTCTGCTCGGGGCAGATGAGTTCATCACAACCGAGAAGCCGGGTAAGCCGATCTATCGGGCTGAGGGGTTCAGCGTCGTCCACATCTCGGCTCTCCGATTATCCTGAGCAGAACCGGTGGGACGCGCAGTAGATACCGTGAAGAAGATCAACATCGAGGTGAACTGATGCGATTTCTGATCACGCTGGAGCAAACCGAGGAAGGGTTTGCCGTTCAGGCCCCCGATCTTGCAATTACGACTTACGGCGAGACCATAGAAGCGGCTAAGCGGGCGGCGAGCGAAGCAATTCGGATCAACCTCGACGCCTACTGGGAAACGGGTCAACCAGTACCTGAGCGACAGTGCGTCTCGCGCCATCTAGAAAATCCCGACTTCCGCGACCTCCTTTTCACTTACGTTGATATACCCGAGCCACAGGAAAGAATCGCCGCGTAGCTGGCGACAACAATAAGTCAGTGCAGGTCTCCGGGAACAACGATGAGACTTGCGTCAGTTTACTGATCAGTCAAACCCTGCGAAGCCCTCAAGACTAACCCGTAGCCAATCAACGGCACAAGTTCATCAAGCTCGTCAACTCGCCACCGGAAAGAACTCACCTTCGTACACCGTTCACGATGTCGCTGATCCAGCCCACGACAGCATTGAAGTCTTGTCCTTGAACTCTCCACCTATTCGATTCAATAAATGCCTCGGCATCGCGCGTGAATGTAGACGTCGTCGCCAAGACACCCATGGTCGCGCCCACCTGTCGGTCAGAGATCACGCCAAGAAGGTTTTGAATAACCGGGCGCCCAACTTTTTTTGGCGGCGTGTAGCGCTTGCACTCTATCAACACACGCGTGTCAAGTTCGGCTCTGCGAACTGCGAAAATATCATAGCCGCCGTCCCGGGACTCCGGCGTAAGTTCCACTTCGTATCCAAAGTTCTCAAACACATGCGCGATAAGCTCCTCGAACTTCCTTGGGGGTAGGAAATATAGATCCTCTGGTCTCTTCGCAACAAGGCTCAACAGGCGACCAAGATCGAGCCTCACCAGTAAGCCGGCCTTGTCCGCGCAATGGTCAGGTGGCAGCTTTCGAAGACCGAACAGCTTCTCAAATTTCCACAGATCGTCTAGACTCTTTTCTGCCGCCGACACGAACATTTTCGCGAGACATTCCGTCCGTCGAAGGATCAGATTGGCAGTGTGAACGGCGCTATCCTGGTGCCCAACGATTCTGTTCAAGAGCACTTGCTCGAAATCACGATGCGGCATCTGCGCAAGCACGTCTTGCCCAATCTCCTCTTCGAGATCCCCGAGAGCCCCGGCAACCTGATTGACCCACAACCACTCAGCGAACTTGTACCATGAAAAGGGCGCGGGCGAAACGGAGAATGCGTCATCAACTAGCTTCCCGATATTGCTCCTAGCGACCTGTTCCCAATCCTGAGGCGGATCGAAATAGACATGGATGTCTTCCCCGGCGCGACGGTCGGCCTTCAGATGCAGCGCGTTTGAGTCAATTGCAGCCTCGCCCCGCTGTTCTAGTTCGAGTCGGAGGCGATTGCGGTAGAGTTCAGCCAATGCGGACAGTACCAGCGGAGTTACCAGTTTCTGTATGTTGACGACCTTAGCTAGATCAGATGCCAGCGTCTCAACGAAGTGCGGGCTTAAACTTCTGCGGGCGAACTCACCTCTTTGGAAGAAAGCCCAAGCAGAGTCGATGACCTTTTGTTTTTTTTCCTCGCTATTTAGCACATCTAGGCTGGAGACCGGGACCATAACAGGTTCAGAGCCCGCGTCCCTGAACTGAACCGCGATGAAAGCCTGCTTTCCCGACACGCCGCCTTCCAGCATAGTCTTAACCCTAACTCACGGCACCGTTTGCGCCTTAGATGCGCCAATTTTGCAGCAGAGTTACGGGGCCGCGACGCTTGCGAAATCAGCAGTACCGCCTTCTTGGCAGAGCCGACCCGATCCGGATCACGTGCGCCGGTTCCAAACATTTAACCAAGGATCAATCAAAGAAGGTTCTGTCGGAGTGGCCGGAACCCGGATGGAAAACACGAACGGCGCCCTGGGGTTTTAGCCAGCGACTTCCGCATGCATCGCATCCGGCGCAAGCTCTATCTCCCCGGGCCAAGCGACCGCGCCGCGATCAATAAAGACCCGCGCGAAAAATCCCGGATCTTTGAGTGGAGCGAGCACCCCAGTAAGTTCCTCGCGGCGTAATTGCACATACCCACTTAGCCCGTCTCTAAAACGCACGAACAATCGGTAATCCGGGTCCGCCCGCACCTCAACAACACCCCAATACATTCCGTGGTTCCTTCCAACGTCAATCTTCTCAGCATCAGCGCTTATACCCGCAAAATCCCAATCCCTGAAAATCCTCACCGACAACTCGCACCCACTCAACAACTTACCCCAACATTTCCCTCAAACCCCCCGGCCAGCCTGCTACCTCTAATCGAAGTCCCTCCACAAATCCAACCGGGACCTCCCAACAGGAGCACCAAATGTCCCAATCCACCGCAACCCAACTCGAATCCGACCTCGAATCCGACCTCCTCGAAGCCCCCACCGGCATCACCAACCACGCGCACCTCATCCCCGGCAAAAAACCGGCGGCGTTCAATTCCCTCAAACACGGCCTGACCGCCCAGAACGTCTTCCTCACTTTCGAGGACTTCCCGCTCTACCTCCAGATGGGCCTCGACTATATGCTCGAACTCAAACCCGTCGGCGTCCGCGAAACCGCTAACGCGCAGCTCATCTTTGAGTCCCGCTGGCGCACCAACCGCATCCTGTCGGTCGAGAGCGGCCTCTTCATCTACCAACAGCCGCTGTCGGCGGAAACGGGCCCGGAACTCGTCGGCAAAAGTATGCCCCGCGAAGCCAGAAAGGACCGTCAGGTCAACGCCTTTCGCGAGGAGTCGCGCCAACTCGACCTCATCAGCCGCTACGAATCCCGTCTGATCCGCAACGCCGCCCGTCTCACTGCGGAGCTCAAGGAAATGCGGCAAGAGCGCGCCCTCGAGTCTCCCGATCTCGTCTTCGACGCCGAAACCAGCCCGGCCATCCTCTGGTTTAAAAAGGCGCTCGCCCGCCTCGAGCAGATTACGAAGACGAGAAAGGAATCCGAGGAATACGAAGCCGCTCAAAAGGCCGCAGAAGCACGCGAAGCCGCCCAGGACGAAGCCGCAAACAACCCCGAACCCGCTGAAAACAAACCCCAAACCTCGTTTCGCAAAAATCCCCAGCCCGATGCCCCCAAAATCATCGAAGTCCCCCGCCCCACCCAACTCCCCACCCCAAAAACCAGAAAACGAGCAGCCTAAACTCACCCAAATCCATCCGTTCATCGGCGTTAATCGGCGGCCCAATCCCAAAACCACCCGTCCCCATCCCAAACCCGCGTAACCTTTTCCCGATCCGCCAGTATTGCTCCATGAGGCCGAGTGGAAATCCCGACTGACAGCTCCGTGATGCAGCTCGTGCAAGCCGGCGAAACCGCTCAGCTCGCCGTGTTGTTCGAGCGCTACCACCTGCCGCTGTTCCGCTACTTGCTGCACCTTTCGGGCAACCGCGCGCTGAGTGAGGACCTGACGCAGGAAGTCTTCTTTCGCGTGCTGAAATACGCGCGGACTTATGACCCCGGTCAGTCATTCACAACGTGGCTTTATCAAATGGCCCGCAACGCTCATTACGATGCGATGGGGAAGCGGCGCGCCGACGCCCTTGACGACGAAGCGAACGAAATCAGGAGTACCGAGCCGATGCCCGAGGAACTATTCACGCGCAAGCAGGACATTTCGTTTCTCAATGACGCTCTCAGCCGCCTTCCCCGTGACCGGCGCGAGGTCCTTGTGCTCAGCCGGTTCCACGACCTTCGGTATGAGCAGATCGCCCAGATTCTGGACTGCGAAGTAGGCGCGGTAAAAGTGCGGGTCTATCGCGCGTTGAAAGAACTGCGCGAAACGTTCAGCCACCTGCGGGGAGAAATGCCGCAACAAAAGCCGCGTGGAGAAAAACTAGTATGAAGCCCGAAGAATTCCGTCTCACGATTCCCCCCTATGTCGCAAATCAGCTGAACGCGGTCGATCGCGCCGCCTTCGAAGAACAGCTGAGTAAGGATGCCGCCCTTCGCTCCGAAACAGAAGAGCTCCGCGCCATCTGGACCGGACTCGGTCTGTTGCCCGAAGAGCAGCCAAGTGCCGCGATGCGCGCCCGCTTCTACCAAAAGCTCAACCGCCTAAACGATGAGAAGGAACCGCGTGCGACAGCGTTTAGCTGGTGGCGATTGCGCCCCGCTCAATCCTTGGCCGCCGCTATCTTTGTCTTCTGCTTCGGAGTTCTTGCCGATCGCGCCGGACTGATCCCGGGCGGTTCGACTAACCAGATCGCACAGCTTCGCAAGCAGGTCCAGAACCTGGAGCAGCTAACTGCGCTCTCGATGCTGGATCGTCAGTCGGCTTCCGCCCGCCTCGAAGGTGTGTCGTGGGGGAGCCGTATGGACCATCCGGATCGCCAGGTCGCCACCGCTCTACTTACCGCGCTGAATCACGATCCCAATGTGAATGTCCGGCTATCTTCCGCCGATGCTCTCGAGAAGTTCGCGGGCGACCAGGCAGTCCGCGGCGGACTAATCGATTCTCTGCCATTGCAAGACTCGCCCCTCGTGCAGATTGCGTTGATCGATACCCTCGTGCAGCTTCATGAAACGAACGCAACTGCCGAGTTCCGGCGGCTGGCGACGGATGCGGCAGCCAACCCCAACGTGCGCCAGCGCGCGCAGTGGGGATTGCAGAAACTCGGATCTTAACTAAGGAGAAGAAGAATGAAAGTAGTAACTTGCCTCATGCTTTTAGCATGCGGAGTGGCTGTGCCTTGTCTCGCGAACTCCCATGAGGATAAGTGGCCGGTCCGCGAAACAGAAACCATCCAGAAGACACTGACTCTATCAGGCGCCCCAATGCGCGTCATTGTCGACAACGTATTCGGCTATGTCCACGTGACCGGAACCAGCGGCTCTGAAGTTAAGATGACCGCGCATAAGTCGATTCGCGCCGAATCGGATAGTGACTTACAAGAAGCGAAGAAAGAGATTTCGCTGGATACGACGGAGAAGCCGGGTACTGTCTCGGTCTACTACAACGCTCCGTGGCGATGCAACGGCAGTCACGAAGGTTGCCATAGCGATTACCGCCGCTTCTACGAAGTAGTCTTCGATATCGATATCGAAGTGCCGCGAGCCGCTCGCCTGGTGATCTCGACGGTAAACGGCGGCGACATCCACGTCCAGAAAACCGAGGGCGATTTCGAAGTCAAAGATGTGAACGGCGGGATCAACATGACGGACGTGGCCGGATCGGGCGAAGTCGATACGGTGAATGGCCCGGTGACCGTACGGTTCGCCCGGAATCCTGCAGGGCCGACGAGCTTCAAGTCTGTGAATGGCGAACTCAACGTCTACTTCCAGCCGGGCTTTGCCGCGAACCTCCAGTTCAAGACGATGAACGGCGAGGTCTACACCGACTTCGATGTTACCCAGCGCGCCGGCATGCCCGTACAGCCCGAGCGCAAAGACGGTAAGTACATCTACCGGAGCCATGGGTTCCGCACGGGACAGGCCGGAAACGGCGGCCCTGAACTTAGTTTCGACACATTGAACGGCAACATACGTATCCACGACGCAACCAAAGGAACCTAATCAGATGACAAGAACCATTGGATTACTACTAATCAGCTGCGGCTGCCTTGCCGCTCAAAGTGAACCCGAAAAAGCCACAGTGCCGCTGCATGACCCGTCGCGCCCTGCCCGTATCCATGCTCAACTAATGACCGGTGGAATTACTGTGAGAGGCTATGATGGCCGGGAGGTGCTCGTTGAGGCGCGTGCCCGAGGCGGCGATGAACACCGTCACAGTCAGCCTGCACGCTCCGACGGGATGCGGCGCTTAGATCTGCCTGGAAATGCCGGATTAGAAGTTGTCGAAGAAGATAACGTCGTAGACATAAAGACTTCGTCGATGCGCGAACCGGTCGACTTAGTCATCACTGCGCCGCGTCACTCATCGCTGAACATCAAGTGTATGAATGACGGAGATATCGTCGTCGATCACATCGATGGAGAGATCGACGCCAATAACCTGAACGGGAAAGTTACTTTGAAGAATGTATCGGGATCCGTGCTGGCGCATTCGCTCAATGGCGAAGTGACGGTTTCTCTAGACCGCGTCGACGGGTCAAAGCCCATGTCGTTCAGCACCATGAACGGCGATATCGATGTAACTCTACCGGCCGATGTGAAAGCCAACGTTCGAGTCAAGAGCGATCATGGCGAGATCTATAGCGACTACGATCTGAAGCTATCCGCAACAGCAACGCCGGAGAGCGATTCTGGCAAACAAAAGGACGGATCGTACCGCCTCCGCTACGACCGCAGCATGCGAGGAACCATCAACGGCGGCGGCCCGGAGTATCAGTTCACCTCATTCAACGGGCAGATCTATATTCGGCGCCGAAAGTAGCGCGCGTACCGTCTCGATGGTATCCGCATCCGCGGCTTTCTTATCCGTCCTCCAGCGCGCCATGCGTGGGAAGCGCACCGCGATTCCGGACCGGTGCCGCGGACTGAGCTGGATACCTTCGAATGCCAGCTCGAAAACTAGTTCGGGCTTGACGGCTCGCACCGGACCGAACTTCTCGATGGTATTGCGGCGAACGAAAGCATCGACCTGGCGTACTTCGGCATCAGTTAGTCCGGAGTACGCCTTCGCGAACGGGACTAACTCACCGTTGTCCCATACCGCGAATGTGTAGTCGGTGAATAGAGACGCGCGCTTCCCGTTTCCTGGTTGCGCGTAGAGTAGAACGGCGTCGACCGAGTAAGGTTCTATCTTCCACTTCCACCAATCGCCGCGCCGCCGTCCGACGCGATAAGGAGAACCGAACCGCTTCAACATGAAACCTTCAACACCGCGTTCTCGCGAGCTGCGCCGCAGCTCCTTCAACTGTTCCCACGACTCAGACGGAACAACAGGAGACAACACCGCATGCCCGGAACCGGCAACCCCGGCGATGATATCCGCAAGCTGCCTGCGTCGTTCTTCGAGCGGCAGTTCCCGCACATCCGCTCCACCGGCTTCGAGTAAATCGTACGCGACTATCGCGGCCGGAACATCGCGCAGCATCTTATCGCTAAGTACCTTGCGACCGATGCGGCGCTGCATCTGTGCAAAGGGCAGCGGACCGTCGTTCTTCCAGGCGAGGATCTCGCCATCAATCGCCGTACCTTCCGGCAGGAGCGCGCCGAGCGCCTCCAGTTCAGGGAAACGCTCTGTTATGAGTTCTTCCCCGCGCGACCATAGGAAGGTATGCCAGTTCCGCCGGATTAGTTGGGCGCGAATGCCGTCCCACTTCCATTCGACCTGCCATTCCGTCGGACTTCCGATCGCTTCCACGTCGCCCTCGATCGGGTACGCAAGGCAGAACGGGTAGGGGCGGCTGACGTCCGCGTCGCTGCTATCAGCGCCGAACAACTGCCCGTGGAACTCGGGAGTCGGCTGCCAGTCGCCCATCAGTCGATGAGCGACTACATTGGGATCGAGCCCGCTTACCTTGGCGATGGCGCGAACCACTAAGTTCTGCGAGACGCCGACGCGAAACTCGCCGGTGATGAGCTTGTTCCAGACAAAGCGCTGGGGCTCATTCAACTCGCGCCAGCTTGCAAGCATGGACGTCCGCCGTTGCGCGTCGTCCCAGCCGCGCATCGGCAGCAATCGTTCTTCGACCCAGTAAGTAAGTGACTCCTGGGTCGACGTCGTCGGAGGAGGTAGAAGCAACGCGATCGTCTCGGCTAAGTCGCCGACTGCATGATAGGACTCGGAGAAGATCCAATCCGGCAGACCGGATTCCTCGATGGCCCACCCGACTAAGTCACGTGTCGCAATCAGCCGCTTCGGTCGTCGGCCAATGAGGAAGTTGATCGCCCAGACCGCGTCGGCAGGCGTAGCGGCACTTAGGTAACCCGCGATGGCGTCCACCTTCTCGTTCGTCTTCGTGGTATCGTCAAGCGCGGCGTATAAGTCAGCGAAGCGCTTCACTCGAACGCCTCGGGTGAGTCAGCCACCGCTTCTCCGGGGGCCGGATCAATGTCGCCGCTCTCATCGCGTTCGCCTTCAAAGCGCGTTTCGAGCGCCTTGGCATCCAGGCCGCGCTCACAGAGCCAGCGCACCAGCGGCGCACGGTACCCATGCGTCACCAATACGGACTGGGCGCCTGTAGCATCGATCGCCGAGAGTAAGCCGGGCCAGTCCGCATGGTCCGAGAGTACGAAGCCATGATCGATTGAACGGCGCCGCCGCGTGCCGCGAATACGCATCCAGCCGGAAGCGAACCCGGTGGATACTGTACCGAATCGCCGTAAGTAGGGACTGGCGTTCCCCGATGGAGGTGCAACGATAAGAGCGCGCGACCAGTCATAGCCTTTCTCAACCGCCCCGGCATACGCGGTGGGCGGTAAGTGAATGCCGGAGTCACGGTAGACGCGATTGAGCTTCTCTACTGCGCCATGACAGAAGATAGGACCTATCGAAGGGTCAACGCCGGCCAACAGTCGCTGCGCTTTACCGAGCGCGTAGGCGAACAGTACGCTAGCTTTACCGTTCTCCTGATTGCCTCGCCACCAGGCATTCAAATCGGCGAAGATCTCAGGTTGCGGACGCCACCTGTAGATAGGCAACCCGAACGTCGATTCGGTGATGAAGGTATTGCACTTGACCGGTTCGAACGGGCGGCAGGTTCCATCGTGTTCCAGCTTATAGTCGCCCGAGACTACCCACACGTCGCCGCGATGTTCGATCCGGACCTGCGCCGAGCCGAGGATATGGCCGGCGGGATGGAACGAGACCTGAACGCCGTTGAGTAAGACAGGCGCACCCCACGCCGCATTTTCGATGGGCGCGTCGGGACCCATACGGGCGCGCAACACGCCCCGGCATTCGTCGGCGCACAAGTAAGCCTTGCAACCCCAGTGCGCATGGTCCGAATGCGCATGTGTGATGACGGCGCGATCGACGGGACACCAGGGGTCAACGTAGAAGTCACCCGCTTCGCAGTAGAGTCCGTTGCCGGTAACTCGCAGCATCGCTAGTTTCGGCGGAGTGCGCTATTCAGCCCGTCGCTGAACTCTCCGCAAGATGGTCGAGGATCGTCATATCAAGGTGGAACGAGCGCAGCTTCTCTTCTCCGGCCGCCTGCTCCGCAGGGGAAAGCGTGTGGTGGCTTAAGTAAAAAGCTTTTACGGCAAGCCACTGAGGGATGGTCGCCTTCTGAGCGTCCTGGTAGTTCTTGATGCTCAAGTAAACATCGGCGTAGCGGTTGACTTCCTCGTGGCTCATGTGCGCCAGCACGCCCGATGCGACGGCGGATTCCCACGCTGTCGTCCGGAAAAAGTAAAAGCCCGGTTTGACGTCCATGACTCGTTTAGTGAGTTCGTCCGGTGTGTTAGAGAGGACGGGTAAGTCAGCTTCGAGTCGCTTCAAATCGTCGTTTGCTTTCTGGACCGCGGCTACTTCCATAGTAAGGAACCGCTGATCCACATGAAGCTCCTGATCGAAGCTCTCGCGGGCTTCCGCCACCGCTTTGTGTTCGCGCCAAGTCTCACGAAGGCCTTCTAAGCTAAGGGCGATCAGAATTCCGATGGTAACGATGCCAATATGGATCGCGAAGTCTTTGAACGAGTGAGTTGGCCCCTCAGGCGCGTGTATCTCCAAGCTAGTTCTTGGTCATGCTCAAGCCTGTTACAGTAGCGTCCGTATTATGCGAGAAACGGATTCCATAAACGCCGTCGGTCGACTTAAGCTTCCCGGCCGTAACTAGCGCGGACTTGTCGTAGCCTGCGACCACCGTCCCGTTGATTGAGCACTCCACGCGATCGCCTTTCACCGACATCGCGATCTCCTGACTAACAGGTTCGCCAGGCCCGGCAGCCTTATTCACCGCCGCGTTCGCCTCCGGCCGACGCCCGTTCATCTGGAACGCGTCCGGACCGAAGCCTCGGACGATGAAGGTACCGTTCCCGTAGGCCGCGCAGTACAAGTAGCTTTGTTGAGCAGTCCCCAGATCGTTGCCCGCGATAAAGATCCCATACGGATGGGGATGGGTATTGCGATTCATATACTTCGGCTCTTTGAACGTCGCCTTCACAGTGTAGTTACCCGATGCCTTGTTCGCGGGGTTCCAATACGCGGTCGCGGGACCCGTCATCACATGCAGAGCCGCGCCTTCTTGCGTAAGCTTCGCGCTCTTCAACGTTTGGCCGGATTTCTCCTCATTGGCGTCGATCTTCCCGGTCCAGCCCGGCGCGAATACGCCACCGCCCTCGATAGCTTGAGACCCTTCCGATTGACCCTGGGCGTGCATCGCCGCGGGAATGAGCATGACGATTAGGGCTGCAAACGCAGTGTTGTTGGTGAGACGCATCGGTTGTAGTATATCGTCCGTTAATCGTTGGCTCGCGTCGAAAGCGACCACCCCGGGGCCGAGAACCAAGAATCGTTGTGAGGTCTCGCGCCCCGGCGCACGGAACGAACATCGCCTGGACGACAAACCGGGCATCGTATCGGCCGTCCAGCCGCTGTGTCACCAGGAGCATCGCGCCAACTCCCTCTGCGGGTGTTAGTGGGAAAAGCAGACGACCTTTTGGGCGCAGAGCATCGAGCCATACGCTAAGTGGTTCGGTAGCTCCGGCACTTACATAGATAACGTCACACTCGGGTATAGGCGCTTCACTGCCGGACCGATGATGGACGGCGACTTGAGGATACTCCGCCAGATTCCTTGAAGCCTGTTGCGCCAATGAAGGCTCGACTTCGTAGGCATCCACAAAGCCGTCTTTTCCGGTAAGTTCAGCCAGCAGTGCCGTGTAGTATCCGGTACCCGAACCGATATGTACAATTCGGTCTCCTTGTTTAATCGCGAGCGCCGCAATGCAGACTGCATGAAGGGTTGGCTGGCCATTGTTCAACGGGCCGTCAGTGCCGAGCGAGACGACCACATCCTGATAAAGGAACGCGGGGTCGTCGGAGGGGGTCTCGATGTACCCGGCCCGAGGCGCATATACCTTCCAGGGTCCGGGCGGAAGGAACCGCTCCCGCGGTGTGGACGCGAACGCCGCTTCCAGTTCGCTCCCCGGCGGAATCCCGGCGTTGGCGGTGATCATCCGGGCGAAGAAGGTCCGGTGTTCCTGTACTCGATCCATATTCGCTGTCGTAATTATCGCCGCGTGGGTAGTGGCTCAAATAGGAGCTAGCTAGCGATCAGCTTATTACTTCGCAGGAGATGGCCCGAACGGTGGAAACGGTGGAGCAGGTACCTCAGGATAGAGCCGATGTATCGGCTCACTGATTGCCTGACCTCAATGTACGTCGCAACCGGCTTCTAGTTACACCCAATTTCTTGTAAGTTAATGAATAATCAGAGTACAAAAAATACGAATCAACGTCACCCGCAAATGAACCACTACCGATCGCAGTGCTGAAGGAACATCCGTTCCAGCGTCTGTAACCCTAGAAGGCTGTTTCTGGGTCTTGGCCATTGTTCTTCATGCGCTCGCGATCCGCACACTGCGCCGATCGCGAGCTTAATTGGTTCCCGTTGATCATTGACCGAGGCTTATTTGGTGAACCGCCTCCGCGCCCTGGTCAGTTAAGAGGCCGCTGCCCTACGCACCGCGTGAGAACTTCCCACTGCCGGCGAAACATGGAACCGGGCGGCCGCGAAATAGCCGAGGCCCACAAACGCAACTAGAGTGACCGCCTGCACTACTTTGAAAGCCGTCCCCATCGCCCCAAGCGCGTTCAACGCAGGAACCTTCTCGAACGACTGTGCGATCAGCACAAACACGTTGAAGTAAAGAGCAGCCACCGCGGTCACCACATAAGTTCTGCGCCAGCCTCCCTCCATGTGGAAGCGGTAGCGCGCGGCTATCGCTACGGCAAGCAGAACGACCGATAGAGCGCCGACGACATAGGAAGGCTTGAACCCGTGGAAGGGAAACAGAAAGCCGGTCACGCTCGTAATCAACGTCGTAGCGAGGAACGTAGCGGTCCAGCGATCAAACCGTTGCGAAGTTAGTAGCCCATACAGAACGCCCAAACCGGAAACGATCCCCGCTAGGCTGAAAACTACGTGGAAAAGAGTAAACGCCCTTAAAATCATTTGAACTCCCTTTTTCCGGCGAGTTTGACTGCAATCGCCTGAGCAAGCTTACTCCATTTCGGGGCGGATTGGAACGCCATTCGCCCCTCGCCATTTCCCAATGCATAAATTGCGTGGTAGAGTGATTTGCTAAACGGGGGAACCCATGAAGTGTTTAAGGGCTGCGGCGACGGTTTTAGCCGTAACCGCTCTGTCATCGTCTACTGCTGCCCGTGCCGGCGAAGCGGTGGACCGGGCTACGCAGTTGGAGCAGGCGGGGAACGCGGCCCAGGCGCGCGCCATCCTTCTGGACGCTGTTCAACGCACGCCCAACGACACGGCAGCGCTATCTGCCTATGCCGAATTTCTGGATCGCTATCGAGACCCGGAAGCGCGAGCCGTCTATCGCAATCTGCTCGTGAAGTTGACGGGCAATCCTCAAGAGAGCCTTCGAATTCAGCAGCGATTGATCCTTCTGGATCTCGTTGAAGGCGATGCGAATGCCTCGCGAACCGATCTGGCCGCATACACGGCCGCGGGCGGAAAAGATAGCCAGCTTAGCGCCGCTCCTGTCGAACCGCATCCGGCTGGCGGGTACATTGACATTCCAGGCCCGCTCCGCTCGTTTGCCCGGATGGCGGCGATCGCGGTCGATGCCGCGCCCGAAGACATTTTGCCCGCTGTATCGCGCAATGTGATTGTGAACGGCTATCAGGCTTCGCGCAACAGCGAAACGCTCGAGCCGACCGAGTACATGAAGCTGCTGCTCCGCTACATCTCGCAGGCCCGTGAACTCGAACAGTTAGCTGGACCGACGAAGGTCATCAAAATCGACACCTGCGACTCCTCCCAAACGGCCGACTTGCTGCGCATCATCGGTTTCCGGATGCGCGGTGGCTGCGGGAGCGAAGTCGTGCTCGAGACAGTGAACGCGGCGCGCGCTTTTCTCACGTCCGACTCCGGTTTCCCTACGGCGCAACTGGAGCAGGCGCTGCGCACGAATCGTCCGTTTGTTTACGATTTTCATCCGTCGCATGTGCCCATCCTCTTCAGTCCCGATTACTGGATCTCCGCAAAGGAGAAAGGCAATGGAGACTATCTTGAGGCGTTCCTGGGGGACCCGACGATCTGCCGTTTCTACCTTGGGATGTCGAAGCTAAATCGCACCACAGCGGAAGAACTGCACAAGAGCGTGCCCGCCGCGCGTCTGCATTCCTATGCAAGCGTGCTCGATTTCTTCGGCAGCCTTTTTGAAATTCGCGATGGAAAGGCCGTGGTTCCCGGAGGAAAGAGGTCCGCTCAGGCATGGTCCGATCTGGTCGGCGTCTCGTGGGAGCACGGTCCGCAGTTTTTCGAAAGACTGCTCGCCAAAGACGACGGATGGCTGGCCAGCCTTTATGATTCACTGGAGCGCATACACGGCCCCGTTCAGGAATATCTGACCGACCCCGTCCGGATGAAGCGCTTCTATGCGGCGGTGCGCGGCGACGTCACCAGTCCCGGGCCCGCGCGTCCCGTGTTTCGTGCCAACACCGATATGGTGCTGTTGACCACCCGCCTGCGAATCGACCCCAATGGCTACGCTCACATTCCGGGCGGTGTCGCCGCGTGGAGAGAACTGTTCGGTCCGCACTCGCGAATCAAATACGATGCGAAGCTCTCGCGAGCGGCCGTCTACTGGGGCACTCCCGATGATGTTCTGGAGGCGCTTTTCGGCATGGCTCACAAAGCGGTGGGAAATGAACCGCTCCGAATTTTCATGACTCTGAGCGACGTTGATCGCTTTCGCGCCACGCCGCTCGCACCCAACACCGTCGAAGTTCTCATCCGCAACTGGAAGCAATACGGGCCGCAATACAGCGTCTTCGCCGAAGCGCCTGGCTTGTCCGATGCGACGATCCTCGCGTTCATCGATACGGCTTCCACGGTGGATCGCATTCGAGATACGCAAATTCGCGCCGACGCCGCGGCGAGCATGCAAGCGACGGTAGGGCTTTGGCAGATCTTCTGCCGGCACGCTTCGATTCCAGTGGCCGATGTAGATGCCTCGCTCTCGAAATTGCTCACTGGATTCGCGTCGATCAAAACCGAGCGCGACGTTTTCGATGCCGATCGTAAATCGATCGCCGTTCTGCTGAGCGCGTCTCACACTCCGGCAGGCGCCGATCCGCAGGCGCGCATCCTTTCTCTACTTGCCGGTTCGAGCGATGACGGCGAGTCGGAATCGCGCGATCAGGTTGTTAAGGATATGCAGCGCGTTCTTGACGCACAGCAGGCGGTGAGCCTTACCAGTCTGCTTGCTATTGCTTCCAATGTGGAGCAAGCGGCCGCAGGTCAGAAGGCCGACACGGCACTGGTGCAGAAGCTCGCGGGTAAGATCGCAGAAATTCAACTGCCGCAGCCGCCGCTTTCCGTGGCCGAGAAGAACGCCATCGGCGCGGGGTATTGGACCGACAAACATATCGCGGCGGAACGCAAGATGAATCTGCGCGCGATGATCGATCAGGCTCGGCCTGACGATAAAGTCCGCGAGGTGGAAGCCGCACTGGCTCCCCATATGCGCGATACGCTGGTCGCGCTGAACTACGCGCACTACGCACCGCCGGGCGCGCAGATCCTGTACACCAATCCGCTGTTCGTCCGCTCGCACGAGTTCGTCAATCCGCAGGGCAC
Organism: uncultured Gammaproteobacteria bacterium; assembly: GCA_963799935.1. GTDB lineage: Bacteria > Acidobacteriota > Terriglobia > Bryobacterales > Bryobacteraceae > Bog-113. The sequence continues at coordinate 530,066 of CAWCZA010000011.1, read as the reverse complement.
GTCGAATACATGGAAAGAAACCGTGCTGCTTGGCTCCGGGTGGCCGTCGAATGGCGGAGGGCGACTGACTGGATCGCTCGCGAACTTGCCCTATGCACTGGCTGAAGCCGAGCAAAACTTCATGGTCCCCTCGCAGACGCAAGCTTTGATCTGGGGAGACCTGGCGCCGCAGATGATTCTTTCAGCGAAGATTCCGCGCTGGTGGAACGTGACTCCCGTTCAGATGCACTGGGTCAACCTGAACATGCGCCTTGGCGAAACGCTGCTGGCCGAAGCGGCGATTCATCCGCAGGTCAGCACGGTGGTGTTCGACACACTGCGTGTATTGGTGCCGCCGCAGCGCGTCGAAGCGATTCATAAAGATCTAAGTACAGGCAACGTTCATGCCGCGATTGAAACGCTGACGCCGGCTGAATTGTTCAACCTCGCCGGAGCATTGCGCAGCTCGCCGGAGCTTGTGCCGGTTCTCGAAAGCGATCCGGCGTCTCGCGAGATGCGCGCCATCGCGGCTCAACACGCGGTGGACGTCTCCGACGCCGCGATCTCATCCGCGTTCGGCACACCCAAGCCAACGCTGTCTAACTCTTACCGGCCGGAACTCCTGCGGCTGCAAACCTTCCCGAGTCTGATGGGTTATTCCAGCCGCATCATGGCCGAAAGCTGGGAGTCGAATACGCTGTATTGGGCCGCGCTGGCGGATCAGAAACATCTGTCGCCCGCGGAACTGAACGTCGTCATTCCGGAATGGACGCAAAAAGTAATCGAGCACATCTTCGCATCGCATCTGGAAGATTGGCCGGCGTTGTTGAAGTCACTGCGGACCGTGGGCGATGAGGTTCGCGCCGGCACCGTTCCGGGGCAGCCGGCGGGAGCATAATTTTGGAAACACCTTACGGATTCGGGGGGAAGGTGCAGAAACTTATTCGCGTATTAGCGATCGTGGGGGCGGCTGCCGGGGTCGGGGCGTTGCTCCTCTGGGCTCAGGAAAAAATGCCGGTGTTCAAGTCGAACATCAATCTGGTGGTCCTGACTTTTACCGTGACGGACGGTCATGGCCGCTACATCAACAATCTAAAACCGGGCGACTTCAAGGTACTGGAGGACGGTATCCCGGAGAAGATAACTACTTTCGAAGAAGGCAACGCGCAGGTCATGCAGGTAATGGACGATGGCTCTCTGCGACCCATGGCGCCGGGTGAAGAGCACGCGCAGCCGGATGCCGCCGCGACGCAGGTCGGCCTGGATGCGAAGTCCGACGAATTCAGCGGGACCAACGTCTTTGTCTTATTCGACACGAGCAACTTCATGTATCGCGGTTTCGTCTACGCGGAGGACGCGATCGCGGATTTTGTGCGTGGACTGGATAAGGCGGACTCGGTCGCGGTTTACACCTTCAGCCGCAACCTATCGCGTCCGGCGCCGCTGACGCGCGATCGGAGTAACGCTATTAATGGTCTGCGGACTTCGGTGGCCGGAGACGATACGGCTCTTTACAACGCCTTACTCCTGACTCTGCGCGACGCGGCGAAAGTGCCGGGCCGCAAGGTAGTGATTGTGTTCTCTAATGGACCGGACAACGGCAGTATGATCGCCCCGGATGACGTGCGCGCGGTGGCGGAAGACGAGGGCATTCCGATCTATGTGATCTCGACGAATGAGGTTAATAAGGATTCGATCTCGAGCGGCGTGTTCAAGCGCATTACGTCGCGAACCGGCGGCAAGGCTTACTGGGCGAAGACGTGGCAGAAACAGGTGGAGGCGTTCGAGAACATCCGCGAGGACCTGGGTAACTCGTACACGGTGACTTACTACCCTGCGCCAAATCCGAATGAGGGATTTCGGAAGATTACGATTGAGTTGGCAAAGGATCCGGGTAAGAAGCTGAGGGTGCGGGCACGGCCCGGATATCGTCCACGCGTTGGGTAAGTGACGTTGGTGCTCGTGTCATTGCACCATCGCTTGCACTTCAGGCACTTGGCAGCCAGTTATTCCAGCTCCTGAACGTTTTCATTAGAGCAAGGCTTGAGCAGGTAGACGTCGCCGCAGTCTGCATCCGATACGATTGAGTCAGACACTCATCTCCATGGCAACCTATCCGTCAGGCACCCTTCCGGTGAAAGAGCCGCGCACGCCCTGGTACGTCTGGTGCGCCGTTCTTGCGATTACTTCAGCGGTCATCGGCGGCCAGTGGGACATCTCCTGGCATAGCAGCATCGGACGCGATACCTTCTGGACGCCCGCCCATATGGCCATCTACTTCTGCGGTGTGCTCGCTGGAGTTGTATGTGGCTATTTGATCCTGCGCGATACGTTCACTCGGGGAGGGCCAACGGCGGTGGTCAATGTCCTCGGATTTCGCGGACCGCTGGGCGCGTTTATCGCCGCGTGGGGCGGTATCGTCATGCTTACTTCCGCGCCGTTCGATAACTGGTGGCACGACGCGTATGGGCTCGATGTCAAGATCGTGAGCCCGCCGCATGTTGCTCTGATTACAGGCATTTTCGCGGTCGGAATGGGCGCGCTGATCCTGACCCTCGGATACATGAATCGCGCGGGCGAGCGGCAGCGGAAACAACTTCAGTGGCTGTTTCTTTATACCGGCGGCATGCTGGTCGCTCTGCTGCAGGTACTGCTGCTGGAGTTCAATGACCGCATCCATCTGCACTCGTCGCTGCCCTATCGGATGATGGCGATTCTGCTGCCGTTTGTTCTAGCCGGGGTCTGGCGGGCAGCCAATCAAAAGTTTGCGGCGACAATCATCACGGGCGTTTATACGTTGCTCAATATCGGGTTGATCCTGATATTGCCGCTCTTCCCAGCGGTGCCGAAGCTCGGACCCGTGTACCAGGCAGTTACTCATTTCGTTCCGCAGCAATTTCCGATCTTACTTATCGTGCCCGCATTTTTTCTTGACTTACTCTGGCAGCGAACGGCGAACTTATCGAAGTCCGTCGTCGCCATTGCGAGCGGCGCCATTTTCGTGTTAGTGCTCCTTGCCGTGGAGTGGCCGTTCGCAGACTTCCTGATGTCACCGGCTTCACGCAACGCTTTCTTCGGAACCGGTTACTTCGGGTACTTCCTTCCAGCGCAGTCGCACCTAGCGCGAGGTCTATTCGTGACTCTTGAGTCAACGCCGGATTTCTGGGCCAACATCGGATTAGCCGCGATCTTCGCGATGGCCAGCATGCGGCTCGGGATGGCCTGGGGCGATTGGATGCGCCGGGTGCGTCGCTAAGTGTACTCACGCTGTGTACTTCTGCTCTTAGCTGTCGCATCTACCGCGGTCTGTCATGTGGGAAGTCCGGATGTATATCTGGACGCGCAAGCCGGACCCTATTCGCTATTCGTTACTGTGCAGCCTCCGCCGGTGATTCCAGGCGTAGCGCAAATTCAGATACGTACCACGAGCACTGGAGTGCGTGCGATGAACGCCACGCCGCTGGGACTTACAGGTGAGGCGGCACGACATGCGCCGGTTGCCGACGCGCTGCAGCAGTCGAAGCAAGACCCGCAGTACTTTACCGGAGCGGTGTGGTTGATGGCGGCAGGATCGATGCAGGTACGCGTAGTAGTAGACGGGGACAAAGGACCCGCAACGGTATCGGTGCCGTTACCCGCCATCGCGCAACGAACGCTGGCGATGCCGGCCGGGCTGGGGTTCATGCTATTCGCGCTTCTTTGCATCCTCGTGGTGGGGCTTGCCGGGATTATCGGAGCGGCTGCCACTGAAGCGGAACTCGCACCTGGAGTTTCGCCGACACGTCAGAACCGGGTGCGTCAGCTGATAATAGTCGGCGGCGTACTCGCCGTCTTAATCTTCATCACCTGGCTGGGCAACTCCTGGTGGACGGCGGAAGCGGCGACTTACCAGGCGAACATCTATAAGCCGTTGCAGATGACTCCGTCGCTAAGCGGCGAAGTACTCACGCTCAGGATAACCGACCCCGGCTGGCTGCCGTTTCGTAAGTCGGATGACTTTGTCCCGGACCATGGGCACTTGATGCATCTTTACCTGATCCGGCAACCGGAGTTAGACCGTGTCTATCATCTACATCCTGATATGAGCGGACCCGGCGTGTTCGAGTTACAGATGCCCTCGATTGCGCCAGGCCGCTACAAGTTATACGCCGATGTCGTGCATGGGAATGGATTTCCTGAGACGCTTACTGCGCCAATGACCATTCCGGAGAGTTCGGCTCGCGGTCGGGCTTTAGAGGGTGATGATGCTGCGGTATCGGCAACACCTGCTTCCGAAGTGCGCGCGAATACTACGGAGTTCCTGCTTCCTGACGGCTATAAGATGCGGTTCGATGCCCCTGCCGCACTGGTTGCGAGGCGGGCGGAGTTATTTCGATTTGAGTTATTGGATGCTTCCGGCCATCCGCCGCAGGACATGCGGCTCTATATGGGTATGTTGGGACACGCGGCCTTCGTAAAGACGGACGGGACGGTATTCGCGCATATCCATCCGAATGGCAGCGTGGCCATGGCGGCCTTTACGATGTCGCAGCCACACGATATGGGTTCGATGAAGATGGACGGGATGGACACGGCCGCGCTGCCGAACGCGGTGTCGTTTCCCTACGGGTTTCCTACAGCCGGCCATTACCGGATCTTCGTGCAGATGAAGCATGGCGACACCGTAGAGACCGGCGCGTTCGATGCGTTCGTCGGCCGGAGTTAATCCTTACTTTGAGAAATCGACTGTAGAGTCCGCGCCGAACTGCCGGTAGTTGCGCCACTCGATCACGTTGCGGTTGCAGTAGGCTGATCCGCGCTGGCAAGCGATGTTCTTCGATTCCACGGGCAACAGCACTTTGTGACTGCCGAGCAGGACAGGCTCGAAATCGATTGCTTGCTCGACGGTGTCGTTGGGGAACTTTTCGGGGATTTCGTCCGCCTGGCGTTCGAATCGCAGCACGCGCGCAGTTTCTTTATCTACCCAGATGTGACCGCTGTACGCGGGACGGATTGTTTCGCCGCCCACGGTGATCGACCAATCCGAATTCTCATGAGATACCTTGAACTCGAATACTTGAGTAGCCGTTCGGCGGAATAGCTCGTTGCGCGAGAACGTGAATTCGGTAGCTGTCTCGCGCGCGAATAAGCTATCCAGGATAGACCCGAACTCGCCGGTAGAGCGTGCTCCGTTCTTCAGGTCCATCATCCCCACCTTCACCGGTTTGTCACCTACCTTGATGTTTTCGTACTTCTCGGTTCCGTCGACGTAACTAACTTGCGCGGTAACAACATCGATGGGGCGGAAGCCATCAACTTTGTTATTGCGTTCGTAGCGCGTCGTGATTTGCTGGCAGATGAAGTTGGGAAGGCGATTCGTGAAGTCGTGACCCGCTTCAATGGCTCGATCGATCAGTTTCTTCGGCTTTGCTTCCGGCGACGGCGTGGGCTTGGGCGCGACGGTCGGCTCCGGCTCCGGTGAAGCCACAGCCGCGCTTGCGGGCTTCGCGCTTGAAGCTACAGCAACGTCATCATCGTCGTCATCGGCATGCGGCTTCGGCTTGGGTTTTCCGTGACGCAAGATGGGACGGCCGTCCTCGTCCTCCTGCGCCCGATCAATAGTAGCTGTAACTTCGTTCTTCGGCTTCTCAGCCGGGTTTTCAATTACAACGGAAGAGGCGGTTAGAGTATGCTCATCGTCCCCGATCGCTGATAGCCGCACGTGCGCGCCAACCGGGATGTCGTCCTTGGTTAGCTTGCCATCGGGTCCACTGAATTCTGTTTTCGAGGTGATCTTACAAATGATAATGCGAGTATCGTCACTCTCGATTTCGATTAACTTACCGTCGTTACGAAGTACTTTGCCTGTTGTCTTGACTTTGTCGCCGGTATCTTCTTTGTCGTCCTTCTGATGTTTGTCTTTCTTCGGCACACCAACTGACGGGTCCTGAGTGCCTGTTGCTCGAGGATCCGGTTGGCCGAGTGGTCCAGGTGAGCCGGTGCGAGGCAGCGGCACTTGCTCACCCAGTTGGGGCGCCGCCGCCAGAACGACCGCGAAAAACGGACCGGCTAAAAGTCCACGCATTCCGTGAGGCTACTGCACGTACATGTTAAGCGTCGGTGCGGTTACTCCGCCGATGCTGAGCGTAACCGGCTGCGATCCCGTTCCGATCCCGGTTGGAACCGTAACGTTCAGTTGGTAGAGCGCGGCGAAACCGGGCGCGAGTCCGGCAAAGCCGACGACGGCGTTCTGGCCGCCGATGGTCACGACGGGCATCGTGCCGGTGATTTCCGATAGCGGGCTGGCCACGGCCGAGGCGCCGTCCGCCGGAGTGTTCGAAACAGGCCCGAGTCCGTTGCAATAGAGTTGAATCACCTGCCCACGGACCGCGGCATTGCCCGAGCCGATCAGATTGAAGTTGGCATCGAGGGCGGCAGGCTGCCCGCTGTACGCGAACATAGCCGGCGAGTAAGTTGTCACCGGCACGGTAAGCAGCGTCCCGTTGACGGGTTCATAGTCAACCTTGATCTGAACGGTACTCTGCCCGGCGAGTTCCCAAGGTACCTGCACGTTGATCTGACTGGGGCTGACGTAGGTTAGTGGGCCGGCCGCCTCCACATAACCACTCGAACCGATCGCGTCGAAACCTACCGAAGTATAGGAACCGCCATCCGCATCGTAGATCGCGATGGGCAGTGGAGTGTAGGTAGCGCCGTTCGTGTCAATGGAGAAATTAGAGCCGTAGATGGAGATGTAGGAGCCCGGCGCGATGCCGTTGCCCAGGAGCGAACTAGCCGCGTTGACTGCCCCGCCCGCGGCGATCGTCGGTTGATTGACAGCCGAATCGTAGAAGGTAACGCCCGCCGGGTAACCCTGAATGGACGCGAGATAGGTGTAAGTACCCGGCGCCGATCCAAGATAGGCTACCGCGCCCGCCAAACCATTCTGATCGGTCGAGCTGTCGAACTGCGTCGTGTCGATACTTCCTCCGTCTCCGGACGAATTCCAGGTGACCGGGACGCCTTGTAAGCCGATGCCGTATTTGTCGACGACCTTCAGATAGAGAGCACCATCGATAATTGACTGGCCGACTATGTTCGAGAAACCGGCATCGTCGCCTGAAAGCGGAAATACGTTAGCCGGCGTATTGTCGCTCACCAGATACATGTACGGTATGTGGAACGGAACCGCGCCGCCGGTGACCACCACGTTGCCGTAGTAGATGCCGGGGGCGGGAAGAGTACCTGACAACGTTAACGTTATCGATGACGTCTGGCCGGCGGCGACAGTAGTAGCACTCAGACTGGCATGAGCTGCGCTATCCGGAGTAGTCTGGCTTACCGCGAGCGTTACAGGAGCACTGGCGGCATTGGTCAGCGAGAAACTTTGACTGCCTGTACTGAAACCCGAAGTAAGAACTCCGAAGGACAGCGTAGACGGAATCGAAGTAATATTCGTGCTGATCGCGGCGTTCGCATCGACTAATCCGCCACCTGCGGATAGCGGGTTTGCGGCGGCAGTCCCGGTGTAGTTAGGATCGGTTACCACGGTGTTATTTGCCGTGTTCACAATCGCGGAATGCACCTGCTGCGGATTAAATGTCGTGTTCTTCTGGACCACCAGCGCCGTGATGCCCGCAACGATGGGAGTCGAGAAACTGGTTCCCTGCGTCAGAATGAAGCCCGACGGATCGTAGACCTCTCCGTTTGGATCGATGTTTTGCGCCGCTGTATAGATGTTTCCACCCGTCGCGACAACGTCCGGCTTAATCGAATAATCCCCGATGTCCGGTCCATGGGACGAGAAAGTCACGACAGCGTTCGCGTCACCGGTAGGAACGGCAGTCTGGTTCGGATTCAGACTGAGGGTGGCGCTTGAATTCGCATCGATGTACGCCTTGATGTTCAGGCCATCCTGGTTGTCGATGAAGAATACAGGAAGCGTGGGGCCGGTGCCGATGGGAAACAACTGCTCCGTGACGTTGTCGAAGATTACAGCTCCGATAGCTCCGGCGGCCTGCGCGTTGGCGACCTTGGTGGTGAAGAGACAACCCGTTGTACTATTTGCGGCGCCACGCTCGATCAATGCGATGCCACCGTTCATCGAGCCCGCCGGGAAGGAACTACACGCATAAGCGTCGCCCACCTTGCCGGCGTCAATGGCGGGGCCGGTAAGTACATTAGAGGGTAGCGGTGCATCTGCAGAGGGCAAAGCCGTTACCGAAGCTACATCGGAAGGCACATTCGGGCCGCCAACCTGGACCGAGGTCGAGAAGGTGCGGGAATTGTCGGTAGCGCCGACTGAAATAGCGTCCGGCGCATCCGAAGGAGAAGAGACCGTGTTCAACGTCGGATACGTATTCGTATCGTCTCCGTCGTTGCCGCCCGCGACCACCACAATCATTCCGTCGGGGGCGCCGTTGGTGGCGGTGGCGACGACAGCACTCTCGACGGCTGCGGCGAGGGGATCACACACTTGGCCGGACGGATTGCCGCAGGTCGCGCCGCTATCGAGTGGGCCGCTAAACGGCAGTTCGCCGGAGGAGAGGTTAGCGATCGTTGCGCCGTCTGAAAACGCATCGTCGAGCGCAGAAATGATCACGTCATCACTGGAACCGTCGTTGATACCAGGGGATCCGTAGATCTTGTAGTTCCCAATCCAGGCATCAGGCGCAAGTCCCGTGATAGTCGCCAACGGACCGGCGGCCGTATTGCCGGCGGCGCACATGGCGACGGCGGTACCGTGGCCTACGTGATCGACGGGAGAAGTGTCATCCGGAAATGAAGTAGTAGCGTCGCCCGCGTTATCCAACTCAGCCACATAGCTGCGTACCGCGATGATCTTATTGGTCGCGTAGGCACAATAGGTGTCGCACTTGGGAAAACCGGAGGGCGTCGTCAACGCGGAGCCCACGAAGGCGGGATGCGTCTGATCGATTCCCGTGTCAAGGATCGCGATGAAGGTGCCGGCGCCCGCATTGGGGATGCCGCCCAACTGCGCCCATGCGGCCTTTGCGTCAACCAGATTCACGGCCTGGTCCAGTTTCGGGCGGATGTGCGTGCGCAGCGGCGCCACGTATTTCACGCCGGGAAGGGATTGGAGGCGGGGAACATCAGCCGGAGTCGCCTTGACGAACACCGCATTGAGCAGCGTGGCCACGGAGCCCGTGACGTGAAAGCCCTGTGACTCGAGTTGCGTCCGCAAAGCGGCCTGCTTAGTTTTGAGGGCAGCGCGAGCGCTCTGCACCTGAAAGGAGTTGCGGTGAACGCCGTGACCGATCAACTTAACGGCAGGTTCATCCTGCAGGATGAGCGCATAGCGCGTAGTCCTTACCGTTGCCGCGGATGAGGAAAATAAGGGGAGTAGCAACCCTGAAATCAGGAGGAGGAACTTTGAACGTGAAAACATGTGAAATGTCTGGGACGCCTTCTAGAATAATGCTGTTACGTCAAGAATGTAAAAATAAGCGCCAAGCACTTACTAATAGAGCATGCGTCACCATACTCGCTCGCATGCTTTCGGCTTGACGGTAAGCTCCGCCATAAAACAAACCCACAATACCGACCAGAATCGCGAACCGGACATTCGGAAACTGTCTGCCGAATGACAAGTGGCACGCTCCGAACGTCGCTGATGTGAGAATAATGGCGATTCCAGCACTTCTGCTCCAATCGGTCAGCCATTGCTGAAGCAGGGCGCGGAAGAAAAATTCCTCGGAGAGCGCGATAACCCAGAAGAAGCCCAGCACTTCGCCGACTGCTGCCCAGATAGGGACGGAGTGGGCGCCCAGATGAAGAACTCCTAATCTTATTCCGAGTGGGAGCGCTACGGCGGCCGCACCTAGAGCCCATAGAACGCCGATACCGAATTCGCGCGCGGTCGGGATGAAACCGAAGCGAATCTGATGGCGCTGATCGAAAAGCAGGACGGAGATAACAGCGGTGCTGATCAGCGTAAGATGACCGAGCACGAAGACCGGTGTCTTAGGTTCCGGAGTCGGATAAATCCATTCGAAGACCCCCGACAAGAGGATCGCGCCGAGTAGAACCAGGAAGCTGAGGTCGCGCACCGGATGCGCGGGCAAGAGGAACCAGAATGCAGCGGCGGCCATCATCGCGGCGAGTGCGAGAAAGCGCGCGGGACTGAACGAGAGTTCGGGAATTGCGAGGATTAGATACGGAAGCAGCGCGGCCGCAGTGATCAAGGCCGCGGCTTGGGGCTTCGTGATGCGTCGAAGGAGATCGAGGGCTCCAGGGAAACCCGGCAATATATAGAAGGCGACTTCAGTGAGAAACGCGAGAGCGATCGGAACGGCGACGGCAGGCGAAAGATGTCTGGAACGCGCGAACGCCCACGCAACCGGCGCGAGTACCAGCCAGCAAATTCCGACGCCGACTATCCATCGATGCAACGCCGCGCGCGCACCCGGATGGCGATCGTGCTGGATGCTCGCCGCGTTCGTATCGATGGTGGCCTCCATGGCTTTCATTATCCGCGCTGCCGAGCCGGCTCCGCCCGATCTGCTTCGCCGTATCGCGCATCACGAGGATGAGACCGTCGAAGAGCGCAAGAACTACGCGTACCGTCAGACCTTGCTGATGCAGGAGCTAAACGATCGCGGAGGCGAAGTCGGTCGCTATAGCGAGACCCGAGATATCGTGTTCTCGCCCGAACATGAGCGAACGGAACGGACCATCGGACTTCCTCTAACCAACCTGAAGAACCTGAAGATGACCGATGAGGATTTCGCGGACATCCGCAACATTCAACCCTTTGTATTGCGCGAGGAACTGATCTCGAATTACGACGTGAAGTTCAAAGGCGAGGAGACAATCGACAGCGAGGATTGCTGGGTGCTACAACTGCGTCCCAAGCAGATCCTGCAGAACCAGCGCTTCTTCGAGGGGTTGATCTGGGCGTCGAAGAAGAGCTACGCGATTGTGCGGACTGAGGGTCAAGCAGTGCCGCAGATCTATAGCCTGCATCAGGAGAATCTGTTTCCGCGATTCACGACCATTCGAAGGCCGGTCAATGGGAACTTCTGGTTCCCTGTGATGACTTATGCGGATGATACGCTGCCGTTCCGGAGCGGGCCTCTGCGGATCAAGATGACCATCCGGTATACGCAGTATCAGAAGTTCGGGAGTTCGTCAGTGGTTACGTTCGGGGATGTCAAATAGCGACGTGAAGTAAGTCTGATAGCATCAGCGCTTATGCGGATCCTGCTGGGATTGGTGGGTACTGTTGCACTCTTCGCGGCGGCCCTTTATCAGGAACCCTACCGCCTGCAGTATCACTTCAGTCCGGCGCGCACCTGGACGAACGACCCCAACGGCCTCGTCTGGTACAAGGGCGAGTTTCATCTCTTCTATCAGAACAATCCGTTTGGGAGTAAGTGGGGGCACATGAGTTGGGGGCACGCGGTTAGCGTAGACCTGATGCATTGGCGCGAGCTGCCCGTAGCCATCCCCGAAGAGAACGGCATCATGATCTTCTCCGGGTCCGCTGTCGTGGATGAGACGAATTCGAGCGGTTTGTGCCAGCCGGGTCCGGATTGTCTGGTGGCTCTGTATACGGGGCATACGGCGAGTTTGCAGACGCAAAACGTGGCTTATAGCAACGACCGCGGACGCACCTGGAGCAAGTACAAGGGCAACCCCGTGATCGATCTGCACATGAAGGATTTCCGGGATCCGAAGGTGATCTGGTATGCGCCCGGCCGCAAATGGGTGATGGCCGTCGCGCTGCCGAACGAGCACAAGGTTCGCTTCTTCGGCTCGACCAATCTGTTGCAGTGGACGGCGCTCGGCGATTTCGGACCGGCCGGAGCAACCGGCGGTCAGTGGGAATGTCCCGACCTGTTTGCGCTGCCTCCGGACATCGGAAGCCACGATCTGAAATGGGTGCTGATCGTGAACGTGAACCCCGGCGGCGTGCAGGGCGGATCAGCGACCCAGTACTTCGTGGGCAAGTTTGACGGGCACACGTTCACGAACGAGAATCCGGCCACGATGACGCTCTGGGCGGACTGGGGTAAGGACTTCTACGCCGCGGTTTCCTGGTTCAACGCGCCGCCGGGCGACCCGCGGAAGTATTGGATCGGATGGTTCGGAAACTGGGAGTACGCAGCCGACGAACCGACCGCGCCGCAGCGAGGCGCGATGACGATTCCGCGCACGGTCATGCTGCGGCATGAGCCGGAAGGAACGCGTCTCGTGCAGGCGCCGGTCACCTATATCGCGCTGCTTCACGGGACCGAGATGAGCATGAAAGACCGCGAGATCGGCAGCGTGAACAGCGACATCCGGAAAGAAGGTTTTCGCGGACATGAACTGGATATCGATGTAGCCTTCGAACCAAACGGAGCGAAGGAATTCGGGGTTCTGGTCCATCAAGGCGCGAAGGAGCGCACCGTGGTCGGCGTGAGTGGAGGCAAGTTGTTCATCGACCGGACGCAATCCGGCAACGTCGGCTTTAATCCGAAGTTCGCGGGCCGGCAAGACGCACCACTGGCTGCATCAAAGGTGGTGCGTTTACATATCCTGCTGGATCGATCCTCGGTAGAAGTGTTTGCGAACGATGGGCAGATCGTGATGTCGGATCGGGTGTTTCCGTCCGCGGCAAGCGACGGACTGGAGTTTTTCGCGAATCAGCGGGAAGCGCGCATCGCAACGCTGCGCATGTGGAAGATGCGCAGTGCGTGGCCGACGACCGTTCAGTAGCAACTGCACGCTTCAGCGGCAGCGCGCGTCATATAAATTGTAGTTTGGAGCGAATGGTGAAGAACAAAATTAGATTTACCGGTCGGGGTTTCTCGCTGATCGAACTGCTGATCGTTATTTCGATCATTTTGATCATTCTGGCGATCGCGCTGCCGAAGTTGAACAAGGCGCAGCAGTACGCGCGCGAAATGGCAGCCGCCACTACGATTCAGAGAGCAATCCATCCGGCGGAAGCGCAGTTCATGTCGCAATACGGACGCTACGCAGTGTCGCTGGTGGAACTCGGACCGCCATCCAGCGGATCGCCCGGACCGGCCGCCGCGGACCTGATTCCCGGCGACCTTTCGAAGGGCGAAAAGGGCGGCTACAAGTACACGATCACGGGGACGCCGCAGGGCTATCAGGTGAATGCGGAGCCGACCAGCCAGTCGATCGGGTCGCGGACATTCTATTCGGACCAGAGTCTGGTGATCCACGCGCATAACGGACAGGAGCCGGCGACAGCGACGGACGCGGAGCTTGGATCGACGGCCAAGTAGGCTTCTCGCTGTACTGGCCACACTTGCCGTTGCTTGTGGTTGTGTAGCGTGCGGTGGGGATCCGGACTACGCTCGTGAGATGGCTGCAGCGACAACGATCCAGAGGGCCATTCATCCGGCGGAAGCGGAGTTCTTGTCGCAACATGGCCGTTACGCAGGCTCGCTGGCGGAACTGGGAGCCGCAGGCTTGATTCCTCCCGATCTTTCAAGAGGCGAAAAGAACGGTTACAGGTACGCGCTTACAGGATCGGCGCTCGGCTACCAGGTGCATGCTGACCAAGCCGTCGACTCCAACGCGACCACCTCGTTTTATTCCGATCAAAGTGGCATCATTCACCGACGGTTCGGGCGGGAACCGGCGACGGCATCCGACCCGGAACTCGGTGCTGCAGCGGAGCGAGCCAGGTAATCCAATCGGGTCCGGCGTGCAACATGGAGTGATGCTCGCGCTTGAAGCATTGCGGTCGCAACGCCGGGACGAAATCCTGCGAGTCGCCACCCAACGCGGAGCCCACAGCTTGCGCGTCTTCGGTTCGGTAGCTCGCGGTGACATTAACGAGAATAGCGACCTTGATCTATTGGTCGACTGGGAACCAGAGCGAAGCTTGCTGGACCACGCGGGTTTAGTTCAAGATCTTCAAGAACTGCTGGGCGTCAAGGTGCATATCGGGACGGAGAAATCCCTGCACTGGTACGCGCGCGAAAGGATTCTCGCCGAGGCGACGCCGCTGTGAAAGATGATTGTCTCTACATTCATGCAGCGTGGATCTAGATGAAGTCTGGAACGTGGCTTTCTTTCGCATACCCGAACTTCAGACTTTGCTGCAGCAATTCCTTTCTGACGATCGCGCCAGGTTCTGCCCCCGCAGACCAATAACTCGTGCCGCAAACCAAATGCGGTACGCTGATTGCAGTTCATTTCGCCAACGCCAGGAGAGTTCATGCGCCGATTTGTTCATGCAGGATTATTCGCCATTCTTTTATTTGCCTCATCCAACGCATTCGCTCGGGATGACAAGGGCGGTGATGCCGCCAAAGGGAAAGATGTATTCGAGCAGTGCGGCGGCTGTCACAACGCCGACAGCACCGAACGCAAGATGGGACCCGGTCTAAAGGGTCTGTTCGCCAAGGAAAAGCTGGTTAGCGGGAAGAAGCCGACGTACGACAACGTCTTGCAACAGGTCAATGAAGGCGGCAACGGCATGCCGGGTTACAAGGACCTTCTGTCAGATCAGGAAAAGAAGGATCTGATGGCGTACTTGCAGACGCTTTAAAGCTTCTATCAAAGCTCCTGGCGAACTTCGGGTCGAACTTTCCGGGCCAACCGGGGTTACCGGGACATGACCCGATTTACCGCCCCGTTTGCGATCCTTGCCGTGCTTGCACTGCCCGGCAAGGCAGCGTTCGCCCAGTCCGGGTGTAGCGCGATCAGCATCGGTCCCGGCGCCAGTCTCAATGGATTCGTCCCGTTCACGTCGGCTAGTTTGTGGAATACAAACATCGCCGGATTGCCTGTCGACCCCAACTCTCAAGCCATCATCAATTTCATCGGCACGTCCGTAACGCTGCACCCCGATTTCGGCTCGGGCGAGTACGCTGGCCAGACCATCGGCATCCCTTATCAGGTCGAAGCGGCCACCCAGCCTTTGGCTCCCATTCACCTCGGTGCCTACGCCAGTGAAAGCGATCCCGGCCCCGCGCAGGTTCCGCCGAATGCGCTGATCGAAGGCTATCCGCACCCGGGAAGCGGCGATCGTCACGTCCTCGTGCTTGAGCAAGGCGGTTGCTGGTTGTATGAACTCTACAACGCGAAGAAGAACTCCGACGGTAGCTGGTCCGCAAACTCCGCCGCGTTGTGGGACCTTCTGGGTGATGAGCAGCGGCCTTACACGTGGACCTCGGCCGACGCCGCCGGACTTCCGGTCTTTCCCGGTCTGGTTCGCTACGACGAAGCTTCAGCCGGCCGTATCGCCCACGCGCTGCGTTTCACTGTTCCGACCACGCAGGAAGCTTTCGTGCTGCCGGCAACTCACTGGGCATCAAGCAATACCGATCCGAGTGCTCCGCCGATGGGCACGCGTCTGCGCCTGAAAGCATCGTTCGACGTCTCGGGATTTTCGCCGATCAATCAAACCATCCTGACCGCGTTTCAGCAGTACGGACTGATTCTCGCGGATAACGGCAGCGCCATCTACGTGACTGGGTCGCCGGACAACCGCTGGAACAACAACGATTTGGCCGCGCTTGAGTCGCTTACTGCAAGCGACTTCGAAGTCGTTCAGCAGGGCACCATCTATACGCCTGCGAACGTTCCCACGGGAGCTAGCCCTGTGATCTCGTCGTTCACGGCGAACCCGCTTACGATTGCGGCAGGTCAGACTACTACTTTGAGTTGGACGGTGTCGAACTCGGAGTACAACATCATCACCCCGTCGGTAGGAGCGACGCGTACGACCTCGGCGATTGTGTCACCGGCGGTCACGACCACTTACCGGCTGGACACGACGAATCAGTACGGCCGCACTTCGAAGGTCGTTACGGTTACCGCGCAGTGAATGCCCACGTTACCATCAGCGGGAACTCTTCTCGCCAGAATGCGCCTCCGTGAGACCCAGTTCGCTCGCTCATGACGACATCCGCATCTGCATCGCGGAGCGCGTTCGCCCACCGCGTTGCGTTCTCAAGGAAGAACGGTTCCTGTGTGCCGCCGACAAGATAAGTGCGCGGCAGCGGACGCGGCATAATGCCCGGCGGCTTGTAACCGCCGCCCGGCGAGGCGCACAAGACCGCACCGTAAACCTGTGGATGCCGAAGCCCGAGAGCGAGGGCCAGTTCTCCACCCGCCGAGACGCCGAAAACTGCGGTACGTTCCGCGGGCAGCGCAACGCTAAATCGTGACTCCGTCCACCGGCGCACGTCCTCGACGAAGAACTTCTCGTGCGCCGCGAACCGCTCCGGTTCAAAGCCCGGTGAGTACTCGTGGAGTCGCAGCACCTCATCGGTCAACCCATGTACACCGACGATCATTGTAGACGCCACGCTGGCCTTCTCGAGCAACCGGCCCCACTTCGAGATTCGCTGACCGTCACCCGCAAAGACGATTGCCTCGGGCGGGTCCGGTGGGACGTACACGGTGACCTGCCTTCCACCGTCATACTCGAAACTCCCGGTGACAAACTCTCCCGAGGCTATGCCGTGCGGGCCTTGCACGTCAACTAGCTGCGCTTCTTGACCGCTTCGACGGCCTTGTCCAGCAGAATGTCCGAATTCGGCTTGTTCTCCGGCGCCGCCGCTACGGGTTCGCCTTCTTCGTCGACTTCGCTGGCCGCATCCGGCTCAGCGACGATGTCCGTCGGCGTCACGCCCGTGTCTTGAATCGCCTTGCCGTCCGGCCCGTAGTATTTCGCCACCGAGAGGATCACAGCCGCGCCGTCATCCATCGTGATCGTGCGGCGGATCGAGGCATCGCCGTACGTGCGCTCTCCAACCACATCGGCCCGCTTATCGCCTTCCAGCGCCGCCGCGGCAACTTCCGCTCCGGCTGCCGTTCCGCGATTCGTAATCACAACCAGCGGCAGCTTCGTGATTTGCTTACCGGGTTGCGCCACGTAATCTTTACGCGTGAAGCGCTGGCCCTGCACGTAGCCGATCGTGCCGTTCTCTAGAAAAAGGTTTGCCAGTTCGACGCCGGCGTCCGCCTCACCCGCGCCGCAGCTGCGCAGATCGAGGATCAGCCGCTTCGCTCCCTTACCCTGCAGTTCCTTGATCGCCGCTGATACTTGCGCGACTTTATTGCCGTTCAGCGTCTCTGGCCGGATGTAGCCGATCTGATCCGAAAGCATCTTCGACTCGACCGGAGGATTGGCGACGGCGGCGCGTGTCAACGTGACTTTCTGCGGCTCGGGTTTGCGCTTTAAAACGGTCAAGTCAATCGTGGTTCCCGGCTGCCCGCGCAACAGCAACGAAGCGTAGGCCAATGGCATGTCGCGTGTCGCTACACCTTTGATCGTCTCGATCATGTCGCCCGTGCTCAGGCCCGCATTCGCCGCCGGGGAACCAGGCACCACATCGACGATCGTGATATACCCATATTTCTTCGCCAGAACCATGCCGACGTCGCCGCGGTACGTGTCGAAGTCCTTCAGGTACTCCTTGAACTGATCCGCGTTCAGATAGCTCGCGTACGGATCGAGTGATTCAAGCAACCCATTCACCGCGCCCAGGGTCACCGTCTTCATGTCCGGTTCTTCGACGTATTCGCTTTTAATCCGTGAAAGGACTTCGGTATAGACACCCAGATGCCTGTAAACGTTCGTCTGCTCGTCGCCATTGGCGCTCGCGCCTTGACCCATGACATTCCCAACGATCAGAGCGAAAACGAAAATTGTGGAAGGTACCACGACGAACACTTTTAAGCGAGGATTCATTGTAGGAAGGAGGACTCCGGGCAATTCCAGTCTATCAACTGGAGCAGCTATTCGTTTCGACGCGTGAAATGGAGAACGGTTGCTGCGTTTCCTGTTAAGAAGTGGCAGGCGAGGCGATATCGTCGTCTTCGCGCTCCATCTCCTCAAATTCAATGACCACAGCGCTATTCACCAGCGCGTCTTTGAAGTCCTGGCGCCGGTTATCGGCTACCTCAAACTCCCAGATCTCGGTACCGAGCGACAGAAAATCGTCGTCCTCGTCCATCGATTCTTCGACATGCAGATTATCCGGCTCGATGGCCTCGACGAACGTGCTGTCTAAAACCACACCGTCGGCAAGGTCGAGAAAGGTAACAGGCGCGTCGGCACCTTCGCCCTCACGGTCGAACCGTTTGCGGAATGTCACTCGATAGAGAAAAGCCATGGACCAATCGAAAGCAGTTTTCGGGCCGTCGTTACTATTACTGGCCTATTCCTGCGCCGGCATTTGCTGCTCGACTTCGCGCCAGGCGCTGATCTTCAGGCGACGGCAGACCCAGCACATGTGATCGGGCGAACCGGCTTGCGTTGCCGTGCTGCAGATAACGCATCGAATCGTCCGCTCCTGCGCCTCTGCCTCGAGCGGCAAACTCACCACCGCCGCGTCAGCCTCAGTTCCCGTCTTCCGCGCCCTCGCTGGAATTGCGCGTTCTAAATCAGCGCTCTCCGGTGCCGCGCTATCCGGTGCCTGGATCTCAGTCGGGACCTTCTTACGATTGCGTGTCATTACTTGCTTGATTCCACTATCACAGATTGAGCTTCAGGTAACAAGCCGAAAAGTCATGGACGCGTACCGCCTGGTTGCAGTACGTGTGTCAATATGAAGGCTCTATGACGACACCGAATCCCCCGGTGATCCGGCTTGACCGGGCGCAAGACTACCGCGAGAACTATGCCAACAGCGTGCAGATTAGGGTCAATCTGTGGGATTTTTTCCTGATGTTCGGAACCATTGTCCAGTCGTCCCCAGACAATGTCGCCATCCAGAACTTCCAGGGTGTCTACGTGAGCCCGCCCCAAGCCAAGGCCCTGCTGAACGTGCTGCAACAGAATGTGCATCAATATGAAGCGGCCTTCGGGGAGATTCGACTGGAACCGAACGTTGTCGCCGCGGGCGGCAGCATCGTACAGTAAGTGCGTCTGCCCCGTTCCGTCGGGCTGCTGATCGCGATAGCCGTCGCCTTTCTCGCGCTCTTCTCGAGCCATTACCCGCTGCTTGGGCTCCCGTTCTACTGGGACGAGATTGGGCAGTTTGTACCTGCCGCTCTAGATATCTATCACCGGCTCGCGTGGGTACCTTACACGACCGTTCCGAATGTGCATCCGCCCGGTGTGATGGCTTACCTGGCGCTGGTGTGGAGTGTCTTTGGATACTCCATCTGGAACACGCGGGTGGCGATGCTGCTGATTGCGGCGTGTGGGTTGGTACTCGAATGGAAACTGGCGCGCATTCTGACCGGACGTCGCGGGCCGGCGCTGCTGGCGACAATGCTGCTCTTTTGCTGCCCCTTGTTCTTCTCGCAAAGCGAGATGGCGCAGCTCGATATGCCCGCGATGGTGCTCACCGCCGCGTCTCTTCGTCCTCTTCTTTGAAGAGCGGATGCTTTTGTGCGCCCTTGCCTGCTGCGTTGCCGTGATGACGAAGGAGACCGCGCTGCTGGCTCCCGCGCTGTTCGGATTCGTTCTGCTGCGTCGCAAGCGGACGCGCGATGCCCTGCTATTCGTGTTGCCGTTACTGCCGCTTGTTGCATGGCTCATCTTGCTGCGGCAATCGACAGGACATTGGTTTGGAAGTCCGGCCTTTGCCGCCTACAACTTGACGTACCCGCTGCACCCGGTCCGGCTTGCTTTGGCGCTACTCCGCCGCGCGTATTATCTGCTCGGCGGGTCGGGTCACATCATCGGCACGCTGGCGGTTCTTTACTGGTGGAAGAAGTGGCGAAAGACGCGGACGCAGTTCGCGCCCGATCCGCGCTGGTCGATAGCCATCGCTTTCGTTGGGCTGCATGCTGTGCTCGTCAGTGTGTTGGGCGGCGCCGTGCTCGAGCGCTATCTGCTCCCCGCCCTGCCGATCCTCTATGCGGCATTCGCGGGCGCGCTTTGGACGCTGACACCGCGTCTACGAACGACGGCTGCTCTGGCCCTGATCTTCTGCCTTCTATTGGCGTGCGTCTTCAATCCGCCCTATCCGTTTCCGTTCGAAAACAATCTCGCATGGACCACCTTCGTAACGCTTGAAAAACAAGCCGCGGAATACAGCGAGGCCGTTCTTTCGAAGAACACCGTGGCCACGTCCTTCCCCATGACCGACGCACTCCGCCGGCCTGAGATGGGATACGTTTCCGCGCCGATGCATGTGCTCGAGCTTGATGATTTTCGGCCGTCCACACTTAGCGAGAAAGTGCGCGGGCACGCCGACGCGTTGATCCAGTTTTCCAGCGCGTGGGATCCGCTGCATACCCTGCAAACGAAGGCATGGACTCGTTTGCTGCAGCGGTTCTATGGCTACGGCGCATCCGCGTCGGTAGAGGAAACGCCGAAGCTAACCGGCATGCGGAGTGCGCTGCGGGAGTGCGCCGCCGGCCAGTGTATAGAAATTTTCCGTGCGCCTCAGACCGGCTTGAATGCGACCAACACCGCGGCACTCGATCGCTCAATCCGCCAGCCTGGCGGGATGAACACCGTAGCTCCGTAGTCGAACAAGAGCGCCGGTCCCGCAAGACCTTCGTGCGAGCTTTTGCGCGCGCCGGACAGCCCTTCGGACCAACCCGCGGCTTGCGAACTGAGATCGAATTTTGATTGATTCGGAAGCGTCGCACGAAGGCGCACGGTAACGACTTCGATTGCGCGTCCGGGGTCTTGGAAGCCATAGATCTGCTGATAGGCTTGTTCGAATTCGATGCGCGGGTCCGCCCAATTCCAACGCACGGTGAGCTCGAAGCTCTGTCCTTCGTACCGAATATCGGCATACGATTCAAGAGTTGCGCCAGGCATTTCGGACAGCGCGTGCTCTTCAAGCTTTTGAAACAGATCGCCGGGTGCGGCGTGACCCAGAGCTCCAGCCGCGTAATCGCGTGTGGGCTGCGCGAGCAGCATCCCGAGCGCCGATAGCGCACCCGCAAACGCCGGAAAAATCACGCGCTCGATGCCGAGTTCTTCTGCGATTTCGCACGCATGCAATCCACCACAGCCGCCAAACGCGACCATCGGGAAATCACGCGGATCCAGACCGCGCTCGACCGTGACCGCGCGCAACGCCGTTTCCATATTTGAGTTGGCGATGCGAACAATCGCGGCAGCGGCTTCGGTCGTAGTCACATGAAGCTTGCTCGCGATCGCTTCCACCGCACGCTCGGCGCGGCCGGCGTCGATCGGCATCGAGCCGTCCAGAAATCGTTCCGGAAGAATGCGCCCGAGCACCACATGTGCGTCGGTGACCGTAGCCTGCTCGCCGATCCCGTAACAAGCCGGCCCAGGTCGCGATCCCGCGCTCTCCGGACCCACGCGGAGCCGGCCGCCCGCATCGACGCTGGCCAGCGATCCGCCGCCCGCGCCGACGGTATGGATATCGAGCATCGGCACACGTACCGGCAAACCTTCAATCCACGCCTCCGTCGCGAAACGATTCGCGCTCTCGACCACGCTCACGTCCGTTGATGTGCCGCCCATATCGAACGCAATCGCGCGATCCCATCCCGCTTGCTGCGCCATCCCGCGCGCCCCGATCACGCCACCCGCAGGTCCGGAGAGTATCGTGCGGACCGCGTGATGCCGCGCCGCGGACGCGCTGAGTAGTCCTCCGTTCGATTGCATGATCTGAATCGGAAACGGGCATTCGGATTCGAGCCGCGTGAGATAGCGACTCATCAGCGGCCCGACATAAGCATTGAGCACGGTAGTGGACGCGCGTTCATACTCACGAAATTCCGGCGCGATATCGGACGAGCGGCTTAAATATAAACCGCTGGCCCGAAGCGCTTCCTCGACTTTCAGTTCTTCAGCGGGATCGAGATACGCGTGCAACAGACAGATCGCGACTGCTTCCGCGTTGCTTGCTTCGATCGCCGTTCGAAGCGCATCAGCATCACCAGTCCATTCGAAAGACAACTCGCGCGGGACAAGGTTGACGCGCTCGGGCGGATGCAGCGAGTACAACGCGGTTCGATTCTGTCGTCCGATCGCAAGCAGATCGCGAAAGCCCGGACTAGCCACCAGAGCCGTTCGCGCGCCCTTGCGTTCAAGCAACGCATTCGTCGCGACGGTTGACCCGTGAACCACGTCCGTCGCTTCCCCGTTTCGAGCGCGCTCAATGCCTTCGAGAATCACGGACGCCGGGTCGGCTGGATTGGATCGCAGCTTGAAGATGTTAAGCGAGCCGTTATCACTCAGCACGGCAAAGTCGGTGAAGGTGCCGCCCGAGTCGATCCCGATGCGCATCGCAGATCAGCGTAGCAGGCGCTGCTGCGAGGCGTTATGAGGCTGCGTAAATCGTTGGCTGAAAGAGTCGATGGCGATAAGTTCAGCTGGGAACGTGACCACGAACCAGAGGGGTTCCGGATCCAACAACTTTAGGACACCAACAGCTAACAACAGGTGAGTTCCCAGGCAAATGGCTACGGATAGCCAAAAACGTCGTGTCTTCCATAGCCGACGTCGCTGTTCAATCAAGTACCAGAAGAGCGCGATGGTGTAAGCGGAGAGCGCGATCCATTTCAGGGATGGCACCGCCGCGCCAACGGAGGCGTAGTAAATGACGCCCCCGCCTAATCCGAGGGCAATCAATACGTAGACTCCGAAGTCCAATAGTAGACGCGGCGTGCTCCTGCGGGATCTCCTCTTTCGCACAATTACGCCGATTGTAGTTGATCACTTTGCACGGAGGCGCAAGGTCGTCCGTCCCAGAGGCTGTCTGATAAAAAATATTTTCCGTTTGGACTATCCGCTGCCAAGTTCCCTCGTCTGATAATCAGTCTATCTATGGGAACAGACAAACCCAAGGCCGACCTTTTGCCGGGCACGCTGGACATGCTCGTCCTCAAGATGCTAGTGCGCGGCCATCTGCACGGGTATGCGATCGCGCAATTGATTCAGCAGTTATCCGACGATCTATTGCGTGTCGAGGAAGGCTCGCTCTACCCCGCGCTTCAGCGGCTCGAGCTGAATGGCTGGATCGAGGGCGAGTGGGGACTCTCGGCCAACAACCGTCGCGCGCGCTTTTATAAATTGACTCCGGACGGACGCAAACACCTTGCCGCGGAATCGGCTCGTTACCGGCAGGTCACCGGAGCGGTCGCCCGCATCATGGGCTTCGCGTAAACGAAGGAGAGCCTATGCAAGCCTGGTTTCATTTGGAAACGCTGTCGCCGCCGCGTACGGTATTGGCTCCAAAGCGACGAGCGACATCGCCTGCTGTGGGAAGAGATGGAATTTCACATCGAGGCCATGACGCAAGAGTTAGTCGAGCAAGGCATCTCCGGGCCGGACGCCCGCGCCGCGGCTCACAGAAAGTTTGGAAATATGACACAACAATCGGAAGACGCTCGCTCTACCTGGATCGCCCGCTGGCTCAGCGACCTCGCACAAGATCTACGCTACGCGTTTCGCGGCATGCGGCGCGATGTCGGATTTACCGCTTTCATGATCTTGATCGCTGGCCTCGGTATCGGCGCAAGCTGCACCGTCTTCAGCGTGGTGAACGCGCTGCTGCTGCGTCCCTTGCCGTTTCACGATCCAGCGCGCCTCGTATGGATTTCCAACGGCGACCCGTTCACGTCAACCCAAACCGAACACTATTCCGACCTCCGCGAATTGAACCGATCGTTCTCCGATCTCGCCGGCTGGAACGCGTTCTACCGCGCAGGCGACAGCCAGCTGACAGGGATTGGCGAATCCGAGCGGCTCACCAGTGTTCCCGTAACGGAGAACTTCTTCGCACTACTTGGCGTGCAGCCGGCGATCGGAAGATCGTTCACCGCCGAAGAGTGCCGCGGCAAGTTTTCCGCTGCGCCGGCGATGCTTCTGAGCTACAACTTCTGGCGGCGTCGTTTCGCATCCGACCCCGGCGTCGTGGGACGCAGGCTGATCCTGAACAACCAGCCTGCGACCGTGGTTGGCGTGCTGCCCGCCTCCTTCGACTTTGCGAGCGTCTTTGCTCCAGGCACACCGGTGGACGTCTTCGTCCCCTGGCCGCTGAACGACAAAACAAAGCCGTCGGGAAATACGATGAAGGTCCTCGGGCGGCTGAAACCAGGCGCGACGGAGCAGACTGCGCAAGCTGAAATGGCGATCCTCGGCAAGCAACTCAGTAGTCAGCATCCGGAGCGCAACCCTGTCACTCCGATGCTGGCACCACTGGCAGAACGTGTGAGCAGAGGGGTCAGGCCCGCTCTGCTCGTGTTGACCTGCGCGGTAGGTGTCGTGATGTTGATCGTTTGCGCGAATCTTTCGAACCTTCAGTTGGCAAGGTTGAGCACGCGGCAAAAGGAGATGACGATGCGGACCGCGCTAGGCGCTGGTCGTTCGCGCCTGCTGCGACAATTGCTCACGGAAACGGTGACGTTGTCATGTTGCGGTGCTTTGTTAGGACTGGCCATCGCAGTGGCCGGCACGCGCGAACTGGCGCATCTTCATGCGTTCAATCTTCCGCTGCTCGCAAGCATCCGTGTGGATGGCAACGCGCTCCTCTTCACTTTGCTGGCAGCAGTCTGTTGCGGCGTACTCTTCGGATTGCTTCCGGCTCTACGTGTCGGCGCGCTCTCGCTGGTGGAAGGGCTGCAAGATGCAAGCCGCGGGTCGAGCGGAGGGAAGCGGCACGCTTGGATTCGTGATGGGTTGGTGGTTGCCGAACTTGCTTTCGCCTGCATGTTACTCGTCGGCGCGGGCCTCCTTATTCGCAGCTTCGTTCGGGTCCTCGACGTTAATCCGGGCTTTCAACCCGAGCGCGCGGCGGCTCTTCGGATTGATCCGAGTTTCAAGATCTCGAACCTGGCGCAGGAAAACAGTTTTATCGATAATGCCCTCAACCGCGCGCGTTCCGTGCCTGGGATTGTGGCTGCCGGGATTACCGACGTCTTGCCGCTTCGCGACGATCGATCTTGGAGTGTGGGTGCCAGAGGGCAGGTTTACAGCAAGAACCATCCCCCGCCCGAGCCATATATTCGCGTGGTAACCGACGGGTATTTCGACGCCGCAGGTATCCCATTGCTCGCGGGAAGAACATTCACGGAGCGTGACCGCTCTTCCACCGAGCCAGTGGTCGTCGTCAATAAAACTCTTGCGCGAACCCTGTGGCCCGGCCAGAATCCGTTAGGCCAAATGATAACGACGGATGGCGGACGGACCGTCATCGGCGTCGTTGCTGATGTCCGCCACGAGGCTTTGGAAAAGGAGGGCGGCCCGGAGATGTATTTGCCCATGCGACAAACCGGGGACTTCGCGGCTATGCAACTGGTCGTGCGGACCACGCTGCCGCCGGACAGCTTGGCAGCCGGAATTCGCACCGCGCTCCGGCCTATCGATCCCAATCTGCCGGTCCGCGAGTTTGTGACGTTCCAAGACCTGGTGGATCGAGCGGTTTCCCCGCGCCGCTTCTTATTGATATTGCTGGCCGGCTTCGCGGCCTTTGCCCTGATCCTCGCTTCTCTGGGGATCTATGCGGTAATCTCCTTTTCAGTAAGTCAGCGCGTGCAGGAGATTGGAATCCGAATGGCACTAGGAGCAACTGCCGCAGACTTGCAAAAACGCATAGTACTCCGCACTCTAAGTTTGGCTGCGATTGGTCTTGCGTTAGGGATGTTAGGGTCGCGGATCCTATCAACTACGCTACGGAGTCTTTTATTTGGAATAACGACCGGAGATCCGGTAACGTTCATTGAAGTAGCGACACTACTTATAAGTGTCGCCGTGATCGCCGGGTATATTCCTGCCTGGAAGGCTTCTAAGATCGATCCCATGGTTGCACTAAGATCGAATTGATCGAAGCCTGCGAAACCTCTAACGGTGGATACCTCGTGCGCAAAGCGATCGCTCGCAGAGGCATCCCGACAACCCGCCAAGTTCCGACGCGTCCCTGCTTCTATAGCCGACACGCGGTAAGAGTCAGCCTGCGCAGCCCATCGATCCCTAACTATTGGGACTGGCTTCCCATTTACCCGCGAACGCTTCGGGCTCGCGGCTCTCCCGTTTACTCCGGCTTAGTTTCCACAGAGATGCAAGATGAACCAGCACGGAGAGCGGAACTAGAAATACGGGGATCATGACGAGCGGGAATGCGGTGATCAGCTCGTTCGGTTGACTTAGCGACAGTCGTTGCAGCGGGGATGGGGAGGTCAAAAACCCAGTCGTCGCTGCCACAGCAAGATCCGCCATCCCCAGTAAGTTCCAAGTGCGTAGCCATGCGGTTGAACCGAGCGCGCCCTCCCGGCGCGACATCGCGGTGATCAGAGCGAGCACACCGACAATTACGTCTCCGATTCCGGCAGGCAGCGCAAATGCCCCGGGCAGCCTTCCGATCGCATAGAGAGTCAGAAAGATGGCGCCCTCG
Source organism: uncultured Gammaproteobacteria bacterium (assembly GCA_963799935.1). Lineage (GTDB taxonomy): Bacteria > Acidobacteriota > Terriglobia > Bryobacterales > Bryobacteraceae > Bog-113. Next base: position 503,838 of record CAWCZA010000011.1, on the reverse strand, counting down.
ACTCGATAGGTCTGAATACCCACGATCCATTGCTGCGGGATGGCGTCGACGATGCGCCTCACCAGCGGCGAACTCCGGAAGAGCATCACGCCGATGACAATCGGAACCAGCAAGCCGAGAGGCAGCGTGGGAATGCGAGTTGGCGCTCCCTCGAAAAAGGCCGCCCACGATAGGTACAGTGCGACGAGCAACCACCCGATAAGCAGTGCCGACCCGCTCCAGAAAGCCCTCTGCCGCTCCTTCTCCGGCCAGCCGGCGCCTTTTAAAATACGATGCAGCCCGTAAAGCACGGCGGCAGCAACCGACACAATTCCGACGAGTATTTCAGGGACCACATAAGCAGGTGTTTCGTAGTTCATGTCTCGACCTCCTTAACGATCGATCTTTCTACGCTTATGGATGTATCTACATGTAATCGGTTTCATGAAATCCGCCGGGGCGTCTTCGATAGATGTAGGTACAATTAGTTGGTGACTAAGACCGAGCATCCGGCAGAACCGAGAAAGCGGCCGGTCCCGCTACCCTGCGCGTGCGCCGGTCTGCGCCGGGCCGCCAGAGTGGCCACTCGCTACTACGACGCCGCGCTTCGCCCGACGGGATTGCAGCTTTCCCAATTCACCCTCTTACAGGCGCTGCACATCGCGCCAGGAATAACTCAGAAACAACTCGCCGCTATTCTTGAAATCGACAGTACGACTCTTACCCGAACGCTCGCGACCCTGCGCCGCAAAAAATGGCTTCAGTCCGAAACAGGGTTCGATAGGCGGGAGACTCGTCATTCCCTAACCTCCGCTGGCAAGCGTGAATTCGACCGCGCGGTCCCTTACTGGGAAAACGCGCAGGCGGGACTAAAACAGGCGCTCGGCAAGACAAACTGGAAACACTTGCTGGATACCGTATCCCAAGTGGCCGGCATAGATGTCAGATCTCACCAGGAATAGGTCCCAGCATTTCGCCTTCACGTTCGCAGGGTCCAGGACGCGAGAGTTAGCCGCCCGTTGAGTCCAGGTGGATGGGGCGCGGTCACTGCTTTCCGTTTCTAACGCTACCTTGACTACCGTCCAAGAAAGACATCCTTTCAATCGGTAACATTGCGGTGATGCTTTCGGGAGACGCGGCCGCTGCCTTGAACAACGCATTCGGAGTAACCGCGTTTTCAATTGGATTTCCGATTGGCACCGCCCGCACGACCTTCAAGGTCACGTCCGGCTCTAACTAAGACCTTCAGCACTACTGAGTTTGCCAGAGTGGCCCGGAGGAAGATAGTTCTCCGGGTCACTACTTGCACTTAGCCAAACAATCCGATGGGAACGGCGATGATTAGAGACCTCCACCTCCGCCGGCCAGCGATCATCCGGTAAGCAGATTTGGCTAGCGGGTGTAAACTTTGGGAATCCTTTATCGGCGAGGTTCCCGTGCGATTAACGCCCGTCCTGCTGCTCACTCTGTCATTTTCCGCTGAAGCCGCCACTCTTGCGGTCAGCCCGTCCGTTGCACCACCCACCGCCGCGACCCAATTGATAGGAACCGGTTTCGGCAACCAGGAAGCCGTCAGCGTGTATTTCGATTCTTCGGATTCCGGGTTAGCTGTGACCGACGCGCAAGGGTCCTTTACCTTCTCGATCGTTGTCCCGCGCTCGGCTAAGCCGGGGCAACATTCAATCACGGCGGTCGGGCAGAGTAGTGGGATTGCAAGCGGGGCCGCGATCGAAGTGCACACGAATTGGACGCAGTTCCACGGGAATGCGGCGCGGACCGGCGCTAACTTACTCGAGAACGTCCTTACACCGCGGAATGTCTCCAAACTGACAGCGGCGTGGACTGTCTCCACAGGGGCTCCCATTGAGTCGTCGGCCGCTATCGTCGACGGCATTGTCTATGCCGGATCGACGAACACCCTGGTCTACGCTCTTGACGCGGCTACGGGAAAAAAAGTATGGGAGGTCAGCGCGAAGGCGCCGGTAGTCTCATCGCCTACCGTTGAGGCGGGCACGGTCTTTTTCGGATCTCTCGGCGCGTCGGTGAATGCGCTGTCCGCAACCAACGGTAGCTCGAGATGGAGCGCGGCGACTTTAGCGCCGGTTATAGCTTCGCCCGTTATTAGTGCGGGCGTCTTATACATCGGCGACCTGGCCGGCGTCGTCTACGCCTTCAACGCCGCAACCGGAGCGCCGCTCTGGCAGGTAACGATCGGCGGTCCGATTGAGACCTCGCCTACCGTGGGGGATGGCGCCCTGTATGTCGGAGCTTCGGATAACAATGAGTATGCGCTGGATCTGACCGACGGTAGCGTGGTTTGGGAACAACCGGCTGGCAATGGAGTTCCATCGACTTCTGTAGTCAGCGATGGCTTGCTGTATGTGCCTTCGGCTGACAACACTTTGTATGCATTTGAAGCTGCCACGGGAAGGTTAGTGTGGCAGCAGACTACATTGAACTCCGTGGAAGATGCGCCCGCAGTTGCAAACGGCGTTGTCTACGTGGGGTCTCAGGACACTTATCTATACGCGTATCAATCGTCCTTCGGAACACTGCTTTGGAAGGTTCCTACGCGCGGGACGGTCACGTCTTCACCCGCATATGCGAACGGCGTCGTATATGTGGGATCCCGGGATAACGTGCAGGCCTTCCGGGCAACGGACGGAGCCATGCTTTGGAGTTACGAGACAGGTGGCGCGGTGCTGGCGTCACCGGCCGTTGCCGACGGGGCGGTCGTTATCGGGTCGGGCGATGGGAATTTGTACAGCTTCGGATTGCCGGCTGTGCCGTAGCCTTATTACTTTTCTAGGAGCCCATATACCGCTACACTGTTAGCCGTTTCCACATATACTTTTCCGTTGATCACTGTCGGTGCAACGAATTTCACTGCTCCCCCGGGAACGTCGCGTTTTCCTGCTGCCTGACTCGTGTTATACAGCTCCTTGAGAGTACCTGCGTCATATGCGTGTAGGATGCCGGGAGTACTTGTGCCTTCCGTTGCCCAGACGATTGCGCCTGAGCCATCCGGTGCGGCTGAAATGCTCAGCCCGGCTCCCAGATAGCCGAATCGAGTTTGACTTGCCGCCACCGGAATGGTAAGTAACAGACCGTTCTGAAGCTGAAAGGCCTTTACCGTGTCATTGGACGCCGCGTAATAAAGCCGCTCGTTGAAGTAGACTCCGGGCGGGTACGCGGACGCGCCGTCGCCAAGAGCCAATGGGATTGTTTCTACTGAAGTATCGTGCTTTGCATTGTAGTGCCCCAGATTGTCGCGGTCGAGTAAGTACAGGTTACCCGCTTTACCGGAAGCGGCCATCAAATGCGGGTGGGCACCGGGTTGCACGGGAAGAATCACGGTGGCGCCTGAGCCAGCAAGATCAAGGTCGCTTGAATTCAAACTACTTTGGTCGGACGGAGTAAAGTAGTCCGCAACAGACAGGCCAGTAGGACCGGGAGCAAGCCGCAGGGCGCTATCTCCGTAGCTCGTTCCGCCTTTGTTGGCGTCGAAAGCGCCGTTTCCAGTAAGGAGAAAGATATTTCCGGCGAGGTCGGTCGCGGGACCGCCGCCGGCCAGCCAGATCCCTGCGAGACACTCGCCGGTTGGGTCATTCGCGGTTGTGTTGAAAACGGCTGTTTGTTGCAGCGTGCTAGTGTTGTAACCCATTACCCAGCCGTTGAACGCGCCTAAGTCGCCGTGAGACGCCCAGGCGATGTAAAGGACTCCGTTCGAAAGCAGCAACGCGCTGCGTTGGTTTTGAATCAGTGGGTCGAAAACAACATTAGTTCCCACTACATTGCCGCACGTTCCGGTGACGCTTGCCTGAATCACGATGGGCGTGAACGTTTCCGCCCCCGTTAGTAAATCGAGACCGTGAATACGTTGCACGTAAGCGGCAGATCCGTTAGTTATCTCTTTCGTCTTTACTACAGCGTATAAAACGCCGGCAACCGGATCGATGACGGGAGTACTCGTGATGCCGATCCAGGGGTGAATATCCGCAACTCCGACATCCGTAGATGGTACCGGGGTGACGGCTGTACCTTGGGGTCCATGATTAAAGTTCGTCTGCCAGAGGGGACTGCCGGGAGTATCGGCGTCGAAAGCATAGATACTGTTGAACTCGGTGGCCACAAAGACGGTATTATGGCTCGCGCCGCCTACAGTTAACGCCGGGACGTATAAGGGCTGCGCGTAAACCTGGCCATCCACAGGCATGGTAAACAGCTTTCCGAACGTAGCGACGCTAACGTTAGCGGTCTTAAGGATTGTCTCGCTCGTATTCGCGCCCGTGCGCTGGTTGTTGTTGTGCCAGGTCAACACGGAAGAAGCAGCTTGAACGTGAAGAGCTGCCGAGAAAAGGACGGTAGCGGATACTGCAACGCGCATGGCTCAGTAATTCCTTTCTGCTTAGTGTAGTCCCGTTCCAGCAGTTCCTACAATGGGCTTGAATGCCCGCCGGACTCAACCTCGAAAATCGTGACTACGCCCGTATCCTCGCCGAAACTTCCGACCTCATGGAAATCGCCGGCGAAGATAGCTTCCGCATTCGCAGTTATCGAAACGGCGCCGCCGCGATCGAAGGCTATCCCGAACGCATCGACGAAATCCTAGGCGATCCCGAGCGCAACATCACCAGCATTCCAGGAATCGGCAAAGGTCTGGCCGCGATACTCGCCGAGATCCGCGCCACTGGTTCCTGTTCGCAGCGCGAGCGGCTGCTGGAACGCTATCCGCCCACGGCGCTCGAATTCCTGCGGATCCAGGGCCTCGGTCCGAAGACAATCGCACTTCTGTTCGAGCACTTCCACATGCAAACGATGAGCGACCTGGAGAAGCTCTGCCGCGAACAGAAAATTCGCGAGCTTCCCCGCATGGGCGCAAAGACGGAAGAGAAGATCCTGCGCTCCGTCGAGCAATATAAGCTGCGCAGCGGCCGTTTTCTGCTGACCTTCGGCGAGCGCATCGCCTCGGAGCTGATGGATTTCCTGAAGGATGTCGAAGGGATCACGTCGATCATTCCCGCGGGAAGTTTGCGGCGCGGCAAAGAGACCATCGGCGATCTCGATTTGTTGATCACGGGTCCTGGCGCGGCCGCCGCGCTCGATCGTGCCGCTCAGTTCCCGCGCATCGATGAGGTGCTCGGGCGAGGGGCGAACAAGCTCAGCGTGAAGATCGGACGCGAAGGCCTGCAGGTCGATATTCGCGCGCTAGCCGCCGAAAGCCACGGCGCTGCGATGCAGTATTTCACCGGAAGCAAGGAGCACAACGTGGCCGTGCGCATCCGGGCAGTCCGGCTCGGATACAAGCTCAGCGAGTACGGCTTATTTCGCAACGAGGACGATTCGCGCGTGGCGGGCGAGACGGAGCAAGGCGTGTATGAGGCGCTCGGGCTCGCCTGGGTTCCGCCGGAAATGCGCGAGAACTGCGGTGAACTCGAAGCGGCCGAGCAGCATGCGGTTCCGTCGCTCGTGCGCTTGGAAGATATGCGCGGCGATCTCCACATGCACACGACGGAGACCGATGGTCGGGCGTCCCTCGAAGAAATGGCCGAAGCCGCCAAGGCGCGCGGTTACGAATACATCGCGATCACGGATCATTCGAAAGCCATCGCAATGTCGTTCGGTTTGAATGAAGAGCGCGTGGAAGCGTTCGCCGCGCGCGTGCGGGCGCTGAATGAATCGGGGCACCTCGGCATTCACGTGTTCTCCGGAATCGAGTGCGACATCCTGCGAGACGGCACGTTGGACCTCGCGTGGGACGCGCTGGCGCAGCTCGATTTTGTGATCGGCAGCGTCCACAGCCACATGAATCTAGAGCCCGCGGAGATGACGGACCGCCTGCTGCACGCCCTCGAATGTCCGCATCTTCGATTGCTCGGGCACCCCACCGGGCGTCTACTTTTGAATCGCGATCCATACCCGTTCGACTTCGATCGCGTGGTCGCCGAGGCAGTCAAACGCGGCGTGATGCTTGAGATCAATTCGAGTCCGGAGCGCCTAGACCTGAGCGGCAACCTGGCGCGAACAGCGAAGGCCAAGGGCGCGCGATTCTGCATCGACACCGATGCGCACCATCCGAATCACCTTCGTAATATGCGGTACGGCGTGCTGACGGCGCGTCGCGGCTGGCTGGAACCTGGTGACGTTGCCAACACGTTGCCGCTGGCCGAGTTAAAAAAGCAAATCGCGCGGGTGTAAGAATCGCTAATGAGATGAAGCTGACGTCGTCAAAGGAAGTTTACCGCTGCAAACTGTTCTGGATCACCGAAGACGAAGCGGAGGACGAGGGGTTCCACATGAAGCGCTCCGTGGTGCGGCATCGCGGATCGGCTGTGATGCTGGCTGCTGACGAGAAGGACCGCGTCCTGTTGGTGCAACAGTTCCGCTTACCCGCGGGTAAGAAGCTATGGGAGTTGCCGGCCGGCAAAGTGGACGAGGGCGAGGTTGTGCTTGAGACCGCCAAGCGCGAGTTGCGCGAGGAGACGGGTTACAGCGCGAAGAACTGGACAAAGTTAGTCAGTTACTTCCCGAGCCCGGGCTATGTGGAAGAGTACATGACGATATTCCTGGCCACGGACTTGACCGAAGGTGAGCCGGAACCGATGGACGACGAGCGCATCGAAAAGCGCTGGTTCACGCGCGATGAGATAGACTCGATGATCCGTGATGGCGAAATGGAAGACGGCAAAACGTTGACCGGCTATCTACTCTGGTCAAGATCGAGATAAGCGATGTTCCGGCAGCGGCCCCGATGGTTCGTCTGGTGGTACGCGGCAATCGCGGCGGGATTCTTCTTGCTGGCGATTACCCAGGCGATTGTCCGGCGCACCGTTTGGCAGGCCTGCTTGGATTTCTTCCTGGCCGCCGGCTTTGGCGCGCTGTCTTATATGGAGCGGCGGAGCCAGGGACGCGGTTGAGCCGCACGGCGAATTTTCTTAGATCGACCGGCTTTTCTTCGCTGTCTTATGCAAGAGGAGCAGGTCGTGCGCGCTGATGAGCACTCCCAGCGAGGAGCAACCAATGAAAACATATCCAGTTGAACAGGCACTACGTGCCCAGAACGCATTAAGAGAGGCTGCGGGACTTAGCCCCGAGATGTTTCCAATCGAGGCGTTCGTAGGAATGATCAGCGATGAGATTGAGCAACTCAGGTCGCAAGGCAAGACGGACCAGGAGATTGCGGCACTGATCGCAGCGAACTCGGATATCGAGATCACCTCGTCGGACATCGCACAGAACTATGCGACTCCTGAAGAACGTCATCAATCGTCGCACGGCTAAGCGCCGGCCTGAGTAGCTTCAGCTCTTGTCTTTCGATTGCTCCTCGTGACTTTTTTCGCGCGGTTTGACGGTGGACCGCACGACCATGAACTTGTTCAGTATGTCGAACCAGAATGGCGCGCCAAGTGACACGGCAATGGCGGTCAAGAGCCAACCGAGTAACATCTGCGGCCACGCGGTCGGGTCGGCTAGCTGCTTTTGGTCCAGTCCCAACGGGATCCCAAGGTTCGAAATTTTCGACACTTGGTCCTGAGCCTGCTGAATCTGGTCCTTGATCGGCTGACCGCCCGTGCCGTCCGGTTGCTTCGCTGATTGAGCCGCCGCAACGATCGATTGTCGCAGCGTGGAATCGATCGACAGCTGCTTGACGATGGCGATTGAATTCGCGTTGAGTACAACGGCGATCACGAGTCCGATCGCGAACAGCGCCCACTGCGTTTGGTACTTATACCAACCGGATACCCGGTCCATCGCGCTGTTGTACCAGTCCCCGATGCTCTTCTCTAGCTTGGCGGGGTCGTTTCCCGCGGCGTCGATCATCGAAACCAGCGGTTTTCCGACTTTCTCGGTTTTCTGATCTGCAGCGAGCTTTAGCGCCGCCGTCCGTAAGGCACTTACAATGGCAGGTACATCTTTCTGAACGTCCCCCGCGGGACTCAAGTGTGCGGCGTCCGGAATGATGTCAAGAAAGGCCCTTACAAAGTTCTGCGGAGGAATATAAGAAGGAAGCTTACCCGGCTTCTTCGGGTCGAACGCTCCTTCGAACAGGCCGAAAACCTGGCCGTGGTTGTAGAGCCGCTTAACCAGCCCCGTCGCGTCGTCATCATCCAAGAGTGTCTTGAGACCGCGCAGCAACTCCTTCCCTCGCATGTTGAGGAATGAGAAGATAATTTCATTCACGGTTGAGCCAATCAGGCTGAGCATCAGGAATACAAAGACGATTCCTATAGCAATATCGATCGTGGAAGAGCCAAACATGTCGCATCCTCGGATAGATTATGCTCTAAGTGCGAGTCAATCGTACCCGGTCCGCTCAAGTTTTTTTTCGACATAGACTTGGACACTTGAGAATCGCCCCGCCGGCATGTTACTCTGGCAGAGCAGTTATCGGATCCCGGAAAGGAGGCATCTCATGCAAGCGATAAATAGACTGTTCACTGGTACAGAGGGCCTCGGCTCCACGGTGTCCAGCCCCACCCTTCACTTCAGTTAGTCCAACTTCTCGCGGCCTCAGTAGCGTGGTTTGCCACGCGTGTATTCGGTCCAGGATAACTGTATCAATCTATGGCTTCTAACGTAAGCAAAGCGCGGGCACGCGTGTGCCCGCTTGACATTCAAGCCCAACTTCAACTAACGCCGGCGCAACGCGCCGCTGCTACCCGTGTACAGGACGCCCTGGTCTGCTCGAGCGTCATCGTTCTTAAGAGTGAAGCCGGCTTCGGACGGACCACGACCCTCCGGGAGGTGTGGCGTGCCGCGGGCGGCGCTTTCCTTGGGATGCAAGAATTTGTTGTCCAGTTCGAAAATCGAGGTCAGATCGAAGAGACGCTGCTTGATCTTATGCAGAGTGCGATCACCAGCCACGAGGTAATCTTCTTCGACGATCTGCACCTGGTTCAGCACGTTTGCGACGCAATGGAATATCCGCGCACGAATCTGTTGGAAGTTGTACTCACCGCCGTTCTTAGTCGCGCGGAAGCTCTTGGGCGGAAAATCGTTTTCGGAAGCGATCGCGGGCAATTGGCTTCTCCCGTGGCGGCCCGAGCCGTCGTGTGTTCAATTGAAGATTTCGGAAAGGAAGACTACGCGAGTATCGGCCGTGGAGTGCTTGGTTCGAAGAAGCTCTGCGACATGAACGTGAGTCGTGTCTTCCGTTATGCGCCGAGTTTGAGCGCGTATCAGCTGAAGAACGCCTTTGGTTGGTTAAGTAACGGCGGAGCACTTCAGGCCGATCGCATGATCGAGTACCTCAGGGAACACAACATGGCGAGCAACGTAGATATCGAGGAAGTGCGCCCGGTTAGTTGGAAGGACCTGAGAGGTATGGATGACCTGATCCGCACCTTGGAAGCCAAAATTGCTCTGCCTCTGGAGAACGATCAACTCGCGGCCGAGCTGGGGCTGAAACCGAAGCGAGGCGTGTTATTGGCCGGACCTCCTGGAACGGGAAAAACGACGATCGGGCGGGCGCTTGCCCACCGGCTGCACAGTAAGTTCTTCCTTATCGACGGGACGATGATCGCGGGTACGTGCAATTTCTACGACAGAGTACGGGCTGTCTTTGAAGCGGCAAAGAAGAATGCGCCGTCGATCATCTTCATTGACGATGGTGATGTTCTCTTCGAGCAGAATCAGGAGCGCGGCCTATATCGCTACTTACTCACGATGCTCGACGGGCTGGAAAGCGCCAGCGCGGAGCGGGTTTGCGTAATGATGACGGCAATGGATGCGCGATGCGTACCTCCGGCCATGCTTCGATCCGGCCGCATTGAGTTATGGCTCGAAACTCGAATGCCGGACGAAGCTGCCCGGCTCGAGATTCTGTCGGAGAAGCTCTCGTCATTGCCTGAACCACTTAGATCAACCGACGCGCCTCTTCTCGCTAGAGAGAGCCGTGGACTTACCGGGGCGGACCTGAAGGCAGTGATCGAGGACGGTAAGTTGTTGTTCGCCTACGATAAGGCGAATGGCAATCAACTAAGGGCGGTGGAAGACTACTTCATCGAAGCGATAGCTTCGGTGCGCGGCAATCAACGCTCCTATTGCCGGACGCAACCGTCGCGGGTTGGCGTTGCGCCGGAGATTGGATTCGCGGGGTGTCGTAACTAGAGCCCCGCGTACCAGTCATAACCCTGCTCGGCCCAGTAGTCGCGCGGACGCTCTTGGGAGTAGAATATCCTCCCAATCCGCTTCAGGTTCTTGATTCCGTACTTCGTCGGGATCATTAGCCGAAGCGGCGCTCCGTGCGGCTCAGGTAGCGGGTCGCCATCTAACTCATAGGCTAATAAGGTCTGGGGATGCATCGCGCTGGCTAAGTCGAGGCCCACATAGTAGCCAGCGTCCGGAGTCTCCATCCCGACGTAATCATATCCGTCGGGCGCCGGGTACTGTTTCGCGAAGTCGGCGAATTTTACGCCGGCCCAGTGGGCGGTTTGGCTCCATCCTTCGATGCACTTGAACTCCACTGTCTCTTCGGTCCGCGGCATGTTATGTATCGCGTCCATATCGAGCTCGGCATGAGCTTCATCTTTATCCGTGTTGTAGCCGTCGACTACAAGTTTCCATTCAGACGGGACGAGCGGATCGTCCATCCCGATCCGTTCATTCAAGCGAAAAGGCTTGCGGACGGCAGAAGCCGGGAATTGCGGAGCCTTCGCGCGATCGGTGAACAGATCGCGTGAAACCTCTTCGTTGATATCGAGTACACGCCGCAAAGGCCAGGGCTGCCCGAGATCCTGCGGGCGCGTGTGGATCCATTCCCAAATACCGAGGCCGCCCAAGGTAGCTAGTCCTCCGACAAGGAAACTCCGGCGCGAGCGGCGCGCCATCTCACGCTCGACCAGAGCGTCATTCTCGGCGTTGCGCTCAGCGGCGCGGCGGCGCTCGTCTTCGAGCCGCGCGATCTCTTCCGGCGTTTGCTGCGGCAGGCTAGACGTTGGCTCGTTCGGCATGCGGCTCCTCCTGAGTCGTTATCTCGTATCCGGTAACCATACTCCGGAAGTTATTCCAGCCCGCGATAATCACCTGAACGATATGCACGACGAAGAACGCGCAGAATCCGATCGTAAGTAGAAAATGCTCCAATCGCGCCATGCGATAGCCGCCTAACAACGTAGTCAGCCACGATTGCTCGGTTGGCTTGTAGATGGCAACGCCAGTTACTAAGCTGCCCAGCGCCATGAGGATGATCGCGGTGTAAGTTACCCGTTGAGCCGCATTGAAACGGCCCTGCGGCGGCGCCGTTTTAATGAGGTGAAAATCGTGCAGCGCGACCTGGATCGCCTCGCCGAAGTTCCGCCACGTCGGGACCAGATAGCGCCACTCCCCGGAAACAATAGAGTAGATGACATACGCGATCCCGTTGATGGCGAACACCCACGCCAAAAAGAAGTGCCAAGCCATTCCCATCGCCAGGTGGTGCTCTAGACCGAGCGCTTTGTTGAACCAATCCGGAAAAAGTTTAAATAGAGTGAAGTTTCCCCAACCAATTCGAAATTCGGGATAAGCCCAGTAAATCATCAGACCCGAATAAATCATGCCGAAGAGGATGGGAAAGTTAATCCAGTGAGTCCAGCGAATGATCGCCGGGTGTTTCTCCGCGAGCTGTTTCATATATGAAGTACATCTATCTGCATGGTTTCGCCTCTTCGCCTGCGTCTTCTAAGGCGCGATACTTCCAGGAACGGGTGCGTCAGCATGGCGTCGAGCTTGCAGTTCCCGAGTTGGATGGGGGAGACTACGAACATCTTACGTTATCCGGACAGCTTTCGGTAGTTCAGCAGACGCATGGGAGCGGGCCCGCGGTACTTATCGGGTCCAGCATGGGCGGCTACCTTGCGGCCATCTATGCGTCTACGCATCCGGAAATCGACAGGATCGTATTGCTTGCCCCCGCTTTTGATTTCGTCCGGCGATTCCCGAAAGTTACGGGTGAAAAGCAATTCGCGGAGTGGAAGTCTTCAGGGAAGATCAAGATGTTCCACTACGGCTTCGGGCGCGAATGCCTGTTGGATTTCGGGCTGTATGAAGATGCGCAGAAGTACCCGGCCTTTCCAAACGTCAGTCAGCCAGCGCTTGTGCTGCACGGGAACGACGACGAAACAGTGCCAGTACAGTTATCCGAACAGTTCTGCGCGGCGCATCCAAACTGCGAACTGCACGTCCTGAACTCGGGACACGAGCTAACTAATGTTCTTCCAGAGATGTGGGCGCTGACCGAGCGCTTTTTGTTTAACGAATGACGCGCGCCGATTCCACGATCGGAAGGTCGTTGATACTTGCCTCCCTACGCTGCATCAGGCCGCTATCCGCAAATTCCCAGAGCTCGTTTCCGTAGCTGCGGAACCAGTTCCCGCTGTCATCGTGCCACTCGTACATGAACTTCACAGCCATCCGATTGCCCCGGAAACCCCAGAGTTCCTTCTTCAGTTTATAGTCGAGTTCCCGCTTCCACTTCCGTTTAAGGAACTCAGTGACCTCCGCGCGGCCGTTGAGGAACTCCGTCCGATTCCGCCACTGAGTATCCGGCGTGTATGCGGCGGCGACGCGTTCGGGATCGCGAGTGTTCCACAGATCCTCAGCAATCTGAACCTTCCGCGCGGCGACCTCGGGATCGGTGAATGGAGGAACGATGATCTCAGCCACAGGTTCTGCTCCGGAAGCTTACCTTGCCGTACTCAGCTCAAACTCTTGACTAAGGGGCTGTTCCAGATACCACCGATAAGTCTGGGCAATCCCATCTTCGAGCGAAATGCGCGCCTTCCAACCGAGCGAGTTGAGCCGCGACACATCCAGCAGTTTGCGCGGCGTCCCGTCCGGTTTGGACGTGTCCTGAACGAGCGCTCCTTCGAATCCGACAACCTTGCGCACCAGCATCGCCAAATCGCGAATACTCACGTCGTCGCCGACGCCCACATTCACGATCTCGGGATCGCTATAGTGTTGCATCAGGAAGACAGCGGCATCAGCGAGGTCGTCCACATGCAGGAACTCGCGCTTCGGCTTGCCCGACCCCCAGATGGTGACGTCCTTCGCCCCTGTGACCTTCGCTTCATGAAATTTACGAATCAACGCCGGCAGCACGTGCGAGCCTTTCAGGTCGAAGTTGTCGTTCGGCCCATACAAGTTCGTTGGCATCAGACTGATGGCGTCGAACCCGTACTGTTTGCGATACGCCTGGCACATCCCGATCCCCGCGATTTTCGCGATTGCATAGGGCTCGTTCGTTGGTTCGAGCCGGCCCGTCAACAGATGCTCTTCCTTCATCGGCTGCGGCGCCAGTTTCGGATAAATACACGACGAGCCAAGGAACAGCAGCTTACGCGCGCCATTCCGCCAGGCTGCATCGATCGCGTTGGTTTGGATTAGCAGGTTATCGCGGATGAACGCGGCACCCTCAAGATCATTCGCGAGGATTCCGCCGACCTTCGCGGCCGCCAGGAAGACATAGGCGGGCCGTTCCGCGGCGAAGAATTCGTCCGTCGCGGCCTGATTGCGTAGATCGAGTTCAGCCCGCGTTTTCAGGATCAGATTCGAGTAGCCCTCAGCCCGCAGCCGGCGTACAATCGCCGATCCGGCGAGGCCGCGATGTCCTGCGACGTAGATGCGGTCGTCTTTCTCCATGGTCTTTATACGGGCTAGGCGTTCGCCACGCCGCGCAGCGCGAACGTGTGCCCGGCCGTCAGCAGCGTGCGTTCCTGCCGTGCCAGTTCCATGTCGTGCTCGACCATCATGCGGACTAGTTCTTTGAAGGACACGCGGGGCTTCCAACCCAGTGCCTTACGCGCCTTCGTCGAATCGCCCAGCAGGAAGTCGACTTCCGTCGGCCGAAAATACCGCGGGTCGATCTTCACATGGTCCGACCAATTGAGCCCGATCACGCCCGATGCCTCGTCCAGGAACTCCCGCACCGAATACGCCTCACCGGTAGACACGACGTAATCGTCCGCCTTGTCTTTCTGAAGCATCATCCACATGGCTTCTACGTAGTCACCGGCAAATCCCCAGTCGCGCTTGGCGTCCAGGTTCCCCAGGAACAGCTTGTCCTGCAGCCCGGCCTTGATACGCCCCAACGCGCGCGTGATCTTGCGGGTCACGAATGTTTCGCCGCGCATCGGGCTCTCGTGGTTGAACAGGATTCCGTTCGTCACAAACATCCCGTACGCCTCGCGGTAGTTTTTGCAATACCAGTGCGCCGCGACCTTGCTCACCGCGTAAGGACTGCGTGGATAGAACTCGGTCGACTCATTCTGCGGCGGATTGGCCGCGCCGAACATCTCGGACGAGCCCGCCTGGTAGATCTTGCACTTTTTGCCGGTGGTGACCTGGTAGTCGCGAACCGATTCAAGCAGGCGTAGCGTGCCCGTCGCCACCACGTCTGCGGTGTACTCGGCTTGCTCGAATGAAACGCGGACGTGGGACTGCGCACCCAGATTGTAGATCTCGTCCGGCTCGACCTTGCGCAGGATGCGGCTGAGAGAACTGCCGTCCGTCAGATCGCCGTAGTGCAGGAAGAGGCGCGCGGCCGGATCGTGCGGGTCTTTGTACAGATGGTCGATGCGATCCGTGTTCAGCGTGCTGGCACGGCGTAACAAACCGTGAACCTGGTAGCCCTTGTCCAAAAGAAACGCGCTGAGGTACGAGCCGTCTTGACCCGTGATCCCGGAAATGAGTGCCTTAGGCATCTAACCATTCTACGGAATCCCAATCCCGCCACGAACGGCTTCAATGCATCACAAGTGCGTTCTGTACCACCTGCCCGCCGGTAAGGGTCCATGGCAGGGTGATGTCGCCAGCGGAGTTGGTGATCCAGTTCCCGTCATAGTCGAGAAGGAAAGAGCCCGCGCGGTAAACCCCGGCCTTTACCGTCCCCGACCCGTCCCAATCGCCGGTTACCGGGAGATCACCCGCTTGCCCATAGTTCCGGGTCGGACCGTTCACCGTGTACGAGCCGTTCGTATCCAGCAGCCACTCGCCGTTTCGGAACACGCCAACCTTCGAATACCCGGTAGTGTTCCAGTCGCCGGTGATGGGGATGTCGGCGGCGAGTCCGAACGCAAACTGTGCATCTTTCACTCCGGTCGGGACCCCCGAAAGGTGGCCGCTGAGATCGAGGATGAATGTGCCCGCGCGGTACAGGCCGGCCTTGGCGGTGCCGCTCCCCGTCCAGTCGCCGACCACAGGGATGTCGCCCGGCTGCCCGAAAGCGAAGGTCCGGTCCCCCGAATCGAGTACTGCGTCGCAGTTCTCATCGAGATACCAGACCCCTGCGTTGAATGTGCCTAGACACTGATAACCTTTGCCGGTCCAATCGCCTACGATCGCGACATCGCCGGGGTGCCCGAACGTGAAGTTCTGCGTTTGAGCGAAGGGAATATCGTCGAAAGCCCAGTTCGCCGCGCCCGACGAGGTGAATACTATCGGCTTCCATCCGACCGGCAGGCGCGCCACAATGGCTGCCCCGATGCCGTGCTGCGTCGTCTGATAGGCATTGACCACCGGGAAATTAGCCGAGTTCGTCTGTCCCGCGAGGTATACCGTCCCGTATCTATCCACCGCGATTGCATTGCTCTCGTCCATCGCGCCGCCGCCGAGTAGTGTGCTGTAGATCAGCCCTGATCCCGTGCTGTTCAGCTTCGTCAGGAACAGATCGTATTGGCCATCGAGCGCCGGTTGTACATCGCGGACCATCGGAAAGTCGATCGAGCCTGTGTAGCCCGTAATATGTGCGTTGCCCGCGATATCCACGGCCACGCCCAAGCCGAAATCGACGCTGCTGCCGCCGATGCAGGTGGAGTACACCATCGCTCCCGCCGCCGTAAGTTTCACGGCAAAGGCGTCCAGTATCCCGTTCAGGTTCGGGGTCGCAAAAGCGCCCGGAGTTGTCGGGAAATTGGGCGACGATGTGGTACCGGCGATGTAGATCGCGTTGCTGGAATCCACTGCAAGCCCGGCGGCCGACTCGGTCAGCCCCGCCGTCCCGCCGCTCCCGCCCAGGTAGCTGCTGAAGGTCAGCGCCGTACCAGCGGGATTCATTTTGAATACAAACGCATCCTGATTGCCTCCGCTCTGCGGCTGAAAGGCATTCACCACGGGAAAATTCGAACTCTCCGTCCATCCTGCTACGATCGCCGCGTTCGCGCTATCTACCGTGAGCGCCGCTGCGTGTTCATCCCCGCTGCCGCCCATGTACGTGCTGAAGATGATGGCGACCCCGGACGGCGCGAGCTTCACCAGAAACGCATCCTGTCCGCCGCCGATCGCCGGCTGCACTGCCTTCACCACGGGGAAATTGACGGACACTGTGTCGCCCGTAACATAGACATCGCCAGTCCGATCAACCGCGATCCCGTATCCTTGGTCCGCATTGCTGCCGCCCAGGTAGGTGCTGAAAACCAGCTGCGTTCCCGTGGAGTTCAACTCCGTGACGAACGCATCCTGCGCTCCGTTAATGGCCGGCTGAAGCGCCTTGTACGTCGGGAAATTGCTCGCGCTTGTTTGCCCCGTTAGGTAGATGTTGTTGAACCGGTCGACGGCCACGGCGAATGCTCGCGTATCCAGCGTTCCACCGATATAGGTAAGGAACATCAGCTGATTGCCGGTGGCCGAGAGTTTGGCGACGAATGCGCCCGTGCGCTGCGGAACTCCGAACGTTGTCGCTCCGGTTGCGATGTCAAAGGTGGTGGTGTATCCGGCCACGATGACGTTCCCGCTGCTATCGACGGCGACTCCCGTGGCGACGGTTTGCCCCGACCCGTCAAGGTACGTGCTGAATCCGATTACCGGATCGAAGATCAGCCGGTTGGCGTGATCGTAAGGTCCGATCGCGATTCCAACGGTATCTTCACTAATCATCCGAAAGGCACCGGGAACGGGTTTACGAACGCCGGTGATTCGATCCTCCTCGAAAACCTGCGGTGCTTCTTCCCGAAGCTCGCGATTCCCAATATGGATAATGAGGGCCCCATCCGCCCCGTGTTCGATCCGATCCGCGCCTGTAATCTGCCAAGCGACGCGCTGGGGATCGGCGCCCGGTGCGAGTCGAAATTCCGTCTTCAGGTGATCGGTTGCCGAATAGACAGCATCTACGCCCGGCCACAGTCCCCGGAACCCGACCGACGAGAACGTGTCAAACGACAAATTGTGTGGTCCGTCGAACACATGAATTTTGCCCGGCAGCGGCTCGAATCCTTCGGCATGGACCCGTTGGGCATGAAGAAAACGCACCGTGATCGGGCTCGATCCCGGCATCGAGTAATCAACCTCGCGTGGCCGGAACTGCACCGTCATCTCCTTCGTCGCGAGCGTGAAATCCGGCCCTGCTGAACGGGTGTCCGCGGTATGAACGAAGTACAGCGGCATGGCTCCCAGAGGGTAGCCAGCTACAACGAGCAGAGCGGTATAGGCGACCCAGGAAGGAAGCATCATGTCGAGTCTCAACTTCTCTTCGGCCAGAATCGACGGTTGTTTAAATTCGAGGCTGAATCAGTCCGCGATCAGGTGCAGCGCGACCGAGCGCTTATGCGCGCGCGACCGATGCTCGAAAAGATAGATACCCTGCCAGGTTCCAAGTGCAAGACTTCCATCGAGTACCGGGATAGTCAGGGAAGTTTGAGTAAGCACGCTTCGAATGTGGCCCGGCATATCGTCCGGACCCTCGGCGGTGTGCCGGTACCAGGGCTCTTCTTCCTTTACGAGTCGCCTGAAGAATTCGTTGAGATCGCGCACAACATCGGGGTCGGCATTTTCCTGAATGGTCAACGACGCGGAGGTATGGCGAATGAAGACGGTAAGGAGTGCGGTTTTGACACGCTGCTCCGCAACCCACGCGCTGATTTCGGAAGTGATGTTGTACAGACCTTGGCCGCGGGTTGAAAACGTAAGCAACCGGGTAAATTGAGGCAACTCAGTAAGTATAGAGTTCGCGGTGCTTTCTGCTTCGGCTCGTGTAAACTGCCTTGGATGGAATTCGCCGAATGAATCAACAGTCACTGATCGCTCTTGTTGCCGTCTTCTTCCCGCTCGCCGCGCAGGGCGCTGCTCAAACGGCCTACGCCAGCGGCATCAATCTCAACGCAGGCGCCGGAATCAGCGGTTTCGATCCCAGCACCGGCCTCTCTACTGAAAACATCGCGTTCGCAGGCGTTGAAGTAAATGCCCAGGTAACTGCCGACGGAACTAAATCTGTATACGTAGCCGAACCAACGGCGGGCGCGTACGCAGTCGTTGTGTATAGCATGCGCAGCGGCACTTTGCTGGGATCGATTCCCATTGCGGCGTACGGCAACCTGGCTCTCTCCCCGAACTCAGTCCTCGCTTATGTGAATGCGATCGAGGGAGGGCTCAGCCACGTGATCGAGGTCAATCTGGACTCTCTCCTGGTGGTGCTTGATGCCGCTTATTCGCCCAGTGCCAGCAATTCACTTTGGCCAATCGCAGTCTCCCCGAACGGCAAGACGGTTTTCACGGAGTTAGGCCTGACTCTTTACGCTCTCGACGCAGTAACGCTGCAAGCAACGAATTCCAACGACGGCGGCGGAATGCTTGGACTACAAGTAACCCCGGACGGCAGCTATCTTTTCGGTCTGGTTGAAGTCAACGGACCCGAGGAGGGTATTCAATTCGTCTCTACTTCTAACTTGTCCGTCACCAGCGTGATCGACCTTCCAAGAGCGTTTATGCCCAACTTCACAACAGGAATTGCTATTTCGGGTGATGGATCTACAATCGCCGTCTTGGGTTTCATTACAACGTACAAAGGCATGACAGGGCCACCAATTGCGCTGCTCAATCTTTCTACGAGAACATTCACCTTCACGATGCTTCCCGACGTTGGCTATAACGCTATCGCGCTGAATCAAACTGGGTCGGAGGTTTATCTGGGAGACGGCACCGGGTTGATCTCGGCATTCGATCCGCAGACTTCTGCCGTAACGCCCGCTTTCGACGCCGCGCAAGCGGTCGCGAGTTTACAGTCGGGGCCAAACGGCAAGTTATATGCCGGCTACTACTTCAATATCGCATCGGTTGTAGAGGTTGACCTCAGCACCAATCAACTAGCGCGTACTTTCCTCCTGCCCTCTGGAATCCTCCCCTCCTTTACCATTCTCGAGAATGCGGCCGGTACCCGACTCTACTCCTCAGGCCGCCCTACAATGGCGGCGATTCCGCAGTTCTCAGCGCAACACTTCGGCCCCGTACCCCCTACTACGGTGACTTACTCTTCCCTGGCGTGGAACGCGGACCAATCCGGAATCTGGGCGGCGGGCACACATACTTTAGACTTGCTGGATCCGCATACTCTCGCGGTGCAGCAATCGATTTTGCTGGTTTCGAGCGACGCTGTTCCCCTCGGCATCAATGACCTGGTGATTACCCCCGATCAGTCAACGGCGATTATCACCTACGGGCGTAACCCGAATGAGCAGGACGGTGCGGCCATAGCCCTCGTTAACCTTACCAGCGGTATTAGAACCGCAACAATTCCCCTTGATGCTCCGGGTAACATCGTTCTCTCTCCAAATGGCCGGTATGCCTATATCACGGGCGTTCTACTAGGTCCAGGCTATCCTCAGCCCTACTATCCGATCATCGTCGTTCTTGATCTAACAACCGATCAACTCGTTGGGAAATTTTTGATTCCGGTCAGCATGAATCACGTGGCTCTCTCACTAGCAATCAGCGCGGACGGGACTGCGCTTTACACTACGGCGGCTGGCAAAGTGTTCGCGCTGAGCTCAGCCGACGGCAAGGTGATCTGGAGCGTAGAGCCGGGAGTTGAGACGGTACAGGTGTCGACTATTCCAGGTAGCACGGATCTGATTACTTCCGATCGGAGTTCGAATTACCTCACGCGACTCAACTCCGCAGGTCAGACGATCGACACCATCGACGTAGGAACTACAACGGCCTACCTTACCGTCCTAGCCCACTAGGTTATAGAACGGCTTAACTTACCGGCACAAGCGCTTTTCTAGCCTCGCGATCCGGATCATTCTTGGCCACGCATGTGTTGTCGAAGATCATAGTCTGACCTTTCGCGGTCGAGTACTTCGGCCATGCGGGAAGACCAGTTCCGTTCGGATCGCCCGTCTTCATGAACTGGAGTAAGGCCCCGGCCATCTTCTTTGATAGCGCCCGCGGCACCGGTCCGCCACCGGTATGAGTCAACATCAGATCCGTGTTGTAGAACCAGAAGCAGATATCGATACAGTGGAACGCGCGAAGGTGATTATCGAACAAAGGAGGTTGCCAGGTGAACCAATCGACATAGACCGGAGCAGGCTGCTTCGACTTCACGTCCGCCAACTCGACGACGCTTTCGCGATTGCTGCTGACCAGCGACCAAATCTCGATCGGCTTCCTGCCGGGAAACGCCTTGACATAAGCGTCGACCACATCCTTCGCTTTGTCTCCCAAGCCCGCCCCGAAGCCAGCTCTTTGCTTGACTCGTTCCACCACCTGGTCCAGCGTCATTGACTCCAAGGAGGAGTCGGCCCAACTAATCGACTGCTCGTTCTCGACCGAACTAATGATCATCGGGACTTCGGCGGCGGTAGGCGCAGCCGTCGGGTCGTAGGGATTCTGAGGCAGAATCGTGCCGTCGACAACCGGGCCGAATCCACGTGTCATTCCGCCGCCGGGTCCCGCGCTCTTCGCCATTGCCTGCTGGGCTTTAGTGGCGACCGCATAGAAGTCTTTCCATGGCATCGCCTGCAGCTTGTCTAAACTGTCCGAAGTCAGACCGGCTTCTTTGACCACCGCGGCGCCCAGAGCTTCCGAGTAAGTCTTTTCTCCGGCTTTGCGCGACGCCCCGCTTAGCACGACCGCTTTGTGGAACAGCCCTTTCGCCGAAGGCATCGCTGTCAGGACACATACTTTCGCGCCGCCGCCGGACTGCCCCATGATCGTGACGTTCCCCGGATCCCCTCCGAAGTTGGCGATGTTGTCTCGAACCCACTCGAGAGCCGCCACAATGTCTAACATCCCGACGTTGCCCGACGCGGCGAACTTCTCGCCGCCCACGCCCGCGAGATTGGTGAATCCCAGCGGACCTAGCCGGTGGTTGATGGAGCAAAAGACCACATCGCCGAAGCGCGCGAAGTTCTCGCCGTTGTATCCGTCCTGCTCGATTCCGTTCCCGGCCGTGTAGCCGCCTCCGTGAATCCAGAAAAGCACGGGCCGTTTCTTAGTGGTATCGAGAGCGGGAGTGAAGACGTTGATGCGGAGACAGTCTTCGCTTGCGTCGGTATAGTTCCAATGGTCCCGGAAGGAAGCGTATTTGTTCCCATACCGGTTATCCATATTCTGCGGAGCGGAATTGCCCCACCAGAGCGCCGGGTAGACCGTGGTCCAGGGCTTGGGTTTCTGCGGCGGCATAAAGCGGTTAGCTCCCGAGGTATCGGCGCCATACGGCATTCCCAGGAAGTAGTAAATGCCCCGGAGCTGGTAACCTCTGACCTTCCCGTATTGCGTATCGGTTACCGCGATGTTGTCGCCGACAAGGAGCAGCTGCCCCTCGTTGTGCGGGTGATGGGCTCCCGCGATCGAGTTTGGCGGATTTGCAGCGAGCGTTGCACTGGTGGAACTAAATAGAGCGACACCGGCCGAACCGGTTCCGAGTGTCTGTACGAACTGCCGTCTGTTGGGCTTCATGGTGTTCAGGTGCCGATCATTATATCGACAATGCCGCCAACGTGAAGAAGGGGAGCCTTTCGGCTCCCCTTAGTTTGCTGATTAGTTTCGATACCCGGATTAGAAGGTAACTTTACCGGTGATCTGAACCAGGCGCGGTCCGGAATCGAAGCCCAGGAAGTTGCCATAAGGGCTGGTAGGGGTTCCCGCCATCTGGAGAATCTGTCCAAATGTGGGGTCGCCGTAGCCTGAATCCGGAGTAGCGTAGTTCGGATGATTCAAGATGTTAAACGCCTGGGCGCCTACCCCAAAGGTGAACCGCTCGTTTAGCTTGAACGTCTTGTAAAGCTGCATATCAATATCGAAGTAGCCAGGGCCGCGGAACTGGTTCCGGTTTTCTGGCGAAATCCCCGTATAACCGGCAAACGTCGCCGAAGTGCTATCGACGAACGAAGACGCGTTCAAGCAAGGCGTGTTGACTGCGGACGCCCCGCAGTTCGACTTGTAAGCAGCTGTCGGATACGCGAGAACGGGAGCATCGGTATTCAGGATGTCGCCGGTTGAGTATGCGTCGGTCACGGTGAAGGGCAAGCCGGAGCGCAGGAAGATTTTGCCCGACCACTGCCAGCCGCCGAACACGGAGTTGGCGAAATGATTCCCGACCCTGTAATTTGGCGCGTACACCCAATCGCCGGTCATGCTGTGCCGGATATCATAATCCGAATTTCCGTAGTTCCCCGCACGAAGACCGTAAGGGCTGATCTGTCCGAGGATCGTGGTGCTGAAGTTAGTCGGGAAAACACCTCCGTTTGAAGCTTCATCCAAATTATGCGACCACGTGTAATTCAGATCGAAGGTCAAGCCGTGAGAGAGCCGCTTGCGGAGTTGGACCGTAGCTCCGTTGTAACTCGAGACGGCTCCGCTCTGGAAGGAAGCAACCCGGCCGTAATTTGTCGACACCGGCGTCGATGCGACCACACTGGTCGGGTAGAGTCCGTATGGATTCTCCGCGTTGTACCAGTCATTCGAGTACGGCATTTTAATCCCGTGGTTCCCTGTGTACCCGACGATTAAGGCATAAGATCCGCCAAGATCACGTTGTATTTGCATGTTCCACTCATAGAACACGGGCGAGTGAATGGTCCCATTGAAAAAGCTAAACGCAGGAGCATTGAACTTCGCACCGAATCCCGCTAGAGCGGTCGAGATCTGATCATAGCTTTCGTTGATATTGAAAGCTGCTGCCGAACTTGCGAATGCCGCTGCGCCGCCGGAGGGATCGAACGGCAGAACACCTCCAGCTGGATGGACGCGGATAGCCACCGATGAGGGCGGGTTTGCGAGCAGATTGTCCACTAGTCCCGCCGGCGGGTTGTCATAGAAGATTGCTCCGCCGCCGCTGATTACGGTTTTGCTGGAACTGCCCGGAGAATAGGAGAAGCCTAGGCGGGGCGACCAGTTGATCGTATCGACGCCGGGGAAGGCAGCATGCAACCCGGTAGCGATATCGGCGCTGTAGGGAACGCTGCCGGGGTCAGACGAAGTGACGGAGGCCAAGCTGTTGAATCCAGTCTTGAAATCCGAGAAGCAATTCGTCTGGCACACCGGGTTCGAGTTGTGCTCGCCACGGAGTGCGATGGTCAACTTGAGATTCGGGCGCACTCTCCACTCGTCCTGGCCGTAAATTCCCAAGCCCCACGTCGCAATCGGCACATCGTTGGACAGGTTGTCCGATTGACGATACTGATAAGCCAGTCCGTTAGCGAATTCCTGCAGATCGCCGGAGTACCCGAAATATACAGCCGGGTAAGTAAAGGCAAAGTTATGGTCGCTAACGTCATAGCGACGGAAATTTTCGCCGAACTTCAGATTGTGATTCCCGAAGGTATAGCTGTAGTCGTCAATGAACTGGTATTGAGTAATGTTCCTACCCTGCGGGTAGTCGTAGAGAGGATTAAAACTGGTGAACGGGACCGTGCCGGAGTCCAGGACGCCATAAGGGAACGTGCTAGTCGCCAGCGAGTCATTCTGCGAGAAGATCGCCTGGTAGTAGCTCAACGTTGCCATGAACGAGTTGGTCGCGCGGGGGCTGAAGATGTGCGTTTCGTCCAACTGAGTGTCCCAGGAAGGCTGCACGGAGATGGCGTCGAAATTTGGACTAATAGGATCAATCAAGGTCGGCTGAGTCCCTCGGTCCTGCTTGTAGCGGAAATATGCTTGATCTTTATCGCTGAAGCGATGATCGATGCGTCCCGCGAGAATCCATTCAGAAGCCAGAGCGGAAGGAGTCGTCCGGAACTGAACCGCGCATGGCTGCGTGGTTGGATCGAATCCGGAAATAGACACGGCGTTGCACGAATCCTGATTCGCTAAAGGCGTCGCACTACTGTACCCGGGAACACCCTCATACAACTTGAACATCTTCCCGTAAAGTGCCGCTTCATTCGGCTCTGTCGCTGTCACGTTGGCTAAAACCGCGTTGGCGAATGCGGTGCTTGGCGCCGTGATGGTATCGGTATTTGGAAGCAGGAACTTAAGGCCCTCATTGTCGAGGAAGAAAAACGTCTTGTCCTTGATGATCGGGCCACCTATTGAATCGGACCACTGGTTTGCGTTGGCGAAGGATCTGGGGGTCCCTTGAGCGTTCAAGAAAGTATCGTTTGCATTCAACAGGCGGCCATTCCAGTAGTAACCAAGATTGCCGTGAATTTGATTCGTGCCGGACTTGGTTACATACGACACCTGCGCTCCAGCGAGCTGACCGAACTGGCCGCTATACGGGTTAGTGGTGACGGTGACTTCCTGGACTTCATTCGAGCCCAGGGTGAGATTGGATGCACCCGAGTTGTTGATGTTGAAGTAAGGGTCCATGTTGTTCTCACCGTTCGTTGTGAACAGGTTTGAAGTGCCTGGAAGACCGTTGACGCTGAAGTTTCCATAACCGCTCATCCCCGGAGGCGCGACGTTCAGGACGGCGCCCGGCGCGGTAAAGGCGATATTAGTGAGGTCGCCGCCGCCGCTAGGCAGCAGTTCCATCTGCTGCTGGGTGAAGGTGGTGATCTGGGCCGGATCGTCGTTGACGAGCGGCACCGCGGCAGAGACCTCAACGGTAGTAGAAGCTTGTCCGATCTGAAGCATTAGGTTGGACGTGGCGACACTACCGACGGAGACTTCAATCGCGCGTTCTACTTTTTCGAAGCCGGTGGCTGTGGTAGAGACCGTGTACCGGCCGGGTTTCAAGAGCGAGAAGCGATACTCTCCCGAGCCGTTGGTATCAGTCGTTTGGACAGCGCCGGTGTCGAGACTAGTTAGGGTGACCGTTGCGTTGGGGATGACGGCGCCGGTCGCATCAGTGATGTTACCGGATACGCCGCCGGTGGTAAGCGATTGTGCTTGGCTGGGCTGGCTAGCCGCGGTGAGCAGGACTCCAAGGAAGATTGCGGGTAGGAGTGTGCTGGAGAGCAAGTTCGCGAGCCGAAGTTTGAAGTTTTTTGCTGCGATCATGGGCTCTTATAAGAGCAAAGGCCGCACCAACACCAAACCTCTGAAAACAGAGCATTTACCGTTTTTTCACAACAAAATTAGTTGGATTGCCGAATTTTCGGCGATTTTTCGGTTCCAGTATCCATAGATCGCTGCGAGAGATCGCTGCGATTTGTCCAGACATAGAAAAGGGGAGCCTTTCGGCTCCCCTGGTGTTGTTGATTGTGTTGAGGACGAGACTAGAAGGTAACCTTACCAGTCAACTGTACGAGGCGCGGACCGGAGTCGAAGCCCAGGAAGTTGCCGTAGGGGCTGGTCGGGGTACCGGCCATCTCAGTGATTTGTCCGAAGGTACCATCAAATAGATTGACGTCCGGTACGGAATAGTTCGGGTGGTTGAATACGTTGAACGCCTGCATTCCGATTCCGAATGTTAACCGCTCGTTCAGCTTAAAGTTCTTGTAGATCTGCATGTCCATATCGAAGTAGCCCGGACCGCGGAGCTGATTGCGGTTTTGCGGAGCGATTCCGGGGTAACCGGCAAACGAAGCTGGAGGTGCTATCGAGGAATGCGCTCTGGTTCAGACAAGGAGTTCCCGGGTTCACGGCCGCCGCGCCGCAGCTAGTGGTATAGCTGCCCGGTGGGATAGCCCAGGATCGGGGCGGACCTGTATTAAGTATGGCTCCACTCCAATAAGAGTCGGTTGCGGTAAGCGGCAAGCCGGAACGCAGGAAGACCTTTCCGGACCATTGCCATCCCGCCAAACGCAGAGTTGAGGAAGTGGTTGCCGAACCGATACTCGGGAGAATAAACCCAATCCCCGGTCAAGCTGTGTCGCACGTCGTAATCCGAGTTGCCGTAATTCTCCGCACGCAAACCGTACGGGCTGATTTGGGTGCCCAGCGAGAACTCTGTGTACTCGAAAACGCCACCGTTCGAGATTTCATCCAGACCGTGAGACCACGTGTAATTGAGGTCGAAAGTGAGGCCATGCGATAGCCGCTTTCTAAGAGTGACGGTCGCGCCGTTGTAGTCCGAAAATGCGCCACTTTGGACGGACGTCACCGTACCATAATTCGGGGCAGGAGCAGCGCCAACCGGAATTGCCGACACTGTCGGGTACAATCCGTATCCCGGATCAAAAGCGTTGTACCAGGTGTTTGTGTAGGGAATTTTAACTCCCTTGTTGCCGTTGTATCCCAGGATCACGGCATAGGAGCCGCCCAGGTCCCGCTGAATCTGGAAATTCCACTCATACCAAACCGGAGAATGGATGGTGCCATTGAAATAGGTGAACGCTGGCGGAGTGAAGACAGACCCGAGACCACTAAGTGTGTTTGAGATCTGATTGAAACTTTCGTTGAGGTTGAAGGCGTTCGCCGAAGCAGCGAACGTTGCAGCGCCACCGGCAGGATCGAACGGAAGAATGCCGCCGGTCGGACGCACGCGGAGAGCAACGGAGATGGGCGGGTTAGCCAGCAGATCATCAAGTAGACCGGCAGGCGGGTTGTCGTAGAACATTCCGGCACCGCCGCTGATGACCGTCTTGCTGCCGCTTCCCGGTGAGTAGGAGAAGCCGAGGCGCGGCGACCAATTGATTCGATCGACGCCAGGGTATGCAGCGTGCAGCCCGGTTGCGATGTCTGCGCTATACGGAACGTTACCTGGGTCTCCCGAAGTTACCGAAGCCAAGCTATTGAAAGGAGCCTTGAAGTCCGAGAAGCAATTCGTGTTGCAAACAGGATTTGAATTGTGCTCACCGCGCAACGCGATGGTCAACTTCAGGTTCGGGCGAACTCTCCACTCGTCTTGCGCGTACAACCCCAGACCCCAGATTGCGATCGGCACATCGCTGGACAGGTTGTCCGACTGACGATATTGGTAAGCAAGTCCATCCGCCATCTCCTGCAAACCCGCATCGGTGTAGCCAAAATAGACGCGAGGTGAATTGTAGAAGAAGTTGTGATCGCTGATGTCGTAACGGCGGAAGTTCTCGCCGAACTTCAGATTGTGATTACCTAGCGTGTAGCTAAAGTCATCGATGAACTGATACTGAGTGATATTGCGTCCTTGCGGGAAGCTAGTCAGGTTATTGAAAGCCGTGAACGGCGCGGTACCCGAAAAGGAAACCGCGTACGGGAATGTGCTGGTCGCCAAGTCATGATTCTGCGAGAACAGCGCCTGATAGTAGCTCAGTGTCGCCATGAAGGAGTTGGTGGCGCGAGGACTGAAAATATGCGTTTCGTTCAACTGCGTATCCCATGACGGCTGGACAGAGATCGCATCAAAATTCGCACTGATCGGATCGATTGTGGTGGGCTGGGTGCCGCGGTCCTGCTTATAGCGGAAGTAAGCCTGATCTTTGTCGCTGAAGCGATGATCGACGCGCCCGGCCAGAATCCATTCCGAAGCGAGGGCAGATGGGTTCGTGTGGAACAGAACGGCGCAAGCCGACCCGGTGCTATCGCTCGCGTTGCTGAAACCGGCTTGATCGGTAATCCCAGGAAGGTTCGTGAGTCCCTGGCAGGTTCCTGCTATCGGCGTGCCGGCCGAGTAACCGGGAACTGCCTGATAGAGGCTAAACATTTTCTGAAACGTCGCCGCTTCGTTGGGCTGTAACGCAGTCACGTTGGCCACTACTGCATTCGCAAACGCGGTAGTCGGGGCGATGATCGTGTCATTGTTCGGAAGCAGGAACTTTAATCCTTCGTTGTCCAGGAAGAAAAACGTCTTGTCCTTGATGATCGGACCGCCAATCGAATCGGCCCACTGATTCGCATTGGAGAAAGCCGTCGGCGTTCCCTGTTGGTTGTTGAAGGTGTCGTTCGCGTTGAGGAAGCGGCCATTCCAGTAGTATTGGAGGTTTCCGTGAATCTGGTTCGTTCCCGATTTTGTGATATAGGAAACCTGCGCTCCGGCGAGCTGACCGAACTGTCCGCTATAAGGGTTCGCGGTGATCGTGACCTCTTGAATTTCATTCGAACCAAGCGTCAAGTTCGAAGCACCCGAGTTGTTGATGTTGAAGTACGGGTCCATGTTGTTCTCTCCATTTGTGGTGAAGAGGTTCGAGGTACCCGGCAGTCCGTTCATGGTGAAGTTGCCGTAACCGCTGCCTCCGGGAGGCGCGACGTTCAGCAGTGCACCTGGCGCGGTAAAGGCGATGTTGGTCAAGTCGCCACCGCCGCTGGGGAGCAGCGCCATCTGTTGCTGCGTAAAGGTAGTGATCTGCGCCGGATCTTCGGTCACTAGGGGAACGGCTGCGGAAACTTCAACAGTCGTCGTCGCTGAACCGACCTGAACCATGAGGCTCGCGGTCACGACGCTTCCGACCGATACTTCGACGGGGCGCTCGGTCTTTTGGAAACCGGTTGCGGCACTCGAGACCGTGTAGCGGCCCGGTTTCAGAAGCGAAAAACTAAACTCACCTGACGCATTCGTTGTAGCCGTCTGAACCGAGCCGGTATCCAGGCTGGTCAACGTGACGACTGTGTTGGGAATGACGGCGCCGGTCGCATCAGTAATGTTTCCAGATATACCGCCTGTCGTCAGAGATTGTGCTTGGCTGGGCAAACTAACGACATTCAGCACGACCGCGACGAACATCGCCGGGAGGAGTGCACTGAAGAAGAGCGCCGCAAGCCGTAGTTTGGCGTTTTTTGGTGCGATCATAGGGCTCCTCGTTTGCACGCCCTACGCCAAAGCTAACTTGTTGAAACTACTGCATTTATTTTTTGTTTCTAATTGCCTGTTTGCAATTTTTGAATTTCAGGACCGTTTCGCTTCCAACATTCATATTCCGGCGTCGCTTCTGAGCCACGTCGACCCTAACCAGAACTGGGTGAGCAACATCCGGGTATTACGGATTAGACAGAGCCGATCAGCTTGTCTTCGAACTCGGTATTGAGCGCCTCATTCTTGGGAGTCTTCAAATAGGCTTTGTAACTTTCCGCCAATCCCTCATCGAACGGCGTCAACTGAAGCTTGAGGACGCGCTTCACTTTGCCGACAGCTTCGGTGATCGGGGGCACATCGAAGTAGTAGCCGAAGTACATGGGATCACCCATCGGATTGCCGCCGGCCTCGATGATGCGCTCGCGCGGGACGCGCACGATCTGAGGCGGCTTACCTGCTGCCTTCGCCAGGGCGTTCACGAGTTCGAGCTGCGTAACCGGACGTTCGTTGGCGATGTTGAATGACTGGCCGACCGCTCCCGGATCGGACATGGAGCGGATCATCGCCGTCACCAGATCCTTTATATAGGCGAACTGCATCAGGCGGCCGCCATCGCCGGGGAGGATTACCGGACGTCCGGCGCGCATCCGATCCCAGAAGAACTGCTCGCGGTAAAACGGGTTTTCCGGGCCGTAGATAAAAGGCGGACGGAAGGTGACCACCGGCAGTCCCGTGCGCTGGTGCATGCGGAACAGCATGCGCTCGGTGATCGCCTTGTTGCGGACATACGGATTCGGATGGTCATCGGGCGCGAGCGGATCGTCTTCGTAATGGTTCAAGCCATCGCCGTAGGCTGCCACGCTGGACATGAAGACGTAGCGGATGAGCCGCTCGCCAACGGCTTTCACGCAGCCTTCCACTTGCGGGGCGGTGGTGCCGCGCGTCCAATCGTAGACATTATCGAAGATGACATCGAAGCGACGGCCTTCGACGGCGGCCTTGACCTGATCCGGTTCGCAGCGGTCGGCGATCAGGTTATCGACCCGCTTGCCGAAAGGATGGCTGGAGCCGCGGTGCAGAAGGGCTACCGAATGGCCGTCCTTCAGCAATTCCGTGACAAGACGTTTGCCGATGAAGGACGTTCCGCCGATTACCAGAACCCGTTGCGGCGTCGGGCTATCGCGCTTTGGCTCGTGCTTAGTCGTAGTATTCGAGGCCGAGATGCGTGATGAGCTGCTCACCCTTCATCCACCGCAGAGTGTTCTTCAACTTCATCAACTGAATGAAAATATCATGCTCGGGGTAGAGACCCGGAGCGGTCATCGGAGCCTTGAAGTAAAACGATAGCCATTCCTGCACGCCGCGCATACCGGCACGCTGCGCGAGATCCATAAAGAGCACGAGATCGAGCACGAGCGGAGCGGCCAGAATCGAATCGCGGCAGAGGAAATCGATCTTGATCTGCATGGGATAGCCCATCCAGCCGAAGATGTCGATGTTGTCCCAGCCCTCTTTGGCATCGCCGCGCGGCGGGTAGTAGTTGATGCGGACCTTGTGATAGACGTTGCCGTAAAGATCGGGATACAGGTCGGGCTGCAGGATCTGTTCGAGGGCGCTGAGCTTCGACTCTTCCTTACTCTTGAACGAGCCCGGATCATCCAGAACTTCGCCGTCGCGATTGCCCAGGATGTTGGTAGAGAACCAGCCATGCACGCCGAGCATGCGCGACTTAAGACCGGGCGCGATGAGCGTCTTCATGAACGTCTGGCCGGTCTTGAAATCCTTGCCGGCGATCGGCACTTCATGATCGCGGGCGAGTTCCATCAGGGCCGGGGAATCGACCGTCAGGTGCGGCGCGCCGTTGGCGTAAGGGACGCCGCTCTTCAGCGCGGCATACGCGTAGATCTGGCTGGGTGAGATTTCAGGATCGTTCTTTTGCAAGTCCGCATTCGAAGTCTTTCAGCGTGGCGTGAACGGCTTCCGGTCGATGGAAGACTTCGGTGGAACCGCACCAGATCATGGACAGGCGATCGGATCCGGTACGTTCTTTGAACTGCCGGATGTCGTCCATCAGCATCTCGGCGTGGTCGCGCTTCGATCCAGCCGGCTTCTTGTTGGGACCGTCGATGCGTTTGACGTATTCGTGATCGAACACGGCGGACATCGGCTTGATCGCTTCCAGCGGCTCGCGCAACTGTTCCAGCATCGGCTTATCGAGCACGCCCGCGTTTAAGGCCGCCTGATAGGCGTTGTCTTCGAAGATGTCCCAGCATCCGAAGGTGAGGCTGTCGAGCGGGGCGAGGGGAACAAAGTCTTTGATCTTCGGACTGGTGTTGTCAGTGCGTTTGCCGAGCCGGACGGTGCCGAGCTGGGTAAGGGAGCCAACCGGGGCGGCCAGTCCGCGGCGAACAGCTTCCACTCCGGCAATGAAGGTGGTGGTGACCGCGCCCATGCCGGGAATGAGGATTCCGAGTTTTCCGTCAGCTGGTTTGATGTTGGGGGTGGGGCGATCGGAGGCGCTTTGTGGCGTACTGCTGGACAAGATTTAACAATCTCCTCGGACCGGGGTGCCAGGATCAACAACCCGTGCCGCATGCTCGTTGAGGTGAGCTAAGCCGTGTATTTTGAATCGACTTGCTATAATACCAAGTCGATGCGCGACCGCGCGACAGCCACGCTGACCACGATTTTGATCGATGACGAATCGCTGGCGCGCGAGGAGTTGAAGTGGCTGCTGAACGACTTCCCCGAAATTGAAATCGTCGCGACCGCCGACAACGGTCCGCAAGGGATGGAACTGATTGAGGCGATTGAGCCGGACATCGTGTTCCTCGATGTGCAGATGCCGGGCCTGGATGGGATCAACGTGATCCGCCAGTTGCGGGCGAAGGGCGCGTTTCTACCTTATTTTGTGTTCTCCACCGCATACGACCAATACGCGGTTGAGGCTTTCCGGCTGGAAGCGATGGATTATCTGCTGAAGCCGGTGGATAAGGAACGGCTGGCAGAGACAATCGAACGGGCCAAGCGGAATCTCGCGCGGCGGGAACCGGAGCAGCCGGGCATTCCCGTTGTTCTGGGCGAACCAAAGCCTCGGGCTTCGCAGCAGCACGCGAAGATCGTGGTGCGCAGTGGAACCCGCCACTTCATCGTGGATGCGGAAGAGATTGTATACGCCAAGATCAACGAAGGCGTCATTACGATCGTGGCGAAACAGGTCGAGGGCATTTCGAGTTACCGCACGCTCGAAGACTTGCAGGCGAACCTGGATGCCGAACAATTTTGGCGCGTGCATCGGTCATTTTTGGTGAACATCGACCGGATTCGCGAAGTGGTGCCGTGGTTCAAATCGAGTTACCAGATCCGCGTCGATGATAAGAAGGGCACCGAAATTCCGGTTAGCCGGGTGCAGACGCGGCGGTTGCGGGAGCTCTTGAAACTGTAGGCGCCCGGTGCGCCGGGTAGCGGAAACATTATGGCGATCAGTGCGGAGTTACTGGAAATATTAGTGTGCCCGGCTTGCAAGTCGAAGCTCGAGCTGAAACCTGACGGGAGCGGTCTGCGCTGCGTCGAGTGCCACCGGCTGTATCCGGTGCGGGATGATATTCCGCGGATGCTGATCGACGAAGCGACCATCGATGAGTAGCGTGCTTGACCGCGTGCCGCTCGGTTCGCGTGTGGCCGTGATCCGGCTGCGTTCGATGGGCGATTCGATCCTGGCAACCCCTGCGCTTCATCTGTTGAAACAGGCGCGGCCGGATTTGCAGATCGGCGTGGTTTCGGAAGAGCGCTTCGCGGCGGTTTATTCGGGTAATCCGGATGTGAGCGCTGTACTTGGGCCGAGCGCTATGGACTTGCGGCGGTTCGGACCTGAGCTGTGTTTGAACCTGCATGGCGGGACGCGGAGTGCGCGCTTGACACTGTCATCTGGGGCACGGTGGCGTGCGGGCTTCGGACACTACCGGTTCCAGCCGATCTATAACGTGCGGATTCCGCGGGCGCAGCAGATTCTGGGTGTCGATCGAACGGTTCATACGGCGGAGCACGCGGCGTCGGCGATGTTCTTCCTTGGCGTGCCGCAGCAGGAGATTCCGCGCGCGCGATTGTTTGTGAACGCCGCATCGCCCTTGCCGCTGAACGAGCCGTATGCCGTGATTCATGCGTCAGCATCGGCTCCGGAGAAGACGTGGCCATCGCCATCCTTCATGAGTGTGGCGCAGCATTTGAAGCGGGAGTTGGGTTTGCAGCCCGTGTTTGTGGCGGGCCCCGGCGAAGACGTTTCTCCGTTTCAGCGCTGGCCGGCGGTGGCGGGCGCTTCGCTCGAAAGCTTGAAGGCGTTGATCGCGGGCGCTTCGTTATTTATAGGGAACGATTCGGGACCGGCGCACATGGCTGCGGCTTTCGGAGTTCCCTTGGTGGTCCTCTTCGGACCCTCGGACTCGACAGTGTGGGCTCCTTGGAAATGCGAGGCCCAGGTATTCAAAGCGAACGGGCCGATCCACAGCATCTCCGACCAGGAAGTGATGCGCGCACTGGATCGCATGCGGGTACACGCTTGAGGTCTGTGCCTTGAAGGACTGGCTGCGGCTTCTGAAATACGCGCGGCGCTATCTGCCGCAACTGATCGCGTCCGTCATATTGATGGCGCTCGTCGGCGCGGCGCATGCATCCATGGCGCTGCTGATTCAGCCGGTCATTGACCGCGTGCTTTCGCCCGGCCATACGCACGCTCCCGTCTATCTCTACGACAATCCGTTCACGCGCAAGCCGGTGTATCTGGATGGGCTCCTTCCCGGCGTTCACGATGTCTGGACGGTGGTCTCAATCGCCATTCTGGTGGTGTTTGCGGCCAAGGGAGTCTTCGATTACGTCGCGAATTATCTGGTGAGCTATGCGGGATTTTCGGCGATCACGAATCTGCGCGCGGAAGCTTTCCAGAAAGTCGTGCGGCAGAGCGCGAGCTTCTACGAAACGCATTCGACCGGCCGCGTGATGAGCTCGATCATGAGCGACATCGAGAAGGTGCAGACGGCGATCTCAAGCGTGCTGGCCGATTCGATGCGCCAACTCTTCGTCGTCGCGGGATTGCTCTTCGTCGTGCTGCATCGCGATTGGCGACTGGCGCTGGTGAGCTTGACGGTGTTGCCGTTCGTGCTGTATCCGACGGTGCGTATCGGCCGCCGCATCCGCCGAACCAGCCGCAATACGCAGGATGCCGCGGGCGAGATCAATCAAATTTTGCAGGAAGCAATCACCGGGCAGGAAGTGGTGAAGGCGTTCGGCGCCGAGAAGTATGAGGTCCGGCGATTTCAGGCCGCGAGCGAGTGGCTGCTGAAAGGGAATCTGCGCTACGTGCTGCAGCAGGCGATCGCGTCGCCGCTGATCGAATTCTTCGCGGCCGTGACGATTGTCGCGCTGCTCGGTTACGCGCGCACGCAGATCCAAAGCGGCGCGTTGACCGCCGGACAGTTCACGAGTTTCGTGATCGCGCTGCTGATGTTGTATGAGCCGGTGAAACGGCTGACCAACATCCACAACACGTTCGAGCAGGCGATGGGCGCGGCGCAGCGCGTGTTCGAATATCTCGACGAGCCGGAAGAGATTCGCACACTGCCGGGCGCGCGCACATTGCCGGGCCTGCGCCATGGCATCCAATTCGACCGCGTTCGTTTCGCATATCCGAACGCTCCGGATACTCCGGCACTGCTCGACATCAATCTGGAAGTAGCGTCGGGTCAAGTGGTAGCGCTCGTGGGGCCGAGCGGCGCGGGTAAATCGACGCTCGCCCGGCTGGTGGCGCGCTTCCACGATCCGGGCGCGGGCTCGGTGCTGATCGATGGCGCCGATCTGCGCAGTTTCACGCTCGATTCACTGCGCGCCCACATCGGGCTAGTCGCGCAAGATACCTTTCTGTTCAACGACACGGTTGCGAACAATATCGCCTACGGGAACCAGGCGTTCAATCGCGACAAGGTGCGCGAGGCGGCGCGCATTGCCCTGGCCGACGAGTTTATCGAGCGCATGCCGAACGGTTACGATACGGTGATCGGCGAGCGCGGAGTCAAGTTGAGCGGTGGGCAGCGACAGCGTCTGGCAATTGCTCGTGCGCTGTTCAAGAACGCGCCGATCTTGATCCTCGATGAGGCAACGTCGCATCTGGATGCGGAATCGGAGATGCTGGTGCAACGGGCGCTCGGCAATCTGATGGTGGGGCGCACGGTGATCGTGATCGCGCATCGCATCTCGACCATACGGAGGGCGGATAAGATCGCGGTGCTGGAGCGCGGGCGCATTACGGAAGAGGGCACGCACGAAGAATTGATGCGGCTCAACGGCACGTATCAGCGGCTGCACGAACTTCAGTTTCTGGAACCGGTAGGGATCGAGCTGTGACAACCTCGATGAAAGCCCAGAGCATGACCGGCTTCGCGCGGGCGCGGCGCAGTGCGGGCGCGGTGGATGTCGAGATCAATCTGAAGAGCGTGAACCATCGCGCGCTCGATCTGCATTTCCATATGCCTTCGGCGCTGGACCCTTTCGAAGCCGTTGCGCGCACGGCATTGAAGCAGTGTCTGGAGCGCGGACATGTGCAGGTAAACGTGGCGCTTGAGCGCGGCGCAAGTGGGACTCGCGGGTCGGTGAACCTCGCGCTGCTGGAGCGCTGGGCGGATGCGTTTCGAGAAGTGGCGCGCGTGCTCGGATCGTCGGAGCAGCCGAGTCCGGAAGCGGCGCTGCGCATCCCCGGGATCCTCGAGACTGAAGGCCGTATCGAGTGGACGCCTGATCTCGAAGCCGCTCTGACCGATTGTCTTGCCGAAGCACTTGATGAGCTACAGTCGTTCCGGGCGCGAGAAGGCGCGGTGCTTGCGGAAGAAATCGCGGGCCGCGCGCGTGCTGTTGAGGAACTCGCCGCGAGCATGGCCGGTTTGCGCGAAAACGCTACCGCCGCGTTTCAACAACGGCTGACTGCGCGGTTGAACGAATTACTGCACGGGGCCGCCGTCGAGCCGCAGCGACTCATACAAGAAGCGGCGATTCTGGCCGATCGGAGCGACATCAGCGAAGAGCTGATCCGCCTGAAAACACACGCCGCCCAGGTTCTCGAAGTGCTCCGCAGCGAAGGCGGGATCGGGAAGAAACTCGATTTTCTGCTGCAGGAGATGAATCGTGAAAGCAATACGATCCTATCGAAAACGGGCGGGTTGGGCGACCAAGGCTTGAAGCTGACCGACCTGGGACTTGCAGCCAAAGCGGAGATCGATAAAATGCGCGAACAGTCGCTGAATCTGGAGTAATGGGAACACCGGTCGTATTCATCATCTCGGCGCCGTCCGGGTCAGGCAAATCGACGCTGGTTACCCGGCTGCTTCGAGATGTGCCGCGTCTCACGTTCTCCGTTTCGTACACGACGCGCAAGCCGCGCGGGGCGGAACAAAATGGCGAAGACTACGTTTTCACCACGCGCGAGGATTTCGAAGCGCGCATCGCCAACGACGAATTTCTGGAGTATGCGGATGTATTCGGAAACTACTACGGAACACATTACGGGGTGCTGAGCGGGGCAGAGGTGAAGGGCTGCGACCTGGTGCTCGACATCGACGTTCAAGGTGCGGCACAATTAAAGAGGAAGGTCCCCAGCGCGGTTTCGATTTTCATCCTGCCGCCGTCGCGGAACGTATTGGAAGCGCGGCTACGTTCCCGGAGCGAAGATTCGGACGCTGTGATCGAGCGGAGATTGCGAGATGCGGCACGCGAGATCGAGAACTACCGGGCCTACGATTACGTGCTGATCAACGACAATCTCGAAGAGTCATCGTTGACGCTGGCCGGGATTATCCAGGCGGAACGGGTGAGACGGGCGCGGGTGGAAGAGCAGATTCAGCCGATCCTTGAAACATTCCAGGACGCTTTGCAAGAGGACGCTGTACAAGAAGATAGGAGTTAGGAAAGTCGAATGAGTGAATTTAGAAGCAATGCTCACTGCACGCTGCCTGATGACGCGGAGCAGAGCACGTATCGATACATCATCGTCGCAGCGAAGCGCGCGCGGCAACTGCAGGGCGGATCGCGTCCGCTGCTGCCGACTACGGCGAAGAAGGCTACCGTGATCGCAACGGAAGAAGCGCGGCGCGGGCTGGTCAAATACTACATCCCGGGCGACGCCGAAGAGCCTGTGGAAGTGGATGCCACGGCTGAGGAATCGCTGAGCTAAATGCGGATCGCGCTGGGAGTAAGCGGCGGCATCGCGGCCTATAAAGCCGCGGAACTTGCACGTCTGCTGATTCAGCGCGGGCATGAGGTCCAAGCGATTCTGACGGACGCGGCGCAGCAGTTCATCACGCCGCTGACGTTCGCCACGCTGACCGGACGCAAGACGATCACGTCGCTGTTCTCCGAGGGCAGCGCGGAATCCACGTTCGCGAGTTCCGTAGAGCATATCGGCGTTGCGCAAGAAAACGATCTGTTGGTGGTCGCGCCTGCAACTGCGAATGTGCTGGCGCAGTTCGCGCACGGATTCGCTGGCGATTTCCTGAGCACGCTCTATCTGGCGTTCACCGGGCCGGTGGTGTTGGCGCCCGCGATGAACGCCAACATGTGGGAACATCCGGCAACGCGTTCGAATCTGGAAGTATTGCGCGGCCGCGGGCATGTGATCGTGAGTCCGGGCGATGGTTTCCTGGCTTGCGGCGTGATTGGTCCGGGGCGATTGGCGGAGCCGGTGGAAATTGCGGATGCGGTGGATCGAGCATTTAAGCCGCAGCGGGTTCATGACCTTGTCGGAGAGACGGTGTTGATCACGGCGGGTCCGACGCAGGAGCCGATTGATCCTGTTCGATTCCTGTCGAACCGATCGAGCGGCAAGATGGGTTTCGCGCTGGCGGAAGCTGCGGCCGCGCGCGGCGCGCATGTCATATTGATTGCCGGTCCGGTGGATTTGAGTACGCCATCCGGTGTCGAGCGCGTCGACGTGAAGACCGCGGAGGAGATGCGCAATGCGGTGTTCGCGCATTTGGACGGCGTGTCGATCGTGATCAAGTGCGCGGCAGTCGCTGATTTCCGCGTCGCCAGCGTGCCGCAGCACAAGATCAAGAAGACGATGGCGCGATTCTCGGTGGAGCTAGACCCGACCCCGGACATCCTGGCGGAGTTAGGCCGCAAAAAGGGCGATCGGCTGCTAATCGGGTTTGCAGCTGAAACCGAGAATCTGGTTCAGGAAGCGAAGCGGAAATTGGAAGCGAAGAACTGCGACATGATCGTGGGCAATCTGGTGGGCCAGTCGGATACGGGATTCGAGAGCGATGACAACCAGGTGATCTTAGTGACTCGCGCCGGAACCACCGAGCTGCCGCGCGCGCCGAAACGCATGATTGCGGATCAGATCTTCAACGAGAGCGTGAAGCTGCGTTTGATGGCGACAGCGCCTTATGCGCGCTGATGAAATCCGTAGGCAGCTTGAGTTCTATCGGGATCTCGGCGTGAAGGAGATCTATCGAGCGCCTGCGCGACGCATCGCGACGACAGCGGCATCCGTTGAAGCGCCCGCCATTGAACTGCCCGCAATTAAATTACCCACGCTAGAGCCATCCGATGACACGTTGCTCAAGATCATCGAAGACATCGGCGATTGTAAGCGCTGCCGCCTGCATGCTGGCCGAAAGCGCATCGTATTCGGATCGGGCAACGAAACCGCAAAGTTAGTTTTCGTGGGCGAAGGGCCGGGCGCAGACGAAGACGAGCAAGGTCTCCCATTCGTCGGACGCGCGGGTCAGCTTCTGACGCAGATGATCGAAGGAACCGCGAGTAAGGAAGGCGTCGCCCTGAAGCGCCCCGATGTCTATATCTGCAACGTGGTGAAGTGCCGGCCGCCCGACAATCGCACGCCGGAAGCGGATGAGATGGCGACCTGCGGGCAGTTCCTTTACCGGCAATTGAGCGCGATCCGTCCGCGTGCGATTTGCGCCCTGGGATCGACTGCGGCTAAGGCATTGGTCGGTGGTAAGGACGGAGTAACTAAGTTGCGCGGTAAGTGGCTGAAGTGGCGCGATATCCCGCTGATGGTCACTTACCACCCCAGTTACTTGCTGCGACCGTACAACCAGAGCGCCAAGCGTGAGGCTTGGGAAGACCTGAAGACCGTGCTGCATTTCGTCTACGACTAACGTAGTCAGGCCGACTCAGTAAACACGTACTCGTGCTGGCCGTCCCGAATCACGAGAACGCGCTTCCCATTGCGATTCCCGACCACGAACTCGAACCCGTCCGCGATGGGCGGGTCGGCGGTAAAGAAAGAGATCGTGCCGTCGTCATTCTTTCGCGAAGCAACGGCGCTCTTCCACTCGCCGAAGTCAAACACGGTAGCCGTTCCGTCCCGCCGCACCGTAAGAGAGCCCAACCCGTTACTCGTATAGTGCGTGGCGAGCTTATCCACTTCCTCTTTACTCGCGGGAACCACCAGGCGCTCGCGATCTTTTGCCAAGGCAGCCTTGTGAGTCGCCGCACGGCTGTCCAAATCTCCCACGGCTTCGGGTTTCCCGTCGTAGACGACCTCGAGCAGCCGGCGCATCAAGGGCCGCAACAGCATTCCGCCGTTGTCCGCATTCGTAAGCAGCACGGCTCCTATGCCGGAATCGGGCAGAAACATCAGATCGCTTTTATACCCGAACAGGCTTCCGCCATGGTGGACCACGGTGACTCCCCAGGTCTTGTCTTCCTCCAGACCCATGCCGTACGTGGAGTCTTCGCCGGTCGAGATCTGTGGTTTACGACGCATCAGCAGATTCTCCTGGGAGACGAACTGCGTGCCATCGGGAAGTTTGCCTAGCGCCAGTTCGAGCTGCACGTACCGGCTCAGATCATGGGCTGACGTCCACACGCCGCCCGCGGGACGATGCGGAGCGATTGAGTAATTCAGGTCCATACTCGCGATCGCGGGTTTCCCGTCGACATCCTCGGAGTATGGACTGGCGAAGTCGCCTGACTGGGCGCGCTTCATGTCGAACGTGGTCGCGTTCATTCCCAGCGGATCGAAAACGAGCTTCTGCATCGCTTCGTCGTAAGCCGCGCCGAGTTCACGAGACGGATCGTAGATATGAGCCCCGACGTAACCCGCGGCAGCCGCCATCAGGTTGCTGTACTGGAAGACCTCGCCAAACTTGCTGGTGGGCTGCATCGTGCCGAGTAGCGCGAGCGACGTTTCCGGCGTTGCGTTTTGAAATTCGAAGATCCACTCCAGGTCCTGTCGCGGAATTCCGGTGCACGCACAAATCAGATGTTTGATCAGCACTTGCCGCGTGGTCTCGGCGTCCCCGAGTTTGAACTGCGGGTAGGCTTCGGTGACCGGCTCATTCCACTGAAGTTTCTTCTGATCCACCAGGCGCGCGAGCATCAGCGTGGTCATGCCCTTCGTGTTGGATGCGGCCATGAACAGCGTGTTCGCGTCAACCGGCGTAGTCTTGCCAAGTTCGCGCACGCCGATGCCGCCCTCGTAAACAACCTTGCCGCCGTCGATGAGAGCGAAGCCGGCGCCGGGAACGCCCAACTTCTTCATCGAGGTCTCGACGAACGATCGCAGCACTTCAACGCGTTCCG
Source organism: uncultured Gammaproteobacteria bacterium (assembly GCA_963799935.1). Lineage (GTDB taxonomy): Bacteria > Acidobacteriota > Terriglobia > Bryobacterales > Bryobacteraceae > Bog-113. Next base: position 463,481 of record CAWCZA010000011.1, on the reverse strand, counting down.
GTGTCAGAGCCAGCGGCTTCCGCCCGGCAAACGTCTCGCGATGGTAGGACTTGGGCCGGAGGCTTTCAACGATCAGTCCGATCTGCGCATTGCGCTTCTCGACAGTCGGGTCCGTCCCATCCAGAATGAGCACGGTCCACTGGCTGCCGGCGCGGAGAGCGATGGCCACTACCACCGCACGCTCGTTCGGCGACGTTTCATAGACAAACTGCTTCCGCTCGTCCCAGCCTTCGCGCGCCGGAATCGGTAGCGATAGCTTCACCGGTCGCCTCATATCGGGCTTGTAAACCGACCAGGCTTTCGCCACGGCGGCTGCGGCGTCGGCGGCCTGCACATCCACGATGGCCAGGTGCGAATCCGGCTCAGGCGGGGAAAGAATAACCGAGGTCGGAGTGGTAGCGACCGACCATGTCGCTGGAACCGTAAAGCCCGCTCCGCCGGGAGTCACCTTCGGGGTATCCGAAGTGAGCAGCTCCGGGGCCGCTTTGACCTCTTGCTGCTGTCCGTGGACCAAGAAAGAAGCGGCGAAACCGCTCGCAAACACCAAGCGCAATAGCGCCGAATTGCGGCTACTCATGGCGGACATTGTATATCGGGTGCTACTGATATCGCGTCTTCGGCCGGCCTCCGAGCACGCGAAACGGCAAAAACAATATGCCCTTCACGAGGTCGAGCACGCCCTCAACAGCGATCCCGACAATCCGAAACGGCAGCAAGAGCAACCACACTATCGGATAAAGAACCAGCGCGACGATCGCAAGTGGCCAGCACAAAATGAAGAGCGCGCACCAGAGTAGAAACGTGAGCATCGGAGTCGATCCTGATCAGGGATACGCGGTGGCGAAACGAAAAGTTCCGTAGCGCGTTCGCTATCCTGCCTACGGACAACCTAATGGAAAATGCAAGCCCGATCGGCGTCATCCTCGGCAGCGGTTTGGGATCGTTCGCGAATGAACTGGACCGTGCGATGGCCACGCCGTATTCATCGATTCACGGGATGCCGAACCCGTCTGCGACCGGTCACGCCGGGAAGATGGTCACCGGCACGATCGAAGGCGTCGAAGTGATCGTGCTGGCCGGCCGCTCGCATTTGTATGAAGGCTACACGCCCGCTCAGGTGACGCAAAGTATCCGCTTGTTGCACCGATCCAATGTGCGCTCGGTGGTGATCACGAACGCGGCAGGAGGGATTGCGGAAGACCTCTCGCCCGGAGACTTGGCGCTCATCACCGACCACATTAACCTGCAGGGATCCAATCCACTGGTGGGCCCCGATTCAGGATTTCCCGACATGACGGAGGCTTATAGTTTGCGCTTTCGTGAGTGCGCGCGGAAAGCTGCCGCGGAGCTCGGCATCGTTCTGAAAGAGGGCGTCTACGCCGCCTTGCTAGGACCAAGTTATGAGACGCCAGCTGAGATTCGTTATCTGGCGCGCATCGGTGCGGATCTGGTTGGCATGTCGACGGTTCCGGAAGTGATCCTCGCCAACGCGCTCGGGATGCGGGTGCTCGGAATTTCGTGCGTCACCAACAAGGCTGCGGGTCTTGGCGCGGGCAAGCTGCATCATGAAGAGGTGCTCGCAATCGGACGCCGTTCCAACGCTACCTTCACCGCGCTGCTGAAAGCCGTCATCCCGGCAATCGCACAGGAGGCAGCATAGTGATCCCGGTTGCAGCGGCGGCTCGCGAGGCCCGTGTACACGCGCGTGCGCCCTACTCAAACTTCCGCGTCGGCGCAGCCGTTGAGACCGCCGACGGCCGCATCTTCACCGGATGCAACATTGAGAACGCGAGCTATGGCCTGACGGTTTGCGCCGAGCGCGTCGCCGTCTGGAAAGCGATTAGCGAAGGCGCGAGCGAGTTCGTCCGTATGGCGGTTTGCGCGGACACACCGAACCTGACGCCTCCTTGCGGCGCTTGCCGGCAGATCCTCTGGGAGTTTTGCGGCGACATTCCGATCACGCTTCTGAACCTCGCCGGGACGGAAGAAACGCTGTCGCTCGGAACACTTCTGCCGCGCGCGTTCGACCAGTCGTTCCTGTAGTCATGGGTCGCATTCGCGTACTCTCAGACAACGTCGCCAACAAAATCGCAGCGGGCGAAGTTGTCGAACGGCCTGCATCGGTCGTGAAAGAGCTGCTTGAAAATTCGCTCGACGCAGGTTCGACGTCGATTCGCATTGAGATTGAAAACGCGGGACGGCGGCTGATACGCATTGTCGATAACGGCAGCGGCATGCTGCGCGACGATGCGCTGCTGGCCTTTGAACGTCACGCGACCAGCAAGCTGACGGACGTCAAGGACCTGCTCTCGATCGCAACGTTGGGATTCCGCGGCGAAGCGCTTCCGTCCATCGCGTCGGTCTCGCGCCTGACTCTAGAAACGCGCGCGATCGAGGAACAGACCGGCTCGCGCATCGAGATTGCCGGTGGCAAGATGCTGAGCTGCGATGAGATCGCGCAGAGCGTCGGCACGACCATCTCAGTCCGCGATCTTTTCTTCAATGTTCCGGCGCGCAAAAAGTTTCTGCGTTCGGAGCAAACGGAACTGGCTCACATCGCGTCGCTGGTAACGCATTACAGCCTGGCGCAGCCCGAGAAATCGTTTGAGCTGCGGGATGGTGCGCGCGAACTGTTGAGTGTGGAGCCGGTCGGAAACTTGCGTGAACGCGTCTTTCAAATCTTCGGTTCGCGAACGATTGAGGACCTGATTGAACTCACGCGCCGGGAGCGCGTGTTCGAACTCGATCGTTCGGATCCAGAGCCGGTTCCGCTTCGGTTCGCATTGCGGGGGTTCATTTCGCGTCCGCAATTGCAGAAGAACAATCGCAACTCGATCTACGTTTTCGTGAACGGGCGCCTGATCCGCGACCGCCTGATTCTGCATGCGATCTCGGCGGCCTACTACAACCTGATGCCGGCGAGCGCGTACCCGTTTGCACTGCTGTTTCTCGATTGCGACCCGCAAGCGGTCGATGTGAACGTGCATCCCTCGAAGACCGAAGTTCGTTTCCGGCAGCAGAGCTTTGTCCATGACTTCGTGCGCGATGTGATTCGCGAACAACTGATGGAGTCTCGTCCCGCGCCGAGCTTCCGGCCCACACCGCCCGCGCAGCCCGGCGCACTTCTGCCGTATTCCGAGATGACGCAGGCGATCGAAGACATGCCCCCCGAGGATGTTTTCGCGGGCAGGAGCGAACACGCGCCGGTGTTCAATCTGCAACCGCAACGCGGGCCTGATCCGCGGTTGGACTTTTATGACGCGCCGCCGCCAGAGCCAGCCCCGTCGCCGGTCTCTTCATCGGAAGAGAAGCTCTCGCCGCTGCGCCTCCCGATCCCCGACACACACGGCGCATTTCCGGCTGGCGCGTATCAAGACGGTCCGGCAACGCTCACCGGCATCGGCGATTTGCGGCCGCTCGGTCAGTTGCACGACAGCTTCATCCTCGCCGCGGGACGTGACGGGCTGTGGATCATCGATCAACACGTCGCTCATGAGCGGATCTTGTTTGAGAAGGTGCTAAGTGCGCGATCCGCTGGACGGGTGGAAGTGCAGCGTCTGCTCATGCCGCTCATTCTGCAACTCACGCCGGGCCAGCAGATCGAATACGCGCGCATTGCGGACGAACTGATAGCGAACGGATTCGAGTCGGAACCGTTCGGCAACCGGACCATCGCAATTCAGGCGGCGCCCGCGTCAATCGGCCCGGGCGATCTGGAGCGCGTGATTTACGAGATTCTTGAGATCGCAGAGTCCGAGGCGCGACACGTTTCGCTCGATGATCTGCGCCGCGCGATCGCGGCGTCTATCGCATGCCGCGCAGCGATCAAGATCAACACCCGGCTGGACGCGTCGAAGATGGACTACCTACTTCGCGAACTGGCGCGCTGCGATTTCCCGATGGCCTGCCCGCACGGACGGCCGGTCGCGCTGCTCTACTCGACTAAGGAAATTCTAAAAGCGTTCCACCGGATTTAACGCGCGTGTGCTTGGGCCGATTAGCCGATGATCGCGAGGTCCACGCCGGTAAGACCCAGATGCCGGTCCGTTGACCAGCAAATTACGTTTCGCCGATCTTGCATGATTACCAGCCCATGAGCGTCGGCCAAAGTAAGAGTCTGATCGCTGAATCTGGCGAGCATCTTGCGCACTTTTGACAACTCCGTTTGATCGAAGGCCTGCGTCGTAAGGCTGGGGAGCGTCTCGATGAATGCAAGGAATTCGGTGGCTCGATGCCGGTCATAGCGTCGCAGAAACCATCCGTGACCTTCCGCAATTACGAGAGTGGACGTGACCAGCGGCGGCGGTTCGGAGAAAAGCCTTTTGGCGATAGCGTGGTAACTGTCAGACTTGTCGAGAAAAGCAATGAACGCCGAAGTATCCAGATAAGCTTCGTGGGAAACACTCTTCGCGCTGCGGCGGCGCTCAGCCTTTCGAGCCATAAACAAGATCGTCGATCGTCTGGCTGGAATTCGAGTCGCCAGTTTCCACGAATCCGGCGTACTTCATCCATGCGCCTTCGCCGCGGACAGGTAATCGTTCCCGGACAGCCCGTCGAATAAACTCAGCGATCGAAATGCCCAGTGATGCCGCTTGTGCTTTCACAAGATCGTATTCGTTCTTGTCCAGACTGATCTGCGTTCGGATCACGTTATCACCATCGAAGATGATGATAACAGGCTAACTTGCGGGCCCGGCAAACAGCAGCAGGTTCCCATCCGGATCCTCGACAATGAAGTTCTTAGCACCCCAAGGCTGCTTCTTCAACTTCTGGCGAAACGCAACCCCAGCGGACTGAAACTCAAGAAACAGCAGCTTGATCTCGTCCGCTGTGGCGACCGTCATCGATACCGACAAGAGTTCCTCCCGATCGCGGACCGCCGGCTCGATTACTGGTCGATCGACACTCCTTAAATTGAGCCGCGCCGCATCGCGCGCCACCTGGGCATAGTAGGGAGGTTCGCCGTAGCTAAACACAAGTGTAAAGCCTAACTTGTCACGGTAGAATTCGCATGATCTCTCGATATCGGTGACGAGCAGTTGCGGTTCTGCACCGGCAATCGTTGCTTTGGACGGCGATCCGTTCACCTTGAGCGGCGGCGTCGAGACTCCAGCTTTCAGGGCTTGCCAACTATCGAAGCCTTGCTGTTTCGCGACTAGTTCCTGAGCATCGCGGAGTTTGAAGGTCGCCGCCAGAACCTCGGCGTCGGGCATGTTGGCGAAGCTAGGTAAATACTCGCGAATTTGCGCGGCGACGGGATAGTGGCCTTCGCGGTGCCACCGCAAGATGAGCTTGGCTTGCTTTCTGAGGTTCTCTAGATTGTGCATGCAGGTCTCCACGATGAGATCGTAGGTGGGCATTGCCCTTCGGCGAATCGCCGTTGCTCCCTACATGCGCAGATCACAGTATCGGCCACGGCGCCCGTGGTTGTCAAATGCTTTGGGCGCTTAGGATGGGTACAGCGCACTGAATGTTCAATGTTATGACTTGCATGGTACGCGCGTCGCGCGCTTGGCGGGCACGGGAGACCCGCTACGACCCGGCCGTAATTTTAGGAGACATTTCCACCCGTTTGAATGAGAGTTCGGCGCTCAGAGACTTCGTCTATGAATGTATTGCGGGTCGTGAGATTGGGTTCGTTACGGGCTTGCCGGAACTTGATCAAAAGCTGCTGCTGGAAACCGGGCACGAAAGTTCCGCCCATGAAGCCGGTAAGATCACTAGAATCGTTTGATCGAAGGCTCCCGACGCCCCTCTCTTGGCCTATGCCACAAGTCTAAAAAAGGACTAGGATAGGTGACGTGCCCGAATTAACCCCGGAGCAATGGGCTCAGGCTGAAGCCCTATTCGTTCGCGCTCTGGAAGTAATTCCGGAGGAGCGCGATACCTTTCTTAGGCGGGAATGCCCTGCAGATGAAGTGCGCCTGGAAGTAGTTTCGCTTCTCGAGTTCGATAGCGCCCCCCTGATCGGCCCCGCCACTGAGGAGTCGGCTGCTCATTAATGTCGAAGGACACATGGGAAGACAATCCCGATGAGCGGCTGATCGGAGCGCGGTTAGGCGCCTATCGGCTCGAAGCGATTGCCGGATACGGCGGCATGGGCGCGGTGTACCGGGCTTACCGGGACGACGATGAGTACCACCAGAGAGTCGCCATCAAGCTCGTCCGCGCCGCCGCCGAATCCCGGTACGCGCAACAGCGTTTCCGCCAGGAACGTCAGATTCTGGCGCGTTTGATTCATCCGAATATTGCCTGCTTGTTGGACGGCGGTTCGACCCCGGAAAACGTACCCTACATCGTCATGGAGTACATCGAGGGTGAGCCCATCACCACCTGGTGCGAACGTCAATCCCTCAGTGTGGATGATCGCGTGCGCGTCTTTCTTCCGGTATGCGACGGCGTGGAAGCGGCTAACCGCGAGATGGTGATTCATCGCGACCTGAAACCTGCAAACATCTTAGTCACCCGCGACGGCGTGCCTAAGTTACTCGATTTCGGAATCGCCAAGCTACTCGACACGGAAGGTATCGATCAAGAACCGAGTAACCGGGAAGCGATCAATCCAGCTTTCACCGCGACGCGGTCTCCGATGATGACCCCCGAATATGCCGCGCCGGAGCAGATCGGCGCCGGCCAGGTTACTGCGGCAACCGACGTTTACGCGCTCGGATTGGTCTTATACGAAATACTTACGACGCGCAAAGCACAGGCGATGCCCGACCGCACCCCGCACTCAATGGTCAGGGTCATCTGTCAAACGGAGCCAGTCAGGCCGGCGGCGTTGAATTCGCAACTTACCGGAGACCTGGACCACATCATTCGTAAAGCAATTCGCAAAGAGCCTGAGCGGCGTTACCAGACCGCGGATGAATTAGCTGGAGATCTGCGTCGTTACTTGGCCGGTCTGCCGGTAACAGCGCGGCAGGATACCATCGCCTACCGGTCCAGTAAGTTCCTAAGCCGCAATCGAACGGCCGCAAAGACCGGGTTAGTTTCGGCCGCGCTCGTTTGCGGAGTAGCCGCTCTGGTGTATTGGTTTGGCCGGGCTCCTCAACCCTCGCGCGTCCTTCAAGTAGAGCAACTGACTCACGATGGCCGGGTAGATGTAGGTGGCCGCATCGTGACCGATGGCTCAAAACTCTACTTCGACGAACAAACGGAGGGGCGCTCCACTCTATTTGACGTGTCCGTTGATGGGGGAATACCGTCGCCCATGAAACTAAGCCCGGAGATATCGAACCCCCGCGTGATGGACATCTCTCCGGATCACACCCGCCTCCTCCTCGCGGCTATGCTGCGGGACGGTGATAAATGGCGCCTTTGGTCCGTTCCAACCGCGGGCGGACCAGGAGGTCCGGTCGGGAATCTGTCGGCCGAATACGCCATCTGGTCAAGGGATGGCACTCATCTGTTTCTATTGAGAAACCAAGCCGTATTCCGAGTGAATCCCGATGGGACAGACTTACGCAAAATCGTAGCCGTCCCACCTGGATCTTCCGGTTTGCGCGAATCGCCCGCCCCGCAACCGGACGTTCTGCGACTTACGGTGTTCGCGCAAGACATGCGATCGAGCAGTCTTTGGGAGGTCCATCCGGACGGCACCGGGTTCCGGCCTGTGTTAGAGGGCCCGGAGTTCAGAAAGGACGTTCCGGATATCTATTACGCGGGAGATTGGAATACTTCCGGCAGTTACTACTTATTCAGAGCCCGGCAAAATGGTGTTTCGAACCTCTGGGCCCTCGCCGAGAAACGTAACTTCCTTCATTTTTCTAGAAGCCTGCCGGTTCAGATTTACTCAACCCCGCTGGAAACCCGCTCATTTACTCCAAGCCTGGACGGCAAGCGCATTTACCTAGCGGCGGCGCAAGAGCGTCGCGAATCGGTGCGCTACGACGCCGGCCGTCGGCAGTTCCTGCCGTTCCTTAGCGGCATCAACGCCCACCACATCAGTCTTTCTGACGATCAGCGGCATGTTGCCTACACGTCGATTCCGGAAGACACTTTATGGACATGCGGGACCGATGGCAGCGGAAGAGTCAGATTGACCGCTTCGACGATGCGCGCATTTAACCCGCAGTGGTCGCCCAACGGGAAATTCGTTGCATTTGACGGCAGCTGAAGAGCGGCCGGCCGACCCGCATCTACGTGGCCTCCGCCAGCGGCGGAACTCTACGCGAAATTGGTTCATTCCCGAATGAGGTGGCGGCGAGTTGGTCGCCGGACGGGAATTCTTTGCTATTCGGTGTGTGGAGCACTTCGGGCAATACCGATACTACCGGCCTCTACGTAGCGGACCTGAAAAGCGGGAAAATCGAGCGAGTGCCTGGATCTGATTCCGTTTTCCTCGGCGTCTGGTCGCCTAACGCGCGTTTCATAGCGGCGGCAACGGAGCACGGGGGAGTACTGCTGTTTGATTCCCTCACAAGACGCTGGACGCGGCTGCTCAGCTCGTCGGCTGTCCATTCCCTTTTCTGGTCTCACGACGGGAAGTATGTTTACTATCAGGAACTGCTCGCCGGAGCGGGTCAGCCGATCTTGCGTATTCGCATCAGCGATAAGCGGCCAGAGAAACTGATGAGCTCGGAACAAATTCCCCAGGCGAATGTAACCGGATACATGCTGAATGGCCTGGTATACAATGCCGTAACTCATGATGACGAGCCCTTCGCCACGGTGAGCCTGGAAAATTCGGATATTTACGCGCTCGACGTCGATTTGCCAAAGTAGATTTACCGCACTCCTTGAAGATCGAATCCGTAATAGACTGCGTAATAACTTGAATGACGTGCCTGAACTAAGCCCGGATGAATGGGCGGAAGTTGAACGGCTATTCGCTCGCGCACTTGAACTAACTCCGGACGAACGCGAGACATTTCTCGAGCTGGAATGCCGGACAGAGGAGGTGCGCCGCGAAGTAGCTTCGCTTCTTCAGCATGAGGGAAGCGAGCCGCTGATAACCGTTCCCGCTATAGCCGCGGCGGCGGCCTTATTAATCGGAGAAACCAATCCGGACGAGCGGCTGATTGGAACGCGGCTCGGGTCCTATCGTTTGCAATCGATTGCCGGGTATGGCGGTATGGGCGCAGTCTATCGAGCCTTTCGCGACGACGACGAGTTTCAGCAGCAAGTAGCCATCAAGCTCGTCCGCGCCGCCGCCGACTCGCGAAATGCGCAGCACCGATTCCGTCAGGAACGGCAGATACTCGCCAGCCTATCGCATCCCAACATCGCGCGTTTACTGGACGGCGGCTCTACGCCCGGGAACGTGCCCTACCTCGTGATGGAGTTCATCGAAGGGGAACCGATTACTAAGTGGTGCGAGCAACACGCTCTCAGCATTGAGCAGCGCGTGCGCCTGTTCCTGCCGGTTTGCGAAGGAGTGGAGGCTGCGAATCGCGAGCGCGTGATTCATCGCGACTTGAAGCCGACCAACATTCTGGTAACTCGCGACGGCGTACCCAAACTTCTGGATTTCGGCATCGCTAAGTGTTTGGACGAGAACCCTCGGGACGCCGGGTTCACCGTGTCGCGCTTCCAGGTGATGACGCCCGAGTACGCGTCGCCCGAGCAGGTTCGCGGGGAACAAGTTACCGCTGCGACCGATGTCTACTCGCTCGGCTTGGTGCTCTATGAAATCCTTACCGGTCAAAAAGCGCAGAGTATTCCGGACCAAACTCCACATACGATCGTCAATGTCGTATGCCATGCGGAACCGCGGCCCCCGGCTATAGTCAAGTCGCAGCTGTCCGGCGACCTGGATAACATCATTCGTAAGGCCATTCGGAAAGAACCCGAACGGCGCTACTCTTCAGCTGCGGATCTGGGCAGCGATCTTAGACGCTACCTTGCCGGTCATCCTGTGCTGGCGCGCCCCGATACTCTCAGCTATCGCGCCGCTAAGTTCCTGCGTCGCAACCGCGTCTCTCTCAAAACAGCTTTGCTATCTGTGGCGTGCGTTTTCGGCGCACTTACCCTCTTGACTTGGTTGCGCGGCCCGGCGCGGATGCCGCGCGTGTTGCAGGTCGAGCAAATTACCCAGTCGGGGCACGTCGAGATCGGAGGCCAGATCGTTTCAGTCGGATCGAACCTGCTCTTCACGGAACGACGGGGAGGCCGCTGGTCTCTTGCCGAGGTTCCGGCCAATGGCGGTACAACTTTGCCGTGGCCGGTGCCGGTTGTCGATCCAAGCATTATTGGCATTTCCCCGGATCTCGGGCGCCTTCTTGTTTCAGCGGACATAGGTATCGGAGAGAGCAGAGCGCTCTGGATCGTATCAATCGCCAGCCGGTCTCCCCGCCGGTTGGGCAACGTCCATGCTCATACAGCTTCGTGGTCACGCGACGGACACCGGATTTTCTATGTCGACGGATCGCGTCTGTTCGTCATCAACGAGGATGGCTCGAATCAACGCAAGTTGGCGGATATCCCAGATGAGCCGTACGGGATTCGTGAGTCGCCTTCACCGCAACCGGACGTTTTGCGATTCTCGCTTTTCAATAACGATATGCGACCGAGTAGCCTCTGGGAAATCCGTCCGGATGGGACGGGCCTCCATCGTGTACTGCCGGTTCAGGAACCCGGACAAGGCTGGCCCGACGGCGATTATGCGGGTGAGTGGACGCCATCGGGACATTACTACCTGTATCACTCACGCAGCGGCGACACTTACCGGTTCTGGGCATTGCGCGAGAGCCGCGGACTGTTTCACCTATTCAATCCCCGTCCCGTTCAGATTTACTCAACTTCACTAACAATATTCTGGGCGGCTCTCAACTCGAATGGAAGTCGCGTCTATTTCGCCGGCGGTCAAGAGCGGCGCGACCTCGTGCGCTTCGATCGCGCTCACGGTCAATTCATGCCGTTTTTGTCCGGTGTATCCGGACGTCACGTCAGCTATTCCAGCAACGGGCGGCAGATCGCGTACACTACCGTTCCCCAGGATATTCTCTGGAAGAGCCGGTCGGATGGCGGCGGACGCATACAGTTGACTCCTCCGGCTATGCGGGCTTTCCGTCCGAGTTGGTCGCCGGACGGTAACCTGATTCTCTTCTCCGGGAAGCAGCCCGGCCTATCTAGCCGTATCTATGTGATTGCAGCACCTGGTGGAAAACCAGATTCAATCACATCAGGGCTTGTCGACTCCGACGCAAGTTGGTCGCCGGACGGTAAGTCAATCCTTTTCGCCCGTGTTACATCAGGCGATGCGGCTAGGTCCAGGCTATATGTCATGGACTGGAGATCGAGGAAATCCGCGGTCGTGCCGGGATCCGATGACTTAGCTTACAGCTCATGGTCGCCCGACGGCCGCTACATAGCCGCTACCGGCAGCGTTCCCGGCGTTCGGTTATTTGATACCCGAACCCAACAGTGGTCCCAGTTAGCCGACGGTCCGCCATTAGGCTTTCCTTTCTGGTCACATGACGGAAGATATGTTTACTCTCAGGACTCCGCCACCTCCGAAGATCAACCGATTTTCCGCGTTCGGGTTAATGGCCGGAAGCTGGAACAGCTTATGACTTCCAAGCAGCTTCCGCAGTCGGACGTTGCCGGCTACTCGTTATGCGCGCTCGCACCCGACGACGCTCCGATCGCCAATGTGATTCGCACGAATTCGGATATCTATGCGCTGGACGTGGACTTACCCTGAAATCGCACGCCCGCTCAAACACGGCAGCATCAGTTCTGCGCACGGATGCTTTACGGGCGGAGCGCTAACATAGTGGTCGTGATGAAACCTTTACTTGGAAGTCTCACGATCCTGGCGCTTTCTTCAGTAGCTATTCTGGCGCAACACGAACATGGGGGTGGCGGCGCTCCTGGTGGCGGCGGAGGAGGATTCCACGGGCCTCCGGGCGGCGGCTACATTCCTTCCCATGGACCAACACCCCATCAGAGTGCACCGCAGCAAGCTTCTCGGCCGGCCGAGCGAAGCTCACCGCAGGGGAACTATCGTGATCAACCCGGACACCCGAACGCGCCCCACGTCGATGAGCACGATAATTGGGTCGGACATGAAGGCGGGAATGCGCATTACCACCTGGATCACCCGTGGGCGCACGGACGCTTTGGCGGCGCGATTGGCCCTAACCATATCTATCGGCTCGGCGGTGGCGGCCCCTCCCGTTTCTTCTTTAACGGCTTCTACTTCGGCGTGGCGCCCTACGACCTCGGTTATTGCGCCGGGTGGCTCTGGGATTCTGACGATGTCATCATTTACGACGACCCGGACGATCCAGGTTGGTATCTCGCCTATAACCCGCGGCTAGGCACTTACGTTCACGTGCAGTATCTGGGCTAGCGCGAGTTAGGTGAACGGGCAAGCTAAAATCTGGGAGTGCGTCCCCGTCGCTGTGCCCTGCTAGCAAGCGTGACCCTGATTGTCGCCCCTTTGATTCACGCGCAGACGTCAACGTCTGCGCCCGCGGTTCCTAAGGCCGGTCTTCTTCAGAACGGCACTTCGCTGTTCCAACAGAACTGCGCCTTCTGTCACGGACGCGATGCAGGCGGCGGCGAAACCGGTCCCGACCTGACTCGCTCCAAAATCGTGGCAGACGACGTCGGCGGGAATAAGATAGGTCCCATCGTCCGCAACGGCATCACGGATAAAGGGATGCCCAAGTTCGCTCTGCCCGACAATGACATCGCGGCTCTGGTTACTTTCATCCATGAGGCGAAGACCAAGGCGGAATCGCAGAAGGGCGGCCGGCGCGGCGTTGACCCGAGCGATTTGACGACAGGCAACGCCGAAGCCGGCAAACAATACTTCAATGGCACGGGCGGATGTGCCCACTGTCACTCACCGACGGGCGATCTGGCCGGTGTCGCCGGAAGACGCGAAGGCCTCGCGTTGGAACGGGCTATGCTGTACCCTCGCAATCCACCGTCGAAAGCTACAGTCACTCTCGCGTCCGGAGAAACGATCGAAGGTAAGTTAATCCATCGTGATGAGTTCACGATCGCCGTTCGCGACGCCGGCGGCCGGTATCGCTCCTGGTTTGTCGATCGCGTCAAAGTCTCGGTCGATTCTCCCGCCGACGCACATGCCGACCTGCTCGCCAAGTACACCGATTCCGATATACACAATCTGATGGCGTACTTACAAACCCTAAAGTAAACGGCGAAACTCATGAACTTTACCTCGACTCTACTTCTTGCCTGCCTGCCCGTGACGCTTCTGGCCCAGGGCGTCGTTCCTGAAACTCTTCTGCATCCGCCGAAAGACACGTGGCCGGGCTATCACGGCGACTACTCTGGTAAGCGCCATAGTTCTCTAACCCAGATCACTCCTCAAAATGTGCCGGAGTTAGGACTCTCATGGATCTTCCAAACGGGTCAAAGCAATGTCATCAAAGCCTCTCCGTTAGTGGTCGACGGCGTTATCTACTTCACTCTCCCCGATAACGTCTATGCGGTGGATGCTCGTTCCGGCCAGCAGGTCTGGCATTATACGTATCCCCCCAACAAGGGATTCCATATCGGCCAGCGCGGTGTCTCCATGTACAAGGACTGGCTCTTCTTCCTCGCGCCGGATGCCCATCTAATCAGCTTGAATGCCTCCGACGGGAAAGTCCGCTGGAATGTCGTAGTCGCCGATTCGCAAAAAGGCTACTGGACGACCATGTCGCCGATGGTCATCGGGAACCACGTGATCATCGGTGTTTCGGGCGATTTCGATAACTTGACCGGCTACCTGCGTTCGATCGATCCGGAAACGGGCAAGACGCAATGGCAGTGGAATAGCACGCCGCCGGTGGGCACTCCGGACGCAACCACCGGCGGAATGACGTGGATGACCGGAACCTATGACCCCGATCTAAACCTGCTCTACTGGGGCACGGGTAACCCGACGCCGGTACTCACCGCGAGCACGCGCCCCGGTGATGATCAACATACTTGTAGCATCGTTGCTCTAAACCCAGATGACGGTAAGCTGACGTGGTCCTTCCAGGCATCGCCGCACGACACCCACGATTGGGACGCGGTGGAAACTCCCGTTCTAGTCGATGCCGATTTTCACGGCACGCCGCGCAAGATGCTGATGCAGACCTCGCGCAACGGCTACTTCTTCGTCCTCGACCGAACTACGGGGAAGAGTCTGCTGACCGCTCCTTATGGCCCGGTCAACTGGGCTCTCGGTGTTGATAAGGATGGACGACCGATCCCGAATCCCGACAAAGAACCCGCGCAAGACGGCCGCTTAGTGGCTCCGGATGAAGGCGGTCTGACCAACTACCGTTCACCGAGCTTTGATCCTGCTACCGGACTCTTTCTGGTGGATGCCCACCCGGCTTACGGGATCTACTTCGCTAAACCAGCGGACGGAGTGTTCGGATGGGCCGGTGCAGATTACACCGTATGGAGCAAAGCGGTTCTTGATGCAATTGACTATCAAACCGGCAAGATCCGCTGGAGTCATGAACTAGGTCCGAATGGTTCTGGAGCCGGAGTCCTTACCACCGACTCCGGCCTTACCTTCACCGGAGATTCGTCGGGCAACTTACTCGCGTTACAAACCAAGGACGGCAAAACTTTGTGGCATGCCGGAACCGGCGGTTCGATGGAAAGCTCACCCATTACTTACGAGCTGGACGGGCGTCAATACATACTTACCAGCAGCGGCGGAGTCCTTTTTGCATGGGCTCTACCGCAAGTGCTGTTACATTCCCGACAGTAAGTTAGCTTTCGCCCTTCGGCGGAAACTTCTTGAACATGTCGGCAATCGAGTTGTCGAGCTTCTTGGTATTTTTTTCGGGCTTGTTCGATAGAGTATCCGTAGCCGTCCCTCGCCAGATCAACTTCTTCGTCTGACTATCAAACATGTCCACGGTAAGCGTGCCGACGGGTGTTTCCTGAACGGTGGTCTCAGTCTCTCCTAATCCGCCGCCGAAGCGACGCCACCCCCAGCCTCCGCCGAGCCCGTTGTAGAACGTATTGTAGGTTTGTTCTTCCCTGGTACGCCCAATAGCCGCAACCGATACGTCGCCGCCCGAAGGAGCTAACGTCCAGCCCTTTGCCGCGATCTGCCGGTCCACTGCCTCTCGAATCCGATCGCTCCACAGTGAATTGGAAGCATCTACTTTGAGCCAGGAGTACGTCTTATAAGCGCCAAAATCAGCGTGATGATCGTAATCGGTTTTCACCTCGGCCATTAAGACGCTCAAGCCAAACAGCGCGACCGCGCCAGTCGTGTATAGAAAAGTTTTCATATTGCCTCTTGGATCAAATCGAGCAAGCGGCGTACCTACCTGAAACGATTGCGGCCGCAAACGGAGTGATAGCTGACGCTCCAGCACTGTAGATCGCGTTACCCACGGGATGACGTTTTGCTGTAACCTAAATGCACAAGACGCGTATACGGAACCAGAAACAAATGCAACTCAAAACCTTTTCGCTTCTCGCTTACCTGGGCTTGGCTGCCTCTCTGCTTACGGCGCAGAACGGCATCAGCCCTCGTCCGTCCCCGGCCGACTACCCGGTTCAAGCCTATATCCCAAGTGCCGCACTCGCGGCCACCGCGCTGTCTCCGGCCCAACTGCGTAGCGCCTTCACAACCAACCTCAACGGCAAGGGATTCATAGTCCTCGAGGTAGCCTTTTACCCGACCCAGCCGCAGATGAACATCTCGCCTTCGAATTTCCAGCTGAAGATCGGCGACCATTTCATCCGGCCGTCCGATCCGGCTGTCGTCGCTCACGTGCTGCGCCCCAAAGACGATTCGCCAACGTATTCAGCCGGTAAATCGGTACAGGTGGTGCCGAGCGCCGAGGTCTATCACGAGTCTTACCCCGGCGGAGTTTACAACGGCAACGGAAGCGGGAACGCAAACGGGAACACGACGTCGCGGGGCGGATGGGGAACGTCGACGGGAGTTGCAGTCTATGGACCCGTATCGGGTGCGGGCGCTTCCGGTTATCCTTCGCAGTATCCAAATGACCGCGGCGCGATCGAGGCGGAACTGACTGACAAATCACTTCCCGACAACCGCATCCTGCAGCCGACTGCGGGCTTCCTCTACTTCTCTGCCCCGTCCCACTTCAAGAAAGACGCGCCGATGGAACTCGATTACTCCCCCGAAGGCAACACCAGTGCCGCTGTTCACCTGAACGTGCCGCCGGCGGCCAACAAGTAATTTGTCCCGCTTTTTTCGGCTGAACGTACATCGAATTGAATGGATGGATGCCGCGATTTTTTACGCTCGTTGAGGCTCGGCGCGTGCTGCCGCGCATGAAGACACTCGTCGAGCACGCGATCGAAAGTAAGTCGCAGTACGAAGACTGCGCGCAACGTTCCGAGCATCTGGTCCGCCGCATCATGATCTCCGGGGGCTTGAACGTGGATCGAGGATCCGCCGCCCTCAATCGGGATCTGCAGAACCGCAGCGGCGAACGATTGAAGTCTTCCGTCGAGGAAATCCACGAAGCGGGCGTGATCGTCAAGGATCTCGACGCGGGTTTGATTGACTTCCCTACGCTCTTGAGGGGTTCCGAAGTCTACCTTTGCTGGCGCTTGGGTGAAGACGACGTGCGATACTGGCACGGCGTTCACGAGGGTTTCGCAGGGCGGAAAACTATCGACGACGAATTCATCGCCAACCATAGCGGCGGAACTGAAGAGTAACGAAACGATGGACATCTCGAGACGGAAGTTCTTTGTAGCGAGCGCTGCGGCAACCGCGGCGGCGAATGCGCAATCGAGCAGTGGCAAGCGCCCTTTAATCATCTGCGCGGCTAACGGTTATGCCTATCTGGACCGCGCCTTCGAAGCTCTTCGCAACGGCGCGGACACGCTGGACGCGGGGCTGAAAGTGGTCACCGGCCCAGAGGACGATCCGCATGACGATAGCGTCGGCCTCGGCGGTTTGCCGAACGAGGAAGGCGTGGTCGAACTCGATTCCTGCTGTATGCACGGGCCCACTCGCCGCGCCGGGTCAGTTGGCGGCATCCGGAATATCAAGAACGCGTCCCTGGTTGCCAAGGCGGTGATGGAACATACCGGGCACGTCATGTTAGTGGGTGAAGGCGCCGAGCGGTTCGCCGTCTCTATGGGATTCCCGCGCGAGAATCTGTTGACGGAGCACTCGCGCAAGGTGTGGACGCTGTGGCGCGAGACCCATTCAAATCAGGATTGGTGGGGACCTCAAGTCGGCGCGCCAAACTGGACGGCACCCGAGAGCCACGCGGAGCGGCTCGTCAAACTGAATGAGGTCGCGGCGAACCTAGGGATCCCGGAAGACGAACGCGCGGACGCGATCCATAAAGCTCTCGTACCGCCAACTGGGACGATTCACTGCTCCGTCGTAAACGCGGCCGGCGAAGTCTCCGGCGTTACAACTACCAGCGGACTAGCTTGGAAGATACCGGGCCGCTTAGGAGACTCCCCGATCATTGGCGCGGGATGTTATACCGATGCGGATATCGGGTCCGCGGGCGCGACGGGCAGCGGCGAAGAGAATATCAAGGTAGCGGGCGCGCACACGATTGTGGAGAACATGCGTCGCGGCATGTCGCCGCAAGAAGCGGGAATGGATACTCTCAAGCGCATCGCGCACTATCACAAGGACGATCAAACGCAGTTGAAGTACGTCAGCATGATCTATTACATACTCCGTAAAGACGGCGCGTACGCGAGCGTATCGTTATGGAGCGGCGGCGATCACAAACGCCGTTTCGCGGTTCATGACGGAGAAAAACGCTACGAGAACTGCGCGTACTTATTCGATGGCAACCCGATCGAGTGGCCCCCGTCGCCGAACGTTCCCTGGTAACACAATCCTCGCGCGCGACCTATCCTTCTAACCGCGCGACCCGCACGCTCTTAGCCACATGGATCTGCCGCAGTAGCCAGATATTGATCCAGGTCATGTCGATCTCATACCAGGCCAACCCATGTCGCGCCGATGTGGGATGCGCGTGATGATTGTTATGCCAGCCTTCGCCGAAAGTCACCAGCGCGACCATCGCGTTGTTCCGCGAGTCATCGCCGGTCTTAAATCGCCGCGCACCCCAAAAATGCGTAGCTGAGTTGATCAGCCACGTCGCGTGGAGGCCTGCAGTTACCCGGACAAACAATCCCCACAGTAGGAACGGAAGGCCGCCGGTTGCGAGTAGCGCAACGGCAACCAGCGCCAGCGGCACGTAATGATACCTGGTTAGCCAAACATAGAACGGGTCGCGAACTAAGTCAGGCGCATAGCGCGCGGATTCTTCAACGTCGCAGTGAGTAGCGTCGCCGACCAGCATCCAGATCAGATGTGCCCACCACTTACCATCGCGCGGTGTATGAGGATCACCTTGCTTATCCGAGAACTTATGGTGTACTCGGTGAGTGGCTACCCAGGATATCGGGCCGCCCTCAAGCGCAAGAGTTCCGCAGATCGCGAAAAAGTATTCCACTAGCTTCGGCACCTGATAGGAACGATGAGTCAGCAGCCGGTGATAACCCATGCCGATTCCCACGCTTAGTGCGAGCCAGTAAAGGAATACAGCGACTAACAGCGCGCGCCAGTTAAAGAAGAAGAGCGCAGCAACGGCGCCAATATGAAATACGGAAAACGCAATCAGGCTCGTCCAATTGACGCCTTCCTGCTTGCGGAACTGCTCCACGGGTGAGGCTTCCAATTGAGGCGACATGAACGCTGATCCAACGGTAGCAGCGGCAGCCCTCGACGATTGTAAGAGTTCTGTCAGGGAGCCCGATTGATCGCCAGCGAATTCCCAAAATGAACTTCGCTGCGAAATTGAAATCGGAAAAGAGCGATTCCGAACGAAACTCGCCCGATGGTCGTCAGGCGTGTACGTAAGTTGCTGGTAGTCCTTGCCCGTATGGCGGTCAAACAACAGTTAGAGGTCGACGGCCGCACACTTGCGCTGAGCAACCTGGACAAGGTTCTCTATCCAGCGGCGAATTTCACTAAGGCGCAAGTAATCGAGTATTACGCGCGCGTGGCGGAGTGGATACTGCCGCACCTGCGGGACCGGCCGGTGACCATGAAACGATATCCGGACGGGATTGGCGGTAAGGCGTTCTATGAGAAGGATGCACCGCGTTTTACGCCGGATTGGGTGGCTATTGCCCGGGTGCCGCGCCGCGCGGGAGGTCCGGAGATTCGTTACATTCTGATTAACGATCGGGCGACGCTGCTGTGGTGCGCGAATCTCGCGAGTCTTGAACTGCACCCGTTCTTGCACCGCGCTCAAAGCACTGGAAACCCCAACTTCTATCGTGTTCGATCTCGATCCCGGCGAAGGGATGACGGTCGTGGATTGCGGCAGGATCGCATTCCGGCTGCGCGACATGCTGAAGGCGATGGGACTTAAGTCGTTTGCGAAGTTGTCGGGATCGAAAGGTCTGCAACTCTATGTACCGTTGAACACACGGGTGACTTATACAATGACCCAGTCATTCGCGCGGTCGCTTGCAGAGTTTATGGCGCGCGAGTACCCGGATCAAGTCGTGTTCGAGATGTCGAAGAAACTAAGGCCCGGAAAGATATTCATCGACTGGAGCCAAAACTCGGATTTCAAAACGACTGTGGGAGTGTACTCGCTGCGGGCGAAACGCGAGCGCCCGTTCGTGTCGCTCCCGATAACATGGGGAGAGCTTGACGAGATTGTCCGGACGAACGATCCGGATCACTTGTGTCTGGAGCCGGAGGCGGCGATTAAGCGGCTGGAGAAAGTTGGCGACTTATTCGCCCCAGTGCTTCGTCTAAAGCAAAAACTGCCGGGGACCATCGCGATTGCGGGACCGCGCGATGAACCGAGGAATGATAAGAAGCCGCGCGAAGTGGCTCGGGAGTCACGATGAGAATCGCCAGTTGGAATGTGAACTCAGTCAGATCAAGGCTTGAGCTCGTGAAGAGCTGGCTGGAAGCCCACAAGCCCGATGTGTTACTACTTCAGGAACTTAAAGGGACGGAGTTTCCATCCGCCGCCTTTCTCGAAATCGGCTATCAGTCAACAGCCGTTACGCAGAAAACTTACAACGGTGTCGCCATTCTCTCGCGCACCCCTATCGTTCCGATAAGCACAACGCTCGCCGGCGATGAGGCAGATAGTCATGCCCGCTATCTGGAAGCGACTGGTTAGCGGCGTTCACATCGTCAACATCTATCTCCCGAATGGCAATCCTCCCGGCAGCGAGAACTTCGCGTATAAGTTGGCCTGGATGGATCGCTTGCAGCGGCAGATGAGTCTATGGGCGAACAGCGGGACAGAGGTGTTGATCGGCGGAGACTTCAATGTGATCCCTGAAGATATCGATTGCCACAAGCCCGAATCGTGGATGCGCGACGCGCTCTTCCAGCCGGAGCCCCGCGCCCGCTACCGGGCGCTGCTGCAACTTGGCTATACCGATGCCTTCCGGTCCTTGCATCCGGGAGAAGGCGGTCAGTTCACCTTTTGGGACTACTTCCGTCAGGCGTTCGAACATAATCGCGGCATTCGCATCGACCATTTCCTGCTATCTCCCAAGCTGGCCGAGCGGCTAGTATCGTGCGTGATCGATAAGGAGCCGCGGAAGCAGGTGAAGCCGTCCGATCATACGCCCATCATCGTGGAATTGAATCTTTAGCGGGGTATCCTTGGATAGATGCCCGACGTTACAGAAAAGAAGATAACCAGAGAAGACTTGATCAAGGCGCTGAATGAAGATTTGTCGCGAGAGTATCAGGCGATCATCGCTTACGTGAACTATTCGCAGGTACTTAAGGGCGCCGCCTATATGAACATTGCGGATGAGCTCGAAAAGCATGCCGAGGAAGAGCTGGATCATGCGCTGCAGATCGCGAATCACGTGGATTACCTTGGCGGAATGCCCTCCGTCACGCCTAAGCCGGTGAAGACCTCGGAAAAAGCGGAAGAGATGCTGCAATTCGATCTCGAAAACGAGAGGGAAACAATTCGCAATTACCGCCGGCGAGTAAAGCAGGCTGACTCGCTGGACGAGTTTGCAATCGCGGAGAGTCTCCGCAGCATTCTGGTGGAGGAGCAGGACCACCTGATCGCGCTCGCCACTGCACTCGGAATCGATCCGCCAAATCCAGGCATTGCTGACGAATAACCGGCAACTATGCTACGGTTTCGGCAGAGCGAAAGCAACCAGTGAGTTCGTGGCGCCGAATACCACGAACTGACGGCCGTCTAGCTCGAAGGTAATCGGACCGTTAGTCAGATTCTGGCCAATATTGGCGTGCCAGAGAGTGGAGCCCGTTTTTGGATCGACCGCAATCAGGTTGCCGGAGGTATCGCCATCAAAGACGAGACCTCCGGCTGTACTCAGCAGGCCGGCGGTAACGCCGCCGATGTCGTGCTTCCAGCGAACGGCGCCCGTTTGGTAATCGATCGCTTCCAGAGTACCGGCGAAGTTAAGGAAGTCATCCCGGCCGGCAAAGCCCTCGGCCTTACCCTCAGCCGTCAAGTAGAAGATACTCCAGTTCTGCGAGGCGTTGAGATAGAACAATCCAGATTGGGGATCGAACGTCGGAGGAAACCAATTTGTCGCCCCATTTGAACTAGGCGCGACTAAGGTGCCGTCCCGCGAGGGCTCTTTCTTCGGATCCGGAATGGGCTGACCCTTCGCGTTAAGTCCCAGCGACCAATTCGGTTCGATGAACGGCGCGGTCAGAAGGTGTTCGCCCGTTGCGCGATCCAGTAAAAAGAAGTAGCCATTCCTTGAACCTTGAGCTACTAACTTGCGCGGCTTTCCTTGGTACGGGGCGTCGAAAAGAACAGGAGTCTGAACAGCGTCCCAGTCGTGAGTATCGTGCGGCGAAACCTGGTAATACCAAGCCATCTTGCCTGTATCGGGATTGAGCGCGACGATCGAGCACGTCCATAGGTTGTCGCCTTTGCGCGCCGCACTGGCGTGTACCGGATTCGGATTGCCGGTGCCCCAGTAAATCAGATTAAGTTCGGGATCGTAAGTCCCGGTCATCCACGTCATGCCGCCCCCGTGACCCATCGATTCGATGTCGGGCCACGTCTCAGAGCCAGGCTCGCCAGGCTTTGGTTCGACGTTCCAATGCCATTGCGCATCCCCGGTTTCAGGGTCGCGGGATTCGAGATAGCCCGGGTTATCGAGCGAATCGCCGCCGACCCCGACTACCAGATGATTGCGTACCACCAGCGGCGACATCGTGCAGAAGTATTCCAGCTTCGGATCGGCAATCTGCTTCTGCCAGCGCACGGTACCATCCTTGGCGTTCAGCGAAATCAGATTGCAATCCGGCGATTCGAAGTACAGCCAGTCACCCCACATAGCCACGCCGCGACTGCCAATGTGTGTCGCTTTGCTGGGCGGGTACTTATAGTGCCAGACCTCGTGGCCCGTGCGGGCGTCGACCGCCCAGACGTTATCGGGGATGCTGAAGTACAGAACGCCGTTCACTTCCAGCGGTGTCGACTTAATCCAGCCCGCGAACCCGCCGAGACCAGCAACACCGGCATTCGATGGATGATAAGTCCAGACCTTCTCCAACTTAGACACATTCGCGGCGTTGATCTGTGTTAGCGGACTAAAGCGGCGGCCGGAGTAATCGCCGTTGTAAGTGGGCCAGGCGTCTTTGGGAGGCTGCCCGATGGAGCTAGCTGGAAGCTGCTGCGCAGAGTACGGAACGGCCGCACCAACCAACAAAGCGCCGAGCGTCAACAGTGTTCTCACTTGAGTGTCTCCAGAAATGCGAGTGTATCGTGCATCTGGCGGTCGGTAATATGCGCCATTAGTTGTTCATGCGCGGCTAAAGGATCGTCCACCGTGACTTTCGCCCCTTCGGCGTTTAGAACACGATGCTGCCCGGAGGCATCTTTCAAAACGACTTTGAATTCGTCCCGATGTTCGAGCACGCCAGATTCGGTCTGTCCCGACGGCAGAACCACAGTTACTTTAACGGGAGGTGCCGGCTTCGTCTTCTTCCCCATCATGGAATCCATGAACGTCGCAACCGGATAGATCATGCGCCTTTGTAAGTCTACGGCGTCGTAAGCCGAGGCGATATGTTGCAGGTCGCCAGTGGTCGAGTGGCAACTGGTGCACTTACCCGCTCCGTTGAAGAACGCTTTGCCGGCCGCCGCGTCGCCGGTTAGTAAGCCGGATATCGTGTAGCTAAACCGATTCGAAGCGGCTGCCGCCCGAGAGTGCAGGAAGGCGGCAAGATCCGCGATCTGTTCGGGCGTGTACGCGAAAGCAGGCATCCCGCGCTCGGGGCGCCCATTAAGAATCACGGGACCGATCTGATCCCCATGCTCATCGTGTAGCACGACGGAAGAGCGGACCAGGTCGGGCCCACTTCTCCCGGTCGCCTCCGTACCATGGCAGAAAGCACAAGCGGAGATAAAGGCCTGTCGACCGCGGTCGATCGCAGGATCGGGTGGAGCGGCCGGCCCGAATTGGGCGACCAAAGGTAGGGCGAGGAATATCGTCGATAGGAGCGGCAAACCAATCAGATTGTATCGAGTCAAAAATCCGATCTTTTAGCGCTTCTGCGGCCGCTTCGCCGTGCGCTTCTTCGTCGCCGCCCTTGCACTCTTCTCCACGCGCATCTTCCACGCGGCATGGAGCGCGCCGGTAAGCACATCCTCATTCGCTTCCTCTAGCCGGATATGCGTCGCACCCATGCGGCCCCATCCGCCAAACACCGGAAGAAATAGCTCTGGCTGCTCCTCAACAAACGCCGCCTGCTGTTCCGGCGAGAGCATCAGATTGCCGTAACCTTGCGCTTCGGAAGCAAGTGTAGCGAAGATCCTGCCGCCCACGCGAAAGTCCGGCGCTCCCATATGCGAGCTCTCCTCCGCGCCTTCCATACTCAGCGCAATCCGGCGAAAGTCACTCGCGTTCACTCAGTGGGATCCCGTCGCAAACGCGTCGTTCAGACCTTTGAATGTC
Organism: uncultured Gammaproteobacteria bacterium; assembly: GCA_963799935.1. Taxonomy (GTDB): domain Bacteria; phylum Acidobacteriota; class Terriglobia; order Bryobacterales; family Bryobacteraceae; genus Bog-113. The sequence continues at coordinate 439,601 of CAWCZA010000011.1, read as the reverse complement.
GCGTCATAGTGGCCGTTTTCCGCCGCGTACCGGAGAGGCTTCACGTTCTCCACGCTGATCTCGTCCACTGAGCCTTTGCTCAGGATTTCCATTACCTCGGCGATGTACTGATCGAGCGGCATGGCGCGCGGATCTGAGCGGCCGCCCATTAAGTCGGTCGCAACATAGGGAGGTATTAGTTCGAGAACTTCCGTTGTAGTCCCCTTGAGTTGATAACGGAGCGATTGCGTATAAGAATGGATCGCTGCCTTAGTTGCGCAGTAAGTGGGCGTCGGCGCCATCGGAACGAAAGCAAGCCCGGAGGATACATTCATGATCACGGACTGCGCCTGTTTCCGTAGTAAAGGCATAAGAGCCGCGGTAAGTCGGATGGGCCCCAATAGATTCGTGTTGATGATCGCTTCCGCGTCCGCAAGATCTTCCGGCTGATCCAGTAAGTTCTCCGGACGCATGATCCCGGCATTGTTGATTAGTACATTCAGGTTCGGATATTGTGCCGAAACCTGAGCCGCGAATGCGCGGATTCCTGCTGCGTCAACGGCGTCGAAGGTGATCGATTTCATCCCGGGGTTTGCCGCCGTCGTCTCATCAAGCATCTGCTGCCGCCGCCCCGCGATGATTACCTGGTTGCCGCGTTTCTGAAACGCCTCCGCCAAACCGCGGCCGATTCCCGAGCCTCCGCCCGTGATCAGAATTGTATTGCCTGTCAATTGCATCTATCTATCGCGCCCTCGTCTTCATGCTACTCCGCGGAGTCGTGAGCGAGCGGCGTCGATTCGGTTCTGGTCAGCCGAATATTGCCGCGAGTGGTAGCCGGATCTCCGGATTCTCCGTTACTAGTTCGCCTTGCACCATGGTCTGCATCCCGCTACCGGTATACGCATAACAGCGTTTCAGGCGAGGATCGATCACCCAGAGATAAGGCACGCCGAAGTCAAGGAAATCGGCAATCCGCTCCTGCATGGAGGACATACTGTCGTCTTTCGAAAGAATCTCGATGCAGATAAATGGAGGACGATCCAGCGCAGCGTCATCAATGACGCCGCCGAGCACCGCACAGACATCCGGTATCCGAAAACGTGTTGCCTTGACTTGGACGCGCACTTCAGTCAGAACGGATATCCCGAGTGCCGGCTCCAACTGAAATAGGAACGCTGTGATGATTGCTTGCAAACGCGCATGATCCACACGGCCCACATTGCGCTCCAGGAGTTTCCCGTCCACATACTCTTTATCGGGATGCCACGTCTCCGCAAGATAGGCGCTAACCGGAACCAGAGTCGTGCTCGCCATCCGTCTATTGTCCTCTAACCGATCACGACCTGCTCGATGCACTCCTCCAGCGTCGTCATCGCGAAATCCGCCTGATCGCGCGTCACGATCAGACGGCGGACTGAGCCGCAGCGTGTTCTCGCCCGCGCCGAGAATCAGAAGCCCGCGCTCGAACGCCATATCGACAATCCGGTCGCGCTCTTCCGGCGCCCGTTCTTTGGTCTTCTGATCGCGCACCAGTTCGATCCCGATCATCAGCCCCAGCCCGCGCACATCCCCCACCAGCGGGAACCGGCCCGGCCACGTCTTCATCCGGTCCATCATGTACGCGCCCATGCGCGCCGCGTTGTCCACCAGTTCCTGCTCCAGCAGCTCGATCGTCGTCAGCGCGGCCGCGATCGATACCGGATTCCCACCAAACGTCGAAGCATGCGCGCCGGGCGGCCAATTCATCACTTCCGCATTCGCCACCGTCGCACTGATCGGCATGCCGCTCGCGATTCCCTTCGCCACCGTGAAGATATCCGGCTCGATTCCGAAGTGATCCGAAGCCCACATCTTCCCCGTGCGCCCCATGCCGGACTGCACCTCGTCCACGATGAACAGCATGCTGTGGCGATGCGCAATCCGCTGCAGTTCTTCGAGGAACTCTTTCGGCGGCACGATGTATCCCGCCTCGCCCTGCACCGGTTCCACCACGATTGCAGCCACTTCATCCGCCGGCAGAATCGTCTTCAGCAGCTGGTCCTCGATCACCTTGGCGCATTCGAGACCGCACGTATCCGGCGTCTTGCCGTAAGCGCAGCGATAGCAGTACGCGTAGGGGATGTGATGCACCCCCGCCATGAATGGACTGAAACCCGCGCCGCTGTACGGGCCGGCGCGCGGTCAGCGACAGCGCACCCATCGTGCGTCCATGAAACGCGCCTAAAAACGCGATGAATTTGTCGCGGCCGGAGTGGTAGCGCGCCATCTTGATCGCCGCTTCCATCGCTTCCGTGCCGGAGTTGCCGAAGTAGACGCGCCGCTCGGCATCCCCCGGCGCAAGCGACGCCAGCTTCTCAGCCAGCTGCACCATGTTTTCGTAATAGAAGTCCGTCCCCGACATGTGCAGGAACTTGGCCGCCTGCTCCTGAACCGATCGGACCACCGCGGGATGCGCGTGCCCCGTGGAACACACCGCGATGCCAGCGTTGAAATCGAGAAAGCGATTGCCATCCACGTCGATGACGGTTGCGCCTTCGCCGCGGTCCATCACCAGCGGGTAGCCGCGGGTATAAGAGGGCGAAAGGACCTTGTTGTCGCGATCGATAATCGCCTGGGCGCGCGGGCCGGGCAGCGGACCCTTGAGCAGAGGCAGAGAGGGTGAAGACTCGTCCATGCGGAGTTCTTCCATAACGGTGTTCATAGTGAATCTCCAGATTCCAACCGAAAATTACGAAACGAATAGAGGAGGGCCGCTCGGAACGGAGCGGTTAGTCGGAACCGAAAAGGCTGGGACGAGCCATGCAGGGGCGCACGGGCATGATCCAGAGTAGCTGAAAGCCCGCGAAAGCGAAACCCCTCAAATCGAATCGCCACCCTGTTAGAATCGCTGCCGATGCTCCGCCGCGAATTCCTAACCGCGCTAGCCGCCGCACCCCTGCTCCGTTCCGACACCCCACCTCTTCCCGTCAAGCTCGGCATCGACCTCTTCAGCCTGCGCTCCCAAGGCTGGACGCCGTTCCAATATCTCGATTACTGCGCCCGCCAGCACGCCAAGGTCGTCCACTTCTCCGAGATCCGCTTCATCGGCAGTCTCGATCCCGACAACCTCCGGAAAGTCCGCGCCCATGCCACTGAACTCGGCATCGAAGTCGAAATCGGAATGAAGTCGATCTGCCCGTCCTCGAAAATGTTCGACCCGAAAGCCGGAACCGCCGAAGAACAGATCTCAGCCATGATGGACGCGGCCACCATCGTTGGGTCGAAAATCGTCCGCGCCGTGCTTGGCAGCGCCGATGATCGGGCTACCGCGCCCATCGAGAAGCACATCGAAAACACGGTGGCCGTCTTGCGCAAGGTCCGGTCACGCGCGCTCGATCACAACCTCAAAATCGCGATCGAGAACCATGCCGGCGACATGCAGGGCCATGAGCTGAAGATGCTGATCGAAGCCGCGGGCCCGGATTTCGTCGGCGCCTGCCTCGATTCCGGCAATCCGACCTGGACCCTCGAAGATCCTCACGTCACTCTCGACGCCGTCGCGCCCTACGTCCTCACCAGCCACGTGCGCGACAGCGCCGTATGGAAGACGCCGGAGGGTGCGAATGTGACTTGGGTCCGGATGGGCGAAGGCAACGTCGATATCGACTCCTACGTCCGTAAGTACGCGGCGTTGTGCCCCGGCCGCGCGCTGTCGCTGGAGTCGATCGTCTTCGGTCCGCGCAAGTTCCCCTACCGCGATCCGAAATTCTGGGCCAACTACCGCGACGTCCCCGCCTGGGATTTCGAGCGTTTCGAAGAACTGGCCGAGCATGGAACCCCGCGTCCCGACGAGCCGTGGGATCCACCGAACGGCGCTGCCAAGGAGCGCGAAGACCTGGAAGCGAGCCTCGCCCATACCAAACGCCTGCTAGGCCTTTTGTAGTTCCGAATCCAGTACGAAAACGGCGCCAAGCGAAAGCATTTGTGTAGTACAGTGCAGGTGAACGGCATGCCATTTCGGAACAGTTCGCCCGTTTGCGTCTCTCTGCGCGGCGAACACGACCTCAAAGGTGTACGTTTTCACGTAGCAGATTAGAGGATTAGCCCCGTGTCGGCGTAGGATTGAGGAGACATCAAGGTATGGAGCACTACCGGGTCTTGGTCGTGGACGACGACGAGGCCATCCGCAAGATGCTCGGTCGCTTCCTCGATCATCTCGGCTATTCCGTCGAGCTGGCTCAGAACACGGAGCAGGCGATCGCTTGTCTTGAGACCAATTGGTTTGATTTAGTGCTCACGGACGTGCGCATGCCAGGCCCTGACGGCCTGGAACTGCTGGTGTGGATAACCAAACATCGGCCGGACACCGGTACGGTGATGCTGAGTGGCTGCGACGATCTGAAACTTGCCGTGCGAGCGATGAAAGCGGGAGCGCTGGACTATATCGAGAAGCCGTTTGCGCTCGGCGACGTCGGGGAAACAATTGGTCGCGCGATCGGCCGGAAAAAAGAATCGGTGGAACGGTTGCATTATCTCGAGGGGCTCGAAAAAATGCTGCACGAGCAGTCCGGACACTTGCGCGACACACTCGACCAACTCCACGAAGCTTCTCAGGAGACGCTGGAGGCGCTGGTCACCGCGCTCGATGCGCGTGAACGCGAAACACAGTCGCATTCGCAGCGCGTGAGCGAGTATTCGGTCCGCCTTGGCTCGGAGCTGGGTTTACAGCCGGCCGAGCTGGAGGTGATCCGACAGGGCTCGATGCTCCACGATATCGGAAAAATCGGCATTCCCGACCGAATTCTGCTGAAGCCCGAAAGCCTTACGGCCGATGAGTGGGTTGAGATGCGAAGACACCCCGAAATCGGCGCGTGGATCGTTAATGGTGTCGATTCGCTAAAGCCCGCTTCGGACATCGTGATCGCTCATCATGAGCGTTTCGATGGCGAGGGTTATCCTCATCGTGTTGGGGGCGAGAACATCCCGCTCGGAGCCCGCCTTTTCGCCGTGGCGGATACGCTGGACGCCGTTCTTTCGGATCGCCCGTATCGCAGTGGAAGTACCTATGAAGCCGCGCGCGAGGAGATCGAGCGCAATGCCGGAACGCAGTTCGATCCCGAAATCGCTTCCTGCTTCCTGCACGTCCCTGCTTCCGCTTGGGATGACATCCGTGAACGTAGCTTCGCCAAGCACCCGTCTAGCCTGGTCCTCACATGAGTGTCCTCACATGAGCGTCCTATGAGCAGCCTCGCACGGCCGGTGAAGGCGGACCCCTCGCGGGCACTCTTCGACGCGGTTCCCGAACCTCTTTGGGTGGTTCGCCTGTCGGACCTCAAGGTCTTGCGTGTGAACGATGCGGCCACCGAGCGCTTCGGCTATAGCCGTGACCGGTTTCTGCAAATGCATCTCGGCGACCTGCATTCTCCTGAGGATACGGCTCGCCTTCTGGAGTCTGCCGAAACCCGCGATGCTTCCTCAACTGGGTTGCGCGGCTGGCGCACCAAAACCGCCGATGGTCAGAACATCGACACCGATCTTTCCGTCCGCTTCCTGAACTTCGAAGGTGAAGACTGCGCCCTGATCTGCGTGCTCGACATGACCGCCCGCAAGACCCTGGAGGAGCGCCTCCGTCAGGCCGGCAAGATGGAAGCGATCGGCATGTTGGCCGGCGGCATCGCACATGACTTCAACAACCTGCTCACCATCATTTCCGGTTACAGCCAGTTGTTGATGACGGGCGTTTCCGATGCCGACCGGACATCTCTCGAACAAATCCTAAAAGCCAGCGAGAAGGCCGCCCAACTGACCGGGCAGCTGCTGGCATTTTCTCGCCGGCAGGAGCTTCAGCCCCAGTTCCTCGATATGAACCGCATCATCGAGGGGATGTCGACCATGCTGCGCCGTCTGATCGGGGAGCACATTGAACTGCGCCTGGCGCTCACGCCCGATCTGGGCGCGATTTACTCCGATCCCGGTCACATCGACCAGGTGATTATGAATCTGGTCGTCAATGCGCGCGATGCGTTGAGCCAGGGCGGCCACCTCACCATCGAAACCGCGAACGTGGATCTTTCGGAAGACTTCGCGTGGCGCTGCCTCGGCGTGCCCCCCGGAAGTTACGTTATGCTTGCCGTGATCGATAACGGGATCGGCATGGATTCCCGCACCCGCGCTCGCGTGTTCGACCCCTTTTTCACTACGAAAGAACCCGGCCGCGGCACCGGACTCGGTCTTTCCACGGTGTATGGAATCGTCAAACAGGCCAACGGAACCGTGGATCTGGTCAGTGAGCCGCAGCGCGGAACAGCGGTCAAGGTATATTTCCCGCGCGTTGGAAACACGGTCCAGCCCGATGCGCCGGTCCACCACGAGTTCAGCGAAGGCGAAAGCGACGGTGAAACCATCCTGGTGGTCGAGGATGAGGACGCCGTGCGCCGCCTGGTTCGAGCCGCTCTGGAGCGTTCCGGTTATCGTGTGTTGGTCGCGGAGAGCGGCGCTGAAGCCCTCCGGATCGTCCGCGAAACTCCCCACATCGACTTGCTCGTTACGGATCTGGTTATGCCCGAAATGAGCGGCGTTGAAGTGGCCGAGCGTCTGCGCGAGATCCATCCCGCGATTCATTTGCTTTTCATGTCTGGCTATACCGACCGCTCCATCCAACGTACCGACGCCCTCTCGAAGGAAACCGAGTTCCTGCAGAAACCGTTCACGCCGACCATCCTGGTTTCCAAAGTTCGGGAAATCCTGGCGCGAGCGAACGGCGGGAATACCATGACGTCCGGCTCCGTCCAATAAACGTCCTTCTATAACGCCTGGTTCTCGCGGCGGGCATCCGTTGACTCCACAGTCTCACTGTGCTATCTCTGTAGAACAGTGTTTCGAAAGCCTAATCCGTCATCTGGCGTTCCGATCTACGTCCAGCTGAAGGAACAAATTCGGCACGCTATCGAAACGGGATCCCTCACATCCGGCGACCAGTTGCCGGGCATTCGCGGGCTCGCGGAAAACCTCGTAATCAATCCGAACACTGTAATCAAGGCTTATCGCGAGCTCGAAAACGAAGGCGTTCTCGAGATTCGCCATGGCCTCGGAGCTTTCGCGGCGACCCGGCGGGGCAGATCGAAACCCGAGGAAATGCGCGACGCGCAACAGCTGGTTCGGGAGTTTATCGAAAGACTCAAAGACCAGGGACTCGACGCGGGAGAAATTCGGCGCCTCTTTGAAGCCGACCTCGCCCGTGAGTTCCAACGGAGGTAGCTATGCGAGCCGTAATCGAAACCAACGAATTGAAGAAAAGCTACGGGAAGCACGAGGCGGTGAAAGGCGTCAATCTCGCTGTTCCCGATGGCTCCGTGTGCGCATTCCTGGGGCAGAACGGCGCCGGTAAAAGCTCGACGATCAAGATGCTCCTCGGCATGATCCATCCAACGTCCGGCACGGGCAGCATCTTCGGCCACCGGATCGATAACGAACGCGAGAGCCTGCTCATCCGCCAACAGGTCGCCTTTGTCGCGGAAGACAAGCGCCTCTACGACTACATGACCGTCGCGGAGATTCTGGCTTTCACCCGGTCCTTTTTCCCCAACTGGGACGTCAACTTCGAGCGGCAGCTGCTAGACCGCTTTGAGCTCCCGCTGGATCGCAAGGTTCGCCAGCTATCGAAAGGTATGCGCACGAAACTGGCCCTCCTGCTCGGATTCGCGCGCGGCTGCCGGTTGCTCATCCTCGACGAGCCGACCGAAGGGCTGGATCCCGTCGCCATCGAAGACGTGCTTCAAATCGTCGTCTCGCTTGCCGGCCAGGGGACGACGGTTTTCTTCTCCTCCCATCAAATTGCGGAGGTGGAGCAGGTTGCCGATTACGTACTCATGATTGACCGCGGGAAGCTGGTTCTGGACGCGCCCATGGATCAGGTCAAGGAACAGTACCGGCATATCCAAGCCGTCTTTCCCGAGCCCGTGGAGGAACGCGACTTTCGGCTGGCCGGCGTCGAACGAGTCCGGCTGGAAGGGCGCACGGTAACTCTGATTGCCAGCCGCAATCTCGATTCGATCATCGAGCACATTCGCATGTTGCGCGCCGGCACTATCGATGTGCTGCCCATCTCGCTCAAAGAAATCTTCCTCGAAAAAGTGAGGGCGCGGTCATGAAGATGTTGCTCTACAAGGCCTGGATTGAAACACGCCTGCGATTCTTCGCGAGTCTTGTCGCCGCCACCGTCGTGTGCGTCTTCAACATGCAGCAGCACGCCTGGCTCGTGGAATGGTGGGCGCGGGAACTGCAGGACCCCAAGGGCTATCACCTCGCATGGATGACGCTCGGGATCAACAATTACGGCTGGTATTTATGGCACTACCTCTACAACAACTACCTGCAGCAGGTCTGGGCCTTATTTGCGCTGCTATTTGCCTTCGGAGGATTGATCCGAGAGAAGAGCTCCGGCTCCGCTCTGTTCAGCTTGGGCCTCCCGGTCAGCCGTCGCCGCTGGCTCTTCAGCCGGTTGGCCATGGCGTTCATTGAAAGTGTCGCCCTCAGCCTGTTCGCCGTCATCGTCGTGATGATCGGTTCATCCGTGATTCATCAGTCGTACTCACTCACGCAGATTCTGCTACACACCGCACTGATGGTCGGCGCGGGCGTCTTTCTAATTGCATTCGGGAATCTGTGCTACTCGCTGTTTCCCGGCGGCTACTTATCCCTGCTCATCACCTTAGTCCTTCTCGGGCTGCCTTACCTGCTGCTTCAAAACTACATGCAGCATCTCCGCTACTTCGGGAAAACCAGTTGGCTCGCCTACTTTGATTTCGCGCAGGCGATGGCCGGTCCATGGCAGTTGACTTGGACAACGGCGCCGTGGCTAGCCTTAATCGCCAGTTGGGCTCTCACCGCGGTTTGTTGGATGGCCGCCGTGGCTCAAGGAGACCGCATTGACTACTAACTGGCGTGCTCTCGCGTGGAGATCCTGGCGGGAGTCGCGAGCGCGTTTCGCCGCTGCGTTTGTTCTGCTCGCGGCACTCGTGATCTATGGCGTTGTTACTGCTCCCGGTTATATCGCGCGGCACAATGCGCACTTTCCGGACAAGCCCTTGCCCTACTCCGTCTATGTGTGGAGCGGGTTTTTCCACTATGCCCTGCAGGGGCTTTGGGTACTCGCGGCTATGGTGCTCACGTTCGGTGGACTTGCCCGTGAGACGGCAACGGGCACGGCGCTTTTCACGCTTGGCCTGCCCGTTCGCAGGTCACAGCTTTTTCTAATCCGGGCCGCGGTCGCATGGGCCCAGGCGATCGCCCTCGGAGTCAGTGCCGCGTTGTTGATTCCGCTTGTCTCCCGACTGGTCGGCGAATCGTATCCGCTCGATCAGGCAATGGCGTTCGGCGCTCTCATGAGTTCCGCCGGCCTCGCCATCATTGCGCTTGGCCTGCTGCTCTCAGAGATCTTCGAGGGAGAGTTCACGACGCCCGTCGTTGGACTCTGCGCCATCGCGACTGTCTTTTTCAGCTACAAGGCCCAGATCCTGCCGGGCTGGAACGTCTTCGACGTGATGAGCGGAACCGATAGCATCCATCCGCAAACACAGTTGCTCCGCGGAACGCTACCTTGGGCCGGACTGGCCGGCTGCGCCTGCATCGCTCTCTTGCTGCTGATATCTACGACGCTTCTCGTGCAGCGTCGCGACGCATAGGTGCAGGTCAGGGACGCACGACGCGCATCGTCCGATCCCATCGCGTTTTCGAGAAGAAGTGCGTTGCCAGATCGAACAGGTGATCCAGATTCACCGCGTCCGTTAGCTCCTTCTCCGAAGCCTGGTAAGACCACCACACCAGCACGGGTTTGCCGACGATATTCTCCGCCGGCACGAACCCCCAATAGCGGCTGTCCGACGAGTTATCGCGGTTATCGCCCATTGCGAAATATTGCCCTTCGGGAACTACCAGTTCTCCGCCGTGAACGCAGCAGGCTAGCATCTGCAGCGCGGGCGCGAACATCTGTACCCGCGGCGGCTCGCCCATCGGGAAGTTGTCGCGGTAAGTATCAGGCGGAAATATCGACTGTGTGTAGCTCTCCGTCACCGGCTGACCGTTGCGGAAAAGCTTGCGGTTCTCGAAGTGAATCCGATCGCCCGGAATGCCGACCACGCGCTTGACGAAGTTCTGCTTCGGATCGACCGGATAGCGGAACACGATGATGTCTCCGCGCCGCACCGGCTCATAGGGCAGCAGGTGTTCCGTTAGATGGCCGGAAGGCGCATAGGCCACCTTATCGACGAGCACGTGGTCGCCGGTCATCAAGGTCGACTCCATGGAACCCGATGGAATGACGAACGGCTGAGCAATCGTGCTCGTCGCGAAAACCAGAATTAGGACGTTGAACACCCATTCGGCCAAAGCAGCTAAGCGCATATTCGACAGAATCTACGAGGGCGCACGCCTCTTTGTTCCCTATTGTTGGTGCCGCGCCGCTCTTGAGCTGATATATATGTTCAGAGACGACCCATCCGACGGTAGGTGCGCGTGATGATCCCTTCCTTTCAGAAAGACAGACAATCGGCTCGTATCGCCATTGTTGAGCAACACATTCAATTTGAGAACCAGCACAACCTTGAAGGTGTACTCAGTACTTTCGGTGAGAATGCACAGTACGATGACGAACCGTGGGACGAACACTACAACGGTCGCAATGGAGTCCGCCTCTTCTACGAACAACTCATGGGAGCGCTGCCCGACTTAGAAATCGAGGTGCAGCGACGCCATGTGGCCGATGATGCCATCCTCGTGGAAGTGTTGATTCGAGGCACACACCTCGGCGCATGGCGAGGTCTTCCGGCCACGGCGCGACGAATCCAGTTCCCGCTTTGCGGTGTGTATACCTTCGATTCCGATGATCATCTAATTGGGGAACGAATCTACTATGATCGCGGGACAGTGTTAAAACAGCTCGGCGTCTTTCGCGAGCCTGGATCTACTTCGGGTCGAATCTTCACCCTTGTCGCGCACCCGGTCACGATTGCGCGCGCCTTGGGGATTAATCTCCGCAAGCAAGTTGGGTGGCCGAAGCTCAGCCGGTAGGTTCGATAGAATTCTACAGTAGTGCGCACCTCCTTGTTCCTTCTCGTCACCGCCTCGCTTCTAAACGCATCGGATCCGCGCGCCAAGGTAACCGACTACCCGGCCCACACGGAATCTACTGCGGTGGCGATCGGCGCCGAGTACCTGGTGCATAGCTATGGCGACGGACACCAGATGTTGACTGCGCCTGATTTTCTGGTGGTCGACACTGCCGTGTATCCGAAGGGTGCGCCCGTCACGATTCACGAATCCGATTTCCTCCTGCACATCACTCCCCAGAAAGGCGACCCGTTCTTCGTGCAGGCGCAAGCCCCGCAATTCGTCGGACTAGGCGGCCCTTTTCAAGGTCTCGGCGCAGGCGGTGGCACCCAATCCCGCGCGCCAGGCGACCCCGGAATGGGTCAGCCGCCCATTTCGCAAGGCCCGCCGAACGCTCGTGGAGGAACAGAACCCGAATCGTCCGGCCCGGTCGCCGTGCGCACCGCACTTCCCGAAGGTGAGACGCGCTCCGGCCAAGCCGGCTTCCTCTTCTTCCCGTACTCCGGAAAGACCAAGAAGCTCAAGGGCATCGATCTAATCTATAAGTCCGCCGCGGGTGATGTAGTCGTCAAGCTTTTCTAGTAGCGCTAATGCGCCAGCAACGCCGCCCGGTCCACAATCTTACCTTCCAGCAACACGCTACTGATTCGCGTAGTGTTCCGAATATCCTCTAACGGATTCGCATCCAACACGAGCAAATCCGCCCGCCGTCCAGGTGCCACCATCCCCAGTTCGTGCCAGCCAAGCTGCTCGGAGTAGTTACCTGTAGCCGCGGCTAATGCCTCACGCGCGGTCAAACCTAGCCGCACCAGTAACTCCATCTCCGTATGCATCGAGATACCGGGCATACTGTCGAAGACGGCGCTCCCTGTCGCTGCCAGATATCGCGGATGCTCCCGGCACATCACCCGGTTCAGTTCCCACGTATGCGAAATCATCTTCTCGAGCTGCTGCCGTCCCTGTTCCGACTTATAAACGCGCTCTCCTGTCGCCGGATCGGTCGGATGAAACATACCCTTCGGATCGAGTATCTTGGCTACCGGTTCTTTCCATAGATTGCGATGTTCCGGCAACTCCACGTAGTAGATACTAAAGGTCGGCATCAGCGCCACATGATTCGCAGCGATCCGGCGCCCATACTCGGCAACGCGCGGATCCGTCGGCGCGATCTCATCAACGAAAGCATAGGCTTTTGCTGCCCCAGGACCTTCCGGGTCCGCCGCCAGCCCTCGCTGCATCTCGTCCGGAATCATCCCCAGTTCGTAGCGCGTCATGTGCAGCAGTAGACTCACTCCCTCACCAATCGCTTCGGAGTAAGATGTCGCGACAAACTCCCCGTAAGTCGCCATGCCTAACTCGCGTGCCTTCGTTAGAATCCGCCGCGTGTTCGCAGAAGTAAGATTGTGACCCAGCCATAGTCCACGGACTCCCATCCGCGACTGTTCGTCCATCATGCGGCCGTTATCTTCCCAGCTCAACTCGATATCCGGATCATGTCCCTTCAGCTTCGCTTTCCACTCCGGACGTGAGCCGAGTAGATCGAAGTCATCCGAGCTCCCTGTCCCATCCAGCAAGTAAACGTGAGGGCTAGGATTCGCGCTGAGAAACAACTCGCCGCGCCGATCATCCGCGCTAGCCGCCACCGTAGTTACTCCCATGTACAGATGAGCATTCGCCTGACGCTGGCTATTCAGCCCCGCGAAACCGTCCACCAAACCTGGAACAATGAACTTCCCCGCAGCATCCACGACGCGCGCGTCCTTGGGTACCACGACCTTCCCGCGTGTGTCCACCGCAACAATCTTGCCGCCGCGAATCAGCACCATCGCGTTCGTAAGATCCCGCGTGGAGCGCCCGAAATCCGAAACATCCAGAACCGTGCCGCCCACCAGCGCGACCGACCCTCCGGACTCGCCGCCTTGCCCGAAAAGCAAAGCGCCAAATACGAGATGCAGTACTAAGAACGATGTCCGAGTCAATCGTCAGATCATATCCCTTTGACAACGCCCCGCGCTTGTGTCATTAATTTAGGCATGGTCGTGTCGATCAATTAGGCATCCCCCCAATTTCTATGAGCAAACCGTCCGAACTCATCCAGGGCACGCTGGACCTGCTGATCCTCAAGATTCTTTCGCTCGAACCGCAGCACGGCTGGGCCATCGCGCGGCGCATTCAGCAGGTTTCGAATGAAGCCCTTCAGGTTACCCAGGGCGCGCTGTATCCCGCGCTGCACCGCCTGGAACAACAGGGCTGGACGAAGTCGGATTGGCGCGTTACCGACGGCGGCCGCGACGCCAAGTACTACAGCCTTACCAAGGCCGGCCGCACTCAATTGCAGAAGGAACTGGATCAGTGGGAGCGGCTCTCCGGCGCGGTCGGCCTGGTGATCCAGCTAGTCCCGGGAGAATCCGCATGAACCCGCGGCGGCGATTCGACGTGGCGCTCCTGCGCCTGCGATCGCTGTTCGCCAGGAGTCGCGTCGAAAGCGATCTCGACCGCGAACTGCGCTTCCACATCGAGCAGGAAACACGGGAAAACATGGCGGCCGGAATGCCGGCCGACGAAGCCCGTTTTGCAGCTTTGCGGCGCCTGGGCGGCGTCGCGCAAGTTCAGGAGGAATGCCGCGATATGCGCCGCACTAATCAACTCGAAACGATGTGGAATGATCTTCGCTACGCGCTGCGCATCCTCGGCCGAAGCCCCGGATTCACCGCCGTCATCGTGCTGACGCTAGCGCTCAGCATCGGTGCCAACAGCGCCATCTTCAGCGTGATCGAGGGGGTTCTGCTGCGGCCCCTACCGTACACGCATCCCGACCGCCTTGTCCGACTGTTCTTTCAAGGGGAGAATTATCCGAAGTTCCCGCTCAACCCGAATGATTTCCGTGACTTTCGCGCGCGTAACCGTACCTTCGAGTCCATGGCCACCATCGTCCGTTCGGATACGCAGCTATCGGGCGCGGGCGAGCCGGTCATGTTACATGCTTTCCTCGTCACCGCGGGCTACTTTCACGTACTAGGTTTTGTTCCGGCCAAAGGTCATGAGTTTACCAGTCAGGATGAGTTACCTGGACACGGGCGCCAGGCAATCTTAAGTGACCGTCTATGGCGCACGCGGTTCTCCGCGGATCCTAACATCGTCGGCCGCACAATCAAGCTCGATTCGCAGAGTTTCACAGTAGTTGGAGTTATGCCTCCGGGCGTCCAACACCCCGGTAACGACTATCATGCAATTGCGGATGGCGACACGGTAGACCTCTGGTATCCGTTTACCTTCGAAGGTGATCCGAATAACCGCGGCGGCCATTTCACCGATGCAATCGGACGCCTCAAACCGGGCGTTACTCCCGAGCAGGGAAACGCGGACTTATCCGCAATACTCGCGCAGCTCGCGCGGGAGCATCCGGGCGATAGGAATTGGCGCATCTACCTGGTCCCGCTCTATCGCGAAACCGTTGGACGAACCGAGCATATGTTACTCGTGCTACTCGGTGCGGTCGGCTTGCTCTTACTTATCGCCTGCGTGAATGCGGCGAACCTATTGCTAGCGCGCTCCAGCGCCCGTCAACGCGAGATCGCCGTGCGAGCAGCGGTAGGCGCGGCACGCTCCAGGATCGTCCGGCAGTTACTTACCGAAAGTATAGTGATCGCACTGGCCGGCGCAGCTCTCGGGACACTTTTCGCGATTGCCGGCGTTCGCGCTCTAGTAGCTTTACTTCCGCCCGGATTCCCGCGAGCGTCGTCCATTCATCTGGACCCGGTGGTCTTCGCGTTCACGCTCTCGATCGCGCTACTTACCGGCTTTTTGTTCGGAATCGTTCCAGCGCTGGCTGCTTCTCGCACCGATCTGCAACAGAGCTTGCGTGAAGGCGGACGCGGCGCAACCGGGAGTCACCGCCAGTTCCGGCTGCAAAGCTTCCTGATCGTCGGTGAAACCGGGCTTGCATGCGTATTGCTTGTAGCCGCCGGACTAATGCTCCATAGCTTCGTCAACTTACTGCGCGAAGATCCCGGATTTCGGCCGCAACAAGTACTCACGGCATCTCTCACTCTTCCAAACGAACGGTATAAGTCGGACGATCAAGCGCGTCAATTTCACTCTCAACTAGTTAGCAGCGTCGAAGCTCTGCCCAGCGTGCAATCCGCGGGGCTCGGCAGCGACCTACCCTGGACCGGGTACGATGAGAACACCAATTTCCTTGTTGAAGGCCGCTCAGCCGAGTACAACGACAAGACCACCGCCCGCTACCATGCCGCATCTCCCGATTACTTTCGCGCATTGGGAATTCCGCTCATGCACGGCCGGTTCATGACCGATCACGACGATCAGAATGGCCCCAAGGTAATCCTGATTAATGAATCGATGGCCAAGCGCTACTGGCCGGGCGAGGATGCCGTCGGGAAACGTGTTTCTTTCGATGACCCGCCGACGGAGAAGACGTGGGCACGCGTCATCGGAGTTGTCGGAGATGTCCGGGACCAAGCCGACAGTCTCGCAGGTCATCCAGCCTTCTGGTGGCCCCTCAAGCAGGCGCCTTTCCGGCAGGGGCTTGCGTTAGTCGTTCGTTCCAATGGCGATCCTGCGGCGCTGGCGAACCAATGCCGCCTGATTGTTCATAAGATGGATCCTGAACTCGCGGTGGCCGATCTCCGGGTGATGAAAGACATCGCGGATGAATCTTACGCAAGCCGCCGCTTCGCGCTATTCCTGGTGGCGCTGTTTGCGGCTCTCGCATTAGTTCTAGCCAGCATTGGAATCTACGGAGTTATCTCCTACTCCGTCAATCAGAGAATGCACGAGTTCGGTATGCGGATGGCACTAGGCGCTAAGCCGCTCGATCTGATGCGCCTCGTCCTGACTCAAGGTATCAGGCTTTGCATCATCGGATCGGCGGTGGGCTTAGTATGCGCCGCCGTCTTCGCACGTCTACTCGGCAGTCTGTTGTATGGAGTCACCGGCGCGGATCCTGTTACGTTCCTGTTAGTCGCGGCACTAGCTCTTATAACTACAACCTTGGCCTGCTTGGTGCCTGCTCGCCGGGCGGCGAGCGCCGATCCGATGTCTTCCCTGCGTGCGGAGTAGAGTCAATCCTGATCGAATTCGCCGACGTTCCGCTCGATCAGCTGCCCTCTCCAGTATTCCCTGGTCGGGCCCATAGCTAGCGCTAAAGTATTCTCCGACAGAGACCAGTGCCGAAGTTGCTATGACGCTATTCGTCTAATCAATCTCGCGTGCGTGCGTGGAGCGCGCCTGAACTAAAGCTATGTAGCGGCAGCCGCTCGAGCCCGCACGGGTTGACTCCTGTATTCTTTGCCGAACCGTACGCGCCACAGCCAATAGATCATCACCGGGAACGGCAGGAGCGCTAAGACAGTCAGGTACACCGACCCTCGCAGGAAAACGGGGAAGACCTGTTGCTGCCCAAGGAAGAACGAACCTGTAGCGATGAAAAGGCCAAAGCACATACGCCATAGGTGCCGCGTGACCCGTTGCCGTCCGTAGATTCCGCCGCGAACCAGCATGCGAATATCTCCAGCAGCGGCGGCTAGCAGAACCGCGCCGAAGAAAAATCCCATTCCCGCAGGCGCGCCCTTGTCGGCGGTCGCGGGATTCAGGACGGTGTGGACGCTGAGACTAATGATGGCTGCCGCTCCGATAAGTCCCGACGCAAGCGCGGCCCAGTCAAGCCAACCGGTGTCCCTGCGGCGGCCGACGAGCCAGGCGGTGGTGATGAGGTAGAAGGTGATGAAGCTGGCGATGATGTTACCGGGTTGCGATTTCAGAATCGCGAGGCAGAGACCGCTGGAGGCCAAGATCAACATCGCGATCGTAAAGATGTTTCCGAAGGAGCGATGTAGCTCGCTGCCTTTGCGGACAGCGACAGCCGCAGTACCGGATAGCAAGGCAACCGACCCACCGGCAATGTGCAGGATCAACAGCGGGAGTCTCAAGCTTCCTCTTCCTTTCGGCACGCGCCCCTCTTGCAGGTGAGGACGTTGCTAGAGATACGGAGTCTGCGTCGTAGAAGTTCCGTGGCTTACATCGCGGCCTTGCGGATCGCGACTGCATGAGCGTTCGGCATTGGTATCCGGGAGCTGCGGTCAGTTGGCCGAGTTGATCGCGCCGATTCGTGTGGTTCTGGATCGGGCACGACGAATACGACAAGACTGTCTAGTGAGTAGCCCTAACTCCAAGCCCGTCCCTTACACCAGAATCGTAAACGCGTTCTCCGTCCTCTCCACGGGCCGGTAAAGCGTATCCCGCTCCATCGGCTCTCTCCCTGCTTTCCGAATCAGCGCCAGCAATTCCTGCCTTCGCATGGATTGTGTGGTCGTCGCCCCGGCGTCATGGTAGATCTTCTCCTCCACCACGGTCCCGTCGATATCATCCGCACCAAACCGCAGCGCAATCTGTGCGATCCGCGGCGTCATCATGATCCAGTACGCCTTGATGTGCGGAATGTTATCCAGCATCAGCCGCGAGACAGCGATCATCTTCAGATCGTCAAATCCCGTCGTCTTCGGAAGGTGATCGAGCGCCGTATTCTCCGGATGAAATGCCAGCGGAATGAACGTGACGAACCCATCGGTCTCATCCTGCAACTCGCGCAGCTTAATCAAATGATCCACACGCGCTTCTTCGTTCTCGATGTGGCCGTAGAGCATCGTGCAGTTCGAATGCAGCCCAAGCTGGTGCGCGATACGCGCCGTTTCCAGCCACTCCGCGCCGTCGATCTTGTGATCGCAGATGATGCGGCGCACGCGTTCATCGAAAATTTCAGCACCGCCGCCGGGCAGCGAATCCATCCCGGCATCCCGCAGCTTCTCCAATGTTTCGCGAATCGAAATCTTCGCCCGCCGCGCCAGAAACGCGATCTCGACCATCGTGAATGCCTTCAGATGCACCTGCGGAAAGCGCTGCTTCAATCCGCGCAGCATCTCGCAAAACCAATCGAGCGATAGCTCGGGGTGCAGGCCGCCGACGATGTGGAACTCGGTGATTGATTCGCTCCATCCCGTGCCCGCGACCTCCCAGACCTGATCGAGCGACATCGTATACGCCTTGGGATCTTTCGACCGCTTCCCGAACGCGCACAGCCGGCAACTCGCGACGCAGACGTCGGTCGGATTGATGTGCCGGTTCACGTTGAACCAGGTGACGTTGCCGCTCTTGCGTTCACGGACGACGTTCGCCAGATAACCGATGCCCAGAATGTCATGCGACCGGTAGAGCGCGACGCCATCCGCGAACGAAAGACGCTCGCCGCTCATCACTTTTTCGGCAATCGGGAAAAGGACGGGGTCCTCAAAGTAGGTCAGCATAAGATTCGATGTTTTCAGTTCACCCGATGATGAAAAAGAATGTCAGCGCTCCAGAACAGAAAGAACAGAATGCTTACCCACCCATTCATCGTAAAGAACGCGGCGTTCACGCGCGAGAAGTCGTCAGGCCGCACCAGGCTGTGCTCGTACGCGAGTAAGACAGCTACCGCCGTGATCCCGACCACGCTCAGCGGCCCCAGATGCAGCACCCACGCGAGCGCCACCAAGGCCCCGATCATCGCTATATGCAAGATGCGCGCGACTATCAGCGCGTTGCGCAATCCGATTCGAGCCGGCAAACTGAACAGGCCTTCGCGCTGATCGAACTCAAAGTCCTGGCACGAGTAGATGATGTCGAAACCCGCCGTCCAGAACATCACCGCGACGGTGAGAAGCAGGATCTGCCAGTCGAGTCGCCCACGCACCGCAATCCACGCAGCTGCGGGCGCGATCCCCAAACTCAACCCGAGCACCAAATGAGAGAGCGAAGTGAAGCGCTTCGTAAACGAATAGAGAAAGACAATCGCCAGCGCGAGCGGCGCCAGCTTCAGGCACAGCGGGTTCAATTGCCACGCCGCCACGAAAAACAGCAGCACCGAAGCAATGATAAAGACCCACGCAAACTGCACGCTCAGCAGACCGGCTGGCAAATGCCGCATTTTCGTCCGCGGATTGCGTGCGTCGATGTCGGCATCGATCACCCGGTTGAACGCCATCGCGGCCGAGCGCGCACTCACCATCGCCACTACGATCCACGCCACCAATCGCCAGTTTTGCGCCGCGCTGGTACCCGATTCCCGAAACGCAAGCGCCGCGCCCGTTAGCGCAAAAGGCAGCGCGAAGACGGAGTGCTCGAATTTGATCATGTCCAGGCTGTGTCGCAGCCTGCGAAGGAACATTGGATGGGGCTCGCTACTATGTTAGCGAATGGTTAGGTTTCGCTTCGTTGCCGTGGCTCTGTCGTGCTTCGCCTTGCAGAGTTGCATCCACTCGAGCACCACGACGATCGTGATGAACCCGACCCGCGATGTAACGCTTCCCGATGGAACCGCCATCGCTGCCGAAGTCGAAATCAAGCCTGAAGATATGGCGCGCGGCATGATGTACCGGGATTCCGTCGCGCCCGATCACGGGATGTTATTTGTACACGCCGAAACCGGCCAGTACCCCTATTGGATGGCAAACTGCAAGTTCCCTCTCGACATCATCTGGATGGATTCAACCCACAAGGTCGTCGAGATTTCCGCCAAAACGCCCCCGTGCCCGCAAGGTGGAAGCGATTGTCCGAATTACGGCGGCCACGCTCCAGCGCAGTTCGTACTGGAACTTGGAGGCGGACAAGCCGCGCAACATTCCGTTACTGTTGGATCTGCTATCCACTTCTAAATGACCGAGGAACAGCTTCGCGAACTCCTAGATAGCGTGCAATCCGGCTCGGTCGATGTCGAACAGGCCGTTGGACGCCTGCGGCACATGCCCTTTGAGGATCTGGGCTTTGCCAAGGTCGATCATCACCGCAGCTTGAGGCACGGCATGCCTGAGGTCGTATTCGGCTTGGGTAAGACGCCAGACGAGGTATTAGCGATTGTCGAGCGGCTGGCCGAGCACGCCCCAAACGTTTTGGTGACGCGGACGGATGCCGAGAAGGCGCGGGTGCTGACCAGCCGCTTTCCTGAAGCCGAGCATTTTCCCCGCTCCGGCGCCGTGCGCATATGGCGCGAGAGAAAACTCACCGGAAACGGCACCATCGCCGTCGTTTGCGCCGGAACTAGCGATATTCCCGTCGCCGAAGAAGCCCGGGTCACCGCCGAAGTGATGGGGAACAAGGTGGAAGCGGTACACGATATCGGTGTCGCCGGCATTCACCGGCTCATGGCCAACCGGCAGCTGCTCATGTCGGCCCGCGTTGTGGTGGTGTGCGCGGGAATGGAAGGCGCTCTCCCTAGCGCTGTAGGCGGACTTGGTCTCGTGCCCCGTAATTGCCGTCCCAACCAGCGTCGGGTACGGCGCGAGTTTCAACGGATTGGCCGCGCTCCTCGGAATGCTGAATAGCTGCGCGAGCAATGTAACGGTTGTAAACATCGACAACGGCTTCGGCGCGGCCTACGTAAGTAGCTTGATCAATCATTTGTAACTTACACCACGTTGAACTAGTACGGAGCCGCCCCATGGTGCCCTATGAAACGGTTAAGCTTCTCAAATGGGCGAAAAATGGGCGTACAGTTGGCATTACCATTGCTTCACATCAAACTGACAACCTGATGCTCGACTAAGTCAATCGGGATACAGAAGACGGCAGGAGCGATCAGTTCGGCAACGCTAACGTACAAAAAGGGACCCATGGCCATATACAGTCCACGCACACGACTCGTTAACTTCCGCCTTTCGGAAGACGAATACCAGACCTTGAAAGATGCCGCTATTCGCCAAGGGGCGCGGAGTATATCCGATTTCGCGCGCGCGGCGATTCTCACCTCGGTGGGAAATCCCAAAGCGGAGAATGGACAGGCCGACCTTTCGAATCTCGATCGTAAGGTCAGCGAAATCCAGGGCACCGTGGAACGCATCTCGGGGATCCTTTCGCGGGTCCAGACGCATTCTCACGCGAGTTGAACCAAGTCCGGCACCTTCACGCCGGAAAAACGAAATCGGTGGTTGCGGACGGCGCGATAACATCGGGTAATGTCCGACGCCACCGATCAGTTTGTCAACGAGAACCGCGATCGGCTTCTTGAAGAACTCGAAGAATTCCTCCGCATCCCCAGCATCAGCACCCTTCCTGAACACGCGGACGATGTAGCGAAAGCTGCCGAATTCGTCGCCTCGAAGCTAACGTCCGCAGGTCTTGAGAACGTCGAAGTCATCCCCACCCGGAAACATCCCCTCGTCTATGCCGACTGGCTCCACGCGCCCGGCAAGCCTACCGTCCTCTGCTACGGCCATTTCGATGTTCAGCCGGCCGATCCGTTGGATCTCTGGCTCACTCCGCCGTTCGAGCCGACCGTCCGGCAGGGAAATATTTACGCACGTGGTGCAGCTGACGATAAAGGTCAGATGTACTCGCACATCAAAGCGGTCGAGGCTCTGCGTTCCACCACCGGCACGCTGCCGCTCAACCTTAAGTTCCTCATCGAGGGTGAAGAAGAGATCGGCGGCGTGTCTATCAGTAAGTATGTCGAGGAGAACCCGGACAAGCTGAAGGCGGATATCGCGCTCGTCTCCGACACGTCGATGTATGCGCCCGGACTGCCGACTCTCAACGTCGGTCTGCGCGGGCTAGTCTACATGGAAGTCGAGGCGACAGGTCCCTCGCGCGATCTGCACTCCGGCGTGTACGGCGGCGCGTCACCCAATCCGGTTTTCGGACTCATCGAGCTGCTGAATACGGTCAAGGATTCCAAGGGCAAGATCAAGGTGAAGGGCTTCTACGATGACGTGAAGCCGCCGTCCCCCGATGAACTGGATAGCTGGTCCAAGCTACCCTTCAAAGAGAAGGATTTCCTGCGCGAAGAGGTCGGCTCGCTCAAGCTAACCGGCGAAAAGGGGCACACCGTTCTGGAGCGCGTGTGGTCGCGTCCGACGTTTGAGGTCCACGGCATCGCGGGCGGATTTACCGGCGCTGGAAGTAAGACCGTGATCCCCTCCAAGGCTATGGCGAAGGTAAGTTTCCGCCTGGTTCCGGATCAGAACCCCGAAGAGATCATCGCCGAGTTCCGCAAGCATGTCGAGAAGAAAGCCCCTAAGGGAATCAAGGTCGAAGTACGCGTGCTTGGCGCGAGCCCCGGATTAATGGTGGATACGAATCATCCCGGCATCCGCGTTGCCGCGCAAGCGATGGAGGACGTGTTCGGAAAGCCCACCGTGTTCACTCGATCCGGTGGATCGATCCCGATCGTAGGGGACTTTGCCAAGTTCATTGGCATCCCGACGATCCTGATGGGCTTCGGACTTCCGGACGACGGCTTGCATTCACCGAACGAGAAGTACAACCTGGATAATTACTACAAGGGGATTATGACGGTGGCGCACTTCTTCGAGAAATATGGGGAAGTTAGCGAGCCAACCGAGGTTGAAACCGCTCCGGCTGAAGCTATCGCGTAATCTTAAGATCGTTTGTGGCCAATGTACGGATAACCGCGATCCGGATGCTAACGCACGCCTGCCGTCCTGCGATTGCATCTGACCGATTTCCTTCAACACCTATGTCGATTCATGGCAGACTAGTATCGACCAGCTTCGCCAATGCCCCAATCCGACAAAGGAATTGATTTCATCGCGTACGATAGTGCGGGCCGCATCATCCTTGTTGCAGAGGTGAAACGAAGATTAGGCACTTCCGAAAACTGGGCAACGCGCTTTCGCAGGAATATACTTGCTCATGGTTTTCTGCCCGAGGCGCCGTTCTTTCTGATTGCGACTCCCGAACGCATGTATTTTTGGAAGCAGGATCAACAGGTCGATACAGACGAGCCTCCAAGCTTTACGCTTGATGCTGCTAAGGCATTGAAGCCGTATCTGGAAAGGTTAAACAAACCACCGCAGGGTATCGGTGAACAGTCTTTGGAACTATTGATATCGTCTTGGCTGAGCGATATGGCTGGTGCTCGCGGAGGACAAGATCCGTCAACGCGTTGGTTGGCTGAATCTGGTCTGCTCGATTCGCTGGGTGCGGGTCGAATTGAACTCAATCCAGCATAATGCATGTTTACGTCGAATCGAACTTCGTTCTAGAGCAGGCACTCGAGCAAGAACAGTGCGACGCTTGCGACCAGATCCTTCGACTCGCTTTATCTCGCCGTATTTTGTTGCGGGTCCCTGCTTTCTCGCTTGCGGAGCCGCATCAAGCCCTGACACTGAAAGAGAAGGCTCGTAACCGGCTCAGTAACGAACTGCGAACGCACATCCGCGAATTAGGTCGATCAAGAGCCTACCAAGCGGTACCAGACGATTTTACAGCGCTTGCTTCGATACTAATCGAAAGCGCTGAGCGTGAACGCAATGGGTTGCAGAGTGTGATTTCGCAGCTACTCAACGTAGCCGAAATCATCCCGCTCGATTCCGCTGTCCTCGTACATGCCCGGGAACTTCAGATCGAATTGGGAATGTCCGGACAAGACGCTATTGTTCTTGCCTCCGTGATTTACGACCTGCGGCGCACAATGCCGCTCGAGAGTTGTTTTCTCAGCCGCAATTCCCGGGATTTCGACGATCCAGACGTCAGAGCTAGGCTCGATCAATTTGGATGCCTGTACCTGGGCGACTATTCCGCCGCTGTTGCGCACATAAAGCAGCGCGTGACATAAACTAAGGCGGTAATCTCCAGCCACACTGTCAGTCAATGTTCGCTCCGGCTCCCGCTTCAGCTCCCCGCCGGCGCTCAAGACATCCGGAGAATCTGGATTAGCTGCTCCGCCGCTTTCAGAACCCAGCCGTGGTGCGGACAGCACCGAAAGGATCGAACTGATTACAGCCTAGGCTGAACTTCTGATTGCGTACCGGCTGAATGACGTCACTCGGAACTTGCTCTTTCCAAGTCGGGTTCTGGGATGATCCTAGCGAGTCAACGCGCCGTTCGGAATCTGAGCCCCCTCGAGAACATCACACGCCGGTCACAAAATTCGAAATTATTTTCTCCCAATACCCAATAGCCTCCCACCCCGAAATACCCCCAATCTCCCCCATCCCAGGCCTACCCTAAAACCAGAGGAGATCCACTCTATGTCATCCGCAGCCCCTTCACTCGCAACTCCGGAAACCACCCCGCGCACCCGAGCCGAAATCAACCGAGCCAACTCCCAACACTCCACCGGACCCCGCACCGCTGAAGGCAAAGCTCGCACCTCCATGAACGCCCTCAAGCACGGCATCTTCGCCGCTGAAGTCGTTCTTCCCGGCGAGGACCCCAAAGCCTTTGAACAACTCATCGAGTCTTACTCGCTCCGCTTCCACGCTGAAACCATTGAAGAGCTCTCCGTCGTTCAGGACATTGTGAGCGCCCGCTGGCGTGCCCGCCGCATCTCGGCCCGGGAAACCGCGCTCACTATCCTCACTACCGAACAGCAGCGCGTCGCCGTAGAGAAGATGTTCGGCGCACAGGACGAATCCATCGACTCGCTCGCTCAAGCCGCCGGATTGCAAGCCAACGCCCGTCTGTTCAATCAGCTTTGGCTCGCCGAAGCCCGTTTATTCCGCCGCGCCGAACTTGCCGAGACCAAGCTTCTCAACCTGGTAAAGTTCCGCCACGCTCGATCGCTCATCGAAGCCTCTGACGCAACGGAGTCTTCCGACGTCCCTCAAATTGAAGTGACCGATCCGCCCACGCCCGCCGATTCTGGCTTCGTTCCGCCGCTTTCCCCGGAACCGGCCGTCCCCGCCGGCATGCCCCACTTCACCGGTGCCTTAAAGAAGGAAAAGCAACGTCAATGGCTCCGCAAACACGGCCACAACGAACTTGCCAAAGCAGCCTGAACCAATCACCTGATGGAATCTTGGCAATACGCATGCAAACTAGCGCGACGAGGTAAAAAACACTCGTATGATCCGCGATTTCCTCTTCCTTGTCCTGTTTTTCGTGCTTTTTGTGGGTTGGATTGTTGCCTGGGCCGCATTTCACGTCGCCGGCGGGCTCATTCACCTGCTCCTGGTCTTCGCCGTGATCGCGTTAATCTTACACTTCGTCCGGGGACGGAGCGCCGCCTAACCGGCAGTTGTACGCAACGAAACGGCTTACCGCTACCATCTACGGACCAAATCGTGTCCCGGTGTTACCTTCCACCATTGAGCGGCGTTAATCTTTAAGAGGAAGATGTTGCGAATCGCGGGTATTTCTATTGCGGCCCTGGGCCTTTGCGTTGTTGGTCCCCTGTGCGCCGCGCGTGCGCAGGATGCTGCAGCCGGCAGCACTGCAACGAAGTCTCAGTACAGTAAGGTGATAGGCTCCGTTGTGGCCGTATCGTCGGACGGCTCGAAGATCACCGTCAAACCCGATACCGGCGCCACCGTCGACGTTCTGCTTGACGCCAACACTTCCTACATGCAGGTCCCTCCCGGCGAAAAGGACCTGAAAAAGGCATCTCGCATCGAATTGAAAGACATCGCGGAAGGCGACCGCGTCTATGCTCGCAGCCGCCAAGCCGATGGGCAAGCACCCGGACCGGCAGTCTCCGTCATCGTCATGTCGAAGACGCAGGTCGCCCAGCGTCAGCAGGCAGCCAGCGCCGAATGGCAGACGCGCGGAGCGGCTGGACGTGTCACTGCAGTCGATCCCGCTGCCAAGACCGTAACGATTCGTGTGCAAGGCCCGGGTGGTCCGCACCCTCTCACCGTGCAAACCGACGCGACTACGGGTTTCCGCCGCTACTCTGCTGAAAGTATCCGGTTCGCGGACGCCAAAAAGAGTGACTTTGGCGAGATCGCGGTCGGCAACAATCTCCGGGTCCTAGGCGACAAAACGGCCGACGGTGCATCCATCCACGCCGAACAGATCATCTCGGGCTCCTTCCGCAATGTGGCCGGAACCGTTGTCTCCGTCGATGCAGCCAACAACACGATCAAAGTGAACGATCTCCTGACCAAGCAGCCCGTTACGGTCGGCGTAAATACCGACACGAACATGCGGAAAATCCCTCCCGGGTTAGCCGCGATGTTGGCCCGGATGAGTCAGAATAATCCCGCGAATGCCGGCACTCCGGGCGCTACTCCTGGAGCTGCTGCCGGCTCCGATGCTCATGCCGGTCAAGGCGGTCCCGATAGTCACCCCGGCTACAACGGCCCCGGCTCGCCCAACGCCATCGCTGCCGCGCATCCCGGCGCAACTGGCCCTCAAGCCGGCGGACCTGGCGGCGACCCCGGTAGCCGCCCGCACATGGACGTGAATCAGGTTCTTGAGCGGAGTCCTCAAGTCGCGCTCGCTGACCTGAAACCCGGGTGACGCATTAATCATCTCCAGCACTAACGGATCGGACCCTTCGCGCGTCATGGCAGTAACTCTTGTCGCTGGGGTTGAGCCCATCCTAGCGGCAACGCCGACCAGTAGACAAAATCGCGGATCATTCGAGGGCGGCATGTGGAACCTCGATATGGCGATGCCGCAGTAAGAACCGCCGCAACAAACCGAAACGACGACGAAACTCGAATGAGACTACCTTTAAGACGATCTATCTCTATCTGTATCTTCCTATTGACCGCTGCCGTTTGGCGGCTCCCGGCCCAAACCGTTGCGGCGCTG
Source organism: uncultured Gammaproteobacteria bacterium (assembly GCA_963799935.1). GTDB lineage: Bacteria > Acidobacteriota > Terriglobia > Bryobacterales > Bryobacteraceae > Bog-113. Next base: position 412,988 of record CAWCZA010000011.1, on the reverse strand, counting down.
ACCGGAACCATCACGGATGAGACCAATGCCTCAATCCCCGCGGCGGACATCACGCTTCTTAAGGCTGGTGCGATCGTCAAAACAGGACAAACCGATATCAAGGGAGCGTTTCAACTTGCCGGCATTCTGCCCGGTAACTATACTGTGCGCGTTTCGCACTTCGGGTTCTCCCCCGTCGAAACCCGAATTCAATTCACTCCCGGGCAGCAGGCTACCTTCAGCGCGCAATTGAAGTTGGCCAGTCAGGCGCAAACCGTAACTGTGCAAGGTGAGGCGCTAAACACGGTAAGTGTCGACCCCTCACAGAATGCGAACGCTCTGGTACTGCGTCAGGCTGAGATCGACGCACTGCCCGACGATCCGGACGATCTGGAAACTGACTTACAACAGTTAGCCGGACCAGCCGCTGGACCCAACGGCGGGCAAATCTATATCGATGGATTCACCGGAGGCCGGTTGCCTCCCAAGGAGTCCATTCGCGAAATCCGCATCAATCAGAACCCCTTCTCTTCGGAGTACGATCGATTGGGCTACGGGCGCATTGAGATTCTTACTAAACCCGGATCCGATAAGTGGCATGGACAGGCGTTTTTCAACGACAGCGATGGAATCTTTAACGCGCGCAATCCCCTGTTGACCGTCGCCCCGGATTTCAGCACGCGCCAATACGGCGGAAATCTTACTGGCGCCTTGAATAAGAAAACGTCCATCTTCTTCGATTTCGAGCAGCGTCTTATCGATGATTCGGGCGTCGTCTCGACCCTTGTGCTAAGTCCCACCTACACGATCACGCCTTTTAACGCCGCGATATCCGCACCGCAGAAGCGAACCGACTTTAGTCCTCGTGTCGATTATCAGCTCACGCCGAACAATACGTTAATCCTGAAGTACAACTACCTGCAGAACGATTTGACCAACAACGGGGTTGGAGTGTTCTCGCTCGCCAGTCAGGGCGTCAACACGACGATGTACGAGAATTCGATACAAGTCACGGATACGGCGGTTCTGGGCGCTAGCACCATTAATGAGACGCGCTTCCGTTGGCTGCGCGATTCGAATACCAACAATCCCGTCCAGACCGGACCAACGATCAATGTTAGCGGCGACTTAGTCGAAGGCGGAAGTTCCACCGGGAAAAATACAAGCACGCTGACCAATTTCGAGCTGCAGAACTACACATCGCAGACTAAAGGCGCGCAGACGATCAAGTTCGGTGTCCGCATCCGAAGCTATCAATACGACCAGTATGATCCGGCTAACTTCCTCGGAACTTACCTCTTTGCGGGCACTTCCACTGAGAGTTCCCTCCAGCAGTACGCGCTGGCCCTTCAGGGACTCGCCTATCCTTCTCAGTTCAGCATCTCCACCGGCAATCCATACGCCTCCATCGCGATGTTAGACGCCGGTATTTTCGTGCAGGATGATTGGCGGATCAAACCGAACCTGACGCTGAATTTCGGCCTTCGCTATGAAATTCAAAATCAGATTAGCGACTTCAAGGACATCGCGCCGCGGTTCGGTTTCGCATGGTCTCCGGATAGCAAAGGCAACAAGCAGGGTAAGACCGTAATTCGAGGCGGCGCGGGTATTTTCTACGACCGCTTCATGTACAACTACTCGCTGAATGCCCAGATTTACGGGCATTCGATTCAGCAGTATCTCATCCAGAATCCAACTTTCTTTAATCCGACAACTCCGCCATCCGCCGCCACTCTTGCCGCAAATTCCACCCCGCAAACGGTTTATCAGGTAGACCCAAACCTGCATGCGCCCGAGTCGATCCAAGGCGCCATCGGTGTTGAGCGCGCCTTGCCGCGCAACAGCCGCTTAGCCGTGAACTTCATGGTGACCCGCGGAACCTATCAGCTACTCACCAATAACATCAATTCGCCCGATCCTTTATACGGCAACGCCCAGCCTTATGGTTATGCGGCCGGCAACATCTATAACTACGAGTCGGACGGCATCTTCAATCAGCGCCAGCTCATCGTTAGCTTCAATACCGCGGTGGTTCCCGCTGTCTCATTGTTCTCCTGGTACACCTTGAATTGGGCCCGCAGTGACACCGACGGAATTGGGACATTCCCCGCAAATCCCTACAACATCGGGGCAGACTATTCGCGCGCTCAGTTCGACTCGCGCCAGCGGCTGTTCTTTGGCGGTTCCGTTACCGCTCGGTACGGTCTCCGCTTCAGTCCATTCCTGGTATTCCGATCGAGCCAACCTTTCAACATTACGGACGGCGTAGACTACCTCGATACGACCGCTTACACGGAACGCCCTTTCATCACAACTCTTCCGTGTGGAACTCCGGGCGTAGTCTGCAACCAATACGGTAAGTTCGAGACGATCTACACTCCGGGCGATGTCATGATTCCCCGTAACTATGGCAACGGTCCGTCGTTCTTCGTATTCAACCTGCGCGTCAGCAAGACGTGGGGCTTCGGTGAGAAGACCGGCAGTACCTATCAGGGTGGCGGCGGAGGTGGCGGAATGGGCGGTCCCGGCCGTGGTCCGGGTGGCGGCGGTCCTGGCGGCCCGCGCGGCGGCGGTGGGATGTTCGGTGACGCAGCCACGGGACGCAAGTACAACCTCACCTTAACGGCCCAGGCGCGAAACCTCTTCAACACGGTGAACTACGCCAACCCGATCGGCGTCATCACGTCGCCGCTATTCGGCGAATCGAACCAGATCGCGAACATCGGCCCCGGCGGATCGAGTGCCGATAACCGACGACTCGAATTTGGATTGCGCTTCGCCTTTTAAAGCCGCGCGTACAAAAGCGTGATCAATCCGATCACGCTCGCCAGTAAGATGCTGTGCCGCAGCGTGAACCGGAACAGCCGGCTCTCATCGCCCTTCTGTAACGAAGTTGCTGCGGCGGCTACGGCGATGCTAGTGAGGCTGATCATCTTACCCATCACGCCGCCGCTCGAGTTAGCCGCTGCCATGAGCACGGGATCTAACCCCAGCCGATTGGCGCTAACCACCTGTAAGTTGCCGAACAGCGCGTTCGCCGAAGTATCGGAGCCCGTCAGGAACACGCCCAGCCATCCCAGCAGCGCGCTGAAGAACGGGAATGCGGCGCCTGTCGCGGCGAATGCCAGCCCGAGAGTTGCCGTAGCTCCTGAGTAGTTCATCAGAAACGCCAGGGCAAGTACGGCGGCGACAGTAGCTTCCGCAACCCAGAGCTGCCGGACCGTCTGCATGAACGTTCGCGCAAACTGGCGAGGCGGCATCCGCAGTAAGAACGCCGATACTAACACCGCGAACAGACAAGCCGTACCGGCCGCAGCCAACCAGTTGAAGTTATAGATAGCTGGATAGAGTGACGCGTGTGCGGCCGCGGGCGGCATGCGCTGGATCAGATTGTGAAGACCGGGCCAGCCGAATGCGATCGTGGGACGCTGCAGCAACCGCTGCACGGGCCTAATGCCCCAAGCCAAAACGAACAGCACCAGAACACCGTAAGGAAGCCACGCCGTTACCATCGCGCGGCTAGTTACAGCGGGGCGCAATCGTGGGCGATCGGAGAGCCGCTCGGCGACCAGAAGCGCCACGATCGCCGCGAGAGAGGACAGGATATCGGTAAGTTCAGGGCCAACTAGGTTGGACACAAGCAGCTGGGTCACAGCAAATGCCGCACCGCACGAAAGCGTCGTACCTAGCATGCGCCGCAATCCCGTCCACCCGCTAAGCACCACGACGACGTACGCTGGGAGTATACTCGAGACGGGCGCACAGAGTCGGCCCACGTCAGCACTGAGTTGCGCCAAAGGTAGTCCGGTAACCGCGGCGAGCGTAGCCAGCGGAATGCCGATCGATCCGAACGCAACCGGCGCCGTATTTGCCAAGAGACAGATCGAGGCTGCCGCGAACGGCTCGAAACCGATCGCAACTAACATGGATGATGCGATTGCTACCGGCGCGCCGAATCCCGCCGCTCCTTCCAGGAACGCGCCGAAAGCAAACGCGATGAGCAGCGCCTGCATCGTGCGATCCGTCGTGATCGCCGCCAAAGACTGCTTCAGTACTTCGAACTGCCCGGTAGCCACCGTGATGTTGAAGAGTAGGATGGCCGCGAACACGATCCAGCCGATCGGGAACAGTCCGAACGCTGCGCCGTAACCGATTGCCGAGGCTATCAACCCAACCGGCATTCCGTAGAAGAACGCGGCAACTAATGCTGCAGCGATAAGTCCCGCGAGCGCCGATAACCATGCGGGTCTGCGAAAGACTCCGAGTAAGATGAGCAGTACGGCAATCGGGATTGCCGCGATAGCCGCGGAACCCGCGATATTGCCGAGCGGCTCGTAGTTATGTTGCCAGGGCATTGAAAGCGGCGCGAAGCTTCGCCACAGTCTCGCCGCGATGCTCGTCGTTGTTGTAACCGCGCCGCGGCCAGAAGAAGCCCTTCATTCCGTCGCCTTTGGTTCGCGGAATCACGTGGACGTGAAGATGCGGCACGCTCTGGCTGATCTTATGGTTGATGGCCATGAACGAGCCTTCAGAGCCGAGCCCGCTGATCAACGCCTCCGTTGCCCGTCGCACCTGCTTGAATAACGGAGCGATCTCGCCCTCTGGTAACTCCGTCAGCGTCTCGGAGTGCTGTCGCGGAACCACGAGCATGTGCCCCGGGAACATAGGGTTGTTGTCAAGGAAAGTAAGTGTATGCTCGTCCTCGACGATGATATCCGTCGGAAGAGCCCCCGAAGCAATCTTACAGAACACGCATTCGCTTTTCATGAACTTTGCCGTAAGACGATGTCCGCGAGTTGATCCAACCGGTCTACGAGAATATCAGGCGGATGCTGCACCAGCGTCTCCGGCTGAAAGCCCCACGTAACTCCGCAGCAGCGCACTTGCGCATTGCGGGCGGTCTGTACATCGACCGAGCTATCGCCCACCATCAGTGTCCGGTCGTGCGGGATCCCTGCTTCCTGCATGAGAGTCTCGATCCCAATCGGATGCGGCTTCTTGAACTCGAAGCTATTGCCACCATAGACCTGGAAGAAGTGTCCGGTCAGTCCGAGTTCCTCGACTATGGCCTTCGAAATGCGGACTGGTTTGTTAGTCAGTACAGCCATCGGAAGTTGCGCCGCGAGAAAGGTATCCAATGTTTCGCGCACGCCCGGATAGAGTTCCGTGTAATCTAACTTATGCTCTGAGTAGTAGCCGAGAAAGTAAGGTAGCGCTTTCTCGACGTTCTCCGCCGACCCAAGATCGCCCAGCGCGCGCTGGATCAAGACCGCAGCCCCGTTGCCGACGTACTGATACACCGTCTCATGCGGGAGCGGTTCAAGGCCCATGAAGTCGCGCGTGGCATTCACCGAGTGAGCCAGATCGAGACGCGAATCGATCAATGTACCGTCAAGGTCAAATATGAGCAGCATTCGTCAGGAGGTTTTGCGGACCGTGCGAGGGTGTTTACCGTTCGTGGATACGGGGGGCTTTGGAGCTGGCCGTTTGCCGTCAAGCTTGTATTGAACCATCTTGCGTTGCAGCGTATTGCGATGAATCCCGAGATCCTTCGCGGTAAGTGATTGGTTACCGCCGCGCCGTAGCAGCGTCTTCTGGATCATGAGGCTTTCGAGTATCTCGACGGCTTCCTCCAGGAAAAAACCCGTGTTCACTAATCCGTCGACTAACTCGTTAAGACTTTCTTTCATCGCATAGGTTGTCTGCCGGTATCAGGCGTGATGCCCGCGCGTATCCCAGGCGTTCTTCACCTGATCGTAGCGACGGTGGAACTCGTCCTTGAGTTCGTGAGGAGCAAGCTCGGTCAGGAGCCGCGAAGTTCCGATTACATAAGGCGCAAGCCGCGAGTTGACAACGGCGTGCGGCGGAGCGGCAGCACTTGACCCCGGAGCGAAAGCAACCAGTATCATGACCAGCGCCACTGATACCAGCAAGACCTCGCGCAATGCCGAAAGCCGCGCCCAATGCACGGTCGATCCATGACAGGCCGACGGTGCGTAACATACGGCTGACGATCGCGCCGAGAATAGCTCCCGCGATGATCGTCCCCATGAAGACAAGAAGGAAACCTAGAAAGTTAGACACGTCGGCTGAACTTACATAGGGAGTGAGCCAACTGCCCGCGGTTCCATAGAACCAGGTCCCCAGGATCAAGCCAAGCAAAGCCGCTGCCAAACCAATAACCTCGCGCGAGAAGCCCCGCCGCGCCGCACTGAATATCGACAACACAAGCACGACGAGGATTACCCCGTCCAACCAGCTGAAAGTCATAAAGATCTCCCCGTTAGGGCGTGATACGCCTCAACGTACTTTACGCTGGTTTGAGCAATAACGTTCGGTGGGAGATGCGGCGCGGGCGGCTGTTTGTTCCAATCGAGGGTTTCCAGGTAGTCGCGCACAAACTGCTTATCATACGACGGCTGCGGCCCCCCTGGCTTCCACGTCGCCGCCGGCCAGAAGCGCGAAGAGTCCGGCGTGAGGACCTCGTCGCACAGCGCAAGCTCGCCGTCGATGAATCCAAACTCGAACTTGGTGTCGGCCAGGATGATGCCCCGCTCGCGGGCATGTTCCGCGGCACGCGAGTAAATGGACAGCGTCAGTCCTCGCAGCCGCTCGGCCAATTCCCTTCCTGTCACCTCGATCATCTGCTCGAACGAGATGTTCTCGTCGTGCCCCGAAGCCGCCTTGGTGGCCGGCGTGAAGATCGGTTGAGGTAGCTGATCGCCGTCGCGCAGACCGGGCGGTAGCGCGATGCCGCAGACGGTCTGAGACGTCCGGTACTCTTTCCATCCCGACCCAGCCAGGTAGCCGCGCGCCACGCATTCAACCGGGATCATCTCCGCCCGTCTCACCAGCATGGAACGCCCGGCGAGCTGGTTGACATACGGCCGTAAGATGTGCGGGTATGCGCTAAGGTCGGCCGTTAGGAAGTGATTCTTCGTGAAGGGCTCAAGCAAGCCGAACCAGAAAACGGAAAGCTGCGTGAGCACCTGGCCTTTGCGCGGGATCGGGTCCGGCAGAACGACGTCGAAGGCCGAGAGGCGATCGGTGGCGACGATCAGCAGCGTGCGATTATCGACGCGATAGACCTCGCGGACTTTACCGGATGCAAGCAGCTCCAGTGACGGGATGCGGGATTTTAGGAGGGGTAAATTTTCTTCTGAAATCAAGCCTTCGCCGCCAGCATCGTTCGAGTAGTGCTCCGGGGAGCGGTTTAATGATAACGCGACGGAATCGCGATTTCACTTCGATGGCTCGCGGACCTCAAAGCCCTCGCCTTTCTTCTCCCAATGCTGCCCGTCGGTCGACTCGTATTGCTCAAAGTGGATCTTGTTATGCCCGGTGAAGTAGTTCTCGGTGCGGTACCACTTAGTGACGGATCCTTCAGTTTCCTTATTGTGGTAGGTCCAATGTTCGCCGTCGAGAGTAAGATCCGTTCGTCCGGTCGCAAAGCCCGTCGGAAGAACATTCTGGACATGAAATTCATTGGGCTCGCCGGTCGGAGTAAAGACAACTAGCGCAACCGCTTTGCCGTTTACATTCTGTTCGCAGGAGTAATAGGCGTCCGTTTCGAAACAGTGATTGACTAGCCTGTCAGGCTTTCCCGGTCCTGAGCCAGTTATCGGCGTGACGGACCAGGTTCCGTTATATACCTCGATCGGAGTCAGTGGCCCGGACGCGAGGATAGCGAGTAGAGGCAGAGTGAGGAAAGTCATAGCGCCTCTCTATTATGAAACCAGGGTGGGCGGCAGCGCCTTACTAGCCGCTGCCGCAGATACCGCATCGAAACCTTACCGGGGATGGAAGGGCTGGACCGCTCGGCGAGCACTGGCACTCGGTGCCGGGGAGGGAGTTCTGGACAGCTGTCACAACATCGATGTATTTGTCGCCGGTCGGAGTCGGATTTGCAACGGTCATCAGCACTCCGACGGGGGCTTCGATTATCGTGTCGTAGCTGACCGTGTTTCCAGAGGCGTAGAGAGCGATTCCGGATTCACCGCTATTGACCACAGTGTTACCTGCTGTACTCGAGCCACCGATCGTATTTGTAGTGGCTTGGACGCCAATGCCGTCGAAAACCAGAGTATCGGATACCGCATTCTTCGTTATCGTGCAGTTGCCCGGTAACGGATTATTCATATCGTCAGCGACGTACACGAATATTGCGCCTTGCGACTGACCCAGCGTGTTACCGGACATCGTAACGCCGGTAGAGTCGTAAATGAGCACTCCTGTAGAAGAATACGAGCAATTAGTCGTGCTGACGCATGGAGTATATACAAACCCGCTTGCGTTGTTGTCTGTAACGGATCCGGTAGATCCGTACGCGAATTCAATGCCATTTTGGGCAATCAACGGAGTCGGTCCTATCCCGAGAACGGTGTTGCCGACAACCGTCCCAGTCAGTCCCGTATCGTGTACTGTTATGCCGTTTTTCTGAAAATCGTGAACGCTGTTTGCTTCGATCACGACAGTGTTAGCGGCGCCTCCTGGGTTATCGGCAAAGATCCCCAGCCCTACCTGGCAACCGAAGCCACTGGCGGATTGCTCTATGTATCGAACGGCATTATGCACAATCGTGCCGCTTGCGTTCGAATAGTAAATTCCTAAAACATCCTCAGAGCAGTTCGTCAAGCCCGAGAATGCCAGAGAGCCATCGATAATAAACCCCGAGACCGTTGCGTTTACACCCTCGACATATACAATCGCCGACGAAGTCCCGTCGCTCACATTGATACTTGCAGTTGTGGGTTGGATGGTTGCACCGCTTTGGCCGGCGAGGGTCAGGTGCTTTGTGATTGTGACCTGCTCCGGGTAAACGCCGGTGCAGACATACACCGTGTCACCAGGATTAGCGGCCGTTACAGCGGCAGTGATGGTGGGGTACCCCCCGAGACAGCTACCATTTCTGGCACCGACGTAGAGAGTTGCCGCTGAAGATACAAAGGGCGTTAGAGTAGTGAACGCGATTACAAGTGTAAGTTGAAAACTCATTCGTGGAGTCAACTGTAATACCTCGTTTCGGATGCTATCGTAGTTTCGCTGGAGATACAAGCTTTTTCGTAGTGTCGACTTATCTCTCTCAACTTCGCTTCACTCGGTTGAGGCGTAGCTTTTCCGGCACCGTCCTCACTTATGTAGTGCCAGCTGTTGATGTAGACAACTACGTCAACAATCGGAAAACCCAAGACGGATCGCGGGAAACCTACAGTAGGCTAAGGAGACGGTGTCTCGCGCTCCCTCCATCGCACTAACGATCGCCGGTTCTGATCCAAGCGGCGGTGCTGGTATCCAAGCCGATTTAAAGACATTCCAACGCTTCGGTGTCTATGGCGAAGCGGTAGTAACGCTGCTCACCGTTCAAAATACGCTCGGGGTATCGCGCGTCGAGCTAGTGGCGCCGGATCTGGTCCGCGATCAGATTGCAGCGCTGCTCGATGACATGCCTCCGGCCGCTATCAAGACCGGAGCACTCGGCAACGCCCGCATCATCGAAGCTGTAGCCGCCGCGCTTGGGGCATATCTCAACATGTCGGTCCGTAACGTGCCACTCGTGATTGATCCCGTCATGCTCAGCAAGAGTGGAGCGAGACTACTGGATGCCCAGAGTCTGGATGCGCTTCGCCGATACCTACTTCCGTTCGCTTACCTTCTGATGCCCAACCTTCCAGAGACCGAAGCACTAACCGGTCGAACTAGTCCGAACTATCGATCAAATGGCGGAGGCGGCACAAGCTTTGGCGGATGACGGCGCGCGGAATGTACTCATCAAAGGCGGACACCTGGATGGCGACGCTGTGGACCTGCTACTGACCGATGGAAAGATCGAACTCTACCCATCCCCGCGCATCCCCACGCGCCACACCCACGGGACTGGTTGCGTCTATTCGGCTGCAATCACAGCAGGACTGGCCGACGGCCTTGCCCTAACCGAAGCCGTGCGCCGCGCCAAGCAGTTCGTGTCAGCCGCGATCGCAAATCATCCGGGTTTCGGGACGGGGAGCGGACCCCTCGATTTCTGGGCGCGCGAAACGACCTAGCAGCGTCGTTTATAATTTTCTGATTGACCAGAATTCAACTCCGGTTCAAGCTGGAAAACGAACTCGACGAGGCGGCTCTGGAGCGCATTGCCGACGCCCATAGTATCTATGGCGTTGAATGGATTAAGGTTGAGACCGAACCGTCTCCGGCCCTGCTGATCGAATACGACGCTACAAGATTAAAGCCAGCGGAGCTGGAGTCAGCTTTGCGCAAGCGCGGGTTGGCGGTGGTTGCTACTTTTAAAGATTCAAAGTAACCGGCGGCAATCCGTCAGATACTAGATCCGACCGCCTGCCGCCGGTTCGCGCCATTTCAACTACTAGCAAGAGTGCAAACGGTACGCCAAGGCACGAAACGTCACTTTTCGCCCTTTCGCTGCTCCCATCCTGGTTGGAATAAAGGCAAATGGTTGCCCGGCTGATAGGGATGCCGGGCAATTTCTTCAATGTTCAGGTCGATCCCCAGACCGGGACGATCCGAAAGCTCAATGTAACCGTTCACTACTTCAATCCCGTTGATGACGATCTCCTTCTCCCAGGCGTCGTTGAACTCATCGAAGATCTCATGGATGAAGAAGTTGGGGATTGACGCGTTTAGCTGCGCACAGGCCGCAGAACAAACGGGGCCTTGCGCGCTATGCGGTGCGATGACACCATAATGAGCATCCACCATATCGGCAACCTTACGGGCGGCGAACAAACCTCCTAAGCTGAGCGGTTCCGGTTGGAAGATACTGATGACGTTATGTGACAACAGCTCGGCGAACTGTTGCTTGCTGGACAAACTCTCTCCCGTGGCGATCGGAACCGGACTGCGCCGCGCGACCTCCACGATCGCTCCGATATTCAAATGATTTACAGGCTCCTCGAACCATGCCGGCCGGAAGCGGGCGATTGCTTCTGCGAACTGCGAGGCGGTAGCGACATTGAATCGCGAATGACCTTCGATCAAAAGGTCGACGTCGGGCCCCACTGCATCGCGTACGGCGGCGATGATATCGAGGGCCAAGTCGAATTCGGCACGCGATACCATGCGCCAAGCGCTGCCAAACGGATCGAACTTGAGGGCGGTGTATCCGCGTGCGGCCACCATTTTGGCCTTTTCGGCGAAGAACTCGGGCTTGCGGGGACCTCGATACCAGCCATTGGCATAAGCCCGCAGCTTATGGTGGCAGCGACCGCCCCAGAGGTTGTAGATAGGCTGTCCGGTAGCTTTGCCGATAATGTCCCACAGCGCGATCTCGATAGCAGCGACCGCGCTGTTGTGGATCTGAGCGCCTTCGGAGTAGGGGTCGCGCAGCAGTTTTTGAGAGACGATTTCAACCTGGAAAGGGCTTAAGCCAATAATCAGCGGCGAGAGTTCGTGGATGGCAGCTTCAACGGTCTTAGCGAAGTAATTCAGCGTTCCTTCCCCAATCCCATATAGCCCTTCGTCTGTGTGAACGCGGGTGAATAACCAGTTCTTCCAGGGGTTCCCGGCCGTGAATGTTTCGACGGAAGTAATTCGCATGGCTGGATTGTAACGTTCCCGCAGTACCGATCCAGGAGGTCTTCTCGAAACCCGCCACCGGTAACGTACGTAGTGCACGATGAAGGGTTCTCAGTACGCCGAGATTACACTAATGGTGGCGTGAGAGATCGCATGCAGTAAAGCGGGTGAATGAGTATGAGCGCGTCGCATAAGTCGGACCTGGATCATCGGCTGGAAGCGTACTTCGCAACACTCCGACCTTCGGCGTTACGCGCGGCCTTGAAGAGGAGCGCGGCGAACTGGCACTTATATGCGGCGGTGACAAGTTCCACCTTAGCTATGGCGACAGGAGCATCCGCGGCGGCAATCATCGGTGCGGGCGGCGGATCTCCCCGGGGATCCGTGCCCGAGCCTAGCGCCAACGTAATCCCTTTCGAGCCTCCCGCAAGCTTTAAGGAAATACCTTTGCTGAACGCCGTGAAGATGGCGGTTGCGAGACAAGGCGGCGGAGGAGTGGGACTCGATCAAGCTAGCTTAACGCAGGCCCCATCCATCGCGGCCGGCGGGATCGTTCCACTTTTCAGTAGCGTGAACACGATTCAGCCGGGCGAACTGATCTCTATCTACGGGAGCAATCTCGCTAACGAGACTACGACTTCTAACGGCGGCTTCCCCACGACTCTCGGCGGCACCACGGTCAAGATCAATGGCAAAGCCGCCTATCTTCTGTTTGTCAGCCCGGATCAGATCAACTTACAAGCGCCGGACGATACCGCAACGGGCCCGGTGTCCGTTGTAGTTACAAACGCGGCAGGTAGCGCGACATCGTCGGTTACGCTCAGCAGCGTAGCGCCGGCTTTCACCTTACTCGATGCTACTTATGTTTGCGGGATTATTCTACGGTCCAACGGCGCGGGAGCTTACGGCAACGGAAGTTACGACATTCTGGGTCCGACAGGTAATTCGTTCGGTTACCCGACAGTCGCCGCAATGCCGGGCGATGTCGTCGAATTATTCGCAGTAGGTTTCGGACCGACGCATCCCTTCGTACCTGCCGGACAGGTGTTCTCCGGAGCCGCGCCTATTACCGGTGGTCTGACTTTGACCATCAATAACTTGGTGGTGAAGCCGAGCTTTGCCGGGTTGTCGAGCGCCGGACTTTACCAAATCAATTTGGTTGTGCCGTCAGGGTTAGGTTCCGGGAATGTTTCTATTGTGGCAACTGTGAACGGTGTGCAAACCCAGCCGGGGATCTTGTTTGCGCTGCAGAATGGTTCTACCTTCGGCTCGACCGGGGGCACCGGCGGAACCTATGTCGGTGGAGGCGGTTTGGGGTTCGGAGGGGGAACTTGCTGCACCTTCGGCGGCACGACCGGCAATCCTCCAGGCGGCACGAACGGAGCTGGCGGGACCAACGCTGGTGGCGGCGGGGGGACCAACGGGGGCGGTGCCGGGACTAACCCCGGAACGAATGCCGCTCACAAGAAACACTACACGCCAAGGCTGACTTACCCGCCGAAGTGAAGCCGCCATCTCCCAAGGTTCTTCTCGTCGGATGGGATGCAGCCGACTGGAGGGTTATCCGGCCGCTAGTCGCCGCGGGTAAGATGCCTAACATCGGCCGATTGGTTGCAACCGGAGCTAGCGGGCAGATCGCTACTCTTCATCCGCCGCTCTCGCCGATGTTGTGGACATCCATCGCTACCGGCAAACGGCCATTCAAACATGGAATCCACGGATTCTCTGAGCCGACTCCGGACGGACTCGGCGTGCAGCCCGTAACTAACCTCTCGCGCACCTCAAAGGCGCTGTGGAACATACTCAACCAGAATGGGCTAAGTAGCATCGTGATTGGTTGGTGGCCCAGCCATCCCGCCGAACCAATCAACGGTGTAATGGTGTCCGACCATTACGCGGACGCCCACGGATCACTGGATGCGGGCTGGCCGTTGAATCCTTGTGCGGTTCATCCTCCCGAGTTAGCGGGGATATTAGCTAAATTGCGCGTGCATCCCGACCAAGTAACTCCGGCAATGGTCGAGCCGTTCATTCCGCTGGCGAGTGAAATCGATCAGGATCAGGATAAGCGCCTTGGTGGTTTCATGCGAACGCTCGCGCACAAGATGACCATCGATTCCGCCGCGGTCTGGTTGATGGAGAACCAACCCTGGGATTTCTTCGCCGTCTACTATGACGCGATCGATCACTTCTCCCACGGCTTCATGAAGTATCATCCGCCGCGTCAGTCGTGGATCGGAGAGAGGGACTTCGAGCTATACCACAACGTTGTCTCAATGGCCTACCAGGCGCACGATCGGAGTCTAGGTACACTGCTCGACAAAGCCGGTGAAGATACTACCGTGATTCTTCTTTCCGACCACGGCTTTCATCCGGATCACTTACGTCCTGCAACCATTCCCGATATCCCCGCGGGTCCGGCGATTGAACACGGCGATTTCGGAATCTTTGCGGTAAGCGGGCCAGGTATAAGAAATGCCGAAGTACTGCATGGAGTATCGCTACTCGATATCGCACCCACGATCCTGACGATCTATGGGTTACCTATAGGTGAAGATATGGACGGCAAGGTAGTCTCGCGCGCTTTCGTAGAAGCGCCGGAACCTGACTATATCGATAGCTGGGAAGACGCTCCGGGCGCTGACGGACGGCATCCCCCTCACACGCGTCTTGACCCTACGGCCTCCCGCGAAGCACTGGAGAGGATGATCGCGTTGGGCTATATCGAACAACCGGATGCCGATCGGAAACTCGCGGTGGAACATACGGTTCGAGAGCTGCGCTCTAACCTCGGAGAAGCCTACCAGGACGCAGACCGGCATAGCGAAGCTTACGCTATCTTTGCGGAACTATGTGCTCGGTATCCCGATGAACAGCGGTTCTCCGTGAGGCTATTTCTCTCCTGCCAAGCTCTGGGCAGGGTGGAGGAAATGCGACGGATTGTCGAGGAACTCGACGGGCGGCCTGGCCATCCGCAGGTCACGGAGTACCTTCGAACGCAGGTGTTATCGGCGGAAAAGCGTTACCTTGAAGCACTCGCGGCGTTAGAAGCGGTGAAGGAAGCCCGCGTACAGCGCGCGGATTTGTACGTGCGCTCGCGTCGATGGGAGGAGGCGCGTGAACTCTATCGGGAGGCGCTCGACTTAGATCCGGATAATGTCAACGCGCACCTCGGGTTATGCCGCATTGCTTTGCGACAAAGGGATTTCGACCTTGCGGCAGAGTCGGCGTTGGATGCGCTTCAGAGAGTGCATCACTTTGCGATGGGCCACTTCCTGCTAGGCCGGGCGCTGAGCGGGTATGAAGGAGTACGCGCGTGCGGCCGAGGCATTTCGCGCCGCTATCCTGATCAATCCGAATTTTCCGCAGGCGCACCTGCGACTCGCCGCTTTGTTGCGGAAGTACCTGAACGATCCGGAAGGCGCGCGCGAGTACCGCCGTTTAGCACGCCGGATGAAGACTGCAAACGTGCTTGGCTTGCGATCCCAGGAAACGGAGCACGTTCTTCCCATTCGTCCCGAGTTAAAGTTAGATTCACTAGGGTGCCGTGGACAGTGGAGTAGAGAGAAGATGCCGTCCTTTGGAAGAATCGCTGATAGTCGTGACAGGATTACCGCGCTCGGGCACGTCGATGCTGATGCAAATGTTAGCTGCGGGGGGTCTGCCTGTCGTATCGGACGCGAAACGGGTAGCCGATGAGGATAACCCTCGCGGTTACCTTGAGTTCGAGCCGGTAAAGAACCTAATGAAGGATTCAAGTTGGCTTTCAGAGGCGCGCGGCAAAGCAGTCAAAATCGTTGCGCCATTGCTGGCAGCCTTGCCCCCCGGCTTGCCGTGTCGTGTGATCCTCTGCGAGCGCGATCTGGAGGAAGTGCTTGACTCCCAGGAACAGATGTTAGTTCACCGCAAGTTTCCGATGGAGGGCGGACCGGACCGGCGGCGCATTTTAAAGGAAGAGTACATGCGAGTGCTCGGACGCGTGAATGCGATGTTAGTGCGTCGACCGGAAACCGAAGTGTTGGTCGTTCACTATGCGAAGGCTGTGTCGGACGCACGGGGAACGGCCGACAAGGTAAACCGGTTCCTGGGCGGAGGACTGGATGTCATCAGGATGGCTGCCCAAGTGGATCCGAATCTTCACCGGAACCAAGTGAGTCTGAATTCGCGTGATTCGAGTCTGCAAAGTGGGCGGCGGACTACATAGTCCACACGCCGCCACCTGCGGCCACAGCTGCTAATTTGCCGGCGGGGTATACAGATTCGGCATCCGGAAACTGCGGTAAGAGGGAGTCGATGTTTGCAAGTTGAAGACCTGTGTGCCCGTAGCAGACCCCACTAAAGGAAGATATTCTTCAGAGTACGTGTAACTATTAGGTGCGACATAACTCGCTTCAAAGTGATAGTTTCCGTTCGACAGATATTGCGCGCTTCCAACCGCAATTGAGTAATATCCTAGGTCCTGGAGCAGAAAGGGAGTTACCGTCATCGTATTTACATCCACGTCTAATGCCATGCCGCGGCTATCTCCCCCAAATTGCTGCACCCGCGTGTTGCCGTTATCAAACAACGTATAGAGACCTGTCGGCGTGATACTGGCATTATGCTGGTGGGAGAACCATGGATAAGGATCGTTCGTAATATTGTTGAAAGTGAAGTCGCCATCCAAGCCTAGGCGCCATAACACGTTTGACGTGCCTAGGCCGTTACCGAAATCGATGCTGACCACCCAATCCTGGTGGCGGATCGAAAGAAGCAGGCTGCTATTTGTCGAATTGTAGTAAAGCGAATTGGAATGCATCCAGTCGTTGGCGTAACTGTTGACTCCGGGCGTATTGACCAGAAAAGTCGGGGGGCAGCCGCCTTGGTTCACGACGCAGGTTTCACGGAGCACGGCTGTCCGGTTGATGTCGAGCTGCGTTCCCCCGCCGTCATGCTCGAACGCGTCCCAATACCAAAGAGGGTTCAGGTTGCTGTCGAGAACAATGATACAGTCCCCCAGGATGTCAACGTTCAGCCCGGTCGGGCTTCCTTGCGTACCCGGAGGGAAGATCTTCTCCACGCTAGCGATCATGGCCCAATCTCCGTTGGGCAACTCAATCGCGTCGTGACTAAATCCCGTCAGGCACCCCGATCCAACCGGCGCCGGAATGGGGATGTTTCCGCAGGATTGCAAGTCCGTAGCGCCCAACGCGAGCAGCTGCTGCTGCAGCAGACCGATGTTGGTCTCTGCTTCGACGTTGCCCGCCAGATCTACCTTCCGAACTGCCTGGAGGATCTCCGATCCGCCGGTGCTCCACGCTAGCCCGGTACCGAAAAGAAAGAAGTGTCCGCTCGTCAAAGGTCGCGTTAGTAATAGGTTGTTGTCGTCCGTCGGGTAGTACCAGATCACATTGCCTGCAAGATCAGTAGCGGTAGGAACGTACAAAAGACCGGGATTCGGGTTGAGATTGGAGTAGAACAGAACGTCTTCCGCAGTATCCGCTTGCGACGTGGCCGGCTGAATCACAGTGCCTACCGGGAATAAATATTTTGTGGGCAGAGCCCCGGATTTAAAGCTCGCTGTACTGCCACCGCTTCGAGTAGTTCCCGCGGTCATAACTTCGTATCCCATCTCGTAACGAGTATTGGGATACATGCCTCCCAGGTAAACACTGTTGCTCAGCTTTCCATTGCATGGCTGAAATTCTGTAAAAAATGGATCCGGGGCGGCCACATCATAGAAGTACACGCGAACGGAGCTGCCCACCGGACAGCCCGGTATGGCGGCCAGCGCGACAAGGGGATTCCCGGTTGGGAGCACCGTGAGCTTGCCCCCTGAAACCGCAGTGGTCAATTTATAACTGATTGATTTCGTCGCGGTCTGCCCCGAGCTGAAGTCTTTGGCGGTTACTCTTATCGTGTAAGTGCCTTCCGGCCCCACCCGGGCATAGGTAAATGGCTGGGAACTCCAAACGCCTGCGGCCAGCGTTCCAATGTTGTAGTTCCGACACACCACAGGAGCGTCTTTTTCGTACGCCACTTCAAATCTGAATGCCACGGGTCCCTGGTCCGTGTTCGTTGCAGAAGCAGTAAAGGTTACCGGCGTGCCGTAAGGCTGTGGCGCTGGAGGTGACGGGGCGATTGAGGCAATCGTAATGGCGCCTTGTAGAGAAATGCTGGTAAATAGAACAACAGCTGCAATGGAGCATGCTTTCATCGTTTGCAAGGTTCCTGGGAGTTTGATTTGCCCGAATCAGAAGCGAAAGGGAACAATCTACTTTGTAACACTGTTGCAATAGAAACGTTGCGACTTTTGTTACTTTTATGGATCGGACGTGCGGTTTCAAACCCGAGAGAGTACCCGTTTCTTGTGTAATCATTCGCACTATACATTTGTTACAATCCAACCTGGCGCGCCACCAGCGATTCTGTAAGTGGTTAGAGACGATGAGGATCATGCTGGTGGTTACTTGAGCTCGTGCCGATAAGAATTTCATAGAATTCTATTTAGCTCCTGCAGACGCGGCAAGCAATCCAACTCGGCGCGCCATGCTGGTTGCCGTTCTGCCGGGCATTATGTTCGTGTGATCCTCTTCGGACACGATCTGGAGAAGTGCCTGACTCATTCGGTTCTTGAGCGCGGGATAGAAAAAAAATGGCTGCCCGAGTGATCTGAAACTTCACCGGAACGGAGTGATTTCCACCCCGTAATTTGCCTTGTAAGGAAAAGCGCGGGCAACGGACTATACCGTTGTCATGATTGAAGTTCGCCATCTACAAAAGCAATTCGGAGCCGTTACGGCGCTCCGGGACGTTTCGTTCCTGGCGCCCGATGGCGTAATCACGGGCCTACTGGGCGCAAACGGCGCGGGCAAATCCACTACGCTGCGCGCCATCTGCGGGGTGCTGAAACCCGGAGGCGGCGAGATTTGCATTGACCGCGCATCGCTTCCCGGCGATCCATTGGTGTTGCAGCGGTGCGTCGGCGGGCTGTTGGATCATGCCGGTCTCTATTCGCGGTTGACGCCGCGCGAGACGTTCACTTTTTCCGGTCGTCTGCACGGTCTCCCGTGGCCCAGACTTCGCGAACGGGTCGAGGAAGTCATCGCTTTTCTCGGGATGCAGCCAATCGCCGACCGGCGAACCGGAGGCTTTTCTCAAGGCGAGCGCATGAAGACGGCCTTAGGACGTGCCCTGATCCATTCACCCAAAAACTTGTTACTGGATGAACCAACCAATGGGCTGGATGTGCCATCCATCCGGGGGCTCCGCCTCCTGCTGCAGCGAACGCGCGATACGGGTGCTTGTATCGTCTTCTCCAGCCACGTACTGGAAGAGGTGCAGGCGCTATGCGACCAAGTAGTGGTGCTAGCGCGAGGGTGCGTCGTCGCGCAAGGGACTCCCGCTGAACTCTGCCGACGCGCTGGGGTTTACACCCTGGAAGATGCCTTCGTGACCTTCACCGGAACTACGGAGGGGTTGTGATGTTAGATCAAGTGCTGACCATAGCTCGCAAGGAACTTCAGGAGAGTTGGCGCGACCGCCGGGCAGTGGTGTCCGCCGCAGTATATAGCCTCATGGGGCCAGTCGTGGTCTCGCTGGTGTCCCTCGCGGTTCGCGGCAGTAAAGGCGAAAGCCAAGCGGTGCTTATCGCCATGATGTCCGTGTTCACCCTGGTATCAGCCTTTTCCGGCGGAATGAATGTGGCCATGGATTCTATCGCGGGCGAACGCGAACGCCGCTCGCTGCTTCCGTTATTAATGCATCCGGTCACCAGGCTGGACGTTCTATTGGGAAAGTGGTTAGCAGTCACGGCCTTCTCCTTAGTGAGCGTCACTCTGAACGTACTTGGCTTCACTCTGCTATTACGGCGCGCCCCGGCATGGCCGATCGCGTTATGTCTGATTGCGTTGTCGCTATTAGCGGCGGCTCTGGAGATCTGGATATCCACCATTTGTCGCGGCGTCAAGGAGGCGAACACCTACCTTTCCATGCTGGTCTTTCTCCCTATGGGGCTGGGCATGTTCATGGTCTTCTCACCGGTTGCCGGTCAGTTATGGTGGAATTTCTTGCCGGTTGCCGGTCAGCAACTTCAACTGGAGGCCAGTATGAGAGGCGCACAGTTAGACATTTTTCGAATACTCTTCCTGACGCTGTCAACTGTGGCCTTGTCTGGCGTGTCGCTGCTAGCCGCCGCCGATCGCCTGGAGCAGGATGATGTGGTCTACGGCTAGCGAAGCCGTTCAGGAGAGTGGATTGGCCGTTACGGCGCGAGAGGAACTGGAGAAGCGATTCGACGGGCTGCTAACCGAGAATCGCGGCGCACTATCGCGTCTTGCCTCAAGCTATACCGATTCAATGGCTGACCGCGACGACTTAGTACAAGAGATCGCTCTCGCCATCTGGCGCGCGCTGCCCCACTTTCGCGGCGAGTGTTCCGAACGCACGTTTACGTTTCGGATTGCGCACAACCGCGCTGTGACCTACCTGACACAGCGGCGCGCGCAAAAAGTTGAGGCAATCGCGGAATTCGACGTAGCGGACATTGCGCCGAATCCCGAGGTGGATTCGGCGCGGAACCAGCAAGGCGCGCGTCTTCGCCATGCGGTCCACACCTTGCCGCTCCTATATAAGCAGGTGGTAACCCTGACGTTAGAGGGCATGGATTATGGAGAGATCGCTCAGGTGCTAGGTATTTCCGAGAGTAATGTGGGCGCTCGCTTGAGCCGCGCGCGTCAAATGTTGCGCG
The DNA here is from genome assembly GCA_963799935.1 of uncultured Gammaproteobacteria bacterium. Taxonomy (GTDB): domain Bacteria; phylum Acidobacteriota; class Terriglobia; order Bryobacterales; family Bryobacteraceae; genus Bog-113. The sequence continues at coordinate 392,752 of CAWCZA010000011.1, read as the reverse complement.
AGTTGATGGAGGCTCCCCGATGAAACCAGATATGCCGAAGCCAGATATGCCGAAGCCCGATATGGTGAATCCCGATCTGGAGTTGGAAACCTGGCGCGAGCAGTGGCAGGCCCATACCGAAGTGCCCGCGGACTTGCGTGGCAAGGTGGAACGCGGGTCGCGCAACATGCGGCTGCTCCTTGCGCTTGAGGTGCTGATCACAGTAGTCCTGGGCGGCGGCTCGACACTTCTGGCGATAGTGGACCAGCGCACCGGCATGGTGGTCCTTTCCGTTGCCGTGTGGGTGTTCTTGGGCGCTGCGTGGACATTCGCGATTATGAATCGGCGCGGGACATGGTCACCGTCAGCCGTGTCGACGGAGGAATTCCTCGACCTATCGATTCGCCGTTGCAAAAGGAGGTTGGCGTCTACGGCATTCGGCGCTGGCTTATACGTCGCTGAGATGGCATTCTGCCTCACGTGGTTGTACTGGGATCCGGCAAGGAGAGAACCTTTACCGGCGATCATCTTCGGTGTAATGACACCCCTCTTCGCGTTGGGACTGCTTTGGTATCGGCGCAAGACGACGGCGGAGTTGAAGAGGTTACTGGAAGTACAAGGGATTCCTAGCTCTGATCGCTAAGGGGGAAACATCAGCGGTTAGGCATCAACAAAACGTTCGCATGGACTAGCCGTTTCACCTTCATATATCGCAGCCGGCGCTCTGGAGATTATTGTTTACAGGTACCAGTAGCAGTCGGATCCAGTAACGACGGACCGGGAGCCTGGGAGCCGATCCCCCACCCTGCACATGAAGTAAGAGCTTGCCATAATCGTGGCAGGATAAAGCAGAAGTACAACCAAGGACTTATAATGCATACGAAGACTACTACAGGCTTAAGCCATACGGGCAACACGGCGCTGCGTGCGCTGGCGGTTGGCGCGTTCGCTCTTGGCGCAGGCGCGATCGGAGCACTCGCGGTAGGTGCGATGGCGATCGGGCGTTTGCGAGTCTTGGAAGCTCGCATTGAGAAGCTCTCCATCGGCACACTTACAGTGGACCATCTGAACGTGCGCTCCCGCTAAGTGTCTGCGCGCGTAGTTGCGAACGTGGAAAGACGAAAGGCCGCTCCAAGATTGGTATAGCCTTTGGGTTGGGAGGCTTCGGCTGACAGAGATCGAACTGATGCGCCAACGAAAATGAGTCGCGGAACTCCGCCGCCGGCTTCCGGAGGGCGCGATCGTTGAGGATTATGCATTCGAAGAGGGTCTCGCCGATCTAGACGGCGGTGACACGCCCGCGAGGCGTCCGATTGAGTGAGTTGTTCACTCTACCCGATCGGGCGCTCGTGATCTATCACTTCATGTACGGGAAGAAGCAGACGAAGCCATATCCTATGTATACTGTCTGGATCGACGGGATCCAACGGTGTCGCCCATAATCTCGCCCAAAATATGACTTTGCGGTGTTTGCGGCGGCCGATACGGCGGCTGGTGTGTGCTCAGGCGGGCGCACGCGGCTGGAATCGGGTGCGACTTCTTAGTGCCGGTGGGGCACCTTTACATACGATCCGCGGAGCGAGTGTTCTCGCGGGTGAGCGACGGGACGGTTCGGCAATTCTACACTGCGGCCGCCGTGGCCCTCGCGGTCGAAGAAGGTCACTCAGTTGAAACTGACTTCGTTGGATTGATTAGTCAATAGGCTCGTGAGGCCCGATAATTGCATCGCCCTCGCGAGCGACCCAGACGTACATCGTCGGTAGCAGGAAGATACCAAGCAGTAAGGCTGCAATCAAGCCGCCCACGATGACGATAGCGAACGGGCGCTGTGAGTCTGAACCAATGCCGTGCGATAAGGCTGCGGGGAGCAGACCGATGCTGGCGACGAGCGCCGTCATCATGATCGGACGAAGACGCTGGACGGAACCTTCAAGGGCAGCGTCCAGGATATTCAAACCACGGCCCCGAAGTTGGTTGATGTATTCGAGCATGATGACGCCGGTCTGGACGGATACGCCGAACAACGCAAGGAAACCGACGCCGGAGGAGACGCTGAAGTGGGTCCCGGTGAAGAGTAAGGCAAGCAGTCCGCCGATAGGCGCCATGGCTACGTTGAAGAGAATCAATAACGACCATTTGAAGGAATGGAACATTGTGTACAAGATGAAGAAGATGACGAGGATCGTCAACGGGAGCACAATCATTAGCCGGCGCGATGAACGCTTCTGGCTAGCATATTCGCCGGCCCACTCTAAGTGATAACCGACCGGTAGTTTGACTTGGGTTTCTACTTTGTGCATCGCCTCTTCCACGGTACTTCCCAGATCACGCGTCGGAATACTGTATTTAATCGCGACGTAGCGAGAATTATTTTCGCGTGGGATTTGAGACGCGCCGTCAAGCACCTTAAGGTTGCATAGCTGCGCAAGAGACACGCGTTCACCGGTAGGAGCGAGCAGCCTGACATCCTCAATCGCCTCCCTGGTGTCGCGATACGGACGCGCGTAGCGGGCGACTAAGTCGTAGCGCGCTTCACCCTGGAGGACTTGTCCCACGGCCTTTCCGCCTACAGCAGTTTCAATCGCGTCCTGGACATCAGAAACATTGATGCCGTATCGCGCCGCCTTCTTGCGATCGACCACGAACTCGAGGTTAGGCTGGCCGATCGTCCGGAAGAGACCGAGGTCGGCCACGCCGGCAACAGTGCGCATGACGTTTACAATCTGGTCGCCGACATGTTCGAGCGTGCGGAGATCGTCGCCATAGATCTTAATGGCAAGTTGGCCCTTGACCCCACTTACGGCCTCTTCCATATTGTCGGAAATAGGCTGCGAGAAGTTCCAGATCGCGCCCGGTACCTTTTCGAGTTCGCGGTCCATCGCGGAGATGAGTTCTTCTTTATTTTGATGAAACACGCCACGCCACTGGTCCTTCGGCTTGAGATCGACAAAGTATTCAGTGTTGAAGAAACCGGCCGTATCGGTGCCATCGTCAGGGCGGCCGATCTGAGAAACCACTTGAGTAACTTCCGGAAACGAGGCAAAGGTAACGCGCGCATGGTTCATGACCTGCGTTCCTTCCGTGGGGCCAGTGGACGGGGCGAGAGTACCGCGCGCCCAGATTGCGCCTTCATCCAAATGAGGCAGGAACTCAGAGCCGATGATGCCGCTGCCGAGCAGGTAGGCGGAAAGACCGAGTACGCCCAAGGCTAGAGTCAAGGTGACCCAGCGAAATCGGATTGCTTGGACGACGCTGGATGAGTATGCGCGCGTTAACATTTTCATCACAGGGTTCTCCCACTCGCGGATTTCCTTCCGAAACAGGAAGCTGGAGAGAACGGGAGCGATGAACATCGAGTAAATAAGCGCGCCTAGGAGGGCAAAGGCAACCGTCCATGCCATAGGTTTAAATAACCGCCCCTCTACACGCTGCAACGTAAAGATAGGCACGTAGGCGGTGATGATGATACCTATCGAGTAAAAGACAGGGCGCTGTACTTCGTGAGCGGCTTCGCGGATGCGGTCAAGCAGCTTGACGTTCTTTCCATCGCGGTGGGCCAAATAGCGGACGATGTTCTCTACGATTACAACGGCTCCCTCCACGACCATCCCAAAATCGAGCGCGCCCAGCGAGAGTAGGTTTGCCGGGATGCCGGCAAGATCTAGGCAGATTGCCGCAAAGAGTAGAGAGAATGGAATGGTAAGCGCAACAATAAATGCGCCCCGTGCGTTGCCTAAGAACAAGAACAAAATGACGGCAACCAGAATGATGCCCTCGGTAAGGTTATGCAGGACCGTGTGCGTGGTGTAGTGCAGTAGGTTACTTCGATCAAGGAAGGGTACGATCTTTACCCCGGGAGGGAGGATGTGTTCGTTGAGTTCCTTGACTTTGGCGTGGATGGCATCGAGCGTAGAGTCGGAGTCCGCGCCTTTGCGCAGCAGAACAATACCCTCGACGACATCGTCGTTGTCGACGACTTTGCCGTCCTCACGATGAATAGCTTTGCCTATCCGCCCAAGCCGTATTTTGGGGCCTTGTATGGTAGTGGCGATGTCGCCAACCCGAATCGGAGTGCCGTGCTGCGTGGTAACTACGGTGTTCTTAATGTCGTCGGTGTTATCGATGAGGCCGAGGGCGCGCACGTTGATCTGCTGCGAACCTTCTTCGATAAAGCTCCCTCCGGCGTTGACGTTATTATTCGATAGCTGTTGCTCGACTTGCGCAAGAGTCAGACCATAGGCGATGAGTTTGTTTGGATCGAGACGGACCTGATACTCGCGAGTGATACCTCCGAAGCTCGAGACGTCGACAACGTTCGGAACAGATTTCAACTGTTTTTCGAGAATCCAATCCTCAATCGATTTCACGTCCATCAGGTCGTACTTGGGATTGGAACTGTGCAGGGTATACCAGTAGATTTGACCTACCGGACTCCAGTCCGTACCCATTTGCGGCTGGAGGTTTTCCGGAAGACTTACCTGCGACAGACGTTCCAGGACCTTTTGACGGTTCCAGTCATTCTGCGATTTATCATCGAAGATGAGGGTGACGGAAGAAAGGCCGAAGACGGAAATAGAACGCAAGTTATCGAGGTGCGAGATACCGTTCATCACGATTTCGATCGGAATCGTGACCTGTTGTTCGACTTCTTCGGCTGCCCGGCCAGGCCACTGGGTGATGATGTTGACGTAATTATTGGCTACGTCGGGATACGCCTCAATGGGGAGATTGTGAAACGAGATCGCGCCCCAGATAAGTAATAGAATCGCAATAGCAAGAACGATGATGCGATTGTCAAGAGCAAAATCAATAGCCGCGCGGATCATTCAAGCCGAATCTTCATTCTGACACGTTGCGAAGAGCGACTGCTCTCCACAGGCAGTCGCGGCCTCGGCCTGGATCGAAGGTGTCGCCCGAAGGGTGCTACCTGCGGGGCCGCTCCGATATACTGCGGGCAAACCTCGGGCGACACTAGCATCGCAGAGTTAATCAGAGGAAAAGATGAAAAAGATCTTACTTGCGATTATTGCGACAGTCATCGTGCTCCTCGGCTCACGCATTGATCCCTCGAAGGCAAATCCCGCCCAGATACCTTCGGTCAGGTCAATTCGCGTTCCGAATGGCGGCATCCAACCTCAGGTTGCGAGTGACGAGAACGGGAAGGTGCATCTGGTCTATTTCGCCGGCGAGGCGAGCCACGGAGACCTGTTCTACGTTCACTCGGAGGACGCTGGGAACACGTTCTCGCTTCCGATTCGGGTGAACAGCCAGGAAGGGAGCGCGATCGCAACCGGCAATATCCGCGGTGCACGAATCGCCGTTGGCCGCAACGGTAGAGTTCACGTCGCATGGAATGGCTCCAGCGTCGCGGAACCACGAACGCTTGATGGAAAAGCTCCAATGCTTTATTCGCGCTTCGATGGCGGTACGACAGCGTTTGAACCTCAACGGAATCTCATTCAATCTGCGTCCGGCATCGACGGCGGCGGCGCGCTCGCAGCCGATCGCCTAGGAAATGTCTTCGTGTTTTGGCACGCCCCGATGCCAGGAGTCAACGGCGAGGCGAACCGTCGTGTTTGGCTCTCCCGATCTACGGATGACGGCAAATCCTTCGCTGCGGAGACCATTGCATTCGATAAGGCGACGGGAGTGTGCGCATGTTGCGGAATGAGTGCTTTCGCCGATTCGCGAGGCTCGCTTTTTGCCCTCTTCCGGTCCGCGTCGGAGATGGTGAATCGCGACATGTATCTGTTGGCCTCGGATAATCGCGGGCAGACTTTCCGAGGAAAGAATCTCTCGAAGTGGAACGTCGGGTATTGCGTGATGAGCAGTGAAGCATTCGCGGAGAACTCCGCGGGTGTGCTAGCCGCGTGGGAGACCGAAAAGCAGGTTTTTTATACGCATATAGATTCAAAGACCGGTGAGATCGCTACACCGGCACCAGCGCCGGGGTCAGGTGTCAACCGGAAGTATCCTACGCTTGCGGCCGGCCGAAACGGTTTTGCACTACTGGGCTGGACCGAGGGAATGGGCTGGAAAAAGGGCGGCACATCGTCTTGGCAGGTTCTCGATAACGAAGGTAAACCCGTTGGGGAGATTGGCCACGCTGATGGCGTTCCGCCCTGGGGCCTTGTGGCTGCATTCGCGGCGCCGGACGGAAGCTTTCGGATTATCTACTAACGATGCCGCATCGTTTACCTCGCTAAGTGACTGCGGGCATAGATGCCTTGCGCGGCGTTCGGTCCACGTGGGCTCCGTTCTGCATTACGGCAACAGTGACCGGCGGATGCAGATCAACGAAGTTTTTAAGGTTCTTAACGGACGCCTTCGGTTGGTTGACATCATCGGTTGATGGGTTAAGGAATCACGCGTCGGAATTCACTGATTAGTCCTGCAAGTTTCCCTTACAAGTAACAAATAGTTTGGACGCGCCGTCATTGCGATTAGGATGAACTAACAGCCCCGCCGGTTCACTCCGTTCCACAAAACCGCAGATCGACCAAGGAAATTAGAAAAACGATGCCTACAGTGCACTCCGACAGAGAAACTATGCCTGCTTCCAGGAAGAGCAGCACGATCCGACTGCAGCAAGCCCGCCAGATTCATCTCTACCTCGGCCTAATTTTTGCTCCATCAATCATCTTTTTCGCGTTTTCGGGAGCGCTACAGTTATTCGGTCTGCACGAAAGTCATCCCGGTGAAACTTACCAGGCCCCGGCTTGGATCGCAAAGATTGCGTCGATCCACAAAGACCAGAGGCTCGCCGAGAAACATGGGCCGCCGCCGGGCGCCAGTGCGAGACAAGCCGGTCCCGGACAAACTGGCGAAGAGCAAGGAAGACCCCCGCAGTTACGTGAAGCGGGCGGACCCCGACCACGAGGCGAAGATCGCGGACCGGGGAAGAGTACCCTCGCGCTGAAGTATTTCTTTCTGGCAACGGCCCTAGGGCTGATCTTCACTACTCTTCTAGGTGTTTACATGGCGTTCCGATTTAATCGAAGCCGAAGGCTTGTTTGGGGCATGCTGTTACTAGGCACGATCATTCCCGTGGCACTCGTCGCTATGATGGCGTAGATTAGTCACAGCGAGGAAGAATGCAGCGATCAAATACTCTCGAAGCGATATTGATAGCCGCCACACTGGCGGGCGGAGTTATGGCTCAGCAGACTCCGACCCGGTCTTTGCTGGCGCTCTCGAAGCGCAACCATACTCTCGCCATCGTGGACGCGAATACCTTGCAGGTAATCGCAACCGCTCCGGTAGGTCCAGACCCGCATGAAGTGATCGCGTCATCCGACGGTAAGACAGCTTACGTCTCGATCTATGGCGGCGGCCGCTATCATGCTCTCTCGGTGATTGACCTTGTAGCACATAAAGCGCTACCCGACATAGATACCGGAGCTTTAAACGGTCCCCATGGGTTGGCATTTCTTGCTGGTAAGGTTTGGTTCACAGCCGAAGGCGCCAAAGCTATCGCGACTTATGACCCGGCATCCGCCAAGATCGATTGGATCATGGGCACCGGCCAGAACCGGACGCACATGCTCTACATAACTCCGGATCAAAAGCAGATTTACACCACCAACGTCAGCTCCGCAACGGTCAGCATTCTGGAGAAGGTCACGCTGCCCCCGATGGGACCGCCGCCGGGAATGAAGCCGCCACAAGGTGCAGCGCCTCCTCCGCCTCCGCCGGGCGGCAATCAACCGCGGATAGATTGGACTGAGACGATAATTCCTGTGGGTAAAGGCGATGAGGGTTTTGATGTATCTCCGGACGGGCGCGAACTCTGGACGGCGAATGCGCAGGACGGTACTCTCTCAGTAATTGACCTCGGCACGCGGACGGTCGCAGCCACACTCGATGCGAAGACGACCGGCGCCAACCGGCTGAAGTTTACTCCCGACGGGAAGCTGGTGCTGATTTCGCGTCTGGGCGATGGCGATCTGGTGATCTACGATGCTGCCGCACGCAAAGAATTGAAGCGAGTGCCGATCGGCCACGGAGCAGCAGGCATTCTAATGGACCAACAAGGTAATCGAGCCTTCATCTCTTGTGGCCCGGATAACTACGTCGCCGTACTTGACCTCAAGAGCTTGACAGTTACCGGCCATATCGATGTAGGTGGTGAACCTGACGGTTTGGCTTGGGCCATCCGGCCCTAATACTTCGGAAGCTTAGTCGTATCCCATCCGCCGCCCAGCGCTTTGATTAACAGTACACTCGCGTCCATACGCCGCCGGATAATATCCAGTTCGTTGCGCTCGTTCGCCAGCGCCGCATTCTGCGCGGTCACCACCTGCAAGTACGTATCGATCCCGCCCACATAGCGGTTATTGAATATAGTCTGCGCGCCTTGCGCGGCCACTGTAGCCAAATGCTGCTGTACCGACTCCCTGGCTAACACTCGCAGCACCGCCAAGTTATCCTCCACCTGTTGATACGCAGTCAAGGTTGTCTGGCGGTAGTTTGCCGACGCCTCATCGAAACTCGCATAGGCCTGTTGCGAAATGGACGCACGCCGCCCTGCATCGAAAAAGGTCTGGGACAACGTCGGTCCCAGCGAGTATACGAAGTTCGAGGCGCTCAGCAGGTTACTAATCGCGGTACTCTCGAATCCGATGGCGGCATTGAGTGTCAGGTTCGGAAAGTAAGCCGCGCGCGCGATTCCGATCCGTTCGTTCGCCTCATTCGCGCGACGTTCCGCAGCGGCGATATCCGGCCGCCGTTCGAGCAGTTGCGAGGGGAGACCCGTCGGAACAAATGGGGGCTCAACGCCCTCGAGCGGCATGGCCGGAAGCGAGAATCCGGCCGGCGGCTGCCCCGTAAGCACAGCGATCGCGTGCTCATATTCAGCGCGCTGTACCTCGATATCCGCCTCAGCAACCAAGGCTGCCTGTAATTGAGTTTGTGCCTGGAATACATCCGACTCGGCACTTACTCCTCCCTGGAAGCGATTCGTCGTGATGCGCAGCGCCTCCTGGTAATCCTTCACCGTGTCGGAGAGCAGTTTCTTCTGGGCATCCGCGCTCCGCAGTTCGAAGTAGTCCATCGCGGTTTCAGCTTGCAAACTCAGCAGCGCCGTCTGCATATCCGCGGCGCTAGCCTGCGCTTCTTCTTTGGCCGCATTGACATTCCGATGGATACGACCCCACAGATCGATCTCGTAACTGAAGTCGAGCGGCAACTGCAGATCGGCATCGCCGTTGTTCGCCTGGAGCGGGTTGAAGTACGGACGATTCGCGGAGTAGCGTTCGCCCACGGCAGAAGGTGCGCTGCCGATAGTTGGATAAAGGTCCGCGCGATTGATGCCGATCTGCGCGCGTGCCTCGCGGAAGCGCGCCTCCGCCGCTCGCAGACTCTGATTCGACCTCGCGACCTTCAGTTCCAGATCCGTCAGAACCGGCTCATGAAACACTAGCCACCACTCGCCTTTCAGCACCGCGTCCGAAGGATTCGCCGGCTTCCAGTTCGGGTCCGTTTCCTTGTAAGCGTCCGGAGCCTGAGCGGTAGGAACTGTGGGCTTGACGTACTTCGGACCCACCATGCATCCGCTAAACAGGAGTGTGGCTGCGCCCAACGCAACCGAGGAAGTCCACCGCATCTACTTCTCCGCCGGATTCCTGACTTCTTTGGTTTCCACCTTTTGACCGCTGGTCAGCGAATCGGATGGGTCGAGGATCACGAGATCGGAAGCTTTGAGGCCGGAAGAGATCTGGACGAAAGCTCCGGCATCGTTGGATATCGTAACCGGCGTCAGCTGCACGCGTCCGTTGCGGACCACGCCGACCTGCAAACCGGCACTGCGGAAAATCAGCGTATTCGAGGGCAGCGTCAAACCCATCCCCTGATCCGGCGCTTTGAAGTGCACGAAAACGTAAGCTCCGGGTAGGATCTCTGCCTTGGGATTCGCAACATCGATCTCCACGTTGAGCGTGCGGGAAGAAGCATCGATCGCGCTCGAGTTGCGTGCGATGCGACCGGTAAACAGGCGGCCCGGATACTCGTCCAAAGTCAAGGTCGCGGTGCCCCCATTCCGTACCGCCGCAGCGTATTGCTCGGGAACCGGAACGAAGACGCGGATGGTGCTGATGTCCGCCAGATGAAATAGCGAGTTCGGCGAAGAACCGCCTTGAATCAACTGGCCGACATCGGTGTTGCGCACGGTCACAATTCCGTCGAACGGAGCGTACACACGCTCGAACGATTGCAGCTGCTGCAAGCGCCGGACTGACGCGTTGGAAGCTTCCACGGCGGCCTCTTTCGCAGCCGCGTCACCGATCGCCTGATCAGTCTCCTGCTTCGAGACGGAGTTGCTCTTCAACAGGTTTTGATAGCGGGCCGACGTGATGTTGGCTAGGTCCAGATTCGCTTGGCTGCTCTTCAATTGCGCCTCGGCCATTTGCAGTTGCTGGTCGAGTTCCGGTGTCTCGATGACAGCCATCAAAGCGCCTTTTTTGACGTGCGCTCCAATGTCGAAATACCAGCTCTTGAGGTATCCGTCCGTGCGCGAGTAAATCGGTGTATCGACGTACGCCTGCGCGTTCCCCGGCAGCGAGATGTTGGGCGAGATGCGCGCGGCGAAAGGATGCGTCACATCCACCGTGGGCGTCGCCGCCTGCACGGTCTGCTTGACCAGTGTCCGCTCCGCTGCAGCACGCTTCGTTACGCCAACGATGATGACGGCCGCTACGATCAGCGCGATGACGAGAAACGCAATCCATACGCCGGGGTGCAAACCGCTTTGACGCGACTGTTGTGAAGCCGGCGGCTTTCCGGCATCCAGGCGATCTTCATCCGGATGTGTCAACCGCGCATTCTGCTCGGCTTCGCTCTCTTGGACGGGCAGGTCTTCACGGCTCTTCATGTTTGGTGCTCCAGCTCCGGCAGTCGCATATCCACAGCCTCGGAATCGGTGGCGGCCTTACCGCGGCCATGCAAAAAAGCAAAGACGGCGGGAACGAATACCAACGTAGCCACCGTCGCCGCGCAAAGCCCTCCGATAACCGCTCGGCCCAGCGGAGCATTTTCTTCGCCGCCTTCTCCCGCGCCCAGAGCCATCGGGATCATACCGATAATCATGGCGAGCGCCGTCATCATCACCGGACGGAATCGCGTCGCGCCCGCTTCCAAAGCGGCTTTCGGGCCGTCCTTGTGGATATCAAATCTCTCTTTCGCGAAAGACACGACCAGAATACTGTTGGCCGTCGCCACGCCCATGCACATGATCGCGCCCATCAGCGCCGGAACGCTCAATGTCGTTTCCGTCGCAAACAGCAACATCACGATGCCCGCCAGCGCGGCCGGTAGCGCCGTGATGATGATGAAAGGATCGAGCCACGATTGGAAGTTCACCACGATGAGCAAGTAGACCAGCACAATCGCGAAAGCAAGACCGGAGAGTAGTCCGATATAGGAGCTGCGCATCGTCTCGATCTGTCCGCGTACCCGGATGAAACTACCGCGGGGCAGCGCTTTTGTGTTCTCCGCGACAATCTGATCGATCTGCTTCGACACCGAACCTAAGTCGCGATCCTGCACGTTGCCATAGATATCGAGAGTGCGCCGGATGTTGTAATGCGTCACCACTTGCATCTCGTTTTGACGCTCGATGGTCGCAACGTCCGTCACAATCTCCGGCCGTTTCGCGGACGCCGAGGAGATCGGAATATTCCGCAGATCGTTCAACGACTGAATTTGATACTGCGGCGTCTGCGCCACGATGTTATAAGTGACGCCGTTCTTCGGATTCAGAAAAAACTGCGGTGAAAGCTGTGTGCTTCCGCCCAGAATATTTAAGACACTGGTGCCCACATCGCGCTCTGTGTAACCGCCCTGCGCGGCTTTGGTGCGATCCACCGCCAGGTTCAGCACCGGATAATCGTTCGGCTGCTGAATGCGCAAATCGACCAGGCCGGCGACCTGTCGCATCTGCCCGAGCACTTTGTTAAGCACCACGCGATTACCCGTCATGTCCGATCCTTCGACCTGCACATCGATAGGCGAGGGAAGCCCGAAATTCAGAATCTGCGTGACGATGTCGGATGGCAGAAAGTAAAACGTTGTCCCTGCGAACTGGCGCGGTAATTCGCTGCGGAGCGTGCGCACGTAATTGGCGGTCGGGCTGTGATTCTCCTTGAGCGAGACCAAGATGTCCGCGTCCCCAGCGCCGATCAGTCCGGACGTCGCGTGCTGAAAGTTCAGCGTGCTATACGGCAGGCCGATGTTATCCAGAATGTTGTCCATCTGATCAGCCGGCACGATCTTGCGAATCTGCTGCTCGACTAGGTCGCATTGCTTGGCTGTATCTTCAATGCGCGTACCGGACTTAACGCGCATGTGCAGAATAAACGAGCCGTTGTCCGTGCTCGGAAAGAAGTTCTGCCCGAGAAACGGAATCAGCAGGAAGGCCGCCACGCAGAGCAGCAGGAAAACCGGGACGAAAATCACGCGGGATACGACAAGCCGCCCGAGCAAATTTTGATATCCCGCGCGCACCCGCTCAAAACCATTCTCGAACCCGCGCTGAAATCGCGCCAGTGGATTGCGCGATTTTACGGCATTATGTTCATGCTTCCTCAATAGGTACATCGCCAGCGTTGGGACTAGCGTTCGCGAGAGAATATACGACGCGAGCATGGCGAAGACGACGGACTCGGCAAGCGGCACAAACAGATAACGCGCCACGCCGGAAAGGAAGAACATCGGCAGGAAAACGATGCAGATACAGAGTGTCGATACCAGTGCGGGAACCGCGATCTGTGCCGCTCCGGCAAGTATGCCCTCGTTGAGTTCAAGACCCTCTTCGAGATAGCGTTCGATATTCTCGATCGTGACCGTCGCGTCGTCGACCAGAATACCGACCGCCAGCGCCAGCCCGCTGAGCGTCATGATGTTGATCGTCTGCCCAAGCAAGCTCAGCGTGATGATCGACGAAAGAATCGATAGCGGAATCGAGACCGCAATGATGATCGTGCTGCGCCAACTGCCCAGGAACAGCAGGATCATGATGCCCGTGAGCGTAGCCGCGATCACCGCTTCGCGAATCACGCCCTGCACCGACCCGCGCACAAAGATCGCCTGATTTGCGATCGGCGTAATTTGGAGTGAAGGTGGCAGGGTTAGCTTGACGCGCGGCAATAGATCGAGGATCTGGTTGACGACGTTGAGCGTTGAAGCAGTGCCCGATTTCAAAACCGTGATCAGCACGCCGCGCCGCCCATCCTGGCGCACGATGTTGGTTTGCGGGATGTTGCCGTCACTCACCGAAGCGACGTCGTGCATGTAGACGATCACGCCGTTCGGCGACTGGCGCACCGGCAGGTTGGCGATCCCCTCGATGGTAAACGGCGCGGAGTTGATATGGATGTCGTATTCCGTGCTTCCGATCTTGGCCGTACCGCCGGGCTGCACCACGTTTTGCGCCGCCAGCGCGGTCAACACTTCGCCGGGGGCAAGGCCGAGAGCTTGAAGGCGGCTGGGATCCAGATTGATCACGATTGTGCGCTGTTTGCCACCGTAGACGTTTGGGATTACCGCGCCCGGAACCGTAACCAACGCTGGGCGAACGAAGTTTAATCCAAGATCGTTTAACTGCTGCTCCGACAGGCCTTGACCGGAAAGTCCGAGCTGCAGAATGGGAACGCTCGATGCGGAGAAGTTGATAATCTGCGGCGGCAGCAAACCGGGCGGCAGACTGCGCAATTGGAATTCCGAGGCGGCCGACACCTGCGCGTTGGCGGTATCGAGGCTGGCTCCCGGCTGCAGATAAATCTTGATAACGACTTGTCCAGCTACGGTGGTCGATTCAATGTGCTGAATGTTATCCACCAGCACGGTCAGCGCCTTCTCATAAGGCGTAGTGAGGCGCCCCTCCAGTTCTTCCGGATTCAACCCGGTGTAATTCCAGGCCACGGAAACAACCGGTATGTTGATGTTCGGAAAAATATCGGTGGGCGTGTTTAGGATTACCACCGGAGCCGCAATCAGGATGAGGATCGCAAGAACGATAAACGTGTAAGGTCGCGTAAGCGCGATGTTTACAATCCACATGGGACGACGGCGAGGGCGCCTCGTGTCCGACGGGCCCTCTTAATAGAATGGCAGAGTCATTCTGATTTAAGATTCAGTTTCCGCTAGTGTTTATCTACCAGCGGCGGCTGGCTCACGAAAGCTGTACTATCCTTCGCAGCCTTGGTCTCAATCCCCGGCTTCTGCAGAAATCCAAGATCGCGAAACCAATCGATAAACCGCAATTGCCACGTCCCAAACGGCGTGTCGTTGCGATCGGTCAGCCCGCCGGTCATGTGACTTCCGTCCGGCAGCGGGTCGCCCGGATGTCTGCCGTTTCCATAGATGTGCATCTCGATATTCGGAACGCCCAGGTTCAACATTGCGCTGAAGTATTCCATCGCCCATACGGCATGCACGCGATCTCCGGACCCGCCGCACACAATAAATGCGGGCGGCACATTGCGCGGAATCGGCGGCGCGACGCGATTGCGTGCAAACGGAGACGGGCCGGGATAGATGATGCCCACGAAATCCGGGCGCGAAGTAACTCCCGACAGCGCATCACTCGCGTTCTTCTTGTCGAAGTCGTCATATAAAACGGCAGCCGCGGCAGTCAATTCCGCTCCAGCCGAAAACCCCATCATCCCGATCTTGTGCGGATCGATATTAAACTGCGCCGCATAAGCGCGCACCATGCGGACTGCCTGAAGCGCATCGTTCACCGCGTCGACTTGCGCGTTGTAGCCATCCTTTCTCAGCCGGTTCCGCAGGATGATTGTGTTCACGCCGTAGTTGTAGAAGTACGGCACGAAGTCGGCGCTCTCGCTGCCGACGTTCAAGGTATTGTGTCCACCGCCCGCGACTAGAATGACGGCTGCGCCAGTGTTGATGCCGCGATCGACCGTGTGTACCTCAATCGAGGGATTGTGAATGTTGACGATGCTGTTGATTCGGCCCGGCACAGCCTGGCTCATGCTGTAGACTTCGGCCTCATGCACGCGGTCGGCCTTCAGGAACGGCGATCCGGGCGGGTACAAGGGAATCACAATGCCACCTGGCAGAATCGGCTGCGGCGCGTAAGGAGCATCGGTGGCGGGTCCCGGCTTTGGTACTCCGAGAGGCGCCGGAACCGGCGGCAGAGTCTGAGCAGCAACGGCAGCGGTTAGGAACGAGAACAGCCACGGGAAAATATTTCTCATCTTGTCTCCGGAATTTGAGTAATCCGGCTCTTATGATAGGTCAGCGGACTGTGACGCACTCCAATCTGGTGTTTGCCATCACACCCGGGCCGCGGGAGTGAAAGCCGACCGGCTGACACGGCGATATACTTCCACTCGGAAAGGATTGGAGGTGTTCCGATGAATTCGCATCGCAGAACGCTACTCGCCGTCGCAATGGCTGCCTGGCTGGGCTCGAGCGGCTGCAGCACAGCACCACCCGCACCACAGGGTACTTACTATCTGATTGCCACGAATATCAAGCTTCCGTACTGGCAATCCGCACTCTCCGGGCTGAATGCCGCCGCAAAGGATTTAAACGTCAAGGCCGAGATGGTGGGCCCTGAGACCTATAAGCCCAGAGAACAGCATGAAGAATTTCAGCGCGTACTTAGTCAGAATCCCTCAGGGATTTTGATCTCGGTAGGAGACCAGCGCCTGATGCGCGCGGACATTGATAGTGCGATCTCCAGAGGTATTCCGGTGTTCACGCTTGACTCCGATGCGGAAAACAGCAAACGGCTGATGTTCATCGGAACGGACAACTATAAGGCTGGACTCTTGACCGGTTCGACCGTAAACTCCACGCTCAACGGCAAAGGGAACATCGCGGTTTTTACCATGCCGGAACAGTTGAACCTTGTCCAGCGTTTGCACGGATTGAGCGATGCGCTCGCCAGCCACCCGAATCTGAAAATCACTCGTACAGTGGACGTGCAGGGCGACCCTCAAGTCGCACTGGCCGCCGCAAGAGACATCCTGGGTAAAGACGCAGCCAAGGTAGATGCGTTTGTCTGCTTGGAAGCGATCTCTTGCTCAGAGATAGCCAAAGCGCTGAACGAGCACAACGTACCGGGCAAGTTGGTAGTGGCAATGGATACGGACCCGCGTACTCTCGAATGGATCAAGAAAGGACTAATCAGCGCGACTGTCGCGCAGAAGCCTTTCACCATGGCCTACGTGGGTCTTCGGATGCTTGCAGATCTCAATGCATCGAAGATTGGGAACTTAGACAAGCCGTGGGCTAGCAGTCCCGAATCAAAGATTCCAACGTTCGTGGACACCGGCGTCACACTGGTTAACGGAGATAACGCCGACGCTTATATGGGAACGAGTCTTGTAAGTCAAAAATAGAAGCATCGATGTGCGCACTCCGCCAACAGAAGCGCGCACATCGACAATCGCTCTATCTCACCTACTTACTACTTCTTCGCCGACCCAGGTTCAGCCATCTTGGCGTGCTGCGAGGCAACCAGCGGATCCGGCAGAATATGTCCGGCGGCCGCCTCCAGCTTGTTCTTGATCGAGCCCGCGACTACGTGATCCTTACCCGCCATAAGTGCCTCAAACCCATCCTTAGCAACCTCAGCAGCGTCGTCCTTCTTGCCTGAACCTAATTTCGTATCGTCAGCACCGGCACGGTGGAAGAAGTCCGTTTCCGTAGCTCCCGGCATCAGCGCAGTTACGGTAACTCCGGTGTCCTTCAACTCTTCCCGGAGGCCCTGCGCGAGCGATCGCACAAACGCCTTGGTCGCACCATAAACTGTTTCGAAGGGCGTAGGCATCGTGCCCGCGATAGACGCGGTAAATAAGATGCGACCCTGTCCGCGAGCCACCATGTCCTTCACGATGTACTTGGCCACGTGCAAGGTAGACGTGACGTTCAGCGCAACCATGTTCAACTCTTCGCCGAGATCGGTTTCAGTAAACCGGCCGCTAACGCCGACGCCCGCGTTGATCGCCGCCGCGTCGATTGAACGCCCTGAAGACTGGATTGCTGTCAGCAGTTGATGCACGCCGTCGTGATCGGCGAGATTGGCTTGCACGACTTCGACACTCACGCCGATCGCTTGAAGGTCGCGCGCTGCCGTGTTGATCCGATCGCTCCCAGCGACGATCAAGAGATCGAAGCCATGCTCAGCGAACTGCTTTGCTAATTCATAACCAATCCCGCTGGACGCCCCGGTGATCAGGGCTAACTGTTTCGAGTGATTTGTGGATGAAGATATAGCCACCTTAAACTCCTTTTCCGCAGGTAAGTGCTGCGAGAAGCGGACCATATCCTGTCCCCGCCGGCGGCTCCCCGTTAATTAGCTGACATCGCGTTTGTAAATGGAGTGCGCTGCGGTAGTCTGAACGAAATACGGGTCAGGCGTTTGCTATGCGGCTGGAAAACAGATATCTTCGTAGAAGCTCCTAACTTCAGTTCTTCAGTGACGGCAGCCCGGTCTGCGCGCCGTCAAACCATCAAACAAAGACTATAAGTATGCCCAGACAGGCAAATACCCGTATGCTCGTTGCCGTAAGCGACCTATTTTTCATGGCGAAAATTCTGGACGCCGCGAAACGCGCTTTAATGCAGCCCGAAATCGTGAAAACTTCCGCGGAGGTTTTGGAAAGAGCGAAAAGCGCTCCGGCTCTGGTCATCGTCGATCTGAATTTCGACGCGCTGGAACCGGTAAAAACAATCCTCGCGCTCAAGCAAATTCCGGAGGCGAAGGGTACCAGCGTGATTGCGTTCGTCTCGCACGTGCAGGCGGAGCTTAAGATGAGCGCGCACGACGCCGGCTGCGACATGGTGATGGCGCGGTCCGCGTTCTCTCAAAATCTGCCGCAGATCCTGAAGCGCTATAGCGGCGTTATATAGCAGCGCCCTTCAGATTGCAGATCGAAGCTGGTCAAGTTTCTGCTGCGCGCCGCCGTAATCGATTGAAAGTTCCGCCGCGCGCACACCGTCCTCGATCGATTCAACCTTACGAGCTGCCAGCAGAGCCAGAGCAGCATTCATCAGAACAATGTCCCGCCGGGGCCCGCGCTCGCCCGATAGAATCTGCAGCGTGATTCGGGCATTCTCTTCCGGCGTGGATCCACGAAGCGTTTCCATCGGTGCGCGCTTCATTCCGAAATCTTCGGGAGTGAGCGTCGACTCCGTGGCTTTCCCACCTTGAATGCGGAACGCGGTCGTCGGTCCCGAAAGCGACACTTCATCCAGACCGTCGTGCCCATGGACGACGTACCCGCGCTTCAACCCCAGTTCTGCGAGCGCGGCAGCCACCCGCGCGGCGGCATCGAGCGAAGGCGTTCCCACGATTTGCGAGTCCGTTTGCGCCGGGTTCGACAGCGGCCCCAGAAGATTGAAAGGCGTTCGCAGCTTCAGCTCGCGCCGGATCGTCTGCACCTGCTTGGTGGCGGGATGAAATGCGGGCGCGAACAGAAAACAGATCCCCGCTTCCTGCAACGCCCGCGCGGCTTGCTCGCCGGACACAGCCACCGTGACCCCAAGATGCTCCAACACATCCGCGCTCCCGGACGAACTCGACACGGCCCGATTCCCGTGCTTCGCGACGCGCACGCCGCACCCGGCAACCACAAAAGCAACCGTGGTCGAGATGTTAAATGTGTGCAACCCGTCTCCGCCGGTGCCACAGGTATCGAGCAGAGTCTCCCCAGGAGCAACGGCAAACGGAACCGGCACCGCCGCCGCCCGCAGCGCGCGTGCGAATCCGGCGAGTTCCGTCGCGGTCTCGCCCTTCATATGGACGGCGATGAGGAAAGCCGAAATCTGCGCGACGGTGGCTTCGTTCTCCAGAATCGCCCGCATGGCCGCTTCGGCCTCAGAGGCATTTAAGTGTCGCCGCGCGGCGACTGCATGTAGAAACGGAAGTAGTTGAGTGGCTTGGTTCACGTCAGGCAAGGACGCCTAACAGCATAGCGGCATCGCCAAAGCCCCCGAATGTTATCCTTCTAAAGGTTTGAGTCGGCCACTGCGCCGCACTCGCGACCAAGCGAAATCCAATGAAGATACATGAGTACCAGGCGAAGGCGATCCTGGCGAAATACGATGTCCCGGTGCCTCGCGGCGAAGTGGCATTCACAGTCGCAGAGGTCGAAGCCGCGGCCAAGAGCATCGGCGGCAGCGTAGTCATCAAGGCTCAGATTCATGCGGGCGGCCGAGGCAAGGGCGGCGGTGTGAAGATCGCGAAGAACGCCGAAGAAGCCGCGTTGATCGCCGAAAAAATGCTCGGCATGACGCTGATCACTCACCAGACCGGTCCCGAAGGACGCGTGGTCCAGCGCGTTCTCGTCGAAGAAACGCTGCCCATTGATAAAGAGCTGTACCTCGGCATCGTGCTCGATCGCGCCCTCGGAAAATTCGTTTTCATGGGATCCGCGGCCGGCGGCATGGAGATCGAAGAAGTCGCCGAACACAATCCGCACGCGATTCTCAAGGAAACGATCGACCCGGGCTTAGGCTTGCGCCCGTATCAAGCGCGCCGCCTGGCGTTTGGAATCGGAATTCCGGCAGCAAGCATGAACGCGGCGGTTCATGCCATCCTTGCGCTGGCCAGTGCCTGCGACACGAATGACGCCACGCTCGCCGAGATCAATCCGTTCATTCTCACGAAGGACGGGAAAGTCTACGCGCTCGACGCCAAGGTGAACTTCGACGACAACGCGATGTTCCGTCACAAAGACCTCGCCGCGCTGCGCGATCTGAACGAAGAAGATCCACTGGAAGTGGAAGCTTCGAAGTTCGGTCTCAACTACGTCAAGCTGGATGGCAACGTCGCTTGCATGGTTAACGGTGCAGGACTCGCGATGGCGACGATGGACATCATCAAGTACGCCGGCGGTAGTCCAGCGAACTTCCTCGACGTCGGCGGCGGCGCGAATGCCGAGCAGATCAAGAACGCGTTCCGAATCTTGTTGTCCGATCCCGGCGTTAAGGCGGTTTTGATTAATATCTTCGGTGGTATCTTGCGCTGCGACACGTTGGCCAACGGAGTCCTCGCGGCGGCGCGCGATCTGGATGTGAAGGTACCGATCGTGATCCGCATGGAAGGCACTAACGTGGAAGAAGGACGACGGATACTCAAAGAGTCAGGCTTTAACTTCACGGTAGCCGAGGGTATGCGCGATGCGGCCGAGAAGGTCGTGCGTCTGGCAGGAGCGAAACAGTAAATGAGCGTACTTGTCGACCAGAACACGCGTTTGCTGGTGCAGGGTTTCACCGGAAGAGAAGGTACCTTCCACGCGACGCAGGCTATCGCTTACGGCACTAAGGTTGTCGGTGGAGTTACGCCGGGTAAAGGTGGCGCGAAGCACCTCGACTTACCCGTCTTCAACACCGTCGCTGAGGCTGTCAAAGAAACTGGCGCGAACGCCACCGTCATCTTCGTTCCCCCGCCATTTGCGGCTGATTCCATCATGGAAGCCGTCGATTCCGATATCCCGCTCGTCGTCTGCATCACCGAGGGGATTCCGCAGATCGACATGGTGAAGGTCTGGGAATTCATGCAAGGCCGTAAGTCGCGCTTGATTGGTCCTAACTGCCCGGGAGTTATCTCACCGGGTAAGTGCAAGATCGGAATCATGCCCGGACATATTCATAAGCAAGGCAACGTCGGAGTCGTTTCGCGCTCGGGAACTTTGACTTATGAAGCTGTTGGTCAGCTAACTTCTCTTGGCATAGGTCAGTCGACCTGTATCGGAATCGGCGGCGATCCCATCATCGGCACTTCGTTCACTGACGCGATTAAGATGTTCAACGAAGATCCCGATACGCACGCCATCGTGATGATTGGTGAAATCGGCGGCGATGCGGAAGAGAAGGCGGCGCACTATATCAGCGCCAACGTGAAAAAGCCGGTAGTCGGATTCATCGCGGGACAGACTGCGCCTCCCGGCCGCCGCATGGGTCATGCGGGCGCGATCATCTCCGGTGGTTCCGGTGCCGCGCCCGATAAGATTCGCGCGATGGAGCAAGCCGGCATCACCATGTGCCCGTCACCTGCCGACATCGGCGATAAAGTGAAGAGCCGCTTAGAAGGCAAGAAGTAACAAAGGATCACCAGTAAACGCCAAATGGAACTAACGTTTTCAATCATCAAACCGGACGCTGTAGCCTCCGGCCACACCGGAGCCATCCTGTCGCTGCTCGAAAAGGAAGGCTTCCGGATTCGCGGTCTGCGCATGCTGCGCTTGGCGAAGACGCAAGCCGAGGCTTTCTACAAGGTTCACAAAGAGCGGCCGTTTTATGGGAGTCTGGTCACTTTTATGACGGAAGGTCCCGTAGTCGCGATGGTTCTGGAACGCGAAGACGCGGTCAAGAAGCTGCGCGAAGTGATGGGGGCGACCAACCCGGCAAACGCGGCCGAGGGTACGGTTCGCAAGTTGTTCGCCGAGAGCATCGAGCGCAACGCGATCCATGGTTCCGACGCGCCCGAGACGGCAGCCGACGAAATCCCGTTCTTCTTTACTGCGGCTGATTTACTTTAGACGCAGTTTCAACAGCCGGTTGTTCTCCCACGCTCACGCGTTGAAGCACAACAGCGCCTTTTGGCCAGGACATAAACACCAGTTGGTTGCCGTCGGCCCCGTACAAGAACCCTGCATTCTCGGGTGCTTTGAAGGCCGAAGCTTTCCAGTTGCCTGACGCACGATCCAGCTGAAACAGAGGCGCTGTGTTATACAGTTGCGCAATAACTTGCCCGTCGTCCAGCAGCGCGACCCACCGGTAATCGCCGTCCAGCCGATATGTGCCGAGCAGGTTCCCGTCTAAGTCCAACTCGACCCATTGCTTATGCTCCGAGCCTGTGCCGTCCCAGGCTAGGATACCGATGCGGCTGTTCGAAATGTTCAGGCCAGAGCCTTGCCACGAATCGCCCGCGGGTGCTAGTCCTTTTGAGAATGTTGACCGCGGCAGAAATGATCCCAATGGGTGACCATCCGCGGCGAAGTGGCGAACCGTCATGTACTCTTTGGCGAGAACGGCCCAACGTTCGGCTATCTGCTCCCATCCGAAGGCCCAAATGGAATGATCAGGAGCGAAATCGAGGAAATTAGCGTGAAACTTGCCGGTACCGAATGAGGCCTTCGGGTTGCCGTCGCGATCGAGCAGGTCAATCCCACTTACCGCCGGGGTTGACTTCTTGGTCCACGCGGCTGCCATCGAGCCATCATCCTCGATTGCGAGATTCAGCAGTTCAGCATCTGAATGTCCGGGAATCAAACGCGCGACCGCAAGATGCCCGTCGCGACCATACACGCGGAACGCTCCAGGGGTCGGATCGTTTATCCAGTACATCCAGCCATGCGCGATGCGCGCAACAGGGCTACTACCCGCGGCCATAGCGTCGGTTTGAACACGACCGGGAACATCGGAACTTAGGGGAAGGGTTACAGCAAAAACGGCCAGGCAACGGAGAGAGAACAGCGTCATTTAGGTAAGCCTTTCGAACTATAGACGCGCGCGCCTTCACCTGCGTGCATGGATTGCGACACAGAATCGTTTCGAGTTCGCTAGAATCTAAATAGGTAACGAAAGGGGGCGTCCAGGTTTCGACGGGATGGAATAGGGTTGGGAAGTCGTGCCGGGTTCCGAGCTCCCGTAAAACGATCGGAAAAACAGAACTGCCAACACGCAGTTTGCATACGCCGCTTAAGTAATTAAGTAGCCGCTTCCTCCGGTGAGCCCGCGCGGCGGAGATCAAGCGTCATCTTGCGGGATAAGCCCTGCGACTTCGGTCCGGAGTCAAGGGGACGAAAAATCAATCGGGCTAGGCTGTTTGTATTCTTGCCGGCTCTGATGCGGCAGCCGAAACAACGGAACCGGAAACGCACGTAGTCTTTTCACTTCTAGCTTTCTCGGACGCGGGTTCGATTCCCGCCGCCTCCACCACCTTTTATAGCTTTATCTTCTATAAGTTACGAACCATCTTCGGGAACTGTACAATAAAACGTACAATTGATGCGGTTTGATCTCGGTCAGAGATCTGCCGCACCATGTTGTCGCTCTACACCCGTCACTCTGCCGATTGTCCGAAGCGTGGAGATCTAAACTGGGGCGTAGCTGTCGATGTCCGAAATGGATTAACGAGACGCTCGATAAGCAGTTTGTCCGCAAGAGCGCAAACACCAGATCTGTGAAAAAGCGGACGCGGTATTGCGTGAATGGGAGGCGTAGCGAGCCCTCAAACAGCAACGCCCGTCACCATCGCCGAAGCGGTCGAAGGTACCTCGTGGACGCCAAGGCCCGCGAACTCAGAGCCGCTGCGCTCTGTAAACTCACGATCATTTTTAGAAAGCAGTTTCTCGTTTGGGCTGAAGAAAAAAAGGGCTTCGATATCGCGATCATCGCGCTTGGCGGGACTGTCGATGGAGGAATGCAGACGTTCAGGTCACATTCGACCACCTCGATCTCTTCTCCTACATCGGCGGATTCAGCGGGGCGGCCGGTTCGATCGGCAACGAGAAGTTCGACCCGAAGACAACCCTCAACGGAGCACCCGCCGATCCCGCGGTCTTCGCGATGAGAGTGCACCTGCTCTGGCTCGTTGTCGGGACCGAGGAGTCTGTGAATATGCACGCCGGGATTTACTGCGAAGCCGGCGAATTAGGAAGCGTACACCGCGCTGGACCTACCGCGAGCAGCTAAAAAGCGGCATGCTCGCGATCGTCAGGAAGCGCCGCTCGGCGAAGATCGGAACGATCATCAACGATCGACAAGCGAACCCGCCGCTCTCAAGAACATCGTCCCTGACAAGAGTTCCGCGGTACTTCAGCGCTCGAACGCTCCTATCTCTCGACGATGTTTCAATTCTGTGAAGTCACACAAGCATAAAATCGTTGCTGCGCAGTTAGAACCAACGTGGCCCAGCCGTCCGCGCTCACGAGTACCAGAGCTGTTAGTCTCGCGTCTCTTCGTAGGTAGTAGCGATAGTTCGTGGAATCGGTCGAATCCTGGCTCAGTCAAACGCAAGGCGCTACGTAATCGGGTACGTTTTCAAATTCCGGTCGGTAAGTTACAGGAGCGCCGGGCGCGTCTGAAGGGATGGAAAACCCTACTCCTTTCTCGAGCGCGAGCAAGCTCTCCGTCGCTTCGTAAGCTCTTGATCGAGCAATGAGAATTTCGGCTTGGTCCGGGGGCACCGGGCATGAAAAGTAGTAACCCTGCCCATGCTTGCAACCCAGAGCATCGAGAAGCCTCAACTGTTGCTCGGTTTCGACGCCTTCCGCCGTGACTTCCATCCCAAGATCTCTTGAAAGATTGATGATTGCCTTGACAATAGCGGAGCCTTCGGTGCTCTCGAGATTAGCGATGAATGTCCGATCAATTTTAACTGTGTCGAAGGGATACCGGTGAAGGTAGTTGAGCGACGAATAGCCGGAACCAAAATCATCAATCTTAAGGCGAACGCCAAGGCTTTTCAGCGAATGTAGTGTTTTCACGGCGGCGTCGGCATCGCCGATTAAAATATCCTCGGTGACTTCCAGGAAGAGAGTGCTGGCGGGGAGGTTAGTCTCCACTAGAGTGTCGGCCACCAGTTGGAGTAGGGCCGGCTCCATGAACTGGCGCGGCGAGATATTTACGCTTAGTGTGAGGAGCGCTTCTGGGCGGCGAAGCTGCCATTCCCTCATTTGGCGGCAGGCTTCCCGAAGAACGAACGCCCCGATGGGAATAATCATTCCTGTCTCTTCCGCAACCGGGATGAAACTGCTGGGTGGAACTTGTCCTCGAGTCGGATGCTGCCATCGAACGAGGGCTTCGAATCCTTCCAACCTTTTGTCCGGGATCGAAAACTTAGGTTGGTAATAAACAATAAACTCGTTACGCTCGATCGCTTTGCGCAAATCGGTATCAAGTTCCAAGCGCGTGACCGCCTGAGCGCGCATATCCGCGTCAAAAAGCTCGCATCGCGATTTTCCGAGAGCTTTCGCGCGGTACATTGCGGTGTCTGCATCGCGCAGAATTTCGGCCGGACTTGCGTGACCGCCAGTGTCTACCGCGATACCAATACTCACCGAAGTGAAAACTTCACGGTTAGCAATGAGGAATGGCCTCGAGAGGTCTTCAATGAGTTTTGCACCAATGCGGGAGGCCGCCGCGGCCGCACCTTCTTTGATTATCCCCTCGATCAGGATCGCGAACTCATCCCCGCTCAGCCGTGCGATCGTGTATTCGCCCGGTCCGGCGCTTGCCGCAATGCCTTCTCGCAATCGCTGCGCAATGCCGATCAAGAGTTCATCGCCGGCTAGATGCCCAAGGCTGTCATTGACGATTTTAAACCGATCAAGATCCAGGAACAACACAGCAAAACGGTGGGCCGACTGCCCCCGTGAAGTCTCGAACGCTTGATTGATTCGTTCATTGAACAAAACACGGTTTGGTAGGCCGGTTAGCGGATCGGAGACCTTGTTGTTAGTGATGTCGGTTTGGGAACCCGCTATTCGAGTCGCTAGCCCATCGTCCCCGCGGACCGCCAACCCGCGGCTCAACATCCACCGGAAGGTACCATCGTGGTGCCGCATGCGGTGTTCGCTTTCGAAGGCCTTCGATTCCCCGAGGCGATGTGCATCTAACTGCTTAGTGACACTTGCCCGATCCTCGGGATGGAGCAGGTTAAGCCAGGTATCAAGTTTCGGGGGGAATGCGGTTTCCTCGTAGCCGAGCATGGTTGTCCAGCGCGGCGAATAATAAACCTCTTCGCTGACCACGTTCCAATCCCAGATTCCATCGTTTGCACCCGCAACCGCAAGAGAGTAGCGTTCTCTCGCGGCCAGTAGTTCCTCCTGGGTGCGCCTACGCTCCGTAACGTCTTGCGCCAGCCAGACAAACTCTTCGCACCCCGGATCGTTCCCCCTTAGCGCGGAGGACGATAAGAGAACCGTAAGTAAACGGGCGTCCTTGGTTTGCCAAGTGCATTCAACGGCAGATACGGTCCGCAGCATGGATAACGCTTCGTCTCCGCCGACCAGCGATACGGATTTTCCCACCAGTTCGGTTTGGGAATAGCCGAGGAGAGCCACCGTGGCATCATTTACAGTCTCGATCCTGCCGGTGCTTCGAACGACAAACAGACACTCCGCCATGCTGATGATAATGTTGTCGACATAATCACGAGAGACGGTCGTCTGGCCCAGTCGGTCGAGCATTTGATTGAAGGCTACGGCAACATCAGCTATTTCGTCCACTTCATGAATGCACGCGCGTTCCTGCAGATTTCCCGCCCCAATTCGTCGCGTGAAAGCGATTAAGGATTCTAGTGGACGCAGCAGTTTTCGCACCCGATAAGACTGCACCAGTGTGATCAGGAAGATGAGAATGCCGGCGACCGCAATCGATCCCAGAAGCGTCCGCTCAAAAAGCGATTCCTGCTTCTCCAGAGAGATCCTTAGGCTGACCTTACCAATGCTGGCGGGCCCGGCGGAAGCGTCATCCCAATCCAGGAGACCACTGCGAATCGGGCGAATTTCTTCACTTG
This sequence comes from uncultured Gammaproteobacteria bacterium, assembly GCA_963799935.1. Classification (GTDB taxonomy): domain Bacteria; phylum Acidobacteriota; class Terriglobia; order Bryobacterales; family Bryobacteraceae; genus Bog-113. The sequence continues at coordinate 366,279 of CAWCZA010000011.1, read as the reverse complement.
CCTCAAGCCACGAACCCGCGGCTAGGAGTGATCGGTTTATGGAGCTTGTCTTTGCCCGATTTCGAACCACTGACACCTCGCCTGAGTTCCCACGGTAGGTGATTCCGACGCGGATTACATCTTCGGTAGCCAGAGCGCTAGCAACGATTTTGTCGATACTCTCGCCGTCGCCCACCAGGGCGGATACTTCGCTCTGCCGTGCGACAAACTGTGCCAACATCTGAACACGCAGCAACTGTTGTCGTCGAAACTCGGAATGATCACTGACGAGGAACAACGCCGTGAGGGAAACCACGGAGGCCCCTGCGACGAAGAGATTGGTTCCAAGCACTCTTCCGAGAAGACTTTTTCGCGAGGGTGCAGAAATCCACTTCATTGGACTAGAAGAACTTCTTCGCCCTTCTGATGGTAGTCGCGCCCTATAAGGTGAAGGACACGCTGATTAGCCGCAACCATAGTGCGATGAGGCGTCTCCTCGCGCGTCTCTGATCCGCCCTCGAGACAGCGAAGGGCCATCAAAGCTGTCTGACGTCCAATGTCGGCAAAATCGGGGTAAACACCAACCGCCGCCCCAGCTTTCACAAAGCTTAAGGAAAATCCGACTAATGGAAGCCGCAGTTCCAGTGAAGATAGAATCAACGGTTCAACAGTAGTTTTGTTGTAGAGCGTGCTATCCGGTAGACAGATTACAAAGTCTACCTGTCCCCGCAACTTCCGGAGCTCCGGCATGAGTTCCGACGGGTCCGAACAATCGACGAACCGGATCGCGCCTCCGGTAGATTGCTTGTGAACCTGAGTCCCAAGATCAGACTGTGCGGGGTTCCGAATAACCGCAATCCTATCGGCGTCTGGGAAGACAAGCCGGAGACCATTCACTATTTGTTGAACTTGTAGATCGAGCCACATCGCCCCTGCGAGACGAAGGTCGACCGAATTAAGAATGCCGGAGCGTTTCAGATCAGCTCGGAAACACATCGTCGTAAGCAGTGGCATCCTCGCCTTCCCGTTCAGAAGTAGACGAAGGGCATCGACCCCGACGGCGATCGCAAGCTGAGTGGATCCGTTTTTCAACTCCAGCTGAAAGGCCGCGTCATCCACAGGGAGCCTGAAGGTGGAGGTCGCGATCGGGGTAGACGCCAGAGCTCGTTGCATCCCGTCGATTGCGGTAGCATGAGCACCGCTCGCGGCCGCGCTGGCGATCATAATCTTCGACGAACCCGCAACGGCCTGGCTTGGACGATAGATGGAGGCCGCCAGAATCGACGCAAGCGCCGTGCGTCGCGTCACGCGGATCACTCCGAACCTCGCCAGCTCAGCTTCACATAAATAGAACGGCCATCCTGCTGCATCGTATCGACGGACAGACCCACGGGTGCTTCATAGGCTTTGTTCCAAAGGTTTCGGATACCCACTTGAACGGCGAAAGCGGAGAATATGGACTGACGGCTCGTTAGCGTGAGATCCTGCAAAAACACGCCGGGCAGAGTGGCGCCGGCTATCGTAGAGCGGGAGCTCAGGTACTGGACGGCCGAGGCAGCGAATATCCGGCGGCGCAGCAGGGGTAAACCCGCGCGGAGTTTCAATAGATTGTCCGGCGCGTTAGCAAGGCTCCCCTGAGTAGCAGCGTCAGCGGTCCGCTGAAACGTCGCGCTCCCGAGTAATTCAACTTCACCGGGCAGGTGTTTAGAGACCTCAAACTCTACGCCTGTCGACCTGGCGCTATCCACGTTCTGGTATTGGGGGATACCGACATCCGGGAAAACTTCCTCGATAAGTCCGTGGACCCGATATTGGTAGAGGCTAATGATTGCGCTTAACTGTCGTGCGAATTTATGCTCCGCCGAGAGTTCGAACGTATTCGCTCTTTCAGCCTGCAGATTCAGATTGGAGACAAGCGTCTCGTTATCGCTGAAGTACTTTTCGAATGCACTGGGGTGGCGGAACGGACTTCCGTAGGCAAGCTTAAATACGGTGAGCGGGGATGCCTGATAAACTAAGGCGACACGGGGAGACAGGGCGCTTCCATAGTTATGCGAATGATCTAACCGTAAACCTCCGTAGACCTTTAGACGCGACCAGAAACGCCACTCCTGCTGTGCAAAAACTGCGATCGTCCGGTCAGGAACACTAAGGTTAACCATAGTGGACTGGATGGGCGTCACCGAGTACTCCTCCTGCCGGTTCCGCAGATCCCATTCGCCCTGAGTACCAATCGTTAATTCACCGCGGTCGCTATCAGGCCGGGTATAGGTAATCTCAGACCCTATCCAGTCGGCGCGCGCAAGGCTTCGTTGGTCGTCGATGTAACCGAAATCGTAGTCGAAGCGATCGTCATAACGATAGTCGTCGAAGTAGATCCGGTAATGCAGTTTGCCGTTTGTGCCGACGTCTTGCGACCGCGCCGCCTCAAGAAAGTTCCGGCTGTCGCGGACCCGCGAACCACCGTCGTCGAACACTGTATTATCAGCCCAATTCACCGGCACGCGTTTTAGCCGGTTTTCGATCAGGGCGGTGAAACTCCAATCGTGCCAAATCAAATTCACGAAAGCGTGGAACCCTTGTTCCCCGTCGCTATGTGTGGCAACGCCATTGTTGGTTGCCGGAGAGTCAAATTCGGGGATGAAAAGCGACTGGCCCCCGTTTGAGAAAAACGAACCCGCTGCCAAGAGATTCACACCTTTTCCCAGGTAGACCGATTCCGAGACAAAAGCCTTCTTTTCACCGAAGCTGCCCGTTTCCGTACTGGCCCGAAAGCCGGTGGCATCAACGGGAGAGCGCGTGATGACGTTGATGGTCGCGAGCATGGCGTTGCTGCCATAGAGTGCCGAAGCCGAGCCGCGGATGATCTCGATACGCTCGACGAGATCCATATCAAGCCCAAAATCCTGACCGAAGAAACCGTTAGAGTCGTAAACGTGTTCGGTCATGGCATGACCATTAATCATGACCAGAAAGCGCGTGTTGAAATCGCCGGGAAGTGAGAACCCGCTTACTCCGACGTAATGGTAAATGCGGTCGTACGAAGAGTAGAAGCCGCGCGCCGAAGCCAAAGCTTCACCCAAAGTTCGATAGCCATACTTCCTGATTTCCGCTGCGGTAATGACGGTGACGTCGGCAGGAGCTTCCTGAAGTGTCTGTTGATGGAGAGTGGCCGCCTGTACAACTGGAAGATCATCCAACAATGCAGCTTCTGCCGCTCCAGCTGTCTTGTCCGGCTCCGTCATGGGTTCGTCCTGGCCCATTAGCGCACCTATCATGCAGAAAAACAGACAAATGGCGAATTGGGGGGATTTGCCCATACAAAAGGACTATCGGCCCAAATGAACTTCTGCTTTAGGGAGTGGGGTTTAGAACGTCGTGGACCGGCAAGCGTCTGCAAGAACTCCACGCTGGGCTCGCTAACCAGTTCCACGCGGAGTCCAGCGGGCGAATCAGGACCGATCTGCCGCGCTCCTGGGCGCGAGGAACCACCACGACGCCGATGACATTGATGGTCTGACTGGGTTCTCTCCCGTGCAGGCAGACGTTGGATGCCCTCACTGTCGCCACTCGCGCAAGCGCGAAAATATCCGTATGGCTCTGCAGTTCACGACCTCATATCTGGAAGACTCCCTCGCGGTCTTCCATTACTACAAGCAGCTAGCTGACAAGGCTATGGCGCAAGTCGACGACGAACAACTCCTCGCCGTATTGGACGGCGAAATGAATTCGATCGCCGTGATCGTCAAGCATATGGCCGGCAACATGCGCTCGCGATGGACCGATTTCCTCAACAGCGACGGCGAGAAGCCCGATCGCAATCGCGACTCTGAGTTCGAGGACCCGCCCGCTACCCGCGAGTCCGTTCATGCGCTGTGGGAAGAAGGCTGGCAGTGCTTGTTCCGCGCACTCGAACCTCTTTCGGATGCGGACTTGAATCGAACCATAACCATTCGTGGGGAACCGCATTCGGTGATGCAGGCCATCAACCGCCAGGTTGCTCATTATTCGTATCATTGCGGGCAGATCGTGCTTTTGGCCAAACACTTCAAGGCGGCTGAGTGGAAGTCATTGAGTGTGCCGCGCAAACAATCAGGCGATTTCAACCGGCGCGTTCTCGCCGGAGAAGCCAGCCAGCGGTAACACGCGATACTTCGCTCGCTAACGAAGCGTGCAAATCCGGTAAGCGGGAAACTGGTTCAGGGAGAATTCATGAACGTAACCTGTGTGATCCGCTATCAGATCGACCCGTTTCAGCGCGAGGCATTCAAACAGTACGCCGAGAACTGGGGCCGCATCATCCCTCGCTGCGGCGGTCATCTAATCGGTTACTTCCTGCCTCATGAGGGCACGAACGACGTAGCCTGGGGACTGATTGCATTCGATAGTCTGGCTTCCTACGAGACCTATCGAGCGCGCTTGCGGGCCGATCCGGAAGCGCGCGCCAATTTCGACATGGCTCACTCGCAGCACCTGATCCTCCGCGAAGAGAGAAACTTCGTGGAAGCAGTCGATCAAACACTGAACATCCCCGCAGTCGTTGCTCCGCAAGCTTGAACCGCGATGCTGACTCAGGCTGAGAAAGGAAAGCTTTTTCGCGCTCTCCACCATCGTGAGGGCGCATTCATCATCCCCAACCCGTGGGATATCGGCACGGCGCGTTTACTGGCCCATCTCGGTTTCGAAGCCCTCGCGACCACCAGTGCCGGTTATGCGTTCTCCATCGGGCAGCGCGATGGGACGCTTAGCCGTGATCAAACCATAGAGCATGCAGCCGCTATCGTGTCGGCCACGGATCTGCCCGTCAGTGCGGACCTTGAGAATGGCTTCGGCGACTCGCCCGAGAGCGTCGCGGAGACGATTCAGCGCGCGGCGCAAGTTGGTCTGGCAGGCGGCTCCATCGAAGACCTCCCGGGCCGTGCGAATGCCGCGCCCTATGAGATCGGACATGCTACCGAGCGGATCGCTGCTGCCGCTGAAATCGTGCGCGGCCTGCCGTTTCCTTTCACGTTGACCGCGCGCGCCGAAAACTACATCGCGGGCAGACCCGACTTACGAGACACCATTGAGCGGCTGCAGGCTTACCAGTCGGCAGGCGCGGATGTTCTCTACGCGCCGGGACTAACAACTAAAACCGATATCGAGGCTGTAGTCGGCGCAGTGGATCGGCCTGTAAACGTCGTCATGGGTCTGCAAGGCGTCCAACTGAGTCTGGCGGAGCTCTCGGCCATCGGAGTCAAGCGGATTAGTGTTGGAAGCGCTCTGTCGCGTGCGGCACTCGGCGCGTTTCTTCGAGCCGCGCGGGAGATGCGCGAGCACGGGACGTTTACTTTCGCTGACCAAGCGATCGGTTCTCGTGAGCTCAGCACGATGTTTTAAGCAGATAAACAACGCCACCGCGTAAGCTTCATCACAGCTGAATTTTCTGTAACCGTTTAGTAACCGATCTTCAGTTCCCTTGTAACTCTGCTTCGGTAGTCTAACCATCGCGCCCTCAGGGCGCATATAGCAAGCAGAGTACAAAAAGGAGCTATGCGCCAGACTGTTTCAATCCTCTCCGCCGCCTTGTTAGCGGCAATGCCGATGTTGGACGCAGCCACGGTCACAACCGCGGCCCCCACCGCCCCGGCCACGCCGATTCAGCACATCGTGGTCATTTATCAGGAGAACGTTTCTTTCGATCATTACTTCGGAACTTATCCGATTGCCTTTAACCCGCCAGGTGAGCCATCGTTTACCGCGGCCCCCGGCACGCCGGCCGTCAACGGCTTCACGGACGGACTTCGCAACAACAACCCGAACTTGAACACCGCCAACGGTTCGGGTGCAACCAATCCTTTCCGTCTGGATCGTTCGCAAGCCGCGACTGCCGATCAGGACCACGATTACACTCCGGAACAGCTGGCGTTCCACGGCGGTCTGATGGATCTGTTCCCGATGTCGGTCGGAACCGCCGGCCCGCCGCCCAGCGCACCTCCTGCCGCGGTAACCACGACCGGTCTCACCATGGGCTACTACGACGGAAACACGGTCACCGCCCTATGGAATTACGCGCAGAAGTATTCAATGAACGATAACTCGTTCGGGACGAACTTCGGACCGTCGACGGTTGGCGCTCTCAATTTGATTTCCGGCCAAACCAATGGCGTAACCGACATGGCGAACGCGTCGGGTTCCACGGTTGACGGCGGCTTCGGTTCCACGACCGTCATCGGCGACCCCGATCCGATGGGCGATGTTTGCTCCGGTTCCGGCGTTGTTCAGATGGGCGGCAAAAATATCGGCGACCTGCTGAGCGCCAGTAACGTGTCCTGGGGCTTCTTCGAAGGCGGTTTCAACCTGAACGTTACCAATCCGGACGGCAGTACCGGCTGCGGTCGCACCACGACTTCAAAGATCACCAATGTAACCAAGGCCGACTACATCCCGCACCACCAGCCTTTCCAGTATTACCCGTCCACCGCGAACCCGACCCACGCCCGGCCGACGTCCCTGAAAAACATCGGCCACCAGGACGCCGCGAATCATCAGTACGACATCAATGATTTCTTTGCCGCTGTGTCCGCCGGAAACTTCCCCGCCGTCAGCTTCCTCAAGGCTCGCGGGTTCCAGGACGGCCATGCCGGCTATTCCGATCCGATCGATGAACAGAATTTCCTGGTGAGCACCATTAACTTCCTCCAGAATCAACCCGCCTGGAAGAACACGCTGGTCATCATCGCGTACGACGACTCGGACGGCTGGTATGACCACCAGATCGGTCCGATCATGAATCAATCCGCGAGCAGCGCCGATGCCCTTCTTGGCCCCGGAAACTGCGGCACAGGAACGCAGGCTCTGCCCGGAATCGTCGCGGCCACCACCAATGCACAAGGCCGCTGCGGTTATGGACCTCGGCTTCCTTTCGTGGTCATCTCGCCCTATGCCAAGTCCAACTTCGTGGATCACACCGTTACTGACCAGAGTTCGATCATGCGTTTCATCGAAGACAACTGGCTCTCCGGGCAGCGGCTCGGCGGAGGTTCGTTCGACGCTCTGGCTGGTTCCATCACAAACATGCTGAACTTCACTTCGGCGGGGAATCTAACGCCGCTCATACTGGACGAGAACACGGGACTCGTAGTATCGAAGTAGTTCCTGTAACTGGATAAGGAGTCATCGCGGGGCAGCCGCCGGGTCCATGACGGCTGCCCCGCTCTTTTGTCTGTGCCCTTGACGCGTCGTGCTTTCCTTCCTCTGCTTGGGCTCATCGGCGAGCCGCCTAAGCCGCTTACCCTTCATCCCGATTCGTTGACGCCCTTCGTCGACCCGTTGCCCCTTCTTCCGGTGGCCAAGCCAGTCGAGTCTCGGCCGGTTCCACGCTACCGGATCGCCATGCGGGAAATGCGTGTCGCCGTTCATCGCGACTTGCCTTCAGTGCGCGTCTGGACTTACGGCTCGACATGGCCCGGTCCGACGATCGAAGCGCGCTCCGGCCAGCCGATTTCTATTGAATGGGTAAACCAACTTCCAACCAGCCACTTCCTTCCGATCGATCACAACTTGTGCGGCGCCGAGAAGACCAATCCCGCGGTGCGCACCGTCGTTCACGTCCATGGCGGACGCGTCCCGCCCGGCAGCGACGGATACCCCGAAGCATGGTTTACGCCGGGGCACTCGGCGGTTCATCGTTACCCCAACACGCAGGAAGCAACCGCGCTGTTCTATCACGACCACGCTATGGGGATCACGCGGTTGAACACCTACGCCGGCCTCTTCGGCTTTTATATCGTTCGCGATGATTTCGAGGACCGGCTGAACCTGCCGCGCGGCGCGTACGAGATCCCGATGATCTTCTGCGATCGCAGTTTCACGCCGTCGGGGCAGCTCTTCTACCCGGATTCCGGAACGCCGGACGCGCCGTGGGTGCCCGAATTCTACGGCGACGCGACGCTGATCAACGGCAAACTCGCGCCGTATCTCGAGGTGCAGCCGCGGCGTTACCGCTTCCGTTTTCTGAATGCTTCGAACGCCCGGTTCTATCGTTTCGAGATACCCGGCTTATCGCTAACGCAGATCGGCAGCGATCAGGGACTACTCCCCGCCCCCGTTCCGATGAAGCGCGTGATTGTAGCGCCCGGTGAGCGGGTCGACCTCATCGTCGATTTCGCGGGACTCGGCGGCGAACGCCACGTGCTGAAGAGCGGGCCTCTTGAGCTATTGCAGTTTCGCGTCGCCGCCGGGAAAGTTGACGACACCAGCAGCCTTCCCGCAACTCTGCGCCCCGTGCGCCGGATTGCGGAGAGTGAGGCCGTCACGACGCGAGAACTCACGCTCGGCGAGATGGATAACATGGTCGCCGCGCCCATGCGCATGCTGCTCAACAACACGCATTGGGCGATGCCCGTGACCGAGAAGCCGCGCCTGAACTCGGTCGAAATCTGGAGCTTGATCAACCTGACCGACGACTCACACCCCATTCATCTGCATCTGGTGCGATTTCAAATTCTGGACCGCCGGCGCTTCGATCCGTTTGCTTTCCGGAACGGCAAAGGCCTCCAGTACTTCGGCAACGCCATGCCGCCCGCGGCCAACGAAACCGGTTGGAAGGACACGGTGCAGGCGGATTCGAAGCTGGTCACCCGCATCATCGTTCCGTTTGAAGGCTATTCGGGGCGCTATGTGTGGCACTGCCATCTGGCCGAACACGAAGATAACGAGATGATGCGGCCTTACGACGTTCTGCCCGCCTAGCTCTCTACCCAGAGCTTTGGCGACTTGGGTGCACTGAGTCGCGGTTATGGAATGGAACCAAAACGGCTCAGATCAGGACATTGAAGATCGCCGGGATGATAGCGGCGGTGGCGGCGGCGGATTCGGAGGCTTTGGCGGCCCCGGCTTTGGCGGCAGCGGCTTCGGTGGCATCCACCTTGGCATCGGTGGGGTGCTGGTCGTCGGCGTTCTCAGCCTGCTGTTCCATCAGAATCTGTTCTCGGTCTTTTCGGGCGGAGGCAGCCCGGATGCCGGCCCAGCTTCCGGTCCAGTTACCGGTCCTACCACGAACGCCCCTTACCGCTCACCAGTCTCGCCCGGCGGTGGCGAGGGAAACAGCGCGCAGGATGCGCAGGAGCGGCCCGAGTATCAGTTCATCCGTTTCGTTCTCAACGATGTGCAATCCACCTGGGACAAAATCCTTCCGCAGCAGACAAATCACGCCTACCGCCACGCGAAGCTGCTGCTCTATCGCGGCGAATATCCTTCGGCATGCGGCGAGGCGCAGATCGCGATCGGGCCGTTCTACTGTCCCGGCGATCAGAAAGTGTATCTCGATCTCGGCTTCATGAACGAGCTGAAGACCCGCTTCGGAGCCCCAGGCCAGTTTGCGCAGGCCTATGTCGTGGCGCATGAACTCGGGCACCATGTTCAGTACCTGCTCGGAATTGAGCAAAAGGTGCGGCGGGAGCAACTCCAGAATAGTCGCGAGCAGAACCCGCTCTCCGTTCGCCTGGAACTACAGGCGGATTGTTTCGCGGGCGTCTGGGCAAATTCCGCCGAGCAGCGCGGAGTGGTGAAGCCCGGAGAAATCCAGGATGGCCTGCGCGCCGCCGCAGCCGTTGGCGACGACCGGTTGCAGAAGATGGCAACCGGCCGTGTGGATCCTGATTCTTTCACCCACGGCACTTCGCAGCAGCGCGACACGTGGCTCAGCCGCGGGTTGCAATCCGGTTTAGTTGCGAATTGCAACACCTTTGGGAGTAGTCAATAAGAACTTAGAACGTCATTCCCTCAGCCACTATGGTTTCCGTGCTCGGGTTACGGTCGAGTTCCATCCAACCGCTGCAGACGCTCCCATTACACGGCACCCCGGTATACTCCCAGATCGAGTGATCGGCGTGCATCTGGAACACGCTGTCGATGCCGGCGACCATCAGGGTAGTTGATGGATTGTTGTCTAGCTTCGTCCAACCCGGACAGCTACCTCCGCTGCAGGGTGACCCGGTATATTGCCAGATCGAGTGATCGGAATGTTGTTCGTAGAGAAAGCCCGACGCGGCGATTGCCGTAGCCTCTGGATTGTTGTCGAGTTCCACCCATCCTGGACAGTAACCCCCGGTGCAGGCCGGTCCGGTGTACTGCCAGATAGAGCCGTTCGTATGCAATTGATACGCGCCATAGACGCCGACCGCGAAAACTAGCTGGGTGCTTGGGTTATCGTCGACCTCGACCCAATTGGCACACCAACCTCCGTTGCACGGCATAACAGTGGATTGCCAGAAGGTACGGTTGGCAAGCAATTCATATAGGTTGGCGCCGTTGGAAGCGAAGTAGTCGCCGTTGGGGTTGTGATCCAGTTCCAGCCAACTGTTGCAGGTGTTGCCGCTGCAAGGCGTGCCTTGCCATTGCCACACCGACGCGCCGCGAAGCTGATACAGAATGCCTCCGCCGACACCGATCGTCCCGCCCGTCGGACTGTTGCCGACTTTCGCCCAACCCGGACAGGACCCGTTGCTGCAAGCTGGTCCAGTATAGTGCCAAACCGAGCCGTCGTTGTGAAGCTCATAGAGCTGAAAGCCGCCATAAGCGATCATGTTGTTGTTTGGATTGTTGTCGAGCTCGATCCAGCCGGGGCAGGCCGTTCTTGTGCAAGGCGCCCCCGTAAACTGCCAGACGGATCCATCTGTGTGCTTCTGATAAACAGTTATATCTTCGGCTGAAGCTACGGAAACGAAGCTCGCCGACAGAACAGCCGCGAGCAATGTGATTCCGCGGAATTGCGATATTTTGACTTTCATGTACTTCTCCTCGTGTTTGTTTCGGACAATTAAATCTCGTCCGTTGGGTAAGGCGCAAACGGCAGGAGAATTTTCGGGAATTATTTGGGACTGAACCGGTTCGTTACTATCTGATGGCGCCGCGGATATTTGGTATAAACGCTAACTCGGCTGCGCCTTGCTCAGATCGACCCAGCGTGATAGCCTTTCGTGTTGCAAGTGCAACCGGGAGGGTGCGTTCAATGAAAACGTCTTATGCGATCGGCGGGTTACGGTTTCTCGGCCTCACCATCGCCCTATTCACTTCGAACGCCCTTAGCTCCACCTGGACGCTAATGCAGAACCAGCCTCCCGTCCAGGTATATGAGTTCAAGTTACTCACGGACGGAACAGTCATGGCGGAATCAGGGGACGCACAGAGTTGGTTACGCCTAACTCCCAATGCGGCGGGAAGCTATATCAATGGCACTTGGTCGACGACCTCGATTGCGCCGTTTCCGACCAAGAGACTCTCGTACGCCAGCGAAATTCTGCCGAGCGGCAAAGTGTGGGTAATGGGCGGAGAGAATTATGGTCCTGGCGAGGACTATACCTGGACTGCGACGGGCTTGATCTACGATCCGATCGCCAATACGTGGTCGCCCATTGAAACTTTCCCGCCTCAGGCCTGTTTCAACGTCACTTACAACGTTACCGGCAATACCAGCTCAGGCTCCCCGGTAATCACCAATCTCCCAACCACAGTGACGCCGACCTTTCTACCCGGGTGGACAGTCGCCGGCAACGGCATACCCGCCGGCGCCACGATCATCAGCGTCGATTCTTCCAGCCAGGTTACGATCTCTGCGAACGCCACAGCTACTGGAACCGGTACAGCGTTGGCGTTCTCGGGCACTCCAACTTCCTGCTACGGTGATGTCCCCAGTATGTTGCTCTCCAAGGGGGCAATCCTGACAGGGAGCCTGGTTAGCCCAGCTAGCTATATCTATTCGATCGCAACTAACTCGTGGTCATTCGCCGCGAATAAAGTTTACGATGATTCGAGCGACGAAGAGGGGTGGACGCGGCTTGCCGATGGAAGAATACTAACTTACGATATCGGCCAAAGCACTCGTGCTGGCGAGGGGTATGCGGAGGCCTACAACCCAGCCACCAACCTTTGGAGCAGCATTAGTCCCGGCGACGGCACTGCCAGCGGAACGCTGCCGCTCCTGGTGAACCCCGCCGACGAGGAGATCGGACCCTCCCTGCGATTGCAGGACGGAAGAACGTTTCTTATCGGATCGAACGGCAGCACCGCGCTGTATACACGCCGTCCACCAATACCTGGGCCGCGGGACCGAACGTTGTCGGCACACTGAACGGGGTGCCTGTGTTGTTCGGTACTGACGATGCGCCCGGAGCAATTCTGCCCGATGGACATGTGATCTTCGCCGCGGACTCCGGTCCGTCACCTGCGATCACAACAGGAAATACGACTAGTGGATCGCCGGTCATCACGGGGCTAAGTTCCACGGCTACCATCCAAGTTGGCTGGTCCGTGACCCAGACTAGTGGAACCTCCGTCATTCCCGGCGGAGCGGCGGTCGTCAGCGTAGACTCTTCTTCGCAAGTACATATCTCGCAGAATGCAACGGGAACCGCGTCCGGCATCGGGCTACAGTTCGGAGGCCCCTACAGTCCGCCGACCCAGCTCTTCGACTTCGATCCGTCCGCCGGCACAATCAGCGCCATTGCACCCGCCCTGAACGATGCGAACCTCGCGCGCGATAACTCGTACAACACCACCATGCTCATCCTCCCGAATGGCCAGTTCCTGTTTTCAGACGGACTGGGTCAAGTTTGGATCTATACAGGGACCGGAACGGTGAATGCCACCTATCGCCCTGTGATCACAGGCATCACCTACAACGGCAGCGGACTCTTCACGCTTGCAGGCAGGAAACTCACCGGCCAGAACGCCGGAGCCGCGTACGGCGACGATGACGAGATGGACGAGAACTATCCGATTTTGCGCTTAGTAACTTCCAGCGGGGAGACCTACTATTGCCGGACGACGAACTGGAGTTCCGTCGGCGTCGCTACCGGGACAAAGCCGGAAACCGTAAACTTCACACTTAACCCGGGCGTGACGGCCGGAACCTACTCGGCAATCGTCAGTGCTGCGGGCATTTCCTCCGCGCCATTTACTGTAACGATTACGCAAGGGGAAGTTAGGGCTAAGTGAAAGCTGCCCGGCGAGTTGACTTATTTCTAACTCGCCGGGCCAATCGCGATTACCCTTTCAGGAAAGCCAGGATGTCCGCATTGATCTGCTCTGAATTTGTAGTCGGCATTCCGTGCGGAAAACCGGGATACGCTTTCAGCGTTCCATGCTTCAGTAGCTTGATCGAGCGCGCCGCCGTAACCGGAAATGGAGCGATCTGATCGTCCTCGCCGTGCATCACCAGAACCGGTATGTCGATGACCTTCAGGTCCTCGTAGAACTCGGTCTCGGAGAAGACCTTCACACAGTCATAATGCGCCTTGATCCCGCCCATCATCCCTTGTCTCCACCAGTTATCCCGAATGCCTTGAGAAATTGTCGCTCCCGGACGGTTGTAGCCGTAGAAAGGTAGAGTGATGTCCTGGTAGAACTGAGCGCGATGATTGGCTGTGCCGTCGCGAATCCCGTCGAAGACTTCCATCGGAACTCCATTCGGGTTCTTATCGGTCTTGAGCAGGCCAGGCGGAATCGCGCTGATGATCACCGCTTTCGCGGCGCGGCCGTTCGCATGCCGCGCGACATAGCGCGTAACCTCGCCGCCCCCTGTCGAGTGTCCAATGTGAATGGCATTCTTGAGACCTAGCGCAGTCACCAGTTCAGCGGCGTCAGAAGCATACGTGTCCATGTCGTTGCCATCTACTGTCTGAGTGGAGCGCCCATGCCCCCTGCGATCGTGAGCGATTACCCGGTAACCGTGTCCCAGGAAGAACATCATCTGAGCGTCCCAGTCGTCCGCGCTTAAGGGCCAACCGTGATGAAAAACAATCGGCTGACCCGCACCCCAGTCCTTGTAGTAGATCTCCGTTCCGTCCTTAAGCGTTAGCTTGTCCATGTCCTCTCCTTGTTCTAAGGTCGATTTGATACGTCTCCACGCCTCTTACCTGGTAATCAACGACGCAGTGATGTTTCTTGGTCGACGTTTTGAACTTTAGCGAGTCGAGGAGTTATCCGGCACATGGAAACAGATAGGCAAGATCCCCTCAAATCTGATAGTGAGGTAGTGGGTAACAGCTTGAAAACATCCCGAGGAGATGAAATGTTCCCTGTGGAAGACTATCGGGCGGAATACGGGGGGTTGATACTTCTCCAAACAAGATTGGCAACGCCAGATTTCATAGCAGGGGTGGTTTTCAATGTCTGGTGAACGCGGCCAAAGACCCTTTTGTTTGCTTGAGCGCGTTGGCATGGTACGATTGTGGCACGGAAATTTGGCCGCGCATGAGCAAGATTAAATCGCCACAAGAGAAGAAGCGTTTGAGTCTCGCGCTCGACCGCCGGAATGTCTACGGGGAGAATGACAAGGCCAGCCGGAAGCTAATCCCGAAGGGGAAGCAACGAAACCATATGAGGGAGCGCCGATCAGCTAACGCTTCTCTCTTCAAGGCTAAGGGTAAGCCAGATGAGCACATGGCAGTTGCTTCTGAGATAAAGGCCAAAGAAGCTACGATTTACATCAAGCGCGCGGGATTTAAGAAGCGGCCCGATTTGGCGCTGGGCACAGTGCTCAAGAGAAAGGCGATCACGGGAACTCGATGGATGTCAGTGCGGCAAAACTGGGAACCTCATTAAACCGACTCATTTTTCAAACTGACCCACTACCAATAGTGACGAGACTCGCCGATCAAGTTATATCTCTTCCCTTGCCAGCGCTTCGCTTCCGTGGTGCGTTCCGAAATACAACATCTCCCGGCACTTCGAGCCTGACCTCTGTTCCCTGGCCGGGCGCACTGGTCACCTGAAGCTTGCCGCGAATACGTGCCGCGCGTTCCCGCATCCCCTGAAGGCCGAAATGGGAGGCTTTCCCTTTTGCGGCTGTCTCCTGCTCCATTCCGATTCCGTTGTCCAGCACCGATAGACATAGGTTTTGCCCATACTGCAGTTCAACCTCGATTCGACTCGCTTGCGAGTGCGTGCACGCATTCCGGATCGCTTCGTTGCCAATCCGGAAAATCTCATCGCGCAGAATCGGATGCATCTCCCGGTAAGCCCCTTTTACATCAAACGCAATCTCGCCGCTGTGTCCCGCGGCAGATTCCTCTAACGCCCTGCGAAGCCCATCCGCCAGGTTATTGGTTTCCGTTGTAGACAAACGTAAGGAATGGAGAGCTTCCCTCCCCTCCTCTACTGCCTGCCCAAGCCACTTAGCCAAACGCTCCAGCGCCGTTCTCATTTCTACCGGACCCGCAGTACCCTCCAGCGCGTCATCCGCAACCATCTTGCTCCCTTGAATGGTTTGGAGCAGCGTGTCATGTAGATCGCGCGCCAGTCGCGTGCGTTCCGACAGACGTTCATCGAATCGTGCGCTAAGTCCTGCTGCCACTTGGTTCAGGCGAAGACGGTAGAGCAACCACGTGCATGCCGCTCCCAAAATCACGGCTAGGAGGAAAAACCATCGCGTCTGGTACCACGCAGCTTGAACCCGGAATGGCAGCCTTGCGCCGGCTTCGTTCCAGATGCCGCTGTTATTGCAGGCCACAACGCGAAACGTGTAATCACCCGGCGCTAGGTCCGTGTAAAACGCCTCCCGCCGTGTCCCTGCCTCTTGCCATTGCGTGTCATGCCCTTCGAGCTTGTACCGGAACTGCACCTTCTGTGGCAAAGGAAAACTGAGGGCGGTGTAAGTGATCCGGACGTCACGTGTGCGCGGCGGAAGGGACGCTACACGATTCAGCGGGTATCCCTTTTGATCGGCAGTTAATTCCTCGATGTACACCGGTGGAGGGGTTTTGTTAGTTGCTGGCGACCGCGGATCTACGCGCTGAACGGATAGGCCGTCGGTGAACCATAACCGCCCGTCAGGACCTAACGACGCTCTGGGAAACTCGCTAGGAGTTCCACTGTGGGCGCCGTCCAAGGCATCCAGCAACCTCACCTTGACAACGCTGCTGGGCACGCGCTGCCATCTTTCGATCTCACTCGCCGCGATCGATACGAATCCGCAGAGGCTCGAAACCCACAAATTCCGCTCCGCATCCCGGATGACGGCGCGTGCAAAGTTACAAGGAAGCCCACTGCGCTGATCGAGGACATGATCGGCATGACCGTCCCACCAGATCACTCCCTCGCGCGTGGCAATCCAAATCGAATCGTCCCCATCCACATACATGCCGATATTACCGGCCGCCGCGCGCCCTTTCCCTCCAGACACGCGCTCTATCCGGTTGCCAACCGAGCGCGCAAGTTCTGCGCCAGTTGACAACATCCAAATCCCGCCTTTAGGGCTCGCTTCCACTTGACGTGGCTCGAAGGCCTTGGGAAGTGCAACAAGTTCCGGCTGGCCGTCGCCCTTGCTCACTCGATATAAGTGATCGAAGTTGCTCCCATAGGTGAGCACCCAAACATCGCCGCCTACATCCTGGGTGATCGATTCAGCCGCTTCTCCTATCGTCCCCGGTTTTGACGCTACCAGGCTCTCTGCAAGATTGGTCCCGGATCGCTGGAACATCCCCGCGCTCGACCCAATCCAGACGCGGTCGGCAGCGTCTTGAAGCAGCGCATAATACTCAATCCCGCCGGTGTGTCGAACCTTACTCGGTAAGTTCGTAATATCCAGGCCCCGAATCACGTCGAGAGATCCCTGCCCAGCTACCCATACGGATCCGTCCCGCGCTGCAAGAAGAGCATCTACATTGGCCGCGCCCAGCCCCTCCCGTACTGAATACTTCACCACCGCCGTATCTCGAAAACGATCGAGCCCTCCGTCGGTGAGTACCCATAGGTCCCCCTCGCGATCTTCCAGAAAGTCGCCGATTACGTCGCTCGAAAGCCCGTCGGCGCTCCCAAAGTGCTCTGCGCGGCCGTCAACGATCCTGTCAATGCCATTCGTTCTTTCTCCGACCCAGAGGCTCCCGTGAGAGTCGATGAACAAGCTGGTTGCAGCGACTTGTGTCCCGTCGAATTCACCCGCCGAGAAACGATTCCAATGTCCGCTGTCTGGCCCACTTAGTGAAAATACCTGGACGCCCCGTTTTCGCCCCTTTTCTTCACTCGCCAGCCACACCTGTTGACCGCTCGCAAATAAATCCCGTACTGCCGGAGAACCCTGTGAAGAAGCAAACTCCTTTTCCAAATAACGGGTGGAAGAACCCGGTTTCCAACGGCATACAAAATACGACCCCACCCACATATACCCTTCCGGATCTTCCGCGAGCGCCACCGCATAGCTTCCAAGGATGCCGTCTTTAGGCCCATAGCAGGTAAGTTGCGTTCCGGCAATGCGGCAGAGCGGTCCCCGATGATCATGCACTCGATATCGAGTTACCCAGATAACGCCCGCATGGTCCTGGATGATCTTATTAATGCCCCCGGCTCCTGAAGGATACTCCCGAATCACATCCCCCTTGAGATAGAAAAGATTCCCTGCCGCGATCCATAACCCGCCATCCCGGTCGGCGCGTAAAGCCCCCACTCGCGAGCGCAGCGCCGGATACTTCGCAAACAGCGGCAGCGAAAGGAAACGGACGCCGTCAAAACGAAGGAGACCCTGATCGGTTCCAACCCAGAGATAGCCGTCGTTGGTCTGTGCTAGCGCAAGAGGGGTGCCGGCAAATGCCTCGGGAGTTCGCCACGCCGTGTGGCCGTACTGCGTCAGCCTTCGGTCGGGAGTTAACGCCCGGGCCCAACTCGCTGCGGCTGTGAGCAGCAGGAGCACTTCCGCATACCTACGCATTGACCCCATTCTCAGACCTCATTCTCAGTCAACCAAGTGGCCCGGGTACCCCTCCATTCACGTCGGTACGAACCTATGCGTTTCGATAGGCCCATGCGAACACAAGCGAACTTAGAGAGCCAGCAACCCGCGGCGGACCGCAATCGTCACCGCGTGTCCTCTGTCATTCGCCGCCAGTTTCCCCATCAGGTTCTTGAGATGATAATTCACCGTCGTTTCGGCGATATTCAATGCCGCCGCAATCTCTTTATTGCGGCGGCCCTCACGCACCAATCGCAGAACATCGAGCTCCCTCGGCGTAAGCTGTTCATCGCCCATGTGCTCGGCAAGCCGCGCGGCCACATCGACGGGAACGTGCCGCCGCCCGCTATGTACCGAGCGAATAAACCCCAGCAACTCGTTCTTCGGCGCGCTCTTCAGAACATACGCAGCCGCGCCGGCCTCCAGGGCCCGCCGGATGTCCCCGTCCCCCTCGGCCGTCGACAAGACAATCACGCGCGCCTCCGGGAACTCGCCGCGAATCGAGATCAGTGCATCCACGCCATCCGCCCCGGGAAGCCGCAAATCCATCAACGTCACATCTGGTTTGTGCGCCCGGTAGGATTGGATCGCCTCACTGCCGGTGCTGGCGTGGCCGATCAGACTCATGTCCGGTTGCGACTCAATAATGGTGCGCAAGCCTTCCAGGAACACCGGGTGATCTTCTACGCAAAAAACCCGGATTCGCCGTTTACCCGCATCGCTTGAGACGCCATCCATTCGAGAATTCTACCGCTCCGGACAGCGTTTTACGAGCGGAATCCATCGAAGACGGCGAGACTACCCAACGCCGGTAGGTTACCGCAACTGCCTAGCCCCAGGTAACCTTGCGCCGCTCCTCCGGATATGCTACAAACTCCTGAAGGTGGCGCGTACCACATGCTGGCTACGCACCTCAACGAAACTGTCGGGAGGCCTTTATGTTGAACCTCGATCGAAGGAAAGCTCTGCGCCTGCTCTCGCTTTCGGGAGCGGCTGCCCTCTTACCCAACCTGGCGAAAGGCGCTAGCCCAGCTGCGAGCAACAGTGATGTTTGCATTCTTGGCGGTGGCGCATCCGGCATCTATGCCGCGATCCGCCTGATGCAGCTTGGCTATAACGTCACCGTCGTTGAGAAGACTGGCCGTATTGGCGGTCATACCCAGACCTATTACGACCCCCTCACTGGCAACCCCATCGATATCGGCGTTGTTGTCTTCCTCCAAACACCCCTGCAGGAGAACTACTTCAGCGCTTTGGGCGTATCTTCTGCCCCGGTCCAGTTTGCCGCGTCGCCCACCATTGACGTGGATTTCCGCACGGGTCAACCGGTTGATGCCTATTCGCCGACTGAGACCGAAGTTGCCGCCGCATTTCTCAAATACCTCGAGCTCTACAACACCCGCTTCTCCTTCCTGAATGAGAATGGCTACCAGATCCCGTCCAACGCGCCTCCCGAGCTCTTCATTCCCTTCGGAGACTTCGCCGCGCTCTATTCGCTGAAGCCGCTGCTCCCTACTTTCGCCGGCTATTGCCAGGGATACGGCAACCTGTTCGCCACCACCGCCATCTACATCTTGAAGTTAGTCGGCCCGGCAATCGTCGATGCGATCCTGGGACTCAACGGCGCCGCCTTCGTCAACATCCCCGGTGGCAACAGCCTGCTTTACAAGCAGCGCGGCCAAGGTGCTCGGCGATGCCGTACTCCTCAACGCCGAAATTCAAAGCGTCACCCGCAACGCCTCTCAGGTCCAAGTCACGGTAGAGACACCCAGCGGCGTGCAGACCATAACCAGTTCGCGCCTAGTCGTGAGTTTCCCGCAAGTGCTGAGTAACTTCCAGGGCTTCGATCTCGATTCCCAGGAATCCTCCGTGTTCACTCAATTCTCTGCGTACTACTACGGCACCGGCGTTGTTCAACTATCCGGCCTGCCGCAGACGGAGACTCTGAACAACGCTGCGCCCACTACCCCGGCGAACGTCGCCCTTCCACCGGAAGTCTATTCCTTCTATCCCGCCGGATTCTCGCAGCTGTTCAACGTGAAGTACGGTGCCGTGACGGATATTCCTACGCAGCAGGCAATTGGTTCCATCGTCGGCGATATCCATCGTCTCGATGTGCCGGACCTATCCGTTAGTCTTACCGGATTCCCCGTCTATAGCTCACACTATCCCTTCGCATTGCATGTTCCACCGGTAAGTCTCGAGGCCGGCTTCTATAACAACTTCCAAGGTCTGCAAGGCCACAACGAGACTTACTATACGGGCGCGGCCCTGCAGACACACAACTCGGCATTGATCTGGAATCAGACGGAAGCGATAGTGCAATCGCTGGTCGCGGGCCTTTGATCGATGCACTTACCGAGCCGCGAAGGCACCTGAGCGGTTGCCAGATCCCCATTTCGCCGGCAAGCCATTCGACTCAAAGTCGCTATTCCGATCGAAGCATAATTGCAGGATCCACGCGGACCGCGCGCACCACAGCAGGCAAAGCTGCCAGCATCGCGGCTCCCAGCAACACCGTCACCGGCGCCGCAAGCATCGTAGGATCGCTCCCCTTCACCCCAAAAAGCAGCGGCCCCACGTAACGCACCGACACCATGCCGAGCGCAACCCCCGCAATCGCCCCGGAGACCACCATCGCAAAAACCTCGGTCATCGCCAGCCGCGCAATGCTCTGCAAGGAGGCGCCCACCGCAATGCGAATCCCAAACTCCCTCTCCCGCTGCAAGACCGAATAGCTCAACACCCCATACAATCCGATTCCGGCAAGTAACAACGCCACGCCCGCAAAGAACGTCGCCAGCATCGCCAACAGCCGCTCCCGAATCGTCTGTGCATCGATCAGCTCCTGCTGTGTCCGCACATTGGTTACGCGAAACTCCGGCGTGCGCCCGCGTGATCGTCTTGCGCACCAACTCCGACATCGTCAGCGGATCGGTGAACGCCGTGCGCACGATAAATGTCTCATCATCGAGCGGAACAACTTGCCCTTTGTCGTCGTCCCGATGGAGCGGCAGATAGAACACCGATCGCGCGGCCTCATGCAGATTCTGGTAACCCGCATTTGCAACCACTCCCACCACTTCCAGCGTGCTCGGCCGGCCCTGCTCCGCAAAGGTTCTTCCAATCGGATTCTGTCTCCCGAAGTATTGCCTTGCGAAGCTTTCGTTCACAATCGCCGCGTTCGTTTTCGCGTCACTCTCCCGAAAATCCCGCCCGGAGATCAATCGAACCCTCATCGCATCGATCCAACCGGGAGAAATTGCGAGCGTCGAAGCCAGTTCCGGACTCACCTCGCCGTTCACCACGACAAAGCTGTTCTCCGTAACACCGCTCAGTAGAGACCACTTCGCCTGCGCGACACTCTCCACCCCGGGCATCCTGCGCAAGCGCTCCGCCGTCTGATCCCAGAGCGCCGTCGGCAGTGGATGTTTCGCGCCAACGTCCACCAGCAACACACCCGCGGCAGAGAATCCAAGCGGCTGCTGCGTCAGTCTCGCGAACGTCGCAATAAATAGCCCCGCGACAAACAACACCACAAAGCAAAATGCAGCCTGCGCCGCAATCAACCCGTGCATCCAACGCCGCCGTTTCAGGGGTTCCGTGCTGCCCTTGAGTGCGCCGGCGGGACGCACCACCGACGATCGCAGCGCCGGAAGCAGCCCGAACGTCAGCGTCACCCCCACAGTCAGGAGAATGACAAACAACGCCAGCGCCCCGTCCGGTTCCAGCGCCAACCGAATCGGCTGGTCCGGGCGTTGGATCCGGCTCACCACAAAGGGCGTCGCCCACATCGCAAAGAGCACTCCCAGAACTCCCGCCGCGAGGCCCACCATCGCACTCTCCGCCATCACCAGCCGCACCAGTCGGCCCCTTCGCGCCCCCAAAGAAAACCGCACCGCCATCTCGCGTCCGCGCGCCGCCGCTTGGGCAGACATTAGGTTCGCGACATTCGCACAAGCAATCAGCAGCACCATCGCCACCAATACGCTAAGGATCGTTAGCGGCAACCGGTAATCGTCCTGCGTGCTCGAAATTCCTGCCGGCGCACGCCGCAACCCGACTTGCCAGCTGAAGAATCGATCCAGGAACTGTTTCGGCCTCCCTGAAAACTCCCTGGCTCGCGCGCGCTGCATGGTTGCGTAGACCGCGCGCAACCGCTCTTGCACCGGCTCGGCGATCGACCCCGCATTCAGGACCACCAGCATGCGAACCCATCCCCAATCGGGATGAGTCACGCCCGCGTTCATCATGGTAGGCACGAAGAGATCGGCAACCGTGCCCGGCTCCGTCCCGGTAAAGCTCTGCGGCCCCACGCCGACAATCTCATAGACAATCCCGCCCATGTGCAGGGTGCGGCCGATCACGCCCGGGTCTTTGCCGAAACGACGCGCCCAGTAGTCATACGAGAGCACGCAATAGGGATGGGCGCCGGGCTCTACATCGTCGCCCTTCGCAAGTAATCGCCCGAGCGCCGGCTGCATCCCGAACACACCAAACATCGTGCCCGAGACATATTGCACGGCAGCCTTTTCCATCTCGTCCCCGGACTGGTAGGTCAGATTGGTCGGATAGGTCAGATCGGTCCGGTTCACATAGGAGACGGCAATGACTTCGGCCTCGTCCTTTACGGCGCCGCGCATCTGCTGGAAGACCGGATACTCATAGCTCGTCTCCACTCTCGGCTTGCCGTCGGAGAATCCCTTCCCATAGCGGACCAAAGCATAGAGCCGCTCCGGATGGCTGACCGGCATGGGCCGCAGAAAGAGCGCGTCGACCAATCGGAATGCAGCCGTGCAAGCCCCAATCGCGAGAGCCAGCGAGAGAATCGCGGCGGCGGAAGTTGCCTTTCTCTTTTGGATCTGGCGCCACCCGAACACGATGTCGGCGCGAAGGGAGTCGAGGTAAAGAAGGGGGGAGCCGGATGTCTCTTCGATGTCACGGCTCAGGGGATCGGCGCGGATTCCGCTTGTTACGCGAGACCAAAGAGACATGTCACTCCCTCCTTAAGAGACGATCGAGAACGAGCAGATCGGGCGAGTTCCCCAGTGTGCCGGGTTCAGCAGGCTCGGACGTCTTCAGACAGAGAGTACTGCCGCGGGGGAGAAAGGTTACAGGGAAGCACCGGAGGTCTACTCCGCGTTGACGCAGATGCTCGGGCAAACGCCGGATCAGCGGGCTACGGACGTTCCGGACGATGCTCCTCGGCATGCAGAGCCTGATGAATAAGCATCTTGAGATAGGTCTGATACCGCAGCCCTTTCGCGGCGGCCAAAACTCTCGCCCGCGCGAGGTCATCTTCCGCTAGCCGGATCGTGATGGTTGGCGACGCTCCGGCCTGTTTGGCCCGTTCCCGGCAACTCGCGCCACTGTTCCATTGCCTAGTTGGCCCGCGGCCCTGGCTTGCTCGAATCGGTCCGCGATCAGATCTTGATTCTTCGGCCACCACTCGGCTTCCTCTGTCTCAGTCTTAAACTGCAGTTCTTTATTGGCCATTGGATCACCGTGTTCGCCCCTATAGTGCGGCTGGGTTGTGCGGCAGCTCATTTCAAGCGGTACCATGGGACAGACCGATGGGTCAACCCATTGCCTCGTACCAAATGAACACACGCCTCATCATCGACAAAGCTGGCCGCGTGGTAATTCCCAAACCTTTGCGGGAAGAACTGCACCTCGCGCCCGGCGACTCCCTGGAAATGGAGAGTGCCGGCGAACAGATCACCTTGCGCCCGGTTCGCGGGACGGGGCCGCTCACAAAGGAGCATGGCGTCTGGGTGTTTCATGCCGGGCAACCTCTGCCCGCCTCCGCCACTGATCAGATGCTGCAGCAGATCCGCGAGGAACGCGACGCGGCTAACTTCAGCACGCGCGAATGAAAGCTTTTTTCGATACCTCGGTCCTGGTTCCGGTCTTCTATGGAGATCACGTCCACCATCAAGCTAGCCTCGCGCTTTTCGTCCGATTCAATAAATCGACCGGCTGTTGTGGAGCGCACAGCCTGGCAGAGGTTTACTCCACGTTAACGCGGATGCCAGGCAAACACCGCATTAGCGCCGACCAAGCCATGCTGTTCATCGGCAACATCCGCGAGCGGCTTTCCACGATTGCGCTCAGTGGCGATGAATACGCGGATGCGCTGGAAGCCTCTGCGGCCCTCGGTATCGTCGGTGGCGGGATCTACGACGCGATGCTTGCGCATTGCGCCCTTAAGGCAAGAGCCCAAACGATATTCAGTTGGAATGCACGGCACTATGCGCAATGCGGGTCGGATGTGACCAAGCGCTTGCGGACGCCGTGAAGCTGAGGGCCGAATTGTCTGGCACAGGGAAAGTTGTTCGAAGCCGAACAGCAGACTCGAAGTTTGCAGGGTTATCTGAACGATTACCGCCCCCAGTTGCCCGGTGTACCCGATTGCTGGGAGTTCCAAACTACATGATCGAGCGTGGCATAGAACGACTCATTTGCTCGCTCTCAACCGCCAAAATCTTTTTCGCCGCCGGAAGATCGATTTTCGCCCGGTGACCGTGCTTCTGTAGCAGATGAAGTAGTTCACTGCCGCTCAAGAGTGTCAGCGGCTTTCCCTTGGCAAACTCATATGCATCGGGACCATAGTCGGACGTTGTGACCAAGATTCCCTTTGTCGCGCCTTCGTTATGCACGGTGCCATAGAGATCGCGTACCGCAGAAACACCCACAGCGTTTGTATAACGCTTAGCCTGGATCACGATTTTCCCGCCGCGGATGGGATCGGGATCAAACGCGACCGCGTCCACACCGCCGTCGCGGCTCGCCTGGGTAATCTTGACTTCGCCGCCATTCGCCCTGAATTCCTTTTCGAACACCTCCCGGATCAGATTCTCGAAGTCCAGCCAATCCATCGCGGCTAGGTTTGTGCGTTCATCAAGTCCGTCAGCTACGCCGTAGGCGGGCACAAACCGGGGGTCTTCCTTGTTGAGCACCAAAATAGGTTTCACCGGGTTAAGCTCGGTGAGCCGACTACCGGAGATGCCTTTCAATTTCTTGAAGCACATGCGAGGATCAACCTGACCTAGATTGAGTGCCAGGAATTCCTCCTTTCCAGCCTGAACCGACATAATGCACGGATGAGTCTCGATCCCGGTAGCTTTATCAACGGCATGAACCCAGCCGTTGAAAACCACTGACGCAAGCGCGCTAGCATCATCAGTCGAAAACAGTCTGTACAACGCGCTGAGCGCTAGCTGAAAGAGTACGTCGTCATAAATTCGCTTCAGTTCTACATCCGAGATCAAAGTAGCCTTGAATTCTCCACGGGAAGCAATGTACTTCACCTCTTTTACGCGAGGTAATGATTCGATCGCCGGTAGCTCATAATCCACCACTAGGAGCTGAGTCCCAGCCAGATAATTCAGAACAGCTTCCTGAGGCCATTCTTGGGGATTGTCCGGAGCGGCAAGGGCATCCTGCCAGTAAGAAAGCAGCGCGTCGGTATTTTTCTCTAAATAAGCTTCTATTTGAGAATCAATCTGCGCATGTTGCTCAGCCTGAGCTTGCACGAAGTCTTGCTTGCGCTTACGCCAAGTCTTAGTCGCTTGATCAAACTTTTTGATCTGCTCTGCGTTCTCGTTTTCAATCCGAGACCGCTCAACATCCCAAGCCGCGTACGCATTCCGATAGCGGAGTGCCGTAGCTTCTTCCTTCTTTCTTGTTCGGGATGCAAGCAACCTATCCAGAATCGAAGGCGCATCGGCAAACGTCTCTTTCCGCGGTGGCTGAGGAACATCCTGCATCAGACTCGGCTGGGGCGGCGGTTCGGGAAATTTCGATCGGTCCTTCCGGAGATTCCAGTCGACAACTTCCCGATTCAACGCGCGCGTTAGAATCGTCGACAAACTCGCCAACTCACCTTTTGCTTCTTCCGTTTGCTGCTGAGCGACTGCGATCTGCCGTTCCTTGCTCTGGGCTTCCCGGCTCCGGTTGTCACGCGCTAACTGAGTCGCTTGGGTTTTTCTCCAACGTTCCTCCCACGCAGCCATCTGGTAGGCCGCCTTGGCTTCAACGTCTTCTTTAAACGCTCCTCGAACAACGCGGTAAGTGTTCAGCCCTTCATGCGAAATTCGCTTCTCCCACATCGTCTTATGTTGTAATATTCGCGTCGCTTCGAGTCAAGCCCACCTTGCTGAATGCAGTATCCACAGAGTCAATTCGCGCGGGCACTGCTGTAAGATGAGCCACAACAGCGGGACACACCACTTCACGAATACGGTGCCCGGAAGCTGACCACCAACATGCCGTCAACCGCCTTCGGTTCTTTCATGCTCAGCCCAGGACGGAGGGCGATCAGCGGGATCGATCAACTCTGGGTGTAACTCGCCGACGATGACTTGGTACTCGGGAGCGCCAAACTGCGCAAACAATCGAACGAAAACATGAATCATCCGGCTGGAAATCTCGGGTATGACCTTGATGGCGTGAAGTCCAGGAGCCGTGTCGGTCATCTGCGGGCCGTACCAGCCGCCGATCCAACGATTCACATCTGTTTCACGTCCGAGAATGATGTCCCGCATAGGGCTGTCGTGAAACGTGCCGAGTCCAACGGTGAGGACGCCGGCGGAGTACGCGATCTTGGCAAGCATGCGTGCAAAGTCTGCCGGAACGAAACTTGCGCGAGATCCGGCGAAGCGGGGGGAATCAGAGTACCTTTCGGCGGCCTGTTTGAACGTAGGGCCGGCAATGTGCAAAACGTCGAGATTGCCGAAAGCGCCCGGAACCGACCGATTCAGCCAATAGATGGAAGGCGGCGGAAAGAGCGGAATCGGCAGATAAATCGGGAAATCCGATCGTGGGATCTGGATCGTTTCCTCAACGCCGCCCCGATCCACGATCAACGGCAACGTCGCCGATCGCTTGTCGCGACGGCGGCTCTGTAAGGAGAGAGCGCTGCGTACATCCGGCCATAAGTGACGCATCACGTTGTGCTCGAAGCGCGTAGTTATCTTTGCGCAATGTTCACAACTCGCCTTCGAGATGGTCCACGTGCCATTCAGCCCGTAGGGAACTGCATGTTCCCTGCTAAGAGGGACGTTACCAGCCCCGCAATATATACACTCGCCGACTTCACGGCCGCGTTGAGGAGGAGGGAAGTCCATGATTATAGTTTCAACGGAGTCAGAGAACTCCCGTCCTTGGCGCCCAACCAGTTCGGACTCCGGAACGCCACCAGGTCAGCGTACCAATAAATCTCGTTTGTATCGAGGTACGCTGGATACTACCGCCATGACCCCAAACACCCGTCGCAACCTCTACGTTGACGTCGAGGCGAACCCGCAAGGTGTCGGAATTGGGCTGACGCTACTGATAGAAGAGTCCCGCCGGCTGGGGAGCAAGGAAGCTTGGCTCGTATGTCCCCTGCAGACCCAACTTGATGAGCGCTCGCATATCGGCGAGATACTGGGCAAAACTATCGTGGGGCGGCTGCGCAGACGCCAACCGGTTCACGTTGACGGAGTGAAACTCGTCGCCTACACCGAACGCCAGATCCCAGATATCGGTAACGGCTCTCCGCTCCTCGCCGTTCACACCGATTCCAAATTGCTCGACAAGCTTGACGCTCTCTCACACGTGCCCAGCCTCATCGTCGTGCCATGGGCCGCGGAGGCTGACGTCAGTGCCTGGCGTCTGAGGCGCGTCGTTAAGGTTTTCCGACGGCCTGAACATTAGAGTTTACCTGAGGAGACGCGGTGCTACGAACAGCTTTGTAAGTACGCAGATCATCGCTTTGTACGACAACACTTGCGGCCAAGCCGCAACGATTCGCTCCCTAGTTTATCTAATGTTTTGGTGAAAATATACTTGACTCATCATGGTCGAGAGGGCATTATAGCCTACAGTGTGCGGGGGTGAGTTTTGAACCTCGTGTCTCAACATTAGGAGTGCTATGAATTATCGCAACTCGGAAATGAAGATCGATCAAATCATCAACTACCTTAACGAGGAAAAGATCAATCTTTCTCCAGTCTTTCAGCGCGGCCATATTTGGAAGGTCGGTACGAGACGTAAGCTGATGAGGAATATTGTTCAGGGAAGGCCGATTCCAGCAATTTTTCTGTACAAGGAGCCACATGGAACCCGTTACTCGTACAACATTCTTGACGGAAAGCAGCGTCTTGAAAGTATCATCCTCTTCGTCGCGGGCGGGCGCGCAGACTCACGGGGCCGCGTAGAGATTGGAATACCTAAGTGGCACGAGTATTTTTTCGGCGAGAACCATCGTCAGCAGGCGGAGTTTTCCGTAAACCTTCCTGATGGAGATAGAACTTTCAAGGAACTGGAAGAAAACATCGTTAGGGACTTCAGGGAGTATGCAATTCCCACGATAGAGATAAGCCTAACGGACGAGAGTTCCCTTGATGAAATCATCAATCTATTTGTGGATATTAATCAAGAAGGTGTTGCCGTAAGCAGATTTGCTGTTGTGAAAGCCATGGGTAAGAAGAACGCCCTGTTAAACTCGACTTTTGCGCTTATTGCGGAGACCCATAGTCGCGGCCACGATGTCTTCTATCGCTACAAGCACAACGAATTTACCGCCGTCCTGAAGACGCTGAAGCTCGTAGCCGGAATCACAGACGCAAACTCAAAAGTGGACCGTATGTGGGAGAGGCTTCTGGAGCTAGTCTTGTTTGTGCAAACTCACCAACATCGGCCCCCCACAGAAGTCTTAAAGGGGTTCATAACCAACACTGGCGCTACTCCCATGAGGCGATCTACGCCGCGAGAGGTATCGGTGCTCCGAAAGGTGTTCAAGTTTCTAAGGTCCGCCTATACAAAGTCGTCCGAGTTATCGAATTCGTCCCTTGCTGTTAATCAGGTCCACTTTTACACTATGGTGACCTCTCTGGTTGAGAGTAGCCTCCTAGCCGACTTTGACAAGGACATCCTCGTCGGGAAGCTCGTGAGGTTCGGAAGGCTAATAGACAAGGCAGAAGAACTTCCGCAGGACAATCCTCACGATAAAGCGATGTCAAAGGCTATCAAGAAATATGTGACTGAATCCCAAACCCAAACAACACACGTGGGGCGACGGGGTGAGCGGCAAAAACTCTTCGTCACAGCCATTAACGCGCTGGAGCCCGTCAGGGTAGATACCGAAAAAGCATGAACACTCCGCCGAATACGAACCATTCACGAACGTTGTGGATGCGTGTTGTCTGTCTCGCGTGAGGATACGAAGCGCATACAAGGTGCAATCCGCTGCGAACGCGCAAAAACGGAGCCCGAAGTGGAAAACAGCGGTTAAGCCGCCTTCCGCCCTCCCCGACCCTGCCGAAGCGCCTCCGTCTTAGAAGGCTTCCGCTTCAGGTTTCTTCTCGTCCTTCCCTGTGAGTTCTGAAAAGGAAGGCGCTTGTCGACTATCTGTGTATCCAGTGCGTCGAAGCGCTCGAAATCGGTCAAGCCGCGGTTGAGCAAGTCCAGAAGTTTCCCGTCCCGTTCGTGTGAACCTTGCCGAGTACACATCTCTTCCGCGTGGTTGATGACCTTCTCCACAAGTCTCGGGTAGGTAGCGGGTTATGTTAATCAATCAAGTATATGGCACTGACTAGTCGTTTCAAATACTTTCCCCTACCCCTCAACAACTTACCCCCACTCCACCCGCCCAGCCCCAAAAATCCGTGCTAAGACTAAACCAAGGAGCGCAACGCAGGTCACCCAATCATGTCTTCATCACCCACCCAATCCACAACCAAGAAATAATCGGAACGAACCTGGGGAGTTATTGAAAACAAACACATTTCCCGAAAATAACGAACCCGGGAAACCCAGTTCCGATCCTGGGAAAGCCAATCTCGATCCCGCCAACCCCCAGTTTCGAACCCGCGAAACCACTTAAAAGCACCCGCCGCGCGCCCCCGCAGCCCCAAAACCCGACCCTCCCCCACCACCCGGTCACGCCCCAACCAGCCCGCCCAGCCAACTCCCTATCTCCCAATCTCCCAAGCCAAGTGGCACATCTCCCCCCGGATCAACTCCGTCCAAGCCAGCTTCACCGCTTGCGGCGACCCCGGCGTCGAGATCACAATCTTCCCCCGATACGTCCCCGCCACCGCGCGCGACAACATCGCCGCCGGCCCGATCGTCTGGTAACTCAGCATCCGGAATAACTCGCCAAATCCCGGCAGCACTTTTTCTAGGTTGCGGCTGAGCACGTCGTAAGTCGTGTCGCGCCGCGAAATCCCGGTGCCCCCGTTGAACAGCAGCACCTGCGCCTCCGTGTCGGCCAGTTCATCCAGCACCGTCTTCACATCCGCGGGCTCGTCGCGGATCAGCCGGTATCCGCTCACCTCGTGGCCGCCCTCGGGGATCGCCGCCTCCAGCCACTGCCGGTTCGTGTCGGTCTCGGGCGTCCGCGAATCGCTCACCGTAATGATGGCCACGCGCACCGGCCCTTTCGCCGCCGCCAGCGCCCGGTGCTGCTCCGTGCTCTCTGAACTCATGTTTTTACTATCCGCCACCCCCGCTTTCGGTCTAAGCTGGCATACGGTTGGAAGACGGTAGAAGCGAGGCGGATGGAGTCGATCGATGAAGCGGCAGTCGCGGAGGCCCGGCGTGGAAATCCGGATGGGTTTCGTGTGCTCGTCGAACGCCATAGCCGCGCCGTCTATCGCCTGACTTATCGAATGACTGGGAATGAACACGATGCGGAAGACCTGGTGCAGGAGACGTTCCTGCGAGCGGCGAAACAGATCCACCGGTTCGATGGACGGGCGGCTTTCGGGACCTGGCTGCATCGCATTGCGGCCAATTGCGCCACCGATCTGCTGCGTGCCCGCACATCACGGGAGCGCCGCATGATAAAGCCGGTCAAGGCGGCTAAGGATGCGGACGGCGAGCGCGAGGTGATGGAGAACGTGGCGGCCGCAACGCCATCGCCCGAGCGGCTCGCGCTTTCGACCGAGATCCTGCGGCTGCTCACGCCGGCCATGGCCCAGTTGACTCAGATGGAACGCGCCGTGTTCGTCCTGCGGCATTACGACGGTCGGAGTATCGAGGAAATTTGCGAGGTGATGAAAGTGAAGCCGGGCGCGGCCAAGAACAGTATTTTTCGCGCGGTTCAGAAGCTGCGGCGCGTGTTGGAACCGGCACTCGGCCGCACGGCGAGGACCGCGGTATGAAACATCTTTCCGAGCAGGAGTTGACGCAAGCCTACTTCGGCGATATCACGGCGGAAGGCCGCGAGCATATCGAAACCTGCGCGGTGTGCGCCGGCGAATTGCAAGCGCTCTCGCAGAACGTTGGACGCCCTGAAGTCCATCGAGCCGCCGGAACTAGCGCCGCATTGGGAACAAGGCGTATGGCGGTCGATCGAGTCGCGGGCCAGCGCGGGATTGCGGCGCCGATCCGGACGCTCATGGTGGATGTTGGTGCCCGCGTTAGCGATGGTCGCGGTGCTGGCGTTCGCGGCGGGGATGTGGGTCGAGCGGCGTTCCGATCGCGGCCACGCGCAGATGTCGTCCAATACTCGCGAACGCGTCCTTCTGATCGCGCTGGGCGATCACCTGGAGCGTTCGCAGATCGTCCTCGCGGAAATCGAGAACGCGCCGGAAAGCAAGACCAACGACATCTCGGCGGAGCAGCAGTTGGCGAGCCGCCTGGTCGGCGAGAATCGGCTGCTGCGGTTAACGGCGGCGCGCGCGGGCGATGGAACTTCTGCGGCGTTTCTCGCGCAGCTCGAGCGCGTGCTGGTGGAGATTGCGCACGCTCCGGATTCCGTGTCCGCGAGCGAGTTGGATGAGTTGAAAGGCAGTATCGAATCGCAAGGGTTGCTGTTCAAAACGCGGGTAATCGGGAGCAATGCGAAAGAGAAGGGGATGAAACTATGAAGTCGAAAATTTGGTTGGTGCTGGCGGCGACCGGCGGGCTCGCGTTTGGGCAGGATGTCGACCTGGGAAGCGTGCAGCAGGCTCTAAAGCAGCTCGAGTCGAGTGGTTGGCAGAAGCAGTTGCAGTCGAGCGGCTGGCAGAAGCAGATCGAACTCGGCAAGCTGCAAGCGCAAATGGCGTTCATGGATAGCCATTTCGAAATACAGGACTTTGCTGGCAACGAGTTCTTCGCCCAGGGCGGCGACAGCAGCGACGAAAGAGAAGGCAGAAGTTATTCGCGCGGCGTCCGATCGCTCGACAAGAACCAGTACGGCGATGCCATCCGCTACTTCGACGCGGAGATCGCAGCCAAGGGCTCGCGCGCGGACGGCGCCATGTACTGGAAGGCCTACGCGGAAAATCAACTGGGACGGCGCGGCGAGGCGCTAAGCACCATTGGCGAAATGCGTCGGCAGTTCCCCAATAGCCGCTGGTTGAATGACGCGAAAGCGCTTGAGCTTGAGCTGCACTCGCAGGAAGGCAAGCCCGCCAATCCCGGCGCGGAATCGGACGATGAACTGAAGTTGATGGCGCTCAATTCGCTGATGCAGTCCGACCCCAACAAAGCCATCCCTGTCCTCAAGCGGCTGCTGAATTCAAGCC
The DNA here is from genome assembly GCA_963799935.1 of uncultured Gammaproteobacteria bacterium. GTDB lineage: Bacteria > Acidobacteriota > Terriglobia > Bryobacterales > Bryobacteraceae > Bog-113. Next base: position 334,092 of record CAWCZA010000011.1, on the reverse strand, counting down.
AGTCGCCCGCCATCAAAGACAAGGCCATGTTCGTCCTCTCGCAAGCCGGGTCGCCCGATGCGCGCCAGGTGCTCGCCGAGCAGGCCCACAGCGGCAATCCGGACGTCCAAGCCAGCGCCATCCGCTACATGAGCATGATCGGCAGCGATTGGTCGCGCGGCGAACTGGCAAACGAGTATCGCGCCTCGAACGATCCCCATATTAAGCGCGAGATCATGCACGGCTTCCTCATCTCCGGCGCGAAAGACAAGTTGCTCGAACTCGCGCGTAGCGAGAAGGACCCGGATCTTCGCAAGGAGGCCATCAACACCCTCGCCCAGCTCGGAGGGAAAGACGAGCTATTCACGCTGTATCAGTCCGAGCAGAACACCGATGTTCGGCGGCAGATCGTTCAGTCAATGCTTTTGGACGGCGATTCCGCCCACTTACTCACCATCGCGAAGTCGGACCACGACCCGGCCATCCGCAAACAGGCGATCAACACGCTGGCGCTCACGGGCTGGGGAAAAGATAACGGCGAGATGGCGAACTTGTATCGCGCGGAAACCGATCGGCAGCTGAAGCGCGAAGTGATTAACGGCTTGTTCCTCGAAGGCAACGCGAAAAGCCTGGTCGAGCTTGCGCGCCAGGAGAAAGATCCCGAACTCAAGCGCGACATGATCTCGCACCTCGCCTTGATCCACTCCAAAGAATCGACGGATTACATGATGGAGATCCTCAAATGAAAACACTGTTACCGATTTTCCTCGCAGCCGCGCTGCACGCGCAGACACCAGCAGTTACGAACGCGAAATTCGAAACGCACGCGGTCACGGGCGACGCCAAGACTTACCTTCAAGGACTAACCCGCGAAGCCGGCCCTATGTGGATCGGCTACGCGGTCGAGAGCAATAAGTCCGATGACAACTCGTGCTGCTGGACCGATGAAAACCGAGGCTGCTATCTGGAGGGCGATGGCAGGTACGTCAGCGGCTCACGGCGAGTCAGTGGCGAACAGACCCCAGTCAAGCTGGAAGGCTCGCGCACTGCGTTCATCCTGCTGCGCGTGGAACATGGCTCCGTAGGTAAGATCCATCCGCTTTCGGAGAACTGTCCCGTCGACGCCGGTGGCCTGCGCTTCGTGTGGCTGACGGGTGTCCCTAGCGACGCAAGCATCGGGTTCCTGAGCGGCCTGGTCTCGTCCGAAGGTAAGCTCGCTGACACGGCGATCTTTGCGATTTCCATGCACGGGGGCGAGTTGGCTGACACCACGTTGGAGCGGTTCGCGTCAGCTCCGGAGCCGGAGAAAATCCGCGAGAAAGCGCTCTTCTGGCTCGCAAGCGGACGCGGTGATCGCGGATTGCGCGCGGTCGAGCGGGCCAGCGAGTCCGCCGCCACCGATGAACTGCGTGAGAAGATGATGTTCGACTTCACGCTCTCCAAAGATCCGCGCGCCCTCGATGATCTGATTCGCTTCGCGCACCGTGATCCGAGCACCCGCGTTCGATCGCAGGCACTCTTCTGGCTCTCCCAAAAAGCCGGCGAAAAGGCAGTGAAAGAGATCCGCGCGTCCATCGACAATGACCCCGATACCGAGGTCAAGAAGAAGGCCGTTTTTGCCCTGCAGAACCTGCCAAATCACGAAGGCGTCCCGATGTTAATCGAAGTGGCGAAGAACAACCGAAACCCGGAAGTACGGAAACAAGCGATTTTCTGGCTGGGCCAATCCGGCGACCCGCGAGCGCTGGCCTATATCGAACAAGTACTAGAACGGTAAAACGCTGGCACCGCAATTGCTCCACAACGTATGGAGGAATTATACAAATGAAACGGTTTATCTTAGCTTCGCTGCTTGCTTGCGGCACCATGATGGCTCAGGACGCGGCGTCGTCCACCACTCAGTCCACCACGACCGAATCCACCAAAAGTACGGAAGTCAAAGACGGCGGCCGCAAGGTCAATTCGGATTCCAGTTCGACGACCACAAACTCGATGGCCGATTCGACTGGCGCGTCTTCCACCACTACGGACAGCCACGCCAAGCATGTGACAGCCAAGCACAAACACAATAAGTCGACCGAAACCAAGGCCACCAGCGACTCAACGACCACCACAACCACGCCGCCCCAGCAGTAGCTTCGTCCTCGGGCCCGGGTGTTGCGCGACACTAATAACATGAGTCAAACAATGGAGAAAGCAACCTTCGCCGCAGGCTGTTTCTGGGGCGTCGAAGCGGCCTTCCGCGCAACACCCGGCGTCCTCAGTACCCGCGTCGGGTACATCGGCGGTGAGGTCGAGAAGCCGACTTACAAACAGGTCTGCACGGACCGCACCGGCCACGCCGAAGCGGTTGAAGTGACCTTCGATCCCTCAAAGGTCAGCTATGAAAGCCTGCTGAAGATCTTCTGGGAAAATCACGACCCGACCACGCTGAACCGGCAAGGGCCGGACTGGGGTTCGCAGTACCGCTCGGCAATCTTCTTTCATTCGCCCGAGCAGGAAAAGGCCGCGGTGGCTTCGGTGGCGGAAGCCCAGAAATCACACAAGCGTCCGATCGTGACGCAGATCGTCCCGGCCGTCGAGTTTTGGGAAGCGGAAGATTACCACCAGCAGTATCTTGAAAAGCGCGGCATGGCCAGCTGCCACATCTAGACTGGCTGCGCGACGGCCTCATTCGTCAGGAGCCCGGAGCGGATCAGCAGTGCATCCGGATCGGGATCGCGTCCCATGAAGTCGCGGTAGAGCTCCGCCGGATCGCGGCTGTCGCCCTGCGAAAGGATCTTGTCGCGGAACTCGCCACCAACCGCGGGGCTGAAGATGCCTTCTTTGCGGAAGCGAGTGAAGGCGTCGGCCTCCAGCACCTCGGCCCACTTATACGAGTAGTAGCCGGCGCCGTAGCCTACGGGGCTGCCGAACAGATGCGTGAAGCTGCAGATCGACGCATGGTCCGGAGGCAGCGGCGCCGACGAGAAGCGCTGCAACAGCGCGCGCGAGTAATCCACCACGTCGCCATCGCGATCCGGTGAGTACTCGGTGTGCAGCAGCAGATCGGTGATCGCGAATCCGAGCTGTCGCATCTGCGTGTTGGCGCTCCGGAAATTGCGGGCGCGCCGCATCTTGAGGAACAGGTCTTCAGGAATGGCGGCTTGCGATTCCCAGTGCCGCGCGAACAGGTCCAGCGCATCGCGCTCCCAGCACCAGTTCTCCATGATCTGCGATGGGAGCTCGACGAAGTCCCACGCCACGTTGGTGCCAGCCAGCGATTTCACGCCCACGCGGCTCAGCGTGTGGTGCAGCAGGTGTCCGAACTCGTGGAAGATCGTCTCCACTTCGCGATGCGTCAACAGCGCCGGCAGCGTGCCCAGAGGAGGCGTCAGGTTGCCGCAGATCGCGCCGCTGTTCGGGATCGGTTCCCCGGTAATGAACGCGTCCATCCATGCCCCGCCGCGCTTGGTCTCGCGTGGGAACCAGTCGGCGTAGAAGGAGCCCAGGCGAACGCCGTCGCGGTCGATGACTTCGTAGACCTTGACGTCGGGGTGCCACACCGGCGGTCCCGTACGCTGTACGACTCGAATGCCGTAGAGCCGCTCGACGATATCGAACATCCCGGCCACCACGCGATCGGCCGGAAAGTAGGGGCGCAGCGCTTCCTCATCGAAGTCGTAGAGCGCCTGCCGTTGCTTCTCGGCGAAGTAAGCAACGTCCCAGGCGGCCAGCTCGCCGCCGAAGGCGCGTAGCTCCTGGTTCTCGCGGTCGAAACCCGCGACGCTCTTCTGCTCCAGATCGCGCAGGAACGCGAGAGCATGCGCGCCGGTATGCGCCATGCGCTCTTCGAGAACCAGATCGGCGAAGTTGGCATACCCGAGCAGGTGAGCTTTCTCGGCACGCAATTCCAGGATGCGGCGCACCAGATCGCGATTCTCAAAAGGAGGTTCAGCAGCGCGGCTCTGGAACGCGCGGTAAGCCTTCTCGCGGATGCCGCGGTCGTCCAGATACGTGAGCAGCGCGATATAGCTGGGCGCCTGCAAGGTGAACCGCCAGCCCTCGCGGCCTTTCTGCGCAGCCGATTCGCGCGCCGCCCCAACGGCCGATGGCGGCAGGCCGGCGAGTTGCGACTGGTCTTCAATCACCAGTTCCCACGCGTTAGTCGAATCCAGCGTATTCTCGCCGAACTTGGTTGTGATGCTGGTAAGTTCAACGTCGATCGCCGCCAACCGCGTCTTGCCCGCGGGATCAAGCTGCGCGCCATGGCGCCGGAACGAATCGAGTGTCTTCGTCAGAAGCCGTTTCCGAACGCCGGTGAGATGCTTTGCCTCATCGGTCTCAGAGAACGCTTTGAGCGCGTTCCAGAGCTGCTCATTCAGCGGGATCGACGAGTAGAAGGCGCTGACCGCCGGCTGCACGGCATTGAAGACCGCGCGCAGTTCGGGCGAGGTTTCAACGGATTCCAAATGGCGCACGACCGTCATCGCGTAGTCGAGACCCTCCGTCGACATCTCGAGCGCATGCATGGTGTTCTCGTACGTTCGTGCGCCGGAGATTTCCCAGATATGGTTGACCTGCTCCTGCGCCTGAGCGAGCAAGATCTGAATAGCGGGCTCGACGTGTTCGGGGCGAACCTGATCGAAAGGAATCTCGAAGCGGATTTCGAGCAGCGGGTTAGTGGATTCGGTCAAACCCTATTTTAAGCCTTTAGAACTTGTATTCCGGCGGCGTGATGCCTTTCAACCGCAGGTACACCTCCGCTTGGCCGCGATGGTGTGCCGTGTGCGTGAAGCCGCCCAGCAGCAATTCGAAGACGCTGGCTTGCCGCGCGCCCGAGCCCATCTGCTTGGCAAGACCCGCATCGTTGAGTCCGTGAATGCCGTTGATGCAGAAGTCGAATGCGGTGTTGAGGTTCGCGATCGCCGCGGCTTTGGAGCTGTCCGTCGTCTTGCCGACGGGAGCAGCACCGCCGAGCGCGCCGGAGCAGTAGTGTCCCGCAGCGGCCGCGATGTGGTTCATCTGCTCGCCGAAGCTCATCTCAGCGGGAGTGGCTTTAAAGGTGTAGTCGCCGGCAGGCATGGCTTCCGCTACGGCGAGCGTCAGTTCCTTGGAAGTCTGGTAGTGCTTCGCCAGCTGGTCGGTTAAAGTGTTCTGGGCGTTAGCGGCGGCTGCGCACGCGAAAAGAGCAAGAGCTATGGTTATCTTCATTGCAGATCAATTGTACGTCGGAGACAATTACTCCTCGTCGGCGGTATCAACGGCTTCGATAATCACACCGGAAAGGAAGGCCGTGTGATCGCCCGAGGCAGTGCCGACGAAACTGACGACGTGCGGGCCGCTATGCGCCACGGTGAGGTCCGCATAGCGGAGCGTAAACGGCGTATAACTTGTCAAGCCCCATGCCTCGATTAGGCGATCGTCAACATACAATGCAACCGTCTGATTTCCGTCGAAGCTGCCGTTCGCCTGCCGCGAACCGAGATAAAACGCTACTCGATAGGGTTGCTCAGCAACAAACTGGTAGATGGTCTGAGAGACGGCGCTACCTTGACCCTGCAAAAGAGCGGCGGTGCTGAACGGTAGACCGTCGAATGAGGGCGGCTGGAACGCAGTATTTGGACCGGTAATTCCCGCCGAGCCATTAGTCCCCGTGTTGGGAGTAAGTACCCAACCCATTCCCGGCGTCCCATTGAAGTCTTGCGCCGGAAAAGACTGGCTCGTACATGTCGCGCCGCTGACGCCCTGATACGCATACCCGCGCAAGCACTGGACGGGAACTTTGGCAAAGATAGGATTCGCGACAGGGAGCAGCTCTCGCCGCAAAAACCGTCGTCGCGGAAAGACCCAAGAGCAACAACGTCCATAGATACATTCGTCCTCATTCTAGTCTCGACCACGGCGAGTCACCGCTGATAAAGAAAGATGGTGTGGCTGCGTCCCGTTCCGTCGTCCTCGATCGTTTCCGTCGTCGTCGGACGCCAGTTGCGGAACTCGAAGTCATGCGCCACCACGCGCGCGCCTTTCTTAAGTTCGCGCTCCAGGATAGGTTGAATCAAGTCGTTCGTTTCGGGCAACAGGTAAACAGTGATCACGTCGTATTGCGAGTAGCGCTGCTTCAGCATGTCGCCATGAACGATGCGCGCGGTCTGAGATAAGCCCATCTTGTGGACCTTCTCTTCGCTCTCCCGCGCGAGTTTTTCGTCGAGTTCGACACCCGTCGCGTCCGCATGGAACTCACGCGCCGCGGCGATCACGATCCGGCCATCGCCGCTGCCGATGTCACATAGCTTTTCGGCAGCCTTCAGATGAGCCACTTCCAGCATGCGAGTTACGATCGTATCCGGCGTGGGCAGGAAAGGAGCGAGCGAGATGCCAAGGTACTCGGGCGGCGTTGTCGACGGGACGGTGGATTCGGCTGACTGCTGCGGCTCCGTCTGTTGGCCGGAAAAAGCCATGACCGCGAAGACCAGTGCGTAAGCGAACATCAGCGATATGACTCTATCAAAGATGTTCTACGAGAAATTCGGGGTCGACGTTACCACCCGACAGAATTACGCCGATACGCTCGGCGCCTTGCACCGCCCGATTGAAGACCGCTGCGGCTGAAACCGCACCACTCGGTTCCACCAGGATCTTTAGGCGAAACAGCAACACGCGCATCGCATCAAGGATCTGCTCTTCGGTGACGAGCAGAACGCGTTCGGCGAATTGCTGAATCACAGGGAACGTCCACTTTCCCGGAGCGAGTGTTCGCAGCCCGTCGGCAATCGTATCCGGCGGCGCGATGGTGATTCGCTTCCCCGCTTCGACCGATAGCCAAACGTCGTTGGCGCGCTCGGGTTCGACGCCGAAGAGCCGGATGTCCGGTCGTATCGATCGCGCGGCGACTGCGCAGCCGGAGAACAAACCGCCGCCGCCGACGCAGACCACAAGCGCATCAAGATCCGGGACATCCTGCAACAGCTCGAGTGCCGCAGTGCCCTGCCCGGCCATAATCAGCGGATCATCGAAAGGCGGTACCAGCGTTCCTCCCGTTTCGCGAAGGATGCGCGTGGCGATCTCCTCGCGGTCTTCGGTTTGGCGGTCGTAGGTAATGATCCGAGCGCCACGGTCCCGCGTCGCCTGCACCTTCGACTGCGGGCGCATCGGTCGGCATGACGATGGTCGCGGGAATCCCGACGTGCTGCGAGACGATGGCTACGGCCTGCGCATGATTTCCGGAAGAGAAAGCAACGACGCCGCGAGCACGGTCGCCGGAGGGTATCGACAGGATGCGGTTAGCCGCGCCGCGAATTTTGAACGATCCGCCGCGCTGCAGATTCTCGCACTTGAAGAACAGCTGCGCGCCCGCGCGCTCGTCCGCGCTGCGCGAAGTCATTACCGGAGTGCGGTGGATGAACGGAGCAATCCGGGTGGCAGCCTCTTGTACGGAGGCAGGCGATATCGCGAGCTCTGCCGTCAATAGCGAGATGCCTGTTGCAGATCGAGTTTGCGGGCGCGCGTCCAACGCAGACGATCCTGATGCTCCTGGTACAGCGTGGTCACGCCAGCCCAGAGATAACCGAAGACAAACAAGCTGAGGAAAGGAACTGCCAGATAGTTCAGCGTCTCGATCGCGAAGACCACCATCACGAAGAAGTAAGCGCCTACTGCGAGCTCCGCCCAAGGCAGCCAACCGCTGCGACGGCGATACTGTTCGTCGGTCTTCTTCGCCGGAGTATGTTTCGCGGGCGTCGTTCCTTCAATCGCGAACTTAGGCGTGCGCACGAAGCTGGTCTTGATTCCGAAGAGTGCTTCCAGAACAGCCCGGGTATTGATCAACGTCAATCCGATCCCGACCGCCATCAACATCGGCAGCAGCAGAAACGCGCGCTTCCAGGTTTGCGGATGCACTTCCCGGTAGGCGATTACATAGAACGCGGAGATCGACCAGAAGGATGCGAAGATCAGCGGGAAGTCGATCAGCATCATCTGCCACACACCCATATAGAAGCGAACGATCATCACCGGCAGCATCAGCGCTGAAACGACGATCATCAGCGGATAGGTGAGGTTCGGGGTCAGGTGCAGCAGCGCTTCAATCTTCACGCGCCAGGGAATTTCAGCATTCCAAATTTGACGGCTCAACTTACAAGCGACCTGCGTCAATCCCTTAGCCCAGCGCGATTGCTGCACTTGGAAACCGTGCATTTCGACCGGTAACTCGGACGGACAATCGAGACCGGGCATGTATACGAAGCGCCAGCCTTTGAGTTGCGCTCGGTAGCTCAGATCGGAATCTTCCGTGAGCGTATCGTGCTGCCAACCGCCGGCATCTTCGATCATCGCGCGGCGCATGATGCCCGCCGTGCCGTTGAAATTGAAGAACAACCCGGCGCGCGAACGGGCGCCATGCTCAAGGATAAAGTGACCGTCGAGCATCATCGCTTCGACTTCAGTCAGCAGGTTGTAATTGCGATTGAGATAGCTCCAACGGGTTTGCACCACGCCGACTTTCGGATCGGTGAAATGGTGGATGGTGCGCATCAGGAAATCGTGCGGCGGCACGAAATCCGCGTCGAAGATGGCGATGAACTCGCCGGTTGCGGTTTCCAGGCCTTCTTGTAGCGCGCCGGCTTTGAAGCCATGGCGGTTGGTGCGGTGATGATATTCCAGCGGGTAGCCAAGATTGCGGTAGCGCTCCACCAGATCGGCCGCAAACAGATGTGTATCATCCGTCGAATCGTCCAGTACCTGAATCTGAAGAAGCTCTCGCGGATAGTCCATCTTGCAGACTTCTTCGATCAGGCGCTCGATCACAAACCGCTCGTTGTAGACCGGCAACTGCACGGTGACGCGGGGAAGCTGGGTAAACTCCTTCTCGGGAATATCCAGATGACTCTTGCGATGTTTGAAGTAGGTCCGAATGATCTCGTAGCGATGCAATCCGTACACAGAAAGGACGATCAGAACGGAGAAATAGGGGACCAGTAGCGCCCAGTCAAACCATCCGAGCTGGTGGACGCCCGCAAAAGTATCGTCAAAAAGGGAGTTGACGAAGCGGTGCGAGGGTATGAGTAGGGCGAAAGCGGCGGAAGTCATCATAGGGTCGGGATCGCGCGAGTCACACTCGCAGTCGTAGAACCAATGGTCCGCTGCTGAGGACCGTTTAGATCTATTTTAATCCAGAACCCTTGCTAAACCGAGTGCTTGTGTGGGATTTCTAACAGAAGTCTTACGATGCGTTCCTTTCTCGTCCTTCTTGTTAGCTTGATCACCGCCATAGCTGCTGAAGCCGGCAACCTTCGAGTCGTTGTCAAAGATCCGAGCGCCGCCGCTGTTTCCGAAGCGGCCGTGCGGGTGACCTCGATGTCGGGGCTGATCGCCGGGACGAAAGCCACAGGGGCGGATGGCGCTGCCGTATTTGCCGATCTGCCGGCAGGGGATTACGTGGTCACCGTCCAACGCGACGGGTTCGAACCGGCCGAGGCCAGAGCGACTGTTCCTGATGGCGGGGACGCGAGTGTGCCCGTAACTCTCAAAATTGCTGCGCAGGAAACGAGCGTCGAGGTAACGTCAGCGGCCCCGGGCACAGCCAACTCAGATCCAAACTATCGGGCTTTGCGGGAGCGGCCCCTCGCCGAATCGTTCCTGGTCGAGAACCTCGAGCTCAAACGCGATGTCGGAACATTCCAACTCAAGAAAGGCACGTTGAGCTTCACTGGCCCGGTGATGGGGCGCGTCGTGGTTGCGGTCTTCAGCGGTGAAGGAAGCTTCGATTTAACTCCCGCCATGCGCCTCGAAGCCGATCGGCTCAAGATGGTGACCGGCGACGTGCAGGTTCACGATAGCTTCGATTCCGCGGTCTTCCTGTTTACCGACGCGACTTATGACGAGTTGAAGGCGGCGCTGAAAACACCGGCGGATGGCGCGAAGAACACGGAAGCGTTGCGCAACTTCCGGCGGCAGGTCCGGCATCGAACGGATTTCCCGCGGTCCTTCACGGAGTCACTGCTTCAAGGTGACGGCGTGCGCAACATCGACGCCGAGATCCTGGGTGAGCTCTACAATCCGAAGTTTGCCGGCTCGTTCCGCGCGTATCTGCACGGACATCGTTATCCGGACTTGCGCTTCCTGATCAACCCGCGGGGCGCTATACCCGAACTTCTGAGCACCGAAGAGGTGGCGCTGATCAATAACGATCCAATGGGCGAACGGGACGGCATTCTGTATCTAACACATTTCGCGTCCGAGTGGAAAGCGAATACCGCGCTGCAGCATGAAGATAAGCGAATTGCAGCAGCGGTTCACTACAAGATAGAGACCGTGATCGGCAAGAATGAGCACCTCGCGTCGGCGGCAACGATACGCGTCGATCCGGTTCGGGATGGCGATCGCGTCCTCGATTTCGATTTGCTACCGAATCTGCGCGTTTCGCGGGTTTCAGTCGACGGGAAAGATATCGAGTTCATCCAGGAAGGGCGAAAGCTTGATGGCGCGTTTTATGTGATTCTTCCCGCTCCTATGGAGCAAGGCAAACCGCAGGAGATCCACGTTGAATATCAAGGCGACAAGGTGGTTCATAACGAAGGCGGCGGGACCTTCTCCGTGCGGGCGCGCGAGAGCTGGTACCCCAGCTTGAATGTGTTCCGCGATCGGGCGACTTTCGACCTTACCTTCAAGGTTCCGCGCCAATATACGCTTGTAAGTGTCGGCAAGCTCGCAGACAAGGGACGCGAACAAGACTACGCCGTAACTCACTGGGTGGCGAGCGTGCCGATCTCGGTCGCAGGCTTCAACTACGGGGACTTCAAACTCAAGCAGGTGACGGACGGCGACACGGATTTTGAAGCTTACGCGACGACGGAGTTACCGGCCTACCTGCAGGAGATTCAGCGGCGGAACAATACACCCGGCGCGATGATCCCGAGCGCCATGGCAGCCAACACGATGATCGACGCGGAGAACGCGATTCGATGCTTCACCTATTGGTTCGGGAAACTTCCTTATGGACGCGTGGCGATTACGCAGCAGCCGCAAATGAACTTCGGACAGTCGTGGCCGACGCTTGTGTATCTGCCCCTGTTCTCATTTCTCGACTCTACTCAGCGGTACTTATTCATGGGCGGCAATACGTTCCGGATGGAGAAGTTCTTCGATGAAGTCACTTCGCATGAGGTGTCGCATCAGTGGTGGGGGCATCTGGTCGGATGGAACTCCTATCATGACCAGTGGCTTTCGGAAGGCTTCGCGGATTTCTCGGCAGGTCTGTTCCTGCAAGCCACGGAGAAGAATTCCGATAAGTATCGCCACTATTGGGAGACAGGCCGCAAAGAGATCGTGGATAAGAACAACTGGGGCAATGCCGCGACGGACGCCGGGCCGATCTGGATGGGCTTGCGCCTCAACACTTTCAAGAATGACGAAGCTTACCGGCAGCTTGTCTATCCCAAGGGCGGATACGTGTTGCACATGCTGCGCTACCTCATGCAGGATCCGAAAACCGGTGACGACGACTTCGTCGCGATGTTGCACGACTATACCGCGCAGTTCGCATTCAAGAACGCGAGCACGGAGGACTTTGAGGCGATCGTCGACAAGCACATGAAGCCGCAGATGGATCTGGACGGAAACAAGCACATCGCCTGGTTCTTCCGCCAGTACGTTTATGGAACCGAGGTTGGAAGTTACAACCTGACTTACTCACTTGCCGATCAGCCCGGCGGGGGCGTACTAATGACCGGCAAGATTTCGCAAAGCGGAGTGAGTGATGGATTTCGAATGCGGGTCCCGATCTATCTCGATTTCGGGAATGCAAACGGCCCGGTCAAGGTAGCCAACATCGCGGTAACGGGGAGCAGCGCGGCATCCGAATTTAAGCTGAAACTCCCGATCCGCCCGAAGAAAGTGCTGCTGAACTACAACGACGACGTGCTGGCGCGCAGCGTCAAGGTCGATGCGATGTAGTCAGTGTTGGCGATGGTTCCCGTGTTGCGAATCCGACGGAGCGCGATCGAAATCGACCTCGGCTAGGCGCAGGCGGAACTGACGCATTAGTTCGAACGTGCGCTTGAGAGTCTCGGGCGGAACCGTCGGTAACTTCCCTAGGGACTCAACTGAGTATTGATAGGCATCCCGGGCGATGTCGATCATCTTCGTGCGCCGCGCCCGGTCTTTGTGTTCCGGGGCGGCGGCTTGAAGGAGTCGCAAGGCGAGATCCAGTTGCTGGTGAAGAGTTTGAACCGCCAGTTGTATGGGGTCTTCTAAAGGCGTTGGCATGAGACGAGCAGCAGTGCTTTCCATAAGTTTGTCCTCGTTGAACGTGGCGCGTTCTAGAAACAAAGATGGGGCCGACTACTCTATTGTTTCGGAAGTGAAGCAAGATTAACTCACTAATTTTGTACAGAGATGATTACTTTTCCTTTAGATTTCCCGGCTTCGTTCGCGGCGATCGCGGCGATGCCGTTTTCAAGCGTGAAAACACTGTCGATGCGTGTTTTCAACCGGCCGGAATCAATCAGCTGCGCGATTTCAGCCAGCCGCGGACCAGCCACTTGAACGCCCATCATCTTCGCTTCAATGTTATATTTTTGGGCTAATTCGGGCGAGGGAAAACCTGCAATTGAAATCAGTTTTCCCCCGGGCCGGACTACTGCAAAGGAACGCTCCAGAGTTTCGCCTCCGACGGTATCGAATACGAGGTCGACCTGCTTCGCCTTATCTTCGAAGCGCTCTTTGCGGTAGTCGACTGTTTCGTCCGCGCCGATCTCGCGAAGGTAGTCGAGGTTCTCTGCTGAAGCTGTTCCGATTACATGCGCGCCCTTCCACTTAGCAAGCTGGACAGCCATAGCTCCAACGCTGCCGGCCGCGCCGTGGATCAGGACCGTTTGTCCTGATTCGAGTTTTCCTTTGTCAAACAAAGCTTCGTAGGAGGTAAGTACAGCGACGGGTACAGATGCTGCTTCTTGGGCCGTGAGGCTTTTCGGTTTAAGGGCAATCTCGCCTTCGAGAGCGATGACGAACTCCGCGAATGCGCCGCTGCGTAGGGTAAGCAGAAACCCGTACACTTCATCGCCAGGCTGAAATTTGCCGGAACCCTTCTCGATTTTGCCCGCGACGTCGCAGCCCATCGTAAACGGAAGTTGGATCGGCATGTGCTGCTTGAGGGAGCCGGTGCGAAGCTTCCAGTCGATTGGATTAACCGCAGCAGCCGCAACACGGATGAGATACTCGCCGGGCTTCGGCTCAGGTTGAGGAATTTCTTCAAGGCGGGTGACTTCAGGACCGCCGTATTCGTGAAACCGAATGGCTTTCATGCTCAGATTGTAGGTGATGATTTCAGGACCCCGGTTGGTTCTTTGGCTTCTCACTTCGGCAACATTGGCCGCGCAAACCGATTGGCCGCGCTACGGCGGAGACGCTGGGAACACTCGCTATTCGCCACTGACCCAGATCAACCGCGGGAACGTCTCGCGACTGCGCGTGGCGTGGAGTTTCGATACCGGCGATGCATTCGATGGGTCCGAGATGCAGTGTCAACCGATCGTAGTGCATGGCGTCTTGTATGCGACGACGCCGAAGCTGCGCGTGATTGCTTTGGATGCGGGAACGGGGAAGCTGCGCTGGCAGTTCGACCCGAACGCGGCGGATCAGGTAATCGGTAAGTCACGGAATCGCGGGCTGAGTTACTGGGAGAGCGGGAGCGACCATCGCATCTTTGTTGCAGCGCGAGAGTATCTGTACGCGCTCGATGCCAATACGGGGAAGCCATTGTGGAAAGCCGATCTGCGGGAGGGACTGGGTCGCGATGTGGCGACGATGTCGATCTCTGCTACTTCGCCGGGGATCGTTTTTAAAGATCTCTTAATCATGGGGAGCATTGTGAACGAGACGCTTCCCGCGGCGCCGGGAGACATCCGCGCGTTCGATGTACGCACGGGTAAAGTTCAGTGGACGTTCCATACGATTCCGCATCCCGGCGAGTTTGGATATGAGACTTGGCCGAAAGATGCGTGGACTTATATCGGCGGCGTGAATAACTGGGCGGGTATGAGCCTGGATGAGAAGCGCGGGCTGGTGTTTGTTCCGACCGGTTCGGCGGCGTTTGACTTCTATGGATCGAATCGACTCGGTGACGACTTGTTCGCCAATACAATGCTGGCGTTGGATGCGGCAACAGGTAAGCGGGTCTGGCATTTCCAGGCAGTTCACCATGATCTTTGGGATCGCGACTTTCCTGCTCCGCCTACTTTGGTTACCGTGCAACATGAGGGTCATCTTGTAGATGCGGTGGCGCAGACGACTAAGTCGGGGTTCGTGTTTCTGTTCGATCGGGATACGGGTAAGCCGCTGTTTCCGATAGAGATGCGGAAGGTACCTAAGTCGGATGTAGATGGCGAAGTTACTGCGGCGGAGCAGCCGCTGCCCTTAGCTCCGCCACCATTCGCGCGGCAGGTATTTCATGAGGATCTGGTGACGGATCGAACTCCCGCGGCTCACCAGGCGGTATTAGAGCGCCTGCGAACCCTGCGCAGCGATGGCCAGTTCGTGCCGCCGAGTCTGCAAGGGACGGTTGTGTTCCCAGGGTTCGATGGCGGTGCTGAATGGGGTGGCGCGGCTTTCGATCGAGCTTCGGGATTGCTCTACGTGAACGCGAACGAGATGGCGTGGATTGCTCAGTTAGTGGAGCGAACTCAGGAAGGCGGCAAGGTGACGGGCCGGGGGTTGTATCTGCAGAATTGCGCGGGATGCCATGGCGCGGATGAGCGTGGTAGCCCGCCGGAGTTCCCCGCACTGACGAACGTGGGCGAGCGGCATACGGCGGCTGAGATCCTAACAATCATTCGGAAAGGGAATGGGCGGATGCCGGCGTTTGAGGGGCTCGGGAGTGCGCGAGTAGAAGCGCTGACGGCTTATGTGGCGCGTGGGGAAGATAAAGAACTCAAGCTTGGAGGCGAGGAACCGCATGGGCCCGAGATCCAGAAGTATCGGTTTGGCGGCTACACCAAGTTCCTGGATCCGGACGGGTACCCGGCAGTGAAGCCGCCGTGGGGAACACTGAACGCAATAGATCTGAACAAGGGCGTGATCCGGTGGAGGATTCCGTTCGGAGAGTATCCCGAGCTAGTCAAGACGCTTGGGATTACGGGCAGCGAGAACTATGGGGGCCCGGTAGTTACTGCCGGCGGATTGGTGTTCATTGGAGCTACTACTCACGATTTCAAGTTCCATGCGTTTGATAAAGATACGGGCAAGTTACTTTGGGAAACCGTGTTGCCGGCGGGAGGGAATGCAACTCCCGCTACTTACGAAGTCGGTGGACGGCAGTTCGTGGTGATCGCGGCGGGCGGCGGTAAGTCAGGAGCGAAGTCGGGCGGGACTTATGTGGCATTCGCGTTGGAGCGATAACATCTCTCATATGAGGAAGATCCTTCTTGCCGCCGCATTCTTCACCGCGATGCAAATGCCTGCCCAGGTTTCTTATGAGGCGGAGATGAAACCTCTACTCGACGGGTTCAGCAAATCCTGTCCGGCGAAGAATCTCCAATACTTCACTCCGGGCGATCTGAATTACCAGATCGAGAAGTTCGAACCTTCCATGACTCCGACGCAGGACCAGGCTTTCAAGCACGCCGCAGAAGTCCGGTGCAAAGGCAGCGCAGGTGGCGTGAGTTGCGTCAACTTGGGATTCATCGACGCGGGGAAAGGTAACGGCGTGCTGGACCAGTTTGTCCGTTCGCTGTGCGGTCAACCGATCTCTTGCAAGGCTCCGGGTAAGTGCGCGGGGAGATAGACCTCGCTACACTGAAGTATGCGTGGATGCGCGGTAGTCGTCCTGATCGGGCTAAGTGCCGGGTTGACGCTGCATGGACAAAGCGTCGTCCAACTCTCGAGGGATGTTCTCAACGACTACGGTTATAAGCCTGACGTTCCGCTTGCCGATGGTTCTCCATTCCAGACGCTGAACGAGCGGGCGTTTGCTGAATTAAGAGACATCGCTGGCTCCACTGACATCGCCGTTGAAGTTCGGGCCGAGTCCCGGCGTTGTGCCTTTACCTCAGACGAGACGTTTGTCAACTCCGACTGGAGCTTCCGCGTTCTCGAAGTGTTCAAGAATAACTCGGCCGGCACTATCGCGCGAGGAGGGCTGATCACCGTTACTCAGCGGAGCTAGCGTCGCCGATGCGATCAAACTCATCGCGAGTTCTAGTTCAGTGAAACGGTAACTAAGTGTTGACCGCGGGGCAGCGTCAGGACGAAACCGCCGGGCGCCGTGGTGAACTGGGGTTCCGCTGTCGCACCGTCGATCTCAAGGGACACAGGGCGGTGATCGAGAATCGCCAAGGCTCGCGTCGAGCTTTCGTATGAGATCGCCAGCTTGTGGTTGGGGAGTGTTCCGGCCGAAGAGAGTACGCCGTTGAAGTCCATCAAACGATCGGGCGCAGCCTTCGTCGCGTGCTCCACTTGATGGGTTCCGGCAGGGAGCCAGAGCGTCGAGTCGTTCATCGCGGGCCACGGGCGTCCATCCACCTGAGCTGCGCCATGCCATGGGATCCCGACTCCGTATGGCGCGTCGATCGTAGTCGCGGTCCCGATATGTTGGACGCGACTTACTACTGCAGCTGCTGAAGGGAGTAAGTTCAGGTCCGGCGCTAAGAGCGAGTTTTCGAAGTAGAGTGCTACTCGCGGAAAGGAAGCCGCGGCTAAGTGGACTAACTCGAATAGTTCCGTGCCGGTCTGCTGCTTGGTCGGGTAGACGTCCTGGTAGCGGTCAACGACGTTGATATCGATCGCCAGCCGTTCGGGTTTAGGCGTTATCGGCTGGTACTTCTTGGCGATCTCGGGATAGCGCTGCGGACCTAAGTTCCAGACCGTTGCGGGATCTTCGATTAGGAACGTGAAGTCGTGCTTGTTGAGCAGCGGCAGCGTGCGGGCAGCATCGGCGCCGATCGCGTCCTTCATCCCGGCATCGAAGCGATCGTCCACGTGAGTCAGTACGACATCGAGATTGGGACGGAAAGCGCGGAACTTCTCGGCCTCGGCCATCCACTCTTCCTGCATGTTCTTGACTAAGTTGGCGCGGTAGTCGAGGAACGTGCGGAGCGAGGCGGCATCTTTGCGCGTCGTGTAGATGTCGTGCGGGTCCCAGCCTTCTTTCGCTTTGAAGGCGTTGCGGACATCCATGTTCATCGGCGTGAAGCGCGCGGGATTGGAGGCGCCTTCGAGCGATTCGAAGTAGAGTTCGGCGAGGTTGATTCCGTCCCAATCGAAGCGCTTCATCATGCTCGCGAGTCCATCGCTAACGGTGTGGAAGCAGTCCCGATTGGTGAGGTTCATGAGCTTGCGCCAGTCGAGTTGGGCGTCCTGGCCGATCGCGGTTTTCTCGCGCCACTCCGGATGATCGTTCCAGAATTTCTCGCTTACATGCGGGAGTTCGACCCAGGCATATACCGTGATGGCCTGGCGATGGCAGGCTTCGATGAGGCGCTGAAGGTAGGCATCGCGCTCGGGATCGGCCTCGTAGAAATGCCAGGACGCGACGTGGAGCGATCCGATGCCGGCTTTACGCCAGCGGGCCGCGAAATAATCGAGATCGACGCGCGTGCGGTAGGAGTAATCGAAGAACGCCCAGAGGCGGCCGGAGCGGTAGGGCGCTTCCATGCCGAGGTCGGTGAGGGCGTGAAGGATGTAGGGAAAGCGCTCGTATCCCGTGATGCCGGGAGAGACGGCGACCCAAAGCACGGCGCCTGCGCCGCGGCGGAATCCGGCGATGAGTGGCGCGCCGGTCCAACGCTCTTTCGCGAAAACCTGCGCGTTGGCGGGGATGTCGAAGCGGTGGATTTCGATGGTGTGCTCGAAGATGATGGGCAGATTTGGGCGATGAATATCCTGCAGACTGGTGAGCGAAATGGTCGCGGCAGTGCGATGGAAACCGAATGTATCGGCAAGAGTCGATTCCCCTTCCAGAATGAGGATGGAACCCTCGTTGAGCTTGGTGGCCCAATTCGGGGAGGCGGGTGAGCCGGGAGGTCCGACGTAGATTTTCGCATCGACGGCGGGAGATGGCCAGTGGCCGATCGAGGTGAGAATCTGAGGCCATGGACCGGGTTTAGTGCCGATGATGGAGAAGCCGGATGCGATGGCGAGATGCGGGGCAAGCAGAAAGCAGACAACGGGGAAGCGCATGGGGTCTGTCTGGTTGTGAGCGGGGGTAGAGGAAGTTCTCCGGGCGGCGCGGAGGGGCTACGGTTGGAGCTCGGAGCGTTCCATTTCGGGAAAAATTATGCAGGATTGTGCGCGGTTGTGCGGAATTTCGCGTTTTCGCGATGTTGTCCCGTTTTGAAACGCGCTTCGACGGCGCTACGGTTTGGCATAAGGCCCTAGGGGCCTTCGCTGGAACATCATCGTCTTCTCCTTGCTCATTCTGGACCGGCTCGGGGAGGCTGAAGAGGAATTCATGAAGGTCGCGCGTTTCAATTGTTGGAGATTGGGGCATAAAGAAAGCCGAATAGCCGGTGATCGATCTGTCAGTGCGGATATTCGCAAGGAACGACGTCCGGAACCTTCGCCAGTCACAGCGTCGAAATGCCCGTGCGTCTCAGCGGCGGCATCATTAATGTTGCTCCTTAATGTTGCTCCTTTTCGATGTTGCTCCTTCGCGACGCTACCCGGTCGGGCGGCGAATTTCTCGCTGGTGGGGCAACTCGGGAGTAGGCGCATTTCAGGCCTCGGGAGTATTCACACATGACTCAGCTGTTGTTGACGGCTGCCGCCGGCCTTCTGTTCTTAGCCGCGTTGAGTCAGTGGTCCTTTGGGTCCGCAATGATGCCGTGCTTACGGGCCGCTTCTTCTAAGAACGCTAACTTCGTTGTTGTTGTGGAGCGGCAGGAAGGATCGAGAGAGATTTCATTGCAGGTCTTTCCCAGGGAAAAGTGGGCAACGGAAAAGACAAACTACAGGCACCCGGGGCAGACTGGACCGATTTTCATGCGATGGAACGTCACCTTCGACCCGCAAAAAATGATGTGGGGAAGACCCGGATCACGGCGTATTCACCAAAGCTATTTCGTTCAAAGAAGTACTATGGCCGGAGCACCTTAAGCGTTAGATGTGGACTGATTCAACTCCCCAGTAGTTTGTGGGAAGCAGCTTCGACTTCTCGGAGGATAATCGCCAACTTATCTATCAACCTGACGGTCGAGACGCGATCCGCATCGTTTTGGTCGACGGAAGCGTCGCGGGGCGTCTTTGATGGACCTGACGTAGTCGCGTTCCGCCGCGATCGTTGCGAGATCGACATCGGATTGCGGCCGGTGAACCGTTATAGAGCCTTCTCAAAGCCGCGACGCGGCTACCGTAGGCGGCGGAGGGATCCTTCTAATATGCCTTCCTCGCGGGAGGATGCACCCGCAATCAAATAACGAAATCGATGCTGCGGCAAAATTTGTCTTTTAATTTCGGTCAATTCGTGATACGTTTCTTGCTCTACCTCGAATAGAAGAGTAGGCCAAGGGCGGATATGGATCGTCCAGTGATATGGGCAGTCAGCCTCACATTGCCTCCCGGATTGCTTGAAACGTGGGTTCAGGGTCGGCGGAAGAGAACATTTGCGAACTGCTCGGCAGTTAGCTCCAAAGTGAGCCAGTTGCGAGACTTGCAATGAGAGCGCAGGTAGGAGTGGGGGCTGCGGTTCTAATCGCCATCGCGGCGATTGTCGGGGTTAATTCTCAGCAATCTGGAAAGAGTGATCGGGAACCGGGAGATCCGGCCAAGACAACTGTGCCCGGTCCGAAAGCAAGCCCGGCCTCGCGTGGGTTCGATGCTGGGCCTTGTGTTGATTTAGAAGGAAAGATACAGGCCTTTTTCGCGGTGTCGCCACCTGCAACCGTCGCGCCCAAATCCTGCGATCCGGGAGGGACCTCCGCGATCTATCGGGGCGATTCGAAGAAACTACTGAAGGATGCGGATAGCCTGCAATTCGTCATCGCGCTTGTCCCCGACCCGCTCCACACCCACTTCTCCCTGAGTTTCGACCGGATGATGGAGGCAATTCAACAGGGCGCACAGGACGAACAGTACTTTTACGATTCTTCGTGGTTGCCGTGGGAAACCGAAGAGCAGTCCTTCGCATTGCTCAAGGATGCTGATAGCGCGGAGGATCTCAAAGAGGCTCGAGAAAAGCAACCGGGCGTGTTGTTGTTCCGTCGGGGCAGCACCGCAGACCAAGACCCATATAAAGGCGGCTTAGTCGTGTTTGTAGTCGGGGAAGAACCCACCAGCGGAGTCCACAAAGCACAGTTCGCAAACGCCGCCGACTGGATAGAGACGCTACAACCTTCCTCTACGCAGGCGTCCGCCAAACACCCGGTGAAAATACTCGGGCCGACGTTTTCCGGCTCGCTCCCTTCCCTTAACCAGATTCTTGCCGATCAGTCCACACAAATTCCGCACACGGTCTCGATCTACAGCGGTGGGATAACGGATAAGGCGCTGGTAGAACAGTTCGCTAAAAAGCAGCCGAACTTTCGCAGCTTCCAGGAGAGCGATGACATTACATTGCAGCGCTTCCGCCTCTATCTGAGGAGCGTGGGCGTCAAGCTTTCGAAGCTAGCGATTATTTCTGAAGACGAGACGGCGTTCGGGGGTTCCATCAGCCTATCAAACAACCAAAAAGACGCAATGTCCTTATGCGGAAGCGATCCGAATGAGCCCAAATCGAGTCCGGCTTGCCTTTACTACCCGAGAGACATTTCGGCTCTCCGGGACGCCTACCAAAGACAGGCGATTTTCGCGGGCGGATCGAACGGACAGACGGCCGTTTCAACTTACCGAACCCTCAATCCGGATTTAGCCGACCCAGAAGGAAAGGCGCACGACACAATTCGGAGTTACAGCGGGCAGCAGGTCGCGCTCTCTCAAGAGGCGGTCCTTCAACAAATTGTCAGTTTCTTGCGCAGTCATGATTCGGAGTACGTGGTATTGCGCAGCAGCAATCCGCTAGATCAACTCTTCCTGAGCCATTACCTTCGGATTGCCTATCCCGCAGGGCGCATTGTGATCCAGGGAGCGGACCTGCTGCTGAGGCGGGAGAGCGGCGCCGCAACCCTTAGCGGGATCATGACTCTAACTACGTATCCGCTCCTACAGTGGGAAAATCATTGGACCAAAAACGAAACTTGGGCAGCGGAACCGTACTACTCGCACGCTCATCGAGTTTTTTCCGGGGACATCATTGAAGGAACGTATATAGCGAGCCGCTTTCTTTTTAGTCTCCAATCGACCGACAAACACTGCGTTGAGTCGGAGAAATCAAGCGGGGACCACTCCAAATACTTTGCGCCCGCATTCTTCCGGCCGACGGCGTGTTCCCCTATACCGATCCTCGATTACACGCTTCCATTTTGGTCCAAATTGGACGATGTTCGGGATCCGAACCGCCCGGTAACTTGGCTTTCCGTACTGGGCCACGGCGGATTTTGGCCAGTAGCCGCGCTCGACTCAACTGGAGGGCGCGTCGCTCCACCTCCAAGCAAAGCACGTGCCCGGTTGAGGGCACTATCGGTCCGGCTTGGCTTAGCAATGCTTTGTATTGAAAAGATGGTTGTGCGGGTCATCTTATTCAATCCCGATTCGGCTGCAGATTATCCGAGATACTATTGGCCTGATATGCCCATCAGCATGAGGACGTGCATGTTTGTCGTTCTTCTTTGGGTCTTATTTCACCTCTACTGCTGCATTCGTCCTTCACTTACTCTTAAGCCGAATTATCGCGCCCACTTTGTGCGCTCAATAAAGCAGTCCCAGCATACTGCGCTGGTTGTCTTTGGGTCCGGCATAGTTACGCTATCCGCAATCTTGCTCGCGTGGGGATACGGAGCAATGTCGCTCATCGGGGAACCGGTGGCTCACGCATGGCAGTACAGAGCATTCCTCCCGCTTGTCTGGATTCTCAGCGGTGGGGCAGTGTGCGCCAACACCTGGATTGGATCTCCGGATTATCCTCTACTTCGGGGGGTCGTTTGGATGAGACTAAGAACAATATGGTCCCTAAATGGACAACCTCTGACGTTTAAGTTAGCATCGTCCCTCATTGCCGTCCGCACACGAGTAACGCGCGTACGCAAAGTCAGCTTACCGCCGCTCTTGTACTACCTCGGGATGACGTTCATTCTGATCCTTCTGGTCGCGTTCTCCCTTGAAGCCGGTCTCACGCCCGCGAATCGATTCCCTACTTATTGGCGGTCAATGACTTTGACTAATGGAGTCTCTCCCTTGGCCCCCCTGGTCGCGGTCGCGACAGGCCTCTACATCTGGTGCTGGTACTCGCTCCAAGGGCTTGCTTTCCTTGGAAACGATCGACCTTTGCTGCCTACACAAGACGATCTCATGAACGAGGATTTCACTCCGAAAAATCCCGGGTTTCTAAGCATGTTTAGCAATGACAGGGTAGAAAACCCGATTGAGGACCTAAGTGACCCGTTAGCGCCGTATTTCCTGCTCTCGGTCGTTGTACTCCTCGTCGTTCTGTCGTGCTGCCTCGTCACGATTGCTGGAGGCGTTCCGCTTCGCACGTTAGGTGCTAGAGCGGGATCCATTCTATTCTGCTTCGAGTTGGGGATTTGCGTGAGCCTGATGCTGGCAAGCGCATTGCAGCTCCTGCGCGTTTGGCTGCGTTTGCGGCAATTGCTCATGTTTCTAGATCGCACGCCCTTGCGCCGGACTATGGCGGCACTGAAGGGTTACTCGTGGGGAAGGGTTTGGAGAATGGGCGGCAATGTGCTTGATACCCGCTATCGATTGTTGTCGCGCCAGCTGGAAAATGTGACTCACCTTACGAATGCCTGGAACGTGATACATCAACCTGAACGCGAGTGGCATAAGAAAGTAAGCGCTGTCCTGCGGGCCAGAATGGCATTCGTGAAGTGGTACTCCCTCCATTGGAGCGATTGGCGCGTCCGTGACCTAACCGAGCTTCTTGAGTTGCAAAAAGCCGTAGCCAAACTTGTCGGCTACCTCCTTGCCAACACTTTATTTGAGGCATGGAGACACGAAGACGAATCGTTGATCTTGGCTCCCCCGGTCGTCGAAGATGAAGATGACAAGAAGAAAGAAAGTACTGGCGTAAAGCTGTCCAAGGATCCCCTGGTCCGGAATGCGGAGGAGTTAGTCTGCCTCACCTACCTCGGATTCATCCAAAATATTCTTGGCCGTATGCGAACGTTAGTAATGGCGATCGCATGGCTATTCGTTGCGGTCACGATTTCGTTGGCCTCCTATCCGTTTGACCCGCGCCCGCTCGCTACCGCGGCTATGTTGATTCTGTTTGCCGTGCTCGGCTCCGCCATCGTGATTGTTTACGCTCAAATGCATCGCGATACGACCCTGAGTCTGGTGACCGATACAAAGCCCGGCGAACTGGGCGTGGATTTCTGGATGAAGTTAATCGCATTCGGCGCCGCTCCGGTGCTGGGATTGCTCGCAACGGCGTTCCCGGAATTCGCCGGCACTTTGTTTTCATGGGTGCAGCCGGGTCTGAACTCAATCAAGTGAGCGATCGCCGATGCGCCGCGGAGGGCTGCGTTCGATACGATAAGCTGAACTCCGACATGCCGTTTCGACCGACTCGAAGGGACTTCCTCCAGAAGACTGCCGGCATCGGCGCCATCGCGCTGCCTGCCGTCCACCTCGCCTCCGCGCAACAGCGCAAGAAGATTTCAGCAAATGACAAGATCCGGCTCGCCGCGATTGGGCTCGGCATCATGGGCAATAAGGATTGCGTCACCGCGCTGAAGGTTCCCGGTGTGGAACTCGTCGCCGCTTGCGATCTGTACACGGGACGCCTCGACGCCGCCAAAGAGAAGTACGGCTCCGATGTTGCGGTGACCAAAGACTATCGCGCGCTCCTCGAGCGTTCCGACATCGACGCCGTCATCGTCGCCACTTGCGACAAGTGGCACTACAAGATCGCGAAGGACGCGCTTGAAAAAGGCAAAGCGGTCTACTGCGAAAAACCGATGGTCCGGCAGATCAGCGAAGGCCTCGACGTCGTCAACACGGCGCGGAAGACCGGCGGCGTCATGCAGGTCGGCAGTCAGTGGGTCAGCAGCATCGTGTTCCAGAAAGCCCGCGAGCAGTTTCGCGCCGGGGCAATCGGACAGCTCAACTGCATTGAAGCTTCTTACGACCGGCAGAGCGCGCTGGGCGCCTGGGAGTACACGATCCCGACCGACGCTTCGCCCGCAACCGTTGATTGGGATCGGTACATCGCCGGCGATCCGCACATCCCCTACGACGAGAAGAAGTTCTTCTGGTGGCGCAATTACCGCGACTTCGGAACCGGGGTCGCCGGGGACTTATTCGTTCATCTAATCTCAGGTGTTCACGTCGTGACCGGCGCAAAGGGTCCGGTGCGTGTGTTTTCGTCCGGTGAAACGTCTTACTGGAAAGATGGGCGCGATGTTCCCGATGTTATGACCGCCATCATGGACTATCCCGAAACGTCCGGAGCATCCGAAGTTTCAAATCACGCTGCGGGTAGACTTCGCCAGTGGCAATGGAGAGAAAGCGGTTACCCGATTCGTCGGCAGCGAAGGGGTGATGCAGATGGATTGGCGCACGTTCTCCGTGGCGCCTCACGTCATGCCCAAAGCGCCCGGGATTGGTGGATGGGACTCGCTCGATACCTATCCGAAAGCAATGCAAGCCGAGTTACTCAAGCGCTACGACGAGAAGTATTCTGCCGCCGACAAACAAGCTCCGGTGCGTGAAGGTACCACTTACCGCGCTCCTGATAGCTATGATGAGCATGTTGTTCATTTCACTAATTTCTTCGATGCGATGCGCGGCACAGCCAAGCTAAACGAAGATCCTGTGTTTGCCTTCCGTGCCGCCGCACCGTGCCTCGCATGCAACGATAGCTACTTCCAGAAGAAGGTCATCTACTGGGATCCGGAAAACATGAAGTTAGCGTCCTAGGGAAACACGATGACAGCGCCCGCCGAACGCCCCACGCACGTGCGCTACGGCGTAGTCGGATTCGCCGTTGCCCTGGCAATCATTTCCTACTTCGACCGCGTCACGCTCTCCAATACCAACGACGTCATCCGCGCCGAACTCCACGTAACGAAGCAGCAGATGGGTTGGGTTTTCGGCGCATTCGCTACAGCTTACGCTTTATTCGAAATCCCCAGCGGCTACTTCGGCGATAAGATCGGCCCGCGACGCGTGCTGATGCGCGTTGTCATTTGGTGGTCTATCTTCACGGCACTAATGGGCGCGGCGTTTAACTTCTATTCACTCTTCTTCACGCAGCTTTTCTTTGGCGCCGGGGAAGCCGGAGCATTTCCCAACATCACTAAGTCGTTTACTGCGTGGCTTCCCCGCATCGAGCGGGTGCGTGCTCAGGGTGTTATCTGGTTAGCAGCGCGGTGGGGCGGCGCGTTCACGCCTCTTATCGTTTTTCAACTGCTGCGCTTTCTTAAATGGCGTGAAGTGTTCGTTGTGTTCGCCTGCCTGGGAGTACTGTGGGCGGTCTTCTTCTTCCGCTGGTATCGCGATCGCCCGGCTGACAATCCGCACCTCAACCAAGCCGAACGCGATTTACTCAGCGGCAATCAGGGGATTGGTCTCGCTCACGGCGCAGTGCCGTGGAAACTCTTCCTGACTTCCCCGGACGTGGTGATGCTCTGCGTCCAGTATTTCTTCATGTCGTTCAGCTGGTATTTCTACATCACGTGGCTGCCGACCTTTATTAACGAGCTGAAACTGAGCCCTGCGATGGCAACGTCCGTCAAGATCCTCCCACTGTTTCTGGGAGGGATCGGAGCGCTGCTTAGCGGCTTTATCGCGGCCCCGCTGGCGCGCTCTTTGGGAAGCGTTAAGCGAGCACGGCGTCTGCTGTCATCCTCATCATTCGCCTGCGCGGGCATCTGCCTGATCGTGTCCACGTTAATCGCCGAACCGTGGCTGAAGATGGTGCTAATCGGGTTCGCGAGCTTCTGCAACGACGTCGTGATGCCACCCGCCTGGGGCGCCTGCATGGACGTCGGCGGCAAGTTCTCCGGAACGCTTTCCGGCGCCATGAATATGACCGGGAACTTCGGCGGGCTGGTTTTTCCGGTTACAACCGGATTCATCCTCGACCACATGGGCAATAACTGGAACCTCGTGTTTTATCTGTGCGCCGCTTCCTACGTCTTTGCCTCGCTCTTGTGGATGCGTTTGGACCCGGTAACCCCCATTGGCCAGCCCGAAGTTGCGGTGGTACACTGAATCAGGACTCAAACGGTCCGATTAGGTTCGGACAGGTTCGACATGATAGCGAGACGGCCACTTTCCGAGCTGCCCGGGGGCGCTGAGGCGATCCTGGAGAAGATCGACCTCCCTGAAGAGGAAGCGCGGCACCTGATGGTGCTCGGGTTCCTGCCCGGTCACCGTATCGAGGTCGGGTTGAGCGCGCCGGGTGGCGATCCGCGGGTTTATCGCGTGGATGGTTCCGAAGTGGCGCTGCGCCGCGAGACCTCGCGCCATCTGGAAACGACTCCGCTTACGGGACCACCCATTGCCCACTAGCAGCGATTGCCATACTACTACTCCGCCGCGCGTGCGCCCGCCCGGGCTAAGAACGCGGCTGGTAGCTATTGTCGGCCCTCCTAATGCCGGTAAGTCTACTCTTTTCAACCGGCTGACCGGATTGCAGCAGAAGGTCGCGAACTACCCTGGCGTCACGGTGGAACATCGCATGGGTCGTTTGAAGACGCGCTATTTCGACACCGAGCGAAAACACCAGGTCGAACTGGTGGACCTCCCTGGAATCTACTCCCTGAACGCGCGTTCCGAAGACGAGCGCGTGACCCGCGATGTTTTGGCCGGTCTGATGCCGGGCGTGCCGCGCCCTGACGCTGTTCTGCTGATTCTGGACGCCACCAATCTTGGCCGCCAGTTGATGCTGGCCGCTCCGGTGCTCGCTACGGAACTCCCGACCATGGTGCTGCTCAACATGGCGGACGACCTGAGCCGTCGCGGCGGCGTTCTCGACACTCCCACGCTTGCGAAGCAGCTCGGCGCTCCGGTAGCTCTCATCAGCGCCAGCCACGGCACTGGATTCGACGAGATCCACGATTTCCTGAACGCGCAACTCGCGCCGCCGAAGCCCGTGCAGCTACCCATCCTGCACGATGTTCCGAAGACGCGTAAGTGGGCCGCGCAGATGAGTCATGTGGCGGGATATGTCGCGCCGGCGCCGACGAAATGGACCCGCCGGCTCGACAAGCTGTTTCTGCACCCGGTGGCTGGCCCTGCGATTTTCCTTACCGTTGTGATTGCGCTGTTCCAGAGTATTTTTACGCTTGCGAAGCCGCTAATGGACGGCATCCAGGCTCTGATCACGGGTTCCGGTAAGCTGCTGGAACATGTGCTGCCGGCTTCCCCGTTGCGCGATCTCCTGATCCAGGGCGTTTGGAACGGCGTCGGAGCTGTCGTTGTTTTCCTTCCTCAGATCTTGCTGCTTTTCCTGTTCATTGGATTTCTGGAGGACTCGGGATATCTGGCGCGCGCGGCTCTGATTGCCGATCGCACGATGTCACGCATGGGACTACAGGGCAAGAGCTTCATCCCGCTGATTTCGGCGTACGCCTGCGCGATCCCTGCTGTGCTTGCGGCGCGAACCATCGAGAATAAGCGCGACCGGATGGCGACGATTCTGATCGCACCGTTGATGACGTGTTCCGCCCGGCTACCCGTTTACACGCTCATCATCGCGGCATTCATCCCCGAACGTCAGTTGTTGGGTCCTCTCGTCGGCACGCGCGCGGTTGCAATGCTGTCGCTGTATGTGCTCGGATTCCTGGCAGCGGTGGGCACCGCGCGTTTGCTCAAGTCGTCCATCCTACGGAGCGAGCGCACGCCTTTTGTCCTCGAGATGCCGCCTTACCGCTGGCCGAAAGTCTCGCAGCTATCGATGCGTTTGATCGATCGGGGGAAGGTTTTCCTGCGCCGCGCCGGAACCCTCATCCTTACGGTCGCGATCGTTCTCTGGGTGCTGCTGCACGTGCCGCTGGATCATGGCCAAGCGCCGCCGATCGAGAAAAGTTTAGCCGGGGAATTTGGTCATGCGATCGAGCCCGCCATTCGGCCGCTCGGATTCAATTGGAAGATCGGCGTTGGACTGATCAGTTCGCTGGCGGCGCGCGAGACGATCATCGGAACGCTCGGCACGATTTACGGCACCGAGGAAGGCGCCGATTCTGTCGGGCTTCAGGAGGCCATCCGCAAAGACATTTCCCCCGCTGCGGCTGTAGCCCTGCTTGTGTTCTTCGCGTTCGCGCTGCAGTGCATGTCAACGATTGCGGTGGTGCGCCGTGAAATGGGAGGGTGGAAGTGGCCAATCATCCAGTTCACTTACATGCTGGTCTTGGCCTATGCGGGGGCTTTTGCGGCGTTCCACATTACGCGCTGGTTCACTTAGTTTTTTTAGCCGGCGTTTGCGATGAGCCGGCGACGACCTGCGCGTGATTTAGCGCTGACACTAACGACACCCCGCCGATTATGTTTCCGAGCAGCGTCGGCAGCATATACCCGCCCACAGCGCTCCACCAACCGAGCCGTCCGCTCATTACAAGAAACAGGACTTCCACTGAGCCGGCAATGATGTGCGTCAATCCTGCGATTCCCACCACATAGGTCAGGATCACAATGATGGCGATCCGCCCCGTGTCAACCGCCGCCAGCATCCAGACCACAGTCGCAATCAGCCAGCCCGCAAAGATCCCGCGCAGCACGGCGGTTCCGAAAGTCACATCCGCCGCTTGTTGCGCGAGAGCCCGCATCGCATCCTGAACGTCGGGCCGGAACATCGGCGTATTGGCAATCACCCAGGCGAAGATATGCGCGCCGATCAGGTTGCAGGTCAGCACGACGGCCCACAATCGCAGCACGATGCCAAAGGTCGTCCAACTGCGACGGGCCAGCAGCGGAATGATGGCCGTCAGAGTGTTCTCGGTAAACAACTGCTGCCGCCCGATGATCACGATGAGGAAGCCGAACGGATATCCAAGGTTGACGATGAGCGGACGCCACGGCGTATCCGGCAGATGCGATCGCAGCAGCGCCGACGCGACGAACGAAAATCCCATCGAAAGCCCGGCGGCCAATGCCGACCATGCGAGCGCCGGTATGGGCCGCTGCAGTTCTTCCTCGCCATCGTGCCGGATGGCCTCATGCACCACAATCGCGCTGATGGAACTTCGATCCTCCGCCTCCTCGAGTTGCTTCGGACTTAGCGGCGGAACGACACTATCGGAGGCGAGCGGTTCGCCTTGTTCGTTAACGAGAGTAGACATGCGGGGTTTTGACTTAGTAAGCACTTGCGGGGCCGTACGGGTTTTCAAGTCGCGATAGCAGCAGGACCGTCAGCAGTCCGGAACCAGAGTTATTGTGCTATGCGAGTAACCGAGGGTCTACGATGTGGATGCCCGGAAAGCGCGTGAAATCGGAGGCATTAAAGGTGAGAATCGACCGAACGTGGTTTACGCGCATAGACGCGGCCAAGCGTGCGTCGTGCACCTGCGCGCCGCAAACCGAATGAGTGACAAGCAGCGTGCGCCATTCAGCATAAACGGCCGCACTATCGACGAGAAGTCTAAACTGAGCTTCAATCAGCCGTGCCCGGCGGTCCGTTTCGAAGATTGATAGACCATAGCCATTGCGACTAGCCGGGCGTGTGCACGCATTCCAGAACTCGCCAAGGTTCTGTGACGTGTAGCAGAGATCTATCTTGGTGACCGACAGCTGCACAACGACGGAACGTACCAACCCGTAGTCGGCATCATCCGGCTTGACAAAGCGCAGGAGGACGTTAGTATCGATCAGGCACGACTCACCCGCGATCGGAATAGAAGCTCTCTCGCGTGAAGTGGCTTGTCGCTATCACCGGAAGAGACTCCGAGCCTCTTGCCATTGCATCAAGAAACGCTTCTATTGGGTCACAGTTTCTCTCTTGTGCTGAAGGCTCGACGAACAGAGCGGCTTGCTCCAACACTTGTGTTGCATAGGCATCCAGACCGAGGCCGCGGGCGCGAGCTTGGGCGGTGAGACGCGATTCTATTTCCGGAGAGATCACGAGAGTGAGCATTTCTAATTTCAGCCTACCTCATATTAGGGATGTTAGGCCTTCCGTCAAACCTTTGCAACGCCGGACCTTACGCCACACAAAGCTTATGACTCGCTGTCGAACAGATCGGGGCCTTTCACCTCGAGAACCGCTCACAAAGATGGGCCGAAGCGGGGAGTTATGCGGTTAGTCGGCAGACACACGGTTCGGCCTGTAAAGTCGCCTTCTTGCACTAAAACCCGTGTAACGGCAACGTCCAGTCGCTTATGCATCCCTTTTTCGTCGGCTGAAGCGGGGGGAACTAAGCGCCCGTCTCGGGAATATCGAATTTCAAGTTGCTTCACCTTTGTTCCGGATCTCAACGGAACGATTCTGTGCTGATTGACGTCGCTCCTGTAATCTAGATCGACACTCGTTGGCAATGGCCACGTTACGTCGGAGTAAGGGTTGAACGGGCCTTGTGCGTCGGAAATGCCGGCTTTCTTAAGCGGCTCAAAGAATGAGTCGACCTGGGTTTTTAGCTCGTGTCTACCCAGAACGATACATGCCGCATCGTCTAGGGCGACATCCGTGATTGGACCCTGCTTAAGCACCATCGTGGTGCAGTTTGGCGCGGGAGTTTCGCATTCGTCGTGTGCGCCCGCCCCGACTAAGCTATATTCATCCTGTTCTCCGCAACCAATAAGAACAAATGCTGTTACGGCGGAAGCGGCGATCAAGAGTCGTTGGGATTTTGAAACGCTAGTTCCGTCAGCATTCATCAGCCGCCCGCTTGAGTTCCCCGCCCATCCGCCCGCTGCACCGCCGGACCCTCCTCCATACACAAGTTATGCGCCGTATTTACCAATCCAACATGCGAGAAAGCCTGCGGGAAATTACCCACTAATCGCTTGCCCGCTATGTCGTACTCCTCAGACAACAAGCCCACGTCGTTCCGCAACGCCAGGAGCCGTTCGAACATCTCACGCGCGTCATCCATCCGGCCCTGCAGTACGTAGTTATCCGCTAGCCAGAAACTACAGGCGAGAAATGCGCCTTCATTCCCGTGCAAGCCATCATCCGTTTCCTCCGTGTTATAGCGCTTCACAAAGCCATCCCGGAGTAAGTCGCGCTCTATCGCCGCCAGAGTACCTTGGATGCGTGCGTCTTCGGGCGGAAGGAAACCAACTAACGGCAACATGAGTAGACTCGCATCCAGCGATTCGCTGCCGTAGTATTGCGTGAATGAGTTGAGCTTGGTACTAAACCCGCAGCGGCAAACCTCTTCGTGGATCTTATCGCGCAAAGGCCGCCATTCATCAACCGGGTAATCGGTCTTGAACTCTTCAGCCGTCCGGATCGCGCGATCTAGAGTTACCCACGCCATCACCTTCGAGTAAGTGAACTGTTGGCGCGGTCCCCGCACTTCCCAGATGCCGTCATCCGGTTCGGCCCAGATATCGGCAAGATGCTTGGTCAGCAGCCCTTCGATATCCCAGCCTGCTTCCGGTTGTTCCAGACCGCTACGCCGTGCCTGATAGAGCAGATCGAGCACTTCACCATAGACGTCCAGTTGCAGTTGACCCGCGGCGGCGTTGCCGATACGAACTGGCTTCGAGGCTTCATATCCCGTGAGCCAGGGAATCTCGTACTCGTCCAGACGCCGCTCGCCGGCCACCCCGTACATGATCTGCATCTGGTCCGGACTGCCGGCCACCGCGCGGAGCAGCCAGTCGCGCCACGCCTTGGCTTCTTCGGTGAACCCGGAGTGCAGCAGCGCGTAGAGTGTGAGCGTGGCATCGCGCAACCAGCAGTAACGGTAGTCCCAATTGCGCGCGCCGCCAATCGCTTCCGGAAGGGAGGTTGTCGGGGCCGCTACGATACCGCCGGTCTCGTAGTTCGTCAGCGCCTTGAGCGTAATGAGAGAACGCAGAACGGCTTCGTGATAGCGACCGCGCACCTGATGCTGCGATGACCAATGCCGCCAGCGCTCTTCCAGATGCGCCATCCGCTCCGACACATCCGGCGACTCCGGAAGCGGCAAATGCGACTCGCGCCATGCCAGCGAGAACGGGACTTCGTCGCCTGCGTGGACCGTGAAATCGGTGACCGTCGCCATACCTTCGCCGCGCATGTCGACCGGCGACGCGAGCACCACCATGTTTGGACCCGCAATCGCCCGGATGCGTCCGTCCGCAAGTTTGGTCACCCATGGAACCGTTGAGCCGTAATCGAAGCGCAGCTTTAATTCCATGCGCATCGGCACGCTGCCTTGAACGCCCCGTACCATGCGCAACACGTAGAATACGTCGCCGATGCGGCTCATCGCATCCACTAAGACCGCAACACCTTCCGGCGTCCGGAATTCGGTTTCAAGGATGAGGGTTCCGTCGCGATAGCGCCGCGTGACCTGCGGATTCTCATTCACGGGAGCAATCAACCAGCGCCCGTTGTCTTCGTTGCCCAGCAATGCCGCGAAGCAGGCGCCGGAATCGAAGCGCGGCAGGGTCAGCCAGTCGATTGATCCGTTCTTACCCACCAGACCGGCGCTCGCGCAATTCCCAATCAGCGCGTAGTCTTCAATTCGCATTCGGTTCGTTGAGATGGATGATGCCGCGGCGTACGGCGATGGAAACGGCGTGGGTCCGATCCTTCGCGCATAGCTTGCTCAAGATGCTCTGGACATGAGCTTTTACCGTGCCTGCGGCGGTGCCAAGCTGATGGCCGATTTCCCGGTTTCCAAGGCCGCCGGCGACCAATCGAAGGACTTCCACCTCGCGCGGCGTGAGTGCGTAATTCGGAAAAAACTCAGCCAGCTGCTGCGTCACCGCTTGCGGCAGATAGCGCGCCCCCGAGTGAACCACGCGGATCGCTTTGCCGATCTCCGAGTGCACCAACTCTTTGAGCAGATAGCCGCGCACGCCCGCATCGAGCGCCCGGTAAATATCCTGGTCGCCGTCGTACGATGTGAGCGCAATAAACCGCGCCTCGGGAAACTCCTCGCGCAGACGCAGGATCACGTCGACACCCGACAGGTCCGGCATCCGCAGATCGATCAGCGTCACGTCAGGGAGCAGCGCGCGGAATTGTGCAATCGCTTCCGCGCCATCCGCGGCTTCACCGACCAGTCTGACGCCGGGCTCGAGTTCAAGAACGGCCGCGACGCCCTTACGCACCAGCGGGTGATCGTCCACCGCAAGCACCCGAATTTCGTCTGTCATCAGCTCACCGTATTCCGATCTCTCACTGTTGGACGCCGCCTGCGGAATCGGTGTGTAAGATTTTTCGAAGTCCGCACGCTGATTGAAAGCTGGGTCCCGAGACCTGCCGTGCTCGCAATGTGCAGCTTCGCCCCGATCTCATTCGCGCGCTCCCGAATTCCCGCAACCCCGTAATGATTTTCGCAGGAGGCGTCTGGATCGAACCCGATCCCATCATCTTCGATCAAGAGTTCCAGGCGCCCATCCGAAACGCGCAAGACGACGCGGATGGTAGCGGCGCCCGCATGGCGCACGGCGTTCAGAACGGCCTCTTGGACAATCCGCAACAGCTGAAACGCGAGATCCGGGTGGTCATCCAGCGAGACGCGTTCGATTTCGAGGATCAAATCCGAAGAGCAGTTGGCTGCGGTCTGCCGGACCAACCGGGCGACTTCGCCCGAAAAGCCGCCGTCGGAAAGTCCGTCGGCCATGCGTAATCCGAACAGAGATCGCCGCGCGTCAGCCGAGCAGCGCCCGGCATCTTCGATGATCTCGCCCAAAGTCTCCCGAGCGGTCGATCGCGGCAGCAGCGCGCGCAGTGCCTGCAGTTGCATCGTGACGCCCGACAAACCCTGCAGCAGCGTATCGTGAAGCTCGCGCGCAATGCGGTTTCGTTCGCCAAACACCAGGTTGAACTCCGCGCGAAGCCGTCTCACCCGCATCCGATACGCAGCGGTAGCCATCCCCGCCAGCAGCGTCGCAATCAACGGCCAGAACCACACGCGCTGATAGAGTCTCGGGTCGATCGTGAAAGCAACGGAGGCATCGTTCTCACTGCCTACGCCGTCCGCGTTTTTCGCCGTCACGCGAAACCGAAAGTGCCCCGGCGGCAGATTCGTGTAGAAGGCGTCGCGGCGCGTACCGGCGTCGGTCCAGCCCTTGTCATAGCCTTGCAGGATGTAGCGGAATGTGACTTTCTCGGGCGAGATGAAGCTCAACCCGGCGTAGTGAATTTCCAGGTTTCGCTGGCCGGGCTTCAGATCGGCGCCATTCACGGCGGTGCGTTCTCCGTTCACCAAAACGGAAGTGATCTCGACCGGCGGGGCGACGCGCGAGGTCATCAGATTTTCCGGATCGATGACGACCAAACCCGTCGTTGTTGAAAACCAAAGCCGGCCATCGTGCGCACGCCAACCCGCGGGCTGCACGCCGGGCTGGCATTCAAAACGCAGTTCCCCGGTGGTGAAGGGCAGACTCTGAATCCGATGAATCCGTCCTGCGGCGAAGTCTTCGAGTTCGCGCGTGCTCACGCGGAAAATACCCTTGCTGGACGCGATCCACAGGTTGTCTTTTCCGTCAGGCAGAATACTGTAAATCCGGTTGTCGTAGAGGCCGTCGCGTATGTAGACGTGCGACACGTTGCCGTTCTGCCAGCGGAGCAGGCCCGAACCCAACGTGCCCATGTAGGCGATATGCTTCGCCTGATCTAACAGATAGAAAGACGTCACTGGACGGGAGATCCCTTCCTGCGAGTGATACGCCAGCACGTCGTCCTTTAGCGTATAGAAGCTGTTTGGTTCCGCGCTCACGAACAAACGCGTTCGCGTCCCTCCGGCAAGCGCGAGGATGTTGTCGATATGCGCGGCGCCGTGCGAAACCCCTGGGGCAGAGCGCTCGACGAAGCGCGTGCCGTTGAAGAAGTCGAGACCGCTCTCGGTGCCCACCCAAAGCGTTCCTTCAGGATCGAGAAAAATCGCTCGCGCCTCATTGCCCGACAGTCCTTCTTTCCTGCTATATCGCGCTACAACATGGTCGCCGTGAAACTGAGTGACCCCATGCTTCGTGCCCACCCACAGATCGCCATCCCTGCCGTTTTCAAGACTCAGCACGACATCATCGCTCAGCCCATCGCGGGTCGTGAACACGTGAAAGCGCTTGCCGTCAAACTCGCCTAAACCGGCGCCGAGCGTGCCCACCCAAAGCCGACCCACGGCATCCTCAATCACCGGACCCGCATCGTTGCTCGGCATGCCCTGGGCCGTCGTGTACGGGATGACGTTAGCGTCGGTGAATTGATCGAGTCCGTTCTTGGTGCCGACCCACAGACTGCCTTCGCGATCGAACGAGAGCGATAGAACCGTACTGTGCGACAGACCGTTGCTGGACCGATAGGTTTCGAAAGACCCGTCGGCGCGGTAGCGACTGAAGCCCGCATGAGTGCCGATCCAGATACTTCCATCGGGGCCCTCGGTGATCGCGGAGATCCAGTTATCGGCCAGGCCGTCGCGCGTCGTAAACGAAGTCGTTGCGCCATCGCGGATACGTAGCAGGCCGTTCTCAGTACCGGCCCAGACGCTGCCATCGCGCGCACATGAAAGTGTTCGAACGGTTTTCAAATCAGACGCAAGCGCGGACGTGAATAACTTCGCGCGGCCTGCTTCGAGCCGGTATAACCCGTAACCGGACAACGCAACCCAATCGGTTCCGTCCGCCGCTGCGCAGAAAGAATCCGGATGATTCCCGGGCATTCCGTCCGCAGTCGTAAACACGCGGACGTGATCGTTGTCGCGTCGTACCAATCCTTCTTCCGTGCAGACCCAAAGCGCGCCGCGGGCATCCGAAGCTAAGCATGTAATGTTCTCGCTGGGCATTCCCTGCGCTTTTCCGAAGGGAGTCACCGAGCCGTCCGGCGCCAGGCGAATCAGGCCGCTGCCCACAGTCCCGATCCACAGATTGCCGCCGCCATCTTCCAGAACCGCATGCACCATACGGTGGTTTAGAGGGCTGCCCAGAATGTCGTCCATCGTCCGGAAGCGAAGGCCGTCGAAGCGGATCAGACTGTCTTGCGTTCCTAGCCACAGATAGCCGTTATGCGTTTGAAGGATTGAATAAATGGTGGGCTGCGCAAGCCCCTGCTCGATCCCCCAGATGCGGTGAGAGTATTGCGTGAGTGTGCGGGCTGGGTCGAGCGCCAGGGCGCCTGTGGCCGTCAGCAGCGAAAGCGCCACGGCGCAAAACCGGAATTTCACTGGAAAATATCGTCGCTCGTTCAACAGTTTAGACGGTGAGATGGCGGGCACGTTACGCCGGGATTATGTTCTGTGGGTAAATATACAAACCTTTAACTCCTTAGATAGCGCGTCTATGCCGATTGGCAGATGCCCTCCATACCGCTCATCGCCGATGTTGGAGAGAAAGCTAAAAAGATAGACAACAGATGAACCCTCCCGATCCTTCTTCGACAGTCGTCACCGAGCCGCACCCGGCGCGTCCGAAAGTTGCTCCGCAGTTGCCGCCTCGACCGACGCCACCACCGCCCCCGGTGAAACCACGACGGACCGGATGGATTGGTTGGCTGGTGCTGCTGCTCATCATCCTCGGCGCCGGGTATTGGTACATGCGGTCGCGGGGTGCTAAGACACAGGACGCCGCTGGAGCCTCGGGCAAAGCCGGGGGCCGGCGCGGCGCGGGTGGCGCGATCCCGGTTGCCATCGCAACCGTAAAGAAGGGCAACATTGGTGAATACATCAATGCGATCGGCATCGTTACGCCGGTTGCGACGGTCACACTTCAGAGCCGCGTGACCGGTCAGCTGATGGAGATCTCTTATAAGGAAGGGCAAATTGTTCAGAAGGGCGCGCTGCTCGCCAAGATCGATCCGCGCCCATATGAAGCCGCCGTCACGCAGGCACAGGGGCAACTCGAACGCGACCAGGCGCTGCTAAAAAACGCGCAGATCGATCTCGAGCGCTATAAGACCGCCTTCGAACAACACGCTATTCCCGAACAGCAACTCGCGACACAGCAGGCAACCGTCAATCAGGATGCCGGCACCGTCAAGCTGGATGAAGGCAACCTCGCCGCGGCGCAAGTCAACATTACTTACACGAACATCATCGCGCCGGTTACGGGCCGTGTCGGTCTGCGAACCGTGGACCCGGGCAACATCGTTCAAGCCAACGGAAATGTCGGGATCACCATTACGCAGCTGCAGCCCATCACCGTCATCTTCAATATGTCGGAGGATTACCTATCCGACGTGGTTCCGCAGATGAAGTCGGGACGCCCGTTGCGCGTCGATGCGCTCGATCGTTCGCAGCAGACCGAGATCGCGCAAGGTTCGCTGCTGACATTGGATAACCAGATCGATACGACCACTGGCAACGTGAAAGCGCGCGCCGTTTTTGCGAACAAAGACAACAAGCTATTTCCGAACGAATTCGTTAATGCGCGGTTGCTGGTGAAGACGCTGAACGGTGTGAACCTGGTTCCTACGGACGCGATCCAGCGCAATCAGGATGAGGCGTATGTCTACATTATGACGCCCGGTGGCGCGCCGCCGAACGCACCGACAGCGGGTAACGGCACGACCGCGAAAGGTTCGAAGAGCCCTCATCCGAAATCTCCGCCGGAGACCAGCGAGCCTGGGAATCCAGCACCCGGAACACAACACCACGGCGCGGAAGGCTCTGGGGGACAAGGTGGTAGCGGACGCGGCGGCGTGGTGCATTCGCGTGATATCAAAATCGCGACGACCAACGGCGAGACCTCCGCGGTGACCGGTGTGAATCCCGGCGAAATCATAATCACGGATGGTTTCGACCGGTTGACGGAAGGTGCTCGCGTCACCGTGAAGCCGCAGGTCACCGTGAGGCCGATGTCGGCTAGCGGCAACCTCAACATCAGTGAGAACTC
Organism: uncultured Gammaproteobacteria bacterium; assembly: GCA_963799935.1. Taxonomy (GTDB): domain Bacteria; phylum Acidobacteriota; class Terriglobia; order Bryobacterales; family Bryobacteraceae; genus Bog-113. Next base: position 296,166 of record CAWCZA010000011.1, on the reverse strand, counting down.
GGGCGAGAACTCGAACCAGGCGCAGACGCAGGGTTCGACTCCCCCCGTGAGCGTTAGACCGGGATCTCCGACGGCTCCGGTGGCGAACCCGCCCGGAAGTCCCGGAGTTAACAATACGCGCAGTTCCCGCAGCTCTTCAAAGAAGCGCCAGAACAACCAATGAACCCGTCGCAACCGTTTATTCTGCGGCCCATAGCCACGTCGCTACTGATGGCCGCGATCCTGTTAATCGGAATCGTCGCCTACCGGCAGCTTCCCGTTTCCGCATTGCCGGAAGTGGATTACCCGACGATTCAGATCACCACGTTTTATCCCGGCGGCAGCCCGGACGTAGTTGCGTCAGCCGTCACCGCGCCTCTCGAACGGCAGCTTGGCGAAGTGCCCGGACTGAACCAGATGCTTTCCACCAGTTCGCAGGGCGCTTCGGTCATCACGCTGCAATTCGTGCTCTCGCTGAACATCGACGTTGCGGAACAGGAGGTGCAGGCCGCTATCAACTCCGCGCAAAGCTATCTGCCGGCAGGCCTCCCCCTTCCGCCGATCTATAGCAAAGTGAATCCGGCCGATGCGCCGATCTTGACGCTCGCGTTAACGTCCAGTTCCACTCCGCTTTCTAAAGTGGAAGATTTCGCGGACACTCGCCTGGCGCAGAAGATCTCTCAGGTGACCGGCGTCGGTGCCGTCACCATCAGCGGTGGACAGAAGCCGGCGGTTCGCATTCAGGCGAATCCAACGCAGCTCGCGTCCTACGGATTGAACCTCGAGGACATCCACACGGCGGTCACCAACGCGAGTCTCGATGCCGCGAAAGGCAGCTTCGATGGACCGCGTGAAGGCTATCAGATTGCCGCGAACGATCAGCTCACCACCGCTGCGGATTATGAGCAACTGGTAGTCGCTTACAAGAACAACGCGCCAATCGTAATGAAAGATGTAGCGCATGTGGTGGATAGCGTCGAGAACATCAGCCAGGCTGCGTGGATGAACGAGACGCCCGCCGTCATCGTCAACATTCAGCGCCAGCCCGGCGCCAACATCATTCAGGTGGTCGACCGCATCACGGCATTATTGCCGCGCCTCAAGAACACCATTCCCTCGGCCATCAACGTCTCTGTTCTCACTGACCGGACCACCACCGTGCGCGCATCCGTGGCCGACGTCGAATTCGAGCTGATGCTTTGCATCGCGCTGGTCGTGATGGTGATCTTCGTGTTCCTGCGGACACTCGCGGCGACCGTGATTCCCAGCGTGGCCGTGCCGCTATCGCTGGTGGGAACCTTTGCCGTGATGTTCCTGCTGGGTTATAGCTTGAACAATCTGACGCTGATGGCCTTGACCATCTCAACCGGGTTCGTTGTCGACGACGCGATCGTGATGATCGAGAACATCTCGCGCTACGTCGAGGAAGGCGAGGAACCGCTGAAATCTGCGTTGGTCGGATCCCGCCAGATCGGTTTCACCATCATCTCGCTGACCGTCTCACTAATCGCCGTGCTGATCCCGCTGCTCTTCATGGGGGACATCACGGGCCGCTTGTTCCGTGAGTTCGCCGTCACGCTGGCGGTCACGATTCTGATTTCCGCGTTCGTGTCGTTGACGCTCACGCCGATGCTCTCGGCAAAGCTGCTGCGTCATAAGAAAGATAGCGAGCGCGGGCGATTCTATCGCGTTTCCGAACGCGTTTTTGAGAGCACGATTGCGTTCTACGGGCGCACGCTCGAGGTCGTCTTCGCGCATCAAGTTCTCACGCTACTCGTCTTCCTCGGCACGCTCGTGTTGACCGTTTACCTGTACATCGTGATCCCCAAAGGTTTCTTCCCGGTGCAGGACACGGGCGAAATTCAGGGCCTCACCCAGGCGGATGAAAGTGTGTCGTTCAGTGAGATGTCGCGTTTGCAGCAGCAGGTCGCGTCCATCGTTCTCAAGGACCCGGCGGTGGAAAATCTGTCGTCATTCATCGGCGTCGACGGTGTGAATTCAACGGTGAACACCGGTCGGATTCAAATCAACTTGAAACCAGTCGAACAGCGTGGGATCAACGCGTCCGACGTGATTCGTCGATTGACGAACAGCTTGTCGGGAGTTGAAGGCATCGTGCTTTACATGCAGCCGGTGCAGGATCTCACCGTTGAAGATATCGTAAGCCGCACCGAATACCAGTACAGCCTGCAGGACCCCAACGCGGATGAGCTGACCAGCTACGTAAACAAGTTTGTCGAGCGGCTCAAAGAGCTTCCCGCGTTAGCCGATGTGGCCAGCGATCTTCAGAACAAAGGGCTGCGAACCGAGGTGACGTATGACCGGGAGACTGCAGCGCGCGTGGGAATTTCGGCCCAGAATATCGATGATGCGCTCTACGATGCCTACGGCCAGCGTCAGGTATCGACGTTGTTTACGCAGCTGAATCAGTATCACGTGATCTTGGAAGTCGACCCGCGATTTCAGCGCCATCCTTCACGGCTCGGCGACATCTATATCCGCTCCACGGCGGGCGGTCAGGTTCCTTTAAACACGTTCACCAAGATCACGACAACGTCGATGCCGATTCTGATCAGTCACATCGGTCAGTTCCCGGCCTCCACGGTTTCCTTTAATCTTGCGCCGGGCGTGGCTCTGGGAGCGGCGGTAGACGCGATCCGCGAAGTTGAAAAAGAGATGCCGCCGCCGCCAGCGATGACCGCCTCGTTCCAGGGAACAGCCGCGGCTTTCGTCAGCTCGCTGCAGAATGAGGCGATTCTGATTCTGGCCGCACTGGTTACGGTTTACATCGTCCTCGGGGTGCTTTATGAGAGCTACATCCACCCCATCACGATTTTGTCGACACTGCCGTCGGCCGGTGTCGGCGCGCTGCTGGCGCTCATTCTTACAGGCAACGAACTCACCGTCGTCGCGATCATCGGCATCGTCCTGCTGATCGGCATCGTGAAGAAGAACGCCATCATGATGATCGATTTCGCGCTCGAAGCGGAACGGCAAGGCGGCAAAGAATCGCGGGAAGCGATCACGCAAGCTTGCCTGCTTCGCTTCCGGCCGATCATGATGACCACTCTGGCTGCGCTGCTGGGCGCGGTGCCGCTGGCTTTCGGAAGCGGCGTTGGTTCGGAGCTGCGGCGTCCGCTCGGTATTACCATCATTGGCGGTCTGCTGCTCAGCCAGTTGCTGACTCTCTACACCACGCCGGTCATCTATCTGTTCTTCGATAACATCGCCGCGCGTTTCGGAAACAGGGTCAGCAAGAAGTCGGGTGATGAACCGGAGAGCGTGACCGAATCGCACGCCCCGACGCCGCAGCCGGCTTAGAACGGGCAGACCACGATGAACCTTTCCTCTCCATTCATCCATCGCCCAATCGCCACCGCGCTACTCACCGTTGCGGTTGCGCTGGCGGGCGGAGTCGCGTTCCGTCTTCTACCGGTTTCGCCGCTGCCGCAGGTTGACTTTCCGACGATTTCGGTGTCCGCCGGCTTCCCGGGGGCGAGCCCGGAGATTATGGCCTCGTCGATTGCGACGCCGCTCGAGCGCCAGTTCGGCCGCATCGCTTCAGTGACCGAGATGACGTCGAGCAGCAGCCTCGGCCAGACCAGCATCACGCTGCAGTTCGACCTTAGCCGGAACATCGACGCCGCGGCGCGCGACGTGGAAGCGGCCATCAACGCCGCACGCGGGTATCTGCCGGCCAACCTGCCGCAGAACCCGTCGTACCGCAAAGTGAATCCGGCCGATTCGCCGATCATGATCATCGCGCTCACTTCCGACCGCCTCTCGCCGAGTACGCTGTACGACGTCGCCTCCACGGTTCTTGTTCAGAAGCTCTCGCAGGTGAAAGGCGTTGGGCAGGTGATCGCGGGCGGAAGTTCCGCGCCGGCGGTGCGTGTCGATTTGAATCCGACGCAGATCAACAGCTTCGGCTTGACCCTTGATCAGGTTCGAACCGCGATTCGTGCGCAAACCGCTAACGAGGCGAAAGGAGTCTTCTCCGACGGACAGAAGATCTGGAGCATCCACGCCAACGATCAGTTGATGAAGGCGGCCGACTACTCGCCGCTGATTGTTGGATTCCGGAATAACGCGCCGATTCGTCTTCGCGATGTCGCCAGCGTTCAGGATTCCGTTCAAACGCTACGTTCGATTGGTCTCGCGAACGGAAAGCGCTCGGCCCTGCTCATCGTGTTCCGGCAGCCCGGCGCCAACATCATCGACACCGTCGACGGAATCCGGGCCGCGATGCCGCAATTGAAGGCTTCCGTCAACCCCAACATCACGATGACGACGGTCCTTGATCAGACGATTACCATTCGCGCTTCCGTGGCAGATGTGGAACGCACGCTCGTGATCTCGGTGGCTTTGGTCATCCTGGTTGTTTTTCTCTTCCTGCGCGAATTCCGGTCGACGTTGATTCCCACCGTTGCCGTTCCTGTTTCGCTGATCGGCACTTTCGGAATTATGTACGTGTGCGGATACAGCCTCGATAATTTGTCGCTGATGGCGCTGACCATCTCGACGGGCTTCGTGGTGGATGACGCGATCGTGGTGCTCGAAAACATCACCCGCTACCGCGAAATGGGAATGAATTCATTCCAGGCCGCGTTGAAGGGAGCTGCCGAGATCGGGCCCACCGTGCTTTCGATCAGCATCTCGCTGGTTGCGGTGTTCATTCCCATCCTGTTGATGAGCGGCATCATCGGGCGTCTGTTCCGCGAGTTCGCGGTCACGCTCTCCGCCACGATCCTGGTTTCGCTTGTGATCTCGCTCACGACGACGCCCGCCATGTGCGCGCACCTACTGAAGAGCGAACAGAAACACGGGCGCTTATACCGCGCCAGCGAACGCTTTTTCGAATTTATTCTCGCCGGTTACAACCATAGCCTCACCTGGGTTTTGCGCAACTCGCTACTGGTGCTCTTCATCGCGATCGGTACGTTGGCGCTGAACATTTACCTGTACGTCATCGTGAACAAAGGTTTCTTTCCGCAGCAGGATACCGGGCGCATGAACGGTCAGATTCTAGGCGATCAAGACACATCGTTTCAGGCCATGGTGCAGCGCAACTTGAAGCTGATGGACATCGTGCGGCAGGATCCGGGCATCGCCACAGTCACGATGTTCAGCGGCGGCGGTGGCGGTACAGCCCTGAACACCGGTCGCATGTTCATCACACTGAAGCCGTGGGGTACGGAGCGCAAAGATACAGCCGACGACATCATCAATCGCTTGCGTCCCAAATTAGCGGTGGTTCCGGGAGCCACCCTTTTCCTCTCTTCCTCGCAGGACTTGCGGATTGGCGGCCGCTCCAGCGCGGCGCAGTATCAATACACGCTGCAGGACGACAACCTGGACGAACTGGTCCACTGGGCGCCCATTCTCTTGAACCAGATGAAGAAGATGACGGAGATCAGCGATGTCAATAGCGACCAGCAGAATCACGGGCTCGAAGCGCAACTGGTGATCGACCGTCAAACGGCGGCGCGTCTCGGCGTAACGACGGCGAACATCGATGCGGCTCTTTACGATGCTTTTGGCGAGCGCGAAATCGCGACGACGTACACGTCATTGAACCAGTACTACGTCGTAATGGAGGTCAGCCCCACCTTCTGGCAAAACCCCGATGGGCTGAAAGATATCTACGTCACCTCGTCGACCGGCGGAGTTGTCTCCCTTGCGACCTTTACGCATTTCCAACCGTCGACGGCGGCGTTGGCCGTCAACCACTCGGGATCGTTCCCCTCGGTGACAATCTCGTTCAATCTCGCTCCGAATATTTCGCTCGGTCAGGCAGTGGACGCGATCAATGCGGTCGAACTTAAGGCCGGCATGCCGACCACGGTCACCACGAACTTCAGCGGGACGGCCCAGGCGTTTCAATCGTCGCTGGCCAGCGAACCGGTGCTGATCTTAACCGCGCTGTGCGCTGTCTACATCGTGCTCGGCATTCTTTATGAGAGCTACATTCATCCGATCACGATTCTGTCGACACTACCTTCCGCCGGCGTGGGAGCGATTCTCGCGCTGCTGGTGACGCACACGGACCTCAGCATCATTGCGCTGATCGGAATCATTCTGTTGATCGGCATCGTGAAGAAGAACGCGATCATGATGATCGATTTCGCGCTGGAAGTCGAACGGCGCGAACATGTGGAACCAAAAGAGGCGATCTTCCAGGCGTGTCTGCTGCGCTTCCGGCCCATCATGATGACGACCATGGCCGCCATGCTCGGTGGTTTGCCGCTGGCTTTAGGGACCGGCACCGGATCGGAATTGCGGCGACCGCTCGGCATCACGATCGTTGGCGGTTTGATCGTCAGTCAGGCGCTGACCCTCTATACAACGCCCGTGATCTACGTCTACATGGATCGACTGAGCACGTGGCTTTCGCGTCATATGAAGCGCAACAAGGCGGAAGCGCCAATCGATCCCGTCGGGTCCGCCCCGATGGCCCCGAATGCCCCGGCCGTTTAGGATGCTCATGGCGAACCAATACCGCATCCGAACTGTGGCGCATCCGGAGAAGGATTGCGTAGTGCTGCTGCTCGGCGGCAAATTCGATGAGAACGCGATGCCCGAACTGTGCCAATCCGTCTCCGAAGCACGCTGCGCCCAGATGAAAGTCTTCCTTGACCTCAGCGAGATCACGCTCGTGGATCGCACCAGTGTGAAGTATTTCTCCGAGCAGCCCGACGGAAACGTCAAAGTTGTGAATTGTCCGAATTACCTTCGCCGTTGGATTCAACCTTCGCCCGATAAACCCGAAGAAGATGAAGCTGAAAATTAGATTTACCCACGTCTCCATTGCCGGCACGCTTCTGGTGCTGAGCTCCTGCAATCCCGCTTTCAAATACGCGAAGCCTCCCGCACCCGTACCCGTCGCGTACAAGGAAACGGCGCCGCAGGAATTTAAAGAAGTGGAAGGCTGGAAGATCGCAACGCCAAGCGATGACAAGATCCGGGGCAAGTGGTGGGAGATGTACAACGACCCGGTCCTGAGCGGGATCGAGGAGAAGGTTCAGATCTCGAATCAGACGGTCAAAGCGTCCGAAGCGAACTTCCGCGCGGCCCGGGCACTCGTGGTTTCCGCGCGCTCGCAGCTGTATCCATTGCTGACCTCATCGCCTTCGTACACCAATAGCCGCTTCTCCTCGACGTCGCGGGCCGGTACGGTTGTCGGGACCGGGGGAACCACTACCGGCACCACGACCGGCACAACGGGAAGCACCGGGACGACCACCGGAACAACCGGAACGACCACAGGGACGACCGGCACGACCACAACTACGACCGGGACAACGACTGGGGTTAGCGGCAACAGCTCGGTCGCTGGTCCCGTGAACCAGTTCTCGCTGCCCTTCGATCTGACCTATACGGTCGATTTCTGGCATAAGATACGCAACACCATCGCGGCCAACGTCTATACTGCGCAAGCCGATGCGGCCGATGTCGCGACTGCTCTCCTGACCACCCAATCCGAAGTCGCGCAGGATTATTTCGAAGTGCGTGCTCTCGACACGCAGCGCCAGATCCTGGCCGATACGGTAGCGGCTTATAAGCAGTCGCTCACGCTAACCACCATCCTCTACAACACCGGAATCGACTCCGATCAAGATGTCGCCCAAGCCCAGACCCAGCTGGATACCGCGACTGCACAGGCCACCGATCTCGGTGTGTCCCGCTCACAGTATGAACATGCGATCGCGGTGCTGATCGGCCAGCCGCCGGCCAGCTTCTTCCTACCGGTCGCCCCTTTCAATCCGCACCCTCCGCAAGCCCCGGTCGGTCTGCCTTCGGCGCTGCTGGAGCGGCGCCCCGATATCGCAGCGGACGAACGTCTGATCGCGGCGGCGAACGCTCAGATCGGAGTCGCCAAAGCCGCGTATTATCCCAATCTCACGCTGAGCGCGAGTGGCGGTTTGCAAAGTTCGAGCTTCACGCAGTGGTTCACTTGGCCGAGCCGCTTCTGGTCTGTCGGTCCGACGCTGGCGCAGACGCTCTTCGACGGCGGAGCGCGCCGTGCGGCTACCGAGCAAGCGGAAGCACAGTACGATTTTGCTGTCGCTAACTACCGGCAGACGGTGTTGACCGCGTTCCAGAACGTGGAAGACAACCTCTCGGCGCTCCGCATTTTGGAGCAGGAAGTTGGCGAGGAGCAAACCGCCGTCGTCTCGGCCGAGCGCTACTTGAAGCTTGCTCTCACGCGCTATCAGACGGGCGTGGACAGTTATCTGAACGTGATCACCGCGCAAAACAGCGTGCTCACCAATCGGGAAACCGAGGTGTCCATCCAGTTGCGCGAAATGACGGCGAGCGTGCTGCTGGTGGTTGCGTTGGGCGGAGGCTGGGATGAGAGACTGCCCACGCCGAAGGAGCTGATTGCTAAACCGCCCGCATGGACGGCCGCGGGATTCGAAAAGACGCCGCCGCAAACCCCGATTACCACGCCCAATCCGCCGGTGATTAAGGGAGTGGCGCCGCAATCTCCTCTTAGCGGAGTCGGAGTGACCGGGCCACCATCTGCGCCAAAATAGAGGTAGCCATGCGTAATCCGATTCTTCTTGTCTGCGTCTCACTGATGCTTCTGGGTGGTTGTGCGAAGAAGGCCGCCCAGACTACGACTGGGCCGCAAGCGACCGTCAATCTCCGCGATGGCACGACGTTCGCGGGAACCGTAACCAAGAGTTCTCCTTCGCAGATCACACTGACCGGGCCGACCGGAGAATCACGCACCTATCCGATGAGCCAGGTGGATACGGTACAGTATGGACCGACGCCGCCGCCGGTTTCGCAGGCGCCGCCCGCTACAGCGGCAGCGTCTCCGATGCCCGCGTACGCTCCGCCCGCTGCGGCTCCGGCACCCGCGCCCGTTGCTCCTCCGGAAGCCCAGCCGGTCGAGACTCCGGCGCATTCCGTTCCGATGATTCCAGCACCCGCGCCTGCTACAGCCATCGTGCGCATCATTCCAGCCGGGCGGCAACTCGTGGTCCGCAACAACGAATCCATCGATTCCAAAACCGCCGCGCCCGGTCAAACTTACTCTGGAGTCATCTCGCGCGACGTCCACGATTCCACTGGCGCGGTCGCGATTCCGCATGGCTCACCCGCAACGCTCGTCGTGCGCTCCGTGCATGCGCAAGGTGAAGTTGAAGGCCGCTCGGAACTCGCTCTCGACATCGATGCCGTATCCGTCCAGGGCCGCCGCTATCACGTCGAAACGAGCCCGGTCGTGCAAAAAGGTCGAGATGGACTGGGCGCTAACAAACGCACTGGCACGTTTCTAGGCGGCGGCACTGCACTCGGCGCTCTCCTCGGTGCGGTTGCGGGAGGCGGACGAGGCGCGGCCATAGGTGCTGTGTCCGGAGCCGCAGCCGGCGGCATTACTCAAACAGTAACCCGTGGCCATGGCGTTCGCGTCCCGGCGGAAACACTGATGACCTTCCGTCTGGAAGCGCCAATCCGCATGCGTGAAATGCGCTAGGACGCAAGCTGGCAAATGTTCCGGTCTGCCGCGCTGGTATTAGCCGTTCTCCTGGCCGATTCCTTCGGTCCCGTCCGCAACAGCAACGCGCTTTCGCACGCTGCGCTCCCTAATCCGCTGACGGTTCTTATCTGGAATATCGACCGCGGCACGCAGCTGCACGACATCGAAGAGGGGATCCGCAAACATCATCCCGACGTGTGCCTGCTTCAAGAAGTCGATCTCAACGCCAAGCGCTCTGAAGGAGTGGATGAAGCGAGCTCCCTCGCGGGCGACCTGAAGATGAATTACGCGTACGGCACGGCGTGGCAGGAGCTGAAGCAGGGCTCGGGCAAATCTCCCGCCTGGCAGGGACAAGCCAACCTCTCGAAGATGCCGTTCAATGATTCGCGCGTACTTCGCTTCGAGCATCAAACAGATTTCTGGGAACCCCATTGGTACCTGCCGGAGTGGGCGCCGCAGCGGCGGCACGGGGGTCGGATCGCGTTGGTGAGCGAGATTGGTACTGGGCCCAACGCCCTCGTCTTCTATAACGTCCACCTGGAGAGCCGCAGCCTTCCGAATCGCTTTGGCCAGTTACAGGAAGTGCTCGACGACGTAGATCGCTCGTATGCGAACCGGCCCGTGATCATCGGCGGCGATCTGAATACGATGAGCTCGATCGACCAGTTTGTGGATACGCTCGAAAAGCGCAATTTTCACAGCTGCTTTGGTCCGCGTCATGAGCGAACGCACCGGCTGGTTGGCGATCTCGATTGGATTTTCGTGCGCGCGCCCGCGTTCTGCGATGCCGCCACGGTGGATCGCGACGCACCCGGTTCCGATCATTACCTCGTGACCGCGAGCATCACAATTAAATAGGACCTTCGCATGCAGGCGCGGTTTGTAAGGTCTAAAACATTTCAATGCCGATTGCGCGGCTAAAAATTACTGATCTCCTTCGTCCTCATTGGAAAGCCCTGACCATCGGCTTCGTCGCCGTGGTTGGCGAAGGCGTGGCCGACCTGCTCGATCCCTGGCCGCTGAAGCTGGTGCTGGACAATGTGCTTCGTTCGAAAGAGGGCCACGGGTGGCTCAACCGCTGGGTGCACGATTGGTCCGGCGGCGACCCTATGGGGATGCTCGAGATCGCAGCGGTCATGGTGGTGCTGATCGCAATCCTCGATGCGATCTGCTCGTTCGTCGACAAATCCGTAACCACCAGCGTGGGCCAATATGTCACGCACGACCTGCGCAAGCGGCTGTACTCACGCATTCAGCGCCTCTCGCTCTCCTTTCATGACCAGAGCCGCACTGGTGACCTGATCAGCCGTGTCACGAGCGACATCGACGCCATCCAGAACTTCATTGTGTCGGGACTGCTGAGCGTGTTGATCAACGTGATCACCCTGGTGGGAATGGTGATCGTGATGTTCTATATCAACTGGCGCTTCACCTTGATTGCGCTTTCTATTGCGCCACCTTTGTTCGCCGTGGTCTACACCTACACGCGCAAAATCAAGAAGGCCTCTCGCGAGCTGCGTAAGAAAGAAGGCGAAGTGGTGTCGGTGATCGAAGAAGTTCTGGGTTCGATCCGCGTGGTGCGCGCCTTCGCTCGCGAGGACTATGAGCAGCGACGGTTGGAAGTCGAGAGCATGGAGAGCGTCGAACTGGCTCTCAAGGCACGCGCGCTGAAAGCTCGCCTTGCGCCGATTGTGGGGGTCGTTGTCGCGCTCGGCACGGCAATGGTTCTTTGGTTCGGAGGCCGCATGGTTCTCAGCGGTACGCTGTCCATCGGCTCACTAGTTGTATTCATCCTCTACCTGCGCAAAATGTACAAGCCGATGCAGGAGCTCTCAAAGATGACGGATGCCTATTCGAAAGCGGCGGTCGGCTATGAACGCATCTGCGAAGTGCTGGAAACCGAGGGCGAAGTACGCGACGCTCCGGATGCCCGGACGGCGCCGCCCCTAAAAGGAGAGATCGAGTTCGAGCACGTGTCGTTCGGCTACTCCGCAGAGCGAGAGATTCTGCACGACGTCAGCCTGAAGATCGAACCAGGGCAAGTCGCAGCGTTGGTCGGTCCGACGGGAGCCGGCAAGAGCACGATCATCAGCCTGATCCCCCGCTTCTACGACCCGACCTCGGGAGTTATCAAGATCGACGGAATCGACGTCAAGCGCTTCAAGCAGAAATCGCTGCGTCATCAGATCAGTTTCGTACTTCAGGAAACCGTGCTCTTTCATGGCCCGATCTGGCAGAACATCTCGTACGGTAAGCCCGAAGCCACCCGCAAAGATATCCTCTGGGCAGCGGAAATGGCGAACGCACACGAGTTCATCGAGAAACTGGAAGACGGCTACGACACGGTCGTCGGCGAGCGAGGAATTACGCTCTCCGGCGGTCAGCGGCAGCGCATCGCGATCGCCCGCGCCGTTATCCGTAACAGCCCGATCCTGATCATGGACGAGCCCACATCCGGCCTGGACGCCAGCTCCGAAAAGTTAGTGTTTGAGGCTCTGGACCGGATGATGGTGGGTAAGACGAGCATCGTGATTGCGCATCGCCTGTCGACCATTCGCCGGGCCGACGTGATCTTCGTGGTAGATGACGGGCGGATCAAAGAGCAGGGCACGCACGATCAGCTATGTAAGACTGGCGGCATTTACTCGGAGCTGTATGAGATTCAGTTCCGGCAGAAGGAAGATATGCTGCCGGACGCAGTTACTAACTAGAGTCCTGCCAACTGTGCAATCCGGTCGCGCAACGCGGTCGAGTAGCCATCGATCTGCAAGTTGTCGTATCCCGCGGCCCGGAACGCATCGCGAACCTGATCCGGCGAGAGTTGCATCAGGACCTGTCCGATCCAGCGAGCGTCCTGCCGCGGTACATGCTGGCCGATCCACTGAATGTGCATGCGAGTCACGTATTCCGGTACGTTGAACATAACCTTCATGGCGGGCCGGCCGGGGTCGCCGAAGTCCACATAGTCCGACGCCGTCTTCGTGATAAAACGCGAGTCGTCGAACGATTTCAGATTGCCCTTATCCACCTTATGATTGCCGTTCAAGCCCGTTGTGCCGAAACTTGCGCCTAGGTCGCGGACCTCGTAGATCTTCACCGGGTGATCGGTAAACGACGGCTTCCGTTCAACAAGCACGGCGTTGTTCTTGTCTTCGCAATCCCAGTTATTCACCAGCGCCATGACCGTCCGCAGGCCGTTGAGTTCCTTCGTCCCTGTGAATGGGTTGTCTTTCCAGCTCCACGTCTCGAGTTTGTCCTCGCCTTTTAGATAGCGTCTCATCCGAACATTTCGGAAAGATCCATCCGGACCACGCTGCCCTTGGCCCCGTTTGAGATGATCCGGTAACCCGTTGATCTGGATCTCAGGCATGAAGTAGTCTTCATCCGCGTAATAACCGGCAGCCCACACGATCCGGGTGGCGACTGTCTCCGGCTGCGCCTCAGCGCCCAACTTCACTTTCCACTTCACGCCGTCCTCATCGCGCACTACCATTTTCGGATTCGTTCCGTTCGTGTCTTCTTCTTCAAAAGTGAACGTGCCGTGCGGTTGGTGTTCCTTGCCGCCCGGACCTGCGAACAAGTCTCGCGAACGGATGTCGGTTGGCTCCGTCCACAACACAGGCGGATAGTTGCCGGATTCGGCGGCCAGCTTTTCTTTTTTCTCATCCTTATCGGGCTTATCCGCGGCCGGAGCTAGCGCCGAAACTAAGAGAAGCGAGATTCCGAACGCGGTTGAAGGTTTGAAAAGAGTCATGAAGGTGGCCGTGTTGTTACGTTTTGTGAAGCAAAACCAGTTCCACACTCGATACGGTACTGATCATACAATCGACATACTCTAGCGCGGGATGAATCGGACCTTCCGTTGCAACACGGAAAGCGTGCGTTTACTCGTTCAACCCGGAGACGGCGTTCAGCCCCTTGTCGACGCCATCGATCACGCCAAGAGCCACGTTGACATCGCAATTTTCCGTTTCGATCGCAACGAAATTGAAGCGGCTCTGGTTCGAGCCGTCGAACGCGGGGTTTCCGTTCACGCTTGCATCGCGTACAAAAACCGAGGCGGTGAAGGCAAATTACGCGCGCTCGAGATGCGCTTGCTCGATAAAGGCGTTACGGTCGCCCGAACGGCGAATGACCTGGTTCGGTATCACGGCAAGTACATGATTATCGATCGCAAAGAGCTCTTCCTCCTGGCATTCAACTATACGTATCTCGACATGGAGCACAGCCGCAGCTTCGGCATCATCACTAAGGACCAGGAGCTGGTAGATGAGGCATTGAAGCTGTTCGAAGCGGACTGCAAGCGCCAGCCCTACGAGCCGGGATTATCTCGCTTCGTCGTCAGCCCTCTCAACGCGCGCAAAGAATTGACCGACTTTATTTCGAAGACCGAGAAGCAGCTTCTGATTTACGATCCTAAGTTGGGCGACCCCCGAATTCTGCGGCAGCTCGAAGAACTTTCCACCAGGGACGTGGATGTACGCGCGATCGCCGAGGTTCCCCGCACCCTGAAGTTTGAGAGCCGAGAACTGGGTCCCATGCGACTGCATACGCGGTCAATGATTCGCGACGGAGAACATGTGTTTGTCGGAAGCCAAAGTCTTACGTGCGTCGGAATTGGAGACCCGCCGCGAGGTTGGAATCATCTTCAAAGACGCAAAGCTCGCCTCCCGGATCATGGAAGCCTTCGAGGACGATTGGAAGCAGTCGGTTCCCGGTGAGGAGCCTCGCGAACGCAAGCCCCCGGCCGTAAAGGCCGCGCGTAAAGTGGCTAAGGCAGTCGTCAAGAACCTGCCGGCTGTCGCCCCGGTGCTTGAACTAGTCGTGAAGAATGTCATCGGCACAGACGCAGCCGTCCAGGTGGATACTAACGCTTTAGAGGAGACCGTGATTGCGGCGGTTAAGTCCGCCGTCGAAGAGTCTGTTCGCGGCGCTGTCCAGGAAGTCGTCGATCAAAACGGCCTTGCCAGCTGAGAATCACCATGCGCCCCGCCTTGCTTTTGTTTCTAATCGTTACTTTTACGCTTAGTGCCGACGTTCGCGTAAACCCTGACGCTCAAGTAGTTGCGGATTTCGACGCGCGCGTCGCAGACTACATGAAATTGCATAAGACGGCTGAATCGCACTTCCCGATGCACCCGACCGATTCGCCGTCCGCGATCGCGAAAGAGCAGCGCGCCTTCGCCGCCGAAATTCGAACGGCCCGTGCCAATGCGAAACAAGGCGATCTATTCACGCCACCTATCGCCGCTGAATTTCGCCGCCTGATCTCAATCGCAATGCAAGGTTCGCGCGCCGCCCGCGTGCGTAAAAGCCTAAAGAGCGCCGAACCGGTCACCATCCCACTGGATGTGAATCAGGCGTATCCATCATCGGTACCGCTGCAGTCCACTCCGCCAAGCTTACTATTGAATCTGCCCCACTTACCCAAAGGATTGGATTACCGGATCGTTGGGCATCGGTTAGTGCTCCGCGACGTTAATGGAAATCTGATTATCGATCTTATTCCGGACGCCCTCCCGTTATCATGAAAAGTCTAGCTTCGATTGCGCTCCTCTTCTGGACCGCGCTCCCCACTTACCCGCAGGCTCTGGATCTAAAGCTTCCGCTGCAAGACAAATCGCTTCGTTTCGCGGTGATTGGAGATAGCGGAACCGGTCTCGACCCGCAGTACGAAGTGGCTAAGTTGATGGCGCAGTATCATCAGAAGTTCCCGTTCGACTTCGTGATCATGTTAGGCGACAACATCTATGGCGGCCACAGTCCATCCGATCTCAAGAAGAAATTCGAAGATCCTTATCAACCGCTTCTACAAGCAGGTGTGAAGTTCTATGCATCGCTAGGCAATCACGACGACCCCGCCACGGAAATGAGTTACAAGCCATTCAATATGAATGGCAAACGATACTACGATTTCAAGTCCGGCAACGCGCATTTTTTCGCGCTCGACAGCGATTACATGGATCCGGATCAACTCACCTGGCTTCAGCAGAACCTATCGGCCGACGACTCCAGCTGGAAACTAGTGTTCTTTCATCACCCACTCTACGACGACGCTAAATTTCACGGCGCCGACCCGGATTTGCGCTCCGAACTAGAGCCGATTTTTATCAAATCAGGTGTAAATGTCGTGCTAAGCGGGCATGAACACGTATATGAACGCCTCAAGCCGCAGCATGGCATTTACTATTTCGTTCTCGGTAATTCCGGTCAATTGCGCGCGCATAACCTGAATCCCTCAGACCAAATGGCGAAGGGATTCGATACGGATCGCGACTTCATGCTCGTCGAAATTGCGGGGGATCAACTCTACTTTCAGACCATCTCCCGCACCGGAGAGACTGTAGATTCCGATGTCCTCAAAAAGCAGTCCAAGATCACGCAGTAGGGGCAGTAATCCTTAAACAACATGGCTGATATCGTCATCGTCGACTCTGAAGAAACAGTTCGCTCCGTGGTGGAAAGGATTCTCCTTCGCGCGGGTCATTCGGTCCGCGCCACGGGCGATTTCAATGAAGCGCTAAAGATTCTGCGGGAATCGAGAGCGGATCTTGTACTCACAAACGTGTTTCTGCGCGGCATTGCCGGCCATGATGCGATGCTTCGTCTGAAATCTGATTTCCCTGGCATCCCGGTGCTGATGATGTCAGGAGTGCCCGACGAAAGTGTCATCGGTGAATGGTCCCAACAGACGCAGTTCGACATCTTCCCGAAGCCATTCATGCCGGATTCTTTGGTTCAGAAGGTCGACGAACTGCTCAAGACGGCACGTTGAGTCGCGTAAGCAGCTGGCTTGCTTTTGTAGTCTGGCGATTTGGAGCCGGCGACAGGAATCGAACCTGCGACCCTCTGATTACAAATCAGATGCTCTACCTACTGAGCTACACCGGCAATCCGCGATAAAGGACGATGGCAAACGGCCAACGTCCCGCTGCTGTAATCCTAGCATTCGGTTCTTGCTAGGTGGGCGGCCGCAAACACCTGAAATAACGGCGGCATCACCGCATCGCCCACCAGACCCAGCCTGAAGCCAGTACTACAAATAGCTTGACGAGCACTGTGACTTACGGTACAAAAGAGAGAATACCTCCGCTGGCTCTGCCACGCGCCGCCCCCTCGACGACTGAGCGGATGCGAGCACCAGCTGTTGAGAGGATTCAACAGACAATGTGGGTTTTGCGAATTTTGACGTTGCTAGCGTTAGCCGGCGTCTGCGCCAAAGCGCAAGTCCCGACACCACCTGGTCAGCCAACCAGCGGACCTGGCGGTAGCACCTACGCTTACCCGTCGGTCCATTCTTTCGGCCCGTTCTATGTAAATCCCGCGGCGCCGCAGCCGTATACGTCCTATTACATTTTCGAACCAACTGGCGGATCCGTTCCGGCTACACTTCCCGTTGTTCTCTTTCTTCACGGGTATTTGCTTGCGGCCGAAGGCTCTTACGGAGATAGCCCCGGAAACTATATCTATTGGATCGATCATCTCGTGCGCAACGGCTTCACCGTTGTGTTTCCAAGCTACGATTCCGGTCTGCAGCCGACTCAATACACCGGAAGCATCATCAACGCGTGGCAAGCCGCATTAACGCTGCTGCAATCTGGAAGTGTAACCGGGCTTATTCCGCCTGCTTCAGACGCTGTCGGGATGCAGACATTGTTCACCGGGCATTCCATGGGCGCGGTTAATTCATTCGCCGTCGCTCAGCAATTGACCATAAACCCTGTCGCGGGGGTACCGATTCCGAGAGCAATTGCCGGATTTCAGCCCGGTTTGGGTAACACCGGCGAATTACCCACCAATTTTTCACAAATTAGCCCCACTGTCTCCGTCGTTGTCGTGGAGGGAGACGACAATGATGACGATATACCGACAGCTCAGGGAATCTGGAACTCAGTTGTAACTACAATTCCTAGTTCGAACCGCGATTTTCTGGAGGTTATTTCCGACTCCCATGGCTCGCCCGCCCAGTTGGGCAATCATTGGTATCCGGATACGAACGGGCTTAATGACGACGACAGCGGTGTTGACGATCGAGATTACAACATCACATGGAAGTTAAGCGTTGGTTTGTTTAACTGCGTCTTATACGGTACCGATTGTTCGTATGGTTTGGGGCACGGTTCAGTCAACCAGATCAACATGGGGAATTGGAGCGACGGTGTTCCGGTATTGACTCTCAGTCTTCAAGGCGGCGGCTCACCGTCGATAACATCTGTTACTTCCAGCGCCAACCCCGCCACGACCGCCTCACCGGTAGTTCTGACTGCAACGGTGACGGCCGCGGCAGGATCTGCACAACCAACCGGAACGATTGTTTTTGCGAACGGGAGCACCGTGCTAGGTTCGGCAAACTTAGCCGGTGGAAGCGCCTCGTTAACTTTGTCAACGCTGCCGCTAGGCTCGCAATCGATCTCAGCTGCCTATAGCGGAGACATCAATTTTCAGCCCAGCAGCGGTGCCCTCGTTGAGGTAATCAATTCTCCTACTTCGGCAATCTCGCTGACCTCAAACTCCAATCCGTCGACTTACAATCAGGCGATTACGTTCACCGCTCAGGTGAGTCCCGCAAGCGCTACCGGTACGGTCGCGTTTGCCGATGGGACGAATGTGCTGAGCACGGTCCCTCTTAGCGCCGGCACCGCTGTCTTTACCACGACTTCTCTCGCAGTCGCGACTCACTCCATCGCAGCAACTTATAGCGGAAACACAACTTACCCGTCGAGCTCCGCGACTCTATCGCAAGTGGTGAATCAGGATGGGACCTCGCTCTCTTTGAGTTCCAGCGCCAATCCGGCGGCGGTGAACCAGCAAGTGTCATTTGTCGCCACTCTCACTGGCCAGGGCGCCGCGTCGGCTACTGGAACAGTGAGCTTCGCGCAAAATGGATCACCCCTGGGCTCCCCCGTTCCAATCGTCGGCGGCCAGGCTACGATTGCAATCACCCTAACCAATTCAGGCTCGTCCACGATTAGTGCCGCCTATTCCGGCGATTCGGACAATCAGGCAAGTACCGCGTCTCTTATTCAGAGCGTCGGTTCCACTGCTCCCTTGGCACTAACAACGCTTCACAGCTTCGCTGGACCCGATGGCAGCACTCCTTCAAGCAGCTTGGTGCTAGGTGCCGGGGGCAATTTCTATGGAACCACCCAGGCCGGAGGTGTAAACTCCCTGGGCACGGTCTTCGAGATAACTCCGGCCGGGGCGCTGACAACCCTTCATAGCTTCGTGGGGACCGATGGCTCGAACCCTGGTTCCTTAGTTTCAGGCGGCGATGGGAATTTCTATGGAACGACTGCAACGGGCGGTGCGAACGGCCGCGGAACCGTGTTTCAGACGACACCGTCGGGCGTGGTAACAACTCTTCATAGCTTCTCGGGGCTGGACGGTTCGTCTCCGAACGCTGCTTTGGTCCTCGGTCCCGATGGTAACTTCTACGGAACGACGGCAAACGGCGGCGCTAACGGCACTTATGGGACTATCTTCAAAATCAGTTCCACGGGAACCTTCAACCAGCTTTATAGTTTCAAGGGAACGGACGGTTCCGGTCCAGGCGCGGCCCTTGTACTGGGAGGTAACGGTAACTTCTATGGTTCAACTGTTTCGGGCGGCGCGAATAACGCCGGGTCGATCTTTACAGTCACGTCCGCCGGAGTACTCACCACTCTATACAGTTTCTCCGGCCCTGACGGATCGGCCCCGCGCGCTCCGTTGACATTGAATACCGACGGCAATTTTTACGGGACAACCAGTAACGGCGGCGCAAACGTGCAGTACGGAACAGTCTTCAAGATCACCCCTACCGGAGTGCTTACGACGATTCATAGCTTTGCGGGAACGGACGGATCAACTGCCGAAGCGGCCTTGCTCCTGGGAACGGACGGTAACTTTTACAGCAGCACGATCAACGGCGGGAGCGGCGGATACGGGGTCCTGTTTTCAATCACACCTGCCGGCACCATCACCACGCTTCATAGCTTTTCGGGGTCGGACGGCAGTAATCCGGGGGCTGGACTTACATTGGGCACGGACGGTAACCCCTATGCGACCACGGCGGCTGGAGCGGCAAATGGCTTCGGATCGATTTTCCGCTTGACGGTCGCGCCGGCCTTCTCGACTACTTCCGTCAACTCGAGCGCGAGTCCAACTACTTACGGCGCCTCTCTGACTTTCACCGCCGCGGTGAATTCACTCTCCGGAACGGGCGTGCCGACCGGCTCGGTAACCTTTGCCGATTCCGGGAATCCACTAGGCACTGTCGCAATTACGGGAGGAACTGCCGCGTTCACGACATCCACCTTGAGTCCCGGGCCGCATTCCATTTCGGTGACCTACGGAGGGGATGGGAACTTCAAGCCCAGCAGCGGAACCTTGGCGCAGTCTATAAGTCAGCTCGTGGGTGTCGCTGCGGTTGCGTCTAGTCTCAACCCGTCGGTGTACGGGCAATCGGTGACTCTTTCCGCGACAATTACTCCGCCGCAGGGGGCGCCCATTCCGACTGGGACCGTCACGTTCACAAACGGCGCCACACAACTGGGTATGGTTACCCTGGCCGGCGGTTCGGCCTCCCTCACAACGTCCGGATTGGGCGGCGGTACGCAATCGATATCCGTAGCGTACAGCGGCGACGCAAATTATTCGCCCGCAACGGCCACGCTTTCGCAGATAGTCAATACAGCCGGCAGCACCGCCAGCCTGGTCTCCAGCGTCAACCCCTCGGCCTTTGGACAGTTGGTGACTTTGACCGCAGTTGTAACTCCCGGTTCCGCACCCGGAACACCAACCGGGACGATGACTTTTATGGACGGCGGTACGATCCTCGGCGCCGTTCCTTTGAGCGCTGGATCAGCTTCGTTCGCGACCGCTGCATTAGGTTCCGGTACGCATTCGCTGACGGCGGCTTATAGCGGCGACGGAAACTTCCAGCCATCTACCGGAGTGCTGTCACAGGTTGTGAGCGCCGCCACCACGACCATCATTCTCACGTCCAGTGAGAACCCGTCAAACTACCTTCAGCCGGTAAGATTCTCCGCGACGGTAAGTTCACCGCCCGGCTCGGGCACTCCTACCGGAACTGTCGTCTTCACCAGCGCTACCCTTACTATCGGTACCGTGACGCTAACGGGCGGAACGGCTTCGATCACCACTGACGACCTGCCCACCGGGTCCCGAACCGTTTCAGCGCAGTATCAGGGAAACGCATCCTTTCAGCTAAGTTCGGTGAACCTGTCGCAACAGGTAAATACAGCGGCTACGGCAATCAGTCTCAGTTCTAGTCTGAACCCCGCTACCGTCGGGTCACAAATCACCTTTACGGCGACTCTCACGGGACAGTACGGCGGAACTCCAACCGGCACGGTCACCTTTTTCGAAAACGGCACTCCGATCGGATCCGCAGTGACGGTTTCAGCTCGTAAAGCATCTACGGTTACGACTTTTTCTGCTTCGGGCACTTATGCGATTACCGCCGTTTACTCGGGTGATACGAAGTTTGCGGGCGCGACTTCTTCGCCTTTGAGCGAGAAGGTCAATCTCTACGCAACTAAGACGACCATCGTCTCCTCCGGCTCACCTTCCCTGGCGGGCGCTCCGGTCACGTTCACCGCGACAGTCACGGCTTCTCCGAACACCGTACCCAACGGGGAGCAAGTCACGTTCTACAACGGTTCGACGTCTCTCGGAACCGGAGAAACTGTCAACGGGGTAGCAACATTGACAACTTCGGCGTTGCCTCGGGGGACCGACTCGATCACCGCAACTTATGCGGGGGACAGTACCCTGCAGTCGAGTACTTCCGCCGCACTCAAACAAGTTGTCACTCTGAATCCTACGACGACAACGTTAAGTTCAAATTTAAATCCCTCGATTTTTCCGCAGTCGGTCACGTTCTCAGTTACCGTGACGTCGGCGGGGCCGACCCCGACGGGGACAGTGCTCTTCAAGAACGGAACAACCGCAATTGGAACCGCCTCGTTGTCCGGCGGTGTTGCGACATTCTCGACCTCGGGTATGCCGGCCGGGACCAATTCGATCACCGCTGAATATGAAGGCAATTCCTTCTCCGGCGAAAGCAGCTCAACAGCCCTGGCCCAGATCGTAAAACCTGCGCCGACCAAGACTACAATTGCCTCGTCGTTAAACCCATCCACACCGGGCGCCGCCGTAACTTTCACCGCGAAGGTGGCCGCGAACGGAGTAACTCCGTCGGGAAGTATCACATTTGCTTATGGCGCAACGACGCTCGGCACAGTTACGTTAGCGGGGGGCGGAGCCTCCCTCTCGACGTCCACGTTACCAGTGGGCAATGACACGATAACTGCAACGTTCAACCCGAGTGCAAATTTTGCCGGGAGTTCCGCGTCGTTATCTCAGACCGTCAACTAGACGCTTGCAAAGCGCGTGTCTGACGCTCATCGATTCCTTCCGCCTCTAACAAGACGCAATCACGTTTCTCGCCTCGTAGCTTTAGCTTTGAGATCTGGAACTCTAGCGTCAAACAACGAATTACATTGATTGCGTACTCTAGCCATTGCTCGAGTACACTGCCGGGCATATCTCCGCGATTATTTAGGTTGAGAAGAAGCCCAAAGCGAGCCCACTTCACGGAATATTGAGGATTCGCTACAACTAATTCCATGTCTTCTAAGAATTAGACTGCAAAAATGCGCCGCGCATCGAACCGAAGCGCAAACCGATCGTTGTGAGTGACGGCTCTTCAGCGACGGATGTGAAGCTTTTGTCGTACAGTGCGAAGATTCCGGGCTACTCTCGTGTTCTTCGCGAGGCAACACACTTAGATTAAGTCAAATCGCGTGCCGAATTATCGTCGATATTCCGGCGATCGCACCGAAGCCGGCTGGCTTCGATCACAGGGGCCCTTCATTGTTTTTCCGCTATCACCTGACAAATAATCAACCGCCACGAACGAATTACTTTCAAGCTTTTTCGGTTTCGCTTCGGTACCTACTCATCCCATACCTGTTTTCACTCGGCTTCGTGGCAACGGCTCAGACGTTTACGACGGTACATAGCTTTGCCGGGACGGACGGCTCCACACCGAATGCCGGCCTGACACTGGGCCCCGGTAATAACCTCTATGGAACAACCTTTCGTGGTGGGGCTAACCAATCCGGCACAGTTTTCAAGATTACTAACGCCGGACTACTTACTTCACTCTATAGTTTCTCGGGACCTGACGGCTCAGGCCCATATGGTGCGTTGGCGATCGGCAGCGACGGTAACTTCTACGGATCAACTTACAGCGGCGGCTCCGATAATCTGGGGACCGTTTTTAAGATCACTCCGGCCGGGACCCTCACGACGCTTCATAGCTTCATCGGAACAGACGGCGCCTATCCGATTGCTGGGCTCACGCCGGGCGCGAACGGCGACTTCTACGGTTCGACCGTGGGCGGGGGCGCGAGCGGGAATGGGACGATTTTCACGATCGACTCCGCCGGTACACTAACGACGATTTACAACTTCTCAGGGGTGGACGGCTCGGCTCCTTATGCCGCGCTGACGCTCGGTAGCGACGGTAACTTCTACGGAGTTACAGAGAGCGGTGGAGCTAACAGCTATTACGGAACCTTATTCCAGATGACTCCCGCCGGCGCCTTGACTACTCTCTATAGCTTCGCTTTCACCGACGGTTCGAGTCCCTACGCCTCATTGACGACGGCAAACGGATTGTTCTACGGCACGGCTTCGAACGGAGGCGCTAATACTCAGTTTGGGACGGTCTTCAGTGTGACCTCCGCCGGTGCGCTTACCTCTTTGTATAACTTTTCCGGCCCGGATGGCTCTGTTCCCGGGGGGGCACTGGCAGTAAACAGTAACGGGGTTCTCTATGGGACCAGCATCGGCGGCGGCGCGAATTACCAGTACGGAACGGTATTTCAACTGGCTCCCGGCGGAACGCTAACTACGCTTCACAACTTTTATGGAATCGATGGCGCGAACCCCACGGGATCACTTACGTTCGGTAGCGACGGCAACTTATACGGCACTGCAAGCAGCGGGGGAGCGAATGGGCAAGGTACTATCTTCCGCCTCCAGACGTGTCCATCGTGCACCACCACATCGCTCGTTTCAAGCGCAAATCCTTCCATTGAAGGAATTGCGGTAACCCTGACCGCCGAGGTAACCGCGGTTGCAGGAGGTGGAACACCAACCGGGACCGTGATTTTCAAGGATGGAAATTCTTCGCTTGGTTCGGCTACGCTTGCGGGCGGCAAGGCCTCGTTTACCACGAGTGCGTTCACTCCAGGAGCTCAAATAATCGTCGCGATTTATTCGGGCAGTAAATCCTTCCAATCAAGCTCGGGAGTGCTGACTCAGCAGTTGAATTCCAACTTGAACGCGATTCGAGGGGTTTCAAATCTCTACGAACACGACCGCGGTGAGCAAGCTAACGCGACAAGCGAAAGATAGGATCGACAACCCATGGACATTCGTAGCAACCAACAACCAGTAAGCTCAAATGGCGGCGGTCTCAACAGGCGCGATTTCCTGACAACCCTCGGGGCGGCGGCGGGCGGCGTGCTAGCTGCCAAGTCGGTTCTCGCCAAGAGCCAATTCCCTCAATACCAGGATTCCTTCGGCAATGTCGTTCCGGCGGCGGGCGACGCAATCAACGTTGGAGTTTTTCCTCCACCCATCTCAAATCCGGCACCGGGCCAGGCGATGGTCACGCCCGGTTATGCCCAACCCAACATTCTGATGATTATGGTTGACCAGCTAAGGTCCCCACGTTGGCTGCCAAGCGGCGGACAGGCCGCAATCGATGAGTTACTGCCGAATATTGCTTTCCTTCGCGAGCATTCATTCAATTTCCCGAACTATTATGCCGCGGCGACGGACTGCACGCCCAGCCGTGCCACGCTTCTTACCGGTTTGTACTCTCAACAGACGTTTATGTTCAAGACGCAAACGTCAAATGCTCAACCTACTCTGCAGACGGGATTTCCAACGTTCGGGACCGCGCTTGCGCAACAAGCGAACTACACAACCTGCTGGATAGGTAAGTGGCACTTGTCCGACTACTATCCGAAGGGTGTGACGCCGGGGGCAGGCGGACCGGCCAATTACGGATTCTCAGCCAGTGGCCTTAACTTACCGGCAAATTCCTCCCTCGCTTCGCCGTCGGGCGCCTCGAATGAGGGTACCGTCGGCTACAACGGCACACCCTACGGTAGCGGTACACTAACTCCGCCCACGACTGTACCTTCGATTCAAGCGCCAACGATCCAGCTGCTCAGCGACGGAGCAATCGCGAACTGGTTTATCAACCAATGGCTGCCTGCTGCGCCCCTTTCAAATCCCTGGTTCGCTTCAGTCAGTTTCATTAATCCTCATGACATCTCCAATTTCCCAAGCTCATATGCGCTCGCCGGTACCCCGAACTTCGGGCAAGCGTCCGCGACACCGACAGTGGGTTTCCAGCCTCCCCCGACGCCCGGCTACCCCTATCAACAGTCCCAGCCTGACGACTATATACCGGCCTTAGACTCGTCTCTTTATCCATCGAATGCGCAGTTGCCGGCTCAGTGGAATCTCGCCGACAACCCTATGGCTCAACCTTATGGAGTGAAAAACAGTAATGGTTGGGGAAAGCCTGGTCTCCAGGCATTTTTCGAAGCCGAAACGAATTACACAAATGGCGCGATTCAAAATGCCAACGGCTGGTTAACCTTTCTAAACTACTACTTCTGGATGCAGTCCTGCGTCGATTATCAAATTGGACGCGTGCTAAATAGTTTGGCGGCTTCGAAGTTCGCTTCCAATACCGTGATCGTTTTTACTTCGGATCACGGCGACTACGGCGGCTCCCACGCCATGCATATGAAAGGCGGCGGACTATACGATGAGAGTATCAATGTTCCCCTGTATATTAGCTACCCGCAGATGCGGCCGCCGTTCGCGCCTGCAAGCACCGCCAGAACTCGTACGTTCGTTTGTTCGAGCGTGGACATCTTTGCGTTTCTGTATACCCTCGCTTTAGGCAATTCCAACTGGAGGAATAATCCCGCCGATCCTTATACATACCTCAGCGGACGCGAGGCGATCTTAGATGCCATCCTGAGCTCTTCGCCTACGCAACGGCGCGTCTCTTCATTTCCCAACCAAAACGGGCCCGGATATCAACCCTACATCCTGCACACCACGGACGAGTACCCTTCGCCGACTATTCCTGGAACGCAAACTCCACAGCCCGGCCACGCGATCGCTTACCGTACAATCGATACCACCGTGCAAACGAATGTCGGGGGAGTTACTTTCTATGGTGGAGCCAAGCTGGGGATGTACAGCTATTGGCCTTGTGGCGCTACCACCCCGGACAATACTAAACCTCAACAATACGAGTTTTACAACTACAGTCAAGGCAACATTGGTGAGACCGGGAACAGCGCTTTAGTAAGCGCAACGCAGCTCGATGTTCTCCCCTCCCAATACCTCGCGGGGTTTAACGCAATCGCGCCGGGTGAGTTGTATAAACAGTTCCAGCAAGTGACCGTCGCCGCTGTGGTCGCCGAAGCCGCGTACCTGGCTTACCTCGGCGCGAGTTGTTGAGTTCTCGGCGGCCGTCGTATCGCTCCTGTAATCACAGCGCGCCAAGAGCTTGCCCGCAATAAAGCGTGAAGGGTGAAACGTTTCGCCCCTCACGCGACGTCAACCCTAATCATGCGAACTTTGACTTTGGTGGCCGTGCCTGCGGCCTTGGCCTTGTGCGCGCTTGGTCTGAGTGCCGCCGACGTGTGGAACAAAGATTACAAGCAATGGACCGATGACGACGTGCAGCGGGTCTTAACCAACTCCCCTTGGGCGAAGAAAACCACCGCCACGCTGCAATCGCAGAGTAACGGGAACGGTTCTCAGGGAAGCGGTTATCCCGGTGGCGGCGGCATGGGTCGAGGCGGGGGAGGCATGGGCGGTATGGGCGGCGGCTTCCCTGGCATGGGCGGCGGAATGGGCGGAATGGGCGGGGGCAGGCGTCGTGGCCAAAGTCAGCCGGCCGAAAAGGAAAACGTGATTGTCAGGTGGGACAGCGCCATGCCCGTGAAGGAGGCGCTACTCAAACAGCAATACGGTTCCAAGTTGCCCGATCCGAAAGATCCCAATTACACGCTGGATAAGCCCGAGAAGGATTACGTGATCTCCGTGTCGGGTCTGCGTATGTCCTCGCGCCGGGATTCGAGCGACGACGACTCCGACGATTCGCGTCAAGGCAGCACGGACAAAATGCGCAGTACTCTTTTGGCGTCGACACAGTTGATGCCGAAGGGTAAGTCGGCGATCGATCCGGACGATGTTAAGGTGACGCAGCAAAGCGATGGCAGTGCGACCGCGCAGTTCTTCTTCCCGCGCAGCCCGGAGATCGATCTGGATGACAAAGAAGTTACCTTTCTCACCCAGACCGGCCGCATGAAGATCGAGACTAAGTTCAAGCTCAAAGAGATGGTTTCTGACGGGAAGCTGGCGCTTAATTGAGTTTTCTGCGCCAGCTTACTTGAGCCGATCGACCTAGTTTCTCGAACGTCGGATGCCCCGAGGCGAACGGGCTTGGGAAACATGCGTCGCCCGCGCATGCGCCGTGCCGCGATGGCTTGAACCGGTCGTCGTCGCTACAGCCTGAGCCACCGGTTGACTAACGCCTGCCGCCGCTGCAGCAGCCATCGGGGCGTTCAATTGCTCCGCCATCCAGAACTGCATCTCAGCCAGGTCGGCGCCCTGCAGATATCCCGCCTGCCACTGATCCGTGTCTACTAAGCCATGCCACACTTTCGGATCTTTCTCGTGCTGGGTGACATAGGTGTTCCAACGGTATGTGTTGTAGATCGCGATGATGTTTAGCGCATAGGCTGCCGCCAGCGGCGCGGCTGCGGGACCTTCCAGAATCACCAGATTGTCGTCGTTCTTCGCACTGGCTTTAAGACCCAGATTGTGCGATCCCGTCATCACCACGGGATGGTCCCCGAACGGATCCAGAATGATTACTTTACTGTGAACCATAACCATGGTCGCCCGCAACGGATTGCTATTGAAGTCATGGAACTTATTCCTGATGTTAGCCGGAGTCATCGCATCCGTACTTACCGGCTGCGGCTCGTTCTTCAAATCGCCGCTATATAGATTCGCCGGAGGCCGGTTGATCGGCTGACCGACGAGGCCTTTGATTTCCTGATTCACCACTCCTTTGATGTAAAGGTTTGCGTTGTAGTTGACTCCTTTCGGGTCATGCCGCTGGATAATGTCTTGCAGCAGCGTCTCTTTTTCGGGGTCTTCCTGATAAGTCCCCGGATTGAAGAATAGGAAGAGAATGCCGTCCTGCGCGTGGGCAATCAAGTTACGCGCGTAGTCCAGATCCGGCTCCTTGTTAGTCGGCGCGAACCACGTGGTTACCTGGGAATCATCTACTTTGAACTGGCGCAACTGCGAGTTAGCGGCCTCGAGCGCCGGTGGAAATGCGTTCCCCGCGGCGATCAACCGCTTCCACTCATCGAGGAACGCCTGGGCGACGTTCGCGTCGCTGATCACCAAGCCATTGTTAGCCTGACCGCATAAGCCGCTCCAGGTCCAATTCGTGCTTCCCGTAATCACCTTCTGCGGCTTCCCGGCGGCGTCGCAAATCACTGCGAACTTATTATGCGCGAAGTGTCCCGCCGACACCATTCGATCGTGAAGATCCACGACATCCTTCAGTTCCGCGCGCGCTGCGGCGTTTTCATCCGGTTCCTTCTGATTAAATGCCCCGTTGGCCAGAATCAGGTGCATTGACTTACCCAGCGTCTTGATTCCCTCAATCAACTCAGGATCGTTCAACTCATAGAGCGCGGCGTACACCTGGCCACCCTTCGCATCCGTCAGGTGCTGGATGAGTTGCTGCTTCAGAAGCCCTCCCAGCGCGTCACGCAGCGGATCTCCGGGCTTTTGCAGGAGTTCTTTCAAAGCAGTCTGTTGATTGGTTTGCGGCGCTTCTTTCGCCAGCGCGCGCGATACCCACTGGGCGGCGACGACGCCTTTATTGAAGTAGGCCGAGATATTCTCGCTGCACTGGCCAGTTACCTGCATTGGCGCCGTCCAGGTACTCTGTTGAGCAGTCGCCAGTTGTAAATGAGCCGCCGTTCCGATAACCGGGATCACTTGGTAAGACACGGTATCTCCGGGCTTGACGCCGTAGTCCCACCACATATATTTCTGCAGCGGCCATTGCCACTCATTTCCGGGCGCCGGCTCGGGGTCGCCGTCCTTAAATCCGACAAAACTATGAAGGTAAGTCTGCTGATCCCCGCACTTCCGGGAGATGGCAAAACCGCGGCAGTTCGGAATCGGCTTATTACCCTCCGGCAGCCACACAATCGCGGTGTGATCGCCATTATCGTAAACGCGTACGTCGATGGACATAATGTCCTCCTTACTCACGTAAGCGACGCGGCGAAAAAAAGGGGCCAGGTATTTCCGAGCTTTCGGCGCACTAACCTGTTTAAGGCCGTTTCAGATGTAGCGCGATCCCGTTTTGAAAGCTCGGAGACATCAGTCGCTGCCCACCAAGAACGTGACCGATCTTCTGGACAGCGCCGGTTTTGGGATTCAACCAGGAACCTTCAAACTCACCCGGCGGCAGCGACAGAACCACTTCTACAGGTCCATCGCCATCCAAGTAGATTGCATAGTCATGCCCCGGATTCGATAAGGCGTGTGGCTTCGCTCTGCCGGCATGCGTTACCGTTTGGGTATCGGGCCGCAGTTGACTTAGTGGCAGGCTTTCTAGAAACTCCCGCAGGATGTGTAACTGCCGCCTAAGTGTGGCGCTACCTCCGCCCGGACCATTGGGCGCATCGTCCGACCCGTCTTCATGTCCGGGCGAAAACGAATAGTCGAGCGCATCGAAGGTGCTTCCCCCGGATAACATGAAGTTCCAAGCCTGACGCCGGTAGCCCTCGTCATCGCGCCCCAGGAACCCCGTCTCGTCATAGCCGATCGCCTTACCCAGACCGTAGTTCCAGGTAGCTGCCTCAGGGTAAGCATAATGGAAATTGACCAGACTAACTCCCGGAACCAACGCCCCCACCGGCAGCCGGAAATTGCAATAATTCTGAGCGATTAGATGCTTCTTTGGGAGACGGCTTTCCTCGGAAACGATCCACTTCGCAACCTGAGCCTGCCAGGCGGTTGAGAGCGCATCCGCAACATCCACGGAGTTCGGATATACGTTCCTCCCCGGCGCCGGCAAATACGGATTCACAACGTCCGCCAGTTCTCCCCGATCCGACCATGGCTCATTCTGAATCTCGAACAGTACATTGTCGAATCCATTCGCCTCGCGAACCAGCTTCCGCACATAGCTTTCCTGGAAGCGCAAGATGTTACCGTTCTCCAGCGTCTCGAGCTTCTTCCAATCAATCGCATCGATGCCGTTGACATTATTCGCCGGATGAAACGGGCTCATCGCCCACTGCGGTTCGCCGTATTGCGAGGAGAACAGAGTAACCTCCACCACAATGCCGCGCCGGTCCGCTTCAGCCAAAAAATCGCGATACCGTGCGAAGTACTCGGGATTCCATTGCTCAAGGTCGAACTTACTCCCGCCTCCTGCATATCCCGGGGTCTTGCTCCTAGCCCACGGCGCAATGAACTGCCCCGGATCGGGAGCCAGATCGTTCCGTCGAATTCCGAATGATTTCCCCGGAACTTCTACATAAGACCCGCCGAACAGGCGCGTGTAATTCAATCCGTCGTTTTTGATGGCAGCCAGATACCGGTGGTAATCGAAAGCGCCATTCAATACGGCGCCGTAATGCTCTCCACTGGTAATGAGCGCGATCGCTTTTCCTCGGAAAAGAAAGTAGTGCGGATTTTCGGGGAGAAGTCCAATTGGCTCCGCATGCAGGAGTGCGGCGAGCGCGAGAACGAACGCTACAACACCCGCCTTAGGGATCGGTCGCATCGATTTGACCAGTGTAAGTCCAGCGCCTGCGCCCCCCACCGGCGGCCCAAAATCGTTGTATCATGAGAGACCATCGGGATAGCTGTGCAATCCGGGGAATTCACCATACTTCTAAATGAGTGCGCCGCTGGAAATAAGTCGGCGCTCGACGCTCTTACTCCGATTGTTTACTCGGAACTACGCCGGCTCGCGTCATCGTTCATGCGCAATGAGCGGCCGGAGATTACCATCCAGCCCACCGCGCTGATCCATGAAGCGTATATACAGCTCGTGCGGCAGGACCTGCCGGACTTCAAAGGCCGGGCACATTTCCTCGGGGTTGCCGCGCATGTCATGCGGCAGATCCTTATTGCGGGTGCGCGGCGGCATCGGGCGCAGAAGCGGGGCGGCGGGAATCGCGTGGAGATGGATGACGCTCTGTTGGTTTCGGACCAGCATTGCGAATCGCTACTAGCGCTTCACCAGGCTCTCGACCGGCTGGCACTGCAAGATGAGCGTAAAGCGAAAGTCATCGAACTCAAGTATTTCGGCGGGCTGAACCGTGAAGAAATCGCCGCCGCACTAGATCTGACAGTGGCCACCGTAAAGCGCGACCTCTCGCTGGGCGAGGCCTGGCTGCGGCGCGCGCTGTCGAGCGAAGTTGCGTCAGCGGTCTCCGCTTAGCCGACGCGCGGAATGCGATGTGCGTAATCGCCAACCCGCCGACCAAAATGGTAAATAGGATCCTGGTATCCGGCAGAACTGGCAGCGGAAACGCGGGCGCCTTGTAATCCGAATGTTGGCCAACCCGGCCACTAACGTTCCATCATCCTCCCGAGCAGGCTATTGGAAATCGGGCCGCTTAACTGTTACCATCTACCCTGCGTGGCTTTTCTTTGCAATTGTAAGCTGCGCGTTTGGTTAGAATCATAGAACTCAGCTCAACATCGCCTTGGTAAACGCCCTTGCAAACACTCAACCGATTTAGCCTGCTCTGCCTGGGCGCACTCGCTTTCACGTGCGCCGGATTTGCCCAGACCATTACGTACACAACGACGGGTGTTCTGCAAACGACCTCGGGTCCGGATAAACTCGGCCTAGGCGGGACCACGATCACGGTCACAAATCAGCTCGATGAGAACCAGCCGCCAATCGCGGGGACGACGAACCAGTACTCGACGAGTATTACCATCAGCGACCCTACAGCGGGGCTTCCAATTCCTAACACACCGCAACCAGCGGTGGTCACCCTCAACTATAACGGGCCGAATGCGCCGAGCAACAGTATCGGCGTAGTTGCCACTGTTACGGAACTCAACATAGTTATCACTGTCACCTCGAACGTCACTGTCCCTAGCATCGGCGGCATAACACCGTTGCCGATCGCCGGCACCGCGCTCTCCCCGACGGATACACTGACCGCAGCCCAACCTTCAGACCCTACAGGTGGTAGTACTTATGAGTTTGTCAGTGGGGCAATCTCCAGCTTCCCAGCTCTTGAGGTTTGTTCTTATTCCGTATCTCCCTCGTCGTTGAGTTTCCCCCAGAACGGAGGCACTGCCGCAGTCGACATCACCCTTCTCAGCGGCACCGGCTGCACGTGGAGTGCAGGGTCGGATAGCCCCTGGGTGACGGTGACGCCGGCTACCGGTTCAGCTAACGGGAATATTCTGGTCACAGCCGCTCCAAACACCACCGGGACGGCCGAAACCGGCACATTAACCATCGCAGGACAGGTAGTGAGCGTAACGGAAGCGGCCGCGACGGCCTGCGTGTTTGCCGTCACTCCATCGACTTACACATTCCCGGCGCTGGGCGGACCTGCGACGTTTGACGTCGTCCAAACCGGCGGAGGAGACTGTACCTGGACCACGTTCTCGAACGTAAGCTGGCTTGCACTCGCGCCTGTGGGCGGGTACGGCAATGGATCCGTTGTAGTCACCGCGGTACCGAATACGACGGGTGCGCCTCTAACCGGAACCATCAATATCGCCGGGCAGACCATCAACGTCGCGCAAGTGCCCATAACGAGCACTTGTACCTACCTGGTTTCACCGACGTCCATCAATTTCGATCAAGGCAGCGAGACGACGCCGATCACCGTCACCACCAGCGCACCCTCGTGCGCATGGACCGCTTCTTCGAATGAGCCATGGGCAACCGTATCCCCGACCAGCGCATCCGGAGACGGTACCGTCGAGTTGACCGTGCTAGCCAATAATACGGGCGCAACTCAGACGGCCACTTTAACCATCGCCAACCAGCCTGTCACGATTACACAAACCACCGCCACTTCCTGCAGCTTCACGGTCACCACCAATCCGGCTTACGTCCCTCCCAACCCACTTACCTGGCCGAGCACGGGTGGAACGTATACGATCTCTGTCCTGGCCAGCGATCCGATGTGCGCCTGGAACGCATCTGTCGTTCCGAGTTGGATCACGTTGAGTACGCCGGCGGGCACGGGTGTTTCCGGGACAGGCACCGAGACGATTTCGGCGTTTGCTTACCCCAACACAGCTAATAAGACCATTTCGGGAGATATCACCATCGCCGGCATCACGATCCCCGTGGCGGAAACAGCCCCAACCGGGTGCACGTTTGTCGTGTCGCCGACTTCGCTGGCGTTCCCGTCGTCCGGAGCCGTTCAGACGGTCACGGTTACTGCAAATCAGAACAGTTGCTCGTGGACCGCAACATCCGGCGCGACCTTCGTTACCGTATCTCCGAAATCCGGAACCGGGACCGGAACCGTAGATGTCACGGCGCTGGCGAACTCCCTGCCTACCCAACAAACGACGACTTTGACCATCGCCGGCCAGAGCGTCAGCGTCACCGAGTCTCCGACCGGCTGCACGTTCAGCGTTTCACCGACTTCCGTCTCCTTCCCTGGAAACGGCGGCACGATTCCCGTTACCGTCTCGACGACCAGCTCTCAATGCACGTGGCAAGCGATATCGACCGTGCCCTGGCTGACCGTCAGTCCGGCATTCGGATCGGGTACTGGACCCGCTCAATTGATTGCCACGGCGAATACGACCGGCGCTCCTTTATCGGGCGCCATAACGATCGGCGGACAGGTAATCTCGGTGAGCGAGGCTTCCGGTAACGGCTGCACCTTCACGGTTTCTCCCGGTGCCATCAACTTCCCGAACACCGGCGGAAGCGTAGTCAAGAGCATTGTCTCGAGCGGTCCTGATTGCACGTGGACGGCTACCGCTCCGCCCTGGATCACCCTCAGCACGCCATCGGGAACGGGCGACGGCTCCGTACAGATCACGGCTGCCAACAATTCAACCGGACCCGCGGAGAACGGTACGGTCGTGATTGCGGGTGTATCGATCCCTGTTACGGAAGCCGGCGGTTGCACCTTCACCATAACCCCGAATCCGATCGCCGTTGATGCGAACGCACAAACCGTCACGGTTAACGTCGTCTCTTCGCCTTCGAATTGTTCATGGACCGCTCTGGCGCCGCCTTTTGCGACGCTGAGTGCTCCCGGCGGAACGGGTACCGGGTCGACTATTCTGATTTTCCCGGTGAATACCGTCGGAACGGATCTTACCGGAACCCTGCTGATCGCCGGTCAGAGTATCCCGGTGACACAGAACTTCACCGTCCAGGCTTTCTCGGATGTGGCGCCGGGGAGCTTCGATTTCGATGCCGTGAACCTCATGGCCGCGAAGGGGATTACCACCGGTTGCGCACCTGACCTCTATTGCCCGAACGAAAACCTGAGCCGTTCGCAGATGGCGGTTCTGATTATCAAAGCGATTTTCGGCAGCGCAACTATCCCGTCCCCGCCGAATCAGATTTTCTCCGATGTTCCCCCCGGATCGTTCGGATATGCGGAGATCCAGGAATTTGCGGCTCTCGGGATCACCACCGGCTGCGCCCCCGGGCTCTTCTGCCCCAACGATACGGTGACGCGCGCGGATGCGGCGGTGTTTTTCGAAGCTTCCCGTTATGGTGGGACGACGCTGTACCCGTATCCGACAACGCCGTTATTTACTGACGTTCCCGCCGGCTCGTTTGCATTTGGCCCGATCCAGCGATTTGCGGCAGATGCGATCACGAGCGGCTGCGCGGTGAACCTCTACTGCCCGAACGATCCCGTAACGCGCGGCCAGGCCGCTGACTTCCTTGTCCGCGCTCTGTTCAATGAGCTGCTGCCGGCCGGCGCACCGTACATTGCCGCGGTGACTCCCACGGTACTGGTTCCGGGAACGCAGCAAACGCTAACGGTAACCGGTTTCAACACCAACTGGGCTCCCGGCCAGACCGGCCTGCTCGCAACACCCGGCTTCGTGATCGACAACATCACGGTTACGAACTCGAACTCGATGACAGTTACTTTGACGACCGATCCCAATATTGCCGTGCAGCCGTATTCATTAAGCGTTACAACGGGGATGGAACTCGACTCATTCCCGAACGGACTCACCGTCCAGTAGGGAAAGCCAAGATGGAACGCGGTGGCCAATGGTCGCCGCGTTCTGAGACCGGCGCGCTCGGTCTTCCGCACTCGCTCTTCCGCACCCCCGTACTCCACTCGTCACCGCACATCGCAACCTACCGAGCCGCGAAGGCAACTGAGCGGTTGTCGCGACCACGCGGAGTTACGTTGCTCTAAACAGCCGCCTGAATCGGGGACCGGCCGTTGCGCCCGATCCCGCATCGAAACCAACAGCGCGCATCCATAAGGCGCTTCGCTAACGACCGGCGTCTGCACTAATCCCAGAGAGATCTCACACACCAGCGCGTCGCAAGGACCTCGTTTATTGCGGCGACTTGCGGGATGTCCTTTTCGTCGCTTCAGCATGACGGTGTTTGAGCCTTGCCGGATTGCTGATTGCCTCCGGATCGCAACTCTTAAGTTAATAGCGATTGCGATCTGAGTTTCACCTTGCTCAGTTGCCTCCGCGGCTCGGTATCGGGGCATCTGCGGAATTCGGTACGTTTGACTCGCCAAACCACGATGCGCGACCGCGCGGAGTTACTTGCTCTAAACAGCCGCTTCAATCGCCGCCGGTCGCCGCGCCCGATCCCGCATCAGCACCAGCAGTGCGCATCCATAAAGCACGCCGCCGATAACCAGCGTCTGCACTAACCCCAGGTAGATCGCGCACACCAGCGCACCCACGGACCCAAGCACGCTTGCCGCCGCGTTCAGCGACCAGGCCCAGCGCGTCGCCGGAGCATGCCACGCCTCCAACCGCGCCAGACCCGTCGGGAACGGGATGCCCATCGCGAAGCCCATCGGGAAAATCAGCGCGATTGTGATCGCAATCTTCACGCTCAGCGGCAGTCCAACGCCCGCCACCACGATCCAGGAAATCACCAGCGCAAGCGCGCAAACGAGAATCGAAATCGACAGCAGAACCGCCGTCAACCTGCCGCTGTGAACGCCGATGATCTTGCGGCTGAAATTACTTCCCAAGCCCGAGCTGAGCAATAAGGAAAAGATGACCACAGTCAGCGCATAGGTCGGATGCCCCAGGAACAGCACGAATTTCTGAATCAGCGCGACTTCAATCAGGATGTACCCCGCACCGATAAACAGAAAGTACAGCAGGAAGGTGAGGACGTCGCGCTCGCGCGGAAGCCGGGTGCCCAGCACCAGCGGCGGCAGCGTCAGGATCACCACCACCGAAACAATGCTCACCAGTAGCGATTCGAACAGCAGTGGTACCGCGACATTGATCTTGTAGTCGGCCGCGCCGCTGCTGGTTCCATGGAAATAAGCCAGCAGATCGCGCGGCTGCACGGTGTAGAAGAAGAACGGGCGATTATCTGAAACGGGCGCGATGTTGTACCGGTAATCGTGCTCGAACTTCACCGGATCGGCCGCCGTCAGCAACTGATTGAACTCGTTGTTTTCACCGCCGCCTGGCAGGTAAACCGCGGTCATGCCGGCCTTCTGGATGGCCGCCCGCGCCCGCTCGACATCCGTTGCCGAAAGCGGTTTGCGCGCGATGATCACCGTGTCTTTCGCGCCGAAGCCCTCGAGTTCTCTTCGCCCACCTTCGCGCCCCACGATGATGTGGGAAGCCGCGTCGTGCTCTCCGATATCGTTGAGCGCGACAATCGCCAGTGAAATGAGCCGCAGCGATTCCCGCGGCGGATCGAATCCCCAGCGCGTGAACGCCAGCAGACCATCGTCGGTCAAGTGCGTCAGGTAATCGCGAAAAGCATCGGTCGTGTATAGGTTGTTCTCACTCAGCGCGAACGCGCCGGCGGCGGTCGAAGCCCACGTGTCGACTAACGTCGCCTGCAGCACCTGGTACTTGTCGGCGCTGCGTCGGACATAACTGCGCCCATCCTCCACATGGATGTGAACATCAGGGCGCAGATAGAGGCCGTCGCTCAACCCGGGATATTCCTTGCGCATGATGGTCGTGGCGATGATCGGGTTGATCTCAATACCCGTTACGTCGTGACTTCCCGACGCCAGCGCGCGAGCCACATCCCAGCCTCCGCCCGGCCCGATAATCAGCGTCTTCGCGCCGGGACGGATATCGTAGGGAATCCCGGGCCCCTGATACAGCAGATCGTGCAGGTTGTCGGCGGTCAGGTGATTGTAATCAAATCTCGCGATGCCGGTGGAAGCATCGGCGTCGATGAAAATGATGGGCAGCCCGGAATCGCGTTCGCGGCCCAGCGCGATCCGTGAAAAGCTGTTCCACTTGACGCGCTGCTCGTTCTCCAGCTTGTGGCCCTTGGCGTATCGGACGTCGATCCAGTGGTATTTCAGATTGCCGCCGATCAACAGCGTGAGCACCAGACCCACTGCGACGCTTAGCAGGCGCCCGGTCGAATAGCCCGCCAGGTTGAACCAGATGGCCGCCGCCGCTGCGAAGAGCACCGCGGACGACATCGTCGTGGCGGGACCGCCGAACCAATCCAGCAAAGCGATCAGCAGGATGCACCCGGCGGCCGCGCCCATCAGATCGAAGAAATAGACGCGGTTCACGCGTTCGATCGTCTCCCCGATCGCGAGCGACAGAATGATGCCCGAGCACACAAAGGGCAGCGCGTTCGTGAAGTAAATCAGCGTGAGCGAACCTGCGCCGATGCTCTCTTTCTGGCCCAGGACCACTAGCACGGCAACCAGAACCAGACCGCCATTCACCAGGCTCAACGCGCCCAGCTTGCGATAGAGATCTCCTTTCCAGGCCGCCACGACATACGAGAGGACGCCGCCCGCCCCGAGCCCGAATAGCGCAATCGAGATCGCCAAAAAGGCAAAGTGATAGTAGAAAACGACCGAAAAAATGCGCGTTAGCGAGAGTTCAAGAAGAAGCGTGCCTAAGCTGGTCAGGGCCACAGCCCCATACAATAAGGGCCAGCTCGGCGGGGTTCTGTGGTTCAACTCGCTATTCTATCGTTCTGTCGCCTGAACCATTTCTCTAAATCAGAGACAATCAGAAACGATGCCCGCAAAAGTGCGTAAAGCCGTCTTCCCCGCCGCTGGACTCGGTACCCGCTTCCTTCCTGCCACGAAGGCGCAGCCGAAAGAGATGCTGCCGATCGTCGACAAGCCGATCATTCAATACGGCGTTGAGGAGGCGATCCATTCCGGAATTCAGAACATCATCATCGTGACCGGCCGCGGTAAAACGGCCATCGAAGACCATTTCGACGTTAGTTTCGAGCTCGAAAACATGCTCGAAACGCGCGGTAAGAAGGAACTGCTTTCCATTGTGCGCTCCGTTTCGGACATGATCGACGTGTCGTATATCCGGCAAAAGGAAGCGCTCGGACTCGGCCACGCAGTGCTGCGCGCATCGGAACTGGTGGGTCCGGAACCCTTCGCGTGCGTGCTGGCCGACGACGTGATCGACGCCGAAGTGCCGTGCCTCCGCCAGTTGCTCGACGTCTATGAATTCTTCAGCGCGCCGGTTCTCGCCGTCATGGAGGTACCGAAAGAGAATATCTCCGCGTATGGAGTTGTAGATGCCGAGCCGATCATGCATAACGGATCCAAAGACCGCGTCTACCGCATTCGCGATCTGGTGGAGAAACCGAAAGCGGAAGACGCGCCTTCCAACCTCGCCATCATTGGACGCTACGTGTTGACTCCCGAGATCTTCAGCTCGATCGCGAGCATCCAGCCGGGCTCCGGATCGGAGATTCAGCTGACTGACGCCCTTGCGCCATCTGTTGCGCAGCCGGCCCATTTACGCCTGCCGGTTCGAAGGGAAGCGCTACGACGCGGGAGATAAACTCGGTTTCCTGAAGGCGACGGTGGAGTTTGCGCTGAAACGACAGGATCTTGGGCAGCCGTTTCGTGAGTATCTGCGGACGCTGGAGTTTTGATGAAGCGCCTCGCGCTCGCGCTGCTGAGTTTGGCGCTGCTTCAACACGCGGATGCGGCAGTCTCGAACGACGTACTCCAGGCCTTGAACTCCGGTAATTTCGTGCGGGCTGATCAGCTGATCGCGCAGTCGAAAGCATCGGCCGGCATTACCGCCGATCTTGTATTCGCCGAGTCCTGGATCGCGCGTGCCTACTTCGAAACCGGGCAGTTCGATGCCGCAGATAAACATGCGGCCAACACTCGCGAGTGGGCCGGCAGCCTGCTCGCACGGGGAATCCGCGTGGATTCCGATCCGAATCTCGCGACGGCTTTGGGCGCCGGAATCGAAGTCCACTCTCAGGTGTTGATGAAGCATGGGGACCGCGTGCAGGCCGCTGCGTTCCTCCGTGGTGAGTTGGCCCGATGGCGCGCCACCAGCCTTCGCGCCCGCATTCAGAAGAATCTGAACCTGCTTACGATCGAGGGCCATCCCGCGCCGCCGATCGACGTGGCGCACTGGATCGGCTCACCGAAGCCGCAGCCCTTAAGCGCGTTACGCGGACACCCCGTGTTGCTCTTCTTCTGGGCGCACTGGTGCGTCGACTGTAAGGCGGATGTTCCGGTCATCGAAGCGCTCAATAAGCAATTCGGGCCGCGCGGTCTGAAGATCATCGGGCCCACCCAGCACTACGGATATGCTGAAGGCGGCGATCCCGCAACGCCGGATAAGGAAAACGCCTGGATCGAACAAACTCGCGAGAAGTACTATTCTCAGATTACCGGGATGCCGGTGCCCGTTAGCGACGAGACGCTGCGCAACTACGGCGTGAGCACCACGCCGACGATCGTGCTGATTGATAAGAACGGCATCGTGCGGCTCTATCACCCGGGAGCGATGAGCTTTGAGGAACTGGCGCCCAAAGTTGGCAGCCTTCTAGGCTGACCCGAAATCCTGCATGTTTTTTCGACGCTGACCCCCAAAAAACACGCCTTTTCGACGCCCGACACGTTTTTTCGACGCTGACCTCAAAAATACAGCGTTTTTCGACGCTCGAACACAGTATGCTGTTTTCGACGGCATGGCTATTTTCCAAGACCTCACGATCCCGGCGGAGGCTCAACTGGCCGGTTGGTCAGCTCTTGCCGAAAAATTAGCCGTGCCCGCGCCTGTGCGCCTCCCGAGTTGCGTCTCCGATCAGCACGTCAGCGGGAGTCAACGCCGGGAAGGCGATTGGATTGTCTTCGATAAGCGTTACTGGGCGGGCAACAGCTTTGCCGATCAACTGATCTTTGCCCTGCGGCACGAGCCCATCGACCTGCTCATGCTCAAGCGCGTCTTCGATGCGGTTCCACACAACGAGATGGAGGTGATGGTCCGAGCCGCGCCCACCGCCATTCCCGTCCGCCGAGCGTGGTTCCTATACGAGGCGCTGATGGGCCGCACGCTGGACGTCGAAGATGCCCCGCGAGCCGCTGTCGTTGATGTACTGGATCCGAAAGCCTACTTCACCGGCCAGCCGCGCAGCTCGAAACGCCACCGGATTCGCGATAACCTGCTGGGCACCGGGCGATTCTGCCCCGTTATCCGCCGTACGAAGGTTCTGACGGAGTTCATCCAATCCGATCTTGCAGCTAGAGCACGCGAAACGGTGGGGCGAACAGGTGCGCATCTGGTGGCGCGTGCGGCTAGCTTCATGCTTCTGGCCGATAGTCGCGCCAGTTTCGAGATTGAAGGCGAACGGCCTCCCCGCAATCGCCTCGAGCGGTGGGGTCGCGCCATTCTGCAGGCCGGCAAGAACCGCTTGACGCTGGACGAGATCATCCGCCTGCAACAGATCCTGATCGAGGACGCGCGTTTCGTGCATCCAGGGCTGCGAGGCGACGGCGTGTTTCTAGGCGAGCGGGACCAAAGCGGCGACCCGCTACCCGAGTTCATTGGCGCACGCCCGGGAGATCTCGACGATCTGATGGCTGGCCTTCTCCAAGCGAATGACCGCATGCGCGACGACGGTCTCGATGCGGTTCTGAAAGCCGCCGCGACGTCGTTCGGCTTCGTCTATATCCACCCGTTCCAGGACGGCAACGGCCGCCTGCATCGCTGCCTGATTCACCACGTGCTCGCTGAACAGAAATTTACACCGCCCGGTATGGTGTTTCCCGTTTCGTCCGTGATGCTCGATCGCATTGACGACTACCGCGCCACGCTGCAGGCGCACTCGGGTCCGTTGATGCCGTTCATTGCGTGGCGGCCGACGGCGGAGCGAAACGTCGAGGTGGTGAATGACACTGCCGACCTCTACCGCTATTTCGACTGCACGGCTGAGGCTGAGTTTCTGTATTCCTGCGTGCAACGAACGGTTGCGGAAGACCTGCCGCGCGAGATCGATTACCTGCGGCGGCATGACGACGCCATTCGCCGCATTATGGACGTTGTCGAAATGCCGGACCGGCTGGCCGAGAACCTGGTTATCTATATCCGCCAAAACAATGGCGTTCTTTCGAAGAGGCGTCGCGAAGGCGAATTCAACCAGCTTCGCGACGATGAAGCGGAGACTATCGAAGGTATCGTGCGCGACACGTTCGACGGCTTCTAACTACACGCGTCAAAAGCTGATTCGCATACCGAATTCGATGGCGCGCGGAGCCGCGAGTGCGAATACTCCCGTACCTACTCCAACCCGATTGGTAATGCGGTTGGCCGATGTCGTTCCGTTCAGCGAGCCAGGCGCCCCGGTAAGTAAGCCGCTAATAATGTTGGGCGGCAGATCGAAGTTAGCGAAGTTAGGGAGATTGAAGAAGGTCGCGCTAGGTTCAATCGAAAGACGTTCGCCAAACTTATGAATCCAGGAGAGACCCATATCGATGGTGCGCAGGCCTCCAATTCCAACTTCGCCCGAAGGGGGCAGAGCGACTGTGGGAGCTACGCCGCCCAGGGCCTGCAACTGAGACAAGGTGAACAGCCCGCTGCTGATCAACACCTGTCCAGCCGGAGTCGGTTGGTTGGCAACAGTGCTGTTGTAGTTTTGCAG
The DNA here is from genome assembly GCA_963799935.1 of uncultured Gammaproteobacteria bacterium. Classification (GTDB taxonomy): domain Bacteria; phylum Acidobacteriota; class Terriglobia; order Bryobacterales; family Bryobacteraceae; genus Bog-113. The sequence continues at coordinate 254,449 of CAWCZA010000011.1, read as the reverse complement.
AGCGGAAGCTAAGCCGCCAGTCGAAATCGACCGGTTAAAGGCTCCGACGTTGGTACCGGGAAGCAAGTCCTGTACGGTCCCGTCTCCGGTAAAGTCCGTTCGGAAGATCTCGCCGGCACCGTCGCCCGTGTTGGGGACAACTAAGCTAGAGGGCAAGCCGGAGTAGAAGTGCGCAATCACGGAGCTGCGGAACCCACCGGGCAAATCGAAGAAACCGCCGAACGAGAACTGGTTCGTGCGGTCGAGCAGCGAAGGCCCGGAATAGCCGTTGGGTTTATCAAAATCGAGGGCCTGAAGTACGAAATCCTGATCGCTCGCGCTGGGGCTTGTGGGGCTTGAGCCGCCCGGGTTGACGAACCGGGACAGGCTATAAGAGGCTTGCAGGTTTACCCGCTTGAGGGTCCGCATATTGGTCGCTATATTCTGAGTGAACTTAACGTCCAGCGCGTTGTAAACCGAACGGCCAATTGGTTCGAGTTCAAGTAACTCGGGAGCGTTTGCGTTAATGCCTGGAAACGCGCAGCCATAAGTAAATGGGCAAACCCCGCCAAAATCAATCGCCGGTGAAGTCAAACCATTCCCGGCGAAATCGGCCATCGTAGCCCCGGCAGCGATCGCTTGATTGATTGTCGAAACACCGAATTGGGAGAGCGTCGCGGCTATGGCGGACTGCGCGGCCGCTTTGTTGAAATACTTGGCGTCACCGACATGGTTTGTGTCGATACCTAGTAGAGTGTGAGTCTCCACGTTTCTGACATAGTCAATGCTTATGACCGAACCTTTGGCGATTTCGCGTTGAATACCGGCGTTCATCTGGAGCGACCGCGGTGTTTTATAGTTGGGCGCGAACAACCCGAGAGCCGGACTAACGCCATTTGCAATCTGCGTCAAGATGTAGTTCGGATTGGGAGCGGTGAGATTGAATGGCGTTGCACCCTGATACGCCTTCTGAAACGCCGCAATGCCTGCCGCCGCCTGCCCTATGTCTTCCGAACAGAGGCTGGGATCGATGCTGGTCGTGCCCCCCGGAATATTCACTGGTATTGTCTGGCCAAAAACGCACGCGACGCCACTCTGGAAGAACGCGCCCGAAGATAGCCGAAGCGGCCGATCAAATAGAACATTGTTGTAAATTACGTTCTCGTAAAAAAGCCCGGCTCCCAAGCGGATGACAGTCTTACCGTTCTTCGTGGGGTCCCACGCCAAGCCTAGTTGCGGAGCGAAGTTGAGATTCGGTTGATGAACAGCGTTACCATCACCGGGAATTAATGAATTGAGTTCCGGAATACCGGGAAGATCGCTATCCGTCCTGCCTGTGTCGCGCACGTAACGAAGGCCGTAATTGAAAGTGAGGTTAGGAAGGATCTTCCAGGTGTCTCCGACATAGAAGGCGAAGCGGTTGTCGGGACCTAGCCGGCCGGCGGGATAGCCCAACGCGGGCTTCTCCGTCGAGTAGCCCTGGCCGTTACCCGCAATGATAACTTCAACCGGGTAGTTCAAGGGATTGCCGGCGCCCCCGGGGTACGGACCTGCAGCCGCAGTTGCAGCGTCTCCAGGCGATAAGTTGGTTTCAATCTCGGGAGCAAGCCCGAAGAAGCTTGCGAAACCACTAACTTCGATCCAGTTATAGTTCACTCCAAACCGGAGGAAATGCTTTCCGAGAGGCTTACCGCCGTCGTACTTCACTTGACGGTCGAGTTGCGGCGTCGCCTGCGGAACCAGGAGATTTGGGCCGGTCTGCGGACCATCGTTCACGTTAAGGGTCACTCCGAGGTTCGCTAGAGGAAGACTGCTGCCAATCGTGGCGTCCGATAAATTGTTCTGAAACTTCAATTGTTCGAAGCGCAGACTGTGGGTAAAGCTGCCTGTATTGAAGTCCGCTCCCGCGACGTGGCTGCGGGTATAATTCTTGCTCTTATAAGGCGACAAGCTGGACGAGAAAAACGTGGCTTCCGCCAAGGTATCGAAATAGTTGAACCGGTAGAACATACGCAGGTTCGAAGTGGCTTGCCAATCGAGGCGCCCCATTGGTAAGTTCTCGCGGAAAGGTGAAGGAAATCCGCCTGAGAAACTTTGAAACGGCGCCGGATACTGAATAGGGATGAATTCGTCTTGCTTGGTGCGCTCATAGTCCGTGAAGAAGAACAGCTTGTTCTTGATCAGGTAGCCACCCAGCCGAGCGCCAAACTGATTGCGCTGGTAAGGTGCGTCCAGACCTTGAGGATGCGGAAGATCGGCGCCCCAACGGCTATCTCGGATCAGGTAAAACGCTTCCCCGTGAAATTCGTTGCTGCCGGAACGTGTGATTACATTGACCGCGCCTGAGGAGGTGAGGTCATTCGATAAGTCAAGATTCGATTGACTTAGCTCGAACTCCTGAATACCGCTTGCCGGGATATCCTGCGTCGTAGTTCCGACGGTCTCATCCGAGACATCAACTCCGTCGACCGAGATGCGGGCAGTCCGTCCAAACCGGCCACCAAACGATATGGATGAGTACCCTACTTTCGTTGGGTCGAAGTTAGTTCCATCCTGGATCTGAACGCCGGGCTCAAGCTGGGCAAGATCAAGGAAGTTGCGTCCGTTGATCGGTAGCGCATCGATCTGTTGGGCCGTAATAACCCCTTGGACAATCGCTTGTTCGGTGTTGACCTGCACCCCCGAAGCCGCTACCTCGACAACCTGAGACGAAGTTCCGAGAGTTAGCTTGCCGGATGCGTTGGCGGCCTGTCCAACCTGCACAGTTACAGCAATCTCCAAGGTCTGAAACCCGCTTTGCTGAACGGTCACCCTGTACTGTCCCGGGATTAGCGAACCCGAACTGTAGGTACCGGAGGAGGAGGTCGTAGCGGCCAGTGTCTGGCCGGTGGCTTGACCTGTAATGGTTACTTTGGCACCTGCAATTACGGCGCCGGCGGGATCCGTAATCGTCCCTTGGATACTGCCTGTTTCAACAGTGGTTTGTCCGGTTGCTATTGAATGCAACGATCCTAGACAAGCACAAAGAACTACGGCGACCCGTAAGGGTGAAAGACTGGACATAGTTGCCCCCTTTCAGATGAATAGGGGCGAGTATAGCACCGATTTGACCAAGTCAAGAGCCTCGGAGCAATTTTTTTTAACTGCAGAGTAGGTTAGCTACCCCGCAGAGCTTGTCCAACTAACGCTTGTTGACGACTCGGTCTCTATGCTAAGAAGCAGCGCAGCCGCTGGCTCCGGCTGGGATGCCGCAGCTTACGCAGGGCCTTCGCTTCGATCTGGCGGATACGTTCGCGCGTGATCGCGAAGCTTTGGCCGACTTCTTCGAGCGTGCGCTCGCCCCCGTCGTCCAGTCCGAATCGCAGCCGGATGATTTTCTCTTCACGCGGCGATAGTAGCTTCAGCACCTCCGCCGTCTGCTCGCAAAGGTTCAGGGCAACCATCCGATCGGCCGGCGACACGCCTCGCGGATCTTCGATGAACTCGCCGAGGTGGGACTCTTCGGCATCTCCTACCGGCGTTTCGAGGGAAATCGGTTCCATGGCCACGCGCATGGCGCGGCGAACCTTCTGCACCGGCAACGCGGCTCGTTCCGCAATCTCTTCGCTGCTCGGCTCGCGGCCTAACTCCTGCACCAGTTGCCGCGACGTGCGGATCAGCTTATTGATCGTTTCGATCATGTGCACTGGAATGCGGATCGTGCGGGCTTGATCCGAAATCGCGCGACTTACCGCCTGTCGCACCCACCAGGTCGCGTAAGTCGAGAACTTATAACCGCGGCGGTAGTCAAATTTCTCAACCGCGCGCATGAGCCCGATATTCCCTTCCTGAATCAGATCGAGAAACGCCAAGCCGCGCCCGGTATAGCGCTTGGCGATGCTGACCACCAGGCGCAGGTTGGCTTGAGTGATCTCGTGCTTAGCCGACTCGGCCATGCGCGACCCTGTTAAGGCGCGAGTGTGAGTGCGCCGCAACTCCGCGAACGGCGCCCCAAATTGCTGCTCCAGAGCTTGTAGCCGCAATGCGTACCCACGCTGTTCACGGCGCGCACCATTCCGAAGTTCACGGTCCGAAGCGCGCTGCAGCCGGCTGATATCGCGATCGAGAGGCCGCAATTCGTCGACGGCATCCCCGAGGCGCTCAAGAAGCTGGTTGTAAATTCCGCTCTGCAGTTTGGACGCGAGAATCGTCCGCGAGATCTGGATGACGATACGGGCGCAATCCCAGCGAAGATGCAGGTGTTGTTTCGGCTTCATCCCACGAGACACAATGGACAGCCGCTGACGCATCGGTGTGAGCCGCTTTTGAAGCCGCACGATCTCGTCGCAGGACTCACGGAAGGTGACAATGGCCTGCGACACCGTTTCTTCGCTGGGTATCGGTTCGCTGAAGAGAATCACATCGCGTGCATCGAGCGCGCCCGATTCAATATCTTCCGCCAGTTGCAGGATTTCACGAAGCACAAAGGGAGAACGCGAGAGTTGACGGCGGAGCAGATTGTTGCCGCGTTCGATGCGTTGCGCGAGAAGTGTTTCGCGATCGCGCGTCAACAGCGGCACAGCACCCATCTCGCGAAGGTAGGTTCGGACCGGATCATCGGCCCGAGAGGCAACTCCGGCGGAGAGATCCAGATCGACCGCGTCGTCTTCCGACTCGAGGTCAACTCCGTCGAACGTATTGGATTCAGGCGCGGATGCGGTATCGAGATCCGCGGTAAGAATGTCGTCTAATTCGTGTACAGGCGAGGCATCGCGCTCGGCTATGAAGCCGGAGATTTCGAAGAACGCCGAGGGCGTAGTTCGGGATGCGACCAGACGGTCGTCATTCCGCTCGAATTGTTCTCCGCCCGTCACCAAAGGAACCGCGTTTTGAACTCCCGAAACGCAAGCTTGCGACGAATGCTCCATAAAAGTCTACCTCAAAAAGTAATGCGTGAAAAGAGGTCGAATGGGGCCAGAGAATTATTGGATACTTATCGTTCAGTTTCGAATGGTTAAGCGCTCCAGCTCCTGGTAGAGGCGCATGGCTTCCTGCACGTTTCCCGCGCGCTCGGCCTCTTTGACGCGAGCCTTCATCGCGGATCTCTCGCGGCCGCGCTCTTCTTCAACCAGCGCTTCAAGGCACGCCATGGCTTGTTCGGGCGTGGCCGGCTCGCATTCATCTTGCAAGATAGCGGCGGCGAGAAGTTCCTGCGTAGGTTCGTCTAGGCGCGCGTGGACCGCGTGATAGTCCACCGGCGCGCCGTTCTGATGAAGCGCAACCATCGCATCGTAGATACCGGCGATCGAGCCTTGGCGGAGAGAAGGCAGCACGCTCAGGTATTCGAAGAGATCGTTGTGAATATCCGGTGACGAGAAGATGGCGGAAAGCAGGATGCGATCCGTCGGGCGCATCGGTTCAGGTTTCGGTTGCGCCCGCGGACCTGACTTATCGGCGGCCAACTTACGGAAGGACTCGAGAACAAGGCCCGCATCAACGCCCAGATATCCAGCGACATCGTTGACGACTGCGACGCGCTCCAACTTATCTGTCAAAGACTGGATCGCGGGAAGCAAGAACTGGAAAGCCTGGTAGCGCCCTTCGGCGGAGCGCATATCGAAGCGCTCGCGGGCACGCGCAGCCAACCAATGGAAGTATCCGGAAGACTGCTGGATGTGGCGCGCATACGCTTCAGCGCCGTGCTTGCGGCAATACTCGTCGGGGTCGAGGCCATCTTCCAGGGAGACGACGCGCACGTGCATGCTCTCTGCGAGCAGCAGCTGGATACCGCGCTCTGAAGCTTTTGCGCCGGCGGCATCGGGATCGAAGTTAACCACGATGTTGTGCGAGTGGCGGCGGATGGATTGCACCTGCTGCGCCGTCAAGGCAGTACCGCAGCTGGCGATCACTTCGCGGACGCCGGCTGTGTAGACGCCAATCACATCCATGTAGCCTTCCACCAGAACGATGCGGTCCTGCGTGCGGACAGCGTCCTTCGCCCGATGCAGGTTGTAGAGGACCGAACTCTTCCGATAGATCTTCGTCTCGGGCGAGTTGAGGTACTTGGGCTGATCTTCCGGATCGAGCGCGCGGCCACCGAAAGCGATGGGCTTGCCGCTCTCGTTGTGGATGGGAAAGATCAGGCGGTTGCGGAAGCGTTCGTAGAAAGAGCCGTCCTCACGCTTGAGGAGCAGGCCGGAGTCTTCCATCTCCTGCGGAGTAAAACTCTCGCGCTGCAGCACACGCGTGATCACGCCCGGCGGAGCGTATCCGATTGCGAACGCGTCGGCGGCATCGCGGGTAACGCCGCGCTTTTCGAGATAGGCGCGAGCGTGGCGTCCCGCGTCGCTGTTGAGTTGGCGGCGGAATTCGGCTTCGGCGATTTCGTGGATGCGATAGATGGCCGCGCGCGCTTTCGTGTCGTCATCCGAGAACGCGGTGCGCTTCGGCATCGGAATACCGAAGCGTTCGGATAGGGACTTGATCGCCTCGTAGAAACTGATGCTCTCGTACTTCATAACGAAGCCGATGAGGTCGCCGCCTTCGCCGCATCCGAAGCACTTGAAGAACTGATGCTGCGGGTTCACTGAGAACGACGGCGTCTTTTCGTTGTGGAAGGGGCAGAGGCCGGTGTAGCGCGTGCCAACCTTTTTGAGGCGCACGTATTCCCCGATGACGGTGACGATATCGACCGAGGATTTGAGCTGTTCGACGAATTCCATGCGCGAATGGCGGGGGAGGTTCTATTATCGCGCTTGTTGGGGCGATGGTGGAACGGCAGGCCTATTTCCTTGTAGTTCGTACCGCCCGAATCGTAACACTCGATCCGACCAGACGTGCTACAGCTTGATAGATGCTTGAAGGAGGGCTCCTTGACACACGCTGAAGCAGTGCAACATGCAAGCCGTCAGGTAGCTGCTACGCTTCCGGGCTTTGACGAACTCGATTCAACGACGCAGCAGATCCTGATCGATGTGGGCGATCAGTACTTTCGCGCCGAGTTCGTCCCCAGGCTTGAAGGTATCGTTAACCTTCCAAGGTATGAGACAGCAATGCATGAACAGACGTCGGAAGATCGCATCTTCATTGAAGACCAGATTGAATTCCTGACACTTAGTATCGCCAAAGCGCAGCGCGCGGCTCACGAACAGCTGCTGGAAAAAAGTTATAGGTTGCTGGCGCGGAAGAAGTAACAAGGGGCACACATCTGCCGCCGCAACTATACCGGATGACTTCAGGTAGGGCCGACCTGACGTCCTTGCCTAACCGGCTTCTATAAAGCAAATGAGCCAGTCGATACTAGATTCAGTCGGAAGAGCTCTTCGCGTCCTCATAACAAGCTTCTCCTATAGGATCCGATAGTAGCCGGCAGTTTCCTGGGTGCGCCGGTGGGCTCGCGGCTATCATCACGCTTATTTGGCGATAGGGGTGAAATGAGGTTTTGCATGGGATACTAAGGCCGTGTCAGCAACAGATACGCGCACGATCGCGGTTTTAGGGCTCGGGTACGTGGGATGCGTGAGTGCGGCCTGCCTCGCGCGTTTGGGACATCGCGTCATCGGTGTGGACCGGGATCGCCATAAGGTGGAAAGTGTTCTCACCGGGCGTGCGCCGTTTTTCGAGCCGGGGCTGGAGCCGGTAATTCAGGAAGGCGTTGCGGCGGGCCGGTTGAGCGCGACCGATTCGCTCGCTGCGGCGATCGGCGATGCCGATATCGCTTTGATCTGCGTGGGAACGCCGTCCGAAGCGAACGGCAATCTGGGATTGGGGCAGTTGCGGCGCGTGGCCGAGGAGATCGGGCAGCTGGTGGTAGGGCGCGCAAAGCCGCTGATTGTGGTGGTTCGCAGCACGGTGTTCCCCGGGACGTGCGAAGAGATTGTGATTCCCGCGGTCCAGCGCGCGCCAAGTGTGGAGGTTGTGTCGAACCCGGAGTTTCTGCGTGAAGGTAGCGCGGTTAAGGATTTTCTCGAACCTTCGCTATTGGTCGTTGGCGGAGACGATCCGAGCGCCGTGCATCGTGTCGCTGACTTATATGCGTCGCTCGATATTGAACCTTGCCTCGTCTCGCTGCGCACGGCCGAGATGATCAAGTACGCGTGCAATTGCTTCCACGCGCTGAAGATTTCGTTCGCCAATGAAGTAGGGACGTTGTGCGACCGCTTGGATATCCCCGCCAACGAAGTGATGGAAACGCTGTGCCGCGACGTGAAGCTGAACATCTCGCCGGCTTACCTAAAGCCTGGATTTGCTTTTGGCGGATCATGCCTGCCCAAGGATTTGCGGGCGCTCACTTACCGGGCGTCGCGGCTCGATTTGAAGTTGCCGATGCTGGAATCGGTGTTGCCGGCCAACGATCAGCACCTACGGCGCGCGATGGAAGCGGCGATGCAGTTGCCGGCGTCGCGCATCGGAATCTTCGGTCTCGCGTTCAAGGAGAATACGGATGACTTGCGCGAGAGTCCGGTGGTGTCGCTGATCGAGTTCTTGATCGGTAAGGGACGGGATCTGCGGATTTACGATCCGCATATTCAACTGGATGAAATCTACGGCGCTAACTTACAGTTCATCTTGAAGGCGATTCCACATATCGGACGCTTATTAACGCGGCGATTTGAGGAAGTGCTGGGCTGGTGCGATCACTTGATCGTTGCGCAGCGGCCGAGCGCGGCCATCGCCGAGCAGATTGCGGAGCGCGGAATACCGGTGCTGGATGTGACTAGCTTCGGGTCTACGTTGACGCGGCCTGCGGCTGCTCTTAAATAGTTCCGAAACGACTAAGCCAGTCGAATGTCAACTTCGATCCGGTCCGCCCGGAATACCCCCTCGGGAACACGATCGATCCGCTCAACGGTATGAACGTCGCCGGTGAAAGACACTGGGTCCACTACCCAGACGAAGCGAACGCCGAAACGCAGATACTCGGCCACTTTCATCCTCAGCTCGAGCGCCACGTCGTCCGGCGATAAGATCTCCACGCACAGAAATGGTGGTGTCGTGAAAATCTCCTCATCCGGTTCTCCGAACGTCAGGCACACGTCGGGAACGCGATAGCGCGCCGGGTTGGGCTGCGTCCGCAAACGCTGTTCGACGAAAACGCTACAGCCCAGAGGTTGTCCGACTTGATAGAGCGTGCGGACTAAGAAGGTCTGCATCTTGCTATGCGTCTTCTGCGGCGTGGCGCGGTGGACGATCCTTCCTTCGACATATTCAGCGTCAGGTTCGAAGGTCGAGTGCAGGTATTCTTCGACGTTCACCAGGTTTGTCGTTGCCATGGTTGCCTCTACTTAGTCGTACGCGAAACTTGGCGGTCGGAAGTCGCCCGCGCGCGCGAACACCGGTGTCCCGTCCGCAAACACCTCTGTATTCCGTCGAGTGTTCAAGTATCTCAACAGAAAAGCCCGACCATGGCTGCATGATTGCACTTATTGATGGGTTATGGCCAACGATTTTCGGTGTGTCTTGCGCCACTTACAGCGCCCTGTCTTCGGTTCTCACCGGTCTGGTAGTCGGCGGATTCGGCGCTGCCATCTTGCTTACTGGCGCGCTCTGCAAATGTGGATGTTGTAAAAACGCTGCATCAGAACTGAAGGGGCGGCGAAGAGCCGCCTCCCTCTACCTCACTTTCGCCTAGGATGCGTCGGCCTTTCGAAAAGCGGCTTCTCCGACATCAGACACTTGCACCCACTTCGGGTCCACCGCCGCTTCGGCATCATAGTTATCGTGCCAGTTCCACCACTTATACGGCGGTGTTTGCGGGTAACCCTCCGGCGAGTCCTCCCAAGTCTCCTGACGGCCGAGCGGCGTCAGGTCGAGGTACGTCCAGGTACTCCCCATCGCCTCGTCGCCGCGGTTGTTGATGAAGTACGTGCGGAACACCCGCTCGCCGTCGCGGAAGAACACGTTATGGCCGTGCCATTGGTCGACGCCGAAGTCCGCGTCGAAGCTGTCGGTCAGGGTGTACCAGGGTATATTCTCCCAGCCCATGCGCGCCTTCAAACGCTCAATGTCCGACTGTGGCGCGCGTGAGACGTAGACAAGCGTGGTGTCGCGGGCGTTCAGATGGGCCAGGTGGGAGACCTGATCGGCGCCGAAGGAACAGCCGCGGCACGCATGGTCTGGCCAACCGAACACACCCGGCTCGAAGAACGCGCGATAGACGATCAACTGAGGCCGGCCGTCGAACAGATCGATCAGGCTTACCTTGCCCTTCGGTCCCTCGAACTCATACTTCTTGTCGACAGCGACCCAAGGCATCCGCCGTCTTTCCGCAGCCATCGCGTCACGAGAGCGGGTCAAGGCCTTTTCTTTGACAAGGAGCTGCTGACGGGCAGACTCCCATTCTTCCTGAGACACGATCGGGGGCGTGTTCATCGCAAGAGTCCCTTTGTCGTGTCCATTTTCTTTCTCCTTGCTTGTTGCCATGTTCTTTCTCCTTTCCGAATTCGATCGGGATCACTGAATGTGAAAAGCTTCTTCAACGTTCCGACGCACACCGCAAGAATTCCTCCCGAAGATGCGGCTCCCGCGACCATGACCGCTGCTCTGGCGATACATACTGGGCACATCGCGTAAGTCTCCTTACCGGCTAAACCGCTTTCGGACGCTTTCCCGCTCGTGCCGGGGCGGGATGAACATGCGCAGGTTTGGCCTCCGCGTCTTCCTTGATGCGCAGCAAGGAACTCGTCCACAACGCTTCGAAGGGACCCACCCAGTGCTCATAAATCTGGCGGATGGGCACAACGTTCAATGAGTTAATCCGCTGGCGGCGCTCCTCACGGGTGTGAATCAGAGCGGCCTCGCGGAGCACGTCCATGTGCTTCATCACGCCGAAACGACTCAGGTGCGGGAATGCCTCGACGATCTCGGTCGTCGTTCGAGGGCCCTGCCGCAAGAGGTCGAGGATCGATCGCCTCGTCTTGTCTGATAGCGCTTTCCACACGGCGTCAAGCTCGTCATCCGGCACACTAGCTCCGCTCGACACGCGCGGAGCAGTCCTCGGCCACTGTGTCCAGTAGATGTTTCCAGCCAGTTGACACGCCCGATCGGTGCGCCGGATCGATCAAGCCGATCGCGCGGTGACGGAAATTCACGTGGGTTCCACCCGGCCGCTCCTCGATCTTCACTTCGATGTGGTTCACCGCCGGGTATGACATGAACATAGGGCCGCTTAGTTCCAACAGCACGGGCGGCTTGATTACTTGCACGTGCCCCCAGAGATGGCCAATGCCGTTGCCCCGATCACGGAACCAACGGCCTCCCGGCCATGGCTCCAGCTTCATCTGCATCGATTCGCCCTGAGGGTTGGTAAAGCCTTCACCCAGACGGTGCAGTACGCTCTGAAAAACGACTGCAATGTCCGCCTTGATGTCCACGCTTTGGGTCGTATCCAGAATTAACTCGTCAATGGTCACGTTTTCTCCTACGTGACCATATAGTAACGTAACCAAAAGGTAACGTCAACTGGAAACGAACAAATCTGATCTTACGTTTACCGCGCGAAGATCCCCGCGAACGCGGAGCGAACGCTATAGAAGACCAGGAACCACAGAATGATGACCAGGATTGCGATCGGCAATCCGCTCGGTGACATCAGCAGGTGGAAAAAGAAGATATTCACAATAACGGGTCCCAGCAGTGTGAGCGCGAGCGGCACGTAAAGGTTCACCAGCAGAAGGACCCCGGGAATGAGTTGCAACAGGAAAATAACGATCGTATAGTGCGAGTCAATCAGCGCGGTCATAAACTGACCGGCGACTCCCGGCGGTATCGGCCCCGGTAGGAAATGCAGGAAGCCGTTTAATCCAAAGACTAGAAAGGTCAGACCGAGTAGGTAACGTGCGATTAGTGAAGCAACTCTCATAGCTTTCTCCTCTTAGATGGGGAAATGGCGATTTCAAGCAGTAGTCCTAGTTTTATGGCCTAACGTTGAATGGTGCGTTGCTTGAGAGGGTACCACTGGGAGTAACCACGCGAACAATTCCGTCAAGGGCGCCGACCGGTACCGTAGCAATGATTAGGGTATCGGAGACAACTTTGAAACCAGCGTCAACCACATCGAAGGTAACCTGAACCGAGCCGGTCAATCCATATCCAAGGATCCTTACTTGCGCTCCCACCGTGCCGGACGCGGGTTCCACCTTCACGAAAGGTGGCAAGCCCAACGCCAATTTGAACACGGTTCCGTCCTGGTTAGTATCACCGCCATAGTAAGTTGTCCCGTATAGGTTTCCGTTGGTCGCCTGTAAGAGCGGTGTCACCGATCGTGCCCCGTCGGGACAGGGAAGATTGTCGGGACAGAATTGATGCAAGGTGGTCAACGTTCCGGTCGGGGTGACGCGGAAGAGCGTTGCTTCGTTATATTCCCCGCCGAAATCCGTTGGTCCGTAGAGATTTCCATCATTGGCGCGAAGCAAGCCCAATGGTTGCTCGCCGTCCGGGCACGTATTCGGAGGAGCGTCTACGCAGAAGTTGTACAACGTGGTAAGCGAGCCGCGTGGGGTGATGCGAAAAACGGTGCCGCTAGCATACTGATTGGCGGAAGAACCGCCGATTTGCGTAGTTCCGTAGAAGTTGCCTCCCGGCGCGGAGATCAATGCCGCCCCGGGTCCGGCGCCATCCAAACAACCGGGTAGCGAGCAGAACTCATAAATGGTTGTGACGCTACCGTGCGGAGTCATCCGAAACACAGTCCCGCAGCCATATCCGGAACAGTTAGTAAGTCCGCCTCCTCCTGTTGTTCCGTAAAAGTTCCCGTCGAAAGCTTCAACCAAACCCGCTACCGGAATTGCGCCATCAGCGCAACCGGCTTGCGGACAGAAACTGTATAACTGGGTAAACAAGCCGCTCGGACTCAGCCGGAAGAGGGTGCCGCAACCTGTGGGGTAATAACAAGCGTTACCTCCGTTTTCCGTAACTCCGTAAAGGTCGCCGTTGGAAGACTGCGTGAGTCCGACGGGCGCTTGGCCGTCCGGACACCCAGTTGACGCGCAAAACCGGTATAACGTTGTTAGTTCACCTTGAGGCGTAAGTTTGAAGATCGTGCCGCCATTGTTAGTGCCACCGAACGCGGTTGTCCCGTAAAAATCTCCGTCGGCGCCCTGAATCAGATTTCCATTGGGGTAACTGCCGTCGGCACACTGAGGTTGAGGGCAGAAACGGTACAATGTCGTGAGCGTCCCAGCCCTGTCGATTCGGAACACCGTCCCGCAACTCTCCAGCACACAGATGTTGTTAGAAATGCCCCCGGTCGCCGCCGTTCCGTAGAAGTTCCCATCCGTGCCCTGGATTAGTGCTACCGAGGGGTTCGCGCCGTCAGCACCATTGAAATCCAGGAGGGTAGTGAAACGTTGCGCAGCAAGGGTCATAGCTGTTATTCCAAAAAGCACGACCGCAAGGCATCCGCGTTTCGCCGACTTAAGCTGGAAAAACCGATCAGAAACTTGTCTCATTAGTGCCCTCGTTCCTCTGTACCAAGCTCACCTAGCTTCCGAAGTATACAGGACCGGCTGCTGATTGGGTTCAGCGATCTGCCCTAGGCGCGATGGACGCTGTCAGCGCTTTTGTTACCTCACCTGCGATATCGTCCTGTACCGCCACGATGTTATTAAAGAGACGGTCGTAAGTTGCAGACCAGATCACGTACCCATTCTCCGCGCGAATTAGTCGAGCCGCGACGCGGACACTGGGCCCGGACTTACGTACGCTCCCATCGAGTACATAGACGACGCCGAGCGCCTTCGCAATTTCCGCAACCGGCAGTTGCTTGCCTTTGAAATAGAACGAAGAAGTGGGCGACGGTACCCGGAAGCCTGGAACTTTGCTGAGCTTATCGATTAGCTCTTCAGTCATGCCGTCGGCAAACGGCTCCTGATTCATCGTTTGGGTCAGGTCAAGAAACGGCAGCACGGCAACCGATTTTTGGGGCTGCAACACGCTGCTCGCAAATCTGTCGCGAACTAAAAACCCGAACACCAGCACAAGGCAAAGAGCGCCGCCGATCGCCCACGCTACCCGGGCTGTGGGGCGAGACTGTACGGGGGAGGGATCTGGTGGCGCAACCGGCTGATCCTCCCAGGGACTCACGGCGGCAACCAGCCGGTACCCTAAGCGAGGCACGGTCGCAATATAAGTGGGCTGCTTAGGATTGTCGCCAAGCAGTCGGCGCAATGATGCGATCGACTGGTAGACCGAGTCCGGAGTCACAGCGACATCCGGCCAAACGTTGCTCAAGACTTCATCGATGCTGACGACCTCGCCGGGGTGATCCGCAAGGAACAGCAAGAGCCGCATGGTCCGCGTGTCCGGCCGCGCGGTATTCCCATTCCGCGAAATCTGGCCCGAGCCCTCATCGACGCACCACTCACCGATTCGCAGCATTCTCTCGCCGGATGGGCGCTGCTTGATCATATCGCAGCCACGCCGCTGCAGTAGACCGGCATTTCAGAAGTATTCAGAGCATTTCAGGCCATTTTCAGGACTTCCGGGAGCTTGCCCACGTAGGTTGAGTGTGAGTTGTTTAACCGCAAATAAACCAAGGACGAGGATACTGGATGACGAAAAGAAGCGCTCTACTGGCGATTACTGTGGGCGGTCTAAGTGCGGGGGCTCTGGATCTGTTACAAGCGGGCATCCTGTTTGGCTGGGACATTCCGTTGGCGATCGCAGGGGGTTTGCTGGGACCGAGAGCATTTACGGGAGGACCGGCAATCTATGTTCTCGGTGTCTTGCTGCACTTCTTTATCGCGTTCTCGGCGGCCTCGGTCTACTATGGCGCGAGTCGTAGGCTGGGATTCTTGAAACAGTATCCGTTGATCTGCGGATTGTTCTTCGGCGCGGCGGTTGATACGGTCATGCGCTTGGGTGTCTTACCCTTATCCGCGCTGCATTCCCGAGGCCCGTATCAGTGGAGTAGCCTCGTCGAGGGATTGCTAATCCATATGGTGGTCATCGGATTACCGATTGCGTTCAGCGTGCAGCGGTTCGCGCCTGAGTGACAATGAGTAAGTGATCGCGCCTATCTTGAACTGTTGGCAACGGTTGATCAGTTCATCATTAAAACTTCCGGCCCGGTGCGTTCGGCTCTATAGCTTACATCAACAGAGTTCCGCACCTATGAAATTCCTCAATCACGAAACCTTAAACGCGCTCGGCCACTGGTTGCGGCTCCGCCAACTTACTATGAATGCGCCCGTACAGGAAATAAACCACTAACCCCAACAACATCCAGACGAACGCCGCCAGTTGCGTGCGCGTATCCAGCGACACAATCATCCCCCCGCAGACGATCACGCCAAGTATCGGAACCAGCGGGACCAACGGCGTCTTGAACGGGCGCGTCAAACCCGGCTGCTTGCGCCGTAAGATGATGATGCCGATGCAAACCAGGCAGAATGCGAAGAGAGTGCCGATGGATGTAAGATCCCCGGTTACCGATCCTGGCACGAGCGCCGCGAACGCTCCGACAAAGAAGAACAGCATCGCGTTGCACTTATAGGGCGTCCGGAACCGCGGGTGAACGGCTGCAAAGATTTTCGGCAGCAGACCATCTGTAGCCATGGAGTAGAACACGCGGCTCTGGCCCATCAGCATGACTAAGATGACGCTCGAGAAGCCGAACAGGATAGCCACGTTGATCGCCGTCCCGAGCCAGTGGAAGCCGGGCATGTAGTGCTGCACCGCGTAAGTTACCGAAGCTTCCTTGCCGGCGATCGCAAATTCCTGCCAGTTACATACGCCGGTGAGTACGTATCCGAACAGAATATAGAGAACCGTACAGACGGCCAGCGATCCTAAGATGCCGATCGGCATATCGCGGCCTGGATTGCGTGTCTCCTGCGCCGCGGTAGACACAGCGTCAAATCCGATAAAGGCGAAGAATACAATTCCGGCGCCGCCGACTACCCCGCCCCATCCATGTTTGAAGAACGGCTCATGGCCGGCGATAGTTGCCGGAACCAGGAACGGTGTATGGTTGGCCGGATTGATGAAGTGCCAGCCCACCGCGATAAAGATGACAACGATCGTGACCTTGACAGCCACGATGATGGAGTTCACAGCAGCGGATTCCTGTGTACCTTTGATCAACAGCGCCGTAAGTAGCAGGAGAATCAGAATGGCGGGGATGTTCAGGATTCCATGCACCCCGCTCTGGGACGCTTCCAGTGGAGAGTGTATCCACTCATAGGGAATGCGGCCACCTAGCAGGTTATTCAGATACTCGCTCCAACTAATCGCCACGGTAGCAGCTCCGAGAGCATACTCGAGCACCAATGCCCAGCCGATGATCCAAGCCGTGAACTCGCCCATGGTGGTGTAGGCGTAAGTGTAGGCACTCCCCGCGATGGGGATCATGGACGCGAACTCCGCATAACATAGTCCGGCGAAAAGGCACCCGACGGCGGCTACCACAAAAGACAAGATCACGGCGGGTCCGGCGTTTTGCGCCGAGGCCGCTGCCGTTCGGACAAACAGGCCGGCGCCGATGATCGCGCCGATACCCAGCGCAATCAGGCTCTTGGCCGTGAGAGTTCGCTTGAGAGTGCTGTGGCTGGCCTGATCCAGAAGCGAGGCCAGAGACTTCGTGCGGCTTAGGTTCATGAGTTCACCGTTAACCTATCGTTTTTCCTTCGTGTCAGGTAGTAAACAGGTACGCCGAGCAGAACGATGACGAGCCCGGGCAATGCGAATCGCGGCTTGTAGAACAGCAAGAGTACGTCGATGACGGTCGCGGCCACGATGTAGAGAGCCGGTAACACAGGATAGCCGATGGCGCGATACGGACGCTCCATGTCCGGTCTCTTGCGGCGCAGCACGAAGAGTCCAGCGATCGTCAGGATATAGAACAACAGCACCGCAAAGATTACATAGTCCAGCAGATCGCTGTACTGGCCGCTCAAAGTAAGCAGAATCGTCCAGACACCCTGAATCACCAGAGCAAACACCGGCGTGTGATGCAGCGGATCAACCTTCGCCGCACGCTCGAAGAACAGTCCATCGAGCGCCATGGTGTAGTAGACACGCGCTCCGGATAGGATCAGGCCGTTGATACACCCGAAGGTCGAGATCATGATTGCGCCCGCGACTAGCTTGACAGCGATCGACCCGAGCACTGCGCCGGCAGCCGCCGTGGCGACGCGGTCTTCCGGGGCGTGCTGGATCTGCGCTAAGGGGAGCACATAGAGATAGACGAAGTTACAGGCCAGATAGAGTACCGAAACGACGGTCACTCCGAACACAAGAGAGAGCGGCAGGTTGCGCTTCGGGTTGCGGATCTCGCCTGCAGTGAACGTGACGTTGTTCCAGGCATCCGATGAGAACAGCGCCCCAACCATCGCTACTCCGACTAGCTTGACGGTAGTGAGTGTCCATGACGAGTTCCGCCAGAAATCGTTGAAATTCTCCTTAGCCGCGGGATGCTGGCCGAACGAGAACCCAATGATGATCAACGCTAGTAGCGCCGCTGTCTTAGCAAACGTGAAGACGTTCTGAACGATCGCGCCCTGTCGCACCCCGCGGGTGTTGACCCAGGTCAAGAGCACTACCGCCGCGATGGCGATTAGTTGCTGGGTAGTCAAGCCGATGTGGCCGGAACCAATCAGATAGTTGCTGGCGGATACTCCCGGGAAGAAGACGCCGGTGTACTTCGCGAACGCTACGGCGACGGCGGCGATGGTGCCCGTCTGAATCACCAGGAACATCGTCCAGCCGTAGAGAAAGCCACTCAAGGGTCCGAACGATTCACGCAGGTAGACATACTGTCCGCCGGCTTTGGGCATCATGGCCGCGAGTTCGCCATAGCTCAACGCGGCGAACAGCGTCATTAGTCCAGTGATGAGCCAGGTAAGGATCAGCAGCCCCGGAGATTGCACCTGCCGCGAGATGTCGGCCGAGACAATGAAAATGCCCGAGCCGATCATCGACCCAATGACCAGAGTGGTGGCGTCGAGGAGGCCCAGGCCCTTGACCAGGCCGCTTGGGGAACTTACTGCCGCGTCCGTTGTAGCCATGCGTCCATTCGTTGGCGGAGTGAGGATTCATCTAACTTGTCGGGCAGGAGTCCAGCAATTACGGCGACGGAGTCGGCACCCTGATCGAGGACTTCGCGCGCGCGGTCAAGAGTAATTCCACCTATCGCTACCAGCGGTTTAGTCGTAGCAGATCTAGCCTCGCGGAGTTGCTTGAGACCGACTGTGGGGTCCGGCCGATCTTTACTGACCGTGCTGAAGATGGGGCCGAAAGCCAGGTAGTCGACCGGCTCGCCGGCTGCCGCGGTTAGTTGCTCGATGTTATGGGTTGAGAAGCCTACCTTCGCTTCAGCGCCCAGAACCGTGCGGCTGTCGATTGGCGATAGGTCGTCCTGTCCGACATGGAGCCCCGCATTCAAGAGCTTCGCGAAATCGGCGCGGTCATTGACGATGAAGGGTCGATTTGAAACGGTCGCAGCGGGAAGCGATATCGCCTGCCTGCATGTACGCGCCTCGCGTCCAATGTTGTTTATGGCGGAGTTGGATGATTTCCGCTCCGGCCGTAAGCCATGTTTCCGCGACAGCGGCCCAGTCCGTGCAGCCGCGCTGCTGGAGGGCGGCAGTGTCGAGGATCGGATATAAGCGCGGGAGATTCACCGATGCGTCATCATAGCGTGACCGGTGGTGCGAAGTCGAACGCTACGCCGGGAAACGCTTGGTTACCGCTGGTTTCGGCTGGCTCGTGTGATGCGGAGTCAGCAAGACGTTCAGCTCTAATTCTGGAATCTTGGGACCGGCGCGGACTACCAACTTCTTCGTTCCGGAGTCGGCCACGACATCGAATACGGCGTGATGCGGCGAGAGGATCTCACAGGACAACGACCAATCGCTCTTTCGCAGTTCCGCCGTCTGCCCGCTAAACGTGATGTCCGCGTCGGTCATCATGCCCCACAGTGCGTCGACCGGCTGCACCGCAAGAATGGAATCCTGAATCAACAGCGCTTGCCTTTGCGCGATGCCGACGCGGCGCGTCCACTGCTTGAGCTTCGCCGGATATGTCTTGCTGAGATCGATCTCCACCCATCGCAGATCCGGGTCCGTCTCATGGAGCACCAGCCGCGCCTCCGCGTGCTGGTCCTGATTCTCGCCATCAATCAGCACAGTGTTGTGAGACTCGCTGCTCGTCTTGAAATAGGTGAACCGCTTGGGACCGAAGTAGCCGGGTTCGTTGTAATCTTCTGGGCCGGGATCGTACGCCCAGCGCATCCCACCGGCATCGAAGACAAATGAGCCGAGATCCAGATGCGTGTGATTGGCTTTGTTGTCGCCGCCCTTCACACCGGCGAAGAGTGCGTTCGGGTCGTCCCAGGCAGATCGCAGGAAAGCAGTCTGAATGCCGGTGAATAGGGCGTCCAGAGGCCAGTCTTCCGTACGGGGCGCGCGGGAGTCTTTGACGAACCAGACCAGGTCCATCGGATCGGCGTGGGGCTCGTGGTCGGCATCTCTCTGCTCCGCCCACGCGTAGACGGGCTGATTGAATCGGCGCGCGAGCCAGAACATCTCGGGCGCAGTACCGGGATCATCGGCAGCATCTCCAAAGTTGAAGGTCTTGTTCGAGGGCCCGATGAAATAGACGCGGAAGCGGCCGGTGCGCTCGAAGCCACGCGAAGAAGCGAGGCTGCCATCCGAGCCCGTCGCGCTCTCAAGCGATGCGATGAACGACACGATGTAGCGCGTGGCGTAGTTCCAGTAGGCCGGACCTTCAGGCCATCCGCCGTCCGTTCCGTACGTGACCAGCGCGCGAGGCAGCGACTCCAGAGCGCTTCGCAGGATGATTCGAGCGCGGTCTGGTTCTTCGGTTGCCAGAGCAAGCGCGCCGATGCCCGCGCCGCTATTGCAGACCAGATTCCAGTTGTGGTTTGCGGCGACCCACGAAGCGTTCCCCTTGTATTGTGCGATGGCGGGATCGAGACCTTTTACCGTCAGGGTGCCGCGGATCCAGTCACGATCGGCCGGGCTTAGCGCGGGATAGAGCCAGTCGTAGCCGATCGCGAACGCGTGCATCATCTCCGCAACATCCAGGAAGTGACTGGGGTTCCAATCGGGGAAGAGCGCGGCGGCGCGAAGTTCTTTCAACGCGCGGTCGAGAAACTCGGGACGGCTTTCGAGACGATAGAGCAACGCAAGCAGGTAAACGCGATCGAGCACGCGGCGACTCTGCGCGATCAAGCGCGGCCCGCTGAGCTTGTATTCCGAAGTCGGCGCGGTCTGGAGTTTCTCCGCGTCGCGCAGGAGGCCCTCATGCAGTTTGCGAGCAAGCGGAACATCGTGCACCAAAGCGTGGATGCGCTGCAGATCGGAATCGAGCAGGATCAACCGCGGGTGTGTGCGGTTGACGTTCTCGAGCGGATCGCCGATGGCGCGAATGGTTTGCGGGAAGACGGCGCCGGCGGCCGCGAACTGCGCCAGCAGGAATCGTCGTGTGATGGGTGCGCCGGGCATGGCGGCGTGGAAGGTTATGCGGCGCCGCGGCGGCCGGTCCGCACTTCTTCCTTTTCGCGTCCCTTTTCGCCCTCGGCGTACTTGCGCAACTGAATGGGCGACGGCGTCACGATCGACTTTTCCATATCTTCGCCGGACGTAATCAGGTATTCGAGATGACGCTTGGCAAGGCGCGCACACCATGGGTCGGTGACTGAAACACCAAGGTCTTTGGCTACTTGGAACACCGCCGGCAGCGGCAGCGCGATGGTTTTTTCCTGTGGCGGCGCCGAGACGTCCGCTTCAGACGCGGGAGTCAGAATGAACTTAACGTCGATGGTGTCGCTGTGACGGATGGAGATCGCGGTCTGCAGCCACTTGAACCAAACCAGCCACGTTTCACCGAACGGATCTGGGCCGCACCGGAACTCTCTAAAATTCTCCATCCCCCGTTATCTTACCCTTACATTTGATGCCTAATTCGGGAAGTGGAAGTTACCGGCGTGAGATTGAGATCGGTTGCGAGATCGCCCGCAACGCGGGAAGGACCGCGATGGAGTATCGCAGCAAGGGCGTGGGAGTCGAGTCGAAGAGCGACGACTCGCCGGTGACGATCGCCGATCGCGAATGCGAGAAGTTGATCGTCGCTGCCCTGCGGCAAGCGTTTCCAGATGACGGACTTCTGGGCGAAGAGGGCGCGGCGCATGAGAGTGCCAGTGGGCGGCGATGGATCATCGACCCCATCGATGGGACGCGGGACTTCATCCGCGGCACCAAGGCCTGGAGCGTGCTGATCGGGCTTGAGGATCACGATGAAGTGGTCGCCGGCTTCGCGTACTTCCCTTCCCACGACGAGTTGTTCTATGCGGCCAAGGGCGCCGGCGCTTGGTGGGTTACGGGCCTGAACGCGGAGCCGGTCCGCATCCATGCAGCGAAAGCAGACAAGCTGAGCGACGCGCTGGTCTGCATCAACGGGTTGAGTTACATGCATCGCTACCCGTTCGGTGAAGACCTGGTCGAGTGGATGGCGGGGACGTGGACGGTGCGCAGCATGGGTGGTTGCGTGGACGCCATGCTGGTGGCCAGCGGTCGCGCGGATGTGTGGCTGGAAGCGCAGGCCAAGCCGTGGGACTTGGCGCCGTTGAAGATCATCGCGGAGGAAGCGGGCGCGGTGACGTTCGACTTTGAGGGGCGCGCGACGATCTATGGAGGGAACTTCGTGATCACCGTTCCGGCGCTGGCGGACGAACTCAAGCGGTTCGTCGGGAAGCGCGAGGAAACGGCGTGAGCACGACGGCGGTCGCCGAACTGACGGGTGTTCGTCAATTCAGCGTTGTCGAGCGGCCGGTAGCGGATCCCGGGCCGGGTGAAGTGCAGGTGCGGGTCTCGGCCATCGGGGTGTGCGGGTCGGATCTTCATTCTTACTCGGAAGGCTCGGTTGGCGATCAGATATGCAAGTACCCGATGGTGTTGGGGCATGAACCATCGGGTGTCGTCGTGCAGGTGGGGGCCGGGGTCACCGGGTGGGCGCCGGGCGACGAGGCGGCGCTGGAGCCCGCGATCTATTGCTACCACTGCGAGTTCTGCACGAGCGGTCGACACAACGTCTGCTCGAACATTCGCTTCATGAGCTCGACCGAAGATGCGGGATTCTTTCGTGAGCGCTTGAACGTGCCCGCGCACAATCTGCTGCGGCTGAGGCATGGTGTCGGTCTGCGTGAGGCGACGCTCGTCGAGCCGATGGCGATCGTGCTGCATTCGCTGAAGTTCGTGGCACCGCAGCTGGGCGATGACGTGGTGGTTTTCGGAGCTGGGCCGATCGGCCTGCTGACTGTTGCGGCGCTTCGGCTCGCGGGCGTGGAGCGGATCTTCGCGGTGGAACCGGTGGCGCACCGGCGCGAGATGGCGGTCGCGTTGGGAGCCGATGCCGCGATGGATCCGTCCGAAGTGGATGTGCCGCACGAGATTCTTAGAGAGACCGGTGGTCGCGGCGTCGACGTCGCGTACGACTGCGCAGCGAAGGGCGAGACGACGAACCAGGCGATGGCGAGCGTACGGAATCGCGGCAGCGTCATCTTGACCGGAATCCATTCTGAGGTTAGGTTCGGATTCAACCCGCATGTGATGCGGCGGAAGGAGGTTGCACTCTATAGCGTGCGTCGATCGAACCACGAATCGGAACTGGCGCTGGAGATGCTGGCGCGGCATTCCAAACTGTTTGCGCCCGTAATCACGCACGAGCGGCCGATGTCGCAGATTGGCGCAGCGTTCGACCTGGTTGAACACTACGGTGACGGCGCGGGGAAGGTTCTGATTACGCCGTGATACACGTTGAGAGATAATTGACCCCATGCCAAACCTCCGTAGGACTGTTGTAGCTGTTTCGTTATTGACTCTCGCTTGCGCTGCTCATCTACGAGCGGCGGATTCGGCTGAAGAATATTGCACGGCTAGCACCGGCAAAGTAGTGTTGCGCGAGGCCACTTATAACACCAATGGCGGCACGCCGCTTCCCTTGGCCCAGGTCAAATCATTCTGCGAGTACACGTCTAAGTCGGATGGCTCGCAGATCGATGTTCTGCTGGACACGCTGGTGGCGACGAAGCCGACCCTTGCTGTGCTGGCTTACTACGCACAAGAGCCGCTGGGTTCCGGCTGTGTAGGAAATCCGGCGTCTTGTTACTGCTCGCAGCTGGGCGGATCTGACTTATTCGGCGGGATTAATGCGGCCGGGGGCGGGTGGGTGAATAACAATCTGCCGGACGCTACTCTCGAAGCTTGTATCTTTCCTGATTTTTCGTCCATTGATTCCTGGGGGCTCGCTTACTATTCGAACGGCATCGTACGCGGGATTGATCTGACTAAGGTGCTGCGGTACACGCCACCTGCCGGGGAAGCAAAGCAATAGTGTCGCGAGGCTTCCCGGGCCGGCACTTTGCCCGCATCCTGATGGAACGGCGCGGGCTGCTCGCCGGTCTGGTGAAGCGCGATTTTTCGATGCGCTACAAGGGTTCGGTGGCGGGGTGGATTTGGGGAGTGATCCATCCCATCGTGCTCTTAGTAAGTTACACTTTCGTCTTTAGTGTTTGCCTGAAGCAGACCCCCGGGCCCGGGGAAGCGACTCAAAACTTCCCTTTGTTCCTGTTTGCCGGGATGCTGCCGTGGCTGCTGTTCAGCGAGACGGTACAGCGATCGGCGACATCGCTGATCGAGCAATCGACACTGATCACGAAGACCGTGTTCCCTTCCGAGATAGTCCCTGTAGCTATCTTCCTATCTTCTTTGGCTAGTCATTGTATTGCTGTTGTTCTAGCGATTGTTGGTGTTGCTGCGCTGCTACATCGCGGAAGTCCGGCGCTATTGGCTTTTCCGTTGTTAGTGTTACTGCTTGGCTTGTTCGCCGTGGGGTTGGCTTGGATTGTCGCCGGTCTACAGGTGTATCTGCGGGATACAGCCCAGATCCTGATCGTCATTCTGACGCTGTGGTTTTGGATAACTCCAATTTTTATCTCGGCTGAGAAGTTCCCGCGAAGGATTCGGTTCTTACTCTGGGCGAATCCGCTGACGCCATTGGTGCGGGCCTACCGCGATATTTTGCTGGCGGGGAGATGGCCCCGCTTATCCGAGCTTAGCGTGGCGGCCCTTTGGGGAGTGGCTGTGTTCCTGGGCGGGGGACTGTTTTTCAGGCAATTGAAGCGCGGATTTGCTGACGTGCTCTAACGGAGCGCCTGCGCTAGTGGGCGAGGCCGAAGAGCAGGATACTCAGGACGATTGCGGCGACGGTCACGTAGGTCCAGTCCTTTTCGCGGGCGAAGGCGAAGATGGTAAACGCAACGCGCAAGACGGGTGTCGCGATCAGGATCAGCAATCCGCTCATGATGATCGCGGAACTATCGAAGTGTTCGGCTTCGCGGAGAGTGCTGCTTGTGGAGAGTAAGTCGCTCGGCTCGGAGACGAAGCGGGCGTAGCTCGGAAGTTTGGAGCCGTGCTGGATCAGATACCAGATACCGCCGACGGCTACCACTAACGCCGAAAGAGTCACGCCGATACGGAGTAAGTAACTGATGGTGACGTCAATGCTTTGGTCCTGCTCGGCGGTAGGAGTGAACGGGGGTTTCATAGGCGTCCGGTAACTCCCTCATAGATCATCTGCACGCCGAGGACCGCGATAACCAGCGCGAAGACCATGCGCAACGTACTCGCTTGCATGTGGACGAGGAGCTTCGCGCCGACGAGCGAACCTATGAGCACTCCAAGCATCACTGGCATGGCAAGTCCGGGATCGATGTAGCCGCGATGCAGATAGAGTCCCGCGCTGGCGGCGGCGGTAACTCCGATCATGAAGTTACTCGTTGTTGTCGATACCTTGAACGGGATCTTCATGACGCGATCCATCGCGAGAACTTTGAACGCTCCGGAACCGATGCCGAGCAGTCCGGAGAGTATCCCGGCTACTCCCATGAGTCCGAAGCCGCCAGGTAAGTTGGTGGCTTGGTAGCGGCGTGGACCCTCGGGCGTGGGGAACTCCCCGTTGAGGCGTAGCTTGAGGGCGAACTTATCGACCGCAACTTCCTCCGATTGGCGGTGCGGCGGGTGGCGCGCGGACCAGGCTGAGTAGAGTAAGACAAGGCCGAAGATAACGCCGATCGCGGACTTAGGAACGTGCGCGGCTAGGTAAGCGCCGAACAGAGCTCCGGCGGTGGTAGCGAGTTCGAGAAACATGCCGATGCGGATGTTGGAGAAGCCTTCGCGGACATAAGCGGCGGCGGCTCCGGACGACGTTGCGATCACCGAGACGAGTGATGCGCCCATGGCGTAGCGCAGGTCGACGTGCATGATGACCGCGAGGAGCGGGACGATCACCACGCCTCCGCCGAGTCCGGTGAGAGCACCGAGAAGCCCGGCGAGCATGGAAGCGAGCCAGATGATCAGCGTGAAGTCGAGCAGGGTCACGCGGTTGAGAGGTTAGCCCTTGCCGCGAGGCTTGGGACGGAAACTGCGGGGCGGACCGGCACGACGGCCGCGATCCTGGCCCGGGCGCTGACCACCGCTCCAGGGACGGCCACCACCGCCGGAAGGCCGCGGGGGACGATCGCCGGTTGGACGCGGACGATCCCCTTCGGGACGTGGGGGCCGATCGCCGGTCGGGCGTGGACGATCGAAACGGGGGCGGTCGCCTGCGGGGCGAAACGGGCGGTCACCACCGGGACGCGGGGGTCGATCGCCGGCGGGTCGGAATGGACGATCACCCGCAGGGCGAAACGGGCGATCCCCGGCGGGACGGAACGGACGATCACCGTTCGAGCGGGGACGATCCTGATTGAAGCGCGGACGGTCGCCGCCGGGACGCGGACGATCGCCATAGGGTCGGCTTGACCGTTCGCCGGCGCTGGGGCGATTCTCGTTGTTCGATGGGCGGGGCCGATCGAAACGCGGGCGATCGCCTTGGGGACGGGGCTTGTCGCGATCGAAACGCGGGCGATCGCCTTGCGGACGGGGACCCGGATGCGGGCTTTTTCCGAAGCGCGGACGGTCATCTCGCGGACGGTCGTCTCTTGGTCGGTCTGACCGAGGGCGATCATCACGTGGTCGATCTTCACGAGGGCGATCATCACGCGGTCGTTCGTCGCGTGGACGTTCTTCGCGTGAAGGGCGGATCGGACCACGTTCGCTCTTGTACGGCGACGGCGGTCTCTCTTCGCGAACGGGCGCAGGAGCTGCGGCAGCTTGGGGTCGTTCTTCCGCGGCCGGAGGAGTTACCGGCGGACGCACAGGCGGATGCGAACCGAAACTGGGCGTGCTCCCGATGGATCCCATTGCGATCGTGCGGGACTTTCGGGGCGCCTGCGTTTGGGTTGCCTCCTGAGCTTCATCGGCGCGGCGTTGGAAGCAGCGGAGGATATCGTCCGCTACGGTGGCGACGACCCGCATCTCTTCGACGTCGTGAACGCGCACGATATGGGCGCCGGCCATGATGGAGGCGGCGACGGCTGAGGCGGTGGCGAACTGCGTTTCCCGCTCGGTGGACTGGGCGAGGAACGACTTCCGCGCCGGGCCGATCAGCACCGGGAGTTCGAGCTTTGTCATCTCGCCGAGGCGGGCGATGATCTCGGAATTCTGCTCACGGCGCTTTCCGAAACCGATGCCGGGATCGACGACGATGCGAAATCGATCGACGCCGGCGTGACGCGCGCGACTGACGGAAGCGTCCAGATCCTTGACGATCGCGCCCATGACGTCGGTCACAGGACCGAGAGACGCCCAGGTTTCCGGACGCCCGCGCATGTGATTGAAGATCACACCAGCATTGAACTGGACGACGGGTTTGACGAGCTGCGGATCGAAGGTGAAGCCGCTGGGATCGTTGATGATTTCGGCGCCGAGTTCCAGGGCTCGTTCGGCGGTTTCGGCCTTGTAGGTATCGACCGAGATGGGGATGCTGAGCTTCTCGCGGAGGCGCTTGAGAACGGGGACGATGCGGCGGAGCTCTTCTTCCGCGGAGACGGGTTGAGCGCCGGGTTTGGTGGACTCGCCCCCGATATCGATGATATCGGCGCCTTGTTCTTCCATCTGCATGGCACGGGCGAAAGCGAGATCGGGGTCGAGGTATTTGCCGCCGTCAGAGAATGAATCGGGCGTGACATTGAGGACGCCCATGATGAGAGTGCGATCGCCGAGGGCGAGTTCGCGGTTGCGTAATTTCCAAGTGTAGATACGGCGCGGCATTAGAGAGACTGACTTTCCAGGGACTCTCTAGTGTGGCACGCGCCGAACCGTTAGCGGGCGAGAGCGACGGGTACGGGGGTACGGCGGCTGTTGACGCGGGGTTCGGAGCGTCCGATTCCGGTGTAGTCGAAGCCGGCGGCGCGAGCGATTGTGGGATCGAAAAGATTGCGGCCGTCCACCAGAATCGGCTGCGCCATACAGTTGGAAACCTCTTCGAGGTCGAGCTTGCTGAACTCAGGCCACTCGGTTACGAGGACCAACGCGTCGGCGTTCTCGGCGGCGTGCAGGGCGGAGTCGCAATAGCAGATTTTCAAGTGGCTATTGTGTTCGCGGCAGACGTCCATGGCGATCGGGTCATACGCGCGGATGCGGGCGCCCATCTGCAGCAAGCGCTCGATGATCTGAAGGCTGGGGGCGTCGCGAAGGTCGTCCGTATTGGGCTTGAACGCGAGGCCGAGCAGGGCAATGGTGCGGCCCTTCAGGATGTAGAGCTTCTCCTGGAGCTTCTGAATGACCAATTGGCGCTGCAGGCGGTTGACGGCAAGCGAGGCTTCGAGAAGACGGGCCTGATATCCGTAGTCGCCCGCGATGTGCATGAGCGACTGGACGTCCTTACCGAAGCACGAACCGCCCCAGCCGATTCCGGCGTTAAGGAAGGCGGTGCCGATGCGCGAATCGAGTCCAATGCCGGTCATGACTTCGGGAGCGTCGGCATCCACCTTTTCGCAGATGTTGGCAATCTCGTTGGCGAAACCGATCTTCATGGCGAGGAAAGCGTTGGCCGCGTACTTGATCATTTCCGCGCTGGTAAGCGTCGTGGTGACAACCGGAACCGGCATGCGGAAATTGGCTGGGCGGGGAGAGAACGGCGGCGCGGGGAATTTTTGCGAAACGAGAGGCGCGTAGAGATCGTGCAGGTGGTTCAGGGTGCGTTCATCCTGACCGCCGAGGACAATGCGATCGGGGAAAAGCGAATCGCCGATGGCGGAGCCTTCCCGGAGGAACTCAGGATTGCTGGCGATTCCGAAGCCGATTTCGCGCTCTTTCCAAGGACTTTGCTCACGAATACCCTCGCGGACCAGGGTTTCGACGAGGTTGCCGCAGCCGACGGGAACGGTGGATTTGTTGACGATCACGCGGAAGCGCGAGGAATCCATCGCGGCGCCGACGTTGCGGGCAGCAGCCTCAAGGTAGGCCAAATTCGCCTCACCGGTGGGGAGGGGCGGCGTGCCGACGGCGATAAAGATGACATCGCTTTCGCGGACAGCGGGGGCGAGTTGGGTGGTGAAATCAATGCCGCCGGCTTCTTCCGCGAGCACCAGGAGTTCGGCCAATCCCGGCTCGTAGATCGGAATGTCGTGACTCTGCAGGCGGCGGACCTTGGTTTCGTCGGTGTCGACGCAGGTCACTTTGTGTCCTAAGTAGGCCAGGCAGACGCCTGTTACGGTCCCGACGTATCCGGTTCCGATTACAGTGACGCGCATAAGCGATGATCTCCCCGTTCGCAACTCGTGCATGGAGCCTGTGAACGTACTGTAATTATATCGTCCAAATTGGTTTTCATTCGAGAAGAGGAAGTATCAGGGAATCCAATTCCGTATCGGAAAAATTTACAAAAGCTGCCGGCTTGTGAAGGGACCAGTACTCGATGTGCTCGGCGTAGACACCGGGTTCGACGAGTTGTAGGGGACCGAGGGTTTCGAGTTCGAGCATGTCGTGGCGCGTGAAGGTCTCGAACGAGCAGCCCATATCAGGGTAGGTCTCCGTGGGATCGGCGTAGGTCTGCTTGAGGAATAGGTGGCCGTTTAACAGGTAGGCGCCCCAGGTGTGCGGGTTGAAGAGGCCGAGTTTGGTGGGCTCAGGGCTGGTGGGATCCTGGCGGAGGAGCAGATATTTGCGGGTGAAGGTCCAGCGCGGATCGGTGAGGTCGGTGAAGGCCCACATGACGAGGGGATTCGACGGCGGAAGCACGTCGGGATGCTTGCCGCGCGGAGGAAAGCCGGTGATGGCGATGCCGTTCTGGGCCATGATGCTGAGGGCCCAGGGGGCGAGTTCGATGGTCCACGCGAGGGTGTTGCGGAGTTGGTGGGTGACGCGAACCTGGGTGCCGGAGGGTTCGAGGTCGACGATGATTTTCTTCTCGATGCCGGTGGTGGGCTCGACGGGCTGGGTGGCGATCAGCGTGTTGCCTTGGATCTCGATCGCGACCGGGCCGTTGTCAGGTGCGTAGGTGCGGGGTTGCTGCTCGGGAGCGGTCCAGATGCGGTGGCCGCCGCGGATGATCCATTCGGGTTCGCCGGACTGGCCGAGGGTTTCGGGGTATTCCTTAAAGAGATTTTGCTCGCCGATGAAGCCGAAACGCATGATGCGCGGGCCGATGTCGCTGGTGACGATGAGGTCGACTTCGGAGTTGGAGATGCGGTAGCAGTTGGGCCAGTTGGCGTAGGGAGTTTTTTGGATTTGGACGGGCATGGGTGGGTTGGGATTATTATCTGACGGGTTAGTGGAGACACTAAGTGCGCTCGTGTGAGGCGAACCGTCGGATTGAGCTCGACGTGCTTTGATATCGGCTACGTTTGCGTGGCTGTTCGGAGGAGTTTCGCAGGATTGGTTCCGGCGTCTTGATGTTTCTTCGAGGGCTTGCATGATCTGGGCTTCTAACTTACCGATCGCTGCCTGTTCTTTGGCCGAGCCGCATCGAAAGCGTCGTTCCTGGCGCGCTCGGCTGCAGCAATTCGGTCGGCGCGGTACTCCCGAGTTGTGCACAATTGGTCACTTTTCGGGAGTTCGCCGGATTGTGCACTTATCGGGTTGCCTTGCTCGACTGGTTCTACCGGGAGCTGTATAGGTTCGATTGGCTCAGCTAGCTGTGCTTGCGGACTTAGTTGCGCCGAAGCTACTGATTGATTCTTGGGTTCAACTTGTGGATGCGGTCGATCACCGCAAGAGCCGTGCGCATGCACACATTGGCGGCGGGGCCGTTAAGGGCAGAACTGAAAGGACCCGCCTCGAGAATGTCCTGTAGGGTCGAGATGGCCAGTGGGCCAAGCGAGTTGACTTGCTCGCGCCAGAGTTGTTCCTGCTCTTCTCTGGCGACACTGAATGACTGCTGAAATTCGGGGCAGGCGCGACGCCAGTTGCCGACGGTGTTGCGGTGGACGCCGGTCGCTATTGCGCCCGCGGTTACGGAGCTGCCACCGGCGAGCAGAGTTAGTACGTGCTGCTGGGTGGGAGTTAGTGTAAGCATGGTTAGTTACCTGGAGTGGTCTCCTGGCTTGAGTTTGTAGGCTGCTTAGGGCACGGCTCGGGGAATTAGTTGGGCTGGGTGTTTGGATTGAGGAGATTAGGAGTGAAAATATCGTTTGACGGGTTGTGACCAGCGACGGGCCGTTGAGTTTTTGTGGAGCGCTACTGGTCGAGGTTCGTCAAACGCTGTTAGGTCGTTAGGGCTGTTTCTTCTAAGGTGATTGAGCGAGCTTCTGCTATTCTTCCGCGAGTCTGCGCGCGACGTTTGCGGCTTCGTGAATGATGTGATGAAGGTCGGTGCCAAGATAGGTCCTGCTCCAGCTTGATAAGACTTCCAACGTCGGCACTTTGCCCCTTCGAGTAAAATGATCGTTTCGGCTTGGGCGCTTGACGTTTCATCACTTGAGCGGCGAACTTCCGCAGGCGAAAGCTCCAGGCGGGGACGCCCTCAATGAGGTGATTTGCTATAGGGTTGGTCTCGGGAAGCGGAAAGTAATGCGTAAGATCTCGACGAAGAACGGTCTCAAGCGCGTGCTTAGGGAAGTAGTTCTCGATACCGTACCGCCGCAGCACTCTCAGCTCCACGCCAACCGATTGTAAGCGTTTCTGCTCGTCCTTCGCGAGAGGTGTGAGAGGTCGGCGGGGCTTCTTTAACTGTCGTCCATTGTCTCCGTCCATTATCACGATGGCCTCTTTCGCACCGCGCAAAAACGCTTGTGGATCTTTCTTTGGGAGCGCCGACCAGCCCCCAACAAAATCGAACTGTACCTCTGGGACATCCAATATTTGCGCTAACAAGCTTTTGATGATGGTCTCGTCGGAGGGGCCTTCACATACGATGGCCAACCTGTCTGCTGACGTGGAACCGCGCAGCTTACGCAACACTGTCTCAAACGGGGTTCGTTGCGCCTGCTCGATTCGGGCGTTTCGTTCATGCTCAATCGCCCGCACCTGATAGAAATGTCGCCACGACGGCGGCGTGATGCTAAGTTGCTTTCGGATCAGATTGGCAGCCCATGGCCTGTCTATTTGGGCGAGGGATTCCGTAAGCATTGTACTTACTCGTTCAAGATTGAGGTGCAGCGAGCGCTGGCGCAACTGGCCGAGCTTTTCCTGAGCGAACTCTGATTTGATCCTGCCGATCCAGTCGAGAGGAGTTCCGCTCGGGAATCCAACCTCGCCCTGCTGCAATTTTTGGTCGTCAGCTAGAAGGGATGCTAACTCCCGCTCGATCGTCGGTCGATGCTGCCGGTCAACAAGTGTGATAAATGCCTGGCCTGCGATCGCAGCGGAAGAATCATTTACCAGTTGCACGAAGAACTCGTCTGGTTCATTGCTTCGCTCCAAAATTCGGATCGCGTCGGCCCGAACGATCGTGTCGCGAGTAGCGTCAGCCGCAATCGAACGTAGCGTGGCAAGAGCCGGCGCCGAAGAGAAGCCGGAATAGAGGATAAACCGAACCAGGTTTTCCAGAGCGCGGCTAGATGGTGGTTTCGAAAGTAATCGCTCAATCGTTCGCTTGGTCGCGTCACTAAATCCGAAGATACCGTAATAGTTCGCCGCGGAGCGTTCGTCAACCCCGAGCGCCGGAAACACCATGAGTTCGTCAGGCGTCAAGCGCAACGTGTACCGGCTAATAATCTGAATGAGCAGTGCAAGAACGGGTGGCTGTGATAGGCTACTGCCGTTCCATTGAATGCTGTTTTCTAGGCGGAGGCCCGCCAGCAATGCGCTGATTTGCTCTTCGAGAAAGGTCTTAAACGAGCCGGGCACTTCGGGCCAGTAGTCTCTTGGGATCTCAGATAGATCGGCTAGTGCGTCTTCCAGTCGAGTTCGCGTCAGGAGACGTGTTTGTAACATCCGAATTCGGGCCGCGGTCCTTTGCTCTCTCTCCTTGTCCGCAGCCGCGTATTGCTGCGCGATTCTTTCTCGGGTTTCAATGAGCCCGGCCGAGTGAGGACGAAGGAACTCGCGAATCTCTGGCCGCACGAATGGGCCCACGTCTCCGATAATTGGGGTTGCGCCGACATTAATCAGCCATTGAGCGGTTTCGGTCGTAGTGATCGGACCTAGAAGTGCTCTGGCTGATAGGCCCGTAGGTTGGCATAGCTCCCGTTCATAGACGCGCCGAGCTACCTCGCCGAATCGATCAGCATTGCCGATCTGCTTCAGCATCACGCCGATCATTCCGCCGCGGTCCAGGTAATTCTTGTTCACTGAAAGCGCGTAGAGTATCTCAGCGCACAAATTTATTATCTCGTCGTCGAAGAACTCGGGAATGGTAGATAAGATGGGCTCTACATAAACTTCTAGTCTCAGACTCTCTAGCTCGTGCGGTCTATCGCCTAAATACCGCAGTACAGCGATCAGCGCCTCGCGTGAGATTAAGTCACGGAAATGGTGATAAGTTGAGCTCAGCATGGCCTCCGTGCCTGCTATAAGTGGGAGAACCGC
Source organism: uncultured Gammaproteobacteria bacterium (assembly GCA_963799935.1). Lineage (GTDB taxonomy): Bacteria > Acidobacteriota > Terriglobia > Bryobacterales > Bryobacteraceae > Bog-113. The sequence continues at coordinate 221,621 of CAWCZA010000011.1, read as the reverse complement.
GGACAACTGCGACGCATCGGCAAGTGCGCCAATCGCGTCGACAAAATTGTTGCGGATAAGATCGGTGTCGTTGAGTGCGGCGAGGAGTTCCGGCACCACGGCCGACGTACCTGCATTTACCAATCCGACGATTGCACATAGCCTGAGCGCCGTACCACGGGATTCATCCTTGAGGATGGCCAAAGCCGGCGGCAATACTTCTGGCCGGCTGAGTGCCCCGAAGCAGGATAATGGCATTTCCGCGGAGGACGTCGTCGGGAGAGTTCAAGTCCAGCCTTAGACATTCCTCAACTGCAGGGGTAATGAACCGCGCCAGGTGACGGACACGTACCCGTGGTCCATGCGGAGATATTGTCGTTGGTCCTTGAGCTCCTTCAATATACCGGTTACGACAGTCGTGCGCTCCGCTATCGAAAACGCTGCAGGCGACGCCGAAGTGACCCAAAAAGGGAAGTTCGCAACGAAGAACTGACGGACGGAGGCGTTCAGCTCAACGAGATAGCTGATTGTGTTTTGCCAGCTTTCGTTCGGCGTCATGTAATCCAGAAAGGCCAGTTCGCGCACGCGATCCATTTTCGCGCGCTCCAGTTCCTCTGGCGGCGAGATACTCACCGTAAGATCGCATCTGGAACGCCAGACCATTGCCGGTGCGTTTCAATATGGACCCGTAAAGCTCATCCAGAACTTGACGAGCCTCAGACTCAGTCATGCGCATCGAAGCGCGCATCACCTGGATCGCTTCATCTTCGCTCAATTCGTTCCGAGAATACACTTCGAGAGCAACGGCAAGCATGCAGAGTGCACGGCGCTGCCGGTGCGCGTTGATTAGCGGTCGGCTTTCTATCAACCGCTGGATGATCCAGTCGACTATCTCGGAGCGGCGATCACTGAGCCGACCGATCACCTTAAAGCGTTCGATTAATAGCGAAAGAACAAAAGGATTTGCCAGCTCCCCTTGCATGTCGGCTGCTCTTGCGGCCGCGAGGAAGCGGGCAGGGTCGACGTCGGACAGCATCGCGTACTGCCGTATATCTGCGTCTACGAAGTCCAAAATGTGGAAAACGGCCGTTAGTTTCTGGAAAAGATTGCGGTGCGCTACATAGAATGCCTGTCTGGATGTGGCTAAGACGTGCGCCGCTCTATTGCTTTGCAACAGCGATTCAAGGCTCGGCGAACGCCGTTTGCAGCTCCGCAGGGAGCTCATCCGCACCGTCAAGAATGTATGCCCGCCGAACCGCCGAAGAATCCAGGACATCTGCAGACGCGCTGGTCCGTATTAGTTCCTGAAGACTGCCTCTATAACATTTGAGTTCGACAAATACAGGAACGCGTTCGGCGGCTGCGAATTTATGGACGGCCGCGCGGGCGACCACCGACTTACCGCCTCCGGGCTTGGCCAAAATCAAAGCGAGCGGGCCCGTCAATATTGGCAAGGTCGGGCTCGCGTTCCCGGAAAATTCCCTTGATGCGGACTCCTTGACCGACCTCGCCTGTGGTTGGAGCCGCGGTGAACGTCGAGGGATGTATCTGTCCAACGAAAGAGCTTCAAGGGCGCGACTTATGTGTTCGTTTATCTCTGAATCACCCATTGCTCCGTATTAGTGAACACCAAAGGGCCGGCCGGTGTAACGGCTGCTGATCGCAGTACGGCTGGACCTGCGAAAATGGTTAGCCATTTCCTTCGCCACTCACACCATTAGATCGCAGGCTTAACCGTGAGCAGAACGCGGCGTCCAGCACCCCATGGATCACTTGGGGCCGTTTCCCGCTGAGCAGTACGAACAGCATCAATCCCGGGCGGCTCAGGCGAGCACGAGAAAGGCGTGTTCGGTTGATCGAATGAACTCCTCGATCTGTTCTCGCCTCGCGACTAAGAGCGCGGCAATTTGGCTGGTTGAGCAGTTCCCCAGCGTAGCCAGATTACCTTCGGAGGGTGACCGCGGAGCAAGCTACGGTGATGAAAATCGGCGTCTTTGGTGACGATTGTGTAGCCGGACGTGACCGCGTGCGCCCATAGCTTCGGATCTGGAGTTGACTTCATTCCGATGTCGCGGACGTGAGCCGTATCGGGGTAAAATATTAGCCAAAACCTCGCTAAACTCTTGGCGAGAGATTCTCGTCCAGCAATAACTTCAACCAGGTATGGAAAGCAAGCGCCGCTCACGGTCGGCTGCAAAGGCGAGACATGCCAGGAGATCGTCGCGAGTTAGGTCAGGGAAGTCGGCGAGAATCTCCGCTTCTGACATCCCTGAAGCCAGGTAATCGAGAACATCATAGACAGTGATGCGCAGGCCGCGAATGCATGGCTTGCCCCCCATCTTGTCGGACTCGATTGTGAGTATCTCCCGGTAGTCCATCCCGATCTCGATTATAGGCCGCTTCACTTACTGCGTGTTCGCTAGCTTCAAACCGCTAGGCAGGCTTTCGCCGAAGATACGGCCCATGGCACGTTCGTCCTGCTCGTCTTCGCCTTCGAGAATCGCTAGATGCCGCTCGTTTTTGAGCTTCGAGCGAACGGTGTCGAACGTCGCCGGGGAGACATCTCGGACGGGATCGCCAGTATGGCGGGCCAGCGCGGCCAGGGTTTCTTCCGCGCCCTGGACCTTGAGCAGCGCTTCGATCCAGCGCGTCACAACCGCGGGTTGCAGCACCTGATTCGCTGGTCCGTAGAACAGCTGGCGCGCGCCGAGGCGGGAGAGGCACCAGAAATCGTTGTCGCGGAAGACCAGAGCTTTGCCGTTGCGGATGAGCGCGTCGCCGAGTTCGGATCGGGTTCCCGCCGGGAGCAGTTCCAGGCTCGACGCCGTGCGCCACATCTCGCGCAGCAGGCTCGAGTTGATGCGCTGCGGTTTCTTGTTGCCGCGCGGGAGCAGGAGCGGCGAGAGGCGCTGGAAGATGTCGACCTGCTGGTTGCGATTCAGTCCGCCGGCGACGCGGCCCCAGAAGATCCACCAGTCGATTTCGTTTTGCGCCTGATTGCCGAATTGAAGGCCGCTGGCGTAGATGCGGCGCGCCTGCTCGATGCGGTATTCGTCGCCAGTGAAACCGAATCCGGGGCGCAGGCAGAAGCCGCCGAGATTCAGCCAGCGCACTTCGTAGGCGGCGCTCTTTTTGCGACCTTCAACCGAGGCGAGGAATGCGTCGGCAAACTCGCGCGCGGCGTTGACCGGCCAGGAGTTGCGACCAAGCGCTAGCAGCTGTTCGAGCTTTGCCGGGAGCTCTTCGGGTGTGACGGTTGACGGGGCCGGCGAGAACACCGCGGTGATCAGCGCTGTCCCATCTTTCACCGCGGCGTCGCTGACAACAGCCGCAGGTCGGGACGTCGTGGTCGCGGCTCCCTTGCGGAGTTCGAACTGCAATCGCCAGCGATGATCGCTGATCTTCGATTCGCACCAGGTCTCGAGCGTGCCGACCTCGGTCAGACGCGCGCCTAGCTTCACAGGCACGTCGCGCTCGCCTTGCTTTCCGAAACGCAGGACCGCTTCGAGTGGGGCATGACGATGGAATTCGGCTTCGATCGGAATGAGTTGGCCGGGCGCATCGTCGACGCGCGCGAGTGAGCTGTAGAGGGCGAAGCGGACCGGGCGGTTGGCGACGACGTGGAGATCTTCGCGATCGACTTCGAGCGTGGTTCCTTCTTCGGTGCCGCGCGGGACGAGGCAGACGGCCGCGTCGGCTCCAATGCCGATGTAATAAGCGCGGGGCAGACCGCCGCGAACGATGACGCCCGAGCCGGTGGAGCGCACATAGCTGTAGTAGGCTGCACCGCGCGAGACGGCGAGATCGAGGTCGCGATTGTCGAAGATCTCGGGGCGCTTGCCGTACCAGTGCTCGACAGCGTCGGCAACGCGCTCGCGGCAGACTCCGGGGATGAAGAAGCCGCCGTTAAACAGGATGGCGTCGGGAATCTGGCCGGCGGTTTCGAGGAATGCGCCGAGGTGTTTGGTGATGGCCGGATCGGTCTCATACGGCAGGCCGAGTTCGCGAAACAGGCTGCGCTTTTCGTCTTGCGGCAGCGTGCCGCGATCGGTCAACGGCAGGAAACCTTCGAGCGCGAGTTCCAAGGCTTCTTCGCGCAGGATCTCGGTTCGCAGCACTTTGCCGACAAGCGACGAGCCGGCACCTAGGACCGTGATCTCGACCGACGGCAGCTTCGGATCGCAGAGCAGGCGCTCTTTCGCGGCGGAGCATTGCCGCCGTAATCCGCTGCGCTGGCGGAGCGATAACGAAGTGCCGAGTTTGTTCTCGACCAGCCATCCGAGGGTGAGGTCGAGATTGTCCCCGCCGAGGAGCAGGTGCTTGCCGACTGCGGTACGCGTGAACTCGACACGGTCGTTCTCGCGGCCGACGCGGATGAGGCTGAAGTCGCTGGTGCCGCCGCCGACATCGCAGACGAGCACGGTCTGTCCATCGAAGAGCTTCTTGCGAGACTGCGAGAGATTGCCGGCGATCCAGGAATAGAAAGCAGCCGCAGGTTCTTCAAGCAGCGTGAGAGTTGGCAGACCGGCCTCGTGCGCGGCGGCTACGGTGAGTTCGCGCGCTTCCTCGTCAAACGAAGCGGGCACGGTGAGCACGATATTGTGTTCGGCCAGATCGCCGCGTCCGGTCTTGTTCCATTCTTCGCGGAACTTGGCGAGGTAGCGTGCGGACACTTCGACCGGCGATAAGACGCGACCGGTCTCTCCGGCATCCCACGGAAGGATTTTGGCGGTGCGATCGACGGCGGCGTTAGATAGCCAGCTCTTGGCGGAATGGACGAGCTTGGTGGGGACCAGTGCGCCTTGCTCGCGCGCATAGGCGCCGACGGGCTGCGCTTCATCCAGCAGCAGAAACGAGGGCAGCGTGCGCCGTGCTTCGACGCGTCCGGCGGCCACGAGCTGCGGAACATCGAAGACGTGGATGGGCGGGAAGCTGACGTCGCCGGCTTCGGCGGGATCGATCCACGCGAGCGCGGAATTGGTGGTGCCCAGGTCGATCCCGATGTTCATGCGGTTGTGGGGATGCGCTCGCGGACGTTGAACTCGAGCTTCCAGCGGCGGCCATCGTTGGCCACGCACCAGAGCTGCAGCTGGCCGAGTTCGGTGATGGTGGTTTCGAATGAGACGGGGACGACGCCGCCGACCTGATCTTCGAAGTTCACCTGCATGGAGGGCATCTCGTCGAGATCGCCTGCGAGATCTTCGATGAGGTCGCCGGGCGCGTCCGTTTTGCGGGTGGCGGAGGAGAAGAAGCGGAAGTCCGCGGGCTCACCGACGACGAGGCCGAAGGGGCGGCCGGGGATGCGCGATGACGTGCCTTCTTCCATTCCGAAGGGCGCGACGGTGACGGCTTTCAGCGGAGCGGGTATGCCGGGAACCGCGGGCATGGAGCTTTCGACGCCGACATAATAAGAGCGCGCGACGCCACCGCGGATGCGCACGCCTTTGCCTTGCCGGGCCGCGCCATAGTAGGCTGCCCCGCGCGCGACGGCGTGCATCAAATCTTCACCGGAAAGTGACGTGACGTTGGTGCCCAGCCAGTGGGAGAGGACGCGCAGCAAGCGCTCGCGAACGAACGGGGCATGCAGCACGCCGCCGTTGAAGAGGACGTGCGTGGGCTTCGCGAATTCGCCCGGCGTTGCGGTGGAAAGGAAGCGCGCGAGGTGCCGGGTAACGGCCGCATCCGCTGCGAACGGCAGACCGAGTTCGACGATGCCACCGCGCCGGCGCTGCGGCATATCCGTCGCGGCGACTTCCGGGAAGAAGCCTTCGAGCACCTGCTCGATATCGGAGCGACGCAGTTCCGCTTTGATGGAACCGCCGATCAGCTTGCTGCCTTTGCCGAGGATCGTGACGGGGAACGCATCGGTGGTCGACCCGGGCTCGAGAAGCTTCTCTTTGCCCGCGCGGCAGTTGCTCCACAGAGCCTGGAGCTGGAAGTTATCGATGCGCGAACCTTTCTCGGCGAGGCGCGCGGCGATGAGGTGAGCCAGCGCGAGATCGATGTTATCGCCACCGAGCAGGATGTGTTCGCCGACGGCGATGCGCTCCAGTTCGAGATCGCCCGCGCGATTCTGGACGGAGATCAGAGAGAAGTCGGTGGTGCCGCCGCCGATATCGATGACGAGGATAAGGTCACCGGCGGTGACGACGTCGCGCCAGTTCGGGTGCGCGTCGAGCCAGGCGTAGAACGCAGCCTGCGGCTCTTCGAGCAGGGTGACCTCTCCGTAGCCGGCCTGCTTCGCGGCTTTCAGCGTGAGCTCGCGGGCGAACTCGTCGAACGATGCGGGAACGGTTACCAGCACGTCCTGCTCTTCGAACGGTGCGTCGGGATGCGCTTGGTTCCACGCGCTGCGCAAGTGACTCAGATACGCGGCCGAAGCGTCGATCGCGGAGATCTGCTGGACACCTTCAGGCGCTTGCCACGGAAGCATGGCGGCAGTGCGATCCGCGCCCGTGTTCGATAGCCAGCTCTTGGCGGAAGAGACAAGCCGGCCCGAGTTCTCAATGCCGCGGCGCTGCGCGAAACGGCCGACGACGTACTCGGGGCGGCCATCCCACGGGAGAGCGAGCGAATCCTCCGGAAACTCGTTGGCGCCGGGAATATACAAGAAGGACGGAAGCAGCGTTTCATCGCGAACTTCGCCGGGCCCCGCGAGTTGCGGAACCGGCAGCAGACGCGCGGCTGACTCCACGGCAGATTCGGAAGCAGGCGTGAACGCGAGGGCAGAGTTGGTGGTGCCGAGGTCGATGCCGATGATGTGAGCCACGGCGGCTATTCGACTTCCAGCTCGGCTGGCGCGAGCACTTTGATGTTCGTCCCGTTGGGAAGCGGCGGAAAATTGACGTCGGTCACCTGCCACCCACGATGGCGAAGGACTCCGCCTGGCGGGGGCGCGGCGGGCACGTTGCCGATGAACTTCACTTTCGTGGCGTCCTTAGTAGGCGCGGTGACGAACACGCCTTCGACGCCATCGATTACGGGAGCGAACTTGAAGTAGCGCTCCAGAACCGGGCGAACCTCGGTGTGGACGCCGCGCGCTGCGCTGCCAACCTGTTCATCCGAGTACGCGCTGATATCTTCGAGGAAGAAATCGAGCAGACGGCTGTCGCGCTGTAGAATGCCGAGGACCTGAAGCGCGCCATCGGACGCGTTGGCTTTTGGTGGGGGAGGCGGCGCTGTGGGCTTGGCGACTGGCACAGGCTTCGGCTTCAGGCCGAGATCGGTGACCAGTTCGTCGTCCAGCTTGCCGGAAAACAGAAGCGCGAAAAATGTGCGGAATGCGAGTGCAATACGATTCAAACCTAAGACTCCAAACTCTTTAGAATAACGTGGCGCTACTCGACGACGGTTAGCTTGCGTAACCGCTCGAGCTGCTTGCGCGCCTGCGCGGCCCACGTGCTGGTGGCGTCGAGCTTCAGATACGCCTTCCAATACCTCACCGCTTGCATGTTTTCGTTCTTGCGCTCGGCGATCAGGGCGAGGTTGAAGATGGCGTCTCCGTACTCGGGATTGAGTTGCAGCGCGAGTTCGTACTGCCTGCGGGCTTCGTCGATCTGGCCGAGTTCGTCGAAGATGTTGCCGAGGTTGAAATGGGCGAGGGGATAGCGCGGATCAGCCTCGATGGCGCGCGTGTAGTAAGCGGCGGCATCGCGCAGGCGGCGCGCGCGAAAAGCGATGGTGCCGAGGTTCACCAGCGCGCCGGCGGCGTTCGGATTCAGCTCCACCGCGCGGCTGTAGGCGGCGTGCGCCTGGTCCGGCGTGGCTCCACTTTCTTCCAGTGCCAGACCTTTCTGAAACCATTCCTCCGCGGCTTCGGCTGGATCGGGTTCGGTGGGCGGCGCGAGTTTCGCAGCGGCCTGCGAGAGCGAACGCACCTCTGGCATCTCGCTCGGATCGAAGTTAAACAGTAGCTGGCCGCTGATGGCCTCCATCTTCTGACCGCCGACTTGCACCGAGATCCGTTTTCCATCCGAGACGATGCGCAGCTCGCGCAGGGGCTCATGGATATCGGTCAGTTTGCGTTTGAGCGATTCGAGCGCGAGGCGAATCTGCCGGGGCGGGATTTTGTTCTCGCTGAGTTTCTTCAGCGCGCGCATGGCGAGCAGGTCAGCGAACGCGAACGACTCGCCACCGGGGATGAGGCCTTGCTCCTCCCACGCGCGCAGGCGTTTTTCGGAGACGTCTAACATGCGGCGAACGTCGCTGCGCAAGTAATCGCCGTGCGGTTCGGCTGCCGTTACTGTCGTCGGCGCGTTCCCTGGCACGCCGCAAGTTTAGCAATTCTTGTTTATGATGGAGAGCTTGAGTCGATATCTGGCGGTTCTGTGCGGCGGCGCGTTCGGATCGGTGCTGCGGTATACGATCGGCGTGGCGGTGACCAGCCGCTATCCGGGCCGGTTTCCGCTGGCGACTTTTCTGATCAATGTTACGGGGTCGTTTCTGATTGGATTTGTAATGACGATTCTGCCCGACCGTTCGGCAGTTTGGGTACGTCCGCTGCTGGTGACGGGGGTGTTGGGCGGATATACGACGTTCTCGGCGTTCGAGTGGGAGACGTTGGTTTCACCGCGCAATGTGGCTGTGCTTTATATGGCGCTGAGTGTGGGACTGGGGTTGGTGGCTTGCTGGATGGGGGCTTGGACGGCGCGGGTTGTGGCAAGGTAGGCATTATCGATCTAACCGTCAGAAGGATGGTGAATCTGTGACATACGCTAAGTCGTTTCGCTTTTTCCGCCGGATTAGTTTCTGCCTGTCCGTGGCTCTTTTGCTTCCTTTTGCTGCGCACGCGCAGATCACGTTGACCGGAGCGATTCAGTTCTCGACGAACGCAACCGGCGCATTCTCGGAAAACCAATCATGGAATACCTTCGGTGGTGACGGAGCATGGGACTTGTGGGTAGCTCGAAACCCTGATGCTAGCGGACCAGTCAATGGTCCTTCAGACGACCAGGCGGGCATCAACATCCCTATGGTGGCGGGTAACAGCTACCGGCTTTATATCTTCGGGGCGCCTGACATCAACATTAGCTTAAATGGTTTGAACCTATTCTTTAACGGGGAGGAGTCGACTCCGGGTATTTCGGTCTTCGGGCCGACCAACTCTAGCCTCTTTACGACTAACAGCAGTAGTAACACGCGAACGTTGAATGGCGGGGTTGTCGCGGGGTCGGGGACTTCGTACATTATCTCTAACGGAGTCATTGGTGTATTAACAAACTACAGTTGGAATTCGCCGGGAACTCCTCCGGGTGACGTATGTCAGCCCTTTACTTTCGCCTCAGGCGGGGGAGCTTCGTTCTCCGGGTCATTCACGGTTCGTGTGTTTCCGGCGGCGGCGCTCAGTGTTGGTCAGCCTAGCGGATCGCCACTGAGTGAACTTAGCTTTACAGGAAGCGGCTTCCTGCCGGGAGAGACTGTTGGTATCTATCCGAATCGGATCGGCTCCTCGCCGATCGGTTTTGCCCTTGCGGGTTCGGACGGGAGTTTCTCAAAGACGCTGCGCGAACCTCAGCATGCTTTCGGAACTCTGGAACTGTTTGCTTTGGGACTCAGTAGCGGGGACTTGGGAGCGACCAAAATTTCGGTTACAGCCGGGGTTGCCGCATCGCCTGAGTCGGTGGAACCGGGCGGGACAGTAGCGGCCGAAGGGGTTGGGTTCGGAGCGGGGGAAACAGTTAGCGTGTATTTGGATAATCCAAGGGAGTTGATAGGGACTGCCACGGCGAATACCGTAGGTAGCTTTGTGGGAGCAAATGCCATACCTGTCACGATCCCGGCGAATGCTTCGACTGGTCTGAATGCACTGGTTGCGATTGGGGAGAAAACAGGGGCTATAGGGATCGGTAAGTTGATCGTGAAGTAAATCCCTGGTCCGGAGGGCTGATAATACAGTAAAGGAGTTCTTATGGCGACGAGCGCCATCTTAACTGGTCCCGAGTTCGATGCGTTGCCTTATGAACAGGCGCGACGTTGGGAACTACTGGCCGGAGAACTGATCCCCGTGTCCAGTCCAACTCCCGAACACCAGTTAATTTTGCAACGAATTCTGCTTGCGTTGCTCTTGTACCTCGATAGGAAGCCCGGGTCGGGCATGGCCTTCACGGACTTGGAGTTTGCTCTTACCGAGAATTGCCGGGTACGGCCGGATGTACTGTTTCTCATTCAGGACCGTGCTTCGCGCCTTGACATGTCCCGCGTTCCCGTTCCCGGGTGCCCGGATCTTGCAGTCGAAATCATTTCACCGTCGGAGCGTAGTTCGGATACGCAAGAGAAATTGCAGATGTATCTGGCGAATGGAACGGGAGAGGTGTGGCAGGTTTACCCGAAGTCAAAGTGTGTGGTGGTCCATCGTGGCGGCGCCAGCGCGATCCTTTCTGGTGGCGAACACATCAGGACTTCCTTGCTGCCCGATTTTTCCCTGCCCCTCGACGTGCTGTTTGCTGTCCCAAGTGGCCGATAATCCTGGCGCCTGGGGTACGACCGCCTTTTAGACTTTGAAAATCTCATTTGTAGCTTGACAACATCGGCTCGCCGGGAGTACTGTGTGAAATACAGTATGCGGCACACAGCAAGCTGGAGTCTCGTGCGGTGAATCCGGAACTGTTCGAGAATCTGCGGCTCGAATTGCGGCGGGGATGCCTCGTCCTCGCTGTCCTCGCGCAGTTGCAGACCGAGCATTACGGGTACACGCTGCGGAAGGCGCTCGCGGATCTTGGCGTCGCGATTGATGAGGGAACGCTCTATCCGCTGTTGCGACGGCTGGAGAGTCAGGGCCTGCTGGTGAGCGAGTGGCGTGAAGAGGCGAAGCGCAACAAGCGCTTCTATCGGATATCGCCTGAAGGTCAGCTGGTGTTTGCTCAGTTGAGGGAAGAGTGGCAGCACATTAATGCGTCGATCGATCGGATCACCACGGGAGCCCAAACGGCGGCCCATACGGCGGCCGAGAAAGAAATGGAACTTACATCATGAGTTTGCTGGAACGCTATCTATTGGCACTGCGGCCGCTACTGCCTCAACAAGGGCGGGAAGATATTCTGCGCGAGTTATCGGACAACATACTCTCGCAAATGGAGGAGAAGCAGGAAGAATTGGGGTCGGCCTCTTACCGAGGCGGAGCAGGCTGAGGTTATCAAGCGACACGGTCATCCGGTGGTGGCGGCGGCAAGATACGGAAAGCGGCACTACCTGATAGGTCCGGATTGGTTCCCATTCTATTGGCTGATACTGCGGCTTGCCGGGGCGAGCGCATTGGTGATTCGTACAATCATCGCTTTGGTAACCGTGCTGAGCGGCCCGAACCCTCCCGAAGCTCTCGCAAGCGCATTAGTCGAAATTCCCTTCGTCTTAGTGCCAGTCTTCTTTTGGGTGACTGCGGTGTTTGTGGCGTTCGAGTGGTTTGCACCAAATCTTCCGTGTTCGGGGAAGGCGTCATGGAGTCCGCAGTCGCTGCCGGTGACAGGAGCGCAACTTCGCGCGATTCCGCGGCCGAATTCGGCGGCGGAAGTTGTATTCGGGACTATTGCGGCTCTATGGTGGGCGGCGGTTCCCGGCGCGCCATGGCTAATCTTAGGACCCGGAGTGAACTTGTTGAACTTGGCGCCAATCTGGACAACGCTTCACTGGCCCGTTCTGTTGTTGACGATTGCGGGAGTGCTGCAAGCCTGGGTGAACTTGTTTCGACCGGAACTAACACGAACACGGGCTGCCATCCGCTTATTCGTACTGACGGCTTCATTTGCGGTCGGTTGTGTATTACTCGGGGCGGGCTATTGGGTGATTCCGATCACGGGAGTGTCTGAGGCTCCAACGATCGCGGGGATCGTGAACAAAGTAGTACTTACCTGCATTGCCTCCGGGCTGATGATTTCAGGCGGCATGCTTGTTTGGGAGGGCGTCCAATATTTCCGGCGTACTCTGGTTCGTTCAAGTTTGCACATGGCGCCAAGGAGCTAGCATGCGATCACTACTGTTGGTTATAGCTTGTGCCGGGGTAGCTTGGGGACAGGATGGCAAGGCCGTCTACCAGGCGCATTGCGGCGGATGTCATGACGCGGCTCAGGGACGTACTCCGCCCGTGAGCTCACTGCGAGCGATGACTGCGCCGGCGATACTCACGGTGCTTACGGAAGGCGTAATGAAGGTACAGGCCGCATCGTTGACGACGGCGGAGAAGACGGCGGTCGCAGAGTACCTGGGAACGGCCAAGACCGCTGAAGTGAAAACTAACATGTGCGCGGCGAGTACCTTGCCGGCGCGGCGTTCGTCTGTTTCGGGCGGTTGGAGTAGCTGGGGTGTGGATTTGACTAACTCGCGCTTCCAAACCGCGCAGTCAGCCGGGCTAAGTGCGGCGGACGTCCCGAAGCTGAAGTTGAAGTGGGCTTTCAATCTGGGCGCCGATGCGGAGCCTCGGTCCCAACCGGCGGTGGTGGACGGCGTTGTCTATGTCGGGTCGGACAAGCTCTACGCTTTGGATGCTCGTACTGGCTGCACGCTATGGGAGTTCGGAATGGGCGCGCCAGTACGCTCCGGAGTATCGGTTGGGGATGCGGCCGTGTACTTTGGCGATCAGCGCGGCATCGTCTACGCGGTTAGCCGGCAAGACGGGAAGTTACTTTGGAAGACGCACGTCGATTCCTACTTCGCCGCGATGGTTACTTCTACTCCGGTGCTGTACAAGGGAGTTCTCTATATGGGTGTTTCCTCTTTTGAGGAAGTGATGGCTGGGTCGCCTAAGTATCCATGCTGCGGGTTTCGAGGAAGTGTGGTCGCTTTGAATGCTGCGACGGGCGCCCAAATCTGGAAGACTTACACGATCGATGTTAGCCCAGAACCGGTAACCGGCACTACTTTTCGGGGACCGTCCGGAGCGGGCATATGGGCAAGTCCGACGATTGATGAGAAGCTGCAGCGGCTGTACGTGAGTACGGGAGACAACTACTCGCCGCCATCGACGGCAACCAGCGATTCAGTGATGGCGATGGACCTAGCGACGGGTAAGTTGTTGTGGACCCAACAGGTCACGACGGGCGACATCTACAACGTGGGCTGTGACCCTGATGTACACGGGGCTTGTCCGGAGACGCACGGGAACGATTTCGATTTTGGACAACCGCCGATTCTAGTCGCGCTCGGGAAAGGTAAGCGCGCCCTGGTTATTGGGCAGAAGTCAGGGATCGCTTACGGGTTCGACCCGGATGCGGATGGGAAGCCTCTATGGAAGACGCGGGTCGGAGAAGGTGGGGCGCTGGGTGGCATTCAATGGGGCTCCGCGGCGAATGGCGATCACTTCTTTGTGGCGGTTTCGGACGTGCATCTTACCGGCGTGCCCGACAAGAACGAGAAGGCAGGTTACCGAATTGTTCCGGATCCTACAAAAGGTGGCGGACTCTATGCGCTAAATGCAGCCACCGGCAAAATTGAGTGGACTGCGAAACCGGCGTCATGCGGCGACCGGACACCGTGCAGTCCTGCCCAATCGGCCGCGATTAGTGGAATGCCCGGAGTTGTGTTTTCCGGGTCGGTCGATGGCCACGTGCGCGGTTATTCGACCCAGACGGGAACGGTGATTTGGGATGCGGACACGGAGGGTCAGTACACGACAGTAAGCGGCGCGAAGGCGCAGGGCGGGTCGTTAGATGTGGCCGGGCCGGTGATCGCGGGCGGAGCCGTGTATGTAATGTCGGGCTATGGGAGATATGGCGGGAAAGCGGGGAATGTCTTACTGGCTTACTCGGTTGATGGTAAGTAAACCACGAAGTAGATTAGCCATTTCGGCTACATGTTCCTCAGAGAACATGGAGTCGTGGCCGCCCGGGACGACGTAAGATTCAAATCCGCCCCCGGCAAAGTCGCGCCACCCGAGCCTTGCATCTTCCAGTACGCGGGAAGTAACCGAAGAGTGACCCGCAACGAAGCTGACCACGCGTCCGCCGAAGGGCCGCGGTACGTATCTGCGCATGTGCGCTGCAGCCGCTTCCTTAAAGGACGTGGAGGTTTGTTCCTCGCTGCGTTCCGGTGCGGGTCGTAGCTTTGAGAGATAGCGGAAGTGGGTCAGCACTTCCCTTCCCGTCTGTCGCGCTGTCCGCGGCCTAAATGTTGCGCATAAGTGTCGGCCCCACTTAGCGTATCGGTTCCAGTGCCGCAACGGTTTCGGATAGCCGGGAGTAGCCGTGTCGAAGAGAACGACTAAGGGCACCCGATATCCGAGGGCTTCCAGTCGTCGAGCGCATTCGAAGGCCAATATGCCGCCAAAGCAATGGCCGCCGAGGCAACGGGGCCGGACCCTGTTTTCCGCGATAGAAGCGACTAGCCGCTGGATCAATTCCTCAAATGCGTCAGCGCCGGCGGCATCCCAGTTGGCATCGAACAGGACCTCAAAGGGCGCTCCCAAGAGAGCGGCGAGCGGGCGCAGATAATGGGCATCCAGAGTTGCACCGGGGAAGCAAAGAAAGGGGGCGGTATTCCCGGCCTCCAGCACATATTGGTGGACCCGTGGGCGTGATGGCGGAAGATCTGTGACTGTCCGATGCTTTAGGATTTCGTTCTTCAACCTAGCTGCCGTTGGTGCCGCCCTTACTCCCGACGCACTAAGTAACCGCGCGTCAACACCGATCTCGGATTCGATGGTAGTAAAAACCTGCAACAAAGACAGGGAGTCGCCGCCAAGAGAAAAGAAGTTAGCATCAGGATCGGGTGCATTGGTTAGGCCGAGGACGCGTGCAAAGATACGAGTAAGTCGTTCTTCAAGTAAGTCCGCATGAATAGTTTCGGCGCGAGGCGCGACCCTGGCTACGACACGGCTAAGTTCATTTCGCCGAGGTTTCCCGGCGTACCGGGGATCTCGTCAACAAAGAAGACCCTGCTGGGTAACTTGGATGCGGCGATCCGGGGGACCATGTAATTAATTAACTCGCCCTCATTGGTCGCCGATCCCGAGTGAAACACAATAGCTACGGCGACGTCCTCCCCCAAAGTGGGGTGCGGCAAAGGAAAAGCCGCGGCCTGCTTGACGGCCGGATGTTGCTCCAGGATAGAGTCGATCTCCTGTGGCAAGATCTTTTCACCGCCGCGGTTGATCATATCGCGTAGTCTGCCGGTAATAAATAACTCACCGCTGGCATCGAGACGACCTAAGTCTCCGGTACGAAAACTTCCGTCGTGAAACGCCGTCCCGTTGCCCTCTGGGTCGTCCAGATAGGCACTAATCACCGCGTCGCCGCGCAAAACGATCTCGCCTTCCGCGTTGCTCGGAAGAATGGCATCGCCGGGTCCTCTGATTTCAATAGTTGGTCCGATACTCCTCCCTACCGAGCGCGGGACGCGGCTGTAGAAAGTTGTCGAGGTAATAACTCCCGCCTCTGTCATCCCGAAACCATGGATAACGGGTACTCTGAACGTGCGTTCCAAAGATTCCACCACATCCGGCGGAATAGCCGCGCTTCCGGAACGAATGAACCGCAAGGCGTGTTGCGGAAGCCGATCAGGTTCGTCACTTAGTAGCTGGATGATGGAGCGATGCACGGCAGGAGCGGCTAGATACCAGGTCGGCCGGTATGTCTCAAGCCGCTCAATCGCATTAGCGGGACTTAATAAACTCCCGCAGATAACTGACCCACCGCACGAGAGTTGCGCGAGAGAGGATAGAAGACCGCCGAGATGGTAATGCGGCATCAGGCACAGAAGACGGTCGTTAGCAGTAAGTTCGAAGGCGCGCTGAACGTTTCCGATCATCGCAGTCAGATTTCGGTGAGTGATCGCCGCGAGCTTTGGCGCCCCTGTTGTACCCGAGGTTGGAAGCACGAGGGCAGTGTCAGCGGAGACGGTTCTGGAACTCGAATGTAAGGCGGCAGGATGGCCAAGCGGGACGAGTTGCGGTTGAAGTGCCAGGATGGGTACTTTCGCAGCAGCCGCTGCCTGCGTCAATGCTGGATCGGGGTGACCCGCCGTGACTAGCGCGCGCGGCTTCAACTGAGCCAAGCGGGATTGCAACTCCGGTTGCGCCAGTTTGCAGCTAAGCGGTGCGGCGGCGGTCACTTGCAAGACGCCGAGAACGGCAAGCAAGAGATCCGCCGAGTCCGGAATGGCCACGGCGACTAGGTCGCCGGCGTGAATGCCATGGCGCTGAAGTCCGCTGGCTATGCGCTCAACGTAATCTGCAAACTGCGCTAGGGTGACCGATTCGGGAGCGAATAGCGCGCATATACTCATTCGTGAAAACGGAAGTGTAACATCCCGTCGTCACGGTGGGTAGATTGGTTACTTCTTGGGCCCGCTCCATTCCAAGTAAGACTTCCAATCGGACTGTCCGGGCATCTGCATCTGAAATTTTCCTGACATGACGGAATCCTTCAGCTCGTAAGTAAGCCGGAATTGGGGTCCCGGTGTCGACGCGTCGGAAAGAAACACCACTTTACCTTGGCACGGGCGACGAGACGTCGTAATGGATAACATGACCTTCGTTGTCGAAGTAGATCGCCTTGAGAGGCTGCCCTGGAGCGTTTAAGTAGACGTAGAGTAAGTCGTGATGATCGCAATCGAAATCGGCTGGTCCTTTGCAGGCGTCGCTGCTGCTATGCCGGGCGAGTATGTGGCCGCTGAGTTCCTTACGGAAGGTATAAGTGCCGGATACTGCAGGTCCTGACGCGCTAGCCGGGGTGGTCGCTTGCCAAGCGCCTTCCAGAAACTTGAGTGATTCCCAGGAAGCCGTCGGCGATTGCGCGCACAAGCTAGTTGAGAATATTACTGCAACGACTGGTATCCATCTCATTTAATCTGTCCTTTGTGCTGAGTTGCAAACGCGCGGAGCCGTTCGTCGATCTCGCGCGGCGTTAAGATTTCCTTCACGGTGCAGAGTGCCCACATATGTCCGAAGGGATCGCGAATCCAACCGTAGCGGTCGCCCCAGAACATGTCCGTGGGCGGCAAAGCGGGCGTGGCGCCTTGGTCTACCGCTTCTCGGTACGCCGCATCGACGTCCGGTACGCCAACCTGAAAGACCGCTGTCGAGCCGTGCAGCGTCTCGGGCGACGCGAGGAATCCTCCTTCCATGCGGGTTCGCCGTTGCCCGGGCTCTTCGGTCGAAACCTGAATGAGAGAGGACCACATACGCAGGTGGATATGTTCGCCGTTGCCGCTGGGTGATGGCGAGCGGTATAAGATCGTCGCTCCGAAAGCGCGCTGATAGAACTCGACCGCGATCGCCGCGTCGGAAACGACGAGATGCGGAACGATGACTCCGTCTTGCGGGACGGATCCTTCAACGGCCATGCTTGTCCGCTTTCTTGCTTGCGGCAGGCGTGAACGCCCAGGCGTGGCCGGTCGGATCGAAGAATGTTCGATATTGCGAGACCCAGCCGAAAACCTCTTTTAACGGAGCGGCGGTGAGACGGTAATGCTGCTCGATTCCGACTCTCTCGGCTGTAACCAGCTTCGATTCGCGCAGCTCCCGCAGGTGCTGCGACACGGCCGGTTGCGAGATATCGAATGAAGCCGTGATTTGCTTCACGGAACAATCGGATTTGGCCAGCAGGTCGATAATCTTTCGCCGCGTGGGATCGGAAATCGCCTTGAAAACCACGTCAGAAGTTCTACTCATAAGCGAACACTTATTAGTAGTTTACATAAGCATGTGGTTATGCGCAACCATAGGCGCCCTGGCGGTAACATAAACACATGGAAAGCGACAATCCATATGCGGACTACCCGGGCGTCGTCGTAATGCCCGGACGGGTTGGCGGAAGACCCACTCTGGGCGACTCGCGCGTTCCGGCTGACTTGATTGCGGAGTGTCTGGCCGAAGGCGAGTCCCCTGAAGAGATCGCGTTCAATTACACAGTCCCGCTAGAGGACGTTCTGAACTTCAAAAGGCACAGGGACGCCCACATTCCGGCGCTGAAGCCCTGAAGATCCTTTTCGACCAATCTTGTCCCCGAACTTTGGCGCGCTACCTGACGAAGCATTCCGTCACAGCGGCCATCCATGCAGGTCTGGACCGTGCCACCAATGGCGAGTTGATCAAAGCGGCCGAAGAGCTTGGATTCGACGCCCTAGTCACCCCGGATTCAAATCTGCGGTATCAGCAAAATCTCAAAGGCCGAAGAATTGCGATCGTCATTCTTCCATCGGGTCGTTGGCCGGCTGTGCAGGATCAATTGCAGGAAGTGGTTGATACGATCAACGGAGCGAAGACAGGAAGTTCCTCCGAGATTCCGTTCAGGCGTCAGAAGCTATTCGGCCCGAGCCTGTAGACATCGTAGCCGCGTCGGTTACTCTAGCCTGACTCTGATTCCCCTACTCACGCCGGCACGAACTGCTTCAAATACTGATGGCCAATCCGGAACCCGCGTTTATAGTCGTCCGTAAACTCGATCCCAGGCGGCATGGCACCATACAGATCGTCTTCATGCTCGATGTTCATTGCGCCTTTGTAGCCGACTTCCTCGAGCACGGTGAAGAACGCGGCCCAATCGATCTGGCCGTTGCCGGGGATCCGGTAGCGCCACCATTCCTGGTTATCGAACGGCCGAATTCCGATCTTATGCAGCTTGTGCCATTCGATCTCCGTGTCTTTCAAGTGGACGTCGTAGATCTTATCGGCGTAGTCGCGCGCGGTCTGGATCGTATCCATGAACAGGCGCACTAAGTGCGAGGGATCGTACTGGAGCCCGACGTAGGGCGAGTTGCCGAACGCGGAGAAGAGCGCGTCGTAGCCTTGCGGACCGGTGGCAAGGTTCGGTCCATCGGGCCATGGCTCCCACAGAATCCGCACGTTGTACTTCTGACAAATCGGGAAGTAAGCCGTCTCGTAGACGCGCACAATCTCGGCGACCTGGTCCTTTAGCGAATGTCCCGGCATGTTACCCGACGCGGTTCCGACGTACGGTGCGCCTAGCTTGCCCGCTACTTCGATTACCTTCGCGAAGTAATCGTTCTGCTGTTTGCGCTTGGCGGGGTCAGCCGCGATGTGGTTGTTTGTCGAACCGACGACGGAAAGATAGAGTCCGGATTGCGCGACGTCAGCCTTGACCTTTTGGAGCGTTTCATCAGTGACTTTGTCGGCTTGCAGTACGTCGCCGCCATTCGCCCAAAGGCCGATGCTGGTGAAGCCCTCCTGTTTCGTGAAGGCCACATTTCCGGGCGAGTATCGGGCGAGAAGTCCGAGCTTCGGCTTCCACGCGGGACGGTCGGCCGACAACTTGGAAACCACAGTTGCACCGGCAACACCGGCGAGAAGGGTACGGCGCGTGAATTCGTTCATGAGAAAGAATGCCAGAATTATATCGCCTGATGATGAACACTCGCTCACTTGCTCCGGAGATCATGGATGAGCCCGGCGCATCTCCCCCGGTCACACGCGCGTTTCATCGCGATCTGAATCGCATCCACCGGTTCATGGGCAATTGGCGAACGTTGGCGGAGCGACTGCGCGGCGTTAACAGCGTCATCGATATTGGATGCGGCGATGGCGCACTGCTGGTGTATTTGAGGGATCATGCGAGAGTCCGGCAGGTCACGGGCATCGACCTAAAGCCGCCGGATTGCGCGGAGCCCGGCATCGAGATGATTCAAGCGGATGCGACGAGTGATCCGTTGCCGCGGGCCGATGCGGCTGTTGCGGTGATGCTGCTGCATCATCTGACGGATGAGCAGGTGGTCGCTCTGATAAGGAACGTCGGCCGATCGTGCGACCGGTTCATCTGCATCGACCCCGTGCGGCACTGGCTGCCGATGGCTCTGTACACGGTGTTTCTATGCCCGATGCTCAGCCGAGTGGGAGCGCTCGACGGGCGGCAATCGATTCGAAGATCGTTCCGCCGCGATGAGTTGAGCGCGCTGGTGGAGCAAGCGATCGCGGGGACAGACGCGAAGTTCGAGATCTGGCAATCGCCGGTATACGCGCGACTGATTCTCGATGTGAAGTGGCGTTAAGCGAGTTCAAGCTCGATGCGCTTCTTCTCGGCATCGATTTTCTTGATCTGGAACGATCGGACTTGGCCCGTTCTTAGCGCACCGGATTTGGAGTCGGCTTCCGGAGCGGGCGGGGGCGTAGTCGATGGCGACTTGCTGCCGATGACGGAGCACTCGCACCTCCGCCTTTCCATTTCGAGGCGAGCATTGAAGTGATCGCGCTGAGATCGGCCACAGGTTGCGGGGCTGTGGCGGGGGCCGCGGTTTTTTGCGCCGGCTTCGGTTCCGCGCGTTCCGCGATGGCGCAGACGCCCTGCACACCTTCTCCGAGTTCGACCGTCGCTCGATTCCGCGCAACGTCCGTGACGCGCCCGGTCACCGTATCGCCTTCCTTGTGCTCGGCGATGTATTCATCAGCGGCTGTCGGAACCAGTTGCTTCAGGCCAAGCCGAATGCGGCGGCGCGCTTTGTCCGCTTCGAGAACAATCGCGCGAACCGTCTGACCCACCTTCAGCTCATCCGATGGATGGTTGACCCGCTTCTCCGCGCTGATGTCGCCGACGTGGATCATGCCTTCGATAAATTCATCGAGCTGCACGAACGCACCGAACTTGGTGAGGCTCGTGATGGGAGCAGCCTCAACGATTACTCCCGGCGCGTACTTCTTCTCCGCGTCTTCCCAAGGATCGCCCAGCGCCTGCTTCAAGCCGAGCGAGATGCGCTTGTCCGCGGGATTGACGCCGAGCACGACCACCTCAACCACGTCTCCGGGATTGACCACGTCAGAAGGCTTGCGCACCTTCTTCGACCACGACATCTCGGAAAGATGAACCAGGCCATCGAGTCCCGGTTCGAGCTCGACGAACGCCCCGAAGTCCGCGATGCGCGAAACAGTTCCCTTAATGCGGTCGCCCACGTGAAAGCGATCGGCAACCGTGCTCCACGGATCCGCCTGCAGTTGCTTCATGCTGAGCGAGATCCGGCGCTTGCGTGGATCGACCTTGATGATCTGAACTTCAATTTCCTGCCCAACGGTGAGCACGTCCGCCGGCTTAGCGACGCGGCCGTAGGAAATTTCCGCGACGTGCAACATGCCATCGACGCCGCCGATATCGACAAAAGCGCCGTAGTCGAGCAGATTGCGAACGATGCCCTTCACCACCATGCCTTCGCGCACTTCGGTAAAGCGCTGCTCTTTGGCGCGCGACTGCTCTTCTTCGATGACCGCCCGGCGATCGACCACCACGTCGTTGTCGTCGGGATCGACCTTGATCACTTTGCAGGCGATTTCCTGGCCGACAAGCTTCTCCAGATCGGCCACATCGCGCGCGCCGGATCGGGACGCGGGCATAAACGCGCGCACGCCGACATCGACGGTGACGCCGCCTTTGATCAACCCAGTAACCGTGCCGGTGACGGTGCGCTTCTCAGCGAGAGCGGCCTGCAGGCCCGTCCAATCTTTGGGCTGCTCCACGTGCAGCAGCGAGAGGGTGTAATAACCGGCGTCGTCGCGGCCCGTGATGGAGACGCGCATCTTGTCGCCCGGCTTGAGCTTGACCTCGCCCGCGCGATCGCGAACCTTATCGAGCGCGAGCAAGCCCTCCGTCTTCAGCCCGACATCGAGAAACACCGCGTCGCCGGAGATACCGACGACGGTAGCGGCGCGGCCTTCAGCGCCATCCGAGGGAGTATCGGAATGCGACTGCTCGAATTGGCTGAGGAGATCGCCGAATGAAGTGGTTGCGTCTGAGGGCGTCGATTCCGCAGCGGATTTCGACTCCTCCGACGTGGCTGGGGCTTCCAACTCGCGTTCCAGCTCAGTTTGATTGACCATGGGGGATACGACTTTATTTTTGCATACCGGGATTAAGATACGTTCGTGAGTTCAAGCGCCCGAAAACCCCTTCTGCCGGACCTGGTGCTTGTCCTTTTGTTCGTCGCGATGGCCGCGGTTACGACACCGCACGACCCGAACGAAATCACGCTGATTCTTCTATTCGGCGCGCTGCAGCTGGCTGAATCGATCCTGCTGCCTTCTCTCGGTCGCCAGCGGGCGCGCGTGCTGTGGAACCTGGGCAAAGTGGCGGTCGCGTATGCGCTGATCGGATACACCCACGGCATCGAAAGCGACTACTATTGGATGCTTCTGTTTCCGGTGATCAGCACCGCGGCCGCGCTCGGCGTTGGCAGCACGCTGGTGTTCACGGTAGTCGCATGCGCCGCGTACCTTTCGTTTCTGCACCCCATGTTTGTGAACTACACGCAGCTGGGTCTCGACGATCAGGCCAAGGCCGAACTGGTGCGGCGCGTTTTGTTTCTGGGGATCTCAGGGATGCTGGTGAACATTCTGGCGCAAGCGCTGCGGAGCCAGTCGCATCGCTACCAGTTGCTCGCGGAGGAATTGGAGGCGAGCAACCGGAGCTTGCGGGAAGCGGAGGCGCAGGTGCGGCGTGCCGAGCGGCTGGCGGCTATTGGACAGCTCACGGCCGGCTTAGCGCATGAGCTGCGCAATCCGTTGGGAACCATCAAGGCATCCGCCGATATGCTGGAGCGCAATCTGCCTGCGGGCGATGCGATCGCGCAGGAGTTGGCGGGCTATATCTCG
Source organism: uncultured Gammaproteobacteria bacterium (assembly GCA_963799935.1). Lineage (GTDB taxonomy): Bacteria > Acidobacteriota > Terriglobia > Bryobacterales > Bryobacteraceae > Bog-113. The sequence continues at coordinate 199,129 of CAWCZA010000011.1, read as the reverse complement.
AGCGAAGTGGACCGGACCAATTCGCTGGTCTCGCGGTTTCTGGATTTCGCGCGGCCGTTGGAAATTCGCCGGGCTCGTGCCGATCTGAACGACGTGGTGGCGGCAGCGATCGCAGCGGCGCGACGAGACGCGAGCCAGAGCGGAGTCGCAATGGACTTCCGGCCGAGCGCGAAATCGATCGTGTTCCCAATCGACGCGGAGTTGATGGAACGCGTGTTTTTCAATCTGATTCTGAATGCGATTCAAGCCTCGCCGGACGGAGGGACCGTCAAGGTTGAGACTGATGCTAGCGACGCGGACGCTTGCGTTGCGGTGACGGATCGCGGCCACGGGATCGCGCCGGATCAGCGCGAGTCGATCTTCAACCCGTTCTTCACAACGAAAGCGAGCGGTACGGGACTTGGGCTAGCGATTGTGGCGAAGATAGTCGGTGAGCATCGCGGGAAAATCGACGTGGAAAGCAAACCCGGGGAAGGCAGCACGTTCCGCGTGTGTCTCCCGACCGAGCCCGCATAGAGAACGCTGCCCAGAGAGATCAAACATGAGACCGAACGTATTGGTAGTTGAAGACGAAGAGAAGCTGCGGCGCGTGATTGAGTTGCGGCTTGACTCCGAAGGGTTCGACGTCTCGCAGGCTGCGTCGGCGGAAGCTGCCTTGCCGCTGGCACAACGCGCGGATTTGATACTAAGCGATCTTCGTTTACCGGGGATGGACGGCATGGAGTTGCTGGAGTTGTTACGACGCCAGAACTCGATGGCTCCCGTGATCCTGATGACCGCGCATGGTTCGGTGAATGCCGCGGTTGAAGCGATGAAGAAGGGCGCGGCGGACTTCCTCGAGAAGCCGTTTTCGCTCGATCATCTCGTGGCCATCGTGCGCAAAGCGGTGGAAGTCCGGAGCCTACGCGATGAGAACCGCAAGTTGAAAGAAGAACTCGGGCGTCGCTATGAGATCGGCAATATCATCGGGCACAGTAAGCCGATGCAGGATATTTTCGCGACGATTCTGCGGGTCGCACCCACGCGCGCAACGGTGCTGCTGGCCGGCGAGAGCGGCGTCGGGAAAGATCTGATCGCGCGCGCCATCCATCACAATTCGCCGCGTGCCGACAAGCCGATGGTGAAGATCAATTGCACCGCGCTGCCGGAGAATTTGATGGAGAGCGAGCTGTTCGGATATGAGCGCGGCGCTTTTACCGGCGCAATGAACAGCAAGCCGGGCAAGTTCGAACAAGCGGATCATGGCACCGTTTTCCTTGACGAGATTGGCGACGTGCCGCCGCATATCCAGGTGAAGTTGCTGCGGGTCTTGCAGGAGCGCGAGTTCGAGCGGCTGGGGAGCAACAAGACGCTGCACATCGATGTGCGCGTGATCGCGGCAACGAATCAGGATTTGCGCGCTGCACTGGAACAGGGCACGTTCCGGGAAGATCTTTATTACCGGTTGAACGTGGTGCCGATGGAGATCCCGCCACTGCGCGAGCGGCGCGATGATATCCCGTGGTTGGCGGAGCATTTTGTGAAGAAGCTCTCGCCCGATACGGGCTCACGCGTGGAAGGAATCACCGAGGCGGCCATGCAGAAACTGATGGGCTATGACTGGCCGGGCAATGTCCGCGAACTGGAGAACGTGATCGAGCGGAGTCTCGTGATGGCGCGCGGGAATCAACTCGATGCGGCGGATATTCGCCTCGATACGGGACGTCAGGCACGCGCCGCTTCGGGCGATTTTTCTTTACCTTCAGGCATGACGCTCGATCAATACGAGCAGGAGATTATCAAGGCGGCATTGAAGAAAGCCGACGGGAATAAGAGTCAGGCCGCGCGCTTACTCGGCCTGACTCGCAACGCGTTGCGCTACCGGCTGGGACAGATGGGAATGGAGTCGCCGACCAGCCAGGAATCCTAAAGGCCCGCCCTACTGAGCGAATACGATCGCGGAAGGCGCACCCGGCAGTTTCACCGGCGTACTTACCGTACCCGCGGCCAGATCCACAACGTCAAGCACTGTCGACGTCGCAACCCAAGCTTCGGATCCATCCGGTGTGATCGCTACAAACAACGGATTGGTTCCTACCGGGATGCTGGCCGTCTGAGTCTGCGTTGCCAGATTAATGACAACAAGCGCGTTGTTCACTGCGTCGATGACGTACGCCGTCGACCCGTCTGGCGACAGCGCCACAGCGTCCGGAAGCCCGTTGGATGGACTAAGTTGTATCTTTCCGGTAACCTTTCCGGTGGACGTGCTGATCAGAAACACATAAGCGTCGTTCGATGTGCAAACCAGCGTCGTTCCGTCCGGCGTCAAGGCCACGGCTCCAAGACCCAAGGGAACGTTGATGCCTTTTGTTAGTTGGTAGTTGGAAGTGTCGAAGACAGCGATAACTCCAGGCTCGAAGTACTGACCTCCCGGCTGATTGGGGCCTCCGGAGACGAAGCTTACGGGAAGGTATAGCAGCGTCCCATCGGGAGATGGAATCGCTTGGCCGAAAGTCTCCAGGTTCGGCGCGGGTACCTTAGTCACCAATTGCAGCGAAGGGTAAGCGTACACATATAACTCAGCCGAATTCGCCAGGTACAGCGTCTTCCCATCCGGACTGAACGAGACTTCGCCGGTTGGGGCGGCCGTGAATTTCAATTTCTGAGTCACGGCGTTCAGGGCAAGAAGGTCATCGCCGGTCCCGAACCCCGAAGCTGACGCCAAGACCGTGCCGTTGTTCGGGGCGATTGCAAGGGAATCGATCCCTACGCCGCCCAGAACCACGTGGGCGAGCTTTTCGGATGCGACGTCGACGGTGGCGATCGCGCTTTCGTCGGCATTTAGCACGTAAAGAGTAGCGCCGTTGGTCGATAGCGCTAACGAACTCAATGGTCCAAGTTCCCTTACGGTTTTCGCGACGGTTTGCGAAGGAATATTAAATTCGGAAACGCTGGCACCGCCATCAGCCGCATAATTGATCGAATAGAGCTTGGTCCCGTCCGGCGAAATCGCGAACTGGCTCGGACCATAGCTGACGGGAGTGTCGAAGACAGTCGCTCCCGTGGCAATGTTCACGGCGAGGATCGACGGTCCGAATCGTATGTAGGCCGTGGTGCTGTCCGGCGAGGAAATTACGTTTCCTGGCACGACGGTGTTCCCTCCCGGTAAAGAAAACTGGTTCAAGATAGTAGCTGATTTCGGATCGATGACGATAAGTTGGTTGTTAGTGTCGGTAATCAGAATCAATCCGCTCGGCGTCACGGCGAATCCGGCCGTGTATTCGTTGAATGGGATCTGCGCACCTAGCGTCAGCGCGGGAATGTCAATCACCTGAACATATTGATTGACCAAACCAACGGAGATATAGAGTTGACTTCCGTCCGGCGAAATCAGAAGCGGACCAAATCCCGCGTTGAAGTTAAGGTTGAGTTGCCCCGTTATCTGATAAGTAGTGGTGTTCACCGCGAGTATCGCGGAGTCCGTGGTATTTACCAGGCCAAAAACGTATACTCTCGATCCGTCCGGGCTGATCGCCAGGTAGTACGGAGGAGTGCCGGATATTGAGAACGGCAATCGGATTTTTGCCAGAATGGCGCCAGTAGATATCTCAATGACTTGTAACTCGCGTGTCAAGTCAACCGTGATGAACATCTTGGTTCCGTCCGGGCTGAGCACGATGCTGTCGCCGCCGGATCCAGTTGCGATCGACTTTGTTTGGGTGAGATTGGAGGCGTCGAAAGCAGTCGCCGTGGAAGGAGCGTTACAACAAAGGCTGACGTAAGCAGTGGTTGGGGATGCCTGAAGATAAGCTGTAGCGAAGAGGCAAGCTGCGGCTGTTAACGATAGCGCGACGGGGCGGTGCTGTTGGGGCATGATGAAATCTCGGAATGCAGCTTTTCAAACACGACTCGCGCGATAGTGACTCGGTCGGTTTTTCCGCGAGAGTGCCATCTCACACAGAATGCCTTTGGCGGGAAGAACCCCGCTGCCAAACCCAGACTGCTAACTCAGACTGAGGATGTCGCGCGTCGTGCCGGTTTGCCCCTGAATTTTGCTTTGCAAAAGCATCAGCGCGTGGATGAGTTGTTCGGGGCGCGGGGGACAGCCGGGAACGTAGACATCGACGGGAATCGTCTGGTTGACGGGCACCAGCGCGTAGTTGTTGAACACGCCCGTGGACGTGGCGCACGCGCCCATGGAGATCACCCACTTCGGCTCCGGCATTTGCTCGTAAAGCTGACGAATTACCTTCGACATCTTTACCGACACGCGACCGGCAATGATCATTAAGTCCGATTGACGCGGAGATCCGCGAAACACTTCAGCGCCGAAGCGTGAGATGTCGAAGCGCGCGCCGCCCATCGACATCATTTCGATCGCGCAGCAGGCGAGTCCGAAAGTCATCGGCCACAGCGAGTTCTTGCGAGCCCAGTTGATGGCGTTATCGAGCGTCGTGGTGATCACGCCGGCTTGCGCAATGGCTTGATCGACGGTTTCATTATCGATCCGCGAGAAAAGTTCGACGGGACCGGATGCCAACGGAGCTTGCATACAGTTAGTTTCGCAAATCGAGGTGATTAAACTGCAAAGAGGTTCTTGATGTCATCCGACGCCTCCGGGCGAGCCCTGGTAAGCGCATCTGAGCGCTGCGGCATCGAGCCGCGATTCTGGACGATGTTCGGGCAGGAGCAAGCCGCCTCGCCTGAGACTTTGAAAGCTATCCTGGGCGCGCTAGGCGTTCGCACCGAGTCGGAGGATACGGTAGCGGCCGACGTGCAAAGGCGCGAGCGCGAGGAGTGGGTGCACATCCTTTCGCCGGCGATCGTGACCACCTATTCGCACGGTCAGCTTACGATTCCGGTGACATTTCCCGAAGCGGAGTTAGGGACGGAGGCGCGGTTCACTGTCACTTTGGAATCGGGCGGCGTGCTGAAGGCGAAGTTACCGCTAAGTTCCGGTGCGGTTGAAGAACGGCGGACTTTCGAGGATTCGTGGGCGCGTGTTCGCGTGACGCTGCCTTTGGAAGTTCCGCTGGGCTATCACCGGTTGGCAATCGACGCCGGGTGGCGTCATGCTGAGACCAACCTGATTGTAGCGCCCGCCTCCGCATGGCAGCCGGAAGAGCTAAAGCGCGGAGGTAAGACGTCCGGATTCGCGGTTGCGCTCTACGGGTTGCGCTCCGAGCGGAACTGGGGATTTGGAGATTTCACTGACTTACAGCGGCTTTGTAAGTGGGCCGCGCGCGAACTGGGAGTTAGTTTCATTGCGCTGAACCCGTTACATGCGATTCCTAACCGCCGCCCTTACAACACAAGCCCTTACTTGCCCACGAGTATCTTCTTTCAGAACTATCTGTATCTGGATATTGAAGCTATCGAGGAATGGAAGCAATCGCGGCGCGCGCAGTGGTGCTTCCAGCGTCCATCGGCGCAGTCGGAGTTGAGGGCACTGCGGGACGCGGAAACGGTAGAGTACGAGCGGATTGCCGCATTCAAGACGCGCTTTCTGAAGCTACTGTTTGCGGAGTTTCTGCGCAGGCATTGGCGCAAGGATACTGCTCGCGCGCACGAGTTCCGTAAGTTTCGCGACGACGCGGGCAATCTACTCACACGCTTCGGTCTCTATTGCGCGTTGAATGAGTATCTGCATCGACGCGATCCGAATCTGTGGGTCTGGACAAACTGGCCGGCGGAGTATCGCGACCCTGAGTCCGCGGCGACTAAGAAGTTTGCGGCAAAGCATTGGCGATCTATCCTCTTCTATGAGTGGGCGGCGTGGCAGACCGACCAACAATTGGCCGACGCGCAGCGCGCAGCAGTAGATGCCGGGCTTAGTATCGGGCTGTATCACGACTTAGCTTTGGCGACTGACCGGTTTGGCGCCGATATCTGGGCGCATCGCGACTTCTTCGCGCATGGCTGCCGGGTAGGCTCGCCGCCGGACGACTTCTCGCCGCAAGGTCAGGATTGGGGTTTCCCGCCGCCGAATACGCTGCGGCACCGGGCGGATGGTTATCGCATGTTCCGCGAATCGATCCGCCGCACCGCGCAGCATGGTGGGGCGCTGCGCATCGATCATGTGATGCGCTTCTTCCGGCTTTATTGGATCCCGGATGGTATGGATGCAACTAAGGGCGCGTATGTGCATGATCGCGCCGAAGACTTGGTTCGAATCCTCGCGCTGGAGAGCGCGCGCAGCCGCATTCTGATCGTCGGCGAAGACTTAGGGACCGTGGAACCTTACATCCGGGAGATGCTGGGGCGCTTTGGAATCCTTAGTTATCGACTCTTCTACTTCGAGCGCAGCGGGGACGGCGCGTATCGGCGGGCGGATGAGTACCCACGGCAGGCGCTTGTGTCGTCGTCGACTCACGATTTGCCTACCTTGGCTGGGTTCTGGAAAGGTTCGGATATCGAGGCGCGGAAGGCCGCGGGAGTGCTGGACGCGAAGGCTTACGACGAGCAGTGGACCGGGCGAAGGCGCGATAAGGAGCGCATGCTGGAAGCGCTGCGCGACGCCGGTCTATTACCTCGCGCGTACGCTGCGAAGGTAGACTTCGATGACACGCTGCACCACGCCATCATGGCATTTCTGGCGTCCACGCCGTCGATGATCATGCTGGTGAATCAGGAAGATCTAACGCGCGAACCGCATCAGCAGAACCTGCCGGGCACAACTTCGCAGTATCCGAACTGGGGCCGCAAGATGCGGTTCACGATAGAGCAACTGGAGAGCGACCGGCAGGCGCGCGAGTGGACGGCGCAGCTTTGCGAGCAACTGCACGAGAGCGGGCGCGCGGAAGCTACTGCCGCGGCTGCGCGATCGTAATGTTGCGGTAGCGCATCCCCCCGGTGTGATCGCCCTGAAGGTAGATGGGGCCGGGTTCGTCTTCGTGACTATTGATAGCGCCGCCCGTGATTCCGGGAATTTCCTGGTTGTTAATGGTGGTCTTGCCATCGCGAACTACTGTTAGTTTGCGTCCGACTAAGGTGATGTCGAAGGTTTCCCACTGTCCCGGCTTCCAAGGGAGTGAAACACTCGGTGCGATGAATCCGTAGAGTGCGCCCATACCGTGGAGGGCGTCGATTCCCTTTTCATAAGCTACCTGGATTTCATCACGTCCGCGCAAGTAGATGCCGCTGTTACCTTCGTCAGGACAGTTGAATTCGACGTGAAGCTTGAAGTCGTTGAAGGTGCGCGTTGTTCTGATGTTGGCTCCGGGAGATACGTTCAGAAGGTCGCCGCCTTCGGCTTTCCAATGACTTTCGGGTACTTTGCCCGGTTCGGTAGTGAAGGGCTCCCATCCGGACATATCGGTTCCGTTGAAGAGCGGCTCAGGACTGCCCCAACTTGCAACCTTGCGATTTAACGCCGGCGCGGGTTTACCTTCAAACGATGCATTTACGCCGTCCGCCCTGGAGTAAGTGCCGGCTAACGCGCCATCACTGAAGCGGAGGTCCCATTTCACTTGCATGGTCTTTCCAAACCACTCTTCGGTGCTGAACAGAAGGTTCGCGCCGTTTAGCTTCACATCCGTTGCGGAGTGCGCGCTGGCGACTCGGCCGACTACCCGCACCATTGGAGCGGCGGGCGCTCCGGTAACTTCCACCCAGGACGGATACGTGTCCTGGCCGGCGTGGACCGTCAGGTCCCAGCGACCGTTGAATGAACTTTGACCGGCGCCTTGGGCCAGCGCGGCCGCGGCGACTACTGGAATCAGAAAAATTGGCTTCATAGTTGGTTGGTTGCAGTCTATCTCAGTGCTTTAGCGAGACCGTGGGGAAGTAGTCCCCGGCGGGCTGACGCGTCCACCACTCGCCTTTGGTTCGGAGTGTCTGCCAGTCGCTGAACCGATATTGATAGGCGAGCCCACGAATGTACTTCGGCGGCTTGCCTCCGAACGGGTCATGTTCAAGAAGCGCCAATACGGGCGGCGATGCCTGCAAAAGCCGCAAGGCAAAATGCTGGAACCAGACGTTTTCCTGAAAGTTTCCGAGTGCCGCAAACCACATCTGCCAATCGAGCCGCGGCTGATACGGTTCGGCTAAGACCGGCGCGCGTTTCAGATCGCCAGGTTTGTACCGGAACTCATAGCTTCGCCAGTTAACGCCGTCGTTTGATCCTTGAACGTCGATCTCAATGCGCTGCGTAGTCATGCTGGCGAATAAGCCATAAGAGTTCACGATTCCGAATGGCGCAATCCGATCTACAAACGCGGGTGTCGGTAATCCCGCCATAGCGGTTAAACTAATCACGCTAAGTCCGAAAATGACGAGGATGAGCGCGCCGGAAACATAGACATTCGAACGAACCGGCTGACTCGGGGGAAGCAGTAGAGGAATACAGAGTGCGATGGTCAGCAGGTTAAAGAACGTGTAACTCCCGGTAGCCATGATGAGCACTTGCAGCGCGATGATGGCGACGGCGGCAATCCGTTTCATGACGCACGTGCCGAAGATCAGGAATGGTACAGCTAACTCGATGACGAACACGGCTGCGCAGGAAGCTTTCTGAAACCAGAGCGGCGCTTTATCGGCGAACCACGCGAGCGCGGTGGGCAGGGGCTGCGTCCAATAGTGGTAAGTCAAAGCGGTCAGACTACGCCAGGTCGGGTCGTGGCTGGTCAGTTTGACTACTCCCGATTCAAACATCAGGCGGAAGAGTAGCCATTGCAGAAGGAGGACGCGGAGCGGGTCCGGAGTAATGAAAATGCCGAGGAAGCCGGCTTCCAGCAGCAGGTAGTCCCACTGGTAGCCCATGAAGACTTGTCCCGCGCTGACTAATGACAGATAGCCTACCCATAGGAACGCGAATGCGACCCGCTGCGGGATGCCGTGCGCAGGTAAGAGAGCCGCTGCTATTGCGATAACAGCGCAAATCCAAGGGATTGCGACGAGCGCGAAGTCGGAATGCCACCACCAGAACAGCGTCGGGACCGACCAGAAGGCGCCGCTGCCGATCTGCGTCCATACGGCTCCGAGAAACGGATCGAGGGGTAGGATGCCTTGCGAACCGATCAGTCCCTTGGCCTGCACGGCAAAGGAGACAAAGCCGATAAGGTAGATGATCGCGAGCACCCGAGAGAACAGTTTCACGCCGAATTAGTTGATCTGGATTGTTCCGGCGAGATTTAGGTCCGCGGTGCTGGAAGAATTGCCAAGGTAGAAGCTATAGCTTCCAGGGGCTACTTGCCACGCGCTTGCAGCCGGATTCCACCAAGATAGCGGATGCGACGAGTCATTTTCATCGATCTCAATCGTAACCTGCTGTTGGACGCCTGCATTTAGAAACACCTTACGCCAGCCAACTAAGCGCAGTGGCGGCTCGCCCATTCCGGAGGGCATCTGTAAGATAGACTTGCGCGACCTCCGCACCGGCCACCGGACCCGTATTGGCTAAACGGAAGCTCACCTGGATGTTCGGGTTCGCTGCAGCCAAATTATTAGTCAGGTTGATATTCGAGAAAGCAAACGTCGTATAGGACAGACCGAAGCCAAAGGGGAACAGCGGCGTTATATTCTGACTCTGGTACCACTTATAACCGACATACAAGCCCTCTGAGTAATTGACGGGGAACGGCGTAGTTCCGTCCGGCGGAGTCGCGATCACCGGATGAGGCAGGTCGTTCACACTCGCCGGGAAGGTGATCGGAAGCTTGCCGGATGGGTTTACCGCGCCGAACAATAGGTTGGCAATAGCCGGTCCGCCATTCTGCCCAGGAAACCAAGCTTCCAGCGCTGCGCTCACACTGCTCAACCAAGGCATTACCTGTGCTCCCGCGTTTTCCATAACTACAATCGTGTGCGGATTGGCGGCAGCGACAGCGGAGACAAGCGCATCCTGACCATCGAAGTTGAGATCCGTCCGGTCCATCCCCTCACTTGACCACTCACTAACGAACACGATAGCTATCTGGGATGAAGCAGCCAGCGCCGCCGCGGAAGTCGAGTCCGTTCCAGGATCGAATTGGACCAACGCGTTCGGCGCCCGCGCCTGAATGGCATCCATGGGAGATGAAGGGTCCCAGATAACCGGCGCCCAGCAGGGCGGGCAAGGTGCGGGCTGCTGCAGCGCTGGCCCACCCGTGGGAGTTACTTGCGCCGAGCCGCCGCCCGAGAGTACTCCGATGTTGGCGTTCGATCCAATGATCGCAATCGACTTAAGGGTAGAAGCATTCAGCGGGAGTTGCCCATTGTTGTTCTGGAGTAGAACAGCGCCTTGTTCTTCTACCTCCTGCGCGATAGCCTGATCCGCCGCAGTATTGATAGGTGATGTGGTTGGCTCTACAAAAGCGCCGACTTCAAAGAGTGCCCGAAGGATACGATGAACCATCTCATCCAGCGTGGACTGCGGTACTTGATTACTCTGAATCGCCGAACCGAGATCACCGAAGTAAGTGCTATCCGGTTGTTCCTGATCGAGGCCGGCGAGCGCAGCGGCTACTGTACTGTGAGTCGCGTCCCAGTCCGACATCACAAAGCCGGGGAACGCCCAATCACCTTTAAGCGCGGTCGTCAACAGATCAGGATTCTCGCAGGAGTAGACTCCGTTGACTAAGTTGTAGGCGCACATCACGGACTGTACATCGGAGTCTTTGATTCCGATCTCGAATGCCAGCAGATCGCTCTCGCGCATGGACCGTTCATCGATTTCAGCATTCGCGGTACTCCGTCCGGTTTCCTGATCATTAATGGCGAAGTGCTTGATACCGCCGACCACGTGCTGGTCCTGAATGGCGCGTATGTGAGCCGCCGCGATCTTCCCGGCAAGAATTGGATCCTCCCCCTTCGTCTCGAAAGTGCGTCCATCGCGGGGCTCGCGTCCGATGAGGTTGATGTTACCCCCTAAGTTGACGTTCATGCCGTAGTTCCGCATCTCGGCGCCGATTACACTCCCGTACTTATAAGCTTCGTCCAGGTCCCAACTGGCCGCGCTGGCGATTGAGGACGGAAGCGCGGTAGCCGGACCGACGCTGTTACCCACTCCTACACTGCCGTCCGCAAGGTAGAGGTCGGGAATCCCGAGGCTTGGTATCCCCGGCACCCAGCCGGCGCCCCCATGGGGAGCAGGTGCGCCGACACCACTGGTGCCGCCGTGGACAAGTTGTAGCTTCTCATCCTGAGTCATCTGGGAGAGAATCGCATCGGCCGCGGAGTCAGCGCCTGTAGACTGAATCGCAATCGTAACCGCATTCGAGAGTACGCCGTTCATGGATATGACAACCGGAACGGCGACGCCCACGGGAGCGCTACCCGGTACAAGCGCGTTGATCTGGTAGACACCGACGAGTCCCGGAGTTAGTCCGGAGAAGACCACATGCGCGGGGATTCCACCTATAGTTACATCGGGTAGCGTAGTCGTGATGGCGAGAGGATTGGATGGCGCCGGCGATCCCGTGGCAGGCTGGTTGGTTACGGCACCCAGACCGGTGCAGTAAATAACGATGGTTGTAATTCCTGGTATCGCTGGATCGGATGTACCGACGATGTCATAGATCGCGTCTTGGATGGCTCCCTGGCCGGTACCTTGCGAGTTGATACTGAAGATGCCGGGCGCAAACGCGGCCAAGCTCAGCGTTTGCGCGGGACCGGCTTGTCCGGACAAGATCGGTGTCAAGGACGCCTGCGTTTGCCCGGCAAGCTCCCAGGGTATCTGTATGTTTACCTGTGTATTCGAGGCGAAGAAGAGCGGGGCGAAGTATCCGCCGGTAGACTGCAGCGAGAGTTGGGAGAGAGTTGTTGGGAGAGGTAAAACCGAGGCTGCGGATGACGAGGTTACGTCGAAGGTACCGAAGATCGAAGCTAGGCTCCCCGGTGCCACTGGTACTGTATAACTCGCCGCGTTTACGATGCCTCCAGGGCTGATCGTGGGCTGGCCCTTGGCCACTAACGCAGCCGTAAAGAGGCAGATTGTTAGCCGCATGCACATCGAGTATATCTGCTACCGTGCGTCTCGAGACGGGGCCCGACACCGCACACAAAAGTGTATGCGCCACATTTCCTCCATGCTTGTGTTAGTCTCTTGAGATTCATTACGAATCGCCCCGTCAGCGATCGGTCGTAGGGGGTTCTGATGCACAACCGTCGTTTACCGCTGTTTCGATTCGTTCAACGCCGCGGGGTCGCAGTCGCGATTAGTGCGGCCTTATTCTCAGCCCAGTTATGGGCGCAAGACGCCACGGGAAGGATCGCGGGTAATGTAACCGACCCGACCGGGGCCGCCGTCGCTGGCGCAAAGATCGTGGTGACCGATCTGGGCACACAGACCGCGCGCGAGACGAAGACGGATAAGTCGGGCTATTATCAGGTGCCGCAGCTCCCGATCGGCAGCCATTACGAAGTGTCAGCGGAAGCGTCGGGCTTCCGCCGAGCTATCGACCGGCCGGGAGCGGTGCTCGACATCAACCAGACGTTGCGCGTGGACTTAGTGCTTACTCTCGGCTCCATGAGTCAGAGCGTCACTGTGGAAAGCGTGGCCAGCACGGTCGAAACCACGAATGCGGTCGTGGGCGGCGTGGTCAGCGGTCAGGCGATTTTTGAATTGCCCCTGAACGGCCGGAACACCCTCGATCTACTAGCTACACAACCGGGCGTCACCGCGACGAATCCCGACAACGGTGGAGCCGGCAGCTACAGCATTGGCGGACAAAGGACGGACTCCGTAACCTATCTGCTCGATGGCGGCAACAACAACAACCTGCTGAGTAACGGGATCGTGGTCAACCCCAACCCCGATGCAATCGCGGAATTTCGAGTGCTCGAGAGTGACTATGGCGCGGAGTACGGCCGCAATGCCGGCGGCATTGTCAGCATGGTGACCAAGAGCGGCACGAACCAGCTGCACGGCACTTTGTATGACTACGTGCGCAATGAAGACCTGGACGCCAACCTATTCTTCAACAACGAGCAAGGTCAAGCCCGGCCGATCCTCAAACGCAACCAGTTCGGCGGTACCGTAGGCGGCCCGATCATCCTCCCCAAGGTCTTCAACGGCAAGGACAAACTCTTCTTCTTCTTCGCCTATGAGGGTCAGCGGCAGTCTCAACTCTCGCAAGCAGGCAAAGTGAACACATTTACTCCGGCCGAAGCCGCCGGCAACTTCTCACAGGCGGTCAACGGCGGCCCGGATCCGAACGTGGTCGCGTTCCTGCAGAATAATCCTTATTACCAGTCCAATCCCGCTTTGGCGGCCCAGGCCATCATTAACCCCGCCACGATCGATCCCGTTGCAGCGAAATACTTCCAGCTTGGTTTGATACCAACCTCGCCCACCGGCTATTTATTCCCGGAAGCGAGCGCGACAAATAACTATAACGAGTATCTCGGAAGAATGGACTACTACGTCACCAGCCGGGACATCGTGAGCGGAACCTTCACCTCGCAAGCCAATCCGATGATCAACCCATTCCCGTACGCGAATGTTGCGGGATATTCGGATTCGACAAATATCACGACCTATTTTGGAAGTGTCACTTACACGCACACCTTCACTCCCAGCCTTTTGAACGAATTGCGGGTGACCGCGCAACGGCACAACAATCTGCAGGACGAGCCGCTTGGTGCAAATACCGCGGCAACTCCGGCCGTCCTCGGTATCGGAGTCACGCCGGATCAGCCGACCGGGCCGACTTTGCTGGGTTTTTACGGGAGCAATTTATCGATCGGATACAGCTATCAGGGCCCGACCGCGCTCATCGACAACACTTATGCCTTCTATGACAATCTGTCCTGGACGCGCGGCCGCCATTCGATGAAGTTCGGCTTTTACTTTTCTCCTTACCAGAACAATACGACTTACGACTTCATTGTCGACGGTATCTACTCGTTCTACGGCCCGGGAACTTCGGTGGGCTCCGGCACCGACTTTGCTGATTTCCTAACCGGTAATCCCGATGAATACACTCAGTATGGCCGCGCGCCGTCCAATATTCGCTCCCATCAATACGCAGCCTATGGACAGGACGAATGGCATGTCACTAAGAATTTGACTCTGACTCTAGGCTTGCGTTATGAATACGCCGAGCCTAAGTTCGATACGCAGGGCCGCACCTTCTCGTTGATACCCGGCGATCAATCGCAGCGCTTCCCGAATGCCCCGACGAATCTTGTGTTCCCTGGCGATCCTGGCGCGCCGAAAGGATCGAACTTCCCGGATAAGAATGACTTTGCGCCGCGGTTTGGCTTCGCCTGGGATGTGTTCGGAGACGCCAAGACCAGCCTGCGTGGAGGGTTCGGCGTGTTTTACGACATACTGAAAGGCGAGGACAACCTTCAGTTCAACGGGCAGATTCCGTTCGCCAGTTTTTCGGATATCTACTTCAGCCCGCCAAGCGCTACCGGTGGTCAGCCAGTGAGCCCCTACAGCCAGACCTTTCCGGCCGCCGGAGCAATCAATCCATTCCCCTCGAGGCCGCCGTCATCCGATGTCAACTTCGCCGATTCGGGCTTCCTGCCTTTCGGCGGCAGCGCCGTTTACTTCGTCGACCCGCACCTGCGCACACCTTATGTGTATCAGTACAACATGTCACTGCAGCACCAGTTTGCCTCCACTGTCGTGGCCGAGCTGAGCTACGTGGGGTATGACGCGCATAAGTTAACAGGACTCGTTGATCAGAATCCGTTCATTCTCGGGACTAACACCCGGCTACTCAATACGACGGCGACTAACTTCAGCTATCTGGACACCTTCGAGAATATAGGCGACGCCAATTACAATGCACTGCAGGCGTCGTTCACCAAGCGCTTCGGCGGAACGCCCAGTTCCTACTTCTCGAATTCGTTCCTTCAGGTTTCCTACACACTTGGGCACGAGCTGGATAATGTGTCCGGGTTTCGACAGCGGAACTCTGTGGTGCCTTACTACGACCACAGCGCGTTTTATGCGTCAGGCGATACCGATGTACGGCACGCTTTATCGATCTCGGGCGGTTGGGAACTGCCTTTCGAAAAGATGTGGGAGCGCGGACCCAAGCTGCTGACCAAAGGCTGGTCACTGTATCCGATCGTGCAGTGGCACACCGGCTTCCCTCTCGATGTATTTGCCGGCCTGAACACGACTCCCAGTGATCCGGGACCTTCCGGGGCGGGCGATGCGGGCTCAGTCCACGCGGACTTGGTCGGTTCGGGCATCGGAATATTGAATCCTCAGAGTTACTTATCACTTAACGGAAGCTCGGGGAATTACTGGTTTAACCCCGGCAACTTCTCTAACACGCGTCTACTTACGCTGGATAACACCGCTTCCGCCAATGCCGCGGCCCTCAACGGACAATATACTTACGGAACGCTCGGCCGAAATGCCTTTCGCGGTCCGGGTTATATCAATTTCGACCTTAGCCATTGCGAAGCACTTCTATGTTGGCGAGAAGTTCGACACCGAGTTTCGGGCCGACATGTTCAACGTTCTGAATCACGTGAACTTCTCGAATCCGGATCTTACGATTACGGATCCGACCTTCGGACAGATTTCAACGACGCTACCTCAGCGCATTATTCAACTTGCGCTGCACTTACGATTCTGAAGCGAGAATCTCGGAGGCTCACAGCGGATGAGTTGGCTAGATTTCTAGCCCCGTTTAGCTCGACGGCGAGATTGCTTTGTATTGCCGCACGCGACCTCGTGCTCGAAGCTTTCCCGGACGCAATCGAGACAGCCGAGGGAAAAGAGTTAGGTTACGGGTTCGATCGCGGATACAAAGGTCTGGTGTTCGCAATTTCAATGAAGAAGAAGGGCGTCAACCTCGGCGTGGCGCAAGGAGCCACACTCGACGATCCCGCCCGCCTTCTCCAGGGGACAGGAAAAGTCCACCGGCACGTGGACATACTTGACTCGGCCGTACTTTCCGACCCTGCGTTGAAAGATCTTCTGGCCCGCGCCGTCGACGTAAAGCGCAACGCGGTGTGATCCGCGCATCTGGTTTGTCTGGCGCTGAGTTTCCTGGTCTAATTCAGGACCCAGTCATCGTAATGCTGCCCCTCACACGCCTTCACTCGACACTGCGCCGCGGGCAACTGCGGATTATCCGGACGCCACGCGAGTAAGTCGGTCTCCGGCTCCATGTTATCGACCGGCAGCGCGTCGAACCCGCGATCCTTCTCATCATCCAGAGGCGGCAACACCGGATGCGCATAGTTGTCGATTGCCTTGAGCGACGCAATCCTATCAGCAATCCGCGGATCAATAGTAGCTGCAAGGTTCTCGGGTAGAGTCGCTAAGTTAGTCGTGGTCTGCGAATAGGCAATGCCTATGGATAGATTGCACCCGGCGACAAGATTGATAGATTGCGACCTATCGCGGCCATCTTAAACGTTCCGTGAGTGCCTACTTAGTCTCGTTGATCAACGTAACAATAACACCGCTACCATCGACCTCAACCAGATCCGGCGTCCCGCGTTTCGGGCTTTGATGGTGCGTGTTCAACGCGAACGCCGCCACCGGTGAGTTCATCATGCCGTAGAAGACTGGGGAGGTTGGGTACTGCGCCCCGCCTTCCCCCGGGAATACCGCCATATCCCCCTCAACAGCCAATATCAGGTCCGGTACCCCGTCCCCGTTTACGTCGGCGGCCAGCGGGTAGCCGCCGGCGTCGAAATACCCGTCCAGACAAGTTTCTTGCGATAAAGATCCCGCCCCGTTGTTCAGGAAAACGCAGAGGCCAAGGGGCAACGCTGCGACAATATCCAACTTCCCATTGCGCTCGAGCGCACCTACCGTAAGAAGTGACAAGAACTGGTCCGTTGGAACCTGCGTCTCACTCCAGCCCGCAGCCCCTTCGTTCAGGAGAACGTATAAATACTGGCCGTCAAAGGCTTGGTAGTCATCGAGAACAAGATCCGGCTTTCCGTCCCCGTTTAGGTCCGCCGCCACAATGTCAGAAAAGCCCAGTGCGTTTGGCGAGATGCTGGGGATATATGGGTTCGGCGTGCCGAAGCTCCCGTCCCCGTTGCCGTAAGCCAGCAGGTTGCTTGTAGTGGCGTAATCCAGCTTGCCGTCGCCGTTGAAATCCCCAAGCGCGAAGGTTTGCACGTTAGAGACCGCGCTAGTGGGTCCGAGCCGAAATGTCCCGTCCCCGTTGCCGAGATACGCGACCACCGACCCCGCGCCTCCATAAGATCCAGTCGGCACAAACAAGTCGACAATCCCGTCTCCGTTCAGGTCGCCTACCAGGGGGCAGAGAGCTTCGGTTACCGGATAGGCTTCGCCGGCTTGAAATGGCTTCGTGGCCTTTCCTGTGCCGAGCATGATCTGAACGCCCGTCGCGTTCACGGCGGCAATGTCCGGAACGCCGTCGCCGTTGAAGTCGCCGGTGGCGGCACAGGAGACATCGCCTCCTGGAATCGCAGTCCGGATGCCGTCCTTGAACTCGCCTTTGCCGGTGTTCATTAGGACGGAAAAGAAAGCGAAATCCGTGGTGATCAGATCGGTTCTCCCATCGTTACCCAAGTCCGCCGCAACAACCGCAGTCAGCGAGCCTAACTGCGGAGTGACCGGCCAATAGATGGGCCGCTTGAACGTTCCGTCCCCTTTCCCGAACGCCACTTGAACTGCGTTGTTGATGAGATCCAAAATGCCGTCTCCGTTCACATCCGCAAGAGTGAGGCCGTAATCGCCGCCCGGAAGATCCACCAGCTTAGAGGATTCGAAACTGCCATCGCCTTTGCCCAGCAAGACCACCGTGTCGGTGTTGTTGGTAACGGCGACATCCGGAATGCCGTCGCCGTTCACGTCCCCTACCGCCATGGCGATAGCGAATGGATCCTTCGGGAACGGCAGCGCAGTATCAATCGGCGCCTGGAACGTTCCATCGCCGTTGCCGAGCAGCACA
Source organism: uncultured Gammaproteobacteria bacterium (assembly GCA_963799935.1). GTDB lineage: Bacteria > Acidobacteriota > Terriglobia > Bryobacterales > Bryobacteraceae > Bog-113. The sequence continues at coordinate 181,325 of CAWCZA010000011.1, read as the reverse complement.
ACCAGCTCGTTATCGCCGTAGAGCGCGACCAGGTCCGGTTTGCCGTCTTTATTCATGTCCGCAACGAACAGCGGCGACAGCGGGGTCCTCTGGTTGCTGTTCACGGCGAATCCCGGCCCTGCCGTGAACGAGCCGTTGCCCGAACCGAAAAATACTACACCGAATGCAGTGCCGAGTTCCACGACATCAGGTACTCCATCGCCATTGAAATCGGCCACACCGACAGTGAACTCGCCGGTGTCGATCACCGAGGAAGTGCTCAGAACAACCTTTTGAAATGTACCGTTGCCGTTTCCAAGGAGCACTCCGATCTGGTCCGGTGTTAAGCCGTTTTCGTACTCCGGAAAGACAATGTCGAGATCCCCGTCCCCGTTCAGGTCTGTCAAGGCACCGTAGTGGTACGCATTGAGAGAGCCGTCGATGTCTTGCCCAAGCCTGAAAGTTCCGTCGCCGTTGCCCAGCAGCACCGGGAGGTTGCAGGCAATGTCAGGAATCCCGTCTCCGTTCAGGTCGCCAACCAGCAGATTGCCAAAATCTCCGCAACCGGTTCCAAGTGCGTCCGGCCGGGCGAAGAAACTCGGCGGCGTAGGCTGCGCGAAACTGGCAACCTTAAGTGCGAACAGAAGCAGCAACAGTCTAACGACTTTGCCGTTCTTAGCCGCGTGACTTACCGAAGCGCCCACTGTCGCCCCAGATTTGCACCAAGTGATGCCAGATGCCGTCGTGCGATTGCTCTGCCCAGCTTTGTTATTCACGGTATTTCTCGCTTCCAAGAATGCTTGCGAGTCTATCGTAATTGCGCCGCCCCGTCCAACAGGAGTAACTACACTGTCATTAGGACCGATGCTCGACCAGCCCAAGCCCTTCTACTCTTCGAAAATCTTTGTCACTGGTCACTAAATCGCCCCTAACGCTAACGCGGTGGAAGCAATCCAGAGATCATTTTCGTCAAGCGATAAGCCCGGGCGTTCTTAGGAAACCCTGACCTTGCGTAGATATCGGCCGCCGCAGGCGGCACCGGCTCGCACAGACTACAGCAAACAGCCTGTTCGCCTTCAACTCAAGTTCCGCTCTGCGTCTAGCCGGCAGATCAGCCCGCATCAAAGCGCTGACCGCGCTGGATCGAGAAGATACATCACCTTCAGAGAACGTTCAAAACAAAGCCTTGGTCGAAACAGGAAGGCGACCGGCGTTTATCGCTGCGTTGAGTTCATCCGCATCACCAGCCATGAGGTGAGGCGGCTCTTGCATCACCCGCAGGATCATCTCCGGCGATCCTAGACGATCGCAGCGACCAGCGTCGATCAGCGAACTCAGCCGTTCCAGAGCCAACTGTTCGAGGCTCTTGTGTTGTGCGGCCGCAATGCCCTCAAGTCGGCGGACAAGCTCGTCCGGCAGTTCGATAGTTAGGCTCGCCACGATCGATCCTCCGCTTATTGTGACGCAATGCGTCCAGCCCGGCACAACCGACAGCGAGACGACAACCTCGCGACTACTACGCACTACCTATCCCGGCCCCAGCGTTCACAATTCAGGACAACTTACTTCAACCTTGTTTCCCATCACTTAGCCCGAAATTCCCCCTACTCTCGATCATCCCGCGTCTACTCTGAAGGCGCAGAGATACTCTATGTCCGCCCCAACTCCCGCCCCCGCCGATCCCGTTTCCGATCGCGCCGCTACCAACCGTCAAAACGCCAGCCACTCCACCGGCCCGAAAACATCCGAAGGCAAAGAGCGCGTCCGTCTGAACGCACTCAAGCACGGCATCTATTCAAAGGACCCTGTCCTTGAGTCCGAAGATCATACCGCGTACCACCAGCTCGGCCTCCACCTCGCCGCGCAATACCGTCCCGCTACTCCCGAAGCCGTGATCCTGGTTCGCAGAATTCAGGAAGCGCAATGGCGCCTCGACCGCGCATTTGGGCAGGAGAACGCGCTCTTGCAAGTCGTCGCCGATCAGCACCACGAGGAGATCGAAGCCCGCTTCGACGCCGAACCTGCCCTCATCGACGCCCTCGCGCAAGCCGCCGGAATGCAGGCCAACGCGCGTCTGTTCGGCCAGTGTTATCGAAACGAGAGCCGCCTCCAGCGAATTATTGACGCGTCGATACGCCGTCTCGCCGAAATCACCGTGGCCCGCCCGCTCGCCGACCACGCGCCGACGCCGGCAGCCCGCACATCCACCAGCGAAACTGGCTTTGTTCCGTCAAATCCCGCAAACCCCGACTTTCCCAAGGAAATGCCGGCCTTCACCGGCCCGCTCGCCCGCGAAAAGCGCCGCCAGTGGCTGCGGAAGAACGGATTCGCCCACCTTGCGAAGAGCGTTTAGCGGGAGCGCACGCCATGAATCCCACCCGCGCCTCCGAGCATCTGTTCATATACGGCACCTCCCGCTTCGATTCCCTTCGGAAATCTCAACTCTGTATTTCAAACCGGATTTTTCCTCTCTCTTTGCAATTACTTGAGAAGAAATTTCGTTGCGAGTGTTTGGAATCGTCTGATACTATCAAGCTGGCAGAGATCGGAACCACCCCTCTTGCAGTGCCAATCCAACCTGGACGGAGTAATCAACCAAACCTGAATGAGCTTTACCGTATTCCTAGGTAATTTGCCTGTCTGGGTCACCGCGGACGACATCAAACAATGGCTGTCCGCCGACGACCTGGTCGCAGATTCCGTGAAAGTAATTCGCAATCACGAAACGCAAGAATCCAAAGGATTCGCGTTCGTCGAAGCGCCCACCGCTGATGAAATGCAGTCGATTATTCGACGCTTTGATCGGGCTCCCCTGGAAGACAAACTTCTACGGGCCAACCCGGCTCAGCCGACCAAGGGCAAAGCGCAACCCACAACCGGAGCTCCCACTCGTGAAAATCGGGCTGGAGCCAGTAGTCGTCCTAATGGTAGTAACGGCGGTAGTAACGGCGCTATTAAAAGGAAGGGTGCAGCGCATCGCAGCCCTGAACCCCAGAGCGCTTTCGCTACTGAACTGGCCAAAGTTCTTTGAAGTCGGTCTTTTAAATCGTTCTTTAACAATCGGCTCGTAATCAACCGGGTCCACTTGGACTCCACACACCTGTTGCCGTGCAGTCACACCGCGGCTCTCCGCACCTGTAGTAAAAAGGATGGTTAGCGGTTGGCGATTCACTTGCCACCACGCAAGCCACATGAGATCTCTGCTGCTAGGCTCTCTTTGGATTTGGGGAGCCTTCCTTTTTCCGGCGCTTTCCCCTGGAAATCAGCAGCCTGCGCTCTCCCTCGTCGCCGCCGACAACGTCAATTCCCGATATACCGTCGAAAGCATCGAAGTCGCGGGCGAGGTTCAGCCCACCCTCACACCGTCGCTTCGAGGCCGCGTCGCCAGCCTCATTGGTTCCCGTTTCGATCCCGCCGCTTTTGATGATCTAGCCCGCGAAATCCGCGCCCAACTCCACCTCCAGATGGTCCGCCCGCACGTCCTCCGCGGCAGTGCGCCCGATCGCGTTCGCGTCCTCCTTGAAACGCAGCGCCGCACGGTCGAGTTCGACGTTTCCGTTCCCAAATTCCTCTACGATTCCATCAACGGCTGGAGCGCGCAGGTCGAAGCCCGCACCACCATCGCCCGCGACAACATCATTAAGGCCGGATTCGTCAGCGACGGCGACGCCCTCGTCGAGCGCTTCACCGGCGTCAGCGCCGGATACGAGAACCTCGACAGCGGCACCCGTCGCCTCCATACCGCGTTTCTCGTCGAGGAGTACCACGACGAATGGGACCGGGCCACTCTGGCTGCTGCCAACCCGGACACGCTATACCGCGACCGCCGCAATCTTCAGCCCCAGGTCACCTGGATCGTCTCCCGCCCGCTCTCCATTACCGCCGGACTCAGCTTCGAAGCCATGGACATGGAGAACCCGAAACTACGGCCCGAGAACGCCAACGCCGTTCTGGTCACCATCCAATACGCCAAGAACATCGAAGATGCCCCTATCGGACAGGAGCAGATCAACGCCGCCTATAACCTCCGCTCCGCCACCCCGGCTCTCGCCAGCGACTTCCGCTACACCCGCCAGCGCGTTAACCTCCGATACGCCGTAGTCCGCGGCCGCAACACGATCTCCGATGAGGGCCAGGCCGGCCTCATCTCCGGAAACGCGCCGCTGTTCGAAAAGTTCGTGGCAGGCAACAGCTCGCTCCTCCCCGGATGGAGCCGCGCCGAAATTGATCCGCTCGGGGGAAACCGTTTGATGAACGATTTCGTCGATTACAGTTTTCGGATGAACTCGCTAACAGCCGCCCGCCCGCGCTCTCTCGAAGTTTTCTACGACGCCGGCCTGCTCTGGAACCAGGGCCAGACCGCGCCCATCCGCCAGTCCGCCGGTTTCGGATACCGGCAAAGCGTGTTCTCTCTGGCGCTCGCGTTCCCCTTTCGTCAGGGCCGCGTCGAACCGGTCGTGATGGTCGGCATGAATTACTGAGATAGTAGACATAAGCTACTGATGGCGAAACCTCCCGCATTCCTGACCCGGCGTACGTGGCTGCTCGTGCAGCTAGCGGCATTTGCGCCGCTCGCTCGCGCCATCAGCGCCCCCGCGCTGCTGGTCAGGATCGACGGCGATTATGTCCGCGTGCATGCTCCGCGCTTACAGTTCCTTATCGGCAGAACGCTTGAAAGACTTCACGATGGCTCCACCGTCGGCTTCCTCGGCCAACTTAGTCTTTCCACCGACGGCAACCACACCGTCCAGTCCCGTTCCATCGCCCGCTTCGCCCTCAGCTACGACATCTGGGAAGAGACGTTCTCCGTCACCCGCATCGCGCAATCGCGCCAGACCGTCGCTCATCTATCGGCCGAAGCCGCGCAAGACTGGCTCGTCAACGAACTCACCCTGAACACCAGCGTGGTCCCCCGCACCGCCCCCTTCTGGGTCCGGCTCGATCTGCGCGCGGAAGACGGACGCGACAACCTCGACTTCATCGGCGGTTCCGGCATCAGTCTCACCCGCATGGTCGAGGTCTTCAGCCGCCCGCCCTACGCCGCGCAGCCGCACTGGTCCCTGGAAGCTGGCCCGCTCTCGCTTGCGACCCTCAGCCCCCGAGTGGTCGAATGACCACCCTCCGCACGCGCCTCACGCTGATCTTCGTGGTCGCGACCGCGCTGCCCCTCGCCGCCTGCCTGTGGCTCGCATCCTCTTTACTGGAACGCAGCCTCGATATCTCCCCGGTCGCCGAACTGGACGCCACCTCCCGCGCCCTTCAGCACGCCGGCCACGAATACTACAGCCTGGCGCGCGAGAGTCTGCGCGATGACGCCGCAACGGGCCGCATCCGCCCGACGCGTGTAACTCCCCCGCAGTTCGACGCCGAAACCCGCGAGTTCTGGGATAGCGCAGCGCCCGAGCGCTTCATCCGCAGCGCCGACCACCTCACGCTCCTGCGCCGCGAGCCCACCGGAGTAGCCATCTACACCGCGCCTCTGCAGCTCAACCTCCCCCAGCTCTCCGGCCAATACCACGCCGCCCGGCAAGCCGTCGATAACTCCCGTTCCCGCGATCTCCTCCGTGGCTTCCGCCTCACCTTGGCCCTCGCCACCGCGTTCATCTGGGTCGCGTCGCTGCTGATCCTGATCTACATCGCCCGCCGCGTCTCTCGCCCCATCCGCGACCTCACCGGCGGCCTCAGCCAACTCGCCGCCGGCAACTTCGCGGTGCGCCTGCCGCTCGTCCAGCATCTGATTCCGAACGACGAGATCGGCCACGCCACCGCCGCGTTCAACAACACCGCCGCGCACCTCGAACAAAACCGCGACCGCCTCGTCTACCTGACCCAGCTCGCCAGCTGGCAAGTGCTGGCCCGCAAAACCGCGCACGAGATCAAGAACTCCCTCACCCCCATCCGCCTCACCGTTGAGGAGATGGTCGTCCGCAGCGGCGATCACGGCCCCGAGTCCGAAGCCTTCCTCGAGCCAGGCCGCCAACATCGTCGTCGATGAGATCGAGTCGCTCGAGCGCCGCATCCGCGCCTTCTCCGACTTCTCCGCCGAACCGCCCGTCTGCCCCGAACCGCTCGACATCAACGCCGTCGTCGAAGAGCGCATCGCCTTCCTCCGCAGCAGCCACCCGGAGATCGAATACGCCGTCCGCCTGGCCGAGCGCACCCCCACCGCCGTCGCCGATCAGGACCTGGTCCGCAGCATTCTAGTCAACCTGCTCGAGAACGCAGCCGAAGCCGCCGGTGCCGGTGGCCGTGTCCTCGCCTTCACTTCCGATGCTCGAAGACCAGATCGTAGTCGAAGTCCACGATTCCGGCCCGGGCCTGAGTGAGCTAGCCCGCAAATCCCTGTTCCAACCCACCATCTCCTTCAAGAAGCGCGGCATGGGCCTCGGCCTCTCCATCGCCCGCAAATGCGCCCTCCTCACGGGTGGCGACTTACTCCTCGTAGCCGGCGAACTCGGCGGCGCAGGCTTCCGCGTCGTACTCCCCAAAAACGGACAATCATGAATCACAAACGCGTCCTGATCGTTGACGACGAAGAAAACATCGGCCGCTCCCTCCGCATGATCCTCGAGCGCGAGGGCTACGCCGTGAACGCCTTCCGCTCCGTCGGCGAGTTCGAGAAGTTCCCCGATCTCGGCCGCGCCGACGTCTTCATCTTCGACGTCCGCCTCCCCGACGGCAGCGGCATCGATCTGCTGAAACACGTGCAAGGCCGCGACGTCCCCGCGCCCGCCATCATGATCTCCGGCCACGCCACCATCGCCGACGCCGTCGAAGCCACTCGCGCCGGCGCATTCGACTTCCTCGAAAAACCGCTCAGCCGCGATCGCGTCCTGCTCGCCCTCAAGAACGCGCTCGAGCAATCGACTCTGAAGAACGAGAATCAGAAACTCCGCGAGCTGGTCGGCCCCAGCCCGAAGATGATCGGCGCAAGCCCTGCGTTCCTCCGCGCCGTCGAGCAGGCGTCGATGGCCGCGCAGTCCGACGCCCGCGTTCTCCTCATCGGCGAATCCGGCACCGGCAAGGAACTGTTAGCCGCGCACGTCCACTCCAACAGCCCGTTCTCCGCGGGCCCGTTCGTCAAAGTCAACTGCGCCGCCATCCCGACCGAGCTCATCGAAAGCGAACTCTTCGGCCACGAGAAAGGCTCCTTCACCGGCGCCACCTCAGCCCGCCGCGGCAAGTTCGAACTCGCCGACAACGGCACCCTGTTCCTCGACGAAGTCGGCGACCTGCACCCCGGCTCCCAAGCCAAGCTCCTCCGCGGTCTTGCAGGAAGGCGAGTTCCACCGCGTAGGCGGCGAAACCAGCATCCGCGTCGCCGTACGCGTCGTTTCCGCGACGAACCGCGACCTGATCCAACTGGTCGCTCAAGGCAAGTTCCGCGAAGACCTCTACTACCGCCTAAGCGTCGTTCCGATCCGCGTCCCGGCTCTTCGCGAGCGCCCGCAGGACGTCCGCCCAATGGCCGAATACTTCCTCGAAGACTTCACCCGCCGCAACAACTTCCGCCCCAAGACCATCGATCCGGACGTCTTCGAAGCCCTCGAGCAATACCACTGGCCCGGCAACGCCCGCGAACTGCGCAACGTAGTCGAGCGGATGGCGATCCTGACCGCGGAAGACCGCATCGGCCGCGCCGCCATCCCGGTAGAACTCCGCCTCGCCCGCGACGCCGGCCCCCGCTCGACAGTCCACGAAGCCCGCGAGAGCGCCGAGCGCGAGCACCTGATGCGCGCCCTCGAAGAATCCCGATGGAACGTCTCCGGCGCCGCCCGCGCCCTAGGCATGGAGCGCACCAATCTACACAAACGAATCCGCGCCCTAGGCCTAGTCCGCGACCGCTAGCCCGCCTCATCCCACCGAAACAACCTCCAGAACCTCGACCGGCACGCCCAACTCAACTGGGATGCCACGGCCGAAATCGGCCTGAGTAAAGACGCCAATATCCTTGCCCGTCAAAACCGATCGCAGCTTGAACTTGCCGGGCGCCATCACCGGGATCTGAACACTTGCCGTCGCTGCCGCCGACTTGTTGCGGAAGAGCGCGACCACGCCATCGCCGCTATGCGCCAGCCGGGCAAAGCCGTCCCACTGGTCGGAGGAGGTTTGACGCCAGCTCCCGAGCGGAAAGAAGCTTTCGCTGATCCTCGTCTTCCTTCGGAGTTTCTTAAACCAGCCGATCTTCTCGCCGTACCATTGGCGGTCGACGGGGCTAAGCTTGCGCAGATCGCCCAGGAGCAGCGGCGCGGAACCGATCGCCGTTGCGAAGCTTTCCTGAATCGTGGGAAGCTCGGCGTGGATATTCCCGATGAGCATGCTCTCCACCGGCATCGAAGCCGCGCGTTGATAGAGCAACTGCCGGGCTTGTATAGGTCCGGCCGAATCAGGCCGCGTGTCGTCGACGTTGCTCATCCAGTCAAGGTCGCCCGCCGCCAGAAGTCCGGCGTCGATGATGTGTTTCTGTCCCCAAAGCTCGAAGGTCAGATCCAGCAGCACGTCGGGGTGCTTGCTGTACACCTTTGCGGTCGCGTACGCGATGCCCTCGTAGATCATATTGAGCGACTCGGCCCAGCTGCCATGATCGTGGCCCTTGGCCCAGCAACCCGGCGCCTCGCCGTACGCATTGAAGATCGTCGTGATGTCGAGTTTCACATAAGCCAGGTGGAACCGTTCGATGGCATCGTTGATGCGGTCCGCGGCCGCGTCGCGGAAAGGGCTTGCCAGACACATCACGGCTTTGGAGCCGCCCATCGTGCCGGTGACTTTGGTCTTACCTGCGATATCCAGGCAAGCCCACTCGGAATGGGCGCGATACTCCGCCGTCGTTGTGCCGATCGCGGCCATGGGCATCCACAGGCCGAGCCGCATTCCTTTGGCCTCTACCGCCTCCAGGATCGGTTTCAGTCCGCCGGGAAAGGAGGCGAGATTGACCGCGTTGTCGCCGTACTCCTGCTGCCAGCCGTCGTCGATGGTGAAGACGTCCATGCCCATGGCCCCGGCGGCGTCGATCAGTTCGAGCGCGATGTCGTGATTAATGCCCCGTTGAAATGGCTCCCAGGTGTTGTAAATCCAGGGTGGCCCCTGCGCATCGACGCGCCTCTCCAGGACTTTCGCCGCGTAGGAGGGCAGCACCCATTGCGGGTCGTGGAAGCCGTCGCCGCGGCGGAAGGCCACCAGCGATACACTCGCGGTTCTAAACTCCTGACCGGGCGAGACGGAGCGTTCAAAAGGCATCAGGTCGGTATCGTAGAGGACGCCGACGCGGACGCGATCGGGATCGTCCCAGCCGCCGATTTCGGTGCGCTTCATATATCCGGGCACTTCGCTGACAAATGCGACTCCCTGACCGGAGCGACTGTTGCGCAGCAGCAGGCCCGCGTCTTCGGAGCGTCCGGTGTAGAAGATCTCGCGCGGTATCGTGCCGTATTGAGCGTCGAGGACGATCTCATTCTCGGGTCCCAAGGAAAGCTCAAGCGCCTCGATATTCAGATGGGTAAACTTGAGCGCCGCTTCACCGGTATTCCGTAGCACCAGATGCTTCCGAATGGCCGGATGCCCGTCATAGATGTTGTAGATCGCGTCGACTTCAAGCCCAAGCTCTTTGTGGCGCAGGCGGACGGTGAGCGAGTTTCCGCCCTGGAGCTTCAATTCCTCAGCGCCAAGCAACTCGAACTCCGAGTTGGCTCCATAATGCGCCCGTCCATTGCACTGGAAGGAAAACTCGGCGGCCGTACGCGCGCGTAGCTTGTCCGGCGAAATCAACCTCGCGCCCGTGACCAGGTCGGAAAAGCCTTCGGTATAGAGCCCGGCGCCAGGCTTGTAGGCGATGGTCCTGGCGATGTATGGATTGCCGATGGTCCATGTTCCGCCTCCGCCTTCGGCGCTCACGGAACTCTGCGCGCGCGACTCATGTAAGAAGAGTTCCGGAAGGACGATGCCGCCCGCCGCGATTGCCATTCCGTTCCGGAGAAGTCCTCGTCGAGTGAGCGCGGATTTTCCGGTGTGTGCCATCTCTGCAAGTGTCCCTTATCTCTTTCGTGGATTGATGCCGCGCGGTCTGAACCTATCGGCCGATCGCGATAACTCACCGCACACGCGTGCCGGCATTGACGAGTCCCGCTTTCACCGTTTCAAGCGAAATCCTCTTCTCGCTTCGACGCGAGACAAGCACATTTTCGATATCTTCCTAAAGCTGTCGCTGCTTCTTCAAATCGAGCTGAACAGCGACCTTACGACCTTCATCGTCGGTGACGAACTGAACTCCATTCATCATTCCATTCTCCTCCAGTCAACCCATACCGAGCCGCGACGGCTACGGAGCGGTTTCTGCCCGCCATGCATCCGGCCGCAAGCAGCGAAGTAGCAGGATCCACGGTTCTAATAAAGCTTGTCGATCTGTCATGTGTTAAGCTACAGACTACAGTCTCTTTTTGACAATCCGCAATTTCATCCATAAGGGCCTGAGTAAGCTCTATATGGAAGACAGCGCAAGAGGAGTTCCACCTGACACCGTGGATAAGTTGCGTAAAATGCTAGCGTTCCTTGACGACATGACCGAGCCGGACGAATTGCGGACGCTTGCGGCCTGGAAGGCGCACACGCTCACAGGTGACCGAAAAGGAACATGGAGCCTAAGCGTTACCCGAAACCGCCGTTTAACGTTTCTTATCGATCTCGCGGAACACGAGATCTACGACGTGGACTTGCTAGATTATCACTGACGAGAACGGTTATGCCCCTAAAAAATCCACCCCACCCCGGCGATTTCATCCGCACCGAGATCATAGAACCAGCCGGTCTCTCCGTAACGGACGCTGCTAAAGCGCTCCAAGTCTCCCGGCCCGCTCTTTCCAGCCTGCTGAACAGCAGGGCCGATCTCTCCGGCGAAATGGCGCTTCGTATCGAGAAGGCTTTCGGCGTTCGTATGGATACTCTGATCCGAATGCAGTCCTCCTACAACATCGCGCAAACTCGCAAGCGCGAGAAAGACATCCGTGTGCGCCGCTTCCGTCCTTCTACCGCGACGTAATCCTCACTTAGGAAGCGAGTAAGTAGCTCCCGCAGTAAATTGAAATGAGTTCTTCTTAAAAGCCGGCGGCGGGTCATCCAAGAAGTTATCCAACGCACCTAGAGTCAGACCAAATCGGTGATAAACCGGAAACGTCAGCGCCACACTCCCAAATGCAGAGTAAGCCTTGGAATCATTCCACGCCGGCGTGTAACCGCCTTGTTCATTCAGCAGTATCCCGTGCGCAAATGTCCGCACATACGTCTCCCCGAAAGTAGAACCAATCAGGCTCTTATCCAATGAAGCCATATCGAACCGCTGGTTGATATAGTCCGCACTCGCCTTGAAATCAAGTTCCTGATGCGCCTTCTTGATAACCACCAAACCGACTCCGCCCCCATAAGTCTGTTGCAGCGAAAGTCCTTGCGAGAAGTTATGATCGAGCAGCCCCTGACCAAACGCGAAGATCCGTGTTGATAGAAACCAGCTCTCTTCCACGCCTAAGTGATAGAGCGAGGTCTTCACTGATGGCGAACCGGCTTCGGTCAGCTTCCCATAAGCTTCGTTGAACTCGACAATCGTCCGACTGCGTTCGTCCAGCCAACTCGCCGCCGGAACCACCCGCACCAGATTCACCGCCGCCGAGTAAGTCTGGTTCTTCTGCGTCGCATCCGTGATGGAGATTCCGCCCGTTGCTCCGCCCGTCCATCCCGCAAAGAAGCCCGAGCGCTTCAGATCCTTCTCAAACGTAGGTTCTTCGAGGATGTTACCCACATCCGCCACCGGCATGGTCTGCGGCGTGGCGGCGCCGGTTCCGATCTGCACTTGCTGACCCGTCATCACCAGCGTTCCTTGCGGCACCTGGCCCGCGTCTTCCGGACGCCGCAGTTTCACGCCCTTCGGCACGAAGGCGAACTTACGCGACGATCGCAGCTCCTGGATCTTCGCCCACGGCACCGTCAACTCACCGGCCATATCGCTCTTGAAGACCACCGACGCGTTCGTCGCCCGCTCGATACGCCCGGCCAGCTTATCGCCGTTTACGAAGATCAACGTATCCGGCGGCGGCCCGGGTGCCGCAGCTTGTCCATACAAACGAACCGAAAGGAGGAGAATTGAAAACGACAGTAAACGCGCCACTAGAAGATGTTATGACAACTGACAGCGCGCCCTACCGTTAAACTGAAGGATTCGTGTACGCCGTCCAGTTCGAGTCCGTCTCGAAAGCCTATTCCATCTATGACTCGCCGGGCGACCGCCTCAAGGAACTCCTCACCTTTGGCCGCTTGAAGCGCCATCGCGAATTCTGGGCCCTCCGCGACATCTCCTTCGATGTCCGCAAGGGCGAGACGTTCTGCATCATCGGCGAGAACGGCTCGGGCAAGAGCACCATGCTCCAAATCGTCGCCGGCATCCTCCGCACCACCCAAGGTAGAGCCGACGTTCAGGGCCGCGTCTCCGCCCTGCTCGAACTCGGTGCAGGCTTCAACCCCGAGTACAGCGGACGCGACAATGTCTATCTCAACGGCGCCATCCTCGGCCTCAGCCGCCGCGAGATCGACCGCCGCTTCCGCGACATCACCGACTTCGCCGAAATCGGCCCGTTCATCGATCAGCCCGTCAAGACTTATTCGAGCGGCATGCTCGTCCGCCTCGCGTTCGCCGTCGCCATCCACGTGGACCCCGAAGTGCTCCTCGTAGATGAAGCGCTCGCCGTCGGCGACATCTACTTCCGCCATCGCTGCATGCGGAAAGTTCACGAGCTGCGCAGCCGCGGCGTCACCATCCTGTTTGTCTCGCACGCCGTGGCGGACGTCAAAGCAGTTGGCGATCGCGCCCTCTGGCTCGACAAAGGTTCGCTCATCGACATCGGTCCCACCGAGCGCGTCGTCGGTAAATACCTCGCAGCCATGACGGAAAAGGATAGCCGCTATCTCAGCACACACCATGTCGCGCCCGCAACCAACGGCCACGCGAGAGTTCAAGCACAAGAGATTGCCGATAAAATTCCTAACATCGACCGCCGTCATGGCGATGGACGCGCCGAGATCCTCGGGATCGCCGTGCTCGATGAGGATGGCCGCGCGCTCACAATGCTCGAACCATCGAGCGCCATCATCCTTCGCATCAGCGTTCGTGCGAAGGACAATATCGCGATGCCCAACGTCGGTTTCATGATGCGCAACCAACTCGGCATCGATTTCGCCGGCACCAACACTTCGCGTGAAGATCATGAACTTCCTTCGATGCAGCCCGGCGACATCTGCACCGTCGATTTCCACCTCACCCTGCCCGAACTCTATGCCGGTTCCTTCTCGTTCTCGCCCGCGATCGCCGATGGTCCACTCACCGCCTACCGCACCTGCGATTGGATCGACAACGCCATCAGCCTCCAGATGTCGCACGGTGAGGGCGAAGTCTACGGCTACTTGCATCTGCCCTGCCGCGTCGAAGTGAACGCCCGTTTGTGGGAGAAAGCGGTTGTCTGATTTCACGGGCGAGCGCCTGGTTCCCGGCGGCGTCGACGCCGATCTGTGGAACGAACACATCTCGCGTTACGCCTTCGCGGCGACTCTAACAACCGGTCGCAAGCGCGTCATCGACGCGGGCTGCGGCACCGGGTACGGCACCCGCATGCTCGCCGCTCGAAGCCGCCAGGTCTTCGGCATCGACAACTCCTCCGACGCGATCGACTACGCGGTTCGCAAGTACTCCTCGCGCGGCATCTGCTTTTTCGGAGGCAGCGTCGAGGCGCTTCCCCTCGCCGACAACGCAGCCGATTTGATCGTCGCCTTCGAGGTCATCGAGCACCTCACCGTCTGGCGCGATTTCCTGCTCGAGACCCATCGCGTGCTCGCGCCCGAAGGCATCCTCGTCGTCTCCACGCCCAACGGCCGCTACTACACCGAGTCTCGCGGCGATGCCGGCCCCAACCCGTTTCACGTGCATGAGTTCGATCTACCCGAGTTCACCGCCGCGCTCAGCGACCTGTTCCCGCACATCCAGATCTTCGGACAAAACCATAGCGAGCTGATCGCGTTCAGCACTCCGGGAGAGCCCGCCTCAACAGCGCATATCGAGTCGCTTCATACGGACCTCGAGGCGGCCGCGTTCTTCGTCGCCGTCTGCGGACGCGCCCCGCTACCGTATATTCCCAACTACTTGTACGTGCCCGGCACAGCTAACATTCTGCGCGAGCGCGAGCGCCATATCGATAAGCTCGCGCGCGAGGTGTCCGATAAGAGCGACGAACTTGACGCAATCCATCGTGAACACGCCGCTCTGGTCAATCGCTTCCGCGTGCTCGAAGCCGACCTGGTGCGCAGCAACGATTGGGCCGCGTCGTTGAATCGCGAGTTGCGTGATGCCAGTGCTAGAGTCGAGTCGCTCGCAAGCGAACTAGAGCGCGCCAACGCTTGGGCCACCGGACTCAGCAAGGAATCCGCCGACCGCGCACTTCGCATCGTTGACCTCCAGAGCGAACTCACATCCGCGCAACAAGGCGCTCAGAACGCGATCGAAAAACTCGAAGCGGAACTCGACGCCCGCGCGCGTTGGGGCGAGAGTCTCAACGTGGAGATCGCCGGCTTACACGAGCAGATCGCCAACCTGAACGGGCAGTTACAGGCGGCTATCGACCGCGGGAAACAGCTTGACGATGTACTCGCCATGCATCGCGACTCGCGCTGGGTGCGGCTCGGCAAGACGCTGCACGTCGGTCCGCTCGCGCGCGAATGAAGCGCGTCCTCGAGTTCATCGGATCGCTCATTGTCGCTCCGATCCTGCTGTTCCTCGCGGCTCTCGCACTCGCGTTCACCGATCTTGCACACGAGCTCTTTGCCCGTCTGCAACCTCGCGACGATCGTATGCCCAACACCTCCGCCGCGAGCGTCGTGATCCCCAACTGGAACGGCCGCGATCTGCTCGAACGGTATCTCCCCTCCGTCGTCACAGCGTTGCAAGGCAACCCCGCGAACGAGATCATCGTTGTCGACAACGGCTCAACTGACGGCAGCGCCGACTATCTGCGCGAGCAATTCCCCGACGTTCGCGTTGTTGCGTTGCCCGTCAATCTCGGCTTCGGCGGCGGCTCCAACTTAGGATTCCGTGAAGCCCGCAACGACATCGTCGTCCTGCTCAACAGCGACATGCGCGTCGATCCCGAGCTTCCTCCAGCCCTTGCTCGACGGCTTCACCAACCGCAGGTCTTCGCCGTTTCCTGCCAGATCTTCCTGAGCGATCCGACCAAGCGCCGCGAAGAAACCGGTCTCACTGAAGGCTGGTGGGAAAGCGGTCGCTTGCGCGTCAGCCATCGCGACGACGCGACCGTCGACACGGTGTTCCCCTGCTTTTACGCTGGCGGCGGATCAGCCGCATTCGATCGCGCCAAGTTCCTGGAACTCGGCGGCTTCGACGAGATATTAACCCCGTTCTATCTCGAAGACACCGACCTCGGATTCAGCGCGTGGAAGCGCGGCTGGAACGTGTTCTATCAACCCGCCAGCGTCGTCTTTCACGAACACCGCGGCACTATCGGACGCAAGTTCTCGACCGCCTATATCGAGTCCGTGCTGAAGAAGAACTACCTGCTGTTCGCATGGAAGAACATCGGCGAGTGGCCGCGTCTAACTGCGAGTTTCTGGTGGGCCTGGGTCGGTGCGGTCGCAAGCGCGATGAGCGGTGACCGGCCGCTGCGCACCAACTTCGCGGGCATCTGGCGAGCATTCACCCAACTCCCCGCAGCCGTCCGTTCGCGCCGCCGCGCACGCACACTTGCGACGCTCACCGACACTGAAGCCTTCGCCCGATCGCGCCCCTCGCACTTCCGCGATCTCTTCTTTCCCGTGGCCGCGGAAAGCGCCAAGCTCCGCATCCTCTTCGTCTCCCCGTACCCGGTTCTGCCGACCGTTCATGGCGGTGCGGTGTTCATGTACGAGGCCCTGCGCGAGCTCTCACAACATCACGAAGTCCACGCGCTCATACTGCTCGACACCATCGATCAAGCCGCAGCCAATCGCGAACTCGACTCACTCTGCGCTTCGGTTGAACTCATGGTCCGCCCCAAGAACCGCGAGCTCGCCTCAGGCCAGCCGCATGCCGTCACGGAGTGGGCGAGCGCCGACGTACGCTGGGCCATCGATCGCACCATCTACATGCGCCGCATCGATGTCGTGCAGCTCGAATACACCCCGATGGGCCAGTACGTCGAGCCCTTCCGAAACGTGGTTACCGCGATCTTCGAACACGATATCTACTTCCAATCGGTTGCTCGAACCGCGCACTTCCTGCCCTCTGCGTTCGCTCGCGCCCGCGCCCGTTTCGAGTACCTGCGCGCCTTGCGCTTCGAACTGCAAATGCTGCCGCGCTTCGATCAGATCCAGGTATGCACGCGCGAGAACCGCGACTACCTTGTCCCGTTCGTTCCCTCGCTCGCTCCGCGCATTCAAGCCGGATTGCGCGCCTCGATCAATGCCCGCGCCTACCCGTTTCCTGGCGGCCCGCGCGAACCGAAGTCGCTACTCTTCATCGGCAGTTCGCGCCATGAGCCGAATCGCGCGGCCGTTGAGTGGTTCATCGAACGCGTGCTGCCTCGCGTGATCGCCGAATGTCCCGAACTGCGCTTCTATCTCGCCGGTTTTGATCCTGCCAAGGACGGTCAACTCGCGCGCTACCCGCAGATCGAAATGCTCGGCACCATCGCCGACGTCAAGCCGCTCCTGGCGGACAAAGCCGTGTTCATCTGCCCAATCCTCAGCGGCTCGGGTGTTCGCGTCAAGTTGCTCGAAGCCTTTGCCGCCGGAATCCCCGTTGTCTCCACCCGCATCGGAGCCGAAGGGTTAGCTCGAACCGATGGCGATACCTGCGCCCTCGCCGACGAACCGGACGACTTCGCGACCCGAACACTTGCCCTTTTGCGCGATCCTGAAGCCGCAACCGATATGGCCAAGAGGGCACGCGCGGAGATCGAAAAGAACTGGGACAGCACCGCCGTGATCGATCGCTTACAACGCAGCTATCGCGAGCTGCTACGAACTAAGAAGGAGGCGAAACGGGCTTCGGATTCAGCGTCATCTCGAGTCGTTTAACCGCGCGCGCCGCTTTGCGATCGAGATCCCTCGGCGTCACATTCCCCGGCTTCTCGAAATCCGACCAGACCACCTGCTTCGCGCGATTCACCAGGAACAACGTGCCGCGCGAGGAACTGAACGCGCGATGCACCGAGGCATCCGACGTGCTCTCAAGATCTAACACGCGGTCGTCGAACGCGTCTTCGAACGCCTGGCCAAGATGATCCGTAAACACCGCATCGGCCTTCGTCGGATCGGAGATCACCTGGAACACGTGATCGCGCACCATGCGGTCCACCAGATATTGATCGAACGCGTTCTGCATCGGAAAAACGTAGACAGTGTGTACGCTCTGCAGCGTCTGCGCCGCCATCAAACCGGCGCTCAGGCTGACCATCAAAAACAGCTTCATTACAATCGTCATGTTACGACATGTATAAAGGGTGCTCGGTCACGGTAATCATCCCGTGCCTCAACGAAGAGGAAGCGATCGAGCAGGTCCTCAGTTCCATTCCAGACTTTATCGACGAAGTGATCGTCGTAGATAACGACTCCACCGATCGCACGGCCGAAGTCGCGGCTCGCCTCGGAGCCAAGGTCGTCGGCGAACGCATCCGCGGCTACGGGCGAGCTTATAAACGCGGATTCGCCGAAGCTACCAGCGACATCATCGTGACTCTTGACGGCGATCACAGCTACCCGGTCAGTGGCATCTCGTATTTGCTCGAAGCGTTTCTGCATTTGCAAGTAGATTTTCTGAATGCCTCGCGTTTTCCGGTTCGTGACCCACGCGCGATGAGCACCAAACATAAGATCGGAAACTTAGTCTTATCGATGGCGATGTCGGTGCTCTTCTTCCGCTGGGTGAGCGACTCGCAGTCGGGTATGTGGGTGTTCCGGCGCTCGATCCTTAAAGACATGAAGCTGATTGCGGAGGGCATGGCATTTTCGGAAGAAATCAAGATCGAGGCGATTCGCAATCGAGCGATCACGTTCGGCGAGATCTCCATCATCTACACCTCGCGCATGGGTGAAACCAAATTGAACGCGTGGCGCGATGGCTGGGCCAACCTTTTGTTCCTGGTTCGCAAGCGGTTTCAACGTTGATCACACCGAACGCGCCGAGCGTCACGGTAGTCATCCCCGTCTGGAATCAGGTGGATCTGTTAGGAGTGCTCCTGAAGTCCATCGCGGCTCAAACCCTTCAGCCCGAGAGCATCGCAATCGTGGACAACGCATCCACCGAAGACATCGCCTCCATTGCGACCGAAGCGGGCGCGGAGTACGTTCGCATGTCTCGCAACCTGGGCTTCGCCGCGGCCGTAAATCACGGCATCGGTTCCGCACAAACCGAGTGGATCGCACTGCTGAACAGCGACGTCGCATTGCAGCCGGATTGGTTGGAACAACTGCTTCGGCGCGCAACGGCAACTGACGCCTGGTACGCCTGCGGCAAACTGCTAATGGCCGCGGATCCCATGCGGATCGACGGTACCTGGGACCTGATCGCGTGCAGCGGCAACGCCCATCGCAACGGGCAAGGCCGTAAAGATGGACCGCTGTTTTCGCAGGAGCGGGAGATCGCGTTGTGCCCCGCGACCGCGGCCATCTATCGCCGTGAGTTGTTCGATCGAGTCGGCGGGTTCGCCGAAGCGTACGAGTCCTATCTGGAAGACGTGGACTTCTCGCTGCGCTGCGCGGCGGCCGGCTATCGAGGTCTCTACGTACCCTCGGCGCAAGCGACTCATGTGGGCCAAGGCTCGTCGTCCCACTGGAGTCGGCGAGTCGTCGAACTCAATGCACGCAATCAGGTGCTGCTCGTAAAGCGTCTGTATCCCTCAAAGCTTCAGAAGCAGTTTCGTTGGAAGATAATCGTGGGGCAATTCCTCTGGGGATTGGTCGCCTGCCGGCACTTGCGCCTGGGTTCATGGATACGAGGCCGTCTCGCTGCCGCGAAGCTACGCGTTGAGTCGCAACCGCTGGATACAGCATGTCTAACGCAGCTGCTGGTGGCCTCCGAACGCGAGATCCGCGAGCAGGTCAAACCGGATCTCTACTGGCGCTTGTACTTCCTGATCACAGGTGCTGAGTCCGAATGACACATCCGGAGCTTGGCAATCGTCATTGTGACGTACCAGTCCGCCGATGTGATCGAAGCTTGCATAGCAGCAGCCGAAACAACCGGGGCGGAGATCGTCATCATCGACAACGCATCGACTGATGGCACCCCATCGCTGGCTGCAAGTCGCGCGGCCGGAAGCACTCAGATCCGGCTTATTGCGAACCCGGAGAATCGCGGATTCGCGGCCGCCGTGAACCAGGGAGTTCGCGCCAGCACCGCGCCATTCGTGCTTTTGTTGAATCCCGACGCAGTTCTATGCAGCCCTGTCGATAGCCTGATCCGTGCCTGCAGCAAGCCGGGTATTGGCGCTGTCGGAGGCAAACTTATTGACGCCCGCGGTGTTCCACAAAAGGGGTTTAATGTCCGCCGCTTTCCGACGCCCGCGGCGCTCATTTTTGAAAATTTGTTCCTAAATCGGCTCTGGCCGGGAAATCCCGTGAACTGGCGATTCCGTTGCTTCGATATCGACCTGAACCGGGCAGCCGAGATCGATCAGCCCGCGGGAGCATTCATGATGTTTCCCCGCCATGTATGGGGGCAAATGCAGGGATTCGACGAGGGGTTCTTTCCGTTGTGGTTCGAAGACGTTGACTTTTGTAAACGTATTCGAAACGCCGGTCTGAGAATCCTATACCAACCCGACGCGGTTGCCCGGCACAAAGGCGGTCATTCGCTAAGCTCCATTCCGCTTGGAACGAAGACCGAGTATTGGTATGTTAGTCTACTGCGGTATTCGATAAAGCACTTCACCCTCGGCGGAAAGATTCTGACCTGTCTGAGCGTGATCGCCGGCTCAGCGCCGCGTCTGTTCCTAGGCGCAGCGGATCCGGCAAGCCCTACACCGGGCAATCGATTTCGCGACTTATATCGCGTTTACAGCCGTGTGGTCAGCTTGGCTTTCCGCTCTATTTGGAAGAGCAAGGTCGAGTTCGGGGAAGTCTTATTCTTATCGCCTTCAATGAGGAAAAATTCGGTTTCGAATGATGCGAAATAGCGGATCTGTATGCGTGACCCTAGTCACTTACAACAGTGGCCGTTTCATTAAGCGATGTTTAGACTCGGTTCTTGATCAACGGTATCCCGATCTCGACATCATCGTCATCGATAACTGTTCGACCGACGGTACCATCGACATCCTCGAACAGTTCGAAGACCGCATCCGCATTCACTACAACGAGGAGAACGTCGGCTTCGCTTCCGCCCAAAACCAGGCGATCGCGATGTCGAATGCGAGTTGGTTCCTCACGCTAAATCCGGACGTTCTACTCTTGCCGGGCTTTATCGACCAGTTGGTTCAGGCCGGAACTTCCGAACCTCGCATCGGAACCGTGTGCGGGAAGCTGCTCACGATGACTTCCACATTCGACTTCCCTGAGAAGCCGGTTGTCGACTCTACTGGGATCTACTTCACGCCGAACCTGCGTCACCTCGATCGGGGGAGTCTGGAGGTAGACAACGGGAGCTACCGCCAGTATGAGTATGTGTTCGGCGCGACCGCGGCCGCGGCGCTTTACCGGCGCGAGATGATCGAAGATATTTCGCTCGACGGCGAGTTCTTCGACAGCGATTTCTTTGTCTACCGTGAAGACGCCGACGTCGCATGGCGCGCCCAGATCATGGGCTGGCGCTGTCTCTATGTGCCTTACGCGTGCGGCTATCATGTTCGCAAAGTGCTTCCCGGAAACCGCCGCGCGCTGCCATCCGAGATCAATATGCACTCGGTGAAGAACCGCTTTCTACTGCGTATCAAGAACATCACCTGGGATGTGTACCGCAAGAACTGGCTTTCCATCACCTTCCGCGATGCGGTCGTCGTCGGCTGCTGTCTGGTTCGGGAACAGAGTTCACTGAAAGCCTTCTGGTTCCTGGCTCAGAACTGGAAGCGGGTCGTCGAGAAGCGGCAGCGTATCATGGCCCGGCAGCGCGTGGAGAACGATTACCTGGCGAGTTGGTTCAACTTCAAGCCGGTAAGTAAGCCTGCTCCTAAGAAGCTCGCCGCAGTGACGGCGCGTTCGCGCGCAGCACGCCGGTAGTGCGAATTGCGCTGCTCGGAACGCGCGGCATTCCAGCGAACTACGGCGGCTTCGAAACCTTCGCGGAAGAACTCTCAGTCCGATTAGCCGAGCGCGGGCACGAAGTTACTGTATGTTGCCGCGAGAAGCATCCGTCATCCACTTACAAGGGCGTTCGCCTGGTTTATCTCCCGACCATCCGGCATAAGTACCTGGACACTCTCTCCCATACCTTCATCTCGACCTTGTGGTTAGTTACACAAAAGTGCGATGTGGCGCTCTACTGCAACGCGGCCAATGCGGCCTTCACCGTGCTTCCCAGGTTGCGCGGCATCCCGGTCGTCCTGAACGTGGATGGGATTGAGCGCAAACGCAAGAAGTGGAACGCGTTCGCTAAAGCCTGGTACCTCATCTCCGAACATCTCGCGACCGTACTGCCGAACCGCATTGTGTCGGATGCCGAAGTGATTCAGACTTACTATCTGGATCGGTATGGCAAAGACTCTGTCTTTATTGCGTACGGCGCAGACACGAAGCTCGAGCCGCCCGGCGCTGCGCTCGCCCGCCTGCATCTCGAACCCGAAGAGTACTTCCTCTATGTCAGCCGCTTCGAACCCGAGAACCATCCACTTACCGTCCGGCGCGCATTCGAGAAGCTTAAGACGACTAAGAAGCTTGCCTTGATCGGCGACGCCCCGCACGCGCGCGACTATATCGCTGAAGTACGCAATACCAAAGACCCGCGTATCGTAATGCCCGGCGCACTCTACGGCCGCGACTATCGCGAACTTGGTTCCAACTGCTTCGCCTATATACAAGCGACGGAAGTAGGCGGCACCCATCCGGCGCTGATTGAGCAGATGGGACGCGGCGCGCTCGTTATCTACCGCGATACTCCCGAGAACGTCGAAGTGTGCGGCGGCACAGGCCTCCCGTTCTCCGATGAAGCGGGGATGCTCGAAGCCATGCAACGCGCTCTTACCATGCCGGAACCGGAGCGCCGGGCCTTCGGCGAGCAAGCCCGCCAACGAGTAGCCGAACGTTATGATTGGGAAGTAGTGACCACGCAGTATGAAGAGCTGTTCCGGTCACTTCACCCCAAACATTTGTGACCAGTCCGTCTCGCAGTCCAGCCCGAACTTACGTGGAAATCTCGCGCCGGCAGATTGCCGCAAACTACGACGCGGTTCGCCGTACCGTAGGGCCGGATGTCGACGTGATGGGCGTAGTCAAGGCCGAGGCTTACGGCCACGGGATGGTTGAAGTGGCGCGCGTTCTTGAGGGCAACGGAGCGCGCTGGCTCGCCGTCAGCAACGTGGCTGAAGGCGCTGCGTTGCGTGCCGCCGGGATCACGGCCGAAGTCCTCGTCATGGCCGGACTTCTGGCTCCCGATCCGGCCGTCGCTATCGCGAATCAGCTGACTCCTGTCGCCCACTCGCTCGAAGACATCGCGGCCTTCGACCAAGCCTCGCTCGCAGCCGGCCAGCCGCTCACGTTCCATCTCAAACTCGACACCGGGATGGCGCGCCTCGGTACGCGAGCGACGCCTGTCGAGATCGCCCAGGCACTAGCGCGCTTGCGGTCCGCCCGGTGCGAAGGTTTGCTCACCCACTTCGCGTCAGCCAGCGACTTTACTACGCCACAGACGACGCGTCAGATCGAATGCTTCGACGAGCTGACCGCCGCGCTGGCGGAACTCGGCGTCCGGCCGAGGTATCTGCATCTGTCGAGCACGAACGCCATCGCGTACGCTCGTCCGCACGCGTGGCGCACGATCGTGCGGCCCGGTCATGCGATCTACGGCTACGTTTCGCCGGCCAAAGGGATCGGGCCCGCGAGCGATCTCGAAGTCGCGCCCGCGCTTGCGTGGAAAGCCAAGATCGTCGCAGTCAAGGATATTCCGGCGAACACACTTGTCGGATACGGCGGCACGGCATGCACCAAGCGTGCCACGCGCATGGCAGTCCTCGGCGCCGGATATGCGGACGGCATTCCGCACCGGCTCTCCAATCGAGGCCGCGTCATCGCCGGCGGCAAGTTCGCGCCGATACTGGGTACGGTTTCGATGGACCTGACCACGATCGATATCACGGATTCCCCGAAACTCTCGCCCGGCGACGACGTCACGCTGCTCGGTACCGAGGGGCGACTATCCATCAATGCGCAAGAGATGGCGCGCGTGGCGGGTACCATTTCCTACAACGTTCTGTGCGGCATCAAGCCGCGCGTGGAGCGGGTGTATATCGATTGAACCGATTTAGCCTTGCCCGACCCGAATAGGATTGACACCTGGCGTGGATTAGCTGTGGAAAAAACGTATACCTCTAGCGTTTTTTAAGGGCTAGAAATGCCCTTGTAACACTTTGCACTAAAGTTCAGCAGTCTGCAAAAGTTGGGTTAACTCTAGGCTTTGGAAACACTTACGACCTGACACTCGCAAAGAATGGGCGCGTTTCTGAACGAACAGCGAGTTTTGTAGCTTTGTAGTGCGCGGAAACACAATTCAAATTGAGACGCTAACTACGGAGTGACTTCGAAATCCGTCCACTGTGTCGCCGTCGCATGCTTCGGATCAGCCGGATTGCGGGCCACCAACTCCAGGTAATAGTCGCCTGGACTCATCGCGCCGTTCAGCTTCAACCGGCCCGTCAGCGCGGTTTTGCCGCCATCGACCAGCATCGACTTAGCCGACCCAGAGTACACCTCCACGCCGTCGCGCAGAATTCGAATCTTTGAGTCAAGGCTATCCGCGGCACCCTTCTGGATCTCGCAGAAGTATTCCAACTCGCCGCCGCGCTTCAATTGGCGCGTAGCTGAGGCATTCACCGATGGCGCCTCACCGTCCTGAAGAACGATACTGGTCAGCGCTACCCGCAACTTCTTCGGATCGGGAATTTCGATGAACTGACTTGCGGACCCGATTAAGCCCGTGCCGGGGTCTCGCACTGCCACTCGGATCTGATAAGCGCCGCGCTTCTTCACAGGGACATCGAGCGTGTAGGGGATGCCGTCCGCCTTGACGCGCTTCAACTGCTCGGCGGTCACCTTGAACTGGTACGTTGGAGCCACGACATCGAGCGGAATCAGTCCCGCGCCCGTAGCTACGGCGAGGAGTTGAATGCTGCCCTTTGCCGATCCGTCGGGCTCGACCTGAAAAGCGATATCCCGCGCGTCGATATGCAGCAGATTGCGCACCACCGAACCGTGCCGGGGAACTTCGGCGTAGAGCGCGGTCAGGCGCAAATGGATACCGGAGGATTGGAACGGCGACAGCATCGCGGCCTGCATGCGCTGGATGGGACCCAGGTATCTGGGCTGGGCTTCCTGGTCCGTCTGCCCGAAGAAGCCGGTCCTCGACCGCACGTGCAATCCGGGCCGCTTGATCTTCACCGTGATGCGGTGATAGCCAGGCTGGCCGTACTTCTCGTTGAACAGCGATTGATCCGGCTTGTATCCGATCAGGTAATAGCCGGACTGATCCATCAAGATCCGGCCCAAGCCCCAATTCATGTCGTTCCCGTTCTCATACGAGAAGCCGCCGGTGCGCGCCGCCAGATCCGACATGCCCTGTTGTGCGATCTGATTCTCGACATCGCGCCCCTGGTTGAATGTCCCGCGCGTTGTGCCGCCGCCAACATCGGTGAGAGAGCCGATCAGATCGTGAACGTCTGACGCGGACGCGGTCGGAGGCAACTGAACGTTATCCGCTGCGTCCGGTTGACCGGACTGAAGCCCGGCGGCATGAACGCTGTAGATGACCGTGCCGGACCGATTCGCGCGATCGACTAGCTTACGGAACGCGTCAATGACTAACGGATCATGTTCTGCTAGCGAGAGTCCGTCCGAGACAAGCACGACCGACTTTCGCCCGGGCATCTGATGTAGCGCGCCGACTACATCGTTGATCGCGCCAAGTGTACCTACCGTAAAGGTCGATCGCCGCAGTTCTTCAAAATAGTCTTCTTGCCGAAAAGACTCAGTGCTATTCCGCGCGTTCGTAGCTACCGGGATGGCCCTGCCGTACTGTCCATAAGCCTGGAAGTAATCGAGCCCGGCAACGCCGTTGGAGTTCCAGCGCAGGCCCTTGATCGTCGCGAGCAGGACTCGCTTGTCGGTCGTAAACTGTTGCAGCGCGTTGGATCCGCCGCCGGTGCGGCAGACCGCAACTAAGTCGCCCGGTTGCATCTGGCGCTCGACAAACTTCTGGAGCGCAAAGCGGACATAGGCCATGTCTACAAATGACAGCCTGAGGTCATCCACCATCAGCACAATGGTGCGGCGCACATCTTCCGGCTTTACTGTCGCGGTTGAGTAAGGCACCGCATCGGGATTTGGGACCGGCTTAGTACCTGGTTTGTTACTAGTGATGTTGGGGTTTGGATTCGTGACAAGCACGTACGAGAAGTTGGTGATGTTCTGGAGTTTGCCGTCCTGATAGATCTCGAAGTCGTCCGCCTTGAGATCGGTTACGTACCGGCCTTTGGAGTCGGTTACTACCGCGTCGGCCTGCACCAACGTGGAAGTGACTGTGAAGACAGTGGACGGCTGCTCCGCCAGCAACAAAGCAGAGCAGACCAGAACCGCAAGCCCCGCGTAAGTCTTTGGCGACATTGATGCCGAGTCTATCAGAAAAAGCGGGTTTACGCGGGGCGTCTGGGCGAAGGTAGAACACTAGACGCAGAGATGTCAGGGCTTCACAGACCCGAGAAACCAATTACTACTCGTGAAAGCTGTAGAACTGATCCAGCCGCCGAAGAGCAGCATCCCATTCACTGTTTCATCGTAGTCAAAAGCTGATCCCGAGCGGGCGCTGGGACTTAGAGAGGTTTGCTCCTGGGCCCAATTACTTCCGTCCCATAACCAAGTGTCATTCAACCGGGGTTCCCCGCAATCTTCGCAAGGACCGGCTAACCCGCCGAACATCACCACCTTGCCGAGGTCAGGATCGAAAACGAGAGCATTGTCGGTTCGCGCGGGCGGCATCGTTGTAGGCTGTTGCTGCGTCCAATCCACGCCATCGTAGGTCCATGTGTCGCCATAGAGTGCGAATGGTGTAGAATTCCCACCGAAGAGTACAACCTGATCCGAGGTTTTATCGTATGCGAGGGTCGCTGATCGAGTAGATGGGCTGTGCGCGGGGAACTTCTCCTTCCATGTTTTGCTCGTTCCGTCCCATTCCCACGTATCATTCGTAAATGTAAAAACACCCTCGTCGTATGAATAACCGCCGAACAGAACAACTTTGCCGACCCGACGATCGAAAACCATTCCGTTCGTATTCCAACTACGGGGCGATGGCGAAACAGGAGGAAACTGCTGCGTCCAGGTCACACCATCGAATGTCCACGTTTCATTGGAGCTAGTGTTACCCGTACCGTCGAGGCTCGTCGTACCGCCGAAAAGTACAACGGTCTTTGTGATCGGGTCGTACGCCATCCCCGGATCGGTCAAGGGAGGAGGGGAAACGGGTGGTGCGAGTTGCTTCCAGCCTGAGGTTTTCGAGAACACCCAGGTATCATCGAAGATGGTTGTGTAAGTGGCACCCCCGAACAGCACGGTTGCATGTAACTCGGAGTCATATACAGCTGGTCCACAGCATCGCGCTTCAGGCAGACCACTTAGTGACGGTTTGATCCATTCGAGCTCTTGAGCAGGCGAGTGGCTGACCAGGAAGGTGCAAACGGTCGCGGATGCAAAAACCCACGTTGGGCGGTTGATTCGTTGTGCAGGCATTCGGGCATCTCCAGACTGCGGGCGAAGTGTAACACACGTTCGGTATGTGAACCACGAGCGGAAATGTAAGCCTGTCCGCGGACATGTGACCCGATTGTTACCCTGATACGTTACCCACATGACCCGCAAAAGCGCCACGATTCTAGAGGGGCCCAGCCGCGCCCCGGCACGCAGCTACTACAAATCGATCGGCTTCACGGACGAGGACCTGCGCAAACCGATCATCGGAATCGCCAACACATGGACCGAGACCATGAACTGCAATTACAAGTTGCGCGATCTGGCCGTCTATGTAAAAGAAGGCGTACGGGCGGCCGGCGGAACGCCCATGGAGTTCAACACCATCGCCATCAGCGACGGAATCACCATGGGCACGGAAGGCATGAAGGCGTCGCTGGTCAGCCGCGAAGTGATTGCGGATTCTATCGAGCTGGTCGCGCGCGGACACATGTTCGACGGAATTGTCGCGCTGGTGGCTTGCGATAAGACGATCCCCGGCGCAGCCATGGCGCTCCTTCGGCTCAACACGCCGGGCATCATACTCTATGGCGGTTCGATTCTACCCGGCCGCTATAAAGACCACGACATCACGATTCAAGACGTGTTCGAGGCGGTGGGCGCACACGCTCGCGGCCGCATCTCCGATCTGGAATTGCTCGACATTGAGAACCACGCCTGCCCCGGCGCCGGCGCGTGCGGCGGCCAGTTCACCGCGAATACCATGGCGACGGTGATGGAACTCATCGGGCTTTCTCCGATGGGAACCGCCGCAGTGCCGCAAGTGGATCCGCGTAAGAACGACGTCGCTCGCCGCTGTGGCGAGATCATCATGGATTGCGTATTGAAGGACCGCAAGCCGCTCGACATCGTGACGCGCAAAGCGTTCGAGAACGCGATCGCGGGTGTGGCGGGTACGGGCGGATCCACCAACGCCGTGCTGCACCTTCTGGCTATGGCGCGCGAGGCGCACGTGCCGCTGACCATCGACGATTTCAATCCCATCAACAACCGTACGCCATTGTTTGTCGATCTGAAACCAGGCGGGAAATACGTCGCCGTCGATGTCGACAAAGCCGGCGGCATTCCGGTGATCGCGCATCGGTTGGAAGAGGGCAAGTTCGTCCATAGCGACGCGCTCACGTGTACCGGCCGTACGTTCGCCGAAGAAGCCGCGGATGCGATCGAGACGCCGGGCCAGCAGGTGATTCGCCCGCTAAGTAATCCGCTGAAGACCACCGGCGGCCTGCAGATGCTTCGCGGCTCGCTTGCGCCCGAAGGCTGCGTTGTCAAACTGGCCGGCCATGAGCGCCGGCTGCATCGCGGACCCGCTCGCGTGTTCGAGCGCGAGGAAGACGCCATGGCGGCCGTCACGGAGAACCGCATTCAGGCGGGTGACGTGGTGATCATCCGATATGAAGGTCCACGCGGCGGCCCGGGGATGCGCGAGATGCTCGGCGTAACTAGCGCGATTGTCGGCGCGGGGCTATCGGAAGATGTCGCGCTGATCACCGATGGCCGTTTCAGCGGAGCGACGCATGGCTTCATGGTGGCGCATGTCGCCCCTGAAGCGGCCAACGGCGGCCCGATCGCAGCAGTTGTGGAAGGCGATTCGATCCTCCTCGATGTGGATGCCGGCGTCGTGAACATCGAAATCGACGCGGCCGAGTTAGAGCGGCGCCTAAGTGCCTGGAAAGCTCCCAAGCCGCACTACCTGACCGGAGTGTTCGCTAAGTACATCGCGCTGGTCGGCTCCGCTTCCGAAGGCGCTGTTACGGGTCCAGTGTGAGGATCCTCTTCATCGGAGATATCTACGGGCATGTGGGAAGGCGAATCGTAGCGGACCATCTCGCGGACATTCGCACATCGCAGGCGATCGACCTGGTGATTGCCAACGCCGAAAACTCGGCCGGCGGCTTTGGAATTACTCCGCTGATCGGCGAGGAACTGATCGCGCTGGGAATCGACGTACTCACCGGCGGTAACCATAGCTTCGACAAGAAAGAAAGCTATGACTATTACGCGCGCCAGCCCCGCTTGTTGCGGCCGGCTAACTTCCCCGACGGCGTGCCGGGTAGTGGGATCTATCAGAATCAGACCAAGTCACAGATTCCCTATGCCGTGCTGAACCTGCAAGGCCGGACGCACATGGTTCCGATCGACGATCCATTCCGTAAAGCGGACGCGCTCTTAAACAGCCTCGATCCTGCGGTCAAGATTCGGTTCGTTGATTTCCACGCCGAAGCTACCAGTGAGAAAGTCGCGATGGGCTGGTACCTGAACGGGCGCGTAACGGCAGTCATCGGTACTCATACACACGTACCCACCGCGGACACACGTATTCTTTCAGGCGGTACGGCTTACCAAACCGACGCCGGAATGACCGGTCCATACGATTCTGTAATTGGGGTGGATCGCGACATCATCCTGCACCGGTTCCTAAGTGCGATGCCGGTCCGTATGGAAGCTGCAAAAGCCATGGTTGAGTTACATTCCGTGATTATCGACGCCGATGAGAGTACAGGCCGCGCCCTCTCTATCCGGCGGCATACCATTTGCGGGGAGTAGCGGCAATGCTGAATGGCGTTTACGTTCAGTTCTCCGGCGCGCTCCTGTTCTGCATGGTGTTCCTGTTTCTGTGGAAGCAGTCGGGGGTCGTGTACTTCGGCTATTGGTCGTTGGCATGGGCCGTGGAATCGGCCGCGTGGGTCTGTACTCTACTGGGGCAAATTACCGGATCGCCTCACTGGCGATTGCCGCACGCATTTTTCGAGTTCGGCTTCGCGCTTTCGTTAGTAGCCGCCGCGCGCGTAGGTTCGTCCGAGCGTGCTTCGTCCGAGCGCGCCAACCATTGGCGCAAGGCGATGCGAGGTCTCTATGTCTTCCCGGCCTTTCTGCTGATCGTCGAACTAGCGGGCCTGAATCAATCCAACGTCGACGCGGCGCTGCGCTCCGTGATTCTGAGCGCGATCTATCTCTACAGCTTTCGCCAACTAAGTTTCGGTACGCGCCGGCTGTTTCATTTCACTCTACTCGCTCTTTCGCTTTTCTACTTACAGGATGCGGCGGATTACCTGATCGTATACCTGCGCGGTGGTTTGACTCCAGCCTGGATGGACTACATGAAGTACTCCAGCTACTACGATCTGGCGCTCAAGACGTTGCTCGCGTTCTCAGCTATGGCCATGTGGATCGAGAACCAGAACAACCGGGTTCTGCAGATTGGCAGCGAGTTGGATAAGTATCGCCGGGAGCGAGCGAACGAATCGAACCTGGATTATCTAACAGGCCTGCTCAACCAGGACGCGCTACGCCGCAGGATGGATTCCGATGAGAGTTTCGACGGCGTGGCGGTCGTTTTCGATCTGGACGGGTTTAAGTCGATCAACGACGTGTACGGTCATATCGTCGGGGATGAGGTTCTAAGAAACGTCGGCAACCTGGTCCGGTCTTCCATTCGCGATGAGGACCAGGCTTATCGATGGGGCGGTGACGAGTTTGCCATTCTCTTTAACTCACACGCGGAGGACATCGCGCTCAAGAGGATGGCGGAAATCGAAGCGCGATTGAGCGATTTCCGCGTGCGCGGGCACGGCCTGTTACGCGTGCATTTCAGTTGGGGCGTGGTGGAAGGACAGCAGACTCGCTTGCGCGACGTAATCGACAAAGCGGATCGCCTGATGTATGTGCACAAGCGAGAGCGCGCCGCGGGATCGGGCGCGGCGGCGATCGCGCAGCCCAGTTAGCCGTCCCGTCGCGTGACAGCTATTGTTTTCGTTTATAATGCAAACTTGCTTGTCTTACGTTTATAAACGATGTCAGCGCAAGCAAAAAGGAGAAATTTTGAATCGGAAATTAACCTCAATCTGTTTCGCAGCCTTTATTCTCACGCCGACCCTGTCGAGCGTCGCGCAAGCCCAATCCGTATTGACTCATCATGTGCGAGACGCGGTTCGCACCGGGCAGGCGCCCTCCGTCGGCCGCCTTCCCTCAGACCAGACGTTGTCTCTGGATCTGGTTCTGCCGCTCGGCGATTCGGACGGACTCACCAAGTTCCTCAGCGATGTCTACAATCCGTCAAGCCCTAACTACCGTCAGTTCCTTACGCCGGCGGAGTTTACCGCAAGGTTCGGCCCTTCGCAGGGAGCTTATGACGCAGTCGTCGCTTACGCCCGGAATTCCGGTTTGACGGTGTACGGCGGCAGCCGCGATTCGATGGACGTGCAGGTCAAAGGCCCGGTCTCGGCCGTTGAAACGGCATTCCACGTCACCATGCGCACTTACCAGCACCCAACCGAGAACCGGGTATTTTATGCGCCGGATCAGGAGCCGACAGTGGACCTCCCGTTCAATCTGTGGCACATCTCCGGTTTAGATAATTACTCCATTCCGCATCCCTTGCTGGCGAAAAAGTCCGATTACCTCAAAGCGGAGAACTCGGTCGCCACCGGGATCAGCAGCAACGCGACCACCGGTTCCGGTCCTTCCGCGTCTTTCCTTGGTAGCGATATGCGCGCTGCTTACTACGGAAAAACGGCGCTCACCGGCGCAGGCCAGAATCTCGGCTTATTTGAATACGTGGGTACCGATCTTGCTGATCTGACTACTTACTACAAGAACGTCGGGCAGACGAATACCGTACCGATCACCGTCCTTTCCACCGACGGCACGAGCCCCAACTGTGTCGATTCCAGTGCCGGCGGTAGATGCGATGATACTGAACAAACGCTCGATATGACGCAGGCGCTCGGCATGGCTCCCGGCCTGGCGAGTCTGGTCATGTATGTCGGATCGACCGATACCGCGATCATCGGCGCAATGACGACTCATAGCCCGCTGCCCACCACCATTGGATGTTCATGGGGTTGGACGCCCGCGGACCCGACGACCTTGAATCCTTACTTTGAAAAGATGGCGTCTCAAGGCCAGAACTTCTTTGCGGCATCCGGCGACAGTTCCACTTGGTCCAAATTCAACGAGGCTTGGCCGGCGGACAACGCCTACGTCGTTTCGGTGGGCGGCACGGACCTGGTGACTGAGAGCGCGGCCGGTCCTTGGAAATCGGAAACCGCCTGGGTTGACAGCGGCGGCGGCATCTCGCCGGATAAGATTGCAATCCCCGCCTGGCAGCAGATTGCGGGCGTGATCAACTCCACGAACAAGGGTTCAACGACGTATCGCAACGGTCCCGACGTGGCGGCCAATGCGAACTTTACGTTCTATGTGTGTGCCGACCAGAAGGGCTGCACGGCTAACGAGTATGGCGGGACCAGTTTCGCCGCGCCGATGTGGGCCGGCTATATCGCTCTTGTGAACCAAGCACGAGCCGCGTACAAAGAGACGACCATCGGGTTCCTGAATCCGGTCATCTACTCATTGAACGTGACTTCCCTTTACGATTCGATTTTTCATGACATCACGAGTGGTAAGTCCGGAAGCTACTCGGCCGTCGTAGGCTACGATCTGGTAACTGGATGGGGCAGCCCGAACGCCGGGCTGATCGAAGCTTTAGTGAAGTACTAACGCGTTAAAGGATCGGGGCGTTCTTACGAGCGCCCCGATCTTTGTCATTATCCTGTCATCTTAGTAAGCCGTACTACTTCAGCGGCATATCCTGCCGGAAACATCTAGCACAACCAAAAGCACCTCTAGACTCCCAATGGATGGCGGCCTGGAGCGATCAGGCGGAGTTACAACTTCGCTAATGCGCGTGGCGCAGGCTCCGTCAGTACAAAAGAATTCAGTTTGAATTCAGTTTGAATTTCTTGTGTGAATTGAGTACAATCAATTCACACTACATCTCATCATGCCTCTCGGCGTTCGCGCCGGGCTGGTGCCACTCGCCCAATCAGCAAGGGGGAGGGCTTTGGCACGAGCGGTTGATTGTGTACCAACAGGTTCCACCGAACCGATCTGAGGCTATGAATGCAGAACTTCGCTCACCCGTTTTTCCCTGCCAGATGTCTAAGGTTCGCTTCTACTTTGGGTAGGGCGAAGTTCGCGTTCTTACTGACTGCGACTATTGTTGCCGGAACGCAGTTAGCTGACGCGCAAAGCGCTCAAACCTGGCCTTTCTCGGGATTCGACGTCGCCAATACTCATTGGAACGCAACGGAATCCACTATCGGTACCTCTAACGCAAAGTCGCTTGTTGAGCGCTGGGCTTTCACCACACAGAATGATGTCTCCGCGATTCCCGCCGTCGATGCCATAGGTAATGCGGTCTACTTTCCCGATTGGTCGGGCAACCTATACAAGCTGAACGCCTCGACGGGTGCGGTGATCTGGTCGCAACAGCTGCCGAATTACGGACTACCGTCGGATTTCATCTCTCGGAGCACGCCGACCATATCCGGAAATATGCTGATCATGGGCGCCAGTACCACGGTCGGCTATCCCAACTACACGGCGGGCGCGTATGTGATTGCGGTTGACACCGCAACCGGCAACCTACTGTGGCAGGTTGAAGTCGATTCGACCCAGCTCGCTGTCATTACCGGTTCTCCGGTTGTCTACAACGGGGTTATCTATTTCGGCGTGTCGTCCGGTCAGGAGAAGCTCAGTACGCCGACGTTCCGTGGCAGCGTCGTTGCGCTGTCTCAGATAACCGGACAGGTACTCTGGCAGACTTACATGGTTCCGTCGGGCTATACAGGCGCGGCGATCTGGTCGAGCACTCCAGCCATTGACGTAGCCCGGAATCAGCTTTATGTGACCACCGGACAAAATTACGGAGTTCCACCCTCGGTGGAAGCATGTGAAATCGCCGCCGGCAGTAATTCCGCGGCGGTACTGGCTTGTCAGGCGCCCAACAACTACGAGGATGCGATCGTCGCTTTGGACCTGACTACCGGGGCGATCAAGTGGGGCACTAAGTGTTCGACTGCTGATGCGTGGAACGGGACTTGTTCCACCGGCGGGAGTGCTTGTCCCATACCAACAGGCGCGGACTACGATTTCGGATCGGGCGCCAATTTCTTTACTACCAACATCAACGGCGTCCCGACTGACCTGGTCGGCGCCGGTCAGAAGAGCGGTACCTATTGGGCGCTCGATCCGGATACCGGATCTGTAGTCTGGAAGCAAGTTGTCGGGCCCGGGGGTAAGGGGGGCGGCATCGTGTGGGGAACCGCGACGGACGGGCAAAGAGTGTATGTCGCGATCAGTAACACCTCAAAAACGTCTTATGTGCTGCAACCTTCCGGAAGTGTCTGGTATGGCGGTTCCTGGGCGGCATTGAATGCGGCGACAGGAGCTTTCATCTGGCAAGTGGCGGATCCGGGGCTTGACCCGATCAAGATCGGAGAGCCCGCGTTGGCGGTGGGGCCGATTACAACAGCGAATGGAGTGGTCTACGTGGCCGATACAGCTGGTCTGATGTTTGCACTCAACGCCAGTACCGGCTACACCTTGTGGACCTTCCAGGCGCCTGGATCGGTCAATAACGCTCCAGCCATCATCAACGGGACACTCTATTGGGGCACGGGCTACCATAACTTTCCCGTGGGTCAACCGTACGGTACCGCGAGCAATGAATTCTACTCTTTCGGTCTGCCGCCATTACCCGGAACCAGCACGCAACTGGGATCGTCGCTGAATCCGGCTAACGTCGGCCAGAGCGTAACTTTGACGGCAACGGTGACACCGGCGACCGCTACCGGAACGGTCACTTTCTTCGATGGGTCAACAGGCTTGGGAAGCGGCCTTATAACCAGCGGAGCCGCAACTCTAAGTACGGCTGCGCTGGCCGCCGGTTCTCACTCTCTAAGTGCGGCCTATCGCGGCGATGCCAATGACGCACCTAGCGCGTCGGCAGTTCTAACCGAAGTGATCAATGCGGTTTTGAACACCACGACGACAACCCTGAACGCATCGCCGAATCCAGCTACTCCGGGCCAGACAGTCAATCTGACTGCTACTATTTCGCCTGTAACGGCAGGTGGGACTGTAATGTTTTTCGATGGCGCCACTGTTCTAGGTTCCGCTGCTGTGGTTCAGGGAACGGCGAGCATGAGTACCGGGTTTGCGTCAGGCTCACATTCACTTACAGCCATTTATTCAGGCGATGCCAACGATGCGGCAAGCACCTCGGGCATCTTCACTGAGTCGGTGACCTCCCCGCTGAACATCTCCTCGATATCTCTAACTATTCCTACGAGTTCGTCCACCTATGGTCAGAACGTCACGCTGACGGCCATTGTATCTCCGTCGAGCGCTACCGGCACCGCGACTTTCTATGACGGAATTACCGTGCTCGGCCGCGTACCGATCGTCTCGGGGCAGTGTTCTCTGAGCACGTCGCAACTAACCGCTGGATCGCATTCGTTGCACGCTAGTTACAGCGGCGACGCGATGGATACCTCGAGCCTATCCCCGGTATCGACTTACACGGTGACTGCTGTTGCCGCCAGCGGTTTCCAGATCCCCGCGACTTACGGCGGCCTCAGCGGACCTCTGGCGATTGCGACCGGAGACGTGAACGGCGACGGCATCGCTGATCTGGTCGTCGCTAACTACGGGAATCAGAATGTCGCCGTATGGCTCGGAAATGCTAGCGGGGCATTTACCGGCCCGGTGTACTTCGGGACTGGCATCAGCGGCGACTCAGTCGCCGTCAATGACTTCAATGGTGATGGAAAGCCGGACATTGCGATCGCGAACCAGAGCGGTAATAGCGTCGCGATCCTGCTCGGCAACGGCGACGGAACCTTTCAATCGCCCGTGAGTTATTCATCCGTCAACGCGCCTTCCGCGGTTGCCGTCGCGGATTTCAACTTAGACGGTATTACCGACTTGGCTACGGTAAGTGCGGGGGGCAACGGAATCAGCGTGCTGCTAGGCAATGGCAACGGAACATTCCAGAACGCAGTGACTTACAACGCCGGAAATCAACCGGATTCGCTTACAGTAGGGGACTTCAACGGTGATGGCAAACCGGATATCGCGATTGCCAGTTTTGGCACGAACAGCATCAATGTGCTGCTGGGTAACGGAGACGGAACCTTCCAGAGCGCGGTCACCTACAACGTAAGCGGCCCGCCCGAATCGATTCTCGCGGCGGACTTCAACGGAGACGGCAAGACTGATCTGGCAACAGCGAACCAGAACACCAGCAGCGTCAGCGTGTTACTGGGGAACGGGGACGGGACTTTTCAGCCGGCCGCGCAATACACCGCCGGAAGCGGTTCGGCTTACGCCCTCGCGGTCGCGGATTTCGATGGTAACGGCACGCGTGATCTTGCCGTCGCCGACCAAGTCAACAACTCCGTTGACATCTTATTCGGTAAGGGCGACGGGACGTTCACTGCGGGACCTTCGTACGCGGCAGGCAGCACGCCGCAGTCGATTTCCGTCGGCGAATTTAACGGCGATGGTCGCACGGATCTGGCTGTTCTCAATCAGTCGGGTAACAGCGTCACCGTCTTACTCGGGGCAGCTCCGTTACCGGCGACCTCGACCAGCCTGTCATCCGGTCCGAATCCCTCCACCGCTGGGCAGTTAGTCACTCTCTCCGCTGTCTTGATCCCGGCCACCGCTACGGGCACCGTCTCGTTCTTTGATGGCGCGACGCTGCTTGGCTCCGGACCCCTCGGAGGAGGCGTTGCGACGTTCAGCATATCCACGCTTGCTCCCGGGTCTCACTCACTTACTGCGACTTACAGCGGCGACGCGTCGGACGCGCCGAGCAACTCCGCAGCTGTAACCCAAATTGTCGTTCCAGTTCTTGCTAACACGACCATTACGCTGAACGCGAGTCCGAACCCTTCGAGCTCCGGGGGTAACGTTGCGCTGACCGCTTCAATTACTCCATCCACCGCCACGGGAACCGTCACCTTCCTGCAGGGGTCGACCACTCTAGGCATCGCGCCCGTCAACAATGGAGTAGCGTCGCTCACGACTCCGTTCGCGACCGGTACCTATGTGTTAACGGCGACTTACTCCGGTGATGCGAACGATCAGGCCGGCACTTCCAACGCGGTGACCCAGGTAGTCAACGCACCTCTGTCCCCGTCATCGATCAACGTAAGTTCGTCTGCGAATCCCTCTAATTACGGGCAGCCTCTAGTGCTCACCGCAACGGTTTCGCCGTCCACAGCGACCGGCCACGTCACTTTCTATGACGGTTCTGCTGTGCTTGAAGTCGAACCCGTTGTAAATGGGACAGCGGTGCTGACAACAGCTAACTTGGCGTCCGGAGTTCGATCCCTCCGCTTCTACTACAGCGGGGACGCGAACGATACGCCAAGTAGTTCCAATATGTCGCAGACCGTCAACGCCGTTGCCGCAAACGGTTTCAAGAATGCCGTCGATTACGGATCGCTCAACATTCCTTATTCGGCCGCCATCGCCGACGTTAACAACGATGGGAACGCGGACTTGGTAGTCGCTAACTTCGGAGCAGGCAACGCCGCCGTGTTCCTAGGTACCAGCAACGGAACCTTCGCCTCACCGCTGGTTACGGCTTCGGGAACTACTCCTGTTTCGGTCGTCACCGGCGATTTCAATGAAGATGGAATCCCGGACCTTGCTATGGCAACCGGCGGCGGCAACAGCGTCGCCATCGCGTTCGGCAACGGCGACGGGACATTTCAATCGCCGGCAACCTACCCAGTGGGCAGTAATCCGTCATGGGTTAGCGTCGGCGATTTCAACGGTGACGGTATCGCTGATATTGCAACGGCGAATCTTAGCGGCAATAGCGTGAGTATTCTGCTCGGCAATGGAAACGGAACCTTCCAACCAGCTGTTAGCTATTCCGCTGGGTCTAGTCCTTATAGCGTTGCCGTGGGAGACTTCAACGGCGATGGTTATCCCGATCTTGCGATTGCCAGTCATTTCGACGCTCACATCTACCTTCTCCTGGGCAACGGTAACGGGACCTTCCAGGCGCCCGCGGCGATCAGTGTGGCCGCTGTTCCCGAAATGTTGATCACCGGGGACTTCAATAACGATGGCAAACTCGACCTCGCGACGGCAAACGTTTCGGGCAGCAGTGTAAGTATTCTGATCGGCAACGGAAACGGCACATTCGCGTCAGCCGTGAGTTATACAGTCGGCACCGGAACGGCAGCGGGCCTCACCCTTGGGGACTTTAACGGAGACGGCAGGCCCGACCTAGCAATAGCCGATCCCGCCGGTAACTCGCTCGACATCCTCTATGGAAATGGCGATGGTACGTTCTACGCAGGCGGAACATTCGCTACGGCTAACGGACCGGTGTTTGTGGCAGCCGGCGAATTCAACCACGATGGAAGAACCGACCTACTCTCAGTGAATCAGAACGGCAACAGCATCAGCGTGCTTCTAGGTTCCGCGACTACGGTTTCAACAACCACGGCGTTAGTCTCGTCGGCGAATCCATCAGTCTTCGGCCAGCCGGTTTCCTTTACCGCTACCGTGTCCCCCGCGACAGCGACAGGCAAAGTTGTGTTCTACAACGGTACCGCCGCGATAGGAACGGGTACTCTCGAAGGCGGCAGCGCAACCTTTATTGCGTCGACGCTTTTCGCCGGTACGCACTCGGTGAGAGCAACCTACGACGGCGACACGTTCGATAGACCGAGCACTTCCGCGGTGGTCACCCAGACAGTAAGCAAAGCAACACCGGTGGTGACGCTGAGTCCCTCGGCGAACCCGGTAGCTTTCGGGCAGAATCTCACGCTCACTGCGACGGTAACTCCTTCGCTCGCGACGGGGAAAGTTACTTTTGCGAATGGCTCGGCGATACTAGGCTCCGCGACCCTGAGCGGCGGCGTTGCTACTTTGTCGACGAGCGGCATCGCCGTCGGGACGCACTCCCTGACTGCCGTCTACAGCGGGGACCCGAACGATAACTCCGGTACATCAGCGGTGCTGAGCGAAATAGTCAATCGGGCGCAGACACTTACTACTCTGGTGTCGTCACCTGATCCGTCCGCGTTCGGGCAGTCCATCACCTTTACAGCAACCGTTAGTCCGTCGACTGCCACGGGCGCGGTTACTTTCAAGAACGGCGCAAGTCCAATCGGGTCCGCCGCATTAGTGAACGGAGTTGCCAGCCTTCCGTTCACCGGCTTGGCGGTCGGGACTCATTCGATCACCGCGACCTACCCAGGAAGCACGAATGACGAGGGGAGCACTTCATCACCGCTGACACAGACGGTGTCTGCCGCGACAACTACCGTAAGTCTCGTGTCGTCCGTGAATCCGTCGGTTTCCGGCCAGAAGGTTACCTTCACGGCGACCGTGACGCCCAGCACCGCTACGGGGTCAATCACGTTTAGGGACGGCTCGAGTACGATCGGGCGCGCGACCCTCGCTAACGGGACCGCCTCCCTGGCAATTTCTTCTCTACCGGCCGGCAGGAATCCAATCACAGCATCTTACTCCGGCAGCCCGGATTACGGTCCCGCCACATCAGCGGTTGTCACGCAAACAGTGAATTAGTAGAAAGAGCTAGGGTGCAAGCTCGAAGACATACCCGAATTCCGACTGCCCGTTTCCAGCCGTGACACCGTAGAGCGCGCCTGATCTGCCGGATATCAACCCGCCGTACGGCTGGGGTGAGTTAAAGATTGCCCCGCTTATCCATGACGAGATTACCCGTCGGGATCGTGCCGCTGATTCCTTCGGTGAATTGATAGATGGTCTCCTTCTCCCATGTTGTTGCGCTGCTCGGCGTGAGCTGGAATGCATCGTAAGTTGCTGTTCCGTACAACTTATGGCCGCTACCCATCACAAGACCCCAATACGGCATGTTGTTTTCTTCCGCGTTGAAGCTATAGATAGAGCTTTTGGTCCAACCACGGCGCAGCTACCTTTAATGCGAGGACTCTCGACCTACTGTCGCTCGATGACCAGACTTCCATTAGTCGTCGTGGCGCGAATAGCGGCGCCTCCGCTGCCCAGTGCGGCGTTGATGGATTGCATGTGCGCATGCGCCATCTCCGCGGGTACGGCGAGCTCGGCGAAGTCGCTTTTGATGCGCCCGTTTACCGTGGTTCCCTCGAATTGAGCCGAGTACGAACGTGGAAGGCTGAGGTGAATCCCGCCGTTCGTGGATGTAGCTTCGAGACCGCGGCCCTCCCATCGGTCGCCGATCAGATCGACATGAACGCCTCCGTTCACGGTAGAGGCGGTAACTGCGCCATTCACCCGCGACAGGTGCAGTCCGCCGTTGACGGTTTGAAGGTTCATTGTACCCGCTACATCACTGACGTGGACGCCGCCGTTTGTCGCCTGAAGATCAAGGCCGGTCTGGTGTGGAACGAACACCTCATACGAAACCGACCAGCCGCGGTCCCCCTCGGTTACGGGACCGGTAGCCGACACATCCCCCGCGGCGGCGTGGACCTGGACTCCGGAAAAAACGGACTGCGCGTCGGCCAGCGAGTTGCTCCACGCTTCCACTTTGTATCGCACGAGCACGCCCGCCTGGCTCCATCCTTTGACATGAACACCGCCGTTGGCCCCTGCGTTGACACGCAGCGAACCAGTTGAGGCGAGGGTCTGTTCGCGAACGTCGCAACGCTCCACGCGTCCCGAGTCGCGATTCTGATCCTCGCAGCGCATCGTGCGCTCTTGGTTATCGACCAGGCCGCTTTGCGCCGGCGCGGCGACCGGGAGCAAGCAGATAAGGAACAGCAGGTAATTCGGTTTCATTCCCACTTTGACGAGGGGGCCGGCGAAAGGTTGGGAGAATCTGCGTTCGGCGCGGCGAAGTCTGCCTTTATCCCGGTAGAGTCACCTGATAAATGTTGATCCCCTGAGCCGTCGTGACATACAGGTAGTTTCCACTGAGCGCGAGAGAGCCGACGCCTTCAATTACGGCGTAGGGATAGAGAACCGGGGTCGTTGGACTGCGCGCGTCAAGGATCGCCAGCGTGCCCGCGCCCTGGAAACTTGTCACCGGGGGGCTGATCGTTAAGGCGAAGAATCCCCCACCCAGGGAGACAGCACTGGCGCCCGCCGAAGATTGAATGTCCGTCACGGTGGTATTTAGGATCTGGGGACTCTGCGGATTGGTGAAATCCACCAGGCTTAGTGTTAAGTTACCGTCGTACAAAAACTCCGGTGTACTTCCGATGTAGAGTACAGGATTGTTCCAGGCCTGAGTGTTTCCGGTAACGAGAGCCGTGGTCCCCTGTAGCGCAATTGCCTGGAGTGAAACGGTTTGGGGCACCATCAGCTCCGTGACGGCCACCGGGCTCGCGGGAGTTGTCACATTGATGACTGTTACCTGGCCTTCGCCCGCTACCGAAGATACATAGTTACCAACTCCGTTATTCGTGGTTCCGAGAACGGCGATGTTGTCACCGCCCAGGTTTGCGATGCCGGCGCGGGGTGAAGTGTTGTCTGTATAACCGGTCGGCGGCGTGAAATCGGCATCGAACGTCGGGCTTGCCCAATTCGCGAAGTTATAGGTTTCAATGATGCCGGTCTGCGAGAGGAAATAATCCGAACTCAGCGACCAGGAGGCGGAGCTGGTGTCGAAAATCGCAGTGTTTCCATCGAAGGTGAAGTTACCGGAGTAGGGGGCCTGTAGAGCGATCGGCCCCCCGATGCGCGTCGGGTTCGTGGCTGAAGTCGTCAGGTCATACACAAGGATATTTGTTGAGTTAGTAAGTTCAACCAGGTAGTTCTGATCGATCTGGCAGAGAGTACCCGCCCCATTCAGATCCGATGCTCCGAACGAAACAGCCGCTGCGGGAGCCTGCGGATTCGAGACATCAATCACGGAGATCTGGTTCACGCTGCAGACATAGGCATCGGAACCATTCACCTGGACATTCGCAGCTCCCTTTACATTCGTTTGAAGGGTTGTCGTCGGCACGCTCGCACTAGAGACGTAAGTGAGTATCGAAGGCGGCGGTGTCCCGGTTCCGCTGACAGTTACGATTGCCGATTGACTGGTGAAGGTAGTTCCCGCCCCTGACGGCGCATTACTATTCGGGACGGTAAGAGTGAAGGTCAGAGGGTAGTCGCCGTTGGGGAGTGAGGGCACTGTAATGTTGGCCTGCGCCAGTCCAACGAACCCGGGCGCTAGACCCAGAAACGCGACTGGCGCGTCAACTCCGCCGATCGAAGCAGTCCCTGTGTAAGGAGACGGGAACAACGAGGTGGACGGCGTCGGATAGCCATCGGTGAGAGTAGGGTCGGCGTTCCCGATTCCCGTGAGGTAGACGACCAGCGTCTGTCCGGAAGCCACCGGCGCCGTTTCGGAATTAAGCGGAGTTGGATAGTCGACCGCGACCGCGCGGTTCACGCCGTACTGAAAGATGCCCGGCGCGGCTGACTGAAGCGTGAGCGCGACGGTGGTGCTTCCTGTTGTTGCTTGTAGCGTCAGCGTACCTGTGTCGGCGGTTGACTCGGTCGGCACCTGGAAGTTGATCTGCACATCGCTCACGTAGAAGATCGGCGCGGGGAGCGAGTTGACGTAGAGTGTTACGCCGTTCAAGGTATTGGACAGCGGAGTCGACAGCGCGCCCATCGGAACTCCGGTTGTGAAGCCGCTTCCAAAGATGGTGGCGATGCTTCCGGGAGCGATGGAGCCGCTGTAATCGGCTGCGTTGGTGATGGCGGCGACGACGGGCTGGGCGGAACAAATGGAAGCGCCGAAAATCGACCCAAGAAATACGAAGGATAGAGAACGCTGTAGTCTCATCAGGTACCCGCCTTAGTATAAGGCGCTCACCGGACGGCACGATACACTTAGATTTCGCGCCAATCGAGTCCAGCTATATCTGGAAATTTCGCGCGCCCACCTAAACGACATCGAATGAATCGCATTTCCATTTCAGAAGCGCCGCACCACGAGAACGAAAGCGTAGAGATCGCCGGCTGGCTCTACAACCTGCGCAAGAGCGGCAAGATCGTGTTCCCCATTTTGCGCGATGGCACCGGACTGATCCAGGCCGTCGCCGTCAAGAGCCAGCTGCCCGAAGACGTTTTTGAGAGCTTGAAGAATCTGACTCAGGAGTCCTCGCTGATTCTCCGCGGCAAGGTGCGCGCCGAGCCTCGCGCCGCCGGCGGCTATGAGATGGATGTCGAAAGCGCCGAGGTGGTGCAGCGCGTCCCGGAGAGCGACCCTTATCCAATCACGCCAAAGGAGCACGGCGTCGATTTCCTGATGGATCACCGGCACCTGTGGCTGCGGTCCAACCGGCAGCACGCGATCATCCGGGTGCGCCACGCGATCATCAAAGCCGTTCGCGATTACTTCGATAGTCACGGCTTCACGCTGGTCGATACGCCGATCTTCACTCCTGCCGCTTGTGAAGGGACCACCACGCTATTCGAAGTAAATTACTTCGACGATGAGAAAGCGTACCTCACGCAATCCGGCCAGCTTTATAACGAAGCGACGGCCATGGCGTTCGGCAAAGTTTATACTTTCGGCCCAACGTTCCGCGCGGAGAAATCGAAGACGCGGCGCCACCTCACCGAGTTCTGGATGGTGGAGCCGGAGATGGCCTACGCGGATCTGGAAGAGGTGAAGCGCGTCGCGGAAGAGATGTTGATCTTCATCGTCGGGCGCGTGCTGGAGAACAAGCGCGAAGAGTTGAAGACGCTGGAACGCGATGTGTCGAAGCTGGAGGCGATTGCTTCGCCGTTTCCGCGATTGAGCTATGACGAGGCCGTAAAAATCCTGCAGCAGCAGGGCAGCGAAATTCAGTGGGGCAGCGACTTCGGCGGCGGCGACGAGACCATCCTCACCCAGCAGTTTGATCGTCCGATTCTGGTCGACCGTTACCCGTCCGCGATCAAAGCGTTCTATATGGCGCCCGATCCCGATCGGCCGGAAGTCGCGCTCGGCGTCGATGTGCTCGC
Organism: uncultured Gammaproteobacteria bacterium; assembly: GCA_963799935.1. Classification (GTDB taxonomy): domain Bacteria; phylum Acidobacteriota; class Terriglobia; order Bryobacterales; family Bryobacteraceae; genus Bog-113. The sequence goes on along the minus strand of CAWCZA010000011.1, from coordinate 137,594 downwards.
TCCGGAAGGTTACGGCGAAATCATTGGCGGCGGCCAGCGTATTCACGACGCGGAGTTGTTGATCAAGCGCATCGAAGAGCATCAGCTTCCCAAAGAAGCGTTCGACTGGTATTTGGATTTGCGCAAATACGGCAGCGTGCCGCATGGAGGATTCGGCATGGGCATCGAGCGTTGCGTTGCGTGGATTTGCGGCTTGGAGCATGTGCGGGAAACCATCGCGTTCCCCCGCATGCTGTACCGGTTACGGCCATAATGGGGACGAAAACGCGCGTCGCGGTTATCTACGGAGGCCGCAGTGGCGAGCATGAAGTTTCGCTGCGATCGGCGGAGTCGGTCATCGGCGCCATGGACCCCGAGCGCTATGAGGTCAGTCGTTTTCTCATCCGCAAAGACGGCACTTGGGATCCGAGCCCGATCCTGCCAACCCCTGGCGCCCATCCGGACATCGACGTAATCTTCCCGGTGCTGCATGGGACTTTCGGCGAAGACGGAACCGTGCAAGGTCTGTTCGAACTCGCGGACCTCCCCTATGTCGGCGCGGGAGTGTTGGCTTCATCCGTCTCGATGGATAAAGAGATGATGAAGCGCCTGTTCGCGGCTGCGGGCCTGCCGGTTGCGGAGTGGGTGACGGTCTATCGCGACGACACCGATGTGAATCGGATTGAGGCCGCGCTGCAGTACCCGATGTTCGTGAAGCCGGCGAATCTTGGATCGTCAGTTGGCATTTCGAAGGCGCACGATCGCGACGAGTTGGTGAGCGCGCTGGCGCTCGCCGCTGAGTTCGACAGCAAGATCATCGTCGAAGAAACGATCGTCGGGCGCGAGTTGGAAATTGCTGTTCTGGGTAATCGAAATCCGACTGTATCGCTGCCTTGCGAGATTTTTCCGTCCCGCGAGTTTTACGACTATGAGGACAAGTACTTGCTCGATCAGGCGCGATTCGATTTGCCCGCGAAGATGAGCGCCGAAATGTTACAGCAGATGCAATCGCTCGCCGCGGCGTGCTACTCCGCAGTGGGTTGCACGGGGCTGGCGCGTGTCGACTTTCTGTTTGATAGTCGTCGCAATAAACTGTTTATCAACGAGATCAATACGATGCCGGGCTTTACCTCCATCAGCATGTATCCAAAGATGATGGGGCAGATCGGAATCGCGTACCCGCAGTTGGTGGAGCGGTTGATCGAACTCGCGTTTGAGAGACATGCCGAGAAAAAGGCAACTCGTTTTTCGCGCTAGCGCCGCGCTGTTGCTCGCAGCGGCTTTGTTCGGCGCAGAGAAGCCGGACGCGCGCAGTAAAGAGCCCGATCCAACTCCAGTCGATGACGCGATGATTCGCGAAGTCAAGCGCGTCGCCGATGTTTACGCGCTCGCGCAGGCGTACGAGGCCGATCCGATTTCACCGGATCAAGCCATCTATCAGGGCGCGATTCCGGCGCTGCTGCGGAGGCTCGACCCGCACTCCGTCTTCTTCGATCCCGGCCAGTTTGAACAGCTACAACAGATGGAACGCTCCACCAGCAAAGGCTTCGGGACCATCGTGTCCGTGCTGCCGGGACGCGTGATCGTGCTTCAGGTGACGCCCGGAACGCCATCGGGCCGCTCCGGAATCGCGCCCGGAGATGAGATCCTGGCGGTCAACAACATCCGGCTTGATCGCCTTGAGCCCGAGCAGTTGATTCAACTGCTTACCGAAGCGAAGCAGAAGCCTGCGCAACTGTATGTGCGGCGGCAGGGAACGCCGAACTTGCTCGAGTTCAAGCTAGTGCCCGAAGAGATGCAGACTAAGAGCGTGGATCGCGCTTACCTGCTCGAACCGGGTATTGGGTACGTGCGCGCGGTTAGTTTTGAACCGCGAACGGGCGCGCTGCTGCATGAAGAGATTGAACGGCTCGGCGGCTCCAAGCTCAAGGGACTCGTAATCGACCTGCGCGGCAATCCGGGCGGAGTGGTGACTGCCGCTCTGGAAACGTGCGCGCTGTTTCTGCAGCAAGGCCAGAAGATCCTGACTGTGCGGGGACGCAAGACGGAACCGCAGGATCAGAAAGTTCCTTACGCCAATCAGCCGTACAAGTTCAAAGTCGCCGTGCTGGTGAATGAGAAGACGGCGAGCGCCTCGGAGATCGTTGCCGGAGCGCTACAGGACCATGATCGCGCGACGATCATTGGAGTGCCGAGCTTCGGAAAAGGATTAGTGCAAAGCGTTTTTCCGCTCGCCGAAAAAACGGGGATGGCTTTGACTACCGCGCTCTATTACACGCCGAGCGGTCGCTCGATTCAGAAGCCGTTTCACGAAGGTGATTTCGCGCTCGCGGCGACAGCGGCGCATCCGAACCAGCAGACGGACTTCCGGACCGACAATGGCCGCCTGGTTCGCGGGGGCGGGGGAATCACGCCGGACCAGATCGTCGAGCCCGCTGGGAAGAACCGGTTGGAGGTCGTGCTGGAAGGTTCCGGCGTATTCTTAGCTTTCGCCACAGAGTACACGCGCGATCACAAGGTCGATGCGAACTTTGAAGTGACATCGTCGCTGCTCGATCAGTTCGAGGCATTTGCGGCCGCGCGCAATATTCAACCGAGCATCGGCGAATGGGCCGGTGTTCTTGATTTCGTTAGCATGCACCTGAAGGCTGAGATTTTCAATCAAACCCTGGGCGTGGAGAAAGGCGATGAGGTCGAAGCGCATGCGGACCCGCAGGTCCGTGCCGCGCTCGAAGCTGTGCGTTGAAGCGATACTTACGTAGTTCCGTGGTGCGAAATGCTCTTTCGCTCTACGGGATCCAGGCGGCCGGCTATATCCTGCCCTGGTTTACCTTCCCTTATCTATTGCGCGTGCTCGGGGCCGAGAAATTCGGCGCGATTGCTTTCGCGCAAGCCTTCGTCACTTACTTCCAGGTAGTCACTGAGTACGGTTTTAACTTCACTGCCACGCGCGAGGTATCGATCCATCGCGATGATCAGCAGAGGCTGTCGCGCATCTTCTCGGCAACCATGGCCGCGAAAACACTTCTGATGCTGGGAAGCTTACTGGTCATGAGTATAGTCGTGGCTACTGTGCCGATGTTCCGCGCGGATGCCGCACTCTACTTTGTCTCGTTCCTGGTAGTGGTTGCGAACGTCGTTTTCCCGCAGTGGTTATTCCAGGGGATTGAGAAGATGGAGAACATCACTTACCGCGAAGTCGGCGCTCGTCTGCTCGGTCTGGCGCCCACGTTTCTGCTGGTGCGTGGGCCTAACGATTATCTGATGGCTGCTGGAATTCAGTCCGGAAGCCTGCTGCTGGCGGGTGTCGCGGGGTACCTTGGATTCCGCCGCGCGACTACGGCCCGATTAGTGCCGGTAAGTTGGGCCGAAGTACAGCAAACGTTGGCGGAGGGCTGGCATGTCTTTATTTCGACGGCCGCAATTACTCTCTACACACGCAGTAACACGGTGGTTCTGGGGTTAGTCGCTTCGCGCGCCGAAGTCGGTTATTTCAGCGCCGCCCAACGCCTGGTAGATGCCGGAAAAGCACTTGTCTTTCCACTAACCACGGCCATCTTCCCGCATATCAGCCGGATGTCCGCGGAGTCGCCGGAACGCGCAGTAGCGTTCATCCGGCGGCATACGTGGAAGCTGACCGCGCCATTTGCTTTCATCTCCGCATTGTGGCTATTCGGCGCACCGCTTGTCGGCCGCATTCTGTTCGGACCCAAATTTACTCCGAGCATACCGCTGCTGCAGGTAATGTCACCGATCCCGATGGTAGTTGCGATCGGGTCTATCTATGCGACTTACTACATGCTTGGGATGGGATTTAAGAGGGAGTGGTCGCGCTTGATTCTTTCCGCGGGCGCATTCAATTTCGTCGTTCTAGTTCCATTACTCCTTCTGATCAAACCAGCCATGGCGGTCGCGATTACAAGTTTGGCCGTCGAGGTTTGGGTAACGGCTGGAGCATGGATTTTCTACCGCGTGAAGCAGCGCGCGTCGGTTCCGCTGGCAACTCCGGTATAACGCCGGCTCCTTGAAGTTAATCGCTGACAGATGCGGGGCGAGACCAAGTAGTTGGATCGGTTCGTGTAGCTAATCGCAACTGGCGCGTGTTACTGTCACGGCATGAATCGAGGTTGCCGGTTTCTATCTAACTTTGCCGCCGGGTGCATTCTCTTGATGTGCATTGCGGACGCCCAGATGCCGTCTAACTCTGCGACTTTACCCGAGAACCTTGCGGCGAGCATTGACCCTCGGATCGCGAACAGGATCGCGTCGATCAAGGCAATCGACAACCACGCGCATCCGGTGTTGCCGCCTCCGGATGATGAGAAGGATCGCGACTTCGACGCGCTGCCGGTCGATAACATGGAGCCGGAGACCGACTTAGTTGCGTGGCGGCCGGACAACCCGCAGCTGCCCGCGGCATGGAAGGCGCTATGGGGGTTTGACGGTACGGCGCCACTCGACGAGGCTGGCATGAAGCGGCTGGACGGGGCGCGGCGTCGAGTTAAGGCGCGTGAGGGTCAGCATTACGATGAGTGGGTCCTAAACCAAGCTGGAATCGAGGTCATGCTTGCGAACCGGGTGAGTATGGGTCCGGGGATTGCGCCGCCGCGTTTCCGCTGGGTACCTTATGAGGACGCGCTGCTGTTTCCGCTCGATAACAGCGGGGCAGCGGTAACACCGGATAAGAAACTCTTCTTTCCGCTGGAGGAACGGCTAAGAGTTCGTTATCTGGAGTTAGTTGGACTTCGCTCGATTCCACTTACTCTGGATGAGTATGTTGGCAAGGTCGTTACACCGACTCTGGAGCGGCAACATAGCGAAGGAGCGCTAGCCGCTAAGTTCGAAATTGCTTACTTGAGGGGCTTGGATTTCGGAGATCCGTCGCGTGAGGAAGCAGGGCGAGTGTATTCGAAGTACGCCGGCGGTGGAGTACCGAGTGCCGCGGAGTACAAGGTGCTGCAGGATTTTCTCTTTCGTACGGTTGCGACGGCGTGCGGGCGGCTGGGAATGCCGGTGCATCTACACGTGATGAGCGGCGGTGGCGGGTACTTCGGGATTAGTGGCGGGAATCCGCTGCTGATGGAAGCGATCTTCAATGATCCGAAGCTGCGTGGGACAAAGTTCGTTTTGCTGCACGGCGGGTGGCCCTTTGTGCGTGAGGCCGGCGCGCTGTTGCAGAAGCCGAACGTTTATCTGGATCTGTCGCAGGAGGCGCTTGCCTTTCCGCCTCGAACGCTTGCTGGATGGCTGCGGGAATGGCTGGAGACCTACCCGGACAAGGTGCTGTTCGGGACGGATGGGTATCCGTTTACCGGTGCGCTTGGATGGGAGGAATCGACCTGGATCGCGAACCGGAATGCGCGTGCGGCGCTGGCTATCGCGCTTACGGGAATGGTCCGGGATGAGGAGATCGGAATGGATCGGGCCGGGCAAATTGCCGAGAGTGTGCTGCGCGGAAATGCCCGGCAGATTTACGGGAAAATCTAAGTGGCCGGACCAGCTTGTGAACCTTCTTCCGCGGTTGGCGTACTAAGTGGTGTGGGTCCAACCTAACCTGGGCGAACCGTGGCGTTCGATAAATGCGAGCTAGCAGCGGATGGAGGTAAGATGACCGGACGACACCAGCAACGGGAAGATCGAAAGCGTGAGAAATACGAAGTGAATCACATTGCTGCAATGCGGTGGTTCGTGCTCACGATTTCCGGAATGTCCGCATCCGCTTCTTTCCAACTCTGCAGGAACTTTACGTAAGCAGTTTTCGCTTCCACCAGCTTCCCTTTCCGCTCCATGGCAAGTGCGAGGTGATACTGAGCTAAAGGATAGTTCGGATTCGCCGCTAAGATGCGCCGGTATTCGCTAATCGCCTCATCTAACTTACCCAGTTCCAGATAGGCGTTGGCAAGGCAGTCTTCATATAAGTCAAGACCGGAGCTTGGCGGAAGGTGCCGAAGCGCTTCACGGAAATGGGCAATTGCCCGATCGCCACGCTTCGCGCGCAGATCTTTGAGGCCCATGAAGTAGTCGTCACTTCGCAATTCATTTCGGGACCCGCGCTCCGGGTCGACCGTGACCCTATCTGCTGCGGTCGAGGGTATCTCGTCGCCGGGCCGCAAGCCTCGCAGGCGGCTCGACACCTCCGCAATGTTTCGCAAGCCGATGGCGCGCGCCGCATCGGAACGCGTCAGTTGCACGTATTGACGGTATTGCGCGATTGCTTCGCGATACCGCCCTTGATGGGCATATACATCACCCAGATGAATCACGGCGGGTTCGAATTCCGGATCGAGCGATAAGGCGGTATTGTATTCGGCCAATGCCCGGTCATACTGGCCGGACTGCTCGAATGACATCCCCAAACTGTCGTGCGAATTGGGCTCATTCGGCGAGAGCCTCACATAATGCTCATGGGCCTGGATGGCCTCCGAGTAGCGGCCAAGGCCCAGGAAACAAATCCCCAGAACGTTATAGAAATCGCCAAAATCCGGGTCAATCCGCAAGCCCTGTTGAATGACTTCGATCGCATCCAACGGACGTTCTTCCCGATACTCAAGCCGTGCGAGCCGGGTGTAAGCCTCGGTCTCTAAAGGATACTCAGCAACGATCTGTTGCAGCGTTCGAATCGCGCCCAGGTAATCCCGGCGGGCGATCGCATACCAGGCGGTCACCAGCAGGCGATCTTTCGGGGTCAGCCGATCCGACAGCTGAATCGCTTTCTCCAGAAACGGGCGGCCTTTGTCGGGCAGAAAATCGGTGACCGAGTAGGCATAGCCGATGCGGGCGTAGGCCATGGAAAAGGCGGGGTCCAGCCGGATCGCTTTCCGCAGGAGCGACACGGCTTCCGGATTCTGAAACGCCTGCGCTTTGCTCACGCCCAGGGAGTAATAGCGGTAGGCCTCAACGCTTCTGGTCATGCTCTCCGCCAGACTGGATTGCTTGAGGGCCTGGTCAGGCGCGGCACCCAACCGGGCAGCCAACTTAGGCGCGAGGAGATCGACCTGATTCAGAATATCGGCCGGGCGATCCACCACGAACTGCTCAGCCGTCACGAGTTGGCCGCTGCGCTCGTCGAATAAGCGAACACTCACCAGCAGTTTTTCGCCGACGGCCAAAAAGCCGCCCATCAAGACTTCGTCGGCGTGGCTCCGGCGAGCAATCTCGAGAGCGTCGTTCAACTGGACCTCACTGGTGGATTTCCTGCCCGCCTCGGCCAGCAGGAGATGGAGTTGCTGACGGCTCAACACTGTGAGGCGGTCGAAGCGAGCGAGATCGGTGATGAACATATCCGCCAGACCCTCGCGCAGCCAGTTCAGATCCGGATTACCGCTCTGGTTGTCGAAGTACATAACCGCGACAGCCTTGCCGCCCGGTACCGGGAGCAGAGTCGCGTTCACGTGTTGCGCGGGTGAACGACGGTCGAGCGCCCACGCGGTGAGTGCCCACCCGACAAGCGCCGTGGCAAGAGTGCCGACGGCAATCACTGGTATCCAAGGAAGTCGCCACCGCCGCACGAGAGGCGTTGTTGGGATCTCCGCGCCTAAGGTCGAGAGTTCATCCGGAGGTTGCACCTCGACAACAGTACCGACGAATCGATATCCGGTCTTGGGGATGGTTCGGATGAAGCGGGGTTCGCGCGGATCGTCGCCGAGCGCGCGTCGGATCTCAGCAATGCACTGGACAACGGCATTGTCTGTGACGGCCGTATCCTTCCAAAAGCTCCCAATCAGCTCCTCTTTGGTGACGATGTGCTGCCGCCGTTCCAGAAGGTAGAGCAGAACTTGGAACGATTGCTGTCGAAGGTGATGCTCTTCGCCGTCGCGCTTCAGGCAGCCGAGCGCAGCATCGATTTCCACATTCTCGCAACGATAAACAGGACGCTCGTGCTCCTCCACAAGCAAGGCGGCACGAGTTCCGTCAGCGCCAGTCATCGTTGTCTCCCTCATCCGAATCGCCCCCATCCGGAAGACATGGCGGAAATTATAACGCAAAATTTTGGTGCTTCATACGAACCGGATTTTACCGAGGGCGTTTAACCCGCCGTCTGTTTCAAACCTGTTCGCTACGTCCGCAAGCGCGCCGTAAGTCCGATTGCCAACGTTAACGTCCGGATCGACCGAATTTCAGAGGAATTTCATAAGTTTCTCACTACTAAAGTCTCACGGAAGAGATAAACCTAATGCACTAGTTTGAAAATCGGCTTCTCGGCCGAACTGGAGACCCGCAAAATGACAGGAATTTCGCGCGAGCGGTTGGTATCGTGTTTTCCCCGGACGATGAAGGCGGCGGGCGTGTGCTTCGCGCTTGTGTTCGTCTTTAGCTTTTTCGCGCAGCAGAATCTTCGGGCACAAGTCGTCAGCGGCATCTCGGGCACCGTGACGGATGCGTCCGGATCCGTGGTCCCTAACGCGAGAATCACGGTGACCAATGTCGCGACGCAGGTGGTGTCGCGCACGACGACGAGTACGTCCGGCGACTACACGATAACCGACCTCATCCCCGGCAGCTATACGGTTCAAGTGGAGGCGGCCGGCTTCGAGAGTTCGCTGCACAACGGCGTGTTGGTGGAGGTAGCCCATTTCGCGACGGTCGACGCCCGGCTTCAAACTGGGAACGTGAGCCAGACCGTTGAGGTTCAGGAGAGCGCGCTCACGCTCAACACGACACAGCCCGACCTGGGAACCACCATCGAACCCGCTGTCGTGCAGGCATTACCTGTCGAACTGACGGGCGGCCGCGGACGGCAAATCGACACGTTCGTTTTTCTGGCGCCGGGGGTGACCGGGTCAACCTTCAGCAAACGCATCAACGGAGGCGTGGATTTTGAGAGCGAGGTTGTGTTTAACGGCGTCCCGATGGCGCAATCCGAAACTCAGGGATACCAGACGATTTGGAATCCGCCGTTCGAACAAGTGAACGAGTTCAACGTCTTACGTTCGTCGTTCTCGGCGCAGTATGGTTTAGCGCAAGGGGTGGTCACTTACCAAACCGCTTCCGGAACGAATCAGTTTCACGGCGACGGGTTTGAAATCGTCCGCAATAACTTCTTCGATGCGCGCGGCGCGTACAACTCCTCGGTCCCGGTAGATAACGAAAACAACTATGGTTTCACAATCGGCGGACCGGTAATTCTGCCCAAATACAACGGGAGGAACAAGCTATTTTTCCATCTAAGCATGGAATGGTACCGGCTGAACAACACGGATACCACGTTTATGTCGTTGCCCACCGCTGCGGAGAAAGCCGGAAATTTCAGCGGACTTCCCACCATCTACGACCCGACAACAGGGCAGCCTTTCGCGAACAACATGATTCCGCAGAGCCGCTTCAGCGCCCTGTCGTCTTCCCTGCTCTCCCTGATACCGAACCCCACGTTGAGCGGGTACGAAAACAACTTCCAGTCGAACCTGGGGGTTCTGCCGACGCGGCAAAATCCGTGGGGCTATAACATCGATTACAACATCAACGATAAGCAGTCCATTCACTGGAGTGAGTGGCGCGACAAGCAGACTTCCGAAGGTACGGAAACAAGTTCACACTTAGCCGGAGAGCTGGGGAGCTCGACCTTCAATCCTGATGTAGGCACGGTGTTTCTACTAAGCTACTCGAATTCGCTTACACCGCACCTGGTGATGACCGCGGGAGCGAGCTGGCTGGGTGAATTGAACGATCAGATCAGCGATCAGAAGACGACAACCTTTGCGGCTGCGCCGGGCACCCCGCAGCTTCCGGCTATCAACTTCAGCGGACCTGACTCACCGACTACCTTCGGATCTCCGTGGATTGAGTCAGTTAACCGCAAGCTGGGTTGGGTGATCGAGAACAACTATCTGTGGATAAAAGGCAAGCAGACGCTCAATATGGGGGTCGAACTGCGCCGCACTTACCAGGACGATAATGAATGTCAACGCTGCGCGGGTAATTTCAACTTCAGCAGCAACGAAACCGCAGACCCGAACAATCTGGGGACTACCGGGAACGCGTTCGCCAGTTTCCTTCTGGGAACCGTGGACAACGCTAACCGGTACGGCACTAACGAACTGCGCCTACGGAACCGCGATTTCTCGCCTTACATTCAGGACGACATCAAGCTTCGTCCGAACTTCACCTTGAATGTCGGTTTGCGCTGGGACATCATGGTACCGTTCACGGAAAAGAACAACCTGATTGTCTTTTTCAACTCGATGACTCCGAATCCCGCGGCGGGAGGTATCCCGGGAGCGGCCACGCAGTTCGGAGACTGCAGCGGGTGCGCAGGATTCGACCGAGCCTCGATCAAATGGGCTCATCTAAGTCCGCGCATAGGCTATTCGTGGGCTCTGACCGACAAGACTGTGTTTCAAGGCGGCTTCTCCTGGAACTATCTCGACGGAGGCGCTTATGAATACGGGACGTCGAAAGTAGCTGTGAACTACGGAAACCTCCTTGACGGCTCTTTCCAGCGTAGTTCCACTAACACGACGACGCCTGGCTTTGGTTCGTGGGATACTAACGCACTTCCCGCCCCGGCTCCTATCCCGTTCAGCCCTGGGTTAGGCGTTGGAAGTGAGATCAACGGATTTTCCAGAAACGACGGTATCGCGCCCTATGACATTGTGTGGAGCATTGGCGTGCAACATCAACTTCCGTTCAATATGTTCGCTTCGGTGTACTATACGGGGAATCGCGCGAATTACCTGCCTTCCCAATTGAATCCGATCAACCAATTGAGTCCGCAGTATCTTGCTCTGGGTAGCTTGCTCGGAATGTCGGTCACGAGTCCTCAAGCGGTGGCGGCGGGCATCCAATCGCCGTTCCCGAGCTTCGTCAGCACGTTCGGCTCCTCAGCGACGGTTGAGCAGGCGTTACGGCCTTACCCGCAGTATGCGACGATTTTCAACAACTTCGACGATTCCGGATCCTCGCTCTATAACGCGATGCAGGTCCAAGTGGAGAAGCGGTTTACGAAAGGTCTGAGTTTCCTGGTCAGTTACAATCTTTCGCGGATGATGTCGAACACGAACTCGGGTTTTACCTCATTCGCCGCCGCGGACTACAACAAGAACAATCAAAAGGCTGAATGGACGATTGACAATAACGACCAACCCAATGCGATCAACATCGCGGCTACTTATGAACTACCTATCGGGCGGGGAAAACCATTCCTTTCTAACCCCGGGCTCGCCAGCAACTTGCTGGGCGGGTGGCAGATTAGTCCGATTTTGACTTATGCGACAGGTACTCCCATCTGGAGCGGTAATCCGGGCGGATCGGTGGTGTACCCGGGCGATCCGTTGGACAACGGCTGCGCCCCCTGCAACCGCGCCAACGTAGTTCAAGGCGTTCAGCAGGAAGTGTCGAACTACAACCAGGCCGTCTCGCAAGGACTTCCGGTCATTAACCTTGCCGCGTTCACTAACCCGGGTCTCTGGTCGCTTGGTAATGCGCCTCGCGTGCTGGATATCCGCGGTCCCTGGAACAGGAACGAGAATGTGTCGCTTAGTAAGAAGTTTGGGATTGGCGAGCATGTGAGGGCGGAATTACGCATGTCGTACTTCAATCTATTCAACCGCGTGATCTTCGGGACGCCGGGCGATCTGACGGCCACCGATCCAAATTTCGGGCTGGTCGTAAGAAGCCAGGCAAACACGCAACGGCAAGGGCAGGCGCAATTCCAACTCTCGTTCTAGGGCGGTATTCTTAGACGAGAAATGACTTTCTCGTGGCGCGCGGTACCGGCGATACTGCTCCTTTTCGGCGACGCGGTTTGGTGCCAGACGCCAACCGCGCCGGGATTGGCAGGTGTTCGGGCGCTCGTCAGCGCTGGAGAATTCAAGGAAGCCGAAGCGACGGTGCGGCAGTACTTGTCGACTAATCAGACTTCGGCAGAGGCACACTACTTACTCGGATATATACTTTTCAAGGAACAGCAGCCTAAGGAATCACTGGCGGAGTACACCGAGGGCGCGAAATTCCGGAAGCCGAGCGCGGCGGACCTGGAGGCCGTAGCAGGCGATTATGTCCTTTTGAAAGACTACCCTGACGCGGACAAATGGTTTAGTAAGGCACTCGAGTGGAACCCGCAAGATGCGCTGGGCTGGTACTACCTGGGCCGCACGAAGTACAACGAAAACCGATTCGAGGAAGCCGTTGCGGCGTTTCAACAATGCTTAAAACGGACTCCACGGGATGTAAAAGCCGAAGACAATCTGGGCCTTTCTTACGAGGGCCTCAATCGAGTAGAGGATGCCCAGAGTGCTTATCGGACGGCAATTGAGTGGGAGAGGGATTTAGTCGTGAAAGATGCCGGACCTTTTCTCGACTTAGGTACTCTACTAACTGACTCGGGGAACGGGGATGAAGCGCTGGCGGACCTGAAACAAGCGGCTGCGATCGCGGATGGAGACTATCGGGTTCACCGGCAACTGGGGAAACTGTATACGCGGCTAAACCGGATGGAGAATGCCCGGACGGAGATGGAACGCGCGGTTGCACTAGCGCCCGACAGCGCTCCTCTGCACTTCATGCTCGCGCAGGTGTACCGCAAAATGGGGATGGCGCAACAGGCGCAACTCGAAACGAATCGCTATACGGCATTAACCGGGACGAACTCGCAGTAGGCGGATTAGCGAGGTGACGTTTCAAACGCGACTCGTCGGCGGCTCGCTGCTTCTATCGCTCTTCGCTATGAATGAGAGCGCTCGTGCCGCTGATTTTGTAGGGAGCCGGACGTGCGCCGCATGTCACGAGGCCATAGCTAAGACCCAAGCTAAGTCGGCCATGGCACTTACCTGGCGAGGTGACAAAACGGATCTCCTGCCGGCGGCGCTCGCCGTCCAGCGTAGAGCGTCGGATAGTGCAGACGCCCCTGTATTTGGCATTGTACGGACGGCTAACAAGGTTGAGGTGTCCTGGGCAAATGCCGCTAAGTCGAAGACGTCCGCTCCTGTGGAGGTTGTTATCGGAGGGCAACGCCACGGACTCAGCTTTCTCGCGCGGATGAATGAGTTGGACGGTATGCCTCTCGCTCGTCCCGTATTGGTGGAATCTCGTTTTGCCTGGAGCACGCCGAAACAGCAGCTCGTGCTGTCGCCGGGCTTCTCCGCGGACGAACCGATCACTCTCGACATAGCGTTGGGCCGCGCACTTAGTCCTACTCTGGAAGCGAAGTGCATGAATTGTCACGGTAAACCGGAGTCTCTCGAAACGGGAGCTAGCGGCGGAGTCCATTGCGAGAGTTGCCACGGCCCAGGCAGCAACCACGTCCTGGCGGCCGGCCGAGGTAAACCCCACGATGGAATCATCAACCCGGCACGATTGGATTCCGATGCCCGAATGGCGGTTTGCGCGCGCTGCCACACGGGCTTTTCGCGACAGTCGGATCCTCTTCCGGACGATCTTCTCGTTTCCAATCAAGTGAACGCACTTAGCCAATCGGAGTGTTTCATTCAGAGCGGGAAGAAGGTAGGTTGCACATCCTGTCATGATCCGCATGACAGTACGACTAACGTACAAACGGCGACCGTCAAGGCGTGCCTAAGTTGCCATTCAGGATCGGCTGAATCTAAGGGCCTTCATGCTGCCGTGTGCCCGGTAAGTGCGCGAGGGGAGTGCGTCGGGTGCCATATGCCGTCGATTGATAAGGGCTCATTCCACATGGTCGATCACTGGATCAGGGTTCACCCCGAGCAGCTCGCGAAGATTGGACCGCGAGCTGGGCACCCGTCGCCAGTACAATCGCAAGTTCGGCCGCTTCGCGAATTTATTCGACTTATCTCGGTTCCGAATCGTGATGAAGCGGAAGCCGCACGCGCGCGGCTTAGCGGAGGAGATTCTTTTTTCCGGGTCGCGCGGGAAACGTCCAAAGACATCACGGCGCCGATCGGCGGATATCTTGGGGCCATGTGGCTATCCGATCTAGACCCAAGGCTCTCTGATGCCGCGGGAACGCTCGCCTATGGACAGATTAGTCCGCCGGTGGACATGGGCGACCACTGGATCATCATCCAAAGACTTCCGCGCGATTTCAAGTACGAAGCCGAGCAGCTTTTTGAACAAGCCGCGTTGCGGAGAAACAAGAACGACACAACAGGCGCGCTTGAAAAATATCAGCAGGCCCTTATCGTGTATCCCAACTTTCTGCGCGCGCTTGTCGGGATGGGCACGGCACTTGCTGAAAGCGGCAATCTTACCGCCGCAGCCGCGGCGCTTAGCTATGCGGTGCAGACTTATCCGGAGGACTCCGACGCGGAGTTCAATTTCGGAATCACATTAGGGGGACTCGGCCGCCACGAGGAGGAGTTGACAGCTTACCGGCGCGCGATCGAGTTGAATCCGGATCAGGATGCGGTCTATGAAAACCTGGGCGCGGCATGCTTCGCGAGCGGGGACTCTCGAGGTGCAGCCGAGGCGTTTCGGAAGGGATTGCAGGTGGACCCGCTGTCAGCCGTGCTCTACTACGACCTAAGTCTCGTGCTCGATCAAGCCGGCGATAAGAGCGCGGCCGGTAAGGTGCTGGCGCTCGCCGTGAAGATCGATCCCCGAATCGAAAAGCGGCGGTTACCGGCGCCGTCCCCCACTAATTAGTTAGTGCTGCGTTTCCTTGTTCTTGATGACCTGATCCGCCCGCTCCGCAGTAGCAGCCCTTGCGGCGTCATCCAACTTACGGAAGATATCCGACTCCGCCTTGGCTTCCTCTGTACGCCCCAAGGTACGATACGCTTTGGCCAGTAGAAAGTGGGTACTTGGCTCGTTAGGGTCGGCCAAAACAGCTGACTTTAGGTCGGCGACAGCCTCGTCATTCCGGTTGAGCTTCATCAGCGCGCGGGCTCGATCCACATGGGCCTCGGAGAGTCCAGGGCACTGCGAGAGCGCTCGATCAATGCCGGCAAGTGCATCTGCGGGATTGGCGTTCTGCTGAAGCAGGATATTACCGAGCTTCCACTGCGCCGAACAGTTAGACGGGTCCACGATCAACTCGGCCTGAAATTGCTCCGCCGCGGAGTCCCAACGCGATTGGCTCCAGTAAGCATCGCCGAGTTTATAGTGCGTCCCGGGTTGTCTGGGCGCCAGACTAACGGCTTTCTCGAGCTCAACGATCGCTCCGTCGTAGTTATTCATAGCTTCCATCATTTCGCCGGAGAGTTCATGCGCGAGTGCGGAATTAGGATCAATCGCATTCATTTTGGCCAGGGCGTCTTCGGACATTTTCATATATACCTTGGCTAGTAGATAGATAGACTTCCTGGTTCTTCGGTTCACGTGCGGAGAGTTGACGTAACTGGGCAGCCGCTGCGTCGGAATCACCCAGATGCGTCAAGTCTTTTACAAGAAACATCTGCGCGTTGTTATCGGCTGGATTCGCGCGCAACGCCGCCTCCAAGCGCGAACGCGCCTTGGTGTACTCGCCCATCTCGTAGAGCGAGATGCCAAGCAACGCGGACGCGGATGGCATAGTTGGGCTGATCTTCAGACCATCTTCAAGTACAGAGGCCGCCTTCCTGTAGTTATGCTGACGGAAGTAAAGAGCGCCCAGATTGTTGTAGGCCGGACCGAGCCGCGGCGCAACCTTCAGGATCTGTTCATAGTCAGCGATGGCACCCGCGATATCTCCTTGGGCCTGCGCTGTTCGGGCTTTACCATACAACTCTTGTACGCGAGGGTCGGCTTCTGAGTCCGCGGCGAAGATCGCAGTCCTGAAAACGGCAATTAGAAGAAGTATCGCGAGAGAAAGCCGCACGCCCATCTGAATAATTTTATATAGTGCTGGGAGGGTATGGAAGCACGCTCATTCGCCGCGTGGGTCGCGCTGGCAGTTTGCCCGCTGATTCTGCTTTGCGCGGTAAGTGTTGATGAGTCCGGAATTCGGTTTTCGGAGCATGCGGAGGCCGCCGGCATTCATGCGGTCATGCGTTGCGGCGGGCCGGAGAAGCGATGGATTCCCGAAGCGAACGGTAGTGGACTGGCATGGCTCGATTACGATAATGACGGCTTACTCGATCTCCTGATTGTCAACGGCTCAACGATGGACCAGCTTCGCCGCGTGGTTGGGGGGCAGGCTGCCGCACCCGCGAAGAACGGTGTGTACCTGTTTCATAATCTCGGCAATGGTAAGTTCGAAGACGTCACGGCGCGCGCGGGTCTCTCAAACCCCTATTGGGGGACAGGCGCAAACACGGCTGACTATAACAACGACGGGTTTGCGGATATCCTGATTACTACAATCGGCGTCGACCTTCTTTATAAGAACAACGGGGACGGGACATTCACCGAAGTAGGCGGCGCGGCTGGATTGAGCCGCGATGTAGAATGGCACACCGGAAGCGCCTTTGGCGATTTCGACGGCGACGGGTATCTCGATTTCTATGTGGCGAGCTATGCCGATATACACACAATCCCGCTCGGCGAGCCGGCCCCGGTTTGTCCTTCCGGCAATATTCCGGCGTTCTGCGGACCGATCGGACTTAAGGGCGGCCACGGCATCCTTTACCACAACAACGGCGACGGCACTTTCACCGATGTCACGAAACGCGCGGGACTTGGTAAGTTAAAACCGTCCCATAGCTTCACGGCCGTCTTCGATGATTTTAATCAAGACGGCAAGATCGACTTATTCGTGGCGAATGATTCTGATCCGAATTTTCTTTTGCTCAATCAGGGAGACGGGAAGTTTAGCGAGTCCGGACTAGAGCGCGGTGTCGCTTTCAACGCAAACGGGACCGTGCAATCGAACATGGGCGTAGCGATCGGTGATTTCGAGAACCGGGGTCGGCTAGGTCTGCTGACGACGACTTTCTTCGACGATTATTATCCACTTTTTCGCCAGGACAAATCCGGTTACTTCGATGAGATTTCATCTTCAGCGGGTATCGCCATGGCAACTAAGCCGTACCTTGGATGGGCGTGCGGATTTGCGGACTTTGACAACGATGGCTGGCGCGATCTCTGGCTCGCGAACGGCCACGTTTATCCGGCTTCCCCGCATTACTTCGAGCCGGTCTTGGTTCTGCGGAATCACGAAGGTACATTCTCCCCGGTTTTCCGATTTCCCGAAACCCCGGACAATTCGTATCGTGGCGGCGCGGCGGCGGACTTCGATAATGATGGACGGATCGATGTGGCCGTCCTGCCGATCGCTGGTCAGCCGTTGCTACTGCAGAACACCACGAAGAACTCTAATTCCTGGTTTGGCTTGCGGCTAAAAGGAACGCGCAGCAACCGTGATGCGATCGGCGCTAGCGTTGATATCGAGTATTGCGGTAAGACACAGTTCGATACCGTTCGAAACGGCGGAAGCTATGTATCGCATGACGATTCGCGTTTGCATTTCGGTCTCGGTACATGCGGGGAAGTGAATCGAATTTCGATACGCTGGCCCAGAGGAACGATTCAGGAGCTAAAAGGGCTACCGGTGAACCGCTATAACATCGTTCAAGAGCCCCAATGAAGTATCCTGTGCCGGTCGGTTTTTGTATGTTGGGTATCTTAGCTGGCCGCAGACATTACCGGTGGCAATCCAGGCAACTTTACGGACATCACGGAGAGTAGTGGGATACACTTTCGGCATCTCGCTTCTCACACTTCGAAGAAGTATTTGATTGAAACGATGGGATCGGGTGTCGCGCTCTTTGACTACGACAACGACGGTTTGCTCGACATCTTCTTAGTGAACGGCGCACCTTTATCCGATCCGACGCCGAAAGGTACGATCCCTGAGAAGACAGGACCGGATTATTGGAATCGGCTCTATCATCAGAAGAAAGATGGAAGCTTCGAAGATGTCACCGTTAAGGCCGGACTGCAGGGCGTGGGGTACGGCATGGGCGTAGCGGTGGGCGATTTCGACAACGATGGCTATGAAGATCTCTACGTAACGGCCTATGGTGGGAACAAGCTTTATCACAACAACGGAGACGGGACATTCACCGACGTTACATCACAATCCGGCACCGGGGGGTCGGGTTGGTCGACCAGCGCGGCTTGGGTCGATCTGGATAATGATGGCCGGCTTGACTTAGTTGTTCTCCGCTACCTGGTTTGGGATTTCGACGACATCTGGTGCGGGCCGCACAAAGAAGGGTTACGTGCTTATTGCCATCCGGATACTTTTAAAGCCGCATCTCCGATCATCTTTCACAACGAGGGCGGCGGCCATTTCAGCGACGTGACGAAGAAATCAGGTCTGGCTGCTCCGTGCAAAGGGCTGGGAATTGCGATTGCCGATTATGACCGCGATGGGCATATCGATATGTTCTTTGCCAACGACTCCATGCCGGAGTTTCTGTACCACAACAAAGGGAACGGAACTTTCGAGGAGACGGGTCTCGCTTCACAAGTGGCAGTGGACGAAGATGGCCGCACTTATGCCGGAATGGGGGTTGATTTCGAGGACTTCAATAACGACGGTTGGCCCGATCTGGTTGTCGATGACTTATCGAACCAGATGTATGCGCTCTATCAGAACGCGGGCGACGGAACCTTTGCCTATGTGACGAAGTCCTCAGGAATGGGACGGATATCGATGCTGCACTCCGGATGGGGTCTGCGCCTGTTCGATTTCGACAACGACGGGTGGAAGGATCTACTAATAGCGCAGGGGCACGATCTAGACACGATCGAACTAACGAATCCACAACTGCGCTATCGGGAACCAATGCTCCTCGTCCGCAATACCGGCCGCGCCTTTGCGGATGTTTCCGCTATCTCGGGCAGTGTCTTTCAACAGGCTTGGGCGGGTCGCGGTCTGGCCACCGGGGATATCGACAACGATGGGTTGGTGGATGCGGTGGTAACTACCAATGACGGACAGGCTCATATCATCCATAACGAGACGAAGAACGGGAATCACTGGCTGACCCTAAAGCTGGTGGGCCATAAAAGCAACCGGGACGGAATCGGTGCCGTAGTGCGGATTACTACATCCAGGGGCAGCCAATATGAGACCGTCACTACAGCGAGCAGTTATCTGTCATCAAGCGACAAGCGAGCTCACTTTGGGCTGGGCGCCGATGCACAAGCTCTGTCGCTAGAGATACGTTGGCCCAGTGGTATCAAACAAGTTCTGAAGGACATTCCAGGCGATCGCATCTTACAGGTGGACGAGGCGTCAGAATAAATGAAACGTTTCGGTCGGCGTTAGATAATCCTAAGCACGGATATGCGACTGGTTCAAATTACACATCGAATTGAAGGCGCGCGAGTTGCCGTCGTTGAGAACGACGAATCGCTACGGCTGCTCAAGGGGTTCAAGAGCACTTATGACCTGGCGTGGCTGGCGGCGCAGCGGAACTCGCCCATCGACGACGTGGCCATGGAAGATTTGGGCGACGACCGCCTTGACTATGGTGAGATTTATGAGGGCCGGTCTGAGTGGAGCCTGGATGTTCCGTTCACGCGGTTCGATCATCCCGCTCTCTGCACTGTAAGCGGAACGGGGTTGACGCATAAAGTGAGCGCCGAGAACCGCGCGAAGATGCATCAGGGAGAAGCTTCCGTAATAACCGATAGCATGCGAATGTATCAGTGGGGTTTGGAGGGCGGTTCGCCCGCAGTTGGTGAAGTCGGTGTGCAGCCCGAATGGTTCTACAAGGGGGATGGCTGTATACTGCGCGCGCATGGTGAAGCATTAAACGTTCCGCCTTTCGCGGAAGACGGCGGCGAGGAGCCTGAGATCGCGGGGTTGTATCTGGTAGATGACAACGGCGTGCCTTGGCGGGTAGGTTTCACAATTGGCAATGAGTTTTCGGATCACCAGATGGAACGTAAGAACTACTTATACCTGGCGCCGTCGAAGCTGCGGGAATGCGCAATCGGACCGGAACTGATTACCGACGCGGTGTTCGATGACATCGAAGGGACGGTGGCCGCCGAGCGTGACGGGAAGGTACTCTGGTCGGCGCGCATCTTTACCGGCGAGAAGAACATGTCGCATACTCTGTCGAATCTGGAGCACCATCACTTTAAGTATCCGCAGCATCGGCGCCCAGGACACGTACATGTACACTTCTTCGGGGCGGATGCGTTTAGCTTCGGTGAAGGCGTGCAGTTGCAAGATGGGGATGAGATGGTGGTGGCTTGGTCGGGTTTTGGGCGGCCGTTGAAGAATCGATTGCGCAGGGAAACCGAGCCGGAACGTTTGATGGAAGTGCGGTCGTTGGGGCCGCGCTGACTCTATACTTCGTCTTGGAAGCGTTCGCAGAGTTTCGGTAGGAGTAAGTCGGGATCCTGGGCTTGTAAGTCCCGATTAAAGATCTCTACTTCGATCGGGCCTTGGTAGCCGGCTTTGTTGATCAATCTACTGATCTCGCGAAGGTCGATGACGCCGTCGCCCATCATGCCGCGCCCGAAGAGGAAGTCGGGCAAAGGGACGAGCCAGTCGGAGACATGAAATCCAGCGATTCTTGGTCCGGCGCGGTGGATTTGCGCGGAGAGATCGGGATCCCACCAAACGTGGTAGGCATCGACAATGACTGCTACGTCTAGACGTTCGGCGAGAGTATTCGCTTCGGCTAGCGTCGTGATTACTGAACGATCGGCCGCGAACATGGGGTGAAGCGGCTCGACGGCGAGACGTATCTGGGCGGCGCGCGCGTGATCACGGATGGCGGCGATTCCGTCGGCTACCATGGCGCGGGCGGCGGGTAAGTCGCGGTCGGTAGCGGGACCGCAGACTAACACTAGAACATCGGTTCCGAGCGCGGCGGCCTGGTCAATGGCTTTGCGATTATCGTCGATTCGCTGCTGGCGCTCGGCCTTCGTTGGCGCGGGAAACGTGCCGCCGCGACATAGGCCGGAGACGCTAAGTCCGTTGTCACGGATTAGTGCTGCGGCGACGCTTAGACCGCATTCGCTGAGCTTGTGGCGCCATACTCCAATGTGCCGGATGTTATGACGACGGCATGCGGCGACGGCTTCCGGGAGCGTGAGGCGCTCGGTCGTGATTTGGTTGAGACTAAGTCGCGACAGGTCCATTTAGGGCGTTAGTGGATCCCGGATTGCTCCAGCAAGAGGTGCATGCGCTGACAGGCTAAGTCGGGGTCGATGAGAACTCCCGCTTCGGAGGCAAGACGGAAGACTCGCGAAAGATGTACGATGGTCCGGGCGCTTTCCCGGCCACCTAGCATGCGAAAGTGATTCTGAAAACCATTGAGCCAGGAGATCAGGACGATACCGGTTTTGTAGTCGGATGTGGGTGCTTCGAAGATTACTCTCGATAACTGCTCGGTGGGGCGAAGGATAATTTCGTATTGGTCTAAGTCGCCGCGATCGAGAGCTTGGAGGGCGGCGCTTGCGACGGGAGCTATGGCGTCGAAGATACCGAGGAGTGCGTCGCTGTGGCCTTGGTCATCGCCGCGGATGAGGTCGACATAGTTGAAGTCGTCGCCGGTGTACATGTGGACGTCCCACGGTAGGCGGCGCCGCATCGCGATTTCACGCTTGTGGTCAAGAAGCGAAAGCTTGATTCCTACGACGTGGGCGGTGTTTTCTTCCATGATCGAGAGACAAACATCCGCTGCGGCATCTAGGTCGCTGTAACCCCAATAACCCGTCAGCGCGGGGTCGAAAGCGGGGCCGAGCCAGTGGAGAATCGCCTTTTCACGCAGCTGGCGCAGCACACGGCCATAGACGCGACGGTAATCGTCTGCTGACTGCGCGCTGCGAGCAAGCGCTCGGCTCGCCATCACGATAACTTGGCCACCACACTGTTCAATCCACTCGCATTGTTCTTCGTATGCCCGAGCGATCGCTTCCAAGTCATGCTCGGTGGCGGGGTCGAGCTGATCGGTTCCCGCGCCGCATGCGATTGCTTCGCCTTGAGCGCAAGAACGCATGATCAGCTCCTTCGCTTGCGGCCACGTGAGCTCCGAACCCCGCTGCGCTGTGTCCATTGCTTCGGCGACTCTTAGTCCGTAACACTGGAGAGCGTGCCTGTAAGCCAAAGTCGCTTCCCAATCGATCGTGCGGATGTCGGGACCGAGCGGGTCGCAAACGACATGCGCGGCAGCAATCAGAGTACGCGATCGGAGCGGCCTCGGAAGGCTTAGGCCAATTGCGCCCGTCTGGCGGTTCATAAAGCGAGAGGCTCCGATCATCGTTAGGTAGCAGGATCTGGCGAGTGGACATTAGTCGAGTTTGAGGTTGGGAACATCTATCCAACGGCGCTCCTGCCACGACTGCAAAGCGAGTTCGGCCAGTTGAACGCCGCGCGCGCCCTCGGCGAGGTCGTAGGGAAACGGCGAGTCAGTAGCAACGTGGCGCAGGAACATCTCCCACTCTACTTTGAATGCGTTTTCCCATTGGGAGTTGTCGGGGACATCCTGCCAGTCCCGCCGGTAATCGTGCAAGCTTTCGATATCGGGATTCCAGACTGGCCGCGGTGTGTTGACGCGGTGTTGCGTCTTGCAATGCCGGAGTCCAGCGACGGCGCTGCCGAGAGTACCGTCGACTTGTAGAGTTAGTAAGTCATCCCGGTAAACGCGCGTAGTCCAAGACGCGTTCATCTGGGCGATGATGCCGCCTTCCAGTTCGAACGACGCGAACGCCATGTCATCCGCGGTGGCTTGATACCGGTGGCCTTTTTCATCGACGCGCTCCGGGATCTGCGTTGCGCCGATACAACTGACACTGCGGACGCGTGCAATCGTGTGATCGAACAGGTACCGCCAGTGGGAGAACATGTCGAGAATGATGCCGCCGTCTGAGTCCTTCTTATAGTTCCAGGAGGGGCGCTGCGCGCGCTGCCAGTCGCCTTCGAAGACCCAGTAGCCGAACTCTCCACGAACGGAAAGGATGCGGCCGAAGAAACCGTTGTCTACCAGACTCTTGAGTTTGCGGATGCCGGGTAAAAACAGCTTGTCTTGAACGACGCCCGTTTTGACTTTATGATCGCGGGCGAGGTGGACCAGACTTAGGGCGCCTTTGAGCGACGCGGCAACCGGCTTCTCACAGTAGACGTGCTTGCCGGCGAGGATGGCGCGGCGAACGGAGTCTTCGCGTGCGGCGGTTGTTTGCGCGTCGAAGTAGATGCTGTATTCGGAATCGGCGAGAGCTTCGTCGAGACTAGTTGAAAAACGCGAGATGCCGAACTCAGTCGCGAGAGCTTCGAGCTTCGATTGAGACCGCCCGATCAGGAAAGGTTCAGGGTATAGCTTCTCGCCGCCACCTAGGTCAAGTCCGCCTTGTTCGCGGATGGGGACAATAGAACGGGCGAGGTGCTGGTTTGCTCCCATCCGACCTGTGACGCCGTTCATAATAATTCCGATTACGCGCTTCGCCATTGATAGAAACAATTCTACTTGGAGCGACGCAAGGTTCCGAAAGGCCATTGATTTGCCATCTAAGAGGCATAGAAGGAGTACTCGATGCCAAGTTCATTACAGGGTAAGAAAGTTGCGGTACTGGCGACTGAAGGCTTTGAGCAAGTAGAACTGCTGGAACCAAGGAAGGCTTTGGTAGCGGAAGGCGCGCAGGCGGTAGTCGTGTCACCAATGAAAGACAAGATCCGTGGATGGAATCACACGGAATGGGGTGAGGACGTGAAGGTCGACTTAGCGTTAGACTCGGCCAACCCAGGTGATTTCGACGCGCTGCTGCTCCCCGGCGGGGTTATGAATCCGGATAAGTTGCGGACTGATGAGAAGGCGGTTCAGTTCGTGAAGGCGTTTTTTGACGCGGGTAAGCCAGTGGCGGCGATCTGCCACGGACCGTGGACTATGGTGGAAGCCGACGTGGTTCGTGGTCGCACGTTGACTTCTTGGCCGTCGTTGAAGACGGACATCCGTAACGCCGGCGGTGAGTGGGTGGATCAGGAAGTCTGTACGGACCACGGGTTAGTCACAAGCCGGAAGCCGGACGACATCCCAGCATTCAATAAGAAGATGATCGAAGAGTTCGCGGAGGGCAAGCATAGTAAGTTGAAGACGCGCACGGCGTAAGATAGGCGGCTAGGGACCGCGACTGATGACGATTGAGCCGGAGATGAGCTTGGGCGACCGGACGGTCCGGCTCACTAACCTTGACAAGCCCTTCTGGAACTCGCCGCTGATAACCAAGCGGGACCTGCTCTCGTATTATGCGGCGATTTCCGATGTGTTGGTTCCACACCTCCGCGAACGCGCGATGGTGATGAAACGGTACCCGAATGGGGCGGAAGGCAAGTTCTTCTTTATGAAGCGCACGCCTTCGCCCCGGCCTGACTGGCTGCGGACTTGCGCGATCGAGCATGGCTCCGGCAGCATCATCGATTTTCCGATAGTCGATGACTTAGCGGCGCTACTTTGGGTTATCAACCTGGGTTGCATCGATCTCAATCCGTGGTACTCGACTTGCGACGACGTGAATCGCCCGAACTATCTGCACTTCGATTTGGACCCGACTCCGGAAGCCCGGTTCAAGCACGTTCTCGAGACTGCATGTGCCGTGCGGGAAGAGCTAGAGAAGCTTGGCATACGAAGCTATCCGAAGACAACGGGCTCCCGCGGTATTCACATCTATGTGCCTATCATTCGCGGCCCTTTACAGAAGCAGGTTTGGACGTTTGCGAAAAAGTTTGCGATCGAAATGGCCGCGCGCTATCCGAAGCTGATTACGTCAGAGTACAAGGTGGCAAAGCGTCCAGAGAAGCATGTGCTCGTAGACTATAACCAGAATGCTTGGGGTCGCACGCTGGCCTCGGTGTATTCGGTGCGACCGCAGCCTGGCGCGACTGTATCCGCGCCCGTCACTTGGGAAGAAGTACAACAGGGATTTCGCATCCGTGACTTCCATCTAGGAAACATGCCGGCGCGGGTCAAAGACATCGGCGACTTATACGCACCCCTTTTGGCTGAAACCGGACGGGTGAACATGGAGACTTTGATGAAATGACACTCGCGATTGCGCAACCGTTCGCGCCGATGGAAGCGATGTCGCGCGAGAAGCTCCCCGAAGGTACCGAGTGGCAGTACGAACCTAAGTGGGATGGCTTCCGTTGCCTTGCTTTCCGAGACGGCGATCAAGTGGACTTGCAGTCGAAGTCCGAGCAGAAGCTTGCGCGATATTTCCCGGAAGTTGTTGAGCACTTACTAGCGATTAAGGCCGCGCAGTTTGTGATTGATGGGGAGATCGTTGTCGACCGCGATGGCGCGTTGTCCTTTGACGATCTGCTCCAGAGAATTCATCCGGCGGAGAGTCGGATTCGCAAGCTAGCAAAAGAGACGCCGGCGAAACTAATTGTGTTCGATCTACTGGTGGACGACCGCGGGCATTCTCTGGTGGAGAAGACGTTGGAAGAACGCCGGCCTCTGTTGGATCAGTTCGCAGCGCAATACTTCGATGATAAGTTCATCGTGCTGTCGCCCTATACTCGGGATTCAAAGAAGGCCCACGAATGGCTTCGCGGGGGCGCGGGCGCGTTAGATGGGATAGTGGCGAAGCGCGTCGATCTGCCGTATCAGTCGGGCAATCGGGACGGCATGGTGAAAGTGAAGAACCTGCGCACGGCGGACTGCGTAATCGGCGGATTCAGGTACGGCGCGAAAGAGCGCGAAGTGGGCTCGCTGTTACTTGGGATGTACGGAGAAGACGGGTTGCTGCATCATATCGGGTTTTGTTCGGGGCTGAAGGCGGCGGAAAAACCCGCGTTGACGGCTCGGCTGGAGAAGTTAGTCGAGAAGCCGGGTTTTACCGGGCGCGCGCCGGGCGGGCCGAGTCGCTGGTCGACGGAACGCTCGGCCGAATGGGAGCCGCTGCGACCTGAGTTAGTGGTGGAAGTTCAATATGATCATTTCAGCGGCGGGCGGTTCCGGCACGGAACGAGGCTGCTGCGATGGAGACCGGATAAGTCGCCGAAGCAATGCCTGTTGAAAGACGTGAAAGTAAGCGGCACGCGGCCGGAGATGGCGAGTTAGTGGAGGTCAATCCCACAGGCACCTGGCAAGCTCTCTCCATCTGTGGGCGAAGGTATGGTTGGACAAAGCTCTCCGATAGGCGTTGTCTGCGATGGCAGCGCGGAATTTTGGGTCCGATACACAGCGCCTGATTTGATTGACTAGCTCTTCAATGGTGTCGTAACGCAGGATCTCTTTTCCATATTCGAAGTAAAGAGCCAGGTCTTCGAAATACTCCGTGCAGATGACGGTCCCGCATGCGGCTAACTCGAAGATACGGTGCTTCACCATCAGGTCGCCGGCGCGGTTCCTGGCGAAATCGACGCAGACAGTTGCGGAATTCGCGGCGGTGATGAACTCCTGAGCGGAAAGGAAACCTTTGCTTGGGACTGCATATTGATCCCATCTCGCGCCAAAGACTTTCGTGTCGAACAAGGATGCGATCCGATTCACCAGTTCAACGCGGTCCGGGCGCGCCTCGCCCACGAATAGAACATCGCAAGTAAATTCCGGCGAACCTGGCACCTTGCGATGGTAGGGAGGGTAGCAGGAGAATCCAAACCAATGCACGTTTGGGCCGAGGACTCGATATAAGTCCGCGGCCGCCCGGCTGTTGGTGAAGTAGATATCAAAGTTCTTGAAGATGTGTTGCGTAGTCTGAGTAAATACGTCCGGGTCGCTGAGAGCCATTCCCGTTAAGCAGTACTTGCGTCGCAACAGCGCTGATTCATACGGAGTAAACGATAGTCCGCCTGCGCAACAGAATATCCAATGTGGATTGAACCCGTCGATTAAAGGCCGTAACTTTTCAGCATTGAGATAGACAGGTCCGAACGTTCCATAGTCATGCGGACGGCCTTTCCAGTCCAGGACTTCGGGATGATCTTCGGTGGAGAACTCATAGACGTTTGCGCCTAGATCCTTCAAGCTTTGAAGCCACAGTCGGACATGATCGTTTTCGCCGATGCAGTAGCCGCCGATAAAGAAGACCCGTAAGTCACTCCACTTCGGTTTCGGCTTCCAAGGAGCTCGATTTTTGCTTAGTTGCGGATGATCGGAAAGGATCATCTACCTGGCGCGACGGCTTCCGCCGCCGGGACCTGAGTCATGAATTGGTGATAAGCGTCGAGGACGCCCTTGATAGAACCTTCCATCATCAACTCACCGGAATCCAACCAGAGCGCGCGGTCGCAGAGCATCTGCAATGTTTCCGGGCTGTGGGAGACGCAGATGAAGGTATGCCCGGCATTGCGGATTTCATGGATGCGCGCGAGGCACTTCTTGGTGAACGATTCGTCACCAACAGCGAGTATCTCATCAACGATCAGGATGTCCGGCTCGACGTTGATCGCGATAGAGAATGCGAGGCGCATGGTCATCCCGCTGGAATAGTTGCGCAGGGGCTCGTCGATGAAGTCGGAGATACCGGCGAAATCGATGATCTGTTCCTGATTGGCTCTGGTCTCTTTTTCGCTGAAACCCATGAGCGCGGCGTTGAGGAAAAGATTTTCGCGCCCGGTTAAATCGCCGTGAAAACCCGCAGCGAGTTGCAATAGAGGCGCGATGCGTCCTCGTACGCGCACCGTCCCGCGGTCGGGACGCGCAAGCCCACAGATCACGCTGAGTAGAGTGCTCTTGCCCGCGCCATTGCGGCCCACGATGGCCAGGCTTTCGCCTTCATCCAGTGAAAAACTAATATCACGGAGCGCGATGAATGCCTTCTTGTTGCCCGCACTGAGAGTCTCTTTGATGCGATGCCGCAGCAAACGGCTGCCGTTGTGTAGCTTGAACGTGCGCCAGACGTGGCTGCATTCCAGAATCGGTTCGGACATATCAAAGGTGCTGGTAGAAGTTACGCTCCATACTTCGAAACATAATATGTCCAATAGCGATGGTGAGCGTGGAAACGAAAGCTAGCTTGGCGACTAGAACTAAAGAAGGGGCATGATTCTGGAGCAGAATGTTCTGCATCGCGAGCACGATGGCAGCGACGGGATTAATCTCATAAATCCCGGCATAGCGAAGCGGGATGGCGGAGAAGGGATAGAAGATGGGGACCATCCAGAAGAGAACCGTATTAGCCGATTCGACAAAGTAGCGAGTATCTTGAATGAAAACGTTGAGTCCTGCAAAGATAAGAGAGAGACCGCAGACGAAGACAATCTCGAGTGTCCACACAACAATTAGCCACAGCCAGTCTAATCCCGGACGCGAACCGTAGGCGAGGGCCATAACCATCAGGAGCCCGAGCTGAATGAGCAGGTGCGGCACGTTTGAGAGTACCGTGGAAATCGGCAGGACTTCGCGCGGCATGGCGACGCGCTTGATCAACGGCGCGTTCATCATAACCGATGTGGTACCGGACACCCACGCTACGGAGAAGAAGTTGAACGGAATAATTCCGCAAAGCACCATCAGCGGGAAACGGGGCTGGTGAGACGGGAATATCGTGGTGAAGATAAACGTCAGAACACCCATCATTACAAGAGGATTCAAGAGCGACCAGAGCACGCCCAGCGACATGTTCCGGTAGCGGATCTTGAAGTCTTTTAAGATGAGTTGCTTGTAAAGAAATTTAACGTCGCCGTGCCATGCCATTGTTTGAATGCTGGAAGATCCGCTTTGTGTCGAATCTTCCAGTTTAGCCTAGGTGGGCTGCGGCGTATTAGTTCGCCGTGAACACGTAGTCCGCACCTTGCGTCAGATGCGATCCGACCGCCGCGTGGAATGCTCCGACTGCAACCGTGTAGGGCGCGACGGAAAGCGACCATCCAAACTGATCCACTGCTTTGCCATCCGATGCAGTAAGTGTCGCATTCGGCGTTCCTGTGGATGCCCATCCAGCTACCGGACGCACATAGACAAGAACGACTCCCTGATTCTGGTTTGCCCCGACGTTTTCCAGGCTGTTACTCACGGCGATAAGTTCTCCTCGAATGGCAACCTGCTCGGCGAAACTAGTCCCGATATGCGCGGCGTCTTCGGTGAGTTCGGCAGAGGGCGTCATCTGACCGGTCCACCCTCCGGGCGGCTCGACGTAGATGAGAGCCGCCGCTACCGGCGTTATTCAGCGCCGATGTCCGAAGACGGTCTTATCATAAAAGCCAACGGCATAGCCCACGACGTCATCCACTTTGGCGGCGCGATTAGCATTGCATTAGCCTTCGAAGTGTCCTGCCACCCTCTGGGGCTCCGACGAGTATGGTGTGTTCATCCATGGCAAGGCTAAATCCGAAGCTATCGCTTGCGACGCTGCTGGTCAGGGTTGCGGGTTGCGTCATGTCGGTCCAACCGCCGGCCGGTTTCTCGAACACGTAAGCCGCACCTATCGTCGAGGTTGCGTTGAATCCGTCGACAACGATCGTGTTACCACGGATAGCGACGGCATAACCCAGTTCTGTATCAACCGTTCCGGTCACGGCGGGCGGCTCAGTCATGTCGTCCAGCCACCGGCTGGTTTGAAGACGTAGACGATGGGAGTTGCGGCTGTAGGCGCCCGACAACGGTATCGCCGTGCCGACCAGCCAAACTGACTTTCGGCGGTTCCGTCGGAAGCTTTCAGTCGGCGGTTTGCTGTTCAGTGGCCCATCCGCTCGCAGGCTTTTCAAAGACGTAGGCCTCGCCGGGCTATTAGTCGGAATGCCATGCGGAGCGCCGGCACTACGGTGGCGCCGTGTCGCGGTCAACCAACCCATGTAGTCGTTGGGCTCGGCCGTTAGAAGAAGTTAGCTTTGCTGTTTGCGCGATTCCCGCGTTCGATTAACTAAAGGAGGACGGGACGATAACGATTGAGAGCGCAATGTAAATAAGTATCAGGTTTCGCGACATGGTTGCTGAGAGAGTATACCGGTTGTAAAAATATCGTGTGAAAGCGCGGAAAGATTCTGGTTGCAGCGCAGCCTTGAGCCTTTGCGGCGAGTCGCACAACGTAGACACCGCAGACGAGCATGCGATATCATCGCGCCTAGATTCAAAAACCACTCCGGCAGGAGAGTTACGTGAACGGCTTCCATCGTCTCAGGATTAATCCGTGCGGCTGCGTGCTAGCTTTCTTGCTTACTTTCGCGCTGGGACTAGCTTCAACGCCCGCGCATGCGTCTTCAGACCACTCTCCCTTCGCGTATGCCGCCCGCTATGATTACCCTGGCTTCAATACCGGGGCGGTGGGCGATGTCAATGGCGACGGAATCGTTGACCTAGTCGGCCAGCTTTCATCACCGTCCGGTTATGCCGTTTACTTCGGCAACGGAGACGGTACCTTCAGCGCCGGTCCCATATCGCCGAACACCAACGTCGGCCCACCAATCGCACTGTACGACTTCAACGCTGACGGGAAGCTCGACTTGATCCTCGCAGGCATCATACCTGGCGGCGGTGTGGCGATTGCTTTGGGAAACGGCGACGGTACCTTTGAGCCGCCCGTTCCGTTTACTATCACAACTTCGGATCAACTCTACACGTATAGTGTCGGCGACTTTAACGGCGATGGAATTCCCGACGTAGCCGCCGGTGGCTTCCAGGGTGTTTGGATATCGCTCGGAGTCCGGGGCGGCGGGTTTTTGCCGGGTATCCTTGCCCCGGTTTCGTATAGCCCCGGCTATCCTGCTTTACCGGCCCTTGGCGATTTTAATCACGACGGGAATCTGGATGTGGCCTGGTCGATTCCCGCCGGCTTCGTTGTCTTATTCGGTGACGGGACGGGACACTTCCCCAAACGCCTTACCGTGCCCATACTGATTCGCGATGCCATCCTAGAATTCATAGTAAACACCGGGGATGTAAACGGCGACGGAATACCCGACATCCTTGCAACCAACTTCTCGCAATCTTACACGAAGATATATATAAGTAACGGCGACGGAACCTTTCAGGCCCCTTACAACACCGACATTGCGCTCAACGGTACGTTAGCTGTGGCCGACGTGAATCATGATGGAATTCCGGATCTCGTCAGCGACAGCGTGAACATCGCTTACGGCATCGGCGGAGGCAAGTTTCAGGCGCCGATCGCCTATCCAATCGGTAACTTCGGTAAAGAGGAACCTGGATGGGGCCTCATCATTACAGACCTGCGAGGAAACGGCCAGCTCGATATTCTCGCGGGCGAATTGATCAGCGGTACTTCCATTCTCCTGAATCGCGGGAACGGAACCTATGATGATGGCCTGTTCTCATCCTTGGCGGTTCCTTCAGGTTGCGTTTCCGTGGGCGATCTCAACGGTAATGGTATCTCCGATGTAGTGTTGACTGCCGATTCCGGTTTTCAAGTTCTTCTCGGAACGGGTAATCCTGCTGATCTGTTCTCCTCAGCGCCAATGGTGCCCGCGAACCGTCCCGTCTTCTGTCCGCTAATCAGCGACGTGAACGGAGATGGAAAGCCCGACTTAGTAACACTGACGGAGACGACATCGCAGACTTATCTTCTAACTGCCTATCTTGGCGACGGCACGGGCGATTTCCAGGTGGCACCGTCCACTACGCTTACTTACCCGGACCTATACGTTGTTGCCGACTTCAACGGCGATGGCAAACCAGACGTTGCAACGCTCGGAAATCAACTGGCCATTGGAAATGGTGATGGCACCTTTCAACCGCCGCAGCCATTCATACCCTACGTCCAGCCCCAGAACCGCGGTTTCTCGGACATCGCAACGGGCGACCTGAACGGTGATGGCAGGCCGGACATCGTGCTCAGCGATTCAATTGATGGGTTGCTTTACATACTAATCAACGAAGGGGGCGGATCGTGGAAGGAAGGGATTACTAGCGTCGGTAGTCCTGAAACGCTATCCTGTCCAACCGTCGCTATTGGGGATGTGAACGGCGATGGCAAGCCTGACTTACTGCTCGGCTGCAACGATTACGTCGTACTGGCGATCAACCAGGGCAACGGCGAGTTTCAGTTCTCGCAGAAGCTTCAAGCGTTCGCCGATCAGATATTTGTCACCGATGTAAATGGTGACGGGATTGCCGACATAGTTACTCACGCATCAACCAGGGAACTCGCTGTATTTTACGGTCTAGGCGCCGGGCAATTCTCCGAACCTGTTCATCCGGGAGCTCTGGATTCCTCGATCGGCATCGGGAATTTCCACGGTCAGCCAGCTGACCAGGGAAGGCCGGACATCGTCGTGGCCGGGGGCAAACTCCAGATCCTATTGAACAAAGATCAGTAAAGCTTTAGTTACTCGATTCGGAGTACGGCGATGCGGCCTTTTGCGCCTACGGAATAGCAGGAATCGTTAGTGCCGACGCCGATTGCGTTAAACGATCCTTGATCGAAAGGTATCCAGTTCCGGCCGTTGTCGCGAGAGTATTCGGATCCAGTCGGGCCGGTAGTTATCCAAAGCTTGTGCTGCGGTAACCAAGCTACTGCGGATCGATAGCCTCGC
The DNA here is from genome assembly GCA_963799935.1 of uncultured Gammaproteobacteria bacterium. Lineage (GTDB taxonomy): Bacteria > Acidobacteriota > Terriglobia > Bryobacterales > Bryobacteraceae > Bog-113. The sequence goes on along the minus strand of CAWCZA010000011.1, from coordinate 105,385 downwards.
GGCGGTTTTCCACTCGGAGTGGTCCATGTCGCGCCCCCATCTGCAGTAACCGCGATGTTAGCGGCAGATTCGCGCGGCTTGGCGAAATCACCGCCGACCGCAATGCCGTGTTTTGAGTCCGAGAACGCGATCGAGAAGATACCCGCGCCATCGCTGTCGTGCCGGATGGGAGTGGATACGGCGCGGCAGCAGTGCGTCCCATCCGACGCAAGCAGAATCACGCGAGCACCCGTCTTTCCGCCCGTCCCGATCCAGACATCCGGAGTCCGGATGACGAGCGAAGTGTTGCTGGCCGCGAACGCGCTTTCACCTTCGAGAGCGCGAAAACCCAGACGCGACCAGGTGCGGCCCGCGTCGGAGGTCGTCAGGACGACGAACTCACCATCAACCGGATCACCCAGCACCATGCCGCGGTCGGGTGACGCGAACGCAATTGCGTCGAAGAAGCCTTTCGGGTCCGGATTCGTTTTGATGAGGCTCCACGTTTTGCCTGCATCGCGCGTTTCGTAGAGGGTCGAAAGCTCGCCGGGTCCACTCGACATGAGGGTTGCGTGGCTCGCGTCGAAAGCGTGCAGGCCGCGGAAATCGAGCTTCGAAGCACCTGAAACGACGCCGGATCTCCATGTCGCGCCACCATCGGTAGTGCGCAGGAAGGTTCCGTCCGCACCGCTCGCCCAAGCAGTCTTGCTGTCGATTACGCTGACGCCGCGAAGGGAGGCCGTGGTGCCACTAGATTGGATCGACCACGCAGGCTGCGCATCCAGAAGTTGCGCGCCTAGTAGCGCGAAAAAGTACGGAAACAACCCCATGTAGCGAATCATGTACGCTCAGTTTTGCACGATGGCACAGAAAACACTGGAGTCGACACCGGCATCCGACCCGCTGTGGTTTAAGGACGCGGTCATTTATGAGGTCCACGTGCGGGCCTATCAGGATAGCGACGGCGATGGCATGGGCGACTTCAAAGGGCTCACGCAGCGGCTGCCGTACTTAGCCGATCTTGGAGTTACCGCGCTGTGGTTGCTACCCTTCTGCCCGTCGCCGTGGAAGGACGACGGATATGACATCTCGGACTATACAGATGTACATCCAAGTTACGGAACACTGCGTGACTTCCAGGCATTCCTGAACGAGGCGCACCGGCGCGGAATGCGAGTCATTACTGAGTTGGTATTGAATCACACTTCGGACCAGCATGCATGGTTTCAACGGTCGCGACGCGCCGAGCCGGGATCTAAGTGGCGTAATTACTATGTTTGGAGCGATAGTCCCGAACGCTATGCCGACGCGCGCATCATCTTTAAGGATTTCGAGACTTCGAATTGGACATGGGATCCGATCGCGAAGGCTTACTTTTGGCACCGGTTCTACTCGCATCAGCCGGATCTAAACTTCGACAATCCGGAAGTGCGTGCGGCTATGTTCGCGAATCTGGATTTCTGGTTCGACATGGGCGTGGACGGGCTGCGGCTTGACGCGGTTCCTTACTTATATGAACGCGAAGGTACTAACTGCGAGAACCTTCCGGAGACGCACGCGTACCTGCGTGAACTAAGGGCGCACATCGACGCGAAGTATACGAATCGGATGCTGCTTGCCGAGGCGAATCAGTGGCCGGAAGATGCGATTGTCTATTTGGGTAAGGGCGATGAATGCCACATGGCATTTCATTTTCCACTAATGCCGCGTTTGTTCATGGCGACGCGGATGGGCGATCGCTACCCGGTAACCGACATTCTGGCGCTAACTCCGCCGATTCCGGAATCGTGCCAATGGGCGCTATTCCTGCGCAATCACGATGAACTGACGCTCGAGATGGTAACCGATGAAGAGCGCGACTATATGTACCGCGTTTACGCGCATGACCGTTCGATGCGCATCAATCTGGGAATTCGACGTCGTCTAGCACCATTACTCGAGAACGATCGGCGGCGGATCGAGTTACTCAACGGATTGTTGTTTTCGCTTCCGGGAACGCCGGTCATCTATTACGGTGACGAGATCGGGATGGGCGATAACTTCTATCTCGGCGACCGGAATGGAGTGCGAACTCCGATGCAATGGAGCCGCGATCGGAACGCAGGGTTCTCGACAGCGAATCCACAGCGCTTGTACCTACCGATCGTGATCGATCCGGAGTATCACTATGAAGCGCTGAATGTCGAGAACCAGCAGAATAACTCGCATTCTTTGTGGTGGTGGATGAAGCGGCTCATCGCGCAACGCAAGCAGTGGAAGGCCTTCGGGCGCGGGACGCTGGAGTTCCTGAATCCGGATAACCGGCGCGTGCTGGCGTTCGTGCGGTCATTCGAGAATGAGCGCATCTTAGTAGTCGCGAACCTTTCACGAGTTGCGCAGTGCTGCAATTTGCCGCTCGAAGGCTATGAGGGAATGACTCCGGTGGAGATGTTCGGGAATACGGAGTTTCAAACGATATCCGAGAACCCGTACTTCCTTTCGCTCGGTCCGCACGCGTTTTATTGGTTTACTCTGCAACCGAAGAAGCCGGAACAACAGTCGTTGCGGTCTCCGGCCGATGCGGGTGAGATCCCGGTGTTCACCGCGCTTTCCTGGGCGGATGCCATGGGCGCGGAAATGCGCGCCGATATCCAAAAATATATACCCCAGTTAGTGCGGGCACGCGAATGGTTTCAGGGTAAGTCGCGTTTGATTCTAAGCGTGGAAGCGCAGGACGTGATTGCGTTTCAAGACGTGCAATCGTGGCTGCTCTTGTTGCGTTTCGAATACAGCACGGGCGACCCGGATCTTTACTTACTTACGCTAAGTCTGATCGAAGGAACGCGGGCAGAGGAGGTGCTGCGCGACAAGCCGGAGACGATCTTACTAAGGGTGCGAACCGAAGATGGGCGGGAAGGTGTTCTTTACGGCGGCTCTTATCATCACGAGTTTCGCGACGCTTTGCTGGGAGCGGTGTCGCGACGGAAGAGATACGCAGGAGAACACGGGTTGTTAGTGGGTTCGCACACGTCTATGTTCCGGAAGATCTGGCAGCATGATCCGAACCTGGAATCCGAGTTGTGTAAGGCCGACCAGACGGGGACTTCGATTAAGTACGGAGAGCGGTTCATATTGAAGCTATACCGTCGGGTGGAGGCGGGCGCGCATCCGGAGTTGGAAGTCGGTTCGTACCTGACAACCCTGCGGGCCCACGTAAATGTGCCGCGTCTCGCGGGCTCGCTCGAGTACCGCGCCAGCGACGGCGAACGATATACCGTTGGTGTCGCGCACCAGTTCATTGCCCATGAAACGAGCGCATGGCAATTCAGTACGGATAACCTGGCTGTCTTCTTCGAGAGCGCGTTGGCTTCGCAGGACAGCGCGGAAGCGGAGCACGGCGGCGACCGCGCACGTGGACTAATGGGGTCTTACCTGGACTTAATCGGAGTGCTTGGCCGGAGACTTGGCGAACTGCACCTAGCCTTAGTTTCCACCGAGAATGCGGAATTTACCGCGGAACCCTTTACCGAACTCTATCGGATGGGGCTCTACCACGCGCTATTGGGCCAGAAGAACCGCGTGTTCGCAGAGATTCGACGCGGGGACGCGCTGTTGGCAGCCGAAGCGGCGGAGGATGCCGCAACGCTATTGGCGCGCGAAGGTGAACTGAATGCCAAACTGCAAGTCTTGCGCGACAGGCGTCTGGGCGGGAGCCGGATTCGAATTCACGGCGACTTCGATTTACGTCAGGCGCTCTACACCGGCAAGGATTTCTACATTATTGATTTCGAAGGTGAAGTAGAGCGGCCGCTAAGTGAACGGCGGATTAAGCGATCCCCATTGCGGGATGTAGCCGGAGGTCTGCAATCGCTTTACTTCGCCGCATTTAGTGCGATCTATGGCAATGTAAGCGGGCTATCGCTTCCTGAAGCGCCGACCGAGACTCTGGAAAAGTTGGCGGGGCGTTGGTATAGCTGGGCGTCGGAGGCTTTTCTTGCCGGGTATCTGAGGGTGGACGGCATCGAGGCGTTACTACCGTCACGTGCCGACGTTCGGGACTTACTCGATGTGCTCATGATCGAAGAGGCACTCCGTGAAATCGATCGCGACGTAATGAACCGCTCCGAACATTTGCACTCAGCTCTAAGGTCGGTACTGTATCTGCTTGATCGTCGTGTTCGGAATGAGGGGGCTTGATGAACCGGCTGGCGCCCCAGTCGACTTACCGGCTACAACTACATAAAGGATTTACGTTTGATGATGCCGCGGCAATCGCGCCGTATCTAAGCGCGCTAGGCATTTCGCACGTTTATACTTCGCCGTATCTGCAAGCCGCAAAGAACAGCATGCACGGGTATGACGTGGTGGACCATAGCCGCGTCAATGAAGAGCTGGGCGGGGCTGCCGGACACGAGCGCTTCTGCAAAACGCTGGGCGAGAACCGGCTGGGACAGGTGCTCGACATAGTACCAAACCACATGGCAATCACCGGAAAAGAGAACGCCTGGTGGTGGGATGTTCTCGAGAATGGGCCAGCGAGTCCGTTCGCGCTGTACTTCGATGTGGAATGGCAGCCGCCGGAGGAGAAGCTTCGGAATAAGGTATTAGTTCCGATTTTGGGCGACCATTACGGACGTGTGCTTGCGCAGAAACAGATCAAAGTCGTTCGGGACGAGGGGAGTTTTGAGTTCCGCTACTTCGATCATGAGCTGCCGGTAGCTCCGCGATCGATGAACGAGTTGCTGGCGGAGGCGGCGCGGCGAACTAAGTCGGAGTATCTCGGATTTCTTGCTGGATCGCTTGCCAGGTTACCTTTGCCGACGATTACGGACCGGGAACGGCTGCTACAGCGGCATCGCGATAAAGAAGTAATTCACGGGCTACTTACCCGCCTGATTCATGAGCGTGAGGAAGTGGCTGGGGTTATTGACGAATGCCTGAGCGAGCTGAATGAGGACGCGGATCGCCTGGATAGTCTGCTGGAGCGGCAGAATTACCGAGTCTCTTTTTGGAAGACGGCGGAGCGAGAGCTCGGGCACCGGCGATTCTTCGATGTCAATACTCTCGTGGGGCTGCACATGGAGAACCAGCAGGTGTTTGATGACACGCACCGCCTGCTGACGGAGTGGATCGAGAAGGGTGTCATTGACGGCCTGCGGGTGGATCATCCCGACGGTTTGCGCGATCCGGAAGAATACTTCAACCGGTTGGCAGCCGCGGCGCCGCGCGCGTGGATTGTGGCGGAGAAAATCCTGGAAGAAGGCGAGCAGCTTCAACCGGAGTGGCCGATCGCGGGTACCACTGGCTATGATTTTCTAAATGTGCTGAATGGTTTATTCGTCGACTCTTCGAAAGAAGAACGGATGACCGAACTCTATGGTGAGTTCACCCGCGAGCCCACCGACTACTTGCGACTTGCTCATGATAAGAAAGTGCTGGTGTTACGCGATGTACTTGGCAGCGATGTCAATCGACTTACTGCTGAGTTCATGCACATCTGCGAAAACGATCGCAATCATCGAGACTATACGCGGCACGATCTGCATCATGCGATTCGGGAAACGATCGCGTGTTTTCCGGTTTACCGAACTTATGCGCGGGTAGCGGAAAACAAGATCACCGAAAAGGACCGCGAGTACATCTCCCAAGCGATTGCTGCCGCCAAGGCGAACCGTCCGGACCTAGACGCCGAGTTATTCGATTTTCTAGCGTCGGTGCTGTCGCTGGAGACGCGCGGTCCGCTTATGGACGAGTTCGTGATGCGGTTCCAGCAGTTTACCGGGCCCGCGATGGCAAAGGGCGTGGAAGATACGGCGTTCTACTGTTACAACCGGCTGGTATCGCTGAACGAAGTGGGTGGGAATCCGGGAAAGTTCGGGACTTCGCCTGACGAATTTCATAAGTACTGCGAGGCGGTTCAGCGAACACATCCCTCGACCATGCTGGCGAGTTCGACGCATGACACGAAGCGGAGCGAGGACGTACGCGCAAGGCTCAACGTACTTTCCGAGATGCCAGAAGAGTGGCGGGAGACAGCATGCCGATGGGCGTTTGCTGCCGACCGAAATCGGACCGACGGTTTGCCGGATCGGAATACCGAGTTCTTGCTCTACCAGACGCTGTTGGGAGCTTGGCCGATCAACGAGGAGCGCACGCAGCAGTACATGCTGAAGGCGGTCCGCGAAGCCAAACAGCAAACGTCCTGGCTCAATCCGAACGAGAAGTTCGAGGCCGCGCTGAAGCATTTTATCGAGGCGCTATTCGCCGCGGAAGACTTGATGGCCGATATCGCTAAGTTCGCGGGTAAGTTAGCCGGGCCTGGACGCGTTAACTCGCTGGCGCAAACTCTGGTGAAGCTGACCGCGCCCGGAGTACCCGACACGTACCAAGGGTGTGAGGTTTGGGACCTAAGTCTGGTTGATCCGGATAATCGCCGCCCTGTAGATTACGACTGTCGTAGAAAGCTATTGGACGAGATAAAGAACTTACCTGTCGAAGTGGTAGTGCGCCGCGAAGACGAAGGCGCGTCGAAGCTATGGACGATGTACACTGCGCTGCAAGTACGGCACGAGCATCCCGATTGTTTTGGCGGCGAGGGAACCTACACTCCGCTCGTCGCTTCCGGTGAGAAGGCGCAACACCTAGTCGCCTTCCAGCGCGGTTCAGATGTGATTACCTTAGTGCCGCGGCTTGTTGTCGGACTGAATGGCGAGTGGGGCAACACTTCCCTGCAACTGCCGGAGGGCGCCTGGGTCAATCGACTAACCGGGGATGCGTTCGCGGGGGCCGCGCATTCAGTAAGTACGTTGCTGAAGCGTTTTCCTATTGCGCTGCTGGTTCGGGAGCCCGCCTGATGTGGACATTCCGGGTGTGGGCTCCGGACGCGAAGTCTGTTGCGGTCCGGTGTCTCGGTCGCGATGAACCTATGCACGCGGGTTCTAATGGCTGGTGGGTGGGCACGGTCGCTGGTGCTACTGCCGGTTCTGATTACCAGTTTGTGGTGGATGGGGCCGCGCCGCTACCAGATCCGCGCTCGCCCTGGCAGCCGGAAGGGGTCGATGGTCCTTCGCGCACGGTCGACCAAGGGAGTTTCCACTGGACTGACGGTAACTGGCAGTCCGGGCCATTATCTGCGGCGATCATCTACGAACTGCACATAGGTACGTTCACCCCCGAAGGCACGTTCGACAGTACGATTGAGAGGCTGGATTACCTGAAGCAACTCGGTGTTACCCACGTCGAGTTGATGCCGGTTAATGAGTTCTCGGGCGAATGGGGCTGGGGTTATGACGGCGTCGACCTATACGCTCCCCATCATTGCTATGGCGGTCCCGAAGCGCTCAAGCGGTTAGTTGATGCGTGCCACGCGCGCGGGCTCGCGGCGATTCTTGACGTGGTTTATAACCATTTGGGACCTACCGGTAACTATCTAAGTCAGTTCGGTCCCTACTTCACCAAGAAGCACGCAACACCCTGGGGTGAAGCGGTCAACCTGGACGGAGAAGGTAGCACCGAGGTACGGCGATTCTTCTGCGACAACGCGCTCATGTGGCTTCGTGACTACCACTTCGATGGGCTTCGTCTGGACGCGGTACATGCGCTGATTGACTCATCCGCCGTCCACTTTTTGGAGCAACTGGCGAGTGAAGTAGATGCTCTACAAGCTTCTGTCGGACGGCATAAGTTCCTGATCGCCGAGAGCGATTTGAACGATCCGCGCCTCGTGCGTCCACGAGAAATGGGGGGTTATGGGCTCGCGGCGCAGTGGAGCGACGATCTGCATCACGCAGTTCATAGCCTGGTTACAGGCGAAACGGCGGGGTACTACGAAGACTTTGGCGGAATGGAGAAAGTTGCCAAGGCGATGCGCGACGTGTTCGTCTACGACGGCACTAACTCAAAGCACCGCGGGAGTGTCCACGGACGGCCGGTGGGAAACCTTTCGCGCACTCACTTCCTGGGCTATATACAGACACATGATCAGGTCGGGAATCGCGCGCAAGGCGAACGCATCACTAGCCTGACAAGCCTAGGTCGAACCAAGATCGCAGCGGCAATCTATCTTACGGCGCCGTTCATCCCGATGATCTTTATGGGCGAGGAATTTGGAGCTTCGACCCCGTTCCAGTACTTCACGCACCATAGCCAACCTGAACTTGCCAAAGCTGTTTCCGAAGGACGAAGGAAAGAGTTCGCCAAGTTTGGATGGAAGCCGGAAGATGTTCCCGACCCGCAGGATCCGGAGACGTTTGAGCGCTCGAAGCTGAAATGGGAGGAACTGGGAGAACCGCCGCATCGCGAACTTCTGGATTGGTATCAGGCACTCATCCAATTGCGGCGATCAATCCCCTCGCTTGCTGCCGGCGGCCCGGTTTCGGTTTCATGCGGCGAGGACTGGCTGCAGATCAATCGCGGCGAAGTGGTCGTATACTGTAACCTCGCGAGTCAAAGCAAAGAGTTCCAATTGGATGGACCGAGGCACATCTTACTCGCGAGTGGGCCCGGTGCGACGCTCACAGAGGGCAAACTTACAGTACCCGCAGATAGCGTCATTCTTCTAAACACTCATGTCACGAACGATCTTACCCGGTAAGCCATATCCGCAAGGTGCTACGTGGGACGGCACCGGTGTTAACTTTTCGATCTTCTCCCAATGCGCCACGGGCGTTCAGCTTTGTTTATTCGACGCGCCCGATCAAGAGGCGATCGAAACAATCGAGCTTAGAGAGAACACCGGACTTATCTGGCATTGCTATGTTCCCGGAATCAAGCTCGGGCAACTGTACGGGTATCGCGTCTCCGGGCCCTACGAACCGGAACATGGATTCCGGTTCAACGAACACAAGGTTCTCCTCGACCCTTACGCCAAGGCAGTATGCGGCACAGTCAATTGGGATTCGCCCGTATTCGCTTACAAACTTGACTCTCCCGACCAAGACCTGAGCTTTGACGACCGCGACAATGCGACGGGCGTACCGAAGGGCGTTGTTACTACGTCGATCTTCGATTGGGAAAACGACAGGCCGCCGCTAACGGCGCTTCATGATTCAGTCATCTATGAACTGCACGTCAAAGGTTTTACCCAACTCCATCCTGACATCCCATCTAATTTGCGCGGTACTTATGCAGGACTCGCTCATCCCGCGGCGATCGATCACCTGAAGAAATTGGGTGTGACCGCGGTGGAACTCATGCCGGTGCATGAGTTCATTGATGACAAGCGGCTCCTGGACCTGGACCTTAAAGAGTATTGGGGCTATAGCACGATCAACTATTTCTCTCCGGCTGGACGCTACTCAAGTTCGGGCCAGACGGGGGAGCAAATAGGCGAATTCAAGGGCATGGTGAAGGCGCTGCATCGCGCAGGTATCGAAGTGATTCTGGATGTGGTTTATAACCATACCTCCGAAGGCAATCAACTAGGACCGACGCTGAGCTTCAGAGGTATCGATAACACCACGTACTACCGGTTGGTCAACGGCCAGGAACGCTATTACATGGATTACACGGGAACTGGGAACACCGTGAATATCCGACATCCGCAAGTTCTCAAGCTGGTAATGGATAGCCTGCGCTACTGGGTGCTCGAGATGCATATCGATGGCTTCCGCTTCGATCTCGCGGCCGCCTTAGCCCGTGAACTGCACGAGGTCGACCGCCTTTCCGCGTTCTTCGACATCATCAATCAGGACCCGGTCATTTCCCAAGTCAAGTTGATCGCGGAGCCGTGGGATGTGGGCGAGGGTGGCTATCAGGTGGGTAACTTCCCGCCTTTATGGGCCGAATGGAACGGAAAGTATCGCGATACTGTTCGCCGCTATTGGAAAGGGGATGACGGACAGATTCCGGAGCTTGGGTACCGGATCACCGGATCAAGCGATCTTTACCATCGGGACGGCCGGAAACCGACGGCTAGCATTAACTTCATAACGGCGCACGATGGATTCACCTTACGCGACTTAGTCAGTTATAACGAGAAACACAACGAAGCCAATGGCGAGAACAATCAGGATGGCAGTAACGACAACCATTCCTGGAACTGCGGTGTAGAAGGTGACACCGATGACCAGGCCGTCGACAAGCTGCGCTGCACGCAAGTGCGTAACTTCCTGTTGACGCTACTCTTCAGCCAAGGCGTGCCGATGATCTGCGGCGGCGACGAAATGGGTCGCACGCAGAGGGGCAATAACAACGCCTATGCGCAGGACAACGAGATTAGTTGGACAAACTGGAACCTGACGAATGAACAGAAGGCGCTGCTGGAGTTTACCCGCGGTCTGATCGCCTTCCGTAAGGCGCATCCGAACTTACATCGGCGCAAGTTTTTTCAGGACCGGCGGATCGATCCTTCGGCCCCTGAGTTGGAGATCGACGGGACGCATGAGCACGATCTGCGTTGGTTCCGGCCGGATGGCGGCGAGATGAAGGATGAGGAATGGAACTCCGGATGGGTGCGGTGCATCGGGTTGTTCCTGAATGGCCGAACACTAGCTGACGTGAACGCAGTGGGCGATGAGATTGTGGATGACTCGTTCTTTCTGTTGTTGAATCCGAGTCACGAGGAGATATCGTTTACACTGCCGTTACCCCGCGAGGGCTACGCATGGGAGGCCGTGTTAGATACGCGACACCCGGTAGATACCGCGCGGGTGCGTTTGGATAATAGTAAGCCGTACGAGCTAAGTCAGCGATGCTCGGCGTTGCTACAGGAAGTGAAGTTGCCGAGTTAACAGTTTTGAATCAGGATTTTTGGTGCCGCTGGAGGAAGTCGAATCCCCACGCCCTTGCGGGCACATGGACCTGAACCATGCGCGTCTGCCAGTTCCGCCACAGCGGCAATTTGAACGACTACGAATCAGTTTAGCGCACGCGCGGACGGGAAGGCACTTCGTCGGGCGCGAACACGAGATCGCGATCAAGGATCATCTCGACCGTGCTGCCCTTCTGGAGAACAGCATCCGGTCCGCGTGTTGCGAGCACGCCTGCGAGACCTCCGAGCGCACCTGCGGCGGCCCCGATTCCGGCGCCCATACCTAGATGTCCAGCGGCAGAACCAGCGAGTACACCGATTCCGGTCCCGGCCGCCGTCGCCTCGGCGATCGTTTTCGCATCCTGACCTTTGCCGCTGTCGCCGACGACCTTACCTTCCTTGCGATCTACGTTGTTATTCTCATCGGCTCCCAAACGGGCGCGGAAGTCTCGCGTAACGCCGTTCGGTAGCGTAAGTGAATCGAAGCGCAGGTATAACTCGCTCTTGCCTTTAACGCGGCCGGCTCGCTTTACTTCGGACAAGCTTCCTTCGACGTAGCTGCCGGGAGGAATGATGACGCGGCCCTTTGAAATGATCGGGTAGATCGTTTCCAGATACACGTGGTCGCCCGCAGCTGAGTGTTTGGTGCTCACCGAGTTCAACATGCGTAGCGGTAAGTGCGTGCCATTGGCAACCACATAGCTATCAACGCCCGGTGCGGGCGCGGGCGTTGCAGGCGCGGATGGAGACTCGACCAGTGCGGTCGCCGGCGTGACACTCGGCGTCGTAGTGCGCGTCTGTAGGGTCGGAGGTGCTGTGGGCACTCCAGCTCGCGCGTAAACGATGGTCGATTCGGCCTCATCGGTCCCGCGGATGATCTTGCGATGGATGAGAAGACTCTGTCCGTCGTGGGAAAGTTTCCAGCGGTCCGCGACGGAGTAACTGTTGGTCGGCGTACTTACGTTGGTGCTGATCAGCAGCGCGGCGCCTTCCCACTTAGCCATGCTGCTGTAATAGACATCCTTCTCACGCCGAACGTTTTCGCGGCCATCAATAGAAACCTTCCAGAGCTCGGGGCCAGTAGCAAACCAGTGAATCCCCGCGCTGTCCTGAATGATCTTTATCTGGGGATCGGGCTTCTGCGGGAGAGCGTCTAATTCGCTGCGATCCGGCTGAAAGGTCCAGGTTCCGGTGAAATTACGATCGTCATCGGTGGCCGCGTGGACTGCACCGACAGCCGCAAACGAAGCGAGGACGAGCAGACACGTGGAGCGCATAGATGGGACCGAGGCTACATCATATTATCCCGGATTCGGGCGAAATTCCAGATGAATTCGGCGGAACTTAGTACCCGCGCTGCTTGTCGACGACGTTGATGAGGGGTTCGCCGACTGCATATCGGCGGATGTTCTCGGCGTACAGGGCGATTAGGCGAGTTTCCCGGTCGGGGCTCCATCCGGAAGTGTGCGGAGTCATAACCACGTTGGGAAGATCGTAAATCGGGTGATCGGGCGGCGGCGGTTCGATAGGAAACACGTCCAGTCCCGCGCCGCGAATCCACTTTTCACGAAGGGCTCGGACCAATGCCATATCGTCGAAGAGTTTACCGCGGGAAAGGGCGATGTAGAAAGCTTCCGGCTTCATGGAACGGAAGGCGGCTTCGTTGAACATCCGTTCCGTCAGCGGTGTCAGCGGGGCGGCTGAGACGACGACATCCGCTTGCTTGATCATCTCCGGAAACCACGCCGGTGTGTGGAGTTCAGCGACATACTCCGGTCTTGGCAGCGGTTTCGCATCGGTTGCGATGACACGCATGTCGAAGCCGTAATGAGCGCGGCGCGCCATAGTGCTACCGATGCCGCCCATGCCTACGATCGCCATGGTTTTGCCTGCGAGTTCAATGTGATCGGGTGAGCGCGGCGTACCGATCGGGCGCATCTGGTGCTTGTAGAACTGCGGCATGTAGTAAGTGGAGATGCCGCGCGTCAGGCACAGCAGCAGACCTATGCCGGTTTCGGTGATGCCGGGGGCGAACGTCCGCGCACAGTTAGTCACTACAACCGGACTGTTGCGGAGAGCCTGGTCCATCCACTCCATACCGGCCCCGCTCACCTGCACCCACTTCAGCTTCGGGGCCCGGCGAAGTATATCTTCGTGAGGCTCGCCAATAATGACTTCGGCGTCACGAACGCGATCCAGGTATTCGTCTTTATTGCTGCAGACGAATACTTCAACGTTCGGTGCTGCGGCTTTGAGGATGGGTACTTGGTCCGGGAGAATGTCGCGGTCGGTGACGATGCGGATCGGGTTCGTGGCTGCGGGTAAGTTGGATTGCGGGTACGATTGCTGGACGACTGGCGCCCGTGGCGACGAGTCCTGCGCCTGAGCCGCCGCCTCAGCAGCGGCTACACCTGCAGCCAGGAAGGAGCGTCGCGAGAAGGGCTCAGGCACGTGAGTTTTAAATCCCGATATCTAGACTACGTCGACGCCCATACTGCGGGCTGTACCCTTGACGGAGTTAATCGCCGACTCCACGTTGAAGCAATTAAGGTCGGGCATTTTAAGCTTCGCGATCTCTTCTACTTGCTTCTGCGTGATCTTACCGACCTTCGTCTTATGGGGTTCCGGCGAACCTTTCGCGATGTTGACCGCGCGCTTGATCAGCACCGGGACGGGCGGAGTCTTCGTGATGAAGGTGAACGAACGATCGGAGTAGATCGTGATGACCACCGGGATGATCAGACCTTCCTGATCTTTCGCCGAAGTCTTTGCGTTGAAGGCTTTGCAGAACTCCATGATGTTCACGCCCTGGGGACCGAGAGCGGTACCTACCGGCGGCGCGGGAGTCGCTTTCCCGGCGGGAATCTGCAGCTTAACCTGACCTGTTACTTTCTTTGCCATTTCAAACCTTTCCTAACTTGCCGGGCTTAAAACCTTTAGCCACGGATGAACACAGATAAACACGGATAAAAGCTTAACTCTTCTCTACCTGGAGGAAGTCTAGTTCCACCGGGGTTGCACGGCCGAAGATGGTGACTAACACACGCAGCGTATTTCGCTCGAAGTTGACTTCGTCCACCTTGCCGGAGAAGTTGGTGAACGGACCGTCTACGATGCGAACATTCTCGTTCTTCTCGAACGTCATCTTCGGTCTGGGGCGCTCCGCCGCAGTCGCCTGACGGTAGAGGATCGAGTTGACTTCGTCCGCCGTCAACGGGGTCGGGACTTTCCCGCCGCCTAAGAAACCGGTAACCCGCGGCGTCTCCATCACGCGGTGCCAGAGGTCGTCATTCATTTCCATCTCGACCAGAACATAGCCGGGATATACCAGGCGCTTGGTCGTTACCTTCTTGCCGTTGCGGAGCTCAATTACATCCTCTTTGGGGATCAGGATCTGACCGATCTGATCGCCAAATCCGAACGCCTGCCCACGAGTGAGCAGCGACTCCTTCACCTTTTCCTCGAAACCGGAATAGGTATGCAGAATAAACCACTTCTTCGTCGACAGCGGCAGCTCAGGCTCAACCGCAGGCTCAAGCTCCCCTTCCGCAGCGGGCTCATGTTCACTGCTGTCGAGCGAAGCTTCTTCGCTATCTTCGAACGGTTCGGTGGGGGGCAGAATGGCCTCGTGGCCGGGGTCCGCGACGGGTTCCATTCCCTCGCGCTCTGCAGTTTCTTCCTGGAAATACAAAGGGTTCTCGTCGCCTGGCATGGGTGCCTATTTTGCTAAATGCTCGTACAACCGGGTCACCGTGTTTTGCACGATGATGTCGACAACCTTGAAATAGGCGGCAAACGCGAAAACAGTGACGATCACCACCGCGGTCGTGGATTGGACCTGTTTGCGGCTCGGCCACGTGACGCGCTTCATCTCCGATTGGAGTTCGCCGATATAAGTCCGCGTGTTTTGCGGCCACGCCTTGATGGATTCCAGAGAGCCTTCTGCCATTTTGCCTTCGCCTTATTGTTTTTTTCCAAACGAAAAATGTATGGCAGGGGCGGAGGGAATCGAACCCCCACAGGCGGTTTTGGAGACCGCTAGTCTACCGTTAACCTACGCCCCTGCACGGCAGAGAAACCGCATATAAAACGGGTTCCTCTGCTTCAGTTTACTTGATTTCGCGATGCGGATGATGCTTTCTGCAATACGGGCAGAACTTGCTGAGCTCAATCCGCTCGGTGGTGGTCTTCTTGTTCTTCGTCTTCGAATAGTTGCGATTCTTGCATTCCGTGCATTGGAATGTGATAATTTCGCGCGCCATTTACGCCCCTCCTAATCCAAAATCTCGCTGACAGTTCCAGCGCCCACGGTCCGGCCGCCTTCACGAATCGCGAACCGCAAGCCCTTATCCATGGCCACCGGCGTCTGCAACTCCACTTCGAGCTGCACATTGTCGCCCGGCATCACCATCTCCGTCCCTTCCGGCAACACCGCGACTCCCGTCACGTCCGTCGTCCGGAAATAGAACTGCGGCCGGTATCCCTTGAAGAACGGCGTGTGCCGCCCGCCCTCTTCCTTGCTCAATACGTAGACTTCGCCCTTGAACTTCCGGTGCGGCTTGATCGAGTTCGGCTTCGCAATGACCTGCCCACGCTCGACCTCTTCCTTTTCCACCCCGCGCAGCAGCAGGCCCACGTTATCGCCCGCCCGACCTTCATCGAGCAGCTTCTTGAACATTTCGACGCCCGTCACGACCGTCTTGCGCGTGTCCCGGAAGCCGACGATTTCCATTTCCTCGCCAACCTTGCAGATCCCCTGCTCGATACGACCCGTCACCACGGTTCCACGGCCCTGGATCGAGAAGATATCTTCGATCGGCATCAGGAACGGCTTGTCAGTGACGCGCTCCGGCATCGGGATGTACTTGTCGACCTTCTCCATCAGATCGTCGACCGTCTTTTCCCACTGCGCTTCGCCGTTCAATGCACCGAGCGCCGAGACGCGGCACACCGGCAGATCGTCGCCCGGGAACTTATAGGAAGTCAGCAGCTCGCGAACTTCGAGCTCGACCAGATCCAGCAGTTCGGCATCGTCCACCATGTCGACCTTGTTCATGGCGACGACGATGTACGGCACACCGACCTGACGCGCCAGCAGAATGTGCTCGCGAGTCTGGGGCATGGGGCCGTCAGTTGCGGCGACCACCAGAATCGCGCCATCCATCTGGGCGGCGCCGGTGATCATGTTCTTGATGTAATCGGCGTGGCCGGGGCAATCGACGTGGGCGTAGTGACGGTTGGCCGTCTCATACTCCACGTGCGAGGCGGCGATCGTGATTCCGCGGGCCTTTTCCTCGGGCGCGTTATCGATGGAATCGAAGCTCCGGAACTTGTTCTTCGGATTGTGCTTCGAGAGAGTCTTGGTGATGGCCGCCGTCAGGGTCGTCTTGCCGTGATCGATGTGGCCGATCGTCCCGATGTTGATGTGCGGCTTGCTGCGGTCAAATTTTTCTTTCGCCATCGTTGTTTATCCGTGTGTCTGAGCTTTTGATGTAGGGCTGAAATTCTGGAGCCGTTGACCAGGATTGAACTGGTGACCTCGTCCTTACCAAGGACGCGCTCTACCAACTGAGCTACAACGGCCCGCTTGCGACTGCAAAACCTGGTGGACAGGGAAGGATTCGAACCTTCGTAGCCCGCAAGGGGCGACAGATTTACAGTCTGTTGGTTTTAACCACTCACCCACCTGTCCTCAACCACCTGCGGCCTGCCAACTCCATTTTGCGCCAACGCCGGTCAAACCGCAAATCGACGTGCAAAACCGCGCGGACAGATTGCACCCGCGCAGCAACTACGGTATCAGAGTGCGCTTGATTGTTCAGCCGGGACCCTACAGACGCGCAGGAGAAGGCTGCCTAATTTCGCAGCAACGAACAGTTTAGCACGCTGCGGTGTCGGCGGACGAGGGGTCCCGGAGGCGGGAAAAATTCCACAAATTGCCCTCCAGTACAACACTTGACATCTGCCGCAAAAAGAAATAGCGTCATTTCCATTAAGGCTTTTGGGTTAGGCTAGTTCCAAGACACCGTTTTGGGGAGATCCACGTCGATGAATTCCAGAAGAGTTTTTTCTTTAGGCAAGTTATTTTCCGCCGGATTGCTACTCGTGCTGCTCAGCACGTCCGCATTCGCGCAATTTCGCGCCGCGCTGCAAGGCACCGTGGTCGACACGAATGGCGGCCTCGTTCCCGAGGCAACCGTTACGCTAACCAGTCAGGAAACCAATGAGACACGAACGGCGACAACCACCGGTGAGGGCGTGTTTGCCTTTACAAACCTTGGCCCAGGGCGTTACGCGCTCGCAGTTGAAAAAGCCGGATTTTCGCGCAAAACACTAAGCGACGTGCAAATCGAGGCCGAACAGGCTCAATCGATCCGGGTGGCGCTGGATATTGGCGCGACGACACAGTCCGTCACGGTGTCGGCCCCGGAGGCTGAGGTCTTGAATACGGAGACGGCAACCGTTGGCGGGACGCTCACCACCCAGGAAGTTCAGAATCTGCCTTCTTTCAGCCGGGACCCGTATCAATTACTACAACTAGCACCCGGAGTATTCGGCGATAACTCGACTGGAGCCGGCGGAGGTGGTACGTCCCTGCCGGGCACGAACAAGAATGGCCCTGGTTCCACTGACAGTATTTTCCAGGTAGAGAACGGACCGGGCATCATCGCGGATGGCACCCGCCAGAACTCAAACAACTTTCAGATTGATGGTCTGTCCGTAAACAGCACGGTTTGGGGAGGCTCGGCCGTTATTACGCCGAACGAGGAATCGGTCAAGGAGGTCCGCGTGATCTCCAACAACTACGACGCTGAGAACGGACGCACGAGTGGTGGTCAGGTCGAAGTCGTCTCGCAGAACGGAACCAACCAAGTCCACGGCAGCGGGTTTTTCAAGTGGCACCGTCCCGGTCTGGATGCTTACCAGCGGTACAACGGTCCGGGAACTCCAAGTCCCGTGGAGAAGGATCAAGCTAGATTCAACCAATTCGGTGGCAGCGTAGGCGGACCGGTAAAGAAGAACAAACTCTTCGCCTTCTTCTCCTACGAGACCCTTCGCAACGGCGGAGTGTCTCAATCGCTTGGCTGGTATCAAACACCGCAGTTCCAGCAAAGCGCCGCCGCACCCGGGAGTATCGCGAGTAAGTTCCTTTCTTACCCTGGGACGGCGCCTTCGGTGACCTCGATCATTGCGATGACTTGTGCGCAAGTCGGTTTACCGGCAACTCAATGTCAGACGGTCAACGGAGGCCTGGATCTTGGTTCTCCCTTGAAGACCCCGCTTGGCACCGCGGACCCGACTTATGGTCAGCCCGGCACGCCGTACGGAGTCGGCAGCGGTCTTGATGGGATTCCCGATCTCGAGTTTGTAGAGACGAACACTCCTAGTAACACGACGAATGCACAGTACAACGGCCGCATGGATTTCGATGCGAGCACCAAAGACCATATCACTTACAGCATCTATTGGGTGCCGGTGCATACGTTCTCCTATAACGGTCCTGCGCGCGCGGCGAATGCCTGGAATCACTACTCCACTGCTGAAGCGCAATCAGGCATCTATACCCACACCTTCTCGCCTACTGTCCTCAACGAAGCCCGTTTCGGCGTGAGTGGATGGTTCTGGAACGAGATTACAAGCAATCCGCAGGAGCCCTTCGGGTTGCCGAACGCCAGCATCAACAGCGCGGGGAGTATTGGAATTGAATCGTTTGGGCCTCCTGGTCCGAGCGTGTTCAACCAGAAAACCTATAACGCAAAAGATACGCTTTCCAAAGTACAGGGTAGCCATTACATGAAATTTGGGGCTGACTATTCCAGAGCACAATTCCTGGATACGGCGCCATGGGCCGCGCGGCCGACTTACAACTTCTACAACGTTTGGGATTTCGCCAACGACGCGCCCCTCAACGAGAGCGGCGACTTTAATCCGGTGACCGGCACGCCGACGGCGGCGACTAAGAACATCCGGTTCAATATCACCGCGTTGTTTGCGCAGGACGACTGGAAAATCAAACCGAATCTGACGATCAACATGGGCTTGCGTTGGGAGTATTTCTCTCCGCTATCCGAGACTGACGGGAATCTGAGCAATGTCGTTCTTGGGTCTCAACCAAATCCGATCGCAGGCTTGTATATTCAAAAAGGAAGCCTGTTTAATACGACAAAGCGGGACTTTGGTCCGCAGCTTGGCTTTGCCTGGTCTCCCACCGCATTCCATAACCGGTTAGTGCTTCGCGCCGGAGGCGGAATCGGATACAACCTCGAACAGTTAGCAATTACTTCGAATGGCCGGTTCAATCCTCCGTTCCTGACCTCCTTTACGCTCTACGGCTCCGATATTGTTTACGCCACGAATTCGAACTTAACTGCGTTGTCCGGTTACCCCTCGAACCCGGCGACCCTGCAGCAGTTCAATTCGGCAGGACTACCCACCAGCGGGGCACCACTTAGTTTGACTGGCTTCCCGCAGACGATGGATCCGACCATGACGATTCGCTACTCGGCAGATGCCCAATACGATCTGGGCCATAGCTGGGTGGCGACACTCGGCTTCCAGGGTAGCCAGAGCCGGCACTACACGATTCAGAACAACCTGAACTACCTCTTGTACCCGTCGTCGAATCCGCAGGTGCAATCGCTCGACTGGTACTCGAACGACGCGAACTCGAGTTATGGCGCCTTGCTGACTGAAATCAAGCATCGGTTCTCGAGATCTTTCGAGATCGACGCACAGTACCGTTACGCTAGCAGCCAGGATGAAGGGTCACAGGATTACTACCAGAGTATGTATCCTTGGAATCTGAACTACTCCAAGGGACCATCCGATTTTGACGTTACCCACAATGGCAAGGTTTGGGGTCTCTGGAATCCGAATATCTTTAACAGTGGCAACCCGTTTGTGAAGTCGCTATTCGCCGGGTGGACAATTAGCGGGATTTTCAATGCGCACAGCGGGTTCCCATGGACTCCGGAATACTGCAACACGGGTAACGGAGTAGTTTATCCGAACAGCGGATTTGGCTGTCTCTATCCGGGTAGCTACGCGGGAGGCGCCGGGAGCAATTACAGCAACTCTACTTTCGAAACGCCTAACGGGAACTTCCCGAAGGGCGCGCTGGCTTACCTGACCGTCCCAACGTGGCCGACCAATGGAATTCCTCCACCTCCCGTGGGAGTTTCCCGCAACATGTTCCGCGGTCCTAATTTCTTTGCCACGGATATGACTTTGGCGAAAGTCTTCGCGCTATCGAAGATGAGGCTGCTGGGTGAGGGCGCTAAGTTGAATCTGCAGGCTAGCGCTTATAACTTGTTCAATCAGACGAACCTTACTGTTCCGTCGGGCGGGTTCACGCAGATCAGCAATGACGGGGTTACGAGTAATCCGCAGTTCGGCGAGTCGCCCGGTGCGTACGGCGGCCGCGTCATCGAGTTACAAGCGAGGTTTAGCTTCTAATTCGGAGTAGTTTCATCTTCATCGGCAAAGCGGCGGCGGTGCTCGTCTGTATTAGCGGGCTCGCCGCCCAGGACATCGCTCGGGATGCGGCCTCCGCTCTTGAGAATGATCACCTGGATGAAGCGCTGGCGTTGTATCGAAAGGGCGTCGCCGAGAATCCCCGGTGGACCGAAGGTTGGTGGCATCTCGGGACTCTGCTTTATGACCGGGATGATTACGCTGGAGCTGCGGCGTCGTTTGGCCATGCTTCCGCGCTAGATCCGAAGTCCGGCCAGTCGCTCGTGATGCTCGGGCTTTCTGAGGCGAAGCTCGGCAAGAATGAGGAAGCGCTCGATCATCTACTATCCGGACGCAAGCTAGGGATCCCCGACGATCCGCAGTTACATGACGTGGTGCTCTATTCGCTTGGGGAACTTTGGCTTGCTCGCGGCGAGGATCGTGGGGGTTTCGATCATGCGCAGGAGTTGCTTGATGCACTCGCTCGCGAAGGAGTCGATTCGGAAGAACTGACGTATGCGCTTGGCCGGGCCGTTCTTCGTATCAGACCGCCCAGCGGCGATCCGGAAGTGATTCGGGCGGCGGGGAAAGCGGAAGCGCTGGCCACACAGCACAGTAAGGGAGCTGAAGCCCGCGAGAAGTACCAACAGCTTGCTGCGAGTTATCCGAGACTACCGGGCGTGCAGTTCGCTTATGGTAAGTTTCTGCTGGAGAATCACTCCGACGATGAGGCTGTCGCGGCATTTCAGCTAGAACTGCGGAACGCTCCGAATCACTTGCTAGCCACGCTCGGGATTGCCGGAATCAAGGCTCAAACCGATCCTACGGCCGCGCTCCCTTACGCCGAAGCGGCAGTAAAACTCTCACCACAACTGCCCGAAGCGCATTACTTACTTGGCTTAGTGCTTCTGAACCTAGGTAACAATTCCGATCGAGCGATCGCCGAGTTAGAGACTGCGCAACGCGGAGAGCCCGCTGTAGCCAAGGTGTACTTCGCGCTCGGCCGCGCTTACGCTAGAGCCCATCGCGCCGCCGATGCGGCCCGGGCCCGTGCTGAGTTCGCGCGTCTTGATAAGCAAGCTGAGAGTAAGAGCGCCAACTAGTTCTGCTTATCCGGTTTAAACCCGATCTTATCAAGCATGGGCCGAATCTCCGGGTTGGCCATGAAGCTTTTCCAGAGTAGCCCGGTTCGGTAATTCTCAATCATGATGGCGATGGGCGCCTGATTTAGACCCATGTAAATGGGCGCGACCCAATCCTCATCCTGGTTGAAGGCGTCGCGAAATCCGTAAATGCTCCACAGCCGGTCGCCTAAGTCGCGATAGAAGTGCTTGAGCGCCTGCATGGAGGCTTCGGGAGTGTAAGGGAACGAAGAGAGAGCGCCGGTAGGAGTCATGGTGCCGTCATCCTCCGTTAGTTTGGGTTCGTGAGCGCCGTAGCCGTCCGGGCCGTCGCTGGCGGTGATCCCCCAGTTCTCTGCCCCGTAGCCCTTGTGGTGACCGGGATTTTCGATGCAGTAGGCCCGATTGATCTCAGCGATGGCACGGTTGTTATCGAAGTAGTTCGTGTACGGATCGCGTATACCGCGCGGGTCAAATCCGAGGAAGGAATAGTGGGTGAAGAACAAGGGGCCGCCGGGCGCGACGCCGACGTCGAGCTTGATTCCGTAGTAGGTGCCGCCGTTGGAGTAGTGATCCCCAGGTATAGGCTCGTCACGACGTTCGCGATAGTGTACGGCCGCTTCGGATTGGCCGGCCCATCCGGTTGAGTACAAACTGGCGGGAACTCCGTGTGTCGGCGAGGCTATTGCCAATAGATACACAATCATTACTTCATTCCAACCGGTAAGCCGGTGATGGATATACCAGGAGTACTCGGGCGACCAATGCCAGTAGAGTGCGTCATTCGTTGAATTGATCCGATACCAATCCCATTCGACCGACTCCCATAAGTGCGTGATGCGCTGCCGAATGTTGCGTTCCGCTGGAGCGTTTGTGTTGAAGTACCCTCGCGCGGCGAGTAAGCCTTGCATGAGAAACGCGGTCTCCACCAGATCGCCGCCGTTGTCCACCATCCCAAACACGGGCAGGCGTTTCCCTGTTGCGCCATCAAGAAAATGCGGCCAGACGCCGTGGAACCGGTCCGCTTTCTCAAGGAAATCGAGGATCTGCGACAACCGTCGGACGCCTTGCTCTCGCGTGATGAACTTGCGATCGATACCTACGATGAGCGTCATTACCCCGAAACCGGAAGCTCCTGTCGCAACAATCTCGTCGCGTCCAGGGAGGTTCTCGCGAGTCGTCCCGGCATCCGGGTGGGCGGCTTCCCAGTAGTATCGGAACGACGCCTCCTGCACCATGGTCAACAGTTCGTCGTCATTCATGACTCGAGTTGCGGCACTTACAGCGGGCGAAAGCGCCGACTCGTGGTAAGTGATGTCACTGGCGGCGACTTTATAGGTTCGCTGCTGGTCAGGTGCGCCAACCCAGTCGGTATAGCGGCTACTGCCGCGCTCCTCGATCCCGATCGGCTGGAACGAACCTCCGGATGTCGATCGGTAGATTACATAGCGCTCTATCCTTGGGTTATTATCGGCTGTCCAGGATAGGTCGATGTGACGTTCGTACCCTATCGCTCGTACTTCAGTCGGCGCAGTTAGCTTGGCGCTTACCCGATCTGCATGGGAATCGATGCGGATTTCGTCGAGCAAAAGGTGATGCGGCTGATCGTCGCTTCGGCTCTGTGTAAAGGTGAGTGCACCTACCCGGTGGGGATTGAAGGCGACAATCGAAGCAGTAACAAAGGCTTTGAGCGGGACGGCGATCTGCGTCCACTGTCGCCCTGGAAGGCCCTTGCTGAAACCGCGGAGATCGAGAGGCGCCGTGAAACCGTGTTCCGTATCGCTGAGCGCGAGTAGAGGCAAAGCTTCGCTCGCCAAAGGTTGGTCTGAGAAGCACCAGAAGTAGAGCGTGTCGCCGGCGTAATAGATCTCCCGGTTACGCCAGCGCGGCACATGAACGTCCACTGCCCAGCCCCCGCCGGCTTTTGACTGCCATTCGAGAACTAACGCGTTTGGTCCGGTAAAGAACTGTTCGGTACTTACCGGTAGCTTGTCGTGATCGAGAGTTAACTTACTTGGAGCGGAAGCGCGTCCATTGCTGTAGTAGTAACGGTCTGGAGTCAGGCTGTTGTCGAACACTACATGCTTGAAGTACTCCGTGTCCGCCGATACTGTCTGCACGCCGACTAACAGAGACAGAAAGGCAATCGCGGGTGCATGACCGTTCGTTCGCAAGCGCGAGGATATCACACGCCGTTATAGACTCTAGAGGTGCGTACAACTGCTGTTTTCATATTGCTAGTGACTGCAGGTGCTCTTCAGGCTGAATCAGCAGCTGGAGTCCATTGGAAGGCGCCTTTAGGCTGGACGAGTGAACCGGCAAAACCCATGCGGGCTGCGACTTATGACGTTCCCGGACCGCATGACTCGCCGGAACATACCCAATGCATCATCTACTTCTTCGGCGCGAGTCAGGGAGGAACTGTCGAAGCGAATTTAACGCGATGGAAAGCCCAGATGCTGGGTAAGGACGGCAAGGAAGCCGCAGCTAAGGTCCAGACGCGCACGATACACGGGCTCCACGTAACCACGATCGATAGTTCGGGAACCTACACAGGCATGGGCGGTCCTATGGCTGCAGCACCAGTCAAACCTGCGCTGGGTTACCGGCTACTTGGGGCGATCGTCGAAGGGCCCGGGGGTAACTTGTTCATCAAGTATGCCGGACCTTCCGGGCTGATAGGAGCAGCCGCTCATGATTTTGGAACCTTGCTCGACTCGTTCGCGCCTGAAGCGCATAAGTAAGTGCGAACCGCCGGTAAGCGGTCCGCACACGATTAGGTCGTTCAGTTAGTTGTTAACGGGCGATCTGCACTAGCCGCAGCGAGCCGCTGTTCGAGTGAATCTCAGTCAGCACGTTGCCCTTCGGGCCGTGCGAAAACGTGAGCCCGGGGGTAGCTGACGCGCCGCCGGTAAGCTCCGGCTCCGCGATCAACATAGCACTCCCGCGCCGCCCTTGAATCAACACCAAGCCCGCGCCATTTTCGCGCATCACCTGGTACTCGCCTGCAGGTAGGGTTGTCGAACCTGCACGAAACGGAAACGGGACACTAACCTTAGCTGCCAGATCCTGCGCCCGCGCCGTACCTAGACTTGCAATTCCCAGCGAAATTGCCAAGACACACGTATTCCTTAAGTTGTTCATACTGTTCTCCTGATTAGTTGTAAGTTGTCGATGCTCCAGCGGAACTAAGCCGGGGCCTTCGTGACTGGTCAGTCTCGAGGAAGGCGGTGTGGCAAAAACCTTTGCCGTGACTCCAAGTTAGCAGCGCCGGCTTTCAAAATCCAATTAGAAGTTTCGATGGAAGCTATACCGTCTGTTTTCAATCAGTTACTCGATATTCATCGTATTGAGAACATAGTCTCAATGGAGTATCTGGACAGTCGTTACAATCGATGTAGATGGCTAGCGGACCGGAAATTCGTGTTATTGGCGGGGGAGTGATCGGCTTGTCCATCGCATGGCGGTTGCAATCGTGCGGAGCGAACGTCACCGTCTTCGATGCGGGCCGCGTAGGATCTGGAGCCAGTTGGGCTGCTGCTGGAATGCTAGCTCCCGGCGGCGAGTTCGAGGCGCATTCCTTCTGGTCCGAGGCGGCAGTTCGAAGCCTAAAGCAATATCCGGATTTCATCGCGCAACTTGAAGAAGCTTCCGGGACGTCGATTGATTTTCGTGTGTGCGGCGCTTTTGAGCTTGCGTATTCCGAGGCAGACGCGATTCGTATTCACGCGCGAGCCGCGAAACAAAATGCGGCGGGTATCTACTCTGAGCAATTCCCTGCCTCGCGCGTTCCAGGTATCCGCGCGGGCGCTTGTGCGGCACAGTATTATCCGTACGATGCTGTCGTGAATCCACGAGAGTTACTACGTGCGCTGAAGATAGCGGCGCAGCGGGCGGGGGTAAAGATCCGCGAGTTAACCCCTGTCCGGCAGATTAGCGCGAATGATCCCTATGAAGTCTCGGTGATTGCCGCGGGCGCATGGAGCAGCGGAATCGATTCGCCGGTCCATCTACCTGAGACGAAGCCGGTACGCGGTCACTTAGTCGCGTTTGACGAATACACCGGACTATGCGACTCGATCGTCCGCCACGACCACACCTATCTACTGCGCCGCGCCGGCAACGTCATCGTGGCCGGTTCCTCAACCGAGGATGCCGGTTTCGAGCGGACTGTCGACGGGTGCATTGCGGCTGAGATTTCCCAACGGGCGGGCGATCTGATCCCTGCGCTTGCCGGATCGAACTATGTCGCCTGGAACGGTATAAGGCCGGCATCTGACTCGGGTCCGGTGATCCACCGGGTCGAAGGTACCAACCTATGGCTGGCTTACGGGCACTTTCGCAACGGGATCTTATTGGCGCCTTATACAGCTGAAACCGTGGCGAGTGAAATCATACAGACCAATTCGCGAAGGGATTTACCTTCGCCAACCGCACGTCTGCTATAAGGTCCGGCACACGCTTTCGACGCTTATAGAGCGCGTTTAGAATGCTGTCGAAGGCGCCTTCATCGCCGCGCAGCCAGTCGGACGGAATATGTCGAAGCGCCTCATCGATCACATGCTCCGGAAAGTGGACCACGCGATCGAGCCAGGGTTGGAAATCGTCCAGCGACCGAACGGCGTTGTAGACCATCCTACGGCCATAGAGACCCTGGACATGTGAGGTTATCAACTCCCAATGGGGGCCGTTCAGAATATAGCCGTGATCGATCATCATCGCCACAAAGCCCATGCGCCGCGGATTCTCTTCGGCTTGCGGCAGCCATTGGCTGATCTGCGCGCGAAAGAAGATAGCTTGGCGTCCATCGGAGTTACCGGTCCACTTATCGAAGACGAGAGCGCCCAGGAAATCGCGAAGGTTATGCAGCTTTCCGACTAGCTGATCCGGCAAGAAATCATAAGTTGCGACACGGGCGGGATCACCTGGGAAGCGAGACCCGAAATGCCAGCCCGGCTCGGGCGGGATCGTCTTAGTTCCGAGCTGCATGCATGCTTCGGGGGAATTGCGGATGAAGTCCTCATCGATCTCGACAACCATAGTTTCAGGAGCGGATATCTGCAGAAACTTGAGTAGCTCCGACGCTAGCAGCTCATTCGGAAGAATGCGCTTGTGTTGGGGATTAGTCGCAAATTTTACCACGTAAGCGTGCCCGTCATCGCACTCGATCAATTGCGCCTGTGCCCCGCCGCGCATTTTTCGCAAGTGATGGCGTGCGCGGATGGGCATCGATCCCCTATTATGTGTTACGTGTTATCTACTTCCGCGCGGCTACTTCGGGGATGTAGGCGTGGTTGCGGCAGTTGACGGCGGTTTCGCGGCAGGCGCCCGCCTAACCGGGTGCGCGCGATTGCGCATCGCCATGAGTACCTTGCCTTTGATACCAGCCTTGACCAGTTCCAACTGCCCATTCGTACTCATATCGAAATTGACCTTCGGAGCTCCCTTGATGATTTCCACGAGGTTCTCTTCATCTAAGCCCTGCTTGGCGAATTCGATTACCTGCGCATTGGTTAAGGCCTCAGTCGCGTTTGAACTGGAACTAGCTTTCGCGGTAGAGTTCGAGGGCACTGACACCGAAGACTTCGATGGTTCGCTCTTCACTGGAACCGTGGAGGTGATGTTACCCAGGCGCGCATAGTGAGCCTGAGCCGTCGTAATCCGATTCTGCGCATCCAGGAATTCCTTTTCGTGCGGATCGGCGTCGACGGCCTTCCCATAATTAATGGCAGCTTCGTCCAGATACTTCTTAGCCGCCTGATTATTCTCCGCCTGATAAGCCAGCGCTTCGTAACCGACGCCGATGTTATACAAGCGATAAGCATCGTCTTCCTTGGAGTCGAGGGGCTTCATCGTTTCCAGAGGCTCCAGCATGCGATTCCAAAGTCCCTTATCCGCGAAATCGTTGTACTGGTCCAGTTCGCCTCGTGCCAGCTTAACTTCGACGTTCTCGTCAGTCGTGGTCAGGCGTGCCGCGATCTGATCGACTATTTTCTTGAGAAGAGTCTGCTGGAGTTCCGGCGCCGTCGGTACTGTCTCCTCGGCCTTTTCCTCTTCCGACTTCCCTTTGAACGGATTCTTCAACTTATGAATATCGAAGCCGGACCCCGTTTGTTTCCCCGCCGCGTTGAACTCCTGGGCGTACTTCGCCGTGATGTTATCGGCATCCAGCACTTTGCCGCGAGTGTCTTTCACCTCATAAGCGACATTGGCCGAGCCGGTTATCTCCTGAAACTGACGCGGCATCATCTGAGTTTGTGTCTTGCCACCGACCTTTACCGGAGTCGGTACGTTGCGCGTGACGATCTTAGCGGGGGGAATCAGCAGGTTAGTGATCTTACATTGGATGGTCGTTTCAGGGTGTGACTCATCGATCTTGAATTGGTTGTTGTTCTTGAGTAGTTCCGCTTCCAGAGTTTCCTTCAGCTTGTCAATGGCAAAGGTATTCTGCTTGTCAGTAGCGGAAACGGTGATGCCCAAGGTTCCGCCCTTGAGTGCGACGGTCGCCGGTAGCTTGCGATGAAGCGTAACCGTGCGCTTGCTCTTCAAAAGGCCCTGCCCGAAGCCTTGCGCGCGGCCATCCGGAGCGAGTAGAACGGGTAAAAAGAGCGCAATCAGCAGCGTCGCGCGGGACATAAGATTCGATTCGGAATCGTATCATAGATTTGCCACCAAGACGGGCTTGCGTTCATATTCCAGACGCTCCTATGTCGGGCCATGCTATCGGCTCTACCCGGCGGACAACCACCAGGAAACTAAATGCTCCGATAATCAGAAAACAGCAGGCGATCACAAAAGCCGCGCGATAGTGACCCGTGACCTCGATCACCCAACCGGTAAACCACACTCCGAGCATTCCAGGCAGATTTCCCAGCGCGTTCTGGATACCGGTCCACTTACCGGCGGCGTGAGGGCCGGCCAACGTCTGAGTGATCGCCCAGCAGTTTGAGCTAAACAGCCCGAAGCTTGCGCAGGCAGTGGTCAGCAACGCAATGGAAACGCCGTTGTTCCGGACCAGCATGGCTGGCAGCATCAACGTCGCGAGCAGGAGTCCGGACGCGACGGCAGACTTACGAACCTTGGTTGCGGACCATCCGCGCGCGATCAAGCGATCGGAAAACCAACCGCCTAGCACCGACACGGCAGCTACTCCCCAGAACGGTCCCGATCCCAGGATGGCGAGATCGTGATGTGAGAGATGACGTTCGTTCTCGAAGTAAGGCGGCAGCCAGAACACCATGAAGTACCAGGCGTAGTTGCCGCAGATGAGCCCAAGGAAGGTTCCCCAGGCGGATCGCTCGCGTAGGATTTCGCGGAACGTGGGAGATAGGTCGGCACCGCGTTCGCTAGACCTGATGGTGCGCGAGTCGCTAGCAGTCCAGGGGATCAACCAGAGAAGGCTCAGAGCGCCGGTTCCTACGAAAAATGCACGCCATCCAAAGCGCTCCATGGCAAGGCCGCCAATGAGCACTCCCAGGGCGGGACCGAGTTTCGATCCGGCGTCGATCAGGGCGTTGGCGCGCCCGCGCTGCTCTTCACGGAAATCGCCCGCAAGCATGCGGGAGTACGCCGGATAAGCCACCGATTCTCCGGCTCCGAGCAGCAACCGAACGGCGATGAGAGAGGCCGCGCCGGTGACCAATCCGGTCGACAGCATGGCCAGGGACCACGCCAGATAGCCGGCGGCATACACCCACTTGACTCGCCAGCGATCGACCGCGTATCCGGCCACGAGCTGGAAAGTGGCGTACGTCCAGAAGAAGGCCGCGAAGATGGATCCGAGCTGCGCGGTTCCGATGTGCAGTTCGCGGGTGACGTAGCCTTGCGCGACCGAGAGCGTGCCGCGGTCGACGTAGTTGATGCAGATGGAAACGACGAGTAACGCGAGCAGAATGCCTTGCGCGCGGGTGAATCGGGTCGTGCGCGCCGTAGCTCGAATGGCTGCTCCCACGTTTGCGCGTCAGTTTATCGTACGCGGTTTCGAACACGTCACACTCACGCGATTGCGGTATCCTGATTGGGTATCAACACCCCTTCAGGCGCGGTAGCCAAGTGGTAAGGCCAAGGTCTGCAAAACCTTTATTCGTCGGTTCAATTCCGACCCGCGCCTCCAATCCAAACGCACAGCATTGACGTCTTAAGGAACTTCGTCTTACGATGAGGTTCGTTTGCGGGACAATCCAGGACGAGTTGCCGGCCTTCTGTACCTGCTGCTGGGATTCTCAGTGGTCCGGCCGATTTACGTTGCGGGCGCTCTGATTGCTCGCGACGATCCGGCGGCAACCGCGCACAACATCGCTGCCCACGAACTGCTTTTCCGCTTCGGCATCGTCAGCGACTTGCTTGCCGGCCTCGCCTGTCTTATCACCGCATTCGCTCTTTACCGAGTGTTCGAAGGAGTCGACCGTCCGCTCTCCGTCGTGATGGTCATTCTTGGTGGAGTGATGCCCGACGTCATCGACTCCCTGAATGCGCTGGGTGATGTCGCCGCGTTATACCTCGTGCGTGGCGAGCCCTTCCTCTCAGCATTCACTGCACCGCAGCAGGCTTCGCTTGCGATGCTGTTCCTCCGTGTTCACGAGTACGGCTATCTGGTCAGTGAGATCTATGCGGGACTGTGGCTTTTCCCTTTTGGACTGCTCGTCTTTCGGTCAGGGTTCATTCCCCGTTGGCTGGGCGTCGGCCTGATCATCAATGGCTTTGCTTATCTCATGATCAGCTTCACTGGACTCCTCGTGCCGGTGTGGGTGGATCGAATTACCAAGACCGTCTCTCCCGCCTTGCTGGGAGAAGGCGCGATCATTGTCTGGCTCTTGATCAAAGGCGCCAAGCCCGCAGCGGTTCGAGTAGTGCCGACCGGTAAGTGTGCGGCTTAACCGGCCCCAACCCTCAACTGGAAAACGTGCCGGCGGCTTCCAACGCGACCGACTTCCCGAAATCCCACAGAACGCCACCGGGTTGCCGTCCAGATACCCTTAGCAACCCAAGGGTCGAGCCTGCCGCAACCCGCGCGTGCATCGCGGCTTTGCGGCTGGGGCCGTCCGCCTGCTTCCATTCCGCAGGCGTGGCCCGCCAATACATGCACCAGCAGGATTTCGGTCCGCCGCGGCATTCAAAGAGCGCCTCGAAATCGCGCCAGTTCTCCCGCGCGACCTCCCGGAACACCAGGCGATCCGCTTCTCGTTCCATCTGCTAACGGTACAATCGCAGTGCAACCGAAATTCGCCAGAAAAGGACGAAAGCGATGTCGACACAAGTGGCCCCTCCGGATCAGAAAAAGCTCGATGCCAAAGCGCTCGATCTGCTGTGCATCAACACCATCCGAACCCTCTCCATCGATGGAGTGCAGAAAGCCAACTCGGGACACCCCGGCTTACCCCTGGGAGCGGCGGCGATGGCCTACGTGCTGTGGACGCGCTTCATGAAATACAACCCGCAGAATCCGAATTGGGCCGGATCGCGACCGCTTCGTGCTCTCGGCCGGACACGGGTCGATGCTGCTCTATAGCTTGCTGCATCTGACCGGTTTCGATCTTTCCGCTGGATCAACTGAAACAGTTCCGTCAATGGGGCAGCCAGACGCCAGGCCACCCGGAGCGCGGCGATGCGCCGGGCGTCGAAGTCACCACCGGTCCGCTGGGCCAGGGCTTCGGGATGGGCGTCGGAATGGCGATGGCAGAAGCGTGGCTGGCGGCTAATTTCAATAAAGACGGCGCGAAGGTTTTCGATCACCATACCTACGGCATCTGTTCCGATGGCGATCTGATGGAAGGCATCGCCAGTGAAGCGGCGTCGCTCGCCGGACATCTGAAGCTCGGCAAGCTGATTTACCTTTACGATCAAAACCACATCTCCTGGCCGGCGCCACTGATCTGACTTATACGGAAGATGTCGCCAAGCGGTTCGACGCGTACGGCTGGCACACCAAGACCGTGATGGATGGCAATGACACCGAAGAGATCGACGCCGCGATTCGCGAGGCGCAAGCGGAAACGGACCGGCCGTCGCTGCTGCTTGATCCACACGCATCATCGGATTCGGCAGCCCGCACAAGCAGGACACCTTCCATGCGCACGGGTCGCCGCTCGGCGATGAAGAAGTAGCGGAGACCAAGAAGAATCTGGGCTGGCCGACCATGGACTATTTCTATCTGCCGCCGGAAGCGGTCGAGCATTTCCGCGAGCAGGTGACGAAAGGCGAGGCGGCGCAGAAGAGAATGGAACGCGGCTTTGTGGAGCCTATCGCGACGGCATTCCCGGAAGACGCCAAGAAACTGGAACGCGATGATTGCGCGGCAAGCTTCCGGAGGACTGGAAAGCGGATCTCCCGAAGTGGAAGACGACGGATAAGCCGATCGCGACGCGCGTGGCGGCCGGACAGGCGCTGAGCGCGCTCGCGAAGCGGATTCCCAACCTGATCGGCGGCTCGGCGGACCTGAACCCGTCCACCAACACCGCGTTGAAGGACATGGGCGATTTCGAGCCGGCGGGCGCGTACGGCGGGAAATCGCCAGGCGACAGTCGGGCGGCGTGTGGAGTTTCGCCGGCCGCAACCTGCACTTCGGCGTTCGCGAGCATGCGATGGGCGCCGCGGTGAACGGTCTCGCGGCGCACGGCGGGGTGATCCCTTATTCGGCGACGTTCCTGACGTTCTCCGATTACATGAAGCCCGCCATCCGCCTGGGCGCGCTGATGCAGTTGCACGCGGTCTACGTGTTCACGCATGACTCGATCGGATTGGGCGAAGACGGCCCGACGCACCAGCCCATTGAACAGATCGCGGGCCTGCGCGCGATTCCGGGGTTGACCGTGATTCGGCCGGCCGACGCCAACGAATCGGCGGAAGGCTGGGCGGTGGCGGTGCAGCAGATCACGGCCGACGCTGTTTGCGCTGTCGCGGCAAAATCTGCCGATCCTCGAGCGCATGCCAGGCTCCGAATCCGGCGTGGCGCAAGGCGCTTACATCCTGGCCGACGCCGAGGGCGGCAAGCCGGAAGTCATCCTGATCGGTACGGGTTCGGAAGTTTCGCTATGCGTGAAGGCGCGCGAGAAGCTGAAGGAGTATGGCGTGCAGGCGCGCGTGGTCAGCATGCCGAGTTGGGAGCTGTTCGAGGAGCAGGAAGCCGCTATACAGGATCAGGTGCTGCCGAAGGCGATCAACAAGCGCGTGACCATTGAAGCCGCCAGCGACGTTCGGTTGGGAGCGATGGGCGGGCACGGAAGGGATCACCATCGGGATCAATCACTTCGGCGCGTCGGCACCGGGCGACTAGGTGATGAAGCGCTTCGGATTCACGGCGGAGCATGTCACGGCTGCCGCGTTGAATCTGATGGGGCGCACCCAGGAAGCGGAGAAGGAGTACAGCCATCAAGGCGAGACTTCAGTAAAGCCGACCGGCGCTCACGAAGGCCATTCCTAGGCGTAAGGCATTCGTATATATGAAAACACGGAACGGCGCAACTTCCGCGCTGGAACGCGTGTTAGACTAGTCGAATAGTTAAATCGTAACGCGCCATCGGGCTTCTTGGCCCGGGCAGTATTTCCAAATTTGGGATGCCGTCCTGATTCGAATGGTGGCCTTCGGGCCCCAAAATTCTCAACGAGGCAAACTTTACTGAATGAAAAACTTTCTTTCCAGAGGACTAGTGATGGTTGCAGGTTTAGCTGGCCTCCCAGCGATCGCTGTGCACGCCAACCCAACCTCCGCAGGGGAGTCAGTTTCGCGAAACGAAGATCCTAGAATTTCTTCTCTCCGCCGATTCTTTCTCAGAAACAACAGCCCCGCCGTCGAGTTCGCCGACCTTTTCGTTCGCGAAGCCGACCACAACGGGCTTGACTGGCGCCTTCTTCCGGGACTCGCGGTCGTCGAATCCGGCGGCGGAAAGCGCTGCACCGCCAACAACTTG
This sequence comes from uncultured Gammaproteobacteria bacterium, assembly GCA_963799935.1. Classification (GTDB taxonomy): domain Bacteria; phylum Acidobacteriota; class Terriglobia; order Bryobacterales; family Bryobacteraceae; genus Bog-113. The sequence goes on along the minus strand of CAWCZA010000011.1, from coordinate 72,197 downwards.
TTTGGCTGGATGAATGGCAAAGCGGCCTTCTCGTCGTTTGCGGAAGCCATTCGAACGGTTTCCTGGCACCTGTCGAATTCCCGATTCTACCGGCACAAATCACTCGACCGGATGCTTTCCACCTACAACACCGACCCGCTCTATCCAACGCGCGTCAAACAAGTGATGTACATGATCTCGCCGACCGTCGAAGTGGCGATGGTTAGAAACTAAACTCCCGCATCCAGAAGCGCTTCGAAAAAAGGCCGGAGGTTCCTTGTGGACCCCGGCCTTTCTTTATAGAATGCAGTGCAGTGAATTCGAAATCACTGTTCCTCCTCTTAGCTATTGCGGCGCTGGCGCCGGCCCAACAGATTATGCGGCTCGATCCTCTTGCGAACGGAATTATCCCCCAGAACGCGAAGCTCGAACGCGTGGCGACCGGCTTCAACAAGTGGACCGAAGGTCCGGTGTGGACTCGCGAAGGGTTCCTGCTATTTGCCGAGATTCCCGCGAACAACATCGATAAGTGGGTTCCCGGCGGGAGCGCGTCCGTATTCATGCATCCGAGCGGTTATCAGGATTCCGCCCCGTACAAAGGACCGGAACCCGGATCGAACGGGATGACGCTGGACGCTCACGGACGGCTGACGGTCGCCGGACATGCGCGGCGCAACGTGTGGCGGCTGGAGTCGATGAGCCCGACGGCGCAGATCACGGTGCTGGCGGATTCGTATCAGGGCAAGAAGCTGAACAGCCCCAACGATTTGGTCTATAAGTCCGACGGATCGCTCTACTTCACCGACCCGCCTTATGGACTGCAAACGCAAGGCGACGACGATCCGGAGAAGCAGCTGAAGGTCAACGGCGTATACCGGCTGCCGAACGCGTTGCGGCAAGCGCCTGGATCGCATCCTAATAACGCCGGTTTGCAGCTAATCATCGACGACTTACCGCGTCCGAACGGCATCGCGTTTTCGCCCGACGAGAAGCTGCTCTATGTGTCCGATTCGGGCAAGAAGATCTGGATGCGCTATGAAGTGGCTGCCGATGGGTCGGTTCACAACGGGTCCGTTTTCCAGGACGCAAACGGCGACAACGCCCCCGGTGGTCCGGACGGCATCAAGGTGGACAAAGCGGGCAACTTATACGGGTCAGGTCCCGGAGGTGTTTGGATTATGTCACCTGCTGGGAAGCACATCGCAACCATCCAGGTTCCGGAGCGAGTGGCTAACTTGAACTGGGGCGATCAGGATGGTAAAACGCTCTATATTACGGCGAGTACGAGTGTCTTCCGCATCCGGCTAGATGTTGGGGGCGTGGTTGCTGGACATTAGCTAACGGGCGCCGCGTTGCTGACTGCAATGGTCAGGTAAATCCGGGAAGAGTATTTCGCCCCTCGCGTTTGTGGGCCCGACAACCATGAAGACGACGATCTATTTAGCGACTCCTCGAGGCATTGTCGTTATTCAAGGTTCGGAGGCAGACTGGCGCGGCGTGGTTCGCCTCGAAGACAAGCAGGTTCAGTGTGTCGCTGCCGATGTGAATCAAAGTGGCTTTGTTTACTGCGGAACGTTTGGTGATGGGCTGTTCAGGAGCGACGACGGGGGCGTTGCATGGAAGACATGTCGCAGCTTCGCCAGTTCCAGAGTGACGGCTCTTGCCGCCTCCGAATCCGGTGCACTCTATGCGGGCACGGAGCCGAGCACGATTCATCGATCCGACGACCGTGGCGAGACTTGGTCTGAGTTGGCGACGCTCACGACTTTGCCTTCTGCGAAGACGTGGAGCTTCCCGCCACGGCCGGAGACGCATCATGTCCAATCCATTCTTCCGGATTTAGCGAAGCCGAGTCGCTTGCACGTTGCCATCGAGGCCGGTGCGCTATTGCGCAGCGATGATGCGGGACGGAGTTGGCGCGACCGCGTTCCGAGCGGCCCGAAAGACACCCACTCTCTGGCGGTGCATCCGGGTGACCCTACTCGTCTTCACTCCGCTGCGGGAGACGGTTACTTCGAGAGCGCCGACGATGGCGATAGTTGGCGCCGCATGGTGGATGGTCTGGAACACCAATACTGCTGGAGTATTGCGGTCAGCCTTGCGAATCCGAAGACCCTCTTGCTCTCGGCTTCGAAAAGTGCGTACGCGGCGCACTATAAGGATTCAGCCAATTCCGTGGTCTATCGCCGCACCGGGGAGGAAGCGTGGCGCCAAGTACGAAATGGTTTGCCCAAGCCGCAAGGGCTGCGGATTCCTGTTGTAGCGGGGAGTCGCGTCGTACCTGGAGTTTTCTACCTCTCCGTTGAGGGCAGTATTTACCGTTCGTCGGACGACGGATTGCACTGGCAAGACATCGCGGTCCGGTGGGACGGAAAACCCCCTGCGGAGCACGCGATGTCTATGGCGATTGTTGAGGTGAGTTAATCGGACTGCCGGATACAGCTGGCCAAGATTGGAAGTCCCGGATCACTTCTTGTCACGCCCCGCGCAATCCACGATACTGCGCAGAACCAGCGCCGTCCATCCGGTCTGATGATTCGCTCCGCAGCCGCGCCCCGTCTCGGCGTCGAAGTACTCGTGGAACCAGGTCAACCCGCGCCAGTGCGGGTCCTTGGTGAAGATGTCCGTCCAACCCTGCCATGGAGCTTTGCCGTTTTCGTCCGGCATGAAAATCGACGAGAGCCGCCGATTCAGTTCGCCTGCAACCTGGTCGAGAGTCATCCATGTTCCGGATCCCGTCGGACACTCCACCTTGAAGCTATCGCCGTAGAAGCGGTGATATTTTTCGAGGGATTCAACCAGCAGGTAATTCATCGGAAACCAGATCGGGCCGCGCCAGTTCGAGTTCCCTCCGAACATTCCCGTATGCGACTCGCCGGTTTCGTAATCGACGCGCCATTCCTGCCCATCCATCTGAAGAATAAACGGGTGTTCCGCGTGAACTTTCGATAGCGACCGGATTCCGAACGGCGATAGGAACTCGCCCTCGTCCAGCATGCGGCGCAGCACGCGCTCCAGGCGTTCGCGCGACGGGATCGCGAGCAACTGGTGGTTAGGATCGGCGCCCTCGGGGACTTGCGTCATCCACGAGATCTGCGCCTGCAGGTCCTTGCGGTTCTGGAGAAACCAATCGAGGCGTTTCCGGAAAGCGGGGAGCCGCTCGATGTGGCGTGGTTCCAGAATTTCCACCGCAACCAGAGGGATCAGCCCCACCATGGAGCGGAGCCGTAGAGGAAACGTTCTTCCGTCGGTCTGAAATTGATCGTAGTAAAAGCCGTCGTCCTCATCCCAGAGACCTCTGCCGCCCACCGTGTTCATCGCGTCGGCAATCTCGACGAAGTGCTCGAAGAACTTGCTGGCCATGTCTTCGTAGGCCGGGTCGTCGGCGAGTTCGAGTGCCATCGATAGCATGGTGGCGCAGAAGAAGGCCATCCACGCTGTTCCATCGGCCTGCTCCATCTGACCGCCGCCCGGCAGCGGCTTGGAACGATCGAATACGCCAATGTTGTCCAGCCCAAGAAATCCGCCCGAGAAGACCTGCTTGCCCGCGATGTCCTTGCGGTTCACCCACCAGGTGAACGTCAGCAGCAGCTTTTGGAAGGTGCGCGCGAGGAACACTTTGTCGCGGCTGCCACGCGGCGCAGCGATCTTATAAGCGCGCCAACAGGCCCACGCATGCACTGGTGGATTCGCGTCGCTGAACGAAAACTCGTAGGCCGGCAGCTGCCCGTTGGGATGCATGTACCATTCGCGCAGCATTAACACGAGCTGATCTTTCGTGAACACCGGGTCGAGATGCGCGAACGGAATCATGTGGAACGAGAGGTCCCACGCGGCGAACCACGGATATTCCCACGAGTCCGGCACGGAGAGCACGTCGCGATTGAAGAGATGCAACCAGCCTGAGTTGCGCCCGTTCCAGCGCTCGGGCGGAGGCGTAGGCTGCCCGGGATCGCCGGACAACCAGTCCTGTACCGCGTAGTTGTAGAACTGTTTGGTCCAGAGCAACCCCGCGTACGCGTGTCGAAAGATTTCGCGCTGGGCCGGATTGAGGTCGGTCGGCCTGAGCTGATTGTAAAAGTCATCGCACTCGGCGATGCGGGCCTTGAAGATATCGTCAAAACCAGCGAATGGATCGGTTACGTTTTCCGTCTCGTTCCACAAGCGAAAGCGGAATTCAGTTGAACCCTCGGCCGGGATTTCGATCTGATACCAGAACGCTGCCTTCGAGCCGACGTGATCCGGACAAGCGGCGTCGGACCGGCCATGCACGACGACTTCGTCGAACGCGTCTTTGCAGTAGCGGCGCGGGTGTTCGAAGTTGTAGAGGCGCTTAGTGTTGGTTTCGTTGTCGGTGACCAGCACCGGCGCGGCTTCAGCCGCGGCGAACTGCATCCGGCCCAACGATTCGTGTTCGAGCGCGAGACGATCCGTTGCTTGTTGCGCGATCCTCCCTTTCGCCCAGTAGCCTTCGCCGCTGCGGCCCCAACTCCAGGTGTTGCGGTACCAGATCGTCGGGAGTAGGTGCAGCGTCCACGGCTCATGTCCGCGGTTTGCTGCCGTGATGCGGATCAAGATATCGTCGGGCGACTGCTTGGCGTATTCGACCGTGATGTCGAAATAGCGGCCGTCGTCAAAGATGCCGGTATCGGTGATTTCGAACTCGGGTTGATCGCGGTTGCGCTGCGCATTGACGGAGACGAGCTGGTCATACGGGAACGCATTGTGAGGGTACTTGTAAAGTCCCTTCATGTACGTGTGTGTCGGAGAGGAGTCAAGATGGAAGTGGACTTCCTTGACATCTTCGCCATGGTTCCCTTCCGGACCGGTAAGTCCGAACAGGCGCTCTTTGAGGATGGGATCTTTCCCGTTCCAAAGAGTCAACGCGAAGCAGAGGCGGCATTCGCGGTCGCAGATGCCGAGGATTCCGTCCTCGCCCCAGCGGTAGGCGCGGCTGCGCGCGTGGTCGTGCGGAAAGTAGCCCCAGGAGTCGCTGTTGGCCGAGTAGTCTTCGCGAACCGTGCTCCACTGGCGCTCGGAAAGGTAGGGTCCCCAGCGCTTCCAATTCTTCTTGCGGTCGCGATCTTCGGCGAGACGATCTGCTTCGGCGCTCATAACGGGCGCGCGATGGCACGCGCGGGAGCGCCTTCCGCGCCGACGAGCTTCAAAGGTAGACAGACCAGTTCATAGCGACCCGCGCGTAGTTGCGATAAGTTCAAGCCTTCGATGATCCAGATGGAACCGCCCAGAAGCGCGCGATGCGTTTCGGGGCCGTCTTTGTAGAAGCCACCTACAGAGAGATAGTCGATGCCGACGGAGCGCACGCCGGCTTTTACGAGGAACTGCGCCGCTTCATGGGAGATATAGACGAAGTCCTTCTGGAACTCGTCAGTGCCCCAGCGCTTCGAAGAGTTCTGAGTCTTTAGCAGGATGCGTTCGCCCGGCTTAATCCCCGCAGTTTCGAGTTCGGCGACCTTGACCGATTCTTCGTCGTGAATTTCGATCACGCGGGCTTCGCCGACCGTGGCGTCCAGCGGAATCTTGTCGATAGTGAGGCCGTCGCGAACGAAATGCTGGGGTGCGTCCATGTGGGTACCGGTGTGAACACCGAGATCGATATGAGAGAGAACGAGTTCGTCGCCGCGCGCGAAATCATGAACGCGGTCGATTTTGTATTCGGGGTCGCCGGGCCAATGAACCATGCCATTGCGGACCGGAACGGAGAGATCAATCCAAGGAGACATCCGTCTTCATGGTAGAGGACGTTTGCGAAAGCCCGTCACAGCTTGAATTGCGGATCGATCTCGACCTGATAGCCGTTCGCTAACCGATTCGTCTCGTTCGCCATCCCGACGACGGCCATAAGTTCGGAAAACATCTCGTCCGTCATTCCCGCCTTTCGTGCGCCGGCTGTATGGGACGCAGTACAGTAAGCGCAGCCGTTGGTGACGCTGACCGCGAGATAGACCATCTCTTTCGTGCGCGCATCCAAAGCACCGGGCGCCATGATCACTTTGATGCTTTCCCAGGTGCGGCGAAGCGTCGGCGGGTGGTTCGCCAGCGCCTTCCAGAAGTTATTGATCCAGTCCGTGGCGCGTGTGTACATGATGTCGTCGTACACCGCGCGCACGTCGCCGACGGAATCGGCGTATTCGATGAGTCCGAGTGTGGCCATTCTCGTAGTATGAGCGGCAACCCGACTGCTGGGATATCTAGTATGAGCGACAGCACTGTTGTCAAAGTAGATTCGTCCCACTCGCCGCAAGGCAGTATGGGGCAGAAGTATCTGGCTACCGGGAAGAGCATTTCCATGCGGCTATGGAGTGAGGAACCGGGCAAGGCGCGCCCCGCCGTCGAGCGGGTGTACGAAACCGTTGGATATGTGATCAAAGGTCGCGCCAAGCTGCACCTGGGCGATCAGGTGATTACTTTGGAACCGGGAAATTCCTGGGTGGTTCCGAAGGGCGAATCGCATTCTTACGAGCTATTGGAACACTTCGAAGCGATCGAGGCGACGCATCCGCCGGCCGAAATTCACGATCGGGATCACGACCCCGTCAAGTAAGTTTTGCAGCGAACAAAAGGCGAATAACGTGCTCTGTAACGAGCATGGCTCTGGAACAATTACGCGACGAACCCATGATGGCGCACCTGCTCGACTCGCTTGCTGAAGGCAAGGACATCGGGCACTACGGCCGACTTACGTTTGTGATGGTCGGGCGGCAGTTTCTGTCTGAAGATGAGCTGGTGGAGCAGCTCACGAAGGATCCGGACTGCGATGAAGCAAAGGCGCGCAGTCTGGTGCATCAAGTGGACCAGCGCGACTACAATCCGCCTCGAAAGGATCGAGTGATGGAGTGGCAGGCCAAGCAGGAATTTCCGATCTGCCCGGATTCCGATAATCCGGACGCTTGCAACGTCTACAAGACGATGGAGTTCTCGAAGGATACCTACGAGAACATCGGTCATTATCGCGAAGAGAAAACCGAGGCCGAGCACGAAACATCAGCGGCGCGGCAGGATTAGAATCGCGATACTTCCTCCGCGATCGGAACGGTTGGTCAGGGTCAGCGAGCCGCCATGCGCTTCGGCAATCTGACGGCTCAGCACCAGACCGATGCCGCTGCCGTGCGGCTTCGTCGTGAAGAACGGGATGAAGAGGTTCGCGGGGTTGGCAATCCCTGACCCTTCATCGACCACAGAAACTTCAAGTACGTCGGACTTGCTTTTCCACGTCACGGTGATCTTGCCGCCGCTCGGTGGAGTGGCATCCGCGGCGTTGCGGATCAGGTTGATCAGGAGCTGATCGAGCTGGTCCGGATCGCCGGGGATCGTGACCGGGTCGCCCGCGTCGATGAGCACCGGAAGCCGTGTTTCGAGAACCGCGTTGCGCTGCACCCAATCGTTGACGTTGAGGGCTTGAAGCACCGGGGCTGGATGCCGTGCCAGGCGGGCGTAGGCGCCAGTGAAGCGATTCAAAGCGGCGGAACGAGCGGAGATGATTTCGAGGCCGCGAGATGCGTCCTCGCGCCAGTCGTCTGGGAGCGGATCGTGGGACAGCATCTGGGCCAGCGATTCCGAGATCGATTTCACCGGCGTCAGGGAGTTGTTGATCTCGTGGCCCAGGACGCGGACCAGCCGCTGCCACGCCAGCAGTTCCTCCTGCCGCAACACGCGTGTGAGGTCCGAGATCACGAGCAGCCAATGCGGCGCGCCGTGCTCACGGAATTCCCCGCGCCGGATGTTCCATACGCCCGAGCCACCAGGGAAAGTTTTACGCACGGAGGATGTGCCGTCGCCAACGAGTAAATCGGAAAGCGCAAGTTCGGACGCGGTCAGTCCCATCACGCGTTCGGCGGCCTGATTCAGCAGCTTCTCTCCCGCACGATTGATCAGGCGCAGATTTTCCGTGGCGTCGAACGCGAAGATAGCGACGTCGATCTCGGCCATGACTTTGCGAAGAAGAGCAGTCGCTTCGAGGGCACTGGATCGCTGATCGCGTAGCGTGTCCGCCATGTGATTTACCTGCGTCATCACTTCGGTAAGCGCGTCATCGCGATGGGAACCGCGCGCCCGAAACGAGAAGTCGCCTTCGCGCAGCGCGGCCAGCAGGTTTGAGACGGTGCGCAGCGGGAACACGATGTTCTCGCGAAGCGCCGCCGCGCTGATCAGCCAGAAGAGTGCGACGAAGACGGCGACTGTGATCTTGAGATGAAGCGAGTCGCCATAGATCCAGATCAGAAGTACGGTGCCGACTGTGCCGGGCAGTCCGGTGAGTAATGCCAGCAGGTAAATGCGCCGTTCAAACGGCAAACGCTCGTGCCGCTTGGGCTGCATGTTCATCACATCGATCACGCGTGGCCGGGGTTCTGACGCTCCAGGCGGCGATACAACGCGCTTCGGCTGAGCCCCAAAGCTTTAGCGGCTTGGCTCACATTGCCGCCGAAGCGCGCCAGAGCTTTGCGGATGAGCGCGTCTTCCACTTGCTCGAGACTCATCTCCTCCAGGCGAATCGTTTCGGAGCGGCGGCCCTGCCGAAGTCCTAAATCTGCCGCCGCGATTTGCGTACCTTGTGCCAATAGAACAGAACGCTCAACGGCATGCGCAAGTTCACGGATGTTGCCGGGCCATGCGTGATCGATCAGGCACTGCATCGCGGCCGAATCGAAGCCGGTGATCTGTTTGCGATAGCGCTGGACATAGGAGCCGAGGAAGTGATTCGCCAGTAGCGGGATGTCGTCGCGGCGATCGCGCAGCGGCGGCAGCGGAATCTCGATCGCGTTGAGGCGGAACAGCAGGTCGGCGCGGAAGCGTCCGGCTTCGACTTCGGCGTGCAGGTCGGCATTCGTCGCGGAGAGCACGCGGACGTCGACGCGGATGGTCCGTGAGGAACCGACACGCTCCATCTCGCCGATCTGCAGCACGCGCAGAAGCCGCGCTTGCTGCGCCGGCGTGATGTTGGCGATTTCGTCCAGGAACAGCGTGCCGCCATCGGCGAGTTCGAAGCGGCCGATGCGATCTTGGCGCGCGTCGGTGAACGCGCCGCGCACGTGGCCGAACAGTTCGCTTTCGAAAACGCCTTCGGGCAACCCGCCGGTGTTGACTGTGACGAGGCGCTTCGACGAGCGATTCGACGCGGCATGCAGCGCCTGCGCAACGACTTCTTTGCCCGTTCCAGGCTCGCCTGTGATCAGGATGTTGGCGTCCGAAGGACCGACATCGCGGATCATGCGCAGCACCGGCTGCATGACGGCCGATTGCGCAATCAGCAACGGCTGTGAGCTATCACCGCCGCCTAGGATTCGATTCTCGGCCTCGAGTCGCTGGCCTGTGCGCAGCGCGCGGCTGAGAGCGACCTGATTGTTGACGATCGAGAGGACGCGCGAGTTCTCCCAGGGCTTTTGCAGGAAATCGCGAGCGCCGCGACGCATCGCTTCCACGGCGACTTCGACGCTGCCCCACGCCGTCATCACGACGACGGGCAGCATCGGATCCAGCGTCTGAATGCGCGTCAGCAGATCGAGCCCTTCACGCCCGGAGGTCGTGTCGCGCGTGTAATTGAGGTCGATCATCACGACGTCGAACTCACGGCGCTCGATCAGCGCAAGTACACCGGCAGGCGAACTCGCCGTCTCGACCTGATGCCCTTCCGGTTTCAGAATCAGGCGCAGTGCTTCGAGGACATCGGCCTGATCGTCCGCGATCAGGATGCGAGGAGACATTTCTACCTACACCGTCGCGGCATTCGCCAGCCATCCATCTTCAAGGAAGATGGTGCGGTTGCCGTATTCCGCATTTTTCTCCGAGTGCGTTACCTGGATGATGGTCGCGCCCTCATCGTTCAGCCGCTTGAAGAGCTCCATGATTTCCTGCCCTTGTTTCGAGTGCAGGTTGCCGGTGGGCTCGTCCGCCAAAATGATTTTCGGACTCGCAATCACCGCGCGGGCGACGGCGACAAGCTGCTGCTGACCGCCGGATAGCTGGTTCGGAAATAGATCCTTCTTGCCGACAATGTGGAAGCGATCGAGTGTATCCGCCACGCTGGCGGATCGTTCCGACTTCTTCTTGTCTCGATAGGAAAGCGGCATATCGAGGTTTTCGGCAACGGTGAGATTGTCGATCAGGTGATAGCTCTGGAAGACGAAGCCGATGTATTGCTTGTTCAGATCGGCGCGCTGCCGCGGGTTCATCTTGTGAACCGGATGGTCATGCAGCCAGTATTCGCCGGTCCAGGAGCCGTCCAATAAACCGATGATGCTGAGCAACGTGGATTTGCCCGAGCCGCTCGGTCCCATGATGGTGACGAACTCGCCTTCCTTGATCTCAAGCGTGATGCGCCGGAGAACAAAATTCTTGCTGACGCCCTGCTGGTAGCACTTCTCGATGTTGTGGAGGCGAATCATGAATTCCTATTCGTACCTTAATGCAACCGTGGGATCGATTCGCGCGGCGCGGCGTGCGGGCAAGATCGATGCTATCGCGACGACGCCTCCAAGCAGCACCGCGGTGATCGCGTACGTCGGCCAATCATGGGCTTCGACGCCAAAGAGCAGCGTGGCGATTGCGCGGGTCAACAGCAGCGCGCCGGCGCAACCGATCGCCATCCCGGCCACGGTAATTCCGAGAGCTTCGCGCAGGATGAGGCCGAGCAGATTCGATCCACTTGCGCCGACGGCAAGGCGGATTCCCATCTCCGAAGTCCGGCGGTTCACGCTATACGACTGGACGCCGTAAATACCGAGTGCGGCAAGCAGTAGCGCGAGTCCCGCGAAGATGGCGAGAAGCGTCGTCTGGAACCGCTGCCGTGAGACCGCTTGCATGACGACCTGATCGCCTGACACGAATTCAACGGGAACGCTGCGGTCAAGCGATGCAATGATTCCGCGCACGGCAGTGGTGTCGCTCCATGGCGCGCGGAAGATGAGCACCGGATTCGCTAACGCGCTCGGATGTTGGAAGATGTCCGCGAACACGGCGGATTGCGGCGGGCTGGCGAGATTATGGCCGCGCACGTCGGCGACGATGCCGATGATCTCCATGAAGAACGGATGTTCGTCAAAGCCCATGAAGCGAATGCGTTTGCCGATGGTTTCGTCTCCCGGGAAAAACTCTTTGGCGAAAGACTGGTTCACGAGCGTTACAGGTGCCGCTCCCGGCCGTTCATCGGCTGCGGTGAAGCGACGTCCGCGCAGAAGTGGAATCCCGAGCGTCTCAAGATAACCCGTCGTCACGACCTCATAATCGGCATCAGGAACCTCGTGCGGATTCGCTGGTAGCGCGCGGCCGGCGATCTCGAACCCACCGTCGGGCATAGAACTACGTAGCGGGAAATCGAGTGAGTATCCGGCGGCTGCAACACCCGGCACGGCGCGCACTCGATCCAGCAGTCTTCGCGAAAGCGCCGTCGCGCGTTCGGTTTGATCCGGTCCCTCGACGGGCCACGCGAGGTCGGCCGTGATCACCCCCGCGGTTTGAAACCCCGGGTCGACGTGCTCCAAGTTGCGGAAGCTCGTGATCGAGCAAGCCCGCGCCCGCGAGCAAAATCATTGCAATCGAGATTTCGGCGACGACCAGGCCGGAGCCTAAACGCCGCTGACTGCGTGACATGGTGCTCTTCGTTCCGCCGCTTTTCAGCGATTCGTTAACGTCTGTGCGGGACGCCGAGAACGCCGGAAGGATACCGAAGAGAAAGCCGGCCAACATGGAAATTCCGAGCGTATAGGCTAGAACGGTTCCATCGATGTCGATGTGTTCGACGCGTGGAATGTTCGGCGGGATCATCGCCCGCAGCAGGTGCATGCACCACGAGGCAAGCAGCAGCCCGGCAACGCCACCCGCTAAAGAGAGCAACACGCTTTCCGTCAGCAGTTGGCCGGCTAAGCGCCGACGGCTTGCGCCGAGAGCTGTCCGGACCGCCATCTCCCGCACGCGGCTCCACCCGCGCGCAAGTTGCAGGTTCGCAATGTTGACGCACGCGATCAGAAGAACGAAAGCAACGGCGGCGATCAGCATCAGAATCGGCAGACGGACCGGTCCGACGATCTGTTCGTAGAGCGGGACGATCGCGATGCCGCGATCTTTATCGTCGACGTACGCTGCCGCGAGGCGCGCTTGTACGGTATCCAGATCGGCTCGCACCTGGCGGATGGAAAGACCGTCTTTGATGCGGGCCGCGACATTGAAATTGTGGGCCGAGCGCGTGGAGGTGTCTGGAGTGATTTCAAGCGGGACCCAGAGTTCGGAGCGATTCGGGAAATCAAACTCCGGCGGCATCACTCCGATGACTGTGAACGCGGAGCCTTCCAAGTGGATCGTGCGGCCGAGAACGTCGGAGCGCCCTCCAAATTGACGCAGCCAAAGCGCATGGCCGATGATGGCGACCGGCGCGGCCCCGAGCTGATGATCGGATGCAGTGGTTAATCGCCCGATCTGCGGAACTGCGCCCATGGTGCGGAAGAAATCCTGCGAAACCATTCCGGCCTGAATGCGCTGGGGCTCGGAACCGCCGGAGAGATTGCGGTCATAGGCGAAGTAGTAAGCGAGCGTTTGCAACGAATGATTCATGGCGCGCCAGTCGCGGGCATTCATGCCTGAGACCTGAATCATGCCGCCGTCTTTGCGTTGTTCCCAAAGCTGAACAATACGGTCTGGGTGCGGATATGGCAGACGCGCGAGCAGCACGGCGCGCACGACGCTGAACATTGCGGTGTTCGCGCCAATGCCTAATGCCAGCGTGAGAATCGCGATCGCGGTAAATGCGGGTGCGTTGCGTAGATTGCGGATAGCGTAGCGGAAGTTGCGCATTTATTCGTACCTGAGAGCGACCATGGGATCGACGCGTGATGCGCGAAATGCCGGTGCCGCGGCCGCAAGGAGCGCGACGAAGAGCAGGAACAGCGGCACAACCACGAACACCAGCGGATCGTGCGTACTCACATTCGCGACTAAACTGGACAGCACACGGCCAAAGAGAAACGCGCCGAGTAATCCGGCAGCCAAGCCGATCAAAGTGAGTCGCGCCGTTTGCCCGAGGATCAACTGCAGCACACCCGTGCGGCTCGATCCGAGCGCCATGCGAACACCGATCTCACCGGATCGCTGGCGGACGGAATAGGAAAGCACTCCGTAGATTCCGATGGCTCCGACAATGGTCGCGAGAATGGCGAAGAGGCCGAGGAGCGCGACGTCGAGACGCGGACCGGAAATGGTTTCGGCAATCACGTCGTTCATGGACATCGCGTGAGTTACGGGTTGCAACGGGTCGGCTTCTGCAACGGCGCGGCGGATGTCGCTGACAACCGCTGCGACCGGCGCTTCCGACCGGACGACCACCGCCATCTGATCGTTCATGAAAGACACGGCCTGCGCGTACGGCGCATCGATCTCATACTGTGCAGGCTGATCGAGACCGGCTTGCAACACATCGGCGACGATGCCGACTATGGTGACCGGTTTGGGGCCGAACGGCTGCAGTTGCGCCCCTAGCGCCTCGCCGTTTTTCCAGAGTTTGCGGGCCAGAGCTTGATTGATGATGACGACTGGAGCGGACGCGGCAGTGTCGGAAGCGTTGAAGAATCGCCCGCGCACCAGCGGAATCTGCATCGTGGAATAGTAATCCGGCGTAACGGCGCGTTCCTCCGCAAGCGGCGCCTGTCCTGGTTTGAAAGGGGCGCGACCCACAATCGCGAAGTCGCCATTCATTCCCCAAGCGTCGATGGGTAGCAGCGTAACGCCCGCGGCTTTGGCAACTTCGGGCATGTTCTGCAGGCGGCCGATCACGCGGTTGTAGAATGCGGTGCGCTTGCCCTGATCGGCATAGCGATCGGCATCGAGACGGATGCGTGCCGACACGATGTTGTTCGGATTGATCCCCGTATGCTGAGCGCGCAGGGTCACGAAGCTCTTCAGCAGCAGCCCGGCGGAGATCAACAGCATGACTGCGAGGGCTGTCTCGGCTGCGATGAGGACACCGCGCGTGTGACTGCGATCCAGCGAAATGCCGCGGCCGGCTTTCTTCAGGATTTCCTGGACATCGGCTCCGGAAGCACGCAGAGCGGGGAGCAGGCCGAACAGGATTCCAGTGGCCAGCGAAGCGATGAACGTGAACAGCAGGACGGGGCGATCGATATTGATTTCGTCCGGCATCGGTAAATAGTGCCCGGACATCTTCACCAGCGCAGGAGTCAGCCACACAGCCAGCAATAGCCCAAACCCGCCGCCGGCAAAGGCGGTCAACAAACTCTCGGTGAGTTGCTGGCGAACGATGCGATAGCGGCTCGCGCCAAGTGCCGTGCGTACCGCCGTTTCGCGCTGGCGATCGCTCGCCCGCGCAAGGGTCAGGTTCGCAACGTTCGCGCAACAGATCAGTAGAACGCAGATCACGGCCGCCATAAGGATCAGCAGCGGTGTACGAAGCTGGCCGGACATCTGATCGCGAAGCGGAATCAACTTAACGCCGCGACCTTCCTGGTTGCCGGGATATTGTTTCGCGAGGCGCACTGCGATGGCGTCCATTTGCGATTGCGCCATCTGCAGGCTCACGCCGTCTTTGATTCGGGCGATGACGCGCAGGTAGTGGTAACCGCGCTCGGGTTTTTCAAGCAGTGATTGCGGCACGAAGAGCTGGATCGGTTCACCGCTCTGGAGAACGCCTTCCGGTAGATCGTCAATAACGCCGGCGACCTCGTAGGCCTGTCCGTTCAACTGAATCGTTTTGCCGGGCAGCGAAGGATCGCTATCGAAATGCGATTTCCAAAAGCTTCTGCTGAGCACGACCACATGACCGTTGCCGCTCTTCTCCGACGACTCCGGCAGCAGGTGCCCGATGATCGGATGCATCCCGAACATCTGGAAAAGCCCGGGCGAAGTGGAGACAGAAATGAGCCGCTCCGCTCCGTTCTTACCTTGCAAGCTAAGCGGCGGATTGCCGTACGCGGCGATATAACTGAACGCGCTGCTCTGCTCGCGCCAGTCGATCAGATTCGGGATGGATGCGGTGCCTTGTCCGTGCTCACCCCACGTTTCCCAGATGAAAACGAGCTGGTTCGCGTTCGGGAACGGCACAGGGCGCAGCAGTACGGCGTTCACGACACTGAAGATCGCGGTGTTCGCGCCAATGCCGAGTGCCAGCGCGGCCACGGCAATGAACGTATAGCCGGGCGTTTTGCGCAACATGCGAAGTGCATAGCGAAGGTCTTGAAGGAAAGATTGCATCGGGTTACTCGTAACGCAAAGCGATCATGGGGTCGACTCGCGAAGCGCGGCGCGCGGGAAGCCATCCGGCGAACGCGCCGATCGCAAGCAGAATTGCGGTGCCGGACAGCATGGTCAAAACGTCGTTTGATTTCAAGCCGTACAGCATGCTCTCGACGAGTCGCGAGGAGAGAAGTGAGAGCGGAATTCCGATCGCCACTCCGAGCCCGACCAGGATCAAAGTTTCGCGCAGCACCATCCAAAGAACGCGATTCGTTTGCGCACCGAGCGCGATGCGGACACCGATTTCCGATGTGCGCCGTCCGACCGAATACGACAGCACGCCGTAGAGGCCGACCGCGGCGAGCAGCAAAGCCAGCACGGTAAAAAATGCGGAAAGCTGCGCGATCAAATGCTGCGTGATCAGCGAGCGATCGACCATCGTCCGCAGGGTGAGGACTTCGTTGATCGGAAGGTTCGGTTCGATGCTTCGGATCGCCTGACGAACCGCGGGGATCACTGAAGCCGGCGCTTCGTTCGTCCGAACGAGCAGATTTTGGATGAACTCGTTGCGCTGCGAATAAGGCTGGTACATCTCCCAATACGGAGCGTCCTTAACCGTATCGTGCTTAACGTCGCTGACGACGCCGATGATCTCGATGTCATGCCCGTGTTCCGGTTTCCCGATGCTCATCCGATGGCCTACCGGATACTTTGATCCGAAGATGTCGCGCGCGGCTTGTTCACTGATGACAGCAACTTTGGGTGAAGCAGCTGTATCCTGACGCGTGAAGAAACGGCCAGCCACCAGTCGCACTCCGGTGCTCTGGAGGTACTGCGGACCGGTTACGTTGATCACCATGGGTCTGGGTCCGGTGAGGATATCCGGGCGCCCTTCGATGGACACGTTCTCACTCATTTCGCCCTGGTTAAACGCGAACATCGCAAAAGTGGCGGCTTCGACTCCTGGTATTTGCCGCACGCGGTCTTCAATGCGGGAATAGACCCTCCCTAACCGGGCATCCTGTTTGTAGCCCATTGCCGATGGATCCAACTGAAACGCGAGAACATGATTCTGCTCGAATCCGGTATCGATGTTTTCCAGGTTCGCGAAAGTGCGCGTAAACAGTCCGGCGCCAATCACGAGCAGCAGGGAAATGGCGACTTGCGAAACCACCAGCGCGCGGCTCACGAACATGCGTTCGCGGTTCGATGTCGCACCGCGCCCGTCGCGCAACCCGACATTCACGTCGACTCGCGCAGAACGGAACGCGGGTACGACGCCAAACAGCAAACCGGTCGCGAACGCGGCGAGAGCCGTGAATAGAATGACGCGGAGGTCCGGGTTCACATCCAGCGGAATGCGCTCGTGTCCATTGGACACCAGGCGCACCAGCAGGTCGCTCCCCCACAGCGCGAATAGCACGCCCAGCGCGGCGCCGGCACTCGATAGCAGCAAGCTCTCGGTGAGTAATTGACGAACGGTGCGGAGAGGACTGGAACCGACGGCCATTCGAATCGCCATTTCGCGTTCGCGCGCAGTGGCGCGAGCGAGTTGCAGATTCGCCACGTTTGCCGTCGCGATCAGCAGAACCAATACGACGATGCCCATGAGCACATGCAGCGGCGTAGAAAAACGCAGGCGGATGCCGGAGACCCCGGAGGCCGCAGGGGTCAGCTGGACAAATGTCTTGGCCAGATCGCGCCGGTCGCTCGCGGACAATCCGGAGCCGGAATAGGCAACGAGCAGCTGGCGAACGAGAGTGGTGAATGCCGCTCCCGCCTGGCTCAGTGCAACGCCGGGCTGCATACGCACAATTACGTGAAGTTGTTGCGCGGTTTTCTCGTTGTAGAAATTCAGATAGGGCGGCACCTCGGCCTCAATGGAGAGCGGAACCCAAAAATCCGGCGATTCACCCACTGATGTTCCGAAGAACTCCGGCGCGGCGACGCCGATGATCGTGAAGAGCCGGTCGCCGATCCGCATCGTTTGCCCGACAACTCCGGGATCGCGGGCGAACCGCCGCTGCCAGTAGCCATTGCTCAGCACGACTTCAGCATGGGTATTGATCGGCTGATCGACCTTGTCATCAAACAGACGGCCGGCGGCGGCGGGCACACCCAACAAGCTGAAGTAATTGCCGGTAACGGCGCGTGCTTTGACGCGCTCCGAGTCAGCCGAACCGATACGCGCGCGGAAATCGAGTTCCAGACTGAAGATGCCCGCCGCATCCTGGATGAAATGCTTTTGTCTGCGGAGTTCCTGCCACTCGGCGACGGAAAGCAGGTTGACCTTTCCGCCCGGAATCCCGCCGAGTATCCCGATCTGCCTCCCGTCGCCTATTAATGCAAGGCTTTGCGGATCGCGCACGGGCAGCGAACGCAGCATCAGTGCGTTCACAATGCTGAAGATTGCCGTGTTGGCGCCAATGCCGAGCCCTAGAGATAGTACAGCGACCGCCGTGAAGCCAGGGCTCTTGCGGAGACCACGCAAGCCGTAGCGGATGTCTTGGATCAGCGTGTCCATCGCGGTGCTCTCCTCATTCGTTCCGAAGCGCGGTCATCGGATCGATCCGTGCCGCGCGTCTCGCGGGAACATAGGCGGCGAGGAGCGAAACGCCGAGGATGGTCACCGTGATCGCGGCGATCGTGGCCGGATCCGTCGGCGAGATTTCATACACGAGCTTCTGCAGCAGCCCGGATATCCCGAGCGCGCCGGCGATCCCAACCGCGGTGCCGATGATCGCGAGTAGCATCCCTTCGCCGACGACGAGCTTCAGGATGTTCGCTTGTTGCGCGCCGAGCGCCATACGCGTGCCGATCTCCTGCGTGCGCTGCGCGACCGAATAAGCAATCACGCCGTAGAGCCCGACCGCGGTCAGGAGAAGTGCGATCGCTCCGAAGATGACGAACAGATAACTCTGAAACTTCGGCTGGGCAAGCGAGAGCCCGGTCCAATCTTCCATGGTGCGCAAATGCCCGATCGGCAGATCGGGATCGATCGCTCTCACCGCGGAACGGAACGCCGGAATCAGAGCATGGGCGTCACCCGTCGTTCGAACGACAATCGCCGTCGACGTATTCGGGAACTGGTTGCGCGGAATGAAAACTTCGGGAACTGATTTCTTGCCGATCCGGTCCTGTTGTACCGATGCCACTACGCCCACGATTTCGCGCATGGGCGGGTCGCCGGCTCCGTGGCCGAAGCCGGGTTTAACCCGCTTCCCGATCGGATTTTGGTTGGGAAAGAATTGTTGAACGAAAGCCTGGTTGACCACCACCACTTCGGGAGCTTTATCGACGTCGCGCGAGTTGAAATCGCGGCCGCTGAGCAGCGGCGTTCCCATCGCTCGAAAGTAGTTCGGTCCTGCGATGTTGATGCGAGTGGTGAGCCGGTCCGAGGGGTTAACCGGTCTGCCCTGGATCTCAAGGTCGGTACTCATGTCGTCACCGCCGAGGGGCAGAATCACGACATCGCTAACGGCAACAACGTTCGGCAGCGATCCCAACTTTGCCTCCATGCTGTCGAGCGCCTGTACCAACTTTGCATCCGGATAGCGACTCTCCGGAAAGTCAAAGGTCCCGGTGAGGACGTTGGCTTGATCGTATCCGGCGTTGGTGTGATTCAGGCGATCGAGACTGCGAATCAGCAATCCGGCGCTGGAGAGAAGCATGAGTGCGAGCGCAACCTCCGCGATCACGAGGACACTGCGAGCCTTGTTGTGACGCAGCCCTTCCGTGGTGCCGCGCGAACCTTCCTTGAGCGCTTCACCCGGACTCGAGTTGCCGGCGCGGATGGCGGGCACGGCGCCGAAGATCAGTCCGGTTAGCAGCGAGATTCCAAGCGCGAAGACGAAGACTTCCACGTTCAGCTGTGCGTCCGCGAGCCGCGGCACGTCTTGCGGTCCATAGTGCGCGAGAAGGGCAGTTCCCCACGCGGCAAGCAGGAGTCCGAAAATCCCCCCGAGCAGCGAAAGAAGCACGCTCTCGGTCAGGATCTGACGCACCAACCGCGCACGCCCGGCGCCTAACGCGGTTCGAATCGCGAGTTCCCGCGTACGGGTGGTCGCGCGGGCCAGCAGCAGATTCGCAACGTTGGCGCACGCAATCAGCAGGACGCAACCGACCGCGCCCAGCAGCAGCAACAATACGGGGCGGAGTTGAGCCACCATGTGATCCAACAGCGCGATCACCTGAGTCTGCCGGTACTGATCGGTATTCCGGAACTGCTTGGCGAGCCGCGCGTTGATCACGGCAATATCGGACCGCGCCTGATCCATCGAAACGCCCGCCTTAACCGTCGCTACGAAGTCCAGGAAGTGTGCGCCGCGTTGCGTGCCCATCGGAGTACTCTCGGGCGAGTTCTTACGCAGGTCGGGCGCGTATCCGAAGGTGGTCCACAGGTCGGTGGGCTCGCTCTGGATCGGGAACTGAAACCCGCGCGGCATGATGCCGATGATGGTGTAGGGCTGTTGACGCAGTAGGACAGTTTTGCCGAGGATCGTTCGATCGCCGCCAAACAGTTTTCTCCATGCGTAGTCGCTGAGCACGGCTTTCATCGGGCCCGCGGTGTCTTCATCTTCAGCGGCAGTGAACGTTCTGCCGACAGCCGGATGCACGTCGAGCAGCGGGAACAGATCGGCCGAAACAACGGCCATATGAACGTTCACCGGTTCGTGCCCGGGAGCGAGCATGGGCCACGAGTCGGGATGGTACGCGGCGGTGTGATCGAGCGTGTGGTTCTGAGCGCGGAAGTCGCGGAAATCCGGGTAACTGAGGTTAGACGATTCGGGACCGCGCTTCGAATCGTAGTGGAGCACATCAACTAACCGGGCCGCCGTCGAGTACGGCAACGGGCGCAACAGCACCGCATCGACGACACTGAATATGGCGGTTGTCGCGCCCGTACCGAGCGCCAGTGCAAGCACAGCGATGATGGCGAACCCCGGATTCTTCCAAAGTGTTCGGCTCGCGTATCGGAAATCGGCCAATAGCTGTCGCATGGTTATTCGTGCCTCAGTGCTTCCATTGGATTTGTTCCGGCAGCGCGATACGCGGGCATCCAGCAAGCGGCCAGCGCGGCGGCGATTAGTGTGGCGCACACGGTGGCGTACGTGAACGCATCGACCGGCTGCACGCCAAACAGCAGACTACTCATCGCGCGTGACGCGGCCCAGGCGATCGCGAGTCCGGCGAGTGCACCTGCGCCGCATAACGTCATGGCCTGACGAATCACCATGCCGAGAATGCCGGCAGGCCGCGCGCCGAGCGCCATGCGAAGGCCGATCTCAGAGGTGCGCTGCTCCACGTTGTAAGAGACGACGCCGTAAATTCCGACGACCGCAAGCACGAGCGCGAGGACGCCGAAGAGCCCGAGCAGCATGGTCTGGAACCGCTGCCGCGATTGCGATTCGGAAACCTTCTCGCTCAACGTTTGGATGCGCGTGATGGGTTGATCCGCGTCGAGGCTCCACACCGCTTTGCGGATTGCGGGCAAGCAGTTGCGCAGGCGGCAGCGAGGATCGAACGGCGAAGTCGGCAATCGGAATCGGATAGGAATCGAGCTGAGCTGCGGGAATGAATGCGGCGGGTTTGGTCGCCTTATCCTGCCCGTAGTAATGCGCATCCGCAACTACGCCTACGATGCGGCGCCACTGTTTCGCGCCGGTCCGCCGGATTTCGTGACCGATCGCGCCGCCATGTGGATAGTAGCGCCTTTCGAACGCTTGATTGACGATCATCACCGGCTCCGAACCCATGCGGTCACTGCTTGCGAAATCCCGGCCTTCCGCCACTTTCATCTGCAGCGTGCGGAAGTAGTTCACGCTGCACATCTGCGAATCGAGCTGCATGTCGGAATCCTGATCCTTCGCCACGGGATGCTCCTTCTCTTCGTAGGAACTGCTCCAATGGCCGCGTAGAGGGAAGCGTCCGAAAGCCGCGGATTCTACGCCCGGAATGGCTTCCACGCGGCGCGTCAGAGTATCGAAGAACTGGTAGCGATACGCCGCGCCGGGAGCCGTGTCGGGAATGGGCGTGGTCTCGCTATCGCGGTTCACGTTGCTTCCTGAAAAGCCGGCTTTGGGATCCGGGATGCTGATGTTCATCGCCAGCACGCGATCGGGCTCGAAGCCCAGATTCACGCCGCGCAGCATGATGAAGCTCTTCAGCATCAGGCCCGCGCCAACCAGCAGCACGAGTGACAGCGCAACCTCCGACGCCATCAGAATGGCGCGCCAGCGGAGCACGCCCGATCCGGCCGAGTGGCGCGCATTCGAACCATGCAGTGCGATCTGTGGATCGGCACCCGACACGAGCCACGCCGGAGCGAGGCCGAAGAGCATCGCGGTTCCGCCGCATGCCAGTAAACCGAACGCGAGAACAGTCAGATTCAGCGTCGCAGTGCCGAGGCGCGGGACATCCGGTGCGCTGCCGATCAGCGCTGTCGTCATCCATCCGGCACAAAGGATGCCCAGCAAGCAACCGGCGACAGTGAGCATCCCGTTCTGCAGCAGCAGTTCGCGCATGATGCGGCTGCGCTTGGCACCGAGTGCGATGCGAACAGCGATATCACGGCGTTGGCGAACGGCTCGCGCTAAGAGCAGATTCGCAACGTTGACGCAGGCGATCAGCAGGATGAGGCTAACCGCGCCGAGCAGAACCAGCAGCGAGGTTCGCGCGCCCGCCGCAACATTCTCTTTGAGCGGCTCGATGGCAACGCGGTTCCAGTTCTTGTTCGTTGCGGGATAGGCTTTCGCCAGACGCGCCGCGATTCCATTCATTTCGTTTTGGGCTTGTTCGACGGATACTCCCGGACGAAGGCGCGCGAAGCCGGTGTCGATGCGCGTGCCGCGGTCGTGGAGGATATCGGGTCCATAGCAATCCGGCACGTACATTTCGAGGCGGTCGGTGCGGCCGAACTGCTCAGGGGAAACGAAGCCCGGAGGCATCACGCCGGTAACCAGATACGGTTCGCCATCGAGCCGGATCGATTTGCCGACGATATTCGGATCGGCGCCGAAATGCGAGCGCCAAAACTCGTCGCCGAGCACGACGACGTGGGGTGCCCCGAAGCGATCGTCGGATGGCGAGTAGCCGCGTCCAAAGCGGGGATGAACCCCGAGGACATCGAAGAAATTGCCCGATGTGCGGGTGATCGGAACGCGCTCCGGCGACCCAACGCCGGTGAGATTAATCAAATCGTCGCCGACGTGGACAATGCCGGCGAGCGTGGTGTTGTGGAGGTAATCGGGAAGATCCGCGAGGCTAAACGAGCCGTAACTCGCGCCCGCCGCAGTTTCCTCAAAACGGACCAGCTGCTCCGGATGCGGATATGGCAGCGGTCGCAGCATCACTGCTTCGATCACGCTGAACATCGCTGTGTTCACACCCGCGCCGAGAGCGAGCGTGACGATCGCGAGGATCGTGAACCCGGGTGTCTTCCAGAGCTGCCGTGCGGCTTGCCGTAATTGAATCATGATTATTCGTATCGAATGGCTTGCATCGGGTCGGTCGCCGCAGCTCGCATCGCGGGAATCCCGCCAGCGATCAGAGCGACGAGGATGAGCACGGCGCTCACCGCTGCGAGAACTCCGGCATCCGCGGGCGAGACATGGAAGAGCAGCGCGCTCAATAGTCCGCCTAAAGGAATCGCAACGATCAGACCCAGCACGATCCCGATCAAGCCCAGCAGCGACGCCTGCCCCATGACAAGCTTCAAAACGCCGGACGGGGTTGCGCCGAGCGCGAGCCGGATCCCGATCTCCTGTGTGCGCTGCGCGACGGAATACGCCATCACGCCATAAACTCCGATGCCCGCCAGTATCAACGCAACACCGGCGAACAGAGCCAGCAGCACCACGCTCAGCCTCGCGCGCCACGTCGAATCATTCAGCCACTGGGCCATGGGACGCACCTGATTCACGGCGACGCCGCGATCAATCGATCGCACTGCATCGCGAACCGCATGGACTGCGCTTGCAGTATCGGCGGCCGGCTGCACCGTCATCGTCATGAAGTTGCGCGCGTCCTGCCGGTAATCGAAGTAGTACTGTTCGCGCGACGCGCCGTCCAAGCCGAAATCCTTGACGTGCCGCACGATGCCGATGATCTGCCACGGCTTCTTGTCGTAGATGATCCGATGACTCAGCGGATCGCTCTTGGGAAAATTCTTGCGCGCGAAATCTTCGTCGATGATGACGACGGGTGTTGCCTTCTCATCGTCGGTAGAACGGAAGGCGCGGCCTTTCAGGAGGGTGATGCCCATCGCCCCGAAGTAATCCCCGGCGATCACGAAGTTGTCGGCGAAGGTGACTTCAGAACTGTTCTTTGGCTCGGGTTGGCCCTCGAGGCGATACGAATTTTCCGTATCGTTTTCGCTCATGGGAAGAAAGCTAACTAACCCGACACGCTTGATTGCCGTTTTCTGAGAAGTGCTCTCGATGAGTCGGCGCCAGAACGGATTTGCGCGGCGTCCTCTTTATATGCGGGGCCGTCGATCGACATGCTCATGGTGAGAGCGCGCTTCGGATCGAACCCCGGATCGACCTGCATCAAGCGGCTAAAGCTCTTGATTACGAGGCCAGCGGCGAGAGCCAGAACCACTGCCAGCCCGATCTCGGCAATTACGAGCGCGCTTCGCAGCCGGTTACCCTGCACGCCCGCGGTGTTCGCGCGACCGCCTTCTTTCAACGCATCGTTCGGGTCCACACGCGCCGAGCGCAGAGCGGGTGCAACGGTGAAGAGGATCGTGGCCGCCATGGTCACGACGGCCGCGAAAAGAAGCACACGGAAGTCAATCGACACCGCAGGGATGTTCGCGCTTTCGGGTACCAGCGACAACAGCGGACCAATGCTCCACGACGCGGCCGCAACACCAAGGACGCCGCCACCGATTGCGATCAACAGCGCTTCGCGTAGACTCTCGCGGACAATAGCCAGCGGTCCCGCGCCGATCGCGATGCGCACGGCAATTTCGCGCCTTCGTCCGGCCGCACGCACCAGCATGAGTCCAGCCAGGTTCACAGACGCCAGCAGAAGCACCAACGCCACGGCTGCGAGCAACGTCATCATCACCGGGCTTAAGTCTTTGGTGAAGTAAGTCTGCAATGATGTGGCGAACAGGCTCCACCCCCCATTACTCTTCGGATATTGCGCACTGAGCGCGCGTCCGATCGCCGAGAGTTCCGCGTTTGCTTGCGCGACGGTGACGCCCGGCTTCAATCGGGCAACGGATTCACCGCTGTGGTTGTCGCGCTTGCTGTCCGCCACGTCCCGGCGGACCGGGATAATTGCGTCGAACTTCACGAACGGAAAATGAAAATCTGCCGGCATCACGCCGATGATCGTGAACGGCTCGCCCTTTAGCGTGACCACGCGGCCGATAACCTTGGGGTCGCTCGCAAATCGGCGCTTCCACAAGCCGTTCGTGATGACCACGCGGCCGGGCGCATTCTTGCGGTCCTCCTCTGCTGTAAATGCGCGACCGAGAGCCGGGTGTACGTCGAGCGTGTCGAAAAATCCCGAGGTCGCGTTTAGCGCGGGCAGCCGCTCCGCCAAGCGACCGTCGCTCATCGTCACATCCTCCGGATTCACCATCGCTGCCGAAGAAATGCTCTTCGATTCGCGGCTCCAATCGACGAAGTTGGGATACGCAGTCGAAACCTCGCCGAACGTGTTCAGCCTCTCGCCCACACGGATCAGCCGCTCCGGCCGCGGAAACGGCAGCGGCCGGAACACGATGGTGTCGACCACACTAAAGATCGCGGTGTTCAGCCCGATCCCGATGGTCAGGATCAGCAGCGCCGTTAAGGTAAAGCCCCAGCTTTGACGCAAACTACGCGCCGCAATTCGTAAGCCGTTCATGCCTGCTCCTTTCGAGAGCGAGAAGTAAGGGGATTAAGCCGCAGCTGTGGTTTCTTCGACCACGCGGCCATCGAACATATGGATCGTGCGGTCGGCGAACTTCGCGTAGCGCGGATCGTGCGTGACCATGACGATCGTCGCGCCGTTGCGATGCAGTCCACGCAACAGATCCATCACCGCTTCGCCGTTCGCGGAATCCAGGTTTCCGGTGGGCTCGTCAGCGAGTAGCACGCTTGGCGATCCAGCCAGCGCGCGGGCAACGGCCACACGCTGCTGCTGACCTCCGGAGAGTTGCGACGGATAGTGCTTCACGCGATGCGACATCCCGACTTTCTCGAGGGCTTCCATCACCGCCTTCTTGCGCTCCGAGCCGGGCATGCCGCGATAGGTCAACGGCAGCTCGACGTTCTCATAAACGTTGAGATCGCCGATGAGATTGAACGCCTGGAAGATGAACCCGATCTCGCGATTGCGAATGCGCGCTCGATCCTGCATGCGCAGTCCGCTGGCCGCCTGATCATTCAGAATGTAGATGCCGTCCGAAGGCGTGTCCAGCAGCCCGAGGATGGCGAGCAGCGTGGATTTGCCACAGCCCGAGGGGCCCGAAATCGACACGTACTCGCCGCGTCCGATATCCAGATGAATGCCCGCTAATGCGTGCGTCTCTACCTCATCGGTGACGAATACTTTGGTTACGCCCTCTAGATGAATCAGGGTTTGGTTGGCGGCGCTCATACAATCTCCTCCGTACACATTGCGAAATTAGTGATTGAAACGAATCCGGTCGTAGCGATCCCACTGGTTCATGTCCGAAAGCACAACCTGATCTCCGGCCTGCAATCCGCTCAACACTTCAATGGAATTGACGGATGCACGGCCCAATTTGACAGTGACGCGCGAGCCTGTTTTTTGGTCCGGAGAAATCTTGAACAGCGAAATGGTGGTGTTCGGCTGGCCCACCGTCGGACGGCCCACCTGCAACACGCTGGCGAGATGTTCGAGTTCGATCGTGCCATCGACGCTCTGATCCGGACGCGCGCCTTGCGGCAGCGGAGCATCCAGACCGACATCGACCAACACGCTTCCATTCACCGCGGCCGGATCGATGCGGATCACGTGCCCGGGAATGATGCCATTTCCCGACTCGCTATGGGTGTCGATGGAAGCTTTCTGCCCGCCCAGAATGTACTTGGCATCGGTTTCCGTGATCTTCAATTGGGCTTTGAGCCGGCTCGGCTGCGTGACCTGAGCGAGTGTGGCGCCGGCCGCTACCTGCTGACCGACTTCCACCGGAAGCGCTTCCAGAACGCCCGCCACACCGGCGCGGACATTGAGCTTCGCCACTTCTTCTTGCTTCAACGCGTACAGCGCCTTAAGCTGATCGATCTTCACGCGCTGGGCGTCTAGCTGCGCTTTCGCCGATTCGTCGATGATCTTCAGCCGCTGCTTTTCGATGTCATCGCGCTGCGCGAGCTCTTCCGCCTGCGTTGTCGATAGTTTGAGATCGACATCCGGAATCAATCCCGCGTCGGAAAGCTTCTGGTCGCGGTCGGATTTCAGCTTGGCCTGGCGATAATCCGAATCGACTTGAGCGGCGGCTGCCTGCTTGTCGAAGCTGGTGCTCTGCAGCTGCACCTTCAAGTCGGTATACGCTGCTTCCGCCTGCTTGAGGTTGTACTCGGCGGTTACCGCATCGTTTTGAAGTTCCGGGTTGGTGAGCGAAAGAATGACCGAGTCGCCGCTGACGGAAGTTCCGGGGCGGATGAAGATGCGCTCGACGCGCCCGGCGCTCTCGGCGGGGATGTACATCATATCGATCGGCACCAGCGTGCCTGTGCCGCGTACGTCGCGGATCATCGGCCCTTGATGCACGTGATCCGGCCAGATGGTGCTCCATTCGACTGTCGGGGCAGCGGGTTGCAGCCGCATCACGCCTAGAGTGACCCCGGTGACCGCGATTAAGCCGACGACGAGGTACGTGATCCGTTTGACCAGACGCTTGCGTTTAAACGATGGATTGCGAGGGACGTCCATTGCCATTGATAAAGATTCCTATAAAGAGCGCACGCGCCCTGCCACGACAATACCTTGTAAGTTACTGAAACACTGAACACTAGATTGCGGCATGTGTCCGGTTATGGGACTCACAACTCTCATGGGCGAACACCAACGGGTGTCGGAGGTTTGGACACGCGGCCGGATGCCGCTTCGGCGATCGACACGTTATTCACCTCCAACGTGTGCCCCAGCGCGAGGTCGAATTGAACCTTAGCCTTCTGATAGCTGTTCAGCGCGGAGACTTCCGTAGATTGCGCAGTAGTCAGATCGCGCTGCACCAGGATCACGTCGGTTAGCGTCGACGTTCCATACGTAAATTTCTTGCGTTCCGCTTCTAAAGTTTGGGTGGCCAGCACACGCGTCTTGACGGCCAGATCGTAAGCGGCATTTGCTTGCCTCAGAGCGATCAACCCGTTCTGGACATCCGTCTTGACCTGCTTGCGATCTTTCAAACTCGCGAGTTGCTGCTGACGCAGCGTGAGCTGATCGCGGATATAGTCGGCCTGCGCCTGACGGTTGCGGATCGGAATCGACATTTGCACGCCGACGGTGTAGTCCGGGAAGTTCCGCGAAAAGATTTGACTGAGAACGCTGCCGTAGCCGCCCAGGAAGAACGGATCGGCGGAACTCGCGACACTACCCGGCGCCAGATTGTTCACGGTGCCCGCCAAGCCGTGGTTGGCGAGCGTGGCATAGACATCGAGCACCGGAAGCAGCGCGTTCTTCGTCCCGCGCATTTCCTCGCGCGTGTTGGTGATCGAAATCTGATCCTCTTTCAGTTCGGGACGGCTGTTGAGCGCGTCGCCGAATAGATCCTGAATGGGTTCGGTGGGAAAGGGCGTGGGAGCCGGCATCGAATCGGTCGGAATCACGTGCGCGTCGATGATGCTGACGTCGTTCTCGGACCGCGTGACGAAGTTCTTGACGATGATTTCCTGCTCGAGCACCTGCGTTTCGGCATCGATCAGCGCTTGCTGATCGCGCGCGACTTCCGCGTTGGAGCGAACGATTTCGATGGGCGCGAGCGCTCCGATTCCGACGCGGGTCTTGTTGTCCGACAACAGCTTTTGCGAGATCTCCAGCGCGTCCTGACGCACCTTCTGGTTCTCGCGAAGAGTGACCAGATCGTAATAGAGATTCGACGGCGGCGCGAAACGGTGGTGATGATTTGCTGCCGAAACACCAGATCCGAAAGCTCGACGTCGTTCTTGGCAATCGTGATATCGCGGCCGTTCACCGCGCGTCCAAAGCCCTGCAGCAAGTGCTGGTTGATGCTGAGGGCCATGGTCGAGGAGAGCGATGGATTGGTGATGTTGTTCGGCGAATTCTGGAAGTTGTTGTTGTTGTAGAAGCCGTACGTGAGAGTGGTTCCGGTCAGGAAACCCTTCTGTGCCTGGAAGTCGGCTTCCTTATTTACCGAGACCAGCGCAGTGGTTCCCGCAACGACAACGCTGGTCAGCGGCTGCGTGGTGTGGCCGTAGTAGATGTTGGAGTAGATCACGGGGTCGAGTACCGGAATTGCCGTTCCCAAACCTTGCACCGTGATGCCGCTGAATACGCCGCCATTCGACGTGTTGCCGCTGCTTGCGCCCCCGCCGCCGAGCGCATTCTGCCCAGCCAATACGCCGCTCGCGCTGGATGGTCCGGCAGCAGTGGCCGTAGAGACTCCGCGGATCAGTCCGCCGGCCTTCGCGCGCAGCAGATCGGCTTCGGCGATTTTCGGCGAATAGCGCTGCGACTCAACATCCACATTGTTCTCGATGGCCAGAGCAATCATGTCAGACAAAGACAAATAGATATTGCCGGCGTGGATCAGCTGGCTGAGCCGGGTTGAATCCTGCGCGTCTATCGGGGCGATGGGATGCGCCTCGTAGGGGTTACGGATCGCGCCGAAGATTTCAGCGTGGAGCTGCGACGTGGCGACAGCCCAGATAACAACGAAAGTGAGAACGCTTCGCATGCGCGTGGAACATCCATAAGCGCAGATGGCGTGCCAAGCGTAACTTACTGAAAAGATGGGAGAAGATCGAACGACGAAAAGCTAAAGTGTCCGATTTTGGGACGGCTTGTGTTCGGTCGCGTTCGCGGAAATGTAGCGTTCACTGGGCGGTCCGATGTGGATGTGGGCGCCTGTTGCTTTGCCTGGAACAGCCATTCGGAACGCGAAGAACGGGATGCCATGAACAGTGAGGTAGTGCCGCAGCCACAGGCCTTCGGTTTCCTCCGGTTGGAGCGCGACATCGACGCGATTGCGGTGGTCAAATCCAAGCGCCTTGTGGACATCCGTCTCACCCATCGCACTAACGGGAAGCGCGCGAGCGAACTTGATAAAGAAGGCTTTTTGAATGCCCGGGAGCTGCAGCATATCGAAGTGGTTGGTACCGACGAAGTGCTCCACGAGCCCGCTGCCGGCAAAGCTGTGCCCGGAGGCCGATGCGGAAGCGAGCTGCCGCATGATCTCCTGCTCGCTTTTAGCGAGTTCGATCGCCTCATGGGCGAATTTCAAGTGCGATTCGGCCCACTCCTGATCGCGCTTGGCATTGGCCAACGCGGTTTCGGCATCCGTCGCCTCGGAGCGAGCGATGATGCCTTGCGCCACGAGCTTGTTCTTGTCGTCCAGAGCCTTCTGCCTTCGCTCCACGCGCTTTTGGGTGAGCGCTACGATTGCCTCGGCTTCCTCGACAGTGCTTCCCTGCTTGAACAAGCCATCGTGAATCGCGGATTCATCCTGCGCGTCCGCCAAGGCATTCTGCGCCTGTTCCAGGTTGATTTTAGGCAGCACACCCGTGCTTACCAAATCCTGAACCCGCATCAGGTCCGAGCGGGCGCGGCGAACGGCGGGGCTCTCAACAGTCTGTGGCGTTGGCTGAGCTGAGGGCTGCGTCGTCGCGACTTGCGCGCCTAGCGGAAGCACTAAAAGCAGGCCGGCGATGTGTAGCTGGAAACGCATGATTTAGGTGGGCGCTTTTTATAGTACGATTGGACAGGAGACTCAGCTCTGGCTCAGATCCATACCCCTATAGACGCTCCTAACCCCTCCTCCGGTTCAACCGAAAATAACCAGGAACCCCTTTGGCTGACGGCTGTGCGCGGCGCCGAAGCCAAGCAGGCGAAGGATATTGTGGTGCTCGATTTGGCAGGAGTGACGTCCTTCACAGATCAGTTTGTCATCGCGACGGGAACGAACTCGAAGCAGGTTCAGGCCATCAGCGATGAGATCGGCCAAGTGCTGAAGGGGCGCGGCGAACTCCCGATCAGCCTCGAAGGCTACGCGCAGGCCGAGTGGATTCTGGCCGACTACGGCGACTTCATCATCCACGTGTTCTCGCCGACGGCCCGCGACTATTACGATCTTGAGCGGCTCTGGCGCAACGCAAAGACACTCGACATTCCCGCAGCTTGAAGCTGTACCTTTATTACATCGGTAAACCGCGCGATCCGCATGCGAATGCCATTGCCGCGGATTACCTCGATCGGATTTCCCACTACACGACCGCGCACACGGCGCAGATCCGGCCGGAGAAGTTCGACCTGTTCGCACGCCATTCGGCTGCTCGCAAGTTGTTCCTCGATCCGCTGGGACGCGCTCTCGATTCCGCCGGCTTTTCTGAGCTGCTGAGCCGCAGTGAAGCGACGGGACAGGATCTGGTGTTCCTGGTAGGCGGCGCGGACGGGCTCCCGCCGGAGTGGCGCGATCGCGCGGATTTGCTGCTGTCGCTCTCGAAGATGACCTTCCCGCACGAACTGGCGCGCGCAATGCTGGCCGAGCAGATCTATCGCGGGTTCACCATGCTTCGCGGACATCCGTATCCTCGTTGAGGTGGCCCGCGCTAAAGTGGATATTCAATGTCCTGGTTCTCACGCGGCGATTCCTCTGGCGAAAAAAAGCTGAAAGCAGACGAAAATCCGAAGACCGTCAAAACGGAAGGTCTCTGGCACAAGTGCGACCAATGCCGCGAGATCATCTGGAAAAAGGATCTGGAAGCAAACCACAACGTCTGCACGTCCTGCGGCGCGCATTTCCGCATTCACGCGCTAGCTCGTTTGGAGATGCTGTTCGACGGCCCGTTTGAAGAGCTCGACGCGGAACTCGCTTCGAGCGACCCGCTTCAGTTCGTCGATTCGAAGTCCTATAAAGACCGTTTGAAATCGTTCAAGGCGAGCACGAACATGAACGATGCGTTGATCTCGGCGCGCGGCAAGCTGAACGGAAGACCGGTGAATATCTGCTCGATGGAAGTGCGGTTCATCGGCGGCAGCATGGGATCGGTGATGGGCGAGAAGATCGCACGCGCAATCGAACATGGCATTGCGAACCGCTCGCCGGTGATCATCATCTCGGCTTCGGGCGGCGCGCGCATGCAGGAGGGCGCGGTGAGCTTGATGCAGATGGCGAAGATTTCGGCGGCACTGATGCGGCTCGATGAAGCGCGCATTCCCTACATCAGCGTGTTGACGGATCCGACGACGGGTGGCGTCACGGCGTCGCTTGCGATGCTCGGAGATTTGAACATCGCCGAACCCGGAGCGCTGATCGGCTTCGCTGGACCGCGCGTGATTGAGCAGACGATCCGGCAGAAGCTGCCCGAGGGTTTCCAGCGAAGTGAGTTCCTGCTGAAGCACGGCATGCTCGACGCTGTGGTGCCGCGTCCGGAGTTGAAGGCTTACATTTCGGAAGCCCTGCGCTTCTTCTGCGGACCCGTCGCAGCGTAGCTTGAACTACCCGGATTCCGTCCGCTTTCTTTACGCACTTGGCAACGAGCTCAAGACCGCGAAGTTCGGCTTAGAACGAATCGCGCGGTTGATGGCCGAACTGGGCGACCCGCAGCGGCGACCGGCCCGCTTCATTCACGTCGCGGGGACTAACGGAAAGGGCTCGACCTGCGCGATGATCGAACGCGGTCTGCGCGCGGCGGGTTATCGCACAGGATTGTTCACGTCACCCCATCTGCTTGAGCCGACGGAACGCATTCGGATTGATGGTGAGCCGGTTTCTTCGGATGAGTTCACGCGCGCCTTTCAGGTTGTCCATGGGACTTCGGAGCGCCTGATTGAAGCGGGAGAAATCGACCTACATCCGAGCTATTTCGAGACGGTGACTGCGATGGCGTGGATCGTCTTTCGCGAACGCAACGTCGATGTCACCGTGCTTGAAGTTGGCTTGGGCGGCCGCTTGGACGCGACCAACATCGTCGAGCCGGAGCTCTGCGTGATTACGCCGATCGACTATGACCACGAGCGATTCCTAGGGTTCAACAATCGAATCGATTGCCGCGGAAAAAGCTGGAATCCTGAAGCCGGGCGTCCCGGCAGTGATTGCTCCACAGCGTCCGGAGGCAGAACGCGTGATTCGCGCGCATGGTGGCGAATTGATCGCGGCGTGGTCAGCCGACCGCGTGATCGCCGATCGCGATGGGAGCGACATCTGGGCGCATGGCGAGCACTTCCACTGCGGACTCGCCGGACGTCACCAGATTGTCAACGCGCTGACGGCCGCGACGGCCCTCGACGCATTCGGCGTTCCTCACGAAGCAATCGCCGAAGGCCTGCGCGATGCCCGATGGCCCGGACGTCTCGATCGCATCCAGACATATCCCGAAATCATCGTAGACGGCGCCCACAACCCGGCAGGAGCGCGCGCCCTCGCGGCGCACGTTGCCGAGTTCTACCCCGATCCGAAACCGACCTTGATCTTCGGAGCGATGCGCGACAAGTCCGTCGAAGAGATGACCGCAATCTTATTCCCGTGCTTCAGCAAAGTGATCGTCACAGCACCGAATCAACCCCGCGCACTCGCGCCCGAAACATTCCTCGGCATGGTCGACCATCCCGACCTGAGTTGCGCGCCAACGCTGCGCGAGGCACTAATGCAAGTCACTTCCACAACCTTCATCTCCGGTTCGTTGTTCTTAGTCGCCGAAGCAATGGAGCTGCTTAGATCCGCTCGCCGCGCGTAAGATCCTCAAACGTCTCGCGCTCGCGAACCACGCGCCAGTGATCGCCATCCACTAACACCTCTGCGGCGCGCGGACGGGAGTTGTAATTCGAAGACTGCGAAAATCCATAGGCGCCAACGGCTGCGACGGCCAACAGACTTCCCGTTCGCGCCCCCGCCAGTTCCCGATCGCGCGCGAAGAAATCGCCGGTCTCGCACACGGGTCCGACGACATCGACAACCGAGACTTCCTCCGACTGTTCCAGCGGCAGAATCTCGTGATGCGAACCATAGAGCGCCGGCCGGATCAGATCGTTCATCGCCGCATCGATGATCACGAACTCTTTGGACGGCGTGCGCTTCCGATACAGCACGCGCGTCAGCAGCATGCCCGCGGCGCCCACAATCGAACGGCCGGGCTCAACGAAAATCTCCAGACCGCTCGCCAGCAGCTCGTTGTAGATCGGCTCAACGAACCGGAAGATCTGCGGCGACGATTCCTCCGGGCGGTACGCGATCCCGAGCCCACCACCCAGATCCATGTAGCGCAGTCGATGCCCTGCCGCACGAAGCCGCTCCACCAGCGCGAGAATCTTGCGCGCAGCTTCCACCATCGGCCCGGTATCGAGCATCTGCGACCCGATGTGGCAACTGATTCCGACGGCTCGCAGATTCGGTAGCCGCGCCGCATGCGCATAGATCTGCTCCGCGCGACCGATGTCGATTCCAAACTTATGTGCCGTCAGTCCGGTTGAAATGTAAGGGTGAGTCGACGCATCCACATCGGGGTTCACGCGGATGGCGATGTTAACCTTCTGCCCCGCCGCAACGCCGTCGATCACTTCCAGTTCAGCTTCCGACTCGCAGTTGAAGCTGTGGATGCCGCTCTCAAGCGCAAATTCGATCTCGGCTGCGGTCTTCCCCACCC
Source organism: uncultured Gammaproteobacteria bacterium (assembly GCA_963799935.1). Classification (GTDB taxonomy): domain Bacteria; phylum Acidobacteriota; class Terriglobia; order Bryobacterales; family Bryobacteraceae; genus Bog-113. The sequence continues at coordinate 38,241 of CAWCZA010000011.1, read as the reverse complement.
CGGAGAAAACGATCTTCGAAGGGTCGCCGCCGGCCTTCAGGACGCGATACAGTTCGCCTCCGGAAACGATATCGAAGCCGGACCCAAGCTCCGCAAGTAAGTGCAGAACGGCAAGCGTCGAGTTGGCCTTTGCCGCGTAACAGATGGTATGCGGTAGGTCGCGAAAGGCGAAATCATACTCACGATATCGGTCTCGAATGGAACCCGCGGAGTACACGTAGCAAGGTGTGCCGGCTTTCTCCGCGATTTCCCGAAGGTCGACGTTCTCACACAGCAGACGGCCGTCGTGATAACGGAACATCAGACCTTCTGCTTGCCCCGCGATTGCGGCTTCACTTTCAAGACGATCACGGTCTGATCATCGAAGCGAACGGTGTTGTAGCGATCGAGCTCTGCGAAAATCTCGTTGATCAGGTCCTGCGGGGCTCCGCCGCACTGCTTGCGGACGATGTTCTCCAGCCGCGCGCGTCCGAATTCGCGGTTCTTCGTACTCTGGTGATCCGATACGCCATCTGAATACAGCACAATCGTATCGCCGGGAATCGCGGAGAAAACGATCTCGTCGTATTCACGATCGGGGAGCAGCCCCAGCGGCACGCCCTCCACGTGGACTTTCATGATCTCGCCGTCGCGGCAAATCATCGGGATGGTGTTGCCCGCATTCCCTACGGTGAACTGCATGGTTTGCGGCGACCACAGCAACAGCAGCAGCGTGACGTAGCGCCCTTCGACAGGCCGTTCCTGCAGCTTGTCGTTCAAAGCCTTCAACAGCTGCGAAGGGCGGCGCCAGCGCGGAGCCAGCGTCCGCAACAATCCATCGAGCACCGCGCCGTAGAGTGCCGCCGCCGCGCCTTTGCCGCTGGAGTCGCCAAACGCAATCACCGTGCTGCCGTCCGAATGCTGGAAGAAATCGTAAACGTCGCCGCTGATTTCACGCGCCGGACGCAGCCCGACGGCCGCTTTGAGGCCGCGGATGGGCGGCACAGTCGCGGGTAGCAACACGGTCTGCAGCTCACGCGCCGCGCGCAGATCCTCCTGCATGTGCCGCTCGCGCTCAGCGATGTCCTGATAGAGCCGCGCATTCTCAATCGAGCTCGCGATCTGCGGCGCCAGCAGACTTAACGTGCGCATGTGTTCTTCGGTGAAGAACGCGGGGCGATCGCTCTCCAGGTTCATCACGCCCATGACGCGATCGTGAACCACTAGCGGGATTGCCGCCTCCGAGAACATGTCCGGATGCGAGGAAATGTAGCGCGTGTCGGTGCTCACATCATCCACGCGAATCGGCTGGCGCGATGCAGCGGCCGCGCCCACGATCCCCATCCCCAGCGGAACTTCGTCGATCTTGACACGCTGGTCGTACCGCAAACTCATGCGATGCCGCAGCACTTTGCGTTCTTCGTCGACCAGGAGAATGCTGAACGCATCGTACGGAATCAGGCTGTGAACGCGCGACGCGATCTTGCTGAGCAACTCGTCGAGTTCCAGGATCGACGTGAACTCATGCGAGATGCGCGACAAGGTGCGAAGCGTTTTGTACTGCCGTTCAGCGCGGCGGTAAAGCCGCGCATTGTCGATCGCCGCTGCCGCCCGCGAAGCGATTAGACGCAGCATGCTGCTGTCATATTCCGCATAGGCGCCTTCGCGCGTCGACTGCACGTCGATCACGCCCACCAGCTTTTCTCGCGCGACCATAGGGACGGCGAGTTCGCTGCGCACAGCGTCGAGCGAAGACAAGTAGCGCGTATCTTTGCGGACATCGGGGACCAGAATCGGCTCGCGGCGCTGGGCTGCAACTCCCGTGATTCCCTCGCCCAACGGGACCTTCAGATTGCGGACGATCTCTTCGCGATGCCCGATCGCATAGCGAATGGTCAGCTCGCGCGATCGTTCGCTGTAAAGCATGATCGCGAACAGGTCCACATCCAAAACCTTGCGAACGATCTGACCCACGTTGGCCAGCAACTCGTCGAGGTCCAGCGTCTGCGACGTAGCCGCGGAGACTTCCAATAGGAAATCGAGCAGGTCGCTCCGTTGCTTGAACGGACCCTTTCGCGGCGCGGAGAGGCGCGGTCCGCGCTCCTGAATTACATTGCTATCGGACAGCGGCGGCCTCTACGATGCGTACGCTCGCGCTGGCGCCGATGCGCGTCGCGCCAGCATCCAGCATCCGTTCAACCTCATCCAGAGTGCGAATGCCACCCGACGCCTTCACGCCCATGCGCGGCCCCACCACGCGGCGCATCAGTTCGACATCATGCACGGTCGCGCCGGAACCGGCAAACCCGGTCGACGTTTTCACGTACTCCGCGCCGGCATCCCGCGCAATCAGACAAGCCTCTTCTTTTTCCGCATCAGTCAGCAGCGATGTTTCCAGGATGACTTTCGTGATCGCGCCGCCGCGATGGCATTCTTCGACAACGGCTTCGATGTCCCGGCGAACCGCGCCCGGATCACCACTGCGCAAGGCACCGAGATTGATCACCATATCGATTTCGACTGCCCCGTTGTCGACCGCTTCGCCCGCATCCGCGACTTTAGCCGCCGTACTGCAGGCCCCCAGCGGAAAACCCGTTACCGTGCAGACCTTCACCGGACCGTCGCCCAGTTCGCGCACCGCTATCGGTACCCAGTAGGAGTTGATGCAGACTGCCGCAAAACCGAATCGCCGCGCTTCGCTGCAGAGCGCGATGATTTGATCGTGGGAGGCGTCTGGTTTCAATAAGGTGTGATCGATAACAGCGGCAATTTCACTCAGAGAATGCACAACCGCTATGCTACTTCGAAGCTTTCGACGTAGTTTGCTTGGCGTCTTGCAGGACGTAGACCGTCTCGCCCTGCCGGACCAAGCCCAGGCGTTTGCGGATCTCGAGTTCCTGCGTTTCCGGATCCTTACTCAACTTGTCGATGCGCGTGTCCAACCGGTGAATTTCGTCGCGCAGCACCTTGTTTTCCTGGTTCAGCGCGTCCATCTCACGGCGCTTCTCCATCAACGCGGCGTAGCCGTTAGGACCGCGGAATTCGGCAAGGCCATAACCAATCGTCGCCAGCGCGACTGCGGCAATTGCCAACCTTCCGAAACTTACGTTCATGTTAGTGAATCCTGCCTGATAATAACATCTTTGACCTCCTTATGAACGATACTTTTGTTGTGCTAAGTGCGTGTGCGACAGCGGAAGAAGCGGAAAGGATTGCTACGACCGCGGTAGACCTGCATCTTGCGGCCTGTGTGCAGATTTTGCCCCAAATGCGCAGTGTTTATCGGTGGCAGGGTAAGGTAGAGAGTGCGGCCGAGCACTTACTCCTGTTCAAGACTACTTCTGCAAAATTCGAGTTACTCCGAACTAAGATCGAGGAACTACATAGTTATGAAGTTCCGGAGATCCTGGCGCTGCCCGCCGCGGCCGGCTCCGAAAAATATCTCGCTTGGTTAATGGACGCCGTGAATGCCTGATTACAAGCAAGCGCCGATTGCACTTCTCCTCGATATGGACGGCGTCATCGTCGATTCTAATCCCATCCATCGCGACGCGTGGCTCGCGTACAACCATTCCCAAGGCGTCGAGACCACCGAAGAGATGCAGCAGCGCATGTACGGCAAACGCAATGATGAAATCGTTCGCGATTTCCTCGGCTCGCATCTGACCGACAAGGAAGTTTTTGATCACGGCGCTGCCAAGGAGAAGATGTATCGCAACATGATCGCGCCCCTGCTGCCCGGCGCGCTGGTCCCCGGCCTTCGCGATTTTCTGGAGCGCCATCAGGACCTGCCGATCGGTTGTGCGACGAACGCCGAACCGGAGAATTTGCGATTTGTTCTGCACGCCGCCGGACTGGAGCATCTGTTCCACGCCGCCGTCGACGGGTTCCAGGTGAAGCGCCCGAAGCCGTGGCCGGATATGTACTTGCGAGCCGCTGAGCTGCTGGGAGTTGAACCCTCGCGTTGCATCGTCTTCGAAGACTCTTACGCCGGCATCGAAGCGGCCCACGCCGCGGGAATGCGCGTGGTCGCGATCAAAACCACGCATCAGGAATTTCCTTCCGTCGACCTGGCGATCGACGATTTCCGCGCGCCGGAGCTCGAGCCGTTCATCGAGCGCTTTCGCGCGCAAGTACAATGACGGCAAATGCGCCTGTCGCTCCTGTTCTCTCTCCTGCTTGCCGGCGTGCTGCTCCGGGCTGACGAGCCAAGCTTCCCCGCGCCGTCGAAAACCGATTTGCCTTATCTGCTTCTGGCCGGCCAACTCGTTCCGACAGATGCCGGGGAGGCTCAGGAACAACAATCAGGCAAGAAGAAGAAAGACGAGACCACCTACACCTTGGCGGGTGAGCACGCCAAAGCGCGGACGCCGCTGACCAGCCCGATCTTTCTGCTGAAGCAGGATTCTCTCGACGTGCAGCGCCTGGAAGTCTACGCCTTTGAAGTGAAAGACGGTCACCGTGAAGTCACGTTCTCGAAGCGCAAAGCGGTGCAGGCGTACACCTTGACCATCAAGAAAGTGGATGAGGCGCTCTACCGGATGGAGGTCAACGAAAGCTTGCCTCCCGGTGAATACGCGATCACGCCCAGCGGATCGAACCAGGTGTTCTGCTTTGCCGTGTATTAAGTCGGTAGGAGATGTAAGACAATAGAAACCGAAAATGCTCCTGAGGATTCAAGTCGATGGAAGCGGCTGGTTTCCGGTCGATCCTCCGCTGACGACCCCTCGGTGGGAGAGTGTCACCTGCGATGAGATGATCATTACCGCGAGACCTCTCAATGGCACGTTCCCTCCCCTCAACGACCTCTTAGCCGTTCGTCGTCATTTCCAGCAACTGATCCGTTCCCGCGCCGGCGCACTCGTATCTTGCGACGTCATCCGCGTCTGCGGCGTAGACATGGTGCGCACGGTTTCCAAGTATCGAACGGAGCACCAACATGCGATGGCGTTTGCAGCTTCACTCACCACGCTCGCGTCCCAATCGGTAGTTGAGCTTTTGATCCGCGGGCGGGAAGATGGATTTACAGGGGTTCGGGAAGCGATCGTCACCTCTGACCTGTTATTCGCCGCGGGACCCTCCGCGCAACGTCAGCTGAGCGAGGGGAAAATCCCAATCGAACTCAAATTTGAACGCTATGAGCCGGGCACACAACCGGCGCTGAGCTTCGTCGCCTCAGACGATGAGAAGTATGATCCACGCTTCCCAGACCATCCGCTGACGCGCGTCCGGCGATGGCTACGCCGGCAGGAACGAGCGTTTGCCGTTACCCTAGGCTCCTCCGCCGTGCCGCCGGCTGGCGAGGCTGCGCGTGTTCAAACGGGGCTGCTGGGCGGCATGCTCAAGAAGTTTGGATCTCGGCACGCGAACGACGGATCACATGCGGCGCCGTCGCCGGAACCCGTCAACTTCGAGATTCGCTACTTACCCATCACGCCTATGGGTCACGAAGAGTTGCTGCGTGAACTGGGCGCCCAAGTTACCGCTGACTCTTATACGCAAGTGACGTTCAGCAGGATGAATCCGCCGCTCGCCGTACCGCCGCTCGCCACACGTCAGAAGACCTTTCGCGACCAGAGGGACGCCAACGCGAAAGTAATGATGGAGCAGCATCAACAGCATGAGGCCGAGCTAAAGAAACTCCGCGAAGATGCGCACCAACTGGCGCAGGGGCTAGTAGGCGCGGATACTTTCGTCTACCTGGCTCGCGAGAGATCTTCCGGACACTGGCTCACGGTCCGTGAAGGTGATCAGGCCGGTGTACTCGCCGTGTTTACCAGCGCCGCGGCCGTGGACGACTTTCTAATGTGCAAGAAACTCGATTGCGACTCGGTGCAAATGAGTGTTAGCCAACTAATCGCCTTGTTTCCGTCTTTAGCAAGCCAATTAACCGCCCTGGAGCTTGATCGCTGTCCACGCTGCGCCGAAGTGCGGCCTGTGGTTCAACTCTCGGCGATTCCTAGCGAAGGCGAGTTTTTGAAACATTACGCCGCGCGCGTCGCAACCAAAAAGTTTCTCGTCGATAAAAACGTCGGGATCGCCCGCAAAGAGGCAGACCTAGCCAAGCGCATCTCCGTCCTGAGATATACCGGGGAGCATATCGATCCGGGCGCCCCGGCGGTCTATATCGAACTCGCGAAATACGCACGAGAATCAGGAAACGCCACAGTGCTCGAAAATGTGAAAAACATGTTGGCAAAATACTCGCCTGACGATCTCGCCGTGTTGGACGCGAGTAGTCAGTAGTGTTTGATTAAATGGCGCTTCGGTTGCTTTGGACTAGGCATGTCCAAAGTTTCCGAACCTCAAAAAGATGAGATGGCGGGAGAGGATTTCGCCTTCCCCAAGGAACGCAAAGAGCCTATTCACGACGCCGCCCATGTAAGGAACGCAATCGCGCGATTCAATCAGGTGAAGGGCGTCAGCGACACCGAACGCGACGCGGCCTGGAAACGAATTAAAGCCGCCGCGAAGAAGTTCGACGTGGAAGTGAACGAGGGCGACTGGCGCGAGTTGAAGTAACTGCGAGGGTTTTTGGCGCGGCGGGTCGGCTAAAGTGCTCGGCGGGTTCGCCCGATAGGGTGAGCATGAGCGCTTCGAATTGCCAGGTTTGCCGCATCCAGTCGACGTGTACGTCTGCGAACGTCTACCTCTACGCTCCAACGCCCGCATTGTGTGGGCGGATTGAATCTGTTCTGTCCTTGCACCAAATACCCTTCACTTTGAAAAACGGGACATTCGGGTTGCGCCCCGAAGGGGAAAAGAACGCTGTCGTAAACGTCTTGCGCCAAGAGCTTTCAGCCCCGGAAGCGCTCGACCTGCGCGTCACCTTTGATCTGGTTAATTTGATGGCCGCAACCAGTTTGGAGCAGTTCGGAAAGCGGGTCGACACGCAATGGTTCGCCGATGCGCTCGTGCACGATCAGTTCGTCTACTATTTTCAGCCGATCGTCGATACTTCCAAGCGGGCAGTGTTCGGTCACGAGAGCCTCGTGCGCCTGGAGTCTGACCGGATTTATGGCGGTGGGGAGATTATCGAAACCGCCATCGCGCGCGGTGACGTCCACGTGTTCGATTCCTACGCGCGCGGGACCGCCATTCGCCAGGCCGCCCGTCAGGGTGTAGCGAAATCGGTGTTCATCAACTTCCAGCCTTCTTCGATTTACGACCCCGCGTTTTGTATGGCGTCAACCAAAAAAGCCATGCTCGACACGCACTACACCGCCTCCGACATCGTGTTCGAGATCGTGGAGTCGGAACGCGTTGGGGATTCGAAGCATCTGCGCAAGATCGTCGATTACTATCGCGAGCAGAACTTCCGTGTGGCTCTGGACGATATCGGAACCGGCTCCAATTCGCTGCAGATGATGGCTGAACTTCAGCCCGACTTCATCAAGCTCGATAAGTCTTTGGTCTGGAACATCCGCACGGCGATCGGCCGGAACACAATCGTTAAGCTCGCCGAACTCGCGACCGAGTCCGGAATTCAAACCATTGCGGAGGGAGTGGAATCGGCCGAGATGCGGGACAACCTGATCGATTGCGGCGTCACTTTAATGCAGGGCTATTTCTTTGGCAAACCCGCGCCGGAACCGCGAACCAGCCTGCCCGATTCCGTGTATGGGCCGGTCGTGAATGAGCCTGTCGTGAATGAGGCCTGGGGTGAATCAACTATGACGACTGCGCTGTCGCCTGCGTAACTAGACCCGGCGCTTGCTCATGGGCGCCGACCTGATCGACCTCGAGTTCCAAATCGCCCGCGCTGGTTACATGGAAAGCGGGGGTGAACTTGCCACCCCACACGATCTCGTCATAACGATACGAGAAGCGCTGGTAGACCGTCTGGCTGAAGGTCTCGTCCCACGCTTTTAGAACGACCAAAATCTCGGCCTGCGCGTCGGCCAGTTCCTGAGGCGTCTTGCCGCTGAGCGGACTTGCGCTGTCGATCGGATGGACGAGCGTCCATGTCAGTGGAAAGAAGACGACTGAGGCACGCTCCAGGTTGAGGACGTCAAAGCTACGGAGCTTCCTGCCGTCGTCGGGCTTGACCATCATCAACGTGACTGTCGCCTGCAGTTCCATCAGGCTGTTGGCCCGCCGGTTTACTACACGAAACTGAAGCGAGGTGCCGCCTTGATACGGCGCGATCAGTGCCCTCTCGCTAAACCCGATGCGTGCCGAGGGCCGCGACACCCGCCCAAATAACAGACCCGTAATCACCGCGAACCCAAGTAACCCCACCAGCGCCTCAATAGCCGCCACCGCATTTGCCCCCGTGGTGTTCGGGTAGATCGCGCCGAAGCCGACGGTCGTCAGCGTCTGGGAACTGAAGAAGACGTCTTTCAGGAACCGCGCAACCCCTCGCTCCGGTGCCATCCCGCCGGCGAGCGACTCCGGTCCGAGCGCGAAGTAAATCGCCGCGAAGACCACGTTGATGAACACGTAGGCGCTGAGCACAAACCCAAAGAAACGCGTCCAGGAAACACTCACCAGGTGCAGATACGGGTGAATGTCGCGCCAGTGCGTCCCGCGCCGAATCACGTTGAACGATCCATCCGGATTGATGGAGCGCCGGAGCGGCGAATCATATTTCTGAGTAAGGCCCGGATCGAAGGACGGCTTGTTCATTTCGGCGCGTTGTTCCAGTATGCTCGCTGTCCGATGTAGTCGTCATCCGGCAGATTTGCCAGGATGCGGCGGCGGAGCGCAAGGATATCGAAAGTGCCCTGCAGCTTCGCGGCGATGCTTCCATCAATGCCCAGGATCGCGTTGTAAGGCACTGACGCATCCCAATCCGGATCGAAGACGCGCATCAGCCCGTAGGTGTCTTTCGCGCCGAAGAGCAGATTGCGGCCGGACATGTGCTGCTCTTCCAGCACGCGCGCGACGCCTTTCTGCTCGTCCGGATAGTTGACACTCACGGTCACGAAGTTGAACGGCCGGTGCCGGTACATCTCCCACGTTTTGCGCAGGGCGGGCATCTCGTCAACGCACGGGCCGCACCACGTTGCCCAGAAACTCACCAGCGTGATCTTGCCTCCCGCGTTCCGTCTGACCTTCTCCAGATCCGCTGCCTGGATCTCGGTCACAGAAACGGGCTCACGGGCCAGTTGCTCCTCCTCTGCTTTCCGGTCGGCTTCTTTATAGGCCCATTTCGTCGAGCATCCGATACTCGGAGTTTTTGGGACGGTCACCGGACGCCCGGTGAGAACGGCGTTGATCGCCTCTCGCAGGTCGTGCCGCGTGACCATGTTTTCGCGCACACTGTTGTCAATCCGGCCCTCATATCGCAGACGCCTTCGGGAGTCGAATACAAATGCATGCGGTGTTGCCGATGGCCCGAATGCCTTGGCAACCTCCTGGGTGTTTCCGTCGTATAGGTACGGGAAATTGAAATGACGGTAGGCCGCCCGGATCTTCATGTCGTCAAACGAGTCGCCTACGTCCGTGTAGCCCAATTCATCCAGCCGGATGGCTTGCGGGTTGTTCGGCTGAATCGCGACAACGGTGATGCCCCTCGGCTCACACTCGGCTGCGAGGGCTTTGATCCGGCCTTCGTAGAGCTGCGCCGTCGGGCAATGATCGCAGGTAAAAATCACCACCAGCACCTTACTTGTTTCCCACTCCGTCGAGCGATGGATCTTACCATCTACGCCGGGCAATTCAAATGCAGGCATCTCCGCGTTGAGAGCCAGAACAGGAAAGCGGGCCTCTTCCGCGCGTGCGGCGAGAACAATCCCGGCCAACCCGAGCAGCGGTATGAGCCCTTGTGTAAAACCTCGCATGCTTCAACTATATAAGCGCGCGGCGTCCCCGAAAACGAGCGGCATCATGTTACACTCGAATCAAAATCCGGAAAATGGTAGCCCCGGGTACCAAAAAAGAAAAAGGCTGCTAACCTGCAACTCTCAAATGACGCCTTACGTATTTAAGGGAGAAGCTCCGACCCTTGCGGCACTCCAAAATTCGTAGCGGAACGTTCCCGAGATGAGTAATTCCCAGACCACTATCGATCCCCCTGAAACTCAGGACGCGCTCCAGGCATCTGCCGAAGAAAATCTGAACCGGCTGTTCGCCGTTGAAGTTGAGGAGCCCTGGTACAAATCGTTCATCCAGAATGTTCGCGAGGCGTTCCACCCTCCCGAGCTTCCGCCGCTCGAAGTTACATCGAAACCCGTACCGGTCAAGAGCATCTGGGGGCTGTACGCGCCGGATCGAAAGAATTGGGGATACTCGCTCGCAATTCTTGCCGTAGTCGTCGTTCTGCTAGGCACTGTTTTTTCTAGACAGATCATCGATGCCGTTAAGAAACAGCAGGTCTCTCTCATTGATCCGAATTTGAAGCCCTACGTCCCTGAGTTGAAACCTGCGAAGCAGCAGGCTGCGGGCGGCGGCGGTGGCGGCGACCGGTCTCCGACACCGGCGAGCAAGGGCAAATTACCTAAGATTGCGCTGAAGCAGTTTGTGCCGCCGGTTGCTGTGGTTCGCAACTTACAGCCGAAGCTGGTGATGACGCCGACGATTGTCGCGGATATGCCGCTTCCCAACGTAAACTCCCCGAACATCGGCAACCCGTTGTCCGGCATCGTTGACCCGTCTAACGGGGGCGGCTCGGGCGGTGGAATCGGTAGCGGGAATCGCGGCGGCATCGGTTCGGGAACTGGGGCGGGGCTTGGGCCTGGCTCGGGCGGTGGATTCGGCGGTGGCGCTTTCCGAGCGGGCGGCGGGGTCAGTTCACCGGAACTGCTGCAGAAGGTCGAGCCGGAGTATTCCGAGGAAGCGCGCAAGGCGAAGCAGCAAGGCACGGTAGTTCTCAAGGTCATCGTTGGTGTTGACGGCCGCGTCCGTGAGGTACAGGTGATCCGGCCGCTCGGCCTTGGTCTTGATGAGAAGGCTATCGAAGCGGTCAAGAAGTGGTCGTTCAAACCGGGTCAGAAGGACGGCAAAGCGGTCGCCGTCATCGCTAACATCGAAGTCAATTTCCACCTGCTCTAACGTCGGCCATCCGCGCGTTGATACAATCCCGTCGGGTATTGATTTCATCATGACCAGACGAAATTTCATCTCGGCTTCTGCCGCAGTCCTCGCAGCAACTCGAATCACTTCCGCCGCGCCGGAGCCTGTAAGTCCCTTCGGCGTTTGCATCTACTCCTATCCGCCCTCTATGGGTTTCAAGGACACGATCCAGTTTCTGGATCATTGCCACGCGATGGGCGCGGCTGGGATTCAGATGCATTTGTCGTCGCTCGATGCCGCCTATGCGGACCGCGTTCGCGCGAAGGCGGCTGAGTACGGCATGTATTACGAGGGCATCGCGACGCTGCCGAAGGGCGATGACACTGCGCAGTTCGAAGCTCAAGTCGTCGCGGCGAAACGAGCGGGCGCGCGATTGGTTCGGTCGGCTTGTTTGGGAAGTAGGCGGTACGAAACGTTTTCCGATCTCGCGAGCTACCAGCAGTTCGTGAAAGACGCGCATCAGGCGATCGAACGCGCACTGCCCATTCTGGAGAAGCAGCAAGTCGCGCTCGCGCTAGAGAACCACAAGGATTGGACCATCGAGCAGATGGTTGCGGTTCAGGAGAAGTATCACGGCCAGTACTTCGGCAGCTGCATGGATTTCGGCAACAATATCTCCCTGTTAGACGCGCCGAATGCCGCGGCACAACTCGCGCCTTATGCGATCTCGACGCACGTGAAAGATATCGCTGTTGCGCAAGATGACGCCGGGTTCCGCATGACCGAAGTGCCGCTCGGAGAAGGCGTGATTGATGTGCCCGCTCTGATCAGTGCCGCCCGCGCTCATCGCCCCAACATCCGGTTTAGTCTGGAGATGATCACGCGCGATCCATTGCTGATTCCTTGTTTGACGGACAAGTACTGGGCGACGTTCCCGGACCGCGATGGGATCTACCTGGCCCGCACGCTTACGCTGGTCCATCAGAAGGGTCGTGAGCTGCCGCACGATAACCCGCCGGCAAAGGCGGATGAGAACGTCGCTCTCTGCCTGCGTTACGGCCGCGAACATTTCGCGTGACCGATGCCGTTTCAGATTTACTCCGAGCCGGCCCGCAGCATTCTGACGCGCACTTCCGGGTTCATCGCTGAAGCTGGTTTCACGCACTCGCTGACTCCGGCCCGCAACTGCACGTTCGGCTGCTCGTATTGCTATGTGCCCACCATGGGGATTTACGGCGGATTGCGCCCGCACGACGTGACGCACTGGGGGCAGTCCACCACGTTCAAATCGAATGCCGCGGAGTTGCTCGCGCGCGCTTTGAAGCCGGACCAGATTATCTACTGTTCGCCGCTGGTCGATCCGTTTCAACCGGCGGAGTCGGACGTCGGAGTGATTCGTGAAGTTCTGGCGGCCATAGCGTTGCGGCCGCCCAGCATCTTCGTGCTGCAGACGCGGAGTGCGCGCGTTCTTGAATACTTAGAGGCGCTGAAGCTGATCGCGAGCCGGACCCGACTGCGCGTCAGCTTCTCGATCACCACGGATGACGACGCGATTCGCCGCGCTTACGAACCGCATTGCGATCCGGTGGAGCGGCGGTTCGAAACCGTGCGGGAACTGGTGGCGAACAACATCGATACGTTCGCGACGCTTGCACCGCTACTGCCCTGCGATCCCGATCGCTTGCTGGATCGTGCGATCGAGTCGACGAGCAATCCGATTATCTGCGATCCGTTTCATACGCGAGCGGGAAAACCGCGCGGCGCAACGACACGTGCCGCGGCTGCGCTGATCAGCGAGAGGCTCGGGCTATCGCACTGGCACGATCCTGAATTTCAGCGGTTTACGGTCACGCGAATGGCGTCGCGAGCGGCTGCGGCGAATCGCCGCTTTGGCACCGGTGCTGCGGCGTTTCGGTTCTTGACCCAGTAAGATCAGACAGTGGACTATCTCGAGCACCTGGGCATCTCCGATCTGAACGGTGAAGGGAGCGCGGGCGAGCTAGTCTCAGTGAGTCCGAGCGACGGGCAGCCGATTGCCCGAGTGCGGACGCAAACGCGGCGAGAGTACGACCGGATCGTCGATGCCGCTCGGCGCGAGTTCTGCATCTGGCGGCAGTTGCCAGCGCCCAGGCGTGGAGAGATTGTCCGCGAGATCGGCGACGAGCTGCGCAAGCACAAGAGCTCACTGGGCGCGCTGGTGACGCGGGAGATGGGCAAGATCCTCGCCGAAGGCGAAGGCGAAGTGCAGGAGATGATCGACATCGCCGACTTCGCGGTCGGTCTCTCGCGCCAGCTCTATGGCCAGACGATGCACAGCGAGAGGCCGGGACATCGCATGTACGAGCAGTGGCATCCGTTAGGCCCCGTCGGCGTGATCAGCGCGTTTAATTTCCCGGTTGCGGTGTGGTCGTGGAATGCGATGCTCGCGCTGGTTTGCGGAGATACGGTCGTCTGGAAGCCATCGCCCAAGACGCCGCTGTGCGCCATTGCCGTTCAGAATATCTGCGGTCGCGTGATGGAGCGGCACGGATTTCCGGCGGTGCTCAATACGGTGATTGGGCCGAACGAGACGATCGGCGAGGCGATGCTTGCCGACGAACGCCTGCCGCTAGTGAGCTTCACGGGATCGAGCGCGGTTGGGCGGCATGTGGCGCAGGTGGTGGGCGCGCGACTCGGCAAGACGCTGCTGGAACTCGGCGGCAATAACGCGATCATCGCGATGGAGGACGCGAGCTTCGACTTGGTGCTGCGCGCGGTGTTGTTTGGCGCGGTCGGTACTGCGGGTCAGCGCTGCACGTCGACGCGGCGGCTGTTTCTGCAGCACGGGATTGCGCAGCGGATGACCGATGCGCTGATCGCCGCATATCGGCAGGTTCGCATCGGCGATCCGCTGCAGGCCGACACGTTGATGGGTCCGCTGGTGAGCGAGGACGCCGTGAAGCGCATGCAGGAAGCGCTTGAGACGATCCGTGAACAAGGCGGCGAAGTGATCTACGGAGGGAAGCCGCTGGGTGGGTGCTACGTGGAGCCGGCTTTAGTGCGGGCGCCTCACGATCTACCGATGATGCAGCACGAAGTGTTTGCGCCGATCTTGTATCTTGTCGAGTTCTCCAATTTGGAGACAGCGATGGCGTGGCATAACGCCGTTCCGCAAGGGCTTTCGTCGTCGATCTTCACGAACAACCTGGTGGCAGCGGAGACATTCCTGAGCCATGGCGGATCGGACTGCGGGATCGCTAACGTGAATATCGGGACCAGCGGCGCTGAGATCGGCGGTGCGTTCGGCGGCGAGAAGGATACGGGCGGCGGGCGCGAGTCCGGTAGCGATGCGTGGAAGATCTATATGCGGCGGCAGACGAATACGATTAACTGGTCGAGGGAGTTGCCGCTGGCGCAGGGGATACAGTTCGCGCTGTAGTGTCGAGTGATTGATATCTTGTGTTCGAGTATATCTTATGCGCGTAGCTAAATGGGGTAATAGCCTGGCCGTTCGGCTTCCTGCTTCTCTGGTTGAGGAGCTGAACCTGAAAGAGGGCGACGACATCAACATTCAAGCGGCTAAGGATGGCGGTTTCGACGTCGCGCGCGATCGCAGTAAAGAGGACGCGTTCAAGAGGATACGCGAGCTCCGACGCCCCTTGCCCGCCGGCTACAAGTTTGACCGCGTCGAGGCAAATGAGAGGCGGTAAAGCGTTCTTCGACACTAACATCCTTGTCTACGCATTCACGCGCGCTGACCGTCGCGCACCGGTTGCCGAGGCACTCCTGCGACGGCCGGGCCTTGTAGGGATACAGACTCTGAACGAGTTCGTTGCGATTGCCACAACCAAACTCCGGATGAATTGGCATCAGGTGTTGGAAGCGCTGTCACTCATCCGGGAGGTGTGCCCTTCGACTCCGGTGCCGGTTACGGTCGCTACGCATGAGAGAGCGCTGCAGATCGTAGGGCTGTACCGATATCACATCTATGATTCGCTGATGATAGCCGCGGCGCTTGAAGCTTCGTGTGAGACGTTTTACTCCGAAGACCTGCATGACGGGCAGGTTATTGATGGACTTACGATTCGGAATCCGTTCTTAGGGTAGACCTGCTACTTTGACGGAAGCGTGACCTTGCGCGCCTTCTTCGATGGTTACTGTTTGACTTAGTCCGGAGTAGTTTCCCAGGGCGTCGGCGCGTCCATACTCGATAGTTACCGGTTCGGCCCAGGCGTAGATGATGTATTCGCCTGGCGCCAAGCCACCTATTAGTGCAGGACGATCGGTGGCCGGGGCTGTGGGCGGATTTACAGTGGTTTCCGAGACAATCAGCATGTCGCTTCCATTCGGCTGAAGCACGGTGACGCGTGCGGGAGGTCTGGGACCGGAGTCCGGCCACTGGACCGTCGCGGCGATGCTGGCGCCTTTCGGACTTAGAGTGATATCGACCACAGGCGCGCCTGGACCGGTGGTCACGACGGCTCGCATCACGTCCGTGCCGGCCTGTGATGCGGCTTGCACATACCAATTGCTATTCGAGGGTGTAAGTAACTGGTAGTGATAGGGCGGGAGTACGTCACTGATCTGAAACGAGCCGTCGGGCGCTACCTTTGCGGTACCGCCGCCGAAGGGCGAATCGACGCCGACGAACTCCAGAGCTTTGGAGACATCTCCGTCGCCGACCGGGTGTAATTTGCCGCGTAGAGAGGGCGGTGCGTCAAAGGATACCGTAACTCCGGCCAAGTCCGCGTCCCCCACGGTTATCGGTTGGTAGCCTGAGCGAACGTGCGTCGCATCCGTTCGACTCTGCGCCATCAATATGTAATTACCGGGCGGGACACCATCCAGTGCGAAACCTTCTGCTTCCGAGCGCGCGGGATGCGTCTGCTGCACAACGGGCGACGTCGCATCGGCGGACGGCATTAGTGCCACATCCGCACCGGCGGGCGCATGACCGGTCACTTTGTGACCATCTACCAGACTTAGTGAGATGTTAGCCGTATTCTGTGACCCGGGAGTTACCTGGACGGGAGTCGCGCCTTCTATTGCGGCGGCGTTCGGGTAGAAGGTGGGGACGTAAGTTAGTCCATCGTCGCGCTCATCAGAGCTAGGTTCGGCTATGGCTGCGATTACGCACTCGCCGGGACCTAGTCCCGCCAGCCGGTAGACACCGCGGTCGTCCGTAGTTGCGCTCTCGCGCCGACGGTAGCGCTTGTGTCCGCGCACCACTTCAGGACGCAACATTACGACGTAGGCGTTTGCTAGCGGTTCGTCATCATCTCCTGTTACTGTCCCAGTTACGACGGCTTGCGGTAGTAACTTGAGAGTAAATCGCGTGGGCTGCGTGCCGCCGACGAGTACGACGTCGCGCGCCGAATCTTCGCCTTGCGCGAATCCGGTCTTCGAGGAAGTTAGTGCGTAAGTTCCGACAGCGACGTGACGGAAGATGAAAGTTCCGGTAGTGTCGGTTCTGCCCGTGCGCGTGCCCCCGCCCGGAGTTTGCGATTGGAGCGATATTTCGGCGCGCGGGATTGGCGCGGCTGAAACGCTGTCAACAACTTGCGCGGTGATGTCGAGGAAATCTGCGACAGTGACCGTGCTGGGCAGTTCCTGTGCAAACAAAACGGCGGCACCGGATAGACATCCGGTGAGCGCAAGCAGCAGACGCATTAACTCCAGTTTACGTGCTTGCGACCGGTTCAGGATTCACCATGGACGGGAGCGCGCGCGGGCCGGCTTTGCGGCCGAGCAGCGCGGTGAACCTTTCCAGATAGAGGTAAATCACCGGAGTGATATAGAGCGTCAGTAACTGAGAGACTACAAGGCCGCCGACAACAGCGAGTCCGAGCGGACGTCTGGCCTCACCACCCGCACCATAGCCGAAAGCGATCGGGAGCGTTCCCAGTAGCGCGGCCATCGTGGTCATCATGATCGGACGGAAGCGCTGGATGCAACCTTCGAAGATGGCTTCCTCGGGCGACTTACCCTCGCGCTGCGCCATGATCGCGAAATCGATCATCATGATGGCGTTCTTCTTCACGATTCCGATGAGCAGGACGATTCCGACGAAAGAGTAGAGATTCAAGTCCTCGTGGAAAATCAGCAGAGTTATCAGAGCGCCGAGGCCAGCGGACGGCAGACCGGACAAAATTGTGATGGGGTGGATGAAGCTCTCATAGAGTACACCGAGTACGAGATAGATGACTAGGATCGCGATTAGTAACAACATGCCCAGGCCCCGAAGCGAATTCTGGAAGGCTTCGGCGGTGCCCTGGAAGGTGAAGTTCATCGTCTCGGGCAGACTCATCTCGTGAGCCATCTCCGAGATTTCCGCGGTTGCTTTACTTAACGAAACACCCGGCTTCGCGTTAAATTCGAAATCGACGGATGGAAGCTGTCCGATATGGTTCACGCTGAGTGGCGCCACACCTTGAACCAGCTTGGTTACCGCCGAGAGCGGAATCATCTTATTGGCACTGGAACGGACATACAGCTTCGCTAAGGCGTCCGGATCGCGTTGATACTGCGACGGCACTTCCAAAATCACGTCGTACTCATTCTCAGAGGATTGGATGGACGAGACCTTGCGGTTGCCGTACGCGTCGTAAAGAGTATTGGCGATCTGCTCGGGCGTAACGCCGAGAGCCAGGGCGCGATCGCGATCGATATCGACGTTGACGCGCGGGCTGCTTAGCTTCAGATCGGTATAGACATCGGATACGTCGGGAAGAGTGCGGAGCTTAGCTTCAAACTTCGGGGCCCACTTATAGAGAAGATCGGTATCCGCGTCCTGAAGCGCGAGTGAGTACTGGTAATGAGACTCGTTCTGCCCTAGCGTCAGTAGCGCGGGAACCTGCAAGAACGCCATTAGGCCGGGGATCTGAGCGAACTTCGCCTGAAGGTCAGCGATGATCGCCGGCGCCTTGGGCCGATGCGGGTCGTCCTTCAGGTGCATGAACATGAAGCCTTCGTTCTGCCCCGCAAACCCGCCGGTTCCGCTGCCCCAACCTTCTACCCACTTATCGTTCTGGATGATATCCGTCACTTGCTTCTGAAGCTTCACCATCTCGTCAAACGAGGTATCCTGCGAAGCTTCTGTGCCGCCAAACACGATGCCGGTGTCGACCGTGGGCAGGAAGCTCTTCGGCATGATGATGAACATGTAGACGGTTAGGGCGGTTAGTGCGAGGCTACCGAGTAGAGTCACGAAGCGGAAGCGCAAGGCGACGTGTAACGTGCTCCGGTAGATGTTGTTGATCCAGACGAAGAAGTGCTCCGACCATTGGTAGAAGCGGCTGCGCTCATGCGACTCATGACGGAGGAAGCGGCTGCAGAGCATCGGCGTTAGCGTCAGCGAGATCAAGCCGGAGACTAATACCGCGACCGCGATGGTGATCGAGAACTCGCGCAACAGCCGTCCTAGAATTCCGCCAAGGAATAGAACCGGAATAAAGACGGCGACCAGCGAGACGGTCATCGAGATGATGGTGAATCCGACCTCGCGCGCACCTTCATAAGCCGCTTGCAGCCGCGGCTTGCCCATCTCCATATGCCGGACAATGTTCTCGAGCATGACGATCGCATCATCCACTACGAAGCCGACGGACAGCGTCATGGCCATCATGGACAGCGTATCGATGGTGAAGCCGAGTAGCTTCATCACCGCGAAGGTACCCAGGAGCGAAAGGGGAACGGCAAGACTCGGAATCAAGGTCGCCGAGAAGTTCCGCAGGAAGAAGAAGATGACGAAGATGACCAGCGAGATGGTGAGCAGCAGGGTGAACTTCACATCGCGGATAGAGTTCCGGATGTTCTCCGAAGCGTCAAACTCGACGTGAAGTTCGATTCCGGCGGGCATCGAGGACTTCAGGGTAGGCAATAGCTTCTTGATTCCTTCCACCACCTGAACCGTGTTCGTACCCGGCTGCTTACTTACCGCCAGAATCATGGCGATCTTATTGTTGACCCAGAACACGCTACGATTCTCGGTGACACTATCCTGGACATCCGCGAGATCTTCCAACCGCACGGGGCTGCCGTTGCGATAAGAGACGATCATAGGCCGGAACTGTCCGGCCGTGCTTAGTTGACTATCCGACTGTACGGTGAACGCCTTGGTAAACCCGTAGAGCGAGCCGGCGGGAAGGTTCACGTTGGCATGTGAAACCGCATCGCGAATCTCTTCAAGCCCGACCTGGCGAGACGCTAGCTTGTTGGGATCCGCCTGAATCCGAACGGCGTACTGTTTCGATCCGTAAACGTTGACGGTCGATACCCCGCTTACCATCGAGATCCGTCGCCCGAGCAGCGTCTCGGCATATTCATCCAGAGCCGATGCGCTCATGGTCGGCGACGACATGCTGAGGTAAATGATCGGACGCGCAGCCGGATTCGTCTTGCTATAA
This sequence comes from uncultured Gammaproteobacteria bacterium, assembly GCA_963799935.1. Taxonomy (GTDB): domain Bacteria; phylum Acidobacteriota; class Terriglobia; order Bryobacterales; family Bryobacteraceae; genus Bog-113. The sequence goes on along the minus strand of CAWCZA010000011.1, from coordinate 18,922 downwards.
GACGGCGGCGCGGGCATGTTGGTTGGTAAGTCACCGCTGGCGCGCGAAATGGCAGCCTGGACATCCTGCGCGGCGGCATCGATCGAGCGGCTCAACTCGAACTGCAGGGTGATGCTGGTGGTCCCGAGCGAACTGGAGGACGACATACTCTCGAGGCCGGCAATACTCGAGAAGGATTTCTCCAGCGGGGTTGCAACGGAGGACGCCATGATGTCCGGATTGGCGCCGGGAAGGCTCGCCGATACGTTGATCGTCGGGTACTCCACGTTAGGAAGGTCACTAACCGGGAGCGTGAAGTAACTAAGTAAGCCGAAGCCGAGAATGGCTGCCATCAGCAGCGTCGTGGTGACGGCGCGGCGAATGAAGAAATCCGTAATACCCATGGTTGCTCCTAACTAACGCTGCTAAGTGGCGCTGCCCGAGAGTAGGCGGACATGCGCGCCGGGCGCGAGCTGCATCTGCCCTTCGGAGATGACCATCTCACCGGCGTTGACTCCGTTGCCGAGAACCGCCTGCTCCTGCGAATCCTGTCCAGGGGCGGTGTAGTTACGAAGGACGTGCACGGTTCGCATGGTCGCCGACTTATCGGCCGGGTTCATGACCCACACATACTGACCTTGCGGGCCGTTCTGGATGGATCGGGCAGGAACTAATACGCGGCCGCGCTCCAAGTCCAACTGCGTGTTGACGTTGACGAACTGACCCGGCCACAACGCGCGCTCCGTGTTGGGGAACTCAGCCTTCAACTTAATGGTGCCGGTGGTGGAATCAACCGTGTTGTCGATGAAGCGCAGCGTTCCGGTGACCGACTTACCTCCGGCGGCCAGGGCGGACACTTGCAGCGGGCGCTCACTGTTGTACTTACGAACTAAGGGCAGCAGGTTCTCCGGAACGGTGAAGGTGACATAGATCGGAGCGACCTGCAGCAGCGACACCAGCGTGGTGTCGTTTTCCTTGACGACGTTCCCGGCCTTCACCTGAACGGCCCCCGCGCGTCCGGAGATGGGGGCGTACACGCGACAGTAACTCAATGACAACTGCGTTTCAGCGAGGCGCGCCTTGTCGGCATCTTCGGACGCCTTGGCGCTCTGCAACGCGGCTTGATCGGCATCAATCGAAGCGCGGGCGCCTTGCGCGTTCATGACGGCCTGGTCCGTCTGCTCGCGGGATAGGATGCCCTGCTTCAACAGCGCAGTGCTCCGCTGGGCGACCGAATCGTAATTGGTCTGCGTCGCCTTGTCCTTATCGATGGTGGCGGAGGCCTGCTTCTCACTCGCAACATCTTTGGCGATATCGGCCTGGAGCTCGGCGATCTGGCGGCGGTAGGACTCGGGGTCGAGTTCGAACAGCAACTCGCCCTTGTTGACGTTCTGGCCTTCCTCAAACGCGACGCGCAGGATGGGGGCCGTGACGCGCGCCTTGACGTCGACCGAAGAGAAGGCCTCCACGTTGCCGATGGCGGACGCGGTGAGGGGGACATCGGCTGCCTGGGCGCGAACGGCGCGGACAGCGACCGGCGGCATGGCTGGGGGCCCGGCATTGGCGCTGACGGAATTCCGCGAGCAACCGGCCGAGAGAAGGATCACAGCCGTAATCAAGAGCAGAAAATTACGATTCACAGGGGTTCAGAACCTTTGTCGAGGGGCTCATTCTATGGTCACACACTTGGGTCAGGGGGCCGCTTGGTGTTAGACGCGTGAAGATGAAAAACGTTAATGGAATGTGATGGCGATTGCGTGAGGCTTGGGTTTGGGGTGGCGGGGGGTGGTGGCGAGGGTCGATCTCAGGTTCGCTCGGGTTCCATTTCGGGGTTTGGCGGGATCGAATTGGCGTTTCTGGAGTGAACCCCTCGGTGAGACACGGAGGAAAGAACCCGGTTCCATTCGCTGAAAATTGCTTGTCAGATCCATCGGTTTGCGGCAACGTGGCAGTGGATGGCGAAGCGGAGGCAGCACTGCTGGAGAGCAACTCGCCAAGGAATAGCCATCCGGAGACTCATCGAAACGATGAAGCCGGGAGAACGCCCTTCTCCCGGCAGTCCTACCGTTTTTTGCTTTGCCATTCATCGGATTGATAGATCTCCTCATGCCTGAAAAAACTCACCTTCGGTGCCCCTGGTTCCGCTCTGGAGCCGGATACTTCGAACTCCTCCGGGGACTGGTAACCCAGCGCGGAATGGAGTCGTTGGCGATTGTAATAAACGTCGATAAATTCCTCCACGTGCTCACTCAGTTCGGCCAGATTTCGATACGAGTGACAATCGATCTCCTCGCGTTTGAGGGTTCTTATGAAGCTCTCGCAAAACGCATTGTCGTAGGGGTTGGCGGGCCGGCTCATGCTCGGAATGATGCGGTGTTGGCGGAGTAAGGCCGTATATTCCCGGCAGCAATACTGCACACCGCGGTCGGAGTGGTGGACCAAACCGGGTCGCGGGGCACGCCGCTCGATGGCTTGCCGCAGAGCGGCCAGCGGCAGTGCTGCGCCCATGTCCCTTTCCAGCGCCCAGCCGACGACCCGGCGGGAGTACCGGTCGATCACGACCGCCAGATAGACAAACTCGTGCGCCAGCCGGATGTAAGTCAGGTCCGCTACCCACAGCTGATCGATTGCATCCGGAGTGATCCTCGCTGCCAGATTCAGAAAGACTTCCTGCTGATGATTCGATTCGGTGGTGAGGACCCAGGCGCGGCGGGGGATCGCCAGCAGATTGTCCTCGCGCATCAGGCGTGCGACTCTTTTATGGTTCACACACCAGCCCTGGCGCTTCAACTCCGCCGTGACACGCCGGTAGCCGTAGCGCCGATAATGTTTCAGCACAATCTCCTGAATGGCTGCCCGTACCTGCATCTCTTCGCTTTCCGGCTCTTTCTCCGCCCACTCCCGGTAGTATCCGGCCCGGCTGACCGCAGCGGCCCGGCACATCCATTCCACGGTTAATCCGCCTTGCTGCTGCGCTCTGGCCCGGATTTCGGCATAAACGCTGGCTCGCCAGAGATGGGACTCCGGCGCGCCGCTTCGACTCTGCGCAAGGCACCTCTGAAAAAATCCACCTCCAGGACTTTGTCCGCCAGTGTCGTTTTCAGCTTGGTATTTTCCGTTTCCAGCGCGTTCTCCTTGCTGGGAGCGGGCGTCAGGGGCTTCGCCGTCCCATTCTCCTCCAGGGCGCCGAGCTCGATCCGCCACTTGTATAGCTGGTTCTTATAGAGATCCAACTGCTGCGCCAACTTCGGAATGTTGGGGCAATCCTTCATCATCAATACGACGTTCTGCTTGAACTCTGCCGAATACTTTCTGTGTCTCCCCATCCTTGTTCTCCCATTCGCTGTAAATGGGTTCTTTCGCCGTGTCTCAATTATGGGGTTCACTCCACTTCCCGGGATCGAAACTGGGTTTCCCGGGTTCGTTTTTTTTGAGATTTGTGTTTGTTTTCAATGACCTCCCAGGTTCGTTCCGCTCAATTTTAGGTCTGGGGTAGGTGTTGAGCTGTCCAAGCTGCGTTTTTGCGGCATTGTTGCCTCCTTGGCCAAGATATAGCACGAGTTTTCGGGGCTGGAAGGGTGGTTGGCTGTAAGTCGTTGGATGGGCGTCGGAAATTCGCTGAAACGGTTAGGGACTGAGGGGGCATGCGCCCAACAATCCAATGAAGTTGCAGCTCGCTCTCTGAATTGATGCCGCTTACCCCATGGGGGTATTCGAACGATCGGCTTACGAGGAAGCCGTCGGATTTAGGCGAGATCGCCACCCCTGATGCCGAGCTGCATTGGGAGGAGGACATTCCTAGAGACGGTCGTCCAGCTTTGAACGTTGATTGTTCGGTTGCAACCAGTTTCAGCCCCGCGATTACTATGTAGGATTGCTATGAATCTCTCGTCCTTCCTCTGGTCCGTCGCGGACCTGCTCCGCGGCAACTACAAACCGCACGAATACGGCAAAGTCATTCTGCCGTTCACCGTTCTCCGGCGGATGGATTGCGTCCTCGAGCCCACGAAAGCCAGCCGTGCTCGACGGAGCTCAAGAAGCACGCCAGCGCCAATCCCGACGTCAGCCGACGCATTACCTCCGCCGCGCCGCCAATTGCAGCTTCTACAACACTTCGCCGATGGACCTGAAGGCCATCGCGGGCGACCAGGACAACATCGCGGGCAACCTGCTCGGCTACCTCCACGACTTCTCGCCCGAATGTCGCCGACATCTTCGAGCGCTTCGAGATGCCCGCCCAGATCGACCGGCTCGCCAAAGCCGGCCTGCTCTACCTCGTCACCGAAAAGTTCGCGCACGATCGACCTGCACCCTGACAAGGTCTGCAACGCTGACATGGGCACCATCTTCGAAGAGCTCATCCGCAAATTCGCCGAACTCTCCAACGAAACCGCCGGCGAACACTTCACCCCGCGCGACGTCATCCGCCTCATGGCCAACCTCCTCTTTATCGAGGACGACGACGTGCTCTCGAAGCCCGGCGTCGTCCGCACGATCTACGACCCGACAGCCGGTACCGGCGGCATGCTCTCCGTCGCAGGCGAGTACCTCGCATGAGCATAACGGCGCGCGCGTCGTCATGGTCCGGCCAGGAGCTGAACGACGAATCCTACGCCATCTGCAAAGCCGACATGCTCATCAAAGGGCAGGACGTCGGCAACATCAAGCCCGGCGACACGCTCGCCGACGACGGCCATTCGCAGGCAGTCGTTCGACTACATGCTCTCCAATCCGCCCTTCGGCGTGGAGTGGAAGCAGTCCGAGAAGGCCGTCCGCAAGGAACACGACGCAGCAGGGCTACAACGGCCGCTTCGGCCCCGGACTGCCCCGCATCTCCGACGGCTCGCTGCTCTTCATGCTCCATCTGGTCAAGAAGATGCGCCCGCGTCGCCGACGGCGGAGCGCGCTTCTGCATCGTCCAGAACGGCTCGCCGCTGTTCACGGGCGGCGCGGGCTCGGGCGAGAGCAATATTCGCCAGTACCTGCTTGAGACGATCTCGTCGAAGCCATCGTCGCGCTGCCGACCGAGATGTTCTACAACACCGGCATCTCGACTTACCTGTGGATCGTCACCAACCACAAGCCGCCGCAGCGCAAAGGCAAGCTGCAGTTGATCGACGCGAGCAGCTTCTGGCAGCAAGATGCGCAAGAGCCTGGGCAGCAAACGCAAGGAGCTTAGTCCGGAGCCACATCGACGAGATCACGCGCATCTTCGGCGCGTTCGAGGAAGCGCTCGACAAAGACGGCGTGCCGATCTCGCTCATCTTCCCGAACGAGAGCTTCGGCTACCGGACGATCACGGTCGAGCGTCCGTTGCGCGATGCGGACGGCAAGGTAGTCGTGGGCACCAAAGGCAAGATGAAAGGCAAGCCGCTGCCCGATGCCGAACTGCGCGACACCGAGAACGTGCCGCTCAGTGAGGATGTGGAGGTGTACTTCAAGCGCGAGGTGCTTGCCGCACGCGCCCGATGCCTGGATCGACCACGAGAAGACGAAGGTCGGCTACGAGATTCCGTTCAACCGGCACTTCTATGTCTTCAAGCCGCCGCGCGAGCTTGCGAGATCGATGCCGATCTGAAAGTCGTCACCGACCGAATATTCAGCGAATGATTGCGGAGCTGAGCGCATGAGCTTTCCGCGTTATGAGCGATATAGGAATAGCGGCGTCGAGTGGTTGCCGGAGATTCCGGAACACTGGAAGGCCGTAAAGCTTAAGCGGTTGTCGCGGCTCTATTCCGGAGGAACACCCGACAAAACACAGCAACACTACTGGGAGAACGGAACGATACCCTGGCTAAGTTCAGGAGAAGTCAATCAGGGCTTGATCACCACTCCTTCCACATTCATAACAGAAGAGGCGTTCGCGCGGAGCAGTGCTAAGTGGATCCCCGCGGGGTCGCTCGTCATGGCTCTCGCAGGGCAGGGAAAAACGAAAGGAACTGTTGCCCAACTTGCCTTTCGTTGTACCTGCAATCAGTCGATGGGTGTAATCGTGCCGGATGAAATAGGTCGTGCGAGATTCCTCTACTGGTGGTTGACGGCTAACTACGAAAACATCAGGAACTTAGCGGGAGGAGACTTGAGGGACGGGTTGAATCTTGAGCTGGTAGGGAATATCGCCTGCCCTGTAATATCGAGTTCGGAGGGGGCATGGATCGCATCCTTTCTCGACCACGAAACAACTAAGATCGACGCCCTAATCCAAGAACAGCAGCACCTAATCGAACTGCTGAAAGAAAAGCGCCAGGTCGTCATCTCGAATTCGGTTACCAGAGGCCTCAACCCAGCAGCCCCGATGAAGGAGTCGGGAATCGACTGGATCGGGCTGGTTCCGGGCCACTGGCGAATTGGGAGATGTGGCAGGCACGTCAAGATACTTTCGGGTTTCGCATTTCCTTCGGTCACGTTCAGTTTCGATGAGAGCCAGCCGAAGCTGCTCAGAGGCATCAACGTCGGGGTCGGATATTTGCGATGGAACGACACAGTTTATTGGGAGCGTAGGCATGATGACGGATTGAACGAGTACGAGCTCTTGGCCAATGACATTGTTCTGGGAATGGATCGCCCTGTTATTTCGGAGGGAGTGCGCATCGCGAAAGTTAGCCAAAACGACCTACCCTGTCTTCTGCTCCAGCCGTTGCCCGTCTCAGGACGGATGTACAGCTGGATAGCGGATTCCTGTTCGCGCTGATGTCCTCAAGAATGTTCGAAGCGCATTTTAGTCCAGAAACATCTGGGGTCAGCGTGCCTCATATCAGCCCCGAGCAAATCGCCGACTTCATCATCCCTCTGCCCGATGTTAATGAGCAGCAGAGGATCGTTAGCTGGCTGTCTCAGGAACTCGCTCGGTTCCGGACGCTCATTGAGGAAAACCAAAGAGCCATTAATCTGCTCCAAGAACGCCGCTCAGCCCTAATCTCCGCCGCCGTAACCGGCAAAATCGACGTTCGCAACTACACGCCTTCCGATACACTCATACCCGATGAGCTCTCCCAGCCTGCATAAGGAACTGCGCTTCGAAGACGAACTCTGCGAGCACCTCGCGGCCAGCGGCTGGACCTATACGCCGAAGGTCTCCGCACAGTACGACCGCGCCCGCGCCCTCTTTCCCGAAGACGTACTCGCCTGGGTGCAGCAAACGCAGCTCAAGGCCTGGGATGCCCTGTACAAAGCTTTCGGCGCCCGAGCGGAAGAGTCCTGCTCGACCGCCTGCGAGACCAACTCAGCACGCGCGGGACGCTCGATGTTCTCCGCAACGGCATTGAACTCCACCCCGTCCGGGGCGCGCTTGAGGTCGCGAAGTTCCGTCCAGCGGGCGGCATGAATCCGCAGCTCACGGCGATGTACGAAGCCAACATTCTGCGCGTTGTACGGCAGGTCCGCTACTCGCTGGCCAACGAAAACTGCCTCGACCTCGTGCTCTTCCTGAACGGTATTCCCGTCGCCACTGCCGAGCTCAAGAGCGACTTCACCCAGAGCGTGCAGACGCCGTCGACCAGTACCGCTTCGACCGCGACCCGCGCCGAAGGGTCAGCGGAGCGGAACCACTCCTGAGCTTTCCCGGCGGGGCGCTGGTGCATTTCGCCGTGTCAGCAACAGTCGAAGTCAAGATGACGACGCGGCTGCGACGGCGCGGACACGACTTCCTGCCGTTCAACCATGGCAACGACGGCGGTGCGGGCAATCCGCCGAATCCGAACGGCCACCGCACAGCTACCTGTGGGAAGAAGTCTGGGAGCGCGAGAGCTGGCTCGAGATCCTTGGGCCGCTATCTGGTCGGCGAGGAAGGACGAGAAGAAGCAGATCTGACGCGGCTATCTCTTTCCGCGCTATCCACCAGCTCGACGCGACGCGCAAGCTGCTGCGCGCGCGTGACCGAGGAAGGCGCGGGCGGCAAGTATCTGATCCAGCATTCGGCCGGCTCGGGCAAGACGAACTCGATTGCCTGGACGGCGCATTTGCTCGCCGACCTTCACGACGCGCAGCATAAGAAGGTCTTCGACTCCGTCCTGGTCGTGAGTCGACCGCAATGTGATCGACCAGCAGTTGCAGGAGGCCATCTTCGACTTCGAGCGCACGACGGGCGTGGTGGCGACGATCAAGGGCGAGGGCGGCAGCAAGAGCGGCGAACTCGCGCGAGGCGCTCAACGGGCGACAAGAAGATCGTCGTCTGCACCATCCAGACGTTCCCTTTGCTCTGAGAAGTGTGCGCGAACTGGCCGCGACGCAGGGCAAGCGCTTCGCCGTGATCGCCGACGAGGCGCACAGCTCGCAGACCGGCGAAGCCGCCAGCAAGCTGAAGGCAGTGCTCAGCGCCGAAGAGATGGAAGGAACTGGAGGACGGCGGCGAGGTCAGCACCGAAGACTGCTGGCGGCGCAGATGGCCGCGCGCGCCAGCGGACAGCCGGGCATCACCTACGTCGCGTTCACCGCCACGCCCAAGGCCAAGACTCTGGAGTTGTTCGGACGCCGGCCGGAGCCCGAGCGAGCCTGCCGGCCCGGACAACGTGCCGCAGCCATTCCACGTGTACTCGCATGCGGCAGGCGATCGAGGAGGGCTTCATCCTCGACGTGCTGCAGAACTACACCACCTACAAGCTCGCCTTCAAGCTGGCGCACGACGGCAAGGAGTACGACGAGAACGAGGTGGAACGCAGCGCGGCCATGAAGGGCATCATGCGCTGGGTGCGCCTGCATCCGTACAACATCTCGCAGAAGGTGCAGATCGTGGTCGAGCACTTCCGCGAGAACGTGCAGCCGCTGCTGAGCGGCCACGCCAAGGCGATGGTGGTGGTCGGCAGCCGGTTGGAGGCGGTGCGCTGGCAACTCGCGATCGAGAAGTACATCCAGGCGCAGCGGCTACAACATCGAGCACGCTGGTCGCGTTCTCCGGCGAGGTGAACGACAAGGAATCCGGTCCGGAACCGCTTCACCGAGACCAGCAAGGCTGCTGAACCCGAACCTGAAGGGCCGCGACATCCGCGAGGCTTTCAAGACGGACGAGTACCAGATCCTGCTGGTCGCGAACAAGTTCCAGACCGGCTTCGATCAGCCGCTGCTGTGCGGCATGTATGTGGACAAGCGGCTGGCCGGCATTCAGGCCGTGCAGACGCTCTCGCGCCTGAACCGCGCCTACTGGGCCGTTCGGGCAAGGACACGACCTACGTTCTCGATTTCGTGAACGACGCCGAGGAGATCCTGGAAGCGTTCAAGACCTACTACGACACGGCGACAGCTGGAGGACGTCACCGATCCGAACCTGGTCTACAATCTGCGTGCGAAGCTGGACGCGGCCGGGCTACTACGACGACTTCGAAGTGGAGCGGGTCGCAGCTGTCGAGCTGAATCCGAAATCGAAGCAAGGCGATCTGGTTGCGGCGCTTGAACCCGGTGGCCGACCGGCTTGCTGCGTCACGTTCAAGGCTGCGCAAGCAGCGGTGGCTGCAGGCACGCGAACGGAACGACTACGACGCTGCGATCGCAGGAAGCGCATGGGACGAGATGGAAGCGCTGCAGCTGTTCAAGCGGGACATGGGCAGCTTCGGCCGCGTGTACACGTTCCTGTCGCAGATCTTCGATTACGGCAACACCGCTATGGAGAAGCGGGCGATCTTCTTACAAGCGGCTGCTGCCTCTGCTGGAATTTGGCCGCGAGCGGGAAGGCGATCGACCTTTCGCAAGGTGGTTCTGACGCACCACACATCTGAAAAACAGGGCAAGCGCCCTTGAGCTTGCGGTGGCGGAGATGCGCCCATGCTGCAGCCCATGACCGAAGCCGGCTCGCGGCTCGGTGCAGGAGAAGGAGAAGGCACTGCTCGCCGAAATCATCGCGCAAGGTGAATGATCTCTTCGGAGCGATACTGACCGAAGGACGACAAGCTCGTCTACGTGAACAACGTGCATCAAGGGAAGCTGCTGGAATCCGAGATGCTGGTGCAGCAGGCCGCGAACAATACGAAGGAACAGTTCGCCAATTCGCCGGACCTGTCGAACGAGATACTCTGAACGCCATCATGGACGCGCTTGGCCGCACATTCCACGATGAGCAAGCAGGCGCTGGAATCGGAGAAGGTGCGCAGCGGGCTTAAGGACGTCCTGCTCGGGCCGGCGCAGCTGTATGAGGCGCTGCGCCAACAGACTGAGACCCGCGGTTAGGGTGGCTCGCAATGGTATTTCCGGCCCCCGCAGGGTACGGGCGGTGGCCCTGATGGTCGCCGATGACCGACGCTTGACGTACTGGTAACGCGTACGAATGCCTCACAACTCCGGTGAGGTCCATTTTAAACTTCTGTCCGATAAAGCGGGCATCCCGTCTAGTCTTCATCTGCGTGGTATCAGGAAAGCGGGAACGTTTTCGGGTAATCCCGAGAATGCCGCCGACTTAGGGCATCTTTACACCGTAATAGAAAGGTCCGACGAGGGCGCGAGGTCATGATGGAACTGCACGGGATGGACAAAGCCCAGGTGGAGATTCCCCGCGCTCTTAGCCGGGTATTCCTGGACGACGTTGACGTCGATATGACGATCTATCCGATCAATTCCGAAACCGTGCGGATCGCCGGGCGGATCTCTGGACAGAGTAGTCACCGAGAACGTACGTCACTTCGAGAATTCCGAACATTTTCTGAGGAAACTCTTGGAAGATCAGCGACAGAACCGAAGTACGTCGAGTCTTCTCAGCTATAACCTGGCTCGTAACCCTGTTTACTTTTGTCCTCCTCTGCCCGCGATTTACTGATAAACTCTGCTAAATCCATCTAAGTGATTACGTAAACGGGTGTCAAAACCGTCATGCCCAGACAACGAAATTCGGCGCGATCGTACGCAGCGAGCGTAGGTGCGTCTTCCGGTCCTGGCGATCCACTCCGGGGTGAAACGCGCCAGTCGCTGGACGACCGGTTCAGCCTCATGTATGCGGAGCTACGCCGACTGGCGGCGTCGGTTAAGCGCAACGACCCAAACTCTTTAGTCAGCACCGGAACGCTCGTCCACGAAGCGTGGTCGAAGCTCGCGCGGTCGTCCGGGGAATCGCCGCAATCGGAGCTGCATTTCAAGAGCATTGCGGCCTGCGCCATGCGTCAGATTCTGAAGGACGCAGCACGACGAAGGCGCTCCGGAAAACGCGGCGGCGGGAACCTTCTTATCACTTGGATGAGTCAATCGGGGTAGCGGTGTCCTCCAATGAGGACTTGCTCCGGCTCGATGCCGCCCTGGACACTCTCGCGGAGATGAGTCCCCGTCAGGCCAAACTCGTTGAGCTTCGTTATTATGGCGGTCTCAAGAATTCCGAGATCGAGGCGTTGCTCGGAATCGGCGAAAGAACAGTAGAACGCGACTGGCGGGCGGCGAAAGCGTGGCTGGCCGCCGAAATCCGGGGAGAGTTCCGTTAATCATGGACCGATCGCGGTGGGAACGGATTCAGGAAATCTTTCATCGCCTATCGGACATGCCGCCATCGGCCCAGCAGGAATATCTCGAATGCGCGGGCGACGTTGACGAGGCGATGAAGGCCCAACTACGCGCGATGCTGCGGGAGGATTCCAGCGCCACGTCTCTGCTCGATGACGAAGGCCTGCCGCACGCCGTTCAAAGTCAGACGGACAAACGTACTGCGCTCAAGGAAAATGCGTTCGGTCCTTACCGGATTGTGAAGCCGCTGGGCGAAGGCGGGATGGGAGTCGTCTACCTTGCGCGGCGCGAAGATATCGGCAGCGTCGTCGCCATCAAGCTCCTGCGTGACGGCCTGTTGTCCCCGGACCGTCGCAATCGCTTCTTAGCTGAGCAAAGGACGCTGGCTCAGTTGGAACATCCGCTGATTGCGCGCATTCACGATGCCGACACGCTGGACGACGGCACGCCATGGTTCGCGATGGAGTACGTCGATGGAAAGCCCCTCACCGAGTACTGCCGCGAACACGCCTGTTCCATCGAGGAAAAGCTGCGGCTGTTTCGCGCGGTTTGCGAGGCGGTCCAATACGCCCATCGACATGCGATCATTCATCGCGATCTCAAGCCATCGAACATTCTGGTGCGCGACGACGGCACAGTCAAGCTGTTGGATTTCGGGATCGCCAAGCAGCTAGAGGGTTCCGGGATACCCGCCGAGCGAACGCTCACGGGACTAAGCCCCATGACGCTGCCCTATGCATCGCCCGAGCAGATTCGCGGTGGAGCGCTTGGGACGCAGACCGACGTTTATTCGTTGGGCGTCATCTTATATGAGCTGTTGGCCGGGCGGCTTCCTTTCGATTTCGCCGAACTCAGCGTTGTGGAGGCGCAACGGGTGATTCTGGAGCGGGAGCCGCCGCCGCCCAGCGCTTCTCGCGAGGGTAAAGCGGGTTGGGACGAACTTGACGTTCTGACGCTAACTTCCATGCACAAGGATGTGCTCCGGCGATACCCGTCGGTCGAGGCGCTCATCCGCGATATCGATCATTACCTGAAGGCAGAACCGCTCGAAGCTCGTCCGGACAGCGTAAGTTACCGATTGAGCAAGTTCGTTGTGCGCAATCGCCGGGCGCTGACGGCGACCGCGGCGGTTTGCGCAATCGTTCTTGGCTTAGTGGTGTTCTTTGTCGTGCGATTGAATCGAGCGCGCACGGATGCCGTAGCCGAAGCTACTCGTACGCACCGGATCGAGAGGTTCATGCTGACTTTGTTCGACGGCGGCGATAAGTCGGCCGGGCCATCCGACAGCTTACGGGCTGCGACTCTTCTCGATCGGGGTGTCGAGAGCGCGCGCAGTCTGAATGCGGAGCCGGCGGTTCAGGCGGAGTTATACCAAACGCTCGGGAACATGTACCAGAAACTCGGTAAGTACAAGCAGGCCGATCCGCTGCTTCGTTCGGCACTGGATCGGCGCAAGTCGATCGAGGGAGCGGATGGGCCGGACGTTGCCGACGGTCTGGTGGCGTTGGGGCTGCTGCGGCTAGATGAGGGCCAATTTCCCGAAGCCGAGCGCCTCACGCGCGAAGGACTCGCAATCGACCGGCGGCGCGTGCCCGCGAATCCCCTTGCGGTCGCGAAGGATGAGTCTGCCCTGGGGCATGTACTTGAAGAGCGCGGCGCCTACGAGGAGGCCGCGAAACTTCTGAACGAAGCTGTTCAGGTGCAATCGACGAAGCATGAAGTTACTACGGACCTTTCCGACACCACGACGTTGCTGGCGAACGTGAACTACTATCAGAGCCACCTGGAAGCCGCCGATTCCTTATTCCGGCAGGCCCTGGCGATGGATCGGGAGTTATTCGGCAACATCCATCCGCGCATCGCGGACGATTACTACGGGCTGGGCTTAGTGCAACACACGATGAACCGGGATGCCGAGGCGGAGCGCGACTACCGCCAGGCTCTCGCGATCAAGCAGTCCTGGTACGGCAAGGAGCACCCGGATACCGCTCTGATCATGGCCGCTGTTGGTCAGTCGCTGGTCTATCAGGGTAAGTACGACGAGGCGGCTCCTATCTTACAAGAAGCCCTTGCTATTCAGGAGCGCATATTCGGAAAGGGTCATCCCCAGGTGGCCCAAGGCTTGAATAGCCTTGCAGTGTTGGAACTCAAACGCGGGCATCTTGCAGAGGCGGAATCGAGACTTCAGCCGGATGGCCGCTATTAATCGCTCCGCGTTGGGGGACCGCCATCTACTTGTAGGAGTTGCGTTGTTAGGACTTGGCGATGTTTATACGGAAGAGAAGCAGATCGCGCGTGCTGAGAAATGCTATCGCGACGCCCTATCGCGCTTAGTCGAGCAGTTACCCGCAGGACACCCTACCATCGCCGCGACTCAACTTCGTCTAGGTCATGTGCTTGTATTGGAGCGCGAATATAAAGAGGCATCGAACCAGTTGTTAGCCGGATATAACGTCATGGCAAAGCAACCCGGACCGGCGTCGCCTCGCATCCAGGCGGCAAGAAAAGACCTCGTGACCGCCTATGAGGCGCTAGGCCAGGTGGACGAGGCGAATAAGTACCGCGCGGGTTTGACGGCTGATCCAGGCAAGCAGTAATCCCTCTAAGTCGGTACACACGAAAATTCTTCTCCGGCATGTCGGTTTCCCCCTTTCGTCTCCGTAAGGGAGAGTGAGGAAAGGCTTGCCGAGTCCCTCGTTTTATAAGCCAATCCTGAATTTTGATGAATGGATGCCCCGTTTTCTTGCCTATGAATGTGCTGGGCAGATTCGACGGTCGGACCGCGTTCGTACTCGATGGACAAAATTTTTTGTCACAAAGGCGAAGTTTGCGCGCAGTTGAACTCTTAGGAGGGTATTGCGACTTATGAGAACCGCAAAATCATGGCTGGTCCTGATCGGGGTAGGACTATTGGCCGCGGCGCAAATGACTTGCGCGCAGGGTGTTGCTCCGCGAGCGGATCTAGGTATCGACGCGAGAGTGGCCGAGGTGAGGATACCGGTGTGGTCGTTGACGACCGGCTTGCCGGGACCGCGTGTTCAGAGCCCGAGTGAGGTTCAGCCAACCTACTGGTCTCGGTCCAACTGGAGCGCAGTTTCCCGGCTTTCCTCAAGTTTCAGATTTACTTCCGGCTATCCGGGGATGCAGCCTTTGTTCACCCCCTTGGTGCGGCCAGCAAACACGGTCGACATCTGGTCTGGCGGTACAGGTAATTGGAACAACGCGGCGATGTGGTCGACCGGCATTCCAACTTCGGGAAGCATTGTCTTGATCGACAACAGTAACCCGGTCGCGTCCACGGTCAACTTGAATGTGGCCGGTAGCGCTTACACGCTGACTGTCGATAAGGGCGATGCTCTGAACATTGAGAACAATACATCGCTGACAATCGCCGGTCCCACCATCGCCAACGCAGGCTCAATTTCCATGGACGGAACCAACTACCGGACTGCGCTTATCATCGGCGCGGCCAGTGTGACCTTGAGCGGGCCGGGCTCCCTGACCCTGTCCAACAGTGGCAATAACCTGATCTACGGCAATGCGACGGCGAACACGCTGACGAACCAGCAATTGATCCAAGGCGCGGGCAACATCGGGGACAACGAGATGACGCTGGTCAACTCGGGTACGATCGATGCGAATCAACCGGTCGCCCTGACGATTGAAGCCAATGGCGGGACGACGAATACGGGCATGCTGGAAGCGACGAATGGCGGCACCCTGGGCTTCACTAACACGACGGTGACCAACACTGGGGCGACGGTTGATACGAGCGCGGGCGCGATTGCGGCGTCGAACTCGACGATCAACGGCGGAACGGTAAACCTGGCGGGAGGCTCGCTGGTGAACTCGACGATTAGCGGAGCCACTGTGACCGTGGCCGGGGCGGGTGACCTGAACCTGAACAACGGAGCGATCACTAATGGGACGCTGAACAACAGCGCCAAGATCGAAGTAGTGGGCGGGTTCAGCAACGCGCTAAGCGGCACCCTCACCAACACGGCAACCGGATTAATCCAGATCGACAACAACACGGGGACGACGCTCTCGGCCGCGAACGTGGCCAATGCGGGGGCGATCACGATGAACGCTACCAACTACCGGACCGACCTGGTGATTGGGGCGGCCAACGTGACCTTGAGCGGGCCGGGTTCGCTGACTCTGTCCGATAGCGGCAATAACCTGATCTACGGCACGGCGACCGGGAACACGCTGACGAACCAGCAATTGATCCAAGGCGCGGGGAACATCGGGGACAACGAGATGACGCTGGTCAACTCGGGTACGATCGATGCGAACCAATCGGTCGCCCTGACGATTGAAGCCAATGGCGGGACGACGAATATGGGCATGCTGGAAGCGACGAATGGCGGCACGCTGGGCTTTACTAACACGACGGTGACCAATACCGGAGCGACCATCGACACTACAGGGGGCGCGATTGCGGCGTCGACCTCGACGATCAACGGCGGAACGGTAAACCTGGCGGGAGGCTCGCTGGTGAACTCGACGATTAGCGGAGCCACTGTGACCGTGGCCGGGACCGGCGACCTAAACCTGAACAACGGAGCGATCACTACCGGGACATTAAACAACAGCGCCAAGATCGAAGTAGTAGGCGGGTTCAGCAACGCGCTAAGCGGCACCCTCACCAACACGGCAACCGGATTAATCCAGATCGACAACAACACGGGGACGACGCTCTCGGCCGCGACCGTGGCCAATGCGGGGGCGATCACGATGAACGCTACCAACTACCGGACCGACCTGGCGATTGGGGCGGCCAACGTGACCTTGAGCGGGGCGGGTTCGCTGACTCTGTCCAATAGCAGCGATAACCTGATCTACGGCACGGCGACCGGGAACACGCTGACGAACCAGCAACTGATCCAAGGCGCGGGCAACATCGGGGACAACGAGATGACGCTGGTCAACTCGGGTACGATCGATGCGAACCAACCGGTCGCCCTGACGATTGAAGCCAATGGCGGGACGACGAATATGGGAATGCTGGAAGCGACGAATGGCGGCACCCTGGGCTTCACTAACACGACGGTGACCAACACCGGAGCGACCATCGACACTACAGGGGGCGCGATTGCGGCGTCGACCTCGACGATCAACGGCGGAACGGTAAACCTGGCGGGAGGCTCGCTGGTGAACTCGACGATTAGCGGAGCCACTGTGACCGTGGCCGGGACCGGCGACCTAAACCTGAACAACGGAGCGATCACTACCGGGACATTAAACAACAGCGCCAAGATCGAAGTAGTAGGCGGGTTCAGCAACGCGCTAAGCGGCACCCTCACCAACACGGCAACCGGATTAATCCAGATCGACAACAACACGGGGACGACGCTCTCGGCCGCGACCGTGGCCAATGCGGGGGCGATCACGATGAACGCTACCAACTACCGGACCGACCTGGCGATTGGGGCGGCCAACGTGACCTTGAGCGGGGCGGGTTCGCTGACTCTGTCCAATAGCAGCGATAACCTGATCTACGGCACGGCGACCGGGAACACGCTGACGAACCAGCAACTGATCCAAGGCGCGGGGAACATCGGGGACAACGAGATGACGCTGGTCAACTCGGGTACGATCGATGCGAATCAACCGGTCGCCCTGACGATTGAAGCCAATGGCGGGACGACGAATATGGGAATGCTGGAAGCGACGAATGGCGGCACCCTGGGCTTCACTAACACGACGGTGACCAACACCGGAGCGACCATCGACACTACAGGGGGCGCGATTGCGGCGTCGACCTCGACGATCAACGGCGGAACGGTAAACCTGACGGGAGGCTCGCTGGTGAACTCGACGATTAGCGGAGCCACTGTGACCGTGGCCGGGACCGGCGACCTAAACCTGAACAACGGAGCGATCACTACCGGGACATTAAACAACAGCGCCAAGATCGAAGTAGTAGGCGGGTTCAGCAACGCGCTAAGCGGCACCCTCACCAACACGGCAACCGGATTAATCCAGATCGACAACAACACGGGGACGACGCTCTCGGCCGCGACCGTGGCCAATGCGGGGGCGATCACGATGAACGCTACCAACTACCGGACCGACCTGGCGATTGGGGCGGCCAACGTGACCTTGAGCGGGGCGGGTTCGCTGACTCTGTCCAATAGCAGCGATAACCTGATCTACGGCACGGCGACCGGGAACACGCTGACGAACCAGCAACTGATCCAAGGCGCGGGGAACATCGGGGACAACGAGATGACGCTGGTCAACTCGGGTACGATCGATGCGAATCAACCGGTCGCCCTGACGATTGAAGCCAATGGCGGGACGACGAATATGGGAATGCTGGAAGCGACGAATGGCGGCACCCTGGGCTTCACTAACACGACGGTGACCAACACCGGAGCGACCATCGACACTACAGGGGGCGCGATTGCGGCGTCGACCTCGACGATCAACGGCGGAACGGTAAACCTGGCGGGAGGCTCGCTGGTGAACTCGACGATTAGCGGAGCCACTGTGACCGTGGCCGGGACCGGCGACCTAAACCTGAACAACGGAGCGATCACTACCGGGACATTAAACAACAGCGCCAAGATCGAAGTAGTAGGCGGGTTCAGCAACGCGCTAAGCGGCACCCTCACCAACACGGCAACCGGATTAATCCAGATCGACAACAACACGGGGACGACGCTCTCGGCCGCGACCGTGGCCAATGCGGGGGCGATCACGATGAACGCTACCAACTACCGGACCGACCTGGCGATTGGGGCGGCCAACGTGACCTTGAGCGGGGCGGGTTCGCTGACTCTGTCCAATAGCAGCGATAACCTGATCTACGGCACGGCGACCGGGAACACGCTGACGAACCAGCAGCTGATCCAAGGCGCGGGGAACATCGGGGACAACGAGATGACGCTGGTCAACTCGGGTACGATCGATGCGAATCAACCGGTCGCCCTGACGATTGAAGCCAATGGCGGGACGACGAATATGGGAATGCTGGAAGCGACGAATGGCGGCACCCTGGGCTTCACTAACACGACGGTGACCAACACCGGAGCGACCATCGACACTACAGGGGGCGCGATTGCGGCGTCGACCTCGACGATCAACGGCGGAACGGTAAACCTGACGGGAGGCTCGCTGGTGAACTCGACGATTAGCGGAGCCACTGTGACCGTGGCCGGGACCGGCGACCTAAACCTGAACAACGGAGCGATCACTACCGGGACATTAAACAACAGCGCCAAGATCGAAGTAGTAGGCGGGTTCAGCAACGCGCTAAGCGGCACCCTCACCAACACGGCAACCGGATTAATCCAGATCGACAACAACACGGGGACGACGCTCTCGGCCGCGACCGTGGCCAATGCGGGGGCGATCACGATGAACGCTACCAACTACCGGACCGACCTGGCGATTGGGGCGGCCAACGTGACCTTGAGCGGGGCGGGTTCGCTGACTCTGTCCAATAGCAGCGATAACCTGATCTACGGCTCGTTGGCCACCGACACGCTGACGAACCAGCAGCTGATCCAGGGCGCAGGCAACA
>CAWCZA010000010.1:0-9420 GCA_963799935.1 uncultured Gammaproteobacteria bacterium | reverse complement strand
CCGTTTGCGCGGCGAGAGCTTTGGCTTTGGGACCAAGCGCTTCCGCCGTAACTGATTGCGCCTCGCCTAGCGAGACTTTACCGGGAACCGCAACGGAAGGCTGCGTTTCTACGGTGCTTCTTCGATCCATACCCGTTTTCTTTTCATGGACACTCACGGTACCGCTTCCTAGTTCGAGTCGCGCGACTTGATCCGTTGACTCGCGCATCGGCGCGATCGTCTCGCTTATACCGTTCTTGTCGGGATCGGCCTCTCAAGGCGCTCGCGATCGTGTCGGATGTCTGCTGTGGTTTGTTCCAGACTGGCTGGGGACATGTGCCTTCGAATGATTCAGCCGACCGGGCTGTCGAAAGCTCTTCATCGGCGACCGAGCGATCGCGTTCAAGCGTCAGGAGGAAATCTGTCGCTGCAGAAGCTTCGTGCGCGGCCCGGAAGATCTCGTTCTTGTCTTCCTTGAGCGCCTTCACCCAGGAACCGACGTAAGCGGCGTGCTTTCGGGAGTATGCGGAATTCCGCGTTCGGCGGCGAGGAACACGCTTGCGAGTTCCGCCCTCAGCTCTTCCCTTGCATAGTTCAGATCCCCGAATCGATACGACTCGTTGAGTGTCGCCCGATTCAAGCGCGACGGATGACCTGTCCAGTGCGCCAGTTCATGAAGAGCAGTGCCGTAATATCCAGCGGGCTCCTTGAAAGCGTCCTTCGGCGGGAGGTGAATACTGTCTTTCGCGCGATTATAAAACGCGCTATCCGGCTGATCATGCGCGATCTTGGCTCCCGAGTGTGCCAAAATCTGTTCGCCTGCCTGGATTGCTTCAAACTCGGAGTGCTTGGTCGGCTCGTATGCGGGGATTTGGTCGATCTGCTTGCCGTTGAAAACCGTATAAACCCGTAAGCATCACATGAACCCCACTGGCTAAGGAGCGTGTCGGCCCCGCATAGTGGAGGCATGAGCGAGAGACAAGCAGAACGGCGCGAGCAATGGCGCCTGATGATCGCGGAACAAGAGAAGAGCGGGGAGTCGATCCGCGTTTACTGTCAAGGCCGGGGCGTAAGTGAGTATGCGTTTTATAGCTGGCGACAACGGTTTCGGAAAGAGATTCCAGTTACCTTTGCACTTGTGGAAACCAAGCCGACATCGGAAGCAGTAGTGATCGATATTGTGCTGGCGACTGGTGATCGGCTCCGAATTCCCGGTGACGCGGCCACGCTGCGAATGGTTGTCGCGGTACTGCGGGAGAGGGCTTGATCCATCTGCCGGCGAGCGTGCGCGTGTATCTGTGTACGGCGCCGTGCGATATGCGGCGCAGCTTCGACGGGCTGCATGCTCTGGCCAGTGGGGCCATGCAGATGGACGCGTTTGCCGGGCATTTATTCGTCTTCGCGAATCTGCGACGCGACCGCCTCAAAATTTTGTATTGGGATCGGGACGGATTCGCGGTATGGGCGAAGCGGCTCGAGGAAGGCACTTATGCGATGCCGTTTTCCAGCGCCGGTGAGATGCGACGGGAGATCACTGCACAGGAGTTAGGAGCATTACTGAGCGGTATCGATCTGAGCCAGGCCAAGCGCCGCAAACGATATCACCGTAAGAGCGTCGAAGCCGCATAAATACAAGCGTTCCAAGCACTTTTTACTGGTCTTTAGCTGGCCTTTTTTCTACAATGTGAGTAGTGCCGGTCGACCCGAACAGCTTGCCGCAGGATCCGGAGATCTTACGGCGGATGTTAGTCGATGTGACGGCGCAACTGGACAAAACACAACGCTTGCTGCGGCAGTTACTTGCTGCCAAGAGCGGCACTCGCAGCGAGCAGTTAAGCGCCGATCAGCTCCGGCTTTTTGCACAGGAGCTTGGCGCGGAGTTTCCGCAAGCCGACGAACCGGACAAGAAGGACGATTCCAACAACGATCCCCCTGCCGGCGGCAGCAGCAGCGGTCGCGAGGAAAGTAAGCCACGCGGACGGAAACAGTTGCCTTCGCATCTCAAGCGTGAACGCATCGTGCATGACTTGGCGGAGGCTGACAAGCACTGCACGGCTTGCCACTTGGATCTACGGCGCATTGGCGAGGAAGTGAGCGAACGCTACGAATACATTCCCGCGCAGTTGCTGGTAATCGAAGACGCCTGCCAGAAGTACGCTTGCGCCTGCACCGTAAAGACAGCCAACAAACCTGCACAGCCCATCGAAAAGAGCACGGCGGGCGCGAGTCTGCTGGCGCATGTGATCGTGAGCAAGCTAGCCGACCACTTACCCGTACACCGGCAAGCGAGGATGCTGCGGCGCTTCGGGGTGGAGATCGCAGACCAGACGATGTGCGGCTGGATGCGGCAAAGCGCAGAGCTGCTCGATCCGTTATATGCGCGGTTGAAGGACTTCGTGCTGCGGTCGAAGGTAGTCGGCACGGATGATACACCGGTGAAGGTTCTGGATCGCGGTCTTCCCCAAACGCGGACGGGACGGCTGTGGCCGTATGTGGGTGATCGGGATCATCCGGCGGTGGTCTATGACTACACGCCGACGCGGGAGCGCGCCGGGCCGGAGCGCTTTCTCCGTAGTTATCGTGGTTACCTACAGGCGGACGCTTATGTGGCTTATGACCGGTTCTTCACCGATCCCACAAGGGGACTGGTGGAGGTTGCGTGCTGGGCTCATTCGCGGCGACACGTGTATCAAGCCTTGGAAAAAGACCAAGTGCGGATGGGTGCGGTGCTGGCCTACATCGGGCAACTCTACGCAGTAGAGAAGCGGGCCCGGCAGTCGGGCATAGACGGCGAGCAACTGCGGCTATTGCGCCAGGAAGTATCCCGGCCGGTGCTTGATCAGCTTCACACTTATTTACTTAAGATTCGTGATGAGTTGCTGCCGAAGAGTGAACCGGGTCAAGCTGTCGCCTATGTTCTGAAGAACTGGGTTGCACTGACGAGGTACTTGGACGACGGCCATCTATCCATCGATAACAACCATACCGAGCGTTCGCTGCGCGGAATCGCGATCGGACGTCATAACTGGACCTTTCTGGGCAGCGACCGCGGGGGAAAGACGATGGCGGTCCTGAGAAGCTTCGTTGCATCGTGTGAATTGGTAAGAGTAGACCCCTTCGTGTGGTTCCGGGATGTACTTTCGCGCATTGCCGATCATTCCATCCAACAACTCGATCTACTCCTACCGCATCGCTGGGCAGAGACTCGGTCCTAACTCCGTTCTCCTAGCTTCTCCAATCCACTCACTGGTGTTCATGTGAGGCATACTGTGGTGCCAAGAAGATCGCCTGCGTCATCTCGAACCAAGGTTGCGTACGGATTTGCGCCCTGCGAGTATGGGCCAATGGTGAATTTACCGAGTTCGAAGAGTAGGCTGCGGACATAAGTGCATAAGTCACGCACGCCTGGCCACGGTGCTGCAAATTGACGACCAGGGTGTCGGACCGTGGCGGCGGTATGCGGGAGGGTCGCAGCGCCCCGGACGACCTCGCGCAACCAACGATACGAGCATGAACTTGACTCCGGCCGAGAATAAGAGAATGCGGAGAGACAGGGTGCGTCAGAGTCGGCACGGCGGCGCCACAGGCCTCGTTTCTCCGGAACGTTCCGCCAGCGGAGAATGGATTCTAGGCAAAATGCCCGCGAAAACAGCGCTTTTCCATTCCCGGAGCCATGAAAAAGAATTTGGGGAAGTAATGTTGGCTGTCGCGGTAGGGATACCGATCGCTCGGCACCCCCCGCACAAAACCGTACGAGCGCTTTAACGCATACGGCTTCCACCTCGGATTCTGGCGTCGAAACGTTCCCTGGGGTAAGGATGCAAAACACGAGGGTGTGGAATCCATCGCTCGGAGAGCACAGTCATTCGCCCCCACGAGATATCGGCCCGTTGGCTGCGCCGGGATAAAGCGTTCCGCCACAACCGCCGCAGACGATGCCGGAAGACTTCCAACTGCGGCAAGTTTCCCGGGACGGCGTGATAGCGATAGTATCCCAGGACAACCTTCTGGAGCCACGCACCGACGGACGCCTTCGACTCATGCACGGCGACGACTCAGCTCTGTCTTAATCGACAGCAGCTTGGCCGCCATCCGCTTCTTCGCCGTTGTGCGCCACACCGTGAAGGCTCCGTCCTTCCGGAGTTCCCCGCAGTAGTGCGTGAATCCCAGAAAGGTAAAGGTCTCCGGTTTACTCTCACCCCGCTGCTCCCGGTTCCGAGCGGCGAACCGCCCGAACTCGATCAGCCTCGTCTTCTCGGGATGTAACTCCAGGCCGAACTTAGCGAGGCGTTCCCGAAATGCTTCCAGGAATCGCTCCGCTTCCGCCCGGCTCTCGAAACCTACCACGAGATCATCAGCGTACCGGACGACAACCACATCGCCCCGTGCCACTTTCTCGCGCCAGGCTTCGATCCATAGATCGAACACATAGTGCAGATAGACGTTCGCGAGCAGCGGCGAGATCACCGCACCCTGCGGAGTGCCTACCGTCGTCTCCGACCACTGGCCTTCCTCCGACACGCCCGCCTTCAGCCATTTCCGGATCAGGCGGACCATGCGGCTGTCGCCCACACGGTGCTCGATAAACTTCACAGTCCACTCGTGGTCCATATTGTCAAAGAACCCGCGAATGTCCGCATCGAGCACCCAGTTCACTCGCTTTCGATGGATACCCACACTGAGCGCGTCCAGCGCCTGATGCGGGCTTCGTCCCGGACGAAAGCCGTACGAAAAGCCTTTGAAGTCCACCTCATAAATCTCATTGAGGATGGTCACCACGGCCTGTTGAACAACTTTGTCCTCCAGTGCCGCGACTCCTAATGGGCGTTGCCGTCCATCAGCCTTCGGGATATAGACTCGCCGCGATGCTTTTGCCCGGTACGTTCCACGATGAACCCGGTTGTGCAGATCGGCAAGCCGATCTTCCAATCCGGTTTCATACTCTTTCCACGTAACGCCGTCCACTCCGGGCGCAGCTTGCCGCTTCAATGCGTAAAAGCTGTCCCGCAACAGACCGATCGTTACATGGTGGAGTAAAGCGGTAAACCGTTCCTGCTTCCTTTCTCTTGCTGCCTGACGCACACCGCGCCAGCCCCTGGGACACTCGTTCCCCGCTCTGTGTCGGGCTCGTGTTAGACGGACCGATGTTCTCCTTGGCCCGCGCCCTTCCCTCCCCCATCTCCGCCGAAGATTGCTCCTCTTTGTTCGACAGGTTCACAGGTACTATGGCGCAGTCCGACTCCTCGAAAGCGTGCCTGTCCGCTGTGCGGCTAATCGCCTTTTCGGACCGGTCTCGGCTCTGGTTGAGCCGAGAAGCTTTCGAGGTCTCCCGGTTCTCGTGCATGTTGTTTCTCAGCGTGCGCGGGTTCTCAGACTACGCAGGGCCAGCTTGCCACTCGCGATAACGCGACAAGCTGTGTTGCCTTCCCGCACTTGGGGAAACGGTCGGCGTCCCTGATCTAATACCTTTTCGAAGCTCAATAGCCCGGCCCACCGATGCCCTTGTCTACGCTTCGACTGAAACCTCACGGCGTCAATCGCAAGACTCAGGGTCAAGATGGAGTTCGCTTTCTCCTTTCTTGTAAGGCTCTTTCATCCTCGACAACATGCCGGTTTATCCCGGCGCACCCCCGACGCAGATCGAACCACGATTAACAGCTCCAAGCGGAACTTCAGCGAAAGCAAGCCGTTGGCAGGCTTGGATGATTCTCTTGCGCATTTTGAAAGTCGTCGACTTTCAATGCGATGAGCGTGAAGAAAGGTTTGCGAGCGCAATGTTGGGTCCCAACATTACGACCCAAACCGTGGGGCGTGCATCTGGTGCGCTGCCGCCGAAACTTGACTAATGGGGAGGTTCCTCTGCTTGCCGGATAAGTTGCCATCGGAAGCCACCAGCTAGCCTAAGATTCCCGCCAAGTGTTTGCGCTCCGTGGCGCGCCATCTGTCCCTCACACGACAAACAGCGCGCAATCTTCGGACACGAGAGCGGCAGATACTACTCCCGCGACGAGAAGTATACATCCGCCTTGGCTCTGCTACATCTCGCGCAACGGGGACACACAAAGTACCAGCTTTCCGGAGAAGACGATGTTAATCGATCGTGCATCGATTCGAATCTCGTCCACGGGGCCGAGTAACAAGGTACAAACTGCGTGCGCTTCCGATTAAAAAAGACCAGTGCGAACACACGGCCAGTTGCGGCAGTCCAGTCTCTCTGTCGCGCTTCGATCCGCGCGACGTGCCTCCGAACGAGACGAACTCGACCTTGTTCTCTAACTTTCCGAATTTCAAGCACGTTTAGTTAACGTTCGTCCGAGGAAACTGTCACGGGAACTTACCGGGCAGGGGCGAAAGATCGTTTTGTTGTCGCGTTATCCGCCTTTAACGGATTCGTCCCGTACGGACGAAGGCCCGACGAATAGCGTTCACTTTTGATTATCGCGCTTTTGGGACACTACCGCCGGACGGGTCCGAACCGGATTTAGGATAGAATGTCCAGGATCGGCTAATCCGCGCAGGGAGCGAGCACAAGAATTGCCTCCACAATTGCACGTTTCGGCAGCCGATTGCTCCCCACTTGGAGGGCACTGTTCGCGAGTACGTCGGCGGGAATCCGCGCAGACTTCGAAGGGCGGCATTGTTTCGGCGAAGCTCAACCCATTCAGTTGTTCCAGCCGCTTGAATCGCCCGGACCGGCTAACTCCTTGACGAGGGACAAACAGACCAAGTCAAGTGACGCCGTAATCCATAGATGCTCGCCCGCCGAGTTTTTGAATATTCGTGAACTGAAGCGTGGCTGGAATGAGCGATCGGGGAGAAGACCGGCTCGTCGCTCAAATGATATTGACATTCGATATCCAATGACGATTGTTTCCTTATGGCCAGACCAGCGGAATTACTGCAAGGCACGCTAGATCTCCTCATTCTTCGCACGCTTGAGCGCGGCGCTATGGATGGAGTGCTATCTCGATCGGATCGAACAGGTAACGCGCGGCGTATTTGTAGTAGGCCCGGGGTCTTTATTTCCGGCGTTGCACCGGCTTGCCGAAAAGGGATGGATCGAGGGCGCGTGGTCTGACCATGAGAGTAAACGGCGCGTAAAAACGTACACCCTGACAACATCTGGGAGATCTCAGCTGACAGAAGAAAAGCGTAACTGGAAAAAGGTATTTACCGCAATGAGCCGCGTGCTGGCGGAAGAGGCGTAACGATGTCCCTTCTCCCACGAATTCGTCCGCAGTTGAGGTTATGGTTCCGCCGCAGTGCCGTTGAAACGGAACTCGACGCGGAGGTGCAAGCGTTCTACACCACCCTCGTGGAATGGCTGGTCGAGAAAGGCACTCCACGCGAGGAGGCGATCCGTTTGGTTAATCTGAAATTTAACCTGCCGGAACAGGCCAAGGAGGAAATCCGGGAGGCGCGAGCAGGCGAGGCCATTGCGGCGTTTTGCCGCGAAGTCAGGTATGCCTCACGCGTGATCCAAAAGGCTCCTGCATTTGCGTCTGTCACGATCCTGACTCTTGGTCTCGGAATCGCCGCCAACTGCACGATCTTTTCCATCGTAAGCCGTTTTGTCGTGAGCGCTCCGCCGGTCGGAGATCCAAACAGCTTGATGGCTCTCCACACCACACACCAGGGTGAATGCTGCGATGGCTTCTCGTGGCCTCTATTCAGCGACCTTCGTGCGCAGGTCAAATCTTTCTCCGGCGTTGCCGGGTGTTACGAGTTGGTGCCCGCGTCCGTCGGAGGACGCCGTGAGCCTGAACGCGTTTCAAGTGGCCCGGCTGCGACGGCTAACTTCTTCGATGTGTCCCAGCTTGGCATGTCCCTTGGCCGCGGATTCGCGCCCACCGAAGAACAGGCTTCGGTGATTGTCCTAGGCTACAGCCTCTGGCGGCATCGCTTCGCCGGTGATTCATCCATCCTGGGGAAAGTCATCACGCTTTCCGGTCGACCATCTACCAGTGGTGGGCGTAGCTCCGCCGGCTTTCCGTGGGCTCGACATTATTCTCGATTGCCAGTTCTGGGTCCCGATCGGCGTTCTAGATCAGTTACTACCCAATACAAGCAACCACGAATCGCGCTACTACCACTGGCTCACCGTAGTCGCGAGACTACAACCCGCAGTCACGCGGCGCCAGGCAGCAGCCGAACTGGACTTACTTTCCCAGCGCTTCGCCAAAGCTCATCCGGAGACGGAGAAGGGAGGCGGATTCCGGTTTGAACCCGCTGGATCTCTGTCTCCTAGCAGAGATAAGCCGGTGATAATGATGTTTCTAGCGGCACTTACGCTGGTGGCACTATTCGTTCTTTGTATAGCCTGTGCAAACGTAGCGAACATGTTTCTCGCCCACGCTTCAGGGCGGCAGCGCGAGATGGCGGTACGCCTTGCTTTAGGGGCCACTCGCGGCCGCCTTCTTCGGCAGATGCTTACTGAAAGCGTCCTGCTGGCGATTGTAGGCGGATTGTTCGGCGTCTCGATTTCGTTCTGGGCGACGCACGCGTTAATCGCTTTTCGCCTTCCGGCCCCCGTGCCCCTGGATCTGACTGTGCATCAGGACTGGCGAGGTCTGCTGTATGCATTTATCCTTAGTGTGGGCGCCGGTGTGCTGTTTGGATTGGCGCCGGCATGGACGATCGTGCGCCCCATCATTGCACGCGGGCTCCACGGCGAAGATTTGGTCGCGGGTCCAGGCCGCGCGTGGACTCTTCGCAACATTTTGGTGGTTTCACAGATCGCGATGTCGCTGGTTCTGCTCTGCGCTACTGGTCTCTTCCTCCGAAGCCTCGAGAACGCGTCTCACACCGAAATAGGTTTTCGCTCACGAGGCATCGTCATAATGGCGATAGATCCGCGTCTGCACGGTTACACCTCGGAACGCACCACCGACTTCCTCAATCGTTTGCGTCAGCGAATCGCAGCGCTTCCGGGCGTGGTTTCCGCCACTTATACAGACAGCGTGCCGTTATCGGGAGGCCATCGAAGCGACTCGTTTCATGTGGAGAGCCGGAGCCAACCCAGTGAAGCGGATCCTAACGTGGAACTCTACATGATCGGTCCCCATTACTTCGAGACGATTGGAACGTCGCGGGTCGCGGGTCTCGACCTCAGCGATGTTACTGCCAGTAGTCCGAGAGTAGCAATCGTAAACCAAGCCTTGGCTCAAAAGCTGTTTAAGAGCGAAAACCCACTCGGCCAACGTGTTACCGGGGGCGGTCGAACCTACCGGATTATTGGTGTTTCCGGTAACATCAAGTCGCGTACTCTTGGCGAAGATACGCGACCTGTTCTACTACCGCGCTCTCGCTCAAGATATTGCGGAAGACCCCTCGACTAGCGGCTATGTTGTGGTGGTTCGCTACGCGGACGGCGTAACCGGAGTCGCAGCGACCATACGCAACGAGATTCATCTACTGGATCCAAATCTAGCGATTTTCAAC
>CAWCZA010000009.1:0-22672 GCA_963799935.1 uncultured Gammaproteobacteria bacterium | reverse complement strand
CGACACAGATGCGAACCACGATTAACAGCTCCAAGCGGAACTTCAGCGAAAGCAAGCCGTTGGCAGGCTTGGATGATTCTCTTGCGCATTTTGAAAGTCGTCGACTTTCAATGCGATGAGCGTGAAGAAAGGTTTGCGAGCGTAATGTTGGGGTCCCAACATTACGACCCAAACCGTGGGGCGTGCATCTGGTGCGCTGCCGCCGAAACTTGACTAATGGCAGGTTCCTCTGCTTGCCGGATAGAGTTGCGATCGGAAGCCACCGGCTGGCACAAAATTGCCCGCCAAGTGTTTGCGCGTCCGTGGCGCGCCATCTGTCCCTCACACGACAAACAGCGCGCAATCTTCGGACACGAGAGCGGCAGATACTACTCCCGCGACGAGAAGTATACATCCGCCTTGGCTCTGCTACATCTCGCGCAACGGGGACACACAAAGTACCAGCTTTCCGGAGAAGACGATGTTAACCGATCGTGCATCGATTCGAATCTCGTCCACGGAGCCAAATAACAAGGTACAAACTGCGTGCGCTTCCGGTTAACAGAAGACCAGTGCGAACACGCGGCCAGTTGCGGCAGTCCAGTCTCTCTGTCGCGCTTCGATCCGCGCGACGTGCCTCCGAACGAGACGAACTCGACCTTGTTCTCTAACTCTCCGAATTTCAAGCACGTTTAGTTAACGTTCATCCGAGGAAACTGTCACGGGAACTTACCGGGCAGGGGCGAAAGATCGTTTTGTTGTCGCGTTATCCGCCTTTAACGGATTCGTCCTGTACGGACGAAGGCCCGACGAATAGCGTTCACTTTTGATCAACGCGCTTTTGGGACACTACCGCCGGACGGGTCCGAACCGGATTTAGGATAGAATGTCCAGGATCGGCTAATCCGCGCAGGGAGCGAGCACAAGAATTGCCTCCACAATTGCACGTTTCGGCAGCCGATTGCTCCCCACTCGGACGGCACTGTTTCGCGAGTACGTCGGCGGGAATCCGCGCAGAGCTTCGATGGGCGGCATTGTTTCGGCGAAACTGCAACCCATTAAGTTGTTCCAGCCGCTTGAATCGCCCAGACCGGCTAACTCCTTGACGAGAGGACAAACAGATGCCACGAAAGTCAAGTGACGCCGTAATCCATAGATGCTCGCCCGCCGAGTTTTTGAATATTCGTGAACTGAAGCGTGGCTGTGATGAGCGAAACCGGGAGAAGACCGGCTCGTCGCTCTAATGATATTGACATTCGATATCGAATGACGATACTATCCACTTATGGCCAGACCAGCGGAATTACTGCAAGGCACGCTAGATCTCCTAATTCTTCGCACGCTTGAGCGCGGCGCCATGCATGGAGTCGCTATCTCAGATGGATCGAACAGGTAACGCGCGGCGTATTTGTAGTAGGCCCGGGGTCTTTATTTCCGGCGTTGCACCGGCTTGCCGAAAAGGGATGGATCGAGGGCGCGTGGTCTGACCATGAGAGTAAACGGCGCGTAAAAACGTACACCCTGACAACATCTGGGAGATCTCAGCTGACAGAAGAAAAGCGTAACTGGAAAAAGGTATTTACCGCAATGAGCCGCGTGCTGGCGGAAGAGGCGTAACGATGTCCCTTCTCCCACGAATTCGTCCGCAGTTGAGGTTATGGTTCCGCCGCAGTGCCGTTGAAACGGAACTCGACGCGGAGGTGCAAGCGTTCTACACCACCCTCGTGGATCGGCTGGTGAGAAAGGCGCTCCACGCGAGGAGGCGATCCGTTTGGTTAATCTGAAATTTAACCTGCCGGAACAGGCCAAGGAGGAAATCCGGGAGGCGCGAGCAGGCGAGGCCATTGCGGCGTTTTGCCGCGAAGTCAGGTGCCGCGCGCGTGATCCAAAAGGCTCCTGCATTTGCGTCTCTCACGATCCTGACTCTTGGTCTCGGAATCGCCGCCAACTGCACGATCTTTTCCATCGTAAGCCGTTTTGTCGTGAGCGCTCCGCCGGTCGGAGATCCAAACAGCTTGATGGCTCTCCACACCACACACCAGGGTGAATGCTGCGATGGCTTCTCGTGGCCTCTATTCAGCGACCTTCGTGCGCAGGTCAAATCTTTCTCCGGCGTTGCCGGGTGTTTGAGTTGGTGCCCGCGTCCGTCGGAGGACGCCGTGAGCCTGAACGCGTTTGGGGTCAGGCTGCGACGGCTAACTTCTTCGATGTGTCCCAGCTTGGCATGTCCCTTGGCCGCGGATTCGCGCCCACCGAAGAACAGGCTTCGGTGATTGTCCTAGGCTACAGCCTCTGGCGGCATCGCTTCGCCGGTGATTCATCCATCCTGGGGAAAGTCATCACGCTTTCCGGTCGACCATTTACCGTGGTGGGCGTAGCTCCGCCGGCTTTCCGTGGGCTCGACATTATTCTCGATTGCCAGTTCTGGGTCCCGATCGGCGTTCTAGATCAGTTACTACCCAATACAAGCAACCACGAATCGCGCTACTACCACTGGCTCACCGTAGTCGCGAGACTACAACCCGCAGTCACGCGGCGCCAGGCAGCAGCCGAACTGGACTTACTTTCCCAGCGCTTCGCCAAAGCTCATCCGGAGACGGAGAAGGGAGGCGGATTCCGGTTTGAACCCGCTGGATCTCTGTCTCCTAGCAGAGATAAGCCGGTGATAATGATGTTTCTAGCGGCACTTACGCTGGTGGCACTATTCGTTCTTTGTATAGCCTGTGCAAACGTAGCGAACATGTTTCTCGCCCACGCTTCAGGGCGGCAGCGCGAGATGGCGGTACGCCTTGCTTTAGGGGCCACTCGCGGCCGCCTTCTTCGGCAGATGCTTACTGAAAGCGTCCTGCTGGCGATTGTAGGCGGATTGTTCGGCGTCTCGATTTCGTTCTGGGCGACGCACGCGTTAATCGCTTTTCGCCTTCCGGCCCCCGTGCCCCTGGATCTGACTGTGCATCAGGACTGGCGAGGTCTGCTGTATGCATTTATCCTTAGTGTGGGCGCCGGTGTGCTGTTTGGATTGGCGCCGGCATGGAGATCGTGCGCCCCATCATTGCACGCGGGCTCCACGGCGAAGATTTGGTGGCGGGTCCAGGCCGCGCGTGGACTCTTCGCAACATTTTGGTGGTTTCACAGATCGCGATGTCGCTGGTTCTGCTCTGCGCTACTGGTCTCTTCCTCCGAAGCCTCGAGAACGCGTCTCACACCGAAATAGGTTTTCGCTCACGAGGCATCGTCATAATGGCGATAGATCCGCGTCTGCACGGTTACACCTCGGAACGCACCACCGACTTCCTCAATCGTTTGCGTCAGCGAATCGCAGCGCTTCCGGGCGTGGTTTCCGCCACTTATACAGATAGCGTGCCGTTATCGGGAGGCCATCGAAGCGACTCGTTTCATGTGGAGAGCCGGAGCCAACCCAGTGAAGCGGATCCTAACGTGGAACTCTACATGATCGGTCCCGATTACTTCGAGACGATTGGAACGTCGCGGGTCGCGGGTCTCGACCTCAGCGATGTTACTGCCAGTAGTCCGAGAGTAGCAATCGTAAACCAAGCTTTGGCTCAAAAGCTGTTTAAGAGCGAAAACCCACTCGGCCAACGTGTTACCGGGGGCGGTCGCACCTACCGGATTATTGGTGTTTCCGGTAACATCAAGTCGCGTACTCTTGGCGAAGATACGCGACCTGTTCTCTACCGCGCTCTCGCTCAAGATATTGCGGAAGACCCCTCGACTAGCGGCTATGTTGTGGTGGTTCGCTACGCGGACGGCGTAACCGGAGTCGCAGCAACCATACGCAACGAGATTCATCTACTGGATCCAAATCTAGCGATTTTCAACGAAGAGACGATGGAAGAACATGTTCACGACGCGCTTTTCCTGCCGCGCCTCACCAGCACCTTGTTTGGTGTCTTTGGAATTCTCGGCCTTTTACTCGCTGCCGTCGGGCTGTATGGAGTCATGAATTACTGGGTAACCCGGCGGACACGCGAGATCGGAATCCGGCTGGCGTTGGGAGCACGGGCGGATGAGATGCAGCGGATGATTATCCGCCAAGGGATGACCCTCACACTGTTCGCATTGATCCCTGGTTTAGCCGCCGCATGGGCAATCTCCAAACTGTTCAGCAGTGCTTTATACGGCGTCGCGCCTCACGACTTGGCAACGTTCGCGTTAGCACCGCTGTTTCTCGCATTGGTTGCTCTGCTGGCATGCTGGATCCCGTCACGGACTGCCTCTGGTACGGAACCCCTGATTGCCCTTCGGCACGAGTAGTGCCCAGAGAAGACCCGCGCCGACTTCGGATCGTCGCACGACAAGTGGAGGAGCCCATACTTTACATATAGAGACATTGGTGATGAATCCGATACTCGTCGGGAACCGGCGCGCGGGACTGACCGAAGTTGCGCATGGGACTGAGAACAGGTAGCCAGAAGTTTCATCGCCGCCTCCTTCTGCGGAGCGTTCATCTGTTGAAGTTGATTCCGCCGCGGGGCACGACGCCGGTCGGGAAGCTCGACCAGCGAGCCCGCTGCACGTTGTCATTGAAGTCGGAGAGGACGCTTTGACGCTGGGTGGAGGAAATGCCAAGGAGCAAGTCGCAGCGAAGCCATAATTTTCGGGGTTTTGAGCAGTTGAACACCGGGCGCGAGGTGGCGCGAGCGGGCGTCACCGCGTGACCGAATATACGCCGCCATGTAATCTTTTGTTGCCGTGTATCCGGAGCTTGGGTTTTACGATAAACTCGCTCGCATGAAGAAATCGAGACAAGTCCACTTAGCCATCGCGCTCAGCTCAGTGATCGCGACCGCGCAAGCCCAAACCTTCACCACGCTAAAACAGTTTGGAACCAACGGCGTGTCCGGAGGTCCTTGGTCCACCATGGTTGAAGTTCAACCCGGTCTATTCTATGGAACGAACAGTTACACCAGCAGTTTTGGTGGAGGCGCGCTATTTTCCGTAACCAGTTCCGGCACATTTACTTACCGGCATCTCTTGGATAAGATTGAAGCGGATCGCCCGATTGGGCAACTAATTCAAGCGAGTGACGGGCTACTCTACGGCACGACATTTGG
Organism: uncultured Gammaproteobacteria bacterium; assembly: GCA_963799935.1. GTDB lineage: Bacteria > Acidobacteriota > Terriglobia > Bryobacterales > Bryobacteraceae > Bog-113. Next base: position 17,618 of record CAWCZA010000009.1, on the reverse strand, counting down.
TGCAGGAATAGCTGTCCCCGCAACCGGCGATAAGAGCGTATTGTTCCGTAGCGATCTGAACGGCGACGTAACTGTTCTAGTGGACTTTACAGCTCTAAACCAAGGAGCGGTTGCAAGCCCTCCAACCGCCGGAGCTGACGGCGCTATCTATGGAACCGTCGGTTTTTTCAATTTCCCGAACGCAACCGGCATCGTCTATCGTTATACGTTGGACGGAAAGTTCACGGTTCTGCATACTTTTGGCGACTTGGAGACCAATCTGTCGCCGCTTGTCCAGGCGAACGATGGAAACCTCTATGGCACGGCGCAGCTTGGTACGTCCACACCATACGAGGTCATTTACCGGATTTCGCCGAGCGGTCAGTACAAGCCGCTACTGACCCGCCAATTTGATGAGGGTGGAACGCTGCTTGGCGCAGGACTCGACGGCAAGTTGTATGGAGTGGACGGCGCTTATGTAGCCACCGGTTATGCCGGTGCTGCCTTTCGTCTGAATCTGGACGGGTCGGGTTACCAGGTTCTCGAGGCGTTCGGAAATGTAGGCGGCTGCATCAACGAGCTCACCGGGCTGACACTCGCTAGCGACGGAAGCCTTTATGGAGGGTGTTCCGCGGGTTTTGCGAACGAGAATGGCGGAGTTTTCCGGCTTACTCCCACGGGCGGGTACGAGCAGGTTTACAGCTTCACCAGCGCTAACGGGTCGGCACCCTCGTCGCTGAGCGGTCTTGCGACGCAAGGCTCAAGCGGTGTTCTTTACGGAGAACTATTCAACGGCGACGAGTCGAACCCGGCAAGCCAGAACGGGATTATCTATGCGCTGAGTCTCGGTCTCCCCAAGCCGCTGCCTCGAGCGGAGCTATTAACCCCGTCCTCCGGTCCCGCCGGGACTTCCGTTCTTCTATTCGGAAGCGGATTCTTGGGCGCTACTAGCGTTTGGTTCAACGGAATTCCCGCCGCATTTACTGTCCCGAGCGGAATCTACATCCAGGCCACTGTGCCCGCGGGCGCTACCAGCGGTCCGATCACAATTACGACACATAATGGTACCGCTACAAGCCGGGTTAGCTTTACGGTTCAGTAATCCCTGAGGCTCGCATGTAAATATTAAGCCTGCCCGCAGTGCGCCACCCGTCAGTTAACTAAACATGCTTGAATTTCGGAGAGTTGGAGAATACGGTCGAGTTTGCCGGAACCGACGCAGGCCCGGCTGATCGAGGAGGAGCGGAGAGAAGAAGTCGCCGCTATTGGCCGGGTGTTTGGGGCATAGCTGCGTTAACCGAAAGACGCGCCGTTTGTACTGAGTTCTTTGGCTCCGCGGACGAGATTCGAATCGATGCACGATCGGTTAACATCGTCTTCTCCGGAGAGCTCGTACTTGTGTGTCCCGTTGCGCGAGATGTCGCAGCGCCAACGCGGATGCATACTTCTCGTCGCGAAAGTAGCATCTGCCGCTCTCGTGTCCGAAGATTGAGAGACATTGGTGATGAATCCAATACTCGTCGGGAACCGGCGCGCGGGACTGACCGAAGTTGCGCATGGGACTGAGAACAGTAGCCGGAAGTTTCATCGCCGCCTCCTTCTGCGAGCGTTCATCTGTGTGAAGTTGATTCCGCCGCGGGGCACGACGCCGGTGGGGAAGTTCTACCAGCGAGCCCGCTGCACGTTGTCATTGAAGTCGTAGAGGACGTTTTGACGCTGGGTTGCATCGAGCGATGTGAGGAAGGTCTCAGCCGCAGTCACGATGCGTTCCGTTGTGGAAGGCTGCTGGGCACATGCCGGCAGAGAAATAGAGAGCGAAACTGTAACGCCCAGGATAGGTATGGCAAGTGACTTCCCGGTTCATGTGACGAATCTTTCGGAGGATGCTCTGATCTGGAGCGCGACCCGCAAGCGAATCAATCCGATTCCCGGTCTCACTTTCTCGAGCCTGCGATTCCGTGGCGATCTACAGAACCCGGCGGGAATGGCGGAATTGAGACGCCAGGCGCAGTGTCTGGGTAACGTGATTCGCCGCCCGGATCTGTCGGCCGAGTTTGGGCTGATTACAGCCTCTGAGGCTGCCAAGATGGGCGTTGAGGCAGGACTGCCGCGCATTCAATCGATACGCTCCAGCCGGCGTATCGGGCCCGACGGCCAGGTCGCATTCGACTTAGTTGCAGAGGTGACCCAACTGCAAACTGCTGTTCACCGTGGACACCAGATGCCGTTTCTTGGAGGAGCGACGGTGATCTTAGGCCCGCAAGGACAGGTGCGCTATGTGATCTCGAAATCGGTGGTGAGCCCGGGGCGCCTCGCTTCTCAGAAAGCTTTTGTCGACTCAGAAGCCGGACAGGCCTTATGGGAACCCACGCGCGGCCGGCGATCCGGGCCGTGCGGAATCACGGTCTGACCCGGCGCGAGATGGATGTGAACGCCATCGAGTTGCACGGGGACACTCTCCGGTTCGACGAGACCGAAATCGTTGATCCGGTCCACTTGCGCGTAGGCCTCCCGATACGACCATGCTGCGAGGGGCGCCTCACCGATGTTGTAATAACTGCACAGTCCCTTGTAGGGGCAGAAGGTCCGATGTTCCACCGGGGTGAGGGCAGACTCATCAACGTCCGCGCGAGGCACGTACCAACGCGGTGCGAATCCGGATTCGTAGAGAGCCAGCGGCCGCTTCGTGTCGGCGATGCTGCGATCACCATACCGAACAACCAGATGGCGCGAGGACTGGCGAATGTCGATCCGGTGATAGCTATCGGCGGCATGGCCCAGGATGCGTTCTTCTTCTTCAAAGAAACCGTCCATGGCCGGCCATGCGAACGCAACCCGTCCCGCAAGCTCTCGCGCGTAAGCAGGCAGGCCCGCGTGCTGCCATGCCGCTCGCGACGCACGCTTATCTCCGGCGCGCACGGTGTACCAGGAGGTCGCGCCCAAGTCAGGGTGCTGCGTTGTGTGGCCGGAGATTTCCAGAGTACCCGGAGTGACGTCAGTTTCCTTGAAGTAAGCCATTGGGTGATGGCCGGGCTCAAAGAGCAGGGTGACATCTTCCGTGTCGGCGATCCAATTCCCGCCGAAGCGTACGCGCATTCGCCGCCGTAACGGCTCGGCGTACAAAAGTCGTTTAGGCAGCGGTTCCGGGACGAGAAATCGCCCTATTGCGCCGGGCGACAGCGGCCCTTGTTGCCAGGATAATCCCATTTTCTCCTCCTCAATACGGTGCCCTATCTAGGGCCAATCTAACGAACAGGTATTCTTCTTCTTGTTACGCCCTGCGGTAGCCCCGTTCCTGTAGCACCCAGCTGTTGCCATCGGGATCGGAGAACTTGGTGACGCTGGCATAGTCTCCGCGCGCGGGGTCAAGTAGATCAGCCGGGTTGCGAAGGCCATCAATGCGAAAATCAAAACAGCGCGACCTATATCGAAGTAGTATTCGCGTCGGCTCAACTCTTCACCCTGCGCGGAGTAGCGAGCAAGGTCTCCATAGGCGTTTTTCTGAAGACTGGTCGTATCATGTTCGAGATACCGTTCAGATCGGCGGAACAGGGGGTGACAACTGCTAGGAGTAGAGAGCCTCCCACTTGCGCCTGCGCTTCCGCGTCAATTAAAGTCTTGCGAAATTGCTAGCAGCAATTCTTCGATTTCCTCACGAATCTGCGTTCGGAGTTCATCGGCTCCCGGTTGATGCTTCGTGGGGTGCCTCCGATCTTGTCGGCCTTAACTAAATGGCATAAGCAGACGCGCGCAACTCGATGGTTTTGGAGTTACCCTGAGATCATGGAGCCGAACGATCCGGAAGACTTGCGCGCCAAACTTCAGATGCGTCAATCTGGTGTCGTTCAGGCAGAAATCGATCTGATACAGACGCTTATCGAATCAAGCAGGATTCGATTTCGAATGGGATTCGCCGATGCTGCGGCTGACAGTCTTGCAAGAGCGCAAAGAACTCTCGACCGGGCGCGGCAAGGATTATGCCGGATTGATATAAGCGAACGCCGTGCATCATTTGAAGCCATAGTTGAGGAGCTTGCCATCAGCATCGCTGATCTTAGAAAACGAAACCCGCCGTAACCTTGCGGTCTCTCAAGTCTCAAGTATATTTACACCCAAACTAAGCCTAAGTCGGGCGCCGAGGGCGGTTACAGGTTGCTGCAGCCGGCTTCAAAGCCTCAATGTCAGAACCACCGATCTTCACCTGGCATGCACGATCGATCTCGGCGAATAGAGAGGCTAAATCAAACGGTTTCTCCAGGAAGACAATTCCATTGAGCTCTTCCTCCCACGGCCCGAAGTCAGCCGACATAGCCACTATCGGAAGTTCGGGAACTAGGGCTCTTATATCGCGGATGAGCTCTACTCCGTTTTTTCGAGGCATCGCGAGATCGGTTATCAACATTTCTATGGTGTTTGAGTGCCGTTGGAAGAGTTCCAGAGCTTGTTGTCCGTCGGACGCGGTTTCGACGGTAAAGCCTCGGCTACGGAGCACAGAGCTGACTAAGCCGCGGACTGATGCGTCGTCTTCCGCCAAGAGTACTGTACGGTTCTGGGGCTCCGCCGGTCGTTCAGTTGCTTCTACAGCCAAGCAGTTGCTCGAAGTTGGGGCCATTCTTAAAATTGAACCGGCTTACGTATTCTGCTTACATTAACAGATTGCGGTGAAAATGTGGCCGAGCCGTAACTATTTGCTATGTCAGGCTCCCATTCAACGGCCGCGGGCGAGCTGATGCAATGTGATTTGCTGTCGTTATCATGCGATCGCGAACGGCCGATTATTTCTTCGAGCGGGAAGACTTTCTCGTTAATCACTAGAATGACTAAGCATTTCTGATAGAATTTCTATCTTTAAGGCAGATATTTTTCGATGTCTAGGGCAGGATTTTGTGCAATATTCGAAAAAGAATGTGTAGACGGGTTGCTTTTCGGTGATGTATGAGGCGTTGGCCAGGTGCGAAAGAGCTGCTGCCGCTAGCGTTCACAATCGTAGTACTTATCTCGGGCGTCGCTTTGTCCCGGAATACCTGGCGGCACGCAAACGATGCCAAGTCGCGAGCGTCTGCCGCCCGCCAGGTGATTATCGATTCCAATGCATTGCTTTCGTCACTCAAGGATGCCGAAACCGGCCAACGCGGGTTTCTTCTCACCGGCCGCGAGGTTTTCCTCGCCCCCTACAGACAAGCGCTTCCCGAGATCGCGAATCGACGGCGCGCGTTGCTTCGGGATTCAATCGGGAATGAAAATGAGGTTTCGCAGGAGCGGAACATCGATTTGCTGGTCGATCAGAAACTTGATGAGCTCAGGCTGACCATTGATCTCCGGTCGCGAAATCCGCAGGCCGCTCTACGAGCCGTCGATACGGATCGCGGTCGTCTGTATATGGACGAGATTCGAATCCGGACGACCAGTCTTCAGAAAAACGCCTATGGAGACCTTGCTCGCTACTCCGCGCAAAGTGAAGAGTTGAGCCGACGCGAATACTACTTCGATATAGGTCGCGCTGTTTTGATTTTCGCATTGATGGCCTTCGCAACCCGGCTGATCTACGACGGGATCGTGCGGCGGGAGAAGTTAATAGCTGAATTAAGTACGCAGATTGAGCGGCGCCAAGCAGTAGAAGCGAGACTTCTGCAATCTCAGAAGATGGAAGCGATCGGCAGGCTCGCGGGCGGAGTCGCTCACGATTTCAATAATCTTCTCACCGTAATTCTCGGGTACGGCGAGATCCTCAGGTCAAGAATCCTCGATCAAGGTGGCGCGGACTGTATCGCCGAGATCCTTCATGCGGGTCGGCGCGCGACAGATCTTACGGGTCAATTGCTCGCGTTCGGTAGGAGTCGAAGCTCGTCGCCGCAGGTCATCAACATCACCGAAAGCGTTCGCGCCGCAGTCAAACTGCTGTCATCCATTATCGGGGAAGATATCGAAATCGTGGCCTCGTGCGCACCCGATTTAGGCAACATACTCGCCGATCCAATCCAGATTCATCGAATTCTCATGAACTTGGCGTTGAATGCGCGTGATGCTATGCCGAATGGCGGCAGGCTACTGATCGAGGCCGGCAACTCCAATCTCACTCACGACCATGTCCCCATGGATTCGCGATCTCTACTCGGACCTTGCGTGCTTCTGGCTGTGACGGACACAGGTACTGGAATGGATCGCGAGACTCAAGACCGCATTTTTGAACCTTTCTTCACAACAAAAGAACAGGGGAAAGGAACGGGGCTCGGGCTCTCGATTGTTTACGGCGAGGTCAAACAAGCCGGTGGCGATATCCAAGTTTATAGCGAACTTGGACGGGGATCGACATTCAAGCTTTACTTCCCCGAAGTGGTCGGACGTGACCAAGCTGCTCAAACACCTGCAACGACCAGTTCACCCGCGGGAGGAAGCGAACAGATCTTATTCGTAGAAGATGATGCCGCAGTCCGAAAACTCGTTACTTTCACACTTGAGGAGGCAGGATACGAAGTCATTCAGGCGTTCTCGCCGGGCGCCGCCATAGAGGCAGTGGAGAAGCTCGAGGCGAAACCGCAGCTTTTGCTGACCGATGTTGTCATGCCTCAGATGAACGGGCCTGATCTCGCCGCGCAACTTGCGATCTGCTGCGGGCTCATAAAAGTCGTGTACATCTCTGGATACACCCCAGGTGGAATCTCAAATTCAGGAATGCTCGAAGCTGGTTCTAATTATCTCGAAAAGCCGTTCTCAAGAGAGCAGCTTCTGGTAAGACTTCGAGCAGTGTTGGATGGAGTAGACTAACTGTGTCAACGGTGCAAGTTTCGGCACCACATCGTGGCGTTCTTACTCGGGGCATATATAATCCGCTAACGGCTTGTGTCGGTTGGACAAAGCACATCACCACAGAAGCGGATTAGTGGTCACTGTCGTCGTAGCAGCGGTCCTCGTTTTGCGTGGCCGTTACGCGAATAATTCTCTTAATTCGTTGAGTAACTTTAGTGTGCGTTGTAAAAGTCACATAAACACTTGCGATCTTCAAATTCCCCTAATAGAGTGGTAAAGCAGTGTTCCCCGAGATGCGGTACCGTGGTCGCAGTGCATTTCGCCAACCCGAGGAGACTTCGTGCGCCGGTTCGTCCATGCAGGTTTGTTCTCAATTCTTCTTTTCACCTCGTTCAACGACTTCGCGCGAGATAGCAAGGGCGGCGACGCTGCCAAAGGTGAGGATGTGTCCTACTTCGGCTGAATTGCGGCGCAACCAGGCGCACCGTATGCCCAAATGTCTCCAACCGCGCGCCCAATGATGAGCTCCTTGCGTTGCTTCCAAACCGATCACGCACGGCGGTAGGTTCGCGAAAAAGTCAGTAAGTTGGGCTCTTCGCAACGGCTTTTTGAACGTCATCTTTCCATCGCGATCCGCTCCATGAAGTTGGAAAACGTTCTTCGCGGTGTCAAGACCGACAACACTTGTTGTTGGCATGGATCTCCTTCGCTCGTCACCTTATCAAAACCTTCTACGAGGGCCGAGTCCATACCATCAGGTCAGGATCTTCGCGGAAAGGTACACGTCATCGATTTCTGGGCTTCCTAGTGTCCTCCCTGCGTCGAGGGTCTCGGGAAATTGGATGAGATCGCCGCCTCTCGAAGTGATGTGCGGGTGATTACTGGAATGTTGATGAGGCGGATCGCCTCCCGAGCGCGAAACGGGTGATTGTGAAGCGAGCGCTTCAGGGACGCCAGGTGATTCGCGGGCTGGGTGTCTAGACGAACGGGCGTGTTGAGCGATTGTAATGCTGAACGAAGGAGTCAATTTTGGCGATAGCGTGATCTACACATGGTGCCGGACGGCGCTGCTGCAGCATTTCTGCGTTAACAGGCGCGGTCAGAATGCGTCATCGATCAAGACGAACCCGTAATCGTCGTGCGCGCTCGCGGAACGCGGCTTCGCCGCCCTCAAGGATGTCGCAGACAGCCTTACGAATTGCCGCGCTTTCCAAACCGCCCGCCACGTAGCTGATCGGCGGAAGGCCGCCAGACGAATGCTGGCCAGCTTCGGCTACGATGATTTGGTCGGCGTCAGTGTTGATGACGAGGTTGGCGTTATGTGTGACCATGATCACTTGGCGCTTTGCCTTTGCTGAGATGAAAAGCGCCACCAATTCGTCAAAAACAGACTTCGGACGCAGTCCTCAGTGTCGTCGATACGTTCACGCGCGAGTGCCTGGCGAGGGAAGCCGACGCTTCCGAACTACCCGATCCGTGAACTGACGTGCCGCCGTGAACGAGAGAAATCCGAGAAAACGGTGCGACCGGGGTAGTAGCCGCAAACGCCGGACTCCTTGAACCGCAAACGTTAAAGCAGCGGAGAATAGTTTTACGCCCAAATGCCCGCGAAAACAACATTTTCCATTCCGGGAGCCATGAAAAAGAGTTTGGGGCCGTAATGTTGGGTCCCCAACACGGATGCGAAATGCAGTTCACAGCGATTCCGTACAGTTTGGTCCCCGCTTTCGTTTCTTGGCTCCCGCCCGTTTCTCCTGATTGCTGAAAAACCATTTAGATTGCAATGAGTTGGGCATGAAGAAAGGTTTGCGACCGTAATGTTGGGGTACCAACATTACGATTCCAAACCGTGGGTGTGCATCCAGTGCGCCGCCGCTGCGACTTGACTCTTCGGCAGAGTTTGAGCGACCACATGGTCCGTGAACAACGGGCTCGAAACCAAGTTCCTCTGCGTGCCGGCTAGCGTTGCAATCGGAAGTTACCTCGATGGGTGGCAGGTAGTCTGGTGCCTGCGCGACCGCAGCGGCGTGCTCTGGCACATCATGCTCATCCGGCCTCGCATCGATTTCCGCGGCTGTTGCGGTTAGCCAATTTGGTCTCGCGCGAGTCGCGCCCGTTGCGAGCGGTCGTGCCCTCATCTTCGATCTTGACTCTCTGGCGATAGATCAGCCTACACTCAATCGGTTCCTTTGAGCCCCGTGAGGTGCATGGTTGGAAAAGAGCGTCTATCAGCAGTTGTTCCGCATTAACCGCGGCTTCGATGCCGTGCTGCGGGCACTGAGTGTTCTCCGCGATCACGACGGCTTTCACGCGTCCGAACTGCGACGGTTCCGCAATCTAACTCGGGAAGCCCGCGCATCGATGAACTCCTACCTCACCGCCGTCATCGAGTCCCAGGAAACCGATGAGGCCGGCAGGCTCTTTCGCAAACGCATTCGGCGCGAGAAGGCCGAAGACTGAGCCAGCCCAACAAGTGACGTGACATTTCAGTCGCGTGCGGCTTGACTTCCACCGGTGCGCATCAGCCTAACATGCGCCATGTCCAACTCCCGCAAGACCCCCAACCTGATTCCCATCACCGAAGGCGACGGCTTTGAAACCGAAGCCGACTCCGGCATCATCCGTCTGTTTGTCGGCTCCCAGGGCGATGCCCTGAACTGGCGCACCGGCCAGTCGCGGCCTCTCAAAGAGGGTGAGGTTCGTCCCTTCCCACTCACGCACCCCAATCTGATCGTGACGGCCGAACCGGCTGCTATTTCCTTGCCTGGTGAGCCGCTGCGCAACCGGAAGAGCACCAAGGAGAAGCCAGCCACTAAACCAATCCCTGTTCCCACAGAAACTCGCGCGAATTCACTTGCTATGTGCGCCGCACAGAGGGATGAATGTCGTGACCGCAATCCGCGGACAGGAGAACCAAACGCGATGCAACGATTCAGCATCAACGACGAGAACGAGATTCAAGCCCTGCACGCCGAGTCGACACTGCCCGCGGGCAGCACCGAGTTCCACTCGGAGAAGGAGCTGGCGAAGGTGGCCGCCGACTGGACGGCAGCACGGCTGGTAGAGATCTGGAACGGGCTCACGGGAGTCACCGCCGTGCGCAAGTTCAAGGACCGGGCCACCGCCGTGAGCCGCATCTGGAAACAGATCCAAAGCCTGGAAGTCCCCGCGCCGGAGCCGGTACGCAAGCCTCGCCCCGAAGCCGGCAGGAAGACCACCGCACCGAAGACAACAGCAACGCCCGAGGGGACAGCGACGAAGAAGGACCAAGTGCTGGCGCTGTTGCGCTCGGCCAACGGCGTGACGCTGAACGAGATCATGGCGGCGACGGGCTGGCAGAAGCACAGCGTGCGCGGCTTCCTCAGCGGCGCTGTTCACAAGAAGATGGGACTCACCGTCCTCTCCTCCAAGAATGCTTCGGGCGAACGGGTCTATCGGCTCAAACGCTAATCCTCACCTCCACCTTTCTTCTCCACCGGGCCGCCAACTGTGCGGCCCGTTCTTCGTTTTGCCCTCGACCAAGAGCCTCGTTGGAAGCCTTGTTTTCGACTTGGGTTCGACTTGCGATCTGAGGGGCTGAAGAGCGTACATGGGTGTGCCCGGTTGACTGCCGGAGACAAGGGAGAGCACACGTTTGACAACAACCGTCCTGAACGAGATCGAGAGACTGCGGCACGCCACCGTTGCGGAGTTGCGCGCGAGGCACCGCACCGTATTCGGAGAAGACACGAACTCACGCCACCGCGAGCACCTGTTCCGCAAGATTGCCTGGCGCTTGCAGGTTCTAGAGGAAGGAGACCTGAGTGAACGGGCGCGTGCGCGTGCCACGGACATTGCTCGCGATGCCGACCTGCGCGTTGTTGCGCCACGAGGGTTCTTCGGCGCGGAGAAGAGCGTCCGGTTGACCGTGCCGCGGAAGCAAGGCGTCCGGGAGGATGGCCGTCTGCCCATCGCCGGCACCGTGATCGAGCGCCAGTTCCGTGGAAGGAAGCACTTTGTGGAAGTGGCCGCTGACGGCTTCCGCTATGAGGGCCGTCACTACCGCTCGTTGAGTTCGGTCGCGCGAGAGATCACCGGCACGCGCTGGAATGGACTGGCCTTCTTCGGACTCACCGCCGCACCCAAACCGAAGTCCGGCCAGAAGAAGGAGCGCACTCATGCCCGAAGCTAAGCGCAGCGCTCCGGCACCGCGCATCCTGCGCTGCGCCATCTACACCCGCAAGTCGACCGAGGAGGGACTCAGCCAAGACTTCAACTCGCTCGACGCGCAACGTGAAGCCGCCCAGGACTTCATCCGTAGCCAGCAGCGCGAAGGATGGAAAGCCGTCCCGGCCCATTTCGACGACGGCGGTTTCACCGGAGCCAACATGGACCGGCCCGCACTCGGACGCCTGCTGGCCGCCGTGCGCGCCCGCGAGATCGATTGCGTGGTGGTCTATAAGGTGGATCGCCTCAGCCGCTCGCTGCTCGACTTTGCCCGCATCATGAGCCTGTTCGATGAGTATCAAGTCAGCTTCGTTTCCGTCACCCAGCAGTTCAACACCAGCAGTTCGTTGGGAAGACTGACGCTGCACATTCTGTTGTCTTTCGCGGAGTTCGAGAGGACCTTGATCGGAGAGCGGACGCGCGACAAAATGTCGGCAGCGCGCCGGAAGGGCAAGTGGACGGGTGGTTGTCTGGTGCTGGGCTATGATGTCGATCCGCGCGGAGGCCGGTTGATCGTTAACGCCAGGGAAGCGGAGCGCGTGCGGGAGTTGTTCCGGTTGTTCGAAGAGCAGGGCTCCATTCGGCCGACGCTCGCCGTTGTTCAGCGGCGCGGCTGGAAGCTGAAGAGCTGGACGCGCCGCGACGGGACCGTCCATGCCGGTGGTCGGTTCAGCGCCAACACGCTGCGCCATCTACTGACCAACGTGCTGTACGTAGGCGACGTGCGGCACAAGGGAACCATCTATCCCGGCGAGCACGCTCCCATCATCGAGCGAGAAACCTGGGGCCGCGTGCAGGCGCTGCTGCAACGCTATGCAACGGAGACCATGCCTCGGAACAAACATCTCGCGCTGCTGAAGGGCTTGCTGTATTGCGAGCCCTGCGGGACACCGATGATCCCGGTCCGCTGGGGCAGCAAAGGGCGCCTGTACCGCTACTACGTGTGCCGCAACGCCCGGCAGAAAGGAGTGGCCGAATGTCCTTCACGTTCGCTGGCGGCGAAGGTCATCGAGCCCGCAGTGCTGCGGCGACTGGCTGAATCCTGCGCAGCCAGCGCGAGCGAAATGCCGGCAGATCTATGCGCGCAGATCCACTTCGCGCAGCGGCACATCGAACGTGTGAGTTATAACGGCGCCACCGGCCAGGTGAACGTCAGCTTCCGCGAGCAATAGGAGACAAGACCATGGACGTCAACTTCACCCTGCACCAACCCCGAGGCCGGATTGGCCGTCGCATGCAGCAACAAGCAACGACACCGGGTGCTCCGCGCATCGCGAGGCTGAGCCGGCTGATGGCGCTGGCGATTCGTTTCGACACGCTGCTGCGCGACGGCGTGGTTTCCGATCAGGCGACCCTCGCCCGGTTGGGCGGAGTGACCCGCGCGCGACTGACCCAGATCATGGACCTGCTTCGTCTCGCCCCGGACATTCAGGAAGAACTGCTGTTCCTTCCCGCGAACTCCCGGCTCGTCGAGCGGACCCTACGGCCGGTGGTGCGCCTGGTCATCTGGGAAGATCAGCGGCGAGCACTCCAGCAGGCCAAACGGCTCAACAGCAGGAGCGACTGAAGAATCATTCCGAATCCGCAGGCTGTGAGTGCATTCGCAAGGAGTTACCCTGGCACTCGTCTACAGCACCAGCGGCGAATGTACGAGCAAGTGGAAAAGAGAGTTATAGATGTACCTGAAAGCCTTCGATTGGATAACTGGAATGCCGCACCAGCTTTGTCCCACCTTAACGTCCGGAACCAGAATGTCTTTCTTTGATCGAAGACTTCGCCCGGCTCGCATCCCAGCAGCGGCATGGAAGGATGCTACAGGGAGCGGTTGCAGCAGGGCGCAATACAGAGCTTCGCGATACAGAGCTGCACGTTCCGCCAAGGCCCGTCCAGACCCGCCTCCTACACTCAGCACTTCATGCTTGGGAATGTCAAAGGTGACGGGATACTCCACGTCGCGACAGAATAGCTGCAAAATGCAGAGCTGCAAAATGCAGGTCATCCGGCAACGGCGCATCCGATCGATAAGTGCGCTGGGCCAAAGACCGATCCTCTCGCGCGCCGAAGAATCGACTGCAAAATGCATGTCCTTGCGGTTCATGCACGGGCTGCAAAATGCAACCAACTCTAACCTGATCAACTGACCTGGTCGCCAAGCTTCGGCAAGACCCTCTGGACGGTTTTGCGTTAATTTCGCGTTATTTTAACGCAAAGGCGAGGGGGCGTTCTAGTGAATTAGCCTTTTTTTGCCTTTTTTAAACGCAAACGACCGGCACCAGGGTTCGAAACAACGACCCCGTTAAATTAGCGTTTGTTTAACGCAAACGGCCTCTCCGGAGAGCCGGTTCGTACCGCGATATTCGCGGAGCCAAATATCACAGTACAAACTGCGTGCGCTTCCGGTTAACACAAGACCAGTGCGAACACGCGGCCAATAGCGGCAGTCCAGTCTCTCCGTCACGCTTCGATCCGCGCGACGTGCCTCCGAACGAGACGAACTCGACCTTGTTCTCCAACTCTCCGAATTTCAAGCACGTTTAGTTAACGGTGCGCCGCAACGGCCAGCGCCGGACACTTTGCGCGCGTTCTTCCGGCAGCACAACAGAACAAGTCAGAAACCGTTGAGCGCCGCATCCAGCAGATTCGAACCGCTGTACCCCTGACGAACGATGTGGCTGTAAACCGAAGCTGTTCAATGGCCGCTTTAGGCTTTATCCGCATGCTCAAGTGCGAGCCGCCATTCGTTCCTACGATCCAAAACCAGCTTCCTTGCGTTCTCAGTCTCGTTGGCGAAGGCAGTTACCGCGTCTAGGTTATCCAGATCGGGTGAATCGTCAGAGAATCGAGCCGTTGATCGACGTGTAGGAACGATTGAACTGACGGAGCCGTGAAATGCTTGCCAAGACTTCGAAAGGGCTCGGCGAGTTCGACGTTGGAAATCTGAAATCTTCTAAGGCCGGTCGGACTTGTGAATTTCAGCGAGCCGTAGAGCACGATTGGAATCTGATGGTTATCTCGAAAGCGCCGATCAGGGCTTCCGTCCTTGTTAAACTTGGCCCACGCTTGACCGACTACCTGCGTATCCGAATACGCTACTATCCTCGATAAATCGGACGCGCGCGCATATTAGTTGAATTTCGCGCGAGTCGATAATCGCGAAGGACTTCCTTGAGGCGCGGTAAAGTGCGAACCCCGGATAAATGTAGAGGTCACCACCCGTTCGGTTCGGCAGATGGAGGGGCTCTTGTTCCCATTGAATCAGGTCGCATGAGCCAAGATCAAAGGACACCGGTTCTCGTGTGATCGCCTCCGACGCTGCGGAGCGCTCGACAACGCGATCAATACCGCGCCGTTCCAGAGTGTCCCACGCTCTTTGGCATTCGCACAACTTTGCGAAGTCATCGCGCATCCGGTAATAAGGCTCGGCTTGTCTAGGGTCTATGTCGATCTGAGTCGCCAGCACAGTTAGACTGAGCTGTTCGCAAAGCTCTCCATACTTCGCTTGCGCAGTTTCGAAGGCGTCCTTTCTGCCCGCGAAAGATTTGGTGAAGATACGCCTGAAGAGAAATCCTGATTCCCAACTTCTATAGCGGCTGGTGGCCACATCGGCCTCTCTGGCCGCGGTGTTGACCTCTGCTTCCAAGGTCGTGCGTTCTTCGTATGTTTCGAAAAGGCGCTAAAGATCCGCCATGCTTTGGCTTTTCAGCATTTCAGTGCTGGCACTTCGTATTTCGATGACCTCCCGGCCGGCGATGTCGCGCTGGGGCGTGAAAACCGGCTGTTGAATAGGACCTTGGCTCGGCGAAAAAGCCTGACGCGGGGAAGGTGAAGGCGAGTCAAGCCGACGCCGGTCCCATATTCCCGGCGCCCGGGATACGAACATTGCCGTAAACGCCACGCGCCCCCACATTTACACTAAACGGCGCAGCACCGAGCGTTGCGCTCAAGCCCTTACTGGTCAGATTGAGCTTGACCCCGGGCAACACCTTGAAGGTCTTTCGGAACCGTCAACTCACTTCTTCTGAACCCCTGGATTACATTACTCGTTGCTGAAAGGCGAGAATCATTAGTATATGTCCAACTCTCCGGTTCACGCTTTCGGTCAGTTAACGAGAAAATAGTGCCACCGCCGGGTCTCGCCGCCTTTGCTCTGGCTGGAAATGCCACCACCATCATCCCTGAGACCGATCCCGAACGTCAGCCGCCCCCCATGCGGAACGCCCGGCCAGCCTAACTCCGATCCTCCCGGCTCTTCCGGCTCCTCCGCCGGTCGCACTCATCGTGGTGGCCAACGACCGTGTTGACAGGCAGCGGCTCTTCCACAAATAATAGATGGCTCAGGAGCAGCTTGTGAACTCTCTCTTGGTAAGAGCCGTGTTCTGCATCGTTGGCGTGACAGGAGTGGCATTGGCCGACCCGCCCCCTGTTTCCGCAGTTATTCTGCATTCTTTCGCCTTCCCGACAAAAGGCGCTTCGCCTTACAGCCGTTTGGCTCAGGATGCGCACGGGAACTTGTACGGAACCACTGAATACGGAGGGGCCGGTTACGGGGTCGTTTTCGAATTGAGTTCTTCCGGGGTACAGACTGTCCTCTATACTTTTAGCGGTGGCGCGGACGGAGCCAATCCGGTTTCCGGCGTAACACTCGATGCCGCGGGGAATCTTTACGGAACGACTCTGCACGGGGGTGCCCGGGGACGGGATTGTGTTCAAGGAACTCCCGCGGGTGAGGAAACCGTCCTCCATACGTTCACCGGCACCTACGGGGACGGGTGCTTACCTTATTCCGGTGTGGTACTGGATGCGGAGGGCAATCTCTTCGGTCAGACTAGCGGATGCGGCGGCGCCCCGGATACGGCATGGTTTACAAACTGAGTCCGTCCGGGCAGGAGACAGTGCTCCACACCTTCAGTGGGGGAAACGACGGAGGTTATCCGTACGCCGGGGTGGTGTTTGATAAGTCATACAACCTTTATGGAACTACCGCGTATTCTGGCGCGAACGGCCATGGAGTCGTGTATAAGCTGTACCCTGCGGGCAAGTATCCGTCCTCCATGCTTTTGCGAATGATGGTGATGGCTCCCAATCCCTACTCGGGCGTGACTCTTGATAGCTCGGGAAACATTTACGGGACTACTCAGGCAGCTTTCGGGGCCAATGCCTATGGCGTGGTTTATAAGCTTTCGCTCAGCCACCAGGAAACAGTGCTTCATACATTTACCGGCGGCACGGATGGCGCATTCCCATACTCTGGCGTGGTGCTCGATGGCGCGGGCGATCTTTATGGAACGACCTCTGCGGGAGGCACAAGCAATGGCGGTGTTACTTATAAAGTCACCCCGGCGGGCGAGGAAACCGTGCTTTCCGACTTCACGGGGACCCCCGATGGCTTCGAACCATACGGAGGGTTGATCCACAGTATTGATGGGAACCTGTACGGGATGACGGTAAGCGGCGGATTATCGAATGAGGGAGCGATCTATCGGTTGACCCGGCGCTGGCGATGAAGCTGTGGTTTTCAGCTCCCCCGCTGGCGCGGCAGGATTCGATCCCGTCTCAGGCGTAACGCTCGACGCTTCAGGGAACGTGTATGGGACGAATACACAGGGGGGCGCGGGCTTGCAGGGAACGTCTACCAGATTTCGCCTGCGCACTGGCAGACAGTCCTGCACTCGTTTACGGGTTCGCCAGACGGCAGCCTCGCCCTACGGTGGCGTAACGCGCGACGGGGGGCCGAACTTATACGGCACGACGAAACTCGGCGGATCGGGTTACGGCACGGTCTACGAAATTACCGCCGCGGGAACCGAGGAGGTGCTCTATCCGTTCGGCGCGCTAGATACCTCGCAGCCAGTCAGCGGGGTGACACTGGACGCGGCGGGCAATCTTTACGGTACGACGTCCGAGCCGAGTTTCCAAAATCCGGACCTTGGCAGTGTCTACAAGATCAGCGCCTCAGGCGGATACAGCATCCTACATGGCTTCAGCCCGGTTGGATTCGAGGACGGAGCTTACCCTTATGCAGGGGTCGTTCTGGACGCGTTGGGCAACATTTACGGCACCACGTCCGCAGGCGGCTTTGCAGGATATGGGGTTGTCTATGACGCTAAGCCCGAGCGGAGCGGAAACGATTCTCCATGTCTTCTCCGGCGGTGCGGATGGCGCAACGCCTTACTCCGGCGTCAGCCTGGATTCCGCGGGCAATCTCTACGGGACAACTTATGCCGGCGGTAACGGCTTCGGAGTCGTTTATAAGCTCACGCCGGCGGGCGAGGAGACAATTCTTTATCGCTTCACGGGAAGCGCGGACGGAGCTTACCCCAATGCGGGCGTGATTCTGGACTCTACGGGCAACCTTTACGGAACCACCACACAAGGAGGTTTCGGGTATGGGGTTGTGTACGAGCTCTCGCCGCTCGGAGAGGAGTCCGTCATCTACACATTCAACGGCACAGAATCTGATCCGATCCGCAGGGCGGGGTCGTCCTCGATTCGAAAGGGAATCTATTCGGGACCGCTTCGACGGGCGGAAGTGGCGGAGGCGGGGTGGTCTTTAAGCTGCGTAAGGCAGCGCAGTGAGAGCCCATCGATTCTCATCGGCGCGGCTTAACGGGTGAATGTATCCAGATTCGATCGCCGGGAAATAATGTGAGATAGAAAGGCAGGCGTCTTCGATCTGGGCCTCACAC
>CAWCZA010000008.1:0-556512 GCA_963799935.1 uncultured Gammaproteobacteria bacterium | reverse complement strand
GGTCGGGGCGAGAGGATTCGAACCTCCGGCCTCCTGGTCCCGAACCAGGCGCTCTACCAGGCTGAGCCACGCCCCGATGGATGCCGCTCAGTCGAAATTATAACGCACCCGCTAAATGGTACGATTTCGATGTGAATGCGCCCGGAACCCTGAGCGCACTGCCTTCGGTTCAGCAACTCGTTGAAATGCTCGCTCACGACGTGCAGCGGTTCCCACACGTCTTACTCGTGCGCGCGGCGCGTAGCGCGATTCAAAACGCTCGGACCCAGCTCCAAAACGGCGGCTCGCCACTGCCCATAACCGACTTAGCTGAAAGCGCCCGCGCACAGTTGAAGACGTACACCCGCAGCTCGATACAGCCGGTGATCAACGCGACCGGCGTTATCCTCCACACCAACTTAGGACGCGCTCCAACCGGCGAACAGCGTCCGATCTCCGGCTACTCCAACCTGGAATACGACCTCGCGGAAGGGCGGCGTGGAAAACGTGATGCACATACTTCCGCGCTCTTCGAAGCGCTCCTCGGTCGCCCGGCTCTGGTGGTGAATAACGGCGCGGCAGCCACATTCCTCGCCTTGAACGAACTCGCGGCCGGGTACGAGGTCGTCGTCTCGCGCGGCGAGCTAATCGAGATCGGTGATGGATTCCGCATTCCCGAGATTCTTACCCGCTCCGGAGCGATTCTGCGTGAGGTGGGAACCACCAACCGCACCCGGATTGAGGATTATGAGACAGCGATAAACGAACGCACCCGGCTGCTGCTGCGCGTTCATCCCAGTAACTTCCACATGACCGGATTTACCGCTCGCCCGGGACTAACTGAACTAACAACTCTTGGACGTCAACACGGCATTCCTGTTTATGAAGACCTTGGCAGTGGAAACATTATCAATCTGCGCGAATTCGGAGTCAGCGAACCTCTCGTGTCCGAAAGTTTGGACGCTGGCGTCAACCTCGTCTCTTTCAGCGGCGATAAGTTACTCGGCGGCCCTCAGGCCGGTATTTTGGCCGGAGATGCAGCGATCCTGCAACAATTACGCAAAAATCCTCTCTTCCGCGTGTTACGTGTCGATAAGTTAACAATTCAGGCACTTACCCACACGGTACGCAGCTTACTCCTGGAAGATTGGGCTGCAATCCCCGCGATCCAAATGATTCGGATGACTAAGGAAGATATCAGAGAGCGCGCCGCGAAGCTATTCCCAGAATGCGATTTAATCCCCGGTGAGTCGCTAGTCGGAGGAGGTTCTACTCCCGATCAGTCCATACCCACCGTGTTAGTTGTCGCGGCAAAGACGAATGCTGCGCGAGTCGAAAGCGAGCTTCGCGCGTCTACGCCAGCCGTGATCGCGCGCATTCTGGACGATCAGGTTGTACTTGATCTGCGAACGGTATTTGCGGAAGAAGAACAGGCGCTGAAAGAAGCGGTTATGCGCGTTCCTGGTACGTGCCTTCAGCCGTATTGATCCGAATCTTCTCACCTTCCAGAATGAAAGGTGGAACCTGCACAACCAGACCGGTTTCCATCTTGGCGGGCTTAGTTACGTTCGAAACAGTAGAACCTTTCAGACCCGGCTCGGTTTCCATGACAGTCATGTCGACGGTGGCGGGCAACTCCACGCTGATAGCTTTGCCGTTGTAGAACTCTACATGGACGTGAAGCTCTGGAATCAAGTACTCGACTGCATCGCCAAGGATATCCTTGGTTAGATGAAGCTGCTCGTAATTCGTCGTGTTCATGAAGTAGAAGTATTCGCCGTCGTCGTATAGATACTCCATCTCCACTTCGTCGAGAATCGCCCGCTCCACCTTGTCTTCCGACGAGAACCGGTGCTCGATCATTGAGCCGCTCTGCAGATTGCGCATCTTGGCCTGCACAAATCCCCGCAAGTTGCCGGGCGTCCGGTGATTCACACTGAACACGGAAAACAAGTCGTTATTGAACTTGACGACCATACCCGGCCGCAATTTCGTCGCTGGAACCATAAAAGATCAGTATAGCGATTCACTCCGGCGAGATTACCGGAATCGGGAAGCGGTACTCACCCCGGAAAACTTCGCCGAAAAGCTCAAGCGTCTCCTCATGAATCAGGCTGTTATCGACCAATAGGTGCGGTGAGAGTACGTCGTGGCGGCCGCCTTTCATGTCGCTAACCCTGCCTCCTGCTTCGGCAACTAATAGGCACCCTGCAGCCATATCCCAGGGATGTAAACCAAACTCCCAGAAAGCGTCCAGTCGTCCGCAAGCCACATAAGCTAGATCGATCGCGGCCGAGCCCCCACGCCGAACTCCGTGAGTCGTCATCGCTAATTGATGATAGAAATGAATGTTGATGTTGAGATGCCGCTTACGGCTAGGGAAGCCGGTGGAGACCAGGCTCTCTTCCAAACGACGCGCTTTGGAGACCTCGATCTTGGACCCGTTGAGCGTAGCTCCCGCGCCTTTCTCCGCGGCGAACATTTCGTCCCGAGTAGGGTCATAGACAACGCCCGCGATCATCTCGCCATCGCATTCGCAGGCAAGAGTCACGTTATACACCGGATAGCTATGGGCGAAGTTGGTGGTGCCATCGACCGGGTCGACATACCAGCGGTAGCGGCCATGATTCTCGTGACCGCCGCCTTCCTCGGCAACAATGGAATGATCAGGAAATCGAGAAGTTAGCCGCTGAATGATCAACTTTTCCGATGCTCGATCCGCTTCAGTAACTAGATCGAAATCACCTTTCAGTTCGAATGCTACCCGGCGAGTGAAGTACCCGGAGAGCATTTCTCCGGCTTCGCGGGCGATCTGCATCGCCGCATCAAGAACAGAGGACGACATTAGACGGAAGGCTCGACTTCGAGTAGATACTTAATGTCGTGCTTAAACACGAAAAGGTTCGGCGCGTTCGTGCGTGTGACGCGAATGAAGCTGGCGTCGAAGTACTCGACCGTTCCATCGATCCACTCATTGTCCTTAAGTTTGATGCGCACTGGAGACCGGCGGTCGACGAGGTGTTTCAAAAATCGAGCTTCTTCCTGAGTATGTTCCGGCGCTTTGGCGCCGCTCTTGGCGGAATGCGACATGGCAGTTTGCGCTACGGCCGATAACGAGTGGTTCCGGACGACACTGTAGCCGATTCTCCATAGTAGCCAGCGCGCGTAGAGATACGCAAACCCGGGCGGCTGAGCTGCACCGTAATGCGGTGGAACGGATCGGGCGGGGGCGGGGAAACAGTGCCTGGATAGTAGGCAATAAAATATTGCGTGCGGAGTTCGTCGATGATGCGCGAGAAGGCTTGGTCTAGGTCGGGTCCGAGTGTTGCGAGAGAGACGCGGCCGCCGGTAGATGCTGACATCGTCGTGAGAGCATTCTCGCCGCCGATACTGCGCCCCGCGTCGTTTTCGATCGGGATAATCAAGATCGGATAGATCACGATGTCGGCGCGTTGAGCAGCTCGGACAGCAGCCTGATAGTCTTTCGTGCTTGTCGTGTCGGCTCCGTCGGTCACGATCACCAGAACGTGGCGGCCATCGCGATCGTACAGTTCGCCCGAAGCTAAATAGATTGCGTCGTAAAGTGATGTTCCGCCTTCGCCGTGCAGGCCGCGAAGTTCGCGTTCAATCTGACTCGCGTTGTGCGTAAACGGAGCGCGCTTGACCACCTCCCAATTGAAGCTATACAGCGACGCGCGATCCAAGTCGTTGCCGCTGCCGAAGAGAGCGCGCACGAAGCGGCTGACGGAATCCACCTCGGACTTGAGATCTTTGGCCGTTGACCCGCTATTGTCGATCAGAATCGAGACAGACAACGGCTGGTTACTCGTACGCTCAAACAATGAGATCTTCTGCGGATTGCCGTTATCAAAGATCGTGAAATCTTCCTTGTGAAGGTTAGTCACAAGCGCGCCCGAACCATCCTTCACGGTTGCAAGCAGATGCACCAGGCGAACGTTGACGGTGAGCGTGGGGTCCTGTGCCAAAGCGATTGCAGCGATGGCGGCGGCCCCGAGGAAAAGACGCCTAGGAATGCGCGCCATCTTCTTCTACCTTCTGGTCCCAATCGCCCTCGACCCATATCTCGCCCCCCGCGAAGTGTTCCTTCTTCCAGATAGGCACGCTGGATTTGAGGCGATTGATCGCTTCGAAACAAGCTTCAAAAGCCGGTTTGCGATGGGGCGCGGCGACCACAATCACAACACTC
Source organism: uncultured Gammaproteobacteria bacterium (assembly GCA_963799935.1). Lineage (GTDB taxonomy): Bacteria > Acidobacteriota > Terriglobia > Bryobacterales > Bryobacteraceae > Bog-113. The sequence continues at coordinate 552,326 of CAWCZA010000008.1, read as the reverse complement.
GCTTCTCCTATCGCAAGCTTCCCCAGACGATGCACGATGGCCACTTCGCCGATCGCGTGCTTCGTTCGTAAGTCGCGCCGCAAATCTTCCATCAGCCGGAGCGCCATCGGTTCGTAACATTCGTATTCGAGAAATTCGGTCGGCCGTCCCTTGGTGTTATCTCGAACGACGCCCTCAAATGTGACGACCGCGCCATCTGTCGGATGCTGCACCAAGCTTACTAACGCGCGCGCGTCGATTGGATCCCTGGTCAGCGAAACGAACCCTTCGGAACCGCCGCTGACTGGCGGCAGGAAAGCGATCTCATCGCCGGGTTCGACTTGTGTATCGAACGACGCAAACTCGTGATTCCGCGCCGCGCGAACATGCGGGCGATGCGCCGCCAGACGAGGAAAACGAGCTGCGAAATCATCCCAGATCGAACTGAGCGAAGCCGACTCGGAAGCTTCGAAATCATGGGCGGCAAACCCGGTTGCGTCCTTCAGCTGGCCGAAGAAAAGGACGTGTACTTGCATGGACGGGGCCAAGTGTAGCAGACGGGCTATCCCGCTCATTGCGTTACACTTTTTTGATGCCGGAGTTCGAAACGCGCGTGCGCGTACGTTATGCGGAAACCGATCAGATGGGCGTCGTTTATCACGCAAACTACCTGGTCTGGATGGAAGTGGCGCGCGTCGATTGGTGCCGAGAGATCGGCTTCGATTACCGTCACATGGAGGCCGTGGACGGCGTCGTTATCGCCGTCGTGGAAGCGAACTGCCGCTACCTTTATCCCGCGCGATTCGATGACGAGATCGCGATCCGAATCGAGGCTATCGAGAGCACATCGAAGCTGTTGAAATTTCATTACGATATGCGCCGCGTCGCCGGATGGGCGTGAGGTCTGTAAGGCAGAGACCGTGCACCTCTATCTGAGTAGGGAACGGTTTCGGCCGATGCGGTTGCCAGAGAAGTACAGGGCTGCCTTCGGCGTCAAGTAACTAGTAAAAGAAGTGCGGGACAAACCGGCTCGTATTCGTCGTGATGAGCGGAGCTTCGCGAATCCCGATTCCCGCCGGGCCTTGGTCGGTGATGTACCAGCTTCCGATCACTGGAGTTTGGCCGTCGAACCGGTTCATCGCCGCGAATTGCTGGTACACAACGCGGCCGGTTCCATAGGGACCGTCAGTCTGTACATCTCCGGTCGGCAAGTGAGCCGTGACGTTCGCGCCTTCCCGCGAAAGAAACGGCTTACTTACATATGCAGTTAGATCGCGCGGCGAATCCAGATAAGCAGGCAACAGATTCGGGTGGTTCGGGAATAACTCCCAAAGGATCGCGAGCAGCCCCTTATTGGACCAAAGCATCTTCCAGATTGGCTCGATCCAATCCATTCGCGAGTAAGTGCGCAGGATAGGTCCAGCGAAATCGGTCAGCAGCCACTCCCAGGGATAGAGCGAAAATAAACTTTTGATCGCCTGTTCTTGTAAGTCTCTGAACTGGCCCGCGGATTCGTTCCAGCCGAGTTGGCGAACTAAGAGCTGTTCCGTTATCAGCCCAGCCTGCTGCGCCGTATCCCGAAGATAGCCGATTGTCGTCAGGTCTTCCTCGGCCGGCATACTGGTGAAGTAGAGAGTTCCTCCCTTCAGATAGTGTTTAAGATCGCGCCACTTAGCAATCAGCTTCTCATGAATCGAGTTGAATTGATCCGTTGCCGGAAATACCTCTTGCCGCCAGTACCATTGAACGACCGACGCTTCCAGTAGCGCTGTGGGTGTGTTCGCGTTGTACTCGAGTAACTTAGGAGGCGACGTACCGTCGTAAGCCAGGTCGAACCGTCCGTAGAGCGAGGGCGGTTCCGCATCCCACGACTCGCGAATCGCCGGCCGCGCCGCAGCTGGGATGTCTAGATCGTCAAACCGATCGTGGTCAATGATGAACTGTCCAGCTGCGAGGCATATGCGCTGCAGTTCCTCAGTCGCAGCCTCAAGTTCGTCGATCTCGGCAACTTCGAACTGGTAGCACGCTGATTCATCCCAGTAAGGTTCCCCGTGCGGCGTATGGAATGAGAAGCCGAGCTTTTCAACTTGTTCCGGCCAGTTGGGTCGCGGAGTTAAAGGAAGACGCTTCACCTACTCGCCAGCACCCTCGCCGCCGCCGGCGTGACCGCTCGCGCTTTCACCGGCCTCACCCACCACTCCGCGCGCGGTTACCGATTCGTTCGCTGTAGAGAATCCCTCGGATGGCTCCGTAGTTGTACCGCCGGCCAGCTTCGTTCCGATCGGAACGCCGCCGTGCGCACCTCCGTAATACCAGTGCGCGGCGCTCGGCTGCGGGTTATTGCTTTGACAGTCACGGTCATCCAGAACGCTGTTGTTCTTATCGACGCAGTAGCGTGTTGGTTTGCTATTGCACCCGGCAACACCGGTGACCGCGGTAATCAGAACTAAGTTCACGACGGAAGATCGTTCTCATCGTGTCTACCCGCCAGTAACCTTCCCGAATACCCGGCAGAAGTTTCCTCCGCCAACTTTACCGATTTCTTCCCCCGTGAAACCCTGCGCCAACATCTCGCCTACAACCGCTGGAAAGAACCCGCCGGTAAGTCCCGGCCAAGCTTTATTCGTACCTTGACCTACACGCCCCGAGAGTAGATCCGTATCGCTGCCGATCCCGGTGTGATCAACACCTATCGCATCCACCATCGCCTTGATACTCTCGACGAACTCTTTCAGCGAGTCAGCCAGATGCGTCCACACGCCGATCACGCCGCCCGCATCGGCCACCACCTTCGCGTGCTCCTTACTAATCAGCCGCGGCTTCATCATCTCCGCCATCCTCGCGTTCCCGCCCGTTCGGCTGCTAAGACTGGTGTGCGACACAATTACCGGCTGCGTCGCCACCTTCAATGCGCCCAATACCGTCGCATGACTGGCATGCGCAAGGTCCACCACCATCCCTAGCCGATTACACTCCTTTATGACCTCGGCACCAAACGCTGTCAACCCGCCAAGATGAGGGTCGGCCGTATTCGTGTCACCCAGTGGCGACACCGCATCATCGTGCTCGTGAAGTAGTTGCAGATGCCGCACGCCTCGCTTGTACACCTCGCCTACGCGGTCTAAATGCCCTTCAATGAACTGCGCTCCTTCCACTGTTTGGACGATCGCCGGGTGGCCGCGATCATGGGCGGCGTGCAGATCTTTCAGATTCAGCGCGCGGCGGAGATTGCCCTTTTCCAACTGCGTGTCGATCGCCGTGAGCCAATGCAGGAAGTTATCTCGCGCGTCGCCGGGCTTGTTGTTCGGCGCGAAATCCAGCACGTAGCTAGCACACACGGCCGTCAGGCCCGACCGCTTGAGTTCTTCGGACAGACCCAGAGTTGGGGCCGGAGGCTGATCCTGCTGCTGATTTTCCTGCTGAGGCCGCGGCGGACCATGCTGCGGATGCGGCTCCGTCGCCGGCGGATACACATGGTTGTGCATGTCGATGCCGACTGTCCGCGATAGGACCTCGGCAACATTGCTTTCCGCGCGCAGCCATGCCGGCCCGAGCAGCATCGCACCGCCGGCGGCTGCTGCCCTTGACAGAAATTCCCGCCGCGAACGACTAATCCGTCGATGCTTATTCACATCGCCCATAGTAGATGAGTCGGTCGCCCGCTCACCTTCCCGTCATTGCTTCCAACTTTTCGGGGTATCGATTTCCTTGCACCGCAACGCTGGACGCGGCTTCATCAATTTCACCTAAATCGTCCGCTGTAAGTAGCACCGAGAGCGCTCCTATGTTCTCGTCCAAACGGTTCAGCTTCGTGGTTCCCGGGATCGGCGCAATCCACGGCTTCTGCGTCATTAGCCAGGCAAGCGCGATCTGAGCCGGCGTGGCCTTCTTTCGTTCCGCAATGCCGCCCACTAAATCGATCAACTCCTGATTCGCCTTGAGAGCCTCTGGAGTGAAGCGAGGCAACGTGCTGCGGAAATGCGATTTTTCGAACGTATCGTTTTCGTCGATTTTGCTCGTCAGAAAGCCTTTCCCTAGCGGGCTATAAGGGACGAAACCAATTCCGAGTTCTTCGATCGTTGGAATGATCTCGGCTTCCGGCCGCCGCCACCACAATGAGTATTCGCTCTGCAGGGCAGTTTTTCGCATCAAAAAACGAACTGTGTGCTCGCCACCCTTCTTGTTATCGGTTGTGCGCATCAACCCGTGGCAGAACGCGATATTATCCGAGCCATCGAGTTTTCTCTTAGGCCTCCGGGAACATGATCTCTGTAATCAGTTCATCTTCAGGCGTGGTCCTCGGGTCGTTAACATAGTTCTCGATGTTATAGTCGTCGCGAAGCGCGAGCTTACTCGCCCGAACGATCTCGAAAGCGCGTCCAGTTGCCGCGCCAAGGTTGGAGTAAGAGCCCTTGAGCACGAAACGCGCATACTTCCCGCCCGGCAGTTTCTCGTAAACGACATCTGCGGGAATATGCTCCGGCTTGGCGGCGACCGACACCCCCGCGCGATAAACCTGTGACTCCATCTTGTAGAGAGCGAAGAAACCAGTGATCTGGTTGTGCTCAGAGATAGCCGGTAGGAGCTGATGCAGGGTCTGCCACGCTTGCGGAGCATTGACCTGGAAAGGACCGACTCTCTCGACAAAGACATAGTGCGTTTCGGGCCACTGAACCGTCTCCGGTGTGGTCGTGAGATTCATGAGGGCTTGCTGTGCGGTTGACATCGTGAGTTCTCCTTTGTACTAGGTTGGGCAAAAAGCATTTCGATATAACGGTGAAGGTGATCTAAACATTCGCCAGCTACTTCAGGACCTTCTTTGGCCTTAGCCAAAATGAAAGCTCCCTGGATAACTGCCTGAATATAGAGGGCGAGGCTGCGTGGAGTCCAATCCGCCTGGACGCCGTATTGTTCGATGCACGCGGCAATTTCGGGTTCTAGTGTCGCGGCATGTCCGCTGATGCTTTGCTCGCACGCGGCGCGGATCGGTGGATGCGTGCCGTACACTTCCTGAACCATCGTTCCGACGAAGCAGGTGAAGTCCGGCAGTTTGCCGCGCAAGAGCGCTTTTCGGAAGTCTACATAGGCGAGCAGCCGCTCCAGGGGGCCGCACGCCGCGTGGTAGGGTGCTTGCGCGAACAGACCTCCCGTCATGGAACTCCAGTGTTCGGCCGCGGCTAGCGCAAGGTCTTCCTTACTGCAGAAATGATGGAAGAAGCTGCCCTTGGTGAGTCCGGCAGCTTCGCAAATATCCTCAACCCGGGTCGCGTTGTACCCCTTGGCCCGGATCACCTGAAGGGCTGCATCGAGGAATTTAGTTTTCGATCCGCTTTGCGCTTCCATCTCGCCATACCAACCAGTCGGTATGGATTCAGGGTAAGATTCACGCTCTCGACTTGTCAACAACTTTTTTAACCATTGACAAGGCCGACACCTCAACATTTCCGCCATCTCTCTAGCGGCATCCGTTCGAGTGATGAGCACGCGCCGAATGCGTGGTGTCTTTATCACCTCCGATCAATCACCCCCTTCATCAAATCGCAACCGAACCCACCTCAAACCTTCACTTGACTAACATCGCAATTTGCAATATGATTATCACAGATTGCAATGAAGCTCGGTGAAAAGCTTCGCTACCTACGCGAGATGGAAGGCACTCTCCAGAACCTCGGTCGGGCCATGACCCAGCAGGAAGTCTCGCGGGATATCGAGAAAAAGCTCAAGAAGAAGCTCTCGCAGTCGTATCTGTCGCAGATCGAAAGCGGCCAGCGCCCGCATCTAACCAACACCACGCGGCTGCTGCTGGCCCGCTATTTCGCCGTTCACCCCGGCTACCTCGTCGACGATCCGGAAGGGTTTCAAACCGAGCTCACCTCCGACGTCGGCGTCATGGAAGACAAACTCGATCTCTGGCTCGTCGAAGGTGCCGAGCGCTTTCGGCGGGACCCCGCGGTTAGCAGCGCCTTGCTCGCGCTCGCTAAGCATTCCGATTCCCGCCGCTGTCTGCTATTGCTTGAAGCCATCCTCGAAAATCCGGGACTGGCCGAGCGGTTGTTACAAGTTCTGAAGCCGGAAGCGGCCTCGGAATCCGAATCAAGGAGGATCGGAAATGGCGTCGCCTGACGTGTTCGTCTTGTGCTTAGCGGTCGGTTTCGTGCTAAGCCTGCTCTCTGTGCTGGCCGGTGGATTGCACCTGCCGCACTTCCACTTACATTTACACACCGGGCACTTAGCCAAGGGTGTCGGCGGACCTCGCGGCGGGTCTATGTTCAACTTATTCACCATCGCCGCGTTTCTTATGTGGTTTGGCGGATCGGGTTACTTACTCGATCGACTAACGCCGTGGGTGTTCTTAATTGTCGTCACGGTCGCGGCGCCGCTTGGGCTTATCGGAGCGGCCATCGTGTATTGGTTCATGTCGCATGTCTTGTTAGCTAACGATCGCCCACTCGATCCGCTCGATTACGACATGACCGGTTCCTTCGGTAAGATCGTTTCCCCGCTGCGCGCCGGCGGGACCGGTGAGATGATCTGTGCCCAGCAAGGCCGTAGAATCGGCGTACCCGTGCGTTCCGAAACAGGCGCGCCCATTGATAGCGGAACGGAAGTCGTGGTTACGCGCTACGAGAGCGGCATCGCTTACGTACGCGGTTGGGATGAGTTCGAGTCACTTAGTAGTGACTCGAAAGAAGAATCTAGCAGTAAGGAAAAAGAGGAACAATTATGATGCTGTTGCTGATTTTGAAGGTCTGTGGAATCATCATCGCCGGAATGTTGCTGATTGGAATGACGCTGGCCCGCATGTTTCGCAAAGCCGGCCCGCACGAAGCGTTGATCGTTTACGGTATGCGCGGGACCCGCGTCATCAAAGGGCGCGGCACGTTTATTATGCCGATGATCGAAACCTCGCGCCAGCTCTCGCTCGAGCTGATGTCCTTTGATGTCGCGCCGAAACAGGATCTCTACACTCGTCAAGGCGTCGCCGTCACTGTAGAAGCCGTCGCCCAGATCAAAGTCAAGTCGGACCCCGAGAGTATCCAGACCGCGGCCGAGCAGTTACTTACTAAGGCCGATGCCGAACGCCAGGCTCTGATTCGCCTCGTCATGGAAGGCCATCTCCGCGGCATTATTGGTCAACTTACGGTTGAAGAGTTAGTCAAGCAGCCCGAAATGGTAGGCGACCGCATGCGCTCCACCTGCGCCGCCGACATGAGTAAGATGGGCCTCGAAGTCGTCTCGTTCACCATTAAAGAGGTTCGGGATCAGAACGACTACATCACCAACATGGGTCGTCCGGATATCGCCCGCATCCGCCGCGACGCCGAAATCGCCGCTGCCGAGGCTGAGCGCGATACCGCCATCAAGCGCGCTGAAGCGCTGCGTGCCGCTGCCGTATCCAAGGCTCAGGCCGATCAGGAACGCGTATTCGCTGAAACGTTGTCACTCGCCAAGCAGGCTGAGAGTCAGCGCGATCTCGAAGTCAAGCGCGCCGAGTATCTGGAACTCGTGAACCGCCAGAAAGCTCAAGCCGATAAAGCGTATGAGATTCAAGGCAACATCATGCAGCAGCAGGTCACGCTCGAAGCAGTCAAGATTCGCCAGATCGAACGCGAGTCCGAAATCAAGGTGCAGGACGCCGAAATTCAGCGCCGCGAACGCGAGTTGATCGCGACCGTCCTCAAGTCCGCCGAAGTGGAGCGCCGCCGCATCGAAACCATCGCCATGGCCGAGAAGCAGCGCCGCATCACCGAAGCCGAAGGCGCCGCATTCGCCGTCCGCGCCCAAGGTGAAGCCGAAGCCGAGATCACCTTCAAGAAGGGTGAGGCCGAAGCCAAAGCCATGAACGTCAAGGCCGAGGCTTATCAAGAATGGAACCAGGCCGCCGTGGTCGATAAGCTCCTCACCAGCATGCCTGAAATCGTCCGCGCGCTCGCTTCGCCGCTGTCGAACGTCGACAAGATCACCATCGTCTCGACAGGCGATGGCAGCTCCGCGGGCATGCACAAGATCACCGGCGATATCACGCAGATGGCTGCCCAGATCCCAGCGCTGTTCGAAACTCTCTCCGGTATGCAAATGAGCGAGCTGCTCGGCAAAGTCAAAACGATCGGGAGTCAGAACGGCGCAGTCGAACCGCCGAAACCCACCAAGGCGAGCGTGTAAGCGAGGAACTGACAATGGCCCTTCTGGAACGTGTTGCAACTCTGCTCCGCGCGAATCTGAACGACATGATCGATCGCGCGGAGGATCCGGTGAAGATGATGAATCAAGTCATCCTCGATATGGAGAATCAACTCCTGCAAGTCAAAACGCAGGTCGCGATTGCCGTAGCCGATCATCATCTTCTCGAACGCAAGAAACACGAAAACCTCGCCCGCGAATCCGATTGGATGCGCAAGGCCGAGATGAGCCTCGAACGGGGCGACGAAGAACTAGCGCGCGCGGCCATCGAGCGCGCGCTCCCCTGTCGCGAGATGGCCGCCAGCTTCAGCGAACAGGTTGAAGATCAGCGCGCCCAGGTCGAAACCCTGAAAGCCACTCTGCAGAAGCTCGACGCCAAACTCGCCGAAGCGCGAACCCAAGCCGAATTACTCAAAGCCCAAGCCCGCCGCGCTCGAGCCGCCAATCGCGCCGCCGATGTCCAGATCACCCAACTCAAGGGGCTCGGTCGCGCCAAAGAAAAGATCGACCTCGAACTAGCCCTCGGTCAGGCCAAAACGGAACTACTCATCAGTGACGGCGTCGATGAGAAGTTCGCCGCGATGGAGAAGCAGGATCGTGTCGAGAAGCTCCTCGCGGAACTGAAGTCGAAGAAGCAAACTGTACAGCCCAAACTCAACGCAGTGGCCGATGCAACTCCCGACGTAACTCCCCAATCCCTTCGCACGAATACATAATCAAAGGAAAGAGGGAAGGAACACATGATCATTAAATCTAGTCTCATCGCAGTAGCTGGACTGCTCGCGACCAGCGCATTCGCAGCGTCCCAATTCCCAGCGCCGGCAGTTGACGACTCGCTTCAGGCGGCCAAAGGGAAACAAGTAGCCGTACTCGCTGGAGGCTGCTTCTGGGGTGTCGAAGCCGTCTTCGAACACCTCAAAGGGGTCGACAACGTCGTCGCGGGATTCGCCGGCGGCAACCGGTCCACCGCGCATTATGAGGAAGTCAGCACCGGCACCACCGGTCACGCCGAATCCGTTCAGATCACTTTCGATCCCGCAAAAATTACCTACGGCCAGATCCTCAAGGTCTACTTCTCCGTAGCGCACGATCCAACCGAATTGAATCGTCAGGGCCCGGACTCCGGAACGCAATACCGCTCGTCCATCTTCTACACCAACGACAATCAGAAGCGCATCGCGGAAGCTTACATCCATCAACTGAATGACGCCCACGTATTCCGGAGCCCCATCGCCACGCAAGTCGTACCTCTGAAGGGGTTTTATGAGGCGGAATCGTACCACCAGCACTATGCCGATCTCCACCCCGATAATCCGTACATCTCTACTTACGACCTGCCCAAAGTGGCCGATCTGAAGAAGCAATATCCGGAGATGTGCAAACGATAGGCGAAAAGGATTGGCTCAAAACAGCCAGCCTGCGTCAAAAGCTCCAATTTGGTGCCCGCAGGCTCCTGATTAAAAAGGACTTAATCGTGGCAACCGATCTGCAACGCACTACGTTTAGGAATGTGTGAACGCTATGAAACTGATTTCTAAACCCTCGAGTTACCTGTTCATCGCGGCCCTTTCTCTTTCGCCCGTTTGGGGGCAAGGTGCAGATTCATGGAGCCGGTTCGACGATGCTGCGGTGCCTGCCACGGCCCAGCAAGATCCGGCTTATGCGCAGAATACCCCTGCGCCGCCTCCGCCCCCTCCTGGACAGCAGATGCCGGCTGACGCTCAGCAACAGCCGATGCCGATGCAGCAACAGCAGCCTCAATACGCCCCGCCTCCCGGGCAGCAGCAACAGCCCTACTACAACGGCCAGCAGATGCCGCCGCAAGGTGGCCAGTATGGTCCGCCGCCGCAGGGCGGCTATTACGGTCAGGGTGCCGGTCCTGGCGCATATGACCAACGTCCCGCTCCGCCGCTTCCGGCGAGTCTGAACCTTCCCGCCGGGAAGTACCTGACAGTTCGTATGAACAGCTTCCTCACGACCGATCGCAACCAGCCCGGTGATGCCTTCACCGCGTCGTTGATCGAACCGCTGGTGATCGATGGTTTCGTCGTCGCCCATCGCGGGCAGATCGTGAACGGCCGCGTGGTGGATGTGAAGAAAGCCGGACGCGTTGCCGGTACCTCCAGCATGCGCGTCGAGCTAACTGAACTTCTTCTTGCGGATGGACAGCAGTTGCCGATTCACACGCAGCTCGTCTATCGGCAAGGCCCGACGTCCGTTGGTCGTGATGCTGGTGCGATCGGTGGAACCACAGCCCTCGGCGCTATCGTTGGCGCTGCCGCGACCGGCACTGGATTCGGTGCGGGGATGGGAGCCATCGGCGGTGCGGTTGTCGGCACAATCGGTGTCTTAGTGACTCGCGGTCGTCCCACGGTGATTCATCCGGAAAGCGTCTTGACATTCCGCATCGAACAACCGCTCGCTATCTCGACCACCAACTCCGGCGGGGCTTTTGAGCCAGTAACCCGACAAGACTACAATGCCAACGGCTTCCGTCCTAGCGGTCCGGGTGGCGGTCAAGGCTATGGCTATGCAGGCGCACCTTATCCCGCTTACGGGTACCCCGCGTATCCGTACGCGTATGGCTACGGTTATGGATGGGGTGGTCCTTTCATCGGAGTAGGCTTCTACGGACGTGGTTACTATGGACGCGGCTACTATGGTCGTGGTTGGGGCGGACGCTGGCGCTAAGTAACACCAAATTTGAGTCAAAACAGACGGGCGGGCGACTAACAAGTCTCCCGCCCGTTTTGGTTAGAGAGAGGCAGTGAGGCGTCTTAAACCCTGTATCTAGATCAAATCAAAGCCTAACTGCCGCTAATTTCCTCAATGCTGCGTATCGTTGATCCATAATTGACCAAGGACTCGCTGATGAATTTACGCGTGACTTACGCAAGTGTCCCCGCCGACGGCCCTTGTGGCGTCATTCGTCCGGAGCCAGTGGACGATGTCCGAGGTTACGGTAGTACCTCGAATGGTGGGTAACTCGAAAGCGTGCCTTTCGGCGTTACTACTTTCACCTTCCCGCTAGTTGACCCGCTCGGGACCTTGGTTTCGATTAAGGCACTCGAAGCCACTTCAAATTTGGCCGGGATGCCATTAAAACTGACGCTCGTCGCGCCCACTAAGTTCGTTCCGAGAATCTCCACCTTGGCGCCGACCACGCCAGATCCCGGTTGCGTTTCGACGAACGGAGGCAAATCTAAAGAAAGTCGGAAGATAGTTCCGTAGGCGGTATAGGCGCCACCCTCCCAAGTCGCACCGTAGAACGCACCATCGGTATACTGGACGAGCCTCGACAAAGGGAAAAACCCGTCCGTGCATCCAGCCTGAGAGCAGAAGTTGTAGACGATCGTTACCTGGCCGCCTGGAGTAATCTCGAAGACTGTCCCACAACCGTATGGACAATCCGAACTCTCATTGCCGCCGCCCTGTTCCGTTATCCCGAAGAGGCGGCCGTTTGTACCTTGAGTGAGCCAAGTAGGGCCGTAGCTTAGAGAACACGCGGACGGCGAGCAAAAATTGTAAGTCGTCAATGCGCCGCTAGGAGTAATCCGGAAGACCGTGCCCGACTCGCCTAACGCGCCGCCTTGGGCCGTCGTGCCATAGAAGTTTCCGTCGGTCGCCTGTAAGGGCGGCGCGTAAGGTCCGGATCCATCGGCGCATCCAGGCTCTGAGCAGAAGCTGTATAGCGTGGTCAGTGTTCCTGATGGAGTGAACTTGAAAAAGGTTCCACAGCCTCCGCCATTTGGACAGGTGATCCCACCTTGGGAGGTGGTTCCGTAAAATTCTCCGTTATCCGCCTGGATGATCCCGTTAGGAAATGAGCCGTCCGTGCATTCGCTTAACGAGCAGAAGTTGTACAGAGTGGTCAACTCGCCGCTAGGCGTCATCTCGAATAGGGTTCCACTCTGGTGAGCTCCGCCCTGTTCGGTGGTGCCGAAGAAATCCCCGTTTCTCGCTCGGATCAGTCCTTGAGGGTATTCACCGTCGGGGCATCCGGTTTGAGAGCAGAAGGTGTATAGCGTTGTAAACGTTCCGGACGCATCGATCTTGAAGATGGTACCTACTTGGGTATAGGGTCCAGTTACGCCGCCGCCAACCGTCGTGCCGTATAGATCGCCATTGCCGGTCGGCAACAGAGCCGAGAGCGGATTTCCACCGTCCGCGCATAGACTCTGAGAGCAGAAGTTATAGATTGTAGTCAGGGCGCCGTCGGGCTTGATCTTGAAAACCGTACCACTACCATAAGTACCGCCGCCCGATGTCGTGCCGTACAGGTCCCCGTTCGAAGCTTGGACCAGCCCCGACTGGGGGAGGGAACCATCCGTAAAATCGAAGCTATGAACTGTGGTAAGCGTCTGCGCGCGCAAACCAAACGCAGTCAAAGCGCATAAAGCATAAACATTCCTGGGGAAACGCATGGTTTCCCGATTGTAGCGGCCAAGCGCTACTGTACCCAAACGGCCTGAGGAGCGACTAAGTCAACATCCTTCGACTCGATCCGCACCTTCACGTTCTCCAGCCCCGGCTTATTCTTCGGAACCGGCCGGAACGTCAGCACATATTGCCCGCTCAGCCGCTTCACGAAGTCGTTCAAGTAAGGCTCGAAGCTTACCGGATTCCCAAATCCTTCCCAATAAGCCTCGCCGCCCGTCTCCTGAGCCACTTGCGCCAGATAGTTCTGTCCCCAGTTAATGAGGTAATGACTATGACCGAAGTGACCGAGACTACTCCAATAAATCGAACTTACGGTAATCCCGTGCTTTTGCGCTTCCGCAAACGCCGTGTCGACATAAGGATTGTCAGGACCACGTCCGTAGTAGCGATCCACCCCGTCCGTGATCATCAGAACCTCGCGCCGCACTCCATTGTCCGAAGCATTCCCGGCCGGCCAGTGCTTGATCAGGTCTTGCAGCGAGAAGTAAGGGCTCGCATCCGCGCCCGGCGAGGCCATCGGCAGACGCAGTTTGCTGGCGGCCAGCGCATGATCGGTCGTCAGGTCCTGCACCCGGTCCACCGTCCCGTTCCGCATATAGCCAAGGCCCACCATTGTCCCCGGCGGAAGCTCGGTGAAGAACTTCTTCAGAACGGGGAACTGTGTTCCGAGATTTGTATTTGCACCCTCATCTATCAAAACGAATACCTGCGCCGGGACATTAGCCGCTGGCACCCAGTCCAGAACCGTCAGGTGTTCTTTACCCGAACTCACCGAAATGTCTCCCTGGTTGATAGGAGGAACTTGACCACCATCGTGCCGCGGCTCCACGGTCACGATCATTTGGGCCGCCGGGCCCGGCGAGGGTTGCGCTTGCATGCCCGTCGCCGACAACACGGCGAAGCTCGCCGAAATTAGCATGTCTTTGTATCTCATATGCGTATATAGACGCGCCATTCCGGAGATAGGACACAATCACGTAAACACTGCTACTCTGTCTGCGATGCGACTTGTACTCATTGTTATGCTTGCGGCCGCCTCCCAAGCTTCTGGCCAGACTTGGCAGGATTACCTCAAAGCCGGTGGAGAGGCCATCGACAAACACGATTTCCCCACAGCGGAGCGCACGCTCACCAAAGCAATCGACGCATCCCGATCCAGCTTCGGTGACACCGATGTAAAGTACGGCGTCGCCCTCAACGCCCTTGGCCTGTTATATCTGGCTGAGTTCAAGTACGCCGATGCAGAGCCGCTCTTCCGCCGCACATTGCCGATCTTCCAGCGGTCCTATGGTCCCGATAGCGCGGATGTCGCAAACATCTGGAAAAACCTGGGCAACGCGCTCTTCGGCGAGTCGAAGTACCAAGCCGCAGTCGACGCCTACGACAAAGCAGCTCCCCTGTTTGAGCGTGCATTCGGTGCCCAGAGCGCCAAAACGGCGGATTGCGTCGCACGCTCCGGCGAGGCCTATCGACGGATGGGGAACAACGCCGATGCGGAGAAGGTCCTCAAGCGCGCGTCCCTCTTGCGCGAACGTTCGTCGGGAATCGACAGCGAAGAACTGGCGGACACGATGAACAGCTTGGCGCTGACCTACACCGCCGAGGGCAGGTACGATGAAGCCGAACCGGCCTTCCATCTGGCGCTGCGTATCCGTGAAATCGCGCGCGGTCCCAACAGCGCGCCAGTCCGCGAAACCTTACAGGACTACGCGCAGATGCTTCAGAAATCCAGCCGCGCCAATGAGGCCGCAAGCGTTCTCAAACGGGCTGATACCATTCAGGCGAAACTGGTTGAAACCCCGTCCAAATAAATGCATATCCCACTCACCCCCGTCCGGTGCCTCTACCGCGCAGTCGATCTCTACCCCAACAAGGAAGGCGTCATTTGTGGCGCGAACCGCTTCACCTATGCGCAGTTCGGCGGCCGCTGTGAGCGCCTTGCATCCGGTCTGATCGCCGAAGGTATCGAAACGGGCGATCGCGTCGCTTACCTGAGCTTCAACACCCACAAGCTCCTTGAGGGTTACTACGGCGTCGTGCAAGCCAGGGGCATCGTGATGCCGCTCAATGTCCGGCTCACCCCCGCCGAGCTGATCCAGATTCTGAACCACTCGGGTGCACGCATGCTGATGTTCGAGCCGGATTTCGCTCCTCTGGTCGAGCAGATCCGCAAAGTCTGCCGCGGCATTGCGCGCTATATCTGCCTGGACGGCGCGAATCCGCAAGCCGAGCTAACTTACGATGAACTCCTCCACAACGGCCGCGAGGAGCGCACCAATATCATGCGCATCGATGAAACCGCCCCGGCCGAACTCTTCTACACCAGCGGAAGCACCGGAACCCCAAAGGGCGTAGTGTTATCACACCGCACCTTGTATCTGCACGCGCTCGGCGTCGGGCTAAGCGACCATATGCCGGATACCGGCGTCGATCTGCACACTGTCCCGCTGTTCCACGCCAACGGATGGGGTCAACCCCAGGTCTGCACCATGCTCGGACGCAAGCAGGTGATGGTGCGCCGCTTCGATCCTGCGACAGTCTTCCGCCTGATCCAGGAAGAACGGGCCACCAGTATGATCCTCGTGCCGGTCATGGCGGGAGCGCTGCTCATGAGTCCGGAGCGCGACAAGTACGACCTCTCCAGTCTGGAGAAGATCAACCTCGGCGGTGCGGCATCTTCACCCGACCTGATCGATAAACTCGAGAAGGCCTTCCACTGCGAAGCGCGCGCGGGCTATGGCTTGACGGAGACAGCGCCCGTTGCAACCGGCGCTCGGAAGAAGGGAACGGTCGTCTATCGCGATAACACCGATCGGCTGCGTCATCAGGCCGCCGCGGGCTGGCCGCTTCCCGGAGTCGAGATCCGCGTCGTCGACACGGAACTGCGCGACGTGCCCCGCGACGAGGAAACTATCGGAGAAGTCATCATCCGCGGCGATCACGTGATGGACGGCTACTATCGCGAGCCCGCCGCAACTGAAGCCGTCATGTCCGGCGCCTGGCTGCACACCGGCGACATGGCCGTCTGGGATCCGGAGAACTACATCTACATCGTCGACCGCAAGAAGGACATCATCATCAGCGGCGGCGAGAACATCTCGTCCATTGAAGTCGAGTGCGCCATTGCGGCCCATCCCGCCGTGATGGAGTGCGCCGTAGTGTCGGCACCCGATCCGAAGTGGGGCGAAATCCCTGTCGCGTTTGTCGTTCCGAAGGCCGGCGAGACGATCACTGAAGCCCAGTTGACCGCGTTCCTCGACGGCCGCCTCGGGAAGTTCAAGTGGCCGCGCGCGTGGCATATCCTGACTGATCCGCTGCCCAGAACCGGCACCGGCAAGGTTCTGAAACGCGAACTGAGAGAGCCCTTCTGGAGCGACAAGACGACGCGCGTTCAGGGCTAAAGGTCTTCGCGGTCTGCCTGAAACTCGGGCTCACCAGCTTCGGCGGACCCGCAGCCCACATCGGTTACTTCCACCGCGAGTTCGTGGAGCGCCGGCAGTGGATTGACGAAGAAACGTTTGCGGATTTCCTGGCTCTGGCCCAATTGCTACCCGGTCCCGGAAGCAGCCAGATCTGCTTCCTGATCGGAATTTCGCGCGCGGGCATGCGCGGCGGGATCGCAGCCTGGCTTGGATTCACGCTGCCTTCTGCGATCCTCATGACCTTGTTTGCCGCCGGGATCACGCGCATCCATCGCGAACTGCACGGACTCCAAGTCGCCGCCGTCGCGGTTGTCGCTGCGGCCGTTGTCGCGATGTTCCGGCGTCTCTGTCCCGACTGGCAGCGTGCGGTGATCGCGGCCGCTGCGGCTGTCGTGGCGCTGATCTACGCGACTCCGTTGACGCAGATGCTCTTGATCGCCGCGGGTGCTGGGGCTGGAGTTCTGCTGCTGCGATCGGCCGTGTCGCCAGCGAGCGGGGCCGTAGCGCTCCCGGTCTCGCGTCGCGCCGCGACCATCGCACTCGCTTGCTTCGGCGCGCTGTTCATCGGGTTACGGATCAGCGGACCGCCGCTGGTTTACGCGCTGTATCGAACCGGCGCGCTCGTGTTTGGTGGCGGCCATGTCGTGTTACCGCTGCTCGAAGAAGCGATCGTTCGCCCCGGTTGGGTAAGCAACGGCGACTTCCTCGCGGGCTATGGCGCCGCGCAGGCGATTCCGGGTCCGCTGTTCACCTTCGGCGCGTTCCTGGGCTTCGTCGCTCGCGTCCAACCAAATGGGCCGCTTGGCGCAATGCTCGGTTTGCTGGCGATCTTCTCCCCGGGTTTGTTGCTGGCGTACGGCGTGGCCCCGTTCTGGGGATCGGTGCGCGATCGCCCTTGGGCGAGGCCGGCACTCTCGGGCGTCAACGCCGCGGTCGTCGGACTTTTAGCAGCGACGCTTGGAGCCGCAGCCCGAGTTGTCGTTCACACTCCGGCCGATGTGTTGGTTGCGCTAGCTGGCTTCGCGCTGTTACTCGGCACGCGCATTCCACCCGTCCTTGTCGTCCTCGCGATCGCCGCATCGGAGGCGCTATTTCTGTAAGAAAGAACTGGCCCACGAACATCGCATCGATGCCGGATGCAAAGAAGCTCCGCACCGCATCTCGCGGCGAACAAACCAGCGGCTCGCCGAATAGATTGAACGAAGTGTTGTAGAGAACCGGCAGCCCGGACTGACGGCCAGCAGCGTGCAGCAGACTCCAGTAAGTCGGGTTATGTTCCTTCCGCACCGTATGTACGCGGATCAGATCCTTTCCCAGCACGGCCGCGCGAAACGTCTCGCGATGCGCCTCCCGCACTTTACCCACTGAAGCCAGCGCCTCGGCGTTGTCCCCCGCTTCGAAATACTCCCCTGCCACCTCCGCCGGTACCGACGCCGCGAACTTACGGAACGCCTCGCGATGCTTAATGTACTGGTTCAGATTTTCGGTCGAGTAAGGGTCCAACGGCGACGCCAGAATGCTCCGATTCCCCAGCGCGCGGGGACCAAATTCCATGCGCCCCTGCATCCACGCCACGATCTTGTGATCGCTCAGCTGATCGACGGCGCTCGCGATCAGTTCCTCAGTCGTCAACATGTACCGGAAATGCAGCTTGCAGTTCTCGAGTGTCTGCTTGACCTCTTCCGCCGTATACTCCGGACCGAGCAGATACCCCGCCGTATCCACCCGCTGCCTCTCATGCAACACCTCGTGCCAGGCGTGCAACACTGCGCCCAGCGCCGTACCCGCGTTACCGGCAGCAGGCTGCACAAACACATGCTCAAAGCGGCCCGATCGCTCGAGCGCCGTCGCCAACAACGCGTTAAATCCCAGCCCTCCTGCCAGACAAAGATTGCGCGCATCGCCGGCGAGCGCAAGCACGGCACGCTCAATCGCCCCCTGCACGCCCGACGCGATCGCCGCACGAACATCCTCAGGCTTGTCACCCAGCGCGCTGAAGAACTTCTCGCTGAAGCCGCCCAAGGTAAGTCGGCCGGGATCGAAGAACGTCCGGTCGAAACGCGGCGTATCTCCTGTGCCGATGATCTTATCGAACAGCTCCGCGTAACGCCCATCGCCATCGGTCGAGAGCCACTGCGTCTTGTGCTCAGCCGCATCCGGTTCAAAGCCCAGCAACTCCGTCACGCGTGTGTAGAGATCCGCCAGCGAATCCGGATAGTAAAACTCGCTCTCCAGATTGAGCCCCGCGGACGACCCACGCCACCGCGCCCCGCATCGGATATCGCCGCCGCGATCCAGCGTCAATACCGTCGCTTCGTCAAACGGCGACGCGTAGAATGCCGACGCTGCATGCGCATGGTGATGGCCCACCAGCACCATCCGCGCATTCGGGAATCGCTCGCGAAGGCTCAGGTTCAAAGTCGCCGCGAGAGCGCTTGGAACAGGCCGGGCGATCGCAACGATATCGACATCGCGCGCTTCGCACTTTCCCATGCGCAGACACGTGTCGATCGATTCCCAAGGCAAGTCGTGCCGCCGCACGCGCCGCGCGATCTTCGCCTCTTCCATCGCGGCGACCAATCGTCCGTCTTCCAGAAATGCCGCCGCGGGCTCTGTGGCGGGCGTCGCGATACCAATGATCCGACTCATTGCGCCGCTGCGAACAGCCGCTTGATTGACCGGTCACGCCCGATCGCGGTGAACAGATGAAAAGCGCTCGGGCCTACCGATTGCCCCGTCAACGCCGCACGCGCTCCGTTGATCAGCAGCCCGGCCTTCACGCCCATCTCAGTAGAGAGCGCGCGCAGTTCAGCCTCGACGCTTGCCTCGGTGAATTCGCTCGACGCCTCAAGTCGCTCCGCAAGACGGCGCATCCCCTCGCGTGCGCCCGGTTTGCCCAGCTTCTCGTCCGCATCGGTCTCGATCGCGAAGTCGTCAGCGAAATAGGCCCGCCCGCGAGTGGTGAAATCCCGCAGCGTCATATAGCGCGCGCGCAGCAGATCCACTGTTTGCCCAAGCCACGGGTCAGGGAAGGGAACCGGCAATCCCGCTCGATCCAACTCCGCCTGAACATACGGGAGCAAGTCCGAGATTTGCATAGTCCGCAGGTGCTGCGAATTGATCCAGAGCGCCTTCGGATCGAACGGCTCTTCCTCGGTAAAGTTAATGACCGCGTTGCTGCGATTGACGCCCTCGAACGCGAAACTCTCGACCAGTTCCACGCGCGACATCTGCTCGCGATTGTCCTTCGGCGACCAGCCCAGCAGCGAGATGAAGTTGATGAATCCGCGCGGCAGAAATCCGGCATCGCGATAGGTCGTGACGCTGACCACCGGTCCGTGACGGCGCTTCGAGAGCTTCGTCCCATCCGGCGCAACCAGCAGCGGAAGGTGCGCGAATTTCGGGCGCTCGCATTGCAGTGCATCGAAAATCAACAGGTGCTTGTAGGTGTTCGACAGATGATCCTGGCCGCGAATGACGTGCGTAATGTTCATCGCGCTATCGTCCGAGCAGCTCGCCAGATGGTACGTCGGCGTGCCATCACTGCGCAGCAGAGCGAAGTCTTCCACGTCCGCGATGGCCTTCGATTGCGGTCCATACACGAGATCCTCAAACGACAATTCGCCTCCGTTCTCGCGCGGAACGCGGAAGCGCAGCACGAACCTCTCACCTCTTGCGGCGCGTGCATCGCTCTCCTCTTGCGAGAGCTCTCGCATGCCGGGATTGCAAAGCCACGGCCCCTCGCGCTTCTCGCCTTCTTCGCCCGTCGCCGGAGTGAAATCGCGATACGCCAGGCCTTTATCCAAGATTTCCTGAGCCGATCGACTGTGCAGATGCAACCGCTCGGACTGCTTGTACTCTTCATCCCAATCGAGTTCCAGCCAGCGCAGGCCCTCATAGATGGATTGCAGCGACGCCTCGGTATTGCGCTCGACGTCGGTGTCGTCGATGCGCAGGATCATCGTCCCGCCATGTCGGCGCGTATACAGCCAGTTGAAGATGAACGTGCGGGCGCTGCCGATGTGCAGAAAACCGGTCGGCGAAGGGGCAAAACGGACGCGAAGCATGAAAACGCCAGTATAGATAATGCGCTAGCAGCTGCTTTAAATCGGTTATATGATAGACGCCAAATGATTCGACTCTGCTCGCTATCCGCGTTTCTGATTGCAGTGCAGATTCCGGCTCTCGCGAGCCCGCCTGCTTTCGAATTCTTATCGCGAAACGATCTCACGACCAACTCGTCCACCACCACAGCTGTTGTCTCCGCGGATTTCAACCTCGATGGCATACCTGATCTGGCGGTCGCCGGATCGGAGGGTGTCAGCATTTTCCTCGGCGTCGGCGAGGGCCGGTTTGGCGCGCCTTCGACCATTCACATCTTGCAAGGTTCGAATCCGTATTCAGACCTGGCGGTTGCGGATATCAACGGAGACGGGAAACCTGATCTGGTTCTGTTCGACGGGTTCCATATTGGCGTGACGCTCTTTGGAAAAGGGGACGGCACGTTCACGGTTGGACCGCAGTTCTCCGAGACGCCGACCAATGCTTTCAACCAGGTGTTCGCTGCCGACTTCAATCGCGACGGTAAACCCGATCTGGCGCTCGGCTCCGAGCTGGGAATCAACATTCTGCTCGGCAACGGTGACGGTACGTTCTCCGCGCCGACCCTGCTTCCTGTAGATGGAAACCGCTGCATCGCCGTGGGTGACGTGAATGGCGACGGCAATCCCGACGCAGTCGCTTGCGGCTTCAATGTCGAAGTCTTCCTGGGTAACGGAAACGGAACTTTCCGGGCTCCTATGCAGTCGATCACACCCAGCCAGGCCGTCTACCTTACGGTCGGCGATCTAAATGGCGACGGGAAGCTAGACCTGGTTGGTGTTGCCACTAGCGACAACGGATCCAATCCGGACCTCGGCCCGGTTTACGTACTATTTGGCAATGGCGACGGCACGTTCCAAACAACCATCCAGGTCCACTCGGATATCGGGCCTTTATTTGCGGCCGCGATTGGTGATGTGAATGGCGACGGATTACCCGATATCGTCGCTGGCGGGCAGTTCGGACTGGTTGCTACCATTCTCAACGAAGGTGCGGCAACCTTTAAGCTCGATTCCGTTTACCCCATTACGTTCGGTGCGACTTATCAGGATACTCTTCTATTGGCCGATCTGAAGAGTGATAACAAACTGGACGTTGTAACCAGCAACAGTGGTGGCTACTACTTTTCGATTCTCTTCAACCGTAGTAACTCAAGCTACAAAGATCTTGTGAGCGTTCCGGTCCTCAGTGTGTCTGGAGTGGCGGGCCTGACCAACACCAACCTGACGCCGCTCGCGCAGGCGGACTTCAACGGCGACGGGCACGATGACTTCGCGTTTCTGGTCGGCCAGCAGAAGGGAGCTACCGGTTTCGATGTGTATCTAGGAACTGGGAAGTCCGGTCAGCCATTTGTAAAGGGATCCCATACTGCGCTTCCCTATGGGGCGAATTCGATAGCTGCAGGTGACTTCAATAACGATGGCCGTTCCGATATTGCGATCTGCTTCTGTACTTTTGGTACGGGAACACTGGCTATCTATCTCGGCAACGGCGACGGTACCTTTAGCTTTAAAGGAACTACACAAGTAACTGCGGGCGAATACATGATCGTAAGCGACTTCAATAACGACGGAAATGCGGATATTGCCCTCTCCAGCGGATATCTGCTGCTTGGCAAGGGAAACGGAACGTTCGCAGCCCAACTCCAGTTCTATACGGACAACAACGCAGGTTTGGGCGAATGGCTCGGCGCCGCGGACTTCAATCACGATGGAAAGATGGACATTGCATTCTTTCCCCCGGAGGTTGGCTTTCAACCGGTCTTAAGTGTCTTCCTGGGCAATGGAGACGGAACGTTTCGGGCTCCCACCAAGTACAGCGTCGGCGGTGACCCGGTGTGGGGCGATATCGCGGACTTCAATGAGGACGGCATTCCCGATATCGTCATCTGGAACTCTAGTGCAGGTGGGATCAAGCCCCAGAATGCGGCGGCGATCTTACTCGGCGTGGGCGACGGTACATTCTCTCCACCTACTTATGTCCAGGGCGACAAAATGACGTTCCCGAACATGCTGATTGCGCGCGATCTTAATGGCGACGGGCATGTGGACCTGGCGGTTCTGGACGGCGGTGATTACGGCGGCTACTTAGGAGGCAGCACGAGCATTTTCCTGTTCCCCGGGAATGGCGACGGAACCTTTGGAAAGGAGCAGCAGTTACCGGGTGCTCAGGGAATGTCGGCTATAGCCAGTGGATACTTCCACGGCTTGCAAACCAGGGGGTATCCCGACCTGTTTACCTTCGACAGCGTGCCCAACAGCTTCTATCCGGTCGGAAGCTCGATTTCAGCGATCTCAGTTCTGCTGAACCAAGGAGCGGGTCACTAACGTGGCGCGTCAGTTGACCCATCTTCGGTGTATCGGGATCACCGGCTCCGGCGGACCCTTCGAGACCATCTCGTCCAGGCTGTGATTCACCCAGAAGGTGGCGTAAGTCGCGAACTGGTAGTTCCGGGAGGCACCGAATGTACTCACTGCATGGAATAGGCCCAAGTTGCCTTGCTGGATGAGATCGAGGACGTGGAATCCAGGAGCTTCGTACTGTTGAGCGATACTCACGACAAGCCTCAGGTGGGCCTCTGCCATCTCCTTCTTCGCGCGTTCGGCATCTTTACCTTTGCTTTCGATCTCGCCGGCAAGTTCGGTCACCCGCTCAGGCGCAAGTCTCGGTACGAGTTCGACTTCGCGTACATACACTTTCACCGCATCGCCGTAATCGTCATCGGATTGCTGAAGTGAGATCGGGGTTGCTTTAGGCCGGATCTCGATCGCTCTTTGTTCAAGCTTCGAGAGGACCTCATCGAGTTCAGGTCCGCCCTTGTACTCTTCAGGGAATAGCGGGCTTAACTCGTTGTACAGAACATAACGCCGCCTCTTGGCTCTCCTCAGTAGAAGTTCGAGGCGGGATTGATCGTTTTTGGCCATGGATGTTAACGCTACCGCATGGATAGTGCCACAGGTCGCGTACTAATACAAGGCCCGAAGTGCTAATCCTTCGACGACCGATGTGAACTCGCTTCCTGCACTAATCCGATTAGGGCTGGTTCTCTGTTCGAAGATACTTCTGACCGCCGGAACAAGTGACGTCCCGCCGGTTAGAAAGACTCGATCAATCTGTTTGGGAATAAGACCCGCATCGCTTATCGTCTGGTCAACCGTGTCTGCGACTCGCGTAAGATCCGGCCGGATCCAGCTTTCGAATTGGTCCCTAGTAAGTTCACGTTCGATGACTAACCCCGGTTCTGCAAAGCGGAAGATACAAGCTCGCGATAGTGACAGTTCCGACTTAGCCTTCTGAACAGCTTGATGAAGTTGGAAACCCAGATCGTCTTCTACAAGCCGCATCAACGCGCTGATCGCATCGGGATCTTCCGATTGCGCTCGTACGGAGCGCATGACCTGCATGGTCTCGCGCGACCGCAGAAAGGAAAGGTGGTGCCATCGTTCCAGATTGCGGTAGATCCAACCCGGCGCCGGCAGGCTTTTGCCGAGCGATTGATAATGAGATCCGCGGCCGAGAAGCGGAGACACAAGATGACGAATGATTGCGGCGTCGAATGCATCACCCGCGAACGGCAATCCTTTGTTCGCAAGAATGCGGCTCGCCTTTGGCACATCGCGCAACCGGGTCCGACGCGCACGATCGAGAAGTCGCTCGTACCGCCGCCGAAGTCGGCGATCAGGACGATCTCATCATGATCGAGGCGGGTCTCATAGAAGTAAGCTGCCGCGATCGGCTCATACTCAAATGTGATCTCGGGTAAACCGGCGAGTTGGAAAGCACGCCGGAGACGTTCTTCCGCGAAGGCGTCGTCTTCCTTAGTCTTAGCGCCGACGAACTGTACCGGACGTCCGGCGACGATCTTAGTTCCGGGATCCCGCAGCAGATCGCGAACGGGGTGCAGGAGGGTGTTGAGGATGGCCGCGACAAGGTCCTCAAAGGTGAAGTAATGACCAGCCACTTGCGTGCGGCGGAAGGAACGGTCGCTGGCCAGCGATTTGATGGACTGGATCAGCCGGCCGGGGTCGTTGCGACTTAGGTACGCAATGATGGCATCCGGTCCGGCGTGGGGAACCGGAGCGGCCTTCGAATATCCATGCTCGGCTTCAAAGAAAAGAATCGAGCGGAAGTTACTCTGACTAAGCTGAACCGGTTCGCCGGGACGGGACCACGCGACAGCGCTGTTGGTTGTTCCGAAATCGATGCCGACTCGGGTCCCGTTTCCGCTCAACCTATGCCCGGGAACTCATTCGGGAACTCTTAGTCGCAGACTGCGGCGTCATACTGACTACCTTCGGCTGCAATCCGGCTTTGGCCAGAATCGCGTACACTACGAAGCCCGCGATGAAGCTATACACCGCGGCCGGCTGCACGTATAGCTTGGTGTTCTCGGAGATGGGGAGGAAGGGTAGGATACCGATGAAGAAGCCGACCGCCCAGGCGCCGTAGCCTGCGATGTTGACACCTTGTCTCGGCCCAGCCCACTTCTTACCGGAGAGTAAGTAGTCCGCAGCCATGGCGCCGCAGATCGGTCCGAACGACGCGCCGATGATCGTGAACAGGTTGACGAGGTTAGCCGCCAAGCCCGTGATTGCGAGAATCGCCGCGACCACAGCGCCGACCATGGTTGAAGTCGTGCGGGGCACGCCGGGGATCATCGTAGCGAGGCTGTTTCCGGCGATGAACGACGAGAAACACATCGGCGCAATGGACGCCACGGCGAAAAGGAAGAACACGATTGCAGCGAAGCCACCGGTCTGGGCGATGGCGGAGTCATAGTGGTAATCCTGAACGCCGAAGAGTCCGTGTGCGCCGGCTACTGCCAGCAGGGGAAGTCCACCCGCGATGAGTACGGCGATCAAGATCCCGACGATACCGCCCCAGCGGACATCGTGTTCGTTGCGGCTGTTCATGCCGAAATCGACACCCGCGGCGCCGGCCGTCGCAAAGAACCCGACCACGATCTGGATGAGCATCATGAAACCGACGTAGGGCATCGGGGTTGGCGGCGCATAGTGACTGATCCCGCCCGCGTTTCTGGCGAAGACTACCAGAATCATAAGTAGCGGGACGAAGTTGAGGAACGTCGCGAATCGGGCAACATACTGGATCCCTTTTGCGCCGACATACCCTAAACCAAGTGCCCAGGCTGCCGCGATAACTCCGAATAGCAGACTGCCGGGACCTTCTTTGGAACCAAATGCAGTTAGGATGAACGACGTCGCCACGAAAGCGTTGACAGACATCCAGCCGACCTGTAACACGCCCATCAGCAGGCCCGGCATGAGATAGCCGCCTTGAGTCCCGAACGTTGAACTCCCGATAACATACAGCGGGAAGCCGGTGCGCATTCCCATGGTGGCGGGGATCAGGTAAAACAGGCCGTAGCTGATGAGTCCCGCGACTAAGAGGGCAAGTAGACTAAGACCGACACCCGCCCGGTCGAGTGTGCCGGCGGCGATCTCGCGATAGAACACGATCCACAGAAACACCCCCGCATAAGTA
This sequence comes from uncultured Gammaproteobacteria bacterium, assembly GCA_963799935.1. GTDB lineage: Bacteria > Acidobacteriota > Terriglobia > Bryobacterales > Bryobacteraceae > Bog-113. Next base: position 526,698 of record CAWCZA010000008.1, on the reverse strand, counting down.
GGTGCGGTGTTCTTGTACCACGGCGCGCGATTCGACTGCGGGTTCGGAACGGCTCTGGAAATGTATTCCGGTAACATGAAAGCTCCTCGGTGTTCCGCGCTTCTAGCGGAAGATGCCAATTATATACGGGGCGAATTTGCTGATGAGAGAACAGGCGGACGCATGATGAATGGAAGGACCGCGCTAACCAACATGATTCCCGCGATGATGTAGAGCGACTCGCTGTAATGTCCGGTGGATTGCCGGATATTGGCGATCAGCGAAGGTCCGAACGCGCTGCCGAACCCCCAAGCGGTGAGCATCAATCCGTAGATCGAGCCAACATTTGTAGCGCCGAAGTAGTCTGCGCAGAAGGCCGGCATTGTTCCGAAGCCTCCGCCATAGCACAGTAAAACGACGAAGCAGATAGCGGTGAACAAACCGTAGTCGGATACGTGCGGCAGCCATGCAAACAAGGCGGCTTGTAACAGGAACATGACACTGAACACGCGCGCGCGACCGATTGCGTCGGAAAGCCACGCCCACAGGAAGCGGCCGGCGCCGTTGCCGATCGCGATGATGCCGACCATCGCCGTCGCAGCTGTTGTACTGCTGTGAGTGATCTCCTGCACCATTGGAGCGGCCTGCGAAATAATAGAAATTCCGGCGACGACGTTCAGGAACAACATGGCCCAGAGCCCGTACCACTGCCAGCTCTTGAGGGCGTCACTGAATTGGAAATGGTCGGGCCTGCCGGATTTGGCGCTGGAGGACGGCGGTGTCCAGCCGGCCGGAACGTAACCGGCGGGCGGGTTTACCATGAACAGCGAGGATCCGACGACCAATACCAGGTACGCAGCGCCGAGGATCGCGAAAGTCTCTAGGACTCCGTGAGTTCGAATCAGATTGGTTGCGATTGGGGCTGTCAAGAGTGCGCCGGCGCCAAAACCCGCGACCGCGACCCCGGAGATGAAGCCGCGACGATCCGGGAACCACTTGACCAGCGTGGCGATCGGCACGATGTAGCCGAGCCCAATTCCGGCGCCGCCAATGAGTCCATAAGTTAGATAGAGAACGGCTAGCCCGTGGTCGGAGAAGTAGGCGAGTAGCACGCCGCATCCATACAAGATGCCCCCGGCGATGCCGACAATCCGAGGGCCGCGCGCCTGCATCCAAAGGCCGCCAAGGAAGGCCAGCCAACCTACCGTAAAGATGCAGATTGTAAAGGCTAGAGTAACTTCCGGAATCGTCCAATGAAAACGACTGGTTAGAGGTGTGCGAAACACACTCCAGGCATACACCGCGCCGAGAGCGATCTGCATCACGACACCAGCAGCCGCGATCAGCCAGCGATTGGTTGAGGCTTGACTCATGATTCTCCTATAAGGATTCGACTGAGGGAGAGCTAACTACCTGGATTGTGACTTCCTTACTTCCAAGATACTGATGACTTGCTCTCAACCGGACAACCCCGGAAGCTTGTTTGGTGCGGACCCAGACGGCTCCCGCGCCACCTACCAACCCGAACGGGTTCTCGCCGATGATCTCTCCCGGCCCTTCAATTGACAGGGCGACGGAGCCACTCGCGAATTGTTGGGTATTACCGTACTCGTCAGCAGCGCGCAAAACCACGCGTGTTACGTCACGCCCGTCACCGGTGAGCTGCACATCGTCCGGTTCAACTAAGAGCTGCCGGTCGATGGCCTTTCCGGAGTACTTACGGGAGATAACCTTGTTGCCTTGAATGTATCCATCGATCTGAAGGTCGCCCCATACGTCCCAGATATTCTCCATCTTGAGAGTGAATGGCGCGTACTTCAAGTGTGGATAGAGGACACGGTCGGGATCTGCTTCGAACTTGAGCTTCCCATCGATATACACCTTGATGTGATCGCAGTTCGAGCAGACCGGCACGATTCCGGGACCGCCGGCCCCGGAGTGATCGCCTGGTGACCAATTGAACGCCGGTTCGAGAACAATCTCGCGCGCGGGATCTACCTGCGATCGATAGAAGCCGGCCGCAGCCTTCGGAATCCGGAAGATATCGAACACGCCGTGATAGCAGATGTGGTCGCCCGAACCGAAGTTCGCGTGAGTATTGTAGTCAAACGCGCACCAGCCGAGTCCGCCGGCGTATTGGTCATCGGAAGCAAGTTGATCGTGGACGCGGGCGTGCCGGTGCGTGTGCTCGGCAACGCGCTCAACCTGGTCGAAGCGCTTGGTCGAGTAAGTATGGCCGACGAACTCGGTATTTAGAAATGCCGGATGATTTGGCGGCCGAAGCGGGAAACCGAAGTCGTTAAAGGTAAACACATCCTCGAGAAACTCCGAGTTGTAGTTCTCGCTGGTACGCACGCCGCCTGTGGGCCGTGAGGGATCTAGGTCGTGTGCGAGCTTGTTAGTTCTAACATAGAACGGGTGGTCGTCTCGTGACTCGTTGATGCGTACCAGCCAGAGGATTATCGACGGATGATTCCAGTCTCGGCGCACCATTTCACCGACATTGCGGACAGCGATATCCTGCCAGGCGTTTTCGCCGATATGCTGCCATCCCGGTATTTCTTCAAGCACCAGCAGTCCGAGTTCATCGCACGCGTCGAGGAAGTGGCGGGATTGCGGATAGTGCGAGGTGCGAACCACGTTGGTATGGAAGTCTTTGAGTATCTGGGCGTCGCGGCGTTGGGCGCGCGCGGGCATCGCTCCGCCAACGTAGGGGAACATCTGGTGGCGGTCGAGGCCCCGGAGTTTCAGATGTTCACCATTCAGATAAAAACCCTTGGACGTGAACTGCGCATCGCGGAAGCCGATTCGCGTGCGGTATTCGTCATCACCGGCGCCTACGACAACATCGTATAGCTTTGGCTTGTCTAAGTTCCAAAGCTGGACTTCCGCAAGGTTTGTTAGTTTGACAGCGTTGACACCCGTCTGAGTGCCACTAACGGTAGAACGCGTCCCGACGACGCGATCGCCATCCCGTAGCTCAGCCCAAAGCGCTGCGCCGGGAGCAAGAGCTTGATTCAAGTAAATCCGAACATCTACCGTGCGATCGGGTTTCAAGACATCCAAGGGCCGCGCGAAGACGTTCTCGATGTAAGTTTGCGGGGTAATGCGCAGGGATGCTTCGCGATAGATCCCGCCGAACGTAAGATAGTCGATATCGCCGCCGAATGGGGGAATGTCGCGCCGTTCGGTGGAGTCAAGTTCGACGGCCAGAACGTTGTCCCCAGACCAATCGACATGCGGAGTAAGTTCGAACGAAAAAGGAGTGTAGCCGCCTTTGAACTCGGGGAACTTATGTCCGTTGATCGAAACGGTGGAAGCCGTCATGGCGCCTTCGAAGTCGATGAAGACCCGCTGGCCCTTCAGCGCCGCCGGAAGCTTGAAATGCCGCCGGTAGATAGAGATGAACTGATACGAAGCTTCATCGAAACTGTGCCACGGCACGGTGATGTTAGTGTGCGGCAGTGTAACTCGCTCGAAATGCGAATCGTCGAAATCGGGAGCGGTCGCCCCTGGAGTGTTCCGCGCACTGTAGAGCCAGTTGTGGTTGAGAGGGAAAACCTGGCGTGCGGGATGCGCCTCGGTTTGCGCCGCCGCTCGGGCACCCTGCAGCAGGGGCAACGCGAGGGTTGAAGTAGTTAGAAACTCACGCCTGTTCACTGTCGGAAACTGTATCAGATCTGTAAGATTCGAGCGGAAGCCTCAAGTGAAAACGCGCTCCCGCACCCCGTTGCGGGGCGGCATCCACGTCCTCGGCCCAGAGTTCGCCGTGATGATCGCGGACTGTCTGTCGTGAGAGCGCAAGCCCGAGGCCCAGGCCGTTCTTGCCTCCACTAGAGAACGGCTCGAAGAGACGTGCGCGCACTTCCGGCGCGATCCCGGGTCCATTATCCTCAACAATCACCGTCACGTGCGCGTCGTCCTTGCTAGCAGTGATCTCGACCCAGCCGCCATCGGGCATGGCTTCGAACGAGTTACTAAGCAGATTCAGAAACACGCGTTCCATGCGCGCCCGTTCGAGAGGCAACTCGATCTCATGCGGCACGGAAACGCGAACGGTGATACCTTGTTGCTCGGCGGCACCGGATTGCGCTTCGACCGCGGCGGCGACAACATCGTGAAGCGAGCAAGATTCCGGCGACCTCGCGGAGCCGCGGGAAATACTCGCCAGATCTTGAAGCATCTCCTGAATTGCGCGCGACGAACGATAGATATTGGCGGTAAGGCGACGCGTCTGGTCTGGGCTCAGATTGCCGTCCATCAGCATTTCCGCGCCTCCGAAGATAGCGGCGAGCGGATTGCGAAGATCATGGACGATTGAACTCGAAAGGCGGCCGATGGTGGACAGACGCTCCTGCCGGATCAGGTTTTCGCGCGCCTGCTGGATGGATGCGGACATAGAGTTGAAGGTACGGGCGAGACGTGCGAGTTCATCGTTACCGGATTCGACGACGCGCGTACCGTACTCTTGCCTGGCGATTAGAGCCGCAGCTTCATCTAGCCGGCGAACGGGAAGTAATAAGTGGCGTCCGAGTAAGTAACTTCCGGCAAGTGCGGCTAGAATTGCTCCGAGCCACAGGATAATAAAGACGCGCTGCAGGGCCGCCAGGCGGCTCGCGACAGGTTGGTAGGAGCGAACGATGAAGAGGTCGCCCACCGGGCGCTCGTCAACGCTGCGCAGCGGACTTCGCAACAGCGCGAACTCTCCCGCGGAGGTGTCACGGTGAACAAATTGGGATTGACTCGCCGGTAACTTGGCTAGTTCCTCACTAACCCCTGCCGGCAGGGTTGACGCGAGAACGCGTCCTCCGGCGACGAACAGAATGTCGCTCCCGGTGCGCTGCTTGAGTTCACCGGCGACGCTTTGATCAACCGCGAAACCCGCGGCGAGAACGTTCCACAGGCCTGGGCCGCTGGGCGTATCGATGTAGACAGGTGTTACAACAAACTCGAACAGACGGCCGCCTTCGAGGGCGAATCCGTCAGATTGCCGCGGGAACTTTGGGGCTGCCGCTCGTACGACAGCAGTAGAACTGCCGAGCATGTTATCGCCGCCCGACTTATCTCCGGATAGCGAAGCAATCACGCCCCCGGCGGGATCGGTAACAAAGAACGCGGCGCGACTCATGGAAAGCTTTGACCAGATCTCTTCCGCAGTATCGCGAATCGTGGCGCGGTCATTGGTGCTGAAAGCGGCACGCACGTCGGACATATTGCTGAGGGCCAGACTAACTGATCGCAGAGTATCCGTGCGGGACTCCCAGACCGCCTCATAGGCGCGGAAGCTGATACGAATTTCAGCTTCCAGGCTTTGCGAAAGAACCGATAAGGTCTGGCGTTCGGCAAACCATCCAGTAAGCGCCAGTAGTACGGTGATCGCGATAGAAGTTGAAAGCAGGATTTTCCAAAGTAACGGGAATTGCCGGCGGCCTTTCATTTCGGCACGCCTGAGGAATAGCCTTGATCATCCGGCGATCCATGGTAGTCTTTGCCGTACTTATTCTTATGCGGACCGGGAAGATAGCCAGACTCCGAAATCAAGATGGTTCCGAGGTGAACCGGCGCGTCCCCGACAGTGATGGAACGAGTGAGACTATCCAGCGTGTGTTCGGTTGCGCGTTCATGGAAGACCTGCATCGTGTATTCGCCGGGAGGAACATTCAGACTGAACCTTCCGTCGGCGCCTGTGACGGCAAAGTGCGGCGTGTTAAGGACCAAGACGATGGCACTCATGGCGGGATGTATGTTACAGAAGATACGAACGACTCCGGGCCGATTGAAATGCACGGATTGACTGGTGCCCGGCGGGTAGAGTCCGATATCGAAACGCTTGCCGCTGAAGTTTGAGAAGGCGTTGTGAAAGACCGGGTCTTCGTTGGGAAAGTCGACAATCGTGCCGGTTTGAATCGGTAGGATGTGGGGCAGGAACGTTTTGTTCTTCTGCAGCATGCGCGCATGCGGCGCATCGACGGACGCCACGCTGGGAACGCCTGAAAAATAGACGACGACGCCCGAAAAGTCCCCGGACTTCTTTACCGACGCTATTTCGGTATCTCTCAGGGTGACGCTTCCGGACACGGTCGCGGCGTAAGCGGTAAGCGGCAATGCGCTAAAAAAGATAGCCCAATGCCAGATCATAATGGTCGTTTAAACGCGTTCCTTGGGATATGTAGGTAGTACGGGTTTGCGAGAATTCGAAAGCCGAAATGATGTTAGGAGCGAGGCGGTACATCACGTTGCCGGCATAAGTCACATTGCGCGCGATTCCTCCAGTTAGAAGGTCAGCGGCGCGATCGTTCTCCTGGCCTCCATACAAGTGAAAACTAAGGCGCGATGAGGGGGAGAACGCGACCTGGGCCCAACCTCCTTCAGCGCGAACGTCGGCAATCGCTCCGGATGGCAGAAGCGTGAAGCCTTGTCCAAGCGAGCCGAGCGGCGCCGTGTTTCTCCCGTCGAATGCAGCCCCGGTGAGTTCGACCTTATCGAGTGGCCGCACAAGCCAATCGAGGGACCAGATGCGGGAGGGCACCGTCGTTTCAAAAACGTGGGTGTCGCTGGCGTGATAGCCCGGAGCGATCTCGATACGGCGCTTCCCCCATTGCTTGTAGAGTTCGACGCGCGTTTCATACCCTGGACGCGCCCTCTCGAGACCATAGAAAGTAGATGACTGGTTATATGTGTCGCTTTCAGCGGTTTCGTAAACGCCGGCCTGCGCGACGACGCCGAAGTTGTCTTCGTCAAAGTGGAAGCGATGTTCGATACGAGCTTGAGGCTGCCAATCCCATAAGTTGCCCGATGCGGAGAGTGGAGACACGCCCACTTGGGCTAACGAATCGGGATCTCGCGGCGCAATGATTGGTTTGTCTTGACCAAATGTAAGCGTTGTGTCGCCCCAAGTGAGATCTACCTTCGCGGTGCGAATGTGGAACGTCGAATTGTATCCAGAGGCGGGATCCTGGAAGAAGTCCATATAGATTGAGCCGGACGCTTTGCCGTCTCCGGGCAGGGAAGGACCATCGAACTTCAGCCCTAAGATGGTCTGTTGTAAGGAAGCCCCAGAAACAGCGCTGCCGGCGTGTCCGGCTGTCAAAGGATCCTCCTGGCCCGCAGCATTACGGCCGTTCGTGAAAGCGTTGAAGAGTAGCATGCCGGTTAGTGAGATGGGCATTTTCTGCGAGGCTTCCACCTTGGTTTGGGCCAGTTCCGCGGTGCGGCTCTCTTGCACAGCCAGCCGCTCCTCTTGCTGCTGCGAAGCCTGACTGTCCGGGGTCGTACTAGCGTAATGCGAAAGCTCTTCGCGCAAGGCATGAATTTCGTCGACAAGCTTGCGATTTTCCGCTTCTACTTGATCCAGCCGCGTAATCAGGTTGTTCAGACTAGGATCAGTCTGTGCCGGTGCGCGTCCTGTCAGCACGGCGGCCAGAAATAAGATGACACCCGCTTTCGAAAATAGGTTGTTCATATAAGTTGCTCCAACTTCCTGCGAACCGCGGCAGGAGAGTACGGCTTCCCAAAAAAGGCATTCGCCCCCAATTTGAGTGCGCGGTCCGGTAATAACGGATCTGTGTCACCGCTGATCAGTATCACGGGGACATGGGATAAGTGGGCATCCGCTCGCAGCTCCCGAATCAGATCGAGACCGCTCGATTGAGCCAGATGCATATCCGTAACGACCGCGGCGACGTTGCCGGGATGCTTTCGCATCTGCGCCAGAGCTAAGGGAGCTCCATTGACTCGGCGGGGTTGACATCCGGGCAGGCTGTCAAAAGCGATCTCGAGCGTCTCCGCGCATGCATCGCTGTCTTCGACGATAAATACCAATCGCGGCGCCGGCAGCGGCGACGATATCGGGAGTAAGTGCTCCATAGGACTTCTACGGGATAAATCGATATCCGACCCGGTGAAGAGTCAGAAAGTGGCGCGGACAGTTTGGGTCGGCCTCAAGCTTCTGGCGCAAGTGGACGACGTGCGCATCAACGGTCCTCGTGTTCGGATAGGACTCGTAGCCCCACACTGAGTTCAGAATTAAGTCGCGAGATAGCGGACGGTCTGGATTCTGCAGGAAGAAGGTTAGTAAGTTGTACTCAGCCGGAGTAAATCGAACAGGTTCGCCGCGGCGCTTGACAATACGGCGTTCCAGATCGACTTCAACGTCGGCGAACGAGAGAACCTTACTCGCTTCCGGAGAGGAACGCCGCAGGACCGCGCGTATGCGGGCCAGTAACTCACGCGTCCCGAAGGGTTTCACCATGTAGTCATCGGCGCCGATCTCGAGCAGCAGGACCTTGTCTACCTCATCGCCCACGGCGCTGAGAACGATAATTGGGGTCGTGATGCCGCTGCCGCGTAGACGCTTGCAGATTTCGATCCCATGCATATCGGGCAATCGAAGGTCAGCGAGGATCAGATCGGGAGCGCCAAGCAGCGCGTGTTCGGTGCCTTCGCGGCCATTCGCGGCCAGGATGGCGTGGAACCCTTCGCGATCGAGCAGGACGCCGATGGTGTCGCGGAGGTTGTCGTCATCATCGATTACCAGAATAGTCTGCACAGTCAGATAGCATCATAACTCTTTGTTGTCTGTTTGTAACAGCAGGTATCCAGCGTTACTCCCACAAATTGCAGCACTTATGGCACGGGTCGTGTCAATTTACAGCATTTTTACATCACTGGAACAGGCCCGCATTGCTTTATCTAAGAATCGAACGGAAACTGAATTGAACCGCCCACCTCCACATGCTCGCTGCCAGGCGGTGCGCGTCAATCGAAAGGATTTACTTCCATGAAAACAACATCGCGCCTCTCGCGCTTTCTGGGTGCGGCTGCCTTCGCCTCGCTCGTACTATCGACAGGAGTCGGTCGACTAAGTGCCCAGACCGGAACTTACTCCGAGACCCTGCTAGTAACTGACATTACAGGTCTAGGTCAGAAACAAGACCCAAACCTCTCAAACCCCTGGGGGTTAGCGGCTGTCCCGGGAAATCCGTGGTGGGTCTCCGACAACAACTCGGGGTTATCCACGCTTTACGACGGTCAGGGCAACATCGAATCGCTGGTCGTCACCATACCGCCCTCAGCGTCCGATCCAACAGCTCTCGGTTCGCCCACCGGAATTGTCGCGAATTCAACGACAGACTTTGGCGGAGCGTTTTTTATCTTCGACACCGAAGACGGCACCCTCTCGGCGTGGTCCGGTGCACCAAGCGCCTCAATCGTAGTAGATAAAGGGACGGCGGCTGTTTACAAAGGCCTCGCGATGGGTCAGATGAATTCGGCCAACGTGCTCTATGCGGCCGACTTCCGTACGGGAACCATCGACGTGTACGACGCGAACTTCAAGCCGGTTACGCTTGCCCAGGGCGCCTTCACGGACCCGAAGATTCCGACCGGCTGGGCCCCGCTGAATGTGCAGGTAATGAACGGAAATGTGTTTGTCATGTTCGCCAAGCAGGATTCCGCCAAGCACGATGAGATCGACGGGCCGGGACTGGGTCAGGTGGATGAGTTTACAAGTGCTGGCGACTTGGTGATGCGGTTTGAGCATGGTACCTATCTCAACGCACCGTGGGGAGCGGCCATCGCGCCTTCCGACTTTGGAAAATTCAGCGGCGCCCTGCTGGTTGGTAATTTCGGATCGGGAGCAATCGTGGCCTATGACTTGACCACGGGCAAAACGTTGGGCCTGGTCGATAACGTCAATGGAAAGCCGCTTGTAATTCCCGGTCTGTGGGCGCTTGATTTCGGGCTAGGCGGATCGACGGGCCCGGCGAACTGGTTATATTTCACAGCCGGACCCAAAAAGGAGACACGCGGTTTGTTCGGTTACCTGGTAGCGAACTAGGTCGATAGAAACGGTACGCCACCTATCGTTGTGGGTGGCGTACCATTCTTCCTGGTGCCATAATCGCCCTATGCGAGATCATCGCGGGCGGCATTTGCTTTTGTTCCTGCTAGCGGCCGTGGCTTCAGCGCCTGTTGCGGCACAGTGCACCGCGACTGACGCAACCGACGTGCTCACCGGGCAATACAACTCCTACAGGTCCGGAGCTAATTTACATGAAACCATTCTGACGCCGTCCAACGTCATCGCGGGCCAATTCGGGTACTTATTCTCGATCCCGGTCGATACAGCTCCAGTTTTCGCGCAGCCGCTGGTGGCCCACAACCTGACGATTCGCGGAACTACCTACTGCACGGTTGTCTTTGTAGCTACAATGGACAATTTCGTTTATGCATTCGACGGTGATAATCCGCCGAGCCAATCGAACCCTTATATCTGGAAGAGCGTGCAATTCGGAACTCCGGCTTCGTATGAACCGTACCAGGGCTTCACGAGCGTCGGGATTATGAGTACTCCCGTGATTGACCTCAATCACCAGATTTTATATCTGGTAAGTCTCGCGCAGGAAGGTTCGGGCACGGCTAGTTGGACTTACCGGCTGCATGCTCTGTCAATCACTACAGGGACGGAGTTTTTCCCGGCCAATCAGACGTCATCCGGAGGAGTGGTGATTTCGGGCAGTGTTCCGGGCACAGGCGACAATTCGACCGGTGGAACCGTTCCGCTGATTCCGTCCGAGACCAAGCAACGAGCGGCGCTACTCGACGTCGACGGTACGATCTACATCAGCTTCGGCTGGGGAAATCCGGGCAGAGGTCGAGAGTACACAGCTCCCTATCATGGATGGTCCTTAGCTTATAAGAGCTGCGTCTCCGGCACAACGACTTGCGCCACCGACCCGCCTTGTTTCAGTGGCTCGGGTTGCGGCTTGCAGCAGATTTCGATCCTGAATACGACGCCGGACTCGCATGGAGGGGGTATCTGGATGTCAGGGCGTGGTCCCGCTTCGGATGGCGCGGGTAACGTATTCCTGTCCGTCGGCAATGGTTGCGCGCTGGGTAGTAATCCAGTGACGTGCGGGACCGAAGGATTCAGCGAGAGCGTCCTCAACGTAACCAACCTCGACTTCTTCGTGCCCTCGACTCCGCCAGTCACGACTCTGGACTACAGCGATCTGGATTTAGATGCCGGGGGCGTGCTGCTGATTCCGCCAAGCGCGCCGCCAGCCGTGAGTTCTTATCTCGTAGCTGGGGGTAAGACGGGCGCCCTTATGCTGTTGAAGACCACCGGACTTAGCGGACAATCCGGAAATCCTTATCAGCAGTTCCAAGCGACAGGCGTTACTGCTGAGTGTCCGAATCTCCTTCCTGTATATGATCAGCCTCCCTTAGGAAGGGACGGAAATACCGGGACCTGCGAAGAGTATCATCATCCGGCTTTTTGGTCCAAAGGATCGGCCGGGTACCTTTATATCTGGGGTCAGACTGATATTCTGCGCGCATACAGCTTTAACACCGCCGGCAGTGAGCAGTTCGACACGACACCCGCTGCAACCTATACGCCCGCAAAGCTGCCGGGAAATGGCGGCATTCTGGCTGTCTCGGCGAATGGAACGGCAAACGCAATTGTCTGGGCTGTGACGGCAAACGCCGATCTGGGAGAAGGCGCGCTAAGTGCCTTCCGGCTGTGGAGCGCGAAAGCCAATACTCCGGTTCTTTCCAAGCTTTGGGATAGCTCAGCCGGTGAGACCACTTACTTCTCTGCGCAGCGGTTCACGTCACCCGTAGTCTCTAGCGGAAAGGTCTATGTTCCGACACCCTTGACCGATGTGAATGGCAATACGCAGATTATGGTTTACGGTCTGTGTTCGGATGTTAGCGGCGGATGTCAACCGGTCCCCACGCATGGATACCTGTTCAGATAGCCGGCTAAGTGACCGTACACATAGCATCAGACGCTGACGCTCTGGGGATGGCCGCAGCACAGCACGCCGCCATCCGACTTCGTGAACTGGCACAACGCTCGCCAGTCGTCCCAGTTGTCTTTGCTACGGGCGCTTCTCAGCTACAGATGCTTCGCGCGTTGACCACCCTCCCGAACGTTCCGTGGCATCGAGTTATTGGATTCCACATGGATGAGTATCTCGGAATCAGCGCCGCCCATCCGGCTTCTTTCCGGCGCTACCTTCGAGAGGAATTAGTTAGCCGCGTACCGTTACGCGAGTTTCGGTATATCGAGGCCGATCAGGATGAACCGAACCTATTTTGCCGTCGCTACGGGGCGGAATTGCGCGAGCACCCTCCACAGCTCTGCTTGCTCGGCATCGGCGAGAATGGGCACTTAGCCTTCAACGATCCGGGCGAAGCCGATTTCGACGATCCGGAAGCAGTGCGCATCGTGAAGCTCGACAGCGTCTGTCGCCGACAGCAGGTGAATGAGGGCTGGTTCGCTTCGCTGGACGATGTTCCGAAGGAAGCGATCACGTTGACGGTACCGACCTTGATGGCGATTCCGGAACTCATCGCGTCCGTGCCTGGTAAACGCAAAGCCGCTGTTGTCAGCAGGTTCTTTTCAGAAGCGATTTCGCCTGATCTCCCGGCCACTATCTTGCGCCGTCATGGAAACGTAACGATTTATCTCGATCGGGACTCAGCAGCTTATATTAGGTAACCCCGGTCGACGCGAAGCGCAATTCTTGATAAGATACCCAAAACCTTTGAATTCTCATGGACTCGTATTGGCGACGGCGAATTTGTGTCTCGGTTTCTGCAACTACTTGTCTGACAGGTTGCGGTATTTAGATCGATATGTTGGCAGATTTGCAAGGTTACCTTACAAATGCGTTCTGCTTTTCGCGGGCGTATCGATCGCAGGCAGCGCCGCCGAGAACCACACGGGACTTTCACGACTCGCTCAACTGCGGCTTCTAACACCGTTGTCATCACTCTCCTCGGCAACTGGATTGGCTTTCAGCGCTGTTGTTACTTCCCCTTTTGGCGACGAGAATTACGTTATTATCCCGGTGGGAGCGGTTGTTTATGGCACGGTCGTTCAGAAAACAGCCGTAGGAATGGGGATTGTTCATGAGCGCGCAAGTCTGTCGCTGCGGTTTGATTCCTATCAGTTGTCGGACGGCCGAAGGTTCTCTCTCGACGCCAAACTGGTCGCGATTGAGAATGCCCGCGAATCGGTAAACGAGTATGGCCAGATCAGGGGGATTCTGGCGGCGGACAGTCCGCAGGGCGTGTTAGGCGGCGTATGGATGCGGCCGTCTATGGCCTCGTTCCCTCGATCGTTTGTTGGGCTGACCGGCGTCGCGGGCGGTATCTGGTCACATTTCGGGCTAGGCCCCATCGGCGCGGTAAGTCTTCTAGCGTTGCGTTGCTCGATGTTCCATATGCCCGATCCGGAGATCCAGCTACCGCCAGGGACGGGTTTGGACGCGGAGATCGACGCGATTCAAGACGGTGCTCCAAGGTTTGAGCGTGCCGTCGAGCTTGATCTCCCGGAGACATTCGCCGATACTCTCGAAGCACAGGAATATCGACTGAGTAAACCGAACGGCCGCCCTGTGCAGGATATTGTCAACCTCGCGTTTCTGGGATCGCGAGACGCCCTGCTCGCCGGGTTTCAAGGGGCGGGATGGAGCGAAGCACAACCTTTAAGTGGAGCCTCGAAGTACCGCATGCTAACTGCCTATATAGCGCAGAAGGGTTACTCTGAAGCTCCTGTGTCCGAGTTACTTTATGAGGAGGCAACACCTGATCTGATTGTCGAAAAATCGCTCAATGACATCATGAAACGCGACCATGTCCGGTTATGGCGAACCACGCTGGATGGCCGCGAGGTGTGGCTGGGCGCCGCAACGCGCGACAAAGGAGTTGGCTTCGACACTCATGGCCTTGGATTTACACATAGAATTCAATCCAATATAGACCTGGAGCGGCAGAAAATCGTGAGTGACTTAGTCTTCTCAGGTTGTTCGGATGCAGCAGGATTTGTGGACAGGCCTTCAATCGCGGCCGCAAGCGACTCCGGCGTGAAAACAGATGGGCGGCTTGCCGTGTTGCAGGTACGTCCTTGCACTGCCCTGAGCGACACAGCGACAATTGGTAAGACGGCGCCGACCGGCAACTTGGTTAAGAGGTTCGCACGGCGGTTGATTCTGGAAGGGCGACAGTATGCGGAGCGAGAGAGCGCGGCGTATTGGGGTTATCGAGTCATTCGGTGGACCTACAAGGGGTTTCGGAAAGCTTGAACCTCCTTTCGGTCTTGCGTTCATAATAGAAAAGTTGAATGAAACGAACTCTCGATCTTGCAGTGTTTCTATGCGGTTTTTCCCTGCTGCTTCGGGCGCAGATGCCGGAAACAAAGAGCGCTACTCCTGCGAACGCTCCCTCGCCGGGGCCTGATCCGAATATCCACTATCATCTCGGACCGGATTCTTTAGATGAGCCGGGCGTTCCCAAGGGCGAGATTCGCGGTCCGTTTACCTTGCCCAGCCAAGCCTATCCGGGTACCCAGCACACCTACTGGGTCTATGTTCCGGCCCAATACAACTCAAGGGTGCCGGCTAGTCTGATGGTTTTCAATGACGGGCAGGCCTTCAAGGACACTGCGGGGGACCTGCGCGCGCAAAATGTTCTGGATAACTTGATCTACCGCCGCGAAATCCCGATTATGATCGGGGTTTTTATCAACCCCGGCAGGACACCCGACCAGCCCGAATCGAGTCCAAAAGAGTGGGGTGACAAGGTCAATAACCGGCCCACAGAATACAACACGCTCGACGACAAGTACGCGCGGGTGATTGTCGATGAGTTGCTTCCCGCCCTGTACAAGGACTACAACATCTCGCGGAATCCCGACGACCATGGGATCGGCGGCGCCAGTTCCGGAGCGATAGCGGCATTTACCGTAGCGTGGCAGAGGCCCGACCAGTTCCACAAGGTCCTGAGCATCGTAGGGAGCTTCACTAACTTACGCGGCGGGAACGCATACGCGGACCTGGTTCGCAAGTCCGAGAAAAAACCGATCCGAATCTTTCTTCAGGATGGCCGGAACGATAACCGGGGTTTACGGCCGGACGGTACTTATGACGAGACCCGCGATTGGTTCTACCAGAATGTACGTCTGATGAAGGCGCTCACCGATAAGGGCTACGAGGTGAACTACGCGTGGGGCATGAACCGTCACGGACAGAAGATGGGAGGGGAGATTCTGCCAGAGATGATGCGTTGGCTCTGGCGCGATGGACCCGTCTCCACTGATCCTCACGATTTAGTCGAGCGCGGATTTCGCGAGCCTACGCCTAAGTAGCCGCTGGATTGTTCGATATCACCTCGCGGCCTGATAGGGGGCGATTAGGCGATATGAATCATAGTAGGCCGCGACAACAATCGTCCTGTCGATCTCGCCGCCGAGCGTACACAGCGACGAGCTTCTTCAAAGTGCTTCCGGAGGAGATTCTCCCGCGTCTTGTTATTTAGAGGCGCTTCCGCTACGAGGACGAATGGCAATTCGCAACGCAACACACTAAAGAGGCATTCGAACCCAATGTGATAGATATCCGCGCTCATTGATAAGCTAGTCCGGGTGATCCCGCGCCTTCAGCACGGATCAATATTGACGAAGGGGATACAACCGGAACTCTGAACTGACTGCGCCTGTCCCTACGGAGTCAACACCGGCTCCCCGGGACCGGCTCGAATGGTAAAATTAGGCTGTTAGCTGGAGATACATCTGAACGCAGTATTACCATCCATTCAATCCGCGCCGGAATTGCCCGAGCACCTTCGCGATGAAGTGCGGGTGAACTGGTACATGACGCAGTGGTGCAACTATAGCTGCCCCTATTGCCCGGTCCTGGTGTTTCATAAGCGCTCGAAATCCGGTAAGCCGCAGCCCCACGCATTCGACTATTATCCGGTTGAGAAGTGGCTGGAACTGTTCGACACGGTCCAGGCTTCTAAGTTGCACATTCACCTAACCGGCGGTGAACCGTTTCTCGATCGCGAGAACCTTCGCACCTTGCTCCGAGGTTTTGCCGCCAGACCGCGAGTTCACACGTATATCTCAACCAACGGAGCATGGGATCCGGCGTATTTTGCCGACGTGGACAAATCGAACATCTTTCTGGATATCGGTTTTCACCCGACTCAGACCAGCTTGAATGAGTTGGTTAAGCAAGTGGTCCGCATTCGTGACGCCGGTTTCAATATTGCGATTGTTAATTACGTTCTGTCGCCCGAAAACACTGATATCTTTGACGAGGCGTTCACCCGTCTCTCCGGATTAGGCTTCTATGTGCATGTATCTCCGATGTTTCCAACCGGTGAGCACATCTCGCGTGAGGTCCGTACGGATCGCGAGATGGAAATTGTAGTTCGTCACAATACCCGCCTCGATCTCCATTACAAGGTAATCTGGCCGGAAATGAACAAGCGTCTGTGTTTCTATCCGGCACTTAACTATAGCCTTGGTTGGGACGGCGGTGTTCAGATCTCCTGCTTTGACGGCTCCCAGAATGCTTTTGAGCGGGGCTTTCCGGCCCGCCCGCGGCAGGCGGTAGCGTGTCCGCAGCATTCCTGCATTGGCTGCTGCGAGATGTACCGGGCGATCGTCGACGAACCACTATACTCGAACCCGCTGAAGATTTTCACGCATCGCGATCTTGCGGAAGAAGTCTCGGCGTATCGACGTGACGTGCGATCCAAGATGACGGATGAAGAAGTCCGACTGGAAGCGCGGGAGTTACAAGGGGCACTTGCTAAGATCCGGCAGAAGCGCAGTGAAGAGATCCCGCTTGTGTCCGTCAGCTCTATTAAACCGGCGTTGCCTGAGGGACAAAGTATGATCGGATATGTTGACGCCACCGACAACAAGTTCTACGTCGAAGCTCGGAGCCGCGACCGGATCATGTTAACCGGATGGCTAGCCTCCGCGCATCATGGCGCTCCGCTGCAAGAAATACGATTTCGCATCGGGGATCGTCAGATCGGTTCGGTCAAGGAATTCTATCCCAGGCCAGATGTCGCTGCGCACTTCGGCCGGGAAAACTGGTTGATGAGCGGATGGCGCACGATGATCTATCTTCCGGCGCTTCCGCCCGGCGAGCATGGTTTGATCGTAGAAGGCGTTGATCCGTCAGGCTCCGCTGCTTCCATTCCTCCGTGGCCGGTACGTATCAGCGAGTAGCTTCTACCCTCCAGCGGGCAGCAAACCTTTGCTGGGCTCCTGCTTACCTTGTTATCTTTGCCGGGGTTCTCGTTTCTCAGCTTTTCATCCCTCCAAGTGTAGGCCTAGCCGACAACGCGGATTCAGTCCGCGTAACGCACGGCAGCGTTGTCCCGAACTATCCTGCTGAGGAACGCTACTTCCGATACTTCACGCCGAGTTACGTGAAAGCCGACCCACCGCCTAAACAAGTAGACGTACCTTTCTGGACCGGTAGGCTTACTTTCCTCGTTGCTCAATGGCTTGGTAGTTTTAGCGCACCTAGCCGCTTCGACGTCCGTTGGCTCGGGTTCGTGCATCTTTGGATCTACCTTCTTTGCTTTAGTCTCTTTCTCGTCACGTTGCGGCAGCGCTCGACTGTTGTACGTTGGGTTCTACCAGCGGCCGCTATTTGGATATTCGGTGACGTCTTTTACGCGTCGTACCTGAATTCGCTCTATCTGGATGCGATGGGCTTTCTGTGCTTCCTTACCTTAGTAGTATGTTTAGTTCCCGTCAGCGAAGGTAGATCGCCGGTTTGGGCTGCTCATTCTTCTTCGCAATCTCGGCACTTCGGATTGGCCGCTTCCAAACCGCTGAACGCGCCTACCGTGCTGTTGGCCGGGATCTTCGTTGCTTTACTCTCGTTCTGTCGAAGGCATGGACGCATGAGCCGGATACTGATAACGGTGGGCGCGGGAGTTACCGTGATTGGGGTACTCTTCATAGTTCGGACGCCCAAGTGGTATCAAGCTCCCTGTCTGGTCGATGTGGTCATGATGCGGATCGCAAAAGGTCCGGACGCGGCACAAGCCATCGGTGAGTTCGGACTGTTGCCGGTGGATCTTCGATTCGCGGGCCAAGACGCGTTTCGCGTTGACGGTCCTTCATCTGATCCGGGTTTTCACTTAAGGTTTATGCATAACACCGCGGGCGATCTTTTCAGATGGTACTTACGGCACCCCGTTAGATCGGTGCAGTTTCTTTATGAGGATCTACTCCGATCCGCTCCGAGGCTCAGGCCGCTGGGGGATATAGAAAAGCAATACTCATCCTCAGCTACTATTGGCCGATCGCGGCGGTTCTGTTCCTGGAGCGATCTTCACGCACGCGTATTACGTTACTGGCCGGGTCTGGTCGTCGCGCTTTACGGAGTTGCTCTACTAGGCGCGATTCGCCAGTTATACCTACCGGTGTTCATCGCTCTGATCGGCATTCTTCAGTTCTGTTCGGCGTCTCTATTCGATTCGATCGAGACTGCACGGCATCTATTCATGTTTCATGTGGCTACCGATGTTTTGGTCCTGATGTTTATTGCTTGGGGGCTAGAGTTAGTTTCGCGCCCCGCGAAAGTCGCCGGGTCAAACCGTCTCTCTTGCGACAACGGCCGCGCGCCAGCCCTCGGGCGATGCGGTTGCCATGCAATCCCCCACTTCTCTTCGAACCGCCGTTGATTTGTCTTGAACACTTGATCGTAAACTTCGCTGGAAAGTTTCCCGAATGAACCCTGGCCAAAGTGGTGTATAAAACAATCCTCGGCTGTCGCGACGCGCAAGCCCGATCGGCGCACTCTTAATGAGAAGTCGTCGTCCTCGAACATTCCCATACCGAACTGAACATCTAACTCGCCTACGCGTTCCCATACCGCTCTCGGAACTAGGGCACAGAAGAGTGGCGCGGTTTGAATATCCAGCTCTTTACCGGCGTTCCGTATAGCGAGATCCGCAGCAAAGTGCTCCATCTCTTCTCTATGGTGGTAATTGAAATCGACTTTTACTTCGTTCCCAGCGAAGTTAGTCACAGGGCAGACTAAGCCGATTGTGGGGTCCTTCTGAATGTGACGCAGTAACCGGTAAACCCAACCCGCTGTTACGATGGTATCGATATTCAGGAACAGTAGAAACTCGCCACGGGCGATCGCTGCGGCCTGATTGTTCCCGGCTGCGAATCCAGTGTTCGACTTCAAGCAGGATAGGTTGATTTTGCCTTCGTACTGACGAAGCAGCGCCTCCGTTCCATCAGTAGATGCGTTGTCAACAACAACGATCTCATAATTCGGGTAGGAAGTGCGATCCAGAATGGAATCGAGGCAAGCCTTCACGAACTCTTCGCTGTTGTAAGTGACGATTAGAATCGACACCAGAGGAAACAGCTTTCGTACTTCGCTGTCGAGTCTGTCTACACGCTCGCTCCAGGTATTCGCCTTGGCAAATGCGATTCGGGCGCTGACCAGATCGCCGTCGGTTTCAGACAATGCCAAATCTAACTTGGCGGCGAAATCAACCGCGTCGGCGCCGATATAGATCAAATCGCCACATTGCTCGAGTTCTGCCATCGCCGTGGCAACGACAGGCTTACCGAGCGACAGATATTCATACAACTTTACCGGGTCGGTTGCCTTTGTAACCGCATTCAACAAAAACGGGATAATACAGGCATCGAAAAGGTAGAGGTAGGACGGGATTTCGCTGTACGGCTTGCTTCCCAAGAGACGGATATTGGGTAGTGACTGCAACCCACGCGTGTCCCGATTGAATACTTGGCCGATCAGAACAAACGTGTACTGCGGACGAAGTTCCGCGACGCGTTGAATAAGATCAAGATCAATCCAGTCGGCAATGGCCCCGAAGTAGCCTACAATAGGTCGCTTCACTCCCTCTAGTAGCTCGGTTCGGTCCGCTTTCGAAAAGTAGCCGTAATCAACGCCGTTCCTAACCAAAACAGGCTTAAGACTCCTGGCGAGAAACTTGCGCTCGATTTCAGCTCCGGTTACGACTAATAAATCGGATTCCTTAGCGAGAGCCGGTTCTTCATCGACGTTGAATTTACCTAGATTCTGAAACGTGTCCCAATCATCCATGCAGTCATAGAGGATTTTCGAGCCTATGGCGTCGCGGAGCGCTAATGCGAGTCGACGCCAAAACGGTAGTTGAACATAGACGATGCTGGACGCCGATCCCGCATCTCTAAGAAGTTGACCGAGAGAATCAGCCAGATCTGAAAGGCCGAGGGAACCGAGCTCGCCGTTGTAAACGTCAATGCCCGCGCATCGCAAGTGAGCTTCCCAAATGTTAGCCTGTAGCTCCGTAACGCTGTACGCCTTATCTTGCACCCGTGCAAGGAACCGGCTGGGACTGATCCAAAATATACGATGTCCGCGGCGCGCCATCTCAACCGCAATCTGTTGTGGACGCTGGAAGCGAAAGTCGAAGTCAATAATACTCAGGACGATGACGTCGTATTTCGTTGTTTGCGCCTGGATCGGAGGACGCGCCCGCAACAAGCCGGTCGACGTTTCGGGCAAATCACCTGTGAACTCTCGAATATCAGGGAAGGAAAGATCGTACTCGGCCAGGTTTCCGAAGCGATAAGTTACGACGCCGAGCGCAAAACGGACAAACTGAAGCTTCGAACGGCGCAACAGAGTGTAGGCTTTGCGGATCACAAGCATGACCTGCCAAGCCTTCTGCGATCGAAACGAAACTAAGTTCGTGTCGAGCTGCTTTCTATATTGATCGATTGCGGCGAAGAACTGGACATGGCGCTGCTTCTCGACGTCGAGCTGGTACTTCAAACGGTCGTTTGTGTTGAGGAGGTCGTGATAGTTCTGGAGAAGGTCGGCATGTTCTCTGGAGAGTGCGTCGTGCGCTTTACGATCAAGGCGGGCGGCATCAGAGTCGCGCTGCAGCGTTGTGAGTCCGCGGCGCAGGAGCGATATTTGGTCGCTATCGAGCGAGTACGTTAGTGGCTCGATTCCAGCCAGAGCGATGGCTGATACTGCATCGCGAGCATTCAGTCCCCGCAAAGATTCCGCATTCAATGTGTCAATCGGTTTCGATGTGCACCCTTCGACGAGCGCCTGCTTCAGGTAGGTTGCGTCAACTCCGGTAACATCGATCACGCGTGTTGCCGGGTTTAGTTGCTGTGCGATTGCGTCAACCTTCGGGTCATAGGAAAGAACCACGCAAGGTACTCCCGCCAGTGCACTGAAAATCACAGAGTGGAGCCGCATTCCAAGGACAACGTCGCAGGTCTGGATGGCTTGGAAAGCGCTTCTCCATCCAGTCGTGCTGGCAACGGTCGCACGCTCGGCCTGGACCATTTTGGATAACACGCGTTTCGCGGTGGCGACGTCGTCCTCGATGGCGCCCGCAAGGACTTGGAAAGGAATGAAAATGACCGAACCGCCAGTCTCGTCAATGAAGTCATCCAGAGCGCGAGCTATCTCGCGCTCAACAAATTCCGGATACACTCCGAACGACCAATGACGAATGCAAACACCAGCAACAGGGCGCGTTCCGCTTCTACCTATTCGAGTGGGATGCGGGATAGAAAACGCGGGATCTGCAGTAACCTCGACCTTACCGGACGGGACACCGATCGAGAGCAGGAGCGACTTAGATCCTTCGTCTCGAACTGTTATCTTTGAAGCGATCTCGCAGGCGGCACGCGTGAGCCGTTTGCCGTGGACGGAAATCAAGGGGCCAACTCCGACCGCGTATATCATTACCGGCTTGCGATTAAGATGGGCGATCAGCGCACAGCTTGTATAGAACGCAATACCCCAGTGCTTTGCGGTAAGTAGAGTATCGGGGTCCGCACCCCAGTAGTCATGAAACAAGCCGCCGCCGCCAATCAACAGCAAATCAGAAGTCTGAATCGCGCGTCCGATCGCCGAGAGGTCTTGCCAGCTAATACCTTCGACGCCATGTTCACGCTCGACCGCGGGAACGTCGCCGGAGATCACGCGAACCCGCAGGCCGGGCGATTCCGAGCGCAAGTTTCGTAACATACCCGCGAGGATGGCTTCGTCGCCGGCGTTTTCGAAGCCGAAATATCCAACAATTGTGATGATCAAAGCAGACCATTCATTATAGAAAGGCGGGCACGAACAAGCCTCGAACAGGAGATTGGGATATGGCTCTCGATACGGAAACCTTGAAGCAAAGACTGGCAACGCAGCGATGGACCGGGCATAACGTTCGCCTGAACGAAGAAGTGACAACATGGCCGGGCCATTCCGATTTTGACCCGCTCGATGTGCGTCTGAAGGCGATCAGGCGAATCCTACAGTTCACTTTCGGCGACCAGCTGGGCAAACTTCGAATCGCCGATTTGGGCGCGCTCGAGGGCGGGTACTCCCTTGCGCTTGCTCGACAAGGCGCTGAAGTCGTTGGCGTGGAAGCGCGCAAGTTGAACTTTGAGAAACTCGCGCTGTTGGAGGAGCATTTCGCACTTCCCAACCTAAAGTTCGTCATGGCCGACGTAAAGGAGTTTACTGCGGAGCGATTCGGTACCTTCGACGTCGTGCTGGCGCTTGGAATTTTGTATCATCTCGATCGGCCTGTGGAGTGGCTGCGGCAAGTCGCCGCTGCTACGAGACGTTTGATCGTGATTGACTCTCACTTTGCTCCGGCCGATGACCACGCGTTGGGCAAAATCGACCCGCGCATCGCCGCCCTAAGCGCATTGGAGACGGTGACCTACAACGGTATTAGTTATCAAGGCAGGTGGTTCAAAGAGTTTGAGCCGACTTTCTCGCCAGAGGAAGAATTATGGGCCTCCTATTCAAACTGGCGATCGTTCTGGTTGACTAAGGCATCTCTTGTTCGCGCAATTAGAGACTCCGGCTTTAATTTAGTGCTTGAGCAGCATGACTACTCAGCCGACAGCCACGATTGGTTGGCGATTGAGTTTCCCCGGACAATGATTGTTGGGCTGAAGCTGGATTAAAGCTGAACTAATACCACAAACGAAGCCCGGGGACCGGTCCGTTGACCGGTCTCTTCGCCCGCCAACAGGCCAGGGCTAGCGCGATCACGAGATCGTCGTGCTCTCCATGTCCTTCCGCTCCCATACGCATTTTGCCGGTTGCCGAAGTACTGCTGCGCATGTCCATCAGTTCCTTAATGAGCGACCCGACGTCCTTGAGGCGGCGGGCGATTCGTAACTCACCGCGCTCAAGCAATACTTCCAAACCCGCGATTAAGTCGCGTTTCGGAACGCTCCATCGCGCTATTCCGCCGGAGCCACGCCCGGAGTCCGAACTCTGCTGGCCGCGCTCACCACCGGTGATCGTGACTGCGTTGATATCGCATCCAAGCCGTGCCGCTCCGAGCATGTCGACTACCGGATTTCCGACACCCGTCGCGTCGACGGTCAGCGAACACTTCCCTCTCAGGGCAGGATGCTGGACGATCGCGTGTACGCGTTCAACGACTTGTGGATATGAGGTGCCAAGCGGAACCCGCTCAATCCGGCGTAGAGCTAGATTGTTGACCTTCCTTCGCTCGTCTTCATCCTTGTAACGCTGCTCCACAATCGCGATCGCGGTATAGTCATGGCGCTGCCCTAGATCCAAGCCGATACAGAACACGAGAAATCTCTCCTAGACGTGAAGTTGCTCGACGCCATCATCCATCGCTCCCTCGACCAAGTCACGACCGAACACAGACGCGCCGTTATCGACGAACTCGCAGCAGTATTCCTGACGAAACCACAGCGCGCCTAACTGCGCGCGTTCTTCTTCGAGAAACTCGGGGTTGATTCGCGGACAGCTTGCGGCTTCTACACTCACGCGCTGCCATAAGTCGCCGCCGTGCTCCCATGATTCATAGAAGAAGCCGCGCTTGCCATACGGTGTACTCATGAGCCACAGGTCGCCATTGCCGATAGCGAGCATAGGACGCAGAGCCTTGTACATGGTGTCGCCAACGCGAGAAGCCTCGTCAATCAGCAACAGCGAGACGGCCGAAAATCCGCGAACAGTCCCTTCAGTACCCGGCAATCCGACAATGCGTGAGCCGTTCGGGAACAACAGTGAGATCGAGTTATCACCATCGCCGCGCGGCTTAATGCCGAGCATCTTCACCATGCCCGACGCCTTGCGCAAGAACTCGGCAGATTGTCGTTCGCTTGGGCTCGCTACTAAGACCAGGCTGTCCGGCTGTGTATGTGCCCGGTGGACAGCTTTCGCGGCCGCGATGGTCGACTTACCCCATTGTCTGGTGCAATTCAGGATTCCGCGTTTTCCTCGCGCGCGCAGTACACGAATCTGTTGATCATCCGGTTCAAAGTTGAGCTGCTCCCGAACGAACTCGACGGGATCCTCACTCTCCAAGGGTTCAACCTCCCGGCGGGCCATGCTGCATGTCTACTTCCCACACCTGGATTGTGGCGTGCCGACAGAGGTTTTCGTTCGGAATTGACTTTGGCCGGAGTTAACGAAACGATCCGAAGTACACGAGGGCTAAAGGTTTACCTGCATCGAGAGGAAATCTCCTTTTGCGGTGATCGAGTGACGCCTTATGCGGTAGGCTCTCTAACGCACTTGGCACAATAGGAGGAATGAAAGCTCTGCAATTCGACCGTACCGGTGAGCTAGCATACCTTGAGCTACGCGACATCCCGACCCCTGCGCCGCAAGCCGGCGAAGCTCTGATCCACGTTGAGGCGGCTGCTATCAATCCGAGCGACATCAAGAATGTACAGGGAGTGATGCATCAAACGACCCTCCCGCGCATTCCGGGGCGGGATTATGCGGGTGTTGTTGTGGAGGGTTCTGCTGAGTGGAAAGGGAAGCGTGTCCTCGGATCCGGCGACGGGCTTGGGTTTACACGTGATGGATCGCATGCGGAGTTCCTGGTCGTTCCGGAGAACTCCCTGGTCGAACTGCCGCTCGCGCTTTCGTTCGAGCAAGGCGCCAGCATCGGTGTCACTTATCTGACAGCCTGGAGCGCGCTTCAGATTGGCGGGCTGCAGAAGGGCGAGTCGATTCTAATTACTGGGGCTACTGGATCGGTTGGTTCCGCCGCCGCGCAGATTGCCCGTTCGAAAGGGGCGAGGGTGCTTGGAACTGTCCGTTCGATGGCTGAAGTTACCCACGGGAAGCGGGGGATAGCCGACGTCTGGATTGACTTATCGACGACAGGTGTGGACGCCGGTGTCCTCGCTGTCGCGGGACGAGGCGTCGAGATGGTGTTCGACGTGGTGGGAGGGCCGCTATTCGTGCCCTGTTTAAAGAGCCTTGCGCATCGCGGACGACAAGTAGCGATCGCATCGACCGGCGATGGCCAAGTTACTTTCAATCTGCGCGATTTCTATCACCGCGAGGCGCGGCTGTTCGGGCTCGATTCGCTTGCCCTTGGATTTGAAGAATGTCGCGAGATACTTGCCGCCGTCGTTCCTTCGATAGCGTCAGGTGCGTTTCGAGTTCCGGAGTTCGATGTTGTGCCCTTCGCGGCGGCCCTTGCCGCGTACAAAGATACGAAGCCCCGGAACAAACCGGTTATACAGATGCGCGACTAGCGCGGCGCAGCAGCCGGTTTAATGCGAAGAGGAGAATCGCCAGAGGAACAGGGATGAGGTACGGCCAGTAAGTCTGGATTGCGGGAGCTATCGGGAGTACTTCTAGATAGCCTGTTAGCTTTGCTGCTTTGGACTTTGTGTCGGCTTCAAGAACAAGAGTATATGTGCCGGCTCGTGGCAACGCAAGAGACGCCGCATACGGTAGATTGTTAACGGCATCTTGGCGATGCAACGGCGCGGCTATCGAGGGCCGCCAGGTGGTGTCACGGTGAGTTTCGCCGACGCGTCAAGCACGGGGTTCGACGATGCTGCATCCTCAATGAAAACGGTGAAATCGGCCGTCCCGATGCGTAGCGGGGCTGGCGACGCGAAGAGAGTGAGCACGAGTCCGTTAGCCGTTCGATGGAAGATCATTCGGCCCCCGTCAGCGAAAACGACAACTTGTGAGCAGAGAAGCGCGGCGATACACCGCAGCTTCAACGCATGCCCCGCATCTGCATCGGCTGTAGTAGTGTCCAGGCACCCGCGCCGTAGATGAGACAAGCCGTTATGAGCCAGGGAGCGGCGAGTGTTAGTCGGCGGGATACTTGCCAGATACTAAAGAGTGCGGCAATCGCGCCAGCGTCGATTACTAGTAACTGCGCCGGTGTTAGCCAAGCTGGGGTACCGCCGGTCGAAACCGTAACAACGTGAAATAGCAGGTGTGCGGCCCATAGGCTCGCTCCAACGGGAACGAGCGGGAAGGCGTAGCGACGCCACTCTCGCAACCTTGTGGCGAGCGCGATCGGCAGTCCCGCGATAACTGAAAGGAAAGCTAGGATGATCAACGGCATCGCGTCCGCTCCAAGACGGGCGTGTAGCGAATGTTCGAGCATTATGACGGGGGCTGTCATCCCCGCGGCGTTGGCCAGAGCGCCAAAGACGAACAGAAGAGCGAAGACCGCCACGTCGCGACGGCCGACGAGATCAGAGACAGATGTCCGCCGGTCCGCTATGGTGACATTCGAATGCGGGCAGGCGCGCACGCAATCAAGACAGAAGGTGCAGTCGAGGTTGCCGCGCTTTTCGGGTTGGAAAAGCTGGAGTTCGCACCCGCGCTGACGAGTGTTACCGCGGATGCAATCGAAGGTGCGGCAGTTGGCGCATACTTCCGGATCCTGGATGCGGATTTCAGTGGGTGACAGCGTCGAAGCTACAAAGTGGAATTGGCCGATCGGGCATACATACTTGCAGAAGGATGCGCCTCGGAAGGTCCCGTCAATCGCGATGGCTGCTGCGAAGTAGCCGACCACGATTAGAGCGGTTGTGAACGGTCTATCCCAAAGAGCAAAGGTCTCGTAGGCCCATAGGTAGAAAGCGAACAGTGTAACCGGAATCCACTTATTACGCAGGATGCGCGGCCAGGATCGCGTGGCCGGTAAGATGCGGCGAGCAACGTCACGGGCAAGCGTGAATGGACAGGCCATGCAGAACACGTTGCCGACGATCAGGAGCGCCCCGATGGATAGAGCTCGCCAGTAAGTCCAAGGCAGTATTGTGGCGAGGTTGAGAGCGCCGAGCCGCGGACCGGTCAGACCATGGACGATCACAATCAACGCCAGCACGAGCATGACTAGCTGAAGCGGGCGGCGGGCTACCAAGATTGACTTGGGTGCTCCGGCAATTTGAATCAGCTGTAACTTTGTCTTTGACGGCTTGGCTTCCGGCAGGCGCGCAGGAGTAAGTAGCCTGGCGGCAATGACAACCGCGGGCACAAGGTAGATCAGCGACCCCGGCACCCACATGATGAGGCCGGCTAGAGTCTGGTCGTGTTGTGCGGCCGGGACGCTCGAAAGCAGAGCATAGTCCGGATAGAGTAACGCGCCGGAGAAGACGAAGAAAGCCGACAACGCGGTATTTACAATATCCGCGATTAGAAGATACGGGATAAAGGCCCAACGGGGCCAATGTGATTCACTTTCACCGACCGGTTCGACAACCGGCCACCAAAACAGAATTCCTGTCCAGAAGAAGCAGGCGTGCTGAACGCCGTGCCACGACGGTGAATGGAGCGCGAATTGGTACAGCGCTGGAATGTGCCAAAGGACAGTACTAATTGCGAACAGCAGCCATGCGACCGGAGGATAGACTGCGCCGCGACCAATACAGCGGAGTAGCGGTGACGTCAGAAAGGGGCCGAAAGCTTCACGGGCGAATGGCTTTGGGAATGCGCGTAGGAAGGGGAGTAGCGGGTGACCTAACAGAATAAGCGCGGGCGCAACCATGATCAGCAATAGGTGCTGCGTCATGTGGGCCGAGAGATAGAACGCGTCGAGAGTATCGAGCGGCGAATCGAGGGCGATGACTAAGGCGAGCAGTCCACTAAGGAAGGCGGCGAGGTGGTTGGTGCGCCGGTGCGGGTCGCGAATCCATCCACGAATATAGAGAAACCCTGCGAGGAGGATCAGTAAGAGCTTCACTTGCCGGTTTCGGGATTCGACGAAACGAGTGCCGCGGGGCGATAATTCGGGCGCAATGTTTGCATAAACGACACAATCGCTTCGACTTGGGCGGGACTTAGCTTCTTACCGTACGCGGGCATATTGCCGCCACCTTGGATAATTTGGCGGACCATTTCGTCGGCGGTTAGTCGCGTTGCTACGTCATCCAGCGCCGGGCCGCGCTCGCCGCCTACCCCGCCGAGCGCATGACAGTTCCTGCATTGTTTGTTCTGCAGAAAAGCGGCTCCGCGCAATTGTAGAGGGGTGCGGTGACGAAGATATGCAACAGGTATGGGATTTTCACTCCACGCCGTCATGTGCGGCGACCAAGGTGATGTCTCGCCCATGTAAGTAAGCACGCCGAGTACAAGAACCGTGACAATCACGATCAGGACCGCAACAGGACGCGTTCGAGCACTCTTCTCGCCAGTGTTATCGAAGAAAGGCAAACCGAGCAGAAGTGCGAGAACAACCAGTGGCGCTCCGAAAAGGATAAGAACTTCCATCCAGGCAGGGAGCAGTGCAAGGGCGGCGAAGATGGACAGAAAGTAGAAGTCTGGACGGGGACTTGTGTCGACGATCGTCGGATCGGGCACTCCCAGCGGGCCTTTGGGACCGAAGATCGCAGCACAAGCCAGAATAGCTATGAGAAGGAGCCCGGAGAAAATCAGATCTTTTCCGATCGCATCGGGAACGAACGGAACGCCTTGCGTTTTGATGATTTCCTTGTACTTGGCATCGTAAGTCTCGCGGCGGACTTTATCGCCCGGCTTCGGATACTCGTTGATGCCCTTCGTAAGCACTAACCGCAAGTGCATGCTAATCAAAGCGATAATCAGACCGGGTATGAGAAAGACGTGGAAGGTGAAGAATCGCGAGAGTGTTTCGCCGGCGATGATAGGTCCCGCTAGCAGGAGGTGAACCATTTGCGCGCCAATCAGCGGGATACGACCGGTGATCGACGCGCCGATGCTTAGTCCCCAGTAAGCATCCTGATCAAAGCGCAGTACCTGGCCTGTGAACGCCATCCCGAGGGTAAACAGCAGCAAGAACACACCACTAACCCAAGTCAATTCGCGCGGATACTTATAAGCGCCGAAAAGGAACACCTGAATCATGTGCATGGTCATGATGGCGACCATGAAGTTCGATCCCCAAACGTGAACCGCGCGGAGGTACCAGCCGAGGAATTGCGCGTGATTCAGATATTCGAGACTGGTGTAGGCTTCGTTAGTTGACGGAATGTAGACGAAGGCAAGGCAGGCGCCAGTAATGATTTGAATGACAAAACACAGCAGCGTTCCGCTTCCGAAGACGTAGAACCAGCTGCCCGAGTTAGCGGGTACCTCATGGCCCGCAGTCGCTGTAAATAAGGCGGTGAGGTGTAGGCGAGCGTCAAACCAAAGCGCAATTTTCCGGGCAGTGTTCATCTGCGCTTAAACCGGATTGGCAAGAGTCGGCATCTGGCCGCCCTTGACCCAAAGCTGTCCGTTCTCAACCTTATAATCGTACTGATAGAGACCTCGCGGCGGGGGGCCGGCGGCACGCGAACCGTCCTCATAGTAAACGCCTCCGTGACAGGGGCACATGAAAAGGCCGGATTCCGAGAACCAACGGACTGGGCAGCCTAAGTGCGTACAATTGATCGCGAAGACTTGAAACTGATTGCCGTCCGCGTGGCGAACCCAGCAAGGGATGTTGGCCGTTTGCCCATCCCACGGCCGCGTAAATGGGTTACGATAAGTCGCCAAACGCGTTTGCTTCTCGGGGAAGTTTTCCAGCGGGCCCAAAGGGATCCACGAACGCGGGTCTCGGCGCGTGACGAAGCTAGAGAAAACAAAACCAACTAATGGGATGGCGAAGAGGAGTCCGGCGATCGCATTCAGCCCCGAACCGACCCAAGTCAACCAAAGTCGGCGCGTGGGAGTAGCCGTAGGTTCTATATTGACTAGTTCGCCGGATTTGTAAGCTTCGCTTTCGTGACGCGGTTCGCTCATTGGTTATTTCCCGCTTTTCGTGTTGCGTTATTGTCGGCGCTTCGTCCCGGGCCGCCGCTGCTACTAGACGTGCCAGAGCTCTGGTTCGCATCGGATCTCGGCGTAGAAGTGCTGCCCGGGCCGTTTCCGGTCGCCAAGCTATCCGTAGCTTTCGTTGTGTTCGCAGTAGCTGGGCGAAGCGAAGTAAGATACGAAGCGAGATCGGTAATCTCCTGTTCGCTCAGTGCCTTGCCCATGTGCAAGTGACGCCAGTCCGGCATCCCTAGATCGGGCCTGCCCGTGACAATGGAACTGCGGATCGCTTGATCGCTTACTAACGTCAAGTAAGCAGTATCCGTCACCGGGCCGACCATTGCACCCTTGGCGTGGCACATAAAGCAATTCTGCGCGAAGAGTCTGGCGCCGCTGTGTGGATCGCCGGTTGTCGCAGCAGCGTATGCGGGGATATCACCGATCGATTTACCCCAGCTCTCGATACCTTTGACAATGGCGTCGACCTGACCTTCGTCGAGCGGACCGCCTTGTGCCCTGCCAAAGGGCGGCATCGGCGTGCCTGTACGGCCGTTCTCGATTACCAACTTGATCTGTTCGGCGGGCATGTATGCGACGAAGACTGAATCATGAAGCACCCTGGCAGGGCCGTTCTTCCCGTCCGCGCCATGGCAACCGGCACAGTTCTGCTCGTAGAGTGAACTGAAATCGTTGGCCTTCACCGGAGACTTGTTACTCGGATGCGGTAGACAAGCCAGGGTTGAAAGGCACACCGTCGCTAAGAGGAGGCGATACACGTCAGGGTTTTTCCTGTCGATGGCCGCCCGGGGTCACCTCAAGCCCGGCGCGCTGCGCAAAACCTAGAGACTGATAAGTGTGGATACGTGTGGACCGGGCGATTACATACCCGCCCACCACGCCGAACCCAAGCTGGCAGGCTACAAAGGCATACCAGTTGATCCGAGAGTTCAAAGCGGGGTTGACGATGGAAAGAGATGTGGCGATAAACGCGCTCCATAGCAACGGCATCATGATGCCGGCCCAGAACGGGGCGTACTTCGGGAACATTGGCAGCATCACGGAGTATACGAGACCCACTAGTGCCGACATAACGACGTGTCCTCCCAACGCTACAAAGAAAGCCAGCCCGTTGAACGCACGCAGTTGTTCGTCGCTTGCATTACCGATACTAGGGAGAACCACACCGGCTAATAGATTAACCGGCCACCAGATGCTGTGTTCCGCAATCAAGCCGTATAAGCAGGCAAGTCCGGCCATGACTATGCCGCCGATGAGACCGCCCCAAATTCCGGCGGTGTAAGGATGGACTTCAACTGGAATCCGAGCACGATGATCCGCCTCACCGAGTTTCAGACGGATAACACTACGGCCTTCAATGCTAATCGGCGCCGGACGTCGCGTGAGGTCGATCGGTACTTCTTCGTGTAACTCGACCGGGATGACCGTTCGCCACCATCCGAAACCGCTGCGCACGGCGATCACAAGGCCCGTGACGCCGACAATCCAGTGAGTCGCCAGACCGGCAAACATCAACATCAGCCCGAAACCGAAGACGAACGGCCAGTAAGTCGGAGCAGGCATGTGGATGTGCTCGACCGTCGTACGTTCAGCCGCGTCGCCATATGTGTCGCTGTGCATCCGTCACCTCCCCACGATATAGACGACTGTGAAAACGACTATCCAAACGACGTCCACGAAATGCCAGTACCAAGACAGGAACATCACGCGGCGTTTCTGAGTCTCGATTGGAAACCCGAAGGCGGTTGCGGTGCCCACCAATAAAAGGAATAAAAGGCCGACGATTACGTGACTGGCATGTAGACCAACTAACGAATAGAAGGTCGTTCCGAATAGGTTCGTGCTGATTGTCAGATGCTCGTTGACGATGAGCTGGCGCCATTCCATTGCAGTGGAGCCGAGGAAGAAAGCACCGAGTAGGATCGTAACTATCCACCACAACTGAAACACTGTGCGGCGACCATGCTCAAGAGCTCGCTCCGCGATCACAATGGTGACACTGCTTGAAAGCAGAGCGATGGTTCCGAAGACCGGAAAGTGCAGGACGTCCTTGGGATAGGGACCGTTCAGGCTCTTACCGATGTAGAAGATATAACCAACGACGAAGATCGAAAACAGCGCCGACTCCGTGATGATCAGGCAGGCAATACCGATGATTCCGCGGTCCGGCAGTTTCCACTGCGCCGGGTCAATGGCCGGGGGCACTAATGCTGTCGAGGCGGAGGCCATAGTGGACTATTCGAACTTCCAATCCGGATCTTCGGGGTGCTTGAGATCCCAAAGTGGGCGGCTTGAATACACAACAGGGATCTTCTCGAAATTGTACTCGGGAGGTGGCGAGTGAGTGGCCCATTCGAGGGTCCAGGCATTCCACGGGTCGTCTCCGGCGCGCTCGTTATCGCTGCGCCCGAGTGCCTGCAAAACATTCCAGACAAAGATCGCGATCGCGACCAACTGGAAGATCACGCCGAAAGACGCCACAAGATTCCATAACTCCCAGCCGCGGCCATATGGGTAAGTGTAGATACGGCGCGGCATCCCCATCATCCCGACGAAGTGAAGCGGGATGAACGTTATGTTGAAGCCGATCGTTAGCAGCCAGAAATGCCACTTTCCGAGAGTATCGCTTAACATGCGCCCAGATGCTTTCGGAAACCAATAGTACATGCCGGCAAATATCGCGAACACAAATCCGCCGACTAAGGTGAAGTGGAAATGGGCGACGACGAAGTAAGAGTCGTGAAGCTGCCAGTCGAACGGTGTTACGCCGAGCATAATGCCAGTAAGTCCGGCGATTAAGAACTGAAACAGGAAGCCAATACAGAACAGCATCGGGGTGCGGAGAATAAGCTTACCCCCATACATGGTTGCAAGCCAGTTGAATATCTTGATTCCAGTCGGAACGCCGACCAGCATGGTGGCGGCGGCGAAGAAGATGTTGGACGCGGAATCGAGTCCAACGGCGAACATATGATGGGCCCAAACACTAAGACTAATGAATCCGATAGAAATAGTGGCCGCAACCATGGCCGGGCGGCCGAAGATCGGCTTGCGCGAAAAGACCGGGATAACCTCCGAAAGAATCCCAAAAGCCGGGAAGATTAAAATATAGACTTCCGGGTGGCCGAAGATCCAGAAGAAGTGTTGCCAAAGTATGGCTGAGCCGCCGTTCTGAGTGTCGAAGAAATGGGCGCCAAGATAGCGGTCGAGCATCAGCATGATTTGCGCGGCAGAGAGCGGTGGTAACGCCACTAGAATCAGCCAGGAGTCGACAAGCATTAGCCAGACGAACATGGGCATGCGGGAAAGCGTCATTCCAGGGCACCGCATGGACGCTACGGTGGCAATTACATTAATCGCGCTGGCGATGCTACCGATGCCGGAGCAGAGAACACCTAGAGTCCAATAGTCTGTACTTAGTCCGCGCGAGAACGCTCGTTCGGTAAGTGGAGAGTAAGCGAACCACCCAACGTCGGGAGCCGATCCCGCTCCTTGTAATCCACCCCCGCCCACATAGCTGAAATACAGAAGGAATCCGCCAAATAGAAAGATCCAGAAGCCAAACGCGTTGAGGCGTGGGAATGCCATGTCGCGCGCGCCGATCATCAATGGGATTAAGTAATTGGCAAAGCCGGCGAGAAGAGGCATGCCGACCAGGAACACCATAGTGGTACCGTGCATCGTGAATAGCCGGTTGAAGGTTGCCGGCGAGACAACATGCCCGTTCGGAAACGCCAGTTGCATCCGCATTACGGTGCCCATCAGCCCAGCGATCACTAAAAAGATGAGCGAGGCAACGATGTACATCAGACCAAGCTTCTTGTGATCGACCGTTGTGACTAAGATATAGAGCGCGTCGGAAAACGAGAGTTTATCCGAGTGGACGATCGGACGGATTGCCTGGTGAGCATCCTGGTGGGCGTCTTGATGATCTAGCGGGTAATCAGTAGAGCCCATAGTTGTCCTAGTTCAATGCCTGCAGGTACGAGACTACTTGTGTTAATTCGGTGTTCGAAAGGTTCATGCTGGGCATCAAACAGCCGGGCTTAACCTCTTGCGGGTCGGCAACCCACTCCCTCAGATTCTTGGCGGTAAGTGGCTCCACTCCGGCGCCGATCGTTTGACGGCGCATTAAGTGAGTCAGGTCGGGGCCGAATTTTCCGGCGGCAACGCTCCCGCGAACAGTGTGGCAGTTTACGCACGCCAAGCTTTCAAAGACGGCCCGTCCGGGATTGGACTGCGCAGTGGGTACGAACGCGGTGCGCTCTGCAGCCGCCCACTTCTCGAACTCGCCCGCTGGATGGACGATAACCCGCAACATCATATTCGCGTGTTGCGTTCCACAATACTCAGCACAGTTGCCGAGATAGATGCCCGGTTCCCGCGGATCGATCCAGATATGGTTGTCGCGATTCGGTATCAAATCAGTTTTGCCGGATAACTGCGGCACCCAGAAACTATGGATGACGTCTGCGCTCTGCAGCGTGAAGAAGGTAGGATGGTCCTGCTGCGAGCGCGAAACCGGGACGTGGATCTCATTCGCTGTAACAATCCCGAAATCCGGGTACTGCACTTCCCACCACCATTGCCTTCCGACGAGGGTGATGTGAGTCGCGGATAGCGGTTGCGGCGAGTCCTCAATGCTGGCGATAACGCGCCCGGTCACGCCGCTCAGAACGAAGACAATCAGGATTGGTATCACCGTCCACGCAAGTTCGATTTTGGCGCTCCCGTAGACCTGGGCCGGCTCCTCAAGATCGTTGGGAATGCGGCTACGATACCGGACGATCGCAAAAGCCAGCAGCGCGGCGACGACGATGAAAATGCCGCCCGTGATACTGAACGTGAACAACGCAAGGTTCTTCTCGGTTGCCGCTGGCGTCGCGCGCGGGTCGAAAATATTTGCCACGGAGTGCTCCGCGAGGCGCGTCTGCAACAGCAGGCAAAATGCCGGGCCGATCATGGTCGTTGATTAGCCATTGTAGTCACGAACGGGGCGCAAGTGGGAACACGGCCGGAAATATTGTGCAATTTTTCAGCACCGCGTGCCTGCGGTTTGGGCGGGCTAACAAAGAAAAGAACACCCGTTTCTTAGCGCGCCTCTCTTATAAAGTCGTTTTGTGATTCAATCCGCAAACTAACATTAAGGGAAAGCGTATGACTGCCAATCCGAACATTCCACTGACGTCCCACCATTACATTGAGGCTGACGGGGTCCAAGTCTTCTACCGGGAGGCGGGTCCGGCGAACGCGCCAGTTATCCTCCTACTTCATGGATTTCCGACGTCGTCGTTTCAGTACCGCGAGCTGATTCCCCGGCTGGCCGACCGCTATCGGGTGATCGCTCCAGATTTGCCTGGCTTTGGTTTCACTGAGGTTCCCGCGGAGCGCGGGTATCAGTACACCTTCGATAGCCTAGCAAAGACAATCTTCGCGTTCACTCAGGCTCTCAAACTTAAAAGCTACGCAATGTACGTGTTTGATTACGGGGCGCCTACTGGCTTCCGACTGGCGTTGATGGCGCCCGAGCGCGTGACCGCATTCGTGTCGCAGAATGGCAACGCTTACGAGGAAGGTCTGGGAGGCGCGTGGCAGCCGATCCAACGTTACTGGCGCGAACCTACCCTGGAGCATCGGAATGCGATCCGCGCTGGCCTGACTCCTGAAGGGATTCACCACGAGTATTCTGTTGGCATCCCCGACCCGACTCTGATCAAGCCGGAAGGTTACACGCTGGACGCTGCACTGTTGGCGCGCCCCGGGAACGTTGATATACAGCTTGATCTATTCCTCGACTACGCCAACAACGTGAAGCTATACCCGAGGTTCCAAGAGTATTTTCGAACGGCGAAGCCGCGGCTTCTCGCTGTCTGGGGTAAGTACGATCCATATTTCATCCCGGCGGGAGCAGAAGCTTTTCGAAAAGACATCCCGAACGCGGTCGTCAAATTTTTGCCCACGGGCCACTTCGCACTCGAGACGCATTTGGAAGAGATTGTCGTCGAAATGAGAGAGTTTCTGATGTAAGACGACGGAGTGGGTGTCAGATGAACATCGCGCTCAAGCCACCCTGTGCGCCATTCAAGCCACCTTTACTTCCAACGCTCGCCACGCTGAAGAACATAGTGCGCAAAGACATATCGCCAGGGGATCAGCGGAAGAAAGATAACGACCATCACCACACCCTTGATATCTTCTGCGGCAGCGGCGGTGATCTGATGGGCAGACCATAAGGGCAGCGCAAAGGCGATCAGGTAGATCGCCTTCCAGATCAACTCGAACAGCAGTAGCGGTAACATCTGAACGGGATATCGAAACCCCAATAGCGCCGTGGCGCCGAGACCCGCTAGCAGGGCCAATCGAACGCCGGCCGTCGCAGCGAGCTCATTGCTGTGGCTAATAACGACTGGCCAGATATAAATTCCCAGCCCAGCGCTCAGGATAAGGTAGCAGACGCGCAATGTGTAGAGGCGAAATAGCGAGACCTCGGGTCTAGTGGCGCGCAAGATCATGTCACCAGATGAAACGAGTAAGCCGGCGTCGGAGTTCATATTAATTGCCTCACCGGGTGATCAGTCGATGACTACAAACTCTCGAGACGTCTTCTCAATTGGCCGGTGGGGCGAAAACGAGTTGAACGAGTTGCAGGTCCTGCGCCAGGAAACCGGTGTCCTGAACATAGACCACATACTCGGTCTGGCCGTTTCCGCCAGCGAACTCGGGGTGGGCCAGCGCGGCATAGTCCGCGTTCCCCTCGTATCCCGGCAAGCCCGTATAGAATTGGGTCGCTGCGGACCAAGGACCCCAAGGCGTGTAAGACACGGCGTAATAGATGTTGTCGTTCTCCACTCCGCCGTAGATCGCGACATAGGTTCCAAGGAAGTTATCGTAAAAAACGGAACTGCCCGCATCTCCGCCGTTAAATACGGCTACCGCGTCAGAAGGATTTGGACTCCAGGTGTTATTCCCCGCGTAGTAAGTCCACGCTGACGGAGTCGTCGCATTTTCCAGAGCTACCTGCCCGACTTGAGTATTCTCCGCAAGGAACTCGCTCTGGTTCCCATAAGCGTAGAGCGTGTCGTCTGAGACTACCCAACCCGCCGAAAATCCTACCGCAGTTCCAGTCCACATCAGAGTTGGAAAAGTAGTTCCGGGATTGACTGCCGGACGTGTGACTTTTCCACTTTGCCAGATAGCAATACCAGTCCCTATGGTGGTCCACCCGGGTTCATTTGAATCGCGCCAGATCTCGGTATAGAAGATCAGCGCCCGGTTCCGCGCCGGATCGGGAACCAGCGGTCCTGGCCACAGGGCAAACTCCGCGCCGCAAGGTTTTTTCTGGCAATTGCTCGAACTGTGTGCAGTGTTATAGGCTGCCTCCCACGGAAGAAAGGGCAGAAATTCGGTCGGTACCCCGGTGGAATCCAAATAGTTCCCGGTCAACGTAATCCCGTTAGATGCATCCAGGTTAGACGTCCACGCCATCGAGTTATCGATGAAATTCTCGCCCTTTGCATTCTCCTTTGTCATGGCAGTGTCGTCGAAAAGCCAATAAGACGTGCCGTTCATGAGGGCGCTGTAGGTGCCGTCACGGCCTTGGATCAATGGACTTTGCCCAACCAGTCCCATGGGAGTAACGGATTGCACGCTAGGTATCGGCGGCGGACCGGTTTGAGCTAGTGCATTACAAATCAAGAAATAAGGTGATACGGCGGCAATTAACGCCGCGAGGCACAATCGATGTAAGAACATGAGACTAGAATGTCTGCTATGTTACCGCAATTTAAATTGGACAGGTAATATCAAGAAACCAGATGAGAACGCCGGCCGCGGGTGAACAGCAGCGCGCCTGATCCGAGCGCGATCGCTCCAAACCCGCAGACGCCGTGCCATCCCAGTAACTGCCAGGCGTGAGCACCCGCGTAGGAGCCGAGCGCTCCTCCGCCGAAATAACAGACCATATAGACCATATTCAACCGGCTGCGGGCCGCTGGGTCAATCGCGTAGATTCGTGTTTGATTTGAAACGTGGGCGGATTGAACTCCCAAGTCGAGAAGAATGACACCCACAATGAGTCCGGCCAGGCTTGAGCCCCAAACGCCCATCACCAGGAAAGACATTGAACCTACTGTTAAGGCAACCATGACTGTATCTCTGGTGCCGCGCCGGTCCGCCAGATGACCGACTATCGGTGCACCAAGCGCGCCGGCCGCGCCGACCAATCCGAACAGTCCTGCGACTCTACTGCCGTAGTGAAACGGTGGTGCGCCGAGTCGGAACACGAGAGTCGTCCAAAACGCGCTGAACGCGGCGAACCCGAGCGCTCCAGCCAAGGCCGACTCGCGCAGTGCTGAATGATCACGCAGCAGTGCCCACGAGGATCCTACAAGCTCGCGCCAAGTAAGTTTCAATTCCGGATCGCTAGGCGGCAACTGCCAGCGGATCAGCGCGCCCAAAATCAGCATCGCGAAGGCCCCGGTCCAGAACACGGATCGCCATCCGAACTGCGCGCCCACAAAGCCGCTGAACGTGCGCGCGAGCAGGATGCCCATCAGCAGTCCGCTGAAGATAAACCCGAGCACGCGGCCGCGTTGATTATCGGGTGCAAGATGCGCGGCGTAGGGGACAATCACATGGACCGTCGCGGCGAACAGTCCGACAGCTAACGCGGCAACGGCAATGCATATCACATTGGGCGCTACGGCGAAAGCAATTAGCGATGCGGCGGCTCCCAGGAGTAACTTAGTGATAAGTCCGCGGCGCTCGTGCGTGTCACCAAGCGGAACGAACAATAGCATGCCTGCGACAGTCCCTAGCTGGCACAACATCGCGAGCAAACCCGCTGTGGGTACGCTGAAGTGCAGGTCGCGCGCAATGTCAGCCAACAGAGGCTGTGCGTAGTAGATGTTCGCTACGATCACGCCCACGCTGATCGCCATCAGCCAGATCGTCTGGGGTCGCATTACTTTTGATTATTGACTGCGACGAAGTTACGGTAGACGGTGCCTCGCTGAAAGTAACATGCGTTTGGCTTGCAACAGCGCGCGAATCTGGTAGTCGTAGGTTATCCTCGGGAATAGTTTGTTCTCGGGATTCGCCACACGGGCGAGTGTTCCGACAAACCTTGCGTTAGACTTCTCGAAATGCGATTGCCCGCTCACATAGCCTCAATAGCTTCGGTTGCGGTCCTCCTATCCTATCCAGTAAGCGCAGCGCAGCCCGACTTTTCCGGATCCTGGCGTCAGGATATCTCGCGCAGCGTACCAAAGCGTATCTCCAAAAAAGCACGAGAACTGGACGTCCAACAGGGCGGCCCGAGATTGGCTATCAACACGCGAACGATAACCGCTCAAGGGGAGCGGACGCTCATCCTTAGCTATGAAATTGGCGGCCCAGAGTTAGTTTACAAGGGGCTCGACGGCGACGAATTCCACACCAAAGTGCGATGGAATGGCGAGAGCCTTGTCTTCGACATTGTCGAGCTTGAGCGCGGGAAGGAATTATCGAGCCAGCAGATTTGGACGCTTTCCGAGAACGGGAAGATACTGCGCGAAGTGAAGCGCGGTCGGCGTGATGGGCAGCCAACGGAGTCTCTATCCGTTTTCGAACGCCAACCCCAGCCGTAGCATCGACGATCGAAACCGTCGCCTGCGGTGCTATAGGCCTGACCATTCAGCCGGGCGGAACAAAGAACTTCGCGATTTCACCGTGACTCACACTGTGATGTTGCCGACGAAGATTACAGAATCGTAATTGAAATGATGGCCTTTTGTAACCTAGGATTTGCATTCGGGCTTTACTCTAGTGAAATCGCGATGAAGACCCCCGCCCGGCTGTTAACCTGTGCTGTTTTTGTTTTGTTTTCCTTCTCTGGGATGGTCCGTGCTCAAGTGGAGAGTTCCTCGCTTACAGGCACGGTCGCCGACCAGCAGGGCAGGCGCGTTCCTCATGCGCAAGTCCAGGCAATCGAGGCCGCTACTGGTCTTAAACGCCAGACGGAGTCAACCTCCCAAGGTAACTACGAACTTGTCGATCTTCCGGCAGGAATTTTCACGGTTGAGATATCGAAGAACGGCTTTTCGACGACTCACATCGAGCGCGTGCAGCAGTTCGTGGGGCGGACTCGTACTCTAAACGCCACTTTATTCGTGGCAGGCGCATCGCAGCAGACGACCGTCACAGAGTCTCTTGTCGAGCTCGACAAGGTAGACGCCACCATTGGCGCCCCCGTTGAGCGGGAACAGGTGGATGAACTTCCGCTAGACGGGCGAAACTGGGCTACGTTGACATCGCTTGTACCCGGAGCCATTGACAAC
Organism: uncultured Gammaproteobacteria bacterium; assembly: GCA_963799935.1. Lineage (GTDB taxonomy): Bacteria > Acidobacteriota > Terriglobia > Bryobacterales > Bryobacteraceae > Bog-113. Next base: position 486,536 of record CAWCZA010000008.1, on the reverse strand, counting down.
GGGGCAGGAGACCAGAGGACGATCCGGTTCGCCGGACATGGTCTCGACGATAACAACATCACTTTGGATGGGTTGGACGCAACGGCCGTGTTCAATCAGGAGCAGCGCGAGTACGTGCGTCTGAACATTCCGCTAGACTCCATTGATCAATTTCAGGTGCAGACGCAGACGTTCGGCGCGGACGTTGAAGGAGGAACGGCCGGCGGACAGGTGACTGTGGTCACACCGTCGGGAACCAACACATTCCACGGCGATATCTTCGACTACTTCCGGAACGATTCGATGGAAGCACGCACCCCGTTCAATGGTCCATCACCGAATCCATTCCTCCTAAACCAGTTCGGCGCCGCGGTGGGCGGTCCTATTGTTCACAATAAGACGTTTTTCTACGCGAACTATGAGGGCTTACGTCAGAGGCTCGACGGAACGCAGATCGGATTGGTGCCGAGCCCCAGCTTCGTCGAGCAAACATCGGTCGTTTCCCCGGTTCTGGATTCGATCCTCAAGGCATTCCCCGCGGGCACCTCTCCAACGTCGAATCCGAATGTTTGGAACTATGTCGCGAACGGCAGGCAAATCGACAATGAAGATTCCGGGATGATCCGCGTTGACGAACATTTTTCCGATCGGACCACGGGTTTCATACGCTTCAACTCCGACGAAGCTGTAGAGCAGACACCAAGCGGTCAGCTCATTGCGTTGACGGGATATGACACTAAGTTCAACAACGGCGCTGCGGAACTGCTGCACGTACTCACACCTACCCTGGTGAATGACTTTAAATTCGGTGTGAACCAGACCGAGTATACGTCGTCCGGTATCTCGCCCCTGCAGTACGGTGTAAGTGTCTCGGGACTCAGCGCGCTGACCGGTCAGACGCAGACCCAGGACCCGTCGAAGGACATTGACTTACTGGATGACGTGGCGTGGTCCAAAGGTAAGCACACGCTGAAGTTCGGGGTTGAGTACAAGTACATTTTTTTGAATCAGGGCACCGCTCAAAGCGGCACGTTGACTTACACCTCGCTTGCTAATTTCATGAACAACGTCATGGGATCAGCATCTTATACGGCAGATCTCCCTCTGGTGAGGCAGCGCAAAGCGGAGTATTGGGGATATGTTCAGGACGAGTGGAAGATCACTCCCAATCTGATTATCACGGCCGGCCTACGATACAACTTCTTCAACGCCCTGCACGCGATAAACAATCAGGATGTCCCCTTTGATTTCGGGACGTGCGGAGGTTACTGTCCCAACACCGATGCATACTTCCACCCGAGATACGACGATATTGATCCCCGATTGGGTATCGCTTATTCGCTCGGGAACACAGTGTTCCGAGTGGGAGCGGGAATTTATCACACGGACGGGCAGATCGACGATCAGAATCTGCCGATCTCGAACACGGTCGACCGCTACTCCTTCACCGACACATCCTTTGCTGGTCTCTCCTACCCTCTAGCGCCTTTCTTGACCTACGCGGAGAACGGTGGGTTGGGAGTTGTTTCGCCACGTGATTTGGACCGCAATCGGAAAGACGACTACGTTGCGGCGTGGACTGCGTCGGTCCAGCAGAAGCTGCCCTGGAATCTGCTCGGAACTGCTTCTTACCTCGGCAATAAGTCAACGGACGTTCTGACAACTACTTATGTGAACTTAGTCGATCCCGCAACGGGTGTACGGCCCTATCCGGGTTTCGGGCCTGTGTCCTGGCGCGGCGACGTTGGCAATGCGACTTTCGAGGCTTTGCAGTTGAACGTGCGGCGCGCGTTTCAGAGCGGAGTATTACTGTCGTCCAACTATATGTGGTCGCATTCCATAAATGATGGGAGCATCGGCGGCGGCGAGTCGGATACTCCTCAGGACTCGTTCTGTAGAGCTTGCGATAAAGCCAGTAGCGATAATGACGTACGCCAAATGTTTAATCTTTCCGGTGTTTACCAACTGCCCTTTGGTGCGGGACGACCGCATCTAAGCAGCCCCGGCGCTATGCGGGCGATTTTCGGCGATTGGGAGTTGAGCGCGATCGGCACCGCGCAGACCGGGCTGCCGGTGAACATCACGATTGACCGCTCGAATAGCTCGGTTCCGGGTTTATACTCGATCAGCGGCGAAGAGCGGCCCAACCTTGTCCCTGGTGTATCGCTTACACCTCCAGGCGGCTCCACGCCGCAGGAATGGATCAATCCAGCGGCCTTCTCTATTCCCGCTCCTGGAACGTTTGGCAATCTGGGGAGGAATGCATTTCGGGCACCGGGCATTTCTCAGCTTGACCTTGGTCTATCGAAGTACGCGCACGTTACCGAACGGATGAGTATCCGGCTCCGCGCCGACTTATTCAACGCCTTTAACCGGGCTCAATACGGCGCCCCGAACGCGGACTTTTCGCAAAGCAACTTTGGCAGGATAACCACCACGATCAGTAACTATGCGACGGGCCGAGGGACACCCCGAGAGCTTCAATTATCAGCGAAACTTTCTTTTTGATGGCGCCTTAAGCCTGGGGTAACGCATCGGCGCCTGCGTTAAACTCCTCGAATGCGAGTCGTCTCGTACCTAGCCCCCATCTTGATCATCGGCGCACTCCTCAACGCTCAAAATGCGGCGCGCCATCCCATTCAGTTGGACGATATCTTCCGCGTGGAAGACGTCGGTGACCCGCAAGTCTCGCCCGACGGTAAGTGGATCGTCTACACGGTCGGCACTGTCGATAAAGAGAATGACAAACGTCCGTCTAACCTTTGGATGGTGAGTTGGGACGGCACGCAAGATATCCAGCTGACTTACAGTCCAGAATCAGAGTCAACTCCGCGCTGGAGCCCCGATGGCCGCTGGCTTTCGTTCGTATCTTCGAGGCCCGGCAAAGCTAAGGGTTCGCAAATCTGGTTGATGGATCGGCGGGGCGGGGAACCGCGCCAATTCACGGCATTCAAGGAGAATGAACATATCCTCGGTTACGAGTGGTCCCCCGATGCGAAGCGGATGGTTGTCGCGATGCGCGAATCGGATGATCCGAACTCGGAAACAGCGAAGAATGCCTCCGCCACGCCACCCCCGCCCAAGCCGCTCGTCATCGACCGCTATCACTTCAAGCAGGATGAAGAAGGCTATATCGCCGGCTACCACTACGCGCGTCTCTACTTACTTGATGTAACAACTCAAAAGCTGGAGCGGTTGACCAACTTCAAGCGCAGCGATGAGGATAGCCCGGTCTGGTCGCCTGACGGCAGCCGCATCGCGTTTGTAAGTAATCAGGATGAAGATCCCGACCGGTCCGAACATACCGACATATGGATTGTCGACGCCCATCCCAACGCGACTCCGCGCCGGCTAACTACTTACAAAGGAACGAATGGTGGGAAGCCATCCTGGAGTCCCGATGGCAAACTCATCGCCTATGTTCAGGGTACTGAGCCTAAGTACACCGCCTATAACTTGAACCGTTTGGCCGTGGTCTCGACCGACGGAAGCACACCCGCGACACTGATTAGCTCGAAGCTCGATCGCGGAGTAACTGATCCGCTCTTTGCGCCTGACGGGAAGTCCGTGGTGGCTCTGGTGGAAGATGACCGATCCGAATATCCGACTCGGTTCGCACTCGCAGGCGAGTCGTACGAGCGTCTAATCGGCGGGAAGCTTGTCATCAACGCGCAGTCTAGTCAAGGAGCACATACCGCGGTAACCGCTAGCACCGACGCCGCGCCACCCGAGATCTTCGCTCTCGATGGCGGCTCTATCCGCCAGTTGACGCATCACAACGACGCGTTGCTGTCTACAATCCAGCTCAGCCCGGTAGAAGACTTCAGTTGCAAGAGCCCGGACGGCACGGAGATCCACGGCTTGTTGACGCTGCCGCCGGGCTACGTCAAAGGGAAGCGCTACCCAACACTGCTCCGCATCCATGGCGGCCCGAACGGGCAGGACGGGCACGAGTTCATGCCTGACCATCAGTTTCTTGCTGCCGCCGGTTACGTTGTCGTGTCCGTGAACTACCGAGGCAGTTCCGGTCGCGGGCAAAAGTTCAGCGAGAGCATCTTCAACGACTGGGGTCATCACGAGGTTGAAGACCTGCTCGCCGCGATGGACTATGTTCAATCGGCCGGAATCGCGGATCCCGACCATCTGGGTATCGGCGGCTGGAGCTATGGAGGCATTCTCACCGACTACACGATTGCGACCGATGGCCGCTTCAAGGCCGCAATCGCCGGCGCCGGAAGCGCGAATCAGATCTCGATGTACGGCTCCGACGAGTATGTCTATCAATACGACAGTGAAGTCGGTCCACCCTGGAAGAATCCCGAAGGCTGGCTGAAACTTTCCTATCCGTTCTTCAAGGCCGATCGCATTCATACGCCGACGCTTTTCCTCGGCGGCGATCAGGATTTCAACGTCCCCGTAATCGGTGGGGAACAGATGTACCAAGCTCTGAAAACCCTGAATGTCCAGACCGAGCTGATCATCTACCCCGGTGCGCACCACGCTATTCATCGCCCTAGCTATCAACGCGATCGATTGCAGCGATATGTCGCGTGGTACGATCGTTTTCTCAAGCCGCCGCCAGTTGCCACGACGCACTAGTTTTCGGCCAGCTTCTGCTCCGCTAAATTCTTGCTACAATAGGGTTTAACCCCTAAGTTAACCCTAAAAGCATGGCCGATTCGGAACAACCGCCTCAAAACCCTCCTGCCCCTCCTCAGCTGCCCTTAACGGGTGGCGGAGACGGTGGCGGCGACGACAAAAACATCGTCTCGATCAACATCGAAGACGAGATGAAAAAGTCGTACCTCGACTACGCGATGAGCGTGATCGTGGGACGCGCGCTCCCCGATGTGCGCGACGGTCTTAAGCCTGTCCACCGTCGCATCTTATGGGGCATGCACGAACTCGGTCTCGCCCCCAACCGCCCGACCCGCAAGTCCGCGAAGATCACCGGCGAGGTGATGGGTAAGTATCACCCGCACGGCGACGCGCCGATTTACGATTCGCTGGTCCGCATGGCGCAGCCGTTCAATATGCGCTACCCGCTAGTGGATGGGCAGGGGAACTTCGGTTCGCTGGATGGCGATCCGCCCGCGGCGCAGCGGTATACCGAAGCGCGGCTTTCGCGCATCGCTACCGCTCTCCTCGAAGATATCGACAAAGAGACGGTCGATTTCCGCCCCAACTACGACGACAGCGAGCACGAGCCGGAAGTCCTTCCTACGCGTGTTCCGAATCTGTTGATCAACGGATCGGAAGGAATCGCGGTCGGGATGGCGACCAAGATCCCGCCGCACAACCTCACCGAAATCATTAACGCGACGATTGCTCTGATTTTGAACCCGGCGACGCCGCTGATCAAGATCCTCGAGATGGTCCCCGGTCCCGATTTCCCGACCGGCGGTTACATCCTCGGGCGCCAGGGCATCATCGACGCTTATACGCGCGGTCGCGGCATGTTGAAGCTGCGCGCCAAAGCGGCGATCGAACGTTTGAGCAAGGATCGCGAGCAGATCATCGTCACCGAAATTCCGTTCCAGGTGAACAAGGCCAAGCTCATCGAAACGACGGCCGCTCTGATCAACGACAAGCGGATCGAGGGGATTTCCGACGTTCGCGACGAGAGCGACAAAGACGTCCGCATCGTTTACGAACTGAAGCGCGGCGAACAGGCGGAAGTCGTTCTCAACAACCTGTACAAGCAGACCCAGCTTCAGACCGGATTCGGCATCATCAATCTGTCGATCGTGAACGGACAGCCGCGCGAGCTGAACCTGATCGACACGATCAAGTACTTCATCGAGCACCGCATCGACGTGGTCCGGCGCCGAACGGATTACGAACTGCGCAAAGCCCGGGAACGCGAGCACATCCTGCTCGGGTTCAAGTTGGCGCTCGACAATATCGACGAGATCATCCGGCTCATCCGTGCCGCCAAGTCACCACGCGATGCGCGTGATACTCTGATGGCCGCCCGCTTCGAATTCCGCGAAGCGCTTGCGGCGCTCGGCACGCGAACCGGGCAGGCCTGGGAACCATCGCAAGGCTTCACCGAACGCCAGGCACAGGCGATTATCGAACTGCAACTCCAGCGCTTGACCGGCATGGAGCAACAGAAGATTCTCGATGAGCTCGCTGAAATCGTTCGCCGAATCGGTGAGTACCTCGAGATTCTAGGTTCCGAGAAAGTCTTGCGCGACCTTATTATCAAAGAACTGAAAGAAGTTCAGAAACTCTACGGCGACGCGCGTCGCACCGAGATTATTGAAGATACGGGTGAGATTCGCCTCGAAGATTTAGTAACGGTTGAAGATGTCGCCGTAACTGTCACGCACGGCGGGTACTTAAAGCGCACGGCGATCGATACCTACCGCCGTCAAACCCGCGGTGGACGCGGACGCATTGGAATGAGCACGCGGACGGAGGATTTCGTCGAACATTTCGTCGTTGATTCCACGCATAGCTATCTGCTCGTGTTCACCAACAAGGGTCGCGTCTACTGGCTCAAGATTTACGAAATTCCGGACGCCTCAACCACGGGCAAAGGCAAGCACGTTTCGAATCTGATCAACCTGCAGCCGGATGAAACGGTGCAGGCGTTCCTGCCCGTGAAGGAGTTCGTTTCCGACCGGTATATCGTAATGGTCACCAAGCAGGGCGTGATCAAGAAGACCGAGTTAACCGAGTTCTCGAACCCGATGTCGCGCGGCATCATCGCGTTGGCACTTGACGACAGCGACGAACTGCTTGCGGCGCGTTTAAGTGATGGCAAGAGCTACATCTTCATCGGCACTCGTGAAGGGCAGGCGATCCGCTTCAAAGAAGATTCGGTGCGGCCCACCGGACGCCCGGCGCGCGGAGTCGGCGCGATGGATCTGGCCGAAGGCGATCAGGTCGTCGGTGCGGAAGTTATCGGCGAAGAAGGGCTCATCCTCTCGATCTCTACTCGCGGATATGGCAAGCGAACCAAACTCAGCGCCTATCGATTGACCAACCGAAACGGCAAGGGCGTTATCAATATGAAGACGACGCCGAAAATTGGTGATGTGCTGACAGTCCTCTCGGTGAAGGAAGATTCCGAGCTGATGATCGTCACCAAGAACGGTCAGATGATTCGCATCGATTCGGCCGAGATCCGGCAAGCCGGGCGGTCGACGTCCGGCGTACGCCTGGTTCGGATGGAAGATGACGACCGCGTGGCGGCCGCGAGTCTGGTGCCCGAAGATGTGCCCAAGGAAGGTGATGGGTCGAACGGCCAGGGCGACTTGCTGCTGCAATAGCGCGCTACCATTCGGGTATGAGCGCGCTAGTGAATCTCAAGCTGGTTACGGAACTCGATCCCGATCAGCTTGAAGCCAAGCAAGGGCGCTTGATCGATTCGATTCGCCAGCTCGGCAGCGTTATCGTCGCCTATTCGGGCGGCACTGACTCTGCTTACCTGGCTTGGGCAGCCTATCGCGCACTGGGCGAACGAGCCGTCGCAATTACAGCCGATTCGGCTTCCATTCCCGAGAGCCATAAGCGCGATGCCGAGGTGTTCGTTCGCGAAGTGGGCATCCGGCATGAGTACATCGAAACGCACGAGTTCGAGAATCCGGAGTACGTCCGCAACGATAAGAACCGCTGTTTCCACTGTAAGGACGAACTGTTCAACCGGCTCGACGAGTACGCGCGCCGGACGAACTTCCATAACATCGTTTACGGTGTGAATACCGACGACTTAGGGGATTACCGGCCCGGTCAGAGCGCTGCGCGGAAGCATCAGGTGAAGGCTCCGTTGGTTGATGCGAACCTTTCAAAGGCCGAGATCCGCGAGCTATCGAAGCGCGCCGGACTTTCCACTTGGGATCGACCTGCGGCAGCTTGTCTCAGCTCGCGAATCCCGTACGGAACCGAAGTCACGCCGGAACGAGTGAAGACGGTCGAGAGGGGTGAAGAAGAGTTGAAGGCGCTAGGCTTCCGCCAGTTCCGAACGCGCTTTCACGGCGAGATGGTTCGCGTCGAGATCGCTCGCGAAGAAATGGCGCGCGCTCTCGATATCGGGATGGCCGCTAAGTTCAGCGCGATTTTCCATGCGCTCGGTTATAAGTACGTGGCCTTGGACCTCGATGGCTATCGTCAAGGTTCGATGAACGAAGTGCTCTGATTCACACTATCATCGCCCGGAGGCGGCGCGCGTCTGAACTACAATGACGCCAGTGCTAGCTCCATCCAAGCGAGATCACGGCCGGCAATACCTCGCGTACTTCGGCTTAGTGTTGCTGTTGGCAATTGCGGCGACGATTCATATTCGAGCCGCCGCGAACTCGTTCGGAATACTGCTCGACGCCAACCAGCATGTCCGCGATCCGTTCGAAATCAACGGATTGGAGATGAGGTTGGTTGCCGTGCGGCCAGAGGCTCGCGCGGCAGGCGTCAGAGATGGAGACCGCCTCGTCGGGAATTCGCGGGCAAGCCGTGCAGGGGTTTGCCGATTTCTACTCGATCCTGCGGCAAGCGCGGCCGGGAGAGGCGCTGCAGATTCAGGTTAGGTCGTCAACATCCGGCGCCGATGCGAGGAACGTTTCGGTCGAACTCCAACCAGCGATCCTCGATGGCGCGCAAGCTTCTCGATGGCTTCAGTTTGCGCTCGACGATGTTGCAATCCCCGTCGTTTGTTTTGCGCTCGGCTTCTGGGTTGCCATGGTGCGGATCAACGACAAACTCGCCTGGCTGCTACTTGTTCTTCTGCTGAGCTTCGCCGAAATGTTTGGCGGCGGCGGTCCTGCAAACCTCTACGGTCGCGCAGATTGGTTCCAGCAGGTTTCCGTCTTGTACCACGTGCTCTTCGCAAACCTGTTCTCTTCAGCGCTGCTGCTGTTTGCGCTCTACTTCCCAGAGCAACTCCGCTTTGATCTCCGGTTCCCCTGGGTGAAGTGGTTGGTAGCCGGCCCACTGATATTCCAAGTCGTAACAACCTCGATCCTCGTTTCGTTCTGGCTCCATCATGTCGCACTTTCGCGTGAGCTGTGGCGTGTCTTTGGTCCTGTCCTTGACGGACTCGCGGTCTTTCATTTCGTTGCGATTGGCCTGTTCTTTGTGATTCTGATCTATAAGACCTTCAACGCGCAAGGCCGTGACGCTCGCCGGAGGTTGCTCCTGATTGACACTGCGGCGGCCGTAAGCGTTATGCCGCTCGTCCTGTGGCTGTTCTTGTTCCGTCGTTACTTTATTTTCCCGGACTGGAGCATCTTAGTCCTGGCCGCATTGTGGTTCCTCTTCCCGCTCACCATGGCGTACGTGATCTTGGTTTATCGCGCCATGGAGGTGCATCTGGTGATCCGGCAGGGCCTTCGCTATCTGCTAGCGACGAGCGGTGTCAGAGCGCTCCAGGTAATTGTTAGCTTTGTGGTCATCGTGATCGCCGCAACTGTGGGCGGCGATCGGGCCGGAAGCATGGCTTGGCGGATCATCCCTATCTGCGTTGGATTTGCGCTGATCGCTGTGATCGGCATGTTCGCGGGGCGCGTTCAGCGATGGCTGGATCGGCGCTTTTTCCGCGAGGCCTACAACTCGGAGCAGATACTCAGCGAACTCGCCAGCCAAGTTCGCAGGATCGTGGACACGACGTCCGTACTGAAAACGGTCACCAATCGAATTTCGGAATCGCTGCATGTTTCACGCGTCGCTCTGCTACTGAACAACGGAAGCACATACGAGCTTGCCTATGCCGTGGGCTGTCCGGACGCGGCAGGTGTCGCGATTCCGGAAGATAGCCTAACTGTTCAGCAATTGGAGAAGAACCAGGAACTCGTGATTCGTTTCGACGCGAAGGATTCCTGGATCCAGAGAACTGAAGGAACGGAACGCGACTTACTCGATAAACTGCAGCCGGAACTCCTGCTGCCTCTCTCGTTGAACGAGAAGCTCGTGGGTATTATGAGTCTCGGACCGAAGCAATCGGAAGAACCGTTCACGCGCACCGATATCCAATTGTTGGATTCCGTGGCGACACAAGCCGGCCTCGCACTTGAGAACAGCCGGCTGACCGCGAAGGTCGCGTCCGAAGCCGTGGAGCGAGAGCGGATCAATCGCGAGATCGAGATCGCAAGCGAAGTTCAGCAGCGGCTGTTTCCCCAAAAAACTCCGTCGATCCCCGGCGTGGAAATCGCCGGATACTGCCGTCCGGCATTGGGTGTCGGCGGCGATTACTACGACTATTTCGACCTAGGTGACGGCAATCTTGGCGTCGCAATTGGCGATGTGTCCGGTAAAGGATTCCCGGCTGCATTACTGATGGCAAGTCTTCGCGCGTCGTTGCGCGCTCAGACGATGCGCGGCGAGTGTGATCTCGCAGCCATCATGCAAAATGTGAATACCCTAGCCTACGAAGGTTCGGCTGTAAACAAATACGCAACCTTTTTCTACGGTCAGTTCTCACCCGGGTCGCGCATGTTTTCTTACGTCAACGCCGGTCACGAGCCGCCGCTGATCTTCCGCAACGGCTCAGTGATTCCGCTGGAAACTGGCGGTCCGGTTGTTGGCCTGCTGCCCCGAGTTCAGTTTGAACAAGGAACGGTTCGGCTTGAGCCCGGTGACATCTTGGTCGCCCTCACCGACGGCATCAGCGAAGCGATGAATCCATTGGATGAAGAATGGGGCGTGGAAAACCTGATTGGCTGCGTGCGAGAATGCAACGGTGCTGGCTGTAGCGAGCTCATTGAACGAGCAGTAGCCGCGGCAGACACATTTGCCGCGGGCGCGAAGCAGCACGACGACATGACGCTGGTGGTCGCCCGGATACTTGATTGATGGACTTCGTCCATCCGCGCTCTGAGGACATCGCTATTCGTTAGGCGAAGTTGATGTTATTCGTGAGCCCTGTCTCTCCGGCGGAGTCGAGTAAGCGAAACAGCGCGACACGCTCCTCTGCTCGGGTGCGCCGCCTGATAACAATAATCAGGCCGTGGTGTGGTTGGACGGCCGCCAAAGCCAGAAAGTCGTCACGGTTGCAGGTAAGCAGTATGTAGCCGGCCTCACGGGCAAACCGGAAAACTTCCTCGTCGGAGGAATGGCTCGGAAGCGAGTCACGCAGCAGCGCAACGTCGTGCTCCATTTGCTTCAGTAGATAGCTCAGATCGTCGGGAACGTCATGATCGAGCAGGAACTTCACTCTGAAGCTGAAGCCATTTGTCTGGCAATCAGCAGATCGATCTCGCCCCGGTGGTCTTCATAGTAGGCGAGGCATTCATAGATCTGCGATCTGGTCAGATGCGGGAAGCAGTTCGATTTTATTGTGTCGATTGTCTCGCCATTCTGAAGCAAACCGATAACGTCATGCACGGCGATCCGGGTGCTTTCGACGACGGGGTTTCCGCTCCGAACGCCCGCAGAACGGACAATATAACGATAAGTTTCGGTAACGGTCTTCATATTGGAATGGTACGGTTCCAAGCACAGGGTGTCAATCGCGGCTGGGACAGGGCGATTGGAATAGGGAAACAGTAGCTGAGAATCAGCGAATATAGACTTTCGGCTCCACCGACATCCCAGGCCGCAGCCGATCCATTCCCGCTTGATCTGACTTCAAGCGAATACGCACCGGAAGGCGCTGCACGACCTTAACGTAGTTCCCGGTCGCATTCTCCGGAGGCAGCAAGCTAAACCGCGCGCCGCTTGCGCCCGGCATTGATTCGACATATCCCTCGAAATCGCGTGCAATCGAATCGACGTGAATCTTAACGGATTGCCCCGGTTTGATATTTCGGAGCTGCGTCTCCTTGAAGTTCGCCGTCACCCAAATATCCTCAAGGTTTGTGATCCCCATCAGTTCCTGACCGGGAGACACCTGCTGCCCGAGTTCCACGCTACGCCGTCCCACCACGCCGGTTACTGGAGACGCGATCTTCGTATAGCTGAGGTTCAACAGCGCCTGATCCACATTCGCCTTGGCACGTTGCGCGTCCGCTTGGCGGCTCACCAGCTGCGCGCGCTGAATGGCAATTGCGCGCGGCAGATTTTGCCGGCTCTCCGCCAGCCGCTGCTGGGCCTGCGCAACCGCTGCCTCGCGCTGTGCGATCTGCTCGCGTGCAGCATCGGCACTCGCGCGCTGCGCATCGACAATCGCTTGCTGCGCGATCTTGGCCGTCAGTTTCTGATCGTACTGTTCCTTGCTGACTTCATCCTTCGCGACTAGCTGCTTGTAGCGCACCTCATCAGCGGCAGCATTCTGGTAATTCGCTTCGGCTTGTCGCTGCTGGGCCACGGCGGACTGATAGGATTGCTTGGCGCCGGCCAGTGCCGCCAATGCGTTGCTCACGTCTTCGTTGCCAGTGGTGACCTGCGTCGCCTGACTGGTTTCCGTGATCGGGATATTGGGGTTTTGCGCCTGCGTGCTGGCTTGGGCTTGTTCGAGGGCCGCCTGATTCTGCTCCAGCGCAACCTTAAAATCCCGAGGATCGAGATCTACCAGCGTTTGTCCGGCACGCACCATCTGGTTATCTTCCGCGTAAACGCCGACCACCGTGCCGTTGATGCGGCTTGTCACCGCATTGATGTGAGCGTCGACTTGGGCGTCGTCCGTGTCTTCATACGAGCTCAGGTATTGCCAGAGGAAGAAACCGCCGATTGCGGCAACGATCAAAACGATCAGCAGGACCACTGCGCCGAGCGGGTGCTCGCGGAACCAGGAGCGCTTCTTCTTCTCCTCTTTTGGTTCGTCCTGTTTTGGTGCAGCCTGTTGCGCAGGCGGCGCCGGAGCTTTGGCCGAAGCCGGGGCGCCGTCGTCGTCCGGAGGATGCCCGTTTCCGGCGGCGGATTGCTTCAGGCGTTCCTGCTCCTCACGGAGTCTGTCCTGCTCACTGCGTAAGCGCCGGACCTCCTCGCGCAAATCGGTTTGTTCGGCCACGTTGTCAGCCATGGAATCTTAGATGCAGAAATTTGCCGGGAATCTTCGGCAAATTGTGCGCGTTATTGTTCGTGATAGTTCCAGAGTAGCCCACCGTCCACAAAGAACGTAGCCGCAGTGACGTAATCCGCGTCCGCAGACGCCAAAAACGCGGCCATTCCGGCGACGTCCTCCGGCGTACCTAGCCGACCCAACGGAATCTGCTGCGTCAGTGCCGATAACTGTTCTTTATTGCTCAACAAGGCCGTGTTGATGGGAGTGGCAATTGCGCCCGGCGCGATGTTGTTCACCGTAATCCCCAGCGGACCCAGCTCCACGGCCAGATTGCGCGCCATCATCCGCAGCGCGCCTTTCGCCATGCAATAGGAAGTGAAGTGAGGGAAGGGAAGCTCCTCATGAACGGAACTGATGTTGATAATCTTCCCGCCACTCTTGCGCTCCCGCAGGTGTTGCACGAAGCGCTGCGTGGTGAAGAAAACGCCCGTCTGATTGACGTTGATCACAGCGTTGTAATCGTCTTCGGTCGCGTCCCAAAAATCGGCGCGCTTCTCGATGCCGGCGTTGTTCACCAGAATGTCCAGCTTCCCGAAGTGCGCGACCGATTCATCCACGAGCCTTCGTGTATCGGCAACCTGCGAGACATCGGCCTGAATGACGAAAGCTTTCCGTCCAGTGGCGCCGACCTCATCAGCGGTCTGCTTCGCGTGGTCGGCGTTTTTTCGGTAGTTGATGACGACGTCGGCGCCTTCCTGGGCAAACCGAAGCGCGATGCCTTTCCCGATTCCCTGATCGCTTCCGGTTACCAAAGCTGTTTTTCCTTCGAGCCGCATAGGGCTATCCTCGCGTGTTTTACGCACTCATCGCAAGCACATCGAGGCGTCCATTTGTGAGCCGGAACAGGATTTGCTCCTTCGCTATCTCCAAATGCGCGGCACGAGCCGGATTCGTTGTTGCTAACTGCAATGCGTCCTCCAGCGAGAGACCGGCTTCGCGCATCACTCGCGCAACCGCCTCATTCAGTTTCAGAGCCGAACCTGCCAGACGATCCTGACCAGCCATGACGACCCGGCCATCCACCGTGAGATCGACATCTTGTTCACCAAGTTTGTATCGGCCGGGAGGCGCTCCCGCGGGACTACTCGCATCCGTCACAAGTACGCTCCGGGCCATCGATTTGGCGCGTAAAGCGGAACGGAGAAACGCGGCGGGAACGTGGATGCCATCAGCGATGAAGCTCGCCGTGAGACGATCGTCCGCCAGCTGATCCCATATATAGTTCGCTGTCTTCGGAAGCGTGGGGTGCGCTGCGTTTCCAAGATGCGTCGACATCGTTGCGCCCGCACGGACCGCATCGGCGATCTGAGCAGAGGACGCATGAGTATGTCCGATGCTCACCGTCGCTCCAGCCGCAACCACTTGCTCGATGTAGCGAGGTGAGCCCTCCCAGTGCGGCGAGAGCGTCACGATGCGAACGTTACCGTCAGTTGCCTCCTGCCAGTTCAGGAATTCGTTGAAGTCTGGAGCTCGAACGTGCATGAGTGGATGCGCTCCGCGCGGACCATCCTCGGGCGAGATATGCGGCCCTTCCACGTGAAAGCCTGCGATCATCCGTCCGAGCGAAGCGCGCTGCTGCGCTCGGCGCAAGTTTCGTAAGGAGCCGACCATGTGACCCGCATCGCCCGTGATCACGGTCGGGAGCAGGGAAGCAACACCCGTTCGCCGGATCACCCCTAGTGAGCGATCGATCTCTTCAATCGACGCAACCGGCGAGTTGTAATCGATGCCGGCAAAGCCGTTAACCTGCAGATCGACAAAGGCCGGGCTGATCCACAAATCCGGCGTCGCCGTTATCCGGCCGCGCGTGGCTGAGCAGGAGAACGTGAAATCGTCCCGAACAACCTCGTAGACTCGGGAGTCTAGCGCCGAACGCGCGAAGACATTTTCAGCCATTCACGTTTTTTGCACACATTTCAAACATTGGGTCGCCGCTAAACCGCTGAGCCTACAAGGCAACAAAGTTGTTGAAAGGATCGGGATTCGATCCGATTCCGCTAGCGCCGCCCGTGAGTTCCACGATACAACGAATCTACGTCGAAGGGCCGCGGCGCGATTGGAACGGCAAATCTCGGGGGAGGTGGGCCGGGAAACGCGCTGCGGCCAGTTGGCCCCTATACCGACTGCCCCCCAAGAAGGAACCGGCCCCGCTACTGCGCGACGGGTTGACGAACCTCAACCGGCGATAACCAGTTGTGACGATCCGGCTTGGTGCCGTTCACGATCGCAAAAAACTCGTGCTGCAGTTTCTCCGTCACCGGGCCGCGCGACCCTTTACCGACCTTGATACGATCCACCGAGCGGATCGGCGTGATCTCAGCCGCGGTGCCCGTAAAGAAAACCTCATCCGCGATATACAACAGCTCACGCGGAATCACGGATTCGACAATCGGGAAACCGAGGTCGCGCGCCAGCGTCACTACGGTGTCGCGGGTGATTCCGGGCAGCACGCTTGAGCTCAGCGGCGGTGTGATGATCTTGCCATCGCGAACCACAAACACGTTCTCGCCGGAACCTTCGCTGATGTTACCCGTCGCATCGAGCGCAATGCCCTCGTGATATCCGTTCGCCATCGCTTCCATGCGAATCAACTGAGAGTTCAGATAATTGCCGCCCGCTTTCGCCAGCGCGGGCAAGGTATTCGGAGCCATGCGCATCCAGCTGGAGATACACACATCCGTTCCTTCCGAGAGCGCTTCCTCACCCAGATACTTGCCCCATTCCCAACACGCGATGTAGACATCCACCGGATTCTTCAAGCCATTCACGCCGAGTTCGCCGTAGCCGCGAAGGACAATCGGTCGTAAGTAACAGGACTGCATCTGATTGATCCCGACTAAGTCCAACATGGCTTGAGCCAACTCATCAGCGGAGTAGCGGAATGTATCCATGCGATAAATCCGGGCCGAATCGATCAGTCGCCGCACGTGTTCGCGCAGCCGGAAAATGGCGGGTCCCGCGGCAGTCTCGTAGCATCGAATGCCTTCGAAAACTGAACTGCCGTAGCTTACGACATGCGAAAGCACATGAATTTTCGCGTCATCCCAGCCGACGAACTGACCGTTAAACCAGATTTTTTCGGTGGCTTTAAGCATGGCCAAAGTATAACGTAATTAGCGCAATTGTGAGAGGCCGTACCACGCCACCGAAACATTTCGAGGCTTCCTGTAATCCGCTACAATTCGAAAAGCATCCAACAACCTTGACCCCGCAGTTGTTCCTGCCGTCACTCCCCGTTGAGACGGCTCAGAATTCAGGAGTGCTTAAACCGTGTGGATAGTCCGGCTAGCTTTAAGGCGGCCATACACGTTC
This sequence comes from uncultured Gammaproteobacteria bacterium, assembly GCA_963799935.1. Classification (GTDB taxonomy): domain Bacteria; phylum Acidobacteriota; class Terriglobia; order Bryobacterales; family Bryobacteraceae; genus Bog-113. Next base: position 470,305 of record CAWCZA010000008.1, on the reverse strand, counting down.
GTTGTGATGGCGGTACTGATGCTCGTGCTAGGCGTGTCGGCGATTTTGACGATGCCGACCGACATCTTCCCCTACATCAATATTCCGGTCGTCAGTATCGTTTGGACGTATACGGGCCTTTCACCCGACGAAATGGAAAAGCGCATGGTGACCATCTCCGAGCGCGCCATGACGACCACCGTCAACGATATCGAACACATGGAATCGACGTCCTATCAGGGCGTCGCGGTGATCCGGGTCTTCTTCCAACCAAAAGCCAAAGTTGAACTTGCCATCGCGCAGGTAACCGCGATTGTCCAGACCGTTCTGCGAGTGCTTCCGCCAGGTACCCTACCGCCGGCCGTCCTGAAATACGACGCATCGAGCGTGCCGATTTTGCAGCTTGCCGAAGAAAGTGACACCCTAAGCGAGCAGCAGCTTTTTGATCTCGGATTGAATTTCATCCGCACGCAGCTAGCGACCGTGCAGGGTGCCGCAGTCCCGCTGCCCTACGGCGGCAAACAGCGTCAGATCATGGTTGATATCGATTCAAGCCTGCTCTACGCAAAGCGCTTGTCGGCTACCGATGTTGACAATGCCTTGAACCTGCAAAACGTGATTCTGCCCGGCGGAGACGCGAAGATCGGCGACCGCGATTACTTCGTGCAGATCAACGGCAGCCCGGGAGTCGTCGAAGAGTTGAACGACCTTCCTATTAAGACCGTGAATGGGTCGACGGTCTATATGCGGGACATCGGTCAGGTTCGCGATGGCTATGCGGTCCAGGCGAATATCGTGCGTGTGAATGGGAAACGCGCGGCGTTACTCACCGTTCTTAAGAGTGGACAAGCCTCCACGCTCAGCATCGTGGCGAACGTGAAAAAGGCGCTGATCCGCATTCAGGCTGGCCTTCCACCAGCGCTCAATATTGTCCAGCTCTTCGATCAGTCCCTCTTCGTGCGCGCCGCAATCCAAGGCGTGTTGCGCGAGGGCGCGATTGCCGCGGGATTGACCGGCATCATGATCCTGCTGTTCCTCGGGAGTTGGCGCAGCACGTTGATTGTTTGTATTTCGATCCCGCTGTCCATCCTCACATCGATTATTGTTCTGGCGGCCTTAGGCGAAACCATCAATGTAATGACGCTCGGAGGATTAGCTCTCGCGGTCGGCATATTGGTTGACGACGCGACCGTGGAAATCGAGAATATCCACCGCAATCTCGGGATGAAGAAACCGATCGTGCCGGCCATTCTGGACGGCGCCCAGCAGATCGCGGTACCCGCGTTCGTTTCTACGCTAGCCATTTGTATCGTGTTTGTCCCGGTGCTACTGCTGACCGGCGCCGCGAAGTACCTGTTCACGCCTCTTGCGATGGCAGTGGTTTTCGCGATGCTCACGTCCTACCTGCTGACGCGAACTCTGGTGCCGACCATGGTCCACTTCATGTTGCCTCCGGAAGTCGAACTGTACCAGCAAGGCGAGGAAGGGAAGCCGGCCCATGCACCCGGAGTTATCTGGCGCGTCCATCACGCTTTCGATGAACGGTTCGAAGGACTGCGTAAGCGTTACTCCGGATGGCTCGACTACTCGCTCGCTCATCGCGGCTTGGTCGCCATTATCTTTGGGATCTTCGTGATCGCCTCTTTACCACTGGCCTTCGTCGTTGGTCGCGACTTCTTCCCCTATGTCGATTCCGGTCAGATGCGGCTCCACGTGAATACGCCGGAGGGGACTCGAATCGAAGAGACGGAGCAAATTTTCGCCGCGATCGAAGGCGAAATCCGCAAAGAGATCCCGCTGGACGAGATACAGACGGTGGTCGATAATATCGGCCTTCCGGCCAGCGGAATCAATCTGGCGTTCGGCGATAGTTCGACAATCGGAGGTGCCGATGGCGAGATCCTGATTGCCTTGCATCCGGATAAGCACGGGCCTTCGGAAGAGTACCAGCGCAAATTGCGCGCGCGGCTAAATCAGAAATTCCCAACCTGTACCTTTTTCTTTCAGGCCGCGAACATTACCAATCAGATTCTGAACTTCGGTCTGCCTGCGCCAATTGATGTGCAGGTGATCGGTAGGGATACGCAGGGCAACTACAAGATCGCACGCGACATCGCTGCACAAGTTGCCGCCGTGCCGGGCGCGGTGGACGTGCATATCAAACAGCAGGTCGCATATCCGTCGATCATGATCAACGTCGACCGCACCAAGGCGGATCAGGCTGGCCTGACGCAACGCGACGTAGCCAACAGCGTTCTGATTTCGTTGAGTTCCAGCGGCCAGCTTGCGCCTAATCAATGGCTCAATCCCGCGAACGGTGTGAACTATCAGGTGGCTGTGCAAGCCCCGCAGTATCGTGTTGATTCTTTCGACTCTATGAAGCGGATCCCAATCACCGGCGGTACTGCGAGCGCGGCATCGGCGCAGTTGTTGTCGAACCTGGCGACTTTCAAGAGAGGAACGACGACCACGATTGTCGATCACTACAACGTCCAGCCGACTTATGACGTGTTCGCCAATACGGATCTCCGCGATCTGGGCGGCGTTGCTTCACAAGTCTATAAGATCGTCGATAAGTACAAGGGCAAGGTGGCCAAAGGGAATTTCATTAATGTTCGCGGTCAGGTGGATACCATGAACTCTTCCTTCTTCCGCCTTGGCCTCGGGATGTTCTTCGCGATCATGTTGGTGTACTTACTGATGGTGGTCAACTTCCAATCTTGGGTGGATCCGTTCATCATTCTGATGGCGATTCCGGGCACTGTGGCCGGGATTCTCTGGATGTTGTTCATCACTCAAACAACGTTAAACGTACCTTCACTGATGGGCGCAATCATGTCCGTCGGCGTCGCTACCGCGAACTCGATTCTTCTGGTAACGTTTGCCAACGACGAGCGGGTCAGCGGAAAGAACTCGATCGAAGCCGCGCACTCCGCGGGATTTACCCGGATCCGGCCAGTCATCATGACCGCGACGGCCATGATGATCGGTATGCTCCCCATGTCGCTCGCGCTAGGCGAAGGCGGCGAACAGAATGCGCCGCTTGGCCGAGCCGTGATCGGCGGGCTTTTGATCGCTACATTCAGCACACTCTTCTTCGTGCCCATCATGTACACGTTCCTCCGGAAGGACGCGCCTGTGGACTGGGAAGCGCAGATCGAGCGGGAAGCTCACGAAGTCCTCCCGCAGAAGCCGCAGCAAGCTCCCGAAGCAGAACCGCAGAACGCATAAGGCCGCATACCGCATGGACACGACAAGTCAGGAACAGAAGCTGTTGCCGGTTGAAGAAGAGCACAAACTGCTGGATCGCCCCGCCGAAGAGCGGCTGCGCGATGAGTTAGAAGCGAAGAAGCACGCGGATTCCGCGAAACCGAAACAGCAACCGGCGCCTGAGAAGCCGAAGCCGTCCCGCAAGTGGCTGGTGATCGTGGTCATTGTGTTTCTAGTTCTGGCCGCGCTGTTTTTCCTAGTCGGGTATCTTCCGCGCGCAAAGCGGGAGCAAACAACTAAAAACAACGCGCAACGGGAAGCGACGGCGATCCCATTGGTGGATGTGGTGAAAGTCAAGCGCTCGGCCGATGTTACGCGACTGCTGCTGCCGGGCACCATCACGCCACTGATCGAAGCGCCGCTCTACGCGCGAGCGTCCGGCTACATCGTGAAGCGCTATGTCGATATTGGCGATCGCGTCCGCCCCAATCAGCTGTTGGCCGTCATCGAAGCTCCCGATCTCGATCAGCAGGTGGCGCAAGGCCGTGCCGCGCTGTCGCAGGCCAGGCAACAACTTGGACAAGCGCAGGCGACTCTCGAACAATCCCAGGCGCAACTAGCGCTTGCCAAGGTGACGTGGGATCGCTATGCGGTGCTTGTTACCAAAGGCGCGGTCGCCCGGCAGGACGCCGATCAGCAGAAGGCGAACTATGATTCGACCGGCGCGGTCGTTGATTCGAATAAGGCCAATGTGCGCGCCGCTCAGGACAACGTGCAGGCCGCGCAGGCGAACCTCGACCGGTTGATTGCGCTGCAGTCGTACAAAGAAATCCGTGCGCCTTTCGCCGGCGTCGTGACCGCGCGCAATATCGACGTCGGTTCCTACGTTTCCACCACCGGCGGTCAATCGGGTTCGACTACGTACGCGGCCGCGCAATCACTGGGAGCTACGTCCACGAACACCAGCAACGGTGCGCTGTTTACGGTTGCCGATATCAGTCGTCTTCGCATCCTGCTGGAAGTGCCGCAGAGCGACGCACCGAGCGTGCAGATCGGGCAGGAGGCGGATTTACTCGTGGGGGAATTTCGGGGCAAGCGCTTCCCCGGCAAGATTACGCGGACGTCGAGTTCGCTGGATGCGACCGCCCGGACGCTGTTAACCGAAGTGCAGGTCGCCAACCCTAAAGGCGAACTGCTGCCCGGCATGTATATCAACGTGCAGCTTTCCAACACGCGCTCCAACCCGCCGATTCTGATCCCCGGCGACGCAATCATCACTCGTCCCACCGGTCAATACGTCGCCGTGCTCCGCGACCCTGACCAGAAGCGCGAGCAGAATGCCGTGCAACGAGAGAAGCAAGCCGGCGAACAGGTCCATGAAGAGGCCAAGGAGATTCATCTGGAGAAGGTCGAGATCGGGCGCGACTATGGGACCGCGACTGAGATTTTATCCGGCCTTCAAGGCTGGGAATATATCGTGACAAATCCGAGTGACGAGGTTTATGACGGCGCGCTCGTGATGCCGACCCAGGCACCCGGTCCGCAGGGAGCATCTCCTGCCGGCGGAAACGGATCGAGCACCGCAGGCACCTCCGCCGGCGGAGCTCCCTCCTGAAGGGCGGCGGTTCCGGGCAGGGCGGCAAGGGCGGGGCGGGGCAATCGCAACGATGAAGTTTCGGCTACTCGCTTGCCTTCTTGTATTCACCCTCGTCTCGGAAGCCGCCGAAGACCAGATTCGACCGTATATGCACGGCTGGTACTCGGCCCCAACGGTAGGGCCCGTTTCGTTCGGCGATACGCCTCGTTTCGAGAGCCTGGTTCGGGCAGGGAACATCTACCTCTCGCTTCGGGATGCGATCGCGTTAGCTATCGAGAATAACCTGGATGTTCAGTTCGAACGCTTAAATACGCCGATCTCTCAAACCGATACTTTAAGGGCGAAAGGCGGCGGCGACCTGCGTGGTGTTTCCACAACGGTGTTCGAGGTCCCGGCTGGTATTGGCGGCCCTGGCGCTCCGCTATTGACTGCGGCCGCAAGCGGTACGACGCCTACCGTTTCGCTCCCTGGCTACTCGTCCGACCTGGCCATCATTACCGAGGAGCAGACGAACAACTCTGTTTTCCCATTGACGCCGTTTTCACCGGGGCCACCGATCCCGCAGTTTGATCCGGCAATCACAGGCACGTTCAGCTACCAGCAAGCAACAACTCCTGAAGCCGATCTGCTTATCTCTGGTTACCCGACATTGAATCAGCGAACGATCACGTGGGATGGCGGGTATTCGCAAGCGTTCAGCACGGGGACCAGCATCAACGGACAGTTCAATAACCAGAACATCAACGCAAATACGAAGAATGACCTCTACAATCCCTATTACGCCTCCAACGCGGGTCTGACCGTAACGCAGCCATTACTTCGAGGTTTCGGCATTTCGTTAAACCGGCGCTTTATCCGGATTGCCAAAAACAACGAGAAGATCACCGATCTGGTGTTCAAAGAGCAGCTGATCAGCACCGTCTCAGGAGTCATCCGGCTCTATCAGGATTTGGTGGCGCTGACTGAGGATGTCGCGAACCGCCGCGAGACACTTGCGTTGGCAGAGAGACTCTTCCAGGACAACAAGAATAAGGTTGAAGCCGGAACCTTGGCGCCTGTCGAGCAAACGCGCGCGGAAGCTCAGGTTTATGCGGCGCGTCAGGATCTAATCAACTCGCAAGGTTTTGTTGCTCAGCAGGAGTTGATTCTGAAAAGCGTTCTGACGAAGCGTTTTACCTCCGATCCGGTGGTGCGAAGAGCGCATATCATTCCCACCGACTCTATTGACGTGCCGGTGAATGAAGCTGAACTAAAGGTTGAAGATCTGATCTCGACGGCAAACTCCAATCGCCCCGATCTGCTTTATGCGGGAATTCAGGTAGATAACTCCAAGATTTACCTCGAAGGGTCGAAGAACGAGTTGCTACCTGAAGTAGATCTTGTGGCTTCGGCTTTAAATAACGGACTGGCTGGAGCTTTAAACCCCGCGTTCACTCCGTCGGCTACGCTCGGGACCAATGTTCCTACGTCGCAGTTTCTTGGAGGATATGGCTTTGATCTCGAGCAGATTGTTCGCCACAATTACCCGACGTATTCGATTGGCGTGAACCTGAACCTGCCGCTTCGCAACCGAATCGCGCAGGCGGATGCGGTACGGGATGAGCTTCAAGTCAGGCAGACCGAGATCTCGCGTCAGAAGTTAGAGAACCTGATTCATCTCGAAGTCGAGGATGCGCTTGTAGCTCTGGACCGCTCACGCGACGCCTATTCCGCGGCGTCCGAAGCGCGAAAGCTTCAGGAGCAATCACTAGAAATCGAGCAGGAACGCTACAACGTGGGATTGTCGACAACGTTCCTGGTGCTGCAGTATCAGAGCTACCTGGCGCAAGCGCGGTCCACTGAGATCGCAGCGAAGAGCACCTACGCGAAGGCTCGTACGGCGCTCGATCGGGCGATTGGGATGACGCTGGTGCGGAATAACGTCTCTGTTGCCGACGCTTACCACGGGACTATTCACTAAGGCGCTTTTCTCGAAGAAGTGCGGCGCGGCGGTACAGTAGCTTTGCGGAGTCCCGTATGAGCTACTGCCGACCGATAATATTCGCCTTCCTGTCCTTTCCCTTCGCACTCTCGTCTGCCACCGCGCCCTCGAACGCCCAGCTCGCCAGCCCGGAGATCGAGCGAAAGGTTGACGCGCTCCTCAAACAGATGACACTCGAGGAGAAAATCGGCCAGCTGGTCCAGTACAGCGCCACCGAAGCTCACCCCGACGCGTCGACGGCAAGCACAACCGCCGCACTCAACGTCAACCCGCCGGGTCCGGGCGGCGTGGACAGTTACGCGCTCGCGCAAAAAGGGCAGCTCGGGTCGATGCTCAACACGGTCGGACAGGCGGTTACAAACCATTTCCAGCACGCTGCGGTCGATCACACGCGACTCCACATTCCGCTGCTTTTTGGCGCCGATGTGATCCACGGCTTTCGCACGATCTTCCCGGTTCCGCTCGCCACTGCCGCCAGTTGGGATCCCGAGCTCATCACCGAACTCGCGCACATGGCCGCTGTTGAGGCCCGCACGGCTGGCGTCAACTGGTTCTATTCGCCGATGGTCGACATTGCGCGCGATGCCCGGTGGGGCCGCTGCACGGAGGGTGCGGGCGAAGACCCGTATCTGGGATCCGCCATCGCTCGTGCGTACATCCGCGGTTACCAAGGTAAAAGCCTCTCCGCACCGGATTCCGTCGCCGCGTCCGTGAAGCACTTCGCAGCATATGGCGCCGCCGAAGCGGGTCGCGAGTACAACACGACCGATATGAGCGAACTGCAACTGCGCCAGGTGTATCTGCCGCCTTATCACGCGGCTGTGGAGGCCGGCGCGGCCACTGTGATGTCCGCCTTCAACTCGCTGAACGGAGTGCCTTCGACTGCCAATCCGTTTCTGCTTCAGACGATTTTACGAGGGGAGTGGGGCTTCGATGGTGCGGTCGTTTCCGACTACACCGCAGTCATGGAACTGACGAATCACGGCATCGCGCGCAACGAAGCAATCGCCAGCGAAAAGGCGCTCACTGCGGGAGTCGATATCGACATGATGTCGCACTACTACGATGCGGACTTGCCTGCGCTCGTGAAGTCCGGGCGCGTACCGATGGCCGTCGTCAATCAGGCCGTTCGGCGCGTTCTGGAACTGAAGTTTACGCTGGGGCTGTTCGATCATCCCTTTACTCAAGGTCCTGAGGTGACCGGAGCCGTCGCTGAGCATCGACCACTGGCTCGCCGTGCGGCCGAGGAGTCTTTCGTCCTGCTGCAGAACAATTCGGTAAACGGGGCCGCGCTGCTACCACTCTCGACGGCCGCAAAGAGGATAGCGCTGATCGGTCCGCTCGCCGACGATGCCAACGATATGGTGGGTGCCTGGTCCGGTGCGAACAACTTCAACGATGTGCGAACCTTGCGCGCCTCCATGACGGAGCGGGCACGGCAGAGCGGAACAACGCTCACGTACGAGAAGGGAACTGACATCTCAGGAACGTCGAACGCCGGGTTCGCCGCGGCCGTTTCGGCCGCTCAGAGTTCCGATGTCGTCATCCTCGCTCTGGGCGAATCGAGTGACATGAGCGGTGAAGCAGCTTCCCGTGCTTTCTTAGGTTTGCCAGGAAATCAGGAACAGTTACTTGAGGCTGTTGTTGCTACCGGAAAACCTGTCATTCTGCTGGTCTTCTCCGGCCGTCCGCTGGTTCTTGACTGGGCCGCGCAGCACGTTCCCGCGATCATGGAGGTCTGGTACGGTGGCGTCGAAACCGGTCCGGCGATTGTCGACACGCTTTTTGGGGATGTCTCCCCGAGCGGAAAGCTCACCATGAGTTTCCCTCGGACAGTGGGTCAGGAGCCGCTCTATTACAACCAGCTCCCGACCGGGCGACCGATTCAGCACGCCGATCCCGCTCACCCCGGCTACGTGGAGATGAAGTACGTCTCCCGCTATCTCGATACCGCTAACGACGCACTGTTTCCGTTCGGACACGGGCTAACGTACTCCACTTTTGGATACTCCGATGTTTCGCTTTCTACTCAATCCATAAGCGCGGCCGGACTCGTGCGCTATCCGAAAAACCAGCCGGTGCTGGCGACTGCCACGGTGACGAACACTGGTAAGCGTCGCGCGACCGAAGTTGTTCAATGTTACGTGGGGATCCGTGGCGCCAGCACGGAACAGCCTTCACGCAACCTGAAGGGTTTCGCTCGGATCACACTCGACCCTGGCCAATCCGCAATGGTTCACTTTCCGCTCGGGTTTGACGAACTCTCGTTCTACAACGCGAAGGCGCAGCAGGTGATTGAACCCGCTGACTACACGGTTTACATCGGCGGCAGCTCGACCGCGACGAGTAGCGCCAGCTTTTCGACTAGGCCGTAGAAGCTCTCTTCATAACTTTACATAATACTTGTTATCGGAAGTTAACTCGGTACGACAGGACTGCTGGTGGGTCCTGCTCGCCTTCGAGAGCGATCGACTGCGTTCCGGCGACTACACAACCCTTGCGTATATCTTTTTCTGTTGCCTCTTGACAATTAACAAGTCGGTTATATAACATGCTTGCTATATGACGCGGCTGGACAGTACGTTCGCAGCGCTTGGCGATCCAACCCGCAGAGCTATTCTGTCCCGACTGGCGCTTGGCGAGGCGACCGTGATGGAACTGGCTCAACCGTTTGCAATGAGTCAGCCCGCAATCTCTCGCCACCTCCGAGTGCTAGAGGAAGCCGGGCTGATCACCCGGCGGATTGAGGGAGCCAAGCGCCCGTGCCGGTTGGCTCCCGGCGCTATCGCGGAGATCGACCAGTGGCTTGAAGTTTTGCGCAATGCTCTGGAGCAGAACTTCGACCGCCTGGATCACGTTTTGGCAGCACAGACGAAGGAACGAAAGGACAAACTATGACGATGACGAAGATGACTCTGAAGACCGAAGGCGACACACATGTCGTCGTGACGCGACGCTTCGCAGCCTCGCCGGAAGCCGTGTACCGCGCATTTACGGAGCCCGCAATAATCCAGAAATGGCTGCTCGGACCGGAAGGGTGGACGATGCCCGTTTGCATCAGCGAGGCTCGACCGGGAGGAAAGATGCGGTACGAGTGGGCCGACGGCAAAGGAAACGGCTTCCATATAACTGGCGAGTATGTCGCGCTCGACCCGTTCCGCCGCATCGTTCATGTCGAGCGCATGCACCTCCCCGATCCCACTCCGGAGAACCACATAGAAACGACGTTTGAGGCGGATGGCGATGGCACGCTGATGACTATGCGGATGACGCTGCCGGATGCCAAGACCCGCAAAGAGATGCTTGCGACGGGAATGGAGCACGGCATGGAAGCAAGCTACGTTCGGCTGGAAACGATGCTTTAATGGCTGCTTTCAAGTCGGTGGACGACTACGTCGCCGCTCAGCCCGAGATGGCTCAAACCGTTCTCAAGCGGGTTCGAAGCGCGGTGCGAAAAGCTCTTCCACGCGCTGAGGAGGCGATTTCCTACGGTATGCCGGCATACCGTTTGGGCGGCGAAATAGTGATCTATTTCGCCGCCTGGAAGCGACACTACTCGCTCTATCCGGTGGCCGCGCGGCACTTAGAGGCAGTTAAGGACAGCGTCGCGTGCTACGAGCTCAGCACTTACAACCTCAACGATCGTGGCACGCTTCGCTTCCCTCTTGCCGAACCCGTTCCCGTGAAGTTGATCGCGAAGATCGCAAAGCTCCGAGCGGAGGAAGTTCGTCAGCGATGATGTCCGCCGCCACCGCCGCCACCACTGTGGCCGCCGCCGCCGCTGGAACGGCTGGCCGGGGCCGAATAATGCGGGCTGCTGGTCGACCGTGGCGCTGAATAACTCGGTGCCGATCGCGGCGCGCTGGCCGAAGGGCGACTATAGCCTTGCGGCGCGTACCCCCTGGGAGCGCTATACGAACCGGGCGATTCATACGACCGGTTCCGCATAATTGGCGGCGCAATCCGAAGCGATTGGTTTCCTCCCCCGTAGCTCTGCCCGCCGGAAGCCGTCGCGCCGAAGCGTCCCCATCCGGAGTTTTCGCGCGGACCTGCGTTTGCGGCGGTACCGTTCGGAGTTCCGAAGCGGCTCCAGCCCGATGAGGACGCACCTCCATAGGTCTGGCCGCTTGGCGATCCTGAAAATGTTCGGCCGGCAGTTGACGGTGCCACCTGCGCTCGGCTCGACATTGATGGCGTCGCTAGCGATCCGCGTGAATACTGGGCAGTATTCCTTTGTATCGACTGCTGCTGCTGAGTAAAGGAGGTACGTTGAAGTGGAACTGAAGGATTTCTACTATAAAATGATGTATTTGCTGTGGTTCGAGGAACAATAGAAGTCGCCCTACTGGAGAAACGCAGATTGTTTGCGGTCGGCGCGATCGGCATTGCGCCCCGCACAAGACCCGCCTGTCGCAGATCGCTCGCACCCACCCGCGTGATTGCTCCGTTGAACCGGCCGGCCGTAAAGCTGCCAGCCGCAATGCCGCTAACTGCTCCAGCAACGCGCGCGTTTCTGTAAGTGCTGTATACGTTTACGTTGTCAATATGAAAGCCAGTTCTGAACCCTCCGGCGAAGATCCCGCGACCATACCAAGGATTGAACCTCTCAAACGGCGCCAGGGGAACCCAACCGATGTTGCCCCATCCGCCTAAGCCGAAGCCGATGCCAAAGTGGCCAAATCCGAAGAAAGCGACCAGCGCCGGTCGCCAAAATATTGGTCGATATCGCGCTCCGGGAAACCAGCACCACCCTCGCCCACCTCGAAACCAGGAACCATAGTGATACGGCGCCCAACCCCAAGGCTCGGAACCGATCCAAGTCCATCCGTAATAGTCTTCCCAAGCCCACCTGCCGTCCTGATACGGAGCCCAATCGGCCGGCTCTTGGGGCGCCCAAACCTCACCGTAAGTCGGATCGTTCACCCACTGCCCGGCCGCATCCAGATCTTCGGCTCCGACCATATCCGGGTTGACATATTGATAGCTCTGCGCGTGATCGGAGGCTTGATCGCGCGTCTCGTTCCATCGATCCCACTCGTCGGGCGCGGTTGCCGGTACTACCTGATATTCCGGATCTTGAGGACCGCCGCGAACGAACATGGTTTGGCCTTCCGTCAGCCGGTCACTTCCCTTCTCGGTGAAGGCTTGCAGCGAACCATGACGAACCGTGATTACGCTCTGGCCGTCATCGCGCACCCAGAAGCGGAAAAGGCCACGGCCGAGCGGACGCGCGGAAACGTTCGGCGTGCTGATTTCGACCTGCATGCGGCTCTCGCGAACCACGCTCCAACTCACGGTTCCGTGCGCGACTTCGACATGCACTCGGCCCGGCTGCAGTTCTGCAATCCGTACTTCAGCCTCGGTACCTAGACGAAGCCTGTTCGCAAAATCGAGTTGTATTTCCGCGCGGGCGCCGGGCGCCGAAGCAATCACATCGCCTGCCATTAGAGGCGCATTGGGCGCCGCAGCCACGGCGTCGTTCGAATCACCGCGACGGATTGAAACATCGCCACTCACCAGGCTCACACGTGCTACAGAAGGACCGGCGACGTCGGGAGGAACATCGGCCGCGCTCGGAGCGGGATTTACCGGAACAGGCCGCGGACTATAGGTGCCTGGAGGCCCTCCGCCCGGCGCGCCAGTTTGATCGAACGGCTGGTCGAAAGGTTGCTCGTAACCCGCGTCGCTAGAAAAAGACGCGGCAGGCGGCGATTGTTGGGCAGAGACCAGCGAACACACGCCCGCCAGCGCCAAGGAGAAAGGTAACCGGATACCTAATACTGCCATCAACCGCCGCATAACCGCTAATCTCCTGCAAGCACCGACGCTGCCAAAGGCAAACTGGTTTCCTTACTATCATTTAGCTCTCTTCATAGAGGGCTCTAATGGTGCAAAACCACCATGGCCGCCTAACCACGGCCGTCTGAAAAAGATGCGCGATAATCAACCGTGCGAGGAAATGCACTTATGAGCATAGCTGCATTTGCCGTCCTGACGAGCGGAAACGTAGCGGCCGATCCGCAGCCGGTGCAGTACACGGTCCGATTCCCTGCTCCGATTACGCATTACGCCGAAGTTGAGGCTCGCATTCCGGTGAATCCCGGCGAGACGGCCGTCGACTTATTCCTCCCGGTCTGGACGCCTGGATCGTACTTGGTTCGAGAGTATGCCCGAAATCTGGAAGATATCCGCGCGTTCGATTCCGACGGTAAGCCTCTAGACGATCGCTAAGACACGGAAGAATCGGTGGCGCGTCGTGACACCTGCCGGGACGGAAGTGCGGCTGCAGTACCGTGTTTACGCGCGTGAGATGACCGTGCGGACGAACTGGGTAGATGAAAATTTCGCGCTGCTGAACGGAGCGGCTACCTTTATTACTCGCTTGGGCGATCTGAAGCGTGAACACGATGTACAGATCGAGTTGCCGGTGCGATGGAAGCTTTCTATCAGTGGGATGGAAGAGACGGCGCCCAACCAGTTTCGCGCGCCGGATTACGACACACTGGTAGATTCTCCCATTCTGGCGGGAAGCCCGACGGTACACGTTTTCGAAGTAGCGGGCAAGAAACATTACCTAGTAAACCAGGGCGAAACGCCTCTGTGGGATGGCAATCGAGCCGCCCGGGACACGCAGAAGATAGTCGAGGAAAACGTAAAGATGTGGGGTTCCCTGCCCTACGAAAAGTATGTGTTCCTCAATCTAATTACGGACGCGGGCGGAGGACTGGAGCATAAGAACTCCGTTTGCATGATGACGGGCCGTTATGCGACACGCACACGCGCCGGCTATCTCGGCTGGCTCGGGCTAGTTAGTCATGAGTACTTCCATGCCTGGAACGTCAAGCGGCTGCGCCCGATAGAGCTTGGACCCTTCGACTACGAAAATGAGAACTACACCGCGAACTTATGGGTGGCCGAGGGAGTAACTAACTACTACACCGATTTAAACGTCCGACGAGCCGGTCTGTCGAATACGGCGGAGTATCTGGGAACCAACGCGCTGCCGACGGAGCGCGCGGGTCTTTCCGCTCTTATCTCCGCGCTCGAAACGGCGCCCGGCCGGCTCGTGCAGCCACTCCAATCAGCCTCCTACGACGCCTGGATCAAGGAGTACCGTCCGGACGAGAATTCGGCCAACTCATCGATTAGTTATTACGTGAAAGGCGCGATCGCGGGATGGCTGATGGATGCGCATATTCGCCGGTTAACCAATGGCGCGAAAAGCCTCGATGACGGGATGCGGCTAGCTTACTCCCGATTCAGCGGCGCGCACGGATATACTACCGACGAGTTCGTTCAAGTCATGAGTGACGTGAGCGGGGCCGACCTGAAACCGTGGTTTCGGACTCTTCTCGAAACAACTGCGCCCGTGGACTATTCCGAAGCACTTGACTGGTTTGGGTTGCAGTTCAAGAAGGCGGAGCCACCGAAGAGCGATGGTCGCGTTAAAGCTTGGGCCGGATTCCAGACGCGGACCGATAACGGCCGCTTAGTCATTACAGCGATTCCGCGGGAGACGCCCGCCGCCGCAGCGGAACTAAGCGTGGACGATGAGATCCTGGCGATCGACAACTGGAGAGTAACTCCGGACGCCTGGGCGAAGCGGTTGGAGCAATACGCGCCGGGCGACACCGTTGAGCTTCTGGTAAGCCGCCGGGAACAGATTCTGAGGATTCCGATGAAGTTAGGTGAAGAACCCGGCCGTAAGTGGCTGGTTGAAGTCAACCCGCACGCTACCCAACAACAGAAGGAGCATCTTGCCGCCTGGCTGTGGAGTCAGGCGTGAAGTTCGCTTTTCCACTTGGACTGGTTGTGGTCGGAGCTGTTGCAGTGGCGGACCAAGTCGTAGACATCGGTTCCGAACTCGAACCGATGCGAAAGCAGAACGATGTACCTGCGTTAGTTGGAGCCACGATAACCAGCCGCGGGTTGGAAGCGATCGGAGCGACGGGCGTGCGGAAGTTAGGCGCGCCGGACAAGGTTGCGGTCACCGATCAGTTCCACCTCGGATCCGATACCAAGGCGATGACGGCGACGCTGCTCGCAATCTTTGTCGAGCAAGGGAAACTCTCGTGGAAAGATACTCTGGAGAAACTACTTCCGGACTTGAAGCTCACCATGAATCCTGCGTATCGCCAAGTAACGTTGGAGCAGTTACTTGCCCATAGGGCGGGATTTTCGGACGACACGGCTCCGAAGGGTGTTAGTCTACTGCAACTCCGCCAATGGTCCGGTTCCCTGCCCGAACAACGGCGCAGGTATGCCGCCGCCATACTATCGGAATCTCCAGTAAATCAACCGGGGAGCACCTACCTTTACTCCAATCGCAGCTACATCATCGCCGGCACGATCGCGGAACGAGTGGGTAACGATCCTTGGGAGAACCTCATGACCACGCGTCTGTTCAAGCCGCTTCAAATGGATTCCTGCGGGTTCGGAGCGCCGGGAACTCCGGGACAAGTGGACCAGCCCTGGCAACATGTCGTAACCGGGCCTCTTCGAACTCCGCTCCCTCCGGGTCCTCTGGCGGATAATCCACCGTTGGTCGGACCGGCGGGCACCGTGCATTGCTCAATCGGCGATTGGGCTAAGTTCGCGCAGGCGCACTTACGAGGAGAGAAGGGCGATGCCGGCGGCATCCTGACTCCCCAAACCTTTCGCTATCTACATACGCCCATCGCCGATGGAAA
Source organism: uncultured Gammaproteobacteria bacterium (assembly GCA_963799935.1). Taxonomy (GTDB): domain Bacteria; phylum Acidobacteriota; class Terriglobia; order Bryobacterales; family Bryobacteraceae; genus Bog-113. Next base: position 454,848 of record CAWCZA010000008.1, on the reverse strand, counting down.
ATACGCGTTTGGATGGTTAATTGAGAACCGTCCGTGGGGCGGCGGCCGCGTTTTGACTCATGCCGGGAGCAATACGATGAGTTTTGCCGTGATCTGGATTGCGCCTATCAAGGACTTCGCCGTTCTCGTCGCAACCAATCAAGGCGGAGAGGCCGCCGCGAAAGCGTGTGATGATGCGGCCACGGCTTTGATTCGGAAGCATACAGGAACGGCGCCGAGTAACAACCATGGCTGATCAACCCACGCAGGCGTTCGTCTTTTACGATCCCACGGGCAAACGTTGGAAGCGTTTCAGCCGGGCGCTGCAGACGGCTGGAATCGGCTCGTTTCTACTGGTGATCGCGTTCTTACTGGCCTTATTCGCTAACTACAAACTCCCGGCGATTGGATTACCTCAAACCCAGATCGCCACGCCGGCGCAGGAGGAAGTTCGGTCGATCGTCCGGGGCGAGAAGGTCGCGCGCAATATTCCTTTCAAGGCGCAAAGGGACATGCGGCACGATGCTCACGACTTGAAGTATGTAAGATCGGCCTCGCCTGTGATGCATCCGAAGCAGGCCGCCAAGATCGCGGAAGGCAAGCCATATGTTTTCGGCTTCTATGTGAACTGGGATACCTCTAGCATCGTTTCTTTGCGGATTAACATCGCGCATCTCACCCACCTACTACCCGAGTGGTTTGTCCTGCAGAATGCCGCTGGAGATATCGATGACCAAAGTGACGAAACTGTCACCGCGATTGCGCGCCAGGCAAACCTTCCGATCGTTGCGATGCTAACCAATTACCGCGATGGATGGCAGTCCGAGGACGTCCGCCGCATTCTTAAGAGTCCCGAGTTGCGGCACACGCTCATCGATAACATCGTCAGCAACCTTCAGGAACACAAGTTTCAGGGGATTAACATCGATTTCGAGGAGTTAAAGAAACCGGACAGCGCGGCGTTAGTTCAGTTTATGACCGAACTTAAGGCGCGACTCGGACCTATGGGCTTCCTGGTTACGGAAGATGTTCCGGTAGACGACGACGCGTACGATCTGAAGCGGCTAGGCGCCCTGAATGACATCCTGCTGCCGATGGTTTATGACGAGCACTACCAGTCAGGGCCGCCTGGACCGATCGCTTCGGAGCAATGGTTCGAAGATCACTTAGATAAGCTTGCCAAGATCATTCCACCCGAGAAGACCGTCGTAGGTATGGGCGCTTATGCGTACGACTGGGTTATTGGTTCGAGTACAAGTTCTGAACTCGGGTTCAACGAGGTCATGTCCCGCGCGCTTCTGAACCATCCCGGCAGTACCGTCGAGTGGGACGCCGATCAAGGAAATCCGGTGCTTCGCTATAGCGCCGGCGAGGAGCAGCACGAGATCTGGTTCCTGGATGCAGTAACTGGGCTCAACATGGCGCAGGCCATTCATGACGATGGATTTCGAGGCATCGGAGTCTGGCGGCTTGGGGCGGAAGATCCGGGCCTATGGAATGTGTTGGAGCCGGGCGCCTGGCCGGCCGACGATTTTGAACCGGCTCCGCTGGATCTCTTAACCGCGAGTAAACAAGTGAATCCCTACTCGGGTGGAGAGTTCCTCCATGTCGCGGAGGTGCCGCACGACGGGTCGCGGAAGGTGCAGAAGCCGGCAACTCAGGATGGCGACTACACGGAAGCGTATCAGGTCTTCCCAACCTACTATGTCATCGATGACGCCGGTCGTACGAGTGAAAAGCTGATGGCGCTTACATTCGACGACGGCCCCGACCCGAGGTACACCCCGCTGATCTTGAATATTCTGAGTAAGTACCACGTTCCGGCTACGTTCTTCGTGATCGGCGTCAATGCAGAGAACAACATTGATCTAATAAAACGTGAGTACCGCGAAGGACATGAGATCGGCAACCATACGTACTCTCACCCGAACATCGCTACAGTATCGGCTTACCGAACCGATCTTGAGTTATCGGCGACGCAGCGGATCTTAGAGAACGCGCTCGGGCATTCGACAACCTTGTTTCGGCCGCCTTATAACGCTGACAGCGAGCCGCAAACGCCGGCCGAGATTCTTCCCATTCAACGGGCGCAACTGCAAGGATATGTAACTGTGGCTGAGAGTATCGATCCGCGCGACTGGCAGACACCAACTACTGCAAAGGCGATCCTGGACGAGATCAAAGCCGAGCAAGAAAACGGGCACGTGATCCTGCTCCATGACGCTGGAGGCAACCGGGATGCGACGATCCTCGCCCTCCCTCAGATCATCGAGTACTTCCAGTCACAGGGCTACCGATTTGTCACCGCGGGTACCCTGATCGGCAAAGACCGGGCAGCTATCATGCCGGTTCCGTCCCCCGAAGAGATGCGATGGGCAAGGATCGAGGGCCGCGCGTTCGATCTCAAGAGCAACGTGCTTGGAGTCGTCGGCATTTTGTTCCTTTGCGCGATCTATCTTACTGCCGGGCGTTCGGTCATCTATGGAATTCTGGCCGTGTGCCAGAAGATAGGGGCGCGCAAGCGGGTGTTCGATCCGGACTATTGTCCCCCGGTCTCAGTAGTCATCGCCGCATATAACGAGGAGAAAGTCATTGTAAGGACAGTAGAATCGATTCTGGCGAACGGCTACCAGAACATCGAAGTCATCGTGGTCGATGATGGGTCAAAGGATCGAACGTATCAGCTACTCTGCGATACCTTCACGGAACATCCGAAAGTTCTGATCTTGACTCAGCCGAACCGCGGTAAGTCGGCTGCCCTGAATCACGCGATTCTGAAGACCTCGCACGATGTTCTGATCGCGGTGGATGCCGACACCATCTTCCAACGCGGCACGATCGCCTATCTTACCCGGCATTTTTACGACAGTAGAATGGGGGCTGTCTCCGGCAACGCGCGCGTCGGAAACCGCCATAACTGGATTACGCGCTTTCAGTCGATCGAATATGTTTACGGATTCAATCTTGACCGGCGCGCACTGGACCTATTGAACGCGATCACCGTTGTTCCCGGCGCAGTGGGCGCATGGCGCAAGCAGTTGATTGTCTCGCTCGGGGGCTTCGGACACGACACACTGGCGGAAGATACGGACCTAACCCTGTCCATACGGCGGCTCGGTTATCGCATCCGTTATGAGGAGAAGGCAGTTGCCTACACCGAGGCGCCGGAAGACACCAAGGGTTTAGCGAAGCAGCGCTTCCGCTGGGCGTTCGGAACACTGCAAGCGGCATGGAAACATAGGGACGCGCTCTTTGTACCACGCTACGGCACTTTAGGGTTCGTCGCGCTACCGAGTATCTGGCTGTTCCAAGTTCTACTATCGGCTCTTTCCCCGTTCGCCGAAATCTCGATGATTATTGCGTTGTTCGCCGGCAACGGGATGATCGTCCTGCAGTACTATCTAGCTTTCTTCCTGCTGGAATTGCTTACCGGCCTACTTGCTTATGGATTGGAGGGCCTCTCGCCGACGGACTTACTGCTGTTGTTTTTCCAGCGAGTCTATTACCGGCAACTCATGCATTACGTCTTAGGGAAATCGTTAGTGTTCGCAATGCGCGGCCGGCTGGTTGGGTGGGGCAAGTTGGAGCGCCGGGCTACCGTGCAACAGGTTCCCTAGCATGCCGAGCAACCGCCTGTTTCAAGGCTGGTGGGTTACCCTGGCTGCGTTCTTTACCTTCGGAATCGCAGTGGGAATGCCTTACTACAACATGCCGTTCTTCTATGACTACTACGAGAACGCGTTTGGTTGGGCCAGGCATAGCATTACTCTGGGTTTTCCTATTGCGGCTCTGCTGACGCTGTGGGTAGGACCGTTAGTCGTTCCGCGCTTTTCGCCGCGCGGCCTGATCTTGGCCGGTACTGGGTTGACCTTCATCGCGTTTGCCGGGTTTAGCAGAATGGGTGGATCGCTAGCGGTCTACTATCTGCTCTGGCTGATCTACACGGTCGGCTATATCTTATCCGGGCCGATTCCGCACCAAATCATCATTTCGCATTGGTTCCGGCGAAAACGCGGCACGGCAATGGGAATTGCCTACGTCGGGGTGGGAGTCTTGGGCGCGGCCTTCTCCTGGGCCGTTAAGCCGTTGGCCGAAGACTTCGGATTTCGCGCGACCCTGATGATACTCGGACTGCTCATGTTTGCAGCGTGGCCCATTGCGCTTCTAGGGTTGCGCAACCGTCCGGAAGACGTGGGCCTGCGTCCCGACGGCGACTTACAAGACACGGCGGAAAGCTCACGACCGGCGCATAGTTTCCGCTATCTGCTGAGCCGCGGTGAATTCTGGCTGCTGCTTCTCGGCAGCGCGTGCTCGATTGGTTCCATCGGGGCGATCAACCAACATATGAAGCTGGTCTTCAAGGACGCGGGCTTTATCGACCAAAAGCTTTTGAACTCGACCTGGCGGGAGGCGTCGACCATCATTTTGATCTCAAGCATCGCGGGCCGGGTTCTTATCGGAGTCATGGCGGATAAGCTACCGATGAAACAGGTAATGACGGCGACTTACTTCGTGGTGGCGGCCACGATCCCTATGTTGCTGATCGTGAGTCCTCATCATTCCCCTGCCCTATTCGCGGTCGTGTTCGGCTTCGCCATGGGTGCGGACTACATGCTGATTCCGCTGATGGCGGCCCGGCAATTCGGCGTCAACTCGCTAGCCCGCGCGATGGCTATCCTGCTGCCGGTAAATACGATTGGCCAGACGTGGGTGCCGGAGGGAGTTTCGATCCTTCGCGAGCGATTCGGGAGTTATAGTGTTCCGCTCGAGTGCGTGCTTGGTCTGGCGATGCTGGGGGCGGTGGCGATTGCCCTATTACCGAAGCAACGAGCACTGGATTACGAGCCGGCTCCAGTGCCGGTCACGTAATACAACGAGGCGCCGACTTGATTCGCGCTACACATCGAATACACCTGAAATCTCAGGTGCGCCGGGATCGAGCTAGGTTTTCCAGGTTCGAAACTGGGTCAATGAGGACGCGGGTTTTCTGGCGTGCCGGCAGGAGTGATTGACGGGATAAGTCGCTGAAGGGGACGCCCTATCAGACTAAAGGCGGCTGCGACGCGCTGCTGGGGCTGCACTGCCGGCTTGACTTCCGCGAGAAGTGAGGCTAGGCTAACTTCACTGGTGTTGCTGTGACGGCAATTCGCATCTTTACTTATCAGTGGAAACTCGCCTGGCTGGCGACTTTAGCTTTGACAACGGCGGTGGAAATCACGCCGTTCGATAGCTCCGGGGTACCCCCGGTGTGGTTCTACAGTTATCAGGGAGCGAAGTGTCTCGCGTTTATCGTGCTGGGGTGCGAGACATCACTCGCGTTCCAGTCCTGGATGGCGTCTTCAATCGCGCTGTTACTCGGGTTGCTATCGGCGGGTTCGGTAGAAGCGCTGCAATTTCTATCGTCCGGTCACCGGTTCAGCGTTGTAGAGTTCTTGGCGAAGCTCCTGATGGTCTACGTCGGGTTCACGCTAGGATTGGTGGCAGTACATGACGGAGAGGTTGGGTTCCTGAGGTTTCACGCCGGGCTGATATGGGGATCCTTGCGGGGCCGCCGACAATTGTGAAACTTCACTTGACATAAGCGACACATACCTCTTATACTCACTTAGGCCGTGGAAGTCTTCTGTTTACGGCCGTTGTAGTTCACGAACAAGGTTATCAACCGAAAGTGGCGGAGCTTGGACTCTCATCCTAGCAGCTAGCTTCTTCGGTACGTTCCCTCGCTCATCACCCACACATCGTTTTTCACCCACAAACTAAGTACGGTTTGTAAAATGCCGTCCGGGCTGCCTGTCGCTTGCCTCCGTGGCATCGGACAATCCGGGAGTTAACCACATGATCCACAAGGAGCCGAAATGGCGCTGAACCAATTGAGAATCTATCTGCCGCTCGTGGCACTTTGTTTTGCCGCACCGTCGCTGTGCCCGGCTGCTGTAGTCACGGTCAACGGAACGTGCGAGTTGGGGGAATGCGCGAGTCCCAACATTCTGCTGTATGGCTCAAGCACCGACCAGTCATTCACCTTCAATTACACGCTCCCGAACACAGACACTTTCAAGATCACCGGGTTCTATTCAGCGAGCAGCTCTTCCAGCGGAACCCAGATCAAGTTTAATGTACGCGTTCTCTACCTGGGCAACTTAACCCAAACCCCTTCGGAGAACGATACGCTGACTATCAACCTCCTTCAAGATTATTTGTATCCGGGCAGTCTGGATGGGACATATTCTTACTCAAATCACTTTCATATAGGGAAATATGTAGCGCCCAGTAGTACTGTCCAGACAGATCTCTTTTACGAGGACCAGGATGTCGGGACAATTGGGCCGTTTACAGGACCGGGTAATTTTACCGGCTCTGCTTCAGCTGACCTTACGGGATTAACCAGCCCACTTTCGGCAAATTATCGCTATATGTTCTTCATCGCAGCCGGTTCAGTGACGGCGGCCACAAACACAGAGGGCGCGGGTTCGGGAGTGGATCAGAGCGCCAATTCCAATGCGATTCAAGTAACTGGGTCCGGCGGCTCACTGCTCAACGGGGATAACGATGAATAGCCATCAAGACGAAAAACCTGAAATCAAGACGGAAGATCAAGACTTGGCCAACCGGCGTGAGCTGGTTCGCAGACTTGGAAAGTTTGCGGCTTATGCAGCCCCATTTACAATCCTCGCCTCCACGGGCAAAGCGGTCGGCGGCCACGGAAGCGGCGGCGGTCCGACTCGTCACGGAAAATAGGGCGACTGTAATTCCCTCCTGAGTCAGACTGCTGCGTGCTGTCTAGTGGCCTCCCGCTGGGGTGCAGTTGCCGCAAATCGGGACTTCATGGTAGCCGACTTCCTGTAGACAAATCAGCTGAGGTCTTCACGCAAGCATTTGGCATTTCTGGCGAGCAAGTATTCGAGCATGTTTCGTGCGTGTGGACCAAGTGGGATACTGACCTGCTTGGTCTGGTTAACGGACGGGAGGACTGCTGAGCAGGACGCCAATCCGGCGATTGAGGGCGTATCGAAACATCTAGTTCTCTGCGAGTACTCCCTATTGTCGCCTGGAATCGACGCTCCGCGCGGAACCGTTTCCGGATCACCTACGGCGGGACGCGCCAGATACCGGGCGGCCGGATACAAACGTTGAATGATGCGCGGAAAGGTGACGCATTCATGTCTTCGTGACCGGTGGTCACGTTAGCCGTGAAATGGCCGTCTTCGTCAACCCGGTGATTGTTGTATAGGAGTTCCTGAGAAGCGTCCAGCTCCCGGCACTGAGCGATCGTTCTGCATGCGGGCGCTAACGGGTGGAGTTCACCCTACGTCCTAGACCGCTTGCGGGAAAGGGTCCCGGCGTCTTACTCCCCCCAGTTTTATAGAGGCACCTAAGTGTCAGCTGCACCCATTGTGTTTACGCGATAAAGTGCCGGCAGCCCGAACGGGGTTTCGGCACCGTTCCCCGTGAATTGGTTATAAGATCAGATCGAATGTGAAGGGGCTGGGGCGCTTAGCTCGCGTGACCTTTCGCAGACGGCGCCGCAGTGGTAGGCGAAAATACGGGAAGCGAGCGTCGAATTGGCGCGCAAAAGCGTTTGCCTGGCGGCCAGCTTCACTGCCGCTTTCCACGGCGGCGCTGTAAATCGATAGATGCCGTAGCTGTGATCAAACAATTTCAACTTACGGACGACGAGGCCGGAGGTTTCTATCGTCAGAGCAAATGATTCCGGGGTATACGAGTTAATGTGGCCAATGTCGAGCGTTTTTTGTAGTGATTTACGGCTCGTCCTCATACCCAATTCACAGGGAACCTCTAGATACACCAACCCCTGAGAAACGCGTCGTAACTCGCTCAAAAAGCCGCGCTCATCTAGAACGTGCTCCAGCACGTGAGTGGCGTATACGAGGTCGAACGTACGATCGTCGTAAGGAATTCTTACTCCGTCGTATCCGTGAATGTGCATGGCAGAACCGTTTACCGTTGTCTTCTCTTCTCTTGAACGAGTTGTCCCGATCTCAATCCCGACGAGATCTGACCCAAAGGTTTCAGCGGCAAGTTCGCGGAGTACCGCTCCATTCCCGCAGCCGACTTCGAGCACCCGGCAAACCGGCTTAGTAACGTTTCGCGTGATTTGACTTAAATTTCGCGCTTTATCGATGGCTCCCAGCGATCGCCAACGATCCATTGATTCGTCGTACGTGCGAGAGTACAGCTCGGTAAGGTCGGGTACCTTAAAGTTCTCTACAGTTTCCATAAACACCTGAGCCCGTGACATTTGTGCAATTCAGCGTCCGCGACCGGTTACCGTGTCAGACAGTAGACGCCGGTAAACATCGACACGCAAAATCTCTGACAACAAGTAATTCCATTCGCGGGGTTTGCTCAGCGCGTTCGCCAAGACCAGGAGCCGGCGGGTACAGACGATTGAGAACATGTACACAGGGTCAAAGTAGCGGAGCGTTGCCCACCGTCTGAGCAGTCGTCTCCGGTACCAGCGCAAACGCGTGATCCCGCGAAGCTCTATACCCATAGGGGGTTGGAGGGCCAGCGCATCTGCAACCTCCAGAAGATGGAGTGCTAGGGTACCGTAGTGTCCGGAGCGTCGAAATCGCCGGCTGATGCTTGTCCAATCGATCGAGTCGGCGAAGCGGTTCTGGAGCTTCGACAAATCGTAGATGGCTCGAAGCGGCGGCCAGATACGCTCATTGTAAGAGTGCAATAGCTGCGAGTGTAGGATCAGGTGGGTTACCAAGTGCTCTGGGCAGGGTACCCTTGCTCGCGCGGTTCCGAACGAACGCGGCGTGGCTTTCGCTAGGACGTCTTGGGCTGGCAGTATCGAGCCCGATGAGCCCATTCCTAAAGTGTGGTGGATCTCTACTGAAATGCGGCCTGGTCTACGAAGCGGCGGATGATGATGCCGAAACCGGCCAAACCGATCGCTGTCGTCTCTTTCAAATCGGTTCCTGATTAGGTGTGTAGCTGCCGCGTCTACTTGCTCCTTCGATACCAGCAGATCAACGTCAATAAGATACCTTTCGCCCGGACTTGAGAACAGACCTAGGGCGAGATAGGCAGTTCCCTTGAGTAAGACGGGTTCAATTCCGATCTGATTCAGCAGGGCGACCGCGGATTCAACTTCCGAACTGATCCATTCGTTCCGTTTCAGGTTCAGAGCTGTGACTGCGGAAAGAAACCCCGACACCTCAGAAGGAAGAGTTACGTCGATTCGGTCTCGCAGGGCGAGGCTGATGGCAGGCAACACGGCATGCTTATTCGCCTCGTCGAAAAGAAGCTCCCAGCTCCAGCCAGGTGTCTGAGTGAGAGTGCCGGCCGTTAGCTGGTCAGAGCGCAGGCAGGCGCAAAGGAACTCGTAATAGATATTCCGCACTTGGTGTTGTGGTCAGAAGTCCAGCCGGATTCGCAACCGCCAGTAGGAGATTAAGTGGTCGTAGCGGGCGTTCAGCGCGAGCGCGAACCCGATTAGAAGCAGGAACAGTTTCGCAAGTAGTTCGTACCAATGGAAGCTGTGGCCGCGACCGACCACTGCCTGAAGCGCTTCGACGATCGAAGCAGAGGCCACGGCAAATATAATTCCCCGGTTTATCGCATTGAAGGACGAAAAAGCAAGCGGCACTCCAAAGCCAAGCGCAACGAATAGCAGGGCTTTCGCTGCGCCGTAAGTGTAGAAGAGAGCGGTTGCCATTGGGGGTACCGGCATTGTCTCCATTAAAATGGTCAGTGAGGCGAGAAGAGTCCAGAGCCCGCGGCAGCCTCCGGTGAAGACTCTGAGTGTCCAGTCGGAGCCCGGATAGCGAATCGGTAAAGCGCCGGCGATTGACATATTTAGCGCTCCCTCTTACGAGGCTGCTCCTGCATACATTAAGGGTGCTGCCGGTTGTACCGTATCAAGGTTGACCCCACTACTGCGGAGGATATCCAGGAATTTATGGATTACGAAGTCGAGTCCGAAGGTGCGCTCGGCATACCGGCGCGCTGACTGGCCCATGGCAGTTCTAAGATTGCTATCGTCCAGCAGCCGGGTTACTGCGCTTACGAAAGCATCCGCTTCACCGGGCTTGACAACGAACCCGGCCTGGGCCTGTTCGATGGCCGTAGCGGCAGGGTTATCGGGATTGATTGCGAGGACCGTCGGCCGTCCGGCGCATAGATACGCCAATACTTTGGAGGGGACGCAAAAGGCGCCGGCGGACCCATCCAAAGGCGCAATGAGCACAGACGCCGATCCGAGCACTTCGCTGAAATCGGCATAATCTTGAAAAGGGAGGACTACCAGATTGGTTAGCGCGTTGGTCGAAGATTTATCTCGGAGCTTCTCGGCGGCTTGACCACTGCTTACGACGACGATACGAACGTCCGCACGATCGCGGAAGGCGGTCGCCAGCTTGAGAAACGTGTTGAGGTCGTGCTTTAGCCCCAGCGTTCCCGAGTAGACGATGTTCACGGTCTTATCGAGCTTATGATGGGCGGCCCAATCGTTAGCGGGTGGACAAACCGGAATGTCCTCAATGTCAGCCCAGTTTTCGAGAAGAGCAAACCTCTTTTCGCGACGGACCGCCGCCGGTAACTCTCGCTCATGATCCCGAGCGATGGTGATTACCATCCGGCTCCTCTCAATCATGTGCTGTTCCCAGACATAGGCGAACGAGCCTAGCGCGCGGCCCGTAAAGCCGAGTTTTCGCCCTAACAGATCATGCATGGCGCGGCCCTGGATATCCTGAAGCCAATAGATAAAAGGGATTTTGCGACGGAGGGCCCAGCTTTGCACTCTCGTAAGTGCCGCTAACGGAATGCAGCAGCCAACAATTACGGAAGGGTGCTCCTGATCGAGAGACCGCGTGCAATGGCCGGCCCACTCGATTTCTCCCTGCAGGCGCTGGCCGAGTCGCACCTTTCCGTACGGGTGAGTACAGCGAATGTTGCGGACGAGATCCGGCTGCGTCTGCTCCCACTCTGCCAACGACGTAAGGTTGGGAGATTCCAGGGATCCATTCGCGATGTAGCGGATGGAAAGACCTTGGGAGCGGAGACGGCTCGCTAACTTGTAGGTGAACGAGTGGCAGCCGTAGTCGATGATGACGGCGGGAGACATTTAAGACTTTACTGCGTTTCAGGACGCTTTGTTGCGGGGTTGCTGGGACTTAATTTGATCTTTCTCGGGCGGATATAGACAGCCGGATTACCTGCCCATATCTCGAGGGCGGGAACATACTTCGAAACTATTGACCCGACCGCTACAACAGCCGCTGCGCCCACGACCGTTCCCGGGCAAATTGTCGCGCGAGCACCTATCCAGCAGCCCTCCCGAAGCGCGATGGGTTGTCGAAACAACTTCATATTCGAGGTTGTCCAATCGTGATTACCCGTGCACAGGTACACGTTTTGTGAAACACAGACATTCGATTCGATGTCCACCTCCGCCAGGTTGTCGATCCAAGTGTCTTCGCCAATCCAGCAGTGGTCACCGATACATAAACGCCAAGGGAACTTCACTGAAACGCCGGGTTTGATGTACACACCCTTCCCTATACGAGCACCGAATAAACGTAGCACCCGGCACTTGAGCACGGAGAGGGGAAGTACTCGGGACCGGACGAGCGGCGCGCCCAAGAAGTACCAGAGCGCCCAGACTAGAAACGGGCGACCGATCTCGTACTCGGAGTTATCGGGTTTGGATAGGTCTACCCGCCAAGCGGTTTCCTCAACGGTGTTGGCCGCTTGAGGCAATGGCTGAGTCAAGCCTTCAATCGAGGACACAATTGGGTTTTGGGCCGCCGAGCAGCCATTCGTAGACGGCGCGCATGTCCGCCGCGATCCGAGGCCAGCCATAGCGGGTTCTGGCCAGCGACTGAGCGGATGCGCTCATGGCTTCCCATTGCGATGGGCTAAGAGAAAGAGCCTCGCAGACGGACTGAGCAAGTTCCGCGGGTTCAGATGTCGTGACCACCCCCGCTTCAACTTCCCTGATCCCTCCAACGTTGCAAGCCGGAGTGACCACCACAGGTAGCCCGATTGAAAGTGCCTCCAGTACGGCCATGCTCATGCCTTCGGAGAACGATGGCAGGCAGAAGGCTGTGGCCGCAGAGAGTGCCGCGAGTTTCGACGACCCGTTCAGGACACCGCAGAACGTGACGCTTCTCTGTACCTGCAATTCCGCGACGAGTCGTCTTGCGGAGGCTTCCGTCCCCTCGCAATCTCCGCCTGCAATCAGCAAATGGGAGTCCTGGAAACGCTTCTGAACGGCCGGCCACGCTCGCACCAGTTCAAGGATGCCTTTTTTCCGATGCAGGCGGCTCATGAACAAGATGATCCGCTTCCCAACGAGTTCAGGGTGATCGCTCAGGAAATCAGAATAATTCTCCTTTGCCAAAGCGTCGACTCCGTTAGGCACCACTGCTATGGGGTTTCTTAACCCAAAATCACGGTACTCTATCGCCTCCTGCTCACTTAATGCGCGCAAACAGGATGACCGGGTTAGGGACGGGCGCTCAAACAGTGCGGAGTAGACGCGCTTCTTAGTGGACCGGTTGGAAAGCTCCCACTTCTCAAGCATTCCGTGTACAGAAGAAACGATGGGCCGACCCAATTCCTTAGCAAGTCCGGAAACGGCCAACGATGGCGTCGACCAAATACCGTGTACATGGCAGACGCTGGATTCGAATATTGCGTCCCGGAGCGAGGCCCTTAACCGGATATCGGCAGATGGCCTGAAGCCATGTTGACGCACAATCCGAACCTTTGCCGGAATATCCCGGTGCCTTTCCGATTCGTCGGTGTTACAAACTGCGAGTAACTCTGACCGCCAGGGCGACGAGCTCTCGATCGCTCCAGCGAGAGTAGCCGCGCTTGGGCCAATGCCTCCAAAGCGAGCCGCGACGTGATCCCAAACGTCAAGGACAACGGGCATCTTAGTTGATAACGTCAACTAGCCGGCCTGCGCGACGTGCCGCGGTTCGTCTGCGTCTTTGAACCGGCTATCTACCTTTTGGAGGGAATCAATAATTCGCTCCGCGCATGCCGATGCCGAGTAGCCGCATGCGATTTCGTGCCCGGCCGCCCCCAATGCTGCTAGGTCAGTCGGGCTCATCTCGGTGAGACGCATTAAGATCTCCACCAACTCCATCTCCCTCCACGGCGAGAACTTCCACCCGGTCTCCGGAATCGCCAGGTCTTCGGCGCAACCGCACTGGGTCGAAATCGCGACCGGCACGCGGCAGAGCATGGCTTCTAGCGCTACGAGTCCCCACGGCTCGCGCGTGCTCGGAATTACACAGAGATCCGCCTGATTGTAGAGCTGCGGAAGGTCTTTTTGCGAGCAGTAGCCCACAAAGTCAACACACGTTTGTATACCAAGCCGGATACTTTCCTTCTTCAGATCCCCTTCGAGCGGCCCAGTTCCTGCAATAGTAAGGTTCCAGAGGCAACGACCTGCCCTTCGCGTCGCGACGGCGATCGCGCTCAACAAAAATCCAATGTTCTTTTCCGGCGCGAGCCTGCCGACATAGAGGATGCGCTTGGCGCATCCGGCAGAGTACGACTTGCTGTCAGCATCGGTAGAGAACGCGGCGACGTTTACTACTGCGCGTTTAATGTCGATTCGGTCCGCCCTAAGACCAAGCTTTGCGAGGTAGGCCCTGTTCTGCTCCGTGTACACCTGGGCGCGGTTACATCCCTTTAAGAAGATGCGCTTCAAAAGCTCTTTTCCTAGAGGTCGGTTAGGGTAGTCGAACTCGTTGCTCTCGTACCACATAACGATCGGCCGTCCTTTAAGCAGGCCCCACGCCCAGGCGGCCCAGCACTCCACAGCGTGGTATCCACCAATGACTAGGACTTCAGGGTTCACATGGGCGACAGCTTTCCAGGTACCTAAGGCCAGGTTTGTGGCATGGGCGGTTTCGTAGCGGCCCGATACGACGAATCGGTGTTTATAGAGTTTCTGACTAAGCCCGATATCTTCGTGCCGAATGCCGGAGTGCTCGGCGGCGAACACGACCTCAAAGTCAAGACCCTTCACTTTCAGCGCCTGAAACAGTAGATGTTTGTAGTGGATAGGATGATTGTGAATAATAGCTGTATTCATACTTTGCGCGATTTCGCCGCTGGATCGGAGGCACCTTACCGTGTTAACTTCGCACAAACGTGTAGTTCCATCCATCGATCCCTGCGACCTTATAACCGGCATGTAGTAACATCCGGGTCGTGCTTTTGATTCTTCGCCATGGTATGGGTTGATCGAATTCCACCAGCATTATGGTCGGAAGGCATTTGCTCTCAAGTAGATTGTTGATCACGTCGTGTTCTGCGCCTTCTATATCCATCTTGAGCAAATCCACATGACTTTGCGCGAACTCTGATAACAGCGAGGGAAGGCTTCGGCAGGGTGCTTCAATGTATTGGGTTGTCTTCTGCAGATTTACTATCGAGTGCGAAACGTTTCTAGGATCTTCCGGTGCGTAGAAGCGCAGCATGACATCACCCGTCCACAGACCGACCGGTAGGAAATGGTGTCGCCGGTCTCGTTGGCCGAGACCGTCAATGTATTCTTGTGCCCGCGGAGTTGGATCCAGTGAAAAGACGTCGCATCCAAACCGCTGAATCAGACAGAAATCAAATGTCGCGTCCTCGCCTACGCCGGCACACCAACAGATGGATTTTTCATTGAGTAATCCCGCCGGTACAATCCATCCTCCATAAGCACTCCCAAGCCTCTCGAGGTCGCCGCGCGTTGTCACAGCGATCCTTCTCCGTGCCCACCACATCAGCAACACAAACCGAACTGCCGCGTACCACCGCCTAGGCGCCAGACTCATCACGACCGGCAGGCCCCGAGCGCTATCCACGGGTCAACACGAAAGAGCATTGAATGGATTAGTTCCAGTACGGACAACGATCAGTGGGCGAATTCAGGTTCGTTTCGCTTTCATAGAACAGGCGCTAACCCGTTACGTTTTCCGGTGAGGTAAGGAATTATTGAGAGCAGTAGTCACGGCTTCCGCATGGTACAGAGGAGCGTCACACGGAAGTTTGCGAATATCTCTACGTAGTTAACGATCCGTTCATAGACCATCATGGGATAGAACAAGATGGCGTGCCGTCGCCCATAGGATGGTTCCGGCTCCATGTGATCGATCTCGTCGACAATCAGATTCGAACCCTTAGCTAGTGCAATCAGTCGTCGATGCGTGTTGGCGCGATAATACGTTGGGTACGGGTCATGCGCGTCCTTCGGTAGGTTCCTCAAACGCGTTGAGAGCAACAAGTGAAGGGAGTGCGGAAGCATTCTGGATGTAAAGCTAACGTAGTGCCACAGGTTCATGGTTCTAAAACAGTAACGACCGCCCGGCTTAAGAACCCGAGCCACTTCGAGGAAGTGTTGTTCGGGAGCCTCCACATGCTCCAGCACCCAGTCGGAAACACAGCAATCAAAGCTGTTGTCCGGATAAGGGATTATCCTCCCGTCGAATCGCTTCGCCTCGTCCAGGTGAATATTACCGAGTACTTCGTCGCTAATGTCTATGCCGGCAACGCTTCCAATACCAGCCAGGAGTGCGCTCGTGGCGTTCGTTGGGCCAGATCCAATCTCCAGGGTGCGAGAATGCGCATGCACTTGATTCCGGCAGATCCTATGGAACGCTTCGGTTCCTTTGAGAAAGTTGGGGCGCGAAAAGTAGAAGTATTCAAAAAGAGAATCAGTAGACAAACTCTCGCTCCCTTCGTTTAAAAGACGTCAGCCGACGTGCCCGGCTTGCGTCCCCGGCAATATTCGAAGCGGAGGTCCGTCGGAAAGCGCGAAGCCGATTCGGGGATACAGTAGATATCTGAGGAGTACATTACATTAGGGGTTTCGCCGATGATTACTGTCGCAGGTTCGCTTGCGCAGAGGATTGCCACACGTTCACGCTCTTTACCGTCATGGGCTGACCCTCGCCGGTCTCTAACATCAATACAAGGTGTTGCTGATCGACGATTCCGAACGTCCATGCAGCGTTTCCTGGAGGCGGGGGCTGGCCGTCATATTTAGACCATGTGACCCGGTCGGTTGTCGCCTTATTGTCAAAGTAATACTGGGCTACGCCGATCGTTGATGAGGTTGCCGGCACCCACAAGAATCCGAAAGTGTGATAAAGCTCGAAATTGTTGTCAGCAGCCGGTTCGACAACAAAGTTTGCGAACCGCGTGTTCCCGCCGCTGGTGTTGTTGGCGTTGCAGTATCCCTTTCCCGGGCAGGATTTTTTGTATTCGCCGTACCAATCGTGAACTGCCCCACCGTAGCAGTATGGTGGCCTGAACAACCACACGTCGTATTCGAAGAAATCAAGTTCGATAAAGTGGTCGTAACCAGCCTGTTCGCCAGGCCATTGTTGGCTGGGCAGATCTGCGAGGTGTTCGATTGCCATCGACCAGAATGCAGGCCAAGAGGAGAGTTTTGGGCGCATACTCTTCTTTGGATCAAACTTTAGCGTCGCTTCGAAGTACGCACCCCCACCAAAGGCGACGCCCACCCAACGCTTGTTTGTTGGGACTGGGGCCGCCGTACCGATTCTGGTTCCTAGTGCGTCGCTGCCCAATGTGATTTCTCCGTTCAAGCTCGTTGAGATCGTGGCACGACTTGAGGGCCCTCGTCCGAAGAATTGAGCGAGGTACCAGCTGAAACCCTCACCTTTGGTGTTCTCCACGTCGATTGTTGACCTCGCAAAGTCATTCGAAAACGTGTTCAGCGAGTAGCCTGCCTGTGCGGCTTGAGTGGGAGCTTCCGCTGCTGTCAGACCGAGACCTCCGCACCAGAGCCCGGCTAGGAAGAGGTACCCCGCAATGCAGATGCAACGTCTAGTAAACGACATGTCCCATGTTCCTTTCAAGCACCGTAGGCAAGCAGCGTTTCTCAACCAAAAGGTCGATCAGGGTTCCTTACGTACCTTGTCAAAGACACAAGGATCGCTCAAGGTTAAAAACAACATCCGGCTTGCCCTACACGAATCGGAGGTGCCTCACCGTTTCTGATGGATGATGCCTGGTTTCAGCGGCGTGCCTCGACCGCGACAGCGCCCGCGAACCGCCGGTGATCTTCGACTAGGGCGAACATTGGGTCCGGATTGTCTCCAGGCACGCAAAGACGGACATCGGTGAAGCCGTGTTCTCTGAGTGCATTGGGTAACGACTGTCGATCCCACATCCAGAAGTGTTGTGAGGTTTTGAGTGAGTCAAAAATCCCGCCAAGGGCGGTCGTTGCACGATGTTCTCGGCCTAAATATGATTTGCGCAGGAACACATCGTTCGCAGCCGGGTCGTTCGCTCGCAACGCGTTAAGATACTGCTCGGCTAAACACTCAAGATCAGGAACGACGACCCGGAAGACAGCACGCGGTTTGAGCATATGTCGCGTGTTATCGACTGCCCGGTGGAACTCTTCGAGCGTAAGATGCTCCAGCACGAGGCTCGCGTACGCGGCGTCAGCACTTGAATCTCGTATGGGAAGACCTCGGACGATGTCGCCGAACTTAACGTTCTGCGGAAATCGCCGGGCATTTTTCGTGTATAGTTTACCTACAATCGGGATGCGCTCGAACCGTAGCGTGAACGAGGCGTCAAAGTTACTCCACTCGTTTGGAGCGCACGCATAACTACAACCGTAATGTACATACATGTTCGGATCACCCGCTCTAGTTTCTACCCTGCCGTTGCAAACGGCCTGGAGGCCTAAGCCTGTAAGATGCTAAGGAGGCTTATAAGACCCGAAGAGTTGCGTATGGCTCCGCCAAAGGACGCTGACCTAGGCCATAAAACACGCACTTAAGTAATCGACCGAGCTCTGGTCATAGTCATCACCCAGCCTCGGCGGGTGAATGTATTCTTACGAGTTGATGTGAGGAGACAACACGTCTCACTTGTAGTCGTAGATGCCGTCTTGAGTATGCGGGCCTTTGGAGGTGCAGGTAAGCCGCTAACATAAACATCGGAACCCATATGGGGCGCCTCGCCATTGCGGGTCCAGTGAGATAGGTGGAGCCGAACACCAGGACGCAACCAAAAAGAATGCCCTTGAAAGCCCGTGCACTCCTCCCCCAGAGTTCACGAACAAACAGCCAGATAAAGACACACTGACCAGCCAGGCCAAACATCCCGAAATGAAAAAGAGCTGCCAGTGGTCCATTGTGGATTTCCTTCTGATCGGGGAGTTCCGCCTTTGCGTATCCGTTGCCGAAGATAACGGTATGAGCGTCCATCAGGTACAGTGTGTGCTCCCACTGGGCTTCCCGATAGCCCATAGTCTTGTAATGAATGGGATCCTCAATGAAGCGGCCCAGGCGATCCCCCAGTTTTGCTCCGATCACCCCGGATGCCAGAGCGAGAGTCATGACTACAGTTATTCCGGCGGCAAAACCGGTCAACAACAGATATCTGCGAAGCGTTATACACAATGCGCACAATCCGATACCAAGGGCAACATAAGCAGTCACAGAGCCCGAGTAGTTCAAGGAGTATACGTTTACCGCTAACAAAAGCAGGCAGATGAACCATTTACCCGAGTGAAAAGCAAGCCCTAGGACGATGACGGCACAGAAGGATGCGGTGATGCCTGCCTCTATCGGGTGCTCGGTCAATCCGGTCAGCCGATTCCATTCTTCGATTCCATGCGGCGTGTTTGGAACTAGCGACGTCAGCATCCCGAACCGCCCTTGCAAAATCGCAGTGAAAGAGCTAACCGTACCCGAGATCACCAGCACGGACAGAGCCTCCTGGAGCGTCAAAACTCGTTTCTTCGATAGTAAATATGCAAGACTAATCATCATCGAGAAATCTACGAGCAAGGCGGCTACTCGCGAAAGGTGCTCAAGCGCGTTAGAGCTGGAACCCGCTGACAGCAGCCCCCCAATTGCAAGTAGGCCGAGGCCGACAATTGGCCAAGAATCGCTTCGCGACGCCCTATCCTGATCGCGGTACAACATCAACGCAAGCACCGTCGGCACTGCGGACCAGTCGAAAACGGTAATGTTGCCGAGGCGAAGTGACGTCCAGAACGTTAATAGCAGCGTCGTGGCCGCGAGTAATCGAATCAGGTTTCGATACACTTGTTACACCAAAGAGCTCATTGAAACCGCCACCAATACGCGCGCCGCAGCGGACCTGATCAGACGTTTTAGCTGGCCCGTCGGAAGGGTCGTTAGTACGGCTGTGAGGAACTCGTTTTGGTTATCGCTCACATGTCGAAGTGCGGTTCGCATGATAAACCCGATCATTACTATGTCGATCAACAGGAGAGCAACGGCGCAGCCTGACAAACCGAAAGGAGTAATCAATATCGAGCCAAGCGCGAGAGATGCGACACTTGCGCAGAAGAGTCCAAGAGCAATCCTTTGGTGTGCGTTGATTGACATTGGTACCACAGAACTTGTGTACCAGCACGAGTTAGCGAGGCTTACGGCCAATAAAATATGAAACAGATGCCCGTCAAATTGGAGCTTGCCACGAGTCCAGAGTTTATAGAAGGTGGGACCCACCAGCAAAAGCGCGGATCCGCTAAGGACGGAGAGAAATAGCGCAGACTGAAAAGCTCTCCTGTGAAGGGCGCGCGCGAGGCTGATGTCTTTAGCGCCGAAGGCCAGCGATAGTTCGGGCCACAGCGCCCTGGCGATAGAGTTGGTAAGCTGAAAGTTCGCACGTGTCATCGTTCGTATTGTCGCGAAGATCGCCACGAAAAGGGGTCCCTTCACGGCGCCGATCATGATGACAAATCCTTGAAGGCTAATCAGTTGCCCGACGGGAAACATGATGAAGCCGCAAGCGGGAGCAGCAAGGTCTTTAATTACTTTCATATGGGCGTGTTTTACGCCCACATGAAGCCAGGGACTCTTGTGACGGAGCAACCAAATGTATAATACGGTTCCGACAGTTCTCGTGACTAAATAGGCTAGTGCTACGAGGACCAAGCGTTTAGTCACTATTCCGACGAAAGTCGCTATGGCCGCCTCGGACAGCCGCTGCCCCGTGCTCAAGAGGACACCCGTTGCGAAGTTTCCGTCGC
This sequence comes from uncultured Gammaproteobacteria bacterium, assembly GCA_963799935.1. Taxonomy (GTDB): domain Bacteria; phylum Acidobacteriota; class Terriglobia; order Bryobacterales; family Bryobacteraceae; genus Bog-113. The sequence goes on along the minus strand of CAWCZA010000008.1, from coordinate 434,843 downwards.
AGCGTAGCCCGCTTTCAAGTACACCGTTGAACTGAGTAAGCAGGATGAACAGCGCCAGTAAGAAGATCACGGCAGCCGCTTGTACATCTGAAACGCTGGTCAGCTTGAACCAGTCCCGCCACGGAACCCACCATACGGTCCCTGCAAGTATAGACACCACGGCGAGTGAAACGAGAGACAACAGAGCCCAGGAGCTTTGAAATGTTCGAAGAGCACCGGCCTGGTCTCCGGCGGCTACTCGACAAGTCATATCACTTCCGGAGACATTGCCGAACCCAAGGTCACTAATGGCGAGATAGCTCGGTATTGCGAAGAGGACCAGCCAATCTCCGTAGATTGCCGGCCCCCAGGCAGTGATTAATGTTGGAACAACGAGCAGTTGTATTATTAGGGGTAAAACACTTGACAGGCCCGTGGCTGCTACGCCCCTTTTAAGGCGACCACGAACCGTACTTCGAGCGCTTCTTGGACGGGAATAAGTTTTGGACGGGATCACAGGGAATGGGAAGTGGACTAGGGCTCACTTGACAATGGTCGGAGCGATATAGCAACTAGTTTTGACTGTAATACGCAGTTTTGTAGTAGCCGTAGTACCCGTTCAGTGAACGCTTAGGGTCCCAGTCGTTCAGTATTGTCCCAAGTACGCGAATTCGGTCCTCCGAAAAGCGCTGCGAGGCTGCGACTATGGCGTCGCGCGTAGTCTGCTCCGCCCGCGCAACGAGGATGACCGCATCGGCCAAACGCCCAATGACGCGCGCGTCGGTCATTTGGAGCATCGGGGGGGTGTCAATAAGCACCATGTCGTATTGCTTCCTTAACCGTTTAACAGTGTCCGCCAAATTCGGTGAATAAAGAAGATTTGCCGCCACGTGCGTCGAAGGCCCGCTTGGCAAAACGTCAATCCCGGGAATATCTGTCTTTTGAATCCTTGAGTCAATAGCTTCTTCCGAGAGGGTCGGTTCAGCGAGAAGATCACTCAGTCCTCGTTCATTAGTAAGACCGAAAACTCCATGAACCCGTGGGCGACGAAGGTCGGCGTCCACTATCAACACCTTGCGCCGGCTTTCAGCCATTGCGATCGCAAGATTTGTGACAATGGTTGTCTTGCCGTCGGACGCGTTAGCGCTCGTCAGAACCAATACCTTCGGGCGGCTTTCATTCTCGCCCACAAATAGGATCGAGGTTAGCGTAGAACGAAATGCCTCCGCCATTAGGCTTGGTTTGCGGTCCCAACTGATCAGCTCAACAGCGCCCTGCCTGAGTTCCTTTGCTGCCCTTTCGTGCAGGCTGAGGGATTTCTGATGATTGCTCTGCTTAAATCTGCTTTTTCGATCGGCGGATGCGCTTGGTATTGTTCCGAGTTCAGGCAAATTTGTCCAGAGTTGGATCTCCCCGGGTTGACGAAGGCTACGGTCAGCCCGTTCGTGGATCAACACGGTTCCGAACCCAAACAGTGTGCCTAAGATCAATCCAAAGGCGGACAGAATCTTGAAGTTTGGCCAGATGGGCTTGTCGGGTATTTCCGCAGGATCGACGATCCGCATATTGCTTGCATGAAGCGCGGTTGCAATCGTGGATTGTTTCATTTGCTGGAGCATTGTGTCGTACAGCTGTCGGTGGCTCTCCACCTCGCGTTTTAAGATGTTGTATTGGACCGCCTTCTCATCCTGGCCGGTCACTTCGCGCGTTTGGTCGTCGTAGGCGCCTGCGAGTAGTTTCTCTTTGCGAAGCGCCTCGTCGTAATCGTTCTTAACCCGTTCGAGTATACTGGTGCGGTCTCTTTGGAATGCCAGATCCATCGAAACCAGCTGAGCTTCCAAACGCTTTACCTTGCTGTAGTCGGGGGTAAACACCGCACTTAGATCTGCCACCTGCCGACGGGTGTCCGTAATCTTTGCTTCGGCATCTCGAAGTTCCTCGTCGTTCAATACATCGGGAAGCGAATCGGGAGGGCTGTGTTGAGCTAGCTCAAATCTAGATTGTTTCGCAATGCGATCCCCAGTGACGAAAGTCAATTGCTGCTGAAGCTGCTGTAGTTTCTCGGTAGCGACGTTCGTATTTTCATCGGTAAAAATAAGCCCCGACTCCCTAGCGTATTTTTGGAGCGCGTCTTCGGCGTTGCGGAGGTTTGTGCGCTCCTCATTCAGTTCGCGAGATAGCCAGTCGCCTGCTCGTCTGGTGGTCTTCCAACGTGCTTCGATATTCTGATCGATGAATTCGTTGGCAAATGTGTTCGCAAACTGGGCTGCCAGGTGCGGGTCGGTTGACTTTACGCTCACCTCGATGATCCGGGTCTTCGGTGCGGTGCGGACCTTCACGCTGTCTGCAATCTTCGAAAGGAGCACCTCCCGATCGGTCATTTGGACTTGATCAGGAAGATTCAGCAATCGTCGCCAGCCGGAGGCCGCAATTCTTCCCTTCGGCGAAAGCTTTCCGTAAGCGGGATCCAGGGTGTTAATCACACGTTCCGTGAGTGCGTCGCTCTGTAGAAGCTTGACCTGCGTTTCCTCCTCGGAAACCTCCATCGAATCGTCGTTGCTCGTTACTGGATTCGATTGCTTCATATTCATGAAGTCTTCATTCAGGTTGAGCACTTCCAGCGATGTGGTGACCCGGTAGACGGGTTTAAACGGCAAGCCGGACAGAAAACCAACTACAGCCCCGCAGAATGCTAATAGGCAAAGCCGCGTCTTGTGGCGGCGTATCATCTGCCAATATTTAAATACGTTTGTGGCACCCGATTCATCCGCTGAGTCGGTGGAATAGTAGGCCGCAGGAGAATCGGCGAAAACATTGCTGCCGCCTGCAGCGTCAGTCTGACGCACTAGTGCATTGCTGCGCGACTCGGAACTTTGCTCGAAACGGATCACTTTATCAGATTTCCTTCTTATCAATACTTTTCAATACTTTCCAAAGGCTGCAGCTTGCAAGATGGCGTCAAAGGATCGGTAAGATAGCGACTTTGCCGTGCTATTAGGAACGAACAGAATGTCTCCGGGTTTGAGAGGGACGTCGCCGGCCGTACCTTGCATCAATATTTTCAGGTTTACCGCGATTTCGGTTCGTTGGTTCGATGTCCCGGAGAGGCGTAATATCAATGCTCGTTGGGGCGCTGCAGTCCTGCTAAGTCCTTGCGCGAGTGATAACACCTGCAGCGCCGAGAGTCCTTCATCCTGGCCCAAAAGGAAACCGCCCGGCTTGTTCACCGAACCAACGGCGTAAACAACTTCGGCTCTCGACACGGTAATTACGTCATCCGCCATGACCGGCACATTCTTGGCTGGGTTTGCACCATGCAGGATCTCCTTTACGCTTATTGAGGCAATGCTGAACTGACTTGTAGGGTCATCATGCGAATTGGGGAGCGGTATGGGGCCCCACTGCAATTTGCGCGTAATCGTGACCGTGTTACCAACAGACTCAGTAAACCCTCCCGCCAGCGAGAGCGCCTGTAGCAGGTTTTTTTGACCTTTCACCTGATGGACGCCGGGAGTGTTGACCTCGCCTAAGACCGAGACTGGCTGGCTGCCAAACTGGACGATTCCGACGACGACGTCGGGTTCCTTGAGTATCTTGCTAAAGTTCTTGTCGATCGCTTCTTCAAGCTGTCTAATAGTCAGCCCTGCGGCGTGAACGCGACCAGCTATCGGGATGTTCACGTCACCGCTCATTTCGATGCGAAATACTTTGTCGGTGAATTGTTCATCAAGTTCAACCACGGTTAGGGAAAGCAAGTCATCGGGGCCGAGGAGGTAGTCTGGATCTGCGGTTCCCCCGAACGGGGCTTGTGGGGGCAGTTGTTGACTAGAATCGGCCGGTGTGACGTGTGATTCGGGCTTCGAGTTTACGCTTGGGGATACAGGCTGCACCCGCTGCTGCGCAAATGCAGCCACGGCAATTCCGAGTAATGTAGTAATGAGCAAAATAGATCGGTTCATAGGGAGCCTTTTTCAGCGTCGGCGCTGTAAGTCGCGTTTGTCAGCGGCGCTATTCCAGACGCTGGATAACTTGGTTGTTTCCGATGCTTTGCGGTTGCGACAACTAACTGGGATACGGCCAGAGTTGCCCACGCAAACAGGATTCCGAGCGTGTCCGTGTAGAGGTCGTGCCACTCGAAGGGATTGTGCGTGCCGATCCAATTACAAATTGTGGAGTCGTTTACTTTCCCGTACCGGCAAGAACCACACCCACAGTTCTTGCGAGGATCTTAAGGTCTATAAACAAAGACCAGTTCTCGACGTAGTGCAGATCCAGCGCGATATAGCGATCAAACGACGGATTCGCCCGCGCCTCGACTTGCCACAGTCCTGTAATTCCCGGCGCCACTTCCAACCGGCGCAGATACTCGAGCTCATACTGTCTGACTTCATCGGCGAGTGGTGGGCGCGGTCCAACGACGCTCATATCGCCCTTCATCACGTTCCAGAACTGGGGGAGCTCGTCGAGACTGTACTTACGAAGAAACCGGCCGAGGCGCGTGATTCGCGGGTCGTTCGAAATCTTAAACAGCACACCATCGCGCTCGTTCAAATGCGAGAGCTCGCCTTTGAGCTGCTCCGCATTGGCGACCATGGTGCGGAATTTGTAGCATCCGAAGACACGCCCTTTGCGGCCCACACGACGGGAGGAATAGAAGATGGGTCCGCGGGAATCGATCGCGATTGCGGCGGCGGTCACCAGGAGCACCGGTGCGAGCAGCGTCAGGATTAACGCGGAGCCGCAGATATCGAGAATGCGTTTGACGATCAGCGCGAAAGCCGGGATGTTGCGGCTAAACAACGAAATGCTGGGGAACGGGCCGAGATAGTCGATGGGCGCGCCACATCCGTAGAACTCGGGGATGAGGCGGACGGCGACACGGCAGTCGCGGGCGCTGGCGGTAATGCGATGGGCGGTATCGGGGTCGGGCGCGCAGACGATGAGTTCGTCGACGAAGTTGGCGCGGCAGATGGAAGAAAGCTGATCGACGGTACCGAGACAGCCAGCAAGTGCGGGTTCGCCGGAGAGGGCGATCGAGCCAACGACGCGGTAGCCGAAATCGCGATTGGCGCGAAGGAAACTCTCGACGGAACGGGCGAGAGGGCTGGCACCGACTATCGCGACGTGATGTCCGATGAAGCCTTCGGCCATAGTCTTACGGGCCCAGTGGCGGCGCAGATGACGCCAGCCGAACATCCCGAGGAGTCCAGTCAGCATCGTGACGCCGACCACCAAGCGCGAGATAGACGAAACTCCGGAGAGGTAAATGGACCCGATGAGAAGCACGGTGGCCATGCTGACGGCGCGGGTGAGGGCGAGCGCCTCCCAGCGACGGGAGCAGAGCGTGTAAGCCGTGTAGAGGCGTTGGGTGTTGCAGAAGAGGACGACGAGTCCGGAATAAAGAAGCAGAAAGCCGGAATGGATGGTTGCCGTCGTGGTTTTCCCGAGGCTGTCGTGGAGGATGCCGAGCGGGAATCGAAGGGCCATAGCGAGGAGGGCGGCGCACCAAAAGGCGGTGAGATCAGCGAGCACGGCGATAGAACGACGGGCGCGAAGGGTGTTATCGGTTGCGGACCGCGGCCGGTCTTGATGTAAGGCGCCGCCGGGATTCCAGGCGTGAGCGCTTCGCGGATCGGGACTCGATCCGACGTAAGGTTCGGGGAAGAAAGGGTTCGGACTGAGTTTGGTTCCAATTGCCGCCATGGTGATTACTCCGATACGTTAGCTTGGGTTTAACTACGAGGAGTGGGCCGGCGAGTTGCTCCGGGAGTGGGCCCCGGGGCAAAGACGCTGGGACGAGAGTGCGGGTGCTAGCTAGCTGTGGCGGTCATGTTTGTCGGGGTTACATTTGGAGAACCGCGCGCTTCAGTGGTTGCGGCAGAGTCGCGTGACGGCAACATGGTTTGGCGGAGACGATCTAACTGGCTGCGGAGATCGGAGATCTCGATGCGGAGGTGCTCGAGCTTAAGGTCCATCGAGAGATCCACCGGAAAGCCGACGGAGGCTTCTCCGACGGCGGGAGAATGCAAATCGGAGTGGAGTTGCGCGATAACGCCGAGGAGCGCCCGGCGAGCAAGTCCGGAGACGCTACGAGCGCCGCGGCGCTCGCAGTCTGCTTGAGCGGAGGTGAATTCGAGCGACGATAAACGGAAGCTGACCATGCGCGATTTTTTGTTGAGAACAGACATTGTCCGGTAGTTCTCCGAGGTTGGTTTCGAGAGGCCCGATTGCGAGAAGACGGTTAGTGCGTAGATGGGAAACATCTAGACAGGTCTTACACGTTCACGATTCGACCGCGACTACACAGTCGCGATCGATATTCAGTGAGACGGCACGCTGCAGCAGTTCGGTCGCGATGACGAGGCGATGCGCGCTCTTTACCTGAACGAGCACGCCTTCAATGCCGGCGAGTGCGCCCCAGTGGACGCGAACGCGCTGACCAACGGTGATGTAGGGATGGGGCTGCACGCCTGCGCCGAACTCAATGCCCCGCCGAATTCTCTCCATCTCGATCTCACCGATGGGCTCAGGGCGAACGCCGATGGACACGACATTCTGAACGTCTGGAGTAGTGACGATGGGCAGCAGTTCACGGGGTGAGAAGCGGCAGAAGACGTAACCGGGGAAGAGCGCAAGCTTGGGGCTTTTGACGCGGACGGGGCGGCCGTCGTCGAAAGTCGGACGATAGGTGGGAGCGAAAGACTCGTAACCTTTGCATCCGAGCACGGCACTAACGCGGAGTTCGGACCGGGCGCGGACCCGAACGGCGAACCAGGAAGAGTCGATCCGGTGGTGCGGCACCAGGACGTCCGGAGTGAAGAGAGCGGGTGTAATGGGCAAGGCGGACATGGCAGGTTTGGAGTACGCTTGCTACTTCGGATTCAGCTTGCTGCTTCGACTTCGTCGATGTTGACTTCGATGGCGGCCGCCTTCTGCAACAGGTCGGCGCAGATGACGAGGCGGTGCTGATGGTTCTTTACGGTAATTAGGTAGCCCTCAATGCCGGCGAGCGGACCGGCGCGGACGCGGACGCGACAACCGGAGGAAAGCCAGGAGGTCGGGGTGAGCTGCGTGCCAGCGGCTATGGCGCGCCGGAGTGTCTCAATTTCGGTGTCGGAGATGGGATGGGGCCCATCTCCAAACCCAACAATGCGTTGGACAGACGAAGTGGAGAGTACCGGAAGCGACGCGTAAGCGTTAAACCGGCAGAACACGTAACCGGGGAACAAGGCGGCGTCAACGCGCTTCATCCGGTCGCTGTACTTACGCCGGAGCTGGTAGGTGGGGGCGAAGGACTCCAGTCCTTTTTGCTCGAAGAAGGAACTGACGAGAGCTTCGGAGTTAGAGCGGACGCGGACGGCGTACCACGATACAGATTGGCTTGGCGACATGACTACGTCCGCAGTTTACAGGGTAGAGACAAGGACAAGACTGGCCCGGTTGATAAGTCAAAGCGGGTTGGGCTCATTGAGCGAAGCTCTGCCATTTTTGTCACATCACCCTATTCGGGCTAACTTCTTGGCGATAGGTTCGGGAGCAGGTGACGCACCCAGAGTTGTTGTACTGTCAGTTTGAACGGAAGAGCAATCTTCCGCAAGCACTTTGTAGACTATCTCTTGTTTTTTCTTCGTAATGATGCCAATTCGGGACTTGAGGTCCCTGCCCAAGGATTTAGAACTAAAGGTAAGACACGCGGCTTTACGGCAACCAATTTGCTTAGTGACTTTGTAAGTCGCCGGTCAGACAAAGCGCCCCTGACTTCTAGATCGGAAGCCAAGTCAGTTCCGCATCATTAGATTGTGGAATGGTGACTTAAACAGGCACTTAGAACTAAAGGTCATGGAGATTAATAAAAACGGGACACTCCTGGTAACACAGGCTACCGCCACTTGCTTCGAATCGGTTCAGGTAGGTAGTTTGGAGTTAGATGTTTACTCTTGATCTAGTCGGGACACGCTCAGGGCTACCGGCCGCGCTAAATGACCATTTCTACGTAACTAGGAAAAGAAACACCTAAATTACGAACTGAATTTATAACTTTGTAAGGTTTGAACGCGACACTTGACTTTGGTGCCGAACGTATTGGAAGTGATAGTTAGATATCCGTCGTCCTTACTAACCCGGACTCCTGCGCATCCGCTGATCCATTAAAAAGGAAGATCGTGCCGGTGGCAAGGGCAACTCGGATACAGTCTCGGGGCGAAACGTCGATAGGAAACAGCGGTCGAAACTCGGAAACGGTTGCTGATAAACTGGGGTTCGAGTGGTGCTCGCCGCAAATTTGGGCACTTCGACAGTTGCAGTAAGGCGGGAGTAATTCAGTGGTAGAATGCCAGCTTCCCAAGCTGGACGTCGCGGGTTCGAACCCCGTCTCCCGCTCCACTCTTGGAAAGAATCCTGCACAAACGCGAACACCTCGCGTTCAAACCATGCTTCTTTCGGGGTTGCCATAAAATTTCGGCTGCTGAAGAAACTCGCGCCGGATGGCATGGGCGCATTCGCGTCTTAGACGAACCCCGCCTCAGCGAGTATCCGTTCACCTGCAGTTCCGGTCCGCGACCCGAGGGCAACCATCCGCGCCCACAGCTAAAGACACTGAAACCTAATCCTGATGTTATTTCGACAGCAACGAAAGAACGGCCACGGAAAGCAACAAAGCCGCCGGCATCACTACGAGACCAGTCTTCAAAAACTGCCATCCGCTGATCTGCTCGCCTTCACGCCGCAGCGCAATGAGCCAGAGAACGGTTGCCAGCGAGCCGGTCACCGAGAGGTTCGGACCCAGGTCAACGCCGATCAGGACCGAATCTCTGATGAACGCCGAAACCTTCACCGCCCGAAGCGCACCGCCAGCCAGCAATCCGGACGGAAGGTTGTTCATCAAATTGGACAAACCTGCAATACCAAAAGACGCTGCCAGACTACCTGCGATCCCTGGTAAACCGGCGCACCATCGAATTGCGGCGCCTACATCTTGCTGCGCACCGGCCTGATTCAACGCCTCAACCAACACAAACAGACCGGCCACGAGGGGAAGCACGCTCCACGAAACACTCTTAGCGATCTCAGTTAGGTCGCGACCTTTGGCGCGCGTCGTGATCAGGACGGCAATTATCGCCGCCACGCAAGTAGGCAGCCCAAGCTCAAGACCAAATGCCGAGGCAGTAATCAAAATCGCGCCTGTTCCCGCGATACCCCAAGCCGCGGAACGTCCGGCATCGGATAACTCTTCAACCTCTATGCCGTCTTCCACCTTTCCAACCAGTTCCTTACGTACGACCCACCGCAGGGCAACATAGGTGGCCAGGATGGAGCACACCGAAGGAGCTAGAAAGGTTCGCAGCCACGGCAGCAGCGGAGGCAGCTTACTGCCATAGACCACAAGGTTCGCAGGATTTGAAATCGGCAGCACAAAACTTGCCGCGTTCGCGATGAAAGCACAAATAAGAAGGTAAGGAAGCGCCTTCGTTCGCGCCTTCTGAACGGCGGCGTAAACGGCTGGAGTCAGTACCACCGCCGTCGCATCGTTCGATAGGAATACGGTAACTCCGATCCCGACCAGATACACCAAGCTGAACAAGCGCGCCCGTGATCCTTTCGCTGCGGCAACCGCGAGGGAGGCCAGCCAGTCAAAAACGCCTTCGCGTCGCGCTAGTTCGGACAGCAACATCATGCCTGTCAGGAAGAGGTAAACGTCGGTGCCCTTCGCGATCGCGGCGCGGGCTTGCGATAGGGGAAGAAGCCTGGAGATTACGAGGATGAACGCGCCCAGACAAGCCCACACGGCTTCGGGCCAGTCCTTAGGACGAAAGAGAACTCCCGCAATTGTTGCTGCGGCAATGGACCAGATAAGGATCGATGTCACTTAGTGGCACCCAGCCGCGGCGGCCACGAATGCCCATTCTCATTAGGCCCAAGCTGTGTTCCTAAGATGTGCTTTTCGGGCCACGCGCCGATTGCATTTTCGTAGTCCGGCTGACTTCGGGCCGGTGGGTTGTACTTACCTTTGTGATCAACGCAAACAACAAGACGGTCGTTGGCTATTCGACCATCGACGTCGCGTGCCGTGACGCTGAGTTCGTGAGGTCCTTCTTCGACCTGCTTCGGATCCCATTTTTTTCCCCAAGTGCAACCATCGAGCTTCGACATCGGAATTGGTTTTCCATCGTCGACCGATAGTGTTACGTCTTGAATGGAAAGCCCCCAAGCGCGAGCGCGAACCTGCAACGGGTCGCGAACAACCTGCGCTGAGCTGGCGGGATCGATGATCAGGCGTTCATCCGCCGGCGAAGTCACCATCACGAGCGGCCACTCTCCGATGGGCTTGAACTTCCAGCTGACCACGCCATCGTCGAGCGTCGTAACCGAGAACCCCGCAGGTCCTTCTTCGATTTGCCCGGTGGATCGGGTTGCGGCATAGATAATACGGCCATCGTTCGCCAGTTCGTTGTAATGAGTGTGGCCCATCTCAACAAGCAGCACGCCACCATCTTGGAGCAGCTTCCGGAGTTGAGCCGCATCGGTGCCGTGTTCCGACGGATAAGCATGCATGAAGACAACCACGCGTTCGTGTGCGCTACGGGCCAGACTTAGTTCGTCGCGCAGCCAGTTGATCTGTTCGTCTCCCAAACCAAACACCGGCGGATGCCACTGGGCAACGCTATTTAGAAGAACGAAGCGATTGCCGCCCATAGTGAAACTGCTGTATGGCGAGTCTGCAAGATATCGACGGAAGAGCTCCAGATCTCCCTTCGCCACGTCGTGGTCGCCGGCGATGGCGTGGACTGGAAACCGGCATCGCCCGACAGCTTCTTTGACAAGCTGGTATTCATCCTCCTCGCCATCGTCGGCGTTGTCGCCGGGCAGCAACGCGAAATCGATCCCCGTCTGCAAGTGCCGGTTGGCCTCGTCGATCAAGGTGAGGAAATCGCGATAGTTTTGTTCGTCGGACTCCGTAATATGAAGGTCGCCGAAGTGAATCCAGGAGATAGTTTGACTCATAAATAACATCAGTGTTTTGCGATCAATACAATGCCGCCGACCATGAGCAAAGCTCCGGCAATCCGCCAGATGTTAATGGCGTGGACCGGCATGTGAAACCAGCCAAAGTGATCTAGAATTAGCGACATGATCAAAGCTGCGGTTACGGTAATGCCGACAAAGGGTCCCGCGCCTACTTTCTGCACTAGCGTCAGGCCGGCATAAACTTGGACTGCTCCCACAAGTCCCCCCAAGGGCGCCCACCACGGCATTTTCGAGAGCCCGTCACCCGTTGGAAGTGGGTGCGGGAATATTGCGAACATGCACGCGAAGAAAGCGAGGATCAGCGCAAACGAGACTGCGTTTGCCAGCCACTTGTTTCCCAACGATTGAAAGAGCTGTGCGTTCATAGCGGCGCCGCACGATTGAAGCGCGCCGCCCAGAATGATGAATGGATAGATCCAACTTGCGTTCATGCTTATTCCTCTTTATGTGATTTCATCAACTGGCGTCGCCGCCGGCAATGGCAACTTCACGGGTGCGCGTGGAGTTATTCATCTCACCGGATTTCGTCTCGGGCACAAAGGCAGTGAACACAGCGGCCCCAAGTCCCGCAAGCGCCGCGAATGCATAGAAAGTAGTCTTGAAGCCGAGGTGCTGGACAAGCTGTCCGGATAGGACAGGCCCAATCACACCACCGATCGCCAGCGCCGTGGCGAATAGGCCCATCAGCGTATTAAACCCACCCTTACCGCGCGTCAGATCCGCACTGAGCGAAACGACCGCCACGCCATAGATGCCTGCGCCCACGCCGTCCAAGCCTTGCAAGTAAACCAGCGCCGACGGGGTCGTTACCAATGCATACGATGCAATTCGCACAGGTAACACCCAGAATGCGATCGCCATCACCGGCTTCCGTCCCCAGGAATCGCAGAATCGTCCGGCGAGCAGAGCGACTGGAACCATCACCACCTGCGCCGTGAGCACCGTGGCAGTCATCCAGTTGTCCGACCCGCCGAGCTTCTTCACATACAACGCCACCGTGGGCAGGATCGGCGCATTCGCCAGATGGAACAGAAAGATCGAGAGCAGCACAAACTGAATCGTTCGGTCTTTCAGCAGGTAAGTCCAGGAGCCGTTTGAGGCGTCCTCCCCATGCGTGAAGCCTGCTGCAACGCGCTCATCCAGATCCTTCTCGCGGATAAGAAGTACAGAGGCGCCCGCCAGCAAAGAACAAGCGCCGACTGAATAGAAAATCGATGTCAAGCCGAGTGTTGAGACCAGGCCCATCGCAATGACAGCCGCGACGACATTGCCGATGTGATTCCAGCTCTGGTTCGAACCCATAACGCGGTTGAGGAACTTGTGACCCGCTAGCGCAAGGGCGAGAGCGCCTAACAGCGGGACGAAGAAGCTTTGGGTTGCGCCTGACACGAACAACAGCGAATCCACCCAAGGCGCCGTCTTCGGCACAAACGGAATCAGGGCAAATGAAGCTCCGGTGATGAGCGCCATCGTGGCGAAGAGGGAGCGCCGGCAGGTCAGCTTATCGGTGAGCCAGCCTGCCGGCGTTTGGAAGAGCAAGGTGCCCAGTCCAGCTGCGGCCGTTGCGAAACCGATGGAGTCATACCGCCAATTCGCCTGTTTTAACCAGGCGTTCAGAATCGGCAGAATGACGCCGACCATCTCGGCCTGAAAGAAGTTCGCGGCATTCAGGCCGATCAGGCTGCGTCTGGGGAGCGTGGCGGCACTCGACGGCATTTACAACTCCTCGATTGAGGGTTACCGATTCGGCGGTGGCGGGGGCGGTAGCGGGTTTCCTGCGGCCGAAGGCGGTGGCACGGGGCGATTCGCGGCGGCTGGCGGAGGCGGTGGTCCTGCCAGGGGACCCGGCTGGGACGGTACCGGCAGGATCAGGGTTTTTCCCGCAACTTCGAGGGTTTGCGGACGAAGGATCTGTATGCCCGATGCTGAAGGCATCAAGGTGCCGGTTACCCTTGCCTGACTTCCGGTTTTGGCGACCGCCTCAACTTGAATCGCCTGGTCGGGTGGCAAACTTACCAAGGTGGTTGGCGATACTAAGAAACCGTCCACCCTGCCGTCAGGTCCATAGTTGAACTGAGAAATGCGCCCCGATACGGTGCTGACTGGGGCAGCCGCAGGTGCTGCGGGCGGACGCGGTTGAGCTGCTAACACTGCGGCATTGCAGATAAGCGCGGCGACTAGGGTTTGTCTTTTCATTTCGAACTCCTTGCGCCTCTTGGACGCACTCTCTCAAAAGCATTTCCGGAGCCACCAGAACTACGTGAGTTGGAGCCGTGGATTCAATGACTTCCGGGAGTTGATCTCGCTGGGCATGAGCGCAAACCGGACAGACCGAAGCGCTAACCGTACGATGCGGTTTCGGCGAGTGTTCGATTACGTGCCAAGAGCGTTCGGAAAGCGGACACACGGATGCTCAGTACAGCATTAGTCTGAATGACTTGCGTATGGCCCTCATCTCGCTACTACGGAGTAAGATGAGGCCGGCTGGCGTCTTTGTACAACTCCTGATCGCCCTCTTCGCGGTAATCTCCACTATTCCAGTGACCGGTCAGCCGCTCCCGCCAAACCCTGGTCCCAAAGCCATTGAAGGGAGGATTGAAGACATACGCAACCGTCTGGAGCGGAACGCTCCGACGACGCCGCAGCAGAAAGAACTGGCGGCGTTCGCAGAGAGATACCTCAAGGAAGCCGCTCGCGCGTTGAATAGCGGAAGGAGACCTCAGGCCCAGCAGTTGGCCGATGCGGCTGACGCGTGCCGGCGACCGATCGATCATCTCCAGCACATCGCGGCTGAGAAACCGCCGCCGCACCCGCCTGGCCCTGCTGGTCCCCCTAGAAACAACGAAGATCCGCAGGAGCGTTTGCGTCAGATCTATTTCCGCCTTCGACTGTGCGACTTATTCCTGCAGCAGATACCGCCGCCCGCTCCGATCAGGCTTTTGGAACTGGCTCGCGGATTCTATGAGCAGGCGGTGGAAGCAGAGCAGGCAAACAACGCCGCTTCGGCCGACGAGTACGCAAAGGCTTCTGACGACCTAACCCATGCGTTGGAGAGCCTCGCCCAGGCGGCCCTGCCATGAGCAATCTATTTCAGAAGCGATTTCAGTTGCAGCTCCTGTTCGCCTTGGTAGCGGCGGTTTCCGTTGCTGCTCTGACAATCGAACTGGTGGTGAATGCGGTGCGACACGCCGAGGGCTTCGTCCTTGCCGACACGAAGCGCACGTTGAATCACGCTATCCAAGAACTCGATCGCGAGTCTACCTTGCGCCAGCATCGGGACACGGGTTCCGGCACGCCTTGGGCCGACCTCCCCTTGAACGCGCGTGATCTGACGCTGCGGGCCATTTCTCAAACTGTACTGGCATCCTATCCGGGCGTGGAAGGTGGATTTTGGCTGCCATCGCAATTCGCCGGTTACTCGTATCCAACCCACGATGGCGGATCGCCCAAGATCGATGTGCCCGAGGCGGAGAGACCTGCCATCGAAGACGTTATCCACGACGCCCAACGACACGGGAGTGCGGAAAAAGTCCTGCGCGGCAAACATGACCTGATCGTGATCTCAGCGGCTTTCGAAACGGGCGAACCGGTCGCCTCGTGGGCAATGAAGCGGCTCTCCGGACAGGCGGAACCGGCACAACGGACGGAAAATATCCTGCTCTCCGCGCTTGTGGTCGCTGCGCTTCTGGGAGCGGCCGGAGTGCTTGCCACCGGCGTGGGACTACATCGCGGCATCGCACAAATCACCAGCGGGCTCGCCGCGCTTCAACACGACTTCGAGCCGGCACTACCAGTGCGCCGCGACGAACTTGGCCGGATCAGCGCCGCAATCAACGAAATGGCCCGAACCCGCCGCAGCCTTGAAGCTGAGGTTCGCCGCGAGGACCGCGCCCGCACCGTCGGCCGCATGATTGGACGAATCGCCCATGAGATGCGTAACCCCCTCAACAGCATCCGGCTCTCACTGCAGATGCTTGCGCAAAGGCAGGAGCAGAACCGGCTACAATCCGGTGACTTTCGGATGGTGCTCGACGAAGTGGATCGCATGAACCGGCTGCTGTCCGATCTGCTCGCCTTTCAGCAGCCGCGCCCACCCAAAATCGAGCCCGGTGCTGTTTGCACGGTCCTCGAAGAGAGCGCGCAGCTCGTGACACCGCAAGCGCTCAGGCAGGGCGTAAGTCTCGTCGTCTTGAGCGGTCCGGGGCAAACGGCGCTCTTCGATAGAGAATACTTCCGGCAGATTATGGTGAATCTGATTCTTAACGCAGTCGAAGTATCGCCGGAGGGTGAACGCGTGAATATCCGTTCCACCGTTTCAAATGGCTCAGTGTCCATCGAAGTCTCGGACCACGGGCCGGGGCTTACTCCTGACCAAGAGGAACACATCTTCGAGCCGTTCTACACGACGAAAACCACGGGCCACGGACTCGGCCTGGCCGTGTCTCGCGAACTCGCACAGAGCATGGGCGGAACGCTTTCCTTCCGCTCGGGAGCAGCGCGGGTCTGCCGGGCGCCACCTTTATCCTGCAACTCCGGAGTCAAAATGGAAACTAACGGAACCGTCCTGATCGGCGAAGACGAGAGGACCGCTCGTGTGTCGCTGGCGGAACTTCTCGAAAGCCGCGGCTATCGGGTGGTGCAGGCCGAAGACGGCGCACAAGCGCTAACTGCTCTCCTCCAGCGGAATTTAGACGCTTGCCTCCTTGACGTCCGAATGCCCGGCCTCGATGGTCTCGCCATTCTCAAGCGCGCGCGAGAGTCGGGAATCGATGTGCCGGTTATCGTGATGACCGCACACGGCGACAGCAGCACGGTCATTGAGGCCATGCGGCTGGGAGCATACGACTACGTCGCGAAGCCGGTCGATTTCGATCAGCTCGCCTTGCAATTGAATCGCGCCGTGTCCCTCCGTAAGATATCCCGCGAGATAAGTCAGAAGCCCAATCAAACGATCGCAGCCGCGCAGCCCGCGATCATCGGCTACAGTCCTGCGATGCAGCATGTTTACAAGCTGATCGGTCAGGTGGCAGGAACTGACGCAACCGTTCTCGTGCGCGGAGAATCCGGTACAGGCAAGGAATTAGTCGTCAACGCGATCCACCACAACAGTACCCGCGCAAAAGGACCCCTGATAAAAGTGAACTGTGCCGCAATTCCTGAGTCCTTACTGGAATCGGAACTCTTCGGTCACGAGAAGGGCGCCTTTACGAACGCAATGCTGCGGCGAATTGGGAGGTTCGAAGAAGCGAACGGCGGAACTCTATTTCTTGACGAGATTGGCGAACTAGCGCCGGCATTGCAATCGAAGCTGCTCCGCGCGATTCAGGAACGAACCATTGAGAGGCTAGGCAGCGGAACTCAAATTCGCTTGGACTTGCGGCTTATCACCGCTACGTCGCGAGACTTGGAAAAGGCGGTCAGTGAAGGGCAGTTTCGGGAGGACCTCTATTATCGACTCAATGTCGTCGGGGTCGAGTTGCCGCCACTGCGTGAACGCCGTCAGGATATTCCTGCGTTGGTCGAGCATTTTCTGCGGCGCGGCGGCCGGAACGTATCGATGACCGCGGCCGCGCTCAATCTCCTCTGTGATTATCAGTGGCCGGGCAACGTGCGCGAACTGGAGAATACCGTCGAACGCGCGGCAATCATGGCCAAGAGCGGCATTGTGGATGCGCAAGATATCCAGTTAAGATCAGCGTCGCGCGCTGAGGCGAATTGGACGGATCAGATTCCCCTCTCTCAAGGGTGGAAAACGAATCTCGCACTGGCAGAGAAGGCGATGATCGTCCGCGCGCTTCGGATGGCGGCGGGGAATAAATCGAAGGCCGCCGAGATCCTTGCGATCCACCGCCGCCTTGTTTACGAGAAGATGCGCGAATACGACATCAATGAGAGTTCAGCGGAAGGTTAGCTTTGTACTTCATATCTACCAACCCTATGCCCGTTTGGAAAATTTGGAAATACGGTCCCTTATCGACGACTTTGACCTCGCTATAGAGGAAGCCGCTCGCGGTCAACGATGATTGATAAGTGCAGGCGCCGTTGAAGCTGCCGGGCTTGCCCCGCACCTGACCTACTATGCGAGGATTGCCGTGGTCCCGCTCAAGCGTTGCGGTCTCGAGGTTTGCGAAGCGGTAAATATCGCATCCGTTATAGGCGTCCTTCCAAGGCGTGTCTGAGACAGGTGTGACCATTAGATAGGCCTTGCCGTCTTGAGCGAACAGATCGGGGGCGGAATACCCGTGAAACCCAACCGGCTTCGCGTCATCGTCCGTGAGCATCGTGGCAAGATACCGCCACGCGCCTGGATTCGTTGGTTGGCAGGGCGAGTTACATTTGAGCATGATCACCCGCGTCTTGGAGCCAAAGAGGGCCATCCCTAGCAGACCCGCGATGCTGTGGATTTTTGGTTCAATGCAAGTGAGGCTTATATAAAGCCCCGACGACACCGCCATCGCACCAGGCTCGGAAAGCGCCACGCACATGTCCAGATCATTGTGAAGCGCGTTTACCTGGACGAAGGGCGGTCCGCCCACCGGCGGAAAGGTCTTGGACTGCGGGTTGTTATTAGTTGCGTCATACCCTCTTGCACCGAAGAGCTTGACTTCCTTTGCCGCAACAAGCGCCTGCGGAGTGGCCGCACTCTTATAACCTATCCAGCCGTTCTGGAATTCCCCTTCCCCATCGACACGCAGGTAATGATGCCAGAAGAGCTTCCAGCGTTCGTTGATCGCGGCATCAGGGTCGTACACCAAGGACGAGACTTCGTTAACCCATATCTCGGCTTTGGCTCCGGCCGGCCCTTCGGAGATATCGTTTATGCGTGCTCCCAGGTCGGTCCATGTCCTACCCTGATTGTCGGAATAGGCCAGCCTCGTCGTTATCGTCCGTGGATCCTTGTCCGGCCAGCGCGGAGATGGGTCCACGGCTGAGTAACTCATCCACGCGCGCTGTCCCGCCGGCGTCTCCGCCAAAGACGGATCGAATACTCCCGAGACGCTGACTCTAGGTAGGTTTAGGAGTGTTCCGGGTTGTTGTGCCCAAGCCTGAAACCCTCCACAGGAGAAAACGACAAGCAACAGCCGGATCATGTCGACGGCTGTTTCGCGATCTCAGCCGACCGGCGAAGCATGGGTAGAACATCGCCAAACTCTGCGTCCGGCGAGCCAAACGCAAAATAGAGCTTGCAGTAGCTAGCGAAAAGTGGCTTGTAAGCTTCTACTGCTGCGGGATTTGGATTAAATGTGCGGAACGGTAAACAAAGCCGCTCCTGTGCAACTTCAATCGACGGAAAAACTCCCGCGGCCACAAATGCGACGATGCACGAACCAAGGCTCGTAGGACTTCCGCTCGGAACAAGCACGGGCCTGTTCAGCACGTTGGCATAGACCTGATTAAGAACGGCATTTTGCTGTGGGATACCGCCGGCATTGATTACCCGGTCAACGGCAACGCCATGCTCCGCCATGCGTTCCAGAATAATGCGTGTATGAAACGCGGTGCCTTCGATTGCGGCAAAGAGTTCGTCCTGCGCAGTATGCAGCAGATTCCATCCGAGCGTAATGCCGCCAAGTTCCGGGTTGACCAGCACCGTACGGTCGCCATTGTCCCAACTAAGTCGTAGTAAGCCGGTCTGCGCAGGCTTGTAACTCTCAAGCCCCTGCGCGAGTTGCTTGACAGTAGTCCCGGCTCGTTTCGCGATGGCCTCGAAGATGTCGCCGACTGCGGAGAGGCCGGCTTCGATACCGGTGAATCCCGGATGCACGCTGCCCGGAACCACGCCACAAACGCCCGGAACCAGCTCAGTCTTCTGAGCCATGGCGATGATGCATGTTGAGGTGCCGACTACGTTGACCACATCGCCTTCACGACACCCTGCCCCCAGTGCATCCCAATGCGCGTCGAAGGCGCCCACCGGAATCGGGATGCCGGCCTTAAGACCTAACCGCTCGGCCCAGTCAGTGGAGAGTCCGCCGTAGATCTGGTCCGAAGCAAGATATTCCCCGGCGATCTTTGCGCGGACGCCGGTGAGCAGCGGGTCAACGGAGACGAGAAATTCCTCGCTCGGCAGGCCACCCCACTTAGGGTTCCACATCCACTTGTGACCCATCGCGCAGACACTGCGTTTGAGTCCCACGGGCGACGTGATGCCGGTGAGCGTAGCCGCCACCATATCGCAGTGCTCGAGCGCAGTCGCGAAGCGTGCGCGCTTTTCATCCGTGGCATTGCGCAGCCAGTGCAACAGCTTCGCCCAGCCCCACTCGTGCGAGTAGACGCCCCCGCACCACTCGATAGCCTCAAGTTTTTGCTCGCGGGCCGTTTCGGTTATCAGCCGGGCTTCCTCATGCGCGCGATGGTCGCACCAGAGATAGTATTCATCGAGCGGCTGCAGGTCCGCGTCTACTACGATCACGCTGGAACCCGTAGTATCGAGCGCAAAGGCGAGGACGTCGTCCCCGCGCGTCCCGGTCTCATCCAGAACGGCGCGAGTCGCTTTGACCAGGGCGTTCATCTGGTCGCTGTGCGACTGCGTGGCATAGTCGGGGTCTTCCCGGCGGCGATGCAGCGGGTACTCCGCGACCGCCGTGCCCAAGTCGGCCGCGTTCCGAGTCGAGGAGTGTGACGCGGACGCTCAAAGTCCCAAAATCTGCGCCGGCAACGATTGGCATAGTCGTCTCCTTTAGCGCTGTCCGTAAGTCGCGTTCGGACCATGCTTGCGGAAGTGGTGCCGGTCCAGCAGCGCTTGAGATACCCCGGCATTTGCATTAAGCAGAACCGTCATGAAAGCCATCTCCGCCACGGCTTCAAGGACCACGGCATGATGTGCCGCGTCATGCGGCGTGCGGCCCCACGCGAAAGGTGCGTGCCCGCCCACCAGCACGCCGGGAATCGTCAGAGGATCGATGCATTGGAAGCGCTCGATAATAGCGTGGCCCGTGTTCAGCACATAGTCGCCGTTAATCTCGTCATCCGTAAGCTCGCGCGTACAAGGTACGGGTCCGTGGAAGTAATCCGCGTGCGTCGTGCCAAACGCGGGAATGTCCCGGCAGGATTGCGCCCATGCCGTGGCGTACTTACTGTGCGTGTGAACCACCGCGCCGATTGAATGAAATGCCTTATACAAAACCAGATGAGTTTGCAGATCGCTCGAGGGACGCAGGTCGCCTTCCACGATCGCGCCTTCAAGGTCGGTGACTACCATATGCTCTGGCTGTAGCTCATCGTAGTCCACGCCACTCGGCTTGATGCAGACAAGCCCCTTCGCGCGGTCAATCCCGCTCGCGTTCCCGAATGTGTACAGGACCAACCCTCGTTTGACGAGTTCGAGATTGGCCTTCCACGTTTCGCGTTTCAGCTCTTCCAACATGACTTCCCTGCCCCTATGTTCTACTAGCGCATCCTACTCGCCGCATCGCTCCATTGGAGCTCTTGGCGGAGACGCCGCAGTTGAGTGTCGTTATCGATGCAAACGAGTTCAACCCCGGCAATTTCGGCGAAGTCCTCGACATGCTCAATACACAACGCCTGACTGAAGGCAGTATGATGCGCCCCGCCTGCGTAGATCCATGCGGCCGCAGCAACCTTCAAACTCGGCCGCGGCACCCAGAGCGTGCGGGCGACCGGGAGTTGCGGGAAGGGCTGATCGGGCGCGACGACATCCACCTCGTTGACAATCATGCGGAAGCGATTGCCCATGTCGACCACGCTGGCGACGATGCCCGGACCCGGACCGGACGTGAACACGAGACGTACAGGGTCACCCTTGCCCCCGATGCCCAGCGGATGCACTTCGATGGCAGGCTTGCCCGCGCCTATGCTCGGGCAGATCTCCAGCATGTGGGACCCGAGAACCTTAGGCGTCCCCGCGAAGTCGTACGTATAGTCCTCCATGAAGGACGTGCCGCCAGTCAGTCCCGCGGCCATTACCTTCATCACGCGGACTAGAGCGGCGGTCTTCCAGTCCCCTTCCCCCGCGAAGCCGAATCCGTCGGACATTAGCCGCTGCACGGCAATCCCTGGAAGCTGCCCCATCCCGTGAAGGTCTTCGAAGGTATCGGTAAACGCGCCGAATCCGCCGCCGGTCAGGAAGGCGCGAAGACCAAGCTCGATACGCGCTGCGACGGCGAGGGACTCGGGACGGTTGTGAGCATCGGTAATGGTGTAAGTATCCCGGTACTCCTCGACGAGCTTCGAGACATCCGCATCGGAGAACTCGGCCATGCGATCGGTAAGGTCGCCGATGCCGTAGCCGTGGACTTCGTAACCGAAGACGCGCTGCGCCTCTACTTTGTCGCCATCGGTTACGGCAACGTTGCGCATGTTATCGCCGAAGCGCGCGACCTTCAGGTGCTGCGACTCGTGCCATCCAAGCGCAGCGCGGGACCAGGTCCCGATTTCAGAGATCGTGTCCGCATCCTGCCAGAAGCCAACAACGACTTTGCGCGCCAGACGCAGGCGTGCGGTGATGAACCCGAACTCACGGTCGCCGTGGGCCGCTTGGTTCAGATTCATGAAATCCATGTCGATGGTCGCGTAAGGCAACTCGCGGTTAAACTGCGTGTGCAGGTGGAGAATGGGCTTGCGCAACTGCGTTAGGCCGTTGATCCACATCTTCGCGGGCGAAAACGTGTGCATCCAAAGCACCAGGCCGATGCACTGGTTGTCGGCGTTCGCTTGCTGGCAGAGCGCTGTGATCGATTCCGCGCTGACCATCACAGGCTTGGCGACTACTTTTACAGGGATAGCTTCGGCCTCGTCCAGATGAGCAGCGATGGTTGCCGCGTGTTCGGCAACCTGTGCGAGTGGGCCGGGACCGTACAGGTGCTGGCTGCCTGTTACGAACCAAACTTCAGAAGACCGTATTGGATTCACGACTCTCTTAGTAACACACGACGGTGAGCCGGCCCAACCGGCAACGTAAACGGGCAGCATTAGCTGCACGGGCCGGAAGCCGCCTTTGCCTAATTCACCGGCTCTAAGTCTAGATCAACCGCCCCGCCGGCTTTAACCACTATTTGCGCTGCAGTTGTCAAATACGGTTTCACCGCTTTCCTGTTCGTGTAATCGACGTCTTCGGCCGTCAAACCAAAAACATAGTACTCGCCAGGCGGGACGGCGCTGATATCGAAACTCCCATCCGAATCCGTCTGGTCGGCCCGGTACATTGACCGCGGAGCGTTTTGTTCCTTCGGGGTTAGAACGACGAACGACCCTATGACGGCGCTGCCCTTGTTTTTTAGGAACCCTTTAACCTCGCCACTGTCGGTACTCGCATGGATCGCAAGCGCCGGAAGCGGATCTCCGGTAACTTTCAAGACGCGATCGCGCAGTTTCGTCTCACCTTCGTCGAAGCTTTCCACGTAGATCCCCGGCCTGCCGCTGACTCTTATTTCATAGGTCCCGGGCGTCACTCCGGGAAAATTAAACGAGCCATCCGCGGCAACCACGCGCGATCCCCCACGCCCTCTCTCCGTGTCCAGCAAAGTTACTACCAGCCCGCCGGCGCCGTTCCTGTCGGGCAAGGACACGCGCCCCGCAACCATCGGCGGCTGCTCTAAACGCAATTCGACCTCGGCAGGCGTTCCGGCGATACTTAGCTGCTTCCTTCCAACCCTAATCGCCGTACCTTTTGTTGAAATCGCCACTACTTCGTAATTTCCGGCCGATAGCGCGACCTGCGAATGCATCCGTCCGCAGTAAGGAAGAGTTGCCGCGACAATATCCTCGCTGCCGATGCGTCCCCGGTATACGACCGCCGCAACATTAGCATCGTCTTCGCCATCGCACTGAATTGTCACATTTACGGCCGGAACCACGTTCAAGGCGAAATCAGCGGTTGCCTGCTGGCCAGGCTGTAACGTCAAAGGCTCCGCCTCTGAGGCGTTCGTTGCATGAGGGTAGAAGAGTGGCTGGAACACCTCGGTACCTTTCTCATGTTGCGGCGGAGCGTTCTTTGCATACCAAGGTTGGCCAGTAACCGCTAGGTAATAATTGCCTCCGGGAAGATTGGCGAAACGGTACTCGCCTAAATCATTGGTGGTCTGAAATCCTGTCGCGGAAGTCACTTCGTGGTAGATGCGCAGTAGTTGCACCGTAGCGTCCTCCACCGGTTCGCCGGATTCGTCGACCACTCGCCCTGAAATCGCGGCCGGAGCTTGCATCCGAAACTCAAGGTTTTCAGTAGAGAGTCCCGGCCCGGTGATGATGGCTGACTGAAACCCGTTCCGCAAACCGTGCTGCTTAAATCCTTGCGCTTCGAAGCTAACCAGTCCCGCCTGAAGCCGATACTTGCCAGCGGGAACCTTAAACTCAAAGCGGCCATTCTCGCCCGTCCACCAATCACGCGCTCCCGAACGGTTTAACACCGGCGTCAATACAACGTGCGCCTTAGCTAACGGGATGCCTGCCGCCGACTCTACTACGCCCCCGACGACGTACTCTGGGATGCCGGGATCCTGTGCGAGTATCCCAGCTGGAACCAAGCAGCTGATACTCAGAACCCAGCAGAGTTCCCTCATCGCTCTCCCTCCACCAATGTGACCTGTTTCTTCTCGCGAGCGCCGACGGTGACCTGAACCCCGTCCGTCAACTGCGCGACAACGTCCGGGTTGCGGTATTCGAGCTCACCCGGGTTGTCAATTAGATGCAACGTATATTCGCCGGGAGCCAGACCCGCAAACGAGAACTCGTTGTCTTGGGGGTCGACATCCGCCAGAGGCCACTCGCCGGCAGCCGAAAAGTTCGGCTTGGCCAGCACGACCGCGAGACCAGACGCTTTATGCCCACTCACCGAACCTTCGATGGCCGCGCCGTCATTCCTCAATGCGATTTCGATCGGAGCCGGAGCAACGCCCGGCATGACTGTCAACAACGAGGACGCCACGTCAACGTCTCCCGACATCGCGCTGCCAACATAAATTCCCCGGCAGTTAATCGCGACGCGATAATTGCCGGATGGCACATCGGCGATCTCTTCATGGTCGTCTGCCTCTATGGGAGGCGAGCTTGTCAGGGGTTGCTCCGACGAAACTTCATCGGCGGGGAACAGTGTTACATCGCAGGAGGATTTAAGATCGGACTCTGCATCGCCATCGCCTGCTCCGGCCGTCGCTTCCGGGATGTGCATTACAACCTTAATCGTGGCGCGCAAGCCCAAGGTTAGGGTCACACCGGAGAGGTTCTGTTCTCCGACCTGCACTATTTGTTCCGCAATAGTCCCGTCGTCACTACTGCTGTTTTGCTTTGCTCGAAACACGTAGGTGCCCGGCATCGCACCGGTGTAGTCGAACTCGCCGGTCGCGGCGTTCAAAACGACATTCTCGATGGAGGCGATATCTCCGCGGCGGATTACTTCAAACGTAACCAGTTCATAGGGAACAGCGTTGACTAATCGCCCCCGGATGTGGAACGAGCGTTGTAGGTCGACTGCCATGTCAGCTCGCATCTTCGAACCGGCATCAATCTGGATGCTAGCCGCCGAGGAGAGCGTAGAGCCTCCGCCGTAGTAAACCGGCGCAAAACTTCTGTTTTCCAAAGTAGGCAGATCTGCGGTCAGAGTAGCTTTGGTTCCGCCCGAACCTCCCGCTCGCACATAATACTTCCCAGGAGTCAGATTCCAGAATCGATACCTGCCGCGGTCGTCAGTGCTCACCGCTCGATCTGCGGCGACGTGTTTGCGTCCGTCCCGGAGCTCGACGTGAAACGCTTGGACATGAACGTGTTGGAGCGGCGAGCCGTCGCGGTCGGTAACCGTGCCCTCCAAGGTCCCAAGCGGCGCGAGAGCAATGCGTAGTGGCGTCTCGTGGGAACCCGCATTTGCCTGGGATTGGTCCTGCTTGGATTGGTCCATTGTAAAGCCCGGCTTTTGGGCAACGCAACCCATCCCGTTCCACACGTCGTCAATTTGAAAGCGCCCGTCCGCGCCCGTCATTGTCTCCTTTCCGAAAGCGCAAGTCACTTGGGCTCGCGCGATCGGATCGCCTGTTAACGCGTTTACGACAACGCCGGACATCGAAACTGATCGGGGGTGCGGTCCGGCTAATGGTTCTCTCGATACTGCGCCGTTTTGAGCGGACAATCTCCCCGCCAGCGCAAGCAAGGCAACAAACGTTTGCAGGTGTCTGAAACGGGTCAAGCCATTAGTTGAACATTGCGGTCCATGTAAACGCAAGTCCGCAGGTACTGTCCGCATCCTGTCAGAAACCGATGATCGCGTAAGGTAAGTCGCGGCTGAACCGGGGTTGAGCTGCGCTTAGACGGCCTAAGAATGAGTCAATCTATGGCGCTAAGCCTTTCATTTTAGGTCGAGCGCCATGTCAGGCGATGCGCTCAAGTGCCGGCACCTTCCACGTCCTATTGAGCACTTCGGGCCTAGGTTGATACGTTCGTAGAATCAGTTGGAATCCGGCGTCCGGCGCGGGCAGCCAATTAGATTGACCCGTCGCAGGCACTTGGCGCTGAATGTAGATATCCAGCGAGCCGTCGGCATTCTTTGTCAGACCTTCCGTCCGATCGGAGATGGAGTAACGGTTGATCGGGTTACGTACTAGGAAGTAGTCCGACCCGTACAGAATAAGTGACCAGAAAGCATCGACTGGCGGCAGTTTCCCGGCGGGAAAGTGAAGCCGGTAGTTGGCCGCTCCGGACAGAGGCTGATTCGTTCGATCTGTCTTGGTATGGAAGTACAACGCCTCCTTCGCGATATGTACACCCGGTCCGATGCGATTTGCGGACGCACGCATGAGGCGGTCGCTGATGAACGGCTCAATCTGGTAATTGACTCTCCACCCGTTCACTTCACTCGTGAAGCTGGCTTTCTTCACACGGGCATCTGCGTTTGCTGCGGCCTGCGCCAGTGTCGCCGTCAGTTTCGGATCGCGGTCACCAGCGGAAAGCCGGTCTCGAACCACTCCGGCGTTGGCGAAGCGTTGTTTCGGGAAACTCTCACGCGCCGGTGGTGGGTCCGCGGCCAAACCCGCCTCGAGCTCGTCGAAGTATTTCGCACCGCCGCCTGCTAAGTCGAGAACAGGGAACGCGCTGATCGCGGAAACGGCAGTTAGAGGTGGAACCGTTGGCCCTGAGAGTTTGCTGAGAGGAGTTAGTGTGTACTGGATTTGAACGGCCTGCGCCGCTGAAAGATCGGCCTGCCCCCGCACCAGCGTACGGGTCAAGACGAGAAGGCGGCTCGTCGGCGCGTCAATTCTCAAAAGGCCGTGCGGCAGTGATCCTTTCCAGCCTGGTCCCGCAATTAAATAACGTCCTGCCTTTGTTCCCGTCGCACGCCGGCCCACATAGGCAAAGGAGTTAGAGTACATATCGATCAATTGGATCGAGTAGTATCGGTCGTGAGTGTCCGGCACACTCAGCACGAGCGGTTCTGACTGCAGATCCAGCCAGGCGAAGCCATACAGGGTATCAACATTCGGACCGGCTACTTTGTCATCCGGCGTCGATAGCTGGGTAGCCAGCGTGAAGCGATTAATCGGACGCTTGGCGGCGCGGGCGAGCTGAAGATATCTCTCTTGTAATATCAACGGCACGCCCCAAATGTAAGCCTCTTCCGCGAGGGTCTCGACGGATGCTCCCGACTTCACGGTAGCCGCCGAAATCGGCGCCGCCAACGCGGATGCAATGAGAAATGCCCTGCGGTTCATTGTCTATTCGCTGCCGCTGCCGGGCTTAGTTATATCTCTCACAGCATCCATAAACGATTTGGAGTCTTTGGTCTTGTGAATCCGTCCATTGAGCACATCGTCCCACGTAATGTACGGGTAGAGATGATGTGTTTTCGCCTCTTCCTCGAACAAAGCTTTCATTTCAGCCAGCCGTTCCGGGTATTTCTTGGCTAAGTCGACTCGCTCGGTGTAGTCCTCATTCAGGTTATAAAGTTCCCAGGCGTTTTCATCAAACGGCTGCTTGCTTTGAGCATTTCCAGTGATGAAGCTGCTCGGGTAAGCTAATTCGGCTTTCCATCCGTTGTGATAAATCGATCTCGAACCAAAGATGTAGTAATACTGCAGCGTGTGGCGGTTAGGAGCGCTCGCGTCGTTAATCGAGTAAGCCAATGAAGTGCCTTCGACGGGCTGCTGTTTGATCCCCCGAATCTGCTCTGGAGCTTTGATACCGACTAGGTCGAGCGTCGTCGGAAGAAGGTCGATCACATGGCTGTACTGCGTCCGAATTCCGCCCTTTTCCTTGATTCCTTTCGGGTAGTAGACAATAAGCGGATTGTGGGTGCCGCCTTCGCTGTTCGCATCCTGCTTCCAGAACTTGAACGGCGTGTTTGCGGCCTGAGCCCAGCCCAACGGGTAATTCCCCTCGACGGCGGCGGACGTACCGATCTCGCCAATCTTACTCAGGTTGTAATTAATAAGCTCTTGCTCGGTCATGGGTTTGCCGAACACAGGACGATCGATATCCCCGTTCAAGGTTCCTTCTTTGCTCGCACCGTTATCGCCGATCGAAATAAACACCAGCGTGTTGTCCAGCTGATTGATCTCTTTCAAGTGATTAATCAAGCGGCCCACTTCGTAATCCGTGTAGGTCAGATACCCGGCATACACTTCCATGAAGCGCGCGTAAAGCTTCTTCTCGTCTGCTGACAGTTGATCCCAGGCCTTGATGTTCGGGTTACGATCGGGAAGTATCGCGTTGGCCGGAATCACGCCGAGTTTCTTCTGACGTTCAAAAACCTCTTCACGGTAAGCATCCCAGCCCTTATCGAACTTACCCTTATATTGATCGCTCCAATACTTGTCAACCTGGTGCGGAGCATGCGTCGCGCCGGGTGCGTAGTAGAGGAAAAAGGGCTTGTCCGCGGCGGCCTTCTTCTCACGATCGATATAAGTCATGGCTTTATCCGTGATCTGAGCACTTAAGTGCCGGCCATCGGGACGGACATGAACCTGATCTTCCACCAGGTCCGGCTTGTATTGGTCGGTTTGCGAACCAAGGAACCCGAAGAAGTGGTCGAAGCCTTTTCCGGTTGGCCAGTGGTCGAAAGGACCAGCATCCGTCGCCTCTTCGTCGGGAGTTAGACCATATTTGCCGACCGCGAACGTGCTGTAACCGTTCTCGCGGAGGATTTCCGCAATGGTTCCTCCCGAGGAGGGCATCCTGCCGTCCCAGCCCGGGAATCCGGCGGACATAACCGTGTGCGCAAACCCAGACATGTGCACGCTTGCGCTGTTACGGCCCGTCAGTAGCGCGGAGCGTGTTGGAGCGCAGATCGCGGTCGTATGGAAATTCGTATAGCGCAGACCGTTGGCGGCCAGCGTGTCAAACGTCGGAGTCTGGATTAGCCCGCCGAATGTATTGGGAGCTCCATAGCCTACGTCGTCAATTAGGATCCACACCACGTTTGGCGCGCCAGCCGGCGCTTTTACAGGTTCCGGCCACCATTCTTTGGACTCGGCTAGGGTTCTGCCGACCGATCCCTGATAGGGCTGCGACTGTTGGGCTTGCATCGCGAGAGTTCCACTCACTGCCAGCAGCAACGCCGGTGTCAATGCATTCAATGGGCTTTTCCTCAGGCTTTTTTTCATAGCGAATCGTAGTTGAGTCATCGGTTATCCTCTATTCGTTTTCACGAAAACCCTATCCAACGGACAGTCGGAATCTCGCGCCAGGTCTCGACATCGACCCGGGAACACGCTTGGCGCCGACGATCGGCGTGCAGTCCCGTTCTCTGCCAGAACCGCCACACGGGGTTGAGACTGGAAAGACATCACAAGGCGATTAACTACCTTACCGATAAACATTAGGAACTTTCAACAAATATTTTTGGATTTTGTTGCTTCGCCCCTCCCGGCCCTGTCGTCGATTCCAAAGCGCAGCGACGCCGATGCCGCGAACGAGCCTCCGATGCCACAACTGGTCCGATAAGACTTCTGCTGGCGTATCACGGAACCGTCCTGTATCATGGTTGCCACTCTGTGAATCAGATCGGAGGACATTTGACCGGATTCGAACTACGGCCGTTATCGCTCGGCGAGATCCTGGATCGCGCGTTCCTGATGTATCGGCGGCACATGCTGCTGTTCCTTGGAATCGCAGCCCTTCCTCAGCTGTTAACGCTTGCCCTGGGCCTTCTTCAGATCTTCTTCGGCCCGTTGAACACCGTCCGGACCGTCGG
Source organism: uncultured Gammaproteobacteria bacterium (assembly GCA_963799935.1). Lineage (GTDB taxonomy): Bacteria > Acidobacteriota > Terriglobia > Bryobacterales > Bryobacteraceae > Bog-113. Next base: position 405,706 of record CAWCZA010000008.1, on the reverse strand, counting down.
CAATCGGACCGTCCTGATGCCGCATTTCGACGTCACCAGCATTCTTCTGGGGCTCTTAGGGATCATCCTCGGACTCCTCGTCTACGCGTTGGCGCAAGGCGGAACAATCCTGGCCGTCTCGGATCTTTACCTGGGCCGCGAAGCCAACATTGCAGTTTCGTTGCAGCGCGCGTGGGGCGAACTGGGGACCCTGATCGGCACCAGTTTGCTGAACGGTTTGGCTGTCGCCGGCGGACTGATCGCCCTGGTGATTCCCGGCATATACGTTCTCTGCAGACTACTCATTTGCTTGCCGGCCGCCTTGATCGAAAATCGAAGTCCCGGGGACGCTCTGTCCAGAAGTTGGAATCTGACGAAAGGTTATGCCGGCCGCGCCTTCCTTCTCTTGTTGCTTTACTTTGCCGTGGCCTTCGGAATCGGATTGCTCTTTGGGGTTCCCATCGGTTACCTGGCAGATGCCCGGGGAGCTTTTGAGAATGCCAAGCTTCTTCTGGTTCTTCAGCAGGTCGCGAACATCATAGTTAGCATCTTGGTGCAGCCATTGCTGCTAATTGGAATTTCGATCTTCTACTTCGACCTTCGCGTCCGCAAAGAAGCTTTCGACTTACAGTTCCTGATGGATCCAAATAGCGAGCACATGTCGCGCGGCGACGGAAGCGTCCCTTCGATTCTTTCTTGAGAGCCGCTGTAGATCCGGGGGTATTTTGAAATCCTTCGACTTACGACCGTTGTCGCTCGGAGAGATATTGGATCGAGCTTTTCTGATGTACCGGCAGTACTTCATCTTGTTTGCCGGACTCACTGCCGTAACTCAGCTTGTATCTCTTGCCGTTAACCTTGCCGATACTTTCTTGTCGCCCGTCGGAAGCGTAGTTTCACGCACGGGGCATAGAACCATATCCGTGAGCCACTCGACCCCGATCGGCATGCTCTTTCTGACGCTCGAGGCAATCGTCGGGCTTTTCCTCTATGTGCTCTTACACGGAGGGATGGTATTGGCAGTTACCGATCTCTATTTGGGGCGGGAAGCAACCATTATGCGGTCCCTCATTCGTTCGTGGGAGCGTCTGAGGAGACTACTTGCGACAGTGATCCTTGAGGCTGTAGCCGTTCTGATGGCTACTTTAGTTCTAGTGATCCCCGGAGTATATGTTCTTTGCCGCTTCGGAGCCTGCTTCCCAGCCGCCTTGATCGAAGATCGAACTCCACGCGATTCCCTGTCCCGCAGTTGGGATCTTACGAAGGGCTACACCGGCCGAATGTTTGTTATTCTGCTGCTCTACTACGTGTTGGCGCTGGGGATGGCATTTGTTGTGGGACATCCTCTCAGTTCCGGTCTGGAAGCGAGTTGGAGAAGCGGCGGTGACGTACGTGCCTGGTTAGTTGCTCGGCAGGTGATCTTCGCGCTCGTCGTCGTTCTGGTGAGGCCCGTGGCGCTGATTGCAACCACTATCTGTTACTTCGATCTCCGGGTTCGTAAGGAAGGATTCGACTTACAATTCATGATGGACCCTGCAAGCGAGCGTGTAGCGCGTGAAACCCACAGCAGCGACATCCTGTCTATTCGGCCCTGAAGGATGGGATTCATTCTCAAAGCGGTTGCTGCAAGTCTGTTTTGCTGTCTCGCGCTCCATGCGCAGACGCCGGCGACGGTCGCCGCGGAACTTCGCGGGATTGAGCAAGATCTGAATCCCTATACCGTGATGGAACACCAGCGCGAGCTACCAGCCGGATGGACTGTCGTCACTCCGGACGGCACTTACTACATATCCGCCGCGCCACTCCGCACTTTGCTTGGAGTCACATCCAAGTCCGATGGTCGCAGTTCTGCGATTGCACCTTCGAAGCAATGGCTGGATGCTCGCGCCACGGAGTTGGAGAACCTCACGTATCCAGGGCAGCCTCATAACAATGCGCGAGGCTCATTGAACGCCATCCTAAGCCGAAAGGAATTCGCGCCCCCGGGTCCGCAAAGTATCTGGCAGCGGATTCGGGAGCAAATCAATCAATGGGTGCTGCAGTTGATCCAACGGCTATTCGGCCAGATCAGTAAGTATCCGATCACCGGCACAGTCGTGTTCTGGGGCGCTCTGGCAGGTGCAGTCGGGTTACTTGCTTACTGGCTGGTTACTTTGCTCTATGATGACGCGCACGAATTGAAACTAACCTCCGCCGACCAGATCGCAACCGTGCGCACGTCCGGTCAGTGGATAGCAGCCCTCAACGCCGCCAGGGATCGAGGGGACTTACGCACGGCGGTGCAATGCGCTTACTGGGCTGGAGTTGCGCGTTTACAAGATACTGGCGGTCTTCCCGCCGCAACGGCTAAGACGCCTCGCGAATATCTGCAGGCTTCCCAGCCAGCCGTGCTCCGCCCCCTACGCAGCCTGACCTCTTCTCTGGAGCGCTTCTGGTACGGGTGCGCCGAGGCCACTGCGGGCGACTTATCGGCTTGCATGCAATCTCTTCAGGAACTCGGATGCCGATTGGACTAGATCCCGTAGACCGCAAGTTACTGTTCGGGGCACTGGCATTGATGCTGCTAATGACGGTAACTACGGCTACCTTGGCGCCATCCGTCCCCGCCGAGCAGTCGCCGATTCCGCTGAGTTACTCGTCCTCTCCCGGCGGAGCCCTGGCCGCGTATACTCTTCTCGAGCAACTCCGCTATCCTGTAGTGCGCTGGCAGGATCCACCGGCGCGCCTGCCCTCGAATCCGACCGGAGCCGTGCTGATTCTCGCCGAGCCTACCTCGAAGCCCACGCCGCGCGAACAGGCGCGGTTGCGAAGCTTCATCGACGGCGGCGGACGCATCCTGTTTTGTGGTCGATCGATTTCAGCATTCTTTCCAGAAGCGATATTGAAAGACGTAACATCCCCGAAGTTGATTGAAGCCTCGCCGGACTTCCCTTCTGCGTTCGCCCGCGGAGCAAACAAAATCAGTATTCGACCGCAGGCGACGTGGGAATTGCCTACGCCCGACCAGATTGCGTTGTATGGGGGCCAGTCGGCGCCCGTCGTAATCGTGCGCAGGATCGGACGCGGAGAGTTGCTCTGGTGGGCAGCCGCCACTCCTCTGACTAACGCCGGGATCAACAAGGCCGACAACCTGACGCTAGTCCTCAATGCCATGGAGCCGCACAGCGAAGGGTTCATCCGCCGAATCTACTGGGACGAATATTTCCATGGCGGACGTAGTAGCCTCTGGAGCTACGTCGAGCGAACTCCGCTGAAGTGGGTATTGATACAGTGCGGATTGCTAACTGCCGCGATCTTATTCAGTTTTGGCCGGCGGGCGGGTCCAATCTCGCCACTACCTCGGGTATCGCGACTTTCACCACTTGAATTTGTGGAGACCCTGGGCGGGTTCTATCAGCGTGCCCGAGCTACTTCCGTCCCGATTACAGTCGCTTATGGTCATCTACGCATGGCGCTGACGCGGCGACTTCGACTGTCGGCCGGTTTATCGGATCGGGAGCTCGCAGCGGCAGCGGAACAGCGCCTCGGATGGGATGGCTCCGGCTTTGCATCCGTTCTGGAAAAAGCAGCCGCGGCACACGATGTTCGACCGAAAGACGCCCTGCATCTCGTCCAGAATCTGGCAGAATATTCAGACCGCCTCGTGACTTACTCACCAACATCGGAGAATAAATAGCTTGGAAGACTTCGCCGCGCTTGGCGCTCATGTCAGGGGAGAACTGTCGAAGGTAATCATTGGTCAGCAGGAAACCATCGATCAGCTGTTACTCACACTGGTTTGCGGCGGCCATGCACTAATCGAAGGCGTTCCTGGTCTGGCGAAAACGCTGATCGTCAAGAGTCTCGCGCGCGTTTGTGGGCTTGATTATCACCGCGTCCAATGCACGCCCGACCTGATGCCCGCCGATATCACGGGAACAAACATCTTCAATCTCGCCGACAGTAGCTTTCGGCTGCATCGCGGGCCGGTGTTTACCGACTTGCTCTTAGTCGATGAGATCAATCGGACTCCACCTCGCACGCAATCCGCACTTCTAGAAGCCATGGAAGAACGGCAAGTGACTTTGGATGGAGTCCTGTACCCGCTTTCCGGTAACTTCACGGTACTGGCGACGCAGAACCCGATCGAGTACGAAGGAACCTATCCGCTGCCGGAAGCGCAGTTAGATCGGTTTTTGTTCAAAATCCGAATGACTTATCCGTCAGCCGAAGAAGAGACAGCGATTCTGGCGCGTTACGAGCAAGGCTTCGACCCGCGCCGCCTGGATGCAGTTGACTTACAGGCATTCGAGCCGGCATTGCTCGAATCGGCGCGACGTGAAGTTTCGGCCGTTAAGGTGGAACCGTCGCTTTACCCATATATCGCAGGGGTAGTGCGGCGCACGCGTGACTGGCCTGCGATTTCAGTCGGCGGCAGCCCGCGAGCGGCGGTCGGTCTGCTCTTTGTGGCGCGCGCGCTGGCCGCAATGGATGGGCGTGATTTTCTATTGCCCGACGATGTGAAAGCGGCCGCGCTTCCGGTGCTACGCCATCGCATCATCTTGAAGCCAGAAGCAGAACTCGAGGGTCTAACAACGGACCAAGTTGTCAATCAGGTGCTTGGGTCGGTTGAAGTTCCAAAGGTAATGCGCGAGTAACTCGCGTATGTTGGGCGCACTTACTCCCTCGTCGATTGCAGCGACAGCAGAACCGCGCCGCCCCGTGCCGTTCAGCTTCGGCCCGCGCTTTTTTCTATTTATCGCTTTAGGTTTTCTATGGCTGATCCCGATGTGGTGGGCTCCGTCATTGCTTGCCCTCTTCCTACTTTGGAACCTCGCGGCAATCGCACTGTTCCTGTTTGACCTTCTGTACCTGCCTCAACCCTCGACCCTTACCTTAGAACGGGAATGGATTAAGCCGCTCATTCTGGCGCGGTCGAATGAAGTCCGCATCCTGGTTACGAACCGAAGCCGGATTCCATTGAAGCTGGTGTTAGTCGACCAGACGCCAACCTCGTTTCGCGAGCAACCGCCGGTACTTCGGACCGAACTCGCAGATGGTGCTGAGCGCGCAGTAGAGTACCCGATTCTTCCTTGCGAACGCGGCAGCTCGCAGATGGGCAAGCTATTCGTCCGTTATCGCAGCCGGTGGAGTTTCGCCGAGCGTTGGGCCGTAGCTCCGCTGTCGCAAACCGTGTCCGTGTTTCCCGATCTGCTGGAAGCTCAGGAACAAGCACTCTATGTGCTCCACACGCGCCATCCCGGAATCGAAAGACGCCGCCGGCACGACCCGGGATTCGGGCGAGAGTTCGAGAGTCTGCGCGAGTATCGCGAGGGCGACGAACTTCGGGATGTCTCCTGGACCGCAACGGCCCGCCGCCGTCAGCTGATTACTCGCACCTATTCGGCGGAACGGAGCCAGACGGTTTGGATCGTAGTCGATGCGGGACGCCTGCTGCGCGCTCAAATCCGCAACCGCGATCATTCGTTGACACTGTCGAAACTCGATTATGCGGTAAATGCCGCGCTCTCTCTGGTACAAGTCGCCTTACTCCAGGGCGACCGGGCCGGCTTACTGGCTTACGGGCGTTCGGTGCAGCAGATGATCGCGCCGGGTCGCGGTCAAGCGCACCTGCGCCAAATAGTGGAATCGCTGGCGGAGGTGCAGGGAGAAGCCAGCGAGGCAAATCATGCGCGCGCCGCCCGAACGCTGGCTTACAAGCAGAGTCGTCGCGCTCTGGTTGTGTGGCTTACTGACTTTGCGGAAACGATCGGTACTCCGGATGTAATCGAAACCGTCTCCCTGCTGGCGCGCCGCCACCTGGTTCTATTTGCAGCAATCAGTCAGCCTGATCTCGCTGTAGTCGCACGAGAAATTCCGCGGTCGGAAACCGACATGTTCCGGCAGGCCGCAGCCGTGGAGATTGCAGATCGTAGAGACGTGCTACTGAAGAATCTTCGGCAGACGGGCGTGCTCGCCTTAGAACTGTCGCCCGGTGCCGCGGCGGTGACTTCTATGACGGGTACGTTAGTCAACGAATACTTGCGGATCAAAGATCGGAGTCTGATTTAGTTAGTTGCGAACCACTGCGGAACAGGTAAGTCAGTAGCGCTGTAAAGAGTACGGCAGCTAAGAGAAACTTCATTGGTACCGGAGCCGTACTCGGCGAGAAGAACGCCTCGATCGACCCCGCAATCAGTAGGAGCGGAATGGTGCCCATTAGTAGAGTAGCCGCCCGTCTTCCAGCGCGAGCTAACGCGTCCCGCCGCGGCAGCATGCCAGGGAATAGCAGACCCCGCGCTATCTCAAGACCCGCTCCACCGGCGATGCAAATCGCGGGAAGCTCCAGAACTCCGTGTGGCGCGACGAAGCTCCACAGCGCGAGCGCCATATCGGCCTGAGCGGTGGCGGCTCCAACGACGCCCAGCATGACGCCATTAAACAGCATCATCCACATAGTCCCTACACCGGTGATGCCGAGTGCGAACGCGGAGAACGCTACCGATAAATTGTTCGTCGTGATAAATGACGATGCGGCGGGCTTGATCGCAAGGATCGACTCCGTCCACATTTTGCGCTGCTCGATGGACGACATCATCTGGCTTCCGAGCACCCTGTAGGCGAAGGCAGGGTCGTGCGCGGTAAGTGCCCATCCACCAATTGCGCCGCTTAAGAAGATAGCTGTAGCGATGGCCGTGGCCGGGAGTGTCTGCCGGAACATCTGCGGATAGTCGTCTCGAAAGAACGCGACCACTCCACGACTGGAAGGCCTTTGACCCCGATATAGTACATTGTGTGCTCTTCCGAGCAACTGATTCAGGTAAGCTGCTAAATGCGCGCTCGACGGGTCTTCAACGACGGTAGAAAGGTCGGATGCGGTCTGCCGGTAAAGCATTCCCAATTCCTGCAACTCCCGACCATTCAGGCTCTCCAGTCGCTCACTGGCACGTTTCACAAGACCGGCCAGCCGCTCCCAGTAGACTCGCCGCTTGTCCAGCCACCGATTTGAAATCATGCCTTCTCATCAGCCTACTCCGTTCGAAGCGAGGCAATCCTTCTCCGACAGCCATCGGATCGAAACGCCCGAGCAGGTTCATCTTGAATTTGCCATTGCGGGGATCGGCAGCCGGTTTCTGGCCCTTGCAATCGATACGCTGATTCAGTTCGGCGCATTTCTGATTATCGGAATCACTCTTGCCATCCTAGGCCTCACCGGATTTCTGCAGCAGTGGCGCTTGGCTTCGCTTTGGGTGCTCGCGGGCGTTATCGCGATCTTCTTCGTGCTCTACTTCGGATACTTCGCCGTATTCGAAATTCTCTGGGATGGGCAGACGCCAGGCAAGCGCGTCATCGGTCTTCGTGTGATTAAGGAGAACGGGCGCCCTCTGGCCGCGGTCGAGTCGATCGGCCGCAATCTGTTGCGCATCGTCGACCAGGCGCCCGGTTTCTATGCGATTGGAATGGTGACGGCGATGTGCAACTCGCAGAGCAAGCGGCTTGGGGATTTTGTGGCCGGATCGCTGGTGATTCGTGAGCAGAAGATGGCCGATATCGAGCGCTCGTGGATCGCCGCGCCCGCTCCGACGTCTGGCGCCCCTTTGGTGGATCACTTGTCGAGCGCGGAAGTGTTAAGCGCGGAAGATTTCGCGTTAGTCAATACATTCTTACTGCGGCGCGCGGACCTATCCCCTGCCCTGCGCCACAAGTTTGCTTTCGACATCCTCAGGAGAATTCGACCGAAGCTCAGTGAAGCGGACGTGAATGGGGACGGTCCGGAACAGACGCTGGAAGCCATGGCCCACAGGTTTCGCGAGTTACGTCGCGACTAAGTTGTATCTACCCGATCAGCACGTGCCTACAGCAGCTGCTTCACCTTGTCCTTAGTCAAGGTCTTGATAATCTTGCCGCGGTCCTGCTCTCCCTTGACCAAAGATTCGGCCATGTGCGCAGCTTGCGCGAAAGTAATCCGGGGCGGCAGCGGTGCTTCGTACTCATCGACGATCGCATCGATGACCACCGGACCGGGGTGCGCCAGAGCCTGATCGAAGACGCGCCCGCAATCGTTGGGATTGTCGAGCGTGAATCCAGTTGCACCGCAAGCTCGCGCGACGGCCGCGAAATCGATCGGCTGCAGGTCGCAGGCAAACTCCGGGTTGCCATTGAACACCATCTGTTCCCATTTGATCTGGCCCAGGCTGTTGTTGCGGATCACAACAACGCGGATCGGAAGTTTGTATTTCACCGCGGTAGCGATCTCTGCCATCAGCATAGAAACACCGCCGTCGCCCGCGAAGCAGATACATTGCCGGTTCGGAAACGCCACCTGCGCCGCGATCGTGTAAGGCAATGCGCACGCCATGGTCGCGAGAGTACCCGAGCACGAGTGCATCTGTCCGCGCTTCACTTCGATGTGCCTGGCCCACCACGTCGTGTTCGTGCCCGAATCGGCTGACACAATCGCGTCGGACGCCAGCCGCTTACTCAATTCCGCCGCGACCACCTGCGGCTTCAACGGAAGATCCATCCGCGTTTCCTGCTTGACCATGGCTTCGCGCCATTCCTTCATGCCGTCTTGCGCTTTCGTCAGGAAACCGCCATCTGCTTTGGGCCTGAGCAGCGGGATCAGATCGTTCAGTGTCCGGAAACTATCCCCGACCAACCCGACCTCCACGGGATAGCGCAGCCCGACGCGCATCGGATCGAGTTCGATCTGGATGGCGCGCACTTTGCCCGGCTTCGGCAGGAATTCCATGTAGGGGAACGAGGTGCCAACCATCAATAGGGTGTCGCAGTTCTCCACAGCCTCCTGTCCTGGTTTGGTGCCGAGCAGTCCGAGGCCGCCGGCGTTATAGGGCGAACTATCGGGCAAGGTCGCCTTACCCAGCAGTGCGTGCACGATTGGAGCTTTCAGCAGTTCCGCGACCTGCTCCAGAGGCTCCGCGGCGTGCAGCGCGCCCTGTCCAATCAGAATCGTTACCTTGTCGCCTTTGTTCAGAACCTCAGCAGCACGCAGCATGTCTTGCTCGCTTGGCAGCGAGGCGCTTCGCGCATACACATCGGAAGAATGATGCGGCCGGTTGCGCTTCGACCGTTCGCTATCTTTCACCTCCATCTCCTGAAAGTCGAGAGGGAACGTAATGTGCGAGACGGTCCGATAACAGAGCGCGGTGCGGCAGGCGAGATCGGCTAAAGCCTCAACGTGTGACGGGCCCATCACCCGTTGGTTGAAGCGTGCCACATCGGCAAACACTTTATCGAGTTCCAGATCCTGCTGCGCGTAGGTGCCGATCAGATCGTGATAGTGCATGCCCGTGATGGCGAGCACCGGCGCTTTGTCGAGCTTAGCGTCGTAAAGGCCGTTCAGGAGATGAATACCTCCCGGCCCCGAGGTGGTAACGCAGACGCCGAGCTTTCCGGTGTACTTTGCATAAGCACACGCCATGAATGCCGCCGACTCCTCATGACGCACCTGAATGAATCGGATCTTGTCCTGGCGTTTCCGAAGCGCTTCGAAAACCCCGTTGATTCCGTCGCCAGGAAGACCGAAGACGACCTCTACACCCCAATCGTGAATTGCGTCCACCAGAATATCTGCAGCCGTTTGAGACATGCCCCGGGCGGAGCACCCCGGGTGCCAGAGACGCGCTCGGTGTGGCGTCTTTTTAACTCCAGCCGATTAGGGATCAGCGCACGCCGACATCCCGATGAGTGATTCGGATCACACAATTGTGTTCCCGCAATGAATGCAATTTCAATCAAATTCCTGTATAAAAGGTCCTGGACCTAAACGAAAACGCGAGTGATGTGATCAAGCGCGCGCGATTTATTTCTATAATTTTCTGCACTTACAACTGCTATTTGGAGACACTCCTTGACTTTACGGAAGCTACGTTTTTTGTTCGGCCCGGCGATATTCGGAATCGTTTCGATCGCATCGGCGCAAACCGGCACCACGACAACTGTGACTGCAGCGCCGAATCCAGCGCTGGTGGGCAGTGCAGTGACGTTGACTGCAACCGTCAACGCTGTCGCGGCAACCGGGCGCGTCACCTTCTATACCGGTTCCACTGTTCTGGGAGACGCAGCACTTTCGAACGGAACGGCCCAACTAAGCACGGTGCTGCTGCCCACCGGAGCAGAGCCTGTCCGCGCGCGATATAGCGGCGGACCCGGTTACAACGCCAGCGTATCGACTCCCTTTACGGTCACGGTTACTTCGTCGAGTTCGACGTCTTTTGCATCGCAGGTAACTCTACCCGGTGCAGATGGTTCCCTATGGCGTCGTCGCTGGCGACTTGAACAACGACGGGATTCCGGATCTGGTGATCCCGAATGAAGGCTCCGGCACGTTCAGCATTTTGCTGGGCGTTGGCAATGGAACGTTTTCCCCGGCCGTTAACTACGCCGGGCCATCGCTTCCCTATGCCGCGGCTATCGGGGATTTCAACCAGGATGGAAAACCGGACGTCGCGGTGATCGATGACGAGGCTGGCGGTAGCTTCATCATGATCTTTTTGGGCAACGGCGACGGCACCGTTCAGACGCCGCCATTGAAAGTGTCCCTGCAAGGGACGGCTCAATCGCTAATCGCCGCGGATCTGAACGGTGATGGACTGCTGGATCTTGCGGTTGGCACCGACAGCGGTATAGATGTGCTGATTGGAAACGGCACGGGCGCGTTTCCGACCGCAACTCCAATTGCGCTCGCCGGCACTCCCCGGCAAATCATCGCAGCCGATCTACGTAACATCGGGACGACCGATCTTGTAGTGGCTAATTATGGGACCAATGCTGTCGACCTCTTTCTTAACAATGGAAATGGAACCTTCCCGGCTCCCGTGGTGCTGAGTGCTGGACAAAACCCGATTTCGCTGGCGGCTGTCGACGTGAACAACGATGGCTTTCTTGACCTAGCGATCGCGAATGCCGACGCCCCGGCCGGCGCCGGAGATATCAGTGTCCTCCTGGGAAACGGCAACGGAACTTTCCAGCCGGCCGTAAACCTTCCGTCTCTGCCGGCTGGAAATTACCCCTACTATGTCGTCGGTGGCGACTTTAACGGCGATGGCGACCAGGATCTTGCAGTTAGTAATTTCGGAGCGAATACCGTTTCCATCTACTATGGCTCGGGCAATGGACAGTTCAGCGCGCCATTAGCGGTACCTGTTGGAACGGAACCGGTCGGCTTAGCCGCTGCGAATTTCACCCGCGGCGGAAGTCTTGATTTGGCCGTAGCTAATTCGGGATCGAGCAACGTCGGCGTCGTTCTGGGAACGGGAGCCGGTTGTTCGGTTACCGTTACGCCCAACCCGCTCGATGTCAATCAGGTCGGCGGTGCGCTGCCACTGACCGTCACCTCTGTCGGGGCTCCGTGTTCCTACTCCATCAGTACCGATCAGCCGGGATTTGTTCACCCTGGCTCAAGCTCGGGCAGCGGCACCGGTACGATCACCGTCACGGTCGATCCGAACACGACGGGCGTGGATCGAACGGCGAACCTCTACGTTGGAACAACAACGGTTCCGATTACGGAGTACTTTACAAACCAGGTTTTTACGGATGTCCCGCCGGGTTCATTTGCCTTCGATGCGATTAATCTCATGGAGCAATACGGAGTGACGACGGGATGTGGCGGTGGTGCTTTCTGCCCGACCCAGAACGTGACGCGGGCACAGATGGCGGTGTTCATCATAACGGGGATTTACGGCGGCCCCAACTTTCCGGCTCCGTCGCAAACACCTTACTTTGCTGATGTTCCTGTGGGTTCGTTCGCCTTCGACTACATCCAGAAAATGTATGAGCTTGGGATCACCAGCGGTTGCGATACAGTGCCGGACTACTGTCCAACGCAGCCGGTAACTCGCGGTGCCATGGCCAAGTTCATCATCCTGGCAAGATACGGCGCTACGACAGCCTATACGATTCCATCGACCGTTTATTTTCCCATCGATGTTCCGACCAATTATGTGTTCTACCCCGAGATCGAGCGCATGGCCGAAGACGGGATCACCAGTGGGTGCGCGACCCAGCAATACTGCCCGGGAGACGATGTCCTTCGCGACCAAATGGCGGTATTTATCATGCGAGGCTTGTATAACCTCATACTGCCGCCCGGGGAAGCGGTGATTAGCGCGATTTCACCGAATACTTTGGCGGTAGGTGGAACTGGAACCTTCACAATCACGGGGGTGAACACGGCTTTCAACGGCTCAACCGTAATCGTCCCGGCGGGTGGAGTCACTGCGTCGAACATCGTGGTCACTTCGCCAACGTCGATGACTGCGACATTGACCTCAGCGCCGGGATCGGCCGCAAACCCGGTGTCCATCTATGTGCAGACGGAGCCGCAGGAAGCTGTGCTTCCGAACGGTCTAACTTTGACGCCACCGCCGCCCCCGCAGTAACGCGAATACTTCAGGCGAGCCGATTAGAAACCGGCTCGCCTGATAACGCGGTAACTAGGGATGGAATAACTCCAGGCGAGCGTGATAAGTTACCGACTCGCCTGGCTTTACCATGATCATGCCGGTCGGCTTTCCTTTCCATACGGGGCTGTAGGGATCGGCGAGGTTGAACTGCGGCTCGACGACTACAAACTGCTTACCCGTCGGCGCATAGACCTGCATCGCTTTGACCTGTGGCGTATCGGAGATGATGCGAACGCCGTATCCTGAGGCCGGATCGATCACTTCAGCGACTACCTTGCCGTCCGTGCGAGTGAGGTCGGTGAACGTATCGTCCATAAATAAGTCGCCGAGAGCGCGTCCACCCTTGGCGGTGAAGTCAAATGGCGTTCCGGAAACATTCTCGATGGTTCCGAGCGGCAACACTTCGTCGTAGTTATTCGCCGGAGCCCGCTTCGCCCCCGGGATGTGAAGCTTCACCTGCTCACGCTTTCCGCTCAGGATGTGAAAGTACGGATGCCATCCGACACCCAGCGGAAGCGGCTTGTTGCCGCTGTTAGTTACTACGACTTGCAGATCGAACGCGCCCTTGTCCAGAGTCGATTTGAACTGGAGCTTTGTATCGGAAGGCCAGCGGCCGCCGAAGTTACCGGCATCGAGAGTTCCCTGCGCCGTCGTCTTCGTGGCTGACACGTTCTGGATCTTCGAATCGAGAATGAGGCCGTGCATCGCGTATTGGCGCGCGCCTGGCTTCTTGCCGCCCCAGTTTGCAGGCAGCGTTTCGTGCGTGCCGGCGATATCTGCTGTGATGTCGCGGCCGTTGTTTGTCATCGGACCGGTAATGCGGTTGGCGTACGGTATTAGAATCGCGCCGCCAAAGCTGAAGCTCTTGTTCCCGATGCGATCGTCGGGCCCGCCGTTCATGATCGCCGCGCCTTCAGACAGCGGAGGCGATTCCAAGAGGCCGACTTCTCCGTGGCCCGGAATCCACGCTTTCACCTGATAGATGTTCCACCCTCGACCGGGCAGAATCTCGGCGGACGTGAACTGAAGATCATTCCCGGTGTGACCGCGTTCAAGGAGAACCGGCTTGGCCCCCCCAACTTCAGGTTCGGCGGCGGCAAGTGGATTGTTGATTGGTCCTGACATCAGTGCGGCTATCGCAATCGAGATGCCTAGTGGATTCTTTTTCATTGCGCATCATTCTATCAGCGGCTTACCAAGGGCATCTGCATCGTAAAATAGGGAGTGCCTCGGCTGCCGCTACTCCTGACCTTAACCTTGTTGTCAGAGTTGGCGTTCGGTGCGCCACCTCCACTTGTCTGTCCCGCCGGTTCTCCGATCGGGATCGTCAATCTTCGCGTGCGCTCGGCTCGAGGCGTGAGTACGTTGCCGCTGAAAACCATCAATCGTTTGGAAGAGGGCGATTCTATTCTGTATGCGCCTGTTCTTCACCCGCGCGAGACGCGTACCGGCGAAGTTGCCGTCGTGCTCGTACATGCGCGGCGGGATGCGAACGGCGCCAACGTGGATGTGCTCGAGCCGAAGCCGGCCGGAAAGCCCGAGGAGTGGCGCGTTCTCAGCCGGACGTCGGTCGCTGCGTTTGTGTACGGCCCATCGGGATTGAATCGTAAGCGGGTGGAACGGTTTCTCTCGGACAACGATGAACTCGTTTCTCAACTGGCCGATTATGCGGAAAAGACAGCGCAAACGGAAGCGCTGATTCAAGTCCTCTCAGATCAGAACAGCTCCAGCGTAGCCGTGGATGCGGCGTTTCGCGGCTTTGCATCGCATTACGGCCTGACGGCGCTCGACCGCACCGCGCCAACCGACCAGCAGATGACGGCGATGTTCAGGACGCTGAACCCGGCCATGGCTTCATACGATCCGATCGCTTCGACGTCCGGACAGGGGATTGGGCAGACGGCGGGTTTGATTGCCTCCGTTGCCGGCCTGTTCTTCGGTAGCCCGATTGGTATCGCGGCGGGGGGAACGGCGATGCTCATGGAGATGCGATCTCTCGCGTTCCCTAATACGGTCTTCCGCTCATCGTTCGCGCAGGTTTTGCCGGACGGCGCTTTGGGATTATGCGGTAAGCGCGACGGACTTTCCCCGCATTCGCGCGTCGCGTTCGTCTGGGCGACAAGAATTCCAAATATCGGACCACCGCACCTGGCGGCTAAAGAGCCGCTTACGCTTGCTTCCGGATCAACGATGTCGATTGTTGCCACGCCTGATTCCGAGAACGATTGGAAGTACATCGATCGCGCGAGGAACTGGAAACTGGTATCGAGTGCAGATAGCGCGAGTGTCAATGTAATTAAGTCGGGCGATCAGGAGCTTGCACTTGACTTATCGAAGACCAAGATCAAGCCGGGCCGATATCGATTGCAGGCCGATTGGGATTGGGACCGCTTTGAAGTTCCCGGTGAGTTCACGGTTGCGCCACTCAGCGACTTTGCAAAGACGCGCCTTCAGGCCAACTCGCAGGATCGCCTGATCGCGAAGGAGGGCCGGCTCGCAGTTTCGCTCGAAGGCGATGACTTCGAGTTTGTGAATAAGGTTTCGATAGAGATGCCCGCGGACAAGTTCTTCACTCCGGCAGCGGTTCCTTTCGCGCTTCCGGCCGGATTCCGCAAGGGGGTTCAGAACCGGCTGGATGTCCAAGTCAACACCGTCGATCTCGACCCTGGAGAGTATCGCTTGATGTTGTCGCAGCCGGACGGCAAAGCGCATGCCGTGCCGATCGCGGTACTGCCCGCCCCGCCGCAGATCGACAACTTGCCGTTCCTAGTGAATTGCGGCGAGAGCCGGCGTGAGATGGTTCTTCACGGCAAACGATTAGAGCAGATCGCAAAGTTGGAAGCCTCCGGCGTACACATCGAAATGGGAGCACCGATTGAAGGCGGGACGGAGCGCCCTGTAGTGTTGCGGTTCGACAACGCGTTGAAACGTGGGGGATCAGATTGCGATCCAGGCGTTCATCGAAAACCGAACCGCGCCGCTCTCCATACCGGACGCCATTCGCGTCATGTCGGCGCTCCCGCAAATCACGTCCGTCAAGCTGTCGCTGCCCGCGAAGACCGATGTCACGCTGCAACCTGGCGAGTTACCCGGTTCGTTCTACTTGAGCGCGCTGCTGCGGATCGCCAATTTGTCGGATAAGGATTCGATCGGCCTTCGCTGCCGCGGCGATGTGGACCAACGGATGACGCTGCTTCCTGGGGCGCACGCCAGCGAGGGTAAGCTGGCACCTATTGGTACAGATCAGCTTTTCCTAACGTTCAATGACAGCGCGTTCCCGAACCGCTGCGACTTGGTTGCTTCCGTGGTTGCGCTCGGGGGGCGCTCAGATGATTATTCCTTTGGCAAGATCGTGCGTGTTCCGAAGATTGAGTCGGCTCGATTGGATCCTGCGGCGGATGGCTCGAGTCAGTTTGAACTGGTGCTGACCGGGCGCGATCTGGAGACCATCGAACAGACCGGGTGGGATCCTTTGAGCGGCGTTACGGTGCCCGATCTACCGACGCCGGCAGAAGGGGAGCCGGACGAGCAGGAACTGCGTATTCAGGTTGCAGCCGCGCCGAATCCGAGCAATCTGCTGTATGTTTGGTTGCGAGACGAAGAGTCGGCTCGCGCTACCTCGGTGCGAGTATCTGCGCCACCCTTGCCTTCGAAGTCTAAGATCGGTCTGGCCGCGCAGGCTAAGACGAATTAGACGTAGCGACTATTGAGCCGGCTTGCCTTCCGCCGCGTTCGGTGAGCTATTCGGCGGCTGCGCATCGGAAGGGCGCGCCGGTGCATCGGTGCCGACTTGTCCGCGCCCTGAGCCAACCTTCGGATCGCCTGTCCCCTCTTTGGTGGCGGTTACGCTGCCGTCCATACCATCGCCCTTTTCCGCATCGGGGCGGCCGGCCGTGTCGCGATCGTAATGACAACCGACAGTTCCGAGCGCGGTTCCAGCCAGCAGCAGGGCAGCGGCCAACAAAGTTTGAGGACGTTTCATTGTCTTCGCAATTTTAGCGCAGCGGCGAAGTAAACTGACGATACCGACATGGATTCAGCCGCGAAGCTTCTCCTGACAACTGCACTCCTTGCCACCCAGGCATTCTCTCAGACCTACAAGGTTACGGGCTCGATCCCGATCGGCGGCACGGGTGGCTGGGACTACCTATATGCCGATGCCGCGGGTCGGCGGCTCTACGTCTCGCATGGGACGGAGGTTGTGGTAATCGACCTCGATTCCGAGAAGGTCGTCGGAACCATTGGCGGAATGCAAGGCATTCACGGAATCGCGATCGCCGAGGGTTTGGGCACGGGGTTCATTAGCGATGGGCGCTCGAATGAACTGGTCGAGTTCGATCTGAAGAGTCTGGCGGTGAAGCAGAAGATTGCTACCGGGCAGAATCCGGATGGCATTGTGTACGATCCGTTCTCGAAGCGCGTGTTCACGTTCAATGGGCGCAGTAAGGACGCAACGGCAATTGACGCGGAGACGGGCAAAGTCGCGGGCACCATCGCGTTGGGCGGTAAGCCGGAGTTCCCGGTCACTGACGGTAAGGGCAATATCTACGCGAACATCGAAGACAAGAACGAGATTGTCCGGATCGATCCGCGCACGTTGGTTGTTCACGCGCACTGGTCGATTGCGCCGTGCGAGTCTCCCTCCGGCTTGGCAATTGACACGAAGAGCCGCCGCTTATTCGCGGTCTGCGACGGCAGCAAGATGGCCGTCGTAAATGCAGATTCCGGAAAGGTGGTGGCGACACCTGCGATCGGCGATGGTCCAGATGCTGCCGCGTTCGATCCGGGGAGCAAGCTCGTGTTTTCGTCTAACGGCCAGGATGGGACCTTAACGGTGATCAAGGAAGCGGGCCCGGATAGTTACTCGGTGGTTCAGACGGTTAAGACGCAGCGAGGAGCTCGTACGATGGCGCTCGATGAGAAGACCCATCGCGTCTACTTGGCTACGGCGGAGTTCGGCGCTGCGCCGGCGGCTACGGCGGCGAATCCGCACCCGAGGCCCGCGATTCAGCCGGGGTCGTTCAAGCTATTGGTCGTTGCTCCATAACTACTCGATCGGAATCGTTAGGTCGATCGTCACCTGCTTCGCCGCGTTTAGCTTGTTGAGGAGCTTCTCTTTCGACCACCAGCGTTTGTACTTGGCTTTCAGCGTGTAATCGATGTCTGGGCTGAGCTGGTGGAAGTAGTATTTGCCGTCGTTCTTAGTTAGATACGAGGCAATTTCAAGCGTGCGCGTGTTCTCGATTTGTACGGCTGCTCCGGGAAGCGGGTTCCCGCGATTGTCGGTTACGACACCAGTCACCGCTCGGCTATCCTGACCGAACGCGGCGGTTACCAGCGTCAGGATGATGAGTGCTCTTCGAGTGGGCATCTACTCTACTGATCCACGAAGCACGGTAATCGATCCAGGTTCTAGACTGTAGACGGCGCCGGCACCGCCGGATTGAGTGGTAGTGGTGAAGGGACCATCGGGTTGCGCGTATCCGTAGGCGTTTTCGGGATGCCAGGTGTATTGCTGCTCGCCGAACGCAACTTGCGTCACCGAGCCGCTGAAGTAGTGCGGCGATGTGCCGTTGAACGTTACGGTAACCGGGTGGGCATTGTACTGGTCTTTGTTGATTAGCAAGATCGACCATTGTCCGTCCGGGCGAAGTAGCGCATAGGATGTGACTAACGCCGCACCGGATTGAGCTACCAGATTAGTTGACGCCGGAAAGACATAGTGCGTCGCGTCGATCGGTTCCGACCATTGCTGTGTTAGTATCTGCGCGGAAAAGTATTGCGAATCGTACTCGAGGATCTTACTCTGCGGGGTCGCTACAAACATTCCGTAGTTCGCCCAGGAATTGCACTCCGAAGACGAGAAGAGCGGCAGCGGTTCGTATTCGTAGTAGTAAGCGCCGCTACCGCCGAGAGTTAAGAAGACGCCGACGAAATCGGAGTACCAAAGCGCGCCGAATAGCGATACCTGATGCGCATCGAAATCGTAGGCGACGTTTGTTTCCGTCGAGAAGATAGGTGTACCGGGCGGTAAGCCGTCCTGCTTCCATGTGGCTAGTGTGCGGGCGGTATAGGAAGGTTCCTGCTGGAGCAAGTCCCACGTGATCTGGCAAGGTACGAACGGGTAATGTTCATAGGACATGAAAGCCAGTTGATCGATGGCGCCATGGAGCTTGAGGTATTGGAAGAAGCGATTCAGCCAGGAACGATTGCCACTAGCGTCCGGCCACGCATAGACTTCCTGATCGCTCTCGAGTACGGGTCCGCCTAACTTCAAGGCGGGGTCGACGGCATGCAGCGCTTTCGCCCATTGCACATAGAGCGCGGCGTAGTCTTCCGGCACAATGAACTGACCATCCGGCTCTTCGCCCATCTCGACATATCCAACGTTGTAGCCTTTCGATTCGACATACGCGAGTTCGTTCGCGGCGCTCTCAGGAGTTCCGTAGAGCATGGTAACGGGGATTACGGCCGGCAGACCGCGAGTGATGCCGCTGGTAAAGACGAGATCGAGGCCGGCTTGCTCTTCGCCGGTTTCTTCCAGCGCGGAAGTCTGCCACGAATCCACGGACGAACAGTAAGTGACGGTCTGGCTCTGGTTCGGCGCGTGTTGGACTAAGTCAGTGAAGGTCCCGTTGGCGTCGATGGTGCCAATGCCGATTTCATTCACCGCATAACCCATGCAGTCGCGGGGATCGATCGCTGGCGTTTCGACGCAAGTGCCTGAAGGCGCGGTCATCAGGACGCGCACGAACTCGACATTAGTCGTCGTCGCGCCGAGTTGCAGAGTGACGATGCCGCCGGTTCCGCCAGCGACAGTTCCATTGGGTAGCGTGATCCACTCGCCTTGATTATCGCTATAGAGCGGATCGGGACCGGTCCAGTATTGAATCTTGTATTGAGTCGCGTAAGGGTTGGCCCAATTGATTTGGATCGCGTTGACCGGCTGCTTCGATCCGAGGTCGAACATGATCCATTGCGGATGGTTGGCATCGGGATCGCCGGTGAATGCGTGACTTAGATACGGATTGCTTTTCCAGAAGGTGGTGGGATCACCGTCGTCGACGCGAGAGTAACCGGCGCTGGTGCCCTGGTCGTAGGTGAAGCCGCTGCGCGGGAGGTTGAATCCGTGAGTATGCGCAATTGGCTGCGTGCTGGTTGCGCTGCTGATCCAATAGCCGGATTGACCCGGACCGCTGTAAGTGCCCTCGGGATTCCAGTGCCAGTCCTGAACGCTTAGTTCGGTGTAGAGGCGATAAGTCAGGGGACCGAAGCCGGCGGACAGCATCTGAGGAATGTTGGTCGAGGTGTAGACGTTGTTAACCGTGCCAGTGGAGACACCATCGACACCCGCGCCGAGCGCGCGCATGGGACTGAAGGTGTTTGTGACGTGGCCAGATGCGATGTCGACTGTGACTGCGCCGGTTTGGGCGTTCGTTTGGGCCAGGAGGGGAATTGCCGCGGCGATGAAGATCGCGAGTTTCAGCATGCTGGCTCGCATCGTACGCCTTTTGGGTTGCAAAGCGCAACTGCTGTAGATCCAAGTACTTGGTGCGCGAAATGTTAGCATGAAGTTTCCTGTACTAAGACCCTTCAACAAATGATTCGTGCAGTGAAAGGCACACGGGATTTGTTGCCTCCCGAAACGGCTGTGTGGAACCGCGTGGAACGCGTCGCGCGTGAGGTGTTTCACGCCTACAATTACCACGAGATTCGCACGCCGATTCTGGAAGAGACGCAGCTTTTTGCGCGGGGCGTCGGAGCCGAGACCGACATTGTCACTAAGGAGATGTACACGTTCGAGGACCGCGACGGGACCTCGTTGACGCTGCGTCCGGAGAACACGGCGGGCGTGATCCGCGCTTACATCGAACATCGCTTGGATCAGCGACCCGGCGTGCAGAAGCTGTTCTACATGGGTCCGATGTTCCGTCGCGAGCGGCCGCAGAAGGGGCGCTACCGGCAGTTCTTTCAGATCGGCGCGGAAGCTATCGGGTCCGAATCCCCGGCGGTGGACGCGGAAGTGATCGAGCTGGTGACGGAGATTCTGTCGCGCTCTGGGCTAACGCATGCGGAGCTGCTGATCAATTCGGTGGGCTGTCCGAAGTGCCGTCCGGCGTACATCGAGAAGCTTCGCGAAGCATTGCAGCCGTTCATTCCGCAGCTGTCTCCGGACAATCAGCGGCGCGCCGAAACGAATCCGCTGCGGGTGCTGGATTCGAAGGTCCCGGAAGATGAGCCGATCATCGCGCAGCTGCCGTCGATTTTGGATTCGCTCGACGCGGAGTGCCGGGCGCACTTCGAAGCGGTGCAGCAATATCTGTGCGATCGCGGGATTCGATTTGAGATCCGGCCGCGGCTGGTACGCGGGCTCGATTACTATACGCGGACAACGTTTGAGGTGGTCCACGGAAATCTGGGCGCGCAGAATTCGGTGCTCGGCGGCGGTCGCTACGACGGGCTGGCGGAAGAGTTGGGATCGAAGATTCATTCGCCTGGAATTGGGTTTTCGATCGGTGAGGACCGGCTGGTGATGGCAGTTACCGAGGGCGAAGTCGCGCCGGAGTTGGCGCTCTATATCGCGCCTTTGGATGAACCGGCGTTGCGTCATGCGGGCGTGCTTGCGCGGGAGCTGCGGGCGTCCGGAGCTTCGATCGAAGTCGGCGGCGCGGCGAAACTGAAACGAGCCATGGAAATCGCCAATAAGGTGGGCGCGCGGCGGGTGTTGATTATCGGAGATGAGGAACTTGCGGCGCACGAGTACTCGCTCAAAGACATGCGGTCGGGCGAGCAGGAGCGCGTCAGCCGCGCCGAACTTGCCGGGCGCCTGAATTAAATCAAATGCAACTCGACTTTCTTGGGAATTTGAAGCGGACGAACACGTGCGGCGACCTGCGCGCCAGCGACGTTGGAAAGCGCGCGATCGTGATGGGCTGGGTACACCGGCGCCGAGATCTGGGCGGCGTGATCTTCATCCATCTGCGCGATCGATACGGCGTGACGCAGCTCGTGTTCTTCGAAGGTTCGCCCTCGCACGATCGGGCCGAAGAACTGCGATCGGAGTATGTGGTAGCCGCGGAAGGCGTTGTGGCACTGCGCACTCCGGAGACGATCAATCCGACGCTGCCGACCGGTGAAGTCGAGATCGTGGTCGACACCGTTTGGATTCTGAACGAGTCGCGCACGCCGCCGTTTCCGATGGAAGATTCGGTGGATGTTTCCGAAGACGCGCGGTTGAAGTACCGCTATGTCGATCTCCGTCGGCCGCGCATGCAGCGCAACATTATCCTGCGTTCGCAGCTCACGTTTGCGGTGCGGGAGTTCCTGACGTCGCAGCAGTTTTTGGAAATCGAGACGCCGTTCATGACGCGTTCGACGCCCGAGGGCGCGCGCGATTATCTGGTGCCGAGCCGCGTGCAGCCGGGCAATTTCTATGCGCTGCCGCAATCGCCACAGATCTTCAAGCAGCTGCTGATGGTCAGCGGGTACGACCGCTATTTCCAGATCGTGCGCTGCTTCCGTGATGAAGATTTGCGCGCGGACCGGCAGCCGGAGTTTACGCAGATCGATCTCGAGATGTCGTTCCCGCAAGAGGAGCAGGTCTTCGAGGTGATCGAGCCGCTGATGCAGCGCGTCTGCAAAGTGGCCGGCTTCGATGTGCCGCTTCCCTTCCCTCGCATGAGTTACGCGGAGGCGATGCAGCTGTACGGGAGCGATAAACCGGACCGGCGGATTCCGCCGATGACGAGCGTCGCGGATCTGCTGCCGGCGTTGGTGGCGCACGAGCTGCCTTTGGTGACGATTCACATACCGAATGTCGGCGCATTGACTCGGAGCGAGCGCGACATATTGAAAGAGGTTGGGAAAGGCCGCGGGCTGCGAGTGTTCGACGATCTGAAGCGCTTGGATCGCGACTCGCCTGGCGTCGTGGAACAGATCCGCGCGCGCACCGGCGCGACTGAAAACGATCTGTTGCTGGTCGCGGGCTGGGCTGACGATCCGGTGGGGCATCGTCCTGAAGAGACGATGCTGAAGGCCGCCGGCGAGCTGCGTTTGTTTGCGGCGCAGAAGTATAACGACCGGCACAAGCTGCTGGATCCGGAGCGCTTTGAGTTTTTGTGGGTGACGGATTTCCCGATGTTCGAATGGGATGCGGAAGATAAACGTTGGATGGCGGCGCACCATCCATTCACGTCGGTGCATGATGAGGATCTGGAGAAGTTGACTAGCGATCCGGCGCGGTGCCGGTCGAAGGCTTACGACTTGGTTTTGAACGGGACGGAGCTGGGGTCGGGGTCGATCCGAATTCACCGGCGCGACATTCAGACCAAGGTATTTGCCGCGCTCGGGTTCAGCGATGAGGAAGCGCGGCGACGATTTGGATTTTTGCTGGATGCGCTGGAGTATGGCGCGCCTCCGCATGGCGGAATCGCGCTGGGTATCGATCGGATCGTGATGCTGCTGGCCGGGGAAACATCGATCCGCGATGTGATCCCGTTCCCGAAAACCGCGCGCGGCACCGACCTGATGTGCGACGCGCCATCGACGGTGCCGGACCGGCAATTGCGCGAGTTGGGAATACAGCTGCGAGTACAGAGTTAGTACGTTTCTGAAGGAGAAAGTAAGTTGCGAAAGAAGATAACTGTCGTCGGCGCCGGTAATGTGGGCGCGAATTGCGCGATGTGGATCGCGGCGAAAGAGCTTGCGGATGTGGTGCTGGTGGATGTCGTGGAGGGCGTGCCGCAGGGTAAGGGCTTGGACCTGCTGCAGGCCGGGCCGATCAATGGATCGGACATTCGCATCACGGGTTCGAACGGCTATAGCGAGAGTAAGGACTCGGACGTTTGTATCATCACGGCGGGCTTTCCGCGTAAGCCGGGGATGAGCCGCGATGACTTGCTGATCGCAAACTACGAGATTGTGAAGGCGGCGACCGAGCAGTTGGTGAAAGAGTCGCCGAACGCGATTTTGATAGTAGTCTCGAATCCGCTGGATGCGATGGCGCAGACTGCGCTGATGATCTCTAAGTTCCCGAAGCAGCGCGTGATCGGGATGGCGGGCGTGCTGGACACGGCTAGGTTCCGAACTTTTCTTGCCGAGGAGTTGCAGGTATCGGTCGAGAATGTTACTGCCGTGGTGCTAGGCGGACACGGCGACACCATGGTTCCGCTGGTGCGGTTGTCCAGCGTCTCGGGAATTCCTTTGACTGAGTTGTTGTCGAAGGAGCGATTGGATGCGATTGTCGACCGGACGAAGAATGGCGGCGCGGAGATCGTGAAGCATCTGAAGACGGGGAGCGCATACTATGCTCCGTCGGCGGCGGCGGTCGAGATGGCGGAATCGATCCTGAAAGATAAGAAGAAAGTGCTGCCCTGCGCGGCTTATCTGGAAGGTGAGTACGGGATCAACGGATTGTTTGTGGGAGTTCCGGCTAAGTTGGGCGCGGCGGGAATTGAGAAGATCTACGAGATCCAGTTGAGCGACGACGAGAAAGCTGCGCTGCATAAGAGTGCCGCGGCGGTACAAGAGCTGGTCGATGTTTTGAAGAGTAAGCAGTAGATGCCTAAAGTTACTTTCCTGCCTTCGGGCGATGTCTTTGAGTTTGAACACGGCAAGCTGCCTTACTGCGACCACGGGAAGCCGGAATCTCTGTTGGACGTGGCGATGCATTTCAACTTTCATCTGGACCATGCGTGCGGCGGGAATAATGCGTGCACGACCTGCCATGTGGTGGTGAAGCAGGGCGCGAGTAACTTGTCCGAGATGGAAGATGACGAGGCGGACCGGGTGGAGACGGCCGCGGACGTCCAGCTGAGCTCGCGGCTGGGGTGCCAGGCGGTGGTGCAGGGCGATGTGGTGGTTGAGATCCCGGCCTGGAATCGGAACTATATTAGTGAGGGCGGTAAGTCGACTTTGTAGTTGTGCAGCGTATTTTGCCAAACGAGAATTCCTTGTGGTGGTTGGTCGGGCGTAAGTTACTGATTTCGCATTTTGGCGTTCTGCACTCGGTTTCTGAAAGTGTGAGGCGACTTATCGCGAATCAGCAAGAACTAAGAGTTCCGAGATACATCGTGAACGTGCGATGGAAGTAGCTAAGACCTCCATATCACCGGGTCGTTGGGCATATACAGTTTGGTTCCGGAACCTGCGTATGGATACAAATGCATTCTCCACCCAATTCCAAGAGCCAATCAGTTAAGTTTCGTCAATAGTGACTCCGGAGTAAACACTCCGGCTTTTCTTGTTGATCGAAGTGCCAGAGTTCGAGGACGTTCACGCGTTTTTCCGGCGGGCTACGCTGGTAGCGGTTTCTGTCAACGAAGGTGATGATCCACTCTCCAGCATTGGGCGAGACCGCACGCAAGCCGGATCGGAAAGCGGATACCCAGATCGTATGGACACCGGAGGTATCCGCTCGATAGACGACGGCTCGGGCGGCGGGTATTCCGTTGCTGCCGTAGACCGTACCCGAGGTTAGAATCGTGATGGAATCCGGGGTGCCAAGTAACGCTTCGCCGTGTAGGTTGATGCCGGACATTTCGGCGCCACCCGTTCCCGCGAGGTGGGCCTTCCCGTCCGCAAGAACGTACGACTTAATAATCGACGCGGAGCCGCCGATTCCGGTGAATCCGAGAAAGACTTCGTAACCGACTACGGTCACGCATGGGTGGTCAGGCGTTGAGGAGTTTGAGTAGACGAGAGGAGATCCGTTGTAGTCGGTATCCCGATCAGCAACTAGAGTTCTGAGGCCTGTCTGAAGCTGTACGTCATTGAGTCCCGGAACGGTTTCGATCTGGTGGATGAGAAACGCATCGATAAGGGCGTTTAGCTGGCGGAGTTTCCTGGCTTGGTGAGCGTCGCCTCCCGGTGTGCTCAGCTCGTGACGAAGTTGCGCGGCGGCGATCGCCGTGGAACGCGGGGGCAGCAGGGCGGCCGGGATCGGGTGGATCGACACCGCGAGGAGAACAAGGAACAAGCTGAATCGCACCCGATGCAAGGATAGCGGAGAACTTGTGCTAATCTGTATTTTCTGTTAATACAGAAATGACAGACATGACCGGCTTGGACGCTACACAACGCAAATTCATTCTTCATTGGGGAGAACTGGGTACGCGGTGGGGACTGAACCGGACGGTGGCTCAGATCCACGCGCTGCTCTATCTGTCGCCTGCCGCGCTTACGGCCGATCAGGTGGCGGCGCTACTCTCCGTCGCGAGATCCAACGTGAGTACAAGTCTGCGGGAGTTGCAGGGATGGGGACTGGTGCGCGTCGTGCATGTGATGGGCGATCGCCGCGATCACTTCGACACGGTGCATGACGTGTGGGAAATGTTCACCATTGTGGTGGAAGAGCGGAAGCGGCGTGAGATTGACCCAACGATTGCCGTGCTTCGCGAGTGCTCGGCGGAGATCGACCGCAGCGGCGCGGACGACAAAGAAACTCGCAAGCGCATTCGGGAACTGCTGACGTTCTTCGAGCAGGCCACCACGGTCTATGAGGACTTTCGCGGAATGCCCGGCGGCGTCCTGCGGCAACTCTGGAAGCTCAAGGGCAATCTGAAGAAGTTTTTTTCGACAACGCCGACGAAGCCGGAGGTCAAGTGAGATGGTCCGCATTGAAGAGGTCACGGTGATCGACGCACCGATCGAGCGCTGCTTCGACCTGGCGCGCAGTGTCGAGGTACACCTTGCCGGAAATGTTCACTACGGCGAGCAAGCGGTCGCAGCGAGCGGAGTTACTACGGGGCTGATCGGTCTGTCGGACCGCGTTACCTGGCGCGCGAAACACTTCGGGTTCTGGCATATCTTGACGGCCGAGATTACGAAGATGGATCGACCGACTTACTTCCGGGATCAGATGCTCCAAGGGATTTTTCGCTCGATGGAGCACGATCACTACTTCCGCGCGTTGCCGTCCGGCCCGACCGAGATGAGGGATATGTTTCAGTTTGCGGCGCCCTTGCCTGTATTAGGTTGGCTGGCGGAACAGTTAGTGCTGCGGCGTTACATGCGCATGCTGTTACATGAGCGGAATGTAGCAATCAAGCAAATCGCGGAATCGGGCGACTGGACTAAGTACCTGCCGTGCGCATCGTGATCCCGGGCGGCAGCGGACAAGTCGGACATGTACTCGCGCGACACTTCCATGCGCAGGGGCACGAGGTAACCGTCTTGAGCCGCCAATTGGCGTCCGCGCCGTGGAGTGTGATTGCGTGGGACGGCGAAACGCAAGGTGAGTGGATATCCTTTCTCGAAGGCAGCGATGTCTGCATCAACTTAGCCGGGCGCAGTGTGAACTGCCGGTACAATCCGAAGAACCGGCGGGCTATCTATGAGTCAAGGGTTCGAAGCACCCGACTGTTGAATGAGGTAATTGCCTCGCTTAGTCGGCCACCGGTAGTCTGGATCAACGCGAGTACTGCGACGATCTACCGGCACGCACTCGATCGAGTTATGGATGACGAGACGGGCGAGTTAGGAGGGGATGAGCCGGGCGCGCCAGATACGTGGAACTTCTCAATCGACGTGGCGAAGGCGTGGGAAGAGGCATTCCTTGCGACTAAGACGCCGCGCACTCGTAAGGTGGCGATCCGCAGCGCGATGACATTCAGTCCCGACAGCGGAGGCGTTTTCGATGTCTTCCTTAAGTTAGTCAGGTTCGGGTTAGGTGGGGCACAAGGGCCGGGGAATCAGTTTGTTTCCTGGATTCACGAAGCGGATTTTGCGCGTGCAGTGGATTGGCTGATCCCGCGAGAGGAGTTCACCGGCACGGTCAATGTCGCGGCCCCGAATCCGCTTCCGAATCGCGAGTTCATGCGCGCGTTGCGTGAGGCGTGGGGAGCTCGTGCGGGACTGCCGGCACCGCGCTGGATGCTGGAAATCGGGGCGTATCTTTTAAGGACGGAATCGGAACTGGTGCTCAAGAGCCGGCGCGTGGTAGCGAGCCGGCTACGTGATTCGGGGTTTCGTTTCTTATGTCCGGAGTGGCCAGAGGCGGCGCGTGATCTGGTGAACCTGTGGCGCGAAATCGGCCGGCTGAGTCGATCCGAACGCAGGACCCTCGGGTATATCTAAGACTTGGTTGGTCGTGACCTGAACAGCGAAGTACTTAAGCTGCTGGACCGCGTAGTCGGCACCGGTGCCTGCGGTAATCCCGAAGTAGACCTGGCCGCCGAGCATGGTCGAAAGGTCGGTCGGCAGAACCGTGGACAGCGTGGGCATCGTCGGCTGCACTGTCGTATTTCCGTAGTAGACATTCAGTTTTCGACTCGTGTTGTTGTACTGGATCCAGACTCCGCGAAAGAGTCCTGGGCCGGGAAGTACGGGTAGCACGGGGACATTTTGAATTAGATTGGCACCTATCGTTGTCGCCACGGCGATGGTACCGGCCGGGCTTCCTGTAATTGCGTTGGGATAGTAATTGAACGTAACAGCGATCGCCGGATAGTAACTGAGCGTGAAGAAACCCATTCCGGAGCCACTTAGCCCGAGATAGGCCGGTGAATTGGGTCCGAGATTTTGGATTACAAACGCAAGTCCATCGGCTGGGACGTCCGGTTCCGGCGCCTGAGCCTGGTAGAAGAAGCAAGCAGAGAAGCTAGCTCCGGCGGGAAAAGAATAGGGTGTACGGACGAACGCGCTGCCGGCTTGATAATACTCGTTCGTCAGAGTGATGGAGCCGGGGCTGGTGAGTTGGGCGCTGCCGTTCAGTTGTAACGTCGCTAGGGGAACCTCGGACGACGGCGTCGCACCATACATCACGGCCGCGCTGTATAGGATCAAACTCAGGCTGATCCAAGTCCCCATCGGCAGAAGAGAGCGCTTTTTTAATGATTTCATTCGGCTTTCACAGTCGTGCCGAGCAGCAGGGGAAGTTCTCAATGCGGGGACGATAAGATGATTGGGCGGGGTAGCATGATGGTTAAGCTATCGATGGCTGCTGCATTTTCGGCGTTGTGTTTGGTCGCGGCGGGCGAGAGTGAAGCTCCCGGGCCAGTCCAAGACGGATTGCGGCTTTCCGTTTCGCTTGCCACAGAGGTAATACGGCCGGCGCTCGTTTTAAGTGTTGTAAATCAAGGTGATACTCCCCGCTCGATCACAGTTGGCTCGAATGATCGCTTGAATGTGAGCGGCATTCTTCTTACGCCGGACGGGAAAACGCACCAACTGATCCACTTCCCGCGCGTGATCGTGATTACGGGCGCGCTCGTTCCATTAACAATCGATACTGTTTCTCATGATCCCTACCGTGTCGATCTTCCGCTGGACGACTTCGAGCTTGATCTGGCGACTGGCGAGGCAGTCAAGTTATCTACTCGGGTTGGGTCGGGTGACCGGCTTTTGATCCGGCTGCATTGCGGACCTTTGCCGATGCCGCGGATCGAGCAAGATCCGTGGACAGGTGATCTTAGTTCGGGCTGGCTGAAGCTTTAACTGACTCTTTAAAGGCGGGTTATGCGAATACTTAGATTTTGTCCGGTGATTGCGAGTGCGCTGGCGGTTTTGACTGCTGACGGACCTTATAAGGTTCTAAAGACAGCAAAAGTCGGTGGTGATGGAGGTTTCGATTATGTGAACGCGGACTCCGACGGACGCCGCTTATACGTCGCGCGTTCCGGCCCGTCGAAGCGAGTTTCCGTGTTCGATCTCGACACGCTGAAGCCGGTCGGCGAGATACCGGATGTGGGCGCGCACGGGGCCGCGGTCGATCCGAAATCGCATCACGGATTTGCTTCGAGCAAACCGATTGTCATGTGGGATAGCAGGACTCTGAAGACAATCAAGACTATCGATGTCCAGGGCAATCCGGACGGCATGTTGATGGACGAAGCGAACCAACGGTTGTATGTGCTGAGCCACGCGGCGCCTAATGTGACCGTTATCGATACGAACGAAGGCTCGGTGCTCGGGACGATCGACTTAGGCGGCGCGCCGGAACAGGCTGCAACGGATGGTAAGGGCCGCCTCTATATCGATATCGAGGATAAAGATACTGTGGCGGTGGTTGACGCGAAAGCAATGCAAGTAACTGCGCGCTATAGTCTCGGGGATAGCAAACAACCGGCCGGGCTCGCGTTCGACGTGAAGAACGGGATTCTGTTTGTGGAGTGCCGCAACCCGGCGACCAGCGTGATCATGAACGCGGCCGATGGCAAGATCATCACAACGCTTCCGATCGGGACTGGCGTCGACGGCGCGGGTTTCATGCCCGAGACGATGGAAGCTTTCAGCTCGCAAGGCGACGGCACATTGACAGTTATCAAAGAGAGCAGTCCCACATCGTTCGCGGTGGAGCAGACTTTGACAACAATGCCGTCCGCCAAGACGATGACGATCGACAGCAAGACAAAACACATCCTGCTGATCGCAGCCGAGTTCGGACCGCCTCCGCCGCCGACGGACCCACCGAGTAGATATCCGCGCCGCGGTCCCCTGGTGCCGGGATCATTCTCAATTCTTGAAGTCGGGAAGTAGAGTTCAGGCGCTAACGAATTGGGCCAACTCGCGGTCTTTCCGGACGCGATCGATGGGAAAAACCTGATTGTGAATCACTAACCAGATTCCGGGTGCGAGTAGTCTGGCGGCCAATAAGCTCTCGGTGAGATTCTGCAGACCATCGGAACGTTCGAAGCCGAGCGGGGTCATCGCGCCAGTGAAAATGATCGGTACAGGGACACTTACTAAGTGCTGCTTCAGGAACAGCCCGGTTTCGACCATCGTATCGGTACCGTGCGTGATTACGACCGGAGCGCCATCGGATAAGACGGCGGTAACAGCATCCAACATCAGCTCGCGATCGGCATCGGTCAATTCGAGGCTGTCCTTATTCAGGAGAGGTTGTACGTGGATATCCGAGTCCGGTAAGCGAAGCAGCCGTAAATAGCGGTCGATCTTTGAATCCAGATTGGTTACAGTGCCGGACTGTTCGGAGTAGACTTTCTCAATTGTGCCCCCGGTGGTGAGTAAGTGAATTTTCATTCGACGAGGCGACGGCTAAGTGAGCGGAAACAGAAACTGGAGCATCGAGCCGACGCGGGACGCCCAGGCGCCTTCATTGTGCCCTGCCCCCTCGGCTTCAACGTACTCGAGGTCTTGACCGAGCTTCCAGCCTTTGCGCACGAGCGCGTCGCGCAGCTTGCGAACGTCAGCGACGGTGCGGTCGGGATGGCCGCCTTCCGCGGTGCCAATATCGAGCCAGATCTTCAATGGCGGTTTATTCGAGAGGTGCCGCACATCGTGCAGGATGGTGCGCTTATCCCACCACACAGCGGGCGACATGACTGCCAGTTTGCCAAACACCTTGGGGTAGCGCAGCCCGAAGTATAGAGTCACTAAGCCGCCGAGTGAAGAGCCGCCAAGCGCGGTATGCGACGTGTCTTTCTGGGTGCGGTAGTTGCGGTCGATGAATGGCTTCAGCTCTTCCACAAGCATGCGGCCGTACAGGTCGGCCTTACCGCCCTGCCCCATCCGCCTATCGGTAGTTGGCGTGTACTCATCCATACGGGAGTGGCCCGTGTTGTAGATGCCAACGATGATGAGAGGTTGGATCAAGCCCTCCGAGATCATCGCTTCCGCCGTTTCGTCGACATGCCATTCGTGGCCGGGGATGAAGGCCGTTGCGCCGTCGAAAAGATTTTGGCCGTCGTGCAGATAGAGCACCGGGTAATTGCGATTCCGATCCGACTCATACCCCGGGGGCAGATAAACGAGCACGTCGCGATCGCTCGGCAGGAAGTTCGAGTGGAAGCGCTCGTGACGGCGGAAGTTGCCCGTTAGCGTGTGGCTTTGCCCGTCGGACGTCGCGACGGGAGTTGGCGGAGGCTGTTGGAAAAACGGAAATGGCGTGAGAATCGGAATCATCCTTCGGAATCGAAAGCAACTGGGATTCCGACTAGTCTAAGTCAAAGTCGCGTTTGGGTGGTCCCTGATCCGGATTTTCTTTTGCCTGGCGGAGTAGTTCATCGAACTTACTCTCCAGTACTTTGCCGTGAACCTGATGATTCGCAAAGCTTTTCTGGAAGGCGTCTTCGCGCCGGCCGGCTGCGCCTTTGAGGTTCTGTACGGCAGCAGCCAAATCCTCGATCGGCGGCGGCTTGACAGGCTCGCGATGAGAGATAACAGCGCGGGTTTCAGGATCGATTTTCAGGGTCGCTTCGCAGCACGGACATTGCACCTCAAAAAGTGCGCGGACTTTCGCCATTTCTTCATGGTAGCTGGTATAGTTAAAACAAATCGCCTCCCCTTTGATTTAAGGAGTTTTTAAGCCATGGACGAACGTGAGCGCGCGCGGGCACTGGAGTTGACGCTCGGGCAGATAGAAAAGCAGTTTGGCAAGGGCTCGATTCTGCGCCTCGGAGCGAAGGATGCGGTGGTACCGATTGCGGTGATTTCGACCGGTTCTATTGGCGTGGACGCTGCGTTGGGGATCGGCGGATTCCCGCGAGGGCGGATTTCCGAGATCTACGGGCCGGAGTCTTCGGGCAAGACTACAATTGCTTTGCAAGTGGTGGCGGAGGCGCAGCGCCATGGCGGGATGGCGGCGTTCATCGATGTGGAGCATGCGCTGGACCCGATCTATGCGCGCAAGCTCGGCGTTGATGTGGACAACCTGCTGGTGTCGCAGCCGGATTATGGAGAGCAGGCGCTCGAAATTACCGCGGCGCTGGTGACCTCCGGATCGATCGATGTGCTGGTGGTCGATTCGGTGGCGGCGCTGGTACCCAAAGCCGAGTTAGATGGCGAGATGGGCGATAGCCACATGGGTTTGCAGGCGCGGCTGATGTCGCAGGCGCTGCGTAAGCTCACCGGAATTGTGTCGAAGTCGAAGACTTGCCTGATCTTCATTAACCAGATTCGCGACAAGATCGGCGTGATGTTCGGTAGCCCGGAAACGACGACGGGCGGACGAGCGCTAAAGTTCTACTCCTCGGTGCGCGTGGATATCCGGCGCATAGCGGCCATCAAAGATGGCGATAGCGTGACTGGCAATCGAACGAAGGTCAAGATCGTGAAGAACAAGCTGGCGTCACCGTTCCGCGAGGCTGAGTTCGACATTATCTATGGCGAGGGGATTTCGAAGGAAGGCGATCTGATCGATCTAGGTGTTGCGCAGAACGTGATCGAGAAGTCAGGATCGTGGTTTAGTTACAAGGGCGATCGCATAGGTCAAGGGCGCGAGAATGCCCGGCAGTTCCTGAAGGATAACGTGGATATTCGGGCTGCGGTGGATACGGAGCTGCGTAAGTTGCTGGGGTTGATTAAGCCGGAGCCGGTAAATGGCGCACCTGTGCCGGATGTTGCGCCACCAGTGGTGGTGAAGCAGAGCGCTTCTACAGCTAGAGGGCGATAGGTAGCGGGGTGGGCGGGAGGACCGCTCGCCCTTCACCAGAGCCGCCGTACTCCGTAAGAATCGAATATTACTTCGTTGCTTATGATTGGTGCGTTCTCTGATTGAGCTTGAGCGATTAGCATGCGATCGAACGGGTCTTTGTGAGGGCCCGGAAGGAAGCTGGCCCGGATGGCGTGCTCACCTGAAATGGCTAGCAGTTTGAAACCTTCATGGTCGACGTAGCCAGCTAGGTCAGCCGCGAGACCAACGGCTTTAGGCATCTTCCCCAGGCGCACCTTCGTCGCGATCTCCCATGCCGATGCCGCGCTCACAATCACGAGATTTTTTGCGTCTAACATAACGGTCCGTGCAGATTTGGGGAGAGCGGGATCGTCGAAGAACCACCAAAGCAGCGCGTGGGTGTCGAGCAGCACATCCACGGATTAGCTATTCCAGGCTTCTAGTTCATCGTCCGGCAAAGGTTCGAAGAATTCGGGTCCAATCTCAAATAGGCCTTTCAGAGCGCCAGGTACGCGCTTGCCGCTGACTGGACCGATCGGGACTAAGCGAGCCACCGGCTTCTTGCCGCGCGCGATGATGACTTCCTCTCCGTTAGCTGCTTTCCGCAGCAAGCTCGAAAGATTGGTCTTCGCTTGGTGAATCGTCACTACGCTGGTCTTCATACGGTCTCGCGAATTCAGTTTAGCTGAACTGCGGACGTCTAATCGAGCTACTTACTCGACCCGTAGAGCCACCGATGGGTCGATGCGCATGGCGCGGCGGCCTGGCAATAGGCAGGCAATTAGAGCCGTTGCCAATAGGAGCGCGGCTACTGTGACAAAGGTAAAAAGGTCAAAGGGCTTAACTGCCGAACAGTAGCGTCTCAAGATAGCGAGATAACCACCAGGCGCCGAACGCGCCAAGTAGCATGCCGACAAGAGCCGGTCGCATCCCTTGGCTGAGAGCAATTCTGAGTATGTCGGTACGGCTGGCGCCTAAGGCCACGCGCAGGCCGATCTCGGCCGTGCGGCGGTTCATGCTGTAAGCAAGGACACCATAGATGCCGATGGTTGCCAGGAGTAGTGCAAGACCGCCGAACGCCGTCAGCAGAAGGACGTTGAACCGCTGCGGCGAGAGAGAACGGTGAACCACTTCCTCGAACGAGCGGACGTCGGTCAGCGGAAGATTGGGATCGAGGCTGGCTACGATAGCCCGAACGGTGGGCGCGACCGCGAGCGGGTTGCCATGCGTGTGTAGAACGAACTCCGAAACGATAGCGTTCCGGCCATAGGGAAGATAGACAGTGAGAGTAGGATCGGATGCAGGACCGCGTTCGCGGCTGTCCGCCACAACGCCGATCACTTCGGCATCCAAATCGCCCTGCCCCTTCCAGAGAGTGACATGTTTGCCGACGGCGTCTCCATTGCCAAAAAGCAATTTGGATAGACGTTGACTAATCACGACACGCCGGGGCGGGTCGGGTTGGCCGCGCTCAGCCCAGACTGGCTTATCATTCTCATCGAAGGTTCTACCGCGGAGCAAGGGGAGGCCGATCGCCTGGAAGTAACCGGGCGAAACGATGCGCCACCCGGCCCAAGGCGGTGGTCCTTCACTGCCGCGATTGTTAGCAGCAATACCCATGCCCGTATCCGCCCCCTCTACCGGCCGGCTGCTGACAGCGCCGCTCGCCATCACCTGCGGAATGGTAGAAAGACGCGGAAGAAGCGATCCAGGAACTGCTTGCCGACGCCGTCCTGATAATACGACGCGGGCATACTCATCGAGAAGACCAGGCGGCTCTCGGTTTGGAATCCACTGTTGACGTTGCATGAGTTCGGTAAAGCTACGAATGAGCAGACCGGCGCCGACCAGCAGGAGAAAAGAAATTGCCACCTCGGCGCGTCACCAGCACTGCCTCGCAGACGGCCTTGTCCGCGGCTGCCGGTTTGGTGATCGCCATCGCGCATGGCATTCGCTGTGCCACTCGCGAGAGTTTGCAACGCAGGCGCGAGTCCGGAGAGCACACCGGTCAGAATCGCAATCATCACGGAGAATCCGAGCACCCATGGATTGAGACCCGCTGCGGCCAGACGTGGAATCCCTTCGACCTCCATTGCCTGAAGCCCGCGCAAAGTGCCGTAAGCCAATGCCAATCCGAGCAACGTGCCGAAGACGCTTAGAAGCAAGCGACTCCATCATGATGAAGCGAATCAAGCGTGCCCGTCCGGCGCCGAGAGCGATGCGAACGGCGATCTCCCGCTGCCGCGTAGTGCCGCGCGCCAGCAACAAGTTGGCGATATTCAGGCAGGCGATGAGGAGAAGAAAGCTGACGGCGCCGAGAAGAACCCAGAGCGCTCGGCGCGCGTTGTCGCTGGCTACCCAACTGCTTGCGGGCACCACAGAAAAACCGATGCCTTTGTCCTCCGCGGGATAAGTTTTGTCAAGCGTGGCGGCGACGCGCTTTAAATCCGCTTGAGCAGCTTGCAGGGACACACCGGGCGCGAGGCGGCCGATCACGGAATATTCCCAACTCCCGCGGTTGGCATCCGCGCGGTAACCGAACGGCTGATAGACCTGATCGTCAATCCAAGGCTCGCCAGGTGGGAGGACACCTACGACGACGCAGGCCCGATCGTTCAGGCGCAGCGTTCTTGCCGATGATATTCGGATCGGCGCCAAAGCGGCTTCGCCAGAATTTGTTGCCGAGAATCACGACGCGGTTCTTGAAGCCATTTCGATCATCGGTGTAAGAAAAGTCTCGGCCCAAGCACGGGAGATACGCCGAGAGTGCGGAAAAAACCGGCGGTCACGGATCGGTCGGTGACCTTCTCCGCCGGGCCGTCGCCCGTAAGGTTGGCTTCGTCGTAGTGGAAGGCCGCGACTTCTTGAAACGAATGGTTCTGCGCGCGAACGTCCCAGAAATTGGCCTCGGCAAAAGCGGCCGCATCGATGCCGCGGCTCAGGCGTGTTTCGCGCAGCTCAACCAGGTGGCCGGGATCGCGAAAGGGCAGAGGCTGAACCAGGGCTGCGTAGAAGATGCTGAAGACTGACCGTGCTGGCGCCGATGCCCTAGGGCGAGCATCGCGATGCAAAGAATGCTCAGACCTTTGTTACGACTTAGACCGCGCAAGGATTGGCGCAATTCTGAGAAGAATGTCTCAATCGCGACGCCGAGGCGAACGTCGCGAACGTTTTCCTTGATTTGCTCCAGTCCTTCCATTTCAAGCCGGGCGGCGCGCAACGCAGCGCTCGGATCTATTCCGGCGCGCGACTTCTCGTCCGCGAGCATCGTTTGGTAGGAATGGAGTTCCTGGGCCAGATCGTCATCCACAATTTCTTTGTGCGTCAGGTTGCGCCATAGCGTTTTCAGCCGGTGCCACATAGGATTGCCCGTTCCTTCTCGTTAGGACATTTCGAGGGCGCTTGCCATCGCGGCGGAGATGCGCGCCCATTGATCGGTTTCTTGTTTGAGCTGGCGGGTTCCGGCCTTGGTGAGCCGGTAAAACTTGGCCCGGCGCGTGTTCTCCGATTCCCCCCAACTGGAACTCAGCCAGCCTGCCTCCTCCATGCGATGCAGGGCTGGGAAAAGCGATCCCGGGCTTGACCTGGAAGGTGTTGCCGGTCACTTGGGCGATACGCCGGGAAATGGCGAGTCCGTGTAGCGGTTCGAGCGCCAGGACTTTCAGGATGAGCACGTCAAGCGTGCCCTGCAAGAGGGCAGTGGCAGCGGGAGGTTTCTTCATATAGACATGCTATCTGTACAGACATTCTATATGAGCACAACGGGAATTGTCTAGCGCGATTTTTACCGCTGGCGGCGAAATTA
Organism: uncultured Gammaproteobacteria bacterium; assembly: GCA_963799935.1. Classification (GTDB taxonomy): domain Bacteria; phylum Acidobacteriota; class Terriglobia; order Bryobacterales; family Bryobacteraceae; genus Bog-113. Next base: position 369,165 of record CAWCZA010000008.1, on the reverse strand, counting down.
TCCGACTACTCGTGCCGCAGAGCAGTGAGGGGTTCGGCACCCGCTGCGCTGAGTGAAGGAATCCAGCATGCGAGAAATGAGACGATCGCGAGAAATAGCGGGACAAGAGCGAATGTCGCTAAGTCATGTGGCGCCACACCGTAGAGGATACTCGTGAACAGCTTGGAAATCGCCCACGCCGCCGCTAGACCTGGAAGCAGAGCGATCAGCGTGAGGGTCATTCCCTGACGAATGATCATCCACTGCATGTCACCGACGCGCGCACCGAGAGCTAAACGAATGCCGATCTCGCGCGTGCGACGGCTAACCCAGTAACTCATGACGCCATACAGTCCGACCGCCGCGAGGAGCAACCCGAGCACACCGAAAACACCGAACAAGGCGCGGGTCAGACGCGGCAGGAACAGAGCGTCGCGAAGATGTTCCTCCATCGTCGCGACGTTGAAGATAGCTAACGTGGGGTCTAGCGAGTGAATTTCCCGGCGCACGGCGGCGATAACTGCGCCAGGGTCGCGTGAGTACCGGACCATCACAAAATATCCCGTTGTCGATGGATCGATCGGGATGTCTTGTACAAGGGAACGAAAGAGAACCGGCCTCGTATCCTCGCCGAGCGTTCGGGATTTGATGTTGCTAACTACGCCGATAATCCGGTAAGTGCGGCCACCGCCGGTAACGATCTGACCTATTGGACTCTTACCTTGTAAGATACTTGCGGCAAAGGCTTGGTTAACGATCGCAACCTTCGGGCTATTGGCAGTCTCGTTGGTGAAGGTCCGGCCGGATAGCAGAGAAATTCCGAGTGTGTCGAAGTAATCCGGACCCGCCATGTAAAGCTCTGCTACAGGAACGCCTGAACTTGCCGCGCTTCCTACAACCTGAAACCCATCGCTACGGTGACCTCCGGACAGCGGGACGTCATCGGTATAAGTGGCCGAGACAACACCCGGAAGAGTAGCGACACGGCGGCGAACTTCATCGAGAAACTGCGCGGTGCGATCCGCGGTATATCCGTGAAGCCGTGGATCGACGGCCATCATGACAATTCCGCGCGACCGAAATCCGATGTTCACGTGTGCGGCGTTCTCGAAACTTCGCAAGAACAACCCGGTTGCGCAAAGCAGAACCACCGACATTGCGATCTGCGAAACCACCAGGATATTGCGGAGAGTCCAGCGGTTACCCGGCCGCGCAACTACGTCTTCTCCTTTCAGCCCACTGGCAATGACGGGACCTACGACCAGCCATGCAGGCGACAACCCGAATAAGACACCGGCGATTGCACTGAGCCCGAAGGAGAAGAGCAAGACACGCCAGTCCTCATGAAGTGTCAGATCCAGTGGGACGGGCGCGGGGAAGCGGAACGAACTTAACGCGCGCGTCGCCCAGAACGAGAGTGTCACGCCGAAGGCTCCGCCAAACATCGCCAGAATCACACTTTCCGTCAAGATCAGGCGCAGCAGTTGGGGACGCGTCGCTCCCAAAGCGAGGCGCACCGCCATTTCCCGCTGCCTTCCCGACGCTTGGGATAGAAACATGTTCGTGACATTCGCGCAGGCAATCGCGAGAACTAATAGGGCGACTAAGGTAAGGGCACCGAGAAACATCAACACTGCGGACTTATCGCTGGGCGGCAGCGATCCCGCCGGTTCAAATTGGAATCCAAGGTTCTTGTCCGGCTCAGGGTAAGCCTTAGCAAAACGCTGGGCGAGTAGATGGAGTTCGGCCGCCGCCTCAGCGCGAGTTACATCCGGCTTTAGGCGACCGACCGCGGTGACCCAGTGGTAGTCGCGCGAATTGTAGTTGCTTGTGCCGGGTAATAGCTGATCGATCTGAGCAAGAGGAACCCAAAACTGACAATCAAGAATAATGTCGACGCCGCGAAAACCGGGCGGAGCCACGCCGACAACCCGGAACGGTCGTCCGGATAGGTTGACTACTCTACCGATAATTCCCGGATCGCCACCGAAACGATGCTGCCACAACTGTTGACCGAGCACAACGACCTGTGCATGTTCCTCGTCCCGCGCGAAGCCGCGTCCCAGCGACATGCCCAGCTCAATGACATCGAAGAAATTCGCAGTGGCGGCCTGACCCCACACACGTTCCGGTTCTCCGCTGCCGCCCATGGATGCGGGTACCAACTCGTAGTAACTCGCGACACCTGAGAAAGACCTTACTTGCTCACGAAGAGAGTTAAAGAGAGGGTACGAGAACGAGTTACAACATTCGCCACGGTCCGTGGTGTGCAGTGCCATCAGAGTACTTGGATGACCTACCGGCGGCGCGTGAAGGACGAACCGGCTGACCATTGAGAAGATGGTCGCGTTTGCGGCGATCCCAAAACCGAGAGTCAGGACCGTAACTACCGCGAATGCCGGACTCTTCTTTATCGTGCGCAGAGCGTAGCGAACTTCGCGCCCGACGGAGGCGATCGCTTCACCCGTGAGGGCTTCCCGGATATCATTCTTCGCCTGCTCTGGAAGATGGAACTTGATATTCGCCTGACGGATCGCCTCCTGGCGCGGAGTTCCCTGTTCGACCAACCGGTCAACGACGGTGTCGTAGAATGCCTGCACCTCGTCGTTGAGTTCTGTCTCGACCTCGTCACGGTGGAACAACGACCTTAGCAGTGCGCGAGTACGCAGGAGAAGGGACATAGGTTAAGACTCTTCCGCCAGCACGCGATTCATCGCGGTGAATACCTTTTTCCAGTTACGCTTCTCCTCGCTAAGCTGGGCGCGCCCGGAAGTCGTCAGAGTATAAGTCTTGACGCGGCGCTTACTCTCGAGGTCGGACCATGCCCCCTCAATCCATCCCTTTTCGGCGAGCCGGTGCAACGCTGGGAACAGGGAGCCGGGGCCTACGACAAAGACGCCGCGCGTCACCTGTTCGAGCCGATCCGAGATCGCGACTCCGTGCATCGGGCCGAGTTCAAGAGTACGAAGGATAAGAAGATCTAGGGTGCCTTGCAGAAGCTCCGCTGGTTTGGCCACGTTTGGATGATATCGGATGCCGATATCGGTTGTCAATACGAACTAAACTTAGGCACCGCACGGGCCTGCAGAACTCGTTACGACAAAGCATAGCTCCGGGTTTTTCTTCCCGAAGAAGCCGCCTACGCCCGGGACACCTGAAGAACTAAAAGAGGCATTGCGGAAGCACGGCCGAAATAACTATGCGAGCAGGTTTGTGAACCTTTGGGCCGCAACCCTGTCTTCTCGCCATCTGAGCAAGTCGGCGGGGCAAATCTCTTCGCGTCATGGAGGGCGAGGGTGTAGTTCGGCCAACCGTCCCGCTTCAGCCGACGATGGAAACCGCAGCGCCAAGCTGCTGTCCATCCGATTCGAGACAGCGCCGCGAGCAAATGTCGAGCCTTGACAGTTCGCCGGCGGCTCAGGCCTCGGAACACACTAGGGCAAACGGCACAGGAACTTCTTCGCCGAGATTGATACAGGCTGCAACGCTTCTTCCTGCGTTGAGCCGTAGGCCATGACGCCACTTCACGCCCGATCAGAATCGGAGTCGGCTCGGTCTTGGTCGACAATCTACTTCGATTCCGCTCCACCCTTTGGCAGGGGCCGCATCGCAACTTCTTTGAAGAAGACGATGTCGTTGTCGCTGTGGTTCTGCAATCCAAAATATCCTTCGAGCGGCCGCGGACCATGCTGGGGCTCGAACGGGAACTTGCGCTCGGGTACCGGACCGCCCTCGGTGTAGTCCGTTACCTTCACGCCATTCACTGTCACGATCGTGCGTGGGCCGTCCAGTGTGATGATCATCGTGTTCCATTCCGGACCGGGCTTACCCGGCTTGGCCAGCGGCTTCGTGAGCGAGTATAGAGTTCCCGTGACGTGATACTCATCTTCCTTCGAAGTCTCCGGGTGATTATCGATCTGCACTTCGTAGCCGTAGTGCACCGGCATCCATTCTTCACGCGGCTCCAGAGGAATCCGGACAAACACACCGGAATTGTCATTGAAGTCGCGCATCTTATACACAATCCGTAACTGGCAGTTTCCAATCTTCCCGCCGGTCCAATAGAGCAGACCCATACCGCCGCCCGTTTTGATCAATCCGTCTACTACCGAATCGGCGCCCGGGCCGACGTGCTTCCAGCCATTCAAGTCCTTACCGTCGAACAGCTGTTTCCAGCCGCCATTATCTTCACCGAACGCGCACGCGCTTCCCGCGAGCAGCAGCAAACAGGTCATGAATCGCATGAAAACAAGGTATCTCATTCGCTAACCCGTTTTCGTGAAGACCGCAAATAGAGAACATGATTTGGGACCGTTCAGCCAGTCCAGCTTGCGGAAAATGGAGGTGAAAATGATGTCCTTGATCCAATCGAGCAGGTAAGGAAAGCGCTGACTGCGCGTTTGCAGCCAGCAGCCGTATTGTGCCGGAAACCCTGTATTTCTGAGTGCAAACGTCATAGCGAAGGCGGGCGGGAAGAGCGCCTGTAACGACTGTTCCGTATAGCCGTCTACCCTGTGCCCGATGCGCTCGTGCATGGCGCGGGTGAAAACGACGGGATAGCGGGGTGTCGGAACCGAAACGATCATTACCCCGCCCGCTTTCAGGCAGCGCGCCAATTTCGAGACGATCGCGGCAGGCTCTTGTACATGCTCGAGAAAATCCATAAGGAGAATGACATCGAGGTCGTTCCTCGTTTCCGTAACTTCGGTCGCATCGGCGCAATGAAAGTTGATGTTCCGAAATCGCTGGGCGGCGATCCGCTGCGCAATTCGGATATCTTCCGGATCGCAATCATAACCATCCGCAGTCATCTGCGGACCGAGAACTTTGCCGAGCTCGAAAAGCGAAAGCCCCTCCCCGCAGCCGACTTCCAGCACGGAAAGAGGGCGCCCTCGCAAATGCTTTCGCGCATACTCTCTCAGCGGAGCGATGCGCAGATGGTCATGCAATCCCTTTGCACCGAAAGTCTTGGTGAGAAGGATTGCGCCTTTATTCGTATATAGAGCCGCTTCGCTGTCCCCGACGGGCATCGATCCCACTCTATCGCGACTGTAGGTCTGTAAATGGCTTTGAGAAAGTTGCCATTTGTACAACACTCCCGGAATGCCCATGCTCGATCTTCGTGAACGCCAGAAATCCATTGACCAGACCCTGGTCGCTATAGAAAAGCAGTTCGGAAAAGGCTCGATCGTCCGCCTTGGTTCCGATACGGTCAGCGCGGTTAGCGTCATCTCGACCGGCTCCATCTCCATCGACTCCGCGCTCGGCGTAGGAGGCGTACCACGAGGACGCGTCGTGGAAATCTACGGTCCGGAATCGTCCGGAAAAACAACGCTCACGCTGCAAATCATCGCGCAAGCACAGAAAGCCGGGGGGACGGCGGCGTTCATCGATGCGGAGCACGCTTTAGATCCGGCATACGCGCGCAAGCTTGGCGTGGACATAGATAACCTGCTCGTTTCACAGCCGGACCATGGCGAGCAAGCACTCGAAATCGCGAACGTTCTGATTGCCTCGGGCGCCGTCGATGTCGTGGTAGTCGATTCCGTGGCGGCGCTAGTTCCGAAAGCCGAACTCGAAGGCGACATGGGGGATAGCCACATGGGCCTGCATGCCCGCCTGATGTCGCAAGCGCTTCGCAAATTGACCGGCGTCGTTAGCCGCACCAACACTTGCCTGATTTTCATCAACCAGATCCGCGAGAAGATCGGCGTGGTGTTCGGGAATCCGGAGACAACCACCGGCGGACGCGCGCTGAAGTTTTACTGTTCGGTGCGCATGGAAGTACGTCGCATGGCAGCGATCAAAGACGGCGAAACGACGGTCGGCAACCGCACCAAATGCAAGATCGTGAAGAACAAAGTGGCGTCCCCGTTCCGCGAAGCTGAGTTCGATATTCTGTACGGCCAGGGCATTTCCCGTGAAGGCGATTTGCTGGACATGGGCGTGCTGCACAGCGCGGTTGAGAAGTCCGGCTCGTGGTTCAGCTATAAAGGCGAACGTATCGGGCAAGGACGCGAGAATGCCCGTCAATACCTTCGCGACCACAGCGAGATGGTGACACGGCTCGATACCGAGCTACGCGGCATCTTAAAGCTAAAACCGCTCGAAGTTCAGCCTATCGTCACGCAGTAGGACGCGGCCGAACACTATCGGAACGCGAGCGACTGGACATCGATCTTGTCCGGCGACGGGTCGAACTTAGCGATCTTGGCTCGAACTTTGGCGGCCTCGGCTGCATTGCCAGTTTGAGTCAGGAACGCGGCGTACTGCTTCATAGCACGAACATACATGGGATGTCCCCAGCTAAGTTGCATCGACAGTTCGTGCACACCCGTGCGTAGGTATTCCTCAGCTGTATGGATATCGCCGCTTTTCCAGAGAGCATATCCAAGCAGGAAGTTGAGGAACCCGACAGGGATGCTTGCCCCGGCGTAGTTGCTATGAGCGATAGTAAGTGCCCGTCTTAGCTGTGGAATGGCAGTAGGGCAGTTACCCCGGGCGCAACGAACTAAAGAAAGACTGATGAGGGCGCTCATCTGGTCCTCGGGCGATGCTGTTGAGGCGAGTAGATTCACGGCCATTTGCGCTTCAGCCTCAGCCGAGGCGAGGTCATTCCTAGCGAGTAAGAGAACAGCGAGATGAGTGTGGCTGCGTCCAATGCCAGGCACGTCGTTCTCCCGTTCGCGAATCGATAACGCTTTGCGCTCGAAGTGGCCGGCCTTCGCAAACTCACCGCATTCGGCGTACGTAGTCCCTAGGCTATCCATTGCTTCGGCGAGCGAAATCGGACTACGAGGCTTGAGAAGAGCGATCGCTTTGCGGTAAGCCTGCTCGGCATCGCGATACCGCGCAGCGTCTTGACGAAGGCGCCCAAGCTTCAGCCAGGCTTCGCCATCGGTGGGGTTCTGCGCGAAGGCCTGAAAGTAACTACTAAAAATCAGAAGGATTGCGAGTCCGTGCAAACGACACATTTCGGTTTTACCTCTAGCGCGAGAGTAGACCGGACAAGCTAGCGGCGGCTAGGTAAAAGGGCTGGATCGAAATTAGGCGGGTTGAATCGTTGACCGGGTGGGACGAATCGCTGAGTCCCAGGTGTGCGTAACGCTGCGCGCAGCTATATTGAAAGTGCGCCTGTACTTACTTAGTCAATCATGATTTCTCTTTCGCGGCTCGTGTCCGATACAAGCCACTTTGTCTATCTGCGCCGACTAGCCATCAGCGTGGCGTGTTGGGGCACAGTCATGCTTCTGGAAGCAAGTGTTGTTTTGCTGAATGACGCGAGCAAGGGGATCATCCTTCCTATCACTCACTACCTTGCGTGGGCGACGTTCAACTGCTACTTGCTGGCTTTGCTGACTCCGGCTATTTACGAACTCGGCCGGCGCTATCCAATCACCGGTACTAAGTGGGCACAACATCTTCTCTTCCCACACGCGGTGGCGTGTCTCGCGTGGCTTGCGACACAGGCGATTTGCCGCGGGATCGCTGGCTGGATCTACACACGGCATCACGAACTGCCAGCCAACGCCGTCTTCATGGCAGTCGAGTGGATGGAGCGCTATTCAACGTTGGCGTTCATTGCGTACTGGCTGATCGTCTTCCTCGCGGCCCTTGCGCATTTGCGGGATGAAGTGCGCCAACGGGAGTTTCGGGAGGCGCAGTTAGAGACGCGGCTCGCGTCCGCGGAACTGGAGAAACTCCGAATCCAGATTCAGCCGCACTTCCTCTTCAACACGTTACAAGCCGCGATTACTTTGGTGCAAGAGGACCCTGGCGCGGCTGAGGACGTCTTGTTGCGACTGAGCGGATTGCTGCGAATTTCGCTTGACCAGATGGATGCGAACGACATTCCGTTGTCTCGAGAGTTGGAGTTTCTGGACCTATACATCGGCATACAGAAGCGAAGGTTTGGTGAGCGCCTTGGGTTCGAGATTCAGGCAGACCAGGCAACTCTGGAAATGCGGCTGCCTCCGCTAATTCTGCAGCCATTGGTTGAGAATGCGATTCGGCATGGAATCGGAAAACACAAAGGCGATGATCGGATTGGAATCTTCGCGAGTGAGCACGATGGCGGACTGCAAGTGGAAGTCTGGAACTCGAACAGCGTGGTGGATGACGTGACGGAGCGATTGTTTCAGCGAGGCGTCGGTCTACGGAATACGAAAGCGCGGCTGGAGTGTATTTACGGACCAGCCGCTTCCCTGCTCTTTCGACCTTTGGCACGCGGCGGCGCGGTGGCGATTATTTTCGTGCCGGGGCGTTTGACGCCGAACCCAGAGCAACATTCAACGGCGGGAGTTGCGGTCTAACATGCGCACGCTGATTGTGGATGACGAACCGCTGGCGCGCAAGGCACTGCTACGGTTACTGAACCGCGACACCTCGGTGCTCGTGATCGGTGAAGTCGGCGACGGCGAGTCGGCGGTAGCAGCGATCCGGCAGATGCAACCCGACTTAGTGTTTCTGGACGTGCAGATGCCGGAGATGGATGGTTTTCGGGTCGTGGAAAGCGTCGGCGCGGAGCAAATGCCGGCCACGATCTTTGTTACCGCGTTTGATCAATATGCGATTCGCGCGTTTGACGCCAATGCCGTCGATTACCTGCTGAAACCGTTTGCGGCGGACCGGCTGGCCCGAGCCGTTTTGCGGGCACAAGAACGGTATCAGGGGCGGCACGACAAACATACAGCGAAGCAGCTGTTCTCATTGCTTGGAAGCCGGTACGCGTCGGATTATGCGCAACGGCTGGCGGTGGCAAGCGGCGGCAAGATCGTGTTTGTGGCGGTTGCGGATATCGATTGGATTGAGGCCGACGGAAACTATGCGCGGCTTCACACCGGACGTCGCGTCTACGATGTGCGAGAGACGCTGCAAGCGCTCGTGGACAAGCTGGATCCGCGGGAGTTTTTGAGGATCCATCGATCGACGATCGTGAATGTGCTGCGGGTTCGCGAGGTACGCCCTTGGTTCCAGGGCAGTCACGTGGTGGTGCTGCAGAATGGGGAGGAGCTAAGGATGTCCAGGTATCAGCGTGATGCGGTGGATCGATTGTTGGGCAAGAGCTAACAGGCGCTAGTCACCCGAAACGCGCTGTGGCGCGGGCGGAGCGAATAGTGCAAGCAGCCCTTCACGCAATTGCGGCCACGACGTCCTGGTGTAAGAGAGTCCGACCATCAAGCTGACAATAACAGCGGCGGCGACAATCGTTTGGCCGACGTCGAGGTTCATCTTAAGCGCACCGAGCCAATGCCCGTAGACGAGCTCGATGTGAACCCAATAGACCAACAACGACGTCATACCCAGCTGCCGGACCCAGCTCCACTTCTCCGCCCCGGGTTTATGCATCCAGCCATACGCGAACGAGATCATCAGCAGAAGCACGCCCAGCTTGATGAACACGAGCCCAGGGCCGTCGAGCCAGAATTCGGACTTGTGATAGACCGCCGGTCCGTAGCTCGAGTAGAAACTAACGCCTAGCGCTAGTAAGGCACCGCCCAAAGCGAACCGGTGCATCATCCACGTCAGCCGCTCACCCTTGGCCAGACGCAGGACAGAACCGAAACTAATTCCAAAAGCAATGTAGGCAGCCCAAGGGAAGAAGGAGAAATAGTTGTAACTCGGAACCAGGTAGTCGCGCAGGAGCTGCGGTTGAATATACCCGCCGAACTGAGTGACTAGCGGCGCGAGCAGAGCGATGGCAGCGCCCAGGATCGCGCCGACCTTAATGCGGTTGCGGGTAGACAGCATCGCCAAGATCGCGAAGAATGCAAGACCGACGCCCATGCAGTTGAGGATGTCGACTTTCAACATTTCCGTCCAAGGCGAATCGGTTGCCGGCGAGAAGAGGCGGGTAAACAGCCACAGCTGGATGCGGAAGGCGAAAGCGACGGCCAGCAGGTATCCCCCGCGCCGCAAGGCTCCCGTCCAACGCGCTGCAACGGTGAAACCTTTACGCTCTTGGCTGTCCATCAGGAACGCGAGCGTGATGCCCGTTAGAAAGAGAAAGATTGCCGGGGGCATGCCGCCCACGAATTGCGAGAAGACGTAAAACCCGCCGGTTCGCAAGTCATTGCGCAGGAACGAATGAAACACGTGCCCTTGCAGCATGATGACTGCGGCCAATCCGCGCATCCAGTCGAGATAGAGAAGCCGGTTCGCGGTCTTCATGTTTGATTAATAGACAGCAATGATCCTGCCAAAGGATACTTACAAAGCGTCGTTTAGCGCCCCGGAGTCTCTCTTTTAACATTCTTTGGCAATTTGAGCTTCAAACTGGAATCCGGGAGATTGGGTTCAAGTTTGATGTTGGAGAAGGCGAAAAGCTGGTAATCTCCGCCGGCCTGGAAAATTTTGTGCTGAATCGGCAAACCGGTGTCGGGCGAAATCCACATCTCGATTTTCTGAACGTGAGCCGCGACGTCCTTGCTCTTCGGTGTTAGCTGGAGTTCCGCGGCGGGACGGCCGTCCACCGGGTCCGCTCCGAGATACTTTACCTGATTATTGGCCAGCAAATCTGCCTTTGTCGTGCCGAATCCGAGCAGCAGAAACTGCTCGATTACTGACGAGTTTTGGCCCAGATTGTACTCTTGCACGACGTTGGTTCGCGGCAGATAGATATCCAGCGTCTGGCCCTCGAGCGAGACGGATTTCGGATCGGGCTGGCCGAAATTCACCAGCATTCGCGTGTCGCCTGGCTTGAGTCGCTTCATTCGGATGGTTCCGGTGGCGACCTGATCCTGATTCACGACCTCGGTGTGCGCTACCTGATGCAAATCCGCTGACATTCCACGGAAACCCGCCGCAGCACGGTCGATTTTGGCAAGCACTGCGTCGGCCGGATCCGCTCCCCAAGCAGATCCGGCACTCCCCAAACACAAGATGAACGTCGCAGCTAAGTACTTATTCTTCATATCGGTTTGACGCGCAGGAATTCGAATCAATCGCTAAGGTTTGGCCACGGCCATGTAGCCGGTCAATTCGTGGTCGGAGTTATACACGGGATCGACTCTCGTGACCTTCTGTTCGCGGCCCGTTTTCACCTTTAAGATTCCGGCAACGCGCGCGACTCTCGCCTGATCCGGAGCGCTCTCCGCAACGTCGGCAAGCAGTTCCGGCTCGAGCCAGAATACGCTGGCGCCGTTGGCGGAAGGAAGCAGCGCGACTTCGTGCGATTGCGGAATGCGAGGCTGATCGTGGAACCACGCCCGGGGAATCCCGAAGATAAAAAGGAGGATAACCGCCACGATCAGGTCGTACTGCCAGGACGCGCGCGGGTAGTCCCAGAGAAGCACCCGTTTTAGCACATTACCCACGTTTTTAGGTTAGCATCGGGCGAGGATGTCCAACAGATCGACGTAGACGCCGTAAGCGGTCTGTTCGACACCGGGGTTGATCGACATCGTTCCAAGCGTGCCCATGCGGTCGGTTTCGAAGAGAATCACGTTCGAGGTTCCAGCCGCGCTGGCCAGTAGACTCGTCCTCGGAAGCACTTCGGCTTTGGCACTCAACAGCCCACCGGCCTCCGCCCGGCTGACGAGCCGTACCGTGTGCCCTTGCTTCCCGAGGTCCTGAATCATCGCTGGAGTGTATCCGGCGATTCCGCTGCGCTCGACGTTTTGCGGGTTGGTGCGGGCGTCCATCAGGACGTTAGCCAGAGCGGCAGTCTTGGCGGCGGAATCCCACCCGTCGATGTCGAACGATGCGTCCGCCTCCGCGACTCCCAACTCGCGAGCGTGCTTCAGGCCGTCTTCGAAAGTGCCGCCTTGTTCCATCGCGTCGATCACCAGGTTCGAGGTTGAATTCAGTACGCCCGCAAAGCCCAGCACTCTGACTCCGGGTAGATTGTTTCGAAACTGGTTAAATACCGGAGTGCCATCCATCACGGAGGATTCGAAGCGCCAGATCAGTCCACGCCGGTCCGCCTCGTCAGCCAGTTCGCGATAGGCATGTGCGACCGGGCCTTTGTTCGCGGTGACCACATGCATACCGCGCGCGAACGCCGCACGGATATGGCTGATGGCCGGTTCGCCGGTCCACGGATTCAGCGTCGTAAGCTCGACCATGATCTGCAGCCTTCACGGCATCAAGGAATGCTACGGCGGAGTCTGCCGCCGGACGCGATCGAGTGTGGATGCCGACGATCTCGAAGCGCCCATCGGTTTGCAGTAGTGGCTCGAGCGCTTTAGCGACAGCGCCGTGACCGATCAGGGCTAACTTCATTGGGTTTCAAGACCGTACATCCCGACCAGGGCGGCGGCGAAACCCGCCGCAGCGCCAATGACAAGCGCCCATCGCGGGCCGAAGTCGTTGGCCACCCAACCAACGATGGGTGCGCCAATCGGTGTTCCTCCCAGCGCGATCGCAACCCGTAGGGCCATCACTCTGCCTCGCATCGCCGGTTCCGTAGAGAGCTGCATCGTGCTGTTGGTGCTGTTGCCGAAGGTCAAGGTAGCTGCGCCGATGATTGTGAGAGCGGCCGCGAACCACCAGTATCCAGGCGCTAATGCGGCTAGGGTACAACCAAGCCCGAAGACGCCGGCTCCACCCAAGAGAGACGGTAAGCCTGGCTTCTGGCGACTCGCCGCATACAATGATCCGGAGAGCGTGCCCACGGCCATGATGGAGGAGAGCAGGCCGAAGGCGCGTGCATCGGAGTGGAAAACGTTGACGGCCATGGTTGAGATGAAGATAGGAAAGTTCATACCAAAGGTGCCGATCAGAAACAACATGATCAGTATGGCCCTGAGGTCCGGTCTTCTCCATACATAGCGAAGCCCTTCCAGGAATCCAGAAGTGGTGCGATGCGCTCGCGGGCTTCTATGCAGTTCCGAGATACGAAAGAAAGCCATCGAGATCAGAACGGCCGCGAATGAGAGCCCGTTCAGAAGAAAGGCCCATCCTAATCCAACGTTCGCGATGAGCAGGCCGGCGACCGCGGGACCAATCATCTGTGCGGCATTGAACGAGCTCAAATTCAATGCGACGGCGTTGGGGAGATCGGCGTCGCCCACCATCTCGGCGACGAAGGTCTGTCGCACGGGAGCATCCAGCGCGGCGGCGGAACCGGACAGGAAAGCTAACAAATAGACATGCCAGAGCTGGACGACTCCTGCGATGGTGAGAGCTGCCCAGGATAAGCGCAAGCACGCCCATGGATGCCTGGGTGAACATCAGGAGCTTGCGTTGATTGAGGCGGTCGGCAGCCAGTCCTGTCCAGGGGAGGAACAGAAGTAGCGGGGCGAACTGCAGTCCCATGACGACGCCTAGCGCTGACGCATCGTGATGGGTAAGCTGCGTCAATACGAGCCAGTCCTGCGCAACGCGCTGCATCCAGGTACCGATGTTGGAAACGAGAGCGCCGGCTGTCCACAAGCGGAAGTTGAAACTTCTCAACGAGCGAAAGGTGCCCGCCACTGGATTCTTCATCTGCGTGCGGGCGCGTTGCCGCCATGGAACTGGCCGAAGTGCCGCGCTGAGAAGAAGCTGATGAGCAGCGCGCCCAAGCCGAACGGAAGGATGTGGCTTGTCGCCCGGAGATCGAAAGCACCGACGCGCGCGACCAGCAGATACGCGACCACCGCGTTGAAGAATCCCCAGATAACGTTGACGGTTGAGGACGAAAGCCCTTTTCCTGATGGCTTGGCGAAGGGACTCTGGAAAGACCGTCCCATCATGCCGCTGACATAATGCGGAACGGCGTTTGCCGCGAAAATGCCTCCGAAGAAATACGAAACGAGATGAAGCCAGTTCAATTGGCAGAGCTCCTTTTTGACCTCAGATAGAGGTCACTCATCAGTGAGCCGGCTCAGCAGCTGGAGAGCTGTAGAGAGCTGCTGTTGCTCCCGAGCGGAAAGCTTTTGGACGATTGTGGCGGTGAGCCAATCCTGTCTCGCGGCTCGGCTCTCCTGAAGTAACTTCGCGCATTTCTTGCTTAGGGACATCAGAGTTTTTCTGCCATCGTTCGGGTCAGAGATCCCGCTCACCAAACCCGCGTCCTGCAGCGACACAACAATGGAACTCATCGATTGAGGGCGCACCCCCTCGGCACGCGCCAAGCTCGACACCGTGTCCGGACCATCCTTCTCCAGACGAATGAGCACGGAGATTTGAGAGGGCGTCAGATCGCTTGGGTCTCCCTGCTCACGCAGTCGGCGCTTCAGTCGACTTAGGATGGTTCGAAGTTGTGCAGCGAGATCTGCCGCCGTTTCGGACTTGCTCACGATTCAGCATAGCAGAAATGCAGTTTACTTGTACAGTTTACCTGTAAGTATTAACGCTTCCAGTAGCCGCTCTTACCGCCGGTTTTCTCCATCAAATAGAGATCGGTAATCTCGATTCGCTTGTCGAGCGCCTTGGTCATGTCGTAGACGGTAAGTGCTGCGACGGCGGCCGCCGTGAGCGCTTCCATCTCAACGCCGGTGAGCGCAGTCGTGGCGGCAGTTGCGATGATGCGGATTCCGTCTGGTTCGATGGTCAGATCGACTCCCGCGTGCGATAGGCCTAGCGGGTGACACATCGGGATTAGATCCGCTGTCTTCTTCGCAGCCATGATGCCGGCGACGCGGGCGACTTCGAGCGGATCGCCTTTCGGGTTGCTCGCGAGCGCTGCGATCACAGCCTCGCTCATGCGGACGAACGCGTGGGCAGTCGCCGTACGGCGCGTCTCGGATTTAGCCGACACATCGACCATGCGCGCCTGGCCCGTTTCGTCGAAATGGGAGAGCGGATTCATTTGAAAAGAACCGGCATCAAATCGCCCGTCGCCCATTCCATGCGATCCGCATCGACCACCATGAACGCGTTCGCGCGAGTGAGCGCGGCGATATCGCTCGATCCGGTCCATTGAATCGGCGTCAAGTCGCCATCGCCGGAAACCAGAGCGGGAAGAAAGCGGGTAAGACCTCCGCGATGCTTGTAGGGCTGCGTCAATCGGGCCTCGGTGAAGACGATGTCACGTGCTGGTTCGCCGCCGAGCATCGCTAATGCAGCCTTGGCGAAGAGTTCGAACGTGACCATGGTCGATGCAGGATTGCCAGGCAGCCCGAAAAAGAAGCGCTCGCGAACGCGGCCGAAGACGAGCGGCTGGCCGGGCTGGATCGCAACCCGATCGAATACAACTTCGGCTCCGAGTTCGGCAAGTGCGAGTTCGACCACATCGTATTTTCCAGCGGAAACGCCGCCGGATAACAGAAGCAAATCGTAGGAGAGACCTTGTTCTATCAGAGCGCGAGTTGCTTCCAGGTGATCGCGGGCCACGGGTAGGATGGCTGGAATGCCACCAGCGCGCGCAACCTGCGCGGCTACTGAGTACGCGTTGGAATTGCGGATCTGATGCGCTGCGGCGGGCTCGCCCGGCTCGACGAGTTCGTCGCCGGTCGCGATGATGGCGACAGTCGGTTTACGGAAAACAGAAACTCGCGCGCAGCCGACGGCCGCGAGCATCGCGACCTCCGCGTATCCGATCCGCGTGCCGGCGCGAAGGAGAAGCGCATTGTGGGTGGCCTCGCTGCCGCGCTCGTTGATGAACTGGCCGGTCGGCACGGCGGATTCATACTCGATCCAATCGCCATCGCGACGGACGTGTTCCACCATAACGACGGCATCCGCACCATCGGGAATTGGAGCGCCGGTCATGATCTCTACGGCCTCGCCTGGCCCAACCACACGATCGAAACGGGCGCCTGCGCGGACTTCACCAATCACACAAACGCGGCCCGGCAGGTCGGCGGAACGGACGGCGAATCCGTCGCGGGCTGTGCGATCAAGCGTTGGGTAATCGCGATCGGCGTACAGATCTTCAGCTAAGACTCGGAAATCCGCTGCAGTGAGGTCCACCGTCTCATTCGCAAGCGGAACCTGCGCGGCTGCGACGTGTTCCAGAACCAGTCGGCGGGCGTCGCGAAATGGAAGAGCCGCGGCCACCTGGACTCTTCAGCCGAACAGCTTGACGATGAAATGCGTATCGAAGTTGCCGGCCACGAAATCCGGATCGGCAAGGATGCGCTGGTGCAGCGGAATCGAAGTGTGAATGCCTTCAACAATAAACATGCTCAGAGCGCGGCGCATACGCGCAATCGCCTCCGTTCGATCCGTGCCGTAGCAGATGAGCTTGGCCACCAGCGAGTCGTAATAAGGCGGGATCACGCCGTCGGTGAACGCGTGCGTATCGACGCGGACGCCAATGCCGCCCGGCAAATTGAGCGCGGTGATGCGGCCGGGGGATGGGGCGAATGTCTCCGGGTTCTCCGCGTTGATGCGGCACTCGATCGCGTGACCCCTCGGCTGCACTGGTCGGGTAATCAGATCGTCGAGCTTCTCACCGGCGGCGATGCGGATTTGCGACTTCACCAAATCGATCCCGGTTACGAGTTCGGTGACGGGATGTTCCACCTGAATGCGAGCGTTGACTTCGATGAAGTAGAGGTCGCCCGTTTCGTTCATCAGGAACTCGACCGTGCCCGCGTTGGTGTAGCCGATGGCTGTCAGCGCCTCGCGCAGCTTCGCCATCACGCGCTCACGGACTTCCGGCCGCAGCGCCGGCGACGGTGATTCTTCCAGCAGTTTCTGATGGCGCCGCTGAATGCTGCACTCGCGCTCGCCGAGGATCTCCACCGTGCCATGCTCATCGGCCAGAATTTGAAACTCGATGTGACGCGGGCGGGTGACGAACTTCTCCAGATACACGTCCGCGGAACTGAACGCAGCGCCGGCTTCCTGCTGCGCCTGCATCAACAACGCGGGAAGTTCTTCAGCCTTGTAGCAAACGCGCATGCCGCGTCCGCCGCCGCCCGCTGAGGCCTTAAGAATGACCGGGAATCCGATTTGACCGGCGAGCTCGATGGCCTCTTCCGGACTCTGCAGAACACCCTCGGAGCCCGGCAGCGTGGGCACGCCGTGCTGCTTCATGATGGCGCGCGCGCGTTCCTTGACGCCCATCTCACGGATGATCTCAGGACGCGGTCCGATGAACTTGATCCCGCTCTCCCGGCACACTTCTGCGAACCGCGCGTTCTCGCTTAAAAAGCCGTAGCCGGGATGGATGGCATCGACGTTGGTGATCTCGGCCGCGCTGATAATCGAGGGGATATCGAGATAACTGCGTGCGCTCTTGGCCGGACCGATGCAGACCGCTTCGTCGGCGAAGCGCACGGGCAGGCTGTAGCGATCGGCCTCGGAATAGACGGCGACGGTCGGTATGCCGAGATCCTTGCATGCCGCAATCACGCGCAACGCGATCTCGCCGCGATTGGCGATCAGGATTTTACGAAACGGAAGTTTGGCCTCAGGCGGCGGCGCAGTGGACGCGGGAAACCGCTTGGCGCTTTCGGTAGTTTTGGTTGAACTCACGCTGTTAGAGATTAGATGGCCCGGATCGAGAACAGTGCTTCGCCGTATTCGACCGGCTGTCCGTTCGGCACCAGTTTGGCCACGATGACTCCGGCGAAGTCCGCCTCAATTTCGTTCATGAGCTTCATGGATTCGATGATGCAGAGCACGCGCCCCGCCTGCACCGTCTCGCCGACGCGAACGAACGGCGGAGAACCCGGAGAACCGGACTCATAGAAGGTGCCGACGATCGGCGACTTGACGAGCTTGACCGAGGGATCGTCAGTCGCTTCCGCCTTCGGGGGCTCGGGCGCTTGTTGTGGCGCCAGCGCCTGCGGTGATGGCCCTTGTGAAAACTGCTGGTGTCCGCCGGTCCCGGACGCCGAAGGCGCAAAGGATTGGTGCGTGCCCTGGCTCGACCCGGCGGATTTTGAACCGCCCGACCGGCTGATGCGAACGCGGTCCTCTCCTCGCTGAACTTCGAGCTCGGTAATGTCCGATTCCGACAGGAGCTGAACGAGCTCGCGAATTTCGTCAACTGTCATGGCAACGGATAAGCTTAGCAGACCTGCGCACCGCGCTCACCGCGCCCGGTACTACTGCCCTGTCGCTGTAGACGCTTTGGGATAGTTGGGATCAGCCTCAACTTCCAGAATCTGCTCGGTGTGGCGCGCGCTATGGGCGGAAAGCAGCAGCAGAAACTGGTAGGCATCCATGGGGCCGGCCGGGCCTGGGCCGACGTGAGTCCGCAGATCGTCATGGGTGGTTTTCACGTACTCGATGGTCTTCGCGCGGGCGGCGATGAATGCCTGCGCGGCATCGGCCGGAGTTGCGTAGATGCCTGGTTACAGCGGCGGTTGAGAGGCGCTCGGGTGCTGAACCCGGCGTTGACGAAGAGCAGGTCGAAGGTGTCGAACTCGGCCTTCACTCGAGAGGCGAGGGCGTCGATGTCCGTCAACGACCGCGCGTCGCTCGAAACCACGATGGCGTCATTTCAAGCTCTTTCTGCGCCGATTCCAGGCCGGCCTGCGAGCGACCCGTCACCAGAACGCGCGCGCCCCCATCAAGGAGCATCTTCGCCGTCGCGAGCCCCATGCCGCTCGTGCCGCCGATGATCACCACCTTTTTACCTTTGTACCGTTTCATGTGAATTCTCCTTGTGAATGGTTAGGGTTGCTTTGTTGTGTCGAACTGTTGATTCCATAATTTGCGGAGAGTGGTCAAGGACTTGTTTCGAACTATTCAGTGGACGCGCCGATCAGCTCTCCGTCCACGACACTGCGCTCAAGGATGCTGGGCTGGACAAAGTCGACGCCGGAGACCTTGACGACGGCCTGCCACGCGGCTTCTTGGCTGGCGCGATCGTGAAGATGTGGGTGGCGCTGTGCAACTTCTTGGCCGGCGAATTCCCGAGACGTGTCAGGCCTAATTTATGAAATGGTGAATTGCCTCGTTGGCGTTATCTTGAAATGAAGTATTTTTCAAATCAGTAAAAAAAGTGCTCTGGTCCACCATGTCCCCTGATAACTTACCCTCTTTACTGGCATAAAAAACGCCGCTTTTATACCGCTCATCCGAAATGGCATCTACAAAGCGTTTTGCACCTACTTCCAGCGTATGCACCATTCCGCCCATCAATGGGAATACAATAGGCATCATCACATACTTCAACATAAACCGCATTGCCGGGGGAAGACTATCTGGCGCCTGAGTTCCTTTTGTATTCCCTGGGCTCACAACAATAAACTTGAGCTTAGGATATTTTCTTGCCATTGATAACGTCCACATGGTTTCTGCATATTTGACATATGCGTATGCTTGCAATGCATCGAACTTATTACCAAAATATGATCCATCAAGAACAGCAGCAAACTCATCTACAGAAGAAGTCCTCATTGAAACTGGTTTTACTCCGAGCATCTTTACTCCTGGAACAGCTTCCGCACTGACTGATAGAACTGTTTTCCTTAACTTGTCCCGTTTAATTAATTCCTCCACTAGAATTACATTACCTAAAATATTCGTAGCAGCTAATTCATTCATACCGGAAGGCGTAAATTTCGCAGCCGTTTTCCCAACTACTCCACCTGCATTTAAAATTATTGCATCAATAGGTTCCTTTATTTCTTCTACTGCTTTTCTTACAGAATTTGCATCCGTAACATCCCCAATAATAATTTCAAAAATCTTTTTCCCCGTTTTCTCCTCAAGGTCTTTTTTTGCTGCCTCTGCTCTCGCTTGATTTCTGCAAAAAAGAATTACCTTTTTTGTTTCTTTTTTCAATGCTAACTGTCGGGCAGTCTCTTTCCCAAGCCCAATATTTGCTCCGGTTATTAATATACTTTCGTTCATTTTTCTATCCTTTTAGGTTATTAATTAATGGGAATGGAGCAATCTGAAGTAGTTGATGATGGGCTCAGCGGGGTCTGAGGCAGTTTCTGGACCCGAGCCAGGCTGCGCCCGGTGACGATGACCTGGCGGTAGCCCTTAGTGGCGAGCATGCTGGCTGCCGCATCGACCGAGCCCGGAGGTAGTGCCGGTGACGAGTGCGATCGAATGTTCCATGGGCGTCTCCGTGGTGAAGGATGAAGGTCGAGTCGTGAGGCCCCGCGAGGCCAAGCCGGCTTGCTAATTTCGAACTATTCGGTTATATATTGGTGCGATGGCAATTGTCAAGGAGTTTTGAACTAAATGATTCAAAATACCGCTAGGCCGCGTGGACGGCCGCGCAGCTTCGACGAGACGGGGGCGCTGGAAAAGGCGACCCAGGTGTTCTGGTCGAAAGGCTACGACGGAGTGACGATTGACGATCTCGTCGCCGGGATGGGCGTGGGACGGCCGAGCCTGTATGCCGTCTTTGGGGACAAGCGGGCGATATTCTTGCGCGTCCTTAAGGCGTATGCAGAACGGAAGGGCGCATCAGCCGCGAAGGCACTCCTCTCGCCACAGACTCTTCGCGACTCGATCGCGGGCTTTCTGAGGTACGCCGTCGAAAGTGCGACCGAGAAAGGGTCCGCCCGGGGATGTCTTCTGGTGTGCGTCGCGCCGCTTGTGGACGACGCTGAGGTCCGGCAGTTCCTGCAGAACGCGGCCGCCGGCGGCGCGGCGCTGGTGGAAGGTCGTTTCCGGGACGGGATCAGCGCGGGAGAAATCCCGTCCGACTTTCCTGTAGCCGTGCGCGCGATCCAAGTCACGGATTTTGCTCGTGGCCTGACCATGCGTGCGCAGATAGGCACGCCGCGCAAGACGCTTCTCAGAGATGCCGAGGAAGCGGCCGACTTGGTGCTCCTGCCGCGGCGCGTCTGACGGGTTATCGGAAACAATTCACTGAGGAACTGACCATGACGCAGGACTACATGAGTCGGGGGCCCGGGGCGTTTCGTCGTCTGATGAACAAAGTGGCAACGTGGTCGGGAGCACCGAATTGAACTACACCCTGGATCGGATAGCTTCTGTCGAGCGGGGATTAGCAGCAATCATGGATTGGATGCGTCAATTCGAAGCGTCACCGCGTGAGCCGCCAAACGTGCCAACGATGCGCCGCCGCGTTTCAATTGTAATCTCGGCAGGCGCTCGTTGCCAGAGACGGGATCGGGCGCGGCTGGTTGGGTTTACGGGCGCAAATCCTGAAGCGGGCGATCTGATCGTTGACGCCGGCGGAGATAGAAAGTCCGTCGGGCATTGGTCAGGGTGGGAAAACGGGAAGGCGCTAGGGTGATCTACTCCTTCCACAACAGGCTTTACCTGTTTCCTGCTTGCAATCTACCGTAAGAACGAGAAGGCAAATCTCAACGTGATGGCGAAAGTCGTGGCAGCGCTTGGTCACGAGCATCCGAGAGGTCGTGGAGCAAGATGACAGGCAAAGAGAGCTCCACCGTTGGAGTAAGGATCATCGAAGGATGGGAAGAGGCGCTCGCCGGGTCGAAGGGCGAGGAGCTTCCAGTGAAAGTAACTCGCGTGGAGGTACCCGACGTGGACGTATCGAAGGTTCGGCGCCGCATGGGTCTCAGTCAATCGCAGTTTGCGCTGAAGTTCAGCTTCCCGCCGGCGACATTGCGGAATTAGGAGCAGGGGCGCGTGCGTCCTGACGCGCCCCTGCGCGTCTTGCTGGCCGTGATCGCTAAACATCCGGAGAGCGTTAAGGATGTTTTGAAGGACGTCCGGTGAGGCGCGGCTGCTATGTCCTTTGAGCCCGCTCCGTAGATCTTAGAGCTCGACCAAATCTTTTGAAGTCGGCGTGAGGATTTCGCAGCCTGTATCTGTCACAACGACCGTGTCTTCAATGCGGATGCCGCCGTAGTCCTCGAAATAGACACCGGGCTCTATGGTGATTACAAAACCGGTTTCGAGAAGCGTCTTTTCCTTCTTCCCAATGCGCGGCGACTCATGAATTTCGAGGCCGAGTCCGTGACCCGTGGAGTGAACGAAGGCATCTCCGAAACCCGCACTTTCGAGAACGGCGCGAGCCGCCAGGTCTACCTTCGCGGCGGAGACTCCGGGGCGAACCACATCGATCGCGGCGAGCTGCGCCTCCAGAACCGCGCGGTACATCGTTTTGAATCGCTTCGGCGCTTTCCCCACATACATCGTGCGCGTCATGTCGCTCGCATAGCCGTTTTGGAACGCCCCCATATCGATCAAGAGCGCGCTCTTGGCTTCGATTTTGGCGTGCGTCGGCCGGGCATGCGGCAGCGCACTGCGCAAACCTGCAGCAACGATGGTTTCAAACGCCGGCATCTCGGCCCCGGCCCGACGCGATTGATAGTCGATCTCGGCGGCCAGTTCCGATTCACGAATTCCTGCGCGGAACCGCTTCATCGCCCGCCGGAGCGCGCGCGAGTTGGTCTCGACCGATTCCCGGATCCACTCGATCTCCTGTGGCGACTTGCGCATGCGCAGCCGCTCCACCACGCTATTGACGGGTAGCAGGTTGCAACTGGGCGGGACGGCGCTCTTCAGCGTTTCCCAAGCGTCGAAGCTGATCCGATTTCGTTCGAATGCCAAGCGACGAACTTTTGAGGTCTTGAGTACTTTCGATACCGCTTGCAACAGCGGTCCCTTTTCGATGCGCGCCGGAAACGGGCATTGCTGCGCGGCTTGAATCGTGTAGCGTGGATCCGTGAAGAGCGTCGCGCTTCCGCGAGCGACCAAAAGCAGCGCGTTGCTTCCGGTGAATCCCGAGAGATAACGGATGTTGGAAGCGGCGGATATAAGGATCGCGTCCGGCGGCGGACCGTCTTGCGAGCTGGTGGCGAGTGCGCCGACGCGCGCGGCGTAGTCGACTCCGTTGACGCTTTCGTGGGCGTTTCCGTTATTGGACACGCGGACCGTCAGTAAGCAAGCAATTTCTCGATTTCAGCGGCGATGTTTTCGGTCTGCGGAAGTGTCTCATCTTCGAGGTTCGGATGATAACCGACCCACGTGTCTTTCGCTCCGATGCGCTTAACGGGGGCGTCCAGATGCCCGAAAAGCTCGTCGCTAATGCGCGCCGCGATCTCCGCGCCGTAGCCGAAACTAAGGCAATCTTCGTGGGCGACGATGACGCGAGCCGTCCGCTTCACGGAGTCCACGATGGTTTCCCAATCGTAGGGCGCCAAGCTGCGGAGGTCGATGATTTCGATAGTCGAATCCGGATTGCGGCGCTCCGCCTGCATCGCGGCTTGGAGGCTTTTCTGCACTAGCGCCCCGTAGGTGATAACCGTGAGCGAAGAACCGGGCTTGGCGATACGGGCCTTGCCGAGCGGGATCATGTAGTCGGGACCGGGATCTGCCGAACGGTTGTAGGGTTCACGATAGAGGCGCTTGTGCTCCAGGAACAGCACGGGATCGTCGGCGCGGATGGCGGTGCGCAGTAGCCCGCAGGCGTCCAACGCATTCGACGGAAAAACTACGCGAAGTCCGGGGTTGTGCGTGAATATCACTTCACCGCACTGGCTGTGATAGATCGCGCCACCATTCAGGTAGCCGCCGATCGGAATACGCAAGACTAGGGGGCATTTCCACGCGCCGGCGGAGCGCCAGCGAAGGCTAGCCATCTCGTCCCGAATCTGCATCATGGCGGGCCAAACGTAATCGAAAAATTGAATCTCGAAAACCGGCTTCAAACCCGCAGTGGCCATGCCGATGGCGCGACCGGCAATCGAAGCTTCCGCAATCGGCGTGTTGAAAACGCGGCGGCTGCCGAACTCGCACTGTAATCCGGCTGTGACTTTGAAGACGCCACCCTTGCCTTTGACTTCGGCCAGATTCTCTTCACGGCTGCAGTCCGCAACGTCCTCCCCGAAAACGACAATGCGGCCGTCGCGCGCCATTTCCTGGCGTAGGGTCGAGTTGATGAGATCGACCATGGTCTTTGCCTCAGTTCCCACGCCGCCGTTGAAATCCGGCTCGGTATCGAACGCGGATCCGCTGGGATCGACAGTCGGAGAGTAGAGGTGATCGTAGACGCTACTTTTAGCGGGCGGCGCGGCTTTCGATGCGCGCTGCGCGGCCGACTGCACCTCATCGTCGACTTCCGCGATTAGCGCTTCCAAACCGTGGCGATCGATGTGGCTATGATCGATCAGCCATTGCGGGTATTTGGTGATTGGGTCTCGTTCGGCTTCGGCGGTTCGCTCGGCCTTGGTTTTGTACGCACGCTCGTCATCAGAGAGCGAATGCGAATAGGGCCGGACCACGTGAGCATGCACCAGCGCGGGGCCGTGGTGCTCGCGGCAGTACGCGAACGCCTGGGAACACGCGCGGTAGGAATCCAGAAAATCCGTGCCGTCAATCTCAAGGCGGAAGAGATTGGGAAAGCCGGCGAGCAGGGCGGAGATGTTCCCGCCCGGCGTTTGCCGTTCGCTGGGAACTGAGATCGCGTAGCCGTTGTCTTCGACCAGGAAAACGACGGGAAGGCGGTTGGCGCACGCGGCACTCAGGGCTTCCCAGAACTCGCCTTCGCTGGTGGCGCCTTCTCCCGAACAAACCAGCACAATCCGATCGGATTCGGGATTCTGGAACGTTAGCCCTTCCGCGCAGCCGACCGCTTGAACGAATTGCGTCCCGGTCGGCGATGAGCCCGTGACGATGTTGAGTTCGGGATAGCTCCAGTGCGAAGGCATCTGGCGTCCGCCGGAGGAAGGGTCCGACGCGGCGCCGAAAGCCTGCAGGAACATGTCTTCGGGCGTCATGCCGAGCGTCAAGCACAGCGCGCGGTCGCGGTAGTAGGGGTAAATCCAATCGTGGCCGGGCTTGAGGAGCAGACCTGCGGCGACCTGCACGGCTTCATGTCCGGCGCCGCTGATCTGAAAAAAGATCTTGTTTTGACGCTTAAGAAGGACTTCGCGATCGTCGATGCGGCGGGCAAGGTGCATCGTGCGAAACGCATTTACGAGGGTCTGCGATGACAATTCAGACTGCGTGGTCGGTTCGAGCAGCGGGGTTTCCGATGCGGCCGAGTTCAGGATCGCAGAAATATCTTCCATTTTAAGTTCGCTGGTCGCCATGTATAGTCTGTTTCGCGGTAGCTACTCCGGACCTCCCTCGCTAGTTTAATCCTTGCCGGAATCGAGGTGATATTGGCCGGTGCGGGATCAGCGGAATACACCGGTGTGGCCGAGTGAATAGCGGCCGGGCTGGGGATAGACGCAGAGTCCATGCGGTCCCTTGCCGACCTTGATCCGCGCCAGCAAATTGCCGTTCGATGTATCGAACGCATACACCTCTTCGTTGTAACGTCCGGATAGCCACAGCACTTTGCCATCGGCCGATACGCCGCCCATATCGGGGCTACCTCCACCGGGGATCTGCCATTTCTGCACGATCTTCCGGGAGGCGAAGTCGATCAGCGAGATGCTGCCCTCGCCACGATTCGAGACATAGAGTACTTTCGAATCGCGGCTGGCGTAGAGGCCGTGAGTTCCCTTCCCCGTCGCCATGAAGCCAATCTTCTGGAATTTGTCGCCGTCGATCAGGAACACGCCGTTGGACGCCATATCCGCTACATAGAACACCTTCCCGTCGGGCGAAGTTTTGACATCCTGCGGCATTCCGTTTGACGACTTCGGCATCGTGTGGTGCTTGCGACCGCGTTTGGGCTTGGTCACTTCGGGCATGGGATCGATATGAACACCCGCGGGGGGAACCAGATCGAGTTTTCCGAGCAGCTTCTGTTGCGCCACATCCACTTTGATCACCGCCCCGGAGAATTCGCACGAAGCAATCAAGTAGGTACCGTCCGCGGAAAAATCCATGTGGTCCACGCCTTTGCAGGGCACTGAGAGCGAATGCTTCAGCTCCCAAGTGTTCGGGTCGCGGAAATCGAGGCGATGCAGCCGCTCGGCCACGACGATGGCGAACTTTCCATCGGGCGTGTAGTACATGTTGTAGGGATCCATCACCTTCACCGTTTGGCCGTGCTTGCCGGTCGAAGGGTCGATGTAGGTGAGGCTGTCGCCCAGATCGTTCAGAACCCACAAGCTTTTCAGGTCCCAGGACGGCGTCACGTGCTGCGGAAGTCGCCCAACGGCGAAATGATCGATGATCTTGTACGTTTTGGGGTCGATCACGTCGACGGTGTTGCTGCCGCTGTTGGGAACGTAAATGCGAGAGGGGAAATTCTTCACCACGGGACTTAGCTTGCCGGGCCGGTCCGCGGCGTAAAGGTCGTTTGGATTCAGTACGCGCGGCATTCCGGGAAGCGAGTCCGGGCTGGCCGTTGTTGCGGACATTAAGAGAGCGCTGACGATAGCGGTGACGCTAAGAGGGAAACCTTTCACAAACTTGATCGTAAACGTTTGAGCGGGGCAGATGGAGTGGTTTTTCGAACAGGTACGATTAGTTGGCATTCGGGATGCTTCGAACATTCGGAATGCTCGAACCCTCGGACAATGGAACCCTGGTTGTCGAAAATCCTGACCCCGAGCCGGATCCCGCCTCTGTTCAAGAGCAGCCGCGAAAGAACCGTGTGTGGTTGGTTGCGCTGGGTTGGACCGGCGCCGTCTTCGCCGTCATAATTCTAGTTGCAATCGTTCTTGCGTTGCGCGAGTATCGCGAACTGGCAGTTCAAGTCGACGCGCAACTGCAGCAAGGCCCATTTGCTAAAACCGTAAATTTCTATGCCGCTCCGGAAATGGTTTCGGTAGGCGACGCGATCGGCATGCAGGATCTGATCGATTCGCTCCGTCGTTGTGGATATCGCGAAGGCTACGCGGCGGGCGCGGCGTGGTTCGCACAAGGGGCCAGTGACGTTTCCATCCACCCGAAGGATGGTACGGGGGCCGCGACTGTCTCGTTCAAGAAGGATTCCGTCGCGTCGATTCAGGATGGAAACGGGGGCGCACTCGATTCGTTCGTGCCCGGAAAGCCGCTGGTCGCAAACCTTTCAGCAGCCGGACGCGAGCGCCGCATCCTGCTCCACTATTCCGATCTGCCTCCAGTCCTGATTCGCGCGATCACGTCGGCCGAAGACAAGCGCTTTTTTGAGCACGGCGGATATGATGCGTTGCGTGTGATCAAGGCAATGTATGTGGATGCGAAAGACCGCCGGAAGGAGCAAGGCGCGTCGACTATTACGATGCAGCTCGCGCGCAATCTCTATCTGTCGCCGGAAAAGAAGTTCAAGCGCAAGGTAAGTGAGTTTCTAATAACCGAGCACCTGGAGCACGCACTATCCAAGCGCCAGATTTTCGAGTATTACTGCAATCAGGTTTACCTCGGTGGATACGGAACCTTCAGCATCAATGGGTTTGGCGAAGCTTCGCACGCGTACTTCAATAAGGACGTCCAGAAGCTAACTCTTCCGGAAGCGGCAACTCTGGCCGGGTTGATCCAGCGTCCCAGTTACTTCAATCCTTTCCGTACTCCGGACAGGGCGCGCGATCGGCGCAACGTGGTGCTCCGTCTCATGCACGCGAACCGGTACATCAACGATCAGCAACTTGCGGACAGTATCGAATCGCCGCTGACGTTGAATCCCGGGAAGACGGAGGTTGGAGAAACTCAGTTCTCGATGGATTTGGCAGCCGCGGAACTGCAGCGGCTGATGGAGAACGAGGAAGCGTATCCCGGCGCGTTGAACGTCTCAGCGACGATCGATCTGCGGTTGCAAAAGGCAGCGGAACAGGCAGTCACGGATGGCATGGCGCAGGTGGATAAGTTACTTGCGAAGCACCGCGATGCTAAGGGCAACATGGACCATGCACAAGCCGCGATGATCGCGCTCGATCCACATACCGGCGAGATACTGGCGGTGGTTGGTGGCCGTGACTATGGGACGTCGCAGCTGGATCGTGTGCTCTCAAAACGTCCTCCAGGATCGGTGTTTAAGCCGTTTGTCTATGCCGCCGCACTTAACTCCGCTGTGGACGGCGATGGCGCAGTACTAACTCCAGCTTCGACCGTTGACGACGTTCCGACAACCTTCCATTACGACGGTCAGACTTATAATCCTGGTAATTTCAAACAGGAGTTTCATGGGACAGTTACTTTCCGGGAAGCTTTGGCTAAGTCCATGAACGTTGCCGCTGTAAAGGTTGGCGAGATGACCGGATTCGACCAGGTAGTTGCGTTGGCGCGGCAAGCTGGGATGAACGATGACTTACGGCCGACACCCGCTCTTGCGCTCGGTGCTTACCAGGTGACGCCGCTCGAGATCGCGCGCGCTTACACGGTGTTCGCGAATGGCGGCATGTTAGTTCAACCTTCTCCGATCCGATCGGTAACGGCTCAGGACGGAACGGAAGTAATTCACAACTCGCCTGAGACACGAAGGGTGCTGGATGAGCGCGTGAACTTCCTGATTGTCGACATGATGCAGGACGTGCTGAAGTACGGAACTGCCGCCGGCGTTCGCTCGCGTGGCTTCACTCTTCCGGCTGCCGGTAAAACCGGCACATCGCATGACGGATGGTTCGCGGGCTTCACTTCGAACTTACTGTGCATCGTCTGGGTTGGGTTTGACGATTACGATGAGTTGGGGCTGGAAGGCGCTAAGTCGGCCCTACCTATCTGGACCGAATTTATGAAGAGTGCGGCGCGATATAAGCCATATCGCGACGCCAAGCCCTTTGCTGTGCCGGACGGTATCACGCGCGCCGCGATCGATCCCTCAACCGGAATGCGCGCGACCCCGTTCTGTCCGTGGAATGTTACCGATTACTTCGTGTCTGGGACTGAGCCGAAAGACTTGTGCATGCAACATCAGGATGAGGCTGCGCCGCAGATGACGCCGGACCCGAACTCGATTAACGTCCCGGCAATTACTTCGATGATGCCGACGGCGGCACCTGCGGCACCGCCTGCGCAATGAATTATTTCCGCTATTAGTGCTTGGCCTTAGGCGTCCTGAACTCTTTATATTCGTCGACCCTTAGGTTGTCGTAAGGGTTGTGATAATGCAGTCGCCCGGCGAGGAACTCCCTCCGCCAGTTCCGCTGAACCACGTCGACCCACGGCCGTACATCGCAGGAATTCCAGCCCACGAAGCAGTGGTCGTAATCATCCGGCCGGAAATAGTACCGATGGTGGACACATGCCCCGAGGCCATCATCCGCGCAGTCGGGGTAAAAGATAGGTCGGCCGGTTGTAAGTTTGAGGAGAACGTCGAGACAGACATATCCTACCGGCACCTTCATAGTCCTGGTGATCGTATTTCCATCGAATTCAGCGTTCGTGAGGCGGCCATCGTTGAGGCAGTCGATTAGCACCGGGAAGCTTCTGGCTCGAAGAAGCACGAGCGCCGCGACGGGAACTCGTGGCTGCTCATAAGGGTCGCGGGTGAGCGAGGCTCAGCACTGAGCCGTCTCTTGACATGGTCGTCGTCGCGGACACATCGCCGGTTAACTACCTTGTTCTGATCGCTCGGATCGACCTCCTGACCCGGCTATACACGCGAATTCTGATTCCACCCGCGGTTCTGGGTGCGAAACTGCGCTGGACAATGCGCCCGTGTGGCTGGAAGTCCAGAGTCCCAAGTGCAGTCTGATCCTGCCTAAGCTCGACTTCGAAGAGACTGAGGCAAATTGCGTTCGCAACCGAGATGCATGCCGAGGTCATGCTCATCGATGAGCAGGCAGGCCGACAGGAAGCACTCCGCAGAGGGCTGAAGGTTGCGGGAACGCTCTCCGTGCTCAATAAAGCTGACTACTCTGGAGCCGCTCAGTCGTCCTCGCCCGAGTACCGCCAAATCCGGCGGAGTTCAGGGCGAGTCTAGTATTACACTGAATCGGAAAATAGTCCGGCGTTGCGCCGCCTGGGATTCTTCGTGCGTAAACCAAGAGGTCGCTACCAATCACTAAGTTGTGGTAAGGGAACGCGTAACACCAGTCGCCTTCATCGTATCCCGGCATTTCAAACTCTTGAGTAAGTCGTCCCTTCCACACGCGACTTACTTGAAAAACTACTCTGCGGTGGACGCCCGAACCGCTAAATGATTCAACGGTCCCTTGAAAGACGACTTCCGCTTCATGTTTCGCGTGACGAGGAGTCATCGCGATACAGTCGCACGCACTTAGGCACGGTAGCGGGAGAGCGAAGACGGCAGCAAACCGGAACCGCAACAGAATCGAGTTAGTCGCCCGCAATCTGCAGCAAATCTTCCTTCGCGTTCACGATCGCGTCCGCGTCTTCCTCAGTAAAGTCCGACACACGCGAAGAATGGTTCATCGAGCAGAATTTAGGTCCGCACATCGAACAGAAAGCCGCTTCCTTGAAGCCTTCTTCCGGCAGCGTCTCATCGTGCATGGACCTTGCAGTCTCCGGATCTAGCGACAACGCAAACTGCTCTTTCCAGTCGAAGTTGTAGCGGGCACGCGACAGTGCGTCATCGCGATCGCGTGCGCCAGGGCGGTGCCTTGCGATGTCCGCCGCGTGAGCAGCGATCTTATACGCAATGATTCCCTGCTTCACGTCCTCGCGATTCGGAAGTCCCAAATGCTCCTTCGGCGTCACGTAGCAAAGCATCGCCGCACCGTGCCACCCGATCATCGCCGCGCCAATCGCCGACGTGATGTGGTCATAGCCCGGCGCGATGTCCGTAACCAGCGGTCCCAACGTATAGAAGGGCGCCTCGTAGCACAGCTCGCGTTCCTTCTCCACCTGCAGTTGAATTTGGTCGAGCGGAATATGTCCGGGGCCTTCCACCATCACCTGACAATCAAATTCCCAGGCGCGCTTGGTCAGTTCGCCTAACGTCTTCAGCTCGGCAAATTGCGCACGATCGCTCGCGTCGGCAATCGAGCCCGGCCGCAATCCGTCGCCCAGCGAGAAGCTCACATCATGCTTCTGGAAGATCCGGCAGATGTCGTCGAAGTGCTCATAAAGCATGTTCTGCTTATGGTTCTTCACCATCCACTCAGCCAGGATCGCGCCGCCACGGCTGACGATTCCCGTAATGCGCCGCGCCGCCAGAGGAACATGTTGCACCAACACGCCGGCGTGGATTGTCATGTAGTCGACACCCTGCTCGGCCTGCTCTTCAATCACTTCGAGCATCAGACCGATCGTCAGGTCTTCAATCCGTCGCACGCGCGTCAGAGCTTCGTAAATCGGAACCGTCCCGATCGGCACCGGCGATTGATCGATGATGGCCCGGCGAATCTCCGCAATCCCGCCGCCCGTCGAAAGGTCCATCACCGTATCGGCGCCGAAGCGAATACAGTAGTCCAGCTTCGAGAGCTCTTCGTCGATGTTCGACGTCGTCGCCGAATTCCCGATATTCGCGTTGATCTTGCACTTCGAACCCACGCCGATGCACATCGGCTCGAGGCTCGAGTGGTGGATGTTCGCGGGAATGATCATGCGTCCGCGCGCTACTTCGGAGCGAATGAATTCGGCACTTACTTGTTCACGCTTGGCGACGTAATCCATCTCGCCCGTGACCACGCCGTTGCGGGCATAGTGCATCTGGGTGCGAATCGGATCGTTCGTACGGCGGGTAATCCACTCGTTGCGCATCATCACTTTTACCGGGGACTCGTAGCTACTTCTTGTTCTTCTTCGGCTTCTTGGTTTCTTTGCGCTTGTCTTGACCCTTTGCCATGGCGAACGTGCTCCTTTGTTTGCGATTCTAGCAGCGATTTTAGCAGCCCAGATCTATGCGTTAATGAAAGTACGCGGACGTGACCATACAGAAGCTCGAGCGCTGGTTGTACCCCGCCTTGCTCGGGTGCGCGGGCTTACTGGGAATCGCGGCGAGTTGGACTCCGCTGGCGCGCGCCATCGATAACTACGCGTACGATTTTTTCTTCCGGCTGCGAACACCCGATCCCTGGCCCATCGAAAGTGAACTGCTCGCGATTGACGAACCGACCATGCGCGTGTTCGGTGGTGTTGGAGGCATTCGCGCGGCGCTGGCACGAGGTCTCGATCTAATCGCCCCGGCGCATCCGCGGGTGGTTGCCGTCGACATCCTTCTCGCGGAACCAAACCCGGCGGACGATGCGTTGGAGCAGGCGTTTCGAAAGGTCGGACGTGTCGTCCTCTCGAGTGATTTGCAACCAGGGCAAGGCTGGGATGAACCGCTGCCGCGCTTCCGTCAACTGGCCGCGGCGGTTGGGCACGTCCATGCGGATCTCGATCGCTACGACGCGGTAAGCCGCGAGTTGCCGCTCGAGAAAATCTCTGCGCACGATCGTCGATGGGCACTCGCGCTGGAAGCTTTTCGCGTCAGCCGGAACGCGGTGATTACCGAAACGCCGGATGCGCTCGAAGTCGGCGGTGTGTCGATTCCCGCGCCCGAAGCGAAGGGCCGTCTGATGCGCATCCGCTACCTGCCACCGGATCGCGGAGGCATCCCGGGATACTCCGTCGCGCAACTCAGCGCCGATCCCACTCTCGCGCGCAACTTCGCCGGCAAGGTCGTGTTTGCGGGTCTGACCGATCAAACCGCCGTGCGCGATCGATGGATGACTCCGTACTCAAACGGCGTCGCGATGGCTGGGGTCGAGATGCATGCCAATGCGTTTGAGACGATCGCCAACCGGTTGTTCCTGACGGACGCGTCGAATTCTTCCGTCGTGCTCTGGTCGATCGTGATGGTGGTGGCGGCAGGTTTGATCTACGCATTTCTCGGCGGCTGGTTGGCCAACGCACTCGCCATCGGACTGCTGCTGCTCGCGCACTTTATCCCTTACGCAGCGTTCCAGCGCGGGATCGTGATGCCCTATACGCCGGGCGTTTTCTGCGCCTGGCTCGGCGTGGTGACGGCCGCGGCATGGCGACATTTCGTCACGCGCCGCAGACTTGTCGCAACCGAAGCTTCGCAAGCGCGCTACCAGCGGGCCATGCAGTTTGTGACGCATGAGATGCGCACGCCGCTGACAGCCATCCAGGGTTCAAGCGAATTGATTACCCGCTACGCGCTTCCCGATGAAAAACGCAAACAGATAGCGGGAACAATCAACGCAGAGTCGAAGCGACTGGCGCGCATGATCGAGACCTTCCTCAATGTCGAGCGTCTTTCCGCGGGCGAGATGGAATTGAAACACGACCGATTCGCGGCGTCGGAACTGGTCGACCAATGTGTGGTGCGCGTCCGCCCCATCGCTCAGCGTAAGAACATCGATATCGCCATGGAGAACGTGCCGATATCCGACCTGACAGGCGATCGCGAGCTCATGGAATATGCGGTCTACAACCTGCTCACCAATGCGGTGAAGTATTCGCCGCCGGAAACTCGCGTCACAGTATCAGGCTCCGAAGCGCGCGGCGCGATGCGACTCTGGGTGGAAGATCAGGGAATCGGCATGGACAAGCACGAGGTGCGCCGCGTATTTGAGCGCTTCTATCGGACGAAGAAGGCCGAGCAGACGGGTGAGGCCGGTACCGGAATCGGGCTCTCCATCGTGGAGCAGATCGTCGCGCAGCACGGCGGATCCATCCTGGTCGATTCCACACCCGGCAAAGGATCCAGGTTCACATTAGTCTTGCCTTTGAGTGACGGACAATAGTAAATAAGCCTATGGATACGCAGCGCCTGCTCGTGGTGGAAGATGATGCCAGTGTGCGGAACACCATAAGCACCTTCCTCGAACTGGAAGGCTATGCGGTGGACGCCGTCTCGAGCACCAGGGAAGCACTGGACCGCATCAAGTGCGACGACTACCCGATTGTGATCTCTGATATCTATGTCGATGACCGCACCGGTCTCGATGTTCTGGATGCCGCGCGAACCAAAGATCCGGATTGTTCGGTGATCCTGATGACGGCGCGGGGCACCATGGAAACCGTGATGGCGGCAACCCGCGGCGGAGTGTTCGACTACATCGCCAAACCGTTTGAACTGGATCGCATCCTCGAAACCGTGAAGCGCGCAGAAGCCAGCCGCGAAGGGATCGACGACGCTTTCGAAACCGAGCCGATGCCGACCACCGAGATGATCGGGGCATCGTCGGCCATGATCGATGTCTATAAGACCGTATCGCTCGTAGCGCCGACCGACGCGACCGTTTTGATCGAAGGCGAAACCGGAACCGGTAAAGAGATGATCGCCCGCATGGTGCATCAGTTCAGCCGCCGTACATCCATGCCGTTCGTGCCGGTGGATTGCGGCGCGATCGCGTCTTCCCTGCTCGAAAGCGAGTTGTTTGGAGCCATGCGCGGCGCCTTCACGGGCGCCGACCGCGACCGCATTGGTGTGATCGAATCGGCCAACCGCGGGACCGTGTTCCTCGATGAAATCGGCGACATCGATCTCAGTTTTCAATTGAAGCTGTTGCGCTTTTTGCAGGAGCGCGAGGTGCGTCCGGTCGGCGCGTCGCGGGCGAAAGCAGTGGACGTTCGCGTGGTCGCGGCCACCAATCGCGACCTGCAGAAGATGGTGGAAGACGGGCGTTTCCGCGAAGACCTGTGGTTCCGATTAAATGTGGTTCGGGTTCGAGTGCCGCCATTACGCGAGCGGCGCGCGGACGTTGCGCTCCTCGCGCAGTTCTTCCTGGGCATCTATAACGAGCGGTATGACCGCAGTGTGATCATGACCGATTCCGGCGTCAAGACGCTGCAGGAACAGATGTGGCCGGGCAACGTGCGCCAGCTACAGCATCTGATCGAACGACTGACGATCCTGGCGCCTCAAGGACGAATCGATAGCGAGGCGGTTTTGGATGCCGTTCGCGACAGTGAAGCGCAGGAAGCCGGCGAGTCGCTGGCCGATACCGAAGCGGAGCAGATCCGTCGCGTGTTGGCAGCAACGGGGGGCAATAAGAGCCGCGCCGCGCAGATCCTCGGCATCGAACGCAAGACGCTATATCGAAAACTGGAACGCATGCGATGAGGCTCGGCGCGATAACCGACGAGTTTTCGCCCGACCCGGAAATTGCTGCGGCGGCGATGAAGGCGGCGGGTCTGGAAACCGCCGAACTGCGCGTCTTGTGGGGCCGCAACATCCTCGATCTGAATGACAGCGAGCTGGACCGCGCGCTGGCGATTTTCTCGAAACAGGGTCTGGTGATCGATTCGATTGCGTCCCCGCTGTTCAAGTGCGTGCTGCCGGGCGATGCCCCTCTGGACCGGCGATTCGAGCGCGATGTGTTCAACGCCGCTTATGACTTTGCCGACCAAGCCCGGCTGACGAACCGTGCCTTCGACATTGCACATCGATGCGGCGCCGGGATCGTGCGCGTGTTTTCGTTTTGGCGAACGGCGAAACCGGAGACGGTGTTCGAGCGCGTGGTGGATCTGCTGATGGACCTGGCGGAACAGGCTTCCGATGCGGGACTGACTATCGGACTCGAAAACGAGCATGCCTGCAACATCGCAACGACGCGTGAGGCGGCGCGCGTGTTGGCCGCGTTGGATCATCCGAATCTGAAGATCGTGTGGGACCCCGCTAACGCGCTGGTTGCCGGCGAATCACCCGAATCGGGCGGCCTCGATTTGTTGCCCGTCGCGCGCATCGCTCATGTGCATGCCAAGGATTGCCGCGTCGTGGATGGGCAGCCGCAGTGGGTGGCTTTCGGGGCTGGCGACGTCGGATGGAGCGAGCAGATTCAGGCGCTGCGTCAGGCGGGGTACGCCGGCGACATCAACCTGGAAACGCACTGGACGGGACCGAACGGCGACAAACTGGAAGCGAGCCGCATCTGCGCGCAACAGTTGCGCCAGACTGTGGCCCAAACTTAGTTCCATGCGGAAACGCATCATCTACGGAATCGGCATCGCCGTGCTGCTGCTGTTAAGCGCGCTGGTGATCTGGCAAGGTTCGTTCACGGTCGACCCGGCTCCGTCCGGACCGGGGCAAACGCTTTTATTCTGGGCGCTGTCGCTGCTGATTTTCCTCGCGATGGTCACCCTCGGCTTCATGCTGGTGCGCACCGGCGTGAAGTTGCTGGTGGAACGCCGCAGCGGGCGCGAGGGATCGCGCATCAAGACGAAGCTCGTCATCGGCGCGCTGGCACTGAGTTTCATGCCGGTGTTCTTCATGGTCGTGTATTCGGTCGAGGTGATGAACCGCAATCTGGCGAAGTGGTTCATGAAGCCGGTCGAAGCCGAACAATCGATTTTGCGCGAAGTCAACGAAGCGCTCAATCGCGAGATGCGCGATAAGGTTCAAGCGCAGGCCGCGCTGCTCGCTTCGATGCCGGAAACGCGGCTGCTATTGAGCGGCCTGGTCGCTCCACCGGATTTTCTGTCGCGCTTCTGCGTGGATCAGAACATCTCCTCGGCCGCGCTTTACCTGAACGACTCGAAGACTCCAGCCGTAGCCTCCGGCCGGATTCCGGCGGCGAACCGCTCGGATGTGGCGATCGCCCGCGCGCCGGTGTATATCGGCGGCGAGCTAGTGGGAACGGTTGCGGTCGCCTCGATGATGCCGCTCGATGTTGCGGCGAAACAACGCTTGATCGACAAGTACAACCGCGATTACGCGGCGCTGGCCGGCAATCAGAAATATATCCGGCAGACATCGATTCTGACCTTGTTCCTGATCGCCGTGTTCATCCTGTTTGTCGCGACATGGATTGCGTTGTTCTTAGCGCGGCAGATCAGTGTTCCGATCGCCGCGCTCATCGACGCAGCTCATCAAGTCAGCAAGGGCAATCTGCAATACCGCGTGCGTGTGAAGGCTATCGATGAACTCGCCAGCCTGGTGCGCGGTTTCAATCAAATGACGGAAGAGCTGGAAGCCAACAGCAAAGAACTCGAAGCGCGCCGCAGGTTTACCGAAGCGATTCTGGAAAGCATTCCGAGCGGCGTGGTTTCCATCGGGCCCAGTGGCTGGATTCAGCGCACGAACCACTCGTTGAAGGACATCTTCTCCCCTGAGGTGGTCGACCAAGCGCGACAGATTGAGGACTTGTTCGCACGGGAAGAGGAGACGGAGATTCGCTATCTGATGAACCGCGCCCGACGCACGGGCTTGGCCAGCGAGCAGTTCGAGAGCCGGCCGGGACGTCAGAAGAGTCTGGTCGTAACGGTATCCGCGCTCGAGAAGAGACGGAGTTCGGGGTTCGTCGTTGTCATCGAAGATACGACGGATATTCTGCGCGCGCAAAAGGCTTCCGCATGGAACGAAGTCGCGCGACGGGTGGCGCACGAGATCAAGAATCCACTAACGCCGATCGCACTCTCGGCCGAGCGCATCGCCCGGCATTTGGGGCGTGTCCGGCTTCCTTCGGAAACGGCGTTCATCGTTCAGGAATGCACCGACATTATCGCCAGCGAAGTGCAATCCGTGAAGTCGCTCGTCGACGAGTTCTCGCAGCTTTCGCAATTCCCGGCGGCACAACTTGCGCGGGGCGATCTCAACGAAGTCGTCGAAAGCGCGCTAGCGATTTTCTCCGGACGCCTACAGGACATCACAATCGAGGTCGCCCTTGCGCCGGATCTGCCGCCCGTGCTGATTGATCGCGAACAGTTCAAGCGAGCCGTAGTGAACCTGATCGACAACGCGGCGGAAGCCATGCAGGAATCGCTGGTGAAGTCCCTCTTTGTCGCCACGCAACCCGGCGCGGCAGGAACCGTCGAACTGATTGTGGCGGATACCGGCTGCGGAATTACGGTCGAACAGAAGGAAAAACTCTTCATGCCGTATTTCTCCACTAAAGGACGCGGCACGGGATTGGGCCTCGCCATCGTCAGCAATATCGCCAACGATCACGGCGCGCAGATTCGCGTTGAGGATAACCAACCCGCCGGCGCACGCTTCACGATTGAGATTCCCGCGCTGGTCGAAGTGGCCGCCGAAGAGCCGCTGCCGGCATGAACGAGCGCATCCTGATTGTCGACGACGAACCGGGCATCCGGCAATCGTTGCGGGGCGTGCTCGAAGACGATGGCTACGAAGTCGACACCGTCGAGAGCGGCGAGAAATGTCTCGATCTGCTGTCGCGCAGAAGTTTTGCTTTAGCGTTTATGGACGTCTGGCTTCCTGCGCTTGATGGCCTGGAAACGCTGGCGCGCATTCAGGAAATCCCGTTCGAAGACCGGCCCGTCGTGGTGATGATCTCCGGCCACGGATCGATCGATACTGCGGTGCGGGCGACGAAGTTGGGCGCATTCGATTTTCTGGAAAAGCCGCTCACGATCCAGAAGATCGCGATCGTGACGAAGAACGCTCTGGCGCACAGGCGGCTGGAGCTTGAGAACACGCAACTGCGCGGCGACGCGAATCGCCAGTATCGAATCATCGGCGAAAGTGTCCCGATGCGCGCGCTGCGGCAGCAGATGCAGCTGATGGCATCGACGAATGGGCGCGTTCTGATCTATGGCGAAAGCGGCGTCGGCAAGGAACTGGTGGCTCATGCGATTCACGCCATGAGCGCGCGCGCGTCGCAGCCGTTCGTCGAAGTGAACTGCGCGGCCATTCCCGAAGAGTTGATCGAGAGCGAGTTGTTCGGCCATACCAAAGGTAGCTTTGGAGGCGCTCACGAATCGAAGACCGGTAAGTTCCGCAAGGCCGATGGCGGAACGATTTTCCTCGATGAAGTGGGCGACATGAGTTTGCGCACCCAGGCCAAGGTGCTGCGCGCGCTGGAGGAGCAGCGGGTCGAGCCGGTGGGCACTCAAGAAGCGGTGAAGGTGGATACGCGTGTGATCGCGGCGACCAACAAGAATCTGGAGTTGGAAATTGAGCGCGGGAACTTCCGCGAAGATCTGTTCTATCGACTGAATGTGATTCCCTTCCATGTTCCGCCCCTGCGCGATCGGGCGGAAGATATCCCGCTATTGGCCGATCATTTCCTGGCGGAATTTACACGGGCTTATGGACGCAAGCCGAAAGAGATGACGCCGCCGGCTTACGAAACCCTTGAGGAGTATCACTGGCCGGGGAATGTCCGCGAGCTGCGCAATGTGATGGAGCGCATTGTCATCCTGAACCCGCAGATCCGGATCGATGCGCGCCATGTGCCACTAGCGACCGCGAAACGGACCGCCGTAGCCCGGGCAGCGGACTCGTTCGGCAGTTTGCACGAGGTGCGGGAAGCGGTGGAGCGCGACTACATCCTCAAGAAGCTGGACGATACGGGCGGCAATGTTACCCGGACTGCGGAATTGCTCGGGTTGGAGCGCAGTAACTTATATCGCAAGATGCGCGCGCTGGGCATTGGGCCGAAGGAGATTTGAGGCTCCCAAACGGCGTATCCTCAGGAGGACAGGTTTCATGCCCAAGACCCACGAGAAATTCGTCACCGAGGTTAACTCCAAAATCCTAGCGGCGGTTCGCAGGGTACGCCGACTTGATCGAGGAAGCAGCCGCGCTCTGGGAGAGCATATCGCAGAACCGCGCGTTCATCGACGGTAATAAGCGGACGGCATTCGCCGTCATGTACCCGTTCGACGAGCTCGTCCCGTGGCTCCGAAAACACGTGAAGCGAGAGAAGCCAGAGAACTAGCGCGATGTATCGAACGCGGAAAAAAGACGGCCCGAACGCCGTAATCTGCCTGCCGCAACGAATAAATGGTGCTTTTTCGCTACTAAGTACGATTCGCGCCACATTCGATCATTGACATTTGTCTACGGCTTCGCAGAGCATAGTGCAGGGAGCTTCGCTCAGAGATGAAGCTGTATATCGGCAATTTGCCTTTCAAGGTGAACGAGGCGGATGTCTCGGGATGGTTTCAGCAGCACGGCGTAACTGTGGATTCGGTGACGATTATGCGCGATCGTTTCTCGAACGAGCCGCGCGGGTTTGGATTTGCGGAAATTCACGACGACAACGAGGGACATCGAGCCATCGAAACCTGCCACGGGCAGCAAATGAGCGGGCGCGCGCTGGTGATCAACGAAGCGCGGCCCATGCCAAAAGGTGGACCGCCGCGCGGCGATCGCGGGGATCGGCCGCCCCGACGCGAGCGCGGGAATTACTAGGCGCCTTTAGGGACTACCAATCAGCGGGGAGTAATCAGGCCGCCCAGTTTGCCCGCGTCCCCCGCAACGGTCCTCTGAAATCGGGTCGAGTAAGCTTCCAGGTATTTCAACCCCGAACCTGTGTTGTAGATTACAACTCTATCCTCGCGTCTAATCGCGCCCGATTGGATGAGCCTCTCGAGCGCGCGCACGCATGCCGCGCCTTCCGGCGCCACAAACAATCCATCTTCTGAAGCCAGCTGTATTCCGGCGTCTACCAGTTCGCGATCGCTCACCGCGATCGCTGTCCCACGGCTTTTGCGGATGATATCGAGGATCAGGAAATCGCCCAGCGGTTTGGGAACGCGCAGCCCGCAGGCGACGGTTTGCGCACCGGCGAAGAATTGGCTTCGTTCCGCGCCTTGCTCGAACGCGCGTACGATCGGCTGACAGCCTTCGGCTTGTACGGCGATCATGCGCGGACGGCGGGAATCGATCCAGCCAAGCGCTTCCATTTCTTCGAACGCTTTCCACATGCCGATCAGTCCAACGCCGCCGCCGGTCGGGTAAAGGATCACGTCGGGCAGACTCCAGTCCATCTGCTCGGCCAACTCGTAGCCCATCGTTTTCTTGCCTTCGATGCGGTACGGTTCTTTGAGCGTGCTGACTTCGAACCAGTTCTCGATCGGGGCGCGTTCGGCAACGATGCGGGCGCAATCGCTGATCAGGCCGTCAACGAGGGTAACGTGGGCACCGTATGCCTGGCACTCGATGAAGTTCGATTGCGGCACGTCGGCGGGCATGAAGATATGGGCTTCGATTCCGGCTGCGGCAGCATAGGCGGCCGTCGCGCTTGCCGCGTTCCCGGCGGAAGGAACCGCGACTTTCTTTATGCCGAGTTCCGCGCATCGCGAAATCGCGCAGGAGAGCCCCCGGGCTTTGAACGAGCCGGTTGGATTGATCCCTTCGTCCTTGACAAAAAAGTGCGGAATCCCCAAGCGGCGGCTCGTTTTTGGCGCAGAAAGAAGCGGCGTCCACCCCTCGCCGAGTGAGATAATAAAAGCTCCATCTTGAACGGGCAAAACAGGTGCGTAGCGCCACATGGACCGAGGCGCTTTGCCAAGGCTGTTGCGGTCCCACTCCCGGCGGGTTCGTTCCAGGTCATAGCGGGCGAGCAGCGGCCCTCCGCACGTGCAGAGATTCTGCGGCTCGGCCGCCGGATATTTAGTACTACACGTACTGCACTCCAAATGCGTCAAACTGGAAAGAGTCCTATTCGTCATTTGTGTCTACCCGTCATGCCTACTCGCCGTCTCGTTGAGTGTATCGGAGCCCTTCTATTTAGTGGCGTAGCGCTGCATGCGGGCGAGCGCATCGTTCTAAACACGGGTTTCGAAATTCACGCGGACTGGCACGAAGTGAGCGGCGATGCGGTGCTGGTGCATGATGGCTCGGGCGTGACGCAGCTTCCGGTGTCATCTATTCGCGAGTACAAGGTCGAGGAATATTTGGAGCCGACGCCGGCACCGGTCATTCCGCAGACAACCCAGGCCGCCGCAATTCCTCAAGCACCCAACAGCTCGGTTGACCCCAAGCAGCTAGTCCGCGACGTCATCGCGAAACAGAATCTGCCGCCCGAGATGGTCGCTCTGGTTAACTCCGTGATGAAGCAGGAATCGGGTTTTCACACTAACGCGGTTTCTCCGAAAGGCGCGATCGGCTTGATGCAGTTGATGCCCGGAACCGCGCGCGAGTTGGGTGCGAATCCCAAGGATCCGGCGCAGAACGTGGATGCTGGTACCCGCTACCTGACCGCGCTCCTGAAGAAGTACGAAGGTCACGACGATCAAGTGATTCGCGCGCTGGCTGCCTACAATGCGGGGCCGGGAGCCGTCGACAAGTATGACGGCGTGCCGCCTTACCGGGAAACTCGCGATTACGTTCGTAAGATCGTAAAAAATTACCAGGCTCAAACCGCTCAAACCGGCGAATAATTCCTTTCTCCTCAACGCCGTTCGCTAAACTAAAACATAGACATGGACAGTGCCAACTCGTTCGGCGCAGCGACCGATTTGCGCGTCGGCGATGCCGAATTCCGCTATTACAGACTTGCCGCGCTTGAAGAGAAAGGAATTGCGCGTATCTCGCGCCTGCCCTTCTCGACCAAAATTCTGCTCGAAAACCTGCTGCGTCACGAAGACGGCAAGAAAGTATCCGCTGAAGATATCGATTTCGTGGCGCGCGGCGTTGGCGGACCGCAAGCCAAAGAGATCAGCTTCATGCCGGCGCGTGTGCTGCTGCAGGATTTCACCGGTGTGCCGGCTGTCGTCGATTTAGCTGCCATGCGGGATGCGCTACGGTCGATGGGCGCCGACCCGAGCAAGGCGAATCCGCTGCTGCCCGCTGATCTGGTGATCGACCACTCGGTTCAGGTGGATGAGTTTGGCTCGAAGAACGCGTTTTCCATGAACGCGCTGCTTGAGTTCCAGCGCAACCGTGAGCGCTACATGCTGCTGCGGTGGGCGCAGACGGCGTTTACGAATTTCCGCGTGGTGCCTCCGGATACAGGCATTGTTCACCAAGTCAACCTGGAGTATTTGGCCCCGGTTGTGTTCCGTAAGAAATCCGGCGAGCGCATGTATGCCTATCCGGACACCTTAGTCGGAACCGATTCGCACACGACGATGATTAATGGATTGGGCGTCGTGGGTTGGGGTGTCGGCGGGATTGAAGCGGAAGCTTGTATGTTAGGCCAACCGATTTCGATGCTGCTGCCTCCGGTAGTTGGGTTTAAGCTGCACGGCAAGATGCCTGAGGGTTGCACGGCGACCGATCTGGTGTTGACGATTACGCAGATCCTGCGGAAGAAGGGCGTGGTCGGTAAGTTCGTCGAGTTCTATGGAAGCGGACTCAGCGCGCTAAGTCTGGCGGATCGCGCGACGGTTGCGAACATGGCACCTGAGTACGGCGCAACGATTGGTTTCTTCCCGGTTGACTCGGAAACGCTGAACTATCTGCGCGCCAGTAATCGGGATGCGGAGTTAGTCGCGTTAGTGGAAGCTTACTCCAAGGAACAAGGCCTGTTCCGGACCGACGATCTTCGAGATCCGCTCTTTTCGGACACGGTGGAGTTAGACCTGGCGACAGTTGTGTCCTCGATGGCCGGACCGAAGCGTCCCCAGGATCGCGTCAACGTGCCGGATGTTCCAGCCAACTTCCAGGGCGCGTTCAAAGACTTCCTGAAGAAGAAATCGCCGATGTCGATCGATGGTTTCTCAGGAAATCTCGAGACCGGAGCCGTGGTAATCGCAGCGATCACTAGCTGCACCAATACGTCGAACCCATCGGTGATGGTTGCGGCTGGACTACTAGCCAAGAAGGCTGTCGAGCGCGGGCTGAAGTCGAAGCCGTGGGTCAAGACGAGCTTGGCGCCTGGTTCTAAGGTTGTCTTCGACTATCTGACTAAGTCCGGGCTGATGCCTTACCTTGAGGCTTTGAACTTCCACTTAGTTGGTTATGGCTGCACGACTTGTATCGGCAACAGCGGGCCATTACCGGAGCCGGTTGCGTCGGCCATTCAGAAAGAGAATCTTGTTGTTGCGGCTGTGCTGAGCGGCAATCGAAACTTCGAAGGCCGCATCAACGCACTGGTGAAGGCGAACTACCTCGCATCTCCGCCGCTGGTGGTTGCCTATGCGCTGGCAGGCAATGTCGGCTGCGATCTGCAGAAGGACCCGCTTGGCAGCGATGCCGAAGGTAAGGCCGTGTATCTGCGCGATATCTGGCCGACCACGGAAGAGATTCAGGCGACGATCCGATCTACCATCGACGCCGAGATGTTCCGCAACAGCTACGAGCAGGCTTTTACCGGTGACGATAACTGGCGCGGCATGTCCGTGCCGGTGGGTGAGAACTTCGCGTGGGATCCGGATTCGACTTACATCAAACATCCGCCGTACTTCGAGAAGATGGTCGATCCGACGCGCGAGATCCGGGATCTCAGCGGGATGCGCGTGCTGGCGCTATTAGGCGATTCGATCACGACCGATCACATCTCGCCGGCCGGCTCGATTCCGTCGGATAGTCCGGCTGGGAAGTACCTGATCGCGCAAGGCGTCTCGCCGAAGGACTTCAATAGTTATGGCGCGCGCCGCGGAAACCACGAAGTAATGGTTCGCGGAACCTTGGCTAACATCCGTTTGAAGAACCAGCTCGCTCCGGGTACGGAGGGCGGATACACGGTCTACTTACCGGGAAACGAGCAGATGTTCATCTACGACGCTTCGGTGAAGTATCAGGCGGCGGGTGTCGGGCTCGTCATTTTGGCCGGCAAGGAATATGGATCCGGCTCTTCGCGGGATTGGGCGGCGAAGGGTGTCAACTTACTCGGCGTAAAGGCTGTGATTGCCGAGAGCTTCGAGCGCATCCATCGCACCAACCTGGTCGGGATGGGCGTGCTTCCACTGCAGTACCTTCAGGGCGATACCGCGCAGAATCTGAAACTCACCGGCAAAGAGAGTTATTCCGTACTGGGCATCAGCGCCGCTCTCGAAGGTAAGCCGCGGGCGAAGGTTGTGGCGCGATCGGACGATGGCAACGCGAAAGAATTTGAAGTGCAGGTGCGCATCGATACTCCGCAGGAAG
The DNA here is from genome assembly GCA_963799935.1 of uncultured Gammaproteobacteria bacterium. Lineage (GTDB taxonomy): Bacteria > Acidobacteriota > Terriglobia > Bryobacterales > Bryobacteraceae > Bog-113. Next base: position 324,950 of record CAWCZA010000008.1, on the reverse strand, counting down.
CCGAATACTTCCGCAGCGGCGGCATCTTGCCCTATGTGCTGCGCCAGTTAGCCGGACAACCTGTCGGCGTTCCCGCCTGATGTTCGACACAATCGAAAAGACGATCGCGGAAGCCTTCGCTTCGGCGATAGCGCTGCGCTTTGGTATCGAGAAGCAGATCGGTCTCGAGCAGCCGAAACAGACGAGTTTCGGGGAACTAGCGGTGCCGGCCGCGTTCCAGTTAGCTCGAGAGTTGAAGCAGCCGCCGCGTAAGATTGCCGAGCAGTTAGTGGAAGCGATCGGTCCGATTCCCGGTGTCAAGGCGCTGGAGATTGCCGGCAATGGGTACGTAAACGTGCGGCTCGATCGCGCCGCTTATGCCGAGTTACTGCTGCGCGGCGAGCGTTCCGATCAGAACGTACCCGGCAAGATCATTGTCGAGCACACTAACATCAACCCGAACAAGGCCGCGCACATCGGGCACTTACGGAACGCGGTGCTCGGTGACACTTTCGTTCGCATGCTGCGGTCGGCTGGGCGCTCGGTCGAGGTCCAGAACTATATCGACAACACCGGCGTGCAGGTGGCCGACGTGGTAGTCGGATTCCACTTCCTGGAGCATAAGACTCCCGGCGACGTTCGTGAACTTATCGCGGCTACCCGGTTCGATTACCTCTGCTGGGACTTATATGCCCGCACGAGTCAATACTACAAAGACAACCCGGAGTCGCTAAAGTGGCGCGGCGAAACCTTGCATGCCATTGAGGCGGACGAAGGGCCGCTCGCTGAAATCGGACATCTTGTCGCCGATGCGATCGTCAACCTGCACCTCAAAACGATGCTGCGGTTAGGGATTGAGTACGATGTTCTTCCGCGCGAGAGCGAGATACTACACCTTCAGTTCTGGGCGGCGGCGTTCGAGCTTCTAAAGAAGACCGGGGCAATTCACCTCGAAACAGTAGGTAAGAACGCGGGCTGCTGGGTGATGCCCGCCGAGGCTTTCTCCACCGACACGGAAGCGGAAGACGGTAAGGTAATCGTTCGTTCCAACGGCACCGTGACTTACGTCGGTAAGGACATCGCTTACCAACTCTGGAAGTTCGGACTACTAGGCAAAGACTTCTTCTATCAGTTACTGCTGCGCTATCCGAGCGGTCACGAGGTATGGGTCTCAACGGTTATACCGGCGACCGAGCCGACCCCATCGTTCGGGCATGCCCACCGCGTCTATAACGTGATTGACGCGCGTCAGTCGTATCTACAGGACGTGGTTGTCGCGGGCCTGAAGGCCTTGGGCGCGCAGGATCAAGCGACGCAGTCGGTCCATTTCTCTTATGAGATGGTGGCGCTGTCGCCGCGCTGCTGCGTGGATCTCGGGATCGAACTATCGGAAGAGGATCGCCGGCGACCGTACATCGAAGTATCAGGACGCAAAGGCCTCGGCGTCAAGGCGGACGATCTGATCGATCAACTAATCACGACCGCGCAACTGGAGGTCGACTCGCGCCATGCCGAAGATAGCCCAGAATCACGCCAGCGCGTCGCAACCGAGATCGCGGTCGGAGCGCTACGCTACTTTCTGCTGAAGTTCACGCGGAACACAGTAATCGCTTTCGATTTCCAGGAAGCATTAAGCTTCGAAGGCGAGACTGGTCCGTACGCACAGTACGCCGCCGTGCGGGCGCGTAACATCTTCCGAAAACTAACCGAGCGCGGGGAACAGGTGCCGGATTTCGGCAGAGAACTCAGCCGCGAAGCAATGGAAAGGCAACTGGAGTCGGAAGACTTCTGGCAGATGCTAGTCGCCTCTTCTAAGACCGACTCGTCGATCGAACGGGCCATCGCTTCCGGCGAACCTTCGAACGTGGCGCGCTACGCCTTTCAGCTGGCGCAGTCATTCAATAACTTCTATCATCAGTTCCCGATCCTCTCCGAGCAGAACCGCGAACGCAAAGTGTTTCTACTCTGGATGACCGAGTTCTTTCGGGCCCAGTTGGAACGAGTACTCGGTGTACTCGGCATCACCGTGCCCGAGTACATGTAATCAGGCGAACGCTTCGTTCACTAACTTCGCTTGCTCCGCGTCGTGCAGCTTCTTCGAGCCGGTCGCGGGACTGGAGTTCTCCGCTCGGCCAACATAGCGCAATTGCCGGGCGCCGAGCAGTGGCGGGAACTCATCCTGAATAAAGTGCCAGGCACCCATGTTCTTCGGCTCTTCCTGTACCCAGACAATTTCCTTGGCGTTCGGATAAGCCGCGAGCTGAGCTGCTACCTGGTCCGTAGCAAGCGGATAGAGTTGTTCCATTCGGAAGATGGCCGCGTTCGCGGGCTTTAAGGCGTCGAACTTCGCGAGTAAGTCGTAGTAGACCTTGCCGCTGCAGAAGATCAGACGAGTTACCTGCGAGGCATCGGCGCTGCAAGCTCCCGAAAGCACTTCCTGGAAGCGGCCGGATTCCAACTGATCGAACGTCGAGACCGCCTTCGGATGCCGCAGAATGCTCTTCGGAGTAAAGATAATCAGCGGCTTGCGAATGCCGCGCATGTCCGCACCGCCGCGCATCTGACGCCGTAGTAAGTGGAAGTACTGCGCGGGTGTGGTGCAGTTACAGACCTGGATATTATCGCGAGCGGTCAAGGTTAGGAATCGTTCCAGGCGTGCACTCGAGTGCTCCGGACCCTGTCCTTCCTGCCCGTGCGGGAGTAGCAGCACCAGACCGCTGGTTTGTCCCCACTTCTCTTCGGCGGTGGTGATGAACTGATCGATCATGATCTGCGCGCCGTTGGCGAAGTCGCCGAACTGGGCTTCCCACAAAGTAAGAGTTAGTGGGTCAGACACGCTGTAGCCGAACTCGAAACCAACGACGGCGTACTCGCTTAGACTGCTATCGAACACGTCGAACGGAGCCTGATCGGGCGAGAGATGTTTCAACGGGATGTACTTCGTCCCGTTCTCGTAGTCGTAGAAAGCCAGGTGACGCTGCGAGAAGGTGCCGCGTCCGGAATCCTGTCCACTAAGACGAACCGGAGTACCTTCGATGACGAGGCTACCGAAAGCCAGCGCCTCGGCGAAGGCCCAATCGATGGGGCCGCCGCGCTCGAACGCTTCGCGACGCTTATCGGTAAAGCCGCGGAGCTTGGGATGTACGGTGAAGGTATCCGGAAATCGCGTGCTTGCGTCGACAACACGGGCGAGTAGCTCAATTGGAACCGCCGATTGTCCGGGGACAGTAAGTGCGACCGCTTCATCATCACCGAAGTCGACTAACTCGTCAGGGATCGCGGCCTTGCCCTTCTCGGCGTCAAAGGCTTGCGCCAAACGCTCCGCCTCTTGCTTGCGAAGCTGTTCCGCATCGGACTTCGAGATCACTTTCTCGCGGACCAACTGATTGGCGTAGAGCGTTGTAGCCGACGGATGGTCCTTGATCTTGCGATAGAGAATCGGCTGCGTGTAGCCGGGGTCATCGCCTTCGTTGTGGCCGTGGCGGCGATAGCAAACCATGTCGATCACGACGTCCTTCTTGAACTCCTGTCGGAACCGGAAAGCCAGTCGAGCGACGCGCTCGGCGGATTCGGGATCGTCGCCATTCACGTGGAAGATCGGCGCTTGCACCATCCGCGCGACGTCCGTCGAGTACTGGCTCGAGCGGGCGCCGGTTGGCATCGTAGTGAAACCGATCTGGTTGTTGATGATCAGGTGAACAGTGCCGCCCGTCGCGTAGCCATCAAGCTGCGATAGGTTCAACGTTTCCGCAACAACACCTTGACCGGCAAAAGCGGCATCGCCATGAATCAGAATAGGGATAACGCGCGCGCGTTCGACATCACCGAGCCGATCCTGCTTTGGACGAACGATACCTTCGACAACCGGATCGACCGCCTCTAAGTGACTCGGGTTCGGTGCCACGGAGACGATCAGGTCCGCGCCCGAACGTGTCTGGCGCAGATTGGTCGCGCCTAAGTGATACTTCACGTCGCCGGAACCTTGGATACTATCCGGGTCAGAGTAACCTTCGAATTCGGAGAAGATCTCGGGCAGCGGCTTGCCGACACACGTCGCAAGCACAGTAAGTCGTCCGCGATGCGCCATACCCATGACGACTTCGACAGCCGTGTCGCGAGCCGCTAAGTCGAGGATCTCTTCAAGGATCGGGATCGCGGTTTCAGCGCCTTCCAGCGAGAAGCGTTTCTGCCCTACAAAGCGCGCGTGCAAGAAGTGTTCGAACTCTTCGGCGCGCGTCAAATCTTTGAAAAGTTGCTTCTTCTCGATCACGCTAAGAGGAGCGTTGTTGGCCGTCGGCTCCATATTATGCTGCAGCCAGGCTTTCTCCTCGGGAGACTGGATGTGCATGTACTCGCAGCCGATCTTCGCGCAGTAAGTCTGGCGCAGTTGTTCGAGGATTTCGCGAAGCGTCCCATGGCGCTGCTGCTCGCTGCCGGATTCAAGACCGAGGGTACCCATGAGGAACTGGCGATCGAGGTCCCACACAGTAAGTCCATAAGTGAGCGGATCGAGCTCGGGGTGGTAAGTCGCCGGGCCGCCACTTAGAGGATCGAGATCAGCGATTAGATGTCCGCGCACGCGATACGCATGGATAAGTTGCATCACCGCGGCTTGCTTGGCGATGTCGCTGGCCGGAACCATTCCCGGCGTCGCAGCCGGCTTATCTTCTTCCCAGGTAACGGCGCGATAAGGTACGCGCAGACTGAAGAAGATGTCGTCGTAAAAGCCTTCTTTGCCGTTGAGCAGATCTTCCAGGCGGCCGAGAAACGCGCCCGATTCCGCACCTTGAATGATGCGGTGATCGTAAGTGCAGCTTACGCTCATTACCTTGCTCACGCCGAGCTGCGCGAGCGCATCGTTGGAAAGGCCCTTGACCCCCGCGGGGTAGTCCATCGACCCGGTAGCGATGATGGCGCCCTGACCGACCATCAGTCGCGGGATGGATGCAACGGTGCCGACGGTTCCGGGGTTCGTCAGGGAAATGCTGGTGCCGGCGAAATCCGCGGGCGTTAGTTTGCCGCCGCGACCGCGAACCACGAGATCGTCAAAAGCCTGTAGGAATTGCGAGAATGTCAGTGTTTCGGCACTCTTGATGCTCGGAACTACCAGGCTGCGCGCACCGTTCTTGCCGGCCACATCGATTGCAATGCCGAGGTTGACGTGCTTGCGAACGAGGCGGAAAGGCTGGCCGTCCTGATCGACAAACGCCGTGTTGATGACGGGAACGAATTCGGCGGACTTCACAATCGCCCAGCCGATCAAATGAGTGAAGGAAATCTTGCTGGCGCCGGTGAGGGCGCGGTGATGATTGAGCAGACGCCGATTCTCATCGATAACCTTGACCGGCATGACGCGCTGCGAGGTCGCCAGCGGGACCGAGAGGCTGGCGATCATGTTCTCGGCGATACGGGCGGACGCGCCTCGTAGCGGAACAAGTTCTTCGCCATCGCTTGGTGTGGCAACTGTGGCTGCTTTCGCTGGCGGTGTTTCGGACCGCGGGGCCGAAGCGCCATTGGTGTGCGCTGCGGCACCGTTTCGATCTCCGTTCGAATCAAAGAACGGCTTCCAACTTTCGTCTACGGAGCTGCGGTCGAGCCGGTATTGATCGCGCAACTCCTGTTCAAACCAGCTGTTGATGCCCAGCTGGTCGTCTAATGCGGAGTCCATGGAGGGTGAGATGACCTTCTTTCTCTACCTTTATGGTAGCTGAGACGGGCTCAACAATGGTCTGGATTGCGCTAGATGGTGCGTTATTCCGGATTAGCGGCACTAGCGCGTCGACAAGAAGATGTCGTTGATCTCAAGCTTCGACACAGTTGATGCTAAAACTTGGCATTTCCCCTTTTCTTCGCCTATACTGCAAGCATGGCACTTACGCGTCGGCAAAAGGAAGTTGTCGATTTCATTGCGGGCTTTGTGGACGATAACGGGTATAGCCCGAGCTACGAAGAGATCGCGCGCGCGCTGCAGCTGGCCTCACTGGCGACCGTGCACAAGCACATCTCGGCACTGCAGACAAAGCACTATCTCAACCGGACGCATAATCAGAGCCGGTCAGTGGATCTTGCGCCGAAGTATCTGATTGAGCGTCAGCGTATTCGGAAGCAGCAGTCGCTGGAGGTTCCTCTGCTCGGGCGGATCGCGGCGGGCGCGCCGGTGGAATCCGTCGAGACGCGAGCGACGCTGAGCTTCGCGGACTTTCTGAACAATTCGGATACGTATGCGCTTGAAGTACGCGGGGATTCGATGATCGAAGATCATATCTGCGATGGAGACATGATCCTGATCGAGCGAACTCCGGAAGCGCGCGACGGAGAGATTGTGGTAGCTCTGGTCGGCGGAAGCGAGACTACGCTGAAACGGATTTATCGAGAGTCGGGGGGCTACATTCGACTGCAGCCGGCCAACTCAATGATGAAACCTATCTATGTAAAAGCGGAAGATCTCGAAATCCAGGGGCGATTACTCGCTGTGCTTCGAAAGTATTAGTTGATCTTGTTACTCAACTAATATCGAGTTACTCTGCGCGACCGGAGCGAAGCGCTTGTTCAGCGCGAAACCAGTCGTCGGCTTGAGATCCGTTTTGACCGCCGCGCTCCAGATAGAAGCGATAAGCGAGAGCGGAAATCTCTGCGTGCGAAACTTCGGGGGCTATTTGTGCCTGCTCTTCTAACGGGGCTTCTTCCTTGATTACGGGCGAGCTAACTTCCGGAGCGGCTGGTTCCGCTACGGCTTCTATTGTCTCTGGGGCTTGATCCTGTTCGATTTCCACTGCCTTTTCCACATGATGCGCGGTAGAGGCGCCTAATGATTGAACAAATCCCTCAACAGCGGCCGCTACTGCAACAGCCTGAGCTTTGAGGTGCTTCGGTCGCGAGGCGGAAGCCTTCTTCTTCGCAGGCGCCGCACCGGATGCAGTCTGCTCTGTCGACGTGGCGGTCGTCTTCGTGACTTTTTTTGCCATTACTAAATTCTCCCTTTGTGAATCGAAAAACCTTGACTCACCATTTTACTTGAGAGTCATGTAAAGGTCCAATAAAGCTTTCTATTCGCCTCATAATGTCACAATGATCTTGTAGAAAGAATGTAGGTCGAATTGCTCTGCAGTCGAGTGCGTTGTTGCGTCGCGTTTATTGTCGCCGTTATTAGTTACGGCCAGATGAAAAACGCGCGTGTTGAAGAAGTGGTGATCGACGGGATCGTTCATCCCGCGAGCACGGAAGTTCTATCGAGCGCCATTCGTCAGGCCAGCGCGGAACACGCCGCGTTGCTGATCATCCGGCTCGATACACCGGGCGGACTCGCCGAAGCGATGCGCAACAGCATGGCGAAGATTGTCGCGTCGCCGGTTCCCGTAGTCACGTTCGTTGCTCCGCAAGGGGCGCGCGCGGCATCGGCAGGATTCTTTCTGCTCGAAGCGGGAGACATCGCGGCAATGACTCCGGGCAGCAACACGGGCGCCGCACATCCGGTAGTCCCCGGCGTCACCATGGACCCCGTGATGAAAGAGAAACTGGAGAACGATGCCGCAGCGTCGCTGCGCAGTATCTCGGGACAGCGCGGACGCAATGTGGAACTGGCCGAGTCCGCGGTGCGGCAGAGCAAGTCGTTTACTGCGCGTGAAGCGCTCGATGGACATTTGATCGATCTAATCGCTCGCGATGAAAACGACTTACTGCGTCAAATCAACGGACGAACGGTTACGCGCTTCGACGGAACTAAGATCACGCTGCATCTGGATAATCCGGAGATCGTGACTTATCAGCCGACCTTGCGGCAGCGCATTCTGCTCGCGGTGGCCGATCCGAACATCGCGCTGATCCTGATGGCGCTCGGTATGTTGGCGATTTATGTCGAGTTCACCAATCCAGGTCTGATCTTTCCAGGCGTGATCGGAGCTGTTGCGCTGTTACTTGGCCTCGCGGCACTGAGCGTTCTTCCGCTGAACTGGCTGGGAGTCGCGCTCGTGATTGCAGCCTTCGGGATGTTCGCCCTGGAAGTGAAGTTCGCGTCGCACGGTATTCTAAGCGCGGGCGGCGCCCTCACGCTGGTGCTGGGAGCGACGATGCTGATCGATAGTCCGATTCCGGAAATGCGCATTCATCTGGCGACAGCGTTAAGCGTGGCGATTCCTCTGGCCTTGATATCCGCCGTGCTGGTCACGCTGGCGTTGCGGGCGCGTAGCAATAAGGTAGTCACGGGAGCCGAGGGGATGTATGGCGCCGTTGGAACCGCGCTCGAGGAGCTGGCGCCGAGCGGGCGGGTGATGGTGCATGGAGAGTATTGGATGGCCGATGCGAATGCGCCGATCGCGCGAGGCGCCCGTGTGCGAGTCGAGAGTATTGAGAATCTGCGGTTGCGTGTTTCGGAAGAGAGGAAAGAGTCATGATGTTTTCCGCCAGCGGGCTGGTGCTCGTCATCGTAGTGTTGTATCTGCTTTCGTCGATCAAGATTTTGAAGGAGTATGAGCGCGCGGTGATCTTCCGGCTGGGGCGATTGCTGCCGCAAGCTAAAGGTCCGGGAGTGATTCTGGTGTTTGCGCCGCTGGACCGGATGGAGCGCGTGTCGCTGCGCGTGGAACCTTTCGAAGTGCCGCCGCAGGACGTGGTATCGCGCGATAACGTGACGGTGAAAGTGAGCGCGGTGGTCTACTATCGCGTGATCGAGCCGCGGCTGGCGATTGTGGAGGTGAACAACTTCCGGTACGCCACATCGCAGCTTGCCCAGACGACGCTGCGGAGCGTGCTCGGTGAAGTGGAACTCGATGAATTGCTGAGCCAGCGCGAGAAACTGAACAACCGGCTGCAGGAACTACTGGATGAGCGAACGTCGCCCTGGGGCGTGAAGGTTACGATGGTTGAAGTCAAGCAGGTGGATCTGCCGGAGCAGATGATTCGCGCGCTGGCACGGCAGGCGGAGGCCGAGCGGGAACGCCGGGCAAAGATCATCCACGCTGAGGGCGAGTATTCGGCGGCAGAAAAGCTGGGCATGGCAGCGGAAGTGATTCAACGGCAACCGGCCGCTTTGCAGTTGCGGTATCTACAGACGCTTGTGGAGATTGGCGCGGAGAAGAATTCGACGATCGTGTTTCCGTTCCCGATAGATATCGTGCAGGGGTTGCAGAAGGTTCTGGAAAAAGTGGGAAACGCGGAAAGGTAGCATGCACGACGAAAACGATCAGGGGCGTGAGATTGTGCTGGGTAACAAGCAGTTACTCAGTATGTTCTTTATCGTGGCGGCGCTATTAGGCGTGGCGTTCACGATGGGTTACATCATCGGCCGCAATACGACTGGAGTCAGTGCGGCATCGAATACAACGACTGTTGCGCCACCGGCAGTGAACAAGACTACAGCGACGGACGAGCCGGAAACTGATACAGCGGCACCGCCGGTTGCGCGTACGGAGTCAAATCCGACAACTCCGACGGCGGCCCCGGTTGGCGTTACGCAGCCGGCGAAGCCATATGCTGGGAACACCGCGCCGATCCCTGCGCCCGCGCCTGTTACGCCGGCCGCTTCTGACGATAAGAAGCCGGCATCGAGCGACAAGGTAGCGGCCGGTTCTTATTTACAGGTAGCAGCACTGAAGAGGCAGGACGCGGATCATCTGGTGGATGTGCTTATCAAGCGGGGTTATCCGGCACTGCTTGGTGAGAGCCCTAAGGAAGGATTGTTTCGGGTGCTGGTGGGACCTTTCAAGGACATGGCCGCCCTGGCCGACTCCAAGCAGCGGTTGAAGGCTGCGGGGATTGATTCGATCGTTGCCCGCTAACTCATGAGTGAGACTCTAGTACAACTTACGGCGGGCGCGGGACGTCTGCCTGAGTGGGCGCGGAAGAGTGCGACGCATTTCGAGTCGCTGAACACGCTTAAGCGCGAACTGCGGGAGTTGAACCTACACACAGTTTGTGAGTCAGCGCGCTGCCCGAATATCCATGAGTGCTTTCATCGCGGGGCGGCGACGTTCATGATTCTGGGGAATCTTTGTACGCGCGGCTGCGGGTTCTGTTCGGTGCCGAAGGGCAATCCGCGCAAGGTCGATATGGCTTTGGATCCCGATGAACCCGCGAACGTGGCGCGCATGGCGGCGGCGATGGCGCTTCAATATGTTGTGATCACCAGCGTAAATCGGGATGACCTGGAGGATGGCGGCTCGCGGCATTTTGCGGCTACGGTGCGTGCGGTCCGCGATGCGCTGCCAAGGGCTCGGGTTGAGGTCCTCACTCCTGACTTCTGCGGCGATCGCGATGCTGTCGCGCGGGTGCTGGATGCGGGGCCCGCAGTGTTCAACCACAACATGGAGACGGTTCCGCGACTCTATCGACGGGTGCGGCCGCAGGCTAACTACCGGCAGTCGCTTGAAGTACTGGAGTTCGCGCGCAGTTATCGAGCAGACGTCTTGACTAAGTCCGGGTTCATGGTTGGACTAGGTGAAGACAGCTCGGAAGTGCACCAGCTATTGCGTGACCTGGCGGCGTCCGGAGTTCACTTCGCGACGATCGGTCAATACCTGCGGCCTACGCGGCGGAACCTTCCCGTGGCGCGTTATGTGACTCCCGAAGAGTTCGATGAGTACCGTGAGTTCGGGATGTCGCTTGGTTTCCGGGACGTATTCAGCGGACCGCTGGTGCGATCGTCGTACATGGCGGACCAGATGGCTGATAAGTCGAGCGCGTGAACTTCGTCCTGGCGCTGGCATCGGCCGCGCTCCTGATTCTTTCCCTTCCTAACTTCGATTGGCACTGGCTGGCGCCGATTGCCTTGACTCCGTTGATGATCGCAGCGGTGCGCGAGAAGCGCGGGCTGCGACGATTTCTGGTGGGCTATGCGGCGGGAGTCGTCTATTGGTTCGCCGTATGTAACTGGATCGAGTTCACTTTGCAGACGCATGCCGGGATGAGTCCTGTAGTTGCCTGGCTTGTCTTCCTGCTGTTTTGCCTCGCGAAGGCGCTGCAGATGGGGGCGTTTGCGTGGGCTGCCGGATGGATGTTGCCTACGCCTTTCGGAGTTCCGGCGACGGCTGCGTTGTGGGTTGCGATTGAGTGGACACATGGTCCGCTGGGGTTCGCCTGGCTAACTCTCGGGAACGCCGGGATCGACATCGGACCGTTGCTGAAGCTTGCGCCGTGGACTGGAGTGTGGGGACTATCGTTCCTATTCGCGGCGCTTGCGGCGGAGGTGGCAAACCTGATTTTGCGGCGACCGGCTTGGCCGTTTTTGGGGGTCGCGTTCGCGCTTGTTGTGTTGTTATTGCCTAAGTTGCCGGAGATCGAAACCGCCCGTGAGCGCGCCACGTTAGTGCAGCCCAACATCGACGAAGAGCAGAACTGGACGCCCCAGGCTTTCGACGCGCTCGTCGAGCGGATGCGCGTTCTTTCTAGCGAGCACCCTTCCCCACTGTTAGTCTGGCCTGAGGCCCCGGCGCCCTTCTATGAGACGGAGCGCGCGACGATGCTCTCGCTAAGCGAAGTCGCGCAAAACCAGAACCGTGAGTTCCTGGCCGGGATTATCGGGAACGCGGCGGATGGCGGGAATCTGAATTCGGCGATCCTATTCGATAGGTACGGTCATAAGGTTTCGCGTTATGACAAGGTCAACTTGGTTCCGTTCGGCGAATTTGTACCTTGGCCGCTCGGACCCATTGCTTTCAAGGTTACGCATGAAGCCGGTGATTTCGAGTCGGGTACACGACCGGTTGTAAGTCAAGTTGCCGGTCATAAGATTGGTACGTTTATCTGTTACGAGTCTGTCTTTCCTCGGTTCATCCGACGATTCGTTGCCGATGGCGCTGAGCTATTAATCAATCCCTCGAATGATGGATGGTTCGGGAAGACGCACGCGCGCTTCCAGCATCTAGCCCTCGTGCGCATGCGGGCGGCGGAGAATCGCCGCTGGATCCTCCGCGCCACTAACGACGGGATCTCGGCGGCGATCGACGATGCCGGGCGAGTCCGAGAGCGGCTGCCGCTTTATGAGGAGGCCGCAGCGACCGTCGCGTTTTCGTATGAGAGCGGATTGACGCTATATACGCGTTGGGGGGATTGGTTCCCTGCCCTGTGTGCTCTTGGCGTTTTGGCTAACTATGCCGGATTACTAATACGTCGCCGTCTTTGACGATGTATTCTTTACCTTCGAGACGCAGCAAACCTTTCTCGCGGACCCCGGGATAGCCTTTGAGGTCGACCAGGTTCTTCCAGTTCACTACTTCGGCGCGAATGAACTTCTTCTCGAAATCGGAGTGGATGGCACCTGCCGCGGCCGGCGCCTTGCTATTGAGCGGCACCGTCCATGCGCGGACTTCGGTTTCACCCGCAGTCAGGAACGACATCAAGCCGAGTAGCCGGTAACTGGCTTCGATCAAGCGCTCGAGTCCGGATTCATGGAGTCCGTAACTGCCCAGGTAATCGCGCTGGTCCGCAACGGGTAACTCCGCCAACTCCGCTTCTATCTTGCCGCAGATAGCGGCAACTTCGGTCTGCTTACGTCCGGCAAGAGGGCCGTTGCGGAACTCTTCTTCTTTCTCGCGCAGGTGGGAGGCGTCGGCTTCGCCGAGGTTCAGAACGCAGAGCATCGGCTTCTGCGACAGGAATTGGAAGCCGCGGATTCGCTTCTCGTCTTCGGCGTTGAGTTCCAGGTTTCGCAGCGGCTGGTCTTGTTCGAGCAGCTCTTTAGCCTTAGTTAGCAGGTCGATCTCTTGATCGATTTCGACGCTGCGTTGTTTCTTTCGATCCTTCTCGAGGCGCTCCAAACGCTTCTCGATCACAACCAAGTCACTAAGAATGAGTTCTGTGTCTACTTCACTCAGATCGCGAACCGGGTCAATCGAGCCGTGCTCGTGTGGAACTGTTTCATCGGGGAAGACGCGAAGGACGTGCGCGAAGGCGTCGGCAACGCGAAGTCCCGCCAGGAAGCCAGGATCGCGCAAAGACTCTTTTGAGATCGACGGACAGTCGAGGTACTCTACCGTCGCAAAGGTTACTTTCGGCGGATCGAATAGCTTCGCGAGTTCGTCGAGGCGTGGGTCGGGTACCTTCGCAACTCCAGTCCTCACGGACATGGAGCCCGCGCGTGACTCTTGCGAGGCGCCGGTCAGGATCGTAAACAAGCTGGTCTTACCCGTCATGGGCAGACCGATGATGGCAGTCTTCATTCTTTTGTTCTAAAGGGGAACATCCACCTGCATCAGGATATCTTCCAGAATGCGGTCGGAAGCTTCGCTGCGGCGCGCGCCGAGTGCGGAACGCGGCTGCACGATCACGCGATGGCCGAAGACGGGAATCACGAGACGCTTCACGTCGTCGGGAATCAGGTAATCGCGGCCATGCAGCAGCGCGCGAGCCTGGGCGGCGCGGAACAGTGCTTGCGATCCGCGCGGGCTGACGCCTAGCAGCAGCGCTTCGTGCGTGCGCGTTCGTTCGACAATCGCCAACAGGTAGTCGAGAATCGATTCGTCAGCGCGGACCTGCTCGGCCCGATGCTGCAACGCGATGATGTCAGCAGCGGTGCAGACGGGCTCCACGGCCTGATCGGCAGGCGACTGATTCCGCAGAATTTCGCGCTCGCTGGTGGCATCCGGATAGCCGATCCGCAGACGGAGCAGAAACCGGTCGAGCTGCGATTCCGGCAACGGGTAGGCGCCGTGATGATCGGACGGATTCTGCGTAGCCACGACGAAGAAGGGATTCGGAAGAGGCAGCGAGCGGCCGTCGACCGTGACCTGGCCTTCATTCATCGATTCGAGCAGCGCGGACTGCGTTTTGGGCGTGGTGCGGTTGATCTCGTCGGCGAGCAGGATGTTCGTGAAGACCGGGCCGGGCTTGAACTCGAAGGCCTCGGAGTGCGCGTTATAAATGGTGACGCCAAGGACGTCACTGGGCAGCATGTCGCTAGTGAACTGGATGCGGTGGAAGCGGCAATCGATGGCGCGCGCGATGGCATGGGCGAGCGTGGTTTTGCCGACGCCGGGGACGTCCTCTATAAGAAGATGGCCGCGCGCGAGCAGGCACGCGATGGAGAGGCGAATGATCTCAGGCTTACCGCGGATCGCCGAACCGAGCGCCGATTCGAGCGCACTGAGGGCAGCCGGCGGGCTCAGGGTGGACTCCCGCGACATCAACCTTCAGTCTCTCATGGGCGCTGAGGCGGCGTTCGTAAGAATATACTGATCCGAGGTTCAATGCGCAAAACAACCGTCCTGTTTCTTGCCTTGACGTGCGCCACGTTTTTCGCGGCACAGCCGGCTCGCAGCCAGTTCCGCCGTCATCGCTTGATGTTGATCGTCAGCAGAGGCTTGCCGGGCGTGACCGTTTATGATGCGGACACCGAAGACGTGGTCTGCCGCGCCAAGACCGAGGTGAGTCCGCAGGAAGCCGCGTTTTCGATCGACGGCCACACCGCATATGTTCCGATCTATGGCTCATCCAGCGTTGGCCAGCCTGGAACGAATGAGCACTCGATACACTTCATCGACACGTCCGATTGCAAGGACAGCTATGTGCTCGATACCGGCAGCGATCAGCGGCTGCACGGGATCGTGATCGGCCTTAGCGGCAACATCTATGTCACTGCCGAGACTTCGAAGTCCGTCCTCGTCATCAACGCAGATACGCATAAGATCACCGCGCGCATCCCAACTGGTTCGGAATACTCGCACACGTTAGTTATCACGCGCGACGAGGCGAAAGCCTACGTAAGCAACGTCGCATCGAAAACGCTGTCGGTTTTAGATATCCCGGGCCGCAAGCTTTTGCAGCAGATCCCGACAGACTCCGAAAACCAGCGCGTCGCGCTCAGCCCCGATCAGCACTGGGTGGTCACGAGTCTCGGGTCCGACCATAAGGTCGCGTTCTACCGGACCGCGGATAATCAGCTAGACTTCAGCATCCCGGTCGATGGCGTGCCGTTCACGGCGAAGTTCGCACGTAGCGACACTGTCTTCGATGCCGGAACGCAGGACGGTAAAATTCGGGTTTGGAAAATCGATCCGCAGCAGAAGAAGGTCGTTGCGGTTACTACTGACGAATTGGGAACGTCCGTCGGCTCGCTAGCAGTGAATCCGTTCAATGGATTTATTTACGTGGGCGATCAGGATTCGAGCAAAGTCGCTGAGATCAACCCGTCGACTATGAAAGTTGAAAAGCGCATCTACGCGGATAAAACGCCGGATTGCATCCTGTTCAAAGAAGTGAAATAGCGGCATATAAGATGATGAAAGCGATGCGCGTCAAGACACTCCTGTCCCTGTTGGTGGGATTTGCTGGTTTCACTTGCCAGCCTGTATTCGGTCAAGACAAAGTCGATTTCGACCGCGCGGCCGTAGAGCGTGGGAGAACGGATTTCAAATCCTCCTGCGGCTTCTGCCATGGCGATGACGCGACGGGCAACCGTGCCCCCGACCTGATCCGCTCGTCAACCACTAACCACGACGTCAACGGCAACTTACTCGACCCGGTTATTCGAAACGGGCGTCCGGATCGCGGTATGCCGGCGTTTACGAACTTAAAAGACAAGGATCTTGCTGACATTGTTGTGTTCCTGCACAGTCAGGCCTATGCTGCTTTGCATAGCGCGCACGTGCCCGGCGACTATCCCGTTGCGAAGCTACTAACCGGAAATGCAGACCGGGGCAAGACTTACTTCGACGGCGCGGGCGGCTGCACGCAATGCCACTCGGTAACCGGCGATCTTGCCGGGATTGCAACAAAGTTGAAACCGATTGACCTGCAACAACGCCTCGTGTATCCGGAAGCACGCGGTAAACAAACCGCTACCGTTACTACCGCCGATGGCCAGAGTTTCCAAGGCAAGGTGAAAGACTTGGACGAGTTCAATGTAGCCATTATCGACGCGTCCGGCTGGTATCATTCGTGGCCGCGCTCCCACGTAAAAGTTGAGGTTCACGACCCGCTCGCCGCTCATCGCGAACTGACCGAGAAGTATACCGATGGCGACATTCACGATCTTTTCGCGTACCTGGAGACGTTGAAATAACGCTATGCGCCGCTCTTCATTCATTCCTATCCTGTTTGCCTGTTCCCTGCAGGCCGGTTCTGTATCCGAGGGCTTAGATCCGGCGGCGCTGTTGAAACCCGCCACGGACGCTTGGCCCACTTACAATGGCGACTACTCCGGACGGCGTTTCAGTACGTTGTCGCAAATTAATCAGGGAAACGTCAATCAGCTGACAGTAGCTTGGATGTCCCAGGTTAAGGGTGTCGCTATCAAGTCGACGCCGCTGGAAGTGGACGGAATCCTGTACTTCACAACTCCGGACAATGTCTGGGCAACTGACGCGCGCACGGGCAAGCAGATCTGGCACTACCTTCGGGAGTCGCAGGGTGATCACATCGGTCAGCGCGGAGTCGGGATGTACGGAACGTGGCTCTACTTCGAGACGCCCGACTGCCACTTAGTCTCGCTCAACGCAAAGGACGGCACGGTTCGCTGGGATATCGAGTTAGCCGACCCAAAGCTCGGTTATTTCGCCACGATGGCGCCGCTGGTCATTCATGATCATGTATTAGTCGGCGTTTCAGGCGACGTGACGGACGTCCCGGGATTTCTGGAATCGGTCGAACCCTCCACGGGCAAGGTGCAGTGGAAGTGGTTTACGGAGCCGAAGCCCGGCGAACCGGGGTCCGAGACTTGGCCGCAGGGCTCAGACGCGATCGCTCATGGTGGCGGCATGACGTGGATGACCGGAACTTATGACCCGCAACTCAACCTGACTTATTGGGGCATTGGCAATCCGAATCCCGTGCTGAATGGAGATATCCGCAAAGGCGACGATCTCTATACCTGTTCCATTGTTGCGTTAGATCCGGATACGGGTAAGTTGAAGTGGTACTTCCAACCATCCCCACATGACACGCATGACTGGGACGCTGTCCAAACCCCGGTGCTGTTCAATGACACGGACGGCGGAGTAGAACGCAAGCTACTAGCCCAGGGCAGCCGGAACGGCTACTTTTTTCTGTTGGACCGAACGACTGGTGAGCACATTGTAACTGCGCCTTTCGTGAAAACAAACTGGTCCGAAGGTATCGATGCTAAAGGTGTGCCGCGTCCCAAACACGAGAAAGAACCGAAGCCGGACGGTACGCTTGTCTCGCCGGGATCCGATGGCGCGACGAACTGGCTCGCTCCGAGTTTCGACCCGCAATCCGGACTCTTCTATCTCAGCGCGCGGCGACTCTGGAGCCTCTTCTACATGACGGCCGAGGGCAAGCCGGAAGGCTGGGCGGGCCGCGACCGCAACCTTTGGGCGACATCTTTCATTGCGGCTATCGATTACAAGACGGGCAAAGTCCGCTGGGAACACCCACTAGGGGAAGGCGAAGGAACTGCCGGCATCCTGACGACAGCGGGCAACCTACTGTTCAGCGCGGATAATAACGAAAACCTGGTGGCTCTGGATCCCGCGACCGGCAAGACACTCTGGCATGTACCGCTCGGCGGGCGCTTGGTAGCATCGCCGATGACCTATGAACTAGACGGGCGGCAGTACTTACTCACGCCTATTCAAAACGTGATGATCGCCTGGGCGTTGCCCCCGAGTAATTGACTTAGACGTAGCTAATTGCGCGTTCTCGGCGACCCATCAATCAAGAACGGATCGACTTTACCTTCTGGCTCGTTCGCCACAAAATGTGGCGATGCGACCGAGGCTTTTCTGAAGCACGGTTCTGGCATGTTGACGAAAGAACGGATCCTTCAGTATCCGGCGCGCTCGTTCGATCGCCCGCTTCCGGACAGCGAAGAACTCGTCTTCGTCCCGCATGACAAGAAAGGACATCGCAACAGCGGCAACGGTGCAAATGAACCGAGAAGCGGGTCTGAATAGATGATGATGAGCCTCTATGTCACGCTCGGTATCTTCTTAGTGCTTGCCGTGCGCAATCCGACGGCAAGTCGCAGCCTAATCCCTTTTACAACGCGGTCAAGCTTCGCGAATGCCCGCGTTACGGGTACACAGGCTTGAGAGCTGGCGTCGCCTGGCCTCAGACAAACAATATACAAGTGATCGATTACTGCGCGGTCTTCCCGTCCGCGTCGATCACATGCATATCGCCCAGGTTCAGAGCTTTCACATCGCTCTGTATCTTCGACTTATCCCCGATGATCAGCCAGACCATGTGATCCGGCGCGATCACCGTTTGCGCTTGGTCCTTTATGTCACCCGCTGTTACAGCTTTGACGCGGTCAGCGTACTTATCATAGAAGTCATCCGGAAGGCGGAGCTCAATCGCTCTTTCAATCCAATGCGCTTCGCGTTGCAACGATTCCCGGGCGCCCGCCATTTCAAGGATCTCCTGGCTTTTCGCGCGCTCCAGCTCATCCGCGGTAATTGGACGCCCACCCGTCATTCCTCGAATTTCCTTCTGGACTTCGATGATGGATTCGCGTGTCTTATCGGTCTGTACGGGGGCGCCTGCGATATACAGCCGCTGCCCACTAGATTGCATCACCTCTGACTGAGCGCCGTAGGACCAGTGCTTGTCTTCACGCAAGTTCATGTTTAAACGCGATCCAAATGCACCTCCGAAGATGTTATCCATTGTTTCCAGTTGCACTTCCTGCGACTCCTCCGCCTGTGGCGCGAGCATCCCGCTGACGATCACAGTCTGCGCGGCATCAGGCTTATCGATGAGGTACACACTGTCTTTCTCCGGAACATGCACGCGCGGAACGGCTTTTTGGGGAACATCGCCTCGCTTCCACGCAGCCAGTGCTGCTTCGATCTTCGGCCGGATCGCACCCAACGTCGTGTCGCCAATCACAACGATGGTGGCATTGTTCGGCCGGAACCACGTTTGATAGAACTTGCGGACATCTTCCCGAGTCATCGCCGTCAAGCTTTCCGTCGTACCGGATGCCGGCGTGCCGTAAGGGTGTTTCGGCCCATAGACTAAGCCGGGCAGTACACGGAATGCGATTCCGAAGGGCTCGGTCTTTTCCTGCTCGATCGCTGCCAGCTGCAGCTTGCGCTCACGTTCGAAGTCTTCCGCGGGAAAGGCAGGGTTCAGTAGCACGTCTGCGAATAGATCGAGTGATGCGTCGAGCTTACTTGTAAGTGCCGAGAGTCTCACGGTAGTTAGATCGACATCTGAGTTTGCGGATATGTTCGCTCCGAGCCTCTGTTGCTCCTCGCTAATTTCGAGCGCGGATCGCTTCCCGGTTCCATCGGTCAACAGGGCGGCCAGCAACTTCGCGGCACCCGGCCGGGCCATCGAGTCCGCTGCCTGGCCGGCGTTCAAGACGACTTCCATCTGCACAAGCGGAACATCATGCCGTTCCGCGACGACCAATGCGGCTCCGTTCGCAAGGCGCTCTCGCTGCAACTTAGGGAGCTTCGGGCCTTTCAGTTCCGTGAGTTCCGGAATATGAGAGCGATCAACTCCGGTTACGAGTTTCTTCTCAGCGGGGAAGGGAGTAACGGCGAAAACGCAGTCGCCATCGCTGAGCCACGCCGCGGCGGCCTGCTTCACTTCCGCAGGAGTAGCCGACACCATCCGGTCATAAGTCACCTTCCAGTGTTTCGGGTCGCCGGTATATAGTGCGTTGTGTGCCAGGACATCGGACTTGCCGCCAAAGCCGCCCACTCTTTGTAGCCCGCGCACGAAGTCCGCAGTCCACTCTGTGCGTACGCGGTCCATTTCGGCTTCGGTGGGACCATCGCGCAGGAAGCGCGCCAGCTCCTCATTAGTCGCGCGCTCGACTTCGCCAATCGTGTGGCCTTCCGCGACCGTTGCGCTAATAATGAACTGGCTCCCGATCTCTCGGTCGTCAACCCCCGCCCAAACCTCGGTCGCAATGTGATTGTCGTACACCAGCCGCTTATAGAGCCGCGACGCTTTACCATTAGTCAGCACACTGCCGGCTAACTCGAGATAGTTCGCGTCCGCAGTCCCAAACTGCGGAACATTCCAGTACTTGTAGAGTCGCGATTGCGCGACGCGATCCTGGACATCGAAGCGTCGCTCGCCCGTCATCTTAGCCACCCAAACAGCGGGCCGGACCACCGGCGGACTCGGCGGAATATCACCGAAATACTTCGTGACTTTTTCTTTCGCCTCGGCAGGAGTAATATCACCCGCAATGGCTAACACTGCGTTATTCGGTCCGTAGTAAGTCTTAAACCAGGTCTGAACGTCCGCGAGCGAGGCCGCGTCCAGGTCCTCCATGGAGCCGATTACGGTGTGCGAATAAGGGTGGCCGGCCGGATAAGTCACGGATGGCGCGGTCTCCCATACGATCGAGTACGGTTGGTTATCTCCCTGACGCTTCTCGTTCTGCACGACTCCGCGCTGTAAGTCGAGGGTTTCTTTACTGATCGACTTATAGAAGTGCCCCATGCGGTCGGATTCCAGGAACAGGACGCGATCGAACGCCGCAACCGGAAAGGTTTCGAAGTAATTCGTTCGGTCGTCGGCGGTTGTCCCGTTCAAATCCGTTGCGCCGAGACGCTCTACATAATCGATATAGCGGCCTTTGGCGTTCTCGCTGCCGCCGAACATCAGATGCTCGAAGAGATGCGCGAATCCGGTCTTGCCGGCTCGTTCATTCTTTGATCCAACGTGGTACCAGATGTTGAATGCAATAACGGGCGACTTATGATCCTCATGCACCATCACGCGCAAGCCGTTATCGAGCGTAAACTCGGTGTAAGGGATATCGACGTCCGCGCCGAAAGCCGGGACGAGGGTTAGCGCCAATAGACTGAAAAGGCTTATTAGCCGCGGATAAACGCGGATAAACGCCGATGCAATCAAAGGACTGTCCATATTCGTTTTCAACATGCTGCTCCTCTTCAGGCTAAAGCGTTTCGAGCGATGGTTTCCCGATAGAACTCCGCGCTCAACTTAGGCGTCCTCTTCTGCGTCTTGAAGTCTACATAGTGGATGCCGAAGCGCTTACTGTAGCCGTCGGCCCACTCGTAGTTATCCATCAGGCTCCATAGAAAATAGCCTTTAATCGGATAACCTTCCGCCGCGGCGCGCTGGACATTCGCTAAGTGGTTTCGCAGATACATCAGACGGTCCGTATCATAGATATGACCGTCCGCCGAGACCACGTCATCCGCGGAGCATCCGTTCTCGGTGATGTACAGCGCCTTCGGCTTCCAAATTTCGCTCACGTTACGGATTGCCCAGTAGATAACCTCCGGCCCCACAAACAGCCAGGGCGAAGCCATCCGGGGAAACGATGTTTGTTTCGGAAGCACGCGGAATCCGAGTGGCGAATCGTCCGCCATCACATAGTCGGGCTGATACACATTCAATCCGACGAAGTCCAGCGGGCTTCCAATCGCCTTCATATCGTCGGGCGTGTACTTTGGCGCCGCCGCGCCCTCATGCGAAAGATACGCGTCCGGATACTTACCGGACAACACCGGGCTTAGAAACGCCCCATTCAGCACCACGGTCGCCTTCTGCGCGGCCGCAATATGCTCGGGAGTCTCCATCACGGGCACGTAGACGTTCGCATTCTCAGCCAGGCCTACCATGGTTCCGGTTCGCGCCATTTCCCGAATCGCACCGACTGCAAGTCCATGTCCCAGGATTCCGTTATGCCGGACCTGATTGGCTTGCGCCGGAGGCAAGCGCAATCCCGGGGCGAACTGCCCGATCTTGTAACTTAGATCAGTAAAGCAGACGAATTCGTTGGTCGTGAAGAAATGATGGACGCGATCGGATAGCCGGCGCGACACATACCCTGCGTACTCGGCGAACGCCTTCGAGGTGTCCGATGACTCCCACCCGCCCACGCGATCCTGCAAGGCCTGCGGAAGGTCCCAGTGATAGAGAGTGACATAGGGCTCGATCCCGTTGGCAAGTAACTCATCCACCACGCGCTCGTAATAGGCGATGCCCTCCTCGTTCGGCTTTCCCGTTCCGTCCGGAAAAACGCGCGGCCACGCAACCGACATCCGATAGCCCTTGACTCCGAGGTTCTTGAGCAGTTGAACGTCCGTCTTATAGAGATGATAAGAGTCGTCAGCGACATCGCCGGTCTCGCCGTGGTAGGTCTTGCCCGGTGTATGCGAGAATGTGTCCCACGTGGATGGCTTGCGGCCTCCTTCAGCCACGCCCCCTTCTATTTGGTACGCGGCCGTGGCGCATCCCCATAGGAACCCCTCCGGGAAGCGCAGACGGTTCGGTCCCGGCGCTTGTCCCTGCGCTTCAACTGCGGACGGCACGCCTGCTGCGACTGCCGCCGTCGTTAGCGTTTTCCCAAAGCTTCTGCGTGAAATGTCGTTCATTGAGCCCCCGCCGGCCGACAAGGGCCGGATAGAAGGAGATCATATCAGGCGCAGTAGGCTACGCGCACTTTATTCCGACACGAAGGGTGATGCGGGTAAGCCTTCTCCGTTGTATAAATTTACCTGTGGCGCATTTTGCCAACCGTAACGCACGTATTTCGGCGCACTAACATCTATACCGGTAACGACTGCCGCATTGCCCTCTATGCGCGCCGTGGCGGCTACAAACCGGTGATCTTCTCCCGCGATTTCAAATCCCTGCAATGCTCCGCCTTTAGCCATCAGTCCGCCGGCCGAGTGGCTGAATAGGATGCGAATCGCAGCGCCTTCGATAGCTGCTTCACGGAACAAAGGTCCTGAATACTCGAGCGTTTCGTTATAGGCGACCGCCCGGGCAGCCAAGGCAAGCCGCATTCCGACAGTTTGCTTGTCCGATGGATGAACGTTGTTCGGATCACCTACGTCGATCGTAACTGCCATTCCGGTGTTTGCGACGGACAACGTGCGGCGTTGTGCATCCCTCACGAGGGCCCAAGCTTCACTTTCGTTCGACTTAAAGCTTGAAATCTGGGTGAATAGAAACGGGAAATCTCCTTGTTTCCAATGCCCTCGCCAGTCCGCAATTAACTTCGAGAAGAGTTGATGGTATAAGGGCGCACGCTCTAAGTTACTGTTCGTTTCACCCTGATACCAAATTACTCCTTTGATTCCGAGATGCGTCGCCGGGGCGACCATTGCGTTAAATAGCCACGAGGGATCGTAGGACTCCAACGCCGGATGCCATGGATGATGCGGTAAGGGTCGATTCGCCCGTCGCGCGGTTTCGTCCTCTCGCTTTTCAGCGGTAAGGGTGGCCTGCGCTTCGTCCCTGTCATTGGTCATCTTCGCGAAACTCGCAAACACCGGCATCAACGAGGCATTACTCGCCAAGCCCTCCAGGCTCACCCAGGACTCAGCAGGGGTTCCACCCCAGGTAGAGTCGATAAGTCCGACGGCGACGTGTTCCTTCGATGCGATCTCCCGTCCGAAGAAGTAAGCGACCGCGGAGAACTTAGCCGCAGTCTCAGGCGTGCAGGTGGCCCAGGCTGCTTTGCCTTGGAAGTCCGTTAGGGGGAACTGCGATGCGCCGTGTGGAATGAATAATAGCCGCAAATCAGTCCGGTTCGCGGTCCGGATTTCCTCCTCAGCATTGTTGACGACCGCGGATCCCGGAAAGCCCATCAGCGGCATCTCCATATTCGATTGGCCGGACGCGAACCAGACGTCGCCAATAAGTATGTCATCAAGAACGATCTTGTTAGTGCCCGTAACGACCAACTGAAAGGGTCCGCCGGCAGGTTGCGCCAGGAGGTAAACGCTCCAGGCCCCTATTCGATCGCCGTTGGTTGTAGCGCGCGCCGTCTGGAGAGTAACAGAGACTTGTTCGCCCGGGTCCGCCCAGCCCCAGACGTGAATCGGCTGGTCTCTTTGTAAGACCGCATGGCTGCTCAGAATTTTGGGGAGGCGAACTTCTGCGTTGCCGGCGAGCGGGAGCAGCAGCATCGTGACAAATGGAATCAAGCGCATTGAGCGGACTAAGCTTCCTTTAAAGTGATGTAGCGATCGATCTCCGGGCCAACAATCTTTTGAACCTTGCCGCTGGGTTGCGGCCAAGTGATCTCGACCCAATCGATTGCTGTCGCACTCCCTATTCCTAGTACTTCGCGCGGATCGTGTGAAGATAAGTAGCTTCCTCCATTATTCTTGAGGCGCGAGCGGGTGATTCCGCCTGCCGACCATCGAATTTTTGCGCCGATCGCATCGCGATTGCAGTTAACCCCCTCGAGCTTCAATCCGAGCCAGTGATTGCCGGCGCCAGCCTGGTTCTTTAGGAGCACGGGCGGTCCGCCATTGGTGGCGACCAGGACATCGATGCGACCGTCATTATTGAAGTCGCCCACGGCCAGGCCGCGAGCCGGATAAGATTGCGAGAACGCCGTGCCCGCCTGATCGGAAACGTTCACAAGCTTGCCGCCCTCTTGGTGGAAGAGCAAAAGCGGTTCCTTATATTTCACCTGAGACGAGTACTTCTCAATCATGTCATCCGGGTGGCCATTGGCAAGAATTAAATCGATATTGCCGTCGTTATCATAATCGAAGAACTTAACTCCCCATCCACTCAGCAGGCGGGTAGCTTGCGCGACACTATTCGCGTGGGCTGTGTCCCGGAAAGTCTCGTTCTTCATGTTTCTATATAAAGAGAACATTTCCTGGTCTACATTGGCGACGAAGAGGTCCTCATAGCCGGTGTTGAATACGTCGGCTGCATCGACGCCCATTCCCGATCGCGCCTGGCCGTTCTCGCTGTAGCCGACTTCCGCGGAAAGGGCAATTTCGTCGAATTGCCACTTACCGTCCTTGTCTTTCCCGCGATTTATAAATAGGAAATTCTGGACCGTGTCGTTAGCCACAAATAAGTCCATCAGCCCGTCATTATTGACGTCAGTAGCGACCACTCCGAGACCTTTTCCAAGCGCCCGCTCGATATCGGTTCCCCGTTGCACCTGCTTAAACGTCCCGTCGCCGTTGTTGTGGTAGAGAAAGCTGGCAGTTGGTTTGAAAACTCGCGGAATGCAGTAATAATGACGCCCGAGCTTGTTGTCGCCGCACGATAAGTGCTCTTTGGTTCCGTAATCGACAAAGCTGCAAACGAATAGATCGAGTTTTCCATCGCTATCGTAGTCAAACCATACAGCGCTAGTCGTCCAGCCTGGGGTCTCCAAGCCCGCGCGCATGGTAACGTCGGTAAAGGTCCCGTTTCGATTGTTTTTATACAGGATGCAGGTGCCGTAAGAGGTAACAAACAGATCCGGCCAACCATCGTTGTCAAAATCCCCTACGGCAACGCCCATTCCGAAGGTTCCACCCCCAACTCCGGCCTTTTCCGTTACGTCGGAAAACGTTCCGTCGCGGTTGTTCCTAAAAAGGGCATTCCGCAACGGCTTGGGTGGCTTATAGAAGTCGCAAGGACCGCTGTTGACTAAATAGATATCCATCCAACCGTCGTTATCGTAATCGAGAAACGCACACCCGGGACCTAGAGTCTCCGGCAGGTAGCGATCAGGCGACATCGCGTTCTCGTGAACCCAGTGGATGCCACTCGAAGCCGGCGGGATTTCCTCGAACAGACCCGGCGCGTTGCTGCTTGCCGTAGCACCCTTAAGTACATAGCGTGCTGAGAATCCGGCTACCAACGACAGGAGCTGCCGACGGGACAAGGTCATTGTGCTTTAGTCAGGGTACTTCTCGCCGGCTCTTACTATCCGAATGCGGTGATCGCTGAACTGATAGTGCGCGCCGGGGAGTTCGGTTTTCGGCATATGGCAAGTCACACAGTTCGTACGGCTCACCCGGCACACGCGAGCACTGGCCGGAGTTGGCGGCGCTGCAGAGACAGAATGGCACGCGAGGCACTTTGCATCGTAAGCCGCGGGTTTTGCTTCCAAATCATGATGCGGATTGTGGCAGGCGGTACACCGGATTCTAGGGTCCACGGCATCATAGCACTTGCTCGAAGTCAAACGGTACGGTTGAAACCGGACATTCAGAATCGTGTGTGGGCCATCAGTAGCGATTTGCGACCACGTACGATGGCATTGGCCGCAAAAGTCCGAGATCTCCTCTGTAGTGAGCTGCCCGAGTTTTTGGATGGCGCCGAGGTGCATATCCCCGGTCAACGCAGCCTGGGCATGCTGCTGCGCGCCGGTATGGCAGCGGGCACATTGGATACCGGGAGTTAGCTGGTCGAGGTGCATCTTGTCACTAACAAACAGATTTGTCGAATGGCAGTTAAAGCAGTCGCGTATGTCAGTCGCGCTCATCAGGCGTCCAGCCGCTTCATCCAGATTGGCAGGCGCGCGGTTCGCGGCCCCCATTGTCAAATCCAACCCATTCAAGGCATTGTAGAAGCTCACGCGGCTTTCGTAGAGCCGGCCTTCACGCTCAAATATATAAGTTTGACCGGCGGCTCCTTGGCCAAACGCCCATTGAAGCCCAGCTCTGACTGTATTCTTCCCGTCAGAGACCGAATAAGTCGTTTGCTCACCTTTCCGACTCAGTTCGTAATGGTAACCGCCAATTGTAGCTGAAAGGGTTGAATGTTCCCTAAGAATCGTGCAAGCGCTGATTGGCTCAAGCGCACGCGACATTGCGGTGCTCTTGAGAGCGGCGCTTTCATTGCGATGACAATCGGCGCATCCGATGGTGGCGCCCTCGGCATAACTCACTACCGTCATTAGCAAGAGTAGAGCGGTAGCACGCCAAAACATTCCCTTGCTACTCCAGCTTGAAAGAGATCGACTCTTCCGCCGTTTCGTCCCCCTGTTTGACCATGAAGCGGATCCGATAATCGCCGGGTTCCAATTGCGCAACCGGAGCCGTCGCAATGTACTGAATGCGTCCGTCTTTATCGCGAGCGCCGAGTGTTGGCGATCCACGGCCAAGCACCTTTCCATCCCGGCTGAACTCCATAACTAACTGTGGATCCGCGGACTTCCCAGCGTCAGGATAAATGACCATATAGAAAGGAACGCCATCGATCCCGGCCTTCTTGACCACGCCTCCAAGATCGGGGCTAACCAGCTTATTGTCCATGTAGAACGGGTCGGAGGTAGTCGTATTGCTATCGATATCCCGAATTCGTTTCACGATAACAACACTGCTAATCCCGAGCCCTTCTGCCGGCTTGGGCATCACGAACATGATCTTCTTAGCGCTTGTCTTCCCCGATTCCTGGTCGAGAACTGCCGCTGCAAGTATATATCGGCCGGGAGGCATGTCGAAGTGTTCCGTGTAGACGAAATGGCCTGTTTTGAATGCCTCTAACTTCTCCGCGGGTACCTTCATGGGGATCTCATTCTGGAACTTCTTCAGAATTTCGCCGCCCGGATTCTTTACAAGGACAACGTATGAGAGACGCCCTTCGAATTGGTTGCTGGTTGGATTCTGCTTCAACGTCAGGTTTTCGAAGGGAACGTCCAATCCGAGTTCGCACAGCGCCTTATCGGCGCCTGCACGGAAGTGCATCGCTGTTCCCCGGAATTCGAAGTCTTTGGGAAGCGGCGTTGCATCGAGGGCTTTCAGCAGAGGTACCTCATAGGAGTGCAAGACGGGCGCATTGCCCGAGATAGAGGCAGGGAGGGCGAAGTATCCGGATCGAGACTGAACCTTCAGATCCGGGCGGTCTAGCTTAACCGTGATCTTTCGGAAACTACCATCGAACTTTTCGATCTGCGGATCGTACGTAATCTCGTAGTAAGTTTCCAGATCTTCGGCGATCTTTCGGAGCGGCGCGCGAAAGTCATTTGTATTTGCGATCAGAAAACCACCGGTCTCGCCCGCGAGCATTGACAAAGTATTTTGGGTGTTGGCGCGGCTGCTGTCCACGACATTGTCGAACACCTGTGCCTGCTCCCGTGTTACTGCCGCTCCTCCTAGTGAGGTCTTCTGATCCCTAGATGCCTGCGCGGCGCTTTGCATCTCCGACACCGCAGTGCTATTCTGGGCGCCTATCGTTAGCCCGCGCGCGTCGATCGGATAGAAGCTTACATTTGACCGATTCGCCACACTAATGACACTGCGGAATGGCTCTTCCATTCCTTGCGGGATCCGAAATCCGGGAGTGAAGTAAAGGACCACTTTGCGCCCGGGAAGACGGTACTGATCTCGAACGGCCTGCAGCAAGGCATAGATACTGGCCCGTCCGGACTCCGCAGTAACCATCCCTTCCTGCGCCTGCAGCATGTTCAGCATCATTTGCGCCATTAGTTGGTTAGCAACCATGCCTGGGTTCGGCGCAGCCCCTTGACCCGTTACCGCGGTTGCACCACTTGACATATTACTGACTTGTCCCTGTAAGCTATTAGCGCCGCTTACGTTCGCGCCGACGATCTGCTGTAACTCGTCGCGGATCCGGTTAGTGTCAGAGGTGAAGTCGGTTGAATCCGCGCTGGTAGCGCGATCAATCGCTTTTCGTAACAGCGCGCGATCATTTGTGAACGATTGGAGTGCCTCCAGATTATGGTCAATCGTCAATACCGCCATATAAACATTCTGCGGTAGTTCCGTCTTCAGAAGATCGATTGCCGCATCACGGGATAGCTTTCGGCTTTGTAAGTCTGAAACCTGAAAGATCAGTGTGATAAGTCTGATTTGCCGTAGCGGGTCCAGGTCCGCACGCGTGCCGCCGCCCGATATTGCTTGTTTCCCACTAACCAGACGAAAGGAAGCGATCTTCTTGGCCGCGCCGTTGTCCAAAATCTCAAAGTCACTTTGGCTTAGATCGGTGATCGACTTCCCGTGCTTGTCCCGTACGACGACATCGAGAAGAACCTCGCTCGCGCCGCCTTTAAAGGAGCCTTCAACGGGAGTTGGAGGGGTTTGGGCGGCCGCCCGGTCACAAATCGGCACCTGCGCGCAAGTGAGCGCAAAGCTTAGAAGAGTTAAGACTCTGTTCATCTGTCAGACCTTTCTGTTGCCTGTAACGGAGACGCCTCACCTTGAAGTGCGCGATCCATCGCCAAGCGCATCTCAGCGGGTACAAAATCCAGTTCAGTCAGACGTGTTATGAACACGATCCGGCCGTCGACACCAACCAGCACCGCACGGCTCGGCCATGCGGAATACGCCTGTTCGACGGCACCATCCAGCCTGTCAACCACTGCGGGAAATTCGAAATGTAACTTACGAAGACAAAGTTGAGCATGCCCGCGCTTCTCGGTTTCGCTTCGTGCCGGCGCAATGACGATACCGTCACGGGAGTTGCGGCCGGATTCCCAACTTTCCGCTGTATGCGCCTCGCGGATATAGACCATCAGCAACGGTACCCGCGAGCCGTACGCGTCGTGTATCTTCTCGACTTCAGGTGCAGCGGATCTTAGGTTCGGGCAGGAGTAGCTGCCGAATACCAGCAGAACGGGACTACGCCCGCGATAATCACTTAGCGCGATGTGATCGCTCGAATCAGACCGGGGTAAATGAAAGTCGGGCGCTAAGTCGCCGACGCGAATGCCGTGCTCCAGAGATGCGCGCGCGACTAGCTGACTCTCAGCGGCGGCGTCTTTCGTGCGACCAATCGCACTATAGACACGCGCCAGGTTGCGATGTAAGTCTGTCGATCCATCACCGGCAGTTCGCGCCGATTCGAGGTATGTTCTCGCGGCGTCCCACTGTGCCAATCCGGCAAGAACAGTACCCATGCACTCCATTGCTTCGGCCGCCGTCGAACGGACCATAAGGGCATGTTCCACGAGTGGCCGAGCGGCGTCGAAGTGCTTTCTTGCAGCCAGGATCTCCGCTAATCCTAGACAGGCCATGTAACTATTTGGATTATGATCCAGTTCTTTCTGAAACGCAGCCGACGCGGCGTCAGGATCACCGGTTTCAAGTAGCGCGCGCCCGTAGTATGCCTGGAGATCGGGAACCGACGGGTTAGCGTCTATCGCAAGCGCGAATTGCTTAACCGCCGCGGGATAGTCTCGCGACTCATACATTCGCAAACCTAGAAGAAACCGGGATTCGGCTGTGTCTCCGTTCCTCAGAATTCGATCGAGGTAAACCTGACCCTCGTCGACTCGGCCACTCCGAAGCAGCGCAGTCCCGAGCATGTATGCGACGGCAAGGTCATTGTTGTTGGCGTCTGCCAAGGGAGTAAGGAGGTCAATTACCTGTTTGTCTTGCCCACGTTGCAGATTGCAATCCGCAAGCAAGAGGGTAAACTGCTGCTCTGATGGCGCTTTACCGTGAGCTTTTCCAGGAGTTGCGAAGCGTCACTAAGCCGGCCGGCTTTTGAAAAAGCCAAAGCCAGATTCAGCTCGATACGATTGTCATTGGGAAGAATTTTCGCCGCTGCTTGATATTCGGCAATCGCCTCTTCGTACCGGCCGAGATTCACCAGGACCACGCCTAGATTAGAAAGAGCCCTCACGTCGTCCGGCCGCACGCGAAGAAACGCGCGATAGTCCGCGGCGGCGGCCTCAAGTTACGGGCCTGCTGCGCTTCCACGGCGCGACGGAACAGTTCCTCCGGGCTGCGGTCTTGAGCGACGCCGCCTCCGGCAATCGCCGCCAATAGGCACAAAACGCTAATCCGGATATTTCTCATTGGCTTTCACGATCCGGATCTCGTGGTCGGTGAAACGAAAATGCGAACCCGGAATCTCTAGCTTCGGCATGTGACAAGATGCGCAATTTGCTTTCGCCACGGCACACACGCGATGACCGCCGGCAACCGAGTGACACGCTTCGCACTTACCATCGTAGTTAGCTGCGACGCGATTCAACTCGCCATGCGGATCATGGCAAGCCGTACAGCGGATGCGTGCGTCATTTGCGCTGTAGCACTTACTATTGGCGAGCCGGTACGGTTGGAACCGTACATTTGAGATACCGAGTTTCCCACTAAGCGTGATCTCCTGCCAAGTGCGATGACATTGCCCGCAAAAGTCAGAGAGCTGTTCCGTCGTTTTGGCCCCGAGTCTCTCCATCTGCAGACCGGGTTTGCCGCCCGAGAATGAGGTCGCGTGTTCACCTGCGCCGGTATGGCAGCGTTCGCATTGAATGCCCGGAATTATCGCCGCAAAATCGATCTTCAAGCCACGCACGCCGCCGGTGGAGTGGCAGTTCAGGCATTGTGCAGCATCTCGCTTCCCCATCTCGCGTCCCGCCGCCTGAACGATATTTAAGGGAAGCAGGTTCTGAAACCGAGAGTAGATCCAGTCCATCGATCGCGCGGAAGTAACTTACGCGGCTCTCGTAGGCGATCCGTCCTTCTCGAACACGTAAGTTTGTCCAGCTTCACCAAGGCCCAGCGCCCACTGAACGGGAGCGCTGAACGTACTGTTGCCATCGGAAACGGAGTAGGTGGTCGTCGCGCCATGTGTCTCTATCCGGTAAGTGAACTTCCTTTCCGGAAGGTCAGCAGCGAATGAGATTGCAGAACGTCACACTGATCGGGAGTACGCATGGCGTGCGCCATTGCCGTCGCAGGCTGCGTCGGGGATTCTGCCCGGTGACACGTCGCGCATGCGGCATTCCCCGCACCATCCGCGAAAGCTTCCATACTAAAAGCCAGAACCATCACAGTAAGGCAGAACCGTTTCACGGCCGTTCCGCTTGGGCGCCCGCGTTCTCCTTTCGAAGCTTCATAAATTCCGCTCGTTCGCGCGCAGCATCGTTCGTGCGACCGGCTTTAGCGTACGCCCCCGCCAGGGCGAAACGGACCTGGGCATTCTGGGGCGCCATCTTCTCCGCGATCTCTAACTCCTGCATCCCGCGCGGCAGATCAAACTGCCCTTCGACTAGAACACGCCCTAGCAGCGAGTGCGCGGCGAAAAAGTGCGGATCGCTTCGGCTGCGCTTTCCGCGAACGGAAGAGCCGCCTTGAAATCAGACCGCTTCACATACTCTTCAGCAATACTAAACAGCGCCTGCGGATGCCGCGGAGTAAGATCAAGTTCCTGCTTGAGTTGGACTAAAGCTTTATCCGGGTCATTCAAGAGAAGAACGATGCCGTAGAGGAAGTGTAACTGCGGGGCTGTTGGGTTTTGACGAATTAACGCGTCGAACTCGGAAGCAGCATCGGCAGTCCGGCGAGCGGAGGCGTCGCTCATCGCGCGTCCAACGCCCATCACCAACTCTCGCTCGCCGGGCGCGAGTTCGGACGGAAGCACCGGTTTACGAAGCGCCGCGATACCCATCGCCTCCACAGTCTTCGGGTTGTCTTGACCGCGCGCCGCAACCTCTGCCATTAGTTCCATGGCGCCTTCAAATTGGCCGTTCCGCGTCAACAAAAGCGCGCGGTGATAATTCGACGCGCTCAGCAGTTCGGCATGATTGGTCAAACCTAGTTCTACCGCGTGGGTTAAGTGCGCCAGAGACTCATCGTATTGCTTCGTCTCAAACTCACAGAGTCCGAGCATAGACCAGCCGGTCGCCATTTTCGGTTCGCTCGAAAGCAATCGCCGAAAAGCGTCGCGGGCTGCGACATACTGGTCGGACTCGTAGTCCAGTGTGCCTAGAAACCACCAACCTTCCGCCCATGCGGGATTCGCCTTGAGCGCCCGCCCGTAAAGATCAATTGCTTCTTCTGTGTGATTCTCTTCCCGCGCCGCGGTAGCCGCCTTCTGCAGTTTATCGATGGCCGCGCGCTGCTGTGCCGGCAGCAAGTTAGCGACTAAGAGAGTTAGAGCCAGCAGTCTCATTGCGTACTCTTTACGCCGGGCTCTTTTGCCTGACGTTCGGCCTGCTGTTTCTGAGCGGTCGTGCGTTCGCGATCGCCATCTGCCTTCCGCTTCTCGCGATAGTAAACCGTTGCGAGAGTAACATGGGCTTCCGTAAATTGCGGCGCTTCCTTGAGTAGGGCTTCTAAATGCTGCTGCGCCTGATCAACCCGATTCAACGCCAGTTCCGCCGTCGCGATTTGATAGCGCACGCCCAGGTCATCCGGACGAATGTTAGCCGCTTGCTGAAAGAACTGCATCGCGCGCTCATTATCCTGGTCCTGCCGTGCCAGTATTCCCATCCGAAGATTGGCGTCGAAGCTGGTGGGGTTACGTTTAAGTTCCTGTTCGAACGCGCTGCGGGAACCATCCGGATCGCCGGTAGCTAAAAGTGCCGTACCGTAATAGGAGTAGACATCCGGCAAGTCCGGCTTCAACGCTACAGCACGCGCAAGATCGTCCCGGGCCCCGGCATAGTCGTTTGCGTAGAGCTTCGTAGTACCTAACAACAGGCGGGCCTCCGCTCAGTCGCCATCCTTCAGGATTTGATCGATGATGACCTGTCCCTTAACGGTGTCTCCATTGCGAACCAGAGCCGTCCCGAGCATATAAGTGACGGCAAGATCCCGCGTGCCGGCCTCAGCCAAAGGGCTCAGAAGCTCGATCACCTTCTTATTGTTGCCGCTCGTAAGATAGCAATCACCCAGTAAGAGCAATGCCTTCTGATTGCCTGGTTCCGCCTTCAAGACCGATTCCAGTTCGGCGATCGCGAGTGGCAGCTGGGCTGATTTGTAGTATGCCAACGCCAGGTTAGCGCGAACCTGAGTATCTTCCTTGCCCAGCAACGCGCGTTTGTACTCCGCGATCGCATCCGCGTACTTACCTTGGGCGGCAAGCGCGGCACCTAGGTTAGATCGGACCTGAGCGATCTGCGGATATCGATCAAGCAACACCCGGTAATCGCGAACGGCCTCGTCCAGGCGTCCTGATTGCTGCTCTTCTACTGCCTGCTTCAGCAGTAGCTGGGGAGTTGGCCCTTGCGCGGCCGCACTGAATACGAGAAGCGGCAGTACTGCGATCCGGAACATCGGGGGAATAGAAAGCCGATTATACACAAAATCGATGGCGGCGAAACCGCAGGTCCCGCCGCCCCGTTTTGAGTTGACCTCTTCTAGAAGTAGAATTTCAAGGCCAGCTGTATTACACGACTACCCAACTTCACCGGAGCATAACCAAAGCTGCTATTCGTCTGCTGACCGTTCGCGCCGAAGTTCAGGTAAAGAGCGTTTGCACCGGGCCCGTTACCAGTGAAACTCCAATCCGCGTGGTTCAGGAAGTTATAAGCGGAGAACCGGAATTGCAGCTTCTTCGATTCCGACATCTGGAAGTTCTTGAACAGCGATAGATCGCTATTGAAGAACCAGGGGCCAAAAATCTCCGGCAGGACAATTGGGCCATTGGTTCCCGGCGTAGTTGGCAGGGAGAAGCAGTTTCCGTTGATGAACTGGTTCTTAGCGAGATTCGCAGTCGGATTGCAAGTCAAAATCGGCTGCAGAGGAATCTGATCGGTGCCGTTAATCGCTAAGTTGGAAATGGTTGAATGATAGGGGTTGTTAACGGTGAGGCTACTGCTTACCGATGTGGTGTCGTTGAAGTTCTGACCGCTCGATGTACCCGTTAGATTCACCCCGCTCTGCAGCTGGGTGATCCCCGAGATCTGCCACCCGTTAACCACGCCTTTGGCGAGCGCATTCTGATGGATCGGAGAGCCGAGTTGAAGAGAGTACGCGGCGTTGAAGATGTGGCGCCGGTCGAACGGCTCCGGGCCGTAATCCTGGCTCAAATTGAGCTGATCGGTCCCGGTGATACCCAGCGCCTTGCTATATGTGTAGTTCAACGTTATGTCGTAGTTCCCCTTCTGACGTACCCAGCTAAGCTGCACGCTGTTGTAGTTGGAGTACAGGTTATGGTTAGCCACATTGATCACCTGGTATAGCGGATAATTTCCATAGGCGTACTCGCCGCCGCTCGACAACT
This sequence comes from uncultured Gammaproteobacteria bacterium, assembly GCA_963799935.1. Lineage (GTDB taxonomy): Bacteria > Acidobacteriota > Terriglobia > Bryobacterales > Bryobacteraceae > Bog-113. The sequence goes on along the minus strand of CAWCZA010000008.1, from coordinate 290,417 downwards.
TTGAGGGATCGGTCCCTATGTTGAACAGGGTGCCATAGGGAATTACATTCACATTAGTTCCTACGCCGTTCGTATTTAGTTGATTCTTGTTCGTGTTGCCGACGTAAGAAGCTTCAAAGAGCGATGCAAACGGCAGCCGCTGCGAAATGGTGAAGCTATAGCTTGATGTATTCGGAGCTGTGTTGTCTGTCGGGCTGACCGCGCCGGTATTGAAAGGCTGTGTTCCCACGTTGACGTTCTCAAGAGCAGTAAAGCTCGTGGCTCCAAAACTCGGCGACTCCACCCCTACTGGTTGGTCCAGACCCTGCGTGAACTGCGCGTTGTGGTAATAGAATTTGCCCCATCCGCCGCGGATCACCGTCTTGCCCGTACCGAACACGTCGTAAGCAAGGCCCGCGCGCGGACCGTAGTAGAGAGCCCGGCTAGGAAAGCCGGACAGAGGAATCGAGGGATTCTTTTTGTTCCATTCGAATCCCGTGCCCGAGGCCTCGGTGGCCGTGGAAACATATTGACTTGGCTCCCACACCGCGAATCCGTAGCCTTGTCGGTCATACCAGGGACCAAGATGAGAGAAGCGCAGGCCGTAGTCAAGTGTCAGGCGGCGAGTCACTTTCCAGTTATCCTGAGCGAAGAACTCAATCGTGTTGTATCCCTCGTTGTGCAGGTTGTTGAAGTTTTGCTCCTGATAAGACCCGGCGATCCCGGTAAGGAGATCGGCATAGGGGTTGCCGGTCGGGCCAGCCCAGTTTGCTTCCTGAATCAAGCCGTTGGTGTAACCGTTGTTCGGTTGGTCGTTAATCACGAATTCGTAGTAAACCCCGAACTTGGCTGTGTGCGTCCCCCAAACCTTCGATAAGTTATCGCTGGCCGATGGCAGGTCTTTCTTCGCAAACAGCCCTTGACTTCCCCCGGCCTCAAAACCGCCCGGATTGAATATGGTGGCAAATTCGCTGCCGCCCCAACCGGTCATTGATGGAACTTGATCGACGCCGTTCTTGAAGACTCCCGTGAACGGAATGTTAAGGGTCTTCTTGCTAACCTTTGAAGGGTCCTGGAAGACATTAGGGAAGTCGATATAGCTATAGCCGAACACAAACTCATTGGACAGCGTCGGATTGAATACGTGCGTCAAACTAGCAGATACGGACTGCGACTCGTTCTTACCCAGAACGGGAGTTGGATAGGGTACCGAGTCCGCGTTGCGCCACCATAGGCTGACCGGGAACTCCTGCGTCTCTTTCTGCAGGTTGTACCGCACGAAGAGTTTCGTGTTATCGCTGATGTTGTAGTCCACGCGCGAAAGGAACTGCCATGAATTCTGCGGGAAGGCCTCGTCGATTACGTAGTTGTAACCGCCCGTTGTTCCAGGGTTCGCATTTGGTTGAGGGAAAAGATTGATCAGACCCTGGCCGGTAGGGTCGATCAGCGAAGCCGGGACCACGCCGCCAGGGTAAAGCTTCAAGGAAGCCGCATTAATCTGCGACGCCGGGCCGCCGTTTGCCGTTACGCTTCCCAAAGCAGCAAGCGAGGCCGGGCTAAAGTCACCGCTCCGCATGGAAGATGTTGGCACGGTCGCGCCCAGCAACCCTGTATCGAGGGTTTGATCGTAGAATTCAAAAGCCGAGAAGAAGAACAGCTTGTCGCGATTCCGGTTGAAGTGTGTTCCCGGGATCAAGACCGGTCCGCCGATGTTCGCCCCCGGATAGAAGTACTTACTCTCGGGACGCGCCGTGTTCGTGTAGTTATTGATCCAGTTATTCGAATTCATCACGTAGTCACGCGCGTAAAAATACGCCTCGCCGTGGTAATCGTGGCCACCCGCTTTTGAAATCGAGTTGATGACGATGGGCCCTTTTGAGTTCTCGGCGTTGAAGTTCGACGTTAGGACCTTGAACTCCTGAATCATGTCGGTATTCGGATTTACCGGCGTCGCGCAATTGCAGCCGGGATCGGAGACGTGCGCGCCATCCGCGGTGATGTCGATGTTGTTAACACCAGTCCCGTTCGCGACGAACGCACCGTTCAGCGGACTCTGGCTTCCGCCATCGCCGTTACCGTTGATGCCGATCACATCGCCCTTATAGTCGGTGCCGGTCCGCGTTGGGTCGCCGTTATTACGAGCCGCGAAACCGGGAAGAATCTTAATAAACTCGGCCGCGTTCGCGCCGACGATGGTGAAGTCTTGAAGCTGCTTCTGAGTCAACACAATCGACTTCTCGCCGGAGTCCACCGGGATAATCTGCTCGGCGGCGCTCGAAACCTCAACGGCCTCAGTCGCGGTTCCAACCTTCAGATGAAAATCGAAGTTGAGGCTTTCGGCGCTGCCGACTTCCGCATCCTTTAACTCTTCGCGTTCAAATCCGGGCGATTCCACCAGAATGTTGTACTTACCGGTCGGGACCGATGAGAAGGAATAGTACCCATCGCTGTTCGTCTTAGCGACGCGTTCGTCACCCGATGCCGAGTTCCGAAGACTAACCTTCGCGCCGGGAACGACGGCGGCGCTGGCGTCAGTCACCGTCCCTGTGATGCTTCCAAAAATGGACTGCCCTTGGAGAAAACGGCCATTGACGAGGAGAAACAAGCTACATGTGAGGATGCGACCAACATTTTTCGTGTTCACGTCGACGAGACCTTCCTTCAGCAAACGTTGCTTCAACGAACGGGACTAGTCTATTTGTTCTAGCTGCAATGTGCAATAAATTGGGGTGAACGAAGACATTTTCGATGGTTAACGCTGTAACCTTTTGAAAATGCGGCATCGTTAACGGTCACTTTTGCGGGGTGGGACGGTGTTAACCAACCGTTTTCATTGATATACTAGGCCGCCAGCAATGCCATTCGTTGCGAGCGTGTCAGCAGAACGGGCCGAGGTGGAAGCGCTACTTCAGTCGGGAGCTTTCAGCCGGGCGCCGAATCTCGTCAAGATTCTGCGCTACTCTTGCGATCGTTATTTCGAAGGCCAGGGCGATCAGATCAAGGAGTACAACGTCGCGGTCGAAGCGCTCGGCCGTCCGCCCGATTTCGATCAGAAGAAAGACTCGATCGTCCGCGTCGAGGCCCACAAGCTGCGTAAACGCCTAAAGGAGTTTTACGATTCCGAGGGCGCTGCACACGCGATTCGAATCGAAATCCCGAACGGGCAATACGCGCCGACCTTTATTCACAACGGGCGTGCCGCTGAATCGTCGATTCAAACTGAGATATCTGTCGCGGCTGCCGCGGTGCCACTGAATGTATCATCTGTTGACGCTCCCCCGGCCAGCGCGCGTAATGAAAGCCGGCCGTCCCGCCGTACCCTGAAATCACGATGGTGGGTCGCCGCCGCGGCGTTCATTCCCGCCTGCGCCGTCGCACTCTCGCTGGGTTTCCACTTCACCAGAACATCAATTTCAGAAAGCAAAGGAGAGATGTGGACGGGCTCTTCGGTTGAGGTCCCGAGCGAGTTTCGGACGCTCGCGGGCTATCACGGTACCCCGTTTCAAGATCGCCAGGGGCGGATATGGCAGCCCGACGCGTTTTACAACGGTGGGCGTTCGGTTTCGTTGCCCGGCAGCGCGAGAATCGATTGCCTTCCGGACCCCAGGTTTGTACATGCCGTTCGACAGGGCGATTTCCACTACGACGTTCCGGTGCGGGCCGGAACCTATGAATTGCACCTCTACTTCATTGAACCGATCGGGATTGAGCCGCCGGGAACCACGACGACCCGGAACGATCCGGGGGATGACGTCGGAGGCAGTTTTATGGTCGACGTTAATGGCAAGCCGGTCCTTAGCGGTGTGGATCTGCTGAGCGACGCCGGCGGACCCAATCGCCTCTACGAACGGATTTTTCGGGACGTCGCGCGTGATCGGGACGGAAAAATCCATATCGGCTTCCACCCCATCAACGGACCCGCGATTTTAACCGCGATGGAAATTCTGGCTGATGCTCCCGGGCACGTGCGGCCAATCCGCATCATCGCGCGCAGGTCCTCTGTGATCGATACGGGCGGGACCGTCTGGTCAGCGGATCGATACGTCCTGGGCGGTCGCTTAGTTGAGCGAAAGGATAGTGTTTGGGAAACGATGGACAAGACGCTGTTCGAAGGCGAGCGCTACGGAAATTTCACCTACTACATTCCCGCCGCGCCAGGCCGATATCAGCTCACGTTGTATTTCGCCGAAACTTTCTTCGGGAGCAGGCTGCCATTCGCCAACCGAATTTACGAGAACGGCGCGCGTGTCTTCAATGTCTTTGTGAACGGTGAAACAGTTCTTCGGGACTTCGAGGTTGCAAAAGCGGCGGGCGGTTCCAACCGCGGGATCAAGCGCACGTTCAGCGACGTGCAGCCTAACGCGCAAGGTAAAATCGTGATCGAGTTTAACTCGGTCCGGAATTACGCCGAGGTAAACGCCCTCGAATTGGTAGGCATGGATAATCTGAACGGTCCGGCGCAGTTGACAGTCAGGTAACGATTGGCTACGCTGGACGAAGAACGAATAGAAACCGGAGAAGTGTGTTTTCATGAGTACCGAGTTCCCGTCGAAGCCCGCCATCGTTCGCGACTGGCACGTTATCGACGCTAACGATGTGGTTTTAGGCAAGTTGGCCAGCAGAGCGGCGTTTCTTTTAATGGGCAAGCATAAGCCCACGTACACGCCCTTTATTGATACCGGCGATCACGTGATCGTTATCAACGCGGCGAATGTGAAGCTGACCGGCCGCAAGGACGAGCAAAAGGTCTACCGCAGTTTCAGCGGATATCCGGGCGGTCTCGTCGAGACGAAGGCGAAGAAGGTGCGCGCCACACGTCCGCAGCGGATGGTGGAAGACGCCATCTTCGGAATGCTTCCCAAGACGAAAATGGGTAAGCAGATGTACCGCAAACTGAAGGTGTATGCGGGCGCTCAGCATCCCCATCAGGCGCAGCAGCCGAAAGCTTTGGCCGTCGCGTCACACGCGTCAATTTAGAAAGGTTTGAAAACAGAGTGCCAATCAAGCAAGTTCAGTATCTAGGCACGGGCCGGCGCAAGACCGCTGTAGCCCGCGTGTTTCTGCGCCCAGGCTCCGGTGCAATCACGGTTAACGGACGCCCCGTCGAGAATTACTTCCCCACCGATGCGGTTCGCGGACCCGTTCGTCAACCGCTCGAGGCGACCGAGTCTCTCGATAAGTTTGACATCCTTATCCTCGCGCACGGCGGCGGGGTGGCAGGTCAGTCCGAAGCCGTTCGCATGGGTATCTCCCGCGCGCTGATTCAGTTCAACGCGGAATTGCGTCCCAAACTGAAGAGCATGGGCTTCCTCACACGCGATGCACGATCCCGCGAACGCAAGAAATATGGGCAGAAGGGCGCCCGTAAGCGGTTCCAGTTCTCGAAGCGTTAAACTGGAAGTGTTCGTTCCCGGGCCCGGACTTCATTCCGGGCCCTAACTACGTTTGTTCACAACCCTCTCCGGTGCTGCCGGCGCACAAATCTCGCTTAGGACCGTGCGCAGTTCAGACGGCATTCAGAAAGGCTAAATCGAAGTTCAGGAGATTTTTCTGCCCGCAATTAGTATGAAAGAATTGCTCGAAGCCGGCGTTCACTTCGGGCACCAGACCAAGCGCTGGAATCCAAAGATGAAGGAATACATCTTTGGCGAACGAAACGGCATTTACATCATCGATCTACAGAAGACGCTCAAGCTGTTTAAAGACGCCGCGCGGTATGTCGGCGAAATGGCGGCCCAAGGCAAGAACGTTCTGTTTGTAGGCACCAAGCGCCAAGCGCAGGAAGCAGTCGCCGAAGAAGCTAACCGCTGCCAAATGTATTACGTGAATCAGCGATGGCTGGGCGGACTGCTCACCAACATGACGACCGTTCAGAAGTCGATCAAGCGCCTCAAGGAACTCGAACTGATGGCGACCGACGGCGGCTACGCGGCGCGTCCCAAGAAAGAAGTGATCCGGCTCGAGCGCGAACGCAAGCATCTCGATTCGAACCTGGCCGGCATCAAAGATATGCCCGGTCTTCCCGATCTTCTATTCGTGATCGATTCGAACAAAGAAGCCATTGCGGTCAAAGAAGCCCGCCGCCTCGGCATCCCCGTGGTCGCGATCGTCGATACGAACTGCGATCCCGATGAAGTGGACTGGGTGATTCCCGGCAACGATGACGCCCTGCGCGCCATTCGCCTGTTCACCAGCAAGATCGCCGATTCCGTCGTCGAAGGCCGCGCCCTTGCCACCGAGCACGACTTCGACCGTGAAAAGATCGTCTCGGACGAGACCCCGGCCGAAGATGCGATTACGGATTACAACCAGTACGTCGACGAGAAGTATGCCGCCGAAATTATGCGCGAAAGCCTGATGGACGAAGACCTCCCGTCAGTCTCGCTGCGTAAACCGCCGGCCGCAGAAACAACCGAACCGGCCCCTGAGCCGGCAACCGTGGAGAGCGGAGTTTAACTCCGCTCCACCCCAAATAGAAAATCGAGGAACAAGAAATGCCAGAAACAGAGATTTCTGCGCACCAGGTCAAGCAACTGCGCGACCGCACCGGTGCCGGAATGATGGAGTGCAAGGCCGCCCTCAAAGAGACAAACGGGGACATGGCCGAAGCTGAAGTAGTTCTACGCAAAAAGGGCATTGCGGCCGCCCACAAGAAATCGAGCCGCACCACCCAGCAGGGTGTCATCGCCACGTATATTCATCCGGGCGGCCAGCTCGGCGTTTTAGTGGAAGTGAATTGCGAATCGGATTTCGTCGCCCGCACGGAAGAGTTCGTCAGCCTGACGCGCGACTTGGCGATGCACATCGCCGCCGCGAATCCGCTGTACCTGCGCAAGGAAGACGTGCTGCCGGAGCTGGTCGAGAAGGAAATGGAAATCGCACGTGACCGTGCCATCAATGAAGGCAAACCGCAGCGCGCGCACGACGCGATCATCAAAGGCCGGCTCGATAAGTTCTACGAAGAGGTCTGCCTGCTCGAGCAGCCGTTCGTCAAGGACAGCACGTTGACCATCGATCAGATCGTGAAGACCCACATCGCGAAGCTGAAAGAGAACATCACGATCGCGCGTTTCACCCGCTATAAAGTCGGCGATGGCACGGCTGCGACAATCGCCGCGGCTGAATAATCCATGGCGCGATACGAGCGCATTCTACTGAAACTTAGCGGCGAGGTCATGGCTGGCCCCGCCGCTTTCGGTATTGATCCGGAACGTGTCAAAGGCTTGGCGGGCGAAGTTGCCGCCATCGTAAAAGAGGGCGTGCAGGTTGGTCTAGTCGTCGGCGGTGGAAACATTTTCCGCGGCGTCGCCATGGCGGCCAAAAAGATGGATCGCGTCACAGGCGATCATATGGGCATGCTGGCCACCGTGATCAACTCGCTGGCTCTGCAGGATGCGCTGGAACAGATCGGCGTTCACACCCGCGTCATGACAGCGATTCAGATGCACCAGGTGGCCGAACCGTACATCCGTCGTCGCGCAATCCGGCATTTGGAGAAAGGCCGCGTCGTGATTTTCGCTGCCGGCACCTCCAATCCCTATTTCTCGACCGACACCGCCGCAGTCCTGCGCGCGCTCGAAATTAGGGCGCAGGTAATCGCGAAAGCCACCAAGGTCGACGGTGTCTACGATAAGGACCCGCTGAAGTTCGACGACGCCGTGATGTACAAAGAAATCAGCTACACCGAAGTGCTGGCCCGCTCGCTGGCCGTGATGGATGCGACCTCAATCGCCATGTGCCGGGACAACAAGCTGCCGATTCTCGTATTCAACTTGAACGTGCCCGGCAATATAATGCGAGTGTCGATGGGCGAGCCCGTCGGGACCGCAATCATCTAATCCTCATGAACACTGTCAAAGAAATCGAGAGTCAGTCCAAGACTCGCATGGAAAAAGCCGTGGCCGATTTCCAGCACGAACTGTCCACGCTGCGCACCGGCCGCGCCTCTGTCAACATTTTGGATGGCGTCCGCGTTGACTACTACGGCACCCCCACGCCGCTCAACCAGTTGGCCAATTTGCACGTCCCCGAGCCGGGCATGATCACCGTTCAGCCTTGGGATGTTTCGCAGATCAGCGCCATTGAGAAGGCTATTCGCAATTCAGATCTCGGCATCAATCCTGCGAACGATGGCAAGATGATCCGGCTGCCGATCCCACCGTTGAACGAAGAGCGGCGCAAAGAGATCGTGAAGCGATTGCACGGCATTGCGGAAGATCACCGGGTGGCCGTCCGCAACATTCGCCGGGACGGCAACGAGAACGTGAAGAAGCTTCTCAAGGACAAGAAAATCGCCGAGGACGAAGAACGCCGCGCGACGGACGAAATCCAGAAGCTGACCGACGCGCACATGGCGAAGATCGAAGCCGCGGCACGTACGAAAGAGAAAGAGCTGCTCGAGTTCAAGTAGCCGGCCGGGTTGACACTTTGTTTCGATCTTCGTCTCGCCAGACGGATAGACTTAGACAATCATGCAACCCAACTTCTCGGCTAGGTGGAATCGAGATGTCGTTTATGCCGCTCTGATCGTAACCGCGCTAACTCTGGTCCAACCACTTGCCGGACAAACCGGAGCCACCTACTACGTTTCGACCACCGGCAGCGACAGCAACCCTGGCACAATCGGCGCACCTTGGCTCACCATCCAGCACGCCGGCGGATTCTGTCTCGGCCGGCGCTACTGTATACGTCTACGGAGGCGTGTACAACGAGTCTGTGAACTTCCCGAAGTCCGGAACCGTCACCGCGCCAATCACTTTCCAGAGCTATCCAGGCCAGACTGCGGTCATTGATGGAACCGGTGTGAGTTGTTGCACTTCGAACCCGCCATCGAGCGGGAATGGTATCCAAGGCTTGATCAATATCGTGAATCAGAGCTACGTGATTGTCAGTGGATTCGAAATCCGAAATTACACTACAAGCAACTCCTCGTACGCTCCGGCGGGTGTTTGGATCACGGGCTCGGGCACCGGCGTCCAGTTGCTAAACAATCAGGTACACAACATCACGACCTCGTCGGAAAAGAACGGCAACGCGTTCGGAATTTCCGTCTACGGCACTTCGCAGACTCCGATCAATCAGCTGGTTATCAGCGGCAACTCGGTGTACAACCTGAAGACCGGGAACAGCGAATCCGTGAACGTAGATGGGAACGTAACTCATTTCTCGATTACCAACAATTTGATTCACGACAACGACAACATCGGTATCGCCGCGATTGGATACGAGGAGGTTGGTCCCGTAGGCTACGACGAGGCGATGTATGGCGAAATCAGTGGGAACACGGTTTATAACATCAGCGGCATTAGCAATGCGGGTGAGGGACGCTCTTACGACGCCGACGGGATTTATTGCGACGGGTGCGCCTATGTCACCATCGAGCGCAACCTGATCCACAACGTTGACTACGGCATCGAGGCAGCCAGCGAGCACAGAAGGTGTTTAAGCAATGGAACTGAGTGGTCTGGCCCAAACGATACCGGAAGCCCAGGCACCGGGACCTATCCATGTGATGGCCGCTATGTGACCGCGCGTAACAACGTCATCTACGATTCCAATGCTTGCGGTATTTCCATCGGCGGTTATGCCAATAACATACTCGTTAGCGCCGGTGATCGATGTTGCGGCGGAGCGGCGCACGCCGTCATCGTCAACAACACACTCTACAACAACAGTACTCAGAATCAGGCGGGCGAATTCCAGATCCAATACCATTCGGGCGAGGCACAAGGCAACTTCTTCGAAAACAATATTGTCTACGCCGGCACTTACAACACCTGGATCAACAGCTTCGTTCGAGCCACGACAACGTACCCTGCACCTCCCGCGACGCTTAACTGGAATCTATACTACTCAGCCGCGGGCTACGTACAAGGGACCTCGATTTATTGGGCTGGCGTCAGTAGCTATAAGACCTATGCGGCTTATCAACGCGCCACGGGAGAAGATGCCGATTCCCCGAACGCGAATCCACTCTTTGTCAAGCTGGGAGTAACGCCTCCCGACTTTGACATTACGGCTACTTCGCCGGCCGTTAGTACCGGGAGCACCAGCCTCACTTGCAGTGTCGGCTGGTGTGATCCAGCAGGCAGTTCCCCTGATTCGATTTACGGCAGCACCGACTTCCTCGGCAATCCGCGTGTGAACGGCTCGAGCATCGACATTGGCGCCTACCAGTCCACTGGTATCACCAATTCGTTGACATTGAATTTGACTTCGGGTTTGTACACTCTCCAGCCCGGTCAATCGACTACTCTAACTATCACAGTCCAGGCCAGTCCCGGTGACGGCGGCGCGCCGAGCGGCACCATCAACTTCATGCTGGGCTCCACTTTGCTGGGAACGGAAACGCTGGCTCCTGGCAGCGCGACAGAGTCCGTGGCGAGCCGACCACTTACTGCGTCGGAGCTCGCGCCAGGCGCCAACACGATAACCGCCATGTACTCGGGGAATTCGGTGTACGGCAGTCTGACCTCAGCGCCAATCACGGTGACGCTGCAATAGCGTTGCGCATAAATATGGGACGATGTATCTGGGTGAAGACGACTATCGAGATCCCTGATCCGCTTATTCAGGCGCGCCAAGTCGACTGCGGCTCAGCGCGGTATCCCGTTTCGTGAGCTGGTCTCCCAAGCACTCACCGGAAACTAAACGGAGCCGCCGCTGAAGAGAAGCCGTGGATGCGCTCGTTTGGGAAACTACGTTCGCTCAGAAAAGAATCGGCGCGCATCAGCCAGATCATCAACGATGAATTCGGTCGGATCGAGCCGGAAGATCTGAATTGATTCTGGATACCAACGGCTTATCAGCTATGGCGGACGGCGACGCCCACTTGGAGCAGGTAATCGCAAGAGCGGCTGAGTTGTCTATACCCGTAATCGTGCTAGGCGAGTATCAGTACGGAATTGGACATTCCAGGAATCACGCGCAATATCAGACATGGTTGACGGAAATCGTTTCTAACTGCCGCGTCTTGTCTGTCGACCAGGACACCGCCGGCGAACACGCCTCCATCCGGGGCGAACTGAAGCGGGCGGGCCGGCCGATTCCCGGGAATGATCTTTGGATAGCGGCTCTCGCCCGGCAACACGCAATGCCGGTAGTCTGTCGAGATGCCCACTTCGACTTCGTGCGCCGACTGAAGCGCCTCTCTTGGTAAGCGGACAAACAACGGGCATGCAGCGCCTGCGAGCGCCCGCCTCAAGCGCTAACCTCGGCCCCGGATTCGATGCCCTTGGCCTCGCACTAAACCTCCACCTCGAGTGCCGCTTCCGTCCGGCAGCGCAGCTCCAAATAAGCGTGAATGGCTGCGACGCGCATCAAATCCCCTGCGATTCCTCGAACCTGATCTGGACCACTGCAGCAAACCTGGCATCACGCCTCGGCCGTCAACTACCCGCGATTGAACTCGAAATCCAAAACCAGATTCCGCTTGGCAAGGGACTCGGATCCAGCGCGGCTGCGTTAGTCACCGGCGTCGTGCTTGCTAACGCGTTGCTTGATCTCGGCTGGTCCCGCACGCAAGTTCTCGATGAAGCCGCCCACCTGGAGGGCCACCCGGATAATGTGGGTGCCTGTGTTCTCGGCGGTTTAGTCGCGAGCGCAACTGACTCCAGCGGCAACACCTGCGCGGTTCGCCTCGATCTGCCTGAGCCATGCAAGCTCGCCCTAATCATCCCCGACGGCAGCCTCTCCACGCATAAATCGCGCGCCGCATTGCCCGACATGTACTCGCGTGCCGACCTCGTGTTCAACGTGCAGCGCACCGCGCTCCTGGTTGCGGCTCTTGCCACCGGCACAATCAGCGCGCTTCGAATCGCGCTACATGACCGCGCCCATCAACCCTATCGCGCCGCGCTCGTACCGGAACTGGAGTCGATTCTCGCTTGCACAGCGCCCGGTCTTCTCGGATGCACCTTAAGCGGCGCCGGGCCCGCGGTCCTTGTTTTCTACGAGGATGGCTTCGATGTCGAGCCCGCGTTTGCCGCTTGCATGCGCAACGCGCTTTGGATGCCGATCGACGTCTCCGCCGCCGGTTACGAATTATCCTCCTTGTAGTATGCTGAGAAAGCAAAAAAATGCGAGGTCCGCTCATGCTCACTCAATTTAGAAATCTAGCCCTCCTGTTGGGCGCTTTTGTGGTTTTTGCCGGACTCGCTTCGGCGCAAACGTCGGGAGTTGAAGGGATTGTCAAAGGCGTCGACGGACAGCCCATCAAGGGAGCTGTCATCAAGTTTGACCGTACTGACATCAAGGGCCATTACGAAGTGAAGACCGACAAGAAGGGCCATTACGGCCACTACGGACTTCCTCTGGGCACTTACGACATCACCGTCGAGATCGACGGGAAGATGGCGGATAAGCTGAACCACGTCAAGACCTCACCGGGTGACCCGATGACGGAGAACTTCGATCTTAAGGCCAGTCAACAGGAGACCCAGCAATTGGCGCACGCGGCTGCCACCGGAACGCTTACCAAGGAGCAGGAGCGTAGCATGAGCGCCGATCAAAAGGCGCAGTTCGAGAAGCAGAACAAAGAGCGTGAAGCGACGCTCGCCAAGAACAAGGCTTTGGGCGACGCATATAACGCCGGCAAGGCCGCAATGGATGCGAAGAACTATGATGACGCCATCACGAACTTTCGAAAAGGCGATCACCATCGATGCGAATCAAGCGGTTATCTACTCACAGCTAGCCGGCGCCTATGAAGCCAACGCCGTGGCGAAACCGGCCGAAGCGCAGGCCATGCGCGACAAGGAGTTTGCGGCGTGGAAGAAAGCTGTCGAGCTCGCCCCGACAGAAGCCGCTTACTACAACAACTATGCGCTGGCGCTCGGAAAAGCTAAACAAATTCCCGAGATGCAAGCCAATATCGAAAAGGCCGCCCAGATCGATCCGGCCAATGCGGGCAAGTACTACTACAACCTCGGCGCAATGCTAATGAACGGCGGGCAGAACGATCCGGCCTGCGCCGCTTTCAAGAAGGCGATCGACACCGACGCGAACTATGCCGATGCGCAATATCAGTACGGCGTGTGCATGGTTTCGAAAGCTTCGATCGGCCCCGATGGCAAAGTGATACCGCCTCCCGGCACCATCGAAGCGTTCCAGAAGTATCTGCAGTTGAAGCCCGACGGATCGAATGCGGAGGCGGCTAAAGCCATGCTCGCTTCCATGACCGGCGCCGTTTCCACCAAATACGTGAACCCGAACGCGAAGCCGAAGTCCAAGTAGTCCGGGCCGCCGCGGGCGACCTCTGCCGGGAAGAGAGTAACCTGTAATTAGACGCTATTGTCGCGCGTCCATTACTGTGGATTGTTTCGTGGGGTTCAGGCATGTGGCGTTTTCTCGGCGAGTTTATATCACTGATCTTTTTCTTTCTGGTGGTGCGGTCGGTCATTGCATCGGTGTGGCAGTCCGTTCGCGGAGGCATCGTGGATGGCATTTCCCATCCCGGTCCCTCGCGCCGCCGGTCGCCATCGGAGCAGGCCATTCAGACATCCGGTGAACTCCGCAAGGATCCGGTCTGCGGCACTTTCGTTTTAATGAGCACGGCCTATACGGTGCCGACTTCAGACGGACCCGTTTTCTTCTGCTCCAAAGCATGCCGCGACGCCTTTGAATCCGGACAGCGCACCAACAAACAATGGCCCGACAGTACAGCCGTTCGGAACTGATTGAAGCGCGGCGCGAGTGGAAGGGGAGCGGCCGTCGCGTGGTATTCACCAACGGCTGCTATGACCTGCTGCATCCCGGTCACATCCGTCTACTGGAGCAGGCGCGCTCGCTCGGGGACATCTTGATTTTGGCTCTCAATACGGATGCAAGCGTTCAGCGCTATAAAGGCCCGCTGCGGCCGCTGCTGGACCAGAACGAGCGAGTCGAAATCGCTCTTGCGCTGGAGGCCGTCGATGCGGTCACGTTATTCGATGAGGACACCCCGCGCGAGTTGATCGCCGCCGTTTTGCCGGATGTCCTAATCAAAGGCGCGGATTGGGCGCACTTCATCGCCGGACGCGAAGAAGTGGAAGCTTCGGGTGGCGTAGTCCGGGCGCTGGCGCTCGAACCCGGATACTCCACCACCGGCATCGTCGAAACCATACTCGCCCGTTAAACCATTTTGTTTCATCCCTCCATTCGAGATCTGTTCAGCAACCTTGGCCGCCACCCGGCGTTCCAGGAATTGGTGCGCCGCGTCGGCCGTCCCAAAACACCGGACGCCCCGCAAGTCTCCATCTCGGGTCTTTCCACAACGGCGAAGGCGCTGTATCTGGTGCTGCTGTATCAGCTGACGGAACGGCCTTTGTTAGTCGTCACCGATGGAAACAAGCAGTCCGAAGCTTTGAACGAGGCAATCCACACTTTCTTTCATCTGTTATTGCCATCGGAAGACCGCGAGCTTCCGTTGCTGCTCCCTGCCCTCGATGTTCTCCCGGGCCAGAACATGTCGCCGCACGCCGAAATACAGGAAAGCCGTGCCGCAGGTCTGTGGCGCCTGGCGACGCGCCGCGTGCCGATCACCGTCACACCGATCGCGTCCGCCCTTCTTCGCATCGAACCGGCGGCGTTCTATCGCCAGCTTGCAATCACGCTCCGTCCCGGAGAAGAGATCCCTCAAGACGACTTGATCGCGCATCTCGAGAGCATCGGCTACGAGAAACGCGAGCCGGTCGAAATGGTTGGGGAGTACTCGGTCCGCGGCGGCATCATCGACGCCTTCTCGCCCGGAGCGAAGCCGGTTCGGCTGGAGACGTTCGGCGACGAGATCGAGTCCATTCGCCGCTTTGAAGTGGAATCGCAGCGTTCGGTTCTGAAGGTCACTGAATGCACGCTGCTTCCCATGACCGAGTATCAGCACTCGCGTCCTTTGTTAGCGGAACTGGCCGAGAAGCTGAGAGACGAAGGTGTTTCCGCTCGCGAGCTTCCGCGCGACGGCTCAACCTTTCCTGGCTGGGAGTTACTCGCGCCGCTCGTTCACGAACGCACGGGCGATCTGTTTGCGCTGGCCGATCGCCCCGTCGTTATCTGGGATGAACCGGAGCTGACGCGTTCCGCCGCAGCCCGGCTTTGGACCCGCTTTGACGATCCCGACCGTCCGATACCTGTGCCGCCCGATCGCGTCTTCCGTCGTTACGACGAAATGCGCGCGATCTCGGCCGCCTACACCGAACTCGAGATGCGCGAGCTGGAACTCGGCGCCACTGCGGAATCGCTCCATATCTCAACGCGTCCGTCGATGGCATTCCACGGCAACATGGCAGGTGCGATCGCCGAGGCGCGCAATCTGGTTGAGACCGGAACGCGCGTCGCTTTCTTCGCGTCCACCTCCGGCGAAGTCGAACGCGTTGCCGATATCTTCCACGAGTACAACGTCGCCTATCAGCTCGGCCTCGAACAAAACACCACCACGCCGGAATACCTTGCACAGCGCGCGTACATGGCGGGCGAAGTCGCCAACATCTTTCTGATCCAGGGCCGCATCGCGCGCGGTACGGTGTTGCAGGATTCCGCGGTCGCCATCTTCGGATCGGAAGACCTGTTCGACGCTTCCGCCCTCGTCGCCAAGCCGACCGCAACCCAACTCCTCAGCACCTTTTCCGCGGACAACTTCGATCTTAAGCCGGGCGATTTCGTCGTTCATGCGGAGCACGGCGTCGCGAAGTTCCTTGGGCTTCGCGAGATCGAGCAAGGAGATGCCAAGGGCGATTACATGGTCCTTGAATACTCCGGCGGCAGCAAACTCTATGTGCCACTGACTCGCATGGACCTCATCCAGCGTTTTCGCGGAGCCGGTGAAACTGCGCCTCAGCTCGACCGCATGGGGGGCGCCACGTGGGACCGCACCAAGACGCGCGTCAAAGGCAAAATGCGCGACATGGCGGAAGAGCTGCTGAAGCTCTACGCGCAGCGCAAAACGGCCAAGGGCTTCCAGTATTCGTCTGATTCCAACTGGCAGCGTGAGTTCGAAGACGCGTTCGAGTACACCGAAACGCGCGATCAGAAATCCGCCATCAGCGACATTAAGCGCGACATGGAATCGGAGCAGCCCATGGATCGTTTGTTATGCGGCGATGTCGGCTTCGGCAAGACGGAAGTCGTAATGCGCGCAGCCTTCAAGGCGCTGGGCGACGGCAAGCAAGTCGCAGTGCTCGCGCCCACGACCGTTCTCAGCTTTCAACATTTCGAAACATTCAAGAAGCGCTTCCAGAGCTTCCCGGTCCACATCGAGATGTTCAACCGGTTCCGTTCGGCGAAGGAATTGAAGCCGACGCTCAACGATCTGGCGGAGGGAAAAATCGACATCGCGGTCGGGACCCACCGGCTGCTCTCGCAGGATGTTGTGTTCAAAGATCTGGGCCTGGTGATTGTCGATGAAGAGCAGCGCTTCGGTGTGAAGCACAAAGAACGCTTGAAGCAGTTGAAGCAAAGTGTGGACGTTCTGACCATGAGCGCCACGCCAATCCCGCGCACGCTGCACATGAGCCTGCTCGGTCTGCGCGACATGTCGGTGATTGAGACGCCGCCCAAAGATCGCCTTGCCATCCAGACCGTCGTTGCGCCTTTCGATGACGACCTGATCAAGTCTTCGATCGAACTGGAACTCGGCCGCGGCGGTCAGGTTTACTTCGTGCATAACCGCGTCGATTCCATCTGGTCGCGCGCGGCGCACATTCAGGACCTGGTTCCCGGCGCACGCATCGGTGTCGGTCACGGACAGTTGAGCGAGGCGGAACTCGAACGGGTCATGTTCGCGTTCATGCGCCATGAATACGACGTCTTCGTCTCCACCACGATCGTCGAGAACGGCCTCGATATCCCGCTCGCCAACACCATCATCATTGAGAACGCGGAGAAGTACGGCCTCAGCGAGATGTACCAGCTACGCGGGCGAGTGGGTCGTTCGAATCGCCGCGCGTATGCGTATCTGCTCGTCCCACCAGATACCGAGCTGACTGAGATCGCTCGCAAGCGACTCGCCGCTCTGAAAGAGTTCAGCGACTTAGGCGCAGGGTTCAAGATCGCGGCGCTTGACCTTGAATTGCGCGGTGCGGGCAATCTGCTAGGCGGCGAACAACACGGCCACATCAACGCCATTGGGTTCGACATGTATGTGCGCATGCTCGAAGACAGCGTTCGCGAACTGAAGGGCGAAGAGGTTCTGCCGGAGATTCATTCGGCCCTTAATCTCGGTCTCGACATCCGCATTCCAACCGCATACATCAATGACGAAAACCAGCGCCTGCGCGCGTATCGGCAGATCGCCAACGCCAACACCGCCGAAGAGCGAGACAAAGTCGCGCAACAACTTGCCGACCGTTACGGCCCGGTTCCCGACGAAGTGAAAAGCTTGCTGACTTACTCGGCCCTAAAAACGGCGGCGGAGAAGCTAGGCATTGAGGCGATCGATCGGCGCGCCGGTGTGCTGAACATCAAGTTCCACAAAGAGACGCGCGTCGACGCGGCCAGGCTAATGACGCTGGTCAGTTCCACTCCCGGCGCGCAGTTCACGCCGGCGGGAGTGATGCGCGTCCCGACCGACGGAGCAGTCAATCCCGAAGATGTGCTCGCTTTCATGCGCGACAAGTTGATGGAGCCGCTGGGAGCGATGGCGTGATTCACGCATCCGGCCGAGCGATGCTCAATGCCGGATGCATCTTCGCAGTCGCATTTTGGATTTGCGTTCTTCTCCGAAGCCAGCAACAACCCACGCCGCCGTTGCGCTCTCGCCCTCATCTATGGCTTGCGGCGATCGCGGCTATTGCGATCTCCCTAGCGGCGTTTCAGTCAACGCTGTGGAACCCGTTTCAGTTTGACGCCTTCACGCACCTGTTCGAAGTTCGCGACGCAGCGCTGCCGGCGATCCTAGCTCGGTTCGGTCGCAATAGCGGGGAGAACCTTTTCTTCCGGCCCGTCGGTTGGCTGGCGTACTGGATTGACGCGCATTCGTCGGGAGCAGACCTGCTGCGGTGGCACCTCGTGAATGTCGTTCTTCACGCGCTGAACGGCCTTCTCGTCTACCTTCTCTTACTCCGTCTTGATCTCCAACGTCTCCCGGCAGCTTTTGGCGCGTTCGCATTTCTGACGAGCGGTGTGGCCGCGGAACCTGTCGCTTGGATCGATGCTCCGTTCGATCTGCTTGCCTCTTTTTTTCTCCTGCTCGCGATCCTGGAATTGCTTCGTTGGACCCGGTCCGCGTGTAGAGTCCACTGGGCTGCGTGTTGCGCGCTAGTAGCCGTCGCGTGCTGCACTAAGGAGTCCGCGTTCTGTGCACCCTTGCTCATCGGCGCGATAGCTGTGTCGCGGTCCGGCGCGGAACGTAAACGCGCATGGTTGGCAGCCGGTTCGGTGGCCACATGTTGTTCTGCGGTATTCGTCTACCGCTGGTGGGCACTACGTGGGATCGGAGGATACCGGTTGTCCGCGGCATCCGATTTACTGCATGTGACGCAGTTGTTGCTGTTGCGCATGTGGGGCGTCCTCCTGTTCCCGATTAATTGGTCACAGCGTTTTCCCACGGTAATACTCTTCGTCTATATCGCCGCTCTAATCTATGAGGCCGTCCGCAGTAGAGCATGCCGCTCAGCCCTTCTGTGCGGTCTTGCTTGGTCCGTAGCCGCTGTCCTCCCGGTACTACCCATTGCATTACTCTCGGCCGACTTATCGGGATCCCGCGTTTACTACCTCGCGAGTATTGGTTTCACTATCGCGCTGGCGAGCATCCTTGCAGGGCTCCGGCCCGGGTATCCTCAAATCGCCGTCGCTAGAGTTGCCATCGAAGCGGGACGGAGTCTACTTTCTCTCAAATGGCTTTCCGCAATGTGTTGCGTTCTACTCCGGAGTGTCTCCCGGCCGCATCGTTGACTCCGCGCCGGATAAGTGGCGATGGAACAACAAAGCGAGCCGTTTCGAGCGTTCGCCCTAACTGTGACAAGAATCGTAAAGCTAGATCTTACTCATAATCAACAACTTCCAGAATCATTTCGGCTCAAGGCGCTCCCCTGCCCTTTAAGGTGAGGGTAAAGACCGGCTGGGGAGCCGGTCTGAGAGAGGCTGGTTGGGCAACCGGCTGGTTCTGATGGTACCCCTGCGAAGGGAGAACCGGAACACGCCCGGGCACTGGTTGGCGACCAGACCCGGGCGTCTCGCAATTTCACCCTTAGAGGTTCATATGCACGATCGTCTACATGAATTGATGGCCAATGCGGGAGTTCCGAAGGTGGTCAGCGCGACGGCTCAGCCTACCGGCTTTTCTGCTGCTCTGCCGTCCCAGATCGACTCGGTGGCTTCTTCCGATGCGGACCTGAGCGGGTCTTCGAACCGCGACGGGGGCGGCGCGATCGGTTCCTCTTCCGGCTCCGGTGCGTTGTCCGAGCTGGAGTCCCTATTCAGTGGAGGCTTGGGTAGTCTCGGTGGCCTAGGGAGTCTTTTCGGCGGCGGTTCCTCGTCTTCCGGCGGGTCTTCCGGAGGCGGTATCGAGTCGCTTCTCGGGGGGTTGCTAGGCGGCGGCGGCCTAATCGGCGATGCCATCTCCGGCATCTCAAGCCTCTTCGGCGGTGGCTCTTCCGCTCCCACGTTCACGCAATACCAGGCGCCTGATCAGCAGCAATTCGACCTTGCTGACTCCGGTGGACAGCTCACCGATGCGTCGTACGATGCGTACGGCGCTCCGCGTTCCTCTTCGCTCTCTGAGCCAGGGCTGACCGGTGTAAGTGGTCTCAACGCCGCTTCCGCCCCTGCTTCCGCTTCGCCGGCTCCCTCTTCCGGTAGCTCTTCCTCGGGTCAGACCATTTCGGTCAACGTGCAGGCGATGGATTCGCAGTCTTTCATGGACCACAGCGCCGACATCGCGTCCGCCGTTCGAAGCGCGATGCTGAACATGAGTTCGCTCAACGACCTGATCCACGACTTATAATTTGCATCTCGACAGCGTCGCTAAACTTCACGTTTTCGCCGGACAAATGACCCAACATCGACGCGCATGAATTTGCCGGGCACGGCGCCCTCAATAGCGAGGATGATCTCGCCAATGTGGTTCTTAACGATGCGCCAGTGTGGGGCAGACAAAGCGACTACAGCAATGTTCTGCCCACGAGACTCTGTTCGTACTCGAGAGTCTTATCTCCCGTTAGTAGCACATTGAATCCGGCGACTTCCGCCGCTGCTAGCAACTTTCGGTTCTTGAGGCCGCTGAACCCGGCATACTGAACAGTCGACGTCACGAACAGCGTACGCAATCAACTCGCGAATCTTCTCCACAGTCAAGGACGGAAAGTTTTCGGCAATCTCCTCCGCGGAGCTGCCCAATTCCGCTTCCCTCTACTTCACCTTCATCACCAACGCCGTCATATCGTCATACTGCGCCGCGGCGCCGATGAAAGCCCGAACATCCTGCAGAATCGCAATGCGAACTTCGTCAGCCGAGCGATCCGCCACGCTCAGAACCAACCTCTGTAACCTCTCCTCGCCGTACTCCTCTTCTGCTTCGTTCAGCGCCTCCGGGATTCCGTCGGTATAGATCACCAATAAGTCGCCGGAGACTAAATCTATCTGCTGTTCTTCGAAAGACACAACCGGCAGCAGCCCGATGATCGGACCACCCGCCGGTAGTTCCCGAATGCCTTGCGCCTCGCCGTCTCGAACCGCGCGAACAAAGTAAGGTGGGTTGTGTCCCGCATTCACGAAATTCAAACGGCGCCCCACCGGATCGAACTGCGCATAGAAGAATGTCGCGTAACTCGCAGCTTCGGTCGATTGATAGAGTAAATCGTTAATGCGCTTCACCAACGCGGCCAGAGGTCGCCCCTGGTCGGGGGCGAGACTGCGCACCGAAGCCTGAATAATCGAGGTCAGCAGCGCCGCCGCAATTCCCTTCCCTGCCACATCCGCGAGCGCGATTCCGATCTGCCCATTCGGCAGCTCCAGAAAGTCGTAGTAGTCGCCACCGATGGACCGTGCAGGTTGGCATTCTCCGGCCAGCTCGATTTGTGCCGCATTTAGCGGCTTTTCGGGAAACAGACGACGCTGAAATCGCGCTGCAAGAACGAGTTCCTGACGCGTGCGTTCCCCCGCGGCCACGCGCTCCATCAGGCGGCCGTTCTCGATCAGAAACGCCAGTTGCGTCGCTGCGCCTTCGGTCGCGGAAACGTCGACCTCGTCGTACGCTTCGGCCCCGGCGCCCTTCTCGCGCGGACCAAAGGACAGCGCGGCGAGCAACTCTCCTTTGAGCCACACCGGCACGAGGAGCGCACTGTTTGCGGCGCGAAGCGTTGCGATCTCAGCCGCCCGCCGGGAACGCGTCTCGGAATCGGACTGTTGGGCAAAATGTTCCCAGGCAGCGAGATCGCGCTCATCGAAGGCAATCGCGTGCTTCAACCCGCGCAACCGGCGCACGACAAAGCTATCCATTGCGAGCGACCGCACACCCGCGCTGTCCGGCACATTGTCTGCCGCTTCGCATCGCAGGCACTGATCGTCAGCACGGACGAATAGGGCAGCACACTGCGCGTGAATCGTCCCGCGTAAACGCGCCACCCCGTCTACTAACACTTCCCGAATGGAGCCCGCCTGATCCATCGATTCCGACAAGCTGCGAATCCACTCGACATCCAGATTGCGTTGCGCCATGCGACGCCGCATCGTCGAACGGATAATCCGCTGCGGCGCGCGTAGCAGCAACTTGAGCGTGGTGCGCAGCGACTGCGGACTCTCCGGACGAAGCGCAACCATCGGATCCACCAGCGCCGCCCGCCGCGCCGGAAGTACGCACGCCGCTGTCGCAAAGATCAGAATCAGAAAATAAGAGCCGATCAGAGGAAGCAGCTTCAGGCTCGGACCGGCGGAACCGTTGAAGTGAAGCATTGAAACCATGATTACGATCGCCACCAACATACCCAGCGACGCGGCAATCACAGCAAGCCGCCATCCTTCCCGGACAATCATGATGAGGGTCTTGAACGGGTCGGCTCCCATCGCCAGACGAATCCCAATCTCCGCGGTGCGTTGCGAAACGTTATAGCTCATCACGCTATAAACGCCGACGACCGCAAGCAGCACCGAGAACAGTGAAAACACGGTGAGCAAAACAGTCAGGAATCGCAGCACCCAGACGGAAGCACCGATCCGCTCATCCATGCTCTGGACATCGGAAAACGAAATGGACGGATCGGTCTCGAGCACTGCCTTCTGCAAGAGTTCAGCTACCCGAGCCTGCGGCAAACCGCTGCGAACGGCCAAGTACATATGCCGTTCATCACGGCCTTGATAAAGAAAGAAGATCTCCGGGCGCACTGGAGTTACCGGGCCGGCGTTTCGGTAACTACGCACGACACCCGCCACCCGATAGAAAGGGCTCTTTAGATCACCTACCTTGAGGTGAGCTCCAACAGCGTTCCCATTCGGCGGCCAGTATTCTTTTGCAGCAACCTCGTTGAGTACAACGGGTTTTTCGGGACTGGCCAGATCGCTTAGATTCGGTATACGGCCGGCTATTACCGGGATCTTCATCAAATGGAAAAAGCCGGGGCTGATGGATCGAAATTCCACAAACTCGCGCTCGGTGCGCGGGTCGCGCTTTCCGTTGGCGAACACCCACTGGTTATTTCCCCAGTCGGGCGGGAATAGCGTGATTAGGCTGGCGTCACGCAACCCCTGAATGGAATTCACGCGGGCCAACAGCCGGTCGTAGAGCGCGCTAATTTGTGCTGTCGTAATCTGACGCGAAAATGGCACGATTAGGCGGACCGAGTAAAGATCTTTGGGGTCATATCCCAGGTTCACCGTTCGCGCTGCATTCAAGTCAGCTACCAATGAGCCCGCGCCCACCAGCAGCACCAGCGACAATGCGATTTCTACACCGGCGAACACGCGGAGCAAGCGGCGGCGCTGAAGGCTGGCGGTCGTGCGGCTGCCTTCTTTCAACAGGTCGCCCCCATGGATGAACCGCGCCTGCCACCATGGGGCGAGGCTCGCCAGCACACCCGTTGCTACTGAGAGCGCGAGGGCGAATCCGGCCACTCGCCAGTCGAAAACAACCGGGTGCGTGAAGGGAAGTCGGGCCTGCAGCAACAGTGCCAGCGCGAGCACGCCTCGCCCGGCGAGTAGACCGATGATCCCCCCTGTCAATGAAAGCGCCAGCCCTTCAGCCAGACACTGCCGCGCAATATCGGACAGCGACGCGCCGAGCGCGATTCGGATCGCGGTTTGCTGCGCGCGCTCGGCCGCCCGCGAAAGCAGCAGGCTCGCCACGTTGATGCAGACAATGAGCTGCACCAGCAACACGGCGCCCAGGAGCGACCACAACGAATTGCTAACGTCCTCCGTCAGCCACTGCTGCAGCGTCCGGAGGCGCACGCTGAAATCGCCGTTTGAAACTGGATACTTACGCGTTAGTTCGTCGGCGATGGCGCGCATCTCTTTCTGCGCATCCGCCAAAGTCACTCCGGGGCGAAGCCGCGCCACACATTGCAGCTCGTGATCGTCGCGGGTGAGCCCCGCCGGTGGCGGCGTCGGGATCCACAGGAAGCCCTCGCCATGTTCGAAGCCGATATTGAAACCCGCCGGCAGCACGGCTCGAATCGTTCGCGGCTCGCCTTCCACGATTAGTGTCTTCCCGATGATCTGCGGATCGGCGTGCAGTCGCGTGCGCCAAAGCCGTTCCGAGATGTAAACGTGAGTAGGGTTCTCGGGCGTGTCAGCGGGATCGAGGCTGCCTATGAGCGGCTCCGTTCCTGTGGTCTGCACCAGGCCGTTGCTGATATACACGTCGCGAAGAGTCACCGGTTGGCCGTCGAGAATGACGCTGCCCTCTAACGGCAGGTAAATCGCCCACGCTTCGAGTGTTTTGCTTTGGGCCTTCCAGTCCACGTAGTCCGGCACCGATACGGAGCCGGTCCAGTTCGGATTGGACCGAATCTGAGCCATCACTGCCACGATGCGATCAGGATGCGGGTAGGGCAGCGGTTTGATCAGCACCGCGCTAACGATGCTGAACATCGCCGAGTTCCCGGCAATCCCGATGGCCAGCGCCAGCACCGCGGCGATGGACATCACCGGACTGCGCGTGAACAACAGGCGAACGTAGCGTATTTCCTGAGCGAACATCAGACCGTCACGGCGTTTTTACGTTCCACCCGCGAAGTCTGCCATTTTACGATGCCGACGCCGGCGAAGATAATCACCATCGCCGCAAACTCCCTGGGTCCGAATGGTTCACGATAAAACAACCACCCTAGCGCGACCGCGACCACGGAGTTCACGTAAGGATAGATCGACACGATTGCGACCGGTAATCGCGCGATGGCGAAAGCGAAGGCGCTGTATCCGATGATCGACCCGAAGACTACCAGATAGATGACTGCCCACATCGAGCGCTCCGTCACTGCGATATGGCGCGGCATCGTGAACAATGCGACTGGCGCGAATCCGACGGAACAGGCGAGTTGCTGTACGGCGCCTGTGACAATCGGATGTGCTCTGGTCGCCTGGCGCCGCTGATAGATGGAGCCGAGACACCAGCCGATACAACCTATCTGGAGAATGAGGAAGCCGACGAGAGTTTGCCGGTTGAAACCGCCGGACGCGCCGGGCAGGAAGAGCAGCGCGGTCCCGGCAAACCCGACGACCATGCCGAGCACTGTTGGCGCATGGATCTTAACGCCGCCCGGAAGCGCTGCTTCGAAGATCACGTACCAGAAGGGCGAGATCGTGATCATCAAGCTTGCCAGACCGCTGGGCACAATCAGTTCCGCGTAAGCAAGCGCGCCGTTGCCAACGCCGAGAATCAGTAATCCGCTAATCGCGTTATGGAGCAGTTCGCGCCCGCGTGGCAGATGCGCTCCGGTCAACCGCGCAGCGATCAATAGGATCGCTCCGGACAGGAAGTAACGCACCGTAATCAGCATCGCCGGCGGCACGGATTCGATAGAGATGCGAATCCCGAGGTAAGTGGTGCCCCAGAAAACGCAGACGGCGGCGAGCGCGGCATACGCCATCGCGCTGGAACGTGACGACAACGTATCAGCTTAGCTCAACCTAATGGGCCGCGCACCACCGCTGCGAGAGCGAAGCCGCGATCACCTGGAACAGCCATGAGAATCACGGGAATCTTTTGGAAACCCGCCTGATTTAGTCTTTGTTTTATCTAATGAAATGAGTCTGGCGACTTTAGAATTTGTCCCTCGCAGTTACCACGGAACCTTCCGGCCCAGGTAATCCAGATACTGAAGACCCGCTTTTCCGGCCTGTGCCTCTATGGTATTTACCAGGTTCGGTATGCTCTCCTCGACGCTGAGCTGGGCTTGCGGACCGCCCATGTCCGTCCGCACCCAGCCTGGAGCCATGAGCAGTAGAGTTCGCGGATCATTGGCGTGGCGGGCGGCGAAGCTGCGCATGAACATGTTGAGTGCGGCCTTGCTTCCACGATAGACCTCGTAGCCTCCGCTCTCGTTGTTGGTGACGCTGCCCAGACCGGAGGACATGATTCCGATCGTGCCACTCGGGAGTACGAGATCCTGCAAACCCTCAACGACGCGCATCGGACTTAAGGCGTTGGTGACCATCACGCGAATAAATTCTTCGGTTGAAACGTCGGCGATGGTTTCTCGATCGTCGTTCTTGACGCCCGCATTGACGAACAGCAGGTCGAATTTTCTCGATGCCAGACGAGCTCGCAGCGCGGCAACCTGATCGGGATCGACGATGTCGACGGTCTCGATTTCGAGTCGGCCGTCGGCGGCTTCCGAGAGATCATGCAGTTTCGATTTGCTACTGCCCCGCTCGGTGGCCACGACGTGCCAGCCGCGCTTGAGGTACTCCTCAGCCAAGGCGAAACCGAGACCGCGGGACGCGCCGATGAGAAGGAGCTTTTTATTTGACGACGGGGTTGGCATTTTGCTGACTGTAGTGTCGCAGGCGCGGCGCTTGCGGCCTCAGTACCCTGTGCCAACATAGTTGATTGATTGTTACCCTTACGGTGAATCCGGCCATCGACCGGACGATCACGGTGGATCGTCTTGCGTTCGAAGACCGCGCCTACATTGAATCCACAAAAGAGACGCCGGGCGGACGTGGCATCAACGCATCCTCGGTGATCCACAGCTTCGGCGGGCGCACGCTAGCCATTTTGCCGGCGGGCGGCAGTTCCGGCAAGCGCTTCCAGGAACTAATCGATCAGTGCGGATTCCCGGTGGTGATCGTGCCCATCAAGAACAAGGTGCGGACCAACCTCACCATCACCGATAGGCGCGGGTTAACCGCTAAGCTGAACGAACACGGCCCTAAGCTCAGCAAGATTGAGGTGGACAAACTGGAAAAGACGCTCTACGGCTACCTCAAGGAGGCGTCGTGGCTGATGCTGTGCGGTAGCTTGCCGCCCGGCGCGCCACCAGACTTTTACGCTCGGATTATCACGCATGCGCGCGAGCGCAAGGTCAAAGTGCTGCTGGATACCGACGGCGAAGCGCTGCGCCAGGGCATAGCCGCCAATCCCAACATCGTTTCTCCCAACCAGGAGGAGACCGAGCGCTTGCTGAACACTGCGCTCATCACGCGCACCAACTGCCTGCATGCGGCTGAACGGCTTCATCGCATGGGCGCGGAATCCGTCATGCTCTCCCTCGGAAGCCGCGGCGCGATGGGCTTTCATGGCGGCAAGTTGTACGAAGCGATTCCTCCTCGCGTCGATGCTCTGTGCCCCATCGGCGCCGGCGACGCGCAGACCGCAGCGTTTCTTTGGTCGGTCGAAAACCGGGAAGACTTCGCGCAATCCGTCCGGTGGGGTGTCGCAGCAGGAACTGCTTCGGCGATGCTCCCAGGGATGAACTTCGCATCCTTAAAGGAGACGCTCGCCATCTTCGAGCGCGTCGAAGTGCAACAGGTTTCCGAATGAGCGCATGACTCCAGTAAGCACGGAAAGTCAGCCGCCGGGTGGACCTCCAAGCAGACCGCCCGATCGCCTGGTTCGATCGGCTGGCATCGTCTCTATCGCTATCGCCATGAGCCGGGTCACCGGACTCGTTCGCGAGATGGTGTTCGCGTACTTCTTCGGGGCGGGCTTGGTCAATGACGCGTTCAACGTCGGCTTCCGCATCCCGAACCTTACCCGAGATCTGTTTGCCGAAGGGGCGCTTTCCTCCGCGTTCGTTCCAGTATTCACGAAGTACCTGACCACCAAGGGGAAAGCCGAGGCGCGGGAGCTTTACAACCTCGTGGCAACGACGCTGATCCTGGTCGTCGGCGTACTGTGCATCCTTGGAATGATCTTCAGCCCGCAGCTGGTGAATCTGTTTGCGTCGGCGTTTCACAAGGTGCCCGGCAAGTTCGAATTAGCCGTGACGCTCACGCGCATCATGTTCCCGTTCCTGCTGCTGGTCGCTTTGGCCGCGCAAGCCATGGGGGTCCTAAATTCCACCGGACAGTTTGGGATACCGGCCGTATCGTCGTCATTCTTCAATCTCGGCTCGGTCATCTTCGGATTGACCCTTGGCTTCCTGGTTGGTCCCCGAATTGGAATGCCCCCGATTTACGGAATGGCCTGGGGCGTGGTGATTGGAGGCGCCCTGCAGCTTGGCTTTCAGTTGCCATCTCTGGTGCACAAGGGATTCGCCTACCGGCCGCAGCTGAACTGGGCGCATGAAGGGCTGCGCAATGTGATGCGGCTGATGGGTCCGGCCATTCTCGGCAACGCATCGGTGCAGATCAATGTTTTCATCAACACGAATTTCGCGGCCGGAATCACCGATGCTGCGGGACACGTGATCGACGGACCGGTAAGCTGGCTCAACTTCGCTTTCCGATTCATGCAGCTGCCCTTAGGTCTGTTCGGGGTTTCGATCGCCAGCGCAACGCTGCCGAGTATTTCGCGCAGCGCCGCTGCGGGGGATATCGACGAGTTCCGCACGACTCTCTCGCGCAGTATCGCCATGACGCTGTTGCTCTCTATCCCCTCGGCAGCGGGATTGATCGTGCTGGGCCACAGCATGATTGGCCTGATCTACCAGCACGGCCGTTTCAAAGCTTCGTCCACCCATCAGGTCGCGATCGCCCTCAGCTGTTACGCGATCGGACTCGCCGGATATGCTGCGCTCAAAGTGCTTGCGCCGGCGTTCTATGCGCTGAACGACGCGCGGCTGCCGATGATCGTGAGTGTCGCTTCCATCCTGGTGAATTACGGAATGGCGTCGCTGTTGATTCGCCGCGGGCATCTGGGACACGCGGGACTGGCGCTCTCCACATCCACCGTGGCGCTATTCGGTTTCGTCGTGCTGTTGATCGCCATGCGCAAACGGATCCACGGTATTCGCGGCCGACAGCTATGGGATACGTTCTGGAAAGTGTGCGTCGCTACTGCGGTAATGAGCGCGGTTTGCTTCGCTTCAAGCCGTTTCCTCGCACAATGGCTGGGCGAACATCAGCGCACTTACTTGTTGGATGTGTTGATCTCGATACCTCTGGGATTTGCGGTATTCTACTTCACGGCGCAGAGCCTGCGGATCGCGGAGTTGGATGCGGCCCGCAAGGCACTAGCCGGACCAGTTGGAAGAATGCTTCGACTTAGAGCTAAATAGCGGCTGTCGAGGGGCTGACATAGTCGAAAAATCGCCGGTGTTTTCTTTCCAAAGACATCCCAGATGATTAGATAATTCAGCCAAGTAACCGTCGTGTTTGAGCGATCGCAACAAGACGATGCGCGCAGACTCGCCAATGCGCTGTTCTTTCCTCCAACAAGTAGGCTGTTATGGCATCAATCCAACGCTTACCACACGTTGAACGCGCCGAAGGAGGGCCCGTTCGGTGTCGTTATCGAAGGCAAAGGTCGTCGACTTGTTTATGTGGGTTCTCTAGGCTTCAACTTACTAACGCCACAGGCGGACTGCGAACTCACAGGCGTCACACTGTTCGAGAGTCGAATTCTAAACCGCCGCTAGTCAAGACTTGTTTTTCCAGCGAAAGTTAGGTCGACATAATTGAAAAAAGTCGGCGGTTTTACTTGCAAACGACATCCCTGACGAGTATATAATTCGAGCCGTACCAGAAAGCGAGCGAATTATGCCGATTCCCCGAAATGTCAGGCTGCTTCCTTTAATATCTATTTTCCTTTTGTTAGCTTCAGGTATTACATTATCTGCGCAGGAATTCCGCGCGACGTTAACTGGCCAAGTAACCGACCCTTCCGGCGCCGTAATAGCGAACGCGCACATCGAAGCAGTTAATCCAAGCACGCACCAGAATTACACGTCCTCGACAACCGATAAAGGGGTGTATTTTCTGCCTTATGTACTCCCGGGCACTTATACGGTGACAGTAACTGTCCCGGGCTTTAAAAATCAGGTTCAGGACAACGTGGTTCTTGAAGCAGGCAAGTCTCAGGGATTGAATTTCACACTTGAGTTAGGTACACAAACCGAGACTGTGGAGGTATCCACCGCTCCCTTCCTCATTGAAACTGCGAACGGCTCGGGAGGAACTATTCTGACGGAGCGGGAACTGGAGAATGTCCCCCTTAGCGGTCGCCAGGTTTATACGCTTCTGGGAACGACTCCCGGCTCGCAATTCCTGCAAACACAGTTTGGCGCGCAAGGCTACTCGGGCACTCGTGGTTGGGATGTTTCAAACAACTATACGCTAGGCGGAGGCGTGCAAGGTTACCAACAGTTCACTTTGAACGGCACCAATATAACGATTCAGAACAACGGCAACCAGGGTACTTGGCAGATCGCACCCAACATCGATGCATTACAGGAGGTCAACGTCATGACCACCACCTACGACGCTCGATTCGGACGAACCGGGGGAGGCACCGTGAACATGGTGACCAAGTCGGGCGCCAATGCCTTCCACGGCGATGCCTACGATTACCTCGAAAACGGGGCTCTGGACGCCAATAACTTCGAGAACAACCTCAACGGAATCCCTCGGCAGAATCTACATCAGAACCAGTTCGGGGGCACGTTCGGAGGACCCGTGAAGAAGAACAAAATCTTCTTCTTCGGTAGTTACGAAGAATATCTCGAAGGTATTCCCTTTACGACAATCACAAGCGTCCCCCCGGCGTATTTGCGTCCATCCGCCGGCAGCGGAGTCGACTTTACGCAGACGGGCTATACGATTTACGATCCGAACACGACGACGTGTACGGTGCCCGGCGGCGTTATCGGCAATTGCCCGGGCAACGCTTACGCTCGTACGGAGTTTCCGAATGACACCATACCCGCGAGCCGCATCAACGCAGTCGGCCTGGCCGTCCTGAACTTATATCCTCTTCCGAATACCGGCAGCGGCGGTCTCCAGAACAACTACACCGCGAACGTGCCGGACAAGTACAAATATTGGCAGCCTATGGCTCGGGTCGATTACGACACCAGCGACAAGACACGACTGTATAGTATGTTTGCCTTCCAGCACGGCACCGAATTCCGGGATGTCAGCGGCTTCGCTCCTCCAGCCGAAAACGGCAACATCAATACGTTGCGACAGGATCTTGTGGCTAGCCAGGACATGACGCACATCTTCTCCCCGACACTTCTTACCGATCTGAAGCTCTCGTTTTCGCGGTTTCTTGATAGCTTCCCGGATGGAGACCTTTCGGCCACTACCACGCCCGCTTCCATTGGCCTGAACATGCCGATAGTCCCTACGACGACCAAACAACTGCTCCCGGAGTTCAACAACGGCGGATTCTATCCGCAGGTTGTGGGGAATTCGGTAGGCAATGACGTGTACAATACCATCACCTTCGACAACGACTGGACGAAGACCCTAGCTAACCACACGATCCACTTTGGCGGCGAAATCGCCGAGTTACAGTACCTTAACCCAGGCAGTGTGGGGCATCCCAATGGCCAGTTTAGCTTCGGTAGTCAGTACACGCAGTACAACCCCTTGCAGAGAAACACTCTTTCGGGCGTCAATGATGGGTTTATCGTGGCCGACATGCTGCTAGGTTATCCGGACAGTGGCAGCGTCGATTACAACGACACACTTGCCGAAGGTTATCCGACATGGGCTCTCTATGCTCAGGACGACTGGAAAGTGACGAAGCGACTTACCCTCAACATCGGTTTCCGCTTCGACGTCCAACTCGGACTCCGGGAGCGTTACAACCGATTAAACCGTGGCATTTGCTTCACGTGCGTGAATCCGATCTCGTCCAATCCGGTATACCAAGCCAACCTCGCCGCGGATGCAGCCGCGTTCACCGCCGCGGGTATCAACCCCGCCTCCTTAACGACGGTTTACGGCGGTCTGGAGTTCCCCGGGGTCAACGGAAACTCCAGCGACGCCTATAACACGGATTGGACCAACTTACAGCCAAGGTTTGGTTTCGCCTACTCCGTTAATCCGAAGACGGTGATTCGAGGCGGGTACGGAATTTTCTACGCCGTTGGTCTGGAGGGCGGCACGAACGACGGCTTCAGCATCACCACGCCGTACACAAGTTCGACTAATGGCAACGTCACCCCGACTAACTATTTTGCGAGCGGAACCCCGTTTCCGAGTGGCGTGGAGACGCCTCCCGGTAACTCCCTCGGGTTGCTGACTGCTCTCGGCAATGGGGCATCGCTTGATTTTCCAGGCCGGCGTATCCCGCGCTCCCAAGAGTTCTCTTTCGGCTTCCAGCGCGAGTTGCCGGGACAGATGCTCTTAGACGCACGCTACGCCGGCAACTACACAAATCGGCTGCGAACGTTCATCTGGGACAACGGGACATTAACCTTATCCCAACTGCAACAGGGAGTCGCCAATCCCTCGCTGTTTAATGAGCAGGTTCCGAACCCTTACTACGGCGTCCCCGGAATACCCGCCAGCTCTACTTGCGGATCCAATGCCACGATTTCGCGGCTGACCTTGTTGCTGCCTTTGTCTCAGTACTGCGGGTTGATCGGTCAATACAATGACCCGCTGGGGAGACAGAATTATAACGCCTTGGAGGTAAAGCTCAATAAGCGCTATTCCAAGGGTTTGAGCGCTCAGATTTCCTACACCTACTCGAAAACCATGCAGGCGACCGGCTACCAGAATGGCTGGCCGTATCAGGACGCAAGTCTAAAGTATCAGATTGCGGGAAGCGATCGCACCCATGTGTTTAGCGCAACTTCAGAATGGGCGCTACCCATCGGGAAAGGTTCCAACTTTATCGCGTCGAACGCCAGCGGTGTGCTCGGCGCAATCATTAATGGGTGGAGTGTGAACTTCATCCTGTCCGCCGAAACGGGGTTCCCGGTTAGCCTGAATACCGGGTATTACTATAACTGCAATCACAGTTACACGCCCGATGGAGGACCCACACTGAATAACTATATTTACAACAACTACAGCAATGGAAACCCTCTCGGATGCTGGACTACGATTCCGCAGTACGGATTGATGAACCTCCCCAATCAGATTGCTACGCTGCGTCAGCCGAGTATTGTAAATCTGGATCTAGGAGTCCACAAGGATTTCCAGCTTCACGAGTCCATCCGGCTTCAGTTCCGGGCCGAGGCGCTGAACCTGACAAACACGGTTCTGTTCCCCGGTCCCGACAACAATCCGGGTGATGGTCCTCCCACGGTCCAGTCGAACGGCACCTATACCGGGTTTGGGACGGTGAATCTATACCAGCAGAACTTCCCCCGAGTTATTCAGCTCGCGCTTAAGTTATTCTTTTAAGCCGGCAGGACCTATCGTTTCGATGGCGCGTGGTCAGGAACGACGCGCGCCGCCAACTTGGTTTCGATTCGCAGATGCGTTCCAGATACGCTGCTGCTTTGCGTAGCGGCAGCCCGACTCCGCTCAACGGGTTCCTCGTCCGTGAAGTCGAAGTTATGCATAGCCGCGTCGTTTGACCAATCCGGGGTACTCGCGGGACCTCAAGAACGAACGTTGTGATCTAAGTTGAAATAGCCGGTGATGGGTGAACTATGTCGTTGGAGCCCCAGGCTATTCATGTGCTTCACGCAGGGCGACCTCTGACGAGCCGCCCGCATTCGCGCAATATCCCGAAGAAGAACTGGCGCCCGAACAATCCGATGCCGAGCAGTCCTCCAAACAGCGCCAGCGCTTCGAAGCTCTCGCGCCCCTCGCGCTGCCAATAAACATCGCGCAGGTTTAGCCAGAGCGCGAACTCGTCCAGCGTCAAAGCGGCAGCAACACCATAGACGATGCTGGTGACGCGACCAGCGAAGCGCGACCAGCCGGAATCGCCGCGATCGATACCCGACAGCCACGCATAGCCGTCCAGTAAGAGCAGCAGAATGCCCCAGACAAGGTGGTGGATGTGGCGACCGTGCATCTCGACGTCGTGGAACGGCCCGATGCCGTAATGGATCGCAATCGTAATTCCGCGAACGACGAACACGGCTGTGAAAAAACCGAAGGCGGCGAGGAACAATCGCTCGCGCCTTCCACCGTGAAAATGGCGGCCGTAAACCACCCCCAGGCGGCTTAAAGAAACCACTAAAATCGGGATCGCTAAAAGGGTCCCGATAATCAGCGGAAGAAGCCAGAAAGTCCTGTGATTCCAAGGCATTACAAGCTATGGTAAAGCACGCGGCGTGAAGCCAGTTTAATGCTTCGAGATGCACCCATTTCTAAGAAACACGCGTCGAATTGAGTGGAGGCAAAAGAAACAACAAATGCTGAAAAAGATTGGAATTCCGATGATCGCGCTGCTGGCGATCCTGATCATCTTCGCGCCCGCACCTGCCCAGGCTGGAGTGCGAATTGGAGTGGGTATCGGGGTTGGTCCCGCCTACCCGGCATACGTCGGCTACGGCTATCATCCCTACCGCTACTACGCTCCGGCTTACGCGTATCCCGCATATCCTGCCTATCCCGCCTATGGCTATGCTGCACCGTACTATGGCGGCGTGACGATCGGCGTAGGTGGTCCCTGGTATCACGGCTATCGCGGCGGCTACTACGGCGGACGCTGGGGCTACGGCTACCGGGGCGGATGGCGCCGGTAAGTGATCGAAAGACGAATGGAAACTTAAGGCCCGGACAAGTTCCGGGCCTTTTGTTTGTCTGGCGACTTTCCTACAATAGAGAAGATGAACTTTTTTAGCCGTCGGGCAGCGATTACGGTTGGGCTCGCGATGGTGGCGATTGTCGCAACCGCTCAGGGCCCGCGTGTGGAAGACGCTCTCCCCGGGGTGGATCTGCACGGACTTTCGCCCGCTCAGAAGGCGACGGTGCAGAAGGTGCTTGCCGAGCACGATTGCACCTGCGGCTGCGGGATGAAGGTTGGAGAATGCCGGATGAAAGATCCGGGGTGCTCAAGAAGCAAGGGGCTCGCTTCCGTCATTGTCGACGCGATTCGCAGTGGCAAATCGGAGAAAGAAGCGATTCTTGCGGCGGACAACTCCAATTTCGGCAAGGCTGCGGAGACGAAGATTCTGAGTGACGCGGTCAAGATCCCGACAGAGGGCGCTCCTGCTGAAGGCGCGACGAATCCGAAGATCACGCTCGTCGAATTCTCGGATTTCCAATGTCCGTACTGCATCATTGCCGCCGGTGAGCTACACCGGGTGATGGATGCGTATCCGAATCAAGTTAGCCTGGTCTTCAAGCAGTTCCCGTTGGATGAGCATTCGCAGGCCGCGTTAGCCGCAGCGGCTTCGCTGGCGGCACAAAGGCAGGGTAAATTCTGGCCGATGCACGATACTCTCTTCGCGCAGCGCGGCCGACTATCGCCTTTGGTGATCAACGGCCTTGCGGAGAAGATGGGGCTCGATATGAAGCGCTTCGATGCCGACCTGCATTCCCCCGAGCTGCAGAAGATCATCGTACACGACATCGAGGACGGGGAGCGCGCCGGCGTGGCGGGGACTCCGACCATCTTCGTGAACGGGCAGCGCTACAACGCGGCAGTTTCGCTAGCGGTTCTCAAACCGGTACTCGATGAGGAATTGAAGAAGATCGCGAAGTGAAGCGCGCGATCGGTTGTTGTACCCTTGCCGCGGCCGCGGTTTGGGCGCTGAGTGCGGCTGGGCAGACCTCGCCGCAGCCGGCGAGCGCGCCGACCGCCCCTGCTGCTCCCACCCCGCTCACGATCACTCCACTTACGGCAGCGCTGAAACCATCGGACGTCATCGCTCACCTGGAGAAAGCGATCGCATGGTACCGGCACGTCGACACGGCGGCGCAATCCGCGGGAGGGTCGATCGACATCCTGCTTCGCGATAGCGCGCATCAGGACGCGTTGCGCGCGCTGCAGCTCGCGTTTCAGTTTGCGCATGCGGATGCGGCGTTCCGGGCTTCGCTGCGCCAGGCGCAATCGGCCTCGGGAAATCCGGCGGACGCGCCGGCGGCCTCGCGAAGCATCGAAGACGCAGCAGCGCGAGCGGCGGATCGCGTTTCCCGTTTACAAGCTCAGATTAAGGCGCTGGATACCTTGCCTGCCGCCGGTTCGCCGAAAAATCGCGCATCCCTGGACCAGCAGCGTCAGGAACTCCAGTCGGAGCTGGAACTCGCACAGGAGATTCAAAAAACCGTTCAGTCGATGGTGAGCTTCGCCGGCGCGAACACGAGTGCGGCATTGAGCGCGACGGCAGGATTTACCGGTCAGATCAACGAGCTTCAGCGCAGCGTGCCGGAAGCGCAGATTGTGGTCGTCACGCGCAAAGCGAGCGGAGCCGGCAACGACGGATCAGCGTCGAAAGACGGCTCGGCGGCTGCAACGAAAGCGCCAGCCGCTCCTAGCACGAGCAGCACGACTGCCGCTTTGAATCGCCAGGAAGTGATTCGCCCGGAGACGCAGGGACTATTCGGGTTGGCGGGAACCGTTTTCGGCGCCAGTCGGGAACGCGGGGCCATCGACAATCTGCTCCGAGAGACCGACGCGCTTTCCGCGGATGTCGATCAGCTCAAGAACCCTCTGGTAGCGCAGCTTCGTTCGGCGATCAAGCAGAGCGAGGACCTAACGGCCGCGGCCGCCTCGCAGAGCGCCGATCAGTTGGGAACCGCTCAGAAACAGATCGCGACGCTTACGGTGCAGTTCCGCCAGCTCTCAACGGTCGTTGTTCCTTTAGGCGAGGAACAGATTCTGGTGCAGGAACTGCGCGGCAACCTGACCCAGTGGCGTGCTTTGATCAACCAGGAATACGACGCGGCCTTCCGTTATCTGCTTCTGCGGTTAGGAATGCTGGTGCTGGCGATCGTTGTCCTGTTCGTCGTCAGCGAACTATGGAAGCGGGCGACGTTCCGTTATGTGCGCGATGCGCGAAGACGACGCCAGTTCCTGGTAATCCGGCGCTTCGTCGTAGCTATCCTCTTTTGCTTTATTTTCGCGGGCGGACTGGTCACTCAATTCGGCTCGGTCGCGACCTACGCCGGATTCCTGACAGCCGGCCTCGCCGTTGCTCTGCAGAACGTCATTCTGGCGGTGATCGCGTATTTCTTCCTAATTGGGCGGTACGGTGTTCGGGTGGGGGACCGAGTGACTGTTGGTGGCGTAACGGGAGATGTGCTGGAGCTCGGCCTCGTGCGTATCTATCTGATGGAGTTAGCTGGGCCCGCGGGCGATCTGCATTCCACGGGACGCGTCGTACTCTTCGCCAATTCGGTCTTGTTTCAGCCGCAGCCCCTGTTCAAGCAGCTTCCCGGGACGAACTACGTGTGGCACAGCATCACCGTTGGGCTGGCCGCGGATAGCGATGTTCGTGCGGTAGAGGAGCGGTTAAAGGAGGGGGTTGAGCAGGTATTTACTAACTATCGGCCGGAGCTCGAGCAGCAACATAAGGCACTCGAGCGGTCGATCGAAATCGATGTTCCCAATCCAACGCCCGAATGCCGGATCCAGTACACCGGGACGGCTCTTCAGTTCCGAGTCCGGTATCCGGTGGAACTGAAGAGAGCGGGCGATGTCGATGCGGAGTTGCTTCGTTCGCTCTCGCATGTCATCGCCCAAGAACCGAAACTGACCCTCGTTCCGGATGGTTCGCCAAGACTCGAGCAGTCGGTTTAGGACTTAGTGGACGACCGTTGCAGATGAATGGGGCGATACGTTGCCCGTCGCATCGAATGCATCCAGTGTGTAACTCGCTCCTGAACCTTTCGCTCCATTGCTGTCGACGAAGCCGGTTGTGCTGGTGGTTCCGATTAGGGCGCCATTCTTGAAGACCTGATAGCCGGCGACGCCGACGTTATCGGTAGCCGTATGCCACGTTAAGCCTACTCCGGTCCGCATTGCCTGCCAGATCGGCGCCGACGGGACCTGAGGCGCGGTGTGATCCGGCGTCAGCAGGATCATATTCTCGAAAACCGGTCCGAGAGTGGAGTACTGCCCTTGTTGCATGGCTGCGGCACCGGCCTGCATCGCTACCGAAACGCTGGGCGAACTGGAATCGGAGTAAGGCAGATACGCGAAGAAGTAGTTCGAGTAGAACGGTGAGATAAAGGTGAAGTCTTCGTAGTTGGCGAGTTTCACCAGCATCTGAAGAAACTGGGCGTCGAGCGGCTCGAAGAAGCTGTAGTTATTGAGCTGCATTCCGGTGTTCGCGGAAGACTGTCCTAACTGCGAGTCTGAGACCTTCTGGAGCCAGGCTTCCGTCATCGCGATCGGTTTGCCGGCCTGATGAGCAATGTTCGCAGCTGTAACCGCATTGGGGAGGAAATTCTTGTTGACGGTATAGACATGGATGTCCAGGTAGCTGACGGGTTGCTGCGCGTAGGCGGTCATGAAGGAACTGATGTTGGTCATCCATGATCCAGTCCCGGCGCCCAACTTGATGCCGCTCGCGCCTGCAGTATTTACCGCGGCAATGATCGTCTGCAGCATCTGGACGCTTCCGGTAACAGTGCCAGCCTGGGTTTGACCGGACATTTGTGCTTCGGTATCCGGTTCGGAGATCACGGTGAGGTAGTCCGGCCGTACATCCGAGGCGACGATCGCGGCGTTCTGGGCGCGACCAGCCATATAAGCTGCCCAGGGGAGGTGCTGCGCGTAGGTCCCGGCCGGAGAATTCCCGGTAATCGGGTTCGCTTTGGCGACCTGCGTTTCCACGATCAACTTCATCCCCATTCCGTGAACTTCGCTGGCTAGATTCGTGTAGAACGCAAGCATCTGCTGATACTCTGTCTGGTCGGAATAGTAAGGCGCGTAGAGATAGGGAAAGTCGATGTGAACCGTAACCGCAGTAATCCCCAGAGCGCGCAATTGGTTCATTTCCATCTGCACGCCCGCGGCTGTGTTCGCATTCAACAGGTTCAGTCCGTTGTCCGAGCTTGCGCTGAGAAGCTGCACGGCATAGAACGTCGAGCCATTATAAGTAGTCGGAATCGACTGCGTGAACGTGCTCATATCGGTTTCCAAACTGTTATATAGCGTCTGGTAGGTAGCAGGCACGGGGACTGGTATTGGCACAGTCTGTGCATTGCTGGTTTCGGTCATCAGGAACAGGAAAGGAAGCGTTGACAGGAAAGTCGCGGTCAGAGTTTTAGTGAGTGGCATATGATCTTGCCAACCCTATCGTCGGAAAGATTTCGGAACTTTAGGTGGGAATACGGAGACGCGCGATTGATCTTTGGATCTTCGAAGACGACGACCAAAAAAAATCGGCCGCTCACCCTTCCGGAGGCGAGCGGCCCATGCGAGCTTGAGAAATGAAGGACTAGTTAACGTAACCCGACAAGCGTAGGGAAGTCGCTGCGGAGTCTAGCTGCAGCCGCTGGTCCCGCCGCAATTCTCACATTTGTAGCAACTGCCGTTTCGCGTCATCATGCCGCCGCATTCCGCGCAAAGCGGAGCGTCTGCGACCGCCACGGGGAACGGAAGCTTCTCCTGGGTGTCCACTTCGGTGGGCCGCAATCCGGATGCATCGCCGGCTTCGTTGTTAACGTACTCATTGCCCAGGAACTTGGCGCCGAGCCAGCGGAAAATATAGTCCGGGATCGACTTGGCGTAGGGAATCTGCGGGTTCCCGGTCCAACCGCTCGGCTCGAACCGGACGTGGCCGAACTTGTCGACCAGGAACTTCAGAGGCACGCCGTATTGGAGGTTATAGCTGATGGCGGTGGCGAAGCTGTCCATCAGCCCGGAGATCGTCGAGCCTTCTTTCGCCATAGTGACGAAGATTTCACCGGGCGTTCCGTCTTCGTACATGCCGACCGTAATGTATCCTTCGTGTCCGCCGATAGAGAACTTATGCGTGATCGAGTGGCGCTCGTCGGGCAGCTTGCGGCGAACGGGCCGATAGACGATCCTCTCGATTTGCTGCACCTGAACGGGCTCCGGTTTCGGATCGGCCTTTTTGTCGCCCTTGCCCGAGCTAAGTGGCTGAATCTTCTTCGAGTTATCGCGGTAAATTGCAACCGCTTTCAAACCCAGGCGCCAGCTCTCGATGTAAGCGTCCATTACTTCTTCGACGGTGCTCTCTTCGGGCATGTTGATGGTCTTCGAGATCGCTCCCGACACAAAGGGTTGAACGGCGCCCATCATCTTCAGATGCCCCATGTATTGGATGGAGCGCTGCCCGTTGATTGGCCGGAAACTGCAATCGAAGACCGCCAGGTGCTCGGGCTTCAGTTGCGGCGCGCCTTCGATGGTTCCTGTGGAATCGATATGCTGAACGATCGCTTCCACCTGCTCCGGCGTGTAGCCGAGTTTGATCAAAGCTTGCGGAACGGTGTTGTTGACGATCTTGATGACGCCGCCGCCAACGAGCTTCTTGTGTTTGACGAGCGCGAGATCGGGCTCAATGCCGGTGGTGTCGCAATCCATCATGAAGCCGATGGTGCCGGTGGGCGCGATGACCGTCACTTGCGCGTTGCGGAATCCGAACTGACGACCGGCTTCGAGGGCTTCGTCCCAGCACTCGCGGGCGCCGTTGTAGAGGTCCGAAGGAATGTTACGGCGGTTGATACC
This sequence comes from uncultured Gammaproteobacteria bacterium, assembly GCA_963799935.1. Taxonomy (GTDB): domain Bacteria; phylum Acidobacteriota; class Terriglobia; order Bryobacterales; family Bryobacteraceae; genus Bog-113. Next base: position 250,597 of record CAWCZA010000008.1, on the reverse strand, counting down.
GGGCACCGAATCGCGGTGCATGCGGATGACATCGAGGAACGGCTCGGCGTTGGGCGCATATCCGGGGAACGTACCGACACTTCCCGCAATGCGCGCGCTCGTCGCATAGGCTTGACCGCACATCACGGCAGAGATCGCCCCGGCGTAATCGCGGCCGCGGTCGCTATCGTATGGAATGCCGAAACTCATGAGCAGCGCGCCCAGGTTGGCGAAACCAAGTCCGAGCGGCCGATATGCATGGGAGTTCCCCGCGATCTTCTCGGTGGGATAGCTGGCGTTGTCGACGATGATTTCCTGCGCGACGATCAACGTATCGACCGCGCGGCGAAAGCCGGCAACATCAAAATGGCTGCCCGCATCGACGAACTTCATCAGGTTCAAGGACGAGAGGTTGCAGGCCGAGTCGTCCAGGAACATGTACTCGGAGCAGGGGTTCGACGCGTTGATCCGCGCCGTGTTCTTGCAGGTGTGCCAGCGGTTGACTGTGGTGTCGAACTGCATGCCGGGATCGCCGCACTGGTGCGTCGCTTCGGCGATTTCGCGCATCAACTGACGGGCTTTGTAGCGCTTGACCTTCTCGCCGGTTAAGACGGACTTGGTCCACCATTCGTCGTCGTCCGTGACGGCCTGCATGAAGTCGTCCGAAGCGCGAACGGAGTTGTTGGCGTTCTGGAAGAAGATGGAGCCGTACGCGTCGCCATCGAGCGACGAATCGTAGCCCGCTTCGACCAGCGTGTGCGCCTTCTTCTCTTCCTTGGCCTTGCACCAGATGAAACCTTCGATGTCGGGGTGGTCGGTATTGAGGATGACCATCTTGGCCGCGCGACGCGTTTTGCCGCCCGACTTGATGACGCCGGCAAATGCGTCAAAGCCCTTCATGAACGACAGCGGACCCGATGCCCTGCCCCCGCTCGAAAGCGAATCCGTTCTCTTCGCGCAGCGTCGACAAGTTGGAACCGGTGCCCGAACCCCACTTGAACAGCATGCCTTCCGTTTTGGCAAGATCGAGAATCGATTCGAGCGAATCCTTTACAGAAACGATGAAGCAGGCCGAACATTGCGGCTTCGCTTCGTTGGTCAGCGGCTTGATCGAATCGGACTCCGCGTCAAAAAACCAGCCGTACCCGCGAGCTTCCTTCACGCCGACATTGAACCAAACCGGGGAGTTGAACGCGGCTTTCTGATTCAGCATCAGATGCGCGAGTTCATCCCGGAAATTCTCGCCGTCTCCTTCGGTGGCGAAGTAGCCGCCGGCGAGACCCCATCCGGCAATCGTGTCGACCACGCGATGCACGAGATCGGCCAGGGATCGCTCGCGATCCGGAGAGCCTAGTTTGCCGTGGAAATACTTGCTAGCCACGATGTTGGTCGCGGTCTGGCTCCATCCGGCAGGCATCTCGACATCACGCTGTTCGAAAATGACCGCGCCTTTATCGTTGCCGATCGTGGCATTGCGGGTCTCCCACTGAACATCGTCATAGGGAGTTCTGCCGGGCTCCTGCCGGGCGGTGAAATGACGCGGAAATTGGATTCCGGTACGGGTGGTCTGGGATGGGAGTTGGGCGTTCAACTCCTCCACTATAACTGCCTTCGGTCTGGGTGTGCCGCTCATGGGACTTGCTCCTGCGCTGAGTGCGCAATTGCAATATTGACGCAACATCTTGTGGTCGTCAAGAAAAATCTTCTATTGATAGTGTACCAAAGGCGAAATTCGCACAGACTGTTTCGTTTCAATGACTTGCGGGAAAAGGCTTTTCGCCTGGTCCGAAACTCGCGTCTAGCATCTTTGATGTAACCTGCCAAATGGCAGCGAGTCCAAGTATTCGGCGACCGCCTGGAGGGCCATTCAGGCATATGAAGCGACTTCTTGTAGCGCTGGGCGTGGTGATCAACGCGCAAGTCCTCTTCGGAGCGACACCACTCACCGTCCAGCAGCTTTCGGAACTGCTGCAAACGGCGAAGAACTCCCCCCACCCAGACTTGGAAGTTGCGTGGAAACTCTCGAGCGTCGAACTCTCTGAACGGCTCAGCGACGCGCGCTTACAGGATCTGTTGAGTCATTCGAGCGGATCAAAGACCCCCGCGGCACTCCAACTAATGGCCGATAAGAGCGTGTTTGAGCCGACGCCCAAGAGTGATTGGCTCAACGCGCCAGAACCCGCCGCCGAGGAACAAAGCGCGATCCTGACGAGAATGCGGCGGTACGCGTCTCGCTACGTGCAGAGTCTTCCAGAGTATTTGGTCACTGCGGAGATTCGGCGCTTCGATGGTGATCCGGCGCTCTCGGCAGAAAAACGGGAGTTATGGGGTCAGCTTTGCGCGCGCGACCGAAGCATTAACCAACTCCGCTACAGCGATGGGCACGAATCGTATTCGTTAATGCAAGTAAGTGGATTGCCAAACGTCGGCGGAGGCGGCCTTAAAACGTTGGGCGAGTTTGTGGGAATCTTCGCGACCGCTTTTTGCACCCGATAGCGGCATCATGATGTCATGGGACCACTGGAAAACCGTTCGGGGCGCGAAAGCGGCTGTATTTGCCTATTCGGTTCCGGCTTTGCACTCCACGTTCACCGTCATGAATGGCGGGTTGCACATCAACCCGGGTTACCATGGCAGGCTGTTTGCCGGCCCGGACTCGGGGGGCCGTCCTTCGGATCACCCGGCAGGCGGATGATCAGCCGCTCTCATTTCCCCCGCGCCGGAGCGACACGTTTGTCGAATATAGGCCCATCAAGATCGGCGAATCGACTTTCTTGCTGCCAACGCGCAGTGTTGCATTTTCCGAAGTCACGGGACCGCGGATCGTCTCGCAGGTTTTGCCGCATTAGCCATTTACTCGTTCGAACGTGCTGATTACTTCGCCAACTGAATATTTGAACGAGACGCTTTACTCGGATTACCGCAAGTTCGAAGCGGATTCGAGCTTGTGTTTGAGACGAAGTCGGAGACGCGCGGGTCCAGGGATTCGGCCGACGGGGGTGCCGATACAAAACCTGAGTCTACCGATGCTGAGCTAAGTGTCAGTAAATCGGTATCCGACGCGACAGACAACTCCGGCTTGGCAAAGGCACCCGTTGTCGCTGAGCCGCCCATTGTCGAGAAGACGCCTGTTATTGAAGTACCTGAACAGACGTTGGGTGACCAAGACACCCCAACGTTTCAAGTCTCGGCAAAGTTAGTTGAAATCTCCGTTGTGGCCCGGGATGAGAAGGGCAATCTTGTGAAAGATCTGAGTCAACGGGACTTCGCAATCTACGATCACGGCAAACCGCAAAGTATCCGGCTGTTCAAGACGAACGAAAGTCCGGCACCAGCATCATCAACCAAGACGCCGCAAGCAACGCAGACTTCTGAAGCGGCTTCACTGACAAGCTTTTCGAATCACGGCCAAGCTGGGTCGCAACAGGGCGCGATTAACGTAATCCTATTTAATGAGTTGAATACGGTATGGACCGACCAGGTGTATGCGAGAAATCAGGTGATCAAGTTCCTTAGTCAAATGAATCCGAAGGAACGGATCGGTCTTTATCTACTATCGTCGCGCGGGCCGCAGATTGTGCAGGATATAACCACCGATTCCTCCGAATTGATTAGGGTCCTTGCGGCGCGCGCTTCAGGAACACAGGTGTTTCCGTCGTTCACTACAGAGTTACATCCCTCGAATACTACGCTGGGCCTCGCAAGATGGCTCGATGGCAAAGATCACGGGTTTAGATTCTTCCAACTGCAGGGCAGTCCCGATCCTCTTACCGCGGCCGCCAACCAGTCGCAAAGCAATTTTCTATTTTCGATGCGAATGCTGACAGCGGTGATCAACCACTTGAGCGGAGTACCTGGATGCAAAAATCTGATTTGGATCTCGCCCAATTTTCAGGATTTCGCGAATTTGCAATCGCACAGGAATTCAAACGGGTACTCGAACGAGATACTCACCGCTGCAATGCGAGTTGCAGTCGAAGCGAACGTTTCGCTCTATCCGATTGACGCGCGCGGCTTGATCGCTGACCCCGGTTACAGCGCGGCTGAACGTGATGTGCCAGTGCCTTGGGCGATAAGGAAGTCGGTCAGGGACTACAATTTGACGCTTGCAACGATGCTCGACGAAGCATCGAGGACTGGCGGCCGGGCGTTGATTAGTAACAACGATATAGCCGGAGCGATCCGTCGGCAATCGACGACTCGCATTTTACTTATACCCTCGGCTTCTATCCCGAGACTTTGAAGTACGACGGAACCTATCATTCACTAACCGTGAAATTGAACGAGCGGCCAAACATAACTTTGCTGTACCGTCCGGGTTATCTGGACGCGCGGCCTACGGATAATATCGAGAAAGCTTTGGGCGATACTCTGTGGAGTCCTCTTGATGCGAGCGGCATTGGTCTGACGGCCAACCTGTCGCCGTCGAAATCCGGTGGATGTGAGGTTCGCGTCGTGATTGACGCGGAAGCCCTTACGTTGTTGCACAAGGAAGACCGCTGGACGGGTAAGATCGATGTGAGTATGGTGCAGAAGGACGAGGAGGGAACGCTCTATGATCGGGAAGACCAGAACATAGTTCCTAACGTGCTGCCAAAGACTTATCGCGATATGTTGGACCACGGCTTCACTTACAACCACACTTTCGCCCGAAATGCGAATGCGACTCATTTGCGCGTAGTTGTGCATGATCAGGGCTCGGGGAACCTTGGATCCGTTACGGTTCCACTTAATGGCGACTTGTGCAGTTACCACGACGAATCTGTCGAGGAAAACTGATCAGTAAGCGCCGTATAATGGTCAAGAAGTAATCGCCCGAGATCTCGCCTCCCGCCGTGAACGCACGATCCACGCATGATCAATAAGAAGCGCATTGTCGTCGTTCTCCCCGCTTACAACGCTGAGAAAACTTTGGAAGCGACCGTTCGTGAACTTCCTGACGTTGTCGACGAACGCATTCTAGTTGACGATTACAGTAGTGATGCGACGGTGGAGACTGCCCGCCGACTCGGACTTACCGTAGCGGTTCACGAACGGAATCGAGGATACGGAGGTAATCAGAAAACCTGCTATACCGAAGCGCTGTCGCGCGGCGCGGATGTGGTCGTGATGATCCATCCGGACTATCAGTATTCGCCGCTGCTCGTTACCGCGCTGGCCAGCATGGTCGCCTACGATGTCTACGATCTTGCGCTGGGCTCGCGCATTCTGGGTGGACACGCTTTGCGCGGCGGCATGCCACGTTATAAGTACTTCTCCAATCGCGCACTGACTATTTTCCAGAACATCTTGATGGGCGCGCAGCTTTCGGAATATCACACCGGCTTCCGCGCGTACAGCAAGGAGTTATTAACCGCACTTCCGCTCGACAGTAACTCCGAAGACTTTCTGTTCGATAACCAAGTGCTCGCACAGGCGCTAGTGCTCGGCGCCCGTATTGGGGAGATATCGTGCCCGACGAAGTACTTTCCGGAGGCGTCGTCGATCAATCTTCGCCGTAGTTTGATCTATGGATGCGGTGTAGTCAAAACGGCAGTTGAGGGACGGCTGGCGCGGCACAATCTATATCGGTCTCCGGTGTTCCAGTTTGAGCAATCCGGGTTCAAAGGACGCACAGCGCCAGTCGCTTTCGGACCCCGCGTTTGAGCACCTCGCAGTTACTCCGGGGCGCGCTATGGGTGCTCCTGGCGATCTGCATTGTCCGGTTCTGGATCATGCCGCTTCCCTCCAGCTTCTGGGTGGATGAGGCCGGCACCATGTTCGTGGTGAGGCAGGGCGCACATCATCCGTCATTGGCCACCGCACCACAGGTTCCCGCGTCGATCTACTTCTGGCTGCCGCGCGTTTCCGAGCGCGTGCTCCGCTTGGCTGCCCCAAAAAGTGGGCGTGACCGAGGTTGCTTACCGTCTACCTTCCGTGCTCGCGATGCTCGGCGCCGTGCTGTTTATTGCGCGGATCGCGATGCGGCTGATCCATCCGGATGCCGGATGGTTTGCGGTATTCGCGTGCTTCGGTTTACGCGGACTGGACTATGCGGCAGACGACGCGCGTCCTTATGCCCTCGGCATGCTGGTGGTCTTGGGCGCGGTTCTTTTCCTGATCCGCTGGATGGACCGCGGCCGGTGGATCGATGCCGCGGTCTTTTTGCTGTTCGCCGCGCTCATTTGGCGCGTTCATCTGATTTACTGGCCGTTCTATTTCGTGCTGTTCCTCTATGCCGTGGTGCGGCTTGCCCGTGCGGAAACACCGGTGAGATGGCTGGCCGTGAGCGTCGTGTGGGCAATTTTAGGTCTCTCACTGATTCCTGTCGCGGTTGAAGCGCTTTCGTTGTTTCGACAGGCGGGCGCGCATGTGATCACGGCTCTTCCCGGGCGTAGCGAACTCGTTCGGTCGCTCAAATTTGGTTTGATTCTGTGGAGCGCGGCGATTGCTCTGGTGTTGCGCATCCGGAGCGGGGCGCGCGGGATCTGGAAATTGCCGGCGGCATCCGCTGCGCTCGTGCTCGCGTGGTGGCTGATCCCTCCTGTCGCGCTGTTCGCGTATTCGTGGGGGACGGGCAACAGCGTGTTTGTGAATCGATACCTCTCGTTCGGCCTGCCGGGAATCGCTTTGTGCGGAACTCTCGCGGCGGCGTTCCTGGTCCCGCAACCGCGATGGCATTGGGCTGCGGTGATTCTCGGCGCGGGCGTACTCGTGTTTCTGGGTGACTGGCGTCATCCTTGGCCGCCGCATCATGGCTCAGAATGGCGAGCGGCTGCTGCTTCGGTGAATGCCCTTCCCTATGGGCCGGATTTGCCGGTTCTTTGTCCGAGTCCTTTCATCGAGGCGCGCGCTCCTGAATGGAGTCCCAGTTATCCGTTGCCTGGATTCCTGTACTCGCACTTAGCCACTTATCCGGTGCATGGCCGGCTGGAGTTATTTCCGTTCCAGGCTTCGCGAGAGGCTGAGACGTGGGCTTCTCAGATCGGTGTGGATACGCTTCGGCCTTTCGGACACTTCGTTCTATACGGATCCTCGGCGAGCGTGACATTCTGGCGCAAGTGGTATCAGGGGCAGTCTGAGTTTAGTGGGTGGACGGTTCGGAAGCTTGGAGACTTCGGCGACGTGGCTGCGATTGCGTTCAACGCGCCTGACAAGTGACAAGTGCTACTTTACTAGTGTAGGATTGTGATCAAGAGCTTTAAGCACCGCGGGTTGAAACGCCTGTACGAACGCGGCGACCGTTCGGGGATTCGTGCGGACCTGCTGGAGACGGTCGAGCGCATCTTGTCCCTGCTCGATACATCTACGTCTCCTCAGAGCCTTGATCTACCGCGATTTCGCCTGCATGCGTTGAAGGGTGATCTGAAAGGCCTTTGGTCAGTTACGGTTCGTGCGAACTGGCGAATCATCTTCCGCTTCGAGAGCGGCGACGTTTTCGACGTGGAACTTGTCGATTATCACTAACAAGGGAGAGTCTCATGCCGATGAAGAATCCTGTCCACCCCGGTTTAATCGTTAGATACGATTGCCTGGAGCCTCTGGAGTTGAGCGTAACTGAAGGCGCGAATATCCTCGGCGTCACGCGCCAGGCTTTGAACAACGTGGTCAACGGAAAATCCGGCATCAGCCCGGAGATGGCGATCCGGCTGACGAAAGCATTTGGCAGTACCGAAGAAACCTGGCTGCGCATGCAACTCGCCTACGATCTAGCCGCCGCGCGCAAGAACGCAAGCAAGATCAAAGTCCGTCGCCAGCGGTTTCCGGCGGAATCAAACACGAGAACAACTCCGAAGAGGGCCGCTCGGTAGCAGGCGAGCACGTGAGCAACTCACTTTGCATCACCCGCTTGCGACGAATCTGCGTCGCGCATACAATCAATGGATAAGCTTTAAAGCAGGAAGTTCCCCGGTTCCCCGTAGCCGAACCCGATCCCGTGAAACCAACCGACGTCCAGGACCCGAATTATTACCACAAAGTAGTCGACTGCCAGTGGGGCTGCCCAGCACACACTAATGTCCCTGAGTACATCCGGCTCATCGCGCAAGGTCGCTACACCGAGTCGTACATGCTCAACCGTAAGTCGAATGTGTTCCCCGCAATCCTCGGGCGCACATGCGATCGGCCTTGCGAACCGGTGTGCCGCCGTGCGCGCGTCGACACCAGCCCAGTCGCCATCTGCCGCCTGAAACGCGTTGCGGCCGATCTCAAAGGCGAGTACGGCCACATGCTTCCGCCGATCCCGACGCGCAAGAACGGAAAGCACATCGCGTGCGTCGGTGCCGGTCCGGCCTCGCTCGCGGTTGCGAACGATCTCATGCCGCTGGGCTATCAGATCACTATGTTTGAGAAGTCCGCGAAACCAGGCGGGCTGATGCGGTCCAACATTCCCGCGTTCCGACTGCCCGGCAGCATCATCGATGAAGAGTGCGGTGTGATCATCGACATGGGTGTCGATGTCCACTACGACACCCCGGTTCCGAGTCTCCGCGGCTTGCTCGAAGATAACTATGACGCGGTCTTCGTTGGTACCGGAGCCCCGCGCGGCAAAAATCTCGATATCCCCGGCCGCTACGAAACAGATCGCATTCACATCGGGATCGACTGGCTCGAGTCGGTTGCGTTCGGACACATTGATTCGATCGGCGAACGCGTGCTGATTATCGGCGTCGGCAACACGGCCATGGACTGCTGCCGCACGTCACGGCGACTCGGCGGAAAAGATATCAAGGTGATGGCGCGCCGACCGCGCGACTTCTTCAAGGCCTCTCCGTGGGAACTCGAAGACGCGGAAGAAGAAGGCGTTGAGATCATCATCAATTACGCGCCCAAGCGCTTCGTGCTCGAGAACGGCCGCCTCGTTGGCATGGATTTTGAGCGCCTGAGCTGGGACGTACACGCCAAGAAATCGGAAACTCTCGAAACCGTTTTCTTCCCGTGCGACGACGTGATCCTCGCCATCGGTCAGGAGAATGCGTTCCCCTGGATCGAGCGCGATCTTGGAATCGAGTTCGATAAATGGGACATGCCGGTTCTGGATCCGACGACGCTGCAATCATCGCTGCCCAAAGTCTTTTTTGGCGGCGATGCGGCGCTCGGTCCCAAGAACATCATCTGGGCCGTGGAGCAGGCGCATCAGGCCGCGATCTCGATTCATAATTTCTGTGAAGGAATTCCCGTTACCGAGCGTCCTCCCGCCGGCATGAATCTGATCAGCCAGAAGATGGGCATCAGTGAGTGGAGTTATCACAACGACTTTAATCCCGCGCCGCGTCAGAAGATGAAGCATGTCGATCTGGTGGAGCGCTTCCGCGAGCTGAATGTCGAAGTCGAGCTCGGCTTCTCGCCGGAACAAACCGCGCGCGAAGTGCAGCGCTGCCTCAACTGCGATATCGAAACCGAGTTCGTTCCGAAGCGCTGTATCGAGTGCGACGCGTGCATCGATATCTGTCCCACGCAGTGCCTCACCATCACCGCGAACGGCGATGAACCGGAACTGCGCGCCCGTCTTTCCGCGCCTGCGCTCAACTTGGAGCAGGCCATCTACGCGTCGGCGCCGCTGCCGCAAACCGGCCGCATCATGGTGAAAGACGAAGATGTCTGCGTGCACTGCGGTCTATGCGCCGAGCGTTGCCCCACGGCCGCGTGGGACATGCAAAAGTTTGAAATCCTTATCTCCCTGGCAGGAACCCAAGAGTGGAATACCGCGTTAGTCCCCGCATAAACGATTTCGCCGTCAAGCTCGCGAATGTAAATGGAACAGGATCGGCCAGCGCCAACGGTTTGATCATGCAGGCTATCTTCCGGATGGGCATTCCCGTATCCGGCAAGAACCTGTTTCCGTCGAACATTCAGGGCCTTCCCACGTGGTACGAGATTCGTGTGAACGGCGATGGCCATGTTGCCCGCGCGCTTGATTACGATCTGATGGTCGCGATGAACGCGCAGACCTATGATCGCGATCTGAAGGAAGTGCGTTCGGGCGGCTACGTCCTTTACGACTCGAGCTGGCCGCTCGACGATCACATACTTCGCGACGATATCCATCTGATTGGCGTGCCGTTAGCGCGCATGTGCATCGAGTCGTTTGCCGAGCCGCGCGAACGGACGCTGATGAAGAACATCGCGTACGCCGGCGCGATGGTAGCTCTGCTCGAGATCGACATGGCTATCGTGGAAGCGCTGATCAAAGAGAGCTTCAGCCGCAAGCCTGCGTTGCTGGCGTCGAACACGCGCGCCTTGCGTCTGGGCTACGATTACGCCAAAGAGCATTACGAATGCCCGCTGCCGTTCCGCTTGTCTCCGATGAACGCGAACGGGGACAAGATCCTGATCGACGGCAATACGGCGATTGCGCTCGGGTGCCTCTACGCCGGTGTTACGGTGGCCGCGTGGTATCCCATCACGCCGGCGACCTCGGTGATGGATGGCTTCAAGAACCTTTGCGAGAAGTACCGCAAGGATCCGGAAACCGGCGAGAACAATTACATCATTCTGCAAGCTGAGGATGAGCTGGCTGCGATCGGCATGGTGATCGGCGCGATGTGGAATGGGGCGCGCGCGTTTACGTCGACCGCGGGTCCCGGCATCTCGCTGATGAATGAACTGCTGGGCCTCGCTTACTACGCCGAGATTCCCGTGGTCATCGTCGACGTGCAGCGTGTAGGGCCGTCGACGGGAATGCCGACGCGGACACAGCAATCCGATCTGCTCGAGTGCGCTTACGCTTCGCACGGCGATACGAAACACATTCTTCTGCTGCCGGCCAATCCGGCCGAATGCTTCGAGTTCGCAGTGAAGTCATTCGATCTCGCGGATCGTTTTCAAACTCCAGTCTTTGTCGTTTCGGATCTCGATATCGGCATGAACGACTGGGTGGTTCCAAAGCTTGCCTGGGATGATTCGTATCGCCCGGATCGCGGCCGCGTTCTCACTCATGACGAGATCGAAGCGCTGCCGAAGTTCTACCGATTCCTCGGTGAGAACGGAACGCAGATCGCACCGCGTACGCTGCCTGGAGTGCATCCGAAGGGTGCCTACTTCACGCGGGGCTCCGGCCATAACAAGTTCGGGCAGTACACCGAAATCCCCGATGAATATCAAGAGGTGATGGACCGTTTGCTGCTAAAGCATCGCGCGGCGGCATCCGCTGTTCCACCGGCGATTATCGAGAAGCGTCGTAACGCGGAATTCGGCGTGATCACGTTGGGTGGTTGCGACGCGGCGGTTCGCGAAGCCGTGGAGAACCTTGCCGCGAACGGAATATCCGCGGACTTCATGCGCATCCGCGCGTTTCCATTTGGACGCGAAGTTGAGGAGTTCATCGCCGATCATGAGTTCTGTTTCGTGGTGGAGCAGAACCGCGATTCGCAATTGAAGTCCATGCTCATTCTGGAAACAGCGACTCCCAAAGAGAAGCTTCAGTCCGTTTTGGTGTATGGCGGCTTTCCGTTGAGCGCGCGCACCGTGGTCGATGAAATCACGCGACAACTTGCTCGCGTGCCACAGCCTGTCTCCATAAGGAAGGGTAAGTAATGCCGTCGATCACCAAACCAGCCGTTGTCCATCCGAGCGCGCAACGCAACGAACTCGGACTCACCCTGCGTGATTACGAAGGCAGCATGTCGACGCTCTGCGCGGGCTGCGGACACGATTCCGTGACTGCCGCGATCGTGCGTGCGCTTTGGGAGCTATCGGTCGAGCCGCACAAGCTGGCGAAAATGAGCGGGATCGGTTGTTCCTCGAAGACGCCTGCGTACTTCGTCACCGGCGCACACGGGTTCAACTCCGCGCATGGCCGGATGCCGCCCATCGCCACGGGAGCGAACGCTGCGAACCGTGAACTGCTCTATATCGGCGTGTCGGGCGATGGCGATTCCCTGTCGATTGGACTTGGCCATCTCTGTCACGCGATTCGCCGCAACGTGCGGATGGTGTACATCATCGAGAACAACGGCGTTTACGGTTTGACCAAAGGCCAATTCTCCGCATCGGCGGACGTCGGCACGAAGAGCAAGAAGGGTGAAGCGAATCGGATGGCGCCGATCGATCCGATTCAACTCGGCCTCAGCCTGGGCGCAACGTTCCTGGCCCGGGGCTTCTCCGGCGATAAGGAACAACTGGTTCCGATCCTAAAGGCAGCCGTCGCTCATCGCGGCTTCGCGATCGTCGACGTTGTTTCGCCGTGTGTCACGTTTAACGACCACACCGGCTCAACCAAGAGTTACCTTTATACGCGCCAGCACCGCATGCGCGCGACGGAGACGGACTTTGTTCCCCCGGCTACTGAGATCCTGACCGAGATTTCGCCGCGAGGCGAGACGGCGGTCACGCTGCACGATGGAAGTGTCGTCCGGTTCTCCGCGGTCCCGAGGGACTACAATCCGTCCGATCGGCTCGCTGTGGCGAAGTTCCTACAGGAGAATGCAGCCGATGGGAGGGTGGTTACCGGGCTACTCTACCTGGACGAATCCACTCCGAACGTTCATGAGATGAACAACACACCGGCGAAGGCGCTGACGAGTATTCCGTGGTCGAAGCTATGTCCCGGCGCGGAAACGCTGAACGCGCTTCAGGAAGAGTTTCGCTAACTCAAGGCTGCGGGTTAAGCGCTCACTTATCTTCCCGTCGCGCAAAATCCCAGCGTGCGAAAACGGGGACGCCCGTGAAGGTAGGCGCTCCTTCCGCAAGTGAAAAAAGGCCGATCCGGCGGGCGTCTCCGGGAGTTCCGTGACCTTCCACCAATCGACCTCTCCCGAGACAAACAAGCGCCGAGGCTGTAAACAATACGACGCGTAGGTCTAGACTCATTCAATCACTCTAATTCAGGAAATTTGTCTTTGACTTGCCCGCTCTCGCAAGTGTTACGTTGTTTACCCCGGCGCGGAACCCCGATCAAACGGGCGTAGTCGATTTTGATGATCCTGAAATGTATCGCAGGTTTGGCAATCACGTAGTCGCGATCCATCACAGGCTCGGTAATTTCGCATCAATCGCCCACCTCCACGAAGAACTGCACCGTTACAACGACCAACTTCCGATCATCAAAACACGCGTCCTTGGGCCACGGTACGCATTGCGGTGACTTTCTCGATCTTTCCTTAATGGAGGCGCTCCAACAGGAGTTGAATCTCCTCGACGCGGACCACTCGCCATCACAGAGAGTCGAAGGTTTTATTCTGCAGATGCGAGAGCTGATCAGAATGGCTAAGATCGAGAGCAATCCTATCTACTTCGGGTGAGTTGCAAAGCACGCAACTATCTCCGGGATTGTCACTGAGCTCGTAGGTTTAGCACTTAACTCGCAACCCGCGGCGACTGGATATCGCGCTCGGCCCCGAAACGATGCCGCACGTCGCTGCCGTTGATCAGAAAGATCACTTCCTCGGCAATGTTCGTCGCGTGGTCGGCAATGCGTTCCAGGCTGCGCGAGTTGAACATCAGGTTCAACAACCGAGGGATTAAGTCCGTGTTTTGCTGCATCTGCAGCACCAGTTCGTTGCCGATCTTCGCGCGCAGCCTATCGACCATGTCGTCGGAAGCCACCAACCCTCGCGCCGCCTCGTAGTCCTGCTTCACAAAGGAATCGAGGACGGCCAAGACCATGTGTTCCACCAGCGTCGCCAGGTCGTTGATATCGGTGTAAACGGGCCCATCGATCACAGGTAAGTTCATCACCGCGAGCGAGCGCTCCGTGATGTTCGCGGCGAGGTCACCCATGCGCTCCAATTCCGTGTTGATCTTAATCGCGGATACGATGAAACGCATGTCCCGCGCGACCGGCTGCTGGGTCGCGATCAACTTAGTCGCCAGATCGTCAATCTGGATCTCCATCTGGTCCACGCGCGCTTCATCGCGCAACACCTGATGAGCGATATCTTCACTCCGCTCGGTAAGAACGAGAATGCTTCGGTGCACGGACGACGCGACTAAACTGCCCATCTCCAGCAGCATGTTGCGCAATTCATCGAGCTCGTAATCGAAAGGTCGAATGCGGGGTTCAGCCATATCTTTACCCGAACCTTCCGGTGATGTAATCTTCGGTTTCTTTCTTCGCCGGATTTTTGAAGATTACGTCCGTCTTGTCAAACTCGATCAGTTTGCCGAGCAGGAAGAAGCCGGTGCGATCCGCGACGCGCGCGGCCTGTTGCATGTTATGGGTAACGATCACGACGGTGGTCTGATTCTTAATCGAGAAGATGAGTTCCTCGATCTTCGCCGTCGCGATGGGATCAAGCGCGGAGCAAGGTTCATCCATCAGGATGACTTCGGGTTCCACGGCCATCGCGCGCGCGATGCACAATCGCTGCTGCTGGCCGCCGGAAAGCGCGGTAGCCGACTTATTCAGCTTGTCTTTTACCTCGTCCCATAACGCGCCGCGACGTAGCGCCTTCTCGACCAGGTCATCCATCTTGCCTTTCATCCCGTTGATGCGCGGGCCGTAGGCGATATTGTCGTAGATGGACTTGGGGAACGGATTGGGACGCTGGAAGATCATCCCGACGCGCTTGCGTAAGGCGGTGACATCCTGATCCAGAACGCTTTGACCGTCCAGCAGGATCTCGCCCTCGAGGCGGGAGCCTTTCACCGTTTCACTGATGCGATTTAACGTCCGAAGAAACGTGCTTTTGCCGCAACCGGAAGGTCCAATCAGCGCGGTTACGCTGTTGGTCTGCATGGAAAGCGAGATGCCATGCAGCGCCTGATACTTTCCGTAGAAGAAGTTGAGCGCCCGCGTTTCCAATTTGCTTGTCGCGGCCTTCGGTTGCGTCACGTTTATTCGATCGGACACTTGCGCACTGGCCATCGGTTTCGTCTCCGAAGATATTTGAGGCGTCATGTCTATTCCATTGCCTGTCTGGTGTTCAAGTCCGATTAGCCGCCGCTCCGCGCGCGACGATTGCGCGAGCCGCGATGTTTGCAGCCAGAACCAACGCTAGCAAGACCAACCCGGCAGCCCACGCCTGGCGGTGCCAGTCCGGGTAAGCCGAAATCGCGTAGTTGTAAACCATCACGGGCAGCGACGAGGTTGGTTCGTTCAAGCTATGGCTCCAGTACTGGTTACCAAAACTGGTGAAAATGAGCGGAGCCGTTTCGCCCGCAATGCGCGCTACACCTAGAATAATGCCTGTGAGAATCCCGCTGATCGATGCCGGGCACAACGACGCTCACGATCGTGCGCCATTTACTGGCACCGAGCGAAAGCGAGCCCTCGCGCAAACTTTCCGGCACGCTGCGCAGGAACTGCTCGGTGTTGCGCGTAACAACGGGAATCAGCATCACCGCCAGCGCGAAGCCGCCAGCCCACGCCGAGAATTGTTTCATCGGCAAAACGATTACGGCATAGGCGAAGATTCCAACGACGATGGAGGGAACGCCGTTCAACAGATCAGCCACGTAACGAATCACAAACGGGAACGTGAGGCCGCCGAATTCGGAAAGATAAATCCCCGCGATGAAGCCGATCGGGATACCGATCACCGAAGCGATGCCGATCAGCTCAAAGCTGCCGACGATCGCGTTGCCCATGCCGCCGCCGCTCTCGCCAGGACCAGAGGGCAGCTTCGTGAAGAAGTTCCAGTCGAGCGCGCGGCCGCCGTTCCAAACCAGATACGCCAGAATGAGGAACAGTGTGCTCACCGTCAGCAGGGTGCAAAGACCGGTCAGCGTAAGCATCACTCGATTAACGGTTCGCCGCCAAGTCAGTCGCATCTAGCTCGATCCTTTCCGCGTCGTAGCCACAATCAGTAAACGCGCGGCACCGTTGATCACGATAGTGAGCAGGAACAAGACCAGCCCGAGATAAATTAAACTGGATCGGAAGATATCGCTGCTCGCCTCGGCAAACTCGTTTGCGATCGCTGCAGCAATCGTATATCCCGACGCAAATAGCGAAGCGCTAATGCGTGGCGAATTGCCGATCACCATCGTTACGGCCATGGTTTCTCCCAGAGCCCGCGCTAGTCCGAGAAAGATCGAGCCCATGATTCCCAAACGGGCGAAGGGCACGACGACATCCCACGTCGACTCCCAATGAGTGGCCCCTAATGCCAGCGCAGCTTCGCGCTGGTCGCGCGGCACATCCAGCAGTGACTCGCGAGAGACCGAGATGATGAAGGGAAAAGTCATGATGGCCAGCACAAGCCCGGCCGCCAGATAACTGAACCCGTAGATTTGACCGCTGAACAGCGGCAGGAAGCCAAGTGTCCCTTTCAAAGCCGGCTCCACATAATCTCGCAGCAGCGGGACAACAGTGAAGATCGCTAATAGTCCATAGATCACACTCGGCACGGCGGCTAGTAGTTCGACTAAAAACGTGAGGGCGTTCGAGAGCCGCGGCGGCGCGAGTTCAGCCAGAAAGATCGCGGCCCCGACTCCCAGCGGGATCGAAAGTAACAGCGCCAGCACCGAAGTCAGGAGCGTTCCGTAGATGAACGGCAACGCACCATAAACGTCGTTGTTGTGATCCCACGCTTGCGACGTGAAGAACCCAAAACCGAACTTGTGACGGGCCAGCAGCGACTCTTTCCACAACACCCAGAAGATGGCGACGGCCAGCAGAAGCACCAGCGCAGCAAACGTTATCGAGATCAGGTAAGCGATCTGATCGCCGCCTTTGAGCCTTGACCAAAGCGTCGGTTTCGCGGCGGCTGCGGGAGTC
Source organism: uncultured Gammaproteobacteria bacterium (assembly GCA_963799935.1). GTDB lineage: Bacteria > Acidobacteriota > Terriglobia > Bryobacterales > Bryobacteraceae > Bog-113. Next base: position 233,979 of record CAWCZA010000008.1, on the reverse strand, counting down.
GGCAAAACGTCTACAGAGGTCGACATCATCTGGATAGTCGCACGCTACTTAATCTGCGCGATCTGCTGTTCCTCACGAGCGATCAGAGACTGAGGCAGGCGTGAGTAATTGAGCTTCTCCGCCGTGCCTTGGCCAGTAGTCAACATCCAGTGTAGGAAATCGACGATCGCAGTCTTTTTGGCCGAGTCGGTGATCGTGCTTGGAATCAGCAGATAAGTAAAGGTCGAGATCGGGTAAATCGTCGGACCGGGCGCGTCGGTGATTGAGACCCGGAAGTCCGCCGGAATCTTCGAGACCATCGCGTCCGCGGCGGCGGTGACTCCCGCCAGGCTACCTTTTACGAATTTCCCTGAGGAGTTTTTTACGGTTCCGAACGCCATCTTGTTCTGCAACGCATAGATCAGTTCGACATAACCAATCGAATTGGGTGTCTGGCTCACCGACCCGGCCACGCCTTCGTTGCCCTTCGCGGCGAGTCCGCCCGGCCAGTTGGGAGACTGATTCGCTCCGATTTTGCTCTTCCATTCCGGGCTGGTTTTCGATAGGAAATCGGTAAAGACGAAGCTGGTGCCGCTGCCGTCAGAGCGATGCACTGTGACGATGTCCGCGTCCGGCAGATTGACTCCGGGATTGATGGACTTGATCGCGTTGTCGTTCCACTTCTTGATATTCCCCAGGAAGATCCCGGCCAGCACTTCACCCGTAAACTGAAGATCCTTCGAGACACCGGAGATGTTGTACGTCGGCACCACCGCCCCAAGGACAGTAGGGAAATGCAGCGGCTTGTACTTCATCTTGCCGATCTCCGCGTCCGTCATTGGACGGTCAGAGGCGCCGAAATCGACGGTGCCGGCAGCCAGCGCGCTGATGCCGCCACCCGAACCGATCGATTGGTAATTGATCTGAACGCCCTTTTGCTGCTGGAACTGATGAAACCATTGGGAATAAATCGGGTACGGGAAGGTGGCCCCGGCAGCATTGATCCGAACCTGGGCCGAAGCGACATTCAATCCCCCAGCCATAACAGCAATCAGTGCAAGGCTTTTCGTCATTCGCATTTAGTCTTTCTCCAGACTCACACGCTAAAGTTACAGTTCTGTTACTAAATGAAAAACTCTGGTCCGCGGCGCCCGGAATCTATGTGATACCGGGCACCGTTTTCTTAAGACTATTAGGGTCGAGGCAATCAGGGAAGCGTGTAGCGGAGGTCCAGGTAACCCATGCTCAGGTTGGCGCTAGTCGGCTGTCCCGCCGTCGTCACGTTCCAAGGGTTCCGGGTGAGATACGAGTATTGGAACGCCAGCATCAGCGCACCGTACTCGGGGCTCTTCCAGAAGTTGTTCTGTACGCCGAAGGTGGCTTCCTGAATCGCACGGTTGGCGCTCGTGCTGTTCAAAACACCATATCCGATCGAAGTTTTCCCGTCGGCATCAAGGGCTAGATCGCGCGGAATATATACGCCGCCATAGTAGGCGTACAACATCGTTTTCCGGTTCGCCTGCCATTCAATCCCGGCCGTAGCGGACGCGGAATGAACAAGCGAAGGAGAGCCATCGGCACGTACGATCGCGTCCGGCGCAAGGCCCGTTCCGACATAGCGGCCGCCGCCATCACTGACATAGTTGCTCGAAAGGATGCGGAATCCACCGCCGAGCTCGAAGTTGAAGTTGATCTCACCGCCGCCGCCGATTTTCGTGAAGTGCTGGAGAGCCCCGGCACCGGTCGTCAGAGAGTTGTAGGTGTGCACGCCAGTCAGCAAGCCGGATACTTCAAGATGAGCTTTGTGACCCGGGGAGCCTCCGTCCAAAGCGATCTTGGAAATGATATCCGGGAACAGGTTGGGGATGGCCACACCACCCGCGTTGTTATCCAGTTCCGCAGGCGCGATCGTCGCGAGAGCCTTCGGATAGGTAACGTTGGCCCCGATGTACTGCTCGGGGTTTTCCACAGCGACGGCCCAGTGGAAGTTCTCGTTGGGGTTCCAGGTCAAACGAACGCCCGACTGCCGCGCCCAAGTCAGACCTAATTGGTAATTCGTGTCCACATCTTGTGTGTAGTAAACATCAGAGGGCAAAACGCCGATTCCCGTTCGGTTCGGTGTCATCAACGACCAGGTTTGTCCCGCAGTCAATTCAAACGCATCCTTCTTGATGTCGACGAAATACAAGCGCATGCGGAGCGTGTCCGAGTTGCTGGTCACGAACGGGTTGGTAGGAGCCGCTCCGAGGAAATCAGATTCGACATAGCCTAGGACTTTATAGTCGTGCCAAACCGAGTCCACCCGCAGTCCGATGCGCGAATTCTGCATGCTGAAATGCGTTTCCGATAATCCGCCCGCCGTCGAGTTGGAGTACGGAAGCCCACCGAAACTGGTACCGATACCACTACCTAGGTCGGTGGAACGGGTGATCGAAATGAAGTCAACGAAACCGAGGGGCGTGAATGTTGCGCCGCCAATTTGGAATCCGAGCGGAGAACCGCCCTTGACTTCCGGCTGTCCCATCTGACCGGCCAAGCCTGTACCCGGCTTCGGCGATACCACAGCGGGCATCGGAAGGATCGGCGTGGTGCTGGCCACCTGCCCTAGGTTCGTCGCCGGCACGATTCGCTGCGCCTGGGCTGCTTCCGCATCTTTGCTTGCTTTATCGAGCGCGTCCTGCTGTTTCTGGATCGCTGCCCGGAGCAATTCCAACTGCTTCTGCTGCTCCGCCAACTGCGCCTTCAACGTGTCGATGTCTTGCTTCGTGCTGGTCGCGTCGGCAGCGCTTGCCGGCACCGGTTGTTGCGCACTCAGTGAAAGGGAAACGAGAAGCCCGGAAAGCAGGACTCGCATCAATCCACTCCCTTGATTTGCAATCATTCAAACTCCTTTTGAAATTTAATAGCCCCTGTGGATTCATAACGTTTACGCGCGCTTCCAGACGAACACCAGGAAGGCGAACGGGTAGCAACCGCGCACAGAGTCGGTGACCGTTAGGGTACCCGTCCAAGTGTTATGAATTGATGACTAATCGGTTAAAGGTATTACTCGAAAACCGAGGCATCAAGGTCGCGGAAAAACTCGTTATGCAGGGCTGTCACGGTCTGCCGCACATCTGCATCGTCGATGACAAAGCTGAGGTTTAGCAGCGATGCGCCCTGCGAGATCATTCGCGCGTTGACGGAGCCTAACGCTGCAAATATCCGCGCGGCAACGCCCGGAGTGTAACGAATGTTATCTCCAACCAGGCAGATGATGGTCTGGCCCGGTTCGAGTTGCACGTCGGAGAAGTGCTCGAGTTCGGCGCGAATCAGGCTGAGCCGTTCGGAGTTATCTATTGTTAATGAGACGCTGACCTCGCTGGTGGAAACCATATCGACCGCAGTCTCATGGCGTTCGAAGATCTCGAAGATGCGGCGCAGGAAACCATGCGCCATCAACATGCTGTTGGAGTGGATATTTACCACCGTGATGCGTCGCTTGCAAGCGATGGACTTCACGGCGTTCCCGCACGGAACACGTTCGGAAACGATTCGGGTCCCTTCGACATCAGGCCGCCGCGAATTGAGAATGAGCACCGGGATGTTCTTTTCCACTGCGGGCACCACGGTTGCGGGATGCAGCACTTTGGCGCCGAAGTAGGCGAGTTCCGCGGCCTCGGCAAACGAGATGGTCTTCACTCGATGGGCGCCCGGAAAAATTGTCGGGTCCGCGGTGAGCATGCCGTCGACGTCCGTCCAGATCTGAATCTCCTCGGCCCCGATACCCGCGCCGACGATCGCGGCTGTGAAGTCGGAGCCGCCGCGACCCAAGGTGCTGGTGACCCCGTCTTCCGTGGCGCCGATAAAACCACCCATCACGACGACGTGATCGCCGGCCAATGGCGGAATCACTTCGTGGAGTCGCCGGTACGTTTCCTCGAAATGAGGGGAAGCGTGGGTATGACGGCGGTCGGTAACAATCACGCGGCGCGAGTCGATATGTCTGGCGGGAAGCCCGAAGTGGCGGAAAGCAAGGGTGACGATGTAACTCGAAAGCCGTTCACCGTAACTTGATATCGCATCAGTCACGCGCGGAGTCAACTCCCCGACGACAGCCAGCCCTTTCACGAGTTCAGTAAGTTCCTGAAAGATGTCGTCGAGCGTGCGATCCAGTTCGGCCCGGTCCGCCAGGGGGACCACAAGCCTGGCTTCGCGGGAATGAAAGGCTCGCAGATCATGAATCAGGCGCAGGAAGTCTTCACGCTTCCCCGCGATTGCGGTACGCGCGATCTCAAGCAGCTTATTAGTCGTTTTGCCCATCGCCGACACAACGACGACCGGGCGACGTTCGAGTCTATTTCGGACAATCCCCGCGACGCGTTCAATCGCCGCAGCCGATTCGACGGAAGTACCGCCGAACTTCATAACGATCATCCGTCGAGTAGCCCTTCGGCGTGCATAAGTTCTGCATTTAAGACGGCAGCTCCGGCAGCACCGCGTATCGTATTATGAGCGAGCGCGACGAACTTCCATTGAAGTACCGGGCACGGACGCAATCTTCCCACGGAACATGCCATCCCGCGTTCGCGATCGGCATCGCGGCGCGGCTGCGGACGATCCTGTTCCGCCAGATAGTGTACCGGGACCGTCGGCGCGCTCGGTAAGTTCCTCCTTTGCGGTTCGCCGCGAAAGGATTGCAAGGCTTCGATAACTTCGCTCTGTGACGGCTTACTCTCGAACTCGACAGATACGGTGACGGTGTGCCCATCGATAACCGCGACGCGATTACAATGAGCGCTCACCAGCGCATCTAGCGGTTCGATCCGTTCCGATGTGGCCGTCCCTAGTATCTTCTGCGTTTCCTCTTGCATCTTCTCTTCTTCGTTTCCGATATAAGGAACCACGTTACCGAGGATGTCCATTGAAGGTACGCCGGGGTAACCCGCGCCGGAAACGGCTTGCATGGTAGTCGCGATAACTCGCCGTATCCCGAATTGCTTGAGAGGACCCAGTGCCATGGTTAGCGTAACCGTCGAGCAGTTCGGATTAGTAACGATTGCTCCTTGCCAGCCGCGAAGTTGTCGTTGCAACGGGAGAATACGTAGGTGCGAGGCATTCACTTCCGGTACCAGCAAGGGAACATCCGGTTCCATGCGATGGTTCCGGGAGTTAGACACGATGATGTGCCCCGCCGCAGCGAACGCCCGCTCGATTTCAGTCGCGACGGAAGCATCCATGGCGGAGAAGAGAAGCTTCGGGGCGGCATTACTGACCCCGGACTCACTTACGTGCATCGACCGGATGCGGTCCGGTGCATCGCCCGAGAGATTCCACTTAGCTGCGTCGCTATAGCGTTTTCCGGCGGATCTTCCGCTCGCGCCTAGCCACGTTATCTCAAACCAGGGGTGACCTTCCAGGAACCGGATGAACTGCTGGCCCACCATGCCAGTCGCGCCGAGAATACCCACTTCCACTCTGTTTTTCATTTCTTCAGTTCCCGCACCATTCGCACATACAGTGAAACAGCCTCTTTCAATTCGCTCTTCGGCACAAACTCGTCAAGCGTATGAGCTACGTGAATACTCCCCGGTCCGAGGAGAAACGGCTTACCCCAGGCACCCGCAAACGCCGGGATATCTGTGGCGTAGGCTACGACTATCGTCTCAAAGCCGGGTAGCTCACCGAAACGCCCCGCGGGTATCTCCAGAACGAACTTAGCTTCGGCAAGACCCTCTACCGCATCGTGAACAGCTTCACGAGTACTGGTGGAATCGCCGACGAGCCGGATGAAGATCTCGGCCCGAGCCTCGTCAGGAATAACGTTGGGAGCTCTGCCGCCTGAGATAGTTCCGATGTTCAGAGTACTGCGGCCGAGTACTTCATCCACCGGTAGTTCAATCGCCCGAAGGCGCTCCAGGGCATCCAGCAGCTTGTTGATTGCCGATTCGCCAAGTTCCGGGTAAGCCGAGTGGGCCATGCGGCCGCTTGCTTCGATTTCAAATCGCAGGCCGCCCTTGCCGCCAATGGCGAGGCGATTGGAAGTAGGTTCACCATTAATAATGAACTGCGACCCGCGCGGATGTTCCGCGGCATACAACGCTCCAGCGCTGTTGCGTTCTTCGCCTACTACAAAGAGAAGTCCGAAATCCCGCTCGCCGGAAACCAACAGCTCCTCCGATGCGCAAAGCATGGCGGCGATGATTCCCTTGGTGTCGCACGCGCCCCGGCCACGGATAACATGCTCATCTTCGGACGACTCAAAGAACGGCGGCACAGTATCCATGTGCGTCGATAGCACCACAACCGGGGATCCGAAACGGCAGAACACGTTATACCGTTCCGGCTCAACCTCCAGCTTTTCCACAACTCCGTCGAACCGCGAAGCTAAGTCAGACAGGACCCTGAATAGGAAGTCGCCGACGCGCCCCTCGTTGGGCGTGATTGATTCGATGTCTATCAGTTCACGGGTAAGCTGAAAAAGTTCCATGGCCGGGGGTTATGAACGAGGCGCATGCACGCCTACCTCCTCTATGAAAGCAAACCGCAGCGAGCCGCCTTGAGGCAATCGTTCTAAACTCATCAGATGGCAGTGGTCAAGGTTCCCGAGACAAAGCCCCGCATCGACCCGCGCTACGCGCAGTTTAAGCTCATCATTCGCCGCTCTAAGATTCATCGCGTCGGCATCTTCGCGGGCGAGGATATCCCGATCAACCGGAAGATCATCGAGTATACCGGCGAGAAGATCAATCGCAAGGAGACGCTGCGGCGCTCCAACGAGCAAGCCAAGATGATCTACCTGTTCACACTGGACAATTATTGGACTCTCGACGGCGCGGTCGGCGGAAGCGGCGCTGAGTACATCAATCACAGCTGCGATCCGAATGTCCGGACGTGGGTGACCAAGGGTCACATCCTTTATATGTCCAAGCGCCTGATCCGGAAAGGCGAAGAACTCACTGTCGATTACCACTTCTCCAAGACCGTCGACAAAGTACCTTGCTTCTGCGGGGCTACGAACTGCCGCGGCACAATCAACCTCAAGTAGAGCGTTAGATCACGGGCTGTGAGCCGCCGGAGAAATCCCGCGAGGCAATCGCGCGTCTAAGAGCTATGAGGCCGGTTTTTCTCGCAGTCTTGTGCTTGCCGTTGGCTTTGTTAGCAGCCGCTCGGAGTCAGTTTGAGCTTAAGACGTCGATGACGATTGACGTCGACGGGGCTCCGAACGCCTATGGCCCGCCTGGTAAAAAGACGTTGGATTACGAACGGAATGCCCACAAGGACAACCTATTAAGCAGCGCGATTGTGGGATATCTAACTCAAGATGATGGGCGAACTCCATTGAGGCAAGGCCCAATGAGACCCCTTTCCGGGCTACTACATTTCGACGACTGCGTTTAGCGATCGCCGGAATGGGAACGAACGAGATCCCCGAAAGTACCTGGACGCCACCAGGATTAACTATGTCGTACTAGGAAAGGCCGCTGCCAAGGCCGGAGCTCAAGTTGGAGACTTCGTCGCAGTATACAGCGAAAGGACGCACCGAAGCGTGTTCGGCATTGTAGGGGATTCCGGTAACCCAACCGGCGCGGAAGGTTCCCTGGCTTTGTTGCGAGACCTTGGATATCCGTTTACAACAGGCAAGACCGGGGAAGTAGAACGCAAAGAGATCATCGTTCGCTACTTCCCCGGTTCTAACCCCGCGCACCAATTCTTTGATACGCAAGCCAAGCTAGACGCGGCCGCTGCTTCGCTCGGTCTTAGCAAAGAGTTCATGCCTTCGCGACAAGGAAAGTAACCCGATTAGCGCAGCTTTAGGGTTTAAGCTACTTTTTATAACAACTTTGAATCAATTAGATAGCCAGTTGTGTTAATGTGCGAATAGTGGCTACTTACTCAGATCAGGACTTCCTGCAATATGCATTGCTCGGACTAGAGCAACGCAAGACTGAAATTGATAGCGCAATCGCTGAAATCCGAGGGCGCTTAGGACAGACGGGAGCCTCGAAGCAGGCATCCTCGTCGGCTCCTTCGCCTTCGAGCACCGCGCCGGCGGCTCCGGCAAAGAAAAAAGGAACGGGCAAACGTTCACTAAGTCCGGAAGCTCGAGCCCGGATAGCCGAGGCGCAACGCCAGCGCTGGGCGGCAACCAAGAAATCAGGACCTTCGACAACTAAGTCCGGGTCATCCGCTTCCCAGGCAAGCACGAAGAAGCGGACTATGAGCCCCGAAGCCCGCGCCCGCATCGCCGAGGCGCAACGCCAACGTTGGGCGGCAACCAAGAAGGGAGGATCTCCGGCTACTAAGACCGCGTCATCTACTCCCCAGGCAAGCGCGAAGAAGCGGACCATGAGCCCCGAAGCCCGCGCCCGCATCGCAGCAGCGCAGCGCAAACGGTGGGCGGCTTCCCGCGGCGGCAAATAGCCGGCACTTCCGGTCGAAACTTCTGGATCGAGACTATCCAGTTTTGTATGTCGCTACGCAGCGCGGTTAACGGATAACTCCGAACCGCGCCGACGCAGTGGTAGTGTCTATCGTCATCTGCTTTTAGCTGCTGGTTCCCCGCCCCCCGTCTGTTCATTTGTCGCCAAAACATAGCGACACGAACTTCCCCGTCTTTTGATCGATTTCCTAAAGAACGCTTGCTTTTTGCACCTGTTTGCGACATACTTCCATCGATAGACGATGGGACGCGCGGAGAAACATGCGTAAGACGCAGGAACTACTACCGGGTACGTTAGACCTCCTTATTCTTCGGACGCTCGTGCGAGACTCCATGCACGGATACGGCATCGCGCAAAGGCTGAAGCAACTTTCCGACGACGTGCTGCAGGTCGGCGAGAGTTCACTCTATCCCGCCCTCCAGCGGTTACTTCTAAATGGGTGGGTCAAAGCGGACTGGGGCACTTCGGAGAATAACCGGAAAGCCCGTTTCTACACACTTACCGCGGCCGGTCGTAAGCAACTAGCCGCCGAGCGGGAGGAGTTCTCCCGGGTCATCGGCGCCATTCAAACCGTATTAGAAAGGGCCTGAAATGCGGGAGCATATCCTTCGAATTTGGCGGCGTACTCAGAATTGGTTGCACCGGGAACGTTTCGACAGCGACCTTGCCAAAGAGTTGGATTTCCACCTTTCCATGAAAGAGAGTGAGAACAAGGAGGCGGGTCTTGACGCCGATAGCGCCCGCGAGGCCGCACACCGGGAGTTAGGGAATCTGACTCAAGCCAGGGAGAGTAGCCGCGAGACCTGGATGTTTTTGCGTGTCGAGACTTGGCTCGCCGACGTCCGATACGCTTCGCGGGTGTTACTCGACAAACCTCTCTTCGCCGCCTGCGCGGTGTTGACTCTCGCGCTTGGAATCGGCGCAAATGCTGCGATTTTTACTTTGATTGACGCTTTACTGCTACGCGGACTGCCAGTAGCGCAAGCCGATCGGATAGTCCAAATCGCGCTTAAAGGCCAAGGCATGACCGTGTTGAGTTACCCGCTATTCCAAGACTTGAAACCGCGGACAAAGAGCTTTTCGGGTATGTTCAGTTGGAACAGCGCCGACCTGTGGACTGGTTGGGGCGCTCAGGCCACACAAGTACCGGCGGCGGCCGTTAGCGGAGAAACCTACCAGACGCTCGGATTGGTTCCCTCGGCGGGCCGCCTGCTTACGCCTGCTGACGATACAACCGCGGCCTCTTACGTCGCCGTAATCAGCTATCGTTACTGGACACGAGAGTTCGCCCGCGATCCCCGTGCTATTGGCCGCACAATCCAGCTTGACCAGCAACCATTTACGATCGTTGGAGTAACCCCGGCAAACTTCCTGGGCGTCACTGCGGGATCAAGTCCGGATGTCACGATCACAGTACACGCGAACGCGGCGATCCATCCCTCGCGGAACATTCTGACGTCGAAAGGCGGCTGGTACATCTCCGTCATCGCGCGCCTCAAGCCGGGAGTTACTGACACGCAGGCCCGAGCCGAGCTTTCCGCAGTCTCTGCCGCCGTGATGGAAGACCAGGTAACATCGACCGAACCGGGGGAGCGCAAACAATTTCTCGCGCAGAAGCTAGACCTAATCCCGGGAGCGATTGGTAGTTCCTGGCTCGCCATGCGTTACCGCAAGTCGCTGTTGGCCTTGATGTGTATCTGCGGCTTAGTCCTGCTGCTGGCTTGTGTCAATCTGGCGAGTCTATCGCTATCGAGAGTGGGTCCGCGGCAGAAGGAACTGTCCGTGCGCCTGGCATTGGGTGCAGGTAGGGGACGGTTAATCAGACAACTACTAACGGAAAGCATGATCCTATCGGTCATCGGAACCGCGCTGGGTGCCGCGCTCGCTTTCTGGGCTACTCGCGGGCTGGTTGCGCTGCTGGCAACACAAGGATCGCCGCTAGTTCTCGACCTTAATCCGGATCTTCGGGTTCTTGCCTTTCTCGGGCTACTCGCCGCCTCGACCGGTCTACTCTTCGGCGCGGCTCCCGCAATTCAAGGAACCAACCTTCAGCCTAATGACGCGCTCAAACAATCGAGAATCGGTCTTGAGAACGCTGGCAGCCGGTTTCAGTTGGGTAAAGCGCTGGTTGCTGTACAAGTCGGGTTATCGGTTCTGCTCATGGCCGGCGCGTTCCTATTTGTCCAAACGCTGGAGAAACTCAAGTGGCAGAATACCGGCTTCGACCGGAACAACATCGTGTTCCTGGAAATCAATGCGGAAAACTCCGGGTTGAAAGAACCGCAGCTCGCCTCATTCTATGGCGCGCTGCTCAGCAAAATGCGGGCGCAGCCTCTGATCTCTTCAGTCACACTCAGCAATGTTGTGCCGGTGAGCGGCAGTTACGAATGGGACGACCTGAACCCGCAACTCTGGCCGAGCCTTAGTGCGAGTGAGAGGACACTCTACATCCATAGAGTTGCCCTTCAGTATTTCCGCACGATGGGTCTCCGCCTTCTCCGCGGCCGTGATTTCCTCCCCAACGACCCCACCACGGGAGACGAGCGCGAGGGCATCCTAAGCGCATCCGCGGCCCGAACCTATTTCCCACGCGAGGATCCGCTCGGTAAAGTGCTCCGTCAGGACCAGAAAACCACCTATCGGATCATCGGTGTGGCGGACGACGCAACCTACGCGGACATGCGCGAGCGGTCGCCCCGGACGATCTATCTGAAGAGCGGTGGCGATAGGTTCGCAAATCTCGTGATTCGTGGCCCGGTGGATAAGGCCTCGATCATTAGTGATGTTCGCACTCTCTTAAAGCAGAGTGGCAAGGATATCCGGTTGGGGAACGCGATTTCGCTCACGGAACAGATCGATCAAACGCTAGTGACAGAGCGCCTGGTTGCGTTACTGGCAACTTTCTTTGCGGGACTCGCGGCTGTACTCGTTGCGATTGGTCTTTACGGAGTAGTCGGCTATTCGGCAGTCCGGCGAACCAGCGAAATTGGGGTTCGTCTGGCGCTAGGCGCGACGCGGGCCGAAGTACTCTGGCTGGTGCTTCGGGACGCGCTCTTACTGTCGATTGCCGGCGCGGCTGCAGGTATCCCTGCCGCGATCTTCCTTGGACGGCTCGCCGGTTCGATGCTTTACGAGGTGAAGCCCAGTGATCCCATTCTGCTTGGGTTCACCGTCTTAGTCATCCTTATGATCACGTTCATTGCCGGGCTAATTCCGGCCATTCGTGCATCGCAGCTGGATCCGATTCGAGCGCTCCGCTACGAGTAAGTGCCAACCTCATCGAGTCGCTTGCCCTCGAAACTTGCCGCCGTCGGCCAGGCGGTCGCGCCACGAATCGTTTAGGTAGCGGTAGGCTAGTGGGTAGCGTCGGGCTCGCCAAAAGCCGACGCAGCACTCCCACCCGCCTGTGGTGCTGGGTTGTCCCCCGCTGTGCTTCGCGCGCGCATTTGCGCCGTTACATAGCCGAGGACGGCCATCACGAGGGCTACTCGGCAAAAAAAATAACGCCGTCAGGCAAAAAAAAGAGAGTCGCATGAGAACTCCCGTTCCGTTCTGAACGATCTTAGTCAACGCTGTTCGCCCAATTGCAACTTTTCGCGAGGTTGCAATTAAAGGTTTTTCGAGGCGGGCCGATCTAGATCTTTAGAAACTTAGGAGTACTACTTGGCAATTACGATCCAAAACGGGACCTCAAAATCCGTGGTAATCTGCGACACCCAGCCTTTGCTGATCGAGGGGCTGCGATCGCTACTAACAGACTTACCGGGCTTGCGGTTTGCGGGCGCGATGACGACTTTGGCCGGCGGCATGGAACTGGTGCGCGGCTTGAATCCGGCGGTTGTCATTCTCGACCGGGCTTTCGGCGGACCGCCAATCCTGGAGTCTCTCGTCCGTCTACATGCCGGCGGCCGCACGGCGCCGATTGTGTGGGGTGTCGGAATGAGCAACGCGGATGCGCTGCGAATGGTGCAAGCCGGAGCCCGCGGGGTGCTGCGGAAAACATCGGACACTCACCAGATTTTAGACTGTATCCACGCGGTCGCCGAAGGACACACCTGGATGGAGGACGCTGTCTTACAGACACCGGATCGGTCCGGGACATCTGAAAGGTCCAAGCTCACGCCTCGCGAACATCAGGTCGCCGAGTTAGTCGAGAAGGGTCTCAAGAATCGGGAAATCGCCCGGTCTCTCGGAATTCAAACCGGCACGGTAAAAATCCACCTGAAACACATTTTCGAAAAGACGGGATGCCGCGGCCGCTACGGTCTCGCGCTTACCGGACTTCGGGAAAAAGGCTTCCTGTCGCTGCAGATGTAGACAGGCCCGCTTCAAGTCAAAGCGCGCACGGAATGCTATGTTGAAGGCAGCACGATCTCGTGCTGCCTCGACGCACTTCGCGCCGTATGAAGATCCTTACCCGCTACATATTCCGCGAAATAATCAGCAGCGCGATCCTCGGTACATCCCTCGCAACATTTGTCGTATTTATCCAGGGCGTCGGCCGTCAGCTATTTGAACTCCTGGTCCGCAGCCCTGCTACTCCTCTAACGGTAGTTAAGCTGTTCGTACTGGCACTCCCCGCCGTTCTGCCCCTAAGCATCCCTTTCGGCGTTCTCGTCGGCATCCTCATTGGGCTAGGGCGTCTCGCGAGCGACGGTGAAATCATCGCCATTCGCGCGGGCGGCGTTCCGAGCCGCGTGGTGATGCCCCCGGTTATTTTGTTCGCGTTAATCACCACGCTTCTGGCTGGTGCGGCATCCGTGTGGCTCGCGCCGCGCGCCGCTCGTTCCAGCGTCAAAGCTCTGAACCATCTGGTGGCTGCACAGCTTACGGCCGACGTACAGGCTCGCGTCTTCGATGAGCAGTTCCCGAACACCATCCTTTATGTGGGCGACGTCCGCTCCACGAACACGAAAGACTTTACGGTCTGGCGCAACGTGTTCCTCGCCGATACTTCCCCGCCCGACCAGCGTAAGACCGGCACCAAAATGGAAGTCGACGGGCCGCGGATCACCATCGCCAAAGAAGCGTTTGCAATCCCTGACATCCCGCATAACCGCATTCAGTTGAACCTGCACGACGCCAGCGTCCACGAAGTCGGCAAAGACATCGTTACCGGATCGCACGTCATGTTTCCCATGGGCAATCAGGTGCTCGAAGCGAAGCCCGCCCAGGAAAACCTCGGTAAACCGTTTAGCCGCATGGATACGACCGAACTCTACGCTGTAACCCGCAACACTCCCAAGAAGGCGCCGGAAAGCGTAGAATCGCGCATCGAACTGTATCGCCGCTTTTCACTTCCGATCGCTTGTTTAACGCTCGGTCTGGTCGGCATTCCGCTCGGCGTCACCACGCGCAAGGGCGGTAAGTCCGGCGGATACATCATGGCGATCCTGCTGGCTTTCCTGGTGTACTACCTCGCCTACATCACGCTGACCGGCATGGCGCGCCAGCGGTCGATTTCCCCGGAACTATCTTCGTGGCTACCGAATGCTGTCTTCTTTCTAGCTGGCTCCATCTTCGTCCTCCGCCTCGAATACGCCGGCGATCGCGATCTGATCTCCTATGCTCGCGATGCGATGGATTCCGTTGTACGTTTCTTCCGTACTCTCGGACCCCGCGGATCGCGAACGAAGTTATCCGCAGTCAACCTGCAGCGCATCCGGCTGATCCCCTGGTCCGGCGGGATCTTCCAGATCGTCGACAGTTACATCCTCGCCAACTTCCTTTTCTACTTCGTGTTTCTGCTGGCTAGCTTCGTCGGGATGACGGAGATCTACAACTTTTTCGAGCTGCTGAGTTTCATCGTCAAGAATTCAATTCCGCTCACGAAAGTCTTTTCCTACCTCTTCTTCCTCGGTCCGAAGTTGATTTACGACATGCTGCCGATCAGCGTGTTAGTATCCGTCCTCGTAACCTTCAGTATCCTAACCAAGCAGAACGAGATTACCGCGTTCAAGGCCAGCGGCGTGAGCGTGCATCGCCTCTCGGTTCCGATCTTAATGATGAGCGCGGTTCTAAGTGTCGCCTTATTCGCTTTCGATTACTACTACATCCCCGCGGCCAATCTGCGGCAAGACGCGCTGCGCGCCGAGATCAAGGGGCAGCCGGTGCAGACTTATCTGCGACCCGACCTCAAATACATTTTCGGACAGGATGCCGAGCACCCGCGCATCTTCTATTACAAATACTTCGAATCAGCTGAAAAGGCGATGGTCGGTGTAAACGTCTACGAACTGCAGAAAGCTAACTTCCAGCTGACGCGAGAGATCGGCGCCGAACGGGCGCGCTGGGACCCTTCGCTTGGCACGTGGGTATTTACCAATGGATGGTCGCGCGATGTGGATGGCGTCCTCGAACACAACGTACGCCGTTTTCAAGCCACCACGTTTCCCGAGCTTTCCGAGCATCCGGATTACTTCATGAAAGAAGTAAAGCTGGATAAGCAGATGAACTTTCATCAACTCGCGGAGTACATCAAAGATCTGCAGCAGAGCGGATTCGACACGGTGAAGCTTCAGGTGCAGTATCACAAGAAATTCGCCGTGCCTGTATTTGCACTGATCATGGCCATGCTGTCGATACCTTTCGGATTTCTGATTGGAAACCGCGGCGCGATGGCGGGGATCGGGTTTAGTGTCGTGATCGCGATGGCTTATTGGGGATTGAGCCAGTTCTTTGAGCAACTGGGTAATGTGACGCTACTTCCGGCGGTAGTAGCGGCATGGGCGCCGGACGCTTTGTTTGCCTTGTTTGGGACTTACTTTCTGCTGCGGATGCGCTCTTAGAACCGTTCACCATGGGATAATCGTGACTAGCCTATGGTCAACCGGTCTGTATATAACGCTGCCTGACGAGGTTCTCACCATGAGGTTCGCAGCACCGCTGAACTCGAAAGCCGAAGCGTGGACGATCGTCATCAGCGATGCGGCGTAAGCAGTACCTGCAAGATCGCTCTTGGGACAAGCTCATTCGATTAACCCGGCTCAGAAACAAGCGCAAGCTCTTGGCATTGAAGAGTGTGATGTTGAGCGCCTCTTCGCGGAATATCGGGCCGAAAAGCGCGCGCGGTGATTAGACGCGACCGTGGACTCCAACGTCTACATTCAAGCATTACACTTCAAGAGCCGATCGGCGCTCCTGATTCGTCATGCCCAACAAAGGAAGATTCGCATCGATATCTCCGAAGCGATCTAAAGGAGATTCCATGCGCGACTTGCGCGAGAAATTGCAATGGGATGGCTACATGCTCAATGACGGAGAAACGATCTTGAGAGTATCGCGAACAAAGTTGGTCCCTTCGGACCGTTTACGCAATCAAAGAAGAACCGCTGACGACGCTCGCATCCTGGAGTGCGCCGCTGCGGCCAGCTCCGATTTCATCGTGTCTGAATGAAAAGATTGCAGTGACTGCGGTTGACGCGATTTATGGCCGTCACGCGCATTGTGAAAGTTTCGGCGGACTTCATCGCAGCGGCTCTTCAACCCATGGGCAATCCATTCGACAGCTTGAACTGGCCCCGACCGCAGTAAACGCTAAGCTGACAAACGATGCCCCAATCCTTCGATGCCATTCTAGTCGGCGCCGGCCAGGCCGCTCCCGCTCTCGCGCGCAAGCTGAGCGAAGCCGGAATGAAGATCGTGTTCGTCGAGCGGTACCGGTTCGGCGGCACTTGCGTCAACACCGGCTGTATCCCGAGTAAGACCTGGATTGCCAGCGCAAAGGTTGCATGGGATGCCGCGCGCGCAGCCGACATGGGCATCCGAATCAATGGTTCTGTCCAAACCGATATGGTGCGCGTGAAGGCGCGGAAGGATGAGATCATTCACCGCTCTTCCAAGAGTGTCGAGAGCGGTCTGCGCGGGCTGAAGAACTGCACGGTGCTCGTCGGCACAGCTCAGTTCGTTGATCCACATACGATGCGCGTCGGCGACGAACAGATCTCCGCGCCAAAGATATTCCTGAACGTCGGCGGGCGCGCCTCGGTTCCCGATATCACGGGACTTCGGGAAACCGGCTACCTGACCAACTCGAGCATCCTCGACTTAGACGTCCTTCCCGAGCATCTGATTATCCTCGGCGGTGGTTATGTCTCACTCGAGTTCGGGCAGATGTTCCGCCGCTTTGGAAGTAAAGTGACGATCCTGCAACGCGGTCCGCGGCTGCTTCCAAAAGAAGACGAGGATATCGCCGAGGCGATCACTCAGTTCTTCCGCGCTGAAGGGATTGTGATCGAAACCAATGTTTCGGTCAGCGAGTTTCGCCGACACGGATCGAGTGTAACCGCGAAATGGGAAACAGGTGAAGCTACCGGCTCGCACTTGCTCGTTGCGACGGGCCGCCGTCCGAACACGGACGATCTTGGCTTGGAGCATGCCGGGCTCGAGCAAACCAAAGAAGGCTACATAAAGGTCGACGATCACCTGGTTGCCGCCGAAGGGATCTGGGCGCTGGGCGATTGCAACGGCCGCGGCGCGTTCACCCACACATCCTATAACGATTACGAGATCGTCGCGGCGAATCTCTTGACCGAAGAACGCCGCAGTGTTTGCGATCGCATCACGGCGTATAACATCTATACCGATCCGCCGCTCGGGCGCGCCGGGATGACCGAAGCGGAGGTGCGGAAGTCCGGGCGTCCAGCGCTCCAGGCGATACGGCCGATGACGAAAGTTAACCGCGCCACCACCGAGGGAGAAACGACCGGGTTCATGAAAGCGCTCGTCGACGCCGAATCGAAACAGGTGGTCGGCGCAGCCTTACTGGGCATCCATTGCGACGAAGTCGTACACGTTTTGTTGGACCTGATGTATGCTCAAAAACCCTACACGATGCTTACCCACGCAATGCACATCCATCCCACGGTTGCTGAGCTGGTACCGACGCTGCTCGAAGACCTGCATCCGCTGTAACCTTCGTCGCTATAATCAATTAGAAGGAGTTTCCGATCGTTCGATGAACGATATCCGCAAAAAGCTACAAGAGGAGATCACGGTGCTCGAACATGAGCTTCGCACTGAACTCCCAAAGGAAATCCTGACTGCGCGAGCTCATGGCGATTTAAGCGAAAATGCCGAGTACCATGCCGCTAAAGAGCGTCAAGGTCTGGTGAACGCGCGCCTGAACAAGCTGAGGCAGCGAGTTGCCGAACTCGCCATGATCGACTTCACGAAGATCCCGCACGGTAAAGCCGGCCTTGGATCCGAAGTCACTGTCCTCGATATGGGCAAGGACGAGGAGGTCACGTACAACCTGGTAATGAGCGAGGATGCCGACGCGGGCAAGAATATGATTTCGACTACGTCACCGATCGGCCGCGCCTTGCTGGGAAAGATTGTTGGCGACACCGTCAAAGTGACCAGTCCCGGCGGTACTAAGGAGCTTGAGATCGTTACGCTGCGCACGGTTCATGACCTAGCCGCAACGGATTAAACGCGGAAAGCCATAACAAGCCACCAACGATATGACCTATACCAGAGCGCTGGGTCTGTTTTTCGGAAAGATTATCGAAAAGATTGTCGGGGCCTTGGCGTTATCTCGAATTCATCCGAACGTTCTGACGTTTATCGGCCTTCTGATTAATGTCTGGGCGGCTTTTCTTTTTGGGGCCGGACGTTTTCGTTTCGCGGGTATCGTTCTGATCGGGGCCGGCTTGTTCGATATGGTCGACGGACGGGTCGCGCGTGAGACCAACCAGGTCACGCGCTTCGGCGGCTTCTTCGACTCTGTCCTCGACCGGTACTCCGATCTCGGCGTGTTGATGGGATTGCTTGTATATTACGCGTCAATCAACCGCTTCTTCTACATCGTTCTCACCGCGCTGGCGATGACCGGATCGGTGATGGTCAGCTACTCGCGCGCTCGCGCGGAAAACGCGATTCCCAAGTGCAAGGTGGGCTTCCTGGAGAGGCCGGAACGCGTTGTGCTCCTGATCATCGGCGCTCTATTCGATCGCATGGCGCCCGTGTTGTGGGTCACCGCGGTACTCTCGAATCTGACCGTGATTCATCGCATGATTTACACGTTCCAGGAAGCCAAGCGCCTGGAAGACGCGCAACTCCGCTCCGTTCCCGCACGAACCGCCAAGCGCTAGATCGTTTCTTAGCGGCTCGCCTCAGCTCTCCAATACAACGTAAGCCAGGCTCATTTGCTTGGTATGAGTGATCGATAGCGCAATATTCGTAACTCCGAGCCGTGCTGCGAATTCCGCCGCCTTCCCGTGTAGCTTCAGCGTGGGACGCCCCGACGGCAGATTGATCACTTCGAAATCAACCCAGCGGACCCCGTGCCGCCATCCCGTTCCGATAGCTTTCATGCCGGCTTCTTTCGCGGCAAAGCGCGCTGCGTACCGTTCGAACCGCCCGGATTTGCGCTCCACATAGGCGATCTCGGCGGGCGTGTAGACGCGGTCGATAAAGCGCTGTCCAAACCGCGCGATAGCAGCTTCGATTCGATCGACTTCCGCCAGATCGACTCCCGTTCCAACGATCACCAGGTACTCCTCGAAACGCCTTCCGTACTTCGTGCTACGCTTCTTCGAAACGTGCTACTTTGAGAGGGTCCGATGCACATCCCCGATGGGTTCCTTTCCACCCCGGTATGGGGCACACTCGATGCCGTCGCGATTCCAACAGTAGCCTGGGTCTCGCGCTCAGCCCAGAATAGCTTCGACCAGCATCGCGCGCCGCTTCTAGGCGTTCTCGGGGCTTTTGTGTTCGCGGCCCAGATGATTAACTTCCCGGTCGGCATAGGAACCAGCGGGCATTTGGTTGGGGGCGCGCTCCTGATGTTTACCCTTGGACCGGGCGCCGCGTCGATTGTCATGACTGCCATTCTGATTTTGCAGTCTCTGATTTTCCAGGATGGCGGAGTACTCGCTCTCGGCGCCAACGTGTGCAATATGGCGATCGCGGGGGTGTTCGCAGCGTACTTAGTGCAGCGCACATTTGGGCCCAGACGACTGACTTACTTCATAGGTGGAGCGGTTTCTTTGCTTGTAAGCGCGATGCTGGCGCTATCCGAGTTGCTCTTATCCGGCGTCAGAATGCCGCAGCCTGTTTTGTGGGCTTCCGTAGCTTTGTTTGTGGTTTCCGCCTTAGTGGAAGGCGCCATCACCTTAGTGGTCATGGAATCTTTGGAGAAGATCAATCCCGGATTCATCAGGGATGGCGGACGCAGAAGTTCAAGTCTGATTCCGGCCGTGGCACTTACATCTTTTGTGCTGGTCACCGTCGGGTTTCTAATTGCGTCCAGTCAACCGGATGGGATCTGGAGCCTTGCCGGGCGCGTCGGACTAGCTACGCACGCGCAAGCCACAGTCTCGACTCCGCTGGCGGACTACAAGGCCGGCTTCATCAATCAGCCGTGGCTTGCCCATGCGTTTGCCGGGATCGGAGGCCTTTGCCTCGTCTACATTGTTTGCTGGGCAATCAGCCGTTTCGCTCTCCGTCGCAATACCGGGACGCCGCGGAGCGCGTAATTGCCAGCGGCTTTTTTCGATGCTTCCCCGCCTCGCGATAGCTTCCTTCGGCGCCGCGACGCGCGCGCCAAACTGGTTGCCCTCCTAGCTATACTCATCGCGCTTTCCCTAAGCCGCGCTCACCTCGGGGCATTGTTACTCCTCTTCGTCCTTCCCCTGCTTTGCGCACTGGCGGCTCGGCTCCCGGTACTTCGACTACTACGGAGGGCTGCTCTTGTGCTGCCGTTCTGCGCCATCTTCGCGATCTTTGCCTGGCTGGATCGTGACAGAAATGGTGCCGCGCTCCTGGTGGTTCGAGCCTACGCAGCTGGATGTGTCGCGGTCCTATTTATGGCAGTTACACCGATTTCCGAGCTACTTCGCGCTCTGGAACAGTTCCACGCGCCCAGGTTCCTGCTCACTGTAACTCAGCTTCTCTATCGGTATCTATTCGTTCTGATGGAGGACGCCCAGCAGGCGCGAACGGCCGCGCTAAGCCGCGGAGGTTTCAAAGGATCGTTCGGTTTCCGTGGTGCGGCGGGAGCTTTGGCGGTTCTTTTCGCTCGCTCGCACATGCGGGCCGATCAAATTAACCAAGCAATGATATCTCGCGGTTACACAGGTAGCCTACCCGGCTTATATCGCCATCCGTTCCGAATCGCCGACGCCTTACTAATCGCGATTTCGGTGACTCTTTCATGGGCCATAGTCTTCGCGGTGCGCTATTGAGCCCGGTGCTTCCTGTTCCCGTACTTAGCGTTGAAGCCCTCCGCTTCTCTTATAGCGACGGTACCTCGGCTTTAAACGGAGTTGACTTCAATCTCTACGAAGGCGAGACTGTGGCCGTCTTCGGCGCAAACGGGTCGGGAAAGACCACGTTCGTGCTGCACCTGAACGGCATCTTACAAGGAACCGGGACCATTAATCTGGACGGCGTCTCCCTGACTAAGGAGAGCGCCGCGGCGTTTCGCGCCAAGGTCGGCATCGTCTTCCAGGACTCCGACAATCAGCTCTTCATGCCGACCGTGCTTGAGGATGTAGCGTTCGGACTGCTCAATCAAGGTATCCCGCCTGAGCAGGCTCAGACTCTGGCACGGGCCGCATTGGAGATAGTTGGTATTCAAGCTCTCGCCGACAAGCCGCCGTTCCACCTAAGTGCGGGTGAGAAAAAGCGGGCCGCGATCGCCGGAATCCTCGTCATGCAGCCGCGGATACTTATCTTCGATGAACCGACTACCTTCCTCGATCCGCCCAGTCGTCGAGGGTTGATTCGTCTGCTCGCCGACTTAACTCAGCCCAAGCTATTGGTCACGCATGACGTGGAGTTCGCGGCCAAATCCGCTTCGCGCGCGATCTTCTTCGAGAAAGGCCGGATTGCAGCCGAGGGTGACGTGAAGACAGTCGCGTCGCGCTTCGGCTGGCTCGATTGAAATTAGCCTTAGCTACCGGAGGCCAAAGTCTTTCGGTGCTCCGCCCAGCGCTTACGCTGCGCGGCCGCTATGCGTTTCCGGGCAGCGGCGCTCATCGTGCGCTTCTTAGTCGCCGTGCCGGTTCCATTCGAGCTCACAGTTGCAGTAGAAACGGATTCCGTGGTGACCTTCTTAGGTCTTCCTCTCTTTTTTGCGGGCGTCCCGGAAGTTTGTCCCAGATGAGCGCGGACCTCGGCAATCTTCTCTTCGATCTTCTTTCTTTCCATCTCAAAGCCCACTAGGGCCATGGTTAGTGTTGTTGTATCTTCCGTCATTGAGGCTTTCGGCATGAATTCTCCCACGCACACTATAACAAACTTTCAGTAAGAATAGAGTCAAATGCGGTTAATCATTCAACGTGTGAACGAGGCTTCGGTCACTATTGATGGGACTAAGGTCGCGGAAATCAAACTCGGTGTGCTGGTTTTCGCCGGAGTTTCCAAAGATGACTCAACGGCCGATGCCGACCTCCTCTCCGTGCGGCTACCTAACTTACGCATATTCGCGGATCCAGCAGGTAAGATGAACCTCGACCTGAGACAGGTTGAAGGATCAATCCTGCTCGTTCCGAACTTTACGCTTTACGGCGACTGCAGCCGCGGCCGCCGTCCGGACTTCGATCGGGCCGCACGTCCTGAATCCGCGCGCCTGCTATTCGATTATCTAGTACAGTGTCTGCGGCAGTCCGGGTTACCCGTCTCTACCGGGGTGTTTGGAGCGCATATGACAGTAACTCTCTCGAACGATGGCCCGGTCACGTTCGTACTCGACTCCCGTTAGAAACCGTAAATTGTCGGCGAAGTTATAATGACCCTTCGGTTCAACGACAGCCACGAATGGCGAAATCCAAGAGCATTTCCTATCAGGACGCGGGAGTAAGTATCGATGAGGCGGACCGCGCGGTGGCTTCCATCAAGCGTCTTGCGCACTCTACGTTCACGCCCGGAGTATTAACCGACATTGGGTCGTTTGGCGCCTGTTTCGCGCTTCCAAAGCTGCGCCAGCCGGTGTTGATCAGCTCCGTTGACGGAGTAGGAACTAAACTGAAGGTCGCGTTTCTGGCGGGAAAGCATGACACCGTTGGCGAAGACCTGGTGAACCACTGCGTCAACGACATCGCCGTTCAAGGGGCTCTGCCTCTCTACTTTCTGGACTACTTTTCGACCGGTAAGCTGGATGCGCGTGTAGCCGCCGCTGTCGTCTCCGGAATGGCGCGCGGCTGCCGGGCTAACCAATGCGCGCTTATTGGTGGAGAGACCGCCGAGATGCCGGGTCTTTACCAAAGCGGCGAATACGATCTGGCCGGGACCATAGTTGGCATCGCGGAAAGAACCAAGCTGATAACCGGCCATAAGGTTGCCGCCGGCGATGTCATTCTTGGTCTTCCATCCACCGGACTGCACACGAACGGCTATTCACTGGCTCGCAAGCTGATGTTCGAGACCGCCGGCCTGAAGCCGGACAGCTATGTCGACGAACTGGGCGCAACAGTTGCGGAGGAGCTTCTCAAAGTACATCGGAGTTATCTGAAACCGATTCGGGCGCTCCACACCGCTCGCTTACTACGCGCGGCAGCGCACATTACTGGCGGAGGATTGACCGAAAATACTCCGCGGGTTCTCCCCAAGGGATTGGCTGTCCGGATCGACGTCAACGCGTGGACAGTGCCGCCTGTATTCGAGTTTTTGCGCCGTGTGGGCAACATACCCGTGGATGACTGGCGCCGTACATTTAACCTTGGCGTGGGGATGCTTCTGATTGTCGCGGCAAAAGATGTTCCGATGGCTGAGCTTACTCTTCGGAAGCTTCGGGAAAAACCTTTCGTTGTCGGCGAGGTTGTAACTCAGAAGCGCGGCAAGGAAAGGGTCATCTACGAGTGAAGCGCCTCGGTATTTTGCTTTCCGGACGCGGATCTAACTTCGCCGCAATCGCGCGTAACATCCGAGAGGGCAATCTTACCGCCGAGATCTCTATCGTGCTCAGCAATCGTGCAGGAGCGCCAGGGCTTGAACTGGCACGCTCACTCGGCTTAGCCGCTCGCGCGATCCCGTCGCAAAATCTCGATCGCGAAGCTTACGACAGCTTGCTGATCGAGGCTCTCAAGGAAGCGGAAGTCGACTTAGTGTGTCTGGCGGGCTATATGCGGCTCCTTTCCGCAAAATTCGTGCGCGCGTTTGAAAACCGCATTCTCAATATCCATCCTTCGCTTCTACCCTCGTTCGCTGGACTCGATGCGCAGCACCAGGCGCTGACTTACGGCGTCAAGGTAACCGGTTGCACCGTTCATCTGGTCGACGAATACCTGGATGCCGGGCCGATCGTAATGCAGGCAGCAGTTCCGGTGCTCGAAACGGACACAGTAGAGACACTGTCAGCGCGCATACTTGAAGAAGAACATCGTATCTTCCCGCTGGCGATCGCGAAGGTTCTGGCGAACGGTATCAGTATTGAAGGGCGTCGCGTGATCTCACTCTAATGGAACTCATTGACTCCGTCGAAGCCCGCGTATTGGGAGCGTTGATCGAAAAGGAAGCAACCACGCCGGAGTATTACCCGCTTTCTTTGAACGCGCTGGTCAACGCGTGTAATCAAAAATCGAACCGGTACCCGGTCGTCGATTACGACGACGACACGGTAACTGACGCTTTAGAGCGCCTGAAGTACAAGCGTTGGGCCGCGGAGATCGCTGGCAGCGGCCGCGTTCATAAGTACGCGCAGCGCATCGCGGAGTCGCTCAATCTGGGTCGCCGCGAGCTAGCCGTTTTAGGGGTCCTGCTGCTTAGAGGACCGCAAACGCTAGGGGAGATCAAGGACCGTACCGAGCGCACGTATGCGTTTGCCGATCTCGAGGAGACGGAGCGCGTTCTTGAGAAGATGGCCGAATGGCCGGCGGGCGCACTCGCCAAGAAACTTAACAAGCTGCCCGGACAGAAGGATGCCCGCTACGTCCATCTGCTTAGCGGCGAGCCGGCGATGGATGCGGAATCAAGTGCCGCGCCGGCCCACCAATCCGGAGGGCGCATTTCGCAGTTAGAGACGGAAGTAGCGGAGCTGAAGACGGAAGTAGCGGACTTACGAAGACGCCTCGAGGAACTCGAGTCGGCGTTGCGCTAAGGGTGCGCCATGCCTTTATAACCGCGGTAGACATCTAACTCGTTAGCCACCCGATACCTAACATTCTCAGCGTCCAAGTCCAGGCGCGCACAATCCGCGCGCGTAAAGACGTTCCCCCGTTCGAAGCGCTTCACCTCATCCAGTAGGTTCTTCACGGTGCGCACGTCCAGGTTCTGCTTATCGCGCTTCTCACCGATCAGCCGGCCTAACACGGAATCCACCGATAAGGCTTTCTGCCGGTCCGCGTAAGTCGCGGTAGCGCGCGCCATAGCGCTCTCGAAATCGTTCTGCAGGTTTTCGAGGGACTCCAGCAAGCTTGGAGGCGCGTTGTCCTGTGCGGCTAAAAGCATCGCCGAAATGAGAAAGACAATCAGGCGAGCCATTTATAGAAGTAGAAGGTCATCGGCGTCGACCCGGTGTTCGTAATCCCGTGCAGTTGATTTCCTGAACAGTACATCATCGTCCCCGGCCCGGCAAGCTTCAATTGCTCGCCGCAGACGATCTCACCCGTGCCTTCCGTGACCAGCATAAACTCCTCCTCGGGATGGCGGTGCGGCGGATGCGGACTGGTTCCGGGAGCAAGCACCAAACTGCCCGCGGTCATCCCCAGCAACATATCCGTTCTTCCCTCGAAGTACACGCGTAATTCGCCGCCCGATCCGGTGATCACCGGGAGTTCTTCTGCAGTCAGCGCCGTATCGGCAAGCCGGCGTGAAGGTTTGGGAGATAACGGATGCAGGCCCCCCGGGGAAGGTTCGATATGCACCAGGACATCCGCTATATTGCGCATCCGCTCGAGCAGCCGATCCTCCACCTGATGCCCCAGAAAATGAGACACGCGTACGGTCATCCCCGGATCAACCTGAAGATGCAGGTCGACATGATGCTGCAGTCCCGTCTTTCGCGCCAGGACCTTCTCGACGCCTTGCACGCCCGGAACCTGCAGCGCAATCTCGCGGACGTGATCAATGAACGAGTCCTCGGGCATCGTGTCCATTAGCTCGGTGCCGGTGCGGCGCGCCACGCGAATTCCCGTGCCGACCATGATCACGCCGACCGCGACCGCGCCATAATGATCTGCCCGCAGGAAGTGCGCGGGGTCATAGAGGGTAAGTCCGAGCGCTCCCAACGCGATCAGCCCCGACAACATATCTACTGCGTCGTTCATCGAGTCGGCCGCCAGCGCGCTGCTGCCGATCTTATGGGCGGTCAGCCATTTCAAACGGACCATGATCGCTTTTAATGCAATTGAAACGAACAGAGGCCAAACGGCGTAAACCGCGGGAACCGGCGGGTTCCCGCGCGCGCCGACCAATGCAGTTACCGCGATCGCACACCCGCCGCAGAACAGCAGTAGACCCACGACCAGCCCGCTGATGGTTTCCGCGCGCCCATGCCCGTACGGATGGTTCGAATCCGCCGGCTTCGCCGCCAGCGTGAGCCCCAGCCAGACAAGTCCGGACGAGAGAACGTCCCCGCCCGATTCGAAGCCGTCGGCAAGCACCGCGCTGGATCCGGCGAATAAGCCCGTGACTATCTTGATGGTTGCCAGGGCTGCACTGACGGCAACGCCTGTCAGAGCAATCCGCTGTCCTTCACGCACGCTTCAGTGTAACGGTTTTGTGTACATTTCTAAGAACAGTAGCGTGAAGAAAGCCGCCGTGGAAAGGGTAAATTCAGGCCCTCTAGGCGATCCGCGTTGACAACATCCCATAGGCACGCTATATTCGCTTGACGATCTACTTCAATTAGCTGGTTGCTATCGTCGTTCGCCTTACCTCTCCGAAGAGTTTTGGGGCAAAAGATCAGAATTTAGTAACCGCGGGGTTAAAGGCGGGGGTTAAGTAGGGCAAATGGCCGGTAATAATTTCGCGCAATATCCGACCAAAACTCAGTCGGCTGACGCTGGCGTAACTGTCGAGGACTATGAGCACCTGCTCGAGGACTTCAGTCATTTCGCCCCGCCCGCCGAGAATGAGGTGCTGCAGGGGCGCGTCTTAAAGGTCACTCCGAAAGAAGTGATCGTCGACTTCAATTACAAATCCGAAGGGCTGATTCCGATCGCCCAGTTTACTTCTCCCACCGGCGAAGTGCGCGTGCAGCCGGGCGATCACATCGACGTGATGGTGGATCACCAGGGCGAACGCGTCGAAGGCTACGTTCTTCTATCGCACGAGCGCGCCGCTCGAGTTCGCGTCTGGGCGGACCTGGAAAAGGCCGCTGCCGAGCAGTTCGTCGTCTCCGGACGCGTGCTCGCCCGCGTAAAGGGCGGCCTCTCGGTGGACGTCGGCGTGCCCGCGTTCATGCCGAGTTCGCAAGCCGATGTGCGGCCGGTGCGCAACCTGGATATTTTCGTCGGCCAGGACATCCCGGTCAAAATCGTCAAGCTGAATCGCCGTCGCGGCAACGTCGTGGTCTCGCGCAAATTGGCGGTCGAAGAGCAGGTGCAGTCCACCAAATCACAGGCTCTCGAACATCTGCACGAAGGCGCGGTCATCACCGGGATCGTTAAGAATCTAACGGACTACGGCGCTTTCGTGGATATCGGCGGAATTGACGGTCTTCTCCATCTGACCGACATCACGTACGGACGCATTACACACGCGTCTGAGATCCTTCATCCGGGCGACCCCGTCAGCGTGATGGTTCTCAAATTCGATCCCGCCCGCGAGCGCGTCTCGCTGGGCATGAAGCAACTGGCACCGGATCCGTGGGACGGCGCTGAAGAGCGTTTTCCGAAGGGCGTTCGCGTAGTTGGGCGTGTCGTAAACGTAGCCGACTATGGCGCGTTCATCGAACTCGAACCGGGTCTTGAAGGCCTGATCCACGTCAGCGAGATGACGTGGTCGCGACGCATGAAGCATCCGTCGAAAGTGGTTCATGTCGGCGATCAGGTGGAAGCCGTGGTTCTGGAAGTGCATCCCAAAGACCGCCGCATCTCTCTGGGATTCAAGCAGTTAGAAGCCAATCCCTGGACGACGATCGAGCAGCGGTATAGCGTCGGCTCCGTGGTCGAAGGCCGCGTCCGGAACATGACCGACTTCGGGGCGTTCGTCGAGATTGAGGAAGGTATCGACGGGTTGGTGCACGTGTCTGACCTTTCCTGGACCAAGCGCGTGAAACACCCTTCCGAGATCCTGCGGCGCGGCCAGGTAATCCAGGCGGTGATTCTGAATATCGACGCTGCCAATAAGCGCCTGTCCTTGGGGGTAAAGCAGCTCCAGCCGGACGCTTGGGAGTCCTTTTTTCAACAACATAACGTCAATGACACCGTACACGGTAAGGTTTGCCGGCTCGCCAACTTCGGGGCGTTCGTCGAACTGGCGGAGGGCGTTGAAGGGCTCTGCCATTTCTCCGAGATCCCCGGTCATAGCGGACGCAAAAACGAACCCGCTCCGCTGACGATCGGCCAAGAGCTCGATTTCAAGATCATCCGTATGAATGAGGCCGAAAGGAAGATCGGATTGAGCATAAAGGCCGTCGCTTCAGACGGAGAACGCGCTCGATTTGACGATTACCAACGGCAGGCCGCTGCGGCGACCTCCGGGATGGAAGACTACATGGCCGCGCGCCGGGGTGGCCGCGACCGCTAAAAACCGCCCCGAATTAACGGGCCCGTCACCCGCCTGTTTGCAAATTCCCGCCGTTTCAAGCGATACTGATGAATCGCTAATCCATTGAGATGAAAATGCTTACGGCGGAACTGTTGCAACATTCACCAGGGAGTGCCGAGTGACGAAAGCGGATCTGATTGAGGAAGTGTCCCGCGTGGTCGATATGACCCGGAAGGATTCTGAAGTCATTGTCGAGGCCATCTTCGACAGTATTGTGAAGTCGCTCCGAACCGGAGACAAGATCGAGATTCGCGGCTTCGGTAGTTTCCGAACCCGTCAGCGCCAGCCGCGTGTCGGCCGTAATCCGAAGACCGGCACGAGGGTCGACGTTCCGGCGAAGAAGATTCCCTATTTCAAACCGAGCAAAGAGCTGAAAGACGTGGTGAACCATTCCGGCGCCGAAGCGAATGGCGATCGCAGACGACCGGATACGCCACTGCCGAACGGGACCGAGTACTAGCTCTCGATGGACCACATCTGGAGTCCATGGCGCTATAAGTTCATCACCGAAGGCGCCCCGAAGGACGAGTGCGTGCTGTGCCGACTCGGGCGGGACATCGAACACGATGAACAAAACTTCGTGGTGCTGCGCGGCGAATCGGTCTTCGTTGTTCTGAACCTGTATCCGTACACGGCGGGACACATGATGATCGTGCCGTACGATCACGTGCGTGCTCTTAGCGGGCTGTCAGAGGATGCCTCGGCGGAGATGATGCGGATCACCCGTCTGGCGGAACGCGCGCTCGAAGCGGTTTATCATCCGCATGGCTTGAACCTCGGAATGAATCTTGGCGCGGCCGCCGGAGCTGGAATCGCCGAGCACATTCACATGCACATCCTCCCGCGCTGGACCGGCGACGCCAACTTCTTAAGCACCATCGGCGAAACCCGCATGCTGCCTGAGGAGCTACCAACGACGTGGCGAAAGCTGAGAAACGAGTTTCAGAAACTCACGTCCTGATAGAATTCGCGGGTCGACAATGTTGGGTGAACTGATCGCGGAATTCTTAGGAACGCTCGTGCTGATGCTCTTCGGGACAGGCGTCGTCGCCATGGTGACGCTCTTCGGCAGCGGCGCGCCTGGCGAGGTCGTGAAGGGCGGCTACACCAACATTACGATCTGCTGGGGCCTCGCCGTCACCATGGGAATCTATGTCTCCGGGAAGATTTCCGGCGCGCATTTGAACCCGGCCGTGACGCTGACTCTGGCCGCGTTTCGTGGGTTCCCCATGCGGAAGGTGTTGCCGTATATGGCTGCGCAGGTCCTCGGTGCGTTTCTCGCTGCGGCGCTGGTCTTCTGGAATTACCTACCGGCGTTCCGCGCCAACGATCCTGGCCTCGACCACACAGCGGGCATTTTCACCACCTTCCCGGCATTTCCTCAAGTGCCTGCCGCCGGATTTCTCGACCAACTGATCGGGACGGGTTTGCTCCTGTTCCTGATCTTCGCGATCAGCGATGAGTGGAATCTTCCGGTGGGGAATTTAGGGCCGATCCTCGTTGGGCTGGTGGTGGTTGCGATTGGCATGGCCTTTGGCGGGATGCACGGGTATGCGATCAATCCGGCCCGCGATTTCGGACCGCGTTTGTTCACGGCAGTTGCGGGTTTCAAGAACAACGGGCTGACCGATGGATCGCGCGTGTTCTGGGTCCCGATCGTCGCGCCGCTCTTAGGTGGGTTAATCGGCGGAGCGGCTTACGATCTGGGCATCCGCCGCTGGCATCGCCCCAACGCGTGAAACTCCACCTAGGCGCGTTCGATCGCGTGTTGCCCGGATGGGTAAACACCGATATCACACCGCACCTCTATATCGCCCGTGTTCCGGGGCTGGCCGCGCTACTGGGGCGCTTTGGACTTCTTCACGAAGCCCGCGCGGCGCAGCACCGATCGGGCGTTTTCCGGCAGCTTCGCAAGCTGGACGTGCGGCGGCGTTTCCCTTTCGCGGATGGCTCCGTGGATGCAATTTACATTTCGCACATGCTCAGTAACG
Organism: uncultured Gammaproteobacteria bacterium; assembly: GCA_963799935.1. Classification (GTDB taxonomy): domain Bacteria; phylum Acidobacteriota; class Terriglobia; order Bryobacterales; family Bryobacteraceae; genus Bog-113. The sequence goes on along the minus strand of CAWCZA010000008.1, from coordinate 203,930 downwards.
TGACGCGCGACGTTGCGGAACACTGCCTGGCCGAATGCCATCGCGTGCTGAAACCCGGCGGGATATTGCGTATCGCAACTCTGGATGTAGACGCCACCGTCCGTCGTTACGACCCGGAGCGTCCGGACGTGTTTATGGATTTGTTGTTCGATCTGGATACTTCAAAGCGCGCGAAAAATCGGCACTGGTGGCATTACAACGAGTGCTCGTTAGGTGAACGATTGAAACGCGCCGGATTTCGTGAGGTCTCGCGTTGCGAGTATCAGAACGGGCGATGTCCGGATGTTGAATGGGTCGATTCGCGTCCAGGGTCGTTGTTCATGGAGGGGATGAAGTGAGCGCTAAGGTCCTATTTTCCCCCTCGGATCACCCGATCTTCGAGCACTTAGCCGCGCGTGTCAAGATCGGCAAGTTTTCCCATCACTAAATCGAAACGCGTGTCCATCTTGTTCTCCAGGCTTCCGATACGCTGGCCCAAATGTATAAACAAAGCAGTGTTCGATAGGATGCCGACCAGTGGGATAGCAACGAGAATGTACAACTGTAGATCGGTCATTGCTTAAAGGTATTCTACATCGACTAGGCCGCCACTCGCGACTGACTACACTAGTCTGGGATACGTGAGAGAACCAATTCGAGCGCCACGCGGCAGCCACCGCACGGCCAAAGGCTGGATACAGGAAGCCGCTAAGCGCATGCTCATGAACAACCTCGATCCGGAGGTTGCCGAGAAACCGGAAGAGCTGATCGTCTATGGCGGACGGGGCAAAGCGGCGCGGAATTGGGAGGCGTTCGATCGCATCGTCGCCACGCTGGATCGGCTGGAAAATAATGAGACTTTGCTGGTGCAGTCGGGTAAACCCGTTGCCGTGCTGCAAACGCAGCCGCTCGCGCCGCGCGTGCTGATCGCCAACTCCAATCTGGTTCCGAACTGGGCGAATTGGGAAGAGTTCGACCGCCTGGATCGCGCGGGCCTCATGATGTACGGCCAGATGACCGCGGGTTCCTGGATTTACATCGGGACGCAAGGCATTCTGCAGGGCACCTACGAAACGTTCGCCGGGCGCGGCCGAGAAGCACTTCGGCGGGACGTTGGCCGGCACCATCACATTGACAGCCGGGTTGGGCGGCATGGGCGGCGCTCAACCCTTGGCCGTCAAGCTCGCGGGAGGCGTTGCGATTTGCATTGAGGTGGATGCCGCGCGCATCCAGCGCCGCCTCGAAACGCGGTATCTCGATGAAGCCGCCAACTCCCTGGACGACGCTATCGCTCGCGCTGAGAAAGCGAAGGCAGAGCGGCTAGCACTCTCGATCGGCGTTCTCGGCAACGCGGCCGAGATGTTGCCGGCCTTGGTTAAGCGTGGGTTCACTCCCGACCTGGTTACCGACCAGACCAGCGCCCACGACCCGCTCTACGGCTACCTGCCGCCCTCGCGTCCTGATGAGGATCTCCTCGCGGTGCGAACGCATGATCCGGAAGCGTATCTGGTTCGCGTCCGTGAAGCGATGGCCGGGCACGTCGCCGCCATTGTAGAGATGCAGAAGCGCGGCGCGATCGCGTTCGACTACGGAAACAACTTGCGCGCGCAAGCCAAGCTCGGCGGTTACGCGGATGCGTTCGCGTATCCGGGTTTCGTGCCGGCGTTCATTCGCGAGTCCTTCTGTGAGGGGCGCGGGCCGTTTCGCTGGGTCGCGCTCAGCGGCGATCCCGAAGACATCTTCGCGACGGACCGCGCACTACTGGAACTGTTCCCGGATGATCGCGCGCCTGCAGCACTGGCTGCGCTTCGCCGCGGCGCAGATTGCGTTTCAAGGCTTGCCCGCGCGCATCTGCTGGCTCGGTTATCGCGAGCGCGACAAAGCCGGACTGCTGTTCAATCAGATGGTTCGCGACGGCCGGTTGAAGGCGCCGATCGTGATCGGCCGCGACCATCTGGATGCCGGTTCGGTCGCTAGCCCGTATCGCGAAACCGAAGCGATGCTCGACGGTTCTGACGCTGTTTCAGACTGGCCGCTGCTGAACTTCGCCACCGGTATTGCCAGCGGTGCGGCGTGGATGAGTTTCCATCATGGCGGCGGCGTCGGCATGGGGTACAGCCAGCACGCCGGTCTGGTCGCCGTGGCGGATGGCAGCGACGAGGCGGATCAGCGCCTGCGATTGTGCCTGACCAACGATCCTGCGCTCGGAGTCGTCCGTCATGCCGATGCCGGTTATGAAACCGCGCGCCGCGTTGCGCAGGAGCGCGGGTTGGACATGCCAAGTCTGTGACGCTGTTCACCGGTATCGGGCAACTAGTCAGTCCGGCCGAGGCTGGTCCTGTGCATGGACGCGCAATGCGCGATCTGATCGTGATTCAAGACGGGGCCATTGCGGTGGAGGATGGCGTGATTCGGTGGGTCGGCGCGCGACGCGATTGGACCGGAGACGCTGGCGAAACTATCGATTGCGACGGGCGCGCCGTGGTTCCGGCGCTTGTCGATCCGCACACGCATGCCGTCTGGGCAGGCGATCGGCTGGCCGATTTCGAAGCGCGCGTTTCCGGTGTTTCGTATCAGGAAATACTCGCGAAGGGTGGCGGCATTCGCAGCACGGTTCGACAGACTGCGGCGGCAACCGTGGACGGGCTCGTCGCGTTAGCCGAACCGAGAATCCGAGCGCTGGTGCGATCCGGCGCGGCAACGATCGAAGTGAAATCGGGTTACGGGTTCAGCGTCGAAGCGGAGCTGCGGATGCTGGAAGCAATTGCTGAGCTTGCGAAGCGAACTCCCGCGCGGCTGATCCCAACGCTGCTGATCCACATCCCACCGACAGTGCGCGAGAAGCGCGAGCCCTATCTTGAGGCGGTTCGGACACAACTGATCCCGGAAGTCATTCGTCGCAAGCTGGCGACGGCCATCGACATATTCGTTGAGGCCGAGTCCTGGACAGCTGCAGAAGCTCGGAGCTTGATGGGCTACGGCTTATCGGCAAAACTGCACACCGAGCAATTTACCCGCATCGGTGGTCTCGAGCTCGGCGTACGCGAGGGCGCGTTGAGCGTGGATCATCTTGAAGCCGCCGTCACTGATCAGTTCCCCGCCCTCGCGGCTTCGGACACAATCGCAACGATCCTTCCCGGTGTCACGCTTCACCTCGGAATTCCGGCGGCGAATGGACGCGCGCTCATCGATGCGGGCGCGGCAGTCGCCGTGGGCACCGATCTGAATCCTGGATCCAGTCCGTTGTTTTCGACGTCGGCGGCGCTGGCGCTGTCGGTCCGGCTTAACGGACTCACTGCAGCGGAAGCGCTTACCGCATCAACCGTAAACGCAGAGGCCGCACTTGGCTTGAATGATTGTGGACGGCTTGCGCCGGGAGCGCGCGCCGACTTTCTCGTCCTAACAACGAAAGACTGGCGCGATTTGCCGTACACGCTGGGAATGAGTCCGATCGACGAAGTTTGGATCGGTGGCCAGAAGGTTTCATGAGACACGTCATCGCTCCTGAACTTCTGCTGCAGGGCTCCGCGTTTGTATCCGGGCGCGCCGTAGTGATCGAGGACGGCAAAGTCGTCGCGATCGAAACCGCTGCGGACCATCCTGACGCCGTTCAGCTTCAAGGGCGAGCCATGCTCCCCGGCCTGGTGAACGCTCACTCGCACGCGTTCCAACGAGTGTTCCGCGGTCTGACGGAGGCCGCCACCGGGAACTTCTGGACGTGGCGCGATGCTATGTATGCCGCTGCGCAACAGCTCACGCCGCAAAGCTTCTATGACATTGCACGCACGGCTTTCCTTGAGATGGCGCTAAGCGGGATTACCACCGTCGGCGAGTTCCATTACATCCACCGGGATGAACTTGGACGGCCCTACGAAGATCCCAATTTGATGGCGAAGCAGGCGGTCCGTGCGGCCCGCGATGTGGGCTTACGTATCTGCCTGCTTCGCGTTGCCTACGCACGAGCCGGATTCGACAAGCCGCTTGACCCCGCGCAGTTACGCTTCGTGGAACCGCACGCGCAAGAGTTCATCGCCAACACGCAAGCGCTCATCGAGTCGATCCGCGATCCTCAGGTCACGGTTGGAATCGCGCCTCACAGCATTCGCGCACTGCCGCTCAATTACCTTCGCGACGTGATCCATTGGGCGCAGCCGCAAACACATTCCGATCCACATGCATGTCTGCGAACAGCCCGCGGAAATCGAAGCATGCGAGGCTGAGTACGGCACAACGCCGATCGCACTACTCGCGCAGGAAGGCCTGCTAAGCGAGCGATTCACCGGCGTCCACGGAATCCACATTACCGATGCCGAGATCGGCGCGCTGGCCGCGACCGGTTCGTTCGTGTGCGCTTGCCCCACCACCGAACGCAACCTCGGCGACGGCATCGTGCCGGCGGATCGCTTGCTCGCGGCCGGTGTTCGCATCGCGCTCGGCACCGACAGTCAGGCACAAATCGATTTGCTCGAAGATGCGCGAGAGCTTGAATATCACCTCCGGTTGCTGCATCTGCGACGAGGCTTGATCGCGCCCGAAACACTGTTCCGATGCGCCACGCGCTCAGGCGCCGAATCGCTCGGAGTGCCGCCGGATGCGGCAGACTTCTTCACCATCGCGCTGAACGGATTGCCGGCGGAGCACTTGCTGCCATCGATCGTGTTCGGGAAGACCTCAGTGAGAGACGTGATCGTGGCTGGCGAATTCGTCGTGCGCGACGGGCAGCACTGTCGCATAACGTCGACCGCATGACTCGATCGTAACTGGCAATCCCTTACAAGGATCAGCGGACATAACAGGGAGTCGTGTTGCTCCTCCATGCGCGATCATAATGGGCGGCGAACTGCTGATGAGCTTTAAGGTCACGTACCGCAAAAGTAGCAGTCAATCTTACGAGCCTCGCCCTTTCTCGGGCCTACTGGCCATCTATGCCGGGCTTCCCATTGCTGGTTGATGGACGCCCGGCGTTGTCTCTGTTGATCGAAGTAGCACTGGTATTCGTCGGTGGCCTCATTCAGTTCTCGATCCGTCACCGTCCGAAAGGAGCCGGAGCGAGAATGATTTCGTATGCGTTCACCGTCGCCGCAGCATTAGTAGTCATGTTCGAGGCTCTCGATCTGCTGTGCGGGGCGCTTTTGCGCGAGTGAAAGCCGCGTCCCGAAATCCACCCCTTTGTGGGACATCGCGTGCCTTACCCGCTCAGTTGGGACAATGTTTCTTCAAGGAGCACCGCCATGACAAAGGTCCTCATTACTGGTGCTACCGGGCAGGTCGGCAGCAAGACTCTCGATTATTTGCTATCGCATAAAGAGATCGAGATCGTGGCCGCCGTTCGTTCACCCCAGAAAGCCGCAGCCTTTACCGCCAAGGGTATTGCTACGGTCATTCTCGACTTGGATGACGAAAGCACTCACCTGCCTGCACTCAATGGCATTGACCGTCTCTTTCTAGTAACCGGCTACACGGTCGACATGCTCCGGCAAAGCAAAGCGCTGTTGGACAACGCAAAAAAGGCCAGGGTTCGACACGTTGTGCATCTTGGCGCTTGTGGCCGGGATGACACCACCGTTGCGCATTGGGCATGGCACCAGTTCGTCGAGCGATACATCGAGTGGTGCGGCTTTTCCTATACTCACTTGCGCCCGGAAACCTTCATGCAGAACATGCTTTCCTATGGCGGCAAAAAGACGATCAACGACGGAGTAATCCATGCATTTGTCAAGAATGCCCGCCTGAGTTGGGTGGATGTTGACGATGTGGCGCAGGTGGCGGCGCTGGCTTTGGCGGATCCAGAAAAGCATGGCGGTCAGACGTACCGCCTTGGGTATGATGCCGTGGCTTTCAGCGAACTGGCAGAGCTGATGACCGCGATTGTGGGTCAGCCTTTCCGCTATGAGCCGCTTGCCCCTGAAGTATTTCTGGAATCGATGAGAAGCGCTGGTGCAGAAATGGCTTATATGAACTGCGTCTATGACCACTGGAAGCGTTATGCGGCAGGGACCATTCCCGGCGCCGATGACACGTTCGATAACTTCCCGATGCTCACGGGCAGGCAGCCCGTCAGGTGGCCGGACTTCATCCGGAAACACAAGGCTGAGCTGGCCTATTGAGACACGCGCACGCCGAGCGAAACGAACGCCTGCTGGAGAGAAATCTAATCCTGCAAACTTAGCGGGATGACCGGTGTGCCGTCGCTCCAATCGCCCATGTTGACCTGATCGAAGGCTCCATGTCCTAGCCCGTAATCGCAATCCGCTCCGTACAGCACGCAATTGAAAAGTCCGACGCTCAATTTCCAGCTGACATTAAAGTCGCGGTTGTCCACGCCCGTTCCGCTATCGTCGAAGCCGTTGGTGTCGGGAAAGAAGTGAGTCCCAAGCTGCCCGGGCTCCCCGGAGGTGTCGCTAATCAGTTCCAGAAAATCGCGGCTGCCGGAAGGAATGACGGTGCTAATCGATGCCCAAATCGACTGCGCGGTGGGAATGTTGGGAGTGTCTTCGTCGGAGTCGATCAGAACCACGCTCAGCGATGAGCTTATCTGCGAGAAATTGAGGGATAAGCCGCCGGACCCAATACCGGGGTTGAAGGCAGCGATCGCTCTCGGGACCGGAACTCCGGCGACGGGGTTGGTAGTCAGTTGCTGGGCCACCGCGAAGCTCTCGTACGCTCCGAGCGAATGACCGCAGAATACCGTTTGGATTCCGCGCGAGTCTTTACGTGGTGGAACCAGACCGTTTGTGCCTTGCTCCAGGAGCGACAATGCAGCCTGCCAGGAGTTGATGATGATATTGGTGTACTGTCCAGGGGTGGGCGTGTTGTCGTACGTGGGGAAAACGACCGTGTAGCCCTTGCGTGTCAGGTGCTCGATCCAATACGTGTAATTCGTCGGGCTGTCACCCAGCAGAAATCCCTCAAGGGTCGCAAAATCCGCATGTAAAAAAAGCACCACGGGAAGGGACGACGGCACGGGCGAAGCCGTCGGCTCGAAGATGTAAAAGGACGAGAAGGGCGTCCGACTGAGCGGATTGACGTAAAAGACGCCAAACTGCTTGTAGCCGGAGTACGTATAATTGCTCCCGCCGGGCCCCGAGTTGGGCTGCGGGGGCGGAGTTGGAATGGCAGCAACAGCAGATAACGCCGCGAAAGCCATTGAGCAGAACAGACCTGTAATCGTCGTGTATTTCATAGGTGCCCAGATTTAAGATTTTGAATTACTTATGAAGTACGATCATGCGAGCTATGAGGGCGGCGAAATCCTCTGTTTTCAGAGGTTTTTAGGCCCTTCTAGGGAAACAACGGGGGTAAGTCTAAGCTGGTATTTCTAACTATTTAGTTTGATGACCGACGTAAAGGAAGGTTTCTAGCAATTTGAATATTCGAATCCGCCGTAGGGAATTTTAATGTAGCTGGCGCCGAATCCGGAGGTGCTTTAGCGGCCGCCGTCTATCCTTCTTCCAGTGTCTTTGCTGCTAGGCTTGAGCAACCTCCGTGCTCATTGCGACCGCGCGAGTCTCACAACCAATACATCGCTGCATAAGTTGGAGAGAACGTGCCGTCAGACGCTCAACAGATTCTTGAAGCAGGCGTTGAATTGCTCGATGACATTCATGATCTGCCCTGTCGGATTTACCTACACACTTACGTCAGCCGGCAAAGGCAGTGGGGGGATCTTCGCTGCTGGAGAGTTTCGACGGGAAGATCACAGATTGGAACTGCACTCCCGGTTACCGCAATGACAAGTCTCTCACCACGCGTTGCCGTTTGGCTCCGGCGTGATAGAGAGCAACGCAAACGCCTCAGCATATATTTGTAGTAGCTTGCTCTCGGTATGCGCTATGAACAAAACCCGCGGACAACATGAAGATCGCCGGTAGCGTTGTCTTGTTGACCGGGGCGTCGGACGGCATCGGGGCGGCCTGTGCGCGCGTCTTGCGCGAACGCGGTGCGAAGCTGGCGCTCACCGGACGATCGCAATCCAAACTGGACGCAGTCTCAACGCCCGGCGACTTGAACATAGCCGCCGATCTCACCACGCCGGGCTGTGCCGAAATGCTGGTCGCCCGAACCGTGGAGTTCTTCGGGCGCATCGACATATTGATCAACAACGCCGGCTGGGGGATTTACTGGCCGGTTTCCGCGTCGCCCGAGCCGGAGACGCGCCGCATGTTCGATGTAAACTTCTTCGCGCCTCTCGCGCTCATCCGTGCCGCGTTGCCGCACATGCGCGCCCAGCGCAGCGGGACCATCGTTAACGTCGGATCCATCGCCGGTAGTGTCGCGCTGCCGTGGATTCCGCTTTACTCCGCTTCGAAATCCGCGCTGGCGATGCTGACGGCCGGTTTGCGGATGGAACTCGCCGGAACCGGAGTGCATCCCATGTTGGTGGCCCCAGGTTATGTGCTGACCGATTTTCAGGCGCACTCCGCCGGTATCTCACCCCCGGAGCGCGTGGTCGCGGACAAGCGTTTCGCCATCACCCCTGCGGCTTGCGCTCGCGATATCGTGCGGGGAATCGAAAACCGAAGCCGAGTCGTGATGAGTCCGCGTTGGGGCTGGTTTCTGGTTGCGATGCATCGGCTCGCGCCTCGGGTTGTGGAGCATCACCTGCTGCGCTTGCAGCATTCCGGAGGGCGCCTGACAGGCAATTAAGATGATCCTGAAACTGAAGCGCACCCCTGGCGTCTACATCGTCGGGTTCATGGCCAGCGGCAAAACGACGCTCGGCCGCATGCTTGCGGACCACATCGGCTGGACCTTTTCGGACCTCGACGCGGAAATCGAGAAACACGAAAACCGGAGGATCTCCGAGATCTTTGACGAGCGGGGCGAAGACGAATTCCGCCGGGTCGAACACGAGTTGATGCGCAAGCGGGTACGCGCGATCGAGTGTGGCCGCCCGACGGTGGTTGCGCTAGGTGGCGGCACCTTCGCCCGTTCCGAAAACTTCGCGCTGATCGAGAATAACGGCGTCAGCGTGTGGCTCGATTGCAAACTCGACGTGATCGAACAGCGTGTGCGCGGCAACTCCGATCGGCCTCTGGCGCGCGATCCCGAGAAACTGCGCACCCTGTACCAGGAACGCCGCGAGTACTATGCGCTCGCCGATTTCCGCGTCGAAGTCTGCTCCGATAGCCCAATGGAGAACCTGGAAGCCGTTCTCTCTCTCCCCATATTTCATTGACACGACCGGCATAAATGGACAACCGCACCGCGGCCCGAAAGATTATCGAGGCCGCCCTGGCTGCAGTCGACCCGTACCGCAGCGTCTTCCGTAGCCTCACCGCGATTCAGGCCCAACGCATCTTCGTTGTCGGAGCCGGCAAAGCCTCCGCGCGAATGGCCGAGGCGGCCGAGGCAGCACTAGGCGACCGCATCGTTGCCGGCTGGATTAACACCAAGTACGAACACGGCGCTGAATTGCGACGCATCCATTGCCACGAGTGCGGCCATCCGGTGCCCGATGAGGCCGGCGTCTTCGGTGCGCAACAGATTGCGGATCTCGCGCGATCCGCAGGCGAAGGCGATCTCGTTCTGGTCCTGCTCAGCGGGGGCGCGTCCGCCCTGATGCCGCTGCCGGCTGAAGGCGTTTCCCTGGCGGTCAAGCAGGAGACGACGCGCCGTCTGCTGGAATGTGGCGCGAACATTCATGAGATCAACGCGGTTCGAAAACACCTGTCCGCGATCAAAGGCGGACGCCTCGCGCAATTGGCCGCGCCCGCCGAGGTGCTGTGCCTGATCCTGTCGGATGTGATCGGCGACGATCTCGGCACCATCGGGTCAGGACCCACCGCGCCCGATCCCTCCACCCTGGCCGACGCGCACGAGATTCTTCGACGCTACAAAATCCCCGACGCGATTCCGACCAACTCGGAAACGCCAAAGCCGGGCGACCCGGTTCTAAACAAAGTTTGCAATCTGGTGGTGGGCAACAACCGGGCAGCCCTTCAGGCCGCCGCGCACAAAGCTCGCAATCTGGGCTTCCACACGTTGCTGCTGGCGACTTCGATTAGCGGCGAAACGCGCGACGTTGCAAGCCTGCATGCCGCCATTCTGCGCGAAATCTGCGCCAGCGGGAACCCGGCCGTGCGCCCCGCCTGTATCCTTTCCGGGGGTGAAACGACGGTCACCATTCGCGGCACTGGAAAAGGCGGCCGGAACCAGGAATTCGCATTGGCAGCCGCGCTTGATATCGCGGATCTCGACAACGTCCTGGTGGCAAGCTTCGGAACCGATGGAACGGACGGCCCTACTGATGCGGCCGGGGCCTATGCCGACGGTTCAACCCTGGCTCGCGCGATGAATGCGGGATACGAAGCAAGAGAGAATCTGGATAGCAACGACGCGTACCCGCTGTTCGAGGCGATCGGCGATCTGTTGATCACCGGCCCCACGCGTACCAACGTGATGGATATCCACCTGCTCCTCGCTGGGCCGGTTACTGAGGAACGACCGCGTTAAGCACCATTGAGCCGAAGCCGTCCGCAACGCCAACGAGCCAGATGTTACCCGGAGGTATCACGATGCCGCCATCAATAACATCGTCGACAGGATGGATACTCCGCGGATTGGGATCCGGAGTAGGCGCGATTTTCCAGTCCGTACCGTCCCAGTGCATCACAAGATTGGCGATCCTCTCGGGCCCGAAGTCGTCGGTTAAGCCGAACGCCCAGATATCGTTTGCAGAAACCGCGGTGATGCCACGGAGCTCGTTACTGATGGATTGCGTACTGGGGCCGCCGATGTTCGGACTCGGCACGACCGTCCAGCTCGTGCCGTCCCAATGTTCGATCAGGGTCTTCGCGGGCCGGTCCTGATTCGCCGCTTGCACATACCAGCCAACTGCCCACACGTCATCGGGCGCTAAGGCAGTTACTCCTTCGAGGAGGTTCATTCCATTCCCGGGGTTAGGGCTCGGAACGCGGGTCCACTTACTCCCGTTAAAGTGTTCAATGAGCGTTGCACCCTCGGCTATGGTTCCCACCGCCCACACGTCGTCAGTGGCCAGCGCGGAAATACCGAATATTCCGCCGTCTGATGTCTTTTCGTCAGTGATAGCCGTCCAGGATGTCCCATCGAAATGTTCGAATAGCGGAAAGAGGGCTTGTTCGCCATCGATCAGAGTTAGGATATTTCCGGCGGCCCACACGTCAGCGGCTGCGGTAGCACTTACTCCGTACAGTGCGGTTACATCGGTAGGTTGAAAGATCGGTCCGGGCGCAACACTCCATTTCGTCCCATTGAAATGCTCAATCACCTGACTCGGGTTTTGCTCGCCGATATTGATGTTCCCTACGCCCCAAACGTTGTTCGGAGCGAGATCTACGACGCCCGTGATTCCACTCGTCAAGTCGCCTGCTATCAACGGAAGGGCAATTGCCGACCATTGCTGGCCGTCGAAATGAACTCCGGACTGCCCAACGGCCCAGATGTCATCGGACGAAGATGCCGAGATAGCCGATAAGTCGCTATGGTAAGGAAACGCGCGAATGTTAGGTGTGGGTACAACGCTGAAGATGGACTGAACGGGAGCTTGTCCGAAGATCGCCGTGCAGACATAGAGTATTCCAAGAGTAAGTGGGACGACTTGGTTCATGGCCCAGTCTAGTCCGATTGTTATTCAGGAATGTTTGGATTTTGTAAAAAGCTTGTGAAATGTCTTTAAACCCGGTCACTCGCGGTGCTGGCTCTTTGCCACTCTAAGCGACTTACTATAGCAGCTTCAGCTGCGTCAGGATTGCCCTCTGTGGTCAGAACCATCCGGTCGGCGATTAGAGTCACTGATCGTAGCTGTCCCTTCACGATGAGATTTGGCACGAGCGCGACGGACGGGATATGGGCGACTATACTCTTCTCCTCATCCACCTCATAGACTCCGCAATACGCGATGTATCCTCTTCCGGCTTGCTGATACTCGTCCGCTGTTCCTCCACGCCAGTCGTGTGACGCGAACAATGGACGACCCGGCCGCATCAGCTGTGCCGATACGAATCCGTCGGGCGTGTAGATGAGGAAACCCTCAGGTTCCGGACCAAACGGGAAGGTATCGTTGTGCCCTTCCCGCTTGTTCGTATAACTCAATAGCCTCCACACTCCCACTAACCTGGAGGCTAGTGACTCATGCGGCGACTGCGCAAGCTTTGTAGTCGGTATATCCATGCGCTCCCCCTCCGTAAAACGTCGAGCGATCCGGCGCATTCAGCACTTTGTGCTCTCTTATCCGCTCGACTAAGTCGGGATTGGCGATAAACAGTCTACCGAAAGCGACGGCGTCTACATGTTTCTTCTCGACTGCCTCCGCCGCGCTCTCCGGGGTGTAAGCGGCGGCCGAGAACAAGGGGCCATCAAAAGCGGAACGGAAGAGCGCGGCATTGTTCCGCGCCTCTTCATGGAGTTCATCAGTCAAACCGATCTCCGATCCTCTCGCCTCGATCAAGTGCAGCCAGGCGATTCGGCGGTCGCTGAGTTCCCCGATGACAAAGCTGAAAAGCTCAAGCGGGCTAGCGTCGTGAATCCCGCCATATTGGCCAAAGGGCGACAGGCGTACGCCGAGCCGGTCAGCCCCAATCGCAGCAGTCACTTCGTCCACGATCTCGAGCAGGAAGCGGGCGCGGTTCTCCTTTGATCCCCCATAGGCATCAGTGCGCTGATTGGTTCCGGTCTCGAGGAACTGCTCAATCAAGTGACTGTTCGCGCCTTGTAACTCGACTCCATCGAATCCGGCCTCCATCGCATTCAGCGCGGCCCGGCGGAACGTTTCGATAATCGGCGTGATCTCCGAAGCCTCTAGCGCGCGTGGAGTTTCCGCCGGCACCTGTTGAAAGTCTTTCGTCAGGGCAGGAATGTTGCCGACAACGGCCGAGGGCGCGACGGGCAGTTCTCCGTCGGTCATAAGCGAGGAATGAGAATTCCTGCCGTTATGCGCGATCTGCATGACGATGCGGCCGCCACCGGCGTGAACCGCATCCGTTACGTGCCGCCAGCCCAAAATCTGAGCTGACGTGTATATCCCCGGCGCGTTCGGATAGCCTTGCGCCTGAGGACTGACCGCCGTCCCCTCCGCAATGATCAGCCCCGCCGAAGCGCGCTGCGCGTAATACTCGACGTTCAACAGAGTTGGCACATTCCCCGCGCCCGCCCGCATGCGCGTCAACGGAGCCATGACAATGCGATTCGGGAGTTGCATCGCCCCTACGCGCAGAGAACTAAATAGGCTTTCGCTAGACATCGTAAGCCTAATTCAGACTGATCGCGCCCATATCAATCGCGACCAACAACGGCTCTTTGACTAATTGATAGTCCCCTTCGTATGCGTAGATGCGCCGCTTTGTCGGTATGATGATTCCGTCGACATCGCGGTACTCCGACGCATAATTGAGTCCGGTCGCACCGCCGAGGATATCGACGGTGTAGTCATGCCGGCGCAACAAACCGTCCGGGCCAAAGCAGGAGATCTGCTCGCGCGTATGGCTCTTCACTTTGTCAGGGAACGTGACTTTCAATCGCCGCCAGATCTCGCCGTCCACTTGAATCGGCGAGATCTCCTCGGTCACGAATCCCTCGTGCGTGTAAATAAACGGAGTATTGAGATAAGTCCATAGAGCCTCGCCACAGAAGTAGGCCACATGGATGTCATCCCAGGGCGTTTCCCGCTGTTGACCTTCAAAGGACTCCTCGGGATCATCGCGAGACTCGATGAGCGTGCCATCAACCTTCTCCATCACGATGCGATTCGGTTCGAAAGTCGAGCGCTTGTCCTGGCCAGGGAAATCCGTGACCAGGCGCTCACCCCTTGTATCGATCGTCATTACGACGTTCTTTAGAACATCGCCCTTGCTCTTCACGAACCAGATCGCGCCGGTGATGGATGCGGCAACCTTAACCGACTTCAACTGACTCCAGCGCTCAAGACCCCCGTGGGACTTTACCGCCAGAGTCAGTAAGTCATTCACGCGGTCGCCTTCGTCGCTACTTCCGCTTGCGCAGCCGAGCAGATCATGTCGAACACGTCCTGGGGGTGCGAAACCATCGCCGCATGGCTGGAGGCGATCTTACGAGTTGTGGCACCCATCCTCTTGGCCATAAACTCCTCCGCTTGCGGCGGGATCATCTGATCGTTTGCAGCAACCAGATACCAGGAGGGGACGTGTTTCCACGCCGGCGGGCCGGACTTGCCAACGAAAGATTTGATGCTGAGTGGCTTTTGCGTCACCGCCATGACATGTGCTTCCACGGGATCTACGTCGGCTGCGAAGGCCTGAGCGAAGCCGGCGCGGTCAATCCAGAGAAACCCATGGTCGTCGGGATGAATCTGTGCGGCACCAGCAGGAGGTGTACCTTGCTTGCTGAGGATCTCAAGACTCTCGCCTTCGTCCAGGCCGAAAGCCGCAATGTAAACCAGTGCGGTAACGTTCGGCGCGTCGCTACCGGCCCCGGTAATCACGGCGCCGCCGTAGGAGTGGCCGACCAAGATCGTCTTCCCCTTCTGCGCCGCGAGGGCGTTTCGCGTTACCGCGATATCATCTTCAAGCGAAGTCAACGGAATTTGTACTGCGGTGACTTCGTACCCTTTCTTGTCGAGCATCGGAATTACTTTGCTCCATGTTGATGCATCGGCCCATGCTCCATGTACGAGCACCACGTTTGTCTTTTGTTCCATGTTAGTCTCCTTAGTGTTTGTGACTTACTGTTTCTGTAACTTACTGCGGAAGCGGACTACTCTGAAAGTGAACCAGCTCGATGCGGCTATTCTGTTTCGAATAGATGGCCACGAGCCGGAACGAACTTTCGCCTGACTTACCGTCGCGTACCGTCCTAATTGTGCTGTCGCCGGTCAAAACCCCGACGGTTCCGAAGATCCGAATCTTTTCGTTCGTGAGTTCGATCAATTCAAAGCTCATGACATGAGCCTTGAGATCGTCCAGAATTTGCGTTTTTGAGAATGCGCTGCCGTCCGGTCGAACCAGCATGTAGTCATCGGAATAGATTCGCGACAGCTTCTCTAAATCGTTCGCCTCGAGGGCGCCATAAAACTCTTTGCGGTGGACAAGGCTTACTTCCTCGGCTGTCATCGATCCTCTAATGGTTCGGTCACGATCTATGCCGGGAACGCGTCGCCGAACATCGGTCGTCCGCTTCGCGACTGCGTTTGAGTAGCCTCGTCCTGGATGACGTCCCAATGCTCCACCAGCACGGCGTCCGCGATGCGCACTACATCCGCGACAATCCAGTTCGCAGGCTGACCGATACCCGAATAGCGACCGTGAACGATGACATAGTCACCACTCCAGCGACGATCACCCCGGCTCGTATTTCAGCGTCGGCGGGATACTCTTGATCAAATTGAATAGGCCGTCGCGACCAGGTCCGATATGAGCGCTGTGCTGGATATATTCCGGCGACCAATAGCGCTCGGCTGCCGCGTAGTCACGCTTATTAAACAGCGTGTCGAACGCTTCCAGAACAAGCGCCTTATTCTTATCTTCAATCTGACTCATTAGAGGACCTCGGGGCTCTTACCGATTACTTTCGAATCACCTGACACCCGATTGTCTCTAGTTACGCACGCCGGCCGCGGCACTCCTTCGAGGGGTTTATAAGCACCTATGTGCTCAAACTTACCGGGAAGCGAACTTACTCGTAGCGAAGCGCAACCAATGGGTCTACTTTCAATGCGCGCCGGATCGGGATCGCCGCGTCGCGCGCCATTTGCGACACGAACCCCGATCTCCGAGATCCGCCGGCTCACCGCAAACGCCATCACTCCGTACAGGCCGATGGCCGCCAAAATCACCGCGATTACTCCGAACAAACTCACCAGCGTCGCAAACATTCTCTCGGTGGCGATCGACAAATCGATCTCTTCCAACTCCGTTCGCATCTGGGTTACAGGAAGTCGCGGGTCAATATCGGCCACAGCCCGGCGCACATCGGCCGCTAAGGATGGGGACCGTAAGCGCGTCCCACGCCCCTCAGAAGACATTCTACCCAGTACCGCTCACCGGGCCAAACCCTCCGCACCCTCCCTCCGGTTTCCCGCATCTCTTACAATCAGGGTGCCCATGTTTGGTGAATTCGGCGAGCTCGTCCGCACGATCCTCCGCGAAGATCCGGCCGCCCGAAGTGCGCTCGAAGTCGTTCTGTGTTACCCCGGCTTCCACGTCACGATTTCGCACCGCATGGCGCACTGGCTGTACCGTTCGAAGCTCTATCTGCCCGCCCGCATGATTTCGCAATATGCGCGATGGATCACTGGAATCGAGATCCATCCCGGCGCCACCATCGGCCGGCGGGTGTTCATCGACCACGGTATGGGCGTGGTCATCGGTGAGACCGCCGAAGTCGGGGACGATGTCCTGATTTACCAAGCCGTGACCTTGGGCGGAACCGGAACGGAGCCCGGCAAGCGGCACCCCACCATCGGCAACGGCGTCGTTCTCGGGTCCGGCTCGAAAGTGCTGGGCAATATTACGATCGGCAGCGGATCGAAAGTCGGCGCGGGATCGGTGGTCGTGAAATCCGTGCCGGAGAACAGCACGGTCGTCGGAATTCCCGGGAAGGTCGTTGGATCCAAGGGCCAGATGCCCGACCTGCACCACCAGGGGACTCTCCCCGATCCGGTCACGCAGACGCTCACCGGTCTTCAGTCGAGGATTGCGGAATTGGAAGCGCTGGTGCGAGATCTGCTGGACCGAGAGGCAGCCGCGCCCGCCCGGGAACGTTGATGCTGGCGGCATTGCGGCGCGACCTCGACATCATGCCGTCGCCGGCCGCCGATCGGCCCGGTTTACTGATCCGCGATCCTATGCGGTACTCGGACGCCGTCGTCATTCTTCCATGGGCACTAGCGCCTACTCTTGAATTCTTCGACGGACAGCACAGCGCACTGGATCTCCGGGCCGAACTGGTTCGCATCGCCGGACATCTGGACACCACGCAGCTTTTCGATCAACTGCAAGCGGCGCTTCGCGACAGTGCTTTCCTTGATGACGATAAGTTCGCGCAGTTGAAGGAAGAGCGCGAGCGCCAATTCGCCGAGGCACCGGTGAGGACGGCCTCGCAGGCAGGCGGCGGATATCCCGACGAACTTCACGCGCTGCGCGAGACCATGAATGGCTATCTCGATGCGTCCGAATCTTCCCCGCCCGACGCTAAGGATGTGATCGCGATTGCCGCGCCACACGTAAGTCCGTTCGGGGGATGGCAGTCTTACCGCGCCGCGTACCGGATGTTGCCTCGCCACGCGCGGGAGCGAACATTCATCATTCTCGGGACGTCGCATTACGGTGAGCCAGAGAAGTTCGGACTCACGCGCAAGCCGTTCGAAACGCCTCTCGGCCGCACGCAGGTTGATTTGCCGATGATCGATCGCCTCGCCTCGCGCGCGGCTTCCGGCGTCACCGTCGAGGATTACTGCCACTCCGTTGAACATTCCATCGAGTTTCAAGTGCTTTTTCTGCAGTGGCTGTATGGTCCCGATATCAAGATCGTTCCGATTCTTTGCGGCGCCTATGTTCAGAGCATTTACCGGGGCGGAATGCCTGAGGATGACGAGGGCGTTGCGCGCGTGCTGGGCGAACTCGGCGAGATTGCGGCAGCGGAAAGCGAACGGGTGGCGTGGGTGCTCGGGGTCGACATGGCGCACATCGGCCGCCGTTACGGAGACCGGATTGCCGCGCGCGCGAACGAAGGGCATCTCGCGGAAGTGGCGGCACGCGATGCTGCGCGGAATGAGCAGATCGCGGCAGGCAGTGCGGCGGGCTTCTGGGATCTGATTCAGCAGAATCGTGACGATCTGCGATGGTGCGGTTCCGCGCCGATTTATACGTTTTTGAAAGCCGTTCCGCAGGCGCGGGGACAAGTGCATCGCTACGAGCAGTGGAACATCGACGAGGCGAGCGTCGTTTCCTTTGCCGGAATTTCTTTCACCACGGCAGGATGATACAAACGGTGCATGCACCGTCGACAGTTTCTTCAAACTGCTCTTGCAGCGCCGCTCGCCGCACGAGCGCTCGCTGCAGCTGAACCTCCTCCGACCGGCATCAAGCTGGGCTTCGACACCTACTCGCTTCGCGCCTTCGGCTGGAAAGCGATGCAATTTCTCGACTACTGCTCGGCGCAAAAACTCGACGCCATTCAGATCTCGAGCCTTGAGGATTTCGAGAGCCTTGAGCCGGAACACTTGAAGAAAGTGCGGGAAAAGGCCGCTCAAATCGGTGTGCAGATCGATGCCGGTATGGGTTGCATCTGCCCGCTCTCCACCAGTTGGGGCAAACGCTCCGGAACCGGCGAAGAAGCGCTCACCAAAGGCTTGCAGGTCGCGCATACGGTGGGCGCGACCTCACTGCGCTGCTTCCTCGGTTCGGTGGCCGATCGCCGCACCGAAACCGATTCGCTCGCGCGCTGTATCGACGAAACGATCCGCGTATTTCGCAACGTTCGGTCCCAAGCGATGGACCTCAACGTCAAGATCGCGCTCGAAAATCATGCGGGCGATATGCAGGCGCGCGAAGTGCTTGGCATCATCGAACAGTCCGGACCGGAGTTCGTCGGCTCCTGTCTCGATACCGGCAATCCGATGTGGGTCATGGAGAACCCCGTCGTCACGATGGAAGTTCTCGGGCCCCACGTTCTCACGACGCACGTTCGCGACTCCGCCGTTTTCGAAGTCCCGCAAGGCGCGGCGGCGCAGTGGGTCGCGATGGGCGACGGCAATACCGATCTCGCGCGGATCGTCGCGCTGCAGCAGAAGCTCTGTCCGCAAGCCGCGATGCATCTGGAAATTATCACCGGGCGTCCGCCGCAGATTCTGCCTTACTTCGATCCGGCATTTTGGCGCTGGTTCAACAAGATGCCCGCTAGCGACTTCGTGCGCTTCGTTGATCTCGCGAAACACGGACATCCATTCATGGGCGTGATGGTGATTGAAGATGCGTCTAGCGCGAAGAAGTTGCCGGAGTTTACGGCCGCGCTTCGGGAGCAACAACGCGTGGATCTGGAGCGCAGCTTCGATTACTCGCGGCACGCATTGGGCGTGGGAGTAAAGTGGCGAGAGTGATGCGACCGCTCTCGTTGTTGACCTTCTTCGCTGCTGCTTTGACGGCTGCCGATTATCCACTCGGCCCCGACTCGCAAGTGCAGCCGAACGTTCCGCAAGGCAAGGTAACGAAGTACGAGTTCAGCAGCAGCAAGGTCTTCCCAGGCACGGTTCGCAGCTACTGGATCTATGTGCCGGCGCAATACGACCCGGCCAAGCCCACCTGCCTGATGATCTTTCAGGATGGCGGCGGCTACGTGAAGTCGGATGGCGCATGGCGCGTTCCCGTGGTGTTCGACAACCTAATCGCCAAGCACGAGATGCCGGTGACGATTGGTTTGTTCATCGATCCCGGCGCGATGCCCGGTCGCATCAATCGCAGCTTCGAATACGATTCGCTCGGCACCCGCTACGCGCAGTTCCTGTTGACCGAAATGCTGCCGGAGGTTTCCAAACTTTACAACATCTCCTCGAATCCGGATGATCGCGCGATCGCCGGCGCGAGTTCGGGTGGCATCGCCGCGTTCGAAGCCGCATGGAATCGGCCGGACGCCTTCCATCGCGTGATGAGTTTCATCGGTAGCTTCACTAATCTGCGCGGCGGAGACGTGATCGCGGACCAGATCCGCAAAAGCGAGCCGAAGCCGCTGCGCGTGTTCTTGCAAGATGGCGATCACGATCTGAACATCTATGCCGGCGGATGGTGGCTGGCAAATCAGACGATGGCCGCCGCGCTCGAATTTACCGGATACGAGTACCGGTTCGTAACCGGCACCGAGGGGCATAATGGCAAACAGGGCGGGTCGGTTCTTCCCGACGCCTTGCGGTGGTTGTGGCAGGACTATCCGAAACCGGTCGCGAAGGCTGCCCCACCGCACGCCGAAGCAGTTTCGAATACAGCGATTCTCGATCCCGCAAGCGATTGGGAACTCGTCGGCAAAGACTACAAATTCACGGAAGGTCCCGCGGCCGATAAGGACGGCAACATCTACTTCTGCGATGTCACCGGGAATAAGATCTATCGCGTCAATGCGTCGGATGGAGCGGTCACCGTTTTCAAACAGGATGGTGGGGGCGCAAGCGGTTTGATGTTCGGCGGCGATGGACTACTCTACGCGGCGCAGGATGGGAAACAGCGCATTGTTTCCTGGTCGATACCGGATGGTGCGGAGAAGGTGCTCGCCGAAAATGTTCACTCGAACGACATCGCGGTGAGCAGCAAGGGCGCAATCTACTTCACGGATCCTCCCGGTCATCGCGTGTGGTTTATCGATAAGTCGGGAGCGAAGAAGGCCGTTGCCGAGAACATCGGGTTCCCGAATGGCGTTCGTTATTCGCCGGATGAATCGATGCTGCTGGTAGATGATTCGTGGACGCGGTGGATCTATTCGTATCAGGTGCAGCCCGATGGGTCGCTCATCAACGGCGAACCGTTCTACCGGCTGGAGATCAACGAGACCGGAGATCCCGGCCGCATCACCGCTTGGCCGGATGGATTGGCGCTCGACACACTCGGCTATGTTTATGCGGCGACGCGCAGCGGCGTCCAGGTCTGCGATGAACAAGGCCGCGTGGTGGCGGTCATTCCTTTGCCGGGCGGCGTGTCGGCGTCGAATCTGGTTTTCGGCGGACGCGACTTGCAGACCCTGTACGTTACCGCAAACGACAAGGTGTTTCGGCGTAAGCTGGCGCGCAAAGGATTCCATCCCTGGGAACCGGTGATGGCTGCGGCGCACTAGCTCAGCGCTCGAACGGCGTTCTCAGCGGCTAGGGCAATCGCCGCGTAATCATCGCCCTCGATAGTCAATGCAGGTCCGAAAGTGACGCGCACGCGTCCAGGCCGCGGAAAATGCCAACCGGTGTGAAGCACACGATCCAACCCTTCAATTCGCACCGGCACGATCTTCAAACCGAGCCGCGATGCCATCATTCCAACACCCGGACGAAACGGTGCGATCTCGCCGTGCGTGGTTCGAACCCCTTCGGGAAAGAGCATCACCGACCATCCGTCGCTCGCCAGATCTCCCGCATATCGCAGCGCCTCGCGGGCACCAGCTTCGCGCTGTGGCAACGGGAAAACCCCGAAGAACAAAGTGACCAGGTAATACTGCAGCGCGTTTCCGAACCGATCAAACCACGTGCGTCCTTCGGGATGGAAGTGCGGACGAAACCAGTCCATCCCGGCGGCCGTTGCGAGACGGTAACGGAATCGTGGCGGCAGCGATGCCAGGATGGTTGGGACGTCAAATACGCTTTGATGACTGGCCGCAAAAAGAACCGGAGCTTCCACACCGCGCAGATGTTCGCGGCCGCTGACGCGCAGCCAAACGAAGATGCGAAGTAGCGGGAGCAGCACCACCGGCAGCGCGGCGCGGCGAGCGGCACGAGCAAGCACGCTGCGATTCCAGCGCGGAAAGCGGATCGTCTCCGCAGGTGCGGCGCGCGCGTCTCGCGATAACCGGCGCAGTTCACCAACAGTCTGCGCTTGAGTAAATGACGCCTCGCTGATCTGCGCCGCGGTTCCCTTCTCGGCCCTGACCATCAGTTCCACGCGATCGAGAGAACTGAGCCCGATCTGCGACAGCGGCGTGTCATCGGAATAGCCGGTAAGCAGGTCCGCGTCCGCACTCGCGCTGGATGACGGAAGCGCGCCCGCACCGCGCATCCACTGCGCAATCGCAACGCGCTTCAGCTTTCCGGTTCCCTCGGTTCGGGGCAGCGTCGGTTCCGGCCATGCGAGCAGGTGGCGAATCTGCTGATGCGATTCTAGTTGACGATTCGCCGTGTTCGCAACTGCGTCGGCGTTCACGCCCGCCTCCAAAACAGCGACCGCATGCACCTGCTCGCGGCCCTCATTTTCAAGTCCCACAACCGCCGATTCCCGAACTCCCGGCACGCCGTTCAACACGCGCTCGACATCTTCAGGAAACACGTTCAGACCCTCGGGCGTGACAATCATTTCCTTCTTGCGCCCGCGGATGAGCAGGCCGCCGTCAGCATTGACTTCGCCGATGTCACCGGTGTGGAACCAGCCGTCGATGAACGGGGATTCAGTGCTTCCAGCGCCGAAGTAACCTGCTGTCACGTTCGCCCCGCGCACCAGGATTTCTCCGTCGTCCGCGATCTTCACGTCCACGCCCGCGATCGGTTTTCCCACCGAGCCTTTGCTCGCGTGGAACGGATGGTTCAGCGTCACGATCGGCGCAGTCTCCGTAAGCCCATAGCCCTGCACCAACAGAAACCCGAGCTTCGACCAGAACTCTTCCAGCTCCGCACTTAGCGGCGCCGCGCCCGCGATGAAGCACCAGAATTTCCAACCGAACAAGTCGTGAATGCGGCGGTAATGCCACCAGCGCCGCATCCAATTACCCGGCGGCGCGCTCGCTTTGGCTTCCGGGCGAACACCGCTGATGAACTCGCGCAAGACGTCCAGAATCTTCGGCACACAAACCAGGACCGAGATCCGGCGCGACTTCACTTGCCTCGCGATCTCGCCCGGATTGAAGCCGGTCATGAAGATCACTTCGCCCGGCAGCACGGGCGGAATGAACGTCGCCATTGACTGCCCGAACAGATGGCTCAGCGGCAGCAGGTTGAGGAACCGAATCGGCGCGAAGGGAATGCTCCACTTTCGGTACTTGAGAATCTCCTGCTCCACCGGGATCACGTTCGCCAGAATGTTGGCGTGCGTGATGGTTACGCCTTTCGGTTCCGCGGTCGCGCCCGAAGTAAAGATGATTTCGCAAAGATCGCCGGGCTGCGCGTTCACCGCGCTGAACGTTCCCGCGGTCCAGTCAAGATCGCGCAACTTCCAGTCTTCGGGACGCGATGCAACCTCATCGCCGGTGAGCACCGCGCGAACGCCCGCAACGTTGCCGATACGATCGCGCATTTCGATAGAAGCGCGATAGTCGATGGGCACCACCACGACGCCCGCCAGCACGCATCCCCAGAAAGCCGCAATCCACTCGGGCCGGTTCTCGCTCCAAAACAAGACACGTTCTCCGCGCCCGATCCCCGCATCGCTCAGCCGGGCCGCGAAGCTTCGCGCCGCCCCGGCTACCTGCGCGTACGAATAGCGATGGCTGCGGTATCCATCATCGAAGACCAGAAACGTTTTTGGGATGTTCGCAAAATCGTTGAAGAAATCAATCAGCGTTTCGCGCTTCATTTTCGCGCTTCAGCCCTGTCCAGACGGCGCTTATTTGAAGTGAACTTTCAACATCCCGTCAGGCGTGTTGTAGTCCAGTTCGAGGTCTTTCAACTTCTGCTTCTCAAGGTTGAAGATCAGCACGCCGGACACGGGATGATCGGTCTCGCCGTCGGGCAACATGCTCTTCTTCAGCGCGATGGCGAGCGGACTGTCCTTCGTCTTCTTGCCCTTACTCGTTTTGCTGTCGCCGTCGGAGTCGTCCTTCGCAACGGTCGCGGTCATGACGTTAGGATGAGCCGCGCCGGCGCCACCGCCCATGATCGGACCGGCCATCCACACGGGCCCGGTGCTCCCAGTGGCTTCGCTCGGACCTACATGCTCCTCATGAACGATGATGTCGGCTTTACCTGCGATCTCGCTAACGGCGAGCGGGTTGCTGCGCTCCCCATCGCGATAGCTTCGCAGCAGGAAATCATCTCGATCAATCTTCAGTTTGCCCTTGCGCGGCGTGACGGTGACCTGGACGACGGTGAAGTAGGTGCCAATTTCAGCGCCGACCAACTGCGTGAACTCGGCGGGATCGGTATGCGCAAAGGCGGCGATGTTGACAGCGTCGTTCTCGGCGCGACCGGGCTCAACCGCTTTATTGGAGGCGAACAACAGCGCGGAAGCGAACAGCGCCGGTATTCCGACGGATGATCGGGTCCATCTCATTCCCATACTTTCAAGTATAGGTTTGCGGGCGTTGAGCGGTCACGGGGGCGATACAATTTGTTGTCGTTCGTTAGACCGGCGAACATCAGGAGAGCGAGATGCGCGAGCCATTGCCGAGCACACCTCCCACGGCGGAAACTCCCGACGACCGCCTGGATTCGTGGAAAGAAATCGCGGCGTACCTAGCCCGGGACGTAACGACTGTCCAACGCTGGGAGAAGCGGGAAGCGATGCCAGTACACCGGCACCTGCACGACAAGATGGGTTCCGTCTCCGCTTCGCGGGCGGAGTTAGACGCGTGGTCGCGCGGCCGGAAACTGCGGGCGATCCAGGAGGTAGCAGAGGAAAATGCCGCGCCCGTCGTCATAACACCCGATGCGTCTGCACCAGCGGCCGACGCGATACCGATACGCTCTCAAGCCAAACGCAAATCGATCCTTCTGCTGGTAACGGCGGGGTTGACGCTCGCGACCGCCGCGGCCATCTGGTTTCAGCGCACGGACTACTTCTGGCGCAACCCGATGGAAGGCGCTCGTTTCCAAACCGTTACCGACTTCGACGGTGTGGCGCGGGACGCGGCACTATCAAGTGACGGACACTTTGTGGCTTTTCTGTCCGATCATGAAGGGCCGATGGATGTATGGGTTAGCCAGGTCGGATCAAGAGAATTCCATAACCTGACTCGCGGGAGCGCAACCGAGCTTTTCAACCCATCTCTCCGCACGTTGGGGTTCTCACCCGATGGCGCGTTCGCGACATTTTGGGTCCGTCAGCCAAAGGGCTCGGCCAGCGGAGACATTAGCGTGTGGGCAGCCCCCACTCTCGGTGGTCAGCCGCGGCCTTACCTGGAAGGGGTAGCGGAATATGACTGGAGCCGCGATGGATCCCGACTCGCTTACCATACGCCGGGTCCTGGAGACCCTCTATTTGTGACCGACAATATTTCGCGGCTTAACGGAAGGTCCATCTTCACGGCTCCATCCGGACGTCACGCCCACTTCCCTCTTTGGTCTCCCGACAACGCATTCGTTTACTTCGTCGAGGGTTCGATACCGGATCAGTTGGCGGTATTTCGTATCGCGCCCACGGGTGGCGCAGCGGAGCGCATCACGCCGTGGCTTAGCCACGTAGCTTATCCCGTCCTATTGGATCGTCGTACTCTGCTATATCTTGCCAACGAGCCTGACGGTTCAGGCCCGTGGCTCTATGGAATGGATGTCGCGCGTCGTAAGCCGCACCGTCTAACCTCCGGTCCGGAGCGCTATACGTCACTGGCAGCTAGCGCGGATGGCCGGCGCTTAGCGGTAACGCTGGCGACTCCGAAAAGAACGCTGTGGCGCTTGCGGGTTGATGATCCAAGCGTTGAGGCGGCGCTGCCCGCTCAGATCTCGCTCACCACAAGCAGCGGGTTTTCCCCCCGACTTGGCCCGGGATTTCTTCTATATGTCTCATCGGGCGGCACGAGCGATGGTATCTGGAAACTGGTCAACGGAACAGGAACGGAATTGTGGAGTGGACAGGACGCACGGGTCTTTGGAGGCCCGGCAATTTCCTCCGACGGACGGCAGATCGCATTCTCGGTCCTGCAGCACGGACAGAAGCTGTTGTACGTGATGCAGGCCGACGGAACGAACGCGCGTATTCTGGCCGACTCACTCGACTTAGAAGGCTCTCCTGCGTGGGCTAAAGACGGCAACTCCATCACATCGGCGGTAAATGAGCATGGTGTTCCGCGCCTCTTTCACTTGTCCGTCAAACGTGGCGCCGCCGTTCCTTTTGTGAAGGAGTATTCAATCGATCCTGTGTGGGCGCCGGACGGCAGGTTCGCCGTCTACTCCGGCGCTGATATTGGAACCACGTTTTCCATCAAAGCGGTGGAACCCAACGGCAGGGCTCATCCGATTCCAACGGTTAGCCTGACTCGGGGCGCTCGAAAGGTGGTATTCGCTCCTGGAGGTCGTTCCGTGATTCTGCTGCGAGGGGGAATGCAACATAAGGACCTTTGGACGGTTGACCTTCTGACTGGCGCCGAGCGGCAATTGACGAGAGTGCCTTCCGATTTCGACATTCGAGAATTTGATCTTTCGCCGGATGGCCGTGAGGTCGTGCTCGAGCGGCTCCAGGAGCGCTCCGATATCTTGCTCGCAGACTTGGCTCGAAACTAGCATGTATGCGCATGAATCAGTTGATGATCACAGAGAGACTATTCGAGTTCGTGGTGGAGCAAGGGCTATGCACGGTTAATGTCCAGGTGCCAGGGGCGAGTTGTCCACCTAGTGACGCGTTGATCTGGTCAGGCGCGAGGTCCCAGTAATAGAGCCCGTCCGTTTCGTTGAACGCAACGTCCTGATATCCCGCCCTCTGAAATATGAGTGTGTTCCCGCCCGTTTGTGAAAACGATTGGCCCCAGACCAGGATCGTAGCGCTGCCGGAAAGCATCGGGCCATAGTTACTGTCCGTCACTCCCGCCAGAACCGGAGCTGTGTCCTGTTGACAACCCGGTTTCGGGCTGATCACGACACCGTGGATCAGCTGCGCCCCGAAATGACCCGGTGCCCCACCTTGGAACTGCAGCGTGAGGTTCGAATACTCGACGGTCTTGCCTCCCGTGATCGAGACAGTCAGGGTGGACGAGGCAAAGGGCGCCGGGCTTCCGTCTTTCGTAACGCTGACCGGTCCTGTTAGTGTGAAACCTCCCGTAGCAATTTGCGCGACTGTGCCACCCAGGATGGAGATGTGGTGCGTGTGCTGCATCCGGGAGTCGGAGCCCGACGCGCTGTCGACATTTGAGGCGGTTCGCGTATAGTCGGACAACTCCATCGTCAGAGCCGCCGAGAAGTCGCCCTTGCCGGACTGGCCGTCCAAGGTGAGAGTCCACGTGCCGCGCATTTCCCATGGACCGTTGGGCGAGACCGTCGTCGAGGGCGAGTAGTCATGGATCACGCCGCTAAACTCCGTCGCCGCAGGAGTCTGGGCCAGAGTGATCCGGCCTGTACCCAATGTCACGACCACCGTAATACATGCCACTCGCCAAAAATGTTTGCTTTTCATAAGTGCCTCCGGATTGAAAATTGCGCCGCAGTCGACCTGACTCTAAGCGCAAATACAGAATCAATCCGCTGGGTGGCTGGCGGCAAATGGTAAAGCGCAGAACCGTTGATTTGCGATGAAATGCAGCCCAATACCGTCCTTTGCAGTAGCTGATCAGAGACTTTCGCCACGCTAAGAGGTCGATAAGCCGTTAGCACGTCCGTCGCTTCTGTGTGAGATACCATCGGACTTCACCCCCTGAATGCCCATCTCCATCGGCTCGCGAATCGGCCCTTACGAGATCACCGGGCTCATCGGTTCCGGCGGCATGGGCACAATTTTCCGCGCCCGTGACACGCGGCTGAATCGGGATGTCGCGATCAAGCTGGTGCTGCCTTCGCTCGTAGCTGATGACGAGCTGCTGCGGCGCTTTCACGTCGAATCGCAATCCGCCAGCGCGCTCAATCATCCCAACATCCTGACGGTTTACGACGTTGGCAGCGGCGATGGGCACGAACCCTATCTCGTCACCGAACTGCTCGAGGGCGAATCTCTCAGCAGTCGCTTGAAACGCGGCAAGCTTCCGGTGGTACAAGCCGTCGATTACGCGAAACAGATTGCCTGCGGGTTGGCTGCGGCGCACGCCAAGGGCATTGTCCATCGCGATATCAAACCCGACAATCTGTTCATCACGAAAGGCGGCCCGGTCAAAATTCTCGATTTCGGACTGGCCAAAGTAACTTCAACCCAGCCGGGTCCCGGGGGCCACGATCAGCATGGTTACCACCGCCGGCCTGATCATGGGCACCGCGCCCTATATGTCGCCCGAACAGGCGCGCGGGCAAGTGGTGGATTCCCGCTCCGACATGTTCAGCTTCGGCTGCGTCCTTTACGAAATGCTGACCGGGACGCGCGCATTTCCGGGTGACACGCTGGCGGACCTCCTCACCGCGATCCTGACGACGGAGCCGGATCTGCGCGCGCTGGATTCACCGGCCCTAACCCGCATCGTGAGCCACTGCATTGAGAAGGCTCCCGAGCAGCGGTTCCAGTCGGCGAGCGACCTTGCGTTCGCCCTCGATGCTTCGATCCTGACCGACCGCTCGCCGCAGCCTGCCCCGCTCTCTTTGCAATCGCGGTGGCGTCGGCTTCCCTGGGCGCTCGCTGCTCTTTTCGCGCTTGGTTGCGCCGCGCTGGTCTGGCTATACGTCCAGCCGAAACCCGAGTTACAGTTCCACCGCCTCACCTTCCGCCGCGGCACCGTTCAATCGGCACGGTTCACCGCCGACGCGAACAGTGTGGTGTACAGTGCGCGTTGGGAGGATGAGCCGAGCGATCTCTTTACGACTCGGGGCGACAGCCCTGGCTCCCGGCCTCTTGGCTTCCCCGGCGCCGCTCTGCTCGCCGTCTCCACGTCCGGCGAACTCGCGGTCGCTCAGAACACCTTCCTCGGACGCAACCCTTTCGTCCGGGCTGGCATGCTGGCCCGCGCTCCTCTATCCGGGGGCGCCGCGCGCGCGATAGAAGCCGGGATCGACTTCGCGGATTGGTCGCCTGACGGAAAGGAGATGGTCGTCGCCAGAGAAACAGACCACGGCACGCAACTGGAGTTCCCCGTCGGTACCGTGCTTTATACAACGGCCGGCTATGTTGGCGAGCCGCGCATTTCCCCCGCAGGCGACCGGATTGCTTTTCTGGATCATCCGCTCTCGAACTCCAATCAGGGTAGTGTCGCAGTCATCGATCTCTCGGGACATAAGAAGCTATTAACCGCGGAGTATGCGGATGCCGAAGGACTCGCGTGGGCTCCCAAAGGTAACGAGATCTGGTTTACCGCCGCTAAGTCCGGAGGCAGGATGGACCTGCGCGCCGTTACTCTATCCGGTCATGAACGCGTGGTCTTCCGGCAGTCCGTTGCCACCGTTTTGCACGATATCTCCCGCGATGGCCGCGTTCTTCTGGCTAACATCGAGCTGCGGGCGAAGGCCATGTTCCGCGGACCTTCCGACGCGCAAGAGAAGGAGCTTTCGTGGCTCGATTGGTCATTGGTTACGGGGATTTCTCACGATGCGAAGTTCATCCTGTTTAACGAATCCGGAGAGGGCGCGGGAGACGACCAGCAGATCTATCTCCGCGACACCAGCGGCGCTCCCGCCGTGCTGCTCGGACCAGGTGGGAATCCAGGCATGTTATCCAGCGACGATCAATACGTAGGAACTGTGACGACAGACTTACACGGCATCCTTATCTATCCCGTGGGACCTGGGTCCGCTAAGCGAATCCCCATGCCCGGCTTTGAACTTACCGATGCCGGACCTTCTCCCGATGGAAAGACATTCTGGTTTGTAGCCAGGCAGCCGGGTCACGGTCTCCGAACTTATCTAACGGATCTGACCGGTGCCTCACCGCGACCTATCACGCCGGAAGGGACCACGGCAATGCCTTCTCCCGACGTGACGTATTTCGTAAGCACCCCGCCGTCCGGCAAAGGCTTCATCTATCCCGTTGACGGAGGGGCCCCGACGGCACTTTCCTTATCGCCTGGAGACCGGCTCGCGGGCTTCAGCCAGGACGGTCAGGACTTATTCGTGTTCAATCGCAATGGCCTGCCCGCCAAAGTGTACCGCTTGAATTGGAAGAGCGGCCGTCGCGAACTACTGCGTGAGATCGCACCAACGGATCGCGCCGGGACGGACAACGTGAATAGTCTGCGGGTAACTCCGGACGGGAAAGCTTACACTTACTCGTGTATTCAGGACCTTTCCGAGCTTCACATTGTGCAAGGTCTGAAGTAAGTAAGCCGCCGACTTACTTCTCGACGCGCAGATTGTTATCTACCGAGAACACGTTGGGTACTTCTTTCGCCTGAATGCCGGCGATGTTTTTGTCCATCTGATTATCGACAACGCCTGTCAGCGTGACATGCCCGTTGTCGACCAGGATGTGAATGGACGGGACGGCCTGATACGCGTACCGCGTCGCTAGTTGCCCTTGCCCGTAGATCGCGCGGAACTCCGCCCGGCGTAGTTGGTCGTCCATAGGTGACGGCGGCAGTACTTTGATCTCATTGACCACCTGACCCACACCCTCAATCCGCTTCACTACGTTCTCCGCGTCAGATTTCAATGTGGGCCGCGTGACCACCCCAAAGAGAGTCACTTTGTTGCCGTCGACGCGGTACGCAAGATCATCAAACACGCCGTAGTAAGGAAGCGTAACCAGCTCGTGCCTCACCTCTTTGATCAGGCGCGCGTCGCCCGATGGCATCCTCGCGGCTTCTTGAGCTGCACCGATTCCGGCTCCTAGGAGAGAAAAGCCAGCGACCAATAGCGTTAATTTCGTCATGATTTACTCCGAACCAGCACGAAACAAGTGCATAACAGCAACCATTCATTGGT
Organism: uncultured Gammaproteobacteria bacterium; assembly: GCA_963799935.1. Lineage (GTDB taxonomy): Bacteria > Acidobacteriota > Terriglobia > Bryobacterales > Bryobacteraceae > Bog-113. Next base: position 173,626 of record CAWCZA010000008.1, on the reverse strand, counting down.
CTTAGCAAACGCGCATAGTTGTGTCTATAACACTTCCGGGTTGGGGCGGAATGCCGCTGTCTCCCCGCACGGTCGAATGTGTTCTCAATGGCTTAGGGGCGGTTGTCCGGATGCGAAGTGTAAGTGCGTGATCAAGTACATTCTGTTTGTAGCTGTCTTCGCCGAGATCGCTTGGTCGCAACTAATCATCAACGGTGTGGCGAATGCGGCTTCCTTCGAGCCTGGACTGCCGGTGGGGGGCAGTCTCGCGGCGGTTTGCGTGTACGGCTTCACGAGCCCGGCCGGGATCACCTACGCGCCGTCTTCTTCGCCGTTGCCGGCTGAACTGGCCGGAGTGCAAGTTACTGTGAACGGGGCGGCGGCACCGATCCTGGCGGTGGATGTCACCGGGCAATCGGGCTTATGCAGTGAGGTCACGTTTCAGGTACCGCTGGAGCGTAACGCGACCATTCCGAACGGTCAAGCAGATGTTGGGGGCACGCTCACAGTCACCCAAGAGCCTTACTCGGCGACTCTGACGCCTACGCCTGCTCCCAGCTGGGTCGGTTTTTTCCAGGATTCAAACGGTCACGCCGTCGCACAACATGCGTCGGACTATAGCGCTGTAAGCGAAACCAACCCGGCTACCGCTGGAGAATGGATCGTCGTGTATGCGACCGGGTTCACTAGCTGGCCCGAGCCGCCGACAGGATTTGCCGCGCCGAGCCAGCCGCTGTTTAGCCACAGCTTTTCAACGTCGAACGATCCCTACCTGTTTTTGCAGGCCCAATCTCCCGCTTCAGGCGGCGGCGCGTTTTTTGCAAATACGCCTTCCGTTCCGATTGCGTTTGAAGGCCTTACGCCGGGCTTGGTCGGGGTTTTCCAGATCAACATGCAGGTCCCGGCCACGTCCGGAGTAGGGGCTCTTTATCTGTTCTTCAACCGAGGATCCTGCGCGAACGGCGGTAAATGCTTTATGTTCGGCAGCACGTCGAACACCCCGGTCATCGTGTTCGTTCATTAGTTCTCAATGGTTTACCGGCAGCTGTCGGGATGCGGAGCATAACGGCTTAATAATTAGACACATTCTGCTCGTAGCTGTGTTCGCGCAATTAGCTTCGTCGCAGCTCATCATAAACGGAATAGCAAATGCGGCTTCCTTCGGGCCGGGGCTTCCGGTAGGAGGCAGTCTGGCGGCGGCATGCGTCTACGGCTTCGCTGGTCCAGCGGGGATTATTTAGGCGCCGTTTTCTTCGCGGTTGCCGGCTCAACTGGCTGGGGTGCAAGTGATGGTCAATGGCGCACCGGCGTCTACCCTATCTCTGGATGTCACCGGGCAGTCTGGCTTATGCAGTGAGGTTACCTTTCAGGTATGTTAGAGGCATTCTCACCGTAACCCAGGGCACCTATTCGGCTACTCTGACACCCACGCCAGCTCCGAACCGGGTGGGTTATTTCCAGGATTCGAGCGGCCACGCCGTCGCCCAACATGAGTCCGACTACCGCACTGCCTAACCCGCACCTCTTCCTGCTAGCACAGCCTCCAGGCCCGAACAGCACGCACATTACGACGCCACTTGGCGGGCTTCGTTGCCAGTCCGTCAAGCACTCCCGTGATCGTCCATGTCCACTACCGGCTTAAGCGCCTGAAGTATTCGGCGACGGCATCGGAGTAGCCGGGCGGCACATCCTGCGGCGCTGACGTGCGAATGCTGCCGTTGGATTCGTCCAGTTTGCGGCGCAGGATGAGTTCCGCCTGTTCCACTTCAGCGAAGAGCTTCTGTTCGAGTTGGGCGAGGCGCGCAGGATCGGCGTTGAAGCGGCGCGGATCCAGGCGGCCGACTTCGTTCAGGAGCTGCTGAATATCCTTCGCAGTCGCCGGATCGGAGCGGACGGATTGCTGCATCCGATTGAGCTGCCGAACGGTCTCTTCGTACTCGCGTTGCGTTGTGGCTTGGTCGGGCGCAGGTCCGCCGCCGAAGTTCATCGCGCTCCAGGAGCCGCCCGCTTCGGGGCCTGCGGGTCCGAAGCCGCCTTGCGGCGCGAACCCGGAACGTGGGCCGCCGACTTGGCCTGGTTGTCCACTCGAACTCTGTTGGCCTTCACCTTGCCCTTGCTGCTGGCCTTGACCTTGTTGTCCCTGCCCCTGCTGCCCTTGGCCTGGTTGCCCCTGTCCTTTTCCTTGACCCGGCTGCTGACCTTGCCCCTGTTGACGCCCGGGCGCGGACTGAGCCATCTGTTTCAAATCCTGGCTCAGCTTCTGCGCGCGTTGTAGCGCTTCCTGAATCCCTTGATCCTGACCCGGCTTACCCGCGCCACCTTTTGTCATGGCCCCATCGGCCTCTTGCAAACGATCTTTGAGCTGATTCAAGCCCATGGTGACCGGAGCTTCTCGCATCACGGCATAGCTGCCGATCCCTTTGTCGAGAGCGTCCGCCGTCCAACGCATGCGTGACTCGAGCTCGTTCTGCTGCAGTTCCCCTATCGCATCGCGCAATTTCTTCGCGGCATCGGGCTGCGTGTCCTGCAGGTTGCGCGCGGTCTGCTGCATGGCGTGTTCGAGCTGGTGCAGATCGTCGATCTCGCGCTTTTTCTCTTGCGCCATTTCGCTGCTGAGCTGGCGGTTCTGCTCTTCGGATCGCTCCCCGCTCGCTCCGGCGCCGAAGTTGTGGCGAAGGCGTGAATCGAAGTTGGATTGTTTCTCGGCCAGCTTGCGGCTCTGGTCAATCGCATCGCTCATCGCGTTTCCGGTTTCCTGCTTCCGCATTTGCGAGAGCGCGGATTGGGCGCGGCTTAGCTGATCGGCCGCTTTCTCGGCTTCACTTTGCGAGTTGTGCGACGCGGCGTCACTCATCTGCTTGGTGGCTTCGCTCAGGCGCTGCAACGCGTCTTCCATGGCTTGTTTCGAACCCTGAGCAAGACGGCCGCCGCTTGAGTTCTGCGCCTGCTGACTCTGCTGCTGTTGTTGCGAACCCTGCTGGCCTTGCTGCGAGCCCTGCTGGCCCTGAGATCCCTGCGAACCCTGCTGACCTTGTTGCCCTTGCTGACTCTGCTGTCCTTGTTGGTTATTGCGCGACAACTGCTCCAACTGTTTGCGCACCTGTTCCGCCTCGCGACGAAGCATCTCCTGCTCCCATCGCTGCTGGAAATTCTGCTTCGACTGCGCCTGTTGCGCGAGTTGCTGCTGCCGCTTTGCCAACTCTTCCAGCTTGCGCATCGCATTGTCGATTTCTTTCTGACGTGCGTCCTGAGCCGACTGCGAACCACTCTCGTATTGGTTCTTCTGCGTATCGAGCTCCAAGCTGGTCAAGCCTTCCAGGTCGCGCGTCGCGCCGCCGGATTGTCCCCCGCCCCCGCCTTGATTACCGAAGCTCACCTGGATATCGCGGAAAATCGCTTCGGCGCGAAGCAGGTATTGCAGCGCCTTTTGTTCCGGACTCAGCGCGTCGTTCCAATGCCGATCTTTGAGCTGATCGGAAGCCGGTCCCATCACGCCGATCGCCGCTTCCATGTCGGTTACGAACTGAGCGATGGCCGCGCTGCCGCCCTCGAGCGATCGCGCCTTCATGCGGTTCGAAAGCGACTGCGCTTCGTCGCGCAACTTGGCTTGCACGCCGGCGAGGTACTTAGCGTTCTCGGCGTCCGACCCGGGATCTTTCTTGTCGTTCTTCAGCTGATTGAAAGTCGCCGCGATGATTTCCTTTTGGCGCTCGGCGATCTTCGGCTGCTCCATGCCGCCTCCCCCACCTCCGCCGGCGGCTTGGGACTGCGTATAGTTCAACTCGAACGGGCGCGCTTCGATGAAGTAGATATCCGATCGCGAGGTAGTTAGCGCATCGCGCGCAGTTGCATAGACGCTCACCACATCGCCGGGAACCAGCTTGAAATCTTCCAGCGAGAGCAAGGACGATCCGCGTGTTTCCTTCGCGCCCTTTGCGCCCGTGAGTGAACGCACCTGCTCGGGACCGCCGTTCACCGAGTAATGAAGATCGAGCGCCAGCACGCCGTTGTCATCGCGGGCTTGGACATCAACCGGAACCTCTTCGATCGGTGTCGCACGGGCATCGCGCACCGGCTTCAGAATCGTAACGACCGGAGGCGAATCGGGCCGCGCTTCGATGAAGTAATCATCGGTGAGGCGAACCAGTTGTCCGCTGTCGGGAACGGCGATGTGATAAGCGCCGTCCTTCTGGATGGGCACCGCGGCAGTGAAGCTTGTGCCAGAGCCTTCGAGCGGAATCTTGGTTCCATCGTCAAGCAGGACGACGCCGTCCTTCAGAGGTTTATCGCTTGTGATTGAGAGATTGCCGACGGTGCCCTGGATCGCGCGGAGGTCCCCACCGGGATCTTCGGTTTCATCTTTGCGTCCGTATGCGCGCGGGAAATGATAGGTGACCCCGAGGTGTGTGACTTGCGGGAGATCGACTGCGGTCAGCCGCGAAGTGCCGGAACGGATGCCGTTCGAAACCACGTAGTAGTCGACGTTCTCCGGAATGCCTACCAGCAGAAATTGAAAGCTTGCGCCGTCGGATTGCGGCTTCATCGCGGTCTCTTCCCACTTGGTGGCGCTGGCGTAGCGCACGAATAAGGATGCCTGGCGGGAGAAGAAACCGTTGAGGTGAGCGGCGATGATCTGATCGGAATGGCGGCGTACGCGCGCATCGCCGGGATCGAGCGTAACGGAATAGAACGGCTGCGAACTCGTCTTCGAGATGCCCCACAACAGCGAGGTTCCATACCGAATATAGCCAGGGCCGCCGGTGCCGAGCCACAGTAGAGCGACGGCGGAAAGCGCGGCGATGCCGCCAAACATCCAGGCTTGTGAAGGCGCGGCAATCTGATTCAGACTGGCTGGCGTCGCATACGGAAGCGCATCAGCGGCAAGCAGCGGGAGGAACGGATCGCGGGAACTCCGGCGCTCGACGAAGGTCAACAGGCGTTCGCCAAACTGCGGATAACGTCGCTCCGCAGTGCGCGCGGCACGCCAGGAATTCAGCCACAGCAGCGGTACGGCGAGTGCAGCCGTCAGCGAAATGGCGAGCACGAAGAACAGAACGATTCGCGAATAGAAAACGCTCGACCCCGAAAACGAGAGCTGATTCATCAGGAGAACCAGCGCGACCGTCACGAGCAAAGCGGCAGCGCAGAGCACCGCTAATCCGCGTGCCAACGTGAGCATGCGGAGGTTGCGTTCGATGCGGCGCAGGTAGGAGCTGAGTTGGTCGAGCGGGTTCATGCGGCGCCCTCTTTCGCGTCCAGGTGACGATTTCCGATTAACGATTCTGCAACGGCCAGCAGGAGCGCTGCCAGCAACACCCACCACCAGAGCTGCGTTTGTTCATTCGTCGTGTTCGTGCGAGACCCGCCGGTGGAGGACGGCGGAGCTATGCCCGTATTTTGCCAGAGCGCGAGCGTGTCTGCCGGAAGCGGGGTTAAATCAGATTCGCGGCGATCCGGATTCACGGCAGCGAGTTCATGCCGACCGTTCTGGCGGCGGATATCGTAGAAGCCTTGCGACTCGAGCGGCAGGCTGCGCGCGCTCCTCGATTCCGAGAGGGACAGGAGGCGTTCGCCGTTCGGCCCGGTGACTTCGACGGGCGTATCGGCTTTCGCGTCAGCTGGACGAAGATCGTAGAACGCGCCCGCCGTGTACGTTCCGGTTGCTGTCTCAACGCGTCCGAGATAGCCGGTCAGATCCTGGACGAACGGAACGAAAAGCGGGCGCACAGGAAGGTCGTTATCGTTATTGTCGAGAGCGGATGCGAAGACGATGACGCGGCCCTCACCGATGGAACGTTCGAGCATCACGGGGGAACCGTCATCGAGGCGCATCAGAACGCGCGCGGTTCCGGCTTGCACCGGAACGACGCGATAGAAGCGCACCGCGTCCCAGTGCGCCGGGACTTTCAGAGCAGGATGTGTCTGGTCGACATCAGTTGCAGTGCGGTATGTGCCGTTAGAGGACGCCGCCGGCGTGGTGAGAAGGTCGGCGACGGGGACGCGTCCTTCGGAGTTGTGGCCGAGCAGCACGAGGATACTGCCACCGTTCTGAACGTACTTTTTGAGATTGTCTTCGAAGCCCCGCGGGAGGCCTGCGGGATCGGAGAGCACGACGAAAGCGAAGCGGTCCAGGCTGGTTGAGGCGGCTTGCGCGTAGCTCGACTTTATCAGCGAGAACGCGGGTTGATTGGCGGCCTGGAGTGCGGTGTCGAAGTACAGAGCGGAACGCGCGCCTGAAGCGTCTTCCACAAAGAGCGCGGGGGAAGGATCGGAACGCTCAACGGCGAAATAGAAATGGTCGTCGGGTTTGAACGCGTCTTCGGAATCGATTCGGACTTCACCACGATTCAGGCCGTAAGGAGCATCGATGCCGGTAAACTCGACGGCGACGCGCCCGCCGGCCGGGAGCTTGGCGGTCTTCGTATCGACCACATTGCCGTTCACGACTAGCGATACGCGCGGGGTCGCGTCCTTATCCGAATAGCTGACGAGCGTGGCTTGAACGGCTCCGCTTTTCGCGTTGAACAAGCGTCGCGGGGCGATCACATTTTCGACCGCGAGATTGGGCACAGGGCTAGTGGTGACGGGATGCGCAACCAGGCGCGTGCCTTGCGGCAAACGCAGATCGCTGAAATTCGCGGGCCACGACGATTTCTGAAAATCGGAAAAGACGTGCGCTTCGACGGGCGCGTGTGCCGATTGCGCGAGCGAGCGGATGGCCCGTGTGACTTCGGCGAACGAACTAGCGCCGTCGCCGGGCGTGATCCCGCGGATAGCTGCTTCAGTCGTGGCGCGATCGTTGGTGAGGTTGGTTAGCACCCGCGTAGGTCCACCGAATGTGGCGACCTGGGCGCGATCGTCGGCGTGCATGCCTGAAGCAATATCGAGCGCTTGTTGTTTCGCGCGGGCGAGGCGATCGCCTTCCCTCATGCTGAACGAATCGTCGATGAAGAACGCAAGAACGCGGCCGCTATGCGCCGACGCGACGCCGGTCCATTCAACGAAAGGTCGGGAGAATGCCAGCAGCAGCAGCGCGATAAACAGACATCGCAAAGAGAACAGGACCAAATACTTCAACCGCCGATGTTTGACCGAACTTTGAATGCGACGGTCGAAGAACATCAGCGAGCTGAAGGGACGCGGTGTGGTTTTGTGCTGCCGCAACAGGTGCAGGTACACCGGTAGCCCGAGTGCGACGAGTCCCGCGAGAATCCCAGGCGCGAGCAGTCCCATCTACATCTTTCCTTGCCGCAGAACCAGGTATTCGCGGAGACCCTGATCGAGCGGACGCGAGGTATTCATCAACGTGTACTCGAGACCGGCCGCATGCGCGTTCGTTCGGAGCGCATCCACGTGCTTGCCGAATCGCGTGCGGTATTCGTTGTTGGCGAACTCCGGAGAAACTTCGAGCGTCGCTTTGGTTTCGAGATCCTCAAGCAGTACGGGATCGGTGAAGTGCGGCTCGAGTTCAGCGGGATCCACAATGTGGAACAGCGCGACATCGTTGCCATGAAAACGCAGCGGCTCGATATTGGCGACCACGCGCTGCGGATCGTCGTAGAAATCGGAAATGACGGCGACGATCCCACGGCGATGCAGGTATTGCTGGAAGTGGAGAAACGGCTTTGCGAAATCAGTGCTTGTCCCCGCTTGCGCGGATTCGATGGCGTGCAGTACGCGCATGAGCTGGCCCTGTCGCGCCGATGGCGGCACATAGTTACGCACGTCGTCATCGAAGATAATCACGCCCGTGGCGTCCCGCTGCGTGCTTCCCATGTAGGCGAGCGAGGCCGCGAGGAAACGGGCGTACGCCAATTTCGAAACAGATTTCGAAGCGAACGACATGGATGCGCTGACGTCGAGCAACACCAGCAACTGCGAATTCGTCTCGCCATGGAAGCGCTTCAGATACATGCGCTCGCTCCGCGCGAAGACATTCCAATCGATGTGGCGCAGATCGTCACCCGGAGCATAAGCGCGATACTCCGCGAACTCCTGACTAAAGCCGAACTCGGGCGAACGATGCAGACCGGCGACGAAGCCGTCCACCACCGTGCGGGCGATCAGCTCGATGGACGAAACGGACGCCAGAACCGCGGGATCGAGATACTGCTGCATGGTTGGCGATCAGTCTCGCGGAATCGGTTTCGACTCGATCAGGCGCTTCAACAAATCGTCCGTCGTCAGGCGATCGGATTCCGCATGGAAGTTGAGCAGAATGCGATGGCGCAACACGGGTGCGGCGACGTTGCGAATGTCTTCGTATGAAACGTGATAGCGGCCTTTCATCAACGCGCGGGCTTTTGACGCGAGCACCAGGAACTGCGCGGCACGCACGCTGGCCCCGTAGTTCACATACTTCTTGACGAAGTCGGGCGCGGATGGGTCGCGGGGACGTGTGGCGCGCACGATTTCAATCGCATGGCGGGCAACCGAGTCGGCGATCGGAACCATGCGGACGAGTTGCTGAAATCCGAGAATCTCTTCGGCGCTGGTGACCGGCGAGGCTTGCGCGATCTCGGTCTTCGTAGTGAGGTCGACGACTTTCATTTCTTCATCGGCCGTCAGGTAATCGAGCACGGTGTTGAAGAGGAAGCGATCGAGCTGCGCTTCCGGCAACGGATAGGTTCCTTCGAGTTCAATCGGGTTCTGCGTGGCCAAAACGAAGAAAGGTTCGGGCAGACTGTAGCGTGTACCGCGCACCGTGCAGGCGTGCTCCTGCATGGCTTCGAGCAGCGCCGATTGCGTCTTGGGCGGCGTGCGGTTGATTTCGTCGGCTAGCAGAACGTTGGCAAAGATCGGGCCTTGCACGAACGTCCACGTGCGGCGCCCATTCGAGGGGTCTTCTTCGATAATGTCAGTGCCGGTTATATCCGAAGGCATCAGATCAGGCGTGAACTGAATGCGCTTGAAGTCGAGGCCGAGCGTCGTCGCGAGCGTCCGCACGAGCAATGTTTTCGCTGTGCCGGGTAAGCCGGTGATCAGGCAGTGGCCGCCGACAAACAGGGCGATGAGAACCTGTTCCAACACTTCTTCCTGACCGACGATGACGCGCCGCACCTGGCGGACGATGTCGGCTTCCGCCGCGCGAAAACGGTCGACGCGCGCTTTCAGTATCTTCGGGTTCAACTTGCGTGACGATTGTTGCCATTAATCATTCCGATCCGGGGTTTCCGGTCATTTCGAGAAGCAGTTTTTGAGCAGGTCGAAAGTTAGGCGCGGCTTCGAGGGCGAGCAGAACTTCGTCTTTGGCTTGCGCGTTCTTGTGTTCTAAGCGGAGGGCTCGGGCAAGACCGTAATGCGCGCCGGCTTGATCCGGCGCTTTGCCAACAATGAGTGCCGTGTATTCGCGAGCCGCGTCAGGGGCGTCACTGAGAGCGAGATCGTCCGCCCCGAGCATGGTGTGCAGCTCTTCATCAAGAGGCGCGATATAGATCAGGCGATTGAGAACGGCTGCCGCTTCCTTCGTCTTCCCTTGTTTTTCAAGCAGCGTGGCGAGGCGCTTTAGTGTCGTCGGATTGCGGCCGGTTGCCTTCGAGTACTGCAGTAACGCGTCCGTCTCGCGGCGTTCATCTCCCGCTTTGCGATAAGCCTCGGCTAGACCTTCGTATGCGCTTCCGGATTCGATATAGCCCGGATACTCATCGCGAACCGCAGGCGCTTTCGATTCCACTTCGCCCCACTGGTTCTTGGCGACGGCTTGATTCAGTTCGCGGATATCTTTCTTCCACTTATCGATGTTGGCGATTACGTTCTTATCTTCTTCTTCCACCGTCGCGCGAAATTTCTTATCGAACTCTTCCGGGCTCATGCCGAGCTGCGATTGAATCACTTCGGCGGTCGAATCCGTATTGGCGAAAGCGTGAGCCATATCGAGCAGCTTGTGTTCACCCCATTGTTTCGCAATGAAGTCACAGATACGTCCGCCCTGCCAGTAAGATACGATGACCTGATCTTTGTACTTCGGATGCATGAAGCCGCGATCGAGGTCAGCCACGGGCAGCAGTTGTTTGTTCTTGATGGCTTCGACGACATCCGGCGTGAGGCGATCGCCCCAATCCGGCGACGCTTGCGTTTCTTCGTGGACCGCAACGCCTTCGGTGAACCATCGCGGTACGCGCTGTTTGGTGATGGTCAGGATGTAGACGTGGCTGAGTTCGTGCCACATCGTGCTGGCCCAGTGGAACTCGCCGGGCGGTCGGCCGGACGGACTGTCCATCGCGACGACGTCTTGGAAGGTCACGCCAAGAATTCCGATCCCCGGCATTCCCATAGTGCGCACGGCGAAGTCTTCGTGATTCGGATAGACCTCGAGCTGCACCGGACGCGGCAACGTGATCTCGTATTTCTTCTGATAGGTCGCCAACGCGCGCTCGAATTCGGGCTGGACGTAGAGGCGCAGGACATCGGCTTCCTTCTTGTCCAGCATCAGGACGGTCTGCCCTTCACGGAACGTTTTGAAGTCCGGGTACTTATCCATCAACTTGAGCGTATTTTTGGTGGGTAAGTCGGCGTAGTGATTGTTGAAGGCCAGTTCAAGCTCTTTGTGGGCTTCACTTTCGCGTCCCAGTCGCATGAGGTTGAGGCCGAGCTGTGAGTGAGCGCTCCAGAGATCGGGCTGAACGGCGATGGCTTTGCGGAAGTACGTAATCGCGTCGTCGTAGCGACGGTTCAGCTGCAGGAAGAAGCCGATCGATTCGTAGCCGGTGCCGTCCTTCGGGTGCTCTGTCGCGATCCGATTGAGCCACTCATCGGCGTCACGATGTTCTAGTAAGTCGGCAGACGCGTTGATTGCCTCGGCGGCCGTAGATTTCGAATTGAGCTTCAGTGCCGCGGCAGCTTCGTTCCGCGCGGTCTTCAGATCGCTGTCTTCCAGAGCGAGTTTGGCGAGCAGCTCGCGCGCCTCGACCAGATTGGGATCGGAAGCAAGCGCCTTGTTGGCTTCGTCGATCGCCGAGCCCTCGAATTCTTCTTCCGCGATCAGAGCGAGACCCAGGTGCGCGCCGGCGTTTTTCGGATCGATCGCCAGGGCTTCTTTGAACAGGTCTGTGGCAGTGTTAGGATCGAAACGCTCGAGGAAGAGGCGCCCCCATCGGACCTTTAGATTCGCGTCCTTCGGATGCTGCTGAACGAGAGCGCGGAAGGCGTCGTTCGCCCCGAAGTAATCGTGTTGTCGCCAAAGCGCTTCGGCTTGATTACTCGAAGTCTGCGCGGTTAGAGACGCGGCAAGCAATACCCCGGCAAGAAATCTCATTGATCGATTTCCCCTTGAGTCTTGGCGAGTTGAATCAGGAGCGCCGTCAACTGCTTCTTGTAATCCGCTTCATCCATCGTGTTCTTCTGTTGTTTCAGCGCGTCGATCTTGGCTTCCAGATCGTCACGCTGTGACATCAGGTGCTTCTTCGCGGGGTCCGCAGCCGCGCTTGCCGCGCTGCCGAAGCGGACAACCGTGAACAGTCCTGCGCGCGAAGAATCGCTGATTGCGGGATGCTCGGTCGCGATACGCTTTTCGTCTTCGTAGAACTTCGCGGTCTTGTGCTGTGCGTAGGTGAACGCTTCAAGTGCGCTCACGGATTCGTTCTTATCCGTGTCGGCCGAGCTGTCGTGCAGCGCCTCGATCCAGAAGCGCGCGAAAACGGTGGCGTTACGCTCGATGCCGTCGCGTGTCGCGGTAACAACGATGCGGCCCGGATGTTCGAGCGGTTTCAACACCGCACCACTCGCGCTCGTCGTATCGGCGACAAGCTGCTTCGATGCCGGCACGCGGTTCAACATCTCGGCTAGTTCGCGAGCGCTTAGATCGGGACCGGGAATGTTGAACTTGTAGTCGTCGCCATCGAAACTACCGTGCCCGATCATGAGAAGCACCAGTGCGTCCGCCGCAGTCGCCTGATGCGCAATCTGATCGAGCGAAGTTCGAATCGCAGCCTTGGTCGCTCCCCCGCCCTTCAATTCGGTGACGACGGAATCGCCCCCCGGCGCGTTGAACGCCTTTGCGGCTTCGTCGGCTAATCCGCTGAAGCGCTGCTCGTAATCGGGTTCGCCACCGAGCCCGGCAATCACGAGATAGAACGTTTTCGCGGGGCAGAGCGCGGGTAACAAAGCCGCGAGCAAGAAGAGCCGCTTCACACGACTCCCCATCGGCGGCGCAGCAGCCATTCGGAGCCGCGCAACCCGAGCGCTAGAAGCAGTACGATCGGCATGTCCCACAAATCCAGCAATTCGTGTTCGGAGATACCCGCTTCGGAGTAGGAAATTTCATCGGCCAGGTGACGCGCATCGCGGGGCGTATAGTAATGACCGCCGGTTTGCGCCGATAGTTTCTCCAACAGATCGCGATTCTGTGTCGAACGGAAGTTTTCAGCCACCCCGTCGTCGCGGCGGAAGGTCACCACATCGCGGCCGATCTCGCCCGTCGGATTGGTCGCCGTAACTTCGGTGAGGTAAGCGCCGGCTTTTGGAGCAGTCCATTCACCGGTGTAAACGCCCGTTTCCGATGCGGCGGGCTGCAGCTGCATCGTCGCGTTGACGCCGTCCGGTCCGATGAAATGCGCCTGGACGACAGCGCCGGCGAGCGGCTGATAGGTCTTGTCGCGGACTTCGACACGCAGCGGAACCTTGTCTTCATCCGCCAGAACCTGCTTCGGCGTCGACGCGGAAACCGTACCGGGAGTGTCGTTCACCAGCCACCGCGTCATCTGCTGCCAGAACGAAGCCAGCGTTTTATCGGTGTGATCGGAGCGCATTTGCCAGCGCCACATCCCGCCGGTGGCGAGGACCGCCGTGCGCCCGCGTCCATAAGCTTCGGTCGTGAGCAAAGGCGTCTTACGATGTCCCGGGGGAATGATTTCGGCGAGCACGGCCGCGCCGGGTTTGGGGTCGCCCACGGCCTGCCAGTTCGCGATTTCCGGCATCTTCTTCCAGCGCTGCTCGTTCTTCACGGGATCGTCATCAATGCGGGTGAGCGCGCTGTCCAGACCCGCCGGCGCCAGCTCCGTATTGGAGTAGACGCGCTGAAACGTGGTTTGTGTGGTCGGCAGATGGACGGGCAACATCTCGGCGATCGGGGTTGCGCCGTAACCGCCGTCAGACAGAGCGAAGCGGCCACCGAGGAACAAGACTCCGCCGCCGCGGCGTCCCGCGAATTCCTTGATCATGTCCTGCTGCGCGGGCGTAAACCAGTTGGCTTCGGTGCTCCCGATGATCAAACCGTCGTAGGCAAATAGTTCCTCGGGCTTGGTCGGGAATCCGGCTTCGAGTTCGGAGGGATCGCTCACGCCCTGACGGTAGATCTTGTTGGGCGTCGTGCGAAGCATGCTGACGAGTTGGATCTGCGGATCGTCATCCGCAGCGCGCCGGATGAACTTGTATTCCCAGCGCGGCTCGCCCTCTACATAAAGGACGCGCGGCTTGCGGCCGGACACATTTACCAAACGAGAAAGCGCGTTGTTCTGCACGTTGTCTTCGTTCGGCAGCGGGTCCACGCGCGCGACCAGATTGAGCGCGCCTGCGGGACCCGCGTTCAGCACCAACGGGACGGCTTGATTCTCGCGCGTGAGATCGACCGTTTCTGACGCGAGTATTTTGTCACCGTCCGCAACAGTGACTCGCGCTTTTTCGCCGGTGCATCCGGTCTGGCGCAAAGCGACGCGGGCTTCGATGCGAGAACCGGCGAGCGTGCGCTGAGGTACGGCAAAGTCTTCGACTTCAACATCGCGGCGCAGTTTGTCTTTTCCGAAGCCGATTGTGTTGACCGGGATGCGCGTCTGGCGCAGGCGCTGGATGGTGGCGAAGTCGATGCCGCCGGCGTTTTCGGCGCCATCCGTCAGAAGGATTGCAGCGCCGAACGGAAGCGAGGTCGATTCCGTCGCGATATCACGCAGACTCTGGGCGATGCGGGTTACGTTGGCATCGGGTGGCTGGAAGAATCGAGCCTGATCGACGCGGTCCGCATCCGCGCCGAACCGATATAAGCGGACTTGGAAACGGCGGCCGAGAGAATCCAGCATGCCGTTATGCAGCAGCTTTGCAGCGGCGTCAAAACGTGTCTGGCCGTCTTCATCTTTGATGGCCATGCTCCGTGAAGAATCGAGCAGAACGGCGACGATGTTTTGCTGCGGACGCAGGGTCGCAACGCTGATCGCGGGATGCCATAGCAGCAACAGAAGCAGCGCGATCAGAGCGGTCTCGAGACTCCAGATCGTGATGCGGCGAACCTGCGAAAGCAGATTGGCGTGACGGCGCACATTCCAGAACAGCAACGCTCCGCCAGCGATCACCAGCAGCAACAGCACCCACACCGGTAGCGGCGCGAGCAGCAGATAATGCCCACGCGAGAACACTGCCGGAGGATATTTGAACAGAAGCTCAAACATGAGAAGGACCCCTCAGTGGGTCATTGCATAAATGATGTAATTGATTCCTAAACGATACGCCTGCGACGTATACTTCTCAGGATATTGCGGATTGTCGGCGTGCTCCCAGGCATCGCCGTCGTCCTGATTGAAACACATGGTGACCATGAGGCGGCCGCGGTCGTCGTAAATACCTCGCCAATGGGGGACAACGCCATCCTTCTCATAAACTTTACCGCTATAGACGTATTGAAGACCCGGAACTTGTACGCGATTTTCGAGATCATAAAGAACGTGAAAAATCGGATCTTTGTCTTCGATCTCGACGATGGGACGGTCCGGAAAGATACGGCTCATGCTGGCGACGAACACTTCCCACTCGTACGTTCCGTGGAAATCGTCGACCATGAGAAAGCCGCCGCGCAGGAAATACTCGCGCATCATTTTGACTTGCGCGTCGGTCAGGTCCCAGTGGCCGACCTCGACCGCATAGACCCACGGCCAGTTGTAGACCTCGTCGGTGTTCATGTCGATCACCTGCTCGGTGGAGCGGGTGTGGATGCGCGTGAGGCGACGAACGCCCTGTAGGAACTGGCGATCGGCTTTCGGAAAATCGGTGGGCCAGGTGCCGCGCTCACCGGCATATTCAGTGTAGCGGCCGGACGGATAGCGAAGGCGCGCAAACGTCCACTCGGTACGCTCGAAGGCGCCGGAGGGCACTGTAGTTGGATTGTCTTCTTCGCCGGGATACTGTTTGAACTGGGCCTGAAAAGCGAAAACTGCGCTAATAGAAAAGCACAGGACAACGATCGCCGGAAGCGCGATGCGGACCCGCATGGGAACGACTTCTGGTATGGTCCGAGAATAACATGGGGTGGGAGTTTCAATTAGCTGCGGATGAACAGTGATGAACACCGATGAAGATCAGCGAACGGGTTTGGACAAACTTCAGCGTGGCAGTGATATGGTCCCGCGTCAGTTGAAGTAACGCTGCAGGAATATCTCACTCGTCTCTTCCACACCTAGCTTTTCGAGGATTAGGTTCACCGGAATTCTGGTGCCCACAAGCAGAGTTTTGTGCCGTTATCCCATCAGCACAAATCTCGATGTGTTGGGCTGTTCGATACTCCAACACTCCACCGAAGAGCTGTAACGCAGTCAAAGGCTCGGCAGTATGAGTAATTTCTGCTCATCGTGTCAACTTTGCTGCGAGTAAACCGACGGAGTGCGATCGTAAGAAGTACTCTTAAGAGAGGAGCGCCAGGTGATTGTCGAGGTAAACGAGTCAGGGGACATATTGATACCCGCCGAGTTGGTGCAGTCGGCACCACACGTACGTCTTCAGGCTGAGCGTAAAGGCGATTTGCTAGTGCTAAGGCCCGTTGATCTCGGGCCATCCCCAAGCAGTGAGGGCTTGGCCCACGATCTGCCGGTTATCTCGGGCCGGTTGTTCGACGACAACTTCACATTTCGCCGTGAAGATCTTTATGCCGACCCTACGCAGGGTAGCGCCGTCTTCATAGACACGAATGTCCTGATTTACGCCGCCTTCCCCGAAACAGCCTTCCACACCATCGCCCGCACGACCACGTTCGGCGGAGCAGCTAATGGTGGCGTTCTCTATAAAGTGGCTAAATCGGGACGGAGACTGGCTGTATAACTTCATGGACAGCTTGAGTGGTTATGACCCGGAGGCTCTTGGTCCGGGTTCCGCCGGCAACTTTACGGAGTACCAGCTACGGCGGTGTTCCCCGGTGCGTTACCGCTAGGTGTAACTGGTGCCGAGACGGTGCTTTACAGCTTCACCGGCGGAGCGGCCGGTTTCTCCCCACGGGAGCCTTTATCGCGCCTGTCGGGCGACCTAACGGACTACAATGCCGGCGGTGTAGGCAACGGCGTGTTTTAAGTTGGGCCGCTGGCGCTGAAACGATATCGCTAACTTCCCAAGCGGGACGGGAGGTTATCCCCGACGCGGGGTGATAGTGATTCGAGCAGATATCTACGGAACCACGCAATGGGTGGAGATACGGGAAACGGTACGGTTACGAACATTCACATTTCGCCGTGAAGATCTTTATGCCGACCCTGACGCAGGGTAGCGCCGTCTTCATAGACACGAATGTCCTGATTTACGCCGCCTTCCCCGAAACAGCCTTCCACACCATCGCCCGCACGAGCTTGAAAGGTCTCGAGGACTCGCTGGTATTGTTGTAGACCAGCCGCCAAGTGCTTCGGGAGTTCATCGCGGCGGCAACTCGGCCGTGGCAACTTCGCCCCTTGCCCTTCGGCTGCAGTCGTGTGTAAAGCTGTCCGCGAATTCGAGGGCAAGTTCGAGATCGCCGGCGAGGACGCTGGCGTTACTGCCCGGTTACTGGATTTTGTTGCACACACCTGACGTCAAGGGGAGGCAAGTCCATGACGCAAATATCGTCGCAACGATGCTTCGCCATTCCATCCCGGTTCTCTTGACGCACAACACAAGAGACTTTGCGAGATACGTTCGATCTTCATTCGTCGACTCATTGCGCTGAACTATCCTTCGTTCCCGGCATTGCCCTGGTTACCCCAGCCGCTCTTGTCCGACTGTCCCCAGCTGCCCGGCGGCGTGTCCTTGTAGTCGCCGGACCCGTAGGGATCATCACTCGGCTGCCCCGGTTGCTCCCCCAACGGCGGTGTCGACTTCAGCGGATCCTTCTCACGCGCTAGCTCGATGCGCTAGAGCCCTAGGTGTTTGATTGGCTTGGAATCGCGGTCGGGCATCTTGGCTTACACCATCAGCCTACAACAGCATCCCCGCAATACAGGCCGACATAAAATTCGCCATTGTACCGGCTGCCACAGCCCGCAACCCGAGCCTCGCCAGATCGCTCTTCCGATTCGGTGCGAGCGCGCCAATGCCACCGATCTGTATCGCGATCGAACTGAAGTTCGCGAAACCGCAAAGCGCGTACGTCGCGATCACAAACGATTTCGGATCGAGATGCGCGCGCATGTTGCCCAGATCGATGAACGCCACGAATTCGTTGAGCACCAGGCGCGTGCCGAGCAGATTGCCGATCGACGCGCAGTCGTTCCAACTCACGCCCAACAGCCACGCAATCGGCGCAAACACGAACCCGAAGATCTGTTGCAGCGTTTGCGGCAGCCAACTCATATAAGGAAGGCTGTGCAGCCCGCTGAGAATTCCGTTACACATCGCAATTAACGCCAGAAACGCGATCAGCATCGCGGCGATGTTCAGGCACAGTTGCAGTCCGTCACCAGCACCTTGAGCCGCCGCGTCGATCACGTTAACCGCAGTCTTCTCAACCTTCAGCGTGACCGTCCCTGCCGTTTCGGGAACGCCGGTTTCCGGGATCATGATCTTGGCCAGCATGATCGTCGCGGGTGCCGTCATGATCACAGCGGTAAGCAGGTGAACGATGCTCACGTGCGCGATCTTGACATAGGCCGCCATCACAGCTCCAGACACATGCGCCATCCCGCTGACCATAATGCAGAAGAGTTCGGACCGCGTCATGTTGGCGATGAAGGGACGAATCGTCAGCGGCGCTTCGGTCTGTCCCATGAAGATGCTGGCCGCGACATTCAACGATTCCGCCCCGCTCGCGCCCATGATGCGTTGCATCGCCACCGCCATCGCCTTCACGACCACCTGCATGATTCCGAAGTAGTAAAGAATCGAGAAGAACGACGCGATGAAGATGATGATCGGCAGCACCTGAAACGCGAAGATGACGCCGAAAGGTCCGCCTTGCGAACCGAGTTGATCGCCGAAGACGAACTTACTTCCGGCTTCGGTGTAGTTCAGCATCGCGTTCACGCCGACGCTGATGGTTTGAAAGATCTTGCCGAAGTCCGTCTTGAGTACCAGCAGCGCAAACGCGAATTGGAGCGAGATGCCCCATAGAACCACGCGCGGACGAATCGCCCGGCGATTACTCGATGTTAAAAACGCGGTGAGGAGGATGGCAGCAATGCCGAGAAGACCCGTGAAGCGGGCCATCCTTCAGCCGACAACCTCTAGGATCAGTTCGCGATCTTCAGCCTTGGTGTTGGAGATAACGAACGCATCTTCCACCATCTCGGCGGCTTCGTCGAGGCGATCTTCGCGCGTGTAGTAAAGGCGTCCAAGCACGGCGCCCGCGTCGACCTTCTCGCCAACCTTGACTTCAAGAATCACGCCTACCGCCGGATCGATCGTATCTTCGCGGCGATCGCGCCCGGCGCCCATTAGAACCGATGCGTGGCCGATATCTTCCGCGTGAATGGCGGCGATGAAACCTCCGCGCGAAGTGGTGATCTCGCGCATTCCGGTCGCATTCGGCAGCAACTCGAACTTATCGATCGCCTGCACGTTGCCGCCCTGCGCTTCCACGACTTGGCGGAATTTGTTGTAAGCGGAGCCATCCACCAGCTTGCTTTCGGCGATCTGGCGCGCTTCTTCAAGCGACGCAGCCTGCTTGGCGAGAAAGATCATGCGCGCGGCGAGCTCCACGGAGAGGCGGCGGAGATCCTCCGGGCCTTCGTTATGCAGCGTCTGCGAAACTTCCATGACTTCCAGCGCGTTGCCGACTGCATAGCCGAGCGGCTGGTTCATGTCGGTGATCAACGCTTGCACGCGTTTATCCATGCGACGGCCAATGCCGACCATCATCTGCGCGAGGCGGCGCGCTTCGACCTGCTTTTTCATGAATGCGCCGGACCCGACTTTGACATCGAGGACCAGAGCGTCGACACCCTCCGCCATCTTCTTCGACATGATCGAAGAAGCGATAAGCGGAATCGATTCAACTGTGCCTGTAACGTCGCGCAAAGAGTAAAGCTTCTTATCCGCGGGCGCTACTTCGTCGCTCTGACCGATAAATGCGAGGCCTAGCTTTTGCAGTTGCGCCGTGAATTCTTCAGTCGATAGGTCGGTGCGGAAACCGGGGATAGATTCGAGCTTGTCGAGAGTTCCTCCCGTGTGGCCCAGCGCACGGCCCGGACATCATGGGGACAATCACGCCTGCAGCCGCTGCGATCGGAGCCGAGATCAGACTGGTCTTATCACCCACGCCGCCTGTGGAGTGTTTGTCGACCTTCATGCCAGGAACGCTCGAGAGATCGATCAAACTTCCCGATCGCATCATGCTCTCTGTTAGCGAACTAACTTCGCGATCTTCCATTCCGGTGAAGTAGGTCGCCATCAAGAATGCCGACATCTGATAATCCGGAATTTCTCCGGAGGTATATCCCTGAATCAGGTGTTCGATTTCCTCCGCATTGAGCTCTTCTCCATCCCGTTTACGGGCAATCAGATCGACAGTTCGCATGACAAATAGTATTTAGGATAGCATTCTGAAAACCTTGAAAGTAAAGGACAAGACATCTCCTGGACCACCAGGAAGGGTAGCCGGAGCAGGGACTCGGAATGACGCGAAGCTCTCGAACACGGACTGATTCGGCCCGGTAATCGGTGCTGGGGATGACTTTCCCCTCGAAACGCGGCGCGTTTAAGACCGCGGAGCTTCGTCGCGACTGGAGCTATTGTGGAACGCCCGGACGCGTTTGTGCAAGTTTATCCCGGCGCTCAAGCGTTTCACCCCCGACATCGGTCATTTACCCCAAACATGAGGCCCGCAGACGCTGGTTTTGTGTAGCCTCCGGTAAAGAGCTTTCCGGGGGTAGCGGGATGGACGAGCAGGCGATCCGGGTACTGAATACCGTAGGTGTTTTGAAATCGTGGGCGGGAGCGGATCCACAATCCAGGGAGATGCTCCGGCAATTATGTAAACGGGGCTACGTGGACCTTGTTCCGCGGAAGTTGAGAGCAGGCCTGGCTTCTGGGCGCCCTCCCTCTTACCGGTTAACCGAAATCGGCCGCACCGTCCTCAATGAGGCGCGCAATCAAAGACGACGCCGCGCGGAGAACACAATTTCGCTTTGATTCTGCTTCTTAGAACCTCGCACAGCTCACGAATTCGCAAGCTTCTCCGCTGGGTTTCGAGCTGTGCTTGACACCACTGAGCAAAGCGAACAACATCCTTCGACCGCACGACCCAACCTGGCACTCCACCCGAATAGGGCTCGACGCGTCACACTCGAAGGGCTAACGCTATGAAATCTGCCGTGCTCGCCCTCGGCCTCATTGCAGCCGTTGCGTCGCGCTCCGCCGAACTCCCCGGACCCGTGGCCAAGATCGATCCTAAGTCCTCGGTCCAAATCGACGCCGACGTCGTTTTGCGCCGATCCCAATGGCGAATTATGGGCCTTCAGCGACGAGCGGACAGGCGACATTCAACCGGAATGGCCCATGCTCCGGCACTTCGCGCAAGACGGTCAGGAGCTCGGTGCGATTATGCCGATCGGCGATTTCATCGATCGTAAGATGAAGGCTCCCTCGCGAAACCGGATCTTCTGCGGTAAAGACCGCTTATCGGTCTTCCTGGGGAATGAAAAGACTTATGTGGAGATCGGTTATGACGGCAAATTACTCGATAAGTTCGTTGTCCCAGCCATCACCAGGACCGGAGCCAAACGCCCGCAGGTGATCCCGACCTTCAAACTCACCGAAGGCGAATCATTGTTGCTTTGTCGGGCGGCAATCCTTATTACCTGAAACGCACCTCCAAAACCTGGCCTGCTCGCGGTTCCGGCAACCCTTGAGCAAGCCGGCGAGTTAGGCATGGTTAGATGCGCGGGAGTGACTGCGCCTCTTCAGCCAACTCACAATCGGCCACGCGATAACTATAATCGGCAGCGGAATCCAACTATACCCGGGTAAGTAAATCGCGATGATCAGGCAAGCTGCAAATCCGGCTGTCGCGGCTGAAGTGATCTGAGTTAATCCTAGAGTGTCTCTGGAGCCTTCGATGAAGTTTCGGGATCGCGCATATTGCCAGTGAAGACTTAGCAGAGCCGCGATCGCGAGTTGATTGCCGTAATAGAACAACTGAGAAACGGGATGAACCAGTAAGTGGCTCATCAATCCGGCGGAGAACGGGAGCAGCGCGACAAACATCAGAAACAGCAGGTTGATCCATACTAGGAGGCCGTCAACACTCCGGATTAGATGAAAAGTCAGATGATGGACATACCAGAAGCCACCCGCAATGAGGAAGGTTACCGCATAGGTGAGAAAAGCAGGCGTCATGGCGAGTAACTGCTGCAGCATCGCTTCGTTCGAAGAATGATGCATCACCTCGGGAACGTCCAGTTTGAGCACAAGCAAAGTCATCGCGATGGAGAACACCCCGTCGCTTAGAGCTTCGATGCGCGACTTACCTAGCGACAGGCGGCTTGCGCCCATTGGTTCACCTCTGCCGTCCGACAGAGTGGAGCGACTCCAGGAAGAACTGCACGACCGCGGCAAAACCCGAAGGGTCATCGAAATGAACGACATGTCCGCCCCGGAGCGTTCGCATCTGAGTGTTTGGGCGGCGAGAGGCCATGGCTGCGAGGTGCTCTTCGGTAGTCACGCGGCTGTCCGATCCGCGGATGACTAATGCCGGACAGCTGCTGGCGAGCCAGTCCGCCCAATGATCGCCGTTCATGGCAGCTTCCGATGCAACCATATCGCGTGGGTCGAAAGCCAGCCGCCAACCCTCCGAGTCATGCCGCGCAGAATCTTCAAGGTACGGCCAGAGACGCGAACCAACCCGTTCTTTCAATGCTGCACGATTCGCAAACGTCCCTGCCCACGGAAGACAAAATGACAGATCGCCCGCTGATTCCACGCCGACATCTTCGATGATTAGAGCGCGGACTTTCTCGGGGTGTTTCGCCGCAAACTGATACGCGTTAACCCCGCCTAGAGAGTTACCGAGAAGGACTGCCGATTTGAGTCCGAGGTGCTCAAACAGCGCTTCAAGATCACCCATGTAGTCTTCGCGCGAGTAAGTCTTCGCATGGTCCGAATATCCGTGCCCGCGTTGATCGGGTGCGATCAGGCGCCAACCGGGGGCCAACGCCTCGGCAAGCCTGCGGAAGGTTACCCCTTCCATCCAATGAGCGTGCAATGCAATCGACCGGAGAAGCCTCGCTCCCGGTATCGAGATACGAAAACTTCAAGCCATCGTGTGAAAACGAATGTCTGTCCATGTCGACCTAAGTCTAGTTCAACTGCCGTCGGGAAATCCGCCGCGGTGCGACACCATGGGGAAATGCGGGAGTACGAGAGCCCTCCCGGCCTGCTTCGCTTTGAGGTAATCCGCCGCGCGCCATCCGTCAGGGTAAGGTTCTAATCCGCCGAACAACGGCGAGACCGTGGGGTCGCCGACGACTTCCTCGAGTGATTGCCTCAGCTCCGCGATTGTGGCTGCCCCGAACGTTTCGCGCCAGCGATCTTCAGTCTGCTGAACGAGCGGGAAGTATGACTCACGGGCTTCCTCGCCTTTTGCAGTTAGTGACAGCAGGTTCACCCGGCTGCCCGGCCGTTCCGGTTGTACGCTAGCAAAACCGCGTTTAGTGAGATAGCTGATCGCGACGGCGATACCCGGCTTGGCAATTCCGGATAGGACAGGCAGATCGCGAACGCGCACACCCTCGTTACCCGTCAACCGCAGTAAGTTGGCGACAATCGCCATAGAGACCTTCGACTTACTTTCAAACTCCAGCGCGAACGCCAGCAACACTTTCGACAGTAACGCCGCCAAGGTAGCTTCGGGAATCACCGCCCCGCAGTCTTTCACCGTGCGCTTCTTGTGTGGCGCCAGTTGTGTGGTAAGACCGTATCCGAGAATCGGAAGACAATCAGGCAGATTGGAATCGAGCCGCCCGGCCAACGCGGATAGACTTGCCCGAAGCTTCTCGACCGCCTCATTACCGAACCGTTGACGCCAGCGTTCTTCGACGTTGTCGAGTACGGACGGCCAGATTTCCCGAGCGCGGCATGCGGCGCGAGTGGGTCGAATCACTCGATCGGGACCTACCCGTATCCAGCCCCATCGCTGCATGCCGTGCATATTTGTTTCAGTTCGAGCAAGCTGCGGCAAACACTGGACAGACACCCCTTCCTCGCCTACATACCGCAGGCAGTTCGACCACATAGCGAGCGACGTTAACCACGGACCCCGCGAAGGTTCGGGTGTCGATTTTTGAACGGTAGTTCGATGATGCATTCGATGTTCAAACTCGTTGTCGGCCTCGATGATGAAGGCGACGAGTGTTTGCGACAACAAAGCGGATAACGGGAGGCGCTGGTCCACTACTGGATTATCTCGTCCGCTGTTCGCTTTGCGCCCGACGGTAACCCGCTCCCTGACGGTCGGGGCTGCGTAACTGAGTTACCCTACTGAGCCATGCGCGTAAGCAAGCCGGTTACTTGAAGCTTCCACCACGGGCCGTTCTCTTGGAGTAAGTTGTACCCGATCTTCCCGGCGTGATCTCGGTTGGCGAATCCCGTGACGAAGTCGAGCGTTCGATTCGCGAGGCTATCGAGTTTCACGTCGAGGGTACAAGCTTCGCCGGCGAAGTTGAAGTCGCTTCTATTGTTCCTGCCTGAGTATTTCCAACGGACGCTGACTTAGAATTCGGAGACTTGCCAGCCAACCGGCAAGGATCGAGACTAAAGCCGTCAGAACGATCGCGCTGGCAATCGGCGTGAAGTCGATCCGCACTTCCGCTTTCAGTAGCCCGTTCAATAGCAGAGACGAGAAAGCGAGTGCGAGCAGCGATCCGGCCAGACCCGCTGTCGCGCCGAGTATCAGGAACTCCACCGAGAAAATTTCCGCAATGCGACGCCGCGTGCCTCCAAGCGTTTTCAGGATCACGACTTCCCGGATACGGCGCAGACGTGTGCCCGCGACACTCGAGCCCAGGATGACCACGCCGGCGAAGATCGCAAAGGCGGAGATGAAACGAATGATCAGCGCAATCTGATCCACGACGTCCTGAACAATCGCCAGAACGTCGGCCACATTCACGACGGTCACTGTCGGGAACTGCGAGTAGATCGCCTTCTGTAGCTCGGGAACAAGCTGCGGCTTCACGCGCACCGTGCCGTAGTAGATAACCGGCAATCCAGTGAGTGCGCCGGGAGAGAAGATGAACTCAATACGCGCGGTGAGGCGGATCGCCTCCGTGCGATGAACCGCGGCAATAGTCGCCACAAACGTTCGCGACGGAGTAGACCAGTTGAGCCGCATGCCCGGCGTCAAATGCATCAGCTTTGCGGCTTCTTCGGACACGGAGACTTCCGGTTGCTGCGGCGGATTTTTCGCATCCCACCAGCGTCCCGAGAGAACCTTTGTGTAAGCGGGCTTTGCGGCGGAATCGGTGACGGCAACCGTGGAAGCGTAGCGTCGCTCCATCCCTTTCAGCTTCTCGCGAACGATGGGAACGCCGTCGATCGCCGTGATCCGTGCGGAAACCGTGCCGATCGATTCCGGCTTTCCTTCGACACCTTGCTGCGCCGCAACCAGGTTCATCACGCGGTCACGATTGCCCGGCGTCATATCGAGCAGGAATACGTTTGGCATGCCCGGCGGAGACGTCCGCCGCATATCCGCGAGCAGACCGCGCTGGACTAAGAACACGGTCAGTGTGAACATCACGCCAATCCCGAGCGCGATGAGTGCCGCTTGTGAATGAGCTCCCGGTCGATACAGATTCGCGATGCCGTGACGCAGACTCGGACGCAACCGCCACGCGACGTTGCGGCCAAACCAGCGCAGACCGCGCAACAGCAGCCATCCAACAATCGCCATCACCAGCAGACTGATTGCCAGCGCGCTGACGAAGTAAACGCCGGTGCGAACGGAGTCGCTGAGCCACGCCGCGACGGAACCGATACCGAGCACAATCAGCGCTCCGGCCGCGATCGAAGCGCGCCCATCCCGAAGCCGTTCTGTCCAGCGGCGCCGGTCGACAGTTACATCGCGCCGTAGAATCAGGCCGGGGCGAATCCGCCGGATCGAGAGGAGCGGAGGAAGCGTGAAGAGCAGCGTCGCGAGTATCCCGATAGCCAGACCTTGCAGCGCCGACGCTGGATCGAGCGCAATTCGCGGGCGGGTGTTGAAGAAGCGCGCGAGCAGCAGCGGAAACGCCGCTTGTACCCCGAAGCCCGCCAGGATTCCGAGCAAACCGCCGGCGATGCCGAGTCCCAACGTTTGCACCGTGTAGATGCGAATGATCTGCGCGGAACGGGCGCCCACGCACTTCATGACCGCGATGGAATCGAGCTTCTGTTGCAGGTGCGAATCGATTGCCATCGAAACGCCGATCGCGCCGACGATGAGGGCGATCAGACTGACCAGGCTGAGGAAGATCGTCGCCCGCTCGAGCCCTTGCTGGATTGCGGGATGGCTCTCGCGAAAATCGGTGATCAGGCTTTCGGGAAAGACTTTCTTGAGCTGGTCGTGAACGCGGCCGATGGGAATCGTGGGCGGCACGCGAAACAGGAATCGCTCCGAAGCGCGGCTGCCGGCAATGAGCAAGCCGGTGCGGTCGAGCGCGGCCCGCGTCATCATCACGCGCGGGCCCACGTTGATGCTACCCGACATGCGGTCCGGCTCCGATGCGACAACGGCAGCGATCGTGAAATCCTGCCCACCGATGCGCAATGGATCGCCGACCTTCGCATTCAAGCGCAGCAACAGATCGCGCGAAACGGCAACCGTGTTCGTAGTTAGACGCGAGGCCAGAGGGCCGGGCGGATCGAGCTTGACCTGCCCGTAGAACGGGTACTTCGCGGTATCTACCGCCTTGACGGATATGAGCACCGGAGCGGCATCGGGGTTCGTCGACGATGCCATGGTGAGGGTTTCCGTGATCCAGGTGCGGTCGATTCCCTGCCTCGTGAGGCTATCCATGAGCGCGGCTTGCGGGGGACTCGGGAGA
This sequence comes from uncultured Gammaproteobacteria bacterium, assembly GCA_963799935.1. Classification (GTDB taxonomy): domain Bacteria; phylum Acidobacteriota; class Terriglobia; order Bryobacterales; family Bryobacteraceae; genus Bog-113. Next base: position 147,473 of record CAWCZA010000008.1, on the reverse strand, counting down.
GCGAAGACGCGCACCATCAGATCCGCCGCCATCAGTGTTCGGGCTTCGCGCAGCAGCATCGTGTGAAACGCGCGGCTGAATCCTTCGACTCCGGTAAGTGCTGCCACGCCGATGGCGACGGCCACGATCACGGCGAGGAATTTACCGGTAGAAGCGCGCGATTCACGCCACGCCAGCCGGAACGACAACGGGACGCGCCGCTTAGTAGGCGAACTAGTGGACATCTTGCGCGTATTCCTGGCGCGCTTCCGGTTCGCTCACCACATCGCTGACCACCAGCCCGTCGCGCAACATGATGCGGCGGCGCGCATAGCTGGCGAGACTCGCATCGTGCGTTACCAGCACCAGCGTGGTCTGCTCATGCGCGTTCAATTCCAGCAGCAGATTCAGAACCTGCTGGCCGTTAGCGGAATCTAAATTGCCGGTAGGTTCGTCAGCCAATAAGATAGGCGGCGACACCATGAAGGCTCGCGCGAGAGCCACACGTTGTTGTTCACCGCCCGACAGCTGGATCGGGTAATGATCGAGGCGATCGGCAAGTCCAACGCGCGTGAGCAGATCGCGAGCCCGGCGAGGATCTCCAGTGCCCAGCAGTTCCGCCGGCAGCAGCACATTTTCCTCGGCCGTCAACGTCGGGATCAGTTGGTACGACTGGAAGACGAAACCAATTTTGCGGCCGCGCACCAGCGCGAGATCATCCTCGGCGAGACCGGTGATGTCGACGCCGTCCAGAATCACCGAACCGGATGTTACGGTGTCCAATCCCGGCGAGCAACCCCAGCAGCGTGCTCTTGCCGCTTCCGGAAGGACCCATGATGGCAACAAAGTCGCCGCGCTCGATTTCCAGGTTGATTCCCTTCAGAATATCGACGCGGTGAGCCCCGGTTTCAATTGATTTGGTGAGTTGCCGAACCTCTATGATGGCGCGCGCGATGAGAAATACCTCTGGTCTCTCTATTATGACTGTAGTGAAGCGAATCATCAGTATTTGCGCGGTCCTCTGGACGACGGCAGCATGCAATCCGACGCACGGCCCGCAACCGACTGGCGCACAGCAGAAGCCGTCCGATAATACGTCGGCCCCGAGCGCCGGCTCAAAGTCCGATCCAGCCGTGGTGAACACGCCGCCAGGAGCGCCGGAGGACAAGCGGCCGCTGATCGTAACATACGGCGACAGTCTATCGGCGGGCTTCGGCGCCGACCCCGGAAAGAGCTATCCGGATTATCTGCAGCACCTGATCGATCGAGCGAAAGAAAAGCCCTACAAAGTTTTGAATGCGGGGGTAAGTGGCGATACGACTACCGATGGTTTGGAACGCCTGCCGGAAATTCTAGCCATGCGGCCGAAGATCGCGATTCTGGAACTGGGCGGGAACGATGGACTGCGCGGACTTCCTCCGGCTGCGACCAAGGCGAATCTGGAGAAGATCATCCAGGGTTTGCAATCGGTCAACACGCGCGTGATCCTGGCAGGTATGACGCTGCCGCGGAATTACGGGCCGGACTACATTCATCAGTTCGAGCAGATTTATGTACAGTTGGCGAACCAATATCATCTGACACGGATTCCGTTCCTATTGGATGGCGTGGCTGGCCATACAAACCTGATGCAAGCGGATGGGATTCATCCGACGGCGGACGGGAACAAGATGGTCGCGGACAATGTTTACAAGTATCTGAAGCCGGTGCTGTAGACCACTACAATGTAGAGCGGTGATCTCGTTACTGAACCCTTTACTAAACCCGGCGATACGCGAACGCGGGCCTGAACTTCGGGAACAATTCGCTAAGGCGAAGCCGTTTCGCCATGTGTTGATCGATGACTTTCTGGACGCCGCGTTTTGCCAGGAGTTGGCGCGAGAGTTTCCGGAATTCAACGTCGCGAAAGCTTTAAACGAGCACGGCGAAGTTGGCGGGAAGAGCGTCTACGAGAACCTGCCCGACTTAGGCCCGGCGTATGGGCGCTTCGATGAGCTGATGCGCGACCGGGAGTTTCTCGATTGGGTCGGACAGATCACTTCGATTCCAGAACTGATCTACGATCCGGAGTACATCGGCGGCGGCACTCACGAGAATCGGCACGGGCAGGAACTGGATGTTCACGTCGACTTCAATTACCATCCGACCAAGCACTATCACCGGCGATTGAACCTGATCGTGTTCCTAAATCCGCGATGGGAAGAGACGTGGGGCGGCAAGCTGGAACTTTTGAAAGATCCGTGGACTACGAGCGGCCCAGGCTATGTCGAAGTACTCCCGCTCGCGAACCGGGCCGTCATCTTCGAGACCAACGAGTATTCCTGGCATGGATTCCGGAAGATTCAACTACCGGACCCGGAGCAAACTTCGCGTAAGTCGATCGCAGTCTACTTTTACTCGCATACGCGTCCCGAGCAGGAGCGACAGGCCGCACATTCAACGATTTACTACCAGCGGCCCATGCCGCCGGAGATACGCGCAGGCCACACCTTGACCCAGGACGATGTGAACGAGCTGGAGCGCCTATTCGCGCGTCGCGATCAGCATATGCAGTTTCTCTATGAGCGGGAGATTGAGTTTTCCGCCGCGTTCGAGCGGGTACGTGGGGTTATGCATTCGCGGAGTTATAAGTTAGCGCGGATGATGACTTATCCGGTGCGATATCTTCGCGGGTATCGGCGGAAGGGTTAACATTAGGCGGGAGTCAAAAGATGCGGCGGTTTTGTTTTTTGGTGTTGTTCGCCGGCTTGGCGGTGCACGCGAATGCGCAACAAGCCCAAGCTTCTCTGGATCCCACGGAATGGGTAGCCCAAACTTTAACCCGCATGCAAACGATAAAAGCGGGAATGACGAGACGGGAGTTACTTACCGTGTTCACGACGGAAGGCGGCCTCTCCACCGGGTTGCAGCGCACGTATGTTAGCCGGGATTGCCCGTACTTCAAGATTGATGTCGAGTTCAAGGCAGTCGGTCGCTCGGAGCGAGACGCCGACGGGCGAGTGACTCTAACCGAAGGTAGTGACGACGTCATCTACAAGATTTCGCGGCCTTACCTTCAGTTCAGCGTTATGGATTAGTCATCGGGCGGAGATCCAGCGGTAAAGTATCTCCACGGTTCCCGCGCTTTGCTAAAGTGCGTTCGTAATGGAAATTAGCATTCGATCCCTAGGAACGAACCGACTGAAGGTGGCGTCGCTGCCCATTTTGATCCTTAAAGTAACGCCTTATCTGCTGTGCGCGCAAGGTGCTGCCCCATTAATGGCACCAGCGCCAGCAGTGCCAGACTGGGCTCAGCCGGGATCCCCGACTCACAAACAGATCCCGCCGCCGGCGGATTTTCACAGGCCAAGCAGGAATTTCGATCTACCGCTAGGCTTGTTTCAGGGACAATCTGACATCGGCGCTGCGGTTGTACCTGGGAGCGCCACTTACGACAAAGAAACGAAGCAGTACATCATCAACTCAGCCGGTTACAACGTCTGGTATTCGCGGGACGAGTTCCGTTATCTCTGGAAGAAGATGTCCGGTGACGTTTCACTCGCTGCCGACGTAGCGTTTCCAGATCCAAACGGCTACAACGACCGCAAGGCGATCTTGATCATCCGCCAGAGTCTTGACGATGATTCGAAGGAGGCTATGGTCGCCGAGCACGGCACGGGTATGATCCACCTGGCCCAGCGCCCCGACCGAGGAGCTCTCATTAGCGATATGCAGTACCGCTTCGGTGGCTTGCTCGCGAAGACGATGGCGAAGCGGATCGGCATCGAGAAGCGCGGAGATTCTTTCGCCATCTTTGTAAGTCTGCAAGGAGAACCGATGCACCAGTTTGGGCCTCCCATAACGCTGCACTTAGACGCGCCATTTTACGCTGGTATTGGTTTCTGCTCACACCTACCGGATAAGTCGGATACCGGTGTGCTTTCGAGCGTCATTCTGGAGAACTCGGCCGGGAAGGTCCGTTAGCAGATTTCGTAAAAGTAATGTACGGAAATGCTTCCGGAATGTGGGAGTCGTAGTACCCGTGGCGGTTCCACGTCCAACCGGCGCATGGGTCCAGCACTTCAGCGTTGGGTCCGATCTTCTGAAATCGCGAACAGTCGATTCGCCACACGTCGCCGTCTCTAGGTGGAAGGGCGCGCCCATCCGCCAGTGGAGCGAGGCTCGTCCACGGAATCGCAATTTCAGCAGACCAGCCGCGGTCCGGAACAGTGGGCGAAGGATCGTAAGTTCGCTTCAGCGCGCCATCAATGTGCACCGCATGATGTAAGCCAGGCAAATCCCAATCGAGAAATCCATAGCGCAAACCACGCGGATGGACGTGCCCCCCAACGCCATCGAGCATCAGCAGCGGATGCGCGTTGATATCAAATTCAGGCCTATTCCAATACCGGCCTCCCGGCTGATGAATGTCTTTCCAAATCCAGAACACCTCGTAGATCACGTTGGCCGCGTTGATTTCGAATTCGTAATAGGCGTCGCGTCCCGCGATAAAGATTTCAAGGTCGTTCTCTTCGTAGATTTTGGAATCCCGTTCGGTCAGAGTCGCCCAGATGTTGGTCTCTTCCGCCGTGAAACCAAAGTAGAGGAACCTGTCATCCCACAGCAGACGCACCCGCGTATCGAACCACGCCGCCTCGCCCGTAACAATGTCGACAAACGGAGTTGAAGGGGGCGCCGATCGCCAAACCGGCTTATCGACCCGCCCGTCAATCGCAACCACCTCAGGCGCTCGATAGCAGGTATATCGGGCAGGTTCAAGCAGCATCGAAGTCGCGTCCCTTTCGTTCGCGTCCCAGCGCGGTGACGACGATGCCGCCCAGAAAAACGGTTCCCGCTGTGAGCGCCATGGCATTCGCGTACGCGGTGTGCTGGGCGAAGACTGCTTCGAGATACGCAACCGAGCTCGCCAGCAGGACCCCGCATTGATAAGAGAAGCCGGGAAGAAAGCCACGAATCGCGGGGGGCGAGAGCTCCGTCAAGTGCGCAGGGATCACTCCCCACGCGCCTTGGACGAAGAACTGAATGAAGAAGGCCCCTACGGTCAGCAGCGCAACGGACGGAGCATATGCCCATAGCGGGACGATCAGAATCGCGCCCGCAAGGCCGAAGATGATGGAACGCCGACGGCCGATCCGGTCGGATAGCCAGCCGAAAAGAGTGCCGCCGGCGATTGCACCGACCATGGAGATCGCGGTGATAAGCGATCGTCGACGCGGATCGAAGTGCCATTGGCGCTGCAGAAATGTAGGATACATGTCCTGCGTTCCATGCGAGGCAAGGTTCATCATCGTCATCAGCAGCGTCAGATACCCGAAAAGGGGCAGGTACGCGCGAATCGCCACCCAGAGGCCTGACCAGGACTCTTCTTTGCGCTTCTGCCAGACCGCGGATTCCTTCACGTTGGTGCGGACGAACAGCGCGAGCAGCGCCGGCAGACCTCCCAAGAAGAAAAGAGGACGCCAGCCCCAGCGCCCGAAGAGAAGAGAGAAGCATAAGGCGGCCAGAAGATATCCCAACGCGTATCCCTGTTGTAATAGCCCGGAGAGGATCCCTCGCAAGCGGGGTGGAACTTTCTCCATAGCGAGCGACGCCCCCACGCCCCATTCGCCACCCATCCCAATTCCAAACAGCGCTCGCAAAATGAGGAACACGGTGTAATTTGGCGCAAAGCCGGTGGCCACCTCGACCACCGAGTAGAAAACCAGGTCAATCATCAGCGGGATGCGGCGTCCATAGCGGTCTGCCATGAGTCCGAATAGGAAGGCGCCGAGAGGCCGAAAGGCGAGCGTCAGGGTGATCGAGAGGGCCATCGCATCGTCATGCTTCCCGAAATCCCGGCCAATCGCCGTGAGGCAGAAAATAACAAGAAAGAAGTCGAATGCGTCGAGTGTCCAGCCTAAAAAACTGGCGAAAACCGCGGAAACGGCGTCTCTCGACGACATGGAAGGGGACGAATTTCCGGGCTCGATCATTTAAATTTCGTCATGTATTGAGAATTGGCAACTGAATTGTACTAGGAAGGAACGTAAGTTCGGGGCCGCTGGGTCCTGGTGACACAGGAGGAAACACAACATGAAACTCGCTCTTTCCACGACAATGTTCGCGATGTTGCTCGCTTCGCCGGCGATATTCGGTCAGGAGACGAAGTCGCAGATTTACGATCAAAGAAACCAGACCGAGAACAACCGAATCGCCAACGGTGTGCAAAGCGGTCAGCTCAGTTCTAGACAGGCGGCCAAGCTCGAAAGCAATCGCGCCAAGATCAACGGAGAAGTCGCCCATGATGCGGCAAAGAACGGCGGTCATTTGACGCCCGGCGAGAAGGCCACGGTTCATCATCAAGTGAATCAGGAGAGCCGCGCGATCGGACGCAAGAAGAACGTCAATCCCGAAGGGCCGGCAAAATAGAACCGCTCACGACAAGTTTGTTCTAAGCCGACCCATATGGGTCGGCTTTTGTTTGCCCCTCAGTTCGTAGACGTGTGGTGCAGCCTGGCACATGCCTCACCCGCGCCCATCGTAGCGATCGCGTCCTTCCCCGCCTCCATAAAGTTGATCTTGCCGTCCGGCGCGATCACGAACGTCACACGGTTCGCAATTCCACGATCCGCAATCAGCACACCGTAGGCCGTCGCCACCTTACGATCTTTGAAGTCGCTCAGAATCGGGAAAGCGAGACTCAGCTGCTTGGCGAATTCCTTTTGCGACGGTGTATTGTCTTCGCTGACGGCGTAAACTTGAGCTCCGGCGGTCTGAAACTTGTCGAGACCCAGTTGGTACTTCTGCATCTCGGCTGTGCAGCCGCCTGTAAATGCGGCCGGGAAAAAGGCGAGCACGACGGTTTTACCGCGTAAAGACGATAGGGTAACCGAGGTGCCGTCCGTAGAAGGTAGAGTAAAGTCGGGTGCCGGGTCGCCAACCTTGAGCGTGGTGGACATCGGCCCGTTCTGGGCGGCCAACACTGAAGCGGCAAAGACTGTGAGGATGAGCAGGCGAGACATGAAAGTCCTCCGCAAGCAAGGCTAACACGCGGAACTGAAAGAGGCAAAATAGAGATATGCCCCGAACGCTTCTCGCGTCTTTAATCATTGTCGCCGCGTTCCCCGCCCTGAGCCCGGCGCAATACGGACGCCCAAGAATTTCGCAGCCAAACGCCACCGCTGCGGCCGGCGCATACAACGAGCCGGCAGTGACAATGCATGGGGTGTTGAAGCGGATTACCAAGAAAGATATCGTGATTCTGGTGGATGACGATCGCCCCGTCACCATGGATCGTGTTCGAAAGACGAAGTTCTTTAAGGACGGGAAAGAAGTTCAACCGGAGCAACTGGCGATGGGGTCGATTGTTTCGGTGGATGTCGGGAAAGATCCTCAACTGACGCCGATGGCTTTGAACGTCCGCATTGACGCTCCGCCTATTGATGAGGAAGCGGCCAAACAGGCCAAGACTGCTGCTGCGAAGAACGATCCGAACCCGGAAATTCCGGAAGAAGATCCGGGCTCGAAGCCGAAATAGAGACGACTAAACGCCGTCGGAGCCGTGTAGTTTGACGAGCTTGTTATACAGGCCGAGGAGCAGAAACGTGGGTGCCCAGTGGCCGACGAAATTGGCTTTTTTCTCATCGCCCGCAAATTGGAACGCCAGCGAAACGGCGATCGAGCCAAAGGCAGCCCAGAGCCACGTATCAGACGGAAGTTTGGCGGTCTGTTTTTCCAGCGAGCGCGCAACGACGCCCTCTCGATGTTCCGGATCGGGGCCTCTCCGTGGCTCGCGCTCGATTAAATCATCTATCGGGGTATTCATGGTTTCACCTCTTCAAAACTTGATGCACTTCGAGGGCAATCGATGTACTTTACGCGCAGGCAAGAGGGCGTTGGGTCACGAACTCGACGTCGTTGTCGGCGTCGTAAGCGCCTGCAGGAGCGCTGTGCCGATCGGGCTTCCCAATCCGGTACATGCATCCCATCCCGGGCCTGCGGAATATGCGCCGTTATTGCCTTGCGTGATGTCGTTGAATGCAGTGGCTTGCAATGGATAAATCAAGGGATTGAGGAACCCGACTTTGCTACCCCGTTGTTGGTTAATACGCGCAATTAAACCGGCCCACAACGGAGCCACGGCGCTCGTCCCCCCAACCACGCCGGAACTGCCATCGATTACCACGTTGTAACCGGTATTCGGATCCGCATCACCGGCAACATCGGGAACGCCTCGCCCGGCGAATTGCGAAGAGTTCACCGACACCGGCACATTAGCATTCGCCTGATACGAAGGAAGCGGAAACGTTTCGCTGACGCCACCGCCGCCAGCACCTCCGGAAGAGCCGTCGTTCCAAACCGCTTCGCTGCTGATCACACCTTTGCTCGCGTGAAGCGTGGTGCCCCCGCACGCCAGAACGTTGGGGCTGGACGCCGGAAAGTCCACGTGGGCATTGCCGTCCGTATCGCCATCGCTCGATCCGTTATCGCCGGACGCGACGCAGACCGTGACGCCGAGGGCTTTGGCATCTTGAAGCGCCTGATCGTAGGACGTGAGCGCCTGACCGGTGTAGCTGTCTTCGGGACCACCCCAGGAAATCGAAATCACGCTGGGATTGTTAGTTGTGTCGTGAATGGCCGTGGTGATTCCGTCCAGGAAACCTTGCGTGGTGTTCGGGCAAAAGTAAACCACGATCGTCGCCGCGGGAACAATCGAGCCCACCACTTCGATGTCGAGTTCTACCTCGCCATCCGCGCTGTCCGGGTTGCCTGAAGGGGAATTTGTGGCGCCGTCGACGGAATACGCAATCGGTTTGGGCGCGGTGATTCCTAGGCTCGAGAAGAACGTGTCGAGATCGCTTTGCGAGTAGCCGCCGCCCAGCTCGATAATCCCGATCGTCTCACCGGTTCCGTCCCCAGCCGGGAAGGAATAGTCTTGCGCGACGTCGAGCGGCGAGTAGGAGACCGAAGTTCCCGCGGCTGCTGGGCGGATCGCGGCGCTCTTACGCCTCCGAAACTGCGTGTGGGCCTGCTTGCGTTGATCGAATCCGAAAATTCCCTCGATAACGCCCTCGAGTGGGGCGGGCACCGTGAGCGAACCAGTGCGGGCGCGGAACTTGCTGTCTATCTGGCCAACAGTTTTTTGCTGAAAGACTTCGACTTCGGCTTCGAACGCGGCGCTGGTCTGGCTAATTGTTCCGGACGCGATCACGCATCGTCGCGCGGCGTCTGAACTGACCACGGTAAGTCCCTGGGAAGCGCAATAGTCTTCGACCGCCCGTAGATCTGCAGGGTGCGCGCCATAGTGCGCGGTGAATTCCTCGCGCGAGAGCGGCTGCCGTACGACTTCAGGAATCGGCGCGCGGCGGCGCACCGTAATGGTAAGCTGCGTGGGTTCGCTGGGATCCGGTGCGCCTACACTTTGCGCGCCCTTCGGGCTGGGGCGTTCGGATCCGGGAAGTAACACGTTCTGTTTGGTCATCGGCTTTTTTGCCATCGTACTTAAAGTATGAACAGGGGAATTTCCATAATGCGCCGCTGGATTGCGATTCTACTTTTCGGGTTTTGCGCATTCGGGCAAAATGGCACGGAATTCGACAAGGTAATCGCAAATGGGCGGGTGATTGACCCCGAATCCCGCCTCGATGACGTGCGACAAATTGGCATCCGGGGCGGGAGTATCGTCGCGATTACGACCGAAAAGATCCGAGGGGGCCAGACGATCGATGCCGCGGGGTTAGTCGTCGCACCGGGATTTATCGACCTGCATTCACACGGTCAGGACAACGAAAATTACCGCCTGAAAGCGATGGATGGAGTGACCACCGCGCTCGAGATGGAGGTCGGCGCGAATCCAGTGAGCGACTGGTACCGGGCTCGCGAAGGCAAGGCGGTCGTCAACTTCGGCGCAAGCTCCGGGCACATTCCGGCACGGATGCAGGTGATGCACGATTCCGGCGAGTGGCTGCCGCGCGATCACGCGGTGACAGAGCGGGCCACACCTGAACAACAGCGCGAAATTCTGGCGCGGGTGCGGCGCGGGATCGATGAGGGAGCTCTCGGAATCGGGCTCGGCATCGCCTATGTGCCGGCTTCGACGCGCGAGGAGATCCTGCAGCTGTTTCACCTCGCGGCGGAATATCGCATGGGATGTTTTGTGCACATGCGCAGTCCCGGGCCGGTTGAGCCGGGCTTTGTCGATGCGCTCCAGGAAGTGATCGCCGACGCCGCTATCACGGGCGCATCGTTGCATGTCGTCCACCTTCCGAGCATGGCGTTCGCGCAGACTAGCTTAGGGCTTGAGATGATTCGCGGAGCGCGGGCGCATGGGCTGGACGTAACGACGGAAGCGTATCCCTACACAGCGGGAATGACGAGACTTGAGACTGCGGTCTTCGATCCCGGATGGGAGCAGCGATTGGGGATGAGCTTCGGTGACCTCGAATGGGTGCTCACCGGCGAGCGACTCACCGCGCAAACGTTCGCGGACTTCCGGCGTCGCGGCGGCATGGTCATCCTGCACAACATTCCTGACGACGCCGTCCGACAGGCGATCGCCGATCCGATGGTAATGATCGCGAGCGACGGTCATCTGGAGAATGGAAAAGGGCATCCGCGCAGCGCTGGGACCTATGCTCGGGTGTTGGGCAAATATGTGCGTGACGATCACGCTCTGACGCTCTCCGAGGCGATTCGCAAGATGTCGCTTGCCCCGGCGCAACGGCTGGAGAACGTCAGCGCCGCGATGGGCAGGAAAGGACGCATTCGCGTCGGGGCCGATGCCGATATTGCGGTCTTCGATCCCGCCACGGTGAGCGATCGCGCGACTTATGCCAACCCGGCTCTGCCATCGGTTGGGATGCGCTACGTTCTAGTGGGCGGAACATTGGTGGTTCGAGACGGGAAATTAGTTGAAGGCGAATATCCCGGACGTGGAGTGAAGAGCGGCGGAGTGAAGAGCCGGTAATGCGGAACCGCATCGCACGCCGCGTCACCCTGATCGTGATTCTGCTGGCGTTCACCATCGCCATGGGTACCGTCGGCTTCGTCTGGATCGAGCACTATCCGGTGTTCGATGCGTTCTACATGACATTGATCACGATCTCGACGGTGGGCTATGGCGAAGTGCATCCCCTCAGTGAGGGCGGACGATATTTCAATTCCTTCCTGATCCTGTTTGGCGTGAGCGTGATGTTCTTCTCGGTGGGAGCCATCACACAGATTGTGATTGAGCTGGAGCTCCAGGACCCGTTCGGAAAGCGCAGGAGTAAACGCATGATCGACCAACTAGAGAAGCACATCATCATCTGCGGTTTCGGCCGGGTAGGCCGCAGTGTCGCGCATGAGCTGCAAACTGCCGGAGCCCCGTTTGTGGTGATCGATCGCAATGAGGAGCGGGTGGAGCGTGCGATGGCTGCCGGGATCATCGCGTTCGCAGCAGACTCCACGCGTGACGAGGCGCTACGCGCCGCGGGTATTGCGCGAGCGATCGGGCTTGTCTCGGCACTGGCCACCGACGCGGACAATCTGTTCGTGATCTTGTCGGCGAAGAGCTTAAACCCGAAGCTCAACGTGGTGACGCGGGCGGCGGAAGAAGAAGCCGAGGAGAAGCTCCGGCGAGCGGGCGCTAATACGGTGTTCGCTCCCTACACCATCACGGGGCATCGCCTGGCGCAATCGATTCTGCGTCCGCACGTGTCGCGCTTTCTGGATTTCACAACGCAAACGATGGGACTGGATGTGGCTATCGAGCAAATCCAGGTTTCCGCGGGCACCGAGTTCGCGTCAAAATCGCTGCGGGAAATGCAGCTGCGGCGCGAGCTCGGGATCATTGTGTTGGCGATTCGAAAGCCCGGAGGCCAGATGATCTTCAATCCGCCGGCGGATATGGAGATGTCCCCCGGAGATTTCCTGATCGCGATGGGTGAGGTGCCGAATCTGCAGCGGCTCGAGCGCTTGCTGCTCGGCGAAGAACGCTGAACGAATATACTGGCATCGTTATGCGCTTACGTTCAATCGTCCTCTTTATAGCTTTAGCCGCAAGCTGCGGGTTGCTGTTGTTCCGGTCGAGTCCCCGGGTTCGAGCGGCCGGACGGCCTCCGATCATCGGGGTCGCGCACATTGGTTTGCGAACGGACAATCTGGAGGCTTCGCGCGAATTCTACGGCAAGGAACTGGGTTATCAGGAACCGTTCTCGATCGACAAGCCCGGCGGCGGCCTGATGCTGACTTACTTCAAGGTCAACGATCATCAGTACATCGAAGTCTTCCCGGAGTTACAGAATGAGGCGCAAGACCGGCTCTCTCACATCGCGTTTGAAACTACCGACATTCAGCAATTGCGCGATTACCTGGCCGCGCAAGGAGTTTCCGTTCCGGCGGCCCCAAGCAAAGGCCGCGACGGGAACCTGAACTTCATGATTAAAGATCCGGACGGACACAATGTCGAGTTCGTCCAGTACATGCCTGGATCGCTGCACACCAAGGCATTCGGTAAGTTCATGTCGGATAGCCGGATCTCGGACCACATCATCCATGTCGGGATTACGGTTCAGGATCGAGCTGCGGCGGATCATCTGTATAAGGACATCCTCGGATTCCATTCGACCTGGTACGGCGGCATGAAGGACAACGTGACGGACTGGGTCGATATGCGCGTGCCGGATGGAACCGATTGGCTCGAGTATATGTTGAACCAAAAGAACCCGAGCCCGCGAACTCTCGGAGTCATGCATCATCTGGCACTGGGAGTACCCAATGTGCAGAAGAGCTACGAGAGTCTGAAGAGTCGCGGATTTCAGACGGAAGCGCCGAAGATCGGGCGCGATGGTAAGTGGCAGTTGAACTTATACGACCCGAATCATACGCGCGCGGAACTAATGGAACCGAAACCGGTCGAGAAGCCTTGCTGCTCGGAGATGGAGACTAAGTAACCCAAATCAGACGCTTACAGCTCTGCGGGTGTTCTGACTAAGCGGGCGACGTCTGGTCCGAACCGGGTGAAGTCGCGAACATTCCAAGTCAGCAAGATCTCTGCGCCTGCTTTGATGGCACATCGGGCGATGAGCGCATCGTAGGCAGCGCCGCCGACGATCCTCTCTGAGGCACTCTCCAGTGTTGAAACGTATTCCTGTTCGCTCAGCGAAACGAGAGTTAGGCGTTCCCTGATGCGCTTCACACTCGCAATGCCTGCGGGACCCGAAATTCGGGGACGAACTCGCAGGCCCGTGAGCGTAGCGTATACCTCGCCGAGAGTACGCAGCGCACAGAAGTCTTCCTTGCCAGCCCGGAGAAAAACTCTTGTGCAGGACCCGTGATCCTTGTGGTCGGCGTAGAAAACTGGAATTAGGACCGAGGTGTCAAAGAAAAGCTTCAAGAACGCCGGCCAAGAAGATGCCGGGCTCTCTCTTCCCGCGAACGCTTAACGGCGTTGTCGATTATGTGCGCCGGGAGCGGTCTGCCGGTGCGATAAACCAGTAATCCGTTCTCCCAAACCATACCGCTCTCCTCGGACTCTTTAGCTTCGTCCGACTGTTCGGCTTCGGTTGAGACTTCGGGGAGTTCCCGTTCGATAAGGCTCTCGAGATAATCTTCGAGCGTCATGTCGGCTTCCCGGGCTTGGGCTACCAAACCGGCTTCGACCTCTGGCTTCAGGTTCAGGGTAACGGTCATGGACTCCTCTGCTTTTCAGTTTAACGTCTCCAGTGTCTTTTTAAGCGTTAGTTGGATCCCTCTCGCATGATGCGGCGCGGGTCAGCAGCAGGTCGCGCTCGCGAGTATTGCGCGTCAGACCTGCGGCGTGTTCGAACTCAGCCCGCGCTTCAACGCGGCGGCCTAGTTTGTAGAGAAGGTCCGCCCGGACGCTGGGTAGAAGATGATAGCGCGCGAGAGAAGGTTCCCCAGCGAGGGCGTCTACAAGCGTAAGAGCGGCATCAGGTCCATCAGCCATAGAAACGGCTACGGCGCGGTTTAGCTCGATGACAGGGGAAGGCGTGAGCTGAGCGAGCTCGGTGTAGAGGGCGACAATGCGAGGCCAGTCGGTTTCGGATGGCGTGCGGGCCCGGGCGTGGCAGGCGGCGATCTCGGCTTGGAGGAGATAGGGGCCGCGGGTCGTGTTGAGTTTGTGAGCGCGTTCGATTGCGGCTAGTCCGCGACGGATCAGGAGTTGGTCCCATAGGTTGCGGTTTTGATCGAAGAGTAAGACGGGTTCGCCGGTAGAGGTGACGCGGGCGCGGGTGCGGGAGGCCTGAATCTCCATGAGGGCGACGAGGCCGTGAACTTCCGGTTCCGTGGGAGTGAGTTCGGCGAGGATGCGGCCGAGGCGGAGCGCGTCTTCGCAGAGGGCGGGGCGCATCAGGTCGTCGCCGGTGGTGGCGGAGTAGCCCTCGTTGAAGATGAGGTAGATGACTTCGAGGACTGAGGAGAGGCGGGCGGCGAGCTCGGGGCCGCGGGGGACCTCGAAGGGGATGTGTTTGTCGGCGAGGGTGCGTTTGGCGCGGACGATGCGCTGGGCGATGGTGGGTTCGGGGGTGAGGAAGGCGCGGGCGATCTCGTCGGTGGTGAGGCCGCCGAGGAGACGGAGGGTGAGGGCGGCGCGGGACTCGGCGGGGAGGATGGGATGGCAGGCGATGAAGACGAGGCGGAGCAGGTCGTCGCCGATGGTGTTGTCGAGACTGGAGTCGAAGTCGGGCGAGGTTTGTTCGAGCGGCTTCGAGTTCGCGGGCGAGCTCTTCGTGTTTGCGCTTGGCGACGGCGTTGCGGCGAAAGAGATCGATGGCGCGGCGTTTTGCGGTTGCGGTGAGCCATGCCGCGGGATTCTCAGGGACGCCAGATTGCGGCCACTGCTCGAGAGCGGCGACAAGCGCTTCCTGCGCGAGATCTTCGGCGAGGCCTAAGTCGCGGGTGAGGCGGGTGAGTCCGGCGATGACGCGCGCGGACTCGATGCGCCAGACGGCTTCGATGGTGCGATGCAGGGCGTGAGGTGGATCGGTAGCAGACACTGCTACCGATCACACCAGCTTCAATCGTTAGATGCAAGTGCGGCTATTTGTTGGCGGTCTGGTTGGGCAGCTCAGCTCGGCGCGCTACTTTGTACTGGATCTGCTCTTCGGACAGGATGGGTGCGAAGTCTTCCATCTCAAAGACCTGGCGGATTTCGATTTCGGACTCGCCGCCGTGGGGGTTGGGGCAACGCTTGACCCACTCGATGGCCTCTTCGAGGGACTTGACCTGCCAGAGCCAGAAGCCGGCGATGAGCTCCTTGGCCTCGGTGAAGGGGCCGTCGACGACGGTGCGAGACTTGCCGGAGAACTTGACGCGTGCGCCTTTGGAGCTGGGATGGAGACCATCCATGGCGAGGACGACGCCAGCCTTGATGAGCTCTTCGTTGTACTTGCCCATCTCGGCCAAGAGCTGTGGATCGGGGAGGGCGCCTTCTTTTTCTGACTCTGGGGTTGCTTTGACGATGACCATGAATCGCATTGCGAAATCTCCTTTTGGTTAAGCGATGGTTGAGTGCTTGACAGCGCAGTTGGATCGCTGTTGCTCGCCTTCGAACTGGCTCTCTGCTGATACGTCGAGCGGGGTCTGGCCGAATCGACATGAGAACGAAATCTAATTGATTATCTTTTGGGGAGACGACGGCATGGTCCAAGCTTACGGATCTCATGCGGGTTGAGCCTGTGCGAAGTGCCAAGAAGCTGCCGATTTCCAGCGCATTGCTAAGCTGAAGCTACATCCTAATGACATTTTCCGAGTCGTTTTTCGCCGCCCGGTTCGGCATCGAGCGGCGCGACCTGGAGCGCTACCTGTCCGCGGCGCTTTCCCATGGCGGCGATTACGCCGACCTGTATTTCGAATATCTGGCGACCAGTTCCATCGGCATCGATGAGAGCATTGTTAAGTCCGCGACACAGGGCGTTTCGCTCGGCGTCGGCGTGCGGGTGTTGGCCAAAGAGCGCACCGGATACGCGTATTCGGACGACCTCAGTCCTGAGAAAATCCTGAGCGCGGCTAAGATCGCGGCATGTATCGCGAACGGTCCATCGAAAGTGGAGAAGACGCCGCTGGAAGAAGGCGGTCGTCGCAATTTGTATCCGGTATTTACCGCTCCTTCCGATACCGCGCTTTCCGAGCGCGTTGATTTGGTGAAGCGCGCCGAGAAGGCTGCTCGCGCTTACGATTCTCGCGTGTTCCAAGTGCAGGCGACTTATGCGGACAGCTTGCGGCATGTGCTGGTGGCGACATCCGATGGCCTACTGAATTTCGACCGGCAACCGATGGCGCGTCTGAGCGTGCAAGTGATGGCGCGGCAGAACGGAGCGGCGGCCCAGACCGGATATTCCGGAGGCGGGGGCCGCGTTGAACTGGACTTCTTTCTGAATCAGAGAACACCCGAAGACTTCGCCAAAGAAGCGGCTCGGCAGGCAGTGGTGCAGTTGGATGCAGTCGAAGCGCCGGCGGGTGAATCGGTGGTCGTGCTGGGTCCAGGTTGGCCGGGCGTGCTGCTCCACGAAGCGGTTGGGCACGGGCTCGAGGCCGACTTCAATCGCAAAGGCACCTCGGCATTTGCAGGCCGCGTGGGCGAGCAGGTCGCAAGTCCGCTCTGCACGATCGTAGACGACGGCACCATCGGCAATCGCCGCGGCTCGTTGAATGTCGACGACGAAGGCCACCTGACGCAGCGCAATGTTTTGATCGAGAACGGCATCCTTCGCGGCTATCTGCAGGACCAGCTTTCGAGCCGCTTGACCAACAACGCGCCAACCGGTAACGGACGCCGCGAGAGCTACGAACACATCCCGATGCCGCGCATGACGAACACGTTCATGCTCGCGGGCGAGAGCGATCCGGATGAGATCATCCGATCGGTTCCGAAGGGTCTCTACTGCGCGAATTTCGGCGGCGGTCAAGTGGATATCACGAGCGGCAATTTTGTGTTTAGCGCGTCCGAATCTTACTTGATTGAAGACGGCAAACTGACGCGCCCCGTGAAGAATGCGACGCTAATCGGAAATGGTCCGGAGGCTTTGAAATACGTAAGCATGGTCGGTAACGATCTGAAGCTGGACGAAGGGATCGGCACTTGCGGTAAGGACGGGCAAAGCGTTCCCGTCGGCGTTGGAATTCCTACGGTTCGGATCGATCGCATGACGGTCGGGGGAACCGCTTGAGCGAACTGCTGGACCTGGCGACGGAAGCGATCGAGCTGGCTCGTCGCTCGGGCGCATCCGATGCGGAATGCACCGTTGCTGAAGGTGAAGAGTTCTCGGTGAGCGTGCGATTGGGTGAGGTGGAGACGTTGAAGCAGGCGGGGTCGCGCAGTGCCGGCATTCGCGTGCTTCAAGGCTTTCACGTCGGTTCCGCTTACACGTCGGACCTAACCCGCGAAGGTGTCGAGAAACTCGTGCAGTCGGCCCTCGAGATTGCCGCCATTAGCGGTGAGGACGAGTTTGCCGGACTGCCGGGAGTTGAAGAACTTGGATCGCACGCGAACGACTTTGAGTTGTACAACGACGACATCGAGCGCTTGGGGCCGGACGCGCGCATTGAAATGGCGAAGCGTGCCGAAGCAGCGGCGTTGCGTGTTGACGCGCGCATCACGAACAGCGACGGAGCCTCATTCGATTCGCATCGCGGCCGGCATGTCTTCGCCAATTCGCGCGGGTTTGCCGGCGAGTATCGCGCCAGTTCCTGTTCACTTGGATGCGTTCCTGTCGCCAAGCAGGATGGGCGCATGGAGCGCGATTTCTGGTATAGCTCGGCGCGAAGCGTGGCGGAGTTAGAAGATCCGGAACACGTGGGCCGCATTGCCGCGGAGCGCACTGTCAGGCGCTTGGGCGCGGTCAAAGTCGCGACGCAGAAAGTGCCGGTTGTTTTCGAGTCGCGAGTTGCGCGGTCGTTCGTGGGTTCGCTTTTCGGCGCTGTTGAAGGGCGCTCTGTTTATCGCGGATCATCGTTCCTGGCGGGCAAACTCGGCGAGCGCGTGGCGAACGACCGGGTGACGATCATCGATGACGGGATTACTCCCGGGCGATTCGGCTCGCATCCGTTTGACGACGAAGGCGTGAAGACGCGGCGAACTCCGGTGATCGAGCGCGGCATCCTTTCGAATTATTTGCTGAATTGCTACTCGGCTCGCAAGCTCGGCATGAAGACCACCGGCAACGCGTCACGCGGTATCACTGGTAACGCGGGCGTCGGCCACGGCAACTTCTATCTGGAAGCCGGGACGCGCACTCCCGACGAGATCATCGCGGCAATCACAAGTGGATTCTTCGTGACAGAGCTGATTGGTTCCGGCGTCAACATTGCAACGGGAGACTACTCGCGAGGTGCGTCTGGTTTGTGGATCGAAAACGGGCGTCTTTCGTTTGCGGTTTCGGAAGTGACGATTGCAGGTACCATTCAGGAGATGCTTGCGAATCTGGAACCGGCGAGCGATCTCGAATTCCGCGGGTCGGTTGCTTCGCCGACGCTGCTTGTGGGAGAAATGACGGTTGGCGGACGCTAACTCAGACGTTAAGATCGGCGTCAAGCCGTCGAAGACTCGGATCGAAGTCTCTCCGGCCGCTATCGTCGTTGCTTTAGCGGTCCTGGCCGGGTTGGGTCTATTCGGGTGGCTGACGTTTGGCCCAAAACCTCCGCCGCCACCTCCTGTGGTACTTACTCAGGAAGCGCGCGGTTATCTCGCGAATCTGAAGCTGAGCGATGTTAAGCCTCAGACCTCCGAAAGCTATGTGGGTAAGTCGCTGTTCGAGATCATGGGTAAGATCACGAATGCGGGCGACCGGACTTTGTCGAACGTCACCGTGAACTGCGTGTTTTACGATTACTCCAGCAAAGAAATACATCGTGAACTGGCGACGGTGGTCGGGAAGACAGGCGCGCTCTCTCCGAACGCGACTAAGTCGTTTCGCCTCGCTTTTGACGACGTGCCGGATAACTGGAACCAGCAGATGCCGCTATTGGTCATCGCGCAGATCAAATTCCAGTAGACCAGCTTGCCCGATACTCTAAACGCCCCAACGACGCCGACCGGCAGCAAGCGCTTGCTCCCGTGGCTGGTGGCCGTAGCGTTCTTCATGGAGTCGCTCGACACCACGATTCTGAATACCGCAGTTCCGGCCATCGCCGAGGCTTTGAAAGTAGCGCCGTTGAGTATGAAGGCGGTGCTGTCGAGCTATACCTTGAGCCTCGCAGTGTTCATCCCGATTAGCGGTTGGATGGC
Organism: uncultured Gammaproteobacteria bacterium; assembly: GCA_963799935.1. GTDB lineage: Bacteria > Acidobacteriota > Terriglobia > Bryobacterales > Bryobacteraceae > Bog-113. Next base: position 128,287 of record CAWCZA010000008.1, on the reverse strand, counting down.
GGATCGGTTCGGAACACGGCGCGTGTTCGCGTCCGCAATCGGGCTGTTCACACTCGGATCTTTCCTCTGCGGACTATCAACCAACATCCACGTTCTAGTGGCTTGCCGGATTCTGCAGGGATTTGGCGGCGCTATGATGCTGCCCGTCGGCCGCTTGACGATGGTAAGAACGTTTCCTAAGTCCGAACTGATCCGCGCCATGAGTTTCGTCGCGATTCCGGGGCTAATCGGACCTATGCTTGGACCGGTCGCCGGCGGATTCATCGTCGCCTATTTCCACTGGCGTGTGATCTTCTTTCTGAACATTCCGATCGGCTTATTCGGACTCTACATGGTTGACCGGCACTTACAGGACTATCGCGAAGAACATACACATCCGCTCGATATTACCGGACTGGTATTGTTCGGCTCGGGGATCGGCCTACTTTCTTACGTCCTCGAAGTCTTCGGCGAGCACGGGGCGAATACATTCGAGATCTTGGCGATGCTTGTCGTCTCGCTGGTCCTAATAGCTGCGTATGGTATCCGCGCGACGCGGGCGCAGTTTCCATTGCTGCGTCTCAACTTATTCCGAATCCGTACCTTCCGCGCATCGGTAGACGGCAGCTTCTTCACACGTCTGGGAATCGGCGGTATCCCGTTTCTTTTCCCGCTGCTTTATCAGGTCGGGTTAGGATTTAGCCCTATCGAGTCCGGCTTGTTGATGATGCCGCAGGCATTAGCGGCCATGAGCCTGAAGTTGTCAATGCCCCGGATCCTGGCGGTAATCGGCTATCGTGGCGTGCTCATCTCAAACACTGTAATTCTCGGGGTCATGATCATCCTATTCGCCACCATCGGCCCGGGAACTCCGATCTGGCTGATCGTGCTTCAGGCGTTCTTCTTCGGTTTCTTCACGTCGCTGCAATATACAAGCATGAATACACTTGTCTACGCGGACATCACACCCGAGCAGACCAGCAGTGCGAGCACCATCGCGAGCACGATGCAACAAATGTCGGTCAGCTTCGGGATTGCCACAGCGTCGCTGGCCACGGCCTTCTTCATCCCCGACCGCTTTCATTCGACTGCGCCGGAGATGATTCACGGGATTCACCGCGCGTTCCTAGTGCTCGGTATTGCGACGATCTTCTCGACACTAGTCTTCACCGAGTTAAAGAGCGACGACGGTGATGCGGTAAGTCAACATCGCAAACTGCAGCACATTGAGACATAATGAAGTGCAGATGAAGTACGTTGTCTTGTTCGGCTGCCTATTCCTGATGCAGCACGCAGCGACGGCGCAACCGCCTTCCGGGAGCGTGAACCCGCAAGGAAAGACGCGCGTCGGCCAGCCGATGCCGTCATTCAAAGTTATCGATACATCGGGGAACTCGTTCTCGCTCGCCGATCTAAAAGGTAAAGTCGTGGTAGTAAACTTCTGGGCGACCTGGTGCGGACCTTGCACCTTCGAGATCCCTCGCCTCGAAAAAGAAGTCTGGCAGAAGCATAAGTCAGATAACTTTGCCATGGTCGCGATCGCGCGCGAGCAATCCACGCCGGAGATCAAGGCGTTCCGCGAGAAGCAGCACTTCACCTATCCAATAGCTCCAGATCCGAATCGTTCGATTTACTCCCTATTCGCCGATAGCGGAATTCCACGAACTTACGTGGTTGGAACCGATGGGATCATCGTGTTCCAGTCCGAGGGTTACAACCCGGCAGAGTTCGACCGCATGAAGAACGCTGTAGAACAGGCGCTGAAGAGCACCAAGTAACCGGATCGGATCAAAGACTCTCGATCTGATCGCGTATCTCGGCAAGCGCCTTGCGCATCTCTTCGGGACTCGAGACATCGAATACTCGCGGTGAGACAGGTTTCAGAGTCTTCTCAAGCTGATCGACCGTGTCCTGCCGCTCAGGGTGCATTGATCCGACCGGTCCGTCCATGCCGCTTCGGCCCCCGCCCATTCCTCGTCCGAAACCTCCTCTACGGCCGGTGTAGACAGGCTCGCGGCGCGGAACAGGAGGGTAGTAGCGAATATAGAAGACCGGGCAATCGGCCGGCCGCGTAGCTTCAATCGGCCGTAAGTCTTCACCTGGTAGGAACTCCATTGCGCCACTTAGCACAACCAACGCGTGTCTTGTACCTGACGGAATCTCCGCGGAAATCCGCCGGCTGACTTCCTTCACGAAGAATGCTGCGTTCCTGCCGCGATCCTGCAAGGACTTCACGTCGATGGTGCCCGTGGCATCTTCGGCGAATGCATCCTTCAAGGTGTCCCACTGAAGATCGTGCACCTTATTCTGATGAAATACCACGCGATGCCGCGCGAGATCGAGTAGAGCGACATTCAACGTCGATTCGCCGAACTGCATCTCTGAGATAACTTGCAGGGTGGGGATCAGCGCGGATAGCGTTTCGTTGCGAAGGCGCTCGGATCCGGCATGTTGTTCCGAAGGCGAAAGGTTCACTACAACGTCGACGCGCGCAGGGGTTTTCGTGTTCGCCGGAAGATTCAGCCGGTCAGCTGACGCGGGCACCAGCCAGGCCTCAGGCACCTCGACATTCGGAACAGGTTCGACCGCCGCGAGTCGCTTCCAGGAATCAGGAAACGCATCATGCCGCAAAGGCGTGATCGTGATCTTCTCGTTCTTCGCCCAATGTTCTTTCGTGGCCGAGTCGACCAGCAGAATGGCGACGCGATACTCTCCGGGACGCACATACGCGCGAACGGAGTAAGTCACATTCGAAGCGGTCAAACCCTCCTCGACTTTGGTCAGATCGACCGAAGTATGGTCCTGATAGGTCGCGCCGGCCGCATCCGTGAACTGCGCGAACACTACGAATTCCCCTTTGCCGCGGCGACTCGCCAGGTCTGCTCCATCAACTTGAGCGATTGCCGCCGTGAACAAACGCTGGTGAAAGGAAAGTTGCGCCGGCAGCACGCGAGCGGACCAATGGATCTTTGCCGGCGAATCCGGGCCTGCCATCCAGGATGTAAACGGAATCGTGTCAAACGCCGGGTCGCGAGTTCCGATTGCGGCGTCCGAGCCATGCATTGTCAAAGTGCAGTAGACGCATAAGGGTAACGCTCGCGCAAGCGCGCGCATAGAGTTCGGCACGTACCATCTTGGACGCGGCGTTGCTCTCACCGGTTTACACCATCGCGCTTCTGTCCTTCTGCAAGATTGATTACAATACACACTGGTGGCACAGAGGTTTAGAAGCGTTCGGCCGGTCGGCATCGCCGCCCTTGTAATTGGGGCGTGCTTCCTTTTGCAGCAACTGCTCGCGCAATCGTACGGCGACAAGGCATCGAGTGCGCCTTCGAACCCCAACTCCACATACAACTTTCGCTTTGGCCCGGATAAGATCTCTGCACCCGGCAACGCGCAGATGGAAAGCGGCGGCTTCGTTCAGCCTGGCGCGTTCCCCACCGCCGAATATTGCGGCTACTGCCATCAGGAAGCCTACTCTCAGTGGCGTCAGGCACTGCACTCCAATTCATTCCGCACGCCTTTCTATCGGACGAGCGTCAATATCCTGATGCGCACCAAAGGCATCGAATTCACCCGGCATTGCGATAGCTGTCACAACCCGATCGGCGTGCTGAGCGGCGCATTGACGCAGGATTCCAAGATCGACCGCAAATTCGATGAAGACGGTCTGACATGCACCACCTGCCACTCCATCCAGAAGCTGCAATCGACGCTGGGCAACGGCGGATTTGTTATGGGAGTCCCGGCCGTGATGGTGGATGAAAACGGAAATCGCATCCCGGGCGAGGTTCCTTATAACGACATCGTCGACCACCCGGACCGGCACGCCAAAGCCGTGATGAAAGATTTCTATCGCAACCCGGAATTTTGCGCGTCCTGCCACAAGGCCAATCTTCCGAATCCTTTGAATGAATATAAGTGGATTCGCGCGTTTACGTCATTTGATGAGTGGCAGAATTCAAAGTTCTCCGAGCGAAATCCTCTTACTTTCTACTCCGCCAAACTTACGACGTGTCAGAACTGCCACATGATGCGCGAACCCGCCGTCTTACACGATCCGGGCGCCAAGAACGGCACTTTGGCTTCGCATCGCTGGCCGGCAGGTAATACGGCGGTCCCCTTCTACTACGGCTTCGATCAGCAGCTACAGAAGACAATCGATTTCCTGAAATCGGGTAAGTACTTGAATGTCGATCTGGTGGCGATTAAGAAGTCCGATTCCGATAATCTGATCGGGCCGCTGGGGTCGGTAGCGTTTAACCTTTCCCGCAACGAGAAAGTCGACGCCCTAGTCGTCATTCAGAACAAGAACATCGGACATTCGCTGCTTCCCGAGGTTCGCGATCTCTACGAGGCGTGGGTAGAGTTCACGGTCAAAGACGCTACCGGAAGAGAGATCGTTCACAGCGGTTTCCTGAAGCCGGATGGAACGCTCGAACCGCGCGCGCATAGCTTCACCAATCGTCCGGTGAATAGCGATGGGAACTTCGTGGACAACCACAAGGTGTGGACCATCCACTCGATGGCCTACGACAATTCGATACAGGCGGGGCGTTCGGCGCTAGTACGGTATCAGTTCGTAGTGCCACAGGACGCGCGTGGCCCGTTGACAGTAACCGCGCGCGTCAACTATCGCCACTTTCGCCAAAGCTATCTAAATAACGTTTTTGGACCGGATCATCCGGCTTATCCCGTGATTGAGCTCGCATCGAAAACGCGCACCCTGATGATCGGGGACAACGCGGTTGTCGCGGCGGACCCGCAAGATAATCCCGACTGGATGCGATGGAACAATCTGGGGATCGGCTACCTGGATCAGTTGCAGTATGCGGATGCGGTTCACGCGTTTCGCCAGGTCGTGAAGCTAAGACCCGATTACGGGGACGGATATATCAACATCGGGCTCACTTACATCGAGTGGGAGAAGTACAGCGAGGCGCGTGCCAGCCTAGAGAAGGGACTCTCGTTGAGTCATGATCCAGCTCGCGCTCTCTACTATCTGGCGATTGTGGAAAGGCGAGCCGGCAATAGTGCGGCGGAGCTGGCGGACTTGACCAAAGTGGTCGCCGCGTACCCGCAGTCCCGCGATGCCCGCCGCGAACTCGGTATCTATTACTACCAACAGCATCAACCGGACGAAGCGATCAAGCAATTCGAAGCGCTGCAAGCCATCGATCCGGATGATGTCGCGGCCCACTATAACCTGGCAATCCTATATAAGCGCATGGGACTCAAGGAAAAGGCATCGGAGCAAGCAGCTATGTTCGCCACCAAGCAACTCGATCCGGGTGCGCCCACGTACTCACTCGATTTTCTCCGCAATCACCCGGAGATATCCAACGAGAGCGTGCCGTGGCACATGCACACCGATGCTGCGCCGGCAGCCGCAGTAGCGGGCCAGCATTAGACCAAGGACTTCCGTGTACCCTAATCGCCGCAGGTTCTTAGAATCACTTAGCCGTACTGCTCTCGTCCTGCCCTTGGCGGATCTGTGTGCGCTGGCGCAGACTCCAATGGAGCGAAGCTACGACGCCAAGCCCCGCCCTGCCCCGAAAGGCCCGAAGTCCCCGATTGAAGGCACACCTCTCGGAGTGTCATTCGTCGATGTCGTCCACGAAGCCGGCTTAGCGGTCAAGACGATCTACGGCGGCGAACACACCAACAAGTACTTACTCGAAACTACCGGCTGCGGCCTTGCTTTTTACGACTACGACTCCGACGGCTGGCAGGATATCTTCCTCGTGAACGGATGGCGGCTGGAAGGTTTCCCGAAAGGCCAGGAACCGCACTGCCGGCTCTTCAAGAACAATCGGGACGGCACGTTCACCGACGTCACAAAGGGGTCCGGACTGGATATCCGAAGCGGCTGGGGCCAAGCCTGTTGTGTCGGCGATTACAACAACGATGGCCACGATGATTTGTTCGTGACTTACTACGGCCAGAACGCGCTGTACCGGAACAACGGTGATGGCACGTTCACTGATGTTACAAAAGAGGCCGGCCTGCTACAGCCGGGTTCGAAGACGCGCTGGAACACAGGTTGTACCTTTGTCGATTACGACAAGGACGGCCACCTTGACCTATTCGTCGCTAACTACGTCGATTTAGACCTGAAGACTGCCCCGCCGCCGGAAGCCGGACCCTGCACGTACAAAGGCTTGCTCGTGGCCTGTGGGCCTCCCGGGCTACCCGGCGGCAAGAATATCCTCTACCACAACAACGGGAACGGCACATTCTCAGATGTAAGCGAGAAAGCGGGTATCTGGAAGACGGCCGGCACTTACGGATTAAGTGTCGCGGCGTCCGACCTGGATAATGACGGCTGGCCCGATATCTACGTCGCCAACGATTCAACAACGGCGACTCTCTACCAGAACCAGAAAGACGGGACGTTCAAAGACATAGCCATTGAGTCCGGCGCCGCGCTATCACCGGAGGGAAAGCCTCAGGCCGGGATGGGTGTGTCGATCGGCGATTACAACCGCGACGGCAATCTGGATGTGGTCAAAACAAACTTCGCGGGAGACACCGACTCACTCTATACGAATCTGGGGGACGCGAACTTCGAGGACCGCACTTATCCGAGCGGCCTCGGAGTCAATACCCGGCTACTTGGCTGGGGGGTTGGATTCTTCGACATGGACAACGACGGGTGGCTCGACGTCCTCATGTCCAACGGTCACGTCTATCCGGAAGTCGATAAGTCGAAGACAGATTTGAAGTATGCCGAGCACAAGTACCTGTACCGCAATCTACAGAACGGGCGATTTGAAGAAGTCACGGAGCAGGGCGGCCCCGGAATCATGGAAAATGCGCCCGCCCGCGGATGCGCGTTCGGCGATTACAACAACGACGGCGCAATCGACATCATCGTGAACTGTATGAATGCCGTGCCGCAGGTACTCCGCTGCGACTCTACATTGAAACGTAACTGGATCAAGATCAAGCTTGCGGGCGTGAAGTCGAATCGAACCGGGATTGGGAGCCGGGTTATCGTTGTCGCCAAGACGAAACCCGACGCGCCGAAACCTTTAACGCAGATGGACGAACTGCGCAGCGGCGGTAGTTACTTCTCGCAAAACGATATGCGGATGCACTTTGGATTAGATCAGGCGACCAAGGTAGATTCCGTTGAAGTGCGTTGGTTGAGCGGGCAGGTGGATCGGTTCGAGAATCTTGAGGTCAACCGCTCTTACCAGCTGCAGGAAGGCGGCAAGATCCTGAAGGCCGAGATTTTAGTTCCCGCCAGGAAGTCATGATTCGAGCAGCCCGCCTGCTCGTTGTTTTACTTGCTCCCGCGCTTACACGAGCCGCCGAGACTTGTCCCTGGATCAATGCGGCGACCGCGGAGGGAATCTTAGACGCCCCCGCGGAACTTATAATCACTCACGCTTCCCCGAGCACAACCTGTACGTTCTCCGGCCAGTCGAAGACCGCGAAGTTATCGATGCAGATTGAGGTCGTAGACGGCGCTCAGGCTGCCAGTCCGAAGTGCAGCTCGGCCGCGATCACGCTGCAAACGATTGGCAACGAAGCTCAAGCCTGCAGCGTTACCAGCGCTTCGAACCAACTAATCGAGGCGGTGTTCGGAAGAGTGCGCGATCAGCACTTCCGAATCGAAGTAATTACAGATGATCAGCATTTCTCGCGAGACAAGCTTCGTGAGAAAGCTCGCACTGCCGCTCTGCACGTTGCTGGAAATCTGTTCTAGCTTATCTACTTATACGTGCGGCACCCTCGCGAATGGACTGCTGTTTCGCCTGCAACTTCGCCGCACGCACTTCCGCCGCCTTAGCAAACGCGGCCTTGGACCCGTCCAGATCGCCGCGCTTACGAAGCAGCAGACCCAGCGAGTTATAGGCGCCGTCATTGGTTCCATCGAGCGCAACAGTCTTGGTAAGTGCGGCAATGGCGCCATCTACATCGCCCTGTTGCTGCAGGATCGTACCCAGCTGATACCATCCGTCGGTGTAGTCCGGCCGCTGGTCCACAGCCAGGCGGAGCTGCTCGATTGCTTTCTCCGGCTCGCCGGAATCCACATAGGTCAGAGCCAGCGTGTAGTGCGCTTCAGCCAAGGCAGGCTCCAGTTCCACGGCCTTCTCTAATTGCTCCCGCGCATTCGCCAGGTCGTCCGTTTGCTTGTAAGCAACACCGAGATCGTAGCGAATCGAAGCTACATCCGGATGTCGCTTGGCAACGTCGGATAACGCGCCGATCGCTTCCTTGTACTCACCGGCCCCGATGTAAGCGTAACCGACATTGACCAGCACGTTCACGTTGTCGGGATCGTGCTCGAGTATTCTATGGAACTGCCGAAGGCCGCCCGCTGAGTCGCCGGCCTTGACTAGTACGGTGCCGTAGCTATTGCGGATCGAATCGTCTTTCGGGTCGAGTGCAACGGCTTTGCTGTAGGCGTCGCGGGACTCGGCGAACCGGCCTAACTTCTGAAACGCGAGCCCCAAAGCACTCCAGGCCTGCGCATTGGACGGAAGCGCTTTAGTGGTCCTGAGCAGTTGCGGGGCAGCGTCCTCATAGCGTCCGAGTTCGTTGTAAAAAACTCCGAGACGGAAACGGTACTCCGTCACCGTCGGAGCTAAAGCAATAGCTTTTTGCAAGTGCTGTATCGCAGCGTCGGGTTGTTGATTCAAGGATTCCGCGGCACCCAAATGAAACCAGTACTTGGCCTCATGTGGATCGAGTTCCGTCGCGCGCTGAAAGTAAGGAGTGGCCTCTGCCGTTCGATTACTGGCACCGAGCAGGAACCCAACCTCGTCCTGGTACACAGCGGAGCGCGGAATCAACTGGGCCAACTGTTGATAGATGACCAACGCGCCATTTACATCGCGCGCCGCCCACTTCACTCTCCCCGCAGCTTCAAGTTGTTGCACGCGGGGCGAGGTCTGAGCAACTAAGTCGAACGCAAGTAAGCCGAACGCAAGTAAGCCGAAAGAGAACAGCTCAATCAGAAGGCTGCGTGGGGCTCGCAACACCCACCATTATAGGGTAGGAGCGCGAATCTCCTACCCTCGAACAAGCTGCCCAACGAAAAGCAGGGCGGGTTAAGGCGCAGGCGTCAGACTAAAGAAAGCTCCATTGTTTCCGGAGCCGCCGTAGGTCGCAAAGCCGTACAAATCACCAGACTCGCTCGTCAACATTCCGGCCGGATCTGAAGCGCCAGCAGCGGCAAACGTATGGATGACCGTAGGCGTGTAACCAGAACCCGAAGGAGACAACTGCAGAATCGCTCCGTAACTCTTCGGGTAAATCTTCGTTCCGGTGCTGCTCACATAAATGTTGCCGCTGCCGTCAAACACGGGCGGAGCATAGGGCGAACCGCTGTCGGTTCCATTATCCTGAAAGCCGTAGATCTGAGTATAGGTCCAGCTCGAACCACTCGGCTGAAGCTCGAAAATCGCTCCGCATCCAGGATAGCGGTTATAAATCGAACTGCAAGTACCGCCACCGCCAAGTTGCAGCGAGCCGTAGATGTTTCCGTTAAGGGCGAATCCAAATCCTTCCGGATTCCATGCGATACTTTCAGAACCGCCGAAGGAGAAGATAACCGTCGACGTCCACGTCGTTGACGGAGAAACCGGTGGCGTGAGCTTCACCATCGTCCCGCCCTCGTAAATGCCGCCGTAAGCAAGCGATACATATAATTCGCCGCCGTAAGCGACGATGTACTGCGGGTAAGAACCTTCCGCAACCCCATCGAAGGTATGAATCACCGATTCGGTGAGGGGGGACCCGGAAAGCTCGAACACGACGCCTGCATTGGTGCTTCCGCCGAAGTTAGTGATCCCATAGATGTTGTTGTTCAGTGTCGTAAGGAAAGTCGGGCGTGACCCGTCGTTTCCGCCCTGGAAATCATACAGCGTCGTCTTTGTCGCAGCCTTCACCTGGTGAACGGTCATCGAGTAGACCGTGCCGTTACAGGCACCTACGTTCGGACACCCTCCACCGTAGGTTGTTCCGTAGAAGACACCGTTGTAATAGATGGGGGTCGCGTTTGCTGCCAAACCATCGGTGCCCGTCAGAAACTCGTAAAGCGTGGTTTCGGTCCAGGAGTCGCCGGGCGCGGCGGGCGGCGTCAACGAAAAGAATGTTCCGCATTGCCACCCCTGCGACGCGCAACCGGTGGTTCCGCCGTAGTAGGAAACTCCGTAGTATTTACCGAATGGGCCAAGCACGGGAGAACCGACCGGCTGAGACACAACCGGGGGAGTACCTGTGGCCGAAAAGTCATACAGCTTGGTATAGTCAAGAGTTTGTGCGGTGGCCCCGGAAGGCACAGCAGCAGTAAAGGCGCATGCGAACGCAAATGATACTGCCAGGGTACGAATCACGATTAGAATCTCCTCAAGCAATTTTCCCCGCCGTAATGAATTTCAACGGAATTTCATCTAAGCAGGCGTGTCTCACAATACTAATTGATAAAAGCAATTCAATGTGTATAAAAACGTACTGTATCAACCAAGTTCGAGGAAAAGTACTGTGTGGCCCTGCTGAGTTCAATGGGGTTTCGGCGGACTAGATCGAGCGCATCCAGTGACAGGATGCAGTATAGAAATCCCAAAGCGTTCTAGTACGTGTCCATCCCGAGACTTCAAACGTAAGATGGAACTCACGTTGCTGTCGTCCGTGCCGTGCGCTTAACACGAAAAAAGAAACCGACACCCGAGCAAGTTGCCCGCGATACCTTTGATTACGCGGGTTTGCGCCCGGGCCAGAAGGAAGCTATTGAGTCAGTTGTCGCCCGGCGCGACACGTTGGTAATCATGCCTACCGGCTCGGGAAAGTCCGCGGTCTATCAGATCGCCGCGCAATTACTAAACGGTCCAGCCGTGATCGTGTCACCGCTGATTGCGCTGCAGAAGGATCAGGTCGATTCGCTGGAAGAGCAGGACGCCGGGGGTGCGGCTGTCATTAACTCTTCGGTGAGTCCGCGCAAGCAGGAGCAGCTGCTCGACGAATTGGAAGAGGGCGAGATCGAGTACATGTTCCTTACGCCGGAACAACTAAGTAAGCAGGATGTGCTGGAGCGCGTGCGGGAAGCGAAACCGGCTCTTTTTGTCGTGGATGAAGCGCACTGTATTAGTGAGTGGGGTCATGATTTCCGACCGGATTACCTGAACATGGGTCGCGCGATTGAGCAACTTGGTCACCCCGTAACGCTCGCGCTAACTGCTACCGCTTCGGCTGAAGTTCGCGACGAAATCGTCAAGCGGCTCGGGATGCGGGACCCAGCTGTTTTTGTCAACGGGTTCGATCGCCCGAACATTTGGCTCGGCATGAACACGGCGCCGAATGATGCGGCCAAGCGCGAACTATTGATCGCTCGCGTCGAAGATGCGGATAAGCCTGGCATTGTCTACGTTTCAAGCCGTAAACACGCGGAAGATATCGCCGCCGCTTTGGGAGAACGCGGGGTGAACGCTGTAGCCTATCACGGCGGCATGACGCCGAAGCAGCGCGGGCCGATTCAGGACAGCTTCATGGACGGCGATACGGACGTCATCGTAGCGACATCTGCCTTCGGGATGGGTGTCGATAAATCGAACGTGCGCTTCGTCTTTCACTTCGATACGCCGCATTCGATTGATGCTTACTATCAGGAAATCGGCCGGGCCGGACGCGATGGTGAACCTGCGCGCGCTCTGCTTTTCTATCGCCCCGAGGATCTCGGGATCCACAAGTTTTTCGCGGGAAGCGTAAAGGCCGCGCCGGAACGTTTGGAGAAGGTGGCCCTCGCGGTTCTGGAGGGGTCCGAGCCGGTATCTATGGCCGAGCTTCAAGAGAAGACTGAGTTGTCTCATTCGCGGCTGACACAAACGGTAAACCGGCTCGAGGATGCGGGAGCCGTCGAAGTTACGCCCAACGGGGATGTGAAGCCAGCCGCCAATCCGGATCAACTCCATGAGATCACCGAGGAAGCCGCGGCTGAAGTAACGCGCACGCACGATGCGGAGTTGAAGCGCATTGAACAGATGCGTGCTTACGCTGAACTTACTACTTGCCGGCGGGAATACCTATTGAGTTACTTCGGCGAGGAGGCCGCGGCGCATTGTGGGAACTGCGATACTTGCATGCATCCGGAGGCTGCGCGCAGCATGAAGCAATCGATTGAACTGGCGCCTCCGCCACCAGACCCAGTGCAAATGTATCGAGTTCCCGAACCGGAGAAAGCTCCCGAGGTACCCTTTGAGCCGCATAGCCGCGTGGTCCATAAGCAGTTAGGACGAGGTGTGGTGAAGAGTCTGGAAGGTGACAAGATCACGGTGCTCTTCGATGCAGGCGGAACCAAGACGCTCGCTTTGAGCGCGGTTCTGCAGAAAGATATGCTAGAGCCGCTGGAAGCTCCGGTTTCGTAGTGTAAGTCGATGGAATCGCGCAAGTACATTCCCAGCGCACCGCTTTCCTCATTAGTGGGCTGTTTTTGGTATTGGGAGGGCGCGACGCAAACGCATTCTAAAGAGCGGCTGCTGCCGAACGGTGAGCCGTCGATCATCTTCAATCTGCGCGATAGTCCGATTCGCATCTACGATGCGCAAGATCTTACAAGCTATGCAAGCTATTCCGGTGCTGTCCTTTCCGGCGCTCGGTCCGATTGCTTCGTGATCGATACGGAGCAGCAGGAACGTGTCATCGGAATCCAGTTCAAACCGGGCGGCGCGTTCCCGTTCTTCCGTATGCCGGCTTGCGAGGCGGAAAATACTTCGGTCGATCTGGATTATTTGTGGCATGGCGGCGCGAGTCAAATCCGCGAGCAGCTTCTGGCCAGTTCGACTATAGACGCGATGTTCGCGAAGCTGGAACGATTCCTTTTCGAGCGGTTAGTCCGCCCTCCTGAACTACATCCCGCGGTCACTTATGCCCTAACTCAGTTCCGGGGTTCGGCGCATCCCCGCGTCGCCGCAGTTACTGATCGGATTGGTTTAAGTCCGCGGCGCTTTATCGAGCTATTCAAGGGACAAGTTGGTCTTCCGCCTAAAGTCTTCTGCCGGGTGCGACGATTCCAGCAGGTACTCCAGACGGTTCATCAGGCGAGGTCTGTCGATTGGGCTCAGGTTGCGCTAGATTGCGGATACTATGATCAGCCGCATTTCATCCACGATTTTCGGTCGTTCTCCGGGCTCTCTCCGCAGGCCTATCTGACGGCCATGACGCCTCATCTCAATCACGTGCCTCTCGTCTGAACCGGCGCAGGGTCAATTTTTTACAATCTGGAACCTCGTCTGATGCGCAACAATCTCAGGTGAGACGAGGAAAACCAATGCCTAAAGTGAAACCGATTCCGGACGGCTACCACAGCGTGCAGCCCTATCTGATATTCAAGAATTGCGCCGAAGCGATCAGCTTCTACGGCAACGCGTTCGGCGCGAAAGAGAAAATGCGAATGCCACGGGCCGACAGCCGCATCATGCATGCGGAAGTCGAGATCGGCGATTCGAGAATCATGATGGCCGATGAAGCGCCGGAAATGGACGCCTATAGTGCGGAGCATTTCGGCGGGTCCTCCGTGAGCTTAATGATCTACACCGAAGATTGCGACGCGATGCACGCGCAGGCCGTTGCGGCGGGCGCTCAAAGTCTCCGTGAGCCGGTGGATGAGCCGTATGGGGACCGCATGTCCGGAGTCAAGGACCCTTTCGGCTATAAGTGGTGGATCGCGACTCATATCGCGGATGCTTCACTGAGACGTGGTATGCGGGTTCCCCGGATCGTCATTCTCAGCGCCTGAGCCTTTGTAGCGCTCGCGCAGACGCCATCTCAGGCAGGTAGCGCCAGCCAGGTAGACGCAATCAAGCCTCTTATCGCGAAGTACGCCTCAGTCGTGAATGTCGAGCCGGCCGACATCAATCTGGCTGCGCAAGTCTGGGAAAATTCCCCCCGAGTTCGACTGGCACTTCACAGCGAAGTTGCGCAGCAGCGGCGCGCCGGTGGAAACCAACGGCCGGGAGACGCAGGTCTACCGAAAGATCGGACCGGACCGGCTGGGCACTGGTGCATGTTCATTACTCGGCAGTGCCCGCGAGCCCGCGCGCCCGACACCATCCAACGCAGAGCCGCCAAAATGATCTGAACCTGGACCGCTCCTCTTGCGTAACTAGGAGAGACAGGATAGAATCCTAGGCAGACTAGGAGAGACTCAATTGGCCAAGACCGCGGACCTGCTACCAGGCACGCTCGACATGCTTATTCTCAAGGCCGTTTCGCTCAAGCCGCTTCACGGGTTTGGCGTACTGCAGCGCATTCACCAGATTTCCGGCAAAGCGCTGGATATTCCGCAAGGGTCGTTGTACCCAGCGCTGTACCGGCTGGAGCACCAGGGCCTGATCGTCGCCGAATGGGGCCAAAGCGAGAACAACCGGCGAGCGAAGTTCTACACCACAACGGTCACAGGTCGTCGCCGCCTGCGCGAAGAAGCGGCCGGGTGGAACCGGCTGGTCGATGCGATCTCTTTGGCTCTGAACACGACGGCGGAGGAGGTGTGAGATGTGGCAACGCGTGAAATCTCTGTTCCGGGCGCTAACGAATCGCGATGCGTTTGAGGACGGCATGAGCGAAGAACTGCGGTTCCACGTCGAGCGGTATACGGAAGAACTCATCGCGTCCGGCCTGCTGCCTGAGGAGGCGCGACGCCGCGCTCATCTCGAATTCGGCGCGTTCAACACCATAACGGAACACTGCCGCGAGGCGCGCGGTCTTCAGCTGTTTGATGAACTCAGGCGTGAGGTTGGCTATGCGGCTCGTCTGCTGCGAAAGTCGCCCGGGTTCACCGCCACAGCCCTGCTCACGCTAGCCGTTTGCGTCGGTGCGAACCTCTCTATTTTCGCGGTCATCGATTCCGTCCTTCTGCGCCCCCTTCCCTTCCCCAACGCAAGCCGGCTGGTGACTCTCTTCAACACCTATCCCAAAGCCGGCGTGGACCGCGACGGCTCTTCGATCGCCAACTATTATGAGCGGCGCGGCCGCATCGCAGCGTTCGATTCGCTTTCAATCTACCGACTGTACACAGCCATTGTCGGAGGGCCCGGATCCACTAAGACAGTGGAGGTCGGCGAGGTATCCCCAGAGTTCTTCGCGACGCTCGGCGTCGGGCCGGCGCTGGGACGCAGCTTTCGCGAGGAAGAGACGACGTTCGAAACCGCCAACGTCGCGATCCTGACGAACTCGTATTGGCGGCAACACTTCGATGCGGATCCCTTGACTCTAGGCCGCGAAATTCGCGTGAACAGCCACCCCGTCAAGATCGTCGGCGTGCTTCCGCCCGGGTTTCGGTTCCTCTCGTCAGAGGCCAGGGTCTACCTTCCGCTTGCTTCAGGCCTTGAAGCGCGCGCGTCATCGGAGCGCCATTCCGGAGGGAACTTCACCCAGATGATCGCGCGGCTACGACCCGGCGCCACGATCGCTCAGGCTCAAGCGGAGATCGACGCGCAAAACAACGCGCTCGAGGCTAGTGATCCACAAGCGAAAATGATGGCCGGCGCAGGCTTCCGTTCGCTCGTGGTTTCGCTCCATGGCGATCACGTGGCGGCGATCCGGCCGACGCTGCTGCTGTTGCAAGCCGGCGTACTCCTGTTACTGGTTATTGGCGCCATCAATCTCGCGAATTTGCTTCTCATTCGCGCCAATGTACGCGTGAAGGAACTGGCCGTGCGCCAGGCACTCGGAGCGAGCCGGAGACAAATGATCAGCGAGGCGCTGGTTGAAACGACCTTGCTGACAGTCATCGGCGGGTTACTCGGTCTCGGTGTCGCGGCGAGCGGAATACGTCTACTGCGCTCTTTGGGCGCTGAACGTTTGCCGCTCGGATCGCAGATCGAGTTTGATGTCGCGGCTGGCACTCGTTGGTCTGGGCGCGGCGATCCTCGTGGGCGTCGCCCTTGCAATCCCGATCATCTGGTTTCAGCTTCGGCAACAGTTGGACAATGCTCTGAAATCGGAGACTCGCAGTGGCACTACCGGGCACGCGACGCAGCGGCTTCGGCACAGCTTCACCATCGCTCAGATCGCGTTATCGTTCGTGCTGCTGGCCGGGGCGGGCATGCTTGGACTTGGTCTGCAGCGCGCAATGGCCGTTTTCCCGGGCTTTGCAGCGGACCACGTTCTTAGTGGCGAGATCACGCTGGTCGGGGACCAGTATTCATCGGCTGCGTCCGGCCTTACGTTTACAGAGCGACTGGAGAGCGGTTTGTCGCACCAGCCGGGAGTTTCGTTTGCGGGCATGATCAACAATGTGCCGTTCAGCGGGCACAGCGGCAAGAGCGCGGCGTACGTTATTGGGCACGCGCTCCGGCCTGGTGAATCGGAGCGCGGGCACTACTCGTACGGAGTAGCCGGCGACTACTTCCAGGCCATGGGCTTCACGCTTCTGGACGGCCGTTTCCTGACGGGCGCAGACTCCCGCCGTCCCGAACGAGTTTGCGTGGTCGACCAGGACTTCGCGCGATATTACTGGCCGGATCGGAGCGCCATCGGCCGCCGTCTGTTTCAAGGTTCGCAGCCTGGTCCCGACGCAGAGGCTTTCACCGTGGTGGGCGTAGTTGGTGCAGTAAAGCAGTCGGGGTTAACGGAAGACACGGCGCAGGGCGCCGTCTACTATCCCTACATCTACCGGCCGGACAACCACATCTTCGTCGTGGTGCGAGCGAATGTCGCGCCCACGTCGCTTGCCCTGACGCTGCGAAAAACCCTACGGCAAATCGATCCAAGTTTGACCGTGGATGATCTCCAACCAATGACGGCCAGGATTTCGGACAGCCTGATAACCCGCCGCTCGCCTGCGCTCCTCGCCGGGATCTTCTCCGCAATCGCGTTGCTGTTGACGGCCATCGGCACCTATGGAGTATTGAGTTACGCGGTGGCGCAACGTCGGCGCGAGATCGGGATTCGCATCGCACTCGGCGCACTTCCCGGTCAGATCCGGACCCACTTCTTACTTGTCGCGCTGCAACTGCTGGGATGCGGTGCCGTCATCGGCTTTATCGGCGCGTGGATCACCGGTCGCGCCATGCAGGCCGTGCTCTTTCACGTCCAGCCGGCGGAGCCGGTCACGCTCGGCATCGCGGCCTTGGTGGTTTCTGCGATATCGCTGGGTGCGTGTCTGCTGCCCGCTCGTCGTGCCGGCCGAATCTCACCGACAGAGGCTTTGGCGGACAGCTAGGGACTCGTGAAGCGTCACGCGCATCTCCGGCCAGTCGCAGGCCGCGAGATGAATCCGAAGCAAACCGCGCGTGGCTGAGTTTCATCTTCATCCGGACTTATCGCACGTCGATTCTCTCGGGACCTCGATGAACGTGACTTGGACGCTTTCGTTCCCGCCCGTAGCCCAAGTGATCGCCTCTTTTAGCCCTTGGATAATGCTCTCTCCAACTGTCTGGGATCTACATGCAGCACTGGCCGCCTTCTTTACAGCCGGGTTGAGTGTCGTTTTCTTCGTCATTG
Organism: uncultured Gammaproteobacteria bacterium; assembly: GCA_963799935.1. Taxonomy (GTDB): domain Bacteria; phylum Acidobacteriota; class Terriglobia; order Bryobacterales; family Bryobacteraceae; genus Bog-113. The sequence continues at coordinate 110,857 of CAWCZA010000008.1, read as the reverse complement.
ATAAGCCTTTCTCGTATGACCGGCTACGAAGAACGGCGGCGAGCCTAGCGACCATCCGCTACAACCATCACGCTTCCACGTGTTCGACTAAAGAGGGTTCCGGGATCTCATCATACCCCTACTAGCCGCGAACCAGAGTGCTCATAATCCAATCGTGTCATTAACCGCGAATCGCGCGCGCACAAACTCCAGCGCCTCTTCGCGCGAAGTAAGTGCGCCCTCCAACTGCGCATCTTCCACCGCACTCAATATCTCCGAGAACAGCGGACCGGGCTTATATCCCTCGGCGATCAAGTCGCGCCCAGTCACTAACGGTTGCGGCGTCAACTCATCCGCAGTCAGTTCCGCGAGCCGGCCGCGCACATACTGATAAGCCTCCGTGTACCCGTTGCTCGACATGCAGTCGATCCGATGCAACTCCAGATGCTCATCGAATTTCGGCTGCCGCACAAAGCGTTTGAGCGTACTCTCCCGCATGGCGCGCACGTCCTTAAACTTCATATGATTCGCGACTAACTGCTCAACCTGCTCGCAGTCCTCGCGCGAAAATCGCAGGCGGCCCATGATCGTTCGCGCGATCTCCGTCCCCACTTCGGCATGTCCGTCAAAGCGAATGCGATCGGCCACGCGGAAAGTGGGAGGCTTACCGACATCGTGTAACAACGCCGCCCAAGCCAGCGTTGGCGAGGGGTGGTCCAGCTGTTCGAGTAGGAGCATTGTGTGTATCCAGACGTCGCCTTCGGGATGCCACTCGGGCGGCTGCTCGACTCCGTGCATGGCCGTCACTTCGGGTAGCAGTTCACGCAGAAGTCCGCTCGCATCCAACATCTCGAAGCCGCGCCGCGCGCCCCCTTCGGTCAGGATGCGCGTGAGTTCGTCGCGCACACGCTCGGCTGCCACGGTCTTTACTTCTGGCGCAAGACGGCGAATCGCGTCCCACGTTTCCGCTTCGATGTCGAACTTGAGGCGCGCGGCAAACCGTATCGCTCGCAGCAGGCGAAGATGATCTTCGCGGAAGCGCGCTTCCGGCACGCCGATCGCACGAATCAGACGCGCGTCCAGATCTGCCCGGCCGCCGACGAAGTCCAGGATCTCGCTACTCTCCGGCTCAAGAAACAAAGCGTTAATGGTGAAGTCACGGCGCAACGCGTCGTTCCGCGGATCGCGCTCGAAGTGGACGGCCTCCGGACGTCGCGCATCCGTATACTTGCCGTCCGTTCGAAACGTCGCGACTTCAACCTGACTATCTCTCTTCCCGCACAAGCACGACACCAAACGCCGCGCCTACCAGATTCGATCCTGGAAACAGACGCAGCACGTCTTCCGGAGTCGCGTCGGTCGCGACATCCCAGTCTTTGGGTTCCCTCCGCAGCAGCAGATCGCGTACGCAACCGCCCACCAGCAGGCCCTGAAATCCCGCCTGCCGCAGTGCGTCGGTGATACGTCGCGCTAATAGTTCGGGGCTCATGTTAATCTTGTGGCCGCGTGGGAACGACCTCTTCGTCTCCAGCCGGCCGCACCTTGGGCGGCCCTTCAACAGCTAACAAAGTGATCGTCGCTACGACGGTCATGCTGTCGTTCATTTCATTTTGGCGCGCGGCCGCTATCGTCTTAAGCGACCTCGCATCCTCGGCTTACTACGCGGGCGGCATTGCAGAGACCGCCATCGGCAAGTCAGCTCCGTGGTTCATTCTCTCGATCATGCTGTTCTCGTACGCCGTCCGGGCGATTTACATCGAGAGCTGCAGCATGTTCGTGCGCGGCGGCGTTTACAAAGTCGTCCACGAGGCAATGGGCGGAACGCTCGCCAAGTTCTCCGTCTCCGCGTTGATGTTCGACTACGTTCTCACCGGCCCGATCAGCGGCGTCAGCGCCGGGCTCTACTTGGCCGGCCTGATCAACGAACTCGGCGATCAATACAAGGTCAGCGCGTTGCATGTTCCGTCTGCCTACTTCGCCGCCGGATTCGCTGCGATTTGCACGATTTATTTCTGGCGCAAGAACATCATCGGCATTCATGAGTCGAGCGAAAAGGCACTGCGCATTATGCAGATCACGACCGTGATGGTCGTCATCCTTATCGCCTGGTGTTTACTCACGATCGCGCAGAACGGCTTCAATCCCGTTCCGCTGCCGACACGGGGCAACATCCATTACGGCCCAAACGCGCTCGGCTGGTTGAAGGGCACCATCGCTCCGCAGATCACTTTCGTTGCGATTCTGATTGGCCTCGGACACTCGTTGCTGGCGATGAGCGGCTTCGAAACTCTCGCGCAGGTTTATCGCGAGATCGCTTCTCCGAAGCTGAAAAACCTGGAGCGCGCCGGCACCGTCATCTTCGTTTATAGTCTGCTCTTTACGGCGATGGTGTCATTCTTCGCCGTCATGATTATTCCGGATCACGACCGCGGAAAGTATCTGGACAACCTGATCGGCGGCTTGTCCATGTTCCTGGTCGGGCCCAATATCCTCAAACTGTTCTTCCATGGCTTCGTTGTTCTGGTCGGTGTCCTGATCCTCGCGGGAGCGGTCAACACGGCGATTATCGGATCGAACGGAGTGCTCAACCGCATTGCGGAAGATGGCGTCCTGCCGAATTGGTTTCGCGCCCCCCATCACACGTTCGGCACGACCAGCCGCCTGATCAACCTCGTCGTGATTCTGCAACTCATCACGATCGTCATCAGCCGCGGCGATGTGAACGTGCTCGGCGAAGCCTACGCGTTCGGCGTAGTGTGGAGCTTCGCCATGAAGGCGCTTTCGGTTTTGGTCCTGCGCTTCAAGAAGCCCGAACAGCGTGCCTGGAAAGTCCCGTTCAACATCCGCGCGGGCGGACGCGAGTGGCCGGTGGGGCTCGCGCTAATCACGGTTTTTCTGTTTACGCTAGCTGTGATCAACGTTCTCACCAAGGAGACCGCAACCATCGCAGGCGGCATATTCACGATCACGTTTTTCCTGATCTTTTATTTCACCGAGCGATACCACCACCGCAAAGCGGAAGCAGTCGACCAATCGCACTTGGAGCAGTTCCGCTTGGATGCGAATCGTGAGATTACGGCCGCTCGCATTGCCGTTCGCCCGGGCAATATTCTGGTCGCCGTTCGCAACCCCGCCCATCTGGATCATCTCGAAAAGGTTCTCGCCAAAACCGACACGCGCAAGATCGACATCGTCGCGCTTTCCGTTCATCTGGTTACCCAGGCGGCGTCCGGCGAGCACGAGTTGGAAGCGGATCAAATCTTCTCCGATGCCGAGACTCAGGTTTTCACGAAAGCCGTTACGCTTGCGGAGAAGGCCGGTAAACACATCGAGCTATCTGACGGTGGCCAGCACCAGTCCGTGGGTAGCGATGGTTCAGACGGCTCAGAATCTTCAGTCTTCGCGTCTGGTGACGGGTCTTTCGCCGCGCTTGTCGCCCGCTGAACAAGGCAAACAAGTGGGCGAGGCGTGGGAGTGTCTCCCCGAGCCGCGCCCATCGCTGTCGCTTGAGATCGTGATGCCGGACCCAAATCACCAATCGATGTACTTCAACCTCGGACCGCATCCGCCGCGGCTATGGCCGGAAGACGTCGATCTGGTGCACCGCTTGTGGCTCGAGCTGAGCCAGAAAGGCCTCGGGGCGAGCTTGCGTCATCGCGATATTGTGGGTGTCGCGTTGCGCCGTTTGGAGGAACAGGTTCATGGAGGGCTCGAAGGCGATGTTCTCAGCGAGCTGAATCGTGAACTGCAGGAGCATCCGTCCGAACGCGTACCGACTACGCTTGCCGAGGACTCGAATAGTTAGTTGAGGCCCGAACGCGTCACGATGACGGGCCGGATCGTTAGCGTAGTTCCCTTGAATCCGGAACTGCATGGCGACGCGCTTTTCGAAGGGTCAAGCGGTCCCGCGAATGAGCACCTTTGGGACTATCTGTTCGAAGGTCCTTTTGCGGACCGAACGGCATATCAGGAACACTTGATCCAGAAGGCCGCGTCGGATGATCCTTTGTTCTTCGCCATTGTCGACAACCAGAGCAAGCGCGCTGTGGGGCGTGCGTCGTATCTTCGAATCGAACCCCTGCACCGCGTCATTGAGGTCGGGAACATCCTCTACACGCCGCGACTGCAGCGCACCGCGGGCGCGACAGAAGCGATGTACCTGATGGCCAAATATGTGTTCGAAGATCTCGGATATCGCCGCTACGAATGGAAGTGCAACGCGCTTAACGAGCCTTCGCGCCGTGCGGCTTTACGGCTGGGATTCACGTTCGAGGGCATCTTCCGTCAGCACATGATCGTGAAGGGCCGCAATCGCGACACCGCATGGTATTCTATGCTGGATTCCGAATGGCCCCAGCGGAAGCAGGCGTTTGAGCGATGGCTGGACCCCGCTAACTTCGATGCCCACGGTCATCAAAAGTCGACTCTTACCTAAGCGTCTCCGGACCTACGAACCGCGCGAGACCGAACGGATGATGGAGCTGACGGGAGTCGAATTCGCAGCGTTCTATCAGCGCGCAATTGCCTTTGTCCTCGATGCGGTCATCGCACTTCTTCTCTTGTTGATCGCGCTAACGGGTGTCGCATTTGCAATTCACTACTATCGCGTCGCGCACGGAGACCACAGCAGTGTCAACCTTAAAATTGGCCCCGACGACGAACTCGGCAGGATCATCCTGTTCACGGTCATGCCGGTTATCTACTTCGGACTTTCCACCTTCGCGGGCAACGGCCGAACGCTCGGCAAGCGCCTGATGGGGATTCGGGTCGTGTCGCTGGTGCATGAGCACATGACGTTGTGGCACTCGATCGAACGCGCGCTGGGATACGGCGCCGCTGCGCTCGAGTTTGGTTTCGGTTTCGCTCAATACTTCATTCATCCGTATCGACGCACAGTCGAAGACCGCATTGCAGAGACTATCGTGGTGAAGGAGAAATCACTGCGGCAATGTCTCTCTCACACGCACTCGAACCTCTCCGAGTAAGCGGTAACCGGATCGTTCGCAGCAGTGATCGGACACCGGTGTTGCTGCGCGGGGTGAACCGCTCGGGGCTCGAATATTGCTCGCCGGAAAGTCCGGGTTCGCTCGCTAAGTCCGGCATCACGGAAGAGGAGATCGCCGTAATCACGGGCGAGTGGGGAGCTAACATCATCCGCCTGCCGTTCAACCAATCGTGGGCCCTCGAACGCGAAGGCTACGATCCCGCTGAATATCTGAAGTCTCTCGATTTCGTGATCGAGTGCGCGGCCAGCCATGGCGCCTATACGCTGCTCGATTTGCAGTGGCTCGATGCGGTCACGCCGCGCGGCCACTTCGCCGACGGAAGCCGCAATTTCGTAGCGTCTCTACCGGATGCGGACAGCATCGAACTCTGGCGGCAGCTCGCAACGCGATACGCCGATGAGCCCGCCGTTCTCTACGATCTCTTCAATGAACCGCATGATCCGCTGCCTGATGACGCGCTTGCAAGTGGAGTTGTGACGTACACCGACTGGCATGCGTGGGCGCGCCCCATGATTGCCGCGGTTCGCTCCGTCAACCCCGATGCGCTCATCTTCATTTCGGGCACGAACTGGGGCTACGATCTGAACGGGTGTCCCATAGCCGGCGAGGCCAATCTGGTCTACGCAACGCACGTCTACTTCGAACAAAGGCGACCAATGGGATTCGTGCTTCGGCAACCTTGCGGCTACGCAGCCCGTATTTGCCGCGGAGTGGGGCGGCGAAGATCAGGATCTGGAATGGGGCCGCCGGTTAGTCGCGTACTTCGAGGCGCGCAACATCGGCTGGACGGCGTGGAGCTGGTCCGACTGGCCGCGCCTGACGCAAACCAATCATCAGCCAACACCGTTCGGTGCGCTCGTGAAAGCAGCCCTCCTATAATTCCTGAATGTACACGCCTCAGGCTGGGATCTTCGCTCTCGGGACCTCCTCTCACACCTACCTGGAGTTCGACATTCTGGACGCAAAGAAATCGAAGGAGTTCGCCTCCACAATCTCGTCAATCCATGAACCACGAACCACCACGGGAGGAGTCAACTTCGTCATCGGCTTTCGGCCCGAACTCTGGCGCGAGATTGTTCCGAACGACGCGCCTTCGGACATCAAGGGCTTCAATAAGGAGATCAAGGGCCCAGACGGATTCGTCATGCCGGCTACGCAACACGATGCGCTGGTATGGCTGTCCGGCAGTGCTTATGACGTGATCTTCGATATGGCCCGCTCGGTCGTCCACGATGTCGCGGGGCAAGCTTCACTAGCCGACGAAACCTCGAGTTGGCCTTACCGGCACGACCGCGATCTTACTGGCTTTATCGACGGCTCGGAGAATCCGACGCTGCTCGACGCCCCCGCCACGGCTCTCTTGCCTGAGGGAGTTCCCGGCGCCGCCGGATCCGTCCTGCTGCTTCAAAAGTGGAAGCACAAAACGGCTGACTGGGAAGCGCTGACGACCGATCATCAGGAGCGCATCATGGGACGCACCAAGCTCGACAGTATTGAACTCGAGAACAAGCCGCAGGACTCGCATGTGTCGCGCACCGACCAGGACGAGTTCGGGGAAATCTTTCGTCGCAACATGCCCTACGGGACCGTCGACAACCATGGCACGATGTTCGTTGGATTCAGCGCAGATCAGCAGCGGCTTTCCCGGATGCTCGATAGCATGGCGGGCCTGACCACCGGCACGCGCGATGCGCTCACACGCTACACTCAGCCGTTGACCGGCTCCTACTACTTCGTACCTTCCGTCGAGAGTCTGCGCTTGCTGCGGTAAGTTCGAAGTAAGTGACCACCGCAATCCTTGCCGATCCCATTAGTAAGCTTCACGATCCCGGCCCGGGGCACCCCGAGCAGCCGGCCCGCTACGATGCCGCCCTCCGCGGCCTTCCGCCTGATGCCCTCTTACCGTTCACGCGGCGTGAAGCCGTTCGGAGCGAGCTTGCGCTGTGCCATACCGCCGATTACATCCGTCTGGTCGAGCGCGACGTTTCGGCCGGATACTCGGATCTTTCCACCGGCGATACGCAGATCTGTCCGGACTCTCTAGTAGTTGCGCGTAGCGGAGTCGGCACCGTACTCACCGCAGTCGATCTGGTCTGCTCCGCCGAGGCGTCAAACGCCTTCTGCGTCGTCCGCCCGCCTGGCCATCACGCGACCGCGAATCGCGGCATGGGTTTTTGCATCTTCAACAACATCGCGATCGCCGCACGCTATGCGCAAACAAAGCATGGTATTCAGCGCGTCCTGATCGCCGATTGGGACGTCCATCACGGCAACGGGACGCAGGACATCTTTTATGAAGATGGCTCCGTGTTCTTCTTCAGTACGCACCAGTCGCCGTGGTACCCGGGAACGGGCCATCCGGGCGAGATTGGGGCCGGCTCCGGCCTCGGAACAACGCTGAATTGTCCGTTCCCCGAGGGCTCGGGACGTGAACAGATCCTGGGTGCTTTCGAGCAGAAGCTGATTCCCGCAATGGAAGACTTTCGGCCCGAGCTTGTCCTCATCTCCGCGGGTTTCGACTCGCGCAAAGGCGATCCGCTGGGTAACTTCCTGCTGAGTGACCAGGACTTCACCGATCTTACAGGCTTACTCGTACTTATTGCCGCTAAACACGCTTCGGGACGGCTCGTTTCTGTCCTTGAAGGCGGCTACAATCTGGGTGGCTTAGAGCAATCTGTGCGTGCTCATGTAAACGGTTTGCAGTCTAGCACCTTATCCGCCAGTTCGTAGGAGTTCGACTCGTGGGTGCTTACCTTTACACTGATCGTTAGGAGAACTTATGATTACACTCGCAGATGCGCGCCGGATTATTGCCGCCGCCGAAAAGAAGGCCGAAGAGATCGGCCAGCCCATGAACATTGCCGTTGCCGACGCCGGAGGCAACCTGGTCGCACATGTCCGCATGGATAAGGCATGGATGGGCAGTATCGACATCTCCATCAAGAAGGCGTGGACCGCGCGCGCGTTCGACATCGAAACGAAATCGTTAGCCGAATTTAGCCAATCGGGCGGCCAATTCTTTGGCATTCATGCTTCGAACAACGGCAAAGTTATGATCTTCGCTGGAGGTGTTCCACTCAAGCGCGGCAACGAGGTAGTTGGCGGTCTAGGAGTTAGCGGCGGCACGGGCGAGCAGGATCAGGCTGTAGCCGAAGCAGGCGCGAAGGCGCTCTAGCCGCGCTTACCTGCGGCGCAGCAACATGATGATCAGCAGGATGATGAGTAGGCCGCCTAAACCGCCCGGCCATAGAAACCAACCGCCGCGTCTTCCATATCCGCCGACGACGATGCATGCCGATTGTGTTCCGGCCAAGGCCAGCGCTAACGTTAGTAAGCCAGTTCTCTTCATCCTGTCCTCTTTGCTATCTTCGCGCAACAACCCAGGTCGTCATCGATCGTTGCCCCTGAACCACCGTTGTCTTCAACGGGTCAAGCAATTCCCCGCCCAACCGGCTTGTGAGCTTCATTAGTTGCGCCTCGTCGACCAAATACCTTTCCGAGCCATCCGGCAGTAAGTAGCGGCGCCCTGATAGGCGTTTGATCTGCGATTCGATTCCGATGGACGAAGCAAGACGGCAGAACAGCATGCCGCCCGGCTTTAGAGCGCGCCAGGTGCCGCGGAGTATTGCATCGAAGTGCTCGTCGTCACGGGCAAAGTGGAGGACGGCGCTACTTAGGACGACATCCGCGAACGCTTCGTGAAACGGCATGAACTCTAACGCCGCAACGCGGAAGTTCTCCGGTGGTAAGCCGGGTGCAAGTTGCTTCGCTAAGTCACGGGTACTCTGGACCGCATCTGGATCCATATCTACCCCAAACACCTCATAACCGGCTCGCAAGAGGTAAACCAGATTCCGCCCTGAGCCGCAGCCCGCGTCAAGGATTCGCATACCTGGCTGGATGCGACCGCGAAGCAACTGATCGAACAGATAGATATCGATGGCGCCAAATTGCTCAATGAGGGAGAGCACGTTAGTCAAGACCTTTGCGCGAACCGGCTTCGCGCCAATAGCTCACGCGCCTGTTCCGCCAGCTTAGCCGAATCACTTTCCGCAACCGAGCGCAACAGGTCCACACTAGCCGGGTTCGGTGAGCCGCCGATGAGTATCAATAGATCGCGCTTCATCTCCTGATCGATCAGACGGTTCCAGAACGCCTCGATCAACGGGAGTGCGTCGGGATCACGAGTGGCGGTTAGCGCACCGGCAGCTTCCATCGCCAGATCGCGATTCGGACTATCAAGAAACTTACTAACAAAAGGTAAGTAATCTTGTGGAAGCATTTCGATCAGCGCGGAAAAACACAGGCCGGTCACCGCTGGTTCTTCATCGCCTGTCATTGCCTTTAATCGAAGTAGCAAGGTACCTTCAATCATCCCGAGCTGCCCGACCGCGCGAACCGCATCCTGCCGGGCAGCCGCTTCGCGATCGGCGAGTAAGTCGACCAGATGAAGCAGCACCTCATGCGCAGTTAGTCCGCACGCGGTGAGCGCCAGCGCGCAAGTTCCGCGCAAGGTGGCCGCCGTATCCTGCAACGAGCCCCAGACGGGCTCCAACTGGATGTGCTTGATTCCGCGAATGAACACTTCGGCGTCCGAATGCTCCAAGTCCTTCAAAGACTTGGCTATTGCATTCTTGGCCCAGCACTGTGGATCGGTCTTGACCGGATCCTGCAGAAACCTTTCGAAAGCCTCGATCAGGTCGGGGCGCATTGCCTGCAATAGACGCTCGCCCACGATGCGAGCCGCTTTGCCAGCGGCGTAATTGTTCCGGTCGCGCAGCGCTTTGCGAAGTAGCGGAATCGCTTCGGCGTCCGGCACCGCCCGTAGCGCTTCGATCTGCTCCAGTTTGCGTTCGAAAGCCTGTTTACTCAAGTTAGGGCCAGAGAGTGTTTAGAATCGCGGCCAGGCGATATCCCGCCTTGGCAATTTGCATTTCAATCACCGGCACCGCTTCGCGTTCATACGCATCGCCCACCTTGATATGAAGGGTAGCTAAGCGCGCCTTCTCAGCATCGCAGTTCGGAGTAGGTTGCAAAGGTTCTGGGGGCGGCGCTGGAGTCAGGTCGCCGTAAGCCACCTGGTTTGCGAGTAAGTGCGTTTCCCAAGCCCACTTATCGAACTGCGGCGCATTCTTAGTCCACTCAGCCCGTTTCGCAGCGTACCGCTGGTCGATGTCCGACGCGAACTGCACGACAGTTTCGTGCCTCGCGACCAATTCCCGTTCAATAATCAGACCATCCCAGGCTGCATGCAGGTTAGTAGGATCCGGCTGATCGAAGAACTGGACCGGCAAACAGTTTCCGCCTACATCGTTATTCGAGGTCGTATGAAGTGGCTGATGCAAGTCGCCCGCGAAGTGGATTAGATAGCGGAGCGCCTTGGCCTTCTCGTCGTCGCTCTCGTCTTTATTCAAGAGTATGTCGACTGTCGACCGCAGCGCACTTAAGATACATCCCGGACGCGGCCCCCCGTTATGCGAAGGACCCACCGGCTCGCAATACTTCTCAGGATCGCCCTTCTTCAGGTTCATGGGGATGTTCATGAAGTGCCACCCAGGCGTCTGCTTGAGTGTCCTTCGCGTCATCGGCCCAGGTGGACGCTATCGCGATAGCGTCCGCGGGAGAATCCTTACAAGAAGGAGGTTCTACTACAGGACTGCCCTTCAGCAACCGCTCGACCTGCGCGCGCGCATCGGGAGTTAGATGATTCTCCGCGATGAGCGCGACCGCTTCATGCCCTTCACACCACCAGGCGCACGCAGGTAACGTGTACCCTGTTACAGCCAGTACGAGTGCGAGAAGGCGGGTCATATATGCAACGACTGCCGGCTACTTACTCCCGGTCACCGACTTCTCCACTAAATCCAACCGGGCCTTCCATGGATCGGCTTCCACCACCGGACCCTTCTCCGAGAAATTCAGTATCAGGTCCGCCTTCGGATCGTAACATCGGCCACTTAGGCAGCCCGCTCGGAGACGGAATTCCCGTCTTAGCAAAGGCAACCCAGTAAGCATTGGCTGCTCGCGCGGTACTCTCATCCGCGCCGGTCAGGTCCTTTCCGTATCTTGCCTGGACAGTGTCGAACACAAACGGAATCTCCGTCGCATGCGGCGCGCCTTTCCACTCCTTGCGCATCGATTCCGCCACATAGGAGAACCGGTACTCGAACGCCGGCTGTCCGGCCAAAGTCATCTGTTGCACTACGAACCGGGCCGGTTCCACCATCATCTTGTCCATGGCGACCAGCGTTCCGATGGCTTTCACATCCGTAGATCCGCTCGCGTTATAAGCCGCGGCGGCCTTCTCATGATCGGCGCCGAAGGGTTGAAACACGGCGTCCATCGAGTTCGCGAAGGAGAACCCGATGTCGGCTCCGTTGGCGCCCGCGATCACCGGCACCTTCATCTCATGCCCGGCGAGGATCGCTTGCTCCGGCGTCTCGACAATCAGTTTGCCATCGATCATTGCGCCGCTATAGATTGCCATCTGCCCGAACATGGTCGCCATGTTCAAACCCTTCACGACCTGTTCTTCGGGCAAGGCACGGAGTTGCGCCAGAGCAGCCGCGTCTGTTCCCGTGATGCCGGCCTGTTTCGCAAACGCCAGCCCGGTCTTTTCGCCCGACGGCTTGTCCGGGTCCGCCGCATGCACAGGCGGCATCGGAAACAATCCCGAGCGGCCGCCACCCGATTCGATGATCGCCTTCTGAAACAATCCGTGGGCGAGCGGCGTCGTGAGCATAGTCAATACCGATCCGCCGCCCGCTGATTCGCCGAAGAGAGTTACGTTCCCCGCATCTCCACCGAATGCGGCGATGTTGCGCTTGACCCACTGAAGCGCCGCGATCTGATCCATGAACGCGTAGTTACCGAGCAAGCCGTTGGGACTCTCGGCGGTCAACGCCGGATGCGCGAAGAAGCCGAATCTCCCGACCCGGTAATTGAAGCTGACAAACACCACACCGTTCTTGGCAAACTGGGTTCCGTCATAGACCGCTGGAGAACTGCCGCCATTCACATAGCCCCCGCCATAGATCCAGACCATGACCGGTAGCTTCGCCGAACCGTGGGCTGCCGGTGTCCACACATTCACGAACAAACAGTTCTCACTCGGCTTCGTACCTAACGGCGCGGCATCGCTGGGAAATGGTAACTGCGCGCAGTCGGCTCCGTACTGCGTCGCGTCATGCACACCACTCCATGGCGCCACCGGCTGCGGAGGCCGCCATCGATTCATTCCGATAGGAGGCGCCGCGAACGGCACGCCCTTGAATGCCGCTATGTCTCCACTTATCGCACCGCGCAGCGCACCGCTATCGATACGCACCGTATCGGCGGAAGCCGCGAAACAACTAATCGAGCAAATGAATCCTAAGAGTACCTTCACGTATGTCCCCTGTCGTTCAATTACCAGCACTAAAAAAGGAGCGGCCCTCCGCTCCTTATGTCGAACTCTCGTAATCAAAGACTACTTAAGCGTGACGGCAACCGGCTTCGACGGAATTCCGTCTGCAATCACGCGGAGATCGCTAGCTCCCGCTTCCGCGCCCGCCGGTACATCGAAGTTAGTCGTAACCGTTGCCGTCGAATGTACCGGCATGGCGCTGTGGCCGTGGGTGCGCGCGTAGAAAACATGGCCGCTGGCAATGTTCGTGATCTGCACGATCGGATAGTTTTCCGCCATCTGCCCATCGTCGCCGTAGAAAGAGCCTTGGGACACGCCGTTCAGCAGGACCCCCGACACAACATAGGTATCGCCCCGGGTCAGAGTAGTGGGGACGCTTTGGATGCGCGGCTCCCACGCAGCCTTGTAGGTTCCGGAGCTGGTGAACACTTCCACATCGGTTGTGAAGTCCGTGAACAGGATTTCGCCGGTAGGCAGAAGCAGAAAAGTACCCGCATAGGAAGGCTCTTCCGCAGAAGTCGCTGTGCCCACGACGGAGGTAAGGGTCGTGCCGTTGAATTCGTAAAAGGATCCGGGGGGACTATAAGTCGAGGAGCCGACCGGGCTCACATAAACGAGTGCATTTCCGTTGATCTCCATAGTCCCGGGCGAGTCCGCCGCACCCAATTGTTCGGTACGCGTGCCCTTCTTAATGGTGGGGAACGTCGGGCCCGCAGCCCACGTACCCGTTCCACCGGCTGCCGGAGTATAGACGGCCGTGTCTCCGGTGGCTCCGGACCAAAAAACGGTGCCATTCGGTAGTAGAACGCCCGGCCCGATTTCATGTGACCCACCGTTGTTGCTCTGTGTGGCATCGAGTTGAACCACGGTGCTGCCGGCGGTTACCCAATCGCCTTTAGACGCGAAGTATCGTTCGGAATTCGTCAGATTGGAAGTGTTATTAGTATCCACCGTCAAAACGGATCCGTCCGGAAGCAGCGTCCAGCCTTCTTCGTTGTTTCCGTCCGCTTTGCCCGCCATCGAAGCGGCTTTCCAGGTTAGTGTCGTAGGTTCCAGGAAGGCTGCCTGATTCGTCAGCGAGTCGGCCAGCATGAATGTTCCATTTGGGAGCACCACGCTGGATGCATCCCCGATATTGGACCAACCCGAGGGCGGTGCGACCGAAGTCCACTTGTCGGTAACGGGATTGTAAATGGCGCCGAGGTTTACTTCACCGCCGGCCTGTTCGTTATATTCGCCGCCCTCGCAAATGACTCTACCGTCGGGAAGCACAGCGGACGCGAAGTATAGCGGCGCGTAGCCGGATGGCATAGAGGCGATTGCCGTCCAAGTTCCATTCACATAGCTGCCATTGACATCCGGCGTCAGTTTTGACCACAATCCAGTGCCGTAACCCTGGGAGTCGAGATGGTACACCATAATCGTTCCGTCGGTGAGCAGCAAGGACACACCCGCGTTGAACGTCGGTGTGTTCGTCAATGGCTGCCAGGTTTGCGCGTGCGCCGCCAGAGGCAGTAGCATCGCGGAAAGCATTACTGCCGCTGAGACTGCCGCCTGGCGCCGTTTCAAATGAAATAACAAATTGTTCTCCTATGTTGATTCCGGGTGTGAGCCCGCCGCAAAAGGATACCCCTTCTGTGTAGCGGTCGTCAAATTCCGAGGAAGCTGGGCCTGGAACCGAAGACCCCGCTCTTATTCAGGTTGATGTTACACTGCGAACTTCGCAGATCGCTCCCGATGCGAACGGAAGAGTGGTCGACGCGAACGGAACAAAGGATTCACATGGCAAACCGCGACGGAAGTGTCGGAAGCGCAACGATCTGGATGTTTGTGTTGTCGATTCTCCTTTTCTGGTTGCCGGGTATCGGTCCGCTGATTGCCGGGTTCGTGGGAGGGCGCAAGGCGGGCAGTGTCGGCAACGCGATCATAGCCGCCATCTTGCCCGGTCTTCTCTTCGGGATCGCGCTTTTCGCGATGGCTTCGCTGTTGACCGCTCTTCCGCTGGTGGGGTTGGTTGCCGGACTCGGAGGAGTGGCCCTCGCGCTAATACACGTGGGGCCACTGCTTCTCGGAGCGATCTTAGGGGCGATACTTTAACGATCGACGCCGGTTACTGCGCCGCGAGACCGGCAACGCTCGTCGGCAGGCTTCCGAAAGTACCGACGGGAGTGAGCGCGCCATCCGCAGCCACGGCCCATCCCGTGATGGTTCCTAACCCGCCGTTCGAGACATAGAGGAACCGGCCATCACCGCTGAACGCGAGATCGGCTGGTTTGCTGCCGGCTGCCACCGTTGCGGCGATACCGTTTCCGACTACTGTTAACGAGCCGTTACTCGCGAGTTGGTACTCGGATAAGTCGTCGCTGTCCGTGTTCGCCACGTAGATGTACTGTTTGTTATTTGATATCGCTATCCAGCAGGAAGCAGTCTGATAATTGGGGACCGAAGAACTGATTACCTGAAGAGTCCCGGTATTCGAGACGGCGTACGAAGAGACTGTACTGGCGCCGGCTGCCGCGCCTTGTGCCTCGGTAACCATCAGATGACCGCGATGATCGAAAAGGAATCCGAATGGTGTCGCACCGGCGGAAGGATACACAGTCGCGGGGCTTAAGCTTCCATCGGTGCCTACCGTGAATACATCGATGCTATTGGTAGCCTTTTCGGTAACAAACACGTAACCGTCCGAAAACCCGATCTGCGGAGCCTGCGGAGCCGCTGTACTTAGGAATTGGACGGAGCCAGGGATCGGCCGCAAAAGACCGGTGGGAGTTACGTCGAATCCGGCGACGTTCGCCGGGGATCCGCTATTCAGTACGTAGAAACGATCACGAACAAGAGCAATACTGTTCGGCGTTAAGCCGCCCGAGTTGGCAACACTTACAAGCTTCGGCGTCGACTTGGTGAGGTCAAACAACGCGACGGTGTTGCTTCCGGCGTTAACAGTCACCAACCAGCGTCCTTCAGGTCCGATCTGGACGGCATTATCCGAGCCAAGTCCAGCGCCGGTTCCAGCGCCGCCGGTCGAATAACTCGTTGGCGAACTCAGAACCCCGCTTGTCGAGCGTGGAAATACAACTAATTCGTTGTTTGGTGTTGCATTGGACATCGAATAGACCGCCGGTCCCACACCCGATTGGGCTAACAATGGAATCGATAACAACGTAAGTGTTGCGACTATCTTGAGCGTACGCGAAAGGACGTTCATCAACTGTGATCTCCTTAAAAACATGGCGTGCAGGCCTAATTTCAGAACCCGCCGCACCTGCAGGTTCGATCTGCCGCGGCGGGAAGTTACGTCAATGTTGAAGAATCTTTTCGGCGCTTCCGATTTGTTGGGGGTTCACTCGACTGTGGCGCTTCAAGCCACACGAGATGACGCCGGGAAAGTCAAGCTCGAGACCATTGGTCTTAATCGCATGATCCGGCTTACATTGGCTGTGCTGTACTTAGCTGCTTACTCGTATGCGGAGACTGCACCTACTTACGAGACAGTCGTGCTTTCGAAGGGCAGAATCAACTTCCCGTTGCGGCCTGCGGATAGAGAGGCGAATGGACAGTATTGCCCGCGAAACATGTGCGCTTGTGATTCCGATGTATCGTACATTCGCGTCTCGACGCGCAGCGCCTCCAAAGCTGTCACCATGATCAACCGCGAGCTGAAGGCAGAAGCTAGTCGAGTAAGGTGTGTCTATCCGGATGCGACCGATACTATGCGCCAGGAGGTGACGCATCTTTCCGCACGCTTTCTCAGTGTTGTCGAACGTTCCTACTCCCAGCAGATTGGAACTGGCGGCAGTTGCCACGGATCGTCCGCGGTCCATACCTTCGATCTAAGCACGGGTGGGGAGTATCTACTGACAGATATCATCGGCAGATCGTCGCTCGCCAATCTGCGTTCCACTCTACCCGACAGTATTGTGAGAGAGCACAACCGGCAGGACGAGGAGCAGTCGGAAGAGGAAGACAAAGCCAACGCGCCGTCCGGATATCCTCATACGCCTTATGTCGAGCCGCCTGAGGACTTCGCGCGGGACTTGAAGTCGGCACGCGAGGGAGTTGCATCCCTCGGCGATGAGCAGTTACTCCGGTCTTCCATATTCATTCAGAAGAGCCGCGTATTTATCAACGTGGGAGGCTATTACCTGAGCTGCGCGGCGGGAAGCTTTCATCCTGCCGAGATTCCCGCGTCCCTGATTACTCTGCCGGTAATCCGTAAGGAGTTAGTCAGTCACTAGGGCGCGCTCGGGAGACTGTTTGCGCCTGTCAGAAGATCGGCGCCCGTTAGGCTATCCGCGGCTTAGTGAGTCCGAGCTGCTTTGCGAGACCGGCGTCGAGCATCCGTGCCGGGAGTAGTCTGGGCAGAGTCCAGTTTTTGAACCGTTGCGGTACGACGGCGTAACGTGCCTTCGGTTTTCTGGTGGTGAGGGCCACATAGACTGCCTCGCCCAAGCGCTCCGGAGATAAACCTTTGCGTCCTTCGGTGATAATGAACTTCTGAAATCGCTTGATTAGTTCCCAATACTCGGTGGGTTCGAATTCGCTGAGATCTTCTTTCTCGCCCTTGTCGTACATCGCGGTAACGACGGCCCCGGGCCGGATGATGACCACGTCAATGCCGAATAGCATCAGTTCCCTGCGAAGCGCGTCCGACAGCCCCTCCAGACCGAACTTAGAAGATGAATAGGCACCCAGGAATGGCAGAGCAATACGGGCTCCAGTGGAACTGATATTCACGATGCGGCCGGGGGGTCCCTGCCTCTTCCTATCCGTCCCGAGAAGAGGAGCGAAGGCCTGCGTCACTGTAAGCGGGGCGATCAGGTTAACTTCTAATTGTCGCCTGTACTCTTCAGGCCTCAGGTACAGCAGCGGTCCGCTAACAACAATTCCGGCGTTGTTGACCAGACCGGTCAGGTTCTTATTCCCGATCAGTGCGCCAACCTGTTCCGCGGCCCGGTGAACGGCGTCCGCGTCCGTGGTGTCCATCAGGAGCGGGACGAAGCTGCCGCCGAACTCTCGCTGGAGCCGCGAAGCGTCGGCCTCTTTGCGAACAGAGGCAAAAACCCTGAACCCCTTTGAAAGAAGTACCTTTGTGGTTCCCCAGCCGATTCCGGTTGAGACGCCGGTCACCACGACATCTTTAGTATCCTGCATTACACCTTCCTAAGATGATCACTGCTCACCTTCATAATGAGCAGCGTACATCTTTACGCGGGGGCTGTCAAGGTGTACAGTGTTCTGATGCCGTACCCGTCGAAAACAAGCCGTGAGACGATCCTTGCGGCTGCGGTCAAGGATCTGGCGGCGGGGGGAATCCGCAGCCTGTCACTGCGAAATATTGCGGCTTCTCTTGACCTCGCGCCGAACGCCATCTACCGTTACTTTTCCGACCGCCCGGCTCTGGAAGCAGCGCTGGCAAACGAAGCCGCCCGGCAATTGGAAGTGGCGCTGAGAAAAGCGGCGCACGGGCGCGAACCGGTCAGCGCCATCCGAGCCATGGCATCCGCCTACATCCGATTCGCAAAAAACAACCGGTATCTCTACGAAGTTTTGATGAGTCTTCAGGCGTCGGAGCATGATGCGAGTTCCCGGCGAAGCCTTTGGACGTTTACTGTCGAGCAGGTACAGCGAATGGCCGGGCCGGATCTCGCCGCAAAGGCGTCTGTCGCACTCTGGGCGTTCCTGCATGGAGTCGTGACGTTAGAAGCCGCTCAGGTATTCGAAGAGAGTAAACCGGCAAGCGGCGTTGCGTTCGGCATGGACGCGTGGTTAGTGGCTGTTACTGCAGCTGGGCAGGCAGAGGCAATCCGAAGTAAGCCTACTAAGAAGGCGGCGAAAAGAAAGGTATCCGCGCGTCAGAGTTCGGGGCGAATGTCCTAGCAACACTTTTACTGGAACGCCTCTGAGCCGGACGCCTGCTACTCGCTTTCGACCAGCGTTTTCAATCTTGCCAGCGCGGCGTCCCACTGCTTCGAAACCATTTCGAGATACACGCTTAAGTCGTGAATCGGTTGCGGATCGAGTTGGAACAGACTCTCCCGTCCGGCCCGCTGCGGATGCACAATCCGCACGCTCTCTAACACGCGCAAGTGCTTGGTTACGGCTTGCCGCGTGAGATTTGTCCCATCGGTCAGATCGGCGATCGAACATCGCTGCCCCTTTGAAAGCTTGCCGATCAGTTGCAGGCGCGTTTCATCGCCGAGAGCGGCGAATAGCGTCGCTCGCGATCGTAGACTACTACTGCGTCTTAGTGACATAGGCTGCGATAGCTTCAAGCTGTTGCTCCCAACCGCGGGTGTTCATTCGAAACGCATCGGCATAGCGCTCGGGAAGAAGCTTGTCGAATCCGGATTCCGTTACGACTAATAGAGTGCCTTTCGGTATCTCGGTCAGGCGGAACTCGACCAGGGTCGGCGCCTCCTGCGAGTAATCCATCTTCGGGTCTATCGCGTAAGGGTGCCACGTGTACGAGAAGTAAGATGTCGGTTGGATTGTCTGGATCATGATATCCATGCGCAGGTGCTCGTATCCGGGAAACGTAATCTGGCCGCTGACAGGGTTTCCAGCGACAAACGGGCCGTCCATCTTCACCTGAAACCATTCGCCGAACTGGCGGGAGTCGGTGATCGCCTCCCACACGCGCTTGACGGGCGCGGCTAACTCGATTCGCTTTTCGATCTGATTTTCCATGGTAGGCAACCTCCGGGTTGCATATTGGGAGTATACGATTTGCGTAGACTGATATGCAACCGATCAGTTGCGCTTCGCTCTTTAGCCTTCCAGCGTCTTTCGCGCCTTGCGAAACGCTTCGAGGGCGCGGTCGAGTTCCTCGCGGGTGTGCGTCGCCGTCACGATCGTCCGGACGCGAGCTTTGCCTTTCGGTACGGTCGGGAATCCGATGCCCGTCGCGAGCACACCCTCATCGAACAGAGCCTGCGAGAACCGGTACGCGCGATCCGCCTCGCCCACGAGCACGGGAACGATCGGCGTCTCGCTCAATCCTGTATCGAAGCCTTCGCGGTCCAGCGCTTCCTTCCAGTACTGGCGGTTCTTCCAAAGATTCTCAATGCGCTCCGGCTCCTGCTCAAGGATGTCAAACGCGGCCAGACACGCGGCAGCAACGGCCGGCGGGTGCGAGGTCGAGAACAGAAACGGGCGCGCGCGATGGTACAGGTATTCGATAAAGTCGCGTGTACCGCAGACGTAACCGCCGAGGACGCCGATGGCTTTCGATAACGTCCCGACCTGGATGTCCACGCGGCCATGCAGTCCGAAATGATCCACCGTACCGCGCCCGTTGCGGCCCAGGACGCCGGAGGAGTGCGCGTCATCGACCATCATGATCGCCCCGTGTTTCTCCGCGGCAGCAGCGAGTTCGGGCAGCGGGCCGATGTCGCCGTCCATCGAAAAGACGCCGTCGGAGATCAGCAGCTTTCGGCCGGGGACGTCGGCCAGTTCAGCCAGTTTCTGTTCAGCGGCGGCGTGATCTTTGTGCGGGAAGACGTGGATCTTGGCGCGCGAGAGACGGCATCCATCGATGATACTGGCGTGGTTCAGCGCGTCGGAGATCACGTGATCTTCGGGCGTCAGGATGGCCGAGACGGTGCCGGCGTTGGCGGTGAAGCCGGACTGGAACACGACGCACGCTTCCACATTCTTGAATTGCGCGATGCGTTCTTCGAGCTGCATGTGCAGGGTCATGGTGCCCGAGATCGTGCGCACCGCGCCTGACCCCGCGCCGAATTTCTTCGCGGCCGCAACCGACGCCTCGATCAGTTTGGGATGCGTACACAAACCGAGGTAGTTGTTCGAGGCGAGATTGATGACTTCTTTGCCATCGAACCGCGACTCCGCGGCACTCGCCGATTCGAGCACGCGCAGGCGCTGGTAGGTGCCGGCGGCACGGAACTGATCGAGTTGCTCGGTGAGATACGAGAGGGCGGACATCGCCCCTATTCTAGCGAGTGAACACGCGTTCGAAGATGGCGTCGACGTGGCGTAGTTGCCGGTCGATCGAAAAGGCTTCGGCGATCTTTTCCAGCGTGAGGCGCGCGCGGATTTCCGGATCGGCTTCGATGGCCGCGCGGAAGTCGCTCTCGTTCTCCCACGCCTGCATGGCGTGCGCCTGCACGAGGCGGTAGGCGTCTTCGCGGAGCATGCCGGACGCGGCGAGATCGAGCAGCAGCTGGCCGGAGAAGACGAGACCGCGCGTCATCTCCAGGTTGCGGCGCATGCGCTCCGGGTAGACCAGCAGCGCGTCGATGAGCGTTGCCGTTTTGTCCAGCAGATAGTCGGTCAGGATGGTGGAATCGGGCAGAATGACGCGCTCGACCGACGAGTGCGAGATGTCGCGCTCATGCCACAGCGCCATGTTTTCAAAGCCGGCGACGGAGTTGGAGCGGACCACGCGGGCGAGTCCGCAAATCTGCTCGCTCACGTCACCGGATTGCGCTTGTGCGGCATGGCCGAGCTGCCCTTCTGCCCGCGCGCGAAGATATTCTTCCGCCTCGCGCACTTCGGTGCGCTGCAGATGCCGGACTTCGAGCGCGATCTTCTCGCAGAGCGCCGGCGATAACGGCGAGCGTTGCCAGATAATATGCGTGCCGGTCGCGCCGATCACCTGCGTTGCGATGGGCGCAGGGTTCAAACCAAGTCGCGCGCAAATGCGCTCTTCCGCTTCGGGCGTAATGTGCGCGAAGGTGCCCACGGCGCCGGAGATTTTGCCCACGCGCAGCTCTTCCGCCGCTGCGATCGAGGCGCGTCCAGATCGCGGCCCGCTTCGTCGTACCAGACGGCCAGCTTGAGGCCGAACGTGATGGGCTCGGCATGCACGCCGTGAGTGCGGCCGATCTGCGGGGTATGCTGAAACTCGTGAGCGCGGCGATCCAGCACGGCTGCGCAGCCGTTCGAGACCGGTCGCGGATCAGGGCCGACGCCTGCTTGATCTGCAACGCCTGCGCGGTATCGACGACATCATTCGAGGTGAGGCCGTAATGCAGCCAGCGCGAAGGCTCGCTCTGCCCGGCGGCGGCCATTGATTCGGCAACGGCGGTTGTAAACGCGATGACGTCGTGCTTCACCTCGCGTTCGATCGCGTGAACGCGGGCCGGATCGACGGAGGCGTGAGCGCGTAACGCCTGAGCGGCGGCTGCGGGAACCACACCCATCTCGGCCAGCGCTTCCGAAGCGGCGAGCTCCACTTCAAGCCACTGCCGGAACTTGTTCTCGTCGCTCCAGATGCGCCCCATCTCCGGGCGCGTGTAGCGCGGAATCAAAACGCGAAGACCTCAGTGGGACGCGACTGTTCCGCGACCACGAGATTCGCGGGGTGCGAGCGCCGCGCGAGCACGCTTTCCGCGCCCATCCGCACCAGCTCCGGATGGTTGTTGTGTTCGCTCAGATGACCGAGAATCAGGGTGCGAGTCCAGGGGTCAAGATCGTTGGTCAGGAAATCGCAAACCACGTCATTCGAAAGATGACCGCGCCGGCCCATCACGCGCTGTTTGACCGACCACGGATACGGCCCGACTTTCAGCATCTCGATATCGTGATTCGATTCGAGCAACAGCAGATCGACCTCGCGCAAATGAAAACGCAGGGAATCGGGAATATAGCCGAGATCGGTGGCGAGACCGATCCGTACGCCTTCGGCACGAAAACAGAAGCCGACCGGATCGCGTGCGTCGTGCGGAATACTGAAACTCTGAACCGCGATATCGCCAATCGTGAAACTCATTCCGGCCTGGAAGCACTGGAGCTGCGGCTCCGATTCCTCCCAGTCGATTTCCGGCGCGGTCAGGCGCGTGATGTAGACCGGGATCGCGAACTTGCGTTTGCGCAACAGGCGCAGTAGTCCGCTGATGTGATCGGAATGCTCATGCGTGATGACGATGGCGTCGAGCTGTTCGCAGGATTCACCGATGGAGGCCAGGCGTTTGCACAATTCGCGAAGACTCAATCCGGCATCGATCAGGATGCGCGTGTGCAGCGTGGTGAGAAGCGCGGCGTTGCCGGTGCTGCCGCTCGAGAGAACGCAGAACTTCACCATAGTGGCTTACCAAGCGGCTGGCCGGGGACGTGCTGAGTGAGAACAAAGAGCACCAAAAATGTTTTTAGCAGGTTTCGGGGATGAATACAACCGGGTGAGGTTCCAAGGGTGGTGGAGAAAGGTACGGGGCGATTGGTCGGCTGCTGCGGATGGCCTGTAGGGAAGGCGAAGTACTTCGCGCATTTTCCTGTGGTTGAGCTGCAAAGTACATTTTACGAGCCGCCTTCGGTCGCGTTAGCGGAAAAATGGAGGGCGCTCGCGCCGGAGCCTTTTCAGTTCACGATGAAAGCCTGGCAACTGATCACGCACACGCCGGCGAGTCCGACATATCGGAAGTTGAAATCGGGCGTGAGCGAGACGGAGCACGATCTATTCGGGTCCTTCCGGCCCACCGAGCAGGTTAGGTTGGCCTGGGAGCGGACCGCTTCCATCGCGCGGGCATTGCGGGCCCACGTGGTCGTGTTTCAGTGCCCGAAATCGTTCGAGCCCACGCGTGAGAACGTCCGCAACTTGAGGCAGTTCTTCGCGGAGATCGGCCCGCAGGAGTTCGCGCTCGCATGGGAGCCGCGCGGCGACTGGCCCGACCGCTTAGTCGCGGAGTTGTGTGCCGAGCACCGTCTCGTCCATTGCGTCGATCCGCTTCAGGCGCGTTCGGTCTACGGCGCAATCGCTTATTGGAGGCTGCACGGCATCGGCGGGTATCGGTACCGCTACTCCGACGCGGAACTGATGCACTTGAAGTCGCTGCTGCGCGATGCTCCGAAGCTTACTTACGTGATGTTCAACAACGTCTGGATGAAGGACGACGCGGCGCGATTCCAGAACCTAGCAAGTTGATTAGCTCTCCCCGCCGGTCGGCTCCACGCCTTCCGTGCTGACGCCCTTCTGCTGCAGATAGCGCTGGCGGCAGTCCATGATCGATTTGCGGGCTTCCCGCGGACCCGCCCATCCTTTCATCAGCGTGACCTTGCCTTCCAGTTCCTTATAGATCGAGAAGAAGTGTTCGATCTCGCGGCGCGTGTGGGGGAAGATCTGATCCAGCGTGTGGATCTGGTCGTAACGCGGGTTGCGCGTAGGAACGGCGAGCACTTTCTGATCGCGCTCGTCATTGTCGACCATGTTTAGCAGACCGACCGGGCGCACTTCGATCATCACGCCGGGGTAACTCGGATTCTGCACCAGGACGAGTACGTCGAGCGGATCGTTGTCATCCGCTAAGGTGCCGGGAATGAAGCCGTAATCGCCGGGATAGTGGACCGGAGAGTAAAGCGTGCGGTCGAGCCGGAAGACGCCGAGCTTGCCGTCGTACTCGTACTTATTCGCGGAGTGTTGCGGGATCTCCACAATCATGCGCACGATTTCAGGGCAGTCCGGGCCGGGATCGATATCGTACAGAAGCACCGGACTAGCGTATCAGAGTCTATATTCGACCGAGAGGAGATGCAATCCTTTAGCGGGCGCCGAGTGCGGGAATTTCCTGGTGCAGCCCGGCTCCAGCAGAGCGCGGACCTGAGAGTCGTCGATATTGCCCTTGCCGGATTCGATCAGACACGCGGTCAGATTGCGAACCATGTGCTTGAGGAAACCGCTGCCGCGGATTCGGAAGCGCAGGAGAGCGTTGTCGATTTCTACCTGCGAGGAAAAGACGGTGCGAACTTTGGATCGCCCTTCGGCATCACGATCGTCGGAAGCGGCGAAGGCCGAGAAATCGTGCTGGCCTTCAAAAACACGGGCCGTCTCGATCATGCGCTTGGCATCCAGCGGATATGGGTGGTGATGAACATAGCGCCAAAGCGGCGGCGGACAGACTGCCGCGCGGAAGAGGCGGTACTCGTACGTCTTGGCGACGGCGTCGAAGCGCGGGTGAAAATCAGTTGCGGCCTCCGCGGCTTCAAGGATGCGAATGGTCGGTGGCAGCAGGCGGTTAAGCGCGCGGCGTAGATTATCCGCGGGGATCGGGTTCGTCAGCGAAAACGCGGCGACCTGCGCTTCCGCGTGAACTCCGGCGTCCGTGCGGCCGGAACCGTGAACGATGACCGGCTCGCCCTCGATCGCGCGGACGGCGTCTTCGAGCGTGCCTTGGATAGTACGCAAATCGGGTTGCACCTGCCAACCGTGAAAATCTGTCCCGTCATAGGCGACGATTACGCGGATGCGGCGGACTACATCGGGAGGCGTTTCCTTTTTGCTTAGTTCGGGCGGCGACACGGGCGCGATGTTCAGCGGATTGCACGCCATTTGAGGGGTTTTCACTTTGGCGAATCGATTGCTTTATTTTCAGCGTGCATCAAAATATGGGCCCGGATCGAAAGTTGACCTTCTTTACTAACCCCCTGTACCGACCCCTCTGCTGACCTCAATATCCCCTGATCCACCTCAAACTCGTCAACTGAACTTCGGGCCTGATTCCTTCAAGAATCGGGCCTTTGCTTTTTGACTTGAAACGTTAAGATGTAGCGAATGGGCAGCCCACTGATTGAAACGTGGCAGATTCATGATCGTATCAACCGCTATGTGCTGGACGCGATCGCCGAAAGCGCGTTGAGCGATGTCGCGGCGTCAAAAGGCCGTTCAGTGGGGGAGCAATTTGCACACATCCACGCCGTGCGATTGATGTGGCTGAAGGTTGCGGACCCGAAGTTACACACCGCGCAGCAGCCGGTCGATAAAAGCACTGTTACGAAAGCGGGGCTGAACAGCGCGTTGACGGAATCGGGGATCGCGGTGGCGAAGCTACTGGAGAACGCCGAGGCGAGCGGCGGTAAAGTGAAGGGATTCAAGCCGCATGCGACGGCGTTTTGCGGCTATCTGATTTCGCATGAGTCGCATCATCGCGGCCAGATCGCGCTGGCGTTGAAGCAGTCGGGACATGCGCTCGATAAGAAGATCGCGTACGGGATCTGGGAGTGGGGTTCGCGCTGAGCGTGCTGGTTGTTCCATATCGCCGGAGAGCGGCGAGGCTTGCGGGGCTTATGTAGGCGCGAATGAGCTTTCATCTGCTGCAAGAAGCAAACCGGATCAATGGGGATAACTCACTGTCTGCACAAATTAGGCGAATCGGCAGGTGTACACTGATTCGAGCAAAACTCCTCTTGAAGGCAGATTCCCGAATATGATGAAAGCGCTCCTACTATCCGCATTGGTTGTTTCTGCCATCCTGGCGCAAAACCAGAAGATCCTAACCAACGAGGCAATTATAAAGCTCGTTACGGCCGGGATGGACGAGGACCTGATCACGGGCGTGATCGCGTCGCAACCTTCCAGCTTTGCGCTTGGACCGGATGATCTGATTGCACTAAAGGGAGCCGGCGTGTCGCAAAAGGTGATTGCCGCGATGGTGGCGAAAGGTTCGGTTTCCGGCCCTTCCGCTGCCCCCGCTGCTGCTTCCGGTGCCTCAGACAAAGGCAACGTGGGGTCAGCTGCACATGAGATTGGAGTCTATTTCAAACTCGCTGGAAACTGGCAGGAGCTGGAACCGGAGGTCATCAGCTTCAAAACTGGTGGTGTTCTGAAATCGATCGGTACATACGGCATTGTAAAGGGCGATATCAACGGGCACATCAAAGGAGCACAGAGCAAAACAGCTTTGAAAACTCCGGTTGAGATCATGATTTACACTCCGGAAGGCGTAGGTGCCACCGAGTATCAGCTGCTTCACTTACATACCCAAAGCGATTCCCGCGAATTTCGCACGGTCACTGGCGGCGTCTTTCATAAATCCGGCGGGGCTACCCGCGACGCAATTGAATTTGAAGCAAAGAAGATAGCCCTCTCGGACATATTTGCTCACGCTCAATTTAAAAAGCGGTGAGTACGGGATTCTGCCGCCGTCTTCGGGCGACGCCACCGGATCCTCGGGGCGGATCGGAAAGCTCTATTCGTTTCAGGTGATCGAATAGCGAACAGGTTGGGCCGTCGCCCAAGCCGGAGCTTCCGGGGGCTCGAAGGAGATCCTCATCTCGGCGAGTCAGACTTTTTTGGGTGGGCCTTGCAGCAGAAGCTGTTCACGGAGGTCATGGTTGTTCGCCGAACTATAAGCCGGTTTCTGTACCCGTTGCCGGGCGACAGTCATTCATCTGGGCCGCCCATTACTGAACGGCTCTAGCAGCCTACCCGGAAGTTAAGCGCAGCGGGCCGCTGCTCCTCCCCTATTTGGCCTTGCTCCACGCGGGGTTTGCCATGCCGGCCGCATTACTGCCGCCGCGGTGCGCTCTTACCGCACCTTTTCACCCTTACCGCGTTTTGACACGCGGCGGTATTTCTCTGTGGCACTTTCCGTAGGCGCAGGCTTGAACCTGTCCCCCCGGCCGTTAGCCGGCGCGCTGCCCTATGGAGACCGGACTTTCCTCCCGCCTTCTGAGCGAGCGACTATCCGTCCGGCGAACATCCAAGCTCTAGTGTAGCGTCGATCGTCGCTGCCGTGGGAAAGCGCTCGCGGGGTTTGAGGATCAGCGAGCAAACGTGCGCCGCACGAGCAGCTGCCGCGTCGACGTCTTCGCGGTCGCCGATGTAAATCGCATCCGCCGGATCGACGTGCAACCGGTGCAGCGCGGCTTCGATCCCCGCGGGCGATGGCTTGAAGTGCTGGACATCCGGATCCTGCGCGCAGACGATTTCGTCGACAGCCGAGTTCCAGAGCTTCGAGCTTGCGGGTACGCCGGGTAATCGGAGACTGCGGCGATCTTCCAACCGCGGGTTTTTAGTTCCGCGAAGGTTTCGATGACGCCGGCACGTCGCGCCTTCTTCAGTAGAGCCAGCGGCTCGCTGAGCATCCACCGATCGGTGTGCTGCTGTAGATAGTCGCGGGTGAGGGCGCAGGTCTGCGGCGGCGTGTCGCAGTTGCCGCTGATCGAGGGGGATTGCAGGATCAGAGGGCGTCGCGCGCAGCGACTCCTGAGCATGGCGATAGGCGCTCAAGGCGCGCATCACGCGGCGCCCCTCGAACGGCCGGAACAGGTAGGCGCGGGCCAGCAGCCACATCATTCCGAGACGAACGCGGTCCTGATGGTACAAAGTTCCATCGATATCCACCAGGAGCGCGCGGGTGCTCATGGCCTCAGTATCAGACAACAATAGAATGGAAATGGCTTAGCCAAATGGAAGCAACAGTTTCACGAACGGGCGCATGGCCGCTGCTGCGACTCACGCGGCCGCGCCAGTGGATCAAAAATCTTCTGGTGTTTGCGCCTCTGCTGTTCTCGGCGTCGTTTTTGAAGCCGGAATCGGACGTGAAGGCGTTCATTGGTTTTGTGGCGTTCTGTGTGGCGTCATCGGCGTCGTACGTGTTGAACGATCTGATGGATGTTGCGGCCGACCGCCTGCACCCGCTGAAGAGCGTGACGCGCCCGATCGCAGCTGGCTTCGTGAGTCCTTTCGCAGCGTGGGTTTTGTTCGGCGTCTTAGTCGCGCTTACGCTGTGTACCTTCGCGTTCGACACCATGACCGCGATCGCGCTTGTCTTGTATCTGCTGCTGAACGTGGCTTACAGTGCGCGGTTGAAGCATGTGCCGGTGCTCGACTTATTCGTGCTGTCGAGCGGCTTCGTGCTTCGCGTGTATGTCGGATCGACGGCGATCCACGTGTACCTGTCGTTTTGGATGTTCATTACGACGCTGTGTCTGGCGTTGTATCTGGCCGCGGGCAAGCGGCGGCAGGAGCTGGTTCATCTGGGAGTGGCGTCACGTTCGGTGCTGGCGCGGTACACGGTGGCGCTGCTCGACTATTACGCACTTATTAGCTCCATCAGCGCAATCCTGTTCTACGGCTTATTTGTGGCCACGGAGAAACCGGCACTCGCGGTTACGCTGCCGTTTGTGCTGTTCGGCTTGTTTCGCTATCGCTATGTGATCGATATCAAGAACGAAGGCGAATCGCCGACCGACGTTTTCTGGACCGATCCGCCTTTGGTGCTCTGCATTGCCGGATGGGCGATCGCCTGCCTGTACGCGCTGTTGAACGTGAAATGACGGCGGGCGTGGCGCGCAGGACCTGGATCATCTTGGCAGCGCTTTGTATTTTCTATACCGCGTTCGCGCTAAGGTTCGATGCGATCCATCTTCCTTTTTGCGATGAAGGCTGGTTGGCTAGTCCAGGGCTAAACCTGATTCGTCACGGGACGATGGAGACGTCAGTAATCGAGCCCGCCGGTTCTTACCTCAAGGGCATCGACCATTACACGTACTGGATCATGCCGCTCTATCCGCTGGGGTTGGCGGTCTGGTACAAGCTTTGGGGATTCGGGTCGTTTACCATGCGGTCTTATTCCACGGCCTTCGGAGTGGTTGGGCTGCTGGGGATCTTCGTGATCGTACGCCGCTTAGTTGTAAGTGATGCTGCCGCGTTACTAGCCGTGGCACTTACCGGAACCAGTCTGCTGTTTGTCGCGAATGGAAGCACCGGGCGGATGGACATGATGAGCGCGGGGCTGGGATTTGCGGCGCTCGCTTGTTATCTGGTGCTGCGTGAGCGATCGTTCACGGCCGCGGTCGTAGTTAGTCATTGCGTGCTGGCGATGGCGGTGTTCAGCCATCCGAACGCGTTGATCCACTTTATTGCTTTGTTGTTTCTTACGGTTTGGTTTGACTGGCGTAAGATCCGGGTGCAGCATCTGGTGTTAGCGGCTGCTCCGTACTTAGTTGGGTTTGGTTTATGGGGCCTCTATATCCGTGAGGGCGGTGTGGATCTTTGGCGTGCGCAGTTTGCCGGCAATGCGACGGCGGGCGGGCGCGACTTGATGTTTGCCGATCCCTTCTCCGCGCTGCGATTGGAGGTCGAGCGACGGTATGCAGCAGCCTTCGGCTTTGGTCCCGGCACCACGATGTTGCAGCATCTGCAAATCATCGCCCCGCTCTGTTGGATCGCAGGAATTGCCGCCACGCTTGCGGTTCCGTCTATACGTCGAGATCGCGGCGTGCAGGCCCTGCTGGTGCTGGCACTTCTCTGCCCCGCGATCCTGGCCGTGATCGATGGCGTGAAGCGCCCGTTCTATCTGATCTACTCCGTGCCTTTTGCGATTGCGGTTTTGAGTGCCGTTCTAGTGCGGGCGCGTTTGCGCTGGCTGGCCGTTCCGTTGATCGCGTTGCAAGTGGCTGGCCTGGGTATCGCGATGCGGCACGACGCCTATGACGACGAGTATCTTCCGGCTGTAGCGTTTCTGAAAGCGCATGAGCAGGCGCAGACGCTGATCCTCGGACCTTCTGAACTCGGGTTTCAACTGGGATATGGCCGGGAGTTAGTCGATGACTTCCGCCTTGGTTATAACAGCGGCAAATCGCCGGATTATATTGTGATCGATCTTAATTATCGGGGAGCGATCGACGCGTTGCGCACCGCGCACCCGGAGATCTACGAGTTCGTCGAGCGGCGGTTGACCAACGAGTATGTGCCGGTGTTCCACAACACGATCTATACAATCTACAGCAGACGAAGCTAGTGGTTTTGAAAGCGCTGCTTGCACCCTTCGGAAATGCAACTGGCTACTAGCGTTGCTGTTTCTTCGGGCGTGCTTTCCCACTTAGTACCGCGGAGGATCGCGGAGACTAGCTCCATCTCCAGATTGCCTTCGTCGGTCGAAAACCCCGCCGGATGCAGGATTCTGAGTCGTGCCAGTTGCTCACGCAGGAAATCACGGTCTTCCGGTTCACCGACCTGCGACAAGGCGTAAGCTGAGAAGCCCGCGTCCTTGGCCG
This sequence comes from uncultured Gammaproteobacteria bacterium, assembly GCA_963799935.1. Lineage (GTDB taxonomy): Bacteria > Acidobacteriota > Terriglobia > Bryobacterales > Bryobacteraceae > Bog-113. The sequence goes on along the minus strand of CAWCZA010000008.1, from coordinate 80,731 downwards.
GCGCGGTTCTTAGTTGATCTCGAAACGCCTCGCGTAACCCGTCGGCCGGAGCGTAGGCGGCGTCGAGCAGGGAAAAAGACATCGCACCGCCGTAGGGATCACGGCCGGGCATGATCTCGTCTAACAGGGGCCGGGAATTGGCCGCATCCCACCGCATCAGATAAGTAATCGCGGCGCCACGTGCGCTCTGATCCCAGTCGTCCGTTTTCGCTGCATAGGCTGTGTGGACATCCGGGATGAGCGCCGCATCCGCAAAACGGGCGATGTACTGCATCGTGCTGCCGAGCTTGTGGCGATCCCCGCCCTTCTCTGTTTCATGCCGAAGCTTCTCGCCCAAGCACGCATCTACTTCCGGGATGGTTTGCCTCGTAGTTAGATCGCGAATCGTCTGCATCATTACCGGGCTAGCGGCGCAGGCTTCACGCACGACATACTTCGGCAGTTCTTCGGGATCGCCGATGGCCGCGAACTGACTTAGTGCCGCGGCACGATTAGTGGTAAATAGCGGGTCGGTTGTATTTTCCAGAATTTGACGAAGCACGGGAATCATTCGCGGATCTCGGAAGTATTTGCCATAACCGTTCGGGTTCAGCATCCAATCCACGTTGTACTCATTGACATCACCGAAATGCGTGATCAATACTTCCCGTGCTAAGTCGAAATCCGGTCCACTGGTCTGACCCGCGCGCACCATCTCGACCAAAACCGTGCGCGCGGCGTCGATTTGCGATTCGCCCGTGCGCTTTGGAATGGTAAGCGCAATCTGATGAACGTACCCAGCGGTGATTTGCCCGAGCATGGCGTTGCGTGGTTCATGCTGTGCGTCGTACGGCTCCTCCATGCTCTCTTTCAGCGCGACAAGCGTGTTCAGCATCCCCGATCCAGCGCCGTTTTTCTGCGCGGGGTCGACGATCGCCTTTTCAATCGCCTTGATCACCATCGCGCGGTTTCGCGCGATCCACAAGCCGCGAGTTACATCGATCCCGAACGGGTAGAACTCTTTGGGATGCAAGTACAGCGATAGCTTTACGCGGGTTGCCGCGTCGCCGGGAAGGTAATCGAGATCGTCAGCCAGCGATTGCGCCTCACGCTGATTCTTTGCCTCGCGGATACGCTGCTCAAAAGCGGCTGCGCGTTCAGCTTCTTCAGGTTCTGGGAAAGGCGTCACGTCGAAGGCGATGCTATTGCTGGTCAGTTCCTGGGCGGCGGTCCAGGATGTGTCATTCAGGTGTAAGCGTTGCGTAACAACGTGAACCGAAAAATGCCCGGCTTGATCAAAGCGATAAAGATCGTTCAAAGCCAAGGTCAACTTGATGGGCTTATTGAGAGGCAATTCCGCCATGCTGGCGTAATCGGGGCTGTAACGATGCCCCCGCGCCTGCTGTTCCATCCACGGGTAGGCCCCCTCTGCGGGCTCCAACGTCACAGTGTCGACGGGTGAAGCCGGCTCGGTGACCGTCGTATTGATCGTGAAGCCAGGCTTGTCGGAAGTAAAAGAAAGTTGCAGTAAGATCGGCTCGCCCGATCGAAAATGCGTTTTGCCATCTTTCAGCGTAAGTTCGAATCGCACATCGCCGCCAAACACAATGCCGCTGGACATCGCCAAGGTAACCGCAGCACGGAACAGCCAACTCATCTAGATCGACTTCCCCCGAACATCCTGAACGCGCGCGCGATACGACCGGCCCAGCCGCAACTGTTTGCCGTTATGAAGTACGACCGAGTACTCGCCATTAATTAATTGATGAAACTCCGTGACGCGATCCAGATTGACGATCGTCGACCGGTGAATGCGCGCGAAATGCCCGGGGTCTAGTTTGCACTCGAGAGCCGCCATCGTCTCGCGAAGTAGATAGGATTGCCGTCCCGCGTGTACTCTGACGTAGTTATCTTCGGCCTCGATGAAATCGACATCGTTCACCTTGAGAAGTAGGACTTTGTCGCCCACCGGTATCATCAGGCTATTCGACTGAGATGGACGGCCAGTGATCTCTTCAACTAACTGCTGCCGGCGCGGATCTCTCAGGCTAACTCGCGGTTGACTAAGCACGTCGCGAGCCCTTTGCACGGATTGCCTGAAACGCGCTTCTTCGAACGGCTTTAACAGATAGTCCTGAGCATGGACTTCAAAAGCCCGGATCGCGTATTGGTCATAAGCTGTGACAAAAACGATCACCTGAATCGTGTCGACGCCAATATCTTTGATTAAGTCAAAGCCATTGCTGCCAGGCATCTGGACATCCAGGAACATCAGGTTGGGAGGGCGGTCGCGAATCAGGTCAATCGCTTCATGAGCATTGGCGCACTCGCCGGCCACGATGATGTCCGGCTCCTTCGAGATTAGACGCCGCAGACGCTGACGTGCCAATCGTTCATCATCGACAACTAACGCCCGGATCACTCGACAGCCTCGCTTTCCGTGTGGAAGGGGATGGTGAGCGCCGCTTCAACGCCACCATGCCGGCTTCTCCCGATCACAAACTGTTGACCCGATCCATACATTGCGTGGAGGCGGCGGCGCGTGTTGCGCAAGCCCATACCCTCGACGAACTCGTCCGGAGATTTTGAAGTAACCGGATCGCCATTGTCGGAAACGCTGATATGCAGCGAACCGTTTTCTTGGCGGGCGGCGATTTCGATGAGCCCGTTCTTCTCGCGGTGTGCAATCCCGTGCAGCACCGCGTTCTCCATGATCGGTTGCAGGATCAGACTGGGGACCATCGCATCGCGAGCCGACGGCGGAATCTCGATGCGGAAATGGACGCGATCTTCGAACCGGATTTTCTGGATTTCTATATAGCGCTCCAAGACTCCTATTTCGTCTTTGAGGCGGACTTCCTGAGTTTCCGAAGCTCGCAGGAACGTGCGCAGCAAATCGCTGATGAGCGCTAACATGCGGTCGGCCATGTTCGGATCCTGATGGATGAGTTCCGAAACCGAGTTCAGAGCATTGAACAGGAAGTGCGGGTGCAATTGCATCTTGAGCGCTTGCAACTGAGCGCCGGCCAGTTGACTCTGTAACTGGGAAGCGCGCAGTTGGGCGGCCTTGCGCTGATTGACTGAGCGCAGGGATTGCTGGATGAGTAGAACGACCCAATACGTGAGGCCGTAATCCGTCATGATAAAGGCCGTGCGGAAAAGAGCGGCCGCATTCGGGACCGGATACCTCACCGGGTCTTCATGACTGATCTGTAGGACCACCAGGCATTGCGACAGGTACGCGAGGACCACGGCGACTACAAAATGGAAGATCACGTTGGATAAAGAAAACGGCGCCGCAAGCGGTCTCTTATTTCCTAAGTAGACGATGAGAGGCGTGAACAGAGCCCAGAGGTAAACATAGACGGCACAGTCTAGAATCGCGTGTGGCCACGAACCCTGATGATCGGAATAGAGTCGGGAGACATAAGTCTGTTGCGTAATCGCGGCGCCGTAAATTGTCCACGCGAGGAAGACCAGCAGGGCAACACGCCAGCGTCGATGGAGCGGTAGAGTCAGGCTAGTCTTAGCGTAGCCGAAATTAGCTCCGTCCTAGCGCCGGATAGTCCCATGCGTTTGGTGGATGTGGACTTCGTGGTTTTCTCCGGCGCGGTTATCGATGGTCCAGTCCTCGACTGACCCTTGCGTGGTCACGATCGACGGCGGGTTGTTGGCGTTGAACAACTCGGGGGTTTGACCGGAGGAATCAGCACATGAAGGCCGACCATCGGAGAACCCAGCGACGCGGCGAGCACAACACGCACGGCAACGGCGCGCTTCTGCGGAAGTTGCGCTGACTCGGAGTAGCTAACGTAAACTACAATACATTCGCAGCTATGGTCGGGCATTGCACCGTATACTTGAGCAGGCATCCGAAGGCTGGATGCGTTCCATTCGAAACCCAAATAAAACGGTCGGATTTGACTTGGTACAGTGGCGTGAGGTATAACAACCGCGTTCTCTAGCGGCAGCTTATGGCAACAAAGAAGAAAGGCGAGGCAGTTTCGACGGTAGATAAAACTCGTTCACGCAGCTCGCATACAGGCGAAACGGACTCAAGTCCGGCGTCGACGTCCAGCACGCAAATAGCGGCACTCGAAGAGGGCCTGCGGCTGTTTCGGCAGCAGCGGTTCATCGAAGCGAAGGAATGTTTCGAGCGGGCGCTGGAGGGTTCGGATTCGGCTGTTCGGTTCGCGGCGAAAACGCACCTCAGTGTGTGCGAACGCCGGATCCAAAAGCCGGCGCTGAACCTGGTAACGGCGGAGGATCATTACAACTACGGCATCGAGCGGCTGAACGCTCGCGATATCGAAGCCGCGCGCAGGCACCTGCAGATTGCGGTTGCCCTGCAATCCGGAAGCGAACACATGCTGTACGCGCTGGCCGCTGCGCTGGCACTCTCAGGCGACGTGTCGGGTTCGTACGAGAACCTTCGCCGCGCCATCGAGATCGAACCGCGCAACCGGGTGAGCGCGCGGCAGGATTCGGATTTTTCGGGTGTGGCTCATAACCCTCTGTTCGTGCATTTATTCCATCCAGAAAAGAATTTCTAGGCGCGGCCGGCGCTACCGGTGGCGTGACGCGGGGTGTTACCAACGATGAAATCTCCCCTGCGCATCGTGTCCATCGGCGGAGGCACCGGACTCTCCGCGCTGCTGCACGGGCTCAAACAAATTCCGTCCCCGCTCGATCTGACCGCAGTAGTGACCGTAACGGATGACGGCGGCAGTTCCGGCAGGCTGCGGCGGGACTTCGACATTGCGCCGCCGGGAGATATCCGCAACTGCATGGTGGCGCTGTCGGAAGACGAAGCCCTGCTGTCAAAGCTGTTCCAATATCGATTTCAGAGCGGTTCGGGATTGAAGGGCCATAGTTTCGGCAATCTGTTCCTCACCGCGCTGACGAACATCAGCGGAGACTTTGCGCTGGCCGTGAAACAGTCGGGCGAAGTGCTCAAAATTCGCGGCCACATCTTCCCTTCGACGACCGAGAATGTCGTCCTGGAGGCGGTGCTGGAAAACGGGGCGCTCGTGTCGGGTGAGACGAAGATCAGCAAGAGCCGGAAGCATATCGCGACGGTGCGGCTGAAACCGCGCCATTGCAAGCCGCTGCCGGAGACACTGGATGCGATCGCTGCGGCGGACCTGATCACGTTCGGCCCTGGATCGCTTTTCACCAGCGTGATTCCGAATATGCTCGTCGCGGGGATTCCCGAAGCGATCCGGAAATCCAGTGCGACCAAAGCCTACTTTGTGAACCTGATGTGGCAACCGGGCGAGACGATCCGGTTTCGCGCTTCGGATCATGTGAAAGCCATTCATCAGCATGCCGGGGGAAAGCTGATCGATACCGTGGTGCTGAATACGACGGCGATTCGTCCGGCGGCGCGGCGACGGTACGCGCGGCAGCATGTCAACCCGGTGGAGAATGACGTGGAGACGCTGCTCGGGATGGGTCTTCGCGTGGTGCAGACGGAGTTGCTGCAGGAGACGGCCGTGGTTCGGCATGATCCCCGCAAGACGGCGCTGGTAGCATTGCGGCTCGCGCGGAGTAGTCGTCGCAGAAGACTCGAGAATGAAACTGGAAGTTGACAATGACTGAAACAACAGTGGTGGTGATGGCCGCGGGGCTGGGGACGCGCATGCGATCGCGGCTGCCCAAGGTTCTGCACAAGGCAGGTGGTCAAACGCTGGTGGAGCATGTGCTCGATGCGTCGCGCGCGATTGCGCCGCCCGAGCGGACTTATGTGGTGGTGGGGCACCAGGCGGAGAAGGTGGAAGCGCTGCTGGCGCCACGCGGCGTGCGGTTCGTTCGACAGCATGAACAGCTGGGAACCGGGCATGCGGTTCTGTGCGGCCGCGGCGAGTTGGCGGGTTTTCGAGGCTGGCTCGTGGTGCTCAACGGCGATGGACCCTTACTGCGACCGGAAACGCTATCGGAATTCGTCGAACGCACGGCCGCAAGCGGAGCGGCTGCGATGATGATCACGACCGAGCTGCAAGATCCGACGGGTTATGGCCGCATCATTCGCGATAGCCGCGGCGACGTTCAGGAGATCGTGGAACAGAAGGCGGCTACGCCGGAGCAGCTGCGCATTCGGGAATCGAACACGGGGCAGTATTGTTTCAACGCGGAACTGTTCTGGCGGCATGCGGATGAACTGCGTCCGGATAATCCGGCGAAGGAATACTATCTGACCGACATGATCGGGATTCTGATTCGCGCCGGACATCGCGTGGGTGCGTTTCCCGTCGCGGATGCCACCGAACTGCTGGGCATCAACAACCGCGTGGAACTGGCGCGCGTGGACGCGATCTTCCGGGAGCGCAAAGTCCGCGAACTGATGTTGAATGGCACTACCGTTGAAAAGCCGGAGACGGTGGCGGTGGATTTACATGTGACGTCGGGGATGGACACCGTGATCGAGCCCGGTGTGCGGCTGTTGGGACGCACACGCATCGGCGAAAACTGTGTGGTCGGAGCATACAGTGTGCTGATGGACGCGGTGGTCGAAGACGGCGTGACCATCCAGCCGTTCACCAGCGTGCAGGACGCGATTCTATCGAGCGGCGCACAAGTCGGGCCGTTCTCGCGCATCCGGCCGGGAAGCGTGGTGGGCGCGGGTGCGCACATCGGGAACTTCGTGGAGCTGAAGAAAGCCAATGTGGGCGCCGGCGCTAAGGCGAGCCATCTCTCCTACCTGGGCGACTGCAAGATCGGGGAGCGCACGAATATCGGCGCGGGCACGATCACGTGCAATTTCGATGGCGAAACGAAACACTTCACCGGAATCGGCCAGGATGCGTTTGTGGGTAGCAATTCTACCCTGGTAGCGCCGGTCGACGTTGGAGACGGCGCGTATATCGGAGCCGCCAGCATCATCACGAAGCCCGTTCCGCCGGATGCGCTGGCGATCGGCCGCGCGCGTCAGGTGGTTAAAGAAGGCTGGGCTTTGAGAAGGAAGCTTTCCCGGGCGAAGTCCGCCCCATCAAGCTGAAGCAGCCGAGGCCGGCATTGTTTTCCGGTTTTGGAAACACTCGCGGCAGAAGATTGGACGCCCCTGCGTGGGACGGAACGGGACCGTGGTTTCGCGTCCGCAATGGGAACAACTGGCGCTGGTCTCGACCCGGCCGCGGCTCGCGGAAGGCCCTTGGCCCTGGCGCTTCTGCTTGCAAGTTCGGCAGCGCTTGGGTTCGTTCCTGAAATTCTTTTCGTGATAGAAAGCTTGCTCGCCTGAGGTGAAGATGAAATCCGCACCGCAGTCAACGCACTTGAGGGTTCGGTCTTGGAATTCTGACATCGGCTGCTCCTGCCGGTCCTTTCAGCCCAACGAGGGGCTGTCTTTAAGTGGGCCGGTACGACTACCGGCCCGGTTGCTAATTGTTGCTTGGGTGGATCTTGCGGTTATTCGACATCGCGCCGGGTTTTTTTCCGGTTGCGTTTTCGAGCCAGCGCCTGCTTCACCCGTTTCTTTTCGCCAGGTTTGAGGTAGAAGGAGTGACGTTTGACTTCTTTGATAATGTCCTCCTGCTGCACCTTTCGTTTGAATCGGCGAAGGGCGTTTTCAATGGTTTCGCCCTCTTGCAGTTTTACTTCTGCCAATTGTGAAAAACACCTCCAACCTGTCCGCTGAATGACCCGGCCGCGCTCCGAAGAACACGACGCAAGTACAGATATCATATGGACTTGCGCGGAAAAGTCAAGTCCAAAATTCGATCGCTGGGGAGCGATTCCGTCGCGGTGGAGTTACCGGCGCTTTCTCCGGCCTACCAAAACTGACAGGACGGGTGAGCAAAAGGCGCGGCAAATTGCGCGGACGCTCTTATAAGGTAACACGACGCAGTGCGGGTGGGGGACTGCCTGGCTAGCCCCAATGCTAAGTAATTCTATTTTCAATAAGTTGCATGGATTTCGGAGTGCAGCGCCTGAGTTGTTCCACGTTGCGCGCACGGCAGTTCATCAATCGACATCAGCCACGCTGAATGCTGGAACCCCAAAGCGGAAACGCAGCGCAAATTCAGGGTGAGATCCGGCTTAAATACATTGCTTTTACCGGCAAAAATAATTGTTTCGGTTCGGTGTTTGTCGAGTCACTCGTATCGCAAGGCGATGTTCGGATCGACAGCCGTCGCCCGGCGCATCGGCGCCCACGCAGCGAACATACCCGTCAGGAACGTCACCAGGATCACTGCGAGGAATGTAATCGGGTCGACGCTGTGGAGTCCCGGCACCAGAAAGATAGCCAGCGGTCTGGTCAGGAAGAGCGCGATGGATAATCCGATCGCCGATCCGGTTACGATCAGCCTCGCGCACTCGAACAGCACCATACGAGAAACGTTGCTCCGCGTAGCACCGACCGAGATGCGAATCCCGATCTCGCGCGTGCGCCGGACAACCGAGTAGTCCATGACCCCGTAGAGTCCGATCGCGGCCAGCAGGAGACCGAGAACGCCGATGGATCCGAGCAGCAAGGCGCCCACCTGGCTCGGCAGAAACGCCAGACCCATGCTCGATATCATCGTCTCGACTTCGGCGGCGGCTGCCGGGTCGATGCGATGCAGGGCGGCGCGAACGGCTTCCACTTGCAGAGCGGGCGGGATTGTCGAATGCGCAACGAACTGGATGCGCAACCGGTCGCTTGGGACCTGATCCAAAGGTTCGTAGAGTTGTGGCTGCGGGTCTTCGCCGATGGTCACCGTCTTAGTTCCGGCAACCACTCCGACGATCCGGTAAGGGATCGGTCCCACCTCGGCTCGCAGCATCGACGTCCCGATCGGCCGCCGCCTTCCCAGGTAGCGCTTGACGAAGGTTTCATTCACCACGGCAACCTTGTCACCATGATCCGCAGGCGCGAAGGTGCGCCCAAGAAGCATAGGGATTCCCATGGCTTTGAAGAATGCCGGGGTAACCGCGTTCCATTTGAAGTAGGCCGCCGTCTTCTGGCCTGTATCGGGGAATATAAGCGACGCGCCGATGCTGACGTTATCGGTAAACGGAGTTAACCGCGCAGCCGCGACAGAGTCCAAACCCGGTATGGCCGAAAGCGAGGTCAACACTTCATTCACATAAGTTGCCTTCCGCTGTGCATCGGCGTACCGGGTCGGAGGAAGCGTCACGTTGGCGCGCAGCGTGTGACGCACATCGAAGCCGGGACTAATCGCATTCGCGTTTACCAGATTGCGCAGGAACAGGAATCCGGTGGTCAGGGTAACGATGGAGATCGCGATCTGGCTAAGGGGAGATGAACGCGCGCCAGCAGAGTCACCGTAAGTTGTGCGAATGCCATGCCCGCGATAGCTCCTAGGATGGCCAGCAGCACACTTTCCGCCAGGAGTTGCTGCAGTAGGCGAACGCGGCTTGCTCCCAAAGCCAGTCGGACCGCGATCTCACTGCGGCGGGATGAAGCGCACGCGAGCAGCAGGCTGGCAACGTTGGCGCAAGCGATCAAGAGGACGAAGCCGGTGATAACTAATAAGATGGCGAAGAAGATGCCGATCGACATCAGCTCCGGTGCTTCCGCGAAGCGCTCATAACCGGAGAGCAGGATCACTCGGGTCTCTTTCGCATACTTCCAGTTCGGCATCGGCATCACGGCGTCCATACGTTGGGCGACTAAGTTCAATCCGGCGCGTGCCTGAGCTAGCGGCATCCCGGGCTTCAGGCGCGCATAGATCTGGAGAGTGGTTGTATCGAGCCATCGCGGCATGTAGATGTCCGGCGAGAATCCGAACCCGAACAGTGTGCGGTGATGCTCGGGCAGGATGCCGACTACGGTACAGGCGCGGCCATCGAGGTAGATGACGCGACCTACGACGGACGGATCGCCGTTGAAATACTTCCTCCAGAACGGATACCGCAGCACCGCGACCTCGTTAGGATCATTCGGCGAGATCCCGCGGCCGAGTAACATGGGCTCGCCGAGTGCGCTGAAGAAGTTCTTCGTCGTGTAGACCGCAAAAGCGCGATGTGTTTCCACGCCGTCGTTGTAGTTAGTAAATGCTTCTTCGTCCTCGCCGACTACATCCTGGAAAAGTCCACTCTTTTGAAGGAACTCGACCGCCTGCGCGGATGCATTGCTGTTGCCTCCCAGCTGGATGGACACGAGCGAACCGGGATCGCGCTCGGACCGCTGGCTGAACAGGAACTCGACTCCGAGCGAGAACATCGCCGCGTTCACTCCAATCCCGAGACCCAGCGATAACAGCGCACTTAGTAGAAGCGCGCGGCTATGCATCAAACTACGGGCGGCATAGACAAGGTCGCGCCAGAGGTTCTCGATGAAGTTGAATCGCCATAAGTCGAGCGCGCCCTCTGTAATCACGACAGCATTGCCGAGCGGAATGTGATTATGGCTTTCGCGAGACAAGTCACGATGGAAGGCGAGTTCGGTTTCGAGGTCGCGCTGCAGCCGGCGGCGGCGGGCGAGTTTGAGGAAGAAGTGGCGCATTAGGCGTACCTTGCATTCACCTGGCTAGGACACGCTGCACTGCTGTAGATAAACGGTCCCAGGTTGCTTGTTGTTCGGCGACCAGTTTCCTGCCGACCCTGGTGATCGTGTAGTATTTCGCCTTCCGATTGTTGTCGGATAACCCCCATTCCGCCGATATGGCGCCGCTAAGCTCCAGGCGATACAGGGCTGGATAGAGTGAGCCTTCTTCCAGAGATTGTCAATGGGAAACTCTCTAATTTTAAGAATGGGGCACAAACTTGCCTCGAAGAGCGTCAACCGAATGAATATGCGCACACTCCTGTTGCTTTGCGTTTCGGCGCGGGCCGTTTTCGCTGCGGATGCGGCACTTACCATCTATAACCAGAACTTCGCGGTCATTCGGGATACTGTGCCCCTTGACCTACACAAGGGTGAGAACCGCATCGCCTATAGCGAGATCACCGCACACTTAGAACCGGAGTCCGTCATCCTGCGTGATACCACCGGGCGGGTTCCGTTGCGGGTACTTGAGCAGAACTATCGCGCCGATCCGGTGTCGTCGGACATGCTACTTGCCCTGTTCGAGGGTAAGACGATCGAGTTTCTTGTGCCCCGCGGGGATCGGGAGGAAATCGTACGCGGCAAGATCATCCGCAGCGGGTACTTGCCGGCGATTTATGTGAACGGGTATTCGCAACAGCAGCAGCAGAACCCGATCGTCGAAGTAGACGGCAAGCTTAGGTTCACACTGCCGGGGCAGCCGCTTTTCCCTGCTCTGGGCGACGATACGGTTCTCAAGCCCACGATTAACTGGATTGTTTCGGCTGATCGCGACGCGCGCGTGAACGCTGAGCTTGCCTATGTTTCCGAGGGTATGACTTGGTCGGCCGATTACAACGTGATTGCTTCGGCGAAGCGCTCGGGAGTCGATGTAATCGGCTGGGTAAGTATGCAGAACAATACCGGACGCACGTTCGAAAATGCTCGGATCAAACTAATGGCCGGCGATGTGAATAAGGTGCCTCCGGGGAACGGGGCCAGTTTCATCAGACAAGAGGTGTTCGCCTCGGGCGCCATTTCCGTTCCGCCATCCGTGACCGAGAAAACCTTCGACGAATATCACTTATACACGCTGGAACGTCCCGCTACGCTCCACGATAAGGAAACCAAACAGGTCGAATTCATTCGCGCAGACAACGTCGCGTCGCAGCAGATTTATGTCTACGACGGACTGAAACTCGATCCGAATCAATACCGCGGATGGAACCTGGAAAACATCCGCAACAGCCCGGAATACGGCTCGGAATCGAACAACAAAGTGTGGGTCATGCAGGAAATCAAGAACTCCGAAGCAAACCATCTCGGCATGCCGCTACCCGCCGGACGCGTGCGCTTCTATCGTCAGGATGCGGACGGCCAACTCGAGTTCACCGGCGAGAACAACATCACGCACACCCCGAAAGATGAGACAGTCCGGATATTCACCGGCGCGTCGTTCGACCTTACCGGAGAGCGCAAGCGGACCAACTTCCAGAGCGATCAAAGCCGGCGCCTTGTGGATGAGGCTTTCGAGATCAAGGTCCGCAATCACAAAACAGAGGCGGTCGAAATCCGGGTGGTGGAGCATCTGTACCGCGGCTACACCTGGGACATTGAGCGGCCATCGATGCCGTTCACTAAGACCGACGCACAGACGATCGAGTACCGGGTCAACCTCGCGCCCGACGAAGAGAAGACGATCACTTACAACGCGCACTATACCTGGTAAGTCAGATCATGATGCGCATAGCAGCTGTTTTTTTGTTCTTAGGAACGGCATTAGCTGCAGATCCGGCGTTAACGATCTATAACCAGAACTTCGCGGTCATTCGGGATACTTTACCGCTCGACTTACACAAGGGCGAAAACCGTGTTACGTATAGCGAGATCACTTCGCATCTGGAGCCCGAGTCCGTCATCCTGCGAGATACTTCCGGGCGTGTCCCGTTGCGCGTACTCGAGCAGAACTATCGAGCGGATCCTGTCTCCTCCGATATGTTGTTGTCGCTATTCGAAAGCAAGACGATTGAGTTCCTCGTGCCACGCGGAGATCGGGAGGAAGTTGTGCGCGGTAAGATCGTCCGCAGCGGATACTCTCAGCAACAGCAACTGAATCCGATCATCGAAGTAGATGGGAAACTTCGCTTTTCATTGCCCGGACAGCCGCTGTTCCCTGCTCTGGGAGACGACACGATCCTGAAGCCAACAATCAACTGGACTATCGCCAGCGACCACGATGCTCGCGTAAATGCCGAGCTCGCGTATGTTTCCGGAGGCATGACGTGGTCAGCCGACTACAACGTTATTGCTTCGCCAAAACGGCCCGGCGTCGACGTGATCGGCTGGGTAAGTATGCAGAACAACACCGGCAAGACGTTCGAAAATGCCCACATCAAGCTGATGGCCGGTGATGTAAATAAGGTCGCGCCCGTTCAACGTTATAAGAGGGATCTCAACGTGTTTCGTGTAACTTTTGCGACGCCTCCGCGCGTTGTCACCGAGAAGACGTTCGACGAATATCATCTCTACACGCTCGAACGCCCGGCCACCCTACACAACAAAGAAACGAAACAAGTCGAATTCATCCGCGCAGCCAACGTTGAGTCCCAACAAATCTACGTCTACGACGGACTGAAAGTCGATGCCAGCCGGTATCAGGGATGGAATCTGGACAACATCCGGAACAGCCCGGAGTACGGCTCCGAATCGAATAACAAAGTCTGGGTTATGCAGGAAATCAAGAACTCCCAGGCAAATCATCTCGGAATGCCGCTGCCCGCCGGACGCGTGCGGTTCTATCGTCAGGACGCAGACGGGCAACTGGAATTCACCGGCGAGAACAACATCACGCACACCCCGAAAGATGAGACAGTCCGGATATTTACCGGCGCGTCGTTCGATCTTTCCGGAGAGCGCAAGCGGACCAACTTCCAGAACGACCAAAGCCGCCGCATCATAGATGAAGCTTTCGAGATTCAACTTCGCAACCACAAGAAAGAAGCGGTAGAAATCCGCGTCGTTGAGCATCTGTATCGGGGCTTAAATTGGGACATTCAACAGTCCTCAATGCCATTCACTAAGACCGACGCACAAACGATCGAGTATCGCGTCACCCTCGAACCTGATCAGGAAAAGACTCTCACTTACAACGCACACTACACTTGGTAGGCTGTGGCGAACGATCTTACTACGGACGACACCCTGAGGACTCAACTTAGTTGGGCTTTTGGACCTCAGCGGCAAGCTCTTTGGCGCGGTCGGCAATCGCGAGAAATCGCGCGTCGCCGCGCAGCGCCGCTAAATCCGGATCGTCCTTCATATGCAGGGCAAAATTCGGCGCCAGACCGTGGTTAACCGCGTCGCGAAGGTACACCAAAGCTTCATCCGGCTTATTATTGTGCAGGGCCATGCCTCCCAGGTTGTAAGTGGACATTGCAGTGTCCGGGTGATTCGGCCCGAGTACTCGTTTCTGGATCTCCAGAGTCTCGCGCTCCAGCGTACCAGCCTCGCCATAGCGCGCTTGCATGAATAGCAGATTGGCCAGATTGCTCATCGACATCAACGTATCGCGATGCTCTGGACCCAAAACACGTTGCCGCACGGCGAGGACTTCTCGCAGCAGTTTTTCCGATTCCTCACGCTGGTTCTCCATGGCCAATGTAGTCGCGTAGCCGTCCTCCGCTGCCAGGGTGTCCGGGTGGTCCGGTCCCAGAACGCGCCGGCGGGTTTCGAAAGTTTGGCGGTACAGCTGTTCGGCATCCTTCAGGCGTCCCTCGTCGAAGTAAACACTCGCCAACCCAATCATTGTCCAGAGCGTCCCGGCATCGTCGGGTCCGTGAACGCGCATTTCCCTATCCAGCGCTTCCTTCCCGAGTCGCTCGGCCTCGGCCGTTCTCCCTTCGTTGTAAAGCACAACAGAGAGGCCGTTCAGGCAATGCAAGGTATCGGGATCGTCGGGACCCAGAACTCGCCTCATTCTCGGTAACGCGTCGCGCTGCAACCTCTCTGCTTCCGCGAAGCGGCCCATCTCGCGAAGCACGTACGAAAGCGCCGTTTGCGACCGCAGCGTTTCCGGATCGTCCGGCCCCAGCACGCGCTGGCGAATCTCCATCGACCGCCGGTCCAGCGTTTGCGCCTCCGCGTAGAGCCCGAGATTCTCGTACACGCCGCCCATCACATTCATCATTTGCGCTTGAACTTGCGGGTTGTTCGCGAGTCCCGTCTCGATGTTGCGCGACGCCTGATCGAGGAGTTCGCGGGCGGTCACCTTGTTGCCGCGTTTACGCGGATCGGAGACCTTGAACATGTCGGTCATGAATTTCGAGACGCGCAGCGAAGTTTCAGCCTCTCGGTTCGCCCGATCCCGTTCCGCCGCAATTCGTTTTGCCTGAACAGCCATGGTGACGGCAAAAGCCAGTAGGAACAGGACTGCGGCACCAGCCACGCCGACTCCAAATCGATTGCGGCGTATGAATTTACCTACCCGGTATTGTGCGCTCGGCGGACCGGCGAGTACCGGCTGGTCTTCCAGATAGCGGCGAAGATCGGCAGCCAGTTCGGAACAGGAAGCATACCGGCGCGTACGGTCGTGCTCCAAAGCCTTGACCGTGATCCAGTCGAGTTCTCCGCGAACACGCCGGTAAAGGGATTGAGTATCTTCACGGCGGTTCACCGCGGCCTGATTGGATGACGGACCAAGCGACTTCAGGCGAGTACTGGGTCGCGGTGGTTCCCGCTCGGTCAGCGTATGGAAAGCCGTTCCGGTGGCCTGTAGTTCCGATAATTCGAAAGGCAATGTTCCCACCAGCAGTTCGTAAAGCATCACGCCCAGGGAATAAACGTCGCTCCGCGTATCGATCCCGGATTCCGTGCGCGTAGCTTGTTCGGGGCTCATGTACGCCGGCGTGCCGAGCATGTCGCCCACTTCGGTGAACATCGTCATCTCGGTCAGACGCTGTCCCATCGCTTTGGCCAGGCCGAAGTCGATTACCTTCGGAACTGCCTTATCGTCGACCTCCGAAACGAGTAAGTTGGAAGGCTTCAGATCACGGTGGATGATGCCTTTTTGGTGGGCATGATGCACGCCCTCGCACACTTGAATAAATAGCGAGATCCGCTCTTTCACCGTAAGGCATCTCCTATCGCAATAGGTTGTGATCGGGAGGCCGGGAACATACTCCATCACGAAGTAAGGCCGTCCTGCCTCCGTTGCGCCGGCCTCGAAGACTCGCGCGATATTGGGGTGGTCCATCAGCGCCAACGCTTGCCGCTCCGACTCGAATCGAGCCACCAGCGCCCGCGTGTCCATTCCCGCCTTGATCAGCTTCAGTGCCACGGTTCGCTGCAGTGGATGGACCTGTTCCGCGCGCCAGACTTCACCCATGCCGCCTTCGCCCAGCAACTGAACCAGCCGGTACGGTCCAATTGTTGACTTGGAAGAGACACTCCGGCCGAAAGTCAGCGTTTGCTCTTCCCGTTCGTTTCCCCGCGTCACTCATTTGCCTCCGGATCTGAAAGCGCGGACGGCCCCGCCTACGACGGACCGGGACGTCTCCTTACCGCTCTACGTAGAGTAAGCGACGAAAATGCGTGTGACGGGCCATTGACTTATCGGCTAGGTTCGATCGGAATCAAGCGCGCCGTATCTAACTCGGCGCGCGGCGGCGTCGGCCGATTAGTAGCCGGGTACGACACTAACTGTTAGTGGATTGTTATCCAACTCAACCCAACCGGGACACCCACCCACAGTTCCGCACGCCGGACCGGTAAATTGCCAGATAGAACCATTATTGTGCTTTTCGTAGACGGTATTCTGTCCGGCGATGATGGACGCAATCGCTGGATTGAAATCCAGTTCCAACCAACCGTTGCAGTTTACCCCGCTGCATGGCGTTCCGTCATATTGCCAGACGCTGCCGTTGCTTTGCAGTTGGTACATTCCATTGCCGGCGGTGATTTGCATTGTGTTGGTATTGTCGCCAATTTGCTTCCAAGTGCAAGAGCCGTTCGAACAGGGGCTGCCATACACGGATGTGTCGCCGGCCGAACCCACTTCATACCAGGCGGCGAGTCCGGGAGCCAGGGCGAGGGGCGGGCCTGCACCAAACGGGGCCGTCCCGAATGTGGACCAGCCACTCCACGCATAGGGTGTCCAGGTGTTCTGGGAAAACCACTGTAGATCGCTATATATGTCCGAAGTGAGCTTAAGGATTGTGTAGTCCTGGAAGTAATATGCTTCCGCAGTGTCGTCACTATCGATAAGGGTCCAGCCATTACAAGTGGTGGGATTGGAACAGGGTTGACCGTTGAACTGATAAAGGGCGCCAGAGTATTCGAAGACATTGCCGCCGGCAGCCCAGATCTGCGTTGCTTTCACGCCAACTTGCCTCCAACGAATACAGTCGTTGCCGCTGCAGCCGGGGGTACCAATCCATTGCCAGACCGAGCCGTTGTTATCAAGTTGATAAAGGTTGCCATTACTCCCGGCCGCAATTTGAGACGCGTTGGGGTCGTTGTTGAGGAGTATCCAACCAGAGCAGACGTTCTGGTGACACGGGACTCCTGTATAGCCCCACACCGATCCGCTTGAGTGAAGCTGGTAAAGGACCGGATAGGTTGCCGAAGCCGCGGGAACCATACCGGCAGAAATACAGACTGCGAGTAGAGTTGTTGTTTGCCATTGCGTGATTTTGTTTACCATGGATATTCTCCCGATTGTGGGTGCTGCCGTTTCGAACGGTAGCGGGGAACGACTTAGCGCTCCTCTATCTGGTAATGCGCAAATCCACAACGTTTTTTGCGGAATTTCTGTGGCTTCCAAGAAAAGAGGCCTACTAGAAGGAGAATCCCAGTCCCGTGAGAAAAGACCGCCCCATTCCCGGTACACTGCTGGCGCCATTGAAGTCCGTCCAATACCTCCCACCGAGCGGCAAGTCGTATTGACGATTCGCCATGTTCTCAATTCCCACATCCAATCGCGCGCTTGCGGTCTCCGCTAGTTTCCAGCGATACCCTCCGCGCAGACTTAGCAATGCGAAACCGGGTGTTGGCAACTCATTACGCACCGTGTCGACCCGCGTCTTTGCATCCACCGCTTTCAGACTCAATGCGCCGGACCAGCCTCCCAGTTCGTGCTCGCAATGAGAGGTCTCCGTGAAACGGCATCAGGCGATACAGGTTGTTGTCTGTATCCAGATTTTCCCCGCGAACCGTGCCGAGAGTTCCCTTTAGCGAAAATCGCCCGGCGGTAGTCTGGCCAAGTGGGACCTGGAACGAGCCGTCAAAGCCATAGAGTTCGGCCGATTGGTTGACGAACTGGAGAATCACGAATCCTGACGTAGCCGTGAAATTCGCGGCCGTGCATCCATCGCTTAGATCATCGATCACAGGGCACCGCACAGCGTCAATATAGTTCTGCACGCGCGTATAGTACGGTGTGATCCTCAATTCCCAACCTTGTGCCGCGGAACTATGCAGACGAATCGTGCTGCTGACCGTATGAGCTACTTCCGGCTTCAGTTCTAGGTTTCCTGTATAGCCGTTCAGGTCGCCGAACCAGCTCTCCATATCGGCCGCAAAAAAACTTCGCTTCACCCAGAGATACCGTTCATAAAGACTGGGCGACCGTGTCTTTCTCGCGTACCCGGCCTCGATAGAAAGGAAAGGCGCGGCATCGAACCGGGCTAGTGCTGTCAGATCGAAATTGTCGTCCTGCCGCGCGTGGCTGACGCTGTTGAATGCGATCGCGTCCGCATAGTAAGCGGCGTCGCCGGTCGCAGTGGGGGAATCGTTATAGCCTTGCACGTCGCCCGTGTTCATCCGCACGATGTCGCTGCGGATTCCGAGTAGCGTCATCCATCTCTTCGCCGGCCGGGCTTCCCATTCCGCCCAGGTCCCGATGCGATCGCGATGTCCGTTATTTACGTTGATAAGCGTGTTCGGACCAAGAGTATCAATGGCGCTCGTAGTGGGCGTCCACCAATCATTCAGAGTGAATCTACGAAACTCGTTACCGACCCGAAGTGTGTCCGCGCGCAGACAGCGGAATTTCGGCCTCTACTAAGTATCCGGTGTTTCCGCCGTGTGTGAACATCGGCATCTCGATCCCCGGAACTTTGTCTCTGAGAATATTCATCGAGTGCCGCGTGTTCTCGTAGTAGAGACGAGCTTGTAGCGTAGCTTTGGAAACCTTTGCCAGGTAGTGGAAGTTGGCGGATTCCCCCTCGTTTCCCGTCATGTCCATGAACGCGTTCGGGAACCCTTGTTGCGGGATGTCCTGATAACCGATTCCTATGGTGAACAGCTGGTTGCCCGCACGCGCCGACGCCACGAGCGCATTAGTTTGCGCTTCATAGAACGTGGACTCTACAAGGGAACCAGCGCCGTCTTTATAATCGTTCGCGTTCACGTAAGATCCCATGTAACTGATTCCGAAATTCTTCGCGGTAAACGCTAGCGAAGCGCTGCCCCCGTTAGCCACCCCATTGGTGCGATCGAATGCCTCGATATTCCCGTGAATCTGCGGTGCCCGGCTCGTGGAAAACTCAGGCAGCGCAGTATCCACCGACACCGTGCCGCCGATACTGTCGCCGCCGCGACTTACTGGAGTAATTCCGGCAATGACGTTGAGATTACCGGCCTGCGACGGACCGAAGTACGACAGCGGAGGATTCATGTGCATCACGCACGCCGATCCAATTTCCATGCCATCGACACGCACGGCAACCCGCTCATCGGCCAGCCCATGAATGGCGGGAATGCCGGACAGCCCGCCGTCGTTGTAGAAGTCGATTCCGGAAAAGTCGCTTACCAGCCCCGCTGTATCGTTGGTCTTAAGTAAGTCCGGCGCAATGTCCGGTCCAGTAAGTCCGATTACGGTAACCGAGTTAGTCTGGGCCTCAGGATTTAGATTGAGGTTCACCGTGACTTGGGCGCCCGCACTTACGAAAACGCCGTCCCGCTTCGTGGTCGCCAATCCCGGAGCCGACGCCAAAACCACGTATCTCCCTGCGGGCGCCGCCACGGACCAAGCTCCTTTTTGATCTGTCGTGGTCACCTGTGTGAGCCGGCTTCCAGTGTCCCGCACCGTGATCTGCGCCCGCTGCACCACGGCGCCCGAGCGGTCGGTGACAACACCCGACATCCGGCCGGTTCCCTCTTGCGCGCCAAGGCTTGAGGTAAGCAAGATGAAGCAGATCAAAGCGATCCGTACCCAGAGACATTGAAACATCTGCGAGAGTATAACTGGATTGGCACCCTCAGCAACATAGTCAAAAAGAATTGGGGGGCTTGCTCAGTTCTCTGTGTTGCGGTCCACTCTCAGCGATCGAGTTCCGGCTCCGGCCTGCGCCCACCCGCGCCGATCGGAGCCGGCGATCCGCATGAACGAGAACGTTCTATATGTGCTCGGACCCGCTGAGGGTCGCTGTCACCTGATTACTCGTAATGAGTCCACATCCGGAGCACCTTGACCACGCGATCCTCTTCGATCACCTGATAAACAAGCCGGTGCTGAATATTGATTCGACGGGAATATAAGCCACGCAAATCTCCGACAAGCTTCTCTGCCGGAGGCGGCCTGCGAAACGGATCTTCAGCCAGGACAGACAGAATCTGCTAAGCCTTCTGCTGCATACCCGCCGATCGCAACCGGCGCGCATGCTTCTACGCCTGCTTCGTGAATACGATCTGCCACGGCGCTACCAGCCCGGTTCCCTCTCACACTCATTGACTGGCGTAGCTACTCCCGCCAGAATAGACTCGCGCATCCCCGGAACTGACAACAGATGCAGCGTCTCCTGGATCGCGTTCCAGTCTTCTTCCCCCACAAGGACCGCATTCGACCGTGCACCCAGAATCAGAACCGGCTCATGATCGCTCGCCGCGTCGTCAACAAGCCGATCAAGCTTCTCACGGGCCTCACTGGCGTTCACGCTGGTCATACAGCTATTGTAGATCGCAGCAGCCCTATCGGCTACTCTTCGCCCCCGCCTGATAAGTCAGCCGAAAGATCAACTCCGCCAGCGCACTCTTAAACCCCGGGTCATCCTGAAACTTCTTAATCAACTCCGTCTAATTACTCATCATCCGGCCTTTATCGTCCGTGACGAATTGGATTCCGTTCATAGTGTCATCGTCCTCCAGCAACGGTTTTCAGTCCAGCACCTCACCGCGTTTACCGACAAAATTGGCCCCAGTGTCATGGAGCCGTGAACGGTGGCCTTGAATGTTCGCTACAAGCGTAACGAACAGCTTCCGAAGGGATCGGCAATTTAACCCGACCCGTCAAAATGCGTCAAAATGAAAGACGAGGCCCGAATGACGGACAACAATCCGTTATTGACCGCGGAACTGCTTCACAAGGTGCAGGAAACAGCGCACGCCCAGAACCGGCAACCGGCCGAAGTCGTCGCCGATGCCGTGCGCAAATATCTTGAAGATCTGAGCTGGATGCAGTTCGTCGAGCGCAATAAGAAACGGGCTCGCGCAACGGCATCGGCGAAGCGGACGTCGACCGCCTGATTTCCGAAGTCCGCCGTGAAAACCACGACCGCGGGCGTTAATTGCTACGGGTCACCGCCGATCCCAACATCCTGGTATCGGGCATCAACTTCCTTGGCGGAAAGCCGTTCCAGATCCTCGAACTGGCGCGCACGGGCAAAATCAGCCCCACGGTGTCGGATGCCATTCTCGACGAGATGGAGGACATGCTGCAGCGGAAATTCAGTTTCAGCCCGGACTGCTTCCGAGCCCGGCTTAACTCGGGTGAAGGCACGAAATTCGGCCGCTCCATGAACCCGCTAAACTAAATCCGCCCTTTGTCCACGCCCTATCACAGCCTTTACTGGGCCACGCTCCTCACCCTCCGCGCCCCCGTCGGCTCCGCCGACCGCCTTCTCCCAATCCTTGGCCACCGCCCGCGTCGATCTCAATCCCGCGAGAACTTCAAAGCCTCCAATTACAACGAAGCTAGCCTGGAAGACTTGAAGCTAACCGACGGTATCCGCGTTCACGAGGAAACCAAAGGGCAGCTCGCCATCTATGCGCAAGAGAACAACCGCCCGCTGGTAAAGCCGTTCATGCTAGTCGTCGCGCAGGACACCACCCATGCGAACCGCCTCCAGGAAAAACTGACCAGCGACGATTTCCTCGGCGGCCGCTATAAAGGCCGCGTGATCACCGTCCACTCTAACCAGACGGGCGAAGAGAAGGACGAGACCGTGCAGCAGTTACTCTCGGTGGAAGACGCCGACAACCCTACAGAGATTGTCATCCACGTCAACATGCTGAAGGAAGGCTGGGACGTAACCAACCTCTACACCATCGTTCCTTTGCGCGCCGCCAACTCCAAAACCTTGGTCGAACAATCCGTCGGTCGCGGCCTGCGCCTCCCCTACGGCCGTCGAACGGGCGTGTTCGCCGTCGATCGCCTGAATATCGTCTCGCACGACCGCTTCGACGAAATCGTCAACGCCGCGAACGACCCGAACTCCATCATCCGCGCCAAGGTCGTCATCGGTCGCGATATCCCGGAGCAAGCGCAGAAGACCGTACCGGTCCAGTCGAAACTCGCATCCGTCATAGCCCAGACGCCCAGCGAACCCGAGCGCAAAGCAGCACTGGACGTGTTGCAGATCCTCAAGAATGCGCCCCGCGCGCTTCGCACCGCTGATTTACGCACGCCGGAAGTACAACAATTTCTGATCGGGCAGCTCAAATTCGACCAGGGCGGCCGCCAATCGCTGCCAGATGCCGAACCCGTCGACTTTGCAGCGGTCGTCAAGAAGACCACCGAAGCGATCGCGTCCCTGACGATCGATATCCCGAGGATCACCGTGGTTCCCAAGGGAAACGTAACGGCGAGGTATTTGGACTTCGATCTCGACACCACCCGCATCCCGCGGTACGCCGCAGTCGCGAAAGACATTGTCATCCAGCACCTGACGCAGGATCACGAGCGGTACAAGCTAGTCAGCGGTCAGGGCATCTCGGTTGAAACACGCTTAGAAGACTACCTCGTCTTCGGGCTGATCGACTTCGACGAGATCAGCTATGACGAGACTTCCGATCTCCTCTACAAGCTAGCCGGCCAGGCAGTAGAACACTTCCAGTCTTACCTTGAACCGTCGGAAGTAGAGAACGTACTCCAGCATCACCGGAAAGCGATCGTCGATCTAATTCACGGTCAAATGGAAGAGCACTTCGAGCAAACCGCGAGCGAGTACGAAGCGCGCGTCAGTCCCGGATTCGTAACCGTGCAGCCGCAAACCGTCACTGCGGACGCCGTCGCACCAGCTCAAGACTTCCGCCTCGAAACCAAAGATAGGTCCGAAATCACCAGCATCCTCTTCGAAGGGTTCCGTAAATGCCTGCGCACTTACTGTAAGTTCCAGAGCGAACCGGAGCGGGTCTTCGCCGTAATCCTGGAAGACGACGCCGATGTAGTCAAGTGGTTTCGTCCTACCCAGCAGGACATTCGCATCTGGTACAAGTCCGGCAGCGTCGATCACCCCTACCAGCCCGATTTCATCGTTGAGACCAGGAAAGGCAAATGGATCTGCGAAACCAAGCGCGCCTCCGACATGCGTGACCCCGACGTAGAAGCCAAAGCCAGAGCCGCCGCCCTCTGGTGCCGCCACGCCTCCGAAGCGGTCGGCGAAAACTGGGGCTACCTGCTAATCCCGCACGATCAAGTCCGCCTAAGCATGACCTTCGCCGGCTTCGTCGCCGGCTGCCGCATCGAAGATCCGAAACACTCACCTCGGCCTCCGGCAGCAGTTGAGTCCTAAGCTGCCGCTGAATGTTCAATGCTCAACGCTTCCCGTGCACGGCGCATTTCGATATCGATTTCGCTTTGGCCCTTGTCGATTAGGGTTTCAAGCACGATCGGAGTCGCGCAGGGAATATATCGGGCAATCCTTTGAAATGCGGAAGTGGCATTCCGGGAAATCGGATCGTGCCGGCTGGCGGTATTGACTTCACTAAGGTGAACCTCAGCAAGTAAGTTCCCGAAATTCTGGAGCAGGAGCGCAGCTTCCGTCATAGTCGGGTCAACTTGCCTCGCGTGCCCGACATCAAAGCAGAATCTTGCATCCGGAAGCAGGGCGAAAAGGGTTCGCAACTCGACTGCGGTTCTTCCTACCTGCTTTCGTTTATCCATGTTCTCGATTAAGAGCCTGTCGCCCAATCCGCGCCACATTGAAGGCGTGAAAACGACATCCGGATGCACGACCACCGGGTAGCGGGCGGCAGATGCGCCGCTGAGCAGCTGAACGACTCGGTGCTCCAATTCCTTATCAAAACGACTAGGCGCGTGAATCGAAACAAATTTGAAGCCGGCAAGATCGAGGCCGGGCAGAGCCGTAAGCAGCGGCTCAAGCTCATCGATGCGCAACGCCGATAGTTCCACAACTTCGATGCCATGGGTTTGCAATAGCGCAAGTGCGCTACGAAAGTCGCCCCTGGCCAGCGCGCCTGTGGAAAAGCCGATGGGTCGCATTAGAACACTCCATACTCTAGTGTCAGATTCTTCAACTGCTCGTCGTCCTTTAAGAACAGGGAGATTAAGGAGGCATGAAAAGGCCGGCTCACTTCTCTAACCTCACCCCAAGCCTTCGACCTGCGCAGGTCTTCATGACTGTGTGCACCCTCAAGTTCTCCTCTCTTATCGGTATCGTCCAAAATAGCTAGGAATCGGTCGTAGGAATCGAAAAGGCCCTGAGCCGTGGTGTCTCTTACGTTCAGAATTAGGCATGCCTTAGCCAGAATCTCGAGCGGCGGCAGCGCGAGTTGGTTTTCCATGAACGTAGTTAATGGTGATAGATCCATCGACTTCAATGCTTCCCGTGCTGGCTTCGCATCACTAACTAAATAGCAAAAAAAACACTGTAACAGTCCTGCGGCGAAGACAAGTTTCCGCGACATGCGCAGCTTTGCATTTCGCAACGCCCACTTCTTGTCGCTGTCTGCCCTTTGTTTATAGACGAAATCAACCGTTATCGTTCGCCAGTAGCGCGTTAGGTCGTTGATTAAGAACCTAGGCACTCGCACTTCTCCCGAACCGTACAGGAGGCCCCGGTCATCCTCAAGGTAGCGGCGAAGAATTTGTCTGCGGACTCGATCATAAGCCTCCCGATTCGAAACCGGCAGTGATTCAAGCAACAGAAGCACGCGCCTGGTCGTGTTCGAGTTTAGATCGTCCTCGCCGCCGATTTTGTGCACAAGATCATGACTACCCACCATCTTCCCGAAGACACCGCTCTTTCCGGGCTCGATGTATCCTTTGGCGGCGAGCACGCGCTCAATTTCGCGCTCCTGCGCCTTATGCTCCGGAACGGCGGACCCGTCGACCAGAAGAATCCAGTCCAAGTCGCTGCCGGAGGTCCACTCTCCCCGAGCAACGGACCCAAATACTACAACGCTGGTATCGGGTGAATTTCGCTCCTTGAAAATGGCGCCGAGTTCATCGCGAAGAATAGCCGTATCCGCACGGGCCTTGCGTATCGCTGGCCAATCAGCGGTCAGGCGCCCCTCGAGGATTTCGACATTCGATTGCAGAGCAGACATTACGTTGCTCATCCATCGTACGACGCTGCCAACGTTTCACAAACTGTTTCTCAGAAACTGTTTCGGCCTAATCGGGGATGCTCTTGCTACAGCAGAGGAGGCGATGCCTCGTTACGTTGGAAGCCTGCGCGGAAGTCACCAGCGAGCCCGCATGACCTTCACTAAAACCAGGCCGAACAGCTTCCCACGAGCTATCCCAGATGCCCGGCGCTGACGAACATCTAAGGAGATTACGAGAAAACGAGACTTGGCCAGCGCACTCGCCGACCGCGGCGATGACCTGGAAATCGACGGCGCGCTAGCCAAATAAACCGAATGCCCGTCAGGTACCCGGGCTGACACTACCAAATTGGTCACTAATCCCGAAAATACCCGTAGCTCAAACAAAACCGAAGCACTTACAAGTTCCCGAACCATCAATTCGACTAGTTATTCCGGTGACTACGCTCTAACATAGTCTCAAGGAGTCCGAAAACCATGAAGCTAAGCAACAAAATTCAACCAATACCTCCGTCGAACCACCGAACTCCCCGCTTCCGCACCCCACTTACTACCCAAAACAGCGAATTTAGCAAAACGAACCTGGGAAGTTACTCAAAACAAACAACAATCCCCGAAAAAACGAACCCGGGACCAACCCGGGAAACCCAGGAATGGAACCCGCCAACCTTGAATTCGAACCCGGGAACCCCGAAACGAACCCGCCACTTACCACTTACTCACAGCACCACAGTAGAAATATCTACGTTACTCCGATTGCCCTCAATCACCACAATCCCGCTCTCAGTCACGTGGTACAACTTACGATCCTTCTCCAGGTCGTATCCCACCACCGAATCTTCCGGTAGTCTCACGTTCTTATCTAAGATCGCCCGCCGCACCCGCGACCGCCGCCCGATATCGCAGTTATCCAGGATGATCGAGTCATCCACCACCGCCGCCGTATGTACCTTCACCCCGCGCGCCAGCACTGAGTTCCGCACCATGCCTCCGGATAAGATACATCCCCCGGAAACGACCGAGTCGATTGCCAGCCCCCGGCGATTCTCTAAGTCGAACGCGAACTTAGCCGGCGGATCGGGGAAGCCCGTCGTCCGCAGCGGCCATTGCCGGTTGTATAGGTTCAACTCCGGCGAGACCGCGCGCAAATCCATATTCGCCTCGTAGTAAGCCTCGATCGTCCCCACATCGCGCCAGTAAGTCACCTGGTCCGGAGGTTCGCCGGGGATCTTATTTGTCTGAAAGTCATAGGCGTACACTTCTTCCGACTTCACGATCCGCGGCAGAATGTCCCGCCCGAAATCGTGGGAGCTCGCTTCATCCTCCGCGTCCTGCATCACCTCATGCAGCAGCGTCCGCGTCGAGAAAACGTAGTTGCCCATCGACGCGTACACGTGATCCGGCCGGCCCGGGATCGTCGGCGCATCCGGGTTCTTCTCGTGAAACGCAACGATGCGCCCGCGGTCGTCCGTCTCGATCACGCCGAACTCATGGGCGTGCTGCTTATGCACCGGAATCGCCGCCACCGTACACGCCGCTTTATGGTGCTCATGGAACTCGATCATCTGCGTGATGTTCATCCGGTAGATGTGGTCCGCGCCGAAGATCGCGACCACATGCGGGTTGGCCTGCTCCACCAGGTTCAGGTTCTGGAAGATGGCGTCCGCCGTTCCCTGATACCAGGTTTCCCCCGGCGACCGCATCTGCGCCGGCACGGGAATGATGAACTGGTTTTTCAGCAGACTCCCGAACTGCCAGCCTTCATTCAAATGCTGCAGCAGGCTCTGGCTCCGGAACTGGGTCAGCACATAGATGGAGTAAATTCCCGAGTTGATGAAGTTGCTCAGGACGAAATCGACGATGCGGTATTTTCCGCCAAACGGCACGGCAGGTTTGGCCCGCTCCTTCGTCAGGGGGTAAAGACGGGTCCCTTTGCCGCCCGCCAGCACAATGCCGAGAACGCGTAAATGCATATAAGCAACGCCATTACACTACACCGCGACCCGAGTCGCAAGCGCGCAAGTCATTTCTTCCGAAGACTTTCGCGCCTTCAAGCACGAATTGGAGGTTTTCTGTCATAATGGTTTCGCTCTGGCCACCTTCTTCCGCCCACGCGGATGAGGTTAATATCACCGTCTACATCGCGGCGACTCAACGAGGTCGTGGGGTTGCTGTGCCTTGCCGCGGGACTGCTATGCCTGCTGTGCCTGGTGTCGTACCACGTCCAGGACGCGTCGTGGGACACTGCGGCGGGGACGGCGCGCCCTCTCAACCTCGCCGGCAAAATCGGCAGCTATTCGTCCGACCTGCTCCTCCAACTCTTCGGCGCCTCCGCCCTCGTCTTCCCGCTGATTTCCTTCATCCTTGGATGGAAGTGGCTTCGTTCCGAAGCGATCGAGGCACCCGCGGTGAAAGTGATCGGTTGGGCCGTGCTCCTGCTCACGCTCGCCACAGCGGCCGCGCTGCTGCCGCCGCTTCGGATGTTTCGTGTCTTTAATGGAACGATTCTGCCCGGAGGCGCTATCGGCCTGCTTCTGGCGGACAGCATGAAGGGCGCACTCAATCCCATTGGCAGCGCGATCGTTCTGCTCGTTGCCGCAGTGGTCGCCCTTTACGTCATCTCGACGTTCTCCGTCTCGAGAATGCCCGGATGGCTAACCTGGCCCGTGCGCACGTTCCGCCGCTTAGCCGAGGCCTGGAACGAACGCCTGCGCGAGAACGCGCGCCAGCGAGCCGAAAAACGCGCGGCGAAGATCCAAGAACAAACACGCGCCGTTCACCAGGAGCAGGAAGCCACCGTCACCCGTCGCGTGCGCCGAACTCCCCAACCCGTCGAGGAAACCGTCACGGTCGAAGAGATCGCGCCCGTATATTCGGAACCGGTCTTCGAACAAGAAGCCGCAGTGGAAGCGCCGGAACCCGTCGGAACCACCGAGATCCCCATCCGCGCTCTCGAAGAGACCCCTCCCTGGGAACCCTCGACGCACCCCGTCCGCCCGGTGCCCGTGCCAGCTTCAGCGGTCCCGGCGACGCATCACTACCGCCTGCCCCCAACCACCCTGCTGAATGATCCCGAGCCTCGCTCGCCCTTCGATGAGGTCGAGCTCAAGACCACCGCCGCGCTGATCAAGTCCAAGTTCGAAGAGTTCAACGTCCTCGGCTCAGTCGTCCAGATCAACCCCGGCCCGGTCGTCACCACCTTCGAGTTCAAGCCCGAAGCCGGCATCAAGTACAGCCGCATCACCACGCTGACGGAAGATCTCTGCCTCGGCCTGCAAGCCGAATCCATCCTGATCGAACGCATCCCCGGTAAGCCGACCGTCGGCATCGAAGTCCCCAACACCCGGCGCGAACTGATCAGCCTGCGCGCCATCCTCGAATCGAACGAGTTCGTCGAATCGCGCTCGCTGCTGACCATCTCGATGGGCAAGGACATCAACGGCCGCATCAAAGTCGCCGCGCTCGACCAGATGCCGCACCTGCTCATCGCCGGGTCCACCGGCTCCGGTAAGAGCGTCATGATCAACTCCCTCGTCATGTCGCTGCTCTACAAGGCCACGCCCGACGAAGTCCGCATGATTCTGGTCGACCCCAAACGCGTCGAGCTCGGCATGTACGAAGGCATCCCGCATCTGCTCACGCCCGTTATTACGGACCCGCGCAAAGCCACCATCGCCCTCAAGAACGCCGTGCTCGAGATGGAGCGCCGCCTGCGCCTGCTCGCCGAACATGGCGCCCGCAACATCGAGCAGTTCAACCGCAAGATCGGCAAGATGCAGGAGCAGCCGCGTTCACTGTTCGATGAAGACAGCTCGACGGCGACGGAGGAACTCCGCCCGCTTCCCTACATCCTGATCCTGATCGACGAGCTCGCCGACCTCATGATGCTCGAAGGCCGGAACGTCGAGGAATCCGTCACGCGCCTGGCCCAGATGGCTCGCGCCGTCGGCATGCACCTGGTGCTCGCCACCCAGCGCCCCAGCGTCGACGTCATCACCGGGCTCATCAAAGCCAACTTCCCTGCCCGCATCAGCTTCCGCGTTGCCACCCGCGTTGACTCGCGCACCATCCTCGACGTGATGGGCTCCGAACACCTGCTCGGCAAAGGCGACATGCTCTTCCTCCCGCCCGGTTCCTCACGCCTGACTCGCGTCCACGGCGCGTTCGTCACCGAAACCGAGATCAACGAAGTCGTCGAGTTCTGGAAGGAGCAGGCCAAGCCCGAGTACGATCAGTCCTACCTGCTGGCGCCGCCGGACAGCGATGGCGAACCGGATTCCAACGAGCCCGCCCCGGGTGAACAAGACCCGATGTACGAAGATGCGATCCGCGTGGTTCTGGAGATGGGCAAAGCTTCGACCTCGACCTTGCAGCGTCGTCTACGCCTCGGCTACGGCCGCGCCGCCCGCATCCTCGACATGATGCACCGCGACGGCATTATCGGACCGCCCGACGGCAGCCGCCCTCGCGAAGTTCTCAAATCGCCGGACTGGTATCGCGAGGTTGAGACGAAGTAATCAGCACGGCGCGACCGGTGCGTTGATCGCCTCGCGCACCCTCTGGCCCAGCGCGTCAGCCGTGAACGGCTTCCGCAGCAGCATCGGGACATCCTGAACCCCGTGCGTCTTGATCTCGTCGGCCGTATAGCCCGACATATACAGGATCTTCATGGTCGGCGTCATCCGCCGGATGATGCGCGCCAACTCCCGCCCGCTCATGTGCGGCATGATCACGTCCGTCAGAAGCAGGTCGATAACGCGCTTCATCTCACACGCTTCTTTATAGAGGCGAAGCGCTTCCTTTGGCCCGTCCGCCACGATCGTTTGGTAGCCAAGCCGATCGAGCATGGCCCTCACCAATTCGCGCACGGTAGGTTCGTCCTCCACGACCAGGATCGATTCTGTTCCACGCGGTGTGTGCTTTGCGGGCTTGCGCTTTGCGCGCACGGGCTCCTCCGCGGGTTCCTTGCAGGCCGGGAAGAACAGCAGGAACGTGGTCCCCGACCCAAGCTCGCTCTCTACTGCGATCTCGCCGCCCGCCTGCTTCACGATGCCGTAGACCATCGAGAGCCCGAGCCCGGTTCCCTTCCCTCGCGGCTTCGACGTAAAGAACGGCTCGAAGATCCGCTGGCGCATCTCGGGCTCGATTCCGGTTCCGGTGTCGTCCACTTCCAGCAGGACCCATTCGCCCGCGGGAACGCCTTCCGGCAACTGCTCGGCCGCCGGTTGCGTGCGGATCGTCAGCCGCCCCCCGAGAGGCATCGCGTCTCGCGCGTTCGTCGCCAGGTTGACGATGACGGATTCGATCTGCCCAGGGTCTGCCCGGATGAAGCAAGGCTCGGTCGACTTCTCCACCTGGAGTTCGATGTGCTCCCCAATGACCCGCTCCAGCATGCGTTCGGTCACTGCGACCTGCTCCCTCAAATCGATCCGCTGAGGCCTCACCGATTGACGCCGTCCAAATGCCAGCAGTTGATCGGTGAGATTGGTCGCACGTTTCGCCGCGGCTAGAAGTTCGCCAACATACACCTGCAGCTTCTGCGGCGGCTGTTCCTTAGCGATGCCTTCCTGCAGCATCTGCGCGTATCCGGAGATCACCGTGAGCAGGTTGTTGAAGTCATGTGCAACGCCTCCCGCCAGGCGCCCGATCGCCTCCATGCGCTCAGCCTCCTGGAGTCGCGTCTCCAGCTTCAGCCGCTCCGTCTCATCGACGCCGACGCCGCCGATCATCGTGGCGTCTTCGTTCGGGATCGGGAATTGGTAGATCGTGAACCGGTGCGTGATCCCGTGAACGGGGATGTCCTCCACCGCATGGATGGCTTTGCCTTGTGCCCGCACGTCTTCATCGTGCTTGCGCATCCGTTCCGCGATCTCCGGCGGCCACAGCTCCAGGTCGGTCTTGCCCACCACGTCCTTCTCAAGAAACCCGAGCATCTTCATCGCGCTCTCGCTGAAGAAGACGTAGCATCCGCGAGTATCCTTGATAAACGCCATGCCGGGCAGATGCCGCATGAATTCGCGGAATCGCTGCTCCAACTGGACGCGGGCCAGTTCCGCGCGGCGATGTCCGCTGACGTCGATCATCGTACTGATGATCGAGTCTTCCAGTTCGCCCGGCTCCGGAGCCAGGATCTGGACGCTGGTGATCGCCCGACCGCGCGTTCCGTCCTTGCGGCGGAACTCGATCTCGACTTCGGAAATCGACCGCTTCTGAATCAGCTCGCGCATCAGCCGCTCCCACTGACCGGGAACATGAATTTCAGAGCTGCGCAGGGCGCGCACATCCTCTGGTTTCGCATAGCCGAGCATTCGCGCGAAGCTCTTATTCGAGGCGGTGATGCGGCCATCGATCGTGGTCTGCACGATAGCCGCTTGGTTTTCTTCGAACAATACGCGCGCGACCCGGCGAGCCTTTCGCATGGCCTGCTCGGCGCGCCGCCGCTGCGAAATATTGCGCGCGGATACGAATACCTGCTGCACGCGCCCATCGGAATTCAACTCAGGCCGTGCTTTGAATTCCACCCATAATCCCGACCGGTGTTGTTTATTGCGAACGAAATACGTTGTCGCAGTGACTTCTTTTCCTTCGAATGCCAGGTTCCATGGAAGGCTTTCTGGCTTGCAAAGCCGGCTCGGGCGTTCCACGTCGTCGGAGAGATGCAGTCCGCTATCCTGCTCCCAACGCTCGAATTCCGGCGCGTCCGGCGGGGGACCGAACATTTTCTCGGCCGCCGCATTGTACAGATCGAAACGCCGTTCCAGGTTGATAACGAAAATCGCCAGATCGCTGAAATTCAGGGCCGAGGATAGCAACTCGCGCGGTTGATTCGAAAGGGCCACTTAAGTGGAGAGTATCATTCGCGCGCTTTGAATCAGGTGCGCCGTTCCGGCGTAGGGATCTCCATCCGCATCCCATTCGACGGAGTAAAATCCGCGATAATTCGCTGCCTTTGCGATGGCAAAGGTTTTCTTTAAATCGATTCGGTAAGTCTTCCCCTCGTCGGTTTCGATTTCTTTCAAATGGCTGATATTACATGCGTGCTTGAACATCGCGGTCATGGCGCGATAGTTGTAATCCTCGCCCTTTTTCAGCAGCATCGAGTTGCAAAAATCGGGTAGCGCACGCAGCCACGGGCTGTTCACTTTCTCGATCGCCCCGACGATATAAAAGGCTTCTTCGCTAGCCGGATCGTCGTTTTCCAGATTGACGACGATGCCCTTGGACGCGCCGTATCGCGCGACCTCGGCCAGCGCTTCGCCCGTTCGCGGCACATCCGAAGTAACGCCTTGCACCGGCGCGATATGGACGCGAACGCTGGGCGATTTGATCAGCGCCGCAACATCGATCCACTTGCGTGCTGTCTCAATCGCCGACTTGCGCTTCGATGCATCGGGATCATTGAAGCTGCCATGCAGACGGCCGACCGGAATATTCACCACGTGTGCGCCGGCCCGAGCGACTTCCTTGTTGAACTCGTTGAGATACAACGGATCCATTGTCGGGAAGTGCTCATCCAGCGGCTCGATCCCGTGAACTCCGAAACGCTGCACCACCATGCCCGGAAAGTCGACCAGCTTCATCGTCGCGTTCTTCAGATCGAGCTCTTTGCGGAACGGGTAGGAGGCCACGGCCAGCCGTTCGTTCACGCCGGCGGGTGCCGCACATCGCGGCTGGTCAGCAGCGAAGGCACCTAGGGTCGTGCCTAGCGTCGTACCTAGAAATGCCCGGCGATTCATTTGGTCCCGTGATAATCGGCCAGCGCCGGACCAGCTGGTAATTCGCCCGCGTACTCGCCGGTCTGATACACGTTGCCCTTGTAATCCATATCCGTGTGGATGCCGATTTTGCTCGTGTAGTAAACCTGCGCCGTTGCGCTCTTGATCAAGCGGAAGAACAGCTCTTCGGGAGCTTTCGGCTCCTTCTCATTTTGCGCCATCTGAAGCACCACCGCTTCGCGCTGCTTCCGCGTCCCCTGCATGAAGCCGACGTTATTGATCTTCTTCGCCAGCGGGTCGACAACGGCTAAGCCCTCCCGCATTTTCTGGCGCTCCTCATCGTCGAACGCTTCGGCCAGGTGCCCGTCCAAATACTCGGCGACCTTCGCTTCCTTCGCGCCGGGACTCTTCTCATCCGTCGGAATCAGAATGTCGGTGATCTCTTCGACCATCGCGAATTCCGGATCGGTGAAGAACTTGTGCGAGCCTTGCGCACGCAACGCGGCTGCGGCGACTGCCGTGCCCGCCGCGACGCGGAACAGCTCCCGGCGGCCAAAATCGCTGCTCATCAGACGTTCCCCTTTCGAAACTCATTGGCCAGGTTGTCGCACGTGCGCCAGCAAAGCGCCATGATCGTCCACGTCGGATTCTGATTGGCTGCGCTCACATGCGTGGCGCCATCCACCACGAACAGGTTCTTCACGTCGTGCGACTGCTGGAAGCTGTTTACCACCGACTTCTTTGGATCGGTGCCCATGCGCGCGGTCCCCATCTCATGGATGGACCAGCCCTCTGTCAGAACTTCATCTTCGACGCCGATGATCTCAATGCCGGCGTCCTCAAACATCTGCTTGGCTTGCTCCGCCATGTCCTTGGCCATCTTCTTCTCGTTGTCGCCGAACTTGTAGCTGAAGCGCAGCGACGGAATGCCCCATCGATCTTTCTGCTCGGGATCGAGGTCGACGTAGTTCTCGTACCGCGACAGCACTTCTCCGAAGCCGCCCATCGAGATGAACGCGCCTTTGTGATCGCGTACGCTTTTCTTGAACTCCGCACCGAAACCGTTCGTGGAGAACGCGTGACCGGGGAACATGCTCTGCCCACTCTCTCCTTCAAACCCGTAGCCGCGAATGAAGTTGGGGTTCTTCTCGGTGAGATTACGGAAGCGCGCCAGATAGAAGCCGCCGGGACGTCCGTCTTCCAGGCGACTCGGTTTGCCCACCAGCTCCTTGATCATGCCGGTGACGCCCGGTCCCATCACGTGCTCGCAGAAGTTGTGACCAACGTGTCCGCTCGAGTTGCCGATGCCGTTCGGGTACAGCGTCGATTTCGAAAGCAGCATCAGCCGCGCGGTTTCTAACGTCGATGCGCCGAGCAGCACGGATTTGGCCTTCGCCTGATACGTCTTGCCCGTTTCCGTATCGATGAACGAGACGCCGCTCGCCTTGCCGGTATTCTTATCCACCGTGACTTCGTAGACGGTCGCGTTCGTGCGCATGCTCAGATGCCCGGTGTCAAACGCCGGATAGATCAAGCCGGTGGGTGAATCGAACGCCGCATGGATATCGCAGCCGCCGACGCGCCGGTTGCACGCCCCGCGTCCGAAGCACTTCGACCGGTACTTGTTCTTAACGCCATCGGTCGTTACGCCCGCGCGGTAGGGCGTCACTACTCTGCCCTGCTTGGCCATCGCGTTCCGCAGCATCATCTCGCCGGGGTTCAAATGATACGCACGCTGGAACTTGCTGTCGGGCAGATACGGCAGCTTCTCTTTCAGCCCGGAGATCCCAAGATACAGATCGACCTTGTCGTAATAGGGCTCGATGTCGGCATAGGAGATCGGCCAATCTTCGCCATATCCGTCGCGCGACGCCGCCTTGAAATCGTAATCCGAAAGGCGTAGCGCGAGCCGGCCCCAGATCGCCGTTTTCCCGCCCAGCAGCCGCGCGCGAACCCATGCGTACGGCGTCCCGGTGTTGGGATGGTCCTTCTCATCGACGACGATGTTCTTCGAGTAGTCCGATCCGCCCCAACCCTGAACGTAAGAAAACACGTGGTTGTACCGCATACCTTTGGCATACGGGCGCGGACGAATGTTGTACTCGTTGCGCGTGAGGGCGTGATCGTTGGGTGGCATCTCGCCGCGGCGCGGATGGTCGTACGGCCACTCCATCGATTTCAGTTCCTTCTCAATGGGGATCTTCTTGCCGGCCTCGAGCAGCAGCACGTCCATGCCATGCGAGGTCAAGACGTGCGCCGCCATGCCACCGGCTGCGCCCGACCCGACGATCACGGCGTCGTAGGTCCGGCTGAGGTCGGCGGTCGGTTGCTCGTCTGTCGTTTGCGATTTCGGTTGAGTTCCTACGATTTGGAACACGATTGAATGACTCCGTCCTTCGATCTGGTTAACCTAGATGATATTGCACACCACTGACAAAGACGGCGCGGACGCGCCCTACCTGGCGAAACTTGACGGGCTCACGTTCCGGCCCGTGTTCATCATGGGCTTGCATCGCTCGGGAACCACGCTGCTGCACCGCTTGCTGGCGGAGACGGGCTGCTTCAATTACGTGTCGGCCTACGACGTGATTTGCTACAAGGAGGTTCTGGCAAACCACTTCGCCGGGCGGACGGCCGCCGCTCGTCAGGAGTTGCTAAACCGGTTCAAGAGCCTGGGGCTGACGACGCGCATCATCGATGAAACGCCGGCGACAGCGGAGGCCCCGATCGAGTACGGATTCGCGATCATGCAAGTCACCAACGGCCGTCCGCGCATTACCGACGGGACGCTCGATGTGTTCGGGCAGATGGCGCGCAAGATGCAGTTGACCGGCGATCCGTCGAAGCCGCTGCTGCTGAAGAATCCGTGGGATCAAATCTATTTCCTCGACTTGAAGCGCTGGTTCCCGGATGCGAAGTTCGTGTTCATCCATCGGCACCCGGCGGCAACGCTGAATTCGCAGATGCGCGCCATGCGCAGTCTGTTCGAGGCGAAGAACGAGTTCTCGGCGATGATCACGCCGTGGTATCGCGATATGTGGGACCGTCCGCTGCGGCGTATCGTGGCACTAAGTCTAAATCGGCGGCCGCTGCTGCTGTGGGAGCGGCTGATGAACATCCAGGTGATGCGGATGATTGGCTACTATCTGAAGAACTTCAAGAAGCTGCCGGCGCAGGACGTGATCTCACTGCGCTATGAAGACCTATGCCGCGATCCGGACACTCTGATGAAGCGCATTACTGACTTTCTAGGCGTGCATCCGCCAGAATCGATCACTTATCGGGATAAGATCAAGCCGCGCGAGTCGCGCTTACCCGCCGAGGTTCTCGCACTCTATAAGAAGTTGAAACCGAAGCTGCAGCCTTATTTGACCGAGCAAGGCTATTCCGACCCTTCGTGATTCTTCGTGTTTTTTGATAGCCCGATCTATTTCGTTTTCCTGATCTTAGTCGCTCTGCTCTACTGGCAGCTGCCGTGGAGAAAGCAGAACGCGATGCTGCTCCTCGCCAGCTACTTCTTCTACGGCTGGTGGGACTGGCGCTTTGTCGGTCTGATGATCCTATCGACCACGCTCGATTACTTCCTGGCATTCCGGATATCCGATGCGCCTAACCCGCAGCGTCGTAAGTTCTTCCTGATCCTCTCGCTGACTCTAAATTTCACTTTCCTAGGTATCTTCAAGTACTTCGATTTCTTTATCGGGTCGTTCGCGCATGCGGCTTCAATGGCCGGCTGGCATGACCTTCCGCTCCCGATGCTCCGGATTATCCTGCCACCCGGCATCTCGTTCTATACCTTTCAGGAAGTCGCTTACATTGTCGACATATATAGGGGTAAGCAAGAGCCCGCTCGAAACTTCATCGATTACGCCCTGTTTGTCAGCCTCTTCCCACACCTCATCGCCGGACCGATCCAGCGGCCCAGCCACTTACTCGCGCAAGTGCAACATCAGCGCCAGTTTGATACCGCGCGGTTCTACGACGGCGTCATGCTGATCGTCTTCGGCTTATTCCGGAAGTGCGTCCTGGCCGATAACTTCGGCATCGTGGCGAATGCCGCCTTCTCGGGGCGCCTCGGCAATAGCTTCCTCGCAACTGTCACCGGCGCTTGCGCTTTTGGCTTTCAGATCTACGGGGATTTCAGCGGCTACACCGACTTAGCTCGCGGCAGCGCGCAAATACTAGGGTTCCAGTTCGCGATTAACTTCCGCCGGCCCTATCTTGCAGTAACTCTACAGGATTTTTGGCGGCGCTGGCATATCTCACTAAGCACCTGGCTCCGCGACTATCTCTACATCCCGCTCGGCGGCAACCAGAAAGGCCGCACCCGCACTTACATCAACCTGATGATCACCATGCTGCTTGGCGGTCTGTGGCACGGTGCGAACTGGACATTCGTCGTCTGGGGCGGCATCCACGGAGTCTGGCTGGCGATCGAACGCTTCTTCACAGAAGAACTGCGCGCACCTATCCCTCAAAAGTTGGGAACGGCCGCCTCGCGCTTCATTACGCTGGCAATAGTCTTCCTCGCGTGGATCTTCTTCCGGGCGTCCAGCTTGCATCAGGCGACGGCTATGCTCGGCAACATGACTAACCTGCGCCCGGATGCTCAGCTCTTCGCGCCTATGCTCTATGTAGCCGTACTCGGCGGGGTGTCGGTCGCGATGGATCTGATGATGGAACGCAACGACGAGCAATATCTCTTCCAGCGGGCGCCCGCTTTGGCCCCGGCTATGGCGACCGCGTGTATCGCCGCGATCGTACTGTTCGGCGCAACGGATTCGAGTGCCTTCATCTACTTCCAGTTCTGATCCCGTCGCAGCGGCTCCGCGAAGCTTAGCAAAGCAGACCGCCATTCTGCTCGTCATGATTGCGCTCTGCGCACTGTTTGTCGAAGTTGGCATGCGCGCCGGCTTTTCAAACATCAGCCGGATCGGCAAGCGGAAGCACGAGGAGTATCTCGGCGCGCGAAGTCTGAAACGCGAGTCGAACGTCAGCCCCGTGCTGCTCGCCGGCAACTCTCTGCTGCTGGAAGGGGTCGACATTCCGACGCTCGAAAGCGGTTTGCCGGGCGGGGTTCACCCGGCGCGCTACATCGTGGAGCAGACGGAATACTACGACTGGTTTTACGGGCTGAAGCGGATTTTCGCCGAGGGTTCCCGGCCGGCTATGGTCGTCCTCTGCATCGGCCCGAATCATTTCGTCGGCAATCTAATGCTTCTGGATAGCGGTCCTTACTATCTGTATAGCCTGGGCGATCTGCCCGCGATCGCGCACCTGCAACACTTAAGCCTGACCGACGCGAGTAGCATGTACTTCGCGTACTGGAGTCTGTTCTTCGCTGAGAAGAACGGGTTGCGGAACTTCGTCATGGGTAAGATTGATCCACCGTACGCGACGTTCCTGCACGAACTCGGCATGCAGCCCGCACCGCCGATGACGCCGCAGCAAGTAACTGCGATTGCTACCCCGCGCTTTGCGGAGATCGACGAACTCTGCCGCCGCAACGGGGCTCGATTCGTTTACCTGATCCCGCCGGGCTTTGTAGCAAACGAAGACGCGCTACGCGCGGCGGCCGCCAACGCGCATGTTCCGCTCCTGGCGCCAGTAAGGCAATCGGAATGGCCGCTATCGAAGTTCCGCGACGGATTCCATTTGAAGCCGGAGAGTTCGATAGAGTTCGCGAAGTTACTCGCGCCGGAGTTGACGGCGGTGTTGGCGGGAAAGCCCAAATAGGGCGCGACGAACCGTGATGAACACGGATGTTACCGGGTGGGGTGAATTGATGGAGGCATTTTTACGATTCGTTAAGTCCCGGCGAGTTGCGGGTGGCGAGTACGTATCCAAGCTTCAGCGTCCATCTCAAACTGTTGCACGGTGACTAGTAGACCTTCGGCGTCCGTATCAGAGACGCCGCCCGCGAAATCATACTCGCAAGCATTGCGTTTCATTCGGCAGCCATCGAAATACGCGGACAAAGTTGCAAACGCCGGATCGGCTGCCTCCAGCGCCAGAAAGGTATTGTAGTGTCCGCCAACCGTACGCGGGCGGTAGCCCTCGGCGCGGACAATGAGTAGAGATAACGTACGCGCAGCGTCGTAAGCCATTACGAAACGCGCGTCCGCCGATAGCCCGGAGGTCTCCACATCTTTCAAGCTTCGGGCAACGATCGAGCGTAGATTGTCAAGCTCCCCCTTGCTAGCCGGCAGCGCGGTCACCCGGTTATCCGCGAGTAACTTTGCCCAACTCATCCTCAACGTCTAATAGCTTATCGCCAAAAACATAAAGCTTGGGATTATCTAATACTTGTCTCAGGAAATGGTCGTTAGCGGCGCGCTTTTTATCGAACTCCGCAGGTGTGTAGACTATGGGATTAATCTCGCGGCCCAGCAGTTCACGCGCGCGACGCAGCGGCAATGCCAGTTTCGCCGGCGACACTTCGCCTACGACCATGAGGTCGATATCGCTGTCGCTCCTCTCATTCCCGGAGGCAATAGAGCCAAAGACAAATGCAGTTCGCAGAGCCGCGATGGTGGGCCTAAGCGCATCCGCCAGAATGTCGACAAGGCCGGCCGTCTTAAGCAATAAGCTGCGTATTTCAGCAAACACCGGGGACGCCCGATTCGCCTGGTAATAGACCATGCGGCCCTGGCGGTGATGTTTGAGGATGCCGGCTTCGCTAAGGTCGCGCAGCTCCCGTTGCAGGCTGGAAGAGGGCACGCCAATCCGGCGCGCCAGTTCCGCGACATACCAAGGCTTCTCTGGCTGAATAAACGTAGCCGCGAGGATACCTTGCCGGGTCTTTGGCAACAGCGCGTCAAGGACCCGAACATTTTGCATATTGCGTAATTATATACGCAAATTACGTAAACCCCGACAAACTTGGGGAGTTAAGCCAGGTCGAACTTAGTTTGATGAAGTAACGGATCGCTCTTGATCATCACCGTCCGCCCCACCACCGACTCAATCTCTTCCAGATGATCGTTCGTATTACTCTTGAGTATCTTCGCGACCTCCGGGTTCACGCGCAGCATCACACTATCGCCCTCAACCGCGCCGGCGATCTTATGCGCTTCCTGTAGAATCTCGCTGATGACGGTAGTTACGCTCTTCACTGAACCCGCGCCTTCGCAATACGGGCAGGGCGAGCAGAGTGTCCGCTCCAACGATTGCTTGACGCGCTTACGAGTAATCGCCACTAAGCCGAAATCGTTGAACTGGAGGATCTTGTAAGGCGCGCGGTCTACCCGCATACCTTCTTCTAGGGCCTGCATCACCTTCTGGCGATTCTTGCGCTCATCCATGTCGATGAAGTCGACGACAATGATGCCGCCTAAGTCGCGCAGGCGAATTTGCCGGACAATCTCCTTGATCGCATCGGTGTTGATCTTAACGATCGTATCTTCCAGCCGATTACTCTTACCGACATACTTACCGGTGTTGATGTCGATCGCAACTAATGCCTCAGTCTGATTAATGACGATGTAACCGCCGCTCTTCAGCCACACTTTCGGGCGCAGCGCCTTCTCTAGTTCCTGAGTAATCCCGAACTCGTCAAAGATCGGCGTCTTGCGCGTGTACATCTTGATGCGGCCCACCATCGCCGGCTGAAAACGCTGGACGAAGCTGAGCACGTTCTCGTAGATGATTTCGTTATCGACCCAAACCGTTTTGAAAGCGCTGGTCAGTTGGTCGCGAAGAATGCGCTCCACCAGATCGAGATCGTGGTGCAGCAGCATCGGCGCGGGGCGCTTCTCGGCTTTCTGGCGCATGTCGGTCCACATGTTGTGGAGGAACATCATGTCGGCCTTTAGCTCATCTTCCGACCGACCTTCGCCCGCAGTGCGTACGATGAAGCCGCCGGGGATGCCAACGCGGTGGGTCTGCAGGATTCGCTTCAAGCGCAGGCGTTCGTCATCGGACGGGATTTTGCGCGAGACGCCGACGTGGTCGACGGTCGGCATGTAAACCAGAAAGCGGCCGGGCAAGGCGATGTGCGAAGTGATGCGGGCGCCCTTTTGACCAAGGGGTTCTTTGGCGATTTGGACGATGATTTCCTGGCCGGCTTTGAGCAAATCGGCGATGGAGGGGACTACCGGGCGGGCTTCTTCACGATCGCGATCTTCGCGGGGCTTGTCTTGACGATCTTCACGGGGCCGGTCTTCACGGGGGCGATCTTCACGCGGACGATTGTCGCGGCCGCGGCCTTGTCGGCGCTGCTCGGCGGGTGCTTTCACTTCTTCGGTCTGCGGGGCTGCCATTGCCGGCGCGCCCTCGCCCTGCGTTTCGGCAGCGGACTCGACCGGCGTTTCTCCGGTACCCTCCGCGCCTTTCTCATCGGGACGATCGCCGCGCATCCGTCGACGCATCCGCCGGGACATGCGATGCGGTAGACGGCCGCCTTGTTCGCGCAGTGTCGCGGTCAGGCTTTGAGGTATGCGCGCGGGTTCTGGTCCTTCTTGATCCGGATTCGGTTCCGTTGCGGGCTCCGCTGACACACGTTCGAGCTCATCGACTGGATCTACGTCGACGGCGTCGAAACCTGGCTCGAAAGCTTCTTCCGCCTGGTCCTCAGCCAACTCGTCAGGAAGATCGGACGCAGCTTGTAGCTCTTCCGGCTCATCGTCTTCTTCCTCAACTTCAGCTTCGGCCAGAGGCTCTTCCGAAACCTCAACCACCAGAGATAGAACGGCTCCCGTTACTTCTGCTTCTGGCTCCGGCTCCGGTTCCTCCTGCTTTTGGGAACTCGCTTCAGTCGCGTCAGCCAAAGCTTCGTTGTGTTCCTGATGAACCACTTGCTCGGCGAAACCGTCCGTCGCTTCCGGAGATGTCAGCTCCGCAGTCGGGGTCTCACCGGTGGCATCGATTCCGTCCGGTTCGCCCTCACCACCGATGTGGCCGACGTATTTGGATATCGATTCGCCGGGAAGGACGACCAGCCCGCCGCTCGGTTCGGATTCCTGAGTTAGAGATTCACTAGCTCGCGTTTCACCTCGAACCTCAGCCCGGACTTCTCGCGGTTCGCGATTCTCACGCGGTCCCCGATCCTCGCGCGGCGAGAAGAATTTCGATTCGGGGAGTCCACCAGCGCCGGGACGACGTCTGCGCCCACGACGTCCGCGGCCGCCTCGATCCCGTTGCTGATCACTACGGCCTTCACCACGAGGCCCACTCTCCCGCCGGGGTTCCGAAGTCGTCGCCTGCCCGTTCGTACTTTGCGTCGGCACAGGCGCGGACACCATTAGGGCCCCTGGCACAGCGCCCAGCACCGCGGCGAGTTCCGGCTCCATCGGAGTCGGCAGCGCAATCGGAGCGGCCGTGGAACTTCCACCCCCTCGCTCCAGCTTGAGCACCTTCTCCTCAACGCCGGAAACTACCTTGTCATATTCGTCATTGTCTTCGAAGAAATCGGAGACGTAGAGGAAGGCGTCGCGTTCGAGTCCGATATCGACGAATGCGGACTGCATTCCGGGTAACACCCGGGTGACGCGACCCTTATGAATACTTCCCGCGAGCGAATACTCTTTCTCGCGTTGATGAAAAATCTCGACTAGTTGGTCATCCTCAAGGATCGCGACGCGCGTTTCATGGCGCGTGGCGGAGACTATTAGTTCCTTTGACATTCACTCTCTCCGTCGGGCGCCCTTTCACAGGACTACTCGGCGACGAAAAAAGCGGAGAGTTCACCCTTGCGTGCTTTCTGCTGCGCGCGTAACAAGAACGCGCGGATTGACGCTGCCAGCTCTCACGCGTGGCCGCTCCGGATCGAATTGTTCCCAAACATAAGAATCCAAAATCTCACGTCCATCCGGACCGTACCGGGGAACCACTCCTGCTCATCCAGCGGCTTTATGCAAGCCATCGCCGAGAGTTCTCTAGCAGGGGCTCCCGAAAACTTTTCTTTAGTTCACAAACCTGCGCAAGCGAACATTATTGACTAGACCCAGCATCATGAAAACGCTCCAGAGACTGGATCCCCCATAACTCATAAGTGGCAGCGGAATACCTGTAACCGGCATCCGTCCCACCACCATCCCTACATTAACCAGAAGATGAAACAACAGCAGGGCAGCTACACCCATACACAGAAACATACCTGCGCGATCGGGCGCAGTCTGCGCATTCTGCACGATCTGCATCAGCAGCACAAAATACAGCGACAGGACAACAGTAACTCCGACAAACCCGTGCTCTTCAGCAAACGCTGAAAAGATAAAATCCGTGTGCGGGATGGGCAGAAAACCAAGTTGCGTCTGCGAGCCCTTGGTCACTCCCTTACCCCACATTCCACCCGCTCCGACCGAAATCCGCGACTGAATCAACTGGTATCCG
This sequence comes from uncultured Gammaproteobacteria bacterium, assembly GCA_963799935.1. GTDB lineage: Bacteria > Acidobacteriota > Terriglobia > Bryobacterales > Bryobacteraceae > Bog-113. Next base: position 37,672 of record CAWCZA010000008.1, on the reverse strand, counting down.
GTGCCTTTCGGATCGCGGTCCGGATCGACAAAACTCAAAATCCGATTCCGCTGGTAGTCCTTCATGAACTCAAACCCAAGCGGAACCACTACAGCCGTAATCACCACAATCGCAGCCCAATACTTCCATCGGAGTCCCGCCAGAAACACCCCGATTCCAAGAATCGGTAAGTACGTCAGGGCTGTGCCGAGATCCGGCTCCGGGGCGATCAGGGCCACCGGAACTAACACCACCAGAACAATCCGGAAAAAGTCCCGAGGCTCCAGAACGTCTGTGGAAATTCTGGTAAGCTGTCTGGCTACGATCAATAATATCACTAACTTGGCGAACTCAGAGACCTGCAGATTGAGACCGCCGGGAAGCGGAATCCAGCGCTTTCCTCCCAAGACCGTCTTACCCATAACCAGTACCCCGAGTAAGCCGGCCACAGCGACACCATAAAAGAGGTTGGCCTGTTCGATGAGCGTATGGTAGTCAATGATTGTCGTGATCCACATCAGGATCACGCCCATCCCGATATAGACGATCTGTTTCCACCATGTGTCCTGAAAACCCGTGCCTCGCGTCGCGCTATAAATCTGAACGATGCCGATCCCGCAGATGATGAAGACGATCGACAGCATCGCCCAGTCGAGATCGCGGATGAAGCGGCGGCCCGGCATCTAGCGGTCACCCGCGCCGTCATCAGCTTCGGTGGTGGGCATTTCCATGCGGATCGGCTGGGGCGCTTCGCCGCGTCTGGCCGCTTTCTTATCGAAGTAGGCTTTGATCACGTCTCGGACAATCGGTATCGCGATCGTTCCGTGGCCTGCATTTTCCAGAAGTCCGACCACCGCGATTTCCGGATTCACCCGTGGCGCGTACGCGACGAACCAGCCGTTGAGCTTGATATTCTTGCCGGCCGTGTACTTAGCGGAAGCGACCTGGGCCGATCCGGTTTTGCCGCACACTTCGATTCCTGGAAGTTTGGCGCGGCCGCCCGTGCCCCCCGGCTCATTCACCACCGCGCACATCCCACTGATGGAATCATCCAAAGCGCGCGGCGACAGCGGCAAGATGTTGGGCTTAATCTTGGCCGTATCCGGGCGCAGTAAGTGCGGCCGGTACCACTTACCGCCCACCGCGATGGACCCGATGGCGGCGACCAGCTGCAGCGGCGTAACGATAGTGGCGCCTTGTCCGATCGCGACCGAAATCGTCTCGCCCGCGAACCACTTTTGCCGCTGCGTTCTGATTTTCCAGGCGGACGACGGCACTAAACCCGCGGCTTCACTCGGTAAGTCGATCCCGGTCTTATGCCCCAGTCCAACCATCTCGGCATAATGGTTGATCGTATCGATCCCCATCTTATTGCCTAAGTTGTAGAAGTACACGTCGCACGATTGCTGGATCGCTTTGTGCATCGCAACGACGCCATGCCCTTTATGCTGCCAGCATTCGTAGTAATGCCCATAGAAGGACGCGCCGCCGGAACAATGGAAATCGGTATCTTCATCCACCGTTCCGCTGTCGATCCCGGCGACGGCCATGATGGGCTTGAAGGTAGACCCCGGAGCGAGTTGCGCTTGAATCACGCGGTTAAATAGCGGGCGATCCGGATCGTCCGCATACTCGCGCCAGTCTTTGGTTTTGATGTGGACCGCGAACCGATTCGGGTCAAAGGAAGGTCGCGACACCATGGCCAATACCTCGCCATTTTGCGGATTGATCGCTACCGCCGCGCCCATGCGGCCCTCCATCGCTAACTCAGCAACGACTTGAAGATCGAGATCGATGGTTAACTGCAGCCGGTGTCCCCCAACGGGATCTTTGTTCCCCAGAATCTGACGTTCGTTGCCGCGGCTATCCACCAGCACCTGGCGCTGCCCGTCAACGCCCATCAACATGTCGTTGTACTGGCGCTCGATCCCGAACTTGCCGATGACATCGCCCGGCTTGTAATTCGCGTAGGAGGGATCGTCCAACTCCGCCTCACTGATTTCACCGGTGTAGCCGAGCACGTGCGCCGCGAATCCGTTCTGCGGATACAGCCGGCGCTGGGCTTGAATCAGTTCGAGTTCGGGATAGAACTCCGGGTCACGGTGCGCTTCTACGAACGCGAGTTCCTCCGGTGAAAGATCATCCTTTACTAATAACGGCTCATAAGTCGGGCGCTTGCTGAAGCGCTGCAGTTTCGATTTCAAGTCTTCAAGGTCGAGATTCAGGCCAGCCGCGATGCCGGGCAGATGCTCCCACTTCAAGTTCTCGCGGGCGATCAACAGCGACCAGGTCGAGTGATTATCGACGATAACGCGCCCATCGCGATCCAGGATTTTGCCGCGAGCCGCAAGCAGTGGAGTGGCCTTAATCCTGTTTCGTTCCGCCATCTCGTTGTAACTTTCCTGCTTCTTTACTTGAAGTTCCCAGAAGCCGCTAATCAGGAAGAGGAAGATACCGATCGCAACGTACTGAAACGCGGCGATTTTCGCGGATGATCGCTTAGGATCATCGGCTCGCAGGGGACGTTCGGCCGGCGCGGTAATTACGGGAGGAACGACGGGCGTGGACACTGGATCAATACACGTTGTTAAAACGCGAGGGTCAATCTCGTTCCTTCAGTTTATCTAAAAAGTGGAAAAGCGCCAGACCGACGATGGCGTTCAGCGCAGCCAGGATCAATTCCTGCTTCCAGTCAAAGCTAAGATGCTTCGAAAGTAGAGCGCGCGACATGACCCAGTAGAGAAACTCCTGAAAGTAGAAGAAGACATAGCAGGCGACCAGGCGGACGAACGGGGAAGTAACATCAATGCGGGCTCCCAGCGAGGCTGCGAAAAAGCCGACCAGCGTCTTGGCGATCCCGTACATCCCGAGCGGATTATAAGCCAGCGCGTCTTGCGCGAGCCCCATCGCGGACCCGACCAGAATGCCGTTCACCGCCGAGTGGCGCATCATCGCGAAATAGATCGTGACGAGCAGCGTCAGGTCCAGGAACTTCAGCGGGTCCCAGAACTGCGGCACATAGCTTTGAAAAACCAGGACGCCCAGGGGGACTGCGACTAAGACCCAACCGCGAAACTGCGAAACGCGGCTATCATGCTGCAGCGATAAGATGTCGTCGCCGGAATTCATTGGGGAGGCGCCGATTGCGCGGGCGGTGGCACGTCGGTTTCCGGCGCGGCAGTTACTGGAGGCGGAGCCGGCCTGACGGGCTTAGGACTTGCCGGGTGTTGCGCGGTCAGAGGAACTGGAGCCGTCGTCTTGCCCTGGGTTGCCGGAGCTGCCGTCGCGTTCGGCGGCTTCTGGTCCGTGGCGATATTGAAGTTCGGTACGTTCCCCTCGCCGTACTTATGCCCTTCAAGCACGCCGATCTTTTCATACTTCTCGCGCAGGCGATCCGCATCCGTCGAGAGCACCACTGGCTGCTTCGCCGCCCCGGTTTTCTGCTCCGGAGGCGGCGGGCCCATATACACTTTCTCGTCCTTCGGCGGCTCCTGGTAAGCCGGAATCTGCTGGTGCGTCCCCTGCAGCACGATGAGCACTTCTTCCGGACCATTCTGCAATCCGGAAGGATATAGAAGGATATTCTTGAACTCCTGGCCGTCGCGCACCACATCCGCCTTACCCACGGGCAACCCTCGCGGGAAAATGCGATCGTCGCCGGACGTGAAGAACTCCTCGCCGACGTCCACCTTCTCCTCGTTCTGAACGTTGTCGACCTTGCACTTACCCGATCCGACTCCACGAAGTATCCCGCGAATGTGATTCTTCTGCGAGACAACGCCGGCCGCGAATTCCGGGTCGGTCACCAGCAGCGCCTGCGAGGCCGTCGGGTACGCCTCAAGCACCTTGCCCACGATTCCATCCGGCGTGATGATCGCCATGCCTTTTTCGACTTCGCTGTTCGATCCGCGGTCGAGCAGCACGATCTTATTCGTAGCCGATGTCGCCGCACCGATAATCCGCGCAGCCAGCAGGTGGGAAGGTGATTCGCGTTCGAACGCGGCCAGCGCCTTTACGCGATCGGCCGTATTTAGCTCCGTCCGCAGAAACTGATTTTCGATCTTCAGCTTCGACATCTCGCCGTGCATGTGCTCGTTCTCAACGCGCGCGGAATGCAGATCGAAGTAGTTATGGAAAACGCCATAGACGGCGCCGCGCGTGGTCTCCGCGACTTGCGCGATCGGCGTGATGGCCCAGATCGCCCACACGCGGATCAGACGAAGGTCGTTGTCGTTCTTGACCTGATACGCCAGCAGGATGAGTTGGCCGACCAGCATGACCAGCAGCAGAGTGATGCTGCGGTATCTGTTCAGCATGGAATCCATCTCTGTTCAGCTTACCTAGTTCGCGCAGAGCTTCGCGACAAGTCGGCGGGTAACAGCTTCCAGCGTCAGTCGATGGAGATTTTACGCAGCAGGCGGAAGTCGCTAAGCATCTTGCCGGTGCCCAGAACGACGGACGCCAGCGGATCTTCCGCAATGGAAACGGGCAGGCCGGTCTCTTCGCGAATCCTCTTGTCCAGATTCTTGAGCATCGCGCCGCCGCCGGTCAATACGATGCCGCGGTCGCTGATATCCGCGCTGAGTTCGGGAGGCGTGCGCTCCAGGGCTACGCGGATCGCATTCAGGATCGTCGCCACGTTCTCCGACAGCGACTCGCGGATTTCCGAGTCGTCGATGGTGATCGTCTTAGGCACGCCTTCAATCAGGTTGCGGCCTTTGATCTCCATCGTCAGCGGTCGATCCAGCGGATACGCCGAACCGATCTCAATCTTGATCGCTTCCGCCGTACGTTCGCCGATCAGCAGGTTGTACTTGCGCTTCAGATACTGCATGATCGCGTCGTCCATCTCATTGCCCGCCACGCGAACCGAGCGCGAATAGACAATGCCGGACAGCGAGATAACGGCGACATCCGTGGTGCCGCCGCCGATATCGACCACCATGTTTCCGGAAGGTTCGGTAATCGGCAGACCGGCGCCGATGGCCGCCACCATGGCCTGCTCCACCAGATGCACTTCGCTGGCTTTGGCGCGATAGGCGGAATCCATGACCGCGCGCTTTTCCACCTGCGTGATCTCGCTGGGAACGCCGATGACGATGCGCGGATGCACCAGCATCTTGCGGCCGTGCGCCTTCTGAATGAAGTAATTCAGCATGCGCTCGGTGACTTTGAAATCGGCGATGACGCCGTCTTTCATGGGCCGGATGGCGACGATGTTACCGGGAGTGCGCCCGAGCATCTCCTTGGCTTCTTTGCCGACCGCTTCCACTTCGCCGGTGTTCTTATTGATCGCGACGATGGAGGGCTCGTTGACGACGATGCCCTTCCCCTTGGCGAAAACGAGCGTGTTAGCCGTACCGAGATCGATGGCGAGGTCGGACGAGAAGAGGCTAAAAAGCGAGCGAAGGTTCATGAATCAGAGTAAGAAACAGGTCGGGCGGCGAAAGCTAAATCGAATCGTAGCACGAAGCTACGGGTGTTCCGGGCTGTTGTGCGGCGGGTGCAATGAGTTGCGCGGGCGATTGTACAGATTTGCAAGAACACTCGGAAATCAGGTTTAACGGATTTAGACTAGAGAAGCTTCAGGAGCCTACCATGCGGATTAGCCAAGCTTCTCCAATCGTCTTATTAGTTCCCGCCCTACTAAGTGCTGCCGGGACGACCACTACACTCAGCAGCTCCGTGAACCCGGCGGAGTACGGACATGCGGTTACACTTACGGCGGTTGTTACTCCGTCGACAGCGACCGGCAAGGTCACGTTCTATGACGGGACGACGGTGCTCGAAACCGAGACATTGGCCAGCGGCAAGGCTGTGTTCACGACCACGTTGCTGGCATCCGGAGCGCGGTCGTTAAGAGCGTATTACGAGGGTGATAGCAATCACACGCCGAGCACTTCCGCGATTCTGACGGAGCAGGTGAATACAGTCTCAGGAAATGGATTTCAAACGCCAGCTTCGTACTCAGCAGGTGCTTACCCTTATGCGGCCGTCGTGGGTGACTTCAATAACGACGGCAAGGTGGATCTGGCACTCGCCGACAACGCTTATCCCGGTTACGTCACCGTGCTCCTGGGTAACGGCGACGGGACGTTTCAACAGGCGGTGAATTACCCGACCGCTGCAACCGTAAATTCAATCCAGGCGGCGGACTTCAATGGCGACGGCAAAACGGATCTAGCTGCCAGCTGTTCCTTCGGCACCGGTTCCCCAACAGTCTTCATTCTTCTGGGAAACGGAGACGGCACCTTTCAGGCTCCGATCGATTATCTCGGGTTCGCTCTCCCCGGAGCTGTGGTTGTAGCGGATTTTAACGGGGATGGCAAGCCGGACCTCGCCACCGCTCCGGGCAGTCAGTCTTTGTCGCCCTTGGAAATGGCGACGGGACTTTTCAAAATGCGTTAACTGTTTATAGCGGTTCTCTTCCTGTTTCAGCCGGAATCGGGGACTTCAACGGCGACGGCAAAGCCGACCTATCGTTGGGCATCGATGACGGTTGACTCCGGTACTGTAACCGTGCTTCTGGGTAACGGCGACGGAACTTTCCAGACAGGACCGAGCAGTGACTTGCCCGGAATCCCATTCGAGATCACGGTCGCCGACCTCAACGGGGATGGTAAAGCGGACCTAGCGATTGGAGAGCCCGGCACGGATGATCCTCCGGCTTTTATAGGATTTAGCATCCTAATTGGCAACGGCGACGGGTCGTTCCAGGTGCCGCTGACTTACCAAGTCAGTTACCCTTTCGCGCTAGGCGGCGGGCCCATCATAGTAAGCGACTTTAATGGCGACGGGATTTCGGACATTGCGTTTGTTGTTTTCAACGGTAGTAAAGACCAGTCGGACCTAAGTGTGCTGCTGGGAAACGGAGACGGAACCTTTCAAGCACCCGCTTACTATACCCTGAACTCCTGATGCCGCCGCAGGCCTAACTTCACGTCACAGCGGCTGACTTCAACGGCGACGGACGGGTAGACATCGCGGCCACAGCAGACACGAATTACACCATCGGCGCCGTAGACGTCATCATCAACTCCGTTCTCGGTGCGCCGACAACCGCCGCTCTCACCTCCTCAGCAAATCCATCCACCTACGGTGAAGCCGTGGTGCTGACTGCTACGATCACGCCGCCAACAGCCACCGGAACAGTCACGTTTCACGATGGATCTACCTTGCTGGGAGCTGGTACTTTGAGCGGAGGCATAGCTACTCTTTCCATCTCCACCCTGTCGGGCGGCCAGCATTCGTTAACAGTCGTTTATGGCGGCGACACTTACGACGCGCCAAGCACTTCACCCGTGCTGACACAAACAGTCGATCCAGCGCCCACGTCCGTAACGCTACGGACAACGCCCAACCCATCCACCTACCTTCAGGCAGTCACTCTCACTGCCGCGGTAACTTCGCCGGCAGTTGCCACAGGCACGGTTACGTTCTATCGCGGCTCGACATCGCTTAGCGCCGCGCCTCTGAGCGGCAATGTATCCACCCTAAAAGTGGCATCCCTCCCCCCGGGAGCGAATCAGTTAACCGCTTCCTACAGTGGAGATACCAGCAACCAGCCGAGCACGTCCGCCAGCCATGTTCAGGACGTAAGAGACCCGACCTCGACTCTACTCACCTCGTCGCCCAATCCGTCAGTGCATGGTCAGTCCGTGTTGCTTACAGCAACCGTTACGCCCGCAAAGACGGGTGGCTCCGTCACGTTCTATCAAGGTGCAACAGTGATCGGAACCAGTACTCTCAGCGAAGGAACAGCCACGCTGTCTATCTCTACTCTCTCCGTTGGCGACCACTTATTGACGGCAAAGTATGCCGGTAACTCCGGTTACAGCCCAAGCGAGGCGCCCGTAGTCACGCAAGTTGTAAAGCAGTAGCTCAGGAGATCAAATCATGAACATCAAGTTAGCCGTTCTCGCCTTCCTGCCGGTATTACTCACCGCTGGCAGCACGACCACTACACTCAGCAGCTCCGTGAACCCGGCGGAGTACGGACATGCGGTTACACTTACGGCGGTTGTTACCCCGTCGACAGCGACCGGCAAGGTCACGTTCTATGACGGGACGACGGTGCTCGAAACCGAGACCTTGGCCAGCGGCAAGGCCGTGTTTACGACCACCTTGCTCAACTTCCGGCGCCCGGTCGCTGAAGGCCTACTACGAGGGCGATGCCAATGACGCGGCGAGCACTTCCACGGTTTTGAACGAACAAGTGAATACGGTGCCGGGCACAGCGTTCAAGCCGTCGGGGAGTTACTCAGTTCCGTTTCCCGATTCTCCGCTCCCTCCTGATTCTTCGCAAATCGGTACTGCCGACTTCAACGGCGACGGCAAGGTGGACTTGGCCATTGCGGGAAACGGTACGGGATCCTTGGCGATCCTTCTCGGCAACGGCGACGGAACGTTCCAACCTTCCACGAACTACACGGTCGGCAGCGGAGCAACGTCCTTTGCAATCGGGGATTTCAACGGGGACGGAAAGCCGGATTTGTTTGTGACCGACGGTTCAATGACGACGTACCTTCTATTCGGTAACGCAGACGGAACGTTCCAAACGCCGATCAGCGTTCCAAGTTTCGGTTACTTCGACGTTTTTGCAGCCGCCGTAGGAGACTTCAATAACGACGGCAAGCTGGACGTTGTTGTAGCCGGTTACTACAGCACTGTACAGGTCGCAGTTGCCCTGGGTAACGGCGACGGAACCTTTCAAGCGCCGGTCGACCTTCTTGCCCCGAGTAACAATTACGTTGACGTCTTCAGCATTGCCGTTGGAGATTTCAACGGCGACGGAAAACCGGACCTGGTCGTGGGCGGTCAGAAGACAGAAGGAGGTGTCTCCAAGCGTGTTTTGGCTGCTGGGAAATGGAGATGGTACTTTCCAGTCTGGTCAGACTATAGTAACCTCTAGTCTGCCGGCTGGCATCGCAGTCGGCAGACCTAAATGGCGATGGGAAGCCGGACGTCGTTTTTAACAGCACGTTGTCATGTTTGCACATTGCCCGGGTTTGCGTTCTCTTGGGAATGGTGATGGGACATTTCATGCCGCTAGTCCTTACTACCTTGGTCCCGAGCTTATGCGAGCACTAACCTTGCGATCGTGGATTTCAATGGAGATGGAAAGCCCGACATCGGTCTATCTGACTACTCTGGCGGGATTTGGCATTCTGCTAGGCAATGGCGACGGAACCCTCCAGCCGGTGGTGAACTACGGGACCGCCAACTATCCGTCACTAGAGGAGGAGTTGCGGCGGCGAACTTTAATGGCGACGGACGAGCGGACATAGCCCATCCGTTGGCGAGAACGCCGTAGGGATACTGATCAGTTCCGCGTATGTGTCCACCACGACCGTCCTATCGTCTTGCAGAATCCCTCTACTTACGGGCAAAGCGTAACTTTATCGGCCCAGGTATCGCCCGCCACGGCGAGTGGGACCGTAAGCTTCTACAACGGATCCACACTGCTGGGAACCGGCACGCTGGTCGCCGGTGTCGCTACAACTTCCACGTCGGAGTTGTTGGCCGGTTCGCAAATGATCACCGCGACTTACAGCGGAGATCCGTACGACGCTCCGAGCACTTCCGCGAGCCTAACTCAAACCGTCCTGCAGGCGCCGACGTCGGTGAGTATCACGTCATCACTCAACCCCTCCACATTCCGACAACTAGTGACGTTTACCGCGCGCGTCACATCGCCCTCCACCGCGACTGGAACCGTTACCTTCTATCGAAGCTCCAGAGTCTTAGGTACGGGACCACTGAGCGGCGGCATCACCACCTTCACCACATCATCCCTCGCGATCGGCGCGAACTCGATCACCGCCACTTATAACGGCGATTCGAACGATCTGTCCAGCAGCTCGTCCGTCCTAACGCAAGACGTCCGTGATCCAACTTACACTGCGTTGACATCATCACTCAACCCCTCGACGTACGGCGCTGCGATCGTACTTACAGCCGCCGTGACGCCGTCCGAAGCTACAGGGCAAGTCAACTTCTACCAGGGTTCAACTTCGCTGGGCAAAGGCACGTTGAAAAACGGAGTCGCCACTCTATCGGTGTCGAAGCTACCTCCAGGCGAACACGAGTTGACGGCTAGCTATGGCGGGAATGCGGGTTATAGTCCCAGCGAATCGCCGGTGGTGTTCCAGGTCGTCAAAAAGTAGATGACTATCGCGCACTTAGCCATACCCGCGCGTCTTGCGAGTCGGCAAACGGCACCATGATCAGAGGTGGTCCGGATTTCGCCTCTACCTTGTAGGCCTGGTGGCCCAACCAAGTAACCGGGATCGAGTCTAACATCGTAACTGCCGGTTCTTTGTTTAATGGGGTTGGGTCCGCCTCGCTGTTTAACGAGGATTCTAGCGCGAGCACCTGCGGTCCGCGCCGGATCGCTACCGAGTGCGGGTAACTCAGACCGCCCGAAATCAGCTCAACCGTCATCTCCATCTGAATATCGATCCGATCGTTGTCCTTCCACACGCGACTAACCGGCAGAAATTCACCGGGATGTCCCTCGAACTTAGTCCCGCCCACCGTCGCTACATAGCTCTTGGTCCAGTCCGGTACGCGCAGAAATATCGGAAAGGCAGAGTGTGCCAAAGGATGTACCGTAAGTGTCACGTGCCCGCTCAGCGGAAAGTCCGTAACAGCTTCAAGCCTTGCCTGCCGACTATCCAAAGTCCCCGCCGTATACTGCACAACCGCGATCCCTCCCGCGCGTTCCCCCCAAACCGTCTCCGGAATTAACGAAATCCCGCGGGGCTCGCTCGATACGCAGCAACTAATCCCCGGCCCGGGCTTCTTCTTCCCATTCAGCGGAGTAAAGTAACAGATGTCGCCGTTGTGCGGATTCTGCGCGGCAAGCAGTTGATTGAATACCGTCCGCTCCAGTTGATCCCCGAACTTCGCGTCGCCCGTGAGCCGCAGCAGTTCCAGATTCAACTGCATCCAAGTAACCGTCACGCATCCCTCGCCGACATTGTCTTTCTCTTCGGCGGGAAGTACGTCATTATCCCGGAAGTGCTCGCTCGAACTCGCCGTCCCTGAGATATAGAGACGATGATCGACAATGTCGCTCCACGCGATCAAGACCGGCGTGAAGAAGCGCGCATCGCCTGTTACTCGATACAACTCCAGTAAGCCCACCAGGTTCGATAGCATCTCGTAAGCTTTCGCATTCGCGGTACGAAACACGCTGCCGTTGGTCATCAACGACGACAAGATATGCGGACCATTCGCTTGATCCCATGCGCCTACCAGATAGAAACAAAAGTCAAGATACGCTCGCTCGCCGGTATAGCGATAGAGCGACACCATCGGCTCCAGCACGCTGGTCGCAGCCATCCCAACATGTGTTCCCGAGCGGATAATATCCCGCTGACCCTCCCCGTTTCCGAAGGTACGGACCAGTAAGTCGCCGATCTTCTTGGCCGCGCCCAGAGCCGCCGGGTCGCCCGTAACGCGATAATAGCTGAGTAGTCCGATCAGGTCGTATTTATGCACCCAGACATCCCAACTCGTCCACCGCTGATCATCCGTGTAAGTTCCCAGATAGCCATCCGGGAGCTGCGCCGCGATTAAGCTATGCGCCACCCGGTCCATCAACACTTTCAGGCGCGCGTCGTGCGTCGACATCCAAGTATTGGCCGCCGCATCCAGGAACTTCCCCGCGTGTTCGCCGATCCATTCCTGCTCGCCGGGACGATGTTTGAAGCCCGCTAGAATGGCCTGCTCGTTCACATGCAGCAGACGGCCTTCCAGGTTGACGCGCATCCGTTCCGCCAAAAGTCCGCCGATCTGCTGGCTGTCGAAAGCCGCCGGAGTGAACTCATCCGCAACTTTGTTCGTAACCATTTCATGCGCGGCGGCGAATAAAGTCATTGGAAGAAGCATCGTTGGAACAAGCATTAGCGGAGGCCACTTCATTTCGGTCAGTATAGTAACAGGATTCAGATGATGGGTGGAACACTTTGACGCGGCGCGACTGTTTCGCCATCGCCGGACTTGCTGGATTGGCCGGCTTGACCGCCTGCGGACGCCGCAAATCGCCGCGCTACCTGGGTTTTGCCCTGATCGCGAACCACGACGGGCGCAGCATTGCGTTTATCGATCTGAGCCGTTTCCAGCTTCTGAAGGAGATTCCGGTCGATGTCACGCCGGACTGGATTTTCGCTTCCGGATCGCGCGCCTTGGTGGTGAGTTCGGCATCGGAATCCATTCCCGTGCTCGATCTCGACCGCGTTACCGTTGCAGGCCGCATCCACGCGGGCGGTGTGCCCCAATCGGCTTGCCTGTCCGATGGCGCCGTCTGGATTGCCGTGCGCGATCCGCATGCTCTGATCGTGGTGCACTTAGCCTCTGGCGCCCGGCGCGCGCACATCCCGCTGCCGTCACGCCCGGGAAGTATCGATGTAATCGGGAGTCAAGCCGCGATCTCGTTTCCCGACGCCAAGACCATCGGACGCGTCAATGTAACTACAGGAAAGCTCGCCGTCTCCCAGCCCCTCACGGCCGCCCCGGGATTAGTCCGATTTCGACCGGACGGTAAGACCCTGTTTGCCGGAAACAAGAGCGCCCGCGCACTTACCGTACTCGACGCCGCAACTCTCAACTATATGGTCGATCTCCCGCTCGCCGTTGCACCCGAACATATCTGTTTCAATAGCGATGGTGGACAGATGTTCGTCACCGGCGCCGGAATGGACGCTGTCGCTATCGTAAGTCCCTATCAAACTGAAGTAAGTGAGACGATCCTCGCCGGTAGCGCGCCGGGGTCTATGGCCGCAACCTCGGCCGGCTCTCAGTACCTGTTCATTTCTAATCCCGTATCAGGCGACGTAACTGTAGTCAACGTAGATACTCGCAAAGTCGTTGCCCAGATCCCGGTCGGCCAGCGTCCCGGAACGATTGCGCTAACACCCGATAACGAATACGCCCTTGTACTCAACGAGCAATCGGGCGACGTCGCCGTCATCCGGCTCATGACTATCCGCAACGCGAACCTAAGTTCCCGGCACTGGCGTACCGCGCCGCTTTTTACAATGATTCCGGTAGGTTTGAAACCGGTAAGCGCGGCAATTATTCCCCGTTTAACCTAACTACAATGACCGGTACCGTTCAGCTCGAGAAGCGCCCACCCGTCACGAAGCAACAAGGCAGACCCGTCCTTCTTTACTCCGTATTGACGCTCATCGCTTTGATGTCGTTCGCTTATCAGACCAGAGTCGCTCAGGACGTCATCGAAGAGGTTGTGCATCCGACCGAGCAACCGCGCGAGCCGTTCCAAATGTCGTCCGACCGCTTCACCGTGAAGAGCGTGTCGCCCGAGGCCGCGGCAGCCGGTCTTGCGCCGGGCGATCGGGTCATGATGCTGGGTCACAGCGGGATTGCCGGCTTCAATGATATGTACCGCAAGGTATCTAAGATGCGGCCCGGAGAAGACATGCATGTGGCGGCCATGCGAGGTGGCCGAATGTTGTCTTTCGACATCAAGCTGGCGCGTTCGCGCGCGCAGTTCCACCATCTCGCGGAATCTGCCATTGGATTGACCCTCGGCGTCCTCATGCCTTGGTTTTCTGTGTTGCTGGGTGTATATATCGCCTCGGTTCGCGTCCGTGACCCTCTTGCATGGATCGTGCTGGGTGTCATGCTTTCTTTCACGGGTCTCGTAAATTCGACCCCCTTTTTATGGGGTGATTGGATCCGTATTCCCGGCGAACTATTTCACACTTTACTGGCGACGTTATGGCCGACCTTTATGTTCCTATTCGGCTATTACTTCCCAACGCGGCTCCCGATAGATCAACGTTGGCCCTGGGTGAAATGGATAATCGTCGGGCCTTTAGTGCTTTTCGCACTCGTTACCACGCCGCTGTCGGTCGGCGCGCTTGAGAATCTTCCGTCCGTTCAGTCGTACGTCAACGAACTGCACTTCGCTCAGGGAATCCACCTGGCGCTCGCGGTGCTGGCAATTACTCTTGGTTTGTTTTTTCTCGGATGGAAAGCATTTCGGACTTCGAACAAAGACGCGCGGCGGCGGATGCGTCTCCTGTTTAGTGGGATGTTCGTCAGCCTTGCGCCGATCTTAAGCCTCATTAGTTACACAGCGATTCGCAGTGTGGACTTCGACGCCCTTTCGCTGTATATAACCATCCCGTCCATTCTGCTTATCGTTCTGTTCCCTCTTACTCTGGCGTACGTCATCCTGGTGAACCGCGCGATGGATGTGCGGGTGGTCCTGCGTCAGAGTTTTCAATACGCGTTCGCCCGCAGCGGAGTTGTTGTGCTGCGCGTCCTGACTCTCGCGATCTTCGGAGTTACGGGTTACTGGTTAGCCACGCTTATGCTCAGAACCTGGGCGCGCAAGTTATTCTGGCGCTCGTCCTTATTGGCGCCGTTCTGGCCGTCAACGTCACCATGCGACGCCTCGGTCTCTGGGTCGATCGGCGTTTCTTTCGCGATCAATATGATGCCGAGCGCATCCTATCCGAATTATCCGATCAGGTTAGCCGCATTCGCGAACCGCAGCCATTGGCAGAGACGGTCAGTGACCGGATTGCCGGGGCTCTCCACGTTTCCCGTGTAGCCTTCGTATTGGAGAACAATGGAGACTTCGAAACTTGCCACCTTCATGGATTCGACGGTAATCCTCATATTCATTTCCCTCAAGACTGCGGTTTGATCAAGCATCTGAATCGCTCAAAAGACCCGCAGCGTGTTTACTTTGACGATGAATCTTCCTGGCTCTACCGCGCGCCCGGTATGGATGATGAGCAGCGCTCTCGTTTGGCCTACCTTGGCACCGAGCTATTACTTCCTTTAGCTACACGCGATCACTTACTCGGCTTCATCTCAGCCGGGCAAAAGCGCTCCGAGGAACCGTACTCCAAGTCGGACGTGCGCATGTTGTCGTCCGTCGCCAACCAAGCCGGACTCGCGCTGGAGAACGCGAAGCTAACTACCGCCATCGCTTCCGAGATGGCTCAACGCGAGCGGCTGGCTCGCGAAGTCGAAATTGCGCGCGAGGTTCAGGAGCGTCTGTTCCCGCAGACGCTGCCGCCCATCCAGGGTCTTGACTATGCCGGCTTCTGCCGCACAGCACTCGGCGTGGGAGGAGACTACTATGATTTCCTCGCGCTTCCCGACCATCAACTCGGTTTCGCCGTGGGTGATGTCGCGGGCAAGGGCATCTCGGCCGCTCTTCTGATGGCGAGTCTGCAGGCTAGTTTGCGGGGTGAAACCTCCCACGGTACAGCCGACCTGGCCGGATTAATCGGCAATCTCAACAAACGGGTCTTCGAAGCTTCGACCAGTAATCGCTATGCGACGTTCTTCTACGGTCAATACACGCCGGAAACTCACCGCGTCGACTATGTGAATGCCGGGCATAACCCACCCATCCTCGTGCGGCGCAACAACGCGGGATGGGAAGTATCCGAGTTAGCCGCCACCGGCACGGTCGTAGGACTAATCATGTCGTCAGAGTACGATCAGGCTTCGGTGTATCTATCTCCTGGAGACTACCTGGTGGCGTTCACGGACGGAATCAGCGAAGCCATGAACCACGACGATGAGGAGTGGGGCGAAGAGCGATTAACCGAAACGATTCGCGCGTGTGCGGAGGCGTCACTAACCGCTGACGAGATGGTGAAACGCATCCTAAGCGCGGCCGATACCTTCGTCGCCGGCGCCAAGCAGCACGACGATATGACGGTAGTCGTCCTGCGCGTCCAAGCATAAGCGCGCGATATCCTCCCGTGTTATCGTAAACGCCGGTAAGGAGAACTCTTGGCTTTACTCGCATCCGTTTTCGTCGGAACCAGCGTCGACGGCTTCATCGCCCGGCCGAACGGCACCTTTGACTTCCTGGACGCGGGCGGCAACGAACCTCACGGCTACGAAGAGTTCATGGCCACAGTCGACGCGTTAGTCATTGGCCGCAACACTTACGAGACGGTCCTAGGGTTCGGAGGCTGGGCGTATGGTAAAAAACCGGTCTTCGTCCTAAGCACTCGTCCACTTGCCCCCGCCCCACCTGAAGCCATCGTCGAGCAAATGTCCGGAGATCCTGCTGAAATCGTTGTGCAACTTACCGCTCGCGGGATCGGACATATCTATGTGGACGGTGGCATCACAATCCAAGGATTTCTACGTGCCAGCCTGATACAGCGGCTCATCGTCACTCGCGTTCCGATCCTTATCGGTTCAGGGATTCCGCTTTTTGGCGCCCTGCCCGGCGATATCCTGCTGAAGCATGTTGCGACCCGGCAGTACACGGGAGGCTTAGTTCAAAGTGAATATAGCTTGGGGACCTAGCGCCCACTACTTCGGTCGTTGCGGCTCATCGCGAAACGCTTCACGTAACTCAACGAAGTTCACATCATGCGTGGTATAGAACCTGAAAAACTCATCATGGCTGAAAAACGCATCGATGTGACCGATCTCCGTGATGATGTACCCACCCCAGCCATCCAGCATCGCCAGTTGCAGAAATGAAGTGAAGTCCTCGGTCTCGTGGCCGAGGAACAGGTGCCCCGGAGCCTCTTCCAGCAGGCGGTAGTCGGAATAGCTCTGACGCAATTTGTAGTAGAGATGCGAGCAACTCTCGCCCCAGATACCCCATTCGGTGATCCAGAGTAAAGCCGGCTTTCGAAACATTACCGAAGACGCGATCCAGTAAGCCATATACATCATGCGGCTGAACGCCTTCGGATAGTCGAACTTCTCCGTTATCAAACCCTGTACCTGATCCGGCTTTTGACGCTTCTGTCTACTGAGCCATTCCGCGCACTCCTTCTCCGTATAGAACCTCAACTTAGCTCGCCTTGCCCCGCCGATAAGGCTCCCGTATATACCTCTCCGACTCCTTAGCAGCCTCCGCCTCGGGAGCAAACGCGATTGCCTGCTTATAATCCGCAATCGCCAGGTCATGCTTATGCTGCAAGTCATGAATCTGCCCCTGCCGCATGTAAGCCAGCACACCGGTACTCAGATCCAAATCCTTCGGGTCCGCCGTCACCTTCTTCATATTGTCCAGCGCCGCATCCAGATCGTTGTACCAGAACTCAATATTCGCTTTCTGGTAGTAGATCTTCTCCCAAGGAACCACCGTAAATCCAGCCGCGCCCGACTGCTTCAACTGCGCGACCCGCTCGATAGCTGCCAGCGCTTCCTTCTTATTCCCCAGAGCGCTGTACATCCCAGCTTTCTCGAACTCAAATAAGTAATCCCGCGGATAGCGCCTCAGTAAGTCATTCAAAAGAGGAATTGCGTCCTTGTACCGCTCCTCGCGCCGGTACAGAACACAAAGCACGATCTCCGCATCCACCCGGTTCCGCTCGCCCTTCTTCGCGACATCCTGGATCGCCCGCAGGCCGCCTTCTTTGTCGCCGTGAAAACCCATCAGGAATCCGACCGTCCGTAAGTGCCACGGCAGACTCCCCACCACAAACTCATGAATCCCTTGAGTCAACCGAGCATCGTAGTTACCCGGCTGCAGCTCCGTAACCCGGGTATGCATCTTACGAGCTTCGGTAGCATCCCGCAGTGAATCCCGCCAGGCTTTCCGGACCAGGAAGTTGTAGTTCGACCTAAGTCCGTAACTAACACCTAGAGAATAAAGCGCAGTAACATCGTTTGGGTTCTTCTGCAGCGCCGCCTGCGCCATAGAAAGCGCCCGATTCAGTTCATCATCGAACCGCTTCTGTACCTCAGCCGTCGGATTCATCTTCGGTTTCCGCAGAAACGAATCGACACCCGACACCAGTTCGCTTTCCAGCGCGCCGTTGCGCAGCATCTCCCGATAGAGCAGCGCCTGCGCGATGTTGTTATGGATATCGGCGTCCTGCGGATAGGCCTTCGAAGCCGCCGCAAAGTCTGCAATCGCCGCGTCGAACTCCAGGTTATAGAAATGGTCCCAGCCCGAGACCATGCGCGGATCATCCGCTGCTTTGACCGCGCCGAAGGCAGCGGCGGTTACAACTAACAACAAAGCGATCGTAAGTCGTCGCATAGCCTCTACTGCGCGCAATCCAGATACGATCTTAGCGTTCGAAGCCCCCAACTTGCATGCTCCGCCACCACCGCATCCTCATGCGCCGCTAACTTCACCAATGGCCCCACCATCAGCGCCGATCGGGAATTCCCCATCGCGATCGCCACGTTGCGCAAGAACCCGCGATAGCGCGCGCGCTCCACCGGAGTCGGCTTGAACATCGCGCGAAACTCATCTTCACTCAATCCCGCAAGCCGCTCCAAAGAAGGCGCGAACTCCCGCGGAGCAAACGCCCCATCCGTAGTAATCGCCGCCCCTCGATTCCACGGGCAAACATCCTGGCAGATATCGCAGCCAAACACATGCCGCCCTATCCTGCCCCTCAGCTCTTCGTCCACCGATCCGCGCAACTCGATCGTCAGATACGAGATGCACAAGCGCGCGTTAACCTCATACCGCCCATCGGGCGATTCCACGATCGCCTCAGTCGGACACGCCTCAATGCATCTCACACAACTCCCACACCGGTCCGCCGCACCCGTAAATTCGGCGACAAAGGCAAGCTAGTAATCAGCTCCCCCAGAAAAAACCACGAACCCCGCGCCTGATTGATCAAACAGGTATTCTTCCCAATCCATCCCAGCCCCGCATCCCGCGCTAGCGACCGCTCCAAAACCGGCGCAGTATCCACGCAAATCTTGAACTCGAACGGACCGCACAGACGCTCCAGCGCCCCAGCCAAATCCGCCAAAGCCGCCCGCAAAACCCGGTGATAATCCTCGCCCCACGCATAGCGAGCGATCCATCCGCGCTCGGTATCGGTCAACTCCGTCGAATACGGTTCAGGCCCGTTGTAGAGCTTCCCCACGCAAATCACCGACTGCGCCGAAGGCAGCAGCTCGCGTATATCCGCACGCAGCGCCTCGCGATGATCCGTCAAGTAGCCCATGCGCCCGGCATGCCCGCGCTTAACCCACCCGGCGAATCGCTCGAAATCCGCCACCGGCCCGACCCCCGCAACCCCCGCCAGTTCGCACCCGGCAGCAGCCGCCAGCGCCTCGATCTCCGCACTCGTCGGGATGGTCAAACCTTGTATCATCTATCACTTCCAAGTCTATCGCCACCCGATTTCCGCCGGAAGACGAGTACCCGTTCAGTCCCACCAAGCAGCCATTCCAGCGTAAATATGACCGTTCGAAGAAAGGGGCTAGAGCTTCGGCCCAGACCTTACTATCGTGGAGTGTTGCAGCGGAATCACAGCCGTACTCTATCCACGCCATTCTCAGGAGACGAAACACAACAATGCCTAAACCCATAAAATACGCGGAGAAAGCAGTCTCCGTCGCAGCGAATGCGGCATGGCAGGTCTTTGACCGCCTCAATCAGATCAATCAGGAGCCTTCGTTCACCCCCAAGTGGTCGGACAAGCCCATCCTCAAGTCTTACCAGAAGACGAAGCCGCCGCTCGGCTGGCCGCGCACGACGGACTCGCTTTGCCCGCGCTGCGTCCCCGATATCCGCAACCAGATCCTCGACGGCAAGCTGCCGGTCGAGATTCTCAAGAACGAGAAGGTCGGCGAAATCAAGGCGCAGATCATCGAGCGCGACGGCCACATCCTGATGGTGAAGGATTGCCCGATCCACGGCCATTTCGAAGACACGATGGCGATCGATCCCGCGTTCTTCAAGCACCTCGAAGATGTATTTCCGGGTCGCGACATCGCTGCGCATAACGACGAAAAGCTCCACGATCACGGCACCAGCACCATCAAGCACGGCCGCGGCTCCGTCCTGACGGTCGACCTCACCAACCGCTGCAACATGATGTGCGATCCCTGCTTCATGGACGCGAACCAGGTCGGATTCGTTCACGAGCTGACGTGGGAAGACATTCAGACCCTGCTCGATAACGCGATCTCGATCAAGCCGCGGCGCCAGATGTCCGTGCAGTTCTCCGGCGGTGAGCCGACCATTTCGCCGTACTTCCTCGATGCCGTCCGCTATGCGCGCAAAGTCGGCTACAACAGCGTGCAGGCCGCAACCAACGGAATTGAGTTCGCGAAGAGCCCGGAGTTCTGCAAGGCTGCCGCCGAAGCCGGTCTGCGCTACGCCTACCTGCAATTCGACGGCATCGGCAATGAAGCGAATTCGCATCGCGCCGTCGGCAATCTGTTCGATGTGAAACTGCGCGCCATTGAGAACCTCTGGTCGAACGGCGTCGATATCGTTCCGGTCATCACGGTCATCAACGGAATCAACAACGAGCAAGTCGGGGCTGTGGTCCGCTTCGCGCTCGATAATCCGAAGAAGATTCCGTTCCTTTCCTTCCAGCCCGTTTCATTTACGGGCCGCGATGAGGCCGTGACGGACGATCGCCGCGCCGCCCAGCGCTACACGCTATCGCACCTCGCGCACGATGTGAAAGATCAGACCGGCATCGGCGAACCTGTTCGCGATTGGTTCCCGATCTCATTCATGAGCACCTTCTCGGACTTTGCCGATCTCATCCACGGTCCTGCGGCGGATTGGGGCCAGCTCTCCTGCGGCTGCCATCCGAACTGCGGTATCGGTATGGCCGTCATGTGCGATAAGGAAACCAAGGAATCCGTTCCGGTCACCGCGTTTCTCAATGCCGGACGATTGGCGAAGGATATCCAACGCGTCACGGACGCCGGTCGCGGCAAGTTGCTCTCGGGAGTCGGCGTCGCGCTTTCGCTGATGCGCAATTACGATCCCTTCCGCGCTCCCACGCACTTCAAAGTCACGGACATGCTGCAGAAGTTCGATAAGTGCTTCGGCGTGACTAATCGTAACTACGGCAAAGTAACTGGCGACCGCACGATGGCCGACATCGAGAAGCGCCGCACCGATCGCTGGAACTTCCTGTTCATCGCCGGCATGTGGTTCCAGGATCTCTTCAACTACGATTTCCGCCGCACCGAGCAATGCATCATCCCCTACGCCACCCAGGAAGGCGAGATCAGCTTCTGCGCCTATAACACCGGCGTCGGCTGGCGCAACATCATCGAGAAGATGCACATGACGGCGACCCTGACTAAGTGGTACGAGGATAAAGGTCGCCACGAGATCTTTGCCGGTGGCAAGAAGGTAGGCTTACAAGCCGCCGATCACTCGCTCGTTCTGCGCGACGACGACGTCTACCGCCATCGTCAGACCGATCTCGACGACAAGGGCATCGCGAAGACTGCTCGTGAAGAGAAGACCCGCAAGCGCGACGAAACCCTTAAGCAGAAAGCCGAAGACGCGCGCATGATGAAGCTCTACAAGGAGCACGTGCTCGGCGAGAAGCCGCCGCAGGAAGGCTTCGTCCCACTTGGTAACCTGATGGCAACTGCGCCCGCCGCTAAGGAAGAAGCTCGTGAAGAAGTCGGTAGCTTCGGCGACTAACTAACTCCGCCCGAACCAATAGCCCGCCCGAGTCCAACGACTTAGGCGGGCTTTTTGCTTTCTAATCACATCTCATCCGCGGACGGCCCATAACACCCCGGAATCTTAATATCCAGCATCCGCAGATACACGCCTAACTGGGCCCGGTGATGCACCAGGTGATCGATCACCCACTCTCGATACACCTCGTAACGCGGCTGCGAAATGATCGTGTGCCCACCCCACTTAAACTGCCAGTTCACTTCCATGTCTTCGTCGGTTGCCTTAGTCAGCCACTCTCTGGCTTCGGGTACATGCTTCTCAAACTCCGCAAGGATCTCCTTCGGAGACTGCGGATCAAACGGCTTATAATCCGGCCCGATCTCCAACACCGTCAACGCAAACGTCGACTTACCCCAGGACGGCAGCTCGGCCACATGTCCGGCTAACTTGCCCAGCGGCATCGACTTCTCGTGCGGCTTGTAATCCATCTTCCCTTCCGGCACAAGCTCCAGCATCTTGCGCGTCTTCTTCATCTCCGATTCGAATTCCGGTAGCAATCTTTCTGCGATCGTCAAAGCGTTCTTCTCCTTCGTTCGCGTGTCGCGACAATCCGGAGACTATCACTTTTCAGAGGCGAATACAAGGCGAAAATGCGAACCTCCGCAACATGCTTCGGGCTATTCTTTGGTCAGTGGGAATCGCCTTGCAAGATCTCCTCTACGCGCTGAGAACGCTGCGCAAAAATCCCGTCTTCGTCATCACTGCCGTCCTCACCCTAGCGCTCGCTATCGGCGGCAACACAGCGATGTTCACGGTGATCCGCGCCGTCCTCCTTAACCCGCTCCAATTCCAAGATCCCGACAGGCTAGTCTATCTCTCCGGAGGCGCCTCGCCGACCCGATTCGCGGAAGCGAGAGACCAAGCTCAATCCTTCACCGCGCTAGGCGCCTTCTCCGGAATGGAGAACCTCACTTACTCGGGCACAGCCGAACCCGAAGTTCTGAAGGGCACCCGCGTATCGGCAAACTTCCTCCAAATCCTCGGCGTTGCTCCGTTGTCCGGCCGCGCGTTTCGACCCGAGGAAGACACGCGCGGCGGCAAACCCGTCATCATGATTAGCGCCGAACTATGGCAGCGTCTCTTCGGCGGCAATCCCACTGCGGTCGACCGTCCAATGACCCTCGGCGGCTCGTCCTACACCATCATTGGCATCCTTCCGCCACACTTCTCATTTCCCGATGCGGGCATCGACGTCTGGATGACGACCCCCTCGGAATCCACGCTCTTCCCCGAGAAGTCGCGCGCACTTAGCCCGTTCCTAACCATATTCGGCCGTCTCAAACCCGGCGTCACTTTCGCGCAAGCGGACGCCGAGATGAAAGTCATCCACAAGCGATACGCGATGGCGCACCCGGCAATGCTCGACGCCAAACCAAAGAAACCGATCGAAGTCACCGCCATGAAGGAGGAGGTTGTATCGAGCGTTCGATCAATGCTCTGGATGCTCTTCGGCGCCGTGGGCTTCGTCTTAACGATCGCCTGCGCAAACGTAGCCAACTTACTACTAACTCGCGCCGTGTCCCGCACCCGAGAGTTCGCCGTGCGCTCGGCTCTAGGTGCGTCGCGCTCGCGATTAGTTCGTCAGCTGCTCGCCGAAAGCATCCTTCTCGCCGTAACCGGGGGAGCACTCGGCGTACTCCTCGCATCCTTTGCCCTGCGCGCCATCCCCAGCATCACGGCTTTCAATCTACCTCGCGCAACTGAGATTCATCTCGACTGGGCCGTCCTTGCCTTCGCCGCCGCACTCTCGCTCACCACCGGCATCTTATTCGGATTAGTTCCGTCCTTAAGCGGATCAAGACCCGATCTGATGCATGTCTTGCGAACCACCGGAGAAGGCTTCAGCAAAGGCGGCCAGCGGAGATCCTACCTCCGGAGTCTCTTGTCGGTCGCCCAGATTGCGCTCTCCGTCATCTTACTGATCGGCGCAGCATTACTACTCGAAAGCGTCACGCACCTTCGCGGCGTCGCATTGGGATTCAACCCGGACCATCTCGTGACAGCTAGTGTTAGCCTGCCGTCCATCCGCTACGACACGGACCAGAAGAAAGCGTTCTTCCTCGAAGAACTAACTCGCCGCCTGGCAGTACTCCCCGGTGTTCAACGGCGCGACCGTCGCGATGTCACTACCGATGATGAGTTACGCCGGAACTCCCGTCCAGGATGCCGACAAGCCGGAACTGCAGCTCAACGAACGCCTGATCGCCAAAATGCTTCCGGTCTCGCCGACTTACTTCCGGACTCTCCAGATCCCACTAAGAAGCGGTCGCGGGTTCACCGAGCACGACGCGACGAATCCGCAGCGCATCGCCATCATCGACGAAGCCCTGGCCCTCCGCTTCTGGCCCGATGGTCAGAACCCCGTCGGCCGTCACCTCCTAATCGGCGGCGTCAACCTGAAGTCCGCCGAGATCGTCGGGGTCGTTGCCGATGTGCGTCAAAGCGTAGATGATCGCAATGACTGGAAAGAGAGTATCTATATTCCCTTCGCGCAGAGTCCGCCACCCTTCGCCATGCTCGCCGTACGCACCGATGGCGATCCCCTGTCTTTCACCAGAGCGATTCGTCAACAGATGGCGACGCTCGACAAAGATCAAGCTCTAACCGATGTGCAGACCATGGAGCAGCGTGTAGACGCACAGGTGGGCCAACAGCGCTTACTGGTCGTCTTATTAGGATCGTTCGCCGGCTTTGCCTTGTTACTCGCGCTTCTCGGCATCTATGGGGTAATCGCGTACTCGGTAGCGCAGCGCGTTCAGGAAGTCGGGATCCGCCGCGCCTTGGGTGCCCAACATGCCGATATCCTCCGCCTCATCGTTGGCGAAGGATTTGTCCTCGCTCTATCAGGAGTCATCCTCGGACTCTGCGGCGCCGTTGCTCTGACGCGTGTCATTTCGGCCCTCCTGTTCCAGGTAAGCCCGACGGACCCACTAACGTTCGCCGGTATCGCCCTCCTGTTCCTGGTTGTCGGATCAGCAGCTAGTTACATCCCGGCGCGCCGCGCGTCCCGCATCGATCCCAACGCCGCCCTGCGCGTCTGACTTACTTCTTCTTCAGTACAAATGGCTTCAGCTTAGTACCCGCGGGAAGGTCGGTGAAACTCAGTTCCGCGGTTCTATCATCGATTAGGCGCAGGATCATGTGGTCCCCATCGGAAGCGAACACAAGCTCACCATCTACAACAGACACATGCTCAATCGGTTGCCCGTCGCCCTCCGCTTCCGCCACGAACTTCAAGCTACCGTCATCGTGCGTGTAGACGCGTCCGGTAACCAGACGGCCGGTGAGGGGCGTACCATCCACAACAGTCAAGCGCGCGTAGACCGTCTTCTGATGCTCGCCCTCCCAGGTCCCCGCGAAAGGTGAGGACGGCGCCGCGCGCAGGAGCGGCAGCGTCAAAAACAAAGCCGTAACGATCTTTACTCTTGTCAAGCGAGCCTCCGTGCCCGATTCCCTTGCACGCCGCCGCCCTTACTTGTCGTTCCGGTACACCTCGCCGCCCTTCATCACAAAGCGCACATGCTCCAGCACCTTCACATCCTGCAGCGGATCGCCATCCACCGCGATCAGATCCGCATAACTACCGGGCGCAACTAACCCCGCCTTTCCTACCCATCCCACTAAGTCGGCCGCATTTACCGTCGCCGCCTGGATCGCCTCAATCGGCTTCATCCCATACTCGACCATAATGGCGAATTGCCGCGCATTATCCCCATGCGGATACACGCCGCCATCCGTCCCGAACGCCATCTTAGTTCCCGAAAGGTAGGCGTGCCGAAAGTTCTGCCGCTGTAACTTACCAATCCCTTTCTCCTTCTCGATTGACTCCGGCAGCATACCGGCCTTCAGCCCTTCCTTCAGAATGTAGTCATCGTTGTAGATATCGAAGACCAGGTAAGTCCCATGCTGCTTGGCAAGCGCAATCCCTTCGTCATCGATTAAGCTAGAGTGCTCGATCGAATCGATGCCTGCGCGAATCGAGTCTTTAATCGACTGCGTCCCGTGCGCGTGTGCCGCTACCTTGCGCCCCAACTTATGCGCCTCTTCCGCAATCGCCTGTAACTCCTCGAAGGTATACTGCGGCGCGCCCGGCAAGTCACCTTTCGATAGCACGCCACCCGACGCGCATACCTTGATTAGATCCACTCCGTACTTGATGTTCTCCCGTACCTTAGCTCGCGCCGCCCAGGGACCATCCGCCACGCCCTCCGCCCGAAAGTGAAACTCCGGCGCCAGCAGGTCCTCATCGCAATGTCCGCCCGTAATCCCCAGCGGCGGACCGGACACAAACATGCGCGGCCCCGGAACATCCCCCGCGTTGATCGCATCGCGAAGCGCAACATCGGTGAAAGCCTGCGCTCCGACATTCCGCACGCCGGTAAACCCGGCCATCAAAGTCTTCCGCGCATTCGCCGCACCGGTCAGAGCCTGTCGCGGTACCGAGAGTCCCAGACTCTGATAACCCGAGTGCTCCGGATTAGCGGTCAAGTGATCATGCACATCGATCAACCCTGGCAGGCACACCGCGCTCGATAAGTCGATTGGCGTGACGCCGGAGGGCAATGAGACTTGCGCAGCCGGGCCGACGGCAGTAACCACTCCGTTCTCAAACGTGATCACCGCATCGGTCATATAAGTCCCGCTGCGCACATCGAGCAATCGCCCGCAATGCACCGCGCCACGCGGATCCGCCTGCAACGCGCACGCGGTGAAGAAACTCGCAACAAGTAGATGTCTAATCATGCCGGGTAGACAATTATAGGACTTGCGGCTCAGAGTTGAAAGAAAGATGCGCAAGCGCCTGCGACAAATGCGGAACAACAAGGTGATGCTTGACCTTGCCCGCGCCGTCGAGCGCAACGAGCGGGCATGGCCTATCGCTCGGTCACACGCTCCGTTTCATCATGCTCGATCCAGAGGCCGGCTGGTTTATCAGAGGCAAGGCCGCCCACCTTCTCGCCCTCGCGGAGGGCGCGTCCGTAGCCAATGAGCTGATCCGACAGTTCTTCGCACAAACCGAAGAGATCGAGCTGTGGGAAACCGCGCTGACGATGGAAAGCTTCGGCGATACGCGCGTCATAGCGCCGTTGGTGGCGGCTTTGCGCGACGACAACCCTCATCGCCGTCACGCAGCCGCCCGCGCGCTTGGTTGGATCTGGGGTGGTGGCAGCCGCGCAGTGACCGCACTGATCGATGCCCTCACGGACACGTCCCAACCACTGGCCGTTCGCCAGGAAGCCGCGGAATCGCTTGCCTACCACGATTCAAGCCGCGCGATCTCCGCGCTGATCGCCGCACTCCAAGACTCCGACGTCGGCATCCGTTTCTGGTCCGTCTTCGCGCTTGGAAGTATTCGTAACCGCAACACAGGTCGGCATGAAGACCGGCGGGCAGTCCCCGCACTCGAAGCTATGCTCCACGATGACAACACACCGCCAGGCAACTGGTGGTCGATAGCTCGTGAAGCTTTAGCAATGCTTGGTAACTTAGACCCACCTGAATCGAAGTACCGCGATCAACTCAGCACCGAGATTCAGCGCGTCCTAGTCGATCCCAATGCGTCCGAAGAGGACCGCCGCTGGGCCGAGTTCTATGCTCAATGATTCTGTTCGATGTCTGAGATTCGCCGTTCATGCGACTCAGCGATCCGGGCAAGAGCTTGAATCGAGGTCGCATCCTCGTTACTCACGGTGACTAGCTTTGCGATCGCGTCCTTCAAGTCTGCGATCTGGCTGGCATTCTCACCAATCTGCCGGTCGTGCGACTCAATCGACTGAAACAGAAATTCGATACGCTCTTCGAATGTCATTTCGCCCTCTGTTCTAGTCTTGCACGGAATGGCGGAGAGTCAGGGATTCGAACCCTGGATAGAGTTTCCCCTATACACGCTTTCCAAGCGTGCGCCTTCAACCACTCGGCCAACTCTCCGGAGCTTAGGAAACGCCGCGGCCGACTGAATAACGCCGCAACATTATCGATTCTACCGCTTCTGTTTCACCGTCTCGCCAGCAGCCCCGCTGCCCACCATATTCCGCACGCGGTTCAGCTCCTCGCGCAGCTTACGCCCACGCTGAGCGAGCACGATTACGTAGACAGCAATCAAGGCCCAGGCTGCACCCAAGCCATAAAACATAAAGAGAAAGTTGCGTTTGTCCATAGGACTAAAGCGCGTGCGCTTGCCTCCGCAGCCCTTGAATCGACTGCTTCGTTTCTTCCATCTCAAGCCCTACCAGCGTTAACGCCACGGCAATCAACACGAACGCGCCGAAGTTCAGCAGCAGCGGCGGCCACATCTCGCCCGCAAGCCCGCCCGATGTCAGCACCGGCTGCGGATGCTGCGTACGCCACCAGTAAATCGATCCATAAACGATCGGCACATCCGCGAACGAGAAGATCGCCAGCACAGCCGAGATCGTCGCCCGCTGGCCCGCATCGTCAACGGCAGTGCGCAGCACCAGATAGCTTCCATAGAGCAGCCAGCAGACGAACATGCTGGTGAGGCGCGCGTCCCAGGTCCACCAGATTCCCCAGATGATGCGCGCCCAAATCATTCCGGTCAGCAGATTGATGGTGCAGAACACGAATCCGACTTCAATCGCCGAAGCGGCCACACCATCCCATCGCAGACGCTTCGTTACCAGATAGCCGATGGATGCGATCACCGAAACCAGGAACATCGTCCATGCCGTAAACGCGGCCGGGATGTGGAAGTAAATGATCCGGTAAATCGCCCCTTGCTGCAACTCGTCCGGCAGCACCAGCAGGATGCGATAAAGATTCGCCAGCAGGATCGTACCCGCGAGCGCCGCGCAAATTAGGATGGTAGTCTGCCGCTTTGCCATAACTCCTTAGATCAGCCTCACAATACTAGAACGAACTCGATCAGCGCCACCGATAGCGCTGTAAATATAATGTCAAACCCCATCAGCATCCGCAGCCACGCGGCGTTGTTTCCGGCCGTCGCGCCGAAGATCGCTTGGCCGCCCAGCAGCGCCGTCGTCAGGATCATCGCCGACATCAGCGCGGGCGATAGCGCCGGATAAAGCAGCAGCGGCAGCATCAGTTCCCGCAAACGCAGGTTCACCGTGAGCGCGCTGAAACTCACACCCAGCACCGTCAGGCCCCACGTTCCTAAAACCAGCACCAGCATCAGCGGCCAGAACACTTTCAACCACCGGACGTTATAGAAGATGCCATAGACCGGCAGACACAGCAGTTCCACGCCGAGCAACAGGACGAAGCTTGCGAGCGCCTTTCCCAAGAACAATTCCCATCCGCGAATCGGCGAGGACACCAGCGCGTCCAAACAATCGTTCGGAATCTCGCGCGCGAAACTGCGGTTCAACAGCAGCGCTCCCGCAAAAGCGAACGCGATCCAAAGCAGGCCGCCGCTGAGTTTCTTCACATCCGTGTCCGTCGGCTCGAAGGCAAAGCTGAAGATCAGCAGAATCACCAGCGCAAACGACACTGACGCGTTGATTGCTTCCTTGCCGCGAAGTTCTGAAAGCAGGTCCTTGCGCAAAACAGCCAGAACTCCCGTCATTCGAACGCCGCATAAACGGCCCCTGGATCGGCCACCATCGCCGCCGTTCGCGGTCCGGCGAACATCAGTTTTCCGCGATCGAGCAACGCCACATCACTCGCCAGTTCCAGCGCTTCACGAAGCTGATGCGTCGACAGGATCACGCAGCGATTCTGCCCAACCGCTTCGCGGATCACGCTCTGCAGCAGCGCGATAGCCCGATCGTCCAGCGACGTGAACGGCTCATCCATCAGCAGCATTTCCGGTTCATGCAAGAACGCGCGAGCGATCGCCAGACGCTGCCGCATCCCTCGTGAGAACTCGCGAGCGCGCGCGTCCGGCACTCGGCCCAAGCCCACTCGTTCGAGCCAGCGATCCGCAGTCCCTCCGGGATCGTCGACACTATAGAGCCGCCCGAAGTGGATCAGGTTTTCGCGCGCGGTTAGTTCATCGTAGATGCCGATGCCGTGCCCCAGATACCCGATCCGCCGTCGCGCATTTGGCGAGCGCGGCTCCTCCCCGAACACTCGAACCTTCCCGTCCGATGCGCTCGAGAGCCCCGCCAGAATGCGCAGCAGCGTCGTCTTCCCCGCCCCGTTTCTTCCGAGCAGCGCGAGGCAACTCCCGGGTTGCGCTTCGATCGAAACGTTCAGCAGCGCGGGAAATTGTCCGTGATATTTCCAAACGCCCGTCGCAGACAGCAAGCTAAGCCCCGCGCCGGTATTGATACACGAACCCCAACGCGAGCGTCCCAAACAACAGCAGCAGGATCCACTTGACTGAACTCGCAACGCCGAGAAAACCCTCGGCCGGGCTCGCCTTTCCGTAGAGCTGCGGATAGAGTTCGGCTATCGTGTCATCGCTGTCATTGTTGGTGTTGCTTGCGCTGCCCGCCGCGCCCCCCGCTCCGGCCGTGGTCGATCCCTCATCCCCACCGCGCGCCAGCGCTCCCGATCCCACAACGTTCACCTCCAGCTTCGGCCCATCGACATTGAAGATCGTCGCCTGCGTGCGCGGTTCCTGCCCAAGCGGTTGCAGGCCGGGCCCGGATAACGTCACCCCGACCGGCGCGAGCAGCTTGGTGTTCGGTTGACTGAATAAGATCTTCGTCTCGAACTTCGATGGCGTCGTGAACGGCATCTGATACGTCAGGTCGATGTGCGACTCGCCTGGCTTCACCGGGAAGTTCAGCTTATACACGCCCTTGGTCGATGTCTCCACCGGCGTGTTGCGCACCGCGACGCTGTTCGGCGCCGTCACGTTTACCTGGATCTTCCCTGCCGCCTCAGGCGGGACGTAGAACTGCAGCGTGCCATGCTCCGCGTCGTTATAAGCCACCTTGCCGCTGTTCGTGTAGATGAAACTCTCGCTCACCGTCATCTGCCCTTTATTCGGTTCGAGCAGCAGCATGTGCGTGGTCACTTTCGCGTTGTCCGGCTTGCTCGATGAATCGAACACGTCGACGCGGACGCCGTTGTCGGGCGTTCCGGGCGGGATCATCTTGTTGTAGACGACGCCCTTATAATTTGCCTGCACCAGCTTCGGACCCGGCGCGCCACCCGACGGCGTTGCGATGTTGAACGTCCCGTCGGCGGCAGACTGTGTCGTGTTCACCACCTGCGGACCAGCACTTGTGATCTGCAGCAGTGTTACGGTCGCGCCGGCTTGCGGCTTCCCCGTGGTTCCGTTAACGATCGTGCCATCCACCGCGAAGGCGCTGGTCGCGGTCAACAGTATTAAAGCCCAAACGAACTTCAAGCCTGCTGCCCTCTCACGACGACGATCGATGCGCCGCATTCTCCGCAAAACTTCAGCACCTCCGCAAACTCGGCATGGCATTGCGGACAAACTGTTGCCGCCTCCGGTTTGCGCACTTTCGGCGCGGCAGCTTGACGAACGGGCGGCGCAGGTTGCGGCGCAATCTGCAACTCGCTCTTGATGCGGTCCGACTCGGCCATCACTTGCGCCAAGCCTTTCTGCAAATCCACTTTGGTCTGCTGATAGTCCGCATCGGACAACTTGCCCACGCGATATTCGAATTGCAGATCGCGCAGGTTCTCGTAGATCTGCGCCTTGCGTTCTTCCAAATGCTTGAACGGCGATACCGGCGCCGGTTCCGGAATGTCCTTGTCCCGAACGAACAGAATCGCTCCGAGTGCCACGGCGACCAGTAAGACCGCCAGCACGAGCACCGTCACGAATTGATTCTCCCCGATTCCTTTTCGATCGCGTCGCGATACCGCGCGTAGACCGCATCCTCAGGAATCGCCGGCCCGGCGCCCGGCACACCCACGGCCGCCGGACGCCGGGAATAACGGCTCACAAACCAGAAGATAGCGCCGGCTCCCAGAATCAACGCGCCATAAGGAACGAGCCAGAAATACGAGCTCGGTCCCGCGCGATAAATATCGGGTCCGTATTGCTTGATGAACGAATCGATGATCGCCTGGTCCGAGAACCCGGCCTGCTGCATCCGCGCGATCTTGTTCTTCGACGGCACGCAGAAGCCGCAGCCCTGCATCGACATCGGACAGATCGTCGTCTCTTTGCACGACCCGCACTTGCACGCGATGTGGCCGCCCACGCGGCGCACCGACTCGCTGTCGATCTGCGGTGCATCGGCGAAGCAGCCGAGCGCCAGCAGTAGAGCCGCCGCGCTAACTTTCCACAGGGACATGTTTCTGAGTGAACCCTACAACTTCCGTCCGCGCATATTGCCGCGCGACTTTGCTCGGCACCAGCGCGACTAGCGTTCCCAATATCACCACGATCGCGCCAATCCAAATCCAACTCACCAGCGGGAACACCCACATCTGCAGCGTCGCGCGGATCGGATCGCCGGCTTTCTGCTGATCCACCGCGGCCAAGCTGATATACAAGTCTTCGTTCAAGCGCGTTCGAATCGCCACGTGCGTGAGCCCTTGCTTACTCGCCGCGTAGAAGCGCTTCTCCGGCTCCATCTCGCCCAGCGACGTACCGTCTTTGAACGCCTCCAGCTGCGCGGAATCCCAAACATAGTTGCCCGTATCGCCGCTATGAAAGTTCACGACCTTCAACGCGTAGCGGCCGATGGTCGCCGTCTCGCCTACACCCACATCCTGAATCTTGTTCTGGTTGAAAGCCGCTCCCGTCCAGCCGATGAACATCAGCACAATGCCCATATGCACCAGGTAGCCGCCGTAGCGCCGCGTGTTCCGATGCGTCAACTCGAACGCCCCGCGCACATAGCTCACTTTGTCTTTCAGGTGAATCGCTCGCGCCCCGCGATAGAACTCGAGGAAAATCGTCATCGTCACAAACATGCAGAACGAGAACGACACGATCGCGTAAGGATGTCGCATCCCACTCGCAAATAACACGACCGCAAGCAACAGGCCCGCGCCACATGGAAACAGGAAATTCCTGCGCAGACTCTCGACCGACGTACGCCGCCACGCGAACAACGGACCGACGCCCGTCAGCAGCAATAGGAACAGGCCGATCGGGATAATCAGCCGGTTGAACCAGTCTTTATCGAGCCCGATCTTTTCATCCGTCAGCGCTTCCGAGATCACCGGAAACAGCGTGCCCCACAACACCGCAAAGCAGCTGGCCAGCAGCACCAGGTTGTTGAACAGGAAACTCGACTCGCGCGAAACCACGCTCTCCAATTGCGATTCGCTCTTCAGGAAATCGCGGCGCATCACGATCAGCAGGATCGTTCCCAAAATTCCAACCGAAAGAAACCCAACGAAGTAGTGGCCCAGCGGCGATTGTGCAAAGGCATGCACCGAACTCACGATCCCCGTGCGCGTCAGCGACGTTCCGAAGATGCAAAGGAAGAACGTGGTCGCGACCAGCACCATGTTCCACACCTTCATCATTCCCTTTTTCTCCTGCATCATTACGGAATGCAGAAACGCCGTGCCGCTCAGCCACGGAAGTAGTGACGCGTTTTCGACTGGATCCCAAACCCAGTAGCCGCCCCATCCCAGCGCATGATAAGCCCAGCCCGACCCGAGCACGATTCCTGCGCCGAGGAACAGCCACGCCACAATGGTCCAGCGCCGCGTTGTATGGATCCATGCGTCACCCGGCTGCTTCGCGATCAGCGACGCCATTGCAAACGCGAACGGCACCGCGAACCCGACATAGCCGAGGTACAGCATCGGCGGATGGATCGCCATCGCGGGATATTGCAACTGCGGGTTGAGTCCCAAGCCATCCGGCGCCGTCACGATCGCGCGATCCACCGCCAGGATCTGGAACGGATTCACCAGAAATGCATTTAAGAAAAGGAAGAATGCCTGGATGCTGCTGAGAATCGCAACCACGTACGGCATGAACTCGCGGTGCCGCCGCCGATTTTGCAAAACGACGATGGCCGCGTACGTCGCCAGCAGCCAGCTCCAGAAAAGGATCGAGCCTTCCTGCCCACCCCACCACGCCGTGAACTTGTACAGCGTGGGCATCGAGTGGTTGCTGTGCCCGGCCGCATACGCGTAGTGAAAATCGCCGGCGACCAGCGAGTAAACCAGAGTCGCGGATGCCGCCGTGACCATGACCCAAACCGCCAGCACCGCGCGTTCGGCGCTCAGCACGAGAAACGGTTTGTTCTTCAGCTTGCCGACGACGGATGCCGTAGCAGCGTAGATCGCGACGCACATCGCGATCAGAATGGCGAGAGCGCCGACGTTTTCCATAGCGTCTAGAGTGATGCCCGCTTTCTAGAGCGACGCTTTAGATACGCGCGCAGGTGCTTTCAAACCCGCCGGCGCCTGTCCCGGTTTCGACTCGTATTTAGAAGCGCATTTCGCTTGAATCTGCTTCGCCTGAAACACGCCGTCGGCGCCGAGCTTGCCCTCGGCCAGCGCCTGCGCGCCATCGCGAAAGGTATCCGGCAGCGGATCTTCACCCGTGTACGCCACGCGCAAGGTTTGCTTGTCCTGGATCAGAACGAAATCGACCTCGCCGGACTTGCGGTGAATCGAGCCTTGCGCCACATCGCCGGCCACCCGGACCCTCTCCGCGCGCGCCTCATCCGGCGACTTCTGAATCTCGCTTACAGTCTTATAAAAACTCTTGTTCTCTTTGACGGCCGACGTTCCGACCCAGACGAGAGTGCCCAAGATGATCGCGATCAGCACCGCGAACTTGGTGTTCTTTTTCATGCTTTTTGTGCCTGTACCCCTAAGTATATGCGAGGATATGCCCGCTATACATCCTTTTCTTGAATCTCGACCCACTTTCCGATCTCCAGATTTCCGATCCGCAAGCGCCCGATTCCCGTCCGCACCAGTTCCAAGACCTTACTATCGACCGCCTCCAACATGCGCCGGACCTGGCGATTGCGCCCCTCGGTAATCGTAATTTCCAGATGCGTGTACTTGCCCGAATCGCGCAATCGGTTCACGATAGCCGGGCGCGTCGGCCCGTCGCTCAACTCCACTCCATTGCGCAGCTGCGCAATCTGCGCGTCGCTCAGCAGCGTCGAGGCTTTTACCTGATACGTCTTCGGGACATGGAACTCGGGATTGGTGAGGCGATCGGCAAAGTCGTTGTCATTAGAGAGGATAAGGAGGCCGCTGCTATCGAGATCGAGCCGTCCCACCGGCGCGAGCCATTCCTCGATGTCGCCGATCAGGTCATAGACAGTCGGGCGGTTATCCGGGTCGCGATAGGTGGTCAGATAGCCCTTCGGCTTATACAGAAGGATGTAGCGCTTGGCTTTCTCTTCGAGCGGTTTGCCATCGAGCGCGACCCGATCGCGGGTGAGGTCGACCCACAGATCGGGGTTCTCGACGACGCGGCCGTTGACGGAAACGCGGCGGGCATGGATCCACGACCGCGCGTCGGTACGGGAGCCAAGGCCGGCTTTGGACAGGATGCGTTCCAGCGTTTTCTTGCGGGCGGGTTTGAGCGGATGGATCGGTTTGCCGCGGAGGGTGCGTTTCACTCTGGGTAATAGTTCTATCAGGTGAGCCGCAACCATGCGCAGATCTTATTCTCGCGCCCGCAACCTCTGCGAAGCGATTCGCGCGTTTCAGTGGAGCGGCGCCCGCAAGGGGAGTGTCAAGGTCGGAACAGTGGATTCCCTAGCCGCGTCCAACGATGCACCAGTGCTCCCGTTAATTGGGCTTCGCATGAGATATATTGGCAGCACCTGAGACACGCAATAGAGATTGCAGAGGCCCCGATAGATTACTTCAGCATCATAAACGGAAGCCGAACTTGCCCGCGACGTCCGCTCGGTTTATAAACGGTCGAGCAAGGCAGCGAGGTAATTATCGAGAGGAGGATCACCGGCCCGTCGCCGCAGTCTGCTCGCCTCAGCGCGGCTGACGGTCATTCCGAAATCCTGGAGAGCCAGGCAGCGTGACTCACCACCAACCTCGACGAGGACTTTGGTAAGGACATGGAAGAGATCATCGCCAACCATCAGCAACAATGAAATCCGCCATCCTGGGATTGGTGCTGGATTCTGATACGTCATCAATGCTGAGCGGAACAGACAGCCGATCCCAAATTTTCCGAAACGATCCGCAAGCGCACTGGCCGCCCCACCCCACTCCGCGCGATAATCAATACAGCACACCATGGCCACCGGCTCAAGCGTATTTATCTCGTATGCGACCGACACCAAGTCCAGGGCTCAGGAACTAACTCAAGCTTTGGAGAACCAGGGCATCGACGCTTGGGTCGACTTCAAGGACTTGCGGCCGGGACAGCGCTGGCGCGACGAGTTGGACCGCGCGATCGCGAGCGCGGCTTATTTTCTCATTTTGGTGGGCACTGGTAGCCGAAGCACCGCCTGGCAGGAAGCGGAATGGAGCGCCGCCCTGGCAGGATCGTGGAGCGACAAGGACAAGCATTTGCTCCCCGTCATCTTTGGTGAGGCTGAACCTCCGGCGTTTCTTCGGGATTGGGCTTCCCTCCGAGTCGACCCGGATAAAGAGCCCTCGACATGGACTCACCATGTTCTTGATGCGCTGCGATCTATTCGCAACGACGCCGCGCATGACGTCGGCGACCAGACGAGACGACTTCGGGAAAAGCGTTTCGATGAAATCAGCAAAGTCGTTGAAGTTCTTCGTCGAGAATCACCGGATGAGCCGCCGATTAGCGCGAAGACGCGATCCGAGTAAATGGCCCGTCCTCGTTTAGGGGAAGGCGCGCTGGCCCTGGATCCGTCCAAATCGGTTTTTATCAACTGCCCTTTCGATCTCGATTACCTGCTGCTGTTCGACGCGATTGTCTTCGCCACGGTTTGCTGCGGATTCGTCCCGCGAAGTGCGCTTGAGAGCGGCACGGTGTCAGAGCCGCGCCTGACCCGAATCATCCGCGCGCTTCACGGCTGCAAGTACTCAATACATGACCTATCACGCTGTTCCGGCGAGGGCAGCAACAACTTTGCGCGGTTCAACATGCCTCTCGAACTTGGCATGGCCATGGCGCTTCGCTTCATCAGTCCTGAGAGCGAACATGACTGGCTCGTTCTGGTTCCTGAAGGACATTCCTATCATCGCTTCATTTCGGACTTGGCGGCTTACGATCCCGCGACTCACAACGGATCCATCGCCGGAGTCGTCGTCGCGGTGATGTCCTGGTTGGCCACGCGCAAGGACGCCATACCGCCGGTGACACCCCGACAGGTCTTAGATCTGTTACCAACGTTTCAAGCGCGGAAGGGCGAACTCGATAAAACGTGGGGCGGATACCCGCCATGGCCAGAGGTAATTATGACCGCCGTTGACGTCGGCAGAATGTTGCCGTGATAGCCGCTATCATCGAGGAACTGATCAGGCTGATTCCGATTCGCCCGGTGATCGAACGCTCCGGCTTGCAGAGTTTTGTGTAAACCGGTTTTTCCTTCATAGGAAGGTTTTGACTTTTTAAGCCACCCTTGCCTGCTCAATCCGCTCGGGCCAGCGGATCGTAAATTGCCGTAAGGCCTGGGGCCATCCCTGAACGAACTGCCACTTCTTCGATACCTGCTGCAGCGCCAGATACAGCAGCTTGACCGCCGATTCCTGGGTCGGGAACGAGCCCCGATTTTTAGTTACTTTCCGCAGCGTCATGTGCAGTGATTCTACAGCGTTCGTTGTGTAGATAATCTTGCGGATCTCCGGCGGGAACTCAAAGAACGGGATTACCCGTTGCCAGTTCCTGGACCAGACGTCGGCCACCACCTGGTGCTTCGGATATTTCGCCCGGAACTCGGCTAGCGCTGACTCAGCCATCTCCGCGGTAGCCGCGCGATAGATCAGCTTCAAGTCCGCGGCCATAGCTTTGCGATCTTTCCAGTTCACGAATTTGAGACTGGATCGAACCAGGTGCACGATGCAGGTCTGCACGAGCGTGCTCGGGAAGATAGCTTCGATCGCTTCCGGAAAGCCCTTTAACCCATCCGTGCAGACGATGAAAGCATCTTTCATCCCGCGGTTCTTCAGATTCATCAGCACCGACATCCAGTACTTCGCCCCTTCATTGCCGCCCACCCATAGCCCCAATACCGATTTCTGGCCCTCCATGTTGATCCCAATGGCCGTGTAGACCGCGCGGTTGTCTACCTTGCCGTCCTCGCGCATCTTCACCATTAAGGCGTCCAGGTAAACGATCGGGTAGAGAGCTTCCAGCGGCCGGTCCTGCCACGCCTTGACTTCGGCTTGCACGCTGTCGGTCACATCCGAGATCAGCCCCGAGCTCACGTCCACCCCGTACAACTCGTGCAGGTGGCTCTGGATGTC
>CAWCZA010000007.1:0-500504 GCA_963799935.1 uncultured Gammaproteobacteria bacterium | reverse complement strand
AAACGGTCTGGAGCGTTCCGGGGCCGCGTAAGTTGTTGATTCTTTGTTGGCGACCGTTCCTCCGAGGGCTGCAGCGGTCTAGGGTATAGGGTCCAAACAAGGTCCACGGATCAACGTCTCGGCAGCGGTCTTCGGTGCTCAGAAATGCCGGACTCAGCGCTCACTAGACATTGCCGCTGCAGCCGAATTTGGGACGGAGTATCCCAATGCTTTGTAGCCGCGCAACCGTCGTTCGAACATGCGCGCGAGCATCGGAATCGAGGAATCGACGTAGTCGTAGACTTCGACCACCTTCTTGTTGTCGTGAAGGCGATGAAGACGTCCGACATATTGCTGTAGCGTACCGCGCCACGAGATTGGCATAGCGAGAAACAGCGTATCGAGCCGAGAGTCATCGAACCCTTCTCCTATGTAACTGCCAGTGGCGACGATTACCCGTGACGAGGTCTCGGTGGCCGCGAACTCGCTGGCCAAGTGTGCCCGTTGCTTTGTTCCCATGCCACCCTTCAGCACGAACACCCGTTCCGTGTGCTCCCGTAACCGGGCGCCGAGCCATTCCACGTGATCGGTGCGTCCCGATAGCACCAAGGGGGATCTTCCGCAAGCGACCGCCTCCACCACGTTCCGCACTATCTGCGCGTTGCGGTCGGCGTCGACCGCCAGCAAAGCGTACAGTTCCTGAATGGTCGGTGCTCGCTCTCGGGGCCATCTGATCGTCGTTGGCTGTGGCTTTACGCGGTGCTCAAACGGGCTCGAATCAACCTGAGATCTAATAGGCAAGTTGAATCGGATGGGACCGCACTGCATATAGATAACCGGGTGATGGCCGTCTTTGCGGATAGGAGTTGCCGTCAGACCGAGTACGTATTTCGCTTTCACCTGTCGCATCACCTGCTCAAATGTGAAAGCCGAAAGGTGGTGGCACTCGTCAACGACTATATGGCCGTACTCGGCGACCAAATCCTTCGTCTCTCCCTTGCGGTGCAGGCTTTGGATGACGGCAACATCGATGTTTCCTGTACGTTTCGACTTCCCTCCGCTTATCTGGCCAATCAGATCAATCGGCAGTTCAAGGAACGCGGCCAATCGTTCGCGCCACTGATCGAGAAGCTGTGCCCTGTGAACCAGCACGAGCGTATTAGCTTGTCGGGCTGCGATGAGATATGCGGCAGCCACGGTTTTCCCGAAGGCCGTACCCGCGCACAGTATGCCTTCGTCATGCTTCAGAATCTTAGCGACGGCGTCGGGCTGCTGGGCCCGCAGGTTTCCCGCAAACTTGACGTCAATCTTTTGGCCTGAGAACCGCTCATCCTGCAGGTCCGGTGTGATTCGATTTTGCTTTAGCAACAACAGGAGTTCGTCGAGGAGCCCCCGCGGAAGAGCAAGGAATTGAGGAAATTCTTCGGCACAGCAAATCACGCGGGGCTTGTCGTACGTCGGCAGCCGCATTGCCTGTGCCTTATAGAACTCGGGATTTTGGAACGCGGCGAGTCTGTTGATGCGGTTCAGCATCGCTTCCGGAAGCCCGGTCTTGTCAATGAACAAGAGGTTGGCTCGAACGATCCGAACTGTCGCAGGCAGCGGACCGGGGATTGGCTTCTCCGCCGTTCGACGCGACGGCGGCAGCAGCCATGGATCTTCCATAGAGTCTTCATCGACGAGGCTCATGCGCACGCCAATTACATTTCCAGTTCTTTCGAAGCCGCGAACGAGGTTTTCTACTATCAACGGCTCCATCCGGGGAATGCTTTCCAGGTAACGCCACTGATCTGCAATTGGCTCCAAGGAATCGTCGAGAAACACGCTGTTGCCGGACTTACGAGGCATTTTCTGCAGAGGCAGGGCGATCAAATTCCCGAATCCGCCTTGAGGCATTGTGTCCTGATTCGGAAAGAGGCGATCGTACGAGCCCAGGCCCAGTTGATGGCGCCGCTCCATGGTCCGGGTTAGCAGCGCCGCGCCCAGGCGTCTGGCAAACGTGGCGGCGATTGACGAGGCGAAGAATATCCACACGTGCCCGCCGTTGCCGGAACGGGATCGCTCCAGAGCCGCCGGCACGTTCCATTCCCGACAGGTTTCGACGAATGCTGCCGCGTCTTGTTTCCATGTCTTCTGATCGAAATCGACGGCAAGGAACCAACAAGTTTCGTTAATCAGCAGCGGGTAAACTCCGATGGTGATTTTGCCGGAGAGATGATCGTGCACGGCTTGATCGGTCAAGGGCAGGAGTTGTCGGGTTTCCTTATCTCGCTTCTTCCATTCGGCCTTTGACGCTGACTGTAACGCAGTCCAGTCGCGGATGCTGGCTGGAGAGTAGCCGGCCTTTCCGTCGATGCCTTCCCACCTGGTCGCGTATATATCCTCTCGTCCACGAAACAGCGACCGAAACAGAGCGATTTTCGCCGGAATGGACAACTCCGGAGTCACGGCGCTTATGGGCTCGGCGACCGCTGATGGCACGACCCCGTGGACGGCGACCACATTGGGTTGATTGGCCCTCGGGTTAGGCCCCGACTCACAAGGGGGCTCTTCGCGGCGGGTTGTTTCTTGGCCCAGGAGTTCGCGCAATCGCGAATTTTCTCCGCGTAGACGTTCACACTCGTCGGTGATCCGCGCCAATCTTTCCGAAAGACTCTCGAAGTCCTCCATCGACCACCATTATTGCCTTGGCGCCAGCGGTTAACTATGTGATCGACAATTGAAGAGGTCGAGCCCATGAAAGCCATCGCTGCGGACAGTTACGGACAGTTTCTCGCGGACCTGAAGGGCCGGATTCAGAACGGCGCAACTCCGGGCATCCCTGGCCGTAAACCGGGAGCTGGTCCTGCTCTACTGGCAGATCGGCAGCGATATCCTCGATCGTCAGAAACGGGAAAGCTGGGGCTCGAAAGTTATCGATCGTCTCGCAGCGGATCTCAAGCGAGCCTTTCCTGAGATGAAGGGATTCTCGCCTCGCAATCTCAAGTACATGCGTGCATTCGCGGAGGCTTGGCGGGAGGAAGCAATTGTGCAAGCGGTCCTTGCACAAATCACCTGGTATCACAACTTGGCAATCCTCGAAAAGTTGACGTCACCTGAAGACCGCATCTGGTACGCCAAGGCGACCGTCCAACACGGCTGGAGCCGCAACGTGCTCGTTCACCAGATCGAAGCCAGCCTTAGGCAACGGCAAGGAAAAGCGGTTGCCAACTTCGAGCGCACCCTGCCAGCACCTCAGTCCGACCTCGCCCAAGATATCACGAAAGACCCTTACAACTTCGATTTTCTGACTCTCGGTGATGACGCCCGCGAACGCGACTTTGGAGCGCGGTTTACTCGACCACCTGCGACAGTTTCTCCTGGAATTGGGAGTGGGCTTCTCGTTTGTGGGAAGCCAGTACCGTCTGGCTGTCGGAAACCAGGATTTCTTTATCGACCTTCTCTTCTATCATCTGAAGCTCCGGGCATACGTGGTCATCGATTTAAAGATGAAAGCGTTCGAGCCCGAGTTTGCAGGGAAGATGAACTTTTATCTCTCAGCCGTCAATGATCTCCTGCGCCATCCCGATGACCAGCCCAGCATCGGCATCATTCTTTGCAAGACTAAGGAACGAATCGTCGCCGAATACGCTCTGCGCGACATCAATCAGCCTATTGGGATATCAGAATACCGGCTCGCCGAAAGCCTCCCGGAGAAACTGAAGGGAAGCTTGCCAACGATTGAGGAACTGGAGACTGAACTCGGCAGCGAAATCGAGAACGCCGACGAAACGAATACTCCTCAGAGTTGAGTCCACGGAGCACCGCCGCCTTGCCCTCGCTAGTTTTCGACGCTAGCTTGGCTGACCTTAATCGTGGCAGTTGGACAATTTGCGGGGCGGAAGTGCTTTGTTTTCAGAAAATGGCTTAAAGAATGGAGCCCGGTCCCGAGCGGTCTGGAGCAACCATAAGGTCCAAAACCAAATTTACTAGCTGAATAAGGTCCAGACCAAAACCGATAAGTCTTTTAAAATGTGGTGCGGAGAGGGGGACTTGAACCCCCACGAGATTGCTCCCGCTAGCACCTCAAGCTAGTGCGTCTGCCAATTCCGCCACCTCCGCAGGGGGCGCCGACTTGTGAGTATCCTACTTCTTCGCCGGCACGGCTGGACCCGATGTCACCGGCGCGGGTGCAACAGGTACCGCCGGACCCGGCGCCGTCTTCTGCACCGGCTTAACACCAGGCGCCAAAGGCGCACTACTCTTCTGCAGCGGCTTACGATCCAGCAGTGTCCCTGGCGTCGCCTGCCCGCGCTGCGCCACGATCGACAGCGACATCGACGTGATCATGAACAGAATCGCCGAGATCGTAGTCGCCTTCGACAGCAGCGTCGCCGAGCCTCGCGGACCGAATGCCGTCTGCGAACCCTGCCCACCAAACGCACCCGCCAGGTCCGCCGCCTTCCCGCTCTGCAGCAGCACCACAATGATCAGGAACAGGCAAACCAGGACGTGCACAGCCGTCAATAAAATACCGATGATCACAACTTCACTAATATATCAGAGCTCGCGATCCGCAAGGCGAGTAGAATAGGAGCGCAGGCCTCCCATGGAAACGGCACTGATTCTACTGATCATCGTTGTCTCCTGTCTCATCATCTTCCGCTCCTCCGGTGCTGGGTGAGGACCCGCGAAGCCCGGTCGGCGATCGGGCAAGAGTTGCGCGACTCCTCCGCGCCAACGGAATGACTGACTGGCGAGCCCTGGCGGCGGCGTCCGGCTTCCATTTTCCCGAAGCGGATTTGGATCGCATCACACCCGTTCTGCAGGCACTCGAATCCGCGTTCCTCTCGATCAGCGGCAGTCTCGGTTACACGATTGAGCCGGCTACCATCCTTTCGGAAACCGCGGTTCGTGGCGCCATCTTCGGCGAATGACGATCTCGGAAACCGCCCGCGCTCTTCGCGAAAGGAGCATCAGCGCAACCGAGTTGGTCGACGCGGCGCTTCTGCAAGTCGAGGTGCGCAATCCGCAACTCAACGCGTTAATCACGGTTTGCTCCGATGCGGCCCGCAAGCGCGCGCGTGATATCGACAACAAACGAATGCGCGGCAATCCCTGCGGCCCCCTCTGCGGGATCCCAATCGCGCTAAAGGACGTCTTCTGCACCAAGGGCGTTCGCACCACGTGCGGTTCGCGAATTTTCGCCGATTACGTGCCCGAATTCGACTCTGCCGTCGCTGCCAGGCTCGAAGACGCGGGCGCGATTCTTATCGGCAAAACCGGCATGCATGAGCTGGCGTATGGGATTACTTCCGAGAACCCGCACTTCGGTACGGTGCAGAATCCGGCGGCACCCGGCCGCATCGCCGGCGGATCGAGCGGCGGGTCGGCCAGCGCTGTTGCCTCGGAGATGGTCATGGCGGCCATGGGGACCGACACCGGAGGCTCCATTCGCATTCCGGCGTCCTACTGCGGAATCGTCGGACTGAAACCGACGTCGGGCCGCGTCAGCCGCTACGGCGTGCTGCCCCTCGACTTTTCGCTAGACCACATGGGCCCGCTCACTCGCTCAGTGCGCGACGCCGCCATTCTGTTAAACACGATCGCGGGGCATGACGACCGCGACGACACCTCTTCACGCTCGCCGGTTGTTGATTTCGAACCGCCCCCCGAACCCTCTCTGCGAGGTGCGCGGATTGGCTGGCCGGAGAATTTCTTCCTGGAGCGTGTCGATCCCGAAGTCGCTGCGGCAACACACCGCGCCGTGAAACTGGCCGAAGCGGCTGGCGCGATTATAGTGCCCACTCGCGTTCCCGACATCGCAGCGATTAATACCGTTGGCCGCACCATCCTCCTATGCGAAGCTTCCGCGGTTTTCGGCCGCGATCTGGCGAATCGGCCTGAGGTTTTCGGAGAAGATGTGAGGCTTCTGCTGGAGCAAGGCGCTCTGCTTCCGGCGACCGCCTATATCAACGCGCAGCGGCTCCGCCGTCGAATGCAAACGGAATTTTCTCGCCTTTGGACGGCCATCGACGTTCTATTAACGCCGACAACCCCGACCGCGGCGCCCCCGCTTGCCACACCTTCTGTTTTGATCGGCGGTGAAATGGAAGATGCCCGCTCGGCTTCTACCCGTTTCACCCGTTCGTTCAATGTTTTAGGCATTCCGGCAATTTCGATCCCATGCGGCTTCACCTCGGACCATTTCCCGATCGGCCTCCAACTCTGCGCCCCGGCATTCGAAGAAAAGCAACTTCTGGAAATCGCCTGTGCGCTAGAGGTGAAATTGCAATCGTAATACAAAATGCATTACTACATTTCTATTACGATTGGAAGGCGTAGCCCAGCAAATCTCTCA
Source organism: uncultured Gammaproteobacteria bacterium (assembly GCA_963799935.1). Taxonomy (GTDB): domain Bacteria; phylum Acidobacteriota; class Terriglobia; order Bryobacterales; family Bryobacteraceae; genus Bog-113. The sequence goes on along the minus strand of CAWCZA010000007.1, from coordinate 494,185 downwards.
CTTTCTACATTTTCGTAAACTCACGGCTGGTAAGTAGCTGATTCCATTACCCTGTTTTTTGGAGGTAGTATTGCGTACTACTCCGGCCTATGAACAGAGGATTACACCGTAACCTTGGGCGATTTGGCCTCGTCTGCGCTCTACTTCTCACGCCTGCTCTCACATTTGCTCAAATGACAAGCGGCGATTTGACCGGTGTTGTAACAGACGCGTCCGGATCCGTAATTCCAGGCGCTTCGGTGGTGGCGGTTGACCAGGCGACCGGCGTACGAACGACGCAAACCACAACCGCGGCGGGCGAGTATCGCTTTGCCAATCTCCCCTTCGGCACCTACACCATCAATGGTTCCGCGCCGGGATTCGGACCGACTGAGATCAAGGACGTCACGGTCGATCTGAATAAGCAGAGCACTCGCAACATTACGCTGCAGGTTGGTACAACAACCACCAGCGTCGAAGTCACTGAATCAGCTGCCAATATTGACACGTCGACAGCCCAGATCACCGGCAATTTCGATTCCCGGCAAGCCGCCGATTTGCCCTCCGCTTCCACGGGCTCTGGCGTCATTAATCTTTCGCTTCTTCAGGGCGGAGTCGGAACCAGTGGCGCTACCGGAGCCGGCACGGGACCCTCAATTGGAGGAACCAGACCTTTCTATAACAATTTCACCGTTGAAGGAATCGACACGAATAACCGGTCGGTAACGGGCCCGGTCGTTACAGTTCCTAACGATGCGGTAGGCGAATTTACTTTGATCTCGAACCAGTTTGCTCCGGAGTTCGGCCATTCCTCTGGCGGCCAGTTCAACACCGTAGTCAAGAGCGGGACCAATTCGTTCCACGGCGACTTATATGAGTACTTCGAAAATCGAAATCTCGATGCGGCCGATAACCTGAGTGCCGTGCAAGACAATCCGCTCCATCCGCGGTTTGACGACAACCGTTTCGGAGGCGACATTGGTGGTCCAATCAAGCGCAATAAGATGTTCTTTTTCGTGAATTACGAATATGAGCCGGTCGGCAGCAGCGCTTCGGGTGGTTCGGTGTTCGCACCAACGTCGGCGGGCTATTCGCTGCTATCCGGCATCGCTGGAATTAATCAGACCAACCTCTCGATTCTCAAACAGTACTTGGGCGTGGCTCCTACTGCGTCTGATCCTTCGACGACGCCGAATGGTGCGTACCCTCTCGTCGGCCCCGGCAGCATTTCGGCGGGAACTCAGAATCCAGCCACGGCTGTGGCGATCCCCATCGGCCAAATATCCACGTCGGCTCCCTCTTTTACAAACAACTCTCGCGGAGTGGCCGCCATCGATTACACGGCTTCCGACAAAGACAATATTCGCGGTCGCTTCATCATGAACCGAACCGGGGGCATCGACACTTCAGGCTTTCCTTCTTCTTTCTATGACACTGTGCCTGTCAACTCTTACGTGGCGACGCTTTCGGAGTACCACAACTTCACTCCCAATGTTGTAAATGAGTTCCGGCTGGGATATAACCGGCTCAACCAGACTTTCGGTGCGCCTAACCCCAGCTTTCCCGGTCTGGATGTATTCCCGAACATAACTCTTTACGACTTAGGCGTGAACATCGGACCTGATCCGAATGCACCCCAGTTCACCATCCAAAACTCCTATGAGTTAACGGACAATCTCTCCTATGTCCACGGCAAGCACACCTTGCGTTTCGGATTCGATGGAATCAATTGGATCTCGCCGCAATTCTTCACTCAACGCTCGCGCGGAGACTACGAATGGAGTAACACTTCGGATTACCTGTTCGACTATTACCCCGACTATCTCGCGCAAAGAAACGTCGGAGGCAAAACTTACTACGGCAACAATCAGCTTTACGGCTTCTACGGCAACGATATCTGGAAGGTGACCGAACACCTGACGTTGAACCTGGGTCTTCGCTATGAATTCCAAACGGTGCCGGAAGGAATCGAGGAGCAGAGCCTGAACATGGCGGCGAGTGTTCCCGGCTTGATTAGTTTCAATGCGCCTCAGCCGACCAAGCTGAATTTCATGCCACGCATCGGAATTGCTTATTCGCCCGGGACAAACGGAAAGACTTCCGTCCGCGCCGGTTTCGGAACGGCTTACGATCAGATCCGAGACAACCTCGGGTTAAACGCTGCTGTTCCCGAATTCAGTTCAACCGTCGACGTCACCGGCCAGGCCGGCCAGGGTTTCCTGGCGGGAGGCGGGATCAAGCCGGGTACTTCAGCGGGACCAGCGTTGACGCCCGCCCAACTTCTAGCGGAGACGTCCGGTGTTCTTCCGACCACCTTACTTCGTCCCGAAGTAATTACATGGAATGCTGACGTGCAGCGCGTCATCGGGCAGAACCTGACGCTTGACGTTCGCTATGTAGGAACACATGGCTATCATCTAACCGTTCAGGATCAACTGAACCGGCAGCCCGTTGTCAATGCTTCGAACGCTTTGCCGGTCTACTTAACGGCTCCGAGTCAGGCAACGCTTGACGGTCTGACCAACACCCTTTCCAGTCTGACAAGCCAAGTCGGAGCTCCGAATTACGGCAATATCGTGCCCGCGTACAGTGCAGTCGGGGTCGACGGGATTCTCACCTCGTATCAGCCTTGGGGCAGCTCACGCTATAACGGCCTTTCCGTGCAGGCAAACTACCGGTTCACCCGGGGCCTGGAGTTTGTTGGCGCGTACACCTGGAGTCACGACATCGATAACTCCACAGCCGACGTCTTCTCCACTTACACGACGCCGCGCCGTCCGCAAGACGCTCGGAACATCGACAACGACTACTCCAGTTCCGCGCTCGATCATCGCCAAAGGTTGACCTACGCCGCCGTATACCGGCTGCCGTACTTCCAGGAATCAGGCCGAAACTGGTTAGTTAAGAATATCGTCGGGAACTGGGATATCGCCCCGATCTACACCTATCAGACCGGCACGCTGGCAACCGCCGAATCCGGACTCGATACGAATTTGAACGGCGATACGGCTGGAGACCGCGCAATTGTGAATCCTGCCGGAAACTCGAACATTGGATCCGGTGTGACGGCCCTCACGAACTCCGCTGGTCAGACGGTTGCCTATGTTGCGAATAACGCTTCGGCCGGTTACATTCTGGCTCCGAAGGGAACCATCTCCACCGCAGGCCGGAATACGCTCATGCTCGAGCCGATTGATGACATCGACTTGTCGTTAATCAAGAACTTCAGCATCACGGAGCGGGCGAAGTTCCAATTTGGCTTCCGCGCAACTAACCTGCTGAATCACCCGCAATACACGGGCGGTCCAGTCAACGACGTTGAAGCGTTCGGCCAAACCGGGGCTAACGTTCACAGCGCACTAATACCCGGACAATCGACCTTCCAGCAATGGAGTCAGGTCTTTTCAAGTAATCCGCGTGGCGTGCAACTCTCAGCCAAGCTGATCTTCTAGACGATTTTGCACAAGGGGGGAACCGATCTTACTGGTCGGTTCCAATAGAAAGGGAGGCTTACGAGCCTCCCTTTTTTTGTCTGTAGTAGGTTGTTAGTTCTTACTCGATCTTGCGCCAGGCGCGCCCATCGCGCTTCATCAGATCGTCCGCTTCCTTCGGTCCCCACGAACCAGAGTCGTAGTTCGGGAAACTCCGCGCAGGAAGCGCTCTCCAGACGTCTTGGACCGGTCCGACAACACTCCATCCGGCTTCCACCATATCCGCCCGTTGGAACAACGTCGCATCTCCTACCATGCAGTCATAGAGTAGACGCTCGTAACCCGTACTCGGTTCGCTGCCGAAGTAGTCCACATACTCGAAGTCCATATTCACCGACCCTACACGAACGATCGGGCCCGGAATCTTAGCGCCGAATCGCAGGGAAATCCCTTCGTCGGGTTGAATGTGTAAGACGAGAAGGTTCGGCATCAACCGCTCCACCGGAGTATCGCGGAAAAGCACAAAGGGCGCTCGCCGGAACTGGATCGCGATCTCGGTAACGCGCTTTGCCATGCGCTTACCCGTGCGGACATAGAACGGGACATCCGCCCACCGCCAGTTATCAATAGACAACTTAAGAGCAACGAAAGTCTCCGTGTTGGACTGCGGGTTCACGAGAGGCTCTTCGCGATACCCAACCTCCGGCTTGCCGTCGACGGTCCCCGGACCATATTGCCCGCGCACAGCCCTGGTCAAGACTTCTTCCGGCGGCATAACTTGGATAGCGTGCAGGATCTTCGATTGTTCGTCGCGCACCGCGTCGGCTTGAAACGAAATCGGAGGTTCCATCGCCGTTAGCGTCACGAGCTGCAGGATATGATTCGGGATCATATCGCGCAAGGCGCCCGCATGGTCGTAGTAGCCGCCTCGGCGCTCAACACCTAGTTCCTCGGCGACGGTAACTTCCACATGGTCGATATAGCGGCGATTCCAGACCGGCTCGAAAATGCCGTTCGAGAAACGAAACACTAATATGTTCTGGACGGTCTCTTTGCCCAGGTAATGGTCGATGCGATAGATCTGTTTCTCGGTGAGCGACTTACCGAGATCCCGATTCAGAGCCCGCGCGGAATCGAGATCGCTGCCAAACGGCTTCTCGATAACGACTCTGCGCCAGTGGCCGTCCGCTTCACTGGTAAGCCCGTTGGCTCCAAGGCGCGAGGGTATCTCGCCGAAAAACGCCGGGGCTGTCGCCAAGTAGTAAAGGTAGTTTCCCTTAGTCGAGTGTTTCTGGTCGAGTTCGGCCAGAACATCCTTCAGGTGAGCGTAAGTACCGTCGTCGCGGAAGTCACCCGTCATGTAATAGACGCGTTCTGCCAGCCAATCACACTGCTTACAGTCCTCAGGCGCGCCGGCGTACTCCCGGATATCGTGACGAACTTTGTTGCGGAAGTCATCTTCCGACATCTGGTCGACCGCTACACCGAGAATCGCGAAATCCTCCGGCAGTAGCTTACTCCGCCGTAAGTTATAGAGCGCGGGAAGTAGCTTCCGGGTAGTCAGATCTCCGGACGCCCCGAAGATGACCATCAGGCATGGGTCGGCCGGACGTCCATGCTCATCGGGAGTTACAGGCTGGGCTGGTTTTGAAGACAATCGGGCTCCTAAGCTTTGGGGATGTGCTCGACGTGGCCGCCGAAACCTTTACGCATTGCGGAGAGCATCTTCTCCGCATAGGTATGCTCCTGCCGCGAGCGGAAGCGCGCAAACAGCGATGCGGCCAGAACTTCGGCGGGTACCGCTTCTTCAATCGCCGCCTCAATGGTCCAGCGGCCTTCACCGGAATCTTCAACCCAGCCGGTATAGCTTTTCAGCTCCGGATCTTCTACCAGAGCCATCGCCGTCAGGTCCAGCAGCCACGAACCAATTACGCTGCCTCGCCTCCAAGTCTCGGCAAGATCGGCTAAGTTGATGTCGTACCGCAGATCGGGATCGAGCTTATCCGAATTCTTGTTCTTTAAGATGTCGAAACCCTCGGCGTAAGCCTGCATCAGGCCGTATTCGATTCCGTTGTGGACCATCTTGGCAAAATGTCCAGCGCCGCTCGGTCCGCAGTGCAGATAGCCTCGGTCCGCAGTTGCTTTCCCGTCGCGGCCCGGCGAAGGAGCAATGCCGCTTTCTCCGGGCGCCAACGCGTTGAAGATCGGATCGAGCCGCTGCACCGTTTCTTTCGGGCCGCCGATCATCAGACAATAGCCGCGCTCGAACCCCCACACTCCACCGCTTGTTCCAGCGTCGACGTAATCGATACCTTTTTCAGCGGCAAGCTTCGAACGCCGCACGTCGTCTTTATAGAACGAGTTACCGCCATCAATGATCGTGTCGCCCTTTTCCAAGGTATCTATTAGTTTGCGGACCATTGTCTCGGTTGCTTCGCCCGAAGGCACCATGACCCAAACCGCTCTGGGCGCCTGCAGCAACTTCTTGAAGTCGTCGACGGAGGTTCCGCCGAGCGCGCCTTGGCCGACTAGTTGCTTTACCGGGGCATCGCTCAGGTCGTAAACCGCGCACTGGTGGCCGGCCTTCATCAACCGCCGCACCATATTCGAGCCCATACGGCCCAAACCAATCATTCCTAATTGCATGGTTCTCCTATTTGTTATTGGTTCCGTTACGGAGTTACCTTAAGCGCTTGATCGATCGCGCTTGCTAACACTTCAAGGCCGTGTTTCAAGTCAGCGGGAAGGTGTACCCTCAATGCTCGCCGCTTGCGTTCGGCGAGAACCTCAAAATCCCCGCGTGCCTGCGCCGCTTTCACCACACTGAATGTATATTTCTGACCGGGCACCTGCAACTCCACCGCATCGTCGCAAGTAAGTTGCAGAAATACTCCAGAGTTTGGACCGCCCTTATAAGCCTGCCCGGTCGAATGCAGAAAGCGCGGGCCAAAACCAAGACAAGTCGCCACCCGATAACGGTCCCGGATCGCACGCCGCATTTGTTGCAGCGCTTTCTCGTGCTCCTCATTCATCTCGATATAAGCCAGCAGCGCGAAGTAATCGCCAGGCGATAGGCGGCCCAAATGGTGGCCTAAGTAAGTAGTGAGACTATGATGCTCGCCCAGTTCCGTGGCATTGTCTTCATTCGTGAAGAGCTTAATTCCGTCCTGCTCAAAAATCGGCTGCTCGCTGGGTAATGAGCCCTTCTCTTCGTACTCTGAAGTTAGTTTGCGCGTCGCAATCTTACTAGCTTCAACATCCGGTTGGTCGAAAGGATCGATGCCTATGATCGAACCCGCAACCGCGATCGCAATTTCCCAACGAAAGAACTCCTGCCCCAGGTCGTAAATATCGTGAACACCTAAGTGAACCACGGTGTGCCCGGCGTGTTCCAGGTTCTTGAGGGCTGTGTCTTCAGCGCCGGCGGCCGCGGGAAGGTAGCGCTCATAAGCAAAGATGCGATCCTGCCCGTAAACACTGGGAGAACCGAGAGGTTCCCGGTCGACGGGTATCAAACCGCGGCCAATCTTGCCGGTTGACTCAGCGATTAGTTGCTCGAGCCACGCCCCGAGATCCGCAATCGGGGGAGAAGCGACCAAAGTGACCTTGTCCCGCCCATTGCGCGCGTGCTCGCCGAGCGTGAGTCCCAGCGAAACGCCCGGGTTATCAGACGGGTCCGGCAACTTACACAGCTCAACCATCTTCTTAGCGCTTTGAAGGAAACGGCGCACATCCACGCCCATAACGGCAGCCGGAATCATCCCGAAGTCGGATAGAGCGGAGTAGCGGCCGCCGATACTCTTGACGCCATAAAAGATTTTCCAGAACTTGTCTTCTTTGGCAACCTGTTCCATCTTCGATCCGGGGTCCGTGATCGCGATAAACTGCGATCCATTGTTTCCGGCCAACTGATAGAAATACTGCTTATAAATATTCGGCTCGAGAGTACTGCCGGACTTACTCGAAACAATAAAGACTGTATTAGGTACGTCAATCTTCTTCTGTGTATCCAGAATTTGCTGCGGGTCCGTCGAATCGAGCACGAACAGCTCCGGGTACCCGCCAACCTTCCCGAACGTCAGCTTCATGACTTCCGGACAAAGACTGGAACCTCCCATTCCGAGCAGCAGCGCGTTCTTAAATCCGCGCTCCTTTACTTCTCGCGCGAGCGCTTCGAATTCGTCCACGCGCGCGAGTTGTTGATCGACAATATCCAACCACCCCAGCCACTGCGCTTCGTCCGCGCCGGTCCACAGGCTTGCGTCGTGCGCCCATATCTTCGGCGCAAACTGCGCCGGCTCGTGCAAACTCGATGTCGCCATGATTTTTCCTGTCTCTTTCTCTAGAGTCCGTGCGTTTCTTCGATCCTCTTTACTTCCGCGAGGCGCCGCACGTGACGTTCTTCATGAGTAAATCGCGCATCGAGGAAAGCATGCGCCAATTCCTTTGCCGTTTCCGGTCCAATCACGCGGGAGCCGAACACGATTACGTTCATGTCATCATGCTCGACGCCCTGGTGGGCAGAGTAGTGGTCATGGGCGAGCCCGGCACGTATGCCGTCGATCTTGTTCGCCGCCACTGAGGCTCCGATTCCACTACCGCAGATCAGAACGCCGCGTTCTGCAACGCCATCGCGCACTGCTTTCCCCACGCGCAGACGCGAAATCCGGATAGTCCACCGGTGCGGTTGAATCCGTCCCTACGTCCAGCACGTCGAAACCAAGCCCCCGCAAATACTCGCGAACGACCATCTTTAACTCGAACCCAGCGTGGTCCGAGCCGATCACTACCTTCACAGTTTTGTCCTCAGGGTTGGCACCAAACGATTCGCTCCTCTATTGAGTATCCGCACGGCGCCCAGGATACAACCAGGGAACCAACCATCTTATTGTGTCCTATTTCGGTAACCCGATCACAGTGTTCGGAATGCCGCCCCGGCATAGCCGTTACACTTGGGAGATCGATAGCGAAGTGGCCAGCTCTACTTGCAACTTTACCTATCTAACCGCATCTGAAAATGAAGCCAACGAGAACCGAACTAGTGCGAAAGAGATCATATTTGGGGCGGGTATCCCTCACAGGAACGTTGCTCGTGATAGCAGCCACCGGGAGCATTCCGTTGTTCGCGCAACTAGGCGCGCCGGCTACCCCGCGTGCGCCTTCCACTCCGCCGCCCTCAGCCAACGGTCCGGTGAGTTCCATGGGCGGAAACTATCAAGGCAGCGTCGCTACGGGTCAGGCGACTGCCGCTCCGATCGATCTCTCGTTGAGCGATGCGATTCAACGCGGGCTCAAGACCAATCTAGGAATCCTGACAACTTCTGAGAACGTCAGCAACGTAAGCGCGCAACGGAAGCGAGTCCTAAGCGGCCTGCTGCCGAACCTCACCGGCGACTATACGCAAAGTTACAACCGGGTGAACCTCGCCGCCGAAGGGTTCCATTTCTCTGTCCCGCCGGGATTCGGCTTCAGCATTCCAACGATCGTCACCTTCGGCTCCGTAGATACGCGCGCGAATCTTGCCCAGTCGGTGGTGAATATTCAGAAGTTGCGCAATCTGAAGTCTTCCGATGTCAGCGTGCATGCCGCCCAGCTCAGTGTTCAGGATAGTCGCGATCTGGTGGTTGAAGCCGTCGGTAACGCGTATCTCCTGATCATTTCCGATATGGCGCGGGTCGACGCTGCCCAGGCGCAGGTGGACACCTCGCAAGTTCTGTTCAACCGCGCGGTAGACCAGCATACCGCCGGAGTCGCGCCTGCGATCGATCAGCTTCGTGCCGAGGTGCAGTTGCGCACCGATCAGCAAACATTGCTCGCATCGAAGAACCAATACGAGAAGGACAAACTTGTGTTGGGCCGCGTAATCGGTCTGCCGCCGGGACAGCGTTTCAACACCACGGATCGGATGCCGTTCTCTCCTTTAAACGGAATCACCACCGAGGATGCGCTCCGCCAGGCATATGCGAATCGGGCGGATTTCAAAGCCGCTGAAGAGCAGGTTCGCGCCGCTGAAATCGCCCGCAGTGCTTCCGTTGCCGAGTATTACCCGTCAATCGATGTAAGCGCCAACTTCGGTGACGCTGGTGTAAACATCGGCTATTCGCACAACGTCTGGAACGTGACCGGCGCCTTGAATTTCACAATTTTTGACGGCGGACGCATCCGCTCGGACATCGAACAATCGGACTCGACGTTGCGACAGCGGAAGAATGATCTCGGCGATCTGCGCGGACAGATCGATCAGCAGGTTCGAACCGCGCTGCTCGATCTGCAATCGGCCGCGGATCAGGTTGCGGTCGCGCAGCGCAACCAGGTGCTCGCGCACGAAACACTCGACCAATCCCGTGATCGTTTCACTGCCGGAGTAACGGACAACCTTGAAGTTGTCCAAGCGCAGCAATCGGTGGTCACCGCGGATGTCAATCTCATCAGCGCCACCTATCAGCACAATCTTGCAAAGATCGAGTTAGCGCGTGCGCTCGGTTTGGCGGAACAGAACCTGGCGCGCTTCACTGTTCATTAGCTATGGCCAGCGCTGCAGCGAGTCCGGCGCAAGATCAAGCCCAATGGCGCCCGAGCCATAATCAGTGGCTTATCGCGGTCACCGTAACATTGGCAACGTTTATGGAAGTGCTCGACACTTCGATTGCGAATGTCGCTCTGCCGCACATCGCCGGCAACCTCTCCGCCGGGCAGGACGAAAGCACCTGGGTTCTGACTTCGTATCTGGTTTCCAACGCCATCGTGCTGCCGATCAGCGGTTGGCTCGCGACGGTTTTCGGACGCAAGCGGTTCTACATGACCTGTGTCGCTCTGTTCGGAATCAGTTCGTTTCTGTGCGGCCTCGCGCCATCGCTCGGGATGCTCGTGTTCTTTCGCGTGCTGCAGGGGATCGGCGGCGGCGGCCTCGCGCCCAGCGAACAAGCGATCCTGGCCGATACTTTTCCGCCACGGCAGCGCGGGATGGCTTTCGCGCTCTACGGATTCGCCGTCGTCCTTGCGCCCGCAATCGGCCCTACGCTCGGCGGCTTTATCACCGACAACTTCAATTGGCGGTGGATCTTCTTCATCAACATCCCGGTGGCGATCCTTTCGCTTTTTCTGACGCACCGGCTCGTCGAAGACCCGCCTTGGCTTAAGGTCGAGAATACGAAAGGCGTTCGCCGCCGCGTCGACTTCATGGGGCTCGTCTTCATCGCCGTCGGGCTCGGTTCCCTGCAGGTGGTTCTCGATAAGGGCCAGCGCGACGACTGGTTCGGTTCTCATTTCATCGTGACTTTCACGACGCTCACGGTAATCGGCATCGTGGGAGCCATTATCTGGGAGTATTTTCAGCCGGAGCCGATCGTCGATATCCGGCTCTTCTTTCAAAACCGCACGTTCGCCATCGCGAGCTTCATGATGTTCATGCTCGGTCTGGCGCTCTATGGAAGCACCGTGCTGATTCCGCAGCTGCTGCAAACGCTAATGGGGTACTCAGCCACAACGGCAGGGATGGTCCTGTCCCCCGGCGGCGTTGTCGTGCTTTTGCTCATGCCCGTGGTCGGTATCGCCGTCGGGAAGTTGGATGCGCGCTATTTGATCGCCTTCGGGTTCGCCGCCAGTGCCGGAGGGCTCTATTACATGACTGGGCTGAATCTGAACATGAATTTTGGAGCGGCCGTGCGGTATCGCGCCGTCTATTCCGTCGGTCTGGCGTTCCTGTTCGTTCCGATTAACACGATGTCTTACGTCGGCATCCCGCGCGAGAAGAATAACCAAGTCTCCGGCATGACGAACCTCTTCCGCAATATCGGAGGCAGTGTTGGTATCTCGCTTGTGGAGACGTTGCTCGCCCAGCGTTCGCAATTCCATCAGGATCGGCTCATCGGCAACTTCAGCAACTACAGCGGACAATTCCGCAGTACGGTACAGAGCCTGATTTCGACTCTGGTAGGGCGGGGAACCAGTCCCGCCGATGCGATGCAGCAGGCTTACGGACAGGTGTTTGGCATCGTGCAGCAGCAGGCGAACGTGCTTGCCTATATCGACACGATCTGGTTTTTCGCAATCGTCTGCGCGGTGATGGTGCCGTTTGCTTTTCTGATGAAGAAGAGTCGGCCAGGCGCGGGTCCTGTGGGTGCGCACTGAAGATGTGTTGACTTAGCTAGAAAAGTGGACTAACCTCGAGATATGCAGCTAAACGTCCACGATGCGAAAACGCAACTCTCGCGGTTGCTCGAGATGGTGGAGCAGGGTGAAACGGTCACGATCGCGAGGCACGGGAAGCCCATAGCTGACCTTGTCCCCACGCGCTCGGCCAGCTTTCCACTGGGCGCTGGACGAGGAAATCTGCTGGTGCCGCCTGGCGATGAATGGTGGCAGCCGATGACCGATCACGAGGCGGAGGACTGGATCGACGGTAAGTGAGGGTACTTGCCGACACCCATGCCCTCGTCTGGGCAATCAATAGTCCCGAGTTGCTGAGCCGCGCGGCCTTCGATGCGTTCAAGAATGAGGAGATCGTCGCTAGCGTGGCGAGTCTCTGGGAGTTGTCCCTCAAATCGGGAAAGAAAAACTCGCTGATCGAAGACCCGCTTCCGTGGTGGAGGAAATACATCTCGGGTAACGGGGTAACGACGCTACCCATTCGCGTGGCTGACGTAATCGAGCTGTCCTCGCTGGCCCAGATCCACAAAGACCCGTTTGATCGGATCCTCGTTGCGCAATCGCTGTCGGAAGGAATTTCCATCGTGACCCGAGACGAACGACTTGCGCGCTACGGGGTTCCGACGATCTGGTGAACCGCACCGTTTTCTGCATCTCAGCGCGGCTTAAAGAATCAGAGAACATACTTGAATGATTCCGCGCAATTTCTTCGCGACGGCTTTCGCCGGCTTGCGGCCGAGGGCTTACTCAGCGCTCCGCTGACCCGGGGAATCGGGATCGCGCCACTCACTCATCGCGAATCGCTTCAGTGTTTACAGGATGTCGGCAGACGCGACCTTTCCCTAGGACGCTTGTTCGAGGGCCACGTGAACGCGCTTTTGCTGATTCAAAAATATGGAGATGCGGATCGGGCTTTGGACGACCTTGCGCGGGGCTATGTCTTCGGTGTGTGGAACACGGACTCTCCGGATCCCGTGCGCGCTCGCCGCAATGGAAAGTCCCTGGAGTTCTCCGGAGCGAAAGCGTTCGGGTCTGGCGCCGGCGTGATTGAGCGTCCGATCGTGACTGCGGAGATCGATGGGGAAGGCCGCACGATGTGCCTGCTACCGATGGAAACGCTCAGCCCCCGCATCGACTGGGAATCGTGGGAGCCCCTTGGTATGGAGCGCTCGTGCAGTTTCACAGTCGACTTCACTGGTGTTGTGACGAGCACTGACGTGATTGTTGGCGGCCCCGGCGATTATTACCGGCAACCGGTGTTCAGTGGCGGCGCGATCCGGTTCGCCGCGGTTCACTTCGGAGGTATCGAGCGGCTGGCCGACTGCTTTTTCGAGTGGCTTCGCGCATCGGGACGCACCGGCGATCCGTTTCAACGAGCACGGGCCGGAGAGATCGCGATGGCTATCGAGAGCGGGCGGCAATGGATAGCGCAAGCCGCTGCCGTGGCGGATCAGTGTTTCCATTCCAGCAGCGAGCCGGACGCGAGCCGCATGGTGCAGTTCGCGAATATGACTCGTCTCGCGATCGAACGAATCTGTCTGGACGTGATGGAGCGCGTGACGCGCGGAGTGGGTGCGCGCGGGTTGCTTGCTCCCGCTCCGTTTGCCGAAATTCTGCGCGATCTGACGATGTATCTGCGTCAGCCGGCGCCCGATCAAGCTCTTGCGGAGGTCGGAAGGAAGGCCCTGGAATTATGAGTGGCAATTCGCTCGATGAGGAATACTTCAACCGCGTCTATGCCGCAAAGGACGATCCGTGGGACTTTGCCACGAGCGAGTATGAGAAGGCTAAGTACGCCCGGACGCTTGAGGCGCTGCCGCGCGAGCATTACGCCAACGCACTTGAAATCGGGTGTTCGATCGGGATCCTGACGGCGCAGTTAGCTGCGCGCTGCGGGCATCTTCTCTCCGTCGATGTGTCGGAGAAGGCATTGGAACTCGCCCGGCAAAGGTGCCGCGAATTCGAGAATGTCGAACTGCGGCGGATGAGTGTTCCAAATGACTTCCCGGGTGGCCTATTCGATCTGGTGCTCGTTTCAGAAGTCGGTTACTACTTTTCGCCGCCGGATCTGGCGCGACTTGCGGACCGCACAGCGGAGCATCAGAGCAACGGCTCAGACTTGGTGCTGGTCCACTTCACGCCCGTAGTAGAGGATTATCCGATGACCGGCGATCAGGTACATGACTATTTTCGAAGCCGCCCGGAATGGGACACCATCGCGAGCGGTCGTGAAGAACGCTATCGCCTGGATGTCCTGCGACGGCGTGCCGCGTAAGCCGGCGTAAACCTCGGATCGCAACCTCGATGGGCACGGTGCGGAGACGCTCGGGGTAGCTCTTCCAGAGGCGATGGCGAAGATCAAGCGCGGCATGCAATGCGCCGAACGTGCGGGCTGAGCGGATCTGCTCCAGCAGCCGCGGGTTTGCGCTGTGTTGCCGTTCCCATAGCTTGCGGAGTTGTGCGCGGTAGGCGAAGTAGTGCCGGAGGAACACGGCGGAATCGACCTGCCAGTCGGGGCCCGATCGCCATTCACGCAGCTGCGAGGAGAGGCCCACGCGAACGCGGCCATGCAGTCGAGGAGCCGTCGACACCCGGACGTCAGGGCTATGGCGAACGCGCGCATCCAACCGCGCGAGAGACTCGACGAATGCGACGTCCTCAAGGCAATCGACATGCGGCAATCCGCCGACGCGGTGGTAGATGGAAGCGCGGCATGCCAGGCTCGCGCCGAAGTGCTGATGGTGCCGTGGCCAGGGATCGTGCGGAACGGGATCGACTTGAGATTCCAGCAGCGTGGCGAGCCGGTGATAGTGCGCATCCGCGCCGATGAGGCGGCGTGCCGGTGCGGGAAGGTGATCGTACTCGGGGCGGGAGAACGCGATCGCCCCGCCAACGGCGTCAGCGCCCGCGCGAATCGCCTCAAGATTGTTGGACACCCAATCACCAGCTACCTGAGAGTCGCCGTCGGTTGAGAGAATCACACCGTCCCTAGGCAGCCGCCGCGCTGCTTCATCCATTAAGAGACGCCGCGCGGTTCCGACATTTGCGTGCGCGCCCGGGAGTTCGCGCTCGACGAGGTGTAACGCAAATGTCGGATGCGCGCGTTGGAACTCCCTTGCGACGGAGACAGAACCGTCCCGGCAGTTATTCAGTAGAACGATGACTTCATACCGCTGACGGTCGAAACGCTGGTTGTGGAGAGCGGTTAAAGCCGCATGCAGCCGCCGTTCTTCGTTGCGGACCGGAACGACCACAGTCGCGTCGCAGGCGGGACTCGGCGGATGTGGTACGAACGCGTTCATTGGCTGGTTGTGCTGGTCAATTGTCGAACGGTGCAAAAGAATTGGATTACAAGGAGCGCGTCCTTGATGTGTTCTTAGGGCGCGATGCCGTGCGGATAAGAGCGGAATGAGACAAATCCGCTGTGCATGGCATGAAGGTAAGGTCGGGTACTATATCGGGAGATGCTTCGGTGCACCGAACTTGCGTCTGGCCGCAAGGCCCGTTCGATTCACTCGCTCCCGAATGTCAAATTGACGAGTGAAGAGCCACCGCCTCAGGAAGCTAAATGTAGGAGGCGAGAGCGAGGCCGTTGCGCGGGATACAACGCGCCGGAATCACTTCCGGGAGACTTTGAGGCGCTCTGGTTGTTACTTTGACGTCGTGATTTCGCTGCTATTTTAACCGGCTGTGGTTTTATTGCGGGTTCACCACTATCTCCGACTTAACATCAACCTTTTCGAACTGCATCGGGAAACTACGTCCGTTGTAGTAGGCATCCCACTCGTCTTTGTAATGCTTCGACATGACGTGCCCGCTCTGACCCATAACAACATTCAATAAGCTCTTATCCCAGTCGCCAACCACCGCGCTATACCGTTCGGAGGGTCCGATCCGCATCGTTGTTTGCTTCACCGACGTCGATCCGCCGCTCATCGGCACGGGTCCGATATCGAATAACGAAGCTAGTCCAGGTAAGTGGCTTCCCACCGGATGATTCAATCGCCATTGCAGATAGTTTCCATAGCGCCACTTATCCGGGTTGCGGCCCTGCGTCCGCTCTAACTCATGAACCGCGCTGCGGAGACAATCGACCAGCATCTGGTCGTAACTGGCGAACCATCCGGCCGGGCGTTCGTCGAGCAAGTGTTGCAGCACCGAGTAGGAAAGCTGTAAGACTGCGTGGGCGTGCGTCGAATCCATGTACTCCTGCCCTTCGCCCGGAGCGGCGCTCTCCGCCATCGCCTCGCGTACATACCAATCAGTCCGCACGGCAATCAGAGCCGCGGCGGAGTCCTTATCTATCTGTCCGTTGAAGTGTCGCAGTAGGTCGACTGCTTGCTTCAAGTCACCTTCCCCGTTGCCCTTTCGATCCCACGCCGCCACTAACTCATGAGCCAGATGATCTTCAAACGCCGAGTACACATCTTTCTCGATCGCCAGAGTATCCAAAGGCGTGAGTTTCGACTTACGCTGCAGCATTGCCCGGATCTGCGCGGAACGATAAGGCGACGCGAACGAACCGCTGACCGTGTACGGATAATCTTTGGGAAACGGATTCTGGTTCGCGGTGACGATGATGCCGGACGGCGGGTTGAAAGCTTGCGGCAACTGTTCGTAGGGGATCCATCCATCCCACTCAAACTGTCCGGACGCGCCGTCCAGCGGAACATCGCCTGTAAACCCGCGCCGCACCGGCAACTTACCGCTGGCATGATACCCGATGTTCCCGTCTACATCGGCATAGACGAAGTTCTGTCCGGGTCCGGGGAACTTAGCTACTGCGGCGTTGAAGGACGTCCAATCGCTAGCCCGGTCAATATCGTTAAACGTGAGCGAGAACGAGCCCTTCTCGGCGGCGGACCATCGCAGCGCCAGATGTTCGCCCTTCTCGTTCACGATCACCGGGCCGTGCCGCGTCACCCATTGCCGCAACTCGACTGTCTTCTGGCCCTTTACCGGAATAAGTTCGGTTTCAAGGCGCGCCTGTTCCACGTGTCCTTGAAACTCATACTGGCCAGTGCGCTCGTCCAGCTTTTCGCGGTATAAGTCCTGAACGTTGAAGTGTAAGTTAGTCACACCCCACGCGATCCGCTGGTTATGTCCTACGATCACGCCTGGCGCGCCCGGTAGCGAAACGCCCATCACCTTCAGTCCCGGCGCATCGATCGCTGTCATGAACCAGATACCGGGCACGGAATAAGCCAGATGCATATCGTTCGATAACTGCGGATGTCCATGCGCGGTGTGGGCACCTGAGACTACCCACGCGTTAGAGCCCGGTTGAATCTCCGTGCCGGCCCGAGACGGGAATAAAAGGGCAACTTTGGAGGGATCTCCGTGGGCGAGTAAGTCGGCTTCTTCCACATGCTCCGGCCACGATGTTGTTAGGTCCCGAAACATATAGAGCCCGATAAGAATAGTGTCAACGACGCTCCACGGCTTCGGATCATAACTTAGCGCGGCAAATTCGAATGGCAGCCGGTTGTGGTGCGTTTCCATGAAGTAGTTCACGCCGCGGGCATAAGCAGTCATGTCCGCGCGATCTTCACTGGATAAGTCGGTATACACAGACTCCGCGATCCGGCGCATGCGCAACCTTCGGGAATCTTCATCCAACTCCAGCGCTTGCGGCCCCACCACCTCGCACAGATCCCCTGCGGCCGCGCGCCGCAAAGTATCCATCTGCCATAGCCGTTCCGATGCAGTCACGTAGCCTTGGACCACAAACGCATCGGCCTGTGTCGCGGCGTGGATATGCGGGACACCCAATCCATCCCAATCGACCGTAGCTCGCGCGCTCACCGGCGCGGTCAGGTTGCCTGAGGTCTGAGGGAGCGGACGCCAGAAGAACCACCACGCTCCGATAGCAAGCAAAACGAATCCGATCAACAGCAGCGAATTGAGGACGCGCAGAATGCGTCGCGAGAGCACCCTAGAATTGTAGACGCCTCGTAATTAACGAATCGAGTCAGCGATATTGACACCCATCCCGCACCTCGGCCTGCGCTTATTACTTCTCATCTGCATCCTCGCGGTGAACGCATTCTTCGCGGGGGCGGAGGTCGCGCTACTTTCGGTTCGCGATTCGCGTCTACGCCAACTGGCGGAACAAGGGCAAGTGGGCGCGCGCATTGCACTGCAATTGCTGTCGAATCCCAGCCGCCTGCTAGGCGTCACGCAAGTCGGCGTTACGCTCGCCAGTCTCGGCCTTGGGTGGGCCGGCGAAGACACTCTCTACGCCATCATTCTGAATCTGGTTCACCCCGCGATATTGCCGGGCACATCGGTGCTGATTCGCAGCGTCTGCTTCGCCGCAGCCTTCCTGCTGATGACGTATCTGCACGTCACCATGGGCGAGGTCGTCCCAAAGAACCTGGCCATCAATACGGCGGACCGCCTCGCGGTTGTAGTTGCGCCGCCGCTAATGGTTTTCTCCCGCATCGCCGCGCCGTTCATCACGATCATCGAACGCACCGTGATGTTGATGACGCGCTCCATGGGTCTTCAAACGAGGCATCATCCCGGCGGACACTCGGCGGATGAGATCCGGCTGATTGTAGCGTCCAGCCGCGGCGCCGGTCATTTGCCCGAAGCTCAGGAAGAGATGATCAACCGGGTGCTGGATCTGGAAGATCTTTCGGCGCGCGAGGTGATGACCGGGCGCAACGCCATCGTCTCGGTCTCGATCGACGCCTCGCTCGACGAGGTTCTCAGCACCATGATTCGCGAGCAGCACTCGCGGCTTCCTGTGTGGGAAGGAACGCCGGAACTGATCGTCGGACTGATCTTTTATAAAGATCTGCTTCCGGTATGGCAGGAGCGCCGGCGGTTTCTGCGCGAGGGCAGGTCGCCGCGGCCGTTCCGTGTGCGCCCGCTGATGCGCAAGTCGCCGGTGGTTCCCGAGACGAAGCCGCTTTCCGCGATCCTCGAAGAATTTCGGATCGGGAAGTCGCACATGGCGATCGTCGTTGATGAGTTTGGGACCGTCTCAGGCCTGCTCACGCTGGAGGACGTTCTGGAACAGATCGTCGGCGGCATTGAAGATGAGTTCGACGATCAGCGCGAACCTGCTACGGTCGAAGTATCTGACGAACTCATACTTGATGGAGCGACCAAGATCGTCGACTTGGAATCGCAATATGGTCTGACGCTACCTTCAGAGGCCGGATTTGAAACTCTGGCGGGGTACCTGCTCTATCGATTGGGCCATATTCCGAAGCCTGGGGAGTTTGTCGATTTCGAAGGGCGTCGATTCACCGTAGAATCAGTGGAGCGGAACCGGATCGCCGGTGTGCGAATGCAGAAGGTCTCGCCGTCTGCGACGTTGCCCGAAGCGAGCTTGCAAGAGAGTATCTGAGGAGAAAACTAACTAAAACATGCTCGGACTTGACCGCAATGCCGCGCGCTGGACCTGGACCGCGATACTGATACTGATCCTCTGCCGCGCTCTTTATGAGATCCGCGAGACCATCTTCATCCTGATTATCGCGATCCTGTTCGCGTATATGTTGACGCCGCTGGTGAACGTGTTGAACCGCCACTTGCCTGGAAAATCGCGCACTCCGGGACTCGCGATTACCTACGTGCTGCTCATCGGATTTCTCGCTCTTGTCGGCATCGAACTCGGGACGCGCGTGGCGGAAGAAGCTACGTCGCTTGCAAGCAAAGCTCCTCAATTCTTCGGAAACTTATCCAGCGCGACCTTCAATGTACGGCTACCTCACTACCTTGAAATGCTGAGGGGCGACGTGCTCGTAAAGGTGCAGAGCTTTTTGCAGACGCATTCGGGGGATATCGTCAGCTATCTGCCCACCGCGGGGTTGAAAGTAATCTCCTACTCGAGTTACCTGCTGTTTCTCGTCCTGGTCCCGGTCATCAGTTTCTTCTTACTGAAGGACGGCTCTGAGATCTATGGCCATGCCGTGACGCTTATTCCGGATGGCTCGCGCCGGCGGATGTGGGTCGGAATTCTGGGGGACACGGATGTCCTGCTGGGTCAGTATGTCCGAGCGATGGGGTTGCTTTGCCTGATCACCTTCATTGTCTTTGCGATCGTCTTCAGCATCATGGGCGTGCCCTACGGAATCCTCCTGGCTGCGATCGCGTTTCCGCTTGAATTCATTCCGATGATCGGTCCGTTAATTGCCGCCGTGATTATCATTCTGGTTTCCGTCGCCACCGGATATTCGCATGTTCTTTGGGTTGTTATCTTCCTCGGTTTGTATCGGGTCTGTCAGGACTATGTGGTAAGTCCGAGGCTGATGAGTGCCGGCGTGGAAGTGCATCCGCTGCTGGTAATCCTGGGAGTGCTGGCGGGGGAGAAACTGGGCGGCGTTCCCGGAATGTTCCTTTCGGTTCCGGCCGTTGCTCTGATCCGCGTCGTGTACCGGCGACTCAGATCCGCGATGGCACCGGCATCGCAACCGCTCGCCGAATCGCGTCGCGATCGTTTGGTAATTTAACCGGCTCATTCGCAAACTGCGAGACAATGCGTTCGCCGTCCGGCGCAGTCAGTTGCCGGGTGTGATAGCGGTAGATGAAATCAGTGTCCTTCAAAACGTTGCCGGTAAGAATGGCGACAACATCCGCGTCGCGCGCAATCGTTCCCGCTGCCGTGAGCTTCCGGATGCCGGCCAGCGTAGCTGCGGACGCGGGTTCACAGCCAATGCCGCATTGTCCGATCAAGGCTTTCGCGTCGGCAATCTCCTGCTCCGTGACACGCTCCACCACGCCATTGCTGGATTGAACTTCGAAGTGGGCCTTGGGCCACGAGACCGGATCGCCGATGCGGATGGCGGTCGCCAGAGTCTCCGGATGCGCGACGGCCTCGAACTTACCAGAGCCGTTGAGTACGAAGTCGTAAAAGGGCGATGCACCGCGCGCCTGAACGACGGCGAGGCGCGGCAGACGGTCGATCAGCCCGATGGCAAGAAGCTCTCGCAAAGCCTTGCCGAAAGCCGACACGTTGCCCAGATTCCCGCCCGGAACCACCACCCAATCGGGCACGCGCCAGTCGCGCGCATCCAGCATCTCGGCCATGATCGTCTTCTGCCCTTCGATACGAAATGGGTTGATCGAGTTCAGAAGATAGATGTCGAGTTCCGCTGCGAGCTCACGAACCAGCGCCAGGATCTGATCGAAATTGGCTTCGATCTGAAACGTCTGCGCGCCATATTCCAGGGCCTGCGCGAGCTTGCCGAAGCTGATGTTTCCGTCGGGCAGAAAGATCAGCGCCTCCATGCCCGAGGCTGCCGCGTAGGCCGCCATCGACGCCGAAGTGTTGCCAGTGGAGACACAGGCGACGCGCTTCATTCCAAGCTTCCGTGCCTGGGCGACGCCGCACGTCATGCCGTTGTCTTTGAACGAACCCGTCGGGTTGAATCCCTGATGCTTGAAGGTGAGTGCGTCGAGTCCGGCATACGCGGCAGCTTTGGGGGAGCGCAGCAGCGGCGTATCGCCCTCGCGCAACGTCGTGATGTCGGTGTCGGAAACAGGCGGCAGCAACTCACGGTAGCGCCACACGCCGCTCTGGTCGATCGGATGATTCGAGAGGCGGCGCTCGCGCCACACGCGCGCCAGTTTGCTCGCATCATACGACTTGATATCCACTGAGGCTTCGAGCAGCGATCCGCAACGCGGACACACATAAATCACTTGGTCGATGTCATATCGCGCGCGGCAATCGGGCGCGATGCAGGCCAGTTCGGCATCCATGAAAGCACCCCCATGCTAGCAAGCGACATCCTGGGCGACAATAGAATCCCATGCTCAGCGTGCATCTGGAGAACGGCCGTGTTGAAGTGCGCGATGTACCAATTCCTGAACGGCCCCCCGGTTATGCGCTGATCCGAATGCTTGCCGCCGGAATCTGCAACACCGACCTTGAACTACAGCGCGGCTACTACGGTTTCAAAGGCACGCCGGGCCACGAGTTTGCCGGCGAGGTGATTGCAGCTGACGACGCGAAATGGATTGGTCAGCGCGTCGCCGGTGAGATCAATCTCGGGTGTGGCGCGTGCGATTGGTGCTCGCGCGCGTTAAGCCGGCATTGTCCGCACCGCACCGTTCTCGGCATTGTCAATCATCCTGGCGCGTTCCAGGAGTTCTTCACTCTTCCCGAGCGCAACTTACTGGCGATTCCCGATTCGATCTCGACCGAGGAGGCGGTCTTCATTGAACCGCTCGCGGCGGCATGCGAGATCCTCGACCAGATCCACATCCCTTGCGGCTCCACTGTAGCCGTCATGGGAGACGGCAAGCTTGGATTGCTGATCGTTCAGCTCCTTCGGGCGTACGGTTTTCCCGTGGTCCATTTCGGCCATCATGCAGCGAAACTATCGTTGTCCGCTGAGTGCGGCGCGCGTGTCAGCACAGAGTCGCCGAAACCTGCTAGCTTCGATTGGGTGGTGGACGCGACCGGATCCAGCGACGGCGTGAATGTGGCGATTCACGCACTGCGTCCCCGCGGAACATTGATCCTAAAGTCAACTGTGCACGATCACGCATCCATCGACTGGGCTCACGTCATCGTGAACGAGCTTTCGTTAATTGGCTCACGTTGCGGTCGCTTTGAACCCGCAGTTGAGTTGCTTCGGCTCGGAACAATCCAAGTGGGGACGTTGATTTCGGAGCGGTACTCATTAGCGAATACGCCCGAAGCATTCTCGTGTGCGGCCCGCAAAGGCATATTGAAAGTTATCGTTAACGGCTGATTAAAAGGCATCCATATTGCTATGTGTTTTGCAACTGTCTGATGGACCTTCGCGTCTTCCCGGACAGAAGCGTTTGCTCGCCAACGAGTGAGCATCGCAGAATCTCTTAGGAGGAGAAAGAAGTGAAACGTACACTGCTTCTAGCTGTCGCGTCTCTTGGATTGCTTGTCATTCCGGCCGTTAACGCCGAGGTTATTGTTCGAGTAGCACCGCCCGCTCCGATTGTGGAAACCCGGCCGGTTGCTCCTGGAGTCGGTTATGTCTGGACCCCCGGTTACTATCGCTGGGATGGAGGCCGTCACGTTTGGGTTGCGGGCGCGTGGGCCATGCCGCCGCATCCGGGCGCTCGCTGGGTTGCGCATCGCTGGGTTCACCGCGGAGACCACTGGGAATTCGTGGAAGGTCGCTGGCGCTAATTGCTCTTTCTGGCAGCCGGTTTGCATAATGCCGGCTGCCGTGGTTTTGCAACATAGCTATCTATGAAACACACGCTGCTATTACCTATAGCTTTTATTGCATTACTTGCAGGCTGCGGTTCGCCTCGGGTTTATTACGTTCGAGTGCCTCCGCCAGCGCCGATTGTCGAAGCGCAGCCCGTAGCTCCGGGACCCGGGTATGTCTGGACCCCTGGATACTACCAGTGGAACGGGAACCAGCACGTATGGGTTAGCGGAGCTTGGGTGCTTCCGCCGCGACCACGCGCTGTTTGGGTGCCGGCGCATTGGGTCAACCGAGGGGGGAATTGGGTCTTTATTCGAGGGCATTGGCGCTAGCTTCTCGCGCCGGCTCTTGCTGCGTCATGCAGTGCAATGTTCCCAAGCCCCATACTAGTTCGACGGAATGAATCCCGACTACCTCGCGATCGGGGAATAAGTCGCCGATGACGGCGAGGGCGATCCGATCGTTCGGATCGTTGAAGGTTGGCACGAGTACCGTCTCGTTCGCGATGTAGAAGTTGGCGTAACTCGCGGGTAGCCTTCGACGAGCAAACTTATGTTCGGAAGGCATGGGAATACTGATCACATCGAATCCTTCGGACTGAAGCAGCACGAAGTTCTCGGCCAGGTTCACATAGTTAGCGTCGTCGCGATTTGCCTCTTGTGCGATGACGACCGTGTTGGCATTCACGAAGCGGGCGAGGTCATCGATGTGACCGTGCGTGTCATCCCCGGCGATACCGTTTCTTAGCCACACGACGCGATCGATGCCGAGGTAATCGGACATGGCATGCTCGATCTCCGCGCGCGTAAGATGTGGGTTCCGCGCTTGAATCGGGCTGAGCAGGCATTCTTCAGTTGTCATTAGGATGCCTGCACCGTTCACGTCGATACTGCCGCCTTCGAGCACAATGTCCGGCGACCAACTCTGCATGCCGAGCTGCCGGATCAGTGCCTCGTTCACAGCGTTATCGTGATGCCAATCGTCGTACTTCGCCCAGGCGTTGAACTTCCAATTCGTGATCGCAACGTCGCCCTCGAACGACTTCACAAACAGCGGCGCATAGTCGCGCGTCCATACGCGATCTGTCGGAATCGGAAAGAACTGAACGGCGCTGAGGTCCGCTCCGCTCTTTTCGAGCATCCGTTTCACCCGCGAGATCGCCTCTTCGTCTTGAATGAGGATGCGAACCGTTTCCGATTGCGACAGCTTACGGACGATCTCGCAGTAGACCCACGGGATGGGCGCAAAGCGGCCCGGCCAATCTTCCCGGTTATGCGGCCATGCGATCCATGTCGCGGCGTGCGGCTCCCACTCGGCGGGCATGCGGAAGCCGAGTTCGCGCGGTGTTTCGGGGTTCATCCGACGAGCATCCGATTCAGGATCGGAGCGTAAGCATCGATGCGGCGATCCCGCAGAAAAGGCCAGTTCCTGCGCGTGTCATCGATAACTTTGGGATCCACATCCGCCAATAGAATCTCTTCTTTGTCGTGCGAGGCCTGCGCCACGACGCGTCCGAACGGATCGGCGATAAACGAACCGCCCCAGAATTCGAGACCACGATCCGCCTCGCCTTCGAAGCCGGTGCGGTTCACCGCGGCGACATATACGCCGTTGGCGATCGCATGCCCGCGTTGTATCGTTCGCCATGCATCGTATTGCGCCTCGCCGAATTCAGCCTTCTCATACGGATGCCAGGCAATTGCCGTCGGATAGAAGAGCACGCTCGCTCCGCCCATCGCCGCAATGCGCGCGCCTTCCGGATACCACTGATCCCAACACACCAGCGTTGCGATGCGACCAGACTTTGTGTCGAAGTTCCGGAAGCCGGTATCGCCGGGAGTGAAGTAAAACTTCTCGAAATAGAGCGGATCGTCCGGGATATGCATTTTGCGATAGATGCCGAGCAATGTACCGTCGGAATCGATCATGGCCGCGGTGTTGTGATAAAGCCCTTGCGCGCGCTTCTCAAAGAGCGACGCAACGATGACCACCTTCTTCTCCTTCGCGACCTGCGATAGCCGATCGATTGAGGGGCCCGGGATCGATTCGGCTAAGTCGAACAGCCGCGCGTCTTCCTCGCGGCAGAAGTATTGAGATCGGAAGAGTTCCGGAAGACACACGACATTGGCGCCCCGATCGGCCGCTTCGGCGACTCGCGCCGCCGCTTTCTCGAGGTTCTCTTCGGGATCGGGCGAACAACTCATCTGCACAAGGCCGATGCTGAATTTTTGGTCGGTCACTCGTATCATTGTAGGTGGACGGTCGGTGATTGACCGCTGTTAAAGCGCCACGGTTGCAGTCGAGTTGCGCTCGGGTGCGCAGGCTTAGCCACTGCTGCGCAAGGGATGCGCACCTGGTTGTTGGTACGTTGTTATTATCAAAAAGGGAAGCCACCCTAGCTCAGTTGGTAGAGCGGCTGATTCGTAATCAGCAGGTCGCCAGTTCGATCCTGGCGGGTGGCTCCATAGAATCAATCGCTCTGCCCTAAAAAGACGATTTTGTCTTTAACTGGCTCGACGAGACATTAAAGCTGCACGATGGCAACAACTGACATTGCCTAAGGCCAAAAGCGATGGCAGACAAACTCTCGATTGAACACAAGACCTTCGCCTTCCGGAGGTCGCTCGTCCATACGGCTACCCGCAGCATGCGTTACCATCGGGCTTAGGAGTCTTGTATCTCTCGGTTGTACAGGGAGCAGCGGCCTCACAGCGCGGATTAGTGCATTCATATCGCGTCAAGACACCGATCACTGGCGCAAGGATATACACAAAAGTCCGCCTGTGCCGGGACCATCTTCCGGGGTAAGGCAAGTGAATGAACGAGCCGCGCCAATTTGCATGCGAGGCGGCACGTGTAACGTTGCCCTCAATCGAGCGGAGCAGGGTAGCGATCATCGCCGGTCGGAGCCGAGCGATTTTGCTCGAAAGCAATTCCTCGCCGGCACGGCAAGCTCTCCGCCGCGACTGGGAATCCAACTGATCGACGGGTTCCGGACACAGATCGACCAGGTAGCATCCGACGCCTTGAAAAGTCGCGAGAAAATTCTCATCGTTAATCGAGGGATCGATGACTCGGAACGCGTCGCGCATCGCCCTGTAAAGCCCCGAGTCGCGCTGGTAGAAGAACCTTCCTGAAGCCGGAGGCGATTCTCCGATGAACAGAAGCCGCAAGTCCGCCGGGCGAAAGGAGCGTCTGAACCTTTCTCGCTGACGTCGCTCTTTAGTGTCATTTCCCGGCACGCCCACTCCGCGTTTCGATTCCGGAGATCGTGACTTCCTGATCGACGCGAATCTCGCCGCCCTTTACGACATCGCAGTTCAGCGCAAGCTTCCCCCCGAAGCGCCTGACGATATCGCGGAGCACGTTGGGATCGTGGGCGAGCGAATCAGGGTCGAAAGTTGTCATGATGCACCGGCCCCGAAGGTCATGGATGCCAACCACCACATTACCGATCAGCAGCTGCCCACCTTGCCATTCGCGCTCCTGCAAGCCATCGACTCCTCCAATAACGATGTTGGGCCGAAGTCGCCGCCGGTCGCGTCCAAACTCCGCAATCGCCCCATCCGTGGCCACAAGGAGCGGAAGTATGTCGAAGCGATCTAGGCTATCGTCACGGACCAGGAGAGCATCCGGACCAACGATCTTCCGGACGGCATTCAGAACACTCGGATCAGTCCACGGCCTACCATCCACCAGCGTCTTGCCATCCCGGTCGAGCGTCGCCTTGAATCCAAGAAGACCCGGATGAGTCCGCGAGGTGATCGTGCGCCCCTGTTTCTGAACCTGGATCATGCGGTCACCGTCGATCCCCGACAAAGTCAAGCGGGCATTTTGTAAGCGTTCACCGGCCATCGATTTTACGGGATACCGCCACAGTTCCTTCACGTACACACACGTCTCCCTCAGGGCACTCGACGGCTGCCCGGCGTAATCTCGGCGTCACTTACACTTGCCAGCGGGCGCCGCATCAGGCCTGTGTCGTCGCTCCCACGACTCATTGCCGTACGGTTACGCCATTCCGAATCGGGCGAGCAGGAGAGCGCCACGCGCTCAGGGTCACCCTCGCGCCGAATGCCCCGATGGATTTTCGCATTGCGAATAACCAGCAGTGTCTACCAAGGCACACCACGGCTACCTTGTGGCCTTCGCCGCTGCTTCCGTCGGAGGATTGGCAGCCTCTTTAGGCCTTCGACAGAGATTTGCAAGGGATCTGGAAGCAGCAGACCGCAAAGGGTGAGCACGTGTTAAAGCACCTCCTCAAGTGGTTTCCGGTCATCACGTTGAGCGAGGGTTCCCGTTACCGCGGGTTGCATCGAAATGCGCAACTCTAGGACTCGGGACGGACTCTCGTGTCGTAGAACTTGTGTATATGACTGGAGATATAGTCGAGGCAGTCCTCCACTGCAAAATGTCCAGCATTGAGCCGATGCATCTCTGCCTTTGGAAGATCGGGAAGGTAGGCCTCCCCTCCTTCGGGAGTGAAGAATATATCGCCCTGAGCCCAAAAGATGATTGTTTCTGGCTGGTGTTGTTTCAGGAAGGCTTGCCACTCCGGATAGAGGGCAACATTGGTGCGATAGTCGTAGAACAAGTCCATCTGGATGCGGTGAGAGTTCGGGCGCTGGAGCGACGCAAAGTCCGAGTTCCAATTGTCCGGGCTGATTAGTTCGGGAAGCGTGGAACCCTGCAGATAGATCGCCTTGACTGTGTCAAACGCGAACAAACCGGCCACCGCCGCCTCCGATGCCGGAGTCCGTTGCTTCCAAAGATCCCCTCGCAGACTCCCCCACGCGGCGGTAAAGCCAATCTCGTAGGCGTTCGTGTTCTGAATGATCAACCATTCAAGTGCATTGCGGTTTTTGGTAGCAATGCGGAAGCCAACGGGACCGCCGTAATCTTGTACATAGAGGCCGTATCGATCAAACCCCTTCTTCTCCAGAAAGCTTCCCACAACTTCAGCAAGTTTGTCGAACGTGTAAGAGAATTTGTCAGGATCAGGATAATCGCTATCCCCGAAGCCGGGATAGTCCGGAGCGATGACATGGAACCGATCCGCGAGGGCGGGAATCAGGTTGCGATATTGATGCGAGGAGGACGGAAACCCGTGAAGGAGAACAAGTTTTGGCATGGACGCGTCGCCAGCCTCCCGGTAGGCGATTGTGAGTCCATCCACTTCAAGCGTTCTGTAGCTGACCGTTTGCGGGGTGACAACTGGGGAATAGGACGACAAGTTGGTTCTCTCCGTGCTTTCTAGATAATCGCCGTCGCCCCGCTCGCGCAATTTCACAAACTGAGTGGCTACTGCAGCCAGCGATTCAAAGAATGACTCTGGCGATCTAAATGGCTCAGATATCGACGGCGTTGATACCTCCTGATTGAAGCACAATTAACGCCATGAGTAACGCCGTTTGTTTTGCTGAGATCTATCAGTATTACCGATAACAGAATGCGGGTGGTATTCTGCGTCAGAATGGAACTGCGTCACCTCAGATACTTCTGCGCTGTTGCTGAGCACGGCAGTTTCACGGCCGCCGCGCGGCAGTTGAACGTCTCCCAATCCGGCGTCAGCGGGCAGGTGCGCGATCTCGAAAAGGAAATAGGCGTGGCGCTGTTCCGACGCAATCGACGTGAGGTGACACTTACTCCTGAAGGTTCTGTCTTTTTTCATGAGGCGCGAGAGATTCTGATTCGGGCGGACCGCGCCGTCGAACTGGTCGTCAGATCATCCAAAGGCGTATCCGGGACGCTGACGGTGGGTCTTTGTGGACCAGTTACGGCAGCGTTCCTTCCAAAACTAATCCGAAAGTTCCGGAAACAATTTCCTGGCGTTGCGCTTGCTCTGCGAGAACGGACCCCATCTGAACAAATTGAAGCGCTCCTCAACGGCCACATCGATATTGCGTTTACTCGCGGAATACCTGCGGAATTTAAGCCCTTGCTCTGTCATGAACTTTTCCTCAGAGAGCCTTTGGTCGTAGCCCTTCCAGAGGGTCACCCGCTCGCCAATGAGCAAGCCGTCGCATTGAATCGCCTCGCCAATGAACGCCTGATTCTCTACTGCCGCGAGGGAGCTCCGGAGGTCTTCGACGCGATCGTGGCGGTATGTAAAAAGGCAAAGTTTTCGCCAAAGATCGGAGACACGCCGCGCTCCTGGCAGTCGATCCTCACTATGGTGGAGGCCGGCGAAGGGATAGCAGTAGTTCCTTCGTGTGTGCAGCATTTACGTGCCAACGACGTTGTCTTTAGGTCGCTGGCCGATAAGGGTTGTAAGGTCGACGCGATAGTTGCATGGCGTAGGAATGAAAAGAGTGCTTTCAGGGACGGCTTCTTAGCCCTTTTGCGCGCTAAGTGCGCGGAACTTCGGCGTATCAACGAGCTTCATGAATCGCGGTTCATTAGCGAAAGGAACACGATGTACGCCCTGAGTGTCCCGCCATTCGCCGATTCCGAACTGTCAGTCAACAAATGACGAATCACCCGGCTTCTGTTTGGGCGCAATATCTCAACGCACGGAGAGCTTCTCCAGGAAACGTGTTGAGCAGAGGTGGACCTGCACTGCCGCGCCGCATATGTGTTCCCCAACCCCGGTGTTCACAGTCCGTAATTCAGAAGGTCTTTCACCAGAAGCAACGCCGCTTGTTTGGACACCAACTATCAGAAATGCCGATAACACAACGACGGTGGTATTCTGCTTCAGAATGGAACTGCGTCACCTCAGATACTTTTGCGCTGTTGCGGAACACAGAAGTTTCACGACCGCCGCAAGGCAGCTAAATGTCTCTCAGTCAGGCGTCAGCGGACAGGTGCGCGACCTCGAAGACGAAATTGGCGTGAGTCTATTCCGACGCAATCAGCGTGAAGTAACGCTTACTCCGGAAGGATCTGTCTTTTTGCATGAGGCGCGAGAGATTCTGATTCGAGCAGACCGGGCCGTTGAGTTGGCGCTCAGATCATCCAGGGGTATGTCCGGGACGCTGACGGTTGGCCTTTGCGGACCTGCTACGGCCGCGTTTCTTCCAAAACTTATCCGGAAGTTCCGCAACGAATTTCCTGGCGTGACGGTTGCACTGCGAGAGCTAAATACATCTGAACAAATTGAAGCACTCCTCAACGGTCAAATCGATATTGCGTTTACGCGCGGAATATCTGCGGAATCCAGAGCATTGCTCAGTCACGAGCTTTTTGTTAGGGAACCTTTGGTTGTAGCCTTGCCAAAGGGCCACCCGCTCGGCAGTGAGCAAACAGTCGCATTGAATCGCCTGGCTAAAGACCGCCTGATCCTCTATTTCCGCGAGGGGGCGCCGGAGGTCTTCGACTTAATCGTGGCGATGTGCAAAAGAGCAAAGTTTTCGCCCAGGATCGGAGACACACCTCGGTCGTGGCAGTCGATTCTCACTATGGTAGAAGCGGGTGAGGGTGTAGCAATTGTTCCTTCTGCTGTGCAATACCTGCGCGCCGACGATGTTATCTTTCGGCCCTTGATGGACAAGCGGTGCAAAGTGGACGCAATCATCGCGTGGCGTCGAAATGAGAGCAGCACAGTCATGGATAGCTTTCTAGCCCTTTTGCGTGCTAAACGCGCGGAAATGACACGTTCTAACACGTTCTCATGAGCCAGTACAGGTCCGCGTACATTTGCCCTGAATCGCGCAGGATGCCAGGAGCCGCGGACCGGTCGCCCGCTAAGCTCTCGCGCGCCTGCCGGCATGCACACGCACCTATCAGGAATACTGATGGCTGCAAGCAAAACAAACACGATTGGCTCCGGGGGAGTGCGTGGTTCACTAATGAAGGAAGGAGGCCATCGTGGGTGAATACGGCGTGTACGGCAAACGAATCGACAAGCACTTCAGATTGACGAGTTCCCCGGCGGTTACCGCAGAGACACCTCACAAGGTAAAACTTGCTGTCACCCGGTTGGCGTCGCGCGTTCCGCTCGCCGAGAGGACGACCCAGGGTCCGTCACGGCGTGCTTACCTGATCAACGTACATCTTCAGCGGTCTCAGTCGATTGTCTGGTTGGCGGGCCGACCCGTGCACGACAATCCCCATCGAGGGGTGGGTGGAATTGGCATTTCAGATCTGGAACAACTGCCTACCGTTCAGATCAACACGCCCTTCGACTTTTTGTCATTTTACATACCACGCGCAGCTTTGGACGAACTTACGGAAGAACAAGGGGTGCGATCCATCGAATCGCTGTCGTGCCCATCGGGAATCGCGGACGCGACTGCATATCATCTGGCGCGAGCGGTGTTGCCGGCCCTCAGTAGGCCCGAACATGCCTGCAAACTCTTTATTGACCACGTTTTCTTAGCTCTTCGGTCTCATTTAGTTCACACATACGGCAAGGTTCCGGTGAGCCCCTTTTTAGAGCGAGGAAAGCTAGCGCCTTGGCAGGTACGGCGTATGGAGGAAATGCTGAGGTTTCATTTAGACGGGGAGATCACCGTTTCCACGTTGGCAGACGAATGTGGGCTTTCAACTAGTCATTTCGCGCACTCCTTCCGACAGACCTTTGGTGAGTCACCGTATCGATGGCTAGTGAATCGCCGTGTCGAGATGGCAAAGGACTTGTTGATACATACCACCCTGCCACTTGTGCAGATTGCGCTCAAATGCGGTTTTTCCGACCAGACCTCTTTTAACAGATCCTTTAAGAGAGTAGTCGGCGCGAGCCCCGGCGCTTGGCAAGTTGCCACTCGGGAATGACGCCACGAAACTCTCTTAGGACTTTTACCCAGCACAGCGAAGGTGTCCAAGCCTCAGCAGAAATCGTCAATGCTCAGCAGTTTGTGCCAAGATTTCGACACAGCGTGCACCTAGAATCGGGGGTGGGAATTGTAGGCCGATTTCGCGCAACGGAGCAGCCGCCCAGCAGTGAGATTGGCGCGGGCGGTATGAACGCAAATGCATGCGCCCGACCGCAACTAGTACCACCTAATCAAGAGAGGATTTCCATATGGCTAAGTTCGCGTTGCTTGTTGAGTTGAAAGCAAAACCGGGGAAGGAATCGGAAATAGAGGCCTTTCTGGAAAAGGAAGCATCGCTGGTAAGAAAAGAGCCTGGCACGCTTTCGTGGCACGCAGGAACAGTCGAGGGTGAGCCTGGAGTGTATAAGATCTTCGATACCTTCGATACTGAGGCTGCTCGCGAAACCCATCTGAACGGCGAGGCCGGCCAGGAGCTAGTAGAGAAGGCGGACGAGCTATTTGCCCCGGCGCCTAGTGTCTCCAGGCTTCGGATAATCACCCAAAAATAGAGCTTTGATCGGTGCTGCGTTGTGTTGATACATTCCTTTGGATCGCGAGTCTCGAAAAAGATCTCGCCTCCATCTGTGGTCCACCTCTGGCAAAAGCCAGTGATGTTCCCAGCCTTATCGGTCGATCAGCCAGAGTACAAGAAAGAGACGTTTCTATCCGTCAATCACGTTTATGAAAGGGAGCCGAATCATGAGCACGTGGAGCTGTATGCGCGGACATGAGTTCGAGCACAAGACTCGAACATGAATAACGTTAGTATCTTCTGGTTGCAGCTAGTTTCTAGTTGTATCGTTTCCGCCGCCGCTGTCACTTGGTGGGTTTGGCCGTCAATCACCAAGCTCCCTCTTAAATCTGCGCTCATTCCGCTGATCTTTGTGCATGTGTTTCGGTACGTCGGAATGACCCTATTGGTTCCGGGTATGGTTGATGCGAGCCTGCCGATAGCCTTTCGTAACAATGCTGCGTATGGGGACCTCGTAACGGCGGCGTTGGCGCTCGCTTCTATTCTTGCTCTACGAAGCAATTGGGGTATCGCCATTGCTCTGGTGTGGGTTTTCAACACGTGGGGATTCGTCGATTTGTTAAATGGAGTGCGGGGCCTCCTGGAGTTGAACGTCCCTAGCTTCAACTTAGCGGGTTTTTGGTATGTCTATACGTTTTACGCTCCCGCAGTACTAGTTTCACATTTGTTGATCTTTTGGATCTTGGTCAAGGCTAGATCTTGGCAGAAATAGGGTTCTTTGGTCTTTTTCGGGATAGTTCTCCGGCCCGGTCGAAGTAAGCCCGGATCAGCGCCAGTTCCGAAAGCTGCCCCGTGTAATGGCTGCCGTGAAGTCAAAAAACTCCGAAAGAGAGGAAGGAAATGTCTAGCCGCCTAAGCAGAATTCTATCGCTACTGCTGGGAGTGTGGATGTTGATGTTCGGGTTTCTGAAATTCTTCCAGCCAATCCGTGGCTGGTTTGACGTCCAGATTCAACAGAGCCATCTACCCGACGAGGCTATTCTCTTGGGTAAGGCGAGTGAGGTGGCTGTGGGGGTCCTCTTCTTACTGCCATGGTTCTGGAGATCGCTGACCGTAAAAAGCAAGGATCAAGTCCTGCTAATCGCGTGTTTGATCCTTTTTGTTCAGATGGTCGTGGCAGTCTACGTCCACCTGCAGCCCGGGGTGCCGCCCGGCGTTCTTCCTTTTGGTATCAAACCACCCGTAGTTCCCGTTGTCGTTCTTCTCCTTGGATTGCTCACTGCTTTTGATGTTTGGACACAGCTGCGAGCAGAGAAGGCTTAGAAAGTTGCCCACTCATCTCGGCGGGCAGGTACGATGGTGCTGCATAGTGATCCGCAACAGAGTGAAAGGAGAAGCTTCAAGAACATGCGAAACGACATCATACCTGGAGCTCGTTTTCCTGATTACCAGCTAACTGACCACACGGCGACACGGCGAAAATTGTCCGAACTGCAAGGCACGGACCCCATGATCGTCGTGCTGAGTCGCGGAGGCTTCTGTCCAAAGGACCGCCGCCAGAATGAAGGTCTTATCGAGCTGTACCGTGAGATGGAAGTGGGCTATTGCCGACTTGTCACGATCAGCACGGATACCCTCACGGAGACGAACGAATACCGTAGCGGAGTCGGCGCACACTGGCCCTTTCTATCCGACGCGGGCCGTGTGGTCCAAAAGGATCTCGACATTGCCGAATATACAGACCCCTTGCACAATCCAATGATCCCTCACGTTATTGTTCTGGAGCCGGGCCTCGTCATCTACAAGATTTATAGCGGGTACTGGTTCTTTGGAAGGCCGACCATGGAGGAGTTGCGTCAGGATTTGCGCGCTGTCACCAAGAAATGCAGGCCGGACTGGGACATTACCACCCCCGACATGAAACGTGCGTGGCAGGAAGGCCGAAAGGAACTCTTCTACCCATACGGCAAGACCTACGCCCAAACGATCCACGAGCAGGATTGATACAGCTTGGCAAACCGGATCTTATCCATACTAAGGAGAACAAGTGATCATGGACACTCAAAAACCAGTCGAAGGTAACAACGTTCCTAAGCCTACGATCGTTCTCGTGCACGGGGCGGTAGAAGACTCGTCGCTCTGGACTCACGGAGTGATTCAGGGCCTCCAACGCGACGGCTATCCGGTCAGAGTCTACTCCAATCCCTTGCGCGGCCTAGCGAACGACGTAGCGTACTTGCGTAGCTTGCTCGACACGATCGAGGGGCCAGTGCTCCTCGTCTCTCACGCTTACGGCGGGGCCGTTATCACCCAAGGCGGCGACGATCCCAAGGTGAAGGGCCTCATCTACGCGGGCTCACCGATGCCCGCGGCGGGCGAATCTACAAACGATTGTCTCAATCGGTTTCCCGGCGGCGATTTCGCGTCGTCCGCCGATCTGATCCCATACACCTTGCCCGACGGAACGAACGGCACAAATATCCTCATCAAGCCCGACAAGTACGGCTATCTCCTCGCCGCTGACGTGCCGGAGAGCGTGCTCGCCTTGATGATCGCCACTCAACGCCCGATCGAGGCGGCAGCGCTTGCCGACGTCCTTACATCGGCTGCATGGGCTAGCAAGCCGAGCTGGCAAATAAGGCCCCTGCTGGATCCCGTCATCCCCCAGGAAGAGTTTAAGTTCGAAGCCGAACGTGCCCACTCTACCGTCATTGAGCTGAAGTCATCGCACGCCATCCCCGTCACTTTCCCTGGCGTGGTAGTCGATGTAATCAAACAGGCGGCCCGCGCAGTCGCCGAGTGACGGTAGTCTGTCGATTACATGTTCTGGCAGCAACAGTCTCGTGGGAACGGTCCGCGCCTATCTTGGTCGAATGTCAACAGTGACTAACAAGAAGAGAAGAGTATGCACAGTGAAGTCGTGAAATATGAAGTAAATTTGCCGGAACATGGAGACCGTGTTGTATCTCGACGAGACTAGGACGGGCCCGCGTGGGGTTGTTGTAGTTCCCGAGAGGTTCGGGATAAATTCGCATGCCAAAGAAAAGGCGCAGGGCCTGGCCGCATTAGGCTACCTGACGCCGGTTAGAGATCTATATGGCGACAGCAAAACCGTCCGCACCCTGGAAGAGGTGATGGCTTTTATCGGCTCGCTCGTGGGAGATTCCCAGAGAATCAGCGCATACGCGGAAACCGGCCTGAAGGCGCTTACGCGCGGCGGATGTGAAAGTGCTGGTTTGCATTGGCGCGGACGACTCAATGATAAGGAAACCGATACCCGGGGCGAGCCCAATGTCCTCCGTTATAGCGCGAGTGCCTACAGGCGCTCTTGGGAATCTCTACAGTCCAAGTAAGGGACTAATTCTTTTCATAATTGGCAGACCTATTTAAAATCGACGCGAACCGTATCTATCGACCCGGTGAACTTGAACGGGCTTTGGTAGACGCTGCTGACGGCCGTACCCAGGTCACTTCCAATATCAAGCGACTCAAAGGTGTATCCGCCAAGGCTTGCAATTGGGGCGTCGCCACTAGGCTTTCCATTGATCCAGAGATGCGCGGTACCGGGACCGATGGAGCGGAGGGCATACGTGGCGGAAACAGCGCCCCCCGCGATGGCAGCTCTCCCAGGTTTGGCGTCCTCGGGAGTGAATTCAAGAACGACCTGGGTGGCCCCGGGTTGAAGCAGATCGGAGGACACGATCCGGCCGGCATTGTTCCCGAAACTGTTTACGGCGTAGATTACCCGCCGATCCTTCACAAACAGAGTGAAGCCACCGAAACGTCCGCCTTCGGCTAAGATCACGCCTTCAGCTCCGCTAGCCGGGACGTTAATATTCGCGGTGATGCGATGCGCGCGTCCGGCAAATTGAGGGGCGGCATAAAGGCCGATGCGTTCGACTCCGGATCGATAAACAAATGATTTTGCCGAGCCAGCGAGGATCGGGTGTCGCGCGGAGGTGGGCACCAGCGGATACACGTTGTACTTCCTGGCTTCGCTATCGAACAGAGCTTCCATCTCTTTCAACTTTTCTGGATTTGCGGATGCGAGATTGTGCGCCTGGCTGTAATCGGCATCAAGATTGTAAAGCTCCCAGGGATTCTTCGAGGGGTCGTTGGCGCCCGATAAGTCGATCTTCCATGGCAGCATGTTTCGGGACCCGGCCCACCATCCGTCTTTATAGATCCCGCGGTTGCCTAACATTTCGAAATACTGCGTGGTGTGAGCGCTAGGTTGATCGGCGTGCGTAAAGCTGTAAACCATACTGACCCCGGCCAAAGGGATTTGCTTCACGCCGTTCACCGTGTCAGGGAATTGTACGTGTGCCAACTCAAAGAGAGTCGGGGCAATGTCGGTGACGTGATGAAACTGCGTCCGCAAAGCGCCGGCGTCGCTGAGATGCCCGGGCCACGAGACGATCAAGGGTACGCGCGTGCCGCCCAGATGCGAGGCTACCTGCTTGGTCCACTGAAAGGGAGTGTTGCAGGCCCATGCCCAAGCCACGGCATAATGATTGCGGAAAAGTTCCCCGCCGAGTTCATCAGCCTGTTCAAGCCGCTTCTCAAGCGGAGCGGACTCCCCGGTCGCCGAGCGGGCGTCCAGACCTTCCAGACCTCCTTCACCACTGGCCCCGTTATCGCCGACGATGTAGAAGACGATCGTGTCCTCCTTGTGGCCGGCGGCACGCACCTGATCCAGCATGCGTCCAACTTCGTAATCGGTCTGCGCCAGGAACCCCGCATAGACTTCCATCTGATGCGCCAACAGTTTCTTCTGGCTCGAATCGAGCGTGTCCCAACCAGGAATCTCAGTTGGACGCGGCGTCAGTTCCGCAGATGCTGGAATAATTCCAAACTCCTTCTGACGCGCGTACGTCGCTTCGCGCAGCTTGTCCCAACCCCCGTCGAATTGACCCTTGTATTTGTCAACCCACTCTTGTGGAACGTGGTGCGGCTCATGCGTGGCGCCGGTGGCGAAATACAGGAAGAACGGCTTCTGCGGGGCCACCGCGTCATGTTCGCGAACCCAGTGTATGGCGTCGTCGGCCAAGTCGGTAGTTAAGTGATAACCGGGATTATTAGGGGGCTCAACCGCAGTGGTGTCGCGGAACAGCCGAGGGTGCCATTGATTATCAGCGCCACCGAGGAATCCGTAGAAGTATTCAAATCCAAGACTAGTGGGCCAATGATCGAATGGACCAGCGGGGCTGACCTCCCACAGCGGTGTATTGTGCCACTTTCCGAAAGCGGCGGTGCTGTAGCCGTTCTGCTTAAGAATTTCGGCGATGGAGGCAGCGCTCTGAGGCCAGATTCCGTTGTAGCCTGGGTAGCCGGAAGCGCCTTCTTCGACGATTCCGAAGCCAATCGAATGGTCGTTCCTGCCGGAAAGTAATGACGCGCGCGTTGGCGAACAAAGTGAATTCACATGGAAGCGGTTATAGCGCAGTCCCCCCGCCGCGAGCTGTTCAATGGCCGGCGTCTTCACCGGTCCGCCGAACACAGAGGCGGCGCCGAAGCCTACATCGTCAAGAAGAATCACAATGATGTTCGGTGCGCCCTTGGCGGCGGTGGGGGGCGCGGGCCAATCGGGTATAGAGTTGTCGCGGTTTGGATCGATTTTGCCGTGGAAGACAGGCGCTGGCTGCGGCAGGCTGTTATCCGCTGTTTGCGCGGCAAAACATGATGAGATCAGGCAAATGACCGGGAGAACGCGACCTGCCGTTTGAACTGCGAAGCCAGAGTTCCACATTTGTGCGTAATGTCTATCCTACTTGTAGACATTGAGAGAACGCAACCCTGCGAAGGAACGCTTTATCGCTTTCGGTTCCCAACGGCGATTGGCGAGTGAGTCTTGCTTTAGCCGAAGGACATGAGAAGGGCAGGGAACAAGCATGCGTTGGAATCGCGCGGCACGTGATTGAATGAAGTAGTGCCTCTGGGAGAAATGTTTTGGGTCTGCAGGTAGGTGATCGGGTCGGCGAGTATCGGGTTATCGGGTTGTTGGGGTCCGGTGGAATGGGCGCCGTTTACCAGGTTCGGCACCTCATCTCAGAGCGCCTTGAGGCGATGAAGATTCTGTTGCCCGACCTGTCGTCGTCGGCCGATCTAGCGGAACGGTTCATCCGCGAGATCCGGCTTCAAGCCAGCCTCAGTCACCCCAATATCGCCGCTTTGCATAACGCGTTTCGGGTGGAGAACCAGTTGATGATGGTGATGGAGTTTGTGGAAGGCGAGAACCTTTCCGAACGGATCCGACGCGGCCCACTGCACATCAAGAAGGCCCTCGATATCAGCGAACAGATTCTGTCGGC
The DNA here is from genome assembly GCA_963799935.1 of uncultured Gammaproteobacteria bacterium. Classification (GTDB taxonomy): domain Bacteria; phylum Acidobacteriota; class Terriglobia; order Bryobacterales; family Bryobacteraceae; genus Bog-113. The sequence continues at coordinate 455,932 of CAWCZA010000007.1, read as the reverse complement.
CCTCGCTTATGCGCATGCGAGAGGCGTGGTTCACCGCGACATCAAACCGGCGAATATCATTGTGACGCCTTCCGCAACGGTGAAGCTGATGGATTTCGGGATCGCGCAAGGCGATCCGAACGCCACCCACCTTACACAGGCTGGGACGGCCCTCGGCTCGTTGTACTATATGTCGCCCGAACAGGTCCGAGCGGAGCCGGCGGACGGGAGGTCAGATATTTATGCGACCGGCATTACGATGTTCGAGATGCTCACCGGAGAGCGGCCGTTCAAAGGTACAGCCGCCGCGGTTCTTCAGGCTCAGCTGAATGAGCCGGCGCCTTCGCCTAGCGCCGTGAATCCCGCGGTTCCGATTGAGCTGTCCGGCATTGTGCTGAAAGCTCTTCAGAAGAATCCCGCAAAGCGCTACCAGCACGCCGAAGAGTTTCGAACAACGCTGCTCGAGTTCCGGACACACTTCTCCGACTCAAAGATCGGGACGGGTTCAAGAGATGTCTCTACTTCAACCGCGAGCTCGAAAAATACGCCGGCCTCTTCGTCGAATTCCATTGTCTTCGATCCAATCGGATTGGAGCGTTTGCGAAAGGAGCTGGCGCCTCATATCGGACCGATGGCGAAAGTGATTGTGGATCGCGCCGCCTCCAGGGCCCGTTCGTGGGGGCAACTGTATGAAGACCTCGCGCGTGAAATCCCGGCAGGCAAGGAACGCGACCGCTTTCTAACGCAAAAACCGCGGCTCTAGGAAATCGGGTCGATCGGGTCTTCGCGAATTAGCATCTCCATAGCCCGGCCCAAGCTGCGATGCATTCGATTGAAGGACGCGGCTAAGACCGATATTTCGTCTTTGCCCGTGACCGGCAATTCTTTCACTTCCATATTGCCGCGACTGATCTCGTCGGCCATTGTAGACAGCCGGGAAACCGGACGGATTACGGTGAGGTAAAGGACACAGTCAAGCACACCAAGTGTCACAAAGGCGATGACGATCAGGTAGAACACAAGCTGTGTCGCGCCTCGATTCGCGATGGTTATGGGTAACGAATCGGGAACTGAAATGATCTGTGCACCGATCACATCGTTCAACCGCCAGCCAAATCCGTTATCCCGGCCGTATTGTCGAAGCATCGAGGCCGGTGCTTTGCCCGGTACACTATGGCACTCAAGACACTCGGGGTCGGTAATTCGAATGGGACGTGAAAAGAACAGGGAAACCCCGGCGGGAGTCATCCGCTCCCCGACAAATTCCTTCTGGTCGGGCCGGTTGCGGAAGGTATTGACGATATCCGCCTCCCAATCGACGGCCCTGTCGCGAAGGTTCGTCGGATTCAACGTGGCTTCCTTATAGGAATAGTCCGGATACTGCTCGTGTAGATAATTGAAGACTTCGGTGGCTGAGTAAGCAGGTACGACTTGCGGCAGGAAGGTCTTTCGAAGGTCGTTGCGCGCTTCCAGGATCGGCTTGATCTGGGTCGCGGTATAGCGGCGCGTCGATAGAGTCGTTTGCATCATCAGCTTCGCTTGATCCAGCACTTGTTCTCGAGCCTCCTGTCGCAGGAACTCGTGGGCCAAAAACCAGGCGAGAACCATTCCCAAGCCAAAAACGCCGACGAAGACTAGATTGAGTTTCAGCAGTAGCTTCATTTCACGTGTTCACGATTACACCACAGCAGCGTCGAGTTCTCTCCAGCGCTCACGCGGATGCGAAACTATTCACCTGCGCGGTCCGATAGCATAGAATTCCAAAATGCAACCGTTTCGGATTTTGTTTATTGGCGATTTTAGCGGTCGTGGAAATCGGCCCGAAGCCGCGACGGATCTGAAATCCAGAAAGCCGATGCGAATTGATCGCGACAGCATCGATCCGGTGATGTCGCACCTGAATATTGCACTAGATGTAACGGGCGTTCCCAATTGCGGCGATCTGAAGTTGGAGTTCCAGGGTATCGACGACTTCCATCCGGATTGGATCGTGAAGCAACTGCCGCAGTCGATGCTAAGTGGGACGGAGCTTGCGCCGGAAGCACCACGTCCGGCACCTGTTCCAAGCCGTGTGCAAGCCCCATCTGTTTCGGAGTTAGCTTCAGGTAGCTTGCTCGACGCCGCGGTTTCCGAGACAGAGCAGGCGCATGGCACGCCAAGATCGACTGATGCACTTCGCCAATACGTCAATCAATTGGTGGCTCCGCATGAAGTTAAGAAGCCCGGCTCGCAAGGGCGGGAGTCCTTCGAGAGTAGAACTTCGGAAGCGCTTCGCGACGTTCTTCACCGGCCCGAATTTCAAAAACTAGAGGCGGCCTGGCGAGCTCTTTCCTTAGTCACCTCGAGGCTGGAAACCGATGAAGTTCTACAAGTGTTCTTGCTTGATGTGACGAAGGCAGAGTTGATCGCCGATATTGGTTCTACCGACGATCTGGCTTCTACGGAACTGTTTCGCATTATCGCCGGGGAGCCGGACCGCTGGGCCCTGGTTGCGGCTGACTCTGCATTCACCGGCGCGCTGGAAGATCTCGAAATGCTACGCCGGCTTGGACTTGTGTGCGGAACAGCGGGCGCGCCTTTGTTAGCTGAAGCGGAACAATCCATGCTTGGTTGCGAATCGGTAGCGATCACCCCGAATCCCAGGGAATGGAAGAATGACATTAGCCACAACGCGGCGTGGAAGCAACTCCGCGGGTCTGCGGTTGCGCGATGGATCGGGTTATCCACCCCTCGTTTTCTCGCGCGACTGCCGTATGGCGAGCAAGGAACAACAACCGACTCGTTCCCGTTCGAAGAGATGCCGCGCGAGCACAGCGACTATCTATGGGCCAGCCCGATTTACCTTTGCGCGATGTTAGTCGGACAGGCTTTTACTGTGGACGAGTGGGACCTCCGTCCAGGTCTTTTTCAAAATGTAAGTTCACTGCCGCTGTACATCCAGCAGGGCGACCAGGGGACTGAAGCGTTGCCAGTGGCTGAAGCGCTGCTCACCGAATTCGCGGGCGATCGAATTCTGGACCTCGGCATTATGCCTCTTATGTCGTTCAAGGACCAGGACACCGTCCGATTGATGCGATTCCAATCCATTGCTGATCCTCTCGCACCGCTCGCCGGGCGCTGGCAGTAAGAACGCCTAAGGTGTTGCGGGCTTAGCTGTCTCGGCTCGGACTAAGTCGCGGCCGATATCGAGTGCGCGCTTAAATCGCTGTTCCTTCTTCGGCGGATCGTCGGACAGAACCGCGATTTGAATACTATTCGCAGCCATGCGGTTCCCAAAGAACGGAGGCGGAGGTGTTTCCTGGGCGCCTAGTGGCGTGATGCTCCCACCGCTGTAGAAAACAGCTAGAGCGATCAGATATTCAGCCGCCGGTTCCTTTACTTCGTCGCTCGCCGCCTTGGCCTTTCGCCGGTTGTCATCACTTGGACTTGCAACCCAGGTCTTCGCGGCATCCAGACACTTCTCACCTGACTTTTTATTACCGGGTGAAGATAGCTCGTCCACGCAGGCGCATCCCCATTTGATGGTGAGTTGTATTGGAAGCCCGTGCGCAAGGAACTTAATTGCATCCTTATATAACTTGTTCTCTGTTAGTACATCGATATACTTCGACGGGCTAAGATCAGGCCGTAACAGCGCTTGCGCTTCTTCTGACAACTCAGCGCTCTTCACCAAATCCGGGGTTGTCAATTTCGTGTTCGCCTTAGTTGATTGTCGTGAGGCCCGCTGTTAAGGAAAGTAGACCGCCACCGTCGACCGAGCAAGTTGCGTCCGCCGTTACGGTGACCATTGGAGCGGAGATTGTGATTCCGGTAGGCGAAATAAGGATACTGCTACCGGCAACACTGAGCTTGATCGATTGCATCGCTTCGGTGGTGATACTGCCCAACGAAACAGAAGTCGTTTGATTACCCATGCTGATCGTGATTGACTGATTCCCTTGCGAGATGGTGGTCGACTGATTGCCCTGATCCAGCGTGATGGATTGGTTTCCTTGGTTGAGGGTCAAGGAGTGATTCCCCTCGGTGATCGTGATGGTCGTGTCTTTCACGATCTTCTCAGTATGCGTCCCATCGACCTCAATTTTGCGGTTCTGCTGTACGGTTTGAGTGTCGTCGTTCTCAACCGTGGTCATCATATCCTTTTCGGCGTGGATGCTGATGAATTCACTGCCCTTTAAATCCTCGAACTTGATTTCGTTGCAGTTATCCGCAGTGCCGTTCAAACTACTTCGGGTCAGAATACCGGACTGCGTCTGGTTATCGGGCAACGTGTACGGAGGCATCTGTTCCGCGTTATAAACGCGCCCGGTAATCAGGGGTTGATCCGGGTTCCCCTCGAGGAAATCGACGATTACTTCCTGGCCGATGCGCGGGATCGTCACCCATCCCCAGTTCTTACCCGCCCAAATTTGCGATACACGAATCCAACACGAGCTGTTTTCATCCTTCGTGCCTATGCGATCCCAATAAAACTGAACCTTCACACGCCCGTAGTTATCGGAGTAGATCTCAGACCCCGACGTTCCGACTACTACCGCGGTCTGCGAGCCGTAAATCACCGGCCTGACTGCACGGCGCGGCGGCCGGTAAGCCTGGGCGGTCGGGATAGCTGTAAACGTGCTCGTGAACGAAAACGGATCCCCCTCGGAATGTCCAAGCCGGTAAGTTTTGTCGAAAGCTTCGACCGAAACTGCCGTCAGCAGGTAGTCTATGTTGGTGTCACTTCGGAAATGGCCTTGTAAGGTAAAGCTATAACCGGGCGAAAAGGCTCGCACCCGGCCTCCTCCTTCGACAACGAATAAGTCGACCTCCTGTTCTTCTATGCGAACGCGTGAGTATCGCTGGCCGTCGCTAAGGACCGCGTACTCACCCGGATAATCATAGACTTCGGCGACCGGTGTGACGTCGGGCGTCGATTCCGTTGCCAACAACCGTGTTGAGGGCGTAGTGAAGTTGTAGTCGGTGAGTGTGATTTTATCTGTCTGCACCGATTGCGTTCTCACAAGGCTGAGGATCTCATCTTCACTTGCCCACCCTCTTTGGTTACCAAACTCGGAGTAAGTAACGCTGGCTTGCGTACACACGGGCAGAGCGGAACTTGTGTCGGAGAAAACGATGGTGTGACCGGTGCTCGAATGCTCAAAATAATAGAAGATGCCCTCTTCTTCGAGGAGACGCGAGATGAAGTTCAGCGCCGTTTCACGATACTGGACGCAATACTCGCGCGGCGTGTAAGTACCTGTAAGGCTGAAGCGGTACGCTGTAATCCCTGCCTTGTCCAGCACTGAGGTAACGATCTGTTCAACGGTGCGATTTTGGAAGATGAGGCAATCCGCTGTTCTGGACAATAGCCAGATGGAAGGAACAAGGACAGCTTCGTACAAAGATAGCGCGTCATCCTGTAATCCGCCCTGTTGGAGGCTGCTCAGAATCCCGCTAATGTATCGAGTTGTTCCGTCTCCCAGAACGACCGAAACAGTAACCGGCTTTCGAAGCAGGCCGGCGAGATCGAGAGAATCATCCTGAGATAGAAGCGTTAGGTGATAAGAGAAAGGCTGAGAGATCGATTCGGTCCCGGAAATCTGCTCAATAACGACAACGGATTCGCAGTCGGGTATCGCCGAAAGGACGAGCAGTCGATCGGTTTGAGTCAACCAGTTGGCGGAAGGGCTCGACATAGCCTCACCTGAGAGAAGGTCAAATTACGCGTATACGAACGCGCCTGCTTCACCAACGCTGACGTGAATCGCCGTCGGGCGTGTACCCTCAGCAAACGCAGTTAAGAGTTGCCGGGAGACATCCGGAAGAAGAGTATTGGTCAGGATGTTGTCTACGTTGCGGGCGCCGCTCTCGACTTCGGTACACCGGCCGGCAACTTCGTCGACTAACTGTTCATCGAAAGTTAGCGCGAGCTTATGGGTTTCCAGTAATCGCCGTTGTATCTTGGCCAGTTTTAGCCGCACGATTTGCTTCAGGGCCTCATCGCGAATCGGAAAATACGGTGTAATAACCAACCGTCCGAGGAACGCGGGTTTGAATACTTTATCGAGTTCCGGTTTCAACGCTTTGACCAGCCCTTCCGGACCAGGCATTGTCTCGGGGTCGGCGCACAGTTTCGCAAGAGTATCGGTGCCGGCGTTGGAGGTAAGAATGATGATGTTGTTCTTGAAATCAATCTGTCTCCCCTCCCCATCTTCCATAACGCCTTTGTCAAAGACCTGGAAGAACAACTCCAGGACATCGGGGTGCGCTTTCTCGACTTCATCAAGCAGAACGACCGAATAGGGGCGCCGGCGAACGGCCTCGGTTAGTACTCCTCCTTCACCGTATCCGACATAGCCTGGCGGCGATCCCTTTAGGGTTGAAACAGTATGCGCCTCCTGAAACTCAGACATGTTAATCGTGATGACGTTCGCCTCACCGCCGTACAGGAGGTCTGAGAGCGCCAAGGCCGTCTCTGTCTTGCCGACGCCGCTGGGACCGACCAGCAGGAAGGTTCCAACGGGTTTGTTCGGATCGTCCAGCCGCGCTCGGGATGTTCGTATGCGTTCGCTGATCGCCATAAGTGCGTGATCCTGGCCGATAACTCGCTTTCCTAAGTGCGATTCCAGGTGTAGAATCGTGGCCACTTCATCTTTGACCATCTTGCCTACCGGAATCCCAGTCCAGCCGGAGATTGTCTCTCCAATGATCTGCTCGTCGACGCAAACCCGGATCAGCGGCGTCTCTCCCTGGAGAGTATCCAGTTGCGCGGTTAGGTCTGAAAGTTGGCTCCGTAGGGCCCCCCCGCCGTTCATCTCAGGCGAAGCAGTGCCGTCGCCGGCTTGCGCTTCCAATTGATTTCGGATTTCGCGGATCTGGTTAACCAACCCGAGTTCTTTGTCCCATCGTCCTTCGAGTGACTTAAGACGCTCGGTAGTCTTGACTCGCAGATCGGCAATCTCCTGCAACCGCTCCGCATGGTCGGCTCCGACTGCGGACTCACGATTCAGTACGCGCGTTTGAACATCGAGATCGTCCAATGTGCGCTTGGCATCTTCAATGGCGGAAGGTGTTGAGTTCTGGCCGAGCGCGAGCCGTGCGCACGCAGTATCAAGCACGCTTACAGCTTTGTCGGGGAGCTGCCGGTCCGGAAGGAAGCGGTGCGAGAGACGAACAGCAGCGCTGAGTCCTTCATCCAGAATACGAACTTTGTGATGCTTCTCCAGCGCCGGGACTAAGCCACGGAGCATCAGCCGGCATTGGGTTTCACTCGGCTCTTCTACCTTGACTAACTGGAACCGGCGGGCCAGTGCTGGATCCTTCTCGAAGTACTTCTTATACTCGGACCAAGTGGTTGCCGCGATCGTCCGCATCTCGCCGCGGGCGAGAGCCGGCTTCAGTAAGTTGGCCGCGTCATTCTGTCCCGCCTGGCCGCCCGCTCCGATCATAGTGTGGGCTTCGTCGATAAAGAGAATGATCGGAGTCGGGGAGGACTTCACTTCGTTGATGACGCCCTTCAGCCGATTTTCGAACTCGCCCTTCACGCCCGCCCCGGCTTGAAGAAGCGCTAAGTCCAGGGTTCGCACTGAGACATTTTTAAGCGGCCCTGGAACGTCCCCCTGAGCCACGCGGAGCGCGAATCCTTCAACGACCGCAGTCTTGCCGACTCCGGCTTCGCCGACAAGGATTGGATTGTTTTGGCGACGGCGGGTGAGGATATCGATGACTTGCCGGATCTCGAAATCCCGGGCCAACACCTGATCGACCTTTCCGTTGCGAGCGTTCTCCGTAAGGTTAACGGAATATTGATCGAGGAAGGGTGTTTTACTTCCGGCAGCGGGGGTTTTGCCGTCCGCCGAGACTTCGGAAACAGGCGCGCCGCCGGTTTCGGTCTCTTCTTCTGAAGCAGCCACGATCGAGGCGAAATCCTTCTTAAGAACTTCAGGGTCAATCTTCTGAAGCTCTTTGCTTGCCTCTCGAACGATTCTCGCGAGATCTTCAGTCGCGACGAGCGCGAGTACAGTATGACCCGACCGCACGGCGGCTGCATTGAACTCGAGCGAGGCGATGGTCCAGGCTTCCTTGATCATCTTCAAGACCGAAGGACTGATGGCCGGGGTGCGCGCATTTCCAGACTTCAACTTATCCAGGCTTCTGGTCAGTTCAGCGGCAAGCCGCGACTTATCGACACCAAAATGCTTGGCGATCAATACGAAATCTGCCCCGGGCGCATCCAATAGCTTCGTGAGATAGTGCTCAATCTCGACGTCGTAATGAGTGCGGGATAGACACAACCCGGCCGCGCCCTCCATGGCGCCGCGGGCGGTAGCATCTAACTTGCTGATCAAGGCGCGTAAGTTTACAGTCATTTAAGTTTCCAAAAGTAGAATAAGGGTCTCGTCGGCATCGTGATCGAATTCTCCGCGAGAGTTGAGCCACGTGTTCCACCCGAGCATGGTCCCTGCTGTGGTATCGGATGTCATTTTACAGGGCGGGACATCGGTCTGTCGAAGGACCGGGCAAATCTCGTATTCCAGATCGTTCCGGCTGAAAGCGCGAATTAGCGACCGCAGGGCAGGCCATGCCGATCCAGTGGGCAGGAACTCCTGATACCTTTCGGCGGATAAGGGACCGATCCTAACTCTCACCCGCGATTGTTGATCCCAAACTTCGTCGCCCACAATAACACCAAACCCTAGCGAAGTGGAATCCAATTTCTCGTCCGTCAGGAAACACTGGTCTTGCACCTCGATTTTGCGCCACACCCCGATGAAAGGTTCTATTTCGACGTCGACTCCGAAGTAGTCGGCCAGCATAGTCTCGAGCGAGAGTGCGGACCGCGGCGCGGGGCCAAACAGTCCGGAGTAGAAGAGAACGGTTTCGTCCCGAACCGCCAAACGATGGCGCAGATGCGGGGTGCCGAAGCCGAGCAGAGAATAAAGAAATTGAGTAACCGGATCGCTTCGATCCCGTTCGTAAGCGATCGTGAAATGATGTTTCTCCCACGCCTGATAGAAGAACGAAATCATGCGGTGGGAAAAGATATCGAAGAAGTCCAGCATCGCCGTGTCGTGCGCACGAACGCGCCGCACAACGGCTTCTGTAATGTAAGTCTGCAGAACTCCGGAAGGGCCAATGAGACCCATGAAGTTGACGACCATCTTCGGGTTTAAAGACGGTCTCTCTGTTAGCGACTGAATCTGGCTCGCCGGGAAAACCTCGCTCGCATGACTTGCGAATCGAACGACCTCGTCATCCGGATTGGAATAACGTCCAACGGGAGCTTTGTCAGGCGAAAGGCGCTCGAGCAGGCGGACGGCCTGAAAAAAATCGAAGCTGAACGGGGCGTCAAACAGCCGGTCGCGTATTTGGTCTGAGCTCATATCAGAACTCTCGTGCCGGATCGGGGCGGCCATTGGTTTAGCATTCGCTTGCGTTGCGGAGTGCGAACCTGAAGCTGGCTGAAGCTGTTCATCGACGTGTAAAGTCCGAAGAATACGTCAAGAACGCAGGCGAACGTGTAAGCTCCGGTTCCCGCAAATTGGTCCTCATCAATCTCAATCCCGATGCGAGTGCCGCGCGCGAACGTTACTCCATGTTCAGAAATCAGCCGCGCGAAATGCGGAGTGCTGTCGACGTTCAAGATCCCATCGATCTGTCTTTCAGCGGATAGAGAACCCGTAAAGTTGTTCAGACGCAGAATCTCGCGCAGCGCGTCCGTCCCCTCGTTTACCAGCGAAAGATAGTTTAAGGACAACTGGGAAATCAGTCTCCACAGCAGACCTTTTTGCGATGGTGTTTGAAGCGTAGCGGTCGGCTTAGTAAGCGCCACAATCCGTTTGATCGCTCCGCCATTCTGCAGTTGGAAGTCGCCCGATTCGTTGCCGAAAGGCAGCCTCGACGGCAACTCTCCGTTCGAACAGGTGAGCCTGACGGTCACGGTGTCCCGATCGGGAGTTACGTTCTCTCCGGTAAGATCGACAAAGTGTAGATAGGTGTCAAAGGTCTTGTCCGTGCGCCACCCGGAAGGACGCCGGGAGAGATGCCAGAACGCCTGCTTCTCATTCCCGGAGGCGGAGTGGCGGTAAGAATAAAACGGCTGATAAGTCAAAAGGTCGGGAGATCCGCTCTTCATTCCCACCACTTCGTCCACGGAGAAAATGTCTAAGGCGTGCTCGCGCCGCGCGTCGGTAATTACCCGATAATCGAACTTTTTCTGCTCGAGGAGTATTGGCTCGGCAACTTGCCTGAAGACGTTGACGATCGGCGCGCAACCGAGACGGAACGTGTCGCGCGAGACTCCTAACTCAAAAGTCTGCCGGCGATCGCTCCGCTCAAATTCCGACAAGTAAAAAAGTAACTCGATCTTTTCACCGAATCCGTTACGAGCCACTTCGTCAAAGCCAGACAAGTCCAAGAAGCAGAACTTCTCCGGGAACGTAAAATACTCTTGCAGGAGACGGTAAGCCCAGAAGCTGCGCCGCGGCAGTGGGAGCAGACCCTCATCGGCGCCGTATCCAACTTGCCGGATCGCGTTCGGACGCAAGGAGAGTTTCTTCCGCGCGCGATGTGCGGTGTCCCTAACGACGATTTCCATGCAGTTATTACAAAGAAGCTCGACCAGACCGTGAACGATCGATCCATCGCCGCTGAGATAGAACCGGAGCGTCTTTAGATCTAACTTAGAGAAGTTCACGTCTCGAAAGCATTCGAGTTCCAGACGGATGACCGCAACTGAGCCCGGCACTGAGAGGGGCGCCTCCACTCGGTCCGGGTTTCTCCAATCCGCGGCAGACACACGCAAAGGCCAAACGACGGTGTCATAGCAGGTCTGGAACTTGCAGGGAGTTCCGCCGACCGGAGCGGAATAGAGCATCGAATCTCGCGGAATTGGGAATCCGGACGTCAATTTGCCTTGGTCCGGGTCCAGGTGGAACTGCACAATCGAGGCAGAAGGGATCGGGCGAAGGTAATGAGGGTAGAGGATGGAGATCAGCGATTCGACGATCTCAGGGAACTCATCGTCGATCTTCTGATAGACCCGCGCTGCCAAAAAAGCGAATCCTTCGAGAAGTCTTTCCACGTGAGGGTCATCGCACTTACCGGGTTCGAGTAGTAGACGGCTTGCCACTTTCGGATACTTACGCGCGAAGTCCGCACCCAGGTACCGCAGGTACGCCAGCTCGCGCTCGTAATGAAAGAGCAGTTCGTCGCGCACTTAGGTTTCCTGGACGCTATAAGCGCCCTTAGAAATCTCGAGCACGGTGTCAAACGCAATTCGTTCGGGTGCGGGGTCGATCATCAAGACCGCCTCCACATGGAACGTGATTGCCTGACGGCTTTTCTCAAGGGGTTCGGAACTGGTAACCCGCGCGCGAGAGAGGCGCGGCTCGAACGTTTCGATCGCCAGTTCCAAAGTTCTCAAGAGTCTCTGTTCGTCCGCGGCGTTTGCTAGCGAAAGATTCGTAATATCCGGCAATCCGTAGCAGAATAGCGATTTGCGCAACTCCTTGTAAGCAGGAGGGATTGTGTCCATTGGGATGCGCGTCGTATTGAGCAGCCATTCCAAGTCCCGCTTCACTGCTTGTCGAAAACGGCGCAGCGATTCCGCGCGCGAAACAACCGGCTCATTCCGTGTTTCCGGTTCAAGATCGATCAGTCGGTCCAAAAGTGGCGGCTGAAGACTCTTCTCAAACTTCGCTTCAGGCATGATCGGAGAACGCGTTCAAAGCGCGCAACGGGTCTAGCTTACAAAGCCGCTCATAGAGTTCGGTCTTCTTGGTTGGGTCACTTTGTCCCAGGCAGCGCATGAGTAGTTCTACGGGATAGGCAAGCACTTGCGCTTCTTCCCAATCTTCCAGGCGCCGGGTGGTAATTTCCTCTACAATCTCCTCCAGCAGCGGTCGTGCAATCGCTTGCTTTTCACCGGCCACCAGCACATGAGCGATCTGCGTCTTGCGCTTGAAGCGGGCACGATTCGATCGCTCTTTCGCCTGTGATTTGACAAGCATCCCAACACTCTCAGAGAGTTGCCCGTCTCGCGCCGAAGCCAAAGCGGCCTCGAATACATCCGGCTCTGGTTCCGGTTCGGGCTCTGGGTCCATGACCACCATGTCGGGGACCGGCTCCAGCGAAATCGCAAGCGTGCTGAAATCCGGAACGGCCTCCGCGGTAGGCTCCGACGATGCCAGCGCGGTGGTCAAATCCGTCGATGAATCCCCGAGAGACAAGGAATCCGTATCGACGGGAGTATCGCCGAGACTCAAAGAATAATCCGTGGAATCGGAGGTGTCGATCGAGTAGTCCGAAGAGGAACTGTCGGACGAACTTTCCGCGGCGGGCTCTTCGACCGGCGGAGGCGACAGTAGGTTCGCTATCCAGGCTTTTGTTTCCGCATTGGCTACTGGGGTGTCATCTAGAAACGACATCTCCAGCAGGTCCGGAAGATCCTGAACTAATCCCCGCACCAGACTCTTGACGGCGTTAGCGGCGGATTCGAATCCTCGCGCGTGGAGCGCTGTCACGGTATATCGATGGAGATCCAACCAGCCTCGTCCGCAGGGAAGAGCAGCCGCCGCCTCGCTCGCATCCAATACCGCCGGCCAATCGCAGTTATTCAGATTCGATTTCAAAGCGAGACGGATATCGCTCGCCGGCGGCTCGAGCATCGAGTAGATTACGGGGGGCGCGTTACTGCGCAATTCACCGAACCGATAGCCGCGAATCACCGTGTAGGCAGGCACCTCCGATGGATCCTTATCGCGCAGGTATTTGCAGATGGCGGCCAGATGCGCGGCAACATCATCGTCCCCGCTGAAACTAGGAATGCTGCTAAGGTCGAGGCTTCCTGAATCTCCGTCCGACGACTCTTCGTCAGGCAGACTCCCGAAAGGAGAGTCCGTAAGATCATCCGGCGCGGGAATCGGAGTGTCGTCGCTCGATGCAATCACAGCGGCGAACTGATCTTCATCGACGGTCATTTCTGCCGATGTGTCGTCGACGGGATCCGGCCTCCTCGATGGACCTTTGCGATTGATGAGTATCGTCAGCGTTTGCGAGACGTCTTCCAAAGCTCCGCGTATCTTAATGAAGCTAGGCGCAAACTCGCCGAAGTGGGGGTCGCAGAAATCGCCGAGTTGCTCCAGCGCTTCCAGGCCGTCATTAATTTGGTCGGAGATCTTTTCGAGAGACGTTACGGGCGTTTCGTCCAGTGCTTCATCGAACTGCTCCGCGGTTATCTTGCCTTCGGCGATGCTGGCTTCGCGAGCTTGTTGCTTCAGGTAATCGCCGCCCGTGTCAGCTTCATACCCGATACGGCGCGATTCCTGATAGGCGATCCAACTGAATCCCCCTTTTACCAGAGGTAGGCTGCGAAGGGGCTGTTCCAGCTTTGTTCCTAGCCAGTCCAAGGGGGCAGCACGAATCTCGGCTTCACCGTCTTCAAGTTCCGGGTAGAGGGTGTCCCAGAACTGACTTAGGAAATCCTGTAAGAAGCGGAAGGCGGGACCGACTACCGGCCATCCCTCGCGCCGGATATGTGCATCGACCAGCCAGACGGCTATTTGAAGATCTTTGCTGCGGTTGCTGACGATGTCGCTCGCGAGCTTGATCACGGCCGCGTAATCGGCTGTCTTGAGGGTTGTCTTCCAGGCGCCTTGTGGAACATCGGCATCCTCCCTCCTGGCTTCTTTCAGCTTATCGGTATCCGGATGGTAACGGTAATTGGAACCGCTAGGGTTCTCACCGGGAATTGGTGTTAACAGATCTGCGCGAAGGGGCATAACGGCTAAGCCGTGGCGGGTTCTTCCGAACCGGACGTTTCGGACTTACTGAAGACTAGCGACCTGACCTCCAGGAAAGGTACGACATTTTCTCCATCGAGCAGCAGCAATTTTTGTCCGAACGGAACCTCACCCTCAACCGGGTCTTCACCCGACACCGTTTCGCGTCCCAGTCTCACCTTCTGGTCCGGATGCTTCCACGAAAATGGATAGAGCACCGGCAAGAGCACTGTACCGAAGTCGTTGCTCTTCAGGGACTCGCTGGCCAGAATAGAACCATTCGCCCAAAGAGTGTCGCGGAGATTTCGAGGGGGGTCGATGGTCAGCGTTCCGATGCTTGAGAATGGCATCCACATATACTCACCGGCCAGAAAGACCTCCAGCCGCGGCCCGATACGAGGATCGATATCCTCAATCGAATGGAACGGTGTACCGTTTAACGTGCCTGCTAACGAGCCGGAAATCAGCGCCGCCGGCGACGCAACCGAAGACCGATACTCTCCGGATTCAAAGAAGAGCTGCCGCGCCCTCTCCGCCCGTAGCGCTGAGCGATAAAGGACAGCACCGGTGTTGGCCTCTGGACTGTGGTCCGCAAGTACACTAAGATGCTTCTCTGCCCGCGAGTAATCACCCGCAAAGCAGAGAAGCTCAAACAAGAAAGTGCGGCGCTTCAGGTCCGACGGATGGTTGCGAATTTCGGCACTAAGTGTCCGAATCGCTTCCTGTAGCTCTCCGGCCGACAAAAGCTCCTGAGTTGTCACCAGGTATCGGCTCTACTTGTTTTGTTGCCAGTTCGGGGCCGGGCTAAGTCCGGGAACGTCAAGTGTAGGCTTGTTCGTGACCACGCTATAGGTCTGGATAAGCGGCCCACCTGGATCGGCTCCGCCAGTCGAAGACTGCGGCAAGTACCAGATACCCATCGCGCCGTAGACAAACTCGATCGATTCTTCCGGGTTGTCTTCACCACCGCCGCCGCTCCAACCAATCTTAGTCACAAAGACCATCCGGAAAATGTATTGGATGTAGATTAGTTTGTCGCCGCCCGACTTACGAATAGCTAAACAAACGGCCGGGAAGTGGGCGCCGCAGGCGCAGCACTGAAACAGCGGTGTGCTTGCCTTATCGACGTCTTTCTTGATCGAGAAAACCCCAAACTTCGCTTTGCCCGCGCCCGCACCCGTTGTACCCGAACTAACGGTGTTCGGATTCTCTAAAGAGAAATCAAAGCTCTTCAACTCCAGAGCTTTCAATGAAGAGAAAACCGAGTCCGTGCTCTCGCCAGCCGGTTGGCCGGCGCCACTTATGCTTCCCCCGGAGGCTGCTGTAGGGAACCACAAAAAATTATCTGCTGCCACTTTGGCTTACTCCTTGATTAAAATTCGACCTGCAATTTGGAACAACTTCGGGTGCGCACGATCAGGATACGTGCGATTCCGGGCCCTATGACGCCGGCGCGGGTAAATCCGCGACCAGGCGCATCGATACGGTTAACTCATCGAGTTGGAAGTGCGGCTTCATGAACGCCACTGCGCGATAGGCACCCGGCTTACCGGGTACATCGACAACATCTACGCGGGCCTCCGCGAGAGGAGCGCGGGCCTTCGATTCCGGCGAGGCGCTCGAATCGACGACGTAGCCCATGATCCAGCGATTCAAGTACGCTTCGCACTCGTTGCGGCTCATGTAACTGCCGATCTTGTCCCGCATCATCGCCTTCAGATAGTGCCCAAAGCGAGATACGGCAAGGATGTAGCTCAGGTTAGTCGACAGACGCGCATTCGCGGTGGCCGCATCGGTATCGTACTTCTTAGCTTTCTGACAGGATTGAACGCTGAAGAACGCGGCGTAATCGGTGTTCTTGCAATGCACCAGCGGAACAAATCCCAGATCAGCCAGTTCCTTTTCGCGGCGGTCGGTGATGGCGGTTTCCGTGGGGCATTTCATGGCGATATCGCCTTCATCGGTCGTGAAGTTGTGCACGGTGAGGCCTTCCACCTTGCCGCCGCCTTCAACGCCGCGAATAGCTGCCGCACCAGTTATACTTCGCCATCGATTCGGTGATGCGCGCACCCAATGCCCAGGCCGCGTTGCCCCAGAGGTATTTGGTGTGGTCCGTTCCGTCGACATTTTCTTCGTAATCGAACTCGTCCACCGGCACGCGTTGCCTTCCCGTAGGGGTCCCGCATCAGGATATGCGGCACCGTCAAAGCAACATAGCGGGAATCGTCGGAGTTGCGGAACGATTTCCATTTCGCGTACTCGGTCGTGTCGAAAATCTTGGCCAGATCGCGAGGCGCGCCCAATTCCGAGTAGCTATCCAGATTGAAAAGCGACGCATTCGCGGCGCTTAAGAAAGGCGCATGAGCGGCCGCGGCGACCTGGGACACCTTCTCCAGAAGCTCCATGTCCTCGGGACCCTTGCCGAACTCGTAGTCGCCGATCAACGCACCGAACGGGTGTCCGCCGAAGACGCCGAACTCTTCTTCGTACACCTTCTTGAACATTGCGCTTTGGTCGAATTCCGCCGAGCGCTGCAGATCGCGAAGAAGTTCTTTCTTCGAGCAATTCAGAACCTTCAGTTTCAGGTTCTCGCTGGTTTCCGAGTGATCGAGGAGATACTTCAACCCGCGCCAACTGCCCTCAAGCCTCTGGAACGTCGGATGATGAAGCACTTCGTTCAGCTGAATGGAAATCAGATGATCGATCTGTGCGATCCGGGAATTGATCATCGCCTCAGAGTCCCGCGACAGGGTCATGTTGCCGTCGAGGAACTGCGAAACGAATTCCTTGACCAGATCCTTGCCGCGTTCCCGATTCTCGGGATCGCGCGCCATCCGGCCTTCGTCGACGATCTGATCGAGAAGAGACGTCTTTTCAATCGTCACCGGCGCCGCGGCTTCGGTAGCCGTCGAACGCTGGGATTTACTACTCATGGCTGGGCTCCTGGGGACCTGCGATTTCGGCCTTTAACTTATCCAGCTTGTCGTTATCGCGCAGACTCGACTGCAGCAGCTCGTCGAGCTTATCGTTACCTTGCAAGCTGCCGCGCAGATCCGACAATTTCGTTCGCAAGTCTAACAGTTCCTTTAGGGGCTTCACCTGCCGGGCAACCTGGGTGGGCTCGAAATCCTCCATGCTTCGGAAGCGCAGATCGATCTTTAACTGGCCGGCATCCGGTTCGTCGCTTAGTTTGTTCTCGACCGAGAACGAGAGATGCGGCTTCATGGCGGCAAGCGCGGCATCGAAGTTGTCTGGGTTGATCTCTACGAACTTGCGATCTTTCAGCCGGGGGAGCGGCTCCTCCGGCATTCCGGTGAAGTCACCGAAAATACCCATAACGAAAGGCAGTTCTTTCTTCTCAATGGCGCCTCCGGTCTCTACGTCATAGGTGATGTGGACTCGTGGCGAACGTACTCGATCCAGCTTATGCTGAAGGCTTTCAGCCATGCTTGCAGTCTCCTTCCGCGACCCATGGAAGCGGAGTTGTAGTGCACTGTATTATGTGCAAGCCAACATATCACTTTCGAATTTCTTTTTCAAACATCTTTTTTGGTTACCCGCAAAGTGAGCAATCGGCGCGATGGCCGCGGGTCGGCGTAGATGGCGGTTGGCGGATTTAAAGAATGCGAGTACAATCTCAAGGTTGAGACTAAGCGCCTGGATGCGCTGATGTTATGACTCCCCCGACTGCCCCCAAAACTATCACTAGCGAAAACCTGGCGCTGATCTATCAGGAGAGTCTGACGTCGATTGTTCGTCTGCGATGCGGCCGGCAGGCTGTCAGTGACGCCCAGTTCTTTCGCGCACAGTTTCGCGAATCGTTGCGCCTGGCGCAGGAAGCTTCCCGTCAGCGTGGGTATCCGGAGGAGGATTCGAAAGACGCCCGGTTCGCGGTAGTAGCTTTTTTAGACGAATCGATCTTGAACATCCGTACTCCCGTCTTCGCGGATTGGGTTCGTAAACCGCTACAGGAAGAGCTTTTTGGCGTCCACGTCGGCGGAGAAGTTTTCTATCAGAACCTTGAGCGACTCATGTCCAAACAGGATTCCCCCGTTCTCGCGGATGTGCTCGAAGTTTACTTATTGTGCCTTCTGCTCGGCTATCAGGGCAGGTACAGTGTTTCCGGAAAGGCTGAAATTCGATCTCTCCGCGACTCGGTGTGGCAAAGAATCCGGCGCATTCGGGGTGACAGCGGCGACCTATCGCCCGCCTGGAAGCCGCCGGTCGACCAAGTCCCCCCTCCCGCCGCCGATCCGTGGATGCGAAGGCTCTTGATTGCCGCGGCTGTGTGCCTGGTAATATCCTGCGCGCTCTACGCGCTCTTCTTCACTTCGCTTCGTAGCGGAACTTCCGAGGTGCATGCGATGAGCGCGGCGGCGGGAGCGGCCGAGTGAACTACACGATCCTGGGCGGCGGCTTAACCGTCTGGTTCCTTCTCAATCTGATCCTGAAGTACGTTCTCCACGTCCCTTCGTCGCAGTTGATGTGGATTCGTTTGCTGCTCGGGATGGTGATCGGCGTCATCACCGGTCTAGTACTTTATCTCCGCAAGAAGAAGCGGCTCAAATTTGGGAAGCTCCTGCCGGGCGATGCAGCGAACGATATCGAAACCATGGTCCGGGAATCCGAGGGCAAAATGGCATCTTCGAAGTTGGGCCCCGACGCCCGGTTTCGAAGCATGCCGGTGGTGTTCATCGTCGGACCCGCGTCATCGATGAAAACGACTTCGGTGGTGCAGTCTGGCTTGCAGCCGGAACTGCTGGGCGGACAGGTTTACCAGGATGGCGTGATCGCTCCCACGGCTCTGGCCAACTTCTGGTACGCCCAGGACGCGATATTCGTTGAAGTCGGCGACAAGCTCATGGCCGACCCGGCCATGTGGGCGACGCTCCTCAAGGAGATGCAGCCCGGGAAGCTGCGATCGGCTCTCAGCAGCGGACAACTTGCGCCGCGAGCGGTCGTGGTCTGCCAGGAGTGCGAAAGCTTTCTGAAACCCGGCGCCGTTGACGCGGCGACTGCATCCGCAAAGGCAATTCGCACCAAGCTGAGTGAGCTATCGGCCACGGTTGGCATCAATGTGCCGGTATACGTGCTGTTCACCAAGCTGGACCGCGTGGCGTTCTTCTCGGAATACGTGAAGACGCTGGACAACGACGAGGCGAAGCAGGTTCTTGGAGTGACGCTGCCGATCTGGGAGCGTCGCGCCGGTGTCTTCGGAGAAAAGGAGTCGCAGCTTTTAGGCGATTCCTTCAGCGATCTGGTCAATTCACTTTGCGGAAAGCGACCCGAATTCCTCGGCAGAGAATCGGACGCAACCGCACTCCCAGCGGTATATGAATTCCCGCGAGAGTTCAGAAAACTACGAAGTCCGCTGGTTCAGTTCTTGCTGGAGCTATGCCGGCCCAGCCAACTGGAAACCGGCCCTTTTCTTCGCGGCTACTACTTCACCGGCGTGCGCCCGGTAGTTATCCAAGAGGAACTGGCGGCGCAGGCGACAAGTCCCGTGTCAGGCCGAGCCGAAGCTCTCGACCCGGGAGCCACGCGCATGTTTC
Organism: uncultured Gammaproteobacteria bacterium; assembly: GCA_963799935.1. Taxonomy (GTDB): domain Bacteria; phylum Acidobacteriota; class Terriglobia; order Bryobacterales; family Bryobacteraceae; genus Bog-113. The sequence goes on along the minus strand of CAWCZA010000007.1, from coordinate 436,638 downwards.
GTGCCGGTGAATCGATGCGCCCCGCCGCCTCTGCCGCGCCGGTCTCAAAGATCATCACGAAAAAGATTCCGCAGTGGTGCTTTCTTCCGCGCTTCTATGGCGACGTCGTTCTCTCGGATCGCACAGCCTTGGGAGCCAGCGCGCCGAGCGTGAAGGCGAATCTACTCCGCCGTATTCTGTTGACCTCAGCGGCCGCAGTCGCGCTGGTGTTTGCGGGGCTTGCATTCCTCTCCTATTCGCAGAACAAAAAGCTTGTGGACGATGTGCGTGCTGCGGCCTCTTCTGTCGCGGCGGACAAGAGTGCAGGTGAACTTGCGTCATTAGAGTCGCTGACTCGACTGGACGCCCTTCGCGGTTACTTGCAGCAGTTGAGCACGTACGACACCGATGGGCCGCCCGCCACGATGCGCCTTGGCCTGTACGCCGGTGACACTTTGCTTCCGGACGTGCGGCGCCTCTATTTCCAGCGCTTCAACACTCTGCTGTTACATGGCACGCAACAGGATCTGCTAAAGACGATGCGCTCCTGGCCGCCTTCGCCGAGCCCGACCGACGATTACGGCTACGCTTACAACACGCTTAAGGGCTATCTGGTCACAACCTCAAACCACGAGAAATCGACGCTCGAGTTTTTGCCGCCGCTGCTGCTTGAGCGCTGGTCAGCCGGGCAATCGCCGGACAATGCCCGGCTGAAACTGGCGCGCCGGCAATTCGATTTTTACGCCTCCGAGTTGAAACAGGAAAACCCATTTTCGGCGGCTATCGACGCCCCATCGGTGGAACGTGCCCGCAAGTATCTGGCCCAGTTCGGCGGCGCGCCCCGGGTGTATCAAGCCATGATCTCCGATGCCAACGCGGCGAATAAGCCGGTGAACTTCAATCAGCGGTTTGCCGGTTCCGCTCAGGTGCTGGTCAACGCACACGATGTTTCCGGCGCGTTCACCAAGGGCGGATTCGGCTTCATGCAAAACGCCATTAAGAACCCCGGGAAATACGTCAGCGGCGAACAATGGGTGCTTGGTACACAGACTTCGTCCGGCTTCGACATGACAAAGCTCGCCGACGACATTCGCGCTCTGTACTATGCGGATTTCATCAATCAATGGCGCGACTACTTCAAACGGTCTGTGGTGGTGCGCTACACGAGTCTGGCAGATGCGGCGACGAAACTGGCGGCTACTTCAGGTCCCCAGTCGCCGCTAATGGAACTGTTTGCGTTGGCCACGCAAAACACCACGGTAGATGCGGCTCCGGTCGTGAAAGCCTTCAAACCGCTCCACACGTTGATGCCGCTGGCCAACGTCGATGGCCCTTTCAGCAGCAACTACATGAATGCGCTTTTGACATTGCAAAGTGCTGTCGAAGGGGCCGCGAAGATGCCGCCGGAGCAGAGTGAGGCCGCGGCAGCGCAGGTCGGCACCGCCGCGAGTGCCGCCCGCCTGGCAGCGCGCCAAACCGCGCTCACGCTCGGAGTCGATCCGGATGCCCATATCGAAGGCACTCTCCAAAAGTTATTGGAAGACCCGATCACCGATGCAGAGGCTGTTACGCCTTCAGGTCCGAGCCCGCTTCCCCTCAATGGTGCCGGGGCCGGTCTATGTTCGCAAGTCCGGAGCCTAATGTCGAAGTACCCCTTCGATGCAGGCGCCAAGCCGCGCGCCACCCTGGACGATGTGAACGCGATCTTCCAGCCGGAGAAGGGTGCCCTGTGGGCCTTCTACGATGCAAAGTTGAAGAAGATGCTCCCTAAAGTTGGATCTGCTTACCAACCGGATCCGTCAGCAAAGCCCACTTTGACGGGCCGTTTCGTTGCTTTCTTCAACAACGCCGCGCGATTTTCGAACGCTCTCTACAGCAACGGTACTTCGAAAGACCCAAAGCTGAACTTCTCCTTGAAGCCGGCATTTTCCGCCGACGTTCAGAATGTGTCGTTGACCATCGACGGTCAAGCCGCGACCTTCCACTCGAATGGACCGGCGCAGCAGTTCACCTGGCCGGGTTCCGGCGGCGTTCGCCTTTCGGTAAAGAACGGTTCTGATTTCATCTACCCAAGCTACGACGGGCTCTGGGCAATATTCGAGTTCTTCGGTGACGCGGATAAGCCGATTCCCAGTCCGGAGTGGATGTTGAAGAGCGGACTTCATGGCAAGCTCGTTACCAACGACGCCAATCAGCCGATTGTGGTCCACTTCGATTTGGACATGCTCGGGAATCCACCCGTTTTTCAGAAAGACTACTTCCGCTCCCTTGCCTGTGTAGCCGAAGTGGCGAAGTAAGTTGAGGGGGAAGTGACTCTGATAGCGTGGGTTCGATGAAACGGTTGCAACCAGTCATCTGGTCGAAGGGGACTGCGCTGACTCCGCAACACCTGCAGAGCCAGGACCGATTCCTCGAAAGTGCCCGTCAGTTCGAAATCGAAGCTCTGCATTTCTGCCCGTGGGGTCTGCGTTCGCTGCAGATCGACCGGCAAGCGCTTGCATCGGGCACGTTCAAAATCAGCGAGGCGTCGGGAATCCTGCCGGACGGTCTTCTGTTCGATGTGCCCGAGTCCGATCTCGCCCCAGCTGCCAAGAATCTAAAAGACATCTTCGAAGAGGATTCCAATCAGGTCGACCTGTTCCTGGCGGTGCCGGAGTACCGCGAGCGCGGACTCAATGTCTCGGTGAATGGAAGCAACGCTACCCGGTACCATGCGGAAACCACGCTGCTTCGGGATGAAACGACTGGACTAACGGAGCGGCCCGTACAACTCGCACGCAAGAATCTTCTGATCCTTTCCGAAACTGAATTGCGCGAAGGGTACTCGGTAATTCGGATCGCCCGCGTCTTGCGTTCCGAAGCCGGTGTGTTCTCACTGGATGCAACAGTAGTCCCGCCCGTTCTCGACTTTCACGCCGCCGAACACCTGAACGCAATCGCACGAAGACTTGTCGAAATCATCGCGGCGAAGAGCAGCCAGTTATCCGACCAGCGTCGACAGAAGAACCAAATACTCGCCGAATTTACGGCTTCGGAGATCCCGAATTTTTGGTTACTCTACACGATCAACTCGTATTTGCCGCTGCTTAATCATCTCTTTGAGTCCGGCGCGAGCCATCCTGAAGAGTTATTCAGTGCAATGCTTTCTTTTGCTGGAGCTTTGACCACCTTTTCAAGAACGATCCAGCCGCGAGACTTACCAAAATACGAGCACGATAATTTGTCAGCCTGTTTCACGGACCTGGACGCCAAGCTTCGCCTACTTCTCGAAACTGTTGTCCCGAGCAACTACGTTTCGCTCGCGCTTAAGCTGATACAGCCTTCGATTTACGCGGCAGCATTGGCGGAAGACCGTTTCCTCGATCGCACGCGAATGTACTTAGCCGTCAATGCGGAGATGAATCAGGGAGAACTGATTTCGAAGGTTCCGCATCTTATCAAAATCTGCTCGGCAAATCATATTGAACATCTGGTGCGCCAAGCTCTTCCGGGTGTGCCTCTGACGCATGTACCTTCGCCGCCGTCGTCAATTCCGGTGAAGATTAACTACAAGTATTTCAGCTTAAGTCAGTCGGGTCTGGCTTGGGAAGCGGTGGAGCGCGCGCGAAATCTGGCGGCCTATGTGCCCGGAGACTTCTCGAATCCACAGCTGGAACTGATGATTCTGTTTCCTCAGTGATGCTTCTTATAGATAAGGAAAAACGCTACCAGAGCAGCGACAATCGCTGCGATCACAGCTGAAACGATCTTCAGGATCTTGGCCGTTTTTCCCTTGGCTGCCTTGACCTGTTCGATGGGCGCGGGAGCAGCGGCACTTGGGGACCGGACCGGCGCCGGGGCATCGGACGGGCGTTGGAAAACCCTCGTGAACTCGCTCGGCCCGGAGGTTGCCTCTACCTGCACTTCCGGGGCAGTCGGCGTTCGGCTCTCCGCTTCTTTTTCCATAGGAAGAGCTGGGAACAAGCTCGTCGCAGCCGGACCGGTCGCACTTACTTGAGGGGAACTGGTTGGCCGCGGGCCTGCGCTCAAGGCGGCCTCGATCTCATCCCTTCCGAACAGACGCGTAAATTGGCCCGGTTCCTGGGCGAGCGGCCGTTCGGGCGCGACAGGCCGATCGGAATGTAATCGAGCTTCCATCGCTTCCTGATTGCTGGCCAGTGGGGAAGCGAAGAACTTATCAAAGTCGGGAGCGGGTTGCGCCGGTTCAGCGGGCGAAGTGTTTGCGGTAGGAGAAGCGAACATCGCTGTTAGTCCGCCAACCGGATGATCGTTGTTAAGTGGACGGGCGCTCGGAGGAGGAGCGCTCCCGACGGCTGGGGCCTGGAACAAGCTGGTGAACGCTCCCGGTTCCGATGCCGGGGCTTGTTTCGGAGTCGCCGCTGGAGGCTTAGGCGCACTTCCTCGAAAGAATTGAGTAAACTCTCCGATACTCGGAGGCTCTGGCGGCTCACTTACCGGGAAGACCGTCGTCGCGCCCGATAAGTCCGTCTGCTGCGGGGGCGCCGCAGGATCTGCCGGTTTTGCAAATAGACGGGTAAACTCCCCAGCGGACGGCTCCGGCTCTTTAGCGGATGCAGGTGCTGGTGTCGGTATAACCGGAGCCCGTCCCGTCCACCTTCGTTCAAGCAAGGAGTCCGGTTCCGGTTTGGGCTTGGCGGGCGCTGGAGCGGGCGCTGAACGAGGGGTCACCGCGGCGATCTGTACCGTTGCGATGTCGTCGGGGCTCAGCGGAGTCTGCGGTGGAGCCGGTGTGGCGCCGGCCGATAGGAACACGGAAGTAAATTCCCCGAATCCCGGCTTAGCTGTGTTGCTCGACGCGGGTACAACTGGTGCGGGACCGACGGGCGTAGACGGTGCCGTCGGGAGAGCTAGCAAATATGCGGGTAAACTCGCCTGGATCGGCTGCTACTTCGGCAGGCACTGGAGTCGACTTCCACTCTCCCAAGTCGACCAACTCTTCGCGATCCGGCGTTAGTGCGAACTGCAATCCGTCCTGTTCCCCCGATTCCAGCAACAGCCCTGCCGCTTGCAGGGAGGCCACAGTTCCCGGAAGTCCGGTAACGTTGTGGAGGAGCACGGCGGTCCGATCCTGCCGGTCTCGAATTCTCCAGCACCGCAGGTTCAATGCGGACTCGATCTCGAACCGTTCAAGGTAAGACAATTTCTTCAATAATAACCCTGTCTTCTGTACAATAGGGCAGCCCGATATGAGTTCGCTTTCTCCCGTGGTGTGGTCCGAAGGCATGCATCTGAGCCAGCATCATTTCCAAGCCCAGAATCGCTACTTCAGAGAGTCATTGCACTTTGCGTTCGGCACTCTTTGGGGCGAAATCTTCGGCGTGAGCGCTTGTGAACTCAGCACGGAGGCCCTTGAAAATGGCCAAGTTGTCATCGTCCATGCCCGCGGGCTATTTGCCGACGGTCTTCCTTTCGAAATGCCGGAGAACGATCCGCTTCCCGAACCGCGCGATCTTGCCTCCGAGTTCGCTCCGACCCGCAACCGCCTAACCGTTTACTTATCTGTCCCCAAGGTCAAATCGGGTGGACGGAACATCGCGGTAGAGAGTCGCGAGACGGAAGATGTTCAATTCGTGTCGGAGCAGAAGACGCTCTACGATGAGACGACCGGACGGGACGCCAAGCCGATCGACCTCGGCCGTAAGAATATAACCATCAGCTTCGAGACCGAAACTGAAGCGGATAACGCGAACCTTCGCCTGCCGATCGCCAGGATCATGCGCTCGGGTTCCGGCCGGTTTATCGCAGATCCTTCGTTCATCCCGCCGTGCCTGGATATTGGAGCCAGCCCGCGGTTGATGAACTTGCTTCACGATCTCGTCCGGCTCTTAGACGATCGCAGCGCATCCTTGGCGCTTGCATCTGGTGAGCGCCCGGAGTTCTCTCTTACGGAGTTGACGCGTTTCTGGTTTCTCCACACCATCAATGCCGGATTGACGCCGCTGCGTCACATCTACTATGCCCGGCGCGGCCATCCGAAAGCGCTGTTTCTCGAGATGTCGCGATTGGCGGGGGCGTTGTGCACCTTTGTGCTCGATACGCATCCGCGTTCCTTGCCGACCTACGATCCACTTCGACTCGACGAGTGTTTCGACAAGCTGAGCGAGCACATCCGCCGTCATCTCGATATCGTCATTCCCACCAACTGCCTGAAGATCGCCTTAGAGCCGAAAGAGCAATATTTCTATGCCGGGCAGATACGCGATGAAAGAGCGCTGGATCGCGCTACATGGGTCCTGGCGCTGCGCAGTTCCGCCGGCGAGATTGAGGTCATCAATCGAGCTCCGTCTCTCGTAAAGATCTGTTCCCGTTCCTTTGTGCCTGAGCTCGTGAAGCGGGCCCTGCCTGGATTCGCGATCAAGCATCTCAGTTCTCCCCCAAGCGCCATCGCGACCCGCCCGGACACCCAGTATTTTCTGATCAATAAGGCTGGCCCTTGCTGGGATCACATCGTGCTGACCCGCGAAATCGGGGTCTATGTTCCCGGCGAAATCCCTGCGCCCGAAATCGAGATTCTGGCCGTGATCGAGGGCCGCTGAGTTTGGGCCTCACCCGATCAGGCGTGCAAAGCAAGGACTTCCGATTTCAAAGTCGCGGATACAATGCTCATTCCGGTGGTGTTGAGCTGTTCGATGATCTCGGGAATCTGCTGTTCGGCCCCGGCGCTTTGCAGCAGCACCTGCAGTTGCTCGAGATCTCCAACGGCGAGCGGCCGCATTTCACCGCCAGGCGAATCGATGGGAGTGAAACATACGGTATAACCGACGATTTCGCCTTTTACACGGTTGCAGAACGAGTTTATGATTACTTCTACAAGGATGTCCATACTTCGACTCTGCGTGCTCACGGCGTAAGAGTCAAGCACCGGGCTCAAAATCCGGTTGAGCGCGCAATGGTGAGTCGGAGAAGGAATTCAAAGGAAAGGTGAACGGGATGGGGTATCTCGCCGAATATCAGAACATGGCGAAGCGCCATGGCGGAAACATTGTCAAAGATCTGTCGAAGGCTTTGAAAGAAGCCGATACGCACCGTGGATCTCCGAAGGAGCCGGATCTGCTGAACAAGGCGGCCAAGGAGGTGAAGACGGCGATGGGTTCTTTGAAAGAGATTTCCGACAAGAGCGAAAACATGTCGCAAATCAAGGCGGCTCGCGGCTTTATCGGAGATTTGAAGAAGCTGCAGGATCAACTTCTAAATGCGCACAAGGATGCGGAAAAGGAGTTGAAGGAGTCGAGTTCCGGTCCGTCGGCGAGCGATCTGAAAGACGCTGCTTCGAAAGTCGCCGCACTCGCAAAGTTGCAAGTCGAATGGAAGCGCGATGTGGCACAGTATCAGGATCTCCGGTCCAAACTGTGGGCGAAGATGGAGGCTTTGGTGGACGCCCGCTGGGCCGCGATCACGAGCTATGCCAAAGGCTTCAAGGTGAGCACCGCCGGTTACCCCGGTTTCCCTTCCGCGGTGCGGATCCTGGCCGAGGAGTGCGCCGCTTCGAAGTCGGGTTTCGCCAAAGGCATCAAGGGCGACAAACAGACCGTAGGCATGGGTTCGAAAGAGCAGAAGGAAGCCGAGCAGAAAGAGGCCAAGGAGGCCAATTCACAGGAAGACGAAATCATCGAGTACGCGCAGGGGAAGGTGAAGGCGCCCCTCAGCGAGGTGGGAAACATTATCGCGATGTTGAATCGGAGTCTGCCCGCACTGGACAAACGGGTGGATGAGATCAAGAAGGTTGCGCTCGATCTGAATAAAGAATTAAACGACCTCGGCGATTCAGGCGCCGCGGTCAAATGCTCACGCGCCGCTTTGGCATTAAGTACAGCCACTTCGCAGTTCTCCCCGGTCACCTCGAAGGCTCAGGCCACCGTAGCAAGTATCTGGAAGGTGGTGAGCAAAGAACAGGGAATCGGAACCGAAGACGGCGCGTTTCGCGATGTGTACGCGCCGATGCCGGAGGTGAAGTCCGAATATTTGAACCGCGAACTGGACGTTCTGTTGAAAGAATTCAAGAGCTTCAAGGCTTAGCGGCTCTGGAAGCTAAATCGTGAAAGCGTACCTTCCGGCTACCGGGCCGCCTCTTGTGATAGTGTTGTTTATCCTGGCAGTAAATCGATGACTCTCCGCAGCAAACCGGTGTTGGCGGTTCTCCCTCTAATCGTCAGTTTTGGATGGGCGCAGTCCCCGGACGAAACCCTGACCGCTCGTGAAATCTTCTATGCCTCCGTTGAGGCTCCCGTCAAGGTAGTCAGGAGTAAAGCGCCTCAAGCGCGACGCTCGCACCCTACGCCGGAGCCGGCGAGTGCCGCAGCTTCGTTAAGCGCTCCACAGGCAAGCTCTCCGAATATCGATACGGCGCCGCGCGGCAGCGACGCGGATTCGAACTCTGGGACACTGCCAGGCGGAGCGCGTCTGATCAAAGCCTCGAATGTTGCCGAGTCCCCTCTCGGGCTCCGCTATTCGTTGCTTCAGAAGAAGGACGGATCCTTCGACGAAGTAGATCGCGACTCCGTCTTCCACGCCAAGGATAGCGTTCGTATCTCCGTCGAATCGAGCGGCGACGCTTTCCTCTACATCGTCAACAAGGGCTCAAGCGGAAACTGGAAGGTGCTCTTTCCTTCGGCTGAAATCCAAGGCGGCGACAACCACGTCCTGAAGGGCAAGAAGTACGAAATTCCGCAAGGTTACTCGTTCGCTTTCGACGAACAGGCCGGCGATGAAAAACTTTTCGTCGTGCTTTCGCGACGCGCGGTGCCGAATCTGGAAAAGCTGATCTACGAAGTCGATCCGAAAACTCCCGGCAAATCTTCGACACCCGCTACCGCAAGCGCCGAGCCGAAGACGTTGATGGCAAGCGCTGCCGTGAACAACTCCCTGATCTCCGATTTAGAAACTACTTACTCGCGCGATCTCATCATCGAGAAAGTAAAGGATTCTGAACCACCGGCGCAGGATCCCGACAAAAAGCGCGAGACTGCCGTTTACACGGTCAACCCGGTGGGTGGCGCGAATGCCAAGGTTGTTGCCGAGATCACCTTGAAACACCGGTAGTGAAATGCGTGCGATCGGGCTGAGTATCGTCGTTCTGGTTTGCCTGGCGCCGTCCAGCCGTGCTCAATCGGAGAAGAAAGATCACCGCGACCGATCGGATGGCGGTATGCGCATGGTGGTCGTTCTGGAAGCGCTGCGTGGTTCGACATGGACGGCGATCGATCCGGGCCTCGTACTCCACCAGAAAGACAGAGTTCGATTTCGCTTTAAGTCGAATTTCGACGGCTACTTATACGTTAGCGACCGCGGCACGTCGGGTTCTTACGATCTCCTTTTCCCGGCCCAAAGACAGGTTTGGATAATCGGATTGTCGCCGGACACGAGTATCTGATTCCCTCTGACGACGCTCGCTTCCGCGTGGCAGGTCCGGCCGGTCGAGACGTTGTGTATTGGCTAGTAAGTCCATCGAAACTGCTGGACGAGAGCACGAGCTTCTTGAGTACTCACGCCGAGCAGCAGCCGGCCCTGCAGATGACTCCGCGCTGCGATGACACTTTGTTCCAGGCGCGAGGGGAGTGTATCGACTCCGGAGCGGGCCCGCGCCCGAATCAGAGCCGCGAGTTGCTACCCGACGGATCTTCGGATTCGGCGCCCAATCTGGTATTCAGTAGAGAAGAAGACATGGCGGTGGTTTCTGCCGCCCAGCCTCTTAGAGGACCCGTAGTGTATGAGTTTTACCTCGCTCATGAATAGAGCGGCCGCGCTTTTCGCCTTCGCGTCCATCCTGGTATACGGACAGCAGCCGGCGTCCACGGCTTCGCCGCAGGACGAACGGGATTTGCGCATCCAGAAAGACACGCCCGCAGTCAAGTCCGCGACTGCCCCGTCGAACTCGGTATCGATCCCGATCGGCTATGCTCTGGTGATTGGCGTAGCGAACTATCAGAACCTTCCCGCCAAGAACCAGCTCAAGTTTCCTGAGCGCGATGCACAGTCTGTCTATTCCACACTAATCAGCCTTGAAGGTGGTAACTTCCCGCCGGAGAACGTTCATCTACTGGTTGGAAGTAAGGCTACCCTCGCCACGATGCGACATGAGATCGAGGAATGGCTCCCTTCGGTCACGAAAGACAATGACCGCGTCCTGATCTACTTCGCTGGACATGGATTCGTCGATCAGAGTACAGGAAAAGCCTATCTCGCGCCCTACGATATCAACCTTGAGCACGTTAACGCGACAGCCTATCCGATGGATGCTCTCGGCCATGCGATTTCTACACGAATCAAAGGCAAGTGGAAAGTCCTACTCACTGACTCTTGCCATAGCGGCGCCATTAGCCCGGGTGCATCCGAGTCCGATGATTCCGCCCAAAAACTGAACAACGACCTTTCGAAACTAAGTCCTTCGTTGTTTTCGCTCACCGCAAGCCGCGACCGCGAGAAATCATTCGAAGGCGCCGGTTGGGGCGGCGGCCACGGAGTATTCACTTACTTCGTCGTCAAGGGGCTGCAAGGCGAAGCTGACACTTCCGGGGACGGCGTGGTGTCCGCCGACGAGCTCGCCGACTACGTTTACCGCAACGTTCGCGACTCGACAAAGACTGCACAGAACCCAACCTTCGACAAGGGCAGTTTCGACTCGAACATGCTTTTGGCCTACGTTCCGTCGCACGTCCGCCCTGACGCTCCGCCGGCCCCGCGCGTAGGTACGCTCTTAGTCAAGTCAAATGTCAGCGATGTCGAAGTGTTTGTGGACGGCAACTCGGTCGGAATCTTAAGCCGGGACAAGCCCTTGACTCTGCCGGGCCTGATGCCGGGCGTACATACAGTGAAGGGCGTAAAGAACGGCTATGAGCCGGATGGACCGAAGGAAGAGATGGTTTTCCCGGGGCAGGCGACAACGGTCCCGATTAATATTTTGATTGCACGAAGACATAGTAAGGCAGCGCTTGAAAATCTGGACGAAGGTCTGAAGTTCTATACCAAAGGAAACCCGGACAATTACCGCAAAGCCGCGGAACGCTTCCAGAGCGCTCTGACCGAAGATCCTAATTACAGTCAGGCGGCCCTCTATCTGGGTCGCGTCTACAACGCCCTGTTCGATGAAGAACGGGCTAAAACCTACTTTCAAAAAGCGATCGCGATTGACCCCGACTACGTCGAAGCTGAGTCGAGCTACGCGGGCATGTTATTAGACACCGGGGACACGGATGAAGCAATTCGGCAGCTCGTCCGGGCCACCCAAAGAGATCCGAACTACTCTATGGCGTACTATCTACTCGCCGAGGCGTACCGCATGAAGCAGGCCTATCCGCAATCGATCGAAGCTGCGGAAACGGCGATCCGTCTCACCCCAAACGATGCGGAAGCACATTTCTGGTTAGCCGAGAGTTTGCGCCAAAGCGGTCAGTACGACCGGTCCTCCGTGGAGTATCAGAAGTACCTTAAGTTAAGTGACTTTGACAGTAAGCTCGCGGGAAACCTGAACTATTATGTTCTTGGTTATCTACTCGGCGCCGGCAGAAGAACCAAGGCCGCACAACAGGACATCTGGCGGGATTTGCGAAGCTTGGCCTACTTCGGGCTTTGTGACGCCTATCGGAAGCAGAAAAACTATAGAGCTGCGATTCAGAACTGCGAAAGCGCTTTGACCTACGATTCGCGCGATCCCTACACGCATTATGCGCTTGGTCTCGCTCTCGAGTACCAGGGGAGTGCCACCGGCACGATCGGGATGCTGCCCGCCGCCCGCGAGCATTTTGAAACGATGTTGTCTATCAACCCGGACCTCGCCGAAGCAGAGTTTGCGCGTAACAATATCGCTCGCATTAACAAATTCCTGAAAGACCGGTAAAGATGAACCTCTCCTCTCGATCATTGTTCCTCGCGGGCGCGAGTTCGCCCCGGCGAAGATTCACGTCCGTCCTGAATTACTCCTAGCGCATGGAACTGCCAGCGAACATCGGCAAATACGAGTTAGTCGAGTTTTTGGGCGGCGGCATGTCCAAGGTCTACCGCGCCGTAGACACAGTGATCAACCGGACCGTAGCCGTAAAAGTACTGACCGAAGAAGGATGCGCTGACGAAGACGTCCGAGCGCGCTTTCTGCAGGAAGGCCGGACCGCCGGCGGCATCAACCACGAAAACATTCTCACGGTGTACGACTTCGGCGAAGATCATGGACGCCCGTTCATGGTCATGGAGTTTCTTCGCGGCGAAGACCTGCGACAGGCAATCAAGAGCGGGGGCATCGGAGACGTCAAGAACCGTCTAAGGATCGCCCTTGCAATCGCGCGCGCTCTTGATTACATCCATACGCTTCATATCGTTCATCGGGACATAAAACCCGAGAATGTCCACTTATCGACGACCGGTGTAGTGAAGTTAATGGATTTCGGCATCGCGAAATCCGCGGACATGTCGATGACCCGCACCGGATTTTTGGTTGGCACGCCTTATTACATGTCCCCGGAGCAGGTGAAGGGCGTACCGGCGACCGCAAAGGCGGACATCTATTCTTTCGGTATCCTCCTCTATGAATTGATGTGCGGTTCGCGGCCGTTCAAGGGTACTACGGTCGAGCAGCTGTTCTACAGCATCCTTAACGAGAAGGTGGATATGGAGCCGCTTCGCTGCGAGGGCATCCCGCCGCGAGTGTGCGACATTATCGATCGGTGTACGGATAAAGATCCGGACAAGCGGTTCGAAAGCATGCAGGAAATCTGTGCCGCGATCGCACCATTGATTGACGACTTACCTTACCCGGGTGGCGCGACGGTTCCCACCCCGATAGCCGGTACAACCTTAAAGGTAGCGCCCGAAGCAGGCACGGCGACCACCGCGCCCGCGCCAGAGCGGGATAGACAGCCGCGTCAGAAGTGGCTCTTACCCGTCTGTTTGACAGTAGGTGTACTTGCCGTCGGCATTTTGGCGTGGTACTTCTTGCGGTCATCTACTCCCGCTGCTGTAACTGCTTCAAAAGATGTGCCCGTGCAAGGGACGCCCGCCGCTATCTCAGAACCGGCGGGCAGCATGGTATTGGTACCCGCTGGCTCGTTCAAGTTCGGCGCTGCAAAAGAGGCTGTTACGCTACCAGCGTTCTATGTCGACCGCACGGAAGTGACTAATGGCGCATATGCAGCATTCTGTAAGGCTACCGGTCACGCCCCACCGGCGAACTTCGAAGAGAATCGTCCCGATCTTCCGGTTGTCGATGTTACGATTTCTGACGCTCGCGCTTTTGCCGGATGGGCTCACGAACGAGTCCCTTCTGCTCAGGAATGGGAGAAAGCGGCAAGAGGAACCGATGGGAGAATCTATCCTTGGGGCGACCAGCCCGACGCCACTCGCGCGAACATCGCCGCCGACTCGCTCATGCCTGCCGACTCGATGGAGCAGGGCGCCAGCCCGTACGGTGCGCTGCACATGCTAGGGAATGCCTGGGAGTTGATCGACCAGGAGGTGCATCCCAGCCAAAAAGCGGTCGACGGGTTCCGGAACGCCTTCAAACTTGTGCCCCCCGCGAATGCGCAAGAACCTTGGGTATCTATTCGCGGAGGTTCTTACAGTTACCACGGTCCGATCGCGAACATGGTGGTTTATGAGTCATCGTCGGTACCGGCGCGCTATCACAGTTCGGGTATTGGTTTCCGTTGTGTTCGATAGCTAATAGGTGACTATCGAGCGGGCGCAACAACGGGCGCAGCAACGGGTGCAACAACGGGTGCGACCAGCGGATTGTCGAAGTTGAATCCGAATAGTCGCGGATTCTCGCCGATGACTGCCGCGGAAGTTATGTAGAACACGTAGTCATAAGTCTGCTGCGGGATCTTATCGCGATAGGTGGCGAGTAGACGCCAGAAATTGCGCTCGCGCGGATTTGCCGGCAGCTTTCGAACCAGAGGAAGCACATAGTCTTCGCCCCAGTTATAGCAGGCCATTACAAGTAGTCCGGAAGCCTGCGCGTCCGAACTGTATAGATCCTTCAGATAGGCAACGGCAGCCTTGGTTTCGCGGTCCCAGTGGTGGCGGTCATCACCTGGATCGGGGCGAGGGAAATCGGCCAGCGGCCCTATATGCAAACCGTACTTTACAGCGGTCTGCGGGATGAATTGCCACATCCCTTTCGCGAAGCCCTTGCGGGTAGCCGGACCGCTGATGAACGGGTCGAAGTCGCTCTCCTGCAGCGCCATGTAGAAGAACTGGGAGGGAAGGCCGGCGGCTAGCAGTTGCTGCCTGATGAAGTCCGTATAGCCGTTCGCGTTCGCGGTTTGAATAGCGCGAGCCAAACGCCCGGAGGACTGCCACTTCTTGATATAGCTCGCGATTTCGGTTTGGAACTCCGGCGGCATATCGAGTTCGCATTCTCCGAAAACGCGAGCCATCCGCAGCGTCAATCGCTGCTCCTCTGTCAATTTTGTGTCGTAAGTGTGGAGCGTCGTTAGAAATTGGTTATAGCTCTTCTCCATCTCGGCGCGGCGCTCATGAATTCCCTGGATCTGATCGAGCGCGTTCTGGTTACCCGACGCCGAAACCAGCATTTCGATTTTCGCCATATCGACATCGAGAGACTTCATTCCATAGAAGATCGATTCAGCGAGAGCCTTCTGTTTCTTCGTCTCCTGATGTTCGTAGAACGCGAAACCTCCGCCGGCCAATGCCGCGACGGCGAGGACCACAACAACGCCAAGATACTTGCGCTTCTGCTTGGTCTGAACCTCGGAAAATGCTCGCCGCACTAGCATGGTGTGCTCGCCGAACGTCTCGCCCTCGGCCGCCTTGCGGAAGTAACGTGCAGCATCTTTCGTGGTACTAACCGGCCCCACGGGTTCGGGTGTTGGAGCGACCGCGACTGCGGGAGTTGGGCTGCTGATCGGAGTCGCCGGTTCAGGCCGAATGATTCGAAAAAGAACCTCCGGACCTCGAACTCCAAGTCGCACGGCGAGTTCTTCGCTGACGCGAGCTTGCGGCACCCGCTCACCGCTAACGAAGATTCCGTTGCTACTATTCAGATCTTTGACAATCCAATATCCGTCTTCATAAGTAACCTGAGCATGTACGCGGCTAACATGATCGTCTTGAATCTGTACTTCACAGTCAGGAGTGCGGCCGATGCGAAAAGTATCGGTAAAGCGTAGTTGCCGTAGGTCGTCCGGAAGAGTAACTATTAGATCGGGCTTCACACGGATTCAGCCGATAAACACCGTGAAGCAGCCGAGCGCGATCGTATCGAGCGGCCCCACACATGTACACATGTCCGTGACTCGCGCCGCGGGTAGTTCGCCAATCAAAACGGTTATCGCGGCCGGCGGCAAGATGGGACCGCCGACGTGCGGAATGATGCCGTCCACCATTGGGCAAACATGCATATCGGTGACGCGTGACGCCGGCATCCCGCCGATGAGGACCGTCGGCATTCCAAGGATGATCGCGCCCCCGTGCGCCGTAAGATCCCCGATACGCGCTGCCGGAAGTCCGCCGCCCACAGACGGAGCGCTGACCGGAGCAGGTGGGGGTGGAGGGCCCGCAGTCTTCTGGTACTCCGTCTTGGCTTTTTGGTACGCGGCCACCTCGTCAGGCGTCGCGTTCGGTCCCGGCGGCTTCGGAGCTGCGGCGTAATAGGCGGCAAGAGCGGCGGGAGAGCCCATTTTCTAATTGACCTCGAGTGCAAACGAGAGCGGCGGAACGATCATTATCGCAGCAGCGCGCTCTCTTGACGACGCAATTCTGAACCTTGAGCGTCGCGAAGGTCGGCTAGGAGTTTCGCTTCTTTCCGCAACTGGGATCAGACATCGATGTTCATCCCGCACGCAGAACAACTAACGCGAATTGCCTGAAGTGATCGAAAAATTGCGCCGATTGAGCCGGAAGGCGTGTTAGTATTCTGTGTGGCCGAACGATGTCATACACGGTGACGCGCTTGTTTGTCTGCTCCTTTCTGTCGCTGAATCCGGCGCTTGTCGCCGGTGCTGTGCCGTGTGGCCGATCGAACTTGATGGTATGGCGCAGTTGAGGGTTTAGTAAGCACACAACGCTCTTCGCAAGGGTAAGCTATGCGGCCCGAATAGCAAATCGGCGGCGACGGTTGGTTGTTATGAAGTTAGACAGACTGGTAAGTCAAATCTCGCGCAAACTCTGTCGACGCGGGAAGGGTTGTCGTATGCTCCTCACAGTAAACCGAGTTTTAGCCGCTGCTTTGTTAATAGCTGCCGGTTGTTTGCGCGTTTCCGCAAACCAAAGCGAATTTACCGGGATCGCTTCTGCGAATGGCCCGTTCCGTTTGGACGGTGCAGTCACCGCGGGAGGCGCTACTGTCTTCTCGGGCTCGCTCGTCGACACATCGGAGACTGCGGCGCGCGTCCGCTTAAAAAGCAACGTAAACATTTCGGTCGATCCAGCTACCCGAGTCCGGCTTTTTCGCGATCACGCGCAACTCGAGCGTGGATCGATGTCGGTTGCAAGCTCAGCCTCCTTCGATGTCGACGCCTCGTCCTTGCGCGTCCACTTCGACCAGAGCCAGTATTCAGGGAGGGTTTCGGTAGTCGGCCATGATATCCGGATCGCGATGGCCAACGGGTCAGCCACTGTAACAAGTTCGCAGGGGGTAATCGTCGGTCACGTCTTACCCGGATCTGCTTTGGCTTTCACCCCGCCTGTCAACGGCCGGGCGCTTTTCACTGCGGTGACTGGTCGCGTGTCCCTTGAGCAAAATTCTCTTCAGCTGGTAGATGACACATCGCATGTACGGTTTGCCCTTCAGGGTGCTGGATTAAACCGCTTTTCCGGACAACGTATGAGCGTTTCCGGGAACATCGTGGGAGGCGCTTCGGCTGACGGAGCTCCCACACTCGCGGTAGCTCGGATCGCTATGGCAAATCCAACGGCACAGCTACCCGATAGCAGCACGGCGGCCATTGCGCAGGGCCTGAACATCGTTATTGAAGAAGGCGATCAAGCCATAAACAACATCAAGCAGCGGGTCGCGCGCGAAGTCATCGTGAGGGTAGAGGATGAGAACCACAAGCCGGTATCCGGGGCCGCTTTAGCGCTGCTGCTTCCACATTCCGGCGCGAGTGGTGAATTCCTGGGAGGCGGCGAGACGTTCAATGGGTTGACTGACGAGGCTGGCCGCGTGACCGCTAAATTTATCCCAAATGCAACACCGGGCGAGATGGTGATCCGGGTGGAAGCTCAAGCCGGCAGCCGGAAGGCGTCTAAAGTTTTCACTCAGCGGAACGAATTGATCGCGGCGGCCGTCGCTGCAGCGGCTGGGATCGCCGCGGCTTCGGGTGGTGGGGGCGCGTCGGGTGCCGCAGCCGGGAACGCAGGTGGAACAGCGGCGGGTGGTGCCGGGACGCCCTCCGCGGCGGCAGGAAGCGCTGGAATCCACCTTTCCACGACGGCGATAATCGCCGGTGTGGCTGTTGCCGCAGTAGGGACAGCGGTGGGGATCGCGGTAGCCGTCTCAGAGGGCTCAGGGACCCAATTAAGTCCGTAGATTGTAGAGCTAGCGCCGACTTAGGAACGAGGCTGGTGGGTGCGCCCTCCGGCCTCGTCTCACCGTCATTGCCTGATTTTCCTGCTCGCGACGGCGCGTCAGTTCAAGCATCAGAACGTGGCGACCTAACAACCTATCTGGTCAGACCTTCTCGAGCAAAACTTCGCCGATGGTCTTTTCACTCTCGATACACACATGGAGGCAGGTCTCAAGTACCTTTGTTACCTCGCCCATGCCGAGGCCAATATCGACCGCAAGGCCGGTAGCCTCCTTCGCGTATCCGGTCCACTCCGGGACGCCTTTCTTCATCGATTCGAGGGTCTTCTCAAACTTTTCCTGCCTTGTCTCGGCCCTGGTGACCGATTCGTTCACCTTGACGACCGATTCAACGAGTTGTTGCAGGGCTTTCTCGACCTTCTCCTTCTGCACAACGATCTTGCTCACCTTCGGTGCGGGCATCGTCTGTTTGGCGGCGTTGAATTTGTTGCGCCAAGCCTCCTCAGTATCCATTGCACCGTAGAGTTGTGTCGAGAGATCGTGCGATTTGGACTCGAGTTTAGCGATGTCCACTTTGTGCACGCCGATATGCTGCTCGCAGTTCTTCAGGCTGGGGGACTCGATTCCGAGCGCTCCGCTGATCACGTTGAGACCGATCTCCTTGGCGCTCTGAAGAGCCTTATCTTTGGCTTTTGCCTTCTCCATGTTCGTATTCATGAACGTGGTGAGAACGGCGATCTCGCCCTGGATAATTTTCGCGAACTGGTCGGCGGAAAGAGCCAGCTTGGTGCACTCCTGTGAAATGTTCACTGCGCTCCGCACAATTCCAACAATCGCCAGAGGGGTCGCGGCGCCGTGACTCCCGACCGCGGCGGCAGTACTGGCAACGATTGCGAGTCCGCTCATTACGATCTTGCCGCCGCTCTTGATACGAAACTTCGTGAGATCCTTCTGCCCCTTCTTATAGTCCTCGAACAGCTTGTCCACTTCCGCGGCCATCGCCTTCCCGCCTGCGTCCATTTCTTTCTCGAGCGTGGTGGCCAGATCCTTGGAGAAGATCGCCGCTTGCTGCTGATTGAAGTTGCCCGCCTTTTGGTCGGTCTGCTTCACGAGCTGAATGATCTTGGTGATTGATTCCTTGGATTTGTCGTTGGCCTTGCTCTGCATCTTCTGTACCCAGGTGGGATCCTTGGACAGTTTGGTATACACAGCGTCATCGAGTTCGATAACAAGCTGCAGCTTCATCCCAGGAGTGATGCTGACCTTTGTGGGGTGCGCCTGGTCATTGATGATTTTCGACATGTCGTACTCGACGGCCGGCCACTTCTTCATAGTTCCGATAGTCCTTCCAAGAGGGAGATTCAGGCAAAAGGATCCTGATGCATGTGAGCATACAACAGAAAACCCCCGCGTGGAGGAATAGATAGAAGGAAATAGCAGCACGCCACGGACGCAGCCCGTCTTCTTCGGCCGCCATCGTGGCGAAGAACCGAGACGCTGGTAGTCTGCCAAGGCGACCACTCGACGATTAACTGAGAAAAGCAGGCCATTTGTGGGAACTGGCCCGGAACCAGCGAACTTGGAGACTGGGACGTTCGGGTCGCCAGGAAGGCAAACTGAGTCGATGTCTGCCGGGCACGTCGACGCGCGCGACAACAAGCATCTACTCCCTTGTCGGCGAACGAATGCTCTTTCTTCACTCGCCAGCCCTGCCGGCCGCCCCCCCTCTGCCCCGCGCACCGTCGTCAGAACTTACGCAGCGGTCGCTCTTAGTGGGTCGATGAGTTGATCGTCCAGGGCGTTTACGGGCTTCGCGAATCGAAGGGCGCGACGTTGGTGGCTGACTTTGGAAAACGGCGAAAGAACCGTGCCGCCTTCCTTAACTCACCCCGTCCTCGCACATGCGAGATTCTGTTAATGGGCTCGCGTGAGCATCCACTTATTGGCATGTCACGTATCTTGCTGCATCGCGATGTCACGGTGAGCGCCGTTTCGTTGGAAGTCCCTTGGCAACTTGTCTGTGATAAGACGCAGGGATTTGCGCGAATTGGCGCAGTCGATTGCTGTTGCGTGCAGCCTTTCGGGAGTTAAAACCCGCCATTTTGTTACAAGCAACCGCTTAACGTGCTGGCTACGCAGTTGGTCGAGAAACTGCCCTCATGCAGTTGGCAACAACATTCGTTCGAGAGGAGCACGAAGATGGGGGCAACAATCATAAAGTTCGCCGGTAAAGCATGCGCAGTTTCGCTTTTCCTTGCGACTCTGCTGTTAGCGCAGAAGCCGAGTTTTGATGGGACGTGGCAGATGGACACTACTAAGAGCCATGTGAGCGATGGCCGGGTCATCGGGATTACGATCGCGACGGTTAACAACGAGGCGATTAAGATGACGATGAACACCAAAAAGGGCAACGGCCCAGAAACAACGGTGGAATTCACAAGCACGCTGAACGGAAAGTCTTGTGAGGCTACCGAAGGCACACACAAATCTCAAGTAACTATGTGGTACAACGGGCCGACCTTAAATGCATGCAAGGAAAATGGACCCGCTGACGACGTAACGTCAGTGTGGAAGTTCGAGCTATCGCCGGACAAGCAGGCCATGACTATGACGATTCATCATTATGAGCCGGCTGCTGATGACGAAACGCTTGTCTTCACGAAGAGGACATCCTAGTATTGCGCCCGATATCTGCGGGACTTGCCGCCACATCTTAGTCGCGACACGACTGGATCAAGTGACCCAGCGTGTCGCGATTTGACTAAGGAATTGGAATTCCGGGCCGCCTTACCGTCGTTGTTGTTCTGTATGAGGTAGAGCTGGTTGGTCGCGTTACGTACCGGGCTTCGTGGCTTAGATGAAAAGCATCACACCTTCCCGTTCTTCAATAGTTGCGCTAAAACATGTAGCAGATCCTTGCTGGTAACGAGTCCAATCAGCTCATCGTTTTCCGTCACGGGCAAACAATCTAAATTGTTGTCGAGCACAAGCTGCAGGGCAGTCTGTAGAGGCGTCTCTCGATTTACGGTGAGCGGCTTCGAATTCATGAGGTCCTCAACCGTCGCTCGCTTTAGTTGGTCATCGTTTCGGGGCGACGCCAAATAATGCAGCACATCCCGACTGGAGATGAGACCGATCAGATGTCCGTCGTGTTCGACTGGCAGATGCCGGATGTGGCGCCAATCCATGAAACTGGCAGCGACCGTAATTGGATCGTCTGGCCTAACGGTAAATAAGTCGGTCGACATGATCTCGCCCACTGTTTCGCGGCGGCAATCCACGGTTGCTAACTCTTCCGGTGTGAGCGCCGGCCATTGGTGCACGGGCCGGCCCGATTGCTGCCGCTGCATCATCGCGGCTGTTAACCGACGGTCTCGCGCGTCCTGGCTATGATGGTCAGACAGCACGCTATCGGCGGCGAGCGCCCAACTACTGCCGGTTTGATTCGAGTCCAGTCTTCCGCGAATCACGCTCAGATAGCGATCAATGTCGTCAGAATCGACGGCGCAATGTCGCAACCCTCTCTCTGCGAGCGGAAGCACATAGCGGTCTATCAATTGAAAAACGGAGTAATGCTTACCGTCCACCCAAGTCAACTGCGCCTTCAGTCCGTGTCGAGCGGCCGCGAAAAAATTGTCCTTCACCTCCTGAAACCGCATCAACGCGGACGGGTTGCCGTACTCTTCCGATATTGCCTTGGTCAAGCCCAGGAATAACGCCGCGTTAGCTACTTCGTCCAGCACAGTGGGGCCTGCGGGCAGCGCGCGGAACTCTAGCCGAAGATGCGGTTTACCATCAGTGATGCCGAAACACGGCCGGTTCCATCTCCACACCGTGCTGTTATGCAGCACCAATG
This sequence comes from uncultured Gammaproteobacteria bacterium, assembly GCA_963799935.1. Taxonomy (GTDB): domain Bacteria; phylum Acidobacteriota; class Terriglobia; order Bryobacterales; family Bryobacteraceae; genus Bog-113. The sequence continues at coordinate 415,309 of CAWCZA010000007.1, read as the reverse complement.
CGCGGAGCTCTGGAACGCCGCCGTTGGCCAGGATCGTGAGTGCATCATCTTTCGCGTCCGTCGTCATGATGTCGCGAAAACGAGCTATCTGGTCGCGATAAATCTCGATGACAGATTGTTCCACCCAGTTTTCACCGAAGCTCACGCGGGTGGGGTGATATCGGGCAATATGCGAGTGCGACCGCTCGTCCACCGCGTGTTGGAACACTGCGATTCTTGTCTCCTGCCATAATCGACGGCCGAGCAACATCGGCGAATTAACGGCTACGGCCAAAACGGGCGCAGCGGCTAGTAACGACGCGTTGTAGTCGGTTACAAAGCGGGCGGGGTTTACCTGTAAATGCACCTGAAAACTAGTGCAACTCGCTTCCAACATGACGTTGTCGTGAATTAGCTGCAATTCATCGACGCCCTTGATGAATAGGTGATACGCGCCGCCTCGCAGACTCATGACGGAGCGGTTCAACTCGTGGTAGCGAGGCCGGTCTGTCAGGTTGTGAAGACCGAGATCAGAAAGACGAACAGAAGGGAGAATTCCAGTCAAAAGGACATCCGCCCCGTACTGCTGCGCTGCACTGCGGGCTTGATCAACAGCTAAGTTCAGGTCGGTCTCCATCGCCCGTAGACAATCGCCTGTGAGTCGCCGCGGTGCAATGTTGGCTTCAAGGTTAAATTTCCCCATCTCAGGTGAAAAGGTCGACCCGGACAGGAGCTTCAGCACATCTGGAGCAACAGGGACAGGCCGGCAAGCCGCGTCCACCAACATCATTTCTTGCTCTGCGCCCGTGCGAACGATATCGCTTTCCAGTAGATTTCCTTCAAGCATGTATTCAAGGGCTTGTAAGTCTGTTAGCAGCGCTTGACGGAAAGCAACGGTAGGCGAATGGCCGGTTTCGAAAACTGTTTGAACTCCCATAGCTCTTCGTTACAAAAGCAGTTTGCGCACCAATTCTAACTGCGTTCTTTGCGTTCACAAGCAGCCACGAGTGCGCGGCCAGACGCAGTTCATTGGGTCCCATAGCGCATTTCCCGCGCTGTAACCTATTCTCAACGCGACCGCGCCTTCAGAGCACTCAGGTAACATTCAATTCGATGTGCTCACGCCGAATTCTCTCGGTCATCTCTTGACTGATCTGGGTATCGGTAATAAGGCGGCGGGTCGCCGTTAGGTTTCCAATGACGGAGAGACTGCGGCGTCCAATCTTGCTGGAATCCGCAATCACGGTCGTTTCATTTGAGATCTGCATCATCATCTTATTGAGCTGCGCTTCCAGCAGATCGGGAGTTGAGAGATTCAATTCAATATCTAAGCCGTCAATGCCAAGGAAGAAATGGTCCGCGTGAAGTTGCCGCAGCATGTATTCCGCTTGTGGACCAACGAAGGAGGCGGATAGATGTCGCATGATGCCGCCGATCATGATGACGGAAATCTTACTCGAGGCGAGAAACTCCTGGGCGATGTTCAAAGCGTGCGTGATCACGGTGAGGGCATCGAGGTTCGCGTGTTTGATGGCTCGGGCGAGGGCTGCGGAAGTACTGCCGGAATCGAGGATGACGGTTTGGTGGGATTTGATCAGCCGAAGGGCCGCCGCGGCGATTCGGGTTTTTTCAGCCTGATTGCGGGTATTCTTAACGTTGAGCGGGTAATCGCCATTGTGGTCTTCGTTCAGCAGGGCTCCGCCAAAAGAGCGAACCAGTGCACCTTCCCGCGCCAATTGCCCAAGGTCGGCGCGGAGTGTCACCGCAGAAACATTGAACTGTTTTACAAGATCTTCAACGGCTGCGCTTCCATTCTTTTTTACAAGCGCGAGGATCTCCCGCCTACGCTCATCTGCCATCATTCGAGAAGCTTTTCGGGGCATCCTAACTGAGTCTATTCCGAAGGCTTGAGTCTATTCGATCAGTTGAGCGTGAGCATCGACGTTGCCGATGAGCGGGCTCGCATAACGCTGATAATCGGGACGTACGCCGGTTCCCTGATCGTCGATCCACGCAGTCGGGAACAGACGTTCAGTAAACGCGACTTCTTCGAGGGGCACCTCACCGCAAGCGACGGAATAATCCGGCCCGGGGCGGCGGACCAGCGTAACCATAACTCCAGAGCGGCCCTCCATCGCCGACTGGACAGCTTGACGACCACAGAGCCTGCTTTCATTCCAGTCTGATTGGGAGACGTACGCTGAAGTTGCTCGCCCAAGCAGACCGGGTTTTTCACTACGCGCGCGAATATTGAGACGCGACGCGATGAGAGTTGCCAGGCGGTGCGCCAGGTTTTGCGCCAGCGATCCGCGCGAACCGGACCTAACATCGGCGCCGAACGGTTCGCCGTTTTCATCGAGCTGACCTTCGCAGACCACGACTACGCAGCGTTTGAGACGCGTGAACACGCGCGATACGTCGTCCATCAGTTTGTCGACGGGGAGTTTCTGCTCGGGGAAGTAAATCAGGTGAGGACCAGCGTCGGAGTGCGACTTTGCAAACGAAGTAGCGGCTGCAAGCCACCCGACGTTTCTCCCTAAGACCTCAATAATTTCGACCTGGTTGGGAAGAGACCAGTTATCGGCATCGATGTCACGAACGGCATGAGCAAAGAACCGGGCGGTAGACCCGTAACCCGGCGTGTGATCGGTGACCAGAAGATCGTTGTCAATTGTTTTCGGGATTCCAATGATTTGAAGCTGCATTCCTTCTCGTTCGGCTGCCTGGTTGAGTTGAAGGGCGGTTCCCATGGAACCGTTACCGCCGGTGTAGAAGAAGTAGCGGACATCGTGAGAACGAAAGATCGACAACACTTGGAGTAGATCCGCCGGAGACGCTTCGTAGCGGGAAGATCCGAGGGCGGAAGCCGGCGCTAAGCCGACGCGATCGATGAGATCCTGCGGTTGTGCCAGTAAGTCGATAAAGTCTTCCTGAAGGATTCCCGGAAGGCCGAAGCGGGCACCGTACAAAGCCCCAATTTTGGTATGAAGCCGGGCCTCCTCTACCACGCCGAGGAGACTTGCATTGATCACTGGAGTGGGGCCGCCGCTGTGAGCAACTACCGCGACATTTTTCTTGGAGCGGCTCATTAGGTTTCGAAAGCAGCCGTTCCGCCCACGTGTTGGACGTTGCGCGCGCCTGCTAGCGCCCCTGCCGCTGCACAATCACGCAGGTCCGCGCCTTTTAGGAACGCGGCCAGGAAGCCCGCATTGAAACTGTCTCCGGCGCCCGTCGTATCGATTGCGATGGCCGGCACGGCGTGTACCTCGAACTCGGTAGCGGAGCTCACAACCAAGGCACCTTTCGCGCCTCGCTTGACGACCACCGTCTTTGCCAAGCGCGCCAAAGCGTGCGCGGCTGCTTCAGGCGTTGGCTCGCCAGTGATGTGGAGGGCTTCGTCCTCATTTGGAAAGAACAGATCCGCATGCTTCAAAACTTCTGGAAGATTTGAATCCCATCGCTCCGAGGGATCGTAGTTGCAGTCAACGGACGTCGTCAGCCCGAGATATTTCGCTCGCGCGAATAGTGCGGGCGCATCGGCGTGGATGTGAGTCTGGAGGAAGTAATGTCCCAGGTGAAGGTGGCGTGCCGATTGGAGAAGTTCATCCGGAAGATCTTTCAACTCCAGCAAGGCGATTGTTCCAGCGTAGGTGACTCCAGCGCGCTCTCCTCCATAGCTATGCCAAATAGTCACTCCGCTTTTTATATCAGGCACGCGGCGAAGTCCTCTCAGATCCACCCCTCCACCGGCGAGTTTCTCTTCAACGAAACGCCCGAATAGATCCGTGCCAATGACTCCCGCAAAAGTGACGCTTGCGCCCAGGCTGGAAAGATTAAAAGCGGTGATGGCACTCGATCCGCCAAGGACCAGATTGAGGTCGGAGGCTAGCTTCTCAGTTCCAGGCTGAAGATCGATCACCCCCTCAACCAGAAGATCGACATTGGCATCGCCGGCAACCAGGCAATCAAATGTTGGCGGATTGATCATGTGGATTGATCGTGGATGTCGAACTTCTTAACGACCCGCGTAATTGCGCCCATCGGACTGGGATTATCAGGGTCGAGCCCCTGTCGCAAACTTAGATGATAAGCGAGAAACTGCGCGAAAGGGATTTCGAAGGGTACTCGAAATTGATCGGGGTACAGGCCGGCTGAAGCGGGAATCCAGTCGTCGAAGAGCGTGCGATCAGCACCATCAGGTACGATTCCAACGACACGTCCTAGTTGTTTCTGGCGGAGTTCGGTAACCAGATCTTCTTCATAGCGCCGCTTATCAGGCGAGGAAGACAAAAAGCAAAGAACTAGCGTATTGGCGTTCAGGAAACTCATGGGGCCGTGCCGTAGGCCCAGGAAAGTTTCACTGAGCGTAGGTGTCCGTCCGGCAGTCATTTCGAGAATCTTCAAAGATGTTTCGGTTGCAAGGGGCTTGAGAGCGCCGCTTGCCAGCGTCACTACTCTCTCCACCTTGCCTGAACTCAGCCGTTCTGCTTCGGATTCAATACCGGCCAGCCGGTGTTGAATGGTGGCACAAAGGGACGGCAAAAATCTTTCGATCTCCCGGCGATGATGAAGGCAGAGACCGGCTAGAACGAGGTTAGAGAATGAGCTTGTCATGGCCAGACTTCGATCGTTGGTTCTGGGGTCGAGAACGATTGGCGTGACACCCGGTGTTTTGGCTAGCTCTCCTTCCGCGTTGCAAGTGATTGCCAAGTGTTCTACTTCTGGGCAGAGCCGCCGCATGCGCTTCACGACGGCCAGGCTCTCGGGGCTGTCGCCGGAACGGCCAAGGGAAACAAGAAGCCCGGAAAACGGAAAGAGTGGTGACCTCCTTTCCAGCTCTACGCGCGATTCAAGCAATAGATCGGTCGTCGGAACCGCAACGGCGTTAGGCCACGATTCGGCGATTGCCGCTGCGGCATAGGCAGAAGTTCCTGCACCGCTGATGATGACGGGCCGGCCCTCTGGTTTGTCGCTCCACCCAACCCTTCGAGCAATTTCGAGAGTTGCCAGCCATAACTCCGGTTGATGAAGGATTTCCGAATGAGTAAACCCGCCCAAAGGCAGAGTTGTGTCGCGCTGGTTATTAAATTGAACGGTCATTTAGTTCTATTCGCACCACGGCAGCGCAGCAGCCATGGGCGATGCAGACGTCCTCAGCATGGAGTCGATCCCGACGCATCCGCCTTGCCTCCCCGGTTGTAACCGTTTCAACCAACTTAAGATTCATGCCAGCGGCTTAGTAGTAAAACTTCAGGCCAAACTGAATTTGCCTGGGTTCACGTGCCGCGGTGACATACCCGAACGTAGGTGTACCTAGAACGGTGGAGTTGTTTGAGTTCTGAGGGCCAGGCGCGGCGAACAGGAAGTTGGCGTGGTTTAAGACGTTGAAGGCTTCGGCCCGAAATTCAAAGCGCCGCTTCTCGCCGACCGGGAAGGTCTTGAGGAGCGACGTGTCCCAGTTTTTAACACCAGGACCTTCGAGCGTGTTGATGCCGACATTGCCGAATGAGCCGAGCGCCGGATCAGTGAAGGCACAGGTATTGAAAAATGTGCCTGGCATGCAAGGCTTGGAAGTTGGGCTTTGTCCAACAACCGCATCGGGCCTTTGCTGGCCATCGGAATTGGCAAAATTCCCGTTCCCGTCCGTGACTGTGTACCAAGTGCCGGAAGAGAGAGTCACAATGCCGTCCACCTCCCAATTTCCGATAAGCGCTTCCACTAACGAGTTTCCTCCGCTTGCAAAAGGCTTACCCTTGCCGAATGGCAGTTCCCAGGAGTAACTCGCCACGAAGCGATGCCTAACGTCGAAGTCGAGATTGCCATGTTCCCATTCGGGTGCTCCACTGAAGCGGAACCCGTCGTTGTTCTGCGCCCCGAGGTTGGCGTTCGAAGAGTCACCCAGTGCATGGCTGAAAGTGTAATTGACGAGGAAAGAAAGTCCGTTCCCGAAGCGATGCTGTACCTTGGCCTGCAGCGCATCATATTCTGAGTTGCCTTCGGAGTTCAGGTAGCCGATGGAACTATCGATGTAGGGAAACGGACGTCGCGGGGCTGTTGGCGCAGACGGATCGGCCGAGGGATAGGCTTGATTGACGTTGAGATAGGTGTAGAGCTTGGTACTCTTTGACCCAACGTACGCGATCTCAATTAGAGAGTTCTGGCTGGCTTGGTATTGCATCGTGGCATGCCATTGCATCGTGTAAGGGGTGCGAATGTGCGGGTCGATTGCAAACAGGCTTGGCGTGTTCGGGTCGGTCAACGAGTTGGACGGGAACCCTTGCGAAAGCGCGTAAAGCCCTGGCACGGAGCAATCCTGCACGGAGTTGTAGGAAGGCAGACTGCAAGGAGCCACGAAGCTTTCGCTGACGAAGAATGGTGGATTGAAGCCAGGGCTTGGATTACTATATGGACCGCTTTCTTCGCCGTTGTAGAAGATTCCAAACGCGCTGCGGACCACCAGGCGCGACGTGGCTTGATAAGCAAGCCCAAGCCGGGGTGCGAGGTTGTTGTAATCAGAATTGACCAGGGCGTTCGTGGCGGTGTTGTTCACCGGCAAAGTCGTTGCCAGGGTAGGTGTCAATGTCGCCTTTTCATCTTTGGGGATGTCGAGCACGCCTGTGTCGGGATTGAAATTCGCCTGCGCGTTGAATCGCTCATAGACCGGCGAGAAGAATTCGTATCGTAAGCCGATATTGAGCGTGAGCCTCCGCGTGACGCGCCAATCGTCCTGTGCGAAGAATCCAAAATTGTGGCGGAGGTAGTCGACGTTGTTAAGGTTGTTGATGTAGCCCCCGTCGGGTTGACCGGTCAGCAGGTCTGCGAAGCCACTGCCGCCGGTACCCGGTGCGGCCGCGTTATCAGTGAACTCGGGGCCGAAGGACAGCGATCCGCGTGGATCCGCTGGTTGATAGATGGTGAATTCCTCAGGGCGGAACTCGCCGCCGAACTTAAACGTGTGATTTCCGCGAATGAGCGTGAGTGTGTCCGAGACGGTATAAGTATTTTGAATTTCGTTGGAGGGTAAATAGGTGGGACTACCCAGCGTGGATACATCGCTGAAGCTCAGTTGGGGAAGCCCGCCGTTATTGGTACCAGGGACGTAGGGAACGCCCGGAAACCCTACCGTTCCGGATACGTTCTCATTGTAGTTAAATTGGAAGCGGTCGGAATGCAGCCGATTATAGCCAAGCCTAAACTCATTGATAAAAGCAGGGGAGAAGATGTGGGTTTCGCTTAACGCCGCGCTGTACCCGTTGTTCTGCTGAATCCCGCTGAAGAAGCCGCCTCCGTCCGCAATGCCCGCGAATGGAGAGGGAATAATGGAAGGCGCCTGGCTGATGCTGAATCGATAAAAGGCGGTGTCTTTTGCCGAGAAGTTCTGGTCAACGCGAATATCCCCCTGATTGCGATTGTTCACAAGTACCGGGTTCGACACATAGTTGTACCCCAGGCCATTGGCATTGGGTGCGGGATACAACTGGCCAAGTTTTACGCCAAGCGAGTCTTGTTTGGCAGCGGGGATTACGTTGGACGGGGTGCCATTCGCATTATAACCGAAAGGTACTCCACAGTAGCCCGTGGGGCTGGTCGCACTCGCCTGAGTAGCCTTGGTGTCGAACAGTTCCCCCGCATAGGTCATCTGACCATTGCAGTCTGTGACGCCGGTGGGCGACGTCAGGTCTAACTGGCTGGAGAAGTCACCCGCGCGTTGCGCCGCTGTGGGCACTAAAGAGGTGTCGGTCTGCCCTTGGAGTACGCGTAACCCTTCATAATCGGTAAAGAAAAAGAGCTTTTCATGAACAATGGGGCCTCCAAGGGTAGCGCCGAACTGATTCTGATGATAGGGAGGTATGCTGGGATCGAAGAAGTTCCGGGCATCCAGGTCCTGATTTCGCAGGAACTCGTAAAGCACTCCGTGAAATTCGTTGGTGCCGCTTTTCAATGTGGCGTTCACAATGGCTCCGGTCGCCCGGCCGAATTCGGCGTTGTAGGAGTCTGTTTCTACTTTGAACTCCTGCAGCGCGTCGACCGACGGCATGACGACGTAGTTGGCCTCATTCAAAAGATCAGGCAGATTGGAGTTATTGTCGATCCCATCGAGCAGAAAGTTATTCTGAAGCGAGCGAGCGCCGTTCGCGCTGAAACCAAAGCCGCTTTCATCGCGGGCGCCTGGTTCACTGACAGTGACACCAGCTGTGAGCTGCGCGAGTTGCACGGGGTTTCGACCATTCAAGGGTAAGCCGATCATCGTCTGGCTGTTGATGACCTGCCCGCGTTCAGACGTGTCCGTTTCTAGTAGTGGGGCGGTCTCCTGAACATCCACGGTTTGACTGATCTGGCCTGGGACGAGCCTTACATCGACTCGCTGCCGCTGTTGCACGTCGAGAGAAATGGAATTCACGACCGTGGTGCTGAAACCTCTTGCGCTGATGCTCACCTTATAGTTTCCAATGCGGACGGGGCTGATGGTCCATTCACCATTGCTTCCGCTGACGGCGGTGTAGGCGTACGACGTGTCGATGTTCTCCGCCGTTATGGAAGCACCTGCAACGGAGCCTCCCGAGATGTCCAGAACCTGACCTACGAGCGAAGCCGCATCTTTTTGAGCACGTGCGAGACAGGCCGCGAGAGCGAGCAGAAATACGGAGCGAACGACGAGACTTGCCATAGTTTTTATTTGGCTCAACAAATCCACAGACCTCACTAAGGCTACGCGGACTCTTTCGAAAACTGTCGATTGTTGTCGAGTTCTCCTTTCGAAGGAGTGTAGTCCGTTTGGTAGAGTTTTGTCAACGTTCGCTGACTTTTATTTCAGCCGGGCTCCGAAAAAGATAAAAAAGCAAATTGACAGTGTGGGGAGTGGGTGCTATAAATCAAAACACCGCGAAGCAATTCGCAAGAAAACGAAAGGACCTCTGGCGCGAATTCTTCTGATGAAAACCTTGTCCGCAACTGCATTCCTGTCGTTCGCGGCTGCTTGCCTGTTGCGGGCTGCACCGACTGCGGCGTCCATTTCGAACAAGAACGTCACTCTGGAGTTCGACGGAGCCCTGCGCAGTCGGGTGATCGCTCATTTCGGGGGTACGGACACCGTACTTGGACCGGCACTGGCGTCGGAGGTCCTGCTGTTAAATGGAAAGGAACTCAATGAGTTTGCGCTGACGAGTCAGAGTTTGACTCAGGCGCAGGGCACCCTCGGAACTGCTCACAGGCTGACGGTGATTGGTATCCAGGGGACGATCCGGAAAACGGAAACGGTCGATGCGTACGATAGCTATCCGGACATGCTTTTCCTGAATGTCGAGTATCGAAATACGGGTAAGAGTGACGCGAAGGTAGACGGGTGGGTGAATGCGCGGCACGAACTAGTGTCAAATCCGAAGCAGACCAAGCCGCCCTTCTATTCTCTGCAAAACGGGTCTTATGAGAAGCGGCCCGATTGGGTGTTGCCGCTGAGCGCTCCCTTTCATCAACAGAACTACCTGGGCATGAATGCAAGTGATTATGGGGGCGGTACGCCTGTCCTGGATGTCTGGCGCCCGGATGTTGGGATGGCAATTGGCCATGACGAGTTATCACCCAAGCTGGTCTCATTTCCAGTTGATATGCAGACCAACGAAGGGGTGACGGTACAGATGCAGTTCAAGCATCCGCAAACGATCAAGCCAGACGAGAGGCTTAGAACGTTCGAGACCTTCATTGCTGTCCATCAAGGCGACTACTTCAAGACCTTACAGGAGTTCCGACGGGTGATGGTCAGCCGCGGCGTGCGGTTCCCGAACGCGCCGAAGAACGGGTTCGAGCCTATCTGGTGTGCGTGGGGGTTCGGACGCAATTTTCGACCTGAGCAAATCGTGAATGCTCTGCCTACCGTGAAGAGACTTGGCTTCAAGTGGGTAACGATGGATGACGGCTGGCAAACGTCTGAGGGCGACTGGAAGCCGAACCCAACCAAATTTCCTAACGGCGACGCGGACGTTAAGGCGCTGGTGGACAAGATCCATGCGGCAGGGTTCAGTGCTCAGCTTTGGTGGGCGCCGATGTCGGTCAGTCCGAAAAGCGAATTGTTTCGCCAGCACCCTGACTGGCTATTGCTGGACGAGAAAGGCTTGCGACGGAAGATCAGTTGGTGGAACTCTTATTATTTGTGTCCAGCCTACCAGCCCGTTGTTGAATTGCATCGGAAGTTGGCGGAAAAGGCGATACGAGACTGGGGCTTTGACGGACTCAAGATCGATGGCCAGTTCCTGAATGCGGTTCCTGAGTGTACCAACCCAGCGCATCATCACCGCAGGCCGGAAGATTCGGTTGAGGCGGTACCTTATTTCTTCAAGGCAATTTCGGATGCAGTGAAGAGCGTGAAGCCGGATGCTCTGATTGAGCTTTGTCCTTGTGGCACGGCATACTCGTTTTACTCGATGCCCTACTACAACATGAGCGTGGCTTCTGATCCGGAGAGTTCGTTCCAAGTCCGGTCAAAAGGCAAGACGCTGAAAGCTTTGATGGGCGACGGCTTACCCTATTTTGGCGATCACGTGGAGCTATCCGACGGAGGAATGGATTTCGCCTCTACGGTGGGAGTCGGAGGGGTAATCGGTACCCAGTTTCGTTGGCCGCCGAACGACGACAAAGCGAGCCCCCCTTCGGATGCGGATGCGGCGAAATTGAAGCTCACACCCGGCAAGGAAGTGATCTGGGCGAAATGGGTGCAAATCTATAAGGCGAAGATGCTTTCGAAGGGCGAGTATTTAGGCGGTCTCTATGATATCGGGTTCGACAAGCCGGAGACACACGCGATTCGCAAAGATGGAGCGATGTACTACGCATTTTATGGTCCGCACTTTGCTGGACAGGTGGAGCTTCGTGGATTGGCGGCCGGGAAGTATAGAGTAACGAACTATGAGGACAACAAGGATTTAGGAACGGTGCAAGGGCCCACGGCGACACTTAAGATTGATTTCGATAAGCACCTGCTGATCGAGGTGGATCCGGTAGCCCGGCACTGATCGCAAAACAGCGAGTAAAGGGCTTAGCGGCTTGCGGTCCTTTACTCGCTGTTTTCAACTCGCTGACTAATAGCCTAGGCGCCTATGCAAGATCAAAGCGATCTAGGTTCATGACTTTGCCCCATGCGGAAACGAAGTCCCGGACGAAGGTCTCTTGTCCGTCGGAGCTTGCATAGACTTCCGCGATTGCTCGAAGCTGGGAGTTAGAACCAAAGACAAGGTCCACGCGTGTAGCCGTCCATTTGAGTTCTCCGGTTTCAAAATCGCGGCCCTCAAAGATGCCCTCCGATGCTGACGACGGCTGCCACTTCGTACTCATGTCGATCAAATTCACGAAGAAGTCGTTCGTTAGTGTTTCCGGCCGCTTGGTGAATACGCCGTGCTTCGTGCCCACGAAATTACCACCTAGTACGCGCATCCCTCCAATTAGAACGGTCATTTCGGGCGCAGTCAGTGTTAGTAACTGAGCTTTGTCGACCAGCGCAGCCTCGGCAGCCATCGGTTGTCCGCCGCGGAGATAATTGCGGAACCCGTCAGCGGCGGGCTCTAATACCGCAAAGGATTCCACATCGGTCTGCTCTGGCGAGGCATCGCTGCGTCCAGGACTGAAGGGAACCTGAACGTTATGGCCGCCCCGCTTTGCGGCCTCTTCGACGGCTGCGCTGCCACCCAAAACAATGAGATCGGCTAGCGAGACCTTCTTACCGGAACCAGAGTTCCCAAAGTCCTTTTGAATACCCTCGAACTTCTCAAGAACTTTGGCCAGGAATGCCGGCTGATTGACCTCCCAATCCTTCTGCGGGGCTAGACGAATGCGCGCGCCATTGGCGCCCCCACGCTTGTCGGAGCCGCGGAAAGTGGATGCCGAAGCCCATGCGGTCGACACCAAGTCAGAGATCGAAAGACCTGACGCAAGAAGCTTGGCCTTCAATGTTGAGATATCCTGCTCGTCGATCAGCTGATGATCCACGGCGGGAATCGGGTCCTGCCAAATCTGCGGCTCCGTGGGAACCAGCGGGCCCAGGTAGCGCACGATAGGACCCATGTCGCGGTGGGTCAGCTTGAACCAGGCCTTGGCAAACGCATCCGCGAACAGATCGGGATGATCGAGGAAGCGCTTTCCGATTTCCGCATACACCGGGTCTACTTTGAGCGCGACGTCGGTTGTAAACATCATGGGAGCGTGCCGCTTCGATGGATCGTGAGCATCAGGAACCGTGCCTGCTGCAGCGCCGTTCTTGGGAGTCCACTGGTTCGCGCCGGCGGGACTCTTCGTCAACTCCCAATCGTTCTTATAGAGGAGCTCAAGATAGTTGTTGTCCCATTGGATCGGGTTCGTGGTCCATGCGCCCTCTAGGCCGCTAGTAATCGTATGGGCGCCGTTGCCGTTTTGATAGGTGTTCTTCCACCCGAGTCCTTGTTGTTCGATGTCGGCGCCCTCAGGTTCAGGACCTACATACTTGGCCGGATCGGCTGCGCCATGCGCTTTGCCGAACGTGTGTCCACCGGCTATGAGGGCAAAGGTTTCTTCGTCATTCATAGCCATGCGACCAAAGGTTTCGCGGATGTCGTGAGCAGCGGTCACCGGATCCGGATTGCCGTTGGGTCCTTCCGGATTGACATAGATCAGACCCATTTGGACCGCGGCGAGAGGCCGATCGAGATCGCGATTTCCCTTGTAGCGCTCGTCACCGAGCCACTTGGATTCGGGACCCCAATAGATGTCCTCTGGCGGCTCCCACACGTCCGCGCGTCCTCCGCCGAAACCAAAGGTCTTGAAGCCCATTGAGTCTAAGGCAACGTTGCCGGTGAGGACAATCAGGTCGGCCCAAGAGAGCTTCCGACCATACTTTTGCTTGATAGGCCAGAGCAGTCGCCGCGCTTTATCCAGGTTCGCGTTATCGGGCCAGCTGTTCAGTGGCGCGAAACGCTGCGTGCCGAAACCAGCGCCGCCGCGACCGTCCGTGATTCGGTAGGTGCCTGCGCTATGCCAGGCCATGCGAATGAAGAAGGGTCCATAGTGACCGAAGTCGGCGGGCCACCATGGTTGCGAAGACGTCATCAGCGCATGCAAATCTGCGACGACGGCATGAAGGTCGAGAGTCTGAAACTCCTTGGCGTAATCGAATTCTTCGCCCATCGGATTAGACAAATCAGAATGCTGATGCAGGATCTTGAGGTTGAGTTGATTCGGCCACCAGTCCGCATTCGACCTTGCCCCGGCCGAGGCCTGGGGCACTGCGGCGGAAAAGGGACACTTGCTTTCAGATGTCGCCCCGTGCTCTTTGTGAACGGCTCCGGGGGTCTCTATAGTGGGTGTATCGATATTGGCTTGCTGGTTGACTTGGCTATCGGGCATATTGTTCTCCTCCTTGTTTATTCATTAACTTCGACTCTCGACGTTGGCCCCGATTCGAAGCACACTTCTCGCACAGGCCTCTGAAGATGACTTCAGACTCTCGAAGAACTCGCTTGCCCAGTGAGGATGCGGATGGCGAGGACACTTCATACCATCCCACGTCTTCCACCTTTCCGCACTGGTCGCAAAGGAAGTGATGATGCCGCATGCCTGTCGCGTCGAACCGTGCCGCGCGACCCTCGACGGCTACTTCTCGCACCAGGCCCGACCTCACCAGGTCCCGCAAGTTGTTATAGGTCGTGGCCCTGGAACAACGCGGGTCGGTGCTGTTAACGCCTTGGAAAATCTCGGCAGCCGTCGGATGCCCGGCGTGCTTCAGCAGAAATGCCATGACCGCGTAGCGCTGCGGCGTACATCGCAATCCGACGTTGTCGAGAGAACGTACGATCTCCTCTGCTTCGCGCAAAATATTAGACTAAGTCTAGTTTAAGAATTTGTCAAGCAGGCCCGTGCCCGAACATTTGATCGGTCTGATGCATCCTTCTAGTTCGCGACGAAGTAGGTCTGGTGGGTTTTGCTCCGGGGAGGGCGCTACGGGCAAAGCTCTGCCTTGTGGTCACGTTGTGCCGGAGCAACATCCTGCCGCCGTGCTAATCGAGTTTCGAGCATTCTTCCGTGGCTAGCGCTCCTCAGCGTTTCAGGTACCGAAGGCTGCATCACGTCGGTCAACCACGAATTACACAGCGGAGCGGCCGAAGTCGCTGAGCGTTTCTCTCTGGCCTGGGTGTACTTTGGGGGCGCAGCCTTGTGTCTCAGCAGATTCCATGTGTATCCCAATGAAGTTGTCATGAAAGCTCCAAGACCATCTATGAACAGTTGGACGTCTGTGACGGTGTTTCAGATAGCTGAGGCGGCGAGAAATCCGCTAAGCGATGGAATCGGCGCGTAAGAGCGCTCAGAATTGCAATCTGTCAGACAAATTGGGGTTGCCCGAATCCGACCGGGTATCGTGGCCCATTACCGCGATATTCCTCGCTATGTGATTTAGAAGGTACGAGCGATGATGACGAATGCGGTCAGTCAAGTACGTAAATCGTATGAGCGATTTACGGTGGTGGAACGGAGGTTTGTGAGCGGGTATTCGTGGCTCACGGCTCAGAAGGTGAAGTTACTGGTTCTTTGCTGCGCCGCCCTAGTCATTTGGGCGGTAATCTGGGCCACCACAGACAATATCGTTGTCGGACCCTTTAGCGTTCCGAAAGATTTCGAGGAGCGCGGATATACGTCCGAAGCGATAAGCACCGCGGTGGTGCAGCTAATCCGCTCGAATAACTCAACCGTCGCTCTTCGGGAGACTGCGGAGCCTGACGAACACGCGGAGATCGATTCACCGGATGAAGAGTCCAACATGCTGGACAATGTCGAAGGTAAACATGTTGTGTCGTCGTTCGATATGCCGACAGCGGCAGGGATCACAGTTCCGTTTACGTCAATAACGCTCGGTAGGATGGCTGAACTGATCCGCACGCTTATGGGCCGCAAGACAACGACGATCTCGGGGCAGATTGTCTTCGACGATAAAGAACGCGAACTGCCGCAAGATGCGCAACGTGGCAACCCGCGAGTCCTGATACGGTACAACATCGAGTATCCCGAGTTATCACCGGTGGTTTTCGGAAAGCGGTGGTGGTCGCGGCGTACGGGTTCGATTACCGACCAGGTGAGTGCCAAAGATGCCGAAGACGCCGTGGAGAAGCTAGCTTATATAGCAGCCGACGGAATCAATCAGCGCAAGCTCTTGCCGGAAACGGAAGTAATTGATGCGGTCCGCTACATCAATCGCGGAAACGCCTATATCGGCTTAAATGATTATGAGCGAGCATCCCGAATGTTCGAGCAAGCGAACGAATCGTTCAAAGCTGCCGGGCAACTGGAAAGCGCTCATGCTTACCTTGCTCTAGGTTGGATTGCCGAGCGAGAGCGCGATTATGAAAGAGCCCGCAACGCTTATATCAAAGCGGCTTGTCCAAAGCGGGAAGGGGCTCCTTGCCCAAAACTCGATGATGACATTGCCTGGGCCAAGGTATATCTCATCAACCTCGATGTGAAAGAGAGGCGGCAGAAAGCCGCCGATATCATCCTGAAGTATAAAGAAGTCATCGAAACACTAAGTGCGGAATCCGTGCCGCAACTTGACGGCGTCTCGGTTGCCCGGGTTTCGGCGCTCAACAATATAGGCTTTCTCTATCTATCAACCCACGATTGGGATAATGCGAAGCGCGCTCTCGATTCTGCCGAGAATCTAGCGGAGCAGATCCGCGACGCAGCAAGAAAATGCGCCTATGGCAACAGCGTGTGCGAATCCAACAGCGGTATGGGTGGGAACGAACAGTTGAATTCACTCAGGTTTGTAAACCAGGCGAATAGTCTGATCGCGATCAGTTATTACGGGTTAGCGGAGTTGAAGCGTCTTAACACGCATGACCTGACCGACCTGAAGCAGGCTTATTGGAAAGCCATCGAGGCGGATCCCAGCCACGCCCGGAGCCATCATCAGTTGTCTCTGCTGTATGCACGTGAGCACAAGAATCGCGAAGCGGAAGAACAGTTTCAGACGGCTGCCCGGCTCGACCCTCGATATAAAACGGCATACGCTGGCTTAAGCCGATCCGGAAAAACAGAACTCAGGACGAACTGACTGCTCGTGGGGCTCACGTTACGGAGCGTCATCCGAAACCTCTGCAATCGACAGTTCCTGACACGAAATCGCAAACTGATAACGGGCGAGCGGTCCCGCGCACAAAGGAGTGCCCCGAACATGGTTGCCCGTCGAGGTGTCCACCAGCAGATGATACGGACCGATCGCGATCCAAGGCTGGGGAAGGGAAGACACGGCCGACTCCGCGGGATAGAACCGGAATCGAGGCGCGTTGGCGATGAACGATGAGGGGTCCTGCGTCACGACGAACGCGCTTTGCGCAGGGTAGTCGCGCGTGAGTTCCCCGATCACGCCCGCGATGCGGCGCGACTCGACGAGCGTTTCCTGCCTGTTCGGATCGATTCGGCCAAACAAGCCCATCAATGTAAGTCCGGTCATCACCGCGACCGGACCCCAACGCAGCGCACGATCGTTTGCGCGGAAGCTCAGAGCGCTCGCCATCGTAATCGCCAGAACGGCATGCGAGGCGTAGGTGGTATTTGTGAACCCGTTGCCGAAGCCTTGGATGACGAGCAGTGATCCGAAAAGGGCAAAGGCCGGCAGCAGCGGGTCGAGCCGGGATCGGCACGCGCTCCACACCCCGGCAATCAGCAGAACGATCAGCGCCCAACCGGCAATCGGATTGTTACCTAGTCGCGCCACAGTTGAAAACAGATCCCGGCGATGGAAATAAATGGCGCTTCGGAACAAGCCCTGGAAGACGAACACGCCATAACTCATGACGTAGCCGCCGCGCATCCAGCCTCCGGGCCACAATACCGCAAGGCTCCCAAAGATGATTGCGACGCATACGAAGACCTGACGAACCGATATCTTATGTTCCGCGGCGCGGGGAACGCGAAACCAGAAATAAACGGCAGTTCCGAGCACGGTTACAAACAGGATCGGCGCGAGTTCCAGCGAGGCCGCGCTCACCGCGAAGCACACGGCAAACAGGGCCATCCACCGGGCCGAGGCGATTTGCAACCAGCGGCAAAAGCTATAGACAGCGGCCATCGAGAAAAGCGTGAACAGCGGGTGGGGCGAAAGATTAGAACCGGCAAGTATGAGCACGGGCGAGCAGCAGCAAAACAGTGCGGCGAGCCCGGCGAGCCACCACGGAACGGCAGCGGCGCTCAGGATCAGGAAAGCGGCACTCACGGTCGCGGCGCTAATCAGCGCGATGGCGAGCCGCTGCGCTTTCGGACCAAAGCCTCCGTCGTAGAGAAGCGCCGGGACGTAGAATCCTACGGGTACATGGAAGTGGCGTAAAGCCGCGCCATCATTCCGCTGGTAGAGACTGCCCCAGCTATGCTCCCGGAACTTGGCGTCTGTGCGGAGCCGCCAGAGAAAGTCCGGCAATGTGATGCTGTCGGTTCCCATGTACTGGGGGAGAACGCCGGCGTGGATCGCGCGAGAGTAATCCGCCGCGTCGTAAGTAAAGAGGTCCGCAGTGCAGAACGGCAAGCGGAAGAGAAGGGCAACCGCGAAAAGAAACAGCGCGATTGGCGCCTGCGTCGCCCGGCGGGACGGCTTGAACTTACGCTCGTGGACCGCGGCCGCGATAGTACCGAAATGTCTCAAACCGTTACTGACGATACTAGATCAGTCGCTTGCGAATGCGGTTCTCTCCGATAATTGAGGTTGACTCCGCGTCGTCTCCTCGGCTTCCTGATCGTGAATTTCCTGATCGCGGGGGTTGCGCTCCAGTACGTTTCCGTATCGCTATACAAGCAGCATCGCATTCCGGCTTACTGCGATGGAACTGTCATCCACCCGCTGCACGACCTGATAACTCGCTATCAGGAAACGGATTCCTGGCGACCGATGCTGCAGGCGGAAGATGCACGGTTCTCTCCCCGCGGGATCTATCAAACAGTATTTTTCGATCAGCGAACGAAGTTTCAGTACCCTCTCGCCTCTCTGATCCCGATTGCCGTACTCCGCGCGGCCGGTCTCAATGACTACTGGCTTTTAGACACACTGAAATGGCTGTCGATAGCTGTTCTCCTCGCTCAAATTCCTTGCGTATTCGCCATCCTTCAGAGGTCCTCGGGTAAGTCGCAGAGCTGGCAATTAACTCTGGCGATTGCGGTGATGCTGGTTTTTAGTTTTTATCCTTTACTCAAGGCTTATACGGCGGGTCAGGTACAAATTCTTCTTGATCTTTTGTTCAGCGTGGCGTTCCTTACGTGGATCGATAAGAAAGATAGACTCTCCGGGTTTTTCATGGGTCTTGCAGTACTAGTAAAGCCACAGTACGGATTGTTTCTCCTTTGGGCGCTTGTTCGAAAGAACTGGAAATTCCTTTTGGCCGCGGGCGGGCCAGTAGCGAGCGGAGTAGTTCTCAGCCTCCTTATGTACGGATGGAAGAACAATATCCAGTATCTGGATGTTGTACGCTACATGAGCCGCCACGGGGAAGCCTATTTCCCTAACCAGAGCGTTAACGGGTTGCTGAACCGGCTATTACAAAACGGTTCCAGTACCACGTTTGACGTTCACGGGTTTGCACCTTATCTCCCGCTTGTCTACTTCCTGACCTTACTTACATCGGTTGCACTGGTCGCTCTGGTAATCGTAAGTAAAACACCTCCAACGCCGTCCGGTCGAATCGCAGAATTCGGCGTCATCGCAATCGCGTCAACGGCAGCTTCACCGATTGCTTGGGAGCACCACTACGGTATCCTGTTGCCTTTGTTTGCGTGGATTCTCCCGCAAACGGCACAACTCGCGAAGGTGCGCGGCGCGTCGACCATGCTTCTGATTGCATTTGTACTTTGTGCGGACGATTGGCGCATCACCAACTTACTTGCGAGCGCATCTCCGTGGAATGTCTTTCAATCCACACTACTGGTTGGCGCGGCGATCTTTTTTATTTTTTTGCGAATTTTCTCACGTAAAGCGCCCGCCAGTTTGATCCAATCGGAACCCGCACTAAGTAGTATTACTTAGAGCGTAAATTGGGCTCTGTCTGCCTTCGTTCATCGCCGGGTTCGGCATTATCTCTATAGAAAATTCTTATGTGGGCTGTCATACGGAGCGATATGTTTTGGTGCCTTGGTTCTATTGTAAGTAGAACTAAACAGTCGCTACACTTGGCTTAACAAGTCTCGCAACGCCTGTTACAAATCTCGGCAAACATATAGCTCACGGCTGCCGTCGAGTTAGTAAGCACTTAGTAAGTTGAATGGAATCGTCTATGTCTTATAGGTATCTGATCCTCGGATTAACGCTCTTGGCCGGTAGCATTACCGGAGCCGCGGGCTCGACTCCAGAGACATCCCCTTCGGCTACAGTGGCTTTGGCAACGGGCGACAAAGCGTCTGGCGACATCGTCGGTGTAGGCGATGAAGTCGCCGTTCACGTAGCCGATGATGACGATTTCCCGGATAAGCCCTATCGCATCGACTCGAGCGGCTTCATCCATGCTCCACTTATTGGCGCCGTTCAAGCTGCGGGCCTGAGCACTACGCAACTGGAAGCAGCGATCACCTCAAAGTTGCGTCCTTATATTACCGACCCGCATGTTACCGTAACTCTCACGGAAAGTCAGAGCCGCCCGGTGTCCGTACTGGGAGCGGTGAACTCTCCCGGTGTCCACCAGATCGTAGGACCCAAGCACCTGCTGGAAGCGATCTCGCTCGCGGGTGGCCTGCGGCCGGATGCCGGCACGACGGCGCGCTTAACGCGGCAAACGCAGTATGGAGAGATCCCGCTGCCCAACGCTCGCGTTGACCTCTCCGGCAAGTTCAGCGTCGCCGACATCGATCTCGACAGTCTGATGCGCGGCAAGAATCCGGAACAGAATATCCTGATCGCTCCGCAGGATGTTATCGCTATCACCAAGGCCGACCTTGTCTATGTGATCGGCCAGGTCAAGAAGGCGGGCGGGTTCCCCATTCAAGCGCATGAGCGGATCTCCATCTTAACCGCGGTCGCGCTGGCGGAAGGTATGGAGCCGAACGCCGCCCCGAAGAATGCGCGCATTCTTCGCGAAACTACGGACGGGCCAGAACGTAAAGACATCCCGGTGAATCTGTCCCGGATTATGCAGGGGCAGGCGCCCGATGTTCCCCTGGTGCCGAACGACATCGTCGTCATCCCGAATAACACCGCTCGTTCCGTTGCAATGCGGAGCACTGAAGTTGCTATCGCGCTCGGTACCGGAATGATCATCTGGCGGCGCTAGCCGCATCGCAGTTACAGAACTTTAAAACCAGCCCCAAGACAAGTCATAGAAGGACGCAATGGATAACCAGTTATATCTTCCCGACCGAGAACCCTCTCCGCCAACTCTGTATCACAGAGGCGGCGAAACCGGTCTTGATATAGGCCACCACAACGCACTTCGTGAACAAACGGGTGTATTACACGGCTATCTCCAAGCGCTTCTTCGCCGGCGTTGGCTCCTGTTGCTTTGTGGTTTGGCTGGACTGTTAGTCGGCTCGCTCCTCACCATTCCTGTTGAGCCGAAATACGTGGCTCACACCTCGCTGGACATCCAGAGCCTCAACGAGAACTTCATGAATATGCGCGCCGTGGATCCGACCGGCGCCTCGGGAACCTATTCTGCGGAATCGAACCTTCAAACCGACATCAAGCTTCTGCAATCGGAAGAATTGCTTGACCGCGTGTCACGCAAGATGAAGCTGGAATCGAACGCCATGGTTCCGTCCCAGGATTTGTTTTCACGCTGGCTGCGCACGTTCGGCCTTTCTACACGTACACAGCCGCGGGACGTGCTGATCGACCAAATTGCCCGAAGCATCAAGGTCAAACCGATCGGACTCACGCGTCTGATCGAACTGGATTGCGAATCGACCGATGCGGCAACCGCGGCCGAATTCTGCAACACGCTGGCGCATGAGTATGTTGATCAGGATTTCGAAATCCGCGCGCAGACCGCACAGCAGACCAGCACCTGGCTGACCAAGCAGGTGGGCGATGTGCGATCGAGTCTGCAGCGCAAAGAAGACGCCCTGCTGCAATACGCGCGGCAGAACAAGATCCTTTACAACCAGGAAACGGACAGCGTAAATCAGGAGAAGCTCAAAGAAGATCAGCTCGAACTGTCGCGCGCCGAAGCCGACCGCATCAGCAAGCAGTCCGTGCACGAATTAATGCACTCCTCGTCGCCCGATTCGCTAGCGCCGGTGCTCGATAGCGGCCCCCTCAAGGAGTACGAGGTGAAACTATCGCAGCTTGAGCAGCAGAAAGCCGAGCTGACCGCGACCCTAACTCCGAAGCACCCCAAGGTTCTGAAGCTACAGGCGCAGATCGACGAATTGAAGGGCAGTATCGACCGCGAGAAGCAGGCCATTCTGGGCCGCATCTCGAACGACTACCAGGCGGCGAAAGCCCGGGAATCGCTGCTGAAGAACGGCTTTCAGGAGCAGGAAAACATCGTGGCCGATGAAGTGGCCAAAGCGACGCAATTCAAGATGCTGCGCCAGGATATGGATTCCGAGCGCGTCATCTACGACTCGCTGATGCAGCGCGTGCGTGAAGCGGGCCTGGTGACGATGATGCGCGCCACGCCGGTGCGCGTTGTCGATCGTGCGCGGGTACCCGTCGTCCCAGTGTCGCCGCATCGAACTACGAGTGCGGGTCTGGGCTTTCTGTTCGGAAGTCTCTTCGGAATCGGTTTCGTGTTCTGGTCGGATCGCAATCATCCGCGGCTACAGGCGCCGGGCGATTCGCAGCACCGGCTCAACATGGTGGAGCTCGGCGTCGTGCCCTCGTCGCGTCTCGATAAGCTGACGCGCTCGAACACCAATCTCGCCATGATCACGCTCCAGAACGAGCGATCGCTGCTGGCCGAATCGTATCGCGCGGCGATGAACTCGATCCTGTTCCATGCGGAAAAGGTGAAGGGCGCCAGCGCCATCGTGGTGTCGAGTCCCAACGTCGCTGAGGGCAAGACGACGATTGTATGTAACATCGGAATCGCGCTGGCCGAGACCAAGCGCCGTGTCATTCTCGTCGACGGCGATTTGCGCCGTCCGCGTCTACATAAAGCTTTCGGAATTGAGAACACGTTTGGCCTGAGCGATGTTCTTTCTCTGAACGCGGATGGCGTCGAGATCGATGTCGACACGATCCCGCTTCCTCAGCTTCTGACACCTACCGCCGTTCCGAACTTATCCATCGTGACGTGCGGTTCGAAAAGCTCGGCGAATATCTCGTCGCTGCTGCATAGCCGCGGGCTCAGCAAACTGCTGATGCGTCTTCGCCGTGAAGCGGACATTGTTTTGATCGACACCCCGCCGCTGATGCACATCTCAGACGCACGCGTGATCGGACGCATGGCCGACGGCATGGTGCTGGTCTTCCGCTCGCGGGCGACCAGCGTCGAATCCGCGCACGCCGTGCAGCAGATGCTTGGACGCGATTCGATCAAGGTGATCGGCACTGTGTTGAACGATTTCAACCCGGCTTCGGAAGCGAAGTATCGCTACTACAAAAGCTACTACGTGAACCAGTAAATGGCTCACTTCGATCCCGAAATCTCATGGCTTTGACTACAGCAGTTCTCGAACCCGAGGCTCCTCCAACTGACGCGACGCGCACCTTCGTCCCGCGCACGCTGGTTACGGGCGCATCGGCTTTGATTGTCGCTACCGGGTTCGAACGTGGGTTCGGGTTTCTAGCCAATCTGTTGAGCGCGCGTCTCGGCGGCACGTCAACATACGGCGCGTACTCGCTGGCGCTAACCACCGCCAACAACATTGCAGCTTATGCCGGGGCGGGGATTGGATCGACGGCGACGCGCTTCTCCGGTTCCTATCCGGATGGGACGCCGGGCGCACGATCGCTGGCTCGCGCTCTGGCGCTGGTTTCGCTTGCCTCAGCGTTGATCGCTACCGCTGTTCTGTTCGCTGGAGCGGGGCCGCTCGCGCGCGTGCTGCTCGGACAACCCGCTCTCCGCGGACTCTTGCAATGGGCATCGTTGTCCGCAGGGGTGATGATTCTGGTCGAGTGCTGCCGCGGTTTCCTCGTTGGACAGCGGCGGCTGATGCTGCTTCTGATCTTTTCTGCTGCGATCGGAATCGGCATGGTAATCGTGCTGCCCGGGTTTGCTCGCCGCGGCGCAACGGCGATGATTGCGGCTCAGGCTTGCGTCGGAACGCTTGCGCTCGCTGCCGTTTTCTTCGTGGCTCGGAAGCAGAGGGATAACGTTGCAGTCGACGCCGCCGCTGCGACTCCTCCCATCGCGGGACTTGTTGGCCGGGTTTGGCGTTTCGGCTTCGTGCAGCTGCTCGGAATCGTGGGACTCAACGCGGCCGGCTGGTGGGTGGCGTCTCTCGTCACGAGGGCGGACCAATCGCTTTTCCAGATGGGCTTGTTCGCGGTCGCGAACCAGATTCGGAACCTGGTCGCATTGATCCCCGGCCTTCTGACGCAGAGTTCCTACGCGATGCTGGCCGATGAAGAAGCCGGACCAGGGCGCGTCCTGCTGTTTTGCACCGCGGTCGCAGCCGTGATGGCGCTGTTAGTCGGGGGCGGTCTGATTGTGGTGCTGCCGTGGCTGTTGCCGCTCGCGTGGGGTAAGACCTATGCGGCCGGAACGCTTGCCGGAGCACTCGCGATTGCGACGGCGATCGTGCATATGTCCGCCGCTGGCGCGTCGGCTCGGTTAACTATTCTTTCGCTGCGCTGGACCGGCGTGATCAACGCGATCTGGTCCGTACTGGTGGTTGCCGGCTCGATTGTTTTGCTCACGCATCCGGCGGACGGCCGTGCGGCCGCGATCGCCATGGCGCTTTATCTAGTCGCGCACACGCTCTCCGCCGTTATGGTTTTCGCCGCGCTGGGCCGCTTCCGCGCGTTACCGAGCGGCTTCGTTACGATGTCGGCCGTACCTCTCGGGGCGGCTCTCGCGCTCGGCTTATTGGCGTTTCTGCAAACGACACGAATTTTGGGATCCGGCGCATCGGCCGGAATCGCCGGGCTCGAGTTTCTGGTGGTCTTGGCCGCAGTCCTTTGGTTGCTCGCCGCCGCACGCAGGCACGGATTCAGCGCAGGCGATGTCTTCGGACCGGCTCTCGCGATGGCTCGTCGCATCCGGGGGGTGACGGCGTGAACCGCTGGCACATTCTGGACGCGGGAAGCATCTGGCTCCGCGAGTTCGCATCGACTCTGGCGGCGCGCGTACCGGTTACGTCCTGGCAACCGGAGATGCGGCCGCTCGGCGCACTCGGGTTTCGAGGAGCGAATCGATCGCCACGTCGACCCCGCCCTCGAAGTTCACCGCTTTCCCTTGCAGCGCGGCTACTGGCGCTATCCAGTGAGTACTCTCCGGCCGTTCGCTCCCGGTCTGTTGCGGCGCATGCGCGGTGTTGATCGCGATCCGAACTCCGTGCTTGTCGTGACCACACCCTACTATGCGCCTGTTGCTGAGCGCTGGTCGGGAACGGTCGTTTACTACCTCACCGACTTCACAGCTGCTTACGACGGCGCGGACGAAGCGGTGGTTCGCGCGCTCGACCGCCGGTTGTGCCGCATCGCCGCGGTCGTCTGTCCCGAACTCCCAGCGCATCGCCGACTATTTTGTCCGGGATGCCGGATGCGATCCCGCGAAGATCACGGTGATTCCTCAGGCGACGCGAGCGGCGAATCTCTACGCGAAACCGCCGATTGGTCCCGAACCGTTGCCCGCCGATGTGGCCGACCTCGTCAGGCCCGTCGCCGGCGTGATCGGCAATCTGGCCGCCAACATGGACTGGGTCTTTCTCGAACAGACCATCCTGCGAACACCCGAGTTGACATGGCTGCTGGTCGGGCCGTCGACGATGCCCGTCGCGCTTCCACAGCAACGCGCCGCGCGCGAACGGCTACTCGCAGCGGCAAAGATTTCCGGAGCCCGCATTCGTTTCGCCGGCGCGCGCACCTATGGTGAGCTCCAGCGCTATGCGCGCTCGCTCGACGTCGCCGTGCTGCCTTATCACAAGCACGAGCCTACCTACTCCGGTAGTTCCACGCGATTTTACGAACACCTCGCTGCCTGCCGCCCGATGATTGCGACCGAAGGCTTCGCTGAGCTGCTCTCGAAAGAACCGCTGCTGCGGCTGACACCCGATCGCCGACAGCGCGGTCCGCGCGTTGAACGAGCTCCGCACCCGCAACTTCGATGACGGACTCACGTTCGATCGCTGGCAGGCCAGCCGCGAGGGCACTTGGGAGCATCGCGCCGAGACCGTGATCGAAGCGGTCGCCGCGTTTGACGCTCGCACGAGCCAGCGCGAACTGGCTTCCGTTGGAGCGGCGAGATGAACATTCTGACTTACGTTCATCTCCGCAACATCTATCGATCCACCGGCGCGGGGCGGGTCGCTCGCGAGATGACGGAACATCTGGCGCAGCAGCCCGGCGTCAATCTTGAAATCCTGGCGGATGCGGGCGATCACCGCCGCATGTCCGGTCAGGTGGGCCAGCCGTGGACCGAGTTCAACTATCACTTCGTCCAGCACGACACGTCGCGCCAGCAATACCAGTGGTATCTGTTCAATCGCCCCGCGGCCGAGAACTACTGGAAGGACGCGGATCTGGTTTACTGCACCGGCGAATCCTATGTGCCGAAGCGCAAGCGCCGGCTCGCGGTGACCGTTCACGACGCGCAGTTATTCGATCGGGGCGCCCACCGGCCCACACCCGCGTTACTGAAACAACGCTGGAAATGGCAACTGCTGTTCGGTCGCCTCGCGCGCGAAACCGATCTGTTCCACACCGTCTCGAAATTCTCGGCGGATCGTCTGGCGCATTACTTCCCCGCGATTTCTTCGCGGCTGCGCGTGGTGCCCAACGCAGTTTCGCAATTGTTCTTCGAGCCTACGACCGAGCGCGGCCGCGCCATCGTATCGCGCCTGCGGATCGAACAGAACCCGTACATCCTCGTGCCCGGCGGTTTGCATTTCCGCAAGAACGCCGATCTGATTCTGGAAGCATGGCCGCGTATTCAGGCCACGAACCGCGAGTTGCGGCTGGTGATTGCAGGACACAACGATCCGGCTTATATCGCTCGCGCCGATGCGTTCGATCCCCGAATCATTCGCACCGGGTTTCTCGAAGACGACGAGCTTTGCGCTCTGTACGCGCAAGCGCAGCTGGTGTGGTTCCCGTCCCGCTATGAAGGTTTCGGATTACCCGTGGTCGAAGCGATGGCGGCCGGCGCGCCCGTAGTCACGTCAGATAGCACCGCGATCCCGGAAGTCGCGGGAGGCGCGGCAGTTTTGGTTTCACCCGACCGGCCGACGGATCATATCGACGCCATTCTCGGACTACTCGGCAGCACGTCAGAACGCGCCAGTTTGCGGGACCGCGGGTTTGCTCGCGCACGCCAATTCACATGGGAGTCGTCGGCGGCGCAGCTGGTAGCCCATTTCGCCGCCGTGCTCTGAAGGCCGATCGGAATCCTATGTCTGTCGTTGTCGTTCATCGAGGCGCCCGGGATCACTACCAGACCGCACTGGCTTTGTCAGAAGCCGGTCTGTTGGACACGCTCGTGACCGATCTTTACTGGCACGCTGATTCGGATGCGGCACGCTTGACCGAGCGCATCATGCCGCAGGGCATGAAGACGCTGCTACGCGCGCGGTTTCATCCCGAACTGCCCGCGCAGCAAGTGCACACGCTTGGACCCTTGGCTCTGGCGTCCTTTGCCGCGGACAAGATCGCAGCGACTCCGTTTCAATTGCGCGCGCGCCTAACGCGTGCAACCGACGCGCGCCTGGGCCGCGAAGCTGGAGCGATCGCCCGCGCGCATGGCTCAGCAATTCTCAGCTATAGCTACTACGCTCACGACGCGTTCGCGGCGGCCGGCGCGAATTTGCCGCGCGTGTTGTTCCAGATGCACCCCCATCCGGAGAGCATGCGCCGCATCCTTCGCGCCGAGCTCGCCCGCCATCCGGAATGCGCAGCCTCGCTCGAAAGCGAGTGGGAGCTGGGCCTGTCGGATGCCGAATTCAACCGCCTTGCCGCAGAACCGAACGCCGCCGCCTTCGCACTCACCGCTTCTTCTTTCACGCGGCAGACGTTGGTCGAAAACGGCTTCGCTCCTGAGCGCGCCTTCGTCGTGCCTTACGGCGTCGACCTCGACCGATTCCAACCCGCTCCTCAACAGAACGGCACGAACCGCCCGCTTCGTATCTTGTTTGCCGGCACGGTGAGTCAGCGCAAAGGGATCAAGTATCTGCTCGAGGCGGTCCAGCAGTTGGGCACGCGTGAGATCGAGCTCCGCATTCGCGGTCGCGCCGTGGATGATCTTGCCCTGGTGCGCCGCCTGGTTCCCTCCGCGGATGTCCGGCTTTCTGTCTCGAACGCGGAACTGCTCGACGCCTACCAGACTTCCGACTTATTCGTTTTTCCGTCGGTGGCGGAGGGTTTCGGCCATGTACTGATCGAAGCGATGGCGTGCGGGCTGCCGATTCTGAGTACGACGCGCACGGCTGCCGTCGATCTGGTGACCGAAGGCGTTGATGGATTCGTCGTGCCTCCCTCACGCACCGATGCGATCGCGGAACGGCTCGAATGGGCGCTCACCCATCGCGCTGCGCTGGCCGCCATGAAAGTCGAAGCCCGCCGCAAAGCCGGAACGTTCACGTGGAATCGCTATCGCGCCGGAGTGGCTGCCGCAGTCGGACACGCACTGGCCGCTCACCGTGGCGCCGTCTCGCATCAGGTCCCGAGTTCGATCCCGCAGGAGGCCACCGTTCATGTTTGAAGCCTTACTGTGGGCGACTGCTGGGCTGGTCGTCATCGCCGTCCTGATCGCATGGGATTCGAGCCGCGACATTCTGCACCCGTTGATCTTCATGGGGCCGATGTTCGCATTCCTCTATGCCTGGATGCCGATGAAGCTCTTTCACACGGGCGCGCTCGATGCGTTCTTCGATAAGAGCCAACTTGTCCCCGTGCAGATTCTAAACCTCGCCGGGGTCGCGGCGTTTCTGTTCGGATGTCTTGCCGCAAGTTGGGGCGTGCGGCGCGTGGTCACGCGCAAACCGTTTCGGATCACGGAAACAGGCACTCGCCGGCTGGTAATTGGCGGCTCAATCGTCGGCGCGATCGGGCTGGTCTGCTGGGCGATCACCATCCACAATGTCGGTGGTTTTGTGAACGCTTTCAGCGAGGCGCACGCCGGCGGCTGGGACGACAGCGGCTATGTTCGCGATAGCTCACTGCTCCTTTACTCCGCTCTGATTCTGATTATTTCGGCGGGTTCGCTGCATGGGATGCGCGCGATCGAGTGGGGACTCGCCTCCATATTCGCGATGCCGCTATTGACCCAGGCACTACTGGGCGCTCGCCGCGGTCCGACGTTCGCCGTGTTTCTGGTGATCGCGATGAGCTGGCTGCTCTACCGCAACATCCGGCCGTCCGTGCTGGCCACCATCGTCTGCGGGTTAAGTCTTGGTTACCTGATTCTCTTTCTGATCGCGAACCGCAATAACATTCATCTCGGTTCGGACTTTGACCTTTCAACGGACGTGACCCGATCCGTATCCGAGACCGACACGGGCAACGAGTACATCTACGGCACCGGCGCGGTTCTTGCTTCTGAACACTTAGGCAAGCATTTCTGGGGAAAGCGCTATCTGGCGCAAGTATTAGTCCGGCCAATTCCATCCGCGATCTGGCCGACTAAGTATGCCGATTTCGGTGTACCCGAGCTACTGGAGAATGCCGGGACCGGCGCGGGAATTGCCGACACGATGGGCTGGCAGGGCGCGGTCGGGTCTGCTCCCGGAATCGTCTCGGATCTCTATCTTGAGATGGCCTGGCTCGCCGTTCCGTTTCTCGCCGCATTGGGCTTTTGTTACGGACGTACCTGGCGATTAGCTCTCGCGCGTGGCGGGCCGTGGACCGCGCAGTACATCATCCTTTCGGCACTCTCTATCTACCTCATCATGCAAACCATGGAAGCGGTTATCTTCCGCGTCCTATTACTGTCTATTCCTGCTTGGCTCGTGTGGAAGTGGGCCATGTATAACCAACCGACCGGAGCCGTCCAACGTGCTAATTGAGCAAACATCGCCAAGCACGACCAAGGTTCGCGTTTCCGGCGCGGGAGCGACGTTTTACCTTCTTGGTGCGCTCATTCTAGGTCTATATATTGCGCTCGCCATTGGAGTCGCTTCGACCGCGGCCCCCTGGTGCGATGAAGCCTGGTTGTCGAACCCCGCACTTACTTTTCTGCGCAAAGGCTACTTCGGAACGCCGATTCTGACTTCTTTCGGCTGGGGTCCTCCGCAGAACTTACTCCATATCCAGCAGAAGACTTACTGGATCATGCCGCTCCACATGATTGTGCAGGCCGGCTGGTATCGCTTGTTTGGATACAGCTTACTAACATTGAGAACTTTATCAGTCTTTTTCGGAGCCATCCTTGTTGGTGCGCTGGGCTCTTTGGCTTACTCTCTGACCAATCGGCGCCGGGTTGCTTTACTATCGATGGCGATTGCCGGGACCGATTACTTCCTAATGACGCGGGCCGCGGATGGCCGTATGGATATGATGGCTGCCGCGTTCGAGATTAGCGCGCTTGCCGTCTATGCCGCCGGGCGCGAGAAACACTTCACGCGGACTGTTCTACTTAGTGGCGCACTGGCTGCCGTCGCCGCTTTTACGCATCCCGTCGGTGGGTTCTTTGCGTTTAGCGGCGTTGCGATTCTGGCGCTCTGCCTCGATCGGCGGCGGATACGACTTCACCACATAGTACTGTTCGGCGTTCCCGCGATCGTCATTGGCTGTTGCTACGGCTTATATGTTTTGCAAGACCTTCCTGCTTTTCGCGCCCAGATGTCAGGTAATGCCTATGGGCGCTGGGAGGGAGTTTCGAACCTTTACTGGTCTGTCTACCGCGAGCTTCGCTATAAGTACTTTGCGGCGTTTGGGCTGAACTCCTTCAGTTCGATCTCGCTGCAGGATCTGCGGTTGATCCCGCTGGCGCTTTACGTGGGCGCCGCGATCGCCCTAAGTTTGAGCAAGCAACTCCGCCGTAAGCCGGGGATTCGGGCACTCCTTTGGGTAATCGCGTTTTTCGTTTTCGGAGGAATGGCCTTCGACGGGGCGAAGCGCTGGTACTACCTGATCTATGTCGTTCCGGTGTTTGCTCTATGTCTCGCGACATGGCTCGATTGGTTCCTCGCGAAAGGGTCCGCTCTTCGCGTGTTCGCTATGGCCGCGGTCGCGCTTATTCTCGCAATCGATATCGGCGGTACTCTCTTCCGCATCCATAAGAACGATCTTCGTAATTCCTTCGGCAAAGCCGCGGAGTTTGTTCGCTTGCACGATCCGGAGCATGCCCTAATTTACGGAAGCGGCGAGCTCGGTTTTGACTTAGGATTTCCCGACTACCTGGTTGACGACATCTCGCTGGGATACTTTTCCGGGCGTAAAGCAAAGCTGATCTTTATACCTGGCGTGTATTGGGAAATGTGGATTAGCAACATGCCTCCACGCGCCCCTGCCGTCGGCGCTTTTGAAAAGTCTACTCTCGCCCGCGACTACAAGCTTGCGTACCACACCTCGGACTACCAGATCTATGAGAGGAAACCATGAACCGGTCTGCTCTTGAAGACGTCGCTATACCTGCCGGCCGGGATCTTCCTTTGTGCGTCGATCTGGACGGGACATTACTTGCTAGTGACACGTTGTATGAGGCCGCGCTCGCTTTGATTCGTAGCCGGCCGGCAGCCCTATTTTCTATTCTCTTGTGGGTCTTCCGCGGTAAGACCTATCTAAAGAGTAAGATTGCGACGGAAAGTCCTCTCGACGTGACCTTACTTCCCGTGCATGAGGAGTTCTTACAGTTTCTCGAACACGAATTCCAGCAAGGAAGGCGTCTGGTTCTGGCGACGGCGACCCACCGGCAGTTTGCCGACCGGATCGCTGACCGGTTCGGAATCTTCAGTGAAGTCGTCGCCACCGATGACCGTCAAAACCTTCGCGGTAAAGCGAAGTCCGCAGCGCTATGCGAGCGGTTCGGTCGCGGCGGTTTTGATTATGCGGCAAATGCTTTCGCCGACGTTCCCGTCTGGCAGGATGCCTCGGAAGCCATTCTGGTAAATGGTTCGGCGTCTCTGAATAAAACACTAACCCGCCGGCGCATCACTGTGAGCCGCACGTTCGAAGCGCCGGGCGCCGCGTGGAAGTCATTCGTCCGTGCCATACGAGTACACCAATGGGCGAAAAACGTACTGGTCTTCGGACCCATACTGCTCTCTCACAATATCGGGAATCTAGAGAAGCTATCGAGAGGCACCGTTGCGTTCATCGCGTTTTCACTCTGCGCGTCCGGTGTCTACCTGCTGAACGATCTCCTTGATCTCGAGTCCGACCGTCGGCATGCAAAGAAGCGCTTTCGTCCCCTCGCGTCGGGGAAGTTATCGATCCCTGTCGCCGTATCCGCCGTACCCCTACTGACCGCGACGGCCTTTGCATTAGGCTTCTTTGTTCTTGGACAGTCGTTTGCATTTGCGCTCGCTGGTTATTGGATATCCACAATCGCTTATTCCTTCTGGCTCAAGCGCGTCTTATTAGTTGACGTCATTACGCTTGCGTCCCTCTATACGTTACGCATCATCGCGGGGGGAGTAGCTACGCACATCACTGTCTCCCCGTGGACCTTCCTTTTCTCGGCAGCCTTGTTTCTAAGTCTCGCGCTGATGAAGCGTTATTCGGAGTTGCTCAGTCTGAAGGGCGGTGTCGATTTCGCGCATGGGCGTGCCTACCGTGCGTCCGATGCCACGATTCTCGCCAGTGCCGGCTTAGCTAGCGGATATGCCTCCGTGGTCGTGATGGCTCTCTATATCAATAGCCCGGAAGTAACGCTGCTCTACTCGCATCCGCTGTGGCTCTGGCCGATCTGTTTGCTCCAAAGTTATTTCATCAGCCGATTCTGGCTCCTGGCGCACCGTGGCGCCATTCATGACGATCCGGTAATAGCGGCTCTGAAGGACCGGGTCACTTACGTGCTCGCGGCCGTTTCGTTGCTATTCATTGCGCTCGCCGTCGGGATTGGGATCTGACCTATGCAAGAACCTACGCTAGCCGTTATCTGGATCGATTGGTACGCATACCATCTGGCGCGTTTCCGCGCCCTGCTGGACCACTGTTCGACGCGGATGAGACTCGTCGGAATTGAGTTAGTTGGCGGCGATGGTGTCCATGAAGGCTTGAACTTCCGGGACCGCGGGCGCGAATCACTTCCCATCACGACGCTGGTGCCAACGCAGAGCTGGCACAGTGCGGGCCAACTTAGGCTAGCGCGGGAAACGTGGCGTCGGCTCAACTCGGAACGTCCGTCCGCGATTCTCGTTCCTGGATATTACAATCTGCCTGCGATAGCCGCCGCCATCTGGGGTAAGTGGAACCGGTCGGCCACGGTGCTCATGACCGAATCGACCGAACAGGACCATGCCCGCCAAGCGTGGAAAGAAAACTTCAAGAGTCTTCTAATCCGAGTTCTTTTCGATGCCGCGATCGCCGGTGGCGAGCCGCACGTGCGCTATCTACAGAAGCTCAGCTTCCCGTCGAACCGGATCGGGCGCTATTACGACGTCGTTGATAACGACTTCTTCTCGCGCGAAGCGGCTCGCTGCCGCAGCACCTATACACGCGCGGACCTGAGCCTTCCAGGGGATTACTTCTTATATGTCGGCCGCTTATCGCCCGAGAAAAGCGTAGACGGCCTGCTTCGCGCGTTCGCAGATTATCGGAAAAGCGGCGGCGAATGGAAACTGGTGGTCGTCGGCGATGGCCCGGAGAAGAGTACTCTCAGCGCTCTATCCGAAGAATTGCAAGTTACGGACGGCGTCGTGTGGGCGGGCTTGAAGACGACCGAAGACTTGGTTCCTTACTACGCTTTCGCCTCTTGTTTCGTGCTCCCCAGTAGCCGCGAACCGTGGGGCTTGGTAGTGAATGAGGCGCTCGCATCAGGACTACCCTCGATCGTCTCGAGCCGATGCGGATGTGTCGCTGACCTGATCCGCGACGGTGAGAACGGGATCATCTTCGAACCCAATACTCCCGGAGATCTTACGCGAGCCTTGTCTCGGATTTCCCTCGCTAGTCGGGAAGAGCGTCAGCAGATGAGCCTTCGGTCGTTGGCTTCGATCGAGCAGTACTCTCCCCGTAATTGGGCGTTGGAAGTGGAACGCCTGATTACTGCAATCGGTTTCCCTGCGCTTGCGGCGCCGCGATCGCGCCCGCGTGACACCCGCACGGGCACTGCAACGCCGCGTGAATCACAGGCAACGTAAGTGACGACACTAAATACCTATCTACACGAAACGCCTCTCACGTGGGACCCGGGCCAAGAGACTCGTCCCGCGCATGTACTAATGGTCGCGTCCAACATGGACAGCCGTTTCGGCGGTGTCAGCGCGGTGCTTGGACCCTTGTGCGCAGCCATTCAACAGGACCCGAATTTCCGTGTGTCTATCGCCGCGTTCGCAGAGCCCGACGAGAACCTTGAGCCGCTAGAGTCCTTTGCGCCAGTAACTCGCTACCCGTTACGCGGCCTAAGCTGCTATCTATCGCGGAGAACCTCGATCACAATCCGGGGTCAGATTCTCCCGGCAGGTTGAAAATGCCGACTTAGTTCACATTCATGGCTTAT
Organism: uncultured Gammaproteobacteria bacterium; assembly: GCA_963799935.1. Lineage (GTDB taxonomy): Bacteria > Acidobacteriota > Terriglobia > Bryobacterales > Bryobacteraceae > Bog-113. The sequence goes on along the minus strand of CAWCZA010000007.1, from coordinate 381,644 downwards.
GGCAGGAACACTGCGCATTTGCGGCATCGATTGCTCGGCGATGCGGTAAGCCGTATCTGATTTCCTCGCACGGAATGCTAGACTCCTGGGCGCTAAGACATAAACGGTGGAAGAAGGCTTTCTACCTTCAGCTAATTGAACGGAAGAATCTTTCTGAAGCCAACGCTTTACATGCGTTGACTTCGGCGGAGGTAGCTGACTATAACAGGATCACAACCGGCAAACAGATAGAAACCATACCCAATGCCGTGGATTTGCCGCAGAAGAGTGATCCCAACCTATTCTTTTCCACGTATGAAAAGTTAGTCGGCAAAACTATTGTTCTGTTTCTTTCCAGACTTCATCCTAAGAAGGGACTGGATCTATTGAGCGAAGCTTGGAGCCGGGTAGCCCCTGAGTTTTCCAATGCTCATCTCGTCATTGCCGGACCCGATTTCGCCGATATGCAGCGGAACCTTGAGTCAGGTTTTGAGGCGAGAGGTGTATCCGGAGCCGTAACGTTTACGGGTATGTTGTCCGGCGGTATGAAATGGAGTGCATTAGCGGCGGCTCAACTGTTTGTTTTACCTTCCCGGTCTGAAGGTCTTAGTATGGCGGCTTTGGAGGCGATGGGGATGGGGAAACCCGTGTTACTTACTAGACAGTGTCATGTCGACCAGTTGATCGAGCAAGATTGCGGATGGGAAATTGAGCCGGATGCTAACGAACTGGAATCGGCTCTCCGTGATTTCCTGCGCTCTCCGCAGCGTGCGCGCGTGAAGGGTGCAAACGGTCGGCGGTTAGTCGAGGCCCGGCATTCCTGGGAAGTGATCGGGGCTCGCATGCGCGCTCTGTATGGGCGGCTTGTCAACTCCCCGTCGTCGTTGCTTCAGTCCGTCTAAGCCGGTTTTCAGTTTACAAAGGCAAATTCGTTTTCAAAGCGTGAGTCGACAGGTGAAGTGTCCCCCGGGGTGTCTAAATGCGGATTCTATTGGTAAATCAGTTCTTTTGGCCTGATTCGGCCGCGACCAGTCAGTTACTAACTGACGTTGCGCGGGAGCTGTCGAATTCGGGTCATGATGTCTATGTCGCCTGCGGAAGTTCTGGCTACGCCGATGCCGGCGACGGGGAGCGGCCCGACGTTCATATCTGGCGGTCGCCTACCTTTCCGTTCAGCCGGGGGAAAGCAGGCCGCCTTCTTTCTTACTTCTCGTTCTTTGTAACGGCGGCCGTGCGCGGATTGTTTTCGCCCAAATTCGACTTAGTCGTTACCCTTACCACACCGCCGCTACTGTCGGTCCTTGGGACGGTTATCAAGAACGTCCGCGGATCGCGCCATTTCATCTGGGAGATGGATGTTTACCCCGATGTTGCCGTGGATGTCGGAATGTGGAACGCCGGCAGCCGCCTTACGAAGCTGGTTGGGCAAATAGCGGACGGTTCACGTCTTCAGGCGGATGGATTAATCGTGTTAGGCCCTTGTATGCGCGATCGGCTGCTGATACGCGGCATCCCTGAAGACAAACTGCATGTCGCGGAAAACTGGGCGGATGGTACGGCGATACAACCTCTACCGCTACGAACCGAGAACGCTTTAGGTATTATTTACAGCGGCAACTTAGGATTGGCTCACGACGTAGACACGATTTATGAGGCTATAAGCCGCCTCAGGAACGACGATCGTTTTCAGTTCGTTTTTGCTGGCGGCGGATCGTCTCGCGAAGAGCTGGAACAACGCTGCTGCGGTGAACACATCACAAACGTCGATTTCCGCGATTACGTCCCGCGCGAAGACCTCGGTCGCAGCCTCGGTGAGTCGGACATCGGCTTGGTAACTCAGAAAGAGGCTTGCGAGGGCTCCGTTGTACCGAGCAAAGTATACGGTCTGTTGGCTGCCGGTCGGCCCGTACTCTATATCGGTCCGAAAACTTCTACACCCGCGAGAATCATTGCTGAACATCGATGCGGCTGGCAGGTCGACGTGGGCGACTCCAATGCAGTAACCCAGCTACTGGAATTTCTCCACTCTGATCCGGCCCTGGTTCGCGATGCGGGCCAGCGAGCGCGTCAGGCGTTCCTGAAACACTATGATCGTCCCGTCGGAGTGAATCGCATTTGCACGATCATTGGGGCCATCGAGCCCGCCATAGTCACTCCCGCTGTTCTAGCGCAAGAGCATCAGTCTATTAGGGAGTCCACCTCCAAGGCTTACTCGGCCTAAGTACCGGGCTATTGATTCTTCCAGACGATTCTGTTGTGCAGCGAGGCCGCTTGAAGTGTCACGTTACTGAAAGGATCTGGACCGGCGCCCGTCTGCGTGAACGTGACAGTTAATAGCTGACCGGATGAAGCCGCACTATAAGTAATTGCCGCGACTTCCGAGAGCGAGCCGGTCAAGTCCGATATCGAGGTCAAAGTAACCGGGGCGGCGCTGCCGTCACTCAAACTTGCCTCGAGTTTACCTGTAGCCATCCAAACGCCTAAGTAAATCAGCAGCGTATGCGGGGTAGTGTCCGCGGGAGCGGTTAACAGAAAACCGTTGTTCTCGCCGGGGACCCACACGCCGGTGGGGGTTGCACTAACAGTCGCGTCTGGCGTGCCGTTCTGCCACGTAAAACCAAACGCATTATTACTGTACGCCGAGACGGCGGCGCTCCCGATTGTCATAAATGTGCTGATCTGAGGAGTGACACCGGTCATTCGGTCCACACTGTTTGCGCCATTTAGGCCCCAATGAACCCAGTCCAGAGTTCCCGAAGACGACAGAGTTTGAGTGCTTGATATCGGCGCCGTGAATGCATTGAGAAAACCCCCGCTCGCTACGGAATTCTGAGTCGTCACGGCAGCTACCGCTGAACCCTGATTCCCCTGCGTATCCGTCGCCATAGCTACAATGCTGTGACCACCATTGACAACTGTCGCCGAGTTCCAACTGAACGAATAGGGCGGAGCCGTCACCGGGGCTCCAACTGGATTTCCGTCAATTGCGAACTGAACGCTTGCGATTGGCACGGATTCGGTCGCCGTTGCCGTCAAAGTAGTGGTGCCTGTCAGTGTCACGCCCTCGAGTAGACTCGCCAGTGTCACCTCAGGGATCGCGGAGTCAACAGAAAAGCTTTGACTGGTGAAACCCAGGTCACCGATTGGATCGGCGGCGACAGCCTGTAAGTTGTGTAAACCCGCGCCTAGACTAGTTGTGTCTAGTAGAAGAGAGTAAGGTGAGGCTGTGATCGGGCCTCCAATGTTCGTACCGTCCAGAACATACTGCAGGGACGCGACTCCATTCGTTGCAGTCGCAGCGCTGGTTAGGTTCACGGTTCCGGCAACCGTGCTATTGCTTGACGGCGTCGCGATGACTGGGGCCGGGGGCGCCACGCCGTTGGGAGGGTAAAGGGAAAGTATCTGACTGTTGTACGGGTCCGCATACCAACCGCGAAACATCACAATGTCGCCGCGGTTCACGCCCGCCTGTAATTGGCTCTGGTATTGAGCGAAGTTCCCGTTTGGAACATAGATCACTGAGAATGCGGAAGGGTAAACATCGAGTACACTCTGCGGGGTCGCAGGCACTCCTTGTGATAGCTGGTCGTAAGGAGCGGAGATTGAGTAGTATTGGTCGTTTTGGTTCTCGGGGATCAACAGGACGTTGGGATACTGCTGAGCGACCGCTTGGAAGAAGCTCGGACTAATCGGCCAGTTCGGATCTCCGTTGGAATCAAAGTAGAACATGGTCGCGCCCCAGCGATTGTAAGCATAGGCGATCTTACTAAGCAGGATCGGGGTCGGGTCAGCTACCGTGTTTTGGGTTGGGGCGCCCCCTCCGGGAGGGCTCACAAGCTGCTGCGGCCGGACGCACACGCCGACTCGAAATCCAGCGCTGGTGAAAGTCTGAAAGTACTGATCAATCACACCATTCATCTCCGGCGCGAACGTTTCCCACTGCGTGGGATCGCAGAGATAAGTCGTGGGCTGCGGGTATTGTTCACCTTCAATGTCCCAGGTGATCATTCCCTGTGCATTCATGCTCTTCAGGATGGCCACGGAGGACTGCGCCCAAGCCAGAAGCCGCGTATGAAAAGCCGCTATGCCCTGGGGCGTCGTGACATCCACATTCGGATCATTAAACCAGCCGCGCGGATTGGTTGGATAGCCTGCTGCAGTTGCCGCAATGATTAGTTGTCCGATGGGCCGGCGGTCACTCCAGTTCTGGATGAATCGGTAAGTTGCCGCAAACGTTTGGTAGACGTCCTGAACCAGGCTCTTGGTGGTCGTCGCCGCGGCTCCGAACCGGAAAGATATGTGGTACGTGTCGCTCGCGCCGGGTGCAATGGGGCGGTTCACGGGCGGAAGACTATTGGGCAGCATCGAGTCTTGCGATGTCTCCACCTTCACTGGAAACACGGTGTTTGTTGGGCCGTTCAACGACCACGGATATCCTACAAGCAACGGCAGCACGACGTCATCATTGGCAAGCACGACGGCATTTGCGCCCGCTGTCATGCGTAAAGCCGTTGGGTTCCCGATGTTCAAGGTTACGATAGGATCCACGCCGTCAAACTCCTGAGGAGCCGAAGGAAAGACTAAGTTCAGAGGCTGGTAAAACACACCCTGCACCGTTTGCGAGGAGTTGTTTGTTGTTCTGATTGTGATACTGAGTTTGTTGTTCGACACGGCGTATCCGACTAAGACCGTTCCCCAGTCGAACGTCATCGTTGTTTGCTGATGAACGATATCATAGACGCTGGTTGCCACGGTGCTTCCGGGAATGATCTGCCCTCCCGCGCTTATGAAGTTGATTCCATTCACGGCGAAAGCGCCTTGACTGAGATACTGGAATCCGTTGTATTGAATCGACGATAGTCCGGTCGATCCGTAAGTAATCGTCAAGTTGCCGGTCTGCGCGGAGCAGACACCGGCAATGGTAATCAGAAGCAATGTGAAATGGCGCATCAAAGACCTGGGTTAGGTTAGAAGTGTTCTGCGAAAGAGATACAAAATGCTGTTGGTATGACCGAGAAACTTACAAAACGCTCCGGAGATACACCGGAAATCGACTTAGCGAAATTCGAGAATAAATGGTATAACCCCGGACGCGGAATTCTCACTCGATCGCTGTGGTTTCTTATTGGCAGCCCTATTGTGCGGTCGACGGTCATTCCTTCGAGCGCCCTCCGCACATGGATTTTGCGAGCTTTCGGAGCGCGCGTCGGATCTGGCGTCGTTTGGAAACCTGGGCTTCATGTGAAGTATCCTTGGCGCCTCACAGTCGGCGATCACAGCTGGATAGGCGAGGATTGCTGGATCGACTCGCTCGCCGACATAACGATCGGATCTAACGCGTGTGTCTCACAAGGTGTTTACCTTTGCACCGGCAATCATGACTGGTCCGACCCTCACTTCGCATTGCGAGTGAGCCCCATCGTGATCGGCGACGGCGCGTGGGTAGGAGCAAAATCGGTGGTCTGTCCGGGTGTCAACGTAGAAAGACTGGCGATTCTCGCAGCAGGAAGCGTCGCGACCAGGTCCATTCCTGCTGCCGAGGTCCATGTAGGAAATCCAGCAGTTTACAGTCGACGCCGCACGATTCGCAATAGACCTGTGTAGGTTCTTACGTAAGCCGGTTTGCAAGAACACCATTTGGAGATCTACATGTACGTTGTGGGACGCTCCAAGGAGGTAAGTCAATTGAAACTCACGAATACTCTTTTAATCATCTCGGCTGCAGTGGCGTCCGCACTTCTGGCGTCGGCTGCAAACTCCGCCGATTACGCCTTCACTGTAAACGGCACTTGGGAAGTACCGCAAGCAACCCTTCCCGCGGGAAAGTACATCATCACCGTTCGAGATCAACTTCTCGACCGTCACATCTTCCAGGTTAGAGACGTCAGCGGCAAAGTCTATTCGACATTTCTTGCTGTTCCGTACCATGGCGGCGCAGTTGGCGATCCGTTCAGCTTCTGGAACGGCAGCGGCGCGACAAAGGTTGTAAGAGCGTGGAAGCCGGCAAACGAAGACCAATCATGGGAGCTTGTTTATCCCAAGGATCGAGCCGTCCAGATTGCGACCGATGCCAAGGCGTCCGTCCCGGCGGTGATTCTTCCCGACTCACTTACGAGCGCGAATCCGTTTCTTTCCGACCGCGATATGCAGTCGATTCAGATGTGGATGCTCACTCCGAAGCGCGTAGGCGGCAATGTACAGATGGCGGTCGCTAAAATAGGCGGGACTGCTCCCGCCGTTCCACAACCAACAGTCGCCAGCGCAACCGGGCCGGAGACGCAACAGATGCCGAAGACAGCCTCAGGTTTCGCGGACAGTATCTTCTGCGGGACTATGCTCTTGATGTTTGGCGGAATGGTCGCTTTCAGCATGCGTCGGCCCGCAACGAGCGCCGTTCAGCGATAGTCTCGGGACTATCTTCCTGCCGCATCTACTAGCTCCCTGATCCGGTGATTCGCCGGGTCAGGGAACCATCCCCGGAACATCGCAATGTCTCCCGCTGCGAGTTGTCTCACGATCTCGCCGCGTTTGCCTGATAAGTCTCCATCCGCAAGGTTGATCACGCTGAAGCTGGCTGGATATAGCAAGCGAATCAAGCGCGGTGTGCCCCAAATTCGATCGCGAACATCAGAGTAAGGCGCGGTAATCGCGAAATAGCGCGGTCTTGCATGTTCTGGGATTAGCAGTATTCCCGGGACCGCCGAAGCGACGCGCGCGAAGACATCTGGGTCCAGCGGAATAAGTCCGGTCGAGCCCCGATTCGAGTCTACGTAGAAGAGGGTTGCTCCCCACCGGGTTCTTGCGTACTGAATCTTATCAATCAAAACTTGAGCAGGATCTCTCGTTAGTTCTTGCCTTGCACTCTTCCCGTCCGCAGCAACAGCTAACTGCTGCGGACGCACCGTGACTCCAATTCTAAAGCCTGCCGCCCGGAACCTTCGAAAGTACTCATCGATAACCCCGGTCATCTCCGGAGCTAACCGGTCGACGAGTCGCGGATCGCCGATGTAGCTGGTGCGCTGCGGATATTGCTCGCCTTCGATGTCCCACGTCACCATGCCTTGTGCGCGCATCGACCGCATCACCCCGATACTTGTATCCGCCCACTGAAGAACGCGCTGATGGAATTGCTCTAGTCCGTCCGCGGTTGTTACATCGACGGAAGGATCGATAAACCATCCGCGCGGATTCTTAGACCAACCCGCGCCCGAAGTAGCTAGGACCAGGCTGGCGATCGGCCGCCGATCCGGCCAGACAAGTGCTTCCCGGAACACCCGAGCGCGAAACGCTGGAACCAGTAAGATGGCGGATGCTAGGGCAATCAATGTCAGCGCGGCCGCTGCGAGTACTCGTGCCGCTCTTCGGGTTTTAAGAATCCTTTAGACCGCTGTCTATGAAAGAACGTACTTATAGCTTAGCGGCTTGGACTGGCTAGTTTTCATATCTTTGCAGCGGGAACTTCGGTTCTAAATACAGCCCCGCTTTTCCGCCGCAAACGAAAGGTCAACAGTCTGTCGGGAAGAAGCGGGGCAACTCAGCGCGATCATACAAGCAAAAACAAGGCGCGGCACAAATCGAGAATATGCCGCGTCCACCTGTAATGCAAGAGAATTGTTATAGGTTCCCGCGAGCGTCCTGTTCGCGCTCGATCGCTTCGAACAGCGCCTTAAAGTTGCCTTTGCCGAAGCTGCGGCTGCCCTTGCGTTGGATGATCTCGTAGAACAGCGTCGGGCGATCCTCTACCGGCTTCGTGAAGATCTGCAGCATGTAACCTTCGTCGTCGCGATCAACCAGGATGCCCAGTTCACTTAGCTGATCCATCGGTTCGTCGATTCTTCCAACGCGCGCTTCTAACTCCAGATAGTAAGAAGTCGGTACTCGCAGGAACTGAATTCCTTGCGCGCGTAGCTTAGTCACCGTATCGACGATGTTATCCGTCGCCATCGCGATGTGTTGAATGCCGGGACCGCCATAAAAGTCGAGATACTCTTCAATCTGCGAGCGGCGCTTGCCTTCGGCCGGCTCATTGATCGGGAACTTGACGCGGTCGTTGCTATTAGCCATTACTTTCGACATCAGGGCCGAGTATTCCGTGCTGATGTCTTTGTCGTCGAAGTGTTGGTACTGGCGGAATCCCATCACATCGCGGTAGAACGATACCCAGCGATTCATCTCACCCCACCCAACATTGCCCACCATGTGGTCGACGTACTTAAGCCCTGTAGGTTGTGCCAGCGGGTCGGGTGAAGGTGTTGCTGTGAAGCCCGGTAGAAAAGTCCCGTGATAGTTCTTGCGCTCGACGAATGTGTGAATCGTATCGCCGTAGAGCGCAATCGACGAAATACGAACTTCGCCTTTATCGTCGGTCAGCGTCTCGGGCTCGCGGTAACTCTTCGCGCCGCGCTTCGTCGTTTCCCGCCAGGCGGATTCGGCATCATCGACCCACAGCGCAACATCGTGGACACCATCGCCATGCTTTGTGATGTGTTCGTTAATCGGGTTATCGGCACGCAGCGGCGTTGTAAGAACGAAGCGAATTTTGCCCTGTTGCACGACGTAGGAGACGCGATCGCGCGAGCCATTCTCCGGGCCCCGGTAAGCGCTCAGGCTCATCCCGAAGGCAGTGCGATAGAAGTGCGCGGCTTGCTTCGCGTTGCCAACATAGAACTCGACATAATCGGTTCCGTTGAGCGGAAGAAAATCGTAATCAGCCTGGCTGTCACCCATTTGCGGGTTGGCAATGGGTGCAGCGATGTTTTCGGCTATCTGCGGCATAATACTCTCCTAATTGATATCTCGTCAAACCTTAGCTAACGCCATGACTTTTTCCATGGCATTCAGGAAGGCGAGGTTTTCCGGCTCCGTTCCAACAGAGACGCGGATGGCATTCGGAATCCCGAAACCACGTAGCGGACGGACAATGACGCCTTCACGCAGCAGATCTTCGGTCACCCGCGCAGCCTCTGCGTCGCTCTCCCACACGGTCATCACGAAGTTGGCATTTGAGGGTACGAAGGGGATTCCAAGACTTCGCAACCCTTCCGTCAGCGTACGCATACCGCGGGCGTTCACTTCGAGCGTCCGGTGCAGGAATTCTTTATCATCTAGCGCACCCAGGCCAGCCGCTTCCGCAACCAGACTAGGTTCGAATGGGAGTTTAACTTTCAGTAGATTGGCGATCAGATCTTCGTGCGCGAAGCCGTATCCAATCCGCGCACCGGCTAGTCCGTACGCCTTTGAGAACGTACGCAGCGTGATGACATTGTCATAGCGATAATGCATGGAATCGGGATAGCGCGGATTATCTTTGGCGTATTCGAAATAGGCTTCGTCAAGGATGATAAGCACGCGTTCCGGAACATGCTTGTAAAAGGCATCGAACTCCAACCGGGTGAAGATCGTGCCCGTTGGGTTATTCGGATTCGCCAGGTAGATGATCTTGGTTCGTTCGGTAATCGCGGCGGCCAAGGCCGGCAGATCGTAAGTCCAATCGCGGTACGGGACGGTGCGATAGGAGATCCCGCGGCCTTTCGCGAGCACCTGAAATCCGATGAATGCCGATTCGGTGGTGAGCACTTCGTCCTCATCGCACAGAAACGTGCGGATGATGTTGGACATGATGCCTTCAGAACCGCTGCCCGCGATCACGTTCTCCGGCTTGAGATCGAACTGCGACGCCAGCCGCTCGCGCAGTTCGCGGCCGCCGGTCGGATACAGGTTCAGACCGCCGCGCAAGGCGCGCTGCATGGCCTCCAGAGCGAGGGGTGAAGCTCCCAACGGGTTTTCGTTGGAAGCCAGCTTAACGACTTTGTCGAGGCCGTACTCCCGCTTGACTTCCTCCATGTTGCGCCCCGCCTCATAAGGTTTAAGCGACTCGATATAGGGAGGTACCAGCGGCATTCGTCTTCATCATATCGCCGTGCGCCGTCAGGCTTAGGCGCTACCATTAGGGCCGTATGCCGCAATGGCTCACCAGTTCGGTCATTTATGAAATCAACGTCGCCACGTTCTCGGCTGCGGGCAACTTCGCCGCGGTAACCGCAAGGCTTGGCGACATTGAATCGCTGGGCGCAAATCTCCTGTGGCTGATGCCGATTCATCCGCTCGGTAAGCTTCGCGCAAAGCCTCCCTTCGGTAGCGAGTACGCGATCCGCGATTACTACGGGATCAATCCCGACTACGGGACTGCGGACGATCTTCACGCCCTGATTCGCGCGGCACATAGCCGGAAGATGCGCGTGATCATCGACATCGTGGCCAATCACACCGCTTGGGACAGCGTCCTGATGGAACACCCCGATTTCTACAAACATGATTCGGCGGGCAGGATCGCTCAGCCAAACGACGATTGGACCGATGTTGCCGGCTTGGATTACTCCAATCCGCGGCTGCGGACCTACATGATCCAGATGCTCACGTTTTGGCTTCGTGAGTTCGACCTGGATGGATTTCGCTGTGACGTCGCAGGACTGGTGCCGACCGATTTCTGGGAGCAGGCGCGGCCGGAACTCGAGCGTGTGAAGCCGGATGTCATGATGCTGGCCGAATGGAGCGAGCCCGATCTGCTGCGGCGCGCTTTCGATATCGATTACTCGTGGGACCTCTATAAGGCGATGAGAGCGGTGATGACCACTGGCGCTCCCGCGACTGACTTTCGACGCACGTGGGAACAGCAGCAGGCTCGCTTCTCGCCCGGTGCGCTGCATCTGCGTTATTCCCAGAATCACGATGAGGAGAACGGGATCGCTGTTTTCGGAGAGAACGGATCGATGGCGGCCGCGTTCCTGATGTTCACGCTCGATGGCGTTCCGATGATCTACAACGGCCAAGAGATTGGCGATTCAACCGAGAGCGGCGGCGAAGCGATGTTCCATCGATTAAAGGTGTTCTGGGACATTCAGTCACGGCGCCCGCAGTTTCTGCCGTTCTACAAACGTCTAGTGTCACTGCGGCGGAATTCGACGACGCTACAGCGAGGAGATTTGGCGTGGGTAGATCATCCCGCTGCGGACCGGGCAGTCGTGTTCGACCGGAGGCTCGAAGGCGGCTCGCCGGCATCCGTGCTACGCCTCGCGGTGAATTTAACTAATCGACCGAGCGTTTTGTCGATACCGGACTTGGGACACTTCCGTGAAGTCGAGTCGGGAACTACGGCGCAGCAGAATGTTGAGCTTGGGGCTTGGGAGGGACGGATCTGGCAGAGAATTTGACATTCCGCGTGAGCAGGAGTAACATCGGATCATCACTGGAGAACATCTATGTCCCAAACCTTATCTATTGAGAATCCAGTTGAGAGACGCAAAGTAGCAACTGTCGTTGTGAACGCTGTAAATATGGCAGACGCCATGGGCTTGGTTCCGCGTCACGAGAAACGGGACACACAGACACTGGAAGAGCTTCTCACGCACATCCATCGCGCTGGAATCGGGCAGGGCATTCGAATCGACCCGACAGACGCAGAAAGCATGTTGCTTTCGCTGGCTCGCCTCAACTCCGCTTTAGAGGAATCTCCCGCGCCCGAATTTGAATGGGTTCGGATGGAAGAAGTTCTCGGACTAGATCTACTCGCCAAGCTGGTTGGAATCTCGACAGTCAGTATTCGGCGTTATCTCGCGAAGTCGCGAACCACGCCGGATGACGTCGCCGCGCGCCTGCACGTGCTGTCGCTGATCGTTGGCGATTTGAACGGCGCGTATAACGACGCTGGAATCCGGCAATGGTTTCAACGACGGCGAACTCAACTTGAGGGGAAGAGCCCGATGGAATTGCTGGTTGGGGCTTGGCGCCCGGATGACGACATCGTCGCCAGGCTGCGTGCGCTCTCCGGCGCGCTCATCGCGTCGCCCGCAACGTGATCGTATATCGCCATTGCGACCCGCGCTTTCCATTCTTGTGGGAAGGGCGGGAGCAAGGCGCAGGACGTTGGAACGCGGAAGGCAGCTCCGTTCCCGTTCAGTACTTCGCGGATACGCCCGACGGGGCGTGGGCCGAATTCCTGCGGCATGAAGAGATCACCACCGAAGCGGAGCTGGCGAATATCCGGCGCGCCATGTGGGCTGTTGAGCTTCCGGATCTCTTCGACTTAGTCAAACCCTCGTTGCCGGATCAGGTTGTAACCGGCGGCCTCGACACCTATCATGCCTGCCAGGACGAAGCCGATCGCCTTCGATCCTCCGGCGCTGTCGGATTGCGCGTGGCCTCAGCCGCCTTGGTTCCGAGCGCGGCCCATGGTTGGAGAGTTTCTGACGGCTTACAGCCGGCTCCCGACCGAGACGGCTTCGTTCTTGCCTTGTTTGGTCCGCAACCCGAGCTGATCGGCTGGCTCACCTGCCGCGAAGGACGCCCGAGCGCGGATCTGCTGGCGCACGTTCGTCCGCTTCGTTAAGCTAACCGCAGAATGCGCAGACTTTTCGCAGCGCTCGTTCTCATGACGTCGATCTCCGTTCAGGCACAACCCCTCCAGTCTCCGGAAGGCAATTGGCAAGGCACTCTCGACACCGGGATGGGCAAAATAAGGCTCGTCTTCCACATCACAAGATCGTCGGATGGGAAACTGACCGGCACCATGGACAGCCCGGACCAAGGCGCTTTCGGGCTGGCTTTCGCCGAAGTGGTCGAGAGCAGCGGCGCGGTCCAGATGAAGCTCGCCGCCCCACCCGCGTCGTTCTCAGGGTACCACCAACGCCGACGGCACTGCGATTTCCGGGTTCTGGGAGCAAGGCGGAGCGAAGCTCGCGTTAACATTGCAGCGGACCACTGCAGCCGAAGCGTTGCCGCCGGCGCGCCCGCAGACGCCCAAGCCTCCCTTCCCGTACCGCAGCGAAGATGTGACGTATCCGAGCAAGGCGGCTGGGGTGCAACTCGCCGGCACGCTGACCTTGCCCCAGACCGGCGGACCGTTCCCCGCGGCGCTTCTGATCACTGGATCCGGTGCACAGGACCGGGATGAAACCATCCTGGGTCACAAGCCTTTCCTCGTCATCGCCGATTACTTGACTCGGCACGGAATCGCCGTGCTGCGCGTCGACGATCGCGGAACGGCGAAATCAACCGGGAATTTCGCTACGGCTACAACAGAGGACTTTGTCGACGATGCCGCAGGATCTGTAGCGTGGCTCCGCACGCGCAAAGACATCGATCCGGAACGGATCGGCCTGATCGGCCATAGCGAAGGCGCGACGGTGGGACCGATGCTGGCGGTTCGTGACGGTCACATGGCGTTCATCGTGATGCTGGCCGGAATTGCGGTTCCAGGGCGCGACGTTTTGAAAGCCCAACGCGCGGCGATCGCCAAAGCAAGCGGTCTAGGCGACACCGCGATCGCATCCAACGAGGCGCTGGTCGAAAAATTCGCGTCTCTCGCAACGAGTTCAACCCCACCCACCGATGCCGAAATCCAGGCCGCAGTCGATCGCGGTCTCGCGACTGTACCTGAAGCGATGCGCAAAGCCGCGGAGCCGGGACTTCGGGGGCAGGCCCGAATGATGGCAAGCCCTTGGATGCGATTCTTCTACGCGTTCGACCCGGCGACCGTGTTAAGCAAGCTGACGATTCCCGTCCTGGCGATCAACGGCTCCCTGGATACCCAGGTGGTTCCGTCGCAGAACCTGCCGGTAATCGCAGCCTGTCTGGAGAAGGCCGGAAACCGCGATTATGAAATCCTGAAGCTGCCGAATCTGAATCACCTAATGCAAACCGTGAAGACGGGATCGCCGCAGGAGTATGCGGCTACTGAGGAAACAATAGCGCCAGTGGTTTTGGATTCGGTTACTGCGTGGATTTTGCGGCATGCCAGCCAGCCGCCGAAGTAATAAAACCCCTGGCTGCAACGGCTCAGCTGAAGCAACAACCAAGTCTCGAGCGACTACCGAACGCCGGGTTCCGTATTCCGGCGTTTGCACCCTTCCACCCTGAAGTTGCCCACCCGTTGCAGCGAGGGCAGGTTAGAGAAGAAGCCTTCTCCGATTCGCGTTACATCATAGCAACCGGGACACCGTCCCCTCGCATTCTAAGTTGTTGATATCGTTGCGTGACCTATCTGACCGTAACGGGCCAGCGTGTCTTCGCTTCCAGATGGCGTGTCGAGGTGACACAGAGCGCGCATATGGCACAATCGGGGGCAGTGCAGCGTGGCTTTCTGATGCTCGCGGGTCTGGCTGTTCTTGCTGGGAAACTTCCCGCTCAATCCACGGAAAGCTATCGTGTGTACGACGATCACCCGCGTTTGTTCTTGCGAGCGCAGAAGCTGAAGTTGCTGCGCCGCGAGCGTGTTCGCGAATCGCTTCGATGGCAGCAATTCGACCGCGTAGTTTCAAGCGGGACCGAACTGCCCGAGCCGGCCTTTACAAATGCTCTTTATTTCCGCGTCACCGATGACAAGAAAGCCGCCGATCGCGCAATCGCGGCAGCGTTGCAACCTAACGGGGACGTACGTCAAATCGCCCTCGTATATGACTGGTGCTACGACCAGCTAAAACCATCCGACCGGTCGAGGCTGCGGGAACGGCTCGAACGCGCGGCCGGGGATCGCACGGCCGGACGCGGCATCGCCGAGCTTCGTTCTCAAGCGCTGGCAGCGATCGCAATCGCGACAGGGGATGACGCATCGTCTGAAGCTGCGCTGCGCTTCGTTGTACATGACGAGTTTGCCGGAAGGATACTGCCGGCCGTTAAAAGCGGCGCTCTCCTGCTGAGCGGCCCGGATATCGAGCCGCTTTTTGAGCTACTGCATGCTGTGCGCGATAACTTGCGCATCGACCTTCGCGAGACTGCGGGCGCCTACTTCAAAACACTTCCCCTCTTCAGCGTTCTGGCGTATTATCCGGCGCCCTGGCCGGCAGCGGATAACGAGTTCCATATCCCGTTCTCGCCTAAAGCCGGAGAGCCGGATTTACGCGTTGCGGCGCTGTCGCGCGCGGCAGAGATGATGATGGTCGCGCTCGATTCGAACGCTCCCGAATCGCAGGTAGTGCAAGGCTGGCTGACCGACGACCGCTTCCTGATGCGCGGACCGTTCGGCATTCCTTATGAGTTTCTTTGGGCCAATCCGTATCAACCGGGTCTGAGTTACTATCACGTGCCGCTCGCGATGCACGATGAACTGCTGGGTCAGTTCGCCGTGCGGTCCAGCTGGGATGACGATGCGCGCTGGGCGGGGATGATCGAAGGCGTGATGGAGGAGTTCAGCGCGGGCCAGGTTCGCGTGATCGATCCGCACACGGCGCACGAGCCCATCGATTTGGAAGAAGCAGCAATCCACTTTGCCGGTAACGGGGATCGCTTCCGTTCAGGCGCGCAGACGGCGAACGATGATTTCCTGGTGGGGCTGGATCACTCGGCGAGTTACCACGTCGAAGTGGATGACGAGGAGATGTACGAAGTCGAGCCGGATCGTGCCGGCACGGTTTACATCAAAGGTCTTCGACCCAGCGTCGGTGATCGCTTCAGTCGCCGATCAGAGCGCGGCGATCTTCCGGCCGCGACAAATCGTTGAGCAGAAGGTCCGGTTGAAGTGCCGCGAGCGTCTCGCGTGGCGAAATCCCAGTCGCGACGGAGACGGAGCGGAACCCATTGCTTTTAGCGGCTGCGACGTCGCTAGGAGCATCGCCGGTCATCGTCACCAAGCAGCCCGTTTCGCCCGAGAGTTCAACGGCAATCCGCGCCAGATCACCACGCGTAGCGCCCATATCGGAGAATGCTCCAAACGAGAAGAATTCCCGCAAGCCGGCGCGTTCCATCTTCGTCCATCCGATACGCGTCAGGTTCCCGGTGACCAGGCCGATCGGGAATCCCAGCGCCCTGATCTCCGATAACACCTCGCGAACTCCGGGCAGAACCTTTGCTGAGATGTCCGGGCATGTTGGCGGGTAAAGCTCCTGAGCGGCGACTACGATTGCGGGTAGGGCCGTGTTGATTCGGGCGTCATCGAATCCTCCGGCTCTAAGCATGTCGCGAAGAATATCCCGGTCGAGCATGCCATGGACCGGGATCCCGTCAAGGGTTGTCTCCACACCAAGCACCTGCCGGATAGCGGCCACCAGCGCGGCTGCGTGTTGCGGTCCGGCGCCGCGCACCAGCGTGCCATCGATATCGAAGAGAAACAGCTTGTTCAAAGGTCCAGTCGCCTCGGTGCCCTGCGCCGTCGTTCCGGCTTCCGTTCGCACGTCACAGTTTAAGCTGTCGACCGGCGCGAGCGACTCAATCTTGTTCTCCGACGCTCTGAATTCCAAGCGCGTTTAGTGAACGGGCGGGTGGAACTTCCCCCCTGCCGCGCTACTGTACAGGCGTAGCGATAAAACCGTGTACCGTGCCGTACATGGGATTCACGTAGTACCCGACCACGACACCGTTATTGTTAATCCCCGTGGCCCACAGTTGACCCATTCCGGGAAACACCACGTCCCCGGCATACCCAACAATGGTTCCAGTCGCATTAATGCCGGTTACTGAAATACCTTGGCCATTGTAAGTAGGAAGCTGCGGCGCCTTACCACCGGAGATCTCGAAAGCGCCGTATTTTGCCGAAGTTCCTACAATCAAGTTATTCGTACTGACCCCAGTTAACGCGACGGGGTCTTGTGCTGATCCGACGGCGTGAAACTGTGAGTGGTAGATGATCATGCCGTAACTACCAGTCCCTCCTACGATGACGCCGGAATCGCTGATCCCAGCGGCAAAGGAAGATGAGTTGGGAATGATCGGAGTAAAGGTACCGTTCGCCGACCGGTAGAAACTATAGAACGAGGGATAACAAAGGATCCCGCTGCAATACAGGTACGCTCCCACGGTATCTCCAGCCGAGTTGACGCCACTCAAATACGTATTTGAAGAATCGGGGTAGTCGACTGACACGTACGAATAGGTGACTTGCGCAAGCGCCACAGGAACTAACGCGAGAGTTAGAAGGAATAAAGTAACTTCATGGAGAAATCCTATTCAGTTCCGTTGCGTTTTTTTGTCTAACGAAGGTTCGAAGCTGAATCATCGTTAACAACCGGCGCGCACCAGAGCGTTGGCCCGCGCAGGGCAGGTATGCCCGCAAGCGTCAGTCGTGCTTCCGTACCGTGATCGTGCCGCGTCCCGTGCTGAGCGTCACGTCAGGTCCCCCCGCGTTCTCACTTCGCAGCGAATTGCCTTTCCCTTCGGTCCCGCTCACGATTCCATCGCCGTAGTCGTTGTTTGCGTCGCCCTGATCGGTCTTGGCATTCAAAGCGAACTGTGCGTTAGGGGGAAGCGCGACTTCAATGTTTCCGTCTCGCGAATGAACATCAATCTTCGAGAGTTTCTGCGACTCGCTCGGAGTCAGGTCGATGTCTCCATGTGCCAGTTCCACCGAAACCGGTCCATTGAATTTCTCGAAATGCACATCGCGCGAATGCGTCGAAAACACAACCGGTCCGGTGAAGTTCTCTACGCGCAGATCACGCAAGTCCATGTTCATCGTGCCGGCGAGCTTAGCCATCTTCAGATCCGTCTGGTCTGACTCGAAATGCACCTGCTGAGCTAGATTCCGGAACTCCAGGCTGCCCGAGAAATCGCCGGTGATCGTAACCTCGCCAGCGACGTTCTCGAGTTGTATGTCTCGGCCCTTACCGTCGATCTCGATCGCGCCTTTTAGATCGGTACCGTGGATCAGGTCGGCGTGCTCCACATCCAGCTTGGAATCACCGCCGATATCTTTCAAGTGAATCTCTCCGCGCTGGCTGGAAACGTCGACTGAGCCGTCGATCGAGTTAATCGTGAGGTCGCCGGATTTGCCGCGCGCCTCGATGCTCATTCCTTTCGGCACGGTGATTTCCAGTTCCACACTCACCTTCGCCTGATCGGGATTCGCCGGCTCGGTCTGCCGCACGAAGATCGTCTCGCCATCCGGAACGAGTTCGATGCGTGTTTGCTCGTTCATCGCGTCCGCGGCTTGCTTCTTGAAAGCGTGGATGAGTTCTTGTCCCTCGACCCGAACCTCATTTCCATCTCCGCCCGTCACGCTGAGGTTCCCGCGGAGGTTATCCAGAACCAGCCGCTTCGCGCCGTTCGCCGGAGTCACGCGCGTTGTCGGATAGGTATACTCCTCGCCGAAGATCTCGAAACTACCGGCCCGCAACGGACCCAGGTTCCAGTTCTTGTTCACGTGATGCGGCAGGGAAATCGCAACTCCAACGAGTACGATCGCGAAAATCCAGCCGAAGCCAATCGGGCGCCCCGCCGGTTGCATGCGCGGCGCGCCGGCTTGTGAGGCGTTGTACCCGCTGAAATGTCCTACCAGCACTTCGGCCAGCCGGATCAATCCGAATCCGATCAACAGCAGCGGCCACCAGTCGGCCAATAGCTGCCAGACCGAAACGTCCGGCACGATATTGTTGATCAGGAAAATCGCGCCGATCGCGATCAGGATAATGGGGCCGGCGAACGATCGCTGTCTCATCTCCAGCCTCCCGGAGGTGGCGCATTCGGCGGAACACCCGGAGGAACACCAGGCCCTCCATCACGCCGCCGCGTTCCTCCTAGCAGCGCCAGCAATCCAACGATGATGATGATTACCGGCCAGGTTTCCGAGAAGCCAAACTGAGTAAAACGATCTAACAGGAACAAGACACCGATCGTGATCAGAATGAGCGGCCCGCGTACTTGTGAAGCGAGTTCTCGGCTATCGGGGCTCATTTCTCAGCTCCGAGGCCAACCCGCGAGCACCCATCGCTCCCCGGCTTTCAATTCGCGAGTACAGCATGTAAACGCCGAGCAGAATCAGCGACACCGGCCAGTAGCGGATGATGCGCTCGATCGGGATGAGCCCGGACGTATTCAAAAGAAGCAGGACTCCAAGGCCGATCAGAATAATCGCTCCGAGCGGAAAACCTGTACGTGTTCCATGCAGGCTGAGGATGCTTGAAAACTCATCCACCGCAACGCCGTCGCGGCGTTTACGCGCGGTGTGGTAAGCCTCCAGCACCATGTAAAACCACCAAACCCCAATAAGAATGCCGAGCAGCGGGGCCAGCGATTCGTTTGAGGAATTCGACACCACAGTGATCAGCAGCCCCAGAATTATGGCGTGGATAAGCCCCTTAGCGTATTGGCCGTTATAGATCGCGCCAACGCCCGGAATCGTGCCCAGGATTAGTGCCAAGGCCGGGGAAGCGTGGCTGTGAGGCGGCGGCGCGGTGTAGGGCGAGGATGGCGCAGGCGCATTGTACGGCGATCCTGTACCCGCGGTTCGGGTATACGGCCGCGGTGGATCTCCCGGACGCGTGGCGCCCGTCGCATAGTGCGATCCCGCAAAGCTGCTCGCGGGGCGGGGTCCTGGATCAGGCGCGGGGGCGGGGGATGCAGTAAATCCGGGAGCCGATCGAAAGGCGGGAGCCGCATCGTCAGCCGGCACATTCGCCGGAACACTCTTCGCAACCACAGGCGAATGCTCCGAACAGTACACGGCCCCGTAGCTCTCGGTACGGCACGCCTCGCACAGCGGCTTGCCGCATGACCGGCAATACGCGATGGCCGGCACCTCGGGATGATTTGCGCACATGTTCATTTGGCCCTGGTCTCCTTTCCCTGCTTCGCTCCCTGATTCACCTGCGAGCTGCTCGCGGGCGGTACTACTTGCGGCTGTTGCGTTCCCACACTGCGCGGAACCGCCTGACGGTTCTTCAACGCCTGCGCCGCGGCGGCTTCCGTCGCCGCTGAATCCTGTTCATCCTGCTGTTCCCGCCAATCCCGAATGCGCGACCGGATCTCATACACGACGCGCATGCTCTCGTAGGTCTTCACCGTCCGGTCCCACGTGCGATGCACGCGATCGTCAAAAGCCACCCAGATTTTCACCGGATCGAGATCCGACGCAGTCAGGGAACGCGCCTGAACACCCGCACACCGCGTCATCATCGCCAGCGAGAGAACGGTCATCATCGCGCCCATCACCACTCGCGGCTGCAGCACCGGTTCGAACAGCCGGGCTATCCAGCCCTTTAAGCCGAAAGACGGCTGAGGGATCTGATGCAAAAGATGCGCGACCAGCACCGGAGGCGGTTCGACCTCCGGAATTGACGTCAGAACACCAACGCCTTCCCGCACATCGGCCAAGTAGAGGGCGCACCCCGCGCACTGCGCCGCGTGATGCTCGAACGCCGCGGACTGCTCAGCCGTAAGCACGCCATCGACGTAGTCGCAGAGCGCCGCTTCGAACGCCTCACAATCGGGAATGCGCGAAAAATTCATCGTTTCCTTTACAACGCCGCCTTCTGCTTCCGCAGAATACGGGCCAGTTCCGCCCGGCCCCGATTCAGCCGGGACTTAACCGTTCCTTCCGGGATGCTTAGTATCACCGCAATCTCCCGGTACTCCAATTCCTGCAGATCGCGCAAAATCACCGTCTCACGCAATTCCGGTGACAGTTTCTTCAGCGCTGCCTGCACAATCTCTTCTTTTTCCCGACCGATGACCATCGCGTCCGGCCGCGCCACTGGCTGCGATCCCGGACTCTGTCTCATCTCAACCGCTGTCAGCTGATCCTCAATCGAATCCGTCGCGCGTTCCTGCCGTGTGCGGCGGTAATGATCGATCAGCAGGTTGCGGGCGACCTTCGCCGTCCACGTTCCGAACGATCCATCCTCGACGCGGAACGACTTCACCGTTTTAAAGATGCGCAGAAAAACTTCCTGCGTCAGATCCTGCGCTTCGGCGTCGCTGCCCGTAAAGCGATAGCAAATCCCATAAATGCGGCGGCTGTGAACGCGGACGAGATCCTCCCAGGCCGTTACATCG
Organism: uncultured Gammaproteobacteria bacterium; assembly: GCA_963799935.1. Taxonomy (GTDB): domain Bacteria; phylum Acidobacteriota; class Terriglobia; order Bryobacterales; family Bryobacteraceae; genus Bog-113. Next base: position 360,908 of record CAWCZA010000007.1, on the reverse strand, counting down.
CCGGTTACACAGCGCTGAACAAGGATCGAGTCGGAGTCCAAGGACCTGGTCTTTCCCGGCGCGTAAGGCTGCGCTGGAGTGGTTTTCCCGATGAATGACGCCGGCTTAAAGAATCCGGGAACTGCAATTGCCGTCGCCACTGTTCGCTCCTCCCCTGCTCGCGTCTCTTGTGCGCTGGACATGTTCCTTTCGGACCTCAGCGCCCGCGTCTCGCGTCTAAGAAAGTGAACGAAGCCTTATCATAATAAGTTCAATTTTTCCGCGGGGGTACGTCTTACCGTGGGAGTGGAGCTACGCGCATGCTTTGCCCATTCTGCGGGCACATGGAAGACAAGGTAATCGACTCACGCGAGAGCAAGGAAGGCGATGCTGTCCGGCGCCGCCGTCAGTGCCTCTTGTGCGAGAAACGCTACACAACCTACGAGCGCATCGACGAAGTTCCTTACATGGTCATCAAGAAAGACGGCCGCCGGGAGAAATTCGACCGTCAGAAGGTGCTGAATGGCCTGCTCAAAGCCGCCGAAAAGCGCCCCATCAGCATGGGAAAGCTCTCTACGCTAGTGAACAACGTGGAGGGCAAGGTGACCGATTCGCCCGACCGGGAGATTTCCACCACCGAAATCGGCGAATTCCTCATGGAGGCTCTCCGTAATGAGGACAAGATCGCGTATGTGCGTTTTGCCTCCGTGTACCGGGACTTTCAGGACGAACAAGCGTTTTTCAACGAGCTAAAAGCGCTAATGCGGCAAAAGATCAGCTGAAGATCAGCTAAACTAGGGTAATCGGCGAAGTGTGGGCGCCGCGCTCTGATTGATTTCAGACTTCTGAAACCCTTGGTTTCCTTCCACATCTATACAATTAGTTGGCAAATTTCCTTCGGTTTGATGCTACAATCTTTCAGCCGCAAGGACATTGGAGAAACCTTTTTCACTTTGGTGTGCATCCCTCTTTTAGAGCGGAACGAAGTAGATTCGAAGCAAGCCGTCGTGCTCCCCGCGTTTCACCGGAGCCTCAACCAAAGCCCCAACAAGACACTCGAAATGGGCACAAAAGTAGTAGTCAGAGCCGCTATGAACGGTTGCGCGGCGTCGCGCAGCCAAAACCACCGGGAGGTGTTCCATGGATCATTTTGACGATCAGTTTCTAGTCGAAGCCCCGCTCGGCATCAATTTCGACGAAGAAGCTTCCAAATTCTTCGATCCGGAAGCTGCCGGCGAACCCGACTTCCTGCACCCGCAGCAGCCGCAGGAAGAGTCAATTTATACGGACGATCCCGTTCGCGTTTACTTGCGCGAAATGGGCGCCGTACCGCTATTAACGCGTGAAGGCGAAGTGAGTCTCGCGCGCCGCATGGAACGCGGCAAACTGCGCATGCAGAAGGCGATCAGCCGTTCTGCGCTGGTACACCTTGCGGTGCTGGAACTCGTCGAGCAGATCCGCACCGGTGCCGTCGATCTGGAAGATGTAGTTGATTTAGGCGAGATGGAAGAAGGGCAAACCGCCGACACCAAGCGCCGCGATGAGATGCGTGAGCTATTTGAGAAGGTGTCGGCCGCCCACAAGCGCGCGATTCATTGCGCCGAAAAGCTGGAAGCCACTCCGCTGAGCAGCAAGAAGCCGCGTAAGCGCATTCAGGGAAGGCTTGCCCGTGCCTTGGTAGAAACATCGCTCGCCATTCGCGCCATTCCATTTCTGCTGAAAAAATGGAAAGAGTTTGCACGTGAAATTGAAATCGCGGTTGACGACCTGGTCCATTTGGATCGGGAAATCAAAAAAACCGAGGTACGCGGTGGTCTCAACGCGCAGCCGCGTATTCGTGAGCTGAAGCGCGAAGTGCGCAAGCGCGAACTGACGGCCGGCGCCAGTCTCAACGACCTCAAACACACCACCACAGTTATCCGCCACGGGGAACAGGAAGCCGAACGCGCCAAGAAAGATTTGGTCGAGGCCAATCTGCGCCTGGTGGTTTCGGTCGCCAAGAAATACGTCAACCGCGGCCTGCACCTTCTGGATCTGATCCAGGAGGGCAATATCGGGCTGATGCGCGCCGCCGACAAGTTCGAATACCGGCGCGGCTACAAATTCTCCACTTATGCCACCTGGTGGATTCGCCAGGCGATCACTCGCGCCATCGCGGACCAGAGCCGGACGATTCGTATTCCGGTGCATATGAACGAGAGCATGAACAAGTTCCTCCGAGCTTCGCGTGAGCTTGAGAAGGAACTCGGCCGCACGCCGACGAACGACGAAATCGGCCGCCGCATGGATATTCCGGTAGAGAAAGTCCAAAAGCTCAAGACGATCTCGCGCGATCCGGTGTCGCTCGAAACTCCGGTAGGACGGGATGGTGAGTCGGCTTTAGGCGACCTGATTGAAGATCGCTGGGTTGGATCTCCGGTGGATGCGGTGATCGAGTCGAACGTTCGCGACGAAACTGCCGGGATTCTGAAGACGCTGTCGCCGAAGGAAGAGAAGGTGATTCGTCTGCGGTTTGGAATCGGCTGCGAGCGCGAGCATACGCTCGAAGAAATCGGACAGGAGTTCGACGTCACTCGGGAGCGCATTCGCCAGATTGAAGCAAAGGCGCTGCGTCAATTGCGTGCGCCGGAGCGGGCACGTAGATTGCGCGCTCTGATGGCTGCGCGGTAAGTCAATCAAAACGCAAATTAGACGCCGCTGGTCCTTAAAGGATCAGCGGCTTTTTTCGTTCAGGACCGATCGCTGAGCAAATAGGTTTGGCTAGAATCGCCCCGAATGGCTGATCCGACTTTAGGTTCGACACATCCGTATATATTGAGGCTCTCCGTATTCGGTAACTCAACCGCGGTACATCAGGTTCCGTGTTCGTTTTACAAACCAACTTGCTAGGTACGGGTGGAGTAGTGGTACTAGAACCGGCGAACGGCACGCCGAGATCATCTAACGCCGTACGGCAAGCTCGCGAAGCGCGTCAAAATTCCCTGCTCCCTCTGCGTGAGACCGCAATCACTCGCTGACGTGCGATGCGTAGGTGAGCTATAACGTTGGGGAGCGGCAAGAATGGAATCATGAGAATCGAGACTGAAGCGCGTCGTTTCACCCCAGTCCTGATTAATCGCAAAGGGCAAGAAAGGGTACTTTTTCGTCATTCTTGCAACGTCATTCACGGCGCACTTTGCCCCAGCAAGCAAGAGTTACATTCTCACCTAACTTGCGTTCCGCAAGGCGTCTTCAACAGCCTCGGGATGTCGCGCAATTACCGCAAGCAGAACTCGCGCGGGACCATCGGGCCTCGTCCGCCCCTGCTCCCAGTTCCGCAAAGTGGCTGGCTGAAAACCAAACTTCGCGGCGAAAGCCGCCTGGCTCAAACCGAGGTGCCTGCGCGTTTCGCGGACATCGACCGTGGGCACTTCCACAGTGGAAACCCGGACGGCGATATCCTTGCCTTCTACCCAGTCCACGGCTTCCTGCAGGCTGGCGATGATCCGGCTGCCAGAACTCACCTTCTGAGCTTTGACAGTATTCTTTTTCGTCATAGAGTCATCCTTCTCCGGTATCCCGCAATTAAACGGGGCAAAAGGGCTTTCATCGCGTTTCGTTCGGCCCGGGTGAGATTCGCCTGCTCATTCTTAGCGAATACGTTGAGAAGAAAAAGCGGTAGCTCTTCATTGTGGAAATAGTAGATCACGCGCACACCGCCCCGCTTGCCGCGTCCCTGTCCCTTCCAGCGCAACTTTCGGCCGCCGCCGGTCTCAGCCATGATGTCCCCCGTTTCAGGGTTTGCCGCGAGGAAGAAGATCAGGTCGGCTCGCTCCTCATCTGTAAGCGCGGCGTTGGCGTCCCTTATGAAACCGGGCGTCTCCACCACGGTCATCGGAACGGACAACATGTCACTAATATACGCTATTAGCGCAACGGGCGAAGGGTCTAAAGGTTGGAGAACTGGTCGGAGGTCGGCACGCCGGACGTCATAGAAAGTTCGATTAACTGCCCACGAAAGGGAGCAACCGCATGTATGACGCTCTAACCTTACCCCGTCAAACCTGCTCCGCCACCTTCTGCAGCAGACTCGTTCCCTGCATGCTAGCCGGCTTCTTTTGCCCCATCAGTTCCAGAACCGTCGGAATCACATCCAGCAGCCGCATCCCCTCAATCTCGCCCCGCAGCGGCACATCCGGACTCGCCAAAATGAACACGCCAAATTGCGCATGGTTGCAATCGTCAGGTCCCGTATCGTTCTCCTGCAGATACAGGCTGTCCGTCCCCAGCATCCCGATCGATCTCCAATACAGCGCGCCAAAATGCACGATCAAATCCGGCACCACATTCTTCGAAACCTTGTACACATCCTGCGGTTTGAAGACGAGCGTTCCCATCGGATTGCCGAGATCGTCGGGTATGGCCTCGAACTTGGCCTTCATCTCATCCTGGAACGCCTCATACTGCGACTGCGGGATGGTGCCCTCCGGCTCGCGCCCTTCCACGTTGAAGAACACACGCGCGTAGTAGCCGCCTTCACTCCACACCTTCGTCTTGCTCCAATCCACCAGATCGGGCTTGAACGGCGCATTGCGCGGCGGATCACTCTTAAGCACCAGCAAACCCTCGCGACGCAGCCACTCGTTCACTGCAAACCCGCCGTCCAGGCGCTGCGCCCCGTGATCCGACACGACGAAGATGTTCGTATCGTCGCCCACGATCTCCAGAAGCTCGCCGATCTCGCCATCGATGTAGGTGTAGTAGTCCGTAATGGCATTCTCGAACTTGCTGCCCGGCTCGTACTGGCGATGCTGCTTATCGTGATAGCGCCAGAACCCGTGATGCATGCGGTCGACGCCGATCTCGACAAACTGGAAATAGTCCCACGGCTTGGTTTCGAGCAGATGCTTAATCACCTCGAAGTGCTTGCGGGACATGTCGTAGATCTGTTGCAGCAGCCACTCTTTCTGATCCGTCCGGAACCCGCGCACGTCCACCGGATAATCTTCGACGATGCTTTCGATTTCCTGTTTGATATCGTGCGGCCACGTGTATTCGTTAACTTTGGTATCCGGCGTTAGGAAGCAGCCGATATTGATCCCTTCGATCTTGCGCGGCGGATAGCTGGGCGGCACGCCGACGATGATCGACTGCTTGCCGCGCGCGCCGAGGATATCCCAGATCGCGGGCGCGGTGAACGACGTCGAGTTGACCACACCCAGGCCTTTGTAGGAATGGTCCGTTCGATTGCGAAAGCCGTATACTCCGAGAGCCCCTGGGTCCTGGCTCGTCGACATGCACATCCACGCGGGTACGGTGATGGGCGGAATTACGCTTTCGAGCCGGCCGTAGCAACCACGTTCCATCAACCGCCGGATGTTCTTCAGGTTCTCCTGTTTCAGAAGGATTTCAGGAGCTGCGCAATCAAGTCCTATGACGAGTGTTCTCAATGATTCCCTTCACTCCACACATGCGGTAAGTCGTGAGGATAACATTCGCGGGTTGGAATAAGAATCAGCCTTCGCAAAAACAAGGAGAGCCGATTACTTAGAAAATTATGGTAACCTGAGTTTCCGTTTTTCAGGCGCAATCAAGCGCGATTTTTATCAAATTTTTCATCTGGAGTTCGATGGCGGGCCGCCGCTGGAACGTAGCTGTAACAGGAATCGGACTGGTAACCCCCCTTGGCTTGAATGCGGTGGAAACCGTGGAACGGGTGCTCCGTGGCGATCGGGCGCCGAGGGTCGATCCACAGACCGGAGTTGCCGCCGCGAAGGTGTCCCCGTTCGAGATCGGCAAGACTCTCCGTTACCCGAAGAATCTAAAGCTGATGAGCCAGCCGGTGCGCATGGGCCTGCTCGCGACGCAGGACGCTTTCGCCGCCAGCCGTCTGGCCGATAGCGGGATCGCCTCCGAGCGCCTGGGCGCCTATGTCGGTTCGGGCCAGACCGGACTCGAATACGACGAGTTTTTCAAAGCGTTGACGCTGGCATGGGATCACGGCCGCGAGCAGGATTTCAAATATTTGGGACCAGTCCCCACAAAATTGATTGATCGTTATTTCTCGCTGCGAACGCTGGCCAATGCCGGCGTCGGCGCGCTCTCGACTGAGTTCAACGCGCGAGGCCCAAGCAACAACTACGTGCAGGGTGAAGTGGCGCCCGCGGTGGCGATCCACAGCGCTTGCTACGACCTGCTGGAAGACCGCTGCGACGCCGCGATTGTGTGTGGCTACGACAGCCTGCTGGTTCCGGCGATGGTCGCCGCCTTCGGAAATGTCGGTCTGCTCAGCGGCGTCGGTCTCGACGCTTCGTACGCCCCATTCGATAGGAAGCGAAAAGGAATCGTGCTCGGAGAAGGCGCTGCCTGCCTGATACTCGAACGGCGAGAGGACGCGGATCGGCGCGGAGTAACTGTACTCGGAGAAATCGATTGTGTCGGCCTGGTCTCGCAAATAGCGGATGAGGAGTTGTTTACGGGGACTGAAGCGGATCTGCAGGACGTTGCCCGGGACGCCGGCGACCCCGAATCGTTGAACTTCGTCATGGCGCGGGGACTGGGTACGGAACTCGACGACTTGCGCGAATCGCAAGCCTTGACTACACTCCTCAACGGCACACCCGTTTCAGCATTGAAAGGCCAGACGGGCTATCTCGGAGCGGCAACGGCTGTCGTGGAACTCGGTATCGGATTGTTATGCGCCCGCAAGGGATGGCTGCCTTATATCGCGACGCTCGATTCGCCCGATCCGCGCATCCATCTCAATCTGGTGAAGAATGCTCCGATGAAGTTGAACGACGCGCCAGAGGGCATGTTCTTCAGCTCCACCTTCGGCGGCCAGATCGCTGCCATTCGCGCCCGGGCGTTCCCGGAACAGGATCAGGTGAATGGATAACGGCCAGGTAAACACTCTCGGCAGTCTGTTCTTCTGGAGCGTCGAACGATTCAACCACAATCCGCTGTTGCAGTGGGAGTCGGGTGATCGCAAGGTCGCCTATTCGAGCGCGGAATTTGAGATTGCAGTCCTCAAACTCGCGCTCTGGTTCAGCGCCGTTGGTCTTTCGCCAGGAGATCGCGTCGGCATCTGCTCGGAAAACCGGCCCGAGTGGCACCTCGTCGATTTCGCTTGTCATCTGGCGCGGATGATTGTCGTCCCGGTGTACCCCACGCTTTCCGCCCATCAGATGGAACAAGTCGTTGGGCACGCCGGGGTCAAGATTCTGTTTTGCGGACCGGCGCAAGCCGACAGAGTCGGCGAAGTGAAGCAAAATCTCCCCGAACTGCAGGAGGTAATTGAATTTGAAACCCTGTCATCCATTCTGGCTTCGCTTTCGCCAGCGACCGCGTCCGATCGCGCCGCCCTTCGCGAACAGGTGATGGCGGAAGATCCCGAGACGGTTGCTACGTTTGTCTACACATCGGGAACCACCGGAACGCCGAAAGGCGTAATGCTCAGCCATCGGAACATCATCTTCGATGCCGCCAATTCGCTGAAACGTTTGCCCGAGCGAAGCAACCAGCAGCTTGCTCTCTCCGTGCTGCCGCTGTCGCATGTGCTGGAACGTGTGCTCTCGTATGGCTATTTCTATCGTGGCGTTGCCATTGCGTACGGCGATCCACACGAACTGAAGACGCTTCTACCCAGGTACCGTCCCTCCATTCTCGGCGCCGTACCGCGCGTGCTGGAGAAGATGCGCGAGGCAATCGATGCACAAATCGCACAACTGCCGCCTCATCGGCGCAAGATCTCGGCGTTCCTACACAGCGTGGGCTACGCGCACATGGACGGCAACGGAAGCTGGAAATCGCGCCTACATCCTGTGGCGGAAGCGCTCATGTTTCGCAAGGTGCGCGCCGGGTTGGGCAATGTCGAGATCTTTGTGGTCGGCGGCGCGTGGCTGAACCCGGAGCTCGAACGCTACTTTCGCGCACTGGGATTTTATGTGGTGCAGGGTTACGGACTGACCGAGACTTCGCCCGTGATCGCAGTGAATCAATATGGCGCGGAGAAGACGGGCACGGTTGGCCGGCCGATCGACGGCGTCGAAGTCAAGCTCGACGAAGACGGCGAAATCCTGACGCGCGGCCCTCACGTGATGAAGGGCTATTACCGCGATCCCGAAGCAACCGCGAAGGTTTTCCGCGACGGCTGGTTCGCTACCGGAGACCTCGGAACCATCGACGCCGAAGGCTACCTGGCCATCACCGGACGCCGCAAAGAGATGCTGCTGCTTTCGAACGGCAAAAACGTCTACTACGCGCCGATTGAACAGGCGCTGCGGCTGTCACGCTATATCGAGCAGGCTTTTTTCGTCGGAGAAGGGCGGAACTACGCTTCCGTGATCGTGGTGCCCAATCGCGTCGCCCTGCAACAGTACTCCGATGAATACCTGAAGCCCCGCGGAATGGTATTCTCGTCCGAAGAGGAATTGTTAGTTTCCGCCCCGATCCTCGACCTATACCGGAAGGCGATCGATGAGCAGCAAGCCGGGTTTTCGCGCTTCGAGCAGGCCAAGCGCTTCTGTTTTTTAAACGAGGAGGCGCTGCTCGATATCGAGCTTGTGACTCCGACGCAGAAGGTCCGGCGGAACGTGCTGGAGCGCAAATACGCCGCGCACATCGACCGCATGTACCACCAGGAATCGCCGTTTGTGATCGCCGCGCCTATTCCCGCCGCAACCCGTTAACGCCACCAATCATCTGAGGTTTCTATGACGCAGCCACCCGCAACCCAAATGTCGACGCAGGAAATTCTGATGAAGTTGAAGCAGATTGCGCAGGAGCAGCTCAACCTGACGCCTGAGCAACTCACCTCCATTCAACCCGAATCGCCGGTAATGGAAGCGCTGCGGCTCGATTCGCTCGCCACGGTTGTCCTGATCTCCAGTGTGGAGCGCGAATTCGGACTCACATTCGAGCCGGAACAGTGGCAGCAACTCACCTCGATCCAGGATCTGGTGCTGATGATCCAAAACGGACTTGCGGCGCGCGGAGGAGTGCCCGCGTGAAGTTTCAAACGCAGAGCGGGCATGTCCTCGACATGCTGCTGTCGCTCGAGAACGTCACCACCCGCGGCGCGCGCTTCCTGACGGCTTCGCTCGGCGAGACGTTTTACCCGTACAGCGAAGTTCTGAAGCGGATCAAGACGGCGGCCGCGACATTGCAATCGCAGGGCGTTAAGAAGGGCGATCGCGTCGCCATCATCCTGCCGACGTCGATCTACTTCTTTGACGCCTTCCTGGGCGCACAGCTCGCTGGCGGTATCCCGACGGCTCTCTACCCGCCGTTTCGCCTGGGGAAGCTGGATGAATACTTCGCGCGCCTGCGCGAGATGCTCGACCGTATCGGCGCGAAGTTCCTGATCACCGATAGCCGTATCAAGAGTCTGCTGGGGCAGGCGTCTACGGTGCAGTCCCTTTCCGCTGTGTTCGACGTGAAAGATCTCTTCGAGCGCACAAAAAGCACAGCGTCGGATTGGCGCGAGATCGATGTCGATGAAGACGACCCGGTCTTCCTGCAGTTCTCTTCCGGAACCACGCTAAGGCCCAAGGCCGTTCAGGTTAGCCATGTAAACCTCATCGAAAACTTGAAGATGATGGGCAACACGCTGGATGCTGTCTATCGCGATGGCTCGGAGGGCGATCGAGGCTGCGTCACGTGGCTGCCGCTCTATCACGACATGGGGCTCGTCGGCTGCCTGTACGTTGGGTTGTCCTATCCCGCGACGATCACCTATCTCGGGCCGGAGATGTTCATCGGCCAACCCGCCATCTGGCTGCAGGCCATCTCGAAGTACAACGCGATCATTTCCCCAGCGCCCAACTTCGCTTACGGCTTGTGCCTGCAAAAGGTGAAGGACAGCGAGATGGAAGGCGTCGATCTATCCGGCTGGCAACTCGCGCTCAACGGCGCCGAAGCCATCGATATCGACACGATCAATCGTTTTGCCGATCGCTTCGCGCGATGGGGTTTTCAGCGCAAGGCGATCACGCCCGTGTACGGACTGGCCGAAGCCGGTCTGGGTGTCACGTTCCCGCGCCTGGAACGCGAGCCGGTGTTCACTGAGTTCGATCGGGAGTCGCTGGCTGGTGAGGGCCGCGCCGTTCCTGGAATCGGGCGGAAGCTGCCGTCGGTAGGCAAGCCGCTGCCTGGACTGAGCGTTGAAGTGCGTGATCCGGAAGGCAATCCCGTGCCGGAGGGTTGGGTCGGCCGGATTTATATCAACGGACCGTCGATCACCAAGGGCTACTACAACGATCCGGAGATGACGGCCGATATTCTGGACGCCGACGGCTGGCTCAACACCGGCGATCTCGGTTTCTTCTTCGAAGGCAACCTCTACATCGCGGGTCGTGCCAAGGACCTGATCATTCTGCGCGGCCGCAACTACGCGCCGCAGGAGTTCGAAGATCCGATCTACGAACTCGACGGGATCCGGCTTGGCTGTGCCGCGGCAGTTGGAACGATGATCGAAGGGCAAGGCGAGCAGTTGATCATCCTGGCGGAGAAAGACTCGCGCTCCGACCTGACGGATGAATCGATCGCTTCCGAGATCAAGAAGCGCTTGCTGGCCAAGGCGGGGATCGAGCCCTACCACGTTGAAATGCTGGCACCGGGCACGCTGCCTCGGACCTCTTCGGGGAAACTGCGCCGCTCGGAAGCGCTCAATCAATTTCTCGCCGGCGAATTAACGCCGCCTGAGAAAGTGACTACGCTGCGCATGCTGAAGGAAGTAGCCAAGAGCCAGGTGGCCTGGATGCGATTTGGGCTTACAAAGAAGTGATGCGATTTGGGCTTACAAAGAAGTGACGCGATTTGGGCTTACGAAGAAGTGAATAAGTCGTTATTTCTCAATCGCAAATAGACAATAGTGCTACAATTCTTTGCGGTGCGTCTCGGCCATTGAGTGCTATAAAAGTTCAATCATGCATGAGCTGACCGAATGTTTTGTCTTGGCGCTTGTTCCCCCTGCGATCCGCGCGCAGGTGACCCTTGTCCTCAGCTCGTTTCAGGTGGAACGGACTACATCGACCGCCGGTTGCGATCTGCGTCCGAAGTCACCGATTTTCAGTTCAACACTATCATCGTTTCCACGGGTATTTCGGTTTGAAACGGTGTTAAGCAGTAACAGCAGTAACCAACGGATTTTAAAATAAAAAACTATGACTCGATCTCTTCTGCTCGCTTCTCTGTTTGTCGGCGGCGCGTTTGTCGGCGGTACGTTTAGCGCATCTGCCCAGACAATCGCGATTGCACCCGGTGGAGTAGTGAATAACTCCTCGTATGTCGTAGCCGGACTTCCCGGAGCTGCGCTTGCGCCGAGTTCTATCTTCACCGTGTTCGCGGCGGCGAATAGCACCTTAGGCCCCACGTCTCTTACAGCGTATTCAGGCCTTCCTGCCGCCGTTCCCACCACACTTGGGGGGCTCACGATCAACTTCACCAGTGGTAGCACGACGCTACCCGCGCCGCTTTATTACGTGTCGGCGACCCAAGCGGCGGGAATCGTTCCGTACAATCTGCCTCCTTCCGCGACCGCTACTGTGGCTCTCAGCTTCAACGGCACGGCTAGCGCTTCCGTCCCTGTTGTCATCGCCGCCAGTTCATTTGGCATCGGCACCCTCAACGGCTCCGGCAGCGGCCCGGCGGCAATTGAAGACTTCACTGATAACTACGCAATCATTAAGGCATCAGCCCCGGCCAAGCCCGGTGATGTCGGGATCATTTATGGAACCGGTTTGGGATCGAATCCGGCCGGAGATCAACCTGATTCTTCTACGGGTACGGCTGCGGGATACGGAACCAATCTCCAGAGCACTTACAATCCGATTGTCTATGTGGGCGGCGTGCAAGCAAGCGTGAGCTATGCAGGCGCCTCCGCGTTCCCGGGTTTGAGTCAGATTAACTTTGCGATCCCGTCGAATGCGCCCACTGGATGTTTTGTGCCGGTGATCGTCCAGATCGGAACTCTTGTGAGTAACTCGCCGACGATTGCGATCAGCTCGGATGGAACTACTTGCTCCGATCCGATGGGTTTGACGCCGAAGCAGATCAGCCAGGCTGAATCTAGCGGATTGACAGTAGGTTCGTTGCTCCTTACCCGGCTTTCGCTTACCACCTCGCTGTTACCCAGCACCCCTATCACTGAAGACAGTGCCGATGCGCACTTCTATGACTTCACCGGAACCGGTTCAAGTTCGCCGGACTTTAATCGGTCGTTCGTAAGTCTCTCAGCATTCGGCTCCTGCCAGATCACTTATTGCGGTGGAACATACACGTGCGTACCTAGCGCGCAGGCACTAACAATCCCCGGAATCGATGCCGGAACTCTTACTGTTTCCGGTTCTTCAGCGTCGGCGCCTTCGGCTACCCTCACCGAAACGTCTACGGGAAATTACTCTGTAGGCCTTGCATCGTATCCGCTGCCGCTCAAGGGTTTCGCGAACAACACCCAGTACTTACAACCCGGCAGCTTTACCTTCGCCGGTAGCGGCAGCACAAGTGGCGGAGCAGGCGCTTTCAGTACGAGCATCGCCGTCCCGAACGTGTTGACTTGGTCGAGCCCCGGCCTCGCAGCAGGCGGGACGGTTAGCCGTTCGAGTCCGCTTTCGTTCACGTGGACGCCCACTGGGAACGCCGGAGACTACGTCCTGCTTTCGGTTAGCTCAGCTACCGACGTAGGGACCTCGAGTTCGACCACCTACAACTCAGCTACGGTGTTATGCCTGCAGCCAGCGAGCGCAGGAAGCTATACGATCCCGTCTTGGATTCTTCAGGCGATCCCTGCCAGCAGCACGGTCAACGTGGGATTAACGATCCCTTCGGGAGCCGTTCTGGCCGGAGTTTTCAATGTGTCCAACACCACGACAATTCCGAACGTCGACGTAGCGCTCGCCAACAGCCTCGTGACTAGCGGAATCAGCGTCAACGTCCAGTAACCTTCCGTACTCACCAGCACGGTCCTACAAACGGGCTGCTCAGCAATGGGCAGCCCGTTTGCTTTTGTCATAACGAAGGGATATTCAACGTTATGGCTCTAAGCACTGATGATATTCGCTCGGTATTGAACAACTTGAAAGAAGTTTGTAAGGACGGTGAAGTCGGTTTCCGCGAAGCGGCCGAAAAGCTCACCCGTACAGATTTGAAATCGCTGTTCCTCGATTTCTCCTCGCAACGCGCGCGTTTCGCTACCCAGCTCGAAAGTCAGATCGGCAAGCTCGGCGGTTCGCCCAGCGATGGCGGAACTGTCGGCGCATTTTTCCATCGCCGGCTGCTGGACCTCAAGACGATGGCAGGACACGACCACGATGCAGCCGTCGTCTCGGAAGCGGAACGCGGCGAGGATGCTGCCAAGAAGGCTTATCAGGAAGCTCTCACGAAAGATTTGCCAGCCGATCTGCACGACATGATTCAGGAACAATATCGCACCGTTCTCGACACCCACAACAAGGTACGCGCGCTCGAACTGCAAAAAACCGCATAAACTCCGGGGACCGGCGTTCCGGGTCCTCATCTACCCTCCTTCACGCCTAAGCCGGGCTTCGGACTGGCTTGGGCGCGTAACTCAATCTCCAAGCAAATTTAAACTCCTCGGTCTGTATCTCAAAAGTCTCACGGATGAGGCTTATTTCTACGCTAGATCGGCGACTTAGGACAACGGCTCGTACCGTAAAGTCTTGAGTCCCCTTTTGGTCGTCGTATATCTTGCGCATTACATTCAGCACGGGAGGTAACACGTTTTATCCTCGCCTGCGGTACAAGAAAATTGACACGTTTCGGGGCCCATCTTTACTAGGCTAAGTATAGGCGGCCAAAGACCGGGCTCAAGTTGGTCCTGATGCCCTCCAGCCTTCCAACCGCGCGGTAATACGACCGCCGCTAAGTACGTTCGCCCGCTTTGTTTTCGATTCATTCCACGTCTGACTACTAGCAACAACGTGCCTTGATCTAACGACGATCAAGACGAATCTGCTCGATGCCTAATTGGAACCTGATGACCCTCGGTGTTCAACTTCGGTCGTGCGGCCCCAAAATCTTTGCTAAAGAAGTTCGCGCGTAAGCCGATGTTAGACCCACTGATATCTAAATCTTAATATTAGTTTTCAGCTACATATCAAAACTTTTAAACGATTGTCGGGGTTTTTATACTTCCATGCGATGTTTTAGTTCTTATCGCTTCTTACTTATTTTATTCGCCATAGCACCGCTGTCTGTATGGCAAGTAGTCGACGCGCAGACGCCGTCGGGGTCACCGGCACCGGTGGTTACATCTATCTCGCCGAATCCGATACCTTACGGATCGTTCGATCTATCGGTTAGCGGCAGCGGGTTTGTACAAGGTGCGGTGGTAAGTTACGGAGGCACTTCGCTACCTACTACTTTCGTATCTTCTACTAAGCTCACCGCAACAGGCACTGCGGTTCCCGTGGTCGGCGCGCTGGCGTCAATCACAGTTGTTAATCCTGGATCCGTCTCGTCGCTGCCCGCGAGTGTGAAGCTTGTCCAGTCCAAGGCCCTGGTTCCTTACGGGTCCGCTTTTCATTTCCTCGAGCAAGCCACCTTCGGACCTACACCCGCGTCAATCGATCAACTTCAGCAAATCGGGTACTCTCAGTGGTTTACCGAGCAATTTAGTGCACCGATTTCGCCTTTTACTCCGAATGCTCCAGACATTACCCAGTTACAAAGCGACTTGTTCTATAACGCGCTTACAGGTCCCGACCAACTGCGGCAGCGAGTAGTTTTGGCGCTCTCGGAACTATTCGTAATCTCCGGCTTCAAGGTCTGGCAAGGAAGTTCGTTCGAGCCTTATCTCCAAATTCTTCAAGAGGATGCGTTCGGGAATTTCTACAATCTGATGCATGACGTTACGCTTAGCCCCTCCATGGGTTTCTACCTTGACATGGCAAACAATGTTAAAGGTGCGAATGGGGAACTGCCGAACGAAAACTACGCGCGTGAGCTCATGCAGTTATTCACGACCGGGCCCGTGCTTCTGAACGCCAATGGGACGCCGCAGTTAAATGGTTCCGGAGCTACTATACCGCTCTATACCGAGACTACGATCCAGAACTTTGCCAGGGTGTTTACAGGCTGGACTTACCCGGTAATGCCGGGCGCCACACCGCAGGGTATTAATCCGAATTACTACGTTGGACCAATGGTCGCGTGGGCGGCTAATCATGACACGGGCTCTAAGACCCTGCTCAATGGATTGGTGCTGCCCGCCGGCCAAACCGCGCAACAGGATCTTACCGCGGCGCTTCAGAACATCTTCAATCACCCGAATGTCCCGCCATTCGTAGCTACGATGCTCATTCAGCATCTGGTTAGCTCGAATCCCAGCCCAGCCTACGTTCAGCGAATTGCGAATGTGTTCATAAATGACGGCACCGGGACCAGAGGCAACCTACGCGCGGTCGTCGAGTCAATTCTCATGGACCCGGAAGCGAGGGACAGCGATAGTCCGACTACCTGGATCTCAACCGGCGGCCATCTTCGTGAGCCTATTGTTTTCATCACTTCAGTCCTGAGAAACCTAAACGCCGCAGCGAGTGGTTCGAATGTGCTAACGGGTATGGCGCAGGACATGGGTCAGTCGGTTTTCTATCCGGAGAGCGTGATCGGTTACTTCCCGCCGAATTACACGCTTCCGGGATCTACTACCTTGCTTGGACCGGAGTTCGATACGATTAACTCTTCTAGCGGTCTCTACCGCGTAAATTGGATCAACGGCGTGTCGTGGGGTAGTTCCAGCAGCACTGGCGTTACCTTCAGTACCTCGTCGTTTCTTCCGTTCGCGGCCGATGCGACGGGCGTTTCTCTGACGCAAGTCATGAGTAATACATTCATGGCGGGCCAGATGCCGCAAGATATGCAAACCGCCATCGAAGGTGTCATCGCCTCACTGCCGTATGACCCGCAGGGCGCGGTCGCTTCGGCTATCTACCTCACCGCAAGTTCGGGAATGTATCAAGTCCAGCACTAACAAATTCTTCCTGAGAAAGTTCCCGGTAAGTTCAACCAGATTCCTAATAGAAGGTCGAAAACTTGGCACACACCAGACGCAATTTCATGAAAATTGGCTGCCGGTCCGTGGCAGCTCTCGGAGCCGCTGGCGCTTTTGGCCGCTTCGGCGCGATGAATCTGATGGCTCAGAGCTCCGAGTATCGGGCTTTGGTCTGCATCTTCCTTTTCGGCGGCAACGACGGTAATAACACGCTGATCCCCACCGATTCGACGAGATTTAAGCAGTACACCACGACTCGGGGCGATCTAGCGATACCCGAGTCACAACTGTTGCCCATAACTGCGGGCACTAAGAGCTCGCCCTTCGGACTCCATCCGGCGCTGCCTGAAATTCAACAGCTATTCAGCCAGAAGAAGCTTGCTTTCGTAACTAATGTCGGTATGTTGACTCAGCCCTTAACGCAAGCTGAGTATCAGCAACAACTGGCCAATATTCCGACGGATCTGTTCGATCACACGGTCCAACAGAACCAATGGCAGACTACCGACACCAGCTCGACCGAAGCTAGCAGCGGCTGGGGCGGACGCATGGCCGATCAGATGGCCTCCCTTTATCCTTCGACCACTGGATTTCCTATATCCTGCTCGGTATCAGGCAATGCGGTTCTACTCAATGGCAATACGCAGCCTGCCGAATTTCTGTCTTTGACCAACCTTACTCTAGGTCAACTGGCTATTCCTCCCGCTGCTTCAACGAGTGCCGCGTTTCAACAGATACTGACGTTCAATTCCGGTCTCTCGTTGGTGCAGGCCGCTAACACACAGACCACAAGCGCCATTCAGACCGATAACCTGGTAAATACCGCGCTCCAGGGTGCCCCGCCGCTAACTACTCCGTTCCCGAACACGCCTATCGGATTACAGCTGCAGCAGGTCGCGCAGTTACTTAGCGTGCGTACACAGTTGGGAACCCAACGGCAGATCTTCTTCTGTTCGGTGCAAGGATTTGACACGCATAGCGAACAAATCACAGGCCAGCAGACCGCGTTGCAGCCGGTAAGTCAGGCGATGCTTGCTTTCTACAACGCGACGCAGGAACTCGGCATCTCTTCCCAGGTGACTACGTTTACCGAGTCAGAGTTTAGCCGCACGTTTCAGCCAAGCTCCGGATACGGCAGCGATCACGCGTGGGGCAGCCACCACATGGTGATGGGAGACGCCGTGCAAGGGGGCAACCTTTACGGCACATTCCCGACCCTGGAACTCGGCGGCCCGAGCGACGCAAATACTCGCGGAATTTGGATCCCGACTACCGCTGTGGATCAATACGGCGCGACTCTTGCGAGCTGGTTCGGTCTACCTTCAAACCAATTGAGCACCGTATTCCCGAATCTACCGAACTTCAGTACGACGAATCTCGGGTTCCTATAAGAGCGTCGGGCAACTGCGTGCAGCTGCCCGAACTTCGTTCGCCGCCCGGCTAAACTAATTCAGTTCCCGCACCCAGATATTCCGGAACGTATCCGGATCCTTATTACTTCCATGCGACTGAAGCTTAATCGGCGCGCTGTCATAGCTCTTATAGAACGGCTTTCCGACATACCTCGTCTCCCCCTTCAGCTCGTAGTGGTTCTGGACCAGTACTCCGTTGAAGAAGACAGTCACATAAGCCGGAGTTTTCATTGAGCCGTCGCTGCTAAACGTCGGTGCCGTCCAGACCACATCATACGTCTGCCATTCCCCTGGCTTTCGGCCCGGATTCGCCAACGGAATTGCCTGCTTGTAGATACTGCCGGCCATCCCGTTTACGTAAGTCTTGTTGTCCCAGGGATCGAGAACTTGCAGTTCATATCCGTCATCGCCGGGTCCGGTGGAAGCTAGAAACACGCCGCTGTTGCCGCGCCCTTGACCACTGCCGGTGACGTTCTCGGGAATCTTCCACTCGATGTGCAGCTGATAGTTCTTGAAGGTACGCTTAGTTTCGATGTTCCCGGCCGGGTTGTTCACTACAAGGATGCCGTCGGCAACGGTCCACTTAGCCGGCGACTTGTCTTTGTTCTGCACCCATTCATCGAGGTTCTTCCCGTCAAACAGAACGATTGCATCGGAGGGAGGCGCGGTGTTGTTGGCGCCCGGTGTCACGAGTTTAGGTACCGGCTCCCAGACTTCCGTATCTTCTGGTTTCGGCTTAGCCGGTGCTGTTCCCGCTGATTGTGGGGACGCTGCTTCTTGTCCCGCAGGTGAGAACGCGTACAGTGGATACTCGGATAACGAGGCGGCCGCGGTTATCAGAGATGTAGCCGCGAGAATTCCTGCAAATCGAATGCGCATGATTGATGAGCATACAACTTCCCGCTTGAGACATTGCCGATGTCCTACGGAATGTCGATTGTTACGACGTTGGCACTCTGTCCATCCACGCCGAGCGCGATCGCGGTGGCCCCGTGAACACCTGGAACCGCGATATTAACCTGATCGAGACCGTCGTACTCGCCTTGAGGCCCGGCATAAGTGACCGTCTCCGCAGCGCCGTTGGCGGTCGCCTGAACCGCAGTTAGTTCGGCGTTGCGGATTCCAGTCCCGTAGAGAATCACATACTCACTACCACCGGAATTGAGCAGCGATGCGGCGAAGATCCCGGGAGCGACTGTGGCGACGTTAGCCGTTGTCATCTGACCGGCGATGGATATCGAAGCTTGACCTAGTGCCGTCCCGGACGGGATTTCGAAGTTAATCTGTGTCGGGGACACATAGAAGAGCGGAGCCGGTCTGGCGGTACCCGCGGAGTCCGTTACCGTAACCGTCGCTCCATCCAGTGTTTGGGGCAGGGAAGCGGAGGTGGCCGAACCCGTGGCAGTCGCTAGGTTCGATCCGTAGAGCGAGGCGATTGATTCAGGAGACACGGTCGTGCTTGTAAGTGTTGTAGTCGGCAAGGCTGCATTGACGACCGAGGCCGACGTGACTAGGTTGTAATAGCGCGCCATCCAATAGGGGAGGATATAGTCGATCCCGGCGCTCTCGATCGTGCCGTCACCCGTACCTGTAAGTTCGAACGGATCGCGCTGCCATAGGAAGTCGGTCGTCGGTCGCAGCGGAACAGGCACAGGCTGACAAGCTTCGTCCGTGCTTCCACAAGAGGGGAACTGCCCGACCAGGTTGACCGCAACATCGCGCGTGGGACGCAGCAGCCATTGGTTCAGAAGGGTCACCGTTTGCGAATCGCGGGTGGAGTTTGCACCATCCAGTGCGCGCGTAATCATGTTGAAGAACGCATTCTGATGGCTGTTCAGATAACCCCAGAGTAGTGAGTAAGCTCCCGTGAAAATCGAATGATTGGAGCTAGTATCGAGCCGGATCAGGTTATAAAGATCAATCTCATCCAGGTTGAACTTAAAATATGAGCCCGTGCCGCCTGCCACGTCTACACCGATAGGCACGGGGACTTCGAGGGCGAGTAGCGAACTACTAAGTTCCCAATCCCCGGCGTAATGCTGCGGATTTACATGCAGGCCCACGTTCATGAAGCTAAGTTGCTCGTCGGCGAAACCGATGAAGGTCGTCGGAACGGAGCCGTCGGGCATCACAACGGTCCAAGCGTGATTGCGTAGGAAATCTAAGAGGGTCGTGACTAGCGAGCTGATGGATGACTGCACGCCCACGTCGTTCACCATGTCGTAGGCGATACCGAGTCCGAAGAAGATTCCCGAATACTCGTCGCGCGATGTGTTGCCTACCCATTGATAGCCCGTGCTGCTGTTAGTGAAGATGCCGTTGCTGCTTTCCTGGCTGGCGATTGAGGCCGCGTAAGGCGAGGTACCGGGGAACTGACAGCGCGCAAGAACGCCAGTGCCGGTAACATCGACAAGGCCTTGGATGCCGGCGATGGCGGCTTTGACGTTCGTGAGCGCGTCGGCGGCGCCGGTTACGTTATACCGGAAGGCTTCAGCGGCAAGATAATGTCCGGTCCAGATGGCGGAATCGCCGCAGCGCGTGTAGTCAGTGATTTGAGTGCTGGTAGCCGAGGCGTAGATCGGATCAAGAATCGTGCCGTACGGCAAATGCTTCGCTTGGATGTTGTTGGAAATTGCAATTGCGTCGGCATCGGAGGGCAGTGCCGGCATCGTCAAGAACAAGAGGGAAAGTAGAGCAACCGCGGGGCCCCTCGCGGCATAGTAGATCCGCGAAATCATACGTCTTCAGGCTATCACCCAACGAGCGGCTACGACGGCTAGCTTGCAAACCTATACGTTTCGTCGACCGCGGGCGTAAGCTGGGTACAAGGAGGTCCGAGGTGTTCCGTCAAGCTTGCGTTTTCGCCGCCGTGTTAATCCTTCCCTTTGCACATGCGATTGCTTCCGATCTACCGGGCGCGGCGCCAGTTCCCACTCAGATCGGTGCGGGGAAGCGCGTTTTCGTTTCCAACATGGGTGGCGAATGCCAGAACTTTACTAGCCCGGGACTCAGCTTCGGAGCCGGGCAGCCGCTGCATCACGGCCAAGTTAGCGCCGCAGTCCCCACCGCGTATGAGGGACTCTACGCAGCGTTGAAAAGCTGGGGTCGCTTCGAACTGGTGCTCGCTCCCGCCGATGCGGATCTCGTCTTCCAGATTCACGTCGTCTGCCCGTCGATCAAAGAAGGTCACCCGGTGCTCGAACTGCAAATCCTGGACCCGAAAACCCGGATCGCTCTCTGGGGATTTAGCGAGATCGCCGATCCCGCGGAGCTACAGAAGAATCGGGATACAAACTTTGAACGAGCGCTGACCCGACTTACTCAAGACGTGAAGGATCTCTTCAGCCTAGCCGGTTCGCCTCCGGTCTCCGCCACTAAGTAGTGTGGACAGTAGCAGGTTGCGATCCCGGGAGTTCGCGCGCCTGTCGGCGTGCCTCGATTTCCTCGTCGTTCAGTTGCGCATCATAGATTGACCGCGAATCGATTGTGCGCGCTACCAAAGTCGCTGTACCGACAACTAGCAATAGAGGCACGATGAACGAGCGGTCCCGGCCGGTGAGCTCCATCAACAGGACAACCGTCGAGATCGGACCTTGAGTCGTCGCCGCCAGAACCGCGCCCGCTCCAAGCACTGCGAATAGCCCGGCCGGTACACCGGGCCACACCAAGTTCCAGGCGTAACCAAGCACGCCGCCGAGCAATGCGCCGGCCGTCAGTGAAGGCGTGAAGAGACCTCCAGGGGCTCCGGTGCGGACACACAGCGCAGTCGCCATAGGTCTGAGCAGAAGCAAGGTAAGAAGCAATCCCGGCGCGATGGCGCCAGTGAATGCGAGCTGCGAGACGTCTTTGCCGTTTCCAAGTAACTGCGGATAGAAAAACGAGAGTAATCCGAGCGATGTTAGTCCGATCAAAGGCGCTGCCAGTCTCTTCCGTCCTTTCGGCCGGCCGCGCTCAGCCCATGTGATTACCCGAACATAACCTACGGAGGCAATTCCTGCAATCGGTCCCGCTAGAAGAGCCCAAACGATAACTGAGGCCGACATTGCGTAAGACGGGATGACA
The DNA here is from genome assembly GCA_963799935.1 of uncultured Gammaproteobacteria bacterium. Taxonomy (GTDB): domain Bacteria; phylum Acidobacteriota; class Terriglobia; order Bryobacterales; family Bryobacteraceae; genus Bog-113. Next base: position 339,467 of record CAWCZA010000007.1, on the reverse strand, counting down.
TAAGTCGGCGCATTCGGAAGAGCGATCCATGAGACACCCGTCGCCACTAACGCGGCGAAAAGAGCCGGCAGCACATATCTCAGGGCCAACACTCCGCGCATAACTTCAAGAGAGAAGAGTGCGCCGCCGAGGGGCACACCGTACGCCGCTCCCATCCCTGCGCCAGCCCCACAGGAGACTAACAGCCGGCGTTGCTCGTCAGAGAGACGCGCGCGGTCCGAAAAGAAGTTGGCAATTACAGCACCGGCTTGTTTCGGAGCGCCTTCGCGACCTAATGCCACACCCATCCCGACGATGATCACGGAGAGTACCGCACTCCCCAAAGTACGCAGCGCGGGTACGCGTCCGGCGTGGAACCATATAGCGGCCGTTGTATCGGTGCTATTGCCGCTTGAGAGTCTTCCTAAGATAAGCTGTCCGATTCCGGTGACGATGCCCGCGCCAAGTAGCACGAGAACGTGCCGCCACAATCCGGCGTGAGCGGCCGTGTCCAGGATGTCGGTGCCGGATCCTCCCCAGAAGAGACGCTGCACAGCTTCCAGCAGCTTAGTCAGTAGGACGGCAGCTAAGCCGGTGCCCGCTCCAGTGAGCAAAATTGCCAACCAGAAGCGCATGGCCACCGGATGGGCTAGTGTCGGCGGAATCCCTGCTTCGTTGTCAGGCAGTATTTGGCTTTCCCGGTGTGTTGAGGATTATGATGACTACGGACGGTTATGAAAAAGTGTCTCACAAGCACGCGCCGGATCCTTTGGGTAATAACACTTTGCTGGTCATTTGCAAAATACGGATACAGTGAACCTTTGACATCTAATCTCTCCGTGCAACAGCGGGAAACGACGATGTCGTTTATCATCTGGGCGGTCATCGGGCTCACTGCCGGTTTTATAGCCAGCCAACTGGAACGAAGGAGCCGCCGACATAGCACAACTGATATCGTAATTGGGCTTTTCGGTGCCTTAGCCGGAGGCTACCTCTATTATAGGTTCGGACCGGCCTCTGTGAATGGACTCCATATGGTCAGCTATCTCGCGGCAAGCATTGGAGCGCTCGTGTTTATGCTTTCTCTTTACGCTTTTCGACGACTGTGACAAGCAATGAGCAATGATTCCAAGACGGATCGGATCGCCCTCGTAACGGGCGCGGGTAGCGGCATTGGACGAGCGTCTAGCCTGGCTCTACAGCGCGCCGGCTACTTAGTCGTACTTACCGGCCGTAGACCGGGCGAACTAGAGCGCACGGCACAGATGTCCGATGATGGCTCGCCGCCGATGCGCGTGATTCCTGCCGACATCACCGTTAGTGCCGAGGTTCGCCACCTATTCGAGACTATCCGCAATGAATTCGGACGGCTGGACGTTCTGTTCAACAACGCAGGCGCGAACGCACCCGCAGTGCCGCTCGATGAGATGACCGACGAGCAGTGGAACTCAGTCGTCGCCGTAAACCTAACGGGCACGTTTCTTTGCGCGCGTGAAGCGATCCGCCTCATGAAAGCGCAAGACCCGCAGGGCGGCCGGATTATCAACAACGGGTCGATCAGCGCCCATGCACCGCGTCCTTTCTCGGCTCCCTACACTGCCACGAAGCACGCCATCACAGGACTTACTAAGTCGATTTCGCTGGATTACCGCAAGTGGAACATTGCGTGTAGTCAGATCGACATCGGAAACGCGGCGACCGAGATGACCGAAAGAATGGCGGCCGGTGTCTTGCAAGCAAACGGCACGATTGCCGTTGAACCGCGGATGGATGTCGAGCAGGTAGCCGCAGCCGTGGTCTATATCGCTAACTTGCCGTTAGATGTCAACATACCGTTTATGACCATAATGGCGACGACGATGCCATTCTTTGGGCGCGGGTGACTTACTCAGCCGCCGCTTTCACGAACACGTCCACACCGCTGGAGGAAGCTTTCTGCGTCCCCGGCCCTTGATAGCCGTGCTGAACGGTAAGAGTCTTCTGCACGGTTAACTCCTTACCTTCGGGGTTGAGCTCAAAGATCTGGTGGGTCGTTACTGTCGATCCGTTGATCTCGCGCGCGGTCTCGACCACAAGCTTCGGACCATCCCAATGCGCCTTCGACTTGATCTTAACTTCGGAGTCCCCGCCGTTGATAAAGTCCGTGCCATCGAGCTTGCAAGTAAGTGTTTCGGAAGTAATGACGGACGAATCGGGTTCGCTCCGTCTCGTTACAATTACGAACTCGTCCGGTGCTTGTCGTATCTTCAGCGATACAGGTCCGATCGGAGTATCCTGGTGCGCAGACTCACTGCGCGAGGTATCCATCTTCCAGACGCCCGAAAAATCAGTTGGATTCTGCGCGAAAGCTAATGGTAGAACTAGCGATCCCGGCAAGTAATGTAAACAGCGCTCGCCGCATCATACAACTAACGCGAGACAGGCTTGCGCGGAGTCTTCCCGGCGTCCGCGATCATCTTGTTCATCAGTTTCACAGCCTCGTCGATCGGCAGGAAATTAGCGATCACCATCGGCGTTCGCCCGTTCACATCTTCGGCGTCGATATCAGCGCCCTTGTCAGCCAAGAATTGAATCACTTCGCAGATCTCGGCTTGTGTGGAGTTCTGCATCGTGCCGGTCACCGCCGCATGCACTACGTTACTCTTGCGGGTAGTTACCGAAGTAACATCCGGATCTAACTCATACCCGTACTTGACGGTCGCCAGGTGACCGCTGCCGGCCGCAGCCATCAGTAGTGTGCTTCCATCCTGTGCTTTGATCTTCGGGTCGGCGCCGGCCTTTACCAAAGCTTCCATGACATCCGGGTAATTCGCGCGCGCCGCCAGCATCAGGGCGGTTTGTTGGCCAATCGGAGCCCGGAAGGGATTTGCGCTCTTGCTCGGTGCCGCTACCGCAGTCACGAGGTTTGGATTGGCGCCCTTCGCCAGGAGCAATTTTACTATCTCGAGTTCGCCGGATTGAGCGGCTATGTGCAGCGGCGTCTTTCCGTCTTTATCGGTTGTATCGACCTTCGCGTTGTGATCGAGAAGAGCGGCTACGACACGAGTCTTACCCGCGGCAACGGCGACGTTCAGCACGCTCGTTCCGTTCGACAACGTGTAATCCGAAGAAAGCCCTGCATCAAGCAGGCTACTCACCGACTTCGCATCACCTTTTTGCGCAGCGAAGACTAGCGGACTGAATCCGCTTTTCGATACCGCCTTAACATCGGCGCCGCTCTTGATTAGTAGATCGACAATGTCGGAATGCCCTTCGGCAGCAGCCCACATAAGAGCGTTCTGCCCTTTGTGCGATTCGGCTGCATTGACGTTGGCGCCGTGTTCGATCAGCAGCTTCACAGCGGGCAAGCTTCCCGAACGTGATGCGATCATCAACGCCGTTTCCCCGTTCCATCGCGCAGCCTTTGCATCAGCGCCGGCCGCAATTAGCCTTTCGATGATCGCGGAGTCGCCCGTCGCGCACGCCAGAGTAAGTGGCGTTTCGCCGTATTGATCGACGGTGTTTACTTTCGCTCCAGCCTTCAACAGTTGATCAACAACGTCCGCCTGATCCAGATAAGCCGCCCAGGCGAGTGGCGTTGCGCCGTCCGGCTGTGCGCCGTTGACGTTCGCGTGCTTACTGATCAGCGAAGTAACCAGCTTGCGGTTCTCTTCGCGGATCGCGTCAATCAGTCCAGGACTCGTCGACGCGACGCACGGAACTGCAATCAAAACCGCAGCGACTAAGCTGCGTGTGGAAATCCGAACGCGCATTGTATCTAGACGCCGGAAAGCTGATCCAGTTCGCCCGTGGCATCTCCTAGGGTCTCAGCCGGAATGCCCGCTTTATCCAGCATCGTGAGAAGCAAGTTATTCATTGGTGTCTCGGGGGCGTAACGAATGTGCCGTCCGCCAGTGATGCCCACGCTCTTCCCACCGACCAGCACCAGCGGAAGATCATGGTGCGTGTGCGCGTTGCCGTCACTAATGCTGCTACCGAACAACAGCATGGTGTGATCCAGCAGCGTACCGTCGCCGTCCGGAGTCGCATCCATCTTACTTACCAGATAAGAGAACGTCTTCACGTGCAACGCGTCGATCTTCATCGTCTTCGCGATCTTATCGGGATCGTTCTGATGGTGAGTCACCGAGTGATGACCGTCAGGCACTCCGATCGAGCGATAGCTCCGATTGCTACCTTCACGCGCCATCATGAAGCTAACCACGCGTGTCATGTCGGTCTGATAAGCCATCACCATTAGATCGCTCATCAGCTTCGCGTGCTCTTCAAACTCATCGGGGATGCCCGAAGGACGTTCGATCAATGGCACTTGAACCGTCGCGCTCTGCTGCTCGGCCTTCTGGATGCGGCGTTCGATGTCGCGAATCCCTTCCAGATACTCGTCCAGCTTGCTCTTATCGCGCGATGCCTAAGGTCGGCTGCAGCCGAGCCACATCGCCGCGCACGAAATCGAGAAGGCTGCGCTCCTCGCTCATCATCTTGAGACGAGCTTTTGGGTCGGTAGTTCTCGCCATCGCCGAAGAGCCGCTCGAACACAGCGCGGGGATTCACCTCCATCGGATTCGGAGTGGTCGGCGTGCGCCAGGAGATGGTATTCGTGTAAGCGCAGCTGTATCCGCTGTCGCAGTCGCCTGCCAGGTTCGGCTCTTCCAGCCCGATTTCAAGCGAGCCGAATTGCGTCTTCTTGCCGAACTCCCGCGCGGCTACCTGGTCGGCCGAGATCCCGGCGCGAATGTCGGCGCCCCCCGTACGCTTGGGATGGACACCGGTGAGCCATGTCGCGCCCGCACGCGCATGGTCGCCGGCTCCATCGCCCAGAGCGCGCCCGCCGTTCTGCATCAGGTTACTCAGCACCAGCATCTTGTCGCGGAACGGTTCCAGCGGCTTCATGGTCGATGCAAACTCAAAACCCGTGCCGACCTTACTCGGCAGCCAGCCTTTCTGGATGATTCCGTTCGGAACATAGACGAACCCCAGACGAGTTACCGGACGGGCAGCCGATAAGCTGGTTGCCTTCAAAGCCGGGACCATCGCGTCAAGCAGCGGAAGCGCCATCGCAACACCGGCGCCTCGTAGAAACGTACGGCGAGCAAGCGCTTTTTGAGTCAGGATCATAAGTCGGGGGTTCTCCTTGTCTGGAACTGCGGGTTACTAACTACCGAGTGAATAAGAGCCGGAATCGTTGTGTTCTTAGCCGACGCATCGCGAATAATCGTCGCGAATCGCAGGTTCGTCATAGTACTCAACCCCGCGACCTAGCGCATAAGTCATCAGCTTCTCGGTGAAGGTAGTGACGAACTGGTCGCGGTAATGGGTGGTAAGTAGCGTCTTCAGCCCTGACGGTCCCTGGAACGTGGTGCCGTCGGGCAACTTACCGCTGGTATCGATCACGCTTCCACCGTCTTTGGCGCGCCATTGACCGATGCCGTTGTAATTCTCGAGCGAGAACCCGATCGGGTCCATCCGCGAATGACATCCGGCGCAGGTCGGGTTCGCGCGATGCTGCTCCATCTGCTGGCGCATCGTCAACTGCTTGCCGTCTTTCGCGTGTGCTTCCAGAGCGGGAACGTCAGGCGGAGGCGGAGGCGGACCACCGCCGAGGAGGTTTTCCAAAACCCACTTGCCGCGCTGCACAACCGAAGTCCGGTTCGGGTAAGACGTCACTGTCAGAATACTGCCCTGACCCAGTAGCCCGCCGCGGTTTTCTTCCGGAGTCAGTGAGACCCTGCGGAATTGGGAACCGTAAACATTCGGTATATCGTAATGCCGCGCCAGTCGCTGGTTGAGATAAGTAAAGTTCGCACTGAGTAGGTCGGTGACGGGGCGATTCTCACGAAGGATCGCGTCGAAGAACAGTTCGGTTTCCGTCTTGAAATCGCGGGCGAGGCCTTGATCGAACTGAGGGAAGAGATCGGGATCAGGAGTGACCTTCGTGAGATTCCGAAGGAACAGCCACTGTCCCGTGAAGTTGGTCGAGAAGGCGCTCGAACGCTCATCCGCCAACATGCGGTCGACCTGCGCCGAGAGAACGGCCGGATCTTTCAGCTTCCCCTTTTCCGCAAGCGACAGCAGTTCCTCGTCCGGAATGCTGCTCCACAAGAAGAATGAAAGCCGCGAAGCGAGTTCGACATCGCTGATGCGGTGAACGCTGCCGGGCGCGCTATTTGCCGGATCATGCTCCACGCGGAACAGGAAGTCCGGCGAAACAAGCATCGCGCGCAGAGCCATGCTGATTCCCGAGTCGAAGGTGCCGTCCTTCCGCCCGCTTTCGTAGAACGCCAGTAACGGCTTCAGATCCGCATCGGTAACCGGCCGGCGATAGGCGTAATGAGTCAGGTTAGCTAGAATCTTCCGAGCGCACGGCATTTCCTGCGCAGCGGTCGTTGCCTTACATATGAAGATCTTACGGCGGCTCGGCGTGTCCCCGACCGCGGTGACGTTATAAGGACCGGCGATCGAAACGCTCGACATCTGCGGGTAATCGCCGGCGTGTTCCACCTCGAACAACTTGACGCGCACGCCATCGATTCTGAGGTCAAGCTTCGAAGTCGAGATCGCGTTCGGTTCCAGCGCAACTCGATTTTTACCCGTTCCTAGCGACTCCGGGACTAGGTTCTCCCCAAGGAATGTTGCGCCTACCCGATGCAAACCAGCCTTGACCGGAATGCGTTCTTCCAAATACCGGGGCGCCTGACTGGGAGCGTCAAACTCCTTGTGTGACCGGTGGCAGCTTGATTTTGATCACGTACTCGGCGTTGACCGGGAAGTGATAGCTGACGGAAAGTCCGCCCATGGAATCGAACGGCAGATCGTCACTGACTCGCGTGCTGCGGGAACCGAAATCCTTCGCCGGGCTGAAATCGTTGATCTCGGGCTTTACAGATGTATCGCCTACCGCCTCGCGACTCACCAGGCGCGCCACCGATATATAACGTTCGATGAGTACCGGCGACAAGGAAAGTACATCGCCGATGTTGTCGAAGCCGTAACCTGTATCGTCCGCCGGCAACTTCGCTCCGGCATTGATATCGAGGGCCAGCAGATCACGAACCGCGTTACTGTACTCGGCGCGATTCAGCCGGTGAATCGTCGGATGCCCCGGATTGGGGTGAGCGACAGCCGACGCATCCAAGGTATTGGTGAGCCAATTCGTGAAGGCGTCAGCAACGTCCGCCTTAGGGCGGGGAAGTCCGGGCGGCGGCATCTGACCCGTGCTGAATTTCCGCAGCACCTTCTCCCAAGTCGCGGCGTTCGAGTCGCTTACCGTTGTATCCAGGCTTTGGAGCGTAATCCCGGCGGTGTGCAATTTGTCGCTGTGACACAGAACGCAATACTTTGTAACAAGCGCGTGCGCGGAAGTCGGATCTATGGTGGGCGGAACAGTCGGCGAGGAAGTTGAAGCCGTGTCGCCCGCGATCAGGGGAACGCTAAGCACCGCGATAAGCAGGCTGCGGCTATACCTCGAGCAAAACGGAAAGCTATCTTTGAAGGAGAGCACGGTGCGGGTATTCAAAGCCTATCAAGAATTTCGACTCTTGTAACGTAGATTGCGGTAGTGCTTTATTTTTGACAAACTTAGCCTACCGTAGGCTACGGTCCTTGGCGCGATCTGTTCTATAATTCCGGTGGACGTTATGAGCTTGGAGACGGAGCGGCGAAATCGCGAGCAAGGCGCGGCGTCTCCGCCTCAAGTCATCGCTCAGCTCGAACGCATCCTCGCTAGCGCTCCCTTCCGAACCAGTAAGCGCTGCTCTGATTTGCTGAAGCACGTCGTTGAAGCCGCGTGTGAAGGACGTTCGGAGCACCTTAAAGAACGCACTCTTGGGGTGGCCGTCTTCGATCGGGATCCGGACTACGATTCGAATCAGGATCCGGTGGTTCGAACGACAGCGGGTCAGGTTCGAAAACGGCTGGCTCAATACTACTTGGAACCAGGCCACGAAGAAGAGTTGCGCATCGACCTTCCGGCGGGCGCGTACGTTCCGCAGATCTATGCGCCTCCCGTTCGAGAACCGGTTCGTGCGCCCGAACCTGCTTTAGTCCCGCCGCCTGTTGCGAGTGTACGTCCGGCCCGCGTGTCGCGATCCGCGATCGTCATCGCGGCAAGCGGACTGGCGATCCTCATTGCCGTCGTCGCGTTCCTGACGCTCCGGCATCCAGAGAACGACGTCGACCGCTATTGGTCGCCGCTCCTCAAACAATCGCAACCGGTGGTGCTGTGCGTCGGACAAGGTCACGTATACAAGTTGAAGGGCGATCTGGACCGGTTTTTTGATCCCGACGCAGGGACGTCTGAAACTCCCCCCGCGGCGCCTCAGAACATCCCGCTAAACGATGTGTATTCGATATCGGATCGGATCATCGGAATACACGACGCGCAGACTCTTGTCCGGCTGACGGCCCTGTTCGCCGGCCGCGGCAAATCCGTCGAACTCCGCGGGGGCCGATCGACTACGCTCGGAGACTTACGCGGCAAACCCGTGGTTCTGATAGGCGCTTTCAACAACTCCTGGACCCTGAGCCTCACCGGCGAACTCCGCTTCTACTTCGACGAAGACCCGGCAGGTAAGGGCTTGCTCGTGCGCGACCGCCAGCATCCCGAGGCGCGGGCGTGGGAGGTCCGCTTCTCGCAGGAGGCTGCTCTCGACCATGAAGACTACGCGATTGTATCGAGAGTACTCGACCCGACTACCGAGCAGCCGGTGATCGTCGCAGCCGGTATTCAAGGGGGTGGGACTGCGGCCGCCGGGGAATTTCTGACCAGCGTCGGCTACCTGAGCAAAGCGCTTGAGAACGCCCCGGCTCATTGGGAAACCAAAAACGTCCAGTTCGTTTTGAAAACGCGTTTGCTCAGCGGGGCCGCTGGTCCGCCGGAAGTGGTCGCGTCGTACTATTGGTGAGCTTGCTCGGCTGAAGGAGATCTGAAAAATGAACGGTATCCCGCGACGGCAGTTTTTACAAGGCAGCACGGCAGCCGTTCTGCTTCCGAAAAAGGCTTTCCTGCCGCAGGCGGAGATGGGACAAAGCGCATCTCAGCGCGCGACTAGCGATCGCATTCGCTTCGGAATCATTGGCATTGGAATGCAGGGTTCCGGCCTGCTCGCGACGAGTGTTCGTCTTCCCGGCGTCGAGTGCGTAGCGGCAGCCGATCTTTATGATGCGCGGCATACGCTCGCGCGACAGATCACCGGGAATTCGAGCCTACCCACCACCCGCCACTACCGGGAGCTGCTGGATCGCAAAGACGTCGATTGCATTGTCGCCGCGGTACCGGACCACTGGCACGAACGCGTTGTCGTAGATGCGTGCAACGCGGGGAAAGACATCTACTGCGAGAAGCCGATGTCGCACACCATCCCGCAGGGTTTCGAAATGGCCGAGGCTGCCCGGAAGAACGCGCGCATTGTACAGATCGGATCGCAACGCGTGAGTTCCGCGCTGTGCGCTAAGGCGAACGAGCTATACCAGCAGGGCGCCATCGGCGAGATCGAGTTCGTCGAGCTCAGTCTAGGCCGCAACAGCCCAACTGGGGCGTGGGTCTACCCGCCTCCCCCGGGTGCTTCGCCCGAGAACCTCGATTGGGATACCTGGCTGAACGACGCTCCTAAAATCCCGTTCGACTCGAAGCGATTCGCGCGATGGCGGTGCTGGCGGGAGTACGGCACCGGCGTCGGCGGTGATTTGATGGTGCATCTGTTAAGCGGCATGATGCGGACCTTAGGGTGGAACAAAGCCCCGCGCTCGGCCGCCTCCGTAGCTGGTATCTTCCGTTGGAAGGACGGGCGTAACATGCCGGATACTCACACGGTGCTATTCGATTACGACGGCATTCCGGTCTATGTGCGTCTCAGCCTCGCGGCCGAAAGCCCCGAGATGGCGCGCTTCGCCGGCCCGAAAGGGGTGATGGAGACGACCGGAGATAGCATTAAACTGTACTCTCAGTCGGGCAAAGATGACTCGCCAAGTTACTACTCCTCAAGCTTCCCGGAACCGGCGCGCTCCGAATATGAGAAACAGTGGTATGCGGATCACTATGTAGAACCCGGCCACGAACCTACCGCCGCCGATTCGGTGTGGCACGGCGACGATTGGGACGACTTGAAACCGCACCTATGGAACTTCTTCCAGGCCGTGAAGTCGCGCCGGCCCGTGATAGAGGATGCAGTGTTTGGAAACCACGCCGCCATCGCCTGCCATATGGCCAACGAATCCTACTTTCAGAAGAAGACCGTTTACTTCGACGAAGGCGCGCGCGGCATTCGAGCTTAGGCTCAGAGACAGAAAATGGGCGCGGATACCGCAGGAATTCCACCTGCGGTATCCGCGCCCAAATTGTGACAAATACGTTCCGGGTTGCTGGCTTCTGCCGAGAACCTATGTGGTCGGCACAATATACAAATTGGGCATGCGGAAACTGCGGTAAGAGCTAAAAGTGCTCTCTAGGTTGTCCACCGAAACCCCGTTCGTAGTGCCCGGCGTCGGCTGCAACTCAATCGAGTAGCTATTGTAGGAGGGCAACACCAATCCGGGTTGGAAAAGATAGTTGCCGTTTGAAAGTAGCTGTGAGCTTCCCAGTGCAAAACCGTAGTAACCGAGATCCTGACTCAGCACCGGCGTAACCGTCATAGCCGCCTCATCCACGTTTAAGACGTACCCGCGGCTGTTACCTGAACCTTCATCCGTTATCCGTGTGTTGCCGTTATCGAAGCAGTCAAAAACACCGTTCGTTTCGAAACCGGCATCGTGCTGATGGGAGAACCATGGATAAGGATCGTTGTTGATGTTGTTGAACGTGAAAGTACCGTCAACACCCATGATCCACTTGAGATTTCCAGTACCGGTACCGTTCGCATAGTCGATATTCACGACCCAGTCCTGATGTCGCGACGAGAAGATGAAGTTGCCGTCGGATGAGCGGTACTGCAGTGAATTGCCGTGAATCCAATCCTTTGCCGCGGTAATGACACCCGAAGTACCCACCAGAAACAATGGAGCACATCCGCCTTGAGTCAGAGTACAAGTCTCGCCAAGAACCGCGGGCCGAGTAATGTCGAACTGGTTCGTGCCCCCGCTGTCATGCTGGAACGTGTCCCAATACCAAACCGGATTTAGGTTTGTATCCAAGACGATGATTGAGTTCCCGATGACGTCGACGTTCAAACCCGACGTATCTCCTTGGGTTCCCGGAGGAAAAATCTTCTCATTCAGGCCCATGATCGCGATGTCGCCGTTCGGCATCGCTATCACATCGTGAGTGAATCCCGTTAGGCATTCAGCTCCCACAGCGGCGGGGAGAGCAACAGCGCTGCACTGCTGCATACCAATTGCCGAAGTGCCATACGAGGAAATCAGCTGCTGGGAAATCAAATTCGAATTCGTCTCCCGCAACACGTTGCCAGTTAGGTCGACTAGGCGGGCGAGTTGTCCCTGTTGGTCGGACTGGTCTCCCCAGATGATGCCGCCTTCTATCAAGAGAAACTTGCCGCCCGGTGTCGGACGCGTGAGCAGAGCATAATCGTTGGCTCCCCCGTCGTAGTACCAAACCGCATTTCCCGCCAGGTCAGTAGCAACCGGCTGATAGTTCTGCGACGTGGGTGAGGTCACGGTGAACGCATGCAAGAGAAGATTCTCAGTTATGTCCGCTGCTGACGTCGGCGACTGAACAACAGTTTCCGTAGGGAAAGGGAAAGAGCTGGGCAGCGGGCCGTTTGCAAATGTAGCCGTGCTCGTGCCGGCGGTTACCGTCGACCCTGTCTTGATTTGATAATTGGCCGTGTACGCGATGCTCGGATACATACCGCCCAGGTAAATGTTGGTGCTGCCAATACCGTGGCAAGCCTCCCAAGATGTAGCGATCGGAATGGTCTGGCCGTTTTTGTGAAACAAAACGCGCGCGAAGCTCCCTAAGGGACATGTCGGGACCGCTGCAAGTTTGACGATAGGATTCGATGTTGGCGCAATGGTGAGCTTCTCGTTTTTCACAATCGAATCCAAAGTGAATGGAATCGTTTGGGTGGCCGTTTCACCCGAACTGAAATCTTTCGCGACAACTTGAATCGTGTAAGAACCTTGAGCAGAGATCTCGGACCAGGAGAAAGGTTGCGCGGTCCACACTCCCGCATTGAGCGTGCCGACATTGAAGTTGCGCACGATACTGAAACTTTGATTTCGGAAGGCCGTGCTGAACTGGAAGGTAAGCGGCCCGGGGGCCGAGTCTGTTGCAGTGACGGTAAACGTCACCGGTGTACCAACCGCTTGGGGTGAAACCACTGAAGGGGTAACCGAGGTAATTGTTACTGTCGCGTTAAGACAGGCACAGCTCATCGCGAGCAGCACGGAATGTGCGATTTTCATATTCGTTTTAAAGGGGCTCCTAAGCAGAAGGATGATAACACCTTAGAAAACAACAACGGCGAAACTGAATTCAACTGCACTGCACCAGACAAATCCTGCACGGCCGTCGGATTACTTGGGCGGCGCAGAGACTAGTACTTCTGACAAATCTATACAACATCTGGGCGAAGAACAGCTCGAAAAAAGCCCGTAATTTGATGGTTTGATAACCACACTTCCGTTTGCTGTCCATTGCTTTTGTATTTGAAGAAAAGTACAATAGAACCCTATGTCATACGCAGTACCCGCCAAGCTACGCGGATTAGTGTTTCGTTCAGCTGTGTTGTCCGCCGTATGCGCTGTTCACGCATTCGGAGCTGGAATCGTTGAGACTACAACTTACAATGTTCCGACCCCCAAGGCCCTTCCGGAGGGTGTCACTCTTGGGCCGGACGGTAACATCTGGTTCACCGAAAACGGTGGCCCGAAGATTGGTCGTGTGATCCCGACGACCGGGGTCATCACTGAATTCGTGGTGCCGGACGGTGCCAATGGTGCTACGTGGGACATCATCACCGGTCCCGACCAGGCGCTTTGGTACACCGACACAAACACGAGCCAGATCGGTCGCATGACGACGGATGGCGTGGTGACCAATCTCTATAACACGATAACTCCTGACTGCGCTCCACGGCGCATGACGATTGGCGCGGATGGCGCGATTTGGTTTACGGAGTATACGGCCAACCAGATCGGCCGCATCACGGTTACCGGTGAGATAACGGAATACCCGTTACCGGGCACGAATACGAAGCCAGCTGGAATCGCGGCGGGCCCTCCCGGGAACGACAACATCTGGTTTATGGAAAACTTCGGGAATGCGGCAGTCGAGATGAACCTACAGGGACAAGTCATCGCGACGATTCCGTTGCCGACGCCGAGCGCCGTTGCCGCACAAATGGTTTTGGGCCCGGATAACAATATGTGGTTCACAGAGAATCGCGGTAATAATATCGGCCGCATCAATCCGTCTACTCTTGAACTTACGGAATGGCCGGTCCTAACCCCGAACGCAATTCCCGGAGGGATCATCGCGGCTCCCGACGGTGCCCTCTGGTTCACCGAATGGCAGGCATCGGTCAGCCAGATCGGCCGCATCACTACCGACGGCATCATTTCTGAATTTCCTGACGGCGTGGCCGGTTCGGAACCTTGGGAGATCGGAGTCGGCCCGGGCGGGACAGCCGTGTGGTGGGCAGACTGGAAGACCGACCAGATGGCTACTGCTCCAATCTGTGCGCTTGGTCTGACCGCATCGTATACGGTGTCAACCAGCACCTTGAATCTTGGCTTTAGTGTCGGGAACGCCGTGCCGTACACCTGGAAGACATGGACGAAGGTAAACGGTGTTTCTCAGGCGTATCTATGGAAGACCCCGATTCCCGCCCAAATGCCCTTGGTTAAGAGCACGCACAATGTTCCTTACCCGTCGACCGGCGGCATCATCACCGTAGTCTCCGGACTGTTTGATTCGAACGGCGTCGGCATCTGCGAAGAGAATGCGTCGGTAAGTACTGTCGCGCAAGTCCCCACATCGACTTCATTGACTTCGTCGCCGAACCCGTCCACCAGTGGCGAAGCTGTTGTTTTCACCGCGACCGTCTCTCCGGCTCAAGCGACGGGCACTGTCACGTTCTATCACGGCTCAACGGTGATGGGAACATCTAACCTGTCAAGAAAAGGCGTGGCCACTCTGTCCTATTCGGGACTTTCCGCTTCGGAACATCAGATTACGGCGACTTACAACGGCGACGTGAGCTATGATCCGAGCACCTCTCCGATCCTGAACCAATTCGTTAAGTAGGATCGTCGATCAATAAACAACAACGCCGCATCCGATGAGAGTCGGATGCGGCGTTTTCGTTTAGTGGCTCCCCCTAGCGCGCGGCCAGTTCGGGCTTGGTATTTGCGCCAATTTCCGAAAGTCGGTTCGCCAGCAGTTCCTCGAGTTCATGCAAGCTCTTGCTGAATCCCTCAATTCCTTCAGTCAGCTTGTCGTGAGCCATCCGGTCTTCCTTGTGCATCCGTTCGAACGTCTGTTGGTCCATCGGAATCCGCTGGATATCCATGGTCTTGGCGTTCTCCGGACTAAGCTTGCGCGGTAGATCCGCCTGCGTACTATCCAGTTCCTCGAGCAGCTTCGGAGAGATAGTCAACAGATCGCAACCGGCCAGTGAAGTAATCTCGCCGATGTTACGGAAACTCGCTCCCATTACCACTGTCTTATAGTCGAACTTCTTGAAGTAGTTGTAGATGGCAGTTACTGACTGCACGCCAGGATCGTCCGCGCCTTGATAGTCTTTGCCTGTATCTTTCTTGTACCAGTCAAGGATCCGGCCCACAAACGGCGAGATCAGAGTCACTTTCGCTTCGGCGCAGGCAACGGCCTGGTGCATGCCGAATAGCAGCGTCAAGTTACAGTGGATGCCTTCTTCTTCCAGTTGCTTCGCCGCCTGAATACCTTCCCAGGTGGAAGCGATCTTGATCAATATACGGTCACGCGAGACGCCGGCTTTATCGTACTCGGCGATGATCTCCCGCGCTTGCTGCATCGTCGCCTGGCGGTCAAAAGAAAGCCGCGCATCCACTTCCGTCGACACGCGTCCCGGCACGATCGCCAGGATCTTCTTGCCGAAAGCGATAGCCAGCCGCTTAAACGCAAGTTTCGCGACGTCCTTATCGCTGGCGTTGTCGCCCAACTCCTCTTTGGCCCCTTTCAAAACATCGTCAACCAATGAGCGGTATGCCGGCATCTGAGCCGCGGCGGTGATCAAAGAGGGATTCGTGGTGCTGTCCTGCGGCTTGAATCGGAGGATGGATTCGAAATCACCGGTGTCCGCCACCACCTTGGTCATTTCGCGAAGTTGTTCGAGCAAAGTTTTTGTCATGATGCCACCTTTCACGCGCGGGCGCGAACCGCCCTATTTCCTATTATCAACCTCCACGCATCAAACCCTCGATGCGGGTAATCGCCTCGTGCAGATTCTCCATCGAGTTCGCGTAACTGAACCGCAGAAAGCCTTTCCCGTATTCGCCAAAACCAGCGCCGTCGAGTGACGCAACGCCTGCTTCGTTCAGCAGCAGATCCGCGAGTTCCCGCGAAGTGCGCCCGGTGTCCTTCACGTTCACCCACGCGTAGAAAGCACCACCCGGCATCGCGCACCGGAACCCGGGAATGCGGTCGAGCGCCGGGCAGAAGAAGTCGCGGCGGGCGCGAAATTCCTCAACCATCGCGCGAACCGAATCCTGCGATCCCTCCAATGCCGCGATCCCGGCACGCTGCGTGAAACTGGCGGTACAGGAGTTCGAGTTCACCATCAGTTTATTGATCGGCTCGACCAACCACTGCGGCATCACGCCATAGCCCATCCGCCAACCGGTCATCGCGTAAGTCTTCGAAAAGCCATCGAGGATGATCGTCTTATCAAGCAGGCCCGGCACACTTGCGATCGAAAACGGCGGATCGGCGGTGTAGTGAATCGGCCCGTAGATTTCATCCGAGAGCACGATCAGATTGTCGCGATCCCGCACTAGTTCGGCGATTGCGCGCAGATCGCCCTCCGGAATCACCATGCCGGTTGGATTCTGCGGCGAGTTCAGAATCACCATCCGCGTGCGCTCGTTCAAGCTCGCGGCGAACCGGTCCATATCTATCGCGAAGCCGCGCTCCTGCTCGAACGGCATCGGAACCGGGGTGGCGCCCAGGAACCGGATCATCGACTCGTAGATCGGGAAGCCGGGGTTCGGGTAAATGACCTCATCGCCGGGCTCGAGCAGCGCAAGCATCGGGAAGAAGATGATTGGCTTTCCGCCTGGAACCACGCACACGCGCTCCGGGCCGACCGTCACGCCGCGAGTGCGCGACACCACATTCGCGATTGCCTGCCGTAGCTCCGGAAGGCCCTGCGCCGGGCCGTAGTGCGTCCAGCCTTCGTCGAGAGCCTGCTTCGCGGCTTCCACAATGTGCGCAGGTGTTGCGAAATCAGGCTCGCCGATTTCCAGATGGATGATGTTTCGACCCTGCGCTTCAAGGGCTCTCGCACGCACCAGCACGTCGAATGCGGATTCGACACCGATGCCCGCCATCCGACTCGCTAGACGCATTCTGGCTCAGGCCGCCCGGAAAGCCGGAGCGTTGTGCAGCGGCTCCGTCTCGATCACTGCGTCACCGATAGTGACCCGTTCACCTATAATCCGAGCGGTTACGCTGCCGCCGCCATCGAGCCGGACGATTGCCACCTGATAGGGCGCCTCGTCTGCGAAAGCCGTAGGCGCTGCATGCACAACAGTCTCCGTGTAGACCGTACCTTTGCGGCTCGTCATGTTCACCGGGCAGCTCCCAGAATCGTCACCACGCAAGTCGCACCCGAGCCGCCCAGGTTCTGCGCCAGCCCGACCGAGTGCCGCGTCAGTTGACGCGGACCCGCTTCGCACCGGATCTGCTGCATCAGATCACAAATCTGCGCGACGCCGGTGGCGCCCACCGGATGCCCTTTCGACTTCAACCCGCCGCTCGCGTTCACCGGCTTCTCTCCGCTGCGCCGGGTCGCGCCAGATAGCGCGAAGGGCCCGCCATTTCCTCGCGCGGTGAATCCAAGATCCTCCGTCGCGATAATTTCGGCGATCGTGAAGCAATCGTGAATCTCGGCGAATTCTATGTCCGCAGGTCCGATGCCTGCCATCGCGTAAGCCTTCTGCGAGGCCGCACGTACGGCCGGGAACGTTGTGATGTCTTCTTTCTCATCGAGCGCCAGAAAGTCGGAGGCCTGAGCGATGCCGAGAACGGTAGCCGGTTTATCCGTGAATGTCGCGGCATTGTCGGCGGCCGTCACAATCACCGCAGCCGCGCCATCGCTAATGAGCGAGCAATCGTAAAGTCCAAGCGGTTCCGCAATCGGACGCGCGTTCATAGCTTGTTCGATGGTAATCGCCTTCCGCATATGGGCATCCGGATTCAGGAGTCCATTCTCGTGGTTCTTCACGGCGACGGCCGCGAGTTGCTCACGCGTGGTCCCGAAATCGTGCATGTGCCGGCGCGCAATCATTCCGAACAGGGAGGGGAAGGTCGAGCCTGCGGCAATTTCGCCCGAGCAGTCGCCCGCCGCCGCCAAAATCTCCGTGACACGCCCGGTTGGTTGCGAGGTCATCTTTTCGACGCCCAAAACCATCACGGTGTCATACAGGCCTGCCGCCACACTCGACACCGCATGGAAGAAGGCGGCTCCGCTCGAGGCGCAGGCCGCTTCGAATCGTGTCGCCGGGATTCCCCGCATCCCGAGAGCGGTCGAAATGTAAGGGGCCAGGTGGTTCTGACCCGCGAACGACGGACCGGCGAAATTTCCCAGATAGAACGCTTCCATCTGTCCCGGTTTCGCGTGAGCATTCGCTAGGCATTTCTCACCGGCCTCCACCGCCAAAGAGCGCAGATCGCGGTCGGCAAACGCGCCAAAAGGCGTCTTTCCAGCTCCTACAACAGCAACTTTTCGCATACGAACGCCGACCGGTTTCCCATATACTCAAGAGTATCGCGGAGAAAGGCTGCACGTTTCCGCTCGTTCGCCCGTCAACCCTTCAGCGAACGTTTAGATGATAGCCAGTGAATGGGTTCCCTTAGCAATGGGCGACCTCCTCGATAGCCCGCAGACTGCGCAAGACGCTCAGAACCGTTTTGTGTCCGACAATCTGCGCCGCATCTTCCTGCAGATTTACCGGATGGTGGGGAATATCGACGATGCGCAAGACCTCACCCAGGAGACTTTCATCAAGGCGCTTTCCCGCGCCGGCCAGATCAAGGAAGAGCACAAGGCCGCACACTGGCTTTCACGGATTGCCACCAATACGGCGCTCGATTTCCTGAGGCGGCACGGGCGCGTTTCATTCTGTGAGATGGAATTGGCGCCCGAACGTCACTCGGAAAGCCCCGAAGAGATTCTCCTACGGTCGGAGCAACACGCGTACCTTCAAAAGGGTTTGGAAACGTTAAGCCCCCGGGAAAGGGCCGCCATCGTGCTGCGCGATATGGAAGATCTTCCGGCTGAAGAAGTCGCTCGCCAGCTTTCTTGTTCCAAAGCAACCGTGCGCTCGCACATCGCGAACGCGCGCATCAAATTCCGCCGTTATGCGGTAAGGGCCAAACGGTGAGGCGCCGCCCATGCCACCTCGCAGGACACCTAGAATGACACCCAGTCACATTCCGTCCGTTCAACTCGCACTGTTCGCCAGCGGGGACCTCTCGTTCTGGACCCGGATCGGCGTTGAGCGCCACGTTGCCCAATGCGATGACTGCGCGGCCCTGGTGCGCGAATACGCCCGCCAGCAGCTCGATGTTGCGCAACGCTCTGAAGAATTGCCGGCATCGCTGACCGGCGCGGCGTGGCAATCACTCGCTTCCGAAATGACGGCGAATATCCGGCTTGGTCTGGCCGCCGGCGAATGTGTATCGGCTCCGGTCGCGGCACGGGTGCGGCCGAAGTTGACGTTTGCGCTGGCCGGGCTCGCCGTAATCCTTTCGATCATCGCGGTGGAGCGTCCGCGTCTGAACTTCGGTTCCCATCCGGTCGTTACTCCGACGGCCACGCTGGCCAGTTTCGCTCCGATGCTTGAAGGTACTGGCTCCAGTGTCGGAATCCGCAACGGAGCTCGTGAGCTATCAGTCACCGCGCCAGTCGGTATCGATGAGAAGTCGGTGATCCGTACCGTGAATGCGCGTGGCGAGATTGGATCGCGCTACGTGGAAGATACGGGAGTTACCGTGGTGAACATTTATGCGGAATAGCCGGGCTCTCCAGCTCGCGGCCGTAGTGGCGCTGATGTTTCGTCCAGGCCCCGCGCATGCCCAGGAACAGCAGTTCGATCCCAATACATCGGTTAAGTTCAATCTACCGCCGGATTCCCCGGTGTCGCTACTGACGTGGGACGTAAGCCAATCGCGCGCCAGTATGCGCGGCGGTGCACTCACGCTCGACATCAATATGGATGTCACGTTGCGCAACTCGGCATCGCGCCGCGTGCGTGGTATCACGATGCTGATTGTGTCGCAGGAGTCGCTTCCGGTTGGACGCGCTTCGGTGTCGCGCTTGATCGATGTCGGACCGGGCGAAGCTTTCCCGCTGCATGTCGATGTGCGTCTGTTGCGTCCCGCCACCGCTACTGGGCCGTTAATCCAGGTCAATCTGGATGGCGTCCTTTTTGACGACCTGAATTTCTATGGACCGAACCGCCTGGAGTCGAAGCGCACGCTCACGTTCTGGGAGATGGAAGCGCGCCGCGATCGCCAATACTTCCAGCAGGTACTTACCGCCCGCGGTGTTACTGGACTGCAGCAGGAAATGCTTGCGGCTATCGCTCGCCAGGAACATGTGGAGCGCCTCGATGTGCGCCTGAATCGCGGCCGCACGACGACTGCCTCCACTGAACCCGGGCACATGGCTCAGTTTGCTTTCCTTGCTGTGCCGGACGCGCCGGTGAAGGCAATTGAGGGTTGGGCTGAAGTTTCGGGCTCGGAGATTCGTTCTCCGCGTGTAGAAGTGGAGAACCTTTCCGGTCGCTCTGTCCGTTTTGTGGAACTGGCCTGGCTGGTAACGGACCACTCCGGGCGTCAGTATTTGGCTGGCTCGGTACCGGGCTCGGGATCTGATTTCTATCTGCCGAGTGGGCGTCGCGGGAAGCTGCTCGAAGACACCTCGCTACGTCTGTCGCGCGCCGATTCTTCCGCACCGCTCGATATCGACAAGATGATCGGAGTTGTCAGCCAGGTCGAGTTCTCGAGTGGCAAGATGTGGATTCCGACGCGCGAATCTCTTCTGGCCGCGAACGCTTTGAATGCGCTGCCGCCGTCACCCGAAGAACAGCGGTTGATCGATTTCTACCGCAAGCACGGCGCGCGCGCACTCGCTCTGGAATTGAACAAGAAGTAAGTTTGTTGTAGCTCCTTCTTGTCGGAGATAATGGATCAAATGGCGAGCACGACAATGGTTCCGGTCAGTGCCTACTTGGCGGAGACGTGGCGTCCCGATCGAGAGTACATCGACGGGGAACTGCTGGAGCGTAATGTGGGGCGAGTTGATCATGCACGTTTGCAGATAATCATCGCAGCGTTTCTGTTTCGCCTTGAATCGGACCTTAGGATCTCCGCTTTAACCGAAGTTCGGGTTCAAGTGAAACCTACGCGTTTCCGCATACCGGATATTTGCGTGGTCCTTGGCGGCGTGCGTGACGAAGCTGCCCTGGACCGGCCGCCGTTCGTCTGTATCGAGATACTTTCGAAGGACGACACGATGTCGTCCATGCAAGAGCGCATCGCCGATTTTCAAGAGTTCGGAGTTCCTTACGTGTGGCTCATTGATCCGCGTCTGAAGCGTTGCTACGCGTATACGAAGGACGGCATGCGTGCGCTTGCGGAAGGCGACCTTACCACTGAGTCTCCTGAAATCAGGCTTCCGCTAGCTGAGATATTCAAGTAACTCTCTTCGTCTTTAGTTACTGCGTAGGCGCAGGAACTTCGAACCAACTTGCCTGGCCGTCGATCGTAAGTGAGGCAGCGACAGGCGAACCATTCACAGTAAGTCCGGACGGATAAACGAAGTTCAGCTGATCAATAACTTCATACGGTGCGGTCCCACAGTAGTCGACCGTTGCGGGCTGACCGTTAATAGTCAACGTGCAGGTCGCAGAAGCCAAGGACGCTCCGGTGGCCGGAGTTCCATCCGGTGAGGCCTGCATCGTCGGTCCAAATCCATTGCCGTAGAACGTACACACGGAACCCGCCGTGATCGGACTGCCGTTGCAATTAATCAATCCCACCCCAGTTGAATAGTCTTCGAACACTGCGGGCGAAGCGGACCCAAGCGTGATCGGTTCCGCGAAGCTCGAACCCGCTGCGGTGTTCACTGTCGCGGTGTAGACATTAGTCGGATCTACCGGCGTTTCCCAAGGAATCTGAAGGTTGATCTGACTAGCCGATACATAAGTAAGCGGCGCATTTACACCATTCACGCTCACCGTAACTCCGGAACTCGTGCTGGTAGCGAACGAGCCCGTGGTGCTGTCGAACAACGAACCATAAGTCGCGTCCGCGAGATTCGCACCATACAGCGACACCAGACTACCTGGCGCTACAACATCCGTTGACGAAGCCGCATTGACTACTCCGCCCGGAGCGACATTCGGTGTAGTCGCGCTGGCGATCGGCACCTGCTGATAGACACGCACATAATCAACCAGCATCTGCTGCGGGAACGTTGTCCCCGTCGGCGGCCCTACCGGCGCAGGCGTTGAGGTGCTTCCTACCGCGACGTTGAGTAGGAAGAAGAGTGGGTTGTTATCGAACACCCAGCTGCCGCCCTGAGGGACATTCGAGGTCGTGACGGTCGAGTAGACATTTCCGTCAACCGAGAGTTGCACGGTACCCGGCGCCCACTCGATTTGATACAGGTGGAAGTCGTCGCTCAGCTTGCGACCGTTCGGTAGTGTATAGGACGCGGTTAGTCCGGTGCCCTGGTAACCCGGTCCGTGGAGCGTTCCATGGTTGGTCGATGCATCCTTATTCTGCACGCCGAAGTTCTCCATGATGTCGATCTCCCCGCAACCCGGCCACGGGACCGTAGTGATGTCGGCACCCAGAGTCCAAAACGCCGGCCAGATGCCCTGCGCATACGGAATCTTGATCCGCGCGACGGCCTTGCCGTAAGTGAAAGAGTAGAGTCCCTGCGTCTTCATGCGCGCTGACGTATAGGAGCCGTTGCTATTCAGAACTTGAATCACCAGGTGGCCTTGACCGTCCATGTACGCGTTCTGGGTCGAGTTGGTGTAGACCTCCTGTTCGCCGTTGCCCCAGCCGCCGCCTCCCAGGTCATAAGTCCACTTGGTCGGGTCGGGCGCGGTATTTGCCGCCCCGTTGAATTCGTCGCTCCAAACTAGCTTCCATCCGGTCGGCGTGCTCGACTGCGCCGAAGCAATTGCGCACGTAATTAGAAAACAAAATGTAAGATTGAGTCTCATAGGTTATTGCTTGTAAACAACTCCGTTCTTCATCACGAAAAACACGCGTTCGAGTTCGCTGATGTCGCTTAGCGGATCCCCACGTACAGCTACAATATCAGCCGCCTTTCCAGGTTCGATCGCTCCCAACTTGTCCTGCTGTTCGAGTAAGTCCGCGGCAGCCAGAGTCGCTGACCGGATGGCTTCCATCGGCGGCATCCCGTAGCGAACCATATAGCTGAATTCTTTCGCTGCGTTCACCGTCCATGGAAACCCACCCACATCGGTGCCGAACACAACTTTCACGTGCTTGGCGAGCCCGCGCCGAAACGCCTGCTCTTCTAGTTCGCGCATTTGAAGCCAGACATTCGCGCCCGCTTCGGCCCGCTGCTTGGCAACGTAGTCTCCGATAAAGATGGTCGGGCACCAGTAAGTCCCTTTGCGCACCATCTCGTCGAGTAAGTCGTCGGTGAATCCATCGCCGTGCTCGATGGAATCAACTCCCGCGCGCAGCGCAGCCGCAATCCCATCGGAACCGATCGCGTGTGCAGCCACGCGCCTTCCCAGCCGGTGGGCTTCCTCCACAATGGCGCGCGCTTCTTCGTCGGTGAAATTCACCCAGGAGTGCAGGACGCCGTCTTTGACGTAATAACGGCGGTCGGAATAATACTTGATCCAGTCAGCGCCGTACTTCACCTGTTCGCGAACGGCTTTGCGGATGTTATCCACTCCATCGACGATCTGCACGCCTTCGGGTAGCTTCAACTCCCAGGAGTACCCGAGCAGCGGGTACGTGCCTGTCGGAGCGAATGCGCGTGTGGAGCAAAAGATCCGCGGGCCGGGAATGATCTGCCGTTCCACCGCGCGCTTCACGTCGACATCGGCGTACATCGCGCCTTCCGTTTCCAGATCGCGGATCGATGTGAAGCCGTTCATCAATGCAGTACGGGCGGCCACCGTTGCGCGAATCGTGCGATACGGAATCGATTCCTTCAGTAGCTGCTCGTCGTAATCCGCTGCCGTCACATCGCCTTGCAGCAGGATGTGCGTGTGCGCGTCGATCAAGCCGGGCAACACCGTCGCTGAGCTGAGGTCAATCGTCGTCGCGTTCGGCGGCGCGGTCACGGTTGCGCCGACCTGCGTAATGATCCCGTTCTCGACCACGATGGTCTGATTTCGGAGAACGCGGCCGGCGCGAACATCTACCAGACGGCCCGCGCGAATCACGACCGGCGCGGATTTCTCGGCAGCCGGCTGTGCAACCAATACCATAGCGCCGAACCACAATCCCAGCCAGATTCGCCCCCGCATGCGGCCATTGTATGCGAGCGGGTAAGATGAAAAGTCCTCTTGCTAATCGACTGGCTCACAGCGGTTGTCTATCTCGGCCTACTGCTTGCCTGGGTTCCGGCGGCGTGGTCGATCAGTATTTTTCAGGCGGGTTCGCTGATTATCGCGAGCGTCGCCGTCGCCTTGCGGTTCTTTCGCGACCCGATCGTCCAGCCCTCGTGGGATGTCTTGCTGGTAGCCGGACTTGCCCTATGGGGTCCGCTGCAAATCGCGTTCGGGCAGTCGGTGTATGCCTACGAGACCTGGAATGCCTCGCTGCAATGGTTAACTTGCGCCGTGATCTACACCGTCGCGAAGTCGGCGCTGGACAACCGCGATACACGGCAGCGGGTTCTCACGGTGCAGCTATGGGCGGGGACACTGCTGGCCGTTGTCTCCATCCTGTTTCACTTCGGCTCGGGCAACCGGATCTACGGAATGTTCGAATCCCGCTACCCGGCTTACGGCCCGTTCGTGTATAAGAACCACTACGCCGCCTTTGTCGAGCTACTGATCCCCCTCGCGTTTTTCCGGATGACAAACTCGCGGCGCGCCCGCGGAGCTTATGCCATTGTGCTGGCCGCGTTAGTCGCGTGCGTGATCGCAAGCGTTTCCCGAGCCGGAGTCATCGTCGCATTTATCGAGCTAGGCGTATTGGTTTTGATTACTGTGATACGCAAGCCGATGCCGATGCGCGACATGTTGAAGTTTGGTCTGCCAGTGATTGGGCTCATTGTCGTGTTTGCGTTGATTGTAGGTCCCGATGCGATTTGGAACCGGTTCCAGGAGCGGAACCCCTGGCAATATCGCGATCAGCTTGCGGCGTCCACAGTCGATATGATCAAGGCGCGTCCGGTCGCCGGATTCGGGCTAGGTGACTGGCGTGCGGTCTATCCGCAGTTCGCGACAATCGATATCACGTTGTTTGTCAACGAAGCGCATAGCGACTGGCTGCAATGGACGTCGGAAGGCGGAATTCCTTTCGCGGCAGCGCTCCTGGTGTTCGCCGGTTGGATGGGATGGCTAGCGTGGAAACACCCCTGGGGGCTAGGCGTCCCGGCTGTGTTCCTGCACTGCGCGGTCGATTACACGCTGCGACTGCCCGCGCTCGCGGCCATGGTGTTTCTATACGCCGGAGTACTCGCCGCTACAAGCCGTAAGAGCCCCGAAGAACAAAGTGACGCAGAACCCGGATACCGCGTACTCGCCGTGCGGACGGTCCCGCAGTAACCAGCTACTGCGCCGGTATAGCTACTTCGTAAAGTATGTCTGTCGGTGACAGTTGCTTCACCAGGTTGATGCTGGCGTGCATCTCACGGCAAGCATCCATTTGCCAGTCGGGGAATAGCGTGCCCTCGGCCGCGCTTTCATAGAACAGGAACTTCGAACCGGGATAGAAGAACTGCTTGCGATCCCCGAGTTGCACCGGAAACCAATCGCGCGCGAACAAGAGATTGAGTTCGACGGTATCCCCGCCCGTAGCGCGTATCGCGTCCTCACGGCTCACTACAAAGTAAAGCCGGTTGCGAAGAGCCGGGTTATACCAATACACAGGAAAGAAGTGAAAACCCTGATCGACTAAGATCGGCAGATTGGGAAGCTCCGCGGCATTCATTTCTGGCGGCCATCGCGGGAGTTTGTGGACTGCTCGATAGTGTAGTACTCCGCCGAAGACTACCGAAGCAGCGAGAACCGACATCGCAGCGAAACCCGCGCCCGGAGACCGCCTCGAGAACCATGCGCAAGCGTAGGTGAAGACCAGCGCAGCACCAATCAAATAAGAAAGCGTGTAGCGTAGATTTACAGAGCGAGTCCAGTGTTCCAGAATCTTCTGGCAAACCGGCAACAGGAATAACGCCGTCGCAGCTACTAAGTCGCTTAGTGGCGGCTGGGCTCGCTCGATTAAGCTCCAGTTAGCAGGAACACCACTAATCATCCAAAGGACGATGAGTACCGCCACAATCGGTGTTAATGAAGGCAGCAGCGGCAGTTCCATAAGATGAAACAGCGACGCCATATGTCCCATGCCCGATGAGTTATGCGCCAAATAACGCTGCGCTGCGTGGATCATCGGCAGATACAGAAGAAGGACGGACACCCCGGCAATGGCTGCAATCCAAAACAGGAAATCGATGCGCCGCCTGCGCCACGTGCGGTAAAGTTCGCCTGCCCCAAGCGGCACCGCGATCAACACGCCCATCACATTTGCGGAGACTACAGCCGCGAGGCTCAGGAAAATCCCGATCAGGCAAAGCCATCGCCGGCGCGACCAAAGGTTCTGCCAGCACAAGAGTGCCACCGCCGCGCAGCACATCACAATGGCATACGGACGCCCCTCGGTCGCGTACCCTCCAGCGTCCGACTGAAAGACGAAGAGTACGGCGGCAAAAGCCCAGCATGTCCCCAGATAGCGGCGAACCAGAAAGAAGAGTGCCAGCGACATGCCCCAGTAGGCGATCATCTCCGGCAATCGAGTCGCGAAAGCTGTTGGTCCAAGCAGGGCCTGCGCGAAGTGCGCACTTACTGCCGATAAGGGCGGATGCACTTCGGCGCCGGCTCTGAGTGGCTTCCCATATCCGCTTAACCGGAAGCAGCGCGAGGAAGTGCGTGAAAAACTCGTCGTACCAGAGTGTCTTCAGTGAGCTCTGGACATACATGGCGGCAAAGTAAACGACGCTCGCAAAAGTTAGTACCAGCGCTAGCCGGCGATCGCAAAAGTTCTCGAAGGCGACCGCTACCGCGCGCCAATCCGATAACCCGATCCGCAGCTTACGCCAACCGACACTTAGACTCTTGGATCCAGGACTAGACAGGTTCGCGTCCACCGTTATTTAAGTGCGGAAGTATAAGTGTGCCGAGGCGAATGGTCTCGCGTCGAGCTAGTAAGCGCCCTGGCCAAAGAAGACCGCGCGCGCCGTTCGGCTAAGAATGAAAATATCAAGCCAAAGCGACCAGTTGCGGATATAGTAAGTATCGAGCACTTCCTGAACTTCCAGGTCACCTTCGCTACGCGCCGAAATCTGCCACAAACCGGTGAGTCCGGGCCTTACCTTCACCCGCAGATCACGAAATGCCGAAGGGAACTGGCGCACATGATAGCTCGGGAACGGTCTCGGGCCCACCAGACTCATCTGCCCGATCAGGATATTCCAGAACTGAGGAAGCTCATCAAGGCTGCTGCGCCGCAGGAAATGCCCGACTCCCGGCAGTACTCTGGGATCTTTCCGCAACTTACAGTAGCGCTCCCACTCCTGGCGTGCCTCGCGGTTCTCGGCAAGATGGCGCTCAAGAATTGCATCGGGATCGGGATACATGGAGCGCAGTTTCAAAATGCGAATCGGCTTACCGCCTTCACCCTCGCGCGCATGCAGGAAGAAAGGATTATGCCTGCTGACCAGATAAATGCAAAGAGCGCAAATCAGAGTGATCGGGATCGCCAGCGGCATGAGCACCAGCACAGCCACTACGTCCAATGCCCGTTTCAGGTAGCGATTGATTGGGAACAGGAGGTTGTGCCGGAGTTCGAGCGCCAGAACGCCACCTACATCCATCGGGCTTACTGGAATGCTTGCCACGCCCATTAGATTCGGAACCAGAAACACGTGAGGAAACACGACGGAAAGCTTTTCCAACAACACCACTAGCTGTTCGCCTGGCAATCCGGGCATTGCGAGTATCGCGTGCCGGATGTGCAGTGATCGCGCGAGCGGCTTGGCAAGAGCCAGATCTCCAATCACCGGAACGCCGGCGATATGACTTCGGCCATCGGTAAAATCATCTAGGCAAGCCACGGGTTTCATCGCCATTTCGGGAGCTTGGTTGAGTTTCTCGATTAGCAGTTGCGCAGTCTCGCCGCTGCCGAGGATAACGACAGGCACCCCGAACCAAGACTTCTTCGCGACCATCTGATGAACCCACGCGCGCGCAATCGGAAGCAGAAGAATCGACAGTAACCAGGAAGTGAAGAATGCGCCGCGCGACTGGTAATCGGCGCCCTTGGTCATAAAGACGACCGTCGTCAACATGAGGTAGACGATGGAGACGCCGCGCACTAACTTACGCAGAAGTTCAACCGGACCGACGCCAACACCCGGATAAAGATTTTCTGTTCCGAAGATAAGAATAAATAATGCGATTGCCGGCCAAAAATGTCTATAAATGGGAGGGCTTCCGCGGTTTACGTGAGACCAAATTTGGGAACCGACGAAGCCTGCTAGCGTAAGAGCGACAAGGTCGGTCGCGAGCATGATCGCGCGGCTCATCCACGGTGAAGTTTGCGGCCGGGTAACCGACTCAGAGATGGGCGCTGCCTGCGTAACAGTAGTGGCCATGTATCCGTTGGACGACTAGCTAACTAAGCTAATTGCGACGGGCCTGAACACACTCCACTGCTTAGCGCCGCGATTTCGAGGATTGGATAGCGTGCTCATAGATTTGGACAAGCAGCTGAACGTTGAGTTCTCCCTGATAGTATCTCTCAAACGTGTGTCTCGCGCGTTTACCAAGCGTACAACAGAGCCCCGAATCTAACGCTAGAAGCCTCACTTTTCGGGCTAAGTCCGCACTACTTCCGGACTCGAATAAGAGTCCGTTCGTCTGATTACTTACAATTTCCGGCAATGCTCCGGCATCGCTTGCAATTACCGGAAGTCCGCACGCGAAGGCTTCGACCACGTTGACTGGAAACATCTCATACCAGGTTGAAGGCTGAATGAGCGCCTTCGAACTCTTCATCGCAGCGAGTACCTCCTCATGCGGAATTCTCCCCAGGTATTCCGCATTTTCAATGCTGCCGATCTGATCGAGCACAGAAGGTCTTAAGGGCCCGTCACCAACGATTCTCAACAGTGGCAAATCCGGCGATTCTCGCCAGGCGGCGAGAAGTAGGTCAATGCCCTTCTCAGGAGCTAACCGCCCGGCGAACAGGAAAGTTTCGCCGCCTTTGCCGATACCCGGATCCGGATCGACAAAATTCGGTTTTAAATATAGCTTTTCCGGAGGTAATCCGCCCTGAAGGAACTTCCCGCGTGCGAAATCGTTCAAAACGATAAACGCATCCACCTCTCGGCTCCAAGTGCGACGCAGTCGATGAAAGCTCAGCATCGCCGCGATGCCCGCAGAGGCCCTTCGACTCCCGCGATAACACGCGTGAAGCACGCCGGGCCACGGCAGATGGCCGACACAGTCTTCGCACGGCCGTCCATCACGAAACAGCGTTGCCGCAGGACAAATGAAACGGTAGTTGTGTAGCGTCTGAATCACGGCTGCCCCAGCTCGGCGCGCGGCGTAATAAACAGCCGGCGATAGCAGCGGAAACGTGTTGTGGAAGTGAACCACGTCGGGGCGCTCACGCACCGCCGTCTCATACACGCGCTGGTAAGCCTCGCTGTTCCAGATGGTCGCGCGAGACAGAGCTAGTGCAGACATCTCCTTCACGCGGTCGTTGGTCTCGGTCAGTTCGATGACCGTGTGGCCGGCATTGCGCAAAATCCCGGCTTCAGCGCGGAAGACCTGATCCTCACCACCAGGCTGTTGATAGAAGTTGTGGACCAGCAGAATCTTCATGCGGTTCGCGGGAGCCGCATAGCGTCTTCGATGCGATCGACCACGAGTGCGGGCGTGATGGAAAGCGCCCGGTTCCGCGCATGGACGCGCATGCCGTCAAGCTCTTCGCTGCTCGCGTTGAAGACCTCGCCAATCTTCTGAAAGAGCTTCGCGGCATCGCCGGCGGGGAACACCCAACCCGACACCCCGTCCTGCACTAATTCACTTACCGCCTGCGCGCCGGAACTGCCAAGCACTGGCATCGCGGACGCCATGCCCTCATTGACGACGACTCCCCACTCGTCCGCATCCGAAGGGAACACGAGCACTCCGGCATCCGCATAAACGCGAGGGAGGTCCGCATACTCGATATGTCCCAAGAACTTAACCCGCAGGTTCGGCGGGCAGGGAACTGCGGCGATCGCGTCCTTCCGGGGTCCCGTTCCCGCGATCCAAAATTCAATAGCGATCGAGCTGTTCTCACGGGCCCAGCGCGCTAACACCTCGAGGAACGGCGCCACGCGTTTGACGCTGACCAGGCGCCCGGTGTACAGCAGTCGCCGCGCTGCGGCGGGTGATCTGATGAGCGGCACGCACGCGAACATATCTACGTCGGCGGTTTGCGGCACTTCGAAAACGATGCGCGGCGGCACCTTGAACCGTTCGATATAGCGGCGACCGCTGCGCCCATTCACGATCACCGCATCTGCGCGATGCAACAGCACGCGGCGGATCATCCGGCGAAATGCTCCGCGATGGCGCTCGCTCTCTTCAGATAGCGTGGCCCAGATCACCAGCCTCGTTGCCGGTGCATTGCGCAGTAAAGCGCGGCGCTAAGCGTGCGGAATCCTAGTTCTCCGGAGATCACCACGTCGGGACGAAAGCGCGTAAGAACGGCGATGGTATCGAGCGGAAAGTGCGTGTCCTTGGTTTCCTGTGGCGCCTCTTGCGGACCTCCGGATCGCCGCGTATATGTTCGTTGCACTCGCACATCGAGTCCGCCGAAATCCGGTTGCCAGAGCCGGTCGCCTTCCATCGTGGTGGAGAGAAAGATTCGCAGGCTTCCCACACGGCGCGCCAGTTCCCGAAACACCGGCAACCGGTAAGGTGGAATGAAGTTCGTCAACAACGCGACGCGAAGTTGACGACCATCGTTAGTCATTCGCCGCGCCGCGCAAAACGGATCGCGTCCACCAGTGGGCCCACCACGGCATCGGGAGTCAGATCGATAACCTTCGCCCGCGACAGCACGCGCATCTCGTTGAGTTCGCTTTCCGTTGTTGCGAAGAAGCGGTCCAGCGCGGCATAGAGTTCGTCCTCATGATCGGGACGGAAAATCCATCCTGTTCGGCCCTCCTCCACCAGTTCTTCAACCGCCTGCGCATACGAACTACCCAGCACGGGAACACCAGCGGCGAGAGCTTCGTTCACGACGAGGCCCCATTCATCAGCCATCGTCGGGAAAATCAAAATGCCCGCGTCACCGTACACTGCCGGAAGTTGATCGTAAGCAAGGTCACCGAGGAAACGCAGTTGAAGCTGAGGAGGCAAACCGGCGCGCTCGATCGGCCCGCGTTCCGGGCCGTCTCCGGCTATCACCACTTCCGCCGTACGCCCTGGATGCGCTTCGAGCCAGCGTGCTAGAACGCGCAGAAACGGAAGCACGCACTTGCGCTCCACAAACGTCCGGAGTACAGCATGCGATGAGCCGCCGGACCCGTTCGCGTCACCGGCACGCGCGCGAAAGCAGCGACATCGGTCGTGGTGAAGACGAGAAAAATGCTTGCGGGATCGACTCCGAAACTCTGCAGATAGCGCGCGCCGCTATGTCCGTTCACGACCAGCGCGTCGGCGATCCGCAGTAGCGATTTGCGCAGGAATTCCCGTACACGACCGCGATCCTGTTCGGTGCATTCGGAAAGTGTTCCCCAGATGATGAGCCGCGTGCGCCGATCGAGCAGCCGGTAGATCGCCGCGCTGATGGTGCGAAATCCAAACTCGCCGGAAATGACGACATCCGGACGGTAGCGGCCCAATTCCGGAATCGTGTCGTACGGGAAATGCGTGTAAACCGTCTCGGTGAAACCCTTCGGGTGCCGCCAGGTCCGCGACCGCGTGATGCACTTTTGAACGATGACGTCCAGTCCGCCGAAGTTCGGCTCCCAGGTGCGGTTCGCTTCGGAGCGCGTCGAAATCAAAACCCGTAATTGCGCAACGCGACGCGCGAGTGACTCATAAATCGGAAGCCGGTACGGAGGAATGAAGTTGGTGAGGAGAGCGACGCGCCACCGTTGGCCGCTTGCGGGTTGCAGTACGCTTGCTGGTGCCAGATTGTCCAGTACTGAATTATAAACGCCCGCGAACCTTTAAGATAGAAGAGGATGCGTGCGAGTTCCAATCCGAATTTTCCCGGGCCGAGGCCGCGCGTCGCGATCCTTTTCTGGGAAGGTCATCTCGCCCTCTCCCCCAGCATGCTCGGCGCCCTTCGGCTGCTCGCCGAGCACGGCTACGATGCCGATATTTTCATGCGCGGGGGCGATTCGGAAATGCCCGCGCTGGGAACCATGCCGGAAGGCGTTCGTATCATCAAGAGCCACGCGGCCGGGAAGCTGCGCAAGGTTTATCCAGATCAGAAGCGGCGGTTTCGGTTGGCCGGTCCGCTCGGCGTGTTGCTTTACCTTGGCTTCGTTTTGTCGCGAACGCACCGCGAGCGCTACGATGCGGTGATCGGTGTAGATCCTGCCGGTGGGGCATGCGCTTTGGTGCTCGCCACGCTTAGACGGATCCCGCTTTTCTTCTGGTCGCTGGAGCTGAGTTTCGCGTCGGAGATTCGCAGCCCGCTCAAGCGAGTGCTGAAATCGCTGGAACGAATCGCCTGCCGGAAAGCGCGCTGGATCATCGTGCAGGACCCGTTACGTGCCCGCGCATTGATCGAAGAAAATCGTCCAGGTCACGCGCGAGTGCTGCTGGTTCCGAATTCCCCGATGGGTGAGGGACGCATCCGCACCAGCGATTATTTGCATCGCTACCTGAGACTGCCCGGCGATCGGAAAATTCTTCTTCATGCCGGGATGATGGACCCAGGCGTTCTTTGTCTCGAACTCGCGGAGGCCGCCGGCGCTTGGCCCGAACCCTATGCTCTTGTGCTGAACGCCGGTTTCCGCCGTAGTCCCGGATGAGCCTTATATTCGCCGTCTTCTGGAATTCGGCAGCCCGCGTGTCCATGTGAAACTGGAACCCGCGCCGGAGAATGAACTCGATGATTTGATCGCGTCCGCGCGCTTCGGCCTTGCTGTTTACGCCGAAAGTTATGGTCCGAATTACACGCTGATCGTCAGCGCGTCCGGCAAGCTTCCGAGC
Organism: uncultured Gammaproteobacteria bacterium; assembly: GCA_963799935.1. Taxonomy (GTDB): domain Bacteria; phylum Acidobacteriota; class Terriglobia; order Bryobacterales; family Bryobacteraceae; genus Bog-113. The sequence goes on along the minus strand of CAWCZA010000007.1, from coordinate 306,884 downwards.
TATCTGCGCAACGGCGTTCCGGTCATCTGTCAGGATTTCCCGGGCATGCGCGAGATGATTGAAGGTTACGGATGCGGCGTGGTTGTGCGGAACATCGATGAAATCCCGTCGGCCATCGCGCGCATGGAACAGGATTATGAAGGTTACCGACAGCGCGCGCTCGCGTGCTACACCCGCGAGTACGAGTTCTCGCGCCACTTCCGGAAAGTCTTGGATGCTCTTGCGGCTGAGATCGGCCCGGCTGCTTCCGTTTCGCCTGTTGAGCCTACGCGGCTCGACCGCGAGCGGGAGACCGTGAGCGATGCCGCATGAGATGATTTCGGCAGCCGGTGAAATCCTGGCCGTGCTGGTCACCAAGGAAACTGAATTTCACGAGACCACCTTTGTTAGCGATCCTGCCGCGCCTCTGCAACTCGGGTTCATCGCGTATGAGGCTGGCGAGACACTGCCGCGTCATGTTCATGTTCCGGTGAAGCGCTCGCTGGGCATCACGTGTGAGTTTGTCTCGGTTCGCAAAGGTTCGTGCGCGATCGATATCTTCGATGACGCGAAGCAGCTGATCGCCACGCGTGAGCTGCGCGAAGGCGACGCGGTGCTGCTGCTTGGGGGCGGCCACGGTTTCCACATGCATGAAGACACCGTGCTCACGGAGGTGAAGCAAGGGCCGTATTTCGGCGAAGGGGAGAAAGAGCTGTTCTGATGATTCCGGTCAGCGAACCCTGGTTCACGCCGGAGGACGCCGCGCGTGTCGCCGCGTGCGTGCGCAGCGGTTGGGTATCGTCCACGGGTCCGGCGGTCAAAGAGTTCGAAGCGGCGTGGGCGGCTTGTTGCGGGCGGCGGTTTGGGATCGCGATGTCGAGCGGGACAACAGCCTTGCAGGCTTCCGTCGCGGCCCTGAACCTGGCTCCAGGCGATGAAGTGATCATCCCGACGTTCACCATTATTCCTTGTGCGCTGGCCGTGATCTACAACGGCGCGGTCCCCGTTCTGGTCGACAGTGATCCGAAAACCTGGTGCATGGACGTCGGCGCGATCAAATCGAAAATTACGCCGCGAACACGGGCCATCATGCCTGTCCACATCTACGGGCATCCAGTTGAAATGGAATCGCTGTTAGCCATTGCGGCGGAGCACAAGCTGGCTGTGATTGAAGATGCCGCGGAAGCGCATGGCGCAAGGTATCGCATGGGCAATGGCGATTGGGCGCGCTGCGGAAGTTTCGGACTGGTGAGCTGCTTCAGCTTCTATGCCAATAAGTTGATTGCTACCGGTGAAGGCGGGATGGCTCTGACTGATGATCCGGAACTCGCCGCGCGCCTCGCATCACTGCGCGATCTTTGCTTTCTTCCGGGCGAGCGGTTTCGCCACGAAGAGACAGGATTCAATTTCCGGTTGACGAACATGCAGGCCGCCCTCGGTCTCGGACAGATCGAGCGGATGGAAGAACTCTTACGCCGCAAGCGTGCGAATGGCGGCCGTCTACCGTGAAGAGCTCTATGGATTGCCCCTGCAGATGGCTGCGGAAGAATCGTGGGCGTCGAGCAGCTTCTGGATGTTCGGAATCGTGCTCGACGATTCCGTTCCGTTCGACGCGGGAGAAATGGCGCGCCGGTTGCGCTCCAGCGAGATCGAAACGCGGCCATTCTTTCTCGGGATGCACGAGCAACCGGCACTGCTGAAACGCGGCTTGTTCGCAGGTGAGCGATACCCGATCGCGGAACGGCTCGCTCGGCGCGGTTTATATCTGCCGTCGGGACTCGGCAGTTCTGAGGAAGATTTCCGGTGCGTGGCTAAAGCCGTTCGCGGAGCTCTCGAACGTGCCTGAAGTTTTCGGCCCTGCCTATGCGGCTCTCTACGACGCGTTCTATGCCGGGAAAGATTACGCCGGCGAAGCGCGTCTGATTCAACGCGTTTTCGAGCAATACGGATCGTTCGCGGTCCACAGCGTGCTCGACCTCGGCTGTGGATCCGGTAGGCATGCCGTCGAACTGGCAAACCTCGGTTACTGCGTCACCGGCGTCGATCGTTCTGCCGCGATGCTGGCCGAAGCCGGGCGCAAGAGCATTCGTCTGATTCAAAGCGATCTGAAAGAACTGGACCTGGAAGAAAAGTTCGATGCCGCCATTATGATGTTCGCCGTACTCGGTTATCAAATAAGCGATGACGATGTCGACGCCGCCTTGCGCGCGGCTCACCGTCATCTGCGGCCCGGCGCGTTGCTGATCTTCGACTGCTGGTACGGCCCCGCGGTTCTGGCGCAGAAGCCGTCGGCTCGCACAATCGTTGTAGATACATCTAATGGACCCGTCACCAGGCGATCGACTGCCACGCTCGATAAGAGTCGGCATGTTTGCGATGTCGCGTTCCACATCGATCCGGACATCACAGAAACTCACACGGTCCGATACTTCTTCGCGGATGAGATCGTTCGTTTCGTAAAAAGCGCGGGATTCGAATTGCTGCGTCTCGGCGCGTTCCCGGAATTGGATCGCGATCCCGGACCGGACACCTGGAACGTGATGGCCGTGGCGCGTTCCTAAGCATGCTGCTTCTGTTGGTCGTCTGGTGTCTATTAGCTGCGTGCTGCGCCCCGATCGGCGCCGCGATCTTGCGCGCGTCGCACGCGGAAGCCAGCTTCGATGAAGACCCGCTCGATTTTCAGATCCTATCCGTCTGGCTGGGCCTGCTTACCGTCGGCTGCGCGTTCCTCGCGCTGGCTCTGGTGATTCCGTTATCGCCCTGGTGCGCACTGCTTCCGCTAGGCGCTGCTGCGCTGCTCTTATCGCGCGAGCCGTTGCGATCGACAGTCCTGCGTCCGATTCCTGCGCCGCTTGCTATCGCCTGCGCTCTGACGATCCTCGGCCTGAGTTATCACGGCTCAACCGTTCTGGTAGACGCTTATGACACTGGCCTTTATCACCAACAGGCCATCTCCTGGCTGTCGCACTTCGGGCTGGTGAAAGGCCTCACCTGGCTGCACTTCCGCCTGGGCTGGCCATCGTCATGGTTCGCGCTCGCCGCAGTCCTGAACCATGGACCGATGGAAGGGCGGGGAAGTGGCATGGTCGGAGAGTTCGCCGTTGTTCTCGTGCTGGTTCATCTCTTGAGTAAGGTCCACCGGATCTTCGCGGAGCGCATGCGCCCGGCGGACTGGTACCTGCTCGCTGCCTATCCGATTCTCTTGGCTGCCGCGTGGTACTGGCATTTCGATCTCTCGATCGGCACCGATGTTCCGGGATGGACATTGACTGTGCTGATTGGCTGGACAGCGCTCGTGGTCGGGAGATCCCAGCCAGACGCGCGCCCTTTCCTGGTGCCGATGATCGTCGCGGCACTTGCCGTCGCGTGCAAGCTAACGGTAATTCCGCTCATCCCCGCCGGACTTCTTTTCGCGATTGCCCACGCGAGAGGCCGCTGGTTAAACCGCGAGTGGATCACGCTCGGCGCGGTTGCCGTAGCCGTTCCCGTGCTCACGCTCGTTGCCGCCAACCTGATCATCAGCGGATGTCCGCTCTACCCCTCAACCCTAGGTTGCCTGACAACCTCGTGGAGTATTCCGCTTGCAATGGCCCAGTACGTCACTTCCGATATCCGCGACGCTTCGCGTTGGCTGGGAATCCCGGGAAGCGAGATTCACGGCTACCGCTGGCTCGCTTACTGGGTCATTCAGAAGGAAAAACTTGCGGCAGTTCTGGTTACGATCGCCGCTACGATTGTGGTTCTATTCCGCAATCGACGTGATCGCCGTGGCTGTCGGTGGCTCTTGTTATTCGGCTACGCGGGACTGGCGATGATTGCGGTGAACGCGCCGAATCTACGCTATGGATTGGGATTCTTTCTGTTGTTTCCGGCGGCGCTTGCGGCGGCGGTCCTCCCGGCTTGTGAATGGAGGCTTCCCCGCCTACGAGCGTTGCTCGCGCCCTCTTGCGCCATCCTGATCACTGCCGGGATTCTCGTGAGCGATCGCGTCGATCGGATGGCATCTCCCAACCCACCATGGCTCTTGCCCGCGGCGCTCCCATCCAGTGAAGGGCAACTCACTCACATCTACAACCGCTATGAGAACCGCCGCGTCCCGATTCGTTTCCTCTGGCGCACACTCAACAACTTTCAGTTCCGGCTAACATTCCCGGTCGATCAATGCTGGGACCTGCCGGTCCCGTGTACGCCCTTCGTTCTCGATGAGAACTTCCGTCTGGCTGACCCGGCGCGAGGCTTGGCCGCTGGGTTCGTTTCGATTCCCCGCGCCCCCACGAAGCAGTTCGGACCGCACTTAGCGAAATGAGAGTCCGAACCCCAGTACGCGGACTGATATTGAGCGCAACGTTCGTGTTGTACAACGTGCTGGTGGGCCTATGCGCGCTGCGGCACCAGCCGTGGTTCGACGAAGCGCAGTCGTGGTTGCTCGCGCGCGATCTGAGTTTTGGGCAGCTCGTATTTCACCAGATGCGCTATGAGGGATCGCCTGCTTTGTGGCCGGCGCTGCTGATGTTGCTGCAGCATCTGGGTCTCGCCTATCATGCGCTGAATCTTGTCAGCGCACTGATCGGCGTGATCGGGATTGGCTTGTTTCTCTGGCTGTCACCGTTGCCGCTTCCCTTCAAGGCGCTCTTTCCGTTCTGCTACTTTCCGCTGTTTCAGTTCTCGGTGATCGCACGCAGTTATGTGCTGTACCTGCCGCTGCTTTGCCTGATTGCGTACCTTTTTCCTCGCCGCGTAAATCGTCCCGCGGTGTATTGGATTTTTCTCGGCTCTACTCGCGAACGTAAGTCTCCACGGCGCACTGGTAGCGGGTGTTCTCTTTTGCGAGTGGATCTGGACTGCCCGTAGCGAACGCAAGCGCAGCGCTGCCTTATGGACGTTCCTGGGCGCCACGGTCGTACTCTACGTGTTGCTCTTCTTAGAGCTACGTTTCCCACCCGATCTGCTCTCGCAATTCACACCAGTAAGCCTGACGACGCGAGTCCTTCGCGTGTGCCAACAAATCCGTGAGGCCTTCTTCGGCGGCATCGGCGGCAACACAAACAAGGCGATCGGACTCGGGTGCGCGCTCGTCGTCATCGCAATTTCAGCACGCTGGTTTCGGCGAGCCGGCACGTTTTGGCTGTTTGGCGGCTTGATTACTCCACTGCTTTTACTAGCTCTAGTGCGCGCGACTTACTGGCACGCCGGAGTCATCTTCCTTGTATGGATCTTTACTCTTTGGATCTCGTATGTGAAAGAACGGCCGTTCAGCAAGTCACTAAGTGTGGCGACCGCAGCCGTGTTCGCGGTTCAAATTGCGTTCGGCGCGGCGTCGGTCCACTTTCAGCTAACTAATGTATTCTCGGGTAGTAAAGCCGCCGCAGCGTATCTCGTTAGGACGGGTACTCAAAATCTATTCGCAGTTGCACCCGAATCGTTCGCTGTTCAACCTTACTTCGACCGCAATCTCTTTGCTTTACAGGAGAACGGTAGAACAGCAGCCTTTTATCCTTGGACGACTGCATTAGATCACGATAGTTTGACGGGTTTGAGTACACAAAAGCCGGACCGGATCGTCTTTCGCTACGGCAATCCCGCAAGTGAAGATACTTTGACCCAACTGCGAACCCGTGGCTACTGCGAAGAGCGTCGCTTCCCCGGTTCTATTTGGTGGAAGAACGCCGCGCTTGAACCCGATACCTTCGTGATACTGTCCGCGTGTAAGTGGCGCTGAACGTGCTATTCGGAAGCCGGAGGATGTACCTATGGCCGACGATGAGCAGCGTCTAAATCAGCTCAAACAAAAGTATCAATCGGTGCTTACTGCAATTCAGTCCCAAGGGATTCAATTGGAGCATCAGCATGTCCAGGACAACAAGCTTTTTCTGCAGGGAAAGGCGCCGTCCGAACAAGCCAAGAACAACGTGTGGAATGCGATTAAAGCAGTCGATCCGACCTACTCCGATTTGACTGCGGAATTTGACGTTGATCCGACTATTGCCGCGGCAGCGCCGGCACCCGATCCTTCCGCTAAGGAACAAACCTATACGGTCAAAGCGGGGGATAGCCTTTCTAAAATTAGCCAGGAATTTTACGGGCACGCGAACGCTTATCAGAAGATCTTTGAAGCAAACCGTGACCAGTTGAGCGACCCGGACCACATTCGGGCCGGTCAGACTCTGAAGATACCGGTATAAAGGAGAAATTACAACATGTCATGGTTAGCTTGGATCGTGCTCGGCTTAATCGCTGGGTTTATCGGAAGTAAGATCGTCAACAAGTCCGGGGAAGGGTTCTTTCTGGACATCATCCTCGGTATCATCGGTGCGATTGTGGGCGGATTTGTCTTCAGCCTGTTCGGCGCGTCCGGTGTAACTGGCCTCAACATCTATAGCATGCTCGTCGCGGTAATCGGCGCGATCATCGTTCTGTGGATTTATCACGCGTTGTTCAGGCGGGCGTAGGATTATTTATGACGAGCTGGATGGGTGCGGTAGGCAGTTTATTGAAGAACTACGAAGGCGGCGGATCGCAGCAAACAGCGACGCAGGATTTTCAGCAAGTGGCGCAACACGCCCCACCTTCGGCCATATCCGGCGGATTGGCTGACGCATTTCGGTCGGACCAGACGCCCCCGTTCGGGCAGATGGTTTCGCAAATGTTCTCACAGTCCAACGGTGATCAGAGGGCTGGCATCTTAAACCACTTACTTTCGGCTGCTGGTCCCGCTGCATTAAGCGGAGGGTTGCTGGGTAACCTCGGAAGCATGTTGGGCGGCAGCACGCAGATAACTCCGCAACAGGCGCAGCAGGTCTCGCCTGAGGCAGTACAGAACCTCGCGGAACACGCTCAACGGCAAGACCCTTCGGTTGTCGATCGCGCCAGCGAGTTCTACGCCCAGCATCCGACTTTGGTTCAAGGTCTGGGCGCCGGAGCATTGGCGTTGATCATGTCACGCATGTCTCAGCGGTAACTTAGGATTGTATGTAGCCGCGCGGCTTGAACGGACTACCGCGCGGCGACTGCAACTAAGGAATACTGACGTCAAAGTAATAATCGTTCGGTCCCACGCGCTTGACTTCGCGCGCAACGCCACCCATCTCGTTAACTTTCCCTAACTCCCAAGTCGGCAGCCACACTTCCGGCGTTGTGCTGGAGAGCAACAAAAAGTGTGATCCCTTGTGAAAAAATTGATCACGCTTGGCTACATTCACTGGCAGCCATCCGCGCTCGGCCAGCATGTTGAGATCGAGAGTATCGCTATCCATCGTCCGAAGCGAATCCTCTGGACTAGTCACGAAGTATAATCGGCTCCTAAGTTCCGGATTGTAGTGCAGCATCGGTGTATAGAGCAGCGCCTGATCGATCACAATTGGCAAATCCGGTAATCCGCGAGCGTCCACGATCGGGGGATCATGTGGGGTTGAACGAGCGCGCCGGTACTGCCAAACACCGGTGGTAAAAACGGCGACGGCGATTAAAACGAAACAACAGAATCCCGCGGCTTGCCGGTTTCCGAACAGGCGATCCGCGCCAAATGCAAAAAGCAGCACGCCCCCGATCACTACCGATTCCGTATACCTCGGGTTCATCGAATTTGAGAAATGTCCTAAAAGTAGCTGGAACAGTGGAATCAGCCATAACCCAAAAACTGCTACTCCCATCGGACCCTTGCTCCGGCCTGCTCCCGGCGCTGTAATTCCAAACTGCAGCCATAGCGCAGCTAAGATCACCGACGCGAGTACGACAAGAGTTCCCATAGGATGCAGATACAACTGCAGCGTCAGCGATGGCCGGTAGGGATTCAGATTATGCGCAACATACCGATGAGTTGTCCGGATCAAAGGCAGATAGAGAAACACGATCGACATGCCGGCGAAGATAGCTATCCAGAACCGGACATCAACCCGGCGCCTCTGCCACGTTCGGTAGAGTTCGCCGAGTACTAGCGGAAACGGAATTAACAAACCGAAGTAGTGCGCCGACGTTCCGGCTGCCGTACTAAGTAAGATCCCCGCCAGCCACCACCATTGGTGCTCCCCGGCGATCATACGCTGCCAGCATAAGAGCGCGAACGCAGCGCAGAACATCACAATTGCATAAGATCGCGCTTCCGTAGCGTAATACTCCGAGCGGGTCAGCAGCAGCAGGAGCGCGGCTGCAAATCCCCAGGCCGCATTCAGTTCCCGCCTCACAATAAAGAAGACGCTCAACAACAATCCGAGGAACGCGGCGATGGAGGGCAGACGTGTGGCGAGTTCCGTCGGTCCGAATATCGTCTGTGCTACATGCGCAAGAACAAAGGACAGCGGCGGATGCACTTCGATCCCCGCTTTCATCGCCTCCCACATGCGCCGGACCGGCAAACCGGCGAGCGAGTAGGTGAACATCTCGTCGTACCACAGCGGCTTTAGGCGGCTCTGAACGATCATCGCGACGAAATATACGACGCTGAAGACAAGGAGAAGTGCCTTCAGATGGCGCTCGCAGAATGCGTCAAACCTTCGCGCCAGAGGCTCCAGATCGCGTGTTCTTCCGGCGTCAGTCGCTGCAGGTGTGAAGGTCTGATTCACATGCCCACTGTAGCCTAGATGCGAACAGGCCGAGCTATCTTGTCGAGCTATGATTAGTTAGCGTGGCGTCCTCTATCAGACCGCCTGGAGCGCACCGGAAATCCATATCTGACTGGGTTGTACCGCACCTCCAGCGCATCACGTCGGGGAACCGGTTTATCCCTCAAATCGATGGACTCCGCTTTGTGGCGATCCTATCGGTTGTGCTATTTCACATACACGGCTCGCTCGCATTCGGGGGCGGGGCGGTGAAATCGCCATTCAGTCAGCCGCTTGTTCAGATGCTGAGTACGCGCGGCGTTCAGCTCTTCTTTGTAATCAGCGGGTTCATCCTGGGGATGCCGTTTGCCTCGGCGCATCTCGGACTCGGTAAGCGAGTACCTCTACGCGCCTACTTCCTCCGCCGGCTAACCCGCCTCGAGCCGCCGTACATTCTTAATATGCTGATCTGCACGGCGATCGGCGTGATTGTTTTCCGTGCTCCGCTGCTTCTGGTTCTGCCGCACCTTGGCGCTTCGCTGCTCTACTCGCACCAATTCTTCTATGGTTCGCCGAGCGTCGTCAACTTAGCGGCCTGGTCGCTCGAAGTCGAGATTCAGTTTTACGTGCTGGCTCCGCTGCTCACCTATATGTTCGTGCTGAAGAGCCCGGTGGTTCGGCGCGTCCTCCTCGCGATCTTAACGCTCCTCTTCGGCTTCCTTTCGAACCCGCTGTTCGGACACCCTGCGGAATGTAGCTTCCTCTACTACGGTGGATTTTTCCTCGCCGGTTTCCTGCTCTGCGACTTATATCTGGTTCGCAGCAGCGACTGGCTGCAGCGCTCATGGAAGTGGGACATCGTTGCGTTCTTGGCGTGGCCGCTTGTCTGGTATCCGGAGCAGCGCGTAGTCCACGTACTGCTTCCGCTCCTGATCGTTGTCCTCTATGTCGCGGCGTTCCGCGGTAAGTTCTTCGCGTGGCTCTTCTCCCGTCCGCTACTAACCGTCATCGGCGGTATGTGTTACACCATGTATCTGTTCCACTACTTTGCCATTTCGATCATTGGCCATTTCTCGAAACCCATCCACATCGGCAACAGCTTTGCCGCTTACTTCATCCTGCAGTGTTTGTTTATCCTGCCGGGAGTCTTACTGATTACCACCTTCTTCTTTCTGACCGTGGAACGTCCCTGTATGGACAGGAACTGGCCGCGCAAGCTTGCCGCCTGGTTCAGGATCAACTGGGATCGGCTCTTATCGCGCAGGAGTAGCGAGCCTGTTCCTGTCTCAGCCGCGGATTAAATGACGCGATTGCGGACTGCCGCCGTTCTAATCGGCCTCTTTCTGTTCTCCGTCGGCATTCGTCAACCGCTGTTCAACCGGGAGTTCACCTATAGCTGGGAATGGCTCTCCGCGCATACGCTGATGACCAGTCAGCTGTGGGCCGAAACCCCCTCCGCAGTCCATCATTTCAACCTGCTCTATACGTTCCCAAACGCAGCCGACAAGTTCATCGATAACCTATGGAACTCCGGCGTTGCGGATCAATCCGGGAACTACTATTACGTGTCGATGCCGCACTTGGCCTTCCTGACGCCGTACGTGTTCCTAAGGGTGTTCGAATCGCAACCGGATCTACGAGGCCTTGAGATCTTCGCCCTGGGAGTGCATCTGCTAGCTTGCTGGCTGCTCTATCTCCTGATCCGTGAACTAACCCGGACCTACCAAGCGTCACGGCTGGCGGCGATCAGCGCGTTCACCGTGCTCCTATTCGCTCCCACCGCTCTGTTCTTCTATCAAAATGCCGTCGTAGGCACGGTCTTGGTTATTCCGTACACCGTCACTGTACTGGTTACCAGCTGTTCTCTGCTGGGGGGACTCAAGTTACCGATTTCGAGAGCGGCCGCGTGGACGGTCCTAGTCTTAGCGCTCTTTCTAGGCTGCATGACGGACTGGCAGGCGTACTTCACTGCCTTCAGCCTGATGGTTGTCGCACTGTACCTAGCTATCAAGCGCCGCGTAGACCAAAAGACCTGCTTCGCAATCGCCGCACTCTGCTGCGTGACCGTAGCGGCCGCGTTACTGACGATCATCGCCCAGGACTCCAGAATCAACGGCGCCCAAGCATTCTTCGCAACCATCTTCGGCCGCTTGCGCGTTCGGGCCGGATTTGACAGCAAAGAAGGTCTGGGGCTGACTACGTTCGCCTACTACCGCAACATGGCCCGCTTCTACTCCGCGTACTTTCAGTTTCTCTGTCTTGGCGTTACTACTCTCTGGATGGCCTGGCGAAAAGATCGCGAAGCTACTACGCGCCTGCTGCGCATTTGCTCAGTACCGTTCTCCGTCGCCGCTCTTGCTGTCCTGCTCGATCACCTGATTCTGGCGCATCACACCGCACAACAGAGCTTCACCACGCTCAACGGTATCGTCCCGATCGCGATCGTAGCCGGAGCCGGTGTTACCGCCTACCTCGAAACCAGTGCAAATCGACAGCGAGCCTCGCGTTTCATTGGGGTGGCGCTGTCGCTATGCGTTGTTGTCTCCACAGCAGAGTACTACTGGGCGTATTCTAACCGGCCGCATCCATTTCTAGCAGCGGCCAACGCGATCAATGCGGTAGTTCGCCCCACGGACGGTTTGTACGCCATTGGAGACGCCGGATTCCAGCCGGATAACTCCGCGATGATCCCGCAGTTGCTGATCTACGTGCGCCGCAATATCCGCGTGGTGAATAGCTTAAGCGAAGCCACGCAAATAGCGGCAGCGAACTCACTGCCGCGGGCGGTCGTCTTCCACATCACCAGCGACTACCAAGTAACAAAAGTCGAAGCTGTCGACGTCGCGAAGTAAGTAGCAGTTAACCTTTGCGGTCTGCCTGATAGTAGTAAGTCGACGAATACTTCCCGTATCCGTAGTATTCGTAGTTCTCGGACATGTGCTTCGTAACCTTGTTGAGCACGACACCGAGAATATTCACGCGCAGGCGAGTCAGCCGTCCAATCACCGAAGCCACGGCCTTTCGCGTCGTTTCTCCAGCAACACTGACGATGACCACACCATCTACCATCGTCGCCATCTGCAGCGGCTCGGCGAAATTCATGAGCGGGGAAGAGTCGATGATCACGAGCGAGTACTCGCGAACGGCCTGTTCCAGAAGATCCTCGATAGCGGACCCGGCAAGCTCCAAAGCCCGGTGCGAAGGTGGCCCCGAAGTGAGCAGATCCAGGTTGGGTACCCGCTCGACAGGCGTAATCGCATCACGCCACGCCATCTCCCCCAACACCACATTGGAGAGACCGACAGGGCTGTTCACTCCGAAGAACCGGTCCATGCTGGGACGTCGCAGATCGCCGTCGATCAGCAAGGTCTTCTTGCCTTGCTGTGCGCTGGTGGTCGCTAACAAAGCCGAAGTGGTCGACTTACCATCCCGCGGTGAAATACTCGTGATCAGAATACTCCGAATGCGCCGATCGGGATCGCTCAACAAGATCGAGCTGTGCAGCACTCGAATCGATTCCTCAAGCAGCTTCGTTCCAGGCGAATCCGCGGCTCGGACCAATTCCGTGGAAGTTTCGCCTTCCGCCACCGGACCAAACCGGAACTTCCAATCGCGCGACATCGGCAAGCTGCCCACCAAATTGGTTTTCAACTCGCGAGTGACCTGCTCCGGATCGCTCAACGTCGCATCCAACGAGTCCGCCAGCACAGCTCCGCCAATCGCTAGCAGCGTAGAAAAGAGGAAAGCCATCATCACGTTCATCGGGATGTTCGGCGAAACAGGTCCGCCGCCGGGGAGTGCAGGATCCGCTAGCCGTACCGTCCGATTCTGGAAACCCTGATTGATACTGGCTTCCTTGATCTTGGTGACTAACTCTTCGTATAACTTGTTATCCGCGTCCGCTTCGCCTTTGAGGCTCTGATACTTGGCCGACTTCTCATTCAAGGAGTCGTATTCCGCCTTCACTTCCGCGACAGCCTCGCGAAGCTTGTTCTCGCGGTTCTTCGCGTCTACATACTCAATATTCGTGCGTCGCGGAACGGCCTTTTGAGCGGCTTCAAACTGTATCTGCAGCTCCTTTACAACGGCAGCCATCTTCGCGTACTCAGGATGATTGGGACCGTACTCCTGCTTGACCAAAGCGAATTTTTGATTCGCGTCGTTCAACTGATCCGCCAGCTTCTTAACGGAATCACCCTGGCCGGAAACCGTAGCTGCGTCTAACGAACCACCTTCGGTGGATTGCGAAGCGGCTTCCTTCTTGATGCGGTCCGCCTGTGCCGCCGTTAATTCCGTGTTCAACTCCAGCAGGCGCTGCGAAAGGATATTGGTCTTCTGTTCCGGGTTGATAACGTTCAGTTCCTTCTCAAACCCGGCTAGCTTCATCTGCGACTGTTCGCGCTTGGCGCGTAACTCATCGAGCTGCCGCTCCATAAATTGCGAAACGGTATTCGTCGACTTAGCTCGTATCTCGTAAGCGTGCAGTAAGTAGGAATCCGCGATTGCGTTCGCCACATCGGCTGAAATCTTCGGAGTCGGAGAACGATAGCTGATGGTAATCAGGTAGGTGTTGATTGGACGGCCGACAATCAAATAAGCCAAGCCGACCGGTCCCGGCCCCGGCTTGATAATCCCCGTAGCCGCAGGATGTCTCCAATGCATGTGCATCGAATCTTCCACCTGGATCAGGTTGTATTGCTCAACCACCGGCCGCAGAACGGAATCGGACCGGATCAACTCGATCTGCGTGGCGATGAACTGGTCGGCATCGCCGGGCGCGCCGCCCTGACGAGACTCGTCGCCGACAACGCCGGTTGGAACCTCGCGGTCGACATCGAGGGTCGCCGTCGCCTGATACTGCGGACGCATGCGCGACGACACGATAAACGCCGCTACCGTGCATACGACAACGAAACTCAGCATGTGCCACCGGTAACGTCGCAGCACCCACAAGTAGTGGGCGATGGGAATGGTGTTTTCCGGGCCGCCCTCGCCGTTGTTCAGAGGACGTGGATTTGCTTGTAACTGGTAGGCCGCCAGCGCTCGCGTCAGTAAGTCGCCCGCCGGCACAAGTGCTTCAGATTCGGGTTTCAATCGAGGATTGCCTAATTCCATGCCTGCTCCGATTAGTGTCTGAAAATAAGAAGGCCGGACATCGTTCCGATACCGAACCCGGTTGCAACCTGAATGGCGGTCGATATGTTCCGCTTGCTCTTGCTATCCGGCACGTAGAGAATATCGTTCGGCAGCAACGACATATCCGGCGCTTTCCGCTCTAGAATCTTCGTCAACGGAACCTGGACTTGGGAGCCTTTCGGATTATCCGATGTGCGCGATATATAAGCGTTCGTGGCGCTGAACGGCATCAGCTCGGCCTGCGCCACCACCTTCAGAACGGTCATGTCACCGGGATCTCTAACCGCGATCGGGCCGGGCTTTTTGACGTTTCCGATCACCCAAACTTTACCTGCCTCGGGAACCCGCACTTCTTCACCGCCGGTGAGCCGAATATTCAAGTTCTCATCGGCCTGATCCACCAGTTGTCGGCGCGAGAACCGCTGCACCAGTTCCGGACCGCCGCCTGGGTTAGGAGTAGAGACCAGAATCTCCGGCCCGGCCGCATCGGTTATGCCCTCCGCCGCTGTGATCGCGTCCAGCAGGTGGATATTCCCAGTGTCCTGAAAAGTTACCGGCTTCTTGACCGCTCCCACCACGCGGATCGGGCGGCTGCGATACTCCGAAATCGTCACGCTGACGATCGGGCGGACCAAAATTCCCTGATCCTTGAGGGCGGTAGTGATTTCCTGTTCCAGTTCCGGCGGATATAGACCCGCAGCGTGAATCGGTTGGTTCAACAGCGGCAGACGGAGTGTTCCGTCCTCGGAAATGCGCACGGTTCGGGTCAGTTCGGGAGAATCATAAACCTGAATGGAGACCAGATCGTTGAGGCCAACCTTTTGAATCGGCAAATTGCCAATCGAGGGATTGATATCGGCGTTCTTCGTTTGCGCAGTAGCGGAGACTCCACCGGATAACAGGAGGGCTACTACCGTCGCGAGCGCGGATATCGAAGGGGATATCGAAATAGATCTAAATGCCATCGCTCTCATGAATTCAATAATTTCCGGGGACTTCCTCCATGTTCTCACGCCATTGCCCGGCGCTGTTGGGAGTTATGTAACTTTTCGGCCTGCTGAGACGCGAAACCGTGCCTTTGAGATTTTTCCGGCGCGGGTGAACTGTCTTATTCACCGCACATAGTATGCTATCGCACAGAGCGCGTCTTCGAGCTTTGCTTCTCGCGCTGGCCTTAACGCTTGGTTTCACGACGGGCGTCACCGCTCTGCACGCGACAACCCTCACGTTGACAGCCACGCCAACTCCCGTTCTAACTGGCGAACGCGTAACTCTGACGGCGACGGTAAATCCCCCGAGCGCGACCGGCACGGTGACGTACTACAGTCAGTTGCTCCCGATTGCAACCGCGTCAGTGGTTGCCGGTCAAGCTGTTTTTACGACAGCGCTCCTACCGTGGGGAGTGAATACGATTTTCGCGAGATACAACGGCGATCTCAAGGGCGATGCGCCGGCTGGTGCACCTTTCGCCACGGTGACCATCGTTTCCGCGCCGTCCAGCGGATTCGCTCCCGCTGCCGCGTTCTCCACCGATGTGTCTCCGGAAGCCATCGCGATCGGCGACCTGAACGGCGATGGCATCGAAGACATCGTCACCGCGAACGGCGAGGGCACGATATCGATCCTCCTCGGTACAGGCGGCGGCAACTTTGCTCCGCCATTCAACGTTGTGGCCGGCACCTATCCAGTGGCGGTTGCCATTGCGGACTTCAACGGCGACGGAATCCCAGACCTCGCCGTCGCCGCTTACGATTACGCCGCCGCGAGCGATGGCGCGGTTTTCATTCTGCTCGGCACCGGCAATGGGATGTTCGCGGCACCCGTGGAGTTTGCGGCCGGCAACGGTCCGAGCGCATTGATCACTGCCGATTGGAACGGCGACGGCATTGTCGACCTCGCAGTCGCGAACTTCGATGACGACACAGTGTCAATTCTGTTGGGCCGCGGCAATGGCACTTTCAGCGTTCCACCCGCAATTCCCGTCGGCTCCGCGCCGCTTGCCCTCGCTGCCGGAGACTTCAACGGAGACTACAGAATGGATCTTGCCGTCGCGAATTCGGCCGATAATACCGTTTCCATTCTGCTTGGAGTCGGCACCGGCGGCTTCACTGCCTACCAACTATTGGCTACCGGCTTCAGCCCATCCGGAATTGCCGTCGCCGACCTCAATGGGGACGGCAAGCTCGACTTGGCAGTCGCCGATTTCGGCGAGTATCCCTACGGATCCAATCCCGGTGTTAGCGTGTTTCTTGGAAACGGGAACGGAACATTCGGCGGCGCGAAACCTGCGGAATCGGGCCCCGGCACGATCGCCATCGCAGCAGGCGACCTCAACGGCGATGGCAAGCTCGATCTGGCAATTGCCGCCGACGGTGGCTTGGAACTACTCGCCGGAAATGGCGACGGAACTTTCCAGCGCCCGGTCCTATCTTCTGCCGGAAGTTCACCTATCGCTGTCGCGATTGGGCAATTCGACGGAAGCGGCATCTCCGACGCCGCGATTGCCAGCACCCAAGACAACGCGGTGTTCGTTCTGAGCGGCACTCCCGGCGCATGTCAGTTCTCGCTGTCGCCACCGACTTTCCTGTTCGACGCCAACGGAGGATCGGAAGCCTTGACCCTCTCAACGAATAGCCCCGGGTGTGCCTGGACCGCGTCCGCGCCGGGGTGGATCTCCGCCCCGCTTTCCGGCCTGGGGGGCGGAACGTTGAACGCGCAGGTTGCCACCAACGCCACCGGCGCCCCGCTACCGGGTTCCTTCACGATCGGCGGCGCTTCCGTCATCACCACCGAAGACGCGACGGTCCAGCAGTTCGCCGATGTCACCTTGCCGGACTATTTCTTTGACGCAGTCAACCTGCTCAAGACCAGGAACATCACCAATGGATGCGGGCCCGATCTCTTCTGCCCCGATACGAACATTACGCGCGCCCAGATGGCGATCTTCATCGTACGTGCCGTGATGGGCGGCGACGACTTTACGTTGATTCAGCAGACACCGTACTTCGCGGACGTCCCGACAGGCAGTTTCGGCTTCCAATGGATTCAGAAGATGTTTGAGCTGGGTATCACGGGCGGGTGCACCGCCAGCGATTTCTGCCCCGGCGAGTCCCTCACCCGCGCTCAAATGGCAATCTTCATCGTCCGCGCGCGCTACGGAGCCAGCACCGTATTCGACATCCCGCCAACCCCGTACTTCAGCGATGTGAGCCCCACGGTGTTCGGTTACTACATGGATTCAGCGCATGCGTTTCGACAACATCACCACAGGCTGTGGAATCGGACTGTTCTGTCCCGCGAACCCGGTGACGCGGGGCCAAATGGCTGTGTTCCTGATGCGTGGGTTGTTCGATCAGCTGCTGCCGGCCGGAACGCCGTTGATTTCCCAGATCTCTCCCTCGTCTGCGCTGCCGGGGCAGACGGCCACTTTCACAATCACAGGCGTGAACACCAATTTCGCTTCGGGCGCTACGGTTCTGAACCCGGTATCCGGGATCACCGCCTCGAACCTTTCCGTGCAGAGCGCCACTTCTGTGACGGTCGACCTCACGATCGGTGCCACGGCTCCGGCAGATCCGATCTCAATCTACATTTCGACAAACGGCCCAACAGTACAGGAAGTGGTGCTGCCTAATGGCTTGGTGATCGACGTTTCTCCGCAGTAAGTACCGGTTTTCGCGAAATCGGACGAAAAATTACAACGTAAACAGATTAATCGTTTCACTCTGAAGCGAGGCTGTACGCTAAGCAAGAGCTTCGTTGTCGAGCCCTGAATCCATATGCGTTGTCGAATCCTTACTCTTTTTTCAGTTTTTTCCTGCTGTTTTGCGAATGCGTTCGGCGGTACGGCTACTGCGATTACGGCGCCTCGTGTCGTCGCCATCTCGACATCCCCCCGCGCCCTGGCAGTTGGGGACGTGAACGCGGATGGCATCCCTGACGTCGTAGTCGCGGGGTCGCAGGGCCAGGTGCAAGTCGTGTTGCATCATGCCGACGAGAGCTTTCAGACGTCGGCGATTTACCAGATTCACGACGCTCTGACCGGTGTGGCTATCTTGCCGCCTTCATCCAACATGAAAGCCGGTATCGCGCTCGCGTCGGTCACTGGCAAGGTTTACTTCCTTGCCGGAAACGGCGACGGCACATTCGGGGATCCATCGAATCCCGTCTCCGTGTCTTCCAGCTTGATCGGTATTGCTCCGGGTGAGGCTAATGCACTCGGGCACTCGCGCGCAGTTGTACTCGATTCGGCCGGCATTGTGTATCTGGTTGACCTGGATACGCTGGCTTTCAGCGCAGTGGCGAGTGTCCCCGGCGCTACCCGGATCGTCACTGGCGATTTCGATCAGGATGGTTTCCTCGACATCGCGTTCGCTTCCGCGGCCGGCGTCTCGGTGGCATTCGGAAAGGGAGATGGAGCTTTCTTGACTCCGGTTGCGATTTCCGACGTGCCCGCCGTGTCGATTGCCGTAGCAGATCTCGACGGGCTCGGCGTGCAGAGCCTCCTCGCATCCGATGTCCACGGAACGTTAAGTTTCCTCACGCCAACCGCGCGCGTATTCAAGACGGTTGCGCAGCTGAAGACAGAGTCCGCGGAGTTCACCGCCGCCGATCTCGATCACGATGGGAAAGCTGACCTGACCGTGTCCAATCCGGTCACTCACGAGATCGCTTTTTATCACGGTCTGGGTCGCGGTCAATTCGCCAGTGCGCAGGTGTTCGGAGCCGGGTCGCCAATGTCCGCGGTCGCGGCAACGAACGGCATGGCCGGGCTGATCAGCGATCGCTCCGGCGCGATTGCGGTCATCTCCACGGAAACCCCGGTACTCACCGCGAACCCGGCGGGCAGTTCTTCTTCAAGCAGCGCGGGAAGTGGCTCGAAAGGTAAGGGCAGCGCAACGCCGGCGGCGGCGAGCACGGTAACTCTCAGCGCCACCCCCAATCCGGTTTCTTACGGACACCCGACAACGTTCACTGCCACGGTGTCGCCCAACACGGCGACCGGCAAAGTCACGTTCTATGACGGCTACACCGTGATTGGCATCGCGTCGGTGACCAGCGGCGTTGCGACTTTCGCGACTGATTCGCTTCAGCCTGGCGCGCGCAGTATCACGGCGCGCTACGACGGCGATGTGAACGATCTAGGCAGTGTATCCGCGGCCTATGTCGAAAACGTCACCGATGTCGCGGCTCTCGGCTTTGCGTCCCCGCAATACATTTCGGCTGGACCTGAACCTGGCACCGTCGTCACCGGCGATTTCAATAACGACGGCCACCTGGATATCGTCGCGTTGACCACTGATCCGTCCAGCGGTGCGGGCACCGCTGCTTTCATCGCGGGAACCGGCTATGGAACGTTCGGCACGCCCGTGCCTTTCAACGCCAATCAGTTCCCCTACGGCGCCGTTGTGGCCGATTTCAATGGGGACGGCAACCTGGATCTCGGCATCACCGCCGGTGTCGGCGCCAACGGCACCCTTACTCCGGTTTTCGAAGTACTCCTGGGAAACGGGAACGGCACGTTTGGAGCGCCCCTGACGAACACCGTTCCTTACAACCCTTCCACCCCCCCTATTCCACCCAATGGCTTAGCGGCAGGGGATTTCAATCGCGACGGCATCGTCGACGTCGTAACCGCCAACGACCTGGACAACAGCATCACCGTGTTTCTCGGGACCGGCAACGGTACGTTCCAACCGGGAGTGAGCTATCCGGTGTGCGTCAACTGCACGGCGGCGACTCCCACCGGTCAAAACCCGGTGGCTGTGGCTGTTTCCGATTTCAACCGGGACGGGATACCGGATTTGGCAGTAGCGAATTCGAACGACGGCACCGTAACTGTTTTTCTCGGGACGGGAAGCGGCACGTTCACGATGCAAACGCCGTTCTCGGTTAGCACGTCGTCGCAAGCGCCTGCGATCCCGCAGGATATTACGGCTTTTGACACGAACGGCGACGGCATTCCGGACCTGGTCATTACCGACGCCGCAAACGCGGTCGTGATTGTGCTGACAGGCCTGGGCAACGGAGCCTTCGGTTCGCCCGCCACCTACCCGGTGGGAAACACGCCGGAGGGCTTGGTGACCGGCGATTTCAACGGCGATCTAGTCCCCGATGTGATCGTCGCGAACAGTAGCGACAATACATTCTCCGTTCTTCTCGGAAGTAAGACAGGCGGGTTTACCACCGGCTCAACCGTCGGTGGATGCGTCGGAATCTGCTACTGGCTCGCTCCCGCGGTCGGCGATTTCAACGCGGACGGTATTTCGGACATCGTGATTGCCGATGCCGGCGATCTGGGAACCACGCAGCCCGATCCGTATCCCGGACTCGTGGATGTTTTTCTGGGCGAGGGATGCTCGTTCAACGTGAATCCCAACGTGATCGCTTTCGATAACCGGGGCGGAGTGCAGCAGGTATCGATCACCGCGTCGTCTTCCAATTGCACGTGGACCGCTTCTTCAACCGTGCCCTGGGTTACGGTGACTCCCACCGTCGGCGTTGCCGGTCAAACGCCGCTGACCGTGATCGTCCAGCCCAACACCAGCGGCGCGGAACTTACAACGACAATCACCGTCGCCGGACAGCCGGTCCCGGTTACTTCCTGGACGACCCAGACCGTTTTCCAGGATGTCCCGCCCACGAACGCTTTCTTCGACGCAATCAATCTCTTCTATCAAAAGGGAATTACCACAGGCTGCTCGGCCAGTCCGATGGATTTTTGTCCATTTGCCGACGTCACTCGCGCGGAGATGGCGGTGTTCATCGTTCGCGCGGTTTACGGCGGCGACAATTTCACTCTGAACCAGAGCACGCCTTATTTCCTCGATGTGCCCGAAGGCTCTTTCGCCTATATGTGGATTCAGAAAATGTATGAGCTGGGTATCACTACGGGTTGCGCGCCGCAGTATTTCTGTCCGACTTCCCCCGTGACCCGCGACGAAATGGCGGTTTTCATCACCCGCATGCGTTTCGAACAAACGCCTTTCACGTATCCATCGACGGCCTACTTCAACGATGTTCCGACGACCGACCCGACGTTCCCGTACGTCCAGCGGCTGGCGTATGACCAGGTCACCACGGGCTGCTCCTCCGATCTCTACTGTCCCACCCAGGATGTGCTTCGCGAACAGATGGCCGCGTTCATCTTGAAGGGCGCGTTCAACCAGTTGCTGCCCGCCGGAACGCCGGTAATCACTACCATTGCGCCCAACACGCTGGCCGTCGGCGCAACCGGGACTTTCACGGTTACCGGGCTCAACACGACTTTTCAACCGGGCATAACGGACTTTGTCCCACCGCCTGGAATTACCATTAACTCTCTGACCGTGAATTCGCCGACGTCGCTCACGTTATCGCTCACCGCGGCGCCGTCCGGCGTGGCCGTCCAGCCCGAGCCGGTCTATATCCAAACCGGAACCCAGGAAGCCGTCTTGCCCAATGGCTTGATTATTCAGTGAAATAAAGCGAAAATCAGCTACGCTGGCTGTTGCTGCTCAGCGAACTGATACTGTATTTGGAATCGTAACCATTTGCTTGCGCGGTTGCGCAGGCGGTTACGGCACAATACCTTGGAAGATACCGTTTCATGGCGAAGTCGGCCGCGCGAAGTGCGCGTACGGCTTCGACCTCTAAGCCCGGGAATTGAATGACTCGAATCACGACAGCCGCCGTAGTTACGCTCTTTTCTCTCGCCTCTCTTCGGCTCGAAGCCGCGCGTACCCAGACCGAAACCTTTCTCTCGCCGTCGTCGACCAGCCCGGCGTTCGGCAGTCCACTCCTGCTCAGCGCCACGGTAGTGGATACGCAAGGGAGCGCCGTGATCTCGACAGGAGGCGTCACGTTCTACGATGGCGTGAACGTCCTGGGCAGTGTTGTGGTCAACGCAAGTGCGGCGAATTTAGTGGTTCGCAATCTTCCGCCCGGAGTCCGCGTATTGAGCGCCCGGTATACGGGGACATCCACTTACGCACCGAGTGTGTCCCATGCTCAGGACATCACCGTCACGGCGGGCGTCGGCGGCGCGTTTGTCAACTCGGCCAATCCGCAGACCGGTGTCAGCCCGCAGGGCATCGCTTACGGCGACTTCAACGGCGACGGGATTGCCGATCTCGTCGTTGCGAACCCGGGCTCAAACAACGTTAGCGTCCTGCTCGGCGTCGGAGACGGCACGTTCGCCCCGGCTGTCAACTATCCGGCGGGAAGCGGCGCCGCGTTCGTCGTAGTCGCCGATTTTAATATCGACGGCATTCTGGACGTTGTGGTGACGGATCAGACCAGCAACACTCTCTCTGTTTTGGTAGGTAAGGGTGACGGAACGTTCTATGCGCCCTTCACAGTGACTACGGTGAACAGTCCGGACTCAATCGCAATTGCGGATTTCAATAACGACGGCCTGCCCGACGTGGTTGTCAGTTCGCGAAGCAGCGACGAGATCGCCGTTCAACTGAATACAGGGACGACCGGTTTGTTCGCCGCTCCGATCGTCGCAACCATTGGCGGGTTACCCGCTGGGTTGGCTGTTGGAGATTTCAATGGGGATGGATTTGTCGACGTTGCCGTGGCGAATACCACTTCCGGTCTGGTCAGTCGTGTGACCGTTTTGCCGGGTGCGGGTACAGGCGCGTTTGGCACGCCGGTTGATTATACGGTCGGAAACGGTGCAGTCGCGGTCGCAGTGGGCGACTTCAACAAAGACGGCGCTCTGGATATAGCGACTGCGAACACAACGGGCAACAGCGTCAGTGTTTTGCTGAATACTGGTTCCGGAACATTCGGCGCGGCCGTGAATTACCTGGTGGGAAATGCTCCGACCGCTTTGGTCGTCAGCGATTTCAATGGCGACGGCAATCTTGATTTCGCGGTTGCAGGCGTGGGTGTTCCTGGCGTTTCCATATTCTCAGGCGTCGGCAATGGAACTTTCGTCGCGCTGACGTCGATTGCCGACGGCAACGCGCCGATCACAATCGCCGCCCTAAATATGAATGGCGACGACCTGGTGGACCTGGCAGTCGCGAATAGCAATACGAATACCGTGGGCATTTATCTGGGAAGTTCCCCCACAACCACAACTCTAAGCGCTTCGCCGAATCCTGGCGCCATTGGAGCTTCAGTCACGCTGACGGCTACGGTAACTCCATCTACGGCCACAGGTACCGTCACGTTCTCGTATAACGGCGGCTCGCTCGGTTCATCTCCCGTGACATCGGGCGTTGCGAATCTGGCGGTCACCACGCTGCCCGCCGGCTCGGACTCCATCACTGCAACCTACACCGGTGACGACGGGACCAGCACGTCTGCCCCGTACATCGAAGTGATCGGCCCGGGTAGTTCGCTGATCGTCAATGCGTCTCCCTCGCCCGCGACCTACGGTTCGGGCGTGACGTTGACGGGCGTCGTTTCGAATGGCGGAACAGGCACTGTGACCTTCTACAACGGCACGATGGTGATTGGCTCCGCAACCTTAGTCAGCGGCACTGCTACTCTCACGACAACCCAGCTTCCTGCCGGCACGCTCGCCATCTCAGGTCACTACAGCGGTGACGCGAATACGACTCCGGCCACTTCGGCGGTCGTGAGCCTGATCGTGAACGCCGCGGTAGGCGGAGGTTTCCCGTCGACGTCCCCCACAACACCGGTCGGTCAATCTCCTGACGCGGTTGTCACTACGGATTTCAACAACGACGGGATGACCGATATCGCCGTCGCGAATTTCGCCGGAAACAGTATTTCGATCCTTCTGGGCGCGGGCGACGGAACGTTTCCCACCGGGAGCACCGTCGCGGTGGGAACTCAACCTGTCGCCCTGGCTTATGCCGACTTCAATCTGGACGGCAGCCAGGACTTGGTCGCGGTCAACTACGGCAGTAACAATGTCACGATCCTGCTCGGCAACGGGAACGGCACCTTCCAACCGGGGACCACAATTGCAACCGGCAGCGGCCCCTCGGGCGTAGTCACTGGCGACTTTAACGGCGACGGCATCCCCGACTTTGCGGTTGCGCTCGCCAATGCTGGTCAGATCGAGATTTTCCTCGGAGTCGGTAACGGCACATTCCAAGTGCCGGCTCTCCTCACGGTCGGCGCTGGATTGCGCGGAATCGCCACCGGCGATTTCAATGGCGATGGAAAGTCGGATCTCGCCGTAACGAACGGCAGCGGCGTTTACGTGCTTCTGGGCAATGGCGACGGCACTTTCGGCGCTGCGGTGAACCTCCCGACCGGCGCTGGCGCGAATGCGCTCGCGGCGGCCGATCTCAACGGCGACGGCAAGACGGACCTGGTCGTCGTCAACGAGAACGTCAACACGATGACCGTTCTCATCAGCATGGGTTCCGGCCAGTTCGCGCCTCCGGTGAGTTATGCGACCGGCGTCTTCCCGCAAGGCGTCGTGATCTCCGACTTCAACGGCGATGGAAAACTCGACGCCGCCACAATCAACTCGACGAGCAGCACGGTCAGCCTCTTTTACGGCAACGGTGACGGAACGTTCCAGCCCGCCATCTCCTACAGCGCCGGAACGGATCCGTATGCGATTGCCGCCGGCTCGTTCACCACACTTGGACGCGCCGATCTGGTGGTTACGCAATATCAAGCCGGCTCAGTTGGAGTACTGCTCGCGCTTCAGGCCGCTACAGTGACGATGACCGCTTCGCCCAGCCCGGATAACAATGGCGGGCCGGTAACATTGACGGCGACAGTCGTCCCATCGGGCGCGACCGGCACGGTGACCTTTTTCGACGGTTCCACCAATCTGGGTTCTGCGCCGATCAGTAACGGCGTTGCGACGCTCACGCCGGTGACTCTGTCGGTCGGCAGCCATAACCTGACCGCCGACTACAGCGGCGACAGCACATTCGGTGCGAGTGTGTCGCCCGTGGTCGTTGAAAGCGTCGGCCAGACACCCACGACGACAACGCTTGCGGTAAGTCCGAACGCGGCGATTCTGGGCCAGCCGGTGACTCTGACCGCGACGGTGAGCGATCCAACCGTGATTGGATTTGTAACGTTCTATAACGGAGCTACCGTACTCGGTCAGTCGAGCATTGCGAACGGAGTCGCAACGTTCACGACGACGCTGCTTCCTGCGGGTATTCTTCCGCTGACCGCGCGCTTCGATGGCGACGGCATCTCGGCATCGAGCTTGTCCACGGCGGCGCCAGTGACGGTTACGCCGAATGTGGGCTTCTCGCTTGCCGCGCCCGTCGTTGTCCCGGCCGGCACGAATCCAATATGGCTTGCGGTTTCCGACTTCAACGGAGACGGCAAGTCGGACATCGCGTCCCTCAGCGACAGCGGGGTTACGATCCTCACCGGGAACGGCAATGGAACATTTACGACGGGTGCGACCACCCCTGCCGGAAACACACCTTCGCAGATGGTTGCCGCCGATTTCAACGGCGACGGGAAGATGGACGTGGCGGTAACTGATTATCAGACCGGCACACGTTACCATTCTGCTTAACAATGGAGCGGGTGGATTCAATCCGCCGGTCCAATATGCAGTCGGGCCCACCCCCGGTGCGCTGACCGCGGGCGATTTCAATAACGACGGGATTGTTGACCTGGCCGTGACGGCTTCGGGCAACGTCTACGTTCTGCTCGGCAATGGAGATGGCACGTTTGGGACTGCCACCTCAACCGTGGTCGGCGGCGTGGATATCGGAGTAGCCGCAGGTGACTTCAATGGCGACGGGAATTCGGATCTGGCGGTGCTCGATGGCTCGGGCAATCAGGTCTGGATACTGCTTGGCAACGGCGCCGGCGGATTCACGGTGAACAGCAGCTTTGCCGTGGGGACCAATCCATCCGTACTTGCGATCGGCGATCTCAACCGGGACGGAAAGCTGGACATCGCGGTTGCCGACGCCGGCAGCCCGACCGTATCGGTGCTTCTTGGAAACGGAAACGGAACCTTCCTGCCGCAAACGCAATTCAGCACCGGGTCTAACAATGCGGGTCTTGCGATCGGAGACCTGAACGGGGACGGCATTCCGGATATTGCGGTAAGCACGCAGACGAGCGCAATCGTCATTCTCATCGGGTCCGGCACCGGCTCTTTTGCCGCTCCGGCCGTGTTCCCTCTCGGGGGTGGCACCTTGAGTCAGTTAGGTGTCGGTAACTTCAACGGGGATGGAGCCGAGCAGGTCGCGGTAGTCAACTATTCGGGCGGCGCCGTAGACGTGCTATTGGACGGTCCGGCTACTCTTCAAATCGTAGGCGGCAATTCGCAAACGGCACCTGCAGGGATAACGTTTGCCGCGCCGCTACAAGTCTCTGCGCTGGGATATGGCCAGCCCACTCCCGGTGTCCCCGTGACATTCGCTGCGCCAACTACCGGCGCATCCGGAGTGTTCGGCAGCAGCGGTTCTTCGGGCATCTTCGCCACCGGCTCGAACGGGGTCGTAACCACGCCCTCATTTACCGCCAACAGCATCGCCGGAAGCTATACGGTCACGGCGAGCGTCGGAACATCGGTGGTCGATTTCACGCTGACGAACAGCGCGGCGAGCTGCACCTTCACAGTAGCCCCGGCTTCTGGAACTACGCCGATCGGTTTCGTATCGACAGGCGGAACAGCCGTCATCAACGTCGTCGCGAGCGCGCCAAGTTGCGTGTGGAGCGCTACTTCCGAAGCAAGCTGGATCACGCTCTCATCCAGTGGCGGCACCGGAAACGGATCAGTGACCATCACCGCCGCGCCTAACTCTACCGGCGTCGATCTCACCAGCGCTGTCCTGGTCGCGGGTCAAAGTATTCCTGTAGTTGAGGACATTACGGATACCCAAGTCTTCGCCGATGTCCCACCAGGCTCGTTCGGCTTCGACGCAATCAATCTGTTCTATGCTGACGGCGTCACCACCGGATGCGCCGCCAGCCCGCTCTCCTACTGCCCGAACGATTCGGTTACCCGCGCGGAAATGGCGGTCTTCATCGTCAAGTCCGTGTTCAAGAGCAATCCATTCACGCCTCCAACGACCCAGATCTTCTCGGATGTGCCACCCGGCTCATTCGGCTACGCCGAGATTCAGGAGATGTCGGCACTTGGTTTAACCACGGGCTGCGCCCCCGGGCTTTTCTGCCCGGATAACTATGTCACCCGCGAGCAAATGGCCGTGTTCATCACGCTCATGCGCTACGGTCCGGTCTTCGAATATCAAGCCACTCCAGCAATATTCCAGGACGTGCCGCCTACCTATCAGGGCTATCCGGAAATCCAGCGGCTGGCGCAGGACGGAATCACGACCGGCTGCTCGGCTACCGATTTCTGCCCAACCGCCGATGTAACCCGGGCCGAGATGGCGATCTTCCTAGTGCGCGGCGCCTTTGATCAACTCCTGCCGCCGGGCATTCCGTACATCAGCTCAATCACGCCGGCGACGTTCGTTGCGGGCGCTCAGGCTGTCACGGTGACCGTGACGGGAGTCAACACCAGCTTCGTGCAGGGCAGCACGGTGCTCGGTCCGGTCGCGGGAGTGACTTTCTCTAATGTCACCGTGACCAGCCCGACCACCTTAACGGTTGATGTGGCGGTATCGAGCACGATCGTGGTTCAGCCCTATCCGTTCCTGGTGATTACAGGAACGCAGGAAGCGCTGTTGCCCGACGGCTTGGTGGTCACTCCGCCTATACAGTAAGGAAAAAGGGCGGGAGCTCCGTTAAGGGGTCCCGCCCCGCCTGAAACTAAGTCCTAGTCTTAAGCCACCCAGAGTGTTTGGGCTCGCGATAGCGCAATACTGGCCACGTAGAAAACGAAAGAAATGCTCACGCCTATCAGGGGAGTCCTGAAGAAGTAGAGCCGGCAGACCACAGTAAGACACACAAGCATCCCTAGCCCCACAAGCAATAGGAATTGGGACCGAAAAAGAAGTTGACTGTGGGCCAACGCGAGGTATCCGTAGATTAGGCCGAACAGGATGAGCCCCATACTATGGGTGGCGTTGAAGCCCATCCAACATCGCCACATTGTTGTTTCCGTCGTAAGTCCAGGTGAAACCCTGCTCATGCTGACTTGTAGTGCGGGTTCACGAGGAGCGAGACTTGTCCCCCAAAACGTGCTAGCTAGATGCATGGCTCCTAGGGTAAGGAGGATGCTCGCACTTAGAATCATCGATAATTTGGCAGTCATGCGGCTCCCTTTCCTATTTTGCCGGTATCAATCCACCGTGTCGCCTATTGTGTTCCGGAGCGGACCTTTCTGCTGTCGAAATTCCGCCGCCCTCGTTCGTGAGCTAGCAAGCAGGCTGCAGCCGAGCTGATCAGCGCGGGCTTCCTTGAATGCATGCCTCATAACACATACAAGAGGGGAAAGGGGCCCTGCCGGCTTGGCGCAGGTATCCCGGAAACCTCTTCGAGGGTGCGGAACAGCTCGCTCATTTCGGTGCAGCGGCCAGCTACCAGAGAACGCTCCGCGCCGACCCCTGTGCGCAGCCCGGTGGGATGCCGGGGAGTTTTCGTTCCAACCCGGAAGCACCGGGCACACTGAGGCATCCGGGTGACTCTTGAGGAAGGCTTCGACTTCTGCATCGGCGAGGATCTTATTGGCCTGGCGCCCAGTCAGCACGGCGCCTGACCTCGCGGGTGCCTCCGACATTCGTCTCAAAGAGCGGCTTACGATGACGGCCGCCCTTGAAGCTGTCCCGGAAGTAAGGCAGCGGTGTGAAACAGGACGTCCACGCCGCGTCAATGTTGAGCAAAGCCGGAGATGTTGGACATGTGCCCGTTCACTATCTCCACGGGAAGTTCCGCAAACTGCGTTTCGGCTTTGGATACTGAGCGAAGCGATTGGGATTAAAAGATGGTGACCACGTTTGACTGCCCCAGCGCAAGTACAGCACTGGGGCAGTCGTCCGCGTTGTAAGGCTTAGACCAAAGCCGGTTCCTTCACCGGCTCCTCGACTTTCCCGAACATGATGTTCCCATCGGGCGCGGTATCCACCTTCACCGTGTCGCCGTCGTTGAACTCGCCTTCGAGGAGCCGGAGCGCCAGCGGATCCTGAATCAATCGTCTGGATCGCCCGCCGCATCGGCCGCGCTCCGTAAGCTCGGGTCGTAGCCTTCCGTCAGCAGCTTCTCCTTCGCTGCCGGAGTGACTTCGAGGTGCAGCTTACGCCCGCCCAGCACCTTCTCGAGCCCGCGGATCTGAATATCGACGATCTGCGTCAAGTCGCCCTTGGTGAGCTGGCTGAACACCACGATGTCGTCCACGCGGTTCAGGAACTCAGGCCGGAACTGCTGCTTCAATGCGTCGAGCAGCCGCTTCGCGCCGTCGATGATTGCGATCCTGCGTCACGCTGAACCCGATCGGTCCGGTCTCGTTGATGATGCCGGACCCGATGTTCGAAGTCATGATGATTACGGTGTTCTTGAAGTTCACCGTCCGCCCCTGCCCGTCGGTTAACCGCCCGTCGTCCAAGATCTGCAGCAGCGTGTGGAACGTATCCGGATGCGCCTTTTCGATTTCGTCGAATAACACTACCGAATAAGGCCGCCGCCGCACATGCTCGGTGAGCTGGCCGCCTTCGTCGTATCCCACATATCCCGGAGGCGCGCCGATCATGCGCGACACCGCATGCTTCTCCATGTACTCCGACATATCGACGCGGATCATGCTCTTCTCGTCGTCGAACAGGAACTCGGCCAAGGCTCGCGCCAGTTCCGTCTTGCCGACGCCTGTCGGACCGAGGAAGATAAAGCTTCCAATCGGCCGCTTCGGATCGCTCAAGCCCGCACGATTGCGGCGAATGGCGTTGGCCACGAAGCGTCACCGCCTCGTCCTGCCCGATCACGCGCTCATGCAGCCGCGTCTTCCATGTGGATCAGCTTCTGCACTTCGCCTTCGAGCATCTTCGAAACCGGAATGCCGGTCCACTTGGCGACGATCTTGGCGATATCCTCCTCGTCGATCTCTTCTTTGAGCAGCGGCCGATCCGCTCTTGATTGTCTCGAGTTCATTGTTCGCCGACTCGAGCTGCTTCTCGATCTCCGCTCATCCGGCCATAGCGCAGCTCGGCGGCTCTGTTCCAGTCGTTGACGCGATTCGCGGCTTCGTATTCGTTGCGAACCTGCTCCTGTTCTTCCTTGAGTTCGCGCACGCGGCTGATGGCCGACTTCTCGCGATTCCAGCGTTCCTGCAACACCGCCGATTCCGCCCGGAGCCGCTCCAGTTCGTTCTCGACATGCCGCAGCCGATCGCGGGACGCAGCGTCTTTCTCGCGGCTCAGCGCCTGCCGCTCGATCTCGAAGTGAGCGATGCGGCGCTCCAGGTTGTCGATCTCAATCGGCATGCGTGCCGATCTGGATGCGCAGCGCCGAACCCGCTTCGTCGATCAGATCGATCGCCTTGTCAGGCAGGAAGCGATCCGTGATGTAGCGATCCGATAGAGTCGCCGCCGCAACAATAGCCGCGTCCTTGATGCGCACGCCGTGATGAATCTCGTACTTCTCTTTCAGGCCGCGCAAGATCGCGATCGCATCTTCGACGCTCGATTCGCCCACCAGCACCATCTGGAAGCGGCGCGCCAGCGCCGTGTCTTTCTCGACGTACTTGCGGTATTCGTTCAGCGTGGTCGCGCCGATGCAGCGCAATTCGCCGCGTGCCAGCGCCGGTTTCAACATGTTGGCCGCGTCGATCGCGCCTTCCGCTCCGCCCGCGCCGACCAGGGTATGCAGCTCGTCGATGAAGCAGATGATTTCGCCGTTCGATTCGGTGATTTCCTTCAGCACGGCCTTGAGGCGGTCTTCGAACTCGCCGCGGAACTTCGTGCCCGCAATCATCGAGCCGAGATCGATCGCCACCAGCCGCTTGTCTTTGCGAGCTGCTCGGGAACGTCGCCTTTGACAATGCGCTGCGCTAGGCCCTCAACGATGGCCGTCTTGCCGACGCCGGGTTCGCCGATCAACGCGGGATTGTTCTTCGTGCGCCGGCTGAGCACCTGCATCACGCGGCGAATCTCTTCGTCACGTCCGATGACCGGATCGAGCTTGCCATTGCGGGCCTGCTCGGTCAGATCGACGGCGTACCGCTCGAGCGCCTGATATTTCGATTCGGGGTTCTGGTCCGTTACGCGCTGGGTTCCTCGGACCGCGACCAGGGCTTTCAAAATGGCATCGTGCTCGGCGCCGGCTCGCGCGAGCAGCTTGCCTGCGGGATCGTACTTGGCGTCGGCGATCGCCAGCAGCAGGTGCTCGGTCGAAACGAATTCGTCTTTGAATCGCTCGGCTTCTTTGAAGGCCGATTCGAGTACCTGATTCATTCCCGGCGATACCACCATGCCGCCCGGCTGCGCATTCCCGCCCTGCACGCGCGGGATCGACTTCAACTGACTTTCACTTTCGGACACGATGGCATCGGGATGGACGTTGCACTTCTCGAGTACCGGCCGCACAATGCCTTCGCGCTCGGTGGATAGCGCGATCAACAAATGCAAAGGATGCACGATCTGATGCTGGGAGCGTTCCGCGAGTTGCTGAGCCTGCTGCAGCGCTTCCTGCGCCTTCTGGGTTAATTTATCGAAGCGGAACATAAATGATTCCTGGGTCTCCCTGTTTCTTTGATGCTTCCAAATAGCAAACGGGGGCAGACTGGCTGCCCCCGTCTATACGCGACCTATTGGCCGCGGTATTACACTTGCGCGTTCTGCCCGCCGTTCACTTGCGCCGAAGCGTTCTGGCCGACGTTGATTGCTTTCTCGCCGGCGTTCACGCCTACTTTCACCTGCCGAGGCTTCGCGGCCTCTTTCTTCGGCAGCCGGACCGTCAGAACGCCATGGTTGTAGTCCGCGCTGACCTTTTCCGTATCGACCGTCGTCGGCACCGTGAACGTCCGAACGAAGTTTCCGTAGCTGCGCTCGATTCGGTGATATCCACCCTTATCGGCGGTTTGCTCGAATTTTCGAGTGCCTTTTAAGGTCAGGGTCTGATTTTCTACTTGCACATCGATATCCTCGGGCTTAATCGCCGGGAGATCGGCCTTCAGAACAAGTTCATTCTCGTTCTCGAAAATGTCAACCGCCGGGGACCAGGGGCGCGATGCGCGCGGTTCACTGACCAGGCGGGTCACTGCGTCTTCGAAGAGTCGAAGATGTTGGAACGGATCGTGAGTAAGAGACATGTGCTTAGTGGATTCCTTTCTGCTTCATTTGGATTCAACCGGCTCAACCGATCTCATCTGTATAAAAGCATAAAATATGAGCTGTTGTTTGTCAAGTAACTGCGGACACGATCTTACTTCCGACTTCTCCTCGGGAGTCACCCTGCGGACACGCGTATCCTTCCCGTGTGCTCGAGAAGTACGGTTCCTGGCGTTAGCGGTTCGGGGGGCTTGTTAGGTAGGCGCGCAAAATGGGCGTGAGTGGGCGAAGCGCCACTCCTCACCCCTTAGTCGACGGTAAAGGAGCCTTCCAGAACCGGTTTCGAGTCGATGCGCGCGGTCACCCGGTAGAAACCCGGGGCGAGACTGGACGGCACAGTGAATTTGAAGTTGATATCGCCGGCGGTGTTTGCCTGCCCCGAGCCGAGCGATTGCGTGCCGATATAGAAGTTGATGCGGTAACCGGGCGCTAACCCGGAGCAGTAAGCCGACGCTGCACTTCCGGCTAACCCGCTGGTAGGCGTCACTGTCAAGACGGAGTCCACCAGATACTGGGCAACGCCGATTTTCCCACTGCTCTTTCCGACTCCGACCAAAGAGTCTTCGCCGCTGAACGCAATGCCGATATTCGTCCCCGTGGAAAACGCGCCGGTCGAATCCGCGTTCACGGTGGTCAGCAGGTTCGCAGATGTGCTGTGCGCGTAGACATTCACCGCCTCATTTGGAGCGAACCCGCTCCCGGCTAGGGTAACCGTTGCGCCGAGATCGCCTTCGTTCGGAGTCGAGGAGAGCGACGCGTCCGCCACAACCACCTCGTCAATACCGGCACTCGCCGGCCCGGCTGTATGTTCTGTAAACCAGATTGCGCCGCTATTGCTCCTCGCTATGGAGAACGGATACGTGTTTGACGTAGGCGTCGTGTAGAAAGTGAATACCCCGGCAGTCGTAACCCGGCCGATCTCTGAGTGGCCCAAAGTAAACCAGAGGTCTCCGCCCGGCCCAGCCGTAATTCCACCGCCGCCGCCAACTTGAGCGTCGTACTCGTATTGGGTAACCACGCCTTCTGTCGTTATGCGCCCAACCGCCTCTCTGATCGACTCGGTAAACCAGAGGGCGCCATCCGGCCCGGTCGTGATTCCAACTGTTCCGGGATATTTATTTGACCCCGGGACCCCATACTCGGTAACGAGGCCCGACGTAGTAATGCGGCCGATATTTCCGGAACCTTCGGTAAACCAAAGCGCCCCATCCGGTCCGCTGGTGATCGAGTAGGGCTCTGTGTTTGGAACCGGATACTCCGTGAATTGCCCTGCGGTGGTTACCCGCCCAATCTGACTTGCCAGGTTTTCGGTAAACCAAAGTGCGCCATCTGGTCCGGTAGTGATCCCGAGCGCCCCTGAGCCGGGCGTGGTAATGGGAAACTCGGTGAGGACCCCCGATGGCGTCAGCCGTCCGATATTGTTACCCGACGTTGGGAACCAGATGTTGCCGTCGGGTCCGGTGGTGATTCCGGCCGCTGCACCGTCGGGGACCGCGTATTCGGTCAAAGACCCCGCCGTGTCGATGCTGCCGATGTTGCCCGGATTCAATCCGGTGAACCACAAACGATCATCGGGCCCATTCGTAATGCCGCCCGGCGCGTAAGTGCTATAAAGGGGATGCACAATGAAGCTGGCTTGCTGCGCATCGAGCGGTGCGCAGAATGTCAACCCCGCGAGCCATGCACCGGCAATTGAGACGGTGCGCAAAGAATAACTGGACTTACGGGCTGCGGTGCCAGGCATAAAAAACTCCTCAGCGTATTGTATTCTCGTTCCGCTACGACCGGCTGTCTTTAATCGATTTTTCGCCAGCTCATGGTAGAATGCCTACCACGAATGGCAGAATCCGCTCCCGACCGCATCGAACTCCTGCAAGGAACTCTCGACATGCTTATCCTGCGCACGCTCGTTTTCGGACCGGCGCACGGGCACCAGATCGCCAAGCACATCCAGCAAACGTCGGAAGACGTTCTGAAAGTCGAACACGGTTCTCTTTATCCGGCGCTCCATCGCCTGGAGCGAAAGGGGTGGCTCGCCGCTAAATGGGAGCCGGCCGTCAAGGAACAGAAGCGCGAATTCAAGTTCTACCGTCTTACTGCTGCCGGCAAGAAACAACTTGCGCACGAATCGTCAAAATGGCAGAAGCTGGGAGAAGCCATCGCCCGGATTATGACGCCCGCCCAAGGACACGATTAGCCGGCTTACCTGGAATCGCGCGCCGGATCGGATACTAGCGGCGTCGATAACCGCTTCGCGCAATGCGATTGGCGGGAATGTCCAAACGTCCTTTCGTTTTACCTTTCCGATTACTGCAGTTAGGGCCGGACGGTCGCGCCCGGTGGATCCGACACGCACGAACGCCGCGGATTCCGAGCCCAGACGAATCCAATGATGCGGACGGCTGGAACGCGGGATATCGATCTGCAGAAGCTGAGTTTTTGCGCCACGGCAGCACGTCGATCGACGGGATCAATTTCGGCGCAATGCTATTTGCGATTCGATTCTACAGCCGCCCCTCTTCGCCCAGTACATCTCGAAGCGCGCGCACCATCTTCGTGCGGTCCTCAACGCCGATCAGGGTACGCCCGTCGGCCGTATTCGAAAAGGCCACGGCGGTCGGCAATATGCCTTCCGGCGACGTCAAATCACGCTTGAATTCGAGCGTCTTGCCCGGGTAAGACTTCTCAAGCTCACGCTCAATTCGGATATAATCCACAATCTGCTTCCATCAACTGAAACGGAGGGCATCCGCGATGTTCGGTTCCGCCATTCTCGATGTTGCTATCGGGATGATTTTTCTTTATCTGCTGCTCAGCCTGATCTGCTCGGCGGTTAACGAGATGATCGAGGCGTGGCTCAAGAACCGCTCCAACGATCTGGAACACGGAGTCTTTCGCTTGCTGGCGGATTCGAATTCGCAACTCCCCACTTACTGGCGGAATGTGTGGGACCGTCTTCGCGGCGCGCTCCACCTACGCGAAAAGCCGACAGCGGTGCATCAGCCGACGGCAGGATTGGCATCCAGACTCTACGGACATGGCCTGGTGCGCTGCCTCTATCCCGATAGTCACAATCTGCCTGCTTACATCCCCGCGGGCACTTTCGCTCTCGCGTTGATGGATCTGCTGGCGCCGGTTTACGGCGCTTCCGGCGCAACGCAATCAAGCGGGCGTACGGCCCCGGGCGCCGATGATTTCTATCACGCCGTGCAAAACTCGATCATGCCGGAGGAACTTCGCCAAGCCCTGCTCACTCTATGCCAGGCGGCCGGCAACGACGCGGTGCAAATCCGCCTGAACATCGAAAACTGGTATAACAGCGCGATGGAGCGCGTGTCCGGCTGGTATAAACGGCGAACGCAAATCACCATCCTCGTCCTCGGACTCGCCGTGGCGGTTTTCGTGAACGCCGATACTCTCGCCATGATGAAGTCTCTCTGGACGAATACTTCATTGCGCACGGCTCTGGCGAACACGGCCGCGGCGCAGGGTAGCTTGGTTGCTCCGCAAAGCATACTGGATAGCTTCCAAAAGGCCGGCCTGCCAATCGGTTGGACCGCGGTGCCTTCGGCGCGAGATAGTGTCAGCCTCGTTCTGGCGCATGGCCTCGGCTGGCTACTTACCGCATTCGCAGTGTCCCTCGGCGCACCATTTTGGTTCGATCTGCTCAACAAGTTTGTAGTTGTTCGCTCTACCGTAAAGCCGCAAGAGAAGACCTCTATCGAAGCTTCGAAGGATTGACCAAAACTAATCGACATGATATTGCCTTCCACTTACTTAGCCACGCTGTCGCTCATGATTCTTACCATGATCTGCTGGGGATCCTGGGCGAATACTCAGAAGCTCTCCGGTAAATGGCGATTTGAGCTCTTCTATTTCGATTACTCCGCGGGCGTTCTTCTCGCCGCCGTGTTGATCGCATTCACGTTCGGGACCATGGGCTTCGACGGCTTCGCAACAATGGACGACATCCTGAAAGCCGGCAAGCGGCAAGACCTATACTGCTTCGTTGGCGGCGTCGTCTTCAATCTGGCGAACATGTTGCTGGTGGCTGCAATTGCGCTTGCTGGGATGAGCGTCGCGTTCCCGATCGGCATCGGCCTGGCTTTGTTAATCGGCGTGGGATTGAACTTCCTGATTGAGCCTAGTGGCAATCCGGTGTTCCTGTTTTTCGGCGCCGCCTTGGTCGCGGTCGCCATCGTATTCGACGCGTTTGCCTACCGTGCGTTTGCCGCCCAGAAACTGGCGCAGGCCATCAAGGCGGGGGCCACTAGCAGCACAGCGATGAAGGTCAGCCTGAAAGGTGTGCTGATCAGCCTGGCCAGCGGTGTTCTAATGGGTTCGTTCTTCCCCATTGTGCAGTTAGCCGCTTACCGCGAACCGGGAAACGAAGCCGGTCTGGGCCCGTATGCGCGCGGGCTGATCTTCGCGCTCGGAGTCTTCTTTTCGACCTTCATTTTCAACCTCTTCTTCATGAACCTTCCAGTTGAAGGCAAACCCATATCGGGGTTCGATTACTTCAAGGGCACGATTCGCCAGCATCTTCTCGGGATTGGAGGAGGCATGATCTGGTGCATCGGAACACTGGCCAGTTTCGTGGCCGCCAGTGCCGAAGGCGAAGCGCGTGTGGGTCCCGCGGTAAGTTACGGTATCGGCCAGGGAGCTACTATGGTTGGCGTTCTCTGGGGATTGCTCTACTGGAAGGAATTCGCTGGAGCCGACAAGACGGTGCGGACGCGTTTGGTGATTATGTTCTCGGCGTTTTTAGTAGGGCTGGTTTTACTGTCGCTTGCTCCCATATTTGTGAGTAAGTAGCATGTTTGGATGGAACTACTATATGGGCGAGGCTTCATTAGATGCCCGGCCTCAATTCCGCATTATCTCCGATTCGGGCTTACTGATAGCCTTGCTCGAGTCTATGCCTGGCGGGAAACAAATAAAAAAGCGGGCAGCACCAAGGCTACCCGCCTCTCCCCCAACAACTACACCAGGTGAGACTATTGAATCGCGATATTAACCGGGTTACTCTGCGCGCCATTCACCGTCAACATCACAGGGATAGAACTTCCGACCGGGGCATTGGACGGCAGTGTGAAGTTAATCTGATATAGGCCCACGAACCCAGGCGCGAGGCCAACGAAAGCCGGCTTTATCGGCACCGTCGTGATAAAGCCACCTCCAAGCGTTATCGTCGCGTTCGCCGGGTTGATCGTTTCGAGTGTCGAACTACTCGCCGCTGCTCCCGTCGTTGCGGCCGGGCTCGTTTGCCCCAAGCCGATCGCGTACATGATCAGCGTGTCTCCGGGGCTTGCGGCATGCGCGGGAAGCGCAGTAAATCCGCTATCGGTGGTCGCAATAGATCCGTCCGCATAGTTCACAATGATGGGCGGTTGACCCGAATAGCCCAGGAACACCAGTATCTTGGGCTCTACCGCAGCCACCGTCACGGATACTGTATTTCCTGGCGTTCCGTTGTTCACCACCTGAATATCAGCCGTGCCGGCCGTCGTCGAATAGGGCACCTGAAAATCGATCTGGTTTGGAGAAATGAAGTAGATCGGAGCTGCCGTTCCATTGACCAGTACTTGAACTCCTGCCAGGTTCGTGGCGATCGGAGTTGACTGCGCGCCCTGCGGAGTCGCGCTGGTGAAGTTAGACCCGTAAGCGACTGCAATGTCCCCAGGAGATATCGGCCCAATGCCAACCGCGTTATCCACCACGCCTCCGATCGCGATCTGCGGTCCGGCCTGGGTAGTTACTAAGAAACTTACCGGTATTGATAAGGTAGCGTTTGCCGCGTTGCTGGAAACCGCAATCGTTCCTGAGTACAGGCCCGGCTGCAGTCCGGTGGCATTTGCGGTTACGGTAAGGGTGCTACCGCTTGCCGTGGCCGTAAGCCAACCCGCTGTTCCGGAACTAACCGACGGAGTAGCCGACGCTATCGTCAGTGAACCTTGACCGCTGTTTCCCAACGTGACATATCCGACTGTACTTAGGCCGGTTCCCGCGACTAAGTTCAATTGTGCCGGGGTGGCCGCGGCGATCGGCGAAGTCGTGACGACTAAGGTAACGTTGATTGTCTTATTATCCGACGGGAAGTTAGAACCGCTCAGCACGATAGTTCCCTGGTAAGTGCCTGGCGTCGATATATTCTGAGTGTTCACGTCAATTTCATATTCGATAGCCGCGCCTCCGAACGGACTCTGCGAGGAAGCGGAAAGCCAACTGCCTCCGCTTGCCGTACTCGCGGAGACTTGCGGAGAACCTTGTGTGTAGATGAGGGTGTAGGTAGCGCCTCCATTAGGAGCTGCATAGACCGTGATGCTGGAAGGAACTCCGACGACTGTCAATGTCACATTGACGATTTGCGGCGCATTCACCGCAGTTGCATCGCTTACATAAATAGAAGCGGTATAACTCCCTGGGGCAAGTGAAGCCGAATTAAACGAGACCGAAACAACCTGGCACCCGGAACCCGCGGTCGCCGTGCATGTGGTTGCCGTGCTTACCGCCGCCGTCAACCAAGTGGCCGACGTCGCAAAGGTAGGGGTTAGTGTGCCGCCTCCGGTATTACTAATATCGAAACTCGTCGAAGGCGCGTTGCTTCCCGCCGCAACCTGAGCCGTTAGACTCGTGGTGCTTAACTGCAGAACCGCTTGCGTCGAACTCTGGGCAAACACGGCCCCGGTAAATAAAAGCGATATACATGCCGATCTTAAATGAAATTTCATGTTCTCCGGACCTGAAAGCTTTCAGTCTCTCTAGCAAGCAATGCGCGTGCCAGCGCGTTGGTTTCACAACTATCCTGAAATCAACGTTACGGAAAACAGACTTGTTGCAGATCGCCTCATCCCTGAGGCAATTAGTCGCTAGGTGTCGCAAATTACAAACAATGATTACTGTGCGAAGCCTAGCTTTTTCAGAGTTGCTGCCGGCTCGGGCTCATCAAATTGTGCTATTGAAGCCACTTGGCGCCCATTCTCGATCGCAACTCCCGCCGGGGTGCTTGTGTAAGGAAAGGTCTTCTTGAGTAACTGAAAATCATTCGCGGTTGCGCCTTTTAAACCAGTACGCTCCATAAAGGCCGGCGCGAATTGCGGACGAACAACCGGTTGTCCTACAAACTTAGTTTCACCCCAGTTAAGATGCGACATCCGTTCCCCTGCATCAAGGCAATGCATGCATTCGGGATCGTAGAAATAGATGAATACCTTCCCTTGTGAAATCGGGTAGGGCTTTCCATCTGCTAACACGATGGTTGCAGGAGCTTTGGTGCCGGTTTGCCGGGCGGACGCGACGCCCAGAAGGACAACCGCGCAGATCGCCACTGCGCCGAAGATGATGGCGGCGCCCCTTAGTTTCGCGGACGTTGCGGCAAACATGCCCGATAGCACGGCTAAGACCAGCATCCCGAAGTCTTCCGCAAAGAAGGCCGGGTTCACGGCGCGTTTCACGAACGGAAAACAGCTGCAGTCCACTCCGTGCAAAGCGGTGTAATTCACCCCCATGTAAATCATGAAGATGACTAGTAGTGCGGACCCCAACCACGCCGCGATGCGCCGGTATCCGGGAACCAGGAATAGCAAGCCGGTAAATGTCTCAAACGTACCTAGGGCTACGGCGAACGGCAAGCTCACGGCCTGTGGCACTTTCAATTGATGCAACAGAACCGACCAGCCGAAAGGATCGGATATCTTCCAAATCCCCGAGGCCAGAAACAATACCGCGATCAGAATGGACGCCGCCCATCCGACCGCAGTTTTCCATTGCGGCTGCGCGGCGACGCTGTCCATCGTTACGGCATGACTCATAAAACCTTCATTGTACGCTGTGGAGATGCTTCGCATGGTCGGCTGTTGGACGTTTGTCGCCGCCGGCTTCTTCCCTTTTTCTGTTGGGTCACGGGCCGCTGACCTGGCCGATCTGGCCGTGGTTAACGCGCAGATCTATACGGTAGACCCGCAGCACCAGTCCGCAACGGCTATCGCCGTCAAAGGCAATAAGATCCTCGCGGTCGGCGACGACGTGTCCCAGTTCATTGGCCCGGACACGCAGAAAATCGATGCTCATGGAAAGACGATCGTTCCCGGCTTCATTGACTCTCATGGACACGTTCTGGAACTTGGCCAGAGTCTCGCGACAATCGATCTGCGCGGCGTTGGTTCCGAAAACGAAGCGGCTCAGCGCGTGGCTGCAGCGGTTCGCGGCAAAGCGCCGGGCGAATGGATTATCGGCAATGCGTGGGACCAAAATCTGTGGCCCTCGAAGAGCTTTCCTACGAGGCAATCGCTGGATCGAGTCGCGCCTAACAACCCCGTAGTTCTCAGTCGTGTCGACGGGCACGCGGTCTGGGTGAATTCCGCTGCTCTCAAGATCGCCGGCATCACCTCGAATTCTCGCGACCCGCAGGGTGGCCGGATCCTCCGGGACGCATCCGGCGAGCCAACCGGAGTTCTGGTCGATCGAGCGCAATTGCTGATCAACTCGAAGATCCCGCCTCCCGCGCCGGCCGATATTGAGAATGCCCTTGAGAAGGCCGCGCAGCTTTGTTCGAGTTTCGGCCTCACCACCGTTCATGACGCGGGTATCGACGCGCCAACGTTAGCCGCCTACCGGACTCTGATCGCGAAGGGCCGATTGCCACTGCGCGTTTACGCGATGATTCGAGTGGCGGATGCCGGCTCGCTCTGGCGCTCGTTTCAATCGAGCGGCCCCGAAATCGGCGACCGCCTTACAATCCGCAGCCTCAAGCTTTATGCCGACGGCGCCCTTGGTTCGCGCGGCGCGGCTCTACTCGAACCCTATTCGGATGACCCCGGGAATCGCGGCCTGCTTATTTCCTCCCGCGAGTTGATCGAAAAGGTCGCGCGCGAAGCCATCGCTGCCGGCTTTCAGGTCAATACGCATGCGATCGGCGATCGCGCCAACCGCACGGTTCTCGAAGCCTATGCGGCCGCGCTGGGGGATCAGAAAAACGACAGGCGCTTCCGCGTCGAACACGCGCAAGTAGTTGCCCCGGAAGATTTCGGGCGCTTCCGCGACAACTCAATCATCGCCTCCATGCAGCCGACGCATGCGACCAGCGACATGCCGTGGGCGGCACTGCGCGTTGGACCCGACCGAATCCGTGGCGCGTACGCCTGGCAGACGTTTCGCAAGCTTGGGGTGAGGCTCGCCTTCGGTTCTGATTTTCCGGTCGAAAGCCCGAATCCGATTTGGGGTTTCTACGCGGCGATCACGCGGCAGGATCGCGACGGCAATCCGCCGGGCGGCTGGTTCCCCGAACAACGGCTCACGCGTGCCGAGGCTTTGCGCGCGTTCACGATCGATGGCGCTTACGCTGCGTTCGAAGACGAGAAGAAAGGCTCGCTCGTTCCCGGTAAGCTTGCGGATTTCGTCATGCTCTCGGACGACATCATGCGCATTCCCGATTCGCAAGTCTGGCGCGCGCATGTTCTGATGACGGTGCTCGACGGGAAGATCGTCTACCGTCGTCTGGGGGAATAGCCATGTTGCTAGCGCTTCTCCTGCTTCTATCGACGCCGGCGTCCGAAGCGCAATTGCTGAACGATTCGTTCGACGTGCCCGCGCGCGAGTATCGGTTCATTCCTATGCACATCGCGAACTGGCCGGCGACACTAGATCTCTCCTTCAACGCCAGCGAGAGTGCGCCGGTACGCGTCGAACTGGTGACTCGCCGCGACTTGGACCGCTTCGTTCGCGGGAAGTCTTACGAATACCTGTTGCGGCTCAGCGCGCGGCCGACGTCCGACTTCCGGCAATCCGTTCCCGATGCAGGTGATTACGATGTTCTGTTGATCAATGAGGGTTCCACGAACAGCGCGGTGAAAGTGCGCGCCGCCGTTCAGTTCGCCCGCGAGCCGGACGTGGCGCAGTACGTCTCACCACAGCGGCGAGCCATTCTGATTAGCGCGAGCGTGCTGATCTTTTTGATTGCGCTGCTGTGGTCCGGTCTGGCGCTGCTGCGCGCGATGCGTTCAGGAGCTGAGCATTTGTGATGGATCAACCGATCATGGCTTTGATGGACAAATTAGGAGGACAATAAGGCTATGAACGGGATCCAATTTGTCACTGACGAGAAAGGCCGGAAAGTGGCCGTTCAAATTGACCTGAAAAAGCACGGCGCAGCTCTAGAAGACTTCTGGGACGGTTTGATTTCGGAGTCCCGCCGCAAAGAGAAAGGCATTCCGATCGAAAAGATCAAGGCGGGTCTAATAAAAAGCGGCCGGCTGCGTGAATAGCTTCACGGTCGAACTTAAGCCGGCGGCACGTAAGGAACTGGAGCAGTTACCAGATGCTGTGCTGGGTCGCGTAGTCCGCAAGCTGGAGTCGCTAGGTTCTGTGCCCCGTCCACCGGGTTGCAAAAAGCTTAAGGGTTATAAGGACCAGTGGCGCGTCCGAATTGGTGACTGGCGCGCGGTATATATCGTCGACGATGAATTGAAGCTCGTCAGCGTAACGCGTATTGCGCACCGGCGCGACGTGTACGAGTGAGGCTTGCAAGTAAAGCGGGCAGCAGCGTCACTTCCAATCCCCCAGCATCTTTCTCACTAACGCAATCTGTCCGAGGTGATAGCTATTATGATCCGCGAGAGTCAAAGCTTCGCGTAACAGCGACTGACCCTCTGGCGCATGCTGAATCGGCGCGGTCAGATCTTTCGATTCCTCAAGCAACCCAACGAACGCATTCAGATCGGCGTGAAAGTGCTTGATCGTCTCGCTCCACGCGCGGTCATTCGGAGGCGCGTCCTCCTTCGGCCAGTAACCATCCGGAAATGGCGGGGACTGATGCTTCGGGTCGCGGCTGAATTCCAAAATGTCATGCTGCGCGAGTCGCAGATGCTCCACCAGCTGCCACAGCGTATGCGGTGAACCCGCAGGCTTCGCGCCGCGATGCTGAGGTGCGATCCCTTCCACTGCGTCGTCGAATGCGGCGTGCGCGTTTCCCGTTTTCAGAAGCTCAATCAAATTTTGACGCAGCAAATCCTGCCCGTGTGTTTCCATGAACAAAGTGTACCCACGGCTCCGGTAAGCACCGGGAGTTACTTATACAAGCCCATATCGAAATCCACGTTAAACCAGAGGTCCTGTGTCTGGTTCGTCTTAGGATCGACCACGGTCAGCCGATCGTACGCGTGGCCTCCATCCTGCACGAGGCCCTGCGACTTCGGCGACAGCCCGAGAACCGTGCGCACCAGGATGTACTCTTCCTGCGTCGTCA
This sequence comes from uncultured Gammaproteobacteria bacterium, assembly GCA_963799935.1. Taxonomy (GTDB): domain Bacteria; phylum Acidobacteriota; class Terriglobia; order Bryobacterales; family Bryobacteraceae; genus Bog-113. The sequence goes on along the minus strand of CAWCZA010000007.1, from coordinate 263,859 downwards.
CCACGAACCAGGCGGTCTTCTGGCTCTTGCCGTCTCCCGATCGCTGGATGGAGTCCATGAGCGCCTTGAGAATTTTCTCGTGAACGGCAGCCTCTTCGGGTTTTTGCAATGCCTGATAAGCGAGCATCGCGTCGTATTGCGCCACGGCGTTTGCACTGTCCTTATCAAGGAATGCATTCGCGGCAGCCAAGGCGCCCTCCGTGTCTCCCGACGCGAGTAGCTTCTTGAAGTTCGCTCGTTGCCCGACTTCGATCATGGACGCATGAGGCCCCAACGCACGTGCGCCGGCAATCCGGAATGCCTGATAATCCACGTCCGGATCTCCGTTGAGTACGCGCTTCAAGAGAGTTGCGTAATCCCCGCCCGCCGGCTGAGCAGCGGCGGGAGCGGGAACTTGCGCGCGCATCTCAACCGTGAAAGCCAAGGCGAATAAAAGCAAAACGGAGGGCTTCACGCCAGAATCATACACCGAATTGTGAATATTTCAAGCAGGAACTTTGTTCCACACTCGTTCTTCGGATCAAATAAACTAGTACGGACCGATGCAAAGCTACGACCTCATCGTAATCGGCTCTGGGCCCGCGGGCCAGCGCGCTGCAATTCAGGGTTCCAAATCCGGTAAGCGTGTCGTCGTCGTTGAGCGGCGCGAAGTGCTTGGCGGCAATTGCATCAACACGGGAACCATTCCCAGTAAGACACTCCGGGAAGCCGTGATGCACCTCTCCGGATACATGTACCAGAGCATTTACGGCATGAACTATCGCGTCAAAGAGAAGATCTCCATGTCCGATCTTTCCTTCCGCGTCCAGCATGTCATCAAGACGGAAGCGGATGTGACGCAAGCCCAGCTTACCCGCAACAATGTCGACATTATGTTCGGTACGGCTTCGTTCACCGGCCCTACGACGGTCAAAGTTACCGGTACGCGTGGAGTTACCGAGATAGAGGCGCAGCATATCGTGATCGCCACAGGAACCCGTCCCGCCGATTCGACCAAGGTTCCTCTAAACGGCACCACCATCATCAACAGCGATCAGGTTCTCCAGATGCCTGACATCCCCAAATCACTGATCGTGGTTGGCGGCGGCGTCATCGGCGTGGAGTATACGTGCATGTTCGCGACTCTCGGCGTGCGTGTCGTTCTGGTTGAGAAGCGCCCCCGGTTGCTCGAGTTCGCCGACTCCGAGATGGTCGAAGCGCTTTCTTATCATTTGCGCGACCATCGCGTCACCATGCGTATGAACGAAGAAGTGGAAAGCGTGGAAGAGAATGCGGCCGGCGGTGTGGTGGCCAACCTGATGAGCAAGAAAAAGATCGTCGGAGATGCTTTGCTTTATGCTGTCGGACGCCAGGGAAATGTGGACGAAATGAATCTGTCCTGCGCGGGTATCGAGGCCGATAATCGCGGGCGTATCCTTGTCGATGGCGACTTCCACACCAGGCAGCCGAATATCTTTGCGGTGGGCGATGTGATCGGTTTCCCGAGTCTCGCTTCGGTGTCCATGGAACAGGGCCGGATTGCGGCGGCGCGCGCGTTCAACGTCCCCGCGTATTCCAACCCGGCAAATTACCCGTACGGTATCTATACGATCCCGGAAATTTCGTTCATCGGAAAAACCGAAGAGCAGCTAACCGACGAAGACGTCCCGTATGAAGTGGGTGTCGCCTACTATCGCGAGATCGCGCGCGGTCAGATTCGCGGCGACACCACTGGCCGTTTAAAGATCATTTTTCACCGCGAAACCCGTCTGATTCTCGGCATCCATATCATCGGCGAGGGCGCATCCGAGTTACTGCACATCGGTCAGGCGGTTTTTATCCTGGGAGGCACTGTAGACTATTTCGTCGAGACAGTTTTCAATTATCCAACACTCGCCGAGTGCTATAAAGCAGCCGCGTTCAACGGCTTGAATAAGCTTGCCCGTTTGCAGTAGACAGAGGACTTGAGATCCATGCCAGAGAAAAACGGCTCCATCACGGTCGGCGTGGTGGCATCCGATCACATAGCGGTGGGGTTGATCCAAGGGCACCAGGTTCGCGGCAGCGTCCACATCATCGAGGGTCTTCCTTCGATGCCCGCCGATTCGATTGCGCCGGCGATCTATGACGAAATGGTTCGCGCGTGCGATGAAGCCGGGATCGATGTCAACAGAGTTCAAGCGGTGGGTGTCGGTTTCCCCGGAATCGTGCGTGACGGGGTTGTCCAGGAGTCACCCAATATTCAGCAAGCGAAAGGACTGGACCTGGCAGAGTCGATGAGCTGCGTACTGAGCCGGGTCAACTCGAAAGCTCCGGTGCTCGTGCTGAATGACGCGGACGCCATGGCCGCCGGTGTCGCCGCGTCGCAAGGCAGCCTCGAGAAACTGACCCGCGTTTGGACGCTTGGAAACGGTATTGGCTTCGGCCGGTTCCCGCGGGTGCAAGGCGCCTGGGAATGCGGTCACATGGTGATTACTATCGATCCTAAAGAACAGTTCTGCGGATGCGGCGGCACTGGGCACCTGGAAGGCATCATGGGCTACCGGGCGATGCGGCTTCGTTTTCTCGATATGGAGCCGGAGGAAGTATTCGCCAGCGCCCGTCTCGGCGATCAGAAGACTTCCGCGTTCGTCAAGATGTGGCATCGCGCCCTCGCCGCCGCCACCGCCAATCTGGTTCATCAGGACGCGCCCGGCAAGTTCTACATCACCGGACCGAATTCCATTTACGTTGAAACCGCTTTGCTGAATCAGTATCTGCATGAGATGGTGAAAATGACTCCGCTTCAGGGCAGCGTCTTTGAAGTGATCCCGACGAGTGACGAAATCGCCGTCGTCGGAGCCGCCGTCAGCGCCCATTTAGCCGCCGGAGCCTAGCTTCTCCGGCCCTTCACCCGGTCATGACTCCTTCCAATTCCGACGGGTTTACCGCAAGCGACGCGGACTCTCTGTTGCGGGCAATCGCGCAGTTGCGTGAGCGTATGCGACTGCAGGAGACAGAGCTCGACAACCTACGCACAACCACCCGATTCCTGCATCAGATGAACGAGCGCGGCCCGTTGAATGGCGGATCGGGTACTTCCCTTGTGGATTCGTCGCTCCTTGACCGGATCAGCCAGCTGGAAGCGCGTTCCGCAGAACAGGCGAGCACCGTTCAGCAGATCTTAACCGTGCTGATGCGGACCGATTCCAACCTTCAGCGGGTTGTCGCCGAATTGGATCGGCTGCTGTCAGCCCCAGCCGTCGTCCGCCCGGTTCAAGACGTTTCATCCGAAGTAACACCACAGGCTGAGAATGCTGAGCAGGCTGAGAATGCTGAGGGTGATGCGGCGAGCGGCGAGATCGAATCGCCTGCGGAACCCGTGGTGGTTTCAACTGACGTCAATCCTTTTCCACCTCCCCCGCCCGCGGACTACGAATCGCTCGACGATGAAGAACAAGAAGCGCCTCGTACGGGTTGGAAGGGTTCGATTATCGGCATCATCGTGATCGTTGCCCTGCTTGTCGGGACTTTCTTCGTTATCCGGCATGCGCGCGGCGTGGCAGCGCGCGGGACTGACGCGAGCGCTGCTTCCGTCTTCTCGCCGATGGAACGCGCGCGGCTCTTCGAGAACGATAAAAAATACGCGGACGCGGAAGCGGTCTATCGCGATATACTCAAGCGCGACCCGCAAAACGCCGACGCCATCCGTCACCTTGCCAGCGTCTTGTTTCGCGAGAATAAAATCGAGGAAAGCTCGGTGGTTCTGAAGCAATTGGTTGTGACTGGGAGTGATCAATGAAGCGTTTGATCGTGCTGTCGTGCATGTTCGCGGTAGGTGTGGTGGCCGACCCGCAAGCTCCGCAGCCGGCTCCGTTCAGCGTGGTGCAGAAGCTGCAAGCGATCTCGAAGAAGTACGGAGCTGCCAAACGCTACGAGTTCTCCGGCGATATGGTCATCGATGGCCTGGAGCCTGGCGCCACGGCAGCTACTCCCATCGGCGAAGCGAAAATCGAAGTCGCGTTCGGGGAGGACGGGCGGTACCTGTTCAAGATTCACCCCAAGCGCGGGACTGAATATGTGATCGTCTGCGATGGACAGAAAACTTGGACGTTTGTGCCGTCGAAGAAGCAGTACATGGTTGAGGAGTCGGCGAGCGATGACGCCGATGCATCGGTTGAAGACGCTGATCGTGCGGCGACGAAGGGTGGCGACGACAACGGCGCGGGCGATAACATTGTCGAGCAATACGCGCGGGCGGTTGTTAGCACGTTGAAGAACCTCTACCCTTCAGCGCGCACGGCCGGTTTCTATGGCTACGAGAGTCTGAAGATCAACGGCGAAAAAGGGAAATGGCCGGTGATTCGCGTCGAGAGTAAGAACGCTGTGGCGGGAAATGGCGTGAGCGCAGAGCTCGTGTTTGACCCCGATACACTGGCTATCGGTCGCATGGTGATCGCCAATGTGCAAACCAACGAAGGCCAGCGGGTCACGGTGCGGAGTTGGCTGCAGTTCGATCATTTCACAGTGGGCGATGTTCCCGATGATCGTTTCACGTTTGATGCGCCGAAAAACGCGAAGCTGGTCGAGGAACTGCAAATCCCAGGGCAGACCGGTGTCGCCTTGGTGGGGCACATGGCGCCTGATTTCGAACTCAAGACGCTCGATGGCGAAAAGGTAAAGCTGAGCGACTTGCGCGGTAAACCGGTCATGCTCAACTTCTGGGCAACGTGGTGTCCTCCCTGCCGGCACGAACTACCGACAGTAGCTAAGTTGAACTCTGAGTACGCGGGCAAGGGGCTGATGGTGTTCGGCGTCAACGATGAGGGTAAAGGCAAGGCGAAGGGATACCTTTACAAAGCGCAGTTGCAATTGCCGACGCTGGACGATAGCGACGAGAAGGCACACAGACTCTACGGCATTCGCGCGATCCCGATGGTGTTCATCATCGATAAAGACGGTAAGATCGCACATTACTTTAGGGGCGGACGGGAAGAGCCGGAATTGCGAGCGGCGCTGAAGTCGGTTGGACTGTAGATACGATCTCATCAGGTAGTCTCAACGCGGGATCGCTACAATCGTCGATGATCAAGTGCCGCCGACGTTTCTCTATCTATTCGCGCTCCTAATTTGGGTATTCTTAGCTGCTCTTGTGTGGTTGACAGCAGCTTTGATGTTGCTTATCCCCGGAACTCGCGTGTTTTCCCGACCGCTTTGTTTCGCGATGGCGGGGACTTTCCCTTTCGTTTTCGTGTACCAGCTAATTGCGTCCGCTCCGATCGTTGCAGCCTTGCTTGAAGCGGCGATCGGGTTTTGGAGGATTTTAGAACCTGGCGGCTCGACTATCACAGAGAACCCGCTCGTCATCGGAACTAGTATCATTGCCGCGTTTACGTCGTTCGGTGTGATCCTTGTTATGTCCTTAGCTGGCTTTTACGAAGGTTGGCGCGTAGGATGGGCGTTCGCGAATGGCCGTCGTGTGCGGGACGTCTTCGATGAAGGGCCGACGGTAAAGCTTCTCAGTTACATGTTGGGGAAGGTGCGGGCTAAGCGGATCTCGCTGGACCATTGACCAACCTGCATGGGAGTCGGATGAACGACATTCAAGTTTCAATTGCTGCAAAGAAGAAGCGGCTCGACGAATTGCGGCCGCTGCGGTCTGAGGCGCTCGACAAACTTGATCATTACTACGACGTCGAGCTTACCTATACATCGAACGCGATCGAGGGAAACACGCTCAGCGCGGTTGAAACAACGCTTGTCATTGAAAAGGGCATTACCATTGGTGGGAAGCCGCTCAAAGATCATCTTGAAGCGCTCGACCACTACGACGCCATCCGCTATGTGCGGGAGCTCGCCCGGCAGGCAACACGATTGACCGAAAGCGATGTGCGGAATGTGCACAGACTTGTCATGCAGCGATCAGCGCCGGAGTTCGCCGGAAAGTACGCTGACTTGCCTCGCTACGTTCGAACCGAAACGGGCCGTTACAGCTTTCCCTCTCCGGTGGAAATTCCGGCGCTTATGGGAGACTTTGCCGCTTGGCTTGCAAACGCGCCTGATGCACCGGACACGGCATTTACCGCGCATCGACGTCTGGCCGGTATTCATCCATTTAACGATGGCAACGGGCGTACGGCGCGGCTACTGATGAACCTCCTTCTTATTCGCGCTGGATATCCGCCCGTCGCAGTGCGCCCGGAAGACAGACTTGAGTACATCCGCAGCTTGCAGCAAGAACAGGGCGGACAAGGCACGGAGGCTTTCGACGCTCTTTTATATCGACGGCTCGAGGCAACGCTAGAAGAGTACTTGCGTTTTGGATGCTTAGTAACTGCCGGATTGACGTAACATTCCGCCGTCGATAAAGTAAGTCGAACCGGTAATGTAAGCGGCCTCATCCGACGCCAGGAATACCGCTAGCGAAGCGATCTCCTCGGGCTTGCCCCAGCGGTTCAGTGGAATCTCGGCCATCAGCGCTTTCTCCATCTCAGGCTTTGCTTCTATATCGGCATCGATGGGCGTATACACGGCTCCCGGTCCAATGTTATTCACGGTGATGTTATCTTTTGCCAGCTCCACCGCGATGGTTCGGGTGAGCATTCGTAAGCCGCCTTTACTGGCGCAGTAAGCCGCATTCGTTGGCATCGGAAGGTCTTCGTGGACGGAAGAAATGTTGATGATCCGCCCACCTTGTCCCTGCTTGATCATCTGGCGGGCCGCCGCCTGCGAGACTAGGAACGGTCCCATTAGGTTGACTGCGAGTATCTTCTGTAGCGATTCAAACGGGTAGTCCACAAAGGCAAACTTCTTCTCGATACCCGCATTGTTGACTACGATGTCGAGTTTGCCGAAGGCCTTCACTGCGCCGTCGATTAACGTCTGAACGTGGTCGGGGTTTGATACATCGGCGCTGATGGCAATGCTCTTACCACCGAAGCTGGAGATATCCTTTTCAACATCCGCGGCTGTACCTTCCGGCCCAACGTAATCGACCACAACTGAAGCACCTTCCTTCGCGAAGCGGGTAGCGATTGCCCGGCCGATTCCCGTCGCTGCGCCGGTCACGATTGCTACTTTATTTTCTAAACGCATGATGATTCCTCTACTTTAGACGTTCGGCCAATAGATGATCTGCGACCCGGATCGCGTTCGCGATGATCGTTAATGACGGATTGACTGCGCTCGCCGAAACAAAGAATGATGCGTCGACAACATACAGATTGTCTAGGTCATGCGTCTTGCAGTGGATGTCGAGAACGCTGGTGGTGGGATCGGTTCCCATGCGGCAGGTACCGTTCTGATGACCTACACCTTCGATAGGAATGCGCTTCTTGAAGTAAGCATGAAGCGGAAGGGATGTCGATGCGTGACCCGCCCTTTTCAGTACATCAACCCAACGATCCTTCAGCCGCTCGAAGGACTTGACATTGTTGGGCGTGTAGGAGAGTTGAATGCGCCGAGGCGCGGCATCCGTAACGATAGCGGCCTCGTTCGTTCGGCCGGTGTCTCCGGATGGATGCGGTCCGGAAACTCCAGGCTGCCGATTTTCCACTGAAAGCGGCGTAGTGTTGTGGATCGTGACGCGATTGTTCGGATCGGGCAAATCTTCGGTCGTAAGCCACCAGGGCATCGCGTAGTGTTTCAAACCTTCAAGAACGAATGCCGGAGTAAAGAACGGAGCATCACCTTTCATCATCTCGTGATGGAAACTACCGATCGGCTGCACTTGTCCGAGCGGAAATGGATAAGCTCGGATCCGGATCTTTGAGATAGAAGTCATTAGTGCCCCATGTTTTGGTATAGCTATCTTCGGTGCGATCCGTAGTCATCGCAAGCAGAGCGTCCGCCTGATGATACATAAAGTTACGGCCGACCTGGTCGGAGCGATTGGCGAGCCCGGAAGGATGCTGGTCATTCGCTGAGGCGAGTAAGATGACCGCCGAATTCACCGCACCTGCGCAGAGCGCAAATAAGTCCGCTGAGTAAGTCGCGGTGTGCGGGCTGCCCTCGTCCTGGCCGGAGTGGACGACCTCCACGCTGGCTACCGCCGTACCCGTGCTGTTGGTCAGGAGCCGCGTGACTCGCGAATTCGTCATCAACGTGACGTTGGGTAAGTGCAGTATCTGGCGAATGCAGTTAACATCTGCGTCGGACTTCGCGTGTACCAGGCAAGGATAGGCGTCGCACGTATCGCAGCGAATGCACTTAGAGGCAAGTGGGTCGGCCTCATTGCGATTCAATCCCAAAGGCATCGGGAAGGTATTGATCCCTAACTTCCTTACGTCGTCCTCGATGATTTGCATCCGCGGCTCATTAGGAAGCGCGGTATAGGGGTACTTCTTCGAGTGGAAAGGTTCCGTAGGATCGAACTCCGATGCGTATCCACCGGGAACCGAGGGTGCCGCACCGAGATCGCCACAGACGTGAAACAGTTCCTCAGCGCGCGTGTAATAAGGCTCCATATCCGCGTAAGAGATCGGCCAGGCCGGCGATGTGCCACCTTGATGCTGGATAACTCCGAAGTCTTCGGCCCGCATGCGGAACATAGCGGCTCCGTAGACCTTTGTCTGACCCCCGACGAAGTAAGCCTGCTGCGGATGCAGGTCCTTGCCATCTTTGTCCTGCCAAGTCTCTTTGGTGTGATACCGGTTGTCGAGGAACACCGCATTGGTGTCCCAGTTGAGCTTTTCCTGCGGCATGAAAGGACCGCGTTCCAGAATAAGGATCTTCTTGCCGGCTTGAGCCAAATGGAGCGCGAGCGTTCCACCTCCCGCGCCCGTGCCGATCACAATCACGTCGTACTCGCTAGACATTCAACCTCGAGGCCATGCAACCAAGATACAGCCTAGTGTCGGTGGCGATGATGCGGGAAATGACAGCGGAACGGACAAGGGTACTTGGGGTCGGGATGGAGTTTGGCGCAGAGAATCCGATCGGCTCCGTAGCTTCGAAGGTAGAACTCGGCGGCTCCCAGCATTCCCAACAGCGGGGCGGTGAAGTAGACCCACCAAGCGGTCCAGATACCGGCAAAGACGGCTGATCCACTAGTGCGTGCGGGATTGATACTGAACCCTGAGATCGGCGCGAAGAAGATGATGTAAAAGACGATCAAAACGCCGACGCAGTAACTGGTGTAGGTCGCCACGGGAGGCCGATTGGAGGTCCAAAGAACGACGGCCATCAAGAGGATTGCCATAAATAGCTCCGCGGCGAAGGCCCCGGCGGTTCCGTATGTGCCGGGCACGGTGACTGCATACTCCACCGAAGGGTCGGCGATGCGCACGCCGAGTAGAAGCGCTGCGATCCCTACTCCGGCTACGCCGCCGATGAATTGGAAGATGACGTAAAAGATCGCATCCCACTGGGTGATCTTACCGAGCCGCAGGTAGGTGAGAGTAATTGCAGGATTGAAGTGGGCGCCGGACCGTTTGCCCATCGGAGAGTGGATGATGAGAACGGCCGTTACGCCCATGGCGAGGCCCATGCAAATGCGACGAACGAGCGCGCTAGGGATCAGCTTGGTCAGTGGAAGAGCAGGATCGAAAAGCCAGACGGTGAAGACGCATGCCGAGATCATGAAGATCGCGAGCTCTGCGCCTTCAAAAAAGTAGAGGGGCCAGTTACGACGAAAAGCCTGCGGCAATTTTCGATGATAAGCGCTCACTTAGCGGGACTAAGACTAGCCAACTAAGCGAGCGCGGATTTTAGCGCCAGCGGCCGTCAACGAAGACATAGCCATCGTGCGTATGTCGGTAGCGGGGAGCTACCCAGACCGCGTGCGGACGGGGCGGTGCTTCCCATCGGCCCGCATTCCAGGCGTACGCATTCCCATCCCAACGATGATAACCGCCAACCCATACATGGGCGGGGCTGGGGCGAACGCCCCGGACTTCAACGAGCGGTCTCGGTGGGCCGACCCGTATAACGACTTGCGCTTGAAGGGAACCGATTCCAACGGCAATCCCGAAAAACGCGGTCAACAGTAGTTTACGCACTTTGTATCTCCGCGCACTTAGGAGCATTCGGAGGGCCGTTGCCGAAGACAAATAAAAACGGCGAGCAGCCATGAGCCGCTCGCCGTGTGATGATAAGTCGGTAGAAGTTAGTGAACGAAGCTACTTAACTTCGACAGTGGCGCCAGCGTCAGTAAACTTCTTCTTGATGGTCTCGGCTTCTTCCTTCGAGACGCCTTCCTTAACCGGCTTGGGCGCGCCATCTACCAGATCCTTGGCTTCCTTCAAGCCGAGGCTGGTAACTTCGCGAACGGCCTTGATGACGTTGATTTTGTTCGGACCCGCGCCGGTGAGAACGACCGTGAATTCGGTTTTCTCTTCCGCCGCCGGAGCCGCTGCCGCTGCTGCACCACCACCGCCGCCCGCAGCCATCACCGGGGCAGCCGCTGCCGCCGACACACCTAATTTCTCTTCGAGCATCTTGACGAGCTGAGAAGCTTCGAGCAGCGTCAGGCCCTGAATCTGATCCGCAATTGCGTTGATATCCGCCATGATTCGTCCTTATTAACCTTTCTTGAACTGTGTTGCTGACTTTCCAAGGGCCTTACGCCTGGAACTTGTTTTCCTTCGTACCCTGATCGAGCACGACCGCTAAGTTGCGACCTGTAGCCGCAATGGTTGTCGCCAGCCGCTGCGCCGGGGCATTAATAAGATAGAGCAGCTTGGCGAAGATTTCTTCCTTCGGCGGCATCGTCGCCAGATCGTTGATCGCCTTAACATCGATCACGCGGCCTTCAACAATGCCCGCTTTGAATGTGAATGCCGGGTTGACGCGTGCGTACGCAGTCAGAACCTTCGCGAGCGCAACCGGATCGTCATAGGTATACGCAATCGACGTCATACCTTTCAGATCTTTGAGCGCCCCGCCCGCCGCTGTACCTTCACTGGCGATCTCGGCAAGGTTGTTCTTGACTACCTTATAGTGACCACCCGCGCCGCGAACTGTCTTGCGTAGCTCGAAGTCCTGATCAACGCGCAGTTTCTCGTAGCCGGTAACAAACAGGTTCTTCACCTTGTCGAACTCGGCCTTGAGCGCGTCGAAGTCCTTCTTTTTTTCGTCCTTTTTCTTCATGGATGAAGTGTCTCCGGCGAATGACGCTTAAACGCGCTCGCCCATTTCCGTAGTATCCAGATCGACTCCGGGGCTCATCGTCGAGCACAGCGTCGCAGTCTTGACGTACTTGCCCTTGGCCGCCGACGGTTTCGCTTTTACCACCGCGTTAATCAGCGCGGAAGCGTTTTCAGCGAGCTTGTCATCGGAAAAACTAATCTTACCGACGGGAGCGTGAATGATGCCGGTCTTATCGACGCGAAACTCGACCTTGCCGGCTTTGACTTCCAGCACAGCTTTTGCAACGTCCGGAGTGACTGTTCCGGTTTTCGGATTGGGCATCAGTCCGCGCGGACCGAGAATCTTACCGAGCTTACCGACCGAACGCATCATGTCGGGCGTGGCGATCACGGCGTCAAAGTCCGTCCAGCCTTCACTCTGGATCTTGTTGACCATGTCTTCGCCACCGACGAAATCGGCGCCGGCTTCCTGAGCCTCGCGCAGTTTGTCGCCGCTGGTGATAACGAGAACTTTCTTGGATTTGCCGAGCCCGTTCGGCATTAGAACCGTGCCGCGGACCATCTGGTCGGCGTGCTTCGGATCCACACCAAGGCGCATATGCACCTCAACGGTTTCATCGAACTTGGCGAATTTGATTTTTTTCAGGAGGACGATCGCGTCGTTTAACTTATAGGGACGGGTCTCGACCTGCTTTTGAGCAGCCTGATACTGCTTTCCGGGTTTATGTGCCATCAATCCTCCGTGGTCAAACGGCCCGCTTGGCGCAGACCTCCCACTCAGTCCAAATACAGGGGACAATCGAATAGTAACATACCGACCCTGATGGGACAATGAAATCGCCCATGCGTTTGCCCGTCGCCGTTCTCATCGTAGCCGCTGGCCTGAGTTTTGCGTGTTCCAAGCCAATGGGTCGCGTGACCGTCGATACGCGGCCGCAAGGCGCCCAGGTGCTGGTCGGCGAGCAGATTTGCAAGTCGTCGCCCTGTACGTTTTCGATGGCGCCCGGCGACTACCGGGTTGAGGCGGTGCTCGACAACTTCGAGAAAGCGCGGACAGAAGTTACCGTGACGGACAGCGGCAAGGACTACAAAACGATCCGGCTAATCCCGCTCGAACCGACTCCCGACGAGGCCAAGCGGCTACACCTCAAGGAACCGGCACAAGTCGTGGAAGATCCGAAACCCTTTAAGTGAGATACAGCGACTAACCGCAGATAACCTCCTCACCGAAACGCGCCTTCACGCGTCTACCAGCAGTGAAATGAGACTCCTCACCGGATTTCTCTTCTTACTGGCGGCGTTGGCCGGAACCGGCCCGGAAATCCCGAAGACCGTTCCCGGCGAAGTACTCCAGCAATGGCTCGACGCCTTTAACTCCGGCGATCGTGCGAAGCTTTCCGCCTACTTACAAAAGTATCAGCCGCAACGCCTGGACCACATTGATGACTCGCTGGGATTTCGCGAGCGAACCGGCGGGTTCACGCTGATTCGCGTGGAGAAGAGCGAGCCGCTTGCGCTCGAAGCCATCGTCAAGGAGCGCGAAGGTAGTAACTATGGGCGTCTCGAACTTGAGTTGACACAAGGCGATCCGCCCATAGTCAAGCGTCTCGGCATCAACATCGTCCCCCGGCCGGCGGATGAACCCGAGCAGCCAAGGCTTACCTTCAAGAGCGCGGTCGAGACCCTGGATCGAAAAGCTGCCGAACTGGCCAGTAAGGACCAATTCTCCGGATGCGTCCTTGTCGCGCGAGGAGGAAAGGTCGCTTTAGAGAAGGCGTACGGTCTGGCGGACCGGGATCGGCGGACCAGCAATACCGTCGATACGAAGTTCCGGATCGGATCCATGAATAAGATGTTCACGGCGACCGCAATCCTGCAATTGGTCGGAGAAGGAAAGATCGACTTATCAGCGCCGCTCGGCAAGTACTTGGCGGACTACCCGAACCGCGACGTCGCGGCAAAAGTTACGATACGCGAACTTCTCACGCATACCGGCGGCACGGGGGATATCTTCACGCCGGAGTACGACCAACAGCGCTTACAGATCCGCGAACTGAGCGACTACGTGAAGCTATTCGGATTGCGCGCCCCGGAGTTCGAGCCTGGTTTCAAATGGTCTTACTCGAACTACGGTTTCATCTTGCTTGGCGTCGTAATAGAAAAGGTTTCGGGAATGTCTTACTACGACTACGTCCGCAAGAACATCTTTGCGAAAGCCGGCATGCATGACACAGACTCCTTGCCCGAGTCGGAGTCCGTTTCGTTGCGGTCGACAGGCTACTTACACAAGGACGGTAAGTGGGTGGCTAACAGCGATACTCTGCCGTGGCGAGGCAGTTCCGCCGGTGGGGGCTACTCAACGGTAGGCGATCTACTCCGCTTCGCCGAAGCACTCTCCAGCGGTAAGCTGATCCAGCCGGAACTGTTCTCGCAAATGACCTCGGCACAAGAGGGCGAGGGTCACATGCCGCCCGGGATGCACTACGGGTTCGGCATGATGGTCGGGCAGGGACCCCAAGGTCCGCGGCTCGGACATGGCGGCGGTGCGCCGGGAATGAACGGGGAGCTTCGCATTTACCCGAAGACGGACACCGTGGTCGCCGTGCTTGCCAACCTCGATCCCCCGGCCGCCACACGCGTCGCTGATTTCTTCGATGAGCGTATGCCAGTCGACTAACGCACCGTTTGCGTTTGAAACTCTATTAATCGTTTCGTCATTGCTTCGTTACCATCTCCGAGTCATGTTGGTAACTGAGTATGAATGCTCCATTGCACTCTGAATCGACGCCGGTAGTTGCTCATGCCCCGTTGTTCGCCGATGCAATCGACCGGCTACCAATCGCGTCTGCGTTCAAGCGGTTCGTCATCCCGCCAAAGATTACCCGTCTTTATCGCGAGTGCGAGGCCGCCGCGTCTCCGGTAGATTTCGCGGCAACGGTCCTCCGCGGATTGGACGTGCATTACGAAGTGAGCGCCGCCGACGTAGCTCGCATTCCACGCACCGGCCCCGTAATTCTCGTTGCCAACCATCCATTCGGAATTCTGGAGGGCTTCATCCTTGTCGACATGCTCTCGCGCGTTCGCCCCGACGTGCGCATCCTGGCAAACTCCCTGCTCGCCAGCGTGCCCGAGATGCGCGATGCGTTGATTTGTGTAGACCCTTTCGAACAGGCGTCCTCGGTAAGTTCTAACCGCAAGGGCGTGCGCGAAGCCCTATCATTTCTCGCTGCCGGCGGACTGCTGGTGGTTTTTCCGGCCGGCGAAGTTTCGCATCTCCAGATCCGGGAGCGCCGCATTGCCGATCCCCTCTGGAACCAGAACATCGCGCGCTTCGTGCGGCACAGCAAGGCCGCCGTAGTACCGCTGTTCGTCAAGGGTTCAAACAGCGCTGCTTTTCAAATCATGGGGATGATGCACGCGCAACTGCGAACCGCCCGGCTGCTGCACGAGCTGGCCAACAAAGAACGAAAAACCATTGAGATTCGAATTGGTCACGCCATTCGGTTTGACCCCCAGAGTAAGGTCACCGACGCCGAGCTCACCCAATATCTGCGCTACCGGACGTATCTGATGAAAAACCGAAAACCGCACGGGTTGGGGTGGCGCCCGCCGGTCCGGAGGCCGATTGTCGCGGCGGTGGATCCATGGCTCGTTGCGGCGGAGGTCGCGCAGTTGACGCCACTCGCCGAATCAGCGGACCTGGCGGTCTACCTCGCAGCCGCCGATCAGATCCCTGCGGCGCTTCACGAAATCGGGCGCTTGCGCGAGGTCACGTTTCGAGCTGTTGGCGAAGGCACGGGACGAGCCATCGATCTTGATCGTTTCGACCCGCACTACCAGCACCTCTTCGTGTGGGATCGCGCGGCGCGTTCCATCGCGGGCGCTTACCGCCTGGGTTTCACCAATGAACTGCTGCCGCGCTTCGGTATCAGCGGCCTTTATGTTTCGTCCTTGTTTCGTTTGCAACCCGAATTCTTCGACCGCATCGGTCCGGCGATCGAGTTGGGCCGTTCGTTCGTCGCACCCGATTATCAGAAGCAATATTCGCCGCTCCTGTTGCTCTGGAAAGGGATCGGGGCGCACGTGGCCGCACATCCGGAGAACCCCGTCCTGTTTGGTCCGGTGAGCATCAGCAATGAGTACCATCCCGTTTCGCGTTCCCTAATCGTCGACTTTCTGCAGCGCCAGAAATCGATCGATGACTTAGCTCCTCTGGTGGAGCCGCGCAAGCGCTTGCCCAAACATCGCCGGGGCGCCGACGACGAACTGGTCAAGCGCATGCTACACGATATCGACGACCTCTCGGCCGTGACGGGTGATATCGAACCAGACGGTAAAGGCGTGCCCGTGCTGCTGCGCCAATACCTCAAACTCGGCGGTAAGCTGCTGGGCTTCAATGTGGATCGAGCGTTCAGCAATGCACTGGACGGACTCATCCTGGTCGACCTGCGCGAAACGCCGGCAGCTATTTCCAGTCGCTATCTTGGGCGCGATGGCTTGCAGCGATTTTTGAGCTACCATCGGAGAGCGAACGCGAGAGCCGCCGCTTCAACCGTGTGAACTCCCCTCCGCGCATCGCCTTCCTCACCGACACTTATCACGAGATCAACGGCGTCGCCTTAACTAGCCGTCAACTTCAGAATTGCGCGCGGCAGCGCGGCTATCCTTTTATTTGCGTGTATGGAGGCGACTACGATAAGCGCGAGCAGCATGGATCGGTCAGGCATGTGCAGCTGAAGCGCGGCCCCCTTGCGTTTCATCTGGATAAAGGACTGCGGCACGACCCGGCGTTGTGGCGCTATATGCGCGACCTGACCGAGCAGATTGTCGATTTCGGCGCCGATCTGATTCATATTACGAGCCCCGGCGATGTGGGTGAAATGGGCGCTCTGATCGCGCATCAGCGCAAGCTCCCACTGGTGATTTCCTGGCACACCAACTTTCAAGAGTTCGGTGCGCAACGTTTGCAGCGATGGCTAGCGTGGGTCCCGAAGGCTTTGCGCGATCCAATCTGCCAGGCCAGCGAGCACCACATCATGCGCGCCATGATTCGCTTTTACAAACTCGGCCGCGTGTTGTTTGCTCCAAATGATGAACTCGTCGCGATGCTCGAGGAAAGAACCGGACGCCCGGCGTTTTTGATGAAGCGCGGAATCGACGCAACGCTGTTTAGCCCTTCCAAACGCACGGTCCGCGACGGGATCTTCCGCCTCGGCTATGTAGGACGCATTACGCCGGAGAAGAACGTTCGTTTTCTGGTGGATCTGGAAAAGGCGCTGACCGACTCGGGCTTGCGGAACTTGCGCTTCCTTGTAGTGGGCGACGGAAGCGAGCAGGATTGGCTGAAGAAAAACTTTAGGTCGGCGGACATCACCGGCGTCTTGCGCGGCGAAGCTCTGGCGGAAGCCTACGCGAACATGGATCTGTTTGTGTTCCCTTCGAAAACCGACACCTTCGGTAACGTCGTGCTTGAGGCGATGGCTTCCGGTGTACCTTGTGTGGTTACCAACCAAGGTGGACCGAAGTTTATTATCGACGAGGGAATTACAGGGTATGCCGCGGCGTCGGATGAGGAGTTTATCCGGCGCGTAACCGAGATCATGATGGATCCCGAGCTTCGGACGCGCATGAGTATCGCCGCCCGGATGTTAGCCTGCCGGTCGTCATGGGACGCGGTGTTCGACGATGTTTACGCAGGCTATGAGTTCGCCTTACAAGAAGCGGCGCAAGTCGCATTTCCGCCGGTTCCGATTTGTTAGACTCTCGTCGAGGTTTCCATGCGTTTACTCGTTGTATTCCTTGCCGCACTTACTGCGTTCGCAGCCGATAACTCCTGGACGAAACTTTCCGACCTGAAGAGTGGGACCGAACTTCGTGTATATCGAACAGGCAACAAACCGCCGGTCCTCGCGGCGTTTGCCGACGTAAACGAAGACAATCTGATAGTAATCGTAAAGAATACAGAAACGGCGATCCCGAAGGACGAGATCGATCATATCGACGCGCGCGGCAAAGCCGAAAAACCCACTATGAGCACCGAAACGCACACATCCGATGCACCGCCTCCGTTGGATGCTCCTAATATCCATCAACAGGAAGGCTTATCTAGCTCGAGCTCATCTAGCGTTTCTTTCGGTGGCGGCAAAGGTGACTTCAGAACTGTTTACCGTCGTAACTTAGCCGCACCGAAGACTGCTGCTCAGTAACCTTGATTACACCGGAGCTTTGGCCTCCGTACTCTTTTATCCCGATAAGAACAACCCACGTTAGTTTCCGCACCAACGTTTCTCCAACCAAGCGTTTAAAGTAAGAGGCGACAGCTTGAGTTCAGCATCGTATGAACGCTGTAATTTACCGGCCTGATGTGACCGTAAGTGGGAAGCATCACGCCTTATGGAGATAGCATGGCCGACGAGAAACTAATGGAACATATAAGCCAGCGCGCCGCGAATCGCCGTAGCTTCGTTAAGAAGCTCGGGTTGGCCGGCGCCGCTTTGGGAGTTGCTGGATCACAGATATCGAAAGGGCAGTCGACCACAACCGCCCCGACGGATATCGACATCCTAAACTTCGCACTGAATCTGGAATACCTGGAAGCCGAGTTCTACACCGTGGCGACGACCGGGCAGACCATCGATACGCTAGGTTACACGGTGACCGGAAGCGGAACGGCGGGTTCAGTTACAGGCGGGGCGAAGGTACCGTTTGCATCCACGGACGCCACTGCGTATGCAGTCGCCCTCGAGCTGGCAAAGGACGAGCAGGAGCACGTCGCCCTGCTGCAACAGACGATCACATCACTGGGTGGATCGCCGATCGCGCGGCCGGCAATTAACTTAAACGCTCTCGGCATCGGTTTCGCGTCGGTGCAAGAGTTCCTCGCGGTTGGACGTATTTTCGAAGATCTCGGTGTTTCCGCATACGGAGGCGCGGCGCCTCTACTCGCAAGTACCACGGTTCTGGGAGATGCGGCACGCATTTTGGCGACTGAGGCAGAGCACGTCGGCGCCCTGCGCTTACTTATCGATCAGTATGCAGTAGCTACGACGCCGGTGGACGGCGCCGATATCGTACCGCCTCCGAGTGGCACCCAGTTCTTCTCGAATAATAGTCAGGGCCTCACGGAAGTCCGCACGCCGGGTCAGGTTCTCTATGTGGCCTTTGGCGGTGTCGCCAATGCAACGTCGGGCGGATTTCTTCCCCGCCGGTATCAACGGCAGCAACAGTTCACTTGGCGTTAGTGCGGCGTCAGCGGCAGCCTATGACGGCGTGAGCTTTACCGCTTGCCCGAATCCCGTTCCCGTGACCCCCGGCCAGGGCGGCGTAACAACCCTCACCTGGAACGCACCTGCTTCCACCGTCATTCAGATCCACATCGGTAGTCCTACGGGTCCTCTATTTACCGATAACGGCCCATCGGGTTCGATGACCACCGGAAACTGGGTGAGCGACGGAATGCAGTTCTATCTACAGGACGTGAGCAACGGTAACGCGCTTGTTCCGGCCTATACGCTTGCGGTCCTGACTGTCACTACAACAACGAGCGCCTCGACCCAATCCTGCCCGACCAGTACTTCAGGCGGCAGCACTACGGGCAGCACGGGAAGTACGACGAGCAGCACCGGTAGTTCAACCTCCACGACCGGCAGCACCACTGGTACAACCGGC
Organism: uncultured Gammaproteobacteria bacterium; assembly: GCA_963799935.1. Taxonomy (GTDB): domain Bacteria; phylum Acidobacteriota; class Terriglobia; order Bryobacterales; family Bryobacteraceae; genus Bog-113. The sequence goes on along the minus strand of CAWCZA010000007.1, from coordinate 245,146 downwards.
AGCACGACTTCCACGACCGGCAGCACCACGGGCACGACCGGCAGTACGACTTCAACGACGGGCAGCACCACTGGTACGACCGGCAGTACGACGAGTACGACCGGAAGCACGACGGGTAGCACCGGCGGCACGGGCAGCACAAGTGGCAGCACCGGCAGCGGCGGTACCGGCAGCGGAATGTAGCTCGGCTTTAACTCCACGGGTGTCCAGCGGCAGAGGCGATGCCTTTGCCGCTTTTTCGTGCGCCGACTGTTGATCCGTCAACATGGGAGTGACCACCTCCCTCTCCATGCATCAAGCGAACTCCTACGAATCACGTCTGAGCGACGAGACCAGCCGCTACGCATCCTGTCTCGAAGTCCATCGCCTCCCTCCGATCTTTCATTACTGGTCTGACCGTTATGTGCGGCCGAAACTTCAATCCGTTGGGTCCGAAAGCCCGGATGGCATGTTTCGCGATTCGCTCCGCCGCATCTGCTTAGCCCCCGGCGCGAGTAACCATAGATTCCTCAGCATCGGAGCGGGTAACTGCGATTTAGAAATCGGTGCAGCCGCTTTCCTGCGCTCACAGGGTTGCGGCGATTTCATCATTGAGTGTCTTGAGCTAAACGCAGCCATGATCGCGCGAGGGCAGCAAGCCGCTGCCGCTGCCGGTGTAGATCAGAACCTCCAATTCACTCAAGCCGATTTCAATTCATGGAAGGCGTGCTGCTCCTACGACGCGGTAATTGCCAACCAGTCGCTGCACCACGTGTTCAATCTGGAAGGGCTTCTGGACCAGGTGGAGCGCGCGCTCGCGCCCGACGGCTTATTCCTTATCTCCGACATGATCGGCCGCAACGGGCATCAACGATGGCCGGAAGCGCTGGCAATCGTGGAACAGTTCTGGAGGCGCCTGCCGCCCTCCTATCGGTACAACCAGGCGTTGGAGCGCTATGAGGAGATGTATCAGAACTGGGATTGTGCGCTGGAGTCATTTGAAGGCATTCGCGCGCAGGACATCCTCCCGCTGCTACTCGACCGATTTCATCCTCACGTGTTCGTAGGATTCGCGAACGTAATCGATGTATTTACGGATCGGGCATTCGGTTTCCATTTCGATGCGGAGAGCGAATGGGACCGGCGGTTCATCGACGAAGTGCACGGGCGCGACGAATTGGAAATCCGATCCGGCCGCCTGACTCCAACGCACATGATCGCCGTATTCGGCAGAACGCCGGCGGCAAGCCCGCAGTGGAATCTGGATCCCTGGAAATGCGTGAGGCGGCCGGAGACGCCGGTCGCGACGCCGCAAGCGCATGCGGAGGTAAGTCCATACGAATGGCACTCTTGGCCGCATGCCGCTGAGGCCCAACTCAAGCTCGTTTGCGGGTATCTTGCTCGCAGCCGGGCCGCATGGGACAAGGTGACCCGCTTGGAGTTTGATTTGATCGAGCGCACCGAGTGGGCGCGCCGCCTGGAAACGCTGGCTGACGAAAAAGCGGAATCGGTCATTCGTCTGAATCAGGAACTACAGACGCGCACCGAGTGGGCGGCAAAGCTCGACCACGATCTGGAAGAGAGCGCCGCTACGATACGCGGGCTGCAGCGGGAGCTGGAAGAACGAACTGCATGGGCACGCAGCCTGGAGCTTGAGAGCGAGGCGCGCGGCACGAGGGCGCGGCAATTGGACCGGGAACTCGAAGAGCGGACCGCGTGGGCCCGCCGCCTCGACGCTGAACTGGACCATGAGCGCGGCATCCGCCAGGCTCTTGAAGCTGAACTACACTCGACGCGGCGCGTGGCGTCACGCCTGATCCAACTTGTCCGCGATCGAATTTTTTGACCTACGGTTGCGCGGCAGCATGAGCCAGTGCGACCGTTGCCTGATCGATAACTCCGGCTTCGCGCAGCAGAGCCGCGGCGGCGCGCGGAACCTGCGACTGCGCTAAATCCCATTCTTTGCGATCCATCGCTTCCAGAACACCGGGAAGCGGCTTGGCCTCGTAGCCGGTGTAGGCGCCGGGCGCATAGATCTGATTTTTGAACCAGGGTCGCCCCGGCAAGCCCTCGGGATCAGTCAGCGCCAGGCTACTCTGCATGAGTAAGTGATTCACGCGGTCGAGTGTGGCGCTATCCGGCCAGGCGCTCGCGTTGCGGAGCTTCGCGACCTGCGCGGCGTAGGCGTCGGCGCTTCGGTTCAATGCTTCAATGGCGTTCTCAAGCGGCGCGAAATTGAAGAATGGCGGAATGGTACGGACCGGCGGCGGCTTCAGCGGCTTCGTCGGATCGTCAACCGCTTTGAACATACCCTCGTCGACCTCCCGATTCCGTTCGCGAATTAGATCCTGCTGATTCTTTACCAGCTTCTGCAGATTACTTATATAAGTGCGAATGGTATCGGTAAAGTCCGTAAAATCGAACGGCAATAGCTCCGCGTCGGCCATCCTCATCACTAAGGTGCCCATCGTTTGCGAGAGTAGCCGGCAGTAGACAAAGCCAGGATCGCCGTAATGGGTGTACCAATAAAAGTCATCATAGATCGAATGGTAGATTCCACCCTCGGTCTCTCCGCCGAAACCTAGATCAGCCGAAGGAATGCCGACGTGGTCCATAAATGGCGCGTAGTCCGATCCGTCACCTAGCGCGCCAACCCGAAGGTCGGCTCGCTGCCGCGCCTCATTCTTCTCCTCCGGTGTATGCGCTTCGGCGATGGTCGAGCCCTGGAGACGCTTCCACAGTGTAAGGTCCGTTTCGGGGTCACGTATGTCGCGAGCGACGCCGTTGATGAACTTCTCGAGTACATGCGATGCGTCTACTCCCAGGAAACCGCGCCCATTGGTATCGCTGTTGAAGTAAGCGACCGCATGGTCCTTCAGTTCCTGCTCATGAGCTTCGACCCATTCCGTGGAGCCGAGTAATCCCGGTTCTTCGCCATCCCAGGCGCAGTAGATCAGGGTGCGGCGCGGAGTCCATCCCTGCTTTTTCAGTTCCCCGAACGCGCGCGCCTCTTCGAGTAAGGCCACCTGGCCGGAGATGGGGTCTTCCGCTCCGTTCACCCAGGCGTCGTGATGATTCCCGCGGATCACCCACTCATCGCGCAAGTCGCCGCCATCCAGACGCGCGATCACGTCGTAAATGCGGCTTTGATCCCAGTTAGAGAGTACCTTCATATGCACAATTGCCGGGCCGGGTCCGATGCGGTAAGTCAGCGGCAGCGAACCGCGCCAGTTGCGTGGAGCGACGCGCCCGCGAATCTCGGCCAAAAGCGGCTGCGCATCACCATACGAGATCGGCAGCACGGGAATCTTCTGGATCGTCGTCGAATCTTTCAGAGCTAGACGCGGAGTTCCGGGGATCGAGGGCTTACCGGGCGTAAGAGGATCGCCGGGATAGTCGGTGTCCATCACGCTGCCGCGCTGGACGCCTTGCGACGGCCGGAATGGTCCTTGCGGGTAAGTCTCGCCACGGGAGTACCCGTCGTCTCCAGGGTCGGAGTAGATTAGACAACCCAGCGCGCCATGTTCGGCGGCGAGCTTGACCTTGACGCCTCGCCAGCCATGACCATAGCGGGTAATTACAATCGCACCTTTGACGGAGACACCCAAGCGCTCGAGTTCCTCGTAATCATCGGGCATCCCATAGTTGGCGTAGACGAGCGGACCGGTAACATCGCCATCCGCGCCGTAGGCGTTGTAAGTGGGTAACTGCTCGTGCGTCTGACCGGAGGTTGGATCGATCGCGAGCGGCGGTTCTTCCAGCTTGGCGCGATACTTCACCGGCCCGGTCATCTCCAACCTACGTTCTTTCGGTGTTGGAAACAACACATCGAAAGCTTCGATGTGGGCGTCGAAGCCCCAGGCGTTAAACTGCTTCAACAGCCACTCGGCATTGTCTTTGTCGTAAGGCGACCCGACGTGATGCGGGTGCGCGGTCAATCGCCGCATATATTCCTGCTGCCGCTCGGAATTGGGGATGGCACGGAACTTCTGCTCCCACTCGCGCTCCGCTTGCGACGTAGACGCAGAATAGCCATCCAGCGGCGGATTTGTTTCGGCGGAACGAATGGGGAATGCGAAAGCGAGCGCGGCGAGCAGGGTCAACCCGCGCTGTGGGGCGGAAATGGACATAGGCGGCGTAGCGGTTGAATCATATTACCGCGCTCCGCTGCGCCGCGAAGGCGGGCTATTTACTCGCCGATAGAGCTGCGATTCGCGAGCCGGCGCCGTAGCGGGACGCCGAGGATTGTTAGTGTGTCGCCTGCCTTTATGAGACTCACGACCTGCTGATGGGTGAACGTCGGCCCTGAAGGCTTTTCTTGATACAGTTTCGTGGCCGACACGTAGAGTAATCCCGACACCGCGCCATGGACGGTGCCATTCGCGACTAAGTCGGCGTACTGCAACCCAGCCTGACTCTCTAGTGTCGACCATGCGGTGTGAATATTCTATGACCGATTTCACAAACTCTGTGAACACGATTAGTTCCTGCCGAATCCCTATCAGAACCTCAATCGCAGCTATCCAACAAGCCTGGAGGGTGGGAACGCGCAAAGAGGAAAGGCTGTTCGTTGACTATTTGAAATACCATGGAACGTTCATCACGAACAAATCATTGTTGCCTTTCAGTAACAGCATTGCTTTCAGGATTGTGGCGCGCTGCGAGTGGAGGAAGTAGTTATACCAGCGGTGCTCGATCAACTCCGGGACAATCGCGATAATCCGCTTGCCCGGATTGTCTTTCGACGCCTGCAGAATATAGTCGGCGATGGGTTGTACGACAAATCGGTAGGGGGAGGGAAGTAGGACTAGCTCGGGGATCGGCGCATTTGCAGCTTGCGCAGCGGCGCCTACGTGCCCATTCCAATCAGCCTTCAATTCGTCCGAGCAATCCTCTTCGGCGACAAACAGCACCCGAATATTCTTTGAAATGGAAAAGGCGAGACAGAGCGCGTGCTTGGCTATTTTGCTCCACTGTTGCAGCGGAATGATGACGAGGGGCTCGGTTTGATCTCCGAGTTCGAGGGGCTCGGGACTCGCCACCTCGTCCTGGACGCGTCTGTAGTGCCTGCGGACGCTATACATTAATGCCAACAGCACTGGAATCGCGATCACCGTGATCCAGGCGCCATCCATAAACTTGGCGGCGATCACCACAAGCACGGTAGCCCCTGTTGCGAAGGCGCCGATCGCGTTGACGATCAGATTCCGGCCGGAGTTCGGTCCCTTCTCGCGCAGCCAGTGAGCGACCATTCCCGCCTGCGAAAGTGTGAATGCGAGAAACGCGCCCACGGCGTATAGCGGGATCAGGCGATCCGTTACTCCGCCGAAACCGATTAACAACGCGGCCGTGAGGAACGCCAATATCCATACTCCCTGTGAATAAACCAGCCTCCTTCCCCGGGTAGCGAGTGAAATCGGGAGAAAGAAATCTTCGGCAATGGCGCGGCAAACGCGTGGGAAATCGGCGAATGCTGTGTTCGCCGAGAACACCAATACCAGCAGCACCGAACCGATCGCAGTGTAGTAAAACCAGCCCCGTCCGGAGATGGCGAGAAACAACATGGACAGGATGCTCTGGTAGGAGTTGCCGTTCGGGTCAGTGGCGACGATGTGATAACTGCGCACCAGGAACGCGATTCCCGCCAGCATGATGACGAGAGACGCGATGATTAATCCCAAGGTGCGTTGCGCCGTCTGCGCGGTCGGCTCACGAAACGCCTTCACGCCGTTGCTGACTGCTTCAACGCCGGTCAACGCGGTACAACCGCTGGCGAAAGCCTTGATAAGCAGCCACGCGCTCATCCCCATCATTGCCCCGTTTGCGGAAGGCGTTGGTGGGGCAATCACGGGATGCGGGTTTCCGCCGCTTGCCAGCGTTTGGAAGACGCCGATCACGATTGCGGCAAGCATACAAACCAGGAACAGATAGGTGGGCAAAAGAAATACGCCGCCCGCTTCACTGATGCCACGGAGATTCACCAGAGTAATAATCACCAGGGCAGCCAGGCAAAGTTCGAGCGTGCGTGGATGCAGCGACGGAACGGCGGAGGTCAACGCACCGATTCCCGCGGAGATACCGACCGCCGCGGTTAATACGTAGTCGATCATCAGCGCGGCAGCTGCGATCAGACCGGGAAATGTACCCAGGTTTTCGTGCGCGACGGTGTACGATCCACCGCCATTCGGATACGCCGCAATCGTCTGCCGGTACGAGAAGAAGACGATAATCAGCAGCGCAATGATGCTAGCGCTCAGCGGGACGATATACGCAACTCCCGCGAGACCCAAGGGAATCAGGAGCGTTAGAGCGGCTTCCGGACCGTAAGCCGCGGAACTGAGCGCGTCCAATCCGAAAATCGGAATGCCCTTAGCTATTCCAATCTGCTCCGCGCGCTCGTCCGTCGAGGCTAATGGGCGCCCGATGATGACATCGACTATCGACAATGCTGCACCTCTCGCATGTTAGGCACGCGGCATCCTACGCACGTACTTAGCCAGTCTCGCACTGCAAAGCGTGTCTCGCGCCACGAGCGTGATAAGTTGGTAGCGCTCTCATGGCGGAGTTAAGCCGTATTGGCGTGGCGATTGACGCGGATCTTCTGGCGCGCTTCGACGAATCCATCGCCGCTCAGGGATACACCAACCGGTCGGAAGCGTTCCGCGATCTCATCCGCGACCGGCTGATCGCTGCCTCGGTAGAAGCGCCCGACACCTTGGTCGTCGGAACCATCACCCTCGTTTACGATCATCATTCTCGGCTTCTTCCGGAGAAGCTGACCGATCTGCAGCACGAATCGCATCAGCTGATTATCTCGACCACGCACGTTCACCTCGACCATCACACGTGTCTTGAAGTGGTTGTGGTGAAGGGTGATTCGGGGCGGGTTCGCAAGTTAGCGGATTTGTTGATCGGGACTAAGGGCGTGCAGCATGGGCGACTGGTGATGACGGCGCCGGGGGCTGATGCGGCGCTGCCGAAAACCGCCTAGACTGATAGTTTGCCTCCAGTCGATACAGAAGTTCGCCGATCGGTCTGTCCTCTCGATTGTCCGGATACGTGCGCTGTCCTGATCAACGTGGACGACGCGGGCCGCGGATCGAAGCTGCGCGGCGATCCTTCGCATCCCGTCACTCGCGGATTTCTATGCGGTAAGGTGGCGCGTTATCTGGACCGGCAGTATTCGCCCGGCCGCCTGCTGTATCCGCAGAAACGCGTCGGGACAAAAGGCGAAGGCAAGTTTGCCCGCGTGAGTTGGGACGAGGCGCTCGGCGAAATTGCGGACCGGCTGAAGGTAGTCGCCGCAGAGTTCGGCTCTGAATCGATCCTGCCCTACAGCTACGCCGGCTCCATGGGATTTCTGCAGGCCAACGGAATGGACCGCCGTTTTTTCCATCGCCTGGGGGCATCGCGTTTAGATCGCACTATCTGTTCAACCGCGGGGATGTTTGGCTCGATTCAGGCGCTTGGCAGCCGGTATGGAACCGAGCCCGAGCAGTTCCGCCACTCGAAACTGATCATCGCTTGGGGCGCGAATGTGCTCGCCACGAACGTTCATCTGTGGCCGTTCATCGTCGAAGCGCGGCGTAACGGCGCCCGTTTCTATACGATCGATCCGGTTCGTCATAAGACGGGTTCGCTCGCCGATAAGCACTTCACGATACAGCCGGGAACTGACGCGGCTCTTGCGCTCGGGTTGATGCACGTGATGATTCGCGAGCACCTGGTCGACTACGAGTACGTCGAGCAGCACACTTCCGGATTCGAGGATTTGGCGCACAAGGCGGATGAATACCCGCCGGCGCGCGTCGCGGAGCTTACGGGCATTCCGGCCGACGACATTGTCGCGCTCGCCCGCGAATATGCGACGACGCGGCCGGCTGCGATTCGCCTCAACTACGGTGTGCAGCGTTCCGAACGCGGCGGTATGGCCGTGCGATTGATCTCGCTGTTACCGGCGCTGACAGGTTCGTGGCGCGAAGTAGGTGGAGGCCTGCAACTGTCGCTCTCCGGCGCCTTTCATATGAACCGCGCGAGCCTGGAGCGTCCCGATCTGCAGAAGCTCTCGCTTGGACGGGACGCGCGCATCGTGAATATGACCGAGCTTGGAGCGGCACTGAACGATTTGTCCGATCCGCCGGTGAAGGCGATGGTTGTCTACTGCTCGAATCCGGCGGCTATCGCGCCCGATCAGAACCAGGTGCTGCGCGGCCTGAAGCGCGACGATCTGTTCACTGTGGTTCTCGAACAGATGCAGACCGACACGGCCGATTTCGCTGATTTCCTTTTGCCTTCGACCACGTTCCTGGAGCACACCGATCTTTACTTGGCGTACGGTCATTACTACCTGCAACTGGCGCGTCCGGCTCTTGCTCCCGCGGGTGAATGCCGGTCGAGCGTCGTGGTGTTTCGCGAGCTGGCGCATCGTATGGGATTCGATGACGCGTGTTTCGATGAGTCGGAAGATGACATGATCCGCGGCGTTCTGAAATCCGGGCATCCGTTTCTGGAAGGCATCACGCTGGAGCGCTTGGAGCGCGAGCGCTCGGTGCGGCTGAATGTATCGGCGGAAGGCGAACCGTTCCTACCCTTTGCGAATGGCGGATTCGGGACGGCGTCCCGCAAGTGCGAGTTTCATGCCGAGACGATTTCGTATGAACCGCCGGTGGAGTCGCGCCGCGGAGATCGGCGGCTGCGCGCGCGTTTTCCCCTTGAACTGATTTCGCCGAAGAATCACGACAGTATGAACTCGACCTTTGGCGAGCGGGACGAGGTGGACCGCGACACCGCGACCGCGTTGGTCCATCCCGTCGATGCTGCGAAGCGCGGGATCGGGACCGGCGACCAGATTCGTATCTACAACGAACGCGGCGCTTGTATTCTACGGGCCTGCGTCTTGGATACAGTGGCGAGCGGCGTAGTCTCGGTACCATCCACGCGTTGGGCGCGGCGAGCGGCGGACGGCCGCAATATCAACGCTCTGACGAGCCAGCGCTTAACCGATATCGGCGGCGGTCCGACGTTCTATAGCTGTCTGGTGGAAGTGGAGAAGCTTGGCGATTGAGTGAAGACTGGCAACTAAGTCATCTTGATTCATCTGCGTTTACCGGCGTTTATCGGTGGCCCAAATGTATTTAGGCCTAGGTCGGCGGTTGTTGTATTAGCCGCTCTCTATCCGAGTCTCGTCGCGCAACAACCCGTATCGCCTTTAGAACTGCGCTTGTTACTGCAGGGTACAGACAAGCCGTTCCCGGTGAGCTTCTCGGTTCTACTTATGAACGTGAGTACTGCGCCTGTGAAGCTACCGGCACCGGCGCTGTCCTGCACGAACTACTATCGTGGTAGCGTTCAATTGCGAATGACGTTTCTCCCACTAAGGGAACACTCCAACCCACCCGGCTTCGAACGTGGCTGCGGGGGCGGTGCTTACGACGTGCCGCGAGGCGCGGAACGCATTAACGCCTGGCAAACTCTACAGCCGGGCGAGTCCATCAAGCTGTCCGGGGACATCCACGAACTCTTCCTCGACCAGGGTCCCGGCACGTATGACTTCCGGGCCGTGTATGAACCGCCGGAACGGAACCCGGCTGAGCACATGATCCTGAATCAATCCCACAATGATTTGCCAGATCATGAATTGACATCCAATCACGAAGTGTTCGTCGAACGTCGCTAACCTCGCCAATCGCTGTATAATTCAAATCCTGCCGCTTGCGAAAACTTAGCCCGTTCCTTCCGTACCTGCTTATCATGTTCGGCGTTGTTTCTGTTTTCTCGAAGCTTGTGCTGACCAATCAGTACACGTTTCTTGCTCATCCTGACGGCGCGAGCGAGGTGTTGCCCAGACTACAAGCGCAGGTATCCGCAGTGCGGCATGGGTCAGTCGCGCTGTGGGATCCGTACTCCTTCCTCGGCATGCCCCTAATCGGTCAGATGGAACCGGGCATCGCGAATCCGTTCAACTTACTCCTTGCTCTCGCTCCGTTGAAAGATGGGCGCATCCAGCTCTACTTTGTTGGTCTGTGGTTTGTCGCGCTGCATTGCTTTGCGGCCATCTTTGCGTATCTTCTTGTTCGTGACTTAGGAGTCTCACGCGGCGCGGGTGTAATCTCCGGCGTGTTTTATGCCACCTCGGGTTTCATGGGAACCATTCACTGGCCGCAATTCTTCGAGGCCACGATGCTTGCGCCTTTAGTGTTCCTGTTCCTGTTGCGTGCGATGCGCGGCCGTACCCCGCTTAAGAGTGCTGCATGGGCGGGAGTTTTCCTCGGCATCTCATGGACGGGAGGCCATCATGTGCCTGCGCTGGTGCTGACTTTAGCCGCGTTTGCGGTAGCCGCCTCGATGTTTTTCCGGGTCGGATATCGCAAGCAGGCCGCAATCCGCGTCGCCACCATGCTCCTATTCATGGGCCTGATAAGCGCCGTGCAGTTACTGCCGTCCTTCGAATATGGAAGACGCGCCATCCGGTGGACCGACTCCGGCCCGCTGGGTTGGAGCGATCAAATTCCGTTCCCTGAGCACGAATCGTATGGGCTCTCGCCTTCCGATCTCTTGCACTTCGTATTGCCGGGTTTGCCTAATGCGGGCGACCCCTTTGTAGGTGTTCTCGCTTTGAGCCTTGCCGCACTGGCTATCTGGGGTGCCTTTCGCCGCGTCGAAGTTCGCGTGTTCGTCATAGTCGCCATTGCCGCGCTGCTCTACTCGATGCCAAAGAACAATGTGCTCTATGGCTGGTTCTACCGATTCGTTCCTATGGTGGAGAAAGCGCGGGAACCAATGATCGGAATGACCATGTGCCAATTCGCCATCGCGGTCTTGACGGCCTTCGGGTTTGATATCTTACTTCGGGACCGTGATTCGAGCCGTAAGTCGGGAGTGACGCGCGCGCTGCTGTGGTTCGGGCTGATCACGTTCGGGTTATTCAGCTTAGTTGCTTATCTGAAACCTACAGTATCGAGCACGATCTTCGACGGCGACCCCCGGATCGGCATGATCGCGCTAATCGGTCTGCTGCTCGCCGGAGTATACGCGGCGTGGCGGCGCCGTCAGATTACGCGCCGATCGGTAATCTTGCTAGTTCTCCTTTTATTGGTTGTGGAGCAGGGAAACGAGTCCGCTTATTACTTGAACAACATGAGTTCCGAAGCCGCCGTTAAATATCTAAAACCAATTGAGGACACTCGAGACATCGCGCAGTACCTCGATACACAGCCGAACCCGAAGCGCGTCGAGATCAACGATACGGATGTCCACTTCAATTTCGGACAGTGGAACCGGATCGATTCCGTGCGCGCGTTCACCACGGGCATTCTGGAACAGATGGTCAAGATGCAGTGGTGGCAGGACCGGTTGTTGCGCATGTACGGAGTCGGCTACACAATCAGCAAACAGGCGCTCCGGCCGGGACAGGTTGACGTGTTTACCAGTCGCAGCGGGCTGAAGGTGTTTCGAAATCCAGACCCGTTTCCGCGCGCCTGGACGGTTCACAAAACGCGGATCATAAACACCGAAGATGCCGCCGCCAAGAGTGCCCGCGAAGACACAAGTCTCGATCTGCGCAACGTAGCAGTCATGGTAAGTAGAGCGCCGGCGTTGGAAAATTGCCCCGCGCCGGACCGCGTTTTAAAGATCATCGAGAGCGCGGAGTACAGCTATGTGAAAGCGGATATGCAGTGCCGGGGGTTAGTTGTTATCTCGGATAGTTGGTACCCTGGATGGCGCGCGGAAGTCGACGGACGCGAAGCCGAATTGTGGCGTGTAGATACCGTTATTCGAGGCGTGGTTGTACCGAAAGGCTCGCACGAGGTTCGGATGGTGTATCGGCCGGCTTCCGTTTACGCGGGGTTTGCTTGCATGTTAATCGGGTTATCGGGTGCAGGTTTCCTGCAAAGGCGGCGGGAAGACCGTAGCGCGGACTTACTGGCGTAGGAGCCCGAAGTCTACAATCCCTGGGACACTGTACAATCGACTCTTGCCCGGTATTACCCGCGAAGCTTGGTCAACACCCGCCAGGGCCGGAGTCCGCGTCCATGCGCTCCGCATCGCGTCTAACCTCCGCGCACCGCTGGTTATTCTGGCCGGCTTAGTAGCCGTCTATTGGAAGTTGCTGCTGACGAAGCAGTACACGTTCCTCGAAGATCCCGATGGCGCGCGCCAGGTTTTGCCATGGCTGGACGTCCAAGTAAATGCACTCCGCCACTTTTCGTGGATGCTGTGGGACCGATACGAATGCGCGGGTCAGTCTCTGATTGGGCAGGTACAGCCCGCCGTCCTCAGTCCCTTTACCTTCCTGCTAGCACTATTCCCGCTAAGTTCCACCGGGCACATACAACTCTATTGGGTACATGTGTGGTTCGTGCTGATTCACTTCACGGCGGCATTGTTTGCTTACCTGTTGTTTCGGGACCTATCTTGTCCGACCCCCGCTGCCGTACTGGGCGCGATCTTCTACGGGACCGCGGGTTACATCGGGAACACCGGCTGGCCGCAGATGCTCGCGGCAGCGATCTGGGCGCCGCTAGTATTCCTGTTTCTGCTACGCACGCTAAGAGGGCGAACACCTATCCGCAATGCGGCTTTTACCGGCACGTCGCTAGGCGCCTCCTGGCTGAGCGGTCATCACGGACCTTCTATCTGTCTGACCCTCGCTGTCTTCGGCACAGCGCTTGTCTATGTTTTCACGAGGCCGGCCTTCCGAATCGAGGCCTTGAGGCGCGTCGCAGTTATGACTGCGGCTCTCGCGTTAGTCAGCGCGGCGCAAGTGCTTCCCGCGATCGAGTATGGCAAACAATCCTTGCGATGGACTTTAGAGGAACACGCGTGGGGAGACCGGATCCCGTTCCCTGAACATGAATCCTTGGGGATGAAGCCCGTCGATCTACTTCATCTTTTCTTGCCGGGCGGAAATGGGATCTACGCCGATCCGTTTGCCGGCGTCGTCGCCATAAGTCTCATTGGCCTTGCCATCTGGTGCGCGTTCCAGAAGCGCGAAGTGCGCCTATTCGTCGTGTTGGGTGTATGTGCGCTGCTTTACTCCATGCCCAAGAACGACGTGCTGTATGGCTTTTTCTACGCATTAGTTCCGATGGTGGAGAAAGCGCGCGAGCCGGTGATGGCTTTTTCTATCTTCCACTTATGCGCGGCGGTCTTGACCGCCATCGGCGCGTCGGTGATGCTGACCGGTATCGATGCGCATCGCAACCGGATAGTAATTCGCGTCTTGCTATGGTTTGGCGGAATTACTCTGGGATTGTTTTATCTCGATATGTATCTTCGCCCCACCTTAACGAGCTATGTAGTGGATGGCGACCCGCGCGTCGGAGTAATCGCCCTGATAGGAGTACTCGCCGCCGCCGTTTACCGGGCCACTTACTTGGGATACCTACGCAGAACCGGAGCCGTTGCGCTACTCGCCGTATTGATTGTGATCGAACAAGGCAACGAAGCGCCTTGGAACTGGGTACACAAGAATGACACGCAACACGCAACTTATCTGAAGCCGCTTTTCGAGACGCAGGACATCGCCGATTTTCTACGAAAGCAGCCAAAGCCGTTACGCGTTGAATGGAATCACGAAGACCTCGAATTCGGTTTCGGTGACTGGAATCGGATCGATGCAGTCGATGCTTCCGGAGCTAGCGTTCCCGCCAGCCTGCACCGCCTCGGACCGTGGAATGATCGCGTGGCTCAGCTTTACGGAGTCGAATACACCATCAGCAAAGCGTCGACGCGTCCAGCCCAGCGGGAGATCTTCTCCGACCCCGCAGGCTATAAGGTCTATGTGAATCCCGACGCGCTTCCCCGCGCCTGGACCGTCCATCGAATCGTAAACGCGCCGAACGATCCGGCCGGTTTCGACATGGTGAACAGCGGGAGTCTCGACTTGCGGTCTACCGCCGTGATGCGAGGCAATTCGCCGCATGTAGCCGCGTGCGAAGGCGATCAGGTACAGTCCATCGATGAACAGCAAGCATCGGTTCGCGTGCGCGTGCAAATGGTCTGCGAGGGGTTGCTGGTGGTCAGCGACAACTGGTATCCGGGTTGGCGCGCCACTGTGGACGGCCGCAGTGCGCCGATCTTTTTAGTCGACCAGGCGATTCGAGCGGTTGCCGTCGGTCCCGGCACCCACGAGGTCGTGATGACCTACCGGCCGGTGACTATCTATACCGGGCTGCTGCTGCTTGCCTTGGGTGTTGGCCTGACCCTTTGGCTGGCCAGACGGGCCGAACGCGATGGAGCCGATGTGCTGGATGCCGCTACCATCCACTCGATCTAAGCACGTCCGGGTCTTGTTGCCGCTAATACTGGCGTGCGCCGTCTTTCTTACCCTCGCAATCCTCATCATCCCGTTACCTGGAATCCAAAACGACGAAGTGATTTTCGCGACTCCGCTCTATCAACCGTCAGTCCCTTTCCTGTCGATCGGCTCGCATCAGCACTATCAGCAGGTGATGATCCTCAGCTATCTCGGCGCTTTGAAAACGCTGCTGTATTTGCCTCTACTTCGGATTTTCCACCCTTCGGTGTGGACGCTACGCCTTCCACCCGTTCTCCTGTGTATGGGGACCATCGCTCTCACGTGGCTGTATACGCGACGGGTTACTGGCCTAGCTGCCGCGGGGATCGCATCTCTGCTGCTGGCGGCCGACCCCTCGTTCCTTCTTACCGGCACGCTCGATTGGGGCCCCGTAGCCTTGCAGCATTTGCTGCTGATGGCCGGCCTGGTCAGTCTGCTGCGATGGTGTGACGGTGGCCGCGAGATTTGGCTGGCCGTCGCGTTCTTCGCTTGGGGACTCGGACTCTGGGATAAAGCGCTGTTCATTTGGCCGCTGTCCGGGCTCGCCATCGCGGCTCTGTGCGTCTATCCGCGATACGTTTGGACTCGGGTGCGAGTGCGGACGGCATACATCGCTCTGCCCGCGCTTTGTATTGGCGCGTTTCCTTTGATTGCCTACAACGCGACTCATCGCGGGGCAACGATACAGCAGAACTCGCATTTCGCCCTGGGTGAAACCGTTCTCAAGGTGAACGCGCTTCGCAAGACTTTGGACGGCGCAATCATGTTCGACATGCTGGTTCCAACCACAGTCTCGCCCACGCTATTTTCGCCGTCGCATGCCTGGCAGCGCGGCTCGTTGTGGCTGGCACGCGAGGTGGGCGATCATCATCGGACTGGGTTCGAATGGTGGCTTTTAGCTGCGATCTGCCCGGGGATGTTCATCGTGGCCCCGCGGGAGCGCCGCCAAATGTTGTTCCTGCTCCTGGCAATAGCAATCGCATTTTTACAGATGCTGATTACAACGGGAGCGGGCTCTGCGGCGCACCATGCCGTGCTGCTCTGGCCTTTTCCCGTGATTCTATTTGCGATTCCTCTCGGTGCGCTCGCAAGCAAACGGTCCCTTGTTCTGCAGTGGGGATCGGTCGCTATCGTCGCCGTGCTGTTCCTGCAGCAGCTGCTGACTGTAAACCAATACTTGTCGGGCTTCCTCAAAGACGGATTTCCGCCGATTTGGTCGGATGCGATCTATCCGCTCGCACAGACGGTTTCGTCTCGCCCCGGCACTCCGGTCGAGATCGTCGATTGGGGTTACTTGAATTCGGTGGTGTTCCTGACCGCCGGAAGTGTCGAAGTCCTCGACTTGTCACAGTGCCTTGTCAAGAGCGTTTCGGCCAGCGATTCCGATTGCGGGTTTGCGGCTCTCTCGCGCGTTCCTGGACGCGAACTGATCCAGTACACACCAGGGCGTGAAGTGTTTCCTCACGTAGATGAGCATTTGCAGCGCATTGCCGCGGCCGGCGGCTACCGGGAAGTAATCGACAACGTCATCGCCGACTCGCATGGCAGGCCGATATTTCAGGTCTTTCATTTCGAAAAGCAGATATATTGATGGGGATGCGAAATCGGCGCTGGATCGAAGCGATTGTCACGGGGGCAGTCCTGCTGGCCGGCACAAGTTGCCATATGTCGCGCAACGACCCGGACCGCCCGCTCTTAGCCCGCGTGCGCGCGAACGACGCGTCGGCCGCCCGTCAGCTAGCGGCGGGCTTCTATCAGATCGAGGACAACGCTTGGCGATGGACGGCCGGGAAGTTCGCCGTCATCCTTCCGGTAAACGACAAAGCGAGAAGCAACGGCGCGACGTTGAACCTGAAACTTACGTTCCCCGCGTCTGAGATGTCTCAGCTGGGTGAGACCACCTTGTCAGCCGACGTGAATGGGACAGCGCTTCCGCCGGAAACATTCTCAAAAGCCGGCGATTACACGTATTCACAGGATGTCCCCGCCGCCGCCTTAACGGGCTCGACCATCCGCGTGAATTTTGCATTGAGCAAGTCAGAGCCGCCATCCGGTCAGGACCAGCGCGAACTCGGCGCGGTGGTACACGAGATCAGCCTAAAAACAAAATGAACGCGGTGGGGCGCTTTATCGTCTGAAGGATATCGAGTGCCTGCAGGTTGTGGGTCCGATCTGACAACGTTTTTTCGTTTCATGGTTGACATGGTGAACGCCCGCGTGCGATCCTAACTCGGTCCTCAACGGCTCAAAGGCATCTTTCAGCCGATACCGCCTCAGCGGGAATGCAGTCAAGTACACCGAAAACACCCCCCTCGCCGGTGCCGACCTGCCCGGTGGGAGGTAGGATTCGTTCCGTCTTTCCTAAAGGGTTCATCTCTCGGAAATAATTCCGATAAGAAAACCCGGGATTTGTGACGATGTTGCAGTCGTTTCAAATCGGCGGCAGTTTGGCAATTCGCGTGCTTCCGGAGATTCCCAGTCAGTAGTTCTGAGGGCCTAATAGGAAGATGTTAGCCAACGCATGTCAGATTTCTAGAGTGCGAGGCACGAAAGTTTTGAAACCTTCTGGTCGTTGGATCGTCTTAATGACACAAGGATATTGTTAGGAGAGTAAAAGGGAAATGACAAAGGCTGAGTTGGATAAATTCAAATCCATCCTGGAAGCGCGACGGGCAGAACTCGGCGGCGCTTTGCGGAATCGCGAAGACATCGCGATTGAAAAGACGCCGGACGCGCTGGACGAAGTCCAACTGGCGGGTGAACGTGAGCTTGCAATTCGAAATCTGGATCGCGAATCGAACCTCCTACGGCAGGTACGCGGGGCACTGGCCCGGATCGCCGAAGGTTCGTACGGGATTTGCATGCACTGCGACGAAGAGATCAATCTGAAGCGTCTGAACGCGGTTCCCCAGACCGCATTTTGTATCAAGTGCCAGGAAGCTGCCGATCGCCACGAATTCGAAGAGCAGGAAACGCTCGACAGTCTGTTGGCCAACGCCGCATAAGATCTTCGCCAGTTCGGAACAATGGGCGCGGAATATTCCGCGCCCATTTTTATTGCGTTTCGAGTCCGGTTTCCGGCCGGAGAGCGATCCAGCTCACCATGCGCCCGGCGCGATCGCGTTCCTTGCGGAACGAGAAGAAACGGTCGGTGCGATCCGCGGTACACAAGCCCGCATGTGCAATGTTGTTCCGTGGTACGCCCAAATCGGCCAACTGGTGCGCGTTCGCAGCCGCGAGATCCACCATCTCTTTTGAAGTTGTGCAGTGAAATCTGCGATCCCAAGGCGCGAACTCGCGCGCGACTTCAGGGCCTACTTCGAAGCAGCACGGTTCGATTCCGGGACCAATCGCGGCCAGAAGGTCTCTCGGATCGCTTCCGTAAAGCTCTCGCATTCGTTCGATGGTGTTCGTAACAATCCCGGCCGCTGTGCCGCGCCAGCCCGCGTGAATCGCAGCGACTACACGGGCGACCGGATCGGCGAGCAATATCGGGAAGCAGTCGGCAGTTTTTACAGCAACGGCGAGGCCGGGTCGATTCGTCACCAGCGCATCTCCTTCAATTACCTGGTAACGCGGCACGGTCGCGGCATCAACCACGCGCGTCGAATGAATCTGCTTAAGGGTGGTGAGAGTTCCTTCGGGATTGGCTCCGTCACGCGTTCCGAAACCATGGGCGATTTGAGGATACGCGGCCAGTAAACCAGCCCGGAGTTCGCTCCCCGCAAAGAAGAATTCTCCGGCCATCCGTATGTTTAAGAGTAACGTGCGCACTTTGGAGCTACGCTGAATGGATGCGCGTACCGCTTTCCGAGATCGCTCACACCCGTTCGGGCGATAAAGGAGACACCGTCAACATCGGAGTGATTGCCTGGCGCGCCGCAGATTACCCGAAGCTGGTCCGCGAGCTCACACCGGAACGGGTCAAGGCCTACTTCGGGGATCGCGTCAAAGGGGGCGTGGAGCGTTTCGAACTCCCTAATCTGGGCGCGCTGAATTTTCTATTGCACGAGGCGCTGGGCGGCGGCGGCACGGTGACCCTTCGAGTCGACGCTCAGGGCAAGACGTTCGGTGCCGCGTTGCTGGGGATGGAGATCGATGTCGATTGAAGTCCAGTTGCAAAATCGCGTGCTGCGGGTGACGCTGAACCGCCCGGAGAAGCGCAATGCTTTAAATCTGGCCACCTGCCACGCGATCAACCAGGCGATCTCGGACGCCAACCGGAATCCCGCTGTCGGGGCGGTATTTATATCAGGCGCTGGACCGGCCTTCTGCGCCGGAATGGATCTGCGGGAAGCCGAGCACGCCAGCCACACGGCGCTAGCGGATGCGCACGACCGGCTGTTCACCATTCGCGAGTGGGCGGAGAAGCCGGTGATTGCGGCAGTACATGGCCCCGCCATCGCGGGAGGGACTGGCCTCGCTGCCAACGCGCATGTGTTGTTCGCTGCGGACGACGCCAGCTTCGGGTTGACGGAAATCCGGCTGGGGCTCTGGCCGGTTTTGATATTCCCGGCGATTATTGCGGCGGTCGGCGAACGCCGGGCCGTCGAACTGGCGCTGTCCGGCCGGATTTTTAGCGTCGATGAAGCGCATGAGTACGGTCTGGTGTCGGAGATCGTTCCGCAAGACGAACTGCAATCGCGAGCCCTCGCGTTCGCCGAAATGGTGGCTGGCTCCAGCGCAGTGGCTCTTCGTTTAGGACTCGATTACGTGAGACGAATTCACGGAAAACCGCTGGGCGACGCGCTCGAAATCGGCCGGAAAATGCGGGACGAACTCATGCGGCACGCGGATTTTGCCGAGGGTGTTCGCGCCTGGAAAGAGAAAACGAAGCCCGATTGGCCGTCCCTGCGCGAGGTCTGAAACCGTTGGAAAACGCGGCGCATCTCATAGGTAAGAACTAAAAACTATTTCTTTAATATCAACAAGATATGAAGAAAGGGTTTAGTTGTATCAGAGCCCACGCCCGTTTTTTGTGCAATACTGTGGGTGCGAACGGCCATTCCAGCGATGTCCCAGTTGAACGAGGCGATCGCCCGTTATCACAAGATTCTCGAGTCCGACCCTTACCGTGATCTTTCCTGGGTGAAAGAACTCCAGGAGCGAATGGAAGCGGAGCAGCTTTCATCCGGCGGTCGGTTATTGTGCCCCTTTTTGCGGCCCAATTTTGTCACACAGCGCCAGTATGACGCTGTGGTCAAGGCAGGCGAAGCCTTGCTTGCTGCCAATTATCGCATGCAACAAATTGCGCTCGGCTCCCCGCGGTTGCTCACCAAACTCGAGCTGCTGCCGGCCGAGAAAATGCTCGCGGCGATCGACCCGGGCTATGCAACGCCCGACGTGCTTTCGAAGCTCGACCTGCAACTGGGGAACGGCTCGCTGCAGATGACGCAGCATACGGGCGACGCTCCGGCAGGGGCGGCTTATGCGGAAAATCTGGCTGACATTTTCTACGATTCTCCACCGCTGGTAGAGTTCCGGCGTAAGTACACGGTAACGCGTACCGGCGGAAAGCAGCCTTTCTTGTCGGCATTGTTGGAAGCGTATCGGCAGTTCACCGCTTCGACCAGCGCCGCTAATGGCAACGGGAACGGACATGCAAGCCACGCCAACGGGAATGGCAAGGCGAAGCGACCGCGCATCGCTTTACTGGAGTTTCGCCAGCCGACGCGCAAAAGCGAATTTGAGCTGTTCCGAGATTACTTCCGCAGCGAAGGACTGGAAATCGCAATTCTCTCACCCGAACAGCTGGAATATCGCGGCGGCAAGTTGCGCAGCGGCAGCTTCGAGATCGACCTGGTCTATCGCCGTTTTAGCGTGCAGGAATTCCTGGTCCGCTTCGATTTGAATCATCCGCTGCTGCAGGCTTATCGCGACCACAAGGTTTGCGTGGTGAATAGCTTTCGCTCGGAAATGTCGCACAAGCGGGCGATGCTGGCGCTACTGACTGAAGAGTCGCTGACGGCGAAGTTTCCGCAGAACGAGCGGAAGGCGATTGCCGAGCATGTGCCGTGGACGCGTCTGTTTGTTCCCGGCAAGGCGACCCGAGGCAAAGAGCAGGTTGAACTGATCGACTACACGCGCGAGCACCGCGAGGAGTTGGTTCTACGGGCGAACGACGAGAGTAGCGATTCGCCCGAATTCATGGGGCAGGATCTAAGCGCCGATGAGTGGGAAAAAGCCATGCGCCAGGCCCAGCGTATCCCGTACGTGGTGCAGGAGCGCGTAGAGCCCGCGCGGCTGATGTTCCCGCTGCTCAGCTACGGCCACCTGGAATTCCAGGAAATGAATGTGGACGTGCATCCGCAGGCGTTCTTCGGCAAAGTGAACGGGTTTTCGAGCTTCTTGAGCGCGACGAGCAGCGGTGGATTTTCTACCTCGGCCGGCATCGCGCCAACCTTCATCATCGATAACAAGAGTTGAGGTTGCTGGACGCAAAACTCCATGGCAGCGGATACCGGAATTCTAACGCCCGATGCTCTACTGGAGCTTCCGAAGCCTCTTAACGGAAAGCATTACGAACTAAGCGATGGGGATTTGATCGTCGTGGGAAACGCGGGTGCGCTCCATGAACTGATCAAGACGACGGTATTCGAGATTCTTACAGAGTACCGGTTACGCACCCGATCCGGCCGTGCATTCGCTGAGACGCAGTTTGCACTCCGATCCGACCGCGCGAGAATCCCGGATGTCGCTTGGGTTTCCGAAGAGCGGCTTCCGCAAATTCCACGCAGTAATCAAGCAATCGGTATCGCTCCCGACATTGCGATTGAGATCGTCTCCGATTCGGAGCAGCCTAACGAGACGGAACGAAAGCTTCGGGACGATCTGGAGGCCGGCGTGGAAGTATGGCAGATATTTCCCGCGCTTCGCGGCGTCACGATTTGGCAAGGAGATCAAGGTCGCCGCTTGGCTGGGGACAGTCTGATCGCCTCTGAACGGCTGCGCGGCTTCTCAATTCCAGTTTCCGACCTCTTTCGGTAATGGATCGGGTCTGGCGTTGGGTAATGCTGCTGGGAGCGGCAACCGCCGTTCAGGCTGCGGATGCGCGACTGGATCCGATTCACGCGAATGGATCGAGGCTCGTCTCGGTATTCTTCAGTGGAATGGCGGGCGTTTAAATCCGGATCCAACAGTCCTGCAAGAACAACTGAATGATGATATGGCTCGCGCAGACCTGATCTGCAGTCCGGCATTCAAGACCGAATGCGCACTGTGGCGGGACCGCGGTTTCCTCGATCGCGTTGTTCAAATGGCGTTCATAGAAGCACCCATTCAAGGCAGCGTCAGTCCAAATGACGTTTGGTTTGAATACCAGGTCCAGAGTGTTGAAGGCGGATTTACCCGCCCTGAGGTTTGCCACTATGTTTTGAAGAAGGGCAAGCTGGAGCGTGTCGATCCGGTTGCTCTCGGGCCGCAGGATTTCGCCGCTTTCTGGTTGCGTCATCCATGGTGAGAGTTCTCAGTGGACCCCAGTCACGAGCCGCTCGCGGTTAGAACACTGGCGTACTCAGCACCGCCGCCCGTTCTCGGAATTTGGATTTCGCCCAGCCTGCACTGTGCGCTTGAACCGGATCTCTGGCAGGTCGACACGGACGCCGACGAAGGGAAAGAACATGTCTACTTTCTAATGCGCTGGCGTCCGCCGTATCAGTTCACGATGTTGTCCGCTAGCGACCACCCGCGGCCGGATTGCAAAGAGAAGGACATCGAAGCCGACGACCTTCACTCTCTGTTTCTGGCTCAATAGTTAATCGCGGCCGGCTTCGCTTCGGGTCTCATCGTCGATTGCAAGTGCCAGATCGAGCAGCGGCAGGGGCTCGGGCAGGGGACTGGATCGCGCAACGCCTAGTTCTTCGAACTTACGAGCCGTCGCGAGCAGACGCGTTTCCATGCTCTGCCGGCCCTTCTCGTAGGCACCTAGCGCGCTGCGTAGACTCGCGCCGACCTTCTCGTAGTACTCCGAAAAGACGCGGATCCGGTCGTGCAACTGCGCTCCCGAGATCGCGGATCTCCACCGCACTGCGCGTGATCTGTTCCTGACGCCATCCGTAAGCGACGGCTTTGAGCAATGCGATCAACGTCGTCGGCGTGGCGAGGATCACATTGTTCTGCACGCCGAATTCGAGTAGCTCCGGATCGGCTTGCAGCGCCGCACTGAAGAAGACCTCCCCGGGTAAGAACGCCACGACAAACTCGGGCGAAAACGAGAGCTGCGCGGCATAGGCTTTCGTGCCCAACTTACGAAGATGATCGCGGACCTGTCTCGCGTGGGCCTCCAGATGTGTACCTCGAACTTGTTCGTCGGTACACTCGCACGCCGCCATATAGCTAGTCAGCGGGACTTTAGAGTCGACGACGATCTGGCGGTCGTTGGGCAGCTTGATGATGAGGTCGGGGCGCAGGCGCGCGTCGGCGCCGGCCAGAGTGACTTGCTCGCTGAAGTCACAGTGCTCGCTCATTCCAGCCATCTCGACCACGCGCCGCAACTGCACTTCGCCCCAGCGTCCGCGGGCTGTGGGTGTCGCGAGCGCGGTCGAAAGCTTATGAGCCAGCGACCCGAGATTGCGGACTTCGGAGTTCAGCGAAGCATAGGCGTTGATGCGTTCGCGCTCTACCTGGTTTACTTGCTGCTCGACGCGTTTCAGCGTTTCGCGCATCGGCAGAACGAGCTGATCGATCTCGCCGGAAGTTTCGGACTGCAGTGTCTTGAATCGTTGTCCGGCAAGGTTCAGAAAGGATTCGGCGTTGGCGTGCAAGACCTGAGTCGACGCAGCAGCGAAGGTTTGCACGAGCGTCTCGCGCGCGAGTTCCAGCGTACCGACTCGGCCCCGCAGTTCGCCTTCGGACGCACGCAGACGCGCGTTGTCTTCGCGCAGAGGTTCCAGGCTGGCGATCTGTTTCGATTGTGCGTTCAAGCGCTCGCGGAGAATCAGAAAGCAGATCGCCGCACCCATCGCCGCGCCAATTACGAGTTGAAAAAGAGTCAGTATAGTTCCCAAGTTACAGCAGCGCGCAGGTTGGCGACGCCTGCGGTGTAGCGCGAATCGGCGACCGAAAAGGCAATCGCATCTTCCAACCATTCATGCCAGGTGCCATCCGGATCATGCGACGCGACGGTCAGCGTGTAATCGCCGGGACAGAGTTCGCAGCGGAATCGGAAGGCGACGTGAACGCGATCGCCCGCACGCCTCGGTCCCAGGTTCAGCGCTTCGAGTTCGGTGTTGGTGCCATAAACATCGACACCCACGCGCGTGCGAATCAACATTCCAATCACCGGCGCATCGACTTCCGCATGGAACGAAACGGCGATGCGGACGGTCGCTTCTTCGCCGCTCATGAAACCAAGCACCGGCTGGCCAGCGCCATCGAGGAGCTCGACACCATCAACGAGGGCGCGCCCATCGCCCCGCTGCAGACTCGGCTTGATCTTCGGGACACCGGCCTGTTCCGATCGCCAGCGCCGGGCGACATGTGCATCCCACAGCGCTAGCGTTTCGCGCGGATCGCCTTGATGAACTACCTTCCCTTGATCAATCCACCAGACCTCATCGCAAACGTCCTTCAGCAGCGCCTCATCCCAGGAAGCAATTAAGACACGAGCGCCGCTGCGACGAGCTTCAATCAGATCGCGCCGCATACGAAGGCGCACCAACGGATCGTGCCGATCGAACTCGTAATCCACGACAGTCACTTGGGGACCGACAGCCCGCAGCTCCGCCGAGATGCCGCTATCTTCTTCGCCGATGAGTCCGATGATCGCCGCTGCCGGCAGAGTTAATCCGAACGCCCGCATCTACTCGACAGTGACGCTCTTCGCCAGATTGCGCGGCTGGTCCACATCGCATCCGCGCCGCACTGCAATGTGGTACGCCAGCAGCTGCAGCGGAACGATCTCGAGGATCGGCAGCAGCAGGTCGTCGGTGGTCGGAATCTGGATCACGTGGTCCGCGACGCGCGACGCTTCATTGTCGCCCTCGCACACGACCGCGACAACAATCCCTTCGCGCGCTTTGACTTCCTGAATATTGGAAACGGTTTTTTCGTACAGCAGACGGCTATCTTCGCGTGTGGTGTCGCGCGCAGCGAGGATGACGACCGGAAGCTTCTCATCGATCAGCGCGTTCGGCCCGTGCTTCATCTCGCCCGCCGGGTAACCTTCCGCGTGGATGTAGGAGATCTCCTTCAACTTCAGCGCGCCTTCCAGAGCGATCGGAAAATGCACGCCGCGTCCGAGGAACAGGAAATCCGTTGCGCGATGCAGCTTCCGGCCGAGCTCTTCATACACCGCATCGTGGGAAAGAATCGTTTCGAGTTTGCCGGGAATGCGCAACAGCTCCTGAACCAGGCGCTGCGACTCGGCTTCATCCAGATGCCCGCGCGTCTGCCCAAGATACATCGCCAGCAGGAACAACGCCGTGAGCTGACAGGTGAACGCTTTGGTGGAGGCGACGCCGATCTCAGGCCCCGCGTGAGTGTAGATGGAACCCTTCGCTTCGCGCGTGATCATCGATCCGACGACGTTGCAGATCGCGAGTGTAGGCGAGCCTTTCTGCTTGGCTTCGCGCTGGGCGGCGAGCGTATCGGCCGTTTCACCCGACTGCGAGATCACCACCGTCAGCTCATGACTGGAAACGATGGGATTGCGATAACGGAATTCGCTGCCGTAATCGACCTCGACCGGAACGCGCGCGAGGCGCTCGATCATGAACTTGCCGGCAAGAGCGGCGTGCCAACTGGTGCCGCAGGCCAGAATGCGAACCGACTTGAAGGCCTGAAACTCTTTAGGCGTGATGTCTACTTCGTCGAGAAAAATGCGGCCGCTCCCTTGCCCGACGCGGCCGAGCGTAGTGTCGCGAACGGCGCGGGGCTGCTCAAAAATCTCCTTGAGCATGAAGTGCTTGTAGCCGCCCTTTTCGGCCATGAGCGGGTCCCACAGAATGCGCTGCGTGGCGCGTTTGAGGGTACGTCCGTCGAAGTCGGTGAAGCGCACGCCTTCAGGAGTGAGGATGGCGATGTCGCCGTCGTTCATGAAAACCATGTCGCGCGTGTGATTCAGAAGGGCGGGGACATCGGACGCAACGAAGAACTCGTGGTCGCCAAGGCCGACAACGAGCGGCGGCCCAAGGCGCGCGGCGACGATCTTATTGGGATGTTTGCGGGAAAGCACGGCGAGCGCGAACACGCCGGAGAGCTGCTTTACGGCGCAGCGAACGGCATCCTCCAGCGGCATGTCGCTGCATTTCTCGACGAGGTGCGCGATCACTTCCGTATCGGTCTCGGTGGTGAAGCGATGACCTTCCGCGGTGAGCTGATCTTTGAGCGCCAGGTAGTTCTCGACGATGCCGTTGTGGACGACCACGATGTCGCCGGTGCAGTCGCGATGGGGATGCGCGTTCTCTTCCGTCGGTCGTCCGTGGGTGGCCCAACGGGTGTGACCGATGCCGAAGGAGCCCTCGACGGGATCGATACGGATGGCCTCTTCGAGGTTGCGCAACTTGCCGGAAGCGCGGCGAATTCCGAGCGTCTGATCGTCGCAATAGACGGCGAGACCGGCCGAGTCATAGCCGCGATATTCGAGGCGTTTCAAGCCCTCTAGAATGATCGGGACGGCTTTCCGCTCACCGACGTAACCAACAATGCCGCACATTAGTTTATTATCGCCGTAGGGAAGTCAACGCTCTAGCCCGCTGCGGCGTCAATAGGAATGCAGGAGGTTTCTAAGCTTGCACGTTTGCTCGTACTCGCCGTCGCCGGTACGCTGACTATCTGTTCCGCGGCCGATCGTGAGGTCTTGTATCAGGGGCCACTCGACAGCCTCAAAACGTTCGACAACGGCTACCTTGGGCTATATCACCAGAAGGGTTTCTCTCTTTACGGACCGGATGGGCTGCCGCGGTACGAAGCGGTCGTTGACGTGCCTAGCGGCGGTTCCGCTTTTGTCGCGAATGTTGCGGTGCATCACGACGGTTTGTCCGTGGCGGCCGTCGACTACCAGATACCGATCGACGAAGAGCATTCCCGGACCGTGGGCGGTCTCGCGTGGTTTGATGCGCAAGGAAAGCAAGTCCGATTCGTCCCGACAGGCAATTACATTCCTTCGCAGGTTGCCTATGCTCCGGACGGTTCGATCTACACGATCGGCTACTTAGGTAATCAGGATTGGGCCGAACACGCTGACTACTCCGTTTTGCGAAAGTACTCACGCGACGGACAGGAGCTTCTAGAGGCAGTGCCGCGCGCGTCGATCAATCCCAGTCCGGAGGATTCCCATCCCGAGCCGGTCCGAAACGTCATAGGTCTTTGGGGACTTCGCGTAGCCGACGACCGAGTCGGGTTTTGGATTTTCCGCGGCGATCTGCAGCGAATGGAATGGATGGAGACCGATCTGGACGGTAAGCAGATTGGACGCTGGAAACTCGACAAGGAGCGCGGCAGTTTTGCGTTTACTTCCTCGGGAACTCTTTATGCGGACGGCAATGGACATGGTGTGTCCCGATTCAATCGCGCGACCGCAACGTGGGAGTCTGTGGCGGGAATGCCGGAGGGCAGGCTTCTCGGCGCCGACGGCAATTCGCTCGTGTTCCTGAAGCGCGGTTCGAATCTGGTTCGCTGGGTGCAGCCCGGCGATCAGCGACTGGCGGTACGATGATGCGACGGCAAGGTCCACCTCACCGAAGCGGAATAACTGGCTCCGGGATTGCGGCTTCCATGCTCACCGGGGTCTCGGCGCTGTCCTCTAACTTACGACGAGAGTAACTCCGAACCAGCAGCCAGCAGAAAATCGCGCCGCAGACTACCGCGGCAACAATGGCTGTTAGTTGATCACCCCACCACCCTTTAGGCACCATTAGTAGCCCGGATTGCAGCACGTTGTTCGCGCCGTGTGCGAGCGCGGCAGGCCAAATGCTTCCCGTGCGTCGGACCAGCCACGCGAATGCGAAGCTCATGGCGATTGTGGCGATTTGAAAGATGATCGCCGCCTGTAATATTGGATGCCGTGCGTCATTGTAGCCGGCTAAGTTGACCGGCAAATGCCAGTAACCCCAGATCACTCCAACTAACACGGTTCCATGAAATGGACCGAAACGGCGCTCAAGTTCCGGTTGAAGAAAGCCCCGCCAGCCGGCTTCCTCACCTACTCCGCCGATGAGCATTGTTATCAGGGAGCCTAGTGTTACGGAGAGCAAGAGATTGAGCGCGAATAATCCGAAGCTCTGATGTCCTACTCCCAGCACCATGGCGACGTGGTGCACCGATTCGATGCTCCGGCCATTGCCGCTTAGGTGGAAGTAGTCGCCGTTCCAACTTCCGAGCCGCCCGGCCCATACAAGCAGTTGCTGCGTGATACTGAACGACCAACCGATGAGCAGTGCGGCCGGCCACATCTTCCAACCACTCCGTCTTATGCCGTCCCAGAGCTTCCGCCTTGCGTTTTGACCGGTTAAGAGCACGGCCAGCATAGGCGTCCACATAGCTACTAATAACCAAATCCGTCCAGCGCCGTTGACCCCATATCGGATGCCGACTCCCTGGAAGAGCCAGCCTGCCGCGAAGACAATGACTAAGAACCTAACTAGTTTGTTGTTTCTCACAATATGCCCTTCAGTCACCGGCTTACCCGCATCGAAGCTAGTTCCCGACGCGCTACTCGCAACAGAAGCCGATAACTTGCCCAAAACAACAACAGTCCGCTGAAGATGAAGAGTGGCATCGCCGCGTAACCGAGCACCTCGTGCATCGAGCCCAGATCCTTCACCCATCCCAGCGCCCCGAAACGGCCGTCGCCTTCCAAGAACAGGCCGATATGGCCGCTGCTGAAGGGTTTGCAAAACCCGGTCACTGCCAGAGCAAGTCCGATAACCTGGAGAACCGCCAAAGGCAGCACGACAAAGACGACAAGTGCCGTCGCGCGTGCTCTGCCGAGCAAGACGGCGATAAGTTGCAGCGGGTTGTCGCGAGTAACCGCGGTCCGGAGAGCCTCGGTGTTTACGAAACTCGATGCGTACTCTTCAGGCGAGCCGAAGGATGCTAAGTCTAACTTCTCCTGCGCCTGGCGCTCTTCGAAATGCGACTGAACCTCATTAACCAAGTCCTCGCGGATGTCGGCAGGAAGGGCCGCCAACCCGCGACGGAAGCGGCGCAGAAAGTCTTCAACATCGGTTTGAGATGACTTGTTCATTGTGGATTGACCTTGCTGATAACGCCGTCGATTGCTTTGGTGTATTCGCGCCACGCAATCAACATCTTGGTGAGGATCTTGCGACCGTAAGGTGTGAGGCTGTAGTACTTGTGCGCATGGCCCACGCCCTCGTCCACCCATTGCGTGGTCACCTTCTTTTCCGCGCGCAGCCTGGCGAGAAGTGGATAGATACTGCCCTCGCTGACTGCCATGTCGAGATCGTTTAGCTGAGTCAGCAGTTCCAGGCCGTAGGAACGCTTCGCCTCGAGTAAAGCCAGGATGGCGAGTTCGAGCGTGCCTTTTTTGATCTGAGACTTCCACGCGGTTACCTCAGAGGACACGTTGTCTTGCATTGCAAGTACTATTGCATAGCCAGCATCTGTTTGTCAACTTGAGAGCCGCAGTATTCGTTTACGGCTTCCGGTTTGAGGAGACAGGAGTTGCGATTAGAGATCCGCCCACGGAGACGACAGTCAGACCGGCGGACTCGCGCTGAAACTCCTGCTGAAAGGTATCCGCCGCGTGAGGAGCGAGAACAATGGCGCGCGGTATCGCCCCGGTCTGCTTGCTGCAAGCGCGTTCGGATAACGCGGGTGCAAATAGTGAGTACAGATTCACTGTGCCTTTAGGAATAAACATGACGCAGTCGCTACGCGCGGCAATGTAAGCCGCGGCGGTGGACCAATTCTCGGTTCGGTCACCGAAGTAGGAGATCGTCTTACTAACGGCTCCGATACAAAACGCAATGACCAGGAGCGCGGCTGTGATCCTGGAACGCTTATTGATCTGGACAAGCCCGATAGAAGCCGCAATCGCTAGTCCCGGTAACGCGAACAGAAATTGGCGAATCGCGAAGAAGTAACCGAATGCGGCGTCGGCAGCCAAGGGGCCGAGCAATGCTGCCAGCGCCGGCACAGTGATCGCAAGCGGCGTTTTTCGAAATCCGAAGAGCGCCGCGGTGATGAGCGGGATGGAACACCAGTAGCTGTCGCCCGATACCTCTCGCAGGAGCGCCAACACCACTCCCGGCGTAAAGTGGGCTTGCTCAGGCTGCCAAGCCGGCGAGGCAAATAGATACCAGGGAAGGATTAGCGCGAACGCGGCCGCGCACGCAAGCGCGAAGAGGCGGAGAGCTTTCCATGAGCGCGTCTTTAGCGCATCCATGGCAATCCAGATCCCGTGGCCGATAGCGACAAAGGCAGCAAAAGGCTGGAAGTAGATGCCGATTGTTAGTAGGGCCGTGTAGAATGCCGCGATCTTAAAGGAAGAATCGCGGTTCAGTCGAGACGCGCAAATAGTGCTCAGGATCGAGAGCAGCAGAGCAAGTTCATAGGGGCGTCCTTCGGTCGCATAGCGGAGTTGCAACGGGCAAATCGCAAAGAGTACACATGCAAGTGCGGGGGGGGGGAAGTCAAGCTCAGCTATGAGAACGAACAGGGACGCAACGCTAGCGACACCAGCCAAGATCGATGGCAACCTCGAACTTAGCCAGGTGAGTCCGAACGCTCTTTCCGAGGCGAAACCCACCAGGTACCCAAGTGGCGTTGCCCCCGCGTTGATTCGTATCTGGTCTATGAAGTTGCGGTTGATCGGATGGGCCGCGACGGCCAACTGTAGCACTTCGTCCAGCCACAAAGGCCGTAGAGAAGCAAGGAACAGGAGGATGAAGCAGTAACCGGCGCTCAGGAGCAGCAGGCTACGCGAGCGGCTCGATGCGGAAATCTTCAATTACCGGATTGGTCAGAACATCGCGGGCGATTGCTTCGAGATCCGCATGGTTCTCATACTCGATCTCGAATACCTTGCCCTGCCGGACATCGTGGATGCTAGAGTGTCCCAACCCGTTAAGCGCAGCGCGAATGGCCTGCCCTTGAGGATCGAGCACCGTGGCTTTGAGCGAAACCAGCACGCGAGCTTTCATATAAGCCGAGAGGTGTCGAACGACGAAAGAAGAACAATGGACTCGGAAGCGCGCGCATTGTAAGCTTTCGGGCGAGTCAGGTATCCATAAACAGCAAGCACGAGTATCGCTCCGATCGTTGCCATGATGAATCCGGCAGGGTGGCCGGGCGGATACAAGCCCAGTGCGCGTCCGATCAGGCCGCCAAGCCATGCTCCGACGATTCCTAGAAGCATAGTCGCAATAATGCCGCCGCGGTGCTGACCAGGCATCAGCAATTTAGCTACGATTCCGACAACAAGACCGAAGAGCATGTGGCCGATGGTGTGGAGCATCTCTGTTCCCTCGCGAACTTAGACGACTTTGGACTTAGCCGCCCGCATCTTTTCGAATGCCAGAAGCAGGCGAGCCTGAACGTCCGATGGGATGCAGCAAGCCCTCTCATGATCCTTGTAGACGGAGATAGTCTTGCGCGTGGTGTCGCAGACAACCCAGCAGTTCGGACATTCGGCCATGTGCGTTTCCAGCTTCGTGCGAAGGTCGGCGTCGGTCTTCTCGTCTAAGTAGTCAGTGAGCTCGGAAAGGAAGTCTTTACATGTAAGCAAACGCGTCGTCCCCTTTGCGTTTGAAGAAACGGGTTAGCTTCTCGCGAAGCTGTAGGCGCGCACGGAGCAAGCGGCTTTTCACCGCGGGAATCGACAAGTCTAATGCCTCGGCCGTTTCTTCTGTGGACAATTCTTCGATGTCTCGAAGTACGAAAACGGTTCGGTACGGAGGCGATAAACTTTCCACAGCCTCGTCCAAAATAGCGCCGAGCTCCTCGCGGGAGTAGCGCTGTTCGGGGTTCTCGTCCCACGCGGCAATCTCGCGGATCACCGTGTCTTCGCCAGTGTCGATGCCTTCATCGAGCGAAACAGACCGGTCGCTGCGGCGCTTGCGCAGTTTCATCAGGGCCTGGTTCACCGCAATGCGGACCACCCAAGTGTAAAATTTCGAGTTCCCCTGAAACTGATCCAGGTGTTCGTACGCCTTTAAGAATGTCTCCTGGAGAACGTCTTCGGCGTCTTCTCGGTTTTGGGTTATATGCTGGGCGAGGCGGAAAATCTTCGTCTCGTAGCGCTTCATCAGCTGCGAGAACGCGCCGACATCGCCTTTCCGGGCGAGCGCCAGAATTTCGGTTTCGTCGTTGACGGCGATCTTACCGCCTTCAGCTGTCATCGTGAACTCCCCCATAATGACACAGCGATCTGGAGGCCACCGCATCGTGTGCCAGGCTGCCAGGCACGTTCTCGAAGCTTGCTTTACGTTCGTTTTATTCCGGGTTATTCGTTCTGTAGTTTGCTAAGACGAGATCATCTGCGGAGATGTACCCACGCGGTCAAGCTTTGCCGCCCTGCTCTGATGGCTGGAATCAACCAGCCCTGATAAACTCGAACTGCAATCGAGGAGCACCCTATGTACCCCCTGAAAAAAGGCATTGTAACCAGACAAGCCCACGTCGCTCTGCCCGAAGGAACCTACGAAGAAGAACACGGACGCAAGGGTTTCTACGGCAAAAGCGCGCACCTTTATCACCGGAATCCGCCCACCGGCTGGATCCGTTTCGAAGGCAAACTCCGCCCGCATCTGTTCGATCTCAACAAGCTCACGCCCACTGACTTGAACGACCCGCAAGGCGCACCGTCAGCGTTCCTGGGTAATGACGATGTGAAAGTCATCGTGTCGCGCCGGTCGAAACCTATGCCGTTCTTCATGCGAAACGCGGACGGCGACGAGCTGCTTTTCGTCCATCGCGGCAACGGCGTCATCGAGACCGACTTCGGACCCATCCTATTCGAGAAGGGCGATTACATCAACCTGCCGCGCGCCGTCACTTACCGCATCGTGCCGGAGACTACGGATAACTTCTTCCTGATTATCGAGTCGAAGCACGAATTCGAGCAGCCCGAAAAAGGTCTGATCGGACAACACGCGCTTTATGATCCGGCCGCCATCACGACGCCCGAACCGCAAGCTCCCGCCGATGAGCCTGGCCGCGCGGAATGGGAAGTTCGCATCAAAGTGGAGGACGAATTCTCCAGCGTGTTTTATCCCTTCAATCCGCTGGACGTGATTGGCTGGAAGGGCGACCTTACCGTTTGGAAGATCAACATGCGCGACATCCGGCCCATCCTAAGCGCCCGCGCGCATCTGCCACCTAGCGCCCACACTTCGTTCGTCACCGAAGGTGCGGTGGTCTGCAGTTTCCTGCCGCGTCCGCTCGAGCAGGATGAAGACGCGCTGCGCGTTCCGTTCTTCCATCGCAATACCGATTACGATGAGTTCATCTTCTACCACGATGGCGATTTCTTCAGCCGCGACAACGTCAAAGCCGGCTACGCCACGCTGCATCCCCGCGGCATCCATCACGGGCCGCATCCGAAGGCGCTGTTAAATCAGAAGAAGCGCACGCACACGGATGAGAGCGCGGTGATGCTCGACGGATTGAACCCGATCCATGTCTTGCCTGAAGGCGAGAAGGTCGAATGGAAGGACTATTGGAAGAGTTGGATGGGCGCCAAAATGGAAGATAGCGAATCGGAGCCCGTCGGCGCGCACCGCAATGGAGACGGCCGCTGAAGGTAGATCCGGCAACCGCCAACCCTCAGGACATTTACAAGTTACTCATCGGCGCAATTGTGCCGCGACCGATTGCATTTGTTTCTACTGTGAGCGCGTCGGGAACTTATAACTTAGCGCCGTTCAGTTTCTTCACTTGCGCCAGCGCGAATCCGCCCGTGCTGGCGTTCTGTCCGATGGTCAAGCCCGATGGTTCGCGAAAAGACACGCTTGCCAACATTCGCGAAACGCGCGAGTTCGTCGTCAATATCGTCTCCGAAGAGATCGCCGCGCAGATGAACCTGACTTCCGGAGAGTATCCGCCGGAGGTCGATGAGTTCGCGGTTGCAGGACTTACTGCGATCGCGAGCGATTGCGTTCGGGCGCCCAGGGTAGCGGAATCCAGCGTGAATATGGAATGCCGGCTCACTCAGATCGTCGAAGTCAGTACGGGGCCGGGCGGCGGAAGTCTTGTGCTCGGCGAAGTACTTCGCTTTCACATCGACGATCGGATCGTGGACGGCTTTAAGATCGATCCCGACCGTTTGCACGCAATAGGACGTATGGGCGGGCCCGGCTCGTATTCGCGCACACGCGACCGCTTTGAACTAACGCGCCCGAAAGTGTGAAACGAAGATGAGCGACTGGATTTGGGAACCGCCGCCGGAGTTTGCGCGCGCGACGAATGTCTGGCGCTACATGCAGCGCCTCGGGTTCTCTGACCGCGAAGAGTTCCTGCGCTACTCGGTCGACCACTTAGTCGAGTTCTGGGGCGACTTAGCCGTTGAACTTGGGGTCGAATGGTTCGCTCCGTTCACCAAGGTGCTGGATGCGTCGCGCGGCGTCGAATGGGCGCGCTGGTACATCGGCGCAAAACTAAACATTGCTTCAAATACACTCGACCGGCACGCCCGAGGCGCACGCGCCAATCGCACGGCGATCGTCTCCGAATCGGAAGACGGCACGCGCCGCGAATTGACTTTCGCCGAACTCGCACGTGAAGTGAACCAAGTGGCGAACGCACTGCGCGACTTAGACTTACAACCGGGCGATCGCGTCGCCCTCGTGATGCCTATGGTTGCGGATGTAGTTACCGTACTCTACGCCTGCTTCAAGTTAGGACTCGTTCCGGTCCTGATCTTCGCCGGATTCGGCGCGGGCGCGATCGAATCGCGACTTAGAGACTCGGGTGCTCGCGTCGTGTTTACGGCATCGCATCTTACGAGGCGTGGCAAACGTTTGCCGTTAGTCGAAAAGGTCCGAGAAGCCGCCGCGAACTGCCCGTCGGTGGAACACATCTTCGAAGAGTTGCCGCGCGGTTCGGAACGCCATTGCCCCTCCATGCCGATGGATTCCGAAGCCCCTGCGCTCATGCTCTATACCAGCGGCACTACGGGCAAGCCGAAAGGTGTCGTACACACCCACGCAGGCGCGCTGATACAAACCGCAAAGGAGATCTACCTCGCCTTCGACCATCAGGACGCCGATCGATTCTTCTGGCTCTCCGACATCGGTTGGATGATGGGCCCGTGGTCGATCATCGGCAACCATCATTTCGGCGGAACGATCTTCATGTACGATGGCGCGCCGGATTGGCCTGACCCTAACCGCCTCTGGCGTACCTTGGAGCGAGAGCGCATCACTACCTTCGGGGTCTCTCCAACTCTGATTCGCGCACTTATGCGGACTAGCGATCCGAGTAAGTTTGACCTAAGCGCGTTGCGGCTACTCGGATCGACTGGGCGAGCCATGGGACGACGTCTCCTATCGTTGGTTCTTCGAGCAGATTGGAGGCAAGCGCTGTCCGATCATCAACATCTCCGGTGGGACGGAGATCATCGGCTGTTTCCTATTCCCGCTACCTATCCAACCCCTGAAGTCCTGCACCCTAGGCGCACCTGCGCCAGGCATGGCCGCGGAAGTCGTCAACAGCAGCGGGCAACCGGTGCGCGGCGAAACCGGACATCTGGTCTGCACCAAGCCTGCGCCGTCCATGACGCGCGGGATCTGGGGCGACCCCGAACGTTATCTCAAAACCTATTGGTCGCGTTTCCCCGGCTGGTGGGATCACGGCGACTGGGCTAGTGTCGATGCAGACGGATGTTGGTTCCTGCACGGCCGCGCCGATGAATCGATGAATGTCGCCGGACGCAAAGTAGGTCCGGCGGAAGTAGAAGACGCCTTGACAGCGCACCCCGCGGTGTCTGAAGCGGCAGTCATTGGCGTTCCCGACGAGGTTAAGGGCGAAGCCATCGTTGCTTTCGTCGTTCTAAAGAGCCCTCGCCGAACCCGCGGAGCTCATACGCCATGTAGTTACCGTTATGGGTCCGACATTTAAGCCGCGCGAAGTTGTTGTAGCTTCAGAGTTACCGAAAACGCAAAGCGGCAAAATCGTCCGGCGCTTACTCCGACAGAAGTATTTAGGGCTAGACTTGGGCGACCTATCGACAGTCGCAAATCCCGAGAGTTTATCGCCGCCGAAGAGCTTCGATTAACTGAATACGTTCGTATAGAATACCTTCAATTGCTTCAGTTCGTCGTTGGAGGTGTTCGTCTTGTTCACACAATCGATATTCTGGCTCTGGTTTTCGGGGCTGGTATTCCTGTTCGCCGGTTTATTCATGGCCCGAAGAGAGTTATCTTCGGGCTCGATGCTGGATCGGCTGATTGCACTCGGTCCAGTGCTTATTGCCGCCTCGCTAGCTGCGTTTGGGGCAGAACATATGGTCAGCGCGCAGTTCATAAAAGACGGGGTTCCGAAGTGGATGCCTGCGCACCTCTTCTGGGCTTACTTTGTTGGCTTCGCTCTACTCTGTACGGCAGCAAGCTTCGTTTCCAGGAGGTATGTGCGCGTTGCAGCCACGCTGTATGGAGCGATGCTCTTCTGCTTCGTGGCACTCATTCATATTCCTAACGCCGCTCAAACTCCGCGCGACCGGATTATATGGGCCGTCGTACTCAGGGACACGGCATTCGCCGGTGGCGCGTGGGCGTACGCGGGTAGTCTGGCAGCCAACGTAAAAGATCGCTGGCCGGCTACGCAGATCCTAATCGGGCGTACTTGCGTTGCGGCCGCTCTCATCTTCTTCGCAGTCGAGCATTTCCTTCATCCGGAGTTTGCCCCCGGTGTTCCGTTAGCAAAACAGACTCCGGCATGGGTGCCGTTCATCCCGTTGTGGGGATACTTGACTGGAGCGCTATCACTCATCGCCGGGATATGTCTCTTACTCAGGATGAGAGTTCGGGCTGCTGCTGCCTCGCTCGGGTTTTTGATGATCTTACTGACGCTGTTCCTGTATGTACCTATTTTGGCTCTCGCCCCGCAAGCTTCGTTAGTCGAGGCCTTGAACTACGTCTTTGATACGCTGCTGTTCGCCGGGACTCTACTCGTGCTTGCGCAAGCTCTGCCGGACGTCAAAACAGCATCTCCATAAACACGTCCGCTCGCGTGTAAGGATTAGGCGGGAGCTTGTCAGCCGGGACGTGTCGGAAGCCGACCGACTCATATAGGTGTATAGCATTGTGTAGCTTGGTGCTGCTTCCGAGAAACAGAGACTTAGCTCCGATATCCTTCGCCTCAGCGATCACATGTTCGAGCAGTTTGCGGCCGATACCAAGACCGCGAAGGCGCGGAGAGACCGCCATCTTCGAAAGCTCATAAACCTCATTCCCGAACGGGATCAGAGCCGCGCATCCAACGGCTTCTCCATCCACTTCAGCCATGAAGATGTATCCGCCTTTGCGCAAGATCGTGTTCTCGGGGTCGCCGAGGGTCTGCCGGTCTTTAGCTTCCAGCACGAAATAGCGGGTGATCCACTCCTCATTCAACATGCGAAACGCCGTGGCATCTCGCGGCGTTTGGAACTGCCGGATGCTAATATCAGCCGTCGATACGGTTGTGTCCGTTGGCAATTGCTTCTGACCTCCTACTTGCATTCTGCTCTCAGCGGAGTCATATGTCCAATATCTTGTTCGACCGGATTATGATCGATTGCATATGGATCGGGAAATCGAGTTGCGCCATTTACGCTACTTCGTCGCGGTTGCGGAGGAACTTCATTTTGGACGCGCGGCCCAGCGCCTTCATGTCGCTCAGCCGCCCTTATCGCAGCAGATTCGCAAACTCGAACAACTAATCGGGTATCAACTCTTCACGCGTACCTCGCGTTCGGTGCGTTTAACCATCTCAGGCGAAGCGCTACTCGAGAGCGCGCGGCGAACCCTTCGTCATATCCAGCGGGATATCGACGAGACGCGGAGCGTTGGCCGCGGAGAAGTCGGATCTCTCCACATCGGCTTCGTAGGATCCGCAATGTTAACCAACCTACCGGGGATTCTGCGAAGCTATCGAGAGGCCTATCCGCGCGTCCGCCTGCGACTGCATGAGTCGTTTACCGCGGGCGTTGTTGAAGGTATGGAGAATGGGTCACTCGATGCGGGCATACTACGGGACGGCGAACCAACCCAGGGTCTGCAGATCAACACCATCTTCTCCGAGCCATTTGTAGCGGTGCTCCCCGCAAGCCACCGGCGCGCGCGTCAGAAGAGTATCTCCCCGGCCTCGCTACGCGATGAGCCTTTCGTCTACTTTCCTCGAAGCGCAGGCACACGGGCTTTCGAGAAATCGCTATCGATCTTCGAGGCGTATGGGTTCCGTCCGGCAATCGTACAGGAGGCGCCTCACTGGTTGACGATACTCCGGCTAGTCGGCACGGGTCTCGGAGTTACCATCGCGCCGGAATGCGTTCGCCAGATCGCATCACCAGAAGTCGTTTGCCTCAATCTCCGTAACACGAACATCGTCAGCAATATCGAGCTGGCGCGGATTGTCGGAGATTCGCGTCCGATCGTCGAACAGTTCGCCAGGTTAGTTGAGAGCTCCCGGAAGCACTAGCGCGAACGCGCGGAGATAAAGGTCCCCTGGCTATCCACGACGGGCTCACCACTCTTCGGCCGGATAAGCGTATACTTGCCATCGCTATCTAACCGGCGGGCTTTTACATTGTCCGCCATATAGGTCGCGAGAATCTCATCCCGTAAGCGACGGATTAGCTTCGGATTCTCCACTGGGAAAACCACTTCGACTCTACGGCTTAGGTTGCGCGGCATCAGATCGGCACTACCCAAATAGACTTCCTCGCTGCCGCCGTTGTAGAAATAGTAAATCCGGCTATGCTCCAGGAAACGTCCCACAATGCTGGTGACTGTGATTGTTTCACTTATCCCCGGCAGACCCGGCCGGAGACAGCACAGGCCGCGCACGAGTAAGTCGATCTTTACGCCGGCCTGTGATGCCCGATAGAGCGCTTCAATCATGGGTTGATCTTCCAGCGCATTCATCTTGAAGATCAGGTGGCCGTCGCCGTGAGCCCGATGACGTTCGATCTCGCGTTCGATCATCTTTTCGAGTCGCTGACGCAGATTCAACGGCGCCACCAGCAGCTTACGGAACTCGGTCTTGCGCGAGTAGCCAGTCAGGTAATTAAATAAGTCAGTCGCGTCGGCGCCTATCTCTTCGTCGGCGGTGAACATCCCGAGGTCGGTATAAAAACGCGCGGTCTGGGCATTGTAGTTACCCGTAGCCATATGGACGTAGCGGCGCATGGTATCGCCCTCACGCCGCACGATCAGTCCGATCTTAGAATGCACTTTCAGTCCGACTAATCCATAGATCACATGGACGCCTTCGCGCTCAAGTGCCTTGGCCCACTCGATGTTACTTTCTTCGTCGAATCGGGCCTTTAGCTCGACTAGCGCGGCAACCTGTTTACCATGCTCGACGGCGCCATCAAGCAGCGCCGCGACAATCGGGGAGTTCTGACCGGTGCGATAAAGAGTGATCTTCATCGCGAGCACGTCCGGGTCTTTCGCGGCGCGGCGAAAAAACTCGACAACCGGCTGGAAGGACTCGAACGGATGGTGAAGCAAAATATCTTCCTTACGAACCGCCGCGAAAAGATCGTCTTCAGCGAATGCGGGCGGCGTGTAAGGAACCGCGAGTTTATCGTGAAGTTCCGGTTGATCCAGGGCGGCTATCGCTCGCAGTCGGCTCAAGTCCAACGGTCCATCGACTCGGTAGATGTCGCGCGGGTCCGGCTCCAGATTACTGGTCAGGATCTCGAGAATATCTTCCGGCATGGTGCGATTGACCTGCAGTCGCACGACTTCACTAAACCTCCGCTGCCAGACTGCTTCTTCGATCGTTTCCAGTAAGTCGTCGCTCTCGATTTCCTGCACCGCGAACTCGGCATCGCGCGTGATATGAAACGGATATGCCGCAACGATCTCAATGCCGGGGAACAGCGATCCCAGGTTAGCTTGAATGACATCTTCCAACCAAACAAAGCAACAGCCCTTAGTCACCGGAACTTGCACAAACTGCGGAAGTGCATCGGGAACTTTGACACGCGCAAAGTGGTCGGTGCCTTCATCGCGGACCTTAACTGCCAGGTTAAGACTAAGGTTTGAGATATATGGGAAAGGACGCCCTGGATCGAAAGCGAGAGGCGTTAGAACCGGGAAAACCGTTTTATGAAAGTACTCGTCGAGATAAGCGCGCTCTTTCTTGCTGACGTCCTCGTAATGCGAGATATGGATGCCGGCTTTGCGCAATTCAGGGGAAAGCGTTTGTTCCCAGAACTCGTAGGCATCCGCCACCAGCGCATTCACTTCTATCCGAATGGCTTCGGTCACCGCGGTCGGTGTTCGTCCGTCGATGCTTAGCTCGGTCACACCATTCTCGACCTGTTGTCGCAGGCCCGCGAAACGGACCATGAAAAACTCGTCAAGATTCGACGACAAAATCGAAAGGAATTTCACGCGCTCGAGCAGCGGATTTGATTCATCGCACGCTTCCGCGAAGACCCGGCGCTGAAATTCGAGCAGACTGAGTTCGCGATTTGTGTAAAGCCCGGGATCATTTAGCGGCGGCGAGGCGACACCGGCTTTTGCCATCTCTATAGTTTAGCGGGAGTAAGGCAGTTGTTAATGAACGCAAGTAGGTCCGAAGGAATCTGAAACCCGGGATTGAGAAAGAAGTGCGGTTTTCGCGCGAGGATTTTGTTCGGAACGTTGGGCCGCGCATCGTTCTCTATCGGCGCGCTGAAGACAATTGCGTCGGCCCGATCGAGATAGAGACGGCTCGAAGCCTTGAAGTCTTCAATTCGCGGATCAATTACGGTCAGATAACCGTCGGGCTTCAGGTATTGAATCACGCTGTTCGATTCGATAATCACGTCCGTCGCGCGATCCGTCGCTCGATCGATGACGCGCCGCAGCGCGGGCACCGCGAATCCCAACTCCCCGGCGCGCGTGCGCAGCCACAATGATTCCGTAGCGCCCGCCTCAAGGTAGCGCGAAGTATCGGTTCCTGAATCGCGATGCGTCTCGCGCGTGATCGCAAACGGATGATCGGGATCCGTCGCGCATTCGCAATCCGCGCCGGAAGTGGAACAAACGCCGTGACCGAATTGTGTGATTTTGATAGCTGTCCACTTCCCCGGAAGCGCGCGCAGCAGCGAGCACACCACCGATGTTTTCCCAACATTCCGCGAATGCCCGCCGACAACCAGAATCATTCGCCGGACTTCCGCGCCAGGCGCCGCACCAACGCGAGCTGCTTCAGATACTCGCGCAGCGGTTGCGCCGGAGTGCCCCACTGCGGTTGCCCCGCGCGCACGATTTTCGAAGGCAGAATCCCCGAGCCTGACCCGATCACTGCGCCGGCCTCGATGCGCGCCTTATCTCCGACGCCGACTTGTCCGCCGATAATCGCGCCGTCTCCCACAGACACGCCGCCTGAAAAACCAGTCTGCGCGGCCACCACAACGTTCCGTCCGATATCGCAGTTGTGGCCCACGTGAACCATGTTATCGAGCTTGGTTCCCACGCCGATCCGGGTCACGCCGAGCGCCGCGCGATCGACGCAGCTGTTGGCGCCGATCTCGACATCGTCCTCAATCGATACGTATCCGACTTGCGGAAACTTCACCCATTTACCGTCTTGCGGTGCGAAGCCGAATCCGTCCGCGCCCACGACGCAGCCCGCATGCAAGACGACGCGATCGCCGACGCGCGTGCGGTCATAGATCACGACTCCCGACTGGAACGTGCAATGCGCGCCGATCCGGCAGTCTTTGCCAACGTGAACGCCGACAGCAAGTCGCGTTTGGGCGCCGACTGAGGACCCTGCCCCGACAGAGCAGAATGCGCCAATCTCCGCTTGCGCGTC
The DNA here is from genome assembly GCA_963799935.1 of uncultured Gammaproteobacteria bacterium. Classification (GTDB taxonomy): domain Bacteria; phylum Acidobacteriota; class Terriglobia; order Bryobacterales; family Bryobacteraceae; genus Bog-113. The sequence continues at coordinate 203,955 of CAWCZA010000007.1, read as the reverse complement.
GATTACGGCTCCGGCGTCAATGACGGCCGACGGATGAACGCCGGCAACGGCCGGACGCTCGGGATACAACAGGGCAAGCGCCTGCGCGAACGTGCCTCTGGGCGATTGCGACCGGATCACCGACTGCGAATCGCGGGGCTGGAACCCCGAGGGCGCGATCAAACATCCTGCATTCGATGCGCGCCCCGCTTCGAAAAACGACTGGCTGGAAACAAACGAAAGCTCACTCGCCGTCGCCGATTCGAGCGGAGCAGCGCCGGTTAACTCGCACGGCGGCCCTTCGAGCGGAAGCCCCAGACTTCGGGCTAAAGCAACTGCGTTAATGGCCCGGCGCCTTGGGAGCCGTAGCCGGGGCGCCCATAGGAACTCCGCGCGGCGCTGCAGGCGGGGGCGGTGTCAACAAGGCCAGTCCGGTCGCCTGGTCGACGGCGGTCCGCATCTTCTGCGCCTCTTCAAGTTTGGCCAGTTTCGCCTTCTGCTCGGGCTTCAGTAGCGCCAAAGCTTTCTCGTGAACATCGCCCGCAGCCGGCGGTTGCTTACGAAGTTGCTGCAGTTCGAGCATCAGTCTGCCTACCGCTGTCGGATCGCTGGTGCTCGATTCCAAAGCTGCGTTCAGTTCCTTTTGCTTATCCGCCATCTTGGCGTAAAACGCCTGCGTTGCGGACATCTTATCGGTCTGCAGTTGCTTCAACTGGGTGACCTGGTCATCAGTCAAGCTCAGTGCGGCCTTCACGTCGTCGTACGTCTGCTGATAGCGAGCGCCGCCGGGACCGCCCGGGCCTCCACCGCCCGGCATCATCTGCGCGAACGAAACTCGGGGGGACAAAGCTGCCCCTGAAATCAAAACGATCAGTAGAAAACGCATGGTTATGGGTTCAATCTCACACCATATCATGAGATTTCATGCCGATTGATCCCTCCGCCCAGATTTCTCCGGTGGCCCGCGTTCATCCGGACGCTGTAATCGGGGCGCGCACGGTCGTTGGAGATTTCTGCGTCATCGAGCAGGATGTTGTGATCGGGGCTGCCTGTCTACTCGAACCGCACGTGTATGTGAAGCGCTGGACAACCATCGGCGACCGCAACGAGATCTCCGCGGGCACCGTTTTGGGGACCGATCCGCTCGACAAGGGCTTCCGCAGGAGCGATCGCAGCTACCTTCGGGTCGGTAGCGGCAACATCATTCGCGAGCACTTCACGATTTCGCGCGGAACGAAGCCAGAATCCGTGACGCTGATCGGCGACGAGAACTATATCATGACCAGCGGCCACATCGCGCATAATTGCGTGATCGGAAACCGAACGGTGATCGCGAGCTGCGCTTTGGTCGCCGGCTACGCCGAGGTGGAGGATCAGGCGTTCATCTCGGGTGGCGTCGTCATTCATCAGTATTCGAAGATCGGCCGGCTCGCGATGATCGGTGGGAACACGCGGGTCAACCTGGATGCACCGCCGTTTTTTCTCTACTCCGGTTTCGATATTGAGGCGAAGGGCCTAAATATAGTCGGACTGAAACGAGCGGGCTTCACGCTCTCCGAAGTCTCCACTTTGAAGATCGCTTATCGGCTGTTGTACCGGTCGGGATTGAGGCTGGAAGCCGCTCTGGACCGCATCGAAACCGACCTCGATGGCGAGCACGTCCAGCATTTGGTGCGCTTCATTCGGGCAAGCAAACGAGGCATCTGCCGCGAGTAACATTTATCGGGCTCATACGAATGCATTATTGACGCTGTATGGCGCACGTTGAAACAATCGCAGCAAGCTGTGACAGGGGAGAACGGTGTGAAATTCGGCGCACAGTCCGTGCGTCTTGGGGGCTATTGTGCGATCGCCGCGCTCTTAATCGTGGCGTTAAGCGCGTGCTCCCGCTCGGCCCTTCCCAGCCCCGATTCAACCCAGTACCGCGAGTTTGTGTCCGCCTTTTACGTTGGTTTGGCGGGATTGCAGACCGGCGAGGACGTCCGCGCGAAGGAGAAATTGACTAAGGCTTCAGAGATCGCGCCTGGCGAGCCCGCCACATGGTACAACCTCGCGCTGCTGAGTGTGCGCCAGCAGGAATTCGATCCGGCTTATCGGGATGCCGAAAAAGCGCGCCAGCTTGCGCCCGATAACAGCCGCATCGAGCAACTGCTGGGGTCGATTGAAAGCAAGCGCGGCAAGCTGCCCGAAGCGGTGGAGCATCTGAAGCGCGCGGTAGCGCTCGAGCCGAAGAACGTGAAGGCTTTATATGCGCTCGCGGAGCAGACCGAGCGGGAATCGACTCCCGAAGGCGATGCGGAGGCGCAGAAGGATTTCGAGCGGCTGCCCGGAAATACGGCGGCTGAAGTCGAAGTGGCGCGACTCGCTGCCAAGCGCGGTGATGCGGCCTCATTGAAGAAAGCGCTTGCGGCACTTGCTGCGGATTCGACTGCCTGGCCTGACGAAGCGCGCGCGCGGCTCGCAACGGTAGCGGCAGCGGCTGACGGGCCGAACCCTCGAGCGGCCGCGGTGCCGGCTTCGTTCCTTCGGAACGTTCTCGCTCGCGTGCCCGCCTATCGCCAGAGTTTGGATGCGGTAAAAACGCCGGCGATTTTCGTCGGTGAGCCGTACCTGACTTTCATCAAGCTGCCGACACCGGAATCGAGCCCTGCGCCCGTCGATACGGCTCTGACGTTTCACTCTTCAACGCAGAGCGCGGCAGCCGCCGAGTGGGCCAGTGCGATCGCCCTCGACGCTTCCGGCAAGTTCACTGCAATTAGCGCTGGACCCGATGGCATCAGCATTTCAGGTGGCGCGAAACTTCCATTACCTGGCCATCCGAAGCCGGGCGATCTGACGCGATTCAGCATCGCCGCGGCGGACTTGAATTACGATTTTAGGACGGATCTTGTGATCGCCACACCCGGTGGTATCCGGATCTACCAGCAGCAGAGTCCGGCGAGCTTTACTGACGTCACTCCCGGATCGAAACTTCCACCCGCCGTCGTGAACGGCGCGTATACCGGGGCGTGGCCTTTCGACGTCGATCTGGATGGCGATCTCGACATCGTTCTCGGTTCGCGCTCCGGAGAGCCGGTCGTCTTGCGCAACAACGGCGACAACACATTTGCCACCGTGCGCCCGTTCAAAGGCATCAATGGAACCGTGGATTTTGCGGCAGCCGATCTCGATGGCGATGGCGATCCCGATGTTGCGCTCATTGACGGCGGCGGCGCGCTGCACGTGTTCAGCAATGAGCGGCTCGGCGAGTTCAAAGAGCGCGCGCTCCCCGCAGGCTGGCACGGTCGCTTCGCAGCCGTCGTGATCGGTGACGTCAACGCGGATGGAGTGCCCGATGTGGTCGCCTTGCGCGATGACGGTTCTGTTGTGACGGCTCTCGGACAAGAACTTCGGCGCGTCGTGGGAGACGGCGGAGATCGCGAAGCCCGTGCCGGTAAGTGCTGCGACCGCTAACCTGCTCATCGGAGATTTCGACAACAACGGCGCGATGGATATCTTCGTCGGTGACGGACGCCTTCTTCTTGGCGACGCCCACGGCTTTACCGAAGTTAGAGGACCGATCGGAATCACAGCGACGACCGCTGTCGATCTTAATGACGACGGGCATCTCACCATCTCTGGCGTGAGCGCAGGCAAAGCAGTCGCGGCGGAATCCCACGGAACCAAGAACTACAAGTGGCAGACGATCCGCCTGCACGCCGCGCAAGCTCACGGCGATCAGCGCATCAACTCCTTCGGCATCGGCGGCGAAGTGGAAATCCGTTCCGGACTGCTGACGCAGAAGCAAGTGATCACCGCGCCCGCGCTGCACTTCGGCCTCGGCACGCACACTGATACCGATGTCGCCCGCATCATCTGGCCGAACGGATCGCTTCAGGCTGAGTTTGAACTGCACTCCGATCAATCGATTCTCGCCGAGCAGCGGCTCAAAGGTTCGTGCCCCTCGCTGTTCGCGTGGGACGGCAAGCAGATGAGCTTCATCAAAGATGGTGCGCCGTGGTCGCCCGCGCTGGGTCTGCATATCAACGCGCAGAAGGTCGCGGGGATTTCTCAGACGGAAGAATGGTTCAAAATTCCAGGCTCGCGCATGGTGCCGCGCGTGTTTCCGGATGGCGCGAGGTACGACGTGCGCGTGACTGCGGAACTCTGGGAAACCTTCTACATCGACCGCTTCGCGATGATGGCGGTCGACCATCCTAAGGGCACTGAAGTCTTCACCGATGAGCGCTTCGCCGTTCCGCCGCCCGCGCTGAAAGTCTACACTGTGCGAACGCCGCAGGCCTTCGCCTCTGCAACAGACGATTGCGGCATGGATGTGAGCGCGACGGTGCGCGAGGCGGACGCGAAGTATCTGGACACGTTTGGCCGCGGGAAGTATCAGGGCATCACGCGCGATCACTGGGTTGAACTTGTGCTGCCCGACAACGCCCCACTGACAGGCAAGCTCTACCTGATTGGCTACGGTTGGATGCATCCTACTGATGCGACGGTGAACATCGCGATGGGGCAGGGAAGCGGCACACCGCCGAAAAGTCTCAGCATCGAAGTGCCCGACGCACATGGCCGGTGGATCGTCGCGAAGTCTGACCTCGGCTTTCTTGCGGGCAAGTTGAAGACCGCGGTCTTCGATATCAGTGACGTGTTTCAGCCTGGCGCCCCACGCAAGCTCCGTCTGCGCACCAACATGGAAATCTATTGGGATCGGTTGTCATGGGCTGAGGGTGCGTCCGATTCGCAAAATCAAACAACGACGTTGTCTATGACGAAAGCGGATCTCAGCTACCGCGGCTTCTCGGAAATCCGCGCGGCAAATTCGTCTTCCCCTGAAACTCCCGACTATAACCACATGGAAGGCGCCTCTCAGAAATGGCGCGATCTGGAAGGCTACTACACGCGTTACGGCGACGTGCGCGAACTGTTGGCTGGCGCCGATGATCGTTTCGTAATCACGAACGCCGGCGACGAGATCCGCCTGGAATTCACCGCCTTGCCTGCGCCGCACCAGGGCTTCGTGCGCGATTTCGTGATGATCGGCAACGGCTGGATCAAAGACGGAGACTACAACTCGACCTACTCAAAGACGGTGCTGCCGCTTCCGTATCGCGCCATGAAAGACTACTCGCGCGCCCCCGGAAATCTGGAAGACGAGCCGGCGTATCGCCTGCATCCCGACGATTGGGATACATTCCACACGCGCTACATTACGCCGGATTCATTTGTCCGTGCCTTAAGAAACTGACCCGATGAGCAGAAAACAGATCCTCGTCTCGATCTTCTTCGTCGCGCTGCTCTGCACGCCGCTGGTGTACAAGCGCCTCAACGCACACACGCAGGTGCGCGAACGTTCCGCGGATCCGGCGGTTGCGCTCGCCCGCTACGGCCTGAGCTTTCATGAAGCCGCACGCGAATCCGGTATCGATTTCAAACACACATCGCCGCATCTCGACGCGAAGCTGAACCACATCATGGAGCAGGTCGCGTCGATGGGCGCAGCAGTGTCCATCGTCGATTACGACCGTGACGGCCTCGCCGATATTTACGTGATCAACAGCGGCGAGGGTTCGAAAAACGCGCTTTATCACAATCTCGGAAACGGCCGTTTCGAAGACGTCGCCGATCAACTCGGGTTAGCGGATGTCAATCAATCCGGCACCGGCGTTTCTACGGGCGCTGTGTGGGGCGACTACGATAACGATGGCTACGAAGACGTTCTGATCTATAAGTGGGGCAAGCCGGAACTGTTCCACAACGACGGCGGCAAGCACTTCACGCGCGTCACCGAACAGGCGGGGCTTCCCGGCTGGATTAACGCCAACACCGCCGTCTGGTTGGATTACGATAACGACGGCAAGCTCGATCTTTTCATCGGCGGCTATTACAACGAGAACATCGATCTCTGGCATCTCAAGAACACGAAGATGATGCCCGACAGCTTCGAGTACGCGCAAAACGGCGGCCGCAAGTATCTGTTTCACAACCTGGGCAACGGGAAGTTCGAGGAAGTATCGGCGAAAATGGGTATCGATTCGCGCCGCTGGTCCCTCGCCGCGGTGGCCGCCGATCTGCGCGGCACCGGTTATCCGGATCTTTTCATCGCCAATGATTACGGGGTCTCCGAGCTATATTTCAACGATCACGGCCATGGCTTTCGCGAAGTCGGTAAAGAGACCGGCGTCGGATACGCGCCGAAGAGCGGCATGACGGCAGCCGTCGGCGACGTGCTCAATACGGGGCAATTCGGCATCTACGTTTCAAACATCTCTGAAGAAGGCGTGCTGGTGCAGGGCAACAATTTCTGGATGCCGAAAGCCGGAACCAGCGGCGATCAGATGCGCTTTGAGAATGTCGCGAATGCTATGGGCATTGAGATCGGCGGCTGGAGTTTTGGCGCACAGTTCGGCGATCTGAACAACGATGGCTTCGAAGACCTGTATGTCGTCAACGGCAACGTCTCGCTCGACCCGCACAAAACGTATTGGTACGACTATTCGAAAGTTGCCGGCGGCAACAGCGCGATCATCGGCGACGCCGCGAACTGGCCGCCTCTCAAGGGCCGCAGCCTTTCCGGATATCAGCAGAAGAAGGTTTGGATCAACGACGGCGCAGGGCAATTCCGTGAGGTCTCGCAATTGGTTGGGATCACGGATTTGTACGATGGCCGTTCCGTCGCGCTCGCCGACTTTGACAATAGCGGGTCGCTCGATGCCGTCGTCGCCAATCAGAACGGGCCCTTGTTGCTCTACAAGAACACCGTACGGCCGGTGAATCAGTGGGTCGAGTTCGAACTTACCGGAACCAAATCCAATCGCAGCGCAATCGGCGCGCATGTCGTCGTGTTCTGGAATGGGCAGCAGCAGGCGCAGGAAGTTTCCGGCGGCAGCGGGTTTTGCGCGCAGAATCAGCGACGGCTGCACTTCGGTCTCGGCAAAACGGACATGGTCGATCATGTCGAGATTCGCTGGCCGTCCGGAAAGGTGCAGCGGATCGATCATCCCGCGCTCGAGACTATTTTGAAAGTGGAGGAACCGGTTTAAATGCACCGCGTCGTTTCTAGTGGCGTCAAGCGCTTTTTCAACGTAGAGAATCGGTATCTTCCGCCGATTCTGATCACGCTGATTCTGCTCGTGGGGCAAGTCGGCTTCGGACTGCTTGAAAGCTTTCCAAAGACGCTGCTCGCGATCGGCTCCGCGATGCTCGTCGAGACGCTGCTCTCGAAGTACGTCACCGGCAAGTATGTGAACCTCGCCAGCGCCTACATCACGGGCATCAGCGTCGGCATTCTTTTGCGCTCACCGGAGTACTGGCCGTACGCCCTGTGCAGCGCGATCGCGATCACATCGAAGTACGTCATTCGATGGCGCGGCCGGCACTTATGGAATCCATCCAACCTCGGCATTGTCGCGATGTTGATTCTCGCTCCGGAATTTGTTTCGACCCTCAGCGTGCAGTGGGGCAACACGTTCTGGCCCATGATGGTGGTGTGGGTGATCGGCGCACTGATCGTGTACCGCGTCGACCGCATTCACATCACGGGCGTCTACGTTCTGTCGTTCATCGCGCTTTCTTATCTGCGCAGCGCGATCACCGGGCATCCGTTCCTGGCTGAAGTCGCGCCCATCACCGGGCCGATGTATCAGCTCTTCATTTTCTTCATGATCACCGACCCGAAGACGACGGTGCGGTCGCGCTCGGGCCAATGTCTGGTTGTGTTTCTGATCGCCGTGGCTGAGATGATTCTGCGGCTTTACGAAAACATCCACGCCCCGTACTACGCGCTTGCGATCGTGGGAACAGCGGCGAATCTGATCGATATCGCGCGCATGCCGGCGCGGCAGAAGCAGCCCGTCAAAAAGGCCGAACTCGCCGTCGCATGAAGGGGCGCAATGCAGTCGAGGCGATCGGTCTCCCGCTCATCGTAGCCGCAGGATTCGTTGCGCTTTGGACCGCGATCTGGTCGTTGCATGTCTTTCATGAGAGTGCGTTTCCCGATCCCATGGCTGTGGTGCGCGCATTCGGTGTCGAGCTGAAGAGCGGGCAGTTGTTCAACGATTTGATCACGTCGCTGTTCCGCGTGATGTGCGGCTTCGGCCTCGCCGTAATTTTGGGCATTCCCGCGGGACTCCTGATGGGCCAGCATCTGAAAGCGCGTGTCGCGTTTCTCCCGCTGGTCAACTTCTTTCGCAATCTGTCGCCGCTCGCCTGGATCCCGTTCGCCATTCTCTGGTTTGGCGTCGGCGATTCCTCCGCGATTTTCCTCATCTTCCTTTCCGCATTTTTCCCGATCGTGGTCGCGACGATGGCGGCGGTCGCGAGCGTTCCCACCGTCTACTCGCGCGTCGCTCGCAACTACGGGATGAAGGATTTCGAGATGCTCACGCATGTGACGTTGCCGGCTATTACGCCGCAAGTGATAACAACGCTGCGCGTCACTGCCGGGCTCTCATGGCTGGTCGTCGTCGCTGCTGAAATGATTGCGGGGCGCGACGGGCTGGGCTTCGCCGTCATGGATTCGCGCAACGGATTACGTACCGACATACTCGTCGTCGAGATGATCGTGATCGGCGTCGTTGGCGTCGCGCTCGACCGCGTGCTCGTGCAGCTGACCCGCATTCCAAGCGTTCGGTGGGGCTATGAACGATAAGCCGCTGCGGCTGGTCGGAGTCAGCCGCGCATTCGGCACACTCCCCGTGCTCCGCGAGATCTCTCTAGAGATTCAGCGCGGCGAATTCGTCGCGATTGTCGGACCGTCCGGATGCGGCAAGACAACGCTGCTGAATCTGCTCTCCGGCTTCGATGATCCGACCGCAGGCACGATCGAGCGTGACGGACAGATCCGGATGGTCTACCAGCAGGACGGCCTGTTCCCCTGGCAGACGGTAACTGAAAACATCGCGCTCGGTTTGCGCGAAGTCAAAGACCCGGCGGAACGCGCGGCGCAGATCGCGGACTCAGTCAAACTCATCGGACTTGAAGGATTCGAGCAGCACTATCCGCATCAGCTCTCGGGCGGAATGCGCCAGCGCGTCGAACTGGCTCGCGCGCTCGCTGGCCGATCCGACATCCTGTTGATGGACGAACCGTTCTCCGCGCTCGATTACCTGACGCGTCTGCGGATGCGGCGCGAACTCGCTCGCATCCTGCACGAACGCCCTCGTACCGTCGTGCTCGTCACTCACGACATTGAAGAAGCCGCCCAGCTTGCCGATCGCATTCTTGTCTTAAGCGAGCGCCCGGCGATGATCCGCTATGAACTCGCGATCTCAGAACCGCGCCCGCGCGATCCTACCAATCCGGAAGTCGTGCGCGCTATGCACCGCATTCTCACTGAGCTCGATGTCGAACTCGACGCCAGTCAAGTCACCATGGTAAGGAACACTGAACAATGAACATCTTCAAATCATCCGGAGCACGTTGGGTGCTCGGAATCGTCATCGTCGTCGCCGTGATCACCGCACTGCGTTTGAAGCCATGGGAGCGCAACCGCGCTGCCGAAGTAGCCGGCAACCGCGAAACGTTGAAGGTCGGCTTTCTCCCTGTTACATGCCACCTGACGTGCCCCGTCACGGATTTCGCCAGCAAGACAAGCTCCTCAACGCGCTTCGTCTCACAGCGTTTCACCGATTTCCCGACCATGGTGGAATCCATGAAAGCCGGTCGCTTAGAAGCCACGTTCATGATTGCTCCGCTCGCGATGAAGCTGCGTGAGCAGGGGCTTCCCGTGAAGATCCTGTACCTGGGTCATCGCGATGGATCGGAAGTGATGGTTCGCAAAGATCTCGCCGCCACGAGCTTGCGCGATTTGCGCGGCAAAACCTTCGCCATCCCGAGCAAGTACAGCAATCAGAACCTGGTCATCCACAAACTGATGCAGGACCAAGGCGTCGCCGCAAGCGAAATCCACTTCGTCGAAATGCCTCCACCCGACATGCCGGGCGCCCTCGCCGCCAAAGCCATCGATGCGTATTTCGTCGGTGAACCCTTCGCCGCAAAAGCCGAACTCGATGGCAGCGGTCGCGTCCTCTATTACGCGAAAGATATCTGGCCGCATTTCATCTCTTGCGTTCTTGTCGCCAAAGAAGATCTGATCCAGCAGCATCCCGCGGTCGTCAGAGATCTGGTCCGCGGCATCGCGCAAAGCGGCGAATGGGCCGAAACTCATCGCAACGAAGCCGCAAAAGTCGTCACCCCCTACTTCCGGCAAGATGAAAAACTGGTGCGTTTCGTACTGAACGAACCGCCCGATCGTGTAAGCTATCGTATGCTGAATCCCAGCAATGATGAGATGGCGAAGATTCGCGATATGGGCTTGCAAGCCGGGATCCTCACCAAGAAAATCGAGATCAACGACTTGATCGATCGCGAGTTCATTCCGACCGACATCAAACCCGCGGACATCGATATGACTCACGCCGGCCAGAACTAATGCATCGCTGGCTTTGTGCATGTGCCGCAGCCGCACTTCTCCAAGCCGCTCCGCCAACCAGCCCCATCGAGCGCCGCTTTGCCGCACTGCGCAATAGCCCACCTGAGCTTCACGCTTTCCTTTACCGCATGCCGAAAGGCGGCGATCTCCACAACCATCTGGCGGGCGCGGTCTACGCGGAGAGCCTGATCCGTGCCGCGGCTGAAGACCATCTCTGCGTCGACCGCCGTACCCTCGCCTTCATCGCCGAATCGGGCGGCGCATGCACTGCCGCGGAGTTCAGCGCGTCTACCGCAAACACTGATAACGCGCTGCGAGATCCATTAATCGACAGCCTCTCCATGCGCGGGTTCGTGCCCGGCGCCGAAACCGCACACGATCATTTCTTCGCCGCGTTTGGTAAATTCCAGCCGGTCAGCAAAGTACATGACGGCGAGTTTCTCGCTGAAGTCGTGCGCCGTGCGAACGATCAGAACGAGTCGTATCTCGAACTGATGGCGATCGCTGGCGGAGGCGCTATCGCGCGCGCCGGGCAACAAGCCGGCTTGGATGAAAACAATTTCGACGTCACGCGCAAGAAGCTGGAGGATGCCGGTTTCGCAAACCTGATCGCCGACGATCGCAAGCGCATCGACGAGATGGACGACGCGCGCAAGCAACTCACACCCGAATGCAACGTCCGCGTCCGCTACGTCTTTCAGGTGTTGCGCGAGTTCCCGAAGCAACAAGTATTCGCTCAGATTCTGGGCGGCTTCATGTTGGCCGCATCCGACCCACGCGTCGTCGCCGTTAACCTGGTTCAACCGGAAGACGGCGTCACTTCGATGCGCGACTACCATCTGCACATGCTGATGGTGGCCTACGCGCATCAGCTTTATCCCAAAGTCCACATCACGCTGCATGCGGGCGAACTGGCGCCGGGTCTGGTGCCGCCCGATGGCCTTCGCTTCCACATCCGCGAAGCCGTCGAGATCGGACACGCGGAGCGCATCGGCCACGGCGTCGACCTTCCCTATGAGCACGATGCCGTCGGGCTACTCGATGAACTGCGGCGCAAGAACATCGCGATCGAGATCAATCTGACAAGCAACGACTTGATTCTCGGCGTCTCCGGCGATCGTCATCCGTTTCCTATGTACCGCAGCCACGGAGTTCCCGTCGCACTCTCGACCGACGACGAGGGCGTCTCGCGCAGCGACCTCACCGAACAGTACGAACGCGCAGTCCTGACGTATCACCTGACGTACGCCGAAGTGAAGCAGCTAGCGCGCAACAGCATCGAATACTCGTTCGCGCCGCCAGCCGAGAAAGCTGAACTGAAAGCCGACTTGGAAAAGCGCTTCGTCACGTTCGAGAGGGAAGTCGCTCAGACGCCGAAGTAATTCCGAATTCCCACCTGCAACAACGCGGAACATGCGAATCCCGCAGTGCCTGCGAGTGCAGTCGATCTCTGGTCGGTTCGCCACTCAGCCAGCAACGCATGTGCTGCGAGGAACAGGAAGAATCCGCCGGCCAGCGCAAGCGGATACTGCGTCCACGCGGAACCCAGGCTGCTGGCCAACACCAGCGCGGCAACTCCGCCCACAAGGGTCAAGAGCTCCGCGCCGAGGCCGAGCGCTAATGCCGTTCGCTCCTTGCGCAACGACGTCTTGAGCATCCCGCCCAACGCCAGACCTTCCGGCAATTTGTGCAGAACCAGCGCGAGTGGAAGTGCAAACCGAACGCCGGTATTCGTCGCTGAAGCCGATGCCGCCAGTGCCCATCCATCGAACAACGCATGTACACCTGCGGCAATCAACGTCGGTACGGCGAACCCATGCAGCGGTTCCGAACAGTCCGCGTGATGATGTTCTTCAGAACAATCGGGGCAGATCCGCAACACCATGCGATCGACGAAGCTGAGCAGCAGAAATCCGACGGCGAAGCAGACTAGGCTAATCGTCCACGAAAGATCCGCTGCTAGTTCGGGCAACAATCCGAATAGAGCGACGCCCAGCAGCAATCCGCCGCTGAGCGGGATCGCCACGCGGACATGCTCGCGTTTCGCCGAATAGAGCACGCCGCCCATCACACCGGCGAGCGCGGTCGCCGTGGCGACGAATAGCATGCTCCAGGAATAGGACGGTGCCGGCACATCCCAGAGTATCGGAACTAGACCGAGGCGTGTGCTGCCAAACAACCTCCCCGACCCGCTTGGATATGATGAGTGGTTGAGGGGCCTTTGGCCGCGCGGAGTCTGATCCGCGGCCGCTTGCATCTAAGCTAGTGAAAGGGAAATGGTCAATCTTTGTTAGTCCCAATGGTTGTGGAACAGACGTCGCGAGGCGAGCGCGCGTACGATATTTACTCTCGCCTGTTGAAAGAGAACATCATTTTTCTCGGCACTCCGATCGATGATCAGGTTGCAAACCTTGTCATCGCCCAGCTTCTTTTTCTCGAAGCCGAGGATCCCGAGCGCGATATCTCGATTTATTTGAATTCTCCGGGCGGGTCGATTACCGCCGGCCTCGCGATCCTGGACACGATGTCGTTTGTTCGTCCGGATATCATCACCATCTGCGTAGGCCAAGCGGCTTCCATGGCCGCTGTGCTACTTGCAGCCGGGGCGAAAGGCAAGCGCTTCAGTCTGCCGAATTCGCGCATCATGATCCACCAGCCTTCCATGCAGGGTCTTGCCGGTCAGGCCGCGGATATCGACATCTATGCCAAGGAAATCCTGCGCATGCGCGAAGCGCTCAACAAGATGCTCGCGGATTCCACCGGTCAGCCTGTCGAACGCATCGCACGCGACGTCGATCGCGACTACATCATGAGTCCGGAACAGGGCGTTGATTACGGCATGATCGATCGCGTGATCACCAGCCGCGACTTGGCTCCTGCGGTTGTCAACAAACCTCCCGCTTAGAAGCATGCGTCTCGAAGGGAAAACCGCAATCATCACAGGCGCGGGCGCCGGAATCGGTGAAGCGACAGCAATGCGCTTCGCCGAGGAAGGCGCCAAGCTCGTTCTCGCCGATCTCAACTTGGCTGGCGTCGAAGGCGTCGCGGACCGGATCGTGAAGCAGGGCGGGGCAGCCGTCGCCATTGCCGCGGACATCTCCAAAGAACAAGACGCGAAGCGCATCAGCGATACCGCCGTTGAACGCTTCGGCGCGATCGACATCGTGGTCAACAACGCAGCGGACTTCACTACCTTCAGCGTTGAAGACGCCACGACGGAAAACTGGCAGCGCGTTCTCGGCGTCAACGTGATCGGCACGGCGATGGTCTCGAAATTCGCCATCCCGCACATTAAAGCGCGCGGCCGTGGTTCCATCGTCAACATCGCGTCCATGAGCGGCATCATCGCGCAGCCGCAGTTCGCCACTTACAACTCCAGTAAAGGCGCGGTCCTTACCATGACGCGCTGCATGGCCCTGGATCTCGCTCCGTTCAACATCCGCGTGAACAGCATCTGCCCGGCTTGCATCTACACCACCGCCACCGAGCGTGAATGGACCCGCATGGGCGAAACCAAAGAGCAGTGGAGCGCGCGTCAGGCTCCGCTTCATATGCTCAATCGCGTAGGCGAAGCACGCGAAGTTGCCAACGCCATCCTGTTCCTCGCCTCGGACGAATCGAGCTTCATCACCGCTGCAGAGTTGCTGGTCGATGGCGGCTACTGCAACAAGTAAGTCTCGTTAGTGATACTTTTCCGCAGCCCGCAACAACGCGGTAGCCGCTTCATGCTGCAGTAAGTTATCCGAGAAATTGTGCCCGCCGGACCCGTCCGTCTTCGCTACGAAATATAGGTGCGAAGTCTGTGACGGCGTGATCGCGGCCTTCAGAGAACTCAAACCGGGGTTTGCAATCGGACCCGGCGGCAACCCCGCATTCGCATAAGTGTTGTACGCGTTCGGACTCGCGAGATCCGACTTATAGATCTTCCCGCGATACCGATTCTCCAGCAGCGCCGCGTACACCGTAGTCGGATCGCAATCGAGTTTCATCCCGATATGCAGCCGGTTCTCAAACACTCCAGCGATAATCGGACGCTCTGCCGGCAACCTAGCCTCGCGCTCCACCATCGACGCGAGGGTAACCACGTGATGCACGTCTTCGGTCGAGCCCAGAGTCTTCCACTCTTCCCGAAACCGCGCGGTCATGCGACGGCACAAGCTCTCCGGCGTCGAGTGTTTGTCGAGATGATACGAATCCGGAAATAGGTAGCCTTCGAGCGACTGCGCTTCCGGATCCAAATCGTGGATCAAGGCGGGATCGCGCGCGACTTTCAAGAACGCGGCCCCTGAAAACAGATTCAAAGGCTTCAAGTCCTCCGCGATGTCGAACATGTTGTGCCCTTCCGGCACCGTCAGCACCAGATAGAAGATTTCGCCGTGGGCGATGCGGCTGTAGACCTGCATGGCCGATGCGGGTTTATTGAACTGATACTCGCCCGCCTGCAGGACGGAATGCGGCGAGAGTACTCGAGCGGCGCTGAACATCCACGTCGATCGAATCACTCCGCGATCGGCTAGTAACTGCGCGATCTCATTCGTCCGCGTCTTTACCGGAAAGTCCAGGAACACGTCATCCTGAAATCCCTTATACGGCCGGTTCAACTCGATCCAACCCCACCCGCCGAAGCCAACTGCGGCGAGCAGCACCAACACGAACAACCAAAGAAGCACCTTCATGCCGAAGCCCGCCAATCCAAATAGCTCTGCAACAGGATCACCGCGGACAGCCGGTCAATCGCCGCTTTCCGATCGCCGTGCGCGATGCCGCTACCTCGCAAAGTTCGCTCCGCCTCGCGGCTCGTGAGCCGTTCATCCCAGAAGACGATCGGCAGCCCAAACCGTTTCTCCAGCTTCGCCGCAAACTCCCGAGCCCATTCCGATTGCCGGCCCTGTTCGCCGCTCATGCGCTGCGGATCACCCATTAAGATCTCCCCAACCTCGCGCTCACTTACCACCCGTCCCAGTTCCTCGAGATCGGTTCGAATATTCTTTCGTAGCAAGGTTGGCAGACCCTGCGCTGTCAAAAACAGCGGATCGCTCACAGCTAGCCCTATCCTGCGTGTCCCCAGATCCAGTGCCAAAATCCTCCCCATTGTTCACCCGACGCGCTCTAATTATAGACATCCACCGTGGAACTCACCCCAGCAGCCGCAGACCTCTTCTCCCGTCTCGAGACGCAGGCTCGCTCGAATCCCAAGCGCATCGTCTTTCCCGAAGGCGCCGATCCTCGGATCCAAACCGCCGCGCACCATCTGATCGAGAACAAGACAGCGCTGCCGATCCTTCTAACCGAACCGCAGCCAGACCCTAGCCTGGCCGAACACTACTTCGAGCGTCGCCGACACAAATCGCCGCTGACTCGGGAAGATGCGGAACGAATCGCCGCGCTGCCGCTTTACCGCGCAGCTCTGATGGTCGCCTGTGGCCAAGCCGAAGGGTGCGTAGGCGGCGCCGTCAACACCACAGGGGAAACGGTTCGCGCTGCGATTCACTGCATCGGCCTCGCGCCCGGGACCACGCTCCTCTCCAGTTCTTTCCTGATGGCGTTGGAGCAAGGCCTGATGTTTTTCGCAGACTGCGGCATCGTTGTCGCACCTGATGCGGAGCAACTCGCCGCCATCGCGATCGCCACTGCGCACACCAGTCGCACACTCCTCCAGACCGAACCGCTCGTCGCCCTACTCTCCTTCTCCACCAAAGGGAGCGCCAAACACCCGCGCATCGACATCGTAACCGAAGCCTTAGCTCTAATCCGGCAGCAAGCTCCAGACCTCAAAGTCGACGGCGAACTGCAAGCCGACGCGGCACTCATTCCCCGCATCGCGCGCTCGAAGGCTCCGGGGTCGGAGGTCGCCGGGCACGCTAACACTTTGATCTTCCCCAACCTCGAGGCCGGCAACATCGCCTACAAACTGGTCGAACGTTTGGCAGGAGCGACGGCCATCGGTCCGATCCTGCAAGGACTCGCGCGGCCCATGAACGATCTATCGCGCGGCTGCTCATGGCAGGATGTCTACCATATGGCGCTGATCACCGCGTGCCAGTAAGTCAACTCACTGCCGCAGGCGAAAACGTCACTGTCGTGATTCCAAAATTGCGCAGAAACTTGACGATCGTATCCTGTGCGTTCCGCTGCGCATCTTTCAAAATCCCCTGATCGACAGCCGCCTTACGGATCTGATCGACTGCCTGCAGCCGCGCCTCATGCTCCAGATTCAGATCGGGGGACACCCAGGGCGTCCACCAAGTAATCTGCCGGTCCCACACCTTCGTATTCTTCTCGTCGATAAACGCTTCAAGAATATGCGGCGGCGGAAGGTGTAGCGCGACCTGATGCGAGTGGACGGAGCCGACATCGTATTGCGTGATCGAAGCCAGATCCACCCCGGCCAAAACACGGCCGCCCACCATCAGCAAAATCGATTCGGATCCTAACGGATGCTTCTCCTCCGTTACGCCGACCACCTGCTGGATCACGTAGCGCACGGTTACAAGCTCATTCAATTGCTGTACTTCGCGCACCACCGCAGCCGCATCCAGATCGCGATGCAGAAACGTCCCGGCGGGCGAGAAATAGCGGAAGTAACTGATCATCCCGACCAGGAGGAACAACGCAATCGATGTCGACACGAACGCGACCAGTTTAGACATTGGCAGTGAACATCAGGCCACGTGTGACAACACATCGGAGACCGAAGGCTTGCCGCGCTGGGCGTAACGGATCGTGCCGTCCGGCCCGATGAGATACACGGTTCGCCGAATAATTAGGCCCGCCGCGTTGTACGCTTTCGCGATTTGGCGCCCAGTATCCACCAGCAGCGGGAAACCGAAATCATTCTTCTCCCGAAACATCGCGTGGCTCCGGAAGTCCGCCGGGTTCACGCCGAACACCACCGCGTTCTTCGATTTTGCCTCATGAGCGCTATCGCGAAACTCACCGAGCTGCGTCGTACAGGTGCTTGTGTTATCGCCTGGATAGAAAACGAGCACGACGTTTTTCCCGCGTAGTTCGCTCAACCGGATCGTGTGACCCGTATCGTCTTTCGCCTCGAACTTCGGTGCCTGTGACCCTACTGGAAGCGGACCGGAAAACAGCCATCCCAACATCCCCCAATTATCTCCATGAGAGAATCTGCGAATGGCTTTCTGCACGAATTGCGGCGCTCCGGCTAGCGATGCCGACCGTTTCTGTACCCGATGTGGAGCGCCCCACCCCACTACCGCTACGCCATCGTCTTCAGCAACGACCGGCGCGCCACCGCCTCCTCCCCCTTCAAACCAGCCGGGCGGCACGTTCCTCCCGGGTCCCGTCCCCGCCTTTTCCGAATCGCTCGATTACACCATCCAGGGCGACAACCTGCAGATCGCGCGCCTGCACCTGAAGGCCGCGCAGGAGATCTACGGGGAGGCCGGCCGGATGATCTACAAGACGGGCAACGTGTATTGGGACACCCGCATGACGGGTACGTCACTGGGCGATAAGATCATCGGCGCATTGCGGCGCAAGATCAGCGGCGAGTCAATCTTCCTCACTTACTTCCGCTCGCAGGGTCCCGGAGAAGTGGGCTTTGCGGGCGCGTACCCCGGTAAGGTTCAGGCCTTCGATCTCGCGCCCGGCCAGTCGATCATCGCGCAGCGCGACGCCTTCCTTTGCGCGCAGCCCAGTGTGCGACTCGGCATCGCTTTTGTGCGCCGCTTAGGCGCGGGGTTCTTTGGCGGGGAAGGATTCATCCTCCAGAAGTTCACCGGACCGGGCGTTGTCTTTCTACATGCCGGCGGCGATGTCGTCGATTTCCATCTCGCGCCCGGCGAATCCATTCAGATCGATAGCGGCTGCATCGTCTGCTTCGATGATTCGGTCGATTACGATATCCAGTTCGCGGGCGGGATCAAGACCATGATGTTCGGCGGAGAAGGTATCTTCCTCGCGAACATGACCGGCCCGGGCCGCGTGCTCGTGCAGAGCATGACGCTCGGTAAGATGCGCCGTGAAATCGCGCCACATGACCATAAGCAGGATGATCACAAGGGCCTGAACGCCATCACCGATCTCCTCGGCGGCAACAATGGCTAGGGCGGTCGCGGTCCTCTTGACTCTGAGCGCGATCGTAAGAGCCGCGACACCGCAGCAGGATATTCGAACCGTAATGGACGCGCAGGTTGCCGCGTGGAATCGCGGTGACATCGATGCTTTCGCCTCCAGT
Source organism: uncultured Gammaproteobacteria bacterium (assembly GCA_963799935.1). GTDB lineage: Bacteria > Acidobacteriota > Terriglobia > Bryobacterales > Bryobacteraceae > Bog-113. The sequence continues at coordinate 185,350 of CAWCZA010000007.1, read as the reverse complement.
TATGAGAACTCACCGAAACTCCTTTTTGTTGGCAAGTCGCTCGCTCGCGGGTATCAGGAGATGGTTGCCCGCTACAAGCGCGAGTACCCGACGCCCGCCAAAATGGGCAAGCTCGCATTCACCGGACTTGAGGTCAACGTGTTATGTGGGGAGTGGGCCAACGTCGTCGGTCATTTCCATCTCGACCGCGCGCAGCAGGACGGCGGCAATGCGGATGGCGTCTTTACTCTGCTGTTCCACCACACTGCAAACGGCTGGCGGATTATCCAAGACCACACAAGCTGAACCGTGTTTCGATACGCGCTATGCAATGAGATTTTCGGTTCGGAACCTTTCGATGAGGTTTGTTCCACATTGCGCGACACCGGATATCAGGGAGTTGAGATCGCGCCTTTCACTCTGGGCGAGGCGCCCAATCGCCGTGAGCTTCGCCGCACTATTGAAGATGCATCGCTTGCGTTCGTTGGCCTCCACTGGTTGCTCGTGTCCCCGCCCGGTTTGCACGTGACCACACCCGACGCCGCCACGCGCGCGCGCTCCTGGAACCATGTCCGACATCTGATCGATCTCTCGGCCGATCTCGCCGGTGACGGCCCGAGCCTCATGGTTTTCGGATCGCCGAAGCAGCGCGGAACGGTCGACGGTGCGACGAAGGAGGAAGCTACGCAGTTCTTCGTTGACGGTCTGCGAGACGTTGCCACGCATGCCGAATCGCGCAGCGTCACCGTTCTCGTCGAAGCCCTCCCCGCCAATCAATGCAACGTGATCAATACACTGGCAGAAGCGATCGCGGTGGTCAACGCAGTCGGAAGCCCTGCGGTAGCGACGATGTTCGATACGCACAACACCGCGGATGAAACCAGCGTGTCGTCGGAATTGATCGAAGCGCTACTTCGAGCAAATCCGCCATGTGCATCTCAACGAGATGGATGGCCGCCATCCGGGCACAGGCAATTACAACTTCGCTGAGGTGCTCCACACCCTTGCGCGCCTGGACTACAAAGGCTGGACGTCGATCGAAGTTTTCGATTTTGCTCCTGGCCCGCTCAACATCGCTCTCAGTTCGATAAGCTTTCTTCAGTCGCTCACATGACCCGTTACGTAGTAACCGGAGGCGCCGGATTCATCGGATCGGCGTTAGTCCGGGGCCTTTTGTCTCAAGGCGCTGCCAGCATTGTAGTCATCGATAATCTGCTCACGGGCAAGCTGGCCAACCTCGCCGCGTGTGCGGGCGACATCGAAATTCATCAGATCGACATCCGCGATTACGATGCCGTTCTGAATGCGCTAAAGAACGCCGAGGTCGTGTTCCACGAAGCTGCCATCCCTTCGGTCCCGCGGTCGATCCACGATCCCGTTCCCTCTCACGATGTCAACGTGAACGGGACATTCAACGTGTTGCGCGCAGCGGCTGCGGCCGGAGTGCGCCGCGTGATCTATGCCGCCTCGTCCTCTGCGTACGGCGACACGCCCGTGTTCCCGAAGGTGGAGACGATGCTTCCGAATCCGAAGTCTCCGTATGCGCTGCAGAAGCTCACCGGCGAATATTACTGCTCCGTCTTCGCCAGCTGCTTCGGCCTGGAGACGATCGCCCTGCGCTACTTCAATGTCTACGGACCGCGCCAGGACCCGTCGAGCCCTTACTCCGGAGTGCTCTCGATTTTCTGCCGCAGCATTCTCGAGCGCAAAGCACCGACCATCTTCGGCGACGGCTCAACGAGTCGCGATTTCACTTTCGTTGAAGACGTCGTCGCGCTTAACTTGAAAGCCGCCGCCGCGCCCGCCGCTCTCGCATCCGGCAAAGTCTTCAATGCCGGGAACGGGGGCCGCATCACGTTGAATGAGGCATGGGATCTGCTTCAACGGATCGAAGGGGTGTCGTTGCCCGCTGCCTATGCGCCGTCGCGCGCGGGAGATGTTCGCGATTCGCAAGCCGATACAACACTGGCTCGAAGCGTCTTAGGCCTCGACCCAAAATTCAGTTTCGAAGAAGGAATGCGCCTGACGCTCGATTGGTATCGAACGAGTTAGACTTCTTTCATATCGTCCTACTCATGTCGGCTTGCGTTGCGTTTTGAAGAAATCCACGATTTCGTTTACGCACTCGGCACCGCGACCGTTCATGATTTCCGCTCCGCTAAATACAAGATGTTTCCAGCCGAGCCTTGCCAACTCACGCCTCTGGCGAAGATCGCGCTGCCACTGATGTCTGGGTAGGTGAAACATGGCTCCGTCGCAATAGATGGCGAGCCGCTCCCCGACGAACGCAAAATCCGCCCTCGAAACGATTCGACGCTGTTCGTTTAGGATTCGGTGCTGGAGCGAAAACGATGGAAGGTCCTTAGCCCGTCGCAACATCTCTTTCAGAAGTATCCCTTCGATCGGCGATTCAGTGCCGTCTGGACCGTTTGCGTCTCGGCCTGGAATGTAACGGGGTGGTAGAACCTGGCATGCCGCTGACGGGAGTTGCTTGTCCGACCCGCCTCGTCCGTCGTACCCGAAAACCAAGTCCCACAACAGTGGCGATTGCTCTCTGTTTGCTGTCGCCCGCAGCCACTTCCTGTCGGCGATGAAGATTAGCTTGCCCCGAGCCCTGGTGATTGCAACGTTTGCTAGCCGCAAGCCTGCGTCGTCCCTCTGCAAGATACCCAACCCGTATCGTGGGGGACCGTCGACCAGACGCAGTTGACTTAGACTTCTTTCATCGCCACCGGGTCCCACTTACAAACGCGCTTCTCGAAGTAGCTTAAATTCGCCAGCAGCGCCGGCCCCGCGGCACGGTATCCGAAGATCGGATCTTCAACCACCGGCTTTCTGGTGCGCACAGCTTCGATGAAATTGCGGTGGTGGTCCAGGTGGTCGCTGTAGCCTGGAGGCGGCAGGAATTTCTCTTCGTTGGTGGGTCGCATCGCATCCGCGTTAGCGCGTTGCTCGGGGTACTTCTCGCGGTACTCCTTCAGGGATTCCTTCTGCATCGCATTCGCAAAAGTATCCGTGGTGAAGCCCGGCTCGCTCTCGCGCGGCGCGCGTGTGATGGTGACGCCGCGATCAATCGTCATGATCCCGTCCGAACCGATGAATCGGAAGCCGGAGTTCTCGCTTGATCCATCTTCGAAATTCACGCGCAGCGACAGATTGAAGGCCGGATGCGTGTCCGTCTTCTCGTAATCGCAGATCGCGAGAAGCAGATCCGGCACATCGCGTCCATCGCGCCAGAAGCGAATACCGCCGGTCGAATAAACGCGCGATGGTCCAATCGATCCGGTCACGAAGTGCATTCCGCTGAACAGATGTACGAACAGATCGCCCGCGACTCCGGTGCCGTAGTCCCGGTAATTGCGCCACCGGAAGACGCGCTTGGAATCGAAGTCATGCTTGGGTGCGCGGCCTTCGAAACGCGGCCAGTCAATCGTTTCCGTCGATGCGTCGGGCGGAATCGAATACTGCCACGCACCGATTGCGGAATTGCGATCCCACCACGCCTCGACCATGTTGAACTCGCCGATCGCACCCTGCTTCATCAGCTCTTGCGCCTTCTTATAGACGATCGAGCTCACACGCTGGCTGCCCACCTGCATGATGCGGCCGGTCTTCTTCTGCGCTTCAATCACCGGCGGACCAAACGGGATCTGCTGCACCATCGGCTTCTCGCAGTACACGTCTTTCCCCGCGTTCATGGCGGCGATCGAGATGATGTCGTGCCAGTGATCAGGCGTGCCGATGATGACGGCGTCGACGTCCGGACGCGCCAGCACTTCTTCGTATCGGCGTGTAGTGAAGACGTCGTTGCCCCAGCGCTCCTTGGCGTGTGTGAGGCGCCCATCGTAAACGTCCGAGACGGCGACCAGCTTGGTCCCGCCAACCTTCAAAGACGATTCAACATCGCCCGAACCCATGCCTCCGCAGCCGATCAGTGCGATCTGCACGTTGTCGTTCGGGGAAATAGTGCGCTGCGCTTGTGCGACACCTGCGGCGAGTGTCGCTCCTGCCGCAGCTTTGAGGAAATGACGCCGGGTAGCCATGTGTCCGGATTATATCGCTCGATTACACTGCTTACTGATGCGTCTCCACCGAACCGCTATCGCCGCCATGTGCGCGGCTTTATTTATGAGTGCGTTTATGAATGCCGCCGGACCTTCCGATTACGCGCAGTATGATCCGCAAGCGCGGGCAGTGATGAGCAAGATGACGGTCGACGAGAAGATCGGTCAGATGCTGCAGCCCGACCAGAAGTTTCTCAAGAGCATCGACGATATTGAGGCGTATCACTTCGGATCGATCCTGAGCGGCGGCGATTCGGACCCGGCCACGGGCAATGACTTGCAGTCGTGGACGAACCTCTACAACAAGCTGCAGGGGCGCGCGATGCAAACGCGGTTGAAGATTCCGCTGCTGTATGGGATCGACTCGGTGCATGGAAACAGCAACCTGGAAGGCGCGGTGATCTTCCCGCACAACATCGGGCTGGGCGCCACGCGCGATGCGGCGCTGGTGGAGAAGATCTCGGCGATCGTGGCGGACGAGACTCGGGCGACGGGAATCCAGTGGGCCTTCTCGCCGTGCATTGCGGCACCGCAGGACATCCGCTGGGGTCGCAGCTACGAGGGTTTTGGTGAGACTCCGGAGATCGTAACGCCGCTCGGTGAAGCGGTCGTGCGCGGCTTGCAAGGTAGCGACATCAACGGGCCGAGGCAAGTGCTTGCTTGCGCGAAACACGCGGCGGGCGACGGCGGCACGCTTTGGGGAACCGGTCTCAACGGCAAGATGGATCACGGCAACGTCATCATGGATGATGCCGAATTCAAGCGGCTCTTTCTGACGGCAGTATGCGACTTCGATTCGCGCCGGCGTGGGCACCATCATGCCCAGCTACAGCAGTTGGAACGGCATCCGGTGTTCGGCGCACAAGCATCTGTTGACCGATCTCATTAAGGGCGAAATGGGCTTCCAGGGATTCGTGATTTCGGATTACAACGCGCTCGATGAGATTCCTGGTGCAACGTATACCGAGAAGATCCGGCAATCGGTGATGGCCGGCATGGACATGTTCATGGTTCCCGAGCGCTACGTCGAGTTCTTCAACGACTTGAAGAAGTTGGTGACTGACGGCACGGTGCCGATGACGCGCATCGACGACGCGGTGCTGCGCATTCTGCGAGTGAAGGCCGCGATGGGATTGCTCGCGCCGAATCCATCAGTGATGGCCGATCGCAAGCTGCAGAAGGATTTCGGATCGGCGGAACATCGCGCAGTGGCGCGGCAGGCCGTTCAAGAATCGCTGGTGCTGTTGAAGAACGATAACCATGTGCTGCCGCTATCGAAGACGGCGAAGCGCATCCACATCGCAGGCAAGAGTGCGGATGATCTGGGAAACCAGTGCGGCGGATGGACGATCACGTGGCAAGGGCAGAGCGGGACGCCGACAACGGGTACGACCATCCGTCAGGCTATGGAGAAAGCGGTGAGCCCGGCGACGAAGGTCACGTATTCGCTCGATGGAACCGGAGCGGAGGGTGCCGACGTGGGCGTGCTGGTGATCGGCGAGAAGCCGTATGCGGAGATGTTCGGCGATGCCACGATTGCGCAATTGCGCTTGTCTGCGGATGATCGCAAGGCGCTCGCGAACATGAAGAAGGCTGGAATTCCGGTAGCTGTTGTAGTGATTTCCGGGCGACCGCTGCTGATCGACGACGTGATTGGACAGGCGGATGCGTGGATGGCCGCGTGGCTGCCGGGCACCGAGGGCGCAGGAGTGACGGATGTCCTTTTCGGAGATGTGAAGCCGAAGGGAAAACTGTCGTTCACGTGGCCGAAGGCGAGTTCAACCTCGTTGCGCCGCGGGGACCCGGGCTATCAGACGATGTTCCCGCTCGGTTATGGGCTGAGCTACTAGGGCTTATCGGACTTGCTGGTTGAGGACGCCGCTGGCGTGGAGCTGCTGGAGGACGACGAATCCGATTTCGACTCGGATTTGGTTTCGGTCTTCGGCTTTGAGTCTGAGCTGGAATCGGACTTCGAGTCGGAGTCAGACTTAGCCTTCGCTTCGGCCTTCGCCTCGGACTTGGCTTCGCCATTGCCGCTTCCTTTGCCATAGTCGTTGACGTACCATCCGCTGCCTTTAAGCTGGAACGAGGACGTGGAAATGAGCTTCTCGACGGGGCCTCCACCGCATTCTGCGTGGATGGTGAGCGGAGCGTCGGAGAACTTCTGCAGGACTTCGAAGCGTTTACCGCAGTTATCGCAATGGTATTCGTACAGCGGCATGGTGACTGACTTGAGTGTAACAAGATGGGCCGATGGCCACCGGTTCCGGTCTACCTGCTGGCAAGTGCCGAAAGCGGCCTTTGACAACGATCTTCTTCGCCGCCGCACGCCTAAGCCGCCCCGTATGAGGGTAGCGTTTCGGAGAAAGCTGTAGCGTCCATACGCGCTGTTGGTCGCGGGTGAACACCGACACGAGCCGCTCCTTGCCCAGCGAATAATGCCCGAGGACCAGCGCAAGAGGGTCGCCTGCACACACTCGGGGAAGCCATAGAGTTACCTTTTTCCCCGCCGAGGTCACTTTTGCCGCATCTTCGGTGACGGCTTCCTCGAGAGCGCGAGTGTCGGCCGGTTCGTTCGGCAAGCAGTACCGCACGAGACCGGCTTTAAACACGATTTTGGACCGCGCGGTCGTGGGCTTGTTCTTAAATTCCGTTTCCGCGTAGTCGTCCTCACCCCAGCCCGGGTTTATCGGCGTAACTAAACGTGGGATAAACCGGCCAGCTCTCATAAAGAAGCGGACAACGCATTGTTGATCGGGAAGCATTGCTACACCAGTCGACCCGGAACGGAGGGTCACTAAGTTCACTGGCTTCCCCGTGGGCGGTGTGTGGCAGTTCTGCTCGCCTGGGTATCGGAAGCCCCAGGCCACCGCCCCAGTGACCATTGCGTCGAGGCTATTCATGTCCGAGGCTTTGGCGGTTGCCCCAAGCAATAGAAGAACTCCGAAGAGCCGAAAGCAGACGACGCGGCGAATTCCTCGATTCAACGCGCGACTAGCCTCATACAATGTACGCATGCGAAAAGCGGTAAGTGGTTCCGTAATCAGGCGTATCGGCGTCGTGATGGCCGGAGCGGTAGTTCTGCTGCTAACTTACACGATGCACGGCGCTGATACTAGAGTCCCCGCGCCCCGCACAATCTTGTACGGCGCGGCTTACTACGAGGAGTATGCGCCTTACGATCGCCTGCAGGAAGACGTGCGGATGATGAAAGCTGCCGGCATCAATGTGGTCCGCATTGGTGAATCTACCTGGGGAACACTGGAGCCACGGGACGGCGTATTCGACTACTCGCATGTCGACCGCGTCATCAAAGCTATGTCCGGGGCCGGGATTCATGTCATTGTTGGTACTCCGACTTACGCCATCCCGACCTGGCTCGCGCGGGAACATCCGGATGTTCTGGCTATAACTGCTGGCGGGCAGAACCTATATGGCACTCGTCAAAACATGGACATCACAAACAGCCACTTCCGCTTCTATGCCGAGCGCGTGATTCGCCGCCTCGTCGAGCACGTGAAGGACGAGCCGGCAGTAATTGGTTTCCAACTCGACAATGAGACTAAGTCGTATCACGTTAGTGGACCCGAGGTGCAGCAGGGCTTTGTCGAGTCACTGAAGCGCCGTTTTGCCAGTTCTCGATGCGCTGAATCACGCTTTTGGCCTGGATTATTGGAGCAATCGCATCAACACCTGGGAAGACTTTCCGTCGATCAATGGCGCTGTCAACCCGAGCCTGACCGCTGCTTTCGCCGAGTATCAACGAAGTCTGGTCACAGATTACTTGGCATGGCAAGCCGGCATTGTGAGGAGTATCAAACGGCCCGACCAGTTCCTTACGCAGAACTTTGACCTTGATTGGCGTGGAGTCTCGTATGGCATTCAGACGGAGGTCGACCAGTTCGCGGCTTCGCGCGCGCTCGATATTGCGGGAATCGACATCTATCATCCGGGCCAGGATCATCTCACCGGCATAGAGATCGCACTAGGCGGCGATCTCGCGCGGTCCATGCGGGGCGGGCAAAACTATCTCGTGATGGAGACGCAGGCGCAGGGATTCCCCGAGTGGACGCCGTACCCCGGGCAACTCCGCCTGCAGGCGTTTAGTCATCTGGCTTCCGGCGCCAACATGGTTTCTTACTGGCATTGGGCCACAACAAACAATGGCATCGAGACTTACTGGCGCGGGCTGCTCAGCCAGGATTACGCACCGAATCCGACTTACAAAGAGGCGGTTGGTATTGGCGCCGACCTACAGCGGCTCGGGCCGGAACTGGTCGATCTTAAGAAGGCGAATCAAGTTGCTCTTTACTTCAGCAACCGTGCGCTGACCGGCTTTAACGCGTTCAAATTCGGCTGGACTTCGACTAAGACCTATAACGATGTGTTCCGGCCTTTCTATGATTCGCTCTATCGCATGAACATAGAGACGGACCTTGCCGATCCTTCGACAAAGGACCTATCGCGCTACAAGATGATCGTGGTACCGGCGCTATATTCCGCGTCGGACGATGAAATCGTGAAGTTGAAAGCTTACGCGCATAATGGCGGTCACCTTGTTCTCTCGTTCAAGAGCGGCTTTTCGGACGAGAATTTAAAGGTACGCTCGAGCGCTCAGCCGGGTGGCTTTGCGGATGCGGTCGGCGCCACTTACAGTCAGTTCGCGATTCCTGAAAATACCGGGCTGAAGAGTGATCTCTTCCCGGCCGCCAAAGGCGAGCAGGTGCGTTGGTGGATGGAGTTGCTACAGCCTACAACCGCGACTGTAGTTGCTACCTATGATCACCCGGTGTGGGGCAGCTACGCGGCAATCACTCGAAACCGCTATGGAAAGGGCGAGGTGACCTACATCGGATTCATGCCTGGCGATGCGCTCATGGAGAAGATTCTGGGCGACGCAGCTGACCGCGCGGTTGTTTCGCGCCCCGGTCCCGAGTTGCGGTTCCCCTTGATCGTGCGGAGTGGGGTAAACGGTCGCGGCAAGACGTTGCATTACTTGTTGAACTACTCGGCTGTGCCTCAAAAGCTCACTTATCCGTTTGCGGACGGAACGGACTTACTGTCGGGCGAGAAAACGCAGCATGGAAGATCAGTCGATCTGCCGCCTTGGGGGGTGGAGATTGTCGAGGAGGCCGCGCCGTAGGTTCGGAGCCGCCCAAAACCCTACCTTTAAGTCGGGCTCAGACTGCTATTAGGCGCTTCCTCAATAAGTCCAGGGCCATCTGACTCGAGAACTGCCGGATGCGTTCCCGGTCGGAGCTGAACTGCCGGTGTACAGTAATCACGCCTTTCAAATCAGCCAACGACACGTAGACCATTCCTACAGGCGCCTGATCGCCGTCCGTTGTGGGTCCGGCATTGCCTGTGATCGCCAAAGCGTGCGTAGCGCCTGATCGGTTGCGCGCGCCGATCGCCATTGCTTCCGCAGTCTCGCGACTTACTGCGCCGTGCTTCTCCAATAACTCCAGCGGTACTCCCAACAAAGTGTTCTTCAGCTTGCGGGAGTAGGTAATGAAGCCGCCGACGAAGTACTCCGAGCAGCCGGGGACAGTCGTGATGCGCTCGGCTAACATGCCTCCGGTGATGCTTTCGGCTACGGCTAAGGTCGCTTGCGGCGGCTTCTTGAGTAACTGCCCGACGACTACTTCCAGAGGATCGCCGTTTCGGGAGTAGATTCGATCGCCTAAGAGCGCGTCAATCTTACCGCCTACTTCAGCAAGCAGAATCAAAGCTTCCGCTTGAGTCGCGCAGCGGGCGCGGAGGTGGACCTGAATATCTCCCGCATGGGCTAGAACCGTCGTGACCGGGTTCGAATATTGCTTATAGACCGGCGAGATTGTCTGGTCGAGATCGCTTTCAGACATCCCGGCGACGCGGAGAACCAGCGTCTCGATCGCCATCTTCGGGACGCGGCGCTCCACGCGCGGAAGGCATTGCTTCACGAACATCGACTTCAGTTCATGCGGCGGTCCGGGCAGCAGCAGTACGGAGCAGTGGCGAACATCGATCCACTGACCAGGGGCGGTTCCGCGATCGTTCGGCAGAACCTCCGCGCCATCGATGATCAGCGCCTGCCGCCGATTAATCTCGGGCATCTTCCAGCCCATGGTTCGGAAGCGCTGCTCGATGCCATCGAGAATGCCCTGGTTCATCGTCATGCGGCGATCGACGGCCATGGCCACGGCTTCGCGCGTCACATCGTCTTCGGTGGGACCAAGTCCGCCCGAGATGACTGTAAAATCCGAACGTCCGACCGAAGTTCGTACAGTGTACGCGAGGCGCTCGCGGTCGTCGCCAACCACGTATTTCGTGGTGACTTCCACGCCGAGTTTATTCAGCTCTTCAGTCAGGAAAAGCGAGTTCGTATCGACGCGATCGGGCGTGAGCAGTTCCGAGCCGACCGCGATAATCTCCGCGTTCATCGCGCGTAGCGAAGTCCGCGAATGCCGACGTCTACGCGATGCAGTGCGTTCGTCGTTGCAATGCAAAGCGCGCGAGATGGCGTAAACTGCAGACCGACAATTCCGGGGCCCGATAGGAACAAGTCAGCGGTGCGATCCGGCTTAATACGCACGACACCTTTGCGGCCGGCATAAGACGCGGCGACATATAAGTTGCCGTTCTCGTCAAAATCCATGCCTTGCGGACGGCCCACGCCGCGGAAGAAAACTTCGACTTCACCGTCATGACTGATGCGATAGACGGAGTCGTAACTCGATGTGGTCGGCCCGGTGACGTAGAGGTAACGATCGGGTCCGTAAGTCAGATGATAGGACGAGATGGAAGCTTCGAGCGTGGCGAAAACGAAGATCTGGCCTTCGGGACTGATCTTGAAAATGGTTCCGCTGCGATCGCCGACATACAGGTTATCTTCGTTATCGAAAGCCAAGCCCGTGGCAACGCCCATGCCTTCGACGAACACGGTCATGTTGCCGTTCGGGGTGACGCGGTAGACGATGCCATCGAAGCGGCTGGAGACGTAAAGCAAACCTTCGCGATCGAATACCAGACCGGTGGCGTTCATCATGTCCGTGACGAACGGCTTCATGTTGAAGTTGAGATCGAGTCGAAAAACAGCAACGGGGACCTTCTGTCCGCGCGAGCCGCTGAATGTAGTGTAGATGTTGCCAAAGGTATCGACCGCCGGATTGGTAACCGGGTGCAGATTCTCGGCGATCATGATGCCGATGTCGCAGGTGTAACTCTGGCTGGCGTTCTGCCCGTTCTGAATGACAAGCTCGCCCGCGGATGCGCCTTCGGGAACTTTGACGATCAGCAGCGAGTCGGACCCGATAACGATGGGCGCGGCGATGTCGCCGATCTTGACGCGAGGGCGCTCGCCGAGGGCGAAACTCTTGCCGCGAATCTGGATTTCGCCACCGGTGATTGCGGCGACAGGGGTAACCTGCGAGATCTCGGGACGGTTCCCGTTCGAACTTTTGCGGATTCCCATGCTATTTAGACTGTAACTCTAGACTGTAACCATCCGATGAGCGATAAGACAAGTGCGGCGTAAATACCGGCCGCTGCGTCGTCTGCAACGATACCCCAACCGCCCGGTAAATGCTCCAAACGACGGATAGGAAACGGCTTCCAGATATCGAATGCGCGAAAGAGTACGAATGCGGCGGCCCATGTTTTCCAATCGAGCTCACGCGCGCCGAAGAGAGTGATGCACTGACCGACCACTTCGTCGACCACGATGAATCCGGGATCTTCCAGGTTGGCTTGCTTCGCGGCGACGTCGGCGGCCCAGACTGCTGGGAGGAACAACGCCACGCCGCATGCGCCAATGTCGCGTCCAGAGGCATGCAGCGCTTTAGCGGCAAGCATCGCAGGCAGGAGCGCCGCGATTGACCCGGCTGTTCCAGGGGCGACGGGAGAGAGGCCAGATCCGAACCAAGTCGCGACGGTTCGGGCGACGCTAAGCTTCATTGCTCGTCGTCATTCTCGGCGCGGAGCAGATCGCGCGGGTCGGCGGGCGTCGAGATCACGTAACGCTCGGAGGCCCAGTTACCGAGATCGATGGTGCGGCAGCGGTCGCTACAAAAAGGAAAGTCTTCGTCGGATTTCTTGACGGGTCTTTTACAGATCGGGCAGTTCATGTTCGAGTGAATGGGTTGAAATTAGCGGGCTGGGATGAGACCGGGCATGACGAACGACGGCGCGGGTTGGATGTGAATCAGTCCGGCCGCGGCTGGTAGCGCGATGGCTTCGAGTTCGTTGGCGGTCGACGGCAGTAGAGTTCCGACCAGGTCGTAATCGTGAGCTTCAGTAATGCGAAGGGTGCGGATCTGACCGGGGCGCGGCTCGTCGCCTTCGAAATCGTTGATCAATGTGACGCCGTCGATTTCCGGCGCCTGGGTAGACATGCGACCTTGCCAAAGCAGATCAGTTTCTTCGGAAACGCCTTCGACCAAAATGGAAACTTCGGAGCCGATCAGCTTGCGATTGCGTGCTTTCGAGATGCGGCGCTGGATCGCCATCAACGTGCGTTTGCGATTGGCGATCGTGCGGCCATCGACTTTGCCATCGAGTTCGAAACTCTTGCTGGTGTCTTCGTCTGAATAAGAGAAGACGCCGAGGCGATCGAACTGCGCGGCTTTGACGAACTGGCAGAGCTCCTCGAAATCGGCCTGGGTTTCGCCAGGAAATCCGACGATGAAACTGGTTCGGATAGAGACGCCGGGGATGGAGGCGCGGATGCGTTCGATCAGCTTCAGGAAGATATCGCCGTTGGCGCCGCGCTTCATGCGCTTCAGAACCGACGCGCTGGCGTGCTGCAGCGGGATGTCGATGTACTTAACGAGCGACTTATGAGACGCGATGGTGTCGAGCAGCGCTTGGGTGACGCGGTTCGGATACGCGTAGAGGAAACGAACCCATTTCTCCTGCGGCGTCTCGATTTGCGCCAGGCGGCCGAGCAGTTGCGCGAGACCGTTCTTGAGCCCGAAGTCTTCGCCGTAACAGGTAGTGTCCTGACCGATAAGATTAAGCTCGCGGACGCCTTGCCCGAACAGCCGGGTTGCCTCATTGATAACAGATTCGAAACGGCGGCTGCGGAAGTTGCCGCGGTACTGCGGGATGACGCAGAACGTGCAGGGATGGTCGCAGCCCTCGGCGATTTTGATGTAGGCGGAGTGTTTGGGAGTGGTGAAGAGGCGCGGCGTGAGGTCGTGATAGAGGTACGGTTCGCTAGCCGCTTGCCCAGCGTCCGCTCCCTCGCAGACCGCGACGATCTTGTCGATCTCATTGGTGCCGATAATGGCGTCAACTTCGGGAAGGTCTTTACGAATGTCTCCGCGATAGCGCTCGACCAGGCAGCCGGCGACGATCAGCCGTTGCGCGCGCCCGACCCGTTTGTACTCGGCCATCTCAATGATCGTGTCGACCGATTCCTGTTTGGCGGGATCGATGAAGCTGCAGGTGTTCACGACCAGCACGTCGGCCTGATCGGGATGCGGCGTGAGCTCGTGGCCGCGGGCAGCGAGCTGACCCATCATGACCTCGCTATCAACGAGGTTTTTCGGGCAGCCGAGACTTACAAAACCAACTTTCAAAGTGTGTGTCCAGACGGGGCAACCGGGCTAGATCAAACGGGCGGTTGGGTACTTTTAGGATAGCATCCGGACGCGAGGAGAACTTGGGGAACGGACAGATAATGGAAAGGGTGATCGATGATATGCAGACCGGCTTTGCAAGCACGCCCGAGCCACCCTACTACGCGGTGATTTTTACGTCGCGGCGCAAGGAGGGGGACGATGGCTATGGAGCCATGGCGGACGCGATGTTCGAACTCGCGCTGAAGCAACCCGGATGCCTTGGAGCGGAGAGTGCTCGCGGGGCGGATGGAGTTGGAATCACGGTCTCTTACTTCACCGACGAAGGGTCGATTGCCAAATGGAAGCAGAACGCCAGTCACTTGGTTGCGCAACGTCTCGGGAAAGAGCGCTGGTATGAGCATTACGAACTCCGGATCGCGAAGGTCGAGCGAGCTTATTCCGGACCGGAAGGGCGCCTATGATGTCACGCTTATTGGCCATCGGCATCGCAGTTTGTTGCGCGATCACGTTCGCTCAGGCGCCGCCTCCGCCGCAAATCGCGAACTGGCAAAACCAGCGAGCGAATTTGCGCAAACAGGCGCAGACGGCACTCGCCGCAGAATCCGCACGCGAGAGCACCGGGGACTGCCCCGATGCGAATACGACGCGAGCGCAAGAACAATGCCTTACGGCCGAACACACGAAGACGGAGGCGAATTACGCGGTCTTCGTCCAGGCGATCCGATCTATGCTCGCGCTTGCCTATCCCACTCCGCCTGGACAGAAACCCATCTCCGGCCCGAGCGGAACGCCACTTACATCCGACGAACTGCTAGCCGAATTCGATCGACTCGAAGCGGAATCGAAGCAATACCGCGAGCATGCGACGAAAGCGGCTTACGACCAATACAAGGGCGGCACTCTGGCCCCGGTGTTCTCGATGGAAGCAACGCAAAAACTGCTTCGCCTCCACATGCACGAAATCGCGTTCCTCTACGGCAACTTACTTTCGAACCACTAACTTATCCCTTGACTTACTCCTTTTCTGGCGGCGTCGCATAGTAGCCCTTGCGAGCTTCTACCTTCAGATCGTGGTCCTTCACCCGCACTTCTATCTTGCGGTAAGATCCGTCCCGGCGGTCATCTTGAGGCGTGTAACCAATCGAATACTGCGTCCGCATCTCTTCCTGTAACTCGTCAAATACTTTGTCGAGACCATTGCGGCGCGAAACGTCGAACACGTGTCCGCCCGTTTCTCCGGACATCTGCTCAAGCGCGTGACGGCCGCCTCCGCCGCCGATCATTCCATGCCGCATGTAGAAACTAGTGTCCGCGTAATAGATGCTGTAAATCGTAACGTCCGACCTTTGCGCGGATTCAATCGCCTTCTTGATGGTGAGCTTACTTCCCTCATCGTCGCCGTCAGTAATCACAACGATCGCCTTCCGGCCGACCTCGCGGGCCAACCGATCCGAAGCGGCAAGATAGATCGCATCGTAAAGCACAGTCCCGGCTTGGCTGGTCGCGGTGGGAACCGGACCGGGCGTCACGCCGGAGAAACCGAAGTTCGGCTTCAGGTCATTGAGGCCCCGGTGCAACGCTTTTTTCGAACTGGTCAGATCCTGTAGAAGTTCCGAATCCGCGCCGAAGCTGATGATGAATGCTTCGTCTTTGGTGCGCAGCACGGAATCGAGAAACGCAGACGCGGCGCTTTGTTCGATCCCGATCAGATTCTCCTGACTGCGGCTCACATCGACCAGCAGACCGATGGTCAACGGCAGATTGGTTTCTTTGGTGAAGTACTTAATCGTCTGCTCCTTGCCGTTTTCGAAAATTTGGAAATCGTCTTTTGTCAACGTAGGAATCAGCGCGCCGTGCTTGTCGCGAACCGCGGCGAGAATGTTCACGATGTTGACGCTCACAGAAATCGTCTTATCGGAATCCGCGACTTCCGGCGGCGGAGCTTTATCGCCGGCCGTGGTCGGATCCGGCCTGAGCGGGCCTTCCTGCGCGCGGCTGTACGCCGAACCGGCAGCCCAGATCGTGAGAGTCGCCGCAGCGACGAAGGCCAGTGGCTTCATGTGATTATGGTTCCACAGACGGACTGCGCAACCAGCGAGTTACGCGCTACGTCATATCTGTCCGTAAATCAGACATGCAGGAAGCAGTTGCCCAGTTGCAGCGTGACCCGGTTATGGCCGGCATCATCGAGCGCATCGGCCCGTGTGACTTGAGCTATCGCGAGCCAACGTTCGCGGCGCTCGTGCTGTCCATCATGGCGCAACAGATCAGCTCAAAAGTCGCCCGCGTTTTCAAACAGCGGCTGCTCGCCCGAATGCCCGACGGCGTCATCACGCCCGAAGCGATCTTACGAATGCGTGTGACGACATTTCGTAAGATCGGACTCTCGGCCGCGAAGACTGAATACATTCGTGATCTCGCGCGGAAGACGATCAGCGGTGAACTGGCGTTCGAGCGTTTCCCCGAGATGCCGGACGATGAAGTGATCGAGCACTTAGTGCAAGTCAAAGGCATCGGCGTGTGGACTGCTCACATGTTTCTGCTGTTCGCGTTGCGGCGTCCGGACGTTCTGCCGGTGGGAGACCTCGGGATCCGCGCGGCCATTAAGCGCGCTTATGAGTTGCCGGAATTACCGAAGCCTGCAGATATGGAACGCATCGCGGCGAATTGGCGTCCGTGGTGTTCGGTTGCATGCTGGTATCTTTGGCGCAGTCTGGACGACCCTGGGGAGATGGTTTGAATCGACAATTGAAGTGGATAGGCGTGTTGTTCGCGAGTGCCATAGCTGCGCACGCGCAGGACAGCACGAACGCGCAAGCGGCTAAGATTATTGCGCAACTGAACCGAACGATCACTTATCGCGATGTCGCGATCTCGCCGGATGGAACGCGCGCCGCGTGGGTGCTGGGTCGGGTCGGAGCATCCGGAGCAGCGCTACATCTCTATGAGCGTGAGACCAATCGCGATGTCGAAGTGTCACTCTCGAAATCCGCAGCGAAGGATCGCGAGGACACCGGACCCGCATTTTCTCCGGATTCGAAAACTGTCGCCTTCCTCTCGGCCAGCGGTAGAGACGGCGCACCGCAGCTTTGGACTGTCAACATAGGTTCAACTAAGGCGAAGAAGCTTGCCGATCTTACTGGATACGCCGCGAAACCGCGTTGGTCTTCAGACGGCAGACAGATCGCGTTCCTCTATGTCGAAGGCGCGCATGGCGGCGGACCCCTTATGGCCACGGGTCCGCAGATTGGCGTGATCGATGAAGCATTTCACAACCAGCGCATCGCCGTGGTTGATGCCGATTCGGGCGCTGTCCGCCAAGCGTCGCCCGCCGACCTCAACATCTACGATTTCGACTGGTCGAGAGACACGAAGCAATTCGCTGCGACCGCTGCTCCGGGTCCGGGAGATAACAACTGGTGGATCGCGCAGCTCTACACAATTGACGCGGCGTCCGGCAAAGCTACTTCGATTTACAAACCGAAGCTAGAAATCGCCGTTCCGCGATGGTCTCCGGACGGCACGCAGATCGCGTTCATTGAAGGCATCATGAGCGATGAAGGCGCGCACGGGGGCGACCTCTACACGATTGCGGCGAGCGGCGGTGCGCCTGTTGATCACATGCCCGGGCGTAAGACTTCCGCCAGTTCGATAACCTGGCGCAAACCCGAACAGATCCTATTCAGCGAGTACAGCGGAAGCGGCGTGAACCTATCTACGCTCGACTTACAATCCGGAACGATCGAGGAACGCTGGCATGTCGATGAAGAAGCGCGCACTGCGGGCACTTACCCAAACCTTTCGATCGCGAGCGACGGCATCACGGGCGCGATTACTCGCAGTAGCTTTGCGCATCCACCTGAAGTATGGATAGGCCGGATCGGGGAGTGGCAACCGGTAACCCATGGAAATGATGGAGTCACGCCGTTGTGGGGATCGGCCGAATCGCTGGAGTGGACCAGCGACGGCTTCCAGGTGCATGGCTGGCTGTTGAAGCCATCGCATCCCGCGCCGGGTAAGTCGCCGTTAGTTGTGGACGTTCACGGCGGACCCTCCAGCATCCTACTGCCCGGATGGCCGGCTTACAACGGCACGGTCGCGCTACTCGCAGCCAGCGGCTACTATGTGCTGCTCCCTAATCCGCGTGGTAGTTATGGCGGCGGGGAGGCGTTTACGCAAGCCAACGTCAAGGACTTCGGCCACGGCGACCTGCGCGACATTATGACCGGTGTCGATGCAGCGATCGCGAAGTATCCAATTGATCCGGATCGCCTGGGCATTACCGGCTGGAGTTATGGCGGATTTATGACGATGTTCGCCGTTACGCAAACTCACCGGTTCGCGGCGGCCGTGGCAGGAGCCGGTTTGGCTAATTGGACCAGTTACTACGGCGAGAACTCCATCGACCAATGGATGATTCCATTCTTCGGCGCGAGTGTCTATGACGACCCGGCGGTGTATGCGAAGAGTTCTCCGATTAATTACATTAAGAACGTTAAGACCCCGACCTTGGTGGTCGTCGGCGAGCAGGATGCCGAATGCCCGGCTCCGCAATCGTTCGAGTTTTGGCATGCGTTGAAGACGCTGGGAGTACCGACGCAGTTAGTGGTGTACCCGGGTGAAGGCCATATGTTCGTCAAGCCGGCCGACGTGCAGGACGAAGAGGCGCGGGTGCTTAGTTGGTTCGACCGCTACTTACGCGTGAAGTAGATCGGATGCAACGTGCTACGCGATTGTGTCAGTGTAATACGCAATCTCAAACGCCGGCGCCGTTCCAGGCGCTTCTGGGATTGGGGGCTAACCTCGTAGGCTAAACTCAAATCGAGAACCAATCCACAATTTCCGCATGAAAACGATTCGCCGCGTCGCCGTCCTCGGAGCTGGCACGATGGGGGCGCGCATTGCTGCGCACTTTGCCAACGCCGGTATTCCCGCTTACCTTTTTGATATCATTCTTCCCGGTAAACCGGACCGCAACGCCGCCGCTCAAAACGGTCTCCAGACCGCGTTAAAGGCGAAACCCGCTGCGTTTTTTAAAGACTCTTTTGCCGGCCTGGTTACGCCCGGAAACTTCGACGACGATCTTCCCAAGATTAAAGATTGCGACTGGGTCATCGAAGCTGTCACCGAGGATCTGGGCATCAAGCGAGCGCTCTGGTCGCGTGTCGAAGCCGTCCGCAAGCCGGGCACCGTCGTCAGCACGAACACCAGCGGCATTCCCTTGCATTCCATTGCCGAAAGTTTCAGCCCTGAGATGCGGGAGCATTTCTGCGGCACGCACTTCTTTAATCCGCCGCGCTATCTGCACCTTCTCGAACTGATCCCGGGCCCCGCAACCCAACCGGAGATCCTCACGTATCTGCGGGAGTTTTGCGATCGCCGGCTCGGCAAAGGCGTGGTGGATTGCAAGGACACCCCGAACTTCATCGGCAATCGCATAGGCAGTTTCGTCGGCGGTACGGTCCAGAAACTGACGGTAGAAGACGACTACACCATTGAAGAAGTCGACGCGCTCACCGGTACTCTGATCGGATTACCGCGATCGGGAAGCTATCGGCTGCTCGACATCGTGGGCCTGGATATCTGGGCACACGTTTCGCGCAATCTATACGAAGGCGTTCCGGACGACCCTTGGCGCGATCGCTTCCTGATGCAGCCGTTTCTGCAAACGCTGATCGAGCGTAAGTGGATCGGTGATAAGACGGGGCAGGGACTCTATAAGAAGGTCGATAACAACGGCAAGCGCGAGTTCTGGGCGATTGATTGGAAGACTGGCGAGTATCGTGCGCCCTCGAAGCCAAGGTTTCCCAGTATCGAAGGCGCGAAGATGCAGGAGGACCTCAAGGCTCGCCTGCGGATGTTAGTCGCATTGCCGGACCGCGCGGGTTCGTTCTTGTGGAAGATGTTCCGCGACACGTTAATCTACTCCGCGGCCATGATTCCGGAGATTTCGGATCGCGTCGTTGAGATCGATCGCGCGATGAAGTGGGGCTATGCCAATACTTTAGGGCCGTTCGAGTTGTGGGATGCACTCGGGTTCGTTCCGACAGCGAAGCGCATCGAAAGCGAAGGTATCGAATTACCGCCGATGGTGCAGAAGATGCTTTCATCCGGTGCCGAGTCTTTCTATAAGGCTGCGGATGAGAACGGCCAACCGCGTAACTGCTACTTCGACTTAGTTGGCGGCGGTTACCGAGTCCTGGAGGATCGACCCGGCATCATATCGATTGCGGATACGAAGCGCGCCCGGGGTGTGGTCAAGAAGAATGCGGGTGCATCGCTAGTTGATATTGGGGACGGCGTCCTACTCTGCGAGTTTCATTCCAAGATGAACGCGCTGGGCGACGACATCATCTCGATGATCCAGCAGGGGATCGCCGAGACCGAGAAGAATTTCACGGCGATGGTGATCGGCAATCAGGGCGAAAATTTCTCGGTTGGCGCCAACCTGATGCTGGTGCTGCTGGCCGCGCAGGAAGGCGAATGGGATGAGTTGAACTTTGCGATTTCGCGATTCCAGAAGGGCAGCATGGCGATTAAGTATGCGCCTAAGCCGGTGGTGGTCGCGCCGTTCGGGTACACGTTTGGCGGCGGATGCGAGGTAGCGCTGCACGGCGCACGCGTCCAGGCATCGGCGGAATCGTACATGGGCTTAGTCGAAGTCGGAGTCGGCGTGATTCCGGCGGGCGGGGGTTGTAAGGAGTTGATTGCGCGCGGCATTGAACCGCGTAAAGCGTTCGAGATGATCGGAATGGCGAAGGTATCGACCAGTGCCGCCGAAGCTCGCGACATGGGTTTGCTTCGCGATGGCGACCAGATCTCGATGAATCCCGAGCGATTGATCGGGGATGCAAAGTCACTGGCTCTGTCGCTCGCTCCGACTTATGCACCCGGCGCGCCGCGGACTGACATCAAAGTGGGCGGCGATGATACTTACGCGCTGCTCAAAACCGGTCTCTATATGATGCGCCAGGGCGATTACATTTCGGATTACGACGCCGTGGTCGGCGATAAACTCGCCTACGTATTAAGTGGCGGCAAAGCTAGCGGCGAAACGCTGGTCTCGGAACAGTATCTATTGGATTTGGAGCGGGAAGCTTTCTTGAGCCTCTGCGGCCGGCCTGAAACGCAACGACGCATCTCGCACATGCTTAAGACGGGCAAGCCGCTGCGCAATTAGTTAGTAAGTCATTAGGATCAAAAAAATGGAAGAAGCAGTTATTATCGATTGTCTCCGGACGCCGGTTGGTAAGGCGCCGAAAGGCTCTCTCAAACACGTTCGCCCCGACGATCTCGCGGCGACGGTTATCAAGGCTTTACTAGAGAAGTACCCGCAGATCCCGAAGGACGAAATTGAGGATCTGATCCTTGGTTGCGCCATGCCGGAAGCGGAGGCAGGCAATAACATCGCGCGCAACGTCGCGCTACGTGCCGGGCTACCGGACTCTGTTACCGGCGTCACCATCAACCGCTATTGTTCGTCAGGGCTGCAATCAATTGCGATGGCTGCCGATCGGATCCGCTCTGGCGGCGCGCATATCATGCTGGCCGGCGGCACCGAATCGATGAGTCTGATTCCGATGGGCGGGAATAAGATATCGCCCAATCCGTGGTTTGTCGAGCACCGTCCGGAAGTCTACTTGAATATGGGTCTCACCGCCGAGCGGCTGCAATCGCGCTATGGTGTTTCGCGCGAAGCTTCGGATGAGTTCGCATACCAGAGCCATCAGAAGGCGCTGGCGGCTCAGGCCAACGGAAACTTCGAAGATGAGTTAGTTCCCGTGACCTTTGAGACGACGACGATGAAGGGCACCAAACCGCAGACGAAGTCGAGCACTCTCTCTCAAGATGAAGGACCGCGTGCGGATACTTCGGTTGAAGCTTTGGCGAAATTGAGAGCCGTGTTCAAGCAGAATGGCACGGTCACGGCTGGTAACTCGTCGCAGACTAGCGATGGCGCCGCGGTGGCGCTTGTGTTATCGGCAAAGCGAGCGAAAGAACTCGGGCTGAAACCGAAAGCGCGCTTTGTTAGTTTCGCTACGGGTGGCGTTCCCCCGGAAGTGATGGGCATCGGTCCTGTGGTTGCGATTCCGAAAGCTTTGGCGCTCGCCGGCCTGAAACTGGATGATATCGATGTAGTCGAGTTGAACGAGGCTTTCGCCGTCCAATCGCTTTCCGTGATTCAGGAAGCTGGGCTTGATCCGAAGAAGGTCAATCCGAATGGCGGCGCGATCGCACTCGGTCATCCGCTCGGCTGCACGGGAGCGAAATTAACGGCGACCATCCTTCGCGAGATGGAGCGGCGTAAGAGTAAGTATGGGTTAGTCACAATGTGTGTCGGCGGCGGCCAGGGCGCCGCGGGTATTTTGGAAAATCTGAATTAGGCAGGCAATCGAAATGGCTACAGCAACACTCAACAGCACTTACCCGAAAACGACCGGCGGCTCTTTCCTGATCGAAGAGCGCAACGCGGCTGAAGTATTCACGCCTGAAGATCTAACCTCGGAACATCAATCCATCGCTCGCACCGCGCAGGATTTCTTCCGGCGCGAAGTGGAGCCGAACGTGGAAGAGATTCAACATGGCAATCACGATCTTGCCGTGGCGGCCCTGAAGAAATCGGGTGAGCTTGGCCTCCTGGCGATCAACACTCCCGAGAAGTTCGGCGGGATGGAACTCGATCTGGCGAGTGCGATGGTTGTTGCGGAAGCTATCGCGGGCGATGGTTCCTATGCCGCTTGGCACGGTGCCCACGAGGGGATCGGCACTCATCCGCTGTTACTGTTCGGAACTGAAGCGCAAAAGCAGAAGTATCTTACTAAGTTGTCTACCGGTGAGTTCGTCGCGGCTTATTGCCTGACCGAGCCGCAGGCCGGCTCCGACGCGCTAGCTTCCAAAACGACGGCGAAGTTGAGCGAAGACGGCACGCACTATGTGCTCAATGGCCAGAAGATGTGGATCACCAACGGCGCAAAAGCTGACTTATACACCGTCTTCGCGAAGATCATCGATCCCGATGGCAAAGAGAACTTCTCGGCGTTCCTGGTGGAAGCGATTTTCCCGGGAGTTTCCCACGGCCATGAAGAGAAGAAGATGGGGATCAAGGGTTCATCTACTTGCGCTATCTATCTCGATAACGTTTCGGTTCCGGCCGAGAACCTACTTGGTGAGAAAGGCCGCGGCCATATCATCGCTTTCAACATCCTGAATGTGGGTCGCCTAAAGCTGGGTCCCTTTGCTGTTGGTGGCGCGAAGAAAATTCTGGCGATCAGCGCCAAGTACGCCAAGGAGCGGCGCGCGTTCGGTACTACGATAAGTGAGTTCGGCGTCATCCAACACAAGCTCGCCGAAATGGCGATCAAGATCTACGCAACGGATTCGATGGTGTATCGCACGGTAGGCGCTATCGAAGCACTCCTCGATGACTTTTCCTGGGAGCAGCCCGACGCCGCACGGCGCGAGATGAAAGCGATTGAAGAGTTCGCCGCCGAGTGTTCGATCGTCAAGGTCTACGCGTCCGAGATGCTCGACTATGTTGTCGATGAAGGCGTGCAGATTCACGGCGGCAATGGTTACAGCGCCGAGTATGCGGTTGAGCGCGCCTATCGCGATTCACGCATCAATCGGATCTTCGAGGGCACTAACGAAATCAATCGCCTGCTCACCACCGGCATGTTACTGAAGCGAGCCATGAAAGGTCAGCTTGGGTTGGTCAAAGCTGCTCAGGCGGTAATGGAGGAGATCCTCAGCGGACCTTCTTTCTCGGATTCCGACGATACCGAAAAGCCCTGGGCCGAAGAGAAGAAGTTAGTCGCGAACGCTAAGAAGATCGCGTTGCTATTGATGGGTTTGTCCTTCCAGAAGTACATGACCGAACTCGAGAAGGAGCAGGAGATTCTTTACGCTCTCGCCGATGTCATCAATGATGTGTATGCGATGGAATCCACTTTGCTGCGGACCGAGAAGCTCAACGCGAAGCCCGGATCGGCTGCATACGATATGTGCGCCGTACTGCTTCGTGAATCGATGGCCCATATCGATGTGACCGCGCGAGAAGTTGTCGCAGCTGCTTCCGATGGCGATTCGCTCAAGACGAATATGGCGGTCCTGCGCCGCTTCAATAAGTACGAACCGGTAGATGCGATAGCTGCACGCCGCCGCATCGCGCGCCGCATTCTAGAGAACGAGCGCTACACGCTTCAGTAAATCAGCAGTAACTCACGTGCCGCAACAGCGGATCGTCATCTTAGTCGGGTTGCCGGGCTCCGGTAAGTCAACCTGGCTTGCGGAGCGCGGTATTGTTCCGATCTCGACGGACACGATCCGCGGCATTCTGGCGGACGATCCGGCGAATCAGGATATCCACGCGCGCGTCTTCGCCACCGCGCGCTACTTACTCCGGCAGCGGCTGGCGATTGGTCGTCCGGTAACTTACATGGACGCCACTCATCTGACGCGAGCCGAACGGAAACCGTACTTGCGCATCGCGGAATGGTACGGCTGCGAAATTGAGGCGCTATTCTTCGATACTCCGCTGGAAGAGTGCCTCCGCCGCAATGCCGCGCGTGAACGAATCGTCCCGGCGGCCGCTATTGAAGCAATGGCGCTGAAGCTTCAAATCCCTGAGCTAAGCGAAGGGTTCGATCGGGTTAGTACCATCCGTGCTGACTGTAGTTGTTGTCCTTGTGCTTAGGCGGTTGCGTAGCATTACGGCGGCCGTGCGAGCCGCTGCGATAGTACTTCGTAATATGGCCGCTCTTGCGGCGCGTTTGCGCATGGGCGTTACCGAGCGAACCGAGCGCCATTAAGGCGAGTCCGAGTAGGAAGAGACATCTCATGCATCGAGGGTGCGTGATTTACGAATGAAATCTCACGTTTCCTCAATCCTGAGCCATGCGATCAACGCGAACGCGCCCATCGTAAAGATCGAAACGAGCGCTGTGGCGGCTGTGATGCTCGCGACTTGCCAGTGGACGCCGGTTGCGTCGGAGACGACAGACGGGCCTGCATGAGGCAACAGAAGTAGCTGATTCCCCAGCGCGGAAATTGCGTAGAAGGCAGTAGCTTCCCGCCAATAACCCGCCGGCTGCGCGTTGATCGAAGTCGATCCTCGCCTTAGAAACAGCGCAAACAGCTGATAGATCAAACATACTGTTAGCAACCAACCCGCGAAGTTCGATAGTGGCACGCCAAAGTACGGACCTCCATCGAGCCACTTCCAGGCATGCACGATGGTAGCCCAGACAGGCTCCATGGAGAAATCCCAAGACACCATCACAAAGCTTGCCGCGAACGGGCCCCATCACCTCAGTGAAGTAGTAGCGCCCGTACGGAATTCCCGTGAGCACCCCGATGTTCTCCATAGTTCCGCCGATCGCGAGACAAATCGCAAAGAAAACGAGAATGCCGCGCACCCCATATCGGCTCCAGGCCAGTATGCGAAGATGAACTCAGGTTCACGTTATGAACACCCGCCTGGTGCTTTACGGTTTCGGGATCTGGGCCGCGGCCACGATTTCTCTGCGCTTTTTCGGTCAGCATCTGCTCCATCCCGGCGATTGGAAAGGAACGCTCCTCCTGTTCACCCTCAGCTTCTTATTAATGGCATGGATTGTCCGCCGTTTGTGCAGCCGCTTCGAACCGGCCCGGGATCAATGGCCTGCAGGCGCCATCTCGATCGCGCTTCCCACACTATTGCTCGATCCATTCTCCAGCGCCTTCTTCTCCGCTGTGTTTCCGAACATGTCACCGGAAGTAGCCGGTGTGTTCGGCGGGTGGATTATCTGCTGCTGTGCGGGAGCGCTCCTCGGGGTCCTGTATCCGAAATGAAGAAGCGACCTAGTTTGCTGGCACTCGAGGACTTTCCGCCGGAAGCGCAACAGCAGCGCAGTCTAGAGAAACGCGCACGCCTGAAAGAGGCCGCGCTCACGCTGTTTCTCAACAAAGGGTACGGAGGCACCTCCATTGACAACATTGCCGAAGAAGCCGGTCTCGCGGTAGGTACCTTTTACCAACACTTCCGCTCCAAGAGGCAGCTACTAATTGCTCTTATGGAGGAGCTGCTAGAAAAGCTAAGTGGACTCAATCTTCAGCCACAGGCCGCGCCTGACCCGCTAGCCGTCCTGCACGCGCTTCTATCCAATGCGTTCGCTCACGATCTCCACTATCTCGGCGCGTACCGGGCTTGGCAGGAAGCGGTACTCTCCGACACGCAACTAGCGCAGAAGCAACGAGAAATCCAACACTGGACCACGGGGCGTCTGGCTAACCTATTCGACCTTCTACAAAGCATGCCGGGTGCACGAACCGGCGTCGATGTCAGAACCCTCGCGCTCGTCATGGACCAGTTCTTCTGGAGTCTTCTCGCCCAAGCCGCACTTATGCGAAAGCCGGAGCTAAACCGATGGCTGGACAGCACTACTCATCTGATCTATCACGCGCTCTTTACTGACTGAACTCGGCCCCATACTCCACAAATACATGGCCGCGTATGCCCGCCACGGACGCCAAGCTTCCGCTCGGCGCTCCAACTGCCGCGCGCTACTCATTCGCATCGCCCGCATTAATCCAATGTCGGTGGAAGGAAATGCATCTGGTTCTGCGAGCGCTCTCATTGCTACGTAGTTAGCCGTCCATAACCCGATCCCAGGTATCTCGCATAGACTGGCGCGGAACGCGTCGAAGTCCACAATTCCGTCAAATCGGATTCGTTCCTCTACGACTGCCCGAGAGAGCGCCACGATTGTCTGCGCCCGCGCTCGCGGCAGTCCGATGCTGTCTAACGTGGCATCCGCAAGGACCTTGGCTGTCGGGAAGAGGTGAGTCAGGATACCCGACTCAGAGATCTGCCGTCCGAACGACTTCGTAAGTCTCCCGGAAAGCGCCGTGGCGCCACGAACCGTGATCTGTTGCCCTAATATTGCCCGTACTGTTAGTTCAAAGGGGTTCCAACAGCCCGGCACCCGTAGTCCCGGATTGGATTCGACCTGTCTATTCAAGGCCGGGTCCGCCCGCAGAGTACGGACTACTGCTCCCCAGTCCGCATTCAGGTCGAACATAGCACGAACGCGCTCAATAATAAAGAAGAGCGCCTGCGGGTTACTAAACTGAACGCGCACGATCAGCGCATCATGCTGCTCGTCCAACGACACTTCAACATAACCATAAGTGTCGTCGAACTCGATAGACCGCCGATAAGTCCCGAACTCGACTGCTTCAACTCCCGGTGTCGCTCGGGCTTCTAGAAACGCCAGCATCCCTTTCCAGTAATAAGGCGGCCGGAACTGAAGCCGGAATATGTATTGGTTCTCGGTTTCAACGACCTTTTGGCGTGCAAGGCTACGGATTTGCGTTGGGGTCCGATGATACACCTGACGAATCCCCGCATTGAAACGCCGCACACAGCCGAATCCGGACGCGAGAGCGATCTGATTCATAGGTAGGCTTGTCTCGTCGATGAGCTTCTTCGCGAAATGGAGGCGGCGAGTCTGCGCCACAGCCATCGGCGTCGCTCCTAAGTGCTGAAGAAATAACCGGCGGAGATGCCGCGAACCTACACCGAGGCGATCCGCAAGCGCTTCCACACCGCCGTCCTCAAGCCCGCTTTCGCTGATCAGCCGCAGTGCGCGGGACACTGTATTTGAAGTTCCCATCCAGGCAGGCGTGCCGGGCGAGCACTCCGGGCGGCAACGCAGGCACGGGCGGAAACCGGCTTCCGCAGCGGCTGCCGCGGTTGCGAAGTAACGGCAGTTCGACTCCTTGGCAGTGGGCGCCGGACAAATCGAACGGCAGTATACGCCGCTGGTTCGTACGCCAATAAAGAACTTACCGTCGAAGCGAGCATCGCGCGTCAGCCTCGCTTGCGAACAAACCTGCAGATCTAACTTCATTTAGCTTCGCGCCCTTATGATAATGCGAATCGAAACGGAATGCTGGACGTTTTCGGACCGGACTCCCCCGAGAGTGCGAGGGAGACACGTCCGCAAACGTCCAACGTTGGGTCTCGTAAGGAAATATCTTGAGGGCACAGATGGACCGGCAATCCGGTCTTGCTTCACCCCAATCAGGAGAACCTATGAGACACTCGCTTTCACTTTCGACAGCCGCTATGGCTATCTTCCTCTTGTCACTCCATCCCGCTCGGCTCAACGCTCAGGACACAACGACCACCTATCAGGTAATCAACCTCGGTACGCTCGGCGGAACATCAAGTGTCGCCAACACGATCAATAACCGCGACTGGGCGATGGGCGCGGCTAACCTGGCGGGTAACGCTGCCTTCCATGCCACCTTATGGGCCAACGGCTTCAAGATTGACCTCGGTACACTCGGCGGAACCAACAGCGTGGTTGCCTGGCCGGTAAAGAGCAACAAAGGTCTGATCGCGGGAGTATCGGAGCTCTCGACTCAAGATCCTTTGGGCGAGAGCTTCTCCTGCCCCGCATTCTTTCCGGCGGACGGATACTCTTGCCGCGGCTTCATCTGGCAGAACGGCACCATAAGTGAACTACCCACGCTGGGTGGTAACAACGGGATCGCATCCGGAGTCAGCGGTAGCGGCGAAGTAGTTGGCTGGGCGGAGAACACGGTCCACGACTCGACCTGCATCGCGCCTCAGGTACTCCAATTCGAAGCCGTAATCTATGGTCCCGCTATGGGTGACGTCAAGGAACTTCCACCACTGGCAGGCGACCTCGACGGCGCTGCGACCGCGGTAAACAACAGCGGTCAGGTAGTCGGCATTTCAGGCACTTGCGATAACGCGATCGGAGCGTATACTGCCGCACACGCAGTCCTTTGGGAAAACGGCAAGCCCACGAACATCGGCAATCTAGGCGGGGTTGGATGGAACACTCCGACGGCGATCAACAACTTAGGTCAGGTCGCCGGATTTTCTGACTTACCTGGCGACGCGGTAAATGGTGTACTCACGCCGAACTTCCACGCATTTCTCTGGACCAGGCAGAACGGAATTATCGATCTCGGCACGCTTCCGGGAGACAACATCAGCGAAGCTACCGATATCAACGACTTAGGTCAAGTACTTGGCGTGTCCTATCCGTCCTCCCATGTCTTCGTATGGCAGAAGGGCGAGATGACAGACCTGAATAGTCTGCTTCAGCCGGGCACCCCGCTAGAACTGATCTCGGCCGGCGGCATCAACGAGAGCGGAGAGATTGCCGGACAGGCGTGCATCCCATCCGATGGCGTTTGCGGCCCCGACACACCGGCGTTCCTCGCAATTCCAATTAAGAGTCGTTAGTGCGATATGAGCGAACAAGACCGTCGTATCTTACAAACGGTGCGCATACTCAAATCGTGGGCAGGAACGGACCACGCCACGCGCCGCATCTTACATGAGCTCTGTAGCCTAGGATATTTGGAGATGATTCCGAAGCGTCCCGAACGGCCGCCGTCCTACCGGCTGACCGTTCGGGGACGGCTGGCGACAAACCTCAGAACCCGGATGGACGGATCTGAAACGTCTCTTCCCAAGTCCCGCCCGGCGGAATACTCTGCAAGCCGTTCCACTTACCGTCATGCGCCAGATTATAACCATCCGTCAGTGAAGCCATAGGCTCAAAGCAGATAAAGCTCTTGCCCGGTGGCGCGTAGGATACGGCCACCGGGAACTTGGGTCCATAACGTACAGTAATCTGCTGATTCTTGCCGTGTACCCAGAAATCGACATTACCCGCGGCGTCTTTGACTAAGTCCGTGAAGCCATCATCCAGTTGGTGTCCGGCCAGCGGATAGGGATCGGGTAAGTCCATTGGCTTCTTCTCGCCCGTCGGGATCAGCTTGTCATTCAGCACCAGATGCTCACGCGCGGCTAAGTGGGCGGTCCATTGGTCGCGCGGCGCGTCGTCTAACTGAAAGTAGGGATGGAACCCAAGCGCCACGGGCATCGGCGACATACCCGCATTCTGGATGTTGGTGGTCACGTCGAGTATGCCATCGTGCAACCGGTAAGTCACACGCAAAGTATGCGGGAACGGGAACTGGGCCATCAAATCCGGATATTTCCAGAAGTCAAGCTGGCTGGTGACATGCGCGCTATGCGAATCCGCTTTGATATCGCTCGCGTGCCATAGGTCGGAATACGCCAGCAGACCGTGGATCGGCAATTTGTTCGGATCATAGCGCAGGTTACCCAGATCAGGGTTCAGTAAATACTTCTTACCGTTCGCCCAGTAAGCCATGCCGTCGACCCGATTGGCCCAGGGCCACAGAAACGGCACGCCGCCGAAATCCGGTTTCGCCTTCCAATCGGTAAGCGAGCGGGTGGGCAGGTAAAGAATCTCGTGCCCGTTGACCTTCATCGAGTACGCATTGTTGCCGAATGACGGCACGATGAGTACCTCTGTATGGTGCGCAGTGTCGGTGAGCCGGACGATATCGATCCCGTCCTGCTGGGAAGTCTGGGCCTGGTAGTTGGCGGCAAAAGTCATAGTTGGTAAGAACGCGCTGGCAATCAGGATTGCGCGTAGCGGCGCTAGTGGCATGGGCTCATTCTATATGCTTCAATAGTTCACCATGCTTCGGACACGGTCCGCTCGCGGCGCAATCGCTCTGGCGCTAACCTTACTCGCCGGTATTTCGAAGGCGGCTCAGATCCCGCTCGAATCGGTGTCGATCGCCGGTTCCAAAGCGACGAAGGACGCTGTGATGGCCATTACTTCGCTGAAAATCGGTGCGCCCGTCGATCAGGCCGCGATTGAAGAAGCGTGCAAACGCCTCCAGGCGACGGGGCTCTTCACCTCTGTCGAATACACGTTCCGCCCTGGTCCGAAACAAGGATTCGCCGTGACGCTGAACATGCAGGACGCCGGCCCGCTGGTCGATGCAGCGATTGATATCCCAGGCGCGGATGAAGCCGCACTTTGGAAATGGATGGTGACGCTGTACCCGGCCTTCGATCACAAGGTCCCCGGCGGCGCGCAGGATTTCCTTGCCGGTCTGATCGAGCGGCAAGCTACTGCCAGTCTCAACGGGGAGCACGTCGTCGCCCGTCAGGAAGGCGATTTTGCCACGCACAAGTCCTTCATTTCGTTTCAGCCGGAGAAACTGCCGCAGATCGCCTGGGTCGCGTTCGAAGGGAATCATGCGATAGCTACGAAGGACCTGCAAGCGGTACTGGCGAAGGTATTGTCCGGCCAGGGTTACACCGAGCGTAGCTTCCGTTTTCTGGTCGAGAACAACATACGGCCCGCGTATGAGGACATTGGGATGTATCGCGTGCAGTTCCCGGCAGTTCGCGCTCAGAAGGACGGTGCCGGAACTATGGGAGTTACTTTGACGATCGCCGAGAGCGCCGTCTACACACTCGGGCAGATCGATCTTACTGGCGATAACGTGCCGCCGGCTCTCGTGAAGTCCGCGAATCTACCGATCGGACAGACGGCTAACTGGACAGTCATCCAGAAAGGTATCTGGGCGATGCAAAGCAAGGTAGTAAGTGCGGGCTATCTTGACGCCACGGCTCGGACGGACCGCAATTTCGACGATCAGGATCACGTGTTGAACGTGAAGGTCGTCTTCCGAACCGGACCGCTCTATCACTTCGGCCAAGTTAGCTTCACCGGACTTCCGCCGAACTTAGAATCGACAGCCAGGAATACGTGGAGCCGCTCTAACGCAGACGCTTACGACATCCGTTACCCGGAAGTATTTATGCACGACTTCTCGAAGCAAGCGGATCTGCGCGAGTTCAAGTACAAGGTTGAGTCATCGAAGAAGGCGAATGCGACGGTAGACATGAATCTCGTCTTTACGCCGAAATAAGGGGTAAGTCGCGGCCGCCGTTTCAGCCAAATTCTGTGTATACTACTCTCGATGCGCCTCACCTTGATTGCAACCGCATTATTGACCGCCTGCCCGCTATGCTCTCAACACGCAATCGTCACGACCTTAGCTAACGGTTCGGCACTCATCGGTGTTCTCAACACGCAAACGAAAAGTGTCAATAGCTATCTGGACATCGGTGGCGATAGCGCCAGCGCGATGGTAGTCAGCGCGGACGGAACCCATGCCTACGTGAGCCTGGTCGGATACGATTACATAGACTACCTAAACTTGATCACCGGTGTCGTCGAGGCGCAAATTCCGGCGGACGGGTACCCGGTAAGCCTCGCAATTAGTCCGGACGGAACTCGCATTTATGCCAGCTATGAGGGGGCCCCCGGACAGGATCAATTTACCGTCGCCACCTTCAACGCGCAGACCAATCAGCTAATCCAAACGGCGACAGTTTCAGCGGGCGGCACGTCGATCTTTACAGCCGAGTTCGGATTCTCGGCGGATCAGCAGACGCTGTTCGTCGCCTTCCAAGGGTCTGCAATCGTCCAGATTAACGCACTTACAGGAGCGCTGATTTCGAGTACGTCTCTTGCGTACGCCCCGCTCGGTTTATCCTCGTCCTCCAGCGGAAATACTCTGGCGGTAACCGCCTCGATTAACCGGCAAGGCGCCGTTGTCCTTCTCGATCCAGTAACTCTTCAACAGGTCTCCACAATTTTATTGCCGGCAACATGCGCGAGCTCGATCGCGGTCGACGCCCTGGGCCAATTCGCTTATGTAATCGCTTCAGGGGGCTGCTCTTCGAGTGCGGCTACCGAGGTTCTGAAAGTCAATTTGCAGACGGGTGAGGTCGTCAAGAGGGCCTCCACAAGGAGTTCGGCGTTTGTGGTCGAGTTATCATCCGACCAATCTAAACTATATGTGGGTGAAACGGACAACGTTACGGAGATGTCGACGAGCACCCTGGCAGGTGTGGCCGAATATGCACAGCCCGGGGTTATAGGCGCGGTCGCAGTTAGTCCGCACGGTGGCCACGCATATGCCGCGAACTCTACGCAATCTCTCTCGAGCTATGCCGCCGAGGGGACTGTCCAAGTCGGCATTAGCTTGAACGTAGGTCCGGCCGCTTTGGCGGCCACTCAATGGGGCGTCGCGACAACGAGCGACGGCAGCCTCACGTTTCTCGCGTCTATTCAATCGGGCGCGATCACTGTCATTAACAACGAGCAGGAAAAAGTTGACCGGTTCTTTGCGTCTCCTGTTCTTCCGGATCTGATTGCGGTGTCCAGCCCGTCCGGCCCTCTATTCGTAGTCACGATCAGTAAGTTTGCCTCTACGCCTTCGAAGCTGACCGCTGTAGATGTCAATACCGGTAAGGCGATTCTGCAAACGTCGCTGCCGGAATTCGGCCAGACCGCGATCGCGCTATCGCCCGACGGATCGCAGGTCTGGATAACGAGCGGCCACGACGATGTGGTTGCTGTCTACGATGCATCCACTCTTGAGGCGATTGGTTCTTTCTCGGCTACAGGTCCCTACGCGCTCGCCTTTAGCTCCGATAGCGTGCACTGTTACATCGCTCTCTTCGGGAATAACACCGGCATCTTGGACGTTGATACGAAGACGCTTTCCATCAATCGGACTTTTGCCCAATCCATTCCGGTCCCTTCGTCAATCTCCATTTCTCCCGATAACCAAACGCTCTATATCATCGGCAATGGTGGAACACTCTACGCGGTCCAGGTTGCTGACGGCGACATACTTTCCAGCGCAACGGTCGGCTCTGGTTTTCAAAACGACTTCATCGTCCTTTCAACGGACGGGAAATACGTTTATGTCGGTGACGAAAAGAACTTACGCTTGTACGATACTCAAACCGCTAAGGTAATCGGGACCATCACCCTTTACGGCACCATTACGTCGCTCAGTTTCACACCCTTTTAGCGGAGGTCTTCGTCGCCCTCGGGTATAATCGTTCCCACGAAGCACCTATCCAAATCGCGTGCGAGGTTTAGGAAATTGAAGGCGGTCAATCACTACTCGGATAAGTCTGACCTACTCATAGTCCGGGCGAGACAAGCGTCAAGACACGGACTCGTGTTGCTTC
The DNA here is from genome assembly GCA_963799935.1 of uncultured Gammaproteobacteria bacterium. GTDB lineage: Bacteria > Acidobacteriota > Terriglobia > Bryobacterales > Bryobacteraceae > Bog-113. Next base: position 151,838 of record CAWCZA010000007.1, on the reverse strand, counting down.
AAGCTGTCCTCGCGGCTGTATTGGTGACCTCGGGTCCGCTTGAAGGGCAGATAGAGTTGCCGGTGAGCGCACATATGGATCTCTACCGGGCCGGAGGATACGACGACGGCAGCGATGGTATTGCCCCCGCCATCTATAGCTTCGAAGCGCGCGCCGGACGAACCCTGCACTTCTCGAGTGTCAGCGGATCTTGGACCTGTTCGACGGCGATCCCGGTTTTTACCGCTGACGGTTTACCCGGCCCGACTTGCGCCGGAGCCAATATCAGCGGGGCGGGGCTTCCGTTCTCCGGGTACCACTTAACCGATTTCGCGGGCGCACTGGCCGGTGTCTTCCTTGAAGATACTCTTCCTACCTCGCCCCCAGCCGCGTTCCGCTTCTACGATAGCGACAACTCTCAAGGCGGGATACAGACCGCTTTCCACGTTCTAAGTCCAGCCATCGGGCAGGTCTTCTTCATTGGCGACGGGTTGACGGGGACTAGCACCGGAAGTATCCAAAGCTTCCGGGTACCTGCAACTGCAACGCATCTCTACCTTGGATTCGTCGACGCGTGCACCGATGCGTCAACCGTGCCAGGCTGTTATTCCGACAATGCCGGGTCACTCACCGCGGTGTTCAGCTTTGAGAATCACGTGATCGATTGGGCGGAGCCGCAACTTACTAAGTCTCCTTCGACGCGGTGCTGCGGAGCGCTAGCTTACAATGAGGCTACGAAATCGGCAGTCCTGTTCGGCGGCGGTAACGGAGGGATTTACCCTCCGGTCAGATACAACGATACCTGGATCTTCAAGCCCGCTACCGGCTGGTCGGAGGTGTCGCCCGCCAGTTCTCCCTCGCCGCGGCAAGGTGCTGCCATGGCATACGATCCGACCACGGGGACAGTCGTGCTCTTCGGCGGCGGTAACGGCGTAGATCCGGTTTTCAACGACACCTGGACTTGGGATGGAGTGAACTGGACCGAACGGTTCCCGCCCGTCTCGCCACCGGGTCAGGAGTCTGATTCCTCTGAGTTGGTGTACGACGCGGCAACCGGGACTGTTGTCTTGTGGAGTGGCCAGTCCGGTGCGACTTGGGAGTGGGATGGGCGAGCGATGACCTGGATCCAGCAGTTCCCCGCGAAGAGTCCGCCCGCCAGCAATGCGACGATCGCCTACGACGACGCAGACAAAACCATCGTGCTTTTTGGCGGAACTGCGACTACAGGGAACGATCTCAACCAGACTTGGACTTGGGATGGAGTCACGTGGACCGAGCGCTTTCCCGCTTCGAGTCCATCTGCCCGAGCCCTTCCGCAGATGACTTACGATGCGGACCTTGGAAGGGTGGTGTTGTTTGGGGGGACGGCCGGGCCTCCCACCGCGCTCAGTGACACGTGGACTTGGGATGGGATCACCTGGGAGGAAGTAAAACCGCCCAACCAACCGGAGGGGCGTTGGGCCGGCTCCATGATCTTCGACCCAGTTGCAGATGGCTTGCTGCTCTTCGGCGGCGAGTTAGTCGGTGATCCCTTCGCGAATGATACGTGGTACTTCAAGCCGGTTCCGGTGCGGTGACTTAGTCGGTGAAAAGTCAATCAGTGTATCGAGACGGCGCGGTCGAAAGCTTCCTTCGCTAACTGCGCAATCACCCGGTCGGCAGCGGCCTCGTTCAGGTGCGCATCTTGCACGAACACCGCGACGGCTAAGTGTCGGTGATCCGGTAGCGTGATCACCCCAACGTCGTTGACTGCCCAAGCTACCTGGCCGTGGATCCCGCCGGTTCCGGTTTTGTGAGCGACTACGGTCCCAGGCGGGAGCATGCCTTTGATGCGCCCTGGAAATGTCTTGGTTTCCTCCAGCGAACGCTCGAGAAAGCTGGTGCTTGCAGGACTTAGCAACCCGCCCGAGTAAAGGCGAACCAATAGCTTGACCATCGCGCCGGGAGTCGTCCGATTCCGCAGGAAATCGGCTCGGTTGCTCATTGCGTGTTCATCCGTCGCGACGTCGATTCCTTCCACACCACGAGCCCGCAAGAGTGCCGTCACTCGCGCCGGTCCGCCACAGATCCGAATGAAGCTATTCGCCGCCGTGTTGTCGCTATCCGTGATCATCTCCTTGAGCACGTACGAAGCAGGCAGATCGGCTCCACGCGGGTGGGCATCCGCGATTGGGCTTACACCGGGCTGCAAGTCAGCGGGCGTAACACTGATCTTCTGATCGATCCGGAATTTCCCCGCGTCAACCAAGCCAAGGAACGCAACCGCGATAGGAAGTTTGAAGGTGCTAGCAGTAGGAAGGTAGTCGTTAGAAGACGCGAAGTAAGTGTTGGGTTGCTCGACAATCTGAGTGGCGAAACCGATCGACGAACAGGCGCATCCGGACTTCGCCTTAGTGGTGTCAATCGACAATGTTCCGCCCCACGCAGGAAGCGCGAGCAGTAACAGGATCTTCAGGGCAGGGAATCGCATGGTCCGCACCTGCCCTTTGGCTGGTTCTCTATAACCTAGCTAAGACAGAACCTAAATACGGCCCATCACTAGCAAGATGATCACAATCAAAAGCACGAGCCCGAGTCCGCCGCTGGGGTAATAACCCCACCCGCCGCTGTAGCCCCACGTCGGCAATGAGCCGATCAGCATGAGCACAATGATGATCAGAAGTACAGTTCCAAGCATGTCTTCTCCTCCCTGCGTTTTCAATTAGCAATCAAAGTACCTAATCGGGAATATTCTAAACCTTCTGATTGTAATTGCGCATCGCCTGCAGTCCCAGAGCGCTCAACGAACGAACCGCCGGACTCATGTAACGCCACAACTGGCTGCCCTTTTTCGCGTTGGTGCTCTTCGCCGGGTCGGGCAAAACGACCGAAGCGACCGTGCTCAGAATCTGGGTCACGCCGCCGGGGAACAACCCGTTCAGCAGGGAAATTGCCTTTGCAGGAAGCGTCAGCGTCTTCTCTCGATCCCCATGCTTTACTGCGTCCACAATCTGGCGAGCGGCGCGGGTGGCGTCCATTGAAATGCCGGGCAGCGTCGCGCCGAGGGTGAACCACTCGGCTTCTTTGACCTGCTGCCCTTTGAATTTCGCCTGCGCGAATGACCCCGTCCGCAGGAGCCCGGGAAAGATGGCGGTGACGTGAATACCGTGCGGACGCACCTCCGCACCCAAGCGCCTGACTGAAGCCCGCAACCGCGAACTTAGCGCTTGTGTACGGTGTCAGGTGCGGCACTCCAACCTTACCTCCAACTGAGCTGATGTTCACGATGCGTCCGCGCTGTCGCGCCATCATCTGGGGCAGCACACCCAACGTCGCGTAAACCGTTCCCCAGAAGATGGTCTTCATCGCTTCTTCGAAGTCTTCGACACCGAAGCTCTCCACCGGTCCGACTTCGATCACTCCCGCGTTATTTACCAGGATGTCGATGCGGCCAAACCGCGCCTCAACCGCTTCAAGCATTTTCCGGACTTGGGATTCCACCGTGACGTCGCAGACGAAGGCGGCAACCTCGACACCTCTACGCGTAAGCTCATCCTCAGCAATCTTCAGTTCGGAGGAGTCGCGAGCACAGATGGCGACCCGGCATCGGTGCTTGCCGAACTCCCGGGCGAGAGCGAGTCCCAGGCCGCGCGAACCACCGGTGATGACGACAACTTCTCCAGCGAGGGATTCACCACTGGATCCAGCGCTTGCTTTCCAGGCCAGAGCTGCAGCACCCGCGGCTGCCGCAGCCCCGACCAGAATCGTACGTGCTTTCAAGGCTTCAGCACCACCTTGATGCAGTTATCTTTCTTCGCCGCGAAAATCGAATACATCTGCGGCCCATCTTCCAGCTTCGCTCTGTGAGTGATGACGAACGACGGATCGATCTCGCCGTGTTCAATAAGATTCAGCAAGGGACGCAGATAGCGCTGCACATGCGTCTGGCCCATCTTGAACGTCAGCCCCTTAGCGAAGGCGGCACCGAGCGGAAACTTGTCGAGCAGGCCGCCGTAGACGCCAGGGATCGAAACCGTTCCGCCTTTGCGGCAAGCCATGATTGCCATTCGCAGCGCGTGCGGCCGGTCCGTTTCCAGCATCAGCGCTTGCTTCGCGCGATCGTAAATCGCGTCGAGACTGACGCCGTGCGCTTCCATTCCTACCGCGTCGATGCAATGGTCGGGACCGCGCCCGCCGGTCTTTTCTTTCAATTGATCGAGGACATCCGAATCGCTTGAATTCAAAGTCTCAGCCTTGCCCTTTTCACGCGCCATAGCGAGCCGCTCGGGAACATCGTCGAGCGCGATCACTCGCTCGGCTCCCAGGAGGAAGGCGCTGCGGATGGTCAACTGACCTACGGGTCCACAGCCCCAAACGGCAACGGTGTCACCCTTCTCAATCCCACACTGTTCGGCAGCCTGATACGCGGTGGGAAAGATGTCCGTTAAGAACAAAACCTGCTCGTCATCCAGCGAGTCGGGAACCACCAGCGGACCGACATCGGCGAACGGCACCCGCGCGTATTGCGCTTGGCCGCCCGAATACCCGCCGTACAGATGCGAATAGCCGAACAACCCCGCGCCGCTGTATCCGTATAGCTTGTCGAGCATGGCCGCATTCGGATTGGAGTTATCGCAGAGCGAGAACAACTTCGACTGGCAAAATACGCATCCGCCGCAAGCGATCGCGAACGGCACAACCACCCGATCGCCCTTGCGCAGATTCTTGACGTCCTTCCCGATCTCGACGACTTCGCCCATGAACTCGTGACCCAGCACGTCACCCGATTTCATGGTCGGAATCCAACCGTTGTAAAGATGCAGGTCCGACCCGCAGATCGCAGTCGACGTGATCTTCACGATCGCGTCGCGCGAGTTCAGGATCTTCGGTTCGGGAACGTCGTCAATCGCGACTTCCTTGGTGCCTTTCCAAACCAACGCTTTCATTAACCGTTATCTCCAGGCCGGCGCATCGCTCGCCGGGAACGACTCTTCAGAGGCCTGACGTACATCCTCTTCCTTCTTGATTTTTGCCGCCCCGTTTTTCTCCGCCGCTTTAGTTTGTTCCTTGTGGGTAACGGGAACTTCGCCGGTCTCAAGCATCATCTTGAAACGGCGCAGGTCTTCTTCAACCTGCTGCTCAGGATGCTCTCCCATGATCTTTGCAACCAACGACCCCAGCACCCCGCCGGGCGGAATGAACTGGAGTTCGACCTTTACCTCCGTACCGCGATTGGCCGCTGCGTCTTTGAAGTGAACCGATCCTGCGTTGTTCACATCCGCGCCTGCAAGCGAACGCCAGCCGATCCGTTCACCGGGTTCATCACTGATGATCTCCGCATCCCACTCCACGGTCCGCCCCAGCGGCGCTTTCGCAACCCAGTGCGACACGCGATCGCTGGTCTGTCGGACACGATCCAGATGCTGCATGAAACTGGGCAGATTTTCCAGATTGCGCCAGAAGGCGTAGACTTCAAATCGCGGCTTGTTCACGGTCACCGTTTTATCGACGCGGATTCCCTCGCCGTAAGGCACGCTGACATGGTTCGTTTCGTCTTCGGCGGTCGTGCGCACGCCTAAAGCCCGATAAGCCCCGCAGTGCCCTGAGATTCCCCGCGCGATCAATCCCGCGCCCAGGGCACCCAGACTCAAACCTGCCCAGCTACGCTTCCGCAGGCCGGTGTAGATCAGGATGGATCCCGCTAGCACCGACGCCCCGCGTTCCAGGTTTCCTACATTTTTCATATAACTCTCTTTGTTCTGTTCCATGGCCTGTTGCATACTTTCCTCGCGCCTCGTTCAGGATAAAGGATTGTTAATGGTGGTTCGAAATCCTTAGACTGCACTTACACGGCCAACGTCGCCTGGAGCAGCGGCCGCTAAAGGTTTGTGAATCGGCCGCTTCTCCGCGGCATAAATGTGCGTGAACTCCGCGCCAAACAAGAAAATCTGGGCTGAGTAGTAAACCCAAAAAAGTAAAACCACCAGCGAGCCCGCCGCCCCGTATGCGTTCCCCACGCCCATCTTAGCGATGTAGATCGCAAGCACGAATTTACCCAGCATAAAAAGGAACGCAGTCGAGATCGCGCCGAAAATCACCTCGCTCCAGTTCACCTTTACATTGGGAACGTACTTGTAGATCAGGGCGAACAACACCGCTACCGTACCGAACGAGACGCCGAAGTTCACCAATTTTGCGATAAGAGGCAGGGCCGGCATGACGGCGCCGATCCATCCTTCAAAGAGCTCCAGAACCGCACTTACAACCAGGCTGACCAAGAGCAAAAAACCCAACGTGAGCGCGGCCATAAACGCGAAAAGATAGAGGCGTAACATCCCTTTGATTCCGCCGAGGCTCACGGTCGGGACGTCCCAGATGCGGTCCAGCGAGGCGCGCAATTGCGTGAACACCGCGGACGCGCTGAACAACAAAATGATCAAACCCACAAAGGTCGCGATGATCCCCGAAGCGGGCCGGTTGGCGTTCTTAATCACGTCCTGAATGACAACCGCCGCCGCGGTACCTACGATTCCCTGAATCTCACTGACCAGCCCGCCCTGAGCAGCTTTCTCACCATAAACGAGACTCGCAATCACGACCGAGAGAACCAGCAGCGGAGCCATGGAGAGCACCGTGTAATAGGCCAGCGCCGCCCCCATCTCCTGGGCGTTGTGATCCATCCACGCAATCGCTGTTTTTTTCAGCAGACCCAAGAAACGCATTCGCAACTGTGTGGCAAGCATCATGCCGTCTTTAAGCGTAGCTTGCGTAAAACGGCAAAGGGCAGCCCCGAGAGGCTGCCCTTTCCTATCGAACGGTATTTGAACGAACTAAGCTCGACCAGTCCGAACCTGACCCATCGCGCGTTGGTTCACCATGGTCTCGGCGAGATCGGTAAGCTTCTCGTCGGTTTCTTTCTCTTCTTCCAACGTCTCCTCAAGAAGAGCGGCGGCATCGTCGTGGCCCAGCATCTGCGCGAAGCTCCGCGCCGATCCGTAACCGGCCATTTCATAGTGCTCCACGCGTTGCGCCGCGGCAATCAGACCGGCATCCCGGACCGCGCCCGCATCGGTGTGGTCCACCAACTTTTCGCCCTCTTTGATCAAACCCTGCATCGCGTCGCACTTCTCGCCGCCCGACTTCTCGCCCAGTGTATTGAAAATCTGTTCGAGCCGCGAAGCTTGATTTTGCGTTTGCGCGAGGTGCTCCTCAAAGGCGGCTTTCAGATCGGGCGACTCGGCCGCTTTCATCATCTTGGGAAGTGCTTTGATGATCTGCTGTTCCGCGTCGTACAGATCTCGAATCTCGTCGATGAAGAGATCTTCCATTGTCAATATTTCAGTGGCCATAATTGCTCCCTAATTATAAAACGCGAACCTACTCGTAGTTGCGAGAAGGATCGGAAACCCTCATGTCGGCATCTTTCTGCCGGCCTGGAAAGTCAGTGACGTCGACGGGCCGGCGCTTCAACTCATTGGGAAGGTCCGGTTGATTCAGGCGCTCGTGATCCACCTCGGTGTCCAGTTCGGTTTCAGTTCGAACTCCGGCGCCTGATTCCCAAGCGCGCGCATTCACGTTGCGTTCCCAATACACCGGTTGCGAATAATGCTCATGAACCTGGCTGCCGAAGCTTTGATCGGCGAAGTCCGGCCAGTTGTCCTTATCGAAGCCAGGGGCGTTCTCGAGCGTGTTCTTGTCGACATCGAGTAGGAACTCGTGCGCCTCGGCATTCAATTCCAAGGAGTTCCACGGGACGGCGAATAGCTTGTCGCCAAGGCCCAGAAAACCTCCAAACGAAATCACCGCGTAGGCGACTTCTCCGGAGGTCACATCGAGCATGATCTCTTCGATGGTGCCTAAGTCTTCTCCTGCCCGGTTCCTCACTTTGTCCCCGGTGATCGTGCTGGCGCTTAATACGCGGCGCGTCGAATTATTGATGGCCATTGCTTGTGATGACATCTTGGTCTTCCTTTCTTGTAGCTTCAGTTCCTATAACTTCCGACTTACTGATAGAGATTGACGGGTTGATCCAAACGAAACCGCAGCATCGTTTCCGGCGGGACTCGAACATCGGTTCCCCGAGTCAAAACTTCGGTTCCGGCACCGGCGGCCGCACCCGCCAGAGCGCCGATTGCCGCACCGCGTCCACCGCCGGCAACGGCTCCGAGCAGTGTGCCGAGCACAGCGCCGCCTCCGACGTAAGTGCCGGTGCGTTTGTTGGCGCCTAAGCCGTCGCGCTCATTCCCCGCGCGCACATCCATCGTGTTTAGGAAATAGCGCTGGCCGTTCACGAACACGGACTGCAAGTCCAGAGACACTTGACCGTCGCCGGCATCTTTAACCACCAGCCGGGCATCGGATCCTCGCGGAATCACAACATTCGTGCCGCTCGCGTCGAAAACATCACGAGCGATCGTTGCGGTATAGCGTCGGCCCACATCACCGTGATTCGTCCGGATCTGCTCATTCGTTCGAACAGCAATTTCGGTACCGGCAGCAAGTGACGCGTACGTAGAAGTCGGTTGCGCAGGAGGAACGTCGGCTGGAGTTTGCGCCGGATAAGGCTGCGGCGGCTGTGCATACCCTGACTGATTTGCGGCCGTATAAGGTTGTGGCTGCGCATCCGCAGGCGCGGGGGGCGGTGGCGGATAGTTCGCCGGCGGAGGATAATTTTGCGCGTTTGCGTCCGGTGGGGGCGCGTTGTTATAAGCTGCGGCGGGAGCCGGTCCGCCGGCAAACAAGATGCTTTGGATCTGGTTCACGCTGAAGTGGTGTCGCTGCCCCCCTTGATCGATGAAATTGATCAAGTCAGGTGTTCCACCAACGAAACGCCCTTGGAACTGTGTTCCATCATTCAGCGTGATGGTCTGCTGCGCTGCCGCGAAAGAAAGCGGCATCAGTACTGCTAAAGCAATCTGGTAAATCTTCGCCATAGCCCAGGTCTCCTCAACTGATTGGGAGCAATCTGCTGGCCAACGGCGACATCGCTGACAACCGGCCTGCCGCGCCGGATGTCCTCGATCATCTTCTTTACATGTCGTTCAACTTCATCCCGCACGCGGCGATGCACCTGCTGCGGTTCGCCGAGCGGATCCTGCACAATCCACTCCACCAACTGAGGCCGCTGCAAGGGCGGCAGCTCAAAACCGCTGATATTCACCACGAGATCGTACTGCTCGGCCAGCCCGACTTCATAGTCCTTCGGGAAGTGATCGGTCATCTCGATGCCGCGCTCGCGCATCACCTCAACCGTCTGCCGCGCCACCGATTGGCCGCAAGCCAAACCGGCGCTGGCCACGTTCACGCAGTCGGAGCCGAGCTTCCGCGCGAACGCCTCTGCCATCTGGCTGCGGCAGCTATTTCCGAGGCACACGAACAATACATTCTTCACAGCCGTTCCAGAAACATCGCGTGAATTCGGGTGTCTCCCGATAGTTCCGGATGAAAGCTCGACGCCAGATGATGGCCCTGCTCCACCAACACCGGGTCGCCGCCATAGGTCGCCAGAACGCGAACATTCTTGCCCATGCTGCGGACGATGGGCGCGCGAATAAAGACCGCTTCCATATCCTCGAAATCGGGAATGCCTTCCAGCTTCACCACCCGGCTATCCTTCTGTCTTCCGTATCCATTTCGCTCGACCGTGATGTCCATCACTCCCAGGCTTTCCTGCTCCGGATGCGTCACCGTCTTCGCCATCAGAATCAATCCCGCGCACGTCCCGAACAACGGCTTGTGCGCAGCGAACTCCCGCAAACTCTCCGTCATTCCTTCGCGATCGAGTAGATTCAGCATCGTTGTGCTCTCACCACCGGGAAGCACCAGGCCATCCACGCCGTCCAGATCGGAGCGGGTCCGGACGAGCACCGGTCTGGCCCCCGCCCGCGCAAGTGTGCGCGCATGTGCTTCGAAATCGCCTTGCAGCGCGAGCACACCCACGGATTTCTGCTGCATTCGGATTACCAGCCTCGCGTCTGCATCAGCTCGTGCTCTTCCAGCTTCGAAATGTCCAGCCCGGCCATCCCGATGCCCAATTCTTCGCTGGCTTCGAGCAGCTTCACCGGGTCGTTGTAGTAAGTGGCCGCCATCACGATGGCTCGCGCACGCATCTCCGGATCGGCCGACTTGAAGATTCCCGATCCCACGAACACCGCTTCCGCGCCCAACTGCATCACCAGCGCCGCATCCGCCGGCGTCGCGATCCCGCCCGCCGAAAAATTCGGCACGGGCAGCTTTCCGTTTTCCGCGACATACTCGATCAGCTCCAGCGGCGCCTGGTGCTTCTTCGCCTCCGCCACCAGCTCTTCTTTACCGAGCACCGTCAACTGCCTCATCTCTTTGACGATGGTCCGAATGTGCCTGACGGCCTCCACGATATTCCCCGAACCCGCTTCACCCTTGGTGCGGATCATGGCCGCGCCTTCCGCGATACGCCGCAGCGCTTCGCCCAGATTCCGCGCGCCGCAAACAAACGGCACCGCGAAATCGCGCTTCGCTACGTGATGCTCTTCATCGGCCGGCGTCAGCACTTCGCTCTCATCGATGTAATCGACGCCGAGGACCTCAAGGATGCGCGCTTCCATGAAATGACCGATGCGCACCTTCGCCATCACCGGGATGCTCACCGTCTCCATAATTTCGCGGATCACGCGGACCGGCGACATGCGGGCCACGCCGCCTTCTTTCCGGATATCCGACGGCACGCGTTCGAGCGCCATGACGGCGACCGCGCCGGCCTTCTCCGCGATGCGCGCCTGTTCGGCGTTGATCACGTCCATGATCACGCCGCCCTTCAGCATCTCTGCTAATCCGGTCTTCAGCCGGAACTGTTCGTCTAAGAAGCCTGCCATATTCGTTTCCTTTCCTGATTCGAATCGCTAAACTAGCGCGGGCGCCGGCTCCCGCTCCAAACGGCGCAATTCTTTTTGTTCCCGAGTAAAGATTCCGCCGAGGATCTGGATTCCCTCGCGGATCTGATCCGGCCGCAACGCGCCAAAACTGAGTCGCAAACTGGAGTCATGACCGCCGTCGACCGCGAACACGTTGCCGGGCAAATAGCCGACGCCTTCGCGAGCCGCGCGTTCCAGCAGTAGTGCGGCATCCATCCCGGCGGGCAGCGTTATCCAGAAGTTCAACCCGCCCTCGGGCTGCGTCCAACGCGTTCCAGACGGTAGGAACTCCGCCGCGCTCGCCAAGGCCGTGCGCAACCGCTCGCGTCCAGCTTCGATCATCTTCTGCCGGTGCGCTTCCAGACGCCCCGATTTCGCGAACCGCAGCATCACCGCCTGCGCGAACTGATCGGAATGCAAATCGGTCAACTGCTTGCGCTCGCGCAGTGCCGCAACGAGTGCGCGCGGGCCAATCACCCAGCCAAGGCGCAATCCGGGAAACGCTATTTTCGAGAAGCTGCGAAGAAGGACCGTTTGGGCATCGACGGCTATTTGCTTGATCGTCGGTACGGCATCGCCCTCGTAGCGAAGCGCGCCATAGATATCGTTCTCTACCAGCGCGATTCCGTTCTGGCTCGCCGCGCGTAGCACTGCTTCGCGTCTGGCCAGCGGCAGACTAATTCCCGTCGGGTTCTGAAAACTCGGCGTAAGCACCGCGAGCGTCGCGCCCGATCGCGCCAACGCGTCTGGCTCTACACCCTGCGCGCCGACGGCGAGTGGAACCATGTCCACGTCCGCCTCCGCAAGCACGCTGCGCAGCCCTGGGTACACCGGGTCTTCGACCGCAACCCGCATGCCCGGCCGGAGCGCCGAGCGCGCAATCAAATCCAGCGCTTGTTGGCAACCATTCGTGATCAGCAGATCGTCATCCGGGCCGAAGACGCCTTCCGCCCGCGACTGCTCGATCAAGTAGTGGCGCAGCGGCTCGTACCCGGCAGACGACCCGAGCTGCAGAACGGATGATAGACCACGATCGGCGAGCACTTCCTGGCAGCTCAACCGAAAATCTTCGACCGGAAATAACTGCTCGGGCGGACGCGAGGCGGCAAAACTAATCCGCGCCGAGGCCGCGCTAAACGGGCGCACCGCCATGGGCCGCAGCATCGCGTTCCAATCGACACCGCGCGTCGGCACCCGATCCGCAACGAAACTACCGCGACCGACCTGGCCGGACAGAAAGCCATCCTCTTCGAGCAATTCGTAGGCAGCAGAGACGGTGGTTCGGTTAATGCCAAGCTGCCCAGCCAATTCCCGAGTGGCTGGCAGCCGATCGCCCGGCGCAAGCTCACGAGCCTCGATCTTACGACGGAGATATGCCGCAAGTTGCTGGTAGAGGGGTTCGGGAGAACTGGTGTCGAGCTGTGGACTGAGCGCCATCCATGCCAATCTTACCAAATTGGCTGACTCCGCATTCGACCAACCTTCAGCCTTCAGACCGTCGGGAAAACAATCAACGACTGCGATCTAATGCTCTTTGCCGCGCCAGAATGCGAAGGAGCCGTAGATCCGGACCTCCGCTAAGCTGGCTTCTCTCGCCAAGTGTGAAAAAGTACTGTAAATGATTGCCTTCGTAACGCCCGCTGTCGACCTTCGCCCGCACAAAACGGTCCAGTTCGTCGATTAGGTCCACATTTCGGGTAGGCATGGTGGCGTTCCTTCCTGTCTTGGATGTCGAGCTCATCGTAGCAGGGTTGGCAAAGATCGCCAATGACTTGCATGCTGGGAACTGCGCGTTGCGGCGCTCATCGGCCAGTCCGGCTCATAGCCGATCCCCGATTTCTAGGACGTACTTGCACACGGCCGGTTGAGCCTTCGTTTCGAGTCCCCGGGTTAATGAGACGCTAGTCTGGCTCGACTATTGAACATGGAAAGATCCTCGCATGCAGTAATGGCACGCGGTCACGTGGTCAACGGATATTCCGAACGGCAAGTTCGCCGGCAGTGCGATATTGTGCGCACTTCTGCGATGCGCTCTTCTAAGGACTGCGTCCGCCGTAGTTAATTGTAGGCAGGAAATATTCTCTCGCTGACCTCAATAGAATCGGGCGGAAGAAAAATCACATCGCCTTCCGATTCCGTTGTCTCGGGAAGAATGACAAAACGAAACCTGAGCGAGAATTTCCTGGATTTCGCCGGGGCGCGTGAGAACGTCCACCGTCTCGCTGCCGCAAGTGAACTTGCCCTCAGCATTGGATGCCCATTGAGAACCTTTGCGTCTTCCACCTTCCCGGAGGCGTCAACAATGCCAGCGATCGAAACGACGCCACTAATCCCACCTTGTAGGGCGAGCGGCGGATACAAAGGGGCAACGGCAGCTGTTGCATGCGGTTCCCCGGCCCATCCAACAGCTAATGAGCCCGCAATTAAGAAGGCGTAGATCAAGATTGAACGCGTCATTGGGTTCTCTGCTACGGGCCGATCGGCCCAACCTCGCCCTCATTTGCTTCTGAGTAACGGTAGATCGAACCTATCAGCGACCTTTGAGCTGAACTTGACAAAGCGGTTTTCTTAGTTCTTACCAGAAGACTTTCCAAAATATGCCCGTCAGAATACCGATCGGGGCGCCGTTCCAGATAGGCGATCATCTGCCCCAAAGCGGAATGCTGTATTTCATTCATTGCTGAAACCGTTTGCGCGTAAGTCGCACCAATCTCGCTACTACGGTCGAAAAGGTCCCGCATGCCGATCGTCAGGTCGAATAGTAGACGACCGATCACTATCGCTTTCTTATCGTCAGGCATCAGTTCGAACTTTTGGATCAGGTCAGGGAGAGTAGGCACTTTCATTCGATCGGCTCCTCCAGAATATCGTCGTATCCATTGCCATCCAGATTGCACGTATTCGAGGTCTTGCCGCTGTCGGTTGGCGTTCCTAACAACCCTGCGCGTGATGGCCGAACACATCACAACGGCTATTCTTTAAGAGCACATCAATAAGTCTCCGCCTCGACCCCAAACCAGGTGGACGTGTAGAAAACAATTAATACCGTCAGATCAAAGCCCAAGGGTGAGTCGACCAATAATGCCCGCCAGACAAATTCACCTTGGGTGTCGATATACCCGATCTCAGTCTTCGTGGTCACTAGACATAGTCCGTTGCGAAAACGTCCAGTCATGGTAAAAAGAGGCGGGATTACGAAGTCGCCAGACCGATCTATGAATCCACTGAGTTCATCCTCACAGGCGGCCGCCAAGCCTTCCGAGAATTCTGTACCGAAAGAGAATCTATAAGGGATAACCAAGTCGCCATTCAGATCGATATAACCCACCAGTCCCCCGCACGACACCTGCGCAATACCCTCGCTATACTCGTATGATTTTTCAAACTGCGGTTCGACGACGAAGTTTCCCAAACGGTTGATGTATCCCCACCTACCGAGCACAGCAACCCGCGCCAGCCCGCATCTGAAGGCACCAGCTACTCTTCCATCAAACTGAGGAGCTATTGCTATCTCCCCGGTTGCTGAAATGTAGCCCCACTTCAAACCCTGTTTAACCGAAGCTAGTCCTTCAGAGAAATCTCTTACACTGTCATAAATAAGCGGAACCAACTCCTTGCCCGTTTTTCGAAGAAAGCCATAACGCCCGTCAACTTCGGTCCAGGCGAACCCCTCACTAAACGAGCCGACAGCATCAAACCGGGGCGCAATGGCGACTGCACCCGAAGCATCGATAAACCCATGGTATTTCCCTCGCCGAAATGTCGCCAAACCATCGCAGAAATAGGAACCTGCTTCCAATTCCGGCGCAATAACATACGTACCATAAACGTCAATATAACCCCACTTCCCATCTTCTCGGACGGCGGCAAGACCTTCTGAAAACGGTCTACCCTCGTCGAATCGTGTCGGCGCAATAACGGGGTAGCCGTTCCTGTCTATATAGCCGACTCTATAGTCTCGCGGATTATGCCCCCGGCGGGCGAAAATTGGAAATAGGGGAAGCCACTGCTCATTCAGTGTAGGATCCGTTCGTTTGGTCACTGAACTGGGCTCGCATCGCAGTTTCTCGCGCCGCATGTCTGGATATTGATCATGTTCTTCACGGAAGGCGGTTCGATGAAAATAAATGCTGCACCGACATCAGCGCCGTCAATCAGGCCCCGTAAGATCCCAACCTTTCCGGGATTCATCTGATCTAGTCGATTCAGGAAAGTCTGTACGCCTTCAACCTTGGAATCGATGAGCTCACGCGCCAGCTGCTTAACTTCCTCTTTGGACAATCTTCTACGCTTCCCTTTCCAGTTTGGCGAACAAAGTCTTCCACGATCTTTCGAGCCGCGGAATTCAGCTCGCGGGGAAGGGCATCATAAACATTTGCTTCCGGCCTTTCGAGTGGACCGGTAAACCACTTGCTAAAGAAGCGATATGCGGGGCTATCTTTTCCGATTTTCCACCATTCGGTAGCCCGGCATCATAGCATAGGTTTAGTCAGATTGACAGCCGGGATCGAGACGCCGAGCGGTGGGTTGGGAGCAGCCGCGGTCGTGACGATGGTCTGCTGGGTCAGGTTGCCGTTGTTCTTGCCAGCTGCACCGTAAGTGAAGCCGAGCGTTACCGGGAAGGCAGAACCGATCTGGAGATTTCGGTTCGTGATCTGCCAGAGCGTGTTCGCGTTGTGTCCTCGACCATCGTATTGCCGTAAAAGGTCGGTCGCCAATGACCATGCTGTCGAGAGTACCGTTCCGTGCGTACCCGATGGAGCTTGCGTGGATGGATGTGTTGTCGTTGTAAGTGTCCTAACGTTGTTGATCCAGTTGGCGGAATCGTAAGCCGTTTTCTTGATTCGGCCTGAAGGGAAGGTGAACGTGGTGACGTCGCTCGCCAGGTTGTACCCGTAACTCATCGAGTAGCAGAAGTAATAGGTGTTGCAGCTCAGAGGAAGAGCGGTCCGACTAATGATAGCTCGGCATAATCGCGACCGCAGCGTGGAGACGATCCGAAAGATCGGGCGCCTCGCTCAGGAACATCAACGGTTCATCGAGATCGCTCAGGCAGACCAGTCCCGTTTGGCACGTGTACGCCGCGTATCACCCCTCCAAGTTCTCTGAGGGCGAAGTAGTGCAAGAAGCATTCCCACCCACCGCACCATGAAATCGCGGCACCCCTATCGATAAAGCAGCTTAGAGACTCTCTTATGATCTCCAGCCAATTCACGGGATATGTCATGACTCGAACGTAGGCGCAAATCTGATGCTTCTTGCCGTACAGGTCTTCTAATATATCCTGCTCAATCCAGAAGCTTGAAGAACCCGTTGGCCAAATGGAGAAAGTCATCAGCCCCGAAACGTCTAGCCAGTGGTCCTGGCCACCAGCCTGTGAACTTAAGGCCTGGCAATATCTCTTATCGCCAAGCCGGGTCGCTGCGCTCCCGCTTCCACGACGTAATTGTTAAATGCTTTGCCGTTGCCATAGTTCTCGAACCGCCTCTAGTGGGAGCGTACTTTAATTGTGACAATCGCCCCTTTAGCTACGGAACCTACAGCCCGGTCAGCAATCGCGACGCCGACCAACTGACCACCTGCATTTCCGACGAATAACCTAACCGGAAATCTCGCCCGCGCCCGTCCCCACCCGCTGAATAAACGGATCGTCCGGGTTCCAGCGGCGATCGCGGCGTTTGATCCCTCATCGAGCAGCCCGTCTTCCACAAGATGACGGCCGGCGGTGATGCACTCGCGCATCGCTCGCCAGCGCCTCGTCGATTGCGGCCCGGCTCATAGCTATCCCCAAATCGGCAGTAACCTCGAGCCCAAGCTTCTCAACGCTCGCGAAGGGAACCGCCTGGCCCAAGAGATCCCGCTTCCAGCTAGCTGGGCATCGCCCGCTACCGCATCAAACTCGGAGCCAACGGTCTTGCTCTACACCGGTTCTGTCAATCCTACCGTTCCCGCTAGGACCGACGAACAGTGCATAGCGGCTATCGCTTGACATGACTGCACCCGTGTAAGACTCTTATCCGAACTCGTGATCGAGGAGTCAACGCCTTTGTACGCAAGCCATGCGTTTGTGCTTCCTCCCGCTTGTGCCTCACACTGCGCGCGTCCATCGCGGTCCACTGACACGAGCGCGTTTTTCCGAATGTAAGAGTATAGGTTCCAACTCTCCGGAATCCCGGACGCTGATCCGCAAGAGCGAATCAGGGCTTGTAAACCTACCCTGCGCACTCGACATATACCGAGCCCCGAAGAAATCCAGCCCGGTCTCCCAATCCCGATCCTTCCCCGTAAACTTCCGCGTCACATCGTCCGGCGTCGTCGGGTAAGTGTAAGTCGAGGGCTCATAGTCCGCGCCCCGCCCGCCAAGCCCGGCCTTCAGCTCTTCCCCAAACGGCAGGAAGTCGTAGCGGCGCACCACCTGCCCCTGCCCGTTGATTGCCAGCCGTGAACTGCCCAGATGATCCGGGATCAGGTACTCCGTCCCCGTGTACGGCGCTTCCGTCGGGAACCCTGTTCCGGGAATCGTACTCTCCATGATCTCTTTGCCCGATGCGTCGTAGACGTAGTTGGTCTGGAAGGTGCTCGCCGTCTTCTGTACCCGCCGCCCCTCTCCGTCATAACTATACGTGATTGTCCCGTTCGCATTGGCTGTGTAGGCCCGGTACTCACCGTCATAAATGAAAGTCTCGCTGGTGCTGCCGGGAACTGTCGTTTCATCGCCGGCTAAATCGTAGCCTGCGCTCGACCAGCGATTGTTCGTGAACTGCGAGATTGCCGTCGGCGTACCGTTCGGGTTCGGGATATAGCTTCCTGACGTCTGCACCGCGCGGTTACCGAACTGATCGTAGAGATAGGTCTGCGACCATTCCGGCGCCGTTCCGCCGGTCTCCGTTGCGGTAAGCAGCCGGTCATAGGCATCGTAGCCATAGGTCTGAGTCAGATTGACCGCCGGGATGGAGACGCCAAGCGGCGGGTTAGGCGCCGCGGTGGTGACGATCGTCTGCTGGGTCAGGTTGCCGTTGTTCTTGCCAGCTGCACCGTAAGTGAAGCCGAGCGTCACCGGGAAGGCCGAACCGATCTGGAGGTTACGGTTCACCGCTGCGCGGAATGTCGACGTTCTAACATATCGACGTATGTCTTTTCACGAAGGTCGGCCAAATCCTGGAATGCCTTAAGCTCAACGCTGTCACCAGTGAGTAAACGGTTGCCCTGACGGCGGATTAACAGAGAGGCTGCCCGGAGAAAGTCGGCAATGCCCGTTGCCGAGTGCAAATTGAATCGAGAATAGTCGAACGTCACGCCTTGGCCAGCAGCATAGGCAAAATCGTCAAGTATAAAGCCCGACATTGGTCCACCAGAGGTCCGCTGTGCGACGAGAACGCTGTCCATCGGGCAGTCTGGCGAGTACGACAGCTTAACTGATATCAAGCTTGTGGCAAACTGCACCAGAATCGGAGATGTCTGAACGAGTTCAAACGAGTAATCATCAATTAAAAACTGGAAGCTTTCGATTGATTGCTTTCGGAAACCAAGGTGACCCTCTGGAGGAACTGGCAATGACCTAAGCGCTCTGAGAAGCGTTCGAGTTTCCTCAAGATAACTTCCGTAATCTTCTTTCTCGGCGTTTGACAGAGGTGCTTTGCACATCTCGATTTTAAGCGATTCGAGGTCGCGAAGATACTCCTCCGCGATTATTGGATAATCGAGCTGAGTCGAACGAGCGGCCGCAGCGTACAAGACGGGCCGCAGGTAATCGATCAAATGATCAAGATCAACTTCAAACGCGCCCTGCGGTTTGCCCGGATTAAGCCTGATAGGCAGCGAATGCGTCCGCTCACGCCACTGTGAGTAGCTCGAATCGAAATCGGAAAACAATTGATCTCGCTTGATCACTTGCCAAAGCCCTCCACGCGCACCGTCGCTTTAGATTTGCTCGCGGTCGTATAATTGATGTGAGGATAGGTGTGATCACTGACTCCGCCCGAAGCATGACCTTCCTCAATACGGTCAATCACTCCACCGGCTTTTTGGATGAGTTGTTTGGCCTCGTCTACCGTCGGCACGACACCCTCCAACGCCTCGTGAGTCCCAGGTTGCTTTAGTGTCCTCACGGCTGACAACCATTTCTTAGTTCCAGACCAGCCCCACCGAGTCAGCTCTGCAACGACCGCGTCGGCGGACTCGATTGCTGCTGCACCGGGCGGGCCAACCGGTATCTCCCCCAAGAGCAGGCCGGCGGGCTGAGGGTGGTTGATTGCGTTCCACGCGCTCGCTAGTTGCCCCTGCATCTGTGTGCTTTCCACTTCAACGAACGCCACTCCAACCTTGCTGGCGGTCACGAAGTATCCCGTGATGTCGGATACAACACCCTTGCACGTCAACCACTTTGCGGTACTTCCGCCCGCCGCGGCTTCGCAGTTACCATGGCCATCTGGATCGATCGATGAAAGCGACCTACCACGGAGATAAGCGTACAGGTTCAACGTCTGAGGATCGAGAAGGTCCGCCCGGGGGATCGCAACCGGTTTCTCGCTCCAGTCAGGGCTAGTAAACCGACCCTGCGCGCTCGACATATACCGCGCCCCGAAGAAATCCAGCCCGGTCTCCCAATCCCGGTCCTTCCCCGTGAACTTCCGCGTCACATCGTCCGGCGTCGTCGGGTAAGTATAAGTCGAGGGCTCATAGTCCGCGCCCCGCCCGCCAAGCCCGGCCTTCAGCTCTTCCCCAAACGGCAGGAAGTCGTAGCGGCGCACCACCTGCCCCTGCCCGTTGATTGCCAGCCGCGAACTGCCCAGATGATCCGGGATCAGATACTCCGTCCCCGTGTACGGCGCTTCCGTCGGGAACCCTGTTCCGGGAATCGTACTCTCCATGATTTCTTTGCCCGATGCGTCGTAGACGTAGTTGGTCTGGAAGGTGCTCGCCGTCTTCTGCACCCGCCGTCCCTCTCCGTCATAACTATATGTGATTGTCCCGTTCGCATTGGCTGTGTAGGCCCGGTACTCTCCATCGTAAGTGAAAGTCTCGCTGGTGCTGCCCGGAACTGTCGTTTCATCGCCGGCTAAATCGTAGCCTGCGCTCGACCAGCGATTGTTCGTGAACTGCGAGATTGCCGTCGGCGTACCGTTGGGATTCGGGATATAGCTTCCTGACGTCTGCACCGCGCGGTTACCGAACTGATCATAGAGATAGGTCTGCGACCAGTTCAGCGTTGCGTGCTCGGTCATCGTATTGCCGGAGAAGGTCGGATGACCGATGACCATGCTATCGAGCGTACCGTTCGGTGCGTACCCGATGGAGCTTGCGTGGATGGATGTGTTGGAGTTGTAAGTGTCCTGGACGTTATTGATCCGGTTGGCGGAATCGTAGGCCGTTTTCTGGACACGGCCCGACGGGAAGGTGAACGTGGTGACGCCGCTCGCCAGGTTATACGTGTAGCTCATCGAGTAGCAGAAGTAATAGGTGTTGCAGACGTACTGGAGGCCAGTGCCGCAACGTGCGCCGCAGGGTACCTCTTCGCTGCTGGTAATCACGCGGCCCATGACGACCTACGAACGATTGTAATACCAATAGCTCGGCGCGAGGTAAGCCTGCGTAGAGGTAAGGCGGCCATTTGCGCTCGGCGCAGCCCCTCCCCCGTCCCACGTGAAGTATACCGATGCTGTGATGCCATCGGCATAGTTTTTCTGTTGCATCCGGTTCCAGACCGTCAAAAGAAGTTCTGCGCCACCTTCAGTTCGATTTTGGATTCAGAAGGCGCGAAGTGCCTGGCGCTGCCACCCCGAAGCCCGAATCTGAATTCCTTCGCGGAGCGCTGGGTACGATCGGTGAAAGAAGAATGCCTGCGCCAACTCATCCTATTCGGCGAAGGACCGTTAAGCCGCGCGCTAGCTGAGTATGTAACCCATTATCATGCGGAACGGAACCATCAGGGTAAAGGGAACATTCTGCTGTTTCCCGAAGCACCCCGATTAGATCCGGTTCTCAAGTAGTCCGCAGCACCCAGCGACTCGGAGGCTTACTCAACCATTAATGCTGGGCCGCATGAATTATTTGACCATTCGGGCACTGGCAGCGCTGCTCACCTCGCGGCTCTGTACTCGCGCCCGCTTCTCTCGCTCAACTGCTGTAAGAGAGAGCGGCCCGATGAAGTCACCAGCGGAACGCTAATAACCAGATTCGAAAGACTGACTTCATCCAATACCCGTTCCCAAACTTTTTTGAAGCGGGACGCCGAGCTCCAGCCGGAGAAGTAGATCTCCACCTTTTCGTCAATCGTTATCTCCACCCGTTCGACCTCTTCGTAGGCTCTGAACGTGTTGGCGCCCCGGAGGCTTTGGAAAGAAATGCCACTCTCGAGAAGTGCGATCCGGAAAAGCATCATTTGAAGGTACCCGAAACACGATACGAGAAGCACAAGAACTCCAGCGAGCTCAAGCGCTCTCGTTCCGTGCTCTCGAAAAAGACAGACTAGAACAACGCTCAGCGCCACGACCCAGGCCGTGCCCAGGATTTTCCAAAGAACAGGATATTTGAAGATTTCTCGCTCCGTACCACTCGAACCCTTGATTTTCATCGCTGCGAAGTTCTCCATTTTCAAAACCCCTCTGCAGTGCCTGCAAAGACTGGCCTCCTGCTTGCCAGCTGGAGCTAAGGCCCGAAATCTCCCACTCATCCACGCGCAGGCCGCGGAAAAGACCCAGGCTTTCCGTCGCGCGCAAAGCTACCGATCAGTGCACATCAGAGGCATCTATCCGCGCATCACGGCTGACACTATTCTTCTTCCTTTTCAAGACTTCTTCTGTGGCTCCCGTACCTGCTATCTTACCCAGCGACCTCGCGACCGAAGTACCGGTCTTTACGCTGGCGTTAATCGCGGCTGCCTGCGTCCCAACACTGCTCCGAGCCGACTGGCCTGCCGCTAACTGCGAGGTATTCCCCCTGATGATCCCTCTCATAATTTCCCTATCTGCCTGGGCGCTCTCCACCTGTAAGCTCGTCTGGGCGGCGCTCGCCTCGCCTTTTAGAACGTTTCCCACCGTCCCTCCGACTAGCCCACCTGCAGCCCCGGCGACCGCGTCTCCTACGATTGCGTTGGTATTCAGAGCCGCACTATTTGGCCTGTCATCGATTGCGCGATCCGCAATACCTCCAAGAACATTCGCCGCCGCGAGCGCTCCAGTTTGATAAAACAGGCTTGCCCCGCCCGTGGCGACTGCCACCGCGCCAACAACCCCGCCCTGAAGAGCCTTTCCAGCGATCGCCGTAGCATCGAGCCCATTTCCCGCGCGGTACTCGTGGT
This sequence comes from uncultured Gammaproteobacteria bacterium, assembly GCA_963799935.1. Lineage (GTDB taxonomy): Bacteria > Acidobacteriota > Terriglobia > Bryobacterales > Bryobacteraceae > Bog-113. The sequence continues at coordinate 129,692 of CAWCZA010000007.1, read as the reverse complement.
ACGCCTCAACGCCACCGCTCACCGCAGCTCCGATCAGTGCGCCTATGCACCACGGGCAATGACCGTCAGCATCGGCTTTTACCAGCGGGCTACCCCGCAAATAACCATAGAGGTTGAGGGTTTGCGGATCGTCGACGCTTGCGAACGGCACCGCTTGAGGAGTCAACGACCAATCCGGAGTTGTAAACCGACCCTGCGAACTCGACATATACCGAGCCCCGAAGAAATCCAGCCCGGTCTCCCAATCCCGGTCCTTCCCCGTGAACTTCCGCGTCACATCATCCGGCGTTGTCGGGTAAGTATAAGTCGAGGGCTCATAGTCCGCGCCCCGTCCGCCAAGCCCGGCCTTCAGCTCTTCCCCAAACGGCAGGAAGTCGTAGCGGCGCACCACCTGCCCCTGCCCGTTGATTGCCAGCCGCGAACTGCCCAGATGATCCGGGATCAGATATTCCGTCCCCGTGTACGGCGCTTCCGTCGGGAACCCTGTTCCGGGAATCGTACTCTCCATGATTTCTTTGCCCGATGCGTCGTAGACGTAGTTGGTCTGGAAGGTGCTCGCCGTCTTCTGCACCCGCCGTCCCTCTCCGTCATAACTATACGTGATTGTCCCGTTCGCATTGGCTGTGTAGGCCCGGTACTCACCGTCATAAATGAAAGTCTCGCTGGTGCTGCCGGGAACCGTCGTTTCATCGCCGGCTAAATCGTAGCCTGCGCTCGACCAGCGATTGTTCGTGAACTGCGAGATTGCCGTCGGCGTACCGTTGGGATTCGGGATATAGCTCCCAGACTGCACCGCGCGGTTACCGAACTGATCGTAGAGATAGGTCTGCGACCATTCCGGCGCCGTTCCGCCGGTCTCCGTTGCGGTAAGCAGCCGGTCATAGGCATCGTAGCCGTAGGTCTGAGTCAGATTGACCGCCGGGATCGAGACGCCGAGCGGTGGGTTGGGAGCCGCGGTCGTGACGATCGTCTGCTGGGTCAGGTTGCCGTTGTTTTTGCCCGCTGCACCGTAAGTGAAGCCGAGCGTCACCGGGAAGGCAGAACCGATCTGGAGATTCCGGTTAGTGATCTGCCAGAGCGTGTTCAGCGTGGTGTTCTCGACCATCGTATTGCCGGAAAAGGTCGGGTGACCGATGACCATACTGTCGAGAGTACCGTTCGGTGCGTACCCGATGGAGCTTGCGTGGATGGATGTGTTGGAGTTGTAAGTGTCCTGAACGTTGTTGATCCGGTTGGCGGAATCGTAGGCCGTTTTCTGGACGCGGCCTGAAGGGAAGGTGAACGTGGTGACGTCGCTCGCCAGGTTGTACCCATAACTCATCGAGTAGCAGAAGTAAGAGGTGTTGCAGACATACTGAATGCTAGTGCCGCAGTGTGCGCCGCAGGGTACGTCTTCGCTGCTGGTCATCACGCGGCCCATCAAGTCGTACATACGATTGTAATACCAGTAGCTCGGCGCGAGGTAAGCCTGCGTAGAGGTAAGGCGGCCGTTTGCGTTTTGCGCAGCCCCTCCCGCGTCCCACGTGAAGTATACCGATGGTGTGATGCCATCGGCATAGTTTTTCTGTTGCATCCGGTTCAGACCGTCAAAAGCATAGGTGGCCTTGTAGTTCGTCGTGCCGCTGACAATCCGGGAGTCGGTTCGCGTAGCTAAATTGCCGCTGTTGTCATAGGAGTATTTAATGGTGCCGCTCTCGGGGTTGACGCCCTGCACCAGCCGCTTCAGCGAGTCGTAGGTGAAGCTCCGCGTTTCAGTCCCTTGTGTCACGGCCGTGAGATCGTCAAGTACATCGTACCCGTAGCTCGTCGTGTAAGTGGACTGCGTGGATTGGCCGTAGCTTCCGCCCTCCCAGGAAGTTGCATTTTCATCGACGCGCAGCAATCGGCCTAACGCGTCAGAATAGGACAGGCGATTATTTCCGTTCGTTTCGGTGCCAAGCGGCGGTTCGACCTCCATCTTGTCGTTGGTCAGGTTTGCCGTATCGCCGTGATAGGTGTAACTCGTCACCGAGCCGTCAGGGGCGCTCGACGTCAACATGCGGTCGAGCACGTCATAAGTATAGGTCGTGAGGTACGAGGAGCAGGAGCCGGCGTTCGCATTTGAAACCGTATAAGTCCGGTTCTTACCGTCATAGGTGTAACAGGTCTCGATCTCTCCTTCGGGCGCGCTGTATTCCGATGTCCCCTTGCGTCCGAGCCCATCATAGATGACTTCACTCACGATCACGCGATCCCCGGCGCTCGTCTGGTCCTGTTTGCTGGTGACTGAGAAGCTCGGTGCAGTATCACTGTAGGTATAGTTTGTCTGGCCTGTATCCGGCCGTGTGACGTTAGTGAGCCGATCCAGCGAATCAACGTATGCATATGTGGTGCTGTGGCCGTTGAAGTCCGTATATACGGAAGGCTTGCCCAGATTGAAGTCATAGGAGAGTGTTTCGATGAAACACCCTGTCGTGGAAATGGTGCAGTTCGGGTTCGCGGCCGGATTCAGCGCAGTGTAGTGGATCATCGATACTGGAAGCGCGCAATGGCCGCTTGAATCCTGATAGGAGATGTCCTTGCGGACTCCGCGCGGATCGACCGACGCCGTCATATTGCCGGCGAGATCGAAGGCTTGCGTCGTGGTCAGCGTCGTATTGTCGTTGTTGATTGTGTCGTACCAGAGCTTCACGATCGATGTCGCGTTGCCTCTAGGTGCCGTAAAAGCCGTGCCGTAATTTGAGTCGTGCTCGCTGATCGAGGCGCAGGCTACCGGAGCAGTCGCATCGTATGACCAGGTGGTCTGGGCGACGGGGTTGCCGGTCCCTGCGCCATTATAGATCGACTCGGACACAGGCAGGTTCAGGATGTTCGTAGTGAGCGCGGTATATGCGGTGTAATTTCCGCCAGTCGCGCATGTCGAGGTTACCTGCGAGCCGTCATAGCACGTTAGGGTCGTGCGCACAGCGGTCGTGCCGGGCGTTCCATTCCCATACCCGTATTCGGTAACGCTGGTCCGATTGTTGTACTGGTCGTAAGCGTATGCCTTTTCATCGTTTACACTACCGGACGTCGCGGCGTTGTAGGCAGTGGTCTCAGAGGCCACTTGGGGATCGTGCAGCGGGCACCCGGAGCCATTGATCGTCGAACAATTTGTAACCGTGCCTACGTACCAGCACGGCGGATCCCAACTGTTGCCGGAGCACGCGCGCTGCTGCCATGAAGTACTCTCCGTTTTTAAAGGATTGCTCGAGGAGTCGTAGTAGGCGATTTGAGACTCTTTGCCTTCCAGCCAGCCAGGATAAGTAATCTGATTTATCGGCGGCGCAGTGGTGATCCCAGTGAAGGTGTGGATCTCCGATCCCAGGCTGCTTCCGGCAGGACACGCGGTTACCGTGTTGTAGCTTACGGTTGCAGGATCGGTTGCCGAATAGCAGATGACCTGAACCGGTGTTGTGCTTGATGTGATCGCGTAAACCCGCTTTTCTTTGATATACGGGATTACCGTGTAGGCATTCGCTAAGACGCCCGGTTGCGCGTAGGGCATTTGGCTCGCCGTCGCATAGTAAGATCCAACTGAGTAGTCGTATTCGTAGGCGCCGCCGGTCGGCAACTCTACACGGGCAACGTCGCCGTAGGAGTCGTAATAGATTTCATATGCAGTGTTATCGGGGAGTTCGATTTCAACTGGGAGTGACCCGGATAACCCTCCGCCGTTCGCGAACGACGGGAATAGTTGCTGGGCGGTCTTGTACGTTTGATCCGTCCGAAGCAGGGGTCGATATTTTCCGTATGCATTGGTGAAGTAGTTGTTGGCCGACGCATTCAAGGTCGTAACTTTCACGGTGCGTTGCACGCCGCTTTCGCCGGGGTAAGTAATCGTGGCGCCGTTCGTGGTTGGCGTGTAGACGACGGAACGCCCCAGCGCGTCCGCTGCCGAAGTTGGATTGTTTCCGGCGGCGCCGTCCACAATACTGGTAAGATTACCGTTTCGATCCTCAATCTGTGTCACGATGCCGTTAATGTCGAACGTATACTTTGTCCCGTCGTGCTGAATCATCGTCGCGCCTTGCACCGCACTTGTAGCCGACGGGCAGCCTTCCACGGGATCTATGATGTCGGAGGTTGTCGTCACTATCGCCGCGCTGCCATCCATCGCCCGGAAGCTGCGCCCACGGTCGTATCCTGTGACGTATCCTGAATAGAACTCGGTGGCTCCGCCGGTGGCGACATCCACGAATTCGGTCTCCGTCCCGTCCGGGGCCGTGAAGTAGAGGACCGTAAGCGCTTGTCCCCAGAAGGAGTTAGGCTGCCCTGAGACATAGCCGCAAAACGCGCCCTCGGTTCTTCGCGACAAAACGCCGCCTACCGGTGGCACAGGTACGCTAAGTCGCGGGCCGTACTCCGCCAAGTAGGAGAAGCTGCTGGCGTTACACCACGTGTTATAGCCCCCGGCGCAGACCGGCATCACCGAGACCGTCCATTGCCCCTCGGCATGGACTTCGATCGGTATTTTCACGCCGTTTCGCCCGTACGCGTAGGCGACCGGGAATGTGAAGCTGGCACGGCCGTTAGGAATGTTAACGGTGTCAAATCCGCTCAGCTCATAGGATCCCGCGGGCGATCCCGGGGTGTTGGCCGTCGGGGTGAGGCCGTCGGACGGCGTTTGAACCGGCGTGCTCTGGCTAAACGCAAGATAGGAAATTCCCGTGAAGCAAGTAAGTGTCAAGAATAAGGGCGCGAAGAATCGTCGAAGAAGAGAGATAAGCTGCATGGGATTCGCCTCGGGCTGGTATCTTTTTTGGATTTGTAAGCTGCATTGCGTTAGGGCGCGGTGATCGTCAACGTGACACTGTACTTCGGGTTGTTCTTGAACGTGAGGATGTACTCACCGGGAGCAAGAGTCAGGTTTTGATAGGCGTAGTCGTGAAACTCGTCCGTGGAAAGCGCGGCGCTCACCGTCGCCACCGCCCCCGGGCTGGCCGCACTCGCCGTCAACGTGTAAGTATTCTCGTGATGTGCAAGTCGGTTGCGGACGAACAAAATAAATTCACCCTGCTGCCGCGTAATCGAAGAGGGATACACGCCGGAGGGCGTCAGGCTGACAAGCTCAATCGGGGTACCCGTCGCAGTCTGAGCCGCAACGCGGGCCGGCAGGACACATAGGAAAGCCAACAAGAGTGTGGAACCGAAAAAGCTACGTTTTTTCATCACGAATGTCCTTTCAAAGTAAGCTCAGATGGCCCGGCACTCTTAGTACGAAAGATCGCCTAAGATCCCACGAACAAACCACATGGATGAGAGCGAACGAGTCATCGTGTTTGCCTCGCAGAAGTCCCCGGCAGTGCAACCGTCAATCGATGTAGATATTACCGACTGCTGGACAGCCGCTTGCACATATGCCAGTACATGGTAGGGATCGTTGGTTGGGGTGACATCATTGAAGTAATAAGGTGCTTGGGGAGTCGGCAATGTCACGGATTTGCCGCAGTTCGCCGAGGCGCCCACTGAGACGCAATAGCGACCGCCCATGGCGAAAACTAGCGTATCCCAGTTGGCTGTTGTGGCATTCGGGCAAAAATCCAGCGGAGGGTTGCTGCAACCGGATGTTATGCCTAGCTCGTACAGCTTCTGAATCCATTGAAACCCGAAAGACCCCGAAGGAACATCGGCAAAGTATGCGGTGGGCGAGTAGCTAAAGTTGTCGACATTACCCGCGCCGTTCAGTGCCGCGTAGATCGATCGGACGATAAAGACAGCCATTTGTGCCCGCGTGAGACTTGAGGTCGGGCAAAACTGACCTGATGCGCAGCCTGTCGTGATCCCGTCGGCGTAAATCAAGTCCGCGCTATTGGCGTAGTCGGCATTCGCCGGCACGTCGGTAAAAACGGCTGGCGGCGTGTGAATCTCGGCCAACGCGCGGTCACCGACGTAAATGTACTCTGTCGTCGGATACGTCGGGGCCGTCTGCCCAGAGACCGAGAAGGCAGCGATGAATAACAGAACAGCCCCCCAGCCGATAGTATTCCTCACTGACCAAATAGGGAACGCAGAATAACGAACTACGCTAGTTTTCATGACACAACTCTCCTGTGCTGGTGGCCGCGGCCACAGGGTAAGTATTCATAAGGGCGACACTTCGACTAACGCGGCAACAAATAGTTTTCATTTAGAAACTCTCCGGGTACGAATTAGGAACGGTCCGTGAATGCGGCCGCGGTACTCAACTCAAACCTATGTGCGTTAAAGAAGCTCATGAGTTCCGCGGGTAGAGTGTCAACAAAAACTTTTGCGAACAAGCGAGCCGTATCCAATCCAAAGTTAGAAATGCGCGAGGCATATTTCGACTTAAATTAGAATGTGCGAAAAGCTAAAACGTCGTCCAAACAACATGATCGAAAGATCCCAGGCCTACCGCGCTGTTAGCATTTCCGGGAATTTACCCGCCAGTCGCGAAGTAGTACTTTTTCGATGCATCCCGGACTAACACTGCTGAGCCGCTAAAGTAAGCGAGCCGATTGCCTCCAGACTAACCGGCGAACTTCGCGAGCTACCCCGCCAGGCTCCGAGAAGCCGATCAAACTTGTGATCCCTCGGTGCAGCACACCCCGAACTGCAACCGGAAGACATATCTCGTGCCTGTCGGTCACGGAACACCTCAGCGTCTTACCAGCAGCCGCCACACTGAGCAGTGCCACGCATGACCGACAAAGAGACAGTCACCCGAATCGAAAACTCACACTGGGGGACAAGCACCACGAACCATGTTCAACACCATGTTCAACAATGTCCAGCGCATCGGCTCGCCCCCTGCCTGAGCGATTCACATCGCAAGCAAACAACAATAAGTCGAATCCGCTTAGCTACTTAACTCCGAGTAGCAGATAAATGCGGATCGTTTTCCACCCCGCCGCAGCTACCATAAAACCGGGTGCTTATCGAACCAGCCTCAACGGCGCAAACCCACAGTACCTTCATGCACGCAGGAGAGCCGCGTTCAGCAGCACCGGAAGCTTCGGCCGCGACCAAATGCCCCAAACACAAAAAAAAACGGAACGAACCTGGGGAGTTGCACAAACGAAACGACTTAACGATTTAAAACGAACCCGGGAAACCCAGTTCCGATCCCGCCAAACCCAATTTCGATCCCGCCAAGCGCACTTTCGAACCCGCGAAACCTGAGAAATCAACCCGATTTCAGCCTCCCGACGCTCCCCGCCGCCTCTCCCATCGCAACGCGCCACCGCCGATGACGCCCCTTCTTGCTACCATGGGGCCAATCGGTATGTCTAACCTGCAATCGGAACTCGCTCCGATGTCTGAGGCGGTCACTCAATCCATCCGCGTCGAAGTTCTAGCCCGTCATTCGCCCGAGAACTCCAAGCCGCAAGAGGGTGAATGGGTTTTCGAGTATACCGTGCGAATCACGAATCAGGGTGAGGACACCGTGCAGCTCGTCAGCCGCCACTGGATCATTACCGACGGCTTGGATCATACCCAGGAGGTCAAGGGACCGGGTGTGATCGGCGAGCAGCCTGTGCTAGCGCCGGGCGCGTCGTTCAAGTATTCGTCCTGGTGCCCGCTGCAGACCCCCACCGGGATGATGCGCGGCACGTACCAGATGGTCCGCGCGGGCGGCGAACAGTTCGAAATCGAGATCGCGCCCTTTGGCTTAAAAGCGCGCTACACCGTCCACTAAGCCTGCGGCGTTTTTCCAAGCCGTTCTTCGATCACAACCTTCACCGTATCGCCCGCTTCTTTGCCGATCGCCGATCGAACCGCTGCTTTCACCGGAAGTTTGTGCGTGCCGTCCCCCAACGCCATGAACGAACTTTCAAAGGGATGACCGTCGATCTTGCCTCGGATTTTCACCAGGCCTCGCGTCCCGAAAAAGCGCACGGATTCGGGCCAGACGACGAACGTCCAGCCGCCTTTACTCGGACTCTTTTGCAATGTTGCGTTAAACGTTGTTAGCAAGGTTGCTACTCAGTCTAACCCCGTGTAACTCTCGGGAAACACTAAGCGCCGACACCATAAGGAGAACCGAACATTGAGCACCTTCTCACCCGTGACCGCGCGAGCCGTCCGATCAATCGCGTTGCTGTCGATCGTATTAACGACCGCCTCCGCGCAGACGGCGACCTCCCGCATCGTGAGCGCCGCCAATAAGTTCCTTGTCTCGCTCGACGATAAACAACGGCAGGCGGTTCTCTTCTCCTTCGACGATCAACAGCAGCGCAAGCGATGGTCGAATTTCCCGGTCTCGTTTGTTCGCCGCGGCGGGATCAACTTGAGAGACATGAACGACGCTCAGCGCTCGGCCGCAATGGCGCTGGTTGCGTCTGCCCTCAGCGCGAAAGGCTTCGAGAAGGTGCAGCAGATCATGGAGGGCGACGAGATCCTCAAGAAGACGGACAACGGTGGCGGCCCAGGGCCACGGGGCCGCGGTGGGCCACCGCCACGCGGCAATGGCGGACCGCCTCCCTTCGGGGACGCGGGTGACCGGCCGCCGGCCTGGACCGGCGCAACTTTCGGCAAGGATCTCTACTACGTCTCGATCCTCGGCAAGCCTTCCGAGAAAGACCCGTGGATGCTGCAGTTCGGCGGTCATCACCTGGCGCTCAACATCACCATTGCCGGGGAGCAGGGAATACTCACGCCGACGTTGACAGGCGCCCAGCCGGCCCTCTACACGGTCAACGGGAAGACGGTTCGCCCGCTCGGGCAGGAGAGCGACAAGGCTTTCGCGTTGTTGCAGGCTCTGGACGCCGGCCAGCGCAAGCAAGCGATCCTGGGTTACCAACTTGCCGATCTGGTGCTTGGGCCCGGCCAGGATGGCAAGACGATCGTTCCCGAAGGGTTGAAGGTTTCCACCATGAATGAGCACCAGCGGGCGATGCTGCTCGACGTGATTTCGGAGTGGTCCGGGATCATCCATGAGAGTGCGGCCGCAGCCCGTATGGCGGAAATCAAATCCGAACTCGATCAGACCTGGTTCGCGTGGAGCGGCCCGGTAACCGTGGCTCCGGGCAAAAACATCACGGCGTACTACCGTATTCAGGGGCCGCACCTCGTGATCGAGTATGCGCCTCAGGAATTGGGCGGCGACCCCGCACTGCACGTCCACACGATGTACCGCGACCCCACCAACGACTATGGCCGCAGGTTCACCGCGAAATGAAAGTGAAGCTGGCCACCGCTGTCGCGATTTCCTTATGGCTGCGAGCGCCGGCCTCTGCCCATCGGCTCGACGAGTACCTCCAGGCCACCATCCTCTCGGTTGAGAAAGACCGGGTTCAGGCGTCGATGCGCCTCGTCCCCGGTGTCGCGGTTTCCTCAGCCATCGTGGCGAGCATCGATACGAACGCGGACGGCGTCCTCTCCGCCACCGAGCAGCGCGCTTATACCGAGCGCGTGTTACGCGATGTCGCGCTCAGCGCAGATGGCCAAACCTTAAAGCCGGAGCTGCTCTCGTTTGAGTTTCCGCCTATTGCAGCGATGAACGAAGGGCTCGGCGAGATCCAGATCGAGTTTGCGGCGAAGCTAATGCCCGGCGCCGTGAATCGCAAGATCGTTTTCCAGAATCACCACCTACCCGCGATATCCGCCTATCTGGTGAATTGTTTAGCGCCGCAAGACCACGACATTCAAGTGGTCGCGCAGCACCGCAATCTGAATCAGTCGTTCTATGAACTCGATTACGCGCAGTCTGGCGCCGCATTCCGATGCGTCGGCTGAGCTGGGCGATTGGGGTGGCTTTCCGAGCATGTTCCGGCTCGGGATAAGGCACATAGCGGAAGGCACGGACCATCTTCTGTTTCTGCTGGCGCTGCTCTTGCCCGCGCCGCTGCTGGTCGCCGGTTCGCGCTGGGCAGGATTTGCCGGAGTGCGCCTGAGCGTACTACGGATCTTGAAGGTAGTGACGGCGTTTACGGTCGGGCACTCGATTACGCTCGCACTCGCCGCGTTCGGACTGGTTCACCTGCCCAGCCGTCCGGTTGAGGTTCTGATCGCCTTCTCGATCCTCGTCTCCGCGGCTCACGCGCTGCGTCCCTTGTTCCCGGGACGTGAAGCCATCGTCGCCGCACTCTTCGGGCTACTGCATGGATTAGCCTTCGCCGCGACGTTGCAGCTTCTGGGGCTCAGTTGGCAGGCGCGCGCGGTCAGCATTCTGGGTTTCAACCTCGGCATCGAGACGATGCAACTGATCGTAGTCTGTGCCGCGATGCCGTCGCTGGTTCTGTTGAGCCGCACGCCCGCCTATTCATTCGTGCGGATCGGCGGCGCGCTCTTTGCGATGGCGGCATCCGCGGGATGGATCGCCGAGCGTCTGCTGCAAGTCCACAACCCTTTGGACCCTATGGTCGACAGCGCTGCGCGCCACGCCGTCTGGATTGCCTCGATCCTGTTCCTGCTCAGCGTGATTTGCTGGATTGGCGGCGCTTTACCTCTCGTGCCGTTTGACGAAGAACGGGTAACACGGCGATATCCTTTTCGCCGCCCAACGCTTCCTTGATCGCGATAATGCGATCCAGTCCCAGCACGCGAATCCGAGTGGACTCCGTGATCGACATTCGCTCCGAATGGGGAAGCAGATCATCGTACGTCAGCCCGTCGCCAAGGACCGGAAGCAGTCGCTCTACATTCTGAGAGGCGCGGGAGTAAACGATGTCAACGTCGTAAGTCTGGATCGGCGCACCTTGCAGGACCGCGGCCAAACCGCCCACCAGAACGAACTCAACTCCGCTCTCCTGCAGCGCCGTCAGGCAGAGCGAGAACTTACTCTCCGGCATTGAGAGCGCGGATTCGCAGAATGTCGGAGATGCGGTCCTCCAGGAAGGCGAGCCGCTCGGCCGGCGTCAGATCGAGAAACCAGCGGATCAGGCTAAGATCGACGCCGTCAGGGCTGTAGTCGGGCAACGTGCCTATGTCGGGCAGCGGGCCCACGGGCTTACACTTCCTTGGTCTTCAGCTTCGACTTGTTCTCTTCGATGAACGCTTTGATGTCTTCCGACATGCCGAGCAGTTTCTGCCACTGCTCCTGATACAGCGTCACGGGAAAGCGCCCGAGTCCGTAAACCGAGACCGCGCCCTTTTCGCTAACTTTGAAGGAAACCGCTCCACCGCGGCGGCCTTGCTTGAGCGCTTCGTTCTCCGCGCGCAATCGATCCAGTTCTGATTGAAGGTCTTCGTCGGCCATGGGCCTATTCTCGCTCACATCGGTACGCGAGTCGACACGGCCTATACCTTGGGCTTACATCCTGCTGTAGCAGTGTCTGCTAAGATCGCTTCGAAACCGACTCCACAGGGGCTCTCTCTATTGTTCGTCAGGAAACCGTCGCAGGTGGTGTGGCGTGCGACATTGACGCTCGCGTTACTGGGAAATTTATCTCTGCCGCTTCTGCGGGGCCAACAAGCCGCGCCCGTGGCGAACGAACCGCCGTCCGATATGGTGCTCACGTTCGTCGCGCGGGACGATCACCATCGCCGGGTCAATGACCTAAAGCCCGCGGACGTCCAAGTCCTGGAGAACGGTAAGGCGCAGGCCGTGAAGGATTGCAAGTTCGTCACGGCTGCGGCTACGGCGGCGGAGCATCGGGAAATTTCGCTGCTGGTCGATTCCGCTTCGAGCGAGTCGCTCAGCCTTGCCAAAGACTTCGCGGGCGCGGGATTGGCAGACGGCGCGCCGGGAATTGAGATCTCGGTTTGGGATGCGCGGCAGTTGAATATCATTCAGCCCTTCACTTCGAGTCTTGCGGCAGTTCAGCAAGCGATTGCCGCGGCGGGGCAGGTCGGGGCTACGGCCGCTGACCCGGACGCGAAGGCGCCGGAAGCGAATCCCGCCGTACAAGACGCGCGCTGGAAGGTGGATAACGAGCATTGCCGGCCCTGGTTTGCGGCGATTTACGCGTTGACCAAGCAGCAGGGTATCGTTTCCGGGCGGAAGGAAATCGTGTTCTTTGCGGCTAACGAAGACGGCGGCGATGTTACTGAGAATCAGATCCGGGCGCTGGCTTCGAACGCGACGCGCGCGGGAGTCAGCATCTATGTCGTGGAAGCGGGCAGCCTTAGTGCGGAGGCTGAAGCGAGTGCCGCCCAAGTCGCGTCCGGAGCGAAGAAACGGACGCCGCATAAGGACGCGGTGGAGAAGCCGAATCTGCTGCGCGAATTAGCCGAGCGCAGTGGAGGAGCTTATGTCGTCGCTCGTGGAAACACGCCTGAGTTCCGGCACTCGGTCATCGAAGACCTGGTCAGTTACTACGAACTGACTTACGCTCCCGAACAGCTCGATTTCAATGGCGAGTTTCGCGCTTTGACGGTGAAGGTGAGCCGGCCGCACATCGCGGTGCGTAATCCGGCAGGATACTTTTCGGTGCCGGCGGTGAACGCGCTCGATGTCGCGCCGTTCGCGCCCGCTCTGCTGCACGCCTTGCAGACAGCCGGCGGCAGGCAGGATTTTCCCATCGAAGCTGAGGTGCTGCGCTTCGGCCGCCCCGAAAAGGTAGCCAATGCCGCGGTGATCGTCGAAATCCCCCTCTCGGCGATGCATGGACAGACCGAGAGTTCCGGGCAAGTGAGTCTGCATTTCTCGGTATTGAGTCTGATCAAGTCGGCCGATGGCCGGGTGGTTCGGGAGATCGATCAGGATATTCCATATGAAGCAAAATCGCAGGGAGGGACTTATACCTTCGAAGGTCCGGCTTTACTGAAGCCGGGAGAGTACCGCGCGGAAGTCGCGGTGGAAGACGAGAACTCCGACCGGTTGAGTACGAAGTCCGTGGCCTTCGCGATACCGGCTCCGCCTGAGGCTTCCAAGGCCGGCGAGCTCGACATCGCGGATGTACTGGTGGTGAGAGATGCGGAGCCGGGCGCCCCTGCCCGCCATGACGGAGATCCGCTGCGTCTGGGCGGCACGCGCATCATTCCTTATGCCGCGCCGAGTATCAGCGTAGCTCCGGGTGGGATGCTGCCTGTGTTTCTGACGATGTACCCGGATCGCGCGGGAGCGATGCCGGAGATGGAACTGGAAGTCCAGCGCGACAAGATCCCGGTCGCGAACCTTCCCTTACTCTCCAGCCGTGATGAAGCCGGAAGGTACCGCGCCTTAGTGTGGCTGCCGCAAGATACTTTGTTGCCGGGTCATTATCTATTGACAGCGCGCGCGATCCAAGGACAGCAGGTTGTTGAGCGGAGCAAAGCTTTCGATCTGGTTCCACCGGGAACGGTGACGGACACGGTGGAAGTCAGCAGCGCGCGCGGACCTTCGGCGGAGATGGCCGGCGGCGGGTCGGAACAGGGATCCGGGGCGATGTTGCTTTTGGATGAATCGAAGCTGATCACGGGCGCTAAGAAACTGGACGATGCCGAGATCAAAAGAATACTGGCCGGTGCGCGTCAGAAAGCTTTGGATTACAAGCGCGAACTACCGAATTTCATGTGCATCGCGATGACTAAGCGACTCGTTGGGAAGTCCGGTGAGCAATCTTTGCGGCCCAAGGATTCCATCACGGAACTCCTCGGTTATACGTCGGGAACCGAGCAGTACGAAACCATCGAGGTCAACGGGCATCCCCAGAAGCTCGACCGGACCAACTTTACAGGCGTTCGTGCGAGCGGTGAGTTTGGCGAGTTACTGGACGCAGTCTATTCCGAGAAGGCTGCTGCCGAATTCAAGATGCGCGGCCAACGCCGGTTCGACGGCGTGAATGTTTACGTGTTTGAGTATCAAGTCCCGCGGGAACGATCGATCTATAGCCTATCGACGATGTACGGCCATAGCGAGGTCTTCTCGGCGTTCCGCGGCGTTGTCTTCATCGATGAGAAGACTCTAAGCACGCGATATGTATCGATACAAGCTGTGGACATTCCGGCGGTAGCCATGTACCGCGATTCGACCATCTCAGTAAACTATGACTACTTCGCGATCGGCGGCCGGAAATTCCTGCTGCCCAAAGCCGCTTCGCTGACGGTGCGCATGGGTAAACGGGAGCTGATGAAGAACGAGATACAGTTCCGGAACTACCGGCGATACGAGTCGAAGTCGCGGATACTGCCCTGATGCCCCAACCTAGCAGGCGTAAGACGTCTCGCTACACTATAAACATGTCCGCATCCAAAACGCTTCTTCCGAAACTTGCTGTGGCTGCAGCGGGTCTCGCACTCACACTTACGATGAACGCCGCCAGCGTCTATGATTTTTCGATGAACACGATCCAGGGCACGCCCAAACCGCTATCGGAGTACAAGGGCAAGGTGCTGCTGGTAGTCAATACCGCCAGCAAGTGCGGCTTCACGCCGCAGTACGAAGCTCTCGAATCGATCTATAAGAAGTACAACTCCCAAGGGTTTCTCGTGCTTGGCTTCCCCGCGAACAACTTCATGTCTCAAGAGCCGGGCACTAACGCCGAAATTCAACAGTTCTGCACGCGCAAATACAACGTCGATTTCCCGATGTTCTCGAAGATCGATGTGAAGGGCGAAAATCAGACCGCTCTGTATAAGTATCTGACTGCTGAAAAGGGCGGCGAGATCAAGTGGAACTTCACCAAGTTCCTGATCGGGCGCGATGGAACGATTCTGGCGCGCTTCGAACCCGCGGTTAAGCCGGATTCTCCTGAAGTTACGGCAGCGATCGAAAAAGCCATCAAAGAATAGTCCATGCAGCCTAAGCCGGAGCACGTTATCGCGATCTATCCGGGCTCATTCGATCCGATCACGACCGGCCATATGGACCTGATCGAACGGGGTGCGCGCCTGTTCGACCGCCTCATCGTCTCGATCCTGCGGAATGAAAAGAAAGAACCGCTGTTTTCGGTGGAAGAGCGCACCGAGATGCTGTTTGAGGCGGTCAAGCATCTGCCGAATGTAAGTGTAGAAAGCTTCGGGGGGTTGCTGGTGGATTATGCGGCTTCCCGTAAGGCGACCGTGCTGTTGCGCGGGATCCGGGCAATATCGGATTATGAATATGAGCTGCAGATGGCTCATATGAATCGACGGCTTGCGCCGGATTTGGAAACAGTGTTTCTTACCTCCCGGGAAGCGCATTCTTTCATTAGTTCCCGGCTGGTAAAAGAAGTAATCGGATTGGGCGGGGATATCAAAGGGCTGGTGCCGGCGTTCGTCGAGCGGCGTCTGCGCCAGCGTTTGCACTTACAAGTAGAAGCGGGGACTTAAAGAATGAGTACAAGCACCATAGCGGCACACAAACTATCGATTGCGAAGCGTATTTCGGCGATCAGCGTGTCGTCCACCATGAAGGTTCAGAGCGAGGCCGAGCGGCTGCGCGTGCAAGGCGCGGACGTGGTGGATTTCGGCGTTGGCGAACCGGATTTCCCTACGCCGGATAACATCAAGCAGGCCGGCATTCGCGCGATCGAGCAGAACTTTACTAAGTACACGTCAGCCGGTGGTACGGCTGAATTGAAGAAGGCCGTGGTGGACCGCCATGCTCAGGATTTCGGCACGGATTACAAGCCGTCCGAGTGCATCGTTTCTGTAGGCGGCAAGCACGTAATCTTCAATCTGACGCAGGCCGTGGTCGATCCCGGGGATGAGGTGATTATCCCGACGCCTTACTGGGTCACTTATAAGGATGTGGTGAATTACGCGGGCGGTACTTGCGTCTTCGTGCCGACCGACGAGCGTAAAGGCTTTGCCGTGCAGGCTGCTGATTTGGAGCCGCACTTCAGCCCGCGCACCCGTATGGTGATGATTAACTCGCCGTCCAATCCTTCCGGCGCCGTGGTGCAGCGAGAAGAGTTCGAGAAGATTCTGCGCATCTGTACGGAGCGCGGTGTCTATCTACTTACCGATGAATGCTACCAGCACTTCCTCTATGACGGCGCGCCGTTTTCGATCGCCAGTGTACCAGGCGCAAAAGATACGGTGTTAGTTGCCGGTACTGTATCGAAGACTTACGCGATGACCGGATGGCGCATTGGTTACGGACTAACTCCGGAGCCGGTCGCGCAGGCGATGTTGAAGCTTCAGAGTCACTCAACGTCGAATCCGACATCCATCGCGCAGAAGGCGGCGGTAGAAGCTTTGCGCGGCTCGCAGGATTCCGTGCCGCGAATGCTGGCGGAGTATCGCAAGCGCCGCGACTTTGTCATTCCGCGCCTGAATCGAATCGCGGATGTGACTTGCACCATGCCCTCGGGCGCTTTCTATGCCTATCCGAATATCTCCGGAGTTCTCAGACGCGGCAATGTCAAGACGCCGTTTGAGTTTGCGGAACGGCTGCTGGAGCAAGCGCATGTGGCGGTTGTGCCGGGCGAGGCCTTCGGTACAAACGAGCATGTTCGCATCTCCTACGCGACTTCGATGGGCGAACTGGAGCGCGGGCTGGATCGGATTGAGGAGTTTGTGCGCGGTTTATGAGCGCGCGGGCAATTGAGCCTAAGTTCGTTGAGAAGGTATGGGGATCGAGGCATCTTGAGCCCTGGTTCCCAGACCCGCAGGCAAAGCTCGGCGAGGTCTGGTTTCCCGCGGGCGACTTACTAATCAAGTTTCTGTTTACGACAGAAGACTTATCGGTGCAAGTACATCCAAACGATGATTATGCGCGGGACCATGAACATTCGCGGGGTAAGACGGAAATGTGGCACATCCTTCGGGCGGAGCCGGGAGCGAGCGTTGCGCTGGGTTTTCGATCGCGCGTGGAGCGGGAGGCTTTACCGGAACTGGCGAGAACCGGCGCCATTGTAGAACGGCTGGCGTGGTTTGCCTGTGAGCCGGGCGATACGTTCTTCGTGCCCGCGGGTACGGTACACGCGATTGGACGCGGTCTGGCGCTTTGCGAGATCCAACAGAACTCCGACGTCACTTACCGCTTGTACGACTACGGCCGGCCGCGGGAGTTGCATCTGGAGAAGAGTCTGGATGTGTCGAAGGTTGGGAAGCACCCCGGCGCTCTGCGTTCGCGCGATGCGGAAGATGGACGCGAAGTGCTCGTAAAGTGCCAGTACTTCGAAACCGAGAAGCTGACTATTGCCGGCGCCCGCGAAGTTCCTGAAGGCTATGCGGTGATTCTTGAGGGTGACGGCACGATCGATGGCGAGCCTTTCCGCCAAGGAACAGTGTGGGAAGTGGAGGGAACGGCAACCGTGCAAGCGGACAGCCCAGCTACTCTGCTCACGACTCGTGTTCCGAACTTATACGAGTAACTACGTTGCACGGTACTGGTACCCGATTTTAATCAGCGATTTATAACAAACGGACGAATTGACAATATGTTTTCCAACACATTATTATTGCTTTACGTCTCTAAATGCATATGCAACGGATTCTTAGCGCAACGGCCCTGACTGTATTCCTTTCTTTCTGTATCCGGCCTGCGCTCGCGGCCCCTTGCGGCGTGAGCGCCCCCAATATTGCAGGCGGTCAATATGATTCGTACCGGACGAATTCAAATCTCCAGGAGACGGTGTTGAACCCGGCCAGCGTGGGAAGCGGATTCGGGTATTTATTTCAACTGGCGCCCGCCGCAGGTCCGGTCTACGCGCAGCCTCTCATTCTCCACAATTGGACGATCTCGGGTACCTGTTATGCAACGGTGGTGTTCGTCGCGACGATGCGCAATCAGATCTTTGCCTTCGACGGAGACAATCCAACGGGCGCCGCGCCTATCTGGAAGAGCGCTAACTTCACGACTGCGGCTGCTTCCGGCTCGGTTTACTATCCGGCGCTGTACTGCAAGGAAAATGTAGGCTTCACGAGGGCCGGAATACTAAGCACACCAGTTATCGACACAACTAATGATTTGATGTACTTCGTGACGCTGAACGATACGCAGAAAGCGGCAACTTGCACGGCTACGGGCAGTACGGGTTGGGTTTATACCATTCATGCCATATCGTTGCGGAACAACGCAACGTTCGGGCTGGATCTTTTACCGCCGCATGACATCAATCCGGATCTGGCGCCCAACGGTTTCGTTGCTTCAAACCAACTGCAGCGGCCGGCGCTCGCCGAAATCCGCGGCACGATCCTGGTCGGCTTCGGATTCGGGACATCCGGTACCTCCGGGAATGAACTCGAATCCAGTTATCAGGGCTGGATGGCGCAGTATAATTCCTGCGAGACTGACAGTCACAGTTGTCCCTCCACCACGTGCTTATCCCGCGTGAACTGCTCATTCTTTCTAGCGCCGGAAAACACGCCAGGACCTCTATCGCCGGTTGGCGCGGGAGTTTGGATGTCAGGAATCGGTCCGGCGAGCGACGGAACCTTTTACGCCTACTCGACAGGCAACGGATGCCGTCCGGAGGCTTCCACCACACCCACTACTTGCACCGCGATAGCCAATAACGCATTGGGCGATTCCGTCGTGTACCGTCCGCGCGGCGCCAACAGTAACCCCGGTTCAACGTTCACCCCGGAGAACTCGACGGAAACTCCGGGCTACCAGAATTACTATGTTGACGACTATAACGACCTGGACTTAGATGCGGGTGGCGTTCTAATGATCCCGCCGACGGTTCCGAAGGCTACCAGTAGTTATCTAATAGCTGCCGGGAAAGCTGGACAGACCTACGTTCTTCAGACGGCGAATTTAGGCGGGTACACAAGCACGCCGTACCAGAGTTTTCTAGCCGCGGCAAGCGCTCCGCCTTGCGCCACTCCTTTCCCCGTCTCTCCGCAAACTCCGGTGTACTCAGGTATCGTTCCGCTGGGGAGCGGATGCGCCGAGATTCATGGCCCGGCTTACTGGAACCTGGGTGGGGGCTCCGGATTCTACTTCGTGTGGGGCTTTAACGATATTCCGCGAGGGTACTACTTCGACGGTTCGTATCTGGAAACATCTGCAACGTCGGCAGTACCTCCGATAACTGGCACGACGATTCAAGGCGGTGGTGGGCAACTGGCGATTTCGGCGAATGGCGCGGATCCCACGACTGCGCTGCTATGGGCCACAACCTCGAACGGCTTCACGAAAACCACCGCTTTTCAGCAAGGCGCCTTGACCGCCTTTCAGCTTTACCAAACCGGCGCAGGCTATGAAATCCAACCGGTCTTTAACAGTCAGGCTGCGAGCGGAAAGGTGTTTAGCACACAGCGTTATGTCGCGCCACTGGTCAATAATGGAAAGGTATACGTTTCGACGATTAATGACGGAAACGGCACCGTCTTTGTGTACGGGCCGTGCTCGCAAGGTCCCAACGGCGTTTGCGGCACCCAACCGGCCGAATAGCACAACTAATGATTGCGGTCAGGTAGCCGCAGCAGGGGAGGTCACCCGTGACCGTTAGCCGCAAGCGCTCGCATGGCGTAAGTACTAAAGAACTCTTGTACCTTCCGCTCGATATGTTCCGCGTCGAGCGCCTGGGTGCCCGTTGATGCAAACTTCAGGAATGGGGTAAACGGTCTTCGTGCGCGGATTCGATCCATCGCGCGGCCCGTTGTTCGCGGCAAGGCATCGCTGTCATAGAGAAGTATAAGATCAATTTCGTCCGGGTATAGCTCCGCGATAAGGCTGGCCTCACCCAGGCTCGAACTATCCAGGATCAACGTGTGTTCCCCGGCTGCTGTTTGCGCGCCTGCGATCAATTCCTTAGTCATTCCGATCGCCAGGATAACTTTGTGCGGTTTTCGGGCGGCGGCCGCGGCAGAGTTGCGCGATTCATGCCGAGGGAGAAATACTTCGAATATCGTGCCGCCATCCGGCAGTTCCGACTCCCGCGTGAAGCCTTGCGAAGCCACCGCGATCGCGTTCACGATCGACAAATCCACGCTTGGTGGTTTGACATCGAACGGGAATGGTTCTTCGGATGCAGCCGGCGTGTTTTGTTCGAGTGGCGGTTCGGAACACACAGCCAGCCGGACGTACGCCCGGTTTCGAGAACCTCTAAATGGCTGGATCTGAACGTCAGCGGAAATCGTGATTGTTCCTCGGCCCTGAATTCGGTTCTTCGCGTCGAGCACAAGATGCATGAGCAGCTGCTCGAAGTGGTTGCCTGTGCTCAGCACGTACCCGGTGTCCGGTTCAGCGCTCACCACGACGTCCATGTCGCTCCCACCGAACCCTTTGAGCAACGGCTCCGATTCAAACAGGAAGTCGCCGACGTTAAATGCGTTTGCCCGCCCGTGGGATTCACGGAAATCCAGTAACTGCATGGACATGTCTTTGCCGGCCATAGTCGCTCGCCGAACTAGATCAAGATCGGCCTGCGGATCAGGTCCCGCCAATCGCTCCGCGCACTCGTCCACTAAATCAAACAGGCTGTAAAACTCGCGCGCGACTCCCTGCGCGAGTTCGCCGGCAACAAATAGATGTTGTTCCTGGGCGAGCTGCTGTTGTTCCCGCTTCTGAACAGTCACGTCGTGCAGGGTTAGAAATACTCCTCCGGTACGGTGGCTGACCGACGCTACCGCGAACTGGCCGGTGACGTCAATCGGACCTTGGTTCTTGGTTATTAGCACGCTGTCCTGCGGGATCGCATACACGCCCGTCTGCGTCACTGCCCGGCGAAGCAGATATCCGGAGACGAGATTGCCTTCGCGGTCTTCGAGGGGCGCTACTTCCGCCAAGGGTTTGCCGGCTGCCTCGGAATGCGTCCAACCCGTCAGGCGCTCGGCTGACGAATTTAGGAATAGGACCTTGCCGGAAGCGTCCGCAACAACGATTGCGTCGGGTAACGCCTGCAGGATCGCCGACAACATCTTTCGGTGAGATTCCAATTGGCGCTCGACGCGATGTTTGTGAAGCGCCATCGTAGCGATTGCCTTCACGTTGGTGTTTCCGAGCGGCTTAACGATGTACCCGAACGGCTCCGTTGTCTCGGCCCGCTGCAGCGTTGTATCGTCGGCGTGGGCGGTGAGATAGATTACCGGAACTTCATATCGCTCGCGGACGATCTGCGCCGCGTCGATGCCGTCGAGCCCTCCTTTGATGGAGATGTCCATAAGAACCAGGTCGGGCGCCTCCTCTTCTATCTGCCGAAAGGCATCCGCTGCGGTTCGAGCAGTTCCCGTGACGATGAATCCTGATTTTGTAAGTTGTCGCTGGATGTCCCGCGCGATAATCGCTTCGTCCTCGACAAGTAAGACCCGTGGTGTTTGACTCATTTGTTTGACTCCTGTGATTTATACTCCGGGTGGGTTTGAAGCGGCCGAGGTGACTTTCGTTTCCGGAACTTCTAGTTTGGAAAACTTCACGGTAAACATGGCCCCCGGGCTACGCTGAACGTTTAATGTTCCGCCGATCTGCTGGCTTAGAAGATCGACGATGGGCAGACCTAGAGATTTCGAATTCTTCCAGTCAACGGACGCCGGTAAGCCTACGCCAAAGTCGCGTACGGTGAGCGTAACTTCACCTGATTCCGAAGCGGATAAGTCAACTCTGATTTCACCGGCACGACCATGTGGGTATGCGTACTTCAGAGCATTGGTGACAAGCTCGTTCAAGATGAGGCCGCAGGGGATCGCCTGATCGATCTTTAACGTTACGGGGGCAAGATTCAGATGCGAGGTTACATTAGCGGCGCCGCTTGAGTAACTAAAGAAGAGTTCGTGTATCAGAGTTTCGGCATACTCTCCGAAGTCGACCTCTTCCAACGTCCGGCTACCATATAGACGTTCATGAATGAGCGCCATGGAGTACACGCGCTGCTGACTCTCCCGCAGGGCCGCGGCGGCGATTGGATCGTCCAAGATGTCGCTCTGCATACTCAGCAGGCTTGAAATGACCTGTAAGTTGTTCTTAACCCGATGATGAACCTCTTTCAAGAGGGTCTCGACGTCCGTGAGCGAGCGCCTTAGTTCCTCGGTGCGAGCTTGTACTTCCGCCTCGAGCCGCTCCTTTTCGGTCTTTTGTTCGTGAATATCGGTAGTTGTTCCAAACCAACGAAGCACGACACCCTGCTGATTGTAGAAGGGTAAACAGCGGGCCAGATGCCAGCGATAGGTTTGGTCTCGACGCCTCAGCCGGCCCTCGACTTCGAAGCCGACCCCACCAGCGAATCCCCGCATGCAGGCTTCGAAGCAGCGGCCGACGTCGTCGGGGTGGATGAAGGGCATCCGAAACCATTCGCGGATGCTATCCGGGCGCTCGCCGGTGTATTCGTACCAACGGTGGTTGTAATAGTCCACGGAACCATCGGGTTTGGACTTCCAGACGATCAGCGGCATCGCGTCCGCTTGTTCGCGAAGCTGCCGCTCACTCTCTTTGACCTCCAACTCAGCGAGCTTCCGTTCGGTGACGTCGATATTAAGTCCGAATGTCTGAATCGGTGTTCCGTGTTCATCCCGGACTACCACCCCGCGGGCGATAATCCAGCGCACCGAATCATCCGGACGAAGAATGCGGAATTCTAAATCCAGAGGTCGCGTTCCAACCAGAGCCTCCCGCACCTCTCGGTTGATTCTCTCCAAATCCTCCGGATGCTGACGGCTCGCGAACCAGGAGGAAGGCGCGGGACCTCGCATGTCAGGAGCGCCATAGAAGGCCCACACCGTAGGGTGCGCTCGTACTTCGTCTGCCGCGATGTCCCAGGTCCAGTCACCCACCGCGCCTGTTTCGAAAATTAGCGAGAGCTGCTGTTCCCGCTTGCGCAACATCTGTTCGTTGTGGGAGAGCCGGATCTCGGCTGCTTTCCGTTCGTGAATGTCGGTACAGGTGCCGAACCATTGCGTCACAACGCCGGACGAATCCCGGACCGGCACAGCCCTACCGAGATACCAGCGGTATTCTTGCCTGGATACATCCCAGAACCGATACTCGATTTCATAAGGCTGGCCGGATGCAAGGGCCTTCGACCAGACACGCAGCCAGCGATCCCAATCCTCCTCATGAATTACCGTTTTCCGATCCTGCACAGAGGAAACCGAGGAATTCGACAAGCCGGTGACCTTGTACCACGTGCTGTTGTAGTAGTTGAATTCGCCTGCTGCGTTCGCAGTCCAGACAATCTGCGGCATCGCTTCGGAGAGTTCACGAAACTGGCGCTCGCTCGCCTCAAGTTTCCGCTGGGCAGCCTTCGCGGCCGGCATAGGAAAATAGACGCCCGCCAGTTGTGCAGTTGTTCCGTTCCTATCCAGCACGGCACCGCCGGATCCAGTAAGCCAGCGGGTCTCCCCGTCAGGCCGAATCACTCGAAACTCCACCGAGTAGGTAGCGCCAGTGAATTGCGCTGCCGTGAACCCCGCTTTCACCGTCTCCCAATCCTCCGGATGGATACGCGCACGAAGTGCGGCATAGTTAGCTACATCCGAAGCGGCAACTCCAAACAGTTCCTCGACGGGTCCCGACCATTCGACAATATCGTCGGCAATATGCCAATTCCACACCGCAACTCCCGAGAACGTAAGAGCCCTCAGTGCGCGGTCTGATTCGTTCCGGAGATTCGTGCCTGCCTCTCGCAATGTTGAATGACTTCGGAGCCAATGAGGACTCCGAATGGCCGTACTGCAAATCGTTTCAACCGTTGAGCTGAGGCCTTTGGCGGCGGATAGAAAGTGGGGTCGCACGCGGTCCTTAAAAACCGTAAGAAGCTTGACTTTGCTTCAATAGAAAGTGGGGGAAGAAAGTGTTGCTTCTCAGGAGCGTAGCACTAATTTCTACTTAATTTTAGCTATTTTGATTGATATCTCCGGTAATTCAAATGAAAGCATTGCTTAGAACAGTTTCACAGGCTGCTCGCCTGGAGTCCATGCAACGCCGAGATTGATTCGGTAAGAGTTCCGGAGGAAAGGAGCGCCTGCTATGTCGAAGTGCCTGTACTCGCCCCGGAGGTTGGCCTGGAAGCCTTTGGCGAGAGTACGAACAACTCCCGCGTCCGCGATATAGCTGCTGTATTGACCGACCAAAACTCCAAGAGTCGAGAGAGTATCGCGGCTGCCTCCGATCTGTAAGGTCCACCGGCGCAATCCGATATAGTCGTAATGCCCCGATATCTCCTCGTGCCGGCTGGTTAGAAATAGGCCGTTACCGGGAGTAACGCCGTCCGTGAATTCTACGGAAGCGGTCCCTACCCGATAGGCTTTGAATAACTGGACAGTCAGGTCGGGAACATAGTTTGAACGGTGAACCGCGATTTGACCTTGGCTATAACCAAGCAGCGCCGCGATGGTCGGATCAATGGTGACCGTTTCGAGGCCATTAGTAACGACCTGTGAGCCGCCGCCACGCAGCCGGAACTGCAGCGACTTCGTCAATTCGTAGGAGTACAACAAACCAACGGTGTTGATGTTGGATCCGCCGAACGCACGGTTGAAGTTGTACTGCGTAAAGCCGTAGTAAGGCCCGAATGTTGAGCGGCGCGTGAAGCGGTAAGTGACATCTACCCTGGCCTGCGATCCGGTCGTCCCGTAAAGTGAGCTGGCTTCGCGGCGCACCAGGAACCCGGTTCCGCCCAAGTCGATTGAGAGCCGCGGCGTGATCTGGTAAATCACGTCTGCGGACGTACTGAGATAGAGCGTCCGGTTATCGAAGATTTGCGTATTCGGCGTGACCAGCAGGCTTGTGTTGCCGAGGCTGAGGTCGGTATTCGTGTCGAGCAGCGAATAGTTATTGGAATAGAGGCCCGCGCTTTCCTGAAGGGCAAGGCTAATGTGCTTGGTGAAGCGGTGCGTATAGGTCAGGTCGAGTAGATAGTTGCCGCCGTCATAAAAGGTGTTGGGCGTATATTCGTAAAGGTCGCCCCGGAATTCGAGCTCGAACGTATCTTTACGCGTGACGCGCCTGCCGTCGATGCCGAATTCGAGGTCGACGCCTTCATTCAGCTGGTTGGTAAGCTGGCCCGATTTTGTCGAAAGGCCCACAAACCCGCTGTCCACTACGCCTGTGAAGTTAAGCCAGGGCCGGAAACGCAGTTCCTGACTCTGTAAAGGCGTGACACTATAGCCACGGGTGAGAATCCCAGGACCTTCGCCACCGGGGGTTTCGGGCGTTGCCTCTACGACCTCAGGCGGTGGGACCGCTTGTGTACTTTGGTCGGTTCCAGCCGGCGCCGGTGGGTTGGACTGCGGAGCCGTTTGGGTGTCGGTCTGCGCATCGCTCTGAGCCGGGGCAGCCCCAGCCGGAACACCAGCGGGCGTCCCTGCCGGAACGCCACTCTGAGCGTCGTTCGGAGCGGTTTCGACAGGCTGTTGCGCGCCTAGGCAAGCGGCGACCGATAGAAGCAGAATAAGGCGAAGAACCATCTTCGGCAAGGATGACGGTTCACGGCCATAGTGTCAATGGACCTAAGGTTCTACCCCGTGGGGTTTTGCAGGATTTCGCGGCAATTCGGGAACTGGAGCGGGAATTGTAGCGTCTAGGCTGCCATGTTCAAGTCCGCCGTCGTTTTCGTACTAATCGTTAGTTTATGCGGGGCAGCCGAAGTGCCGATCCGCCAGGTTGTGCTGTATAAGCACGGAGTGGGTTAT
Organism: uncultured Gammaproteobacteria bacterium; assembly: GCA_963799935.1. GTDB lineage: Bacteria > Acidobacteriota > Terriglobia > Bryobacterales > Bryobacteraceae > Bog-113. Next base: position 104,348 of record CAWCZA010000007.1, on the reverse strand, counting down.
TTCGAGCGCTCCGGAACTATCCCAGCGGGCGACACGGCACAGTTCGATTTCCGCGCCGCCGAGATGAACGACGTGCTGAAATCGCTGACGATTAATGGACGCTCGGCGAATGTGACGGGCTTGCGTTATGACTCGAGCGTGCCTCTGGAAGTGAAGCTGGCCGACTTTCCGTTTCGGATCGATGGCGGGTCGCCGCTCAGCGGAGTGCTCGATCAATTGAAAGGTGCGCGGGTCGAGATGCAAGTGGGCAGCGAGAAGGTCGCCGGGGCCATTGTGGCCGCTCGGGTGGTGGCCGGCGATAAGGACCGCCCCGAGCGGCAGCAGATCGTGCTGCTGATGGATCCGGGCGAAATGCGGGCGTTCGATTTGGATGCCGCGACAAGCATGCGCTTTGCCGACGCGAAGCTCCAGACTCAGTTCCGCGACTATCTGGGGGCGCTGCAATCCGCGCGATCGAAGGAGAGGCGGTCGGTCTATCTGGATGCCAATGCAAGCGGTGCGCGCGACATTACCGCGGAATACATCATCCCGATGCCGATTTGGAAGTCGAGCTACCGGCTGCTGTTCGCTGATGCGGGAGAACCGACGCTGGAGGGTTGGGCGATCGTCGATAACACGACGGATGAAGATTGGACCAACGTCCAGATGGCGCTGGTATCCGGCAAGCCGATATCGTTCGTCAGTGAGTTGTATGCGCCGCGGTATATCCGGCGGGAGACGGCGGAGTTGCCGGAGGAAGCGGCGGTCCGGCCGGAGTTGCATGATTCGGCGGCACTTCAATACGTGCCCAACGCAGGATTGACGTTCAACCAAAGTATGGGGATGAGCACGCGCGACGGAGTTGCCCAAGGTAGCGTGAACGGCGCGCTGGGAAGGGGTGCGTTCAAAGCACGCCCGCTTGGTGATCAAGCACAAAACGTGTTCTTGCCAGCCGCGTCTCCCAGTTCCATTGCACAAGCCGCAAACGGCTCCGAAATCGCCGATCTCTTCGAGTACCGCATCGCGCATCCGGTCACCATCAAGCGCAACGAATCGGCGATGCTGCCGTTTCTTCAGGACAAGATCAAGGCCCGCAAGGTCGTGCTCTATACGGGCGAGAACGCGCAGCATCCTTTGAACGCAGCGGAACTGACGAACTCAACCGGCAAGACGCTTGATGGCGGCCCGATTACGGTCTTTGACGCCGGGGCTTACGCGGGCGAGGCGCTCGTCGAAACCGTGAAATCAGGCGACAAGCGGCTGGTGAGTTACGGCGTGGATCTGGGAACGCGCGTATCGAACAACATCGATTCGTTCGAGCAGCACGTCATCGAGATCCATATGCATCGCGGGGTGATGACGACGCGCACGTCGACCGTGAAGAAGACGATGTACGCGATCAATAACGTCGACGCGAAGCCGAAGACGCTGATTCTGGAACATCAGCTCACGCCCACCTTTAAGATCCTGAACCAGAAGCCGATTGAAGTGACCGGCCGCGCGTCACGCTTCGAGGTGAAACTGCAGCCGTCCGCGAGCCAGACGTTTCCCGTAATTGAGGAGCAGGTCTTAAACAACGATCTAGCGGTGTCGAATCAAAATATCGATTCGATTCTGGACTTTGAGCGCAACAAAGCACTGACGGATGCCGGGCGGCGCTCGATTGAACAGCTTGCGGCCTTGAAGCGGCAGATCGCGGAAAACGGCGACCAGGCGAAGCGCGTGAAAGACCGCATCGACACCATCGCCGTCGATGAAGAGCGGATACGCAAGAACCTGGAAAGCTTAAATCGGGTGAGCGGGCAACAGGATCTGGTGCAGAAGTATGCCGGGCAGTTGGCGGTATCGAGACGGAGATGGCGGGGTTGCGCGATCAGCAGGGCACGCTCGCTAAGAAGAATGGCGAATTGACGGCGGCGATTGACGACGACATCGAGAAGATGGATTTCTGACGGCACCCGACTTGCTATCGTGAGTGCGTATGGCTTCGCGTCTAATGCTTTTGGTGTGCCTCAGCGCCGGTTCGATCACTTTCGCGCAGCAGGATCCCGTGATTTCCGACCCGTCGGCCGCAAAACCTGCCGCTCCGCCGCCGGCCCAAGCCAGCGCACCTGCGCCGTTAACTACGACGGCTGAAGACGAGACAACCACGTTTCGCACCAGCGTTCGCAATATTCTTGCACCCGTTACGGTTCTCGACCGCTCCGGGGGACTCGTCGAAGGGATCGAAGCCGGGCGTTTCCACTTGTTCGATAACAACAAAGAGCAGAAGATCGCCGTCGACATCACTGTTCAACCAATCTCGCTCGTAATCGCAATTCAGCAGAGTGACCGCGTAGAGGCAGTGTTGAACCAGATCCACAGGATCGGCCCGATGATTCAGCCCATTCTGACCGGCGGCGATGGCGAAGCCGCTGTGATCTCGTTCGATTCCCGCATAATGACCAAGCAGGATTTCACGAACGATCCCGACAAGCTCGACAAAGCCATCCAGGGGATCCATGCCGGCAATACGCCGTCGCGCATGATTGACGCGGTGGAGACCGGAATCCAGAAACTCAAGTCACGGAATCCGAATCGACGGCGCATCATCCTGCTCATTAGCGAAACACGGGATGTGTCGAGTGAAGCGCGCCTGCGTGAAACTCTGATCGCTGCGCAACTCGCTAACGTCACGGTCTACACGGTGGATATTTCCCAGATCGTGACGAGTGTAACTTCGAAACCGCAGCCAACGCAGATGAGCGCAATCCCGCCGGCAGCTTATAATTTGCCCGGCGGAGTTCCTAATACACCCACAGCGTTGGAGCACCTGGGACTAGCTGGAAATCGCGCGGAGTTTGTACCGATGCTCAAAGATTTATACCTTGGAACCAAGCGTATCTTCGTCGAGAACCCAGCTGAGGTATTTACGGAAGGTACCGGCGGCGCGCAATTTACCTTCAAGAAGGAACGCGGGCTGGAGGACGCGGTGGAGTCGCTCAGCCGCGAAATCCATAGCCAGTACCTGATTACGTACGCTCCGAATGATCTTACCGAGGATGGTTTTCATCAGATCCGCGTGGACGTGGACCTTCCGGATCTGATCATCCGGACGCGCCCGGGGTACTATCTGGCCAGCATCGGGAAGTAATACTTAGAGCCCGGATTTCTCCGGGCTCTCCCCTGAAGTACGACCACACTTGTACCGAATCACCGGAAACTACTCCGGCCTTAATGGATACTCTCCGCGCTCGTTTTTAGATGAAGCCGCTGGTGCCGAAACGCACCGGGCACGCTTTCCCGCGCGCTAGTGATCCGGAAGCCTGCGATCCACGTATCCACATGTGAGCCGGATAGCCGGCCGCTAGCCGGACGAACGGCTCGCCAGCAATCTATCAAAGGAATAACAAAATGAAACAGTATGTTCTCGCCAGTGTGGCGGGCTTGGTACTCGTGTGTACCAGCTCGGTTGTAAGTGCTCGATCGCAGGATCCGATGGTCGGCGGAAGCGCGATGTATCCGACCAAAAACATCGTTGAAAATGCCCTTAATTCGAAAGACCACACCACGCTCGTTGCAGCCGTGAAAGCCGCCGGGCTGGTCGAGACTCTTGAAGGTCCCGGACCATTCACGGTGTTCGCGCCGACCAACGAAGCATTCGACAAGCTACCCGCCGGAACAGTGGATACGCTGCTCAAGCCCGAAAACGTGGACAAGCTGAAGGCGATTCTTACATACCACGTCGTCCCCGGTAAGCTCAACGCCAAGATGCTCAAACATCAGATCAAAGCGGGCGGCGGGACCGCGATGCTGAAGACGGTGGACGGCGAATCGCTGATCGTCATGATGGACGGTCAAGGGCTCGCGCTCAAGGATGCGAAGGGCGATGTCGCTCATATCACCATTGCGGATGTAAATCAGTCGAATGGTGTGATTCACGTGATCGATGCGGTGATGTTGCCGAATTGAGAAGGTCGCGTGCGGTTGTTGCGGCTTGAGAACAGCCATTCGGTAAGCTATTCGCAGTGCCACTCTGCAGGCAGCTTAGCTCAGGCGACGGGGACGCGATTGGCTAACGACAATTCGCCCCGCCGCAGTCCGGGTTCTTTCGAGCAGGATCGCGAGCTCATCCGTCAATTAAAGCAGCGCGACGGAAGCGCCATGCTCGCGCTTTACGACCGTTACGGAGGCCTCCTCTACTCGGTCGTTTACCGCGCGGTGCGGGATCAATCGACGGCGGAGGACTTGGTTCAGGAGACGTTGTTACGGGTCTGGAATCGGATCCAGACGTTTGACGGGGAGAAGGGAAGTCTCTCGGGGTGGCTGGTGACCATTGCTCGGAATCGCGCGTTCGATCATCTGCGTTCCATGCGATCGGGACCCCAGTCCTTCTCGGATTTGGATGAAGCTGAGCGACTCGGTTTGTGCCCGACGCACGAACCGGATGGTGACCGGATCGCAAAGCAGCGAGCAGTCGCGCAAGCACTGGAAAGCCTGAACGATGCGCAACGGGACGTAATTGAATTGACTCACTTCGAAGGAATGACCCAAACCGAGATCGCCGAGAAGCTAAACAAACCACTCGGCACCGTCAAGGGTCTTGTCCGGAGTGCGTTGAAGGTGTTACGCACTGCGGCCGGGAGGGAGGGTTCGTGAGCAACAACTGCGACGAATTCCGCGAACTCTTCGAACTCTGGGCGCTGCACGCGCTGGAACCGGAGGAGCAACGAGCGGTCAGCCGGCATCTTGAATCCGGATGTCTGGAATGCCTACCGCGAGCACAGGATGCGGTCGATATGAACGCGGTGATTTCGGAGACCGTGCCGCGCGTGGAGCCTCCGGCGCGGTTGCGGCGCAAAGTGCAGTCTATGTTTGGCGAACCTGCCCAGGCATCTGTGAAGCCGCAGCGCTTTGTATGGTGGCCTGCTCTTGCTGCGCTGGCGGCCGCCGCTGCGATCGCCATTGTGCTCTTCGCGCAGAACCGTAACCTGCAGGAAGAAGTGGCTTCGTTGCAGCGTCAAAACCGGCTGGAGACGAGCCGCGTTGCTGCTTTGGCCACGATTCTGCAATCGTCCGGAACGCGCGAAATCAATTTTGGTCCCGGCCAGCCGCGGACACCGCGCGGCAGTGTGTTCGTCCATCAGTCGCTCGGCATTGTGCTTGTCGCAGGCGATCTCGATTCAGCTCCGGCCGGTTGGAAGTACGAGACGTGGGTGGTGCCGGTGAAGGGCAACCCTCGCGCGATTGAAGGCTGGCTGCCGGATGGGGGTGGGCGTGCGATCAGCATCGTTCCGGGCCCGATCGATTCGGCGGATGTCAAAGCGGTCGCGGTGAGTCTGGAACCGCCGGGCGCGACGCTGGCGGCGCCGACTAAGCTGGTTTTCGCCGCTCCACTTTAAGACTTTCGAGGCGGACTAGAGTTGTAAGTAGTTCCAGTTCATCGGCCGTGCATTCTGGAGTTATTCGCGGTGGAATTTATAGCTTTGCTGGTTACGCAGGTGACGGGCAATCGCCTTCCGGGTTGTGCTAAATCCAGCGCCATTCAAGGTCTATCAGGAGCTGACGGTATCGGTGCTTAACTGCTCTTTTCGCGCATCGTCAGGAACACGCTCCCGATTACTAGCGCAGCACCTATCATGGTCCGCACCGTGAACTCTTCGCCCGCGACGAAGTATCCTAGCGCGAGCGCCACAACCGGGTTCACGTAAGCATGGCTCGCCACTCGGCTGGCGGGCATGCGGCCGAGCAACCAGACGAAGGCGGTGAACGCCAGCAGCGATCCAGCGACTAATCAGATAGATGAGCGCGAACAGCGCTTTGGGCGGCACTACCGGGAACGGGTGTAACTCGCCGGATACGGCGGAAAGCACTAGCAGCATCCCGCCTCCAAGCATCATCTCGGCGCCGGCAGTTAGTGGGCGAGACTTAGGCAGCGGCAGCGATCGCGTCAGCACCGAGCCGAGCGACCAGGCAATTGATCCGGCCAGAATAACGAGACACGGATAAACCGGAATCGCCTGGCCGCCGCTTTTGAGCACCATCACGGCGACTCCGCAAAAACCCACGATCACAGCCAACAGAACTCTCCATCGGAACCTCTGATGCCGTAGAACAAATACTTCCAGCAACACGGTGATAAGCGGAAGAGTTGCTTCCAGCACGGACGTGACTCCGGACGTCACGTACTGTTCGCCCCAGAAAAGCGCCCCATAAGTCAAAGCAAACATCAACACGCCGAGGATGGCCAGGCTGCGCCACTCGCGCCACGAGGGTGATTTGGCGCCACGCAGCCGGCAAAACGCGTAGAGGATCACGCCCGCCGCGAAGAAGCGGACGCCGGCCGAGAACCATGGCGGAATGAGCACCACGGTAATTCGGATGGCAAGGAACGTCGAGCCCCAGATCACGTAAATCGCGAAGAAGGCGGCGAGAACGCGCACGTCGAACCGTTGGCTCGTCTCTTTTTTTGTAACCGTCAAAGCGCTCATCACTGGTTACAGTATAGCTGCTGCGCAATAACCTGTAAAATGAATTTTGGTGGTTAAATAGCATGACGAAAGGTGAAACGCCAAAGCCGTTTCAGTTGGTCGCCGGCAACCCTGCCCTCGACTTTGTGAATACTTTGGACGATCGCTTCAACGAACGCACCAAGGAATTGCTGGTAAGCTACGCCGAACTGGTACGGTTTACGGTCGAGTCCGGCTTAGTTACCGTGGCGCAGGCCCGCGCCCTGAGGAACTTACCCGCTCGCGACGAGGAGCGCAGCGGCGTGTTCGAGCAAGCGATCGAATTCCGCGAGACATTGGCTGCGGTCGCCTACGCGCTACTCGGCGGAGGGGAAGTCTCGAGCGCGGATCTCGACACGTTGGAAGTGTACTTCAAAGAAGCGAGCGCTACGCGGAAGCTCATTGTCGACAGGAACCTTTTGATCTGGAAATGGCCGCAAAAGGTGAGCCTGGCTTTTCCATTGTGGACGCTCGCGCAAGCCGCGGCCGATCTCTTGTCTTCAGACCGCATGGCGCTTGTGCGAAGTTGCGCGAAAGAGACTTGCGGCTGGTTGTTTCTCGACACCAGCAAGAATCATACGCGGCGCTGGTGCGATATGAAGCTTTGCGGGAACCGGACGAAAGCGAGTAATTACCACGCGCGGATCGCCGCACAGAAACCTACTTCCCGCGAAACAAGAACACCAGCTCAATCACCAGAATGACTACGACCATCACCTCCAACACGAAGGCCCGCCCTTGCTGGAACTGATCGGTCATGAACTGGTATAACTCGCCCGCCGTGCGCAGTTTCTGATCCACTAAGTTGCGATAGTCCGGTACGCCAACACGTCGCGCGGCGAGCCGGTAGAGCCGCGCGTAGAACATATCGCTCAGAAACTTGATTGCATTGTCGGTCCGCTCGGTCAGTTCAATTACTTCAAGGCGGATGGTGTTGAGCCGCGCCGCCCGACTTCCCATCCGCCACCTGGCCCAGAAGCCCGTGCCTTCATCGAGGTCGCGATACACGTCGGCTAAGACGCGCGTGAGTAAGTCATCATAGTGCCGGTATTCGAGTAACTGCGTATTGGCATACTCGACTAACTGCACAATCGGCAGCGCGCCGGTGGGCGTGTCGCAGATCAATGCGGCCGACCATCCAATCACAGCGAGATCATTCGTGTAATAAGAGATGCGCGCTTTCAATACGTCTTGCCGCTCTTCATCCGCCAGTAGCTTCGATTCGCCGCGCACGATTTGCGCGATCTGCATGCCGCACTGATCGACGAACTCGTGCGCGTCAAAACGCAAGTTCGACATCAGGACGATGTAGTAGTCTTCGCTCATCCACTCGGCATACGGATTGGTCATCGCGCTGACTGCCCGCTCGACGCGCCGCCGCAGCAGTTCCCGTGCGCGTGTTTCCGCCTGGGAGTCCGAGATCCACCGGCTGGAAGCTTGCACTAACTGCTCGATATCGCCGGAAAACGCGGTATCAAGTTCCACGCTGATCACGCCGTAATCGTAGTAGCGAATGCGGCCTTCGGGATCGTGCTCAATCACCGGCGGCCGTTCGAACCGCACATACTCGGGCGAGGGTGCGGCTTGCGACGTGGCCCGGCCGAAGCTCCGCACGCCGGAATCGGCGCTTCCGCCTAGCAGGCCCGACACGAGATCCAACTGGATGCCGTCGGCGACATCGAACAACATCAGAGCGCGAAGGGTGGCTTCAACCTGCAACGGATTCTCTGCGACAATATTCCCACGGAGAAAACTGCATGCAACACAACGACGGTCTCCTCGCGCGCGGCATCTCCCGCCGCGATTTCCAACGCCTCGCCGGGTTCCTTGCCGCCGGCGCAGCTCTTCCTTTCGCCACCGAGCCCGTGTTGGCTCAGCTTTCCCAGACCGGTCCGATCCCGCCGGACGCAGTCAAGATCAACGCGAATGAGAACCCGCTAGGTCCTTGCCCGCAGGCGCTGGATGCGGTGCAGAGTATCGCCACCAAAGGCGGTCGCTATATGTACGACCTGACCGCGCAGTTCACTCAGACCATCGCCGCGCAGGAGAATCTGAAGCCGCGCTATGTTCTCCCGTTTGCCGGTTCGAGCGATCCGTTGCATCGCGTGGTCCTCGCTTATACATCGCCTTCGAAGCCGTACGTCGTAGCCGATCCCGGTTATGAAGCCGGATTCCGCGCAGCTGATTTCGCCGGCGCAAAGTCGATCCGAATTCCGCTGACTAAGACGTACGCGCACGATGTTCGCGCCATGGCGGCGGCCGATCCGAATGCCGGCGTCATCTACGTCTGCAACCCGAACAACCCGACGGGCACGCTCACGCCGCGCGCGGATATCGAATGGCTGGTTGAGAATAAGCCGAAGGGATCGGTGGTGCTGCTCGACGAGGCGTACATCCACTTCTCGAGCGCGCCGCCTTGTTCGGACTTGGTGGCGGCTGACAAAGACCTCATCATTCTGCGCACGTTCTCGAAGATCTACGGGATGGCTGGGTTGCGCGCGGGAGCCGCATTCGGACGCCCCGATCTACTGGAGCGCATCACGGGTTACGCAGCGGGCGCGCTTCCCGTTACCGGCATGGCTGGTGCTACGGCGAGTTTGGAATCAAAGACCGTGGTGCCCGAGCGCAAGGCGAATATGAAGAACCTGCGTGAGGACGTGTTCAGCTTCCTGCAGAAGAACAACATCGCGTTCGTCCCTTCGGAATCGAACTGCTTCATGCTTGACGCGAAGCGTCCCGCGGGCGAGTTCGTGAAAGCGATGCAGGCCGAGAAGATCTTCGTGGGTCGTGTATGGCCAGCGTGGCCGACTTATAGCCGAATAACTATTGGAACGCCGGCTGAAATGGCTAAGTTCCAGACGGCGCTCCTCAAAGTTATGGCATGAGTAGGACGGCGTTAGCTGAAGCTATCGCGACGGGTGATCCGGGTGCCGTGACTGCGGTGCTTGATCAGTTCCCCGCGATGAAGTCGCACCTCGATGCGCCACTCATCGGCGATGGTTTCGGAATTACTCCGCTGGTCCGGGCTGCCACGAAGGGCAATCTGGACATGGTCGACGTGCTGCTGCAAGCAGGCGCCGATATCAACGCGCGAACGCATTGGTGGGCGGGCAGTTTTGGCGTGCTCGACACGGCACCTGTAGAGATCGCGCCGCTTCTTATCGAACGCGGCGCGAGGCTCGACGCTCACTCCGCCGCGCGTCTGAACCGCCTCGCCGAACTAACCGCGCTGCTCGATGGGAACCCGGCGCTGGTGAACGCGCGCGGTGGCGATGGTCAAACGCCGCTGCACTTCGCCGCTAGCGTGGAAGTTGCCGCACTCCTACTCGAGCGTGGCGCGAAGATCGACGCGCGGGACATCGATCATGAGTCAACCCCCGCGCAGTACATGCTGCGCGATCGGAAGGACGTCGCCCGGTTTCTGGTTTCGAAAGGCTGCCAGACGGATATTCTGATGGCCGCGGCTCTTGGCGATCTGGAACTCGTCCGCAAGTACTTGGAAGCCGACCCGAAGTCTATCTACGTCGCCGTCTCGGAACACTACTTTCCGAAGGAAAATCCGGAAAGCGGTGGGAAGATTTACTACTGGACGATTGGTCTCTTCAAGACGGCGCATAACCTCGCCGGCGACAACCAAGAGTTGAAGGATTTGCTTGCTTCCCACACGCCACCCGACTTACAGCTGGTAGCTGCGGCGCAGGAAAACGACACCGAACTTGTTGTGAAGTTATTATCCAGTGATGACGCTCCACCTTTTAAGAACGAGAACCTAATCGCGACGGCGCTGCATTGGGCTGCATGGCACGGCAATACTCGGATGGCGGATGCCCTGCTGAAACGAAACGCACCATCGGAAGTGAAGGATCTGCAGTACCACGGCTCGCCGCTCGGGTGGGCGGAGCACGCGTCGCGAATGAACGGACCAACGCCGGGCGCGGACTTTCCGGGCGTAATCGCGATGCTAGTAGCTTCAGGCGCTAAGCGCAACGGCCACTAACTCAGGTTCGGATAGCTTCCCCGAAGCAACGCAACCCGGCTTGGCGGTGATAAAATCCCCTCCGTGCATCGTCTAAGAACGCCCTGCCATTTAGGGCCGCGCACCCAGGAGAATACAAATGCATTCAAATCCGCTACGGATTCTTTGCTTTAGCGCGTTGTTAGCTGTCGGTCTACTCGCCGGTGGCCGCGGGGCCTCGGCCCAGACTTACAACTTTGGAAACGTGAGCATCGTCGGCGGCGGCTTCATTACCGGATTGGCTGCCGACCGTTCCGTCCCCGGTCTCTTCTACGTCCGGACCGACATCGGCGGGACCTATCGATGGGATCCATCGACCCAGCACTGGAAGTCGCTGCTCGATTGGGTTACCCCGGATAACTACAACCTACAGGGGACGCTCAGTATCGCGCTCGATCCCACTAACCCTCATAACTTGTACCTTGCGCAGGGCGAGTACGTCGAGAGCTTTGCGGGCAACGGCGCAATCTACATCTCGAACAATTTCGGCGACACGTTCACACAAGTCAATTTACCTTTCCAGCTCGGGTCTAACGAGAATGGCCGCTTTTCGGGAGAACGCCTGGCTGTGGTTCCCTGGTCTCCATCCACACTCTATCTCGGAACCAACGTGAATGGCCTCTGGATCAGCACGGATTCCGCGAACTCCTGGAACCAGGTCGCGAGCTTTCCGGTCACAGGCGAAGTCAACAACGACCTGGCCGGCGTGATCTTCGTCATGTTCGGACCAACTAACAAAAGCAAGGGTTACGGCACGATCTACGTCGGCGTCTCCGATCCTACTACCGGCCTCTATCAAAGCACGGACAACGGCGCTACGTGGCAAGCGATTCCCGGCCAACCTACCGGCGATGTCCCCACCAATGCCGCACTTAGTCCCAACGGCAATCTGTATGTGACTTACTCGAACCAGTCCGGGCCCAATGGCGCGGGCAATGGTCAAGTTTGGGAGTATAACCTCGCCTCCAAGTTATGGAATCAGATCACCCCGCCCGATGCGGTTAGTTCGCCCGCCAACTACGGCTACGCCAAAGTCGTCGTCGATCCGAACAACCCGAATACGATCATGGCTTCGACGCTCGATCGCTACTATCCCGGCGACGAAATCTTTCGCAGCCTCGACGGAGGCGCCAGCTGGGAAGCTATGGGAAATGAACCCTATGGTCCACCGCCTCATTCTACTTTCAACGTGAACGTATCCCCGTGGCTGCTGTTCGGCCAACCCACGCCCGGCGACATCATGGGTAATTGGATCGGCGCCATGCTCGTCGACCCCGCGGACAGCAATCATATGATGTATGGAACCGGGCAGACCCTCTATACGACCGGGCAGGTCTCGAACGTAGATACCGGCGGCGTCATCCCTTGGTATGTCGGCGCGGCCGGAATCGAGGAAACCAGCGCGCTTAGTCTCATTAGTCCGCCCGCGCAAGCGCATCTACTCAGCGCCCTCGGCGACATTGGTTCTTTCCGGCACGACTATCTTCACCGCTCTCCGGCGTCGCAGTTCCTGGTACCCTCGCTCGACACCACGACCAGCATCGATTTCGCTCAGGCCGATCCGCTGGTAATTGCCCGAGTTGGCTATCCCGCATATGGACAGACTTTGTGCGGCGGCTACTCTTACAACCAGGGCAACTCCTGGATCGCATTCACCAATACGACCGGTTGTGAAAATGGTCCCGGCCAGATCGCTGTCTCCGCGAATGGCACGACCTTTGTATGGGCCCCGAGCGCGGGACCAACGGTTTACTCAACCAACGGTGGAGCTACTTGGACAAACTCCGTAGGTGCTCCTGCCAACGGCTTCGTCGTCTCCGACCGGGTGAATCCCAATAACTTCTATACCTTCGATCAAACCGTTGGAACCTTCTACACCAGCACCGATGGCGGCCAGACCTTCACGGCCGGCGCGACGGGCCTCGGCACTTATAGCCTGAAGCAGATCAGCGTCAACCCAAATACTGCGGGCGACATCTGGCTCTCACTGCAATGGAACGGTCTCTGGCATTCGACCGACGGCGGCGCGACCTTCACCGAGATCGGCACTGTTGTGTGGCCGGATTCGATCGGCTTCGGCAAACCGGCCACGACTGGCGGCTATCCGGCGATCTTCTTCCTCGGCCGTCTGAGTTGGAGCGGCCCGGGATATCCGACCAGCGTTTACCGTTCGGACGACGGCGGACAGACCTGGAACCCGGTGACCGACACGGAACACGAATATGGCAACATCAACCTGGTGATCGGGGATCCGCGTATCTACGGCCGCGTCTATATCGGGACAAACGGTCGAGGCATCATCTACGGCGACCTGATCCAGTAAGTGCTGGCTGCTTGATGCTAACGTAGTGAATTCGACATACCGGGCCCGACCGAAAAGGGAGGGCTCCGGACGCAGCAAGCTCAGCCGCAACATAAGGAGACTAGATGAAGGGTTTCAAGCAATTCTTAATGCGAGGCAATGTGGTCGACCTCGCTGTAGCGGTCGTCATCGGCGCCGCATTCGGCGCAGTCGTAACCGCGCTCGTGAAGGATCTGATCACGCCGATTATCGCGGCACTCGTGGGTAAGCCGGACTTTTCGAACCTGGTCTTCACAATCAATGGAAGCCGCTTCCTGATTGGGGATTTCATCAACGCCGTCGTGTCATTCCTGCTGATTGCGGCAGCGGTTTACTTCTTCGTGGTGCTGCCCGTAAACACCGTGATGGCGCGCATGCGACGCGGAGCCGCCCCTGCCGACCCAACCACCAAGCGTTGCCCGGAATGCATGAGCGAGATACCTATTGCCGCTAAGCGCTGCGCATTCTGCACATCAGCGCTCACCGTCTGAGCCGTCCTTAAAACGGCACGGTAACAACGTTAGAAAACAGTCCGTTGATCATCACCTGAATGCTTACCTGTCCTTCTCCGGCGAGTGTGGGAGGAAGCGGTATGTTGATTTGATCCAGTCCCTCGAATGAGCCCTGCGGGCCGATATAGGATGGGTAAGTAATTTGGCCGTCGAACATGATCTCGACGGTGTCGCGGGGCGATACGTTATCGAATCCGGTTCCAAACAGAATCAGGTAAAGGTTGTCCCCGCTGAACGGTGTCGCGGACTTAGTTACAACCGTAGTCGTCAGCTGATTTTGGTGATCGCGTACGATCTCAGCTGAGGCGAGTCCCGACCCGGAGCCATCCGCCGAGAAGAGCGCGGGCGAGACAGCGGAAATCTGAATGGGAAACTGGCTTACCCCTTGAGGTCCGGTAACTTGAGCGGTAGCAGCGCCAGTAGCGACTCCAGCCGGTATTGCGAGATTGACCTGCGTGGGCGAAACGAAGAATAGATCGGCTGGTAGGGTTTTCCCGAAGCTATCCGTAATCGATACGGAAGCACCATTGAGAGTTTGAGGTAGCGGTGCGCCTGTCGCGCCGCCACTGGATGATCCGAGATTCTCACCGAAGATAGAGACGATTTCTTTCGGAGCGACTCCGGCCTGATAATCAGCGGCATTCACCATCGCGGCTAGGCAGGTGCCGGAGGAAACGTTTACCACAACAGTGCCAGTACTTGGCAGATAGTTCGAATCGCCGCTATAACTTACAGCAATTGTATTTAGACCCGCCGGAAGCGCGGGGAGCGTCAGGTCTGTTGACGCGCTTACAGGCGCTGTAATCTGCGGGTTTGCAGATGTCACCGTGAGAGTGCCCTCTTGCACCAGGTTGTAGGGCGACGTAACCAGTCCAGTTAGCGGAAACGAAGTATTTGGTGTGCCGCAAAATGAACCCGGAGTTAGAACTATCGTCGTAGTAGCCGGCGTAATCGTCAACGTTAGCGGCGGCGCTGTTGAAGGCATAAAGCTGGCATCGCCAGGGTAAGTCATTGTTATTGTGTGAGCCCCAACGGCTAACGAGCTGGTGCTAAAAATCGAGGAGCCGTCGTTGTTTAAGAGCAGCGATCCGCCGGTGGTTGACGCGCTGTCGGTGAAAGTCACAGTTCCGCTCGGAACGCCTACTCCGGAAACACCGCTGACTTGTGCCCCGAGTTCCACGGGACTTCCAAACGGCGCACTCGTTACCGGGCAGAAGGGGCTGATGAAGCAAGGAACGTCGGCTTCGTCGACTTCGGTAACTATCGTGCTAGGTTCCGGCGAGACCGATACTGATACTGAATTCGAAGTGCTCGGCGCGAACTTACCATCGCCTCCATAAACTGCGGAGACCGTGTAAGTTCCGCCGGAGAGCGGGACGGTAGTCGACTGCGCGGTTCCGGAGGAAAGCAGGAAAGAACCCAAGCTAAAGGTTGAGCTATTTAGGTCGACCGGGCCGGTAGGTACTCCCGTGCCGCTTGTAGGCGCCACTGAGATGGTCATGCTAGCCGCTTCCCCGTGGACGAGAGTCGTCGGCGAAATCGTAAGTGTGGTCGTGGTAGGCTGCTCCCCGGAAAGATTCCAGTTGTTTGCCAGATTCGCGGCGTTGACCGATCCGAGACCCGTAGCCAGGTCGTAACCAACGGTAGCCTGATAGAGTGCTGCGGGTGTGCCGAAGTTCGGCTCCCCGTTTACGCCGTTGCTGCCGGCAGTGATGTCGTTGAAAATGCATGTGGAAGCAACCGCGTCAGCGGAGCCATTACAACTCGGGTAATTCTCAGCGCCGGCCAACGCGTACAGTTGCGGGTTGATGGCGCCCAACCGGCTACCGGCCTTCTGGCGAACTAAGGCCATGATGCCCGCGAACGACGGGGCGGCCGCGGATGTCCCCGACGCTACATAGAACTCGCCCGCTTCGCACGAACCGGTCAGGCAAAAAAGGTAGGGTACAAGACTGCCCGCCGCTAGTGAAACGTCCGGTAGGTCGCGCGTTCCATCCTGCTGAATACCGGTAACTCCGGATTGCCACGAGGGTTTCGGGTATACCGAGCTTTGACCGCCGCTGCCGGCCAGAATATTCATGAAACAGAAGGTTGAATCGCAGCTATCTTCCCACGTGTCTTCGGGTATGTACGACTTCGCACTTCCGAACGGCGGGTGCGTTATCGGTCCCCAAAACTGGCTCGGATTAGAGCCAACGTTGAACGACGTTCCTCCTACTGCTGTTACGTAAGGTGAGGAAGCTAGTAAGTTGACGGAGGTGAGCGAAGGATCGGCCACAGTAAGTTCAGTATCGAAAATGTCGCATCCGTAAGGACCACTATCACCGGCTGACACGATATAAGTCATGCCTTGAGCGGCTGCCTGCTCGCGTGTGGATTCAATAAATGTATTGAGAGACGCGTACGAATCCGCTTCGCATACGCTAAAGCTCTCAGTGATGATGTCGCCCAGATTGTTGTCGACAATGTAGTTCTCAGCTAGCAGTAGACCGCTATCGGCGAAGGTATCGGGAATGGAGACGAAGTTAATAGCGGCTCCCGGAGCAATCGCCCCCGACCAACTAACATCGAGCGTACCTTCCGACGCGTCGCTATCGGTCGGCTGCCCATACGGGTACATGATCTGCGGTTGATACGCCTTGATACCGAACTCTTTCCGGAAATCGGTAATATCCTGCGGGTCGATATAGGTTGCCCCAACCACGGCGATTGTGACACCCGTGCCGTCGATGGCCGGGGTAGCTTGGTACAGCGGGTTGATGTCGTAAATTGTGGCGTAATCGGCGGGAGCGAGCGCGTGGTTTCCGTTGGCCGCCGTAAAGAGCGGATAGGATGCTACCGTCCCATTAGTTGCGCGCGTCCGCAGGCGGAAGTTATTGAGTGTGGAGATTCCGCCGACTACTGAGGCAAGCGCAGCCGGAATGCTGGGGTTGATAGTGTTCGCCCAGTGTTCTTCCCCGTTCACCACGAAGCGATGGATGGCGGTGTGGAATGCCTCGGTGACCTGTTGGGCGTTCCCCGAAAACTCAATGGTTCCCTTTCCCTTAGCGGTTCCGTGAACCGTGAACCCATGTGATTGCAACCAAGCTGTAACAGTGTTGAGGTCCTGATCCGCCGCTCCGAAGCGCGCGCCGAATTGTTCGGGCGTGAGCCACTTATGGTACTGCGGCGAGGACGTGCGCAACTGCGAGTCGAGCAGTGTTCTGAGCTCCGCCGTCTGATCTGGGCTACGCTTTAAAACCAGCATCATGTGGTTCATCGGAAGGCCTGAAGGCGCGGGACCGCGGTCGAATTCGGGACGCGCCAGCGGGTGAGGTTTCTGGGGAAGAGTAATCAGTTCGGAGTCTCTCACCACGCGGTTGATCCGCGGCGCAGCAAATTGCTGAGCAGAGACACTCACCGCGAGGGCCAGGAAAGTGGGAGCCAGACGCCTAAAGCACAAAAGCATTTTAGTATCTATATCATCCCTATGTCATTTTCAGAACAACTTTTTTGCTGAGCA
Source organism: uncultured Gammaproteobacteria bacterium (assembly GCA_963799935.1). Taxonomy (GTDB): domain Bacteria; phylum Acidobacteriota; class Terriglobia; order Bryobacterales; family Bryobacteraceae; genus Bog-113. Next base: position 87,511 of record CAWCZA010000007.1, on the reverse strand, counting down.
GCGTGTTTTTTTGTCGAAAGGTGCTTGGCGAACCGAATCAACCGATGTTCTGAATCGCTTCGCATACATACTGATTACGAGTAACTGGTGCACCACTAGCGTTCACGAATGAATATTGCAACTCGTCGTTCTTTTCTGCTTACCGCCCCGCTAGCTTTATCGGCTGCTCGCGGCGGCCCACGCATGGAAGCGCCGCGTCCTTACGGCGCACTACCATCAGACCGGCAGCTTCGCTGGAGTGAACTGGAGTTTTACAACTTCCTGCATTTCACGGTGAACACGTTCACGGATCGAGAATGGGGTACCGGGGACGAAGACCCGTCTATTTTCAACCCGACCGCGTTCGATGCGGATGCCGTCGTTGAAACCCTGAAAGCGGCGGGTAGCAGCGGGGTCATACTCACGTGCAAGCACCACGATGGATTCTGTCTTTGGCCGACCAAGACCACGGAACATTGCGTCCGCAACAGCTCGTGGAGAGGCGGTCGCGGCGACGTAGTCAAGGACATATCGGAAGCCGCGGCCCGGCACGGACTCAAGTTTGGAGTCTATCTCTCGCCGTGGGACCGCAATCAGAGTACTTACGGTAGTCCCAAGTATCTGGAGGTTTACCGGGAACAAGCGCGCGAGTTGCTGACTAATTATGGACCTGTATTCGAGATTTGGCACGATGGCGCGAACGGGGGTGATGGCTACTATGGCGGCGCCCGGGAGAAGCGCGTCATCGACAAGCACACTTATTACGACTGGAGTAATACCTGGAAGCTGGAACGCGAATTGCAGCCTGACGCCGTCATCTTTAGCGATGTCGGTCCGGATGTAAGGTGGGTGGGTAATGAAAACGGAGTTGCGGACGAGACTTCGTGGGCCACTTACACGCCGCAGTCGACGAGCGGCGGCCCCGGAGTGCCCGGTGATGTACGAGAAGCGGAATCTTCCATCGGAACAAGGAACGGTAAGTACTGGATGCCCGCGGAGTGCGACGTTTCCATCCGCCCCGGTTGGTTCTGGCACGAGGCTGAGAACAGCAAGGTGAAGACGCCGCGGCAAATTCTTGATCTCTACTACGCATCTGTCGGACGCGGCGGAAGTCTCTTACTCAATGTCCCGCCGGATCGTCGCGGATTGATTCATGAGCGCGATGCGGCATCGCTGCGCGAATTCGGCAGGCTGCGCAACGAGACATTTCGCTCTAACTTCGCAGGCCAAGCCACGCTGACTGCATCTAACGTCCGCGGACACCGGCCGGAATGGAGCGCGCGCAATCTAATCGACGGCGATCGTCAGACTTACTGGTCGACGGACGACGGAGTCACCGAAGCTCATGTTGTTTTTGAATTCCCGCAACCGGTGCGCTTCAACCTCGTGCGGTTGCGCGAATACATCGCTCTCGGTCAGCGAATCGATGAATTCGCAGTAGACGTCTGGCGCGATGGCGCGTGGCAGATGGTCGGCACCGGGACCAGCATCGGTGTAGGTCGGATTCTCCGCTCGACGGATCTTGTTACAACCACAAGAATGCGCCTGCGAATCCTCCGGGCCGCAGCTCCTCCCGCGATCTCCGAGTTCGGCGTCTTTGCCGAAGCGATTTGAACTGCGCGACAATCACCTTATGAGCACACTCGTTACTTCGTCCGCTCAGCCACTAAGCAATCTCGAGGACTGGGACGATTTTCTGGAGGGGCGTTACAAGGAAGGCAAGAGTGAGGCGGAGTTTCGTCAATATGACGCAACCGCTAACCCGACCGTCGCCGAATTCTACCGGCTCAATCACGAGAACCAGACGTTGGCTTACGTGCTAGGCAAAGAGAAACAATACTTTGGGCTGAACCGAGGCGAGAAAAGTGTCTGGGAAGCTGCCGAGTACCTGAACACGTTAGTGGACGATAGTGATCCGGACACCGATCTGACTCAACTGGAGCACCTGCTACAAACGTCGGAAGCTATCCGCCGCGATGGCCATCCACGCTGGATGGTGCTAACTGGATTTATCCATGATTTGGGTAAGTGCCTCTGCCTTTATGGAGAGCCTCAGTGGGGAGTTGTCGGCGATACCTTCCCGGTCGGTTGCGCCTGGTCCGATCAGATCGTATTTCCGGAGTACTTCGCGAGTAATCCTGATTTAGGCGTTCCGGAGTATCAGAACAAGTACGGGATTTACGAGGCAAATTGCGGGTTGGAGAACGTTCACATGTCGTTCGGGCACGATGGCTACATCGCCGAGGTGATGAAGCCGTATTTGCCGGACGAGGCGCTCTACATGCTGCGCTTCCACTCGTTCTATGCCTGGCACCGGCATGGCGCATACAGCTACCTGACTAACGGGAAAGACAGGGCAATGCTGGAGTGGGTGAATAAGTTCAATCCGTACGACCTTTACTCCAAGGGGCACACCAAGCCGGACGTGAAGGCCCTGACGCCCTACTACAACGACTTATTCGCGGAGTTCTTGCCCGCCAAGCTTCGCTGGTAGTTCTAACTCGCGAATACTGTTGAGTCCAGGAATTGGTTGCGAAACTTGCCTCTCGGATCATACTTCGTCGCCAGTTGAACGAAATCGTCCAGCTTTTCATAGCGCGCGCGAAGTTCCCGAGGTTCCATCGTAAATAGTTTGCCCCAGTGCGGCCGCGCCCGATACGCTGAGAGCTCCTTCTCGATCACTGGAAGCACGCGCTTCACTGCTGGCCAATCCGGCTTCCAAGTAAAGTGGATCGCAACGCTGTCTTGCTTATAGCAAGTACTCATCCAGAGATCATCGGCGGCAATGGTGCGAATTTCCGAAATCAGCAGATGAGGAGTAATCTGATCGCGCAGCCGTTCCACGGAAAGGATCGCGTCCACTGCGTTGCGCCGGGGCAACAGGTACTCCGACTGCAACTCCTGGCCGGCACTTGGCGTGAAACCCATGCGAAAGTGCGGCAGTCGGTCGTACCACGGACCCGGCACGCCCTGTTGCGCTGTACAGTTCTCCGCGGACAGGTTTTCGATCGGATGCACGTCGCGCGTCGCTAGCTTCGCTCCGTGGAACTCCGGCGGTCCGGCGAACGCGCTATCATCTCGAACCTTAATCCACAATTCGCTGATGAGCCGGCGCTGCCAATCGGTGAACAAGCTTACGCTATAGCCGCTCGCCTGAATCTGATCGAAGTGCTCTTTCACCTGTTCGAGTGGAAGGTCAAGATAGACATATTGCCGCACCTTGTAAGTAGGCTCAATATCCAGCGTGACGCGAGTGATCACTCCCAATGCGCCAAGGCCCACGACCGCGCCTCGAAAGGCTTCGCCATCCGTCTTCCGCGAAAGTTTTACTAAGTCACCCGAAGCCGTTACGATCTCAAGCCCCGACACCGCGCTGGAGAGATTCCGGTTCTTTTCTCCCGAGCCGTGCGTCGCGGTTGTGCAGGACCCGGCAACCGAGATATGCGGTAGAGAAGCGAGGTTATGCAACGCGAATCCTTTCGCGTCGAGGTAGGGGCCGAGCTGTCCGTAAGTAACCCCCGGTTCCACAGTTACGGTCCGAGCCGCCGCATCGAGGGCGACAATGGCATGCATCGGCTTCATGGAGAGAAGGTGATGGGAACTGTCCGCAATCGCGTTGAAGCAGTGGCGGGTTCCGAGGGCTTTCAGCTTCTCCTGAGCACGTACGATGGAACGCACCTGGTCGACGGTAGTGGCATCATCCACTTGCCGCGTACTGTAAGTCAGGTTGCCCGCCCAGTTCTTCAGCGGCTGCCCCTCGACAAACGCGGTAAGAGGAGCAATGATAGGGCTGGCCAGCGCGCCCGTCATCAGATTCAGAAATCGCCGTTTGTTCATTCCGCTACCGACTGTATCAAACGATCACCTCGGCTCCTTGCCGCGTTACTGTAAGAGCATCCTATGCGATCGGTTACAGTGGCTGCCTTGTCCGTAAGTCTCGCATTAGTCACGTGTCGCGCGGCCGAACTGCCGCGCCTCGGCCCTCACCCCGCCGTCTACGCAGGCGACGGAACTCTACTGCCATGGACGAGTTGGAACGACGTGCTCGAAAGGGAAATGAACTGGTACCTGCAATGCCCGTTCGACCATGGCTATCCCCGATTCGTCGGACTTACATTCATGGACGGCAGCTACCAACCGATTGAAAGTCGGCACGACACGATCCCTGCGACGCAGAACGGAATGGGCATCATCTCTTATGTCAAGTATTACCGGCTGAAAGGACGGCACGATCAGAGAGTGCTCCAGTTCGCGCGTTACATGGGCGACTATCTTCTAAAGGAATCACTGACACCCGATTCCGGGAAGTACCCGCGATTCACTCGTTCAACAGGGATCGCGGGTAAGTTCCCGCAACCACCGGACTGCGGCACACAGGATGATCACCCCTATGAGATCCAGCCGGATAAAGGTGGGCTAGCAGGCTATGCACTAACGATGCTCTTCGACGAAACAAAGGACCGCCGCTACCTTGAACAGGCTCTACACAATGCCGAGGTACTGCGGAAAAATATGGGTCCCGCGGACGAAACTCATTCACCGTGGCCGTTCCGCGCTGACTATCGAACTGGTGAACCGCGCGGCGCCATCTCCGGCGATATGGTTTATATCCTGCGCTTATTCGACCGACTAATCGACTTAGGACACACAGAGTTCAAAGAACCGCGGGTGAAGCTATGGGCGTGGATCAAGACGAAACAGATCCCGAGCGCCGCGGGCGATGGCTATCTTTGGGTCCAGTTCTTCGAAGATCATCATTCGGAGAAGAACCGCACCGCCTGGGCGCCACTGAACATGGCGCGATATCTGATCGAGAAGAAGGACGCGCTTGATCCTGACTGGCAGCAAGACGCGCGCACCCTGATCGATTTCGTCGACCGTAACTTCGTATCGGTGCGCTTCGGAGTCGCTGTATCCGGTGAACAGGATGAAGACCATGACCCGTGGGGCGGTATCAACTCTACTTATGGCGCGGTGCTGGCACTCTACTCAGCCGCGACCCATTCTCCTGTCTACCAGCGAGTAGCCGAGCAGGCGCTGACCTTCACGCTCTATGCTGTTCAGGACAACGGAAGCCCGCGTGATTCTGTCCTCAATACGCAGTCAGGCGGTTGGCAGGAAGACGCGCATACCGACAAAGTACATAACATCGTTGACGCCCTACAAGCCTTCCCTGAGTGGGGCCAGAAACGTCAGCCCAGCAGTCGCGCCGCGTCCTTAGCGAAGTAAGTCAGCACAAAGTCCGCACCCGCACGGCGGATCGACACAAGAGTCTCCATCATGGCCCGCTCCTGGTCAATCCATCCATTACGCGCGGCGGCCATAATCATCGAATACTCTCCACTTACCTGATACGCAGCGATCGGAACATCGAAACGGATCCGCGCTTCATGGATGAGATCGAGGTACGCGAGCGCGGGTTTCACCATCACCATGTCTGCACCTTCCGCAATATCCTGCTCGATTTCGCGCATTGCTTCGCGCGCATTCGGCGGATCCATCTGGTAAGACCGACGGTCACCGAACTGTGGCGCGGATTCAGCGGCCTCGCGAAACGGGCCATAGAAGACCGATGCAAACTTCGCTGCGTAGGAGAGAATCGGAGTCTGCTCGAATCCGTTGTCATCCAGCGTCTTGCGGATCGCGCCCACGCGTCCGTCCATCATGTCGGAAGGTGCAATCACGTCGGCGCCGGCGCGTGCATGCGACAGGGCAGTCCGGCTCAACCATTCGAGAGTTACATCATTCACCACGTCACCGTTAGCGACGAACCCGCAGTGGCCATGGCTGGTGTACTCGCAGTTGCAGACGTCCGTGATCAGAAGAAGACCCCGCGCTTGACGTTTCGCCGCACGGAGAGCGCGCTGCACAATCCCGTCCTCCGCATAAGCTCCCGACGCCAGTTCGTCCTTCGATTCAGGCAATCCAAACAGCATGACGCCGCCGATTCCCAAGCTGCGCGCCTCCTCGCACTCCCGCACGAATTCATCCACCGAGAGCTGATACTGACCCGGCATGGACCCGATTTCGCGACGCACGCCTTCGCCTGGACAGATGAACAAAGGAAGCACGAACTGCGCCGGATCGAGCCGCGTTTCACGGACGAGCGACCGCATAGCTTCGCTGCTCCGCAAACGACGTCCGCGATGGATGGGGAATGGCATCTACTTCCGATTATCGGCGATAGCTAGCCCGCGCTGGGGAATCGCGCGCCGCGGAAAGGATTGAAGTCGGTTTCGCGATCGAAGGTATCGAGCCCCTCGCTGCGTTTCAAAAAGTTCACGATCTTATATGTCAAAGGTGTCGCCAGCACTTCATAAACTACTTTGAAGAGATAGCCCGAGACGATGAGGTTCACGATAGTTGCAACCGATTGTGTTCCGGCGAAGAGCAGAGTAATGACGAGAACTGTATCCACACCCTGTCCGACTACAGTCGAGCCTACCGTGCGTGTCCAAAGGTACTTACCGCCTGTAAGTAGTTTCATCTTCGCCAGAGTATAAGAATTAGCGAACTCACCGGCCCAATACGCAATCAAGCTGGACGCGATCACTCGAGGCACAACGCCGAAAATCGTGGCGTAGGCCTGTTGGTTGTGCCAGGAAGGTGCCGGTGGAAGCGAAACCGCAAACAGACCCAGCAAAGCTAATAAGGCGGAAGCCAGGAAGCCGATCCAGATCGCGCGGCGCGAGGCGGCATATCCGTATACCTCGGTGAAGATGTCGCCGAAGATATAGGTGATTGGAAACAATACCTGCGCGCCGCTGAACGTTAACGGTCCGACCTTCGTCAGCTTGGACGCAACCAGGTTCGAGACCAGCAGCACCACCACAAAGACGTGGATCAGCAACTCGAGATGCTTATAGTGACGCACCACCGGTTTAGCTGCGGAAGTTTCCATCAGGAACTGTTGCGGTAGAGTACCACGAGACACATGCAACCAAACAACTGGGACTGGGCGCTGCTCTGGTCAAACGCCGAAAAGATTGGCCTCGCTTACCTCATCACTCTCCCGCTTGGAGTCGAGCGCGAGAAAGAAGCGCATAGCGTCGGCGTGCGCACGTTCCCGATCGTCGCGATGGCGAGTTGCGGATACGTGCTCATCTCACAAGCTCTCCTTACGCCTCAAGGAACGCCGGACTCCGCCGCGGTTTCACGCATGCTTCAGGGTCTGGTCGCGGGTATTGGTTTCGTAGGTGGCGGTGCAATCCTCAAAGAAGGCGTCACGATTCACGGCACTGCCGCGGCGGCCAGCATCTGGAACGTCGGCGCCATCGGAGCCGCGGTCGCGCTCGGGCGAACAGAAATCGCCGTCCTTCTATCGCTCTTAAACCTAGCCACCTTGTATTTTCTAATACCGCTCCGAAACCGGTTAGGAGGCAACTGAACCGCTGCTACTGGATACGGAACTGGTGGCGCGCATTCATCGATTCGTTGTGCACCAGCGCTTCAAAGACAGCCAGCACCTGTTTACGGAAGCTGTAGACTTTTTCAAGATCCGCGCGAAATTCCGACCCGAAGTCCTTCGCTTTCTGCCACTTGGTCAGCAACTTCGGCGACACATCAATATCCTGTCGCAAAGCTTCGAGAGAATGCCCGCGTAAAAAGAGCCCGTAGAAAAAAGCGGCTTCCCGCTGCGGCGCTTGGGGGTCGATATCGTCAATCGGCATCATTTGAGAACGACACTCGAAAAAGCAAAGTATAGCCACGAACGGTTCGGTTCGGCAAGGACTAATTTAATTTTGCGAAAAGGATAAAATCAACCATAGTGCTTACCCGACTTTTAGACAGACGCTGGAACGCTGCCTCCGGCTTCGTTTTGTTTAGCTGTACGTTGCTGCTGACGGTTGGGCTCGTTGTTTGCTCTCCCGCAGTGGTCGCCGCGGCCGGTCCGGACTTTTCAGGAACGTGGAAGATGGACGCGAAACAGAGCGATTTCGCACAGCTTCCCGGCCCCTCCTCAATTACGGATCATGTGACCCAGCAGCCCTCTGAAATCGTGATCAACCGTGATCGTGACGGCGAGCCGGTGGTGATTCACATTCCTCTGGATGGCTCGCAACGCGACAACATGATGCGCGGCATGGTCAGCAAAACTCGTGGCCACCTCGCGGGAGACACTTTGATCATCAATTACGACAGTCCCCGGGCCCGGTCCGAAGAACGATGGACCAAAAGCCCTGACGGACGCATCTTAACTGTGAAGCGGCACTTAAGCTCGCCACGGGGCGACACCGATCAGACTATCGTCATGGTTCGCCAGTAATACGCTCAGAGTAAGAATGCCTCGCCTCCTATCATCTCCGTCCCGTGTGAAAGCTGCCGGGGTTGGAATCAAACTCATCGATGAATACGTCGGCCACGTGAATTCGTCAACTACCGGAGTATCGATCGCCCACATGCGCAGTCCGCAGGGCTGGCATGAGCCGGGTCAAACGCCGGAATTCGATGAATACACGGTTGTGCTGAATGGATTACTTCGGGTGCAACATGCCGGGGGTGAACTTGATGTACGTGCCGGACAGGCGGTGATCGCGTCGCGTGGCGAATGGATCCGCTACAGCACTCCGGAACCTGACGGCGCGGAATATATCGCAGTTTGTGTGCCGGCGTTTACGTTGAATACAGCTCACCGGGATCCGGAAACTCCGGGCGGTGTGGTGTAATTGTCTTTCCTTCCTATGCCGGGATTCGGGATTCGTCGCCGCCGCGATGCCAGAGCTCTCGTTCGCCGATTGCGCGAATGGGCTATGGTCGCGAAGGGCGTGGCCGACACCTCGCACCCGGTCCTCGCTCATATCATTCCTACCCGGCGCTGCAATCTCGCCTGCGAATACTGCAATGAGTACGACAGCTTCTCGCCGCCGGTACCTACTCAGACGATGCTGGACCGCATCGATCACCTGGCCGCTTTAGGCACATCGATTATTTCATTTAGCGGCGGCGAGCCTCTGCTGCATCCCGATCTTGATGTACTGATCCGTCGCATCCGTTCGCACGGCCGCCTCGCCGGGATGATCACCAACGGCTTCCTGCTGAATGTCGAGCGAATCCAGCGCCTGAATGACGCCGGCCTCGATCATATGCAGATCAGCATCGACAACGTCAAGCCCGATAAAGTGTCGATGAAGAGTTTGAAAACGCTGGATCCGCGCCTGGTAATGCTTAGCGATCACGCGCTTTTCCACGTGAATATTAACTCGGTGGTGGGCGGAGGAATTCGCAATCCGGCAGACGCGCTGACTGTCTCCGATCGCGCGGTCGAGCTGGGCTTTTCTTCTACGGTCGGCATCATTCATGACCACGAAGGTCAACTGCAGCCGCTCTCCGATGAGGAGCAGGGCATCTACCTTCAGCTAAAGAACAAAGGCAAGAAGAATTACGCGCGACTGAATTTCTTTCAGGACAATGTCGCGCGCGGTGTCGAGAATGAGTGGCGCTGCCGGGCGGGCGCACGCTATCTGTATGTCTGTGAAGATGGCTTGGTTCACTACTGTTCCCAACAGCGCGGCTTTCCGGCGATCCCGCTTGAAAAGTACACCGTTGAAGATATCCGCCGCGAGTTTCTCACCGTGAAGGGTTGCGCTCCGAAGTGCACCATCGCTTGCGTCCATTACACGTCGTATATGGATTTTTGGCGCGCGCCGCAAACCATTTCCGCGCCGCCGCAGACCAGCGAAGCGAGCCAACTCGTCCAGATCGGCAGCACCCGCAAGTAGCTCCAACCTGTTAGGCTGTTGGGTATGCAGGTTCGCTCTTTTATCGTTTCTGGTGTTGTAGTTCTTAGTCTCTCCGCGGTGTCCCTATTCGCGGATGAGCCGAGCCGAGAGGCTAAGGTTCACGAATTCTTCCGTGTCTCCCAGGTTCAGGAAACCATGCAGCAGCAGATGGCGCAAAGCATGGACCAGATCAAGAACATGACCATGCAGCAACTGAAGTCTTCAGGTGCTCAAATGACTCCCGAGCAGTCCCAAAAAGTGGAACAGATGCAGACCCATTTGATGTCGGTGATTCAGGACGCGTTTTCCTGGGATAAGATTCAGCCGGACATGGTGAAGATCTACGTCGACACTTACTCCGACGAAGAACTTGACGGTCTGATCGCCTTCTACAAATCACCGGCCGGGCAAGCTTACGTGAAGAAGACGCCCGTGCTTATGAATAAGACAATGGAGATCATGCAGCAGCGAATGGTCACCATCATGCCTCAAATGCAGCAACTCATCAAAGAGGCTTCGCAGACTAAACCGGTGCCTGCAGAGCAGCAGTAATAGCCGCTTCGAGCTGATCCAGCGCTCCCGCGAAGAAGTGGTCTGACGCCTCAATCCACTGAAGGTGTTTTGGTTCCGCGAACCAGGCGAACCACTCCTCCATCTGCTCTCGCGGCGCGTACTGGTCGTGCGTGCTGGTGATGAAGGTCTTCGGCAGCGTACACGTCTCCAGGAATCGGAACTGATCGAAAGTCGTCGGGAAGCCGACCGCCAGTAATCGAGTAGCGTCTTCCAGCTCGCAGCCTAACCTAAGAATCACGCGCGATCCGAACGAGAATCCTGCAAGCATGTAGGGCAACTCCGGGTAACGCGACCTGAGCCATTTGAGCGCCGCGCGGGCATCTTCTATTTCGCCCACGCCGTGCCCATGCTCTCCCTCGCTCCTTCCCACGCCGCGGAAGTTGAATCGGAGAACGACCCGTCCGGATTCCCTGACTGCGCGCGCGATGCGGTGAACCACCTTGTTCTGCATCGTTCCGCCGCCGAGAGGGTGCGGATGGCAAACCAGACACGCTTCGATCGGCGCACCGCCTTCTGGTTCTTCGAGCAGCGCCTCAATGCGCCCCGCAGGTCCATCGATGAAATGCGATTCGATTTTCCGCGCCATCCGCTAGGTCGACCGGAAATTGGTGAACTGCAACTCGACTCCGAAGTCTGCCCCGCGCAAAAGCGCGATTGCCTGCTGCAGCGTGTCGCGATCCTTGGAGCTTACCCGCACCAGGTCGCCCTGGATAGTCGCCTGCACTTTCAGCTTGGAATCTTTGAGCTTCTTGACTATTTCTTTGGCTTTCTCGGTTGCGATTCCCTGCTGCAGCGTGACCTCCTGCTTGACCGTCGATCCCGCCGCGGGGATGATGGTCCCATAGCTCAGATTCTTCAGCGGTACTTTGCGCTTCACCAGCTTTTGTTCCAGCAACTCGGTAATTGCTTTTAGCTTGTAGTCGTCCGCGCTGGCCAGTTCAATCTTCTTGTCCTTCTCTTTTAGTTCGATGGACGACTTCGAATCCTTCAGATCGTACCGGGTCGTGATCTCTTTCAGCGCTTGCTGGATGGCGTTGGACACTTCCGGCATATCGACCTCGGAAACAACGTCGAAACTGTTATCGGGCATCTTCTAATTATCTACTTGGCCGATTTCCGCCACATCTTCGTGCCCGCGCGGTTCGGATCAACCAATTTGAAGCAACGCAATTAAAAAGGATTTACATTAAGACCTTTATTGGAACTCTTATCCGTTCGTTGCGGTCTTTCCTCACAGAAGCGGAACTTTTGAGGTAGAATTCTCAAAGCAACGCCGAATTACTTAGGAGGAAGAGAAAGTGAAACGTACACTGCTTTTAGCTGTTGCGTCGCTAGGGTTGCTGGCCGCTCCCGCGGTTAAGGCCGCCGTTTATGTTCGAGTCGCGCCGCCGGCTCCGATTGTCGAAGTTCGCCCGGCTATTCCTGGGCCGGGTTATGTTTGGACCCCGGGATATTACCGCTGGAATGGCGGCGCACACGTTTGGGTTGGTGGAGCATGGGCTCGGCCCCCTCATCCCGGCGCCGTTTGGGTTGCTCATCGCTGGGAGCGGCGTGGCAATGGCTATTATTTCCGCGAAGGCCGCTGGCGCTAATTATTCATTCGGTTTCCGCGACGCAGCCGGTCGGAATCGGACCGGCTGCGTCGCCACGTTTTACAAATTCCTGACATCTTCATTACATCTAACCTGCCCCAGCTGAATTAGCATTGGTTTGCCTCAGGGACTCGCTTCAGTAGTCCCACCGGCAAAGAGGAAACCAATGAAATTCGATATCTTGGCTGCTTGTCTATTAGGAACACTTCCGCTCAGCTTGGTCTGCGCCGCTTCCGATGCATCACAAACTGATCTAGCTACCGTGAAAGTGGTTGCCTCCACGGTGCCTGCAAACGGCGACGTGAATCCCTACGGAGTCGCCCGAGTGGTTATCAGTTCCGGCAAACTGAAGTCCGGACACATATTGGTTAGTAACTTCAACAACAGTGCGAACCTTCAAGGAACGGGAACTACCATCGTCGATATTTCGCCGGAGGGTAATGTAAGCCTGTTCGCACAAATCACCGCGGACTCGCTCCCGGAAGCTTGCCCTGGCGGAGTCGGGTTGACAACCGCCCTTGCCGTGTTGCGATCCGGTTGGGTAATAGTAGGGAGTTTGCCAACCACCGACGGCACTGCGGCGACGGCACACGCCGGGTGCTTGATCGTGCTGAATAACATGGGAGTTCCTGTATCGACTATTGCCGAGGCTGCGGTTAATGGTCCTTGGGATATGAACGCGGTCGATGCGGGGGACCGCACCCTGCTATTCGTAAGCAACGTCCTGAATGGAACGGTTGCCGCCAGCCCGAACGTGGTCAACGAAGGCACTGTAATCCGGATCGATCTTGTTACGGTAGGGACTGCCGTTCCGTATATTGAATCGGTCACCACCATCGGTTCTGGATTTCCCGAACGAACGGATCCGGCAGCTCTAGTGATCGGCCCGACCGGTGTGGGTTTGGATTCCAACGGCACGTTATATGTGGCGGACACGCTGGATAACCGGATTGCGGCGATCCCGAACGCGGCTACGCGCATGAACAGCGCCGGGACGGGAACCACCGTGTTGGAGAACGCGGGACTCAACTTTCCCTTGGGGCTCGCCATCCAGCCGAAAGGCGGAATTGCAACGGTCAACGGCGCAAACGGGCTGTTGATTCTAACTACGGGCGGCGGAAATAAGTTCTATGAAAAGCTTCTAGACGACACAGGAACACCTCCCGGCGCAGGAGCTTTATTCGGCTTGCAATTCGCGCCGGAAGGTCTTTACTTCGTGGATGATGCTTCAAACACTCTGAATGTTCTCCAGTAAGATTAGTGTTCGTCCTTGCCGGCCAAACGGTAAGTCAAATAGAACCACGGGTAGGTATAGTCTTTCCCGGGCGTGAGCTTGTCAAGAAAACGCCCGGGGTACAAAGTCGCGAACCCGAAGCCGGTTTCCAGCCCGGTGTTGAAGTTATAGACTGCGACAAGGTCCAGTTCCTGCCCTACGTGCTTACCCGCGGTGCCGCTAAGAGATTGCGCAACCGGAGCGCCGTTGGAGGCGTAAAGCGCGTCTTTTTCGCTAGCCAGCCAGAAGCTCTCATAGGTCTGTTTCAACTTCCACTTACGACCGAGTGACTCTTCCACCCCGGTCCTTACCTGCTCTATGTTTCGCCATCCAACCTGATCGGCGAAGTCGAGTTTGTCGTGTCCCGAGGGATAAAGCTGATCGAACGTTCCCCAATTGGTGCTAGCCGGATTCTTTGTGCCGCTCGCATAATTCGATTCGACGAATGGCCGCGGCTTACCCTTCACATCGAACTTTCGCCCGACGAGCCAATGTCCTGCCCAACTGGAAATGGAATCAGGGCCTAAAGATCCCACCTGCTTGGCCATTTCGACGTCGAAGTCGAATTGAGCCGGCAGTTTCCCGGCCCAGCGGGCTCCCGCCGTTACTTCGTTTAAAGCTCCGCGCCCGGCGTTCTCAACCAGCTTCACATTGCCCGGAGTTACATGCCAGAAGACGAACGGTTCTATGTGCGACTTAGGGACAAGCCGGTCGAAGGCACTATAGATCCCGTATAAGTTATCGCCTTCCAGGTGATGATCAATAACCCCGTCTCTGGCAATTACCACGGAGGACGCAAACGTACTTATGTTGAAGCCGGGGTGGTGTACGTCCAGGCGCACCACGTCAAATGTCCGTCCCTGATTAAGCCAGTCCGAGGGGCCGATCAGCCGCTCTTCGCCGTAACTCTGCATGCGCCGGCCGCCGCTGACATCGAACCAGCCGTCGACGGGATCACCGAGTTGCGCATAGGCCTGCCGGATGTCCCACCTGTTCTGGTACGGAGGTGCGCTCGCGACAAGGCCGTCATTGAAATAGTCCCGAGCGTCCTGCGTCTCTCCGACGAGCCGCAGCCACTTGGCCGGCTGGATGATCATCATGATGCGGAGCTGCGTCAGGTTGTAAGCGTCCTCCTTCGGTCCGAACTTCAAACCGCCGGCGCGCTCGAACCTGTCGCGAAAGAAAGCGTTGAACTGCAGCCAGGAAGGTAGAGCGTTGTTGAGGTCCCGAATTGGAACTTCCCAATCCGGAGCCGGTTCAGCGGAATCGACCGCGGCTGCGCTCTGGGTCACAGTGTCGGACAGCGTCGGCGGCCGTTGGGGGCCTTCAGGCGTGCTCTGAGCAACAAGACCAGATGTTATGAGGGAAGTAAGTAGAGTCAGACGGACTCCTCTGAAGCGGCGCATCGTTGCTAACAAGGTACACCAGCGACACACAATTCGATTACTGGTGAGATAAAAGTGCCGCTCTGGATGGGTGCTAATGTGCTCTTACAAGTAGTAAGAGGTGCATGCAATGAAGCTTATGCCCGAAGTCGAACTCCTTCGCACCCGCTTCCAGGAAAGTGCGATAGAGCACGTTCGGCTGGAGATCGAAATTGCACTTACGTTTGTAGGTTTGGGCCGCGTTGAATATGGGATGGGATCGACGGAAGCTGGGGTTACAAGCTTCTACCACGCGCGACAGGCACTCTCCGGCGCCCGCAGAGGGCTCTCGCACTTAACCGACGAGAACCAACGCGCGATGTTCGAATCGAAGATTGTCGAAGTGGAAGCCGCGCTTACTTACGAACTCGTTCAAATTGAGGTTTGCATGTCACCTCCGGACCTATCCAGCGGGTTTCACCCTACATTCAGGCATTGAAGGTGTTGGATTGCCCGCGAACAACACGTTTGGCGAGGTCGAGTGGACCTCAGGCCAACTTACTCAAGCTACTTGGTGGATTACTGGCGTTGCACACTTAGTCCCCTCATCGCCCGGCCAAACATTCTTCAACTAACTACAGCGATCCACAGGAACACGGACGTACGCGTTGAAGAGTCCGGAGGGATCGGTGGTCGTCATGGTGACTAATCGCCAGGCTAACCCCGCTTATGCCGGGCGAGCGCAAAGCGGTGTTACTGTCGCGGTGAAGTAGAAATTATCTAAGCGAATGCTGCTCGGCGTTCATCTGTTCAGTCAACACAACGATGAACAGTTCACGATGCCTGCGATACTCGTACCTGCTTCCAGTTCCCGGTTTCCGCGGGATTGAAGCGGTCAGCTTGATGCGGGTAGGGAATTTGGACAGAGCTTTTGCGGCCGCCGAAGGCCATGTCACAGCACGCGCGGCGAGCCTGACGACCCAGGTGTCATTCAGGATGCCCCTGCGCCCGGCATGACGAAACACGTTTATGTCGCGCGACTGCTGATTCCGCGCTCAGCCGACGACGCGTTTCGGTGGCACGAACAGCCCGGAGCGCTGGAGAAGTTGATTCCACCGGGCGAACCCGTCCGTGTAGTGGAGCACCGGCCAGGATTGCAATCGCCGATCGGAGACGGAGCTTGCGTCGTGCTCGAAATCGGGCATCGACCGCTCGTGATCCGCTGGGTTGCGATCCACGAGGGTTACATCGCCGGGCGGCAGTTCATCGATGTGCAGAAGAACGGGCCATTTGCATTCTGGCGTCACCTGCACAGCTTTGTCCCCGAAGGCAGTGCCGCATGCACGATGGAAGACCACGTGGAGTATGCCTTGCCTATGGGAGCGCTGGGCGATGCAGTGGCACATGAACGCGTGCGCGCGCAGATCGTTAAGATGTTTGCGTGGCGGCATCGCGTGACGTTCGACGAATTAGCGCACTCCTGATTCTGGTATTCCCCGGGGCGGTCGTGGCGGAGGAATCCATTCGCGGGTTTTCTCCGTCGGCTCTTGATGACGAGCATAAGTGGGAAGAGCAGGCCCGCCCAATGCCTGACCCAGCCGCCATCAGCGGCTATATGCGGCACATGAGCTCGAAACCCCATCTGGCCGGTACGCCGAATTCACATGAGGTGGCGGAGTACGCGCTGGGGCTCATGAAGCAGTGGGGGCTCGATGCGCATATCGAGGAGTTCGAGGCGCTGTTGCCCACGCCCAAGACGCGGCTGCTCGAGATGACTGCGCCGAAGAAGTTTCGGGCGAAGCTGGAGGAACCTCCCGTGCCCGGCGATCCGACTTCTTACGACAAGGACGAGGTTCCGACTTACAACGCTTACTCGGGCTCGGGCGACGTCACAGCTCCCTTGGTTTACGTGAACTATGGGATGCCCGGCGATTACGAGTACCTAGCCAAGCATTCGATCGACGTAAAGGGCAAGATCGTGATCACGCGCTACGGCGGCGGCTGGCGCGGATTGAAGCCGCGGCTTGCGGCGGAGCACGGGGCTATCGGTTGCCTCATCTATTCCGATCCGCGTGATGACGGTTATTGGCGGGGCGACGTTTATCCGAGAGGCCCGTGGCGCAATGCGGACGGGGTGCAGCGCGGTAGCGTGGTCGATATGACGCTCTATCCGGGCGATCCGATGACTCCGGGATGGGCGTCGGAGCCGGGAGCGAAACGTCTCGCTTTGAGCGAAGTGCGCACGCTGATGAAGATCCCGGTGCTGCCGATTTCTTATGGCGACGCGCTGCCGCTGATGCGCGAACTCGAAGGGCAAGTGCCGCCAGACGAATGGCGTGGTGCTCTGGGCATCACCTATCACGTGGGTAATGGTTCCGTGAAGGTGCGGTTGAAGGTTGAGATGGACAACGGAATCCATCCGCTCTACGACGTGATCGCGCGCGTTCCTGGAAACCAGTTTCCGGATGAGTGGGTGCTGGCGGGCAATCATCATGACGCGTGGGTGCATGGCGCGATGGACCCGCTAAGCGGCGCATCGACGCTCCTTGAAACGGCGCGCACGCTCGGCCAGTTGCAGCGCAAGGGGTGGCATCCGAAGCGCACCATTATGATCGCGCTTTGGGACGGGGAGGAGTTCGGGCTGATCGGGTCCACCGAGTATGCCGAGAAGCATGCGGACGAATTGAGCCGCAAGTTGGTCGCGTACATCAATTCCGATTCGACCGGTAAGGGCCGGCTCGGCGTCGGCGGTTCGCACACGCTCGAAGACTTTGTCGCGGGGATTGTGAAGGACGTGAAAGATCCGCTCACGGGGAAGCCTCCGGACTGGCATATGGAGGCGCTGGGATCCGGCTCGGATTACACGAGCTTTCTGCAGCACCTCGGGATTGCATCGCTGAACTTCGGGTTCGGCGACGATGAAGGAAGCGGCGGCATCTATCACTCCGCATACGACTCGTATTACTGGTACACCCACTTCAGCGATACCAATTTCGTCTATTGCAAAACGCTGTCGACGATCACCACGATGGCGCTTATGCGGATAGCGGATGCCCCGCTGATTCCGCTGCAGTTTACACAGCTGACCAGCGCTCTGGAGCATTATGCTGATGAAATTTCGAAACTGCAGCCGGGCGGCAGTGCCGTGAACCTCAGCGGGTTACGAACGGCGATCGGACATCTGCAACGGTCGGCGCGCGAGTACGAAACGGCTTACACCCGCGCGCTGCCTCGGCTGGATCGGAGGCCGGAACGCGACCAGGCTGCTCTCGCACAGGCAAATGAGCGGCTGTTGCAGTTCGAGCGACATATGCTGCTGGAGGCAGGGCTGCCACGACGGCCGTGGTTCAAGCACGCCATCTACGCGCCAGGCAGCCTGACGGGTTATGGAGTCAAGACGCTTCCGGGTATCCGCGAAGCGGTGGAAGCCGGGCACGCCGAGGAGGCGGAAGAGCAAGCACGATTGGCGGAGCAAGTCCTGCAAGCCCTGAACGTTCAAATTCAAGCGGCGATCCGGAGTCTGAACGTCCTATGACTTCGATTATCGGTGGTAGTCCTGAGAACGCCCTGCAATACAGCGGCACTACCGAATTAGTCGATTTTCATGCTAACTCCCTCATTCTGGCGAGGACGAACGGCCAAAGATCCCGCCAGGGACCGGATTGCGCAGTTTCGCGCCCTGATGCAAACTGCCCAGAAGGTTCCGTTCTATTGCAAGCAGATGGATGCAAAGGGGATGGACACAGTCGATTTCGATTCTCTCGATGACATTCCCAAAGCTCTGGACACTTTCGAGCCGCTGAGTTGGGACAAGTACCGATCGCTATTCACCGCCCGGATTCCCGGATGGCGGCAGCAGCCCGAATTCCGACAAACGAGGAGTGCGTTGATGGTCCCGTATTCGGAAGCGCGCGCCGGCCTCGGGAGTTGCCGGATCCAACCGGCGAGCTACGCCGATCTATATTCGCCTACGGCAATGGCGCGCGCAACGGCTGATCTGTACCGGCTAGCGAAAGCGGTGGCCGACCCAGCCGCGTTGGGCGCATCGAGTCTGGATCCCGATTCGGATTGCGCGATGGTCGTATTCAGCGGAATGGATGCAGGCGCGTTCACGGCTGAGCAGCGGGATGAACTCTGGGACAGATATCAGGTCCCGGTTTTCGAACACTTCGTCGGGACGGATGGACGCGTGATCGCGTCCGAGTGCGAAGTCCATAATGGGCTGCATATCCGTCTGGATGGGGCGATTCTGGAAATGGTCGGAGATGAGATTCTGTTGACGTCGTTGAGCGATCTGGAAGCGCCGGCGATACGGGTTCGAACTGGTCTGAAAGGACCGATCGAATACGAAGCTTGCAATTGCGGTCGTGTTGAACCAAGGATCTTCACTGTGCGATCTGTTCAGGAGACGCCGGAGCTTCGCATCGCCGCAGTCGCCTGACGCACGTCTGACGCTTTACGATACCCTGAGCGTTTGGCTAGCAAATGGACGGTCGCGGAACTCGCAAACCTACTTGGCTGCACACTGCACGGTTCCGGTGAAGCATCGATAACCGGCGTTGCGGGGATGGATCAGGCCGGACCTGATCAACTCACGTTCCTGGCAAATCCGAAATACACGCACAAAGTGAAAGACACGCGAGCGGGCGCGATCCTTGCGTCATCCGCTATCGAGGGAATTGGCGCGCCGTGCCTGATCTCCGCGAATCCTTACCATGACTTTGCGCGTGCACTGGCGTTGTTCTATCAGCCGCCGCGTCCAGCGCCCGGGATACACCCGACGGCGGTGATCGCCGAATCCGCGCGGGTCGGTGAAGGCAGCGCGATCGGCGCGTTTTGCGTCATCGGCGAGAACGCTTCGGTTGGGCGCAATGCGACGCTGCATCCGCACGTGGTGATCTATGAAGGCGCGGAGATTGGCGACGACTTCCTGGCTCACTCTCACGTGACGGTGCGCGAGTTTTGCCGGATCGGCGATCGGGTGATTTTGCAAAACGGCGTGGTGGTCGGCGGCGATGGATTCGGATTTGCCAAACAAGCGGACGGACGGCACTTCAAGATTGTGCAGTCGGGCGTGACGGTCATCGAAGACGATGTTGAGCTGCAGACGCTGACCTCCGTCGACCGGGCGACGATGGGCGAAACACGTGTCAAGCGCGGAGCGAAGGTCGATAGCTTGGTGCAGGTTGGGCACGCATCGGTGATCGGTGAAGACAACATCATCTGCGCGCAAACGGGTCTTGCGGGGAGTACGATTCTGGAGAAGGACGTTCTTTTGGCCGGGCAGGTGGGCGTGTCGGGGCATCTGACGATCCATGCAGGCGCGGTGATCTACGCGCAGAGCGGAATTGGCGGCGATGTTGCGGCGGGGTCGGTAGTGAGCGGCTCGCCCGCTTTCGACCGCGGGTTGTGGCTGCGCGCAATTACGGCGTTCCCGAAGCTGCCGGAGCTTCTCCGCGCGGTACGCGAGTTGAAGAAACGATTGGACAGACTGGAAGCGAAATGATGGAACAGAAAGACGCGCGGCAGCGTCCGCCGCTCGCCTATAAGAACGACGAGTTCTATAAGAGTGCCGACTCGAGGCCATTGCGTATCCTTTCCGAGTATCTGGAGCCGCTCTCGCATTTTCGGGCGCAGCGTATACAAGACACGATCGTGTTTTTCGGCTCCGCTCGTTTGCGGGAGGACGGTCCTTTAGGTCGGTACTACCGGGACGCCTGCGAGCTGGCGCGCCTGGTTACGGAATGGTCAAAACAGTTTGCCGGAGATACGTGGCGGTTCGTTGTAACCTCCGGAGGCGGTCCCGGAATTATGGAAGCGGCGAATCGCGGCGCGTGGGAGGCGGGAGGCAAAACGATAGGTTTGAACATAGGGCTGCCGTTCGAACAGTTCCCGAACCCTTACATAACGGAAGACCTAAATTTCGAATTCCATTACTTCTTCATGCGTAAGTTCTGGTTTGCTTATCTGGCGAAGGCGTTAGTGGTGTTTCCCGGCGGATTTGGAACACTGGACGAAATGTTCGAGTTACTTACCCTGGTGCAAACGCATAAGCTCGCCAAAGGTATCCCGATCTTTCTGTACGGGTCGGATTACTGGAACGAGATCATCAACTTCGAAGCGCTGGCGCGGCATGGAATGATTTCGCCGAATGATTTACAGCTGTTTCAATTCGCGGATACTCCCGACGCGGCTCTCGAACTGCTGAAAGAGGCGCTGGAACCCCAGATCGGTCCGCCGTCGGAGGAGACACCGGTAATCGCCAAGTCGGTGAACCCGGAGTAAGTCAGTCCGTCCTTAGGCGCCGGATTTCCTTGTTTTCGGTTTTGCTCTTACGTCGATGTCCGCGGCGTGGAGGTAGTCATCATAGTTCTGCATGGCTTTCGCGAGCTCCTCGCAGCGAGAAAGAGCTTTCCTGTACCACGCGACCGCCGGGCTGGTGTCCTCGTCGAACACGCGGTGCGGTGCTCTACGGGCGCGCTGTTCTTGTAAGTAGTCGAGTTCCTTGAATAGTCGCTCACTATTCCGGATTAGATGCGTTTCGTAGCGCGCGACGGCGTCGATCTGGCCGACTCCTTCAGAGAAGGCATCGACCTGCTGAGCCAGGCCAGGCCGCCGCACTCTGGCCTGATCGCTCAAAGCGATTCCATCTTCGGACGGCTCGGGCGGTTTCACAAAGAACAGGTGGTTCTCGATGGAGACGATGCGACATAGACGCCAGCGCGATTCGAAGATCATCTGCGCGCAACTGATTTCAAGCACACCCACCGGTTGCAGTTCCCGCATGAAGTCGAGTCCCATCTGTGCGTAACGCGGGAGTTCGCCGGCGGACAGGATCATGTTTTGGCCAGAGAGGCCGTGGGCAAAGGTGTTTAGAGTAGCCGGTCTCCTGGGGACGGCAATACCCGAGCCGGCCGCGGTTCCGTCGGCTGCGTCGTCGAATTCGTCGAGTAGGTCAGATTCCACGTGCTGGACTGCCATTTTGGACATAAGTGCTCCGGTAGCAACGATGTGCGACGATCTGCTGTCGATTAAGATGTAGCAGGGTGCGCGTTAGTGAAAAGGGTAATTAGTGGCTAAGTTGCTGAGGTGCTTCGGCAAAAATTCAAAAACAGCAGGCCACCGAGTCGTAACAGAAAAGAATCGCGGCGACTTATCCGAATTTGATACGATCTCATTCCGGAGCAACTGAATGGATCTAACCACTTACCTCGCTTTTAACGGACAATGCGCCGAGGCATTTCGATTCTACGAGCGCGCTCTGAACGGCCACATCGAAATGATGATGACGAACGGGGAGTCGCCGATGGCCGATAAAACGCCTCCCGAGCAGCGCGATCGAATTATGCACGCTTCTCTACGCGTCGGAAATCGAACGTTGCATGGGGCCGACGCACCGACCCAGCACTTCAGCAAACCCCAGGGCTTCTGTGTTAGCTATAGTGCCGACACCCTTGAGGAGGCCGAACAGGTGTTTGCGTCTCTAAGCGAGGGCGCCAACATTCAGATGCCCCTACAGAAGACTTTCTGGACCCCAGGCTTCGGCATGCTGACCGATCAGTTCGGAATTCCGTGGATGGTGAATACGAATCAGGCTCCGGGCAATTAGCGTGGGAGCGGCGCCGTCAGGCCGAACGTTTCTGCCGCTCGCGCTGACTTACCCACTCGGCGCTTGAAAAAATCCGCGGTCCCATCTCAATCGTGCGTGGAAGAAGGTCGAACACCGCGGCGGGTGTCCAGTCCGCGCCTTCGCGGGTAGCTAGTCCGGCGCGGTTCAGCTCGGCGGCGGCGTGCGAGAGGGGCCGGTCATCCACGATGCTATCCATGATCGTGATAAGCACGCGCCGCTCCTCGGGATTCTCTTCGAGGTGCATGCCGTCGGAACTTACTCGTAACCCGTAAGGTAGTTCGACCGCCGGAGTTCTGGCCGGCTGCGCAGGCCGCGAGATCTCGCGCTGCCATTCGAGAGCCACCAGAGACCACCCGGCTGCGGCGCGTTCCACCAGGTCGTCCAGGCTGGGTAGTCCACTTACTGTCTGCCGTTCCCGTTCGTACATTGCTCGACCCTCCGGATGCACCTAGGAGGCAAGTCAGGGACCACCGTAAAGCGTTTCCTTTCAGTGCTCAGTATTCGGCGAGTGTCCGGTTTCGAGCAGTTGCTGTCGCGGTAAGCGACGGTGGCACAGTGATAGCATGGCCTCGTGACTCGCCGCGAATTACCAATGATGTTTGCCGCGCTTGGGAGTTTGGGTAGTGTTCTCGCCGATGAGCCGGCTTCAGGACATTCAAGGGTCTACTCATTCGATGCTCTACCGGTGACTTACTCGTCCGGAGGCGCGGCGACTCGTCCGGTTATGAAGGGCAAGCTACCGACGGGCGAAGCTGTGGAACTGCATGAGACAACTCTGGCGCCGGGCCAAATGCCGCACCCCGCCCATCGTCACGTGCATACAGAGTTTATGCTGATCCGCGAAGGTTCGCTCGAATTCATCCTGGACGGAAGGTCCGAGCGGCTGGGTGCGGGCGGCGTTGCTTACGCGGCATCGGGAGAGTTACACGGACTAAAGAATGTCGGAACCACGCCGGCTAATTACTTTGTGATCGCGATCGGTAGCGAGCCGTCAAGTACGAGTAGTAAGTAGATAGATCATGTAGTTTGCGCCGCCATCGTACTGCGCAGATCATCCGCCTGCGCTTTGATGCGGCTCTTCTCCGATGCAGATAATCGGTCCACATTTCGAATCTGCATCAGCGTCCGCGGATTCGCCCGCAGCATCGTCTCATGCCGCATCAGAAAATCCCAGTAGAGCGTTGTGAACGGACACGCAGTCTCCCCAGTAGACTTCGCTGGATTATACCGGCAGTGCGCACAGTAGTTACTCATTCGCTGGATATACTTGCCGCTGGCGATATACGGCTTCGATCCCATCACTCCGCCATCGCCATACTGCGAAAGCCCCAGGGTGTTGGGCAACTCGGCCCACTCCACCGCATCGTAGTAAATCGCCAGATACCAGAGATGCACCTGCTTCGGCTCGACGCCGAACAGCAAAGCAAACAACCCTGTCACCATAAGCCGCTGGATATGGTGCGCGTAGCCGTAACGCAACGTTTGCCCAAGCGCCTGGCGCATGCACTCCATATCCGTCTTGCCGTCCCAGTAGAACCAAGGCAGCGGTTCATGCGC
Organism: uncultured Gammaproteobacteria bacterium; assembly: GCA_963799935.1. Classification (GTDB taxonomy): domain Bacteria; phylum Acidobacteriota; class Terriglobia; order Bryobacterales; family Bryobacteraceae; genus Bog-113. The sequence continues at coordinate 63,824 of CAWCZA010000007.1, read as the reverse complement.
ATCCAGATGGTTGCGCTCCAGATACTCCGGCATAAAGCGCCAGTAGATACCGCGCACATACTCGCGCCATCCGAGTATCTGCCGGATGTATCCCTTCAACGGCTTCGATCGGCGCGTGACCATCGTGATAAGCCTGCTCGGCTGCATTCACGGCATCACGCGGATTGAGTAGTTTCAGATTCATCAACGCGGAAAGGCGCGAATGGTAGAGTACCGGCTCGTCGGTCCACATCGCGTCCTGATACGTGCCGAAGGAGGGAAGGGAATTGGACACGAAGTCATGCAGCGCGCGCTGTGCATCCGCTGCAGTAACCGGAAAGTCGAAGTTATCGAGAGTTCCGGGATGATCCGCAAAAATCTTATTAACCATTGTTATTACTTCGCAGGTGATCGCGTCCGGCGCAAACGTTATAGGCTTCGGCAGGAATCCTGGACCGGCTTTGCCAAAGCTACCCCGGTTCTCCGCGTCGAAGTTCCACCTCCCGCCGACCGGTTCCCCGCGCTCCATCAGGACCTGGTGCCGCGCGCGCAACTGACGATAGAAGAACTCGAGGCGCAGCTGCTTCTTAGCGTGCGCCCATTCGCCGAACTCTTCCGTGCTGCAGTAGAAATGACGATCCGGACGGAACTCCGCGAACGGCCGCAAGCTCTCGGCAACGCGCCACTCACCCGGCTCGACGACGATCGCCTTAGCTGGATGCAAACGCTGTATCGCCTCCGCAAGCTCAGCCGCAAACGATCCGCGATTTGCAGGATCATCCATGCGCCGGTACATAACCTGGATACCTTCAGCGCGCAACGAATCCGCGAAGTGCCGCATAGCGCTCAGGAACAGCGCAATGCGAACCTTGTGACTCCACGCGTGGGTTGCCTCTTCGCGTACTTCAGCCATCCACACCGCGTCTACTGCGGGATCGAAGCCATCAAACGCCGAAGAGTAGCGATCCAACTGATCGCCCAATACGAGGACCAGATTACGCATTTACAAAGACAAGAGCAGATAGATAACGGGCAGAGTAAACAAGGTACTGTCGATTCGATCGAGCACGCCGCCGTGTCCTGGAAGCAACGTCCCGCTGTCCTTAACGCCCGCGCCGCGCTTCAACGCCGACTCCGCAAGATCTCCCAGCTGTCCCGCCATATTTCCGATCAACCCGAACAATGCTGCAAACCAGGGAGAGATCAAAATCACCTGCGGCATTACCAAAGCCGTGACGGCCGTCGCCAGGACCAGCGAAGCAATCGCGCCTTCCCAGCTTTTACCTGGACTAATTCGCGGGGCTAGCTTATGCCGTCCGAACTTACGGCCAACGTAGTAAGCGCCCGTATCTCCTACCCAGTTCAGCGCGAGCGCGAAGAACAAATACCACGCGTTCCGCTGTCCCAGCAAATACCCGGCTCGCATCCCTCCATATATGTAAAAGATGCCGAGGAACATGGCCGCAGCGCTATTAAATCCGGCCTTGAGATCAATCGATCGGAATGGAAGTACAAGCGCGACAGCGGCCAGAACAAACAGCGCCGGTTCGACCGGCTTCAGTATGAGTGCAACGCCGGCGATCAGTCCGGCCGCGCGAGCCAGCGGCTCAAGCCGGACCACAGAACAGTATTCGATCCACGCAAGAATGGCGAAGAGCTCGATGACTCCGGCCAGCAGCCAAGTTCTTCCGCCGAAGACTCCGAACAAGACTAAGGGAATCAGTACCGCTGCCGTCAGCAGTCGCTTCATTGCGAGGAGACGGCTGTTTCCTCAATCCACTCGGTTGGCGTGAATACGGGAGCAGGCTCGCTCAATCCGCCAAAACGGCGCTCGCGTTTCTGGAACTCGGCGATAGCCCGCAGCAGCTCGCGGCGGTCGAAATCCGGCCAGAAAGTCTCGGTGACGTAAAGCTCGGAATACGCGATCTGCCACAACAGGAAATTGCTGATGCGCATCTCGCCCGACGTGCGGATCAGTAGATCGGGATCGGGCAATCCCGCGGTGTAGAGGTTGGCCGCGAGCGCGTCTTCATCGAGCCGCAACGAGCCGAGCGTTCCATTCAACCGCGCTTCGTCAATCGCCATGTTCACGGCGTCCACCAACTCCGCGCGTCCGCTGTAATTAATTGCCAGATTGAGCCGCATGCCGCCGTTCAAGCGCGTGCGATCTTCCGAGTAACTGATCTCATCGCGGACTTTCGCGGGAAGCTCGTCCGTCCGGCCAATCACGCGCAGCACGATTCCGTTGCGGTTCAATTCCGGCACCTCGCGCCGTAAATAGAAGCGCAGCAGCCGCCACAAAGTGTCCACTTCCGCACGTGGGCGCTTCCAGTTCTCCGTTGAAAACGCGTAGAGCGTCAGTGCGCCAACACCCAGTTGCGCACACGATTCTACGCACTCACGCACGGACGTAACTCCGGCACGATGGCCGGCGATGCGCGGCAATCCGCGGCGGTTGGCCCACCGTCCGTTTCCGTCCATGATGATCGCTACATGCGCGGGAATTTGTCGAGCGTCGAGGAGCTCCACCAGGTCTCGCGTTTCGCGATCGCACGCGAGCCAGTCAGCCGGAACTTTCATGCACGAATCACTTTATGTTACAACGCGAGTTGCTTCTCCCAACGCATGGCACTCGCCGGACTTGAAATCATCGTTGCCGGTGGAACCGGCGGCATCGGATCGGTTGTAACGCGCGCGCTGGCAGGTGAAGGCGCAAACGTGACGGCCAGTTACCGATCGAACGCGGACCGCGCGAATCAACTCGCCGGTGTCGCGAATGTCGTGCAAGCGGACCTGACGATCGACGCCGATCGCGCGCGCTTGCTTGCGAGCATGAGCCAACTCTACGGGTTGGTGGTGCTGACCGGGGACCCGGCGCGCACCTCGCGCGAGGAACCACTTGAGCAAACGATGCAGCGCTCGCACGACGCGAACTATCTCGGTCCGATCCTGCTCGCCCGCGAAGCAGCAGCGCGAATGCGTGAGCAGAAGATCCCCGGATCGATTGTGCTCACCGCGACGATGCAGGCCATCGCGCTGTTTCCCAACTCCAGCGTTTACGCGGCTCAGAAAGCCGCGCTCATTCACGCTGCCCGCATTCTCGCCAAAGAGAACCGGGGAACCACCGGCATTCGAGTCAATGTCATCAGCCCTGGCATCATCGCCGCCGGCATGGCGAAGGCCAGCATCGACTCGGGCAAGTACGACAAGTTTACGGAAGAGCACACGATCGAGCGGTTTGGACGCCCCGAAGATATCGCGCGCGGCATCAGATTATTCTTGGAACCCGACAACTACATCACCGGACAAGTTCTCGCGATCGACGGAGGCATCACCTTATGAAGCTGTTACTCTGCTGTGTCCTGGCGACTCTTGCCTGCGCACAAGATCAGCATCCGACCACCAAGCGCCAAATCGCGCCGGTCATGGGCGAAGGAGGCGCCGATTGGCTGACGCGCCCGGAACGTGATTCCGAAGAGCATCCCGAAGCGGCGCTCGATGAGATCGGAATTCCGAAGGGCGCAACCGTCGCGGATATCGGCGCGGGAGTTGGCTTCTACACGCTACGGTTAGCGAAGCGTGTCGGACCTACGGGAACTGTCTACGCCAACGACATCCAACCCGGCATGCTGGATCGGCTCAAGGAGCGGATGCAAGCCTCTGGCGTGAAGAACGTAATCCCGGTGCTTGGTACAGTCAGCGATCCGAAGCTTCCCGCCAACGCGATTGATCTCGAACTACTGGTCGACGTCTATCACGAGTTTTCAGAACCGCAGAAGATGGTGCGCAAGCTTAGGGACGCGCTGAAGCCGGACGGGCGTATGGTTCTGTTAGAATTCCGCGGAGAAGATGAGGCGTTGCCTATCCAACCTTTGCATAAGATGACCGTCGCTCAAGTAAAGGCTGAGATCGAGCCTGAAGGTTTTCGCTTGGCGAAGCGCAGCGAGATATTGCCGCGCCAACATATTTTGATCTTTACTAAGAAGCCTGTGTCTTAGAAGGCTACTAACTAATCGCGCCCGATCAGGCCCGAAACGCCGGCTACTAACATTGTGGTCAGGAACCAGCCGATCGTGAGATAGCAGCAGCGGGCAAGGTTCATCCAAACCAGCGCGTCATCGGGTCCCGATGCGGGCGCTGGTGCGATCCAATTCCGCGTGAAACTCGCCTTGCACAGAACCCGTTCTGCTAAGCCGGGCGGGTCGCTTAGGCTCTTGGCATGGTCGAGCATTCCCAAATGCCATTTATCTCTTTGACCGAAGCTAATGATTGGTAGCGAAGTATCGACTGCGTAAATCGTAGCGCAAAATGGCTCGTAACTCCCCGCGACCTCGCCGTTCTTCATAAATACTTCGAAAGCAGTGTTGTCCGACGGCACGATGTAGTGACCCTGATAGTACATTCCAAAGACGAAGAATCCTATGACCCATAGGACAACCAGCAATACCAGAGCGCGCAAAGGTTGATACCCGTTACGTATCGACGCCCAGAGTATAAATTGCCAAGCTCGCGAGAGCCAGTTCAAACCACCGAACTTACGCCGGTCGACTGCCATCCCGATCAACAGCGATTTCGCCTCCTTATCCAGACCTTGCGCTCGTAGTGTGTTTGCACATTGATGGTACGGCTGAGGGCGGAAGCCATATCGCCCCTGTTTCTCTTCCGGCTTAAGCTGACGGCGCAGCCATTCAAGCCGATCCTTATACGAACCCGGCATGGTGAGACTGCGATACTCGAAAGTATCTAGGCGGAGTTTACCTTGTTTCGGCCAACTCTCCTTATCATCATGAAGTACCGCGCAAGAGGTCTCTTTCAGATCTACGGTTGTGTTCGGGGAAAGCTCGACCCGCTCAAGTTTGAGCGATCGCTTTATCTCGGTACTGCGTATTCTGATGCTGCTTCCCTCCCCACCGACTAAGTTTGCGCCCGTAAGGTTCAAATGACCGCCTATCGCCGCGTTTTCAACCAGGATCTCTCCTTGCGCCTCAAACCCTTCAGACAGATCTAAGTCACCTCCGATTTTGGCTCGATCCACCCGCAGCGCAGGCCGCTTCTGCCCGGGGTTGCTGGTCTCGTCTTCCGGGTTAATGAACCTGGCGTGTCTGCATTCGAGATCGCCGCCAATCTCAGCGCCGAACACCCGGACTTCGCCGTGCGCTTCGAAACCTAGCCGCGTAACCATAGCCCCTCCAATCCGCGCCCGCTCTACATTGAGCGCGATTCGGCCGGGATTGCGAAAGTAGCCTTTGTGGCAGATCAAGTTACTCCCGACCGCAGCGCCAAAAAGCCGGACCTCGCCTTCTGCCACAAAGCCCCACCCAGGGTAGGAAGTCTTTGATGCTCCTGTAGCTTCATCGAAACTGACTCCCAGAAACACCGCGTTGCGGATTTCGGCGGCTTCCAGGTTCAGAGCCCAACTGCCGGGGTTAGTGAACATTCCGCGCGTGCAGACAAGATCGCCGTGGATCACGGAATTGCGCAGCCTTGTTTCGCCCAGAGCCCGCATGCCCTCCGCAAGGAAAACCGATCGACTTATTACCGACGCGTCCGCCATTAATGCGCAACGTCCGCGGCCGTCGAAGCTCGCCTTGCTGCAGTTCAGACTGCCCGCGATCTTCGCGCCTTCCAGGGTTACGGCTCCCTCCGCCTGGAAACCGTGAGATAGGAGAACATCTCCAGAAACTTCCGCGCCGTTGGCATTTAATGCTTCTCCGTTGGGGTTATGGAAAGCTCCCGTTGAGCAGTCCAAGCTACCTCGAATCTTGCCGTCCCTCAGCCGGACTCCACCCGTAGAGGCGAAGCCCTCGCGTAAATGAAAGTCGCCCCGAATTTCAGCTCTGTCCGCATTAAGCGCTGCGCCTCCCGGAGGTTTGAAGTGCGCGCTGCTGCAAGTCAAGTCACCGCCGATCTGAGCCCCAACCAGCCAGACTTCACCGGCACAATGCAGTTTCCCGCGCAAGGATACGGTTCCGGCCACGCGTATCCCTTCCGCGAGCAATACCGGCTCGTCAGGGGCCGCGTCGGGCGTGGGCCCCAACCAACTGCCATCGAGAGTAAGAGCCGGGACGTTTGTGCAGACCATCTCGATGCCGTCGGGAATCCAGCAGGATCGGCAGGCAATAGCAATCGGAATCGTCAGGTAAGAGAGATTGAGCCGCCCTTTCAGGTAGGCGTTATTTATGTCGAGTGAGCCGTTCAGTAGCAGGCTTGCCTCGCGTTCCAGACACACCCAACGCAAGAATTCGGAACGAATCGTGCGCTCGGGGCCGAAGCTCTTTGGGTCCGCCGCAACAGGAATTCTTAGCTCCCTGCGTGTACTCACCACTTCGTAACTAGAGGAATCGGCGTGCTTTCCCGATGTCGGAACGGAGGCTTTGTGCTTCGCCTTAATCGACCGTGCCGGGTGGGGAATCGGGCGCAGCAATTCCAGTTCAGCCGGAGTTAGGTCCCCAAACCGTTCCTTAGCGCGTTCTTCAACATCTGACGACATATGACGACATAGGATCGATTATGCCTCGACACCTAATCAGTCAGCCAAGTTGGTTTACTGGCCGAAATCGAGCCCGAAGGTTTTCGCTTCAGCTAAGCATTCAAAAGATCCGGCTAACCTCCAGTAGAGCGCCGGGAAGACACGCAACCGGAAGGTGATCGCCCGGCTTGAAAACATGAGTCGCGGCGCCGGGCATCGAGACCTCAATGGTCTGCGCCTCAGCATCGACAAGCCAAAACTCGCGCGTTCCGCAAGAGAACGCGGCTACACGCTTCCGGTTAATTTCTTCCGGCCGATTTGACGGTGAGAGTATCTCAATGATAAGCGGCGGAGAGTAGATTGGATACTCTGTTGCGTTCATCACTTGCAAGTCATCGTTCGGTATGTACGCAACATCCGCATACCAAAACTGTAGGTTTCTGGCGGGCCGGTAAGGAAACTCCTGCGCTCCGCTCCCTAGGTCTTTCGCGGTTTCGGTGAGCCACTTCGCGAACCGGATCTGCAGATAAACGTGTCGGGGACGCGCCGGGGGCACTACGGCGACCTCTCCGTCGCGAAGCTCATAACGTTCTCCGCTTCCCGAGTAAGGGATGAGTTGGAAATCCTCCCAACTCGTAAGGGGCGTCGCGACTGTGCTCATGATCCCTCTTTCGTTATTATTACCCAAGAAGCGCTAAGAGGCACTATAAGCTGCTAGGTTGTTCATGGGAGGCCGTTATGTCGAACAAAACTCTGTACTATATTTGTCTCGCAGCTAGCGTGTTCATGGCTGTTGCGCTCTTCGGCTTTCTCGTGTTCTTCCCAAATACCCGATCACTTCCCTTTGTGGTCTCGCAGGCGCTTCCAATTTTCCTGTTGATGTACTTGGCGAAGAAGAAGTGGGGCAAAAACCTCAGCTAAAGTAGAGCAGTTCCTCACGAACCCCATAGGCCGGCTTCACAAGCCGTTGGCCAGCCCCGCAATCACCGCCCTTCTCACCGGCCATCTTCCAAAGACATGTGGCCCGCGTTGATCGAAAGTCCCTGAGAGCAGTACACTCCCAAGGCTATTCTGATCAGTCTGTCCGGCTTGCCCTTTCAGCACGCGCGTCAGTGTCTGCAGTTGCTCGACAAGCGCACCCGCGCGTTGCGTGTCGCCGCAGATCGCATCGAGGCGAATGTCGACATCGGGTCCCGCAGGACCGAGCGTGAGCGTCATCCGACTCGCGTCCGTCAGAGCCGACGCGAACATCTGTCCTGCGCCGGAGAGCGCCGCCGCTTGCCGCAGGGCTCCCGCACTTGCGCTCACGAAGACGGGCTGGCTGGGGATTGCGAGATCGGCCTGTGGACCCGGCTTGCGCAAGCGATCGGCAGCCATGTCGTCCGGCGCTACCGCCATCGCCATCAGGTTGCGGCCTGCGCGAAAGAAGGAGATGCGGCGCGACGGCGTACTGCCGTCGACCTTGCAGAAATGCCCGTCGCAAGCGCCTTTCTGCGCGGCTACATACGCTTCAATGCGCGGCCAATCGAAGCGGCCCTCGATGAAGAAGTATTCGCCATCCGGCGAGAACGAAGCCAGAACGTAGTCCAGATCGCGAGCGTAGTCGAAGCCTGTCGCGCGCACGAACTGCGCGTACTCGGGGTCGATCGGCGCCTTCGATCCGGCGATCAACTGCACGAACCCGCCATAGCGCAGGGCCGCCACATCGATTCCGGCGACCACGGCGCCGTCCGTCGGTAAGCGCTTGAGCAACGCTTCCGGGGTTGGCGGGATTTGGTGCTTCCACCAGATCGCACCGGCAATCGCGATTGTGAGCAGCGCGACGAAAGCAATGAATCCGATCAGGCGGAGCCGCATGCAATCTAACTAACCAAAGCGAACTCTTCCGCCCGCGCTTTGCTCCACAGATTGATGTAAGGCTCCAAGTCCCGCATCATGTTGCGGAATTGCTCGACGGTCAAAGACTGCGCGCCGTCGCTAACTGCTTTCTCGGGGTTGGGGTGCACTTCGACCATCAACCCATCGGCGCCAATCGCAACGCCGGCACGACACAACGGCGGAACAATGCTGCGCTTCCCGGCGGCGTGACTGGGATCGAGAATCACGGGTAAGTGGGTCAGTTCGTTTAGAACGGGAATGGCGCTGATGTCGCAAGTGTTTCGCGTGGCGGTTTCGAAAGTACGGATGCCGCGCTCGCACAGGATCACATTGGGATTGCCATGGGCGACGATGTACTCGGCGGACATGAGGAGTTCCTTGATGGTCGAGCTCAGCCCGCGCTTCAGCAGGACGGGGCGGCCGCACGAGCCGAGCGATTTCAGCAGCGCGAAGTTCTGCATGTTGCGCGCGCCCACCTGCATCACGTCCGCGTACTCGGCGACCAGCCCGACATCGGCGTCGCTCATGATCTCGGTCACGATGCCGAGCCCGGTTTCCTCGCGGGCCTTGGCCAGCAGCTTGAGGCCGTCGCCTTCGAGTCCCTGAAAATCGTAGGGCGATGTGCGGGGCTTGAACGCTCCGCCGCGCAGCAACTTGGCGCCCGCGGAAGCTACGGCATGAGCAGTTTCGAGGATCTGCCGCTCGCTCTCGACGGAGCACGGACCCGCCGTAACAATGAACGCGTCGCCGCCGATTTCGACGCCGCGCACGATGGCTATGCGACTGCGCTCGCGCCGGAATTCCTTGCTTACGAACTTATAGGGGGCTGAGATTGCCATCGCGCGCTCGACGCCTGGCGTGGCTTCGAGCGATTCGAGACAGCGCGTGACGTCGCCGATCCCGACGACTCCGATAACCACCCGTTCTTCGCCGACGATGGAATGCACGCGGTATCCAAACTCGTTCACAATCCGATTGCAAACGTGGTCAATCTCCGCTCTGCTTGCATGTGGCCGCATCGACACGATCATGGTGAAGCTCCTGTAAATTGAAAAAGCCCACTCTTTGGGAGCGGGCTCTTGAAAACCTGACCTGAACTCTAATTCAGGCTAACGGCGCCCGCGCACTTCTTGAAGGCCGGTAAATCGGCTGGTAAATCGAAACGTCGCGGGGACTTGAAACATGAAACACAAATGGTAGCAGATTCGAGGTTAGCGGGCTATCTGCAACAATAACTTCGTGACCGCCGGTTCAACCTTTAACAACGCCCAGGACCGCTTGCGCGCTGCTCTGGAAGCTAAGGGGACCGGCACGTTCGATTGCAATACGGCCACCGGCCGGATCGAAGACGATGAAAGTCTGCGCCGCTTATTCGGACTGAACGCGGGACAGAAAATACCCGATCTGGAGACGTTCTTAGCGTTGGTCTACGCGGAAGATCGCGACGGCTTGCGCGTCCAGTTCGAGCGGAGCATCCGCGAGCATTCGGAATTCGCCGCGAAGTTCCGGGTGAACTTGCCGGACGGAGCGGTTCGCTGGCTCTACGCCCGCGGCGGGGCGTTCTTAACCGACGAAGGTTCCGTGTATCTGACAGGAACGTGTCAGGATTTTACAGACCGGAAGGAAGCCGAACGCATACTCGAGGAGCGGGCGCGGCTGGCGACGCTTGGGTCAGAAATCGGTCTGGCTTTGACGCACGAATTGCCCATGCAGCAGACGCTCCAGCTCTGTTGCGAGGTGATTCAACGCAATTTGCAAGCTGCTTTCGCGCGGATCTGGACTGTTTCGGAAGACGGCAAGACGCTGGAACTGCAAGGCAGCGCGGGGATGTACACGCACATCAACGGCGCGCACGCAAGGGTGCCGGTGGGCAAGTTCAAGATCGGCCTGATCGCGGAAGAGCGCGTTCCGCATCTTACGAACGACGTCCCGCATGACCCGCGCGTGAGCAACCAGGAATGGGCGCGGCGCGAGGGCATGGTCGCTTTTGCCGGATATCCATTGCTGGCGGGCGAACGGCTGGTCGGGGTGGTGGCGATGTTCTCGCGAACGCCGCTGGGGGATGACGCATTGCGCGCGTTTGGTGCGATTGCGAATCATCTCGCGCTCGGGATTGAGCGCACACGCAGCCGCGCCGATCTGGCCCGCAGCCAGGCGCGTAAAGCTGCGGTTCTTGAGACCGCGCTGGATGGATTCGTCACCATTGATAGCCGGAGCTGCATCCTGGAATTCAATACCGCGGCTGAGAAGATATTCGGGTACTCCCGCGAAGAGGTGATCGGCAAGCCAATGCCGGAGCTGATCATGCCGGCGGACGCGCGCGAACCGCACTATCGGGGATTGAAGCGTTATCTGGACACGGGCGCCGCAGTGATTATCGGCCGGCGGCTCGAACTCGCCGGGCTTCGGGCGGACGGATCGGAGTTCCCGATGGAGCTCTCGGTCAATGCGATTTCGGAGGACGGTCCGCCACTGTTCACCGCAACTCTGCGGGACATCACCGACCGTAAACAGGCAGAGGCCGCGATCCGCGAGGCGAAGAATGCGGCCGAAGCGGCCAACCGGGCAAAGAGCGATTTTCTGGCCAGCATGAGCCATGAACTGCGCACGCCGCTGAACGCGATCATCGGCTACGGCGAAATGCTGCAGGAAGAAGCGGAAGATCAGGGGGCGACGAACCTGATCCCCGACCTCCAGAAAGTACACTCGGCTGGCCGCCACTTACTGGCCCTAATTAACGACATCCTCGACTTATCGAAGATCGAAGCCGGGCGCATGGAGTTGTACCTCGAGGACTTCGCGGTGGAGCCTGTTGCGATGGATGCCAGCCATGTGGTGCAGCCGCAGATTGAGCGCAACGGTAACACTCTTGAAGTGAAGGTGGACCCGGCAGTCGGCGAGATGCATGCCGATCTGATCAAAGTGCGTCAGAGCTTGTTCAACCTTGTCTCGAATGCGGCTAAGTTCACTCAGAACGGGACTATTCGTGTCGAAGCGCTACCGGATCCGGAGAACTCGGATTATGTACTGTTCCGAGTAAATGACACTGGCGTGGGAATTAGTCCGGAACAGCGTGAACGACTGTTTGAAGCATTTCAACAAGCCGACAACAGTGTCTCCCGCCGCTTTGGCGGAACCGGGCTGGGCCTGGCGCTTACGCAGCGCTTTTGCCGGATGATGGGTGGAGAGGTGACGGTTGAAAGCGAGCTTGGGCATGGCTCCACATTCACCATGCGATTGCCGCGGGTGGTGAAGTCTGAAACGGCTCCGTTGGAGAAGACCGAGGTCGTTCAGCAAACACCAGCGGGCGCGCGCGGTACGGTTCTGATTATCGATGACGATCCGACGGCGTGCGACTTAATCAAGCGATTGGTTCGCAAAGAAGGGTATCATGCCGTCACGGCACTTACCGGCGCTCAGGGTCTTCATCTTGCTCGCGAGCTGCGCCCGACGCTGATCACGCTCGACGTGATGATGCCTCAGATGGACGGCTGGACCGTGCTCAGCGCTCTGAAGAACGCCCCTGAGTTGGCGAATATCCCCGTGGTGATGCTGACCATGGTGGATGACCGGAATACTGGTTACTCGCTTGGCGCCGCCGACTATCTAACTAAGCCGGTGGAGCGGGAGCAGTTAAACGCCGTACTTCGCAAACACGCGTGTCTCAATCCGCCGTGCGCCGCACTTATCGTGGACGACGACAAACAAGGCCGCAAAAAGTTGCAGCAGTTACTCGAACGCGAGGGCTGGTCGGTTCTTCAGGCGGAAAATGGCCGCGAAGCGCTGGCTCGCATTGAGCAGCATCAACCCGAGTTAATTCTGTTGGACTTAATGATGCCGGTTATGGACGGGTTTGAATTCTCTCTAGAACTGCGGCGTAACCCGGCGTGGCGCAACATACCGGTGGTTGTTCTAACGGCTAAGGACTTAACCGAGGAAGACCGACGCCGGCTGAACGGTCACGTGGAGAGCGTACTCCGGAAGGATGCTTTCAGTGTCGACCAACTCTTGTCGGAAGTACGGCAGGCTATCTTGTCGTGTTCGGTGAGAATGAGTTGAAAAGAGGTTCTGCGTCCGCATGCACTATCTGGGGGTAGAGGGTGACTGGATCGAGGTTGAGTGAACCGCGGCCGCCTCAGACTGTCTCGCCATGATTTCACCCTTCCCCAGAAGCACGACGGCGATCCCGGCCAGAAGGTAGCCTGCCAGGTGATAACGATTCGGTGTTCCACCAACCCACAGAAATCGGATGATCGAGGAAAACAGGGGAAAAAGCACGACGATGGTACTTACGGCGAGTAAGTGGCCGCCGCTAGTATAGGCCGACACAAAGCAGTAGTCGGCGGCAAAGTACATCGCACCCGAGAGAAGGACAAGTACCAGCATCCATCCCTGCGGAGCAACGATGGGCTGGTGTGTCGCGCGCATATACAGCCATGCCGCCAGAGCAAGCGGGAGCATGACTAGATACAACTCGAGAAGAATCGCGATCTGGCTAAATCGCGATAGCTTCACGTCCAGAAATACATTCTGGAGAGCCCACATTACCAGCGCGCATAACGCCAGCCAAATCGGCTTCATGGAGTCAATTATCTCTCAGAAGTCGCTCAGCATCTGATCGTAGATGCTTTTTGACGAAGTTACCAGGCACGGTCCGAGGAACGCCGAGACCGGCGGCGGAAGCGGAACGCCTTCTGCAAGAAGCCTGGTATTGTCGAAGGTCTTACTTACCCCGCAGAACTTGTAATAGAGTTCCAAAGCTTTCAGCATCTGGCGATTCTGCTTACCGGCGTCGGCCAGATAATTATCCGAAGCGCTGATCTCCGAGAAATCTACCTGTCGATAGCGATCCTCGGTGGGGCCTCCACGCAGACGGGCGAACTCGTTCCCGACCTCACGCCAGCTAATGCTTCCGGAGCCAGCCGAAATATGGTAGCGGCAGTGCTTCAATTGGGGAGCGAAAATGAGGTGCGCCAAAGCTACGGCGGCGTAATCGACAGGAATCACGTCCAGTTGGTTCTCGGGATCCCAGGTGATCATACGCAGTTGTTCAACCGCGCGGCAAACCCAGAAGATACTGCCCGAGGGCTTGCATCCGAGTTTGGTGTGACCGACCACGATAGACGGTCGGGCAATCACGAGAGGTAAATCGCCGACACACTTCAGGAGTTCGGTTTCAGCCTCGGCTTTACTGGCCGTATAGGGCACGAGGTGATTCACGTCGGGATCCGGGTGTTCGTTCTCAAACACGAGCGGAGGACCTTCCAGTCCGGCAATGTGCGCTGTTCCGACGTGAACATACCGAGTTAGTTTGTGGCGGCGAACTTCGTGGACCACGGCAAGCGAACCTTCCACATTGGTCTTCCGGACGTCGCGGCTTCTCCCGAACGAGGTGTTGGCGGCCACATGAAGCACATGCGTTAACCCCTCTAACTTAGAATCGTATCCCCAACCTTCCTCGGTAAGATCCCCTTTTACAACTTCGAGATTCGCCGGCAATCGGTTGCCCCAGTCCGGCTCGAAACGTTGTAAGGACCCGCAGAGCCTCTGCCGGCAATGAGCTTCGTCTTCGCCGCGGACTAAAGCGACGATCCTGCCGGAAAAGCCGGAAGCGAGCAGATGCACCACGGTGGCGCCGCCCAGAAAGCCTGTGGCACCGGTAACGAGAAGGACGGCTGAGTTTTTTGAATGATTCAATGGAGTAAGGGCAGATTCCTGAAGGAATCTCTCTAATTCCATTGCATTAAGAAATTCGGATTGAAGGCGTTTATTTACTGCAAAGATTTGACTAAGTAGTAATTGGATCTCATGTGCAGCTGATATTACGTGCGCTGTTCTCGTCAAACTTAGGAGCGAAAACTCAATATCAAGGGCGAGAATCTCGATCAATGGCCGCTCTTACTCATCGGGCGGTAGCCGATTTCCTGCGCCGGAACGAGAAGCCCGAAGCGGAACTGATTGGGGGTGAGCTAGTACCTAAGCCGATTGGCACCCTCGATCACATGCGGCTGGAGCGACGGCTGGACAGAACGGCTGCACAGTTTATTGCGGCCGTTTGTTTCGTTAGATTAGATCCGGCTTACCTAAACGATCGATCGCACGACCCCACCATCAACTCTTAGTGCAGCGCCGTTAGTCCCACTACTTAGTGGACTTGCAACAAACGCCACCATCGCGGCGATCTCTTCAGGCGTCTCGAAGCGCTGCAAAAGGGAGCTCGGTCGCGCTGTCTTGAAGAACTCCTGTTCGAATACCGCCGTTTCCACCTTTTGATGGGCCGCTAGCTGGTTGACGAATGTAGTGACCCCTTCAGACTTAGTTGGCCCAGGAAGCACGGAGTTAACTGTTACTCCGGTTCCAGCAGTCGTCTCCGCAAGCCCGCGCGAAATCGCCAGTTGCGCCGTCTTCGTCATTCCGTATTGAATCATCTCGGCGGGTATCTGAATTGCGGACTCACTCGAGATGAAAATGATCCGTCCCCAACCCGCCTCGATCATACGCGGCAGATAGTGGCGGCTCAGGCGCACCCCGCTCATCACGTTCGCTTCGAAGAAACGGAACCAGTCGGCGTCCGTAATCTGCCCGAACGGCTTCGGCTCGAAGATACCCATGTTGTTAATCAGGATGTCCACGTCGGGGTGGCTCTCGATCGCCTGAGCTACGCCCTCCGCTTTGCTGACGTCCGCCGCCAGTCCGATAGCGCGACTACGAGAGCCAGCCGGAAAAGCCGCAATCGCGGCATCGACGCGCGCCTGCGTGCGCCCATTCACTATCACGTGCGCGCCTTCGTCGAGCAGCGTCGCGGCGATGGCGTGACCGATGCCCGCGGTCGATCCCGTTACGAGAGCCGTTTTGCCAGAGAGTTGTAGATCCATGCTCGGTTGGATGCCGCGCGGTCAAAAACGAAGCAACCGCGTGGGAAGATGATGTCCAGATAGACACGCGAATGCGGCCCGGTGGAAAGAGTTCGCAGGTTTGGGTGAAGGTGGCGATCGGCGGCGGCACCCTGCTCGCGCTCGCGCTGCTGGCGCAAACGGTCAGCACCTATTTCTTCGTCTATCACAGGATTGTCACGGATGAAGCGGCGCGTGAAGCCGGGCGAAAAGAAGCAGCCCTCTCACAGGCCGCGGCTGCGGCAAAGATAAGTAGCGCCGACCGGCTGGATCCCGTCGTCAAGCAGTTTCAAGTCGAGCATGCGAAGCAGATTGCCTGGATCCGCGTTCTCGACATGGACGCCAAAGTGATCGCTCAGGCCGGAGAAGCTCAGACCAAGGTCCCGTCAGCGAACCAACTTCATCGGTTGCTTCAGAACCATCAAGTGCAACGAGTGACTCTAAAATCCGGGCCTCGCGAGGTGTTGATGGTACTCACGCGTGCGCGGTTTTTCGATCCCGTTCACCGGACAGGCGATCCTCGATCGTGGCCTCCGCCTCCGCCACTTGTTTTCGAGGAGATGGCGATTTTCGTCGACTCTGTGACGATCGACTTCAGTGGGTTGCGGCAGAACTTGATCGTCGGCTGCCTCGCGTCGGTTGCGCTGCTCGCATCGATGGTGTTGATCGGATTCCTTTTCAACCGCTATACGCGCGACCGTTACTTGGAGCAGCAGGTCGAACTTGCGCGGAGCGTCCAAACCGACTTACTGCCAAACTCCAGCGGGAACTCGTCGGAGCGAGTGAAGTTTGCGGCGGCTTTTCTTCCGGCGGCGACAGTGGGCGGCGACTTCTACGATGTGTTCACCGCGGACGACGGATCGGTCAGCGTGGTTCTGGGAGATGTCGCCGGCAAAGGTATATCCGCCGCGCTGTTGATGGGTGTGCTGCACGGTTCCATTCGTTCGATGAGTTGGACACGTACTCCTGCCGGCCACGAAGAAGCCGCGCGCCGGCTGAACCACTTTCTATGTGAGAAGACCGCGCGCGAACGGTTCGCCAGCTTGTTCATGGGCTTCTTTACTCCGAACTCGAGCAACAGCGAACAGGGAACGCTTTGCTACGTCAACGCCGGCCATCTGCCGCCCTTATTGGTGCGCGCGAGCGGTAAGCATTCAGTCGAGCGCTTGCGAACCGGTGGTCCCGTGCTTGGGCTATTACCGGCGGCCACTTACGAGTGCGGCACGGCGCTCGTACACGCCGACGACGTGTTGGTCATTTTCTCGGACGGGGTTGCCGAAGCGACGGACCGGCAGGATGAGGAGTTCGGGGATGGTCGGATCGCGGAAATCGTGCGGGGGCATATCGAGGAAAATCCTCAGCAGATCTGCGACGCGGTGCTGCGCGAGGTGAAGCAATTCTTAGGCGATCTGAAAGCGCATGACGATCAGACGTTGCTTGTGGTGCGGCTCGCGCCGGCAAGTAAGGCGGAGAGTAAGGATCAGTTCGCGGGGAGTTCGTTAGTTCCGCAGCGCGTTCCTGATCGCCTTCAATCGCGAATTACCATCCTTCATCGTGGGCACCAGCCAACCGCCCTCATCGTTCTCGTTCCAGGCGTAGATCAGAACTGCCTTAGCCGGCGCCGCATCTGGATGGGCTTTGACCCATGCCACAGCATCTGCCAAATGATGCGACAACTCAGCGGGCGTCGGCGCGCGATAGAACTTATCGATCCCGACGTTCGGCTGCTGCCAAGTCTCCCAGAACACAGGCCGCGCGACACGAGGCCGGCGGTCCCATCCCGTCATAACAACGGGAACTACAGACGAGCCGGTGCTTCGACATTCGTCCCAAAAGTGCTCGGTCTCCTGAGCCAGTTGAGCAAACGATGCGTCCTTGCCGTCACGCTGATAGGAGTACGAGCCGATGGCATCCGCGTCCACCTTTACACGCAACGCGCTCGCACGTTCTGGACGCCAGTCCTGAATCACTACATAAGGGTTGCCTCTGCCGTTCTGCTGGACGAGGGCGCGGAGTTGATCGAGCGCAACGCCGGGTTGGCGGACTCCCCAGGCTGCTTGGCTATCAGGCTGCGTATCCGGTCCGCCATCTAAAACATAAAGTAGCGGCCGGTCCCCGGCAACCCTTTGGTATTCAGGACGCGCCATCAGCTCGGCCACGCGCTCGAACTGTCTGGCCGCCGATTCCGCAGTCCTCCATTGTGCAAGTTCCACGATCACGCAGAATCGCAACCCGTGTTTGTGTTTGCTGGAGAGGTAATACTTCAATCCCAGACTCATCGGGTTCTCGATGTCGTAGAGCAAGAACGCCCAATAGTCGAGGCGCGCCATCCGCGCATATCCGATCTCCTTGTCCATGACCGATTGGCTCGCGCCATCGATTCGGACGTGATCATCATCCAGTACCTGCGCGAAAAATGGCAATCGGCCGCGCCATTCCTTTGGGCTGAGAGAGCGCTCGACCGCCTTGCCCACTTCACTGCGATCTCCGTGCCACGCGTCCCAGCGGATCGCGCCGACGACCACCTTGGCCTCTAAACTGACCTGCGCGATGAGCAGCAGAACGATCGTTGCCAGCCCCAAGCCGGGGAAGATCAGCGCCATCACCGATCAAAGTAACACCACGTCATCGTGACTGCCCAACAGTTACGCTATCCCCGCGCCCTGTAGAATAAAGCGTTGGAACGGAGATTCTCGCGCGTTGACAGATAAGAAGCTGAACGTAATCCCGCTCGGCGGCCTTGGAGAGTTCGGTATGAACATCATGGCCATCCGGTACGGCGACGATTTGATTGTCGTCGATTGCGGCATGATGTTCCCCGATGCGGAACTTCTGGGCGTCGATTACGTCGTCCCGGATCTCACTTTCCTGAAGGAAAACCGCGAACATGTGAAAGCCCTGATCCTCACCCACGGGCATGAAGATCACATCGGCTCCGTCGGTTATTTCCTGGTCGAGTTTCCGCGTGTCCCCGTTTATGGGACCGCGTTTACGCACGCTCTGGTGGAGCGCCGGCTGGAAGAATATGACCTTGATGAAGATCCCGACTTCCGCCCGGTGAAGCCGAAGGACATCGTCGAGATCGGCCCCTTCAAGATCGAGTTCATCCACGTCACGCATTCGATCGTCAGTTGCGTGGCGCTCGCCATCACCACGCCGCTCGGCGTCATCATCCACACCGGCGACTTCAAAGTCGACCCCACGCCCACCGACAACGAACCGTTCGATCTGCATACGCTCGCGGATTATGGCAAGCGCGGCGTTCTGCTGCTGATGTCGGATTCCACCAACGCCGATCGCGCGGGATACACCGACTCCGAGCGTGCCGTTCGTCCGCGCATGGAGGACATCTTCAACCGCACTGAGCGCCGGTTGTTCGTCTCGTGTTTCAGTTCGTCGATTCATCGCCTGCAGTTGATTCTCGATCTCTCGCTGGAGTTCAGCCGCCGCGTCGCTATCATCGGCCGATCCATGACCGGTGTCACGGAGATCGCGCACAACCTCGGTCATCTTGAAATTCCGGACGGCGTTCTCATCCGCCCGCAGGACGCGATGTCGTTCCCGCCCGAGAAGCTTACCGTGTTGATCTCCGGGACGCAGGGTGAGCCCATGTCGGCGCTCTCGCGCGTCGCTATCGGAAACCACAAGAATGTTGCGGTTGAAGCCGGCGATACGGTCGTCCTCAGTTCGCGCATCATCCCCGGTAACGAGAAGCCGATCTTTCGCATGGTGGATCACCTCTCGAAGCGCGGCGCCGATGTCATGTATGGCAGCATGAATCCGCCGCTGCATGTGTCGGGTCACGGCAGCATCGAGGAACTTCGACTCGTTTTGAACCTGGTGCGCCCACGCTACTTTATGCCAGTTCACGGCGAGTTCCGGCAGCTTGCCAAACACGCGCGATTGGCCGAGCATCTGCGCCACTCCGGACTCGAAGAGTCGTTCCTGCTCGAGACCGGCGAGCGCCTCGAGATCGATGTTCGCGGCGCGCGCAAAGCTGGGCGCGTTCCAGTCGGCCGCATCTGCATCGACTCCGGCGTTTATGACGAAGTGGTTGGCGAGACCGTCATTCGCGATCGGCGCGCGCTTTCGGAAGACGGCATCGTGGTCCCGATCATCGCGATCAGCAAGCATACGGGCCGCGTGGAGAGCGTTCAGGAGCTAGTGAGTCGCGGCTTCACGGCAAGTGACGGCGCTGGTTCCGAAATCCTTGCCGAAGCTCGCCTCGTCGTCGCACGCACGCTAGAAAACGCGAGCCTCGAAGAGAAGACCGATTGGGGCGTTATCAAGGATAAGGTTCGTGCCGATCTGAAGCGTTACATCTCGAAGACTACGGCTCGGCGTCCTCTGATCATGCCGGTCATCCTTGAAGTGTGAAGCAACCTCCTCGTAAGAAAGCGGGCGCTCGTGCGCCTTCGAGAGGACGCGGAGGTCTTGTCCTCATCGGCATCTACCGCCTTATCGAAGGTCTGTTTCTTGTAGCAGCCGGAATCGGCGCGCTGCGTCTACTCAAGGGCAACTATCAGGACACGCTCACGCATTGGGTGCATGTCCTGCGCATCGACCCGGATAACCACTACATCCACGGGATGCTCTCGCGCGTCTTGAACGTCTCGCCGCGTCGCCTGAAAGAACTGAGCGCGGGCACGTTCATCTACGCTGGTCTTCGCCTTACCGAAGGGCTCGGACTGATCGCGCGCAAGCGCTGGGCGGAGTGGTTGACCGTGATCGCGACGGCGATATTCATCCCGCTTGAAGTCTGGGAAATGATGCGCCACTTCACGCCGGTGCGCGCGGGGTTCTTCGTCGTTAATGCGCTGGTGGTGGCGTATCTGATTTGGGAAATAAGGAGGAAGTGACGAACCACTCGACTGGTCCGTCGCGCCGCGCAACCAGTTGCGACGGCCACTTCTTCACCGCCGGCGGCCCATAGACAACGTTCCATAGCGCTTCGCGTTTGTCATCTCCCGCGATGAGATAAGCCACGGTTCGGGCCGCGAGCAGAACGCCCGGCATCAGCGTCACGCGCTCCTTCGGCGGCTTCGGCGAATCAATCACCGAATCCGTAATCTTCAGTCCGATCATCCAGCAGCGGACTGCCGGGAAACAAACTCGCCGTGTGCCCGTCCGGTCCCATGCCGAGTTGGATAACGTCGAACACAGGCAGTTCCGCGTGCTTCAACCCGAACGATTGCCGAATCTCGACCGCATACAATCGCGCCGCTTCCGCGGGATCCAGCTCCCCCAAGACGCGATGCACGCGCTCCAATGGGTACTTGACGCGCTGCAACAGATTGTCGTTGGCCAACGCATAGTTGCTTTCCTCATCATCCGGCGGCACGCAGCGCTCATCCGCGAAAAACAGATCGAGCTTATCCCACGGAAATTGCGCCGCAGCCATATGCCGGAACATCAGCTTCGGAGTGCTTCCACCTGAAACCGCGAGCGTGGCTCGGCCGCGGTCTGTGATCGCTGCGCGTAGCGTATCCAGAATGAAAGCGGCGCACCCTGCTGCCGCCCCTTCCGCATCATCGAACAGGTGTGGAGATGTCATGCGGCAAGCGAAAGCGCGACCGGCAGCGCAGCTTCGAATTGCGGATCGTGACCGGTGATCGAGAGCTCTTCCTGCAGCGCAAGATAGTCGGTAGCCTCGGGAAACACCGTGCGATCCTCCAGACGATTGGCATGTACTTCTACAGAACCCTTCGTGTCCGAATGGATCGTCAAGTCGCACGCCTGGCTGCCACGACTTAGCGCAACACCGACTACCGGCGGTCCGTCCGCATGCACCAGCTGAACTTTCGTTTTATTGCCGACCTTTTCTAATCCGTTTTGCAGCCACGCGGCGAGATAGAGAGCTTCCGTCTGCGGCTTCTCCGTCCCGAACTCCACACGCGCGTCGGAGTACGAAGAGAGCGCGTTCAGGCATTCCTCATTCACGAAGATCTGAGATAGGGTTTCGCGCCAGCGAGTGATGCGGGCCCACGCGAGATCGGCGACCAGGCGTCCCTGACTGATCTGCTTGCTCACGAGATCGAGCGCGCTCTTGGCATCATTGCCCGTGGTCGAATCCATAATCAGCTTGTCTGCGATCGCCGCGATCGCCGGAAACGCATCCGTGTCGAATAGCTTGGTGCTGCGGTTCCACAGAATCACCGGCAGATCCGGAACCGTCAGCGGCAGCACCACGCCCGGCACGTCATCCAGCCGATTCGAACACGCCGTAATCTCGATCTGCTCGCAGCAGATCTGCCGGTGCTGTCCCAAAGGCATCCAACACTGCGCAAACACGCGCGAATCCAACGGCTGGTCACCCTTGTCGCGGATGCGCACCAGCACCGAACGGCTTGGATGATCTTTGATCAGCATCGCGATGGTTTCACCCAGGTTCGTGGGGTCTTCCGTTTCATCACTGATGGTGATCAGCGTCATCGCGCACGCGCGCAACACACCAGATCCCGGCTCACCGGGAGTGTTTTGATCCTGATCTTCGTGCCCCAGATCCACCCAGAGCTTCGACAGTTCCTTGAGTATTTTGTCGGGACTTACCATCACGGCCTCCGCCACACATGCCCCTGCTGCGCGAGCATTACATCCGACGCCGCCGGCCCCCACGTTCCCGCCGCGTAATTCGGGAAGTTGAACCGGCTATTCTGCCAGACTTCCAGGATCGGCTCCACCACGGTCCAACTTGCTTCCACCATATCCTGCCGCGTGTAAAGCGTTGCATCGCCGCTGATCGCGTCAAGCAGCAGCGTCTCGTAAGCCGACGGCGAACGCTCGCCGAAACTCGATCCGTAATTGAAATCCATCGACACGGGACGCAGGGTCATGCCCGCTCCCGGGCGCTTCGATAAGAACTTCAATGACACGCCTTCCTCGGGCTGAATGCGCAGGATCAGCAAATTCGGCAGCGCCATCTCAGCCACGCCGTTTCCGGAAAACACCGCATGAGGCGCCGAGTTGAACTGTATCGATATTTCGGTGACTCGCTTCGGCAGTCGTTTCCCGGAGCGGATATAAAAAGGCACCTTCGCCCATCGCCAGTTATCGATAAAGAAGGTAGCCGCGGCGTACGTGTCTATCTGCGCCTGCGGATTCACTCCTTCTTCCTGACGGAATCCCGGCACGTCCTTCCCGCCGATCCGCGCCGGACCGTACTGCCCCGCGACCGCATACTTCGCCACTTCGTCCCGCCGCATCACGCGCACCGAGCGCAGCAATTTCGCGCGCTCATCGCGAACGGTGTTTGGCTGGAACGTTGCACTCGGCTCCATCGTGACGGTCGCCATCACCTGCAGCAGATGGTTCTGGATCATGTCGCGCAGCGCGCCGGCTTCCTGGTAATAAGCGCCGCGGCCTTCCACGCCGATCGATTCCGCGGCCGTGATCTGCACGTGGTCCACATAGCGCCGGTTCCACAAGGGTTCGAAAATCCCGTTGCCGAATCGCAGGGCGAGGATGTTCTGCACCGTCTCTTTCCCGAGGTAATGATCGATGCGGAAAACGTCTTCTTCGCGAAAGACTTCGTGCAGCTTGGCACTCAAATCTTTCGCGCTCTCCAGATCATGGCCGAACGGTTTCTCGACAACCAGCCGCCGCCAACCGGTGTCTTTATTCAGACCGACGCTTCCGATACCCTGCGCGGTAGGTGCATACTGGCTCGGCTGCGTCGATAGGTAGAACAGAACATTGCCGCCGGTGCGCCGTTCTTTCTGCACGCCTTCGAGGCAAGCTTTCAAGTCGGAATAACACTTCGCGTCGTCGACATTGCCGGCCATATAGAACAGGCCCTGCGCGAAACTCGACCAGATGTTTTCATCGAAGGGCGAATCTTCCAAAAACTTCTGGACGGACTCGCGCATTTTGTCGCGGAACTGGTCGTCGGACATCGCGGTCCGCGAGATGCCGATGACGGCGAACCCGGGAGACAGACGCCGCTCGAAGGCGAGCCGGTACAGTGCCGGCATCAGTTTGCGTTTCGTTAAATCGCCGTTCGCACCAAAAATCACCACCGCGCATTCCGGCACGCGGCGTTCAAATCGGAGCGGATCATGGAACGGGTTCTCGGCCGTCATGCGCCAAACATAACACGGCGATGCCCGGGTTCGAATCACTGGAAATGGGGGGCGTCAGATAACCCGGCTCGCCGGTTGTTTCCCTAATGGGAATTCACACGACCGTAACTCGGGCGCCACCCATCGAGGTTAGAACCGCGGAGTTTGACACGGGAGACTATCGCAGCTTTTCTGCAGGGGTGTTGTTACGCTTGAGTCATGTCTGATCCGAAAGAAGCGCCGCAGGAAGAGCCGAGCGAGTCGAAAGGAAAAGGTCCGCATGATCCCAATGAGATCAATCCGAAACTTGCATCTGATATCCACTATTGGTCCGAGGCGCTTCATGTCACCGGCCAGCAGTTGCACGAGGCGATTCGCGTGCATGGGACGCATGTGAACAAAGTTCGCGAGGCGCTGAAACATCATTCGCACTAGTCGCAAGATCACGACGGACATCACGCTGTAGTGCTCAGGTTGGTGCAACTCTTCTCGTCGTTGGCAGTAGTGCTTGTCGCCGCGAGCCAAACCGATTGGAGATTCTACGGGCACGACGCGGGTGGAATGCGGTATTCGCCGCTCAGCCAGATCACACCGGCCAATGTGAGTCGGCTTGGACGCGCCTGGACATTCCACACGGGCGAACTACCCGCCGCTTCCGGACCGCGCGGGCAACGCCGGGTTGCCTTTGAAACCACCCCGCTTGCTATCAACGGAGTGCTCTACCTTTCGACCCCGGGGAGCCGCGTCATTGCGCTTGACGGCGACAGCGGCCGCCAGATCTGGCAGTTCGATCCACAGTCGAAACACGCAGGAGCACTCCAGTATCGAGCGCATCGCGGCGTCTCTTACTGGAAGGGTGATGGAAAGATGCCGCCGCGCATCTTCGCTGGAACGCTCGATGGAAGATTGATTGCGCTGGACGCGAGAACGGGTGCGCCAGTCGCGGGCTTTGGAACGGCCGGTGAAGTGAACCTGCGCGCCCAAATCGCGGATAACTTTCCGGATTCCACTTACGCGATTACTTCTCCGCCAGCTATTTTCGAGGATCTGGTAATCACAGGCGCCGAAGTGCCGGAAAGCCCGGGCCAAGGCCCATCCGGCGATGTGCGGGCGTGGGATGCGCGTTCCGGCAAACTCGTTTGGCAATTCCATACGTGGACGGGCGATGCAGCGGAGCATCGCACCGGGGTGAATGTTTGGACTGGTATGACCGTAGACGAAGAGCGCGGCATGGTCTTTCTGCCCATCGGCTCGCCCGCATATGACTTCTATGGAGGCGATCGAATCGGCGCAGGTCTATACGGTGATTCGCTGATTGCTCTCAATGCGCCGTCTTGATTCATTGTGCCTCACTATATGTTGCCTCCTCCGCGTCGGTCGCGTTTCTCGCGGAGATTATGCGTACATTCACGTTGGCCGAGTCCATTTCGGTCCAGAGATGAATAACGATCAATAGTGCGCCATTTGAAGCCATGCCAATGCCGACCAGCGTTCCTGGAACGCGGTCTTCATCGAACATCGGCTGAATGCTAGGATCGCGAAAAATGCTGGGTGCTAATGTGAATGGAACGCCATGCTTTGCTCGGTCAATATGGCTTTGCTCTCATCCCAATTGAAATGAAGGTTCCGGGACACGTGTACACTACCAGTCTATTAGTTTCTTGCAACCTGACCCGACTGCGCTAGACCGACCGCGAGTTCCACTGACGTCAGCGGCGAAGGGTCACGGACGCGCAGCCCAGGAGTTTCCCTATCGTCCGGCAAAGAACCTGCAGTTCTGGTATGCCGACGTAGCGTACGTGCCGGCGGATGCTTGGAAAGCGATGCGCACCGAAGAAGACCCTATCTATTCTCCGGCGCTGTTCTGTCGGATGCCTTTCTTTCCGTAAGTAAGCTATTCGACGAAGCTATCGATTAGTCGCACGATCCCGCCGAGATACTCCCGCGCCCTCGTAAATACCGCGCGAAACATCGGCTCGGTCAATCGCCCTGTCGATGTATTCTGCTGGCTCGGATGATAAGAACAGATCAGCAGCGGTCCATCCTCTCGCAGCCGGTACTCCGCGCCATGCCCAAACTTAGGAGTACCTTCGACGGCTAACTTACCGCGCGTCCGTTCCATCGCCAGGTAATCGTCAAACGCGATCTTACCCAGCGCAACAATCACCTCGACTCGTTTGAGCAATCGCAGCTCGCGCTCCAACCAGGAGCGGCAGTTACGAATCTCTTCCGGAGTCGGCTTGTTATCCGGCGGAGCGCAGTGCACCGCGCATGAGATTCGCGCATCGATCAGAGCCAACCCATCCTCGCGTGACAAGCTCTCCGGTTGCGAGGCAAACCCGGTCTTATATAGGACCGGATAGAGGAACGCGCCCGAACGATCGCCGGTAAATACCCGTCCGGTGCGGTTCGCGCCATGAGCGCCTGGGGCCAGTCCTAAGATCAGCAACCGCGCGTCACCCGGTCCGAAGGACGGAACGGGCCGTCCCCAATATGTTTCTGCAAGATAAGCGCGGCGCTTCACCTCGGCGACTTCGCGCGTGTAAGCCGCCAGGCGCGGACATCGTCGGCACGCGACGATTCCATCCGCCAGGACAGCTAACTCCGCGTTGTTAGAATCGGCCAGATGCCTTCTCCTTTTCGGCTCGACGGCCGCACCGCATTAATTACTGGAGGCGCTAGCGGAATTGGCGCTGCAACTGCGCGAGTACTCACCGACGCCGGAGCCTCGGTCATTATTGTGGACCTCGATGAATCCAAGGCCCGAGAAGTATCGGCGTCGCTGGACCGCAGCAGTTACCGTTGCTTCGATATTACAGACGAGAGCGCTGTCGAACGCGAATTCGCGACTATACCCAAACTCGACATTCTGATCAACTGCGCCGGTATCGGACTCGTCGGCAGCGTAACGGAAACCGCGCTGGCGGATTTCGAGCGGGTGTTCCGGGTGAACGTGACCGGAACGTTCCTGGTCACGAAGCACGCCTTGCCGCTGCTGCTGAAGGTGCGGGGAGCCATCGTGAACATCGGCTCGGTGGCTGGGATGATCGGCGTCAAACGGCGGTTCGCGTACTGCGCGACTAAAGGCGCGGTGCTGGCCATGACGCGGCAGCTGGCGGTAGATTATCCGACCGAACTGCGCGTGAATTGCATCTCACCCGGCACGGTTGAAACGCCGTTCGTGGAGGGATATTTGCACAAGTACCACGCGCACGAGCTGGACAAAATGCGTGAAGAATTGAACGCGCGGCAGCCCATTGGGCGACTGGGTAAGCCCGATGAGATCGCATATCTCGCTCTCTATATGTGCTCCGCCGAATCCGATTTTATGAACGGCGCGGTGGTTCCAATCGACGGAGGTTGGACGGCGGCTTAGACCGATTCTGACTCCTGAAAAGACTGTAATATGAATTCCGCAGAAGTTGAGAAACACAAAACGCTGAAAACACGTCGATTTCAGCAAGCGCATATTGACGAGACGTACCCTTTTCATACACACTACTGTTATTCCCGGTGCTCCCTGGGGTTTAAATCTTGTCTAGAGCTCTGGCGCTCGTGGCACCTCTCGGCTTGGTCAAGTATCAATAACGCGCACAACCATGGAAATCACCCGATTTAAATCGTGCTTTGGCCGGCTATTCATTTTGGCCGCAACGCTCACCGCAATGCTCACGGTGACGAGCGGCTTCGCCCAAGCCGCGGTCCCAACCAAACATCACAAACACGTAGCGCCACACATCGCCCCGAAGGTAGCCAAAGCGTCCGGCAAAGCGCACAAAGCGACGCATTCCCGGACATCGCACGTCGCCCTATCTTCCCGCAAGCGTCATTCGAGAACACTCACTGCGCGCGGCCGCAGCAGTCGTCATGTCTGGGTGCAGACGTGGGATGAACCGACTTACGCCAACTCAACCGATGGCGACAACGTGGATGGCGATGATCTGAACATTCGTCGCGCTGCCGTTGAAGCGCTGGGTCCTTATAACGGTTCGATCGTCGTCGTGAACCCGGATAATGGCCGCGTGATGGCGATGGTGAATCAGAAGCTCGCGCTCGGTGCAGGATTCCAGCCTTGCTCCACCATCAAGCTCACGGTTGCATTAGCCGGACTGAAAGAGAATCTCGTACAACAGCCGGCGATCCTGAAAGTCACCCGGCGCGCTCCAATGGATCTGACGCAAGCCATCGCTCGATCCAACAACTTCTACTTCGCAACTCTTGGAACGAAACTCGGTTACGATCGTGTCGCGCAGTATGCGCACGAATTTGGCTATGGCGAAAAGGCAGGGCTCAACATCCCAGGTGAACAAGCGGGTTACTTTCCGCCGGCTCCTCCGAAGAATGGCGGCGTGGGTATGTTGACCAGCTTCGGGGAAGAGATCAAGCAGACGCCTCTGGAACTCGCGGCCCTCGTCAGCGCGATCGCGAATGGCGGCAAGCTCTGGTATCTGCAGTATCCGCACACGCCAGACGAGGTCAAGAACTTCCAGCCGAAGCTGAAACGCACGCTGGACGTCGCGAGCCTGCTACCTGAGATCAAACCCGGCATGCAGGGCGCCGTGGAATTCGGAACCGCGCGGCGCGCGAAGCAGGATCAGCCGATTCTCGGCAAGACGGGCACTTGCAGTCAGGGTGGAACGCGGCTGGGCTGGTTCGGTTCGTATAACGATGTGGGACAGAACAAGCTAGTCGTGGTTGTGATGCTCACGGGCGGACGTCCCTCAATCGGGCCGATGGCAGCCGGTGTAGCGGGCGACGTTTACCGGCATCTCACGGAAAACAAAGTCCTCACGATGGGCCAGAAGTTTACGCCTGGCTCGTTGGTCGCGACCCAAATCTGCTGCGGCCGTTAAGCCGTTTTTGCCCTTACATAACTATTACAACGCCCACGGCGTTTCGCTGTTAGCTTGGGATTGTCTCCCATGCCAACTACTCAGCCGATCCCCATCGTTTCCAAGTCCGAGAAACCGAACTGGGGAATCATCATCTTTCTAATCGTCTTTCACGCGGGCGCAATCGCCGCGTTGTTCTTCTTCAGTTGGAAAGCGATTGCCGTTGCGCTCGTCCTCAACTGGATGGCGCTTTGCCTCGGGATCGGGATGTCGTATCACCGCCTCCTCACGCATCGTTCGTATAAGGTTCCGAAGGCGATCGAATACTTTCTCGCCGTTTGCGCGACGTTAGCTCTCGAAGGCGGACCGATTTTCTGGGTAGCCACGCACCGCATCCACCATCAGTTTGCCGATAAGCCAGGCGATCCGCACTCCCCCGCAAGAGGGCGGTTGGTGGGCACACGTAGGCTGGATCATGGTCGGCGAATCGAAACACTCCAATTCGGCGTTGATGGCGAAATACGCGCCCGATCTCGCCCGCGATCCGGTTTATCGCTTCATCAACAAGTGGCACTACATGCCCACCATCATCATCGGTGTGGTGCTGTTAGCACTTGGCGGTTTGCCCATGCTGCTTTGGCCGATCTTCTTCCGCATCTGCGTCGGTCTGCACTCCACGTGGCTGGTCAACTCCGCGACGCACATGTGGGGTTCACGCCGCTTCGATACACGCGACGATTCAACCAACAGCTGGTGGGTCGCGCTGCTCACGTTCGGCGAAGGCTGGCATAACAATCACCACGCGCATCCTGTCTCCGCGCGTCACGGCTTGGCCTGGTACGAACTCGATATCACCTGGCTGCACATCCTGCTGCTGAAGAAGTTGGGTATCGCGAAGAACGTCAAAACCGTCACGGCAAATACGAGATTGCCGGAACGCGCCGCCGCTGCGTAGACTATTAGTTGATGACGATGCCGGGGTATCGCCGGTCGAAGGTAGTCTGGATCATCGTCGGAGTCTGCATTGTTGCGCTGGCCGCGGCGCTCAACGTCGGCTGGATAATCACGTACTGGAAAACGGGCCTCCTGATGATCACAGGAGTGCTCGTTTTCGCGTTGATCATCACCGGCGTCGTGCTCAACACCATCTTCCTGGTCCGTGAGATCAAGCGCAATGAGCAGCACGATGCGTTCATCAACGCGGTCACCCACGAACTAAAGACGCCCATCGCGTCCATCCGCCTCTATCTCGAAACCCTCCAACATCGTCCCGTAGATGAAACGCGGCGCCGCGAGTTCTACGGCATCATGCTGGAAGATACCGATCGGCTACTCGGCACCGTGGAGCAGGTGTTGCGTGCCGGACAAGCACGCGGAGCCAGTGCCCATCGCGAGCGCGTGAACATGCCCGAACTCGTTGCTGAGTGCGTGGAACTTGCCCGGACCCGCCACCGGCTTGATGAGCAAGCAGTCGCCTTCCGCGCACCCTCCGATTCAGCCGAGATCCTCGGAGCGCCCGACGAGCTCCGGACCGCTGTAACGAACCTGCTCGACAACGCGATCAAGTATTCCGGGCAGGCCATCCACATCGACGTCGCGTGCGAGAAGCCGGACAACGAGAAGGTGTTGGTGCGCGTGCGCGATCAAGGAGTGGGGATTTCTAAGAACGAACTGAAGCGGATCTTCGGACGGTTCTATCGCGTTCCGGGAGGGATCGCGAGCCGTGTGAAAGGCACCGGGCTCGGGCTATTCATCGTCCGATCCGTTGCCCGACGCCATGGCGGCCGCGCATTCGCGGAGAGCGCCGGCATCGGGTTCGGAAGCACGTTCACTCTCCAATTCCCAGCGGCGCCTCCGCAATGAGTGACGCCGCGCCGCGCATCCTGATCGTCGAAGACGAAGCTCATCTGGCGAAGGGGCTGTGCTTCAACCTGGAAGCTGAAGGATACGTTGCGAAGGTCGCGGAGACGGGCGAAGCTGCGCTGCAGGAGGCAAGTGGGTTCGACCTGCTGATTCTGGACGTCATGCTCCCCGGCATCGACGGGTTTCAGGTGGTCTCGAAACTGCGCGAACATGGAAGCTTCATGCCGGTTCTGATGCTGACTGCCCGCGGCAGGCCGGATGACATCGTGCAAGGCTTTAGCGCGGGCGCCGACGATTATCTACCCAAGCCGTTCGATCTCGCCATCCTGCTCGCGCGCGTCAACGGACTACTGCGCCGCTCTGCCTGGCAGCGGCAGGGTGCGGGCGATGCGGACGACGCCGTTAAAATCGAAGACCGCGTAATCGACCTCAAAGCTATGGAGATCCGGCACGGAGAACGCAAGTATCTCCTTACCTTGATGGAAACCAATCTCCTGCGCTTCCTTCTGAACCATAGCGGTGAAGCCGTCTCCCGCAAGCGGCTGCTCGAAGAAGTCTGGGGTGTTCGCGAGGACACAGATACGCGGGCCATCGACAACTTCATCGTGCGCTTGCGGAAGTATCTTGAAGATGAGCCGACGCAGCCGCGGCATCTGCTCACCGTTCGCGGCGTCGGGTATCGTTTCGACTTGTAGCGCGTTTATTCTGTGATATGGCCCAAGTGACTATTCCCGCCGAGACCCGGCGCAAAATCGAAACCGTCCGCAACCAGTTACTCGACTTCCACAAGCTGCTGATGGACGGACAGAAGGCGGAGTACGAACGTGATCACGGCCCCGTCCTCTCGCCCGGCGCATATCTGGATCTGGTGCTGAACCACGCCGACTTCGAATGGCTGCGGCAACTCTCGGGATTGATCGTTGCGATCGATGAGATGCTCGCGCCGCGCAGTACCGCCGGTGCTGCGGAAGCCGACGCGGCGGTCCGCGACTTGGAGTCGCTGATGAACCAGAACGCCGAGGGCAAGTTTCAAGAGCGCCTCCGCGTGGTGCTCGGGCAATCGACTGAAGCCGCCGAAGCCCACTCTCAAATCCTGCGCGCGCTTACAGACTGACCGCTTTCTTCTCCCGGCACGATTCGTAGACCGACATGAGGATGCGAATGTCGCGCAAACCCTCTTCGCCTGAGCTCTTTGGTTCCTTATTGTTGACGATGCAGTCAGCCAGGTGATCGCCTTCGCGCGTAAACTGCATCGGATTGTGATCTTCGACTGTCGCGTCCTTGCCGTTGATCGAAAGCTTCAGGCCGTCGTAGCTGTAAGCGGGTTCCATCTCGACCTTGCCCTTCGATCCGTAGACGCGGAACCAGCCTCCGGTGTTCGTCCCGAAACTGGTGTTGCAGGTGGTGAGCAAACCGGAGGGAAAGCGCATCGACCACACCAGGTTCTCTTCAACCGTCTCGAAGCGGCCGTCGTGATCGATCACGGCCGAGCGGCCATCCACTTCAACCGGTTCCTCGCCGGACATGAGACGGCAGGCTTGCAGGCAGTAGATACCGACATCCATCAGCGGACCGCCGCCGGACAGCTTCTTGTCCGTGCGCCATTCGTGCTGACCGATGTTGAAGCCGAAGGATGCGTCGATCAGTTCAATCTTCCCGATCTCGCCGTTGCGGATGGCCTGGATCGCTTTGAGGTAGTTCGGCTCGTACTGGCAGCGATAAGCGATGAGTAGCTTGCGGTCGGCGGTCTTCGCGGCGCCGATCATTTGCTTGCATTCGGCAACGCTGACGGCCATCGGCTTCTCGCAGAGAACGTGCTTGCCCGCTTGCGCCGATCGGACCGTGTACTCGGCATGCATGCTGTTCGGGAGCGCGACGTAGACCGCGTCGATATCGGTGTTGGAACGCATGCGCTTATCGAAGTCTTCGTACGTGTAGATGCTGCTCTCAGGCACGTTGTACTGCTTGGCGATCTTCTCGGCTTTGTCCCGATGGCCGCTGACTAAGCCGGTGATGCGACACTTATCGCTCTTAAGCACGCCGGGCATGAACTCGTTCATCGAGATGCGGCCCAGGCCGATGATGCAGTATCCGATCTTGCGGTCGCCGGTTTGCTGACCGCGCGCGGCGAGAGCGGAAGCGGCGGCCGCGACGAAGGTTCTTCGAGAGATTGCCATCGCGACTAGGATACAGGTTCGGAATCTTGCGCCACAATAGCGGTATGGGTCGCGCCGCCGTCATCCTTCTCGGCCTGATCGGAGCCGCGTGCGTGCTTGCGCAACGGATCGACTTCGAGGGACATGACGACGGTCCTCCACCCAACTTTCCAGCGGCCGGCGAGTTCCATTTCGTCCGCCTCGAGTACGACGATCTGCCTCAATTTCACCGGCGCTGGGGCTACGCGTCGCGTTCCGGGCAGGGCAACGGTTGGTGGATCGTCGATTGGCCCGATGCCGAGAATCACTTCACATCCGGAGTCGAACGTCTCACCCGTGTTGCTTCTGCCACCCCGCTACATATGAGGCTCGCTGACGATCGTATCTTCGATAACCCGTGGATCTATGCGACGCAAGCGGGTTGGTGGGACCTGAGCGATGCCGAGACGGCGCGCTTACGCGAGTACCTTCTCCGCGGCGGCTTCTTAGTAGTCGACGATTTCTGGGGCGAACAACAATGGGATATCTTTCGCGAGACTATGTCGCGTGTGTTGCCGGATCGCCCCATCCTGGATATTGAAACGGACGACTCGGTCATGCATGTCGTCTTCGATATCGCGGAGAAGGACCAGTCCTTCATCCCCGGCACGCGCCATCTTCGTATGGGACCCGAGGGCTCCGTGGTGGTTCATCAACCCGAAGGTACGGCGCCCGCCTGGCGATCCCTCCGCGACGACCACGGCCGGATGCTTGTCGCCGTTAACTTCGACACCGACGTCGGCGACGCCTGGGAGTATGCGGATTCCCCGCAGTATCCGGAACATATGACCGAGTTAGCTTACCGTTACGGTATTAACTATGTGGTCTACGCAATGACTCATTAAGCTTGACTCACTGAACGCGATCCACGAATTTAGTGGAGCGGCGATCCTCGGGGTGAAGGAGTACCTCACGCTGTCTCTTTGCCCAGTCATTCTTCGGATCGATTCGGAGAATGACATCCAGGTCGGCTAATTCGCTCTTCGGGTCATTCTGCCGGTCGAACAGCTTGGCGCGATTCTCATAGGCGCGAACATACTCGGATGAAAGCTCGATCGCCCGATTGAAATCATCGAGCGCCCGCTTCGTGTCGCCGCTTTCCAGATAGGACCAGCCGCGGTTACTCAGATAGGTCGAGGAGTAGTGATTGAACGATAAAGCTTGAGTATAGTCTCGGACAGCCAGATCGAACTTACCGGCGTGTGAATAAGCCAAACCGCGCCGGTTATATAGGACTGCCCAGTCAGGATACTTGTCGAGCAGACCCGAGTACTCGATAATGGCGCCCTCGTAGTCTTTGGCCTCGTAAAGGGCCTGTGCACGGCACTGCAAAGCGGTGAGCAGTCCGGGTTGCAGGTCCAGCGCCTTAGTTGCGTTCTCGATTGCAGCATCCTGCTGTCTTGCCTTCAAACTCGCGTAAGCTCGATGGACAAAGTCGGCCGCGGTTGCTGGCGCAGGCACTTCGGAAGCTGGTTCATCCTTCTTCGTGACGGAGTTGGCGGGCGGAGGCAATATGGCCTTGGGCGGTTGATAGTCCGGCGACGAAATTCGAAGGAACGCTGCTTCCAGATTTCGCTCAGTATCCGGACTCGATCCGGTTTTGTAGTCTGCGACAGTCCCGTTCTGATCGATTAGGACAACTGACGGATACGCAGTGGCGGCATAGTCGTTGATCACTGTGTCTTTGGACGATGTCAATACGATCGGATAGGTATAGCCGTTCTTCTTGATGAATGTCCGAACCGTATCTTCGTCCTCCAAAACATCTACGCCTATGACGGTCACGTTCTTATCCCGAAACTTCCTGGAAAGCTTCTCAAGCTTAGGCATTTCTTCCCGGCACGGTTCGCACCACGTCGCCCAAAAATCAAGCAGCACGACCTTGCCGTGAAGTGCGGCTAAGTGTACTTCGCTACCCTCTAGGTTCGGCAGCTTGAAATCCGGCGCCGAGCGGCCAAGCAGCGCCTGAGCCTTCTGATCCGATGCGCCAACCTTCTGTTCCGTCGCTCCTTCTGGCGGGTGAAACACGAAAGCATCGGGCGGGACGACGTCTTGGGTTCGAATGCTGGAATAGACAAGAGTGTCTGTGCTCGGGACTCGCCCGTAAGACCCACCGTCGTACTCCATAGAGACGGTTATCTTCCAAACCAAACGGGAGTCGTGATCGACCCAAATCGTCGTGGGACCCATCTTCATTTTGCTCGAACCTTGCGCCTCGTAAGTGGCCTCAATTACATCGCATATGCGCTTACTCTCGCCTGCTTCCAGAACCTCTTGCCGGACCAATCGAGCTTCCTTCAAGTTATTCAGCGGATCTCGCAAATTCAATTGATATTCGTTCAAATAGGTTGGAGACGCGCCGTGTTCGCTCACCATGTATTGATTCGACTGAGCACGGAAACTCCAAAACTTGTCGCCGTCGGATACCTGGAGATCCATTCCCGCCTTAGTGCTTGATTCCGAGCGGAACTTGTTGTGCTGCGCGGTTATGAGAGTAAAGGGTGTGCGGTTAACGGAATCATGCCAGGCGTCGTGCTGTTCATTCAATCGGATACCTTTGATTTCTGAAGCCGGCATACTGCGATATACAGCGCCAACCTTGGCAAGGATGTCCCGTGCCCCATCCGGCTGTTGCCCGAACAGCGTAACCGCGCAGGCCGGTAGAAGAAAGTAGACGCAGCGCTTCAATGCACACCTCCGGCTGTCACCTGCATCATGACATCGGGACGCCTGCTTTACAACTGAAATCTATTGGACGGAGTGCCTGAAATCCAAGATCGCCGGCCGGCGAAGGAGAACCCCGAACTAAGTGACGCGCTTCTTATGCCGCACTACATGATGAGCAGCCACAGGTTTGATCTGCGCGCCCAGCGCGGCACTCTGTAGCAGCGAAGCCGCCGGAATCTCATCGTCCCCGGCCTGTAACTTGTCTGAACTCCCATACACCTGCCGGTACACCGCGGCATTTCGTATGACCGCCTGTACATACTCGCGTGTTTGGGTAATTGGAATCGACTCGACAAACTCCGCCGGCTCGCGGTAGTTATTCCAGGACAGCCACTCCTTCACCCGGCTAGCCCCCGCGTTATAGGAAGCCAGAGTCTGCTCCCAGTGTCCGTTCCACTGATCGAGTAACTCGCGAATGTAAGAAGTACCCAGTCTTAGATTCGTCTCCGGCTGGTACAGCATATCCGGCGAGTACCAATGAATCCCCTGATGTTGCGCCAGCATACGCCCCGTGGCCGGAACAATCTGCGTTAGTCCATAAGCATTCGCGTAAGAGTGCGCGCTCGGATTGAACTCCGACTCCTGCCGGATCAGCGCCGCCACCATGAAGGGATCGATGTTCTGCCGCCGCGAACTGGCCACGAGAGCGCCCTGGTACGGCAGTGGGAACAACATTTCCCAAAACGGCTTCGGCGCGCTATCGACCGCTGTCGACAGATAGTCCGGCGCGAGCGCCTTCATGTGGCGCAAGCCAAGGTACGGGGCCGCATCGGTGCGGGCCAGTTCGGTAGCGAGTAAGTGGGCCTGTCCGTCCGTCTTCGCGGCAAAACGCACTTCACTGTCAGCCAAATCGCTGCGACCAGCGGCCACCAGCAGGCGGATGCGATCGATCCTGTTTTTCGTCGCTTCGCTCGGCGTCTGGCTCGTGTAGTCGGCGTGCGACGGAAACTCGACGGTATCGAGCCACGCCGTCACCTTATCAGAAGGCGTCGCGCTCGCAACTGTACTTTGCGTCAGATGCTCGCGTGCCAGCACCGCGTAGTAGAAGTTTGGAAACTCCTTATCCAACCGCTCGTAGTAAGAACGCGCCGCGGCAGGATCATTGTCCCGCTCGGCCATTCGCCCCAGATAGTAGAGCGCGGTGCCCGCCTTGTTATCGCCGGGATAGTGCTCCACCTGCTCCTTCAGCAGATTTTGCGCGTCTTTATGATTCGCCAGATACGCATCCCACGTGATCTTCCAGTGGCAATACGCCGTGGCGGAGTCCGATGGAAACGTCTCCCACGCAGCGCGGTATAACGGCTCGTACTTCGCCGCCTGATTTGTCATCAAGTAACGATTTCCAGCCGACACCAAAGCTTTCAGACGCCAAACCGAGCGCTCATGGTGCCGCCCGAGCTCCTTGATGGCATCCATCATCTCGTCATCGCGATCCATACGGCGCGCACATTCTTCGATGTAATACCAGCGCTCCGCGTCGGCTTCGTCGTTGTCCACTTTCAGCGATTGCAGATAGGAATGCGCGCCGCGATAATCTCCGGCCGCGAGTTGCGCTGCCCCGACACGGACGCGCGCCTGATCCTTTTCAAGTCCTGTCAACTGTCCGACCAGAGCGTCGAACTCCACGCGGGCTTTGCCGTATTCCTTGGCTTTGATCCAACCTTCGCCGCGCTCCAGATACATTTCAGGACGCGCTGCCGGATAGTTCGTTCCGAGCGACTGCTTCAAACGCGCCAGCGCAATCGCCGCATCCGCTGCCATCGCCGTTGCCGGATATAAGAAATAAACTCGCTGGTAGTAAGTGGCCGCCAGTACTCCGTCCCCAGTTGCGTCGTAGGCCAATGCGAGCGCGTCATCGCCTTCGGGCTGCTGCAGCGCCGCATCTTCTTCGCGCAGCTTCGCGATGGAGGTCTTGAGCGCATCGGTGTTTCCGGCGCCGGATTTCAGTCGTTCATGGGCTGCGATCGCGACCGCTTTCGCCAGCAGCGGCGAGCGCAAATCCCGGAAAATGGCAAGATCGCCCAAGGTATCGAGAGCCGCAGCTTTATCGCCCTGTGCATCCTGAGCCGCGGCAAGATAGTAAGTTCCGTAATCGCCTAGCTCGGGAACCTGAGTGCGGGCTCGCGCCAGACCAGGAATTGCAGCCGGGTATTCCTTATGCTCGTAGTGCTCAATCCCTTCGGCCAGCGGAGCGAGTTGCGCTGTGGAGACCCGCGCAGGAGCGTGCGTAGGATGCAGAGCCGGGGTCGCAGCCGACCTGATTGAAGCCCCGCTCTTACCCGCGCGAGAAGTCCTGGTTTTCGCTAAACCGGTGTGAACCGTAGACCCGGCCGCGGTCTTCTTCTTTTTGGTCGTCGCCTGTAAGACCGGGCAAATCGCTATTAATAAGACTGAAAGAACCCGAAGGACTTTGCCGTTGTTCACTTAAGACCTCATCGCTCTCTCAACTGAAGTTCACTTCAACGGACCCGGAAAGCCCGCTCCCAGCCGGCGATCATCATTGCCCGCGAGCCCTCGCACCATCTCCAGATACAAGTAATCGACCATTGTGGGCGACTTCGAGAGGTACTCGCGACGAAATTCTTCGCGCGCCTGATCGATAGGCCCGCTGACGGCGCTATAGATGTCCCGCTTATCGAAGCCGCGGCGTAGGGCCGCCTCATGCGCCAGCCGCAACTCCGCAATTTTCACCCGCGCAAACCGCTGCGCTCTGCGGTGCAACGCCTGCGCATCCGCGGTCAAATCCGCCCAGCCCTTCGGTTGTCCCGCTGACTCCCCGGACATACCCTCAGACGTACCATCGCTAGCCGGCGTTGCCGCGCCAGCGATAGCGACCAGATCCGTCCGTCGAGCCGGAGCGGCTGGTATCACCGCCTCCCACCGAAGCGCGGCTACGTTGCCTAACAATTCCAGCGCCGCGGCCTCGGTTACTCCACTTACAAAGAGCACTCCGTGAACGGCGCCGCGGACTGTCAGTGGGAAGAGGTGGACCCGTTCCTCCGTCTCACGATCAAGGCGCTCTGCCAGCGCTTCTGAGATTTCAGCGGCGGTCCCGAGAGCGACAACGGGATCGCCACTTGCAATCGCGGCCTGGAACGCAGCGGCCGTATTGGGCGCGAAGGCGAGCGGAAGAGCGCCCATTCGACGGGCCGCTATTACTTCAGCGTCACCCTCAGCGTTTCCCTCGCCGCCGAACACGACCACAGCGGAGCGCGCGCTAAATGGAGCCGCGAGTTCCACCAGCAACGCCGCGCTCTCCGCCACGGTTTGCACGTTCCGCAGTCTTCGCAGGCCCTGATTGAGATCCTCAGCGAGCCTTGTCCTTGCGAAACTCGCAGCCGTCTTGGCGTGCGAATCCCGCTCGGCTACGGTGATTTGCTCCATCTCGGTCAGCAGCGCTTCGAATCGCGCGCGCGCCACGGCATGCCGGCTCTCAGCTCCGCTTTCCATTGCTAAACCTATGTTAGGACAGATTCACTCTATTCCGAGCCGTTCTGCCATGATCGGGTTGCATAAAAGCATGACGATGAACGCGCTACCGTTCTCTCATGGACAAATTCCTTTCCGGTAAAACAGCTGTCGTGACCGGCGGCACTCGCGGCATCGGTTATGCAATCGCCGAGTCACTCGCTAACTTCGGTGCGGAGGTGCTGATCTGCGGCCGCACGGAGACTAGCGTGAACGAAGCCGTCGAACGTCTCCGATCCGAAACCGGCTCGAAATTGATTGAAGGCCGCGCCGCGGACGTGTCGATTTGGGACGAAGTGTTCGAGCTGTTCCAATTTGCGGACCGGAAATGGCACAAACTCGATGTGCTGGTGAACAACGCGGGCATGGGAATCTTCGCGCCGGTCGCCGAATTGACTCCGGACGCTTGGCACAAAGTCATCGATCTGAACCTCAGCGGACTGTACTATTGCTGCCATGCGGCGCTCCCGCTTTTGCGCGCGGCAGGCGACTCTTACGTATTCAATATGTCAAGCCTCGCCGGCCGGAATCCGTTCGCCGGAGGCGCCGCTTATAATGCATCTAAATTTGGTGTAAACGGTTTCACTGAAGCGCTGATGTTAGATCACCGTAACGACGGCTTAAGAGTCACTTCGATCATGCCTGGCAGTGTTGCGACGGATTTCGGGAATGTTCCCGGACAAGGTGGAAACGACGATTGGAAGATTCAACCGAGGGACATCGCGGACGTCGTGATTGCCCTGTTGCGCTTACCGCCAAGGTCATTAGTGAGTCGCGTCGAAATGCGGCCGAGCCGTCCGCCGAAGAAGTAACTTACTTGTTGCGAAATCACACATCGATGCGTCCGCGTCTGACCGAAGTCAGCATGCAATCAGTACTTACAGAACGGTTCTTAGTGAATGTTTCGTAATCCTCGGTACGCGATGGCAACCCGCGTGCTTTTAAACGAATCAACAACGGTGAGAGTAGATGTCGACGCTTTGGACACCAAAGAGCCGCGGGGAGAAAAAGACGATGCTGCGCATAACGAAACGCTTAGATCCGACGCAAACGGGTCACGATGCCGAGAAACTGAATCATGACCTGTTCAAACGTATCGTCGGTCAGGATGACGCGATTGCGCAGATTGTAAGCCTCTATCAGACGTTCTTAGCCGGAATGGCGAGCCCCGGGCGCCCTGTCGGCAATCTTCTGTTCCTCGGACCTACTGGTTCCGGTAAGACGAGGATGGTGGAAGCGGTAGCCGAATCGCTAGTGGGAGACATGCGCGCTGTGATTAAGATCGATTGCGCAGAGTTCCAGCACAGTCACGAGATCGCCAAACTAATCGGCTCACCTCCCGGATATCTGGGCCATCGCGAAACACATCCGCTGCTCAGCCAGGAAGTGTTGAACCAATATCACACGGACCGCATCAAGGTCAGCTTCGTTCTCTTCGACGAGATCGAGAAGGCCAGCGACTCCTTATGGAATCTGCTCCTCGGCATCCTGGATAAAGCGACGCTGACGCTGGGTGACAATCGGCGAGTTGATTTCTCCCGCGCCATGATTTTCATGACCAGCAATCTGGGTGCGCAGGAGATGAGTTCAATCCTGATGCCGAAGCTCGGCTTTCAGACGTGCAACGCTTCAGCCGAAAATACCGGCCGCACGGATCAGACTTTGTGCGACAAGATTACTAAGTCCGCCGTGGAAGCAGCTCGCCGCAAGTTTACGCCTGAGTTCATCAATCGCATTGATAAGGTGATTGTGTTCAAGCCGCTCGGTACGCCGGAGCTCGAAAAGATTCTCGACATCGAGTTGAATGCCGTGCAGCAACGCGTATTCTCTTCTCCTGTCTCCGCGCCGTTCGTCTTCACCGTCACGCCGGCGGCGAAACAGTTCCTTCTGACGGAAGGAACTGATCTAAAGTACGGCGCACGTCACTTGAAGCGCGCCATCGAGCGGTCGCTGGTTTACCCGCTGTCGAATCTCGTCGCCAGCAGCCAGCTAATGGGCGGCGACTTAGTCAAGGTCGATTTCGACGACGATCTGGGGATTCTGAGCTTCGTAAAGGAAGCCGAAAACCTACCTGCCTACGCGATGGCGCAAATGGTGGATCACTCGATCACCATGCCCGCTAACGCAGCGGCCGCAATTCACGAATTCGAACTTCCGAAGGTTGCTGGCGCAAAGTCGCGCCGGGCGTAGCTTAGTTTCCGAAAAACGAGGAAGCAGCTAATCGCTTGCTTCCCTCGATTTCTGTTAGTAGAATCGGCGTGTTGCAGAGGGTTCCAACATGCCACTTCTTCGTTCGATCGCAACTCCATCTGGGTTCATTACAGTCCTGCTACTCAGTGTCTCCACGTATCTAAGCGCGCAGGTGGACGGGTCGGCCGAGTGTCACCCTTTCCCATCGAATCCTATCTATCTCGAAGATCAGAATCCATCGGTACAAGTCGGCGATTTCAACGGCGACGGGATCATAGATGCTGCCGCGTATACACAGAGCGGAATCACCGTGTTGCTCGGAAGAGGCGACGGTACGTTCCGCGTTGCTGGAACGTATCCACCATCGAGGACGAGCGCAAGTGCCGGGTTTACAGTCGGAGACTTCAACCACGACGGTAAGTTGGATATTGCCGTAACGAATGCCAGCGCGTTCCTAAGTGTGCTGCTCGGGAACGGGGATGGGACTTTTCAGCCGCCTGTTCAGTCCGCTATCACCTCTTACACCGGGTTCCTCGGTGTAGGCGACTTCAACGGCGACGGTAAGCTCGACCTTGTCGGCATTCCTGCTGACCAGTTTGGAGTGTCTGTCGTAGAGATCCTGTTAGGTAATGGCGATGGAACCTTCCAGTCGCCCGTCAGCTACAGCGTCGATATCAATCCGACCCAAGCAAGTGTGGGCGATTTCAACGGCGACGGCAAGCTCGATCTTGCTGTGGCCGACGCCGGGATACTGGAAGATCCCGGCCACACCGTAAGCATTCTTCTGGGTAACGGCGATGGAACCTTTCAATCTCAGGTCGAGTACCAAGTCGGCGATCAGCCTTTCGGTATTACCACAGCGGATTTCAACGGTGACGGCGCGCTGGATTTGGCTACGGCGAACTATCTGTCCGGCACGGTCTCGGTGTTGTTTGGCAAAGGGGACGGAACATTCGGGGCCGGAAGGACTTATTCGGCTGGCCATCCTTATGCGCCGTACGGAATTGCGGCGGTTCAGTTTCAAGCGGGCGAAAATCCCGGCTTGGCCGTCGCAACGCTCGCAGGCGTGTTCATCCTCGTGAACAAGGGCAGCGGGGCGTTTCTACCCGCGCAGGGTTATTCCCCCGGCAGCGGCCAAGTTCTGGCGGCGGATCTAAACGGCGATGGTAAGTCCGATCTTGTTCTTTCGGCAGGAGCGTACGACGAGGGCTCGGGTGTCGCCGTCCTACTTGGGAAGGGGCATGGAGTGTTCGCGACTTCGACGGCGTCTGTCGCTGTGCCAAGCGCGTCGGGTCTCGCTGTAGGCGACTTCAACGGAGATGGGGTGCCGGATGTGGTCGTGGGGGATCTCGATGGTCCTTATTACCTCGGTGTCATGACGGGGTTGGGGCACGGTCGTTTTGCGGAGCCGACGAGCTTATACAACTTGCCCGGATCAATTACGCAGATGGCGGTTGGAGATTTCGACGGCGACGGAAAGCTGGACTTAGCGGTGGTGATTGAAGGTCCGTCCGAGGTACAGATTCTACTCGGAAACGGCGACGGGACTTTTACGTTCGGCAAGACCTTTGCCGTCTTCGGGCAGCTGCCTGAGTTCATCGCGGTGGCGGATTTCAACGGAGATGGAAAGCTGGATCTCGGCGTAACCAGCCGGGGCGATTACGACTCGTACGGCGCGGTGAGCATTCTACTCGGCAACGGGGACGGTACGTTCCAAAGCGCGGTGGGGTATGGACCCGACGAGGGCGCGAACGAATTGTACGGCTTGGCGGTGGCCGATTTCAATCACGACGGCAATCTCGACTTCGCCTTCGCGGACAACAACAAGTCAGAGCTTCGCGTTTTTCTGGGTAAGGGTGATGGCACTTTCGTAGCGGGACCAACAGAGCCGGTGAGCGCGCTTGTAAGTGGCTTAGCGGCCGCCGATTTCAATGGGGATGGCAACCTTGACTTAGCGGTCTTGACCGATACTCCCAACGTCGAGATCTTTGAAGGTAGCGGGAACGGCTCGTTCACTATGAGTGGAAGCTTCTCTTCCCTTTACGGTTATTGGCTGAGCGCGGCGGACCTGAACGGCGACGGTAAGCCGGATGTAGCGGTGATATCGGGCGACAATCTGGTGCAGGTTTTTCTGGGCCGCGGCAACGGCGCTTTCGGCGCGGGAGTGACTACTTATACGGGGATCGACACCGGAGACCGGCCGCTTATAGTCGCAGACCTCAACGGCGATGGCGCGCTCGACCTAGCTGCTCCGAATTACGACAGCGGGACAGTAAGTGCGTTTCTGAATCGGTGTCCGGCGAAGTAGATCTTAGCTACTCGTCCCGACGACCTTCGCGCAGGTAAAGTCGCTTGCCTCCCATTCGGTGGGACGCTTGGTTTCGATGGTCACCATCGTTCCCGAAAAGTTCGGGAAGGTGAACGTGACGCCTTCGTTGTAAGTCGCCGCAGTCTCTCGCAGGAAGTTCATGGCGATACATTCGCCGAGAGCGAGGGAAGCGCTGGAATCCGAGCGCCAGTGGACTCCGGCCATATTGCGGGAGTTGGCGATGTTCCCGGCCAGCTTGTTGAGCTCTCCCCAAATTGTCAGAGTGCCGGCATCTCCAGTCCAGTTGACCCGGTTTCCATTGGTGTCGATCACAACGGGAACAAGCCCGAGATCCGCGAAGGTCTTAGTTCCGTCGAAGATCGCTTTCAGTACTGTGACGCAAGCTCCGGCGACTGTGGCGTGGCCGGCTCCGTAAGCCGGATGGGTCGGGGCACCTTCAGGGAAGGCCATCGGTAACATGTAACTCTCCGGACAGTATTGCTGATTGTGCGCCTTGATGGGACCTAGTACAGCATCCATGGTTGATAAGTCGAGACCGTAGTTCGCAGCGCCAGTCTTCTGGTAGTGAATGCGGGCCGCGAAGTTCTCAGGACGCTGCCTGCGGTGTACGAACCACTTCTGATACCAGACGGCTTTCAATGCGCGAGTAGCTATCTCGGCGACGAGCACTTTGAAGTTCGGCTCGCCCAGAGTACCGAAGCCCATCTGTGTCTTGGATGTTGTGTAGGGGATTCCCGGTTGAGCGAGGAACATTGAAACCGCCGCGGGCGCCGGGAGAAATCAGCAACAAGCAGGCGTTGAGATACGCCTGGAAGAGTTCATCGATATGCACGTACTGTGACATTTCACGGCCGCCCTTTAAGTAGTAAGGGCCGATAGGTCCCGGTCCCGCCGAGACGTAACCTTCCTGTGCCTTTAGGTACTCAGCCGGTGGAACCATGTAGTCTGTCGGCCCAGTGAATCCGAAGTGGACTTGCGCGGCCGTCTTCTGCGATCCATAAGGAACGTCCCAGACCATGAACTGCGAGAGGAGAGGACCGGTGGTTGCACCTGCGAGCGCGGTGCGGAAGAGAGTGCCGGTGGTTACTTTACCCGCATCCTTTGGTCCTTTGAAGTCGTCGCCGAAGCTGGTCAAGTGATCTGCCGCGGCTTGCGCGACCGGGTTCCCGTCGTAATCGGTGAAGGCTACATCGCGGAGCAGCGCCATCCAATAGTCTTCCGCTATTTCACCCATTGCTTCGCGGCTGAGAAACCGGGGAGGCGCGGGCATTGCATACTGCATCGCGTCCGGACACTCCGTGTCCCAAGCGAGTCCGGCTTGCGGATCGGTGAGCAACTGGCGGTTGGTCGACGGGAAACCGCTGGCTCCGATTTCGACCGCCTCGAAGTCGGAAGGCTTGCCGGAGTCGAGCGCCTTGAGTAGCGAGTCGAAGGAGCTTTGGGTGACAACTCCGAGATCGTCATGGATCAGACCTTTGCTGAATACCTGGTAAAGCTCCGTATCGCCGTTGGGATGCTGATCGGGGACGGGTTGCTTGCGGTAGAACTCAGCCGCTTCGTTGCGGCGATCTCGTGCTTCGCGGCGCCGGTCTTCGGGTAGATGCAGATGGTGTGCCATGCTCTTGAGATTTTAAGCTTACCGTTCGCAATGCGGCGCAACGCGGGGTGTCGCAGGTGATTCAATGAGTGCATGCGATATTTCGCACTCTTCCCATTGGTTCTGCTTTCCGCAAGCGCGCAGGTGGTAAATACCAGCCATTCGCCGGACGCCGTGCTCCATCCGGTTCCGATTCAAGCGGTGCAACTCGACAGCTCCAGTTTCTGGGGTCAGCGCCGCACGGTCACGTTGGAGAAGAGCATGCCGACCATGTTCGACGAGCTCGAACAACACGGCACGCTGGATAACTTCCGCCGCCTCACGGGGGCCGTGCCGGCTAGTACGCCGCGCAAAGGTCCGGTCTATACCGACTCCGATATTTATAAGTGGATCGAGGCCGCCGCGTTCTTCCTGACCGGCGCGGAGCATCCTGACCTGCTTGCCAAGGTCGATACAGCGGTGA
The DNA here is from genome assembly GCA_963799935.1 of uncultured Gammaproteobacteria bacterium. Classification (GTDB taxonomy): domain Bacteria; phylum Acidobacteriota; class Terriglobia; order Bryobacterales; family Bryobacteraceae; genus Bog-113. Next base: position 18,884 of record CAWCZA010000007.1, on the reverse strand, counting down.
AGGTGATCGTCGCGGCGCAACAGACGGATGGCTATCTCAACACTTACTATGTTGGCGAGAAAGCCAATCTGCGGTTTACCGAAATGCATCGGTCGCATGAACTCTATTGCCTGGGTCATATGTTGCAGGCTGCTATCGCATTACAGCGCGCGACCGGCGATCACCGGCTGCTTGACGCCGCCACGCGCTATGTCGATTACGTCCTTTCTGAATTCGGTCCGGATAAGAAGCCGGCACTTACTGGACATCCGGAACTGGAGATGGCGCTGGTCGAGCTCTATCGTCAAACCGGTGAGGCGAAGTATCTGAAGTTCGCCGGTTACTTACTCAGCGGCGTCGAGACTGAGCGGCTGCATTTGAAGCCAGAGCAGACGACTTATATGTTCAGCGGGGTGCCGTTTACCTCGCGAACGGCGTTCGTCGGGCATGCGGTGCGCGCGATGTATGCGGCTTGCGGGGCTACCGATTACTACGCGGAGACCGGGGATCCGGCTTATAAGCAGACGCTCGATCGGCTCTGGCAGGACGAAGTGCGGCATAAGATGTACATCACCGGCGGGGTTGGGTCGCGTTCAGAGGGGGAAGCATTCGGTAGTGCATATGAGCTGCCAAACGCCCAGGCTTATACAGAAAGCTGCGCCGCCATCGCGAGCTATATGTGGAACTGGCGCATGCTCAACGTGGAAGGAGACTCGCGCTTCGCGGACGTGATGGAGCGCGCACTCTATAACGGCATTAACTCCGGGATGTCGCTCGACGGTACTCTGTACTGTTATCGCAATCCTCTTGAGTCATCCGGCGAGAAGATCCGCAATCCGTTCTATGACACGGACTGCTGTCCGCCGAACATCGAACGGACGATGGGCGCATTACCCGGTTACTTCTACTCTACGAGCACGCGCGGGCTATATGTCAATCTCTATGGCGCGAACACGCTCGACTGGCACCTCGAGAACGGAGCATCGTCGGGGATTGGGCTGAAGGTATCTGAACAGACGAACTACCCTTGGGACGGCTCGATCGACTTTACGGTTACTCCAGCGAGTGCGGCGGAGTTCAGTATCTACTTTCGAATTCCGGATTGGGCGCAAGGTACGCGACTTACGGTTAATGGCGCGACACAGTCTTCTACTGCCGGCCACTACGCCGAGGTGCATCGGACGTGGAAAGCGGGGGATCGCGTTCATGTGGCGTTCGACATGACTCCGCGGTTGACTGCGTCGAATCCGCTGGTTCGAGAGAATGCCGGACGCGTGGCTGTCGAACGCGGGCCTTTGGTGTACTGTCTTGAGAAGCCTGACCAGCCGATCGCGGAAAGCCTGTTCGACGAGTCGCTTGAACTCGCGCCCAACACCCGGTTTACCGAGCAGCGTCGCGCCGATCTTCTGGGTGGCATCGTGGTCCTGGAGCACGCCGGGTTAACGGCTGCGAAGCCGCTGGAGGACGATCCGCTGTATCGCGACCTCGCCGCCGCGAGCCACCCGCGCGAGCAGCCGGTTCAACTGACGTTCATCCCCTACTATGCGTGGGCTAACCGCGGCCAGTATGAGATGGAGGTCTGGGTTCCGGTGGCGAACGGTAGCGGCATTCGCGCTCAAAAATAACTGAACGCTTTACGGTCGCGGCTGGTCTTTGTTAGTGACCGTGCCGCGATGCTGGAAAACATGTTGGCGATCGATCTAACGACGGGAGCGCAGCAAATGGCTCGAGTCGATGATCGTGAAGCCACGCACGCGCTCTTCGAAGTCTTCGTCCATCGCCAGTCGCGGTTCGTGTTCCAGGTTGCGTATGCGGTCTTACGGAATGCGTCGGATGCGGAGGACGTGGTTCAGGAAATGTTTCTGAAGCTCTATCAGTTCGGACAAGTGGAAGGGCTTGGATAATGAGCGGGCTTTCCTGGCGCGGGCCGCGTGGAGGATGGCAGTTAGTCGAAGGCCTCGGCGGCAAACCGAAGAGCCCGATCCGGATACACCGTCAGTTGACTTGAATCCGGAAGAGACGGCGATGGCTTTGGATGATGAGTCGGTGGTACATCGGCTGATCGACTCATTGCCGGAAGAGTTGCGGGTGCCGCTGGCGCTATCGGGTATACAAGGGTTGAACTCGCCGGAGATCGCGGGCGTGATGGGGATTCCTGAAGGTACGGTCCGGACCAGGCTGCAGCGGGCGCGAGAGATCGTGAAGCGGAAGCTGGAGGGGATGGGGAGATGAATGACCACGACTTAGACCGATTGCTGCGAAGCTATTCGGATCAGGAACCGAGAGTAGGGATTGAGTCTCGCGTGCTGAACCGGGTTACTTCTCAGCCACGTTCTTGGGGGCTGTGGTGGGTACTTGTTCCGGTGTTGGGCTGTGTCGCTGCGGCGGTTGCTGTATGGAACTATCAGGCTGCGGGAGTGCCGTTGCCACCCGCGATCAAATCAGTCGCGTATGTGCCTTCTACTTCCTTAGTTACGCATGCCGCCAGGGTCGTACGAGTGCGGCATGTTGTCCGGCATCAGCCTGCGCTAAGTCCGCGAATGACGGCCGAAGAACGAGCGCTGGTTCAATTCGTCGCGACGGATCCGGTTCGTCTTCGCGAGTCCCTCGATGAGTTAGAGACACATAGTACCGAGTCCGTTCAAATATCTGAGATCAAGATCGATCCCCTAGCAATTCAATAAGTAAGTCACGACAGGAGAAAGCATGTACAAAACGTTTAGTATTCTGGCTCTGGCAGCTTTCGCAGGTTTGCTTCACGGCCAGGAAACACCCTCAAAACCAGACGAGCAACCGACCCGATACTACCGCCTGGATTTCGTCGTCAAAGATTTCCAGGACGGGAAGGTGCTCGACGCGCGCAACTACTTCGTCTTTGTCGCCGATCGGAACAGAGCGGGACGTCCAACCTCAATTCGAGCTGAAAGCAGAGTTCCTGTTGTCACGGGCTCTAGTGGAAGCTACCAAGGCTACGATCTGGACGTTGGAATCGACTGCGGATACAGGGCAGAAATGAAAGACGGGCTGGCCCTCGATATTAGCGTCGATGTCACTACACTCGTGCCCGCTGAACATAAGTCTGAAACCCAATCGTTACCGCCGATTGTACGAAAGAATCGATGGGCTTCAGACGTGTTTGTCGCACTCCGTAAACCTACCACAATATTTTCCTCGGATGATTTAGAGTCCAAGGGCAAGTTACAGGTCGAACTAACTGCTACCCCGATATCGCAGTAAGTGGGGACGTAAGCTACGCGTGCATCCCCTTGATGTACTCGTAGCTTGTGCGCAGGCTAGCGATCGGATCTCCGGGCGTCTGATCCTGCTCGACGAAGTAATGCTTCACTCCGATCTTCTTCGCGACGCGGAAGATGCTGGGGAAGTCTACCGTCCCGCTGCCGATCTCCTTGAACGTCTCCTTCGGAACGTTCTCGTTGTACTGGACGGCTTGTCCTTTCGCCTCGTCCTTCAAGTGCAGCAGCGGAACGCGCCCGGCATGCTCTTCGAGGAAATGCACCGGGTCAATGCCACCTACGGTCAACCAGAAGACATCCACTTCGAACTGCACTAACTTCGGATCCGTACTCGCGAACATCCGGTCGAAGGTACGCTTGCCGCCCATCTGTCCCCACTCGAACGCGTGATTGTGATAGCAGAGTTGCAATCCCGCTTTGTGAGCTAACTCGCCGGCGTGGTTCAGTTTCTCGCCGAAGGTATCGAGGATCTCGGGTTTGCGCATGCCGGGCATGATGTAAGGAACCACGGCGTACTCTGTGCCGATACCTTTGAGATCCGCAAACATCTTCTCCAGACTCGGGCCGGTGTAGCTGCTGCTGCCAAGTAATGCATCGGTCGGCAGGTGACACGAGGCCGGGTTAAGTCCCAGCGACTTTGCCAGCGGCGCAATCCGCATGAAATCCGGAAACGAAAAGCCCTCGATTTCCTTGTAGCCGATGGCGGCGATGGCGCGGATCGTCTTCTCTTCCTGATCGGGCTTCATCATACTGCGAACGGTGTAGAGCTGGACGCCGAGATGCGCGATGGGAATGGGCTGCGCCAAGACGCGGCCGGCACCCGCGAGACCGGCCGCTGTCGCGCCGAGGGTCGCGCCCAGGAAAGACCGCCTTGAAATCGGTGAGATCGTTTTGGACATGCGGTCAGACTATCAAACCTTAATCGGCGTCCTTCGAATTCGAGCTAACCGAAGTGACCTGAAGCGCATCCAAAACGAAGAGTGCGCTTTCTAATAACTCTGATTCCTTTGCTTATGGCAGCTACTTCTTACGCCGACACACGGTCGCCGTCGGGCACGCGCTACACCGACGTCGAGTACGGACAAGCCGGCGCGACGACTCTTCTGTTTGACGGCTATGTGCCACCGGGACCAGGTCCGTTTCCGGCGGTGATCCTGGTGCATGGCGGGGGCTGGGTGACCGGCGATAAACGCGTGTCGGTGCAGCCGCTGTTTCAACCGCTGGCGCAGGCCGGATTCGCGTGGTTCTCGATTAGTTACCGGCTTGCGGGCGACATCCATAAGAAGCCGCAGGGCGATCTGTTGTCGAACGGCGCGTCCTCGCTGCTGATGCTCGGGACGGCGGTGGATGATGTGCGCACGGCGATCCGGTTCATCAAGCAGCACGCGTCGGAGTATCGGGTGGATCCGTCGCGCATCGCGTTGATTGGCGAATCGGCGGGAGGGCAGCTGGCGTCGATGGCGGCGCTACGTCCGGCTCCGGATACGGATGTGCGCGCGGTGGTCGCTTTCTATAGTCCGAGCAATCTGGCGGATCTGGCCGCGTCCTCCGAACGCGTTCCGGATTCCGTGCGCCAGGCGATCAAGGGGACGCCTTGGGAAGGGCTGCTGCTGGGAGGGTTGCGCGAGTTGTCGCCGGTGACGTGGGTTCGCCGGGACGCGCCGCCGTTTCTGCTGATCCATGGAACGGCGGATTCGCTGGTGCCGTTTGGGCAATCGACCGAGATGTGCAGTAAGTTGAACGCGGTGGGCGGGGTGTGTACGGTGTATCCGATGCGGGGCGTGGGGCACGGCGTGCGCTGGTGGGAGAGCGACAACCGGACCGAGTATAAGCGCGTGATGATCGACTGGCTGGAGCAACAGTTGACTAGCCGGATTTGACGAACTTGTGCCGGATTGTGCGCGGTTGTGCGAGATTTCGGAATTTTCGGGAGTACTGTCAGCTGTCGGAGGTGCGGGCGAATCTGTTGCGGCGGGGGCGTCGGGAGGCGCTTCCTGCGCTTCGGCCTGGTATTCGGGGATGGGCGGGAGTAGCGGCGGTTGCGGGACAGGCTTGATGATGCGATCGAGGATGACGACTACGGCGCGGAGCGTGAGACTGGAAGACGGTTGTTTGAGAATGGACTTGAGTTCGCGTATGGCGTGATCTCCGAGGCTGGCGATTTGTGCGCGGTAGTAAGTAGACTGCTCGAGCTGAGCGTCCGCTAGCACTTGCTGAAACTCCGGGCAGGATCGACGCCAATTGGAGACGGTGTTGCGGTGAACACCAACTTTCTCAGCGGCATCGGCCGCCCTGACGCCTTGCATGAGTAAAGCGATTACTTGGTCTTGCTGCGGAGTTAGAGGGGACATTCGAGTTAGAACCTTGGAACTTTCTAACTTGAGTTTGCATTGAGGTTCGGTGAGAGCCGGGCTAATTCATGGGTGCGGGGCTTTGGTTTGAAGGGCTTGGCTGGGAAAATATTATGGAATGTTCTGTGTCTGGATTACGAGCGATCGCGTGCTAAGTGGCGTTTCCAGGCGCTATGCGGCGGCTCATAATCGACAGCACCACTGCGTATGTGATCGAACCGACCGCGATATCTGTGTAAAACTCACCAGGAAGAACCTCCGAGATTGGCGGGTTGAAGTAACTTACAACCGTCGCACCGAGCCCGCTCTGCTGTACCGAAAGTAAAAATGATACCAACCAGAACGCGCACATTGGAATCCATGCCCAACGAGCTGACCTTCCGATACCCGGGAAAAGGCGTGCGCCTAAGTAAGTTAGCGCTAAAGTACCCACTACTGCGTTCAGAGGATCGAGACACAAACATACTTTCGGCGTCCGTGAATGTGGTGCCCCTCCGGTTAACACAGATAGAGTAAGATCGCCAAGGAGAGTTCCCAGTAGAGACAGTAGAGGAGCCGCGATCATGTGAGCCGTCACAACAACGAACCCGCGAACCGGTTGCTTAGGGGTTGGCGAGAAAATGGTCACGACCGCGATCGGCCTTTCGCAAGAGCTGCAATAGAATACGTTACCGCAGACCAATTTGGAAGTGTCAGTAATAGGGGAGCAACATTGGCGGGGTCACGAAAAGTGAAGAACGTCCCGGATGCTTTCTCTAGCCCTGAATTTCTCGCTTTACTTGTAAACAGTAGAGAGAAGCCGACAAGCGGGATTATCAAACGAGCGTAGCGATTCTTATTGTGAGCTGCGATCTCGTAATCATTTAGCCGCAAGGGAATCCGACCGAACAGATAATGGCAGTTGCAATCCCTCGAGTGAACCGCTGAATATTGAAGGCGTTCATAAGGCGCCGAAAAGAAACCCCGCGCAGGGACAGACGGATACTGCGAGTGCTTGTTGCACGAGCATGGGTACTGCAGGGTTGCGCGCCGGCTCAACTTCAAATTCGAACATTTTATCGGAGTTCCAATGATACGCCGTCCGTTGAACCTGGGCAAAGCTTTTCCATCGGCGCCTGAAACGGCGCTCGCTACGGGATCGAGGTTCGCGATCAGTTTACCGTCATGACCATCACCGTCGCATCATCGTGGAAGTTGCCGTTCGAGAACTGGGTCACTGCGGTCATGACTCGCGCACGGCAGTCTTCAGCTCCACGCGCGACATCTTGACCAAGTAACTGCAGCAGTCGCTCGTCGCCGAACTCCTCATCGTCTGGATTCATTGCTTCTGTGATTCCATCGGTCGAGAGAACCAGGCAATCGCCCGGCCTTAGTTCCACGCTACCGCCCACGTAGGTTGCTCCCGCGAATACTCCCAGCACCGGACCACCTTCGGCCAGCATCTCCACACGGCCATCGCTCCGCTGCAGCATCGGCGGATTGTGGCCGGCGCAGCAGTAGTCGAGAGTCATCTTGCCGAAGTCCGCGACAGCATAGAAGAAGGTAATGTACTTACCCGCGGCGACGTTACTCGCGATGAGTTGGTTCGCTTTGGCGCATAGCTCGCGCGGAGTAACTCCGGCCGGAGCGAACGCGCGCACAATCGCCTGTAAGTTCGACATCAGCAGCGCGGCGGCCATCCCTTTACCGGACACATCGCCGATCGCCAGAGCGACCGCGTGATCCCCGATGCGGATCGCATCGTAATAGTCTCCTCCTACGCTTCGCGCCGGCTGGCACGTGGCCGCGAGTTGGCACCCTGCTATCAGGGGCAGTTCCTTGGGCATTAGGCCTTGTTGAATTTCGCGCGCTAATTCGAAGTCCTGTTCATGCAGCCGCAGCGCTCGAGCTTCAGATTCTACCCGTGCTTCCAGTTGTAGGTTCCGCTCCTCAAGGCGCCGGCGCGTCCTGTTATATAGGCGAACCAGGCACGCAGCGAGGACCCAGACTACGACCACCATACGGTTCGCGATGTATAGCTGCTGCCAACGCGAGACGATGCCCAGCAGCAGCATGAGAGCCGTCCCGATCCCGGCGACAACAAGTCCGAGCACTACTTTGATCCCGGCATAGACGATCCAGTCGATCGGGAAGCGTGATCGATCCGCCCATCGGAGCACTGTCTTCTCCGTCGCGGCCTCAATCGCGAGTAGTGGCAACCCATAGACGAGAGCGGCGATCATGGCGCCCCCCAAATCGCTCCACCCGCCACCCCAGACAAATACCGCAAGCGCTGAAGCTGCCAAAGCCATGGCGACACTCAAGATGATGCGCCGAGTCGGAGCGATATTCATTCCTGCCAGTCTATGACGCGTCGCACTTCACGCCGCCACCTGATCGATAAGATGACGGTGGAATGTTCGTTGGACATTACGGGGTCGCGCTGGCGGCCAAGCGGTTTGCGCCGAAGACGTCGGCCGGGATGACTTTCTTAGCCGTTCAGTGGCTGGATGTTGTCTGGGCCATCCTGATTCTGGTGGGATGGGAGCATGCGCGCATCCTTCCCGGGTATCTGCCGGCGAGTTCGCTGGTGTTCTACGACTATCCGTGGTCGCATAGTCTGCTGATGGCGATGGGTTGGTCGTGGCTGGCGTTTCGCTTGTTCAAGAGTCCGGTGCTGGCGATTTGCGTGTTTTCGCACTGGGTGCTGGATTGGATCGCGCATGCGCCGGATTTGCCGCTGTTTCGCGGAGGTCCATTAGTGGGGCTGGGATTGTGGCACTTCCGGGTAGCGACGTTTGCGGTGGAGACCCTGTTGTTACTTGGAGGATTATGGATTTACATGCGTGCGACGCGTCCTATCAATGGGCTTGGGAAGCTAGCCATGCCGGCGTTTGCGGCGCTGTTGCTGGCAGTTGAAGTAGGAGATTTGTGGGGTCCGGTTCCCGCGAAGATACAGATTGTGGCGATTAGTGGCGAGGCGGCGTTCTTACTGTTCGCCGGAATCGCGCAAGCGGCGGATACTCTACGGGAGAGGCTTCCCGAGGAACCGCCGATCCGGTTGCATCTGAATGTCGACTAAGTCCATTCCGGTTTCGCTTTCGGGGTACGACCTGATCAACAGCCCGCGCTTAAATAAGGGAACGGCGTTTTCGGATCAGGAGCGCGACTTATTCGACTTACACGGCTTGTTACCTCCGCATGTTGGGAATCTCGAACAGCAGATGCAGCGGCGGCTCCAGGCGCTGCATAACCAATCGACACCGTTCGATAAGTACACTTTGCTGCGGGACCTGCAGGATATCAACGAGACTTTGTTCTATGGGCTGCTGCTGCGGAATATTGAAGAAACGCTGCCGATTGTATACACTCCGACGGTTGGTGAGGGTTGTCAGCGGTTCAGCGAGATCTGGCGACGGCCGCGCGGCGTGTTTCTAAGTTATCCGAACAGGGGTAGGATCGAGGGCATCTTGTCGCATCCTCGCTACGACGCGGTGAAGTGCATCGTCGTTAGTGACGGCGAACGGATTCTGGGTCTAGGCGATCAGGGCGCGGGAGGGATGGGGATCCCGATCGGGAAGATGGCGCTCTACACGGCGCTCGGCGGAATCCATCCCGAAAGTTGTCTGCCGATTTTGCTGGATGTGGGGACGGATAACCAGGAGCGATTAGATGATCCGATCTACATTGGTTGGCGGCAGCGGCGCGTGCGCGGAGCGGAGTATGACGCGTTTGTGGATGTGTTTGTCCAGGCGGTGAAGAAGCGGTGGCCGCATGTGCTGCTGCAGTGGGAGGATTTTGCAGGGTCGAATGCGGCGCGGTTGTTGGCACGGTATCGCGACGAGCTGTGTACCTTCAATGATGATATTCAAGGCACCGCGGCGGTAGCTACGGCGACGCTACTCTCCGCGATCACTGTCACGGGTACGCCGCTGGAACAGCAGCGGATTGTGGTGGTCGGGTTCGGGACCGCGGGGATCGGGATCGCTGACTTACTCGTACAGTTGATGCGAGAGCGCGGGGTTAGTGAACAAGATGCCAGGCGGTGCTTTTACGCGATTGATCTGCACGGATTAGTGATCGAGGGCGGCAAGGATGTAAGGCCGGAACAAATACCTTTCGCGCGTTTGCGGTCTGACGTTACGGACTGGCAGGTCTCCGGCGGGGAGATTGGATTGTTTGATGTCGTGCGAAACGCCCGGCCTACCGCTTTGATTGGAGTCTCCGGTCAGAGGGGTGTGTTTGGTGAGAACGCGGTGCGGGAGATGGCGCGACACGTGGAGCGTCCGGTGATCTTTCCGTTGTCGAATCCGACATCTCGGAGCGAAGCTACTCCGCAGGATCTGATGGACTGGACGGAGGGGCGCGCGCTGATCGGGACCGGAAGTCCGTTTGAGCCTGTAACTGTCGAGGGTAAGAAGGTTTCTATCGATCAGACAAACAACTCATATATCTTCCCAGGGCTTGCTTTAGGAATTGTGGCGTCGAAGGCGCGGCGCGTTACCGACACGATGATCATGGCGGCTGCGAAAGAGCTGGCGGAGAATGTGCCGACTAAGAAGGATAAGTCGGCTAGTCTGCTGCCGCCGATTTCCGATTCACGTAAGTTGAGCCGTTTGATCGCAGAGGCCGTGGGGAAACGGGCGATTCAGGACGGGCAGGCGGGAGTAGCGGACCAGGGGGAGTTGCTACGGGAGATTGCAGCGAATGTCTGGGAACCGGTGTATGTGCCGTATGAACGGGTAAGTCGCCATTGATCGCTAGCATGAATCCGGCTACTGGCGAAACGGTTCGGGTCTTCTCGCCACTTACTCCGGCTGAGTTAGAAGCCAAGCTTGAGTGCGCACGTAAGGCGTTTCAGAGTCAGCGGCAAACTACCGTCGGGCGGCGCGCGGAGAAGATGTTAGCGGCAGCGTCGATCCTTGACGCGGAGAAGGATCGGTTCGGGCGCATCATTACTTTGGAAATGGGTAAGCCGCTGGCTGCGTCCATTGAAGAAGTCGAGAAGTGCGCGGCGGGTTGCCGCTATTTCGCTGAACATGCGGAGCGTTTTCTGGCAGACGAGCGCTTGGAGGGCGGCGGGTTCGTACGGTATCTGCCGCTCGGGGCGGTGCTGGCGATCATGCCCTGGAACTATCCGTTCTGGCAAGTGTTTCGCTTTGCCGCGCCCGCATTAATGGCTGGAAACGTGGGTCTATTGAAGCATGCGGAGAACGTTCCGCAGTGCGCACTGGCGATCGAGGAGATCTTTCGGCGCGCGGGTTTTGTGGAAGGCTGCTTTCAGACTCTATTGATTGAAGTAGAGGCGATTGCGGGTGTGATCGAGGATCCTCGTGTCGTGGCTGTGACGCTTACCGGGAGTGAGCGCGCGGGTTGCGCGGTTGCGGCTCAGGCAGGGAAGGCTTTGAAGCGGACCGTCCTGGAGCTTGGGGGCAGTGATCCGTTCATCGTGATGCCGAGCGCCGATTTGTCTGATGCGGTGCGCGTCGGAGTAACGGCGCGGACGATGAATAGCGGACAGAGTTGTATCTGCGCCAAGCGGTTCATTGTTCATGCGGCGGTGTACGAAGAGTTCCTGAGGAAGTTTGTGGATCGGATGGCGGCGTTGAAGGTAGGTGATCCATTAGATCCGGAGACTGACATTGGACCTCTAGTAAGTGCTCGAGCCTTGCAGAACCTAGAGGATCAGGTTGCGCGCGCGGTCGCGGCGGGAGCACGGGTAGTTACTGGCGGCCGGGCGGTTGATCGAGTTGGTTATTACTTCGCACCCACGGTGTTGACTGGAGTGCCGCGAAGTTCCGCTGTCTACCGCGAGGAGTTCTTCGGTCCCGTGGCTATGTTGTTTGAGGCGCGAGATATTGAGGACGCGATCGCGATTGCTAACGATTCGCCGTTTGGCCTTGGTTCCAGCGTTTGGACTCGGGATGCGGGGGAGCAGGAACGTTTCGTGAATGAGTTGGAAGTTGGGATGACTTTCGTCAATAGCATGAGCGCTTCGCGTCCGGGATTGCCTTTTGGTGGGGTGAAGCGATCTGGTTACGGGCGTGAGTTATCGCGGGCGGGGATGATGGAGTTTGTGAATGCCAAGAGTGTCTGGGTCGCGAAGTAGGAGCATTTGAAGTTTGGCTTTTCCGCAGCGCCAGCTTGCTTACGCGCGCGTGCAGGGATCACCTCATGCGCGATGCACCCCGTGTGGTCAAAGTAACCGGAAGTCCTTTGTTTCGTGTGATTCTGCAATGATGGACGTTTGCTATGAGGGACCATAAGTGGGCGCGTCTGTTGGCCTATATCACTGGGCTGGTGAACCAGCAACTGCTGTTGCAGAACGAATACTTAATTGCCGAGAACCGCATCCTCCGATCTCACTTGCCGGATCGCTTCCGACTGACTGATCCCCAGAGATCCACGCTGGCGGAAATCGCGAAACGGCTCGGACGAAAGGCACTCGCGGAGGTCGCCATCGTCGCCAAACCGGAAACCATTCTGGCCTGGTACCGCCGACTTATTGCCCAGAAGTTCGACGGATCAAGATACCGCAAAGGTCCGGGTCGCCCGCCGGTCTCCAACGAAGTCGTCGAATTAATTGTCCGAATGGCGAGGGAAAATCCCGGCTGGGGATATGACCGAATCGCGGGAGCCCTGTCCAATCTCGGTCATCTCGTTTGCGATCAGACGGTAGGTAACATCCTCCGCCGACACGGCATCGCGCCCGCACCGAAGCGATCCCAGACGACCACCTGGAAGGATTTCATCGCCGCGCACATGGCAGTCCTGGCCGGTATCGACTTCTTTACCGTAGAAGTGCTCACCTGGCGCGGTCTGGTTACCTACTACGTTCTGTTCTTTGTTCATCTCGACAGCCGGCGAGTCAGCGTGTCGGGGATGACCAGAAATCCAGACGCGGTGTGGATGGAGCAAATGGCCCGAAATGCAGTCGATCCGGAAGGCGGCCACTTAAGAAACCGTAAGTACATCCTTCACGATCGAGATACGAAGTTCTGCGCCACCTTTCGATCCGTACTGGAATCGGAAGGCGTGAAATGCCTCCCGCTGCCGCCGCGCAGCCCGAATCTGAATGCGATCTGTGAGCGCTGGGTAGGATCGGTAAAACAGGAATGTCTTCGCAAGCTGATTCTGTTCGGCGAGCGATCGCTGCGAAGAGCGCTTTCGGAATATACAACGCATTATCATTCTGAACGAAACCATCAGGGTAAGGGGAACGTGATTCTGTTTCCCCAACACGGGCTAACTAAGAACCTTACTCACCGAGTACGCAGGGTTCCACGTCTCGGCGGTTTACTGAGTTACTATGCCCGAGCAGCATGAGTTTTTTGACTACACGCCGTCGATATTTCGCCGAACTTCACGACGCCGAGGTTCATGCGATAAGCGCAATGTCGAGAGAACCGGACTATTCCAATTCTCCGAGTTGGCATAGCTTTGTCTGTAGCAACGCCCCTCGCGCGCAATGTTTAGAAAGCGTCGGCCGAATAGTTTGAGAATAAGGTAGGCGGCGCAACATTAACTGCGGCACAGTTTCCCTGCTCAGACTGACTGGTGAGAGGCCATTGAAATAGGCGCTCAATCGGTTGGTGGGTACTCTGGATCGCGCCAATCAATTGGCCAGGCTCGGAAGGATCGTCATAATACGCCTCGCCAATGATCCATGGCGGGTTATACCCTTGTGACTCGAAGGCCGAATATGCGCCTGTCACGACGCTCTCTGCGTTCGCGTAAATGTGCAGATCATAAGTTGTGGGGTAGCCGTGGTTTCCGTATGGACTATTGCCGTAAACGTTTGGAAGTTGGGCGTATCGGTCAGATGTGGTGATCATCGAGAATCCGACGGTGTCGGTCTTCCCAAAGTCGTAAACATAGTAGTTCCACAGATTTTGAGTGAATGCAAGTGACACCGAGTAGTTATTCAGGTAAGTCGTGGGTATGCCTTCGGAAAAGAGGTCAATCAGGTAAGGTATGCCAGCGCCGGCTATAATCGGGTGCAAATTATAGATGAGATTCCAAGTCTCCTGAAACACTGGTTCATTAAATGTCGACCAGTTTGTCGTGTTGTTAAGGACGGCGTTTTCACCCTGAGCGTAGAAGCCTACTTCGACGAAGTTGAATCCTATTTTTTTAATCTCCGCGAGAAGATTGGTAAGGTTCGTCCGGAACTGGGGCGCAAGATTTCCACCCGTTGAATCCATGATGGTCCCGTCGCTAATTCCGTGCGCGAAGTAGATCGGAAGCTTGATGCTTCTTTGGCCACTGTTGAACATTTGCATCAGCTGAGCGTTTATAGATGCCGCTGCTGTATTGTAATTGTAAATCACTCCGTAAGGCTCCCTTGTGCAAGGCTGCGGGGTGGACGTCAGTTCATACCACGCGTAATCTGACCCGCCGGAAGTCGGCGTCAAAAGCCACTTAGCGTCCGCTCCGCCGTCGTATGCCCACTGGGCGATCGAGTAACCGGGTTGATTATTGTAGCCAGCGTCCACTAGCGAAAGCCCGCTTGCCTCATTAACGATCTGGTAATAACCGCCGCCCACTGAGACGAACTGCCACAGCGCGTCCGTTCCTCCGTCAAAGGGCCATTGCCCGATTGTGTAGCCATTACCTTTTGCATAGCCTGCATCCACAAGAGCTAGCCCGCTGATCTGATTGATGATCTTATAGGAACTCCCGCTTACCAGTGTCACTTCCCAGTGCGTGTCTGCGCCATGGTCGTCGGGCTCTTGGGCAATCGAGTATCCGCTTCCCAGAGCATAGCCCGCGTCAACCACGGGCAATCCGCTCGACTGATTATAAATCTCGTATGCCGCGTTAGAGACCGTTTGCGCGAGAACCGGGGATGCCAATGCGAGCGCAACGCTGAAGATCGTAAATTTCAAGATTTTCCTTCCGAGTTCAAGTTTAGCGACGATCCAAATCTCTGTCAACGCTAGAATCGTGTAGCTATCTTTTAACTGCAGATCGCTTGGACTGGTCGAACGCTCGGCTTGGATCGCGGAGCGAGCATTCGGAATCTACGGCTAACGTGACACTTGCGGCAGAGATTTCAAAAGAGCCGTATTCGAAAGACCATACCGGCAGGGTGGCGGCTAGTCCATACACGCTTTTATCGTTTCGGGAACGATTGCCCAAAATCGGCTCCGTTGTCGGCGGGTTCGGGGGAGATTTCCCTTATCGAAGTCTGTTCGGAGTAGCTACCGAGCACGCCTCAACCAGATACTCGCGCCGCCGTTCAGAAAGAACCGGGGCAGCAAACGCCGAAGCTCAACTTCGCACTTACGCTTCGCAAAATGATTGTAGAAGATGATTTCGAAGGAGTTGTTGAACTGCAGAAACGCACGCAGTAAGTAAGCCTCGTTCCAAGAACGATTTTCCTGGATTATCCACTCAGGGGGGTACTCAAAAGGGTACGGAATATCGTGGATATGGATCAGGACGCCTGGCTTGAGTAGCGGGAATACGTTGAACACCAGAAAATTGACGTCGCTCCCCATTTTTGAAACATGTGTCGAATCCACAAAGAGAATGTCGTTTTCTGACAATTCGCGGAACAAGTGGAGTGGCTGTGCCTGCACGGGCTCGGCGATCACCTGCTTTTTATACGGTGATCCTTCCGGCAGCCTGTCGAGCAAAGTCTGTGGGTACGGATCTACAAATGTCAACTCAGCCTTACCGTCGAGTCGCTGTTCGTTAATATCGATCATCGCGCAGGATGAGAAGCCCGACCCAATCTCTACTACTCGTTTAGGCCGGAACTCTAACATCATTGATCCGAGTATGATGGCGTCTCCGTACGAGAATGCCGGATTTTCATAATAGTAAACTTGGCCGGGGTATTCCTCGGAACGGAATGGAAGGCTTTCGTAGTGCTTTGAGAGCCGTTCAATCATAGCGGCGATCCGGCCGCGGTCAAGAGCGACTCCGGAAGGGTCTGGTAGGTCTAATTCCTCGAATGCCAGCAGGATGTTCGCGACGTTCGGATCGGCGGGATCAACGATGGGCGAGTAAAAGTGTCCCGGTGGAACCCAAGTCGCCGGCTGCTTTGAAAGTTTGAATTTACTCAATGGCGTTATCACCCATTCACTGTAATCCTCCGCTTGCCAGCCCGCTGACGGACTTCATCAGAACCAGGCTGCAGAAAAGGGAGATCGACACGGCTCTTGATTTACTTGAATTCATTGATTGAGCTTCAGGAATCCGTCGCCATGCTCTGTTCGGAAGCTCGCTGCGGATGACCTGCCGCCTCCTGGAGGGCGTTCGGGCAGACGTCTCCTCCGGACTTCATGCGGTCGGTACCGCGATCCCGGAGATTGCGTAATCGGACCAGTTAAAGGCTGCGGCCGCAAGGTAAACATCCAAACCACTTTCTCGATCCCTCGATGCCCACTTTAAGCTGTAGCGCGACCGTCTTCAACCAGCCGAGGCACTCTTCCACGCGTTTGCGGACGATCGCGATTAGTTGCTTCCCCTCGGAAGCGATCAGTTGAAGTGCGGCGGCGCTGGGAAGTGGTACATCCACTTCCAGTATACAGCCAATCGATTAAGTAGACTTTATTAGTCTACACGAGATTAGCTAGCTAGCTAGACTCGGCCTGCTAGATAAGTCGAGACGCTTACATTTCTACTGCCGCGCCGCATCAATAAAGTTAACCAGACGGGACTCTCCGGATCTGTAAGCTAGGCTCGGGCTGCGTCGGTTCTCGCGCTTGCTAAGGAGCACATTGCCAACATGGAACGAATCGCCTTGTTGTGGCCACTTTGGTCGAGCCATGTGGGTAGCGAGACTTGGTCCAAGAAGCACGGCTAAACTACGCCTACTGTCCGAGCTTGGCCGCAAAGGTTTTCGTGATCGCCAGCGGAAGGGGTTTGCAAGTCGTTCCGCACCTTTTTAGATGTGAGTTCAGTGGATTTTCGCTTCCGGAATATTGTCGTCCCACAGAATCCTGCAAGTTCCAAAAACATACGGCTGGATGAGAAACTAGTGGCTTCCGAATCCGCTTCCAACCGCAAATCCGGCTGTGGTTGAATTAAAGTAAAAAAGCTTCTCGTAGCCGGTGTTGAAGTTTTGGCCAGTGGTGCATAGGAACAATCCCACCCATAGCTACCCGTAGCAACGGGACTACCACAGGCGGAACCTCCCGAGTTCGTGTACCAATGCCAGCCTTGAGCAGGGTGAGACCAGCTTACGTTTAGATAACCCGGGCTGGAGCAGCTTATAGCTCCAAACGGACAACCGGAAGGTCCCGGATAATCGCGGGTACCATCGACTTGTGCAGGGTAAGATATTTCACCGAGTGCCCACTGGGCCATCGCCGGGTTGTCCCCAGTTGTTCCGGAGCCGGTATTTTCGTTACCATCGCTAATCCACACTGTGAGATCCCTGTGGCCAAGAACTGCGGCCTCCGCTATTCCAGATTCATAGAACTGACTAAGGCCCGAGGCCATATTCTGATTCGTTCCTCCTTCACCGGCGAATATATTCGAGGCCGGAACTGAATAGCTATCACTCTCAACAAGTCCCGCCAAATACGCCATATCGCTCGCGATGCAAGTCAGAGTGTAGTTAGGCGACCCTAAATTCCCGTACCACTCGTAACCATAGACATCCGGCCTCTCGGACGCGCTCAGCCCTTTAAAAAACGCTTTCATATACGAGATCGCAGACGCCGCTGTGCTCAGACGGGAAACCTCATCGCCGGAACAAGGAGGATTTGAAGTCGTTTGTCCGCTCGGAGAGGCAGCTACATAGGTACCTGCGAACGCCGTGTTAGCTCCCCCGTAATGGATCAGGCTATAGAAGAAAGGCCAATACGTATTCCACCAAGAGGTGTTGGCCGCGTTACTAAAATCTGTTTCTGGGTTTAGGAGCCAGCCGGCGATCCTGCTATCGCCGATGAATGACTGCGTTTCATGGTCGGCAATACCCACGGTAGAGAGCTCGGTTGTCATCAGAGTCCCATAATAGGTGGGTGGGTCAACCACACTGTGAATATAGGAGTACGACCCAGAGGCATCGTGGCTGTTGGGTGTGTATCCGTAGAGCGCATTGATCTGCTCGTGGTAGCTCGATGTGCTAACAGTGAATATCACCTTTAACCCGTACGCCGCCGCGATTGACACGACAATTTCCTGCGCCACGCTGAACTGAGGTTTAGGGCGGCCGAACGGGTCGTAGGGAAAGCCACCGCCGTATTGCGAGACAAAATCGTCATCTTCGCGTATCGCGAAGTCGACTGCGGTAGCGTGCCAGTTGTATTTGATTCCGTAGAAGTTCTTGTAGAGGGTCTGAACCGCATCATAGCGCGGAGTTGGCTGCGGGCCAGTATCATCCGCCAGTTCGGCCCAGAATGAATCCTTCGCAGCACCATAATAGACAGTCTTATTCGGAATTGTCTGTCCGAATAAACAGGGCCCGAGCCAAAATAATCCGACTACTGCACAAGACGTTGTTTTTGCAGTGATAAGGTTCTAAGCACTCCTGGGAGTTTGCGCGTCATTGCACGCAGATTTGGATCATATACGGTTCACACGCGGAAAGCAACGCGATTTTTACATCGAAGGCAGTAGAAACCGCGTTGATGCGTTCACGCGCGAGTGCTTGGCGCGGGAAGCCGACGCTTCCGAAGTACCCGATCCGTGAACTGACGTGCCGTCGTGAACGAGAGAAATCCGAGAAAACGGTGCGACCGGGGTGGTAGCCGCAAACGCGGGACTCCTTGAACCGCAAACGTTAAAGCAGCGGAGAATAGCTTTATGCCCAAACGCCAGTTTTCAATTTGGGAGCCATGAAAAAGATTTTGGGGCCGTAATGTTGGGTCGCCGACACAGATGCGAACCACGATTAACAGCTCCAAGCGGAACTTCAGCGAAAGCAAGCCGTTGGCAGGCTTGAATGATTCTCTTGCGCATTTTGAAAGTCGTCGATTTCAATGCGATGAGTGTGAAGAAAGGTTTGCGAGCGCAATGTTGGTCCCAACATTACAATCCAAACGTGGGGCGTGGATCTGGTGCGCTGCCGCCGAAACTTGACTAATGGCAGGTTCCTCTGCTTGCCGGATAGAGTTGCCATCGGAATCCACCGGCTAGCACAAGATTGCCCGCCAAGTGTTTGCGCGTCCGTGGCGCGCCATCTGCCCTCACACGACAAACAGCGCGCAATCTTCGGACACGAGAGCGGCAGAGACTACTCTCGCGACGAGAAGTATACATTCGCCTTGGCTCTGCGCTACGTCTCGCGCAACGGGGACACACAAGTACCAGCTCTCCGGAGAAAGCGATGTTAACCGATCGTGCATCGATTCGAATCTCGTCC
>CAWCZA010000006.1:0-10979 GCA_963799935.1 uncultured Gammaproteobacteria bacterium | reverse complement strand
TGAACGCGCAGGCGATCAGCACGTCGAAGTTGGCATCTCCCGCTTCGCGGGCAGCCATCACGAGGTCCTGCCTTCCTACCGTGCCGAACTCGGGACCGATGAAGATGCCGGCCCTGTGGGGAGGGGGAGAATGTTGAATAGTGAATTTAGAATTGTGAATTGAGGATGGGGAGGGAGGCGGATTTGTGTTCACTTCACTATTCACTATTCCCAATTCACTATTCTCTTCATACGTTCCCACCGCGAAGATATACGTTCCCGGCCAACCCGCGAGCGATGTAAAGTCGATCTTGTCCTTTTTGTCCGCCTGCTGCACGCCGGCGGTGCGCAGATTGTCCAGAATCATCTGGGCGAAATCTTTCGCATCGCCGTCCTTGCGGGCGGCTTGCTGCGGATCGATCAGCTCATCATCCGCGCCGACCGTCATCACCCGATGCGGGGACAGCTTCAACCGTGAACGGGCCCGCGACGCGCACTTTTCTTCTTGCCCTCGTATGGCTTGTCGTAGAGGAACTCAAACTCCGCCTTAGGCGCTGTAACAAAATAACTTGAACAATTACTATGGCGACTCCCGCGGAGCCAGACTGTAGTTCCAATCTCCATGAAAGGCGTCTCTGGTCAGCCGAAGCGACGCCATCTGCTCGTCAGATATCTTGATTTTCTGTTTGTAGCTGGCCTTGTCCAGCGCCGCGTTCACGCGCAGTCCCTGCCGGGTGGTCGTATGACCAATCAGGTTCACGATTACGGCGCGGCTGACCAGCGGCCGGCCGCGCCAGTTTTCGGCGATGTGGCAGAACATCTGGTGCTCGATCTTGTTCCACTTGCTGGTCCCGGGCGGAAAGTGGCAGACCGAGATGCGCAGCCCGGTCTCATTGGCCAGTTGCTGCAGGCACCATTTCCACAGATGCACGCGGGAGCCGTTGCTGCCGCCGGAGTCGGCGGTGATCAACAGTTCTTTGGCGCCGGGATACGCATGGCGTCCCATCTGCTGCCACCATCGCCGGATGCTGGCCACCGCGAACTCGGCGGTGTCGTGGTCGATGCCGACGCTTACCCATCCTTCATGGCGCGGTGTCATAGACGCCGTAGGGGATCGCCACCCCCAGTGCTTTGTCGCGGAAATCATGGGTGCGGACTTCATCGGGCTGGCCTTGCGGATGCCATTCACGCCCGGGATTGCGGAAATCCCCCACTAATTCCCGCTTTTTCGTGTCCACCGACACCACCGGCTCCCCACGCCGCTGGAACCGACGCACCTTGGAGTTCAAATGCTCGAATTGCCCGTTGCGATCGGGGTGAAACTCGCCTTCGCGGGTCTTGCGGTTGGCCTGGAGGCTGTAACCCAGTTGCCCCAACAGCCGGTCCACCGTCATGTGGCTGACCGCATGCCCCTGGGCAACCAACTCCTCGGCCAGCTTCCGCGTGCTCTTGGCAGTCCACAGCAAGGGACTGTCCGGATCGCCACGCGTTGAGGATTCAAGCAGAGCATGCAGATCCGACAGCAATGAAGCGTCCTCGGCGGCGCGGGCAGGGCGACCGGCTCCCGGCCGTCGAATGCGGCCCTGGCCAATTCGGCCAGCCAGCTCCGGCAAATGTTCCTGAATCTCCGCGATCCCCCGCAGAACCGTGTTGCGGGACATTCCCGTCGCCGCCGCGACGGCACTGACGCCGCCCCGGCCCATCGCCAGTGCCTCACAGCCAGCCCAGCGCCGTTTAAACTGTTCATTCATCGCACCGGCCAGTGTATCATACTTGAATTGAACCGTGATGCTCACGTTACGCACCTCCGTGTACGTACCGTTCATAGGCATGCAAATTGCATGCTAATTGTTCAAGTTATTTTGTTACAGGCCCTTAGATGAACTCGCCACTCTGGCTGAATCGACCGAAGAGCTTTGATCGGGACTGCAATGAACCTTGCCAATTCCTATAACGAGCTTTTGCAGCGCCTGATGGCGCGCCGGATAGACCCTGTCGGTTTGGCGAACGTAATCAGTACAGGGTCGTACGTTCCCAGCGGATCTGACTGCGATCTGCTTGTTCAACGAATAATGACTCGCGCTCTCGAGACCGCGCAGGTTGTACGCGTGGTGGCGTTGCTTGAGAAAGAGGCATTGACTGGTTACCCGGCGGACGTGGATTCAGAAGAGTTACGGCTAGACAGGGAGTTAGAGGCGTCGCGCGTTCCGGTAATGCAGCGTCCTAATGAGCTGTTGACGCAATTCCCTTCCGTGCCGGTGAAATTATCGAAGCGAGTACCTCATCGCGACCTTGGGAAAGTCTGGACCGAATACAGGAAGGGAAAATCCGAGTCGCTTCGTAACATCTTAATGGAGCACTACCTTCATCTGGTGCGTTACAACGCCGAGCGCATTCACGTAAAACTGCCCGACGAAGTGGAACTTGACGACCTCATGTCGGCCGGCATTTTCGGCCTGATGGACGCAATCGCAGCGTTCGATCCAGACCGCGGCGTGAGATTCGAAACCTACTGTGTTCCGCGTATCCGTGGCGCTATTCTTGATGAGCTGCGCTCGATGGACTGGGTGCCCCACCTGGTGCGTTCCCGGGCCCACAAGCTGGATAGCGCCAGCAAGCAGCTTGAGGTGGAGCTGGGCCGCCCTCCGTCCAACGACGAGATCGCCAATCGCCTTAAGGTTCCGTTGGCCGAGTTCGAGAAGATGGCCAAGGACGCCAGGGCCGTCGGCATCGTCTCCGTCTCGCGGAAGTGGTTTGAGACGGAGAGCAGTAAGGACGTGCGCGAGATCGAGCCTCCAGAAACCAAGCGCGGCGCGGACCCCATCCGCGAAATTCAGCGTCAGCGACCTGAAGGAGCTCATCACAAAGGGTCTGAGCCGGGCGGAACGGCTGATCATCATCCTTTACTATTTCGAAGAGATGACGATGAAGGAGATCGGTGCCACGCTGGACCTCTCCGAGTCTCGCGTCAGCCAGATGCACAGCTCGATCCTTGCCCGCCTCAAGGCCCAGATGGCTGACCGTCGCAAGGAATTCCAGCAGGCGACAGCTGTGTAGTCCGCGTGTGTAGTCCGCGAGAAGGTCGATAGCGACAATGTTGAGTCGGCGAGCGAAGCGATCGGCCTCGCGCCGCGCACTACGCAGTAACATGGTGATCGCAGTGGTAACGCCGGGGGCTCAAACCTAATCGCCCGTACGGCTCGCCCCACGGAATTCGTCCCGTTACCGTTAGAGATTTGGGTCACAAGCACGGCGCCGGCTGACAACGCGGAAGGAGTGCTCGCGGAGCATGCCATTGGTCGGCGTGTTCTTCACAGGTGCAGCAGCATGTTCATGTGCGCCGGGTTGTAGGTCGTGATGTTCTTCTTGATCCCGAAGCTTTTCCCGATCCGGTGCTCGCCCGTGCCCTAGCGCACGATCAACAGCTCCAGAACTTCCCCGACCCTCTCGTGCTCGCCCTGCGGGTACCAGATCGGCGTAATATTGGCATCCGCGAGGCGTTGGTCGAGTGCACGACGTTTGTTGCCGTCGTCGGGTGCTGGCAGTAAGGCATAGTGCCGGGGGAGTGTTTGTGCCGTGCGGTTGGAGACGACCCGGATGAATGTTTGTATGGTCCGATCCGCCGTCAAACTGCATCCGAGAAACAGGAGACTGTAGCTAGAGAACAGCCGGTCCAAGATCTTCGGCAGCGGGAAGTTCATGTTGATGTCGCCGGTGTTCCCGTAGGCCGCGTCGTATTCATCCTGGCTCAGGATGCGCTCTCCCGGGTTATCGATGTTCCCATGAAGTTTCAGCAGATGCCGATCCCCCGCCGGAATCGCGAAAGAACGCGTGCGTCGTGCCGCGTCCGTTACACTTCTCGGTAAACGCCCTTGCTTCGTTCTCGTAAACCTTTTCGAGGATGCGGTCGAAATTCGTCGTCACCACTGTGCAGTCGAACAAGGCTGGCAACAGGTTCACTGGCCCCGTGATGTCCTCTGGTGTCGCAAAGTCGAGGGCGAAGTCGCGCTCAAACTTGCTAGTGGTCAGCTTCGCGACAATCTCGGTCATCACTTGCTCGTACTCGCCGCTGTCCAGTCGGGCTGTCATTGTCGCCTGATCCAGGCCCGCGGCGGCGCATTTGCCCAGAAGGTAACCTTTCCAATCCGGTAGCCCAGCGCTGCGAGATAAGCCCGCGCCAACGAACGGGATGACAAACCCACGGTCGCAGGCCCGCTTCAGTTCGTCGAACACGTTTCTATTCTCAGGGAACTCATCGGTGCCCAGGATTCGCCGCTTCTCGGTCCCGGAGTGTCGTTTCGCTTCCTGCTCGTAGAGATTCCGGTCGCCGAAATAGAATGCCCGACTCGGTTTGGTCAGCGGCACATCGAGGAATTGATCGTCTTTCCCCTTTGGAGACGGATTGGGCCGACGGCAGATGACCTGCACCGACTCGTCGTTCGGATCGTCCACACATTCGTCGAACTCGCGGTTGCGGCCAAGGCCGTTCAGCTCATCGAGCGTCGCTTCGTATTCCGCCGGATTGTGCTTCGGACTCGGCATGGATTACCCTTGTGTAGTCAACTGCGCGACAACAGCCTCCATCAACCGCCCGGCCAGGGCCCGCGACTCGGCAAGCTCCGCCTCGAGCCGATCGACCAACGCCATCAACGCGTGCACCTTCGCGACGATGCGACGCTGCTCGTCGAGGGGAGCGAGGGGAATTGGGATCGCATTAATCGTTTTCATGTTCAGAAATGGCTGCACCGCTTCAGACGCGATCGATCTCAAGTAATCTGTGATGCTATTCAGAAAGATGCACAAGAAAGATGGGTCGACTAGTTCGCCAACCCTAAATCGGCAGAGACCCGTCGTGGACAACATTCCCTCCGGCATGGAAGAAGGATAAGTCGAACAAAGGCCAATACTCCCCACCTTTCCAAGGAGCACGTCACCCGAAATGACGTTGTGCCTCCGAAGTTCAGCGAACTTTTCGGGCCTAATAAATTTGAGGTCTTTACCTACGAACCTAAACGGCTTTACATTAACCATCCGTATTACGGGCACACCAGAAGCGACATAATCCGTTTGAACGTTGATGGCTTGGCCAAACGGGCCATCAACAATTGCTGAATCGCTTGCATTTCCGATCTCGCCTAAGCGACACCACCGCCATGTCTCCGGCAGGTCGTGCAGGGACTCGCCCTCCACTCCGGAGTTGTCCCGACCCCGCCGCATCTCTTTAGCGGCTATCCTAATTTCTTTAAGAGCTTGGTGTCGTTTGTAAGCGATTTCTGCTGGTTCGTCGGCGTTATCGCGAGGCACCAACTTCCCCCGCACCGCCATCGCGAGGATCGACTTTCCGAGGTTTGCGGGGTCGATGGTGTAGGCGTTGTGAAAGAGGTATTCGAGGTTGGCGGGCGTGGGGTCTTGGGCGAAGCGTGCGATGGCGGCGCGGGCGAGGACGGCGTGCTTCGCGTCCCGATCCTTCTGCTGCTCCTCCAGTCGATCACACAACGCCATCAACTCGTTCACCTTCGCCACGATCCGCTTCTGCTCGGCGAGCGGCGGGAGGGGAAAAGGCGCGCGTCGAGCATCGTCCGTACCCAGTCGCGGCAAATTCATTCCATAGCACATGGATACCGCATAGGCGATGAAGTCCGGCCGCTTAAGGGAATAGCAAAGATATTGGGGATCAATGAATCCATGGGCCCGAATCGGGATGATTTCAGTTGTGCAATATCCGTTAGCGTCGGCGACCAACACCTTGTTCAGATAAGGCCGAAGCTTCCCATAGAGAACGTCCCCGATCAGAAAGGTTGTCTTTGTGCTTGACGACGGGCCGTCTCGGAAACTCTTTCGCTTCAAAAGGCGGGATGTGTCCTTCTCGATATCTTCGAGATCGAGAAGCCAATCGTCTGGTTTGATCGCCGATGAATCGACCTTGTCAGGCGAACCATACTCCACTACGTTTCCGAGGCGAACCCATTCCCAACTGTCTGGCAGCGCCGGCAATGATTCCAACGCAACTGGCTCGATCGGTAGTTGCTTCTTCGCTCGCGAATGTTCAAGGGCTTTCTCAATCTTCGCCAGTAGCTTCGATGCGGGCTCATCGTTCGGGTTCTGGGGGGCCAGCTTCCCCACGCTTGCCAGCGTTAAAATTAGTGCGCGAAGATCTCCGATCGCGCCAGGCGTGTCGGCGAGCTGATCGAATTTCGCAAAGAACGTTTCGGCCGTCATCTACTTGGCTCCGACGGTTGTGGTGAGAGATTGCTGAAGCTCGGCCTTTAACTCTCCGCGCGTCCTCGCGATCTTCGCGAGCAGGTTCTCGTACTCCGGCAGCAGGTGGTCGACGTCACCGGGGCCGATGTCGGGGCTGTGGGGATTTTTGAGGTCGAGGTTGTAGCCGCTGGCGTTGATGGTCTCGACGGAGACGCGCCAGGCCTGTTCGTTTTCTACGCGGGCGGCGAACCCATCAGACTCGTCGCCCCACCAGTCGCGCTCGGGCTTGAACTCGGCAATCGTGATTGGCTTGGTCTTGTTGTAGCTCTTGGCACCCGGCGGATACGGGTGCTCGTAATACCAGACTTCTTTGGTGGCCGAGCCTTTGGTGAAGAAGAGTAGGTTGGTGCGGATGCCGGTGTACGGTGCGAAGACGCCGTTGGGCAGACGAACGATCGTATGAAGGTTGCAGTCGCGGAGCAGCGTTTCCTTGATTCGGGTTTTGACGCCTTCGCCGAAGAGCGTGCCGTCGGGAAGTACCAGCCCGGCGCGGCCGTTGGGTTTGAGGATGCGCATGAGGAGCACGAGAAACAAATCGGCCGTCTCGCGGGTGCGGAACTCTGCGGGGTAGTTGGCTTCGATGCCGTCTTCCTCCATCCCACCAAAGGGTGGATTAGTGACGATCACGTCGACGCGCTCTTTTGGCCCCCAATCCTTGAGCGGGCGGGCGAGCGTGTTGTCGTGGCGCACCGTGGAAGGCACGTCGATGCCGTGCAGTAGCAGGTTGGTCATGCACAGCACGTGCGGCAGATGTTTCTTCTCGATGCCGGCGAAGCTCGTCTGAATCGTCTGCTCATCTTCGGCGGTTTTCACCTGATCGCGCAGATGCTCGATGGCGGAGACGAGGAATCCGCCGGTGCCGCAGGCGGGGTCGAGCACGGATTCTCCGAGGCGCGGGTTGACCTGCTCGACGATGAACTGTGTGACGGCCCGTGGCGTGTAGAACTCGCCAGCGTTACCGGCCGACTGAAGGTCTTTTAGCAGCTTCTCGTAGATGTCGCCGAACATGTGGCGGTCATCGGTGGCGTTGAAGTCGATGCCATTGATCTTGTTGATCACCTGACGCATCAACGTGCCATTCTTCATGTAGTTGTTGGCATCCTCAAAGGTGGTGCGGATGAGGGTGGAAATCTTCCCGCCGGTGCCGTTCATGGCCTTGAGCTTGGGCAGGAGCGTGTTGTTGACGAAGTCGAGCAGCGCGTCGCCGGTCATCCCCTCTTCGTCCAGCGCCCACCCGCCCCAGCGGACGTTCGCGGGCAGGGGCGACTGGTAATCGTCGCGCAGCACTTCGAGCTCGGTTTCGCGGTCGTTGAAGATTTTGAGGAAGAACATCCAGCCGAGCTGTTCGAGCCGTTGCGCGTCGCCGTAGGTGCCGGCGTCCTTGCGCATGATGTCCTGAATAGTTTTGACGATGTTGGAGACGTTGGCCATGGGTTACTGGGCTCCGGCGTACAAGGCTGTCTGGAGATCGTGGATGGCGGCGAGATAGCCGGGTTTGCCGCCGAAGAGTTTGACGAGTTCGACGGGCGTACCGAAGCCTGAGAACGGCTCAACTTTGAGGATGTCGAGCGATTCGACGCTGCTGATGCCGGCGTCGGCGTATTTCTGAAGAAGTGCGTCGAGGACGGCGCGGGCTTTGTCGCCGTATTTGGCGAAGATGTTGCGCTTCTTGACGTTGTTGGCGCGCTCATTACGGGTGAGCGGGGGCTCGTCGAAGGCAACGTGGCAGACCAGATCAAACGGGTCGTAGTCGCGCCCGACCTGCTCGGCGAGCTCGTTAACGAAGACCCCTTGCTTTGCGAGCTCTTCCAGCACGGCCTGCTTGCGGTCGGCGTCGTTCCATACGGTGAGGAACGCGTTGAGCGAGGCGTAGCTGCTGCGGACGGCCTTGCGGGTGTAGTCGGTCAGGGATTCGGTGATGAGTTTCCCGTCGCCGCCAAGATACTGAACGCGCTCGGCAATGACCTTTACCGGGACGTCGCCGACGACGTACCGCTTGGGGCGCGTTTCCGCCGGTAGCGCCGAGCGGATCGCCGGGATTCTGTCCGCCATTGTCGCCAGTAACGTCATCGAGAGGATCATCGCCTGGGCTGCCTGATCCTGAGTCGTTGTTGTCCGGATCATCGGGGTCGATGTCGTCAGGCGGAACAGGCGAGTCACCATCCTTCGGCTCGTAAATCTGAACGGGGTCGCCGTCGAAATCGGGGTCGGCGAACTGCCTAGTCGCGCCGCGAAAGTCCATGATCGTAAAAAAGAGCTTGTTGTAGTCTTCGTTAATTCGCGTACCGCGGCCGATGATCTGCTTGAACTCGGTTGGAGACTTGATTTCCTTATCGAGCACGATGAGGTGGCACGTTTGCGCATCGACGCCGGTCGACATCAGTTGCGACGTGGTGGCTATGACGGGGTACGTCGATTCGGGGTCGATGAAGTTGTCGAGTTGGGCCTTGCCTTCGTCATTGTCACCGGTGATTTGCATGACGTAGCGGCGATTGGCCGCGGCCAGATCGGGGTTGGCGTTCACCAGCGCGTTTCGCATGCGTTCGGCATGAGGCACGTCGACGCAGAAGACGATGGTTTTGTGAAACCGGCTGGTGGCCTTCAAGAACTGCGTGACCTTGGCGGCGACCAGCTCCGTGCGTCTGGTGAGAACGAGGTTTCTGTCAAAGTCGGTCGAGTTGTACTCACGATCCTCTATGAGATTGCCGTGATCATCGAGCTTGCCGGATTCCGGCGCCAGCCTTCGAGGTCTTTGTCGATTCCGATTCGCACGACTTTGTACGGTGCAAGAAAGCCATCGGCAATGCCCTGCTTAAGCGAGTAGGTATAGATTGGGTTGCCGAAGTACTCGATGTTGGAGACGTCCTTGGTCTCCTTTGGCGTAGCGGTTAGGCCGATCTGCGCGGCCGATGAAAAATACTCCAGCACCTGCCGCCAAGAGGCATCCTCCGCGGCACTGCCGCGGTGACACTCATCGACCACGATCAGGTCGAAGAAGTCGGGTGAGAACTCCTTGTAAACGTTCTGCGCCTCGTCCGTGCCTGTGACAGCCTGATAAAGGCAGAGATAAATTTCGTACGACTTGTCGACCGTTCGATTCGTGATTTTTGTCATCGCCGTACCGAACGGCTTGAAGTCGTTGGTCTTGGTCTGATCAGCGAGGATGTTTCGGTCGACGAGGAAGAGGATCCTCTTCTTTGCGCCGCTCTTCCAGAGCCGCCAGATGATCTGGAACGCGGTGTACGTCTTGCCGGTACCGGTGGCCATGACGAGCAGAACTCGGTCCTGCCCGCGGGCGATCGCATCGACGGTGCGATTGATGGCGTTGAGCTGGTAATAGCGCGGAGATTTTCGCGAACCGTCGGAGTAGTAGTCCTGCGTGATAACGGCGGCCTGATCGTCCGTAATACCCTTCCACGCACGATAGCGCTGCCAAAGCTCGGCGGGTGTCGGGAACTGATCGAGGGCGAGCTCGCGTTCGGGTGTTGCCGAATTGCCGGTACGATCGTGCTCGAGAAATCCGTCGCCGTTGGAGCTGTAGGCAAATGGAACGTCAAGTATTTCCGCGTAATCGAGCGCTTGCTGCATGCCGGCCCCGACGCTTTGGTTGTTGTCCTTTGCTTCGACGATCGCAAGCGGCAAGTTCGGCTTGTGGAAGAGGATGTAGTCAGCCTTCTTCGCCTCGCCCCGCCAGACTGTCTTCCCACGGACGATGACCCGGCCCTTGGTAAAGTAGCGTTCTTCCAAAATCTGCGACTGCAGATTCCAGCCTGCGGTGTCCACAATCGCTGGCGTGATGAACTTGCTGCGGATGTCGGTCTCTGTCAGCTCCTTTTTGTTCATGTAGAAGAGTCCCCGTGAGCGAGACGCAGCGCCCGCCCCGCATCATAACCAGTACACGCCGTAGAAGGATAACGAGCGAACGTGGCGTTGGGTAGGCGGCGCACTAAACGGCTCAACAAACGCGGCGGCCGGCGCATTTCTCAAGCGTTCCGCCGATTGCATCGCGGTTCCAGGCCGATTGCCAAGCGCTGAAAGCGCCTACGTTACAATCGCAGAATGCACCTTCCCGAGCCGACGACGACCTACGTTCACGATCGATTGAAATCGTATCTGCGGGACCGCTATTACAGCGCCGATCCGGCAATTGACCTCGTGTTCGGTGGCTGGCCGGAGAATTGCGAGCATCCGCAGGTTCTGGCAAAGGTGACCGTACTCAACGCCTTGTACGCCACGAGAATTATGGATGTCTATCCGGTCGTAGATCGCATCCTCGCTCTCAAAATTGACGGCCGATTACGAGCCGGCGATGAGACGCTGGTTGATGACGTGGCGCATGTAAAGCTCGGCAAAAAGACGCGGGTACTGCTGTCCTTCGCGTCAAAATATTGCGCATGGCATCAGCCTGAACATTTCCAAATCTTCGACGCCCGTGTGGTCTGGACCCTGTGCGAGTATCGCAAGGCGTACGGCTTCGCCAAGTTCGTGCGCGTACGAACTGCGCGACTACCCGACTTTCGCACGAATCATCGGGGAATTCCGAGACTTCTTCGAACTCAAGGACTTCACGCGCAAGCAGATCGACAAGTTTCTGTGGATCGAGGGCGGCCCGGAACAAGAGGGGTGAACGCCGCGGAGGCTCGCGTTCACGCGGTTTGACGCGGCCCGGTTGCTTCTCGATCTCGGCCCGGCCCGCCCGGCCCGCCGCGCGGTGTGCGCGGAGGGCCGGCGCCGCGATC
>CAWCZA010000005.1:0-62566 GCA_963799935.1 uncultured Gammaproteobacteria bacterium | reverse complement strand
GCTCGAACCCGCGACCTCCGACGTGACAGGCCGGCGCTCTAACCAACTGAGCTACGTCCCCGCGCGGCTACGTACGGAACTGGCCCCATCGTACCATGCTGGATTCCAACTTCCCATTCATTCCGCCAACCCCGTTTCTATGCCACAATTGGAGATCGCCGGAAACAGCATTCTCTGCTTAGTTTCCGTGCGAGGGAGGCGCCCGTGAGCCATCGATCTGAAACGCCGTTCAACAATCTCGATAATTCGCACCAGTACATCGCCATGCTTTCTGATGCGATTTCCGAAGCACAGGCCGACGTCGACGCTCAGATTCGGCTTGCCGAATCCGAACATGCCGAACGCCGTCGTGAGGCTCTTCAGCTCGTGGCCTACAACCTGATCAAGCTCAACACCCATATCACGTCGAGTCGCCGCGTTCTCAATGATCTACGCAGCTTACGCCGTCTGCTGCTCGAGGAGCGGACGCTGCCTTACCCGGTTTCGGACAAGACTTCCGAGAGAGCCAATCGCGCTGGAGTATGAGTTGGGGTATGAGCGGGGGCATAACTCGAGTTTCGCCCTCTGTTTTTCGCCGTTTAGTACGGCTCCGCGCCGCTCGGCCGCGCTCGCGTTGACCGCTAGGACCGAAACAAGCTAAGCTATCAGATTCACGAAAATTTTGCAGTTTCGGATGATTTGGCGGGCCGCTCGGTTGCCGCCCGCCCGCTCCGGACTGGAAGCAAACGCCGAACACCTCATTTCCCCGGAGATTGAATGAACGCACACCAGAGACATCTCTTTACATCGGAATCCGTTACCGAAGGGCATCCCGACAAAATCGCCGACCAGATATCCGACGCCGTTCTTGACGCCGTTCTCGAGAAAGATCCCCACGGGCGCGTCGCTTGTGAAGTCCTCGTCACCACCGGTATTTGCGTGGTCTCGGGCGAGATTACAACCACCTGCTATGTCGACGTTCCGACCATTGTGCGCGACACCATCAAACATGTCGGCTATACGGATGCGGCTTATGGGTTCGATTCAAAGACGTGCGGCGTCCTCAACGCCATTCAGTCACAAAGTCCCGACATCGCGATGGGCGTTGATACAGGAGGCGCCGGCGACCAGGGCTTGATGTTCGGCTTCGCCTGCGATGAGACCCCGGAACTGATGCCGCTGCCGATCATGCTCGCGCACAAGCTGGCGCGCCGTCTCTCCGACGTGCGCCGCTCCGGTGAAATCGATTTTCTCCGTCCCGACGGCAAAACCCAAGTCACCGTTGAATATGTCGACGGCCGCCCGGCCCGGATCGATGCCGTTGTCGTTTCCATCCAGCATCACGACACCGTAAGCAACGACGAACTGCGTGAGAAGGTCCGCAAACTCGTGATTGATACGGTGGTTCCGCAGGACATGGTCGATGCCGACACGAAGTACCATATCAATCCGACGGGGCGTTTCGTAATCGGCGGACCCCACGGGGACACGGGTCTCACCGGCCGCAAGATTATCGTTGATACCTACGGCGGCATGGGTCGCCACGGCGGCGGCGCGTTCTCGGGCAAAGATCCGACGAAGGTAGATCGCTCCGCTTGTTACATGGCGCGCTATATCGCGAAGAACATTGTCGCGGCGGGTCTCGCCACTCGCGCCGAAGTGCAGCTCGCTTATGCGATCGGAGTGGCTGAACCGGTTTCGGTCAACGTCAACACCTTCGGCACGGGCACGATCCCGGAGGAAAGTATCTGCGGCTTGATTCGCGCGAACTTCTCCTTGACACCGGCGGGCATCATCAAGACTCTAGACCTCCGGCGCCCGATTTACCACAAGACCTCAGCCTTCGGCCATTTCGGCCGCACCGAAGAGAGCTTCTCGTGGGAGAAGACAGATAAGGTGGACGCGCTCCGGAGCGCTGCGTCCAAAGTGGCAGCCCCCGAACTCGCTGAAGTCGGCGCGCGCTAATTGAATCTCACCCGAAAGGCAACTGAATACAAATAATGCCAGCCAACGTACAAACTCAAATCGCTCACGACGTAAAAGACCTTTCGCTCGCCGATCTCGGTAAGCGCCGCGTGGAATGGGCGTTTCAAACGATGCCCGTTCTCCAGACCATCCGCAAACAGTTCATCAAATCGCAGCCGCTCGCGGGTATGCGCGTGGCAGCTTGCCTGCACGTCACCACTGAAACGGCGAATCTGATGATTGCCCTTCGGGATGGTGGCGCTGAAGTGACTCTCTGCGCTTCGAACCCGTTGTCGACCCAAGACGATGTGGCCGCAACTCTCGTCCGGGATTACAACATCGGCGTGTTCGCGATTAAAGGCGAATCGAATGATCTGTATTACCGGCATTTGAACGCCACCGCCGACATCCGTCCTCATCTCACCATGGACGATGGAGCGGATCTGGTATCTCTTCTTCACACTAAGCGCAAAGAGTTGCTCGCTGAAATTATCGGCGGCACTGAAGAAACAACCACCGGTGTGATTCGGCTTCGCGCCATGGCCGCGGAAGGCGTGCTTCAGTATCCGATCGTGGCGGTCAACGACGCTTACACCAAGCACCTTTTTGACAACCGCTACGGCACCGGCCAATCCACCATCGACGGGATCATTCGTGCCACCAACGTCCTGTTTGCGGGGAGCACGGTCGTTGTAGCCGGTTATGGTTGGTGCGGACGCGGTGTCGCGATGCGCGCTCGCGGTCTCGGCGCCAATGTCATCGTTACGGAAATCGATCCCACCAAGGCGCTCGAAGCCGTGATGGATGGTTATCGCGTGATGACCATGAACGAAGCCGCTCAAATCGGTGACATCTTCATCACCGTGACCGGTAACAAGCACGTCATTGGACGCGAGCACTTCAGCCGCCTCAAGAACAACGCAATCATCTGCAACTCGGGCCACTTCAATATCGAGATCGATCTGGAAGCGCTCGGCAAAGCCGCGGTTTCCCGCCGCGAAACCCGGGAGTTCGTTGAAGAGTTCAATCTTGGCGACGGTCGCCGCGTTTACGTTCTAGGAGAAGGCCGGCTCATCAATCTTGCCGCCGCTGAGGGCCATCCCGCCTCGGTTATGGATATGAGCTTTGCGAATCAGGCTCTTTCGGCTGAGTACATGGTGAAGAACCACGCTTCTCTCGAGAAGAAAGTTTACTCGGTTCCGGAGAAGCTCGATAAACAGGTCGCGCGGCTCAAACTGGAAGCGATGAACATACAAGTGGATCGCCTGACGCCGGAGCAAGAGCATTACCTCGCCAGCTGGAACGAAGGCACGTAGATCGTTCGCTTTCAACTGTTCGGTTTCAAGTGTTTTCCTCCAAGTGAGTTCGGCCAGTTCCAACTGGCTTATTGCTGGAACCCTCCTCTGTTTTGCGGTGGTGTTCAGTTGACGTTGTGGGCGCGGTATTGAACCGCGTCCCCACGCGTTCGACCATTTTAGTGCTCCGGAAAGAGACCTCCACACGCCAATAATCTCGATACGGCCAAACATAACGGGCACCGCCGCGCGCCCGGATGTTAAAATGTATTCAAACATGCTGCCCGACGTTGAAGCGGCGGTGCGCCTCCATGACATCGATGGCCGAATCGCTGTTTTGCAAAAAGAGATTGCGGCGTTACCAAAGCACATTGCAGAAATTGAAAAGAAGCTGAGTTCCCACGAACGGCGGCTCGAGATCGACCGTTCAGCCCTATCGGCCAATCAGAAAGAGCGAAAGCGTCTCGAGGGCGAAATCCAACTTGCGGAAGGCAAGATTTCCAAAATACGCGGCCAGGCGCTCGAGGCCAAAACGAACGAGCATTACCGGGCTTTTCAGAATGAGATCGATTACGCTACCAAGGAAATCCGCGGTGCCGAGGATCGCATTCTAGAGCTGATGACCGCGTCCGAGCCGCTGGATGCGAATGTCAAATCCGCTGAGGCCGCGCTGAAGGAAGAGCGAAAGCAGGTCGACGCGGAAAAAGCTGAAGCCGAGAAGCGCGTCGCGGGAACCAGAAAGGCTTTGGAATCGCTGATGGCTGAGCGCAAGGAGACCATTGCCACAATGTCCCCCGCCGTAGTCACAACGTATGAACGCATTCGCAAAGCACGTGCGGGAATCGCGATTTCAGAAGCCTTGGACGGCCGCTGCCGCCAATGCCATATCACCCTTCGTCCGCAGTTCATGCAGGAACTGAAGCGCGGCGAGAAGGTGATGTTCTGCGAGAGTTGCACTCGCATCCTCTACTGGAATCCACCGAAGAGCGTGGAAGCCTTGGCGGGAATGAACGCCGTCAGCGCCAAATAGCTCGAGTAGCAGCACGCGACGACGTGCGAAAACGTTATACTCACAGAGGTTGATCACCGTGCCTGTACGTACATTCCTGCGCCTGTTTGCGCACATACAGATGCTCCCTATTCTGGAGAGCGGAGAAGAAACGCTCGTCGGCGGTCAGGCGGTGATGGAAGGCGTCATGATGCGCGCCCCGCACAGTTATTGCGTCGCCGTGCGAAAGCCCAATGGCGAGATCGCGACCGAAGAACTGCCTGTCTCGCGCATGTCGGAGAAATACCGGTTGTTCAAATGGCCCATCTTACGCGGGTTAGGCACGCTGGGTCAGGCCATGACTCTGGGGCTAAAGGCGCTCCGCTTCTCCGCGAACATGGCGTTACAAGGTGAACAATCCGAGGCTGCGAAACCGGTATCCAACGGCGCGCTCGTGGCGAACCTGCTATTTTCGCTCGCATTCTTCATCTTTCTATACAAATTCGTACCTCTCTATCTGGCTACGAAGATCGGCAGTCATGTCGCCGCGCTACACGGCCGCGTCATGCTCAATCTTGTCGACGGTTTCATTCGCATCGGCATCTTTCTCGCTTTTCTGATTTTGATTTCGCGCGCCAAGGATATCCGGCGCGTCTTCGAATATCACGGCGCGGAGCACAAAGTCGTTTTCAACTACGAATCGGGACAGCCCGTCAATGTTGAGAATGCGCAGCGCTTCGTTACCTGGCATCCGCGCTGTGGAACCAGTTTTCTGCTGGTGGTGATGGTCATTTCGATGTTGGTTTATATCCTGATTCCGTTCGACGGGTTCGCGGCGCGCCTCCTCTCGCGGATCGCACTGCTCCCGCTGATTGCGGGCGTTAGCTATGAACTGATCCGGTTCGCCGCCAAACGGCAGGGCTCGTTTCTTTCCTTACTAACGGCGCCGGGTTTATGGTTGCAACGCGTGACCACCCAACCGCCATCTAATGAGCAGGCGGAAGTCGCCATCTGCGCGCTCGACCGGGCCATGGCTCTCGAAAGCAAGCAGGGCGGGGAACTGGTAATCGCCTGATCGGATAATGTGACGCCGTGCAATTCGTAGAGAAGCTGGAACAAATCGAGAGGCGCTTTGAGGACGTGACGCGTCAGCTTGCGGATCCCATCGTGATCAACGATGGCGACGCGTATCGCAAAGCGGCGAAGTCGCACAGCGATCTCGCGCAAATCGTGGCCAAGTTCCGTCAATGGAGAAAGTCCTATACGGAGCTGGACGAGGCTCGCGGCATGGCGACGGAGAAAGATCCCGAGCTGCAGCAGATGGCCGCGGAAGAAACGACGCGCCTCGAGCCGGAAGTGCTGGCGATCGAAGAAGAGCTTCGCGTGCTGCTGCTTCCCAAAGATCCGAACGATGAGAAAGACTGCGTTCTCGAAATTCGCGCCGGCACGGGTGGCGATGAAGCGACGTTATTTGCCGCCGAAATCTTCCGCATGTATACGCGTTTCGCGGAGACGCAGCGCTGGCGCGTCGAGATCACCTCGATGAGCGAGAGTTCAGTCGGCGGACTCAAAGAAGTGCTGGCGCTCGTCAGCGGCGAGAAGGTCTATTCGAAGCTCAAGTACGAGAGCGGCGTCCATCGCGTGCAGCGCGTTCCCGCTACCGAAACCCAAGGTCGCGTCCACACTTCGGCTATAACCGTGGCGGTTCTCCCGGAAGCGGATGAGGTGGAGGTCAAGATCGAGGAGAAAGACATCCGCATCGATACGTTTTGTTCCTCCGGTCCGGGCGGGCAGTCGGTCAATACCACCTATTCCGCGGTTCGCATTACGCACCTGCCGAGTGGTCTGGTGGTCTCCTGCCAGGATGAGAAGTCGCAAATCAAGAACCGCGCCAAAGCACTGCGTGTGCTGCGGTCGCGCCTCTATGAGATGGAACTCGAGAAGCAACAGGCGGCTCTCGGCGCGGAACGCAAAACAATGGTAGGCACGGGGGACCGGAGCGAGAAGATCCGAACCTATAACTTCCCGCAGAACCGCGTCACCGATCATCGCATCGGACTTACCATGCACCAACTCGATCTCTTCATGGAAGGCCGCATCGAACCCATGCTCGAAGCCCTCACCACCTACTTTCAGACTGAGAAGCTAAAGAAGGAAGGCGAAGCGGCTTAGGCGGGTGCTGAACGTGGGCACCGCGTTGCGCCAAGGCGTGGAATTGCTGGAGCGCGCGGGGATCGACGCCTCGAGGCTTACCGCCGAAGTGCTCCTCGCGCATGCGCTGCATAGCGATCGCACCTATCTTTACGCGCACCCCGAACGGGAGTTGCGCGAAGTCGAGTGGATCCATTACGGCCGCTACCTTCACGAGCGTCTCAGGCACAAGCCGCTCCAGTACATAACCGGCAAACAGGAATTCTACGGACGCGATTTCCGCGTCACGGCGGACGTGTTGATTCCTCGTCCCGAGACGGAACTCCTGGTGGAAACGGCGCTACCATTTGCGCGCTCGGCAGGCATGACGGTAGACGTGGGTACTGGTTCCGGTGCAATCGCAACCACGTTAGCGCTGGAAGGCGCGCGACATGTTGTCGGCGTCGACATCTCGGACGCTGCCCTCACCGTCGCACGCATGAACGGCAACGCCTTGAGTGCCCGCGTCGAATGGATCCAAGCCGACGCGCTATCCGCTTTCGCGGATTGCTCAGTAGGACTGATCGTTTCCAATCCACCCTATGTAGCCGAAGCAGCGCGCGCCACGCTACAGCCGGAAGTGCGCGATTGGGAACCCGCGCTTGCGCTATTCGCTGAAGCGGACGGACTCGCTTTCTACCAGCGGCTGATCCCGGAAAGTGCGCGCGTACTGCGTCCGGGCGGCGGGCTTGTCATGGAACTTGGCGCAGGCCAAAGCCACGAAGTGGCGCAAATGCTGGACGCGCGATGGTCCGAGCCGCGTATCGTCAAAGATCTGGCGGGACACGACCGCGTACTCTACGCCGAACTTGTGGGCTAGCTCCAGAGTAGAAGTCGGGCGAATCGCCGCACGAGAATGGTTCCCGGAAAACGCTCGATACGATCGCTCTTGCGTCGCTGAACAACGGCAGCTACCAGCCAACCAAGACTAATCGCAGTCCAAAGCAACGCGGTAGGACGTCCAAGAGCGAGCCCAAACGAGCGCACACAGCAGGGAAAAACACGATGTCAGGATACTCATTGAAGAACGACGTAGCGTGTGTTCCTCTCGCATGCGGCGATCCTACCAAGGCTTTACGGATACTTGGAGCTACCCTGATTCCAGGAGGAGCGGTACTCTGAGGCGGATCTATATTCCGCGTCGACAAAAGACGGCGAAGAGCACACCGAGAATGGGCCAAGCGCTACTTGCAGGAGGCCGAGCAAACCGAAGCGACCAATCCCGAGATGGCCGCCAGGCCTCTACGCCGAATTGAGGCCGTAAACGATCCGGCGAACCCACGACCGCGGCGCCAACCGGATGCCCTCGGCTCCAAGGCGATTCTGCCATCCTGTAATCGCGACGGCTTTCCCTTGCAGCATGGCCGCGTAGCCGATGCGCGCAACCTCGGCCGCCGACATCACCTTCACACCGGATTTGAAGACCTTGGTTTTCTCCATTCCGGAGCGCGCCTGAAACTCGGTCGTCGTCGGGCCGGGGCAGAGCGCGGTCGCCGTCACCCCGGTGCGCCGCAGTTCCTCGCTAATCGCCTCCGTAAAGCTCAGGACAAACGACTTGCTTGCGTAGTAGATCGCCATCAGTGGTCCCGGTTGGAACGCAGCGGTGGAAGCGACGTTCATCACCTGACCGCTCCGCCGGGCGATCATGCCGGGAAGGAAGAGCCGCGTCAGTTCGACCAACGACGTGACGTTGACCTGAATCATGTCCAGATGCGTCTTCAGATCCTGCTCGGCGAACGGGCCGACCATTCCGAACCCGGCGTTATTGATTAGAACGTCGGGAACCTTGCCTTGAAGTGCTGCGAAGACGTGGCCGGCGCCCTCGCGATCCGACAAGTCAGCCGCCACCGCCGTACCTTTTAACTCGCGCGCAACCTCGTCCAGTTTCGCGGACCTCCTGGCGACCAGAAACAGTTCGTAGCCGTCGCGCGCCAGAAGCTTCGCCAGTTCGTAACCGATTCCCACCGACGCGCCCGTAACCAGTGCCGTCTTCGCCATTGGGTCAATTGTAAGTCCTGCTTGCGGCCATCCCGCTCCTGTGTTTGCTACTTGCGATTGCGAGCTTCGCGGAAAGTGTCCTATAGTTTTGCCGCCCCGAAGTCGATAGGGGAACTAGAACCGAACGCTTGTGTGGGAACCCGGCGTTCGTCAAACCCCTATGTCTGATTCAATCGAAGTAGTTCCGCTAAACCCGGCGCCGAGTGGCGCAACCATTCTGCTTCCCACGGGGCAAGAGTGCAGAAGGCGATCATGTGTCGCGCACCTCGTTCGCGAGGCCGCATTTTCCTATCCCGATGGGGTTGCACTCGCGTCGGGTGAGGATACTCTCTCGTATGCCGAACTGATCGCGCGGGCGAGTCGTCTGGCAAGTTATCTCGTGTTCCTGGGGGTCGGGCCGGATGTTCCGGTCGCGCTGTGTCTCGAACGTTCTTTCGATCTGATCACGAGTGCGCTGGCCGTCCTCATGGCGGGGGGTGCCTACTTACCTCTTGACCCAGCATGGCCTCCGGTTCGAACGGTGCAGATCCTCGAACAAGCGGACGCGCTATTGGTGATCGCGCGCGGCGGGCACGCGGCACTCGTCTTAGAAACCGGCTCTGGAAAAGAACGCCGCGTAATCGACCTCAATGTCGTTCAGAGCTTATTGGATCGCATCGACCCGTTGGTCGAACCGGTTTCGGTTTCGCGGGAGAACCTCGCGTACATCATCTTCACGTCCGGTTCCACTGGGCAGCCGAAGGGCGTTGAAGTAACCCACGGCAACCTGCTGAACCTGATCTTCTGGCACCGCCGCTTTTTCGACATCACGCATGAGGACCGCGCCAGCCACATTGCCGGTATCGCTTTCGATGCGGCCGTGTGGGAAATCTGGCCGCATCTCACTGCGGGCGCCGCTCTGGTGTTGGCCGACGACGAAGTGCGTACGTCCGCCGAACTCCTGCGGAATTGGCTCATTCAGGAACGGATTACTGTGTCGTTCGTACCGACCGCGTTAGCCGAAGTCATTCTGTCGGAAGACTGGCCGGCCGGCACCGCGCTGCGCTGCCTGTTGACCGGCGGCGACACCCTGCACCGAACTCCTTCTGCGTCGTTCCCACTTACCGTGTTCAACAACTATGGACCGACGGAATGCACCGTCGTCGCGACATCGGGAGCGGTGACGCCGGACGCCGAAAATCCCGCAACCCCGTCCATCGGCAGGCCTATCGCTCACACCAAGGTCTACATATTGGATCCCGACCGGAACCCGGTGAAACCGGGCGAGACGGGTGAAATCTACATCGGCGGAACAGGTGTCGCGCGCGGTTATCGGAACAGTCCATCAGAAACCCAGGAGCGATTCATTCCGGATCCGTTCAGCTCGATGCCGGCAGCGCGTCTCTACCGGACGGGCGATCTGGGCTCCTTCCTTCCCGATGGCCAGATCGCGTTCTGCGGCCGCGCCGACGCGCAGGTGGAACTTCGCGGAAACCGCATCGAGCCGGATGAAATCGTCTCGGTGCTCAACTCCCATCCTTCGGTTCGGGCAAGTGCGGTCACCGTGCATGGCGAGTGCTGCAGCAAACGGCTTGTCGCGTACATCGTGAAATCCGAAGGCGCGGAGCTATCCGCGTCCGATCTACGCAACTTCGTTTCCGAGCGGCTTCCGCAATTCATGGTACCCGCGAGCTTTTGCGAATTGCCGGCGCTCCCCTTGAACTTCAA
The DNA here is from genome assembly GCA_963799935.1 of uncultured Gammaproteobacteria bacterium. Lineage (GTDB taxonomy): Bacteria > Acidobacteriota > Terriglobia > Bryobacterales > Bryobacteraceae > Bog-113. The sequence continues at coordinate 52,444 of CAWCZA010000005.1, read as the reverse complement.
CGGCAAGCTGGACCGCAACGCGCTTCCCAGCCCGTCCCCAGAGAATCTGATTCGGGACCGGAACTATCGCGCGCCGAACTCTCCGATGGAAGAGGAACTGGGCCGCATGCTGGCGGGTCTCCTGGGCGTCGATGAAGTGGGACCGGATGAGAACTTCTTCCTGCTCGGGTTCCATTCGCTGCTGGCCACGCAGGTCGCTGGGCGTGTTCACGAACGGTTCGCGGTGCAATTAACGCCGCGTCACCTATTCGAAGCCAAGACTGTCGCGCGGCTCGCCGCTGAAGTGGATCGCCAGCTCGAACTGCGGATCGCGTCCCTTTCGGACGACGAGATCAGAAACCTTCTGGGTACGCCCTGTTCCGCGAACCAGGCCGACTAAACATGACGACTCAAATGGATACAACGCTAAGTTTGTGCCGTCTGCTCGAGCCCGAGATCGCCGCCGATCCTTATGATCTTTACCGTGAGCTGCGCGAATCGGATCCGGTCTTTTGGGATCCTTTCCTGCATGCCTGGGTCGTAACGCGCTATGCCGACGTTGTGACCGTTCTCCAAAAGTTCTCGGCCGATCGAACGCTCTCGACGGAACAGCTCAACAACATGGGTCTCGGCGCGCTTGCTCCAATTGTCGAGGTCATGAAACTGCAGATGCTGTTCCGCGATCCGCCTTATCATACGCGCCTGCGCAGCGTCTGCGCCAACGCGTTCACACCGTCACGCGTAGCCGTCCTCAAATCGCACATTCAGGAGATTGTGAATGGCCTGATCAACCGCTGTATCGCCACGGGAAGCGCCGATATTGTTGCCGATATCGCGGCTCCGATGCCCGCGATCGTCACGGCGGAGATGCTCGGATTGCCGGTCGAAGATCATGAGTCGTTGAAGAAATGGTCGATCGATTTCGCCGAAATCCTTGGGAACTTTCAGCACAATCCCGATCGCGTGGCACGCGTTCTCGAAAGCGTGCACGAGATGACATCCTACTTCCGCGCAGCCATCCACCGGCAGGCAACCGATCCCCGCGAAGGGCTGGTAAATGCGCTTACGACGGCAGCTCCGGACGGAACCTATCTCACCGAGGAAGAGATTATCGCGAACTGCGTCCTCACCATGATTGGCGGGCAAGAGACGACCACGAATCTGATCGGCAGCGGCATTTTGACTCTGCTGCGACATCCGGAGCAACTTCAGTTGCTGTTGGATGATCCGTCTCTTCTGCCATCCGCCGTCGAGGAACTTCTGCGGTACGAAAGCCCCATCCAGCACACTGCGCGCGTTGCGCACGAAGATATTACCCTCGGCGGAAAGCAGATCCGGCGCGGCCAGTCCGTGATCGCGGTAATCGCTGCCGGCAACCGTGATCCGGAGCGCTTTGACGATCCCGATCGGCTCGACCTGAAACGGGAAAACAACCGCCATCTTGCATTCGGCTGGGCCGCGCACTTCTGCTTCGGCGCGCCGCTCGCTCGAATTGAAGGACAGATCGCGTTTGGCGCGCTGGTGCAGCGCCTACATCATCTCGAGCTTGCTTCGGACCGGCTCGAATGGCACGAGAATCTCGGACTCCGAGGTCTTTGCGCCTTGCCGGTGCGCTTCGATCCTGGACCAATCGTGCCCGTCACATACAAACTCGAGTTCCTCAATTAGTCATGACGGACCTAGAAACCAGTTCGGAGCTTCGGAAGCAGCTGTTGCAGCGCCTTCGGGGAGGGCAGCTGCCTGCGGCCGTAAAAGCGACGGAGCTCGCAATCCAGCCGGTCTCCGGAGCGGATATTCCGCTCTCCTGCGGGCAACAGCAGATCTGGCTACATTCGCAGTTCGCACCGGATGCCCCGATCTATAACGAATCCATTACGGTCCGGAAGCGCGGATTCCTTGATGCCCGAATGCTTGAAGCTGCCTTCAACGAGATCATGCGTCGGCACGCCATCTGGCGGACCGGATTCGCGGATGTCTCCGGTGACGTCATCCAGATTGTTTATCCGCAGGTCCATGTTCCCCTTCCACTGGTCGACCTCACGCACCTAACGCCCACGGAAGCTGAGGCCGAAGCGGTGCGGTGGGCTTCTGAAGATGCAAGCGCAATGTTCGTTTTGCAGAGGCCACCACTATTGCGAGCGCGTCTTTTCCGGTTGACAGCAGACGATCACCGGCTTTATCTGACGTTCCACCACCTCGTCTTCGACGGCGTATCCGTCTATCGAGTCTTTCTACCGGAACTGGCGAGCGTATATCGCGCATTTCTGTCCGGCTTGCGGTCTCCGCTTCCCGATCTGCCGATTCAATATGGCGATTACGCCGCGTGGCAGCAGCGGAAACTCGCAAGCGGCGAATACGCGCAGCAACTGAACTACTGGCGCGACTCTCTTCGTTCGGACGCGCCGCGCCTCGGTCTGCCCGTCAGCCGCCCGACGGAAGCGACCCCTGCCTGGTGTGCGGGGATGGAGTCGTTCGCTTTTACTCCGCAACTATCGAAAGCCGTGAAGCACCTCGCCAGCAGCGAAGGGGCTTCCGTTTATATGACGCTGCTGGCCGCCTTTCACCTTCTACTCCACCGCTATTCGGGGCAAGAAGAGATCACCACAGGCGGAGTAGTCAGCATTCGCAATCGCCCGGAGGTCGAGCCTCTAATCGGGTATCTGCTCAACACGGTGGTTTTGCGCAGCCGGGTGGATCCTTCTCTATCCTTCCGCGAACTCCTCAACCAGATCAGAGACTCGGTTCTGAACGCGCTCGCGAACAGCGACATTCCGTTCGACACCGTTGTTCGCGAACTCGCGCCCAAGCGAGACTCGAGCCGGAATCCGTTGTTTCAGGTCTTGTTTTCCCTTCGCCCGCAGCCGTCCGAACTTCCAGACGGTTGGAGCCTCACGGAGTTTGACGTCCATAGCGGCGCTTCGGGTTTTGATCTGTTCGCGGACATCGTCGAAGGATCCGAGTGTCTATCCGGTCGCCTCATCTACAGTACGGCGTTGTTTGAGCCCGCCTTAATCACGCGCATGATCGGTCACCTAAAGACGCTTCTCGAAGCGATCGCCGCAAACCCCGATTCGCTGGTCGCATTGCTGCCGCTGCTGACGGACCAGGAGCGAACCCATTTGCTGCAAGCCGGCACCGGTCGGTCCGTCGATGCACCCGCACTCAGTCCCATTTCGATGTTCGAGAGGGTCGCCCGGAATTTGCCGTCGCGCACGGCCGTGATGTTCGAGGACCAGCGGCTTACGTACAGTGAACTCGATTCCCGCGCGAACGCATTTGCCGCCAGATTGCGCGAGTCCGGGGCAGTGCCCGGATCCCTCGTCGCCGTATCGATCGAACGATCGCTCGAATTGGTGATCGCGCTGATTGCAATCTGGAAAACAGGCGCAGCTTACGTACCGCTCGATCCGGCGCTTCCAGCGAAACGGCGAGAGTTCGTCATCAGCGACGCGAACCCTGACCTATTTGTCACCGGGACGGACCTCCAGATCAGCATCCGCCATCGAGATACGTCCTGCCATCATCCCGGTTTAGCTTACCTGCTCTACACGTCCGGATCGACCGGCGTACCGAAGGGCGTCGAGGTTCCCGAAACAGCCGTCGCGAACCTGCTTCGCTCCATGCAGCGCGAGCCGGGCTTTTCCGCAAACGACACGCTACTCGCTGTCACAACCTTGTCGTTCGACATCGCCGTACTCGAGATTTTTCTCCCGCTTGTCTCCGGGGGCGCGCTCGTGATCGCTTCCAGCCAAATAGTGAAAGACCCGCGCCGTTTAATCGACACGATGGTTACGTCCGGATGTACCGTCATGCAGGGTACTCCGGCTTTGTGGCGATCCCTCATCGAAGCGGGCTGGTGCGGCGATCCCCGTCTCAAGGCACTCTGCGGTGGAGAAGCACTCTCGCGTTCTCTGGCCAACGGTCTGGTGAGCCGTTGCCACGAGTTGTGGAATATGTACGGACCCACGGAAACGACCGTGTGGTCGTTGATTCAGAAGGTCGAGCACGGGCACGCTGCAATTTCAATCGGCCGGCCGATCGACAATACTCATGCCTATGTGCTTGACCGCGGATTGCAGTTGCTTCCCGCCGGAGTAACAGGCGACCTATACATAGGAGGCGCTGGTGTCGCTCGAGGATACATCGGACGGCTACCGCTTACGCGCGAACGCTTCGTCCCGAACCCGTTTCGCTCCGGAGAGTGCTTTTATCACACGGGCGATCTCGCGCGTTGGAACGCCGACGGCACTCTAGAGTTTCTGGGTCGAGTCGACAGTCAGGTCAAAGTTCGCGGTTTCCGTATCGAGTTACAAGAGGTCGAGGAAGCTCTCGCGCGGTGTCCCGGAGTTCGCAGCGCAGCCGTGAAAGCTTGGCCCGATGCATCGGGCGAGAATGCATTAGTTGCCTACTTGGAAGGCGTCGGCGACGCGAACACTCTACGCGCGTATCTGAGTCGCACGTTGCCTGAGTACATGATTCCGTCGCGTTTCATAAAGTTAGACAGCCTGCCAAAGACAAGCAACGGGAAGTTGGACCGGAATAGCCTACCCGAACCCGGCGTTGCAGCGCGTTGCGGGCCTACATCCAGCGAACCTGGCAATGAGATGGAACGCCGCGTGGCCGACATATGGGCGGAGTTGCTCAATTGCGATCGCCCGGATATTAATCAGGACTTTTTCGCTCTCGGCGGCCATTCGCTGCTTGCTGCGAGTATGCTTCGCCGCATCGAAATCGAATTCGGCAAACGGCTCACCATCTCCGCGCTGTTTGAGAATCCGACAATTGCCGGGTTATCGGAGTTGCTAGCTCCACCCGTTCATGGCAGCGGATCGGCCGATGTCCGAAGAGGCGCGCCTGCCGAGCAACACCGTCTGGACTGGATCTACGCAGGAGCGTACTGTCGGGATTTGGCAGCGCGGTTGCGGCCTGCTTGCCGCTTGCACGCAGTCTCGCTGCCTCATGAAATCGAGGCGCAGGTGCGCACGACGGGGCGCCTGGAAGATGTCGCGAGGCTAATCGTCGATGAATTAAGGAGCACACAACCGAGAGGGCCGTACTCGCTGGGCGGTTGGTGCGTGGCCGGGATTCTCGCTTACGAGGTAGCTGTCCAACTAGAAGAGCTGGGTGAGGCCGTCGGATTTGTCGCGATGCTGGGAGCCCCAAATCCGCGGCACTACACGGCCGTTCCCAAAAGTGACCGGCTGAAACGTAAGCTCCAGCATCATTGGAAGCATCTGAGCAATCTCAGTGCAGCCGGTGTATCGAAATATCTGGCTGAGCGTGCAAGACGTCAGATTCAGTGGCGCAACCCGCTGCGCTCTTCGGACTTCGACCGCGTTGTCCAGGAGATGGCACTGCGGTACAACCCCCCGCCGTTGCGCGCGCCGGTCATTCTTTTCCAGAGCGGGGACCGCCCAACCGGCACTGATTATGCGCCGGGGTGGGCAGGAGTAGTTGCAGGGCCGTTCGCGGCGTACGAGGTGCCAGGCAATCATTCCACGTCGCTCGACGAGCCGAACGTCGCGGTATTTGCGGAAAAGCTGCTCGCCTGCTTCGACCCGGGCGCGTAGCTTTCACTCGCATGTGGGCGGCACGGCAAAGGGTCCTGATTTGCAGATAGTCGCTGCACTCTTTTTCAAACGAGCAACTCGGAACATCTTTCTTCCGCCGCGTTAGATCGGCAGGTCCGGAACAACGTGCCGTTCTTGCCTGCCGGGCCGGCCCAAAGAAAGCCGCCGCTCAATCGCCATCTACCCACCGGGTCTCCCTCGTGGCGCAAAGTCTCAGGCTAAAGTCCTAGAAAGATCCCGACGATAGGTGTGCCAAGAGATCACCACATGACATTCAAAACACCTCTAGCCACCGCGCTGGTTTCGGCGCTTCCCTGTCTACTCTTCCCGGTTCAACAGAGCTATGCCCAGGTTCCTGCCCATAGTCAGAATCAGACCCTGCTAACCAACCCAATTCCGTCGGTTTCGACGAGCTATCTTGATCCGCGGACCATCAATCCGGAGTCGTTCTCCTATCAAATGGCCGATTACGACACCGTTCGCAACCAGGCGATTTTCTACCCTTACGGTAGCGTGACGCCCCCAATTGCGAACAGCGGCGTCATGCTGTTCTACAACGTTGGAAGCAATGATTTCACGAATCCGGCGAGTTGGAGCACGGTCGACTTGAGCAAGGTCGCGACTCCCAATGCGGTGGACTTCGGGGGAGGATTTCTCGACAGCCTCGGCAATTTCGCGTATCTGCCGCCAGGCTCGAAAGGCTATACCGGAACTCCAGCTCAAACGGCGCTCGCGCACACGGCCGTATCAGTGCGAGTTGATTTGGCTAAAGAGAGCGCCAACCCGAACGACCCATCGGCTTACCAATGGATTGACTTGCGAACGCTTCCGGCTATTAAGAATGTTGGGGGATTCAGCGGCGTCTTCGCGGCGGGTTATGCTTACTTTGCGCCGACCGTCGATTGTTCGAATGGAAATTATCACGGCACACTAATCCGCTATAACAGCGCGCAGCCGTTCTCTAGTTCATCTTCCTGGCAATACTTCAATCTGAATAACATAGTCAACCCCGCTGACCCGGAGCTCGGCGGTATGCAGTCGATGGCTTACATCGCACCCTATGTCTATCTCATTCCGTTTCAGTACGGCGCGGCTGGAAACGTAAAGCAGGCCAGCAAGATTGTCCGCTACGACACGACCAAGAATTTCCAATCCGCTTCATCATATGAGTTCTTTGACCTGAGCACACTTCCAGTCCCGGCTGCTATCCTTGCGCAACTGGGAGGTTTCACCGGCGGAGTTGTCGTTGGTCAAAGTCTTGTTCTGGTTCCCTGGGGTTCACGCGGTAATCAGCAGACAAACCATGTAGCGGTAATCTACGACACCACGCGGGTATTGAACGACCCGACAGCCTGGCAGTACATCGACCTGCATACCCTAAACGCTGCGGCGGGCGGCTACCAATTCGGCTGGCTAGACAAGAACGGCTTTATGTCGTTCGTCCCGACTCACAACTACAACCTCGTGTCGCCGAGCGTGCCGCCATTCATCACCTGGAACAGCGCCCTTCCGTTCTCGCGGCTGACTTCCTGGTCAACGCATCCGAACGCCACGGGAGCTTGGTCTACGGGCGCCGCTTACGATCCGAGCACAAACACCGCATGGTTCGCGGGATACGGATCGCCATCGGGTACTTTCGTTCCACGTATCACTCAACTGCAGGAGAAATAAGACAGCCGACTAGGTGGTCGCGTCAAAGACCGGGACCGTGTCCCGGCTTTGCGTGCCGGGCGAACGGTCGTCAGCAAAGTCTGTGGAGGGGCGGTAGATCCTGGAGCTTCAGTTCCAGAGTTCTATCCGCCCCGCAACTCGTTTCATACACGCTTCCCAATCATCAAACTCCTCAAGACTCAATACCCCATCTATAACTCGATAGGTTCGTATAGGGCAAAACCTTGCGGTAGCACTAAGTGCGTTGATGAGCTTGTCAGCAACATCGGGTTGCCGTCCCATTGACGTCGGCGTTGGCCGCTGGAGCTCTCGTGCCGAGTCGTAAATCATCGTGTTACCATCGTTGACTCAGAGAGAGTCGAGGACCCCATGAAATGAGGAACAAGATGATAACACAGCAAGAGTGTATTAGCAGTAGTAGAAGGCTATTGAAGGTAGCGTGCGCGATGGCTACGGGCTTAATGTGCCTAACTCCGGTAAGTGCGAGCGCCCAGGTTTCAAGCACGATAACCGATGGTGGCGCGATGATCAGCACCACTGCGCCAAGAGCGAGCACAGTTATACCGGATGCGCATCCCAGTGTAGAAGAAGCACTCCCCGCATCTGCGAGCGTGATCTATTCGAACTTCGGAACGGGAACCTCGCTATACAATCCAAGTACGGGTTGGACCGAAGCTGGCGCAGAAGCCAATGATTACCCCTTAGCCGAGGCCATGTCGTTTACTCCGGCCAGCACCTACATTGTCCTGCGGATTGATGCCGCAATCACTTATCTGCAGGGAACAAACGGGATGAAGCTGATCCTTGCCGAAGATAACGGCGGTGTTCCCGGAAAGATTATCTACGTTGCATCGTTCTCGAACCTCCCGGACTTCGGGACTTGCTGCACGGTTCAAACCGCCAAGTTGACTCCAACCAAAACTAGCTATGTTGGACTCAAGGCCGGCCAACCTTACTGGATGTATCCCGTCCCGGATAGCACGACCGGCTACTTTATCTGGAATTATGACACCACGAGCAAAGGCGGCAATGGTGCTGTTTCCAAAGACTATGGCAAGACTTGGTCCCCGACGACCTTGAGTCCGTTCGGGGCGTTTGATCTGTACGGGATCAAGGTCGATTAGTCTGTCCTAGTCTTATCCGGCACTTTGTACGGGAAAGCGAACACTTCTTATTCACGGAGCAAGTCCCTTCGAAACATCTCAGGGAGCTGGGATTAAGCATTCGAACGAGAGGGAAATGCCTACCGCCAGTTACATGACCTTCGCCGGACAACCGTTCGAGCACGCGTCCCCGAACTTTTGACGCGGGCTCGAACGGACTACATCATCGCAGTTCACCTTCAACACCAGCTCGCCGGCCTTCGTAAAGCTCCTTGAAGCGTAGAAGCTATCGCCCAATAGCTTATGGCTTTTCAGCCTCCGACGCGCTTCCCAACACTTCGGACAGGTTCAAGAGGCCGACCTTGTTCTTGGTAATCTTCTGATCTACGTTCATCCGACACCCGATACTCTCCACCCGCCCGCGCACGATATGTCCGGTTCGGTGACGCACCCCGTCCCATCTCCCACTCCGAGATCGAAAACCTCCGCCCGGCCTGGGCCCGCTCAAGAAGGCGGCAGCCGCCCAAACTGAAGTCCAACCCGCAGCAGGAACGAATCCACTTACTTCGTGGCGAACTCGCCCGCATCTCCGGACTCATCCCCGCACCTCCAACTCAACTCCTCCTGCTCCGTCCTCGGGTCTGTGCCGGGTCCGCGTCAGTGCCGGCCCGATACAAAAAACCCGAAAGCCCGGCTCCACTTACTAGCTCGGTCTAACGTAGGTCATGATTCAAACGATTGGGGACTTACACTTTAGTCGAGACAGGAAGTCGTAACGCGCCTGTTTTACCGTTCAGTTCTCGCCCGGCATCCAAGCTAAAAAAGATGAGAGTGAGCGTATCACGAAGGTACCTCTAGTTCCAAATCGACCCATTGTAAGAGAAAGAGTAATAGTCTACAAGTAGCTTGACGGAAGACTACTCTTCTCGCTGGAACTAATCGTTCGCTCTCAGGGTGCGTAGTGCGCGCCCGAATCAATGGCCCAAAAATAGCCCAAAACGGGCGATGTGACAAAAATGGCGGAGCTTTGCCTAATGGATCTAACCTATTCTGATTTACCAATGCAGACAACCTCGTCATCGTTGTTCACGTCCACTTTGACCCACTTAGTCACGGCGCCGAACCAATCTGTGTCCTGGTACGCCGTGCGAGTTCGGACTAAGTCCGAAACTCTTGTTAGTTCCTTCCTTGCGCAGAAAGGACTCGAGTCCTTCGCCCCCACTTACGAACTTCGTCGTAAGTACAGCGACCGCATAAAACGCGTCGAAGCCGCCTTGTTCCCCGGTTATGTGTTCTGCAGGTTTAACGGGTGTGCGTCGCTTCCGGTGCTTTCCACCCCATCGGTCCAAAGCATTGTCGGGTTCGGCGACGGACCCCATCCAATCTCCGATTGCGAAATCGAAAACCTCCGCCTCGCCGTATCCGCCGGCGCGCAGCTCGCCCCGGCTTCCTGGCTCTCTTCCGGGTGCCGCGTCCGTGTCCGCTCCGGCCCCCTCGCCGGCGTCCAAGGTTACTTAGTCACGGTCAAGAACCAACACCGGCTGGTTCTCTGCGCCGACCTGCTGCAAAACGCCGCAGAGATCGAAGTGAGCATCGACGAAGTCGAACCGGTTAACTGAACCCGAAAGACGCCGCCATGTCCGCATTTCCCCTTACACCCTCGGCTTTCACTCCGGACGTCTTCGTGCCGCACCGCCAACTCGATTCTTCCTGGTTCGCTGTTCGAGTCCGTGCCCGGTCTGAACATCGCGTTAGCTGCGTGCTCGCATGCAAAGGCTACGAGTCCTTCGCTCCCACCTACCGCCCGAGCTGCGACGACCGCCCTCTAGGTTTCAGAAGCCCCGAACTCGCGCTCTTTCCCGGTTACGTTTTCTGTCGCTTCTCACCCCGTGAACTGCTGCCGATCGTCACGACCCCGGATGTCCAGAACGTCCTCTCCATAGGCTCTCGTCCTCAGCCCATCGATGAATTTGAGATGGAGAGGATCCGCCGCGGCGTGGAGTTCGGCGCTGGACTGCAGCCTCACCCTTACCTCACTGTTGGCCAGCGCGTTCGCGTCCAAAGGGGCGCACTCGCCGGTATCGAAGGCGTCCTCGTCCAGGCTAAGAGCGCGCAGCGCCTCGTCATTGCTGCGGATCTGCTGCAGTGCGCCGTATCGCTGCACATCGATCGTGAGTGTGTGGTTCCTGTTTAGATGTTTCCGATTTACGCACTAACCGTCCTCTCTCAGGCCCTGTTGCCGTCGCCCGACCCGTTCGCGTCAGCTAACTAAGTTTTCATTGCACTTCAGTCCAAGCACCTTTACCCCGGCTCACTAAACCGGGTTTATATCCCGCTAACCCATCGGAGCAAATCAACAATGGCGGCAATTGGAACCAAGCTCAGCCCAGACCCGTTCTTCCCCGATCCGCACGTCGGATCAAGTCCCGATTCCCACAGCACCCACGTCTGGAGTCCGGGCGTCGCTGTTCATCAAGATCGGCCGCGATCCGCAACCGACAACACTCTTCGCGCCCGCCGTTCTGTCGCCGTGCTCGCGGACCTCACCGCCTTTTGGTGTGCCGCCCTCTTCGCCATCACCCTACGCTTTCCGCTCGGCATCCTGCACGACAGCCTCGGCAAGAACACCACCTCCACCATCCACTCCGGCTTTCTACTTCTCTATTCCGGACTCGTCGTGCTCTTCTGCAACACGCAGCGCCTATACACGGCCTACACGCTCTGCTCCAGCCGATGGGAGGCGCTCGCCCTCACCCGCGCCGTCAGCATGGCCACCGTGCTCCTCATCGGATCGATCTACATTTCCGGCGTTAAGTCCGTCTCGCGCCTCGTCGTCGCCGTCACCATGTTCACCGGACTCCTCGCCATGTTTGGCTGGCGTCACCTCCGCCGCCGCTGGGTCCGCAAAGCCGTCGCTGAAGGTTTCACCGGACATCACGTGGCGATCGTCGGAGCCAGCCCGATCGCCCGTTCCGTCGAGAATTTCCTTCGCGCCAATCGCGATTTCGGCTACCGCGTCGTGGGCTCCATCGCTCTCTCCGGCGACCCCGCACGCTCCGCGTGTCTCGGCACCGTCGACCAGCTTGCTTCCATCTGCCGCGCCAACTTCGTCGACGAACTCATCGTCTGCGCGCCCGACCCCGAAAGCGCCCGCCGCATTACGGCCAGCGCCCGCGATTGCCGCGTTGCCGTCCGCCTGATCCCCGAGTTCTACGGATGTGGCGCGCCTATCGACTATCTCGGCCCGTTCCCCAGCATCTCGCTGTTCAGCCGTAACATCCCGGCCGGCGCGCTAATCGTCAAGCGAGCTCTCGACATCTGTGGTTCCGCCATCATCCTGACGCTGCTCTCACCGGTGCTCCTGGTGATCGCCGCCGCCATCGCGATCGATTCCCGAGGACCCATTTTCTATTCCTCCGGTCGCGTCGGCCGCAAAGGGCGCGTCTTCGGCTGCTACAAATTCCGCACCATGGTGGCCAACGCCGATCAGCTCAAAGCCCAGCTCTCGCACCTCAATGAGCGCGATGGTGTGCTCTTCAAGATTTCGAACGACCCGCGCATCACGCGCTTAGGGCGCGTGCTTCGCAAGTACAGTCTCGACGAACTCCCTCAGTTCTGGAATGTCCTCAAGGGCGATATGAGTATGGTCGGACCGCGCCCGCCGCTAGCCGATGAAGTCAAGCAATATGACCTCGAGTACCTGCGGCGCCTGGAAGTCGCCCCGGGGATTACCGGACTGTGGCAGGTAGAAGCACGATCGAATCCCTCGTTCGACCGCTATATCGCGCTGGATATGAAGTACATCGAGGACTGGTCTTTATTCATGGACTTGAAGATCCTGCTAAGAACCTTCGGCGTAGTCCTCGCTGGAACCGGCAACTAACTGGCCTCGCCCTCTAAACATCGGATACCTATGAGTACTCAAGCCCAACTTCAATGGGCCTCACCCGCCCGCTTCCATCAGCCTGGCCATCGTCGCATCGCGATCGGCAGCGCCCCGGTGGATACTTGTTCATTCGACGAAGCCGTCTCCGAGATCATCCGACACGCTCTTCTCCGCGGCGCGCCAGCCCAAGTTATCACCCCTAACGCGCAGCACATCGTCCTTCTCGAGCGCGATCGGCGTCTACGCGAAATCTACAGCTCCGCCGAACTCATCGTTCCCGACGGCATCTCCCTCGTGCTTGCGGCTCGTCTTCTCCGTCAGAAGTTCCCCGGCCGCATCGCCGGTGTCGACCTTTTCCAAGCCATTTGCGCTGGCGCCGCCGCCGCTAACCTCAAGGTCTTCCTGCTCGGCGGCCGCCCCGGCTCCGCCGAAGCCACTGCGACCCGACTCCAACAGCAGCTGCCGCTTCTTCATGTCGAAACTTACTGCCCTCCGTTCGGCTTCGAGGACGACATGCATGAACTCTGCCGGATCGCCGCCCGGATTCGGTACTCGCAGCCAGATCTTGTTTTCGTCGGACTCGGAGCCCCCAAGCAGGAATATTGGATTCACGAACACGGCCGGATGCTCGGCGCGCCTGTCTGCATCGGCGTCGGCGGCAGCTTCGAAATGGTGGCCGGCGTAGTGCAGCGCGCCCCGCTCTGGATTCAAAACCTCGGCTGCGAGTGGTTGTACCGCCTCTATCAGGAACCCCGTCGCATGTGGCGCCGCTACCTGGTTGGCAATCTCGAGTTCGCCCGCATCGTACTGCGCCAGGCGTTCTCTAACGGACCAGCCCAAGCATGATTGACATCCACTGCCACATCCTCCCAGGCATCGACGATGGCGCGCGCGATTGGAACACAGCCGTCGAAATGTGCAACATCGCTCGACTGGACGGCATCACCCACATCGTTGCGACTCCACACTGCGATGACCGGTATCCGTATGATCGTGAAGCGCATCAGGACCGCCTGGACGAATTGCGACGCCGGGTCCCCGGCCTCGAGTTCACGCTCGGCTGCGACTTCCATGCCTCCTACGACAACATCCGGAGTGCGGCACAGCACCCCGATCGGTTCACCATCGGCGTGAGCCCTTATCTTCTCGTCGAGTTTAGCGACTACCAAACGCCCGCCCAGATGACCGAACTTGTCTTTCGCCTCCAATCCGCTGGCCTGCGCCCGATCATTACTCACCCCGAGCGCAATCCGGTGATCGCCGAGTTTCCCGAATTCCCGGCCCGGTTGGTCGATCTCGGCTGTCTGTTGCAGATCACAGCCGATGCCCTAACTGGCGCTTGGGGACACAAGATCAAAAAGACCTGCGAGTCGATGCTCAAGAAAGATCTGGTCTCGTTCATCGCCTCCGACGCCCACGGAACCGGGCGCAGGAAACCATCGCTATCCCAGGCACGGAAAGCGGCGGCGCGAATCATCGGCCAAGACGCCGCAGATCAGTTGATCCAAAGTAATCCCAGGGAAGTCGTCGGCTCGCACCGCGCTGTCGATCGACGTGCCCTGGCCGCTCGAATCTAAAAGCAAAAGGGATTTCCATGAGTACTCAAAACGAGCTGGCCTTAACGGCTAGAACCGGCGAGCAAATACCCCGCTCTTATCAACCGGAAAAAGAGCTGACTATCAAAGACTTGTTGCACCTGCTTCGGAGACGTCGCGCCGTTATCGCGAGCACTATGCTGTTCTGCTTCGTTGCGGCCGTACTGGTTTGTATATTCAGCACGCGGCGCTACCTCGCCACCGCGGAACTGCAGGTACAAAAAGAATCCAGCAGCGGGCTGGGCATCCAAAACCCGGGTGAGGAGCAAACCTATTCCGACGCGTTGGAAGACAACATCGCGCTCCAGACCCAAGCCGGCATTCTGCAATCCGACACACTCGCTTTGCAAGTAATAAAGGAACTGGATCTCGAACATACCCAAGACTTCCAGCCCGTCTTTAATCCAATCGGCTGGGTGATGAGCAAAATCAGCCCGGACGGCCCCCCTGATCCCAAGCAAGCGTCGCTCGAAGATTCACCCCGCCGCAGAATGAACGTTCTTAATGTCTTCGCCAAGAACCTAAGAGTTAAACCGGTCGCGGGGACGCGCCTAATAGACGTTTCTTATCTGAATCCGGACCCGCGGATCGCGGCAGAAGTAGTAAACCACCTCTCACGCGGACTTGCCGACTACAACTTCCAGACCAAGCACGACGCAACATCGCAGACTGCTCAGTGGCTAGCCGGCGAGCTATCGGATCTAAGAAAACAAAGCGAAGCGTTGCAGGCCAAAGTTGCTCTTGCACAGCGAGAATCCGGAGTAGTGACGCTCGGAGGGGTCGATGCCATGGGCCGCGAGCAACTCTACAGCACGGTCCTTGACAAGCTACAACAAGCAACGGCCGCTTACACCAAGGCCGAGTCGGACAGAATTGAGAAAGGCGCCATTTACCAGGTCGCCAAATCGGGCGACGCTGAAGCAATATCGGGTCTGAGTAGTAACCCGATGTTCGCGGGCTCCTCAAACATGGATAGCGCTCTATCGCTGATCCAGGGTCTCCGCATGGAGAAGGCAACCTTAAAAGGCCAACTTGCCGAGGCGGAAGCCAAATTCGGATCCGCATATCCAAAACTCACGGAAATGCAGAAGCACGCGGACTCAATCGACGAGGCTATCCACACCGAAGTGCAACGCGTAGCGGAACGTTCCAAAAACGATTACGATGTTGCCCGGCAGGTTGAGGAAAACACTCGGAACGTCTACGCTGACCAGAAACATCAGGCGGACGCACTGAATGACAAAACGATTGGTTACACGATTCTACGCCAGGAAGCCGATGAGAGTCGCACGCTATACGAGAGCCTCTTCAAGCAGCTAAAGCAGGCGGGCATCCTAGCAGGCTTTCGATCAAACAACATCTCGATTGTAGACCCCGCTCGCGTGCCTGCAAAACCTGCGAAGCCAAGGGTGCTGATCTATCTCGCGGCCTCCTTGTGTGCCGGTTTATTCATGGGGTGCTTTGGTGCATTCCTTCGGGACGGGCTGGACAACAAGATTCACGACCTTCCTGCACTTGAGGCTCAGCTAGGGCAAATGCCCATCGGAATCCTTCCGTTCCACAAGGAAACACGCTATATAAAAAGCACTGCTAAGCCCACACGCGAACCAAAACGCGAGCGCAGCGGGACGATCCTGGTGTTAACAGACCCGAAAGTCCTTCCGCCCTCACCACAGGTTATTGATGCCAAGCTACCGTCAATCAACCCCGGTGCCGGCCAGTTCCCTGCGTTAACGGATCCGCGCTCTCAGTACACCGAAGCGGTCCGTGCGCTGCGCACCTCCCTACTGCTGTCAGGCCAGGGCGCGCCGCCCAAAGTCGTTCTAATTACGAGCTCAGTTGCGGGCGAAGGCAAAAGCATGCTAAGCCTCAACCTGGCTGCGCTGTTCGCACAGCAGGGAAAGAAGGCGCTCCTAATAGATGCCGACCTCCGGCGGCCATCGTTACACCGCAAACTGAACGTGGATGCGAAGGAGGGTCTAAGTTCCCTTCTCGCAGACCACCGGGGTGAAGCAGAAACACTGGCGGCCCCCATCGAAACCTCGGACGTACCGGGCTTATGGCTGTTACCTGCCGGCCCGCCGCCGCCGTTTCCAGCCGAGCTCTTGGGTTCACCCCAAATGCGGCAGAACATTCAACTCTGGCGCAAGCATTTCGACTTCATCGTCATTGACGGATGCCCGGTATTGCCAGTCACTGATTCGGTCGTGTTGAGCACTATCGCCGACTTTACGGTTCTGGTTGCCCGATACAAGTTAACCAACCGGAACTCACTAGAACGTAGCTATCAATTGTTGAACTCCCAGAGTTCAGGCAGGAACACCGGGATTGTTTTGAATGCCGTCACCCGCACCGCCAGCAGCTACTACCAATACTACGGATACAAGAACTCCGGATATTACACGAAGGACGAAGTCGCCCATGCAAACGCTTAAGACATCAATACTGCTGATCAGCCTCATCGGCGGATGTTTTGCCCAATCGGAAAGTCTTCCGATAAGCCCTGGGGACCAGATTCACATTCAAGTCTTCGACACACCGGAACTTGAGCAGCACGCCCGAGTAACTGATAAGGGGACCCTTCCGTTTCTGTTTGTCGGGCCAATCCCGGTGCAAGGATTGACCCCGGAAGAAGCCGCTCGCGCCATCGAATCCACGCTGCGTGAGAAGTCTCTCATGCAACACCCTCAAGTGAGCGTGATCATTGAAAAATCGGCCTTGCAAGTATCCGTAATGGGGCAAGTAAATACCCCGGGCATGTACGACTTGGCCACTCCTACATCGATCGTGAAGGTGCTGTCGTTAGCGGGTGGTCTAACCGACTCGGCAGACCGGCACATCGCGATTGAGCGACATGGAGACAAAACCCAGAGAGTTGATTATTTCCTGTCGAACGATTCGGGCTCGGCGCTGAAGGCTGCAATCCTTGTTCAACCGGGCGACACGGTTCTCGTGCCCAAAGTAGGTACGGTGTACGTGCTGGGCGACGTGGGACGGCCAGGGGGCTATCCGATGGTCACGAATGATTCAACGATCTCGGTGCTGCAAGCGCTAGCTCTGGCAGGCGCACCGAATCATACATCGATCCTCTCAAAAGCAAGATTGATCAGGAAAACACCGCAAGGGCCGCAAGACGTTCCAATTGACCTACCAAGGATGGAAAGGGGCGCTCAGAAAGACATTGCGATGTTGCCCGACGACGTGCTCTACTTGCCCTTCAGCTATATGAAGAACGTAGCCCTGAACGGGACGCAGATTGCTGCATCGGCTGCGTCGGCGGTTATCTACGCCGGACACCCGTGAGGTCTACCGCGCTATCGCCTCTTGCGGTGTTCTACATCACCAAAACACCACGAAGCTGATGAAAATCTCCTATATCCCTGCGCTCGACGGAATTCGGGCATGCGCCTTCCTTCTGGTATTCATGGGCCATGCCCAGCTGATAAACGCCGGCGCGGCAGCATTTGGAGTGACCGTATTTTTCTTTCTAAGCGGGTTCCTGATCACTACCCTTTTGCGCGCCGAAGTTATCGACACCGGCAACATTCAGTTGCGGGCCTTTTATACCCGCAGAGCGCTCCGAATACTTCCCCCGTTGTACGCAACGCTACTTATCGCGTACGGCCTCGGGGCGATAGGACTCCTGGAAGCCGGGAGCGCACGCGGATTTATCTCTGTTGCCGGGTACTACTACAACTACGCTGAGCTCACGAAGCAATCATCAGTGATCCTGCCGACCGGTCTGAGCGTGTTGTGGTCGTTGATGATAGAAGAGCACTTTTATCTACTATTCCCGGTACTGTATAGGGCGCTGAACCGAGCAAAAACGCCGCGGCGGCAGCAGGCCACTCTTCTGATCGCTGTCGCCTCCCTCGCGCTCGCCTGGCGAGTGTGGCTGGTCTTTTTCTACGGCAGCCCCACAACAACCTACCCAAGGTGGACGTACAGTGCCACCGACACGCGGTTTGATTCGCTCTTATGGGGCTGTGTTCTAGCTATTGCCTGTAACCCCTGCCTGGGCGACCGCTGGTCCTTCTTAGAGCGTCACAAGGGGGCCTTTGCGTTCGCTGGGGTAGCTCTATCCTTAGTTTGTCTTGCCTGGCGTGAGCCGGTCTGGCGAGAGAGCGTCCGATACACGGTACAGGCAATAGCCCTTTTGCCGGTGTTCTATTATTGCGTTTCCTCCTACCCACGAGCTAGGGTTCGGTGGCTGGAGTGGCGCCCGTTAAGGACAATCGGAGTGCTTTCTTACTCTATGTATCTGGCGCACCTCGCCATCTTGATAGCCCTGAGACAGCGGTTCCCGAGGCATACCGTCCTAGTGAGTCTCGGCAGCTTCGCACTAGTGTGTGGCTACGCCCAATTCATACGGCTTTCCGTTGAGACACCGATTCGGCGGGCCAGACAGACTCCGAAGAAGATGGCAAGTGCGACCGAATCAAGCCCGTTCCCGCTCCTCGAAGTCGGCGGAACATGGACGCAAGAAAACCCTCAAGTCATCGGATGACCGCTAAAGAACTCCATACCCAAGTGAGCGTCGTGATACCGACGCTCAGAAGACCGGCTCTCCTCGCCCGCGCGTTGAGTAGCGTTCTGGTTCAGACCCATCCGTGGCTGGACATCATCGTCGTGATAGACGGACCAGACCAGGCAACGGAGGAAATGTTAAAAACGATCCCCGATGAACGCTTGCGGGTTATCGCACTCCCGAACTCCGTTGGCGGTTCCGAGGCGAGAAATATAGGCGCCCGCTTCGCCGCGAGCGATTGGGTTGCGCTACTGGATGACGATGACGAGTGGTTTCCCACAAAAATAGAGCGGCAGTTGCGCGTTGCGGAGTCCGCGGGCGGGAAACACGTCCTCGTGACCTCACGGTATGTCTACAGAAGCTCCGACAGATCCGACGACGTCTGGCCTCACCGTCTACCGAAAAAAAACGAACCTCTCTCCCAACATCTTTTCAGATCTTGTAGCGGGTTTCAGACGTCCACCTTCTTTTGTTCCAAAGCCCTGTTGTTGGCCGTACCCTTCAGAGCGATCGAGAAACACCAGGATTGGGATTGGTACCTGCGTGCGACCACGCAGCGAGATGTCCGGGTGCGGTTCATCCCGGAGCCTCTTTCCATCTATTGGGTGCCGAGTAACCGGGACGGCGTTTCCAACGGTGGATCTTGGAGAGGGAGTCTCAGCTGGGCCAGGACAAATCGGCGTCTTTTTACAAAGCGAGCCTACTCACGGTTCGTAGTCAAGATCTGCGCGCAACGCGCGGCAAGAGAACACTTGGGCCCTAAGAGCGCAATGCATCTCTTACGCGAATGCCTGTTACGTGGGTCCGCCACGCCCTGGCTGATTGCGCAACTCTTTGGAATGTATCTGGTTCCACCAAACGTCCGCTCTCACTTTCGCGAGCGAATCGCAGCAGTCCGACCCGGAAAAGAATATGGCGCCCAGTCTGTACGGTTCTAGTATCTACAAGCCCGGCCTGCCGCGGACAGGTTCTTCTATGTCCGCCTACGCGTACGCCGCTGCTTACGTGGCCCTATATCCGCTGTTATTTCTGGCGGTGAATGGCTCATTTTCCTTTGATTTAAAGGACTTCAACAATCCACTGATGGGTGTCAATGCGCCCTTGGTGGCGGTGGCTGGGAACAGTTGGTCGCACAAAATAGAGATCGTCGCTTGCTACGCCGCGATCGCGCTTCTTCTGTTCGCCAACTTGAAGTCGGTAGCGCGCGGGCTTCGCGGTCACATTGCGATCATGGCGCTCCCTCTTTTGGCAATCGCGTCGATGCTTTGGTCGCAGGACTGGAAACAAACCGCCGTATTCTCGATGTTTCTCGCGATATCCACCGTGTTTGCTGTTTTCTTATCGCGGCGGTTCTCACCGGAGCAGCAGATGCAAGTGATCGTGCTCACCTGTCTCCTAGCCGTCGTGGGGAGCATCCTCATGGTTGCATTCATGCCTTCCACAGGAATCGATGGTAAAACGCGCCTCGGCGGGTGGCAAGGCTTGTTCCCACACAAGAACGTCTGCGCGCTCCAACTCGTACTCCTGGCTTCGCCTCTACTCACTAAATCCACATCGACGTCTCGAGACAAGGTGTTACGGGTGTCGTTAATGTTGCTCGCTTTCGGTGTGATAGTCATGACCACGTCTCGGACCGGCTGGATTGTGTTCGGACTAACGCTCGCGTTCAATCGGTCCCTTACGTTCCTTAAACACTGGCAACGGGCAGACCGGGTGATTGGGGCGATGGCAGGCATTCTCCTGACGGCGGTCCTCGTTTACGCGGCGGTGTCTAATTACCAGATGATCCTTCCCTTACTTGGGAAGGACCAAACCCTTACAGGCCGCACCCAAATATGGCACGCCGTTGTCGTCTCCGCAGCTAAGAGACCGCTGCTCGGGTACGGGTACGACGCGTTTTGGCTCAACGGACTGAAAGGGGAAGCCGTCAACACCGCGCTTGCAACAGGTTACGTTGCACTCGGCAATGCCGAGAACGGAGTACTCCAGGTGTGGCTGGATCTCGGCCTGGTAGGCGTTGGGTTGCTGCTCGTGATGCTCTATCGCTCCACCAAAAACGGCCTAGCCTGCCTAAGTCACAGATCGCCACCGTACATCAACTGGTATCTGACCATCATCTTCTTCACGCTGTTATCTCTGGTCGACGGAAACAAGTTCATCGCGCCGAACAGCATCGAGTGGCCCTTGTTCGTGATCGCGTATTGCGGCTTATCAGTAGAGGCGAAACGTTGCGCACAGCAGTAGAGTCGGAACCACGGAGTTACCGGGGACTCCGTCCCGATGGGCCGTCCCTAAGGCGCGGTGTCACTTGGCTGCTGGCCGGGCAAGGTGGAACGCTTATTACTCAGGCGGTCTATTTCGCGGTCCTGGCGCGTTTGCTTGGTCGATCAGAATACGGATTGTACGTTGGCGTGTTTTCCCTCACGACCGTCCTCGGCCAGTACAGTTCCTTGGGATCGGGCGCACTGTTCCTGCGATACGTGAGTCACACGCCTGGAAATTACGCCAGATACTGGGGTAATATCCTGCTGAGCACGGGCATCACAGGTTCAATACTTGTGATCGCAGGTGTTTCGCTTGGTCCGCTCGTGCTTGGAAAAA
The DNA here is from genome assembly GCA_963799935.1 of uncultured Gammaproteobacteria bacterium. Lineage (GTDB taxonomy): Bacteria > Acidobacteriota > Terriglobia > Bryobacterales > Bryobacteraceae > Bog-113. The sequence continues at coordinate 31,511 of CAWCZA010000005.1, read as the reverse complement.
GCAACGCGCCGCTTTTGGCGCTCGCTGCGATATCAAGTTGCTTGTGTAATCAGCTTGTGACTTGTGCCAGCCAGGTGTTCCAAACCTTTCAGCGGATGCGCATCACCGCGATGCTCACGTTGTTCGCTAATGCCGCACGGATGGTCTTGGCTGTGACTATGCTGGTTTTGCTTGGGCGTTGCGACGCCGTCCAGTGGGTTGGCGCATCGCTTGTCCTTTCAGCAATAGTTGCAATAGTGTCCTGCACAACAGTCATTAGATCCTTCGGGTTTCCGAGATTCGAGCTCTCGCTCCTGAAGGACCGGGCTTTGGAGGGCATTGGCTTTTCAGCTGCGTCGTCAACCGCCTGTGTCTACAACGATATCGATAAGGTCCTTCTCAGTCATTTCGGGATGAACGCGGCTAACGGGGTTTATAGTCTGGCGTATCGGGTGATCGACATGGCGAGCGCGCCCATATACGCGCTAAGAGACGCCGTACTGCCAAAGCTGTTCAAGCAGGGTGTTGAGGGAATCAAACCGCTGAAGGAGATTACCGAATCCCTTCTGTCAAAGGCGGTGCTGTTCAATCTTGCCGCTGCCCTCTGTATGTTTGTCGGTGCCCCTTTGATTGAAACCTTAGTAGGGCGGGAATATGCCGCAAGCGTGGGTGTACTCCGGTGGCTCTGCCTCATACCGTGCTTCCGGGGCATCCACCAATTAGCAGGAAGTGCTCTTACCGGGGCAGGATTCCAGAGGTACCGAACGGCCACGCAATTCATGGCTGCAGGGTCAAATGCCGCTTTGAACTTATGGTTGATTCCCAAATATGGTTGGCTCGGAGCTGCATGGGCGAGCCTCGCGACTGACTCCGGCCTCGCGGCAGCCAACTGGTGCCTTTTCCGCGCGCTTACGTCACAAGCGGAGCGCGACACCGTGCGACTCAGTCGCTTAACGCTAACGAGAGGTGACAATGCTGCGTAGGCAGTTTCTTCTTGCACTCCCAGCGGTTGGACTTACAGTGCCAAGAAAAACCGTTGCCGCGGCGAATCCGGAAACAGTACCTATGCGAGCCTTGGGCGCGCGGTGCGGGCTGCAGATCGGAGCCCAGGCGATGCGGCCCCAGCTTACAGACGTCAACTTCAGGTCGTTTCTTGTGCGGAATTTCAGCTCGCTTACAGCCGGGATCGAGTTAAAGTGGCACCATCTCCGGCCGGATCCTGACACCTTTAACTTTGGCGACTCAGACTGGATGGTAGAGTTCGCCGGCAATAACGGTTTGACCTTTCGGGGGCACAACCTCTGCTGGAACGTAGCGAACCCAAACTGGATGGGCAGAGTTCTTACCGCGGCGAACGCGGAGCGCTACCTTACGCAACACATCTCTACCGTGGTCGGTCGCTACAAGGGCCGAATCGGGTCGTGGGATGTTGTTAACGAGCCCCAGAGCGTCAGTTCGACACGCTCGGACGCGCTGACCAGCGGCCTTTGGCTCGACTTACTTGGTCCTAAGTACATCGATATTGCTTTTCACGCAGCTGCGGATGCTGATCCTGGCGCCTTACGAGTTCTGAATATCTACCAAGTCGAGCTCGACGGTGGACGTAGCGCGGCCCTTCGCGAATCGACTCTACAACTGGTGGAGGGGCTCCTCTCAAGAAAGGTGCCCATCCAAGCCATCGGCCTCCAGTCGCATGTTAGTGCCTCTCTGTCCATGCGGAGCGCGGGGCGGAACGAATTTATATCGAAACTACGGACGATGGGAATGCAGATCCAGATCACGGAATTGGATGTCAACGACACCAGCCTGCCTGCTTCATTGCCGGAGCGCGACGAGGCTGTGGCGAATTGCTACCGCGACTACCTTTCAGATGTTATCGAGGCATCGCAAACAAAGAGCGTGACTTTCTGGACGCCATGGGATCGGGACAATTGGTACGACTCGACCCATGGTCCGTATTTCGACCGGCACGACGGCGAGCGGCACCGGCCAGGGCTTCTTGCCGAGGACGGTTCGCCCAAGAAGGCACTCGCCGCTGTGACAGCCGCGCTCCGGCAATCTTGCGGTTCGTAAGGGTCCTACCGAATGAAACGACGAATCCTCCTGATCCATATGGGCAACCACTTCGGTGGAGTCGAGGTGTATTTGGAGCGCCTAAGCGCGCTACTCAAGCAGCACGCCACTGTGTTCGCGCTGTGCTCTCATGCCGAGCTGATCCCCAGGCTTCGGGCCTCTGGTGTGACGACATGGGCATTCCCGCGAGTTGTAGGCCGTAACCGGGTGCTGCGAACTCTTATAGCACCGTTCTTAATGACTTTAATGATTTTGCGGTGCAAGATCGAGGTCGCTCAGGTTAACGGGCTGGCAGAAGTATTTCTACTTACCTTTGCCCGTCTTTTAGGCTGCCGCGTCATCAGTACACTTCACCAGACCCTGGATCTCGAAGCACCAAGCTTGTTTAAGAAGTGCTCCAGAGCAATCTATCTGAAACTTGTTTCTGTGGCTGACCACGTCGTCTGTGTCTCGGAGACAGTAGCCGCAGGGATACTGGCGATTCTACCAGCCAACCGGGTATCCGTAATCCCGAATTGGGCGCCTATCGCAAGAGCCTATAACCCTAAGGCACCCCGCAAGACCGAACCTCTCAAGCTGCTTTTTGTAGGTCGACTAGAACAGCATAAAGGAGTTCATGTCCTACTCGCGGCACTGAAAGGTTTGGAATCAGTCCGGCTGGTCGTTGTGGGCGACGGTAGCGCGAGCGGAAAGCTGAAAGAATTAGCCAGAGGGCTAGACGTCCAGTTTGAGGGGTTTCGCTCGAACCTAGATAGGTATTACGACGAAGCGGATTTGTTCGTTCTCCCGTCTTTTGGGCCAGAGGGGTTCCCGCTGGTTTCCTTAGAGGCTATGTCTAGGGGCGTTCCCTGCCTACTCAGTGATCTCCCTGTACATCGCGAGATTACGAATGGCGGCCGGGCCGCGGCCCTCTTTCGCACAGGGGACGTAGACGACCTGCAGACGAAGCTTACCGAACTACGTGATGGCACGAAACGAAATGAGATCGCGCAGAACGGCTATCGGCTAGTAACGACAAAGTACAGCGCAGAGACGGCTAAAGCAGCTTACCTTGGCTTGTTTGACCTAGACGTAACCGAAACTGTAGGATTGCCTGCGAGGAACCATAGCGGCCTTGTGCCGAGTTCGGAAACGCCATAGAAGCCCGGTACGCGCACGCAATACACTCTATACCTCGGCCGACAAGCCGCCGCGTCGCCCGAAGCGGGCGCGGGGCCCGTGGTTGAGAAATCCCTCAAGTAGGCACACCCAGCATGAAGCCAGTTATTATCTACCGCGAGACACTACTCCCTAAGTCCGAGACGTTTATCAAAAACCAAGTTGAATCGCTCAAGGTTTTCCAACCCTATTACGCGGGGCTCGCTCGTGTGAAGCAGGGTTTGGCGCTGACGTCAGCACCTGTTGTACTCACATCAGCCGGGCCGCCAATGAGCGGATTGTTTCGTAAGTGGTACAAACTCACCAACTTCGCGCCAGGCTTCCACCAACGTGTAGCGCGCTCGGGACCAAAACTCCTTCATGCCCATTTTGCCCCGGACGCCGTCGCCGCGCTTCCGCTTTGCGCGACGCTAAAGATACCTCTGGTCGTGACGCTCCATGGGTACGACGTCACCGTCCAGCGCGACTTCGCCCGGACGTACGGGAAACTCTGGAGACGCGCACACCTGTTTCTCTGCGTTTCCGAGTTCATCCGGCAAAAGGCGATTGAAGCCGGCTTTCCATCTGAAAAGCTCACAGTCCACTACATAGGAGTCGACTGTGAGAAATTCAAGGCTTCCTCCGATCCAAAGACAGATGACATCATCCTGTTTGTTGGTCGGCTGGTTGAGAAGAAAGGATGTGAGGACCTTATTCGCGCCGCCGCTATTGTGCAGCGCCGAAGACCCGGCGCTGAACTCGTCATCATAGGTGAGGGACCATTGAAAGAGGACCTACGCCTGCTCGCTGAACAAATGAGCGTTTCATGCAAGTTTCTCGGGGCACAGCCGGCCGGCGAGGTGAGACGATGGGTTCAAAGGAGCGCAGTACTCTGCGCCCCAAGCAAGACCGCCGCTAACGGAGATAGCGAAGGGCTACCCACCGTCATTTTGGAAGCGCAAGCCATGTCCGTTCCGGTGGTTTCCACGTTCCACGCCGGAATTCCAGAAGGGGTGATCGACGGCGAGACGGCCCTGCTCGCGAGAGAGGGCGACATACCCTCGATCGCGGCCCACTTGCTTCGCTTCCTGGAAGACACGGAATATTGCAAGACTGCAGGACGCAAGGGTAGAGAGTGGATCACAAAAGAGTTCAACCTGGTTAGACAAACGGAAAAGCTCGAACAGGTTTATGAAGCCGTTTCGAACCGAGGCATAATTCAATAAGTCCGACGCGACGGCCTATCGGAAATCGGCCGCAAGCCTCGCCACAAATCGGGAAGTAAACGGCTTCTGCATTAAATAGAGCCAACCGCCCGGTTGACTCGCTATCTCCCGTACGCGTCGCGTTCTCTGTAAGACGCCGGCCTGAACAAGGTAGATAGGATCGACGTACCGCGCTTGCGGAACCCGCCGTAACGCTTGACGCCTTACCCTGCGCAGTCGCGTCAGCGCACTCATCCTCCACTTATCCGGATAACGAAAACTGCTGATTTCTGCTGCATCTGATAGGTGCAACTCGAGCGCACCGGGAATCCCATTCCGCCGGAACCGGCTTCGGATCGAATCCCAATCCAACTGTCCGCCAAATCGCTGCTGCATCTGCGAAAACTCATATTCGGTGCGCAGCGAGGGCCAGATCCGTTCTCGATAGCGATCATGCATCTGCGCGTGCAGAACGTGTTGGATCACTTGATGTTCGGGGCAGGGAATTCGCATCCGAACTGTGTCTACCTTTAACCCTGAAAGCACGGAGCCACACGCTAAGCTACTTGTAATCGGTATCGATCTCTCCCAGACCTCGCTGGCCGGCAACACTGTACGGCAAACTCCCAGGCCAATGTACCGGTGGATGTCTACTTCCGGCGAACCCTCCCTGTACATCGCCGGATATGCGTGCCCCACGGCCATCTCGATCGGGTTCGTTTCTTCGCAGCCGAATCCATGCTCCCGGAACGCTTCGATTGCCGCGTTGAATTCGCTCTCCCGAACGAATAAATCGATGTCCGCTAGATAGCGATCCCCCAAGTCTGCATAAACTCCGCTCAACAGCGCCGCCGCGCCTTTGAGAACGACCGGCTCTATCCCCCGCGCGTTCAAAAAACTCGCAATCGCCCTGAGTTCCGAAATCATCCACCCATTTCGGGCGCGGTTCATCTCCGCGATTGCGTCGAGCGCGTGTTGAAAGTCTTGGGGAACAACAAGCGGCGTCGGTAGCTGCATCGACAGCTGCCGGATCCGTCCCCCTAGCGCACCCAGAACCTGTTCCCCTGCGGCCCGAGCCATGAGCGCGTCCCAATTCCAGGACTCTGAGGTGAGGCACGGTCCAACGGGTACCTCCGCGCCAAAGCAAGCTTCTAGAAAACGATAATGGGGATCCGGATTTAGCAATCGAAACTCTATCTACTGGTCGGAAGGTCTAGGAGGGAAGTAAGTCCCGGAGAACACCCGTGGCTTCGCTTAAATTGGAGTAAGTAAGACCATAACAGGGCATTGATGCGAACCAGGCGAGAAAGGAGCCGATCGTTCCTCGGTCGTGTTCCAACCAGAAACCGCTCTCCGTCAGCCGGCGAAAGGACTCGAACGTCGAAAGTCCCTGAAACTCCGTCGGGCTGCCCGCACGATATCGCGTAAATACAATCGCCACAGCGAAGGGGCTGCACCTTTCATCAGACCGGGGCGGAGTCAGATAGCGGACCTTTTCCCCCCAGCGATCAACAACCGGCGCATCTGCCAATCCCGGGAACAAGGTCGACAAAGTCGACCAACTTCCCTCGCGCGCCATAAGTGCGAAAGGCATCGGCTGGACCCTGAAAGTCCCCTGCAATGTCTCTTGCGCCAATGGTATGGAATCGTCTCCGTAGTAAGTCATCCCCTGGTGCACGAGCGCCGCCGCAAGCGTCGTTTTCCCGGAGTGCGAGGCTCCAGGAAACAAAACGCAGTGCGAGCTCGACCCGCACGCCCCCGCATGCAGAACGGCGGCCCAGTTCTGCGGACTGGACGCCTTCAACATTTCCTGCAGTACAATCACCCTCGTAGCAAAAACAGCTGCTTCCGAGCTTACGTGAACACCATCCACGAAGATGTGAAACGCCTCACCACGCGAGCAGACTTCAATCTCTGTATCGGGCGTGCCCGACCCTGAAGCGTTCGTCTCGGAAGTGATCCGGAATGGTTCCACCCGCGGCGTCAAATCCCACGCGACATCCCTGTCGTAAAGCCGGAGCCGGATCACTTTCCCGAATACCGAGTAATCCGCGGAGAAGGCCAAAATGTCCGATCCCTCTTTGGACGAAGGACTTGCATCTTGCTCCACCTTCGCCTTAAGCTCCGATTGGCAGCCGATCGCCAGGAGTCCTGTAGACCACTCGCCCCTAACGCGCGAGACATCCTCTAACGCCTGCTCAAGTGGTATGCCAAATACTTCTGCGAAGATCTCCGCCGCCCGTCCTAGGCTGTGCCCTTCCCCCAGGATCTCCCAAATAGCCCGTGCCGTCGGATTGAGTATATAAAGCCTATGCTCATCCTGACGGGCGCAAACCAGGAAATCCGCTAAGGGGAACTCCCAAACCGTAGGCGATCCTCCGGTCTCTGAGGAACTCGCCGCAACCTGACCCGCGAACAAAGCGAGTTGACCTATTTGCCGGGCCGGCTCGGGCCACCGCCGCTTCCATGGCCCCCGACTGCTTTGCCGGTCGACGCGAGTATGGTAAACGGGGCCGCATAAGCCGCAAACTTGCCGAGTCTGCGAACCAGCTCACGGCGGTTTTCCAGATCGTGATCGTCCGTCCGGACTTCAGGTTTCTCGTCTAGTCTGTTATTCATGGTCATCCCCTTTGAGCCCCTCGCCTTTAACCAGCGAGCCGCCAAACCCAGTTACTTCAACAGCGTTCGAATCGGCGCCCCGATCCTCTTCCAAATTGACACCCTCCGCATTCGTGGCCGCCGTTACTGAGCCGGCCGCGATGAAGAAAGTATATCGGTAATCTGCCGAAAGCGGATGGGTCAATCCCGTAAGGTCTGCCGAAGCGGAGCCGCTGAAATTCCCTGGCCCCGTGAATGGCCCGATGACCCCAACATCCTGCCCATCGTAATAGAGATCTGTCTGAACGGTGCTGCTAGGCGCTACAAATTTTCCTATGTGAAAGCCACTAGAGTAAGAATAGGTACCGTCCAGATTGTACGGATATGCGTAGCTCTGAACAAAGTCGATCGTAAGCGTATCGTTCCCCGATGCTGTATGCGTGGAGTTGCCAAGGTACAGAGCCCGTACGTTAAACTGGATCGCCGTTCCGTTGGAAGAACTGCTCGCCGAGTAAAGCCCGATGATCTTGAACGTGTCTGAGTTCGGGAGCGAGTAATTGAAGTTGAAGGACTGGCCCGTATTCGATCCATACGGCAGACCTTGGGGGCTCGAGCAGTCCCCTATCTCGCACTTGCCATTAACCGTCACTACGCCGGCTCGGCACAGTGAGGGTGCGGCAAAAGAAAGCGCCACGAGTGGCAGATAAAATCTTAATTGATTAAGCGACATTACGGCTCCTTATCAGTTGTGTCTTCGATTGTGTGGACCCCTGATCGTCCAGTGCCATCGGCCCCAATTGACAAGCAGCCCGAAAGGCGTAGTTAGAAGACTGTGTTTAGATGTGGATTGAAGAGATCAGGGGAGAAACGGAGCAGTTGGGCCGAATCCTTCGCCCACGCTCCGCCATTTCGGTTTGATACCGGGGAAAGCCCAATGGGAGAATCCCACGGCCTCCAGAAAAGTATATGAAATCTGCCTTTCCTATGTCAATACCAATTTCACAATTCGCGGCCGCTTACTAAGATTTCTTGGGATTCCCGCGTTCCCCAATCTAATTGCAGCCCTTACAATCCGCCAGCATTGGGATTACCCGTTGTACTCGATTGTGATCCAGACTCCACGCTCGACCAGGGTCTCGCTATCCGTGACTCGAACCCTTACGATCCGGCCCCAGTTCCGCTGCTGAGCCTGGTCTAACGGACCCCTCCTGCCTCCACTCCCCCCATTTCAGAGACTTCGCGTAAGACGCCCATCTATCAAGCGCTCCGGCTCAGATCCGTACCTTCAATGGCTCACCGCCTACTAATAAACGGTCGAAAAGCGGAACGACAATTCTAACTACTAACTACTCAAGGCGAAGCATCAGCTAGCGTCTTCAACCTTCACAACTCTCGTCTCGAGCCTTAGCCGGACAGCAATCCAAAGCAACAAAGACAAGCACCCGGAACACTTGGCAAGCCGTATCTGCTTGAAGAACGGCCGCAACTTACAGCTGCTAATTAAATCCCCCAATTTCATTGCTCTTTTCTAACTTTCAAATTGACTCGCCAACCTTTAAATCTAAGTCGGCACACGACCCGTCCAGGTACCACAAGCGTGAGTTACCCTACTTTCGGCTGCCTAACTCAGCCCATCCAAAAAAAAACTTGAGCGGAAGCCTACAAAAAGCTTGACGGAAGATTGCCTTTTCCGCTAAAACTGTCAGTACGCACTCGGGCGCGTCATACGCTCCCGAACCCAACAGCACAAAACAAGCCCGAGTAGGGCCATGTGACGAAAATGGCGGAGCTTCGCCCAACGAATTCGATCCGTTCTGAACCCCCAATACGGATACATTCGTCTTCGTCTTTCTCCCTGAGCCAGCACGACTTAGTCATGTCGCCAAGTCAATCCATTGCCTGGTACGCCATTCGCGTCCGGACCAAATCCGAAGCCCTCGTCAGCTCCTTCTTCACCCAGAAGGGGCTCGAGTCCTTCGCCCCCACGTACGAGCTTCGCCGGAAATACAGCGATCGTGTAAAACGTTTGCAAGCCGCCCTGTTCCCCGGTTATGTGTTCTGCCGGTTTAGCGCGTCTGAGCCCCTCCCCATACTTTCCACCCCATCGGTGCAGAGTATCGTAGGGTTCGGCGACGGACCCCACCCCATCTCCGACTCCGAGATCGAAAACCTCCGCCGCGCCGTTGCTGCCGGCTCTCAACTCACCCCGACCTCCTGGCTCTCCTCGGGACGCCGCGTCCGCGTCCGCTCCGGTCCCCTCGCCGGAGTCGAAGGCTACCTGGTCACCATGAAGAACCACCAGCACCGCCTCGTTCTCTGCGCGGACCTCCTCCAGAAAGCCGCAGCCGTCGAAGTCAACATCGACGAAGTGGAACCAGCAAGCTGAAGTCGAACCCGCAAGCTGAAGTCACACCCGCAAGCCGCAGTCGCACCAGCAGTCGAAATCCCAAAACCCTCACCGTCCGAGGCCAACCATCCGCCATGACCGTCTTCAACAAGAAACTCAGCCGTATGATCAGCTTCCGCCTCTCCCCCGACGAATATTCCGTCGCCATGAGATGCTGCCAGGACCAGGGCCATCGCAGCGTCTCCGCCCTGGCCCGCGCCGCCACCCTGAGCGTGCTCCCGGGCTGCGCCGCCAAACCTATCATCGACCCCGAAGACTTCCTCGAGATGCAGGAGCAAATCCACCTGCTTCGCTGCGAGCTCGCCCGCATCTCCGGCCTTATCCCCGCGCCGCCGCCGCCCCACGCCGCCTCAGCCGCCAACGCTTGAACCCGAGGAATCCCTCATGAACCCGCCCCTCCGATTCGCCGTCCTCATCCCCGCCCTTGCCACCGGCCTGGCGCTGGCTCAGAACCCCGTGACCGCCCCACCGCGCCCCGCCACCACCGCCGCCCCCGGCGACATCCTCCCCGCCCAGCCCATCGGCCCCGACGACCTCCTCTCCCTCCAGGTCTCCGATATCCCCGAGCTCTCCCGCACCTTTCGCGTCAGCTCCGACGGCACCCTCAAACTCCCCCTCATCGACCATCGCCTCAAAGTCGCCGGCCTCATGCCTGTCGATATCGAAAACTCCCTCGCCGCCGAACTCAAATCCGCCGGCATCCTGGTCGACCCCGTGGTGAGCGTCGGCGTCGTCGACTATCGCAGCCGCCCCGTCAGCGTCGTCGGCGCCGTCAAAAATCCCCTCACCTTCGAGGCCATGAGCGACTCCACCCTCCTCGACGCCATCGCCAAAGCCGGCGGCCTCTCTCCCGAAGCCGGCCCCGTCATCCTCGTCAGCCGCAAAGGCGACCCTCTGAGCCCCGACGGTAACCCCGCGGTCCAGCGCATCCCCACCCGCGGCCTCATCGATGCCGCCGATCCCGCCCTCAACGTCCGCCTCAAGGGTGGCGAAGAGGTCCGCATCCCCGAGGTCGGCAAAATCTTCATCACCGGCAACGTCAAGCTGCCCGGCGCCTACCCCATGCAGGACAATTCCGACACCACGCTCCTCAAAGCCCTCGCCCTCAGCCAGGGCACGCTGCCCTACTCCCAGAAGATGGCGTACATCTACCGGCGCGACGTCGCCACCAACCAGCGTAAGGAGATTCCGGTCGAGCTGAAACAGATCATGGCCCGCAAATCCCCGGACATCACCATGGTAGTGTGCAGAGTTTTGTGTAAACCCGTTTTTCCTTCATAGGAAGGTTTTGACTTTAGAGTCCCCGCGCATGCGTCCTGGAACCATCGCGCCTTCCACTTCATCGGCTTCGGAATCGCCGCATATCTACTCTCGGCCCTCTCCCCAAACACCCGTCAGCGAGTGCTCGCCGTAATCGTGACCATCACCCTGGGCATCGTTCTTGAACTTATCCAGCAGCACCGTGGCCCGCAACCCGTTTGAAACCTGGGATGTCCGCGACGACTCCATCGCCGCCCTCATCGGCGCCGCCGCTAATTTCATCGCTTACCGTCGTCAAGGCGGCAGTGCGCCCGCAGCACCGCGTCATACTCGCTCGTAGTCGCATAAGGCTGCCCCGCGTTCCCGCGGTCCTGAATCAAACGCAGCTTCTCCAGGCGGTATTGGGGATGCAGGGCATGGGAGTCAAAACCCCCAGGGCCGCCGCGGGACTGCCGCCACTTCCGGATTGGCCAGCGACTGGCACATCCCGAACGGCATGATGTTTTCCATAGGAACGTGGTCCATGATATTGGCGTCCGGGACTTCGTCCGTGAACACCTTGTTGGTTGGCAGCACCACCAGAGAACTGGGCGCCATCCCGAATGTGCATTGCATCATGGCGCCCATGCAAACCTGTTGCGGCATGGCTCCATCCTCCCTGTTCAGCTTCGAGTGTACTCTGCCGATGTCATGGGTCGAAGCCCGGAGGATTGCAACACTCAAGCTTCTCCCGAACTCAAGGCGCGGTTCAGCCTCGCATCCTTCCCATCAACCCTTTCTTGTTCATGCGGCTCACATAGGCCTGCCAGTTTGCTTTTCCCTGCGGACTGGCCAGGGCGACAATCTCTTCAGTTCCGTGGACCAGGGCCTCGGCCGCGGCGCGATCATGGTTGCGCAGCAGGGTTTCAGCCTTGCGCGCCGTTTCTGTGAGTACCTGATCGGCGGTGGCCTTCTGGCGCGCATCATAGGCGACCGCAACGGCAGCCGATGCAGGACACTCGGCGGAAGCGACCGCGACCCGCTGCATCATGCCGTGACCCGCCGCCAGATCCGACCGCGGCTCGGTTCCCAGCAGCGCGTAGGCTCTTCCGGCCATGCGGTACAGGCTTATCTTCAGATCATCTTCCAGTCCGGCGATGGCCATCTGGACGCGCGGCGCCCGCGCCGCCACTGCCGGCAGCATCTTGAGCAGTTGGATCGCGTCTTCCGTCTTGCCGGCCTGCACGAGCCTTCCCGCCGAGGCCAGGGCCGCCTCCACCTGCCGCTCCACCGCCTCGCGCGCCGTGACCGCCTGTTCCAGCAGCATCCGCAGCGCCGGGTCTTCGGAACGTGTCAGGGCCTGCTCCAGAAAGGCCGACGGCGGCGGCGAAAGCCCCCTCCTTCACCAGGGACTCCGCCTTTTCCACATTGCTGCGCAGGATTCTTGTACGTTGCTGCTCGGCCTCCTCGGCCCGCGCGAACTCGAGCAGCGCCGCTACTTCAGGGTTGGCGAGTGCTCCTCCTGGCACGCCTCCAGGATCTGCACGCCGTCCCCATATTGAGATTTCTTCAGAGCCTCGCGGGCTCGAGAAGAAACTCGGCGCGCCGCTCTTCCACGCTCTGCTGCTGGATGCGCTCGTTGAGCAACGCTTCGAGCGACAGCAAGCGCTCGTCTCCGGGCAATCGCTGCCGCGCCTTGCGCACCACATCCAGGGCCTCGCGGGGACGCAGATCGCGGCAGGTCTGGAAGTATCTTCCACGAGGCGGCGGTTCTCCAGCTCCTTCAGTCGCCGGTCGACCTGGGCGCTCAGGCGGAACAGCGCAGACTCCGCCGGCATGGCCGCCATGGCTTCCTGGATGTCGCGCGCGCATTCCTGCAACTGCTCCAGCGTGGCGGCCAGCGAAACCTTCTCCTCAAGGCGGGCGATCACCTGCTGCCGGCGGCCGCACCTCGACCCCGCGCTGGCATCGGCCATCAGCAGTTGCAACTTCGGGATCGGCAGGATCGAGCTCCTCCACCTTGCGCAATATCTCGAGTGCCTTATCGAAGCTAACGGGCATCGAGCTGGCGGCGCGCCGAGTCGAGCAGCATTCTTGGCCTGATTTTCTTCTGCGCCTGCTCCGCCTCGGCGGCCAGGAAGTTGCAAAGCACGATTGATCTTGGAATTATTCTGGTCGACCTTCAGCGCCTCTTGAGCCGAAGCGATGGCCGCCTTGTAATCTCCTTTGCGGCGCGCGCGTATCGACCTGGCGGAGAGACTCGTCGACCTGCTCCTGCTTCTTCTTCTCCTCGCTGCATCCGGTCGCGCAGGGCAAGCAGGTCGGCATTGCCAGGATCGAGTCTCAAGCCCCTCCTTGAGAATCGCCAGGCTTTGTTCGAAGTCCTTGCGGTTCAGGGCGTCTTCCGCCTGCTGGCGAACAGTTCAACAGCCGCTCATCGCGCTGCCGCTGCAGCAGGCGCTTCTGAATCTCGGAAAGCAGCTCGCGGGCCTCGGTGTGCTTGCTCTGCACCTTGAGCACCTGCTGCAGAACTATGCGCGCCCGGGTGAGATCCTCGGCCTCGCACCAGCCGCCGCGCCTCAGGCAGAAGTTCGACCACCTGCTGCGTCGCGCAGTTCCTCCATCACGGCGCTCAGATCGGCCGCCATCTCCTCCGCCGTCTGATAGCGATCATCGACGGACTTAGCCAGCGCGCTGGTCGACGATTGCTTCGAGTCCGTGGGGACGTTGCGGCACAGGCTGGACAGCGGTGGATGCGGCTCGTTCATGATCTTCTGCATCAGCACGTAGTCTTCGCCGGTAAAGGGCAGTTGCCCGGTGATGAGCTGATAGAGCACCACGCCGACCGAAAACATGTCGGAGCGCCCGTCGACGATACTTGTCCTTGAGCCGCTCCGGGCGCCATGTAGGGAATGGTGCCGATGATGTGGCCCGCGCGGGTCAGGCTCAGGTCCTGGCTGCGGCGCTCCAGCCGGGCGATGCCGAAGTCCAGCAGCTTCGCCTTGCCGTCGGGCTGCACAAAGATATTGGCCGGCTTTACGTCGCGGTGAATCACGTTGTTGAGGTGCGCGTAGCCGAGCGCGGAGCAGACTTCTTCGATGATCCGCACCCGGTCCATCATGGAGAGCGGGCGTGTCGCTGCGAATCAGCTTGTCCAGCGGATCGCCTTCGACGCGCTCCATCACGATGTAGGGAATGCCGTTTTCTTCGCCCGAGGTCGTAGACGGTGACGATGTGCGGGTGCTTGAGGCGGCCGGTCTTGCGCCCTTCCTCGTAGAAGCGCGCCAGCATCTCCGGGTCGCCGGCCACGCCCTGGGTCAGGGTCTTGATTGCGACTTCGCGGCCCGATGTGCTTGTCGATGGCACGATAGACCACGCCCATGCCCCCGCGGCCCAGCACTTCGACCACGTCGTACTTGCCGATGCGCTTTACGTCGTTGGCCTTGTCGTTCTGAGCCGGCTCCACCGTCTTACCCCGCTTTCCTGTCCCCGATTGGAAGTCTCATTTTTGTGTCGACAAACTGCGGATCCTCGTGGGAGTCGAACCGGGTCATTGCTGCGCCATTCCCTGCTCCAAAGCCGGAGCCGGCTTCGGCTCTTGTGATCTCCCCAGGGAATCTCTGGAAGTTGAACTGATCTCGCAAGTACTTTTCGGCGTGGTCCCTCTCCGCAAGCTGGTCTGGCGGAAGCCACGTTGAGATAGCGCATGTAGGCTTCGCCTGCATCCTCCTGGTAACCGTCGGACTCTCTTTTCTGGGCGTCCTCGTAGATCTTGTGCGGCAGCTCGACCACCTTCAACTGCACCTTCTTGATCAGCTCCTCGCTGGCGGCGTTTTCCAGCGTCGTTCTGCAGCTGTTCGCTTGTCGGGGATGGTGCCTTCGTTCTTGGCCTTCTTGGTGTCTTCCTGCTTGACTTCGCTGACGACCACGAACTGCTTGCTGCTCCTCCTTCGTGATCTGCACCGGTTCGCCCTTTTTGGCCGCTCAGCGCATCATCGATGCGGAACTGGAGGACGAGCCGATTGATCACGTTGTAGGTGGTTTTCTTGTATGTGTAGGGCCGCATCATGTCCTCGGTGCGGTTTTTGGCGGTGGCATCGAGCTTGGTGCGCAGGTCGCTGGCCTTGGCCTCCGCCGCGGCGACGCTCTTGTTGGCCTCACTCACCAGCTTCTTGTTGCCCTTGGCTTCAGCGCCCGGCAGAGCGGCCTGCGCCGTGTGCAACTCGTCGATGGCACCCTCGTAGAGCCGGTTGAGCTTGTTCCAGTCATCGCTGGGAACTTCATGCGTGTCGACCAGGTAGGTCGAATCGATCGATTCCACGGTGGCGGGCATGGAGATGTTGTGCTCCACCACGTCCCCGGCGATCAGGAAATCGGGGTCGACATCCGCCCGGGTCGAGTCTCCCGACCGAATCACCTTGACCTGCATGCCCGGCGTGTCCAGGCCCGCGGCGATCGCGCTTTCCATCTGACTCGCGAAGCCCTCACTCTGCCGCTGCGACGTCTGATCGCGGAACTGCACGCGGATGGATAGCTTGGAATGCATCTCGTGAGGCAGCTCGGCCAGCTTCATCTGGTCGCGCACCTGTTCGAGGTTGGAAGCCTTGTAACCCTCGGCTTCCTTGAGATAGGCCCAGCCCAGTTCAGTAGCCGACCCGAGCGGCTTCTGAATGTCATGCTTGGCCCGTTCCAGAAACCACGTGGCCAGCTCGTCGCCGAGGTTCTGCAGGCGCACCTGATATCCCTGCTTTTCTGCATCGTTCTCGCTCAGTTCGATGGCGCGCTCGAGGTAGCTGTACGCTTCCTCGACTTCCTTTTCATCCCCTATTCCCTGAATGGTCTGGTAGGCCTTGGCAATCTCCTTGGCTCGCTGCGAAGCCGCGACCACATAGTCGGGCTCCAGACGGGCGATGTCGTCCTTGACGATCACACGCTGGGTATCGGTCAGGCTGGTCAGGGTTTCATACGCGGGAATCAGTTCGTGCTGTAGTTCGAAGTCCTTGCTCTTCTCAAGCGCGGCCGCGGCCGCCGTCGCGTCTTCGGCCGCGGCATACTGCTTTCTGGCTTCATTGAGCGAAGTCTGCGCCTCCGGCGTTTGCTTCGCCTTCAAGGCGCTCTGATATGCAGTGATGGCGTTCTTCCAGTCCTTGGTGGCATCGAGTTGCTGGGCCTGCTCGAAATAGGCGGCGTAAGCGGCATCGATGACGTGCGCAATGCGGGGCTCTTCACCCGCAAAGGCCCGGAATGGCTGGATCGACTTCAGCGCCTCGTCGTATCTCTTGGCCGTCTCCGCCAGCTCCGCTGCCTTGATCCCGGCTTCAAGACGGTTCCTGGCGTCCACGATCTCGGCCATCAGGGTCTCCAGAGGTACAAAGCCTGGGTCGATGCTGCTGACGGTATCGGCCAGCGCCCTGGCGTTGCCCAGGTGCTCATAGCCCGGCGAAGTCGCGGCGAGGGCCGCCTTGTACGCTTCGACCTCCGCGTGCCCTTTTGCGGTCAACCCCTCCAGGCTAAGACGAATGCCGCCTGCCAGCGTGATTTCGCCTTCGGTGTTGGGAAGAACGGCGTGCGCCAGGATTAATTGCGCTCGCGCGTTCTTCAGGTCGCCATAGGAGGGCGACGGGCTTGAAACTGACTTCTGATAGGAATTCAGCGCTCTTTGGCCGGCTTCGACGTACAGTGAAGCCACGGCTCGCTTGGCGATGTCGGCATGGGCTCCTCCTGCATATTTGGTCAGATACCCCTTCCACGCCGGGATACTGCCCACGCGGTCGGCGAGCAGGTATTCGGCCAGCTCCACGTCGGGCGCGGCGACAATCACCAGCTTCACGCCCTTCTTTAACGGCTGCGCCGTCGCCGCCGCGTCGGGGCCG
Organism: uncultured Gammaproteobacteria bacterium; assembly: GCA_963799935.1. Classification (GTDB taxonomy): domain Bacteria; phylum Acidobacteriota; class Terriglobia; order Bryobacterales; family Bryobacteraceae; genus Bog-113. The sequence continues at coordinate 15,000 of CAWCZA010000005.1, read as the reverse complement.
CCGCCGATGGCTCGTCCGCGCAGGTCGGCCTGATCTGCCAGCATCACAGAGGTGAACGCAGCGCTATGCTCGAACTTCACGTTATCTGGAACTACGCAGCCGCCCGGTGCCTGGCCGGTGCTGTAACGCAGCATCCCGTCAGGGCTGCGCTCCAGCACGCCGCCCGCCGCCAGCGCTACCCTGGGCAGCTTTCCGTATTCCGACTTGTCGATGGAATTGGCTGCCGATCCGCCGCAGCCGCGCAGCTCCGCCTTGCCGTTGATGAGAACATCGGCAAGCTGCACGTAGGCCGCCCCGTTTGCCCCGTCGTACAGCTCGATGGCAGACAGGGATGGCTCCTTGGCCAGCGCGGAAGGATCATGCCACCCCAAGCCGATCACTCCCAAAACGGTGAACACCCGCAGAAAATCCCCCGAGCACATACCCAGGTTCCTGATACCTACCCTTACCATGATTGCCCCTTGCATACGATCGGACAGGACTTAGCCCGCGGCCTGCCCGCGTAATTGACTTGCACAGTGCTGTTCCAGGATCCGGCTTGAGAATTACCTTCGCTGTGAGGGGGCAGCGCCGGTAAACGGCGAACAGCATTTGCCGCAGTTCGCTCTGGCTGATAAACTACCACCTCCCCTGGAGAGGCGCAATTGTTTTCGCTCTCCGGCGTGCCGGAGCCGTAAGGGCGGCTCCCTCGAGAGATGACCAAGCCACAGCAAGATCGAGTGCCTGCTCAGACGCTCACCCCAGACTCTGCGCTCGAACAGGGGAGCATAGCCGCGCCCGGCGGGGTGCTTTTCATGCGCATTGTCTCCCATAACAGCGACGGGTCTGCCGCCGCCATGACATGGTCGGGCACCTCGGCTGCCGCTGCGCTCGCACTGGACCTGATCGTTGCCTCTGAGGGCGTTTCCCGGCCTGCGTCCGGTACCGTACTGGCAGCCTCATTCCCCCATGTGCAGACGGCGATACTGGCCGCGCGCCGCATCCAGTGGGCTCTCCAGGGCTTCGCCGACGCTGACCACTCCGGAACAACGGGCGCTGTCATCCTGGTTCAACCCACAGCCGAAGCGTCGGGCCGCACCTCGCCTAAGCAAACTTCCCAGGATCTCGAACCACCGGCCATCGCGGTGTTGGAAGGCGCCGCGCCCGGAAAGATCTTCATCCGCGACAATGTGGCGACACTGCTCGGCCCCCTCCCCGGTCTTGCGTTGAGCGAGGCCCGGCAGGGCCCGTGGCGCGAGATCGTGTGGCAAACCTCGGCCACCCCCCCAACCTTTCGCGAGGATGAGAGAGCCCTTCTGCAACTGCTTGCCGGACAGGGGTTGGAAGATCCCTGCCCGCCTGAGCCAGAACCCGAACCGATCGCCACTCCACCGCCGCCTCTCTCTGTTTCCAAACCCATCTCAGCATCCCGGCCCATCTCTGTTTCCAGGCCTGTATCCGCTTCTCGAGCCGTGTCCGGGTCAAGGCCGGTGTCGGGTTTGCAGCCGCGCCCGGTAGCGCCGCCGGTCGAACCTGAAGTCCGGGCCGAAACCGCCGCCGTCGAGGAATCGGCTGAACCGGGAGATCTCGTCATTCCCCGCATGGATCGCGACCTGCCGGAGGGTGCAGGGAGCCGGAAGTGGCTTATCCTCGGCGGAGCGGCGGCGGCTGTCGTTCTGATTGCCGGATTTCTCGTGGCCGGATTCCATCACAAGCCCGCAGGCCAGCCAGTCGGCAGCTCCAGCGGTACGGCTGTACCCGAGTCTCCATCGCCGGCAAGCCCCGATGCGGCGAAGCCGGCGAATCCATCGCAGACGACCATCAAGCCAAACCCCGGGCGGCATAAGCCGTCGCCAACTACGGATGAGCAGGCATCTGACGCAACCAGGACGCCCCGGCCCGGGATAAAGCCTTCCCCGAAGGCGGCCAGCGACTCGTGCGACTTGAACGAGACCGACATTCAGAGGTCACTCTCCCGCGGCGAAAATGATCTGCATGCCGGAAAGCTGTCCGAAGCTCAGGCAGAGTATCAGACGGTGCTGGGTTGCCCCTCCGCGCGCGAGAAGGCTCAGGAAGGGCTGCAGAGGGTCAAGCAGCGCATGGAGGCTTCGGGTCTCTCTCCTGATTCCTGAGAACTCATTGCAACCGGTCCCATAAGTAGCGGTCCCGTCGCCTGGTCGTCTAAGCAGACACGCGTGGAGACGAGCGTTCCAATACGGGATGGTCAGCAATGTTCCGTCGGAGCAGCCTGCACCTGCCGATCATCCGTTGCGGCGATTCGCGGATTCGCGGGCGCGGGTAGTGCGGACAACGCTTCGCCGGGAACTTGATACTATCCACTGCACAGAATTAATCAGACCGCGATTGACACTCTCTTGCACAGATTGATATCAACGTTACCAGCGCCCCGGGGTCGATTTCGAGGAGCTTCCACCAAACAACAAGGAGAACCCACGCGATGTTTACGCCCAAAAGGAAAATTCGGCTGGTACGAACTGATGACCAGCGACACGAAAGCCGCCGGCAAGTTCTACTCTGATGTTGTCGGCTGGACCACCAAGGAGATGCCCGGCGGAGATGGCCCGCCAGTACACCACGTTCAACGTCGGCGACTGTCGGCATCGCCGGCATGTTAAACATCCCCGGGCACACCGCCTGGATAGGCTATATCGCCGTCGATGACGTCGATGCTCACATCGAAAAGATCGTCGAAGCCGGCGGCAAGCTATTGAGACCCGCCACCGACGTTCCCGGCATGCTTCGCTTCGCCGTCATGTCCGACCCGCAGGGCGCTGCCATCGTGGTCTTCACTCCCAACCCGGCATGCCTTCGCCGGAACGCCCCGCGCCGCCCACCCCCGGCACCATCGGTTGGCACGAACTCTACACAACCGACCTCGAAGCCGGATTTGACTTCTACAACAAGCTCTTTGGCTGGACTAAGGTCAGCGATATGGACATGGGGCCCATGGGCATCTATCGCATCTTCGACGAGGGCGACCACAAACAAATGGGCGACGGCGGCATGATGACCAAAGCCCCGCACATTCCGGTCTCCTGCTGGAACTTCTACTTCAACGTCGACTCCATCAAGGCGGCCGTCGAACGCGTCGAAGCCGGCGGCGGGAAGATCCTCAACGGTCCGATGCAGGTACCCGGCGGTGGCTGGATCATCCAGGGGCAGGACCCTCAGGGCGCGATGTTCTCGCTCGTCAGCAGCAAGGAATAGGCTGCCGCGAACCATACCATGCGTGTCCGCGGCGTGCCCGCTTGAATGGCAGGCCGCTGGCGACTGCAAGTGCAGAGAGCAGACGCGGAGAGGTGACTCTACCCCTCTCTCTTCCCGAGGATGTTTACCGGCGCCTATCCTGGTGGGCGCCCTGCCGGCGGTTGCCAGGCTTTCGCGAGGACATTTCGTTCCCGCCCTCCGGCTTGCCACCGGCGAAGAGCTGTGTGTTTGTATAAGCAGCAATTAATGCGACGATCTCCTCGCCGAATTCCTCGTCGCTCAAGTCGGGAAGGATGGGTGATCCATGGATGGCATCAGAGTCGATAACAATCGCCGGTGACAAAGGTTTTCCTTTCTGCTGAATGGACAATCCGCTTGTCGGAGTGGCTGCTCGGAGAGATTAATGGGCATGGAATCGCCGGTCAGTGATTATGGACACACATGAATCGGCGGATGAGGTCTGCAAGGTGTTGAAATGACCCCGCGACAGGCTCCTTGCGACTTGTCTGATTTTGCAGGTTTGCCTTTTCTCTTCTTAAACGGGCCCCAACGGGTACTACGCGTCAATCGAGCCCTGACCTGAATACCTCGAACGAAGTCGAGCGAGGCTGTTTCCGGCCGGGGACACATGCCAGGGTCACTTCGTGAAGGTGATCTCTCCGTAGAATCCGCGCCGGATTCCGACAGGAGGCCCGGGATCGTAGTTGAACTCGACGTGGTGCGGCTGAAAAAGATTCTGCCCAGCGGCGGTCAACCGGATGTGACGCGTCGCAGCCCACTGTACTGTAGCATCCCCTGTCCAGTACGAGGGCACTTGGATGCCGGGCAGCGCACCGACGTATCGCACCTGAATGTCTGCGCTGACCGATTTGGGAAGATCAAAGCCGTTCTGGATGAGCGCCTGGTACTCCGGGCTGGACCCCTGGACGGTATGCGCACTGCCGATGTCCTTTGAGTTCGTGCCTTTCTTCACGTGCATATCGAGGAACGAGTAGGAACCGCGCAGGCGCCACCAGGGCTCATCGGACGCCATTCAGGTGCGACTTCCACCCCGGTGGTGCTGGCCACCAGCCCATTTCCGAATTGCGCCGGTATCAGAACGTGAGTGGGAGGCGGGTTGGTTCTCAACGTAGGGGGCTCCGAGCAAGTCTTCGCTGAAGAGGTCGCCGTAGTGGTTGTAGAAGCCGGCGATGTCGACATAGAACTGCCGGCCCTGCAAGGCCGCGGTAGCCGAGCTCATAGCCGTTCAACTGCTCCGACCTGAAGTTGGGATTTGCACTGAAACGTGCGAAGATCGGCAACCCATTGGGCGCGTTTCCCAGGAAACTTGAAAGATTGAAATCGCGCTCCACGTCGGCAGGAGTGCGCAATGCGTGCGTGAATGCCGCCCAGATCGTCTGGGTGGAAGTCGGGCGTGTACAACAGTCGGGCGCTCGGTTCCTCGAGCACTCCGGTGTAATTCGTCTTCAGGACCTTGGTCCCGGCTACGAGCGATTAGCCGATTCTTCACCAGCGAGATCTCGTCCTGAATAAATCCCTGGTAGAGTTCATCGGTCCTTTGCGGCGGCGTAAAGGTTAGGCCAGAAAAGGCCTGGACTTCGTTCCCATGGCTGAATCGGACGGTGAGGCCCCACGATAATTGCTGGCGAGACAACGGGAACCGATCGAGGAAATCGACATCGACTGTGTTGCGGATGTCGCCGAAATTCAACTCATTGCGCGTGTCGTGGGCATAGTATGCAGCCAACTGTATGTCCCTGCCGTTTCCCTGACGCGTGTCCAATTCCAGAGAATGTTTCCGCCGTAAAGGGAGCATCGCCGCTCATGTCGGTAGTTGGCGGGCGGATCGTAGGTTGTCGCCGTACTCTCGCCAAAATCCTGGCCGTATACGTCCCCTTGCAGCCGGTAAGCTATCGCGACCATGCGCATTCCAGTCCATCCGGAATCCACCCTGCGCCGCCATGCCAGTCGTCGTAGTTGTCGCCATCGGGGTGGTGCTGTGGCGCCCATCCAAATCCTTTTGCGTAGACCCGGTATGTGAATCCCCTGCCGTTGCCGGAGCCGTAGCGGGCATCTCCGAAGACCTGTTCGACATTGCCGCCGCCGCCGGCCCCGAGCATGCCCTGGGTATCCTTTGTGTTCTTCGTGATGATGTTGATGACCCCGTTGACCGCATTCGGTCCCCAGATCGTTCCGCCCGGGCCGCGGATGACTTCGATGCGGTCGATGTCTTTCATCAGCACGTCCTGCGTTTCCCAATAGGTGCCTGCAGTGAAGGTGGTGTACACCGTGCGGCCGTCAATCAGCACGAGCACCGACCGCGAGAGGCGGCTATTGAATCCGCGAATGCCAATTGCGTATTCGCCGGAGGTGATGCGCGCCACTTCAACTCCTGGCGCCAGCCGCAACGCCTCGGGAATGTTCTGTGGCCCCGGAACGCTGGATGTCCTCCTGGGTGATCACGTAAATCGCCGCGGGGGTGTTCCAGACCTCCTCCGGTTCTTTGGAGACGGTGGTGACCTCGATATTGCCGAGTTGCTCGAGGGTCAGCGTTTTCAGGGGATTCTGCTGCTCGCTACTCGGAAGATGTCTGCGCATGGATAGCTGGTGCCGATGAGCGATATGAATACGCCGAGCACGAGAGCGACCGCAATGAATTCGGCCGGACGGCCGGCGATCGATTTCGATAGAGCTTTGAACATGGGAAAGCCGCAGAGCTTTGAAGACGTATGAACATGGGATCGGCTTCGACAGCCCGCCAGTCGGCTCTGATAGAGCAAGCGACGAGAACATCGATTCCGATCTCAAATTCAGAGTGAACAGGACGCAGTCGTGTGCATCGGGCGGAAGGGTAACTGTGCCGGAAGGCTTTATCCTGTACCGAAATTCTTAGATGCACTCTTTTCGAATATAGGTTGTTTGGCAATAAGCGACAGATTAATTAAGCCGAGGGTTGCGAAGGCGGTCCTCCGCGAACTTTTTCGTGAGGCAACGTAAAACAGAATTCTGCTCCTTGGTCCACTGCTCCTGTCGCCCAAACACGCCCACCGTGCCGAGCAATAATCCTTTGCACGGTGGCCAGCCCGATGCCGGTTCCGGGAAAATCCGCCTGTGAGTGCAGGCGTTGGAAAGGACGAAACAGACGGTCAGCGTAATATTGTCAAAACCGGCGCCGTTGTCCCTTACGAAAAAGATTGTCTCTTCACCTTCGTCCCGGCAACCAAATTCGATCCTCGCTGGATCCTTTCGTGAGGAGTATTTCCATGCATTGCGAAGCAGGTTCTCCAACACTACGCTGATCAGACCTTCATCTGCGAGCGCCACACAACCGTCGGCAACGATCGTTTCAACCCGCCGTTCACTGTTCTGCGCCAGGTTCGCGAGGATGGATTTTGCCAGTGCGCTCAGGTCCACCGAAACATGTTGGAGCGGTGTACTGGCCACCCGGGAAAGATTCAACAGGTCGTCGATCAAAGAGGACATTCGACATGGTGGCGGCGATAAGCTTGTCCACTAAGGCCTGTGCATCGGCTTCGGCCTCCGCCGCATTTGATTGCAACAGGAACCCGATGTTCGACACCTGCTGCAACGGTCCGCGGAGGTCATGCGCTACCGTGTAGGAGAAAGCTTCCAGTTCGCGGTTTGCCGCAGAAAGTTCCGCAGTCCGTTCCGCGACCTTTTGCTCAAGGACTGCTCTGCTTTGCTCGATTTCATCGAGCATTTCGTTGAAGGACTGGGCCAGGAATGCCAGTTTCGTCCCGGCGCTGGGGAACTTCGGCGCGAACCGAGTAGTCCTCTTTGGCGGGATACCGCATGTGCAATATCGGCGAGGTTTTCCAGCGGGCGGATAATTGAGCCTCGCATCGCCAGAGTTGCAAGCAAAGCAATCGCGAAACAGACGAGCAGGATGCCTGCCGAAAGCAATCCAAATTGACTTGCGCTGTGGGCCACGTCTCGAGTTTCAGCCAGGATGTACACCGAGCCGATGAGCTTGCCGTCGGATGTGACTGCATGGCCCAGAAGGACCGTTCCATCCTGAATCCAGGATGCGGATGTCTGGCCCCGGTGGAAGTTTCGGCACAATCGACTGCCTTGCAGCATACCCTCTGCGGGCGTAACCGGCGAAAGGACTCCCGTCGGCTCTAAAGATCTCGGCTGTCAAGATGGACGGCGCGCCGCGCAGGGCCGAGAGTGTAGTTTCGGCTGCCTGCTGGTCGTCAAACAGCAATGCCGTCTCGCTGTTGATGCCGATAAGATTGGCTTGTGAGTCAAGCGATTCGATCAGGTTACTGCGCAGGCTGTAAAAATCGTAAGCGAGATAAGATACGTAGGCGAGCAGCAGCGCGATCCCACTGACGAATACGACCAACGCCGTCAGCCTACCGGAAATGGACTGTGCTGACCAGAGCTTCATGGCCGCACCCCCGCCGGAGGCTCCCCGTTAACGGATATAGCTACTCTCAGGAACTCGGAACTCAAGCTGAGCCGCGCATCTCGGACCGCATCCAGATTTACGGCAAATCGAACGTGGTTCTCCTTCATTACGAATTGAATCATCCCGCCATGTTGAAGAAAACGGTCAGCGTCGCTCACTGTCAGGACAGGCAGCCCGCGTAACGCATCCAGATCCCTTCTGATGCGAGTACCTTCCGTGGCGCTGATGTAAGCAATGGCACAGTCCCGCGCCTCCTCACCGCTTTTGAGCCGTGCTACGTGAACGGGTTTACCATCAAGCTGTTCATTCGCTGTAAGCTCATCCAGCGTATGTCCCAGTGGGTCCTCGCCCACTATGCAAATATCGAAACTTTGTCGTTTTAAATCAGTGACGGACGGCGTGAATCGAACGAATTTTCCAAAATTGAAGAGGTATGCTGCCTTCACGTCATATTCAGTCATGCGATTCTGAGCTGAAGAGAATGTCGCAACCACGCACGAAACAATCATCAGTATGCTACGTCTTATCCAACGCGCGCGAGCCTTGACGGCCCGCTCCAGGATTGGACGGTTCAAAGCGCCGGTCTTGGACGGACGAGACATCATCTTTCCAGTGTCTTTTGTCGTGATTGCCGCGGAATCGAGGAAGAAAATGAAGATTCACCATCGATCGACGGAAGCGCCGGAGGGCCACAAGCCCCAGTTTGGGGGCCCACCCTCCGATTCCGCAACTCAGCTTAGCATCCCAGGGCTTATACAAATAAGGATGCGCGACTCTCGGTAGTGGACCAATTTCATGGCGTACAGGGCAGATTCCCATCATGATTGGCGAGCAACTGGATTTGTCGGCTAGCGGACGCAACACAGACACTGTATTTCCGGGCAGAGCATGGAAGCACGATCGTCCATGCTGATGCTCCGGCTTTAGGTCACCACCATACGGGCTTCATCTCGTTCAAGTCATCGGCGGGAAAGTGGTCCGAGTATTCGGCTGGCATCGTACGAGCATGCCGGCTCCCGACGGCGAGTAGCGCTTGAGGTGCCCAGGCAATGACCTCGCTTTTATTCCCGAAAGCGATCGCGCGTGGTCCTTTAATGCGCATTTTGTAATGGGCCGTGATGATCTGGAAGAAGATAGATGGTCGGGGAGAGAGGATTCGAACCTCCGACCCCCTGGTCCCGAACCAGCAACCGATTTACTAACCTGTTGTCTCGTTTAGGTTTGTTCTGCGTGTTGCACCCTGTTTCACACGGTATTCGGCAGCCAATGGACCCAAATTGGACCCAAGTCGCGACTTCGTCTTGCACGACACCTGCGGTCGTCTCGGCCGTTCAAAGTTCGAAACCCGCTAGATCCTCGTGAGCTTCTTTTGTGTCGATCGACATCTGACTTTCAATCGCGTAAGTGCCACAGGGGAGACCGCTTAGCACTAGCACCAGCTTCTTCGCCATATGCCGAACTCGGGAAGGGGTGGCCCACCGACAGTTACCTCTGTTGCTCACGACAGCCACAGGTGCCAAATGCTAATGGGTCCAGGTTGATTCGTCGGCGGCGTCTGGTTGGGATAGACAAACGTTCGACCATGTCGAGAATGCGCCAAGTCAGACGAACCATTGCCAGCGGGATTCGGAAGCTTTTCCACTAGGTAGCCCGGAGGAACACGCGTTATGGCGTCGGAGAGAAAGGGCTTCAGCGTCGTATCAATCGATGAACCGTCGCGCACATAAGCGATCATGAACGCTTCTCGGGTACCCCACGCGTATTCGCCTTCTACAAAACGACGTAGCCCATCATCGCAATAGAGGGCCTCCGTCCGTCCCGACGCGGAGTCCAGTATCTTAGTCGATCCTGAAAAAGTGATTTTCAGGCATATTGAAGTTGAGCATTTTGATCTTCCGAGCCTTTTAGGTCGATGAAGCCGTTCCATACCCGCATCAGGAAGTACAGAAGGGTGCGCCAAAAAGCTCTCAGGAGCTTCTGGAAGTTCATCGCGGCGGCTGCCACGATCGCGTTGATCTCATTTCCGGCAGTACCTTTCAGGCGGTTACGTTCCAACCGGTGTTCGTTCTTCAGATGTCCGATGCTTGGTTCGACTGCGGCACGGCGTTTCATCCATCGCCATCGCGCTTGCGATGTACGCCCTCTTCGTCTCTTGTCGATATGCACGGTGACCGCACCATCGTAGTCGTGGCCCCGATAACCCATATCGACATACGCTTCGCTTACGTGGTCGGCGAGCAAGATTTCGACTTGCTTCATCTGTGCAGCCAGCGTGTGGCCGTCATAGGGATTTCCGGTGAAGCTCTTCACGCCGACGAACCATCCGCCACGACTGCTCACCGCGACACTCACTTTGTTGCCGAACTCATACTGCTTGCCCGCCTTGCCCTTGGCGATGCACTGCACTTCAGGTTCATGCACCGAGTAGATCTTGTCCTTGTCTTGCCTCTGTTGTTCGTAGATCCGATGCGCTGTCTGAAGTAACTTGTCGAGTTTCACGGATGGTTCTTGTGTCTGGCGCTCGACCTCTCTAATAACGCGCCCCAACTGGGTCTTAAGTTTGCGGGTGCAGGCACGGGCGCGTTTCATTTGCCGGGCATGGGCATAACGGCTGGACTGCATCAATAGACGGCGGCCTACATGACGATAACTCTGCTTGATCGTTAACCCTTCACCACGTGCGGCCTTTACCAGCCGCTCGCGCATGCGCTGGTACAGCCTGGCATCGGTGGGAAAACGAATAGCCTTGGTCTCCACCGTAGTGTCCACGTTGATGCGCTTTAAATCAGCAGGACGAATCACGCGCATCTTCATGCCCGCTTCAATCGTCGCGCGAAGCATCTGCTCCGCCCCGGCATCGCCCAGACGCTTGCGCCAGCGCGTCATGCTCGAAGGATCAATCGGCATCCGGTGCTGAAAATGCTTCATGCCGCTGAAGTGCTGCCAGTAAGGATTTTCAACCCATAAGGCAACAACGTCTTCATCGCTCAGGTCATGCTGATACTTCAGATAGTGAAGCGCCACCATCAGACGAGTCGAGATGCCGGGCGCACCCTGACTGGGATGATAGGTGCTGCCCAGACTCAGTTCGAACGACTGCCAGTCGATCACATCGCCGAGCCGAACCAGGGCATGGCTCATGTCGATCAACTGCTCCAGATCTATCTGAAACAACTCCCGCTGTGGCTGCTCCGGCTCGCGTTTCGGCTGCATCGTTTTTCCCCAGTTTTCAGGCCTTTTGCTGCGCCTTCAGGGAAATTCTAAAGCAATAAACGCCGTGTTTCATCAGGCTTTATAGGCGTTTCGTTGGCTTTTCAGGATCGACTATCTTAGCTTCGGCGATCAGAGGAAATCGCAGCGTCCTGTTGGACAGGTAGATCGAAAGGTCGGGACGCTTCTCAAGATGAGATCCGTCGTAGCTCAGGCTCTCTTTGCCTCGGCCGACACAGAGGACAAGCTGACGCCAGAATGTGTCCTGCTCGATCATCATAAGGAGTCGCGCCTCCATCAGAGTTGTCACTTCCGTCTCGCCGCCGGAAGCCACAGTCGTCGGCGATTGCACGCGAATCTCATTGAAGGCCTGAAGCAAACGTTCAGCAATAATTTCGAGATGGACGGCATCGATCCCGGGCAGAGGTAGTTGAAGGCCTCGAGTCAATTCGGCAATCTGGTCAGGGCGGGCGCGAATTCCTGAACGCTTCTTCATGCTTCGGCATTCCCTTTCAGCAGATCAAGATGGGACCAGATAATCCGCTGTGCGAGCAGACATGCCTGCGTTTCATTCCAATAGCGTTTTTGAGCGAGCTGCCCAATCAGAAGACTGTTACTTCCATTCCGAAGCAACAACTCTGAGGCCGCAGCTTCATCGGCTGCACGAAGTAGCCCTTCCCAATCCTGGGCCGGAACTGCTTCAGAAATACCGACACGACTTGTCCTAACCTCAATGCCCTGCCAAGGTGATATAGCGGGTTGCGAAAGGGGATGCACCACGAGCTTGGAGCCGAAGCGTTCACACCACGGCAACAGTTCCTTCGCGAGAACGTCGCAGAACTTCTCCCGCTCAGTCTTTGTCGGGGCCTCCTGAGCTTTCCGCTTATTTTCTGCAAAGGGTAGATTGAACTCGAGCGTATCCGAGATCACCTGGAGATCGCGCGACCCGAGGCCGTACAAACTGGCAATCCACTCATCAACCTGCTCCCACGTCCCAGTCTTGGATTGCAACTTCTTGAATAGGGACAAGATCTCTCTGTGCTGAGGCCGATTGAGTTTGCGGAAATCAGGTATCGGCATCCGGTCGAGGGTTGCCTTCTCTACTACTTCACGCTCAAAGCCGAATTCTCCGCTCGTGACAAGCGCCATCCATAGGACGATATTACTGCCGAGAACCAGCGCCAGATAGCGGACAAGAGTGCTTGCGTCAGGATATCCATGTGGACTATAGCCGTAGAACGTCTCGTTAAAGACGATACGACCTTCTGAGATCGCGACATTGATGCGACCTGCCCTAGCAGGCGGTGACTTGTGGACAACAACGAGCGGCTGAGTAAATAAATCTATCGATCTAGAGCGGTGTACTCGCTCAAGCGAAAAAGTCCGAAGAAGGCTACTATCAATGGAAACGTTCGTGAACGAAGCAGCTGTGATTTCGGGTATTCCCTGAAGATAGCTCGCGTCCTCACCTGGCAACCCATCGCCTTTCCGACGTACGTGGCTGCTCGGCCTAAGCTTTTGGTAGCCGTTGCCGCTGCCAAGAAGCTGGCCGTGATCAGTGATGCCAATTGTCTCTCCCCAGAATGACTCGAGTGTTGGGTGTCCCTGTGAGCGAATGCGCTCTATGATTCCGAGATCGGCCTTAGTTCCACGGAACAGGATCTTTAAGACATCTGGAGTCTCGGCTAGCTGCCGTGAGGGCACGGTCTCGGCATTAATAGCGTCGATGCGCATGCCGCCCGCATCATTCAGCCTTTCCTCGAGGCGAGGACTAATGAGCCGAAAGCCCGCACCGGGCCCGGCACTCTGTTCGTGGCAAAGAGAATGCAAAACGGTGCGGAAATCTCGGGCCAGACCTTGGTTTGCCTTAGTTCGACACCGTTAATGACCGACGTGACATCAAGCGCTTCAAACAAGGCTTGGCGTGCATCCGTCATCCCGTCGCCTTGTTGAAACAGCAGCCGTGCATGAAGTGCAAATGCAATCTGCCCATTTGGCTTTGCCCATTCCATGGCACGCCACACAAAGGGCAAGTTCGAGCCCTTCGTTCGGAAGCGGCGGTTGCTGAATGGTAATTCTCCTGTCGGCTGCGATCCGTGCAACTGTTGCACGGACTAGGTGCCAGTCAGCCAGCTTTGTTCCACTCGCCCAAGGGGGATTCCCAACGACGAGATCGTACTGTCCGCGATGCCGATCATCAACGAGTGGTCCCAAGCTACCGAGTTCCGCACCTTCTTTCTCATCTTCGTCTTTCACCCTGTACAAGACTTTTCCACGGAGATTTTCGAACCGCAACTTGTCGACTGGCTTCGGATCAGGGTCTAGCTCGATCGACATGAGGTATAAGCCTAATGCTGCAAATCGGAGCGCGGCCTCATTGATATCGAATCCAACAATCTGGCTATAAAGAATCGATCTCAGGATCTTAGTCCCAGGCCGCTTTCCATCGGCTCGCCAACGCTCCGCGACAAGCTCGCGAAATGCTGTTACCAGAAAACGCCGGCACCGGCTGCCGGATCAAGAATCTTGGCCGTACTACTCGCTTTGTGACGCTCCAAGGCACGAAGACGCGCGGACCATGAGCTCGGCGATCGGTCGAGGTGTATAGTAGCCACCTTCACGCCGCTGGCGAAGCGGAGCGTGATTGCGCAGATAGAGTTGATATGCTCGACTTAGAACTCCCACCGGAATATGCGCAAAGTCAAGGTTGTTCCATTTCTGTTCCCAACCCAGAAACAATTGACTATCAGGTGCCCGACGAAGTACGTCTCCAAGCACATGATATGCGCGGGCAGGCAAAACGTCGAAAACGTTTGCCGAAAGAGGCAGCAAATCACCATTGAATGTCGTATCGAGCCATTTTGATGTCGTGGCGGCCGTCGCGTGGCTATCGAATAAGCTGGCCGCTGTACCGACATCGGACATGCCGCGTGGCAACAAATTGCGATCCGCAAGAAACCGCGTGAAGAGTGCGCGCCCGACCAGCGAGATTGCGTCCTCATTTGAGACGCCCCTCATCGCAATCAACTTGGAAATTGAACCGGTAAGCAAGCTGAGGACAACGTTTGAGATCAAGTTCCTTGGTTGAGGATAGCGCGTGGACGAATATTGCCGAGTTGTGCCAGTGTCGCGATTCTTGATTTTTTTCCACTATCCAATTCGACCCGGGCTTGCGTCAGGGACTTCCTGTCGAGTGCGATGCGATACACATCGAGGCGGCCCGGCGAGACGACGCCCAAGTAAGGGGCGTCTCCTCGCATGGCGAGCAAACGTCGTATCCGGTGGAGATGTTTATCGTCATCGAGCGAATCGGCATCGACCAAAAAAATCAGCGGTGAGCCTTGCCATTCGTAAACTGCTTCCACCACATCTAGCGCAGTATTGCCACTTCGCCGGGCGGTCAAGAGCGTGGCGTAAGGAAGAAGCTCGGGACCGTCTTTGTCGAACAGAAGCAGGGATGCTGGATCGGCACCAAACTCTCTCAGGGAGGCTACGATGTCAGTCATGAGTTTGCTCCCCTTGCAGTTCCAGGCTAATCTGACGATCCCCACCAAATCGACCACGCCGCGCACCACCGCGCGGTTTCTTGGGGGCGACTTCCACCCTTGCTATCACTTGTCTATAGTCGAGCCCATGTGAGCCGAGCTCGGCAACAAGCACAGCGATAAGGGCCAGATGCGTTGGCATTTCACCGTTGCGCGCATAGTTGGAGATCGAATTCGGGTTCATCCCTACCAACTCGGCGAATGCGCGAACGCTTACCTGCCCTTTCCAACTCCAAAAGGAAGTTTGCGTAGGACATAGGTCACCGCCACATTATTTAATGTATTCAATCACATAGATTTATGTGTGTCAATCGTCAGGGCAGAGATTCTTTGCTTCCATCGCGAAGCAAATTACCGGCCTCCGCCAATTTCCTGCTTGATCGTCATGCTGAGAGCTGATTGCCTGTCCAAAAGTTGGGCGTCGAATCGCAGCACTAGCAGTACTATCTGATGAGCGCTGGAGATACCCCTTCGCCTAGGCCTGTTCATCGAGCTGCTTAAGGGTGGTACCGTCTTTCGTTTTCCAAGCTACAAGACCGTTTGCGCTCCCACCATGAATTACTACCGCTGCAGCAGACGGACTTGAAAACTCTGCATCTCTCT
>CAWCZA010000004.1:0-1252236 GCA_963799935.1 uncultured Gammaproteobacteria bacterium | reverse complement strand
TAGGTGCCACCGGGCGAACCAGTTCTATCGCAGTCATGGACAAGGTTCCTGCTCCATAACGGTGTGGTTGATGTGTAGCTGTCTGCGTCGTATGCGTACACGTTGTCAATCAAGTCGCCAAAGAACACGACGTTGTGGGTTGCGCTGTTTACGGTCAGCCCTGGCACATAAAGCGGCTGCGTGTAGACCATGGACGTTCTTCCTTGCGCGTCCGTGCTGGTAGGAAGAGCGGCCTTCTTCACGAATATCGGCGGGTCGCCCGTGTTCCCACCCGGATAGAAGGTGGCGGCAGTGGGGGTCAGGCATGTCTCATTCGCGTTGACGCCGTCGCGCGAGTTGTCGTTCTGCCCGGTCAGAACGGATGGCGGGCTTGTCATCGGGCATTGCCCAAACGCAAGGGTAAAGGTTGAAAAAAGGATGGCACAAGGAAGTATTGCGGTTCGTGCTTTGTGCGTAGACTTGATGGGGGCAGGATAGGACTTCGCTAAAATCATGTGAATTCTCAATCGGACGGACGCAAATGTTATTGCTTCCTGATTATGTCCACGGGTCATATGTAAGTCAACTGAATACTTTTACGGAAGAATCGGATACAGTTGAGGTACGTTTCAGCGGGAACACAAGATTGTAGCGGGTTGTTCCAGTGCCACCTTGATAATTCGGTCGAGGACGACGCGGCCGCGGCACGGAGGTTCCGGCTTCCGGATTTCTCGATCATGGCCTCCTTGATGCACAAGATCGCGAGGGTCCCGAGCTGTTGCAGCTGCTCGCGCCAGTAGAGTGTCTGCTCGTATTGAGCGATGGCAAACGCCTTCTGGAATTCCGGGAGGGTGCGACGCCAGTAAGAAACGGTGTTGCGGTCGGCGCCGACTTCTTTCGCGGCGGACTCGGTTGTGCGGCCGTTGGCTAGTAAAACGAGGACTTGCTGTTGCGTGGAAGTTAGTTCGGTCATTCTGGTTGAAGAGGCTCCTGTTTTGATCGTGGACCTTTGGGCGGGCGGAACTCCGGGGAATTGCTGGCGCGGTCGGCGGCTCGGTAACATCGGCTCGCTCGTCGGTTTCGTGTTGTAGTCGGATACTGCCGCACCAATAGAAAAGGCCCGCTGGATCGTTAGATCCAGCGGGCCGGTTGGTAGCGACCTTCAGGTACCTAATGCCTTATTTGGGGCACTCGGTGTGAATGGTGTCGGGAGCCTGCTGAGCGCCGGTTGCGGACTGCGGCATGTTAGCGCCGCGCGGTACGAACCAGATCTCAACACGTTGATCCTTCAGCTGATCGTCGGTCGCTTCGATGCGCGAAGCTTTACGCTCACGAATCGATGCAGCGCAGATGGGCTTGCGGAGATCGGCGCCTTGACCCGCGCCTACTGTCGCAATCTTGATGCGGCTGATGTCGATGCCCGGTTTCGGACAGATGCCCTGACCCGAAGCGAGGATCTCAGCTGTATGCAGTGCCCGCTCCATCGCGAGGTTTGCACTCACAACGGCGGCGCGGCGAGCGCGGCGTCCACGACGGCCAGGAGGCGGCGGAACTGCCTCGTTGCCCATGTGACCCACCAGCACCACGTCGTAGTTGGCGTACTGACCGGAAGTCAGAGCCGGATAGACCTGGTCGATCAGGATGCGCTTACCGCAGTTATTCACGCGGGAATTGCCGGTCGGGAAGATGATGTCATCCTGCCGTACGTTCTTGACCTGGGCGGAGACGGTCAGATTGACCGGAGCCGAGGCCGTGCCGCCGGCGGAATCCGTAACGGTTGCCGTCGCGGTGACCTGCTTGGTACCGCCTTCAGGACCGAATTGCACCGTAGACGAATCGTAAGTTGCCGGGTCCGTTCCGGTTACCGTGCCGTCGGAGACGGTCCATGCAACGCTCAGCGAACCAGGGCAAGAGCCAGCCTGCGGATGCGGATACAGCATGGCCTTGTCGCCAACCTGAAGATCTGTCTTGTCCGCGGTCGCCGTGATGGTCGGAGGCGTATGCGCGTTTACCGTAAGGGTGATCGGAGGAACGGTCGATTTCTCAAGCGAACCGCTGTCGACAACGGTCAGCCCGACCTGATGCTGCCCCGCCGTGTCCGTGGGAACAGTCAAGGTATCCGTGTTCGATCCGGCTTCATGACCGTCGATCGTCCAGCGATAGTTGGGTACCGCGAACGACTTGCGGCCGGTGACTGTCGCCTTGCACCGTGATGGCCGGTCCAGGGCAAACATTGTTGCCGGACGCCGCCACACTCACCGAATCCCACGCCCTCATGACCTGCAGCGTGTAAGTGTCCTTGTGGCCCCAGGTGAAGTACAAGCCGCTATCGACCTGAATGCCATTCATCACGCCGCCTGCGGGGATATACAGCTGCGGCGGAATTCCATTGACCGCGAGGCCGTAGTGCGGATCCTGGGAGAGGACACCGTACACCTCTCCGCGGATGCCGATGTGTTCAGCCAACCGCACCTTGACACCGACGCCATAGGTGAACGCCAGCCTTGGATCGGTCTGAATCTGAGCCGCATTCAAAGGCGCAGCGTTAACCGACGTCAACTCGTTCTTGGCGTTTTGCGTTGGCGCGAATCCAATGACGCCGAAGCCGGCCCGCACGTACGGGCGGAAATTGCTACGCCGGTTAGTGAAGTAGAAGAGCAGCGAATCCTGGAACTGATAGACGTGCTGGCTGACGTTGAAGTTCTGCAGCACGCCGCCGAATTGCTGGTGGAATCGAAGCTGGTTCTCGGCGAAGGCGAACTCTTGCTCGGTGCCGAGGTGCTCGCTGAAGTTCTCCGTAAAATAGCCGCCGGCCATGGCGCTCGGCTTCTGTTGTTCCTTTAATGGATCACTGTTTTTCTGCTGCCAAAAACTCGCGCCGTAAAAGAATCCGGCTTCCCAATCCTGGGAGCGAGGCAGCTCAAATGTCGACACGCCAGGAGGCGGGATGTCGACGGAGGTTGTGGTTTGCTGGGTTGAGGAGTCTTGCGCGAACGCAGTCCCGGCACACGCCAGTACCACCCCAACACAGCTAGAAAGCAGGCGATTTGTCGTTCTGCTGGTTTGGAACATATCCGTCCTTTCTAAAGTCAACTGCCGTAAAGCTCGATCGGGAAGTCTCTCCCTTGCCGATCTCCCGAACATATATTCCCCGCGTAGAGGTCACTGCAAGGAGATTGTGCGCTCCTTGCGTTGTTACTGAGAAACTTTTGATAGTCGCGCCGCCGAGGCCTTCCTGATCGAAACGCTGCCAAGTCTTGCCGGCATCGCTCGATTGATACACATGCCCGAACTCGTAAGCATAAGCCAAAGTCCGCGTGACAGGGTCGATGGCGACGGCTGTGATGCTCGCCATCGGTAAACCGGCTTGCGCGGCATGCCAGGTCATTCCCGAATCGTCGCTGCGAAACAACCCGCGCGACGTGCCGGCGATGAACACGGAACCGGCGCCGGCCAGATCGTAGGTCTGGGTGAAGAACGGTAGATGACGCGGCCCCCATGAAGCGCCACCGTCGTTCGAAAGCATGAAGCTGTCACTGAGGCGCGCGATTACGGATGAGTCGCTGCACTGCAGCGACTTAACGGGCTGGCCGGTGAAATTCGATAAAGTCCATGTCTGCCCGTCATCTTTACTGCGGTAGAGCCCGGCTTCTGTCGCAGCCAGAACCGCGTCGCCGGTTGCGCATAGCGCACTGAAGCGGAGAGCCGCGAAGTTTGGTTGGGGCGCGAACATCGCTTGCGGCGCTGGGGCTTTCACGGGCTTCACTTTGGCGGACCTGGCGGCTACTTTATGGATGACTTTATGAACGACGGGCTTTTCGGCCTCTCCGGTCTTCATCCAAGTTTCGCCCTTGTCTGCCGACCGGAAGACTCCGGCGGGCGTCGCAGCTACCAGCGTCCCGGCCGAGGTAAGCGCGATCGCAATCACGTTTTCATAGCCTAACCGAGCGGGATCGGTAATGCGGGTCCAGTTCAGCCCGCCATCCAGACTTGAGAAGATTGCGCCTGCATCGGCTGCGGCGCTGGTTCCGGTAAGAAGCTGATCGCCGTTTTCGACGAGTGGCGCGAACGTGCGGCTGGTAAATCCCTCATTGATGGGCTGCAGCGTTTCGCCGCCGTCGGTGCTCTTCAACAGGCCTTCATCGGCCGTGGCCACGAAAAGGGTGTCGCCGGAAACCGCGACGGACTTGATCTCATGCGAGGCAACTTCACGCCAGTTGGCACCGTTATCGTGTGTCGCGTATAAACCCCGGCTGGTGCCGGCATAAATGATTTCGGGGTGCCGCGGGTCTTGCGCGAAAGCATAGGTTCGGCGTGACGTGAAAGGGATGCCCGCCATTTTTGACCAGTTCGCGCCCGCATTCACGCTGCGCCAGAAACCACTGCAAGCGCCGATGAAAACGCGCGAAGACTTTACCGGATCGACGCGAACGGTGATGATGTCGGAATCAGTCGACATTCCCTCGGCGATCATCGACCACTCGGCGCCGCCGTTCGTCGTCTTCCAGGGCAACCGCGGCGTCCCAGCGTAAATCGTTTCTTCGTGTTTCGGATCGAATGCGACCGAAACCACCGGCTGGAGTTCAACGTTATCGGCCGGCGAGATCAGTTTCCAAGTCGCGCCGCCGTCACGCGAGAGGTGCACGCCGTCGCGCAACCCGGCGGCCATGATTTTCGCGTCTTTGGGATAAATCGCCAGCGAGTAAACTTCCGATCCTTCGAGCGAGCTCACGGCGTTCCAGCTATGGCCCGAGTCGTCGCTTCGAAACAATCCCGGACCAGCTTCAGCGGCCACGGCAGCGTAGATAGCCGACGGTTTGCCATTCCCGGATGGCGAAAACACAATCATGTGGAGCATGGCGGTGTACTGGCGCGGGAAATCGATCGGCTCCCAGCGCGCGCCGCCATCCG
Source organism: uncultured Gammaproteobacteria bacterium (assembly GCA_963799935.1). Classification (GTDB taxonomy): domain Bacteria; phylum Acidobacteriota; class Terriglobia; order Bryobacterales; family Bryobacteraceae; genus Bog-113. The sequence continues at coordinate 1,247,346 of CAWCZA010000004.1, read as the reverse complement.
CGGAGATGAACAGATTCGCGTTTTTGGTGCCGGCGATTAGAAAGTTGGGGTCCTGCGGCGAGCAGGCAATTACCTCAGCGTTTCCGCCAAACGGGCCAGCCGCGGTCCAGTGGGCTGCGAGCGGTAACGCGAGATTCGTCGCTAACGCGAAAACCGCGCCTGCCGCGCAAAGTGCTGTGAAGCGTCCCACCATTATTAATTTTGAGGCTGCTCTAACCGCTAAGCCCCTTTGTGCACTTCAGTTTAGCAAAACAATGTGTTTATACGAGGGCTTTCCCGCCTTATGCCATGATCCGAACTGTTACGATGCGATCTCTGCGTATTGGAATTCACACCTCGCGGTCGGGATCGCTCGAAAAGGCCGCGATTCGTGCGCACGATGTCGGAGCTAATACATTTCAGATTTTCTCGTCCAGCCCGCGAATGTGGCGTCCGTCGGTCCTGGATCCTGAAGATGTAAGACGTTTTCAGGCTGTCCGGCGCGAGTTTGATCTAGTCCCGCTGGCCATTCATGTTAGTTATTTGATCAATTTGGCGTCGCTTGATCCGGTAATTCGCGCGAATTCGATTGCCGCTTTTCGGGGAGAATTGCAGCGCGCGGCGGAGATCGGCGCGGAATTTCTGGTGACGCATCCCGGTAATTACAAGTCGTGCAATCCCGAAGAGGGTATGGCGGCATTCGTTCTGGGCGTCAAAGAGGCGGCGCAGGGCCTGGATTTACGCGGACTTACGTTGCTTCTCGAAAACACTGTAGGCGGCGGCGCGCATCTGGGCGGGAAGTTCGCGGAGCTTCGCAATATGCGCGAGTTGTTGGGCCAACTAATCGATCTGCCGTGCGGCTATTGCCTGGATACCTGTCATTTGTTTGCGGGCGGATTCGACATCGCGACGGAGGCCGGGCTGGAGAATCTGGTCGTTGAAGTCGACCGCGATCTGGGCTGGGAAAACGTCGGCGTCATCCATACCAACGACTCGAAAGGCGCGCGCGGATCGCGACTTGACCGCCATGCCAACATTGGAGATGGACAGATCGGTGAAGCAGGGTTCCGCCGCGTCTTACGCCACCCCGCGCTTCGGTCGAAACCCTTTATCCTCGAGACTCCGCATGATGAGGAAGATCGCGCGGACTTGCGGGACATCGCTACGCTGAAGCGGCTCGCCGGACCCGATCGCAAGGCGGCTGGGCCGGCCAAACGGAAGCAGGCCAGTCCAAAAAAGATTGACCCAATAAAGGCAGAAAACAAGCATCATGTCGGAAAAGGCATACGATTTTCAGGCGATTGAAACCAAGTGGTTTGAACAGTGGGACCGCGCCGAAGCGGCCGGCCAGAGCCTGTACCGCGCGGAAGAGGACAGCAGCAAGCCGAAATACTACGTGCTTGAGATGCTCCCATATCCGAGCGGAGCGCTCCACATCGGCCACGTCCGGAATTACTCGATCGGCGATGCGCTGGCGCGCTACATGTGGATGCGCGGCTACAACGTGCTGCACCCGATGGGTTGGGACGCGTTCGGTCTGCCTGCTGAAAACGCCGCGATCGCGAACCGTCAGCCTCCGCGCGATTGGACGCTCTCGAATATCGAGAAGATGAAGCGGACGCATCGCCGCTTCGCGTTCTCTTATGACTGGTCACGTGAGGTGACCACTTGCGATCCCGAATACTATCGCTGGAACCAGTGGTTCTTCCTCGAGATGCTGAAGCGCGATCTGGCTTATCGGAAGAGGGCATTGGTCAACTGGTGTCCGCTGTGTGCAACCGTGCTGGCCAACGAACAGGTAGTGGATGGCTGCTGCTGGCGGCATGAGACGACGCCGGTGGAGCAGCGTGCGCTTGAGCAATGGTTCCTGCGCATCACGCATTATTCCGATGATCTGTTGAACGATATGGCGGCGCTGGAAGGCAACTGGCCGGCGCGTGTGCTGACGATGCAGCGCAACTGGATTGGCCGGTCGGAAGGCGCTGAGGTCGATTTTGTTTTAGCGGAACGCGCGAGGTCGATTCGTGTTTTTACAACGCGAATTGATACGATCTTCGGCGCGACGTGTTTGATTTTGGCGCCGGAGCATCCGCTGGTTTCGGAACTGCTGGATCCGACGATGCGGGCGCAGGCGAAGGCGATGATCGACGCGCGGGCGGCACAGGGCCCGGGTGATTTCGAGAAGGAAGGTTTCGCTACCGGGCTGTTCGCGCGCAATCCGTTCAGTGGCGAAACGCTGCCGGTGTGGGTGGGGAATTTCGTGCTGACGGGTTACGGGACGGGCGCGATTATGGCCGTTCCCGCGCACGATCAGCGCGATTTCGAATTCTGCCGTAAGTACGGGCTGGCGGTTGTGCCGGTGGTCCGTCCGGTTGATGGAGAACTGCCGGATGAGAGCGCGATGACACAGGCGCTGGAGATTGAAGGCGTCGTCGAGAAATCCGGCGAGTTTTCCGGTCTTTCGAGTGCTGACGCGCGTGGGCGTATGGCGGCGAAGGCTGAGCGTGAGGGTTTTGGGAAGCCCGCTGTTACGTTTCGGTTGAAGGATTGGGGCGTTTCGCGCCAACGCTATTGGGGCACGCCGATTCCGGTGATCCACTGCGCCGTGGACGGCGTGGTTCCCGTGCCCGAAAGCGATCTGCCGGTGTTGCTGCCGGACAACGTGCGGCTCACTGGCGATGGGCAGTCGCCGCTGGCATCGGTGCCCGAGTTCGTCAACGTGACCTGTCCCAAGTGCGGCGGCCCGGCGCGGCGCGAAACCGACACGATGGATACGTTCGTCGATTCGTCCTGGTATTTCTATCGCTACTGCGATCCGCACAACGCGACGCAGCCGTTCGATCCGGCGAAGATCGCTTACTGGTTCCCGATCGATCAGTACATCGGCGGGATTGAGCACGCCATCCTGCACCTGATCTACTCGCGCTTCTGGACGAAGATGATGCGCGACATCGGGTTGGTGAGCAACGCGGAGCCGATCCGGAAGCTGTTCTCGCAAGGGATGGTGATCTCCGAGGGCGCGAAGATGTCGAAGTCGCGCGGCAATGTGAAGGGCGCCGATGCGGTGGCGGACAAGTATGGAGCGGATGCCGGGCGGCTGTTCGTGCTTTTTGCCGGCCCGCCGGAAAGAGAGATTGACTGGACCGACGCGGGGATTGAAGGCATTATTCGCTTTCTCGGGCGCGTGTATCGATTCGTTACCCGCAACGTGGGAGCGCCGGGCGGCGATGGTTCGGCCGATCGCGACGTGTTGCGCAAACTGCATCAGACGGTCAAGAAGATCACCGAGGATCTGGACACGCGCTGGCATTTCAATACGTCGATCGCGGCGGTGATGGAGTTGCTGAACGAACTGCATGCGGCGGAGGCAAAGATTTCCGCTGCCGCGATGCGCGAGACGCTGCGATCCGTGACGCTGCTGTTGGGGCCGTTCGCACCGTACATCGCTCAGGAGCTGTGGGCGGAGCAGGGCTTTGATGGACTTGTGTTTAAGCAGGAGTGGCCGAAGTTCGATGCCGAACTGGCGCGCGATGAAGGCGTCGAGATCGTGCTGCAGGTGAATGGCAAAGTGCGCGGGCGGATGACGGTGCCGCATGGGACGGATTGCGCGGAGCTGGAATCGTTGGCGCGCCGGGAGGCGAATGTCGCAGCGTTGCTGGCAGGGAAAACTGTGGTGAAGGTGATTTGCGTGCCGGACCGGCTGGTGAACTTCGTGGTGCGTTGAAGTGGGGTTGGGCCGAACGATTATCTGCTCGCTGTTGGTCGTCTCTTACAGCGCGGGTCTTGCTCAGACTTCGCCCGACCCTAGCGAGTTGTTTCAGGAGGCGGCGCGGACTATCGAGGCAAACGCGAAAGCGCTGCCTCGGTTTGCCTGCACCGAGACCGTCGCGCGATCTATCTACGTGGTGCCTGACAAGTTGAAGAGTACCGGTATCTCCGACGCTTCGCCCAACGACTTACCCGGTCTGGAGGCGGAGCGGCGTTTGGATCCGTCGCTGGATCTAGAGTGGCCGAATACGATTACGAAGTACCTCTCGAAAGTAGTCATTTCTCCGTTGCGACCAGAGATGGCGGTAACGTCGTGACTGGCTATCGTGGAGTATTCCTGATTGATGTGAATACGGCAGATCTGCGGCGGCTGACGGTACAGTTTCTAAAGCCGCCTCCGGACAGCGGCGTGCAGAGTGGGCGTATCGTAACCGACTATGCGCGTCAGAAGGTTGGTGAGACCGTGGCGCTGCTTCCCATTAGTTCGTTATTGAGCCTACTATTTACCGGCGATGGAACTCTCGCCGTGAACGAAACGAGCTACGGCTCTTGTAAGCTGTTCGGCGCAGAGTCTACGCTGGATTTCGGGCTGAACACTGAAAGTAGCCAGGCTAAGAAGACCACGGACGAAGCGGCGGCGAACCCGCCCATCCCGGAGGGACTTGAGTTAGTCACAAGGATCATCACGCCGTGTATCTTTCAACGGAACTTCTTTGCCAATATCGCTTGGCTCGGTTGGACCCGATACTTTCGCACTGAGAGACAAACGGCGTATCGATACTTCCAGCGGCGTCGCCAAAGTAGCGACCATTACTCGCTATGGGACCGACGACTTTCATTGGGACGCTCACACACGCTGGCTATGGGTTACTAAGTAGCGAGCTATCTATCGGGTAGAGCCCTCGCGAGAAACCTACTAATCTCATTTGCGATACGAGATTTCGCGCCCGCGCTGAAGGCGTGTCCCTCATTCGGGTAGATCGACAATTCGCAAACACCGTTATTCGTCTTGCAGAGTTCAGCAAGCTGGGTTGCATTTGATACGGGAACGACGTTGTCTGCACTGCCATGGATGATAAGAAGCTGTGAGAGGATTAGTGCTGGGCTGAAGTATCGATCCGGCAGGCTGCCACTAATGCTGACAACAGCTCCGAAGTTGGAACTTCTAGTAGCTGCCGCTAACGCGATCGAGGCGCCGAGGGAGTAACCGACGATCGCGGTCCTACCTATAGGAGCGCCTGTGCGCGCGCGGACGAATGCCGAGGCGTCCTCAAGCGCTTGCACCCAGACAGGATAATTCTTCTCGAGGTTCGATGCGGCCCCGCCCGTTGCATCGAGATAGTGAAGGAGGTAAGCGCAGTAGCCGTTCTGCACCAACCGCTGGACCTCGTCGGTATAGGGAATATTCTTCGATCCGAGTCCCCCGGAACCGTGAAGGAACACGACTAAACGGCTATCGGACGATGGCGTTGCGCAGTATTCATCGAGATGGATCGTCTTGCCTCTACTCGTGAACCTAAGCGACTTCGCTGGTAGGTCATATGCGAAGAGCAGGATCAGCGACAAGACCGCAATATACAAGGGGAAGCCAGTTACTTCTTCGGACTATAAGCGATACAGTCGATTTCTACCTTCAGCCCCGCCATCGCGAATCCGCAAACAATGGTGGTGCGCGCGGGCTTGGCTTCGCCGAAGAACTCCGCGTAGACTTCATTCATCGCGGCGAAGTCGGCGCCGTTGGCCAGAAATACCGAGCACTTGACTACATCCGCAATCGAAGCTCCGGCACCTTCCAGCACTAGCTTGAGATTACTCAGCACCAGCCGCGTCTCGCCCTGCACGTCACTCAGCTCGACCTTCTGAGTCTCCGGGTTAACGGGCACCTGCCCGGAGACAAACAGGAAATCTCCGGCGCGAACCGCAGGTGAGTAGGGGCCCCGCGGAGTAGGCACGCCTGGCGGCGTTAGTCGTTCGATCATCTTAATGTCCCTCTGCTTCCAGCAAGCGCTCGGCTTCAATCGCCGCCATACAACCTGCTCCGGCTGCCGTAATCGCCTGGCGATAGACGCGGTCCTGAACGTCGCCGGCATGAAACACGCCGGGAATATTCGTGCGCGCGCCGCCATGGGAGAGGATATACCCGTCCTCATCCGTATCGATCTGACCTTTGAACGGCCGCGTGTTCGGGATGTGGCCGATCGCGACGAAAAAGCCATCCACATCTTGTTCCCAGGTCTCGCCCGTTTCCAGGTTGCGCAGCTTGACGCCGGTTACCAGCAGTTTCTTCACGTCGTACACGTCGTCTACGACCGTGTTGTTCATGAACTTGATTTTTGGATTGGCGCGGGCGCGGTCGATCATGATCTTCGATGCGCGGAAGCTCTCGCGGCGATGCACCAGCGATACCTCGGAACCGAACCGCGTCAGGAAGTTGGCCTCCTCCATTGCCGAATCGCCGCCGCCGATCACCATGATTTTTTTGTCGCGATAGAAGAAGCCGTCGCACGTGGCGCAGGAGCTAACGCCGTGGCCGATCAGCCGCTGCTCGCTGGGCAGACCCAGCCACCGGGCCGAGGCTCCGGAGGCGATGATCAGTGTCCGGGTTTCAATCCATTCGCCTTCCACGTTCAGGCGGAACGGGCGCTGCTGCAGATCGGCTTCCAGAACGGCGCCATCCATATAGTCGGCCCCGAACCGCTCGGCCTGCGCCTTGATATTTCCAACGAGGTGCGGCCCGTTGATCCCCTCCGGGAAGCCTGGGAAATTCTCGACCTCCGATGTCAGCGAGAGCTGGCCGCCGGCTTCATAGCCGGAGATTACCAGCGGCTTCAAATTCGCGCGTGCGGCATACACAGCCGCTGTGTTTCCGGCGCATCCGGAACCCACGATTACGACATTTCGCATCAGTTTCTTGACCTGTTAAATGAGAGTTTTCAATTTAGCACGCGACAAATCGCGGCCTGACCCTTGACAATCCTACCATACTTCGACAATTATAGAAATACGGAAGGAGCGCTGCTGAATGGCCAAGCAAAAAAACGAACCGGACGTCGTGCGCTACGCGGATATGTTCTCGGCGATGGGAACCGAACCGCGTTTGCGAATCATGCGCGCCTTGCTGTCGGCGCACCCCGACGGCAAGATCGCGGGGGAGATCAGCGCGGAGCTGGACATCCCGGCGTCGACGCTTTCCCATCACCTTGAAAAACTGAAGAACGAGGATTTAGTGAAGGTGCGCCGCGAAAGCACGTTTCAAAGGTACTCGGCAAATGTGGATGGCCTGCAGGAACTGCTGCGCTTTCTGTATGCCGAATGCTGCACGCGCAATAAGGCGATCGAACCGCAAGCCATTATTCAGGTCTGTAAGTAGAAGGAGAGATTACATGGAACTCAACGAAGTCGTAAAAGAGAAGTACGGCGAGGCCGCGCGCCGCGTCGCAACGGGCGGCAGCAATGGCTGCTGCGGAGCTTCGGCGCTGCTCGACGGAGGCTGCGATCCGATCACGGCGAATCTATATAGTGCGGGCGAGACGGGCGAAGTACCGGAGGAGGCGCTGCGGGCGTCACTTGGCTGCGGGAATCCGACGGCGCTCGCCACGCTGAAGCACGGCGATACGGTGCTCGACCTCGGCTCGGGTGGCGGCATCGACGTGCTTCTATCTGCGCGGCGCGTTGGTCCCACGGGGAAAGTCTTTGGTCTTGATATGACTGACGACATGCTTGCACTCGCGCGCGAAAACCAGCGCAAAGCGGGGGTCGAGAACGTCGAGTTTCTCAAGGGCGAGATCGAATCGATCCCGCTGCCGGACAACAGCGTGGACGTAATCATTTCCAACTGCGTGATCAACCTGTCGGGCGATAAGGATCGGGTTTTGCGCGAGGCATTCCGAGTCCTGAAACCCGGCGGGCGGTTTGCTGTGTCGGATGTGGTGGTGCGCGGCGAGGTGCCGGCCGAGATCAAGCGGAGCGTCGAACTGTGGGTCGGCTGCATCGCGGGCGCGCTGCAGGATTCCGAGTACGTTCAGAAGCTGACGGGCGCAGGGTTTGCTGCCATCGAGATCGAGCCGACGCGGGTTTACGAGGTTGAAGATGCGCGGCAGTTCCTGACGGCTCAAGGCGTCGATGTGGACGCGATTGCGCCAGTGGTCGCGGGCAAGTTCATGAGCGCATTTATTAGGGCGACCAAACCGGCCGGCTGTTGCGGACCGGGTTGTTGCTCGTGACGTTGGGACGGCGGGTCACGGCAGAGGCTGGCCGGGGGCGCCATTGCTGGAGTCGCCGCGGCGCAACTGATGTTCGGAGAGCCGAGTTGCTCAGGAAGTTGACTGGACATTTCGGATTGCTTCCAGTAGATGCCCCGGGTTCGATCCAAAGACGCTGCCGCCGTTGGTGATTTCATCATGGGCAATAAAAAACGTGTCCTGATTCTTTGCACCGGTAACTCGGCGCGGAGCCAGATGGCCGAAGGACTTCTGCGGCACGATGGGGGCGACCGCTTTGACGTGGAGAGCGCCGGTACGCAACCTAGCACCCGGCGCGGAGCGAAGCCATCGCCGTGATGCGCGAGGTGGGGATCGATATCAGCGGGCATCGCTCGAAGAGCGTGGAAGAGTTTGCGGGGCAGAAATTCGACTACGTGATTACCGTCTGCGACAACGCGAAAGAGAGCTGTCCAGTGTTCCTGGGGACGGCGGAACGTCTGCATCGTAGCTTTGAGGACCCGCCGCCGCAATCCGAGGGGTCAGAAGAAGAGAGGATCAAAATCTTCCGCAGGGTACGCGATGAAATGCGTGGGTACGTTCGCGAATTCGGTCGTAAGTGAGAGCCACCCGGCGACAGTCAACTGCACACCAGCATTGGCGTCCCCAGGGGGATTCGAACCCCCGTTACCGCCGTGAAAGGGCGATGTCCTGGGCCTCTAGACGATGGGGACTTGCGGACCAGACTACCGACCCTATTAATGTACCATCGCCTGCCAGTCGAGCTTACTTTGGCACTCTCCTTGCAACGGATGTAGTCGAACGAGCGCGAGCGATGATGATTCGCGAATGCGCCTTACTATAAATCAACTACAGGGAGTCAAGAATGAAATCACTACGTTTTTTCGCTCTCGCAAGTTTGGCAGCAGGATCTGTCTTCGTTGCCGGCGCGAGCGCCCAAACTATGTACGACAAAGTTATCGTTGATCTGCCGTACGCAGTTACTATTAACAACACCACGCTGCAACCGGGCCATTATGTGATCCGACAACTCGAAACGCCGGGTCAAGACAGCAAAGTACTGCAAATCTTCGGCGATAGCGGAATGAAGCTTGAAGCTACCGCGATGACTATCGCGACTTTGGACAACAATACGCCGGAAAAGACGGATATCGTCCTCCATCACTTTGGTAACGACTACTTCTTCGACAAGATCTGGATTCAAGGCAAGAACTACGGTTACGAATTCCCGCTGCCTCCGTCGGTCAAGGCTCGCGAGAAAGAACGGATGACTGAGTACACGGTCGCCGCGAAGTATGAAGCCAAGGAACAGACTCAGGTTGCTGAGAGCGCTCCTCCGCCAGCACCCGCCCCGGCTCCCGAGCCAGCACCTGCTCCTGAGGCCGCTGCTCCCGCACCCGCTCCGGAACCGGCTCCTGCTCCCGCGCCCGCTCCTGAAACCAACACGATGCCCACCACCGCTGATGGCTGGGGACTTGAAGTTGTCGCTGGTATCATTCTGGCCGCTGCCGGCTTGATGATCCGCCGCCGCACCGTTACCAACTCTTAGTTGCTAACAGTCGGATTGTAGAGAACGCGAGTTAGAGTATGAATAAGTACGGGAAAGCCGCCGCAACACTGATTCTGATTGGTGCTGGCGGCTTTCTCGTGTTTCGTGGGATTCACGAGTACGTCGAATCGCAACAGAGTCAGCAGCAAATCGCAGACACGTGGAAGGATGAGTCTGCCCTACCCGATCTGCCGGAGAGATTGCAACCCAAGAATCTCCCGCCAGGTTACTCCGCTCCGCTAAGAGTTCCTCGAGGTAAGCCATTTTCGCACCTTGAGATTCCGCGGCTTCACACCTCTTTGTACGTCGTAGAAGGCTCTGATCCCCAAAGCTTGAAGCGAGGTCCGGGACATGTGAAGGGCAGCGCCATGCCGGGAGAACGCGGCAACTGCGTAATCGCCGGTCATCGCGACTTACACTTTCGCGCACTCAAAGACATCAAACTAGGCGACCAGGTTTACGTTCAGGACGCGCAAGGAAAGTTCTGCTATCGGGTAACGGGGACAAAAATCATTTCTCCTAAGCAGATCGAAGTGCTGCAGCCCACTAAGGATTCCGAACTCCACCTGATTACCTGCTATCCCTTCTACTTCCTCGGCCATGCACCGCAGCGATTTGTGGTGACCGCGCAACTTGAATCGGCCGATCAGTCGCAAGCCGTTTCGGTCCCGCTAACAGTTCTCAAGGCTATTCCTGTGCGGAAGATCGCCGCTGCTCCGAAGCATGGCCGTCCCGCACCGCAGTTGTTTAGAGAGTCTGAACGCGAGCGCGCGCTTGAAGCGACTCGTGCACTCAATAAAGCTGCTGCGGGCACAGGTGAGTAAGATGAGAGTTCATGGCTGCCGTCTCTGACGAGTTCTACCGAATCAGCAAGCTCCCTCCATACGTTTTCGCAGTAATCAACGAAATGAAGGCGCGGGCGCGCCACGACAACCTGGATGTGGTCGATTTGGGGATGGGCAATCCCGATGGTGCTACTCCGCGGCCCGTCGTTAACAAGCTGCTTGAGGCATCCCGCAATCCCAAGAATCACCGCTACTCGCTCTCCAAGGGCATTCCGCAGCTTCGCGCCGCCATCACGGAACGCTACGCTCGAAACTATGGCGTGACGCTCGATCCGGCTAACGAGGCAATCGTTACCATCGGCGCAAAGGACGCGCTGGCGCATCTCATGTTCGCGATTGTCGGGCCGGGCGACATCGTCGCATCGCCGAATCCCGCGTATCCGATCCATCAGTACGGCGTGATCATGTCGGAAGGTCACGCGTGCACGTTACCGATGCCGGATGCGGCGACCTTCCTGACGCACCTGGAAGATCTCTATAAGTCGACACATCCGCCTAAGATCGTTCTGATTTCGTTCCCCCACAACCCGACGACGACTTGTGTTGACCTCGATTTCTTCAAGGAAATCATTCGTCTGGCGAAACATTACGGCTCGTGGGTGATCCACGATTTCGCCTATGCGGACATTTGTTTCGACGGCTACAAGGCGCCGAGCATCCTTGAAGTGGAAGGGGCGAAAGACGTCGCTGTCGAGATCTTCTCGCTGTCGAAGAGCTATAACATGGCCGGCTGGCGCGTGGGCTTTTGCTCTGGGCAACGCGAAACTAATCGGCGCTCTTGCTCGGATCAAGAGCTATCTTGACTATGGCGTTTTTCAGCCAATCCAAATAGCTTCAATCATTGCTTTGCGCGAGTGCGAGGCCGATACGGTTAAGATCTGCGCGATGTATCAGAAACGGCGCGACGTGCTGGTGAAAGGACTCAATCGCGCCGGGTGGCCGGTGGAGCCGCCGCTCGGGTCGATGTTCCTTTGGGCCGCAATTCCAGAGCGTTTCCGGGCGCTTGGTTCATTGGAGTTCTCGAAGCTACTGATGGAGGAGGCTCTCGTCGCCGTATCTCCAGGTGTCGGATTTGGGCCGATGGGCGAAGGCTTTGTACGCTTCGCGTTGATCGAAAACGATCAGCGATTGCGGCAGGCGACTAAGTCGATCGGTAAGTTCCTCGCGTCTTAGTCTACTCGACGAACAAGCGGTGTAGCTGCTCCAGGTCGGCGCTCGATGCGTCGGATACGGCGTAGAATTCCATTCCCGCGTTGCGCCACTCGCACCATTGATATCCCTGCTGCGAGCCCGGATGCACGGGGCTGTCCCTCTCTAACACGGGCCAGATGAAGACGTTTACGATGTGCTTGCGGCGGCCATAGACTAGTGCGGCGGTAGCGCGGCCGCGAATGATATCGAGACGTCCACCTTTCAATGGGAAACCTTGGTCGGCAAAGTCGCGCACTGGCGGGGAGAAGTCGAGCTTGCCGGCGAACCACGGTTTGACGGTGTGTTGATCGGACGAGATGACATCTGTAAGATGCCCAGGTTGGAGGGATCGTAAGTGAGCGTCGATCAGCTCCGCCGCGAGAACAGGTTGACTGCCACCGGTCCGGTTAGCGAGGAAAAACTGCCAACCGACAAGCGAGCAGAGAAGAAGCGCCGCAGCTACGGCGAGCCATGCCCACGGTTTGCGCGACGGCATAGTGGCTACAGTCCGCGGCAGTCCGATGTCTGCGCGAACCTTCCGGCGAAGCGAGTCAGGCGCCTTGTAGTAGAGTTGCGCCGCATTAATGGACACCCTTAACGACTCCAGGTCCTCTAGCGCCCGAACGCAGTCGTCGCAGCGCTCAAGATGAAGCTCGAATTCCGCTGCGCTGACGGCGTCCAATTCGCCATCGAAGTATCCGTGAAGAGCGGAAGAAGCGCGTTCACAACTCATGGGCAGCCTTTGCGCCGGTCGATCCGGTAAGTGCTAACTGAAGCTGCCGCCGAGCTCGGGAGAGAGTCGACATGACCGTGCCGATTGGGATCGAAGTAATGGCGGCAATCTCCTTGTAAGAACAGCCTTCTAACTCGCGAAGGACAATCACCTCCCGATAGCGCGTGGGTAGAGACTCTAGTGCGCTAGTAAGTCGCTCGCGATCGTCCCCGGCGATGGCTGCGGCTTCGGGCGTCGCGCTTTGCAGGGCGTGGGACTCTTCGTCGAACTCAATGGTATCGTTCACGCGACGATTTTTCTCCAGCCTGGAGTAGCAAGTGTTCCTGACAATTTGCAGCAACCAGGGCCGCGCCTCTCCGCCATGGAAGCCGCTAAAGAAGCGATACGAGCGCAGCATCGCCTCTTGCGCGGCGTCTTCGGCGTCGGCAGGATCCCGCAATAGCCAGCGGGCAAGATCAAACGCGGCATCGAGATGCGGGAGCACGAGCATTTCGAAGCGGAGTTTGTCCGGCGCGTCCAGGATGTTGGTCCCGTGCTCGGGCACAGCATGGGTCACTAAATAGAAACCGCCTCAGCGATGATTTTCCCACGCGGCTTTATTCGGTGACCCCGGGTCATTGCGACATAGTTTTGAGGAACGCGATGATATCGCGCCTCTCCCCGGAATTTGTGACACGGAAGGTCATGTCGTTATCGGGAACCAGGCTCTCGGTGTCGGTCAACCACTTATCGAGCAGCGCCTCATTCCAGGTAAACTTCGCATTCTTCAGCGCGTCTGAGTATTGGAAGTCCGGTGTCGAGCCGGCGTGACGCCCATAGACGCCGCGGAGCCGCGGACCTTCCTTCACCTGGTCCGTCGCATGGCAACCACCGCAGCGGCGTTGAAAGAGTTCTTTACCTTTGGCCTCATCACCGGTTTGCGGTGTAGCGATGGTTGCCGCCGATAGTAGAACGGCCGAGAGGAGGAGGGCGGCAACAAACAATCGCATCTAGCCCTCGATCGCGCTAGCCAACGGTGAATCGACAACCGCCAGACTACTACCCTGCTGCACATATGCCACGTTAGTTACTCCAAGGACGCTTCGTAGACGCTCCGCGGGAACCTTCATCGGTCCGGGCGAAGGAACGCTGCCGGGCGCGGGCTGCGGAAATGCCGTCGACATCGCGGTGTGAAACGCGACGTTGCCCTCCACTTTCTGCATGACCTGGTGAATGTGGCCGTTGAGCACCGTGACTGAGCCAAACCGCTTCACATAACTCAAAGCCTGCTCACTATCTTGCGTGCCCCAGCCCCAATTGGGATACACCGTCCATAACGGTAGGTGCGCGAACAATACCAGCGGCGTGCTGGACGAACGCCCTTGTAAGTCGGCCGCGAGCCACTCGATCTGATCGCCGCCTAACTTCCCCATACCTTCGAGCGCGGCCGAATTTACTAAGCCGACAAAGTGGACGCCCTTGTGATCGAAGCTATACCAGCCTTTGCCCTTTGCGTCTTTCCCGAAGCGCTCCAGATACAATTTGCCGTCGTCCACCGAGTTATCGTGCTCACCGGGGACATAGAAAACTTGCTTGGCCTTGGCGGTCGACATTACTTGAGTTAGCGTGTCAAACTCCACGGGCTTCGATGAGTGGCTGAGGTCGCCGGTATGGATGATGAAGTCAGGAATCGCCGGTAGGGTGTTGATCTTATCGACGGCCGCTTGCAGGGTCGCTGTTACGTCGGTATTCGCCGGTTTATTGAAGCCCATGTGGCTATCGCTGATCTGGACGAAGGTGAATCCGGTGTTTCGCGGCGCCGGAGTGTTCTGCCCAAAAGCCTGGGAAGTGGCGATCCCAGCGCCTACGGTCCACAGCACGCCCGTGCCCGCCCAGGCCATGCATTCGAGAAATCCGCGACGGTCGATCCCGTCGTTCTGATTACTGTGCTGATGATCGTGAATTATTGTGTCTTTCAAAGCTTCCTCCACTCAGCAAGACCGGATCGCCGCTGCTTTTATTCCCAGTCGTTTTGTGGAATAAGTTGCGGATTTGGGAAGTCTTCGGTTATGTGAAGCTTAGACGATGGCTTGTGCTGCTGTCCGGGGTCTTCCTACTTGTCGGCATCGCGTCGATGGTGCACCCCTTTGGCCAAGTGAAAGCTGTGTCGTCGGCGACGCCGCTATTTGCTGGGGCTTCGCTGGATTCCACAGCGGAAGGAATCATTACGAAAGCTTGTCAGAACTGCCATTCAGAGAGGACGGCGTGGCCGAGGTATAGCTACGTTGCGCCGTTGTCTTGGATGATCGAGAAGGATGTGAGCGAAGCGCGAAGTCACATGAACTTGTCGCACTGGCAAGAGTACGACACGGTTAAACGGCAGGAGGTACTGTCGGCGATCGCGAGTATGGTTCGTAACCATCGAATGCCGTTGCAACGATACCTCTTATTGCACCCCGAGGCGCGGCTTTCCGATACGGAGACGGAATTGTTCTATCAGTGGACGCGAGCGGAGCGTAAGCGACTAAGGAGCCACGCAGATTGAACTTACCACGCTACTTCCAACAGCAGACCAAGTGAAGTAACCCAGCGTGAATGCCGTGCCCGTTGTGCCACTCGGGTTGAAAGGAACTGCCCGGAAGATCGACAGGGACATATTGCCGCTGCCTGTAAACCATTCTGTATTCTGCGTACAAGCCTGCGTACCGGCCGGTGGTTGTGGAACGGCGAAGTTGACTTGATAGAGACCACCGGTAACTGAGCTTAGACCCGCAAACAAATAGGGCGTTTGCGTCGCGGCGATACTCGTGCCCCCCGGCACAGAGACCTCAAACGCTGTGTTTAGTACGATGTCGTTCATCGCAATCGGTCCACTTCCTGCTTTCGGGATTCCGCTCGCAGGTACTCCGAGGCCCACGGCCCAGATACTCAATACCTCCCCACCAGCGGCGGGCGCGGAGTTCGTCACCAGACTTCCGTTCTGGTGCGTGACCGCGAGTTGGCAAGGGCTGGTGGGAGTCCCGTAAAGCGAGTCGCAGGTGGTGATGATATGTGGTAAGTCGGGCACGACAGCCAGGCTGACCGGGTCACTGACTATCCCGTTGCTTCCGGCGAACTGAATCGTCACCGGCACGGCTCCTGGAGCAACACTGAAAGGGATCAGAACGGTAACTGCGACGGTCGAAGCATCCGTGGCCTGCGTTGAGAGTACATCGACAACCTGTGACACGCTACCTACACTCAGCGCCGCTGAAACTCCTGTCGCAGAAAGGCCTCCGACATAGAAAGTGAGCACCTGACCCGGAGCTACTGTCATCGCGGGCGGGGGAATATAACCGGATCCCGTAACGAACGCGGTTTGCGCGGTAAGTGTGGCAAATCCGGCAACGAGCAGAAGGAGAGCACGCATGGCTCAGCTATTATCCCTCAAAAGCGCGGTCTCAGCTAAGTTTCATTTGTTCGATCAGATATTCCGACGTGCGCAGGCTAAAGGCCAGGATCGAGATTGTCGTCGTCTTGTCTGTGCAGTTCGGGAACACACTGGCGTCGCAGACATACAGGTTAGGCACATCGTGCGATTGGCCGAAGCGGTTAGTAACGAATCGTTTGGGATCATTGCCCATGCGCAGGGTGCCGGTTTCGTGAAGACTGGTTCCCGGCATATCCGGTTCGGGAGCAGATCCGAGGTAGTCCGCGCCGCTGGCGTGAAGTAACTCGCGACAGGCGTTCTTACCGTGCTCCCACATATGTAGCGTGTTGTCATCCCACTTGAAATGCAGCCGCGCAGCCGGGATGCCGTAGACATCTTTCACGGCCGGGTCGATGTCGACGAAGTTTGCGTCACTTCTCTGTGTCGGTGCCTGGATATAGAAACTGACTGGGGTGGGGTAACGCCGCTTAATCTGGCGCTTGTACTCATGGCCGAAGCCTTCGATGTCTTCGAAGTACCACGGAAATGAGCTACAGCCACCATCAGGATAGACAGAGTACCCGCGGATAAATTTCTCCTGATGCGGGTTTTCTAAGTTCTGCCAGCGGGGCATCCAGGCTACGGTACTCGAGGAGACGTTGTCGGGAAAGCTCGGCTGACCTAGCAGTTGAGGGAAGTAGCCGCGTGCCGTTGTCCCGTAAAGGTGATCGCATAAATTCCGGCCCGCTTGGCCGCTTGAGTTTCCGATGCCATCCGGCCATTGCCGCGACTTCGAGTTGAGGACAATGCGGGCGGATTCAACGCAGGAGGCAGCAAGTACGACGTTCTTACCGAACACTTCTACTTCCTGTTTCGTTACACGATCTATGTAAGCCACCCCGCGGGCGCGACCATTGTCGTCTACAAGGATATTCTTGACCAAAGCGTTAGTGCGTAAGTCGAGGTTACCGCTCTTTTCCGCGGCGGGCAGGAAGAACCAAGGAGTCGAGAAGAAGGCGCCTGTGTCGCAGCCCTCGGTGCAGTTGCCGCAATAGTGACACGAGGGATGACCGGCATGGGGAACAGTAAGTTGTGCGATGCGATCGGGAAGGTACGGAATGCCGACCTTGTGCGAACCGCTCTCGAGAATGCGGTCGATACAACGGAAGTTCATGGGCGGCAGATACTCACCGTCCGGATTACTCGGCCGATTCTGAACGGTGCTCGCGACGCCGATCATCTTCTCGACCCGGCTATAGTAGGGTGAAATTTCTTTGTAAGTGATCGGCCAGTCTGTGTCGTAGCCATCGCGGGTTGCAGCTTGAAAATCGATGTCGCTGAATCGCGCGGATGAGCGGCCCCAGAAGTTCGTCTTACCACCTACGGCGAAGCAGCGGCGCCATGTCCATTCAGTGCCTGGTGCTGTCGTGAAGACAATCTCGTGCTCCCAGATACCCTGGGTGTATTCGTTGTCCATGTAGCCGATGTAGTCGGCGCGCTTGGCGGGTTCGCCGAAACCGCGGAACGGCATGTTATAGGGCTGTTTGTGGTTTCGGAAGTCTTTGGTGGGGTTTAGACGCCGGCTTGCATTGAGAGCGCAGACTTTCGCACCGGCTTGGCAAAGCGTATGGATTGCCATTCCGCCTCCCGCGCCGGTGCCGATCACGATTACGTCGTAGGTTTCAGTTGGCATGTTAGACCAGTGGTGGCGGTAAGTGCCGGTGCTCGGGATCGTTGGTGTGCGGGCAGGATGGGGACTCGGAGTAGAAACGTAGCCCTGGGTAGTCAAGTTCCTTTAACCCGACGCGGCTGGTATAGTAACCCATCACGGTATACCGTCGGATAAGTCGGAAGAACTTATTACCCGGGTCGTCAGCAGACGTCGCGGCGAGTTTCTTTAGAATATCGACCTGCTGTTTTGTAGAAAGATCGATGAAAGTCTTGCTATAGGTTTGGTTGGCCGTCGCGTCGAGCGCCGCGAGGCCGTCGCGCATCGGTCGCTGGATCTCGTGTTCCCCGTGAGCGGCCATGAAGTCGATGAATTCGCTTACTCCGGCTTGTTTGGCGCCGGGAGTTTCGTCTTCGGGAATGATCAGGTCGGTTAGTATCTCGATGGCGCGATATTCGGGCGGCGAGAAGTAAGTTGGCTGATATGGTTTCGAAGGTTGCGGTTCCGTCTGCGCAGCGTGATGCTGTTGCGCGAACGCCCAGCGGTTGAAGCCGGTGAACTGGCTGGCTACGGCGGCTTTAGCCAGCATTTCTAAAATCGTGCGTCGATCAGCGCCTTGATTCGCCATGTGATTCAGCTTGAGTCTATTCCAAGTTTAGTGCTCGGGTTTCAACAATGCGCAAGCGGCGCCGGCCAGAGGCGCCTTACCGCCTAGTTTCGCGGGTAACACCTTCGCGCGCCTGCGGACTAAGTCAGCGGCGTGGCGTTCCCAGGTGCGGCCGGCCGTCCGAACTACGACGTCCGAGGCTTCGATCACTCCGCCGCCAAGTACGATTCGATCCGGATAGAACAACGAACTAAGCGAAGCACAGAGGATACCTAAGTGGTCGCCCGCTTCCTCAAAGAACCGCTCCGAGTTCGGGTCTTTCGCGAGTTCTTCAAGCGAGTCCACTCTGCCCCCCGCAAGTCTCAGGATAGCGGACGCAGTCGCGACCGCTTCCGCGCAGCCGACCCCCCCGCACGAACACTTCTCGTCACCTGGCGCAACAATGATATGCCCCGCATCGCCGATCGTCTCTTCGGTAAAACGCAGCAGTTTGCCATTGACCATGAATCCGGCGCCGATGCCTGTTCCCACGGCAATGCAGAGGAAGCGTGCCGAACCAATGCCGCTGCCGAAGTGATACTCTCCGAGAGCGACGGCGTTGGAATCGGCTTCAAGGGTTACCGGTTTCCTGTACTTGTTGTGCAGGCTATCGCGCAACGGGTAGTTTTCGAGCCAAGGTAGGTTTGGATTGTAGGTCATCGTCGCGTGCGCGGCGTCGATAAACCCCGCGACGGAGACGCCGATGCCTTCCGCATCCGGCGACACCTTCAGTAAGTCGTCGACGGTCCGGTGGACACGCTCGACGAAGCTATCGACCGGCGGTTCTGTTTCAAATCGACGGAAGTGCTCTATGGTTCCGTCGTCGTGGACAATACCCGCCTTAGTCGCCGTCCCGCCGATGTCAATGGCTATTACGTTCACGGCCGTTTGAATCCTGTTTCTGTCGTGGTGACAAGTGGAGCGTACTGGAAATCGCCTGCGCCGAGTCCCCGGTGGTGGGCTAACTTAGCGGCGGCGACTTGAACCGCAACGATCTCCAGCACGCACGCCCATGGTCCTGCGATTCCGGGTGAGACTACACGTGCGGTCGCCCCAAGTTGATTGAGATCGGCTGCGAGTTGCTCGTCCAAGTCTTTCGTCTCGGGCTGTGAAGCGAAAACAAGCGCAACCATATCGGGTGTCACGGCTTCTACTGGACCGTGCCGGAACTGCGCGCACGACATTCCCACCGCGGGGGTGCGGGCGGCTTCATGAAATAGCAACACGCCCTCATTTACCGATGCGAGCGATGCGCCGCGGCCAAGCAGATAGATTCGCGCGGTTTCCGGGATCGTATTCGCGTGAAATTCGGCAGCGAGTACTTCGCGCATCCGATCGGGAAGCTGAGTCATGTCCGCGCTGTTTCGTCCAAAAGCTTCCGCAGCAACTGAGAGTAAGGCAGCGGCAGTTCCGGTGTAAGTGCGAATGGCGACTAACTTGTCAGGATCGCTGTGTACATCGAGCACGATGTGCGCGCTACGGCCCAAGGTACTCTCAGGAACATTCGTCACGCCAATCACAGGGATGTCCTGCTTCTTTAATAGGGGGAGTAGCTTCAGGACTTCCACCGTTTCACCCGAGCGTGAGATGACAACCACTAAGGTCCAGCGATCAAAAGACCGGTTGTAGTAGCAGAGTTCGGATGCCTCGATCACCGCGGCGGAGCGGCCGCTAGCGTTGAGCATCGCCGCAGCGGGCATCGCGGCAAAGAGCGAACTTCCCATGCCGGTGAAGATAACTTTGGGGGCGTGGCGGATCTCGGCGGCGGCACGCGCGAAAGCTCCCGCGCCAGCGCCGTTGAGGTGATCTAGGACGCGAACCAAGGAGTCCGGCTGACCTTCAATGTCGGTGAACAGTGAATTCATCGCTTCAGCCAGAGGTCAATCGGCCGGGTTGTTCGAGGCGCATCGTAGGGAAACTTGATTTTGCGCTCTTCCCCGGCGGACGCGTAGGCTGCCATTAGCACCTCCATAACTACTCGTCCATCTTCACCAGTGGCGTCGGGAGTCTCTTTACCGCGCACGCATCGCGCAAAGTGACGCATTTCTTGCGGCGTACCGTAGTTCCACAGCTCCTCGTAAATGGGCCAGGTCCAACCTTGAGTGGATGGCGCCTTCTCCACCGCGTAGGCGAAACCGTACTCACTGTAAGTGGGTAGCGCGTTACCCATATGTAAGTTGGCATAAGTAACACCGCCTTCGCCGTAGACTTCAATGCGGTCATCCATGCCACCGCGTTTGGCCCAGCTATCCTCGATGATCCCGACAGCTTTATTCTCGAACTCGATGATACAGGTGGCGTCGTCGTCCGCTTTTGTCTTATCGCCATGGACGTAAGTACCGAGTTGCGCATAGACGCTCTTGACTTTCGGGCGACCCAAGAACCAATAGCAGAAAGCGATACCATGGCAGCCCAGATCCATCAGCGCGCCACCGCCGGATTGGTCAACGTCCCAGAACCAGTCGCTGTGCGGGCCGAAATGCTTCTCGCTCTGTTTGACCAAGTACACTTTGCCGAATGCGCCCTGGTCGGCCATTTCTTTGGCCTTGACATATTTGGGGGTGAAGAACAACTCTTCGCCGTACATTAGTAAGACGCCGTGTTGCTTGCAGGCGTCGATCATGCGGTCGGCTTCTTCGAGCGTCATGCAGAGCGGCTTTTCGCAGACAACGTGTTTGCCGGCAGCAGCGATATCGAGGGTCATCTGGCAATGCAGGGAATTCGGGGCCGTAATGGTGACCATTTCGATATCGGGCTCGCGCAGCATCTCGCGATAGTCGGTGAAGACGCGTGGAATGCCGTAGTGCTTCGCGAGTTTCGCCGCGTTGCCGGGCGTGGGCGAGGCGATGGCGACGACCTCGGCCTCCTCGGGCATGATCTGGAACGAGGCAGCGTGGATATCGGCTTCGAAGCGGGATCCGATGATGGCGGTTTTGACTTTTCCGGTGGGCAAGGTTTGCTCCTGAGGGTTGGAAAGCCAAGATATCAGATGAGCTTAGGCGCTTGGGGGCGGTTGAATACCTCGAAGCCGGATGTGCTCGGAACGGACATGGCGAGTTGGTCGGAGTTCCTGGTTTGAATGGTTATAAGCAATAGAAGCAAAGCCGAGACTAACGACGCCGGTGGGACGATCAGCGACGGCGAGAAGCAGGCAATTTGTTGCATTAGATCCCCGAAGAACGGTAAGGAGAAAATTCCGATCGCAAGGATGCAGAACAACGCGAGGAGCGGACGTTTAAGCCAAGGGGGAGTACTCCGCCATGATAGTGACTTCATAGAAGCTACAAGCGCCAGCGCGATCGTGACGGCCAGCAGAGTCGGAACGAGATGTGGACCAGAATGTTTGTGCTCTAAACGACTAAAAATGTCAACGTAGCACGCTAGCAACATCTCGATTAGAAACGCGCACACAAGACGCGCATAGATAAGGTGCAACTGTGAAAGCGGCAGACTGAGCAGGAGCGGATCTCCAGACCGAATAATCGAGTAGATCAAAAATATCCAGAAGCCTTGAAGGGCCCAATTGAAATTCTGCTGCAGCAATCCGGGGCAGATTAGGAGAAGCGTTACGGGCGGGAACAGAATGCGAGCAAGCGTGAACCAGGCATTCTCACTCCCGAGAGAAACTGACGAGACGGAGGTCCCCTGACTCTCCGAATCCGAGGTAAAAATCAAAGGAAGGCGAAGGAACGCCGATACGGACGTTACAACGGAGGTGATGAACAGAGTAATCGCGATTTCAGGAGAGATTCGGTGTAGGAATGACAAAAATAAAAATGCAATCTGGATGACCGAGACAGCAACTCGAGCCAAACCGGGGGCGGACTGCCTCCCCGGCCATCCGAGCCAAAGCACGGACGAACCTGTCATCCACAAACCAACGAAAGCGAGTGGAGAGATGGCGCGAGTATAACCATGCGAAAACAAAACGATGGTTACCAGGATAGCGGGTAACCAGATTGCAGCGCCGTTAAGCAAGAGGGTCGTGAGAAACATCGTTCGCGTCGAGATGGGCAGTCCCATTTGATAGAGGAACCCAATCCGCGGCAAACTTGATATTTGGGAGAACAGGAAGGTAACAAAGAAGGTTTCGAAGACGCTAATTTGCGCAAGCCTTGGCACCCTGACGTGAGAGAACCACAGTAGCAAGACCAACACCGCTAACGCGAACACGCTGTACATAATCTTCAGGAACCGCCAACGGACGTCGACCCGGACCAGACTAATCGCGATAGCTAGTTGGTTCATCGTTGCACCCCATCGGTGGAGTCTCCGACCATCTCAATAAACAAGTCCTCGAGCGGCATCCGAACTACTTGAATGCCATTCATCCCTATTGCGCGGTGAACCTTTTCTTCCACCGTTTGCGGCGCTCCACGGAACACCACGTGGCAGAATCCGGGTACTATTCGTAGGTGCAGATAGCCCGGCAATTCCTGAAGCCGTTGCGTCGCGGGCGCATTGACTCCTGGTAAGATCGCCAGGCACAACTCTTCTTTCAAGGTATCGAGATCGGAATCGAGACGGACACGGCCTTTGTCGAGAAGCAGAATGCGTCCACCGAGGCGCTCAACGTCGCTAATATGATGCGAAGAGAAAATGATCGAGGTACCCTCCCGATTCAGTAACTGGATCGCGGTTTCCAGAAATTCCCGGCGCGCGACGGGGTCAAGTCCGGCCGCCGGCTCGTCTAAGATCAGGAGTTCCGGCCTGTGACACACCGCGAGCAACAAAGCCACCTGGCGCGCCTGCCCCTTACTTAGTGACCCGATCGCGGTCTTCAGAGGTAATCCGAAGCGATCGATTAGTTGGCGTTCCGGCGCGTCATCCCACTGCGGGAATAGCTTGCGATGCAGCGCGATCAATCCGGCTAGTCCGACCATGCCGGGAAGAATCTGATTCTCGGCAACATACCCGATGCGGCGCTTTACCTCTACGGGGTGCCTGGTTGGATTGCGGCCAAACACTTGTACGGAACCGACGTCGGGATGCAGCATGCCCATCGCGAGATGGATCAGGGTCGTTTTTCCTGCGCCGTTGCGACCTAGCAGCCCGATGATCTCGCCGGGATCGATGCGGAAGGTGATGTCCTGAAGAATAGGAACCTTCGGTTTGTAGGAGCGGCTAACGTTTGTGAATTCAAGAGTAGCTATCACTTAGATCCTTTCGCGGCGTCAGCGTCGCGGCGGTGCTCGATCTTCAAGTCGCGATCCGCCTGCCGAACGAGTTCGATCGTCTGATCGCGGGTAAGCCCGCTCAGATAGGCGCGCGATAACAGATCGCGGGCTAGTGATTGAAGCTGGATTTGATGATCGAAGACAGGTATGTGCGAGGCGATAAACGTTCCACGGCCGCGCTGAGTCTCCAGAAATCCGTCCGCTTCCAATTCGTCATAGGCTTTCTTGACGGTGAGTGGCGCGACTACCAATTGTTCCGCCAGTTCGCGATGGGAAGGTAGCTTGTCGCCGGGCTTCACGCTGCCAAGCGCAACCGCCTCGCGGATCTGGCGCATGATCTGGCGGTAGATCGGGGTCTCGTCAGCCGGTTTAACGAAGAGCTGAACCACTGATATAGAAAACTATATCACCACTAGACCTCATCCGGGTCAAGTGTTTTTTGCGCGCCACCGTGCAATGATAGTTCACTAAATCTGTGGACCTGACCCGACGTGAACTAGTTTCGACTTGCCTCGCGATGGCGGCGTGGCCCGAGGTGTTGCGCGCGCAGCAGCATGCGCAAGCAGCTACTACGTTTGAATACCTGGACCCGCACACAGCGCGCGAGATCGAGGCTATCGCGGCGCAGATCATCCCGTCGACGGATGGTCCGGGCGCGCGCGAGGCCGGCGTTATCTACTTCATTGATCGTGCGCTCGCGAGTTTCGCGGCCGATGACCGTGAGATGTATCGCAGCGGAATCGCCTACGTTCAGGAGAAACGAAAGAAGCTGTTCCCGGAGTCGAGCTCGATCGCTTCGCTTTCCGACGCGCAGCAGATAGCTCTCGTTCGGAGTATCGAGAAGTCGAAGTTCTTCGATCTGCTCCAAACACATACCGTACTGGGATTCCTGGGAAGTCCGAGCTATGGCGGCAATCGCGAAGGTATTGGTTGGAAGCAGATCGGCTTTGAAAACCGCATGGTGTGGGAACATCCGTTCGGCTATTACGACGCTGGAGAGAAGACATGAGCGTCGCGTTCCCAACCTCAGATCCGGTCGACTTCCTCGTAATAGGCGCGGGCGCGGCAGGAGGCGTTGTCGCCAAAGAACTCGCGGTTGCGGGTTTCCGCGTCGTGGTGTTGGAACAGGGACCTTACTTGCACGAGCGAGACTACTCGCATGATGAGATCAAGTACGTCTTCCAGCCGGGACTTACTAACGATCCGAAGGTACAGCCGATTACTTACCGCCGGACCGACGCTGAGAAAGCCCGACCAATGAAGGCGATTGAATACGGCCGGCAAGTGGGCGGCGGCAGTGTTCATTTCACTGCGAATTACTGGCGCTTTCATGAGAGCGACTTTAAGGAGCGCAGCTTATTTGGCGCGGTAAGTGGGGCGGACTTGGCGGATTGGCCGATCCGCTACGCCGACCTAGAACCTTACTATACAAAGGCCGAATACGACCTGGGTATTTCCGGATTAGCCGGCGCGAATCCATTTGAAGCTCCACGTTCGAAGCCGTATCCCCTGCCTCCGATGCCCGTGAAGTCATCCGGGGTGTTATTCGAACGAGCTACTAAGAAACTGGGTTTGCATCCATTTCCGGCGCCGGTTGCGATTCTGTCGCAGGCCTATCAGGGTCGATCCGCTTGCGTGAACTGCGGGTTCTGTGAATCGTTCGGCTGCGAAGTGCGGGCTAAGTCGAGCACGTTGGTCAGCGTGATTCCTGTAGCCGAAAAGACCGGGCGATGTGAGATACGACCTAACTCATATGTCCGCAAGATCGAGGTCGATGATGCCGGCCGGGCTAGCGGGGCGGTCTACTTTGATCAGAATCGCCGCGAAGTGTTTCAGCGAGCAAAGGCGGTATTTGTGTGCGCGAACGGGGCGGAGACGCCGCGACTGTTGTTGATGTCTAAGTCGAAGCGCTTCCCGGATGGGATCGCAAACTCGAACGGTCTAGTGGGGAAGTATCTGATGTGGGACAACGGCGTGTTAGTCCAAGGCGTGTTCGAACATCCGCTGAACGAGTACAAGGGTATCCAGGTTACCCGATTGATTCATGACCACTACGCGGCCGATTCAAAGCGCGGCTTCTATGGCGGCGGAGCGATCGATGCGCGCTTTCAGTTCTATCCGGCGAGTTTTGCGCTCACCGGACTTGCGCCCGATGCTCCTAAGTGGGGTAGTGAGTATAAGAAGCTTTTTACGAGCTATTTCAATCGAAGCATGTCGCTGCTCTCGCATACGACTTCGCTCGCGCAAGTGACAAACACGGTGACGTTGGATCCGGAGACCAAGGACGCCTGGGGCTTGCCCGCGCTGCGAATCACGTCTGACTATCATCCCGACGATCTCGCCACGATGAAATGGATCATGGCCAAACAGACTGAAATTCTTGAGGCGGCCGGCGCTCAGAAGACGTGGAGCCAGCCGTACGACATGGTAGATAACATGCCGAGCCGTCACTTGATGGGTACTTGCCGGATGGGGAGCGACCCGACGGACGTCAGTCGTGAATGCGCACAGCCGCACGCACGACGTGCCGAACTTATTCTTAGTTGACGGCAGTAACTTCGTCACGTCCGCAAGACAGCAGCCTACCGCGACAATTCAAGCTTTGGCGTATCGTGCCGCCGACCATGCAATCGATGCCGCCAAGCGCGGGGAGTTGAACTGAATGGGACGCCGGTATCTAGCGGCAGTGTGTACGGTCGCCGCAGCCATCAACTTAGTCGCAGCAAGTCCGCCGGACCCCCGGCTCAAGGAAGCCGCCGAAGCCGCTGCGTCCGATGCGCAGAACCTGTTATCTACTCTGGTCAATATAGACTCCGGAACCGGTGATGTGGAGGGCGCCGCGAAGATCGATGCAATCATTGCCACCCGTTTAACGGCCTTGGGTGCATCCATTAAGAAGATTCCCGCCGAGCAATCCGGTTTGGGCGATAACATGGTCGCGACCTTTGAAGGTTCGGGGAAAGGCAGGATTCTCATCGTCGCTCACGTCGATACTGTGTTCGGGCCGGGTACGGCGGCTCAGCGTCCCTATTCGACCGAGGGCACGCGGGCCCATGGGCCGGGCGTTGCGGATGAGAAAGGCGGGGATGTCTGCGCGATCGAGGCGCTGACGATCCTGCATGGGATTGGTTTCCACGACTTTAAACGGATCACAGTGGTGTTCGATTCGAGCGAAGAGATTGGGTCGCCTGGAGCGCGAGCACTGATTACATCACTCGCGAAGGAACACGATGTCGAGTTCAACATGGAGCCGGGGCGCGAGGGTATGGCTTCGAGCGGCGCCGTTAGTAGTCCAGACTCTTTGACTGTCTGGCGCAAAGGTTCGGCGAATGTCGAGATTACTGTCCACGGGCGCGCCGCGCACTCGGGCAACGCACCGCAAAATGGGCGCAATGCGGCGGTGGAGTTGATTCACCAACTAACCGAAATCGAAAATGCCTTCCCGCATACCGGCGCCGGCACTACTGTGAATCTTACTGTAATGAAGGCTGGCGACCGGACCAATATCATCCCGGATCTCGCAACTGCCGTGTTGAATGTGCGGTACCGAAAAGCGTCGGATTTCGATGACGTGCTTAGCCGCATCGACGCGCTTTCGAAGAAAACTCAGGTTCCGGACACAACAGTTACCGTGGGTCACAATCCGGCGTTCCCGCCATTCTTCGAAGATGCGAAGGTAGATAACTTAGCGAAGATGGCTCAGGGAATTTATGCGGAGCTGGGCCGCAAACTCGATGTATCCGGCAGCGGCGGGTCGTCCGAGTCGGCATTGGCGCAAGCTGCAGGGATACCCGCCGTGGACGGACTCGGCTTCGACGGTGGCGACTTTCATACGGATCACGAGTGGATGGATCTAACGGGAATAGCCCCGCGAATCTATCTTGTGGCTAGGATGATCCAGACGTTGGGAACGAATCCGACTGTGAACTAAAAGGGCGCGCCCGGAGCGCGTCGCCCGACCTCTATCTTCGCTCCTCACCCTCCTGCGATCTGCGCGTCGAAGTTAAGGAATGATTTCCTGGAACTTTCGGCGGCTCCAGACTGAACTGCTAGTAGAAGCCAGATGACGGACGCAGATCGATTTACGAAACTGTACCGTCAGCATAGCTTGAGGATTTTCCGTTTTGCGCTTCACATGAGCGGAAGCGCCACAGTAGCGGAAGAAGTGGCACAGGAAACGTTTCTGATACTTATACGTCAGCCGGATCGATTCGATCCGGCGCGCGGTGAGGTCGAGGGGTTTCTATATGGCGTCGCGCGCAATCTAGTGCGGCGGTATCTGGACGCAGATCGCAAATTCGAGTGTATGGAGGACGCCGGGGATGAGCCGTTCAAGAGTGACGAAGATATCTTAGGCGATCTTACAAAGCGAGAGAACATACAAGCATTGAAGGACGCGATTCTTGCGCTTCCGGCGAAGTACCGGGAAGCCGTGGTTCTTTGCGACTTACAAGAGATGAGTTATGAGACAGCAGCGAACGTTATGGAGTGTGCGGTAGGTACGGTGCGGTCGCGACTGCATCGAGCGCGCAACTTGCTGCTGGTGAAATTGCAGGCGAGGTGCCTGGCATGAAGTGTGAAGACTATCGGGAGACTTTGATGGATGCGGCGCGGGGCTGCGACGGCGCTGAGGCATTGGCGCATGCCCGCGAATGTCCGAAGTGTGTGCTGATCCTGCACGAGCAGCAATCGCTTAGCGCGGCCTTAAACCTACTCGTTGCCAGTGAGACCGCGACGCTGCCGGCAGATCTTGAGAATCGGCTGCTGGCCCATCTCGAACAACCCCCCAGGCGTCGGTTAACGGCATGGCGTTGTGCAGTTGTGGCATTGAGCGGAGCTGCGGCGGCGTTGGCGGCCGTGATGTTCCTAACCCAAGTGCCGAGTCCTGCCGTGAAAGCGTTGGCCTCCGTCGATCCCAAACCTTCGATGTCTGAGAAGAGTACCGAGCCTCCAAAACCGCCTCACATTGCAACGGTGGCGCGGCACAGGCGGACGCAACGACCGAAGCCAGTCGAAGTAGCGCCTGAGAGTCAATTCGCTTTCGTCACGTTGCCCTATGCGGCACCGTTGTTACCCACGGAAAGGTTGGAAGTCGTGAGAGTCAATCTGCCGGCGAACGCGCTTACCAGCATGGGTGTACCGGTTATTGCTCTGCAGCCGGAGATGCGCCTGAATGCTGACTTAGTACTCGGTGAGAACGGCCTAGCCCGCGCGGTGCGGCTGGTGCGAACAAGTTTGGAGCAATGAATTACAAGACTAAGGAAAAGGAGACAACTATGAAAGGTAAACGAGTTCAATGCGCAGGATTTACTGGAGCAGTCATGCTGGCTGCTGCGGTCTATGGTCAAAATGTCATAGTCCATTCGGACGACGCGATGTCTAGCCCTGGAGTTTCGTTCAAGATAATTGCCGATAACGCGGGGGAGATGCAAACCGTCGCGGGTGCGCCATATTCCGCCGATCAGGCCACTACCACGACGCAAGTGTTACAAGACGGGAACAGGATCGTGCATGCGTCCACGGCGAAGGTCTATCGGGATGCGCAAGGGCGCACGCGGGTCGAGCGTACATTAGGGAGCATCGGCCCGGTCGGTTCCGAGCAGTCGCACACGATGATCATGATCAACGATCCGGTGGCGCGGGTTCAGTTCCATTTAGAACCTCAAACGCATTCGGCATTTAAAGCTTCGTCGGTGGAATTCGGACCGGCGGCCAAAAAGCACCAAGCAGAAGCGATGGCGATCAATGGGGCCCACCCTTCGGCAAACGTTGCTTTCAGTTCGGGCCCGGGTGAAGGAGGTCCCGGGATGGTCTTCTTCAAATCGACTCTACCGGGGGACGTGAAGAAGACCACGGAAGATCTGGGAACCCAAACCATGGAGGGTCTTCAGGTGACAGGGACTCGAACTACGATCACGATTCCGCCTGGGGGAGAGGGCAACGAGCAACCAATGCAGATTGTGGACGAACAGTGGTATTCGCCCGATCTCCACACCAACATCAAGACGATTCACACCGACCCAAGGATGGGCCAGACGGTGTTTACTGTCACGAATGTGAGCCGCACGAATCCCGATACATCGCTATTCAAGATTCCGGCGGGTTACGAAGTAGTCGATGGTCCGGCGGCTCCTAAGTTGATGCTGGACATGGTAGGGCCGCCGCCAGTCCAATAGGTGTCACTTTGTGGCTGCGCATCGGTTAGTCGCTGCGCAGCCAACTAACTTAGACCGCGTGCCATTCCGTGCCGATTTCCCGACATACAATGCGGTCACTGCTATTTCCCGCGGCTTCCAAAATCCGCTCCATTGGTTCTGTCTGTGGCTCACTACTTAACTCAAAGGTCCGATGATGTACGGGCAAGACGCACTCGGCTCCGGCATCTCCTGCCATCGCTAAAGCCTGCTCCGGATTGCAATGCGCGCCGATCCACGGGTTATAAGCTCCGATCGGCATGATCGCCAAATCTACCGGGCGTGAGCCGCGGACCTGCCGGAAAGAATCGGTGTAAGCTGTATCTCCGCCGAACACGATGCGTCGACCATTTACTTCGATTAAGTAAGCGTTGTACCCGCGATAGGTATCGCTACGCATCCGCGCGCCCCAGTGCTTCACCTGAATCGCTTTGATCGTGGCTGGCCCAACCTGCGATTCTTCGTTCCACGCGAGTTCCTGAACGTTCCCGTATCGGTCCGGGCGAAGTAGATCGCTGGTCTTCGCGGCCGTCACAACAGAGGATGCCGGATCTTCCAGCCTACGAAGGCTCGGGATGTCGAAGTGATCCATGTGCGCGTGGGAAAGCAGAATCAGATCGGGCCGCGGCAACTCACGCATGAACAGCGCGGGTTTGACCAGCCGCTTAATCCCGAGGGTCACCGGCCCCAAGTTCAGCCCGATGCGCTCGCTAAACACCGGATCCGTCAGAATGGTGAAGCCGTCGACATTGATCCACGTCGTACTGTGTCCGAGCCACGCGGCATGCAACCCGGTCGCCGGCCAGTCCGCCACATTCGGGTGGTTTGGGGCCGCGAGCACCGGGCGTTTCAAGTCTTCTGAGACACGAGTGAAAAATTGCGGGGCCATCTTGTACGCCGCGGCCGCCATTCCGGTAACTCCCAACCCGCTCCCAACCAAGGTTCGTCTCAGCACAGTTATCAGATGCTACGACTGGCGTCGGCGTCGCGTTCCAGAAAACCCCTTAGAATAAAGGAAAGTGCACTCGCACGCGCATCATCATCACCACACCGGACGGATTCTGAACTGGTCGCTCGCCGCGACGGTCCTATTCGTTGTCCTTGAAGTGTTTGCCGGGATTCGTGGAGGCAGCCTCGCTTTGCTCTCAGACGCGGGTCACAACGCCACGGATGCGCTCGCCCTGCTGCTCGCCTGGTTTGGATTACGTCAGGAAGCGCGGCCGCCCGATGAGCGCAAGACATTCGGATATCAACGCGCGGGAGTCCTGACCGCACTAATCAATGCCGTGACGCTGATCTGCATCTCCGTGTGGATCTTCTATGAGGCTGCCGTTCGCCTGTTCCATCCAACGCCGGTGAACACGCTGATCATGGCGGCGACCGCGTTCGGCGGGATCTTGCTGAACGGCTCGATCGTTCTGGGGCTGCGTGGCTCGGATCGCGAGGACCTCAATCTACGCAGCGCGCTCGTTCATATGTTGGGCGATCTTGTCGGATCAGCGGCTATCGTGCTCGGCGCCATTGCGCTTCGGTTCACCGGCTGGACCTGGATCGATCCAGCGTTATCGATCGCGATTGCAGCGCTGATCGTGTGGTCCGCGTGGGGCATCGTGAGCGATTCTCTAAACATTTTGCTCGAAGCGCTGCCGCGTGGGATGGCACTTTCGTCGGTGAAGGACGAGTTGCGCATGGTGGACGGCGTGATCGATATTCACGACCTGCATGTCTGGAGCCTCGGCTCCCGTTCGCGCGCACTTTGCTGCCATGTGCTGATCGAGGACGTTCCGCCATCGGCAAGTCAGGCGATTTTGCACCGGATCCAAACTATGCTCGCGGAGCGGTTCGGGATTCATCACTCGACGCTGCAGTTCGAACATCTGAACTGCTCGCCGGGTGACGACGTTTGTGCTGCACACGAGGCGATGATGCGGCAAGCGGCGCACGAACACCAGCACCACGGTCACCATCACTAATGCCTCGCGGGCTGCGGCGCGGGCTAATTACTCGCCTCGCTGCGGGGTTTTATCACCGCATCCGCTATCGCGTCACGGCATCCGGCTATCTGTTCGCCGCTGCCCTGGCGATCGTCGGTGGAGGCGCGATTGCCTCCGCGAATAATCTGCTCTTCCTGATTCTTGCGGCGATGCTCGCCACGCTGCTGATCTCCGGATTCGCGAGTCGCCTGTCTCTCGCCGGACTCGAACTGGAACTCAACCTTCCCGAGCACTTAGCGGCGCGGCAACCCGTCACCGCACGCATCCGCCTGCGCAACATGAAGTGGTTTCCGTCCTTCGCAATTCAACTGGCCGGCCAATCGCAGTTCCCCAGTATCCTGCAGCGTGAGATTGTGTTCCCGATCGTGCCGGGGCGGTCGACGCTGCTGGCTCATGCTCCGGCGGTGTTTCCAAAACGCGGTGTTCACCGCGAGAATCTGTTTGTGCTCTCGACGCGGTTCCCGTTCGGTTTCGTCGAACGGCGCGCTTCGGTTTCGATCAAGAGCGAGGTGATCGTTTACCCAGCGCTCGAGCCCACAGCGATCGGCGAAGAGCTGATGGCGGAACTGCGCGGCGACGTCGAACGCGAGCAGCGCGGGCAGAGCGCCGATTTCTACCGGCTCCGTCCGTACGAGGTTTATGAGAGCGCGCGTCATCTGGATTGGAGGAGTTCCGCGCATACCGGAGAACTGCAGGTTCGGGAGTTCGCACGCGATGACCGGTCCACGCTGTACATCTTTTTCGACTTGCAGGCGGATGCGGGCGAAGCGTTCGAGCGCGCCATCGAATGCTGCGCGTGGCTGGTGTGGTCGCTCAGTACGCAGCCGGTGCGCATCCGTTTTCAGACGCAGACGCGCGATTTAGGATTCCCGGATCAAGTGGACGCGTTCCAGATTCTGCACGAACTCACGCTAGCCGAGGCGGAGAGATTTGCCGCTGTGCCTGAGCCGGAATCGGACGACCCGGATGTGCTGTTTTCGTTTGCGCCGGAGCGTTTTGAAGCTGCCGGCTGGAGACCTGCGCGCGTTCTGAATTACGGCCGTCCGGAGTAAGTTGCTAGTCTGGAGGGGTCATGTCCGCCCGTAATGGAGATAAGTCGCGCTTTCACCGGCTGCGTAAAGCAAAGATCAGACGGCGTTTGCGCACAGAGTTGCTGCAGTCGCTGGTAACCACAGCGCCTGAGCACCCTGCGACGGAAGCTCCTGCGAAACCGCCGAAGCCTGCGAAGGTAAAGGCTGCTGAACCGGTTGCTCCAAAAGCGGAAGCGCCTGCAAAGCCGAAGGGTGAGAAAGCGAAAGCTCCGAAGGCGGAGAAGCCAAAGGATGCCGCCCAACCCGGCGAAGTCTCCCGTGCGTGGACCGCTTGCTGCTGTAGCGGAGACTCTCGGTTCAACGATCGGAACCATCGTCGCGAAAACCACGCATCCGCATCCAGAGCCCGAGCCTGCCGACAAACCGGCCGAATAGATTGTTACGCTGAGACTTGACCTCGGCGATCCCCGACGTATTGAACCGCATCCTGGAGCGAAAGCGCCAGGAAGTCCGCGCGATCCAGACATCTCGCGAAGAGTTCGAGCTAGCTGGTGAATCGCGGGTGATGCAGCGCCGCCCGTTTGCCGGAGCCTTGCGCCGTTCGAAACCGGCGATCATCGCAGAGATCAAGCAGCGTTCTCCATCCAAGGGATTACTTGCTGCTGCGTTTGAACCGGATCGCATCGCACGTCTTTACAGCGAAGGCGGCGCAGCGGCGATCTCGGTGTTAACCGATCAGGACTTTTTCGGAGGCAGCCTGGAGGATCTCGAAAGAGCTCGCGGTTCAGTAAGGCTGCCCGTTCTGCGTAAGGACTTCACGATTGACGAAATCCAAATCGCTGAAGCCGCCGCTCATGGAGCCGATGCAATCCTGTTGATCGCCGCCGTACTTACCGAGCGCGAGCTGCAGCGCTTTCGCGAATATGCGGCGCAGTTTCTGTTGGCGGCCTTGGTCGAAGTACACGATTCCGAAGAGCTGGAGAAAGCAATCGATTCGGGCGCGGCAATCATCGGCGTCAATAATCGCGATCTGAAGACGTTCGAAGTGCGACTCGAAACCTCGCTGGAACTCGCTGCTGAAATGCCGGCAAATGTCATCCGCGTGAGTGAGAGCGGCATCCATGAACACGCCCAGGTCAAGCTGCTGACCGACGCTGGCTATCACGCGTTCCTGATCGGTGAGCATCTGATGCGCTCGCCCGATCCGGTGGCGCTGTTGAAGAGAATTGCGTGCTGATTAAGATATGCGGCATCACCAATCCGGAAGACGGCCACGCTGCCATCGCCTACGGCGCGACGGCGCTGGGATTTATCTTTCATCCACCGAGTCCCCGCTACATCGCGCATCAGGATCTGGCGGACTGGATCGGCGAGTTCCCAGCGAGCGTTCGTAGAGTCGGCGTCTTCGTCGACCAGTCTCCGGCTGATGTAGAAGAGGTGTGTTGCCAGCTGAAGCTGGATGTCGCGCAACTACACGGGCACGAACACGCTTCGGACATTCCGCGGCGAGTCACTGCATGGAAGGCGGTGCGCGTCGGCGATCGCATCGATCCGGCGTTCGATCGTTTTCCAGTTGAGGCGCTGCTGCTGGATGGCCCGTCATCCGGCCGCGCTTTCGATTGGTCACTCGCTCGGTCGGTTACGAAGCCGGTGATTCTCGCCGGAGGTTTGAACGAGCACAATGTTGCGGATGCGATTCTCGCCGCCCATCCGTGGGGGATCGACGCGTGCTCGTGTCTTGAGACATCGCCCGGCAAGAAGGATCATCTCCGCATGGAAAGGTTCATCAACGCATGCACGACCGCGCTAACTCTCAAGTAACTTCCCAGCCCGACGCTGGCGGCCACTTCGGTCCTTACGGCGGCCGCTATGTGCCTGAAGTGCTGATGTCGCCGCTCGAAGAATTGGAGCAGACTTATCTCGCGGCCCGGCAGGATCCCGCTTTCCAAACGGAACTGGATCACCTGCTCCACACCTACGCCGGCCGGCCGACTCCGCTCTACTTCGCGCAACGGCTTTCGGAACAACTCGGCGGCGCGCGCATTTACCTGAAGCGCGAAGACCTGTTGCATACCGGAGCACACAAGATCAACAACTGCCTGGGGCAAGCACTGCTTGCGAGACGGATGGGCAAGCGTCGCATCATCGCTGAAACCGGAGCCGGTCAGCACGGCGTTGCGACCGCAACCGTGTGCGCGCTGTTCGGTTTCGATTGCACCGTCTACATGGGCGAAGAAGACATGCGGCGGCAACGGTTGAATGTCTTCCGCATGCGTTTGCTCGGCGCGAAAGTAGTCGGCGTAACTGGTGGAAGCCGAACGCTGAAAGACGCGATCAGCGAAGCGATGCGCGACTGGGTTACCAACATCGACACCACGCATTACCTGCTCGGGTCGGCTCTGGGTTCGCATCCGTATCCGCTGATCGTTCGTGATTTTCATCGCGTGATCGGCGTCGAAGCTCGCGAACAAATTCTTGAAGCAGAGGGTCGTTTGCCGGACGCGATCTTCGCCTGTGTCGGTGGCGGCAGCAACGCGATCGGGATCTTTCATCCGTTCGTGGGCGACTCTTCGGTCAAGCTGGTCGGGATCGAAGCTGGGGGCACGGGCCCGGAACTCGGTTCGCATGCCGCACGATTCAGCGGTGGTTCGCCCGGAGTTCTTCAAGGGGCAAAGAGCTACTTGCTACAGGATGAAGACGGCCAGGTTTCGCTCACCCATTCTGTGTCGGCCGGTCTCGATTACGCGCTGGTCGGCCCCGAACACGCGTGGCTCTACGATCGAAAGCGTGCCGAGTATTGCAACGCATCGGACGCCGACGCGATCGCAGCCGCGGTCCGCTTGAGCCGCACCGAAGGGATCATTCCGGCTCTCGAGAGTTCGCATGCCATTGCCGAAGCTATCCGGCGCGCGCCCGATCATCCGGACCAGATCTTCATCGCGAATCTCTCCGGCCGCGGCGATAAGGATATGGATATCTACCGCGAGAATCTGAAGGGCATCGATCACGATTGACGCGCATCGCCGAACTTTTTCACACGAAGCCGCATGCGCTCATCGCCTACATTACGGCCGGCGATCCTGACCCTGAACGCACGCCAGCGCTAGTTGAGGCGCTGGTGCGCGGCGGCGCCGATCTCATCGAATTGGGTGTGCCGTTTTCCGATCCGGTAGCGGATGGTCCCGTGATTCAGCGGGCCGGATATCGTGCGCTTGCTAAAGGAACCAATCTGAAGCGCGTTCTCGAAATCGGCCGCCGCATTCGCGAGCATTCCGAAATTCCGCTGCTGCTGTTCACTTATGTGAACCCGGTGGAGCGCTACGGGATCGCGCGTTTCGCCGTCGATGCGAAGGCTGCGGGAATCGATGGCTGCCTTTTGACGGACGCGAGCGTAGAGGAAGCCGGCGAGTATGTTGAAGTGATGCGTAAAGCGGGACTTGACACCGTGTTTCTCGGCGCGCCTACCAGCTCTGATCGTCGTCTCCGATTGATCGCCGAGTACTCGAGCGGCTTCATCTATCTCGTCAGCCGCACCGGCGTTACCGGCGAGCAGACCAAGGTTTCGAGTACAGTCGCGCCGCTGGTAGAGCGCATGCGTGCGCTGTCGAATTTGCCGCTGGCTGTCGGGTTTGGCGTTTCAAAACCTGAGCATGTTGCGGAGATCGGAAAGCTCGCGCCCGGAGTTGTGGTGGGGAGTGCGATCATGAGCCTCATCGAGAAACATGGCGACGATCCGGATCTGGAAACGCATCTGGAGCAATTCGCTCGCGAACTCAAATCAGGTTTCGACCAATGAGTCCTGAAGACACGTTGAACGAGTGCCGCGAACGGATTGACGAGGTCGATCGCCGCATCTTAACGCTGCTGAATGAGCGTACTCAAATCGTGACCGTGATCGCGCGCGTGAAGGCGGAGGCGCAACTGCCGGTGTACGAGCCGAGGCGCGAAGAGGAAGTGTTTCGCAACATCGCCAACGGCAATCGCGGCCCGCTTCCGAATGACGCGGCGAAACGAATCTTCGAGCGCATCATTGATGAGATGCGCAAATTTCAGCGCGAGCGAATGGCGCAGCCGGTAGACCGGTCGGGCGAGGGCACGCAATGTTGATTGTCATGGAATCGAACGTAGATGAAGGCGATGTGCAACGTGTGATCGACCGGATGGTGACGCTCGGGTTCGACGTGCACCGGTCGAGCGGGATGACCTATACCGTTCTCGGCGGCATCGGTGACGCGCTTCGTTTTGAGATTGAGGAGTTTCGAAGTATGCCAGGGGTTAGGGAAGCAATCCGCATCAGCAGTCGTTGGAAGCTGGCGGCCAAACGCGCGCATCCGCAAGGCAGCCGCGTTCGAATCGGCGGGATTGAGATCGGCGGAGAGTCGATTGCGGAACTTCCGGGTGGCGCCACGCTGCGGGTGATTTGGGAGTCATCGCAGGTGCGCGTTCTTTCCGCGCACGCGGATGCTCTCGTAGTTCCCGCGCAGGCGATGGAGAACGAAGCGCTGTTGCGCGAACTAGGACGCGCCGGTGTTCCCGTAATTCTGAAGCGCGGCGAATGCTCGACGGTGGACGACTGGATCGCTTCGGCAGATATGATCCTACAAGCCGGAAATGCGCAGGTGGTTCTTTGCGAATGTGGCGTGCGCGCGTTCAACGGCCTGGTGCTGGATGTCGCAGGCATTGCCGAAGCGCGGCGGCTGACGCACCTTCCTGTGATTGCCGCGCCCGGTGACACCGCGATCAACAATGAACTGCTCGACGCCATTCGCCGCTCGGCTTTGGCTGCCGGAGCGCAGGGTCTACTGGCTTAACGTGTTCGAGCGCGTCGCCATTGTTGGCGTTGGACTTATCGGCGGTTCTTTCGGACTCGCTCTGAAGCAGGCCGGATTTACCGGCGAGATTATCGGCGTCAGCTCTCCATCGACGATTGCTGCTGCCTTAGATCGACACGCGATTGACCGGGGTGCAACGCTGGCTGAAGCAGCTGCGATTGCTGATCTGATCTATCTCGCGCAACCAGTTGGACGCATTCTTCAAGTACTGCGCGAGTTGGATAGCTTCGTTCGTCCGAGTGCGTTGGTGACTGATGCGGGTAGCACGAAGGAGGTCATCTTCGAAGCGGCGCGAACGTACTTGACGCGTTGCCAATTTCTCGGTGGACATCCGTTGGCGGGTAAGGAATCACGCGGAGTAGAGAATGCGAGCGCTGACTTATTCCGAGGGGCGGCCTATATTTTGACGCCTTCCGGTCCTGACGATTTGGAAACCGCTGCGGCGCGCGAATTTCGTTCATGGATTGCGAAGATCGGCAGCCGTGAGGTAGTGCTCGGCGCTGAAGAGCATGATCAGATGGTCGCGTTCAGTTCGCACTTGCCGCAGTTAGCCGCTACCGCACTCGGATCTGTACTGACGGATGTCGACGTTGTTGCCGGCCCGGGTTTGGCTGGTTCCCTTAGGCTCGCGATGAGCCCCTACGAGATATGGCGCGACATACTCTTGACCAATCGCGAAGCTATCGAGACCGCGCTTACGGCCTATATACAGAAGTTGGAGTTCATTCGCGAGAACTTACGGACGCGCGCGGTCGAGGGTGAGTTTCGAGCCGCCGCTGAAGCGACTTCGCGGATTACGAAGCAGTTATCGTAATCCGCGCAGGTGCGGCCCTTCCGGGGCGCGCGGGGAACCTTGGGTTCGACTTAGTTTGGGGCAATCCAACTAGTAGGAGAGTTATTCTCCAGTTCTATCCACCCTTGACATCCGGCAGACCCGCACTGCGGCCTGGTAGACTGCCAGACAGATCCGTCTGTATGTTGTTCATAGACGGTGTTTGCTCCGCCGAACATATAGGAGATCACTGGATTTTCATAATTCTCCCCCTTTTGAATTGGCTGCCGTTTTAGAACGGCAGTTCGGATTGGACCGCAGTCTTTCCTTGGGGTAATTCGGAAATTCGGGACGACTTGGAGCTCTTTTAGCTCTTTCCGATCGAGGTATCAGGATGTCAGTGAGCTAAGCGGGGAACCTGCTGGTCAACTTTCCCATTAACAGAATCAACTCAGCGCCCTTGAAAGGCTTCGAAATATAACCGTCCATGCCCG
Source organism: uncultured Gammaproteobacteria bacterium (assembly GCA_963799935.1). GTDB lineage: Bacteria > Acidobacteriota > Terriglobia > Bryobacterales > Bryobacteraceae > Bog-113. The sequence goes on along the minus strand of CAWCZA010000004.1, from coordinate 1,208,864 downwards.
CCCGCAAGCTTTTGCCTCGATTTGCTTCCACGGCATGAGCGGAGAGGCCGAGGATCGGGATCCGCTGCTGACCACGTTCGGCCTCAATCTCTCGGATAGCGACCGTCGCTTGCATCCCGTCCATCAAAGGCATTTGAACGTCCATCAAGATGATGTCAAAGGACGAGTTCTTATAGGCGTCCACAGCCTCAAGTCCATTCTCGGCCATCGTGACGGTGTGCCCACACGCCTCGAGCACCCCAGTGACAACCATCTGATTGACTAAATTGTCCTCCGCCACCAAGACACGGAGCGGACCGGCTCCCCGTGGCGAATCGGCTGGCGCTTGCGCTTTGATCTGATCGATCGCAATGCCAAAAGTGATCGTGAACGAGAAGGTGGATCCGGACCCAGGAATTGAAATAACGTCGATCGTACCGCCCATCATGGCGGCGAGTTCCTTCGCGATGGCGAGCCCGAGACCAGTACCGCCGTATTCACGTGTGAGCGATCCATTGGCTTGCACGAACGGTTCGAAGATTGCGCCAATCGTCGCCGACGTGATCCCTACGCCAGTATCGACGACAGAGAAGAGGAGGGCGCATTCCTCGTTTCCTTTTGGAGTCACTCGATGATCCGGCGTGATCAGCAGGTTCACATGCCCCGTCCGAGTGAATCTAATCGCGTTGCCGATAAGATTGGTCAGTATCTGCCCTAACCGGCCGACGTCCCCAACTAAATGATCCGGAGTGTCGAGCGAGATATGGTGCGCGAAATCCAAACCTTTCGTTTCAGCCTGGAGTCTAAGCCCCCCGGTTACGGCTTCCATGCTGCTCCGCAGGTCAAAGCTTGAAAGGTGGAGCTTTGCCTTCCCAGATTCCAATTTCGAAAAATCCAAAACTTGATTGATGATCGTTAGCAGGGACTCCGCCGAGTTCTGCGCTAATAAGAGGTTCTTTCGTTGGCCGGTGGTCAGTTCCGTATTCAGAACGAGGCCGGTGAGTCCCAGGACACCGTTCATCGGGGTTCGTATCTCGTGGCTCATATTCGCCATGAACTCGCGCTTGATGCGCGCGGACGCCTCGGCTGCTTCTTTGGCTGCAATCAGTAGCAACTCGGTACGTTTGTGTTCGGCGATTTCTCGGCTGAGCTGGGCGTTGGTGCGCGCGAGAGTCTCGGTTCGCTCCGCTACGCGCGTTTCAAGTTCATTGCGCGCTTTGAGAAGAGAGGCTTCGGCTTCCTTGAGTTGCGTAACATCGAAGCCCACGCCGTGAATGAACGCAGGTTTTCCGTCGCTGGAGTGGACCATTCGGGCGTCACACTGAAACCAGATCACCCGCCCATCGCGCGCGATGACGCGATAGTTCGACGAGAGCGGTTGCGCGGACAGAAAAAGTGACGCGGCCTCGATGCTCCAGCGCTCTTTGTCTTCGGGATGCACCTGCTGGTACCAGCGGAGCGGATCTTCCAGCCACTCCTCTTGCGTGAATCCGAGGATGGTTTCGATCTGCGGGCTAACGTAGGCGTTTCCGTCTCCAAAGTGGAGCGGCGCGACGAAGATTACTCCGGGGATGTGCTCGATCAGGGCCTTGTATCTGGCCTCGTAATCTGGCCCGCCGCTATTGATCGTGCCTTTCTGGGAAACGGCTAAAGTCGAAAAAAAATCTGCCGAGCTCGCTAGAAAGGACTCTGCCAACGACCCAAGAAACGCTTCTGCTTCTTCGACCGTCGGGCCTGCGCTCATAGTGAGTTCGAGCTCCCTAGTCGTCCAAACCGTGCGATTAAGCCTTCACACTGGGGCTTCGAGCTTGGAATTAGATCCAAACGAAAGCGTGACTTACCCGGCGTTCTTTTCTCTCGATTTACGCCAGGACGGCTCCTTATTCAGCGAGTTCTGCGTAAATCTGCGGAGAGCGCTGATGGAGCGACCGTAAGTTGTGATCGCGGCGGCCGAGAGAATGGACCCTGGAGGTTGACTCATGAACGGCATAAACTTGTCCGGAAAACCAGGCATGGTGCAGCCAATGCAGATTCCTCCCACATTGGGACAACCTCCAATACCGGCCATCCATCCGCGCTTACCAACGTTGCAGTTGACGACGGGTCCCCAGCAGCCGAGTTTCACGATGCATTCGGGGCCGCCGTAGTGTTCCGCGAATTGGCCTTGTTCGTAATATCCGCCGCGATCGCATCCTTCATGCACGGTTTGGCCGAACAGCCACGTAGGCCGCAATTGATCGTCCAAGGGGATCGGCGGAGCTTGACCAGCCGCCATATGAAGCAGATATAAGAGCGTCTCCGTCATGTTGTCCGGCTGAGCGGGGCAACCGGGTATACAGATCAGCCGGATGCCTGGGCCGGACTTCCACTTCCAGCCGAGGTAATCAGGCAATCCCATGGCCCCGGTGGGATTACCCGCCATGGCGTGGATTCCGCCGTAGCTTGCGCATGTACCGATGGCGACAACGGCCCACGCTTTGGGAGAGAGCCGATCGATCCACTCGCAAGTAGAAATCGGTTGACCTGTGGTTTTATTGGTTCCGAACGATGCCCAATAGCCCTCGACCTTATTCTTCTCGTTCGGAATAGAACCTTCGACAACAAGGATGAACGGATCGTCCATGCCCGCGGCCGCCTTCTCGAAAAAGCGCATGAACTCATCGCCATTTTCGTAGGCGAGCAGAGGATGATGCAGGATAACCTCAGGGAGACCCGGCAGAGCGCCTAACAGGATATCCTCGATACTCGGCTGGGTGGCCGCGGTAATGGAGACGCTTTCGCCATCGCAGCTCAAGCCGGCGTTAATCCACAGAATTTGTATTCTGGAGATTTTAGGGGCTAATCCAATGGTCATAACCGACGTTTCCGCTGGTCAACAATACCACCTCGCTTGTTTAAATAGCAAAGACTTGGGGGCGGGACTGACGATTGGAGACGCAAAGTGACGGCTGGACCGGAACGGCTGGTTACGCCTCAGATTCGAGTAAACGCCGAGAACGTTGGCGATGCCGCAAACAGTCTCAACCCGCCGTGATCCGCAAGAGGGCAACCATGTCTATAGCGCGCCGATTATTGAGCAGCTTCTTCTGGCGACGGGTGCAGAGCCGAAGCACGACCCACGGCGTCACCGAGGAAATCCGTGCCAGCCGAAGTCAAGCCCGCGCCGCCCCGCTGAAAGTCCTTCTCAGCCAAGATTAATGTTGATCAGGCCGACGGCTAGCAGGGAAGCAAAAAATGGGTGGACAGCAAGTTTCGGGCGGCTTTCCCGGCGCTACCTATCGGGCGGGGCCGAACAGATGACTTAAAACGTTTGGTGCTGGAGGTGGGGGTCGAACCCACATGCCCGTGAGGACGCGGGATTTTGAGTCCCGTGCGTCTGCCAATTCCGCCACTCCAGCAAAATCAGAATTTAGTATATCCCGCGCGGTCTACGCGACGCCCAGATCGTCCAGCCAAGCCTGCACCAGCGGCATCTCGCGTTGCTCCATGATCTCCGCCTTGACCAAGGCCTCATAACAGACAAGCAAGTTCTCGCCGATCTTATCGACTCCGGCTTTCAACGAGAGCCCGTCCAGCACCTCGCCAATCCGGCGGTTCTGCAAGTAACCCGGAACTTCGTCCTTGAAATCCTTCAGCAAGCTGTGGTCGTTGCGCTCCTGGTAAACCGTCGGATCGTGGAAGAGAATGCTCCAGCCGTTCTCCCAGGCGATGCGCTGCGCCACAAAACTCCGCCAGATATCGGTCATGCGAAACGAACAATACGCGGGAAGATAGAGCAGCGCGAAGGCGTCTCGCCAGCACGCCGTGTTCTGGCTGTTGTAAGGACACCACGCATTACGACCCAGAGCCAATCGCACGCCCTTGTTGAACTTCATCGGAAGCGGCAGAATTAAGCGATAGATCGCATCGACATCCGGATTATCATCGGCCAACCCCTGCTGGATGGGACAATCGCAGTCCGCCGCCGCGATCTCGTTAAGCGGTTTCGGCAGCTTCTGCACTTCATCGAGCGGCAAGCCGCGGGGCCAGATCAGCGTATCGGTCCAGTAGCGATAGACATTCACCCATGAGGCTTCAGTCAGCAACGGGACGTGCTGCGTGCGACTGCGCTCTGCCCAGAAACCGTCTTCGGGAAAGTTGTCGTCGTCAGTTTCGATGATGATCTCCGCGCCATTGCGGGCGGCCAGAATGTAGCCCAGATTCTTGCGCGCGTAATGACGCTTCGGGACGAGCTGCGCGGTCTTTCCCTCGATCTGCGCCTGCCGGTCGAGGCTGTAGAAATCGCACCCATCCAGCTGAAAATCTTTCGGGCTTGGGACATCGCCAATCATGTAAAACGGAATGCCCCGAGTTTGCGCGCCGGATGCGAGTGAGCGCAGTACCGGGTTCGGCGCTGCGATGGAGGTGACGACGAGAGCCGTCTTGGAACTGTTCATAGTGGACAATCTTTGAGGATAGGGCATCGGCCCCGACGGCTAATCGCTCGGAGGCGGATTCGGAACCGCATGTCCGCGATGATAGACCGCGACAATTCGGCGCGTGTTTCGGATGTCTGCGAGGGGATCGCCGGAAAGCACGATCAGATCGGCGGAAAACCCAGGCGAGATCAAGCCGACGTTGACGGTCGGATCCAGCGTGTGAAGAAGCTTGCCGGTCTGTCCTGTGGCCAGTGTCAAGGCTTGCAGTGGCGTTAGTCCGGCCTGAACCAGGTCTTCCAGTTCGCGGTGTTCCGAGAACCCGGGAATGCGGCCCGGAGATGCCCCGGAATCCGTACCGAAGGCGATCTGCACTCCGGCATCGTAGAGCGTCTTGAAGTTTCGGCGGCCCATCGCCTCGTCGCTGCTGCGATTGTGCGGCTTGGGGCGAAGCAGGCCCTTTCAACTTTTCGAGCAGTTGCGGACCGGCAGCCTGCTTGAAGAAGTTGGTGTGCATGAAATCCGGGTTCGTCGTGTAGATATAAAACGCCTCATCGAGCGCGAGCGTCGGGATGTACCAGGTGTGATGCTGGAGCATCGACTGGACAAAGGCGGCGTCCACGGCTTGGTCGCGAACCGAGTGGGCTAGGACGTCGATCCCATCCTCAACCAGCTGCTTCGCGTCGCTGAGTTGGTACTCGTGCGCGGCGACGCGCAGATGGTTCTTGTGAGCTTCATCGATGGCGGCCGCGTAAACCGTCGGGTTCATCTCGGGGACTTTGCCGTGAAGCGGGTCGACCCAGATCTTGATGATGTCGACGTGATGCGCGGCCATCTCATCCACGTCATGGCGGGCCTCCTCCGCAGTTGCCGGCCGGTAAACCTGGTCGGCGGCAACGGCTAATGGAGGCGCTCCATTGGGCACGCCAATGCCCCGTCCAGCCGTGAGTATGGTCGCTCCGCCGAGGGCGCCCGCGCGTTGTTGCGCTCGAAGATCGTAGACCAGATCGCGATTCAAGCCAAGGCTGAGCATGGTGGTGACGCCGTAACGCTCGAACTGATTGAGAGCCGCAGTCACGTTGTCGCGCGTATACGCTTCGGGCGAGGGCGTGGCGTTGTTCAGCAGCACGCCGAGATGGGAGTGCGCGCTGATGAGCCCGGGGATGACCGTCTTTCCGGTGCAGTCAACTACGGGCGCGCCCGCCGGGCGTTGTTGCGACGCCGGAGAGACCGACTCGATCAAGCCGCCTCGAAGCGTGATGTCGAGATGCTCTCGAGCCGGCGCGCCGGTGCCGTCGATCACTGTCGCGTTATGAAGAACTATCGGTTGCTGCGATCGGGCGAGTACAGACGTCGAAATGATTGCGAGAAGCAAAGTACAAACGCGCATAGCTTCAGCCTAAGCGAAGAATATAGAACTTATGTGCGACGACGGGCGGCGGCAACGCACAACCAACTGTCAATCGTGCCGCTTTTCAAGACCAACAGTGCCGCCGTGTTCGGAATCGACGCCCACCCGGTACAGGTGGAAGTCGACCTTTATAAGTCCGGCATGGCTCGCGACTTCGTGCTGGTCGGGATGCCGGATACGGCTGTCCGCGAGAGCCGCGAGCGTATCAAAAGCGCCATGATGAACTCCGGTTTCGGCTACCCGAACAAAGCAGTGACCGTCAACCTTGCGCCCGCCAATGTGCGCAAGGAAGGCGCGGGTTTCGATCTGCCAATGGCTCTCGGAATCCTCGGAGCGATGGGCGTGGTCCACGGTTTAGATCAACACCTTGCGATCGGAGAACTTTCGCTCGACGGCTCAGTGCGTCCCGTGCGGGGTGCTCTGTCCATCGCAGTTTGCGCGCGGCAACAAGGCATACGGAACCTGATTCTTCCGGAGGAGAACGCGGCCGAAGCTGCTGTGGTCGAGGACGTTCACGTGTTCGGCGTTCGAAGCTTGGCGGAATCGGTAGCGCTGCTCGCTCGACCCGAGGAATTCACGCGCGCAGTTCCAAGAGTCCGAGCCGCCGAGACTGACTCCGACGGTATGTATCCCGATTTTGCCGACGTGCGCGGTCAGATCACGGCCAAACGGGCGCTGCAGATTGCGGCAGCGGGTTCGCACAACGTACTGATGATTGGTCCGCCCGGCTCGGGCAAAACGATGTTAGCCAAGCGCCTTGCCGGAATTTTGCCGCCGCTTCTTTTTGAAGAAGCGATTGAGACAACGAAGATCCACAGCATCGCGGGCCTTCTCCCGAAAAACGCCGGATTGCTGGGGGTTCGCCCGTTTCGTTCACCGCACCACACCATCTCAGATGCCGGCCTGATAGGCGGCGGCAGCGGCGCGCCGCGTCCCGGTGAAGTCTCCCTGGCTCACAACGGGCTGCTGTTTCTCGATGAGTTTCCCGAGTTTCCAAGAAACGTATTGGAACTGCTGCGCCAACCTCTTGAAGAGGGTTCAGTCACGATCGCCCGTTCACAGATCACGTTGTGCTTCCCGGCGCGATTCATGATGGTAGCCGCGATGAATCCGTGCCCGTGCGGATTCTATGGCGACGCGACGCGCGAGTGCCGTTGCACGCCGGCCACAATCACGCGCTATCTGGGCCGAATCAGCGGTCCACTGCTGGACCGCATCGACATCCATATCGAAGTGCCAGCCGTGCCGTATAAAGAACTGCGGTCGGAAGCAGCGACGGAGACTTCTGCGTCTATGCGGCAGCGAGTCGACGCGGCGCGAGCGATTCAGAATGCGCGAGGATGTTACAACTCCGCCCTGCCGCCGCGCACACTAAGAAAGCTTTGCGCATTGGATGCCGCCGGCGAGCGTACCTTGGAGATGGCCGTTCGCAAGTTGAGCCTTTCGGCCCGCGCGCACGATCGAATCCTAAAGGTCGCGCGCACGGTCGCCGATCTGGATAACTCCGAAGCAATCGCACCTAAACACATAGCCGAAGCAATCGGGTATCGAAGTCTCGACCGGCACTACTGGACGTAAGTCTTAGCCGGTGCTTACTAGGGAGTCGATACTACTGACGACGCTCGGATCTTCGCCACGGATCCCGTCGGCGCGAGCGTAGTCCCGTCGAGAATCGGAATTCCGTTTGTGTACCCCGCAAGGTAGACTTGTTTGCCATCGGGACTTACCGCTATATCAGATAACAGACTAGCCGTTGCAGCGGTAGCTACTACAGTAAACGAGGTTGCATCGATTCGCGCTACAGCGCCTGTGGCGGTGATCGTATTCGTGGCAATCACATATACGCTGTTCGTCGCAGCCGAGTAGGTGATTCCTACTGCGCTTTCCCCGCTCGGCAGGGACGCAGTTTGCAGCAATTGCAGTGAAGCGGCATCATACTCGCCCACCGTTGAAGCGCCGATCGCGAAAATTCGCGTGCCGGTTGAATCTAACACGAGTGCCCGTAACAGCCCTGTGTACGCTAATGCTATCGTCGGACCGCACTTAGTAACTGTGTCCGATGCGATATCAACCATGCAAAGTTGCTGCCCAAGTACGTAAGCCGTTTTGTCGTCCGGAGATACCGCAGCGTAAATGTCAGGCGCGCTGTTCGGTATAGGGACCTTCGTCGATTTGCCTGTTACTAGGTCAAGGGTCTCCAGCACCGACGGGCTACCGGTTGGAAACAGCGCCACAGTCCCGGTGCTATTCAGCGCTAATCCAGCCAATCCCTGGCTAGGAACAAACGCATAAGTCTTGTCTACCGTATGCGAGGTTGCATCGATCAGCGAGAACTTTCCCGCCCCGGAGTAGATCGCCCCGATTTTGTTGCCGCTTAGCGACGCGGCCAGTATATAGTTCCCCGGAACTCCAGTCACGGCGCCGCTTACCTGATCGGTCGAGAGGTTCACATAGTCGACATCGTAGGCCGTATTCAACAGGACATAGAACTGCCCGCCCGCAGGAGCAAAGACCACCCCGGAAGCTGCGCCGTTGACCCCTACGGGCTGTGATGCCGCGGTTTTAAGGTTGATACTGACACTAACGGTTCCGGCACATACAGCCGCGCTCCCGTCCGGAGACAGCGCGACCGCGAAGAACGCCCGCTGTTGGTCGAATACTTCTATGGTTTGATGTGTCGACGCAGAAATCCATATCAATCCCCGGGTGCTTGCTGCATACAGTGAGGCGCCGTCGCCGCTCACAGCCAGTGCATAGACGCTGGCCAAAGAAGTCGAGATTGTTGCGGTCACCGCATCGCTCTTTGTGCTGATGACTTGAATCTGCTGGTCGGCTTCAATCGTTAACGCATACAGGACTTGGCTGGAAGGTCCAAAGGTAAGGCCCGTCGCAGCAACCGGAATAGTAGAAGAAATCGCCAGGGTAGACGAATCGAAATCGAGAATCTTAGAAGAAGCTACATAGATCTTCTTGCCATCCGGTGAGACTGCGAGGGATATCGACTGATAACCCGCCGGCACTTTACCGGTCTGCGCACCAGTGCCGGTATTGAAGGCGTAAAGGTACGAAGTGGATGCGCTCGTCAACACGTACAGTTCGGTACCGTCGGGGCTCAATCCGAGAGCCACCGGGTTCGGCCCTGTGGAATAAGTCTGTAGAAGGTTCCCCGTGCTGAGATCAATCTGTTTGACGGCCCCTTCCGCCGTGGCTGTAACAAAAGCCGACTTACCATCGGAAGAAAGAACAAGTGCCTTGGCGTTTCCCCCGACGGAGTACCCACTCACCGGAGTTAGAGTGGAAGCATTGTAAGCAACCAATGACGATTGAGCTACTGGCGCAATAAAAAGTGACGGATTCGCGGCCGGGAGAATAGCCGCTGTAGTGATCAGCAGTACACACGGGAAACTTCTTAACATCCGCATACCTCGAGCGATTCGTTTGTCAAACGCCACCCGATTGGATCATAACTCTGCTTATTCGTGGGTAAGGATTTGTCGCCGCCCAGCGCCCGCTTCGCCGCGGTTTACCCTTCTGGAAACGTCAACTCGAATCGCGTTCCAGGCTCGCTCCGATCGAGCAATAAGTTGCCGTCGATCTGCCTTGTAAGAATGCTGATGATTTTGAAACCGAGCGAGTTCGGGGTTTTCCACTCCAGGTTCTCCGGAACACCGATTCCGTCATCCCGGCACGAAAGCGAGAGGCAGCCGGATTCGACTCGGCCGAAGCGAACTTTGATTGTCCCCCTGCGTCCGTCCGGGAACGCGTACTTCAACGCGTTAGAAATTAACTCGTTCAAGATCAGGCCGCAAGGGATCGCGCGGTCCACCGGAAGTTCGATCGCTTCCGCCTCAATTCCAAAACTTACTAACTCGGAAGCTATCGAATACGAGACGAATAGGTCGTTTGCGAGTCGTTGAACGTACTCACCGAAGTTAACCCGATCCAGCCGTTCCGTGGCGTACAGATATTCGTGGATGGATGCCATAGATAGCACTCTTTGCTTGCTCTCAGCAAGTGCCATCCGCGCCTGTTCGTTATCTACATGCTTCGCCTGCATTCCGAGGAGAGCCGCAATCACGGCCATATTATTCTTGACCCGGTGATGCACTTCTTTCAGTAGTACAGTCTTTTCGGATAGCGTTCTTTTAAGATGCTCAATCAGATGCTCCCGCTCAAGATTCGCTTGGTTGAGCATCTCGATCTTTGCGCGAAGCTGCTCCTCGGCCTGATTACGTTCGGCGCGCAGCTGGGTCAGCGTGAGCGCCCGGCTTACGGCAGCTCCCACGCGAATAATGCGGTCTTTTAGAAGGTAATCCGTGGCGCCGTCGCGCATCGCTTCCACCGCCACGTCTTCGCCCACCGCGCCGGAGATCAGAATGAATGGGATTTCCAGCCCGCTTTCCCGCAGGAGTTTCAGCGCCCGAAGCCCGCTGAACCGCGGCATCGAATAGTCGCAGAGTATGATATCGGGCCGTTTGCGCAACTCATCGAGAAATTCCGCTTCCGTGTCGACGCGCGACCATTCCGGATCGAAACTAGCCCGGCGTAACTCCCTCAGTACCAGTTCGCCATCCTCTTCGTTGTCTTCGACTAGCAATAATCGTAATGCCTGCATCGCCTTCCTTACGCTAGCGTGAAATAGAACGTAGCGCCTTGATTCAAGACCGCGTCGGCCCAGACCCGTCCACCGTGGCGATGTGCGATTCTTGCCACGATCGCGAGCCCGATGCCGATCCCTTCGTACTCTTCGGTTCGATGCAGTCGCTTGAACACACCGAACAACTTATCCTGGTAGCGCGTATCGAACCCGACCCCATTGTCGCGAACGTAATAGACGCCGGAGTCCATACACCCAACCTCTATCTTTGCAGTATCCCTGGTGCGGCTGTACTTAATAGCATTTGAGAGTAGATTGATAAATATCTGTTTTAGCAGCAAAGGATCGGCTTCACAGACCGGAAGATCGCTAACCTTGATCTCAACGTCTCTTCCAGCGCGGTCGGTGCTCAGGTCTTGCCACGCTACGCGAACGACGTCAGATGGAGCGACTTTCTGCTTGCGCAACGGCTGCCGGCCCAGCTGCGAAAACGCTAGCAGACAGTCGATGAGTTCTCCCATTTGAACCGCGTTTCTATTCACCACCTGGAGCAACTGCTGGGCTTCTTCCGTAAGTTGCGGCGCATGCTCTTCCAGCAGGATGGTGGAAAAGCCGCGCATGCGGCGGAGTGGCGCGCGGAGGTCGTGCGAAACGGAGTACGAGAATGCTTCCAGTTCTTTGTTTGCAACCTCAAGCTCCGCGGTGCGTTCATTCACCCGCTGATCCAATTCCGTGTTCAGCAAACGGACTTCCTCTTCGGCGCGCTGACGTTCCGCAAGCTCCTGCTGCAACTGCCGATTGGTCCTTTCCAGTTGCCCGGTCCGCTCGGCCACGGTCGCCTCCAACACATGGTTGATGAACTGTTGCCGTTCCAGGCCATGCCGCATCGCAAGCGCGACAGCCCTTCGATTGTGCATGAACATCAACCCAACATAGGCCAGCAGGATCGACAGAGCCGCTACTGTCTCAATACGCACCACGCGGCGAAAATCAGACAGCGCCTCATCTTCATCTACCTTGCAAACGAGAACACTGCCGATGTTCTCGACTCTCTCCATCGCGGCCAGTACACCGACTCCCCTATAATCCACGAACTCCCCGAATGATGCGCGGTTCTCTACTGCTGAAGCAACTCCCTGACGCAGCGTGTCCGACGCATGTATCCGACCAGCGGGAGTAGTTATGTAGCGGCCTTCTCCGGATTCCAATTGCAATAAGACAGTCGCGCCGGTGCGGCTGCCTGTGCGGTTCGCCGCGATTAACGGCAGCAGATCACGGGCAAAGCGATCAATGATTACTACCACGCCGATTGGAGATTCCCCCGACAATTTCTCAAAGTCCGCGGAATCGAAAACCGGCATTAGAAACACCACGGTAAGTTCGCCTTTAAGACTCTGGACCAACTTGACTGCGAAGTGCCGGTTGCGCACCACTGAGCTGAAAATCTCAGCGAACTTCGGGCCGGTAACCACCGACGTCCCAGGTTCTACATCCGCGGCTTGAACCGCGATCGCGCCTTTCGAGTCGAGCAGATAGACTGCGTCGTACTCATATATTCTTCTGTACTCTTCGAAACGGTCGAGAACCTGTCCTCCCAAAGTGGCGCGGTCGCCGGCGCTCAGTGCCGCTTTCCGGGACAGTAGGTCTCGGGTTGCGCCGAAGTCGGCCAGCATCTGGGCATCGTCCTGGCTCTGTTGCAGCGACGTCCGCAGTGTCCAATTCTGATAACTAACGGACGCGCTTAGTTCAGATCTCCAGCGGTCCAATGTTATCTGGTGATTCTGGCGAATTACGTAGGCGGTGAAAGCACCGATCGCCAATGTGCCCGCAATAATCGCGAGGATATAGGAGGCAGGCAGCCACGCGGCGAACTGGAAGGAGGCAGGCTCTTGCGTCTGAGATATCGAGTCGCTTCCCCCCATTTCATATCTCGCCGGCAACATGGATAGCAGTTCTCTCCTGGCGCAATCTGCGCTGCTCGATGGCCGTTCTAACCGCCGTTCCCAAGCGTTCCAGCCGGTCTTTCAAAAGGAAGTCGCTGGCACCGCGGTTCATAACTTCCTTGGCCAATTCGTCGTCTGGCCGTCCGGTCACCAGGATGAACGGGATATCCAGGCCACGCTCCTGTAACAACTCCAGAGCGCGGAATACGTCGAATCCCGGTAAGTCGAAGTCCGACAAGATAATGTCAGGCGCACTTTGTAGTTGCGATAGAAATTCGGCTTCCGTGGCAACGCGGAATCCATCGAAGTCGAAGCCATCCTGTTTCAGAGCGCGAAGCGACAATATAGCGTCCGCAGGCTCGTCCTCAATGACAAGAACGCGAATTGCGTTAGACATCATGCCGGAGATCAGAGCGCGGGGCGGTCGCCCATCGCTGCATGCGCGGAAGCCTGGCAGCTTCGCGAAATGCGTTTGGAAGGTGGCTACTCACGTCGAGTCCAGTGCTCTTCGCGATGATCCCGTTGCCGGGAGGTAGCCAAAATATACCATTAAATGCCGCTTACCAGCGCGGCCAGCAGGAGGAACGCGCCGGGTTCCAGGGGCACAAGCGACGCTCTAACTATGTGAAGGAAGGTTGGTTCGGAACGCGAGTCGCCAAAAAGGAGCAAGCGTGGAATGGCTTGTGACCGAGGGATTTTATCGGGCACAAGAGGGGAATTATTGGTAGGTCACCGCCGGCCTTACGTGCAAAGCCGGCGGCGTGTTCGGGAGACAGCCGGAGATTGTTCTACGGGAGAATCAACGACGAAAGACCGGTTAGCAAAGCCACGAGCGTGTCGATCACCGGCGGAGGCGGCGGCGGCGGAATTTTGATTGGACGAGCAAGAGCGTCCATCGCCGTCAGCGAAACCAATTGGAAAAGGACGAATAAAGTGGCGAAGTGGCGTTTCTTAAGTATGCGAAGGAATTTGATCGGTAACATGGGTCTGCTTATAACGTGCTAATCATTACCCTTTTCGATCAGCAAAATTTGTTAGACAACGAGGCTTGACGTCAGCTTCCGTAAGCACTCGATTTCATATTGCGGCGAAGTTTTATGGATACCTCCTTCTTGCCCACCGGCCAAACGCACGTGGTTTTTGGTCATCTACCAATGGGTTGTCAAAGCTCCTAGCGAAGCGCCTCTAGGCTGAAGAGAAGATGACAGTTATCTACTAACCGCTAACATTTTGGAGGTAGTACTAGCGAGGGGGATTACGCTTTCCTATACACGGAGCGTCGACTATTCTCCGCACCTGCGCTACCGGCTGGAAACCGGAAAGGAGTTTGACTTTTTTGTATGACTCCGCTGTATTACGTCGAACTGGGTTCGTATCCGTTCAAAGAATCCACTGGGTTTGTTCATTGGGCACTGCGTGCAATCGGGGATAGAAGGGGACGTGTTGACGCGCACCGGTTCACTCCGAGGGAAGCGTGGGAATATGATGCGTAGTAGCTGTCGCTTTCTCTTATGAAACCCAAACCGATTACGCGTCGAACCTTTTTCTATGGCAGTCTTTTAGCGGGCGCCGTGCCGCTGGGCGGCTTCGGAAGTCAAGTCTCGCTCAAGAGCCTCGGCTATAAGTCTCCGAACGAGAAGCTGAACATTGCGTCGATCGGAGCAGGCGGCAAAGCCCAAAGTGATATTGCGGGTTGCGCCGCCACGGAAAACATCGTGGCTTTGTGCGATGTAGACGAAGTCTCGGCAAAGCGCACATTCGAGCATTTCGCGAACGTGCCGAAGTTCGCTGACTACCGCGAGATGCTGGATAAACAGGGCGCCACGATCGACGCAGTCATCGTCACCATTCCGGACCACATGCATGCGGCCGCGGCAATTGCAGCCATGCAACTTGGCAAACATGTCTACGTTCAGAAGCCGCTCGCGCATACCGTGTGGGAGTGCCGCGAGTTATTGAAAGCCGCGCAACAATACAACGTGGCGACGCAGATGGGCAATCAGGGCTACTCGAACGAGGGCACCCGGCAATGCGCGGAGATGATCTGGTCGGGCCAAATCGGCAACGTTACTGAGGTGCATGCCTGGACGAATCGACCTGTATGGCCGCAGGGCGCGATTGATCCTCCCGTGACGTCGGCGGCGCCTTCGACGGTGAAATGGGACCTCTGGCTGGGTGTGGCCAAAGAGCGGCCCTACAGCGACGACTACCTTCCGTTTACGTGGCGCGGATTCTACGATTTTGGTTCGGGCGCCCTTGGAGACATGGCATGTCACATCTTAGGCGCGGCAAACATGGCGCTGCGGCTGGGAGCGCCTACGTCGGTTGAATGCGTGCATCAGGACGGCAGCAGTGACATTTACTTTCCGGCGAAATCGGTTGTGCGATTTGATTTTCCCGCTAGAGGGTCGATGCCGCCCGTCAAGATCTTCTGGTACGACGCGATGCGGGACAAGCAGCCGAATTTCCCCAATGCGCCGCAACAGGAAATCCTGGGCGATTTGCCGTATAACCGCGTCGGCCGGCCGGACACGAGTATCAAACCACGAGAGCGCCAGATCATCGGGCAAGTATTCACCGATCAGTTCTTTTCGCCTAGGGAGATGCCGCCCGCGACGCCGCGAAAGGCACCCGACGACGCGAACATGACTCCGAAAGAGCGCAAGCTCGCTAAGTGGATGAGCATGATCAACGACGGCACCAACGGTAGCCTCTTTGTGGGCGATAAAGGCATGATCACAACCGGAACATACGGGGAAAACACGCGGCTGCTGCCGGTAGAGAAGATGAAGGATTACGAGTTTCCTCCGGAGATGCTGCCGCGTTCGCCCGGACATTACCGCGACTGGATTCGGGCTTGTAAAGGCGGCTCTCCTGCCTGTTCGAACTTCAACGTGTCGGCGCCGTTCACTGAATGGATCGCGCTCGGAGCCATTGCCACAAAGCTGAACTGCAGGTTGGAGTGGGACGCGGAGAACATGAAAATTACGAATAATGCGGCGGCGGACCAGTTATTGAGACCGGTCCTACGGAATGGCTGGAAGATCGGCTAATCGTCGCTACGCCGGCTTGCCGGAAGTAACTGAGCGCGTCCGTATAGAGCGCGCTCAAGTCTACTTAGTTGACCAACAATTCTCCCTCCTGCGGCAAACCCTCTGAAAAGCTCACTTCCCCGGTTCGTCCCTTTTCACTTCATAAGCGGTATTAGGAACTTTTCGCGCGCTGCAACATAGGCAGCTTGGTTAGGAAAGTCGCCCGCGTTGATAGTCTTATAGGATGTCAGTGCATATGCCGACGTGCCTTGGTTTACGGGTAAATCCCTGTCCACGATCTTGATGCCTTGCGGTGCTGTGGAATAGAGATTTCCCCAGATAGTCACGAGCGGCTTGGAAAATAGCGTTCCATCCGTTTCGTCGAATGAATCGATGCTGGCGCCCGACTTACCGGGTTCACCTCCCATCGGTACGTGTACAACAACAACAACGACAGTGGGTGCGATTCCGGCCCGCGCCCGAAGTTCACCGGAAAACGGTGCAATGTCTGTAGTGGCTGGACAGAGCTCGATAACAATCCTCTGACGATCAGCGTCATACCCGGCTACTTAGCTTGCATAGCCTTGGATCCGCGCGCCGATTTTGCGAGGGCGCGCGGGCCAAAAAACTGAGGAGAGTCAGGATTATCAAACCCGGAAACACGGAATATTGCCGAAATCTTTATGGCTTCCTAATGACCTGTCGGCCAACCTTGGAGGAGACTACTTTGCCCATGAAGCGCGAGAAAGAGCGGCGGAAAAACGGAATGGCCGGGAAACTACTGATATATGCTTTAGCGCCGATCTGCGCTGCGATTCAAGGCATGGCTTTGCCATCCCTGGCAGCTGCGGCAGACGTATTTGGGGGACTAGGAGGGGTCACGCTTGACTCAACCAGCGGACAACCTGTCGCTTCAGCTCAGATCATCGCGCACAACGTCGACAACGGCACGAACCGGACCGCGGTTAGTGGCGCAAATGGAGCGTTCGCGATCGACCGCCTTGCACCCGGTCGCTACGAAGTAGACGCTGTGAAACAAGGCTTCAGAAAGTTCTCCACGAACGTGGAGGTCGCGCCAGTGCGGACAGCGCAGATCGACCTGCTACTCGCTGCTGCGGATGCTGCGCCGAATAGCATCCCCACTGCAACAGCGGCTTCGAACGTCTCTGTTACGGAAGAGCTGGAAGCGATGAAGCGGCGGATTGAACAGCTTGAGGCTCTGTTGAGCGCTCAGAAGACAAACCCTGCGCCTGAAAGGATTTCGCCGGGCGACAACTCCCCGATTGCCGGCGGCTTCATGAAGCGTCCGGAACCAGAAGAAGTAGCAACCAACGCCATTCCTCAGAGTACGGCGCCTGGTGGACAAAGCGCCGGGGCTCCGGGCGGTCAAAAGACAGTAGAAGCCGCAACTGCCCCCGCAGTCGATAATGTCACGCCTTTCGCGGATTACGACTGGACTTGGTTGAACGGCAATCCGCGTAACAAAGACGTTGCGTTTGACACCAAATTCTTCACTCCGGAAATTCGCGCCGATATTACGTATACCTACGACTTCAATAAACCTGTGGATAACTCCATGGGCGGGTCGAGCGAATTGTTTCGTTCCAATGAAATTCAACTGGAGCAGATGGGCCTCGGCGGCGACTTCCACTGGGACAACGTCCGTGCTCGATTTATGACTCAGTTCGGCGAGTACTCCGTGGCAACCATCCGCAATGACCCTAGCCCCGCGAAAGGTCAGTGGGATCTTGCCGATGCCAATCGCTATCTATCGGAAGCGTACGGCGGGTACCACATCAACGCGCTGCATGGCGTTAACATCGATGCCGGAATCTTCATGTCCTATATCGGACTGTTCAGTTACTACAACTTCGATAACTGGGCTTATCAGCCGTCCTATGTTTCGTCAAACACGCCTTGGTTCTTTCAGGGAGTTCGAATCCAAACTTTTCCGACGCACCACCTAAAGATTGAGCCCTGGATCATCAACGGCTGGCAGTCCTATGGATCGGCGAACTCAAGAAAAGGGCTTGGGGGGCAGATCAAGTACACTCCCTATCCCTGGCTAAATATCATTTCGAATAACTACGGGCTGGGTCACGACGATCTCTATACACCGAATCGCGCCCGCATCCACACCGATAACAGCGTCGAGATCAAGTATTTCGACCGCCCAGGTAACGGTCTGGATAAGATCGCATTAAGCTTCACGGGCGATCTTGGCTGCGAATTCGGCGGAGGGGTAAGCTGCCACGGAGATACTAAAGGCGGTCCCAAGCAGAGTTTTATCGGCTACATGATTTATAACCGCTTCTGGTTCCATCGCGACTTATTCGCATTCACTCTCGGCGGCGGCCAGATTAATAACCCCGGACGCTACCTTGTGCTTATCCCGCCGATCAACGGAGAGACGGCAGCATCTGCGGCTCTTAACTCGCCGTACTTCACCGAAAACCCGGGAGATCCATTCAAGGCCTGGGACGTTTCCGGTACCTTCGACTATATGCCCAAGCAGTGGATTACGTTCCGCTTCGAAGGCGATTACCGTCACGCCAGCGTGCCTTACTTTTCAGGTGCCGGGGGTGTGACGCCACCGCCACTATCCAACAACGGCTTCCCGACTCAGTATGCTTGTAGTAACGGTAGTCCGTCCGGGCAAACCTCTCTCTCGGCAGCAACCGCAAGTTGCGCACCTAGCGGAGGCGTCTGGTTCCCTGATCTTCGTAGGGATGAAGTGCTCTTCGACATTGACTTAATGGTCAAGTTTTAGACATCCATTAGCCGCGGATGAACGTAGATTCACGCCGATAAAGACAAATGAATGACTACAAACGGGCCCCGACTGCTTTGGCTTTCTATACTTGGTGCCTTCCTTCTATTAGCCGCGGACCCCTCCTGGAAGACCAAGCGAAGTAGTGATTGGACTCCCGAAGATAGTCGCGAGATTCTCACCAACTCGCCGTGGTCCAAACCGGTCTGGGCGCAGGTAGCGCCATTGCAAACCGAGGACGAACGCCGCGAAGGTGGAAACATGGGCCAGCCGCACGGCATCGGATACGACGGTCTAGCCGACGGCCGGCCACGCGTTCATTTACCGACTAGTCTTCTCGACCTGGTCCGGCCCGAGAAGCAAACCTTGACCGCCGGCCGGTACATCCCGGTGCAACTGCGGTGGGAAAGCGCTCTTCCGATCCGTCTCGCGGAACTAAAGTCGAACTCCACCGAGGCACCCTCTGTCGAAGCCGGAGGCTATGTCGTAGCTGTTTACGGGATTCCGCCAAGCAACGCAAAAGGAACTCCGAAGAGCTTAGGAGAGCCGCTGAAGAGACTGGCGGTTTTGAAACGCACCGGCAAACCTGATGTTCATCCCGTGGAAGTAGAAGTCCTACAGCAGGAGGACGGAACCATTGTCCTGTACCGTTTCACTTCAGCGACGGAGATTAGCAAAGGCGACGGCCGCTTCGAATTCCAGGCTCAGATCGGGCGCGTCTTCATCTCGCAGTCCTTTGATCCAGCCGATATGTACTTCGGCGGGAACTTGGAACTGTAAGTCGGTCCGGTTATAACTTTCGCTTAACAAAAGAGCAAATCTGGTAACCGGCAATATACTTGAACGGCGATTCGCCCATAGTGTAATGACCGCAAGGCAATACCACAACGCGGTGCTTCAATCCGCGCTGCCGGATATGGTCGACGGCCACTTTCGAGAACTGCGGTAGAAACGTCGTGTCATAGCTTGTATACATAAACAAGCTATCCTTTTCTAGCGCGGCGAAACGGTCCATGTAATGAACCGGGTTTAGAACATCCCACGCGGTTCGCAGTGTCTCAAGCGATATATTCGGCTCCAGCGTCTTACGAATATGCTGCGTCGATAAGCCGGTCCAGACGACATCCGCAAAGTAAGCCGAGCAATGATTGAACACATTCACGCGCAGCCGCTCGTCATGCGCACTCGCCAGAAACGCGTAGCAGCTTCCTAAGCTTGTCCCAACGATCGCGAACTGTTCATAGCCCCGCGATTCCAGCCAATCGACGGAAGCCCTTACATCGAGCACGGCTTGGCGCGTCGCATCCAATGTCCGTCCGATGTTAGAAGACACCGCATAATCCGCGCGCTCCAGCTCCGGCGGCATCCGGTCATCATGATAGGGCAAACTAACTCGTACGGAAGATAAACCTAGCTTCTGAATCCCACGACATAGTGCGACATGCTGATGGGGGCTCGCATTCCAGTGCGGCAGAACGAGCACGGCCTTCTTCACCGGCACTCCCTTTGATTTGGCCGGAAAGTAACGCAGGCGAACCGTGTTGTTCTCGGGATACGGGGTATCCACGGGCGAGCGGAATTGTACCTGATCGCCAACTAACGAAAACGCCCGCGGCTTCTCGTAATCGAAGAACTTTCCGCTATCGCGAAGCGCGATCTCGTTCAACAGCTGTATATATTCCTCGTCGCCGTGACCATTGCGCGGCGTCCGAACAGCGTCCGGCCAGCGCTCGACCCAATCGAACCCCCACTCGAACGGACGCACCACGCGATTGGTCGCGCGGCTGCAGAGTTCCTGCTCCCACGCCTTCATCCGTCGCGAGTAATATTGGCCGATCATCTCGTCTGGTCTACTTTCAGCGTACCTTGTTACTCAAAGAAGGCGTTCGACGCGGCGCTTCGCGAACCGATTACAGCCTCGTCGATCAACCGAACAAACGGCGCGATTGCACGAAAACGCTTCGTTATTTCATCTTCCAAGGCCGATGATAAAGCGGTCTCAGGTGGTAACTCCGCATAAAAGAAAAGACTGCGGCACTTCAACAATTCAGCGGCTTCATGTTGCGGATCCCAACCTTTCGGAACGCGCGTCATCGGCTGCCCCTCGAACTCCCCCGCAACTTTCTTGGCCCGAATCTTCCGCATCAAACTCTCGTATTCGTTAAACCTTGTCCCGACATGCTCCCTGATCTTCTTCAGCAGTTCGGGACCCGGCTGGTAAATGCCTCCGCCGATCCCGGTCTTCTCCAAGGAAACTTGAAAGTAGAAGCCTGCCCCGTAGTTCCTGGGCATCGCGCGATGACTAAATACGGCGGCGAGGTGCGTCTTATACGGCGTCTTGTTATTGCTGAACCGCGTGTCCCGGTAAATGCGAAATACGGCCTTCGCCGGATCGGTAACGTAGTCCGGTGCGAACGTCATGAGGCGCTTGTTCAAACGCCCGCAGAGTTCAATCATCGGATTGCGCAGCACCGCTTCAAATTGTTCTTTGCGCGGCTGAAACCATTCGCGGTCGTTGTTCCGCTTCAGCGCCCTCAAAAACTTCAGCGCTTCTGGTGAAAATGCTTGAGGCTGGTCATTCATGGAACCCGTCTCTATCATGACGCAGCGCTCGTTGCGCTCCGGCGAACTGCATTACAGACTCTTGCGCGCGACGTGCAATATCGATTGCCAGGCGTTGCCCGCTTCGATGTATCCATCGCACAGCGCGTCAAAAAACTCGAACGAGGTAATCGCGTAGAGCAAGGCGCTGCGGCGTGCCTTTTCTTCGCCAGTCATTGCTCCGCCGAGTCGCTCGATTACACGTGCTGCAGCGGATTTACGCCGCTGATTTCGCGCTGTCACCACGGCTCCAAGTTCCGGGTCAATGGCCGCGAAACCATGAATTCTCCGCATGATCACTCGATGCTTAGCCCAGAAATCGGCGAACACCTTTACAAATTCGTTCAGCATGGATTCGCCGTCGACCTGTTGCATCGCGTGGCGCATGCGCTCCATGCCTCCGGCCTGTGCAAGCTGATCGAACAGCGCTTCGAGTACACCCGTCTTCGTGCCGAAGAGATTGTGTACCGTTTGCCGCGACACGCCGCTCTCTTTTGCGAGGACGTCCATCGTGAAGTTCGAGAATCCGCGCGCCTCCAGTTCTGCGCGAGCCGCGCGAAGCACCGCGGCCCTGCTGCGATCCGACGCTTCCGAACGTTTCCCGAGCTCATACGGCCGCTTGCAGGCGGCCGCGTCTTTGCTTGCCACTTCCCAATCCTAGACGGGTTTATTTAGATTGACAAGCAGTCAATCGAAATGTCAAAATGACAGTCGGTACAGCAAATGAGTTCCCCCACCGCCATTCCGATCCACGGTGTCGCACCGCTGCGCTTGGCTTTCTGGACATCGATCCTCATCGCGATCGCGGCGGTGGCCCACCGGCTTTTCGTGCTCGGCGCGCCATCTTCCTCGCCACCCCAAACGGCGCAACTCGATGACGCGTTCGCGAACCACGCGGCACTTACCCTCGCACATATCCTGCCCGCGCTCATCTTTGTCCTACTAGCACCCATTGCTATCTTTCGCAGAACACCACGTCTCACCTGGGTCGAACGTCTGCTATACCCTGTCGGAGCCGTTGTCGGCCTGACTGCATACGCGATGTCCGTCTATTCGATCGGCGGGTGGACCGAGCGATCCGCCATCCTGATCTTCGATACTCTCTTCCTGTTTTCGCTCCTTCGGGCATTTCTTTACCGGCAGCGCGGCGAGGACAGACTGAGCCGTCGCTGGCTACTGCGGTCGATCATCATACTCCTCGGCATCGCGACGGCCCGCCCGGTTATGGGAGTTTTCTTCGCGACCAGCCGACTAACTCATCTCACCCCCGCTCAGTTCTTCGGAATAGCAATGTGGGTCGGGTTTTCAATTAATGCAATCGCGGTCGAGCTTTGGCTCCGAAGAAGGAACATGGCATGACGACTAATCAGCAAAACCATGCCGGCCCTTCTCCCGGGATCTCGCGGCCTTGTACGTCCTGTTGTTTAATGCGGGTCTTTATCCAGTTACGATGTTCGCCAGTAAGCCGTAGTGGCCTGGGCCCTGGGGAACCAGCAGCGTCATCGAAAGCTATTTTCAGACGCACACAACCGCGGTGCTGACCTGTTTGTTCCTACAGTTCGGAGCTACCGTGTGCCTCGGTCTATTCTGCGCATCCACAGTAAGTCGGCTTCAGTACTTAGGTGTACGATCGGCGGGCCCGTTCATAGCTCTACTCGGGGGCTGACGGTCTTCAACGGAATCGCGGCCAGCCTACTCTTATGGACGATGATTCGACCCGCGATCCTCAGCGAACACGTCGTCCTTCTGGCACTCTACTATGCGTCTTATGCGTTTGGAGGCCCTGGATTCTCGATCCCGATGGCGCTGTTCATGGGTGGCGTTTGCGTACCCGCCGCGTTCTCGAAGTTACTGCCGAAGTGGTTAATCGTTCTCGGACTTACGCTCGCCGTCGCCGGCGAATTGAGCTGGTTTCATCTCATCAGTCCGGCCGTTCTCTTTCTAATTCCGCTTGTTCGATTCCCCGGATTCATCTGGTTAATCGGAAGTCGGCTTCAGTCTGCCCAAAGCGGCTCGCCCGAACCCAACTTTATAATGATCAGATGATCGTGGCCTCAAGCAAGACTGAGCTGTTAACGCGTGTGCGTGCGCAGTTCGCCTCTGTTCCGGGCCTCGACATTCTTGAAAACGAGCCGCTTTCCGCTCATACAAGATTCGCGATCGGAGGTCCAGCCGATGTTCTTGTCACCGCTGATCGCGTCGAGAGTTTTGCTCAAGCGCTGACGATCTCGCAGGAGAGCGCTATACCTTGGGTAGTGATCGGGGGCGGCTCCAATCTGGTTGTTTCCGATGCCGGTTTCCGCGGCATCGTCCTCAAGTTCCAGGGCTCCTCCTGGCAGGTGGATCCTACCGCGTCGGGCGCCAACGTCACGGTTGAAGCGGGCGCTGTCCTCCAGGATGTCGTCGATTTCACCGCTGCTAACGGCCTGCGGGGCCTCGAGACCATGACGGGCATCCCTGGCTGGGTGGGCGCCGCAGTCTATGGAAATGCGGGGGCTTACGGTCACTCTATCTCTGAGCGTGTCCACTCCGTAACTTTCCTCAACGGCGACAGTACGCAGACCTTCGACAACGCCGCGTGTAAGTTCCACTATCGCGAGAGTATCTTCAAACAACGTAAGGACTGGATCATCCTCAACTGCGTACTTGACCTCGACAACGCCGACGCGACCGAACTCCAACGGATCGCGACTGACATCCGCCGGATTCGCGATGAAAAGTATCCGCCGACGATGAAGTGTGCCGGAAGCATCTTCAAAAACTTCCTTTTTGCGGAGTTGCCTGCCGCGGTTCAAGCCGAACTTCCCGCCAAAGTAATTCGCGAGGGCAAAGTCCCCAGCGCCTGGTTTCTGGAGCAGGTGGGCGCCAAGGGAATGCGCGTGGGCGACATCCAGGTTGCCATTTATCACGCAAACCTGATTTACAACGATGGACGTGGCACCGCGCGCGATCTGGTGGCAGTCATCCGCCAGTTGAAACGTTCTGTCGGCGACCGTTTCGGCATCCCGCTCGAAGAAGAAGTCCAGTACATCGGCGAGTTCGCGGAGTAAGTCTCCGGAAATGTCCGATTCCTTGAGCGGCGGGCAAGTGATATTGTAAGTCCCTATGCGTCTCCTGCTCTTCGCGCTATCTTCTATCTGCGTTTTATTGATAGGCCAACCATCCGGTCTGGCCCAACCGATTACCTTCCGGGCGAATCAGGTTACGAACTTGCCGTCGACATTAGGGGACGGGATCGGAACATTACTACAAGGTAACTTCAACCGTGACGGCAAGCTGGACGTCGCCGTGGTGACAACTAGAGAAATCCTTGTCTACCCGGGCATTGGAGAAGGACTTGTGGGCGCTCCGATTGTGACGCCGATCTCGCCGATCCTCAACTCTGTAACCGCGGTGGCCGGCGACCTCAATGGTGACGGGATTCAAGACCTAGTGCTGCTGCAGGAGGTCTTCTCGACGAATGAAAATCAGATTGTCACGATGCTGGGCAACGGGGACGGAACGTTCCGGGTGGCAGTGGTCACAAGCACACCTTCATTGCCCATTTACTTAGAAACCGCGGACTTTAACAACGACGGTATCCCGGATATCAGCTGGGTCCTTCGAAGCTCGAATGAAGATGTGATGGAAGTGCAGCTTGGGATCGGTAACGGAGCCTTCGAGACGCCTCGTAGTGTACCGCTACCGGCTTTCGTTCCGGGATACGCGATAGGTGACTTCAATGGAGATGGGCGAATCGATCTGGCTGTGGTTCAAGGTCCTGACTCAGGTCCGAACTTCATTCAGGTTCTGCTAGGCAACGGGAGCGGGAGCTTTCCGGAACGCGAGATCGTGCCTTTGAATCTCGGCCCTTTTTTTGGAGTTATGGCTGCGGGTGATCTGAATGCGGATCGTCGCTCAGACTTAGTACTCTCGACAAGCACGGGCTTCGCTGTCCTTCTCGGAACAGCGGACGGCCGGCTCAGCGTTCCCCGACAATACACGTTGGGATTGAACGGATATCCGGCGATCGCGGATGTGAACGGGGACGGTTACCCAGACGTGCTCCTTTACGCAGAAGGTTATCCCGAAGGTGTTGTCTACGCGCTAGGCAACGGAGACGGCACGTTTCAGCCGGCTATCTCCACTTACCAGCCTGTTACGCAGTTCGCTGTAACGGGAGACTTCAATCATGATGGAATCGCCGATGTCGCCGCGGTTCAGCCGTTCGACGATCTACAGTTAACCGTGCTCCTTGGGAGCCGGTCGGGACTAATCACTCCGCCAGTGCTGCCTCTGCCGATTACGCCTTACTCCGGGCCAGTAGCAGCGGACTTCAACGCAGATGGAAACCTGGACTTCGTCGTGGTCACAACGAATGGAATCGCCGTGTTTTTAGGCAACGGCCACGGGAACTGGACACAGTCAGCTCTACTGCCGGGGATCCCGAACGGTGTTGCGGTGGGGGACTTCGATGGGGACGGCATTCCGGATATCGTTGAGAGTCCAGTGGGCGACACGATTCAGGCGAGCGCGATTCTGGTGCATCTTGGTAACGGGGATGGAACGTTCTCCGGCCCTGTGTCGAGTACAGGGCCGCCGGGAGCGGGATTTCCAGTTACCGGTGACTTCAATGCTGACGGCAAGGTGGACATCGCTGTAACTTCGTATCCGGGATACAACGCTTTAAACGGCTCGATTGCGGTGATGCTCGGCAACGGAAATGGCAGTTTCTCCAAGCCCGCTTATTACGAGTTCGGTCACGTTCCCGGAGCACCTGTAGTCGCGGATTTCAATGGGGATGGAGTGCTTGACCTTGCGTTTACTACCTTGAGACAAGGAGTTTCCGTGCTGCCCGGCAAGGGGGACGGCACCTTTACTTCGCCGATTACGATTGGGAACACGACTAACACGCCGGAATCTATTCAGGCTGTAGATGTAAACGGCGATGGACGGCCGGATTTGGTAGTAGCCGCTCTATCGGCGGTCGATGTTTTCCTGAACCAGGGAAACGATCAGTTTGCCTTATCTGCGACCAGTGCTCCTTCGGCATACCGTGCATTAGTCGCGGATCTGAACGGAGATGGCGTTCCTGATCTTGCATGGAGTGATCTCTATTCGGTAGCAGTTCAGTTAGGGAATGGTGACGGCACTTTCCGTAGCCCCTCTCTGTATGGACTCTCCGGCGGACAGATGGTGGCTGGACGTTTTTATGGAGGTTCGTTGCCGGATCTTGCGATGACGTGTCAGGATGGGGTTGGCTTCCTGGTGAACAACACCTGCGTGCGCTCCTGCGTTGAAGGTTTTTAGCCTCCGCCGGGCAAGATCCGTTTGCCTCGGCGGAAGCTGCGGATACCTCCTAAAAAGCTTTTATGACGGAATTGCCCAAGTCGAATACCACGCCGTAGTTGCCTTCGCCGATCCGGAGATTTGTGCGTTCATCAATGATCATCGCCATAACGTTACACAAGCGCGCATTCCGCACTAGGTGGGGAATATCTACGATCCAATTTCGAAGTAGACCGTTACGGGACTGGTGCCGACTCATTCTACAATTTGCGCTGTGATCGTCCATTCCTGAGAAACCGTTCCGTTGCAGACGTAAATCTGCATCGCGAGTCCGGGTGTCGTCCGGCCGCCAGGAATATCGAGGCAATAATTGTTGGTGCCGGAAACCCGTGATTTCAATGACGGGATCCCGTCCTCGTCCGCTTGCCCGGGTTGCCAATTCTCATTACTGATCTTGCTGCCTTCCCACTGCTGGACTGGGGTTCCATTGGCAGCGCCGCCGCGGGCGTCAAGCCACATTCCGGTCCAGGAGTTCTGATACTTAATAATGCCGTTGCCTTCCCACCAGGGGGTCCATTGCTGAAGAAAGGCGCCATTGCACGGCATCTGGACAATCGGGGAACCTTCAGAGTAATCAACCGGCTGCAGACATTGGTTGGTATGAGCATTGTAAATGACGCTGGAGTAGCTTTGGCCGATGGCGGGCAAGGCAGTCAGCGCGACGACGGTTGCGAACGGCACGATACGGAATACGCGGTACATAGTAAACCTCCGATTCACGCCTCAAAGCGTGTGTAGACAGGATCCTGCTCAAGTCCCGCGCAGTCAACCTGCACTATGCGGCCTTGCAGCGTTTACCACGATTTACCGTTAAATGCCGTGCTTTACCGCGAGCCTGATATCTCTTGTTTGACTCGTCGCGTGAGTAGATTTGAATAGAGTTCCGAATTTTTCGGAGATGGGGAGTGCCGTGTACAAGTTAAGAGATCGCCTGCAAGTGGCGCTTCATCCGCAACAACGGCATCACCGAGCGATTCCATACCAAAATGGAGGTCCTGCAGAGACAAGCTTGTGGATTCCGCAATTTTCAGAACTATCGGTTGGGGGTTAAGGTAATGTGTTCTTGAGCCTTCAGTCAGAGGCGGAGTCGCCCCCATGAAGTGCGTAGAGCCGAAAAAAGCTGGTCGGGCCGCCGGGATTTGAACTCGGGACCTCTTGCACCCCAAGCACCAAATATCAATCACTTACAGACATCGTTCACTGAAAATAAAAGACTTAGGCCCTCCCGTTTTGGACGCCAGATGGACGCCAGCACGCCGAAAATTGGCGTTTGGACTCCACGCTGACTCCGTTCCTTCTCCTTTCCTCTGCAGTTTTTCGTTTCCTGGATGACACTATTTCGGCTGTACCGGTTACGCAATCCACTACGCCGGGAACTATCGGTACACTGGGCGACATCGTTTTGAGACTTGCCGCAAGCGCGACATCTTCCCGCGATTTCTGCCCGAAACCTACCCGTTTTGCGGCGATTGGCCGGGAGGGCCAAACGAGGCCGGGTTCGACACAACGTTCTGAACCAACACGGCACAATGTGGCGTCCAGCAATCAGAGCGCTCGGTGCCCACTTCGTGTCCGTCTGCGCAGACGAGGTTCGGGCCGTCGCATCCATCAAGCCCGCAGCATCCGGCGAGCCGCCGACGGTCCGGGTGGTGTTTAGTGCCGACGAGGTCGGCTAGATTGACCAGCACCGGCGAAGTCCCGTCCTGCGTGCTGACACCAAAATATCCCTCGGGTACGGCTGGCTGTCCCATTTCGAGACCGAGGAACTGGTCGGGTCTCAAGGGCAAAAGGGGGCGGGTAATTGCCACGCGACAACTCGCGCATTGGAAGACCACCGCCGTTTCCTGCATTTCAATTTAATGTAGCCCAAGAGAAAAAGCAGACGGTCAGGCGCGTGTCGAAACAAATTTGGCCTGTTCTGTCGGGTTGCTAAACTCACCTTTTCTGAGATTGCTCCCGCACTGCGGGCAGGTTAATATCCGGACTCATGCCTAAATATCGTCCGATCGATGCTGGCGTGCCGCTGCAGGCAAGCCGAAGTGACCTCGCCGACTTGCACTGGTCCACGAACGGTATCGCAGCCGATTTCGTCTTGCCTGACGACGATGCTCGCCTGCTACGAGTTTCGTTCGATAGGCAATGCATCATCAGGGTCTTAGATGAGATGCCGCTTAGCACGGAAGAAGACGATACTCCGAATGAAGGATTGGTGTCCGGGCATTTCGCCTATCGGCTCGAAGGCGCCGCTTTCGCCCGCCTGCAGTCCCGAGCTTGGAAGGAGGTGAACGGGCCTGTAACCCACTATCAGTTCGTCACAGGTTGGGCCTGTCTGGACGTTCTCACGGCTGCTGCTCCGGCGTTCGCCGTCGTGCGACGTTAACCGACGGCGCCAAACAAAATTAGGTGCTCTTGTCTTGCTGCACAAACGAGCCCATGTGCAATTGACGCTTCAATTTGACGGATTTGGATCTGATGAACCGATCGCGTTCAGAATTCCGCCGGCCAGCCAAGGGCAGATCGTTTTGAAGTTTAGGACGGGATGAGCACGGTTATTATGCACGAGTAGTGTGGACGTCGCGATCACGCCACTACCGCTTTTACGGCGCGGCCCCGCTAATCGTTATACCCGACCAGCCAACGCTGCCTCGAAGTAGCCGGTATAGGAGTGCCCGGCCAGCCCGTTGTGTACTGTTACCGCTATCTATTTACGGCGCTGTGTGGGGGTCTGGCGGTCCAGGTCACCACAGATTAAGGCGTCCCGGCTCCAGCACTCGCACAAGCTGTAGCGGCGACGACGGTCTCGCAAAATCTCCGCCGTTGACCAAGCGCGTTGCCTGAGGCGCTTACTCGCTTTCTGCCTTACAAGACGGACAAAATGTCGGGTTTTGGTGTCGGTTTTTCAACGTTTTCAGAAAAACCCGACATCAGTTTCTATTAGTAGAATCAGTAACTTAGGTATCCAATGTCGGGAATATCGGGTTTATCTAGGAGTAGAGAGCCCCGGAGAAATCGAGCCGAATCTCCGGAAAACGACGGAGTCGCGTGAACGAACTCCGTTTGGACTCCAGAATGGACTAAGTCAGAAGGGAAAAGCGGAAATTCCTTTAGGAAAAAGCTGGTCGGGCCGCCGGGATTTGAACCCGGGACCTCTTGCACCCCAAACGAATTCATCGACGAAGAGCAAGTGGTCTGTTTTCAATAAAATCACAGCACTTGCGCGCCGAGTGTTGATAGATGTAGATAACGGATGGAACTTGGGCTATATAGCAGCTACGAAATCGTCTAGATAAAATTCCTCGCACCTGTTGCCACTAAAGATCAGCCGGACCCCTCGTCTGTTCCCGGTAACAACGAATGTCCCAAGCATCAGGCCCAGCGAGGAGCCTACAGGACGATGAGGCAACGCTCCGCTCAGTGCGAAGAGTTCGCCGCCTGGCTTGAGACGTCTCGGACAGAAATGGCGATCCCGGCATATTTCACTGCCTGGAAATCGAGATTTGGGTTTGCTTTGTAACTCACTTCGAGATGCGTCCCATCTGTCCAGTTCATCTTCAGATCGATCAGGCTTGTTTGAGCGTTTTGATGCTGAGAGAACGACAGGACCTGAACCGCAGAACGAGAACCATTGGAGGGCTGGAGATACACGGCGGTCGTGGCTCCATCCGTCCCGAAACCGCTTCGCTGATCCGTCTGAGCCGTCGCTACCCACAGTCCATCGGGCGATCTAGCTTCGCCAGTCCAGATTGTTTCGACATTCTTGCGGCAGCCGAAGGCTATAAGACAGCTCCCTATTGCGAATACCGAAAACGAAGTATACAGCTTTGCGGTTATGGAACGTGGCATACGACTCCGTTTTTTTGCGCGTTATATCCGTTCGTGATGTTGGCGACATTGGCAGACGGTATGTTTGGGTAACGGGGGTCTAGCGGCCCTGTAGTCGCCGCAAACGCGAACTTACCTTTATGATGAGTTGGGCCGCATGACGTCCGAAACGAATCCCGAAACCGGCACGATCGCCTATGTCTACGACACCGACGCGACGTGCGGGATGTCGATGGGTGACCTTGTTAAGAAGACCGACGCTTACCACAACGTCACCTGCTACGCTTACGATGCTCAACGTTCGGAGGACTGTATTCTCGTAGCGCCTTCGCGGTTGTCAGATAGCGACTGCTCGCGAACATACAAACACTCCGCACGGCGCCTACCGAGCTACTTTTTGCCCGATGTGAATCGGAGTTGCAACGCCCAAAAGTAAGGCTTCGGGCGCTAGACACTTTGAACTGCGGTGGCGGCCCGTCTACAAAATCGTCCACTGTCGGAATTCGTATTTCCCAAGAACCCGGGGTAAGTTCTTGATTTTGTTGGTCGGGCCGCCGGGATTTGAACCCGGGACCTCTTGCACCCCAAGCAAGCGCGCTAGCCAGGCTGCGCCACGGCCCGAAGTTCCCAGTTTACACGGTTTGCATCCGCGCCGACTTACCGACTTTCCCGGTTCACCAATGCCACCACCTTCTGATCGATTTCGTTCAAGCGCCCCATTAGATGCTCGAAGCGCTGCTGGTCCGTCGACGGCGTTCGTCCCTTGATGAAGAAAACGCCGCCCGGTTCCAGAACGCACGTCTCGATCTCTTCCAGCGTATCGAATCCCTGCCGGTGCGCGACGGTCAGCAATTCCGATTCGCTCATCAGTTCCTTCGCCAGCGCCCCGCGGCAGACCTCTCCCCGCTCGATCAGGCAGGTGGGCGAGCCTTCCATGATCTGATCGATGCGGCGATGCTTGAACAGAAAGCGGATCACGACGTAGTTGATCCCGAACAATGAGACCGCGCCGAGAATGCCTCCGGTCAGCGAATTGTCGTCGCCGATAATCGCGTTCTGCACGGTGTTTGAGACCGATAGCAGCACCACGAGATCGAATGGATTCAACTGCGCCAATTCGCGTTTGCCGAATACCCGCAGTAAGACGATGAGCGATAGGTAAACCAATATCGGACGTGCAATTTTTTCGAGCACCGGCAGCTTGAGGACGAACATGTCGGTGAGGGCAGTGTGTAAGGCGTCAGGGGAAGCGAGCACGGCTGGAAGTATCGCGTATCTTTACATCGCAAAGTACATTGCGCTCGGCAGCCGTCCGGCGGTATACTGCTTGAGATGGCAGCTGTGAAACCCATCCGCGTTCAGGCGGCGCCCGTGCCGATCGATTCGCAGGCCATTGCGAATCTGCGCTACATCCGGCGCACCATGGAACAGGCCGGGCAGTTCACGGCCATCCCTGGCCGAGGCGGAATCGTGATGGGCGTTACCGCGATCATTGCCGCAGTGATCGCTCATAGCCGGATCGAAACTACCGCGTGGCTATCGGTCTGGACATTTGAGGCTGTCCTCGGAGTGGCGATTGGGTTCGCGTTTGCTCAATACAAAGCGCGCGCCTCGGGGACCACGCTGCTTGCGGGACCGGGAAAAAAATTTGTACTGGCGCTGCTGCCGTCGATTGTGGCCGCTGCGGCTTTAACTCTTTTCTTCTGGCGTGCGGGGACCGTCGATCTTGCGCCGCCGATCTGGCTTCTCCTCTACGGCTGCGGGATTGTGGCGGGCGGCGCGTACTCCGTGCGACTGGTGCCGCTGATGGGCGTTTGTTTTCTGGCGGCCGGTGTTGCGGCTTTGTTTACGCCCCTTAACTGGAGCGATGCGTGGCTGGCGGCGACGTTCGGAGGTTTGCAGATCGTTTTCGGTTCGATCATCTCCGTCAAGTACGGCGGTTGACAGGCATTACTATGGCTCCTAAGAACGCGACAGCATCGAAGCCCTCGGAACTGACCGCCGGAGAACCGCGGCCCGTGTTTCCTGACAAGGCGACCGCCAGGATCGATCGCCTGGTTCACGAACGCGCGCGTCTGGGTATTCTCAGCGCCCTCGCGGTGAACGAAGCGCTGACGTTCAATGAGCTGAAGAAACTGCTGGGCACCAGCGACGGCAACCTGAGTGTGCACGCGCGGAAGTTGGAAGAAGCCGGCTATATCGGCTGTTCCAAGACGTTCAAAGGCCGGGTGCCGCGCACCGAATATAAGCTGACCGCTTCTGGACGGCGCGCGCTTGAGAAGTATCTCGATCACATGGAAAGTTTGATTCGGGCGACGCGGCAAGCTTAATTGCGACAGCCGCCGGACCCAATGCTTAATGACCTATGCCTCCTTACTTTACATTGCAAAGTACTTCAAGACAACCAAAACACACGGCTATCATCATGGACGGCAACGGCCGTTGGGCGAACGCGCGCGGATGGCCGCGAGTGCTTGGTCATCAGGCCGGGGCGCAGTCCGCAAGGCGCATCATCGAAGCGGCGCCGAATTGCGGGATTCAGAAGCTCACGCTCTATGCGTTTTCCTCCGATAACTGGTCGCGTCCAGTGGCCGAAGTTACGGCCATCATGGCGTTGATGCGAGGTTACCTTGCAACGGAATCGCAGCGCTGTGTGGCGGAAGGCGTTCGCATCTCGGTGATCGGCCGGCGTGATCGCCTTCCCGCGCAAGTCTTGCAGGCCGTGGCTCATGCCGAGGAGTTGACCGCCGGCGGATCGCGGTTACATGTTCAATTGGCAATCGACTACTCGGCTCGCGACGCCATTATTGAAGCGGCCCAACAAACGCCTCTGACCCGCGACGGATTCTCTCGCGCGATCGGCGATGATGTCGATCTGCTGATCCGGACCGGCGGCGAGCAGCGACTCAGTGACTTCCTGTTGTGGGAGAGCGCTTACGCGGAGCTGGTCTTTTCTCCCCAGCTCTGGCCCGATTTTAGCCCAGCGGACTTGCAACGCGCGGCCGAAACATTCGCTCAACGCGACAGGCGCTTCGGCGGCGTACCCGCCGACAACTATCTGGGACAATCGTGGTTTCCAAATGCAGCCGGGGACGTTCATCACCGTCGAAGGAATCGATGGTTGCGGTAAGAGCACGCAGCTCTCGATTCTCGCGCGCACGCTGCGTGAGCGGGGCACGGATGTCGTCGAAACGGTCGAACCCGGCGGCACACTGGCGGGGCGGGAGATCCGGTCGATCCTGCTCGATCCGCGGCAGCACGCTTTGAACGCGCGTACCGAACTGCTGCTCTACTTTGCCAGCCGCGCGCAAAATTGCGCCGAGGTGATCGCGCCCGCGCTCGCCCGGGGAGCGACCGTGCTGTGCGACCGCTTTACGGATTCGACGATCGTCTACCAGGGGGCGGGACGCGGCGTGGATGAAACTACGATTCGCCAGTTGCACGAGATTGCCTGCGGTTCGATCTATCCGGATTTGACACTCTTGATCGACATCGATCTCGACACCAGCCTAGCTCGCGCGCTCGCTCGGAACGCAGAAACTGCGACCCGTGAAACGCGTCTGGACGAAGAGAGTTATGCGTTTTTTGAACGCGTGCGTGATGGATACCAGAGGCTCGCGCGCGCCGAGCCCGAAAGAATTCAGGTCATTGATGGACGGGCTTCGATTGAGGTTGTGGCCGAGCGAATCTGGTCGGTGGTTGGGTCTGGGGTGAAGCTTCGATGATTGAAAATTTCTTTGGAAACCGGCACGTCGTGCGCGCGCTTGAGGGCATGATCGCGCGTGAGCAGATCACTCAGACGATGCTGTTTTCCGGACCGGAAGGCATTGGCAAAGCCACTCTGGCGCGCCGTTTTGCGTCCCTGCTGCTGCCGCATGCGGAGCTCATCGAGCGCGATGATTTAAGTCTTTCGGAGAACGTGAAAACGATCGCCGATCGCGAAAAATGGACCGCTGACAAGCGCAACGAGGACCCGCTGCTGTTCGCCTCGCAAGCAGATTTTCATACGTTTCCGCCGGATGGGCCTTTGCGCCAGATCACGATCGCGCAGATGCGCGCATTGAAAGAACGTGCCCAGTTTCTACCGAACCAGGGCAAGTATCGCGTGTTCCTGATTGATCACATTGATCGCGCCAACGAGCAGGCGGCTAACTCATTGCTGAAGATTCTGGAGGAGCCGCCGCCGTATTTGATTCTTATCGCAACCGCTGAGAATGCATATGATCTGCTGCCGACGATCCGGTCACGTTCGGTGCTGTTTCCGTTCAGTCCGCTCAGTCCGGAAGACATGCGCGCATTCGCCGCTGCACGCGAACTGGCTGATGCGGAGAGGCGAATCACGCTTGCTGCGGGCAGCCCGGGACTCGCGCTAACGATGGATCTCGAACTCTTCGCGAAGCGCCGCGCGGCGATGCTGCTGTTGCTGTCCGTTGCCGCCGGATTGCAGCCTTTCGCGAAATGGATTCCGGTGTCGGAGTCGATCGGCCGCAGTAAGAACGAGAAGATGGATATCTATCTCAAGCTGCTCTATGAATTACTGCGCGATGTTTTATTGCTTAATAACGGAAGACGCGAGATTCGCAATGTCGATGTAAAATCGGAGCTCACCGCAATCGCGGCGAAGTTCCCGGCGGAGCGCGTCGTGCGGGTGGTGCCGAAGATCGATGCCGTGCTCGAACTCGTGCGGCGCAATATTCAGAAAGTGATCGCGCTCGATCATTTGCTTTTAGAACTCTCGCGCTAGCTGTTGCCCACGGAGCCAGGCTGAAGGGCTCCAGAAGATGATGGCTGCACCGAGGTAGTCGCGCGCAAAATGTTCGAACTCCGTGCGTGTGAACAGCTGGCCTGTCTTCGGATTTCGGTAAGTCAAGGTAGGCTCTTGAACCGCCATCGCGATTAGCTCTAGCTTCCCTCTGTACCGGTAGAAGAACGGATATGAATTGTGCATCTGGCCCTTTCGGTAAGGGATAACGTCGGGGCCTCCCAGGCCAATTCGATTCGCGGCGGCAAACGCGAAAAGGCGGCTCATATAAGTGCGGCTATTGTTCCATTCGCATGGCCAGAAGTTGACGTACTGCACGACATAGGATCGTTTGAAGACCTTCCGCGCAAACTCGATGTTATTGAGTTCGGCGTCAAAGTAGCCGTCGCAGGTAAATCCGCTCCGGTCCCGTTTTGTATCGATATCGATTGCCGTTTCGGGGAGGTTCACTCCGTAGATTTCGCCGTCAAACCTGTCCGCTAAGGCGCGCAACAAACTCTGAAAGCGAAGTCGCACGGATGGGTTCCATTGTTGAGCCACCCAGCCGGAAACCGGTTTCTTGTTTTCTCCGGGATTATCGATTTGGGAAACGATACCTCCGCCATACTTCGGATCGGATAGTAAATAAGGCGGCACGTTCTTCGCATCCGGACTAAAGAAGCGATCTTGAATTTGAACGAACAGTTTCTTGTGCTCCCGGCGAACGGTTTCAAGGTCATGCTCGATTGGGGCAAAGTTGTATTGGTCCGGCGAAGTTTCGAGTAGCCGCCACGAATAAACCACTTGCGCGCCCGAGATATCGCTTCGATTAAGTAGCGCCCTGACGCTGTCCAGACTGCCCGAACTAACATAGATGAAATTCAGAAAGCCGATTGAATCGGCCATCGCGCATCCCGGCCACAAGAGCGAGATACAGAGAAGCAGGAGCAAGCTAGTCTTCGACAGCCGTGCCGTCGAAGTGAACATCGTCCTATGTCCGGGCGCTTTCAAGTAACGCGTAGAAGCTCGGGAACGAAACCGAAGCGGCCTCCGCATTTTCGATGACCGTTTCGCCTTCCGCCCGCAACGCGGCGACCGCGAAAGCCATCGCGATCCGGTGATCTCCGAATGAATCGACCGTAGCTCCACGAAATTGCTGACGCCCTGCCACCGTAAACCCGTCCGGAGCTTCTTCCGCACGTCACCCCCATGCGGCGCAAATTCTCAACGACGGTCGCGATGCGATCCGTCTCCTTCACGCGAAGTTCTTTTGCATCGCGCACGATTAATCCTTGATCGCTCACCGCCCCAAGCACCGCAAGCACAGGGATCTCATCGATCAAAGCCGCAGCCAGTTCGCCGCTGATCTCGCCGCCACGCAAAGCTCCGCCGGTGACTTCGAGATCTCCGATCGGCTCACCATTCACATGCTCCATGTTGACGATGCGGATGCTTGCGCCGGCCGATAACAGGAAGTCGAGCAACGCGGATCGCGAAGGATTTAGGCCGATCCCGCGCAGCACGAGATGCGAGCCCGGAACAATCGCAGCTGCCACTAGAAAAAATGCAGCTGATGACAAATCCGCTGGAACGGTCAGGTCACGGCCGGTCAGCGTGGGCCGGCCGGCGAGCGTGATCACGCGTCGGGCTATCGTAATCGACGCGCCGAACTCGCGTAGCGCAATTTCGGTGTGGTCGCGCGTACGCATCGGCTCGCGCACCACCGTTTCACCCTCGCAAAACATTCCCGCCAACAGAACGCAAGTCTTCACCTGAGCGCTCGCCACCGGCGATGCATACTCAATCGCGTGCAATGGCCGGCCTTGGATCAAGAGTGGAGCGAAGCGGCCGTCGCGCGCCTGAATTTCCGCGCCCATGCGACTTAGCGGTTCGATGATGCGATCCATCGGACGCCGCGACAACGATTCATCGCCGATCAAGCGACTGGAAAAAGACTGTGCAGCCAACGGACCCGCAAGCATGCGCATCGCGGAGCCCGAATTTCCCGCGTCCAAATCCGACGACGGCTGAGTCCAACCCTGGAGCCCCTTGCCGTCGATCGTGATGGTTGATCCCTCAACGGCCACCGGAATCCCCAACGCGCCGACGCAACCCAGCGTCGAGTGGCAATCCGCTCCCGTGGCGAAATTCCGAATCACGCTCGTGCCTTCCGCGAGCGAAGCCAAAATCGCATAACGGTGCGAGATCGATTTATCGCCGGGCAGGTCGAGCGAGCCCGAGAGCCGCTCGGCGGGCTGAATGATTTTTTGCATCTTTTTTTGCATCTGCGGTCTACTCAACCGTATACGGTCCGTCGCCCGCGACGCGCGTCTCCACGCCACCGGAGCGCTCGGCAAGAATCGTCACCCACACCGCGCGGGGTGCGTCCTGCATCTGCGCATCGATTTCACTCTCCTCGCCGGGCGCGAGTTCCAGCTTCTCCAGAGCCGTACGCTGGGTCGTCACGGTCGCACGCTCTGTATCGACAAATCGAAAAATGATGTTGACCCGCTGCAGCGTTCGCTCGCCGATGTTCTTCACCTTTGCATGCACGGAAATCAGATCGTCCGCGCGTTCCGCCTTGAAATCAAGAATCTGAATATCGGCGCGTTTCTTTGCAACCGCTCCGGTCGTCAAGAGGAATACACACGTGAGCACCGAAGCAAGAAGCACAGCAAAAGAGCGAAGCATGGCGAGAACTTTCAGTTTAAAGAAAACCTCATTGCGTTTTACCGACACAGGCCCAATCTGGTGCGGTACAGTAGTCAATTCGGGTGGGGGCTCGACGCATTATCTGAGTGTGCAATCTGGGGCTTACGCGTACGGTTTGCCCGAATCCATTGCACTTGGATGAGCAATAATACGGGGTTGGTTCACAACTGATGGCTCAGATCTTTCACTACAGCGCGAACAATCTGTCCAAACTCGGGATCATTGTTGCGCTGCTATCCGTAGCGGGGCTCGGCGGAATTTTATTTGAATTGGGCGCGGATTCGTCGTATGCGACGCGTCAGGGTGAAGCGCGTGAGCAGCCTGTGCCGTTCAGCCATACCCACCACGTCGGCTCCATGGGAATCGATTGCCGCTACTGCCACACCTCGGTCGAGAATTCCTGGTTTGCGAACGTTCCTCCTACGAAGACCTGCATGAACTGCCACTCGCAGATCTGGGTGAATAGCCCAACTTTGGAACCTGTGCGCGCCAGCTACCGCACGGACCAATCGATTCAGTGGACCAAGGTTCATGACTTACCGGATTTTGTGTATTTCAACCACAGCATCCACATCAAAAAAGGCGTCGGCTGCGAGACGTGCCACGGACGTGTAGATCAGATGCCGTTGATGTACCAGCAGAACAGCCTGGAAATGCGCTGGTGCCTCAACTGCCATCGCAACCCGCAAGACTACGTGCGGCCGCGTCAGTTCATTACCAAGATGGGCTACAACCCTGAGACCGATGCCGGCGCCGACCAGCACACGATCGGGATGCGGCTGATGAAGGAATATCACATTCAGAAGTTGGATACCTGCTACACCTGTCACCGATGAGCGAACACACCGAAAAACTGGACCTCGAGTCCATCCGGAAGCGCCTTGAAGGGGCGAAGGGCCGAGACTATTGGCGCAGCCTCGAAGAGATCGCTGAGACGGACGAGTTTCAGGATTACCTGCATCGGGAGTTCCCGCGGCAAGCCTCCGAGTGGACCGACGGCGACGGACGCCGCGACTTCCTGAAGCTGATGGGCGCTTCACTCGCGTTGGCAGGGCTTGGGGCATGCACCAAGCAGCCGACCGAGTTCATCATGCCGTACGTGACGCAGCCCGAGAATTACTATCCGGGCAAGCCGATGTTCTTCGCCAGTGCGGCGACGCTCGGCGGCTATGCGCAAGGCGTGCTGGTGGAAAGCAACGAAGGGCGCCCGACCAAGATCGAAGGCAATCCGGCGCATCCGGCGAGCTTAGGCGCGACAGACGTTGCGACGCAAGCTTCGGTTCTGGGCCTCTACGATCCCGACCGCTCGCAGTCGATTAATTTCCTAGGCGAGATCCGTTCTTACGGTTCGTTCCTGACCGTGTTCAAAGATGTAGTCGCGGAACAGATCGGCAAGCAGGGTTCGGGCATCCGCATCCTGACCGAGACGATCACTTCACCGACGCTGGGCGCTCAGATCAAAGACCTGCTCACTCTCTACCCGGGCGCGAAATGGATTCAGTGGGAGCCAGTCGGCTTCGGGCGGCGCGAAGGTGCGCGATTGGCGTTCGGCACCTACACCAATCCGATCTACAAGTTCGATGCGGCTCAGGTAGTCCTCTCGATCGACGCGGATTTCTTCTCCACCGGGCCGGCATCCACGCGCTACGCGCACGATTTCATGATGCGGCGGCAAGTTCGCAATGGCGATCTGAACATGAATCGGCTCTACGTCGTGGAAACGACGCCGACTCCGACCGGATCGAAGGCCGATCACCGCTGGCCCGTCAAGCCTTCCGAAATCGAAGCGTTCACTCGCGAGTTGGCTGGTGCAGTTGGCGCAGGCGGGGCGTCTGGCGCACCTAGCGGCGGCACGTTCTCTTCGCAGAATTGGTTCGCTCCCATGGTCCGCGACCTTCAGGCGAACAAGGGCGCGAGCATCGTCGTCGCCGGCGAGAGCCAAAGCGCGGAAGTGCATGCCCTGGCGCTCGCGATCAACGAAGCGCTCGGCAATTTCGGCAAGACGGTCACGTTCACGGATTCACCGGAAGCCAACCCAAGTGATCAACTCGCTGATCTGAAACAACTCGCGAGCGATCTCGACGGCAATGCAGTCGATGTGCTGATGATCTTGGGCGGCAATCCGGCTTACAATGCGCCCGCGGATCTGGAGTTTGCGAAGAAGCTTCAGAAGGCGCGGCTGCGCATCCGGCTCGGTCTCTACGACGATGAGACGTCGCAGTATTGCCAGTGGCAGATCCCGCAAGCGCATGAACTCGAAATGTGGGGCGATGCCCGCGCGTTCGACGGAACCATCTCCATCATTCAGCCGCTGATCGTTCCGCTCTATGGCGGCAAATCTCCGTCTGAGTTGCTAGCCGCGCTCACGGAAAATAACGAGAAGACGGGTTACGACACGCTTCAGGATTACTGGAAGAAGCAGCACGCCGGTGCCGATTTCGACACCTGGTGGCGTAAGTCCGTGCATGACGGCGTTGTGGCCGATTCGGCGCTTCCGGTGAAGACGATGTCGGGCGCCAAAGTTCCGCCCACGTCTCACCAGCAGCCCGCGTCTCCGTCAGGAACATTCGAAGTTTCGTTTTACCCCGATCCTTATCTCTACGACGGTCGCTTTGCCAACAACGGCTGGCTGCAGGAACTGCCTCGTCCGATGACGCGGCTGACTTGGGACAATGCGGCGCTGATGAGCATTCCGACAGCCCGCCGTCTGAAGCTGTGGAGCGAAGATCGTGTCGAGCTAAATCTAAACGGGCGCACGGTATGGGCGTCCGTGTGGGTGCAGCCCGGTCAGCCGGATGACGCCATCGCGGTGCATCTCGGCTGGGGGCGCACGCGATCGGGACGGGCCGGAAACGGCGCCGGTTTCGACGCCTACCAGATATGGACCTCCGACGCGCCCGTGTACGCGACCGGCGCGCAGGTTCGCAATCTGCATCAGAAATATTCAATTGCCGCCACGCAGCATCATTATCTGATCGATCGCGAATCGTCGGTCCACACAGCGGCCGCGCGCGAGAAGGAACCGGGCGAAGCGGATCTGGAAACGGCGGAAGCCAAACTTCGCGGCGTCCTGCGCTCGTTCGACGTCAGCGAATACAAAGCCAATCCGGAGTGCGTGGCTGAAGTCGTCGAGGCGCCGTCGAAGGGCTTTACGATTTATCCGGACTCCTGGAAATACAAGGGCTACGCCTGGTCGATGGCGATCGATCTGACGGCCTGCGTCGGCTGCAACGCCTGCGTCGTGGCCTGCCAGTCGGAAAACAACATCGCGGTTGTTGGTAAAGAACAAGTCTTAAACACCCGCGAAATGCACTGGATTCGCATCGATCGTTATTGGGAAGGCAGCGTCGAGAATCCCGACCGCGCACTTCCAGCCGGTGCCTTGCATGCATTGCGAAAACGCGCCGTGCGAAGTGGTGTGTCCGGTTGCCGCGACCGTGCATGATCAGGACGGCCTGAACACCATGGTGTACAACCGCTGCGTCGGCACCCGCTATTGTTCCAACAATTGTCCGTACAAGGTACGACGGTTCAATTTCCTGCTCTACTCGGACTGGAATACCGAGAGCACGAAGCTGCAGAAGAATCCGGATGTCAGCGTTCGCAGCCGCGGTGTGATGGAAAAATGCACCTATTGCACGCAGCGGATTCAGTACGCGAAAATCATGGCCGAGCGCGAAGAACGGGCCATCAAAGACGGCGAGATTGTGACCGCTTGCGAAGCGGTGTGCCCCACCAAGGCAATCGTCTTCGGCGATCAGAACGATCCGGATAGTCGCGTAACCAAAATGAAGAAGACGCAGTTGAATTATGGAATGCTGGCTGACCTGAACACGCGGCCGCGCACCACCTATCTCGCGGAATTGCGGAATCCGAATCCCGAGATCGCCGCGCAAGAGAAAGCCGCGCAGGGGAAGAGTTAGGGACACGGGGAATAACGGGACAGACCTTTAGCTTATGGCCAATACACCTGTTGTCAGAGACGAAAAAACTTTAGAAGTATCTCCGGTCATCGCGCCGGATTCGACCCTCGCGTCCGTCACCGACAAGATCGGCGGAATCGTCCTGCGTCGGACGACGACCATTGGCTGGATTCTCGGGTTTGCGATCTTCTTCCTGATCCTGCAAGGCTTGCTGGTCGGCGTTACCTACCTTCTATTCAAGGGCGTTGGTATCTGGGGATTGAATATCCCGATTGGCTGGGGATTCGCGATCGTCAACTTCGTCTGGTGGATCGGTATCGGCCACGCCGGTACGCTGATCTCCGCCATCCTTTTACTGCTGAATCAAAGCTGGCGCAATTCGATCAATCGTTTTGCCGAGGCGATGACGATCTTCGCAGTCTGCTGCGCCGGCATGTTTCCCATCATCCACATGGGCCGCTCGTGGATTGCATACTGGCTCTTTCCTTATCCCAATACGATGGCGATCTGGCCGCAGTTCCGCAGTCCGCTGGCCTGGGACGTCTTCGCCGTATCGACTTACTTCACGATCTCGCTTGTCTTCTGGTATGTCGGTCTGATTCCGGATTTCGCTTCGCTGCGCGACCAGTCGAAGAAGCGTTGGCAGCAAGTTCTGTTCGGCTCGCTGTGCCTGGGATGGCGCGGATCCGCCTTCCACTGGGCGCGCTACGAGAAAGCATCGCTGCTGCTGGCCGGCCTTTCAACGCCCCTGGTTCTCTCGGTTCACTCCGTCATCAGCTTCGACTTCGCAATTTCCATTCTGCCGGGCTGGCATACGACGATCTTCCCTCCATACTTCGTCGCTGGCGCCGTCTATGACGGCTTCGCCATGGTGCTGACGCTCATGATTCCCGTCCGGAAATTCTACGGGCTAGAGGGTCTGGTGACCCCGCGCCACATCAACAACATGGCGAAAGTCATGCTGGCGACGGGATTGATCGTCGCCTACGGCTATGCGATGGAGGCTTTCTTCGCCCTCGCTTACGCCGGCAATCACCTGGAAAAGTTCATGATGCAGAACCGCATGTTCGGACCTTACGGCTGGGCCTACTGGCTGCTGGTGCTGACCAACATCGCGA
This sequence comes from uncultured Gammaproteobacteria bacterium, assembly GCA_963799935.1. GTDB lineage: Bacteria > Acidobacteriota > Terriglobia > Bryobacterales > Bryobacteraceae > Bog-113. The sequence continues at coordinate 1,166,472 of CAWCZA010000004.1, read as the reverse complement.
TTCCGCAGCTGTTGTGGTTTTATAAGATCCGCACCAATCTCGTGTGGCTCTGGTGCATCTCGATGGTCATCAATATTGGTATGTGGATGGAGCGCTTCGTCATCGTCATCACGAGTTTGACGCGCGACTTCGTTCCGTCCTCCTGGGGAACCTACTGGCCGACCAAGTGGGATTGGATTATTTACATCGGAACGATCGGGCTGTTTATGACGCTGATCTTCCTATTCGTTCGCTTCCTGCCGATGATCACCATGTTTGAGCTCCGGATGATCGTCCCGCGGAAGCGAGTAAAGGAGCCGGTTGCTTGAGTCACACGGTAACGGAACATCCTCCGATTCATGGAATCATGGCCGAGTTCGATTCGGCCGAAGCTTTGGTGGAAGCCGCGCGCGCTGCCAGCGCCGAGGGCTATCACAAGATGGACGCGTATTCTCCGATTCCGATCGAAGAGTTGCATGACGTCCTGCACATTCACGACAACCGCGTTTCGCTCGCCTGCCTGATCGGCGGCTTAATCGGGGCATGCACCGGATTCGGATTGCTGACCTGGACCGCGGGCTTTGACTACGCGCACAACGTCGGCGGCAAACCGCCGATCAGCGTCCCGATGTTCATCCCGATCACGTTTGAATGCACCATCCTGTTCGCCGGATTGACCACCGCGATCGCGATGATTTTGATGAACGGCTTGCCTGCCCCTTATCACCCGGTGTTCAACGTCGAGCGCTTCTCGCTGGCTTCACGCAGCCGCTTTTTCCTGTGCATCGAGTCGGAAGATCATCATTTCGATCGCGAGCAGACTCGGAAGTTTCTGGAAAGCCTCCATCCCGAGGAGGTCTCCGAAGTTGACCACTGAGCTTTTTCTGCCGAGCTTTGGTCCGCCGAGCGTCGGTCTGCGCGGTTGCTTTGGGATGTTTGGCCGTATCCGGTTGCCGCCGCGACATGCAGGATCAGCCGCGATACAAGACGTACGGGTACAACCGCTATTTCCCGGACAATCGGGATTCGCGCCCCATTCCACCGAACACGGTTTCGGTCGGCAATCTACAAACGGATCCGGCTTTCTATCAGGGCAAAGTGAACGGCGTGGATATCGATTACTTCCCGATCCCCGTCACCCAGGAACTGATCGAACGCGGACATACGCGCTTCGATATCTATTGCTCGCCGTGTCACGGCCGCGTCGGAAACGGCTTGGGGATGATCGTGCGCCGCGGATTAAAGCAGCCGCCTTCGTACCACATCGACCGGTTACGAACCGCTCCTGTCGGCCATTTTTTCGATGTCGTGACGAACGGCTATGGCGCGATGTTGAACTACGCCGCACAAATTCAACCCCGCGACCGCTGGGCGATCATCTCTTATATTCGGGCCCTGCAATATAGCCAGAATGCGAGTGTGGCCGATTTGACCGCGGAGCAGCGCTCCCATCTTCCGGAGAACGGTGTTGTGAACCCCGTAAACCCGGACGTGCCCGGCAGCCGGGATACGGTGAATCCAAATCAACCGATGATTCCAACGAATAAACCAGTTCCGACCACGCGTCCGGGGGCTGAGTGATGATGATCGAAAACCCTTACGTCATTCCCGAGCCGATGCGCGCCAAGATATCCCGCGTGCAGGGTTACGCTCTGATCATCGGAGCGATCTGCATGGTGCTGACGCTGGCCCAGTGGCTGCTCAATCCCGTTCAGTTCTATCGCTCATGGATGATCGGTTTCATGTATGCGTTCGGCGCCGGGCTCGGAGCGCTGGCCTGCCTGATGCTCCAATACATGACGGGCGGAGGTTGGGGCATGCTGGTGCGGCGGCAACTCGAAGCGGGTTCGCGCACCCTTCCGTACCTCACGATTCTTTTCATCCCGATCTGCTTCGCGCTGTTTGGTCATTCCCAGTTCTACGAGTGGCTGGATCCGGCCAAAGTAAAAGCCGACGCCGTGATTCGCGAAAAAAGCGCGTATCTGAATCCGACGTGGTGGCTCATCCGAACCGCCGTCATCTTCATCGTCTGGAACGTGTACCAGTTCATTCTGAATCGGCTTTCTGGTGAAGAGGAACGCACGGGCGACATCCGCATTTCAAAGCGTCTAATGGGCTTTAGCGGTATCGGCCTCGTGATCTACGCGCTCACCCTAACGTCCGCCGCGGTCGATTGGATCATGTCGATGAACGTGCATTGGTTCTCGACGATTTACGGTTTGATCCTGCTCGCGACGCAAGGGTTGACCATTGTCTCGACGGTAATCGTTACCACGACTCTGCTAATGCGCGAGCCTCCGATGGTCGAGGTGGTGAAGAAGCGCCATCTGCATGACCTCGGCAAGCTGCTGTTCATGTTCACGCTGTTCTGGACCTACGTGAGCTTCTCGCAGTTGGTGATCATGTGGTCGGGCAACCTGCCGGAAGAAGTGTCCTGGTACATCGCGCGCATGAACGGTGGATGGGGCTTGATCGCGGTGCTGCTGGTGTTCTTCCAGTGGATGTTCCCGTTCCTGATTCTGTTGTCGCAAGATATCAAGCGCAATCCGAAAACGGTTCGCTTCATGGCGGTCTGGATTCTAACGATCCGCGCCATCGACATGATCTGGCTCGTCGAGCCAAACTACCATCCGCAATCGCTGTTCATCAGCTGGTCGGATGTGACGGCGATTCTCGGCTTTGCCGGCGTATGGATTTTCCTGTATTTGAATGAGTTGAAGAAGCGGCCGCTGCTCGCCGTGAACGCGGCAGACTTCGTGAGGTATCTGGAATATGTCCCAGCCAAATAACCCCGGCGAAGAACACGATCTCCCGGAACGCAATCCCTCCGTCGCGTTTGAACGGAGTGAGGAAGACGTCAAAGCCGTATCGGGCTTCGGTATCGGCTTGGCTATTGGCATCGTAGTCGTCGTGTTTGCCATGTGGGGATTGTTCGAATGGTTCTATGCGCGTGAGGATCGGGCTTACCCCGCTGTGACTCCGGTCGTGGCGTCGGAAAACCCGCAGCTTCCGCCGGAGCCGCGCCTGCAGGCTGTGCCGCGTATCGATTTGCGTTCGCTGCACGAAGGCGAAGATCAGGTCCTGACGGGATACGCATGGGTTGACCCAGGGAAGGGGATCGCTCGTATTCCGATCAGTGAAGCGATTAAGATCGTCGCGGCCAAAGGATTACCTTCGAAGCCATCGCCCGATCTGCCGAACGCCGATGGCTACCGGGAAATCCCTTCGGTTGCTAGTAGTGGAAGAACCTTCGAGAAAATTTCGCAATGAAGCATCACACTGCCTACGCTGTTGCTGGTCTCGCCTTCCTGCTTTTGCAGGCGAGCCAACCCGCGTGGGCGCAGAAAGATTTACTGAATATGCGCGGGGTAGACCCGAAGGCGCCGCTCGCGCGCGTCGGGATCGACCAGAAGCTGGATACGAAACTGCCGCTCGATGTACCGCTGCGCGATGAAGCCGGACGCGACGTTCATCTGGGCGATTACTTCGGCAAACGGCCGGTCGTGTTCGCGCTGGTCTACTACGACTGCCCGATGCTTTGCACCCAAATTCTGAACGGGATGGTGCGCGCACTGAAAGCGCTCACGTTCACTCCGGGCCAGGAATACGACGTCGTGGTGGTTAGCTTCGACGCTCGAGAGAAACCGCCGCTGGCTGCCGCGAAGAAGGCGGCGATCCTGCGCGAGTACGGCGACTCCTCCCACTCCGGCGCCTTCCACTTTTTGACCGGCGATGTGAATCCGCTGAAACGGCTGACGCAAGCCGTCGGGTTCCGCTATGTCTACGATGTCCACACCAGCCAGTACGCGCATGCGAGTGCGATCTATGTGGTCACGCCGGATGGGCGGATGTCGCGCTACTTCTACGGCATCGAGTATTCACCAAAAGATCTGCGGTTCGGTTTGATCGAAGCCGCTCAAAATAAGATTGGAAATCCAGTCGACCAGCTGCTGTTGTTCTGCTACCACTACGACCCCAGCACGGGCAAGTACACACCGCTCGTGACCAATATCCTGCGGGCGGCCGGCGGCGCAACCGTATTCGCGCTCGGCGGATTTATATTGATCATGCTGATTCGGGAACGTAAGGCTAAATCTGATCAGAGCGCGCCGGTTCGGAACGCACCGGTCTTTCGCACCTAGCATATGGGACAGAAGAGTTTCCAGCTATTTCCGGAGCAGGCCAGCTCGATCGCTCACAGCGTTGACGGCCTCTATCTATATCTCGTTTTAGTCTCCGCGTTTTTCTCGATTGGCATCGCCATCTTCATCATCGTCTTCGCCATCAAGTACCGGCGCCGTTCGGAAGCGGAGATCCCGAAACCGATTCACGGTGGACTGCTGCTCGAGATCACCTGGTCGGTGATTCCGCTGGGCCTCGCGATGGTGATGTTTGCCTGGGGCGCCAGTATCTTCTTTACGGAATCGCGGCCGCCCGCGGATTCGATGGAGATCTACGTCACCGGCAAGCAGTGGATGTGGAAGATTCAGCATATGGAAGGGCAGCGCGAAATCAACGAACTGCATATTCCGGTGAATCGCAACATCAAACTGACAGCGACGTCGGAAGACGTGATCCACGATTTCTATGTACCGGCGTTTCGCACCAAGACGGACGTGCTTCCCGGGCGCTATACGACGGAATGGTTCCGGCCCACGAAGGTTGGTGCCTATCACATTTTCTGCGCCGAGTATTGCGGGACGAAGCACTCGGGAATGATCGGCACTGTATACGTGATGGAGCAGGATCAGTTTGAGAACTGGCTGACGAACGGAGGCGCGCAAGGATCGCTTGCGCAAAAGGGCGAAGCGCTGTTCCAGCAGCTGGGCTGCGTCACTTGCCATCAGGCCGAGGCGGACCGTCAAGGCCGCTGCCCGAATCTACATGGAATCTGGGGACGTCCGCAGCAGTTAACCACGGGCGCCACCATCACAGTTACCGCCGAGTATGTTCGTGAATCCGTTCTGAATCCGAGCGCAAAAATCGTGGCGGGATATCAGAACATCATGCCGACGTTCCAGGGCCTCGTCACCGAGGATGGGATTCAGCAGCTGATCGAATACGTGAAGTCGATTGGTCCGACGGGTACCGCGAGCGGTGTCCCGACGACGAGTTCGCAAGCGCCTACATCCGGCGCAGCTGCCGGAAGCACGTCGGGGAATCGTCCGGAAACCGCAGCTCAGCAAAGCACCAATCCGAACGCGCAAATGCCGCCGAGCCGCAGATAGCAGTCAGGGATTTCTGAGGAGATATGCAAACCGCAATTAAAGTGGAGCGCGAACCGCGAACTTACCTCAACGTTGAACATACGTTGAAGAGTTGGTTATTGACGGAAGATCACAAGCGCATCTGCATCCTTTATCTAATCGTTGTCACTTTGTTCTTTTTCGTCGGTGGTCTGTTCGCCGCACTAATCCGCATCGAGCTTGCCACGCCCGCCGGCGACCTGGTCGAATCGAACGTTTATAACAAGCTGTTCACCGGGCACGGGATCATCATGGTGTTCTTCTTCCTGATCCCGTCCATCCCCACGACGCTTGGAAACTTTCTGATTCCGCCGATGATCGGCGCGAAGGACGTCGCCTTCCCCAAGCTCAACCTGATGAGCTGGTACATCTACGTGATTGGCGGGACCATCGCCCTGACCGCGATTGTTCTCGGCGGCGTCGATACCGGCTGGACCTTCTACACTCCCTTCAGCACCGGCTATGCGAACGGCTACGTGACGCTGGCCGCGGTGGGCATCTTCATCAACGGCTTTTCCTCGATTCTGACCGGACTGAATTTCATGGTCACGATCCACCGCATGCGCGCTCCGGGCATGACGTGGTTCCGGTTGCCGCTGTTCATCTGGTCGTTGTATGCAACCAGCTTGATTCAGGTTTTGGGTACACCGGTGATCGCGGTGACGCTGCTGCTGTTGGGTCTCGAACGCGGGTTGCACATCGGCATCTTCGATCCCAACTTGGGCGGCGATCCCGTGCTGTTCCAACATCTCTTCTGGTTCTATTCGCACCCGGCCGTGTACATCATGATCCTGCCGGCCATGGGAGTGACGAGCGAAATCGTCACCACCTTCTGCAAGAAAGAACCGTTCGGTTATAGCTTCATCGCGTTTTCGAGCTTGGCGATCGCCGTTTTCGGCTTCATCGTGTGGGGCCATCACCTATTCGTGAGCAGCCAGTCCGTATACGCGGGCATGGTCTTCTCTGTGTTGAGTTACCTCGTTGCTATCCCTTCGGCCATCAAAGTTTTCAACTGGACCTCGACCATGTATAAGGGTTCGGTTCAGTTGACGACACCGATGCTTTACGCCCTGGGCTTCATCGGGTTGTTCACCATCGGCGGTCTCACTGGATTGTTCCTGGCATCGATGGGCATGGACGTCCACCTGACCGACACCTACTTCGTGATCGCGCACTTCCATTACGTGATGGTCGGCGGGGCGATCATGGGCTTCCTCGGCGGCATCCACTTCTGGTGGCCGAAGATCACCGGGCGGCTGTACAACGAGTCGCTCGCGAAACTGTCGGCCGTCATCATCTTCCTCGGATTCAACCTGACGTTCTTCCCGCAGTTCATCCTCGGCTACATGGGGATGCCGCGGCGCTATCACGCATACCCGCCTGAGTTCCAGGTGTTCAATGTGTTGTCATCCGCCGGCGCGACGGTCCTCGGCCTCGGTTATTTGCTGCCCTTTGCCTACTTGCTCTACTCGCTTTTCCGTGGTCCGAAATCACCCCCGAATCCGTGGAATGCGACCGGCCTCGAGTGGCAGATGCAATCGCCGCCCATTCCCGAGAACTTCGAGATCACGCCCGTGATGACTCACGACGCATACGAATATTCCAACCAGGAGGTTGTTGAAGTTGGCTAGCCATTCCGTAGCGCTCCGGCATCACTTCGAAACGGCGGAACAGCAGAAGGACGCGTCCACAATCGGGATGTGGATGTTCCTGGTCACCGAGATCATGTTCTTCGGCGGCCTGTTTATGGCCTACATCGCGTATCGCGGAGCTTATCCGGACGCGTTTGCGGCGGCCAGCCAGAAGCTCAACACGACTGAAGGCTTCATCAACACCCTGGTGCTCATCTGCAGCTCGCTCACGATGGCGATGGCGGTTCGTTGCGCGGCGCAGGGCAAGAAAAAATGGGTTGTGTGGCTGCTGCTAGCGACGATGATTTTCGGGCTTGCGTTCTTAGGAATCAAAGCCGACGAGTATGCGTACAAGTTCAAGCATCATGAGGTTCCCGGAGCGAATTTCGATCCTGAGGATTTGGATGCGAACGAAGATCATGCCTCGTTGTACTTCGGCCTCTACTTCGGCATGACCGGCTTACACGCCTTCCACATGATCGTGGGAATCGTGATTCTCTGCTTCATTCTGCGCGGCGCCATGAAAGGAATCTACACGCCCGCGTGGCATACGCCAGTCGAGTTATTCGGCCTTTATTGGCACTTCGTAGATATCGTCTGGATTTTCCTGTTCCCGCTGCTCTATCTGATTGACGTTCACAAGGGGAAGTAATATGGCCAACCACCCAGTCCACTCCGAACATTCCGATCCAACGGCGCATGAAGCTCACACCGTTCACATCGTCCCGGTCTGGATCTACCTCACCGTCTGGATCTCGCTCGTGATCGGCACCGTAGCCACGTGGGCGATCGCCTATGTGGACCTGGGGCGTTTTAATATCGTCGTCGCTCTACTGATCGCATGCACGAAAGCGTCGCTCGTGATCCTGTTCTTCATGCACGTCATCTACAGCACGAAGCTGGTCAAGACGATCGTGATCGGCGGACTGGGGACTCTGATGATCCTCTTCTTCTTCACCCTTATCGATCTGGTCGCGCGTGGCACGTTGTATGGATCGCGCCCGTGGATCGGCGTTCCCGGCCGCTAGGCCATTGCTCTAGTGTTTTGCTGGCTGTAGCGAATTCATGATCGAATCGACGTAGTTCAACGTTTCGGGAAACGGCGGAACTCCGTCGTAATCGTCCACTCGGCCCGGCCCCGCATTATACGCACCCAGCGTCTTATTCAGATCGCCGGAGTAGCGGGTGAATAGCTGTTTCAGATACTTCGCGCCCCCCAGAACATTCTGCTCGGCGTCGAGCGGATCGAATACGCCGAGTTGTGTCGCGGTGTCGGGCATCAATTGCATCAATCCCAGCGCACCTTTATCGGACACGGCGCAGGGCACGAAGGCCGATTCCTGGCGCATCACGGCGAACACCAGCTCAGGGCTAATCTGATTCGCAGCAGCGGCTTTGGATGCCAGCGACTGCGCAGCCATCGCGGACATGGGATCGCATGCCGGGGAAGAAGATGATGCGGGTTTGAGTTCGGGATCAAGAACGAAGAATGCCTCCGGGCTTGGCTCGCGCACGGCTATCTTCCGGCTGGCGCGGATCGCGTTCATCTGAGTCGAGACGGACTTCGTCATCGCATCGATCGTCTGTTGCCGCTGCCGGTCCCCTGCACTTGTTTGCGCCTCGACGCTACTCGTCTGCCCGTTCATCATCTGCGCGGCAAAAAACGCGAACACAAAGAACAGCTTGAACGATCCTCGAATTCCGCCGCAGCGTGTCGATGAGTTTTTGTGTTCAAACGTCTCAGTCCTTATATCGAACAGCAGATTCTTTCGGCCAGCCCACTGGAGCTGGTTGCCCTCTCTTACCAACATGCGATTGACGCGGTGCGCGAAGCCAGGGAGAAACTGGCCGGGAAGGACAGCCGCGGGCGAGTGCGCGCCATCGCGCGGGCGCAGGCCATTATTGTCGAGCTTCACCGCGCGTTGAATTTCGATGCCGGGGACGGCACGCTTTCTAAAGAACTGTCGCGCCTCTATCACTACATGATGCAGCTCCTGCTCGAAGCGAGCCGGGAAGAGAACGACCGGAAACTCGCCGAAGTGTTCAGCCTGCTCTGCACGCTGGGTGAGGCCTGGGAACAGACTGCGCGGGAGAGCGTCGTTGTCCACGCCGCGAGCTATTCGGCGTCTGCCTGGGAATCGGCCGATCTGGTCGAAGCGTCGCATTGCTCAGTCAGCTTCTAATTGGCGGGCGGCTTCACAGCCGCACTGGCCCGGTTCAGCCCCGCTTCAACCAGGCGCGCTAAGCCCAGTCCGCCTTGTTTGCCGAGAGCTTGCGCAAACTCCTGCTCGGCCATTTCGACGGCCGTTCCGCCGGGAGCGTCGTCTCCTGTACCCAGCCAGGAACCCCCGGTTTCGCGTTCGGTTTTTAGCATCTGCGCGATCAGGAAAGACTCGAACTGCTGGGCGGCTGCGTGAACCTGTTTCGGATCGTTGGCCTTGTGCGTCATGCCGGTATGAACTGCGATCGGTCCGCTGACTTCCATTTAAATTACCTCCAAGTCGGCGTTCAACGCTCCCGCCGCTTTCAGACTCTGCAGGATCGCGATAATATCGCGGGCCGTGGAACCGACAGCCGTCAGAGAACGAACCAGTTCTTCCACCGTCGCGCCTTCTTTCAGAGTCACGTTCTTTACCTTGTCTTCCTTGATGGCCACTGTGGTCTGCGGGACCACTTCCGTGTCCCCGACGGTCCCCGGACTGGGCTGCGACACCGCCACAGAGGTTTGAATTTCGACCGAAAGGTTTCCGTGCAAGATAGCCACGGGAGCGATGTGAACATCTTTGCCGAGAATGATCGTCCCCGTCCGTTCGTTTACGACAATCTTGGCCTCGCGGTCAGCGTCGATCGTCAACGCTTCAATCTCTCCAACGAATTCGGTCGTGCGATCGCGGAAAGAAGCCGGTACGTTCACCGACACCAGTGCCGAGTTGACGGCATGAGCCGTAATCGGCGTGTCCGCGGCAAAATGTTTATTGATCGCAGCGGCAACACGTCCCGCCGTCTCGAAATCGGCATCTTTTAGTTGTAAGTTGACGGTCGAACGAATCGCGACCGACGGCGCGCCGCGTTCGATGGTTGCGCCGCCCGGTACACGCCCGACGGTGGGGTGATTGATGACTTGCGTAGCGCCCCCGCGTCCCGCGATAAACCCGCCCGTCACCACCGGCCCTTGGGCCAGCGCGTACACCTCTCCGTTTGCCGCTCGTAGACTGGTGAGAATCAGAAGACCGCCGCGCAGATCGCGAGCGTCACCCATGGCGGCTACGGTGATGTCCATCTTTGCGCCCGGCTGCGCGTACGGCGGCAGAACCGCGGTCACTAACACCGCAGCCGTATTCTTCACCGTGATGGCTGCTGCCGCAACCGACACTCCCATCCGTTCGAGTAAGTTGGTTAGCGTCTGAACCGAGAACACGGTCTGCTGGCGATCGCCCGTTCCAGCGAGCCCGACCACCAACCCGTACCCGAGCAGCTGGTTGTCGCGAACGCCCTCGATTGTGACTAACTCCTTCAGGCGCGATGCGGGCGATGCGATCTGCGCGACCAGGAGAACAACAGCGATGATTCGGAGTGAGCGATGCATAACCTAGAACGGGAGGATCCCAAGCAGCAGGCGATAGAGGATGTTCGGCCGGCGCACCGCATCCTCCACAACGCCTTTGCCGTTGACCTGAATTTCGAGATCCGCGACGCTCACGGAGGCTATTGAATTCGCCGCGCTCAGATCTTCTGGACGCACCACACCGCGAACGGTGATTGTCTGATGTTCCGCATTGATGTTGATAACGCGCGTTCCTTCGAGCACCAGGTAGCCGTTGGGCAGCACATGGGTGACGCGCGCAGTGAGTGACGTGGTGAGAGTGGTTGTACGGGAAGTCGTGCCCTCGCCATCCAGCGTTTGCTTGCCGCCGAGGTTTGCCAGATTTGCCAAGGGACCGGCTGACTTCATAAGTCCCGCCAAGGCCGTAATCGAATTCGCCGCGCTGGACGTGCGGGCGGTCTTGGTCTGCCCGGTGCTCACGGCCGATGCCGATTCGGCAACAAGAATGGTAACGACATCATCCACTTGCGCTGCGCGGATGTCTCGCGTAAGGTCTCCCAACCGGCTGCCCGGAGACCAAAGCGATCCTGGAAAATCAGGGTTCGGGGCTGTGGTCGAATAGCGGCCCATCGCCTCTTTCACATAGTTGTCGAGCGCTGAAGTCTGCGCGGGAGGAGGTATTTTCTTCGTCTTTTGAGACGCGGCCAGCGAAGTGGCGAAAGTCAGCAAACAAGCCACGCACACCATCGGCAGGCGGTGTTTCTCATGTCTAGTCATTTCTGCTCGAATCATTACTTGCCTCTGGCTTCGCCTTCCGGCTCGTGCCTCGAGGGGTCACCAGAACCGTGCTCTCCCCCGTAACACACGCCGAGAACAGCTTTCCACTGGATGCATTCCGAACCATCACCATCTCGCCGATGCGGCCACCCGTTTCGGCTTTCGCATCGAACTCCAGGTGAGTGGCTCCTTCGCGCACTTCGACAGTAACTCCCGAACCGGGTTCAACGGGCAACAGTGTTTTCAAGTCTGTGAGTGAGACGGCAGACCCTTCGGCAATGCGCCGTTTCGCGACCTTGCCGATGACTTGGTCCATCGTGATTTCCGGAGCATTCCAATCATTCACGAGGTCGCGCGTTTCCGTCTGGAAGTGGGCCGGACTGGTGTGCGTTCCCGCGTCAATCGTTTCTTTCGCGACCATGACTTCCTTCTTCACGATGATTCGCGCGCGCACCCAAACAGGCGCGTGACGATGCCCGTCGAACACAACGTAACCGTGAAGGAGCATCGGCTCTTTGGAATTTCTGTTCGTAACCGAAGGACTGGGCACCACGATCTCGCCTTCGGGAACCGGCATCCGGCCCCACTCAGCGATTTCGATAACTGCTTTCTCCGGCGCCCACGCGCGAATGGCCGCAAGCAGGTCTTCAGCCTTCAGCACACGCGAACGGCGTTCAAAGCAAATGGACTGAAACGGGACTGCACTCGGTGAGGACTCAAGGCCCGAACCTTTGGCGATACGTAAGAGTTCCGGCGGGAAGAACGTGCGCCGCGCACCCGGCTCCGGTGAGAAGCCGATCTCGACCGTAGAATCACCGCCAGCAAATCGCGAGGCGAAGCGCGAATCGGCGCGGGCGAGATCGCGCATCGTAATGCGTGGCCCGTCCACCGCAGCGCATGCATGAGCACTGGCATGCAAACTCGCCGCAGCAATGATCGCTAGCCACATTAGCTCTTCAAGTTGTTGACTTGCTGGTACATCTCGTCGCAGGCTTTCACGACTTTGGCGTTCGCCTCGTAGCCGCGCTGCGCCACGATCAGATTGATGAACTCCTGCACCACGCTTACGTTCGACTGTTCAATGTAGCCCTGGAGTAAAGAGCCTTGACCTTCCGACCCGCCCGGGTTGCCGAGTTGCGCTTGACCGGACGCATCAGTCGGCTGCAGCAGGTTTTGACCGACGCTGTTGAGTCCGGCTGGGTTTTGAAAGACGGCGAGTTGGATCTGACCCGCGCTTTGCGAGGCCGTCTGCCCGGCCGTCGTATAGGTTACGGTTCCATCCGACGCGACTTGCACGCTGGTTGCGGTGGCCGGAATGGTGATCTGCGGCTCGATCGGATTGCCGTCGCTGGTGACAACGTTCCCGTCCTTATCCAAGCTGAAATTCCCAGCGCGCGAATAAGCGAGTTCACCGGTCGGCATGCGGACCTGGAAAAACCCGTTGCCCTGAATGGCGAGATCGTAGGGATTATCGGTCTGGACAAGGTTGCCCTCCGTGAACGTGACATCGTTGGACGCCGCCCTGGTGCCTAAACCGATCTGCAATCCAGTTGGAAAGTTGGTCTGCGTGCTCGACGACGACCCCGGCGCGGTCACGTTTTGATACATCAGATCTTGAAATGCTGCGCGCCTCGCTTTGAAACCGTTCGTGCTGGCGTTGGCTAAGTTGTTCGCGATATTGTCGACGTTGGTTTGTTGCGCGTTCATGCCGCTAGCGGCGCTGAAGAGTGCTCGCATCATATTGGTTCACCCATGTTGTTTCTCCACGTTAAGGAATCTGTTGTTGTGCGGCCTGTCCGTACTGTTCAGCAAACTGCGAAGCGACATCGCTGGTGTTGACCGTCGTGGTCGCATTACTGGGCGTCGGCGTAACTGTCGTGTTGCCAAATAGTGCTTCGAAACCGGCAGGTCCGGTTACAGGCGCCTTTGGGTTCGGAGCTGCTTCGGGATGCTGCGGATCGAAAAATAGTGCCCAAAATCCGGTAGCCGGCTTCTGCACGTTGCTCGCAAGCGACTCGACAGCAGCGGAAGAGGTAACGCCGTTTACATTCATATCTATTGCGTGATCCGCGCGACTTCCTCGACCGCGGACTTATTCATATCCGCTCCTATCGAGATCGCTTTCTGCAGCGTTTCGAACTGCCGCATCACGCTGATTAAACGTCCGGCCGCGTCCGCCGATCCGACATTGCTTTCTTCCAGACTTCCCTGGTGAACGGTGGCCGTCGCAGGTTGCGTCGCGGCTTTCGGATCGCTATTGACGAAGTAATTGAGTCCACGCTTATCGAGCGCGTTTCGGTCTGCGAAATCGACTACTGATAACTGTCCGATTGTCTGGTCATCCTGTTGAACAGTTCCATCCTCATCGAATACGAGCGGCGCTTTCGATTGAGTCTGGATTGGTTTGCCGTCGACCGTCTGAACCGGATAGCCATCAGCCGTTGTAAGCACTCCGGAGGAACTCAACTTCAAATTTCCGTTCCGCGTATAGAGAGGACCGGACGGCCCATTGACCGCTAGAAATCCGGAGCCATCGAGGCCGATATCCAGCGTGTTTCCGGTCTGTCGCATATTGCCTTGTGTAAAATCCGTCCAACGCTTCTCAACCACGGGCGAGCGGTCCACGTCAGGACTTACTCCGTCCGCCGCGGCTTGCTCGGCTTCCGCGGCCGCATAGACGCTATAGAATTCACGATCACTCTTATAACCGCCAGTGCTCGCATTCGCAAGATTATTGGCCAGCATGTCAAGCGACTCCATGCGCGCTCGCATTCCGCTAGCGGCCGATATGAGAAGTGGGTCCATTCTTTTCCTTTAGAACAAAGCATGTCGGAAACCAATGCGAGTAATATCTGTTAAATCATTCAAAACTAAAACGGGATCGCCGATAAGCGACTTAGAAGGGTGTGCATATCGCGCCCAATACTTACCGCACTGTTCCGGATCGGCAATAAATTGGCGCACCGCCCCCGCGGAATCGTTGATCTTACAGCACTTTGCAAGTGGCGCATGATCTGCATTACATTGCGCAGTGATCACGCTGGCGCCGCACCTACCAGAAGTCGAAACCGCACGCGCAACCCCGCAAGCACGTGTTCCACAGGGTTCGCAGCCAAACTCTTCAAAACAAGAAACTAAGACATCCACTGGTCCACGATCTAGGTCCGAACGGTCTAATGCCGGAGAGTCTACTAATAAGCCACCGTCCGACAGCGAATCTAAATTTTCCCGAGATGGCACGCGAAGTTCAGAGACAAACAGCGGCAACTCCTCTACCCTTGTTGCAGTTCCGTCGCGTCAGCCGTTAACCGCGATCATTCCCAATAATTCCAACGACAACCAAGGCGAATCGAGTGATCAACAGCCGTTTCATGCCTTATGGAATCACGCACTCTCGCAGGAAGATATGACGGGTGTCGTGTCCCACGCGGCCAACTTAGCCGGTTCGCAGCAAGCTGCACAAGCGCTGCGGCTATCGAAAGGCCGCATCAATCCGGACGCGATCGCCGTGATACTTCCACAAAATGCGCCAGAAACGACACCGATTACTCTCGCCGCTCCCCCTCCGGTAACTTCAACGCCGATGCCAAATCGAAGCGGCAGCAGCAGTCTCGCAGTGTCGCCGCTCATCGAAAGTTCAGCCAACCCCGATGTCGAAGCGCCTGCTCGTTCAACGGATCCAGTAGCCTTCACCGCCCACATTCGTAACTCTGATGAAGCAGCCTTTGAAGTTCCGACAGGAAAGAGCCCGACCGCCTCAGTAGAGTCCCAGGCAGTTGTAGTATCCGCGGACCCTGCGGTTGATCCCCGCGCCGTTACGCAGATCGCCCAAGCGTACGAGCAGACTGGCGCCCGCAACGAACTCAGTCCCGCGCCTGGCCCGGTTCACAACGCTCCGGTACAACCAATCGAGACTCCGCCAGTAGCGCCGGCCGCCCTAGCTCCTTTGAAAGATATTGCGCTGCACCTTGGTGGACCGCAGAATATTGAAGTCCGCGTCTCCCAACAGTCCGGCGAACTCCGCGTCGACGTGCGCACCGCAGATCCCAATCTGGCCCAGGATCTTAGGGGCGGTCTTCACGAGCTTGTATCTAAGTTAGATTCCAAAGGTTTCACGGCCGCCGTATCCGCGCCGTCCGAAAACACGATGACGGCAGCGCGCACCGGCGATGCGTCCCTTTCGCAAGACGATTCCTCCGGTGGACAACACAACGGCGCACAGCAGGACGAGCAGCAGAAGCAGCAGCAATCTCGGAATCAAGAGGCTTGGTCGAAGCGAAATCAAGACTCGTGGTTACAAACTATATCGACCAATATCCAGGAGTCACAATAATGCACCTCAATGCGATAAGTCTATTCAGCACCACACCGGCCCCAATGGCGACGACGCCAAGTACCACCCCCACCGGCAGCACTCCTTCGACGAGCACTTCGAGTACAGCCAACCCTACCGATAGTCTTACGAACGAAGACACATTTCTGAAACTGCTGGTCGCGCAGATTCAAAATCAGGACCCGACAAGTCCCACCGACCCCGTCCAATTCGTTGGTCAGTTGACCCAATACAGCGAACTCGAGCAGCTAATGCAGATTAACAGCGGCATTCAGACGATTGATGGTGGCAGCACAGCAGCATCCTCCAGTAGCACCACGCCTAACCCGGCAACGGGAGTGAACACCGGTACTCCAACTTCGCAGCCACAATCCAACAACTAAGGAAACCATATGTCTACTGCCTTTTCAATTGCTCTATCCGCCCTCTCCGCGAACACTACGGCGGTCAACGTCATTGCCAATAATCTGGCGAACCTGGATACGACGGGATTCAAAGAGTCCGAAGTATCCTTCCAGGAACTCGTCAACCAGGCGCTCGGAGCGCAACAAACGGCGCCCGGTTTCGGAGTGTCGCCCGCAACCATTACTCAGGTCTTTAGCCAAGGCGCAGTCACTAGCTCCACGGGGCCTTATGACGCGGCTATCTCGGGCAACGGTTTCTTTGTTGTTAATAATCCTGGCACAGGCCAGCAACTCTATACTCGCGACGGTAACTTCCAGGTAACTTCAACGGGCGAGTTAATTACATCTTCCGGTCAGACAGTTCAAGGTTGGGCGTCGACCGGCGGCACACTCAATACTTCCGGACCTACCGGAAACATCGTTCTCCCTACCGGCTCTATCCAAAGCCCCGTGGCCACTCAGAACTTCGCGGTTCCGATCAGCCTGAACGCTTCCGATACGGTAAACGCGGCAACTCCTAACTTCTCTGTCCCCATGCAGGTTCATGATTCGCTGGGGCAGCAGCAGGACCTGACGATCAACTTCCAAAAAACCGGGCCGGGCGCATGGACCTACACCGTCACTGCGCCAAACTCGAGCTTGGCGAGTCCCTCTTCACCGACCGGAACGACTACGGTAGCTACGGGATCGCTCACCTTCGATTCGACCGGCAATTTGATAACTCCCGCAGCAACAGCCGGCGCGATCCCAATCGCGGTTAGCGGATTGGCCGACGGCGCGGCGAACATGAGCTTCAACTGGAACCTGTATGACCCGACAACTGGGGCGTCCAGCATGACGCAGTACGCCGGTCAGCCGGATTCGGCGGGAAACGCAGTTCAGGACGGGTCCTCGGCTAGCGGAATTACCAGCATCACGATGGGTGTCGGCGGACAGATCAACGCGCAGTATTCTAACGGGCAGAATGTCGTGGTCGCTCAACTTGCGCTCGCGGCAATTCAGAATCCCAGTTCGCTTGCTTCCGCCGGCAACAATAACTTCCAAGTCAGTTCGCAGACGAGTGCACCCAGCATCGGTATCCCGAATACATCGGGCCGCGGCAATGTGCAGGGTGGAGCACTTGAAGCATCCACCGTTGATATCGCGACTGAGTTTACGAACCTAATTGTGTTCCAGCGATCGTATGAAGCTAGCGCGAAGGTGGTGACTACGGCGGATACGCTCTCCCAAGACACCATTAACCTTATCCCGGCTGCATGACGCCTCTTGAAGAAATCGCGACGCTTACCGATGTTCGTGTCGACGTATCTGTGGAATTGGATCGACGCTTTATGTCGATCCGCCAGATACTCGCGATGGGCGTCGGTAGCATCATTGAGATGCCGCGATCTGCTGGTGAAAACATAGATGTTTACGTCAGTGATACCCTCATTGGATTTGGGGAGATTGTCATCATTGAAAACTCACTAGGATTCCGAATCACGGACTTCCGTACTGAGGAGTAACTTTTGGATAGCATGCAGCAGTTGATGATAGCCGCCGCGGTTCTGGCTGGACTAGGCGGTTCAATTTGGCTGCTGCAGCGCCGAGGTCTCGCTAAGTTGGGGGGACTATCTAAGTTCGGCGGCTTCGCTAAGTTGGGCGGTTTCGCCATTCGCCGTCCCGAGCGCAAACTCCAGATAATTGAAAAACTGCAGCTGACTCCGCAACATTCGCTTTGTCTGGTCCGGATGGAAGGACGAACCTTGCTGATCAGTACGGCGCCGTCAAGCTGTCGCTTGCTTGAGTTAGAGGACAAAGCTTAATGCCTTTCCTCTTTGCTGCCGCCGCGGTCGGTCCCACTATGAATGGAAAGCTCTTGAGCGAGCCGATGCAGATCATCATTCTGCTGACGCTGCTCACCCTGCTACCCGCCATTCTAATGTCGATTACTCCGTTCCTGCGGATCACGATCGTCCTCCATTTCCTGCGCCAGGCTTTGGGCACTCAGAGTACCCCGTCCAATCAGGTACTGATTGGGCTCAGTCTCTTCCTGACCGTCGTTTTGATGCAGCCTGTTGCCACGGAGATTTACGACAAAGCGTGGACTCCTGTCGAAAAAGGGCAGATGACGATGGAACAAGGTATGACTGAAGGGTCAAAGCCGTTACGCACCTTTCTAATCCGCTTTGTTCGGGAGAAAGATGTTAAGCTTTTCCTCGATATCTCCCATTCGCCAGCCCCTCGTACCCCAAATGACTTGGAAATGAAAGTACTTCTACCGGCTTATATTCTAAGTGAGTTAAAAGCTTCCTTTCAAATCGGAGCTGTTTTATATCTGCCGTTCCTGATCATCGATGTCGTCGTTGCATCAGTAACGCTCTCGATCGGCATGGTTCAGTTACCGCCGGCGATGATATCCGCGCCATTCAAACTACTTCTCTTTGTTCTAATCGACGGCTGGAATTTGATAGTCGGGTCGCTGATGAAGAGTCTCGTTAGCCCGTAGCTCAGGCCAATAACCCAAGCCAATAACCCAGATACGAACCATGAATCCCGGCTCCGTCGTTCAAATTGTTCGCGAGATGTTCATGACCGCGCTATGGGTCAGTGCGCCTCTACTGCTTATCGGCTTCGTTGCCGCCATCGTCATGAGCTTGATTCAGATTGTTACGTCAATCCAGGATTCGGCATTTAGCGCGATTCCCCGATTGATCGTATTCCTGGGTGCGCTGCTTCTCCTCATGCCGTGGATGCTCAGCCGGATGATGACTTACTCGATCGGAATCTTCGGCGATCTCGGGCGCTATGCCCGTTAGCTCATTCATTACTGAAGGCACACTCTACGCATTTTTATTGGTTCTCGCGCGTGTAGCGGGTGCCTTCGTGCTGGTCCCTTTGCCGGGCATTCAAGCGGGCACCGAGATCGCGCGGATCGTCGGCTCAATCGCTATCACAATCACGCTCATGCCGTTATGGCCGCACTTCAATGCGATGCCGTCGAGTGTCGTCACGCTGCTGGTCGCGGTTCTAGGCGAGGCCGTTTTCGGGCTGTCCATTGGACTTGCTGTAGCCCTACTGAATGAAATGCTGCGCATGGGCGGGCAGATTCTTTCGCAACAAGCCGGTTTCGGATTCGCCTCGAGCATCGATCCGATGACCGCGGCTGACGCGGGTTTGCTGGTCGTAGTCGCTCAACTGGTCGGCAGTCTGCTCTTTCTGGCGCTTGGTTTACATCGCGAGGTGATCCGCATATTCGCTTTGAGCCTGACCGCGCAGCCACCCGGTTCCTTTCACGCCGATCCACACTTGGCCGAAGCCTTCTTCCGCTTTGCGTCCGACATCTTCACGATCGGTCTAAGGCTCTCGCTCCCCGCGATCGCCCTGCTCGGATTAGTCGATCTGTCACTTGCCTTGCTAGGACGAATTAATGCGCAGTTGCAACTGATCCATCTCTCATTTCCGCTGAAAATGCTCACGGCCATGCTGTTGATCGCACTCCTGGCCGGAATGTATCCGCGCGTAATGAGCTCTGAATCCGGCATGATGCTGCAAATCGCAACCCACGCGGCCACTTACAAGAATGGCCGGTGATAAGAGTTCTAAGACCGAAAACGCCACTCCCTTCCAAGTAAAAAAGGCGCGGGAAGAGGGCCGCTTTCCTTCTGGGAAAGACTTCGTCGCGGCCATGCAGTTCACGGCGTTCGTCTACTGGATTGATAACAACGGGTCAGCCTGGGTTCAGCAGTTAGGTATAGCGTTCCGCATTGTCATGGCGAGCGCTTTTCATCGCGACATAACGGCCGCCGCATTGATACCCATGCTCATCGACGTAATCACCCGCTGTTTCCGGCCGCTAGGTTCTTTGGCAGCCGTACTGTTAGGTATTACTTTCGCTTTTCAATTGCTCGTTACTGGGTTCGGCCTAAGTTTAAAGAATCTGGCGCCTAGTTTGAAGCGGTTGAGCCCGGCGAATAAGTGGAAACAGATCAAGCGGCAAAATCTTCCCTCTCTTATTCAGGCACTCTTTCTCTTACCGGTCTTCGGTTACACGGTCTATGCCATCGTGAAAGGCCATCTAAACGAATACTTTAGTCTGCCGGCGCAAAATCTTGAAGTAGCGATCCACGTCGTGACGGGGTCGTTCATGAACCTGTTCTGGAAAGCCTCCGGCGCTTTCATCGTATTCGGACTGGTCAATCTTCTTCGCCAACGCCGCGAGTTCTCAGGCGACATGAAGATGAGTAAGCAGGACATCAAGGACGAATCGAAACAGAACGACGGCAATCCGCAGATTAAGTCTCGCGTGCGCCGGTTGCAGCGCGATCTTCGCCGCCGCAACATGATGAAGGACGTCCCGAAAGCTACCGCCATTATTGTCAATCCGACGCACTACGCCGTCGCCATTCGCTACAAGATGTCGTCCATGGCGGCGCCTACCGTGCTCGCCAAAGGTAAGAACTTCCTGGCACTCCGCATCCGCCAGCTGGCCAACGACCATCAGATCCCGATTATCGAGAATGCACCGCTCGCGCAGGCACTGTATAAATCGGCGGAAGTCGGTCAGGAAATACCATCCCATCTTTTCAAAGCTGTCGCCGAAGTGCTCGCTTACATTTATCGCTTGATGAAAGGACGGCTCCCGGGTCAAGACGACGATTAGCGTCAACCAAGACGATTAGTCCACCCCATTTACTATGTCGACAGCCAAAGCTATAGCCGCTCCGTCCACCTCGCGCTTGCCGTTCTCGCTCTCCGTTCTCAGCGATGTCGCGGTGCCAATTGCCGTTCTTGCCATCGTAGTCGCGCTCATCTCGCCGCTTCCGTCGTTCCTGCTCGACCTGCTGATCGTGACCGACATCATGATGTCGGTCATCGTCATGATGGTCGCGATGTATATCACGCGTCCGGTGGAATTCAGCGTCTTTCCAACAACCCTGCTCCTATTAACGCTTTTCCGGCTAGCCCTGAATATATCCTCTTCGCGTCTAATTCTGCTCAATGGCAACACGGGAACAGCCGCCGCGGGTGATGTGATCCAGGCATTCGGGAACTTCGTTGTTGGCGGGAACTACATTATCGGTACCGTGATCTTCCTGGTGTTGATCGCGATTCAATACATCGTCATCAACCACGGCGCCGTTCGTATTTCCGAAGTCACCGCCCGTTTCACGTTGGATGCGATGCCCGGTAAGCAGATGTCGATCGATTCCGATCTGAACTCCGGCTTAATCGACGAAAACGAAGCACGCCGCCGGCGCAAAAACCTTTCCGCGGAAGCCGAGTTCTATGGCGCCATGGACGGAGCCTCGCGATTCACCCAAAGAGATGCGATCGCAAGCATACTGATCACCGGCATCAACATCGTCGCCGGCTTGCTCATCGGCGTCTTTCAACACGGCGCGGATCTGATGCACGCCATCCAAACCTACACCGTTCTCACCATAGGCGATGGATTGGTCACCGTAATCCCCGCCCTCATGATCTCTATTTCCGGTGGTCTGATCATCACGCGCGCCAGTTCGGAAGCGCGGCTCGGCCCCGAAATCCAAAAGCAGATATTCAGCGCCTATCAGCCGTTGTTTCTTTCGAGTGGTGTCCTAATCCTGCTTGCAGCCTTTCCCGGTTTGCCGAAGATTCCTTTTCTCGTTCTCGGAGTTGGATTGGGAACCATAGCGTGGCGTATGCGCAAGAAGGCCGCTGCAATCGAAACAGAAAAAGCTCCGGAAGGGGCTAAAGAAGCCACGGCGGCGAAAGACAGCGTCGAAGAACTTCTGAAAATCGAACCACTCGCGGTCGGCGTCGGAATCGGTTTAGTCAACTTCGTCGAAGGCGGCGCGAACTCACCGCTATTACGGCGAATTTCAGCCATTCGTAAGCAACTGGCGAAGGATCTCGGCTACATACTGCCGCCCGTACGCGTCACCGATAACCTGGCGCTCAAAGCGCGCGAATATTCGATCTCGCTAAAAGGATCGGAAATCGGCCGGTACGAAATGCCGGCTGGCTGCGAACTGGCGATCCCTGTTGGGGGCGCGCAGAAAGCCATCGAAGGCCAAAAGACACTCGAACCGGCCTTCCGCATGCCTGCCGTCTGGGTCCAGAGCAGCCGCGCGGAACAGGCGCGCTCGCAAGGCTACACCGTCGTCGATCCGGTGAGCGTACTCGGAACTCACCTCGCGGAATCGATCCGTAGGCACGCCTATGAGTTGTTCTCGCGTCAGGAAGCCAAGAAACTAATGGACCGCGTCGCCGTCGATAACCCGCGCGTGGTGGAAGATCTCGTTCCGAAACTGCTGCCCTTGGCCGGCGTACAGCGCGTTTTGCAAAACCTGTTGCGCGAGCGCGTATCGATTCGGGATGCCGTCTCCATACTTGAAGCCCTTGGCGAAGCGGCCGGAACAACGCGTAATCCGGTATTGCTCACCGAATATGTCCGGCAAGCGATCCGGCGTCAGCTGGCCGCGCCTTATCTAAACACGAACGGCGATCTCGCGGCTTGGTTCCTCGATCCCTCTTTGGAACACATCGTAGAGGCCGCTGTGGAGCATGGCGAGTCCAACAGTCACATCAACCTGGCACCACAAGCAGTGCGCGATCTCGTGGCCCGCGTTACGCGCGCCGTCGGCAATCCCGAAGTTCCAACTGCTGTAATCTCAAGTTCGGGATCGCGCTACTTCTTGCGGCAGCTAGTGGAATTGTCGGTCTGGAACCTCTTTTTCCTTTCCCACAATGAGATTCCTCCCGGTGTGCGGGTACAGTCTCTGGGAGTGATCGGCTAGGCATGGAAGTTAGATCGTACTATGCGTCTACGTTAGAAGCGGCAATTGCTTTGGCGCGTCGTGAACTCGGGCCGGAAGCCCTGCTCATTCAGTCCCAGCGTACGTCGCAGGAATGGATGCACCTCGGGAAATACGAGGCAGTGTTTGCCGGCGAAACGATTTTGCGACCGGCGAAACCGGTTGCTGCTCTGTCCCCGATTCCCAAACCGGCAAACCCACGAGCGACGCCGGCCGATCTGGCGGCCCGTTCCGACTTTCGCGACCGGCTGCGAGCATCCAGCCCCTCGCGTCGGCCGCCCGCCGCCGAACCCATTCTCCCCATCGCCTGCGAGCCCGGATTAGGTCGTAAGGGATTCGCGACCACGGTCGCGCTGATCGGCCCGGCCGGCGCCGGAAAAACCACTACAGCCATGAAGCTTTCGCTGCGACGCGGCGTTCTCGAATCGCGCACGGTTCGTCTGATTGCCTTCGATCCCTATCGCATCGGAGCGACGCGGCAGATGCAGCATTTCGCCGATCTGTTTAACATTTCATTTACCGACTGCGAGTTGATTGCCCAGCTTCAAACCGCGCTTTCAGAGGGAGAAGCAGCACTGACTTTGATTGATACTCCGGGTTTCTCGTCGAAACAAGCTGACGAACGCGAGCAGCTGGCGGCCTGCTTGCGCCTCTTCCCTGAAGTCGAATCCCAACTGGTCCTACGTCTGGATCGCAAACCTGCGGATAATCTCAATGCCGTCGAGCAGTTCTCGTCATTCGCGCCAAGCCGCCTGATACTGACAGCCCTTGATGAGACTTCGGAACTCTCCGATGTTCCAGCGCTCATCGCCCGCGCCAATAAGCCCGTTTCGTTTTTAGGAACAGGTCAGCGCTTGCTGGAAGATTTTGAATCAGCGAATCCGCAGCGCTTGAATGATGTCGTGCTGAATGGGTGGCCTAAGGCTGCCATGGCGGCCGCGTGACCAGCATGTACGCTTGCCCTGCCGAGACAGAGTCGAAGGAATACCGCGACGCGCTCATACTTGAACACCTGCCGCAGGTACGGCTCATCGCCCGCCGGATTCATGAGCGTCTTCCCGACCGCGTGAGCATGGACGATCTGATTTCGAGCGGCGTCGTAGGTCTGATTGCAGCCATCGACAACTTCGATCCGTCGCTTAACGTCAAGTTGAAAACTTACGCCGAGTATCGGATTCGCGGCGCGATCATCGACACGCTTCGGGACCTGGATTGGGCGCCTCGCCAGCGGCGCAAGATGAGCCGGCAAATCGAGCAAGCTATCGCCGGTTTGGAGCAGCGCCTCAGCCGGACACCCACGGAAGAAGAGATCGCCGCTCATCTCTCGATCTCGCTCGATGAGTATCATCGCTGGCTGGTTGACACGGAAGGACTGCAGATAGCCGACCTGGAAGTTGCCGGTGAATCGGATGAATTGGGCTTCAGCGTTCTGCGCTATGTAGCGAGTCCCGAAAGCGATTCGCCTGAACGCCTGCTGGAGCGGTCCGAGCTGGAGCGGCTGGTCGCATCGGCGATCGAACGCATTCCCAGTCAGGAGCGCACGATTCTAAGCCTCTACTATCACGAAGAGCTCACCCTGCGGGAAATCGCGGAGATCTTAGGTCTGCACCTCTCGCGCATTTCGCAGTTGAAGACGCAGGCCATACTTCGCTTGCGCGCCACACTCGAGCCCCGCTGGCCGGGGAGGAAAGAACTTTAATGGAACTGACGGCTAAAGCGCTACAGATGCGTGACTGGCTCCTCACGGAGTGGACGGACAAGCTCGCCCTCATTCTCGAGTCGATGGCGGATGAACGTCCTTCTATCGAGCGCCTGGCAGCGAAAGACGCAAGCGCCGGTCCGGCTTCCGACTGCGCCATTTGGATGCAGAAGTTTTCCGGCTTAACGGAAGCTCCGATCTGGATTGCCATTCACCCTTCCTTCGCGATCGATTGTGGGCGGCGAACTTTGAGCGCCGCGGGCGTCGAGTCAACCGACGAGACGGAAGCTGCTAACACTTTCTCGGAAATTCTGAGCCAGTCTTTATCCGCGCTCGGCCAATCGATCAGCGCACACCTGCTGACGGAAGCCAATGCCGCCGATGGCGGGCCCGCCGACGCAGCACCGGCGAATGTTCAGTGGTTGGGAGCACGGGCAAGTTTCGGAGACACCCGCCTGGAACCAATCTGGATTGCAGCCGCGCCCGCGCTGCTCGAGAAACTTGCCCATGGCGCCGAGTCCCCTTCGGTGGAGGAAACGAAAACCCCGACTCCAGTTGCAGCGGAACTGGTAAATGGCGCGTTCGCAGAAACCGCCAACTCCAAGACTTTCGATTTGCTTTTGGACGTCGCGTTGCCGGTTTGCATCTCGTTCGGACGCACGTTTCTGCCGATTAAAGACGTTCTCAAGCTGACCACGGGTTCCATCGTCGAACTCGACCGGACGGTTTCGGAACCGGTCGATGTAATCGTGAACAATTGCGTAATTGCGCGCGGCGAAGTCGTCGTGGTGGAAGGCAACTACGGCGTGCGCATCAACCAGATCGCGACCCGTGCTGACCGGCTGAAAACCGGCAGCGCGACCATGGAAGCGCAGAACACGCTGGTACCAAGATGATCCGCGAGATTTGCTTTTTCGCCGTTATCATGATTTGCGTGGGACTCTACGTCGCCTGGCGCGAGCGCCGCGTTCGCAGGTCACTGCAGGGAACAACCGGGGCAAATGTCCACCCCAAAGAAAGTCCAGTCTTTGGCACGGTGATGCAGCTTGCGGTTGGATCTGAAGTCCGAATGCTTCCCCCGCCCGAATCCCACCGCAGTCTCTCTGACCAGAGACTACTCTCCCAAGTAGATCAACTGCTCGCGTTACGCGGATAGCAGTTTCTGATCAATATCGAGCACGCGTACTCTAGCCGAGAGCGTTGTCCGCTTCATCCGCAGAATGTCCGCCGCGGCTTTTTTGTTCCCACCGGTACGCTTTAGAGCCTTGGATAACAGATCGCGCTCCAATGCGTTCACCGTCTCAGCGAAATTGAGCCCGTGTTCCGGAAGTTCCGCCGGCGACCCTGAAAACTGGCTATCGAAACCCATCGAGGGTCCATAGACATCGGCGAGCATGCCAAAATCGCCCTCATCCAAAACGGCTCTGGTCCCACTAAGGATCACCGCCGCGCACACTACATTTTCAAGCTGTCTCACGTTACCTGGCCAGGAGTACGCTTCAAGCATCTCCCAGGCCATTGGGCTCAGTCGCCTCGCTTCCAGCTGTTCTTCTTCACAGACTTTCTTCAGAAAGTGTTGTGTCAATGCCTCGAGATCGGAAATTCGGGAGCGTAAAGGCGGCAATTCCAGGGGAACGACGTTTAATCGGTAATAGAGATCCGCCCGAAACTCACCGCATGCCACCTTCGTCCGCAAATCGCAATTTGTCGCCGCAAGCACGCGTGCGTTCATCTTCAGGGTTTCCGAACTGCCGAGCCGCTGGAACTCGCGTTCCTGCAGCACCCGTAGCAGCTTGGCCTGAAGCTCCAGAGAAAGGTCGCCGATCTCATCCAGAAACAGCGTACCGGCTTCAGCCTGTTCGATCCGGCCGATCCGGGCCTGGGAGGCGCCCGTGAAAGCGCCGCGCGTGTGGCCAAAGAGTTCAGCCTCCATTAGTGACCCAGGAACGGCGCTGCAATTCAATGCAACGAATGGCGCATCCGCTCGCGGCCCGGCATTATGAATCGCGCGGGCGGCGATCTCTTTGCCCGTTCCAGTTTCACCGGTGATTAGAACTGTGCAGCGGCGCGGCCCGACCAAACGAATTACCTCCGCCACCTTCTGAATGCCGCGGCTTTGTCCGACCAGCGTTCGCCGCCATGCGGGAACCGTTGTTTGCTCCAGCCGCGATTCGCGGCGGTCGGCCGGGACCTGCCGGTCTGTCAGCGCTCTCCGAACCGCCAGTGCCTTTAAGATGCGCGCTTTAATAACCTCGGGTCCCTCATCTTCATCCAGGAACTGCGCGCCGCAAGCTTTCCACGCCACATGGTTCGCCATCGCGTTTGATCGGATGAACACGGAACACGTTCTCGCTGTCGTGCGAACCAGTTGTGGAAACCCCGCGTCCGCTTGCGTTTCGCCGTCAAATACGACGAGATCCTCGGGACGAAACGGAAACTGAGAAGCGATTCGGATCGTGACCGTCACTAGCTTCACGCGATGTTCCAACAGAGCCGTAACTAGCCGGCGGGGAAACTCACGCGCGGATTCCCCGGCTGCGATCCAAACCACGCGGTCGTCAATCTCCCCGCCCCCGACGTCGTTTTCGCTTGAAATGCACGAAACTTTAAGCATTATCTTTCAAGAATGTTGCTGACCAGGTATAAATTCTCCCTGTTGTTTACCGATGTTGCTTTATGTCGGACGAGCGAAACGTCAACGTTCTCTAGCAGCTGAGGAAAGAGATTGGCCAATCCGGATTGATCGATAGCGGAATTGCCGCCTGTTAGACGGCCGCTAATCCT
Source organism: uncultured Gammaproteobacteria bacterium (assembly GCA_963799935.1). Taxonomy (GTDB): domain Bacteria; phylum Acidobacteriota; class Terriglobia; order Bryobacterales; family Bryobacteraceae; genus Bog-113. The sequence continues at coordinate 1,139,296 of CAWCZA010000004.1, read as the reverse complement.
TTTGCCTGCTTCTGAGAGGATTCGGGTCCCATTGCGACATCCGTTTTTCATCGATGCGCATCGCCCTGCCGGTCACTGCCCAAGATCAAGGCAATGCGCCGGAAAAACAAACCCCCGATCAACCGGATTCTGATATCGACATCCTCGCGTTCCTCCCGCTAGTGAAGTCGATTGCAATTGGCATCCATTCACGTATTCCCTCGTATGCCAGCGTCGACCTCAATGACTTAATTCAGGCAGGTCTGCTTGGACTGGTCCACGCCGGAAAATCATACCGTCAAAGCCGCAATGTGCCTTTCGCCGTTTTCGCGCGCTTTCGCATTCGCGGCGAGATCATCGATACGCTCCGTCAGAGCGATGTCGCGTCACGCGGCCTGAGGCGGCTCGATAAACAAATGAAGGCAACTGAGGCCACATTGCAGGCCCAGTTGAACCGCGAACCTACCGACAGCGAAGTGGCCGAACGTATGGCCGCGCTGAACCCCTCCCAGCGCCCTTCAGCCCGGACCGAATACCTGCGCCTTCCCCCGGTTACGCTGACCTCGTTCGATCAGGAGTCTGTAGAGATCGCGGCGCAGGAGGGCCGGGAGCCCCCGCCCGATTCGTTTCATTCCGCGGAAGAAGCGCGGCGAATACTGGATCAGGCGATCGCTCAGTTGCCGGCACGCTCGCGTGAACTCATCCGCCTGTACTATCACGGTGAGTTAACGATGCGTGAGATTGGAGCTTTTTTCCAGGTGAATGAGAGCCGCGTCTCCCAAATTCATCGCCGGGCGCTCGAACGTTTGGGCCGGTCGCTGAAGGCCGCCGGCATCGAATCCGCGCGTGAAATCTAAGTGCAGGCTAAAGAATACGGGAAACAGGCCGATACTTCTCATGAGCGCGTGAGGAATCCCGCGGCCTGACTATGACAATCACGGATCTTATAAATCTCGGCGTCAACACGACTGCTCCCTTGGCGAGCGTCAGTTCTTCCGGAAGTTCGCAGCGTTCCACGCAATCATCCACGTTATCGGACAATGTAAGTCTTTCGGGACTCGCACAGCTATTGCAGACCGGGTCGTCCGATCGAGCCGCGCGGCTCGCCTCGCTTTCCGCCGCGGTCCGTTCCGGCACCTATAACGTCTCGCCGGAAGCGCTAAGCCGATCCGTCGTCGGCGAAACGATCTCCGCGAGTCAACAGTACGCGAGCCAACAGTAATGACGGCCGATGCCGGGACGCTGGTTCAAAGCGAGCCGGTCCAGTATCGAGCTTGCTCAACTCGGCAAGGTTCGCGAGTTGCTAATCAATCCGACGAACCCCGCCATGCAGGAGTGTCAACGTTTGCTGGCGGCCGTCATTAGTGCCGTTTCGACGCGACCGGATGATACGGCATCTCTGGCTGAGATCCGTAAAGCGCTGCAGCCGATACAGTTTCTCTTGAACAGAGCCAGTACTTTCTGGGCCGGCCGGCAGCACTCTACGCAACCACCGGACACTTACACGTCGCAAGGTCGTTTGTCGCTGACGCCGTCGTCCGGTTCCGTTTCGGTCGAGGTTTAAGACAATGGCTAGTCTCTTTGGCGCGCTCAATGCCTCCGCAACCACCCTAAACGCCTATACCCAGGCGTTGAACGTCGTTCAGAACAACGTTGGGAATGCGTCCACGCAAGGTTATGCGGCCCAGAGCGCGATCTTCACCCCGTTGCCATTCGACAATTTCGCCGGCGAGGGCGGCGGGGTTACTTACTCCGGATCGCAATCGCTCCGGAATGAACCCTCAGAACGAAATCTCCAGACGCAGAACTCGGAACTCGGCTCGGCCAACTCGCTCGTTAGTTCACTTTCGGATCTGCAGGCATCTTTCAATGTGACGGGCTCCACCGGTCTTTCGGCAGCGCTGCCCGCCTTCTTTACAAGCTTCGCCGCTCTCAGCCAGAATCCGTCAGACGAAGTGGCGCGCCAACAAGTCATATCAGCGTCGCAGAATGTGGCCTCGGCATTCCAGTCCACGGCGCAGGCCGTCTCCAACGCCTCGAACTCAGCCACCCAACAGATTCAAACCACGGTTTCGGACATCAACAACCTGGCATCCCAGATTTCGCAGTTGAATCAGCAGCAGATGAACAGCCCCACGCCTGATCCCAACACCGACGCCTCGATCCATGCCGATCTCCAGAACTTATCCGCGCTGACGAACATCACCTACTCGGTTACGCAGAATGGTTCGGTGAATGTGCTCATCGGCGGCCAAACTCCGCTCGTATCAGGTGCAACGGCGTATAAGGTATCCGCCGCTGCTGCGCCCGTAAGCCCTACCGCGCCGCAACCTTTGGGGACGCCGTCAGAAGCCATCCTGGACAGCAACGGGACCGACATTACCAGCCAGATCACTGGGGGCAGTTTGGCGGGCTCCCTTCAATTTCGGAACGAGACAGTGCCGGGTCTAATCGGCGATACGCAGCAGACCGGTAGTTTGAATCAACTCGCACAAAGCTTCGCTGACCGGGTGAATACGCTACTCACCGGGGGCCAGGTCTCATCGGGTCCGCCGGTCGTCGCGGGTCAAGCTCTGTTTCAATACTCAGGCCAAAATCCAGGCACGATCGCTCAGACGCTGAGCGTTACCGGAATCACTGGCGATCAGATCGCAACCATTGATCCCGGACCCCCATCCACCGCCAACGGCATCGCGCAACAGATTTCTGACCTAAGCACATCGAGCGCTCCCGCGGATCAGATCAACGGACTAACGTTCCCGGGCGATTATGGGCAGATTGCCGCCGGTGTTGGACAGCAATTATCGAACGCTACGACCACGCAAACCCAACAATCGCAAGCCGTCGCGCAGGCGCAGAACATGTTGAATCAGGTGTCGGGCGTTTCGCTCGATGAGGAAGCAGTTCAACTCACCGATTTCCAGAAATCGTACGAAGCGACCGCGAAGATGGTAACCATTCTTTCGGATTTGACAGAGACGACCATCAATCTAATACCCAACTAAATTTATGAGTTCCTTCTTCAACCCGACCGGACAGATTTTTCTGGCCAACCTTTCGGTCATCCAGGCCAAGAACCAGACCGTTCAGGAACAGCTTTCGTCGGGCTATCAGATCAATCAAGCCTCGGACGCGCCGGACGAAATCAGCGACTTGCTTCAATTGCAAGCGAGTACGGCCCGCAACACGCAGATCACGACCAATCTGACTTCAGTGCAAACCAACGCGCAGTCAGCCGACCAGGCCCTTACCAGCGCCCAGAACCTGATCAACCAAGCCCTTTCGCTCGGATCTCAAGGCGCAAGCTCGGACACGACCGCGACTAGCCGCCAGCAACTTGGAGCGCAGGTCCAGAGCATTCTCCAGCAAATTGTTTCTATCAGCCAGACCTCGGTTGCGGGCACTTACATTTTCAGCGGCGACGCGAGCCAGTCCCCGCCCTATCAAATCGATTCGTCAAGCCCCAACGGGGTAGACCAGCTAACGTCGGCCGGAAACACGATCCAAGCCGAAGATTCGAATGGCGCCGCGTTCTCCACCGGGTTGACCGCGCAACAGATCTTCGATGCTCGCAATTCGGACGGTACCTACGCCTCCACGAATGTTTTTGCCTCGCTTACGAACCTGACCAACGCGTTAAACAACAACGATACGGCTGGAATCACTAGCGCGATCAATTTGGTACAGCAGTCTTCCACGTTCGTGGGAACGCAACAGGCGTTCTACGGGACCGTCGAAAACCGGGTGACGCAAGCACTATCGCTAGCGTCGGATATGAGCGTGTCTCTAGCGACTCAGATGTCGGCGATGCGCGACACGAATACGGCCGAGGCCGCTACGCAGCTCACGGCGGGTGCAACGGAACTGAGCGCGGCGCTGACCGCACAATCCAAAGCTCCAACAACCACTCTGTTCAACTTTCTCGGTTAGAGAATTCCGCGCCGAGACGGCTACTCGTTGCTAGAGTATGGGTAATCGGCAGTTAACTCAGCAGGAAATCGATGCGGTCTTTCAGAATCTGCAGAACCGAGGCCCGGACGCTGAACCGAGCCGTAAAGCGATTCCGTTCGATTTCCGGCGTCCCGATCGAATCGCAAAATCGCAGCTCCGCTCGATTCACCTCCTGCACGATAACTTCGTGCGCAATCTGGTCTCGAGCCTGTCGGCCTATCTTCGCTCCTATCTGATCGTCAATCTGGTAAGCGTCGAGCAGCTTTCCTACGCGGAGTTTCTCGAATGCCTGCCATCGCCGACCTGCATCGTCTCACTCGGCCTAAAGCCTTACGACGGGAACGCGGTTCTGGAGCTGAACTCCGCTCTCATCTTCCCGATCCTCGAAATGCTGCTCGGAGGCAACGGAAAGAACCCGCTCGCCCTTCAACGCGAGATCACCGAGATCGAGCAGAACCTGCTGGAAGGCCTGTTTCGAATCATTCTGCATGACCTCAAGGAAGCGTGGAAAGGAGTCACCAACATCGACTTCTCGATCGAGTCGCAGGAAACCGAGCCTCAGTTCCTGCAGATTCTCGCGCCCAGTGAGGCGGTAGTCGCGATCGCTATCGAGATTCGAATCGGAGAAAGCGTCGGCATGATGAACATCGCCATGCCCTCCATCATCATCAAGATGATGCGCCAGAAGTTCGATCAGCAGTGGTCGGTGCGCAAGACGGAGTCTACTGCCGCGGAGCAGCGGCGCATGCTGGAGTTAATCCGGCCGGCAACCGTAACCCTCGATGCCCGTCTCGAAGGCCCGACTCTCCTGATGAGTGACCTGCTCCGTCTGGAGGACGGAGACACACTCGCCTTTGACTACCCAGTGGATCGTGACGTCGTTTGTACCGTGAACGGAAAGGCAAAGCTTACCGGGCGGATCGGGTCGAAAGAACGAAAACTGGCATTCGAAGTGAACGACGTCATTCGAACTTCCGCTCTTGTTGGATTGGAAATCGAGAACTTGCCGCGCGCTGTTTAGCTTCCGCTACTGAACAGATTCCTTGCTCCACTTAGGGCGTCTGGTCAAATGAGCAAGCATTTCGAGGCAAACTTCAAATTCAATATCGCTATGTGCGCCCCCGCTATTCAACCCGAGCTGTTCGCGAACACCCGCCAGAAGGTCCTGTTGTTCATCGACGAGCGTAGCGTAAGGGTCCATGTATCTAATCTCCTTCTTCTTATCGGCGTGCCGAAGCCAAATTCTAATCCAGCTCCCGAATTTTCGAGGCGCAGAGGACGCCAACCCGCGCCGCCAAACCGCAAACGAACTCGCGAAAGCCGGGCAGCGCGGGTCGCGTTCCGATTTACGCGCGTTCCTCAAAAGCTGCCTAAAGTTACTCGCCTATTCCGGCGATTTCCTATCAAGGGATCGAGATGATCGCGGTCACGCGGCTCAATCGTTCCTCGATCCTGCTGAATAGTGACCTTATCGAAACGGTAGAAATGACTCCGGATACAGTGATTCGCTTAACAAACGGGCAGAAAATCGTGGTCCTGGAACACGTTGACGAGATACTGGAACGCATTCGCCAGTTCCGCCAATCCATCAGTCGATCCATCTATTCGCCGTCCGCCGAGGACCGGAACATCTGATGGCAATCCCAGTCAAATCTCCGTCGGACAACTTGCCAAAAGTGAAGCGCCGCCTCGATCTCAACACGGTCCTCGGTCTAGTTCTCGCGGTCGGATGTATCCTGGCCGGCTTGCTTATGGAGAATGGGAAGCTCGCGGATGTTGCTCAGTTCGCCGCCGGGATTGTCGTGTTGGGCGGAACCATCGGCGCGGTAATGATCACCACACCTTTGCCGCAGGTGGTTAGTGCCCTGCGCGCACTGAACGGCGTTCTTTTCACCGAGGTTCAGCCGGTCAGGGAAACGTTGGAACAACTCCTCGCCATGGCTCATCGCGCCCGCCGCTTTGGCATCGCGGCCCTGCAAGAAGATGCAAACGGAATCTCCGACGCATTCCTGAAAAATGCGGTCGGTCTTGTAGCGGATGGAACTGACCTTCGTGAGTTGCGCTCCATCCTTGAGCTCGAAATAGACGCCGAGGCCAGCCGGGTCGAAACCACGGCGCGCGTCTGGGAGACGGCCGGCGGATACGCGCCGACGGTCGGCATCATGGGAGCGGTTCTCGGACTGATCCAGGTGATGAAGCATCTGGAACATCTGGATGAAGTGGGCCGCGGAATCGCGGTTGCGTTCGTCGCGACTCTATACGGTGTATTCAGTGCGAACATTTTGTTCCTGCCGATCGCCGGTAAGTTGAAGGCCATCGGTGAGGGAGCCGAGAACCTACATCAGATGATGTTGGAGGGCGCGATCGGGATCGCCGACGGGACCAACCCGACCCTTATTCGGATCAAACTCGAATCATTTCTTCCAAAGTCTTCCCGAAAAGCTGCCGCGGAGAAGCCAGAAACCGGGCGCTCAGCGGTAACATCGAAAGTCGCGGCTTAGGATGGCTCGCCGAAAAACCTCAAGCGGGCCAAGTCACGAGCGGTGGCTCATTTCGTACGCCGACTTTATAACCCTCCTGTTCGCGTTCTTCGTCGTCCTCTTTGCTTCGTCTCAAGATCGCAACAAAGTACGGCAGGTGTCCGAGTCGGTGCAAGCCGCCTTTCAGGGGAAGAAGGTGCCGCATGCCAACTCGCAATCCGCTCCGGGGAGTTCGCTTAAGCCGGTAAGCTCGCCTAAGCCGGGGGTTTCGCCCCAGCCGGCGAGCTCGCCCCAGCCGGGAAGCCTGGAGCCGCCGCTGCAAAAGCTGTTACACGATCTCGATACTGAAATCCGTAGCGGCAAAATGCAGGTTCACATGGGTGACCGAGGGCTCACCATTTCACTGAGCCAGTCCGCATTCTTTCCGTCCGGCACGGACGCACTCGACCCCTCCGCCTACCCGATTCTTCAGAAGGTTGCGGCGGGCATTAGCGGACTTCCGAACGCGGTCCGTTTCGAGGGGCATACCGATTCGATGCCCATTCGTACCCCCCGTTTCCGAAGTAACTGGGACTTGTCCGCCGCCCGGGCTATCGCCGTAATGGACCGCATGGATCAAGAACAAGAGATTCCGCCGGGCCGAATGGCCGTTTCCGGCTACGCGGACACCGCTCCGGTCGATTCCAACGAGAGCGAGAGTGGGCGGGCGCGAAATCGTCGCGTAGATATCGTGGTTCTAAATGCGACAGCAGCGGCGCGCGAACCGGCAGGGAATCGCTAGCGATGTCTACCTTTACGTTTCGATCCGCCACATCTCTGCGGTCTGTGTCCATGTGGCCGGTCATTTTCCGTGTGGATCAGAAAAGTCGGTTGCCGCTGGGCGGAGCGTCAGCTTATTCTCGCCGACGGCGGGAGATCGACACATGCTGGTCTGGGGGCTCGGCAAAACTCCGCAAACCGCGATTGAACATATATTGTGAGACCGTTCGCCCCGCTCGCCACAATCAGATTGAACGAATGACGTTGATAAACAGTACCGCACCTTTGCTGCCGAGCCGAGAAGTGCCGGAAGAAGCTCGTTAGAGTGGCATCGGTAATCGTCCCTACTGGGCGTGAAACTCATTTCGATGTAGAGGAACTTATTGTCAGTAAGACTGACTTGAAGGGTCGTATCACTTACGCCAACGACCTGTTCATCAGAGTCTCGGGTTTTTCGGAAGCCGAACTTCTGGGAAAGCCGCACAATCTGATCCGGCATCCAGATATGCCGGCTTGCGTATTTCAGCTTCTCTGGGACACGATCCAGCGGCGCGAGGAAATCTTTGCCTACGTATTGAACCTGTCTAAGGACGGCAGTCATTACTGGGTTTTCGCTCATGTAACGGCGAGCTACGACTTATCCGGAAGCCATGTCGGGTATCACTCCAACCGGCGTGTTCCCTATTCAGACGCGTTACCGGCGGTTCAGTCGCTCTACGCCACATTGCGCGCTGAAGAACGGAAGCATGCGGTAAAGAAAGATGGCATTCAGGCCTCATCCCGCATTCTCCATGAATTGCTGAACGAGCAGGGCAAGTCATACGGCCAACTTGTCTTCGGATTGTCGAAATCCACGGCCCTTGGAGCGGAAGCTTGACAGAAGAAGAATTGATCGCGCAGATCTCGTCGGTCTGCGAACGGGCGGCGAAAGGCGACCTCGAAGCGAGGATCTCACCCCTGCCTGAAAGCCAACACCGAAAATTGTGCGCGACGATCAACGCCATGCTGGACATGTCGGATTCATACGTGCGCGAATCTCAGGCCTTGCTGGAACACTGTGGACGCCATGAGTACCATCGCCCCGTTCTTGTCAGAGGCATGAAAGGCGCATATCGGGGCGCATCGCTGACCTTGAATCGGACCGCGCTCGTAATGAAGGATGACGCACGGCTTCTCGAGGAAACGGAGTCACAACGCAAGAGCTTTCTCGCCGATATCGGATCCTCCGCAATGACCGTTGCTGAGGCGTGCGAAGAACTCGAGGCGACCAGCGCGGAGATTTCAAGGCGATTGAACGAATCGGCGGACCTTACCAGCCAGGCGGTGTCTCAGTCGAACCAAGCGAGAGAAGCCGCGGGCGCTCTTGCGAAAGCCGCCGAACGGATCAGCGACATCCTTAAGTTGATTAAGGGCATCGCGGGCCAGACCAATGTATTGGCGATTAACGCCAATATTGAAGCGGCACACGCCGGTAACTGGGGAAAGGGCTTCATGGTAGTTGCGAATGAGGTAAGGTCTTTGTCCCAGGACACTGCCAAAGCAACCGGCTCGATTGCCGATCAGGTGCAAACCATGGCGTCGGTTTCCAGCAATGTTGAGAGCGCGATTGCACTAATCAACGACTCGATCGGAAATCTCAACGGGCACGTCGCCTCAATCGCGATGGCAGTCGATGACCAGGTCAAAGCTACCAGGGAAATTAATCAACAGATGAACAGCTTATCGGCAAGCTTCTCTTCGATAGCGCACGGCCGCGTGCAGACGGCAAACCTGAAAGGGTGATGAGAGATGACTTCACGCATTAAGCTGTCAAATGTAACGATAGGCCGAAAACTAGCGATTCTTGTCATTACCGGGATTGGATCCTTGCTAATTGTGGGCGGTCTCAGTTTGTTGGGTTTAGGCGCAATTCGCGGTACGGTCCAGCAGCAGCAGATTGAGTCCGACAAACTCAACAACGCTCAGCGCATAGGGAGTGACCTTGGGGCCGTCAACGCCATTGTCGGGCACATTACACTGAGCCAGCATTGCGAGACTTGCCATGGAGTGGCAGCCGGAGGCGATAGGTCTGTTCAGGCTAGTCTGGCCACTGAGGGCCAGTCCCTGATGAAAGCCTTGAAAAGCGCGGACAATACCCCCCAAGCCCTCAAGCTGACCGGGGAACTCGAAAAGAACGGTACCGCCTGGCTGGATGCGAATCTGCGTGTGCTGGAATTAGGAAACTCCGGGAGGGCTGCAGAGTCCCTTGCGTCATACCGGGACGACACCATCCCGAACGTGGGTCCATTCCAGGAAGCGCTTACAAACTACCTGAGTTGGCAGCAACCGAAACTCGCCGAAAGAAAACAGCACGCCGAAACAATAGCGCGCCGTATCCCGTTCTTGCTCGCGCTGTTTTCGCTCCTTTCCGTGGTGATCGCCGCGTTTGTAGGGATGGTAGTTACCCGCAGCATTGTGAGGCCGCTGATGGCAACAGTCGCTCATATGGACGAGGTCGCGGGCGGAGAGATCTCGCGCGAGGTGACTCAGGAGTATCTGGGTCGAGGTGATGAAATCGGAAGTCTGGGGCGTGGCATGCAAACCATGACTGTCGCGCTGCGAAAGATGATCGGGGAGATTTCCGGAGGTGTCCGAGTGTTGTCTTCATCGTCCGCGGGACTTATGGACACATCCGCCCGGATGACGTCCGGCTCACGTCAGACCTCCGATAAAGCTCATATGGTTTCCGCCGCTGCCGAGGAAATGAGCTCAAATATCACATCAGTAGCCGTGGGGATGGAGGAGACCACCACGAACCTCTCGCATGTCGCGTCGGCCACGGAACAGATGACTGCCACCATTGGCGAGATTGCGCAGAACTCAGAAAAAGCGCGCCGGATTACCAACGAAGCCACGCAACAAGCCGCCCGCATTACCGAGCAAGTCCATCAACTCGGCGTGGCTGCTCGCGAGATCGGCAAGGTAACCGAAACCATCACGGAAATTTCGTCGCAGACCAATTTGCTGGCGCTCAACGCGACGATTGAGGCGGCTCGCGCTGGTGCTGCCGGAAAGGGATTCGCTGTAGTTGCGACAGAAATCAAGGCGCTCGCTCAACAGACCGCTTCGGCCACGGAAGATATCAAGGGTCGCATCGCCGGGGTTCAAACCGCCATTGCCGGAGGAGTCGCGGAAATCGGGAAGATCTCGCAGGTCATCAGCGAGGTAAACGCCATTGTTGCCTCGATCGCCGGCGCAATCGAAGAGCAGTCGATCGCAACGCAAGACATTTCCAGGCACATCGCCGAAGCGTCGGTCGGCGTAAGCGATGCCAATACGCGAGTGTCGGAGACATCGCACGTATCTCGCGAGATCGCTAAAGACATCGTCAGCGTAGATCAGGCAGCCGGAGAAATGGCCACCGGCAGTGACCACGTCCGTAGTAGCGCCGATGAGCTCTCTACAGTAGCCGAAACGCTGCGGCTGACGGTTGCCCATTTCCACACCTGAGTTCATCGCAAAGCAACCGGAGCGCGGCCCGCAAACGGTTGCCATTCCTTGTCTAACTTACTTTAGTTCCGATCCGCAAAATCTCCGCAGACTGCGTCCAAACGGTATCGACCGCCAATCCGCCACTGCGGAGTCTTCTATTTGGAGCAGCCAAACTTAGAGTCAGCTTCTGTAAAGAACTCCCGAGAGCTGCCGATGCGTATGAAGGAGAGGTCCTTCTAAATTGGAAATGAACGCGGTTAAAGAGCTCGGAGACCCTAAAACCGCCCTTGCTTCGACTCTCGGGACGTTGGTTTCGTCGTTCAGCCAGTCGCCTCTGACGCACGGCAAGAAGATGCGTGATTTGCTGGCCCTCAGTCCGGAGGCGTTCCGGGTGGCAACAGTTTCAGCACTGCACCACTCCGCCGATCCGCGAGGTTATCGTTACCTTGTAACGCTGCTCACAACCAACGATCTGCTGATTCCGTTGATCAGCGATACCTCGCTCCCGCTCAAGTTCGCTTCGGAACTGGCGAGCACAGCCGTAAAAATAGACCCTCAGCTTCATTTCCGGCTAACCCGAACTCTGGCCGACAACATGTTCGAATCTCGCGATCTGGCTGAGGAGACCGCCTGCCGCTTGCTTGAAGTGCTCGGTTCGATCACCGACATAGCCGGCCTTCAGACGTTTTTGCGCCAGATCCTGTCTCATCCGAGCCCGCGAGTCCGTTCCAAAGCTGTGTCTTTCGTCGGGCGTGGTCCCGCGGGTGCGCGTGCCCTGGGAAAGCTGCTCACAGATGAGAACGAACGGGTTCGGGCGAACGCGGCCGAGGCGCTCTGGGATTTCGATCCGGAGCTCGCATTGCCCATGTTCTCGCAGCTTTTGGACGACCCGCACCATCGTGTGGTCGGAAACGCGATCGTCGGACTTTACCGAGGCGGAAGTCTGCGTTCAATGAACGCGATTCGCGGACTGATGAGTCACCCGGATCCGATGTTTCGAGCGACCGGAGTCTGGGCGATGGGCCGCACCTGGGATCCCCGGTACCTTACTCAGCTGGCGCGAATGCTGGCCGAGTCTTCCGGATCAGGTCGGCGAGGCTTGTTCAACGCAATCGATGGCATAAAAAAAGCCGCCGCGAAACGCGCTGCCAATCCGCCGCTTAAGGTATTTGCGCTGCGAGCAACCGCGGACGAGAATCGGAAAATCACCGTTCATGTAGTAGTCCAAGGCCAGAGCACCTCTAAGCCGTTGCCCATCTACCCGACCGGATTTGCGCTCAGCGCGGATGACACGCCGGTGAGTACCATCGCATGTCTTGAGCAACTTAACGTTTCCGTTGCACTTTGCTTTTTGTTGCCCTGCCGCCTCCCCGGTAATGAGCGTTTCGACCAGTGTCTGGAGCACGCGCTCTCCACGTGCCTCAAAGCTAAACCGAGGCGAGAGCCTTGGAGCATCACCTACTACACGCTGCGGCCCACGGCGCAGCAAACCACAACTCGGCTCTTTGGCGTCGATCTAACGCCGGAGCCGGCCGTGATTGCCGGGGCCAGTCCTTCATACACCATCAGCACCGAGTTGTTGCACCAGAAACTGCTATGCGGAACGGAGCTTCATTCGCTGCCCGGTTGGATCGAAGCAGTTTCGAGTTCGCTGGAAGGCCTCCAACCCGCTCGCGCATCGCGGAATCTAATCACTTTCGTTGATTCGACGGCCGAAATCAATTCTGAATCGATCATGCATCTGCAGCAGCTCGCGTTGGACGCCCGAGTTGCCATACACGTTCTCGGTCGCGACGCAGACGAGCGCATTTCCGATCTGTGTGCCGCAACTGGCGGCTGCTATCGCCACATCGAATCCGGCGATGATCTTGAGTCCCAATTTCTAGCCGTAGTCGCGGCAATTAAGAATTCCTTCGCAGTCACCTTTTTATGCCCGGAAAACAGCGCCGCGCTTCCGCAGAGAATCGGCATTCAGGTGTTCAACAACGATCAATTCGGTCAAACGGAATGGCGTGGTCCGGTGACTTGCGCCCAATCATCGAAGCCTTTCCTCGATCCGCGACCGTCCGATGGCAAACTACTCGCAAGCGCTTAGAAGCGCAAACCACGCGAACCCGCCCGCCAAACCGCACAAGAACCCGTGCGGGATAGTGGCGCGAGCCGCGTTCCGTTTTGGGCAACTTACCTAGAAACGCCAAAATGTTGTCGATAGCCAAAGTCTTGCCATTCGGTAATCCATAAGTCGTTGTAAACAAGCCCGCCGAATCTGGCCGCCAATGTGCTTTAACGTACATGTGCTGGACGGAATCTCTAATCAGGTTGAACACTATATGGATCTACTGAGCGCTCGCCAGCGACTCGTAGCCTCCAACATCGCGAACGCCGGCACGCCCGGATACAAAACACAAGACATCGATTTTCGTCAGGAATTCGAGAATGGGCTGCAGAACTCCACACCCGTTTCCGAAGACGTGATCGGACTCAAAACCAAGAACGACGGCAACAATGTCAGCATCGACCGCGAATCCCGTATGCTCTCGGAAACTGCCTTGAGATTTAATCTCGCCTCGCAGATGCTGCGCAGCCAGATTCGCACACTTAAAAGCGCTATCAGCGAAGGCAAATAACTATGGGTCTATTTTCCGCTATTTCGGTAAGCGCGTCGGGCATGGACGCTCAGCGCACTCGAGCTGAACTAATCACCGAGAACCTGGCCAATGCCGAAACCACGCGCACACCTGAAGGCGGTCCGTACCGCCGCAAGGACGCCGTGTTCTCGTCCGATGACGTTAACGAGCCTTTTTCCGGCGCGTTTCAAAGTTCACTGCAGGCGACCGGAGTCACTGTGTCCGAAATCGTTACCGATACGCGCGACCCCGAGCGGCGGTTTATGCCGGGGCACCCGGATGCCGACGCGGATGGTTATGTCGGCTTTCCCCGTGTGAATCCCGCGGAAGACATGGTCGACCTGATTGATGCGTCGCGATCTTATCAGGCCAACGTCTCTGCGATCTCCGCTGTGAAAGACATGCTTCAGCGCTCGATCGATCTCTTCAAATAAACTGCCGTGAATAAGCCATGATTCTCCCCATCAGCGCCCCTTCCGTCACCTCCATCCCCGCCGTAACCGCGAGCGAAAGCAAGCCCGGTGTCTTTCAGGATCTGCTGAACGCATCCATCAACAAAGTCGAAACAGATACCGCACAGGCGACCAATGCGGTGCAGCAGTTTCTCTCGGGCGAAACCAACGATGTTCACAAGGTCGCCCTCGCCGGACAGCGCGCCGAGCTCTCATCCGAACTCTTCATGCAGGTGAGAAACAAGGTCATCTCCGCGTACCAGGAAGTAATGAAGCTGCAGATGTAATGCGCTTCTTAACCCTCTCCTGAAATGGATCAGATCCGCAAGCTTCTTTCAAATCTCGATCTCCGCCAACGCATCACCATCGGCGCAGTAGCTATCGCTGTCTTCGCGAGTATCTTCGGATTGAGCCACTGGCGCAAAGAAGGCGACTTCAAGCCGCTATTCACGTCACTCGCGCCCGAAGACGCCGCTCTGGTTATTCAGAAGTTGAAAGAAGCCGGTTCTGATTACCGGGTTTCCGAAAGCGGCACCAGCGTGCTCGCCCCATCCGCCCGTGTCCCCGAGTTACGTCTCGAACTTGCTGCCGCCGGCGTTCCGCGCACGGGCCGCATCGGTTATGAGCTGTTCGATAAAACAAATCTGGGCGCCACCGAATTTGCCGAGCACCTGAATTATCACCGCGCGCTGGAAGGCGAACTGGAGAGGTCCATCGATTCGTTGTCGGCGGTTGACCAGGCCCGCGTCCATCTGACTTTCCCGCGCGAATCCGTGTTCCTCGACTCCAAAGAGCCCGCCAAGGCTAGTGTCCTGCTCAAGCTTCGACCCGGCGCCCAACTATCCGCACAAAATGTCGCCGCTGTTACGAATCTCGTCGGCAGCGCAGTGGAAGGGCTCGCACCGGAATCGGTCACCGTCATGGATATGCGCGGCAATCTACTGAACCGCCCGCACCACGATCTAAACGGCGACGCGCCCTCCGAAGCCACTCTCGAATACCGCCAGAAACTCGAAACCGATATCCTCGCCAAAATCAACGCAACGCTGGAACCGCTTCTGGGGACTGACCGGTTCCGCGCCGGCGTCTCCATCGATTGCGACTTCACCAGCGGAGAGCAAAGCGAAGAAACGCTCGATCCGAACAAATCCGTCATGCTCGCATCCCAGAAGACGGAAGAGCAAACCGGAGGATCGCTCGCGTCCGGCCAGCCTGGTACCGCTTCGACGCTTCCGAAGCCTACGTCGCGTCCCGGGTCCAGCGGCTCCGGACTCTCTCGGCGAACCGAAAATATTCAGTATGAGTCAAGCCGCGTCGTGCGGCACGTCAAATTGGCGCAGGGAACCGTCAAGCGCATGTCGATTTCGATTTTGGTCGCCCACGAAGTTCACATGGAAGGCACGGGGAAGAAAGCCAAGCGTGTCGTTACCCCCCCAACACCGGAAACGTTGAAAGCCATTCATGAACTAGTCGCGGCGGTCACCGGGTTTTCTACCGAGCGCGGCGACCAACTCGTCATCGAGTCCCTTCCTTTTGATGCGAGTCGCGACATCGAGCCCGGCATGGGCGCGCCGGCTCCGGCCCCGGTGGATACGCGCGTTCCATCCTTTCTGCGACAGTTTTTCCCCAGCGTCGATCTGCTGATCACCGGAATCGCCGCCGTGGCGGGTGTGCTTGTTCTCGCGATTGGGCTTCTATTCGTTTTGCTCAAAGGAAAGAGTAAGCCAAGTGAAACCGTAAATAAGGTTGAACTTGCAAAAGCACTGACGGCGGAAGAAGTGCGTTCTCAAGTGGAAGTTGAATTCGCAAACAAAAAAGCTATTCAGGACGCCCATCAAATCGAGGAAGAGCGCGAAATACTTAACAGCTTAAATATCCAGGTGAACACTACAAAGAAGGCTGAAGTCCTGGTGCGGCATCTCCGCGACAACATTACCAAAGACTCGGAAGCCACCAGCAACGTACTCCGATCCTGGTTGAACAATCCTGAAAGCCATTAAGAATCGTCTATGATTACCAACGCCAGTCCCCCACCGCCCGTTTTCAGCGGCATACGAAAAGCCGCGATGCTGATGGTCATCCTGGGCGAGAAGGCGAGTGCTGAGATCGCCAAGTGTTTTAGCGAAGACGAGCTTCAACTCGTGAGCCGGGAAATCGCGCGCGTCTCTCAGATCAGCGCCGATGAAGCGGACGCGGTCCTCGAAGAATTTCAGCAGATGATGATGGCGCGGGACTACGTCATGAAAGGCGGCCTCGACTACGCCAAGAAGATGCTCTTGACCGCCTTTGGTCCCGAAGCCTCGAAGAAGCTGGTTGATCGCATCGTAATGGCGCTAGGTCATGATGTTGCCAACTTTGACGTCCTTCACAAGGCCGATCCGCAACAGCTGGCCAAATTCATCCATAGCGAGCACCCGCAAACGATCGCTCTCATTCTGTCCCATCTCACCGCTTCGCAGGCGGCCGCCCTGCTGTTTTCGCTTCCCGTCGAAATTCGCGCGGATGTCGCTTTGCGCATGGCCAACCTCGATCAGATCTCGCCGGAAGTCATCAATAAGATCGCCGCGATCATTGGCCAAAAGCTACAGGCGCTAGGCGAGTTCAGCCGTGAATCGTATGGCGGCGTGAGAGCTGTATCCGAGATGTTCAATCGTCTCGATTCAACCACGAGTAAAGAGATCCTCGACTCCATCGAAGAACAAAATCCCGACCTGGTGGAAACCATTCGTCACCTAATGTTTGTTTTCGAAGATCTTCTGATGGTCGACGTCAACGGCATGAAAGAGCTTACTTCGCGCATCGACCGCAAGGTCCTGACCGTTGCGCTGAAGGGCACCAGCGATCAATTGAGGGATCACTTCCTCTCCACGCTTTCCGCCCGCGCTAACGAGATGATGCGCGAGGATATGGAAGCCATGGGTCCGGTGAAAATCAAAGAGGTGGAAGCCGGGCAGCAGCAGATTATCGCTCTTTTGCGAAAGCTGGAAGCTGAGGGCGTGATCAACATGAAGGGCTCGGTGGGCGAACAGTATGTTGTCTAGAGTGCTCCCCCGCGAGGACTCGAAGGGAACACAGGCGTTTGTCTATCATCCGGTCGGGCCGGTGGCCGGGCGAACTCCGCAATCTTCTCGATCCGCGCAGCACGGCGCTCCTCAGAACGCGTCCGCGGAACAGGAACTAAACGCTCTCCGCCTCAAAATCGCCGAGATGGAACGTGCTCATCCGGCGCAAATTGCCGAAGCCAAACAATCCGGCGTGCGCGAAGCCGAAACGGCAGCGCGGTTGAAAGCCGAAGGCGCGATCAAGCCGGTTCTCGAGAATCTGTCCGCGGCCTTAGAGACCCTGATCACTGCGCGCGCGCGCAGCCGGAAAGAACTCGAAGGGGAAGCCGTTCAACTGTCGCTCGCAATAGCCCGCCGTGTGTTGCGCCGCGAACTGACGGTCGACGCCGGCGCACTCCAAGCTCTCATTGCTGGCGCTTATGACCGCGTTTCCCGCCAGGAAATCATTCGGGTTATTGTCGATCCGGCCTTCGCCGCGCCTGTAAAAGAGGCGCTCGCCAAACTTTCCACGCGGCAGATTGAAGTGTTTATCGACCCCGCGCGCGAACGCGGCACGCTGGTGTTCGAAACCGTTCGCGGCACGCTGGATGCCTCTGTAGATTCGCAGTTCCGGGAGATTGAACTTGGCCTTACCGACCGCCTTAAATCGCGCTGAGCCTAGCGCTTCACTTGCGCCGTTTCGCGACTTCGTAAACAGCCTCGACCCCATCGTTTCCTGCGGGACGGTGACCGAACTGATCGGTCTGCTGATCGAATCGAGCGGCCCATCAGCCGCGATCGGCGACTTCTGCACCATCCACACCCAAGGCGGCCGCGTCATCCGCGCGCAGGTCGTTGGATTCCGCAATGGCAACGTACTCTCGATGCCGCTTGAGGAAGCCGACGGATTGAGTCTCGGCGACGCAGTGATTGCGCGCCCCGGCGCGGCGACGGTCCCGGTCGGCCCTGGCCTGCTCGGGCGAGTGATCGACGGCTTTGGCGTTCCGATGGATGGGCCTCCGATCGAAGCGACTGAATTCTGCCCTCTGTACCGGCCCGCGGAAGGCCCCCTTCACCGTGCTCACATTGAGGAACCGCTCGTAACGGGGATCCGCGCCATTGATGGATTGTTGACCTGCGGCAAGGGCCAGCGCATCGGGATTTTCGGCGGCA
Source organism: uncultured Gammaproteobacteria bacterium (assembly GCA_963799935.1). Classification (GTDB taxonomy): domain Bacteria; phylum Acidobacteriota; class Terriglobia; order Bryobacterales; family Bryobacteraceae; genus Bog-113. The sequence continues at coordinate 1,121,363 of CAWCZA010000004.1, read as the reverse complement.
GCGGTGTCGGCAAGAGCACTCTCATCGGAGCCATGGCGCGTCAAAGCGAAGCGGACGTCAGCGTGATCGCGCTCATCGGCGAACGCAACCGCGAAGTGCGCGGGTTTATCGAGCATGAACTCGGGCCGGAGGGAATGAAGAAGTCGGTGATTGTCGTCGCTACTTCCGACCGTCCCGCGGCGCTTCGCGTGCGAGCCTGCTTCGTCGCCCTCGCAATCGCCGAATACTTCCGCGATCAAGGCAAGAACGTGCTGCTCGTGATGGATTCCGTGACGCGCTTAGCGATGGCGCAGCGTGAGATTGGCCTCGCCGCCGGTGAGCCGCCTAGCCAGAAAGGCTATACGCCATCCGTGTTCCAATTGCTGCCCAAAGTTTGCGAGCGCGCGGGCAATTTCAACAACGGCTCAATTACCGGGTTCTTCACGGTTCTGGTTGAAGGCGACGATTTCAATGAGCCGATCTGCGACGCCGTGCGCGCGATTCTCGACGGCCACATCATTCTCTCGCGCGAACTCGGCGCCGCGGGTCACTATCCGGCCATCCAGATTCTCGACTCCGTAAGCCGGCTGCAATCCAAACTCGCCACACCTGCCCAAAAGGAACACTCGCGCAAGATTCGCGAGGCTCTGGCCGCGTATCGTCAGGCTCAGGATCTGATCCAACTCGGCGCTTACGCCTCCGGTTCGAACCCGCGCCTGGACGCCAGCATTCGCGCCCGTGAAGACATGATGCGCTTCCTGCGGCAGGATTCGAACGAGCCTTCGAACCTCGCGCACACTCTGGACGCGCTCGGTAAAGTAGCGGCCACCCTGCCCGCGTGAAGAAGTTTTCGTTCAGCCTCGACCGGGTGCTGGCATGGCGTCGCTCCGAACGCGAGCTAGTCCAGGCCGGTATGGGGAAGCTGATCGCCGAGCGCGAAGCTCTCGCGAGTCGCGCCGATTCCATCCGCGACGAGCGTGCTGTATATGAGCGCTCCCTTGCCAACGCGCTTTACTTCGATGGCGGCTCCGTCCAGACCCTTCCGCACTGGCAAAAGCGCGTTGAAAAGTCATTAACCGAACTAGCGGCGCAGATGGTTCAAGTGCGCGTCCGCATGGAGCAGCAAATGGAGCGTTTACGCGAAGCCGAACTCAAAGTGAAGCTGCTTGAGAAACTGCGTGAGCGGCGTGTCTCCGAATGGAAGACCGCGCTGAACCTGGAAGAGGAAAACCAGGCGGCGGAAGCTTATCTGGCGCGCTTCGCTAGACTGAAAAGAGCACCGGACGCGGGCGCGTAGCTCATCTGGATAGAGCATCGGCCTTCTAAGCCGAGGGTAGCAGGTTCGAGTCCTGCCGCGCCTACCAAACCGTGCCGATAACATCGAGCCACTGTGGAAGGGTAAGTCACTCAAAGACTTCGCTTCCCGTACTTTCGATGGCTCACTTTGGATCGGAGAAGCTCAAAGTCGCCCGCCAGCAACGCGAGTTGCGCGCAGTCGAAGAGAATGTCTAGACTGCCTCGGTGGACTGCTACCGGATGGTATAAGAACTAAATACCATTCCGAGGTTGCACCCATGAGACGCCGCGATCTGCTAGCTGGAATCGCTCTTGCCGCTAAGGCTGCCGAGAGTCAGCAACCAAGTGCGGAAACCGCTTACATCCCCAGTGTCCAGCGAGTGGACGATAGCAAGTTCCTGCACGACTTCATGGATGAGTTCTCGTTTGCCGACCTGGTGACTGCGGCGCCGACCATTCGAATCACTCACATCCCTGTTGTACTTGACCGAACGGCGGGATCCCATGGTGTGGTTTACGGCCATATCTCACGGAGTAACCCGCAACAGCAGGCTTTCGACGGGAAATCGCAGGCGGTCTTGGTTTTTCATGGACCGGAGTCTTATATCTCTCCCACCTGGTATGCGAAGGCCGAATCCGTACCTACGTGGAACTTCGCGGTTGTGCACGCTAGCGGCAAACTGAAGCCGGTTACGGATAAAGCCAAGTTGCATGAGCTTCTGGCGAACCTGATCCATAAGTTCGAAGGCCGCTACCCTCAGTCGACTTACGATTTCTCTAAGCTTCCCGATAGCTACATCGACCCCATGATGGGCGGCATTATTGGTTTTGAAATGGAGATTGAAGAATTGGAAGGTAAGTGCAAACTGGGCCAGGAGAGGAGCGAAGCGGACCGGCAAAGCATCGTGAAACATCTTGAAACTGCTTGGCGCGAGCCGACGATGGCCCAATTTACCGAGACCTTTTACGAGCACCAAAAGAAAGTAAGCGGTTAACGTAAGCGACTCATGCTGCGGGCAGACCACCGCTCCCCGGAAAACTGATGCTACTCGATCGGATCACAGCCAACCGCCTGACGCAAGCTGGACGCGCGGAAGAAAATCCACGCGAGGAAGGATATCGCCAGCGTAACCTCCGTCAGTCACACTGCCACCTTAGGACAGAGCGCGCCCCGGCCGCTCTGCCAAGGAATCTCCGCCGGGGAATGCCCGTTCGCGCCACGCACATCAAATGAAGCCAGTTCGCTCGGCGCGAGACATGGAACCTATCCGTTTGGGCGATTATTCGCCGGCCCCGGCGAAGCTCTATATGGAGTAACCGCAGACGGAACTTACAACTCTGGCACGGCGTTTCAAGTTGTTCCGCCCACACAGTAGATAGGACTCACTCTCACCTTCACAAAAGTAGCGGCTCGATGCGATGCGCGTGAACCAGGTTTTCGCACGGAGACCATCCGAAAACCGTGAAGCGCCCATCCTGCGAAGCGACCAGCGCAATCGAATGCTGCTGATCGTGTACAAACTGCGCCGCTGATAGATGACGCGTCCCGCCAAGGTGCGCCGGCTCGGCGATCTCGGGCACTGTTCCTTCGATGGGCGCCGTCACGATGACTCGGTCGACTCGATCCCGGTTCAATCTGCGGGTGATCTTAGCGCCGAATGCCAGTACCTCGTAATGGTCGGTCAGTATCGTCGCTCCATCCACCGCGGTTAGCCCGGCGATTTCATCGATGATGTGGCGTAAAGCCTCCTGCCATCGGCGACGCACTCGCTCCTTCGGGTCCTCGCTCAAAAGGTGTGCGAGTGAGCGGAAGGCCGGCGCGACGGCGTAGGTGATGGGTTGCAGAATCGATTCCTGCCAAATTTCTGTATCCGCGGGTACCACCAGCAAAGAGCCTCCGCGGCCGTGCGCGCGCATCGACACCGCGAGTTGCAGCAGCACGTTCACCGACGCGGGCGAATGCGGTTCCGCATGCAGTCCTAGTAGGGAGGTGAGGAGTTCCGGACAATCCGGCGCAATGACTGGATGCTCATGGATTACCTTGACTTCATCGCCTTCCAGCACCGCTATGTTGACAAATTTGCCCGACTCGCCGCGCGTCTGCTTGAGCACCAACAGCCCGGGTGCGACCACTTCAAGGACAAATGAGAATTCCGGCAACGTCTCCGTGGCGCCCCAGACGCAGAACTCGTGGTGCGCGCGCCAGACGCAAAGATGGATCCCGGGGCGCTCGACCGCTGGGGCTAGCCGGGCCAGCGGTTGCGAGGCGAGCGGGACCGCGCGGTCGAAGATTAGAGGCCGCGCCACTTGCTCGGGCGCGATGAAGGCCAGCGACAACCTCGGAGTGTAGATCTCCTCGCGGCGCAGGCTGGTCCAGAACGCGACTCCGAGCATCTCTTCGATGGCCGCGACATCCGGAATAAATCCGTTGTCATGCGCCGCGTATCGTGGATGGACTCGTAGCGCGGCGAACCGCGCCGCCGGATAGGCAGGCTCGATCATGCAGGAATTTCCAAGGCTAACAAACGGTAGGATCGATCGCTACGCGCCGATTCGAAACCTCCTCGGCCCCACCCGCCTCAAAATGGACGGGAACGCGATTTAAGCGAGCAAGTGGGGCGAAACTTGTCAACCGATCGGCGACCTATTCAATTCAGCGACATTCCCACCCGGGAAGAACTAGAGGATATTACTCCACTGTAAATTCGCGCTTACAGAACCGTGATCTAACCTAACGGTTGGACCCCTACGCGCCCCTTCGTTCCCGCGACCTCCGCTTCCTCCTGACCGGCACGTTCCTCTCGAGCTTCGGCCTCCAGATGATCTGGGTCGCCGCCAGCTGGGACCTCTACCAGAAAACGCACTCCGCATTCGTCCTCGGCAACGTCGGCTTCGTTCAGGTCGCGCCGTTCGTCTTCCTGGCGTTGGTGGCGGGGCACATTGCCGATCGCTACGACCGCCGCAAGATTCTTGCAGGGATGCAGATCCCGCTGGTCGTCTCTTCCGCGATCCTCGTCTTCGCCGGCGCTTCGGTTAGCCTCATCTACTTCTGCCTTTTCCTGAACGCCTGCGCGCGCGCGTTGCAGAGCCCGTCACGCCAGGCCATTCTGCCCCACGTCGTCGAGGTCGATCAGTTGCGCACCGCGATCACCTGGAACAGCACCGCGCAGGAGATCGCCACCGTTACGGGTCCCGCGCTGGCCGGCGCGCTCATCGCGTTCTCGGGAACGCGCAGCGTCTACGTCTCACAGCTAGTCTGCACCGTGTTGAGTCTGGTCTGTTTCTACTCGATTCGGCCGCGCGCCGGCGGCATCGCAGTCTCGCCGAAGCAGGAAGAGCGCTCGCTTCTCGACGGCGTCCGCTTCGTCCGCGATAACAAACTCGTGCTCGCTGCCCTATCGCTGGATCTGTTCGCCGTCCTGTTCGGCGGCGCCACTGCCCTGCTCCCCATCTACGCGGTGGACATCCTGCATGTCGGCGCGCACGGACTCGGATGGCTGCGCGCCGCGCCATCGGTCGGAGCTGTCGCGATGGCTCTGACCCAGACGCACCTCCCCAAAATTCAAAACGCCGGGCGCGCCCTGCTGTGGTGTGTGGCCGGATTCGGCGTCGCTACCATCGTCTTCGGATTTTCACGTTCGCTCCCGCTCTCGATCGCCATGCTGATCCTTACCGGCGCATTCGACAACATCAGCGTTGTATTCCGCAGCTCTCTCGTACAGGTAGAGACGCCCGACTATTTACGCGGCCGCGTCTTCGCTGTGAATGCGATCTTCATTAGTTGCTCCAACCAACTGGGAGCTGTCGAATCGGGCTGGACCGCCGCGTGGTTTGGCGCGGTCCCTAGTGTGGTCGGAGGCGGAGTAGCGACCGTTCTGGTAGTACTTGGCTTTAGCGTATTTGCCAGTCAACTACGCCGTTGGCGGCAATGATCTGACTTACTTCGCTGCAATCTTGTTGATAAGTACAGTAATCGCGTCGGCATCGCCCACTAATACGTCAGCCTTCCCGTCACCATTTACGTCTGCCGTCAGTAAGGAGTTCGCAGAATAACCGCCGTCGTAGAAAAGCGGCTTCTGGAAGGTACCGTCGCCTTTGCTGAACAGTACTGCCACTGTGTTCTCGAAGGCAAGGATCAGGTCGGAACTTCCGTTTCCGTCGAGGTCCGCCGCGCTGAGTGCCGGCGCGGCCAACGGTGAGTCCGACATGATCGCCGGTTGAAAGGTCCCGTCGCCGTTGCCTAGAAACACAGAGATAGAGTAACCCGTACCGGGTGCGTTCGAAGCCCATGCAGCAGCCACGTCGGGGTTCCCATCGCCGTTAAAATCGCCAACCGCAATGGATGACAGACTTCCGTTGAACGTGAACGATTGTCCCGTGCCAAAGGTGCCGTCACCATTCCCCGGAACCATGACCAGCGTGAATTCAAGATTGGCGGCGAAATCGAGGTGCCCGTCGTGATTGAAGTCCGCGGTAATCACCTGCTCGGCGAGACTCGCTTCTAACTGCACGGGCGATGCGAAGGTTCCGTTTCCCTTACCCGCAAGATACACAAGCCCGTAGCGCCCGCCAACCAGCAGATCCGCTTTGTGATCGCCATTGAAATCGCCCGCGGCCAGCGCGAGTGGCTGGCTGGGGACTGACGTGTTGGTTGGGTTGCCAAAGGTGCCGTTGCCCTTTCCGAGTAGAATCGAAACGTTATCGGATCCATAATTTGCAGTTGCCGCGTCTAAGCGGCCATCGCCATTGAAGTCGGCCAACACCACCGCGGTGGGGTTCGTGCCGGTGGGGAACGTTCCAGTCGATCGAAATTGGCCTTTGCCATTGCCAAGCAATACGCCGATTGTGTTCGTCCCGGTTTCCGAAGGGTTACTGTCGCTGGTGACCAAATCAAGGTTCCCGTCGCCGTTCAGATCGCCGATCGCAAAAGAGTAGCTGACCGTTCCCGGAGCCGCCGCATACGAAGGGGCCTCGACGAACGTGCCGTCGCCTTTGTTGAAGATCAGGGAAATGGTGTCGCCAGAAAAGCCGGAAGCACTGGCGAGGTCCAATTTCCCGTCACTATTGAAGTCGTGTGCAATCAGCATGGAGGCTTCCATGGGAAAGCTCCCGCTGGTTTGAAACTGGCCCGCGCCATCGCCCAGGTACACCGAAGCGCCGCCCTGGGCGTTCGCCGCCGCGAAATCCAGATGGCCATCCCCGTTGAAGTCACCGGCCACCGTTCCTAGCAATTGGGCGCCAACCGCGACTGCTACCGACGCCGCGAAGGTCCCGTCCCCGTTCCCGGGCAGGAGGAGAGCTTGCCCACTTTCGTATGTCGTCGCGAGAATGTCGATGTTCCCGTCGTTGTTGAAATCCCCCACCACTACGTTTTGAGGCTCAATTGTGGTTGGAATCCCAACCGGTTTCTGGAACGTTCCATCTCCGTTTCCTAGCGCTACTGTCACGCTGAATGTTCGAAAGTTCGCCGTCACGAAGTCCAGCTTGCCGTCGTGGTTGAAGTCCGTCAATACCAGATCCACTGCTTCAGTCTTTCCTAGATAGGTCGCGCGCGGGGTTTGAAAAGTGCCGTTGCCGTTGCCCAGAAGCACGAACACCTGACCGCCGTTGTTAACCAGGACTAAGTCGAGGTTCCCATCGCCGTTCAGATCGGCGGTCCGCACGACTCCGCCGTTTGCCGGTACCGAAATGTTGGTAGCCGTCCCAAAGACACCATCACCGCTACCGAGCAAGATTGAGATGTCTCCGGTGTCACTCGCGTTGGAGGTAACGATGTCGAGCTTGCCGTCGTTGTTGAAATCGCCAATCGCGAGTGCTTGAGGGAATTGATCAACCGCGTAGTTGACTGGGGCGCGAAACCCGCCGTATTCATTGCCCAGAAGTACCGAAATGCCGCCCGGGACGGAGTTATTCACGGTCACCAGATCGGCAATGCCATCACCGTTTAGGTCCGCAGCAGCCAAAAAAAAGGCGCCACCGCCAGCTTGAAAGTCGCGCTGGGGCACGTTGAAAATAGCCGGGAAGCCGACCGGCGAAGCAGCGATTGCCTGCGCTTGCGCTCCGAGAGAGGATGCGCCACATAAGAGCGCGGCGGAAACGAGGACGGCGTTGCGGTACGTGATCATAAAGCACCTTCGTGCGAAGATGGCTTCCGCGTCGGAAAGCGTAACTGCGCAGTCAGATGATATCGCGTTATCCGGTAATCTGCCCTTACCGTCGCGCTTCGAAAAATGTAAATTTATGTCAGTCTTCGCTGCCCTCGCTTCTTAGTGTTCTTGCTTCGCAGCTGCGGGGTCGGCGGCTATCAGGTCGCTGAACTGCGTGCTCCAGCGAATGTGTCCTGTCAATTGCATCGTGACAAACAGGGTAGCGATGCAACCTATGGTGATCGCCAGTCCGGTAAAGCCGTTTAAGAAGAAACTATAAGAGAAGAGGACTAAGTACACAAACTGCGCGATTCCAGCTTCAATAATTGCGGATCGTGCGCCCACGACCAAGCGTAAGTAACTTACAACCAACGCGACAGAAACGGCCGAGCAAATGAAGAACGACACCCCAATCGACAGGTGATCTGCGAGATACGCCAATAGTAGATGAAATGAAAAGAACGCTGCCGCAAGGAAGAAGTAATTCATCGGATGTAAGTCGATCCGGCGAAGAGTTGTCAGGATGAACATGACAAAGAAGAACAAGAGGAGCGAAACGGGCGCAAACCGGCATATGTCGGCGGCGAGAGGTCCCGGTTGCAGTTTCTCGGGCATCGTCATTCCGATTTGAAACCCGGAGATCAGGTTGCGGTACTTCCAGGTGAGTTCCCAGCCGGGGGCGCTGTAACGCTTTGAAGTCGGTGACAGCGTGCCGGTCGGAAAGTCGATGTCTGCATAGTTGGTCTTGGCGGTTAGCTGAAAATCGCGAGTTTGCGTCACATTTTCTCCAAGCTTATAGCGCCAGGATTCGAGACCCTGCGACCGATAGGCGGCGCGGAAGTTCACCGTTTGACCGGCCTCTAACAACACCGACACGGAGGCTCCCTCGCTGTTTGACTCGAACGGCTGTGGCTTCCCCTCAACGTCGATCGTCAGCCCGTCATAGATAGCCTGCCGGGACGGAAAGTAGAGCTGAAAGGTACCTTTCTGCGGCTGGCTTGTCGGATTCCGGAATAGGTAACTCCCTGAAAAGTCCACCACGTAAACGCTGTACCAAAGCAGCCCTTTGCGCCGGTATTCGAGCGTCAGATTTGCGTCGACCCGGCTGCTTTCCGCGTCCAGGCGCATTGCGGGCGTGGGAAGTTTTGCTTCTTCAAGCGTGACGAACGGCTGCACCTGAATCTGCGGTGATCCCCAGGTACTCGACACGCTGGGTTTCAGTTTGTCATCGGATTCAGTCGTGCGTGACCAGATACTGTTCGCGAGTATCAACCAGGCGATGCTGGTGCCACACAGGATCAGAGCGATTGCGGCGATGCGCTTGAGCAAAACAGTTTTCCCCCGAAAATCAAAGGTAGCACAGAATAAAGTACTTTACAAAATAAAGTCACGCTACACTAACGTCTCGTCTCAAACGTCACAAATCTATGCCCCTAACCGTAGGAGTGCCGCGGGAAACTTTCCCCGGTGAACGGCGCGTAGCCATTGTTCCGCGTGCTTGTGAGGTCCTAAAGAAAGCCGGGCTAAGCATTGTCGTCGAGCATTCGGCTGGCGCGGAAGCCGGTTATCCGGACGACCAGTTTGTCGGGCGTGGCGCCGACATCGCCCCACGCGAAGACGTGTTTTCGCGGGCCGATGTGATCGCTCAGGTGCGCTCGCTCGGCGCAAACCCGGAACACGGACGACAGGATCTGAACCTTCTTCGCCCCGGTCAGGCCGTCATCGGAATGGCTGAACCGCTGACCGCATTGCAGGAAGCCGCCGACCTTGCCCGCGTGGGCGTCACAGCCTTCGCGCTCGAACTGATCCCGCGCATCACCCGCGCGCAAAGCATGGACGTGCTCTCTTCCATGGCCACTGTCGCCGGATACGAATCCGTGCTGCTAGCCGCCACCGCGCTTCCGAAGATGTTCCCGATGTTCATGACGGCCGCGGGAACCGTAACGCCGGCAAAGGTGTTCGTGCTTGGCGCGGGCGTTGCCGGGTTACAAGCAATCGCCACCGCGCGTCGTCTGGGCGCGGTTGTATCGGCCTATGACCTTCGGCCGGTCGTCAAAGAACAGGTGGAAAGCGTCGGGGCGAAATTCGTGATGCTCGAAGTCGAGAACACTGCCGCGGAAGGAGCGGGCGGGTACGCGAAAGCGATGGACGAAAGCTTCTATCGACGTCAGGCCGAACTGCTCGGCGCCGTCTGCCGCGAGCAGGACGTTGTCATTAGCACCGCCGCCGTCCCCGGCCGCAAAGCGCCCATCCTGATCACACGCGCCATGGTCGAAGGTATGATGCCCGGTTCGGTGATCATCGATCTCGCCGCCGAGCGTGGTGGCAATTGCGATATCACCCGTCCCGGGGAACGTTACATGCACCACGGCGTCACCGTCTGGGGTCCGCTGAACATGCCCTCGCTAGCGCCCTTTCACGCCAGCCAGATGTACTCTTCGAACCTGACGTCATTTCTAAAGCTTCTGGTCAAAGACGGCCAGCTTAACATCAATACCGAAGACGAAATCATTCGCGAAACATTAGTTACCCGCAACGGCGAAGTTGTTCACGCTCGCATTCGCGAACTACTCGGCATCCCCCAAACTCAAGGAGCGATTCAGTAATGAGAACTTACGAGTTCGGACTTTATGTCTTCATGCTCGCTGCATTTCTCGGCTTTGAACTAATCCGCCGCGTATCTCCCTTGCTTCACACGCCACTAATGTCGCTGACGAATGCGATCTCTGCGATCTCCGTGGTCGGCGCGATTCTGATCACCGGCGAACGTGACGCTTCAGTACTTACCCGTAGCCTGGGCTTCATCGCCGTCTTAGCTGCCACCATCAACGTTGTCAGTGGCTATCTCATCACCGATCGTATGCTCAAAATGTTCAAGAAACGGGAGCCCCGTAAGTGATCGATAACATTCTCCCGGTTTTCTACATACTCGCGGCGGCCAGCTTCATCCTGGCCATTAAGTGGATGAATTCGCCGGCTACGGCGCGGCGCGGCGTGTTCGTCGGCGAAGCGGGCATGCTGCTTGCCGTGGTCGGCACGCTACTGCGTTACGAAGTCGTTGAGTATAAGTGGATCGTCCTTGCCTTCCTGCTCGGTTCGGCGATCGGCGTCCCGCTCGCGTACTTGATGCCGATGACCGCGGTCCCGCAAAGAACCGCGATTTCGCACGCGTTCGGTGCGCTAGCTTCGGCGCTGATCGGAACCGCAGAATACTTCGCGCATTCGCCGCACGGTTTCCGGATGGCGGCCTTGGTTCTCGAAACGCTTCTCGGCTTCCTTACTTTCACTGCCAGCCTGATGGCATTCGGCAAACTGCAGGAGATCCTTCCTACCCGGCCGATCACTTACAAAGGCCAGAACTTCGTCAACCTGATTCTGTTCGCGTTGGCGGCAATTATCGGAATCGCACTAATCATCCACCCCGAACAAACCTGGATGTTTCCGATCTTCATGGTGCTGAGTCTCATCTTCGGAGTACTCCTGATCATTCCGATTGGCGGCGCCGATATGCCGACGGTTATCGCGCTTCTCAACTCTTATGCCGGCTTATCGGCTAGCGCCATGGGATTCGCGCTGGATAACAAACTGCTAATCATCGCCGGCGCGCTTGATGGTTCCTCCGGTCTGATCCTGGCCATCATCATGTGCAAGGCCATGAACCGATCGTTCACTAACGTGCTGTTCGGCGCGTTCGGCCAGGTGCAAACTAAGGTCGGCAAAGTGGAGGCGCGTCCCGTCCGCTCGGCCAGTCCCGAAGAAGCGGCGGAGATGCTGGATGCCGCGCGCAGCGTCATCATCATTCCGGGTTATGGAATGGCCGTCGCCCAAGCCCAGCACAAACTGCGCGAGCTATTCGACTCGCTGACAAAGCGCGGCATCGACGTGCGTTTCGCCATTCATCCGGTTGCGGGCCGCATGCCCGGCCACATGAACGTGTTACTCGCCGAGGCCGATGTTCCTTACGACAAGCTGATTGAGATGGAAGAGATCAATCCCGAATTCCCGAACGCCGACGTGGCCCTGGTTATCGGCGCAAATGACGTGGTGAATCCCGCCGCTAAGAATGATAAGACAAGTCCAATCGCTGGAATGCCGATTTTAGAGGCGTACCGCGCGCGCACGGTGATGATCATCAAGCGCGGCATGAGCGCCGGTTTCGCCGGGATCGACAACGAACTTTACTATATGGACCACACGCTGATGCTTTTCGGCGACGCGAAGGCTTTCGTTGCGAGTATTTGCAAGGAACTTAGCGCGACGAAGTAGGGGCATACCCGCTGGAAGCTTTTTATGAAACTCGGATTCGTCGAAACCGGAGCAATAACAGCGGCTATCGTCACCGGGCTGAGTTCGACTGACGAGCGGCACTCCATCCTTTTGTCCCCGCGCATCGGCATCGTAGCGGCGGAACTCGCGGAGCGGTTCCTAAACGTCTCCATAGGTTGTCGAATCAAGATGTCCTGAATCACAGCGATGTTATCGTGCTTGGGATCAGGCCCCAGATTGCGCGGGACGTTCTTTCCGAACTTCGCTTTGGCCGCGGCCACCGAGTAATCAGCCTGATAACTGGTCTGTCGTTGCGAAGCGTTGCGGCTTTAGTCGACCCGCTGCCAAAGTCACCAGGGCGGTGCCGCTCCCCGCAGTCGCCGTTCGACAAGGTGCGACGGCCATTTACCCGCCTGACCAAGTCGTCGCGGATCTATTCGTTACTCTTGGTATAGCGTTCGAAGTTGGACGGGAACACGAATTTGATGCACTGAGTACGGCGACAGCGACGATAGCATCTTACTTCGCATTCGCCGATAGCATTTCCTCTTGGCTAGTAAGTCAAGGCGTTCCGAAGGATAAAGCTACTGAGTACGTTGCCAGGATTAGCTGCGGTCTTGGTAATGCCGCCATCGACGTCAGAAATCAAAGCTTCGCGTCTTTAGCCGGCGACCACGCCACCCATGGCGGGATAAATCAACAATTGCTTTCCCATCTTACTGCGCACGGCGACTTCGATAACCTTTCGGCGGGCTTGGACGGAGTGATGCGGAGGATGACCACCAACTAACCCAACGTAAGAATAATGCTCAGTCCAATCGCCCCTCGCGCTCCCGTCTACACCAGGTAATAAAGCTCTTTCGCCGGATTCTCGCTCAGAATCTGCGTGCAATGCTCGCAAGTCTGTTCGCCGGAAAGCTCGTAGGCATGGCGAACGGCCTTCAACGTGGACGAATACAACTCCGTCTCTTCCATGAAGACCCGGTCGGGCTGCAACCACTCATGAAAGCGCATGCTGTTCATCGCGGCCGCGAAATCTGCGCGGACGCCGCACAACAATACCGTAATTCCTTCCGCGTCCATATCCTTCAAAAAGTGCTGCAATCGCTCGAGACACACCATATCCGGATTGCGCGTGCGCTTCATCCGCAGAATGATGGAGTGCATCCCCTGTTCCCGCGCCCGCTGGGAGAGGCGGTCAAGCGCTCGATCCAGCTCCGGCGCCGCCCCGAAGAAAAGCTCGCCTTCGAAGTCGTAAAGGAGCATGGCCGTGCATGGCGGGTCAGATGGACGGCGATCCCGAATTAGCCGCTCGGAACTGACGAACAGCTCCCTCCCCCGCAGCTTCGCCGCCCGCGGCACGAACATCAGTATCGAAGCCGCGACGCCAATGAAGATCGAGAATTCGACGCTAATGAAGATCGCCGCCGCCGCCGTGACTGCCACCAGCCAGGCGTCAAAGCGGGAGGCGCGTATTGCGATCCTTAGCCTTGCCCAATCGATCAAACGTGCCGCCGTGACGATCAGCAGTCCCGCGAGTGCGGCCTTAGGAACGAACTGCATGAGCGGCGCAATGATCAGCAACACGATCGCAACCGACACCGCTGCAATAACACCGGAAAAGCGGCTTACCGCCCCGGATTGATAGTTAATTGCCGAGCGCGTTAGCGAGCCCGAACCAGGAAGGCATTGGAAAAAACCACCCACCAGATTCGCCAATCCTTCAGCCATGCACTGCCGGTTATAGTCCAGCGGCTGGCGTGTGTGACTTGCAATGGATTTCGCAATCGCCAGCGCCTCCACCAACCCAAGGAACGAGATCGCAAACGCGCTCCCCGTCATCTCCCGTATCCACCAGAACCTGATTTGCGGAATGTGCGGCCGGGGCAAACTTGCCGGAACATTGCCGACCAGCGCCAGCAGCGTCTTTCCATGCGCGTCCGATCGAGACCAGTGCATCGCGTAACCAACCGCGGTGGCGACAATGAGCGCGACGAGCATGTCCAGCTTCGGCAGACGGCGCCGATTGCACAGGATGCGGAGCAGTACGACCAGAATTACCGTGACCACGCCGATCGTCAGTTCCCGCCAGTTCAGGTGGCCCGCCTGCGTCACCGTCAGCCAAAAACGAAGCAGCACATGTTGATCGCCCGTGCCGCGGTTTTTGATGCCAAAGAAATTACCCACTTGCCCGAGGGCAATCAGGAATCCCGCGCCGGCCATGAAACCGAGGACAACGGATTCGGAGATGTATCGCGTCAGATCGCCGAGCTTGAAGACGGCAATCATAATTTGAATGATGCCGATCATGATGGCGAGCAGGAATGTCGCTTCGAAGGCGTCCATCCGCGAATCGCTTCCGATGAATGCCAAAGCGCTGAAAACTACGAGCGATATTGCGTTGGTCGGCCCGTTGATCAGATGTGAAGAGGAACCGAAGATCGACGCAACAAGCGTCACCACAATGGCCGAATACAGCCCGAAACGCGGATCGATACCCGCGATCAAAGCGTATGCCATCGCCTGCGGCAGCGAAATCGCCGCGACGGTAAGCCCGGCGATTAGGTCGTATCTCGCCGCCAGGCTAGTGTAGCGGGGAAAGAATTTCATAGCTTCGTGCTAGGCCGGTAGATCTGATCGAACACGCCGTTCTTAAAGAAGAAGCGCTGCTGAATCTCATCCCAATTTCCGGCCAGCAGAGTCACCGGGAAGAGGTCCATTTTCGGCAGGCGGTCCGCGTAGCGCTGCGACACTTCCGGGTCTACGGGGCGGTACCCGTTGCGCGCGATCGTCTCCTGCGCCGTCTCCGTGTATAGAAATTTCAAATACGCTTTAGCAAACGCCTCACGCTCAGTACCGTTGACGTTCTTGTCGACCCACGCCACCGTCGGTTCCGCGAGGATGCTGACTGGCGGATAAACCACCTGAAGCTCTCCGTTCGATTTCTTCACTTCGCAGAGCGCATCGCTTTCCCAGGTCAGCTGCACATCGCCCGCGTGCTCGTCCGCGAACGCTACGGTCGATTCGCGCGCTCCGGTCACCAACAGCGGCACATGCTGGTAAAGCTGGCGTAAATAGTGGCGCGCCTGCTGGTCATTCCCGCCGCGATAAATCACCGAACCCCAAGCCGCCAGCACGCTCAATTTCCCGCTTCCTGACGTCTTAGGATTGGGCGTAATCACCGTAACCCCGGGTTTCACCAGATCGGGCCAGTCCGCGATGCCCTTCGGATTCCCTTTGCGTACTACAAATACGACCGTTGAATGAAAGGGTTGCGAGTCGTTGGGCAGCCGTTTCGACCAGCCATCGCCAATCAAACCCGCTTTGTGCAAGTCATCGACGTCCGAATAGACCGCGAACGTGACGACATCCGCTTGCAGCCCTTCCGACACTTGGCGCGCCTGCTGGGAGGAGGCTCCGTGCGATTCCTTGATGGTCAGCCTTTTACCCGTATCGTGTTGATACTTATCGATGAACTGGCTGTCCAGCTGTTTGAACAAGTCGCCGGTGGGGTCGTAAGAAACGTTCAGTAGCTGGTTCGAGCGGTCTTCCGCCCGATTCGCCGAGACCACCAGCGCCGCCGCAAGCGCTACCGACAGCAGCGCGATCACATTCAACCATCGGGTTTTCATGAGAGTTCCTGAAAGCTTGTTGGATCAGTATCCCATTGAACGGATCATATGTCTACTGCTCTTATTAAGGTACGGCAAATGTAACCACGAACAGTACTAGGGGTTGTGGAAATCGTACCGGCTGCGAGTAGCCGCGAGTTCTTAGCTAATTCGAAACCTGCGACCCTGGCACAGGGGCGGGAGCTTGCGCCAAAACTGCCAGCGATGTCCGGGGGAACGCGAACTTCTTTCCGAATTCATCAATCACGTTCACCTGACAGGTGTACTGACCGGGCGCTATCCCGGCGAGCGGCGCTTCGATGCGCACCGTTAGCACGCCATCGCCTCGCGTGCTGAGGCGGTAGACACGCACGGGGCGGCTTTCGAACACTTTCTTCGATCCTTGATACAAACCGACCGTTGCCGCTACACTGGCGAATCGGTTCGCGACATTCGCGGCAGACGTGTCGTTCGCGGCGCTGGCGGGCGAAGCCGGATCGTAAACCTCGAAGTACACCGATAGGTTCTGCCCGGGCCGGAAAACGCGCGTCACATTGGGCACCGTTTTCTGTCCCGTCGCCGGATCGATCAATGGATTCTGATCCAACAGCTTTTTCTTGTTAGTGGCCCCGGCAATCTGTTGCTTCACCGGCTCGCGCTGATTACTTAGGACCACGGAACTCATACGGAGCGCAGTTCCCGAGCCGAGGTCCGGAACCGTAAACCCGGTCTCAAAGGTTCCTGTTTTCCCTTCGCCATTTTCACGCGCGACAAAGCGCAGCTTGTATTTGCCAGGCGCTAAGGTAAAGCCGGTGTCGTATTGAATCTGTTTCCGGGTTACCTCGCTCGCGATCGTCTGATCGATCTTAATCGGGATCGTATCGCGTACTGCGGCAACCGCCTTGTTCTTCGCGTCTTCCACCTGACCAATAAAATCAAGTTCCGTCGCAGCCTTCGATCCTTTGTTCTTGAACGCTAGCGCGGACCCCGGAATCTTCACCGACAACGGAACGAAGTACTTACCCTTGGCCACGCGGAAGTAATCGACCTCGACAGCTAACGGAAGATCAGTCACGGGGTTATCGCTCGCCAAGGCACGCGCCAATTGCGCTTCTTTGTCTGCTTCGTGCATCTTGGCAAACGTTGTTGAGGCATAGTAGCCCTCGCGATAACTCAGCTTTGCCTTGAGCATCGCCGCGCGAGGAGCAAGCTTCACCTGAATGCGGCGATACCGTCCATCTTCCGCGGTATTGGCGCTGTAGTAAGCGAGCACGTAATAGCTGTTGACGTCCTGTTGTACTTGCCGTAGTCCCAAAGTCAGATCGTTAGAATCGAGTAACGCCTTGCCTCCTGTATCTGCCGCGAGCGTGTCTAGTGTTTCCTGTTGGTTGTAGAAGTTCTCGCGCAAGGTACGTTGGCCGGCCCCGCTATATAGATTGGAACCGACAGCCGCAGCCTGCGTGGCGTCACCGCCGGGGGCACTGGCCGTCAACCCACGAGCATCGATGGGATAGAAAGCGACATTGGATTGCACAGCCGTATTGACCGTAGCGCGCAGTTGCGATTGGTTATCCACCCCGGTCTTCTGCACGCCCGACGAAAAGTAGACTAATGCCTTGCGCTCGGGATAGGGCGCAAGCTTGCGGGCCGCATCTTCCAGCGCCATCAGCTTCAGGTCGGTGTTGAAGATATTGAACTCCGTTTCATCGGCAACGAACTGTCCGCTTTGATCCTCCGCGTCCGCACCCTCGTCCGCCTGTCCGGTTAGTTCCGCACCTTCACCGATATGAACGTTATGGAGCGTGGTTAGCAGTTGATCACGGTCGTCAGTGAAGTCAACCAACGTGCGCAGCGAACTGGAGTACATCATGATCGAAACCATGTCGCTCGCGGTCAACTGCGTGGAAATGAACTTCTCCGCCGCCTGAGTAGCACGGATCTGTTCCGGTGTATCCATACTTGAAAAATCAAGAAAGATGACGATCAGGCGCCGGTCCTGATACTTAGTCAATGCGCTAGCGGTGTCAATCGGTTGTGATCTGGGGCGTGGAGCCGGCGGCGTAGTGCGCGAGCAGCGAAACTCGTGGGAGGAAGCGGCTTAGTATTCAGGCGCTGCAGTTCGACAGTCCGAATCTGCTGCGGCTTGCCGTCTTCGAAGATCTGGAAATCGTCTTTAGTTAGAGTTTCGATGGGGCGGCCGTTCTTATCCGTCACAATGCAATCGACGACGACGAGTTTCACCGTTGTGCTGAAGTTCGCGTCCTGCGGAAGAGCGGGGATCGCCAGAAGTGTAGAGGTGAGAACTGCAAGGAATCGCCGGATCATCAGAATCGGAACCTCAATACGATAGACGACTGGCGCATGCCGCTGGTAGCCAACGGAGCCCCGTAGTTGATCGCGTTAACCACAGTATTGATACTTGTGTAATTCACCTGATTGAGCGCGTTTGTCGTTTCAAAGCGCAACTCAAGCCGGCGGCGCGACTCTCCAAATTGGAATGAGCGCCCGAACGATAAGTTCAAGGCGATTAGATCCGGGCCCGGAATGGTGTTGCGTCCGGCATCTCCGTAAGTCCCTGAAGCGGGCACCCCGAATGCCGACAAATCAAAAAAGCCACTCCCGGAAGTTATGGGTAGTCCCGTCGCCTCCGCGCGAGCGCTTCCTACGCCATTGGTCTGCGCTAGGATCGCCTCATTCCCCAGTACGCGAGCCGTAAACGGGATCCCGGTTTCCGCTGTGACGCTACCGCTTAGTTGCCAGTCTTTGAGTAAGCGCGCCGTCAAGCTATCGGGCGCGAAATGCGACCCCTGCCCGCCGATCGGTGAGGTTAGTACCCAACTTCCAGTCAGCACATGACGCCGGTCGAAGCTCGATAGCCCGCGATCGCCTTCGAGGTCGAGCCAGTTCTCAGCCACTGTGTTCCCGACGCCGCCGAAGGTAGTCGAGTCGTCAATGGACCTGGAGAACGAGTAGTTCACAACCCATGAAACGCCGCGCCGGAAGCGCTGCTGCACCCGCACATTCAGAGCGTTGTAGATAGAGTTACCCGCCGAAGTATCGTAAATGAATCCAACCGCGTCACCTAGCTGAGTACGCTGCGCCGCAGTTAGATTGGCGGACGGGCCCTCGTTCGGCTCCGTCTCGACATCCAGGTGGGTACCCTTAGTACCCAGATAATTCACTTCGGAAACGATCCCGTGCCATAGGTCGCGCTGGATAGAAAGCGTCCAGGTCTGCGCATACGGAACCTTGAAGTTCCTCGCGATCGCATAAGTGTTCGTAATATCCGTCGGTGAAGTGTTTACGAAACCCTGAGCAAGCGTAAGGATATCTTCCGGACTCGTGTTTACCGAATTCGAAACCGCGAACGGCGGTTGCTCGGCCAAACGCGACGTAATCGGTTGATACGCCTGAGTGTTGTAGTAGATACCATAGCCCGAGCGGACGATCGTCGATTTCTTAAGATGAGGCACCTTCCATGCCAGTCCCAAGCGCGGAGAGAAGTGGTGATATTGCGGATCTACCAAACCCGACGGGAATACACCTGTATAAGGTCCCACTTCACCGGGAGTAACCACCGCTACTGCCGAATAGTCCGGGGCGACATCCAGATTCGCGATCTGATTGTACTTTTCGGAGAATGGCGAGAAGTACTCATAGCGAAGTCCGACGTTAAAGGTAAGACTGGAGAGCGCCTTCCAATCATCATTTACGTAACCGGTCAGAACATTCTGCGAGAAGTAAGTGCTCGCATCTCCGTAACGAATGGAACTGGATTGTGGAAGCCCGAGCAGGAAATCCGCTAAGTCGTAGCCGGTGTTCGCAACCGGCAGCCCGTCCGAACCGATCTCACTAGTGGAAATGCCGCTGAAATTGAAGGTGCCGCGACCGTTCTGATCGGTAATCGTCGAAAGGTCGTTGCGCGCGTAATTAAAACCGAGTCGTACCGAGTGTTTGCCGCGCACAATCAAAAAGTTGTCGCTCCCGGTTTGGCCTTGATTCCGAGTGAGGACGGGAGCCGAGTCGGATAGGGAGGCGAAGTTAGTGAAGTTTAAGTTAGGCGGGCCATAGTTGATCGCACTCGTCGAAGTACCCGCAATCCCGAGTTCCGCGGCAACATCCTGACCGTACGCAAAGTAAGGCGTCGTCTCATTGCGATTTCGATTGAAAGTAACCTGCGCCGTATTGATCAGCGTCGGGCTGAAGTTATGGGTCCACGATAGGTCGGTCGATAGCCCATAGCCGCTAGTAAGATCGGTAAATCCGAACGCCTGCACGGTTTGGCCATTCCGGTCCTGAAAGCTTAGGTGGTAAGCCAGTCTGTCTTTCGTGGTGATATTGCGCTGGATGCGTCCGTTCACGTTATCGCTGTTCGCGTTGACCGCGGAGTCATAAAAGTAGTTATTGACTAAGCCGGTGGCGTTAGGCAGCGGAATGTATTGCAGTAAGCCCTGAGCAATCGGGCTGATCATCGAAGAGGGGATCACGTTATTGGGAATCGGAGTTGTTGTTCCCGGATAGAAAAGCTGCACGGGCGCAGTCTGATTGGCGCCGACGGACTGCACCGCTTGAGAGAAGTTACCCTGCCGTTCTTCCTCGGTGGGAACCGTCGAGAAGTTCACTTGTGGGTTCTTGGCGCGCGTTCCGAAGTAACTGATCGAAAAGAAAGTACTCGGGTCTTTGATGATCTTCGGAATGGTCAACGGACCCGCGGCAAGAAAGCCGTAACGGACCTGCGCGTATGCGGGCTGTGGGACATCTGAGCCGCTGATCGAGAACGGTTTCGCATCCAGCACAGAGTTATTTAGAGTGCCGAAAATCATCCCGTGAATCTGCGCGGGACGGCGACGGTTTCCAAACTGCGCAGGTCCGCGATTGCCGCCCCGCTGCCCTCCCGGCCCGCCGCCAAATCCGCCGCGACCGCCTCCGCCACCAAAGCCTCCACCGCCGCCAAACCCTCCGCCACCAAATCCGCCGCCACCCCCGCCGCCGGATTGGCCAAACCCCGGCGCCGTACCTGCCGGACCTGGTGCTCCTGCTCCACCCGGCCCGTCCCCGCCAGCGCCCGGAGGCGGACCGAATCCACTATCCGGAGCAGCGTTCTGCGCCAAACCTTGGCTCAGACTGCCGGACACCAGAAACGACTCATTACTGCTCGTTGGCGCGGGGTTGGTTGGAGGAGGTGCCGTACTAGAAGCAATGTCGTTTTCCAGTTGGGTAGCGTTAGGGTCCGTCTGCGTACCGCGCGAACCGAACTGGCCCATGCGCCGCGCCATCTGCGATTGACCGAGTTGCAAGTTGAACTCGAGATCCGGGCCGACCGGTCCGAAAACGGCAGGTTTCTGCGCCGCTTCGAAGCCAAACATCTGCACTTCCACGGTGCCTTTGCCGCCCGGTATCGAATCGAAGCTGAAGCGGCCGTCCGCCCCGGTCGCGGTCGAATAGGTTTTTCCGTCTTCGGTCGCGGTTACGGTAGCGCCCGGAATCGGCTGGTTCCCGGAACGCACGACGCCGGATTGACACCAAGCGACACCGGTAGCCAGGCAAAGGAGAAGGAGAACTCGCGGCAAAACAGAATGATGGTTTTGGAGCCGCTCGCGTTACCTGAGCCCTCCATAATCGAGTCGTGACCCCAAACACCATCACAGCGGCGGGCATCGAAGCCACTGCCCATCTGATTCACCCGTGGATCCGGCGAACCCCGGTGCTGGATGCCGATGCGGCGGATTTCGGGATGGTGCCCTGCCGTCTCAGCTTCAAGTTGGAGCTGACGCAGCATGCCGGATCGTTCAAGACGCGCGGCGCATTTGCAAACTTGCTCTCACGGAAGGCTCCGCCCGCGGGGGTCGTAGCAGCGTCTGGCGGCAATCACGGAGTTGCCGTCGCCTATGCGGCGCAGAAGGTTGGAGTTCCGGCGACCATCTTCGTGCCGAGTGTCGCCTCCACGTCGAAGATCGATCGGATTCGCAGCTATGGTGCCCAGCTGATCATCGGCGGCGAACGTTATGCGGACGCGTTGGCGGCAAGTGAAGCGTGGGTCGCTGAGTCGGGCGCTCTGGCGATTCACGCTTTCGATCAGCCGGATACGCTGCTGGGCCAGGGCACGCTGGGTCGTGAGTGGGAACAGCAGAGCCCCGGAGCTCGATACGCTACTTGTCGCAGTGGGCGGAGGCGGATTGATCGCGGGAATCGCCGCCTGGTATCGCGGTCGGGTTCGCATCGTGGCTGTGGAGCCGGAGAGCGCGCCGACGCTCGAACGGGCCTTCGCGGCGGGCCGGCCGGTGGATGCGCCTGCGGGCGGGATCGCAGCAGATTCGCTCGCACCGAGGCGTGTCGGAGAACTGGTCTTTCCGATTGCGCGAGCGTTTGTGGAGCGGGTGGTACTCGTGCCGGACGCGGCTATTTTAGAGTCGCAACGTGCGTTGTGGAATGTACTGCGTGTCGCGACCGAGCCCGGTGGTGCCGCAGCGTTTGCCGCATTGATGACGGGCGGTTATCAAGCGGAGCCCGGCGAGCGGGTCGGGGTGTTACTTTGCGGGGGCAATACGACGGCGGTGAATTTCGGATGAACCGTTCTCAGGGGAGCGGCCTGCACTTTGTTGTCCGCACCGAGTAGAGCCGTGGTCGCGGCGGAAGTCTCTTCTTGTCCGAAATGGCAGATGCGGCTCAGAACCCAAACGAATTCGCAGAGGGATGTCGAGGAAACCGCAATCAGCGCGGCCGTTTTAAGGTGTTGTGGCAGCCTGGGCTTGTTTATCGTCCTCGGTCTACAGCCCGGCCCAGCCTGCGGTTGCCGCTTGATCAATCTGTTCAAGCGTTGCGACTTTCTTCGTCTTGCCCGCAAGGAGGCCAAAGAAAGCATCGATCTTCCCGGCGGAGCGCATTGCCCTGAGGGTTACACAACCACCCGGCAGCATTTCCAGCGCGATTTTCTCGCCGGGGCGTAGGCCAAGGTGCTGCAGCACGTCTTTTCTCAAAGTGACTTGTCCGCGCGCGGTTACGGTCAAAGCGGTTTTAGATTGAACTCTCATGCTGTCTAATTATGACGAAAATGCATTACTGTCCCGGCGCTCTAACTCACAGTAGTCGCGGAATTTTCGCCAGCTTCCGATCCAGCCTTTTGCGCCGGCTCCGTAACTCATCCGTCGGTTCGAGCGCCAGAGCCGAAATCGTCATCTCCAGCGCCATCGCGTAGTTCCGTTCGCGATGTTCGTAGAACTTAGCTAACTGCTCATAAGCGCGGGCGCGACAGGGATTCGGTGAAGCAACTAAGTCGGTGAATAGTGCTAACGCCGCCGCCTCGTTCTTGCGCTTCTTCTCGAGTAACCCAATTTCGAACAGAGTACGGAAAAGTAGCGCGTCCGGCAGTCCGATTTCAACGGCTCGATGCATCAGCGCAATCGCATCCGCATCTCTACCTTCAGCCAATAGCCAGCGCGCGAGCCCCAGCAGATCGGCTCCATGCCGCACCTCCACCCGCGCCGGATCACGGAAACACTGCGGCACCAGCGCGGACAAACATGCCAGAGTCAGGATATCCATCTGGTTGTGATGGAAAATCGGCACTAAGGTCAAGGCGCACTGTGATCGCACATACTCAAAGTAGTAACTCGGGATCACTTCTCCCGGTAAGTCGCCGTGGCGCTCAACACCTAAGATCTGATACTCCAGATGAGTTAGCCGGCAGTTATCGAGGCGCAGCTTCCATAATCGCCGCGCACCGAAGAGTAAGTCGAGATGCTCCATCCGGGCGAAGGGATGCCGCATCCGCGCCAGCGTGAATCGCGTCTCGAGCAGCGGCTGATCGTAAGTCTTCCCGTTATAAGTGATCAGAACGTCAAAGCGCGAAAGATACTCTGCAACCGCGGCGAGTTGCGAACGCTCTTCCGCATAGTCGCGCATGAAGAACTGCCGGATTCGAAATCCAGTGCGCTCGATGCTTCCAACTCCAATCAGAAACGCGTAAGTGCCGCTTCCGCCCGCAAGACCGGTCGTTTCCGTATCGAGAAACGCCCACTTTTCGGGATGCGCGGAGGGTATGGCGCCCCCGGATAACGAGTGCAGCAGGTCAGGTGGAAGCTCGATCAGGTCGGAGATATCGACGCTTCCGTAGCGGCGGTGTCGCTCGAAGAGGCGCTCCGTCTCGAAATGCCGCCCGTGCTCCGTTTCTATGATCTCGCCGCTGACTGCATTCTCAATCCGCGAGGAAAAATCAGGAAGCTTAGGGGCCGGAGGGCCGACGGGACCCGGCGCAGCGTACTTCGGGTCGTACTTACGCGCATATTTACCATCAATGCGCGCGATCTTACGACGCAAAAGCGCGAGTTGGTCCGCCAGATCCGCCATATCGCCGAGTAGCTTTCGCCCTTTCTTTGCCTACTATACTAAACGGGTGAAAACGCGTGGGTTCTTCGCGGCGCTCCTCGTCCTATTAGTCGCGCTGCACCTATGCCACGCGCGCGTTTTGTGGACGGAAGAAGACCTGCCACTCGCGGCCGCTCGCCAGATTCTGTTCGGCAAGGCGCTCTATAGCCAGATCTGGTTCGATAAGCCTCCTCTCGTGCCGCTTGTCTACTTGATGTGGGGCGCGCGGATCGGCTGTCATCCTGCGGCTCTTCGGCGCTCTCTACATATGGGCGTGCTGCATCGTCGCTTACTTATTCGGACGGGACGCTTTCGGACGCACAGCAGGCTTCTGGGCCGCCGGACTACTCGGATTCTTCCTTAGCTTCGATACACCGTCGGCAGTGCTTCCGCTAGCGGCGGATCTGCTGCTCGTGCTGCCACATCTCGCAGCAGTTTACCTGGCGTATCGCAAGCGCGCGTTTTGGAGCGGTGTGTGCGCCGGCATCGCATTTCTAACCAATGTCAAAGCGGCGCTAGTGTTACTGACTTGCGCGTTGTTCCTATGGCCGTCCATAGTTCCGCTTGGCGTCGGTTTCGTCCTGCCGGTACTAGTTGCCATCGTTGCCCTAACAGGAACCGGAGCTTGGAGCGCCTATGTGGATCAAGTCTGGACTTGGCCGGCAATCTATTCGGGTAGTTCGCATGTAGCCAACCCACTTATGAATGGCCTGATCCGAACACTGAACTGGTCCGGATTTCACGCGGCACTACTCGGCGCGGCGGCCTGTGCATTCTGGCGCAACCCGCGCTGGCGATGGGCAGCGTGGGCGTCTCTGTCATTAATCGGAGTAGCGATGGGCGCGCGCTTTTTCCCGCGCTACTTTTTTCTCCTTCTTCCGCCGCTCGTGTTGCTGGCAGCGCAAGGTTTCGCCGGGATGCGACCACGCTGGCGACTCGCACTCGCCCTGTTGCTAATGATCCCGCTCGTCCGTTTCGGCCCCCGCTACGCAATCCTCGCCCTCAATCACGATCCCGGCTGGCCGGATCTCGCCATGGATCGCGATTCCTATGAAGCCGCAAACCGGATCCGCGCGGTGGCCGCCCCCAACGACACACTATATGTCTGGGGCTACCGGCCCGACATCTTCGTCTACACCGGAATGCGCGCGGCGTCGCGCTATCTCGATTCTCAAGCCATGACCGGCGTACCTGCCGATCGCCACCTCACGCAATCCACTCCAGTCCGCGTCGGAACCACAACGGAAGCGCGGCGCGAACTCGCCGACTCGCACCCGGATTTCATCGCCGACGGCCTCAGTCTCTACAACCCGCAACTCGCCATGCAACGCTATCCGGAGCTGCGCGAATGGCTCTCGCACTACCAAGAGTTCGCTCGCACACGCAACACGATTCTTTACCGCCGCGTCACCCTCCCGTAAACCGATAGAATCGCTGATGTGAGCACAATCCAATCCGGTGCGGGAAAGCGAATTGTTGTATGTGGAGGCGCCGGATACATCGGCAGCCATACGGTTCTGGAATTGTTGAACCTCGATTACGACGTAGTCGTGGTCGACGATCTGTCTTACGGCTACCGCCATAACGTCGAGCCGGGACGTCTGCGCGAGCTGAACGTGCTCGACACCGACGCCGTCGAGCGCGTGCTGCGCGAGAAGCCCACCGAAGCCGTCATCCACTTCGCCGCTTTCATTTCCGTTGGCGAGAGCATGCACAAGCCGGAGATGTACTTCCATAACAACACCTGCGGATCGCTCTCGCTTTTCACCGCGATGATGCGCGCCGGAGTGAAGCGTCTGGTCTTCTCATCGACCGCCGCGGTTTACGGCATGCCGGAGAAAGTTCCGATCGTCGAAACGATGCCGTACGCGCCGGTGAACGTTTACGGCGAATCCAAAGTGATGGTCGAGAAGATCCTCGGATGGATGGACTCGATCCACGGGCTGCGGAGCATTTGCCTGCGCTACTTCAACGCCTCAGGCGCAGACCCGGAAGGTCGGCGCGGCGAAGAGCATAAGCCCGAGACGCACTTGATTCCGCTGCTGCTTGAGGCCGCCGAGTCCGGAAAACCAGCGACCATCTTCGGGGCCGATTACCCGACGCCGGACGGCACCTGCATTCGCGACTACATCCATGTGACCGATCTTGCACAAGCGCACATCGTCGCGGTCCAGCATCTGGTGGGCGGCGGAGCTTCGGACAAGTTCAACGCGGGCACGGGCACCGGATTCTCAGTGAAGCAGGTGATCGATTCGGTTGAGCGCGTAACGGGGAAGAAGGTGCCGGTCACTTACGGTCCGCGGCGCGAAGGAGATCCTCCCGAATTAGTTGCGAGCTCAGAGAAGCTGCAGAAAACGCTGGGATGGAAACCGAAGTTCACGAACCTGGATGACATCGTACGAACTGCTTGGAACTTCGAACAAAAGCGGAATAAAAGGCAGAGCTAACTTCACAGCGAATGTGCTCAGCCGGGCATAGCATGTAAAGGGCATGCCACCCTTCTATGATTTCAGAATGGCTTGCCACGTGCCATATTTGCTCGGAGTCAGGTCTGCGTCGGAGCAATTCGCGCGAAGCCAGAGTTACCCATTCAATCTCCCGTTTGCTGCAAACCTAGACTTAAAGTTCAGCCATCCAGTGGCATTTTTCGTCGGTGAGAACGGAAGCGGGAAATCCACGTTAATTGAGGCAATTGCCGAACTCTGCCGACTCCCTGTTTCTGGGGGAGGGCGCCAATGAGCTTTCGGACGCGTATGGGCTGGAACGGAACGCAGCGCTCTCTGGTGCGCTACGGCCGGTTTTTCGCAAGAGACCGCCCGACGGGTATTTCTGCGTGCTGAGTTCCACGATCGTTTCGCC
The DNA here is from genome assembly GCA_963799935.1 of uncultured Gammaproteobacteria bacterium. GTDB lineage: Bacteria > Acidobacteriota > Terriglobia > Bryobacterales > Bryobacteraceae > Bog-113. The sequence continues at coordinate 1,094,842 of CAWCZA010000004.1, read as the reverse complement.
TCTTTACTCGATGCCCGCAAACTTGATCCGGACTTCGGTGGGATCCCTACGCCCGTTACGGCGGTCGATCGCTGCACGACCAATCGCACGGTGAATCATTTCTTATCTGTGCTGCGGAACCGTATGCGCACCTAAGGGCGGCGTTATTCCTACTCGATGAGCCGGAATCTGCTCTATCCACGCAACGTCAACTGGCTCTTCTGGCCCTCATCCACGAACTGGTGGAAACAGGTGCCTGTCAGTTTATCGTGGCAAGTCATTCGCCCATACTGATGACTTATCCAATGGCTCAGATTATAAGCTTCGATAAGGGAACTCTTGAAACCATTTCGCTTGAGGAAACAACACATTACCAGATCACGCGCGGGATTCTAGCAGACCCGCAGAGATACTGGAAGTATCTAACCGAGCGGGCCTAGCCCTTCTTCTGCCAAACGAGCCTACGCTTATCGCTTCCGTTGGGATCTTTTACAGCAATATTTTCCGTGGCCGTCTTCCCATCAGAAGACACCGTCAGTCGGATCGTTTCGTCGAAGCCGCCGTCCTTCGATTTCCGTTCCGCGACCAGCGTATTGCCGTCCCACTTACTCATCGAAATCATCTGGCCATCGGAGCCGAGCGGATGTTCTTTTCCATCGAGGAACCAGTCGCCTTCCACCGCGTCCGGTCCACCCGCTTGGTCGTAGTAGGAGGTCTGGATCGCGTGCAGAGTCTCACCGTGATGCATGGCTTCGAGAGTCATGCGGGTCGGCCGCTTCATCTTGCCGAGGGAAGAGTGACTCAAGTCGAGTTCCCAGCGGCCGGCAAGGTCGGGCTTACCGGAATTTCCCTGATCGCGACCCGCTGCCCACACACCGATGCAGACTGCCAGCACCAGCATCGCGAGCATGATCTGGTTACGTTTCATACCAAAGATTTCATTTGCACGTCAGGGTCCTAACCCGTTGGGGATATTTCAAACGTGCCTCAAATTGTGCTGTAAGTAGTTGAGAGAAGATGCACAGAGAGATGTTGACGGCACGATACACTCGGTCTGGAATACCGGAGATCTCCGGAGGACTAACAGGTTGACGCCCGCGTTTTCTCCGCAAATTGGTAGCAGCCCGCGCGCGATCGCACCTACAGGCGTGCTGGATGCGGGCGACCCCGTAAACAAGTTCGGCTTTTACGTAATGCAGGTGTACTTATTCCTGCTGATCAGTCGCGCCGCCGAGTTCATCGATCCCAATCAGCGCTTTCATCTAGCGATGATTACCGCATGTCTGGGATTAGTCGGCACCGCTCTGAATGTGGCAGTGCGCCGCGCCTTTCAGACGAGGATTGGAATGGCGCTGGCGGCGTTTAGCGCCTGGTTGATCTTCGAGCTGCCGTTCAGCACCTGGCGCGGCGGTAGCTTCCACGCGCTCACCGACTCGTGGTTAAAATCGTATCTTACATATGTAATCGTTGCCGCGCTGATTAGCTCATTCGGGCAATTGCGCAAGGCGCTTACGTGCGTCGCTCTGGGTACAGCCGTGATTGTGTTTCTCTCTTTTCGCATGGGAATCAGTGCAGAGGCCGATAGCCGGTTGTCCTTTAGTGGAGGCACTTTAGCCAATGCGAACGATCTGGCGATGGAACTCATTCTGGGGCTGCCGTTTATTGTTCAGATTGCGGCCGACAAACAGCGCGCCCGCGTTATCCGGCTCCTCGCATGGCTAGTAGTTCCGGTGCTTCTTTTTGTGGTTCTTAAGACCGGTTCACGCGCAGGTTTAATTGCGCTGCTGGTGATGGGCGTTCTGTTGTTCTTCAGGACTACGGCGAAAAACCGGCTGATGATCGTAGTGATTGCGTTAGTAATGGCGGCGGCCGGTCCCCTGCTGCTTTCGAGTGATTTACGCGCGCGCTACTCGACCATTCTAGGTGGCAGCGCGGTGAATGAACAGGAAGCGTCCGTAATTGACAGCGCGGAGGAATCCAAAGAAGGTCGCGTCGAGTTGATCCGGTACGCGTTTCTGCTCACCGCGCACCATCCGATCTTTGGGGTTGGCATGTTTCAGTTCGCCCCAAGCGCCGTTGATTTGGCTGTTAGTGAAGGAAAGGTCATGGGGTGGCATCCTGTACATTCGTTCCTCCTGCTGGTGATGGCGGAGACCGGTATTCCGGGCGTCATACTCTACACGTCGGTCCTGTTCTTCTGCCTTCGGGCGTTGCTCCGCATCGGCAAGTTCACGCGCAATCGGAAAGATCTTGGGGTCGCCCGCGAGGTATCAGAAACACTGCTCTATTCGTTCGTCGGATTCGCCACCTGCATGTTATTTAGCCCGAGCGCGTACACGTTCCAGTTTCCGCTGATGGCGGCCCTTGTGACTTCGCTCTACCTATTCACTAAAGACCAAGTCGCGAGCGAGACACGCAAAGCGCAGGCCGCGCCCAGAATGCCGGTCTCGCGGATCGCCACGCCCATCGCTCAGGGAGTGCGTTGATGTGCGGCATTGCCGGGTTTGTATCCCGGAAAGCACGTCCTGAATCAGGCCATGACTCGCGTGCCGTGCTGCATCGCATGGCCGAAGAAATCCGCCATCGCGGTCCCGACGCCGACGGATTCTTCCTGGACCAGTTCTGCGGCCTGGCCCACCGGCGGCTGAGCATTATCGACCCGACGCACGGCGCGCAGCCCATGTTCAACGAAGACGAGCGGCTCGCCATTGTGTTCAACGGCGAGATTTACAACCACGCCGCCCTGGCCGCTCCTTTACGCGGACTCGGACACGTTTACCGCACGCATTGCGATACCGAAACCATTCTCCATGCCTACGAAGAGTACGGGCCCACTTCGCTCGGACGCCTACGCGGCATGTTCGCTCACGCCATCTGGGACCGCGACAAGAAGGAGCTGTTCTGTGCTCGCGACCGGCTCGGAATTAAGCCGTTCTATTACTACTGCGACGCGGAGAATTTCGTCTTCGGTTCCGAAATCAAGGCGATTCTGGAGCATCCGGCGGTTTCGACGGGAGTCGAAGAGTCGGTTCTGCCGGAGTATCTGGCATTTGGGTACGGAAGCGGCGAAAAGACGCTTTTCCGCGGCATCCGTAAGCTCATGCCCGGGCATTCGCTGCGACTTTCCGTCGAGGACTTTCAACCTAGGATTGAACGCTACTGGGAACTTCCGACCCAGCCCGGCACGCGGCAGTTATCCGATGCCGAATGGATCGCGGAAACACGCGCGCGACTTGAACAAGCTGTCGAATCGCACCTGATGAGCGACGTCCCGCTGGGCATGTTCCTCTCGGGCGGCCTCGATTCCTCGGCCGTCGCCGCGATCCTCCAGCGCAAAATTTCTACACCGGCCAAAACGTTTGCCGTCGGTTACGCGGAGCAGAAATACAGCGAGCTGCCGTGGGCCCGAGCCGTTGCGGATACCATCGGAACCGACCATCACGAAGTGACCGTCGGGCGCGCCGAGTTCTTTGCCGAACTGCCGAATTTGATCTGGCATGAGGATGAGCCGATCGCTTGGCCGTCTAGCGTGTCGCTCTATTTCGTTTCGTGCCTCGCCGCGGAACACGTCAAGGTGGTTCTGACCGGTGAAGGAAGCGACGAGTGTTTCGCCGGCTACGGCCGCTATGCCTACCAATTGATGAACCGGCGTTCCTGGTCGGCTTACCGCTTCGTTCCTGAACCGCTGCGGCGGATGGTTCGCGGCCAGATTGCCTCGTCGTCCCTCCTTTCAGCCGATCTGCGCCGCAAGTTGAACCATACAGTCCTGGGGCGGACTGGCGATCTGGAATCGATGTACCTCGCCAACTTCTACGGCGCCTTCTCCCGTGACGAGCAGCAGTTGCTATTGCGGGGCAGAGCGGACGGAGCGTACGACAACTTCCTTAGCTTCTTCCATCAGGCCGACGCGCTAAATCCGCTGGAGCAGATGCTGTTTGCCGACAAGAAAACCTATCTCTTGGAACTGCTGATGAAGCAGGATCAGATGAGTATGGCCGCTTCAATCGAGAGCCGCGTGCCGTTTCTCGATCATGAGTTTGTCGAGTTCACCAGTGGCATGCCGGCGCATTTAAAACTGCGCGGCGGCATCGCGAAATATGCGTTGAAAGAAGCCGTGAAAGACCTTTTGCCGCAGGAGATCATCCATCGGGAAAAGATGGGCTTCCCGACGCCGCTGAAATCCTGGCTGCACGATCCGGCATCGGCTGGCCTTTACGAGTTCCTCGAAGAGCGCGACGGCTTCGTTTCGCAATATTTGGATCGCGGCGTAGTGAGTGACCTTATTCGCCGTCATCGAGAAGGTGTGGAAGACGCGACCGATCGCATCTGGAATCTACTGAACCTTCAGTTCTGGGGCGACGTTTTCCTGAACGGAAACCGGGAGCGCTGGATGAGTAGCCGGCTTTCGCAACCGGTCGCATGAAGATCCTTTGGGCCAAGATTGATTTCCTCCATCCAACCAATCGCGGCGGCCAGATCCGGACATTAGAGATGCTGCGGCGGATCCATACCCGGCACGATGTCCACTACGTCGCCTACGATGACCCGGCAACCCCGGAAGGGCGTGCGCGGGCCAGTGAATACGCATCGCATGTGCATGCGGTTGACCGTCCGGTGCCGGCGCGCGGATCGCCGCAATTCTTCGCACAGCTCGGCAAAAACCTGTTTTCGCCGCTGCCGCTCGCCGTGGGACGGTACCGCTCACGAGCGATGCAGACGAAAATCGCCGGGCTGATAGCGCGTGAGAAATTCGATGCAACCGTCGCCGATTTCCTTTCGATTACCCCGAACTTCGCCGACCTTTCCGAATGCGTACTGTTTCAACATAATGTCGAGTCCGATATCTGGCGGCGGCATACCGAACACGCTTCAGGTCCGCGCAAGATCTACTTCGCTTCGCAGGCGCGGCGGATGGCGGCTTATGAGAAGACGGCGTGCCGCGCCGTCAAACGCGTAATTGCAGTCTCCCCGCAGGATGCCGATACGTTCCGGTTAAAATTCGGAGCGGCGGCCGTGGATCAGGTTCCTACCGGAGTCGACATTGACTATTTCCGACGCCCGGCGTATGCGCAGCGCAAACGACCGATCTCGTTTTCGTGGGGGCGATGGATTGGCTGCCAAACGTCGACGGCGCGCGTTGGTTCATGAACAACGTCTTCCCCCGAATTTTGGACGCGCGGCCGGGAACGACATTGACGTTCGCCGGGCGGAACCCATCACCGGAGATCCTGGCGTTTGCGTCGAACGGCGCTATCAGGGTGACCGGAACGGTACCGGATGTGAGACCGTACCTCTGGGGCGCCGGGGTTTCGATGGTTCCCTTACGCATCGGGGGCGGCACGCGGCTGAAGATTTACGAAGCGATGGCTGCGGGCGTGCCTGTTGTCTCAACCTCAATCGGCGCCGAAGGGCTTGGCGGTCCGCGATGGCGAGCATATCAGCCTGGCCGACACGCCGGACCAATTCGCTGCCGCAATCCTACAGCTTCTGAACAGTCCCGCCGATAGAGAGCGCATGTCCGGGAACGCGCTCGATCTCGTGAGCCAGAACTTCTCATGGGAGTCTGTCGCCAGGCGGTTTGAGGATATACTCGAAGCGTCGCGGCAACCATAATGGGCATTGCAACCACGATATTCGTTGCAAGTGCGGCGCTGGTCATCTATCTAGTGGCCGGGTACCCTGTCTTGCTGGCGTTCCTCAGCCGGGTAAAGCGCCGCTCAATCGCAAAGGACGATGTGCTGCGGCCCGTTTCCGTCGTGATTGCGGTCCGCAATGGCGAAAACTTCATCGCCGATAAGCTGGATTCGCTCCTCGCGCTCGATTACCCCCGCGATCTGGTTGAAATCATCGTCATTTCCGATGGCTCATCGGACCGCACGGACGAGATTGCTCGTGGATATGACGACCGGGGTGTCCAGCTTTGGCGGCTTCCTCGAGGCGGAAAAGCGACTGCCCTGAACTTCGGAATCGGCAAAGCGCGCAACGAGATCCTCGTGCTTACCGACGTGCGTCAGAAGCTGGCGCGGGACAGCGTGCGGCAGTTAGTGAAGTGTTTCGGCGACCCCAAAGTGGGTGCGGCGAGCGGGAAGCTTTGTATTCTGGACGGCGAAACCGACGGCGAGAGTTCGACCGGGCTCTATTGGAAGTACGAAGTTGCGCTGCGCAAGGGCATGAGCGCAATCGGGTCGACGTTCGGCACCAACGGCCCGTTCTATGCGATGCGGCGCGCTCTTGCGGTGCCCATCCCGACCGACACGCTGCTGGACGACGTCTATCTCCCGATGGCAGCCTTCTTTCGCGGCTACCGGCTCATCCTGGAGGAATCGGCGCAAGCGTTCGACTATCCGACCAGCTTGCAGTCTGAATTCCGCCGCAAAGTGAGGACACAGGCGGGATTATTCCAGATTCTGCGCCTCTATCCGCAAATGTTGCGGCGGCAGAATCCAATGCGTTTCCACTGGGTATCGGCGAAGTTCGGACGCCTCGCGCTGCCGTGGCTTCTTCTGTTGATGCTGGTAACAAGCTTAGGTTTGCCGGCTCCGCTCAACGCCTGGTTCTTTATAGGTCAAGTCGTGTTCTACCTGATCGCGGCGCTCGATTACGTGCTTCCCGAATGGCTGCCCTTCAAACGTGTGACCAGCCTGGCGCGGACGTTCGTGGTTCTAGTGATTTCCTCGTTATCAGCGGTGCGGGTTTTCTTTGTCGCACCGCAGAAGCTGTGGAAGGAAACTCAAGTCCGCAAGGTCAGCGGTTAGCAGGCACATCACCCATGTACTCCGATATACCCCCATATCTTGCCGGTAGCGAACGCTGGTCATGTAGGCGCGCTATTATGTCCCAAGGGCGTGCCGGTTGAGCTCTTGCTGGCTCCTCATTTTTGATCCAACACTTCAAAAATGCAGGGGGTCGGCTCAAGCAGCGCCGGTGTGCTAGTTCCAGCCGGTTTTTCCGGCGGGTGACTCCTAAAGGCGTTCGGTTGGCTCCCGCCCTTTACAAAAAGGGGTCAAAACCGGGGGTTGGCACGATCCTGGCGGCACGTCCTGTTTTACTTCGGTCGGGGTTTTTGGACCTCGGAGGTCCGGCGATGGGTTTATCCCGCGGCTTTATGCTTCTGGTAGTTAGCGCTTCGGGACTGCATCCGCAGTCCTTTTCCACGTTGCGCGAGGCGGGTGCCTATGATGGTCTCAAAATCGGCACCGCAGTAGATTCCTCCTATTTGACGGACCCAACTTACTCCTCGGTTTTGGCCGCCCAGTACAGCCAGGTGCAGGCCGAGAACGAGATGAAGTTCGACACCACGGAACCCGTGCAGAACGTGTTTAACTTCGCGCCTGGGGACGCGATCGGCGCGTTTGCGGCGTCAAACCAGATGGCCTTCCGAGGTCACAATCTGGTCTGGTATCAGCAGGTTCCGTCATGGGTCACCTCCGGCAACTTCACGCCGACTCAGCTGAACGCCATCCTGCAAAACAACATCGCCAACGTCGCCGGGCATTTCGCCGGAAAGGTCTACGCATGGGACGTGGTGAACGAAGCGTTCGATGATACGCCACAAGCCAATTTGCGGTCGTCCGTCTGGTACGATTCGCCGGGGATTGGGTTCGCCCTGGGCACCACCGGCTACATCGAGCAGGCGTTCCAGTGGGCGCACCAGGCCGATCCGAATGCCCTGCTGTTCTATAACGACTACAACATTGAGGATCTGGGACCAAAGTCCGACGCGGTCTACGCCATGGTCCAGGATTTCAAGAGTCGCGGCGTGCCGATCGATGGAGTCGGATTCGAGATGCACATCCCGCTGGGCAATTACCCCACGATCTCGGGATTTACGGCGAATCTGGCGCGCTTCACCGCGTTAGGCGTGCAGGTGCAGATCACCGAAATGGATGTCCGGCTCGTGCTCGGCTCGGACGGTCAACCCGCGCCGGCGGATCTGACGTCCCAGGCGCAGCTTTATAGCTCAATTCTGGCTGTCTGCCTGGCCAACCCGAACTGCACAGCCTTCCAGACGTGGGGCTTTACGGACCTGCATTCGTGGATTCCAGGCCAATTTCCGGGATATGGCGCGGCGCTCCCCTTCGATGCCAACTACAACCCGAAGCCGGCGTTTCAGAGCATCTTATCGACGCTTTCCGGTTCTGCGCCGCGACTCAGTTCCGCCGGCATTGTGAATGCGGCTAACTACTCGGGAGGCGGAGTCGCGCCGGGTGAACTCGTCACGCTCTTCGGCGGCGCGCTCGGGCCTTCGGTGCTCTCGCCGTTGCAGCTGAGTACGGGCGGCACTGTAAGTACGACGAATTCCGGCGTGACCGTTACTTTTGACGGGATCGCGGCTCCGATTGTGTATGTATCGGCTACTCAGGCGACGGTTGTTGTTCCGTACGAAGTTGCTGCGAAGGCCGGGACTGGGCAGACAACGCATGTCATAGTGACGAACGGAGCGCTCAATTCCGCGACGGACTTGAATGTCCTTGCCGCGGCTCCCGGGCTGTTCTCAAGCGACGCGTCCGGTTCGGGCATTGTCGCGGCAATCAACTTACAGGACAACACCTTGCAGTCCGCTACAAACCCAGCACAGCCCGGTTCTTACGTGTCGCTGTATGGTACGGGCGATGGCGCTGAGCTGAATGAGTATCCGGATGGCGCGCTGGTTGGAAGCACGCTTCCGACGAACACGAATGTGACGGCTACTGTGGGCGGCGAAAACGCTACCGTGCAGTACGCTGGGGGCGCTCCGGGCCTTGTCGCGGGCGTGCTTCAAGTCAACATTCAGGTGCCCGCCGACTTAGCTCCCGGCACTTATGCCGTGATCATCTCCTGTAATGGAGTGAAGAGCCAATCAACCGCGTTGCTGGCTGTAAAGTAGTTCCTCAGAAAACCGGCGGTACCGCGATCGTCCGGCCGTTTATTGCCTGAATAGGTCCCGGCGCGGCAGCCGGAGAGACAAACTGATAGTAGAACGTGCCCAGGTTGGGATCAAGGTAGACCGTGGAAGAAGGCGCGCACGGACTGATGCTGACGGATTGGTTCGGTAGCATCGCTGAATACAGATAACTCGATTGCAAAGCCGTTCCGGACGGAGATTTGGACGGTGCGTTGATCACGTGGCTCTTCAGCGGCATGTTGGCGGCAGTAGACGGCAGGATGTAGGCAACCGACTCGCCTTCACTCAGAGTTACTGAATCCTCCAATTGCGTCGGGGAAAGCTCGGACGTACTGATGCCGGTCGCGGAGACAATGTACTTCGCGGCCCCGAACCCCAGGTTGTAGGGGGTAAGATCCACCGATATGCTGCGTTGCCAGTCGTTGCCGTTCACGATGAGAAGCATGTTGCCGGTAGCCCCCTGGCGCGCGGCGCTGCGGATGTTGAGACCATACCCAGGGGAATTGATCCGGGTGGCGAGAAGATACGGGTCAAGGACGCTACCAAGCAGGGTGGCCGCATAGCTCATGGCCGTCCAAGACGCGGTCTGCAGATTCTGCGGATTCGATCCGGTTTGGATGGTTGTTCCGGCGGGCGCGGCCGCGCGGCTGGCCAGATCCGAAGGAGACTCGAAGTAATAGAGCCGCTCTCCGGCGCCGCCTAGGGCCGCGACATCCATCATGACGGCTGAAACATGCTGCGGGCTGACGCCCGGCAAGATCAGTGCGTCGACACCTGGGTTGTAAGTCGCGCCCAACGCACTACCCTTGGTATATTGGGGCCCCGTGAGGCTCACCTCCATCAATTGCGGCCGATTCAGCATGAAGAAAGGCTGGCGGCTAAAGAACGTTTGCTCTAAAGAGCAAATCATCTCCTGAATACCCTCGGACCAAGGGTAAGTCGAGCGCGCCTTCAGAGAAGTAAAGTAATTGGACGCGTAATCGCTGACGCTGCCGGGGCCCATCCAGTTGCCATCGACCTGAGCCGGGTCCGTCGACAGGGAGGGAAACGAGATCGGGACAGTCGGGCCGGCGGCGGTGATCCACGAGCGGAACGTCGTGAACGCGGAATTCGGAACCGGCGGGGTGCATGCCACGTTTCCGGTGCACCAATTTCCACCAAACCAAAGAAATTGCAGACCGGGCGCATTCGCGTGAGTGTACGATCCGTTTGGCGCGTGGGGCGCCGTGAAAGTGAAGCCTGTCGAAGTACTGCTAGTGGCCGTGAAATAGGTGCCTGCCGCGCTGTTGAGACCGGCGTTCGGCGCGCCCGCTATCGCGAAAGTGTAACCGGAGGGAATCGGATTATTAGGCCAATTCACAGTACAGGTTTGTCCGGCGCAGCTGATTCCCGTGAACACATAACTCGCGCCGCCGACATTGCCTACGGGCACGGGGCGCGGACCCCAGAGTAAGCTGGCTTCATCAATCCCTTCAATGCCGATCCCAACACCGGTTGAAGCCAAGCTCGAGACGGCATACTGCACGGCCTGCTTCCCTGACGGCCAGTTAAGCGTATACCAGGCGTCCCCTCCAATGCGGCGGAAGATATCGTCGCCGGTGAGCAACAGATGGTAGCCATTCGCTTTCGCCCATTGCAGCTTCGCGCCGGTCTGCTGATTGAAGTTCGTTTGCCACGTTGAGTAACTCGCATTGACATCCCACGGATTGATGTAAACGCCAAAGGACAGTGTGTTAAACCCCGACTGAGCGAGCTGCGCATTTACAGCAGGCGACGTGAAAGCTGTAGGATCCAACGTGAACGGCGCGATCACGAACAAACTCTTGCCGGGGTGGAATGCTTGCAGTATCTGTCCGTTGCCGGCAAAGTGAGGCACGGCCGGAGTGGTCGTCACCCAGATGTTCGCGGTCGACATTCGCGTTCCATCCTGAAGAGTCACTTGCGTGAACCCCGCGGCCACACCCTGCACGTTTCCGGCGCCGCCGACGGTAGCGACGGAAGTAGACGCGGACACAAAAGCGGGAGCGCCGCACGCCCCGGTCTGTCCATCCGTATAGATCCGTGTACACCCGACCTCAACAACGCTTCCCGGCGCCACGAATACATTTTGAAGCTGGGGAATGATTTCCTGCAGCACATGGCCGTTCTGAAACTGAACGACACGGTTCACCATGCCGCGCCAGTTCACCCATTGCGGGTTCGTAGGCCCGGTGCGCGAGTTCATCGAGATATGCAATTCATGCGGCCCATTGGCAAACTGGGTGGTGTCGAGTGAAAACGTGACAGAATTCGGATTCTGCCAGGAGTTGTCCGTCCAGATAATCCCCATTTGCGCGCCATCGATGTTCAGCGTCCAGATTGCGGGGAAGGCCGCGGGGTCCGAGCCGGTGAGTGCGATCGAAACAGTTCCTGAAAGAGGCTGCGTCAGATCCGGCGAGTTGACCGCCAGAGTGACGCCGAGGTTTGCGATAGTCACGACGCATTCGCCGGATGCGACCACGTTACCAGCGCCGTCGCGGGCAACCGCCTGAATCGCCGACGTTCCATCCATCGCAATGGCTGAGTTCCAGGGAAGCGAGAGGGATGGCGCGAACGCGGAGCCGATCGAATACGATCCCATGGCGAAATCGATGCGCTGCGCTCCTGGCGCACTAGCTGCAAGATTGACAGTACCAGCGATCGTACTGCCGCAGACCGGCGCCTGAAAGATCAGTGCCGCAGCCGAGCCAGCCCGCACAAAGATAAAAACTAAAGCCGGTAAGAGAAGTTGACGTCGCATACGCCGCAACGTTCGGCGGAACGGCCCGGGAGCTTTAGGGTAGACGCCTTAAAGACGAAGCATGTTCTGCACCATATGCCAGTCCGTGGCCGGGCGCGCGTGAGCCCGAGCACGCGGAGCCGCGTCTTCTTCACGCGGGTTCGATCACGGTTGCGGCTATGCCCCGGTGTTCGCCGGCAAGCCCGGTTAGCGACGTAAGGCGCGGGAATGCCCGCTTCCTCTGAGAGTTCGGTGAGCGATTTGGATTGCTCATGCTTGGACCGAGGGTAGGGATTATTGCGTCGAGCGGCGGCGACTAAAGTCGGGCTCGTTCGGGATATGGTTGAACCCGGCACGACAAGGCTTTCTAATGAAAGTAACCACCCAGCCACCTCCCGATCGCGGTAATGAGCATTCTCGCTGACACGAATATCCTGTTTATGCAGAGTGGAATCGGCTGGTGGTACAGCATCGGGTACGGATGACTTTTCGCGGTTGGACGGCGAGCCAATTCACCCTTCTTCACGGGTGACGTAATCTACGGATGTTCGTTGTCGACTTATTGATAGAGGTGAATCTATGAGGACAATTTCGTCTCTCGCTGTTTTAGGAATAGCCTTGTCCCACTCGTTTCTCCAGGCTCAGGGAACGCAGCCGCCGCCGTCATCTTTGCCGGGTGGAAAACCTGTATCCATTCAGGTCGATCTCAAGAAACCGATTGGCGTGTATAAACCTATCTACAGTTGGTTCGGATTTGACGAGGCCAATTACGCAACCATGCAGGACGGCAAACGCCTGCTGCGTGAATTGCACGATCTAAGTCCCGTGCCGGTCTATATTCGCTCGCATCACTTATTCACTTCAGGTGACGGAGTACCCGGACTCAAGTGGAGCTCCACCAACATCTACTCAGAAGATGCGCAGGGTAAGCCCGTTTACGATTTCAAGATCGTCGATGGGATCTTCGACCAGTATCAGGCAGCGGGTGTTCGACCCATGATTGAGCTTGGATTCATGCCGAAGGATCTAGCCGCGGAGTTACCGGACCGCAAAGTAGAATATCGTGAGACAAAGAGCATAATCTCAGGCGCTTCCAACAATCCGCCGAAGGACTATGCGAGATGGGGCGAGTTAGTTCGCGTTTTTACTTCGCACCTTGTCGAGCGATATGGCAGGGAAGCCGTCCTGCAATGGTACTTCGAGGTATGGAATGAGCCGGACATCGATTACTGGCACTCGACGCCGGAAGACTACTGGAAGCTATACGACCACGCGGTCGCCGGAGTACGAGCGGCGCTGCCGGGGGCGAAGGTAGGAGGGCCGGCTAGTACCGGGCCCGGTGGCCAGAAAGGGGCTAGGTTCCTGGAGGGTTTTCTGGGCCATATCGAAACTGGCAAGAGTGCCGTTGATGGCCGTCCGGTGCCGCTGGATTTCATTTCCTTCCATGCCAAGGGGCAGCCGCGTACGGCGGAAGGGCACGTCCGAATGGGTATTGCCAGTGAACTGAAGGACGTTGATCGAGGCTTCGACATCGTTAATCGGTTCCCCCGGTTGAAGAGTCTCCCGATCATCTTGAGTGAAGCCGATCCGGAAGGTTGCGCCGCTTGCTCCAGCAAAACGAACCCCGCTAACAATTACAGGAACGGAACACTCTATCCGGCATACACGGCGGTGGCATATAAAGCCTTGTTGGATCTGGCGGAGCGCCGGAAGGTCAACCTACTCTCAATGCTCAGCTGGTCGTTTGAGTTTGAGGGTCGCGAGTACTTCGAAGGGTTTCGCGATCTTTCAACCAACGGAATTGACAAGCCTATCCTTAATTTCTTTCGGATGGCGGCGTTGATGGATGGACAGCGCGTGAGTACTTCGAGTACGGGTCAAGTGCCGCTGGATTCGATTCTCGCGACTGGTGTACGTGCGGATGCGGACGTCGACGCGCTGGCAACGGCCGGTGAGAGGAAGGCAGCGGTAATGGTGTGGAATTATCATGACGACTACGAACCTGCTGCTGCCTCGCCGATTACGATTACAGTCGCGGGAATGCCGTCTGGTGTTGCGCGTGTGCTGGTGACCCATTACCGTATTGACGACACACACAGTAATGCCTATTCCGTGTGGATGGCGATGGGTTCGCCACAACATCCAACGACCGAACAGTATGAGCTACTCAAGAGTCGGGCCGGACTGGAGTTGTGGGATTCGCCTGCGTGGATGGACGTAAAGGACGGTCAGGCGACTGCGACTACGATTATGCCGCGGCAGTCGGTGAGCTTGCTTGTGTTGAGTTGGGAGTAGAAAAAACACGTGTTGCTTCCCGGCGGCTCCGCCGCAGTCGTCGAGCCCCGCAAAATACGGGAGTACTGCCTTAATCCGAACCACCCTCGGGGCCGACACAAAGCCCGAGTTTTCTTTGCGGCTCTCGGTCTGGTCCAGCAGGACGCCAAGTTTCTTATTTGACGCTTTGGTTACCGCAGCGGCACGCAACGAAGCAGTCGTCAGCAGTTCCGACGAGTATGGCGAAAGATTCAACATCGAATTTGAGATTGAACGCAACGGTCGCCGGGCCGTTATTCGGAGCGCTTGGATCTTGCGGCAGGGTGAACATACCCCTCGCTTCGTGAGTTGTTTTATATTATGAGGTACCGTGACCGCAACAAATGAGATCGAACTTCTATCGGTAGTCGCCTTGCTGGAAGACGTCCCGAGCCAGGCACTGCGGCGTGGTCAGGTAGGCACTCTTGTCGAGCGCCTAGCGCCAGGTGTTTACGAGGTCGAATTCAGCGACGATGAAGGGCGGACGTATGCATCTCTCGCGCTACACGCCGATCAGTTGATCCCGCTGCACCACGAACCGGCTCATCGGGCTGCGTAGTCGTTTTCCCTTTAATCCAAAATCTGCCACAAGTTACTAAAGTCGTCCGACCAAGGCCGCAATCCCGGTATCGTATCGATCTGACTATCCGTCGTATCCATCCAAGGGAACCGAGCCGTCGCACGAGGCGCCATCAGGACCCAATCCGAATCGAACGTCCGGGTCACATCGTTGCGATCGCTCTCAATTAGATGCGCTTCCTGATGGAACTCGCGGGCCAGCAAAGCCAATGGCGCGGATAAGTCAAGATACTTATTCGACACATGAATCGCGAGCACGCCATTTGGTCCTAAGTGCCGCCAGTAAGTTTGTAAAGCCTCACGAGTTAACAGATGCACCGGTATCGAATCACCCGAGAACGCATCGACCGCCAGCACGTCGAAATGATTCGAGGGTTCCCGTTCCAGCGATAATCGGGCATCGCCGAGTACGACATCCAGTTTCGCCGGACAATCCCGCAGGTAAGTGAACTGACTTTGCGCGATCTGGAGTACCAGCGGATTGATCTCATAGAAGCGAACCGTATCGCCCGGCCGTCCCCAAGCCGCCATCGTTCCTGCGCCAAGACCAACCACCCCCAGACGCACCGGCCCGCGCTTCTGCAGATCGGTCAATAGCATCCCGACACCCGTCGCAGGCGCATAGTAAGTGATCGGCTCATGGCGGCGCACGGGATCTAAGAATTGTTCGCCGTGATTAATCGTTCCGTGAGCTAGTTCGCGGATTCCCGGCGGTTCGTCATCCGACACGCGTAGCGCACCATAGAAGTTACGAGCAAGTAATCGGGCCGCGGTTAGAAACTTATACTCCTGCCAGCCAACATAGACGGCAACTAGAACAGTCGCGATCGCGCCCATGACCCACATGGACCAGAACTGCGACTTCGCCAGTTCCTCGCGCGTGGTGCGCGTTTCGCGAGGCCGGCTATCGAGCACGGCGAAGAGTACGGTCGCGGGAGCGGCCACTAACAAGATCGGGAACTCGATCAAGCCAGGAAATACGACGGGAGCGAATGCCGCGACGAATAGTCCGCCCAAAGCTCCGCCGAGCGCGATCGTCAGATAGAACGAAGTTAACCGCTGGGGCTCAGGTTTGCGGCGCGCCAGTTCACCATGCAGCACCATACAGGCGATAAACAAACCGACGCAGAAGATCGGGATCAGCACGCGCGCTTTATCGATCACGATGGAGCCGGCGCTGCCATAGGCCATTGCGCCGATCGCTACGGCAAATAGTCCAAGGAATAGCTTGCGCACATACCAGCGCGGGCTATCGAAACATAGGATGAAACTTAGAAGGTACAGCGCGAGCGGAAGTATCCATAGAAACGGAATCGCGGCAATGTTCTGCGTGATGTGATTAGTCACCGCAAGCAGTAACCCGGATGCGCAACCTGACAGTAGAAGCCAGAATGTACGAGTACGCGCGGTGATTGGCGCGGTTGTAACTAAGACAGTTGGTTCGATGGACGTAGACTTCATCGCGAGCGCGAAGCAGAGCACCGCAAACGCGACATACCCGCCCGACCAGATCCAAGCTTGTCTGCGAAGCGCGATGTTCGGCTCGACGAGAACCGGGTAAGTCAACAGCGCCAGCATGGAACCTAGGTTGGACAACGCGAAAAAGCGGTAAGGAACGCCTCGTCCGCGCGCTCGGAAATACCACGTCTGTAGTAGCGGACTAGTAGATGCCAGTACAAAGTATGGCGCGCCGACCGTAAGTACGAGTAAGCCGAGAATGCGCAACAGAGGCAGCGAGCCATCCACCGGCTTCCAGATCTGCGAGGGGATTATCGGGAGCGCCGCAAGTGTCACGATGAGCACGCCGCAATGAATCCAGCGCGCATGGCGGGCCGTCGTCAGGTAATGCGCATAAGCGTAACCGGCGAGTAACACGATCTGGAAGAAGAGCATGCAGGTGGTCCAGACCGCCGCCGACCCACCGAACCACGGCAGAATCTCGCGCGCCACCAGGGGCTGCACCTGGAACAGCAAGAACGCGCTGAGGAAGATCGTCAGCGCATAGAAGATCGCCGAGGCCCGGGCGTCAACGATAGGCGGGAACGCCGGTAACTCGCTCGCCGATGACAAGCGTGTGGATGTGATCGGTTCCCTCATACGTCTTCACGGTTTCCAGGTTGCACAGGTGGCGCATTACAGGATACTCCTCGGTGATGCCGTTGGCGCCTAGCAGATCGCGCGCGTCCCGAGCCGCATCTAGCGCGATGGCGACGTTGTTGCGCTTCAGCATCGAAATGTGGGCGGGTTCCAGCTGGCCTTTGTCCTTCAACCGGCCGCAATGAAGCGCCAGCAGCTGGGCTTTGGTGATCTCGGTGATCATGTTGGCCAGCTTCTCCTGGACCAGCTGGTGCGACGCCAGCGGACGATCGTCGAATTGCTTGCGTGTGACCACGTACTCGCGCGCGGTTTCAAAACAGTCCATCGCGGCTCCGAGAACGCCCCAACCGATGCCGAATCGCGCTTGTGACAGACACGCCAGCGGCCCTTTCAAGCCCTTAATTTCCGGGAACATGTTGCAGCACGGAACGCGGCAATCGGAAAAGGCCAGGCTTGAGGTAACGGAAGCGCGCATGGACATCTTCCCGTGGATATCGGACGTGGTGTACCCGGGCGTGCCCCTCTCCACCAGAAATCCGCGGATGCCATCCGCAGTGCGCGCCCAGACGATCGCGACGTCGGCCAGCGATCCGCTCGTGATCCACGTCTTCTCCCCGTTCAAGACCCAATGTTGACCGTCTCGAACCGCCGTGGTTCGCATGCCGGCGGGGTTCGAACCGAAGTCCGGTTCGGTCAGGCCGAAACAGCCGATCGCCCCGCCGGATTGCAGCTGCGGCAGCCACTGCTGCTTCTGCTCTTCGGACCCGAATTTCCAGATCGGGAACATGACCAGCGCACCCTGGACGGAGACGAAACTGCGCAGCCCGGAATCGCCGCGCTCAATCTCTTGCATGATGAGGCCGTACTCGACGTTGCTCATGCCCGCGCATCCGTAGCCCTCGAGATTTGCTCCAAAGAACCCCAGCCGTCCCATTTCGGGAATCAGTTTGGTTGGGAAGGTCGCGTCCCGGTATGCTTCGCGGATGACCGGGAGAATCTCAGCGTCGACGAAATCGCGGGCCGTCTGGCGCACGAGTTTCTCCTGCTCGTCGAACTGGGAATCGATCAGAAGGTAGTCCGTGAAGCTCTTGCTGGCCATATAGCGTGAGATATCCGACCATAATCGTACCAATCAGCCTTTGCCGGGCGGTTTTGGTATTTGTGGCTGGTACTGGTATTACAGAATGCCCCACAAACAAGGCTCGAAGGCGGCGATTTACCTCTATAATCGAGAATTAGACCTGCCGATATTGACTAGCAGTGCAGGAATCGGCACGCCTTCAGACCAATGGACATCAAAGCGATCATTAGCTCTCTGCTGTGGCTCGGCGGCATCGCTTTTCTGTTGTCCCTGATACTAACTCCGATTCTGCGCGATATTTTCCGGTCCTATGACGTCGTCGATTCGCCGGATCAAGGCCGCAAGATCCATAAATACCCCATTCCGCGCGTTGGCGGGATAGCGATTGCAATCTCGTATACGGCGGCTTTTCTGCTCGCGCCGGCGCCTGCCGGTTCGCTCTTGCGCAGCAACCTGTATTTGGTCTGGCGTCTGTTGCCGGCAGCCGGGGTGATCTTCGCTACGGGCGTGATCGACGACCTTTTCGGCCTAAAGCCCTGGCAGAAGCTGATTGGGCAATTCTGCGGTGCGACGATCGCTTATTTCGCTGGCATCCGTGTATTGATTGTGGTGGGTGTCGCCACTGAAGACTGGTGGAGTTATCCGGCGACCGTCCTCTGGCTTCTGGTCTGCACGAATGCCTTCAACCTTGTGGACGGGATGGATGGCCTCGCGGGCGGCATCGGTCTGTTCTCGACCATAACGATTTTAATTGCGGCCCTGGTGCATCAGAGCCCGGCGCTGGCGCTCGCGACGATTCCGCTAGCCGGCTGTCTGCTCGGATTTCTGTGCTACAACTTCAACCCCGCAACGATCTTTTTGGGCGATTCCGGCAGCCTCTCGATCGGCTTCCTTTTGGGGTGTTTCGGTATCATCTGGACTCAAAAATCGGCCACTCTGCTTGGAATGACCGCGCCGCTGATGGCGCTGTCCATTCCTTTGCTCGATACGTGCCTGTGCATTGTGCGGCGGGCCCTGAAACGCCAGCCGATTTTCTCTCCGGATCGCGGACATATCCACCACAAGCTGCTCGACCGGGGGCTGACGCCGCGGCGGGCCGTGTTGGTGGTGTATGGAGTTTGCAGTCTGGTAGCGTGTTTTTCGCTGCTGCAGAGCACGGTTCGCAATAACCGCTTGAGCGGGGTGATCACGATTATCTTCTGCGCCGTGGCTTGGATCGGGATTCAGTATCTTGGCTATGCCGAATTCTCGGTCGCGGGAAAGATGCTGTTCAGCGGCGACTTCCAACGCACGCTCAAGGTGCAGCTGGAACTGCACAGCTTCGAGCGCGAGATCGGTAAGGCGACGACTGTTGAAGACTGCTGGAAGTTGCTGGTGGGTACGGCCGAGCGCTGCGGGTTTGTGAACGCCCGGCTAAATCTCGATGACCAGCAAGTCTTTACTTCGGAGTTGGCTCGCGTTGAAAATGCGGGCGGGAATTCGCAATGGAACGTTCATATTCCCCTTTCGGGTTTCGGCTACGCTGAGTTCACGCGCCCATTCGGCACGATGATTTCTTCCGCCGTCGTCGGTTCGTTCGTAGACGCCGTACATGGGTCGTTCGACGTCAAGCTGCGTGAGTTGGCTGCGGCTGAACGCGGAAGTGCGCGTGAATCGTTGGGGGCCTTGGCTAGTCCCACCGCGATTTAGTCCGCATGCGGCTTCTCTCGCTGATGCCCGCCCAGAGCATGGCGGTGCTGATTTTCGATTTCCTCATCACCGGCAGCATGTTCACGGGATCGCTGTACATGCTGCTGGGCCCCACGGCGCCGATCTACTTGACCGACTCGCGCGGCTGGTTGCAGGTCCTCCTCGCTGTATTCACCGTACTGATCGGCCTTTACTTCAATCAACTTTATACAACTTTGCGGGTAGCTTCACGGGTAGCGTTGGTGCTTCAGCTTTCGCACGTTCTGGGGCTTTCCCTAGTCCTGCAAACGCTGTGCGCTTACATGAGCCACGACCTGGCTCTCCCCCGCCGGACGGCGCTTCTCGGCACTTTCCTATGTTTCCCGGCACTGCTGCTCTGGCGTCTCGCGTACAGCGGTTTTCTTTGGAAGATTTTCGGACGGCAGAACATCATCCTCGTTGGTAACGGTTTGCTGGCCCAGGATCTGGTGCATGGGGTTCAAGACCGCCCGGAACGCGGATTCTGTCTGATCGGTTATGTAGGCGAGCCGGTTCCGGCTGACCTGATTGCCGCGGCTTATCTAGGACCGTTCGAGCAACTACCCGCTCTGGTCGCGGAACTTAAGCCGGACCGGATCGTCGTCGCCTGTTCGGATCGCCGCGAGGGGGGATTGCCGATCGAAGAACTGCTGGTGTTGCGCGATCGCGGAGTGCTGATCGAGGAAGGTGCCCGGATGTACGAGGTGCTCTGTTCCCGAATCTGTTCTTCCGAGTTTCGCCCGGCGCACTACATCTTCGACCAGACGATGGTGCATCGGCCCGGCAGTCTGGCGCTTCAGTCGATTTATTTGAATGTGCTGGCGTTGGTGGGAATGGTGGTGCTGAGCCCGCTGCTCCTCGTATTGGCGATCGCAGTCAAGTTCTCCACCCATGGCGGCGTGCTCGATTCGACGCCCTGTGTCGGCTACCGTGGCATTCCCTTTCAGATGCATCGGTTCCGAACTACGCGAGTCGATGCGGATTCCGGCCGCGTGGTGACTACCCGGATCGGGCGGATGCTGCGTCGAACTCACCTCGAACTCCTCCCCGCGCTTCTGAACCTCTCTCGAGGTGAGATGTCGCTGGTGGGGCCGCGCCCGTGCCGCCCGGAAATCTCGCATGAACTCGAACGGCATATCCCGTTTTTTCAGCAGCGCTACACCCTGAAACCGGGTTTGACGGGTTGGGGCCAGATCAACATGAGCGAGCGGGACTACCCCGCCGACGCGCTGAGGTCTCTCGAGTATGACCTCTATTACTTGAAGCACATGTCTCTGTCGTTAGACGCCTACATCCTGCTGCACCAGCTCCGCCAGATGCTCAGTTTTGCCTGATCGGGCACCCTAAAGTCGGGAATGGGTTCCGACGATAGGGGTCACATGACGTTGAACCCTGCCGCTCTTTACCTCTTCGCGATCGCCACCATTACGATGCTTGGTTTGTTTGCCCGGCATAATCGCAAAATCGGCTGGGTGAAACAGCGCAAGACCTTCGTATCGGATTTGCTCGCATTGCAGTCCGCCTGGGACGAGATCGATCAGGCTGTCGCTGGACATGCGCGCATAACCGAAATGCAACCGATTCCGTTGGTCGCCAACGCCGGGTTCTCGCTCGATCTCGCTAAGATGCAGAACGCGGTTGGCTATACGACCGTGCAACCGGAGACTCACTCCGTGACGCAAGCCAAAGCAAAGACGGCCGAGAAGGTTCTGGTTTAGACCACAGCCCGACTCAGGCAATCCAATACGGCTTTCCGAACCGGTTCTGCAGGCCGTGCACAAAGCCTTCCACGGGAGCTTTCAGGTTCGGCCAGCTTCGAACTTTCGGGTTCCCGAGGATCTCGGCGCAGAAAGAGAAAACGAGGTACAGCTGGTGCATGAGAAACAAGTTGCGATTTACTGGCACGCCGCACTTCTGGAACGCCTCGTAAGTGAGGAAGCGGTTGCGGACTCCGAGATAGAAGAGCATGCGAGATCGAGCGGCTCTTTGCCCGGCCACCTTCTCCACACCGGCGTAGCGGATATAGATCAGGTGCCCATGCTGCGAGGCTATGAAACCATAAGTCGTGTCGTCGCCGATGACGAAGTAGCGGGTGTCCGGTAAGCCGGCGCGCTCAATCAGAGAGCGACGGATGAGAACACCTTCGAAACAGCAATAAGAAATGCTGGTCCAGTCGCGGCCGTTATCGAAGGACGCTTCGCGGGTGTAAGCCATGGCGGCGCAGGCATTCGCATCCCAGATTGCTTCCCAGACGAGCACCTGCCCGTTAACGAGTTTGCGGCACTGGATGAGGTCCGCCAGATGTCCATAGCCGAGCATCACCTCGAGGGCGTCGGGACGCATCCGGATGTCGTCATCCATGACCCAGATCCAGTCGTACCCCGCCTCAACGGCGCGCTTCATGCCTTCGTGAAAGCCGCCGGCTCCCCCCGTATTCGCTCCCATGTGGACAACTTCAAGCTGCGGAAACTCTTCGGCGAGTAACCCTTCGGTTCCGTCCGAACTCGCGTTGTTGATGATCAGGATGTAATCGATGGGGCGAGTTTGCGCGAGCAACGATTGCAGGCAGGTGCGCAGGAGTACCTTGCGGTTGAAAGTGACCACGACGGCGCAAACGCGCTCGGGGACGGGCGGAGTCGGGTTCATCCGCAAACGGCCGGTGCTGCCGTGGGAGTGGCTACTTCGCGAAACCACATTTCGAGCACCAGCAGCGACCACAGCCAGGTGCGGTTGTCGCGGCGTCCGGACTGGTGCTCCTCCAGCATTTGCCGCACGAACGGCGCGTTGATAATGCCGCGATCAGTGAATTGAGATCCGGTCAGATGGTCGTGCAGCATGTCGCGCAGAGGACCGCGCATCCAGGGGGAAAGCGGGACGGCGAAGCCCATCTTCGAGCGGTGCAGCAGTTCGGGCGGAAGACGGTCGGCCATGGCATCGATCAAGATCGCCTTCCCTTGCCGCCCGCGAATCTTCCAGGCGTTCGGCACTTTTGAAGAGAGTTCCGCCAGTTCGTGATCGAGTAGCGGACAGCGCACTTCAAGCGAGGCCAGCATCGACATGCGGTCGACCTTCACGAGCATGTCGCCGGAAAGTTTCGCGGTCGCTTCGAAGTACAGCATTTCTGTCAACAGATCGGAACCGGCGGGCGCGATGCAATCGCTGAACTGATCGAGATAGGCGTAATCTTCAGCGAGCATCCACTCGCCTGCGACCAGGTGCTTGCGCATTTGGTACGGCGCATAGTTGCTCTCAAAGTAGCGCGCGCGTCCCGAAGGACGGCTCAACATATGCAGGTAGTTCTTGCCGCGGGCGCCGTAGGGGAGTAACCGGCCAAGCTGCGAGGCGACCGATCGCGCCGCGGACGGAATGCGTCCATAGCCTTCTAAACGCGGCGCGTCCTGAAAGATCTCGTAGCCGCCAAATAGCTCATCGCCACCGTCACCGCTAAGGGCGACTTTGACGTGCTTCCGCGCGAACTCGGAGACGATGAACGTCGGGATGGCGCTCGAGTCACCGAACGGCTCATCAAATTGCCGCACCAGCTTCTCGACGAGATCGATCGCGTTGGGGCGAACGACGATCTCGTGGTGGTCGGTCTGGTAACGGTCGGCGACGAGACGCGCGTACCCTAGTTCGTTGTAATCCGCCTCTTCGAAGCCGATCGAGAATGTCTTTACGCGGGCGCTGGACTGAAGCGCCATGGACGCGACGACCACGCTCGAATCGATCCCTCCGCTAAGGAAGGCGCCGAGTGGAACATCGGCGACCATGCGGATGCGGACACTCTCATCGACCTTGTCGCGAATGCGATTGCGCATCTCGGGTTCGGTGACTCGGGGATCGATGTCGCGCTCCGGCACTGGATAGGACCAGTAACGCTCGATATGGTGCTGGCCGCTGAAACTTACTTCAAGCCAGCAGCCGGGCGGCAGCTTTCGCGCGTGGCGGAAGATCGTCCATGGGTCGGGAATCCAGCCGAACTGGAGGTACAGGCGGAGCGCTTGTTCGTCGACATCGGTTGGAAGTCCGGCCACGCGCAAAGCCTTCAATTCGCTGCCGAAGAGAAACCTGCCGGGCAGCGCGGCGTAGTGCAGCGGCTTTTTGCCAAGGCGATCGCGTGCCAGGATCAGCTTCTTCGCCCGGCTGTCCCAAATTGCGTAGGCGAACATACCGCGCAGGCGCGAAACACCCGCGGCGCCTTCTTCTTCATAGAGATGGACGAGCACTTCCGTATCGGTGCGAGTGCGGAAACAATGGCCGCGAGACTCAAGCCACTCGCGGAGCTCCGCGAAGTTATAGATCTCGCCGTTGAACACCGTCCAGATTGTGCCGTCTTCGTTGGAGATGGGCTGATGACCGGTATTGAGGTCGATGATGCTCAAGCGCCGCATCCCGATCGCCGCGGGGCCGTCGGTGAAATAACCGGCGTCGTCAGGTCCGCGATGGCGAATTACGTCGCACATATCGCGAAGCAAATCGGCGTTTGCCGCGCCCTGCCTATTGAGATAACCCGCTATACCGCACATGCTAAGTCCAATTCCTATGCTACTTTGGGTTCGATGGCGCCGCATCTACCCCCGTTGACGTGAGGCAGCGTTCCGTCCGCGAGCTTGCTTTTCGAGTGCATCAGCAAGCCGCAATCGTTTGGGACCGCGTTCTTCCGGCCCCGCAATTCGACGGCGAACTGAACTCGCTCCCGCTGCCGGATCCTCTCGCTGTAGCGGCGGCATTGCGGGACACGCCCTACGCCGCAAATCTCAGAAGCATCGCTGAAGCGATCTTGCGTCGTGACATGCCCGTCTTCGGCCAGACACTTGCGCTGCCGCCCGAAATCGACTGGAACCGCGATTATCAGCACGGAGTATCAAACCCGATCCGTTGGTTCCGGAGAATCCCGTTCCTCGATTTCGCCGTGTCCGGCGATCACAAGTACATCTGGGAGATCAATCGGCATCAACATCTAGTTGCTTTATCCCAGTATTGGGTTTTGTTTGGGGATCGACGGGCGATCGATCGCATCGAGGCGGACTTGAAGTCATGGCAAGAGCAGAATCCGTTTGTTCGATCGATGAACTGGGCGAGTGCTCTTGAAGTCGCGTTTCGCGCCTTGTCCTGGATGTGGGTGCTGCATCTTTGCGGCGATGCGCTCAGCGGGGCGACGCGGAAGTTACTCGCCACCGGATTAGTGCAGCATGGTGTCGCCATCCGGCATAACTTATCGACTTACTTTGCTCCGAATACCCACATACTAGGGGAAGGTGTCGCGCTGCACGCGCTCGGCATTGTGCTGGGACGCGATAGCTGGCGTGCGCAAGGCGCTGCCATTGTGGATCGCCAGCTTGTGGTGCAGGTTGAAGCGGATGGCTTTCATTTCGAGCGGTCGACTTACTATCACGTGTATGCGCTCGATATGTTCCTGTTCCATTACTTGCTTACCGGGCGCCCGGCGGTTTACGAATCTATCTTGATGCGGATGGCCAAGCTGCTGGAGAGCTTGCTCGACTCCCAGCGCACGATCCCGGTCATTGGCGACGATGATGGCGGGCGATTCTTCCACCCTTACGGGGAGCGCAACCGCTTCGCGAACGCTACTCTTGCTACTTGCGCGGCACTCTTCCCTAGTGCTGGACTCTCGTCGCGGCAAGCCGATCTTAGTGAGCAAGGTACTTGGTGGCTCGGATCAACTACTGTCAAAGAACAGCCGTTGCCGGACACGAGCGAGCATTGGGTAAGTAGCGGACTTACTGTGTTTCGACGAGGTGCGGCGAGAGTTACCTTCGATTGTGGCGAGATGAGCCGGGGTGGCGCCGGCCATAGTCATGCCGATGCATTGGCGGTGACACTTAGCTTAGATGGGCAAGAGATCCTTACGGACCCAGGTACCTTCACTTACGTGAGTGACCCTTCAGTACGCGACTGGTTTCGAGGCACCGGGGCGCACTCTACCGTTCGGTTAGGAGGTCTTGATCAGGCTGATCCGGTACATCCGTTTCTATGGGCTAATAAGCCGGAAGTCTCGCGTGTGACTGCTGAACCATGGAGCGCGACCGGGCGATGCACGTATCGCGGGTGGACTCATGAGCGATCGGTGGACTGGACTGATGAACGCGTGCTGCTAATCCGCGACACAGTCACAGGGCCTGCGGTGGAGCAAGTCTGGCATTCCGCGTTTCCGATCACGGCGGTCCATTCGCACGAGTTTGCGATCGGGCCGGTGCGGATCTTCGTCGATCCGCAACTGACGAGCGGAGATCCGGCCAGCGTGGCGTTCACCTGTCTTTGGAACTCGCGTGCCGAGTTCGATTCTTCACTGTGTCGGCGAATCCCCCGTGACTAATGAATTAGTCACTAGGATCGTTCTACCGTGAGCGACCGCAAGCGGATCCTGCTCCTTTCGCACTGCCTCGATCTGGGCGGGACCGAGCGGCAGTTGACAGAGGTCGCGAAGGCACTTGATCCGGCGCGCTACGACGTGCGCGTTGGCTGCTTTGTGCCCGGCGGGATGCGCACCGCAGAGATCACCGCCGCCGGAATTCCGATTCTGGCGTTTCCTATCCACTCGTTCTTCTCGGTCGGCGCAGTCCGACAGGGTCTTCGGCTTGCTGGCTACATTCGTTCACAGCGGATCGATCTCGTGCATGCGTTCGATGTCCCGATGGACATTTTCGGCGTCCCCGCGGCGAAGCTGGGCAGAAGCCCGGTTGTGCTTGCAAGCCAGCGTGCGCATCGAAGTCTGACGGATCCCCTGCGGCTGCGGGTTCTGCGATGGACCGATCGCATGGCCGATGCAATCGTGGTGAATTGCGAGTACATCAAGAGGCATCTTGTTGCAGACGAGCATGTGCCGGACGCTCGCATACGGCTTTGCTACAACGGCCTTGACGCGAACGCTTTCGGGTTTAGCGAACGCCCGATTCGAGAACGCTTGACGGTCGGAGTCGTGTGCGCGCTGCGGCCGGAGAAGGACCTCGAGCTACTCATCCGATCTTTCTCGCAGGTGCAGCGGCAGGTGCCGAGCCGCCTTTTGATTGTGGGTAGCGGGCCCATGCTCGAACAGCTTAAGCAAGTTGCCGGCGAAGGCGTGGAGTTTGTCCCTGGCACTAACGACGTTGCGCGCTGGATGCATGAGATCGATATCTTCGTGTTGCCGTCGAAGACTGAGGCGCTTTCGAACTCGTTGATGGAGGCGATGGCGTGCGGGTGCGCTTGTATAGCTTCGGATGTTGGCGGGAATCCGGAACTGTTGGGGCGCAATGAGCGCGGGCTTCTGTTCGTGCCGGGCGATCTGGACAGCCTCTCGCATGCCCTCACGACATTACTGCGCGATGCGGAGATGCGGCGACGCTACGCGGCTGCGGCGCGCACGTTTGTCGAAGAGAACCTCACGATTGCGGCCTCGGTAACGCGGATGGCCGGCATCTACGAAGAGTTTCTAAGCCGGCGTAACGGACGCTAGACGATCACGCAGTTCGCGGGCGTTTTGGCTAAGGTCGTACTGATCGAGGACCTTGCGGCGGCCGTTCTTTGCGATCACGCGGCGGAGGTCTGGGTCGGTGATGAGACGTTCGACGGCGTCCGCGAGCGCTTGCATGTCGGCCGGTGGTACGAGGAGGCCTTCGACTCCGTCCTCGATCAGTTCTGGAACGCCGGTAACGCGCGTCGCGACGCATGGAATCTCGAGCGCCATGGCTTCCATCAGGACTACGGGGACTCCTTCGGCGAAGCTGGCCAGGGCGAAGCAGTCGGATTCACGCAGGCGCTCACGGACGGCGTCGTTGGGAAGGGCGCCAGTGAACTCGACGTTTCCGCCGAGGCGTTCGAGGCGGTCGCGCTCCGGACCGCCGCCGACGATGGTGAGTTTTACGGCGTGGCCGCGCCGAGTTAGCTCAGCGGTCGCTCCTATTAAAAATCCGTACGCTTTTACTGGCACTAAGCGGCCCACGCAGATGATTCGGAAGAGACTGGATGGCTGCGGTGGGATGGGTTGAAAGCTTTCGGGATCGATTCCGAGCCGGACCATCGCCACTTTATCCCAGTCTTCCGGTTCCGAGAAGCGCATGATTTGGCTGCAGCCGTAACGACTAATCCCGATCAACAGTCTCGCCGCGTGGACCTTTTCTGCCATGCAGAAACCCGCTGGATCGATGAACTCGTCCGAACCATGGATGGTCATAGAGACCGCTGTACCGAAGATGCGGGCTAGAAGGAGCGTAGTTAGTGAGGCGAAGTGAGTGTGGACGTGACAGATGCCGCGAGTTCGGAACCAATGACCGGCGGTTACAGCTTCGCCGAAGAACCGTAAGTGCCTCGCTAACACTACTAGGTTGCCTTTCGCTAGCTTTACCGCTTCGAGTAGTCCGGATAAATAGCGAGCGGGACGGGAGAGTAGTGTTTGAAGGTGGAATAACGGCCAGTGCTTCGCATCGGCGCGGATGTAGTAGGTCCGTTCAGCCTCGGGCTTCTCCTCGGTTGTTAGTTGATCGATCGGGCGATCCGGATTGCGGACCGACGCGATTTCGATGTCAAGCCCTAGCTTTCTTAGCTCACGAATCTCACGGAAGATGAAGCTATGGCTTAGGGTCGGGTACTGACTGATTAAATAGCCGATCTTATGGGACACTCTAGGGGACAACGTATACCGCCGGTTCGCCGGTCGCGACTACCGCGCCTGCGGCGTTGCGGAAGAGCACCTGGTAGTAGAGTACGCGCCCGCTAATCCCAGGAATAGATATCGAGCAGGATTTGGCGCAGGGGGCTCCGTGTAGTTGAGCGCCCTCGGTTGTCGCGAAGTAGAACGGTGTTGTCTCGCTAACCTTTTCGGCGGCGACGAGGCAGGCCTCCGCGCGCGACGTGCAGTAATAACTCGACGGCGCGCCCCACTCGGCATAACCAAACTGCACGACGGCGTTTGTCGCGGAAACACTAGGAGGGGGATCGGCGCTAACCGGCACGGAGACGAAATCGTTCCGCTTGACTCCGTCTTGCGGGCGGAATCGAGGGAACCTTAATAGCGAACACCATGTCACCGACGTTGCCGGCGTAGCTGGTGTGCGTGATGACCCAACCTGCATCTGGCAAGGCGTGAGGATGATAGAACGGCAGCATCACGCGGTTCATGGTGAAGGCTTTAGAGAGCATGCGCTCGTACTTGCCCGTGCCGTCAGTCTGCTCCATTCCGATCTGCATGATGGAGTCGTAGACCACTGAGTTGTTGCCCACACAGATGTCAAATTCATCAGGCATTTGACCTGCCTGACCGGCCGTGTGGCAGAACGGGTACGTGACATAGGGGGCATTGACGTATAAGTCACCCTTAGCTGAATCACCGGCGCACTCGCCTGCGATGTTGGCAACGCAGTACTCATAGGCGGACTTCGCGTCTGAACCGATGCGGCTCTTCGGGCTGCTGATATCTACCAGCGGCTTGTGGCCGGAGAAGGCAAAAGTGGGCAGAAACTTCCTGTCCATAAACAGTAGTTGGGAAGCTTTGAACTTCCAAAGTTGCCCGGCCACCAGAGTAGCGTTGGCTCCTCCGTCGCTGGTGAGGGTCGAACCCGATAACGGTCCGCCGTTGAAGGGACGTCCGTCCCAGAAGTACTTCGATTCGATCCCGCTTGTCGACACGCCCGGGCCAGCGGGGTGCATCTGAACTTCGTTGCCCTGCGCGGGACCGTACTTACCGGCGAAGAAGGGATTTTGTTGGGCGAATACGGAGGGCTTTGACTTCACTAACTCAGGGATGGCTTGATAGACGCGAGCTTGGTAGCAGTAGTAGTAGATGGCGGTCGCGGGGCAACGCGGGTCGGACGAGCTTGAGCTGACATACATGCCCTTGTCGCCGAAGAAGTGGGAGTTGATGCTATAGGGATCATTGAGGATCGTCTTACCTTGCACGTTCCGGCCGTGCGGGTCAGCGGCGTAGTTCCAGAAGAACTCACCATTCGGCTGATCAGCGGTGAGCGGGTCCGGGACCGAGTTGCACGCGGCAGTTAGGGTGGGATTCAGCTCCGATGTCTTGACGCCTGCCGGGCTGAAACCGCGCTGAAGCGTCCATCGATTGCCGTCTTTAAGTAGTAAGCGCACTTGCTCGGGGCCTACGGTGAAGTAATCGCCGGGCGCGGCGTTTCCAATCTCGCCGGGCTTGCCGGTCTCGATTGCCCCGTTGCAGGCAGCGGCGGATTCGGTGCAGGGCGAGAGATCGCGCGGTTCACCATCCACCTGGACCACTGTACATTTAGGACCAGTGACCCCGAAGGGATTCGCGGGGCAGGCACTAAGTCCGCCGGGTACACTAGGTTTGTCCTTGAAAGCTATTCCGCCAGTAACCTGCGACTGATAAGGTCCTGCGCCTGCTTTGGTGTTGCCGGGTCCGCCCCAATAGTAAGGACCAATCGCATCCCATCCGGTGACACCGAAGATATCGTTCGACTTCTGGGTACACCACCGCGCTCCGGGCCGGTTCCACGAGGGCATCGCGGCGACTACGCATCCGCGTTGGCCATCACCGACACATCCTGCGTTACCTGGCTCGCCGTTACTCTCCGCGTTGGGATCAAACACTACTGTCCAACCGATCGTGCCATAAATGCTGCGGTTGTTACGTAAGATAAGTCGATTGCGGTCTATCGATATCAGGCTCCAGTTGAGGAAGCGATCGGATTGGAACTCGTGGTCGAAGCCTTTGGTGAGAGCGCCGAGATTGGTTTTGCCGGTAAGTGTGGTGAATGCGAGGCACGGTTTGTTTCCCGGATGAGAAGTAGAGTCACAGGCCGGGAGGTTGACCCCTTCTTCGAGATGTCCGCCGGGCGGTTCCGAATGATTACCGAAATACCGGACGCGCTGCGGCTGCGGTCCTCCGCAATACCAGGCATCCGCATCGTTTGTATCGAAAGGGCTGCTGTCGAAGCCGCCGCAAGAGGCGGTCGGGCTGTTGTCGTGACCCTGATTCAGAGCGATTAGGTGAGCTTCGCCGCTGACTTTGTCGATCCAATAGACGGGGCCCTGCTGATAGGTTGAGCAGTTGTAGCCCGGAGTGCCGTTCGGTCCGGCGACTGTGGTTGTGCTGCATAAGTCGTAGTCTCCGGAGTCATCCCAAAAGGGAAAGATACCGACCTGGTAGCTGACACTGGCAACCTGCACAGAGACCGATGTCGTTGGAAGCTGTCTTTTTGCGAATCAAGGCGCCGAAGTTCGCAGCCGAGAACGAGTGAGTGCCGGAGGGGCAATCGTTTTGCAGCGTAGCCTTGGTAAGACTGCTGATCGACGCGATCCGGTAATCCTTTCCGTCAATCTGAATGCCGCTGCCGGAACGCCACAAAGTACTGAAGAAATCGCCCGATACTCTGGTGATCGTGTTACCTGCGCAAGATAACGTTCCCGTGCGCACGGCGATCTCCGTCGCGTTTGGCGGAGTTACTCCAGGGCGCTGCCATAAGTCGACCGGCCTGCCCGCGTCTCCATAAGTGAAGCTCGCCGTCTTAGTTTGAAGGGACGATTCAAAGCGACGGCCGCCAGGATAGCAGGCAACTCCGTCAAGAGTCAGACAGACAATGATCTTACAATCGTCCGCCGGGCCGGAATCGCAGGCGGAGTTCGAAGCCGAGGCCTTCAACGTGACCTGATACCAGTTCAAGGAATGATAGTTATTGAGATACCCGGCGTGAAGCTGAGAGAAGTAACCGGCGCTGCCGCTTGAGAGGAACAACGTGCCGGCGTTGTCGCCGCTGACAGTTGCTGACTGGGAGTCGTCCGTTAAGGCAGCCGCTGGATTTTTCCAAACGACGGATCGGGCAACGCTCATCGCCTGATTCTGCGCGCCTTGTGTGTAGGTCCGGTCGCCGGGTAAAGATACATGGCGGATGAGAGCGCCGGTCTGCGGGTCAACGATGCGTTCCGAACGGTCGGTCATGCTGATCGTCGGCCATGCGTATTCGCCGGGACGGGAGCGATCTTCGGGCTGGGGTTCTGTGTAAGTGCGGCCGAGGCGGATGGTGTCGCTCTTGAATTGTCCGACAGCAGGCTCGGCAGCAGGACATTGAAGGCGATAGTAGTGGACGGTCTCGGCTTGCAACGCGCGCGAGTAACGATTCCCGTCGGCGGCGACGTCCGCACTGCGCTTGCCAATTACAAAGGTTCGGTTCCGGCCGTGGGAGATGTTACCGGCCCGGTCATCCAAATTTGCGCCGCGGAACTTAGCGGGATCGACATCGTGAACCAAGGGTGAGAAGGATCGATTGTCACTAACGGCAAGCGTGCACGGCTTCTCATCCGGCGCCTCATAAGTGAGAACGGCTTGCGTATTGGTTACGCCGAAGATGCGAACATTCTGGATCACCGCGCCACTAGCGAGCGAATTAAGTAGAGCAAGGACCAGGACAACACGAGACATTGCTCGATTCATTCAGCCATCAGTTTAGCGTTTGATTATCTAAATCGGTCCGACAACGGTGGCCGAGTAAGTCATCGAAGACAGCGTGACCGGTGCACCACTCAGGTTACAGAGGCGCACTGACACCGATCCGACTGCACCGACGCGCATCATCCCGAAAGTGCCAGCGGGAAGCGCTGGCCAACCGGGCGCTACCGCGTCACCTGGGTTTACGCCGGGTACCGCGAGCGTCAAATCCGCACTGCACGCAGCGTTCGCAATCGCAGGGAACGAGAGCACCGCGCTTCCGGTGATCGAGTTGCCGCCGGTTGCGCCAGAGCCGGAACCGTTCAGCACGCAGCGGCCGCTCTGCGCATGATCGAAAGTTATGGTGACGTTGTAAGCGACGGGATCGACCGTAACATGACTCGGTTCCACATAGTTCGCGGGGCTTGAGGTGTCGTAGCAGGCGACGATAAGATTCGACGTGCCGAGGCCGTGCTGCGTCCCGGGGATTGCGAGCAGAGTCTGTGATGTGAAGGCCAGATTGTAATTGGGAGTGTTTGAGCCTCCCGCGCTCGAACCATTCACCGGCAGCCAAGTGCTTAGCGAGGAATTCCAACCCAGGAGCTGGCCGTTAAGGGGCGGAGCGCTGGACACGGGCCGTCCCTGCAAACCGGAAACGTGCGCGGCCGCAGGACTGCCCGCGAGGTCTCCACCGAAAGCTAGCGGTTCCCACGTTTTCGCCGCAACACTATAGGTCAACACTTGGCCATCGCCCGGAGTCGCACTCGCGATCGGATTGCCGCGCAGAGCCACGACGGAGAGAGACGCGGGCGAGCCGCTGATATCGCCACCGAAAGCGATCGGCTCCCACCAATTCGCGGAACCGTTGAACTTGAGAACCTGGCCGTCACTCGGTGCAACTGTGGACAGCGCCTTGCCGCGAATGGCACTGACGGTGATAGCCGTCGGACGGCCGCTGACATCCCCGCTGATGCTGGTGGGCTGCCACTGGCCCGCGGCGGCGTTGAAGAGCATGAGCTGGCCATCGTTGGGGGCTGAAGGCGAGACCTGTCGGCCCTGAAGTCCACCGACTTGGATAAGTGCAGGGCTGCCGCTGACGTCGCCGCCCAGCGCGAGCGGCTGCCAGGCGTTATTGGCGGCGCTGAACTCGAGAAGCTGACCATCGAGCGGCGTTGTGCCGAGAATGCCGCGTCCCAGGATGCCGGTTACGCGAACCGATGCGGGCGAGCCGCTGATGTCGCCGCCGAACCAAGCAGGCTGCCACAGTCCGGTGGTTACGCTGAAGTCGAGAAATTGGCCGTCAGCAGGGGGAACCGTGGCGAGTGGACGGCCGAGGAGCCCGCTGACCTGAAGCGCGGAAGGCTGGCCGCTGACGTCGCCGGCCAGAGTGATCGGCGACCAGCTTCCGGTAGCAGTGCTGAACTTCAGCAACTGTCCATCAACCGGCGCGGTTACGGAGAGCGCGCGGCCAAGAAGCCGGGTTACCGTTAGGGCGCCGGGCGTACCGCTTACATCGCCGGAGACAGGTTGCCAGATCGGGTTGGTTCCGTCCGTGGTGAGTACGCCGCCTGCGTTGTGGGATTCACTGGGGACGCGGCTTGCGGTCGAGGCGCCTTCCAGAGTCCAGGTATTGGCCACGCTACATCCGTAAAAGTTCTGGCCGGCAGGCGCGCTGGACAGGAAGAAGAACTCGCCTTGCGCGCACGTTGCCGGCAACGACGCGCCGGTCTGAGCGGGCTTGGTGGGCCCCACAGAGCTGAAGTCCGCGTCCTTCGTCTGCGTGCGCAGATCGACCTTGGTCTGAGCGCGTAAGTGTGCGGCAAACGACAGCGCGCAGAGTACGGTGATCGCGGAAGTTGTCCGTCGAAGCTGAAATCGCATAGATTGTCGTCCGGTTTGGGGCTCCGTATCGAATTCACCGTAGCCCCGATTTCAGTGAAGCAGACGAATGTCGAGTTGCGGCGGCCCAGGACTTGTAAGTTGTTCGAGGGATTAGTTAAAGAAAACTGGACGAGTTGTGTTTTGATTCGGACTCCGACAGGGTAGAGCGGGACTTACGGCCCGCTGGGGCGCCTGATATCCTTACGTTTCGTATTCGAATCACATGAAAACACCTATTACGGTTGCATACGGCGATGGCATCGGACCTGAAATCATGGAGGCCTCGCTGCACATCCTGCGTGAAGGCGGGGCGCAGCTCGAACTGGAACGAATTGAGATCGGCGAGAAGGTTTATCTGGGCGGGAATTCGGCCGGAATCGAACCGAGCGCGTGGGAGTCGTTGCGGCGCACGAAGATCTTTTACAAGGCGCCGATTACCACCCCGCAAGGCGGCGGTTTCAAGAGTCTGAACGTAACTACGCGTAAGCGGCTCGGGCTTTATGCCAACGTTCGGCCCTGCGTTTCCTACGCTCCCTTTGTCGACACAAAGCATCCTGACATGGATGTGGTTATTGTCCGCGAAAACGAGGAAGATACTTACGGGGGTATTGAGTATCAGCTTAGCCCTGAAGTTACGGAGTGTCTCAAACTTATCACCCGACCGGGCTCGGAGAAGATCGTGCGCTTTGCGTTTGAGTACGCAAAAGCGAACAACCGCAAGAAAATAACTTGCTTCACCAAAGACAACATTATGAAGATGACCGATGGTCTATTTCATAAGGTCTTCGACGAGATCGCGACCGAGTATCCCGACATTCAAAGCGAGCACTGGATTGTCGACATCGGCGCGGCCAAGTTAGCGGATACCCCGCAGGCGTTCGACGTCATCGTGATGCCCAACTTGTACGGCGATATACTGTCCGATGTTGCGGCCCAGATCGCGGGATCCGTCGGCTTGGCCGGTTCGGCAAACATTGGATTGCAGTGCTCCATGTTCGAAGCTATCCATGGGTCCGCGCCAAGGCGGGCAGGTCAGAATTTGGCGAATCCTTCCGGGTTGCTTCTAGGCGGGGTGATGATGCTGGTTCACTTAGGCCAAATCGAGGCTGCGGATCGCGTCCACAATGCCTGGCTGAAGACACTGGAAGACGGCGTCCACACTTATGACATCTATAAAGAGGGCGTAAGTAAGGAGAAAGGTAGGCACCAAGGAGTTCGCCGAGGCCGTTGCAGCGCGAATCGGTCAAAAGCCGGAGAAGTTGAAGCCCGCGGCTTACGCGACCGAAGTCTGTTAAGCGAAAAGAATGGACACGAAGCACGCTGCCTAGCCCGAAGGTGGACTTAGTGGGTGTAGACATCTATGTAGGCTCTAGTGAACGGAGTGGAAAGAAGTTCGGGGATTCTATGCAGGCAGCTACCCACGGCGATCTGGAACTAACGATGGTGTCAAACCGCGGCGTTTCTGTGTGGCCGGAATTCATGGAGGAAACCTTCACCGCTGATTACTTCCGCTGCCGCTTTACCACTAAGGACAGTAAGCACGGGATCGTCAATCATGGTCAGATTCTTAAGTTGATGGAGCAGGTAAGTGCGGCCGGCTTCGACATCGTAAAGATCGAAACGTTGCGTAACTTCGACGGCAAGCCCGGATACTCTCTCGCGCAGGGGCAATGACCGTCGGCATAATAATGGGCGGTAAGTCGGACTGGGAGACGATGGAGGCTGCTAGTCACGTCCTGACGGATTTCGGCGTTTCCCACGAGTGCCGGGTCGTCTCCGCGCATCGCACTCCAGAGATGATGTTCGACTATGCCAAGTCCGCTGAGGAGCGAGGTATCAAAGTGATCATTGCGGGGGCAGGCGGGGCGGCTCATCTGCCCGGCATGGTTGCGTCGCTTACTCTATTGCCGGTGATCGGGGTTCCCGTGGAAAGCCGGGCGCTGCATGGGATGGATTCGCTCCTATCGATCGCGCAAATGCCCGCTGGAGTTCCGGTGGCCACTATGTCTATCGGACAGCCGGGGGCGCGAAACGCCGGACTAATGGCTATCCGGATACTAGCGCTCAGCTCGCCGGAACTAAAAGCCAAGCTACAGGACTTCCGCCGCGAGATGCAGGAGAAAATCAAACAAGAGACACTCGGTTGAATCCCATCGTTCCCGGAGCGACCATCGGCGTACTCGGCAGCGGGCAACTGGGCCGCATGTTCACCATAGCTGCGCGGCGGATGGGTTACCGGGTTCACACGCTCTCGCCTGACGAAGATACTCCGACGGGTCAGGTTGCCGACACGGAGATACAGGCGAGTTATGACGACTTAGATGCCGTCCGAGCGTTCGCCTCAGGTGTCGATGTCGTTACCTTTGAGTTCGAAAATGTTCCTGCGGCGACGGCAGCTGCGGCCGAGAGTTGTGCGCCGGTCCGACCATCCGGGGAAGTACTTCACGTCACACAGCATCGGTTGCGCGAGAAGCGCTGGCTCGCCGGACATGGGTTTCCGGTGGCCCCGTTTGCGGCTGTTTCGTCTCTTGACGAACTAAGGGTGGCGGTTGATCGGATAGGATCGCCTGCCATTTTGAAGTCGGCAGGCTTCGGTTATGACGGCAAAGGACAGATCGCCATCAGCGGTCCGGAACATCTGCAACCCGCCTGGGAACAGATGGCGCAAGATGCTGTTCTCGAGCACCGCATCGATTTCGAGTGCGAGCTATCGGTAGTCGCAGCGCGTGGTGAATCCGGCCAATTTGTTCATTACGGAACGGTTCGGAACGCTCACGTCAAAGGAATCCTGGATGTTACAAGCGCACCCTCGTGTGTGCCGTTTGAGGTCGAACAAGAAGCGGTTCGCATCGCGCAAGCTGTACTTGATCAGTTCAAAGTAATCGGCGTGCTATGCGTTGAGTTCTTCCTAACTCGTGGAGGAAAGTTACTGGTCAACGAGCTTGCGCCGCGGCCTCATAACTCGGGTCACTTCACGATAGACGCGTGCGTAACTAGTCAGTTTGAACAACAACTGCGCGCGGTCTGCGGTCTGCCGCTTGGCGACGTTACGATGCTTCGCCCGGCTGCGATGGCCAATCTATTAGGCGATCTATGGGCGAACGGGGATCCGAATTGGCCGGCGGCACTCGCGATACCCGACGCGAAGCTCCACTTATACGGTAAATTGGAACCGCGGCCCGGCCGAAAGATGGGACACATCACGGCAATCGGAGCAGACGTAGCCGAGGCAGAACAGCGAGCGTTGGCCGCGCGGGAGGTATTGACTTGACGACATCATTAGTGCTGACTATGCTGGCTGCGTCACTTGCCGAAGTGCATATCGCGCAGCAGCCGAATCGCGTCATTGTCACCATCGACGATAAGCCAGCGAGTAGTTTCTTCTACGGCGACGGCGTCACCAAACCGTACCTCTGGCCGCTAACTACTGCAGCGGGTGTCGAGCTTACGCGCCATTGGCCGATGCAGGACGCGCAAGGCGATCCGCACGATCATCCACATCAGCGCGGCGTCTGGTTCGCGCACGCTAAGGTGAACGGAACCGACTTCTGGAACTCCGACCCAAGTTATAAGACAAAGAACATGGGTCGCATCTTAGTTGAAGGTACGCCACGAGGTGCGGGCGGCGGCATTACAGCGGACCTATCCTGGCGCGATCCCGATGGCAAAGAGCTTCTCAAGGAGCACCGTGTTATGACGTTCTCCGGCGGTCCTATGCGCACCGTCGATTTCGACATCACCTTGACTGCTAGCACTGACGTTGTCTTTGGCGATGAGAAGGACGGTGTCTTCGGCGTCCGTTTGGCTCGTGAACTGGAAGAGCCCTCTCCGGACGACCCGATCCGCACCGGCCGCATGGTCGCCTCAACCGGCTGTCATCAGGAGAAGGAATGTTGGGGAAAACGGGCCGACTGGATGGATATCTCGGGCAAGTTCGGCGATCGTTCAGCAGGCATCGCGATGTTCGACAGTTCCGAAAACCCGCGTCATCCACCTTACTGGCACGCGCGCGGCTACGGGTTACTTGCGGTCAACATCTTCGGAGTGAAAGCTTTTACGCAGGATCCGTCCGCTGACGGCGCGATGCCTTTGCCGTTAGGAAAGACGCTGCACTTCCGATACAGACTGGTTCTCCATGACGGCGCCCTGGACGCGAATCGGCTCGTCGATTTGTATAAAGCATGGAACTCCGCGCCACTACGTTAGATTGAAAGTATGTTCTCCTGGATTTGCGCGCGCTGCGGCCGCGACAACCCACCTTCCGCGACTACGTGCGTAAATTGCGGCGCTCGCTTCGACGACCCCGTCGAACCGGAAGTAGTTCCGGAGACTCCAGTTGCAGCCTCTGTTGTGAACCCCGCTTCAGAACCTATCGTAAATCTTGGTGCTCCCCCACCCGGCGGTGCGCCTCCGACGCCCAGAGTAGTCCGTCCCATCGCGCCGGCGCACGCGACCCGCGGGAACGTTCCAACAACGCGCGGAGGCGTTCCGACCTGGCTGTTGATGATTCTTTCTGCCCTCGCGATTGCCGGAGTATGTTTCGGCATCTACTACGGCATTACTTGGTGGAATGGGCGTAAGCAGGCCACATCGACCGGTCTGGACCCGGCCGCGAACGCCGCGCGGACCAAGGTGACTAACCCGATACAGAAGTATGTCGAGGTCGTCGGAATCCGCCTAACCGAAGGTCCGAAGAAGAAGCCGGAAGCTCGATTTGTGGTTGTTAATCACTCCCAGAATTCGTTCGATAACCTTTCGGCAACAGTCACGGTGTACGCCAGCACGCAACGCTCGGATGAAGATTCGGCGGGTACTTTCCGCTTCAAGGTTGGATCGCTCGGTCCGTATGAATCACGTGACTTGAGTGTGCCGTTCGATACGAAGCTGAAACCGTATGAGTTTCCGGACTGGCAGAATGTGACTCCGGATGTTGAGATTACTTCGCCCTAGCCCGTAACTTACTCCAGTGGCCGTTAAACGCATCAAACTCCGTCATGGGCAGGTACGCCCGAAAACCGCTGCTGCACGCAAAGCGCGGTTCGAAGAGATCTATCAGATTCTCGATCGCACCTATCCGAATGCGACGTGCGCACTAACTCATCGCGACCCTTGGGAGCTACTCGTCGCCACGATCTTATCCGCGCAATGCACAGATAAGCGCGTCAACGAAGTTACCCCCAGTCTCTTTGCGAAGTATCCAACGCCGAAGGATTTCGCCGCCGTGCGTCCCGAAGTACTCGCAGAAGATATCCGCTCCACGGGTTTCTTCAACAACAAATCTAAGTCCATTGTGGGAGCTGCAAAGAAGGTAGTCGAGGAGTTTGGCGGCGAGGTTCCGCGCACTATGGACGAACTGCTCACCATACCGGGCGCGGCCCGGAAGACAGCCAATGTCGTGCTTGGTACAGCCTATGGCGTGGCGACCGGGGTAGTTGTCGATACGCATGTACAGCGCATCTCGAAACGTCTAGACTTTACGCGCGAGACGGAACCCGTGAAGATCGAACAGGATCTGATGCGCATCGTTCCTCAGACGCGCTGGATCCTGTTCTCCCATCAGATCATCTTGCATGGAAGGGCTCTCTGTATCGCTAGGAACCCACGGTGTGCCGAATGCCCGCTTGAGAAACTCTGCTACTCCGCCGATAAGACCGTTTGATGCTATTCCTCGGAATCGACGGCGGCCAGAGCAGCACAACAGCACTAATCGCCGATGAAGACGGACGCGTTCTCGGGTGGGGTACCGCGGGTCCCTGTAATCACGTCAGCGGACCCGAAGCGGCGCATCGCTTTACGAAGGCGATTTCTGCATGCATCGCTGAAGCTTGTTCGCGCGCATCGCTCGATCCGGAGATAGTCGAATTCGAGTCCGTCTGTTGTGGGATGAGCGGGGGAGCGGCCGACAAGAGTAGCTTGCTTCGCAGTATCATTCGATGCTCTCACTTGACTGTTGTTGACGACAGTGTGATCGCGCTCGCAGGTGCAACTGCCGGTGGAAGCGGCATCATCGTGATTGCAGGTACCGGGTCA
Source organism: uncultured Gammaproteobacteria bacterium (assembly GCA_963799935.1). Classification (GTDB taxonomy): domain Bacteria; phylum Acidobacteriota; class Terriglobia; order Bryobacterales; family Bryobacteraceae; genus Bog-113. The sequence continues at coordinate 1,055,139 of CAWCZA010000004.1, read as the reverse complement.
ATCGCTCTTGGACGTAGCGGCTTGCAGCCGCCAGTGCGTGCCGGTGGCTGGGGCTATATCTTCGGTGATGAAGGTAGCGCTTTCGATATCGTCCGGCAGGCAATCCGAGCGGCGTTGCGTTTCGAAGAGGGCTGGGGTCCGCCGACTTCGCTCTATCGCATGCTGCTAAGTGAAACCGGCTGTTCCTCGGTCAACGACTTACTTCACATGTTCTACTCGACTAAGTGGCCGCGTTCTCGAATTGCCGCGCTGGCTCCGCTCGTCGATGCGGAGTGCGCCGACGGTGACCCGCTCGCCCGAGCAATTATGGAGCAAGCGGCCCAGATGCTGGCTGCATACGCAGCATCGGTTCGGGCCCAACTAGGTCGGGATCAACTCGTGTTGCCCGTGTCGCCGATCGGCGGTGTCTTCCGAAGCGAAACGCTGCGCGCGCGATTTCGTCTTCTTGTGGACCTGACGGATGGCTGTTTGTATCGACCCGCGTTTTTTGGTCCGGCGGCCGGCGCGTTACTAGAGGCTTTCCGCGCGATGAGTCGAGACGTGGTCCTTGATAGAGTGCCCGAGACCAAATGACCTTGCTAAGCTCAAGAGTCGGCTATGGCAAAACTATCAATTCAGGACCTTGATCTTCAAGGCAAGCGCCTTTTCATACGCGTCGATTTCAATGTACCGTTAGCGAACGGTGGGCAGGAAATCACGAGTGATAAGCGCATCAAAGCGTCGGTACCCACCATCGAATACGCGCTGGAACACGGAGCGGGGCTTGTTCTTGCATCTCACTTGGGCCGTCCGAAAGGGAAAGTCAATCCGGAGATGAGCCTTAAGCCGTGCGCCGCCCGGCTTTCGGAAATACTTAAGCGTCCGGTTGCTATGGCGTCCGATTGCGTGGGTCCCTCGGTAACTGCGATGCTGCCGAAGCCCGGCGAAATTCTTCTCTTGGAGAACCTTCGCTTTCATCCGGAAGAAGAAGCAAACGATCCGGGATTCTCAAAGGAACTCGCGTCTTTGTGCGACCTATACGTGAACGATGCATTCGGCACAGCGCATCGCGCGCATGCTTCTACTGTGGGGATGATTGCGTTTGTTCGTCAGGCTGCCGCTGGACTCTTGATGGAGAAAGAACTGAAGTATCTATCTATGGTCACCCAAAACCCGCAACGCCCCGCGATTGCGATTCTAGGCGGCGCCAAGGTTTCCGACAAAATGGATGTGATCGAAAATCTCATTCGGATCGTCGATCGCCTAATGATCGGCGGCGCGATGGCCTATACGTTTATCAAGGCAAAAGGTGAACCTATCGGTAAGTCGCTAGTGGAAGATGACAAGCTTGATCTCGCCAGGCAGTTGATGAAGGACCACAGTGACAAGATATTGCTTCCGATTGATCACGTGGTCGCGGCTGAACTAAAGGAAGGCGCCCCCAACGAGGTCGTTGAAACGATTCCTGCCGACAAGATGGGTCTTGATATCGGGCCGGCCACGATCGACTTATACTCGCGTGAGATCGCGAAAGCGAAAACGATCATATGGAACGGTCCTATGGGCGTGTTCGAGAAACCGCCGTTCGACAAAGGAACGGTTGCGCTCGCCAAGGCAGTAGCGGCTTCGGGCGCGATCTCGGTTGTGGGCGGCGGCGATTCCGAGAAGGCGATCAAAAGCGCCGGAGTGTCCGACAAGATCTCGCACGTGTCGACTGGAGGCGGCGCTTCGCTTGAGTTCCTCGCCGGAATCGAACTGCCGGGAGTAGCGGCGCTCACGGATAAGTAGAGCTTAGCTGATTAGAACCAAACTCTGCTGCTGTTCGCCGGTGACGCGCGGAGTAGTCGCATCGATAAAGATGTTAATCTCGGACCGCACACCAAAATTGTCGAGGTAGATGCCCGGTTCGATTGAGAAGCAGGACCAAGGTAGCACGCGGCGCACGTCATGGGTCTCTAAGTTATCCATGTTTGCCCCGCTGCCGTGTATATCTATGCCAATCGAGTGCCCCGTGCGATGCACGAACTGATCTCCATACCCTGCATTTCGAATAAGTGTTCGCGCCGCATCGTCAACCTGATATCCGCATAGCTTCTCGCCGTCCGTGAACGCCGTCTTGACGCGATCGACTGCCGCGTTCCTGGCATCGCGGACAATCTCGAAGACCTTTGTCATCTCCGAGGGCGGACTGCCGCCGCAGAACGCGGTCCACGTGACATCGTAGAAGATCGCTTCCGGTCGCTTAAACTTCGCCCAGAGATCAAGGAGCACGAAGTCGCCTTCCTGGATCGGCGTGCTTGCGGTGGACGAAGGCTCATAGTGCGGATCGCCGGCGTGCGCGTTAACTCCAACGATCGGTCCGTGTTCTGTAAGCAGTCCCTCCCGCTCGAACGCCTCGAGAACGAACGCCGCCGTATCCCACTCAGTGACCGACCGGTTCGCACGAAGGGCGTCACCGATGAACTGGAAAGCGCTGCGCCGGACTTGATCCACTAACACCCCAGCCTCCAGATGCGAATCAAGGGCCGCCGCATCTAGTCGGGCTTCGAAGTGTTGGATAAGTTCCGCGGAACTTACGACCTCGACCCCAGTCGACCGGACGAGGTCGAGCGTACCGCCATCAACGTTAGAGACGTAGGGAATCGCGCAGTTCGGGGAATACTGCATAGCGACGCGTTTCGATCCGGCCAGCAGTTCGGAGAGCGCGCTCGTCTGCTCTTCCCAGCTGGAGTACACGGACTTTCTCCCTTCGACTGGGTCTAAGTTTCGGCTTTCGATGCGGTGAACGAGTTTGCGGGGCTCGCCCTTTGCAGGAACAAAGTAGTACCATCGCCGCGAGACGTGAAGGTTCGGATCCAGACCGAGCACGCGATAGGCAAGCGGGTCGCGATGATGGTGGTCGAAGAACAACCAACCATCCAACTCCTGATCGATCAGTTGCTCTTGAATACTGGTGACATTCATGTGCTCTCCGCTCCGGACGGATCACCCGGACTTTTTCCAGCTTACATCCGCCCGCAAGTCCACGATCCCCGCCGTTTGTCGGCTCCCCACAACGTCAAACACGATCGCATCATCCAGCCAATCGTTACTACTGCCGTCCTCGTTTTGGATAGCTACGGTAATGGCGTACTGTTGCGGAGTAAGCCAGCACTCAAATCGGAAAATAACGTCTAACAAATCTCCTTGCGCGAACGTACCGAGATCGACTTCCTCGATTCGAGTATTGGTGCCGTATATATCGATTCCGATACGGTTGCGAACAAGGATGCCGACTGTCGGCGAGGTCTGCGCCCGATGAAACCGGCATGTGATTTGCATTTGAAGGCAGTCGCCGGTAGATATCGTGTTAGTGGGGACACCCGCCGAGTTGATCAGCTTCGCCTCAATAATCTCGCTGGAAAGATCGCCGTGCCGATGCATTGCTTGTAAGTTGCCTGAGCGGTCGGCCTGCTGATGTCCAGCCGATGACTCAAGTACGCTAGCGATGTATCGGTCAATCACTGTCTTAGGCTCGCCCTGCACTTGCAACTCACCATGCAGAAGAAATAGAGCGCGATCCGCGAGTTGCTTTACAAGGCCCATGTCATGCGAAACAAAGAGCACGCTGACGCGCTGTTCGCGTAACTCACGGAACTTATGGATACAACGGTTCGCGAACGCGGCGTCACCGACAGCTAAAGCTTCATCGACGATAAGTAGTTCCGGCTCGACGTGAATCGCTGTCGAAAAAGCAAGCCGGACATACATGCCGCTGGAGTACTCTTTAACGGGACGGTCAATAAACTCACCAATTCCTGCAAACTCCTCGATTCTCGGCAATGCGCGCTGCATGGCCTGCCGGGATAATCCGAGAAGTTCGCCGTTAATCAATACATTTTCGCGACCGGTGAAGTCGGGATTGAATCCAGCGCCGAGTTCCAGGAGAGCCGCGATACGCCCTCGCACCAGGACAGACCCGCCGGTCGGTCGTAAGATGCCGCTGACTACCTGGAGCAGCGTACTCTTGCCGCATCCATTCGGTCCGACCAGCGCAACGAACTCTCCCTTCTCCTGCGAGAAAGAAATGTTTTTCAACGCCCAAAAATCGGTGTGTAGCTTAGCGCTCCCGAATCGCAGCATCTCCACGATTCGATCCGATGGCTTTCGATACAGGCGATAGACTCTTGAGACATTCTGAACGAGCAACACGAGTTAGCTGTTCTTACGATAGCTTAGCGCGCGCTCACGCCATCGAAGAACCGCTCTGAATGTTCGGATAGAAGTCCGGCGGGTAACCAATGAGACAAAATTGGTCAAGGGCAAACAGAACTACGCTCTCAACGCCCGCCCCTACGGCCAGACCCGCCTCTTTCGCCCACGGAGTCGTATAGTCGCCGATCCCCACAAGGTGCGCAGTCTGACCTGCCGGGAATGAGAGCGCGACCGGAACTCCGATCGAATTTAGCGCTTGATCCAAATTCCGGTTTCCAGTAAATGTGAAGTTCTCCGTTTTGAGGCAATTGAGTGTTTGAGCTGTCCACGCGGAGAGGGGCAGATTGACAACTTGCGTGAGCGCGTAATTATTAACATCAGGGGGATAGAGCACTTCAAACTGTGCGTTTGCGACGGTCTGGCGCACATGAGTCATGATTGACGAAGTGAACTGGCCAATCAAGCTGGGAAGTAGCGCGGCCGCTTGCGGAACAGTTGTCGGATCAACCGTATTGGTGGCTATCAGGGGTAGCGCGGTTCCGTACACGGATTGATACTGTTGTAAAGTATACGCGTCGTAGAAGGGCATGCTTGGTTGGGAAGGCGGAGATGTTAGCTCCTCCCCAGGGAAGTACCACCATTGCACCTCGCCGAATTGAAGATAAGGAGTTTGTCCCGCAGTCGCCATGGTCTGCGCCATACAAAGGTGAACGCCTTGCCAGAAGCTGAGACTAGCCGTCGAGAAGTTGGTTTGAATAGCCGGAGTGTTTACGACACATGGTTTGCCGTTGGAATACCGTTGGGCTATACCAACCTGAGAGGAAGGGTCAGCGAACTGAAGTTCCGTACTGAAAGCGGCTGTTGCTTGGATTCCATAGCCTCCCAGCGCTTCGAAGAATGCCTGCGACCAATCGCGCGCGGCCCGATTCAAGGGGGGACTCGCAGACAGATCAGTTCGCCAACCGACATTCGCAGCCGCATCCTGAAAAGCAACTCCGCTCGGTGTGCCATCAACACCGCCCGCCAAGCTAGGACCGCTTGCGGTCGCAGTGAAGGTACTCAGATCGTTCGGGTCCTCCATTACAGCCACCGTTAAGCTGATCGCGTTGCCCGCGGTCCCCATTAGACGGGAGCTAATCGTCAACACATTCCCGCTCGCCCCCGCCCACACGCCTGTTGAGCCGTTATTAATCTGAAGAGCGAGCGCAATGGCCACGGTCAAGGTATCATCGCCCCGAAGATGCAAGTGGGTAAATTTCGTGCCGTCGATCGTTACGATCGTCTGCGCGCTTAGTGCTGAAGTTCCACCGAACGCGACCGTTGCGGATGCATAAACCTGGCCCAGGCGCGTCAATTCAAAGAACCAAAGCGCGCCCTGATAGTGATTAGCCCGACCTTTAAATCCCAACTTTGAGATCAGCCAAGCGGTTCGTTCGGGCGCCAGCGCCAGCGAGTGTTCCGTATCCCAGTCAGTTGCCAATGTGACATTCGCAATTGCGGGCTGATCGGGCAGGTCGTTCGTTGGGTAAGCGATTTCGAGAAAATCGAAGTAGAAGTAGTTGCCATTCGCACCGGTATACACCGCGCTGATAGTGTGGTTTCCGGCGGCCAGATTTCCGAGGCTTACTCGAACGAGCTCGTCGTCCGAGAGGTAGAAATTGAAGCTGGTGGGTACGCCTCCGTCAACTGTTATCTGAACCGCACCGCAGCCAGGGGCTTGTCGCGTCCCGAGATATAGAGAGTGCGCAGCAGGCTCAGTGTATGTGCAGGACAGCGAAGAACCGGTTGCAGTTGTGTACGCGATCGAGCCGCCGGAAAAATTCCCGATATTCGACGAGGACGGCGACCACGTGCCCGTGTAAGTTACAGTTGTGGAATCGTCTTCGATCCGCCTTGATCCAGGACCGGCGACACTATAGGCTCGATTGTTACCCGTTACGGACCAATTCGTAACGGATACTTTAAATTCACTGCGCTGGTACGATGCGGTCTGCATTGCAGCAGAGTAAGTCCAACGCATTTTGCGGACGTTAGTCGCGCTAAATGTCTCGTTGGTCAGAATATCAGTCAGCGCCGCGAACGGAATTGTTACTTGCCACGTTTCAGGGGATGTGCCGCCGTTGAACGTTTGTGCAACGGGCTGCCATATCTCTGTCTGGCTGCCAGATACTGTTCCATAAACTCCAATCGTATTCGCGTTTATCCCCTCATTCGCGTTCAGGCGCGTTAGAAGAATCGTGCTGGCTGTCGCGCTCGCACTCACAGTTGTGGAAATCGAATTGATAATTGAAGCAAGCTGGATTATAGCGGAACCATTCGTGTCACCATCCGCGATTGTGTAGTTATAGTGTTCAGAAGCGTCCCATTCGAGTTCTATCAGATCCCCCGCCGTAGCGGAGCCTGTTAATGAGAAAAGCGCCGACGCGGCCCCATATTGCCCAGCTGCCGGACTGGCGTAATCCGCCAGGCGAACCTCCCGAAAGACGTCGCCATTCGGTCCATCCAGCCAGAACCTAAGATACGGCCACGCGACCGTGGGATAGAGATTGGAGTCAAGCAAAATGCAGTTCGAGCGGCTTTCCTGGTAAGTAAGCGTGAGTTCGCTCAGGTCGCCATCCGGCAGATTACGCAATAGCGGATGTTCAAACGTATTATCGCGATTCCATTCGATTACGGCCCAGTCGAATTGTTGGCGCCATGTACCCGAAATTGTAAAACCGGTTTCACTCGTGGCGCTGAGGGCGGCGATCGCCGACGGCATTAGAAAATAACATTGTAAGTCACGGTTTGGTTGGAGCTTCTGAATTATTTCCGCCATAACTCACACGACGAGGGTAACTGTAAGATCGCTACCCGGAACAGTCAAGCCGACGCTCACGATATCGATACTTAACTGTTGTTGAGGAAGCATCGGGGACAGATTGGCGCCGCTAACCGGTACACCCGAATTCATGGCCCCGGCCGCGATAGTAAGGCTACAGTACGGACTGCCGTTGAGATTAAGATTGACTATTATTGAAGCGCCGACTGCGGCCTGCTTTACAACAGCATACAGAGTTCCCACGACCTTTGGTGCGTCGATTATGATATCGGGAGCGGCTCCGGTCTGAACAGACAGAAAACCGCCAATTTGGAATGATAGCTGGCCTCCCGATAGTGTGCGGTAACCACCGAAACTCACGAAATTGAGGCTGCTCGTCGGGCTATTGCCTTGCGAATTTCTAACCGTACACTCCGTACTCATAATCCGCACATTGGGCATACTAAACGGGTAACCCCAGTTGCCGCTCGCTGCTGTTCCGAAGAAGTCTTTTACAAAAGGTACGACACAGATCTGCCGAAGCAACGCGAACACATCCGAGCCTAGTGAATGAGCGGCCGGAATCGTGCCGTGGGCTCCCCGAGCTACGGTGAGAGACATCCCGGTTGTGTCCAACGCGGAGACAGCTAGGATCTCCGAATCAATCAGAACGTAAAACAGCGGGGTCTCCGTAAGCGTCTTGGAAACAGTCAGCGTTGTGTCGGATAGGTCGATACCGGCGGTCAAGGTTGCCGCGGGTTGAAGATTTAGCTCATCCAAATAATGCACGGCGTAGGTGCCGGCGGTTGTGGTTGACGTGTTAGTCAAATCCACGAAAGACACCGGGCCGAACAGAATTGTGCCCCCCACGCTATTCGGGATCGTAACCCCAAACGTGGGAGCTGCCGGAGGAGCGGAGTCCACGGCGTCGATAGGAGCTCCGCCGATTCGATATCGCGTCAGAGGAGATATCCCATAGGGCGACTCGAAGCCGTTACTATTCGCGGCACGTCCCGAAATTTCAATGATGTTCAAGGCCTGGTTGGGAATCGTAAACTGAGCCGGGCTCGTCTGCGTCGTTGCGCCGAACTGATAAGTGCCCTGGGCGATTACAAACAGACTTGTCGAGTCGGGCTGAATGACCCAGGGGTTTACGACGGTAAGCATATTCGTAGTGTTTGTTGATACTTCTAACTCCTGTCCGACGCCAGTCCCGCCCGTGATTCGGACCACCATCCCGGCATAAGTCCCGGCAGTCAGCTCAAGATCGCTTGAGCCGATTGTGTTTGAACCAAAGATCGTGACTGGCGTTTCCGGCTGCAGTTCCATGCGCCAGTAGAAATCCGCGTGATCGTAGTTGGGATCGGGTGGGAGAACCGGCGTCACGGGCAGACCTGGGTCCACGAACATGTGTGCCAACGGCTGCTGTGATGCGATCTGGAACAGATTACTTGGGTTCGGTCCGCGATATATGTTAAACGCTAACGCATTCGAAGGAAAGCTGAGACCGGTTAGACTAATCGTGTTCGTGCTTGAACCTGTATTCACTGCGGCCTGTACTGTAAATGAAAGGGGGCTCTCGGCACCGCCCGCGCCCACGCTTGTGGCCGCATAATAGAGGGTCTGTCCGGTAGTGATCGATCCACCTGAACTTTGGATGGTTGCTACCAACGATACTAATGGAATTTCGGGCGCTCCCTGCGTGCTAGCGCTCGGAGCCGCGAACGCGACACTGGCCGTCACCGTCGCGGTACCGTCGGGCGCTTGGCTCCATGTTTCAGATACCCCGAACTGCAACGTCCCGGCGCTATTTAAGAAAACCCCGGCGAGCGGTCGCGGTAAGTTGATTCCCGCGCTGCCTTGGCGTCGGCTGGCGTCCGCAGGCGTTTGACCGTTCGTATCGTCGTACCAAGCGTCCATGTGAAGCTGCGCCGTAATAACCGCAGTCCGGTAATTAGGCCCGGGTTGAATCCCCGTTATCCTAAATGTTGTGCGCGAGAAACCTTCCTTGTTATAAGTGAACGCGATGATATCGCCAGGAGTCAGGCCGAGAGCTTTTGCGCTCGTCGTGAACTCAATGATGCTATTACCCTGCACGCTCTTCGACAGGAAGAAGGTAAGGATTCGCGCCGCTTGATCGTAGTGTGGCAGGCCGAGGACCGGTGTGGTGCTCGTGATTTCCTGTCCCATTGCCGCGACGTCGTCCACATCTACTACCGAAAGGCTGTCCTGCTGATAATCGTTGAATGCATCCTGAAATTCCGCGCTGAACCGGTTGGGAGTATCGGCTGAAGATCGGGTCTTAAGGCTCACGCTTGACGCGCCTTGACCGGTCCGCGCAATTCCGGTCGTGCCGTTAGTTCCGTCTCCGAACTCATACGCGGCCCAACCACCGTCAACAGTAGAGGTGGCGTTACTGTTTGCCGGAAGCGCTGGTTGCTGGAGCGCAATGGTGTTTTCATTGATCAGTTGGAGCAGACCGTTAGATCCGTAGCGCAATAGGAGCCGGGAACCGTTGCGGATGCCTCGAATCACGTCGGAAGCGGCTCGCCGGTTCTTGATGACTAAATTGCATTGATAGCGCGGCGTCATCACCGGATTTCCAAAAAGGTCTGTGGTCTGGATTAGCTCGGCGCAGTAGCTTGCCGTGGCGGCGAACGTGCTCATATCGAGCTCGGTTAGCGTCCAACCAACGCGCTGTAGCAGGTCGAGGATCACCCACGCGGGGTTATTGGAAAACGTCTGACCTAGACTATTGGAATTCGTGTCATACTGCTGAGTCAGCAATCCGTCTATGAGCACCTCGATTGAGGGCAAATTCGAACCGTCATTGATGCTGTTCGGTACAACAACGGCAAGATAAGCCATGCTGCCGTAAGGATCGCCTAGCGGATTCCCCTGCGCGTCAGTAAAGTCAAGGTTAAATGCGCCAGAGCGAGTTCCGCGGCTAACAAGCGTATACCATCCCGTTCCGGTCATATTCTGGCCGGCAACAGCTACCGGTATTTCAATGCTATTAACGAGGACCATCTGAATATCTTCGATAGGCCCCATTCCAAGCAGTAGTTCGAAGTGAGTTAGATTGCCGTCGTTTCTCGAAAAGACGATACTCGGGTAGAACCAGGCAGTCCCGTAGATAAGTGAGACGAAATCGTTATAGCGCGTCTCGTTATCGTCGACGGGCGAAAGGTGAGAACCCTTTTCGCCGGCGCTGCGTACAACGATCGTCGGGGGTACGAATTCGATGCCCCCGAAACGAGCTGTCGTGCGGTTGGAAGTATCAATATTGAACATCCCTCGCAACATACAGTCGCTACGCGTATAAGCACAAGTGGTGTAGGGCTGAGGCGATGTTCCGCTCGGCTTGAGATTGCCGGATCCGCCGTCAACGTCCGGCGAGTAGCCACACCGGTAATAGCGAGAGTACTGCCCGGCTGTTCCGCCCGAAGCCGCTTGCTGGCGGGACAGCAGGTCAGCCGGGAAGGTCCACGGACAGCGCTTCTGGATTCTTGTGTCTGGCAGCACCACACGTTGGAGAGATAATCGGTTACTCGCGCTCACTCGGAAAGTTTGCTCGGTAATGAGATCCGGTGAATCGAGGATTCCTTTGAACAGTACTTGCACGTTGCTCGAAGGCGCACTGTTTGCGAAGCTGTAGAACACGATGGAAACTATGACTTGGCCGCCCTTGACCCCAATATTCTGATTGATCTCCGATATATAGGAATCCGCGTTGGCCAGCTCAATCGTAATCTTAGGAAGCGTATCGATGCCCATGTCGGAGCCGATCTGCATCTGAAACAGATTCTGTTTCAAAACGCGTGGTTGATAGACCGTGCCGTTTACTAAGACAGCGTGAGTGCTCCAACTCTCGTTTAAAACATCTGTACCGTCAGAAAACGTGCAGTCGAATAACAACAGGGGAGTATCTGCGATGAGTTGTTCTTTAGCTGTGTATAGGGTCGGGTTCACGTCACGAGCTCGCTCGGGAAAGGATGTTAAGGCGCAGGTTATTTTGTGAGGGGCCGGTTGACGCGACCGTCACCTGGTCCATATCGAATCGCGCGAACGGGTACGTCGCGTTCACCGATGTTGTTGGAAGATAGGTGCCAGGCTGCGGTTGGGCATCCACCTGAAACCCAAATACGTCTACGATGGATTCGGCTGGAACCATAAGAGAAAACTCGCACAGCGTACTTTGGCTACTCGCAAACGCGCTGCTTAGGTAGAATCGAGCCCACGCGGAGGAGGGAGAAGCGGATTGCGATGCTGTGTTGTTGCCGTCGCTTCGGGACAGCGTGACTGTGCAAGGAACGCTGCTAGATCGTAAGTACACGCTGAACGCGCAAGTGTATTGACCAGGTATTGAAACTGTCTGTGTTACTGGCAAGGAGGTTTGTGACGAATTAATCACCTGAACTCCAGCTGTGCCTCCCATAGGATCGGCAATGGCGGTCGTTAACTGGAGCAGGCTACTGAAAACCCAACACGACTGAGTCAAGTCTTCGTTGAATAGAAGCAAGTTAGCCGTTGGGTCGACAAACAGGAACGGTTGAAGCGATCCCTCGCACGACATAAAAAACGAAGTGATCAAGTTGGTCTCCGCATCGGTTATACACTCGTAGTCCAACGTCCATCGCACCTGCGGAGCGTAGATGTCGTACAAGGAAATGACAGAACCGTCTTGAGCAATATTCTGGATGGTACGCTCTAATCTTTGCTTGAGCAGCGGATACTGGGCGAGCGCTCCCGTTTCGAGCTGCGGGAAAAATAGCATGCTAGGTCCTGTTCTCCCGAATTGTCACGCTCGTCTTGCTGGAGAGGACGCCGACGGAAGTCTCGTCCAGTTCATCGCTTACGATGGAACAATTCAGATAAACTTGTGCGCTCCAGGGGTCGGTGAACGAGAACGTGTTCGACGCTCCTTGGTTTTGCAGAAAGAACTCCTCGATGGCGTTCATTTCCTGCTCAGTTAATTGGTTCAGAGCGATTATCCACTGATGTAGGACTCCCGGGGAGTTCCTGAAACGCTGTTCCGAACCGTCGAAAAAACGGACGACATCCGCCCGAAAAGAAAGCTTGTACCGAGCGGGGTATTGAGCTACCGCGCCAGTGGCGAGAACAGGGAATTGTGCCATAAGCGTTATCGGTCGCAAATCACGTCGTTTATAGACCGCACGTTTAGCGTCGCGTCGAGCACCGCCTGCTTGGCCTCAATACTGCGGTCCGTGAAGGACTGTGAATCCATCGCTTGGATACTTACAACCACCTGCTGGTAAGAGCCGGTGCTTGCACTGCCGGATCTCGTAAAATCTGCTTGAACCTCAACCAAAGACTGGAGGCACGTAAGGTCTAACTCAGATGCAGGAGCGAGGTGCGGCAAGGAGATCGGATCGCCGACCACTCCAAGGCCGCTTAGGAACCCCCTTGCTGAGCCGACGTTACCGCTAAATATGCTGAACCCTACGCTGCTGGACTGCGAGGTGGCGCTGTCGCCGGCCTTACGGTCACCGGACAAGCCGGCGCTGTTCATTGTCTCTTCGAATCTCTGCTGCATCCCGCCGTTCCTCCTCTTCCAGTTCCTTCGCCAGTACAACGAATGCATCTGTTTCGCGGCCATCTCGTTCACCGGCGTAACTTCCACCATGGCGCTTCCAGACCGCATAGCTCTCCAAGTACCCCAGGCTGCTCGCGCTCACGTACGACTTAGGACACTCAAAAACAACCAAGTCCTTCCGGACCCAAACCGGTGTCTTTACATCGGGCTCACGGGGACTTAGGAAACCGCATCGCCGGGCGCGCTCCATTTGCTTTGCACGACACTCGTCGCAGTTCCACGCGGCTCGGCCCCTGCGGTAGAAATGGAATGCGACCCTTAGTTTTTTGCTTCTGCGTCCGAAAGCCGGCACACGGCTTTCACCAGGTGCAACGCCTCAAGAAAGAGTTCTTCCGGACCTTTTTCCGCGAGTGCCTCGGGTGTCGCGGCGGTACCGTCGATCTCCAGACCTTCAATCCCCTGCAGACCCCACTCGAGATAGAGATCGTCGATTTCGGCTGAAAGAATACCTGCATCAATCTTGTCCTGCTCAGACGTTCCAGCCTGGAAAAATTCGAGCTTAGGCGTGATCGCACGCACTCGCCGCATCAGATCCAGCCGCCTCGCAAACGACATTCGCCTAACAAGGTAGAAGACGTCCGGCCGGATAGATGACTGTATTCTTTCATCGCTCTCGTAAGTCATGCCTTAACCAAATGCAATGGCGATTTCATCATCGCCAAGCCCTTGCGCCTGCGAACCTTGGAACTGCCAAAGCAAGCGTGTATCCTTGTCATTGAATTGGGGAACTTCCGGGACGACGCTACCCATGAAGAATCCGAGTAACTCACCGGACTGGCTGCCTAATTGGAACCCGGCCGAAATCGGTAGACGCTGGCGCGCAGCCTGATAGAGCGCCGTAGTTGCAGCATCGTCCTGACCATATAGACCTAGATTTAACAACACCTTTCGCATCCCAGGGTTAATCGCTTGCGGCAGCGTAGATCCGAACTCCTGATTTCGCAAATCTAATTGGTTATTAAGCGTTACATCCGCGCTCGTCAAAGTTAAGAACTGGGTCGAAACGGGCCCGAGCCAGGCTTGTCCCAAATGGCCGGCGACAATTGTCGTTGGCGGCGCTCCGATAGCGGGTTCAATCGGAAAATTGCTTAAGTGTCCCTCTCCCGCCGCGAACGAACTGGAATCAAGAACGTCTTGTGAGTAGCCCTTAAACTGAAATTGCTGATAATCCGCGTTGACGGCAAATGAGAGCTGATCAACGGCACAGCCGCTCAGAAGTCGTTGCACGGAGGTTACCGGCGTCCAGTAATCGAATAAACTGTAGCTGGGAAGCTCTGTCGCAGGCTGATAAGTCACGGTTGGACCCACCGCGGCCCCGGTTACTGGGACATTCGTGAGAGGCGAGTTCAAGACTACCGATGTTGGAGTTGTGCCAGTCACGAACCGAATTTCGCCCATATAGGTAATGGCCTGTCGCAAAAATAGCCCGTGCGGTGCTTCGAAGTTGATTACCGAAGTCGTCGAACTCGCAGCGATGGAACCGCCATTGAAGAACAACGGGACGGATCCGAGCGCGCTTTCGAACATAGGACCGTAGCCAGGGGAAATTCCGGGCGTAGTCCATGCAGTCATATAGGTATTGACCTGGAAATTCGTCTGCTTTCGCAAGTTGACAGGCGCTCCCAGATAGGTTCGAGTTCCCGTTTTGTCTTTGCGGATCGACGTCGAGACCTTCTGTTGAACAGTCATCTCCACGGCGGAGATTCGGTTCTGGGCAGTAACGGTTCCCACCTGTCCGTACGACGGTTCCAGCTGGCAATACCAGCGGTTGTTATTAGAAGAAATATATGCCATGGTTTAGCTGCCTAGATACTCACGTCAATCCCAAGAGTGATCTTCGCCAGTTGAAGAAAACCCTTGCCGCCCTTCTTAACTGGGGTAAAGCTAACTTCATAGCCACCTCGATAAAACAAGCCGTTTCCCCAATCTCCTCTAGCTCCGTCAAAAACCTCGCACGTCGCGCTAACGTAGTTCTCGAGGGCGGTCTGAATGCCGCCAATCTGGTCCTGGGAGAACCGCACATCCACCGTTAACTGAGCCGTTCCCGAAAACGTGCGAAATTTTTCTTTTAGTGTATTGCTTATCTTGTCGCAGTAGACCGCAAAGACCGGATAGGATAGCGCGAGGCTCTGTTCCATAATCTCGGGGCTCGCAGCACCGGTCGTAACCGACTGAATCAAAATACCGGGAACCGCCGCGAGAGCTTGGGCATTTGTGTTGAGCTGAAACGACGAGCCCGCTGCGGCAGTAAGGTAAGCTACCGCTGTCGCTTCCACTGTAGTTGCCAATGAAATCACATCAGCCTCGCATGATCCGGCGCGGTAGGTCGCGAGTTACGTCTGCACCCTGCCCGGTGCCGGGCGGTTGCCCGGTAGTTGTTCCAGGCAAAACGAACTGGAAGCTCGCGCCCAGCACGAGCGGAGAGGTATTTTGCAGCGTTATGGCGGTGGGCGCGACACCGCCATAGAAATTCCAACCGACCGCATTGGACGGCCACACGGGGGCGCTGACCACAATAACGTTGCCATCCGAGACAGCTTGCTGTACGGTAACTGCTGGTGAGCTCTCTTGAGCTTCGGCGTTGACAAACGTGACCGTCAGATACCCAATCCCCCCGGCTTGCGACGCGGGGGCCAACGTGATCACGGGCGGTCCCGGCATCGGCAGAGGGTCTATCACGATTCCCGCACCCGTGTCGATAAACCGCGTACAGTTCAGATTCGCTAACTGCTCAAACTGTTTCCATTTCCCCTGGTAACGATCACTGAGCTGGTTGAAATATGCGTCACGGTACACAAGCTCAAGGCTCTTGAAGGCATGCCAGAGTTTCAGCGCCGGTGTAACACTGAGGTTAGTCACGTCCAGGGGAGCCTGTCCTAGCACCGGATCGTAAATGGAGGCCTCGCGTCCGAATATAACTGTTACGGCAACACTAACTTCGATGTACGCAAGTAGTAGTTTGTTTGTTACATTGATTCCCTCGACACCAACAACGTTCAAGAGATAAGAGTCCTGTTGTGCAAGGTCCTCGATCGTCGAGGGGGGACCATCTGAAAACAGTGCCATTTCAGCTTCTCCGCTATTCTTTGCCGCGCTTCGCGTGAATTTCGGCTTGCGGAACCACCACTACCTGCATCCGCTGTGCGGAAGCAATCGCTTCGGCTTCCCGCCGCGCCTCTTTTTGTTCTCGATAGAATGCGTTTGTTTCCTCTTGTGAGGCTACACGGGACCGTCCCTCTATGATTAATCGTGCCGCTACGCCTCGAGCCACTTCCGCCATCCGGCCGCATCTACCGCCTTCCGGAGTGTCAAGGCTGTACAAAACGACAAAAGGCGTTGCAATCTGGCTTTCGGTGTCCCAAACTTTCCTGTAATAGACTTTTAGGTCCATATAATTCTCCTAGAAAAGGCAGCTGTGTGAGCTGCCTTTGATGACGAACGCCCGACTAACTGTTTACCTGAACACCAAATTGATTGCGCAATACAGCGCATCCATAAAGCACGTCGACCGTGAATTGTTGAGATAGCGTATTTGGTTGATAGCTCATCGTCACTCGCATACCAAAGTTGCCCAGTTCCGCGTACTCGGCGATAGCTCCTGTTCCCGGTAACGGTTGCGGTAGCCGCCGGATAACCAGACCAAGCGCACTCCTAGTGAACGCCAGGTTATGAGTACTTAGAGGTGAACTCCCCGTCTTCTCGACGTACTGTGATCGGAAGACAAAGAAATCTTTGATCTTCCCGAATGTACCTTCGATGATGGCGCGGAGACCGGCCTCCCCAGCGGTCTGGAACTCACTGAAGCGCGCGATCTGGCGCATTGCCGAATACGTGTTTGAATCGACCACCAGATACTTCGCTTCGCTTGGAGGAACCTTCGCGGAGAACAGCGCTGTTTCCGCCGCATCGATTGTCGCTTCAGTAATCGCCGTTCCTGCCACTCCTACGGGTGAATTGAAAGTAAACCCGGCGTAAGTGTTTAACAGGTCGGTTTCAATACGTTCCGCGATCGCGATCACAGCGGGTTCCATGTAGACCTTCAGAAGGTCCGGCACGGCCAGCACTCGAGTCACGTCCGGGATCTGGAACGTGGCTTCTACATGTGTGTTCAGTATTACCTGGGCGTTTCCCAGATTTGGATTCTGTGGCTGTACGCTCCCACCTTCGGCGAGGTTATTTGCGACCAGAACCGGCGGAATCGGCACGTTCACCGTATCGCCCGCATGAGCCAGTACCGGCTCATAGTCCCTATTGACCAGGTTACCCATTACCAGGTTTCCGACCAGAGCGGGCAACGCATCGGCCGCCACAAGTTTTACGATTGCATTTGCTACGTTTGCTGAGGTAATTGCTCCCATATCTCTCCTTGTTTTTCCTGAGCAAGCGGGTGTTAACCTTTGCTCGTCCAAACCGCCCGTGGTTACCGGTCTACGGCTAAGTCAAAAATCTACTACTTATCCTGTGATGTAACTCGAAGAATCTCTTGCCGGACGCGTTCCCGGTCTTCCGGGCTCATCGTCGGTGAGATCATGTTCAACGTGACTGCAGCTTGTGGTTGGGAGCTGCGGGAACCACCTGATAACCCCGTGCCTCCGGGTATTCTCGCGGGCAGAAATTCCGGATTATCGTGGACGAAACCGGTGAGATACTCGCGCACCCCAACCTCTCCGTTGTCCGTCTTGGCAACCAGCCGGCCGTCTTCCGTTCGAACGATCTCGTCTTGAACGGCCTTGTACGCGACATCGAGCTTGGTCACGCCCAAGGCCTGCAGTTCGCTCCGGATCTTTGAGCTTCGCTCCGCTTGATCGGCAACCTCACGACTCTTCCGATTCTCTTCGGCCATTACGTTGAGGCGTTTCTCTAAGACTTCGCGGCGGCGGCGTTCTTCCACGAGTTCCGCCTTGAGTACCGGCTCTCTCTTACTCGTGTCCTGCCGCACATACTCAGCGATGGCCCGTTGTACTAACCCTTGGATGTCGAGATCTTTGTTATGTTCTTTTGGCTCATCCATTCTTCTAGCCCTCCTTGTTTTCTGGCTTCTCCGCTAACGCCGCGTCGATCTCATCCGCTATCCGCGACTTGATCTCCTGCCTCGAATCGCTAAAGTACTTGAACGCGATTCTCTTGAACAACTGCTCTTTCAGCGTGGCCGAAGGAATCCCGAGCTTCAACAAATTCTGTGCGTCCTGGATTTCACTTGCAAAGTCCTGAATGTCGAATTCGTCCATCCCCGAGATACACACAGTAAGACCGTCTTGCCGCACCTCTGAGATAGCCGTGAGTACTGCGGACATCGCCTCCTTAACCGCATCGCCATACGCCCGCAGGATTTCCTCGGTAACTGTGAAATCCCACGCTTTGCTGAGCCCGCTCTGCTGCGTCCCTGACTTCTGGCCGGTCATTTGGCTGTTCATATAGCAGACCCGATAAACCTCGTCCTGCAGCCGGACCAGATTATCGGCAGCGATCTGAAAAACCTTGCCTTCGGGCTCCGTCCACCCAAACTTGTCTTGGGGTCCAAGTTGAATAAAGTAGGACTCCCCAGTAATCTGAGCGAATTCGCGATCGGAGTATACGACCGGCGTGGCGAAGAGTCCCATCGTCAAAGCCCACGCCAATGCGTTCGACTTATTAAAGTGCTCCAGTTGAAGTAAGGAAGCCTTATTCATCAACCAGAGCCCCTCGCTTACGCGCATTTCGAACAGTGGTACCCTCTTCTGATCGGCTAACGCATGTCGGCCCGAGGCGGTCAGCAGTGGTGCACTTGGCCGGCCTTGCTCGTCCGCGCCTACATATAGTTCGAAGTGTTCGCGGTCGTAATATAGCCAGCGCGTTTGCCGGTTCCAGTTACCGTCCTGCACGCTAGCTTGCCGAAAGGCTGATGTTCGGAGTACAACCCAGTCGAAAACCCCGTTATCGTCATAAGACCAATTGATTAGGTCCGCCGCGGAGTAATCGACAAGATAGGCCCGCGACAAACCCTCCGCATCCTCATGCGCGCGGCTTACCGCGGGGCTAGCGGATTGGGGGAAGTCGATCGCCGTGTAGGCACGTCCAAAGACCAGAGCCTCCGTGATTTGACGTCGAAAAAACGCGCTTAAGGTGGTCCGACCCCGGTCGCAATCGTCGATAAACTGGGAGAAGAAGTTCTTTCCGGCTGTATTGTCGCCTTGAAATTGGATGACCGGTTCGCGACGGAATAGCGTCGCGGTATACCAGTCCACAATTGACCCAATATAGTTTTCGTAGAACACCCGGCTAAGCCGTTCGAAGTAGATGTCATTCGGCTCTTTGTGTCTACGGATCAGATAATTCGCGGCATTTACCTTGAATTCAGCGCCGCCGGCGTAGAGATCACGGTACATCGCGCGCGTTTGGCTCTGAACCCGGTACTCCGGGTGTTCGCGCATGATGAAGTGATTTCCCG
Organism: uncultured Gammaproteobacteria bacterium; assembly: GCA_963799935.1. Lineage (GTDB taxonomy): Bacteria > Acidobacteriota > Terriglobia > Bryobacterales > Bryobacteraceae > Bog-113. Next base: position 1,036,122 of record CAWCZA010000004.1, on the reverse strand, counting down.
GATTGTCAGTCGCTATAAAACCGCTCATTCCGTTCCCTCTTCCGCCCGCGCGGCTCTCTCAACCACGACTTTAGAGAACCGTATTCCTAAGTTCAGCTAAATGCGGAGTTAAGTTACTCGAAACAAACACGATCGAGAACAAAAGAATGTGTCACCGACTCTCGGATCGGCCCGCGAAGCATACTTCCTGAACGCCACCCCCGTTGAACGGCCTGTAAACGCGCAATCACTAGGTCTTAAAATGAGAGCGGGTAGAGTAAATGATTTCGCCGCTTCTGAGAGGAACCCCCGGAGCAGTGCTGGTTAGGGCCGGCGCCATGATCGCGCTCATCGCGATAACCGATTGGCGAGTCGAGCGCGAGATTCCGCTCGGGTTCCTCTATCTCTTCCCTATGCTTCTCGTCGGTTCGACTCTCCCGCGCTGGGCCATCGCCATCGTGGCAATGATATGCACGGTCTTGACGGAAGCTTTCGACTCATTTCGCTGGCAGCCCGTTTCGGCGATTCCCCGGGATATCTTGTACTTCGCTGCGTTCTTCTGCATGGGTCTTTTTGTATTCGAAGTCGGTCGTAGTAGGCGGCTTGCACAAGACCATCTAAGTCGCATCGAAGTTGAAATCCAACGTCGGCGGGATGCCGAAGAACAACTCAAGATACTGGTCGATAGTAGCCCCGCTGCCATTTTTACTCTTGACTCCGGCGGAGTCGTTCTACTGGCTAATGATGCGGCTCACCGCCTATTATTGCTGCCGCCCGGCTCTCTATCGGGCACTCCGATCGGGCACCATTTACCCGCGCTTGCAACGGTTCCGGCTTGTAGCTCACACGGACAGGCTTTCCGGACCGTCATGCAAAGCCGCGGCCGCCGGTCGGATGGCGAGGTGTTTCTCGCCGACATCTGGTTTTCGACTTACTGGACTAGTGCGGGCCCGCGTCTAGCCGCGATGGTAATCGACACTTCAGAGGACCTTCGTAGCAGGGAAGAGTCGAGCCTGCATCAGTTACTTGTCGGATCGCGCATTCTGGTGGGTGCTGTTTCTCATGAGATCAGAAACATCTGCGGGGCCATCGCTGTTGTGCACCAGAACCTCGCACGTGATTCATCGATCGCGCAGAGCAAGGATTTCGAAGCTCTCGGCACACTGATCGTTGCTCTGGAGAAAGTATCGGCAATGGAACTTCGCCATACAGCCAATCAAGCTAGTGCCGTCGATCTTGAGTCTCTACTGGAGGAGCTCAACATCATCATTGAGCCCGATCTTCGGGACCGCATGGTCGAAGTGAGTTGGGATATCGCATCAGATCTGCCTCATGTATGGGCCGACCGGCACAGTTTGATGCAGGTGTTTCTGAACCTTACCAAGAACAGTGTGCGCGCCATGTCCGGGCAGACGCGGCGGTCACTTACCGTATCCGCGTATTCCGAGAAAGATCGGGTCCTGGTGGAAGTTCGCGACACCGGCGGCGGCGTTAAGAATCCGGATTGCCTGTTTCGCCCATTTCAGCCGGGTGCCCAAGCGACGGGCCTCGGCCTTTATCTTTCCCGCGCCTTCATGCGTTCGTTCCGGGGTGATCTTCACCACAAAGCCATCTCAGGCGGCGCCGCTTTTCTAGTCGACCTTTCGCCCGCCTTCCCACTTACTGACAACTTGACTCAAGATGATGAACAATATTCGCCTCTTGCTGATCGACGACCACGGACTCTTCCGCGAGAGTCTGAGCCGGCTGCTCCAAGCCGAACCTGACATACAAGTCGAAGGATGCTGCGGGTCCATTGTTGAGGCGGTCGAGTTCCTGGCGCGACGGCCCGTCGATATCGTGCTATTGGATTACGACCTCGGCGAGTCTTCTGCAATGGCGTTCTTCGACGCGGTTCGAGGTACCCCGTTTAACGCGCGCGTCCTGATGGTAACTGCGGGAATGGGCGATGCCGAAACTCTACGGATCATGGAACTCGGCGCTTCTGGAATCTTCTTTAAACACAGTCCGCCCTCGCAGCTAATTGATGTGATTCATCGCGTCGTAGGCGGCGAAGTGTGGTTGGACGCAAAAGCGCTGCGCTCTATGCTCGCCGGCTCGCACGACCGCTCTGCGCACGCCCGCCCGTCCACCCCAATCACGCCGCGCGAACGCTCCGTGCTGAAAGGCGTTTTCGAGGGCCTTTCCAATAAGGAGATCGCGGAGTCCATCAGTCTTTCTGAAAGCTCCGTAAAGGCGGCGTTGCAGCAGTTGTTTGACAAGACGGGCGTTCGCACACGCAGCCAATTGGTACGGATCGCGCTGGAGCGCTATTCTAAAGGCTGGGTCGGCGAGTGATGAACCGATGGCCGAAAGATATTTGTTGACTGTCCTCAAGATAGTGCGCTTACGTCGCCCGGCTTGCTATGTTGTTTATTGAAGCTTCTGAATCATTGCGAGCCCGGAAAGCTTGACCGAAGCTTCCCAGATGATCGTGGCATCGCCGTCCGCTAGACTCAGCGGATGCAACCCGTCCCTACTCAATTGAATGAGCGTTCTGCGACTGCTGCAATTTTCGCGGCTCACCGGCCGCGCTCCCGTAATCCTAAGTTGCGTCGCATCCGCCGTCTCTCTAGCGTCAGCTCAAACATCTGTGTATACATGGCAGCAGGTGAAGGCACGGTTCGAGGCGAACAACCCAACGCTACTGGCCGGTAAGCTGAATGTGGATGAGTCGCGCGCGGAGGAGGTCACTGCGTACCTCCGCCCCAACCCGACATTAGACGTCTCCCTCGATCAATTCAACTTCCACCCACTCCGCCCGTTCGCTTATGCCGACCAGATTGTCGGAATCAGTTATCTGCACGAGCGCGAACACAAGCGTGAACTTCGCCGGGAAGCTGCCGAGGATGCAACTAAGGTCGCCGCCTCCCAGCAGGTCGACCTTGAGCGCAACTTGCTCTTCAATTTGCGCAGCGCTTTTGTGCAACTGCTTCAAGCCAAAGCCGTCCTCGACAATGCGGTTGAAAATCTCAAATACTACGACAACGAACTAGAAGTCCAGCGGATTCGTCTAAAGGACGGAGATATCGCACCGGTCGACGAGGACCGCCTCGAACTCCAGCGAGTGACCTTCGAATCGGATTTCGAAAACTCTACTGTTAACGTTCGGACTGCCAAAATTCAACTGCTGACTCTTCTGAACGACCGCACGCCCATTGAGAGATTTGATATCTCCGGAACCTTCGATTTCACCGAACAGATTCCCGCGCTCGAAACACTTCGAGCCAATGCTCTCGACGCGCGCCCGGACCTTCGCGCGGCTATTCAGTCGATCGACGAGGCAGTTGCCAATCACAAGCTCGCTATCGCAAACGGTAGCGCGGATCCTGTCTTTGGCGTCGATGCCGGCCGTAATCCGCCGGAATTTGCCTACGTTGGGGGCAGTCTTTCCATTCCGCTACGAATCTTCGATAAGAATCAGGGTGAAAAGCTTCGTACTCAGATCGACATCGATCATAACCGTAGGCTGGCTGAAGCTTCTCGGGCACAGGTATTCTCAGATGTCGATTCAGCCTATGCCACCATCAACAGCACATTGAACCTGCTCCGCCCCTATAAGTCGAATTATCTTCCACGCGCGGCGAAGGTACGCGACACCGTCTCTTATGCTTATAAGCGCGGAGCGGCCACGCTTCTTGACTTTCTGGACGCCCAGAAGAGTTACCGGGATGTCAACTTGGCGTACTTAAATCTGATTGGTTCTTTTTTGACGTCCGCGACTCAACTTAACCTCGCTGTTGGCCAAGAGGCCATCCAATGAAACTACAAATCGCCTCTTTAGCAGCTCTAATCCTATTCCTCGCTGCATGCGCTTCGCCCAAGAAGGACGACCCCGCCGCCGAAGCGCCTCCGGCCGCAAAAATCGTGAACGAACAGGATGTCAACGTGATTAGCGTGGAAGATCCCTCGAAATTCCCGCTTGCTACGGTAGGTAAGATCGACGAGGCCACCACGCTGAATGCAACTGGATCGGTTACTCCCGATGTATCGCGTCAGGTTCCCGCAATTTCGCTTGCATCCGGCCGTGTCGTCGAGATTCACGCGCGGATTGGTGACTTTGTTCATAAGGGTCAACTCCTCATGAAGGTTCAGAGCTCAGATGTGTCCGACGCATATTCTGACTATCAGAAAGCCGTCGCAGATGAGCGGCTGGCTCGTGTACAGCTTGAGCGTGCGGCTGATCTGAAAGAAAAGGGTGCAATTGCTGTAAAGGATCTGGAAGTTGCGCAGAATGCGGAGGAGGACGCCAAGACTACCTTGGCTGCGGCTCTTGACAAACTGCGGGTACTCGGCGCGGACCCTGACCATCCGTCCGCCATTGTTGACGTTCGCGCTCCGATCACCGGCGTGATCACGGAGCAGAATATCACCAATGCGGGTGGCGTGAAGACCCTCGATAACTCGCCCAACCTATTCACCATCTCCGATCTCGCGGAGGTCTGGATACTCTGCGACGTCTATGAGAACGATCTGAAAGATATCCGTACGGGAGAGTTCGCCGATATACACATCGACGCTTACCCCAACCTTGCGCTCAAAGGCCGGGTGAGCGACATCGGACCGGTTCTCGACCCGAATATCCGCACGGCGAAAGTTCGTCTGCAGGTCGCGAATCCAGGTGTTTTAAAAATCGGCATGTTCGTCACCGCGACTTTTCACAGTCTGCGCAAGCACGAGTTCGCAGTTGCTCCTACCGCGGCCGTGCTACATCTACACGATCGCGATTGGGTCTACATCTCGGAAGGCTCCAAGCAGTTTCGACGGGTTAATGTGGACGCGGGTAAGATACTCCCGGACAACATGCAGGAAATAACTTCCGGTGTGACTCCAGGACAGCAAGTTGTTGCGAACGCGCTGGTCCTGCAGAACACCGTCGAGCAATAAGTCCTAGCTCAAGCGGCGGACAGCTCCTGATCCTTGTACTGCAGTTGATAGAGCGTCCAATAGATGCCTCTGTTGGCCAGCAGCTGCTGGTGAGTGCCGCTCTCACGTAACTGTCCTTTGTGCATCACCAGAATACGATCGGCCTTCTGTATCGTACTTAGCCGGTGCGCGATGATGATCGAAGTTCTTCCGGTTACCAATCGAGCCAAGGCGTCACGAACCCGAAATTCCGTCTCGGTATCAACGCTCGAAGTCGCCTCATCCAGTACCAGATAGCGCGGCTGTCGCACCAATGCGCGTGCAAAGCTGATTAGCTGCTTCTGGCCGGTTGACAATGAGTTTCCACGCTCTGCAAGAGGCTGGTCGAATTGCTCCGGCAGAGAATCAATTAACTCCATCACATTCACCTGTTGCGCGGCTTCCATCATCCGTTCCATCGCGAGTTCCTCATTCCCGAGCCGAATATTCTCGCCGACAGTACCTGTAAACAGATAAGGATCCTGCAGTACAACGCCAAACTGCGAGCGTAACTGGCGCGGATCCAACTCACGAATATCGACCCCGCCGATCCGAATTGCACCGCGAGTGACGTCATAGAACCGCAGTAGTAGACTGATCAACGTGGTTTTTCCGGCGCCTGTATGCCCGACGATTGCTACTGTATTTCCCGCTTCGATGGTGAAACTCACATCGCACAGCACCCAATCCTCATCTTTATAAGCGAACCAGACGTGGTCGAATTCGATGCTCTGCGAGGCGGGTATCGCTTTGGGCGCAATTGGGCTCGAGATGATCACTGGTGTGTCAAGCAGCTTGAAAACCCGCTCAGCCGCAGCCATCGCGGTCTGTAGGATGTTGTACTTCTCGCTTAAGTCCTGGATCGGGCGAAAGAAGCGAAGTGCATATTGCAGAAACGCAACCATTACGCCCAACGAAATCGCACCTCCCTTCACCCTGAATCCCCCGTAAGTCAAGATCGACGCGATGGCGAGATAAGCACAAAACTCGACCACCGGATAGAACCAGCCATAAGTGACAATTGCGTCCTTATAAGCCTCCATGTGTGTCCGATTAATTGCATCGAACTCGTGAATGCTTCTCTGTTCGCGATTGAATAGCTGCAGTACAAGAATGCCGGCAATGTGCTCCTGTAGATAGGAATTGATCTTGGCGATTGCAACGCGGATGCGACGATAACTTTGTGAGACCGAGTTCCTGAAGCGCATCGTCGCCACAATTACAACCGGCATGACTCCGAGCATAAAGAGCGTCAATCCCGGGCTCATCCGAACCATCGTGATTGTTATTAGGGTAAGTGTGAGTAAGTCCCCGATCAAAGCCACCAAGCCCGAAGAGAACAAATCATTTAACACGTCGACATCGCTCGTCATCCGTGTAACCAGCCGTCCAACGGGATTAGTGTCGTAGAACGAGATGTCCAGTCGCTGCAGATGACCCATCAGCTGGCGGCGGAGATCGAACATCGCGTGCTGACCGGTTGCTTGCATCAACCAGGTCTGGCCAAACTGTGCAACGAAGCTGAGGGCCAGCACCATCAGATAAGCGGCGGCGATCTGCCCGACCCCCGTAAATGGCTCCGGGGAGAGCCACTGCCCAAACGATATGGAGCGCCCCGAGGGAGCAAGATATTTATCAACCGCGATCTTCGTCAGCAGCGGCCCACAGACCTGCAGGCTTGAGTACACAAGAAGGCAGGCAAGCGAACCCGCGATGCGCCCGCCATACGGCCGCATATAGCCCAGCAGCCGCAGAATCAGACGTGTGTCGTAAATTTTCCCCGCGACTTCTTCTTCCATCTGAACCCGTTATAACAGCGTCGCTCGCCAAGACTACATCCGCTGATTACGTAAGATATAGGAATGGCGTCCATCCTTTCCCTTGAACAGGAGACTAATCCGTGGGTTGCTGCTGAAGCTCGTTTCGACGAAGCGGCGGAAAGGCTCAATCTGGACGACGGGATGCGAAAGGTACTAAAAAGCCCCGCGCGCGAAATCACGGTCAACATCCCTGTCAGCCTTGACGATGGCCGGCTAGAGGTCTTCACCGGCTATCGCGTCCAGCACTCCATTGCGCGTGGCCCCGGAAAGGGCGGCATTCGCTTCGCGCCCGATGTCACTCTCGACGAAGTCCGTGCGCTCGCCTCCTGGATGACTTGGAAATGTGCGGTCGTGAATATTCCGTTCGGAGGCGCGAAAGGCGGCGTCATCTGTCAGCCCAATCTACTCTCCGACGGGGAACTCGAGCGCATTACGCGGCGCTACACTGCCGAGATCGTCGAGTTTCTGGGCCCCGAGCAAGACGTTCCCGCACCCGACGTGAACACGAATGAGCGCACCATGGCGTGGATTATGGACACTTACTCCATGCACGTGCGACGAACCACAACAGCGGTAGTTACCGGTAAGCCACTAAGTCTTGGCGGCTCTAAAGGTCGTCCGGAAGCTACGGGTCGTGGCTGCATGCTGGTCACGCTTGAAGCTATGAAGCTTCTTGACCTTGTTCCCGAATCTACTCGCGTCGTCATCCAGGGGTTCGGCAACGTGGGCGGGATGGCCGCGAAACTCATGTCCCGCGCCGGTTTCAAGATCATCGCGATTGTTGAGTACGATGTTGCCGTCGTGAATAAGAACGGCCTCGATATTCCCGCCCTGATGCTGCATCGTAAGGAGACCGGCTCAATCCGCGACTTCCCTGAAGCGGAAAACATGGATCGTCACCAGGCAATGTTTCTGGATTGCGAAGTACTGATACCGGCCGCCACGGAAAACGCCATACACTCCGGCAACGCCGATCGCCTGCGCTGCCGCATCATCTGTGAAGGCGCCAACGGGCCCACGACTTCTATCGCGGATGAGATTCTGGCGGATCACAAAATCTTCGTTATTCCCGATATCCTCGCCAATGCCGGCGGAGTTACCGTGTCTTACTTCGAATGGGTACAGGACCGTCAAGGTTTCTTCTGGAGCGAGAACATGGTCAACGATCAGCTCAAAGAAATCATGGTCGATAGCTTCACCTCCGTGATTGATTTTGCGGATAAACATCACGTGAACAATCGCACCGCCGCCTATATGCTCGCCCTTGACCGCGTCGCATCGGCCATTCGCTTACGCGGCATCTATGCGTAACATGATTGTCTCTAGTGTCTGAAGCTTCCACGCCGCTGATGCGGCAGTACAACGCGATTAAAGCACAGGTCCCCAGCGCGTTACTCCTGTTCCGTCTGGGCGACTTCTACGAGCTGTTCTATGAAGACGCCGTCGTAGCCGCCCGCGAGCTGGGCATTACACTCACTTCACGGAACAAGGAGAAAGGCGAGAACGTGCCTATGTGCGGCGTTCCCTTCCATTCCGCGGAAGGTTACATTGCGCGACTAATAGGCAAAGGTTTCCGTGTCGCCATGTGCGACCAAATGGAAGCCGCCGGGCCTGGCAAAAAACTGGTTCGCCGCGAAGTTACCCGGATTGTAACTCCAGGAACGGCCACGGATAGCCACTTACTCCGGTCGCACGAGAATAACTTCCTTGCTGCCGTCGCCCATAGCGGCTCCAGAAACTCTCCCCAGGCCGGAATTGCTCACGTCGATATCTCCACCGGCGAGTTTCGCGTCACCGAAGTAGACGCTTCCGAAGCGCACCTCCTACTTGAAGGACTGAACGCTCGCGAAGTCCTTCTGCCGGCCGAGCATCCACTCTTCCCCAATCCCGCGCAGCCCGGCGGCCCCGTCCGCACAGAACTTGAAGACTGGATCTTCAGTCCAGACTACTCCGATCGCCTCCTCCGTGAGCACTTCAAGCTACTAACCTTAGATGGATGCGGCCTTGCCGGTCGTACCGCCGCAGTCTGTGCTGCAGGCGCCATCATCCACTACCTGCGCGAAACTCAGCGAGCGGCGCTAGATCACCTCGACGCTCCTTCGTTCTACGACAGGTCCGATGCCATGGTGATCGACGCCGTCACCATCCGCAACCTAGAACTCTTGGAGCCAACGACGCAAGGCGAAGGCGCTACCCTAATCCGCGTTCTTGACCAGACGCAGACAGGGATGGGTGGCCGATTACTGCGTCAGCGCCTGATTCGTCCGTCCATCCGCATCGAAGAAATCGAATCGCGCCTCGACGGCATTCAGGAAGTCTACAAGCAGCCAATCCTACGCGCCGAGCTGCGCAAACTAATTGCGGACATACAAGACCTTGAACGCCTCTTAGCCAAAATCACGATAGGCACTGCAGGCCCGCGCGAGTTACTAGCGCTAGCTCAAAGCCTAAGTGCCTTCCCAAAGTTGAAGGCCGCCGCGGATCCTTCGCGCCACACGGTCGGGGAACGCCTGAACGCCATGCTAGCGCGTCTGGACGACATCCCCGAGCTACGCCACGCCATCGACGCCGCGATTAGCGATCAGCCGCCGGTCAACCTTGTAGACGGCGGAACCATCCGTGCCGGCTTCAACGCTGAGTTAGACGATCTTCGCGACTTAAGCCGCAACGGCCGCGAAAGGATCGCCGCCATTGAAACCCGGGAGCGCCAACGCACCGGCATCGCTTCCCTCAAAGTCCGTTTCAACAGTGTATTCGGATACTACATCGAGATCTCTCGCGCCAATCTTCACTTAGCGCCGCCTGACTACGAACGCAAGCAAACCTTAGTCAATGCCGAGCGCTTCACCACTCCCGAACTGAAAGACTACGAACGCAAAATCCTCGAAGCCGAAGATCGGATTCTAGAACTCGAGCGCGAAATCTTCGACACAACGCGACAAACAGCCGCCGCGCACGCACAACGGATACGCCAATCGGCCGCCGCCGTAGCCGAACTTGACCTTACTCTCGCCCTTGCGCAAGTCGCCGCGGAGAACCGCTACACCCGGCCCCGCTTCTCACCCGAAGGCACAATGAAAGTCCTGGCCGGCCGTCATCCCGTAATCGAGAAGCTGATGAATGACGAAGCCGGCCGCTTCATCGCCAATGATCTGTACCTCGATAACGACGCGCGCCGCATCGGCATCATCACCGGCCCCAACATGGGCGGTAAGTCAACCTATCTCCGGCAAGCCGCCCTGATCGCCATCCTCGCCCAGGCCGGCTCGTTCGTTCCCGCCGACGCGGCCGAACTCCCGATCCTTGATCGCATCTTCACCCGTATCGGCGCTTCCGATAACCTCGCGCGCGGCCGGTCTACATTCATGGTGGAGATGACGGAAGCCGCTATCATCCTCAACACCGCCACTTCGCGAAGCTTAATTATCCTTGACGAAATCGGCCGCGGCACCGCAACGTATGACGGCTTGTCACTCGCTTGGGCCATTGTCGAGTACCTCCACGACCGCACCCGCGCCAAGACTCTCTTCGCCACCCACTACCACGAACTGACCGAACTCGCGGATCTCCTCCCCTCAATCCAGAACTTACAAGTAGCCGTCAAGGAAAGCGGCGACAAGATTATCTTCCTGCGTAAAGTAGAGCCCGGTCGCGCCGATCGCAGTTACGGCATCGAAGTAGCCCGCCTCGCCGGCTTGCCCCCCGTAGTGATCGAACGCGCCCGCGAAGTCCTGAAGATACACGAGCGCAAAGAGCGCGCCGCCACGGGCGAACTCGAACCCCAAACCGGCCCTGTCCAAATCCGCCTGTTCGAACCGTCGCAAAGTGATCTAATCAATAAGATCCGCTCGCTCGACCTGGATAGTATGCGACCTATCGAAGCTCTCCGCCTGCTCGCCGACTTACAACGCGAGGTCTCCTAACATGCGAGTTGCCGGAATCATGAGCGGCACGTCACTCGACGGTATCGACGTCGCCATAGTCGACATCTCCGATGCGAAGTCGCGCCTCATCACCTTCCGCACGTTCCCCTACTTAAAAAAAACGCGCGCGGCAATCCTTGCTGTGTCGAACACCGAAACCCACACCGCCGCCGTCTCGCGCCTGAACTTCGCGCTCGCAGAGCAATACGCAACGGCGCTACTAAAGACAGCTGAACAAGAGCGGATCGAGCTTAAAACCATCCAACTAATCGGCTGCCACGGCCAGACCATCTTCCACGAAGGCTCGAACACACTACAACTCGGCGAAGCCGCGGTCCTTCGCGAGCGCACGGGCATTCCGGTTGTTTCGAACTTCCGTTCCCGCGACATCGCCGCAGGCGGCCACGGCGCACCGCTAGTCCCCTTCTTCGATTTCCTTACCTTCCGTGACGTGAAACGTCGACGCGTGATGCTAAACATCGGCGGTATCGCCAACATCACAGTAATCCCCGCCGGCGCATCGATAGATGACGTTATAGCTTTCGACACCGGACCTGGCAACATGGTAATCGATCAACTAATCGCCGCTTACACAGAAAATCGTGAGCAATACGATCGCGAGGGCCGCATTGCCGCAACCGGCCAAGTGAACAACCAACTACTAACCGAACTTCTAAAAGACCCCTACTATCGCCGCAAACCCCCGAAGACAGCCGGTCGCGAGCAATACGGCCGGGAGTTCATCCAGCGGCTCCTCAACACCGGGCTAAGTTACCCTGATCTAATCGCGACCGCCACTCTACTTACCGCGTGCACAATTGCTAAAGCGGTAAGCCGCGAACCCGGCGACTTAATCGTCAGCGGCGGCGGCGTCCACAACCTATTCCTGATGAATCAACTCCACGCGTTACTTCCGAACATGCGCATAGCCACCACGGCCGATTACGGAATCCCTCCCGACGCCAAAGAAGCCATCGCATTCGCCCGTCTCGCCTACCAGACCTGGCACCGCCGTCCATCCAACGTCCCCAACGCCACCGGTGCGCGGCATCCCGTAATCCTCGGCGACATCACGCCCTAACTATTCGAAGCGATAACGCGTTAGAATACCGCTGAATGAACTCCCGTCCTTTAACCCGCCGTCAGGCGTTGAAAGCAGCCGGAGCCGCCGCGTTAGCCGCCCCTCTTTCCGGCCAGACCCCAAGCCAGCCAACGACCGGCCAACCCGTCCCGCCGGCATCCGCCTCCACCGGCCGCATCAACCAATCCGCCGCACGCTGGTGCTATCGCAAGTATTCAATCGATGAGCTTTGCCAGAACGCCAAGCGCATCGGCCTAAAAGGTATCGATCTCGTCAATCATGAAGACTGGCCCACCATCCAGAAGTACGGTCTCATGCCAGCCATGACTCCGGGCGCCGGCACTATTCCTGTCGGATGGAATCGCAAAGAAAATCACGACAAACTCGTCGCCGAAATGACGGAGAACCTCGGTCGTGCTTCCGCCGCTGGCGTGCCCAACGTAATTACCTTCTCAGGCAACCGCAACGGCCTCCCAGATTCGGAAGGCATTGAGAACACCATCGCCGGCCTCAACCGCGTCAAGAAGCTCGCGGAAGAGAAGAACGTCACTATTTGCATGGAGCTTCTCAACAGCAAGATCGACCATCACGACTACCAATGCGATCACACCGTCTGGGGCGTTGCCGTGGTCAAGGCCGTCGATTCGCCGCGAGTCAAACTGCTCTACGACATCTATCACATGCAGATCATGGAAGGCGATATCGTCCGCACCATCCGCCAGAACATCAACTACATCGCCCACTTCCACACCGGCGGCGTTCCCGGCCGTAATGAGCTCGATCAAACACAGGAACTGCAATGGCGCACGGTAGCCACCGCGATCGCTGACCTCGGATTCAAAGGCTACTTCGCCCACGAGTTCAACCCCACCGCCGCCGACCCGATGAAGTCGCTCGAACAGGCCTATCAGCTCTGCAACGTCTAGCCTGAATGGCTTCGATCGAGATCGCACGGACGCCCGCCTTCACCGTCGTCGATCGTGAGGGCAACGCCACGCGCCAGGAACTGACCGAGTTCCCTTTCAAGATCGGCCGCCAGTCCGGAAACCATCTGCTGATCCGGGATGCTCGCGCCTCGCGCCACCACGCCCAGGTCACGGTCGAGAACGGCGAAATCGTCATCGAAGATCTGCAAAGCCGACACGGCGTGTGGGTCAATGGCGAACGCGTCCAGAGCCGCCAGCTCGAACACGGGGATCGCATCGAGTTCGGGTTCGACGATTCGTACCGTCTGGTCTATGAGCGTCCCGGCAACCGCCTGGAAGATATCGCGACCCACCTCACCAACTCGGATCTCACCTCGCGCACTGGAACCGGCGGCAACCTCGCTCGGCTTCGCGCCATGCTCGAAGTCACCCGCGCGCTCCAATCGTCTTTCTCGATCGATTCCGTGCTCGATGCGGTTGTCGACGCTGCCCTCGTTATCACCAGCGCCGATCGCGGTTTCCTGCTTCTGAAGAACGGTTCGGACCTCGATATCCGCTGCGCTCGCGACCGTCGCGGACCACTGGCGGCCTCCGAATTCAAGGTCCCGCAAAACCTAATTCGAAAAGCCCTCGATCAACCCGGCCAGACGTTCTCCATTCAATTCGGCGTTAATCAGGAATCTGGTGATCCATCCGCAAGCGCCTATGACCTCGCCCTGAAAAGCGCCGTCTGCATCCCGTTGCTGCGCATCCAACTCGAAAGCCCCGACGATGCTCCCGACGAGCCGATCGAGAAAACCGGCGTCCTCTATCTCGACTCGCGCATCGATTCGCGCGACATGAGCGCCGGCAATCGCGAACTCCTCGAAACGCTCGCCATCGAAGCCTCCACCGTCCTCGAGAACGCCCGCCTGCTTCAAGATGAACGCGCGCGCCGCCACTTGAACGAAGAGCTATCGATCGCCCGCGACATCCAACAAAGTCTGCTTCCCCGCAACCTTCCGCGCGCCGGTTGGTTCCATGCCGCCGGATCGAGTCTGCCCTCCCGCGAAGTCGGCGGCGACTACTTCGATCTCTTCCCCATCAATGACGATGCCTGGGCAGTCGTCGTTGCCGATGTTGCCGGCAAAGGCGTCAGCTCAGCACTCGTCGCGTCGCTGCTCCAAGGCGCATTCCTCGCGCTTGAAGATGATGCGGAATCACTCCGCCACACCGTCCAGCGCGTCAACGCATTCTTCCAGGACCGCACCAACGGCCAGAAACACGCGACGCTATTCTGTGGCATCCTCGGTCGCAACGGCCTACTGCGCTATCTGAACGCCGGCCACTGCTCCCCCGTCTACCTCCCGATCAACGACGTGATGGAGATGCTGAACGCCACCGGCCCACCGGTCGGTCTGCTCGATCATCCCGAATACACGACTGGCCATTGCACGCTCGGCCCGCGGGATCGCCTGATCATCTACAGCGACGGCATCACCGAAGCCCAAAACGCCGCCGGAGAGTTCTTCGGGAAAACGCGCCTCAAACAGACGCTGCAAGCGAGCGGTGATCGCTCCTGCTCCGCGCTTCACGATGCACTCCTCGACGCCGTCCAAAACTTCACGGGTGGACAGGAACAGAGCGACGATCTGACGCTCCTCGTTCTCGAATATACGCCGGCTCCAGAAGCGTAAGCAGTTCCGCTTCATTCTCGATCTCGACATCGATCCGCAGCCAGTAAACCTTCATCCCCTCCAGCACCTGCTCGCTTCCGGTGCCGAAGTTCACGACATCCTTCTCTGTCGTCACCAGCGCCTGCGCGCCCAGCGTCTTCGCATGCCGTGCCAACGCTGCCAACTCGCGCGGCGGATATTGATGGTGGTCGCTATAGCTGACTTGATCCAGCGTCGCCACTCCCATCCGCTCCAGGCTCCGCCAGAACGAGCCCGCATTTCCCAACCCGCAAAACGCCACCACGCGCTCTGGCAGTTCCTCCACTTCGCCCGAATCCAGCGAAACCCAAGCGCGCGGAATCATGCTTGATCGGAAGATCGCCGCGTGCGAATTGTAGCGCCGCAGCTGCCGTTCGATTGCCCGCGTATTGCGCCCCCGTTCGCACCTCGTAAGCACCAAAACATCCGCCCGATCCAGCGCTTCGAGCGGCTCCCTAAGTCTGCCAAGAGGAACCAATTCGCAGCCGCCAAACGGGTCCATCGCGTCCACCAGCACCACATCCACATCGCGCTTCAGTCTTCGGTGCGAGAACCCGTCGTCGAGCAGGAACACGTCGGGATGCATCGTCTTCTCGGCTTTCAGCCCAGCAACATATCGGTCCGGCCCGATCCCCAACCCCGTCATCCCGGACCGCAGAAAGATCTGCGGCTCATCGCCCGTATGCCAGACGCTCGCCGAACTTCCCTCGCCTCAGAATCAGCTCGCGATGCGGCGAGATGCGCCCATGCCCGCGCGTCAGCACGAACGGCTCGATAGCGCGTTCCCGGAAGCGCTTCGCCAGGTGGAGAACGAACGGCGTTTTCCCCGTTCCTCCGACCGTCAGATTCCCGATGCTGATAACCGGCGTCGAAAGCTCGCACTGCTTTTGCAACTCGCGAAGTCCGCGCTTCGCCGCGCCCCACTTCCACAACGAGGCAAGTGGACTCAGCAGCGCCCATGCGGCCCATCCGTGCTGCACGCAGAAAATCGATTCTTCGTAACTCTGCTCGACCGCTTCTGCGACCGTCTTCGCACCACCCCGGTTCTCTTCCGCGCGCGATCTCCCGCGCATCCCGACCCCTTCATCGCCGGATGCCGCGATCACCGCATCAGCCAACTCACCCGGACTCCGTATCTCGATGAACGCTCCGTGCGCCCGAAAATCTTCAGCCATCGCCTCAAAGTTTTCGAGCCGCGGCCCCACGATCACCGGCTTCCCCGCGAGCGCCGGCTCCAAAAAGTTATGACCGCCCGTCGTGGTAAAAGTCCCGCCCATGAAACACGGCATCCGCCAAGCCGAATAACGAATCCAATTCGCCGATCGTATCGAGCAGCAAGACCTTTTGTCCCTGTTCGAAGACGCCGCTCGTTCTTCGCCAGAAACCAACTCCCGCCCGCTGTAACATCTCCGCGACGCGAGCGAATCGCTCCGGCTTGCGAGGCGCAAGGATCAGTCGCCATCCATCGAGCTTCTGCAACGCTTCCAGTACCGCCGCGTCCTCATCGACCGCTGCATCCGACGTTGTGCTCGCCGCAATCAGCAAAGGTCCATCGCTCGCTTTAACCCAAGCCTGAACCACGGAATCACCCGCAAGCTCCGGCCTCTCGCTATCGAACTTCAGATTGCCCGCGAGCGCAACGCGCTCCTCCGGCGCTCCGATTCGCACGAACCGTTCACCCATCGTCTTGCTTTGCGCGAAGATACGGTCCGGCCAGCACAGCACGCGCGCGAAGAACCATCGATACCTCTCATACTTCGGAAACGCTCGATCCGATATCCGCGCGTTCGCAACAATCAACCCGCATCCCGCTCGCTTCGCCTCTCGAAATAAGTTCGGCCAGATCTCAGTCTCGAGCACCACCACCACGGAAGGCTTCAACGCCCGCAACACACGCCGCACGGGCCCGATTGCATCTATGGGCGCATAGAAGACAGGCACCGACAATCGCTTCTTCCCCGCCTCGTAACCGGCCAGCGTTGTCGTGGAAACGAACACCGGAGCCTCAAACCTCTGGCGCAATTCCCGGATCAACGCGGCCGCCGAAAGTATCTCGCCCACCGACACCGCGTGGATCCAGATTGACCCCACTCCATTGCGCCGGAACTGCTGCGGCAAGTGCCCCAACCGCTCCCAAATCGTCGCCGCGTACGCCCGGTTCCGGACCACCCGCCAAGCCGCATACAATAGAGCCACAGGACTGAGCAATGCCCATCCCGCTCGATACGCCGCGTAAATGACCCGTCTTAACAAGCGACTCGTTCCGTTTCTGCTAGCGTCCCTCGTGAGTATAGCCGCGGCCGCCGATAAGTCCCATCCCCAGCTCACCATCGGCCCTGCGTCGAGTTACGAGTACAAGCAAACCAGCGAGAACGTCACCATTGCCGCGGATGTGTACGAGGTCGGCGACAAAGTCAAAGAAGCGTTCGGCAAGCACAATCCGTACGACTACGGCGTGCTCCCAATCCTCGTCGTGATCGACAACCACACCGGAAAAGCGATCCGCGTCGGCGATATGAAACTCGTCTACGAAGTCCGCGGCGGCGAGAAGATCGAAGCTACCCCGGCCGCCGAGCTCAAGTACCTATTAGGGTCCAAGCGACCCAACCCCGCAGCGCCGCGCCTGCCCATCCCTGGCGTTTCCGGCAAGCCGAAAGCGAACCCCTTAGCCGAATGGGAAATCGAAGGCCGCGCCTTCTCCGCTCGCATCATCCCTCCCAACGAAAGCGCCAGCGGTTTCTTCTACTTCCAGACCGGACACCGTTCGAACTCCACTCTCTATATCTCGGGACTTAGTGAAGTTGGTACCGGACGCGAACTCCTCTACTTCGAAATTCCTCTGGCTCCGGTCCAACACACCCAGTAACATGTCGGCCAGAACGCTATTAGTCACCCTAACCATCGCCGCAACTCAAGCCATCTGCCAGCAACCAACATCGCACCAACAAGTTATTCAATTAGTCGACCGCGACGCGGCCCACTTTACAGCTGTTTCGAAGACGATTTGGGACTACGCCGAGCTGGGCTATCACGAGCAGAAGAGTTCCACTCTACTCCAACACGAGTTACAAGCAGCAGGCTTCGATGTCAAAGCAGGTGTAGCGGACGAACCTACCGCGTTCGTAGCCTCTTATGGTCATGGCACGCCCGTAATCGGGATCATGGGCGAGTTCGACGCGCTGCCAGGCTTATCTCAAGCCGCGACACCCGACCGCAACCCACTTACTGACGGTGCACCCGGACACGGCTGCGGACATAACTTACTCGGATCCGGCGCCGCGCTCGCTGTAGTCGCCTTGAAGAGCTACATGGAAAGCAATCACGTCGGAGGGACGCTACGCTACTACGGCACGCCGGCTGAAGAAGGCGGTGACGGCAAGGTCTACATGATTCAAGCCGGATTGTTCCGCGATGTCGACGTCGTCCTCCACTGGCACCCGTCCAACGAAAACGTAGTTGCCGATGGTGGCGCCCTATCTTTGAACAGCGCTCGATTCCTCTTCCATGGTGTGGCCGCCCACGCCGCACTCGCCCCGGAACGCGGCCGCTCGGCCCTCGACGCCGTGATGCTCATGGGCAATGGCATCGAGTTTCTTCGTGAGCATGTCCCGAGTAATACCCGGATGCATTACGTCATCACGAAAGGCGGCGAAGCACCGAATATCGTTCCTGCGACCGCCGAACTCTACCTGTTAGCTCGCAACCCGTCGCTCCAAGTCCTAAGTGGAATTTGGGATCGCATCTTGAAGGTTGCGCAAGGCGCCGCGCTGATGACCGAGACTACTCTCGAAGTAAAGGATATCGGAGGCGACGCCAATCTACTGCCCAACGAAGCGCTAGCGAAAGTAGCGCAGCGCAATCTCGAAGAAGTCGGCGGCATCCAATACACGCCGCAAGAGAAACAATTCGCGGAGCAGCTGCAAAAGAGCTTGCCCGAAGGCGGAGCCGGTGATCTAAACTCAACCGCATTGATCCTTCCGCTACGCCGACCGGATCCCAATGCGCCCGCCGCCTCGACCGACGCCGGAGACGTCAGTTGGAACGTACCCACCATCGGTTTCGGCACCGCAACATTCGTACCTGGCGTCGTGGCCCATACCTGGCAAGCGGCGGCCTGCGCAGGAATGAGTATTGGTCAGCGCGGAATGATCGCCGCCGCCAAAGTTCTCGCCATCACGGGCGCGGACCTCCTCTCGAACCCGCAATTAGTCGCCGACGCCAAAGCCGATTTCCAGCACGAACTCGCAGGCCGAGTCTATAAGTCAGTAATCCCGCTCGGCCAGAAACCGCCGCTCGACTACCGCGCGAAATAGCTAACCTCGCGATAATAGAAGCTTGAGCGCATTACTTACCGCATCGATCGCCGAATCCGTCACCCGCGTCCCCCACTCCCGTATCCGCGAACTCGCCGAGATCGCCATGGGCATGGACGGCGTCCTCCGCCTCTACTTCGGCGAATCCAACCTCCCCACCCCCGACTATCTGAAGCGCGCCGCAGACCAGGCCATCCGCGACGGCTACACCTTCTACACCGAGAACGCCGGGATGCCGTCCCTGCGCCGCGCCATCGCCGACTACTACCGCCGCATGCAGAGCGTCGAAATCGATCCCGCCCAAAACATCGTGATCACCGCGTCCGGCGTTCAGGCCATCGCCCTCGCCATCCGCACCGTGCTCGATCCCGGCGACGAAGCGATCCTGCTCACCCCCGCCTGGCCCAACGCCTCCGCCATCGTCCGCCTCGCCAACGCTGTCCCCCACGAGATCGCGCAGCCGCTCGAAGGATCACGCTACACCGTCGACTTCGATGCGATCGAGCGCGCCATCACCCCACGCACCCGCCTGCTGGTCTACACCTCGCCGTCCAACCCGCTCGGCTGGGTCGCCACGCTCGAAGAGCAGCAGCGCATCCTCGACATCTGCCGTAAGCACGGCCTGTGGCTGATGGCGGACGAAGTCTACGACCGGCTCTACTACGCCGGCGCCCATCTCGGCGAGCCCGTTCCCTCCATCCTCCAACTCGCCACGCCGGAGGACGCCATCTTCGTCGTCCACTCCTTCTCGAAAAGCTACTGCATGACCGGTTGGCGCCTGGGCTGGATGATCGCGCGTCCCGACCTCGCCCGAAAATGCGCGCAGCTAAACGAGTTCATGGTCTCCTGCGCCGCAGGGTTCGTCCAGAAGGCCGCCGAAATCGCCCTCACCGAAGGCGAAAGCGAACTCGTATCGATGCTGGAACGTCTCCGCGCCAATCGCGACTTCTGCCTCGCCAAATTGCGCCAGATGCCCCACCTCACCGTCCCCGAACCCGATGGAGCCTTCTATCTCTTCCCGCGAGTCGAAGGCATGACCGATTCCTTCGCCTTCTGCAAGCGCCTGCTCGAAGAAACCCGCGTCGGCATCGCACCCGGCGTCGCTTTCGGCAACGGCGGCGAAGGCTCGGTCCGCATCTGCTATGCGTCCGACCGCAGCGTTCTCGAACCCGCGATGGAACGCCTCGGCAACTTCCTTACGGCTTCACAATTTTGATGCTGCCGTTCGATGTCTCCAGATCCAGCAGCGGCCCGCCGCCATGGATCGACCCTTCCAGGTGATTCTTGGAATTGTCCCCCGACTGCGCAACTTCGTAATCGGAGTTGATCCCGCCGTTCGAAGTGCTGGCCCGCACGCGAACCCCAGCCGATTCCGGCAGCGCGATCTCGATCGACGAGTTGCTCGTCGTCGCATGGACGTTGTTCTTCGGCGCCGTCGCGAAGTTCAGCGTGATGCTGCCATTCGACGACTCCGCCTCCACCGTCCCCGTCACATGATCGGCCTGAATGTGCCCATTGCTCGTGTGCATCATCAGGTTGCCCGTCGCGCCATCCACCTCAATCGCGCCATTCGACGTCGTCGCCTCCACGGGACCATTCACCTGCGCCACGTGGATCGCGCCGTTCGAAGTGCGCGCATTCACCGACCCATCCACACCGTCAATCCGAACTCCCCCGTTCGAACTCGTGATGTGATCGAGCACGATGTTCTTCGGCACATGCACCACAAACTTCGCGCCCATATTGCCATGATGCTCCGGCGGCCGGATCGCCCGCACCGTCACCGAATCCGGCGTCCCCGTGGCGTCGATCTTAATGGAATCCCGCAGCGCCGTCGAGTTCGCATACTTCGTGCCGCTGATATCAACCTTGTTCTGATCCCACGAGTGGATCTCGACCGCGCCATTGAACGTCTCCAGGTCCAATCGCGCCCCTGGGTGGACGTCGAACCCGTAGTGGAAGGGCGCCTCGAACTTCTGCCCGCCCAAATCGATATCCATGTCGTCGCAGGCAACGGTCATCCCGGCCAGCGCCACGACCAGCAACAGTGTCGTATTTCGGTTCATCACAATTCCCCCGTGAATATAGCGATACGAAGCACAGGTCCGGCACGTTCGGAAATTTTGCGGGTGCGACGTCGTGCTAATCAAGTCGATGGCCGTTTCGCGCACCTCGATCCAAGCAGGCGGCCTAGCGATCCAATCCCGCACGGGTGCAGGAGCACGAGGCGCCGTCAATTCCAGCCGCACCGTTCAGAATCCGGCGCTGCGCAGGTCGGCAAGGTCGTGCTCGAAATCTTCGAAGACTCCATGCGTTTTGAGAAAGCCGTCGAGTTCGTATCTGGTTTCGAAACCGAGGAGAAGAAGAAGTTCGGGATCGGTGATATGCCCGTTCTTGTACTCTTCCAACGCCAGTCCTTCAAGGGCGCGGCGCGACAAATCGCCACCGGCAGAGGCGAGCCGGGCGGCAATGTCGTCAGGAATGTGAACCGTCAGCTCCATATGGCCTCCTCCCTTTTCAGCCAAGCGGATACAAGCTTGTCTGTCACGAATATTGCACCGGGCTGCCGTTCCCATGCCATACGATGCCTGCCTCCGCCGTTCGGAAATTCTGCCGGTGCGACAATAAAGGCGTTCTCGCAAACACAACGTCTTTGACCGTCTCCATTCGCAAACAGGCCCCAGCCTCGGCCCGTACGCACCGTGGCCAATGAAGCAATATATTGAACTGACCAAACCCCGGATCACCTGGCTCATCCTGATGAGCACCGGCGTGGGCTATTTCTTCGGCCTCCACGATCACTGGCGCGGCTGGACCGAGCTCTGGGTTCTCCTCAACTCCATCGTCGGCACCGGTCTGATCGCCTCCGGAACCGCGGCCCTCAACCAGTGGTTCGAGCGCGAGGCCGATCGCAAAATGCGGCGCACCGAGGGCCGCCCGCTCCCCTCGGGAAGAATCGCTCCGGTCAACGCCTTCTGGTTCGGCATCGCACTCTCGCTCGTCGGATTTCTGGAGCTCAGCCTCCTCGTCAATCTCCTCAGCGGCCTGCTCGGTCTCTTCACCCTGGCTCAGCTACTTGTTCGTTTATACGCCGCTCAAGTCAGCGGTCGTCGCTCTCGACCGTGCTCGGCGCAGTCCCGGGCGCCATGCCGCCGCATGATCGGCTACGCAGCATCCAGCGGCACGCCTCGACGCCGAAGCCTGGGCCCTCTTCGCCATCCTCTTCTTCTGGCAGTTCCCGCACTTCCTCGCCATCGCCTGGATGTATCGCGAAGACTACGCCCGCGCCGGCATCATGATGCTGCCCGTAGTGGAACCGGACGGCCTCTCCACCTCGCGCCAGATCGTCATCTACGCGTCCACATTGATCCCCGTGAGTCTGTTCCCCAGCATTCTGGGGATGACCGGGCGCGTCTATGTGATCGGCGCGCTGCTACTCGGCTCGGCGTTCCTCTACTCCGGCGTCCGCGTCGCCCTGAACCGCACGATTCTTAACGCGCGCCGCGTCCTGCTGGCATCTGTGATCTATCTGCCCCTAATGTACGGATTGATGATTCTGGACCACACGCGGTTGTGACCGCCCGCCCACTCCTCATCGCCTGCCTGGTTCTTGGATGGAGCGCGTGCCGCCGCGAAGAGCCTTTGCCTGTGCTCGGTACCGTCCCCGAATTCCGCCTGACCGCGCAAACCGGCGCGCCCTTCGACAGCTCCGCGCTGCAGGGTCACGTCTGGGTGGCCGACTTCATCTACACCAACTGCCCCGGCCCCTGCCCTCTGATGTCCCGTCGCATGAAACGCATCGCGCAATCGACGGACAACGCCGTCCGCTTCGTCTCGTTTACGGTCGACCCCGCGCGCGATACCCCGGCCGTCCTCACCGCCTACGCGAAGGGCTACGTTTCCGACCCCACGCGCTGGGCCTTCCTCACCGGCGACACCAAGACGCTCGAAATGCTGGACCGCGATGCCTTCAAACTCGGCGATCTCAACCCCTCGTTCGACCACAGCACCCGCTTCGTCCTGGTCGATCAAAAGAGCCGGATTCGCGGCTATTACGGCATGGGCATGGACCATATGCTCGAACGCATCGTCAGCGATGCCCAAGCTTTAGAAAAGGAGAATTCTTGATTTCCGCTCGCGATTTACCCGCCGTCAACGCCACTCTGAACGGGATTGCCGCGATTCTACTGATCGCCGGCTTCACTCTCATCCGCCAGCGCCGCATCGACGCGCATCGCAAGGTGATGATCACCGCGTTCGCCGTCTCGAGCCTGTTCCTGGTCTGCTACATCGTGTACCACGTATGGTTCACGGATCGGTTCACTACCCGGAGCCCGGCCCGATCAAGTACGTCTACTACACGATCCTGACCACCCACACGCTGTTAGCCGTCACCGTCCCCGTGTTGGCGATCATCACCCTCAACCGCGCCTTACGCGCCCGCTTCGACAAGCATCGCCGCATTGCCCGCTGGACGCTCCCGATCTGGCTCTACGTGAGCGTAACTGGCGTAGTCGTCTACCTGATGCTCTACCAATTCGCGCACCCAGTAATCCCGATCGCCGCGCTTCGCTAACGAAGCGGATTGCGGAAGCCTTTCAGTCGAATGATTCGGAGCGCCCGCGCTCGGTCGGTTTCCACCCAATAGGCGAGGTCCTCAAAGCCGCGACGTCAAACTCCAAGCTTCGCAATGACTTCCTCGAACGGCAAACCTGTCTGCCGCCGGGCTGCCTGGAGGAGGCGATTCTTCATCACTTCGCTCTTCAACAAATAAGCAGTCTCCCGTTCTGACTCGATCTCCCGCCAGAGTTCGATGGGCACGATGACAGCGGTAGGTTCGCCGCTTTCGTTGGAGACAATCTGGATCTCCGAGTTCGCCATCCCTTTAGTCTAGTCGCATGTGAAGCGACGTAGCTCGGCCGAGCGCCAGAGGACTCTGTCCTCGGTATTGCGTCGAGGTCCAAGATAAATCCTAAAGCGGCGTTCGCGTCCTCGAACCGGACTTCCCGTCACGGATCTGACATTGAGCCGGCAATGTCACTTGGAGACGACGAGTGGGGCTGGCAACTGGAGTCTTCAACACCGGGCTCCTTCGATGGCGAAGAAAGCCACATCCAGTCTCACCGTTTTTCAGGCGCATGTTACAGCGGTGCTTTACGAATCGAGTCTCGTTAATCGGACTTGGTACATTGAGAGCAGAGTGACTACGTTCCAGCCCGACATTATCGTTACGGGACAAGATGGGGTCACGCTCGTCGTCGAAGCTAAGGTGACCTTACCGAATCTTGGGCGGACAGAAGAACAACTGAGATCCTACATGATCAGCATGCAATGCCCCACGGGCCTTCTGATCACCCCCGAGCGTATGTGGGTCTATCGCGATCTGTTTTCGTCGCCGCCGAGCGTGGAACGAGTCGGTGAATTCGATATGCGTGGCGTATGGCAACAACAGCCTCCAGCAAACGCCTTATCCTTTGAATTATTCGTACAGCAATGGCTTGAGCAGGTCGCGCAGCAGCCGGCAAAAGACCTTCCTCGCAATTTCACCCAAGCGCTCCGGGAATACGTCCTTCCTGCCGTCGCGACGGCGACGTGCGAGCCGCCCATCCACGTTACTCCTAACGCGTGTGCCACACGTATTTGTCGAGTCTAATTGGCTTTTTTCATTTGCGGCTCCTGCCCACCACCGAGTTCCACACGGTCAACGTCTCGAACCGGTGTAAAAGCAGCGCGCATTGAGGGTTGCCGTACGGGTTGGGGTCTGACAGCAAAGGGGAGGATCGTCGATTGGGGCGTCCGTGAGGCCCTTCTAACACGCAAGGCTCGCTTCGATCACTCTCCTTGAAGAGGCTCCTCCAAACAACCTCCGGCTACACTGAAGACGAAAGGCCGCCGCTAAATGCAGAACCTGAACAAGTTAAGGAACCGGATAGCAAAGTGAATTCGACGAATCAGACTCTTAATGAGGGAGTGCGTTCGTCAAGTTGATTCAAACCCTGCAATAATACTGAGCTGAGCATGCAGGAAACGAAAGCTCATTCGTTTTTGTCGGATTCAGGACTGTTTGGCCACAACAATCGCACTGCTAAACATGAAGGGCGGAGTTGGTAAAACTACCCTTGCTGTCAATCTTGCACGGTTGGTATCTGCACGTCGTGGAGCAGGAAGAACGTTCCTCTCGTTGATCTTGACCCTCAATTCAACGCGACGCAATACGTAATGAGTTATACGGCATTCATGAAACACACCAAAGAAGCCGGGACCATCGCAGACCTGCTAATCGATCCTGCGACCCTTGACCTACGCCTCAAGAAGGTAAAGAAGAATCCGAGGTCTAGTCTACATAGGGTGCAGGCGACTGGAAGCAAAAGGTTCGACCTTCTTCCCGCCGAACTGAAGCTTGCATGGGTCGTTAAGAATCCACGCAAATGGAATACAAGCTCGAGAAGGTTTTATCAACTTTGAGGGAGGACTACGACTATGTTTTTATCGATTGTGCGCCGACTGACTCTGTCCTTACAACGATGGCGCTGGGCTCTTCCGATTTTTTACTGATCCCGATGCGACCGGATAGATTTTCCATTTTGGGCTTCGCCAACCTGACCGAGACGATCAAGACGTTCCCGCGCAAATACCCTGGATCCCCACAAGGTTAAGGTTCTCGGCGTTGTATTCACTCAAGTGACAGGCCAATCGAACGTTGAAGCCGACGCAGTAAAGGAAATCCAAGCTGCCGCAAACAAGGACGGCACATATTCATTTCTGTCATCCCTCAAATATTCACAGTCGTTCCATCAGGTCCGTTAAGGATCAGACCCCTATTTTCGCCACACTGTGGGCTCAGGACAAAGCTCGTCTTCCAACCATGAAAATAGCCGATGAACTTCTTGAGCGCATCGCGAAGTTGCAGACCATCCCCGAAAAGAAGAGCAAATCATGAAGAACCGAACGTTCACGCGACTCTAAGTGATCTTCATCGTCTACTTAGCACGCACACGTCTGAAGATTTCGCTCGTGCCAGTGCGTATCAGGGACTAACCTCACATTTAAGTGAAGCGTTGCGAGCGCTATCACGCGAGGCGAGCGGGGCGTCTGGGTCTAAAGAGCCACAAGAGTCATCGCCTGAGCTTGGTGCTTCAGCGAGGAAAGCAGAACGGACTGGAATCGCCACGTCAGGTCTCAAACAAAAAGCGAGCTTGGTTTCGTTGCTGCAACAGCGACCGCGCTTCGCCACTACTCAATCGATTCTTCAGTTTTCAAAAGAATGTGGCTTGAACGTCGAACCTCGTCCTAAAGAAAGACTCGCGAGCGCCTCGCAAGCAGAGTAGCCGAAGCGATTCTCAAGCAAACGGTCCAGCGACAGTCTCAATTGGTCGCCAAGCTCATTGGTGCCGCCCAAAGCCAGACTCAAGGCTGGATAGATGTCATAAAAGGTTCTCGGTCGTGACCAATGTCACCCCGAACGCTGCTGAGGTCAATCGCCAAAAAGACAAGTACGTGAGCGACGCGCTCACCCTTATTCGGGCTTCCCTGACGACAGCGAGGCATTCGACGGCATTCTCGGAGATCTTTCACATCTCTTTATCAACTGATGTAGTGCTGGCTGCCTTTGATACGCCAAATCTCAGACCAAGACTGGTTAGCGCTCGCTCTATAGTTCTAAGGCTGCCTCTCCTCATAGGCGCCGGTAAGAGTCTGTTGCCGTAGTCGAACTACGACGATTTGTCGAGCTACTAATATGGAGTATTTACTTTACCGATCATCCTGTTGAATGGCGCGAATTTAGCACATCGAAGGGAGGGGGGTTTGCGGCCGACTCTAGAAAACCCATTGCATACGCGGCGCACAGGGAACTGAGTCACTACGTCGAATATGTCCGTGAACTGATGTCAGGAGAGCCTTCGGGTCTGGCTGTGAATGCGATTGACGTGTTGAAGCAAGCATCTTACAAACTTAATGCTGCGATTCACGCGAGCCGGCTGACGATCTCGAACAAGAGAACACCGCCTGGCGGACGACATCTCAGAACAGTCGCTTCGGGAATCAGCAAAACTACAGCGTGGCGTCTTCGAAAACTGCTGCGTTCTACTCGCAGCATATCGTAGGCATCGGTTCGACACGTTAACCGCCTCCGGACGTGCCCATTTCGATTGGCTCGTGGGCGCGAAAACGCGTCGGCAAGTTCGGAGTGGGCCATTCGGTCTCCCAGATCGTTCGTAAGAAACCCTGACGGAAGAACTTTACTCGGCCCCGCTATTCCGCTTCCAGCCCATCCCTCGAAAATAGTCCGGTGTACGTCATTGCGGATAAAGGACACACAACTAATAGCGGATTGAAACCCGTAAAGGCCCGATCTCTTTTTCATCCCCCCGTTGTGCCGCTCCGGAATGGGCATCCCATCCCAACCCCCACTCCATCTCCCACGCCCTCAACAACTTACCCCAAAATTACCCAAATCCCCCTCTCCCGCCGTGCTAAGCCTTAGTCGAAAGCAGGTCTCAACCAATGGCAGCACCCACCACGCAGCAACTCCACTCCCACCTATCCGAAATCTTCCTCGACGCGCCCCCATCCCTCCAAGCCAACACCCGCTTGGCGTTCCCCGACCGGCCGCGTTCCCTCAACGCCCTGCAGCACGGCCTCTCCGGCCAGCACGTCCTGCTCGACGCGGACGAAATCCAATCCTATGCCCGCATGGGCCTCGAATACATCCTCAGCTTAAAACCGGTAGGCGCGCTAGAAACCGGAGCCGCGCAGCTCTACTTTGAGGACCGCTGGCGTCTGCACCGCATCCTCTCCATCGAGAACGACCTCTTCCTCATCGATCCCCAGCGCCTCAGAGCCGGGCCTCACGCCGGGACCTGACCTAGACGACCCCCAGCCCTCCGCGCGCAAGCCCGGACTCGAGCGCCAGGTGAACGCCTTCCGCGAGGAAGCCCGCAATATCGATCTGATCAGTCGCTACGAAACCCGTCTCATGCGCAATTCCGGCCGCCTCATGGAGGAGATCCGCACCCTCCGCGCCGAACGCGCCAAAGCCGATCCGGATCTGGTCTACAACGAGCAGACTGACCCCGCGGCCGCCTGGTATCGCAAACTCCTCGCGCAAGCCGAACGGATCAACGCAGCCCGCGAACAACCCAAGCAAAAGGAGGCTGCGCAGCAGACTACGAAAGCCGCGAAGCCAACCCCTCCCACCAAAATCTCGTTTGGAAATAAATCAGACAGCGCGTCAGCGCACCCCTCAAAACCAACGCCGCAGCGCCCCAAAATCCCTAAAATCGCAATACCTAAAAAGTCCCGCGATCAAAGCAAGTCTCTTAGTAGAGCCGCCGCCTAAAGTTCAAAGTGCCCCTCGAACCCCCTCGAACCACGCCGCTCGCCTAGCCAGCTCGCCACCCCTACGCCCCGGAAGCCCACTCAGGAATCCCCGAGTGCCCCTACGCGCAGTAACTCAAGCCTTCCGCGCCCTTTTCGGCTTCGGCATCGCAACCCCTTCGGCCGGAGCAGCTCCAGCCCCCGCTTCCTCCGCAGCCTCCCCCGCCGTTGCCCCCGGCAAGTTCGCCCGCTCCAGAACTTCGTTGAACAGCGCAGCCTTCCTCGGATCCACCTTCGGCGGCGGCGCCTGCTCGTTCCGATAATCGTGGTCCGAGTAGCACGTCCGGCAGCGCACCTTGGCCGGTTGCGATTCTAAAATGGAGACCACTTGATGGTTCGTCAACCTCTTGCACTTCACGCAAAAGTCGTCAATGATATCGCCCAAACGCGTTTCCATCACCTGGCCTCGCTTTCCGTCGGCAGGACCGCCGGAGTCTCCGGCACCCACCACTTAGCTGGTTCGAAACCGACATACTTGCAGATGCGGAGTTCCCCGTTTCCCGTTTCCAGCAGATCCCCCACGCTTAGCGGCCGGTCCGTCTCGCGCAGGCGCATCCAGGCTTCATATTCGTTCGGCGCTTCGATCTCTCCGAATGCTTCGTAGTCTTTGGGCTTCACGGTCGCGAGTGCCGACACGTGGGGAGCCGCGCGAAAGCTCTCGCGAGGCTGGTCTTTCATCCGGTGAATGCGATACTGCGGCATACAGCTTTTCCATTGTAATCAGACCTGCGCCGCGAAGTGCGGCACGGGTGTGCGTGACACTATAGTTTTGACTGACGCTCCTAACCATATCTCTAAGTTGCGTGGACCCGTGCGTAAGGTGAAGCGTCCGTGAGCCGCCGCTGGATTATCGCGCTAAGCGTCGTCGCGGTGATCGTAGTTGGTCTCTTACTCCGCAAGGGCGAGCCGCCTCTGGTCCCCGTAGTCCGCGTTAAACGCCAAACCCTTGTCAGCACCCTGACGACGAACGGCCGGGTGGAGCCGGTTCAATGGCAGTCGGTCCGCGCCGAGGCTGCTGGCCTGGTCGCTTCCGTGCCCGTGAAAGAGGGCCAGCATGTTACCGCCGGAGCCTTGATCGCTCGAATCTTTCAACCCGGCGCCGAGCAGAGTTTGTTAGGCGCCGAAGCCCATTCCGCCGAAACGCAGAGCGCGTTGGGGACTCTGCGAACCGGTGGCAACTCCTCCCAGATCGCTGCCTTGGATGCCGACCTCGCCAAGTCCCGCTTCGATCACGACATCGCCCAGCGCGATTACGATTCTTTGAGCCGCTTAGAAAAGGAGCAGGCCGCTACAACCATCGAAGTGCAGCAAGCTAAGCAACGTCTTGACGAAGCGGACATCTCGATCAAATCGCTCACCCAGCGGCGCGCGGCCCTGGTCAGCGCCAACGATGTAGCGGCGGGTAAAGCGCGCGTTGCCGAAGCCGAGTCCGCAGCCACCGCGGCGCGCGAGAAGCTCTCCTTCGGGATCTTGAAAGCGCCCATCGATGGAACGGTGTACAGCCTTCCGGTGCGCCCCGGGGGTTATGTGAATGCTGGAGACCTGGTCGCCAACGTCGGTGATCTCGATCGCCTGCGCGTCCTGGTCTATGTCGATGAGCCGGAGCTTGGCCGCATCCGCGTCGGCATGCCCGTCCGCATCACGTGGGACGGACTCCCCGGCCGCGTCTGGAATGGAACCGTCGAGCGGCTGCCCACTGAAGTCGTTTCGCTCGCTTCGCGCCAGGTCGGCGAAGTCTGGGCGACCATCACGAATGACCAGCACGACATGGTTCCCGGCACCACCGTCTATGTCGAAATCAAGACGAACGTAGCACCGAACGCCCTCATCATTCCCAAAGCCGCCATGCGCCACGATCGAGATCCTGCAGGCGTTTTCGTTTTGCGCGACAATCATGTTGTCTGGCAGTCCCTGGTCACGGGCCCGTCTGACGTTTCCAATACAACCGTGAAGCAGGGGCTTAAGGAAGGCGAACTGGTGATGCTCCCAACCGATCAACCGATCAAGCTCGGCGACCGGGTCCGCCCGAAGCTGCAGTACTGACCTCCGCGATGAACTATTACGAAGAGTTCGGAGTCTCGCCCCGCGCCTCTCAGGAGGAGATCAAGGATGCCTACCGCTCCTTGATGCGCCTCTTGCACCCGGATCATCATAGCGATCCGGAACTCCAGCGCATGGCCGAACTGCAAGCCCGCAAACTCAATCAGATCAACGCCGTCCTCTCCGATCCCGAGCGCCGTCGTCGTTACGATCTCGAGCTTCTCGAAGGGCACGCCGCTCCGATCATCATCCACGCTCCGCCGCCCCCGCCGCGACGCGCCTTCAACCGCGGATCGATTCCGTGGATCGCCGCAGTGGCCGCGTTCGGAGTCCTATTGATCTGGATGGCGTCGCGCCCCACTCCGGTCGAGCCCTATAACTCAGGCGCTGCGATCGTTGACGCCCCCGCAATGCCCAAGCCAGCCGTGAAGCCCGCACCCGCGCCCGTTGCGCTTCCACACCCGACGAGTTCACAGCTCGAGGCCGAGCAACTCCGCGGGAAGCTGGCGCAGCTTCAGTACGAACGCGACACCGCCGTCGCGCAGCTGGAGCACTCACGATCGACGACGCCAAAGATCGCCCCCGCTCCGCCCCTATCCATCAAACCAGTCGAGCAGAAGCATCTCGTGGCAGCCCTCAACGAACCGGCTCCAGAGATCAAGCCGGATCTGCGAAGAGAGGTGCCAGCCACGCCCCCGGTAAATCTGGCAGCCGCGCGCCCCGTCCAACCCACGCCCGCCCCAGTACCCGCACCGGCTCCAGCGCAGCCCGAACACCCGCATAGCGCGATGTTAGGCTCCTGGATCTATCGCCCCAGCTCGTCGCCCCAAACCAATAAGCAGCTCTACCCGCCGGAGTTCATCGAAGCCGTGATCAATGAGGACAACGGCGTAGTCCGCGGCACCTACCGCGCGCGCTACAAGATCACCGATCGTCCCGTTTCCCCGGACGTGAACTTCCAGTTCGTCGGCCGGATCAACGGCGATGCCGGCAGTGTTCCGTGGAGCGGAAGCGGCGGCTCCCACGGCGAAGTCTCGTTCCGCCTCACCCCCGATCACACCCTGCGCGTGGACTGGGTCGCCTCCCAACTCGGCGCCCTCGCCTTCTATCGCGGCACCGCGATCCTGGTGCGGCGCTCGGACTGACGGTGACACCGGAGTCTGGCCGATATCGAAAGGAGTGGGAGCGGTTTAGGTGGGTACGACGGTTCGCGGTCGCACTCGCGCTTGGCTGGTTTCCATTCGCGTGGTTCGTGATCACAGCGGGAGCGAAACACCCAAGCACTTACAGCTTCCAGACACCTCTCGTGGCGATTTGGTTTATCGTCGCCGCCGGTTTTCTGTTGTGGAAGTTCTTATGGCGGTGCCCCCGTTGCGGTAAGTTCTTCTTTCGCGCTTCTCTTCCGACCAGGACGTGGTTTGCCAACTACTTCAAGGGACGATGCGTCCACTGCGGATTGCGCAAATTCGCAGAATCGTAAACCGCTCCGGAAGCGCAAGTCCGCTTCACATATACATGCCGCCGTTAACGCTCAACACCTGCCCGGTGATATACCCCGCCTCCTCGCTCGCCAGAAAGCGCACAGCAGCAGCGATGTCGTCCGGCGATCCGAGCCGCTTCAGCGGAATCGACTGCAGCAGCTTGCCCTTCAGCTCTTCAGAAAGCACGGCGGTCATATCCGTCTCGATGAAACCCGGAGCAACGGCGTTCACCGTAATGTTCCTCGGCGCCATCTCCTGCGCCAGCGATTTCGTCAGCCCGATCAGCCCCGCCTTGGACGCGACGTAGTTCGCCTGCCCCGGATTGCCCGTCAATCCCACCATCGACGAGATGTTCACAATCCGTCCCCATCGCGCGCGCATCATTCCAGGTAGAACCTGCTGCGTAGCCGCAAACGAGCCAAAGAGATTCGTGTTCACTACCGCATCCCAATCATCCTTCTTCATGCGAACCGCGAGGCCGTCGCGCGTAATCGCGGCGTTATTGACCAGAATGTCGATGTTCCCGAACTCCTTCAACGCGCGGTGGAACGCCTGCCCGATCGACTCCGCGCTGCTGAGATCGATCTCGACCACAAACGCCTCCGCGCCCACCGCTCGAATCTGCTCGGCCGCGGCATCCAGTTTCTCGCGATTCCGCGCCGCCACCACCACGCGATTCCCTGCCTTTGCCAGAGACAGTGCGCATGCCAGTCCGATGCCGCGGCTTGCTCCAGTAACGAACGCTGTTCGAGTGGCCATCAGTTCTCGATCATAATAAAACCCGCATGGCGTACACCGATCTCCGCGACTTCATCAAGACCCTCGAAAAGCGCAACCAACTCCGCCGCGTGACGGAGGCCATCGATCCGGTCCTCGAGATCACGGAGTTCGCTGACCGCGCGGTGAAGAGCAACGGTCCCGCGCTGCTGTTCGAGAACCCCAAAGGATCGAGCGTTCCCGTGCTGATCAACGCCTTCGCCAGCGAAGAGCGGATGCGTATCGCTCTCGAAGTCGATTCGCTGGATGAGATCGCCGCGCGCATCGTCGAATTCCTCGAAATGCGCGTACCGGAAGGCATGATGGCGAAGCTGAAGATGCTGCCCAAACTTGCCGAAGTCGGCGCCTTCTTCCCCAAGATCGTGAGCAGCGGACCCTGCCAGCAGGTGGTTCGCACCGACAAGTTCTCCCTGCTCGATTACCCCGTGCTCAAGTGCTGGCCGGACGATGGCGGCCGCTTCATCACGCTGCCGCTGGTGTTCTCCCGCAACCCGCTCACCGGTAAGCGCAACTGCGGGATGTACCGCATGCAGGTCTTCGATGAGCGAACCACCGGCATGCACTGGCAGACCCATAAACAGGGCGCGGACCACTACCGTCTGCTGCAGCGCGAAGGCAAGGACACGAAGATGCCCGTCGCCGTCGCACTTGGTGGCGATCCCGCGACGGTCTTCTCCGCCATCCTCCCCTTGCCGCCGGATATCGACGAGATGATGGTGGCAGGGTTCCTGCGATCCAGCCCGGTCGAGATGGTCAAGTGCAAGACGATCGACCTCGAAGTGCCCGCGCAGGCCGAGATCGTACTCGAAGGCTACGTCGAGCTCGGCGAGTTGCGCACCGAGGGTCCATTTGGCGATCACACCGGCTTCTACTCGCTCGAAGACGAGTACCCGGTCTTTCACCTGACTTGCATCACGCAGCGCGAGAAGCCGATCTACCCGACCACGATTGTGGGGCCGCCGCCGATGGAAGACTACTGGATGGGCAAAGCCATCGAGCGCATCTTCCTGCCGCTGATGCGCCTGCAATTGCCGGAAGTGAAGGACATGTCCATGCCCCCGCAAGGCGTCTTTCACAACCTGATGCTGGTGTCGATCCGTAAGCAGTATCCGGGGCACGCGCGCAAGGTGATGAGCGCGATCTGGGGTCTGGGACAAGCCATGTTCACCAAGTGCATCGTCGTGGTGGACGACGATGTCGATGTCCAGAACTGGTCGGAAGTGGTTTGGAAGGCGCTGAACAACATGGATCCCGAGCGCGATATCCAGTTCACGCTGGGGCCGGTGGACTCGCTCGATCACTCCAGCCGCCTGCCGAACTTCGGCTCGAAGATGGGGATCGACGCGACGAAGAAGTGGCCTGGCGAAGGCTTCACGCGTCGCTGGCCGGAGGTGCTGCGCATGCCCGACAGTGTGAAAACGCGCGTCGATGCATTATGGCGCGCGTCCCGTATGTAAGGCGCTTTGTTAAACTGGAACCTGCTGGTGGGTGTAGCTCAGTTTGGTAGAGCGCCGGATTGTGGATCCGGTGGTCACGGGTTCGAATCCCGTCACCCACCCCAATTTATTTCTCCTCAACTTCTAATTGCACCGGTCGTGCGATTGAGCTGACATCGGGATCGTAGTACTCGTACACGCGCGATTGGAAGGTGTGGGCGTGGATCGGATACTTGGCATGAAGCCGGTACTGTAGAGTCACGTTCTGGTGTGGTGCCAGAGCGTTGAAGTAAAGGATTGCCTGCGTTGCGGTCAGAGCTGAACTTTTCCAGCGCGCCGGCTTTGCTTCCAGCGGTTTTCTCCTGGAACGCCTGCAGATCTTCGGTGAGCAGGTCGAAGCCGGGTGGGATGCCGAGATCCACCATTACCATCTTTGCAGTCCGATCAAGATTGTTCCGGACCTTTGCGGTGGCAGTCGCCGTGTCGTTCCGGGCGAGTTTGGTTCGGTCGTAGCTGATATCGATCGAGAAGTGGTTCACCCGCAGGCTTCTCGTCCCACGGCGTGAAGTAGCGGCCTACGATTTGGTAGGCAAGTCCGCCGCTGCCTTCAAACGCCAGTCTTACCGAAGCAGGCTTCTGAGCCTCGATGTCCTTAAAGACGAATTGATGGAGTAAGTCGTTGTTTCCAGCCGACAGCTTGAGAGTTTGTACCGGCTTTCCGTTGAGGAACACTTGAACGGAGCCGCGGACATCTGACTTACTCATCTCAGAAGCCAGCAGCAACGAGCGCAAGGCCATGATCGTGGCCTGGGTCGTGCCCCATGCGCCGGATGCCTCCTTCTTGGAGGAAATGTAGGTAAGAGCTTTCCGAACTGTTTCGGGGGCGCCGCCCCATTTGAGAAGCGCTTGCGTAGCGAGCCCTGTAGTCTCGATAGCAGCGCTTGTTCCAGTGGAGTAGACGCCGGTCTCGTCCGCAGTCCATGAGACAGTGTCGTTCACTTCTGTGCGACCATTGATCAGGGCTTGCATGGCGTGCCGGGTAAAGTCGCGATCCTTTCCATAGTCTGCGGCGAAGTTAGCGATGACGGCCAGAGTGTAAGCGTCAGCCTTCCCGATTGCGTGAGACTCGACGTACTGTTTGGCTTTATCGATTGCCGGTCCTTGGTAGCCTGAGTTAGCAAGCGACCAAGCGATATAAGCGGTAATGCGGAGAACGTCGGAATTGTAGCGATTGGTTGCGCCCTCATTGATGAATGACGTGTCGGGGTTCCAACTGCCGTCAGGCTGCTGTTGCGCGACGAGCCAATCTCGTGTGCGCTCGATTAGTCGCGCGTCGACGTCGGAAACCTTGGACATATCGCTGAATTCCATGAGTCCGTAGGCGGTCAGGATCTTGTTCGCCGGGGCTTGGCCGAACCAGGAGAACCCGCCGCCCGGTACCTCAAATGTAAGGAGCCGCTGGTAGCCGTTCGCGATGTAACCCGCGGCCTTAGCGTGAACCTCGGGAGTTAGCTTCTTAGTGCGCTTCATATAGTCGAGCGCCAGCACGTTAGGGTAAGTACTGGAGGACGTCTGCTCGAAACAACCGCCCGGCATGCTAAGGATCGAATCCATGCCTTCGATGACCTGACTTAGCGGCCCAGGATAGAGACGAACAAAGATAGTGCTCGCGTCGGGGATGGAAGCCGCTGGGAACTTCAGATCGTGCTGGACAGACGTATCCAATCGGCCGTTGAAAACCAGGTTCTGCTCGCGCCCATTGGGGACGACCTCGATCTCCCGAACCACGATGTCTTCTCTGTTGCCGAGCCGCCGCCCTCGCCGTTCATCTGTGCGGCGAGAGTCAGCTTGAACTTGCCGATGCGCTTTGCGGTGATCGTGAACTGAGAAGCGCCGACACGACCGGATTCGACATCAACAGCGTTACTCGCGGACTCTTCTAAGTCGAACCAATCCTCGCGCTTCAGCTTCAGGTTTACCCGTCCCTTCGCGCCGGAGTAGTTATAAGCGGCAATCGGGATCGAGACCTGGTCCCCTTGCGTCAGAGTAACCGGAAGGTCGAGGTCAACAAAGAAGTCCTGAAAGACCTTGATGGCGGCCGTGCCGCTGCCGAGCGCGCCGGACTGGGTTGACGCCAACATCGCCATGCGCCAGGTCGTAATGGAGTCGGCGATTGGAATCGAGATGCTCGCGTTACCTTGCGCGTCGGTGATGATCTCCGGGTTGATATAGAGCGCCTCCGGAAAGTAGGACCGAACGTGCGTTGGCGTAGTGGGTTGGGTTTTGCGAAGTGTCGCGTACGAGCCGGTACCCACAGCGTCGAAGTTGCGTCCGGCGATTGGCATCGGCACTGCCATCGCCATGACCTCGACCATTTGACTGCTGCTGCTAACGCGGAGCGCGGTTGAGAGTACTGCGCGATCGCGAGCTCGTAGCTCAAAATCACGACGAACCCTATCGAACCCAGGCGCGGAGATCTCAGCATAGTACTGGCCTGGCGTCACGGCCGCGAAAGTGAACTGTCCTGCCGCATCGGTTTGCCCTTGACTTTCTTTGCCGGCAGAAAGCCAGTGGAGCTTAATGAAAGCTCTTGGTATAACTGCCCCAGTCGAGTCCATAACGGTTCCTGTAATCTCGGCACGTTCGTTAAAAGCGCCGCGATCGTGTTCGATCCTTACGTCAAGCCAGCCGGCACCGAGGTCATCCACAATTCTTCCGGAATGGTCCACGTAGGTAACCAGATCGTCTGCACTGCCGAATTGATGGTCGGGACCGGCGCTAAGGACCGAGTAAAGATGGTTCAAGACCGCAGGTTCGATCCGCAGCGGCGTGCCCCATGCATCGTTTGCCCTGGGCTTCTGACTTAGACTCGTGGAGATCCGCCGGACCTGCTCAATGAATGCCTCCCGATAGCGCTGCTGATATTCGTTGAACTTCTCTTGCGGCAGAGTGCGGCCGAACTCCACATCGAGCTTCGCTGGCGCAGCCATCTCTGTTGCGGCAAAAAGCGCGCGGGCGTCCGTATCCTTCTGACGATTCTGCGTAACAACGGCCGGGTCTACGATGCTCGGTAGAGAAAGCGAGTGAATCTCATACCGCGGTTTCATCACTTCCTGTTCGAGATAGAAGAAGACCTTTGCGAAACCGGGTTGTTTCTCCGCCAGGGCGAACACAGCCTCATCAACTACTTGCAAGCCCAGCGCGGCACTAACGCCGTCTCCTCGAGAGTTAGTAACTCGGAACTGGATCCGCGCGTCCGAGCCGGGCTTATAAACCGGGGCATCTGCGCTCGTTGCGATCTTCAGTTCATCCGCAGGCTGAACGAAGACGAGGCGATGGTCAGCCACGGGTTGCGCATTTTGACCAAACACATAGGCATTGATGTCGAGAGTGCCCGCCATTTCGGGCGTGGCAGTAAGTGTTAGATCGGCGCGGCCGTTCTGTAGATCGACATCGCGGGTCAGGATTGTCTGACCGTTCCTGACGATATCGATGTAAGCAGCTCCCGTGCTGCGTGTCGAGAGTAGTTTGAGCACCATCGGATCACCCGCCTTCAACACGGTTCGGGAAGTACGCAGTAGAACCTGGTCGTCTCCTTGTCGCGTCTGAAGAGGAACATCGCTCGAAGTGCGGCTCCCCCGGTGATCGTCCGCGTCGACGCGAATTGATTCCAAGCCTGAACCCGGATTGACGCGGATCACCGCAACTCCACCTGGAGTCCGTTGAGACGTATTGCTCATGCGCACCTGAAACAGACACGCGAACGTCCGTGCGGGCCGCAGTCCCGTCGGGATACGAGGTCATGATAAAGACCTCGTTCTCCAGGTGCGGTATCATCGCGCCGCCCTCGGGGACAGCCGTGATGAGCAGAGGGACTGGCTGACCGTAACGGGTTCGCCGCGAGTCTCGGCATGAGCAGCGGAGTCTTTGACCGTTGCTTCAATGAGCACGCGTGAGGCACCCTGGTTAGTCGGACGCCCTGCGAAGTAATCGGGCAGTTGTAAGTCGAAGTGGTAAGCGCCGTCCTTATCGGTCTGGCCCGCTGCGGAGGCTGCCTCGAACACAGTCACGTCCATGCTGGAGGCCTTGACGGTAACTGCCGCATGGTCGACCGGTTTCCCGAAGAAGTAGTTGGCGCGGATGGTTCCCGTGACGTGATCTCCGGGCCGATAATCGCGTTTGGGTTTGTTGTCCTTTGATGCGAACTCAACAGAGACTTTGAACTTAGGCAGCACGTAGCGCTCGACGTTCAGGGCCACCTCGGAGGTGTTCGAGGGCGAAGAAGGATCGCCGAGAAGCGCGCGTAAGTGGTAAGTACCGAGGTTGACTTCGTCGGCCAGCGAGAACTCGGCGGACGCGATGCCGAACTTATCCGTCGTGGTTGAATCTTTAAAGACTTTGTTGCCGCGGGAGTCCTCCACCTCAAAGGTGAGATTGCGGGCGGATTCGGCCTTGTGGCTGGAGCGGTCGAGCGCTAAAGCGCGAATGTGGATCGTCTGGCCGGGCTGATACGTCGGCTTCTCGGTCGTCAGCAATACGGATACTTTGTCGGTAAGTGTGATCGGCTGCGTGAACTCAGTCGAACCAATTGGAGTATCGGCCACGAAGCGCATTTGGAATTGGCCGGTAAGATTGCCGGGTAAGTTGAACTGCGCTTGCACCGTCCCGCGATTGTTCAGTCGCCCGGAGAAGAGTGGGCGGGGTTTCTGGTTGGGGACGAGAAGTTCGACACGCAGGTCACCCTTCTCGATAACGTCGTTGTCGTGAGCGTCCGAGACAACGACGCGGACAGCGGCCGTACTGCCAGCCAAGTATTCGGTTTGACCAAGAATATGGATCACGGGCCGTCGAAGGATTTGGGAAATAGCTTCGACGCCTTCAATGACGGGTCGTTTTTCATCTTTGTACTCAAACCGGTAGCGAACGCGCTGCCAGACGATCTCGTCAAAGGGGACCTTGGTTTTTGGTGTGAGGACTTGCTGCCAGCTACCGTCACCTGAAGTAACAGCAACATCACGTACGATGCGGCCGAGGATCTGGTCTTCGGGATCGACGATCTCGATGGTGAGGCTGCCGGATCCTGCACGTGTGGAGCGGTAAGGCAGGACAACCGCGAGCTTACCGTCAGCGTAAGTGGCGGTGGGCTGTTGCGCGCGCACATGGGCTGCAGTGAAGATGGCGCCCGTGGCCAAAATCAGAGCAAGCGATGTAAGTATCAGGACCGGTGACGATAGAGGGCGGTGATGAACGAAGCGCGGCATTGCGTGTCTCCTTTTGAGGTCGGCTGACCGGAGAACGCGCAATACCTAGAAACTTGCAGCAGATTTTTAACTATTTTTTGACTTAGAGTCGGGTCACTTGTGCGTCCAGGTCAGACCGTCGGTGCTTGTCCAACGGTCTCCTGTATCGGTCTTGATCTCAAAAGTCGCTGGCGGTTCGCTGGGGGGGATCAAAGGAGCCGCAGCCGTTACTTCGACGGTCTGACTGGAGGCGCCGACTTGAAGCGTCAAGTTGAGGGAAGCGGACTGCGACGGCGCGATCTCAACGACAACAGACTGCTTGGTGAATCCGGGAGCAGCGGCTTCCACCTTGTAGGTTCCGGCGGGCAGATCGTCCATAGCGAAATGACCCTCGTGGTCCGTCTTGCTAGGCCGGACGAGCGCGCTGCCGATATCGCTCGCGACGACGTCAGCGTTGGGAATGACAGCGCCGGATGCGTCAGTTATCGTGCCGGTCAGGCTGGGGCCAGCGATCGCAAAACGCTGCACCTGAACTGCACCTGTAACGGCCTCGGCACTCTGTGGCGGGGGGAAGTCCGCAACGGCCGGTTCAGTTATCAACGACACCTGAACGGCATGCCCTAACCACTGCGGTGGAACCGCCCTCCAGTGCCGGCCGGCGTCGGTGCTGAAGAACAGCGTGTTGGCCGTATCGATGGCGAGTTGTTTACTGCCGCGCGCGACGATCGAGAGAACCGCGAGACGGCTCGGCAACGAAGCGTACGAAAGCGTGTTCCGACCTGAGATGGGAACAGCGCTTAAGATCGCGGGTTTGTACCCTCCTGTCCCGACCAGAGGCGTGTTTGTCTGGTTTTTAGAACGCTGCGTCGGCACGCTCATAGCGGAAGCGGACGAAAGATCGAACGACCGAGTCGGCGCGGGCGCATGAGTGATCGCGCCTTGCACCGGCGTCAACACACGGCTCCCTGGGTTCTGGATATTCGCGTTGCGGCTCTTCGGAAGAAACATCGCAAGAACCGCGATCCCCGCTAGAACCGGCACGCCGACCCACGCAACATTCCAACCCCGCAACCACGTCTTCCTGACAGCGTCTCTCTTCGAGGGTTCCTCAATCGAAGGCAGCGCGAGCGCAACGATCATACGGCAATCCGGACACTCCGCAAGATGCGCCAGAGTCTGCTGCTTCTCATGAGCGGGAAGCGTGTGCTCGACGAAGGCATTGAACTGGTCGGCGTCAGGATGCGATCCGGATTGGAGTAGATCGCTCATCGTTGACTCTCCGTCTGTTCAGAGAACGGCGCAGTTTGGGAAGTTTGCAGTAAGCTGCGCAAGTTTATTTCAACGTCGCGGGGATCGCTGCCGAGCACTTTCTCGGCCGCGCCTTTGCTCATTCCGCTCGCCTGAAGGTTTTTCAGCAACTGCTTGCGGAGATGGGTCACCAGTCGTTTGATTCGCCGGCTAACGGTGGCCTCATGGACTTGAAGCATGCGAGAAATGTTCAGCAGCGTCGCGCGATCGAGGAAGTAAGACGAAAGAAGAAAGCGGTCTTCAGGAGGAAGCGCCTGTATCGTGCGGCCGACCGCAGCGGCGAGCTGAGCGAGTTCCACCGGAAGGGGCGGAGATGCCTGTTCGGCCGCGGCAGCTTCGGTTGCGCTAAGCGCCGTTTCACGATGCGTGCGGCGATGGTGGTCGACGTGGCGTTGCGCCAGAGTGGTGCGCAGCCAGCCCAGCAACGAACCGCGGCCCGAGTAGGACATCAAAGGGCAGCGGCGCGCGCCATCCACCGTACGCAGACCGTAGAGCTCGGAGTAGAGCGAATCGGCGAGCTCGTTTCCCAACGTGGCGGAACCCGTAATAGCGATCGCGGCTTGAGTAAGGGGAGCGCGATACAGATTGAAGAAGCGCTCCCACGCTGCCTCGTAACCGAGTGCGCAGGACCTGGCCAGAGCGAGCTCTTCTATATGCAGAGATCGAAAGAAGGCCGCTTTTTGATCGGCATCCGGATAGGCGCCAAGAGGAAGACCGTAGTTGAACTTCGCGCCCACAGATGAAAGGGCGTCGCTGAACTCCTCAATGGTCAGACCAACGTCAGGTGCATTTGCGGATGCCCAGAGATCTTGAACAGGGCTACGCGAATCCGCAGACTCCTGCGCGGATACCAAGGGCAGGACGAGGTCACCGGACTTCGGCGAGAAGGCGTCCACGATCTTGACGATACTGCATCTGCGCGGCATCAATGTGGATAGAATACTCGGAAATTAGTTATAATGTCCGAAGGTTCTATACAATGCCGGTCGTCAAAACAGGGTTTACAAAAGCCCGCTCGCTCTTCACCCGGCACGGTGGGATGCTTCGCACGGGCAAGGCAATCCGACTTGGCGTACACCCACGCACGCTATACGCTCTGCGGGACGCCGGCGAAATCGAGCAGGTCGGTAGAGGTCTGTACCGGCTCGCTTCCGCGCCCCAACTCACGAACCCCGACCTCATCCCGATCGCAATACGCGTTCCGCGCGCCGTAGTCTGCCTCATTTCAGCCCTCGCTTACCATGGCCTCACAACTCAAGTTCCGCATTCAGTCAATATTGCGCTCCCCAGCCACAGTCAAGTCCCAAAGATCGACGGCATCCTAGTCCGCGTCTTCTGGTATTCGGAGCCCTCGTTCAGTTCCGGCATTGACCTCGTCAGCATTGACGGCGTGCCTGTTCGGATCTATTCGCCTGAGAAGACGATTGCTGACTGCTTCAAGTACCGGAACAAGATCGGGCTTGACGTCGCAATCGAGGCCCTTCGCAATTATCGGGAGCGCAATCGGAGAGCTGACATCAAATCGCTGTCCGCCTTCGCCAAGATCAATCGCGTGGAAAGAATCATGCGCCCGTACATGGAGTTCCTCCTTTGAGCGGTCGCGACATCGGCGCTTCCGTCCGGCAACGCCTTCTGAACCAGTCACGCGCGCAAGCGCGTCCGTTCCAGGAGTTGCTCCAGTATTTTGCGATGGAGCGATTCCTCTATCGCCTAGCCAATTCTCCAGTCGCGGACCGGTTCGTACTTAAGGGTGCGCTCCTCCTGACCGCCTGGCAGGGGCCGCGCTCGCGCCCAACCATGGATATCGATCTCGCTGCGAAAACAAGCAACGAATTGGACCACATCTCTGAAATTGTGCGGTCAGTATGCAACGTCCGCACGGAACCTGATGGCATCGAATTCGATTCAGCCTCTATAGAGGTCGCTCGGATCAAGAGGGCGCGGAACAGCCGCCTGAAGAATTACTACGATCCCGCCCTTCTATCACGCCTCTATCCGTTCGTAGGCCGCACACTGGTTGAGGCCGTAGTCGCCACGTTCCGACACCGCGAAACAGCGCTTGAGATGGAGCCAATTGGTCTCGCGGAGACTTATTACGCAGACCCGGCAAGGTCGCTGCAATGGCGCGCATTTGTCCGGCGGAGCCGGTTCACCGAACAGCCGGACGACCTGAAGAACCTTGTGTTGGAGGTACGCCGATTTGCGATTCCGCTCCTGACCGCCGCGGGTACTGGGCGAGATCTCGTTCAATGGCGTGCCGGAGGGGTTGATGGACAACCGAAGGAGGATGGCAAAGGCCTCTCCCCGCATACCGGCAGTACGCTCGAATCATGCCTTCGGCGGTGAACAGCGCCGCGCACATGCAAACCGCCTGGAAAACTGGTTGTCGTCGGGAGGGCCACCGGAGCATCTACAGCCTGGTTAACGGTTTTACGCGCCGCGAAGAGAGGTGATCGGGCTGACTTGCGCGGCGTGTTGGGCGGGAGCCCAGCTGGCAGCCGCCGCGATGACGAGCAGCGCCAGTGCCGCGCAGGCGAGGCTGAGCGGATCGAGTACGCTCGTCCCATAGAGCCAGCTGGAGAGAAAATGCGCGGTCGAGGCGGTGATCGCAAGGCCTACGAGAGTTCCCGCACAGGCGATGCCGAGGCCCTCGGACAGGACCAACCTTTTGACACCCCACGCGCTAGAACCCAGCGCGAGACGGACTCCAAACTCATGGTGCCGGCAAGCGGTGGAATAGCTGAGGGCGCCGTAAAGGCCAACCAAAGAAAGCAGGACGGTGCTTCCGGCGAACCCGTTGAGAACCCACATGAGGAACCGCTGGGGAGCCGCGGAGAGTAACAGGAAGTCATCCAGGGTTCGGACGCTCTCAACCGGCACGCCGGAATCCATCTCCCGCACGGCTTCTCGGATGGTGCCCGCGAGCGAACCCGGCTCGCCTGCGGCACGGATCACGACCGCCAGGTCGTTGACCGGGAACTGGGCCAGAGGCACATATACTTCGGGAGCGGCTCCGCTGTCGAGTGCGCCATGGCGGATATCGCCGACGATACCGACCACGCGTTTGGGAGCGTCCCCGCCCCAACCCAGGCGAATCGGCGAGCCCACGGCGCGGCCCGGTGGAAGAAAGCTGGAGGCGAAGGCCTGATTCACCACTGCGATCTCAGGGCGGCCTGGCATGTCCGTCTGCTCGAGAGAGCGCCCGGAGATGAGCGGGATGCGAAGCGTATGGAAGTACTCGGTGTCCACGAATCGCAAATTCGCCGTGCGTTTGCGGGGATCCGAAGAGCCCTCTACCTCGACTAACGTGCTGTTATTTTGACCGCTCAGCGGGAGGCTCTGGGCCGCGCTCGCACTTAGAACGCCGGGTGCACGGCGCAAATTCCGCAAAAGGCGGTCGTAGAAACGGGTGACTTGGTCAGAGCCTTGAGGATAGTGAAGGCGCGGCAGCGTGACGGATGCCGTAAGCACCTGGTGCGGATCGAAGCCGCGGGGTGTATGCAGAATGCGCCAGAAACTACTGGTTAACAGCGCTGCGGAACAGCACAGCACCATGCTGAGCGCGACCTGGGAAACGATCAGGAGCGCACCGGGACGAAGAGCGCGCATGCGGACCGGGGGAATACCGCGTCCGCGCGAGGCCGCGTTTTCTTTCAGGAGCTCCGCGTGGCGGGAACGAAGCGCTGCCATCGCGGGAGCGAGGCCGAACAGAAGACCGGTTGCGATCGAAATTGCCAGCGAATAGAAAAGCATCGCGGCATCCGGATGTAAAGTGTTCAGGCGCGGGGTGTCCGGGGGGGCGACTTTGACGAAGGCTGCGAGAAGCACCCCGGCCAAAGCCGCGCCGCAAAGCCCTCCCGAGGCGCTCACCAGTAGGCTTTCCACGATCAACTGACGCACCAGCCGAAAGTTTCCCGCTCCCAGCGCGGCACGCAGCGCGAACTCGCGGGTTCGCGCGACGGCGCTTACCAGCAGTAGTGTGGCGACATTGGCGCAGGTCACGGCCAGAACACAAAAGACAGCGCAATAGAGCAAAACGAGCAGCGGACGCACACCGCCCACCACGTCTTCGATGGCTTGGCCAAGATGAACTCCTTCTTCCAGGTGCGCCTGTGGGTAAAGGCGGGCGGTGTTTCGCGCGAGCACGTCCATCTCGGAGCGTGCCTGAGCTACGGTAACTCCCGCCTTCAGTCTCGCAATAGCGGCCGAGTACCGGGGAAACCCGCGGCTCTTGACGATGCTGCCGCCCCAGGCGCTGGGCGCTGCATCTCCGGCAAGCGTCACCCAGTAATCCACCGGATGACTGTGAATGGGAAAAGCAAGCGATGACGGGATGACTCCGATGACGCGGTACGGCACGCCGTCCAGGACCGCTTCGCGGCCGATCACGTCCTTTTGCGATCGGAATTCGGAGCGCCACAGTGTATCGCTGATTAATACAAGGTGAGCGCTGCCCGCGGCGTCATCGGGTGGAGCGAATAGTCTGCCCCGAAGCGGTTCG
The DNA here is from genome assembly GCA_963799935.1 of uncultured Gammaproteobacteria bacterium. Taxonomy (GTDB): domain Bacteria; phylum Acidobacteriota; class Terriglobia; order Bryobacterales; family Bryobacteraceae; genus Bog-113. Next base: position 991,281 of record CAWCZA010000004.1, on the reverse strand, counting down.
ACGCCAAGCACCAGAAAGAGGTCGGCGGATACCACGGCTCCGAAGACACGGCGGGCGTGGCCCCCGGTGGAGAGCACGGCGGAATCCTCCGCATAAACAGCCATCCCATCGAAGCTGCGGTTGGCGGCTTTCCAGTCCGCGAAATTGGGATAGCTGACACCCTCGCTTTCCCCTTTGCTGATCTGATGGATAGCAACCAGGCTCCCCGAGCGAGCAAACGGGAGTGGGTTGAGAACGATGTCTTTGAGGATGCTAAAAACCACGGTATTGATGCTGACTCCAAGAGCGAGCGTGGCGATGAGGGCGACTGTGCGAGAGGGCGTTTTCCGCAACAAACGGAGAGCTAGCCGGGCATCCGTGAACACGTCTTCGAAGAATGCGGCGGCGCGGATTTCATAGCCCTCCTCGTGGAGACGGTGAATCGCGCCGAATTGGAGGCGGGCGGCGCGCTCGGCTTCCGGCCGACTCATGCCCGAGCGCACCAAATCGTCCGCCCGCATCGCGATGTGGAAGTCGCGCTCCGCGGTAATCTCCTCATGAATCCGGTCGCCGCGCAGAATGGCGCCGATACGCGGAAAGATCCGTAGACGCATGTTAGCCGGCTCCCAATATTTTCGCGACGGCGAGGGAGAGGTGCTCCCATTGGCGTTCTTCGTCCTGCAATTGCTTTCGCCCGGTGCGAGTGAGCGAGTAAAACCGGGCGCGGCGGCCGTTTTCGCTCACGCCCCATTCGGCTTGAATCCATCCCCGCTGTTCGCTGCGATAGAGGGCGGGATAAAGGGTGCCCTCCTCAACGGTGAGCATCTCTTCAGCGAGTTGCTGTATCCGCTGGCCGATGCCATAGCCGTGGAGCCTGCCAAGCGACAGCGTCTTGAGGATTAACAAATCGAGAGTTCCCTGGGGAAGGTCAGGTTTTTTGCGGGCCATACTATTTACTTCTAGGGAAGGAGTATGACACGTCTTCCCTAGAAGGTCAAGGGGCCGGAACTCTAGCGGCCGAGATCATCGTAGTGACCGATCGGACCCCCCGCACAGTTCCGGACAAGGAAGCCCGGGCTGATACTGTTTTGGATTTCATCAGCCTGACGCAATTGGTTAACGATGAACACGAGTTGGAAAAGCTTTCTCGTCAAGTTGCGCAGCCGCGGATTGCGGGGCGTGCAATTGGCGATCAGCGACGGCCCCTTCCCCTGCACCCCATCCCTGGCTTTGAGGATTAGTCAGCCCAAAAGCATTTTGCTGAACTTGACACGCACAACTGCCGGAGGTCCCTGGGTGTAAAGCGACTGTAATCCAGCTGTAACCCAGGTTGCAATCTGCGGGCGAATCTGCGACACTGGTGCCAGTAGTACGAAAATGGTGTTCGTCCAAAGGCAGTTGTAACTGAATTGGGGGCTACGAACTAATCGTAGCTTTTTCTTTTTTGGGGCCCGATATGCTACGCGAACACCTCGGATCTAGGAGAAAGACGAAGTGAGAGAAAAAGGTATTGTGAAGTGGTTTAACGCCGCCAAGGGCTATGGTTTCATCCAGCGCAACAGCGGTGACGATGTATTCGTCCATTTTTCGGCCATCCAGTCGAACGGTTATCGTTCGCTTGACGAGGGCTCGGAAGTGGAGTTCGAGGTGAAGCAGGGCCCCAAAGGGCTGCAGGCCGAGAACGTCAGCCGTCTGTAAGCTCACCCAGCACAGATCGAACAACGAAAAGGGCTTCCGGAAACGGAGGCCCTTTACTTTTGCGCGGGAACATCTCCGCGCTAGCCGTTCTACTCGCCCCTGCAAATCATTTGAATCATCTGATACTCGACAAATATCCGGATCGTTCGGATACGGCTCAATGACGCCGCTCATCGAGAAACCGATTCTCTCGTAGAAGGAACCGCCCCTAGGTTCACGCTCGTCACCATCAGTTACAACTCGCGCACGCTCCTACTTTCCGCCCACGTTCGAACCGCGTTGACAAGGGATTCTCCTACGCCGGTCCCCCGGTAGGAGCATCTAGCTATCAGCGCATGAGTCCGGCGAAAATCTGGATACCTCGCTTGACGCGCGCCCAATCGGTTTCGCCGCCCAGACCGATGCGAACTGCCGGCGGCACCACCGCGCCGGGAGCCGTGAACCACTGAGCGCCCGTGATTAGGACACCGTGGTCCGCACACAGGTTTTCCGCAGTCTCCGGCGTCAAGCCGCCCTGCGGCGGTAGTTCGATCCAGAGATTCCAGCCGTTGGGGCCAGCAGAGATGTTGAGATCCGGAAGCATCATTCGAGCGTTCGCCTGACGACGGGCTCCCTCGGTACGCTTCGCCTGAACGATGCGGGCGAGCGAACCGTCCGCAGCCATGGCGCAACCCAGACTCGTCAGCAATGTGGAACTGCCGCTGGTCGTGATGCGGAGAGCTAATTCGGTTTGCGCCGCGTACGATTCGGGGCAAAGGACGAAGCCGCATCTCAATCCGGGAGCAGCGCGCTTCGAGAGACTTTCGATGTAGAACGAACGTTCGGGAGCGAGCGCGACATAGCGCGGCGGCTCCACGTCGGCGAGAAAGCCGTAGGCGGCGTCTTCGATGATCGTGGCATCGAAAGCGCGGGCGATTTCCGCGATGGCCTGACGGCGGCCAAGTGATGACACTACGCCCGTGGGGTTGTGAAGCGTCGGCATGGTGTAAATGGCAGCGACAGGCTCTCGCTGAGAGGCGTCCCGCAGGGCCTCGGGGTTGATGCCGTCCGAATCGAACTCGATCGGAACGATGCGGTTGCCGAGCATGTCGGCTTGGCGCAAGAACCACGGGTAGGTGAGCGCTTCCACCGCGATCGTTTTCCCCGTGATCCCCGCCGCAAGCAGCGCGGTCAACGTTCCGTGATGGCCGCCGGTGCAGATCCACGTGCGCTCGACCGGCGCGTCGAGCCAGGCCGCGGCAAGTTCCCGGTTGTGCAAGCTTCCGCCGAACGCGGGTAGCCGCAAGGATGGGGCCGCGAACCGGTCGACGGCATCATGCAGCAGCTGCTTCCATTCGGCGTCTTGTTCGGCGAGTACGGGGTAGTTGCTCTGCAGATTGATAGGTTGTTCGGCCATGGGCTCAGGACTCTCTTGCTGAGTGTAAGACGCAGATCGACTTATCTATTTGCCAGACGCCGGCGCGGAGGTTCCCGCTCCGGCAGGTACGGCGTCGTACCACAGCGTGGTAACAGAAGGTTCCCCGTTGGCCGGCAAGTTGACATAGAGGACTCCGCGGGCCATCCGAGCCTCGGGATTTTGATACTTGTTTGCGAGCGGCGGCGCAACCCATAGGTGAGCCTGAGCCGGTGAATCGGGATCTCGCGAAATAGGGACACCGTACCGGCCGAAGTCCTGAGAGTGAAAATGGCCTGCAAATAACCCGGCTACACAAGTCTGGCGTTGAAGGCGCATCCATAAGTTGTTGGTCTCGGAAGGGATGTTCCAACTACTCTTTAGAGTGTGCGGGTCGTCCAGGTCCGGAACGTGCGTGAATATCACTACGCGTGAACTCGGGCACTCATCGGCAATGATCTTTTGCACGTTTCCGACCTCCGCCTGTGGACAGCCGCTATCTTCTCCGTGCTGCTTGCAGATAGGTGAGTTCTTACCGGGATACTTGAAGGCCGCTGAGTCGACACCTACAATACGATAACCTCCAAAGCGGGTGGTTGCCACGGGATTGCCTGATAGATCGACCATGTTAGGGCACTTATGAGTAAGTGCGTTCATGAAAGCGTGATAGCGGCCAAGGTCCGCGACATCCTCGTTCAGAAGGTCGTTGTTTCCGGGTAGAAAGAACATGCGAACGGGCACCTTGCCTAACAGTAGGCTCACCGTATTCACTGCCTGATCCATCGAATAGCGAAATGCACAGGTCTTCGCAGTCTTATCGGCGGGACTGCCGTGGACACACTCCAGGCCGAGGTCGCCGGTAAAAACGACGAAATCGACCGCCGGCTTAGTCTTCGCGATTACCCGTGCGGCCCATCGCACCGCAGCCGCGTTTTCGGTTTGATCGGCCAGTCCGGGTGACTCCGGCGATTCCCCGTCCGTTGTGTCTCGCTTTCCGTCAAACAGATGCGCGTCCGTGAACTGGATGAAACTGACTACCTTGCCGTCCGGAGTAGCCGTCGACTGCGAGCAAGCATTGAGAAGAAATAGCGCGAGGCACGCGGTCCAGCAAGTTACGGGACACTTAAGGGAAGTCACGATCAATCCTCCTCGCGATTCTGCAGCTTATCCCAGAAAATCCGGAAGTCGTACTTAAATGTGCCGCGTTCCGACCGCCAAGCTTGTTGGACGGCCTCCGCCTGGCTCCATTGGCGAAACAGAGTCAACCAGCCCTCGATATTAGGATCGTTTCGAAACGCTATATTTTCGAGGCGAAGATCGAAGTAGATGTCTTCCGCGAACTGCAGAATGCGCATGCAAAAGAAGAAGCGATCCGTCTCGTTGGTGGTACGAGTACGCGCGGCGGGTCTTAAGCCCGCTTCCGGAAACAACTCGGCTCCGAGAACATGCAAACCGGGGTTGCGGCGAATGGTTTCAAGGAGCAGGTTATAAGCGCGCGTGTGATTACCGCCGTTGGTATGAAGGTTCGGATTTTCCTGATACCAGTGACGGCAGAGTTCTTTAAACACCGGATTCAGTTGTTGCGCGTTCGGCTTCCCGTCGGTTGATGTACCAGGCTTCAAGGAAGCGAGACCGGCATGATAGCCGAGCTTGCGGTAGCTCTCGAATTGGGACTCGCTGAACCATTGGTCGAGAGTGGATTCGTGTGGAAAAGCAGGATGGTCTTTGGTGTAAGTCGCGATGTCCTGGGGTTCGTCTCCAGTTAGCGACGACTTAATGTACAGTATGGTTCCAGTTGTCTTGTCTTTGTAAGTGATCGAGCCGATCGCGCAGTGAGCCTCGCTCACGCCGGCCGCTGGCCGGATGCGCATTAGATCTAAGTCGACCTCAGCCCCGAAGTCGATGCGGCAGCGGCGGATGACACTCCCGAGGCTTCCAAACGAGTACGAGCCGTCCTGTTCCGCATCGCCTACGATGATGAACTTACAACGGCGGCGAACCAGCTCATACAGACCGAGATTGTCGAAATGACCGCCATCGGACAAACTTACGAAAGCGTTTTTATCGGTGGTCAGGCCGAGCAATTCACTAATCAGGGCTACCAAGCTCAAGCGGGGACTGCTGAGTTTCCCGGCTTTGTCCCAGCGCGGATTCCCCAGCCACCATCCAAGCCTAACGTCGAAGACCGTCATCAGGAACGCGACGGGGGTTGACGTATTGAAACCCCAATTAGGATCCGCGGCCGCTCCTGAGATCGCCATCGCAGTTCCTAGATGGATGCCATTCTTGAAGCCATAGTGCCTGGTGTTACGGTAGGCGGCGGGTTTGAAATCGGGCCTTCGATCCGGCTTCAGTGCCGGAGCTTGCTTTCTCAGAAGAGTCAGGTCGTACCCGGAGAAGCACGGAGTGAAGATAAACGAAGCAGCTTTGCGTTCCTGCAGCGCAAGCTGCTCCCCGGCAGATACATTCAAGGTTGCGTTGATGATTGGATAAGGACCAAGGTAGCGGTCCGGCTGTTCTTGCGATTGATAGGGGGTAAGACCCGCGAGTAGAACATCGTCGTTCGGGTCGAAACCGGTGAAGGGATTAGGTTTTCGAGCGCTGTTCGATGCACCGAGATAGCAGCGTACCAATCGATTCTTATAGAACTGGTGCATCGAGAACTCGTTGATGTCCACGCGCCACATAAGGATCGCAGCAGAGACCGCAAGTGTTCCGAGCAGCGAGGCTATCCCGGCGATCCACCAGTCGGGCCCATAAGTCAGCGGGGTGTTGATCAAAAGATCCCAATGCTGCTCCACAAGCGAGCCGAAGGAGTAACGGCCGATAAGTAAGCCGTGGGATAGGAGTAAGTGTTCCGCGGTGGAGATCAGCAGGATGAAGCCGACGGCAAACACCGGCGGGCCGATGCGGGCAATTAGGTCCCAGGTATTAAGAGTCGGCGCGCCCTCATTGGTAGTCCCCGTCTTACCGCTCTTTCCAGCAAGCAGGCTCATGACCGTAGTCGCGATCCAGCCCAGTCCGGCGCCTTCGATCCATATCTGCGATTTGCCGCCCAACCAGAAGATGAAAAGCGGCCCATAAATGGCCGCGCCGAAGAGAACGAACCAGTAGAAGAGATACAAACTTGAGATAGCGCGGAATCTACTGAGCCATTCACGCGCGGCGTCCGGGAGATCGATTCCTAGAAGACCCACATGCAGCGTGGCGACGAGCACGAGCACCGTCATCAGTAAGGGCCCGCCGAAAACGATCGCGTGCCACGAGCCGCCATTGTTTGCGATAGCGGCCAGCGCGGCAAGCACCGCCAGATAGCCGCGCAACAGCAACGCTCCAACGAATCCGCAGACACCGGCGACACCCGCGATTAGCAGTCCTGCCGCCGCGCCGGAGTACGGCAAGGCTCGGCTGTACTTAAAGCACTTGATGACGCCGCCCGTCGTCGAGAGTATAAGCGAGAGAATCGCGAAGAATGCGATTGACCCGATCCAGAATGTTGCCTTGATCGCGAAAGTTTGGAATGCAGGTACGCGGATGTTGACCCAGAACCACTCAGATGCGAAAGCGCATGAGAATAGGAAGGGAAGAACAAGTGCCAGTTGGATGACACGCGGACTGTTCGGCGCCCCAATAACATTTGCTTCGCGTTTTGGGTTGGGCGGGCAGGGTTCGGCAGCTAGGTTAATGCCTGTGCCGATCATCGTACAAACCAACAGTAATAAGGCAAGGACGAGAAGCCAGGGTGAGCTGAAGTGATCGCTGCGCTCCAGTCCGGCGAGAGGCATTCCTAGCAACCGCGGTAACAGGAGCAGGGATCCAAACCCGGCGATCAAGGTGACTTGGTTCAACAGGACATTGCGAAGGTACACAGCGGCCATGGTCCAGGTGTCGAAACTGAATAGACCGACCCGCGGGGTTAGATAATTACTAAACTGACGGAGAAAGCGAAGCGGGCGAACGGGAGTAGCTTGCGGGTCGGTGGAGTCCTCGGGTGAAAGTAAATGCTCGAAGTCTACGATTGACCCGAAGGGCTTCTGTTCGTCCTGTTCGTCCGGACTCCCGCGCTTCAGCCAACCGGCCATCCAGGACGCGATGTAGCCGCCTCCCGAAACCGTCGAAATGTAGTCGAACTGATCGAGAAGCTTCAAGGACGCGAGCGCCTGCAAAATGCCTAGGTTAAAGGTGGCGCTCCGAATACCACCGCCCGAGAACGCCAAACCCGAGAGTTGTTGGCGATTAGCCCCCTCATAGGCATCGAAAGGAGGTTGATCGCGCGTTGGCGATGCCCCCGATCCCCCAGGGTTTCTACGCTCCGCGATCAGGGCGAGTTCCTTTCTGAGGACGAGCGGGAAAGGCACCGGCCAGTTCTGCTCGTCCCAATACTTGGCGGCCCCCGTAGGATCTTTCGTGAAAGCAGCGGCGAGGCGCGTAATTAATTCCTTGCGTCTTTCTTTCAGGTCGTCCGCAAAAGAGTCAATTCCCTCGAGTCCAGACACAGCGACGGCTAAGCCGGATAACAGCTTGGCCCTGTCTTTAGATTTGCCAAGCGATTCGAGCGTCGTCACAAAGAGTTCAGCCAGCTCAAGACCTTCGGGGCTGGAGAATTCAATCAGGGCGGCGATGCGGTTGCGAAACTCAAAATCGTGCCGTAAGGCAAGAACGACATTCCGGACAAAGTCGTCGCCGCGAGAGCCAACGAACGATGTTGCGTAGGTTGTAAGTTCGTCCTTCACCAAAGCCGGTTCTTTGTGTATCTCCCGAACGCAATCCGAAACCGTATAGGCAAGGCGCCCGGCTTCCTCCAAAGCACGCGAGACCCTCTGCTGCAAGTCCTTGTCTCTTTGTAAAACGGCGGTAAGTAGATCAGTCTGATCAGTTAATACCCACGTAGCCCAGCCGCGCAGGTGCTCGTGAAACGCGCCAACGATTTTCTCCTTCCCGTTCTCCGGACCGGATCGCAATAGGATCTCCGTTTGCACGGAAAGAGGATCGTTCGTATCGGCCAGCAGGTTTGTACCTCCTCATTGGCGCTGCCCCGTTTGAATCAGCTAACTCGATATGCTACATGATTGCCGGGTGGTTTGTATCCGTTTCGTCTTCAAGAACTGCATCAAAGGCTCTTAGCTCAGAATCTAAAATCCCGTGCCCACTAGCAGCCGAGAGATCCGATTAGCGAGCCGTCCGCATGGCGAACCCTCGCTGGAACAGTTCACCTTTGTCACGGTGGAAGTGCCGGATCCAGGACCTGGGGAGGTCCTGGTGCGTAATTTGTTCATATCCGTCGACCCGTATATGCGAGGGCGGATGAACGAAGGTCCGTCATATGTTCCCGCCTTCGAGATTGGAAAGGTTATGGGAGGCGGGGCGATCGGGCGCGTGGAAGAGTCAAAGGCAGACAATCTCCCGGAAGGCTCGCTCGTGTTGAGTTCCTTTGGGTGGCGCGAGGCGTTTGTGGCTCCCGCCGGGCACGTACAAGCACTCGATCCGCAAGGTGCGCCGATCACTTCGTTCTTAGGGACTCTGGGCGTGACAGGGCTGACCGCGTGGGGCGGGCTGTTCAAAGCCGCCAGTCTGCAGGACGGCGAGACTGTATTTGTTTCCGGGGCGGCCGGTGCAGTAGGAAGCGTGGCTTGTCAGTTCGCGAAATTGCATAGATGCCGCGTGGTGGGGAGTGCCGGCTCAACGGAAAAGATTGAATTCCTGCGGGATGAGCTTAAGATCGATTACGCGTTCAACTACAACGATGGCGATCCAATCCAACATTTGCGGCTAGGCGCGCCCGAAGGTATCGACGTGTACTTCGACAACACAGCCGGTCCACAACTCGAAGCGGCGCTTTACAGTCTGAAGCTAAGGGGAAGGATCGCTTTGTGCGGGGCAATCGCCGGTTACAACACGCCCGTTCCCGGGCCGCGCAATCTGGGGCTTGCTATTGGAAAGCGGCTCCGTCTTCAAGGCTTCTTAGTGACGGACTACTTCCCGGAACTCCCGGCTTTCCACGCCGAGGCGATCCCGGCATTGCTTAGCGGCAAGCTGTCGCATTATGAGACGGTGGTCGAGGGTTTTGACCAAGCGCCCGCAGCGTTCCTCAGTTTGTTGCATTCTGGTGACTCCCATACCGGTAAGCTAATCGTACATATCGGCCACTGAGGATTGTACGCTTCCATTCTGAAATCCCGGGTCGTGGCCCTCTCAGTGCTCCCAAGAGTGCGTATGCCAATCGAAACTTTAGAAGACTTATTACTCGAAGAAATCAAGGATCTGTACGACGCAGAGAAACAGATCACCAAGGCACTTCCGAAGCTTGCGAAGGCCGCTTCGAGCCCCGACTTGAAGGCTGCGTTTACCGAGCACCTCGAACAGACGAAAGGCCAGATCACGCGCCTTGAAGAGGTATTCGAGCATCTTGGTCAGAAGCCCAAGTCAAAGCCGTGCTTAGCGATGAAGGGGCTCATCGAAGAAGGACAGGAACAGACGCAGGAAGACGCTGAGGGTTCAATCAAGGACCTGATGCTGATCGGTGCAGCGCAGAAAGTCGAGCACTATGAGGTTTCCGGCTATGGAACCGTGCGTACTCTGGCAGAGGGTATAGGCAATGAAGAGGTTGCCTCACTCCTCCGGCAAACTGAAGAAGAGGAAGCGGAAGCCGACCGTAAGCTTGACCGGCATCGCTGCGCAGTTAATGCAAGAGGTTGACGGCGAGTCTGAGGAAGAAGAAGACGAAGAAGAGGAGTTAGACGAGGACGACGAGGAAGGCGACGAGGATCTCGAGGATGAAGATGATCTCGAGGATGAAGAGGAAGAGGAAGCTGCCCCTCCGCCGGCCACTAAGAAGGCTGCCACTAAGAAGCGTTAGAGCGCGATTCCCCGCCTCACTGGACGCGCGCAACGATCAAAGTCATATCGTCGTACTGTGGTGCTCCTCGGGTGAAGGCGTCGGCTGCACCGAAAACAGACATGAGAATCTGATCCGCGGGTCTATCCCCCGCGGTTCGGATTGCGTCAATCAGGCCGTCTTCACCCCATTCTTCTTCCTCCACCGTCATCGCTTCACTAATACCGTCGGTGTAGAGGACGAAGATATCTCCCGGTTCAAACTGATGCTGAGCCGTTGTGTACTCAACCTTGGGTAATAAACCAATCACGGGGCCACACGCTTCCAGGCGGATCACTTCGTCACCGCGCAGGATAATCGGAGCATTGTGCCCGGCGTTCACATAGGTCAGGACGCGGGAACGGCTGTGGTACTCGCTATAGAAGAACGTGACATAGCGGTTCGACGTGGATGATTCGTAGATCAGGCGATTCGTGTTCTCAAGGAGGATGGAGAGGTCATCCAGACCGGCGGCAATTTGGCCGCGCATCAGTGAATGTAGACTGGCCATCATGAGTGCCGCCGAAATACCTTTGCCTGAGACGTCGCCGAGCGCGATCGAAATACGTTCATTCGAGCGAGGTAAGAAGTCATAATAGTCGCCGCCGACCGCTAGAGCTGGACGGCAATGTCCGTAATAATCCAGACCGGGCACGGGCGGACAAACTTGCGGGAATAGGCGTTGCTGGACTTCGCGAGCAATTTCGATTTCTCGATTAAGGCGCTCGCGTGAAGCGGTTTCACGAGCAACCGCTTGCAGCAGTTGGGCGTTCTCGAGCGCGAATCCCGTCTGGCTCGCAACAGACTGCAGCAGGCGGAGGTCGGACGGCGAGTAGGGCTCATCCGATAGCTTCGGTCCGAGAGCGATCAGTCCGAGCAAAGCTTCACGCCCCGGTAAAGCAAGTAAGACTTCAGCGTCTAAGTCGCGTAGCTTTTGCTGTTCATCTTCAGCGGCTGCATGCACCCAACTGCGCGGGTCGTCGAAGTAAACGCGCTCAGGAGAAGCGGCTTCGGAGAGTAGCTTCACAGACTGCGATTGAGCGGGCAGACAGTAGGCGTTCACGGGTTCGGGGCCGATAGTTTCACTTACGCAGAAGCGATCCTCATTTCTAACGAAAATAGCCATGCGCGATACGTGAAGCGTCCCGGAGATGCGAGCGGCGACCGTGCTGAGTAGTTGGTGAGAGTCGGTAATGCGGCGAACGTCCGTGCTCAGCTCACTAAGTACAAGCTCAGATTGATAGGCCTCCCGGAAGAAGCGGCGGTCGACCCATGCGGAAGCAGCATCGGAGAAGCGGGCGCGCAAGACAATCGCGAAACCAAGCGAGGCGAGAGCGAGGACGCGATCGATCGGCCCGCGATGGCTGCTGAATGCATAACTGATATAGAAAGACGCGCCGGCGATCAGAAGGGCGCGAATGAACCACAAGCTTCGGCGCGCTAAAGCATAACGAATGCCTTGGCGGACCACCATCTGCGCTTCCATGGCGCGCTGTACAACAATGACGTAAGCCAGGGTAAGTGGAAAGAGTAAAAGCGCAAGTAGAGTGATAACTTCCGCCCAGCTCGGAAGAACGAAGAAGATATCGCCTCCCTTATAAATAGCGTAAATCGAGCCCAGCAGAAGAGGGGTGAGACTAAGGGCTGTTCCCCAATAAAGAACGCGCAGCCGGCGGCGTGCGTCAGGAGTCTTGGCGAACGATCCTTGGACGGAGATACCGGCAAAAAAGCCGCTAATGGCAACGTAGGGCAATATGTTAGTGATCGAGTAGCGAATGTCGAAGTCGAGAATGGCCCGAATCGGTTGCGCCCATGCGAAGTTATACGCTGCTGCGCACAAAAACCAGAACAGGAGTATGGTCTGCGCGATAAGTGGGACGAGTAAGATCCACTTGACCCAAGGCCGGCGGCGATCGAAGTTGAGGCGCTCAGGGAAGTAGATGCCAAAGAGAAGCATCCAGATGGGCCAAGCTCCGGCAGAGTGCCCCATCGCTGCGTACCAAAGAAAGCCGATCGCCGGCAGCGGCCATATCCAGGAGAAGCCGATAATGAACTGTGAAAAACTGATCATCAGGGCGAGTAGCAGCCATGCATTGCGATCCCATGGGCGGGCGAACGCTACCCAGAAGCCTAGTCCTAAACACAAGAACGGAAGCACCAGCGTGACGGCGAGGGTGACCAGCCATTCTTTCCAATTTGCCGGACGCGGGCGCTCCGGTGCGAGCGCGATGCTCGTTGTGAAAGGTTGTTGGTTAGGTCGCTGCGCCTCCACCTGAAGCTTGTCCCCAGGGCGTTTCTGCTGCAGGATTTCGACAAGCTGATTCTGTCCATGGAATGGTTGCCCGTCGATTTGCATGACTGGATCAAACATCTTCAGGCCGGCCGCCGTAGCTTCCGCAGTCATGCCCGAAATTGCGTTCATGCGAAAGCCGAACTGAAATGGCTGGCGGACGACGGACTGGCTGTAGAGGAGGTCGTGGATGTTCGCCCACGAAACTCCAGCCTGGTACACGAGGGAGAAAACGAAAAGGGCAACCAGGAAGCGGTAAGCGCCTCCCGAAACTCGCGGGGCTGGCATTCAGTGGTTTTCGGATTGTATCGTGTTGTAGCGTGCGCGGATTTTTAGGGCGTTTCTCCGGATGTGATTTCGATTGGATTGCCGTCCGGATCGGCGACAACGCTTTCGTAGTAACCGTCGCCGGTCTGGCGCGGTTGGCTGAGAACCAGGACTACCGCGCTGCTCATTCGACGGGTTAACTCGTCGACCTTCTCGCGCGATCCTACGGAGATCGCCAGGTGTGCAGAACCCGCTGGCTCTGCCGGACTGGTCATCAGCTCGAGCCGAGAGCCCGATTGCAGAGTCAGAAAGTAAGAGGAGAACGGACGCTGCTTACTGTCGTAGCGCGGGCCGGCTTTAGCGCCGAACCATTGCTCATAGAACGCGCGCGAGCGTTCCAGGTTCGTGACCCAGAGAGCTGCGTGATCAATCTCCGATTGGTATACGGGGACCTCAGCAACGCTGCTTTCCACTAAGTCGATTAGACGATCGACACTAACCAGTAAGTCGCAGGGCAACGCTTCGAGGGCGGAGCGCACGGCCGCAGCCCAGTCTGGCGACAGGTAAGTCAAAAGCCGCTTCTCGCCTGGATGCGGCTGCTGTTGGAGCGCAAACCAGATATCGAAAACGCTGGACAGCATGGCAGTAAGACGATGCTGAAGACTGACTAAGTCGTTCCGGTGGAGCGCGATCTCTAGCTGTCTGCGATAGGAGGAATGATTTCGTCGAAGTACAGGCTCGTTTTTGGCAATAATCGCTCGTCGCAACTGAGGTGGATAAGGAACGCGGGCGTGCTGCTGCAGGTCGCGATACCAGCCCCGAGGATCGAAAAGCGGTTCCGAATGAAGCACGTTGTACCAGAAGGACGTGGAGTAGCCAAGAGACGCTCGATGGTGCTGAAGTACGTCATCCAGCCGGTCCTGAATCCAGGACGGAGAGCGGTACATGACATCGACGCGACTTCCGGTGGACAGATCGATCCATTCGTCACCGTGTTCCCAAGTGCGATTGTCTAACTCGCCGTTCTCACCCGCGAGCGAGCGACGGAATGCGATCGGTAAGTCGCTCAAGGTGTATACATAAAGGTCATAGTCGGATTGCTCGTCTGAATGAGCTGACAAACGCGAACCCGAGAGTGCGACTGCGAGAACTTGAGGATAAGTGCCGAAAGCCTCGGCGATTTCGCTGATGTAGGATCCGACGGTCATTTGAGAATGCCGCGGGTCTCATCGATCGTTAGGAACTGATTCGGCGCGATGTTAGCGAAATGCTGTTTTGCGCCGCTTGGCCATTCAATGTCTATAGTCTTAACGACGGGATCCTGAGCGAGGCCGAAGGTAACCGCCAGGTCGCTTTGGGAGCAGTAGCTACCACCGGATCGAACCGTGTTCCACTGTTTCCCCAGGGCCGACTCAATGCGCACTGTGGCGCCTAGCGCACTCCGGTTCGACTTAGTCCCCTGAAGGCGGACGTTCAGCCACTTATTGTGATTCCCTCCGTCGTTGCGGAACAAGACGGGTGAACCTTCGTTGTTGGTGATCAGGACATCCAGGTCGCCGTCGCGGTCGATGTCCGCATAGGCTGAGCCGCGAGCGACAAGGGGACGCATGAAGTCGGGTCCAACGGATCGGCTTGTGTCTTCGAATCCTTTACCTTGCTGGTTGTGAAAGAGCTGCGGTGGTTCTTTGAACTGCACTTTCGGCTGTACGCGTTCAATGTCGTTTGCGGTGTGGCCGTTGGCGGCTAGGATATCCGCGTATCCATCTAAGTCGTAGTCGAAGAAGAACGCGCCGAATGTGAGGTTGAGCATGGTGGCGCGCCCAACGTTCGAAGACGCGGCAACGTCGGTGAATAAGCCGGCACCTTCATTGTGATAGATGGCCAGCATCTGATTAGAGAAGTTACCGACCACAATGGAGGGCCGCCCGCTGTGGTCGTAGTCCGCCCAATCGACTCCCATCGCGCCCCGCGCGTTACCATCCTCTCCGTAAGCCACCCCGGCACTCTCGCCTTCTTCGGTAAACGTGCCGTTCTTGTTGTTGCGGTAAAGCTTGTTTCGCTGGGTATCGTTGGCGATGAATAAATCCGGCCATCCGTCGTTGTTGTAGTCAATGACTAAGACGCCGAGTGACTTACTGTTTTCCTTCTTCGTGTCAAGGATGCCGGCCTTTGCTGTCACATCCTGGAATTTGCCGTTTCCGAGATTTCGAAATAGCTTCGAAGGCAATCCCTTCGACGTGTCCGGCGTGCAGTACGACTTATGCGTGCCGTCGAGCGAACACCAGGGATCGTTTTGCGGCGACCATTGAACATAGTTCGCGACGAATAAGTCGACTTTGCCGTCGCGATCATAGTCGAGCCACGCCGCGCCGGTTCCAAAACCGGCATTCTTGATTCCGGATTGCGCCGTGACATCGCGAAACTTGCCATTGCCCTCATTGTGGAAGAGCCGGTCGCCCTCAAGAGCGGTAATGTAGATGTCGGGCTTTCCGTCGTTATCGTAATCGGCTACAGCCACGCCCATCGCGTACATCTCGACATCAAGACCGCTACCTTTGGTCACGTCGGTGAAGGTACCGTTGCGGTTGTTGTGGTAGAGCGCGCTGAAGTAATGTTTGCCGGAAGGCGTCCAGTCTTTCGAGTTAAGAAGCAGAATGTCGGGGTAGCCGTCGCCGTCGTAGTCGATGAAGGCACAACCGGAACCCATGGTCTCAGGCAGATACATCTTACCCGTTGCCCCGGTGTGATGGACGAAGTTGATCCCCGCTTTCTGCGTGATGTCGGTGAAACGAATTTGGCCGGGGACAGGCGGGTTTGCCGTTCCGCCGCGGAACGCAGTAGCGCCGATCAACAACGCGCCGGCGATAGCAAAGTAGGTTCGCATGACTAATATCAGGTGAGCGGGCGGATCAAGCGGAGAGCCGGCCGCGTCAAGTACTTCTTGCGGTACTCGTTATGAGCCGCGTCGTCCGGGAAATGTTCGTTCGCGCGATACGGATAAGCACTCATCGCATGGAAAGGAAGCGGCTCGACGGATTGTCCAAACGCCGTGTTCGCATCGGCATCTTTGGCCCACCCGTCAACTAACAGTAAATAATCGCGCGTCCAACCGCTTGGGAGTAAAGGCAACTTCGCAGCCGGATAGTGCAGCGTAAGTTCGTCACCGGAACCCATGATCGTTAGTTTGTCATCGATTGCAGTTACCAGTTCCCGCACATCGCCGTAACGCGTGTAGTAGCCGGGAGTCGGATTCCACATCGAGAGCGGCATCCATTCCGAGTACAGGAATCTTTCAGGTTGTTTGCGAGCAGGATCAATGACAGGGCGCGAGAAACCTCGGAAGTGGAGATCCGCGTCGTCCGCGTCCATCTTAGTCAGGCGTACCTGCGGAGTTGAGGCGTGCTCGGCAAGGAATATTTCGTCCCAGTACACGCAAATATTAGTCACGATGCGAACTTCTCGCGACGCGGAAAGGAACTTGCCGGTTAGATCGACCGAAATCGTTTTCGGTTTTCCGGCCGGAATCCCCATGTCTTCAATTACTGTCTGCCACTGACCCGCGTTGTTCTTTACCTGTAAGTAAGGCAGGATCAACCCGCCTTTGCCTTCCTGCGCGGCGCCTTGGAACGTGCTGCCATCGGCCCAATCAACCCACCCGCTAAGAATAAGGACGGCGTTGTTGTCCGGAGCGGAACGGCCGAAATCCAGATCGATCGCGTGCTTCTCGGCAACTCCGAGGTAATTGCGCTTGAACTGGTCGGGGTAGATCAGATCTTTGCGTAACAGCGCAGGGCGTATGTCGTTGCCGTGATCGTCGGCCGCACGGACAGGATAGATCCGCTTCTCGACGCCGAATAGCTTGAAGTCGGGGAAAGGAGGCGACTTAAATTTATCATTCGTGAAGATCTGCTGGGACTGCGGGTGATCCACTGCAATTAGCTGTACTTGGTCGAGATAGGATACTTCCCGAAGCTCCTCAGTGATGCGCACTTCGTACTGGCCGTCGCGCGGTTTCAACTTATCGCCCGCGATTTGGACGTACTCGTCGTGATCGACCGGGAAGTATTGACCGTCGCCCGAACTTGCGCCCAGTGGCGCGACCCCGAGCACATCCGTGATGAAGTCGAATCCGTGGCCGTTCCAGGTGAAGATCATGGGACAAGATCCCGAGAGCCGCTGCGCTTCGTCGATCGATAGCGCATCGTTGGTTTTCTTCTGCGGCTCGTTCTGGATTAAGCCGTTGATCCAAGTGATTCGCACGGTGTCAGCTTGCGGGTAATTACCCATGCCGAACCAACGCGGGATACCTTCGTAGATTTCCTTTTGATAAGTCGCGCCGGCTTTGACTTCAATCGTTGATCCGACGCCGAGCTTAACGTTCTTGATTCCGTTGATCTGAATCGTCAACCAGCGTTCGGAATCCTTAGTCGCCTCAACCCGGTGTACGTTGCCTTGTGTGTCCAGATGGAAGAGCGGCGTTTCCAAGTCGGGCTTGGAAGTTACAGCCGTTAGTTGCACGCCATCGTTCTTCAGAGCTAAACCATCTGCGACGACGTCCAGGAAACTATCGTGATTAAAGTCTTCCGCGGTAAGTCCGTGCGCGCCAGCGGGAAGCGCCGGGATGGGTTCAGCACCAAAGACTCCATTCAATTTGTCGCGGTACAAGATGCCGGTGTGATCGGCGTAACTGACCACTAAGTCGCGCGCCGGCGTTTCCGGGCGAATGGCGAAACGCGTTACATCGATGGCATGTCCGGCGGCGAACGGAAAAGACTTGGATTCATTGCTGAAACCGGCCGATCCGTTATTGCGAATGAGAGCAGAATCTTCGCCGAGCAGAATCAAATCCATGTCGTTGTCGTGATCGTAATCAAGCCAGATCGCGCGCTCGAAGCGGCCGGACGGCATCGCTGCATTCACTTTCTCGTACTTACCTTTGATATTCCGATACAGCTCGACACCAGACTTCCGAATGACGCAGAGTCCGAACACTCCATCGTTATAGAAATCGCCCGGCGCGATGTAAACGATGTCGTTCGCCGCGATTGCCTGACTCGCTCCGGGGTAGACGGAAGCACCAGCTGCCGACCACGCGATGACATGGTCGCGATCGAGTGGCGCGAACCCGGATACCTTTTGCGCGATCACTTTGTCGTCGTACTTCGGCTGAACCGGCTCGCTCGCCCCAGCAGGGAGATCGATGGGATCATAGATCTCCGAGTAGTCGTTCGCCTCAGCATCTTCCGCGAGAACGGCCCCAGCCTGCAGCGCTTTCAGCTCCTGAAATTGCTTGAGCTGCGCCGCTGATTCGGCTGGGCGATTCGCCTGGCGATACAGGTTGTAGAGCTGCAGATGAGGCGCTGCGAAATTTGGATCGAGCTTGGCCGCGAGCTCAAGCTCCGCGATGGCCTTGTCGCGGTCGCCGCCCTGTTTGTAGAGCACGCCCAGGTTGTAGTGGGTCTTGGCGTCGCTCGGGACCAGCTTCTCCATCTGCTCCAGCTCATGAATCGCGCGCGGCGTATCGCCGTCTTTCTTGGCAACGATTCCGAGATTGAACCAGGTGTGGGGAATCGACGGGTCCTGCTTCTGTGCCTTCTCGAACTCGGCGATGGCGGATTGCGTCTCACCGGCCCGCAGCAACGCCAGCGCATAGTTAACGCGTTCGCGAACGGAGTTCGGCTGCAGTTCGAGCGCCTTGCGAAACTCCTCGACCGCTTCCTTTTGCGTCGTCGGATTTTCGTAAAAAGCCTTACCGAGGTTGCGGTAGTGCCACAGCAGATCGACCTTAGGATCCACCGGCGCGGCATGAAGAACGAACCACGCGAACACGGCGAGCGCAAGCGCTCCCAGACCAATGCGTTTGGTATTTCCCGACGTTTTGCCCATGAGCGAAATCTTCTCGGATTATGACAGCGCGCCGCGAGCGGACTTTTAGCGTATTCCCACAAGCCAGGGCTGATCAAGGAAATTGACCCGTTTGGCTGTACACTATTTCGAGGTTCTGAATTGTGAATAACCGACCCATTTGGCTGCGCTTCGGTGCATTTTTGACCGTCATTCTCCTGCTGGCAGGATGTCATCGCGACCCCAATTACGCGAAGCAGGAGTACCTGAAAAGCGGCAACAAGTATTTCTCGCGCGCCCGTTATAAAGAGGCGATGATCATGTACCGCAAGGCGCTGGCGACCGATCCGAAGTTCGGCGAAGCGTATTACCGGATCGCCCTGACGTACGAAGCGCTTGGGCAGACGGCGAGTGTTGTCGGGGTGCTTCGGCGTGCGACGGAGTTGATGCCTGCCGGTACGCCGGACTGGAATGATGCGGCCTTGAAGCTTGGCGAAATCCTGGTCCAAGGCGTTGCATTGAACAATAAGCCGGGCCAAAATACAAAGCCGTTGATGGATGAAGTGAACCAGCTCCAGGCGACTCTCGACCAGAAAGCCCCGAATTCGTTTGAGGACGAGCGTCTGAAGGCTGAGATTAGCCGAGCCGATGCGGCCCGCGAGGTATCGCAGCACGATGTTCCAGCTTTCAAGAAGAGTCTGGAGGACGCGATCGAGGACCTCAGAAAGAGTCTTCAAAAACGGCCCAACGACGTGCAGACGTCACTGACATTGGCGCGGACGTTGGTAGTTTACGGCGAGCCAAAAGAAGGGGAACAGATTTACCGGCAGTTAATTGTTCACGACAAAACGCAGACGACCGCATACGCGGAGTTGTACCGGCTCTATGCGGCGGAGCACCGATCGGACGATGCGGAACAACTGCTGAAAGAGGCCATAGCGAACAATCCGAAGACTTACTCGTTCCGAACGTTGCTCGCGGCCTACTACTTCAGTAAGAACGATCGGACGAAGATGGTCGGTGTTCTGGACGACATCAAAGCGCACTCGAAGGAGTTTCCGGAAGCGTATCTTACTGCGGGCGATTTCTACGCACGCATCGGCGACTTGGATTCCGCCATGCGCGAATACAAAGATGGCGAAACGAAAGACGCCGGGAAACGGAACGAATACGGCAAGCGAGAAGTAGAAATCCTCATCCGGCAGAATAAGCGGGACGAGGCCTACAACAAAGTTCTGGAGATGGTGAAATACGATCCGAAGGACGCCGATGCGCGCGGCTTGAAAGCCAGCTTCTCGCTCGATCGCGGCGAAGTGGATCACGCGATTTCGGAGTTCCAGGAAGTAGTCGCGCAGAAGCCCGACAACTTCGTGGCGCACTACGATCTGGGGCGCGCTTACGCCACCAAAGGGGAGTATCAGCAAGCCGCAACCCAGTATCGAGAGGCACTGCGCATTCGTCCGGACTACTTACGGCCCCGAGTCGCGCTGGCGGAAGCGCAGTTACAGCTTGGCACTTACGATCAGGCTTTGAAGACATCCCAGGAGACGGAGAGGCTCCAGCCCAATAACGCGGCGGCTAAGTTGGTGGAAGGTATCGCTCTGGCGCGTATGGGTCAGACCGAGGAAGCTCGCAAGGTATTCGAATACCTGATCAAGACAACACCCAAATTCGGCGACGCTTTTCTGCAGATGGGAAGCCTCGACATGGGACAGAAGAACTTTGCCGCGGCACGTGAGAACTTCATTCAGGCCCGGGCCTTGAATCCGACTGACATGCGCCCGCTGTTGGGCGAGGCGGAAACATTTCTGGCCGAGAAGCAGCCGGACAAAGCGCTTGCTGTATTCCAGGAGCAGGTGACAGCTCACCCCGATCGCGCCGATTTGCTGAAGGCCTTCGCTGAACTCAAGAGTCAACTCGGGCAGTACGACAGCGCGGAAGCGGATTACAAGAAACTGCTCGACCGCTTCAAGGAGTCAAGCAACGAGACGGCCCAGACTTACGCGTCACTGGGCCAGCTTTACGCGCGCAAGGGCGATTACAACCTATCGATCAGCTGGCTTGAAAAGGCTCGTTCGTTGGAACCAAATAGCACGCGACTTCTATTGGTGCTCGCAGGATCGTATGAGCATGTGGGGCGCGTCCGGGATGCTCAGGCGGCTTATCGCTCGGCGCTGGCGCATGATCCCGGCAACGCGCAGGCTCTAAATAATTTGGCGTTCTCGCTCTTGCAGAACAATACGGATTTGAACGAGGCGCTCACGCTGGCGAATAAGGCCAAGCAGTCGATGCCGGATTCGGCCGAGGTAGATGACACGCTGGGATGTATCTATATCAAAAAGAACATGCCCGATGCGGCGGTCGAGCAATTCCGGACGATCACGGCGAAGTATCCGGCGAACCCGTCTTTTCACTACCACTATTGCGAGGCGCTTTACGCGAAGGGCGATAAGGTTGGCGCGCAGAAGGAGTGTAGTGCGGCGCTGGCAGACAAGCCGGCCGCTGCAGATGCGGATGGGGCGCGGCAGTTACTGGCTAAGTTGCAGTAAGTGAGCGTCGCAGCACTACACTGGATTCATGATCGAGACGCCCACCGCTCCCGCGACCGGAGCTCCCCCTGTCAAGGTCGCCCCCACACCTCCGCTGCCTACTTTCGCCACTCTTGCCGAGGAGCGGTTGCATCGCAAGCAACGGCTGGCGGGAGCGTTTCGCCTATTTGCCAAATTCGGATTCAGCGAGGGCGTTGCCGGGCATATCACGGCGCGGGATCCGGAGCGCACCGATTGCTTTTGGGTCAATCCGTTCGGCGTCCATTTCGCGCATATCCGGGTGTCCGACCTCGTGCTGGTCAATCATGCCGGACAGGTGATCGAGGGCAGTATGCCGATCAACGAGGCGGCGTTCGCCATTCACTCGCGCGTTCATGAGGCTCGGCCGGATGTGATTGCCGCGGCTCACGCGCATTCGCTCTATGGCAAGACGTGGTCGTCGCTGGGCCGTTTGCTCGATCCGATCACTCAGGATGCGTGCGCGTTCTATCAGGATTGTGGGCTGTTTGCGGACTATACCGGCGTGGTCTATGACACCTCTGAGGGTGACCGGATCGCTGAGGCACTCGGGACCAAGAAGGCTGTGATTCTCCAGAACCATGGGCTGCTTACCGCGGGCAAGACCGTCGATGAAGCAGCTTGGTGGTTCATCACGATGGACCGCTGCTGCCAATCGCAACTACTAGCCGAAGCCGTGGGTCAGCCGATCAATATTGCGCACGAGAGCGCGTCGGTGGCGTCGCAGCAAGTGGGTGGTTCGCGAGTTGGTTGGTTCCAATTTCAGCCTCTCTGGAATTTGATCTCGCGCGAACAGCCGGACTTATTCGACTAACTCGATGACCCGACGAACTTTCATACAGACTGCGGCAGCTTCAGTCGCTGCAGTCCCCGCGTTAAAGGCTGCACCGGCTAGTAGCGGCATCCTGCCGAAGCTTTCCGAATTTCCTTACGGCGCGATGCAGCTAACCGAAGGGCCGCTCAAGCGCCAGTTCGATCAGAATCACGCGTTCTTTCTGAACCTCAGCGACGATCGCATGCTGAAGATCTACCGCGAACGGGTAGGTTTGCCCGCGCCCGGCGAAGATATGGGCGGATGGTACGACGACTTCTGTCCGGGCGCCCACTTCGGACAGTACATCTCGGCGCTAGCCCGCTTCGCCGCGGCTACCGGATCGGAGCCGACGCGCGCCAAGGTTAGTCGCTTAGTTGCCGGTCTCGGCCAGACTATCGATCCCACGGGTAAGTTCTTTGTCGATCTGCGATACCCGGGGTACACCTACGACAAGCTTGTTCTGGCTCTTCTCGACGCGCATACCTGGGCGGGAGATCAGCACGCCATTCCTCTGCTGTATGCAATGACTACGGCGGCACGGCCACATATGCCGGACCATGCTCTTACCGACGAAGAGAAGCGAAAGTATCCGCATAAAGACGACACCTACACCTGGGACGAGACTTACACGATGGCGGAGAATCTGTTCCTCGCCTATGAGCGAACAGGTGATCAGACGTTCTTCGATATGGGGAAGCGGTATCTGCTGGACCGCACGTTCTTCGACCCGCTGTCACAAGGACAAGATGTTTTGCCCGGGCTGCACGCTTATAGTCACATGAACGCGCTTAGTTCGGGTATGCAAGGTTACTTCAGGCTGGGCGACCCGAAGTACTTACACGCGGTTACAAATGCGGTCGACATGATCTGGAAGGACCAGAGCTTCGCGACCGGCGGCTGGGGGCCTAACGAGGGCTTTGTCGAACCGGGAAAAGGACAGCTTGGGGCAAGTCTAACGGGCACGCGCCGTCACTTCGAAACGCCTTGCGGAGCCTACGCGCATATCAAGCTAATGCGATATCTGCTTCGGCTTACTCAAGACGCGCGGTACGGCGATAGCATGGAGCGGGTTCTTTGGAACACAGTGCTGGGAGCGAAGCCGATCGCAATTGATGGATCCAGCTTCTACTATTCGGACTACCATCCATCCGCGGAGAAGACGTACCGGCTACCTATCCCCGGAGCTACTTACCGCTGGGATATCGACGCACGCTGGCCTTGCTGCTCCGGGACATTGCCTCAGGTCTCGGCAGACTACGTGATCAGCGCTTACTTCCGCGATCCATCCGGGGTCTACGTGAATCTGTACGTCCCTTCTGACCTTACCTGGAATATAGGTTCGACGCGTTGCACGATTACCCAGCAGACTCAATATCCTGCCGAAGACCTGGTTACGATGCGGCTGACTTCGACTAAGCCGGTTGATTACACCTTGCGCCTGCGTATCCCCGCTTGGGCAGGTAAGCAGACTTCGGTATCGATCAACGGCAAGCGACAGACCGGTGAGGTCACGCCGGGTACCTTCCTGGCGTTACGCAGAACATGGAGGCCGGGTGATCTCATCGAGTTGAATATCGATCAGCCCGTGCGCTTCGAAGCGGTCGATCGACAGACTCCGGATCAGGTCGCGATACTGCGCGGCTCGCAAGTGTTGTTCGCCATCGCGCCCGCACAGCCTCAACTGAAGCGCGCGCAGCTAGATGCCCCCGTGCTCACGCGCGCGGGGAAGCATGACTGGCAGTTACAGACAACTCAGGAGCCGCTGCTACTACGACCCTTCCCGTTCATCGGGGAAGAGGTCTATCAGACTTATTCGAAGGTCGTCTAGTGTTATGTCC
Source organism: uncultured Gammaproteobacteria bacterium (assembly GCA_963799935.1). Taxonomy (GTDB): domain Bacteria; phylum Acidobacteriota; class Terriglobia; order Bryobacterales; family Bryobacteraceae; genus Bog-113. Next base: position 967,717 of record CAWCZA010000004.1, on the reverse strand, counting down.
CACAAATAACTATTCAAAGTAGAGGATGTTCGGATATCTTGGGTATGGCCTTTGGTCGCCCCAAAACCGCCCTTGAGCTGAGCGATGAGGAGCGGCTCCAGCTGTCGGCTACGGCGAAGTCGCGAACTCTTCCACATTCCCTCGTGGCCCGTGCCAAGGTGGTGCTGTGGTCCGTGGAAGGTGAAAACAACACCCAAATCGCAGCGCGCTTGCAATGGACCAAGGCGACTGGCGGGAAATGGCGGAACGGTTTATCGATCATCGACTCGCCGGTCTTTACGACGCCGCGCAGTCGCACCGCACGCGCAGTTTCAAGCTGTCCAATGATCCGTTCGTTGTGGAGAAGGTGCGCGACATTGCCGGTTTGTATCTGAACCCGCCCGATCACGCACTGGTGCTTTGTGTCGATGAAAAATGCCAGATCCTCTCAATCGAACCCAGTCGGTTTTACCGATGGGATTGGGCTACGTCGAGGGCATCACCCACGATTACGTTCGCTACGGAACGACCACGTTAGTCGCCGCCGGGGCTCGTTGCCCGTTCGTCTGGACCGCGACGGCCGATTCCATCCTTGCGAAGCCGGCCCGACCTTGTCCATCTATTTCCGGGACATCACACTAGGAGCGAACACAAGAACGGTTCGGCGACTAATACCAACAACCCGTCGCATTGTTCAATCGGCTTGAAGATCAACGCAACACACCGGCTTCTATTAGCGCTACTGTACGAGCACTATGAAGACAGCAAAAAACGCCAATCTCCGGCTTGTGGGGCTGCTCTTCGGCACTGCACTACCAATGATGTTTGTTGGAGCTCTGCTGATCGTAACTAGCACTCCGAGCCATGCTCAATCCCTAACCACCGGCGGTGTATCCGGAAACATTACGGACGCCACTGGTGCTGTAATTCCCAATGCAACGGTCACGCTGACCGATCTCGACGATGGTTCCGTTCAAAATGCGGCATCGAACGGATCGGGTGAATACCGGTTTTCACTTCTCAAACCCGGCCGCTATTCGGTATCGAGCACGGCCACCGGTTTCGAAAAGGTCGATCGACCCGTCGAAGTTTCCGTCGGAAACGTAGTCACGGCCAATCTGATTCTTCAGATCGGTCGAGCCAGCGCTACGGTCGAGGTTTCGGCTGCCACGCCGCTCGTCACTGACGATCCGGCCCAAATCACTACCTTCACCCAGCAGCAGATGGAACTGTTACCCAGCGGCGGCGGCGATTTAACAAACATCGCTTTCACCGCGCCGGGTGCTCTCCTCAACGTCGCCCCTCCCGGAATGAGCGGATACGGGAATTTCACCGTGAACGGGTTACCCGGCACCTCGAACCTGTTCACTACCAACGGTGAGAACAACATGGATCCCTATTTCAATATCAACAATTCGGGTGCATCCAACCTTTCCCTCGGTTCGAATGAAGTCCAGGAAGTAACCATCACGACGAATCCGTATAGCGGTCAGTACGGTCAGTTATCCGGAGCTCAGGTCTCCTATGTAACCAAGTCAGGCACCAACCAGATCCACGGCAACGCCACTTACTACTGGAACGGACGGCTGCTAAACGCGAACGATACCTTCAACAACTCTCAGGGCGCGCCTACGCCTTTCGCCAATGCGAATCAGTGGGCAGACTCCATCGGGGGACCCATCGTAAAGGATAAGACGTTCTTCTTTCTCGATAACGAAGGTCTCAAGTTCCTGCTACCCGACACTGATGTAGTCACCGTTCCGAGTCCGCAATTTGCGAGCGCGGTGCTGGCTAACGTCGCGGCCACACAGCCGAACGAGGCCGCCACTTATCAGAAGATGTTTAACCTGTACCAAGGAGTACCGGGATATAGCGGCGCGAGTGCACTTACCAACACCAGCGCATGCAACAGCCTGACCCTTGCTGGCTTCAATCCCGCTTCAGAGCCCTGCGCCCTGCAGTTCCGCTCGAATCCCTCAGCTCTGGCTTCCGAATGGATTCTGGCCGGTCGCCTCGATCATCGGTTCAGTGACAAGGATCAGGCGTATTTCCGATATAAGCAGGACAACGGTACGCAGCCGACGGCCATTGATCCGATCAGCCCGAATTTCGACGCTATTTCGAAACAACCTTCGTGGGACACCCAGTTAGACGAGACGCACATCTTTAGTCCACGCGCGACGAACTCCCTGATGGCAACCCTTAGCTACTATCGGGCGCAGTTCACGCAAAATAGTGCTCTGGACTTGAGCACCTTCCCTTACGGCATCCTTACGTCCGGCACGGTTCCGTTCACTGGCTTCAACGGCATCTACGAGTTCCCCCAGGGCCGCAACATCACTCAATACCAATTCATCGACGACTTCAGTTACATCCTCGGGAACCATAATCTGAAATTCGGCGAGAACTTCCGGCGCTACGACGTTAGCGACCATAATTTCGATTTCAATGGTCCTGGCGTCTACTTCGGTTACACGGACAACGGCCTGCAACAGTATGCCGACGGTCTAGCATTCCAGTACCGGCAAAACGACAATCTCTCCAATGACATACCGATCGGGCTCTGGGGGTTAGGTCTGTACGCGCAAGACGAGTGGAGAGTTCGACCCAACCTGAAGTTGACCATTGCTCTCCGCGGCGAGCACAACTCGAACCCGGTTTGTCAGACGAACTGCTTCTCCGAGTTCAACGCTCCGTTCGCGAGCCTCGCTTCGACCGTTGCCGGCAACGGTAGTGTCCCCTATAGTTCGGACATTACTACCGGTCTGCGTTATGCGTACCCTGGCGTCGACCGAATCGATTGGTCACCCCGGCTCGGTTTCTCCTATTCCCCAGGTAGGTCGGGCAAAACCGTAATCAGCGGCGGAGCCGGCATGTTCTACGATAACTCGCCCGCCGGTCTACTAGACAACTTAATAGAAAATCCGCCGTCTTCCGTTGCTATCCGCGTGCGCCCTCCCAACGGAGTCCTGCCGTTTGATCCTGCAGGCGGCGCTGCGACGTTTGCGGCCTCTACGCAGGCTTTCAATCTCAATGAGAGCTTCAATCAGATCTCGTCCACCTTGCAGGGTCTAGGGTCGATCTTTGAAGCGCCTGCGTTCAACTACTTCAATGGAACAATTCATTCGCCCGTTTATCAGGAGTGGAATCTGCAGATCCAGCGCGATCTGGGTGGATCCTATGCTCTGATCCTGGCTTATAACGGGAATCACGGTATTAAGATCCCGTATCAAAACAGCTGGGGCAACGCGTATGACCCCTTAGCTTTCGGACTCCCCGGAGCGCTTTACCCGACCGTCGGCGCGATCGCGCAGGGCACCGCGCCAAATCCCAGCTACGGGACAATTAACGAGATCCAAAGCGGGGGCGTTTCCAATTACAACGGCGCAACCGTTACGGTTCGAAAACGTCTCTCCCACGGACTGACCTTCGACCTGAACTACACCTACTCTCACGGCTTGGACGACGTGTCCAATGGCGGCCTCTTCCCCATCAACACCAATACGACCATCGGAACCCAGATAAGTCCATACGGGCTGCGGCAGGGCAATTACGGGAACTCCGATTACGATATCCGGAACAGCATGACGGGGGACTGGGTGTACTCTCCCGCGTATCGGTTCGGCAACCATTTCGTGAACGCCGCTTTTGGCGGCTGGCAATGGTCGGGAAAGATCTTCCTGCGCTCGGGTCTGCCGTTCACAGTCACTGACAACAATTGGAGCGGAGCTATAACCAACACAGATGCCCCGATCCTTGCTTACCCTACCGCTCCTTACACCTCTAGCTGCGGGTCATCCGCGGTCAACACGCCCTGCTTGAATTCGAGTAGCTTCATTCAAAGCGCCTCGGGTGCGTTTACGGGTTACCCTGGCATTTCACCCGAGACCCGCAATCAGTTCCGGGGCCCGGGCTACTTCGACGTCGATATGCAGCTCTTCAAGACGTTCAAGCTAACCGAGCGCTTTACCTTCGGATTGGGCGCCCAAGCCTTCAACGTTTTCAACCACCCGAATTACGCTGTTCCCGACAGCGGCTTCGGTGATGCGACATTTGGAAGTATCCTACAGATGGCCGGAACCCCGACCAGTCCCTACGGTAACTTCCTCGGCTTCGATTCGGCGCCGCGCTTAGTTCAGATCACTGGGAAACTCAACTTCTAGGATCGATCTCAGAACCAACCGCAAAACGCACAGGGGAGCCGAAAGGCTCCCCTTTTTAGTGGACGAGATCCCGTAGCTTCGCGTCGAGAGCGTTGCGCGAATAGAATGCGCCGTTGCGCACCACGGCATTGATGCGGTCTAGATTTTGAGAGTTCTGCATGGGGTCAGCGTCGAGCAGCACGAGGTCCGCATCTGCCCCTACTTCGACACTACCCATCGTCGCCTCTCGTCCGTAGAACTTGGCTGCATTGAGAGTCGTCATTTGAACTATCTTAAGTGGAGTAAAGCCGTCCTGCGCGAGAAGCGCGAACTCCTGATGTAAGTTGAAACCCGCAACGGTACCCGCGGCAGAATCAGTACCGGCGAGCATGGGAACGCCCGCTTCATCCAGTATCCGCGCGAGCTTCAGTTGAAGTCTCCAGAACTTTTGAACTGTTATCTTCTGTGCAGGACTTATCTTACTGGAGAAATCCTGACTGACGTCCTTCCAGTCTTTCCTGACTCCGGCAGCCACGTACTTCAGATTCGGATCGTTTTGAAATTCGGGATCGTCGGCGAAGTTACTCGTCCGTAGACGAATCAAAGTCGGAACCTGCCACGAACCGCTGTTCGCGATTGCCGCGGCCATCTTGCGGCACTTAGCTTCATCGAAAGTATCGACAATGCGCTGCATGCGCGAGATCGTGTCGGGATAGAAGAACATTTCGGCGAGAAGTGGATCTATCGTAAGTTTGCGGATCAGCATTTGGGCCAGGAACTCGGGAACGGGAGGCGGCTTCTTCAACGGACGAGCGGCAACCTCCGTCTTAAGAGCGGCCTCATCGGTCGAACAGTAAGTCAAGATCGTATCTCCTGGACCTAGGTGCTCGATCGAGCGATAGCCGGCGTTCACGGCGCGGATAGGGTCTACGCCAGGGGGTAGATGGCCTTCGAACGGTAAACCGACCTTTCTAGCTTCAGCACCTACGGCGTAGAAAGCATCGGGCGGCACAAGCGCAACCTTGATGAAGTCAGCACCCTGGCTCTTCTGACGATCCACCTCGGCGACGGCCTCCTTCGGGGTGAACGCGTTAGTAACGACGAGCACGCGGCCCGGCATTGCGAGCAGCTTCGGAGCGAACGTCGAGGCGAATAACCGGCCCTCACGGCGCTTCTCCAGGAGTTCGGCGGTACCGCTCATCTGCCGAATGCCGGTAATGCCATTCACAAGCATCAGCGCCTCGTCGTTCTCGGCCTCCGGACTGCCAACGACGTGGACATGTGCATCGGCGAATCCGGGCACCAGGAATTTGCCTTGCGCATCGATCACGGGGACCGTTCCACGTCGCGGAGGCATGAGATTCCGGTCGATGCTCGCGATCTTACCCGCCACGATATAGACGGTCATACCGGGGCTGAGATGACCGTCATGCGTATCGACGATCGTTACGCCTTGCAGCACCAGATCACGCCCGGAATCGACCCACGGATTCCGTGTCTGGGGAGCCGAGCATCTGGTGCCCAGAGCAGCGATTAGGAGTGGGACGATGACGAGAGTAGCTGTGTGCCGCATAAGACCGACCCGCTTTACGGACGTTTCCCTCGAACCCCAGAGTCGTTAAGAACATGCGTAATTAAGGTTATTTAATTCCCTGTTCGGGGCAATCTTCATGTTCGCGAGGCTAATATACGAAAGACGGTTAAACGTCACCGGATAACACAAGGAGATTCTCACAATGAAAAAGTTGATGATGTTGGCTTTAGGTGCTGGCCTCGCGCTCGGCACAGTTTCGTTCGCGCAGGATAGCAGCACCACGCCTTCCTCGGGTACCATGAGCGGCGACACGACCACCAAGCCCAAGAAGACCAAGAAGGCCAAGAAGTCCAAAACGACCACCCCGTCGACCACCGACAGCACGGGTTCCACCACCACCCCCAAGTAGTTCTCTCGCGGATCGCCGCGCCGGGTGATCTCACGGTTCGGCGATCCGCACCCTTTTGCCTCCTGTTCGTCTCCTCCCCACACTGCGGTTGACACCCGACGCGCGATCTCATAATCTCTAGTTGTCCACTGGAGATTGTTCCGACCGTCACGATGGTTTCCGTCAAAAGCGATTATGCGCTCCACGCACTCTTTGATTTGGCTTCGCGGCGTTCCCGCGATCCGGTGAAGATTGCCGACATCGCGCGCCGGCAGAAAATCCCCCAGAAGTTCCTGGAACTCATCCTGGCCAACCTGAAGCAAGGCGGTTTCGTCGAATCGCGACGGGGCGCTGAAGGCGGTTATCTGCTCGCCCGTCCGCCCAGTCAGATTACGGTTGGAGAAGTGTTGCAGTATGTAGAAGGCGGTCAAAGCGCCACAGGACGAAAACGCGGCCGCGAGGATTCCCCGTTCAGCGGGGTTTGGAAGCGGGTGGACGAGGCTGCGGCGCACATTTACGGCGCCACGACGTTCGAGTCGCTCGCGAGAGAGTGGGAAGACCGGCAAAGCCGTTTTGTGCCGAACTGGGAGATCTGACAGACGTGTTATTCGACGATAATTCGCTTAGTATCGGGCGCACGCCGCTGGTGCGGTTGAATCGCGTAGTGGGGAATGCGCCGGCAACGGTGCTAGCTAAAATCGAGGGCCGCAATCCGGCGTATTCGGTGAAATGCCGGATCGGGGCGGCGATGATCTGGGATGCCGAGAAGCGCGGCGTGCTCCGCCCAGGCAAAGAAATCATTGAACCGACCAGTGGAAACACCGGAATCGCCTTGGCTTACGTAGCAGCCGCGCGTGGGTATCCGATCACCCTAACCATGCCGGAAACGATGTCGCTCGAGCGCCGCAAAGTGCTGCGGGTGTTCGGAGCCAATCTGGTGCTCACCGAAGGCGCCAAGGGGATGAGCGGCGCGATCGCGAAGGCTGAGGAGATCGTCGATTCCGATCCCGAGCGCTACGTGCTGCTGCAACAGTTCAGCAATCCGGCCAACCCCGAGATCCACTTCAAGACCACCGGTCCTGAAATTTGGGACGACACGAACGGTTCCATCGACGTGCTGGTTTCGGGCGTCGGCACCGGCGGTACGATTACCGGTGTCTCCCGATACATTAAAGAAACGAAGGGAAAACCGATCGTCAGCATCGCGGTCGAGCCTATGTCGAGTCCTGTGATCACGCAGACGTTGAAGCATGAGGCGCTGAAGCCCGGGCCGCATAAGATTCAGGGCATCGGCGCTGGCTTCGTTCCGAAGAATCTGGATCTGGCGATGGTCGATTCAGTGGAGCAGGTCACCAACGAGGAATCGATCGATATGGCGCGGAGACTGGCTCGCGAGGAAGGAATTCTGGCGGGGATTTCGTGCGGGGCTGCGGCTGCGGCGGCCGTGCGGATCGCGCACCGCGATGAGTATCGAGGCAAGACCATCGTCGTGATTCTGCCCGACTCGGGAGAGCGATATCTGTCGAGTCCGCTGTTCGAGGGCATGTTCGAGAGTTAGAATTATCAACACCATGTCGCGCTTGATGACCGTAGTCCTTGCGTTATCGAGCGGAATGTTGTCCAGCGTTTCTGCACAGACTGCGGCCCTTGAGTTCACCGGCTCGCCGATGGCGGTTCCCTACACCTGCGATCCCGAGGACCTCGAAGCCGCAGGCGTGACCTGCACGGAGAGCGCGTGTACCGTATATACCGATCTGACTACTGCGGCAGGGCGCGGCAATACCATCCTGGTTGCGGGAGACTGGCATGGTTCCTCGGCGACACTGGCTTCGGTGCTACTTCGCAGTGAGGACGGAGGCCGAACGTGGCGTCAGCCATTTGCGCCGGTGCGCGGCGGCTCGCTCGATCACATCCAAATGCTAGACGGGACGACGGCCTGGATCAGCGGCGAAACGGTGCAGCCGCTCCCGATTGACCCTTTCTTCCTGCTTGACCACCGACGCCGGAAAGACCTGGGATCGCGTGCCGCTCTTTGAAGAAGGCACGCCGGGTTCGATCCTGGAGTTTGTCTTCGAATCCAAAGATCACGGGACTGCGATTGTGGATCTCGGTGCTGGCGATGCTCGCTACGAAGTTTGGGAAACCGAGACGGGCGGTCGCGGTTGGAGCTTGAAACAGACCACCCAAAAACAGCCCAAGTTGCCGCGCGTGCCCGAGCCGGCGTGGCGAATCCATCCCGAGGAGAAGCTCTTCCGTCTGGAGCATTTGGAAGAAGGTCGATGGGCACCGTTTGCAAGCTTTGCGATCCGGGCGGCGGAATGCAAAGTGGCTCCTGAACCCGCCATGCCAGAACCCACGCAACCGAAATGAAAGTCATTGAGCGAGAGCTCTTTCGCAACCTGCTGATTTCGGTTGCCGAAGAGATGGGTACGGTGCTGCGGCGCACCGCCTTTTCGCCCAACATCAAAGAGCGGCGCGATTACTCCTGCGCGGTTTACGATGCCGCGGGCCAGACCGTAGCGATGGGCGATCATATGCCCGTCCATCTGGGCGCGATGCCGTTGTCGGTGCGAGCGGCCATCGATTGCTTTCGATTCGAACCGGGCGATCTCGCCATTCTCAACGATCCTTTTCAAGGCGGCACGCACCTGCCCGACATCACGGCGATTTCGGCAGTCTTCCTGAAAGACGCGAGCGCGCCGGCCTACTACGTCGCGAGCCGGGCGCATCACGCCGATGTGGGCGGCATGAGCGCCGGATCGATGCCGCTCGCGCGCGAGATCTATCAGGAGGGCCTGCGCATTCCGCCCGTGTTGCTGCAGCGGCGCGGCGAGATGGACGAGCGGCTCCTCGAGTTGATCCTGGCGAATGTCCGCACGCCGGACGAACGCCGCGGCGATCTGCTGGCGCAGTCTATGGCAAACCGCCGGGGTGAGGATCGGCTGCTTGCGCTGGTTGCGCGACACGGCCGCGACACCCTCGATCGCAACATGTGCGCGCTGCAGGATTACAGCGAGCAGATGATGCGCGCCGCACTGGAACGCGTCCCGTCAGGTGAGTACCGCTTTCGGGACGTGCTGGATGACGATGGCGCGGGTGGCGGTGAAGTCGCGATCTGTGTCGCGGTCCGCATTGCCAACGGAACCGCTGAGGTGGATTTCGATGGATCGGCGCCGCAGGTGCATGGTCCGATGAACGCCAACTTCGCCGTCGCCACAGCGGCGACTGCGTACGTGTTCCGATGCGTTGCGGCCGCGCTGATCGGAGACGATGTCCCGTTCAACGCGGGTCTGATGCGGCCTATTCGGGTGCTGGCGCCCGAGCGCAGCGTAGTCAATGCCGGACCTCCAGCGGCGATGGCTGCCGGCAATGTCGAAACCTCGCAGCGCATCACCGACACGCTCTTCGGCGCGCTGGCGCAAGCATTGCCTGAGCTCATCCCGGCCGCAAGTTCGGGCACGATGAACAATCTCGCGATCGGCGGCTTCGATCCGCGGCGCGGACGACCGTTCGCCTACTACGAAACCATCGCGGGAGGGTCGGGCGCATCGGCAGCGGGGCCGGGCGCGAGCGCGATTCATACGCACATGACGAACAGCTGGAACACGCCGGTGGAAGCTTTCGAGCACGCGTACCCGATGCGAGTGCGGCGCTACGAAGTGCGCACCGGATCGGGAGGCTCGGGCCAGCATCGGGGCGGAGACGGCATTGTGCGTGAAGTCGAATTCCTCACCGCTGCCGAGGTCACGATCCTGTCGGACCGGCGCGTGAACGGACCTTGGGGCTTAGCGGGCGGGGCTGCAGGAAGTCCAGGAGTGAACCAGTTGCTTCGCGGCGGCGAAGTGATTCCGCTCGCGGCCAAAATTCGGTTTGATGCGCTGCCTGGCGATGTCCTCCGGATCGAGACGCCGGGCGGAGGCGGCTGGGGTGCAGGCTAGCCGCGTCTTCAAACTGATAGTTGGCATCCTCGCGATCACGACCAGTTGTGCCGCGTGTACGATCATCTATCCTACTGTTCAGGTTGGCCCTAACTTTAGAGTGAAGGTCGAGGACCGCGGCCGTCCAGTCGAGGGCCTCCGAATCGAACTCGGCGGCGAACACCCGGCCTTTATCAGGACGGACGAGAAGGGCTTCGCCCTTTGAGATCCCCGATGGGGTTAATGTTCAAGTCAAACGTAACGGGCCGGATCTTTCCACGGTGCTCTTACAGTGGCCGAGCCTCCCACCGATTCCAGTCGGTTCGCTGAAGGGATGGATGCGCGGCCCAGATTATCTTCCGCGGCAATCCCAGCCAGCGCTTTCTCTCGAGCTACTGGAAGGGGAGATCGACTTGGGATCGACGAGCTGTGGCTTATGGTATGCGGATCAAACCGCATGTCGGCACAACGACCTCCGGATGGGACAACTCGCGGGTCAGGTTCTAGATTCTGCCGGCGCCCCGATCCCGAAGGCGAACATCGTTCTATTCGATTCCGACGGGACGGTCGTTGAGCATCTAGAGAGCGATCGCGATGGCAAGTTTGCTTCGCCTCATCCCCTGAAGGGGACTTACCCGTTGCTGGTGAGGGCGCCGGGATTTACTCCTCTTCACGGAACGGTTCACGCGGAACCAGGAAGCGACGTGACGCGCCGCGCGGCCCTCACCGTCCATCTAGGTATCGGCGGGAGTTGCAGTGACGCGGATAACGATGCCGGTCAGATGCGCGGAGGTACCGTAATCACGATACCGCGTCCGCCGCTCTTCCCGGAGCCCCGGTAACTATGCGGTTCCGATGAATCGAAGTAAACGCTATCGCCTTCATGCAAGGCGTGATCATGATCCTGATAGCGGATCGTGAGTTGGCCTTCCAGAATGTAAATGAACTCCGAACCTTCATGAAAGTGGTCGCGAGATTCTTCGGTAGCGCGCTTGGGAAACTCGGCCAGGTAAGCCTGCAATCCCTTGGCCTGGGATGCGTACGAGAGGCACTCGAAGAAATACGCCGGCTTGGGAACATCGGGTCGCTCGGGGAAGCGCATCCGATCCCCTCCGCGAACCACGGTAAACATCTTCTGCCGGCGGCGATCATCGAAGAAATGGTCGAGGCCGACATCGAATACCACGGCGATTCGCGCCAGCGTCGGTAGCGTAGGAACCATCTTGCCGGTTTCAAGTTGGGACAGCATCGAGGCCGAGAGGCCGGTGTGTTTGCCCAGATCCACCAGCGCGATCTTCTTACGGAGCCGTAATTGCCGCAGTTTGCGCGCAAGATCGTAGGAGGATAGAAGCCGTTGTATTGTTTCTTCCGCCCGCTCCATGCTGATTGAAGGAATGTTAGCATCACTCAAATCCGGCATGGCAGATTCACTGCCAGTCAAATCATTTTTAGCGGGGCTGCACGCGGAGACGTTTTCGGCGCTATCCTCAAAGTTCACATCTTAAGGACGGTGTGAATATGTCAGCGATGCAAAAGTATTTAGGCGATCCACTCGGTGAAAGCGAGCTTGTGCAAGCTGCTCAAGCGGGGGATGAGTCGGCTTTCGCGGAACTCACCCGGCGGCATTACTCCTCCTCCTACAAGCTTGCCGTTTCCATTCTGCGCGACCAGCATGAAGCCGAAGACGAAGTGCAGAATGCCTACTGGAAGGCGTTCCAGCACATCCGGCAATTTCAGCAGGACGCGAAATTCTCCACCTGGATGACGCGCATCGTGGTCAACCAGTGTCTGATGCGGCTGCGGCAGACTCGCCGGACGAAGTTTCTGTTCCTTGACGACGTGTTGATCGGGGAAGACCGCGGGACGATGGAACTGGTAGACCGCGGTGAAACGCCGGAAGCCACGCTGGGTTCGAAGGAACTCGACGCGCTGCTGCGAAATGAAATCAAGCGGATCCCGCCGCTGCTGCGTAACGTGTTCGTCCTGCGCGATGTCGACCAACTGCCGATGACGGAAGTCGCCGGCCGCTTGGGGATTTCAGTGGCCGCCGCGAAGAGCCGGCTGTTGCGTGCGCGCGTTGAGCTGAAAAACCGTTTGAAAAAACATTGCGGCCGCCTGGGTCCACGCACATTGATGGCGTGAGCCCGGCGGCCGCGTTTCTGTTACGATGAGCAGAGTAATGGCGCTATCGTCTAACGGTTAGGACGGAGCCCTCTCAAGGCTTAAATAGGGGTTCGATTCCCCTTAGCGCTACCATTCCTTTTAATTCACCGGGTTCGCGTAAATTGGGCTTTTGCCGAGCACTGCGCCCGCCGCGTTCAAGAAAACCCAGCGGAAATAAAGAACATGCTGCGGCAACGCGGGAACCATAACGTTGCAGGTCGAAGTACACGGCACCGGCTTCAGTTGAGAAGCCTCGGTTGTCTCAAAGAAGAACGGCGTACTTAAGTTGACGGGCGATCCCGCGGGGTTTGCGGAGACGCAGACTTCGGCGCGGGTGGTGCAATATAGGTTGCCCGGTGCTCCGTCCTCCCCGTACCCAAATTCCACATACGCAGTCGCGCTGCCGATTATGACTTGAGTTGCGGTAAGCGTTTGCGATTCAAACTGCTGCCGGTTAACCGAATCCGGAGCTCCTTCCGGTACTTTGGCCGTCAGGATCATGTCGCCTACGTTCTGCGCATAGTCGTCCTTGAAATAAAGCCAATTCGAATCGGCAATGGCGTGTGGGTGCCAAAAAGCGACGGTGATGCGAGCGCGAGAGAGACCCTTAGTCAACATACGTTCGGTCGCTCCAGTCGAGTCGGTAACCGACTTGTTCATTTGCGTTATGGAGTTGTAGATCATTCCGTTGTCTCCGATGCAAAGGTCGAACTCGTCAGCCATATTCGACGCCTGCGAAGGGTAGTTGCAGAACGGATACTCCACATATGGCGCGTTGATGTATACATCGCCTACACTCGAGCCGGCGATGCACTCACCCGCGACGTTGACCACACAGTACTTATACTGATCAGCTGTGGTCCCGGTGATGCCGCCGCCCTGCTTCGGACTACTTACATCGAGCAGCGTCTTGTAACCGCTGAACGCAAACGTCGCGTTTAATTTGCGATGGAGCTGCGGAACCTGTGCGGCTGTGAACTTCCATAGAGTGCCGTTGACCAAAGTAGCTGGATTCGATCCGTTGCCGGTAGCGGAGCCGGACAGCGGCCCAGCGTTAAACGGGCGCCCGTCATAGAAGACGTTCGCGTTCTGTGCTGACGGCGTCCAACCCGGGCCGGCCGCATGCGATTGCGTCCAGTTGCCAAAAGAAGCCGGAACGACGCCGTTGAATGTTGGGTTGGTTGTCTGCACTGTTTGGGGACCCTCCGACACGAGCTGAGGTATCGAAGAGAAAAGCCGGTTCTGGTAACAGATTGCGGGTGGCGGGCCACAGGCCGGATCCAGGGTGTAACTGTTCACCATCGATCCGTTTTGAATGAAGAAATGCGATTGCAATCCGTTAGGGTCATCAGTGACGTTTAGCCCGTTAGTGGCGAGCCCATGCGGATCGGCCGCATAGTTCCAATACCATTCGCCGCCCTCGGTAGCGCTCCAGGGCTGAGAGTTCGAATTACATTGAGTAATCAATTGCGGGTTCGGGCCGGTGGAACTCATGATGTTGTTATAAGCGCGCTGGAAGGTCCACTCCGTGTTATTCGGGCCACCGATGGCGATCAACCGCATGATCTCGTTTCCGCCGTTGTTGAGCAGAAAGAAATCACCGATGGCAACATTGCCGATCGCGCCCGGCGCACCGCTTTCGATCTCACCGCCGCAATTCTGCGGAGACGATGTGCAAGGGTACGGGTTATAAGGCTGGCCGTCCACCTGAACGGTCGTACACTCGATTCCGATTACACCTAGAGAATTGACCGGGCACAGCGTAGGACCGCCGGGACTGTTCGGGGTCGCATTAAAAGCGGTTCCGTCATCGACGGTGGATAGGTAAGGTCCCATTCCTACTTCACCGTTACCCAAGGGGCCCCATCCATAACCGCCCAGCGCCGACCAGCCGTTAACATTCATCGGATCGTTGGATTTAAGTCCGCACCAGCGCGCGGCTGGAGTCGTCCAAGATTTCACGGCCGCGACCACGCAGCCGGGCTGTCCGCCGCCCACACATCCGGCGTTATTCGGCTGACCGTTGGTCGTAGCGTGTGGATCGAATAGGACGGTCCAGGCGATGCTTCCATAATTGCCGCGCCATACACGAATCACGAGCAGCCCGTTCTCTACGTGCGATAAGTAGGGATTACTGAAAGCTAAGGGATCGTAAGTGGGGTCAAAGGCAGCGGCCAGATTCGCTATCGGGGTCGTGCCGGTAAGTGAGGTGATAAGAAGACAGGGCTGATTCGTCGGCGATGTGGATGCATTGCAAGTTGGAAGGTTAACCTGCTCTTGCAGAAAGCCCGGGAATAAGGTATTCGTCGGATCGGTATGATTCCCGAAATACTGCATCCGCTGGGGGTAGGGGCCGCCACAATACCAGGTATCCGGATTGATCGCATCGAAGATGATCGAATCGAAAACACCGCAGCTGCCTGTATACGGATTCGAAAAGTTACCCTGATTCAGAGCGAGCAGATGTGTTTCCGCAGTCGTACCATCAATCCAGAAAACCTGTCCATTTTCCAGCATGGAGCAGTTATAACCTTGGTTTCCCGTAGGCCCTGCTACCGTGCTGATACTGCATAAGTCGTACTCGCCGGTAAAGTCAAAAACCGGAAAGACACCATTGTCATAGTTAGCGGTCACATATTGGACCGAGATCGTGTCGGGGCTTGTAGTCTGCTTGCGCACGATCACGCCGAAATTCATCCCGGTGTAAGCGACAGGCTGGCCGTTTGTGGAAGGGCATGTTCCGGTTATTTGGAGGTTCTCAGTGGTATTAACTTGTTGTACGGGATAGTTGACGCCGTTGATCGTGATCACCGATCCGGCAGTCCAGAAGGTTGCGAAGTAGTCGCCCCCTGCCCAGGTAACGGTTGAACTACCGGTACAGTTCACACTGCCCTGGCGAATGGCGATCTCAGTTCCGTTGAAGGGGCGCTGCCCTGGGTTCTGCCAGAGGTCGATCGCGGTACCGGAAGTCCCGAACGTGTAGTTAGTTAATGTCGGTGTTAAAGGCTGGGAAAAGATTTGACCATTCGGGTTACAGTTCACACCGTCAATCGTGAGGCAAACCTGAATGTTGCAGTCCGCCGTCGCATTGGTGGCGCACCCGCTGTTCGATGTCGCCGCGTTGAGGGTGACCTGAAACCAATTAAGAAAAGAATTATTGTTCCCGTGCGTTCCGCTGAAGTTGTTTATGTATCCATAGAAGCTGACGTTGTTCTGAGGCATAAGCAGCAAGGGTGAAACGTTATCGCCCGTGATGGTAGCCGCCGCATTTCCGTCGTCGTTGCTGAGGGCTGCAGCAGCGTTGGCCCAGTTTGTGGCCCGAACAATTTGAAAGGGCGCGCTCGTGGTGGGCAGATTGCGATCCTCAGGAAGGGACATCCGGCGCAGCAGAACGCCGGTCTGGGGATCAACAATCTGCTGGGTCCGATCGCTCAGGCTAAGAGTGGGCCAAGCGTACTCGCCGGGGTTAGTAGGATCGACAGGCATCGGGTCCGCATAGGTATTTCCGAAAGCTACCGTGGCGGTCGTGAACTGGCCGGATGCACTTACCCCGTCAGCGGTGCAGGAAACCGTGTAGTAGTAAGTGGTTTCTTCCTGAAGAGCGCGCGAATAGTAGTTCTGATCCACCCCGCGCTGCGCTATCCTTTGACCGACAACAAAGACCCGATGGGGGTTGCCGCCGAGGCTTACACGGTTGTCCATGTTCGATCCCGGGAACTTGGTCGGATCCACATCATATGCCAGCGGTGACATTGTCGGGCTGGAGCTAACCTGAACGGTACAAGGATTGGTATCCGGCACGCTATAAGTCAGCACCGCCTGGGTGTTTGTCACACCGCGGACCGAGACTGTAAGGACGAAGTTACCCTTGCCGGATAAGATTGTAGCCGCAAATAAAACAAATGCGCTGATTGTTAGATTTCGAATGAACACCGACTACGAAGTGCAGAGGTATTTCTATTCCTCTCGGTGGTTTTACGGTCTACATTCTTGGTTGATTTCGAAGGGAAAGGTAAGTATATAGCCGTGGATTAGCGCGGATAAACGCAGATGACAGGCGGGGCCTTAGTTCGTCTTTATCGGCGTGTTCCGCTTCATCGGCGGCCAATTGGTCTTCTACTTATTAGGCTTTGTGGGCAGAACTGTACGGGATTCTCCGCTGCGTCGCGTCAGCTTCTGCCGGTCGGCAAATTCGAGGAGCGGGACGGCATACTTGCGCGAGACTCCCGTCCACTCTTTAAATTCCGAGACCGTGAATGTAGAGCCGGACTTCGTACTGAAGATTTCCCGAAGCTTTGTCAGCATGGAAGAATGCAACAGTAAATCGTCATTTAGGCGAATCAGCACGCTTGATCGCAGCAGCGTCTGCAGAATTGCCTTCGCACGCTCAGGGTCGAGACCTATACATGCCAAAGCTTCGGCGACACTCGGAACCGCGAATCCGGCATTCTCGAAAATGCCGCTCAACTTTTGGCGCGCCGCGTCTTCTTCCGCGCTGATTGATTGCACGTGGGATCGCATGCGAACCAGATCCGCTTGGACCACGAGCTCAGGGGTAGCCGCAATTACGGCGTCGATCACAAAGACTGGGGCAGAGCGGAATAGATTGCGCAATTCCCGCGTGGGTACGCCCGGCTCTATTGGCGTCAGACGGTGGAATTCGGCAACGGACTCGATTAGGTGCTGCGAAACCTGCTGAACACGCGCGCGATCAATGAGCCATCCATGCTGCTTCAGTACAACCGCTTCGCACTGAACCGCGAGGCGTACGGTTTCTTCGAGTGAGATCCCAAGGCGCGCGGCAAGGTCCGCTTTGTCAACGCCCCAGTCGGCTTCATCAATCAGGAGTTCAACCATGGCCAGCGTATCGTCGCCGGCTAGAATGCCCAGGCGGTGTTTGCTTGCGCGCTTGGTAGGACGGGAATCGAGGATCACTCCACCCCCAACCGTGACAACCGGAGAAAATCGCCGGGCTATGAAACGATCACCAAATGCGGCCACAATAGGTTCCTTCAGTAAGATTCGCGTTAGAAACGTGTTCGAGCCGCGCGAATATTCTCCGAGCATTCTTACTTCCCCGACTGTACTTGACGTGCCTATATGAAAATGGACGGGCATGCGATTCTTAATTTCTGGTGCGGAAGGTAACCATTCAAGAACACAGTCGACCGACTTAGTCGCAGCAAAGATTCCTCGTTCTACGATCGCCATACCGCGACGAATCGATTTTGCCTCTAAGTCCGGGACATTCAGAGCTGTCCGCATACCCGCGACGGCAAGATCGGTTGAAGCGCCGTAAGCTTCAATCCCTCTTACGCGGACCACGCGGTTACCTGGAAGGAGCACCAGTTCCTGATCGCGCCGGATGGTACCGGAGAGAAGGGTTCCGGTAACTACGGTTCCGAACCCGCGCATACTGAAGGCCCGATCAATTGGAAGCCGCGCGGGCCCCGTCGGGTCCTTAGCCGGCACCTGTTGCGCTACCGCGGTAAGAGCGGCGCGTAACTCCTCCAATCCCTCACCCGTGCGCGAACTGACCGGTATAACAGGTACACTATCCAGAAACGACCCGGCCACAAGCTCCTGAACCTCCAGCCGCGTCAGTTCCAGAAGGTCCGTGTCAACGCCGTCGACCTTAGTCAGAGCAATGACGCCGGAACGAATACCAAGTAGACGGCAGATGTCGAAATGTTCCCGCGTCTGCGGCTTAACTGATTCATCCGCCGCGACGACGAATAGAACCAAATCAATTCCGGCCGCGCCCGCCAACATGTTCTTGACGAACCGCTCGTGGCCCGGAACGTCGACAAACCCAAGGCGAAGTTCCGGTGTGAGTTGCAGGTGAGCGAAGCCGAGGTCGATCGTAATCCCGCGCCGCTTTTCTTCCTCCAGTCGGTCCGTATCGATGCCGGTCAGCGCTCGAATCAGCGATGTCTTGCCGTGATCAATATGTCCGGCCGTACCGACGATGATGTTCTTCATGGTCAAAGTAGTATTTTCTCCCTGATAAAATCAGGGCGAGCTTTTATGCCTTCCGAACCGCTTGAAACCGATGTTGCCCGTCGAACCTTCCTGAAATCCAGCGCCTTGGCTGCCCTTGCCGCGCCAGGAATTCTAAGCGCCAAAGCAAGCCCCAATGAACGGCTGCGCGTCGGCTGGATCGCGACCGGCAGTCGCGGCCAGCACGTAATGAAGCAGATGTATCTGGAGAGCAAGGACGTGGTGAACGTAACCGCCGTCTGCGATACCTACCAGGGCAACCTGAACTCGGGGAAAGACATCGTCCAGACTAACGAGCCGGGTCACGCGCCCAAGACGTATGTCGCTTACCGCGATTTGCTGGCCGATCCGAACGTTGACGTCGTCTTCATTTGTAGTCCGGAACACCTGCACTTTCCGATGGCGATGGAGGCCATCAAGGCAGGGAAGCACATCTACCTTGAGAAGCCGATTGCGCACACCATCGAGGAAGGGCAGCAGATTGTGGATGCCTCGGAGAAGTCCGGCAAGGTACTTCAGGTCGGAACACAGAACCGCTCGAATAAGTTGTACATTCGCGCCAAGCAGATGGTGGAGAACAACGACATCGGGGAAGTCCACTATGTGCGCGCCTTCTGGTATCGCAACTTCGACCCCACGGCGGACGCGGCGAAGACAACACCGGCGGCGTGGCGCTATGTAATCCCGCCCGACTCGAATCCCGAGAATACCGATTGGCTGCGGTTTCTGGAAGGGGCCGATCATAAGAACGTCGCCTTTAGCAAGGAGCGTTACTTCCAGTGGCGCAACTACTGGGACTACTCGGGCGGTATCTCGACCGATCTTCTGGTACACCAGACGGATATTAGTAACTTCGTCTGCAACCGAACCCTTCCGTTCTCTTGCATGGCTTCGGGCGGAATCTATCAGTGGGGACCCGCCTTTCACGACGACCGGGACGTTCCGGATACCTTCAGCGCGATCTACGAATACCCAAATCGGTTTCATCTCAATTACTCCTGTTACTTTGCTAATGATCAGTACGGGTACGGCGAGCAGTTCCTGGGGCATGATGGAACGATCGAAGTTATGGACCGGCAGAACCTGCACTTCTACCCGCAGCCGAAGTTCATCAAGGGACACGCTCCATTCAGCAGCAAGCCGGAACTGCATTTGAATAACATCAAAGACTTCCAACAGGAAGATGCGACAGCGGATCACGTGCATAACTTCTTAATGGCGGTGTTAGGTCGCGAGAAGAACATCGCTCCTGCCCGCGCCGGTCAGATCGCGGCCATCCCTGGGCATTTGGCTACTTTGAGTTATAAGAACGGCCATAAAGTCTTTTGGGACGATAAGACGAATAAGGTGCATTACTCGTAATTCTTGTCAAGCCTTTCGGATTTCGATTACGCGCTTCCTGAAGAACTAATCGCTCAAGCGCCGCCGGAGCAGCGGGACGCGGCGCGGATGCTGGTGGTTGATCGCGCGTCCGGGACCTGGCAGGATAGACAGTTCCGGGATTTTGCGGAGTTTGTCGGCCCCGGCGATTGCGTGGTGCTCAATAACTCCCGGGTGATCCCGTCGCGGCTATTCGGGAAGACTGTATCCGGCGCTCGCGTCCAGTTCTTGTTGCTGAAAGCTATCGGTCCGCTCCGCTGGACGGCGTTGGGGCGGCCGGGCAGAAGGCTGCTGCCACGCGACGTTGTTACTTTCGAGGCGGGTGTCTCGGCGGAGGTTATCGAGACACTCGAGCGGGGCGAGCGCGTCCTCGAATTTCACGGGGTTGCCGACAACGCGGCGCTGGGTCGATTTCTCGAAGAGTACGGACATGTTCCATTGCCTCCCTATATTCACCGGCCTGACGATTCAGCGGATCGCACGCGCTACCAGACTGTCTTCGCTCGCCCCGAAGGGTCCGTCGCCGCGCCGACGGCGGGGTTGCACTTCACTCCAGCGATGCTCGAACGTATTCAGGAGCGCGGGGCGGAGACTGCCGAAGTTACTCTGCACGTTGGTCTGGGGACCTTTCAACCGATCGAGCGTGAAGACTTCGAGAATCATCAACTGCATACCGAGCATTTCGAGATCGATCCGGACGCGTGGAGTGCGATCGAGCGGGCTAAGCGCGTGCTGGCGGTCGGGACTACAGCGGTTCGCACCATAGAGTCGGCGGCGCGGCAGGATACTCTGGCTGGCGAGACTCAGTTGTTTCTATACCCCGGGGCTAGCTTCCTAAAAACTGGGGCAATGCTAACTAACTTCCACTTACCTAAGTCGAGCTTGCTGCTCTTAGTCTGCGCGTTCGGCGGGACGGATTTGATGTTAAGTGCTTATCGCCACGCAGTGGAGGCGCGGTATCGTTTCTTCTCCTATGGCGACTGTATGTTGATTCTGTAATTACGAGTTCCGGATCGCCAGGATTGCATCGACCGGGGGAGCGTCCGGTAAGGGATCGGCTACGGTAAAGCCATTGCGCTCGAGCAGCACGCGATATTCTTGGCGGCTACGCTCGCGGCCTTCCGTGCAGACCAGCATGTTCAGAGATTGCATGTGGACATGGGATGGGCCGGAATGGTTGTCGTCGAAGAGCTTCTCGGCGATCAGCACTCCGCCGCCCGGGGGCAGCGTCGCGTGGATTTTCTGAAGCAGCATTTCGATTGTCTTCTCGGGCCAATCATGAAGGATGCGGCTGAGGCCGTAGAGATCGGCTTGGGGAAGGGGATCGCGGAAGAAGTCGCCGCTGCGGCACTCGATGCGGTTGGCGTGCGGTGACTTGGCGAGGCTATCCCGGGTGAAGCTGATGACGCGGGGAAGATCGAACACGATCGCACGCATCTCGGGATAGGCCGCGCAGGCCGCCTCGGCGAAGTGGCCGGTGCCGCCTCCGATATCGGCGAACACGCGGAAGCCGCTGAGATCGAAGGCGCGAACGATCTCGGGGGACGTGAGCATCCCGAAACCATGCATGCCTTTCAGGAATGTTTGCATGGCGTCTTCGGTGTGGAAGAACTGATCGAAGATGGTGCCCGGCGGTAGATTGAAGGTCTGTTCCCAACGGTTGCAGTTGTCGTGGACGGCGTCATCCAACTGCGCCCACATGGGGTAAAGCACGCGATCGGAGTAACGGACATATCCGGCGAGCGAGTGCGGGCTATCGCCAGTCAGATAGGTTGAAGAGAGCGCGGTGTTTGAGAAGAGATCGCCCTCCCGGCGCAGCAGGCCGATGGAGAGGCAGGCCTCGAGCAATCGCAGCAGCGAATCGGGATGAGCACCCACAGCGCGGGCCAGATCGGAATACGAGCACGGGCCGTTGGCTAGTTCGTCGAAGATGCCGAGCGCGACGGCGGCGAACATCGTCTTGGAGCGGCGGAAGCCGTCGAGAAGCTCGAGAATCGGTGCGGGATCGGGCTGATTCATGGATGATTTTGGAAGTGATCGTAGCCGAGCGGTGCGAGCGGCTTTCCGTCGAGTGTTACACATCCGGGAACGCCGGAGACGATCGAGCCGATGCGGGTTACGGGAACAGCCCCGAATGCTTTGGGGTGCTTGCGAGCCGGGAGCGTGAACAGAAGCTCGTAATCTTCGCCGCCATGAAGCGCGGCATCCAGGGTCGCGCCAGGGAAGATCGGCGGGGCAGTGATCGCGGCCGCGACATGGGATTCCGTACAAAGGCGGGCGAGATCGAGCGAGAGGCCGTCGCTGAGGTCCATCGCAGACGTCGCGATTGTGCGGATGGCGCGGCCGAGGGCGAGGCGCGGCTCGGGATAGAGATGTCTGCGGCGAGCGCGGCCGGATTGAGTGCGCAAGCCGAGCGCGGAACCACCAAGCGACCCGGATACCCAGATGCTGTCGCCGGGGTGGGCGCCGCTGCGGAGTAAGGCTTCGCCGGAGGGAACGGAACCGCAGACCACGATGTCGCAGAGCAGCAGCGGCGCGTGGGAGAGATCTCCGCCAGCGAGAGGGCAGCGGGTTTGGGCGGCGAGGTCTTGGAGACCATCGAACAGCGAGTTGATGAACCGCGTTGTCGCCCAATCCGGCAGGGCGAGCGAGAGCAGGCAGAAGCGCGGATCGGCTCCCATGGCTGCGATGTCGCTCAGGCCGCGGGCGAGCGCTTTGTGGCCGATGGCGCGAGGCGGATGAGTTGCGCGGGTGAAATGGACGTTCTCGATAAGGAAGTCCGTGGTGAAGACGAGATCTTCACCGGGCTTGGGTTGGTAGATCGCGCAGTCGTCACCGATGCCGCGTTTGAGGCCCGGCGTTTTACTGCGCTTAATCCTGG
The DNA here is from genome assembly GCA_963799935.1 of uncultured Gammaproteobacteria bacterium. Classification (GTDB taxonomy): domain Bacteria; phylum Acidobacteriota; class Terriglobia; order Bryobacterales; family Bryobacteraceae; genus Bog-113. The sequence continues at coordinate 945,333 of CAWCZA010000004.1, read as the reverse complement.
CGAGGATTTCGGCTTCAGATCGTGGCATCGGCAACACCCACGACGCGAGCGAGAGCTGAGACTACGAGACTGAGGGCGACGACGATGACGAGCGCGGATCGGAGGCCGACCGCGTTGGCGGTGAAACCGATGACCGGCGGTCCGCTGAGGAATCCGAGATAGCCGGCGGTGTTGACGGCAGCGAGTCCGGCGCCGGGCGTGTGGGCGCTGCGTCCGGCTGCACCGAATGCGAGCGGCACGATGGCGGCGAATCCAAATCCAACGGCTAAGAAGGCGGCGAGGGTTGCGGGAAGCGTGCCGATCGCGAGCCCCGCAGCGAGTCCCGCGGCCGACACCAACGCGCCGTAGCGAACCAGGGCGACGCGTCCAACGCGAAGGGTGAGCCAGTCTCCGAGCAGACGTCCGCCTGCCATGGCGAAGGAGAATGTCGCGTATCCGGCGGCGGCGATCGCGTCGCTGGTCCGAAGCGAGCGGCGAAGATAGACCGAGCTCCAGTCCGCCATCGCGCCTTCGTTCAAAAGGATTGCGAAAGCAAGGCAGCCGAGACCGATCAGGGGAGCGGTGAGGCGGGCGAACACCGGTTGGCCGGGCAGGCCGCGATCGGCGCCGAGCAGTAGCGGGCCGAAGACGACGGTCACGATCAAAAAGCAGGGGACGGCGACCTCGAAGTGGCGGAGAAGCGTGAACCGATGCGCCGCGGCGACTCCACCGATCGACGCGCCCGACATGCCGCCCAGGCTGAAGAGCGCGTGGAACGACGACATAATGGGGCGCGCGTAGGTCTGTTCGAGGAAGACGGCCTGCGCGTTCATGGCGACGTTCATCGCGCCGGCGCACATTCCGAACCAGACCAGCGCGCCGGTCAGGATCCAGCGGTTTGGCGCGAACGAGAGCGGAAACAGCGCCAGAGCCAGCAGGAATGTGGAACCGATGGTGATGATGCGGCTGCCCCAGCGGGAAACGAGCGCGCCCGTGACCGGCATGGAAATGAGCGCTCCGGCCGCGGCGCCCAGGAGCGCGAGCCCGAGCTGGCCGGGGTTCAGGCGCAGAGTGTCCTGAACGGTGGGGATGCGCGAGAGCCAGCTGGACACGATGAGCCCGTGGAGGAAGAAGAGGGCGCTGGCGGCGAAGCGGGCACGCTGGAGAATCGGGGGCAACGTCTTTGCTACTCTCGCACATTGAAGCGAATCGCAATCGACATGGACGAGACGATCGCCGACGCGGTGGGGAAACACCTCTCGCTCTACAACGAGGCGTTCGGGGCGGAGATCCTCCGCGAGCAACTGGACCGGCCGCTGCACCGGTTTGTGCCGGAGGACCATCGGGTGGCGACCGACGCGATGGTTTACAGCGGCGCGTTCTTTGCGGACCTGGATGTGATGCCGGGGAGCCAGGAGGTGATCCAGGCGCTGCAGCGCGAGTACGAGGTGTTCATTACCAGCTCGGCGATGGAAGTGCCGGAGTCGTTCACCGCGAAGTTCACGTGGTTGGAGAGGCATTTTCCGTTTATTCAGCCGAGCCACATTGTATTTTGCGGGGATAAGAGCGTGCTGGCGACCGACTTCCTGATCGATGACACGGCGCGGCATTTCAAGCGATTTCGCGGCGAGGGGATTCTGTTTTCGGCGCCGCATAACCGGGGAGTGACGGGGTACCGGAGGGCGGATAGCTGGGAGGATGTGCGGGGGATGTTTTTGTAGGGGCGCGACTCTCGTTTGGGCTGGGTGGGTGCCGGCGAGGGGGTCATTTCTCGGGTTCGCCGGGATCGAAACGGGGGTCTGGCGGGATCGAAAGCCGGTTTCCCAGGATCGGAACTGGGTTTCCCGGGTTCGTTTCAAAAGGGTAAGTGGTTTGTTTTCTTGTACTCCCCAGGTTCGTTCCGCTTAATTTTGTGTTTCGGGATTTGGTGGATGGTTGGGATTGGCTTTTCGGCGTTGGTTTTCTCCTCGGCCTAGGTGTAGCACGAGTATTGGGGGCTGGGGGGTGGTTTGTAGGTAAGTCGTTGGACACGCGGGCAAAACTCACTGAAACGGGCAGCTACCGCCGACCGTGGCAGTGTCCCGGAATTCATAGAGCTGTCTACGAGATCAGGGCGATGCCGTAGGTTTCCAGAACTTCAGCGAGGACGGTTTTCTGATCCATCCAGAGGCCTGCGGTTTCGGCGATGACATCCTCCGCGATTCGGTCGAACAATGCCGCCGCAAGTCGCGCGGGATCATGCCGCGGTCTGTAGAGAATGCCATCGGGTGATTCGGGGTGGCTTTGCAGTGCTCGTGACCAACGCTGCGGCACCGTGTAGCTAGCGGTGAATATCCGGGCGTCGGCTCCAATGCGCGTGAGCGCACCACTTTCAGCCAGGTTGACCAAGCGTGCTGGACGACGAAGGCGTATCCGCGACAGTGAGCGGTCCCTTAGCGTAGATTCGGTGACGGCGGGATCGAGTCCGGCGATCTGAAAGGACTCTATGAATGCGACATGAGGGTCAGCACCGATGTAGAGAACTCCGTACTCGCCGTCTGGCGCATCGAACCGATACGCTCGGTTCCTCCCAAAGAAGATTGGGCCGTGGCGGCTTGGGTGCGAGCGGAACCATTCGCGGTCAATCTGCTTAATCGGTAGCGTGACGGAGTGCAGACGCTTCGATGGCTCAGAAATGCGACCTATCGCCACTAAAGGGCGCCCTGCTCGCCATACCTTCGGGCGGCGGCGAGCACCTTCTCGGCATCACCCGTGCGAAGCACATCGAGTGGCTTTTTGCCGTTAGTCGCGACATTCTCGCTTGCTAGGAACACGAGCTTCGTCCAGGCATCATGCGGTTTCAAGGCGTCGAGAACCGCCTCCAAGTGCGGCAGAGTCCCCTGTTCCGAGAACTGCCACGCCGGGTAGCCGAAACCACGCCGACCGAGAGAGACACCGATGAGTCGCCCCGCCTTACGACGCTTATCGACTGCCTGGCGACTTATCGTTAGAACCTCTGCTACTTTTTCGGCGCTTAACACTCCGCCGTTGCCGGTGAGAATTTGACGCTTGGTTTCAATGCCGCGAAGCCGCGCCATAGCCAACGGGTCCTGATCGCGAACCGAAGCTTCTACTTCCGGGCTCTCCAGGGCACGAAGAATCGTCCCGAACTCGGTGGGCGCTTTGAGGGCCTCCTTTAGAACCGCTTCATGCAGCTGCGAAATAACGGTGGTGTCAAAGAAACTGCGGACACGCGCGGAAAACTGATCTTTAACGGATGACGGTCGCCCCTTACTTTGAACGCCGCGCTCTTTGGGCTTGAGAGCGAAGACAAGTTTGGTGGACTCCGAAGACGCCTCCGTTGTTGTTTGGAACCGCTGAACCTCGACGGTGAACTTGGGCATCCGGTTACCCAGGAGGGATGCCAGCACCGAGTCCACAACGATCCGCAGTCCAGAGCCCTTTGCGATCGTCAGCGAGACGCGATTGTCGCGAGCCGATATGCGAACGCCAGACTGGGCTGATGTAGGAAGTGAACTGCGGTAAAGCATCAGCTGCTTGCCAAGGTCCTGAATTGTCGCGGGGGCCAGAGCGATTGCCATAGAAATATACTAGCGCAACCATGCAACTTGGTAAACTGAAAACGGTGGAGCCTCGGAAATCTGGCTTGGTGACTACGGACCTAATCGCAACGATGGTTATCCGTTCTATGCCACTTCGCCGGCGGTCGCTAGTAGAAGTCATCTTAGCCACTAAAGTTAGACTAAGTTCGGGAGATCGATCGAGCGACTGTTCTCGCGTCGTTGAAAATTATGTCAACTCGTTTCCAAATGGAATACTGGAAAGATCGGTCTTGGCTCGTCGGGCGCCTCCCGCAGGTACCTGGCGTATTTAGCCAAGGTCGCACACTTGGTGAGCTTGAAGAGAATATCCGGGATGCTTATCGAATGATGTTGGGGGAGCAAGACCGGGGGCCGGAAGAGTGCTTCGTTGAGACGATGCAAATCGAAGTTCCGATTTGAAGCGGCGGGAGTTCATACGTAAGTTGGAAACCGCCGGCGTCATATTAGATGAACGGGCGGCGGTCACGACATCTACACGAATCCGGCCACGAAGCGTTCTGCCCCGGTCCCGCGTCACACCGAAATCGCGAACACTCTTTGTAAGGTTATTGCGCGTCAACTGGGGATTGACTGCGGTTCATAGACGCGATATGGCACGGATAGGCGCCTGCCCTGGCGCGATTCTCTGCGGCGGCTTTCGCGGAATATCCTAGCTCAGCGGTCTTGATAGCATCGTACGTTGAAAATGACGACCACCAGCGTATGAAGCTGCTTCCGCGGGACGACCGGTTTTTCGATCTATTTCTGCAACAGTCCGCGATCACTTGCCAGGCTTCGGCATTGTTGGTCTCCGGCCTTCAGGATGGGTATCAGGGTATGTGCCGGATCTCGGGTGAAATGAAAGCTCTGGAACGTCAGGGCGACGAGGCAACTCACGAGATCGCGCGAAAACTGCAGACGACGTTCCTGACGCCCTTCGACCCAGAGGACGTGCAGGCGCTCGCGACCGCGCTGGACGATGTCCTCGATTACATCGATAATGCCACCTTCCGGATCGTCGCTTACCGTCTGGATCCCATTCAGCCGGAAGTCGTGCAGCTCGCGATCATGGTGGATGGCTGCTGCCGCTCTCTCGCCAAAGCTCTGGAAGCACTTAAGGACAAGAAGCCGGTGCTGGCGGATTGCATCGAGGTACACCGGCTCGAGAATGAAGCGGATACGCTGGAACGCACGCTGCTGGCCGATCTCTTCATGCATGAGACAGACGCCATCTCGCTGTTGAAGCGCAAGGAAGTCTATGAGGTGCTGGAGGCGACAACCGATCGTTGCGAGGACGTGGCCGATGTTATCCAGAATGTCGCGGTCAAGAGCAGCTAGGGGATGACGGCGTTTGAACTCGCGTTTCTGATCATTGGTGTCGCTCTCGTTTTCGATTACATCAACGGATTTCACGACGCCGCGAACTCTGTGGCTACCGTGGTGGCGACGCGGGTTTTAAGCCCGGGCGTCGCTGTTGTTTGGGCGGCGGTGTTCAATTTCTTAGCGGCGTTTCTTCTGGGAACTGGAGTAGCCGCTACAGTCGGAAAAGGGTTTGTAAATCTGGCGGTGGTGACACCTTACGTCGTCATGGCCGGTTTACTGGGAGCAATCGTTTGGGACCTGGTGACGTGGTGGCTAGGTCTGCCAACTAGTTCCTCCCACGCTTTGATCGGCGGATATGCGGGCGCCGCGCTGGCCAAAGCAGGGGTGAATGGCTTGATCGTCGGAAAGTGGCCGAGTACTCTACTATTCCTAGTTCTCTCCCCGGTTATCGGGTTGCTGATTGCTTACGCCTTGATGATCGCGATCTATTGGATTTTTCGTCATGCCTCGCCGGCTCACATGGATCGTCACTTTCGCCGGTACCAACTTGTTTCGGCTGCGCTTTTCAGCTGCGCGCATGGGACCAATGATGCGCAGAAAACAATGGGAGTGATAACGGCGGTGCTCGTGTCAGCCGGATTTCAGAAAAACTTCAGCGTCCCGGTATGGGTGATTCTGGCATCGAGCCTGGCGATCGCGTTAGGCACAATGAGCGGCGGGTGGAGAATCGTGCGGACCATGGGGACAAGGCTCACGCGCTTGAAGCCGAGAAGCGGTTTCTGTGCGGAGACCGGAGCCGCGTTGTCGATCTTCTTCGCCACCTGGCTAGGTTTACCCGTTTCGAGTACCCACGCGATAGCGGGAGCGATTGCCGGAGTTGGTTCGGTGCAACGACTACGAGCGGTTCGCTGGAACGTCGCAAGCGATATTGTGATTGCGTGGGTGGTAACGATTCCCGCCGCCGCGTTGGTCGCGGGAATTGTATTTCTACTGATCCGGTTGGTTTGGTCCAAAGCCTGAAGCGTCTCACTAACAACCGCAAAGTGTAAATTGCAGGCAGACAGGAATTCTACGAATTCTCAGGGGTGCGGCGCGGTGAAGCTTCATGGTGAAGGTACAACCAAGGCCTGGAAGAGTTTCGAGCGATAGTGTGCCTTGTTGCGCTTCGACTGCCCACTTAGCGATTGCTAAGCCCAGACCGGTGCCGCCCTCTTGAGCTGAACGCGAGCTATCAACCCGGTAGAAGCGATCAAAGATCCGCGGTACGTGCTCGTGAGGAATTCCGGGGCCGCTGTCGATAATGCGCATTGCCACCCAGTCGTCGCCCTCATCTTCCACCACTATCGAGATACTGCCGCCTGACGGAGTATGAAGCACCGCATTGTGAAGGATGTTCAATATGGCTTGCCGCAGTAACACGCGATCGCCCGAAACGCGTGCGCGGCCGTCACCCGAAACAGAGAGCTTCTGGTTCTTCTCTTCGGCCAACACACCAAGGAGTGCGCTGGTTTCCTCGACTAATCTCAGAGGAGCGAAATCCGAGAATCGGACAGGCACTTGACCCGCATCCGCGCGAGAGATCGCCAGCAGATTTTCGGTCAGCAGCGTGAGCCTGTCAACCTCTTCCAGCATGCTTCCGATGACGTCGCGGTATTGGTCCGCTGAAGCCTGTTTTTGTAACGCGATCTCACCCGTACTACGAATCGCAGTAAGTGGTGTGCGCAGTTCGTGAGAAGCATCGGAAGTAAAGCGGCGCAGTTGCTCGAAGGCTTGTTCAATCCGGCTCAGCATGCGGTTAAACACGCGCGCTAAGTGAACGATCTCGTCACTCGTCTCAGCCTTCTCCTCACTGACGGGCAGTCGCTCGTTTAAGGATTGCGCGTCGATCTTCTCCGCCCTGACGGTCATCTCTTCAACGGGCCGAAGCGCCTTTCGCGCGAGCACATATCCAGCGAACCCGGCGAGTAGGAGAGTAAGTGGAAAGGTTGCAACTAAGACGAGAAGGAACTGCTGTGACGGCTTCCGGATCTCATCCGCAACATAGGCGATGCGGATAATTACCGGATTCTTACCTATGTTGTGGCGGCGGCTGAAGAGACGAATGGAAGTACCGTCATCTAACTGTCCCCAGCGAAGCGAATATCCGCCTACACCCTCTCTATCGAAGGGCGTCCCGCCAAGTGCACGTTGACCAAGGCGCTGATTGCGCAGCAATACTTTTCCATCGGGCGTAACTACTTCCAGCAGACGCTCCAGAAGTCGCTTGGATTCCGGATGGTTATGGTAGTCTTCGTCGAAGTAGAGGTGTCCATCCGGCGCGAATCGGAGTAGACCTTCCACGGTTTCAATGTCCTGAATCCCGTGACGGTCGAGCTCGCGGCTCAAGTTCCACCAGAGCAATGCAGAAGAGCCTGCGGCGTAGATGACAAGAATCGCCGCGATCATGGTGACGTACCAAACCGTCAGCCGCACGCGGATGCGACCGGCGCGGAACGGGTTCAGCACGCAGCATTTCTCCTCATACCCCTTTAGGCTTCCTCATGCCTGAGCACGAACCCGACGCCGCGAATGGTCTGAATCAGTTTCGCGTCAAAGCGATCGTCGAGTTTGCGACGCAGGCGGCCCATATGGACATCGATCACGTTATCTAGCGACGTCTGCCGCATCGGTTCTTTCCAAACATTGCGTACCAGCATTTCACGGGAGACGACCCGACCCTGATTGCGTAAAAGGTATTCGAGGAGTTCGAACTCACGCGCGGTGAGATCCAGAGGTTGGCCGGCGCGAGTGACTTGCCGCGTTTCCGCATTCAGGGCCAGGTCCGCCAGATGAAAAGCCTTCTGGTTCTCCTGACTTCCGCGGCGCAACAGGGCTCGGACACGCGCCAACAATTCGGAAAAGGCGAACGGTTTGACTAGATAATCGTCACCTCCGGCATCCAGTCCCTGAACGCGGTCGTCAACAGAGTCTCTCGCGGTGAGCACCAGCACCGGCGTGTGCAATCCGCGGCGTCGCATTGCCGCAAGAATTTCGAGACCGCTGCGGCCGGGAAGCATTACGTCGAGAATCAGCAGCTCGAAACGCTGGGTCTCCACCAGAAAGAAGCCTTCCTCGCCGGTGGCGGCCACGGTGACCTGATAGCCCTCGCGCTCCAAACCCTCGCGGAGCGCTTCGGCGAGCTTGGGCTCATCTTCTATAACAAGCGTCGGTATAACGAGCGTCGGGATGAGGGGCGTCCGCAGTTGGCCTCCATATCGCATTGAAATAAAACGACTTAGAGCGCCATTTCCATCTTCAGGAAAAAGTCAGGAACTCTTCAGTGGCGCGGTTGTATAAGTCGATCTACAAATTAGAGATACCACGAAATCACGAGTGAAGACGACAGTTCTCTGCATGTTAGTACCGCTCACCCTTTCGCAAATCGCGCCCGCCTTCGCTCAGGCCGTCCCGAGCCGAATCACGCTGGCCCAAGCGGAAGAGGCGGCCATTCGGAATCACCCGCGTCTAGCTTCCGCGGACCTAAACGCCCGGGCCGCGAAGGAACGGGTTCGGGAGGCGCGCGCCGCGTTCTATCCGACGCTTTCGGCCAACGTCACGGGTGTGGGCGCCGAGCACGGCTCTGCCGTCGAGGCCGGTGCGCTCACCACGTCGAGTTTGTACAGCAGGGCAGCCGGGGGCGTTTTTTTGAATCAGATCGTCACCGATTTCGGGCGGACCTCGAGTCTAGCCCGGCAGGCAAGCCAGTTGGCTGCGGCGCGTTCCGCAAACGCGGATGCAACGTTAGCCGAGGTTCTTCTCGAAGTACGGCTGGCCTATTCGCAGGCGCTGGGAGCGGATTCCGTGCTTCGCGTCGCGCGCGAAAACGTCGAATACCGGCGCACGCAACTACGGCAAGTGGATCAACTGGCGCAGAGCTCGCTGCGATCGACGCTTGACGTCAGCTTCGCGCAAGTCAATTTGTCGGATGCCCAACTCACGCTGGTGCGGGCTGAGAACGATGCCCTGGCGGGACGCGCGCGACTGGCCGCAGCCATGGGGATCGAGGCCGCCGCGACCTTCGATCTAGTTGACCAACCGCTGCCTCCGGCGCCGCCTTCGGACGCCGAGACGCTGGTACGAAAGGCAATTCGAGAGCGCCCCGAGTTGGCTGCGCTGCGCTTCGATTCCGACGCCGCGCTTAGCCTTGCGCGGGCCGAGAAGCGGCTTAGCGCTCCCAGTGTCAACCTGCTGGCTACTGCTGGAGGCGCACCTGTGATCGACGGGCCCTTGCGTCCCACTTATGCCGCAGCCGGGGTCAACGTGAACATCCCGATTTTCAATGGAGGCTTGTTCGCGGCGCGCCGAAGCGAGGCCGAACTTCGGGCTTCCGCCGCTCAGCGGGATGTCGACGATCTGGTCCTAAGCGTAGCGAGAGATGTCCGCCTCGCGTGGCTTGAGGCCAATGATGCGTGGGGACGTCTGGACCTAACTGCGCGCATGGTGGATCAGGCAAATCAGTCGGTTCGCCTCGCGCAGGCCCGCTACGATCTCGGCTTAGGCGCCATTGTCGAACTGAACCAAGCCCAACTTACTCAGACGTCAGCCCAGATTAACGCTGCCGCCGCGAAATACGACTATATCGCGCGCGTTGCGGAACTTGACTTTGTAACAGGCAATCGAACCAGGAGCACACAATGAAGCATCGTTTAATCGCCCTTACTGCCGCCATGTGCGTGACCGCATGCGTCTCAGCCAAGACACACGACGGCCCTAAGGAAACAAACGTCCAGATCGTAGGTCACTTACCACTGGAGGGCGTTCAAGCAGCCCGATTATTTGTTCGTGAGAGCGCGCGGGGCAAACGCTATGTCTACGTCTTACCGGCCGGGGGTCGAGACGTGATGGTTATCAACGTTACCGACCCCGGACATCCGGCGATTGAAAGGCAAATGACTTATGACGGCCAGGGCGGCACGCGGAACATAACTCCGGTTGGCCAGAACGCAGTCATCGTCGAAATTGCCGACCATCCTACTCTCGCGACGGCAACAGATGCTCCGATACTCCGAAACATCGGTGTTATGGACCTTTCCGATGCCGGCAATCCGAAGATGGCGTGCCGCTTCGATGGCGTGTCCGGTTATCTGGCGGATGACTCGAAGTCGTTGATCTATGTAGTAAACAACGAAGGACTGTGGGTTGTTCGCCATCATGAGCCTGCAGATATTAGTCGAGAGGCGTGGGAGAAATTTGCTGCTGCCCCGTAAGACTACTCTCACGATCGAAGCGTTGGCGATGGTCACCGCGGCCGTTACGCTCACGTCATGCGCGCGGCAGGGCCAGGCATCGACCCAAGCGTCAACCCAAGCATCAACCCAAGGCTCAGCCCAAGGCTCAGCCCGGACGTCTTCGGTCGATGAGTTGCAGATTGTTCCCGTCGCCAGAGCCACGCGCTCTAACTTATCGAGCTCTATCGCACTTACCGGAGAGTTCCTGCCTTATCAGGAAGTCGACGTGATGGCGAAGGTTGCCGGGTATATCCGAACTATATCGGTCGATATCGGTGACAGGGTTCATACCGGTCAGTTACTCGCTACTTTGGAAATCCCGGAAATGGAGAACGACTTAGCGAAAGCTCAGGCTGCGATCGAGCAGAGCGAGGCCGAATTCGCGGTAACGCGCGACGAGCTGCGGCGCGCTACTTCGGCGCATGATATCGCTCATCTTTCGTTCGTGCGGATTGAGGACGTCGCCAAGCGTGAGCCGGGGTTAGTGCCGCGTCAGGAAGTGGACGAAGCGCAGTCCAAGGATCTAATGACGGAAGCTCAAGTATCGGCGGCCGAATCAAACCTGGCGGTGGCAGGACTGCGCACTAAGGTGGCGCGAGCTGATGAGACGCGTATAAAAACGATGAACGCGTACGCGCGCATTACGGCTCCGTTTGACGGTGTGGTGACTAAGCGATACGCCAGCGTAGGTTCCATGATTCAGGCCGGCACGGCGTCGCAGTCGCAAGCGATGCCGGTGCTACGTGTTTCGCAGAACAATCTACTTCGGTTAATTCTTCCGGTACCGGAGTCGGTTGTAGCGCGTATCCACGATGGGGAAACCGTGGATGTTCGTGTCCCCGCTTTGGCCCAGACGTTTCCGGGCCGCGTGGTGCGCTTTGCCGAAAAGCTGCAGCAAGACACGCGCACCATGGATACCGAAGTAGATATTTCAAACCCGGCTCTCAAGCTTGTACCGGGTATGTACGCCGAGGTGAAGCTTCAACTCGCCGAGCGCGATCAGGTTGTCTCTGTTCCTCTCGACGCTGTCGATAGTTCCACGGGAACTCCCCAGATATTTCGAGTAGACGCCGACAACGTCATCCGTCGCTCGTCGGTGGACACCGGGCTTGAAACGGCGCAGCGCATTGAGGTCCGATCGGGATTGACCGCGGGGGACACGGTAGTGGTGGGGCGCCATGCCGGCTTGCGCGACGGACAGCACGTTCAGACCAAACTATCGGAAGTGATCGCGGAAGCGGGCAGCGCGCCGGAGAAGAAATAGCTTGTCACGCTTCGCTATTCGCACGCCCTACCTGATTGTTGTCATTAGTGTGGCGATCATCGTTCTGGGCATTGTGAGCATCGCCCGCATGCCGGTGGATCTGTTCCCGGCGATGAATATTCCCGTGGTTGCGGTAGCTACGTTTTATCCCGGTATGCCGCCGGAGCAGATTGAAGGCAACATCACTTTCCATTTAGAGCGCTTCTTTACTCTGGCGAGCGGCATCGATCATATCGAGTCGCGGTCACTCTCCGGAGTAAGTATCATCAAGGTCTACTTTCAGCCCGGTACTAACCCTGACTCCGCCGTAACTACCATCGCAAGTTTAGCTATGGCGGAAATTAGTCACCTTCCGCCCGGGACGCTGCCGCCCTTCGTTTTGAAATTCGACGCGAGCAGTCTTCCTGTGTGTCTGGTAACGCTTCGTGGAAGCGGTTTAAGTGAGACGCAGTTGAAGGACGTGTCGCAGAACGTGGTTCGCAACCAACTGGCCGGAGTCATGGGTGCGGCGGTGCCGCAGCCGTTCGGCGGCCGCTGGCGCGAGATCATGCTGTACGTCGATCCGTTTAAGCTGGAATCGCACCAGATGAGCCTGATGGATGTCGTCCGGGCGGTTGGTGACTCGAACGTGGTTCTGCCGGCCGGCGACGTTCAAATCGGGCGCTACGACTACAACATCTATGCGAATAGTCAGGTCACGAACATGGCTGACCTGAACCAGGTTCCGCTCAAAGTCGTCAACTCGTCGCCGATCCGTGTCTCTGATATCGGAGTTGCCAAGGATGCTTACTCAGTGCAGTACAACGCGGTTCGCGTGGACGGCCAGCGCTCCGTTTACTTGCCCGTACTGAAGCAAGGCGGAGATTCGAACACTATCTCCGTCGTGAACGGCGTCCGGGAAAAGCTTGCCGCCTTAGTGGATACACCGGCGACTCTGGTGACTAAGGTAGTCTTCGACCAATCGCAGTTCGTGAAGACCGCCATCACGACTCTGATTCATGAAGGTAGCATCGGCCTTGTTTCTCACCTGTTTGATGATCCTGATCTTTTTGGGAAGCATGCGAGCTACCCTAGCCGTGTTCTTGTCCATCCCGATCTCCGCGCTGGCTACATTGATGGCATTACAACTTGGCGGAAGTTCCATTAACACGATGGTGTTAGGCGGTCTCGCCCTTGCGTTCTCCCGACTGATCGACAACTCGGTTGTCGTACTTGAAAACATCCATCGTCATCTGGAGCTTGGCGAGCTTCCTATAGCGGCCGCCGAAAAGGGCGGAAAAGAAGTGGCGCTGCCCGTACTAGCGGCAACTCTTACGACGATTGTCGTGTTCTTCCCCGTGACCTTGCTCACGGGAGTTAGTAAGTTTCTTTTCTCGGCGCTCGCCCTGGCTGTGGTGCTTTCACTCGCGGCATCCTACCTGGTGGCGATGACCGTAGTGCCTCTATTCTGTTCCCGATTCATCAGCACGGCCGGACATGAGACCGCCGCCGTACACGACAAGCCCGGGCGGCAGAGTCTCGGGCACCGTTTCAACAACGCATTCGCCCGATTATTCGGACGCCTGCTCGACGGTTACAGCGCCATCGTTTCAAGAACCCTAGCGCGGCCTGTAGCGTCATTGGCGTTTTTCGCAATTATCGTAGGTGTGGCGCTGTGCTGCTTCCCGCTGCTTGGGGTTTCCTTCTTTCCCCGTACCGATGCGGGCCAGTTCGTGATTAGTGTCAAGTCACCCTCCGGCACGCGTCTGGAAGAGACCGAGAAAGATATCGCGAAACTCGAGGGACTTATTCGAAGCACTATCTCGCCCGGCGATCTCGGCATGATCGTCTCTAACATCGGCGTCGACCCAGGCTTCTCTGCTATCTACTCCACTAATACGGCTATGCACACCGCGTCCGTACAGGTGAGTCTGAAGGAAGGCCATCGGGTTGGCAGCTTCGAGTACATCGACCGGGTGAAAGAACGCGCGCGTCGGGAACTACCTCAACTAGCTACTTTCTTCTCGACCGGAAGCCTGGTGGACGCGGTTCTTAACATGGGAATGCGTGCTCCCATTGATATCCAGATCTCAGGTTCAAATCTAAAGGCCAGTTATCAGTTCGCTCTCGATCTCTCTTCCGAGATCCGATCATTTCCACAAACTGGCGACGTGTTCATTCCGCAGGATCTGGACTACCCCGCTCTCAAGTTAGACGTCGACCGGATGCGCGCCGGGGAACTCGGCTTAACTCAAAAGGAGGTAGTCGGTAACGTCATTACTGCCCTAACATCTAATGCGATGGTTGCCCCGAACGTCTGGATCGATCCCCGCAACGGGAATAACTATCTGCTCGCCGTGCAGTACGCCGAAAATCAGATCCGAAGCGTGTCTGACTTGGAATCGATTCCCCTTCATGGTGCGAACGTAGCTATGCCAACGCGCCTCGACATGGTCAGTCACATCACCCATATGTTGTCGCCGACCGAGGTGGATCATTACCAGATCCGACGGAATATCGACGTGTTTGTTCGCGGCCGCGAGGAAGATCTGGGAATCATCAGCAACCGCATTGAGAGCGCAATCAATCACATCAAGGTACCGCCAGGAACGAGTGTAAAGCTGCGGGGCATGGTCGAGAGTATGCGGACCTCGCTCAAGAGCTTCGGTTTCGGATTGATCTTATCTACCGTACTGCTCTACTTGATCTTAGTGGCGCAATTCCGGTCTTACACCGATCCGCTCATTATCCTACTTGCCTTTCCTCCAGGTCTTGCCGGAGTTGTCCTCACGCTCCTGTGGACTGGCACGACCATCAATGTCATGTCGCTGATGGGAATTGTGATGCTTGCTGGAATTACGATGTCCGACAGTATCCTGATCGTCGAGTTTGCGCGACATCGCGTGCGCGAAGGACGGCCAGTCAAAGAAGCCGTTGTGGAAGCTTGCCGGGTGCGGCTACGGCCGATTATGATGACCACGCTTGCGACCGTCATTGGTCTGCTACCGATGGCATTAAAGCTGGGCGAGGGCAGCGAGTCTTATGCACCCTTAGCTCGCGCGTTGGTGGGAGGGCTGACCGTATCCGGAATCTGTACAGTGTTTGTGGTGCCCACGGCATTCTACCTCTGGAACCGCGAGAGCGAACCCTTACTTCCCTGAATAAGTGATCCACATCGGCGAGGCCCATACGATCTCTCCGTTGGCCTGCTCGCCCCGGACATAGTAATAACTCGTCTTACCCGAGACTGCAGCCTGGTCGCGCCAGGTGAAATCGACTTCCGGCTGTCCCGGGGTAACCGAATAGACATACTGATTGTCTTTGACGATCTGCACTTTTGCGAACGGACCCGTCCCCGCCAGATGAACCTGTATCGACGGCGGCGTCGAAGTACTGAAGATATCGCCCATCATGTGCGAGCCGCTCCGGACGTCGGCCACGATGTTATCGGTAGCCGCGTAGATATGCCGCTTCTGGAAGGCGTCCAGAACTGCGTCGCGAGTATCTTCTTTGACTAGTAGATTACAGTAGCTGATGTGGGTTGAGATGTGGTCGGAACTTGCCTCGAAGCCTAACTTGTAACCCCGCTGCAGGGCGATGTTGATGAAACCCTTGGGGCGCCAACCACCGATGGAATCGTTCGCGTTGTTGGAGCGGGGCGCATCCGGCATCTCATAGTTCTGCCGCATCCCCTGGTAGATTTCGACGATTGGTTCTACTCCGGGATCGTTATCGCGCCAGTCCGTCCCCATGGAGGTTCCGCTCGTATGTGAAGCCACGATGCCGTTGAAGTGTTTCAAGTACGCGTACAGCATCTGAGTATCCGGCGCATGCCCCGGTTGATCTTCGCGCGTAATCGGCAAGCGTGGTAAGTAACGAACGCCGCGCTCGGCGAAAATCACGTTGCGATGTCCTTCGGGGTATGAGACGCTGCGCTCATAACTGAACATGTTGGCGAACTGTCCAGGGCTATTGAAGACGTCCGTGAGCTTCTGAGTAAGCCACCAGGTGTACTCACGCCCGAGTCCGTTATCGTGATCACAGCAACCCAGCCAGTCCATTGAAGCGGCGTCCAGGGCGTAACGGTACTGATCGAGGATCGCGCCATCGGAGCCGCCATCGAAGGAAATCTCACTATGCCGGTGGAACTCGCCGCGCACGATCTTCAAGCTGTCGGCCTTTGTGCGGTAGTCATGCATGCGCTTCAACGCAGCGTCCTCCGTCGAGTCCCTTGGGGCCGGAGCACTAACCGGGCGAGTCGAATCTACAACGGCCGGCTGCGATGCGGAACCCAGAGTAAGCCGGTTCACCCAGAGATCGTTGTTATAGGGATCCTGAGGGATGCTGACATTCAGATAGAGGGGGACAGTCGCTTTCGGATCCGCCGTGGCCGCGCCGGGAACAAGAGACCGGACAAGATTGGCCGGCGCGTCAACAACATACTTACCCGCAAGTTGATACTGCGAACGTGCATCGCTCGATCCAATAACCATTAGGCTACCGGCGACTCCTGGAATAAGTGCGGGGCGGTTGTCGAGTAAGTTGTCGGAATGCGAGAGGAAGACCGGCTTAGTCCATTGCTTGCCGTCATAGGAAACCAGATATTCGAACCAAGTGCTACCCATGGGCGCCCACCAGACCGGATGGATGGTACGAAACGCGAGCCATAGACGCCCCGAGGCATCTACTTTGAGTCGTGGGAAGCTATTTTGCGCCGTGCGTACCGGCTGTGGCTCATCATTCGGGCTGCGGGTTTTGGAGGCGTCCAAATGGTCATCCAGACCCTCCGCCTCATTTTGCGGTCCAGGGGGTGTAAACGGATCCTTAGCCTTGCCCGGAAGCACGGCGCCTAAGTCAGCAGCTGTCTCAACGATTCGCCCGTTCGGCTCAAAACCGCGCAACCGAATCAGCCGGCCTTGGTAGAGCGAAGTGCCGGTCGACGCATAAGCTCCATAGTCTTTTCCCCAACCAACTCCGCCTTCTTCATAAGCTACCCAAAGCCGGCCAGTTCCGTCGTAAGCAATCGACGGATACGCTTCGTAACGCGGCGTGGCGGCCGCCGGGGTTTCTGCGCCCCAAGTTCCCGAAGTGCTTGTCCGGAAGTAAACGTCGTAGTTGCCGTTTCGATAGGAGTCCCACGCGACAGTCACGCGTCCGTTGTTATTCGCGGCTATTGCCGGGTTCCATTCGTTGGCGTTCGAGGAGGATACTTTCTGAGGGGCGCTGAAGCCGCTGCCGCTCTGGTGCGCGCTGTAGATTGCCGCTTTACCGGCGCGCCAACCCTGCCAGGCAATCCAGACATCTCCCTTCGCATCCGTCGCCGCGACCGGCTCGATATCGGAACCGGCTTCACGCGAGATTTGGACCGCTATTCCGGATTTCCCGCTGTCGATCGGACGCGCCCAGATATCGAAGTTAGCTGTCGAATTCCGGGACGTATTCTGCGACCAGATAACCCACGGTCGCCCGCGCCCATCGATGCTGATCGCGGTCTTGTATAAGTCGAGGCCGGAAGCCGTAATTGCAATCGGTTCGGACCACGCGCCGTTCGCGTAGCGTTTGACGAGGACCTGGTCGCCGCCTGTAGGAGTCCGGTATTGGTCGAAGGTAGTTACGGGCTGCGTCATCTCGGCGCGCAGTTGGTTATGATTCTTGGCGTGCTTGAACTCGATATAGGCGACCCACACGGTCCCGTTCTTATCTGCGGCGGCTGCGGGGAAGTCCTGCTCTTCCGGTGAGCTAGTGATCTGTTCCGTCGAAGGAATGCGATCGACGGTAGCCCTGCCATTTAGCTCGGTTAGAGATCGCCCAAAAGGTATGTCGGCAAGCCGGAAAGAAAAATCTCCCTGCGCCGTGTGCACCTGCACCTGACCGTCATCATTGGCTCGGGTTAGTTGCGCAACTAAGCCGTTGGAGGCGATGTTGGACGCGACGTTATGCGAGTTCGGCACAAAAACGCCACCTAGAAAGAGCTTGATCGGATGAGTGGCAATCTTCCAGCTATTGCCGGAAATCTGGTCATCCCCTTGAAAGCGCCAGGGCTCAAGCCGGTTGATCGCCGCGCCGGTGACGGAGATCGAACCATCCCACGGGGTGGATTGGGTATCGGTCACCCCGAGTAGAATCCGGACTCCATAGGAACTTGTGTCTTGCGCACTTAGTACGGGGACACTGGCGAAGAGAGACAGCAATAACCCAATCCGAGTCAAAATCACTGACGAACCTCCGGCTTGGCAGGCGGTGTAGTTAGCGTCTCTGAAGCGCGGTCATCAAGTGGAGGGTCGGTCGGAATTGGTTCTGTACGTAAGTTAGATGGATCAGTCGTCTCCGGCGCAAGCAACGCAGCGACAAACTCCAGATCGACCGCTTCCGTTTCGGCGCCTTGACTTAATACGACGGGCCCGCTCTTTTCCGCCTCTGCCGCGGCAGGCTTTGCCCCGCTGACGCACCCGGTGCCGGCAGTTTGCGCTGACGCGGACAGAAATCCCAGGCAAACACCTGCCGCCAGCAAGACGGGTTTCATGTAGGGCGAACTGCTGACTGCCCGGCGAATCCTGTTGATCATAAGTCTCCAGAAGCAAAGCGCTTAGACAGATTTAAATGCCCATTGAGGGGAAGGACGGACGGCCGGAAGCAGTGCGCACTCCCGGATTGTCAAGTTCGTTTATCGACAATAGAACAATTCGCCGAGAGCTGTCAAGGATTTCTTGAGTTCCGACGCGATTGACTGCGCGGCCGGCGCGTTGATGTTCTACCCTATGGCTCATGCGCCACTTCGTCACCGTCGCAGTCCTTGCGTTCGCAGTAACTCTGCTCTTCCTCAGCCCGGTCAGAGATTCGCCTTCACGCACAGCCCGCGGAGAACGCGCCAGTAGCCTGGAACCCGGATAGCGTCGAATTTCTGATCCGTTACGGCGTTACCGATACAACCACACGCACGTGGCACGGATGGGTTGAGTCCGGAAGTACGGATACTAAGATCGTTGCGGTTAGCGGTTACCACTTTCAGGCCGAAGATACGCTGAGTACGGCGGATGGGGGCGTCCATGAGTTCACGTTTTCCAGCCGGTCATGGGCTCCAAGTGTGCAGCAGGTAGATCTAAGTCCCGTACTCCCAGGGCCCCGTGCGGTGTTTCCGAATGGCATCTTCGTGACCGTCAGCGGCGTTCCGGACTCCCGCATCCACATTGTCGGCGCGCCTGCTGGAACCGGTGATTTCAGCTTTCGACTCGGTGACCTAGTAAACCGCAACCAACTCTCGTTTGAGAACGGCAATATTGAAGTAGAGCGTGTCGCCGCGCCGTTTTTGCTGAGTTCCGCAGCCGTCAAGAACGAGGCGGACTATCCGACAATCGCGATTGGCCCCAACAATCGCGTTGCCGTTGCGTGGCAGGAGTTTACGGGAGAGCGTGACAGGATCGTTTCACGCGAATGGGACGGCGCCAACTGGAGTGCACTTGACATTCTCGAATCCGAAGAAACTCGCGATGTCTTTCGGCCCTCCGCAGCTTACGACGGTCAAGGTCAATTGCACATCGTGTGGTCTGGGCAAGTCGAGCACAATTTCGATCTGTACGAGTGCCGTAAGTCGCCCACCGGCTGGAGCTCGGTTGAGCGACTAACAAACACACCGGGATCGGACTTACATCCGAAAGTCATCAGCGACAAGCAAGGCAATCTATGGCTCGCCTGGCAATCCTTCCGCGCGGGTCAGAGCGATATCTATTTGAAGCAATTTAAAGACGGCAGGTGGGGCGAAGAGCGTAAGATCAGTGAGTCTTCCGCCAACGACTGGGAGCCATCGCTGGCCGCGGCCGACAACGGAACGGTTTGGATCGGCTGGGACACTTACGACCGAGGTAATTACGATGTCGTTGTCCGATCCCTTACCTCCGGGACTCTAAGTCCGATCCGATCCATCACTTCTTCGCCGCGCTTCGAAGCCCACGCTTCCCTCGCCTGCGATAAGGACGGCCGCCTTTGGGTCGCCTTCGACGAAGCCGAAGCTAACTGGGGCAAAGACTACGGATACTTAGTCAAGACGGCCGGCAATCCGCTCTACGAATCGCGCAAGTTCCGCGTTGTGCGACTTACCGGAGACCGTCTCGAAGAACCGGCCGCTCCCTTGAACGCCGCGTTCCCGCTCTATCTTCCTCGCTTTCTTCAGAACCCGCAGATCACGGTTACTCCGGACGGCGCGGTCGTAGTCGCAGCGTTGCAACTAACTCACTCCAACAGCGTGGTGGAAGTCTGGGGGGTAAATGGGATTTGGGAGAACGTGATCTTTACTCTGGATGGCGCAGGATGGCATCGAAACCAGTCCCTACCCCAATCCGCGGGCGCGAACGATCAGCGAATCGCAGTCGCCGCTGCGCCCGATGGCCGCCTTTGGTCCGCCTGGGCCGCTGATAATCGCGATTACCTGGCAGCTCGTCCGCGCACTCAAGTGGTTAACGCCGCATTAGTCCCCTATTCCAAGAGTTCCGGCGAGATCGCCATGAAGCCTTTTGTTGAGAGTCCCGAACTCAGCCGCCCGCAAGATCCCACCGAGGTAACTGATCTCAAGACGATTCGCGCCTACCGGATCAACACCGGAAACGGCTCGCTTAGGATCGTTCGCGGTGATCTGCATCGTCACACGTCGCTATCTACCGACGGTGTAGGTGACGGCTCTTTGTGGGATTTCTATCGATACGCTCTCGACGCCGCGAGTCTCGATTTCTCGACGGTCACCGATCACCAGGGCGGAGCTACTTCTTACAACTGGTGGAAGACACAGAAATCCAGCGACATGTTTCAGACGCCCGGCCGCTTGACTACACTATACGCGTATGAACGAAGCGTGGTCTACCCGAACGGCCACCGCAATATGGTGTTCACCGAACGGGGCGTTCCGATTCTTCCCATCGATCCCGCGGAGATGACCGGACCGGACAAGCCGGGAACCAAACGATCTTCCGAAGTAGTCTTGCCCTATCTTCGTAAGTTCAACGGAATTGCCTTCCGGCACACGACTGCTACCGATCAGGGTACGGACTGGGCGGACCACAATAATGAACTCGAACCCATGATTGAGATCTATCAGGGCCACCGCCTCGCCTACGAACACGACGGCGGACCAAAGGCGCCAGCCGCCGATAAGTTATACACTCAGCGTAGCGGCTACCGCCCCGCCGGGTACTTTTGGAATGCCCTCGCCAAAGGCTATCGCATGGGAATTGAAGCCGCTTCGGACCACTGTTCGACGCACATATCCTACTCCTGCATCCTGGTGACTAACAACTCCCGTCAGGAACTTGTGGACGCCATGCGCAAGCGCCACTCTTATGGCGCGACGGATAACATCGTCCTCGACTTTCGTGTGCAAAGTGACGGCCGCGAATATATTCAGGGCGACGAAGTCCCGGACGCCGAACACTACGTTCTGACGATCAACGCCATCGGAACCGGACCAATCAAGCGCGTCGATCTGATTCACAACGAATCCTACGCCTACAATGTGCTGCCCGCCGGTAAGTCTGCCGTGAAGTTCTCCTATACGGATAAGAACCCGGTGCCTGGAGAAAACCGCTATTATGTGCGCGTCGAACAGGAAGATGGCAATTTAGCCTGGAGTTCGCCTGTGTGGATCGAAAGGAAGAGCAACTAATCGTTTAGTGATGAATCTTACCCTAACTTATTATGTGAGGGCAGCATCAGGCCTTAGATCGCGCGTCTCGCGGCCGCACATTTCGCCAAGCTTCGAGTAACCATGAATCCCGGCCATGATCTTAGCGCCGTGCTGGCGAGATGACTCGATCGCGATCTCGTGCGTGTAGATCCCGGCCATAACTGTCCCAGCAAAGTAAACCCCGGGACGCCCGCTCTCCAGCGTCTCCGGGTTATAAACCGGTCTGTCTCCCGCGGGGGTTAGTGGAATCCCGTTCCGAGTTAGAAACTCAAAATCCGCGTGATATCCGGTCATTGCGAAAACGAAGTCGTTCACGATCTCCCGTTCGCCCTGCGGAGTAGCAATGGCCACCAGAGACTGATGAATAGCTGTGACGCGCGAACGCATGGACACCTCGATCTGTTTGCTCGCAATCCGCGCCTCCAACGCAGCGCGGATTGCGGGCTTCATGCCGAACCGGTCCCCTCGATGCACCAACGTGACCCGCGCGCCTACATCGGCTAATTCCACTGCAACGATTCCCGCCGAATTCCGGCCGCCGACGACAACGACATCGCTCCCGAAGTAAGGGTGAGCATCGCGGTAGTAATGAGCGACCTTGGGCAGCGATTCCCCCGGAATACCGAGTAAATTCGGGCTTCCGTAGTAGCCGGTGGCCACCACGACCCGCCGGGCTCGAACCGTGCCGCGGCTCGTTCGCAGGTGAAAATTGCCCGGAACGCCATCGATCGACAACACCGTCTCCCGCTGCCGGATCTCCAACCGCGCCTGACCGACGACCTCTCGGTAATAGCGGATTGCCTCGCCCCGGGTGGGCTGATCGCCCTCCGAGTGCATCCGGAAGTCGCCGATTTCGAGTCCCGCGGCGGAACTGAAAAACCGCATCTGATCGGGAAATCGATAGACGGTACTGGTCAGACAGTCCTTCTCGACGACGACCACATCTTCTTCATTCTTTTGGAATTCCAGCGCACAGGCCAGTCCGGCAGGCCCGGCGCCGATGATCACCGCATCTCGAAGGCTCATTGGAAGGTTTGCGTCAATCCTTGCATTCTCGCGCGAATTCTTCGTATAGTCTATAGACATTTGAAACTTCGCTGCCGGGAGCTGAAATGGGTTGAGGTATTACGTCTGTTGTCTTCGCAACCCTCTGCCCGATCGTTTGGTTTCAGGTTTCCGCGCGGAGCGGTCTTAACCCGCGGCGTGAACTTTAGCTTTCTTGAGGCAAGTTTCTAAGAAGTAACTATCGAGAACAAAACCATGACTAAGCATCGAACCTTTCGATTGATGTTAGTAGCCGTTGCCGTGTTGCTCCCTGTCACAGTACGAGCCGCGGGAGAGGAGCAGGCCAGTGTCCGCATCCTTCTTGGTGCAACCGATACCGCGCCCGTACGATGGGACGGTACGGTGCGGGTATCCGGAGGCTCCATTGTTTCGCTCGAGCCTTGGCGTTTTGAGGGCTCGGACGGCATCTCCGGCACTACCTGGCATTGCTCTACCCATGCGGTACGGCTCTTCAATGGGACGGCGCCAGGCGCGGGAGGAAACAACATAGTCGCTAATGGCTTAGTCCTAACTGTTGCGGGCGTTGCGGGTGACCCTGAAATCAAAATCACAACGGCGCAAGGGGACTTCGGTTTCAAGCTGAGCGAACTCGCCTACGGCAAACAGGTCTCAAGACTAGAAGGAAAAGTGCAGTTAGATCGCATCCCAGTTGCTAGTCAGATTACTAAGACGCCGGAAGAAGAAGACTTCCCCGCCGGTGCGGCGACGAAGAACGGGGATGTGTGGATCTCGTACATCCAGTTTCACCACAATCCGGATCACAATGCCTTACGAGCGCCTTTGGATTCGCCGCCGAAGGAGTTTACTAAGTGGAAGGCGCCCACGGGGGGCGACCAGATCTTTGCACGAAAGTATTCGGGAGGCGTATGGGGCTCTCCAGTCGCAGTCACAGATGCGGGTCTCGATATCTTCAAGACCTCGATCGCGGTCGACGGGCAAGGTAGGCCTTGGGTATTCTGGTCGCAGAATATCCGCTTCCCATCTAAGACTCCGAACTTTGAGGTTTTTGGGCGCGTGCTTGTAGATGGTCGGCCGGGCAAGAAGGTCCAACTTTCGAATGATCCGGGTAACGACGTCACTCCCGTTTCGGCTACGGACTCCAATGGCTCTGTCTGGGTAGCTTGGCAAGGGTGGCGCGATGGAAAGGCCGCGATACTTGCCGCGACTCAGACGGGCGACGGATTCGGCGCGGCACAAGTCGTAAGTAAAGTACCCGCCAACCAATGGAATCCCGCGATTGCGGCAGACTCGAAAGGCCGGGTTACCGTAGCCTGGGATACCTACCGCAATGAGAACTACGACATCTACATGCGAACGGCCGCGGATGGGAAGTGGGGGGCCGAGACTCCCATCGCGGCAAGTCCGCGTTACGAAGCTTACCCTTCTATTGCCTATGAGAACACTGGCCGCTTGTGGGTCGCCTACGAGGAAGGCGGAAAGGGGTGGGGCAAAGACTTCGGCGCCTATAATACACCCGGGGTTGCCGTCTACCAGGGCCGCGCGATCCGCCTGCGAGGGTTCGAGCCCGACGGGCGTATCGTTGAACCTGCCGTTGACTTAGGAGGATACTTACCAGGCTTTGCGAACATCCATCTCGAAAAGGGTGGAGTTCAGAAAGACTTTGAAAAGCTGGATCCCGACCCGGAAAATGCCAAGACTCGGAAGCCCGACAGTGGCGCGCGAAACATGCAGAACGCACGCAACAACTTTCCGCGATTGGCCGTAGACTTATCAGGACGAATCTGGCTAGCCGTGCGGAGTATGCACCCGATGTTCTGGAACCCACTCGGGACGGTATGGACCGAGTACCTGACCTCCTTCGATGGTAAGAGTTGGACGAATCCTATCTTTCTGAACCATTCCGATAACCTGCTGGACAACAAACCAGCCTTGATTTCTACACAGGCTGGGCGGTTACTCATTATAGAGTCGAGCGATAGGCGCAGACGATTCGATCTTAGTGAAGGGGTTTTCAACGCCTCGGACTTCCTGATGGCGCACAAACAGACTCCTTTTAACAACGATCTCTATGCAAGCGAGATCGACCTGGGTGCGGGTTCGCAACCACTCGCGGTTAAGGATGCTCCTCCGGTGCAGGTCGCCGGCGCTGATGCTGTAGCCGATAAGACCGATTTAGCTGCGGTCAAAAAGATTCGGGATTATAGAGTCGACACCGCAGCGGGACAGATGAAAATCGTTCGCGGCGAGTTCCACCGGCACAGCGAGATTTCACACGATGGCGGCGGCGATGGCGCGATTATTGACCAATACCGGTACGCACTGGATGCCGGGTCGCTCGATTGGATCGGCTGCTGTGATCACGACAATGGCCAGGGAAGCGAATATACGTGGTGGCTTAGTCAGAAACTAACTGACATATTCTATTCGCCGGGCACGTTCACCCCGATGTTTAGTTATGAACGCAGCGTTCCTTACCCGGAAGGACACCGCAACGTAGTCTTTGCGGAACGCGGCGTCCGAACTCTACCACGGCAGCCGATTACTCAAGAAAACGACGCGATTCATGCCCCCGACACGCAGACACTCTACGCCTATCTAAAGGCTTTCAACGGCATTGCCGCGGCGCACACCAGCGCTACGGGGATGGGTACGGACTGGCGGGATAACGATCCATTGGCTGAACCGATTGTCGAGATCTACCAGGGCGACCGGCAGAACTATGAGATGCCCGACGCTCCACGATCTAATTCAGAGAAGGATTCAATCGGGTTGTGGCGGCCCAAGGGCTTTGTGAGCCTCGCTCTGGAAAAAGGCTACAAGCTTGGATTCCAAGCCAGCTCCGACCACATATCGACTCACATGAGTTACTGCAATCTTATTGCGAAAGATACCAGTCGTGAGTCTTTACTAGAGGCGTTCCAGAAACGCCATGTCTACGGCGCGACCGATAACATCCTGGCCGACGTGCGCAGCGGTAGTCACATCATGGGCGACGCATTTACAACCACCGAGCAACCTAGTTTGCATGTGAAGCTTGGTGGGACATCGAAGTTCACCAAGGTTGTGATAGTGAAAGACAACAACTACGTGTACTCCACCGAGCCCGGATCCAGTCAGGTGGAGTTTTCGTGGCGGGATAACTCGCCGACTAAAGGAAAGACCAGTTACTACTATGTTCGCGGTGAACAGGATACCGGCGACATTGTGTGGGCTTCGCCAATGTGGATCACTTACACCGGGAAGTAGTTTGATGAGGAGTTAGGCGCAGAAGACGAGAAACGAGAATCGGATTCGCTACTGCGCCTCAGCCGCGTTTGCGGGCGTACCGCTGCTTCCCGCCTAGCGTAAGGCGGGGGGCCGGGGTCCTTCAGCGCGGCAGAACAGAAGCGGAATCGCGCGTCCATTCAAACCCGATTGTCTTGTCAGCCGGCTTGATTATCGTGCGCAAAGGCAGCCGCATCTCGGCCGCGAATCGCCGATAGTACTTTTCGCCGGAATCCGACAAGTCATTGATTCGTAATGACTTAATCTGCTGAAGGCCAGCGTCGATAATCGGTCTGTCTTGAAAGCTTATTTGAAATCTCGCGCCACGTCTTGCATTCTCGCCTGAATTCTTCGTATAGTCGATAGACATTCTCAACTTCAGCTCAGGGAGCTTTAATGTTTCGAAGTATTACGTCTGTTTTCTTCGCCCTTGCGGTCGCCTGCCCGCTCGCCTGGTCTCAGGTGGACACCGGTACGGTTTCGGGCACGGTTAAAGACTCGTCCGGCGCGGTAATTCCTCGTGCCGCGATCGTCGTGACCAATACGGCCACGTCTGTGTCCGAAAATGCGTCAGCCAACGACACCGGATATTTTTCGGTTCCCGCGCTGAGGCCGGGTGTGTACGACGTCACAGCCACAGCGCCAGGCTTCGAAAAGATGAACAAGACCGGCATCGAGGTGCGCGTACAAGACCACTTGGAAGTTAACTTTCAGCTCCCGCTTGGCCAAACCACCACTGAAGTTTCGGTGGAAGCCAAAACACAGACCCTGAACACGGAGACGTCTTCCACGGGAGAAGTCGTCGACCAGGAACAAGTCCTTGGCCTACCCCTGAACGGCCGCGATTACATCCAGCTCGCGACGCTTACCGAGGGGACGACGCCGTCGCAAAGGAGTACGGAGCGGGATACCTTCGTTTCCAACGGCGCGCGTCCGATTCAGAACAGCTATATGCTCGACGGCGTCGATAACAAGAACAAAATCGTCGGATTCGACAGCTCCTCGGCTCAATCGATCGAAGTCAATGTTGACGCCATTCAGGAATTCAAAGTTCAGACGAGTAACTACTCTGCGGAGTTCGGCCAGTCCGCCGGGGCGATCGTCAACGTTTCGATCAAGTCCGGCACGAACGCGATCCATGGCAGCTTGTTCGAATTCCTCCGCAATAACTTCTTCGACGCACGGCCGTACTTCCAGCCGCCTGCCGGCGCCACGCCTAAGTTCATTCAGAACCAGTTCGGCGCCACGGTCGGCGGACCGATCATCAAGAACCGCACGTTCTTCTTCTTCGGATGGCAGAGTTCACGAGAGGTCAACGCAGCCCCGCAGTTAGCCAATGTTCCTACTCTAGCTGAAGACAAAGGTATCTTCCCAGCGCCGATTTACAATCCATTGACTACCGCGCCCAATCCGAACGGGACCGGTTACGTCCGAATGCCGTTCGCGAACAATACCATTCCGGCCAGCTTATGGGACCCGGTCGCTACCAAGCTGCTTGCTTTGTATCCCGCGCCGAATTTGACCGGTAAGAATAACTTCTTTTCGAACCAGGAAGAAAGCATCGACAACGACCAGTTCCTCGGACGGATTGATCACCGCTTCAGCGATCGGGATAACGTGTTCGGCCGGTATGTAACTTCCGCCAATACAAATTTGGAGCCGGCGACGCTTCCTCCGCCCGCGAATTCTCCCAGCATTGTTTACCCTTACGCGCACTCCTTCGCGGCCAGCGAAACCCATATCTTTAAACCTAATCTGATTAATGAAGCCCGCATTGGTTATCAGGAGACGCAAGAAATACAACAGGCCGAGACGACGCGGCTATTTAGCCAGTACGGGATTATCGGAGCGCCCGACCTCCCGAATGTCTACGGGCTCCCAACCTTCGCGATATCCGGACTGACGACTCTTGGCACAGCGGGACCGGGAGCCCTACCCACCCCGGCTACCGGGTCCGGTAATCTGCCGATCGACAAAGAAGGCCGGGTGCTCCAAGCCGACGATAATCTCTCCTGGGTGCACGGCCGCCACACGATTAAGATGGGGGCCGATTTCCAGCAGGTAACGCTGTATGCCAACGTGACGCTCCAGGCTCGTCCCGCATTTACTTTCAACGGAGTTTACACGCAGAATCCGCAGGGCCGCGCGGGAACAGGCAATGCGTTTGCCGATTTTCTTCTTGGATACACCAACTCTGCCCAGGTCTCTACCGACTCCATCAGTAACAGCCGCCAGCACATCTATCAGACATATATTCAAGATGACTGGCAGGTCAATTCGCGGTTGACTCTCAACTTAGGTGTTCGGTACGAATTGCCGATGCCTTTCTATGAGCTGAATAACAACTACGCTGACGCAATTCTGGAACCCGGGTCTTATTACGGTCAGCTCCTGGACGCTCATAATCTTGCTGGAACGGGCTACACCAACTCGTTTAGCGAGGCAAATTACCACAACTTCGCGCCCAGAGTCGGCTTTGCATACAAGTTAACCAATAAGACAGTGATTCGGAGCGCCTTCGGCGTGTTCTATGGAAGGGACGAAAACATCGGCGTTGCACGCCGTCCCACCAACAATCCGCCATACTTCTTGCTAAGCACCTATACATCTGACCAGATCGATCCCAGCATCATTCTCTCGCAAGGGTTCCCTGCGAACGCGCTGAATCCCGCCACGGTAACAGACCCCACGGTGAATTCGTTTCTGAAGCATTCGCCCACGCCTTACACGCAACAATGGAACTTCAATATTCAACAGGATGTGGGCGCCGGGTTTGTCGCCCAGGTCGGCTACATCGGTTCAAGTGCTCACGACCTTTACTTTCCGGCGCAGATCGATACACCGACGCCTGGACCCGGAAGTATTCAATCGCGTAGGCCCCTGCCGCAGTATAGCGGCGTCTATGAATACGGTCCGTTTGTAAGTTCCAATTACAATGCCTTACAAGCCCAGGTGGAACGGCGGTTTAGTAAGGGGCTGGAAGTTCTGGCGGCATATACGTGGAGTCATTCTATCGACAACGGATCGAGCGCTGCCGACAGCGATGCGTTCGCACCTGAGAATCCGAACGATTTCGCGGCGGAGCGGGGGAACTCGAACTTTGATGTGCGGCAGCGATTTGTTCTTAGTTCCGTTTATGAGCTACCGTTCGGTAAGGGCAAACCGTTCTTCAGCAACAACCGGTTTGGCGGCGCAGTGTTGGGTGGCTGGCAACTTACCGATATCTTTAGTGCCCAAACCGGCCTTCCTTTCACGCCGATTCTTAGCGTCGACAACACAAATACGGGGACTACTGCCAGGCCGAATCGAATTTTGGTCGGCTCGCTCCCAAGTGACGAACGTGGTCCTCAGAACTGGTTCAATGAGGCCGCGTTTGTTACTCCCGTTGGCTATACATACGGCAATTCCGGGCGGAACATTCTGAGGGGACCTGGCTTTCGCAACCTGGATGTCGGTATTTCCCGGTTCTTCGCTATCTCGGAACGCTTTAATCTAGAGTTCCGTGCGGAGGCGTTCAATATTATGAACACTCCGGAACTGGGACTTCCGGTCGCGACACTCGGTTTGGCAACAACCGGAACGATCACAACGGTAGTTAACCCGCAGCGTGAATTACAGCTTGCCTTGAGACTCCGGTTCTAAGAAGCAGCTATCGAGAATAAACATGACGAAGCATCGAACCTACCGACTGGTTTTGTTAGCCGTTGCCTTGTTGCTTCCAGTAAGATCGCGAGCCGCGGGAGAGCAACAAACTAGCATTCGCATTCTTCTTGGAGTCGGCGACACGACTCCTACTCGATGGGACGGTACTCTCCAAGTCGCAGGAGGTTCGATGGTTTCGCTTGACCCCTGGCGCTTCGAAGGAGCCGATGGCATCTCGGGCTCGACCTGGCATTTTTCGACGCATGCCGCGCGACTGTTTAGTGGAACGTCACCGACGGCGAATGCCGGCAATAACATTGTGGCTAATGGTGTCGTCGCCACTATCTCGACCGCCTCCAATGACGCGGAAATCAAAATCACGACCGCTCAAGGAGACTTCGCGTTTCGGCTCGGCGAGCTTACCTATGGCAAACCAATATCGCGCTTAGAGGGTAAGGTGCAACTCGATCGTATCCCGGTCTCTACTCAGATTACAAATACTAAGGAAGAGGAGGACTTCCCTGCAGGGGCCGTGGGTAAGAATGGGGAAGTCTGGGTTGCTTACATTCAGTTCCATCACAATCCGGATCACAACGCCCTGCGAGCGGCACTCGATTCCCCCCCGAAAGACTTCAGTAAGTGGAAGTCGCCTACCGGCGGCGATCAGATTTTCCTGCGCAAGTACGCGAATGGGACGTGGGGCGAACCTGTAGCGGTCACTGAATCGGGCTTGGATGCTTTCAAGACATCGGTTGCTGTGGATGGGCAAGGGCGGCCGTGGGTATTCTGGTCCCAAAACGCAAAATTCCCATCGAAGACTCCTAACTTCGAGATCTTCGCTCGCGTCATGCCCGGAGGACAGCCGGGTAAGAGAATTCAGATATCAAATGACCCCGGCAATGATGTCGCTCCTGTTGCTACGACGGATTCCAAGGGTAACGTCTGGGTAGCTTGGCAGGGATGGCGCGACGGGAAGGCAGCTATCCTGTCCGCAACCCAGTCAGGTTCCGACTTTGGTCCCGCGCAGATTGTAAGTAAAGCGCCTGCGAACCAATGGAACCCGGCCATAGCCGCGGACCAGAAAGGGCGCGTCACGGTTGCCTGGGATACCTATCGTAATGAGAACTATGACATCTACATGCGCACCGCCGTGGACGGCAAGTGGGGTCCGGAGACTCCCGTAGCTGCGACTGCGCGCTATGAAGCCTATCCTTCGATAGCTTACGAGAATACGCGGGCGCTTGTGGGTCGCCTATGAAGAGGGCGGCAAAGGCTGGGGCAAAGACTTCGGCGCCTATAACACGCCGGGAGTAGCCGTCTATCAGGGCCGCTCCATACGCGTTCGAGGTTTCGAGCCCGATGGACGTGTAGTTCAAACCGCAACGGATCCCGGTGCATCTTTGCCGGGATTCCCGAGTATCCATTTCGACAAAGGCGGTCTTCAGAAGGATTTCGAGAAGCTCGATCCGGACGTGCAAAACGCCAAGACGCGTAAACCGGACACCACAGCGCGTAACATGCAGAATGCGCGCAACAACTTTCCGCGTCTTACTGTCGATAGTTCGGGGCGAATCTGGCTCGCCGTGCGGAGTGCGCACCCAGTGTTTTGGAGCCCGATCGGAACGGTCTGGACCGAGTTTCTCACTTCGTACGACGGCAAGAGTTGGACGAATCCGATTTTCCTGAACCATTCCGATAACTTGCTTGATAACCGGCCGGCACTTGTTTCTACACAACCGGGACAGCTATTCGTTATCAACTCGAGCGACAAGCGCCGCAGATATGATCTCGGTGAAGCAACCAGTTCTCCACTTGGAATCATGCCGACTCGCAAGGAAGATCCTTATGAGAATGATCTTTACGCAAGCAAGATCGACTTAGGCGCCGCTTCGCAACCACTTGCCGTGGCCGATGCCCCTCCGGTGCAGGTTGCGGGCGCTGAAATCGTTGCCGACAAAACCGATCTCGCCGCGGTCAAGAAGATCCGCGACTACACAATTAATACATCAGCCGGTGATCTGAAGATTGTTCGCGGTGAGTTCCATCGGCACAGTGAGATCTCGATGGATGGCGGAGGCGACGGCGCAATCGTCGATCAATACCGCTACGCGCTGGACGCTGGGTCTCTCGATTGGATCGGCTGCTGTGATCACGACAACGGCGCAGGCCGCGAGTACACCTGGTGGCTAAGTCAGAAACTCACCGATATCTTCTACTCGCCCGGCAGTTTCACTCCTATGTTCAGTTATGAGCGGAGCGTGAACTACCCGGAAGGACACCGCAATGTGATCTTCGCGCAGCGCGGCGTGCGAACTCTTCCGCGTCAGCCGATCACGCAAGAAAACGAGAATGTACATGCGCCTGACACGCAGACACTCTATGCCTATCTGAAGGCTTTCAACGGAATCGCGGCTTCCCACACCAGTGCGACCGGCATGGGAACCGACTGGCGGGATAACGATCCCCTGGCTGAGCCGGTCGTTGAAATCTATCAGGGCGACCGGCAGAACTATGAGATGCCCGACGCTCCTCGATCCAATTCTGAGAAAGATTCGATCGGCCTGTGGCGGCCAAAGGGCTTCGTGAGTCTCGCTTTGGCCAAAGGCTACAAGCTGGGATTCCAGGCCAGTTCCGACCACATATCCACTCATATGAGTTACTGCAACCTTCTGGCCAAAGATACTAGCCGCGAGTCGCTACTCGATGCCTTCCAGAAGCGCCACGTATACGGAGCTACGGATAACATCCTGGCCGACGTCCGCAGCGGTCCTCATATCATGGGCGATGTGTTCACGACCGCGGAACAGCCGAACCTGCATGTGAAGCTTAGCGGCACGTCGAAGTTCTCGAAAGTCGTGGTGATCAAGGACAACAATTACGTCTACTCCACCGAGCCGGGAACCAGCCAGGTGGAGTTCTCGTGGCGGGATAACTCCCCAACCAAGGGTAAGACCAGTTACTACTATGTTCGCGGCGAGCAAGATACGGGCGACATCGTCTGGGCTTCGCCGATGTGGATCACCTACACCGGCAAGTAGTCTAATCAGGAGTCAGTTTCAATGGAAGACGAGAAACAGGAACGGATCCGTTACTACGCTTTTGCCGCATTCGTGGGCGTACTGCTGCTCCTGAACTGGCTGGGCATTTTCAAGACTTTCTTCGGCATCGACACGGCCATCTTCATTACCTTGATGGCCGGTTATAAGACGTTCTATAACTCCTTCTCAGCCCTGCTGGAGCGCCGTATCTCGGCGGACATCGCGCTGTGCGTCGCCGTGATCGCCGCTCTGGCTGTGGGTCAGTACATGGCCGCGGCGGAAGCAATGTTCATCGTGCTGGTAGGCGAGGGACTGGAATCGTTTGCTGCCGGTAGGACAGAAGCGGCCATTCAAAAGTTCGTCGAGCAATTACCCCGGATCGCGCTGTTATTCCGCGACGGACGCGAAGAAGAGATCAATGCCGATTTGTTGCTTGCCGGGGATCTAATCATCGTGCGCGCGGGCGACCGCATTCCCGCCGATGGAATTGTCGAACACGGCCTATCGTTCGTTAACGAAGCTTCTATCACCGGTGAGCCGCTTCCGCGCGAGAAGGGTCCGTCGGATGAAGTGTTTTCAGGTTCGCTGAATGGTAATGGTCTACTCCGGGTTCGAGTAACTCGCAGCGGACCTAATACAACTCTCGCCCGCGTCATCGAGCTTGTAAAAGAAGCTCAGGAGAAACGCGCTCCCGTCGAACGTCTGGCGGATCGAGTGGCTAAGTACTTTCTACCCGCGCTCTTACTTGCCGCGGCTCTAACGTTCTTTATCACCAGGGATTGGTCGCGTACTGTAGCCGTTCTGATCGTCGCGTGTCCTTGCGCTTTGATTCTCGCTACTCCAACCGCGATGGTAGCGGCGATCGGCGGGTTAGCTCGGCGCGGCATTCTCGTACGAGGCGGGGCCGTCCTTGAACGGGCGGCGCGATTAGATACCGCGATCTTCGATAAGACCGGAACCATTACCGAAGGTAGATTCGAGATCGTCCGGTTGTTTCCTCTAGGGCACAGCGAGGCGGAGATGCTGGCGCTTGCAGCTGCCGCGGAACGTGCGTCTCAACATCCGCTGGCGTTGTTGATCCATGCCGAAGCTCAACGGCGCGGGATCACGATCCCAAAGTCCGACACGGCAGAAGTGCTGCCCGGACGCGGCGTCCGCTGCTTAGTAAGTGGCCGCACAGTACTAGCCGGCAACGCCCTGATGCTCTCCGAAGCAGGGGTTAGCGGCACGGCACCGCTGCTGGAAGAAGCCGACGCGCTAGGCGCGACAGCAGTCTTTGTGGCGGTGGATGGCGTTCTTGCCGGTGCGATCCTACTGCGGGACCGCGTACGCGAGGGCGTTCAGACTGCGGTTGAATCGCTCAGAGGACTCGGCATCGCCCATCAGATCATGCTTACGGGCGATCGGCGACGTCCTGCGGAAGTAATCGCCCGCGAGGCCGGCATTCTGGATGTCGAAGCCGAACTCCTACCCGAACAGAAGCTAGAAAGAGTACGCGCTTTGACCGCGTCAGGCCGACGTACCGCCATGATAGGCGACGGCATCAACGACGCGCCGGCAATGGCTAGCGCCGCAGTAGGCATCGCGGTCGCCGGAGCAAGCGATGTTACTGCTGAAGCCGCGGATGTCGTCTACATGCCGCATTCGCTCGCCGAGCTTCCGGAGTTTTTCAAAGTAAGTCGGAGTGCTGTTAGAACCGCGTGGCAGAACATCTTCCTGTTCGCCGGTGTCCTCAACCTAAGTGCGGTGCTTCTTGCCGCTACAGGAAAGATAGGTCCGGTTGGAGCGGCTGTAACTCATCAGTTGTCTTCCTTCTTCGTGATGATGAATTCGCTGCGCCTGCTCTATGTGCGCCGCGAAGGTGGAAGACGCTGGCACTCGCGCATTACCGACAGGCTTGACCATTCGCCGCTTCCCCGTTTCGCGTCGCGCTTCAAAGAGTCCGCAGCCCGCTTCGAGTTCGATTCCATCACAGGCTGGTTGATGGATAACCGGCATCGGATGTGGAAGCCTCTGATCTACACCAGCGCCGCGCTCTTTGTACTGAACGGCTTTTACGCGCTGAAGCCAGACGAAACAGGTATCATTGAGCGCTTCGGCCGAAAGGAAGTTCCGAATAAGGAACCAGGTTTACACTACAAACTTCCGTGGCCGATTGACCGCCTCACGCGTATGCAGGCGCATCGCGTGCGAGCCGTGGAAGTTGGGTTCCGGACGAACACATCTTCTGTCGACGCGGAACCCGCCGCTTACGAATGGAACGTGCAGCACCGGTCCGGGCGCTTTCAACGCGTTCCCGAAGAGGCGCTCATGCTGACCGGCGATCAGAACATGGTCGAAGTGAATGCCACGGTTCACTACAGTCCCGAGCGTCCGGATGACTTCGTTTTCCGCCAGATCAACGGGGATGCTACTGTGCGCGCGGCCGCTGAATCGGTGATCCAATCGATCGTGACTCAGACTTCTATCGACGACTTACTAACCACGGGACGCAAGGCGGTTGAGTTGCGCGCGAAAGACTTACTCCAGAAAAAGCTGGACCTGTACCAAACCGGCGTCAAGGTAATGCAGGTCAGGCTTGAAGACGTTCATCCATCTCTCGAAGTCGTGGATGCGTTCCGCGAAGTCTCCGGAGCCTTCGAAGAGAAGAGCCGGCTGATTAATGAAGCCGAAGGTTACCGGAACGAGCAGTTAGCCCTGGCTCGGGGAAACGCGCAGGCGCTGACCCGAAACGCGGCCGCTTATCAGATAGGGCGGACAAATCGCGCGACCGGGGATGCCAGCCGCTTCACCCTCACCGAAACTGCATTTGCAGCCGCGCCGCAAGCTACCGAGCATCGCCTTTATCTGGAGACTGTTGAGGCCGTGCTGCCGGGTAAGAAGAAATTGATTGTTGATAAGAGTCAAGGTCGGCGGCATCTTCTTCTACTCGAAGATGGCGTCGAAATTCCATCACCAGGAATTCTTAACTAAATGCGAACGGGTAACCGATATACTCTCCCCGCGGCAGCAGCAATCCTGTTGCTCTTGTTGTATCTCACGTTCTTTTCAGTTCGTGAGACCGAGTTCGTTCTAGTCACTCAGTTCGGGCGGCCGCTCTATACAGTTACGGACGCTGGACTGCATGTGAAGTGGCCCTTTCAAAGTGCGTTGCGATTCGATCGCCGCCTGCGTATCTACAATCCGCGTCCCTCTGAGTTTCTGACGCGCGACAAGAAGAACTTAGTGGTTGAGAACTATGTAGCATGGCGCATCGACGATCCGAACCGCTTCGTACAGACGGTCGGCGATCCGATCGCAGCCGAAATGCGGCTTCACGATATCATCTGGTCGGGACTATCCGCATCGATAGGAACGCGCGATATCGACTCCCTGATATCGCCGGCGGGCGATAATGTCCAGGCATCCTCGATGCTCGATCAACTAACGCAGGCAACTGACCGGTTGGCGCTCGACCAGTACGGGATCCGTGTATTAGATGTTCGGATCAAACGCCTGAATCTGCCCGAGCAGAACAAGCAGAGCGTGTACGCCCGTATGCGCGCGGAGCGGGATCGGATTGCCCGCCAGTACCGCGCTGAAGGTGAAGAGCAGGCTCTTAGTATCCGCGCCGACGCGGATCGCCAGAAAGAAGAGATTCTTTCGGCCGCTTATAAAGACGCTGAGAGAATCCGCGGCGAAGGAGACGCCGAAGCTACCCGCATCTACGGCCAGGCGTACTCCAAGAACCCGCGTTTCTATAAGCTGGTCCGTACCCTAGAGTCCTACAAGAAAGTATTGGATGACAAGACTACCGTGATCCTTAGCTCTGATTCGGAGCTGCTGCGCGTCTTGACCAAGGGTGAAGCGGGCATCAAATGAGCACCGTATTCGCGCCTGCGCAGGAAGCGGCGCAGGGCGCAAACTCACCTCGCCGGCTACCGCGCGTCATTCTGGTTATCTGCGGGCTTTGGCTACTCTCGGGCGTATACCTTGTGCAGCCCGATCAACAAGCGGTTGTTACCAGGTTTGGCGGTGTTAGCGAGCCCCGTGTTACTCCCGGATTGCATTACGCTCTCCCTTGGCCGATCGATCGCGTATACAAGCTGAAAGTACAACAAACGCGTCGCCTCGCGATTGGCGGCGATCTATCCGACGGCGTCTTGGGACGTACCCAACCCAACGCCTCGCAGTTCATAACCGGCGATCAGAACATCATCAACATGAATGTGGTGGTGCAGTACTCTGTCGGCGATCCAGCCCGCTTCCTCTTTCATAGTCAGGACGTTCCGGCCGCGATTGGCGCGGTGATCGAGTCCGAACTAGCGCGTCGCATCGGACACACTCGAGTCGACGATGTCCTGACCACCGAGAAAGTAGCGATCCAAAACGCAGTCCGGCGATCGGCTCAAGCCGGTCTGGACGCGTATGAGACGGGAGTTATTCTGGCCAGCGTCAACATCGACAGCGTAACTCCCCCGGCCGAAGCTGCAGATGCTTTCAGGGATGTAGCGAGCGCTCGTGCCGACGCTATCCGAACGGTCAGTGAGTCGCAAGGATATTCGAACGACTTGCTGCCGCGGGCGCGAGGAGAAGCGGCACAGTTACTCGAATCGGCCCAAGCGTACAAGGAATCCAAGGTCAACATCGCGGAAGGCGATGCATCCAGGTTCACCCAGATCGCCGCCGAATACGCGAAAGCGGCGAAAGTTACTTCTGACCGTACTTACATCGAAGCTATGGAGCAGATACTCCCCAGAATCAAAAAGATGATTCTTGATCCGAATGACAAGCTGGATCTCACAATCGTAAGGAGAGGCGACAGCGCCGCGGCTAAGAAATGAAACGAGAGAAGCTGGCCACGATCTTGACCGCAGGCGTGCTCGCCGTGGCACTCGGGATAACCGTTGCAAAGAGCAAGGGCTGGACTCTGGCCGATGTACGTCCCACAGCAATCGCACAAGCGTTTCGGCCGAAGGTAATCGCTCCGGAAGACGCGCTCTATAGTATGCTCGACGCCGCCAAAGCCGGCGACGTGAACGCGTATCTGTCGTGCTACACCGGGCACATGAAAGAGCTCCTTCAGCAATCGGCAACGGAAGCGACTGCTAATAAGTTCAAGAGCTACTTACAGACGTCTAACGCCTCGATTCAAGGCGTTGCGCTATCCCCGCCCGAGAACGTTAGCGATTCGCAAGTCAAAGTACGAGTGGAATATGTATACCGCGATCGCAATGAAGTGCAATTCGTTTACATGAAGAAGGAGCCGCCGACCTGGAGAATCTATCAGGTGGATGGCGCCGAGCGAATCAAGACGCTGGTTCCTTACGGAAGCCCGGTAACCGACTAACGGGCGCGTCCGCACTTACACTCGTTTCAACACCGGACACATTGGATTCACGCTTGCTGCTCCCAGGGTGCATCCAAACCTATGAATATCAAGAGTATTCTCCTGTGCATCGCCGCGTCCGCCCTAACGCTAAAAGCGCAAGGCCCGCAGAAGATTACCGGCCCGGCAGCCTTCGCCGATTGGACTCAAGAGAAGCCCGCGGCCTCCCGCCAGATCACGGTTACCGACCTTCCCGCCCCGAAGCCTGCCGAATCAGTGCGCAATCAACCGCATATTGTCGCGCGTCCGGCGAATGCATGGCCCGTGGCCCCTCCGGGCTTCAAGGTCGCCCTCTACGCAGGCGGCGACAACGGGCCGAGTCCTTCGCCTGACCAGCAGCACTCGCAGCAGAAAGACTCGGGGCCGCCGAGCACCGGCACTTTCCGCCAGCCGCGCCTAATCCGCACCGCGCCCAACGGCGATCTCTTTATTGCCGACTCCGGCGCGGGCACTATCTTTGTCCTTCGTGGAGTTGGTCAAGACGGCAGGGCCTCGACTATCGAGCGCTTCGCCACCGGTCTCGACCATCCTTTCGGCATAGCCTTCTACCCTGCCGCCAATCCTAAGTTCGTGTACGTCGCTAACACGACTAGTGTCGTCAGGTTTCCTTATGTTAATGGCGATCTGCATGCCTCGACAGGCCCTCAGACTATCGTGCCCCACACTACCCGGCTATGCCCAACTCGCAGGCGGCGGCCATTGGACGCGTGACCTTGTTTTCACGCGGGATGGACAGTATCTGCTTGTGTCGGTCGGCTCGGGGTCGAACATAGACAATCCCGATGATCATCCTAAGGAGTTCCATCGCGCCGACGTGCTCGAGTACACTCCTGACGGTAAGTTCGTCAAGGTGTACGCTTCTGGCATCCGTAACTGCGTAGGCGAAGCTATTAATCCTGTTACCGGCATGCTTTGGTGCTCCACTAATGAGCGGGATGAACTCGGCAACCATCTCGTCCCGGACTACGTTACTTCCGTTCCAGAAGGTGGTTTCTTCGGCTGGCCCTGGTACTACATGGGTGGCCACCAAGATCCCCGTCTTCCTCAACCGTGCGCGGACGGTACCGGTGCAAATCCGCAGTTAACCGCCGAGTCGCCTGACCCGAACTCTTGCCAACATGTGGACCTTCATGCCAAGGTGCTCACCCCCGATGTACTCGTGCAACCTCACATGGCCTCTCTACAGATGACTTTCTACCCGAACTCCGGCGAGTTTCCCGAGTCATATGATGGCGATGCATTCGTTGCCGAGCACGGCTCCTGGAACCGAGAGAAGCGCGCCGGCTACGAAGTGATTCGAATTCCCATGCGCAACGGAAAAGCCGAAGGTGGTTACGAGGATTTCCTCACCGGCTTTGTCGTTGACGATAACTCGGTGTGGGGCCGTCCCGTCGGCGTCGCGATTGCCAAGGACGGCAGCATGTTCGTCACAGACGATGGCAGCCGCAGCGTTTGGCACATTACCTATGAAGGCGGTAAGAGCAAAATCGCAAAGCGCTAGCGGCGCGGCCCAAACTTCGTCCGGCCTTTACATGAGCTTGCTTGCGCGCTCGAGGTCCTTGATGTCGACGCTATAGCCTTGACCGTTATCGCG
The DNA here is from genome assembly GCA_963799935.1 of uncultured Gammaproteobacteria bacterium. Taxonomy (GTDB): domain Bacteria; phylum Acidobacteriota; class Terriglobia; order Bryobacterales; family Bryobacteraceae; genus Bog-113. Next base: position 906,338 of record CAWCZA010000004.1, on the reverse strand, counting down.
CTCGGCATCGCGTAAGGTCTGGAGAGCGCGCGCTTCGATCTGCTCCGCTTCTTTTTTGCGGTGTAACTTACGGAGTACCGAAGCGTAATCTAGCTCCCATCGCGCCGTATATGGATGGTTCGCGCCCAGTGACCGTTCTCGGATCGCTAATGCCGTCGAAAGGGCAGTCGCGCTCTCGTCGCAGCGGCCCTCGAGCAGATAGATCATCGCCAGTTGGTGCAAAATCGCGGCGTACTCCGGATGCTCACCGCCGAAAGCTTCGCGACCGATCTGGAGTGCCCGGCGGCAGCGCTCCTCGGCTCCCTTGTAGTCTTTGCGATCGATGTCGATTTCAGAGAGTCGCGTTAGAACCACGGCGATCTGCCCATACTCCGGGCCGAAGGCTTTCACATAGATTGCGCGCGCGCGTTCCAGTAGCGGTTCCGCTTCGTCCAGGCGACCCTCCCGTTCATCGAGCGCGGCGATCTCCTCACTTGCGTTGGCTACTCTCACGTGGTCATTGCCGAGCGAAGCCGTAAGCGCCGGCAGCACTAGCGGCGCCAAAGAATCCGCCTTGGTGAATTGCCGCTCGTTGGTATAGAGCGTGACCAACCCCAGCCTTGTTTCCGCGGTTTGTGGATGCTCGCTACCCAGTCCGCGCTCTCGTAAGTCCAGGGCACGCCGGTAACTCGCTTCCGCTTCTTTGTATCTGCCCAAAGTCATCTGGAGTCCCGCGAAATTGTTCAAGGTCGCAGCCAACCTTAAGCTATCGGCCGGCCGCGAATTTTCACGAATGGCGAGCGACTGTTCGAACGTCGATGCCGCTTTCAGATCTTCCCCGAGGGACATGTAGAGCGACGCGAGTGTATCGAGCCCGTCCGCAACGAATGGATGCGCCGGCCCGAGCAGTACGCGGAAGGTACGAATCGCCTCTTCACACAGGGGTAGTGATTGCGCCGCATGGTTCCTCGTCTCGCCGATCCTCGCGAGATTGATCAAGACGGCGGCTGCATCGAGCGCGCTCTGGTGATCCTGATCGAGTTTTAGCGCGTTGTGATAGAGGCTTTCGGCTTCGTCGAACCGGCCGAGTGACTGCTCCGTTCGCGCCAGAAAACTTAGGGACCGTGCTATCGGCTGCCAATCGGCTCCTGTCTCGACGAGCTTGAGCGCGGAACGGAACGTGGCGTCCGCCTCCACATAGCTAGCAGCACCTTGCTGAGCGAGTCCTTTTGATACCAATTGAGCCCATTGGTCTTCCGCCGCCGGTGCCCGCAACGCGAGCAGCGATAGAGAGATTAACCAGAACCTTATTACCCACCCACGGGACACCTTGCGCATGGACCCTCTTTCGACAACTTCCGAATCCCTATAAACTTGCTTGGGATAAGCACTGTCTTTTCAGTGCTTTACGGGAGAGAGTCTATCAATTATTTCGCCGGAGTAGTAGTTTTATTGCGGGAGCGGGTGATTAGCAGAACGAATTACCCCGATAAACAACAGCGGGGGCGACGGTCAGCTAAACAGGGACTTGAGAAACTAACAAAAAGGCTTGTCGTTCGCAATGTTTATCGGTATGGTAGTGAATTACCGTGACTCGCAAACTTCTAGTCCTTCCAGCGGCTGCGGCGCTCTTGGTGCATTCTGTCGGCGCGCAATCGCAGCATTGCGATATGGGAATCTCCGCGGCAAGAGCTGCCATAATCCCAGCTTCTGCAACTCCTACCCCGAAATCCAATAGTGCGACCAACCGCGGAATGGTGTGGATACCCGCCGGTGAGTTTTCGATGGGCTCGGATCACCCGGATATGGCCGACGCAAGGCCCGTCCACCGAGTCCACGTCGACGGATTCTGGATTGACGAAACCGACGTAACGAATGCCCAGTTCGCTAAGTTCGTGCAAGCAACACACTACGTCACAGTCGCCGAGCGGAAGCCGAGTGGACCTGAATTCAAGGATGTCGCACCGGAGAAGTTAGTGCCCGGTTCGGTGGTTTTCAACGCGCCTGCCGGACCTACCCCACTCGACAACGTTGCGAACTGGTGGGCGTGGGTACCGGGCGCGAACTGGCGTCATCCGGAGGGCCCGGATAGCGATCTACGAGGGCGCGAAGATCATCCGGTGGTTCAAGTCGCATGGGAAGACGCGGTAGCCTATGCGCGCTGGGCCGGCAAGCGTCTGCCCACCGAAGCGGAATGGGAGTTCGCGGCGCGCGGCGGTCTGGACCGCCAGACGTACGCGTGGGGATCAGAACTAAAGCCTTCCGGTAAGTGGCTTGCCAATACCTTTCAAGGCCATTTCCCGGACCGGAATACGGCGGAGGACGGGTACACCGGCACGTCGCCGGTCCGAACCTTCGCCGCCAATGGATACGGCCTCTACGACATGGCGGGGAATGTCTGGCAGTGGTGTTCCGACTGGTACCGCGCGGACTATTACGAGCGACTTGGTAAAGCTCCGGTAACGAGTAATCCTCAAGGCCCGGCGGATAGCTTGGATCCCGACGAACCGGGAGTCGCGAAGCGGGTGCAGAAAGGCGGCTCCTTCCTATGCAGTGATCAATACTGTACGCGTTACATGCCAGGAAGCCGCGGCAAAGGCGAACCTCGCACCAGCACGAACCACGAGGGCTTTCGTTGTGTAAAGAGCGGGAGCGCAAGTGCGCGCCGTACGTCGTAGAATTTAGTAGCCTGCCAAGGGGAGCGGTAACCCGGTAAAACGATACGCGCGCGCCTGCAATTGCGGCACCAGCAGCCGGATCATCTCGGGACTGCGATTAGCAACGTGCTTCTCCGCATCCGCGATACGGTCATGGAAGAGAACAATTCCCGACCGTCTTGACTCGATCGCCGCTAAGTAACTGCGCGCGCAATCCTCGGGACTGCGACCTTCACGCCAATAGCGATGATCTTCCCCGTCGATGTCCCATCCGACCGGGCCCGCATGAGACTCGCGGAGTCTTTGGTCTTTGCTGAACACATAAGCCAGGCGCCGGTTCCATGCGCCGTATGGGGCGCGGAATGGAATCGGGCGTTGCGCGCCAGCTTCCAGTAAGGTCTGTTCCGGCGCGAGGACTTCTTCAATCGCCCACCGATCTGTCGTCGTGCTTGCGGTCAGCCGCGTGTGGCTCCGCGTGTGATTGCCGATCTCGTGTCCCAGGCCGATTAGTACGCACAGCAACTCGCGGTGTTTCGCCGCCTCATCGCCGACAACGAAGAACGTTGCGGGAATTTTCTGATCCGCCAAATAACGGGCGATCTCGAGGGTCGCCGGATCGGACGGACCATCGTCAAACGTCAGGCAGAGCTGTCCATCCGACATGCCGCGCCCGGTAATCGGCCGCTCGGACCACATCACCTTGGCTCTGTTATCAGTTCCGCGAGCGTGAAGATCCGGTCGAACGGACATTCCAGCGGTCCTTCGATAGTTGCCCCCGCGCCCATCTCACGATCCACCAAACAGCACGCTCCGAGAACTTCGAGCCCGGCTTCGCGCGCCCTCTCGATGGCCAGCACGGTCGATCCGCCGGTGGTACATACATCGTCAAGAATCACGACCGGAGCGCCCGTGGGGTCGATCATGCCCTCGAGGAACTTCTTCATCCCATGTTTCTTCGACTCCTTGCGGATCACGAAGGAATCGATTGCGAGACCGCGGGAAAGGCTCGCATACGCTATCGAGGCAGCGATCGCGTCGGCGCCCATGGTCAGTCCGCCGACCGCCTTCGGCAGCCAACCGCGCGCGGCGAATTTATCGAGAAACAGCTGCCCCACGAGCGGCATCGCGGCGGCCGTACAGGTAGTCAGTTTGGCGTCGACATACCACTCGCTCTTCTGCCCGGAGACGAGCGTAAAGTCGCCGTGCCGGACGGAACGGCGGCGCAGCATTTCGAGGAGTTGATCACGACCAGGCACCCAAGCTATTTTACGGCAAAGACGGAAAAAGGCCGCGAGTGATTACTCGCGGCCCGAGAGACTTCGATTGGACGCGACTAGTACAACGCCACGTGTTGGTTGAACGAGGGAGCGCCGACCACGTTCGACGGCTGGCTCAGATTCCCATTGGCGTCTTCATAGCGGATGAAGTACAGGGACTGCACCGTTGTCGGCATTTTCTCGGTGTAACCCGGGGAATCCGATTGGGCAACCTGCGCGATTTCCACGAGAGGGCCGGGGAAACCGACATAAGTCAGCCCGGTTGCAGGCGCTGGGGCCTGGGAAGCGTTATAAGCGTCCTGCAGCATGCAGTACCACAACAGGCCTTCACCGCTGTCGCCCGCATTCGGGCAGGCAGCGTTGAGGGTTCCGTTGGCCAGATCCTGCGGAATATTGATGGTCATGGCCTGGCTAAGCTGAATACCTGTCCCACCCTGCTGCAGCACCGTGAGGTTTGGGTAGGTGGTGTACCGGTATACGTGATACCGGACGGCGTTGGCCTGCTTCGGCCAGGTGAGGACCGCATTCAAACCAGCGGTCTGCTCCGTCGCGGCCATCAGGTAACCCTGGAATTGAACTCCCGGCTGGAAGTAACCGTAGCCGGGAGGCGGCACATCCGAGCAGCCCGCGAACGTACATTGAGATTGCAAGTACTGGACATCCTGGGCATCGATGACCCCGTTTCCGTTTACGTCACGTGGATCGAAGCCGACGGCCGCTTGGCCCATGGCAGCCTGGATGATGTTCACGTCCGACTGACCGATAACGCCATCACCGTTCAAATCGAGCATGCTTGTGTCCTGCCATTCCTGAGTGCCGCCGGCGCTACGCGCCGTTCCCCAGAACAGACCGAAGTGGCTGAAAACCCCGCTTCGTCCGCCCATGTTGAAACCGTCGCCCATGCCGTCCTTGCTGACGATGTACCAGTGTTGGGCATCGGGCGAGGTGAAGAAATCGAACCCTTGCTCGCCTGCTACCGCCTGATTAGCGATTCCGATCGTGCGAAGAAGAATGCTCCAGTCCCAGGTACTTGCGTGCAGGCCCAAGCTCTCAGTATTCTGGCCCGGCTGAGGGGTCCACGTCTCATCTTGTATCTGCCAGAAGTGCCCGTCGAAGTCGTTATCGAAGTAGTAGCCGATACCGGAAAGGGGCGCCTTCCAGCCATCCGGCGTGCTACGCGGCTGCCCGACAAGCAAGTCCCAGCTATCGTCGCTGTTGACTTCGACCATCTCGATTTTCCGATCGGTGCCGACAATCAGGTGCTGTGTACCGTCGCTAATTGGGGGCGCCGGCTTTGTCCAGACGTGCATGGTCAACGCGGTGGGACTGCGCAGATTCTGATTGGTCTGCCAGCCGCCATCCTCAATAATCGGGGTGAACTGGTAAGGTGTCGCGTCTCCCCACTGGTTGGTGGTCTTGTAGACGCCATATCCAAGATCGTTCGTGCGATCGCCCGTCCCGACATAAAGGGCATCGTTGAAGTTAGCGAGAATCCACACGGCGAAGTTCGGAATGGCGGGCGCGGGGCTGACGCGAACCCAGGCATTATCGCCGGCTGAGGGATTGTTGGAGGCGATCAGGAATCCTTCACCGCGGAAATCCGTCACGGCCGCGAACATCTGACCGTTGGCGGCGACGAGCGAGCGGATACTGGCGACCAGGACGTCCGGGTTTCCGGAAACCAGGTTACCCATGAACGTGCCAGGGTCCTGAGGCACTTGGGTGAAGTTCACGCCGTCGGTCGAACGCAACAAAATTGGCGGCGGGTATGGCGGGTTGGGCGCGGAATATTGCGAAAGGTAGGCGAAGTCGGCGATTGCGGAAACGCCGCCAACATATAGCGCCTGGGTGCCGTCGGATTCGGTATAAACCGTCATCCCGCGAAGTCCAATTGCGCGTGCGGCGTAGGCCGGGTTACCCGCCGCGTCGTTCCCGATGGGAATATCTACAGGCGCCTGGTACACGCGAGCCCAGGTCTTTGTGTTCGGGGTATATCTCCAGATCTCGGCCGGTTGCGGAAGCTGAGTCGGATCAAGCGGGCACTCGTTCCCCGGGGGAGGGTACAACGGCAGCCCAGTCGAGGTAGCCTCTGTGTAGTCGATCGCGCAGTTGATGTTGGTGGCTGTGCCGACATAAAGATTGCCGTTCCACCAGGTCTGCGACCAGATCCACGCGTTAGCATCGTTCCCAAAACCGCCGCTGGCGATCTCCTGCCATCCACTGAGCCGGTTTTCAAGTCCAGTGATGCGTCCGTAGATGTTGGTCCACGTGTTCTGCCCAAAGGCCACCTGGGTATGCTCGGCGGCGACAACGCCCAGATTCTCCGAGTACGAATCCGGCATGGTGACCTCCGGTACGGCGACGAGTCCGTCATTCTCCGCGCCGTCGGTCAAGTTGGCCAGGATCGGGCCGGTAACGAAGTAGATAGAAGTCTTGGTGAAGAGATCCGCGTGCCCTTCCATGTAATAGAAAGGGATTCCGGCGGTCGCGAAGATCGGATCAAGTTGGGCACGAAGGGGGGCCACGAACTCCGGCCGAAGGTCAAACAGGCCCTCGGAAAGAATCCCGAACTGGTTGGCGATCTTCAAACCCGGTCCAAACGCCCAATCGGCTAAAGCGGTTCCCTGATTGGGTACAGCGAGGCCGAAGAACGCGCGCACATGCGAGCGGAATCCAGGATCTATCATGGCCACCTGGGCATCGAGGCCGCCCTTGGAATGGGCGACGATGTACACCTGGGTGGTGTTGAAATAGCTCAGAATGAACGGCAGCACCGACTGCAGCATCGCGGCGTTGGTAGCGATGGGCGCGTGGTTATCCTGATTGTCGACGCTCATGCTAACGAACGCGGTGCGGTAGCCCGCGGCGAATGCATCGCCATACATTTGGTTGCCGTTGGTGAAAAAGTAACTGGCGTTACTGCCCAGACCATGGACGAATAAAATGACGGGGCTATTGGCGGCTGCCAGCGGATTCACGCCGCCGAAGAACACGTTGGGCGGTCCGCCCGGCGCGGGGGCGGGGATGGGCAGCTGGGCGCTCAGGACCTGCGAAAAACCACCAGAAAATCCAACGACAAGGAGGAGCATCAGGCTCGCGAAAGCCTTTGCCCGTCCGGTCAGTTTGTACATTTTTGTCTCTCCCTCAACCTTGTGCGTGCATTCCTGGGATCCGCGCGACGGCCGATGCATCGGGCAGTAACGCCGGAGGGGTGCCAGACACCCGAATCCTTCTAGGAACTCACGATAGGACACGTAAGAAATATAAGTCAGCAGAATTGAGTACGAAGTGGAGCAGGCACAGGGATGGCCCCTCCTACAACTTTCCCTTTAGCGAATTTGAACATACCACGAAATTTCAGTTCATTTCCATACCGCCAACAAATGCCGACACTTGGGGGCGGATTCAATGCGATCTCGAAACCCGGGAAACAGTGTTGGGTCGTGAACGCAACGGAGCTTTTTACCCAGCGAGATTTGTCTCCAGGCGGATGATTTTAAGAAGTTTAAGTAGTGTTTTATGACCGTTTTCGAAAGTGATCTCTCGATCCGTATCGCCGATCCCGACGGCGTGGCGCGCTTTAGCGCACATTTCGCCTCGGTTTAGCAGAATTTTGCGCCGCTTTTCCCGCTTCCGCACGGACGCGGTCCCATGGCTCGAGAGTCTGTTGCCCGGCAGTTGAAAGTTGGACGTGCGCGTGGAATCGATGGCGGGTTCCAGCATACACGTATGGCGAAAGTGAGAACTGCCGGGCCGCGGGCGTTCTCACTTACGCCGAGTAGCTCAGACTGCTAGAGTCTCCAGGACTTGTGATTTGTGGTCGACTGCCGCAGGGCAGACCCAGTTGAGATCGCCCTAGCGGCGTAAGATCTGCTTCCGTGCCGCGTCCTTTGAAGTCAACTTCAAAATCGTCGGGCGCGAAGTCAGGCGGAGTCTTACCCGAAAGGAAGGCCGGCGCCTGCTTGGCCAGGTAGGCCGTGTTCTTGGCGCAGCCGGGTGTCGAAGCGATATACATGACGTTGCTGTACCCGCTTCCTAAGTGCTCATTCTCAACCGCGTGGACTACATCCGAGTGCCAGAAAACCGTATCGCCTGGTTCCATTAGTGGGATCGAAGATAAGGCCTCGATTAGGAGACTGTGATACTGCGGGTTGATGGACAGAGCGCGGCCGGGCGCAGCTCCGCAGAGGTCATCTTCGGGAACGTCGTCTTGGAGAGCGCGAAGCAGCACGTACATCATCGAGCTTGCGATCGGAATCAGCTGTAAGGTACCGTCGCCCTTTCCCTGGCGCGTCAAGGCGGTCCATCCCTGAAAAGTGCGGAACATGGAACAGACTGCCGGCGAAGCTACTTCGCGAGCATCTGGACGGTAGGCCGCATCGTAGGCATCGTACTTCTGCCAATCGCCGGTGAAGACGTGACGGTAGACCTTGCGGAAGTTTACGTCGAGCCATCGTTCTACAGAACCACCATCGACGTGAGGCGAGAGACCTAGGGAAGCGGAACCGGGGGGACGGCGGCGGATGCGATCGGCGTACGCAGGGGTCTCATCCGGATTGAAGTGCCTCTGGCCTTCGCTCTCCGCCTTCCAGAGCCGGTTCAGGAAGGTGCGAACCTTAGTCAGTGACTCGGCCTGGCGCGCTAGAACCTGCGGGCGCGACCAATAGATGCCGTAGATCTGAGGCTTAGCTGAAGCTAGCGTGCCGAAGTATTTGTCTTCAGCCGCGTTGGCCAGTTTTGCGTCGAGGCCATTCTCGTCCACGTACCTCGCGATCTCCTGGTCCCATGCCGTGGCTTGTTCGGGTGCGAAAGTCCGGCGAATGACGCAAGCGCCGCAGTCCTTAATCCTGGCGATCAATTCAGCCGGGACGGATCCCGCTTCCACATCGGAGTACTGCGCGATTGGAATTACCGGCTTTCCGGTCTCGCGCTCTTCTACGATGGCCTTCACGCGCCGGCGCATTTCCGTCTCTACCTGGCGGAACACTTCGGCGTAGTTCGGGAGCGCTTGGCGTAACGCCTTCTTTGTGCTGCGAATGTCTCCCGCTAAGTCTTCAATTACGAATGCCACGCTTATTACTCCTCATTTAGATGCGGTTCTCAAAAGGGGCCGCGTGGACCAGTTTATGGTTTCCGTGAGCCCCGGGATAATGCAGATGAGCCGATTCCTGATACTATTCGGACAGCAGGCGGCCTGATACTGTCCGATGAGACCTCAGTTTGAGCGCGTCACGTTTCCGAAGGGCTGTTCCCTTCGCGTGTACAATCGCAGGGTTCCGCAGATACCTTTCGAGTGGCATCATCATCCGGAATACGAGCTCACTCTGACCTTGAACAGCCGTGGCTGGCGGTTCATTGGCGATGATATTGGACTCTACCAGTCACCCGATCTTGTGTTGGTGCCTCCCGACATGCCACACACCTGGGCGTCCACGGAAACTCTTTCGGAGCGTGAAACGCACACCGCCGTGGTGATCTGGTTTACAAGAGCGTGGGCCTTTGGACTCGCGGAGATCTGTCCGGAATATTCGGCGATACCCCGCTTGCTTCAGAACGCGGCGACAGGCTTGGCATTCACGCCGGATGCAGCGATGCAGGTAGTCGCACGGCTACCGGAGTTACTCTCCGAAGTACCTCAGATTCGTCTTCATGCAACTCTTGATGTACTCGTGGGGATCGCGGGGAAAGAGTCGACTAACCTGTCGAAAGTCGCGTTGGCGGTTCCCGTGTCAGCCGATGGTGAGCCCGCACAACTTACTCGCGTGCTGAATCATCTACACAAAGGATTTCAAGAACCGATTTCCATCGGAGGATTGTGCAAGGTCGGGAATATCTCGGAACGATCTTTGCATCGCCTATTTGTGAAGCACACGGGTGAAAGTGTAAGCGAGTATTTATCCAAGCTTCGAATCGGGCGCGCTTGTATGCGTCTCGCGGAAACGGATCTTCCTATTAGTGTGATTGCTTTTGAGGTTGGACTGGCGAATCTGGCGAATTTCAATCGTCAGTTTCGGCGGCTGCGCGGAGTTACTCCGTCGAGTTACCGTAAGTCATTCCAGCGGAGAAGCTGGGTTCGTTGAGAATCCCTCGGGCGAGGAGCTGATGGTTCGGCCGTACTCCCTGGATCGGGAACGGAAGCTTCAGACTGACGCGCAGGTTGGTGTTTGAAGTGGCCGGCGCGTCCCGTTGCGTCAAAAGTCTGATAGACCTTAGTTAGGTTGAAGACGTTCCTCAAACAGTTGTTCGTGGCCGGCGGCGGCCTTCGCGGGGCTCGCGCGGCGCATCGATCCAGCTTCCGGATTCTGATGTATCACCGGTTCCCGGGCGATGCCGCGGCCGTGCAGCAGCGGCTACGCGCGCAACTGCGGCACCTTCGGAAGCACTATCGACCGGTTCCTCTTTCGTCGATCGCCGAGTCGCGAGGACAGCGGGAGATCGCCGTTACGGTTGACGACGGATATCTGGACTTTGCCACGGCGTGGCCGGTTTTTCGGGAAGAAGGTATTCCTGTTACGCTCTACGCTGTCTCCGGTTTTCTGAATCGAAGACTGTGGTTGTGGCCTGACGTGCTCGACTATGCTCTGAAATCAAGCAACGTGCCGAAGCTGGATGTGCGCTTACCGGACGGCTCCGGATTTCGCGGCGCTCCGAACGCAGCATTCGATCCAATCGCGCAGGCGCTGATCCGCGCGACCGATCAGGACCGTCGATCGTTCCTGGATCGCCTTCCCGAACTGACCGGGATTGCCACGCCGGCCGAGATTCCCGCCGCTTATGCGCCTCTGGAATGGGCTCAATTGAAGCGCATGGCTGAGGAAGGGCTGGATGTCGGGGCGCATACGCGGACGCATCCGATCCTGTCCCGGCTGGCTTCGTTCGAGCAAAAGCAGGATGAGATCGCTGGGTCGAAGGCGGACATCGAGAAAGAGATTGGAATGCCGGTACAGCACTTCTGCTATCCGAACGGCAAGGACGTTGACTTCGATGCCGAGTGCGTTCGAGCGGCGGAAGGGGCGGGATTCGCGACGGCTGTGACGGCGGTTCGCGGAATGAATGCGACGGGTGCCGACAGGTGGCGGTTGCGGCGGATTGGCGTCGATCCGGCTCTGGACTCGGCGACGTTCGCGATGGAAGCGGCCGGCTTCCGGATGAGTTGAATGCCGCCGTTTACGTTCCGCGCCACGGAGGCCGCCGAGTCGCTGCGAGTGCGCGAGTTTCTTGCCGGCGTGTTTGGGACTAGCATTGATGCGCCGTCGCTGCGGCCCGACCTGATTCGTTGGAAATACTACGACGCGCGCCCGGACTGGACCGGAAGCCGGAGCTATGTGCTGGAGCGCGGAGGCGAGTACGTCGCGCACGGATGTGTCTGGCCCATGCGATTGTACGGCGCCGACGCGTGCCAGATTATCGATTGGGCGGGTGCTCCGAAAGCGGTAGGCGCGGGGCTGCTGTTGCGGCGCGAAATCGAGAAGCTGGTGACGGTTTCCGTGGGTATCGGCGGTTCAGAAGATTCTCGGAAAGTGATGCCGCGTGCCGGGTATAAGACAGTGGCGGAATATCGCGCCTTTGTGCGAGTCTTACGACCGTTCCGGCAGTTCGGACGTAGAACCGAGCGGACGTTATTGCTGCGGGCGGCCAAGACGGCGCGCGCGTGGATGTGGAGCTTACCGCGCGTCCCGCGCACGCCAGCGGGGTGGTCCGTTGACGCCATTACGCGATTCCGGGACGAAGATCTTGCTGCCGGCGCGGTTCGCAGCGCTGAGTTGTTGAACTATCTGATGGCTTGTCCTGTGGTCCGAATGCATGGATACGTTTTGCGTAAGAACGGGCAGATTGCGGGGGAATTCCTGCTGGCCGAAGTCGACAGCCAGGCGCGAATCGCTGATCTGCAACTGGCTGCGGGAGGGCGCGGCGATTGGGCGGCTGCCGTCGGTTTGGCGACCCGTGTTGCGGCTGAGAATGGAGCGTCCGAGGTAGTGGCGCATTCCTGTCTCGATCCGCTTTCCGATGCACTCCACGCTGCAGGCTACCGGGAACGGGGTAGCGAGCCGGTCTTCGTCAAGACTTCGCTGAGTGCGAGCGCCGCGGCGCAGTTGCACATCACGCCGGCGGATTACGACGACTTTTTCGCCGTCATTCCCGGTCAACCGTTCGCCACTTAGACCATTCGGAAAGGGATAGCTTCGGTGGGACGACCGCGCTTGTAGACTGGTTTGAGACATATCAAGTGACCGATCAAGAGTTTCTGGACGGCTTCGCGGATGCGATCGGCGCGTCCCCCGGCCAAGTCAAAATGACCACGAATTTGCGGGACCTGGATGTATGGGATTCGGTCGCTTACCTTTCGACGATCGTGTTTCTCGACGAGAAATTGGGCCTCGCAATGAGTCCTGACGATCTGGTGAATGCGCAAACTCCGGCGGACATTTTGAACGCCGTGCGCGCGGCGAAGTAGGATGCCCGGTTCAACCATCGCGGGGGTCGAGTACACGCTCGGAACGGAAACGATCAGTCATGAGCAGCTCTCCGAGCGTTTCGGAGAAGCGGCGATGCAGAAGGTGCTGTCCGGTTCGGGGATTCGCAGCCGGCGCGTCGCGGCTGAGGGTATTTGCGGGTCCGATCTGGCGTTTGACTCTGCAGAGAAGCTGCTGGCGAAGCACGCGGTTGACCGGCAGTCGATTGATCTGCTGATCCATTGCACGCAGACGCCGGACTACCTGATGCCGACGACGGCCTGTCTGCTGCAGGAGCGCTTACAACTCTCCAAGCGATGCGCCGCGTTCGACATCAATCTGGGATGCAGCCAATATGTGTATGCGCTCTCCGTCGCGCATTCGATGATTGCCGCGGGGGTGGCTCATCGGGCGCTGGTGTTGACCGGCGATACGATGTCGCGGACGGTGAACGAGTTGGACCGCGCGCTGGTGCCGATCATTGGCGATGCGGGGTCGGCCACGCTGGTGGAACCGGCGGCGGACGGCGGCTTTCTCGGGTTTGAACTGGGGACGGACGGCAGCGGCGCGAAGTATCTGATCATGCCGGTGAGCGGATTCCGGCAGCGTCGGACGGCGCAGACATGTATTGCGGAGCCGGACAGCGAGGGAAGTGCGCGCTCGGCCGAGAACATGTACATGCACGGGGCCGCCGTCTTCCAGTTCGTCATCACGACGGTGCCGAAGACCATCCAGTCGCTGCTGGGGGGATTGAATCTGGCGATGGATGATGTGGATTTGTTCCTGTTTCATCAGCCGAATCGGTTCATCCTCGATTACCTGCTTAAGAAGCTGAAGATCGGGCCGGAGAAGACGCACATCTTCGTGGAAGAGATTGGGAATACGAGCGGATCCGCGCTGCCGGTGGTGCTGGCGGAGGCGATCGGTGCGGGTAAAGTGAAGCCGGGAGCGAAGGTGCTGATGATGTCGTTCGGAGTGGGCCTTTCCTGGGGGGCGACGCTGTGGCAGGCATGACGGTGGTGGTGACCGGCGGAACTTCGGGCATAGGACGGGCGTGCGCTGAACTGCTGACTGCGCAAGGTGCGCAGGTGATTGCGTTGGGGCGCGATCCCGGTAAAGCCGCGGGCGCGGGATTTGAAACTGCGGCTTGCGACGTGACCGATGAGGCATCGGTGCGATCGTTTCTCTCGTCGCTGAAAGAACGCCAGACGCCGATTCACGGATGGGTGCTGGCGGCGGGGACGCAGGAAATCCGGCCACTGATGATGGAGAACTACGAGTCTCTGGAGCGTGGCTTCCGGACCAACGTGGTGGGGTCGCTTGGTTTTATGGCGGCGGCATTGAAGGCGCGGCTGGTGGCGCGTGAGGGATCGATCGTGTTTGTGTCCACGGCGGCGACGCAGTCCGGTGGTGCGGGAATCGTGGGGTATGCGGCTTCGAAAGGCGCTCTGGAAGCGGCGGTGCGATCGCTCGCGATGGAGCTTTCCGGGCAGAAGATTCGGGTGAATGCGGTCGCGCCGGGCGTGGTGATGACCCCGATGTCCGAGAAGTACATGGGTAAGCTGACGGAAGCGCAGCGGGCGAGTGTAGAGGCGGCGCATCCACTGGGCTTGGGAACGCCGGCCGATATTGCGGGTCCGGTGGCGTTTCTGTTATCCGATGCGGCGCGCTGGATCACCGGGACCGTGCTGTTGGCCGATGGCGGCTTGTGCTGCCACTGAGGAGATCGCCTTTACATGGACCCCCGAATCGAACGAATTTTTCAGGATGTGCTCGAAGACCGGAACGTGGTGGTGACGGACGATTCCACGCCGGCGAATACACCGGGGTGGGACAGTTTCGCGCAGGTGAAGCTGACGCTGGCGATGGAAGAGGAGTTCGGGATCGAGTTCTCGCTGGATGAAGTTGCGGGGATTACGCGGGCGGGTGATTTTGAAGCGGCCTTGCGAGCTCGCGGCATCGACATCAATTAACCGGCTTCGCTGACGAGAGAACGCGTTTTGTTTGAGGCAGAAACCGGCCCCGGCCCGAGCTCTATAGCGGTGATGCTTGTTCATCAAGTCTTGGCGGTTATCGCATTCCCTTGCGCCATGTTCTTGGCCGCTATATTGACCCAAGCGCTTCGCTTAAACATTGCTTTCGCTGGCATCGTCGTCGTACTGAGCTGGCTTGCGGGATTTCCCTGCGGGTACTATTTCCCGAAATCAGAGACGAGCCGAACCGCAGCTTCTTTCGCCTGGATCTTACCTGTAACCATCTATGCACTACTGTTCTTTACCGAAAGCCGTGATTTCGGTTTCAGCAAAGCGGTCGCTGCGTTTTTCGCGCTGAATCCGACTGACGACGAGAGCTTGGCCACGCTGTTATTCAATCTCCCGACCTGCTCCGCTCTAACATATTCGCTGGGTGCCTTCGCCCGCGCGCAGTCCCTGCCGCTTAGCGAAACCAGCCCCAGTTGAGCTAGACTAAACAGTACACTTCCAGCGTTCCCCCGGAGCGATACTACCGGGTGCGTGTCTCGAACGTTGGTGTCCCCGTCGCAGCAGTAGCCACTCATGAAAACAGACTCCAAAGACATCGCGATTATCGGTATGGCCTGCGTGTTCCCCGGGGCCGCGAACATGCGCCAGTATTGGGAAAATATCCTGCACAAGGTGGATGCGATCAGCGATCCGCCGCCGGATTGGGAAGCGGAACTGTACTGGGATCCGGAGTCGACCGAAACCGACCGGACCTATTGCAAACGTGGTGGCTATCTAGGCAAATTGGCGGAGTTCGATCCGTTCGCGTATGGCGTGCTGCCGTCCGCAGTGGATGGTTGCGAGCCCGATCACTTCATGGCGCTCCGGGTTTCGCATGAGGCGCTGGCGGATTCGGGGCCGATCGATATTTCCGGGGTGAAGGAGCGGACCGCGGTCATCATCGGGCGTGGGACGTATGTGAATCGCGGCAATGCGGCGGCGATGCAGCAGGGCGTGATGATCGAATCGACGCTGCGCATTCTGAAGCAGCTGCATCCGGAGTATTCGGCGGATGAGATCAAGCTGATCAAAGATCATCTGCGGAAGAGCGCGCCGCAATTTCAGTCCGACACGTCGTCGGGGCTGGTGCCGAACATCATCACCGGACGGATTGCGAATCGCCTCGATCTGATGGGGCCGAATTACCTGGTGGACGCGGCGTGCGCTTCGAGCCTGGTGGCGGTCGAGCACGGGATGCGCGAACTGGAATCGGGCCGCTGCGATCTGGCGTTGGCGGGCGGCGTTCATTCCAATACCTCGCCGGTGCTGGTGATGATCTTTTCGCAGTTGAAGGCGCTGTCGCGCAAGGGCGTGATGAGGCCGTTCGATGCGGGGGCCGATGGCACGCTGCTGGGCGAAGGCGTCGGGATGGTGCTGCTGAAGCGGCTGGAAGATGCCGAGCGCGACTCGAACAAGATCTACGCGGTGCTGAAGGGTGTGGGTGTGGCCAGCGATGGGCGCGCGAAAGGTGTTCTGGCGCCGCGTATTGAAGGCGAGATCACGGCCATCCGCCGCGCGTACGAAAGCTGCGGCGTTCCACCCGAGACGGTCGGACTGCTGGAGGCGCACGGGACCAGCACGCCGGTGGGGGACGCGACGGAATGCGAAGCGCTGCGGCAGGTGTTTGGCGAACGACGCAGTGAGTCGCCGCGATGCGCACTGGGTTCGGTGAAGTCGATGATCAGCCATACGATGCCGGCGAGCGGCATGGCGGGGCTGATCAAGTCGGCTTTGGCGCTGCATCATAAAGTGCTTCCGCCGACGCTGCATGTGGAGAATCCGAACCCGAAACTTGGTTTGGAAAATTCTAATTTCTACCTGAACACGGAAACGCGACCCTGGATTCACGGCTTCACGACGCATCCGCGCCGCGCTGGAATCAACGCATTCGGATTCGGCGGCATTAACGCGCACGCGATTCTCGAGGAATACACGGGGCCGAATCGTCCGCGCTCCTTGCAGCACGATTGGGATAGTGAGCTGCTGATTTTGTCCGCGGCCTCAAGAGCTGAGCTCGCCGTCGAAGCGAAGCGTGTTTTGGCTGTGGTGGAGAGCAAGCCGGAGATCGTTCTGCGCGATCTGGCTTTCACGCTGAATAGCGCTGGCGAGTTCGAGGCCGAACGGCTGGCAGTTGTGGTGGTTTCTCGTGAAGATGCGATCGCTAAGTTGAAGCGCGCCATTGCCAAACTCGAGGACGAGAAGGCTAAGCAGGTTCGCGACATTGAGGGCATTTACTGGTTCCGCGACAAGCTCGCGCCTGCGGGTAAGATCGCTTTCTTATTTCCCGGCGAAGGTTCGCAGTACGAGAACATGCTTTTGGATTTGGCGATCCACTTCCCGGAAGTGCGCGCGTCGCTGGACATCATGGATCGCGCGTTCGAGAAGCATCCGCGCGGCTATCTGCCGAGTGACATCATGTTCCCGCCACCGCTGATCAAAGGGCAGAGCCGGATGTGGAATATGGATTCGGGCGCGGAATCGGTGTTCGCGTCGAATCAGGCTCTGTATGCGCTGATCGACCGGTTCGACATCCATCCGGATGCGATGGTGGGCCACAGCACGGGCGAGCACTCGGCGCTGCTTGCATCGGGAGTGGTGCAGGCTACCAGCGAAGAGGCTTTGCTGGCGCACATTCGCGGCGTCTACGACGTCTTTGAGAAGCTGAGCACAACGAGCGGAATTCCTGAAGCGGTGCTGCTCGCGGTCGCAGGCGCGGATCACAAGATGCTGGAGGAGTTCGTTGCGCAAAGCAATGGCGAACTCTATATCGCTCTCGATAACTGCGTGCATCAGGTGGTGATCTGCGGCAAGGAAGCGGCCATCGACAAGCTGATGGCGAGTCTGGCCGGGAAGGCCGCGGTGGCGCAGAAGCTGCCGTTCGGGCGCGCGTACCATACGCCGTGGTTTGAGGTGTTCAGCCGTCCGTTGAAGGCGCATTTCGATCATCTCGCGATCGGAAAAGCGGAGACCGCTATCTACTCGTGCGTGACGACCGAGCGCTATCCCGAAAATGCGGAAGAGATCCGGCAGTTGGCGGCGGTGCAGTGGGCCAGCACGGTGCGGTTCCGCGAGACCACGGAAGCGATGTATCGTGATGGAGTTCGGATTTTTGTCGAGATCGGACCGAAGAGCAACCTCAGCGGGTTTGTGGACGATGTGCTGCGGGGTAAACCGCATGTCGCGATTCCGTCGAATGTGCAGCATCGCTCGGGGATTTTGCAGCTGCATCACATGCTCGGGCAGTTGCTGGCGCATGGGGTGAAGCTGAATCTTGCGCCGTTGTATGAACGGCGTGAGGCGAAGCAGGTGGATGCGCCGGTTGCCGTGAAGCGCAGCCAGACATTGAAGACGGGCATTCAGCCGATGCGTTTGCCGGAGGGGTTCAAGCTTCCGGGGCGCGAGAAGGCGGTGCCGGCGCCGGTGGTTGCTGCTCCGGCGGCGAACGGGACGGTGAAGCACGCTCCTGCTCCTGCTCCGATCGCTGCGCCGGTTGCCGCGCCCGTGCCGCAACCCGTCGCCGTCGCGAGCGTTGCTACGCCATCTTCGCCGCGCACGATGGTGATGGAAGAGCACCTGCGCACCATGCAGCACTTCCTCACCGCGCAACAGCAATTCGTGACGACGTTGCTCGGAGGGAACGGGAGCGCGGCTCCCGCACCTGTAGCGCCGACACCTGTCAAGGCGGCGCGGCGTCCCTTTCTGAATGAGATCGTCGAGGTTGTCCAGGGCTCGCACGCGATCGCCCGACATCGTTTCGATCTTTCTACCGAAGCCGTCTTTTGGGATCACACACTCGGTCGCGATGTTTCGACTGAAGATCCAGGGCTGCTCGGGTTGCCGGTCGTGCCGCTAACAGTGACGATGGAAATGCTGGCCGAAGCGGGCTCGCTGCTCGCGCCGGGACGCGTGTGCCTCGGGATGCGGGATATCCGTGCGGCACGCTGGGTGACGATCGAGAAGCCGGGCTACACGGTCGAGCTCACCGCGAAACAAAAATCGCCAAATGAGATTCATGTCGCACTACGCGAAGCGGGAACCGCATCGGCTCTGCGGCCGATCTTTGCTGAAGCCGTGATCCTGTTTGGCGACGCGCGTCCGAGTTCGGGGCCGCCCATGCCGTTCGTGCTGGAGCAGGAGAAGCGATCCGCATGGGATCCGAAGATGCTCTACCGCACCGGCATGTTCCACGGCGCTTTGATGCAGGGCGTGACAAGTGTCGAGCGGGCGGGACGCAATGGAACGAGTGCAACGCTCGAAGCGCTGCGGCACGACATTCTGTTTGCGGATAACGAGAATCCGGATTTCGTTTTCGATCCGATCCTGTTAGATGCCGCCGGGCAAGTCGTCGCGTACTGGTTCTGGGAAGCGATCGAAAAAGGAACCGACCTGTTCCCGTATCGCGTGGCTTCGTTCGACATTTTCGAATCCGCTCCGGCGGCCGGCGAAAAGCTGGAGTGCCGCGTGGTCCGCACGTTCGAGAGCGAGATGGTGATCCATTCCGATATCGAAGTGCTCGATCGCTCGGGCAAAGTTTATTACCGGCTGCGCGGTTGGGAAACGCGCCGCTTTCCGCAGCCGCCGCGATTTCTACAGCTGCGAGTTGATCCACGGGAATCTTATGTTTCAAGTCCGTGGCCCGAAGCCGCAAGCGCGTTGGGCACCGGTGTTTCGTGCAGAATCTTGGCTGATTTAACGCCGGAGTTTCTGGATTCTTCACATGAGATCTGGTTGAAAGCGCTGGCCTATCTGGTTCTCAATCCGGCGGAGCGTGCCGAGTGGGAGTCGATGAAGGCCGTCAGCAAGCGCCGCCAGGAGTGGCTGCTGGGACGTTGCGCCGCAAAGGATGCGGTTCGCGAACTGGTCGAAAAGACGACTGGCCAAGTGCTCGCGGCGACGGACGTCGAGATCGCGTACGATACGCATGGAAAGCCGGTAGCCCGCGGCGGCTGGATCAGCCGATTGAGCGCGCAGCCGTCCATTTCGATCTCGCATAGCCATGGGATTGCCGCAGCACTGGCAACGCTTGAACGCGGATCACATCCGGGAATCGATGTCGAAACGCAGCGCGAGGCGAAACACTTTGAGTCCATCGCGTTTCGAGATGACGAACGGGAACTGCTTGCGCGGAAGGCCGCGGCAGATCGCCACGATGAATGGGCGATCCGGCTGTGGACCGCCAAAGAAGCCGTGTCGAAGGCGCTGGGTCAAGGCTTCCACCAAGGTCTGCACTCCCTGCACATCACGGATTTCGACGGCGCCGCTGGGACGGTCGACTTGAAGCTTTCGCCGGAACTTGCGGCTCTGTTCCCCAACTTTGCGGGCAAGAAACTCATCGCGCATACCGGCTTGCGAGGCTCGCTCGCGTTCGCAACAGCACTGCTTCGGGAGTAACCAAACATGAGCGCGCGCGCGATTCCGGCGGCCGAAATCATCGCTCCGCAGAGGCGGTTGCCTCTCGCGCTGCAAATCCTTTACGGAATCGGCGAGATCCCGATCACGGCCACCATGGGCCTGGTCGGAATCTACGTCCTGCTGTTCTACAACTCGGTGATGCAGCTGGACGGCGCGCTCGCCGGTTTCGGGGTGACGGCAGGTCTAGTGGTGGACGCGCTGATCGATCCGTACATCGGGTTCCGCTCCGATCGATCGAAGAGAAGCCTGGGAAGGCGGCAGAGTTATATGCTGGCCGGCTGTCTCGGAATGGGCCCGTGTTTTTGGGCGCTGCTGAGCCCGCCGCAACATCTTAGCACGTGGCCGCTTTTCACATGGCTGCTGATCAGCTCTCTCCTGTTCCGTCTGTGTTTCGCGACCTATCGAATTCCGTACATGAGTCTTGGCGCGGAACTGAGCGCGGACTACGACGAGCGAACGCGCGTCATTGCGGTTCGCAGCCTGATCGGATTGCTTGGTATGGGCGGAGCCGCGACTTTGCCGGTGCTTCTGTTTCTGCGAGCGGCGAGCGGCGTCGATGGCAAGCTGCAGTACGCCGGCTATCCAAAGATGGGTTTGGTATTCGGCGCGGTGATGACGCTCTGCGGGTTGGTCGCCGTCTTCGGCACGCAGTCGCGCCGCACGTTCGGTGAAGTGAGGCTGGCCGCGTTTCGCGAGGATGCCGGTCACTTCTTTCAGGGCATGTGGCTGTTCTTCAAGAACCGTGATTTCCGCACGCTATGGCTCGCGTTTGTGCTGTGCTCGCTGGCGGTGGTGGTGAACTTCTCGCTGAACGTTCACTTTCTGAAGTGGTACGCAGGCATTGAAAAGGCGCGGTTGCTGAGCGCCGTGCAAGTCGCGTTTTATACCGGCGCTGGTGTCGGAGTTGCGGCGTGGATCTGGATCGCGAAACGCGGTGAAAAGCGCAATTTCTATGCGGGCTCAGTCTTCGGACTCGTGACCATCCTCGTGCTGTCTTCCGTTTTGGTTGGACGCGGCCATTTGCTGGGAACGGGCGATCCGCGCTGGTTGATCGTGGGCAATGCGGTCGCAGGCCTGTTCGCGAGCGCGTTGTGGGTGCTGCCGTTCTCGATGATGGCGGACGTGGTGGACGAAGACGAACTGCGTTCCGGGATGCGGCGCGAAGGCGCCTGCTTCGGAATCATGAACTTCGGCGAGAAGCTGGCCTCGGGCGGCGGGCTGCTGCTGAGCGGTGTGCTGCTCAGCCGCTTTGTGCATCTGGTGCCGGGGACCGAAGTGCAGTCCAGCAGCGTGATCGAGCGAATCGGAATCTCGTACGGCATCGTTCCGGGTCTGTTGCTGGTTTGTGCGATTGCGCTGGTGATGCGCTTCCGATTAGATCGATCGACGGTGCTGGATATTCAACGGCGGTTAAGTGAGCGACGGGTTGCGACGTCCGCTGACAAAGCGGTTGCCGGCGATTAGGAAGCGCAGCGGCCAATCGGCGCACTGACTGATCCCGATCCGAGGCGTCGTCTGGATTTCGAAAGTCCCGCCAGTGCCTTCGTGAACCGTCAGCGCACCTCTCGTGACATCGACGCCGTTGAGTGCGCGTGTGATGTCCATCGCCTGCGTGAGTTTGCCGGGGCCGGAACAAAGATCGCGAACGTTGTCGCGGCCGCGTCGAACGCGCATGAGATCGAGTCCCGCAATCGGTTCCAGAGCTCGAATGAGAACACATCCGGCCTGGCCTTCGGGTTCGCACACTAGATTCAGGCACTCGTGCATGCCGTAAATGAAGTAGACGTAGGCATGACCGGGCGGTCCGAAAATCACCTGCGTGCGTGGAGTCAGACCGCGCGCTGAGTGGGCGGCAAGATCGTTCACGCCGAGGTAGGCTTCCGTCTCGACGATGCGCCCGGCAGTCTCGCCATGTATGATGACGCGGCCGAGGAGATCGCGTGCGACTTCGATTGCCGCACGGTTATAGAAGTTGCGGCGCAGGATACGGCCGAAATTCATCTTGGGTGAGCGACCGGCCGCTGATCGAGACCCAGCACGGCGATGATGATTCCGTCGAGAGCGGCAGGAATGGTTAGCGGTCCGGAGTAAGTGAGGCAATGTCCGCCGGCGCCGGAGTTCTCGGTGAAGAGAGTCGTACCGAACGCGGCTTCGAACTGGGGAACGGTTCCCTCAACTCTGATGGTGCGGCGGGGCGCGCTGAGTTCGATGACGGATAACCCCGCGTTGCGGGCGAAGTCAGTTACGGCGTCGATGTCGGACGTTGACGCGGATAGTGAGCGTTCGATCTCTTCGCGAGATGTCCCCGTGGGAGGCGACCCACCCGCAGAAGGGCGGCGGAGCACGATGGATGCTGTTAGCGTTTGGTTCGGATTCGGGGCTTGCGCCGGCGTAACACGGGAGATGTCGCTACCGGGAATGACGCTGCGATTCGAAGACATCGGAACTTCAGCCTATACTGTGACCGAGTGCGGCTGCTTCTTATATTCTCCGCTCTACTCTGTGGCGCCGCATGGTCGCAGCCGCTGGTGATCCAGCACGTGACGGTGATCGACGGGACAGACCGTGGAGCGCTGCCGGATATGACAGTCGTTATTGAGGGAAATCGTATCGCGGCAGTAACGCCATCGAAGCAGGCACGTCCTCCGCAGAACGCGCAAGTTTTGAATGGTTCGGGTAAGTTCCTTATTCCCGGTTTGTGGGACATGCACACGCATGGCGCTACGGATCTTCGCGCATCCTGGAGCCGCCTTCTGTTCCTCGCCAACGGAGTTGTCGGGGTGCGCGATATGAGCGGTCCGGCTGACGCGCACGCATGGCGCGCAGCACACGCTCTCGATCAACCGCGCTTGAACATCTATATGGGAAGTCCGATCGTGGACGGCCCGAATCCCACGTGGCCCGACTCGATCGTTGCCGCCACAGAAGCCGAGGGGCGCGCGACGGTAGATCAGCAGAAACAGCGCGGCGCGGATTTTGTCAAGGTCTATTCACGGTTGCCGCGCGACGTCTACTTTGCGATCGCGGACGAGGCGCATAAGCTAGGAATCCCGATTGAAGGACATGTGCCGGACGCGTTGAGCGCTGCGGACGCATCCGATGCCGGCCAGAAGAGCATTGAACATCTAACCCAGGTGGCCGAGGGTTGTTCCCGCGAGGAGACGGCGATTCTGAATGAGCAGCGCAGCATCAATGCGATCTTCCGCGGGCCAAACTCGACTGCGGAGGAAAAGATGGCGGGGGGACAGCGCTGGGTTGCGATGGAGGCGCGCAAGATCGATACATATGACGAAGCCGTCGCGCAAGCCTTGTTTGCCCGGTTCGCAAAAAACGGAACGTGGCAGTGTCCCACGCTGTCTCTACTTCGCGCGCAGATCGATGATCCGCTGAGCCCGGATGACCCGCGGCTGAAGTACCTGAGTAAAGCCGTGCGAGCAATCTGGGATGCGGGTTATTACAAACAACTCCCGCGTGCTGCTCGCTTAACGGTGGTCGACTCGTCCCGGAAGCAATTTGCGGAGTTCTCGAAGATCGTGGGGAGCATGTATCGCGCGAATGTGCGGATTCTGGCGGGCACCGACACGATGAACCCGCAGTGCTTTCCCGGCTTCGGCTTGCATGACGAACTCGCAATGTTAGTGGAAGCCGGCTTATCCCCGCTGGCCTCGCTCCAAAGCGCAACACGCAATGCGGCTGAATTTATGGGCCAGTTGGACCGGCGCGGAACGATCGAGGTAGGCAGGATTGCGGATTTGGTTCTGCTGGATAGGAGCCCGCTGACCGACATCCATAACACTCGTTCGATTCAGGCGGTGGTGCTCGACGGGAAACTACTTCCACGACCGACGCTCGACGCATTGATGGCCGAGGCTCAGGAATTAGTTAGCGTGCAGGCAGGTGTTCCGCTCAAGAGGAATTAGGATCTTACTGTGCGCCTGTTTACTGGGATTGCAATCGATCAAGCCGTCATTGAGAATTTGAGTGGCTTGGTGGATGTACTGCGCCCGAAGGCGAAGCTGAACTGGAGCCCGCCGGAGAATTACCACGTCACCATTAAGTTCCTGGGAGAGTGCGCGGAAGACCAGCTTGAATCCATCCTTACTGTTCTGGAACAAGTGCCGCGACCAGGGGAGTTCGAAGTCGTGATCGAGGGCCTTGGATTCTTTCCGAATGCGCGATCCCCGCATGTGTTCTGGGCTGGCGTGACGGCGCCCGCCCAGCTTGTGCGGCTGGCATCCGATGTGGATGGCGGGCTTCGGGAGTTGGGGATACCGGCAGAGGAGCGCAAGTACTCGCCGCATCTGACTTTGGCGCGCGTGAAGGCGGGGCAGAGTGCAGCGGCGATCGCGGACGAGATTGCCGGCCGTTCGTGCATTCAGTTCGGTCAGTTCACGGCGCGGGAGTTCTACCTATACCGGAGTCGCACCGGACCACGCGGATCGGTCTACGAGAAGCTGCGACGATTTGAGCTAGTCAATTGCAAAGACGGACAAATGGCGGTATACTGAACGACAGATGACGATTGTAGAAGAGCCTGAGGTGATTACGGGCGAGATGGGCGGGGAACGGGCGCTCGGACGGAAGCTTCACTCCGACCTTGACGTCCAAGAGGCAATTCGCGAAGGTTTTCTACCTGCCGTAGTTGCTGGCGTGATGCAGAGCGCCGACATTAGCTTGAAGCAGCTTGCGGCGGCGCTCGATCTCTCGGAGCGGAGTTTGCAGCGCCGGAAAGGCGAAGGCCGCTTATCGCCCGCAGAATCGGACCGCATCTACCGGCTGGCGCGAATAGTGGCGCTAGCAAAGCAGTATTTAGGCGAGGACGGCTTGGCGCACCGCTGGCTGAAGCAGCCCAATCGTGCGCTGGCAGGCAAGGCGCCGCTCGAGGTTCTTGATACCGAACCGGGGGCGCGGATGGTTGAGGGAGTACTCGGGAGGATCGCCTACGGCGGGGTGAGTTGAACCGCGTCTATCGGATCCTTCGCAAGGCTTACGCGGAGCGCCCTTTCAGCGGAGAGGGCGCCTATCGCTTCGGGGGGCGATGGTCGCGAGCGGGGACGCGAATCGCATATACGTCCGAGCATCTCTCGCTGGCGATTCTCGAATACTTCGTGCATCTTGACGCGGGTGAGCCGCCGACGGACTTGGTTATTGCGGCGGCGGATGTTCCGAAGAGCGTGTCGCGGACGAAGGTTTCTACGGAGGATTTGCCAGCCGATTGGAGAATGATGCCCGCGCCGCCGCGGCTGGCGGCGATCGGAGATCGTTTCGTGAATGAAGCGAAGTTCGCGGTGCTGGTGGTTCCTTCGGCTCTGGTCCCTGGGGAGTTTAACTGGCTGATAAATCCCGCGCATCGAGAGTTTGAGCGGATTGCACTGCTTCCGACGGAGAGCTTCGCGTACGATGTGCGGTTCTTCAAAGAAACGCGCTAGGACTCGAAGGTCAAGTCGAGTCGTTGGCCCGGCGAGATCGCGGACCACTGACGGGAGAACTCGGATCGCTGGGCGCGGATGGTTTCAATCTCGCTATCCGTCAATGCTCGTGGAGCGAACTGGTTGAATTCTTCGACGCTCCACACCCTGTTAGCAGCGCGCTCGGCATCGAACAAGCCAACGATCTTCTCCACCTCAAGTGCTTCGGCGGGGATGACGCCTCGTTTACCTTTGCCGGTGGTATCCTCCACGTCCCACCCTTCAGCAATCAAACCAAAAAAACCGCGCCGGTAACCAAGAATAGTCTCGACTGCAAAATGCGTTAGATCGTGGACGGCGAAATGCGCGGCGTGCCTGGTCTGTTTCTGCCAGGTGACCGAACCATCCTGGCGAATGCATCGAAGCAATCCAGTGCCATCCAGCTGTTTAACGATTTCGATGTGTAGCATCAAACTAGAGTTAAAGCGGGCTCATGTCCGCGCGCGACAATTGGCTCAATACGCACCACGCGCCGATCGCGAATCAGCAGCGCTTCATCGAATAGATTCACGGACGGGCAGATGTGCTTCGGCAGCAAGTACAGCAGTTCGCCAATCGCAGGTACATCGTACGTAGGGACCGCGATCGGCAGATGCTCTTCACTCGGCTTCAGCGGCTCGAAGTCACTGTGGCCGACGACGGCGCAGGTCGGCACGCCCGCATCGGCCGACACGCTCTTATGCCCCGCGTCGCAAGTCACACGGCCCGGCGCAGGATAACTCACCACTGTCGCGATTACTAGCGCGGCGGCTTGGAACCCGTAATCCGGCAGCTGCGCCAGACTAGTCACGTCATTGAACACGATCGTCCCTGGCGACACGCGATGCACGAACCCGCCGGACGTGAAGCCGGCATAGCTTAGCGAACACGGCATGGCCGGAGTTCCCGCGGTGATCACTTCGCCCACGCGCAATCCGGTATCGGTCAGCCTCGCGATCAATCCCATCAGCCGGTCATAACCCGCATACGCCAGCCGTTTGCGATCGGCCATCGACGGCGCCGTAACATGACCGTCGTAATAGTGAATCCCGCGGAAGCGCGTGCCGGCGGATTGCGCGAGCGCGATGATCGACGAGGCATTGTCCTGACCAATTCCCGTACGATCCATCCCCGGGTTCACGTCGACGAAGATGCCGATGTGCGAACCGCGCCACAAAGCCGCCTGCGCCGCGTTCTCCACCAACACCGAAATGCGTGTTCCCGGATGCTCTTCCGCGATCTCCATGACCCGCCGCGCATGAGGGCCGGTCAGCGGAAACGCAAGCAAGACATCCGGCGCGCCCGATTCACACGCCATCGTCAGCTCGCGCGTGGTTGCGCACTTAAACTGGTGCACGCCGTAATGCAACAGACGCTCGATCACCCATCGCATCTTGGCGGTCTTCAAGTGTGGCCGCCACCGGTTGGCATCGCCGTCCATCATCCGCAGCGCCGCTTCGATGTTGGCGTCCACCTTGTCCGCGTAGACCGCCAGCGCCGGTGTCAGCAGCGTCTCTGCCTCTTCGAACGTGTAATCCTCAAGCTTCATCCGTGGCTCGCATTCTCATCGCAACATTCGGCTCGTACGGCGACTTGCATCCGTATCTAGCGATCGGCCGCGAACTGCGGAATCGCGGACACCTTGTCACCATAGCAACCAGCCTGATCTATCGCGAGAAGGTAGAGGCGGAGGGTCTCGCCTTTCATCCGGTTCGGCCGGAGATCGACCCCGACGATCGCCGCTTTTTCGAGGCGCTCTTCGATCGCAAGCGCGGCAGTGAGCACGTGATCCGATGGGTAGCCGGCTTTGTGCGCGAGACTTTCGCCGACACGCTTCCGGCCGCTCGCGAAGCGGATCTCATCGTCACGCACCTGATCACGTTTGCTGCGGTCGCAGTAGCCGAGCATTTGAAGAAGCGGTGGGTGTCGACCGTTCTCGCGCCGGCGTCGTTCATCTCGGCCTATGACCCGCCGCTCATCCCCTCGGCTCTCTGGGTGTCGAAGCTTCGCGTGTTCGGCCCGGCGTTCATGAAACGCATCTGGGATGTCGGCCGCCAGAAGAGCCGCGCGTGGGTGAAGCCGGTGCTTGAGCTCCGCCGCGAACTCGGGCTCAATACGCGCGAGAGCCCGTTGTTCGAGGGAGCGAATTCGCCGGCGCGCATTCTTGCGCTGTTCTCGCGCGCGCTTGCAGAACCGGCGATCGATTGGCCGGAACAAACCGTCGTCACCGGCTTCTGTTTCCACGAACACGCGCAGAGTGAATGGCCGGGACGCGAGCGACTCGAAGCGTTTCTCGCCGAAGGTGAACCCCCGGTCGTGTTTACGCTTGGATCGTCCGCCGTAAGCGTCGCGCGCGATTTCTACATCCAAAGCGCCGCAGCAATTGGGAGTCTGAAAACGCGGGCCATCTTCCTGACTGGACCGATGCCTCAGCATCTTCCTAATCCCTTGCCGCCGAACATCCTGTGTCTCGACTACGCGCCGCACGCAGCGATCATGCCGCATGCCTCCGTCATCGTGCATCAAGGCGGAGTCGGGACCACAGCCGAAGCGATGCGGTCAGGCCGTCCGATGCTGGTGGTCCCGTTCTCGCACGATCAGTTCGATAACGCGGCTCGGGTTAAACGCGCGGGCATTGCCGAGACTTTACCGCGCGAACGCTATCGAGACTCGCGGGTTGCAGCGCTTCTCTCGAAGCTACTCACGAACCCGTCCTACGCCGCTGCGGGCGCGAAGGTCGCAGAGCGGATTCGATCGGAGCACGGCGCGCGCTTAGCAGCGGATGAGATCGAACTCGCGCTGAAAGAGCCGGTGTTATCCTGAAATTTCGAATGCGGCCCGCTCTCCATCATCACCATCACGCAGTCACGCGACGCTGCGCAGGGTAGGGGACCGGCTTCATCAGATTCAGAGAAGCTTCAGAACGCACCCGCCCGCAACGGCGGGTTTTTTGCATTTAGGAAGACGCTTACACCGATGCTCGACTTCAGCAAATTGAACGGACTGATCACTGCCGCCGTCACCGACCACGCAAACGGACGCCTGCTCATGATTGGCTACATGAACGAGCAAGCGTGGCAGCGGTCGCATGAAACCGGGTTCGTCACGTTCTGGAGCCGCTCGCGAAATCAGCTCTGGACCAAGGGCGAGACGTCCGGGCATCGGCTTCGCATCGTCGAGATCCGAACGGACTGTGACTTCGATGCGCTCGAATTGCGCGTGGAGCCGCTCGGCCCCGGCGTTTGCCATGAGGGCTTCGCAAGCTGCTTTTCGCGGCGCTACGAAAACGGTGAGTGGGTGCGCGCGGAAGAGCCGACGTTCGATCCCGAAGCGGTGTACGCGGTCTAGCATGAAGCTCAAGCTCGGTATTCCGAAAGGTAGTCTCGAGTCTGCGACGATCGATCTGTTTCGCCGCGCCGGCTACAACATCACGGCCAGCACGCGTTCGTACTTCCCTGTGATCGACGATCCGGAAATCGAGTGCATGCTGATTCGTGCGCAGGAGATGGCGCGCTATGTGAATGACGGCGTGCTCGATGCGGGACTCACCGGGCTCGATTGGATCAACGAGTGCGAGGCCGATGTCGAGATGGTCGCCGAGCTCATCTACGCGAAGCAAAGCTTCGGCAAAGTGCGCTGGGTGCTTGCGGTACCGGAGCGCTCGCCGTTTCAAACCGTGCAGGACCTGCAGGGCAAAGTGATCGCCACAGAACTAGTCGGCACAACGAAACGTTATCTCGCCAAGCACAACGTGAACGCGCGCGTCGAATTCAGTTGGGGCGCAACGGAAGTGAAGCCACCGGTGCTCGCCGATGCGATTGTGGAAGTCACGGAGACGGGCTCTTCGCTGCGCGCGAATAATCTGCGCATCATCGATACGGTTCTCGAATCGGCGACGCACCTGATCGCAAATCGGAACGCTTGGGCGGATGTGTGGAAGCGCCAGAAGCTGGAGGATATCCGCACGCTTCTTGAGGGCGCGATCAACGCGCTCGGCAAAGTCGGATTGATGATGAACGTCCCTCGCGCAGCGCTCAATGCGGTTATCGCGGAACTGCCCGCGTTGCGAAGGCCGACGATCTCGAACTTGAGCGATGAAGAGTGGGTTGCCGTGAATACGATTCTCGAAGAATCAACGGTCCGCCATATCATTCCGCGTTTGAAGAAGGCCGGCGCGGAAGGCATCGTCGAGTACCCGCTCAATAAGATCGTGATGTGATGACATGATTCGCATACTCGATCACGCGGCTGCCCCGCAATTTCTACTTCGCCGCGAAGCTTCCCTCGCGCAAGCCGAATCCGTCGTGCGCCCGATCGTCGATCAGGTCGCACAGCGCGGCGATGCGGCTCTGCGCGAGTTCGCCCGTGACTTCGATAAGTTCGCTGGCGCGAGCTTTCTTGCCACGCCGCAAGAACTCTCTGCCGCTGCGGATCGCGTGAGTCCCACGTTTCGTTCGGCGGTGGAGCAGGCATCCGGAAACATCCGAGCCTATGCCGCGAAACAAGTCCCGCGCGAACAATGGTTCGAGGTGATGCCCGGGATCCGCGCCGGTCAGATTGTCCGACCGCTCGACCGCGTCGCCGCCTACATCCCTAGCGGACGCTATCCGCTTCCGTCGACGGTGATGATGACTGCGATTCCCGCACTCTGCGCCGGAGTTCCCGAGATCTTCATCAGCAGTCCGCGAGCGGTGGATGAGATCGACGCGACCGCACATCTGCTCGGCATCAAGAGCGTGTTTCGGCTAGGAGGCGCTCACGCCATTGCGGCATTCGCCTTCGGAACCGAAACCGTTCCGAAAGTCGACCGCATCGTCGGACCTGGAAACATCTACGTCGCGGCAGCGAAGAAAATGCTAGCTGGCCAGGTCGCGATTGACTTCGTTGCCGGACCCACAGAGATTCTGATCATCGCCGATGAAACGGACCCACGCTATCTTGCGGCCGACATGCTCGCGCAAGCAGAGCACGACGTCGATGCCGCGGCGATCCTGCTCACCACTTCCAAGAAACTCGCGGACGTGGTAGCTGAAGAGATCAATCGCCAACTCGTTGGGCTCTCCACTGCTGAAGTCGCGCGTGTCGCGATCAATCGCAATAGCGCGATCATCCTGGTGCGCTCGCAAGCGGAAGCGATCGAGATCGCGAATCAGTTCGCACCCGAGCATCTCAGCATCGAAGACGCGTCGCTGCTCCCGCAAATCCGCAACGCGGGCAGCGTCTTCATCGGGGCGTTTAGTCCAGAAGCCGCCGGCGATTACGCGTCGGGTCCGAACCATGTGTTGCCGACCAGCGGACATGCCCGCATGCGCGCCGGACTCTCCGCAGCCGATTTCGTCAAAGTGATTTCTGTGCAGCAGCTCACTGCGGAAGGCCTCGCCGGAATCGCGTCCGCAGTGACGACGCTTGCGCGCGCCGAAGGACTGGAAGCACACGCCCGCTCCGTTGAGGCTCGCTTATGAACGCGCCGGTCCCTCGCCGCGCGGTGCTTGAGATGGCGCCCTATGTGCCTCCCACTGGAGGCCGCTACGGCAAGCTGCGTCTCGATTTCAACGAGAACACCGTCGGATGCTCGCCGCGCGTGATCGAATTCCTCATCGCACAGTTGAGCGCCGAACGCCTCTCCGTCTATCCCGATTACGCGGAGGTCAAGCCCAAACTCGCGCGCCATTTCGGTGTCGATCCCGATCAGATGCTGCTCACCAATGGGACCGACGAAGCGATCCAGGTTTTCCTCAACACATACGCCGACCCGAGCGGCCACGTGCTGCTACTGAAACCCTCGTACGCGATGTACCGGTTTTACGCCGAGCTAGCCGGTGTTCCCATTCGCGAAGCGCAATACCAGCCGCCCACGCTCGCGTTCCCGATTGAAGAGTTGCTCGATCAGATTACGCCGGAAACGCGCGCGGTCATTATTTCGAACCCCAACAATCCAACCGGAGTTGGCGTTGACCTAGCAACCACCGAACTAATCTTGCAGCGCGCGCCCGCAGCAGCAATACTGATTGATGAAGCGTATTTCGAATTTTCCGGCGTAACCGCGATCAGTCTGCTCGATCGTTATCCCAATCTCTTCGTCAGCCGAACATTTTCGAAAGCTTACGGAATGGCGGCGCTGCGCATCGGCGCGCTCTTTTCACAAAAGCAGAACATCGCGTATCTGCACAAAGCGCAGTCGCCTTACAGCGTGAACATGCTGGCGGCCATGGCTGCCGCCGCTGCGATCGAGGACACGGCGTTCATCGACGAACTCGTACGCGAAGTCCTCAACGCGCGTGAACTACTCTACGCCGCGCTCACGCGACTCGGCATCCGATACGTACCGAGCGCCGCCAACTTCGTCCTGCATCTTCGCCGGCGACCGAGCCAAGCAAATCTGTGCTGCGCTTCGCGAACACGCCATCCTGGTTCGCGATCGCAGCTACGAAATCCCCGGCGCCGTCCGCATCACCGTCGGCAACCTCGCGCAAACAGAGCGCATGATAAAGGAACTGGAGCAGATCTGGTGACCCCCGGAATCCTTCTCATCTTCGACATGGACGGCGTTCTGGTGGACGTCACCGATTCCTATCGACAGGCCGTGATCCAAACGGTTCATCACTTCGCCGGCTTTCCGATCACGAACTCGTTAATCCAGGACTTCAAGAATCAGGGCGGCTGGAACGACGATTGGGCGCTCACGTTCCACATCATCCATGAATCCGGCGTCGATGTCGCCTACGACACTGTCGTTCGTCAGTTCCAGAAATTCTTCCGTGGCGAGAATGGCTACGATGGCTTGATTCAAAACGAGCGCTGGATCGCGAAGCCCGGATTGTTCGATCGGCTGGGTCGATCCCATCGACTCTCCGTTTTTACTGGGCGCCTGCACGAAGAAGCGGAGGTGACGCTGAACCGCTACGCACCTGGTGTGTTCCGCCCTGTCATTGGAACCGACGACGTGAGTGAGCCGAAGCCTAGCCCCGCCGGCATCAATCGCATTCGCGCGGGTCTGCCGTTGAAGCGCGTCATCTACGTCGGCGATACGGTCGACGATGCCCGCTGCGCGCAAGCCGCGAAAGTTTCGTTCATCGGAGTGGCTGGGCCGCAAACGCCGAGGCGCGCCGAAACCGTGCAGGCGCTTGAACAACTGGGCGCCATGGCAGTGATCGAATCGATCAATGATATCGAGGCGATGTTATGAGCCGGCACGCCGCGATTGATCGCAACACAAACGAAACCCGTATTCACGGCGAACTCGAAATCGACGGCACCGGAAAATACGAAATCGCGACAGGCATTCGGTTCCTCGATCACATGCTGGAGCTCTTCACTCGTCACGGCGCGTTCGATCTCACGTTGCGCGCGCAAGGCGATCTGGATGTCGATCAGCACCATACCGTTGAAGACGTCGGCATCGTGATCGGCCAACTATTTTCGCAAGCGCTAGGCGATCGCAAAGGAATCAATCGCGCCGGCTATTTTGTGCTGCCGATGGATGAAACGCTCGCCGTTGTTGCCGTCGATCTGGGTGGTCGTGCCGCGCTGGTCTACGACGACCAGGTGAACGTGACGCACGTCGGCGAGCTTCAGACGGAGCTGCTGCCGGACTTCTTCAACGGCTTCACACAGCATGCCGCCGCCAACTTGCATGCGAAGGTGATGTACGGCCGATCGAACCACCACAAGATTGAAGCGATCTTCAAATGCTGGGCGCGCGCGATGCGTTACGCGTGCTCCTACGACGAGCGTTTGCGAGATCAGCTTCCGTCGACGAAGGGGCTTCTATGATCGCCGTGATCGATTACGGCGCGGGGAATCTGCGTTCCGTTGGCAATCTTGCTCGAGTCGATGGAGCGTCCGTACACGCTTGCGAAAACGCGCAAAGCGATTCAGAGCGCTTCGAAAATCATCCTGCCCGGCGTGGGCCATTTCGGTCAGATGATGCGGTCGCTGGACGATCTGCAATATCCGCGCTGCACTGACCGAACGCATCCGTTCCGGAGTTCCGTTCCTCGGCATTTGTCTGGGCATGCAAGCGCTGTTCGAGCGCAGTGCGGAAGCGCCGGAAGCCTCCGGGCTCGGCATCTTCAAAGGCGCGATCGAGCGTTTTCCGTACACCGCACGAGTGCCGCAGATGGGATGGAATCGCGTCGAGTCTTCGCCGCACTCGCGCCTGTTGCAGTCGTTTCCATCGAACTCCTGGTTCTACTTCGCGCATAGCTATTACCTGCCCGAATGTTCCATCACAGCGGGCGTGACCGAGTATTCGTTGCGCTACAGTTCGGTCATCGAGCGCGGGAACATCTTCGGCGTGCAGTTTCATCCCGAGAAATCTTCCGACTCTGGACGCGACCTGCTCGCGTCATTTCTCGATCTATAAACGATGCTCGCAAAACGCATCATCCCCTGTCTCGATGTCACCGCCGGACGCGTGGTCAAAGGCGTCAACTTCGTCGGTCTGCGCGATGCCGGTGATCCCGTGGAACTCGCCGCGCGCTATAACCGCGAAGGCGCGGATGAACTTGTGTTCCTCGACATCACGGCTTCGAGCGACGCCCGCGAAATCCTGGTGGATCTGGTGGCCCGCACCGCGCGCGAAGTCTTCATCCCGCTCGCTGTTGGCGGCGGCATTCGCAGTGTGGCCGACGCGCGCGCGATCCTGCTTGCCGGCGCGGACAAGATCACCGTCAACACCGCCGCCGTTCGACGCCCCCAACTGCTGACCGAACTCAGTGAGGAGTTCGGTGCACAAGCTGTCGTTCTCGCGATTGACGCGCGCCTGAATACTGGCGGTGCGTGGAACGTCTTCACGCGGGGCGGCAGAGACGACGAAGGCATCGACGCAGCCGAGTGGGCGCAAGAAGCGGAAGAGCTTGGCGCTGGGGAAATCCTGCTGACTTCTATGGATACCGACGGCGTGCAGACCGGCTTCGATTGCGAACTGACCCGCACCATCTCGCGCTTCGTTAACGTTCCCGTGATCGCCTCCGGGGGCGCCGGCGTCGTGGAAGACTTCGCCCGCGTGCTGACGGAAGGTGAAGCCGACGCAGCGCTCGCGGCCTCCGTCTTCCACTTCGGAACGATCCGCATCAGCGACCTCAAACACTCGCTCTCGCAACAGGGGGTCTTAGTCAGAGAAGACGTGAGGAACGGCCGATGATCATCCCGTGCATCGATGTCATGGATGGCAAAGCCGTGCAACTGGTGCAAGGTCGCGACAAAGCGCTTGAGGAAGATTCGCCACTCGCCGTTCTCGAACGCTTCCGCGCCTTTCCGCAAATTCAGGTCATCGATCTCGACGCAGCGCTGAACCGCGGCGCGAATGACGATCTCGTCCGCATGCTCGCATCACAGGCGGTAATCCGCGTCGGCGGTGGTGTCCGCTCGTTCGACCGAGCGAAGTCGTTGGTTGACCAAGGGGCTTTTCGCGTCATCATCGGCACCGCGGCTTTCAGCGAGACGGGTATCCAACACGAGTGGCTCGCCGATCTCGCCAACGCCATCGGAGCCGAGCGCGTCCTGATCGCACTTGATTCTCGCGATGGCTGCATCGTGACCCGCGGTTGGAAGAGCACCACGAAGTTGCGCGCACACGACGTCATCCGTGAACTCGAACCTTACTGCTCCGGCTATCTCTGCACTTATGTCGATAAGGAAGGCATGATGCAGGGCACCGACCTCGCCTGGTTTCAAGATCTGCGCAACATCACGGACCGCGAGATCACTGCTGCCGGCGGGATCACCACGCTGGAGGACATTCGCGCGCTGCAGCAGATGAACGTGCATGCCGCGATCGGCATGGCCATCTATACGGGCAGGCTAAGTCTGGAAGAGCTTGCCGCGTGTTAGGCTACCGCCTGTAGCATGTTCCGTCGCCGCAAAGCCGAGCCCGAGCCGCCTGGATTCCGGGGTCTCTGGGCCGCCGCCGTCACCCCGCATCGTCGCGAGCGGCACGAAGCCGACCACGCCGCCATGCTGGAACTCGTCGATCGGCTTGCGAAATCCGGCGTCGACGGCATCGTGCTGCTCGGCGCAACCGGCGAGTTTATCAACGTCAAGCTCGAGGATCGCCAGCGCCTGCTGCATCTCGCAATCAAGCGCAGTCGCGTCCCGATCATCGCTGGAGTGAGTCACTCCACTTTCGACGGAGCGGTGATGCTTGCCGAGGCCGCGATCGATTCCGGCGCAGTTGGTCTGCTGCTGATGCCGCCCTACTTCTATCGCTACACGCCCGAAGCGATCGGCGAATTCTATCGCCTGTTCGCCGTCGCTGTCGGTGGCGCGCTGCCGATCCTGCTCTACAACATCCCCGCGTTCACGAACGCCATTCCGATCGAACTTGCCCGCGAGCTTCTCGCATCCGGTGATTTCGCGGGCATCAAAGATTCCAGCGGCGATCCCGCTTACCTGGACGCGCTACTCGCGATCGAGGCTCCGCGGCCGCTGTCGATTCTGTGCGGGCATGATCGCCTGCTACCCCACGCGCTGCGAGCGGGAGTTTCCGGCGCCGTTTCCGGAGTAGCGTGCGCTGTCCCCGAACTCATGCTTGGGCTCTTCAACGCGGTGCGGTCCAATGACGCAACCGCCGCCGGCCAACTCGAGTCGGAGGTCAACAACTTCATCGATTGGATCGATCGATTTCCCGTGCCGGTCGGAATCTCCGCAGCCTGTGAAGCGCGCGGCGACACCGTTGGCCCACCGGCAATTCCGCTCAACGCCGAGCAGTTCGACTCGCTCGAAGAATTCAAAGCCTGGTTCACTTCGTGGCTGCCGTTCGTCCTCAACCTTCATGCCCGATCTCTCACCTGAAGAATTTCAACGCGTCGGTCATCAACTGGTCGACTGGATCGCTGCCTATCTCGCGAACCCGGAACAGTATCCCGTCCTTTCGCGCAACCATCCCGGCGAACTGATCGACGCACTGCCGGCACACGGTCCTGCACAGCCTGAATCGATGGATGCAGGTCCTTGCCGATTTCGAGCGCGTTGTCTTGCCGGCGGTAACCCATTGGAACCATCCCGGTTTCCTCGCTTACTTCGCGACATCCGCGAGCGCCCCGGGCATCCTGGCCGAGCTGCTCATCGCTGGCCTGAACAGCAACGGCATCCTCTGGAAGACTTCGCCCGCTGTCACGGAACTGGAGATCGTCGTCCTGAATTGGTTGCGCGAATGGATGGGTCTTCCACCGCAGTTCGGAATGATCTTCGACACCGCGTCGATCTCAAGTCTCCACGCGATTGCAGCCGCGCGCGAACTCGCCGCGCCCGAGATCCGCCAGACCGGCCGCTCCGAAAAGCCGCTGATCCTCTACTGCTCGGAGCACGCGCACTCTTCCATAGATAAGGCGGTGATCGCACTCGGCCTCGGACAGCAGAACATCAGCAAGATCACGGCAGACGACGAGTTTCGGATGGATCCGGAGACGCTTGAAGCCGCGATCGCTCAAGACCTCGCGGAGGGCGCCAAGCCGTTCTGTATCGTCGCAACTGCGGGCACGACATCGACGACCAGTGTCGATCCGATTCCGGCGATCGCGCGCATCGCCCGCAAGTACAAGCTATGGCTGCACGTCGACTCTGCGTATGCCGGAAGCGCCGCAATCGTTCCCGAGTTCGGTTTCATTCTCGAAGGCGCGGAACATGCGGATTCGCTGGTCGTCAATCCGCATAAGTGGCTCTTCGCGCCGATGGATTGCAGCGTGCTTTACACGCGCCGACCGGAAATCCTGCATCGCGCATTCTCGCTTGTCCCCGACTATCTGCAAACTGCAGACGACCCGCGCCGCGTCAACTTCATGGAGTACGGCATCCCGCTCGGCCGCCGTTTCCGCGCGCTGAAGCTGTGGTTCATCTTCCGCGCATTCGGGCGCGACCGGCTCGCAGCGATCATTCGCGATCAGGTCCTGATGGCGCAGGAACTGGCGGTTGAGATTAGCGCTGATCCGCGCTTTGAAGTGGTGGCGCCGGTGCCGCTATCGGTTGTCTGTTTCCGATTGAAAGCGTCCGATGAAACGAACTTAGAACTCATGGGATTGATCAACGCTGAGGGCGATTTCTATCTCTCGCACACGGTCCTGAACGGCCGCACCGTCCTGCGCATCGCGATCGGCAATCTCGGCACGACGCGTGACACACTCCGGCGCCTG
This sequence comes from uncultured Gammaproteobacteria bacterium, assembly GCA_963799935.1. Taxonomy (GTDB): domain Bacteria; phylum Acidobacteriota; class Terriglobia; order Bryobacterales; family Bryobacteraceae; genus Bog-113. The sequence goes on along the minus strand of CAWCZA010000004.1, from coordinate 868,961 downwards.
TGGACTCGACTGCAGCAGCTGAGTGCTAGTCTAATCGCTTAACTCATGGCCACCTTCTTCGGTCACCCGCGCGGACTCGCCACACTCTTCTTCACCGAGATGTGGGAGCGATTCGGCTTCTACGGCGTCCGCGCCATCCTGATTTACTACATGACCGCGAAGGTGACGCAAGGCGGCCTCGGCTTCTCCACCGCGCAATCTGGAATCATCTACGGCCTCTTCCTCGCGATGGTCTATCTGCTCAGCTTGCCGGGCGGCTGGTTGGCGGATAACATCCTGGGCCAGCGCAAAGCCGTACTCTACGGCGGCATCATTATCGCCATTGGTTATTACTCGATGGCGCTCCCCGGCATCGCGTCGTTCTATGGCGCGCTGGTCCTGGTGACTATCGGCACCGGACTCCTGAAGCCCAATGCCAGCACGATTGTTGGCGGCCTCTACTCTGAGAACGACCCGCGCCGCGATGCCGGATTCTCCATCTTCTATATGGGGATCAACACCGGTGCGCTAATTGCCCCGTTAGTCATTGGTACGGTTGGCGAGAAGTTTAATTATCGCTATGGACTTGCGCTCGCCGGGGTCGGAATGACTATCGGACTAATCCAATACTCGTTCGGAGCCAAGTATCTGGAAGGCGCCGGCATGCCCCCGCCGCCCAATCCAAAAGCGCGCCGCCAAGCGGTTATCGGCGCCGCAATCATCCTTGCCGCGGTCGCTATCGTGGCTGGGCTATCGGCATCCCACTTACTGCAAGTCTCGCCTGAAGGTTTATCCGACGTTCTTGGCGTGATGCTCATTGTCATCACGGTCGGGGTATTCGGCGGTTTATTACTCTCCTCGGGATGGACTCCCGTGGAACGCAAGCGCCTGGCCGCTATCTTCGTCCTGTTCCTTGCGTCGGCGATGTTCTGGTCCGCGTTCGAACAAGCCGGTTCCACGCTCAGCCTTTTCGCCCAGCGCAACACGCGCGACGTACTCATGGGCTATCACTTCCCAGCCAGTTGGTTCCAGGTTCTGAACTCCCTGTTCCTAGTGATCTTTGCTCCCATATTCGCCGCCTTATGGATCAAACTAGGACGCCGCGAGCCCAGCATGACGGTCAAGTTCTCGCTCGGTCTGCTCTTCGTCGGACTAGGCTACGCCGTGCTGATTCCGGTTGCCGGCGGCAAGGCGGTCAGCCCGATGTGGCTTACGTTGACCTACCTGTTCCACACCATCGGCGAGCTTTGCCTGAGCCCTGTTGGTCTAAGCGCGATGACGAAATTAGCGCCGCAGCGCATTGCCGCTCTGATCATGGGGGTCTGGTTCCTTTCGATCTCTGTCGGAGAGTTCATCGGCGGTCGCGTCGCTTCACTCTACGAGCAGTTCCCGTTGCCACTTATCTTCGGAGTCGTCGCGGCATTTTCGATAGCTTGCGCACTGATCTTAGTACTATTCAACGCTCCAATGAAGAAGCTGACCGCTGGAGTTAAGTAGAACCACTTAGTAACCGAAGTACTTAGTACAGAAGCTCCGATTGAATCTTCGGATTCATTGACCCCTCCTCCTTTGGCGTTTACGATTGAATTAGTTCGTTTACACCCTCAGGAGATCATCTTTGAAACTATCTTTACTATTACTTACAGTTTGCTCCGCAGTTGGCTCTGCAGTTATTGCCCAGGCCGGCACCATTAATCTTGTTAGTTCAGCAACTAACACGACCAATAACTCCGTCGCCCTCGGAATATCCCACGACGGCGCGACTGAAAACATCCTCCCCAACAGCGCCTGGTACGGACCGCTGGCTGGCTCAAGCTGGATTTCATACGCTGATACCGGGAGCACTAGCGATCCGAACTTCTACACCGTCCCGAATGGCACCGCTGTTACGTTCTCGCAAAGCTTCAATGTCAGCGGAACGGTGACGAATGCCGTTTTAAATGTTCTGGCGGATGATACAACCTCGGTCGTATTGAACGGCATCACGATCTATAGCGCGGCCCTAGGGGGTTCTTACCCAACCTGCTCCTCTCAAGCTATCGGATGTTTAGAGAGCACGGAAGGTAATTTCTCACTCGCGAGTTTCGGAAGCGATCTGAAACAGGGTACTAACACCCTCTCGTTCACCACCTACCAGGAGAACAGCTCCTCTTATGGCCTAGACTACGTGGGCAGCGTTACGACCGCGACTCCGGAACCGGCTTCAGTGACGTTCGTCGGGCTGGGTCTGGCCGGCGCAGCATTCTGGGTTCGCAGGAAGGCCAGCGCATTCAAGAATCAAGCAAACTCCTAAGATCCGTGTTCATCCGTGGCTAATCAGAACGCTAGCCACGGATGGGCAGGATGGACGCGAGTTGTTTACGCCGTCTACGAGCCGGCCATCCCATGGAACATTTTGATGAGCAGCTCCTCTGGACTCCCCTCGATTGGCATCGTGCTCTGCCCCTGCAAGCTCTCGGAGTATCCCGGGACATTGGAGCTTTTCAAGCCGCTCAAATTCTTATAGGCCATTGACCAGTCTGAGAACAGACGATGCCGCAGAATGGATTCGCGAATGATACGGATCGCTTGGTGTCGGGGATCGTTTTTCAGACGGTTCAGCAGAGCGTAAACATCGGAGCGCAAGCCCTCGACGTACTGCAGGTACAAACCGTCCCGATACAACAGCATGCCAGACAATCCGGCGCCTTCATTTTTCAGACGCGCCAACTTTAGCAGTTCCATCAGCTGTTTCTGGTCTAATCTCACGGTAGCCGAGCTCTGATAGATCAGATGATAGATGGGTGCAGTCTGGTTCTCCGGCATAGGCATTGGGCCTTGTAACAGTGATCGGCAAAACCGGGGAGGCACTTTAGCTTTCACGGTAATGACAGGCGCCCGCGTCATCGCATTAAGAAGCAGCCCGCCTCGCATCCGACAATTGAAGTTGGTGAACCCCAGGCAAATCACATTCGAAACGACCGCCGAATGTTCCGAGACGCGGGCGCGCACCGGAATCCTGAAGACGGCGCATGGCGAGATCGAAACGCCGGTCTTCATGCCGGTCGGCACTCAAGCCACGGTCAAGGGAGTCCGCCAGGACACGCTCTACCGCGAACTCGGCGCCCGCATCATACTCGGCAACACCTATCACCTGTTTCTCCGGCCGGGACACGAGATCATCCGCGAACTCGGCGGTCTGCATCGCTTTATGAGTTGGCCCGGCGCGATTCTGACCGACTCGGGCGGTTTCCAGGTCTTTAGTCTCAGCGAGCGGCGAACGATCTCGGACGACGGCGTGGTTTTCCGATCGCATCTGGACGGCGACTCGCACCTATTTACCCCGGAGTCGACCGTCGATGTGCAGCTCGCGCTCGGCAGCGACATCCTCATGACGCTCGACGAGTGTACGCCATACCCATCGCCTCGCGATTACGCGGAGACGTCGACGGCGCGGACCATCGAGTGGGCGCGGCGCGCGATGGTTCACTTCAGACAGCGCATGGACAGCGTGCCGGCTCGACACGCCTTGTTTCCGATCGTGCAGGGTTCGATCTACGCCGATCTGCGGCAGAGCTGCGCGATGCAACTAGCCGACCTCGACGCGGACGGATACGCGATCGGCGGTTTATCCGTCGGCGAACCGCGCCCGCTTTCGATGGACATGGTGGATGCCGCGGAGCCGCATCTGCCGCGCGACCGTCCGCGCTACGCGATGGGGGTCGGGATGCCCGACGAATTGCCCGAATACGTGGCTCGCGGGATCGACATGATGGATTGCGTGCTGCCCACGCGCAACGCCCGCAACGGGTACTTATTCACTCGACAGGGCCGCCTGATTATCAAGCATTCGCGCTTTAAGGCGGACCCGAAACCGATCGACGATCAGTGCGGATGTCCGACCTGCCGCACTTACTCGCGCGCATACTTACGGCACTTGTTCCAAGCCGGAGAGATCTTATACGCGACACTTGCCACCACGCACAACTTATATCGATATCTCGAAATCATGCAGGAGATTCGCGATGCGATTCGTTCAGGAACGTTCCCGCGGTACCTTGCCAAAACTCGCTCGGCCGCAAACGAGAGCGCCGATTAAACTACGGTGCAAGCTTTGAAATGTTCATAGCCGCGGCGGTGTTGCCGTTGATCGGCTTGAAATCGTAGTAAGTGATGCGTTCGTGGATTTGATGCTCGTGAACCAGCAGGATTTTAGCGCTGCCGTTAACATCGATCAAGCTGGGCAGCCAGTCGGAAGCAGTAAGCCGGGTTTGTTCGAGATTCATGTCCGCTCCCGGTCCGATGCGGGCGAGAATCCAGCCGAACGAGATGGTCTCCAGCACCTTGGCTTCGGCGCGCGTCATCTGCAGGTCTTCTTTGTCGATGTAAATGCGCGCATGGATATGCGAGAACATGGCTGCGCGGGAGTCTACGGCGTGATATCCAGGCTTGGGATCGCAGTCGAGAACATAATTCGATCTCGCATGCAGGGCCTGCTCGCCAGATACTTTGCAAGCAAACGCGTCGGGAACCTCGTTCAGAAACGCGCGCTCCCGTTGATAGTTCCGGATGCGTTTCTCCTGCTCGTCTTTGCTCTCGCGCTTACGAACTTCCAGTTTGGCCTGTTCCTTCTTCAACTGTTCGGGAGTCAGCGGCGTTCCGTTGCGGCTCGTTTCGAATTCGTAAGGTAAGCCGTTGACCGGGGAGACGCGGCCGACGCTGGTTTTCTCGGCGCCGTCGGAATCGACGTCGGCCTCCATGTAGGTGTACTTCAGCGCGGTCACTTGGTAGTTCCGCTGGAAATTCTGGACGGCCTTGCGCGTCATTTCCTCAGGCGTAATACCTGCGGAAGCGGAAACGGCCATCAGACTTGCACAAATGACTGCCGTGACCCTCATATTTCTAATGAGAGCAATGTTGATGCCAATTGAGTGATAAACATCTCAGCTGACTAGCTTTTCGAATTTAGAGCCGGGCCGGATGAGTGTTTGATTGCGCTCGGGACCCATCGAAACGCATCCGACTTCGACGCCGACTTGCTCTTCGAGAAAATCCAGATACGCTCGAGCGGCCGCAGGCAAATCGTCCCAGGAACGCGCTTTGGACGTGTCCGTTTGCCACCCGGGCAGGCATTCGTACGCGGGCTCGACCCGCGAGAGGCCGTTGCTGATGGCCGGCATGGTGTCGATCACCTCCTCGCCAACGCGGTACGTGGTACATACGGGAATGCGATCCAGGTGATCCAGAATGTCGAGCTTAGTAATAACCAGCGTGTCGAGATTGTTGACCATGCCGGTATAGCGCAGGAGCGGAGCGTCGAACCAGCCACAGCGCCGCGGACGCCCCGTAACGGAGCCGAATTCATTTCCACGCCTGCGCAGCTCGTCGCCTTCGGCACCGAGCGATTCTGTCGGGAAGGGGCCGCCGCCAACGCGCGTAATATACGCCTTGGCGACGCCAACGATGCTGTTGATTAACGTCGGCGCGACGCCGGTCCCGACGCAAGCTCCTCCGGCCGAGGCGCTGGACGAGGTAACAAACGGGTAAGTCCCGTGATCGAGATCGAGCATCGTGGCTTGCGCGCCTTCGAATAGAACTTGCTGGCCCTCGCGGATCGCACGGTTCAGCAGCAACGCGGTATCGGCAACCATGGGGCGCATGCGCTCAGCGAGTTCGCGGTAAATCCTGGTGGTCTCCGCGACGCTGTATTCCGGTTCGATGCAAAACGCCCGCAGCAGCGTCTCGTGTTCGCGCGCGAGGATTTCGAAGTTTTCGGTGAACGTGTCGGAATCGAGCAGATCGGCAACGCGCAAACCGCGGCGGCCGGCTTTATCTTCGTAGCACGGACCGATACCGCGCTTCGTCGTACCGATGTTGAGACGCGCTTCCATGGCGCGATGGCCGGGGAACAAAATGTGCGCGCGATTGCTGATGCGCAGCTGACGCTTCACGTCGATCCCGGCGCCGGTAAGCTGATCGATCTCCTCGAAAAGCGCGATCGGATCGATCACCATCCCGTTCCCGATCACGGCGATCTTACCGGGGCGCAGGATGCCGCTCGGAATCAGCTTAAGGACGAACTTGCGGTCCCGGATCTGAATCGTATGGCCGGCATTGTGGCCGCCTTGGAAGCGCGCGATGATATCGAACTTGTCGGCGAGCAGGTCAACCAGCTTGCCTTTGCCTTCATCACCCCATTGGGTGCCGAGAATGATCATATTTCCCATGGGCAAACCCTTTATTCTAACGCAGTTGGGCTATGTTACTCTGGCTGCTTATGCGGCTTTCCGATGTGTTCGTTGAGCTCGGGGACAGCGCTCTCGACACACTTCTGAAGAGCGTTTCGATAGGGAAGCTGAAAACTTTCCTGCTTTACGAGCGGTTGAAGACGCGTCTGCATCTAAGCAAATTGAATTCGGAGACGCTTCGGAAGGCGCGTCCGGGCCTGATGTTGCGTTTGCAGGAGCACGATGAGGAATTGGCGACGGATCTTTCGCAGGCCATCCTGATTTCGCACTTCGACATGATCACGGCGGTACTGAACTTTCTCGGAATTCCGCATGATGACGGGTTCTTTCGGAAGGATACAGACCCCACGCCGTACCTGACCGAGGGCTGGCAGGCGCGTGTGTACGAAGACTTCAAGGGCAAATATCCGGACGCGCTGCTGCTCTTTTACATCAATCATCTGGTTGTCGAGTTGTCGAAAGAAGACAAGGTCTACCAGCCCGCGGCATAAGCGCTGATTCCATGGAAGAAAATCTGGCGGAACTGGAGCGCGACTCCGTAAGCGCGATCGCGGCGGCAACGGGTCCTGACGAATTGGAAGCGATCCGGATTCGCGTGCTGGGCCGCAAGGGTGGCGCGCTCGCTGAGATCAGCAAGGGAATGGGCAAGCTGGCGCCGGAAGATCGCGCGCGGCTTGGCAAGCTGCTGAACCAGGCAAAAACTTCCATCGAAAGCGCGCTGGAATCCAGGACGGCTCAGTTCGAGAACGCGGCTCTGGCCACTCGCCTCGACGCCGAGTGGCTGGACCTGACACTTCCACCGGCCGGCGTAAAACCGGGCGCACTGCATCCGCTCACGCAGATCCAGCAAGAGATCGAGGACCTGTTTCGCTCGATGGGTTTCGCTGTGCTCGACGGGCCTGAGGTTGAGGATGAGTTCCACAACTTCGACGCGCTGAACATTCCGCCGGATCATCCCGCGCGCGATATGCAGGACACGTTTTGGCTCACCGGAGGCTTGCTGCTGCGAACCCACACGTCGCCGGTGCAGGTGCGTGGCATGGAGCGACATCCGCTGCCGTTGCGCATGATCGCGCCCGGCCGTGTGTTCCGCAACGAAAGCGTCGATGCGTCGCATGAGCACACGTTTTATCAACTCGAAGGCATGATGATCGACCGCGATGTTTCTGTAGGCAACCTCATCTACTTCATGCAGACGCTGCTGACCGAAGTCTTCCACAGGCCCGCGACGGTGCGCCTTCGGCCTGGTTTCTTTCCGTTCGTCGAGCCGGGTTTCGAGCTGGATATCCGCTGCCTGATCTGCGGCGGCTCGGGCTGCGCGGTGTGCAAGCAGTCCGGTTGGGTAGAGCTTCTGCCCTGCGGCTTAGTGAATCCCAACGTGCTGCGGATGAGCAATATCGATCCGGATGTGTGGAACGGTTTCGCTTTCGGGTTGGGACTGACGCGCCTGGTGATGATGCGCTACGCGATCAACGATATCCGGCTGCTGCAGTCGGGCGATCTGCGCTTTTTGAATCAATTCTCATGAAGTTCTCGATGCAGTGGATTCAGGAACTGGTTCCGGGGCTCGACGTACCCGCGGCGGAGCTGGAGCAACTGATCACAGTTCGCACGGCGGAGTCGGAAGGTGTGGAACTCGCGGGAAAGCTGCTCGAAGGCGCGCGGGTTGCGCGAGTGTTGTCGGCGGAGCCGGTTGGGAAGCTGACCCGTGCAGTTGTCGACATCGGTGAGAGGGAACCCCTTACCGTCGCTTGCGGCGCTCCGAACTGCCGCGCGGGAATGCAGACCATCTGGGTTCCCGTGGGCACCAAGACCGTCGGCGGCATCGAGAGTAACGGCATGCTGGCGAGCGCTGCGGAGTTGGGGTTGGGTCGTGAGGACAAGGGGATCATCGAGTGGTCTAAGGACACGATCGAGTTCGCGCCGGATTCCATTCTCGAGATCGATAACAAGTCGCTGACGCATCGTCCGGATCTGTGGGGCCATCTGGGAATGGCGCGCGAAGTAGCTGCGATTACGCGCAAGAATCTGAAGGACCCCGTCGACCTCGCGCTTCTCCCGAAGGGTTCGGATTCGTTCAATGTTCGCGTTGACGACTACGTGCTGTGTCCGCGATTCAGCGTGGTCACTTTCGAAGATGTTCGAATCGCGCCGTCTCCGTTGTGGCTGCAATACCGGCTCGAATCGCTGGGGTTAAACCCGATCAACAACGTGGTCGACATTACGAACTTCGTTATGACGGAGCTCGCGCAGCCGATGCACGCATTCGATCGCGATAAGTTGCGCGGCGACCGGCTGATCGTCAGGCTCGCATTTGAGGGTGAAGGTCTACTGGCTCTGAATGGCGAAGAGTATGTGCTCAGCGCGTCGGACGGTGTGGTGGCCGATGCGGAGCGCGCCGTCTCACTGGCGGGGATTATCGGCGGCAAGGAAACGTCGATCACTGAGGGCACGACCAGCATCGTGTTCGAAAGCGCGAACTGGAACGCGTCGCAGATTCGCAAGACGTCGTCACGGTTGAAGTTGCGGACCGATGCTTCGATGCGGTTTGAGAAGGCGCAGGATCCCGCGAACACCGTGCGTGCTTTGGCGCGAGCGATCGCTTTGATGCGGGTGGTGTGTCCGGAAGCGCGCATCGCCGGGCGGCTGACTGACGATTACCGCGCGCTGCCGGATCCGCAGACGATTCGTCTGAAGCTCGATGTGCTGGACCGCAAACTGGGGCGCGCCGTTCCTGCGGATGAGGTGCGGGAGATTTTGGAACGGCTCGCGTTCCTAGTGCGTGACGCGGGCGAGCGCCTGTTTGAAGTGACCGTTCCGACGTGGCGCGCAACCAAGGACATCGCGGAACCGGATGATCTGGTGGAAGAGGTGGGGCGCATGATCGGCTACGACACCATCCCGCCGGAGCCGCCGCGGGTGGCGTGTACGGTTCCTCCTGATGATCCGAAGCGCGTTTGGTATCGCGAGATTCGCGCGTTCGCTGCGGCCAGGGGTTACACCGAGGTTTATAACTACTCATTCCTGAGCGATGAGCAATTCGCAGCGATTCGCGTTGTCGCCGGATGATGCGCTGCGCGTGCTGAACCCGATCGCGTCGGATCAGAACCTGATGCGCACGTCGCTGATTCCGGGGATTTTTGCGAACTTGGAGTTGAACCGGAAACACTTCGACGCATTCCGGCTTTTCGAAATCGGACGTGAGATTCACAATCAGACGCCCGCCATGCCGCGCGAAATTCCGCATCTCGCGGCGGCTGTTTACGCGAGCGACGGCGATGGACACGCGGGCCTGTTCGAATTGAAGCGGTTGTTGGTCGCAATCGCTCCGGGTGCGCGAGTTGCGCCAACTGCGGAGGTGCTGCCGTATGAGCATCCGGCGCGAACGGCCACGGTTTACATCGGTGATTCGGTGGTCGGGCGATTGTTTGAGGCGCATCCCTCGATGATCGAAGGACGTGCCGCGATCTTGAATCTGGATCTCGAGCGGACGCTCGACTTGCGCCCGCCGCAACGGGCGTTCCAGCCGATTCCAAAGTTCCCTTCGAGTGCGTTCGACGTTTCAGTGATTGCTCCGCTCCGGGAATACTCGGCTGCGCTCGAGACGCGGATTCGAGAGTTCGCGGGACCTTTATTGGAGCGCATCGAGTTCCTGCGCGAGTACAAGGGCCCGCAGGTTTCAGAGGGGATGCGGAGCATGACCTACCGGATCACAGTGGGGTCGGCGGAACGGACACTATCGTCCGATGAAATCAACGCCGTGCGCGATCAGATCATCGAAGGCGTACGCGGTTTGGGACACGAGACGCGAACATGAATCGGCGCGCGTTTCTTTCTGCAACGGCCGCGGCGATTGCAGGCGCAGCACGTTCGACTGCGGCGATCCCGCCGATGAAGATCACGCGCATCCGCTACTACTTCAATCCGAAAGGACGGCCGCTGTTCAACCAGAGCGCGAATGTCGTCACCATCGAAACAGACGCGGGGATCACCGGTATTGGCGAGGGTGGAGCGAAAGACACGATCGAGCAATGCGCCGCGATGATCATCGGTGAAGATCCATCGCGCATCGATCATCTCTGGCAGATGATGATGCGCGGCTATTTCTATCCGGCCGGGCGCGAGAAGCTGGATGCGCTGGGCGCGCTGGATCTGGCGCTGTGGGACATCAAAGGCAAGGCGCTCGGTGTTCCGATTTACGAACTTTTCGGCGGCCTCTCACGCGACCACGTGGAATGCTATTCGACCGGATATCCGTCAAAGGGATCGCTCGAAGATACGGCGCGGGCTTGTGTCGAAGCCGGCTTCCGCGCGTATCGATATGCAGTAAAAGATGCGCCGAAAGGCGGGGCGTTTCAGTCGCATGAAATCGTCCGGCAAACGGCGGCGGATTGCCGGGAGATTCGCAAAGGTGTCGGGCCGAGCGGGGATTGGGCGATCGACTATCACACGCGCCTGGATATGCCCGATGCCATCCGGCTGAGCACCTTGATCGAAGACCTGGAGCCTTACTTCTGCGAGGATCTGGTGCGGTCGGAAAACCCGGGAGTTTACCGGCAGCTTCGGGAACACGTAAAGGTGCCGATCGCGGTCGGCGAGCAGTTTGGCTACAAGTGGGATGCGAACGAGTTGATCGAGAACCAGTTGATTGACTATGCGCGCGTCACGATTCCGAACGTCGGCGGATTTACGGAGTACATGAAAATCTGCGCGTTGTGCGAGACGCACTACGTGGGCCTGATTCCACACTTCACAGGACCCATTGGAGAAGCCGCGCTGGTGCATGCGTGCGGCGCGTTTTCGGGTCCGGTGCTGATGGAGATGACCGGCGAAGGACAACAGACGCAACCGCATCTTCCGGAGTGTTTTGACTTCAAGAACGGCAAGCTGTATCCGAACAAGCGGCCAGGTTTGGGAGTGACGCTCGATACGAAACCGCTGCAACTGCAGGCCGAGATCACCGAGCGTTTCCGGCTGACGCCGATCTACGAGCGTCCTGACGGATCGATCACGAACTGGTGAAATGCTGCGTGTCGTAGCGGCGGTGATTGAACGCGACGGGCGAATTCTGATCGGGCAGCGACCGCTGGGAAAATCGCACCCGCTGGAATGGGAGTTTCCGGGCGGCAAGGTTGAGGTGGGGGAATCGCCGCGGAACGGGTTGGCGCGGGAGCTACAAGAGGAGCTCCAGATTGACGCGGAGATCGGGAAAGAGATGGATCGCTATCTATTCGGATATGCGCATCAGAAGCCGATCGAGTTGATCTTTTTCGAAGTGTCGAAGTTTAAGGGCGAACCGGTGAATTGCGCGTTTCAGGAGATTCGCTGGGTTCGGCGTGACGAACTGAAGGAGTATTCGTTCCTGGAGGGTGATCGGCGGTTTATCGAGCGGCTGTAGCCGCTACACAAACGGGAGTCGATTGATTTCCGGCATCGGAAAATGGCGCCCGTTGTCGGTTAGGAGCGGAAGGTTGTAACCCAGCGCGACTGCCGCAATGGTGACGTCGGTGACAGAAAGAGTCTGCCCTTTCTGCTTCCAATCACGCCGCAGCAGGCCCGCGCGCTCGGCGATCGCAGGCGTGACCGGAAAGAATTCCAGAGCGCCTAGAAATTCCTTTGTATGCGCTTCTTCACCGGGGCGAAGGCCAGCATAGACTTCGGTGATGTTGATCGAGCAGCACGCAAGCGAATGACCGGCGTCCAGAAGTTTGCCTAAGAACTCAGACCGGCCATTCCGGTCGTTCAGATGATCCAGGATCACCGACGTGTCGAGGAGCAGCGTAGCCAACGCCTCTACTGCTCCCGACCCGCAGTTGCAGATTCAAACCGCTCTTCTGGCTCTGAGCGGAGTTGTTCAACGTAAGCGGCCGCGCCCTGCGCAAGCTCAGGATGATCTTCCTGTTTCCACGCACCGCGCGTAGCTTTCAAAGCTTCGCGCTGCCGGGTTCGCTGGACCTCTTTCCATAGGAGGTCAGCAGCATAGGACGATCGCTTTTTCAGACCCGCGATCCGATCGATCTCTTGTGCAAGTTCATCTGGGATTTTGATAATAGTCATGCCCCGCTCCTGAGAAAGGATACCACAGGTTGCATCCAGAAAGGTATCCAAAGTAGAATCCTATCCGAAATCCAGGATAGCAGACGATCAACAGTTTACAATCGACTTTCGGCCTTACACTCGCGTCTACACAGAGAACCCCTTTCGTGGCAACCACGTATTTCTTCCGCGCCGTCGCGTCCGATGGCAAACTTCGCACGGGCGCCATCACCGGCGAATCCAACCAGCATGTCGCGCGCGAGTTGCGTCGCCAAGGTCTAACCCCGATCTATGTCGGCGGTCAGCCCGGCAAAACCGCCGCTGCCTGGAACGTCACCCTCAAGCTTCCCGGTTTCTCCGCGGGTTCCAAGAAAGACGTCCTGTACTTCACCCAGGAGCTTTCCACGCTCCTGAATTCCGGAGTTCCCGTCGATCGAGCGCTCGCCATCGCCGGCGAGTTGACCGATCGCGCCCAGTTCCGCGGCATCATTCAGGATGTCCTGCGCGTCCTCAAAGGCGGCAGATCGCTAGCCGATTCGCTCGCGCTGCACCCAATCTACTTTTCCGATCTCTACATCAACATGGTGCGAGCGGGTGAGGCGTCCGGCAGCCTCGCTTCCGTGTTCGATCGCCTGGCCGAATTCGAGCGCTCGCGCGATGACCTGCGCGGGTTCATCGTTTCGTCGATGGTCTATCCCGTCTTACTCGCGTTAGTTGGCGTCGGCGTGATCATTGTGCTCCTCACGTTCGTCGTGCCGCGGTTCGCTTCGATTTTCGACGACTCGCACATGAAGATTCCGGTGCCCACCATGATCATGCTCGAAACCAGCAAGGTGATCACGCAGTGGTGGTGGGTCGCTGCGCTCGTCATCGCGGGAAGCGCGACCGCGTTTTGGCTTTACATCCGCAGCGAAGCCGGACGCGTCTGGTGGGATCGCTCGCGTTTGCGTATTCCGATGCTTGGCGATGCGCTGCGCAAAGCGGAAACCTCGCGGTTTGCGCGCGCCATGGGAACACTCGTGGCGAACAGCGTGCCGCTGGTGCAGTCGATCGGCATCGCCGCCGGCATCCTGAACAACGTTGTTTTCACGCGCGCACTGAAAGAAGTCGCGCAAGGAGTAAAGCGCGGGGAAGGTCTGGCGACGCCGGTCCGCCGCACGGGTGTGTTTCCGCCGCTCGCCGCTCACTTGCTAACTGTCGGCGAAGAGACCGGCCGCCTCGATGCCATGTTCAATCGCATGGCGGAAATCTATGAGGCCGAGACGCGCGCCGGCATCAAGCGCTTCACCACCTTGTTTGAGCCGCTCGTCATCCTTATTATGGGAATCATCGTCGGCGGACTGATCCTGAGTATCCTGCTCGCGATAACGAGCATTAACGACGTCGCTGTTTAAGGAGAATAGTAGATATGAACCTGGTAACTATGCCTCAACGCCGCTCGCGGCGCGCCGGTGTCACGCTCATTGAAATGCTGGTGGTAGTCACCATCATCGCGCTGTTCGCAGCTTTCGTCGCGCCCAGCATGCTGCGCCGCGGCGATGCGGCACGCGCCACGGCCGCCAAAGCACAGATCAATTCCTTCATGACCGCCCTTGGCGCATACAAGCTCGATACCAGCATGTATCCGACGAATGAGCAGGGTCTCGCCGCGCTGCGCGTTAAGCCTGAAGGCGTGGATCAATGGAATGGGCCTTATCTGCCGAAAGACGTCCCGAACGATCCGTGGGGCCGCGCTTACCTCTACAAATTTCCGGGCGAGCACGGCGAGGAGCCTGAGATCGAATCCTACGGCGCCGATGGTCAGCCCGGTGGCGACGGCATCAACGCCGACATCGTCAGCTGGAAATGAGGATTCGCCGTGGCGTCACGCTGATTGAAGCGTTGATCGTCGTCGCCATCATCGGCATCATGGCCGCGATCTCGTTTCCCGCCGTGACCTCCGGCCTCGATAGCGTCCGCCTTCGATCGGCGTCGGATTCCGTGGCTTCGTTCCTCGATGCCGCGATGAACCGCGCGGAGCGTCATCGCGTTGTCGTCGAAGTAGTTCTGGATCCAAAAGCAAACCGCCTCGCCATGTATTCCACTGAGCCCGGGTTCGTCCGCACACTCGATCTTCCGCAGAACATCGCTCTCGCCGCGACTGTAGAACAGCGGGTCCTACTCATCCCGAACGGAACGTTCCCGCGATTCGTGGTCGACTTGAAGAGCGCCCACGGCGGTAAGCGCCGTATTGCGATTGATCCTGTTACCTCGACGCCCCAGATCACCGCCGTCAAGGAGGTTGCACCGTAATGCGTCGCGGCTTCACGCTGCTCGAAGTTCTGGTAGCCACCATGATCATGGCGATCGCAGTGGTGGGCCTGCTCTCGGAACTCACGACATCCATGCGCAACGCAGCCCGGCTTTCCGATCATGACCGCATGGCCATGCTCGCGCGAACACGCATGGACGAGCTTCTGGCCGACGGAAATCTCCCGCTGGAAGGTGGCTTCGCGGGCAAGTTCGATCCTTCCGTGACGGGGGGCGAAACAGCCGGATACGAGGCTTCGTTCGGTCTGTTCGAAGCTCAGCCAAATGCGCCGGCGAATGCGGCCGTGCTGCAGCGCATCGTTCTACGCGTGTGGTGGAAGATCGGCAACGAAGATAGCGAGAAGCAGCGCTCGTTCACCCTCGAAGGATTCCGCCCCAACCATCTGCCGGCTGGAGCGCCGCAATCGTGAACGTCCGCCGCGGCTTCACACTGATCGAGACGCTGATCGCGGTAACGCTGGTCGCGCTGCTCTCAACGGCCATGCTCGTATCTATTCGCGTCGCCCTGAACGCGCAGGCCAGCGCCAACACGCGCCTGATGTCGAATCGTCGTGTGGTCGGTGCACAGAATGCGCTCGAACAGGAGCTCAATGGCTTCGTTCCAGCGCGGGCTGCGTGGACGACCGAGAATGGCAGCGTGCAGCGCGGCCCGTTCTTCGGCGGCGATGAACAAAACCTGCACCTGGTATCGAGTTTCTCGTTGAACGCGGCGAATCGCGGGCTTCCGGAGGTGCTCGATTTCCGCATCATTCCGGGGGAGAACGGCGAGGGCGCGCGATTGATTGTGAACGAGTCCCCGTATCATGGGTCTTTCTCCGCCCAGGGTCGGGTGGCCGGAGAACAGAGGACGGAAGACGGTCAGACCTTCATTCAGTTCTTTCCGGTCGAGCCTGGTCCGGGTTCGTTTGTGCTGGCGGACCGGCTCGCCTATTGCCGTTTCGTATACGAAGCGCTGGTTCGCGTGCCTCAGCCGCACACGGAGTGGACCAATGCGTGGACGAGCAGCGACTGGCCGGTGGCCATTCGCGTAGAGATGGCTCCGCTCGATTCCAGCGCAGCCCGTCTTCACCCGATGACGGTGACCGCTGAATTGCATGCTTCACGCGCGTTCAATCGGGAGTATCACGATTATGACGCGATGTAGGCGTCGTCGCGGCAGCGCGCTCCTTGCGGTCCTGTGGCTTTCCGCGGCTCTCAGCGCCATTGCCTTCAGCGTGGCCGCCGGCGTGCGCAGTGAAACGGAGCGCGTTGGTAACTCCGAAGAAGATGTCCGCTCTTATTACCTCGCAACCGCGGCGATTAACCGCGCGATTCTTCACCTCCAATGGAGCGCCGGCGGTTCATCCGAGAACCCGTTTTTTACTCCCGGCCAGCCGCAAATGGCGCTCGATTTTCCGTCGGGCTTTACGGTGGTCGACGTGATCCCCGAAACCTCGAAATTGAATCTCAACACGGCCACGCCGCAGAGCCTGATGAATTTACTCGGCGCGCTCGGGGTCGGTCCCGACCAGGCGTTCCAGATCGCCTCCGCAATCGTTGACTGGCGCCAGCCCGCAGTTAACGCCGAGGCATCCGACTTCGATCAGTACTATCTCGCGCAAATCCCGTCTTTTCAAGCGGCCCACGCGTCATTCCTGGATATTGAGGAACTTCTTTCAGTGGCCGGAGTGACCCCCGATTTGTTCTATGGATCGTGGGTTCGGGTGGGCGACGCCGATCACTCGCATCTGGCGCCTCGCACCGGCTTACGCGATTGCGTTTCGGTCTACGGCAGCAATGGAGCGTACGATGCTGCCTGGGTCGAACCGGCCGTTTTAGCTGCAGCGGGGGTGTCCGGCGAGTCCATTCAGAACCTGATGAATCGCCGCGCTGCCGGTCCGATTCTGCAAGCTGATTTGCCGTCTATCACGGGCGACGATCCGGACTTTGCCGGAAAACTGCAAGTGGCCACGCACACCATCTACACCCTTCGCGCCACCGCTCGCTTGCGGCGGCCGGATGGCTCCTTATCCGATTTGCGCCGCACAGTATCTGCGCTCGTGAAGATTTACGGCGCGAACGCCCGGCCCAGTTTCACGATTCTCAGGTGGTATGACCGCGGCTGAACCGGCAGCCCGCCCGGGCAAAACCCTGAGTCCGCCACCTAGCAGGACCGCGCCCTCCACGCGTTCCGGATGGCGTCCGTGGCTTGCGTTCGGAACCGGCGTAGCGATCGAGATTTCGCGCACTTCCCTCGAGATTGCAGCCGTCAAGGTACGCCCCAACGGCGCGGAGTTGCTGCGCACCGCGACCATCGAACATATCCACGAGCGCCCTGCCGCGGAGTGGTCTGCGCAGTATCAAGCAGCGGTTCGCGGCATTCATTCCGCCGGTGTCACGGTCCTTTTGCCGCGCGCCGATGTCATCATGCGCCAGGTGTCGCTCCCCGGTGTGTCGTCGCGCGAACTTGAAGGCGCGCTCGCGCTTCGTCTGCGAACGCTGCACCCGTTTGCGGATGATGATGTGGCGTGGTGTTGGGCGCCCGTTCGCGGCGGCGCGCTGGTCGGGCTCACGCGTCTTGCAACATTGAGCCGCTACGAAGCTCTGTTCGCCGAAGCCGGCATTCCCGTGGCTTCGTTTTCGTTTTCCGCGACAATTCTTCACTCCGCGCTGCGCATCTATGGGGAGCCCGCGATGCCGGTGTTCACACTCGCCCGGGGCGTGGACGACTCCAGCGAGATCTATGGCGAGAGTGCGGCCGGGACAATCTTTTCGGGCGAATTCACCGGCGATCCGGGACGCGCCATCGCGGCAGCCGTCGCTCAGCTGCGCCTGCCTCAGGAAACAGCACCGGTTCCAGCCTCAGATCTGCTCTACATTCGGGAATCAAGACGCTCGGCAGCCGACCGGCCACTGCTTCTCGCCGCCGCGATTGCCGCCGGAGCGCCGCTGCTTGCTCGCCCCGCGAACTTCCTACCGCCCGAACGCCGCGCCGGACAAAGCCGCATCTGGCTAATCCCGACCGCGATTCTCGCGACCTTGCTGATCCTCGCGATCGTTGCCGCCTTCGCCATCGGTCCTTACCGCGAACGCCGCACGCTCGAGACGCTCCACGAGCAGATCAAGGCAGCCGAGCCCGGAGCGTTCCGCGCCGCCGCGCTCGATAAGCGCATCGCCCAGGAGCGCGATCAGATCAAGCTGCTCGATCAGTTCCGCGGCCGATCGCAGGCGGACTTCGAGATCCTCAACGAACTGACGCGCATCGTGCAGCCGCCCGCATGGACGAGCTCCGTCGAGATTTATCCGGACTATGTGATCCTTGCGGGCGAAGCCGAGCAGGCCGCATCGCTGCTCAAAATTCTCGATAGCTCGCCGTATTTTCAGGATTCGCAGTTCACCAGTTCGGTGACCCGCAGCGTCTCGAAGAATGAGGTGTTTCGAATCAAGACCATGCGGAGGCACAAGTGAGCTCGCGTAATATTCGCGCCCTCGCATTTCTCGCGGTTGGTTTGATTGTTATGCTGATCTTCCGCGCCGTCGAATCGTCTCCGCCGTCCGTTGTGGCCACGGCGGAATCGCAGGATGTCCTCGAAGCCCGTCTTGCCCGTCTGCGCCAAACGGCCGCCACCGTACCCGCGCGTGCCGCCGTGCTTCGAGCGGTCGATAATCAGCTACAGAATCGGGAAGCGGGCATGCTGCACTTCGACACCGCCGCGCAAGCCCAGGCACATCTCCTCGAGGTGATCCGCCGTCTCGCGACATCCGAGAAAATTCAGGCGGTAGGCGGCGACTTGAGCGCGCCGGTGCAGTTCGGCGCGGATTACGGGCAAGTGGCTGTCACGGTCAACTTCGAAACGACCATTGAGTCGTTCGTGAACTTCCTGGCGGATCTATCCAAAGAACCGGAGTTGATCGCTCCAGCCGAGATGCACATCGCGGCCGGTAATCAGAAGAACAAAACCATCAACGTTCGCCTCACCGTGGCGGGTGTCGTTGCGCGGAAGCTTGTGCCGGAGCATAAGACGGGGCTGGTGCTGTGAACCGAAAGCTCATCTGGGTCAACTTGCTTCTGATAGCGCTGGTGGCCGGGATCGCATGGAAAGTCCGCGCGGAATGGATGGCCGAGCAGGCGCGGGAACAAGCGATTCGCAGTTCACGAGTCGTGCCGCCCAAAGTGACTGCGGCGCCGATCCCCGCGCCACCGAATGCCGTAACAGCCGGAACATACAGCGACATCGCAAGCAAGATGCTCTTTTCGAAAGAGCGCAATCCGACGGTGATTATCGATGTCCCCCCTGCGCCTCCGCCGAAGCCAATGCCGGCGCTGCCCCTGCTGCACGGGGTTCTCGGATTGCCGAGTGGAATGGTCGCGCTGATGAGCCCGGACGCGAAGTCACCGGGGAAATCGATCAAAGTCGGTGAAAAGATTGGCGAATTCGAACTGGCCAGCCTCTCGCAGGACGAAATTTCGCTCAAGTGGGAAGACAAAACGGTCACCCGAAGCGTCTCAGAGATGATCTACCAGGGGCTGGAAAAAGCTCCCGCGGGCGGAGCGCCTCAGCAGTTGGCGTCGGCCGCACCGTCCCCGGCTGCTGCGCCGCAACCCCCTCCCTCGGGAGGCGGCAAACCCGGTGGCGATGTCGGCGGCACATCCGAAGGTTTCAAGATGTGTACCGCGGGAGATAACTCTCCGGCAGGGACAGTGGCTGACGGTTACCGCAAGGTTCTGACCGCAACGCCGTTTGGGAACTCCTGCCACTGGGAACCCGCGAAGTAAGAAAAGGAT
Source organism: uncultured Gammaproteobacteria bacterium (assembly GCA_963799935.1). Lineage (GTDB taxonomy): Bacteria > Acidobacteriota > Terriglobia > Bryobacterales > Bryobacteraceae > Bog-113. The sequence continues at coordinate 849,644 of CAWCZA010000004.1, read as the reverse complement.
TCTACTTATGAATAAGTTGCTTTACACAGCTCTGTCTTGTGCGTTCCTGCTATCGGCGGCGGCACAAACAACCACTCCGAAAGTAGCCAAGAAGCCGGCGCCGGTTGCTCCTCTTACAATTCCCGCGTCCGCAGTTAAGCAGCCCGATGGGAACTACCGCTATGTGGACGCGAAGGGGACCGCGTGGATCTACCGCAACACGCCGTTCGGAGTTAGTCGCGCGACGGAGGCGACAGTAAAAGCGAACGCGGCAATGGCCCAGACGGCTTCACCGACTGACGCGATGGGCTCTACTAAACCCGCGCAGGATCGCGACGAGAAAGTTACCGCCGTCGCTAGTGGCGACACGATTCAATTCGCTAGGCCCACGCCGTTTGGAGTTACTCGCTGGTCGAAGAATAAGACTGACCTGACGCCTGACGAACAGAAGATCTGGGACCGCGAGCAAGCCAAAAGGAATCAGTAATCGTGCGCGCCCTTCTGAGTATCGCGCTCGCCTGGGCGCTGATCTCTCAAACGCTTTTTGCGCAGTTCCCGCCGATGCCGAAACCGGCGACGCCGCCGCCCATCCTGCCCGGTGTCCCCTCACCTCCGCACGCTTCCACGCCTGGCCAGAGTCCGGTTTCAGCGCCTGCGGGAACTGCGCCGGCAGCAAGCGCCCCAGCGACGCAACCTGCTAAGGCGACTCCAGCGGCCGGCGGTGGTCTGAACCTGAATCTGACCAACGCGTCACTTACTGAAGTCATCGATATCCTGGCGCGTGATCTGCATATCAACTACATACTCGATCCAGCGGTTACCGGTAAAGTCACCATCAATACTTACGGCGAGATGAAAGCTCTCGACGTGCGCAACTTGCTCGAAACCATTCTGCGCATGAACGGCTATACGATGGTGCAGGTCGGTAACATCTATCGAATCATCAAGTCGGCCGATGCCTCTCATCTTCCGGTTTCCCCGACCTCCGACGCAGCTAATATCCCGGACAATGAGCAGCCCGTGCTGAGTCTTGTCTTCCTGAAGTATGTAACCGCGGCCGAAATGGCTAAGTTACTCGAAAGCTTTACAGGGGAAGGATCGAAGATGGTCGCCTATGAACCGGCGAACCTATTGATCCTGATGGATAACGCGCGTAACATGCGCCGTACTCTTGAACTGATCGGTACTTTCGACGCGGAGACGATGGCCAATCAGCGCGTTCAGACGTTCTCGCTGAGTAACTCGCGGCCTAGCGATGTATCGAAAGAACTCGAGACCATTTTTAAAGGCTACGCGATTTCGGATAAGGCCTCAGCGGTTCGGTTTATCGCGATTGATCGTATCTCCACCATCATCGCCATTGCCAATAATCCGACGGCGTTTCACGATGTGAAGACGTGGGTCGAGAAGCTGGACGTACCCGCGCGTGTCAACGCCGGGTCGACTGACAATCACGTGTATAAGCTGAAGTACGGCCGGGCGGAAATCGTAGGTGCGGTGGTCGCTCAACTCTATGGAGTTACATTGGCTGGCGGCCTCAGCGGTTATGGTCTGACCAGTTATGGCGGCTATAGCAGAGGGGTAGGCGGAGGCGGCGGAAACAGCGGTTTCGGCGGTTCTGGTTTTGGCGGTACTGGTTTCGGAGCTAACAACGGAACGGGAAGCAATACCGGATTTGGAGGCAGCAGTCTCGGGAACAGTAGCTTCGGCAACAACGGATTCAATAGTGGAGGAGCAAGCTCTGGATTGGGGTCGAGCCTCGGCACGTCGACATTCTCCGGCCAGGGGGCCGGCGCCGCAAGTACGGGCACGGCCGCGGTTACGAACACACCTTTTGGTTCGGCCGTAAGCAGTACGGACCAGACCGGACAGTACCTAGCGCCCTCAACCAACAACAACCCGAAAGGTCCACGTATTGTTCCTAATCCGTTTGACAACACGCTGCTAGTCCAGAGCACGGCGGAACAGTGGAGCTCAATTCTCAACCTACTTAACGAAATCGATGTCTCGCCACGCCAGGTGTTGATCGATGCCAAGATCTATGAGGTAGATCTTACCGGCGCACTTCAGTATGGTGTTGAGGCCACATTGAAAGCCAAAGACACGACCAACCGTTCTCTACTGGGCTCAATTAACGGGACTGTCGGCGCAACACTTACCGCGGGTACTTTAGTCGGTCAATCACGCGAGCTACTGGCCACCGTAACCGCGCTCGAGTCGCGAACGCTCGCTAAGAGTATCTCGGCGCCGCAGATCATCGCCACGGATAGCATTCCCGCGTCAATCACTGTAGGTTCCGAAGTTCCGACCACTTCCGCTGTTTCGGTTGCGACCGGCTTAGGTGGCGCGACTACGTCAGCGATCCAAAACGTCGGTACAGGCGTCAACCTGAACATCATCGCCCGCGTAAATGCTAGCGGTGTGGTCACCATGGTGATCGATCAGGATATCAGCGCGGCGCAGCCGAACACCGCTAGCGGCATTGATTCACCGTCTTTCAGCGAGCGTAACGTGAGTACGCAAATCACGGTTCAGGACGGCGATACCGTCGCGATCGGCGGGATAATCCAGGATTCCAAAACATCCGTCGTAAGCGGAATCCCGTTCCTTGACCGTCTTCCCTATATTGGGGGCGTCTTCGGCAGCAAGAGCTACAACACGAGCCGGACGGAGTTAATTGTTTTCCTAACCCCGCACGTCATCTACGACACTACCCAAATCACCGACGCTACCGAAGAGATCAAGCAGCAGATGCGCATCCTGAAGAAAGACGTTCGTAACCAATAACAACAAATTCCTGTTAAACTAACTGCGGTAGTTGTCTACAGTCCTGATCCGTGGGGCCCGGCAGTTAGTCACGCTGCGCGGACCTGCAGGCCCCCGTCGTGGCGCCGCACTCTTAGACCTGAGTATCATCCCTGATGGCGCGGTTCTCATTCGCGACGGCTTGATTGACTCGATTGGTCCGAGCAGGCGGCTTGAGAACCTTGCGGCTGCCCGTCACGCTACCGTCATCGATGCCACTGGTCGCGTCGTGATGCCGGCCTTCGTCGACTTACAGACGTCGCTCGTTCATGCTCATCCACCGCCGCAAAACTTTGAGCGTCTTCTGGAACATTACGACGATCCGGACCCTGAGGTGTTCCGCGATGTTCTGGATGAAGGCGCTCGCGCACTATCCCGGCTATCCTCACAGACTCTTCGGCGACGCGCACTTTCGATCGCCCGCGGCATGATGCATCATGGCACCGCAACGGTTGAGTCCCGCTCTGGATACTACCTGGATGAGACCGACATAATGAAGGTATTGCGTGTTCAGCGGGAGCACGAAGACTATCCAGTCAACGCGGTTTCGACGCTGCTGTTATGCCCGCGGCGCGGCCAGGACGTAGCCCAGTGGGCTGCTTGGACGTGCAAGGAACTGCTCCCCCGCGTCCGCCGCCGTAGACTCTCTACCTTTATCGATCTCGCTTACGATCCAAAGGTAATTCCGCTTCCGATCGCGATGCGTATCCTCAATGCGGCTTTCGAACTGGGCCTGAAGCTTAAGGTCCATGCGGATTTCTTCGCACTCTCTTCCGCAGTTACCCTGGCACTGCGCGCTGAAGCTATCTCAGTAGGTCATCTCCGCTGGACGACTGTCGACGAGATCCGCCTGCTGGCGAACTCATCCTGCATCGCGGTACTAACTCCCGGCGTCGACTTACAAACCGGCCTCAGCCACGCCGCGTCAAAGCGCGCTCTGATCGATGCCGGCGTAATTCCCGCTCTCGCGTCGAACTATCACGCCGAACTTAGCCCGGGCTATAACATGCAGTTAATCCTATTACTAGCGTGCCGCCTCTACGGCTTCCGACCGGAAGAAGCGATTGTCGCCGGAACTGTCAACAGTGCGCATGCGCTCGGTATCGCGCACGCCCAAGGGTCGCTCGAACCGGGTAAGCAGGCGAACATCGTCATTTTGAAGGTATCGGACTACCACGAAGTTGCCTATCATGCGGGTGTCAACATCGTAGAGAAAGCGATCCGATGCGGCGAAACCATGTACGACGCCATTGAGGCATGACGATCATCGAATGCGTACCGAACTTCTCCGAGGGCCGCGACTTAGAGACGATCGAGAAGCTCGCATCGGCGGCGGCCTCGGTGCATGGCGCAGCACTGCTCGATCAAACGTCGGATCGCGATCATAACCGGACCGTACTTACCATCGCCGGCTCGCCCGAAGCGGTAGCGAATGCCGCATTCCGTGCCGTCGCGCAAGCCGTTGAGCGGATCAACATCCCGGCGCATGAGGGCGTTCATCCGCGCGTCGGCGCCGCCGACGTCGTCCCCTTCGTCCCGGTCACCAACGCCTCGCTCGAACTCTGTATCGAGATCGCCAATCACGTAGGAGCGCGCATCTTCAACGAGCTCGGCGTCCCCGTTTACCTCTACGAAGCCGCCGCGCGCCTTCCGGATCGCGCGCGCCTGGAGGTTCTCCGTTCACCGAAGTTCACCGGTGATCCCGATATCGGCACAGGTCGCCATCCGACTGCGGGCGTCAGCATCGTGGGAGCGCGCCGATTCCTTGTAGCGTGGAACATTAACCTGCACTCCCAGGATCTCGAAGCGGCCCGCGCGATCGCCCGCGCGGTTCGCCAATCGTCCGGTGGTTTACCCGCTGTGAAGTCGATCGGTCTGGAGTTGAAATCACGCGGTCAGGTTCAGGTCTCGATCAACCTGGTCGACTTCGAAACCACGCCGCTGCATCGTGTCTTCGACCGCGTCCGCGCTGAAGCCGAAGCGCGCGGGATCGAGACTGCCGGGAGCGAACTGATCGGTTTGATCCCGCGGAAAGCACTCGATCTATCCGCCGGTCACGATCTGCGATGGCTTGTCGGCGACCGCATCGAGGACTACGTTCTTGAGGATCGGATAGCAGCCGCTAAACTGTAAGTAGTGCTGATCACGCTGGACACAAAACCTGCTCGCCCGCAATGGCTGCGCGCCCCCGCGCCTGTGGGCAACGGGTATCGCGATCTGAAAGCGCTGGTCACCGGACTCAATCTGCATACCGTCTGCGAGAGCGCGGCGTGCCCGAACATCGGCGAATGCTGGAACCGCGGCACGGCGACGTTCATGATTCTCGGCAACGTCTGCACGCGCCGCTGCGGGTTCTGCGCCGTGCAGAAAGGCGCGCCACTACCGGTCGATTACGATGAGCCGCGCCGTGTCGCCGAAGCCGTTCGCGCGATGAACCTCCGCTACGCCGTGATCACCAGCGTCAACCGCGATGACCGCAAAGACGGGGGCGCCGAGCTGTTTCGTCTCTGCATCGAAGCTATTCGTGAGACCGTTCCGGGCTGCAAGGTCGAGGTTCTCGTGCCGGATTTTCAGGGCCGGCGAGAAGCCATGGAGATCGTGATGCAAGCGCGTCCCGACGTGCTCAATCACAACACGGAAACCGTCCCGCGACTCTATCGCCAGGTTCGCCTCGGAGCTCGCTACGAACGTTCGCTCGATATGCTGGCTTACGCCAAGTCGCTATCGCCCGAGACGCCGGTTAAGTCCGGTCTCATGCTTGGACTGGGTGAGACTCACGACGAAGTGGTCGGAGTGATGCGCGATCTGCACCGCAGCCGCGTCGATATCCTGACCCTCGGACAGTACCTTCGTCCGTCGCCGAAGCACCTGCCCATCGTGCGCTACGTCCCTCCGGCCGAGTTCGCCGAATTACGTTCGATCGGCATGGAGATGGGTTTCGCGCATGTAGAAGCCGGACCGCTGGTGCGCAGTTCCTATCACGCGAGCGACTCGCATTCGCAGGCGGTGCTTGCTGTCGCTTAGTGCTTCTTGCTGACGTACTGTACGTACGCCGCGAGCTTCTTCACTTGTTCCGGGGGCAGCCCCGATGGCGGCATCTGTGTCCCTGGAATACCGTTCGTGATCACCTCAACTAACTGAGCGGGCGCCGGGTGCGCCAGCTTACCTTTCAAGCTTGGGCCGATTCCCCCGCTGGCATCGATCCCGTGACATCCGCCGCATTTTACGTGGAAAAGACGAACCGTATCAGCGGCTGGAGCCGCGGGCGTCGCTGCCAAAATCGTTCCGGCCGCGGCGATTAGAAGAGCGAGGGGTTTCATAGAGTGACGAATTTTCGAGTATCTCACGCGAGACACTATAAGCAGGAGAGCAACCTTTCCATGCCCGGGAACATTCCTCGCTACGTGAAGCGTTTCTTACCGTTCGTTTTCGTCTGCACTACTTCCGCGTTACATAGTCAGCAAGAACCGCTGGTACTCAAGTCGACCACGCGTCTGGTTCAGGTCAATGCGATTATCCACCGCGGCGGCCAGCCCGTGACCGACTTGAAGGCCGCTGATTTCCAGGTCTTTGACGACGGCAAACCGCAGAAAATCAGTTTCTTCCAAATGGAGACGAACGCCATTCTTCCGGCCTCCACCGATCCGCGTCCGCCGAATACTTTCACTAATCATCTTGAACAGCAGTCGGGAACTCCCAGCGCGGTTACCGTGATCCTGCTCGATGCGCTAAATACCCGGCTTACCGATCAGGCCTACGCCAAGCAGCAGGTAGTCAAGTTCTTACAGACCATCGAGCCCGACGATCATATCGGCATCTACACTCTCGGCGGAAGTCTGCGCGTGTTGCACGATTACACGAACGACTCGCGCGACCTACTCCGGCAACTTGCCGCCTACAATCCGCAGTTACCGGTCGAACAGGCTCTATCCACCGGCTCCGATACCGGTAACAATGAGCTTCTGGAAATGGATAACTGGCTGGGCGGCCGCGGCTTGGCCGGCGGTGAGCGCGACTTCTATACTGTGAACCGAGTGATCGGAACGCTTCGCGCGTTGGAGTTCATCGCCGACCACTTATCCGCCATCCCGGGAAGAAAAAACCTGATCTGGGTATCCGGCGGCTTCCCGTCGCTGATTGGTTTCGATAATCCCCATATCCAGAACGATCCTTCCCGAACACAGCGTACGTTTACAGATGAAATCAGCCGCACGGTACGGGCTTTGAACGACGCGAATGTTGCCGTGTATCCGGTCGACGCGCGTGGTCTGATGGTCGATCCGCGTTACAGTGCCGAAAAGTCAGGAGCGGAAGTAATCCGGCAGACGCGTCCCGGCGCCTGGCCGCGTCCACCTGTCGGCAGCAAGAATCAGGACACCATGATCGACCTGGCGGACCGGACTGGCGGCCGCGCCTACTACAACACGAATGACTTCAAGCACGCCATCCGCGACGCTGTTTCCGACGCTCAGGTGACTTACACCATCGGCTTCTATCCGGAGCGCGAGAACTTCGATAGTAAGTTCCACAAGATCACGTTGAAGGTAGCCGGCTCAGGCCTGAATGTCCGATACCGCAAAGGCTATTTCGACTTGCCGCAATCTCCTCAGGACGACGCCGCGCGCAAAGCCGAGCTACGCGATGCGGTGTGGAGTCCGCTGGATGCGACCGCGATTCCCTTAGTTGCGCAGGTGCGGCCGGGTCAGGGCGCCAACTCGTGGGATGTGTGGGTGAAAATTGATCGAAGCGGCGTCAGCCTGGAGCAAAACGGCGACCGCTGGGGCGGCAAACTCGACATCCTGTTCGTTCAAAAGGATGCGCAGGGCCGGCAGTTCAACGGCTTAGACAATACCATCCAACTGAACGTGAAGCAGGAAAACTACGACAAGATATCGAAGGATGGATTCTTGTTTCATCAACCGATTGAACAAAATGCACGCGCGAGCGAACTGAGGGTGGCCGTACGCGATGCGGCATCCGGAAACATAGGGACGGTTACCATCGCTTTCGATCAACTGAAGCACTAAACCGACTCGTTAGTACCTTATAAGAACCTCAGTTGTATTACTGATTGACGCGTGCGATCTAGCACCGTATACTACTTCAGAGGCTCAAAATCAGTTGAAAACGTTCATTGCAATAGCCGCGACGGTGATGTTTTCGCTGGCCGTAAGCGCACAAGGTCCCACGGCTCCCCCACAACCCATATCCGGGCCCGGCGGTTCCACATATTCTTACGGGTCTACCAAGCTTTACGGTCCGTATAAAGCGAACGATTCTGGGTTACAAGCCTACAACTACGCCATTTATCAGCCCACGACTCCTGCCAAGATGAGTTCCCTCCCAGTCGTTCTTTTCTTGCACGGGCACTTGGCGGGACTCGAGGGCTCGTACACTTTGGGCGACAGCCCCTCCAACTACATTGTTTGGATCTATCAGCTCTGCAATAACGGATACACCGTAGTGTTTCCGGTCTATGACGGCGATACCGGCTATGATCAGTTTCCTGAGGTGATCCTAACGGATTGGACTGCAGCGCTACAAGCACTTAGCGCCAGAACAGATGGAATGATTCCGCCGTCGGCCGATTCGAATGGAATGCAGACCGCTTGTGCCGGGCACTCCTTCGGGGCCTATGAGTGCCTGGCCGTTTCACAATTGATATCCAGCACAGATCCGCCAGGCGTCCCGTCATTACGGGCTTTAGCGATTATGACTGTGGGAATTTCCGGGGACCCGCTGTCCACCGACTTTTCCAATCTCGACCCAAGAACTTCCGTGGTGATGGTCAAAGGCGATTTGGATACAACGAACAACGATCAGGGAGTCGCCGATCAGATCTATGAATCTTTAGAGACGGCAATTCCGTACAATCAACGCGATTACCTTGAGGTCATCACCGACAATCACGGTACTCCGGTCCAACTCGGGGACCATTTTTTCGTAATGACGAATGGCTTTGACGATGATGCGAAGGTGGATGATAGGGACTACAACGTCTCTTGGAAGCTGAGCGTCGGTCTGTTTGACTGCGTGTTCCGGAAAACCTATTGCGGGTATGCGCTTGGCCACGGCGGGGCGAAACAGATCGATATGGGCGTTTGGAGTGACGGCTGGCCGGTAACTCCCCTCCGGTGGATTCAAACACCTCCATAATCGTTCTTAGACGACGATTTCTTCAAGTGCTCTGCGAACCGCGGCGGCTTCCCGATCTTCCAACGGGCCGCCGTCGCGCGTGACGTAGAAGACGTCGATAGCCTTCTGTCCTTCGGTATCCACCAGGACCGTCTCGATATTACAGCCCGACTCTGATAGGCAGCGGGCCAGCTCGTATAAGATACCCGGCCTATCCTCCGCGGAGATCTCGAACAAAGTCGCGCGATTCGAAGCAGCGGTGTCGACGGATACACGGGTTGCAATCCGTCCTCGGCGAATCGCGCGCGGCCGTGCTCGCAGGAGTTCCGCGCTAGTCCTGCGCTGCGCGACTACATCCTCAACCACTTGGCAAAACCGCTCGACCTCGCTCGGATTCAAGGCCAAAGTACGCATCGGATCGGAAAACACGAAGGTGTCGATCGCAGTCTGGCGATCATTGACGAAGGCTTCGGCCCGAAGGATGTTCATGCCAAATCCCGCCAAAGCTCCCGACACATCGGAGATCAGGAACGATCGATCGGGAGTGACCACGGTCAGACGATATTGGTCGCCGAAGCTATCCAACCGGACCTTGCGGCCCTCCCTCTCCATGCGTTGATGTTCGTCGATCTCTTCCGCCGTATGAGTCAGCCGATAGCGCACGGGCAGACCGTAATCGGCGGTATGTTCCTGCAAGTCCACAGTAAGCTTGCGTTCAGTTGCGGCATAAGTCTGCCAGAGTAGCGTGGCGCGCCAGGGAGTTAGTGCGGTCGGGTTCACGGAACTGATATCGCAGTAAGTCAGGATAGTCAGCATCTTGAGCCGCTCCACAGTGCCTACCAGCGCCGCGAGTGCCGCGGTCGTAGTCGCGTCTTTCGGATCGCGCGTGGTCATCAGGCGCGACATATCCAGGTGCCGCTCCACCAGAAACAACACGGTCGAGGTCTCCGATTCATTCATGCCGATCGACTGGCAAGCCTCGCGCGCATGTTCCGCGGAAACATCGGCATGATTTTCCGTTTCCGCGCTCTTGCCTGAGTCGTGAAGCAGCAACGCCACGAGCAGCAGCGGATAGTCCGGAGTCTCGCGCGCCATCTCGCCGAAATGGTTCGCAGCCGACTTGAGGTCGATTGCGGTCTGCACGGCAACCAGGGAATGTTCATCCACCGTGTAGCGATGGTAGAAATCGCGGATCACCAGCCACTCGATGCCTTTCAGCGCGGGGAACAGCCGGGAGAGATAGCCGGTCTCGTGCATGGCTCGAAGCGCGGCGCCCGCGTGAGGCGATTCCAGAATGTCGCGGAGCTGGCCCCACTTCATGCGAGCTTCAGTGACACTGGCAACGCGCACGCGTGTTTCCTCGGCGATAGGCGTTCCGTGGCGCGCGACGAAGGTGAACAGCCGCTCCACCGCGCGTGGATCGGCCGCCTGGTGCCGGAAGAACACCTTGCCGTGGATCACGCGAAAGTCTTTGTCGGAGAGCTGCGAGGCGCTCTCGCGAACAGCCGCAAATACAGAAGACTTCCGGTACTCCGCGCGCTCCAACACTTGCACGCAAGCCGCGAAAATAGGACCCGCTTCGCGGTAGTAAGCACGCATGAGATCGGCCGCGCTCGCGAGTCCGAAACTAGCTGCGCAGGCATCCTGCATCGCGAAGTTCAACACGTTCTGGTCGCGTCCGGCAGCCTGATGAAGGGCGATTCGGATCCGGTAAATCCAGTCACAAACCGGCGCGTCCGCCGCAACATCATCCAGCGTGTTCAGCCAGCGGATCACATGTAGATCGCGCAGCGCGCCGGGCGCGTCCTTGACGTGCGGCTCCAGATGAAAGATGGTGTTCCCGTAAGTTCGGTGGCGGGCGCGCGCCAACCGCCCCAGTGCGGGCGCGAGCCGTTCCCGGGGTGGGTTGCGCAGCCGACCGAACAACTCGCGGTCGCCCGCAAGAAATCGCCGGTCGAGCAAACTAACACTGAGTTCCTCGTTCTGCGCATCCACGGCCAGGCACTCCGCCAGACTATGAACCGACTGGCTGACTCGCAGACCGGCGTCCCAGAGGTCGCGCAGAAAAGGCGCAATCGCATCGCGCAGATCCTTCTCTTCGGACGGCCCCCGCGCCGTGACGATTAGCAGGTCGACGTCGGAGTAGGGAAACAACTCGCGCCGTCCGTATCCTCCCACCGCAGCCAGCACGACATTTTCGATGTCCGGCCATCCGGCGAGCACCAGCGCATCCGCCTGAGCGGTGCGCTCCGTCAGCGCACCCATCACAGCGCAGAATCGCCGCGGTCTCCGTTCCGGATGCGGATCGCCTCGCTCACATCAGACACGAAGATCTTGCCGTCGCCGATTTTGCCGGTGCGCGCCGCGGCAGTCAGCGTGTCGATGACTTCGTCAAGCCTTGCATCGGGAATCACCATCTCGAAGCGCACCTTCGGGAGCAGATCGACCGTGTACTCCTGGCCTCGATAAATCTCGGTGTGGCCCTTCTGACGTCCGTGGCCGCGCACTTCGATCACGGTCATCCCATCGATCCCGATGGCTTTCAGCGCTTCCTTCACTTCCTCCAGCTTGAACGGCTGGACCACCGCTTCCACCTTCTTCATCGCTACAGCCCCTTCAGCGATTCGGCGATTTCCTTCTCCGGAATGGCGCCTTCGCGAATCATGCGCCAGTAGGGCTCAGTGATGTCGACCGTGCTCGAACCAGCGCCGCTGCAGACACCGCCGTCAAGCACCAGGTCGACGCGGCCGTCCAGCGTGGCGAAGACTTCGATTCCGCTGGTCAGTGTCGGTTGCCCGGAGATGTTCGCGCTAGTCGCGATCACCGGCTGATTCATGCGCGTGACAATCTTCTGGGCGATCACAGCGGCACTCTGGCGTACCGCAAGCCGGCCCGTGTTGCCGGTGACTTTGAGCGGCACTTTGGACGAAGCGGGAAGGATGATGGAGAGCGGACCCGGCCAGAACTTGCGCGCCAACGCATAAAAACGCTTGGAGAGTTCGCGCGCCAAATCCTCGACCATGAGGGTATCGGCGACCAGCAGCGGAAGCGAGCGGACCGATTCGCGGCCTTTGGCCTGGAACACCTGAGTGACGGCTTGCAGGTTGAGCGGATCGCCCATCAACGTGTAGAGCGATTCCGTCGGCACTGCGACGACTTGTCCCCGCCGGATTGCGTCCACCGCGCGATCGATTGCCGACTCCGCGGGATTCTTCTGGTCAATCTCGATTAGATCGGTGGCCACACCCGGCAAGCGTAACACGTCCGCAATGGCCGGTTATTGAATGATCAGGCTATTCGGAGACACAACTTCTTGCGGCGCCGCCTGAATGTAGATTGGCTCCGGTTGGATTGGCGCGTCGTCGGCTGCCGTTAGAGAGATCTGCAGGGTCTGATCGTTCACCACCTGTACGCTGTTGACCGTAATTCCAGCCGGCGGAACCACGGTAACCACGCCTTGGCCGAAGTTTACGTTTGTAGCTTCGATTGTGAAGCTGCCCGTGGTTCCATGCATTAGCGTATTGGGCGTCAGGTTGGTTACGAGCGGAGTGGTGGGCGGCAGCAAAGCGTTGAATGCCCCTCGCATGATAAACACCGCCATCTCGCCGCGAGTCACAAAGTTATCGGGGCAGTAAACGCCAGTCGCGCAGCCGGTGGTGATGCCATCCACGGACATCCTCTGAATGAAGGCGAAGCCAAATGCCGTTTGGCCGACATCGCTGAAAATCGGTGTCTGCGGATAAGTGAACGGTGCGGTGGAGAACCGCATCTTGATGATGAAGACTGCCATTTGCGCCCGAGTCACTGAGTCGTCCGGGCAATAGTCTCCGCCGCCGCATCCTGTGGTGATCCCCAACTCGTACATCTTTTGAATCCACTGGAAGCCAAACGCAGTTGTCGGTACATCCGCGAAGTACGGTGTCTGTTGCTCAAGGGTGAAGTTGTCGCCGCCGTAGACGGAGCGAACGATGAACACCGCCATTTGGGCGCGGCTGACGTTCTCATCGGGGCAGAATTGCGCGGGCGCACAGCCCGTTGTAATGCCCTTCTGGGAGAAAAGGTCGATGGCATCGAAGAACGGGTCGGTGGGCGGAACGTCGGTGAATACCTGCGTCGTTGACCACTCGGTGAACACGACGTTCGCACCCGCGATCGAGATCGTGCTCGTTAGTTTGTTCCCCGAGCCGTTTGGGAATGCGAACAATGTGACCGTCCCGCTTCCGACCGTGGTGCTCGCGGTTACCGTGTAGAAGCCGCCGGGTCCGGACGCTGACCACGCGCAATCAGGGTTGCTCGCTGTGACCGTAATTGTGGCGTTGCCGCCGGTGTTGTCAAGTGCCGGCGCGAGTGGCGAGACCGTGAACGTGCATGCGGATTGGCTTCCCAATAGGACGCTGACATTGTTGCTGCCCGAGTTCGCGACGGCTATATCCTGACGGCCATCGCCATTGAAATCGCCGACCGCGAGAGCCACCGGGTTCGTGCCAACTGGAACCGGAATCTCCGTGGCGAAGGTTCCGTCACCGTTCCCCAACAGGATGCCGGCACTCCCGTTAGAACTGGTGACGACTAAGTCCAACTTCCCGTCTCCGTTGAAATCTCCCGTCACGACCGCGTTGGGCGAGATACTAAGGCTCGACTGCAACACCGAAAGAAATGTACCGCCGCCCGCGTTTAAGGAGACAGCGACGTTATAGAGACCAGGTTCTACTGTCACGTAGTCGAGCAACCCGTCGCCGTTAAAATCCCCTACCGCGACGCCGCTCGCCGAGCTTCCCGAGGCAAATTGGGGACTCAAGAATGTTCCAGCGCCTGAACCAAAGAGAATGCTCCATCCGGGGACCACCAGGTCTGCTTTATGATCTCCGTTGAAATCGCCGAACGCGATGGCGTTCGACGTTGAAGTCGCAGTCGTGAACGATTGTTGCTGCGCCGCCTGGAACGTACCGTTGCCTATGCCCTGAAGCGTGGCGATCTGGCTGTTCCCGGTGTTGCCCACGACAATATCAGGAATCCCGTCGAAGTTTACATCGCCCACCAAGATGGCCGAAACCGGAATTCCCGCGTCCGCGGTGAGCGCAGCGGCAAACGTGCCGCCCGGCTGGTTCAAGAAGATGCTGACGGTGTTGCTGGATGCGCCCCCGGTGACTATATCCGGACGGCCATCGCCATTCAGATCCGCGATCGCGATTTTCTGAGGTGAGTAGGCAACTGCATAGGTCGCTGTGGAACTGAAGGTTCCGTCTCCTTTGCCGAACGCGACAGTTATCGTGTTGTCGCCGGAGTTGGCAGTAACCATATCCAGCTTGCCATCGCCGTTGAGATCGGCGACCGCAATCGCCACCGGCACGGCGCCCGTCTCCGTCGTAAGTGCGGTCCCGAAGGTACCGCCGGACGTAACGCTGACCGCTGGAAACAGCGTGCTTGAGAATACGCTGCTTAATCCCGCGGATCCCTCATAGAAAGCGGAAATCTGATGCGTTACACCGCCCGCAAAGGTCGCCGCGAGAGTTGCCTGACCATTACTAAACGTCGATTTCCCTAGCACCGTCGCTCCGTCATAGAACACGACAGTCCCCGTGGCCGATGCGTTCGGAATCGTCGCCGTGAGAGTTGCAGGAACGTTCGCCACGGGCGATGCGGGCGAGATCGTTAGCGTGATCGGATCCGAGGTTTCTCCCGTGAGCACGGATACCGCGCCTGTGGTTGCATTGGCGACCAGTACGTCCCCGCGCCCATCACCGTTTAGTTCCGCAAGGGCCGCGTTGCCGGGAGGGATCGTCGTCGGTTGCGGAGTGCCGAATGTCCCGTCGCCGTTGCCCAAGGCAAGGTAGAAGCCCTCGGCGTAAGGGATCAGAAGATCCGGATGCCCATCGCCGTTGAAATCGCTGACTAACACCGGAGAGTAGCTCGACACCGGCACAGGAATCATCGCCGACATTCGGAACGTCCCATCTCCGTTGCTCAGGAAAACTTCAACAGAATTGATGCCGGTGTTTGCTGCGGAAAGCGCCAGCACCAGATCGGATCGTCCGTCGCCATTCAAATCGGCGACTGCACCGACAACGCTTGCGCCTGGCTGGGTGGGGAGAACGTTCAGGGCTTGCTGAAACGTGCCGTCGCCGTTGCCGAGAGCGACGAAGGTTTCCAGATTCGCGTAGGAGATCGCCAGATCGGCGCGCCCGTCGCCGTTAAAGTCCGCCAGGTAGAGTGGCCCTCCAACGGCCCCAATACTTAGCTTCACGCCCGGCTCAAACGCGCCATTTCCCAGGCCGAGCAGCATATGGAGCGAACCGTCCAGGAAATTTGCGCTCGCGATATCCGCCTTGCCGTCCCCATTGAAGTCACCCGCAACGATGGGGCCACTCAAAGTGCCGTCGATGAGCACGGGACTCTGAAACGTGCCGTCGCCGTTGCCGAGGAGCAGAAAGATTCCATTGTTGAGGATGGCGAGATCCGGTTTTCCATCGCCGTTGAAGTCGGCGATGCGCAGGCATTCCGCCGTCCGGGCATCCGCTGATCGTTTGCGGGGTGCCGAACGTCCCATCGCCCTTGCCTAGCGCGATACTCAGCTGCCCCGTGGCGCCATTGCAGGCGAGCAGATCCGCTTTGCCGTCACCATTGAGGTCAACGGCCGACAAATTTGTCGCGGGCGCGTTCAGCGTTACCGGCACGGGCGATCCGAATCCTCCCGCGGGTACGGTTGTGACCGCCTCGTTCAGAACGGCGGAAACACTCTGAGCGAAGTTAAAGTTACCGTCATACCGGGCGGTGATGGCCTGCACGCCGCTAGGAAGAGAATACGTGAAAACGGCAACGCCTCCAGACAGTGCGGCGTCGCCGATCGGAGTGACGCCGTCGAAGAACGTCACCCGTCCGCTTGCAGCGGAAGGAGTGACGGTCGCTGTGAAGACAGCCGGTTCTCCGAGCACTTCGGTTTGCGATGAGGAGATAAGAGTAGTCGCAGTCGGCGTCCCGGGAACGTTCACGGTGATGGACCCGGAATTGGGCAGATCGGTAGCGTCTCCGCTATAGCTTGCGGTAAGGAAGTTGCCGTTCGCTCCGAGCGCGGTGGTGGGGAAATTCGCCGCCCCGGATATGACAGGCGCGGTTCCCAGAACGGTCGAGCCGTCGGAGAAAGTCACCGATCCGGTTGCAGTGGCGGGTGTGATCGACGCAGTTAGAGTGGTCTGCGCGCCGGGCGATGGCGGCGCCGGGTTGACGGTGAGACTGACCATGCTTTGCGACGCGCCGAGCAACACCTCAATCTGGTTCGAGGCAGTGTTGAGCGCAGCGAAATCCGTCCGCCCGTCCCCGTTGAAGTCACCGGTAAGTAAGCCGTTGATCGGGTACAGGGTTTGAGGGGCGGGAAAATTGATCATCGTGCCGAAGGTTCCATTGCCATTACCTGGGAAGACCATCCATTGGGCACCTGTGCCGGATACAAGAATGTCGAGGTGGCCATCGCCGTTAAAATCGCCGACGGTCAGAACGCCTTGATTCTCGAAGAAACCCCCACCCAACGCCATCGGCGGTCCGAGCAGCGGATTTCCGCTAGCCGCCGATGCGCCGGTTCCTAGCTGGATCTGAATCCCGTTTGAATCGAATGGGTCCATGAACGCAATGTCGAGATAGCCGTCCTCATTGAAATCCCCAGTAGCCGTAACCGCCCCAAGCCCTGTCCCGCCGCTCGGGTTCGCAACTTGCGTGTACGTGTTGTTCCCGTTGTTTACCAGAACCGCCGCGCCGCTTTGGATATAGATGTCAGCGAATCCATCTCCGTTGAAGTCGGCGACAGCGACGCTTAGAGGTCCAACCGCAAGCGTTTGCGGACTTCCGAAGACGCCGTTCTTCTGATTCAAGAGAATCAGTGCGTTCTGGTTGTTGGAGCAACTGAACAGCAGGTCCGGAAGGCCGTCGCCGTTGAAATCACCCACGGCCAAAGAATCTCCGCAGCCCAGTCCGGGTTGTGCGAACGAACCGGTTTGCTGGAATGTTCCATCCCCGTTCCCATGAAGAAAAACAGGGCCGTTTCCTTCGACAACGATGTCCTGCTTTCCATCGCCGTCGAAATCAGCGACAACGATACTGCTGACGAACAACTGTGGGTAGGTAGCCGTAGTTGCAAACCCACCTGCGGCATTTCCCAGCAAAATGCTCAACGACCCGTCGTTGGCATCGCCCACCGCAAGATCCAGAATCCCATCGCCGTTGAAGTCGCCAGAAGCAAATACCGTCGGACCCGATCCGGCCGGGTAGATCGACGGCGCAAGAAACGCGTTCGCGGGCGTAGCTGACACCGTTAGTGAGATCGGAGCGGAAACGCTGATCGCGAAGGTCGCATTACCTTGATATCGAGCAAAAATGGATTGCTTGCCGCCTGGTAACAGGTTGGTGGTGAACACAGCCTTGCCGTTTTGAATCGTCGCCGAACCGATGACATTCGTGGCATCGTAGAAGCTGACCTTACCGGTCGCTGCCGCGGGAGTCATAACGGCCGTCAGGGTGACGGAACGGTCGAGCGCGACGGGATTCGGACTAGCGCTCAGTGAGGTGGCCGTGTTTTGCAGCCCGGCCTGCGCGCTTACTGTGAAGCAGCAACAAAGAGCAAAACCAATGGACGCACTGACCGTACGAACCCGTATCACTGGCAAATAACCACTCCTATGAGGTTTAGTCCGCCAGTAGGATGAATCCGTAGGGCCCGACTATCTGAACAACCGACTTAAAGGATAGATCATGCGACGGTACGAGGCAACACGAACTGTACCGTCGATGCGCAGGAAAATTGGGCTAACGTGCGGCTGCGGACGCTTCGGCCCGTTCCATGTCACTACTCGGTAAGCGCGGCTCGAAGGTGTAGCCGAAGCCGCGCACGGAATGGATAATGCGGGGGTTCGTCGGATCCGCTTCGATCTTCTGACGTAATCGCAATACGTAGACGTCGACGGTGCGATCCGTGATCGCTCGGTCTTGTCCCCAAACCGAGTTCAGCAGTTGTTCACGGCTGAACACGACGCCCGTGCGCGTCATCAGAAATTCGAGGAGGCGAAATTCGGTCGCGGTTAGGGAAAGCAGACTACCGTTCAATCGGGCTTGGCAGCTGGAGCGATCCAGTTCGATTCCGGCGGATTTGAGCACGCGCGCAGGCGCATGCTGCGAACGGAACTGCAGTTTGATGCGAGCGATCAACTCCCGAACGAAGAAGGGCTTGACGATGTAGTCGTTCGCGCCAAGTTCCAATCCGACGATGCGATCCGTCTCTGAAGCGCGCGCGGTCAGGAAGATGACGGGAACAGTTGCCAGCTCCGAATCGTTGCGGATGCCTTTGCAGATATCGAGGCCATCCGAATCGGGAAGCATGATATCGAGCAGGATCAGGTCCGGCCGGACCCGGCGGCAAAGGTCAAGCGCGCCGCGGCCCGTTTGCGAGCCGACCAGGCTAAAGCCTTCCTTTTCCAGGTTGTATTTCAGCAGCGCGTAAAGATCCGCGTCGTCCTCGATCAGAACAATCTTCTTCATACGTAGGGACTCGTCTCAGGGTAGCGGCGCGCGTGTTACGAACGGGTTAAGACGCCGTAAACTCTGGATGAAGTTCCGATTGCGATTGTGGTTCGAATTCGTCCATTGGAAGCGTGAAGAAGAAAGTCGCGCCTTTGTTGATTTCACTATTGACCCAGACTTCGCCACCGTGCGTGCGGACCAGATGCTTCACAATCGCGAGCCCCAGGCCCGTGCCGCCCAGTTCACGCGAGCGCGCTTTATCCACGCGGTAGAAACGTTCGAATAAACGTGTTTGATCTTCCACTGGAATACCGATCCCCGTATCCTGTACGAAAAGTTCGAGCATGCGCGCGGAGTTACCGGCCGCGTGAGACTTGACTCCAATCGTGATCGTCCCCAACTCCGGCGTGTACTTCACCGCGTTGTCGACAAGATTGCTCAGGATCTGATAGATGGCTTCGGAATCGCAGTAGACCTCAGTGCCGGCGGTCGCAAGTTCCTGACGCAACTCGATACGTTTTTTCGCCGCGATCGGACGGATGGTGTCGATCACGTCGGCCAGCAACTCGTTCACGCGGTAGTGCCCGAACCGGAACTGCTGCGTCTTCATTTCGATGCGCGAAAGAGCCAGCAGATCGGCGGTGAGCCGTGCCAGACGTTCCGCGTTGTGCCGGATGATGTTCAGAAATCGAATGTTGTTTTTCTCATCGTGAATCGCGCCGTCGAGCAGCGTTTCGGTGTAGCCCTGAATCGAAGCGAGCGGCGTGCGCAGCTCATGCGAGACGTTGATGACGAAGTCTTTGCGGATGCGTTCCAGTTTTTCGAGTTCGGTGTGCTCGGTCTGCAGCTGCTGCACCGTGCGCTCCAGTTTTGCGCTGGTGTCATTCAGTTTGTAGCCGAGGATGGCCAGTTCCCCGGAGCGCAAATCACGCAGACGCGCGTGGAAATTTCCGTTCGCCAGCTCTCCCGCATAAGCGATGATGCTGCCGAGGCGGTCCGCCGTGTTGTGCGCGAGATAGAGCGCAATTAGCACGACCGGGATGAACGCCAGAGCCGCACTCTCCAGCGTGCGGCGGCGGATCGCCTGCTGTTCTTCGCGCACTTCCGCCAGCGGCATCGACAATCGAAGTGCACCCTGCGGCACAGGCTCGGCGAAGTAGATGTATTCCGCACCGAGGGTGTTGCTGCGACGGATGCTGGTTGCTTTGCGGCCCGCTAGCGCTTCGATCACTTCCGGACGGCCGGCATGATTTTCCATGCGGCTGGCATCGCTCGCCGTGTCGGCAATTACCGAGCCGTCGCGCGCGATTAAGGTAATCCGGACACCCGCAGCGCGGGCCATCGCGGGCAGGCTCGCTGGATTCGAAGTCGCCCCGCTCGCTTCCAGCATGCGCGCTTTTTCATCGAGCTCGCGCCACCGGCTCGCCATGTATTTGCTGTCGATCACGCGCGAGGTCAGCAGGCTGGTCATGACCAGCGCAATGGTGATGAGAGCCGCCAACCCCGCTATGAATTTGATAAAGATGCGGGCTTTCATGGCTGGCTTTCGAAGCGGTAGCCGAAGCCCCGGACAGTCACCAGATACTTCGGATCTTCGGGCTGTTCTTCGATCTGTTCGCGGAGTCGCCGTACGTGTACATCCACCGTTCTCGGCGTTACATAATGCTGCTCGCCCCACACTTCGGAGAGCAACTGTTCGCGGCTGAACGCACGCCCGGGGTTGACGATGAAGTATTCCAGAAGCTTGAATTCGGTGGATGTCAACTGCAACTCGCGGTCATTCAGGAATACGCGATGCGCGTCACGGTCCAGGCGGACCGGGCCGATCCGGATCATGCCATTTTCCTGATCAGGTTCGCCGCGGCGCAAGTGCGCTTTCACGCGGGCAATGAGTTCGCGCGGGCTGAAGGGTTTGGTGATGTAATCGTCGCCGCCAATTTCAAGACCGAGCACGCGGTCGACTTCATCCGAGCGCGCCGTCAGGAAGAGGATGGGAACCCGTGCGATGCTCTGGCTTTTTCGGATCTGCTTACAAAGGTCGAAGCCATCGCCATCCGGCAGCATGACGTCCAGAACGATCAGATCGGGGCGCCATTCCTCGAGCAACTCCAGCGTGCCTTTGGAGCCGACGAGAGTGCGCGTGGAAAACCCGCTGTTGTTCAGGTTGTATTCCAAAAGAGCCGCCAATTCGGCTTCGTCCTCGACCACGGCGACGCGTTTTGGCATATGGGATTCCAGTGTAGCGTCACTCGCCCGTTGGCGGTTCGTCCACTTCTTCGATCTGGTCCACTTCAAGGATGACGCCTTCGGGTGAGCGAAGTGCCTGGCGTGTGCGATCGCTCAAGCGGATGAGTACGTAAAGCGCGATGAACAGAAGCACTGCGCCGAACATAAAATGCCACGCGTGGGATTTCAGGAATGTGGGCGACTGTTCACCGACCGCAAGACCGAGAGCCACCAGCGCCCCAAAACGGATCACGCGGGCGAGCACGATCACTGTTACAAACGAACTCCGCTTCGTTCCGGTGATTCCCGCCGAGATGACGAATAGCTTGAGGGGCATGGGAATCGGCATCAGGGCAGGGATGAAGACCGTGACCAGCCCGTACCGCAGGAACCAGTTGCGGAATTTCTGTGAGCGATTCGGGCTCGCGGCATGTTCCATGAATCGTCGTCCGCCGCGCCGCGCAGTGCTGAACAACGCCAGATTCCCGATCGTGGAACCAATGACTGCTACGGCGGCCGAGAACCATGCGACCTGCGGCGTCTTGATGGCGATGAAGATCAGCAGCAGATCCATTCCGGCGGGGATCGGGATGCCGGCGGAGTCGAGAAACGCGAGCAGCAGAACGCCGAGCGGGCCCAGAGCCAGCAGCGCTTGCGAGAGATGTTTTAACAATGACTCTTCAATGATACGAGCCGGTTGGTTCTACGTGCGGTTTAGAGGACGTCGACGAAGGTCTTTCGAAGCTTGTAGAACCAGGCATGTCCGAGCACGGCAAGGACGATGGCGACGGCTGTGAATCCACCCAGAGATCGCCAGTCGGGCGCGCGAGATTCGAGGAAGATTGCGCGATATCCGCGCACCAGGATGTAAATCGGATTCTTCATCAATAAAGCTCGCGCCGCGCCGGGCGCTTGCGTTTCGGGATAACAGATCGGCGTAATGAAAAACCACACCGTTAGAACGAATCCGATGATCTGCGTAAGGTCGCGCAGGAACGCTCCTAGCGCGGACAGGAACCAGCAGAGACCCGCGGTGAATATCATCTGCGGGATGATCAGCAGCGGCAGATAGATCAGCGTCCAGGGCAGGCGATGCCGGATCACCAGGCACGCGAGGGTGAATAGCGCGAGGCCGAATGCTTCACCGACCAGCCCCGAGAACACCAGATTCACCGGCAGTGTCTCGATCGGAAAAACGAGTTTCTTGATCAAGCTG
Organism: uncultured Gammaproteobacteria bacterium; assembly: GCA_963799935.1. Classification (GTDB taxonomy): domain Bacteria; phylum Acidobacteriota; class Terriglobia; order Bryobacterales; family Bryobacteraceae; genus Bog-113. The sequence goes on along the minus strand of CAWCZA010000004.1, from coordinate 827,779 downwards.
CGGTATTCGATCAGAACGCCGGGCGCGCGCCCCACGGCTTCGCTGAAGGCGATCCACGGAAGCATTCCGGCGAGAAAGTATAAGCGCGAAACTGGCCGGGCTTGGGTCGTTTGCAAATCGCGCTTTCAAGACGATGCCGAAGACGTAGAAGTACGTGATCATCAAAAGCAGCGGATTGAGGATGGTCCAAAGCGCGCCGAAGAACGAGCCTCTGGATCGGCTGAGAATTTCGCGCCGCACTAACGTCGCGCTCAGTGAACGATTTCTCCACACCGTGCGGAACGGCTGAATCAAGGCGTAGGGAACGGCGTTCAATCTGCGGCGGCGGCGAACGCGGTTCAGGTCTGTGACTTCGATCCGATCGACGCGGAGCGCACCGCGGTCAATGCGCAGGTCAGCCAGCACGAACGGAAGACCGCTGGCGTAGGCCCACCCGTGGTCCTCATGCATCAACGACGCGTACAGCTGGTATTTGCCATCGTCTTGCGGGAGTGTGAGCGGAAGCAGGAACCGGCCGCTCGCCGCGGGAGTGCGCTCGCCTTCCACCAGCAACACACCTGTTGCCGGTTCGAAGATCTGATAACTGACGGCGTAGCCATCCCGCGCGACATCAACATCGTCAACATCGAAGCGCAGCTCCGGTCGTTCGCCATCGGTCGCGATGATCGCGTTCTTGTACTTGGCCTTCAAAAGCGCAAAGGGCGCGAACCCGCGCCGCGAAACCTCCAATGAACTCATGACAGCCTCGCGGGACGGGGCGCGTTCCGTTTTGCGCGAATTTTCAGGAGTACAGCCATGAAGGATAGCGCTCAGTCACCGGTCCCGTCTTCCGGCCGACCGCGTAAATTCCATCGCCGCGCCATTGCGTTTGCAGCGACAGCCGTTCGAGAACCGCCTGGACCCACGCGAATTCGGGATGCGGCTCGTCGCGGAAAGCTCCGGTCTCCAGACGCTCCAACGCGAAGCCACCGGCCAACAGTAATTGATGCACTTCCGTCGGCGTGTATTCACGATTGTGCCGCGCCTCGGTCTCACCGATCGGATTGGGCTTGATATATGCGGTGAAAAAACCCGGATTATAGCTTTCCAAAATGGCGGCGACCGCGCGGTACGAAACGATGTTGGGGGTCGTGATCACTAAAGATCCACCGGGTTTCAGAATGCGGTTGATCTCGCTCATCAAGTGCATCGGATCGCTGAACAGATGTTCCAGGAGTTCGCAGCACAGCACCGTATCGAACGATTCTTCTGGGTACGGGTAGCGATCCCGCTCTGCGTCGAAATGATCGATCAGGCATTCGAATGTCTCGCCAAGATTCGACTCGACGAACTTGCGATCGGTGCGGCCCAGCTTGCCGTAGTAACAGCCGCGCACATGGCCGTAGCCGAGCTTATATTTCAACGCGGGCGTGATCTGCATATACGCGCCCATCTCAAGAATCGACTTCGACGGGTCGCCGGGCGGCGTAATTTGCAGCGTGTGCCGGAAGCGGTCGGAATGGGTCTGGAGATATTCCGTGGATGGCTCGTCGGCCACCCAGCTCTTGATCCAATCCGGCTCGACATCCACCTGCAATACGGCTCCGTCCGCGGCGGCAGCCGGTCTCGAAGGAAGTGCCCCTTGGACGACGAAGGCCATGAAGTCGGCGTACTTCTGCGCGACCGCTCGCCAGCTGCATTCCCGTTCCACCCAGGCACGCGCGCGATCCCCGATCTGCCGGGCCACGTCGGGACGCGATGCTAGCAAGTTCAGAAACTCGAAGATCAGATCCTCTTCGGCGGCATCCACGGGAACCTTGAGGCAGATATCGTCCGGCAATTCAGCAAACGCGCCGACGTCGGAAACCAACGCCGGACGACCGGTGCTGAATGCGCGCAAGAGGCTGCCCGATGTTTCGCCGACCGTCGGGTAGCGCAGATTGACGATGACGTCGCAAGCCGCGATATAGGACGCAAAGTCTTCTTCCGCGGTGTACCCGAGCACGCGCACGTGCGCTTCCAGCCCTAGACCTGCGATGATTTGCGCGATCGGAAGATCCGGATGCGCTTCACCGCCCAAGATCACGCGAACGCGCGGATCTAACTTAACCAGCCGGCGCACCGCGCGCAGTGTTTGCGCGATCCGCTTGTACGGCTTGAGATATCCGAACGCGCCGATCAGCGTTGCGTCCGCTTCCACGCCGAGGCGCTCGCGAACCAGATTGCGGCCGCGTTCGTAAGCCAGTTGATCGACCGGTCCATCCACCCACGCGCCGTGCGGGATCACCGCTTGTGGACCGCTGAAGCCAGCCACCCGCGCAGCGGATAGCACGTAGTTGCTGTGAGCGATCACGCCCTTGGACGCCCCAACAATGCGTCGCAGCATGGGTACGCCGTCGTAATCGGGCCCGACTTCGAGCGCCCGCACGCGTTCGGCAAATGCGCGCGCAACTTCGCCGCCGTCGAACGCGCACTCATTCAGATATGCGTCCCAATCACCGCGCCGGATCGTCAGGTCAGCGACCAGGTGATGTAGATTCGCTTCATGTAGCACTACGATTCCGGGATGTCGCAGCGCCGCTTCATAAACGAAATCATGATCGGCATTGTTGCCGAGATGATAGAGCGCGACGTCGAACTGCGCCGGATCATAACTATCCGGCGCGTGATCGAAAATGCTCAGATCTACTAAATGCCGAAGCTGTGCAACCAGCGCGGCGGAGTAATCGGCGATGCCGCTTCGCGCCGGCGGCATCGGCGAGAAGAAGGCAACGCGCAGGTTGGAACTCAGTGCGTCAACTCCACCGAAAACGTGCCCAGCGCGATCGGGAATCGGATCAGAACGGGAGTACGTACGGCGTCACGCGCGAAATAGACGTCGGCATTGACGTTGGACGCGGGCCCAACAATGGAGCAGCCCACGCGATCCGCATCGTACGAGCGATCTCCGGCTTTCACCGGCCCGGACCCAAGGTATGTCATCTTCACCTGGTAAAGAGCGCCGAACATAACGGACTGCGGATCGGGAACACGGCCGTTCACCAGCTCATGCCGCGCGAAGAACAGAAACGTGAGCGCATCGCGGATGCAATCCGGCACCGTGAATTTACTTTCACCCGATCCGCTGGCCGGCGTTCGCGTGACGGTGAGCGTCTTGGCGTCGACGCTCTCCTTTTCACTAAATTTCCGTGCGCCGTGCAGGAGATCCCGCGAAAGATCCTCAGTGCAAAATGGGGCTGTTGCATCCGAATTAAACGCATCGGCGAGTCCGTAGCCCGGCACGTTGGCCTCATAATCGAGATGGAAATTCCACGCGGGAGCGGCTGCCGAACCTGCATTCTGTGCCTTCCAGTGAACTTCGCCGAGGCTCAGACCGCTCTGCCAGTTGATGCTATAGTCCAGCGACTCATTGGGGAACACGGGCGCGGCGGCGAACAGCGCCATGCCATGAAGAGGAACTAAGGCGAGAAGAAAGAGCCCCGCACGATTAGTTTCATCGAAGTGTCTTTACCGATTTAGCTGGAGCCGCTGCCTTTGACGCCACGCGAGACGGTCGACGGCTGCGTCCCGCGACTTCCTGATAAACCGCGAGCGTCTTCTGTGCCGTCCTCTGCCAGGTGAAGTTCGCCGCGCGCTGCAATCCGAGCCGCTCCATGCGTTGGCGCAGCTGCGGGTCGATAAGGATATCGCGGAGAGCACGCGCGATCTCATCAGGTTTCGCGGGATCGAAAAACAATCCGGCGCCGTCAGCCACTTCGGGCATCGCGGAGGTGTTCGCGCAGGCCACCGCGCGGCCGCAAGCCATCGCCTCTAAAATCGGAATTCCAAACCCTTCATAGAAGGATGGAAAACAGAAACAATCGCAGGCATTGTAGAGCTGCAAAAGATCGTCGTCTGTAACGAAGCCCAGAAATCGAATGCGATCCTGCACGCCGGAGTGGGCAGCGGCTTCATGCACGCGCGGGCCAAACCAGGTATCCTGCCCGGCCAGCACGAGCTCGTGCGGCAGCGCGGGATTTTCTTTGACCAGGCGCGCGAACGCTTCGATCAGGCCGATGTGATTTTTGCGCGGCTGCAGGTCGCCGACGGATAACACAAACGGGCCTTTGACGCGAAAACGTTCCAGCACCCGGCGCATCGCGCTCTCACGCGTCAACGGCCGAAAGAAAGGATTCGCCGCATCGGGAACCACCACGACGCGATCGGGATCGAGGCCATAGGCGCGCACGATCGAGTCCCTCGAAAATTCACTGCCGGTCAAAATGCGAGCCGCCGACCGTGCGGTGCGCGCAACCGTGAATTTCAACTGGTGCCGACGCGCGGCCGTGAAGTACTCGGGCCGCTCCAAAAAACTTACATCGTGGATGCTGGCGATCACCGGTACCGGACAGAACAGCGGTCCCGTGTACTGCACATGTAAAAGCTCCGGACGGTCTATCCGTAAACGGTGCGAGAGACCATATCCGAGCCGCGCAAACGGATTTCCGGAAACGCGCCGCGACACGAAACGTTCCGGGATCGACTGTTCCGCTCCCGGAGCCGAATAGTACGCGTAAAATTCAGATTCGCGATCCACCTTGGCAAACGCGTTGAGAAGGCTTCGAACATAAACTTCGTTGCCTGTAAGATGCCGTCCGATTGCGTGAGCATCTACCGCGTAACGCGCTCCGGCCATAGCTATATCGTCTCACTTTGCGTGGTGAAGATCGTTCTAAAAGAGGTCATGCAGCGCATTCCAGGAGGCATTCCATGTAAAGATTCGTTCATAACGCTCGCGTCCGCCGCGTGCAATCTTTTGTCGAAGTTCGACGTCATCCAATAGCTGCGAAACGGCTTCGACAAACGCAGTCGCACTGTCCGCCAACAGAATGGAACGGCCTGTGACAGCACCGAGCCCTTCCGCCCCGATCGACGTCGACACGACGGCTCTCCTGGCCGCCCACGCTTCGATGATCTTAAGCCGTGTTCCACTGCCGGAGAGCAGAGGGGCAATGCAAACGCGCGCGCGCGCCAGAAAGGGCTCAACGTTTTCAACTGGTCCCGAGTATTGGGTGCCGGAAACTTCCCGTAGGTCTTTAGGAACGCTATCCGAGTTCTTCCCAATGATCTCAAACACCAGTTGCGGATACCTGGCGCGCAGCGGCGGCCAGATTTCCTTCAACGCCCATGCTAAAGCCGTGCGATTCGGCTCATACTCCAGATTACCGGAGAAGGCGATCGCGAATTCCCCGTCGCCGGGCAGGCTATGGCGAGCCGGCAGCGAATTCGGGTAGACGACAACACGAGTTCCCGGGCTGATCCGACGGACCCGGTCGGCGTCTTCAGCCGACGTGGTCAAAATCAGATCGCTTAAGGGAAGCAGCTCCTTCTCGATCTTAAGTGCCGCGCGCGCGAAGCGAGTATGTACCTGTCCACGCAGAAATCCGCCTGCCGCGGCACAGCTCCGGTGCCACTCGGATTCGATGTTGTGTAGATCGAGAACGGTGAGGCGCGAACTGCGTTTCACCAGCGGCAGGTAGGAAGCCGACCAGAAGTGTTCCAGCACCGCGACATCGAAATGCTGCTCGTCGATTGCCTGCTCGATGGCGGCATCGTAGCCGCTGAAACGGTCCGGCAACGGCGGCCGCATCTGAACGATTCGCGCGGCATTCCGTAATGACTTGGACAGCAGGTCATTACGATGCGGAACGAGCGGGATCGGCGAGTAACGGCTCACTAGGCCGGCGGGAAGCATGCCTTCCGTGTGTTGCCCGGGGTGCTGGAAGACGATCAGTTGCACATCGTAATGCGCACCTAAATAGTGCAGCAGGGACGCGGTTCGCAGTGCGCCACCTCCGTCGAGCGGATATGGGGCTTCGGGCGAGATCATCAGGGCGCGCGGTCTACTGGAAGCGGGCAATCGCCTCCTTGTAAACGGCGCGAGTGGCGCGTGCTGTGTTTTCCCACGAAAATTGGCTGGCGCGTTCGAGACCTCTGGCCCGCAGGTCTGCGGCGAAGTCCGGATTCTCGATCAACGCTTTCATGGCGGCCGCGACTTCGCGAACGGTGTCGCCGTAGAGTGCCGCATTTTCAGCCACTTCCATGAGCGCCGGATCGCGCGTGAGGATCACCGGACATCCGCATTGCATCGCTTCTAATACTGGAAGGCCGAATCCTTCATAGAGGGATGGATAGACGAGCGCTATCGCGCCGCGGTAAAGGCGCGCCACTTCCGCGTCGCTCGCTTCCCCGGCGAGTTCGAGACCGGGTTCGGGCGCAATGTGTAGCCCATCGGACCTTCTTCGTCCAACAATGATCAGGCGGACTTGGTAATTCGCTCGAACTTCTCGCCACGCGTCAAGAAGCATCGCGACGTTCTTGCGCGGTTCGATGGTGCCGACGAAGATGAAGTACGGATTCTGCCCGTTCGGTTTGTTGCCGGGCTGGAAGACGGAAGCCGCGGCATGTGGAACCGCCACCACCATTTCGGGGTTGAGGTTGAAACGCGCGATCGCTTCGCGGCGGACGGCTTCAGACGGGGTGATCACGATCGTGGCGCGCCGCAGTTTCAAGAGCAACGGAACTCTTCGTCGCACCCTGTCCGCGCCATCGTGCCACGACCGGTCACGCCACGGGGACATGTCATGCAGTGTCATGACGGCGGGCAATGACCCGCGATACGGCACCTCGAAGTTGGTCCCGTGAAAGAGCTCGGCGCCGGCTACCTTACACGCGCGAAGCACGCCGGCCAGCCACCAGCGCCGCTCGATCGCATTCGCCGGTTGCGCCCCAGCAGTGAGATTCGGCGGAGCGCCCGCAGGCATCGCAAACGGCCGATCGCTCAGCAGCGTGTACGTATCTTCGGGAAAGGTGCGGGCCAGCGCCATACTCAGTTCTTCGGTGTAGCGTTTCAGGCCGCCGCTAGAAAGCGTCAGTGGTCCGGCGTCCAGCGCAACGCGCATCCGCTCGCGTTAATCCGTCTGCCCGACGGCGTAGACGATTCCCGCGCCGGTACTGCTTTCCCGCGTGTGAGCCACCAGGTTCGCCGCACGCAGCAGAGAGGAGAACGTTCCCGCATCGGTCCACCAGCCGTCGAGGAAGGAAAACTCCATCGAGCCTTCGCGGATGTACGCGTTGTTGACATCGGTGATCTCGAGTTCCCCGCGCTTGGATGGCACGAGCTTCCGCACTTTATCGAAGACCGTCTCGTCGAACATATAAATGCCGGTGACGGCGAAGTTCGAACGCGGGTGCTGCGGCTTCTCTTCGATGCCGGTGATGCGGCCGTCCTCTACTTCCGCGACACCGAATCTCCCCGCATCGTCGACTTCCTTCAGCAGTATCCGGGCGCCTTTCTGCTGCTTTTGAAATGCTTCGACCGCGCAACGGATACTCTTCTCGATAATGTTGTCGCCGAGGACCACGCAGATTTTCTGGCCATCAGCGAAATGTTCGGCGAGCGCGAGCGCATCCGCGATACCGCCCTCGCCTTCCTGATAGGTGTAGTCGATATGCTTCAGGCCGAACGATTTCCCATTCGCCAGGAGGCGCAGGAAGTCGCCGGAATTCTTACCGCCCGTTACCACCATGATGTCGACAATGCCCGCATCCACGAGAGTCTGGATGGGGTAGTAGATCATGGGCTTGTCGTAGATGGGAAGCAGGTGCTTGTTGGTGATCTTGGTGAGAGGGAAGAGACGACTGCCCGTGCCCCCGGCCAGAACGATACCCTTCATAAATAAGTCAAAATAGCCAACTCGCTAGGATATCGCACCGGTTTCTAGCGGGTTTCCGAGTGGATGTGCTACAAGCGGTATTGTGGAACAGCAGGCGACAGAGCAGACGTGTCGTGCCCTTATCGGCGGCGATGCTCGAACGTTATAACGGGAAGGACTAGCGTTGACATGGAACCGAAAAGCTGGACCGACTACCCGGTAGAGGAAATGAACGCGCTGGCATCGCGGCGATGCCTTCATACCGCGAACCTGACGATCGCGCAGATCACCCTGGCTAAAGGTGCGATTGTTCCCCTGCACGACCACAGGAATGAGCAAGTTACTTCCGTGATTAGCGGGCAGCTCTTGTTTCGGATGGACGGCCGCGAAATCCTAGTCAAAGCCGGTGAGATGCTCGCGATACCTTCCGGCGTCCCACACTTAGTCGAAGCTCTGGAAGATTCGATCGCCGTCGACGTCTTCGCGCCGCGCCGCGAGGATTGGATCAGCGGCGATGACTCGTACTTGCGCAGATAGTCGCGCTACTTCGCGTCGCGCCAGTTCACCCCGATACCTACATCCGCGATGAGCGGCACCTCCAACTGGTAAACGCCCTCCATCTCGTGTTTCACCATCACGGCGATCTGCTCCACTTCACTTTCCGGCGCTTCTAATACCAACTCGTCATGAACCTGGAGAAGTAACTTACCTTCCATGCCCGATAAGTGCTTGTCGATCCGGATCATGGCTAGCTTGATTAGATCTGCCGCGGTACCTTGTAACGGCGAGTTGACGGCCGTTCGTTCCGCGAACCCCCGCGCATTCGGGTTGCGGCTGTTCATATCCGGAATCGGCCGCTCGCGCCCGAAAAGCGTCTTGGTAACTCCCGTCGCGCGAACAGCTTCGATCGTATCGTCGATAAAGCGGCGCACGCCCGCATATCTCAGGAAGTAGCTCTGTATGTACTGCTCGGCTTCCTTTCGCGAGATACCTAACTGCTGCGCGAGCCCGAACGAACTGATCCCGTAGACGATCCCGAAGTTCACCGCCTTCGCCCGATTGCGCGCTTCACGGGTAACCATCATCGGCGGCACGCCCATCACTTCCGCGGCCGTCCGCGTATGGATATCTTCACCCGAACGGAACGCGTCCACCAGCACCGGATCGCGCGACATATGCGCGAGCAGCCTTAGTTCGATCTGAGAGTAGTCAGCGACGAGTAACTTCCACCCCGGGCGCGGGACGAACGCTGCTCGAATCTCACGGCCAAGTTCAGTCTTGATTGGTATGTTTTGTAAGTTCGGATTCGATGATGACAACCGCCCGGTTGCCGCGCCGGTCTGGTTGAAGCTCGTATGGATGCGGCCGGTACGTGGATCGATCAGCGCCGGGAGGGCATCTACATAAGTGCCCTTCAACTTAGTCAGCTGCCGATACTCCAGTACCTTGCGCGCGATCTCGTGATTCTCCGCCAGGTCTTCGAGAACGTCCGCCGCTGTCGAAATCGTCTTGCCTTTTCCGTACTTCACCGGCGCCGGCAGCTTCATCTCATCGAACAGCACGCGCCCCAGCTGCTGCGGCGAACCGATGTTGAACTCGCGTCCTGCAAGCGTGTGAATCTCTTCAGTGAGACGTATGATCTCGGTATCCATCAGCCGCGACAAACGCCCGAGCTCATCGTGGTCGACGAGGATGCCGTTCTCCTCCATCCGGGCCAGGACGGCAGCTAACGGCAGCTCCAAAGTCTCGTAGATACCCCGTAAGTTGCGGTCGTCAATCGACGCCGATAGGTTGGCGCATAGCTCGCGAACATACAGCGCGTGCTGGGCGGCGTCATCGGGCAGCTTTAAGTCGAGGCGGCGCTGCACCAGTTGATCGAGGGCGCACCCTGACGGGTCGGCATCCAGCAGAAACGCGTACAGACCGGCATCGTGGATGAAGCCGCGCGGTTCAAAGCCCAACCGGTGCAACGAAAGCAACAGGCCCTTCACGTCGCAAGCGGCTTTGGGTATGGCCGCGTCTTCAATGAGACCTCGCAGCGAACTCAAGATGCTCAACCGGCAGACTACGCGCCACGCTCTCCGACGGCGCCAGCGCAACCCGGCCGCTTGCAGTCGCAAACCCGACCGGCGGTTCGATCACGGCGGCGGTAAGGAAGTCCTGAATCTCCGCATCAGTTTCAAGCCGTCCCAAGTCGCGAGGCCGCGCGTCTTCCGCCGGCCCAAGCTCTTTGAGATGACTATGAAACTCAAGCTCTTTGAACAACGCGCGCAGGACCGGCAGATCGGCCTCTTGTGCAACCGTCTGCTCGAGCGAAAACTCTACCGGAACATTGCACTCGATCGTCGCGAGCCGCTTACTCAATAGAATGCGCTCGCGATTCTGCGCCAGGCTTTCGCGGTACATCTTGCGCGTGACTTCGCCCGACCGGTCGAGCGCCGCTTCGACGGAACCGAACTGCTCGATCAGGTCCTTCGCGCCCTTATCCCCAATTCCCGGCGCGCCGGGGATGTTGTCGATCGCATCGCCTTTGAGCGCCAGCAGATCCGCGACCTGGCTGGGCAGCACGCCCATGAACTCTTTGACTTTGGCCTCGTCGTACCACGTGTCGTCTTTAGCCGGATTGAACATGCGCACGTGGTCATTCACCAGCTGCAGCATGTCTTTATCGCTCGAGACGACGACCACGTCGAGCCCTTGTTCCACCGCCCGCTGAGAAAGTGTCCCGATCACATCATCCGCTTCGAACCCCGGATACGAAAGCACCGGAATCCGCATGGCGTCGAGGATGCGCCTTACGTACGGAATCTGATCGCGCAGGTCCGGCGGCATCTCCGTCCGGTTGGCTTTGTATTCCGCGAACTCCTCTTCGCGCAGCGTCTTGATGCCGCTCTCGAAGATCGCCGCGATGTAGTCCGGCTTATGTTCATTGGCCAGCTTCCGCAGCATGTTCGTGAAGATGAAAACGGCTTCGGTGGATAGGCCGGTGCTGGTGCGCATAGGCGGCGCTCCCGTCCGCGCCCGCGCATGATACGCCCTGAAAATGAACCCGTAACTATCGATGAGGAAGAGCCGCGATCGGAACACTCTCTCGCATCATAGCTTTCCAGGGCGCTTACGCCGAGAAAGGATTCACGATGCGCACGCCGCCCAGTACCGAACCCGGCGTGCAGGTCCTCGCTATAAAGGACGGTAGCGCCGGATTGACGCGCGGCATGCACGATGAGCGCATCCCAGAACGAAATCTGATGGAGCCGGTGCAATTCGATCGCGGCAATCACATCGCGCGGTTCAAACCGCACCACGATTCCACGAGCTAGAAGTTCGACTTTGCGTTGGGCTACTTCGGGCGCCAGTTTCAGTTTGCGAGTGGCAGCTGCGAAGTATTCCTGCAAAACTTGCAGTGACACGATCGCCGTCCGGCGCGAGAAATGGGTGGTGAAGAGATCGATCGCGCGCTGCTGCTTCTCGGGAGACGACGCGTCGTCGGTATAGATCAGGATGTTGGTGTCGAAAAACGCGAGCTGCGTCGCGGATAAGGCGGCAAGACCCGACTTAGGCACTCGGCTACGTCAGCCCCGCTCGTGCAGTTCTTCCCGATTGAACTTCCAGCCGTGAGAATTGCCTTGAGACTCGCGTGAGAGCCGCGCAAACTCGGCGGCATCGGCGGCGGGATCAGTCCGCCCGGCCAGCTGCAGAAGATACTCGCGCACGAGTTGATTCACGCTCGTACCGAGCGCCTCAGCTCGATGGCGAGCTTCCTGGACGACCTCGTCTTCTATAGCCAATGTAACGTTCATAGAACAATATTACGTGAACACGTAACCCGTGTCAAGCTTTACCCGCTAACAACCTGCTGCTGCATCTCCGCGTAAGTGCCTTTATAATCCTCGATCACTCCGTCGCCGTCCAGTCGCCAGATCCGCGTCGCGACCTCATCGATCAAATCCTCATCGTGCGTGATCAAGATCACCGTGCCCTCGTAGCGCTGCAGCGCGATGTTCAGCGCGTTGATCGCTTCCAGATCCAGGTGATTGGTCGGCTCGTCGAAGACCAGCACGTTTGGCTTCACCAGCATCAACTGGCAGAACAAAATGCGCGCCGCCTCGCCGCCCGACAGCACCTCGGTCATCTTCATGCCTTCTTCACCGCGGAACAGCATCTGGCCGAGCAGCCCGCGCAGTTCTTCGTTGCTGGCCTGCAAATCGTATTGCTGCAGCCATTCGAAGATGGTCATGCCCTTCGTGATCGCCGTTTGATGATCCTGCGAGAAGTAGCCGACCTGGTTCTCGTGCCCCCACACCACCTTGCCCGAATCGATCGCCGCCGGATCCACCGGTGCTCCCCCAACCAGATTCGCCGAACTGAGAATCGCGTTGATCAGCGTCGTTTTCCCAGCGCCGTTGCGCCCCATCACGCCGATCTTCTCGCCGCGGATCACCTGCCCACTGAACCCGCGAATCACCTCGTTACTCCCGTAAGCCTTCGAGACACCGCTGAATTCCAGGATGTGTTTTCCGGAAGGCCGCTTCAGGTCGAACTTGATGAACGGGCGTTGGATATTTGAGCGCGCCAACTCCGTCGTCTGCAACCGCTCGACTTCCTTCTTCCGCGACGTCACTTGACTCGAACGCGTACCGGCGCCGAATCGGGCGATGAACTCAGTCAACTGCGCGATCTTCTTCTCGCGTTGCGCGTTTTGCGATTCGATGGTTGTTCGGATCTGCGTCTTCGCCAACACCATGTCGTCATACCCGCCGGTATACGTGATGATCGTCTGGTAGTCGATATCGGCAATATGAGTGCAAACATTGTTGAGGAAATGCCGGTCGTGCGAGATGACGATCAGCGTTCCTTCATAGCGGTTTAGAAATTCTTCGAGCCAGTGGATCGAATCGAGATCCAGATAGTTCGTCGGCTCATCCAGGAACAGCGCTTGCGGATGTCCGAACAGCGCCTGTGCCAACAGCACGCGGACCTTTTCGCCGCCCTGGATCTCGCCCATCTTGCGCTCGTGTACTTCGTCGGGGATGCCCAGACCTTGCAGCAGAATAGCGGCGTCGCTTTCCGCCGTGTAGCCGTCCTCTTCAGCGACAACGCCTTCGAGTTCCCCGAGGCGCATGCCGTCGTCATCGGTCAGATCGGCCTTCTCATACAGCTTGTCGCGCTCTTCCAAAGCTTCCCAGAGCGGTTTGTTACCCATGATGACCGTGTCGATGACGCGATACGCATCGAAGGCAAACTGATCCTGCCGCAGCACGCCGAACTTCTTGGGGCGCGAAACATGACCCTTCTGCGGGTCCATCTCGCCGGTCAGTATATTGAGAAAAGTGGATTTGCCGGCGCCGTTAGGACCAGTCAGGCCATACCTGCGCCCCGGTGTGAACGTGGTGCCGACGTTTTCAAACAGGATTTTTGCGCCGTAGCGCATGGAGACGTTACTTACAGATATCAAGCTACTCTGATTTTAGCGTGCGGCTGTTTGCGAATGCGTTCCAAGTTAGACGCGTATCAATGCCACATAGCCTAAAACGACATGTACGGTAACGTCAAAGCCGCGCTGATCGCTTATGCCGCTCTGGCGCTCATAGCCGGGCTTGCGTTGGACGGCAAGACCCGCCTCTTCGTCTGGATTCTGCTCGGCGGGTTCGCTGTAAAAACCTGGGCCGCGCACAAAGCCGGCCTATAACATTGGCTTTCATCCCATTCCGAAACGCCCGCTCCATATTGGGATGTTTCCGTGTTTCGAAGCGAGATTTTCGCTGTTTCTTATAGCCCGATCGAACAACGGAGTAAGTGCTCTAACTAAGCAGAACTAAGGCACTTAGTCGCACGAACTTTTGCGCCGGCGATGTGGTCCGAGTCATGCATTCCTCAAGGTATCCGGAAGTACTTCGGAGCACCTAAAAAAAGCTTTAAGAGGAACCGACAATGCCCACAGCCGAATTGTGTCCGATCGCCGAAACCATTAAAACCACTGATAAAAAAGCGGTTGGAACTGTCTCCAGGGAGCAGCGCGATGCAACGGTTTTGGAGCACATGTCGTTAGTCCGGGCGATCGCCATTCGCGTGCACGAGACGCTGCCCGTACACATCGATCTCGACGATATGATCCACGCCGGAGTCCTCGGCTTATTCGATGCGGCGGAGCGATACGACGGTCGCCAGGATGTCGCGTTCAAGAGTTTTGCGAAGCATCGTATCCGGGGCGCGATCCTGGACAGCTTGCGCCAGCTCGATTGGGCGTCACGCGATTTACGCCGCCGTCATAAACAGGTCGAACGGATCACGCGCGACCTTTCGATCGATCTTTCGCGCACTCCTTCTGAGGCGGAAATTGCGGAAAAGATGGGCGTCAATGTCGAACGTTGGAGACAGATGGCGCTCGAGCTAAGAATGATCGGCCTGATCTCCAGTTCGTCGATGCAGCACGAAGGCGAAGACAAGCCCGCACCCGAGTTTCCCGCAACGCCGGAACTGCAACCGGATCGCGTTTACGAACGCCGCGCCCTGGGTTCCGCGCTCGAGCAAGCCATGCAGACGCTGCCGGTCCGCTACCGGAAAGTCGTCGCACTTTACTACACCCGCGAGATGACGATGAAAGAGATCGGCACAGTACTGGGAATCAATGAAAGCCGCGTGTCACAGATCCACAAGATCGCGCTCGAAAAAATGGGCAAGGCGCTGCAATCGGCCGGTATTCATTCCACCGCGGCACTGGTTTAAAGGACTGGTTTATAGAAATGCGTTTAGAGATGACGATGACACAACGAACCAGTTTGAGAGTGCGTACCGGATGCGCAACGGACGCGCTTGATTGGAAATCTAGTCCAGAGCGCAATGCGGGTTTGTTTCTGAAAACCTGGCTGATTGCGGCAGCGCGCCGCGACGGAGTGCGAGCGCGGCTATTACAGCTTCGATCGCCCCAGAAGCGCCGAGGATATCGCCTTATCCCGACTCGCTAGCTCTTCCGCTGCCGTCGTGATGCCCCACGAATGCTCATACTGCGCCGTGCCCGCGCGGGCAGCAGAAAGTAGGCGCGCAGCATCGATCGATAGCGCCTTCCCGGAATCACGAACAGTTTCCCGATCTTCAAACCGTCGAGCGACTCGCGCACAACCCGCTCGGCCGAAAGCCACATCCATCCCGGTATATTGCTTGCGTCCATCTCGAGCGCCTGATGAAACTCCGTTCGCGTGTAGCCGGGACAAAGCGCCTGCACTTTCACGTGCGACTTCGCCAGTTCCAGTTCGAGCGAAAGCCCTTCGGTAAAGCGATTCATCCAAGTCTTCGTCGCCGAGTAGCTGATCGATCCCGGGCCCGTGATGAAGGCCGCCACCGAAGAGACGTTGATGATGGCCCCCTTGTTGCGCTGAATCATCGGCTGGAGCGCGGCATGGCAGAGGCGCATGGTCGCCATCACATGCAACCGGTGCATCTTTTCCTGGCTCTCCAGCGAGTTCTTCCAGAAATACCCGAGCGTTCCAAAACCGGCGTTGTTGACCAGCAGCCCCAGATTATCGGCGGCGAGCAAACGCGCATCTAATTGAGCGACGCCGCTCTCGTCCGCAAGATCGCACGCCAGGATTTCGCAGTCCACGTTATGGATGGCTGTGATCGTATCGGCGACCTGCTGCAGCCGGTCGGCCCGACGTGCTATGAGTAACAGGTCGTAGCCTTGGGCCGCAAGCTGACGCGCAAATTCCACGCCCATACCCGCGGAAGCCCCTGTGATGACAGCCAGATCGCGAGCCATGCCGATTTATGCCGTTCGCGCGCGGCGCAACCGGCCGTGCTCTTTCAGAATGCAACGGTCCATGACAACCGTCAGTCCGGCGGCCCGGGCGCGCTCGGCAGCTTGCTCGTGGATCACGCCTTCCTGCATCCAGATCACCCGCGCGCTCTTTCGAATCGCTGCCTCGACAACTTCCGGTACGAACTCGGGGCGCCGGAAGATGTTGACGATATCCACCGGCTCCGGAACCTCGTCGAGCGTCGCATAGGCTTTCTCGCCGAGCACTTCTGTCTCATTCGGATTCACCGGGATGATCCGATATCCGGCCTGCTGCATATACTCGGAAACGCTGTAACTCACCCGCATCCGGCTGCTCGACAGCCCGACCACGGCGATCGTCTTTGCATCGCGGAGAATGCTATCCACGTTCATCGGCATCCCGTTCTTCAACACTCCCTTTGGGCCGTCGCGGGGCACGCTCCAGCCGTTGCACTTCCTCCGGCAACAGATAGCGGAACTCACCGGGCTTCAGCGATCCCAGCGTCAGACTGCCGATCCGCACGCGCTTCAGTTTCTCCACCAGGAATCCGAAGTGCTTGAACATCATCCGGATCTGATTTTTGCGGCCTTCAAAAAGACGGACTTCGTACCACGGATTATCAGCGGCCCGAATCAGTTTGAGCCCCGCCGCTGCCGTACGCTGCCCTTCCACATAGATGCCGTGGCGGAAGTCTTCCTCCTGCTCGTGCGCCAGGCGCCCATTCACCTTTACCAGGTAGGTCTTGGGAACGTGCGACTCCTTGGCCGTCATCTTGTTGGCGAAGTCGCCGTCGTTGGTGAATAGCAGCAGGCCCTCGCTGTGGTAGTCGAGGCGGCCCACCGGATACACCCGTTCCTTAACGCCGCGCAGCAGTTCCGTGACGGTGGGGCGGCCCTGCGGATCGCTCAGCGTAGTGACCGTGTTGATCGGCTTGTACAGCGCGATGTATACCTTCTGCTTCGGCGCGTGGAGCAGCTTGCCGTTCACTTTGATGTGATCGGTATCGAGGTCCGCTTTGGTGCCGAGCTCGGTCACCACCGCGCCGTTAACCGTCACCTGTCCGGCGACGATGAATTCTTCGGCTTTGCGGCGGGATGCCACGCCGGCCGTCGAAATGATCTTTTGTAAACGTTCGAGCGCCACGGTCAGGCCTGTTCCGGTTGAGGTTCGACGGGCGCGTCGGGTTCGGCTTGGGGTTCGACAGATGCCGCGGGCTCAGTGACTGGATCGTCTGCATCGGAAATCGCGAAACGGCCCAGTTCCTCGAACTCTTTGAGCGACGGCAACTCGCCGACATCCTTCAACCCGAACTGCACCAGGAACTCGCGCGTGGTCTTGTAGAGGATCGGTTTGCCGACCACGTTCTTGCGGCCTCCGGCAGCGATCAGCTTGCGGTCGAGCAGCGTCTTGAGAACGCCCGCGCCTTGCACGCCGCGGATATCCATGATCTCCGGCGCGGTGATGGGCTGCTTGTAGGCGATAACGGCTAAGGTCTCGAGCGCGGGCAGCGAAAGCTTCAGCGGCGGCTTCAGATTGCGCACGAAGGCGCGCACGGCTTCATGGTGCTCCGCCTTGGTAGCCATCTTGTAGCCACCCGCGATCTCCAGGATGGAGAGACCGCGCTCGGGCCGTGCAAACTCTTGGGTAAGTTCCCCGAGCAGCGTCTTGATGCGGTCGCGCGGCTCGCGGAGTGCCACCGCCATCTGTTCGGCGGTTAGCGGCTCGTCCGTGATGTAGATGATGGCTTCGAGGATCGCGCGGAGTTGCGCGTCCGTTCGGTCGACTATCGGCTCGCTTGGCTCTGAAGTCTCGACGGCCTCCGGAAGCAACTGCTCCTGAACCGGCTCGGCAGCCGATTTCTCAACCATCTGCAGGAGTTCCGGAGACGCGTTCTCGGCCGAAGCTTGCTCCGCGAGCACGACACTCGGTTCCAATCCGTCATCCGCCGCGGTAGCTGCTACGAGCGCGGGCTCATCTTCGTCATCTGTTGAGTCGTCCGCTTGCGCTGTTGCGGGAGCATCCTCGGTGGACGCTTGCTCCGCGAGGACGACGCTCGGTTCTAACCCGTCGTCCGCCGCGGTAGCCGCAACGAGCGCAGGCTCACTTTCGTCCTCGGCTGGTTCCGTTGCAGGGGCGTCTTCAGCCGAAGCTTGTTCCGCCAGTACAACGCTCGGTTCTAACCCATCGTCCGCCGCGGTGGCAGGCGCCAACGCAGGCTCGGATTCGGGCTCCGGCTCTAAGTGCTCGGCTTGTTCGTTTTCCATTTCTTCCGTGGTCACTTATATTCTTCTTCGATCGGCGCTGCCGCGTCCGCGCGAAACGCCTCTTCGAACGTCGGACTTCGCAGCAGCGCAATCTCGCCGAACAACTCCTTCTGAGCGATTTCGACGGCCTGCCGTTTCACCAGCTCCAGCACCGCCAAAAAGAGGCAAATCATGGCCCGGCGCGAGCGCTGCCTCTCCATGACCTGAAGAATGAACAGAGGCTTATCCTTGCGCGAATGTTCCAGCAGCGACCGCAAATGCAACAGCATGTCGCTGACACTGACCTCTTCCGCCGTCACCTCATAAACCGGACGCGCTTTGACACGGTCCAGTACTTCACCGAACGCTTTGATCAGGTCGTAGAGATTGACGTCGAGACCGGGATCGTCATCCGCGGCAACAAATTCCTGGATGCGGGGATTGGACCAGACGTTCTCTTCGATCAGCCGCTTCTGGCGGAGCATCTGGGCCGCGTTTTTATAGCGCTCATGCTCCAGCAGTTGCTGAACCAGCGCTTCCCGTGGATCTTCACCGGCCTCGCCCGGCTCCTGCAGCGCGGGATCGGTGGGCAGCAGCATGCGCGACTTGATATGGATCAGCGTCGCGGCCATGAAGATGAACTCCGCATCGAGATCGATATCGCGCTCGCGCGCCGCGTCCAGATACGCAAGGTATTGGGCGGTGATGTGCGCGATCGGGATGTCGCGGATATCGATTTTCTGGCTTCGGATCAGATCGAGGAGCAGGTCGAGCGGCCCATCGTACTGTTCCAGATGAAACTGGAGCGGCGAGTTCACTGAAGGTTTCAGCGTAACAGAGGGCTGCGGTTACGGTCAGTCGTGAGTGACGGCAAACGAAAGCGGCAGCGCGTCCGATTTAACGTTTCGGCGGGAACGTAAGCCGCTACACTGAAAGAACACGCCCATGCTTCGTCGCGTTCTTGCTGCCGGTCTTACTTTGATTTTCCCGCTTTCGTTGCTGATAAGTGAAGCGGGCGCGCAGGAAGCTCCACCCATCCGCGTGCGCGTCAACGAAGTCATCGTTCCGGTTACCGTCACTGACGAGAAAGGCCGGTTCGTCACCGATCTCGATAAGAACGACTTCCATATCACCGACGAAGGCCAGCCGCAGAACATCAGCTATTTCTCGCGCGACCGCAATCAGCCCGTGGTTGTCGGCTTTCTGGTCGACATGTCGAACGGCATGAAGATTCACTGGGATAAATACCGGGAAGCGTTATCGGACATGGTCCAGAATCTGCTTCCGGGCGACAAAAAGTATGCCGGATACCTGATCACTTACGGCAACGTCGCGCAGCTCGAAGTCGACACCTCGAGCGATCCGGAAAAGATGCTGGACAAAATCAGCAAGATGAAGCCGGGCGGCGGATCGGCGTTGTTCGACGCCATCTACTCTTCTTGTGTCAATCGGAAAGTCATGATGGGGGAGCCCTTCGAACCGCGGCGCATCCTGATCGTGTTGGGTGACGGACACGATACCGCCAGCAAACACTCGCTGGCTGAAGTGCTCGAGATTGCGCAGCGCAATCTGGTGACGATTTACGGGATGAGCACCATCGCCTTCGGGTTCGCGGCCGAAGGCGATGACAACCTGCGCCGCCTATGCGAAGAAACCGGCGGCCGTGTCGAATACCCGCTCAACAGTCTCTACAAGGATGTCTCGGGCTATCTGTCCAAACCCTCCGATGACGGCAACTATGTGTTCACCGTGGGCGGCGGCGGATATGCCGGTGAAATCTCGAGCGGAATTTATCACGCGATCGCCGATATCGCCGGCGAGATCACCACCCAGTACGTGCTGCGCTACACGCCCGACGCGACCGCTGCCGCCAACGATAAAGTCTTCCATAACATCAAAGTCGCCGTCGACTTGCCCAACGTGAAAATCCGCTTCCGCAAGGGCTACTATCCGGTTCCGGTGGGCGGCTAGCCCGCAGCACAATCCGGTACGAACACGGGCCAGTATCTTCCCAAACTGGCGTACACTGGGCCTATGGCCGGCGTCATAGCGATCAATTCGGGACTGAAAGCCGAATTCGTCGTGCTCTCGCTGGCGCCTCCGCAATCTCCGCAGATTCCGTTTGGCATTTTGTTGTTTGACCCGCTTTCCGAGTCGCTGCGCTTCAAGTTCCGCGAGGATATCGATGGACTCGGTCTGACGCCGGAGGACGAAGAATACGCGTCGTTCCTCCAGTCCGACTTCGACGCTCGTGCGACCGCGATGGGCGCGGCGGAATTCCTGGCGAGTCTGGAAGATTCGCTCAGCGGGTTCGTGCGGATCTCCGAGCGCGAAGTGGCTTACGGCCGCAATCCGGGACGCCTGCTGGACCGCTTATTCGATACGCACATCGATTCGCGCGTGAAGCCGTTCGTAACGCACATCCCGTTCTACGGTTTGCGCGCGGCTGCCACCAAATTCGGTGAAGACATGGAAGTGTCCAAGTCCGATGTCGAATGGGTGCGCATGCCTCCGGGGATCTCAAAGGGCCTGCGTCCCTCGCCCGATCTGTTCGCCGTGCGCGTGGTGGGCCGTTCGATGGAGCCGCTGATTCCCGACGGATCGCTCACTGTATTCCGGCGCATACCGGCCGGCAGCCGCCAGGGCAAGCGATTATTGATCGAGGAATTGGGTGTGACCGATACGAGCGCCCGCTTCACCGTCAAGAAGTATTCGAGCGTGAAACTCCTGAAACCGGGTGTTGATGTAGACGATCTCGATGACCAGTGGGAACATGCCGCCATCCGGCTGGAGCCCCTGAACCCCGAGTTTCCGGCATTCGAGCTCGATCCGCAGAGCTTCGAGAATCGCTATCGCGTGCTGGGCGAATTCGTTGCCGTATTGCCGGCTGACGAAGACGATTGATTCTTTAGTTGAGATCATGCGCAACGCGGCCGCGTTCCGGCGCGATCTGCTCCGCTGGTACGACCAGAATGCCCGCGCGCTTCCCTGGCGCGCGTCGAAAGCTCTCTGGCCCGTACTCGTATCCGAGTTCATGCTGCAGCAGACGCGCGTCGAGACGGTGATTCCGTATTTCGAGCGCTTCATGGCCCGCTTTCCGGATGCCGCCGCGCTGGCGCGTGCCGCCGAGACGGAAGTTCTCGCCGCGTGGAGCGGTCTGGGATATTACTCGCGAGCCCGCAATCTCCGGGAAGCGGCCGCTGTAATTGCGGCGGAGAATCCAGCAACCTATGAGCAGGTTCGCGCGCTGCCGGGAGTCGGCCCCTATACAGCGGCGGCCGTAAGTAGCATCGCGCTCGATCTTCCTCACGCCGCCGTCGACGGGAACGTCTTGCGCGTGCTCGCGCGCCTGACGGCGGATGCCTCTGACATCGGTGCGGAATCGACGCGTGGGCGTTTTCGCAATGCCGCGCAGCAGTTGCTTGCGCCACAACGGCCCGGCGATTTCAATCAGGCCATGATGGAACTGGGCGCCACCGTCTGTCCGCCGCGCTCGCCGCGCTGCCTCATCTGCCCGGTCTCGAAGCACTGTCTGGCCCGGCAGACCGGGCGGCAGGACGAGCTTCCCGTGAAGCGTCCGAAACCAGCGGCTAGCGATGCTGAGGTAGAGGTCGCGGTCGTATGGTGCGGTGATCGTTTGCTGCTCAAGCAGCGCGCGCCCGGCGAAAGCCGGATGGCCGACTTCTGGGAACTGCTTCACCCGGCCGATGTTCCCGGCGCGGTCCTGTCGCTCTGCGGCAGTTTCCGCCACTCCATTGTGAATACTCGCTTCACGGTGGCCGTATATCGAGGCGAACTGGACGCCGCACCGATCGGGCTCAAGAGCGTTACGCCCGGCGAACTGGAAGCGCTTCCTCTAACTACCATTTCACGCAAAGCCCTGGACCTCGAGAAACGTGCATCGACCTCTGTTCTGCGCGGGATACGCCTACAGGTTGCGATAGGAGAATAGAATTTCCGAAGCATTCCGGCGATGAGTAAGCGTGAACACTTACAGGGTTTCAATCAAATTTCTCGCCGCGGTAGCGTCGGTATGGTCGGCGGGCGCCGCATGGGCCCAGAATCTAAACCCGCCGGCGCTGACTTACACCTCGTCTTCGGTAGTCAACGCGGCGTCCTATCTGCCTGGCGGACTCGCGCCGAATACGATCGCAACGGTCTTTGGGACGAACCTCTCGTTCGGGACGACTGCGGTCACAGAAGGCACCCTGAATGGCGGCGGCCTCCCGATGTCCATGGGCGGCGTAACGGTTTACATTGACGGCGGCCAGTGCGGGCTCTACTACGTCTCTCCAACCCAGATCAACTTCCTCGTCCCTAATCATTTCGACCCCGCCAACCTCTACCTGGTTATCGGTCGCGACGGGCTCAGCGGACCGTTCGTACCGGTTACGCTCAATCTCACCGCGCCTACGCTGTTCGTGGACAAAAACGGGAATGCCATCGTTACTCATCTGGATGGCTCGCTTCTCACAGCGACGGAGCCGGCCCACCCCGGCGAGTGGATCGTGATCTATTGCCTGGGTCTTGGCCGCACGATTCCGGACGCGCTGGACTTCATGCCGCCTTACGCTGCCGCTCCGATGATCTCGACCAATTTCCAGCAGCTTGTTCTCACTCTGAATGGGCAACCCGTCGATCTGGCACGGATCAACTACGCGGGAGCGACGCCCGGCCAGGCGGGACTTTACCAGATCAACCTGAAACTACCGGATGCGACGCCGTCCAACCCCCAGATCATGGTGTCGATCGGGCCCAGCCAAAGCCAGCCCAACGTTCAATTGTTTGTCGAGGGCAACTGATCTCGGCTTGCGTTGAACAGCCTAATGGGTTTTTCCCGGAAGTCGATTTCGCGATAACATGGAAGCGAAATGCGTGTCTTGAAGTTCGCCTCCGCCGTATGCGCCGCGTGCCTCTTATTTGTTTGCGGCGCGCTGGCGCAGGAGCCAGCGCCGCAACTGGAACCGGCAGCCTCATCTGAAGCACCCGCGATCACTGTGCAGCCCGGCACGCACATCCCGCTGTCGCTGATCAACAGCGTCAGCACCAAGCACTCCGTGGTGGGAGACCGGGTGTACATGCAAACCGTTTTTCCCATCATGGCCGACGGGCGGATCGCGATCCCTCCGGGGACTTACGTCATCGGCACCGTGACGGAATTGAAGCGGCCGGGCCGCGTGAAAGGGCGCGGCGAGCTGTTTCTGCGCTTCGATTCGATGATGCTGCCCAATGGCGTCCAGCGTGACTTTCGCGGCCGCGTCTCTGCAGTCGATGGGCGCGCGGATGAAAAACTGGCTTCCACCGAAGGAAAAATCCAGGGCGATAGCAACAGGGGCGGAGATCTGCGGACCGTCGGTGAAACGGCCGCGGCAGGAGCGGGAATCGGCGAACTGGCAGCCATCCCCTCGCATTCCTACGGTATTGGCGCGGCTGCGGGCGCGGGCGCCGGCGCGATCGCCGGGCTCATGGGCGTTCTGCTGACCCGCGGACCCGATGCCGTGTTGGCCCAGGGCAGCACCATTGAAATGGTTCTCGACCGGCCGCTGGTGTTTACTCCGGGCGAGGTCAACTTCACGTCCATCAGCCCGACGCGCATCGTCGAGGGAGCAGGACCCGCCGCCAAGACACAGAACGGGTTGCGTCCGCGTCTTCCGTTTTAGACGGTTTCCTTCTGACAATCCCGTTGCGCGAGCGCACACTGGAGCGCTTTGCAGCCGCGTGCGCCGCTCTACTGTTCGTGATCGAAGGCTCGTGCTTGCTCGACCGTCCTGGTCCGAACGCCGGAGAACTGGCGTGGGGCCCGCTGAAATTCGCCATTTATCAGCTTGTGTTCACCATGCGTCCCCAACAGGTCTGGAACCTGCGGTGGCCTATGCTGGTCGTCGGCGCCGCCACCGTGGCTGTGGGCTGTTTTCTGGTCCGCCGCATGGCGGGTTCATGGGGCTTGGCCGCCGCCGCAGTGCTGCTGGCGACTGATCCGGCGCTCATCCTTTCGAGCCGTCTGGACAGCGCGGATTTGGCGTTGCCGCGTCTGTTCCTCCTGCTCAGTCTTCTCCTGTTTGTGCGGTTCTGGAAGACGGCGTCGCGGTGGTATCTTGCTGCTGCGTTTGCCGCGACTGGTCTGGCCTGCTGCAATCCCCCGGCGATTCCCGTTGCGGTTGCCGTCGCGGCCGCCGCTCTGATCGCGTTCCGTCCTGAGATTCGCGCCGTGCTTGGATGGCGCAACGTGTCGCCGTCGGCCATCGGGCTTGCGGCCGGGCTCATGCCCCTGCTCTTGAAGCGTGGCGTTCCGAACGTGCGTAGTTCGCCGTCCGATCCCATTCGCGTCTTGGACGGGTCCGCCTGGTTCGGTTACGCCGTGCGGCAGCAGCCAGGAACATGGGGCGTTGGCCCGCGAACCTGGCTGCAGGAACGGATGATCGCCTTCGCCCACGCGTTCGGGTCGCCGCGGCACGACATGCTTGCCGTCGGACTGCTGGCCTCATTCATTGCCGCAGGATTGTTCTTGTTGCGCTCGAGATCCGGCCACCGGCCGCTACGTTTTAGCGTTGCAACCCTGGTGTGCGGCTATCTGGCATTGACGATCATTCGGCCTTCCGCCTGGAGTGTGCTAACCCCGTTCGCGGGCGTTGCAATCGCGGTCGCATTGAGCGCCATCGCGAAGCAGTCCGTCTACGGCGCTGCTGCGGTTGCTGCGGCTATCGCGGCATTCGGCCTATCCAATATGGCCGTTACGGCAACGTTCTACTCCAACGCGCTGCTCTACGGCGGCACGGCCGGATGGACGGAAGCGGCCTACAACCTAGCCGATGATCTGGATGTCCGCGACGCCCGCGATCTTTGTGTTCTAGATCCGGGAACGGCAGCCGTCCTGCAGTTTCTGCGTCATGGAAAGCAGCATCTGATTCCGCCGCCTGGAGCTGAAGACACGCTCTATGTCGCGTCGACCGATGAAGAGTCGATCCGCCGCGCAAACGACCTCGCAACCGCCGCTCATCGCCGCATTCAGCCCGTTCGGTACATCCAGGATTTTCAGGGACGGTCGGTTCTCGTGCTGTACCGGATGGATTGACCGTCCTGGGTTTCGACAGAACGCAAGTCAACAGAACGCAAATCGAGCGGGACTTCACGCCGGATCACAAACGCGTTGAAGCGTGCCAAAGCCCGTTGATAGCGTTCAATTACCTGCGGAGCGGCATCCTCCGCCATTGAGAATTCAGCGCGAGCGGCCTCCAGTTCCAGGCGTAGAATCGACTCGATCCGGTCGTACGAAGCGATCATATGACGAGCTTCTCTAAGACGGGATGAAAGCACAGCGGGCACTTATTAATTGAACCGCCAAAGCATACTTTAGTTCCGAACATTTTTGTATTTCGACCATGTTTCAATAAAAACTAAACATGAAGGTAGCCGTAATCGACTTTCCCGGAAGTAACTGCGATCACGACGCCTGGTTTGCCTTCAATCACAACCTGGGCATTGCGGCCGAGTACGTTTGGCACGATGAGCGAACTCTCAACGGATATGATGCTGTGATCCTGCCCGGAGGTTTCTCCTATGGCGATTATTTACGTTGCGGCGCCATCGCGCGATTCTCTCCGGTCATGGCCGCCGTTAAAGCGTTCGCCGCTGAAGGCGGACCAGTCCTCGGCATCTGTAATGGGTTTCAGGTATTAGTTGAGAGCGGTCTACTTCCCGGCGCGCTACTGCGCAACGCGAGCCTTCGATTCGTCTGCAAGACCATCGGGATCCGGGTTGAGACGACAGATTCTCCGTTCACCTCCGGACTTCGCACGGGCG
This sequence comes from uncultured Gammaproteobacteria bacterium, assembly GCA_963799935.1. Classification (GTDB taxonomy): domain Bacteria; phylum Acidobacteriota; class Terriglobia; order Bryobacterales; family Bryobacteraceae; genus Bog-113. Next base: position 802,288 of record CAWCZA010000004.1, on the reverse strand, counting down.
AAGTACTTCATGTTCCGGTGGCCCACGGCGAAGGCTGTTATTTCGCAGAGGAGCGCACCTTGGACCAACTTGAAGACGATAAGCGCGTGGCCTTTCGTTACACCGAAAATCCGAATGGATCGTTGCGCGATATTGCGGGAATACTCAACGCCGGGCGAAATGTCCTGGGCATGATGCCGCATCCCGAGCGGGCCTGCGACCCTCTAATGGGATTGGAGGACGGGCGGGGCATTCTCGAATCTCTGGTGCAGTCGCTCGTCCGGGTCCCGGCGGCATAATGCTGACGCCGGAAGAGCACCAGAGAGTAGTCGAAATCCTGAAGCGCGAACCGACCCACACCGAGGAGGGCATTTTCACGGTGATGTGGAGCGAGCACTGCTCGTACAAGAGCTCGCGCATTCACCTGAAGAAGCTGCCGACCCAGGGCAAGTACGTCGTGCAAGGGCCCTGGTGAGAACGCGGGGATCATCGATATCGGCGACGGCTGGGTGTGCGCGTTCAAGATCGAATCGCATAATCACCCCAGTTACATTGAACCGTTTCAGGGCGCGGCGACCGGCGTCGGCGGGATCCTGCGCGACATCTTCACCATGGGTGCGCGGCCGATCGCCGTTCTCGATTCGCTGCGGTTCGGACCTCCCGATGACGATGCCGCCGGCGCGCGCAATCGCCGCATCCTGCAAGGCGTTGTCAGCGGAATCGCGCACTACGGCAACTGCTTCGGCGTGCCTACCATCGGCGGCGAATGCATGTTCGAGGAGTGCTACAACGGCAACCCGCTGGTCAACGTCTTCGCGCTGGGCGTTTGCCGCAAGGACGAGATCCTCTACGCTCGCGCGTCAGGCGTCGGGAACCCGGTCATCTATGTAGGCGCGAAAACCGGGCGCGACGGCATCCACGGCGCTTCCATGGCCAGTGCCGAGTTCACCGAAGAATCGCAGCAGAAGCGGCCCAATGTTCAGGTGGGCGATCCGTTCCTGGAGAAACTGCTGCTCGAAGCGTGTCTCGAAGCGATGAAAACCGGCGCGATTGTGGGCATTCAGGATATGGGTGCGGCCGGCTTGACGTCGTCGTCATGCGAGATGGGTAGCCGCGGCGGAGTGGGCATCGAGATCGATCTGGACCTGGTGCCGCAGCGCGAAACCGGCATGACGGCATACGAGATGATGCTCTCGGAATCGCAGGAACGCATGCTGCTCGTCACCGATGAAGGCCGTCAGGAAGAGGTGTTCCGCGTGTTTCGTAAGTGGGGTCTGGATGCGGTCACGATCGGCCGTGTAACCGGTGACGGCCTGCTGCGCGTCACGCACAAAGGCACGATCGAGGCCGAAATTCCCAATCATGCGTTAGCGGAAGAAGCACCACGCTACAACCGCAAGTACACCAAGCCGTATCGGACGGCTCCAATGGACGCGCCGAAGTTCGCCTACGAATTCCGCGATCTTTCTCACGATCTGCTGGAGGTTCTTGCTTCGCCGGACGTGTGTTCAAAGCGCGCGATCTGGCAGCAGTACGACTGGTCGGTTCGCACCAACACCATCGCCGGACCGGGTTACGACGCGGCCGTCGTCCGTGTGAAGGAGACGGGCCGGTCGATCGCGATGGCGCTCGACGGCAACGGGCGCTACTGCTATCTCTCGCCGCGCGAAGGCGCCCGATTGAATGTGGCCGAGTGCTGCCGCAATCTGGCGACCGCCGGTGCGCTGCCGGTGGCGGCGACCAACAATCTGAACTTCGGAAATCCCGAGCGGCCGGAGATCATGGCCCAGTTGGTGGAAGCGATCGAGGGCATGGCTGAGGCCTGTGCGTTCTTTGAAACGCCGATCACCGGAGGCAACGTGAGCCTCTACAACGAGACTCTTGGCGAGGGGATTTATCCGACGCCCTGTGATGGGCATCGTCGGACTGCTGGAAACACGGTTACCCGTGCCCGTCAAATTTCCGAGCGCGGGATTATCGGTGCTGGTGATCGGCGGCCTCGGGACTACGGACCCGGTGCGCTTCGGGAGTACGCAGTACGCAAAGACGATCGTGAAGCAGCTGTGGGGCTTGCCGCCGGCACTCGACATGGCATATGAGAAGCGCGTTCATGACGCGATGCGCGCGATTCATGCGGCGGGTTTGGCGGAATCGGCGCACGATGTCAGCGACGGCGGGTTGGCGGTTGCGGTGGCGGAATGCTGTACGGCGGAAGTCGGCGCGCACCTGAAGTTGAAGAGCGACCTCGAACCTGCGCTCCTGCTGTTCCATGAGGCGCCCTCGCGCATTGTGGTCAGCACGAAGGAAGCGGCACGTGTCCAGGAAATCTGCGCGAAGCACGACATCGAAGTGGCGCACGTGGGCGAGACGGCCGAAGCTATCCTCGAAATCGAAAGCGGCAACGGCAAGCTGGTGCATCTCGCTTTAGCGCAACTCGCCGTTCCCGGTATCGAGCGCTATCTACAGTAGCTCAGCACTCCCCGGATGGCCCATCTTCTCCGCCCAAGCTCGGGATCGAGCCCATTCTTCGGCATCGTTCGACCGGACCGGCCTCGCGTTTTCGCGACTCCACGGAGGCGACCTGAATGCGCATTGATCATCATATCGGAGGCTTCGCGGGTCCGCGATGGCGTTCCTACCGTCGATTCAATCTTGGCATTGAGCCCCTTCCAGCGTTACAATGAAATGAATCCTTGATATCTTCGCCCGCGGCCGAAAACCAGATCCTGTCGTTTCGGCGCGTCTCGCCTCCCCCGGGCTCGAGCGGCATCTGCACTGAGTGGCTGTACAGACAAAATCCGATCGCGGAAGGTGACCGAATTGGCCGTTGATAACTCCCCAGTTGATAGCTCCACCGTTGAGATTTCCGCAGTTGATCTATCCAACGACAAGTTCCACGACGAATGCGGCGTGGTGGCCATCTTCGGGCACCCCGAAGCCTCCAAGCTTGCCTACCTCGGTCTGTATGCGCTGCAGCACCGCGGTCAGGAGAGCGCCGGCATCTCCACCAGCGACGGCGAACTGATCCACACCCACAAGAAGATGGGCCTGGTCTCGGACATCTTTACGCAGGATGTCCTCAATTCGCTGCCGGGCAACCTCGCCATCGGACACACCCGCTATTCCACTTCCGGCGATACAGCGCTGCTCAACGCGCAGCCCTTTGCAGTGGCGTGCAACAAGGGCCGCATCGCCGTCGCGCATAACGGAAACATCACGAACGCGCTTGAGTTGCGGCGTTCGCTCGAGCACCATGGCGCGATCTTCCAGGCCAACAGCGACACCGAAGTCATTCTGCATCTGGTGGCACACTCCCGCGAGCGCACGTTAGCCGGCGCTTTGCGCGATGCGCTCCTGCAACTGGAAGGCGCCTTCTCCATCGTGTTCCTCGCTGAGGATCGGATCATTGTCGCCCGCGATCCTCACGGCTTCCGGCCGCTCGCGATGGCGCAGATGGAGCGCGGCGGCGAGCAGTGCTACGTCTTCGCGTCCGAGACTTGCGCATTCGATCTGCTGGATGCGGTGTATCTAAACGAAGTGCAGCCCGGCGAGATGGTGATCGTCGGACCCGAGGGTGTCACCCGCGAGCGTTTCGCGCCGGAGCAGCCGCTTTCCTTTTGCGCGTTCGAACACGTTTATTTCTCGCGACCGGATTCGATGGTCTTCGGCCGATCCGTGCAGGAATCGCGGGAAATGCTCGGCTGTCTACTGGCGCGTGAAGCCCCAGCCGATGCGGATATCGTCGTGCCCGTTCCGGATTCGGGAGTCGCCGCGGCGCTCGGCTACTCGCACGAAAGCGGCTTGCCCTTCCGGCTCGCCTTGATTCGTAATCACTATGTCGGGCGAACCTTTATCGAGCCTTCGCAGGCCATTCGCGATTTCGGTGTGCGCCTGAAACTGAACCCCGTGCGACATTTGCTGGAAGGCAGGCGCGTGGTTTTGGTCGATGATTCGATCGTGCGCGGGACCACCAGCCGCAAGCTCGTCCGCATGGTGCGCAATGCGGGAGCGAAGGAAGTTCACCTGCGCATCTCGTGCCCGCCGACGGTCAGCCCGTGTTTCTACGGCGTCGACACACCAACGCGCAAAGAGTTGATTGCGGCCAACAGCACGGTAGAGGAAATCCGCAAGTTCGTCGAAGCGGATTCGCTTTCGTATCTTTCGCTGGGGTCTCTGCGTAAGTCCGTGGCGGATCGGGACGCGAATTACTGCTATGCGTGTTACACGGGAAACTATCCGACCGACCTGATCGGCGTCGACCAGTTACTCGCGACCGCGCGCTAAGTTCTGAGCCGACGACGTTAGTACCGACCGTCGCTATATCGCCGAGAATCTTCAAGTGCGATCGCGGAATCCATCTGCGCGAGTGTTTTCGGCTTATCGTGAACCCCCAGACACCCGGCCACCTCGTCGAGCGTCGTTCGGGAACACCGCGCAGGCTGCAGCAGGTTCTCGTCTCTCGTCTCTTCCACGGTCAACCTCAGGACGATCGTAGCAAGAGTTATCTTATAAATGAAAAGGGAAGCTCCCGGCATGACCCTCACACTCGAGTTGAAGCCCGAAATAGAGCAGGGTCTGTTAACGCAGGCTCAAGAGCGTGGCGTGTCCCTCGATGCTTATCTGCAATATGTGCTGAGCAGACTGGCCAGCGTCAACGCCCCCGACGATTCCGCGCCCTCAGCTACCTCGTTGCAGGACGACTTGACTCCGGAAGAGTGGGTTCGCCAGTTTCACGAGTGGGCCGAAAGCCACGACCGGACAACGCCATTGCTCTCCGATGAAGCGATCAGCCGCGATAGTATTTACCCTGACCGGCTATAGCTCGCGTGCTGGTCGATACCAACCTACTCATCCGAACGCTACAACGATGCAGGTCCATGGCATCAACTCCATCCTGACCTTCAACCCGGCCGATTTTCGACGGTATGTTGGCATAGAAGTCGTTACGCCTGCTGAGATTATCTAACTCCGTACTCCTATGGCTTGAATCCCACACTCTCCCACAACGGCGCGCTCTGAAACAGAACTCCGTTCGCAACCACTGAGCGCACCGTTCGCAGGTTGTGTATATCGTCCAGCGGATTCGCGTCCAGAATGTCGAAGTCCGCCCGCTTGCCCACTTCCACCGTTCCGCTCTCGGCGTCCGACCTTCATGACCTGCGCGGGAACCAGTGTCGCCGATTGCAGCGCTTCCATCGGCGAGAAACCAGCTCGCACGTAGAGTTCAAGTTCGCGGTACAACGAGTACCCCGGAACGCCCTGATCCGTCCCCGCGACGATGCGCACTCCCGCGCGGTGCAGTGCCCCGATGACCGCCAGGCTCTTTTGAAACTTGGTCTGCTCCTGAGCTGCTTCGCTCGGCTTAATGCCAGTGTTCATAACCGAGTCGCGAAGCTCCGGTGCTACTTTCGCCGCGCCCGGTTCAATCTCGGTAAGCGGCCGATTGTTGGGCTGGATAAACATTTGGGTCAACGCGATGGTCGGGTCAAGCACCGTGTTGTGTTGCTTGAAAAACTGAACGATCTCGCGGCCTTTCGGCGAATCGACATCGATGGATTGGAACAGTTTCGCGACGTAGCCGATGTGGTTAATCTGGTCCATGCCGTCGTTGATTCCGTCGAATGCGGTCATGCCTTCGGGGATGTGGCCGGTTACCGTCATGCCCAGATGGTGGGCGTCGGCGCAAATTGCTTTCACGTTGTCGGCCTTCACTGAGCTATAGATCTTCATCTGCTGAAAACCCGCATCGTGATAGCGGTTCACCCAGGTCTTCGCGTCCTCGGGTGAATTGACGCGATCGACGCCGAGCGCTAACGGTCCATCTCCATCGACGACTCCCGCCAAAAGCATGTGCGGACCCAATGCGTTCCCGCTGTTCACGGCATCGCGCACCGCTGTGATGAATTCGAACTCATTCCCCACGTCGCGCACAGTGGTAATTCCAGCGGCCAGATAGATCGGTCCCCACTCCACCTGCTCGTAGTGGGCGTGCATGTCCCACAGTCCAGGGATGATGAACTTGCCTTTGACATCGATCGTCTGCGCGTCGGCCGGCACGCTCACCTCCGCTCTTGCTCCGACTGCGGTGATCTTTCCGTCACGAGTGACCACGACGGCGTCCGGCGTTGCGGGTTTGCCGGTGCCATCGATCAAGGTTGCGCCGATAAACGCGAGCGTACCCGTGCGGCGGCCGGGCATGGTCGCGCTGAGTTCCGTGAGCGCTGCCATCTGATCGCGCGCCGCGCTGGCGACGAACTTAGGAAGTGCAACCTCATACTCCTCGCGTACGGCCTCGAAGTGATCGAACTCGGCATCGATGGAAACCAGCGCTGCCAGATTGTCGGCGTCCATCCACAGGGTTTCAAGCCCCCAGATCAGCCCGCGCACGGAGTAGCGTTCCATGCGGACGCTCCGCCCTGCAATCTCGAAGCTCTCCGGCCCTCGATCCTGGATATGAACTTCGCCCGACGGAAGCGTCGCGAGCGTGGGAGGCGATCCGTGGGAGCGCCAGTAGCGGATCAGCGCCATCTGCATCGCGACCGGCGCGTAACCGGAAATGGTGAAGAACTTCGCTGGCGCGTCGGCCGTGCGAGCTTTCTTGTTCTCGCTGATCGCGGCACTTACGCCTTTAACGCGGACTTCTGAATTGATGGTCGACGCTCGCGAAGTCTTGCCTTTGATCTCGAAACTTCGCGGCGTGTAGTCGGCAGAGGCTTTCAGCGTAGCGCGTAGCGGGACCTTAGTTCCGCGATCAGTAAATAGAAACGTGGATTTTACCGTAAGCGATTTACCGCCGGTTCCGATGCTGTAAGACTCCTCGCCAATGGCCTGTTCGAACTTGTGAAGGCGGAATTTGCCCGTTTCCGACGCGGCGAGCGCGCTCACGGCATGAAGATTGAGCGAAAGAATGCAGATCCACTGAATCCCAAACCGAAGCCTACGCACGCAGCTTTCGCCTGGATTTCGCCTCCAACGTCTACTGCTTGTATGCGGAAATGTTCGCCCCACGCCTATCGCGCTCTCCTAACTAGTTAGAAACAAGCAACATTCTTCCAAAATACTGTTGCGTCCGATCGTTTGTTCATGCCACAATCTGTTGTGGACAGAAATGGAGCATCTGGGATAAAAGTTGGATAAATCCTGGGTGTAAAGCAGTGGACGAGGCTAATGGTCATACAATTCCGCCACCCGTCGAGCCGCCCCGGGGTATGTACCCGGCCCGCCTTGACGACCGCGGCCGCCTCAAGTTGCCTGCCTCTTTCCAGCAGTTTTTTTCCGGCCTCCCGGAGCAGAAATTGTTTGTGACCAGTTTGGATCGCCGCATTGCCGAGATTTATCCGATCGCCGCGTGGCGTGAAAACGAAACGTTCTTTGAAACTTACACCGAAGACCCTGAAGCTGTCCAGGATATCTGGTTCAACGCCAGCGATTTAGGCGCCGATGCCGAGGCGGATTCGCAGGGCCGGATCACCTTCAACACTGAGTTGCGCAAGGAACTGGATCTGGATAACACGCCGCTTCACCTATTTGCGTACCGCGGGCGCGTCCGGGTTTTGACCGAAGCGCTGTATCAGGAACGCCGTCAACGCGCGACGAAGAGCGCGAGCGAGAACGTGACTCGCCTCGAACGGGCTGGATTGAAATGAGCTTGAATGCCAGAGCCCGAACATTTTCCGGTGATGCTTCAGGAGTCGCTCGAAGCGCTCCAAATCCGGCCGGATGGTCTGTACCTCGACGCGACGACCGGACTCGGCGGACATACGGGCGCCATCGCGCGGCAGCTTACGACGGGGTTGGTGATTGCGAACGATCGCGATGCGTTGGCGATCCGGTTGGCGCAGGCGAACACGGGCGAGTTTTGGGATCGGATCCGGTTTCATCATGGGCCGTTTTCGGAGCTGGCGAGTGCGGTCGCCGAAACGGGGCGCGGACAGGTCGACGGGCTACTGGCCGACCTGGGAGTCAGCCGCTATCAGCTGACGTCGCCCGAACGTGGATTTTCATTTATGACCGAAGGCCCGCTGGACATGCGGATGGATCAGAGCATGGGCGAGACAGCGGAAGACCTGGTCAATCGAAGTGCCGAAAAGGCGCTTGCCGACTGGATCTACCAGTACGGCGAAGAAAGGAGGGCGCGGAGGATAGCCAGAGCAATCGTCCGGGCGCGGCCAATTCGAAGCACACTACATCTGGCCGATGTAGTGGAGCGGGCCGCGCCGCGGACGAGTCACTTGCATCCCGCGACTCAAACTTTCATGGCGCTGCGTATGGTTGTGAATCAAGAGCCGGAAGAACTCGATGCATTGCTCGAGACGGCGCCGCGGCTGGTGAAAGCAGGCGGCCGCGTGGTGGTGATCGCTTTTATGTCGCTCGAAGATCGCAAGGTCAAAGAGCGTTTTCGCGAGTTACAGAAGTTAGGGTCAGGGAACGATCGTTACTAAGAAGCCGCTAGTGCCGAGCGAGGAAGAAACCAGGCGGAATCCTCCTTCGCGAAGCGCCAAAATGCGGGTTTTGGAAGTGCTGTGAGCGGGTTTTGGAAGTACTGTGATGCGGGGTTGGGGACAGTTCGAAACGAGTGCTAACGGGAGGCAATCGTAGATGGCGACAATAGCAACAACTCTTCGCCGGCCGGATTTGATGGCGGCGGAATCTACCGCGGAAAACGAAATCGCGGATGCGTACCGGCTGCGGGGTTTGCCGGGCGATAACTTATATCTTTTCTCTAAGCGGATTGACAACTCGCGGCTGGTACGGCAGGCCAATCCGAAAACGCGCGGCGATTGCTGGAACACCATCGCCACCGCGTGCGTGCTGGCGGTGATGGTCGGGACGGCGGTCAGCCCTCGCGTCGCTAGCGTGCTTACCGGTTATCAGACCGAGAAGCTCAAGAGCGAGAATCGTGAGCTGAACGAGCAGCGCCGCGCGCGAGAGATCGCGGAAGCGCGCTTATTAACTCCGAGCCGTCTCGATCAGTTGGCGAACGCCCGCAGCTTAGCCGTTCCGGCCGCTGGTCGAGAGCAGCACTTGCAACCGCACGAGTCCGGGATGGCAATGATCATTCCGCCTCATAGCGGCGCGAACTAAGTCCGAAACCGTAGCAGAAGGAGGAGCATCCCGTGGATCCCGGCGCAAGGCTGGAAGCTGTCCGGCGTTTGACTTGGTTCAGCGCCGGATTGCTGCTTTGGGGATTGCTCATTTTCGCCAAGCTCCTCAATCTGCAAGTCGTCCGTCACGACGATTACCTCGCCAAAGGCCGCCGCCAGCAGGAAACAAAGGTCGCGTTAGCCGCGCCCCGAGGGACCATTTCCGACCGCAATGGACAGCCGCTCGCCATGAGCGTGCCGGTGGAATCCGTCGCTGTAAATCCCAAGCTCATCCCCGATAAAGAGATCGACGCGGAGATCCTCGCGGGCATTCTTAACCTCGATGCCGCCCAGCTGCATGCGCAAATCGTCGCGGCTGCCGAACAGCATCGCGGTTATCTGATCGTCAAGCATCGGATTTCCTCGGACGAAACAGAGCGTCTTCACGCTCTTCACGCGGATTGGATTTTTCTTCCGCAAGAGAACAAGCGAATCTACCCGAGCGGGCAAGTGGCCGCGCATGTTGTCGGCTCGGTGTATCAGGGCGAGAAGGGTGCGGAAGGCGTCGAGAAAGGGAACGACGCGATACTGCAAGGGACTCCCGGCACGGCGCGGTTGATGACGGATGTGAAGCGCCGCGGGATCGAGAGCGAAGTGGAAACGGCGCCGGTTCCCGGGAAAGCGATCAAACTGACCATCGACGAGCGGCTGCAATTCCTCGCGGAACAGGCGCTGGCTTACCAAGTGAAAGCGAAGCACGCGCGCACCGGAACCGCCATCATTATGAACCCGTATACGGGCGAGATTCTGGTGCTCGCGAATTACCCGACGTACGATCCCAACGTCGCGCCCCGGACGATTGCCGAACGCCGCACGCACTTTAATCTCGGAGCGCAAGTCCCGTTCGAGCCCGGCTCTATCTTTAAAGTGCTTACGTTATCGACCGCGCTGGAGACGACGAATCTGCGCCCGGAGTCGATGATCAATTGTCACAACGGATTCCTGGCGCTGCCCGGCCGCGTGGTTCATGAGGCGCACGGCGGATTTGGAATGTTGAGCATGGCCGACGTTCTGGCGCATTCGAGCAACATCGGTGCGATCGAGATCGGCGCGCGTATCGGCCGGGAGAAGTTCTATCAATACCTGCGCAATTTCGGATTCGGCGAACGAACAGGGTTGCAGCTTCCGGCTGAATCGCGCGGCATCCTGCGCCCGCTAAGCAAATGGGGCACGACGTCGCTCGCTTCGGTATCGATGGGTCAGGAAGTTGCCGCCACATCGTTGCAACTAATTCGCGCCTGCGCCGCCGTGGCGAATGGCGGTTTACTCGTCAAACCAAAAATCGTTGCGGAAATTGACGGGAAGCCGACGCCGACCGAAGCTCCGAAACGCGTGCTTCGTCCGGAAACCACGGTCACCATGCGTCAGCTTATGGAAGGCGTGGTGCTGCATGGCACGGGGCGCACCATCAAGGCGGGTCCGTGGACGTTCGGCGGCAAGACGGGCACTGCGCAGATCTTTGAAAACGGGCACTACACGCACCTCTACAACGCGTCGTTCATGGGATTCGCACCGGTGAATAATCCGGCTCTGGTGGCGATCGTCACCATCAACGGCACGGAAGGGAACCTCGGGATGGGCGCGTCGGCTGCCGGTCCTGTTTGGGGTCCGTTGATGAAGGAAGCGTTGCGCGAGTTCAACGTGCCGAAGGATCTTCCCGACGTTCCTGACACGCCTGCGAAACCGGATAAGTCCAAGCCTGAAAAGGACGTCGAGATCGCTCGCATTGAAGGCGATCAGGGGCACAACATCCTTGACGACGATCCAACAGCATTGCCGAAGATCGAAGATGTGCCGACGGATCAGGGTGAACAGGGCGCGGCCCCCGTGCCGAGCGTGGCCCTCGCCGACATGAAGGGCGCCGGAGCCTCGCTTGCGCCCGTTCCAGCAGCGAAGCCGAAGAGATACGGTCCGGTGGCGCCCGATTTCCGTGGCAAAGCAATGCGCAGCGTGGTGAGCGAAGCTTATGCCATGGGCCTTTCTATCAAACCTGAGGGTAGCGGCGTTGCCCGCTCGCAGGCGCCCGCACCTGGTTCTCCTATTCATCCCGGCGAAATCATACGGGTTCTTTTCGCCCGATGACCATTGATGCTGTCCTCGCGGGAGCCGGCCTCAAGGCCGCGCTGCCTCCCCGCCTGTCGGGTCTGGAAGTCACCGGCCTCGACTACGATTCTCGTCGCATCGAGCCTGGCTGGCTTTTCTTCGCGTTCGCCGGCGCGCATGCGGACGGCCGCGCGTTTGCCCAGCAATCGATGGAACGCGGTGCGTGCGCGGTGGTCAGCGATCAATCCGCTCCGATAGGCTTTGCGTTTCCGTGGCTCGAAGTCGAGCAAGGAAGGCGCGCCCTGTCGACTGCAGCGCGAAACTTCTATCGCCATCCGGATCGCCACATTAAGATCACGGCGATCACCGGAACTAACGGGAAGACAACCACCGGGTTTCTGATCGACTCCATTCTTCGAGCCGCGGGAAACACGACAGCGCTCATCGGCACGGTGGAATATCGGCTGAGCGATCGACTGCTTCCAGCGGTCAATACAACTCCGGAGTCGCTCGATCTTTGCCGCATTCTGGATGATCTGCGCCAGCTTGGCGGAACGCATGCCACGGCCGAAGTTTCATCGCACGCGCTGGAACTCGGACGAGCCTGGGGATTCGCGTTTCACACGGCGGTGTTCACGAATCTGACGCAGGATCATCTCGATTTCCACGAGACGATGGAGCGCTATTTCGCCGCGAAGGCGCTGTTGTTCAACGGCGGCAACGGCGTGCTCCCACGGTTCGCGATCATCAACACAGACGATGAATACGGACGCAAGCTGAAGCCCGGCCGGTCGGTCGAGCCGATTACTTATGGTTTGGAATCGGACGCGAACCTGCGTGCGCGAAAGATTTCGTCAACCACGAACGGGCTCGAGTTCGAAGTGCACTTCGGCAAGATTCGCTTTGAGATCAAGAGCGAGATGATCGGCCGCATCAACGTCTACAACATCTTGGCGGCGTGCGGCGCTGGGATTAGCTATCAGATTCCGCCCGATGTAATTGCGCGTGGAATTGCGTCGTGTACCGGAGTTCCCGGTCGTTTCGAGCGCGTCGACGCCGGCCAGCCATTTGCGGTAATTGTGGATTACTCGCATACAGATGATGCGCTGCGCAACGCGCTGGCTGTCGCCCGCAGTTTGAATCCGCGGCGGCTGATTGTCGTGTTCGGATGCGGAGGCGATCGCGATCGGCGCAAGCGTCCGTTGATGGGCGAAGCTGCGGCTGAAGGCAGCGATCAGGTTTTTCTCACCAGCGATAATCCGCGTTCGGAAGATCCGTTGATGATCATGAACGACGTGCTGGTCGGACTGCGGCGCTTCGATACGCCGGTGACGTCGGAGCCGGATCGGGCCAATGCAATTCGTCTGGCGATGCAGGCTGCGCAGGCCGGTGACATTGTATTGATCGCGGGAAAAGGGCACGAGACGTATCAGATTTTCAAGGACCGCACGATTCATTTCGACGATCGGGAAGTTGCCCGCGAAGTGCTCGCTGGGTTCGGGTATCGGAAGCCCTGATGCGCATTGGTCTTTTGAACGCGCTTGACTGGATGGGGGTGGAAAGCTTCCAGGGCTGCGGAACCGTCGCGGGCTGGAGCATCGATTCGCGAACTGTCGAGCAGAGGCGATATGTTCTTCGCACTCCGCGGAGAGAATCACGACGGTCACGATTACCTCGACCAGGTCAAGGAACACGGCGGCATCGCGATTGTCGATCGCGATCCACGCACCGATTTCCCCTGCTTTCCGGTAGACGACACGTTGCGTGCGATGCAGCGACTGGCGCGACAAGCTCGACGCTACTGGGGCGGCAAAGTCGTCGGTGTCACCGGCAGCGCCGGCAAGACATCGACGAAAGACATCTGCGCCCACTTTCTCTCCACAGCATTTCCGACAGGCAAGACGGTCGGCAACTTCAATAATCACGTCGGTCTGCCGCTCTCAATCTTGCGGCTGCCGGATACGGCTCGCGTCGCAGTTCTTGAACTCGGGATGAATCATGCCGGGGAGATTCGCGACCTCGCTACGATCGCGGAGCCGGACGTTGCTGTCGTGACGAACGTCGGTCACGCGCACATTGAGTTTTTCAAGAACGTCGAAGGCATCGCACTGGCGAAGCGTGAACTCGTAGAAGCTTTACCGGCCAGCGGCGTTGCTGTACTGAACGCAGACGATTGGCGCGTCGCTGGATTCGAGCGCGTTCATCGAGGGCGCACGATTACATACGGAATCAACGAACCGGCGGACTACCGCGCCACCAATCTGGAGCAAACGTCCAAGGGTTCGAAATTCGCTTGCAACGGCATGGATTTCGAAGTTCCGCTGCAGGGCCGTCATAGTGTGCTCAACGTACTTGCCGGGATCGCTTGCACGGCTGCCTTCGGCCTGCATCCACTCGATCTCGTCGACGCGGCGCGCACGATTCCCGTCGCTCATATGCGCGGCGAACGCTCGGAACACAACGGCGTCACCATCCTAAATGACGCGTACAACGCGAATCCCGATGCGATGCGCGCCATGCTCGACGTGCTTGCCGAATCACCCGCACGCAATCGAGTCGCGGTGCTCGGTGAGATGCTCGAACTCGGAAGCCAGAGCGAGTCGCTGCATCAAGACGTCGGCACCTATGCCGCAAAGAAGAAAATCGACAAGCTGATCGGAATCCGCGGTGACGCCCGTGTGATGGTGGAAGCTGCCGTGAAAGCCGGAATGCCTCCGGACGCTACTCTGTTCTTTAACGACCCGGTCGACGCCGGAACCGCGCTGCGTTCGATTGTGGCGCCAGGTGATGCCGTCCTCTTCAAGGGCTCTCGCGGGGTCCGCGTCGAGCGGGCGCTCGAGATGTTTCTGGAGGCCCACGGCTGATGCTGTACTACCTGTTCTACGAAAAACTCTATCCAGCCATCAGTCCGTTCCGCGTGTTCCGGTTCGTCACGTTCCGCACCGCATGCGCCAGCATCACCGCGCTGTTTTTGTGCATTGTTCTGGGGCCGTGGTTCATCGCGAAATTGCGCGAACTCTCCATCGGCCAGTACATCCGCGAAGAAGGCCCGAAATCGCATCAGACCAAATCGGGAACGCCGACGATGGGCGGCGTCATGATCGTCGTCTCCATCATTGTTCCGACGCTGCTCTGGGCGGACCTGCAGTACGTGTACGTCTGGATCGCGATCTTCGGACTTGTCGCGTTCGCCGCCATCGGCTTCATCGACGATTACGCCAAGCTACTCAAGAAGCGCAACCTCGGCCTCACCAGCAAGCAGAAGTTCGGCTTGCAACTGTTAGTCGCCCTGATCCTCACCTCGGTCCTCGTCTACATGAGTCGCTCCGAGAGTTACGTCACGGTGATCAACGTCCCGTTCTTCAAGCAGTTTCAGCCGGACCTCATCATCCATCCGCTGCTGCATCATCCTTGGACGTATCCGCTCGCCTTCATTCCCTTTTTCCTGTTCGTTGTTTTCGTCGTGGTCGGCTCATCGAACGCCGTGAACATCACTGATGGTCTCGATGGCCTGGCGATCGGCCTCATGGTGATTGCGGCCGGGGCTCTGACGGTCCTCGCCTATATGGGCGGCCATCGCGAGTTCGCGCAGTATCTGCAGATCATCGAGCGCAATCCGCGCACGGCGGAGTTGACGATTTTCTGCGGCTCGATGGTGGGCGCGAGCCTGGGATTTCTTTGGTACAACGCGCATCCGGCGGACGTCTTCATGGGCGATGTGGGATCGCTGTCGCTGGGCGGCGCGATGGGCGTGGTCGCCATTTTGATCAAGCAGGAGATTCTGCTGATCTTCATCGGCGGCGTTTTTCTGATTGAGATTCTCTCCGTGATCCTGCAGGTCGGCAGTTTCAAACTGCGCGGGAAACGCATCTTCAAGATGGCGCCGATCCACCATCACTTCGAAGCGCTGGGATGGCGCGAATCGAAGATCATTGCGCGGTTCTGGATTGCCGGGCTGGTGCTCGCACTGTTCGCATTGACAACGTTGAAACTACGATGATCGAGCTACGCAGAAAGAACATTCTCGTCGTCGGTATGGAGCGCTCCGGCATCGCGGCGGCGACGCTGCTGTTGCGGGAAGGCGCGCGCGTGACGGCTGCGGATCAGCGACCGTTCGAACAGTTGAGCGAAGCGGCGCGGGCACTGCGCGATGAGGGCGTCTCTTTCCAAACACAGCAGGATGGCGGGTTCGAGAAGTTCGATGCTGTCGTGCTTTCGCCCGGTGTTCCGGCAGACATTCCGGAAGTGGAGGCTGCGCGTTCGAGGGGCATTCCGGTTCTCGGTGAAGTCGAATTGGCGGCTCCGTTTCTGAGCGGCCCGGTGATCGGAATTACGGGCTCGAACGGCAAGACGACGACAACGGCCTTAACCGGTCACATCCTTAAGAACTGCGGGATCCCGGTGCAAGTTGGAGGCAATATCGGAACTCCCGTTACCGCGATGCTCGACACGTCGCGAGCCGAGCAGTGGAACGTTCTTGAGCTCTCCAGCTTCCAACTCGAGACGGTCGACTCGTTCCATCCCAACATCGCGGTAATCCTGAACATCACGCAAAATCATCTCGATCGTCACGTCACGATGCAGCAGTATGCCGCCGCAAAAGCGCGCATTCTCGACCGGCAGATTTCCTCCGACCATGCAATCCTCAACGCGGACGATGCCTTCTGCCGGGAGTTCGCCTCGCGCGGTGCGGCCGAGCGTTTGTGGTTCAGCAGTACGCAGCGTATTCCCGACGGACTCTGTCTCGATCAGGGTCACATCTTGTTCGACGGGCAGCGCGTGATCGCGGCGAGTGACGTCCCGATTCGCGGGCGGCACAATCTGGAAAACACGATGGCTGCGATTGGAGCCGCCGCTCTCGCAGGCGCTTCGAAACAAGCGATTGCTGCGGCGATAAGAACCTTCAAAGCCGTCGAACATCGCCTCGAATTTGTGCGCTCGCTCGATGGCGTCGATTTCTATAACGACTCGAAAGCGACCAGTGTCGACGCGACTCTGAAAGCGCTCGACGCGTTCGATCACGGCGTCTGGATCATTCTCGGCGGCAAAGATAAGGGCAGCGACTACACGCTCTTACGCGCACCGCTGGCAGCGAAAGCGCGTGCGGCGCTTCTGATCGGAGCAGCCGCCCCGAAGATTGCTCCCGCACTCGATGGCGCGGTTCCGCTGATCGAATCCGGCACCCTCGACGCTGCCGTACAAACCGCCTTCGCCCAGGCGCAACCCGGCGACACCATTTTGCTCGCGCCCGCTTGCTCGAGCTTCGATCAGTTCCAAAGTTACGAACATCGCGGCCAGGTCTTCAAAGAACTGGTGCGCGCTCTTGAACCCAATCCCCATGGCACAGCGGCTTAAAACAGACTGGTATCTCTTCATCACGATCGTCGCGATGGTGTTCTTCGGAGCGCTAATGATCTTCAGCGCGTCATCGGTGATGGCGAACCTCAAGATGGGATCGAGCTACTACTTCCTGATCCGGCAAGGGTTCTGGATCGTGGTCGCGGTCACCGTGATGATGACGTTAAAGCGGCTGCATTACCGCAAGCTGCAGAATCCCGCGGTCGCATTCGTCAGCATGGGCGTCGTGATCATCATGCTGATCGCCGTGTTCTTTCTGGATCCGCATCAGCATCGCTGGATACGGGCCGGATTCATCGGCGTGCAACCGTCGGAGCTAGCCAAGCCTGCGCTCGTAATTTTCCTGGCGTTCTTTGTCGCGCAGCGCGCCAAAGCGATCAACAATCGCTATACGCTTGTCCCCGCGGCGCTCGCGGTTACCGCCGTCACTCTCGCGGTCGTTGTTGCCGATCTAGGCACGGCCGTCGTTCTGGTTGCCACCGCCGCTACGGTGTTCTTCGTTGCCGGACTCGAGTGGCGATTCTTCATGCTTGCGCTGCTCGTCGCCCTCGTCGGATCGTTGTTCGCCGTCGCCGCGAAACCCTATCGGTTAACGCGCATCATCGGCTACGTAGATCACGATTACAAGATTGTCCAGAAGATCGACGCCACGCTGCATGTTCATTTAGCCGACTATCTGAAGAGATCGCTGACAACGAAAGACACCAGCTATCAATCGGAGCAAGCCAAGATCGCCGTTGGTTCGGGCGGCGTGTTGGGGCAGGGCTTGATGCAGAGCAAACAGAAGCAAGGCTTCCTGCCGGAGTCGCATACCGACTTCATTTACGCGATCGTCGGCGAAGAATTCGGGCTGATCGGCTCGGCTGCGGTGTTGATCGCGTTCGGAGTCATTTTGTGGCGCGGCCTTCGCGCGACGATCCTGATCCCTGACGATTTCGGCCGGTATCTCGCGCTAGGGATGACGACCATGCTCGTGGTGCAGGCGTTCATGAACATGAGCGTCGTGCTCGGGTTGATGCCGACGAAAGGCATCCCGCTGCCGATGATCAGTTTCGGCGGCAGTTCGCTGCTGAGCACGTTGACGTGTCTCGGCATCTTGCTCAACGTGTCGGAGCATGCCGGATAGATTGCGCATCCTCATGGCCGGTGGCGGAACAGGCGGACATGTGATCCCTCTGCTTGCAGTTGCTGAGGAGTTGCGGACGCGCGGGCACGAGCCTTATTTCGTCGGAACCGAGCGCGGCGCCGAAGCGCGTCTGGTTCCAGCCGCCGGATTTCCGATCGAGTGGATTCGTATCGGCGGCCTGCAAGGAGTCAACTTCACGCGTAGAGCTTCCGCGGTTTCGTCGTTGCTGACCGGGACTGCCGGACAATTCCAACGTTTGCGTCGCGGCGTCACGCACGTCGTTTTCAGCCTTGGCGGATACGTCGCCGGACCACCCGTCTTAGCAGCGCTGGCGCGACGCATTCCGGTAGTCGTCATGGAACCGAACGCCGCACCCGGGCTAACCAATCGATGGATCGCGAAGTACGTGGCAAAGGCGCTCATCAACTTTCGTGAGACCGCGCGCTTCTTCCCGCCCGGCCGCACGGAACTTACCGGGATGCCGGTCCGCGAGGAGTTTTTCCATTTACCCGAGCCCTCGCTCAGCCAAGCCGTTCACCGTCCTGTTGACCGGAGGCAGTCAGGGATCACGCACCCTCAACGAAGCCTCTCGCGCGGCATGGCCGAAATTGCGCGAACTCGGCAACGACATGTATCTGATGCATCAAACCGGCGCCGCTCATTACGAAGCGCTTCGCCCGGAGTTCGAGAGCTCCGGCGTGCTCGGTGAGATCGCCGCCTTCATTCCGGATATGGCGTCGGCGTATGCGCGC
Source organism: uncultured Gammaproteobacteria bacterium (assembly GCA_963799935.1). GTDB lineage: Bacteria > Acidobacteriota > Terriglobia > Bryobacterales > Bryobacteraceae > Bog-113. Next base: position 783,887 of record CAWCZA010000004.1, on the reverse strand, counting down.
GCCGATCTCGTGATCTGCCGTTCCGGCGCCGGAACCGTTTCCGAACTTGCGGCCGCAGGCAAGCCGAGCGTCCTGATTCCGTTCCCATTCGCAACCGACGACCATCAGCGCCGCAACGCCGAGCAGTTCGAGAAAGCCGGAGCCGCGCTGCTGTTCGCCGACAAAGAGTGGAGCGGAGAGCGCATGTTCCAGATCATCCGCGAATTCGCACACGATCGTGATCGCTTACGGAATATGAGCGTTGCCGCACGTACGCTTGCTCATCCGGGCGCGGCTCGCCGTGCAGCGGACATTCTTGAGGAGATCGCGCGAAATACTCGTTGACACCGGACACTTTTCGCCGAAACAATACGATAAGATAATGTTTTTTTCCCAGCAGCACTTACACTTCACGGGCATCGGCGGAATCGGGATGAGCGGTATCGCCGAAGTGTTGCTGGACCTCGGTTATCGTATTTCCGGTTCCGACTTGAAGCTCTCCTCCACCACCGCTCGTCTGGAGAAACTGGGAGCCACGATTTACGAAGGTCATGCGGCGTCTAATGTCAGCGGGGCCAAAGCCCTGGTAGTCAGTTCCGCCGTGGATGAGTCGAACCCTGAAGTTCAGGAAGCCCGGCGGCTGCAGATTCCGGTGATTCCGCGCGGGGAACTGCTCGCTGAACTGATGCGGCTGAAGTTTGGGATCGCCGTGGCGGGTAGCCACGGAAAAACGACGACGACTTCGATGATCGCGACGATCTTGAATCACGCCGGCAAAGACCCGACCGTCGTCGTCGGCGGGAAAGTGGCTGCGATGGGCGGGTCGAACGCGCGCATCGGCCACACCGATATCCTCGTCGTCGAGTCGGATGAGAGCGACGGATCGTTTCTCAAGCTCGCGCCCATTCTCGCGGTCGTCACGAACATCGATCGCGAGCATCTGGATCATTACTCATCCCTCGATCAAATCCGCGCTGCGTTCGTCGAGTTCGTGAACAAGGTTCCGTTCTATGGCGCGGCGGTCCTTTGCATTGATGACGAGAATGTCCAAAGCATTCTGCCGCAAGTGCGCCGCCGCGTCGTCACTTACGGCCGCGGCGCGCAAGCGGACTTCGTAATCCACGACTCCGTCTGCGGTGATTTCGGTTCTCGCTTCCAGCTCCGGCGCGCGGACAAAGAGCTTGGCGAATTTGTGGTGAACGTGCCGGGCGAGCACAACGTTCTGAACGCCACCGCGGCCATTGCCATTGCAACCGAACTCCTCGTCGACATGGATCTGACGCGCGAGGGGCTGGCGATGTTCACCGGTGTTGATCGGCGCTTCCAGGTGAAGGGCAAAATTCGCGGCATCACAGTGGTCGACGACTACGGTCATCACCCGACCGAAATCCGCGCGACACTTTAACGCTGCGCGCTCTTGTGGATCGAAGCGCGTCAACGTGCTGTTCCAACCGCATCGCTACACGCGCACGATGCACCTGATGGACGATTTCGCTCGCGCGTTTATGCAGGCGGATCGCGTCTTCATCCTCGATATTTACGCCGCGTCCGAGAAGCCGATCGAGGGCGTTACGTCGGAGGCGTTGGTCGAGCGCACGCGCCAGTTCGGGCACCGGTCCGTCGAATACGCGCCATCGCTCGAAGCCGGAGCGGACGCCGTCGCCGACGTTGCTGAGGAAGGCGATCTCATCATCACGCTTGGCGCGGGCAGTGTTTCCCAAGCCGCCGAGATGATTCTGGAACGACTGAAAGCGAGCGAATAGCCGATGCCCAAGATCCCTGAAAAGAAAAACCGCTATCGCTTCTGGATCGTCGCCGGAATCTGCATTGTGGCCTCGGTTTCCACTGCGTGGGCAGCCAAGACCGTCCGCGGCTTCCTGGGTTCTGATGCGCGCTTCGTTCTCCGCGCGCCCGAGCCGGGTGTGAAGAACGAAGGCGTGACGGTGTCCGGTGCGACTTACACTTCGCTCGGCAGCGTGCAGCAGATCTTCGCCGCGGATTACGGACGCAGTATCTTCGACATCTCCATCGCGGAACGCCGCCGCCGCTTGCTGGCGATCGACTGGATTGAAGACGCGAGCGTCTCGCGCATCTGGCCCAATCGCATTGCCGTCCACGTGAAAGAGCGGACGCCCGTCGCCTTCGTGAACGTGCCGCATCAGGCGTTTCTGCTGATCGACGCGGAGGGCGTGCTGCTCTCTCCGCCGCCGCGCGCCAACTTCGCGTTCCCGGTTCTGAGCGGTGTGTGGATGGCGCAAAGCGAGGCCGACCGGAAAGTCCGCGTCAAGGCGGCGATGCGTCTGCTAGATGACTTGGGACCGGTGGCAAAGGATGTCTCCGAAGTGAACGCGGCATCACCCGATGACCTCCGCATCACCACCGAGATCAACGGCCGTGCGGTGGATCTGTTGTTAGGCGACGGGAATTTCGGCGCGCGTTATCGCAACTTCATGGAGCATTTCGCGGACATCCACGCGGGCTCTCCCAATGCGACGGTTTTCGACTTGAGGATTGATGATCGGATCACGGCCAACGATGGCAAATAAGGCAGATGGCGAAAGGCGCCAGATGAACACCACCAGGAACAAATCGATCTACATCGCGGGGCTTGACCTCGGGAGCACGGCCACGCGCTGCGTGATCGCGAGATTGGAAGGGGCCCGCCTGCATTATGCCGGCAGCGGCGCGGTGGCATCCAAGGGTTGGTCGCGCAGCCGCGTTGTCGACGGCCAGGCTGTTTCTGCCTGTGCGCTCAAAGCCGTGCAGATGGCGGAAATCGAAGCGGGTATTCAACTCGAAAGCATTGTTGTCGGATGCGGCGGGCTGACAGTGCGCGGCGCCAATACGCGTAGCCGGACAGAGACTGGGCGACCCCGCGAGATCGAGCAGCGCGATGTGAACCGGGCCTTTGAACGCGCGGCTCGCGTGCAGCTGCATGACGACCGCATGATCCTGCAGTTATGTCCGCAGGAGTTTGCACTCGATGATCGCCCGGGCTTCCGCGATCCGCGCAAAATGATCGCGAGCTCCCTCGAAGTCAACGCGCACCTGATCACCATCTCGACTCTCGAACACAACACCATCGTCGACGCCATCAACCATGCGCACCTCACGGTGGATGAGACGGTTTTCGAAGCCATCGCTGCCTGTTATGCGTCGGTGCTTCCGGAAGAGCGCGCGGAAGGGTTGGCGCTGATCGACATCGGTTCCCAGTCGACGGAAGTGGTCTGTTACTACGGCGATGCGACGCAGCTCGCCACCACGGTTCAAGTCGCAGGCGATCATTTCACGCGCGACGTGGGGCACTATCTGCGGGTCGGCTATGACGATGCCGAGCTTCTGAAGGAGCAGTTCGGATCCGTGCTGTCGGCCCAGACCGCGGAGAATTCCTACATCGAGCTCCCTTCGGTTAATGGACGCGCGCCGCGAGAAGCGTCGCGAAAAGTGGTGAACGAGATTTTGGAAGCGCGTGCCGAGGAGTTGTTCCGGCTGGTGCAGTCGGAGCTCGCGAAAGTCGGGATGGAGCGGCGTCTGACCAGCGGCGCGGTGCTCACCGGCGGCGGCGCGCTGCTCAACGGCATGTGCGATGTGGCCGAGCGCGTTCTCGATTGCTCGGTGCGCATCGGCCTGCCGCTCGGCCTCATGGACTGGCCGGAAGATCTGGATCTTCCGGACTGGACCGCGGCCGCCGGCCTTGCGATGTACTCCGCGCGTCTGCACTCGCTCGTCGATCTGGAACGTCAGTCCATTGGTTTGCTCGGAAGAATCTTGCGATAGGAAAACGCCATGTCCATCATCTCCAACGATCTCGATTCACTGAAATACGAACTACACGAAGAAACGCGCCGCGGCGCCCGCATCAAAGTGGTGGGTGTCGGAGGCGCAGGCTCCAACGCTGTCGCGCGCATGATGAAGGAAGGACTCGAAGGACCCGAGTTCTACATCCTCAACACCGACGCGCAGGCCCTTGAATCATCGCCGGTGCCGAACAAGATTCAGATCGGCACGAAGGTCACCCAAGGCCTCGGCGCCGGTTCCGATCCGAACATCGGACGGCAGGCGGCACTTGAGGATACCGAGCGAATTGTGGAATTGCTGCAGGGCGCCGACATGGTGTTCGTTACGGCGGGCTTGGGCGGCGGCACGGGTGCCGGTGCTGCGCCGGTAATTGCTTCGCTTGCCAAGGAACTCGACGCGCTCACCGTTGCCGTCGTCACGAAGCCCTTCGCCTTCGAGGGCGCCAAGCGCATGCGGCAGGCCGAGCGCAGCATGTACGATCTGGCCTCGAGCGTCGATACGCTGATCACGATTCCGAATGACCGGCTGCTCTCCATTGTCCCGCGCGGCACTAGTTTCGTGCAGGCTTTCAAAGTCGCGGATGACGTGCTGCGGCAGGCGGTGCAGGGCATTAGCGACATCATCCTGACCCCGGGCATCATCAATCTCGACTTCTCCGATATCCGCTGCACCATGCTAGGCATGGGTCACGCCATGATGGGCACGGCTACTGCGTCGGGAGAGAATGCTGCAGTCGAAGCGGCTCGCGCGGCCATCAATTGCCCGCTGCTCGAAGACACCCGCATTGCCGGGTCGAAGCGCGTGCTGATCAATCTCACGGGTTCGTCCACCCTCGGACTGCATGAGGTCAACGAGGCTTGCTCCATCATTCGCGAGGCGGCACAGTGTGACGATGTGCAGATCAGCTTCGGCGTGATCGCCAACGACGGCATGGGCGACGCGGTTAAGGTCACCGTAATCGCAACCGGATTCCGCGCGGACGAAGTGGCGCAAAAGGAGACGTTCTTCGCTCCCCGCACGGCTGCTGAAAACGCGGCGTTCAACACCAGCGCCAGCAGCGGTCTGACGCTTGAACCACGGCCGGAGCAGATCGAAGTGCTGGTGGCCGAAACCGAGGTCGAGCCGCTCGACGAGTTCGATCCCAATGACCTGGAAGCCCCCGCATACCTGCGACGCGGCAAGTTAGTCGGCTAAAAAACAAGCTTTTCCGCCAGTGTTTTAATCCGTCCGTCACCGAATCGTGATGGATAGCGACTTATAACAGAGGCATGCGGTGCGACTTGCATGTGCATACCATTCACTCCGGGATGTGCAATATCCCTCTGCTTTCGGCTGTTTGCCGCGAGAGCTATTCCGATCCCGAAACTCTTTACTCGACACTCAAGCGCAAGGGAATGTCGATGGTCACGGTTACCGACCATGATTCCATCGATGCGGTTGAATCACTCCGGCGTCATCCGGATTTCTTCGTTAGCGAGGAAGTAACCTGTACGCTTCCGAGCGGCGCCGAGATGCATGTCGGCGTGTACGACGTCAGCGAGCGGCAGCACCTGGAACTGCAGCACCGGCGGCACGATTTCGAGTCTCTGATTGCTTACCTTCGCGAGCAGCGCCTGTTTTTCAGCGCGAACCATATCTTTTCGAGCCTGACCGGACGCCGCCATGCCTCTGATTTTGAGGTGTTTGAGGCCCAATTCGACGCTTTCGAGACCCGCAACGGCTGCATGCTCGAAGTCACCAATAGGAATGCGGCTGGATATGCCGAGCGTTTCGGCAAAATAGCGCTCGCGGGTAGCGATGCGCATACGCTGTCATCGGCGGGTTCTTGCTGGACTGAGGTCCCGGGCGCGCGGAATAAGGCTGAATTCTTCGCCGGTCTTCGTCATGGACGCGGCGTCGTACACGGCACCCACGGCAGTTACGGGCGCCTAACGCGTGATATCCTGCAAATAGGCGTATCGATGATGCAAACCAGCCCCTTAACGGCCCCAGTGGCCCTTTTGGGCGGGTTCGCGCCAGTAATTACGTTTATCAACTACATCTTGGAAAAGCGATTTTCCGCCATTTGGAGCCAGCGGCTGTCCTGCGTGAACACGATGCAGGCGGAAGTTTCCGAGGTGGCCGCATGAGTGGTCAAGGCATGCTTTCTGTAATCTCCAACAGCGACCACCGCCTGATGCGGGTCGTCAACAGCTGGAGCGCGCCCCGATGGGTACGCTTTTGGATGATGTGCGCCACGCGTGGCGGGGACGGCTGGCTATGGTACGTCATGGGCTTGGTGATCCTGCTGTTCGGAGGCGCCGAACGATTTGCCACGATTGGCGCGGCCGCTCTGGCGGTTGCGGTGGGAATCGCGCTCTTCTTGAAACTGAAACGAGTTTGTAACCGGCAGCGCCCTTGCGCGATTGAGCCGCACTGCTGGGCCAGTTTGCTGCCGCCGGACCAGTTTTCTTTCCCCTCCGGCCACTCGATCACCGCGTTTGCGGTGGCCACACCGATGATTTTGCATTACCCGACGCTCGGAATCGGACTGCTTTTCTGTGCGCTGAGTATTGCAGTTTCACGGATCATGCTCGGGCTGCACTTCTTGAGCGATGTGCTGGCAGGGTGCGCGATCGGGTTCTGCCTTGGCTACGGCGCGTATCTAATCTTCTAGAAGACAGCTCATCGACTGAGATCGGCAACTCGTCGCATCGTTCAATCGGCTTGAGGATTCGCACTCAGCTTGCGCCTATTGGCGTTAATCTGCGGCCATGAGTCTCGCAAACATGAACGCCGTCGACGTACGAAGAAGGCTACTTCGTCTCCAGTGCCAGCATCCGTTCATATTCCGCATTGAACTCGCACCCTAGCATCGCGATCGCACTCAGCAAATACATCCAAACCAGCAACGCGATTCCGGTCCCGATGCTGCCATAAAGCACGTTGTAGTTCGACACGTTGCGCACATACCAGCTAAACCCCAGCGTCGCGCCGACCCACAGAATCGTAGCCAGCACCGCGCCCGGTATCACCATACGAAACGTCTGCTTGCGGTAGGGGGCGAAGTAGTAAACGATCGTGCTCAGCCAGATCATCGCGGCAATCGCCACAACGAAACGGGCGAACCGGTAAAGTGCCTCCCAAACCGTTGCCAGCGGGTTGAGTAGCGGGTCCACCTTAAACCAGTTCAGGACTACCGACTCCGCCTGCTCCCCGAAAATCAGCAGCGCCGATGCCGCCGCAAACGGTAGCACTCCCGCCAGCACCAGAGCCATCGCGACGGCCGTGTTGTGGAAGAAATCGCGCCCTTTGGGAACGCGGTATGCCATGTGGAACCCGTCAATCAGGCTCTTGATGATGCTCGACGCCGCCCATATCGACAGGATGTTCGCCGCGATCAGAAGTCCCACCGGCTTCGGGCCGCGCAGCCGGAACTGCATCATCACCACCTGATCCGTCCCCGGCGGCAGTACTTCCGAGAGGAATCCGGCAATCTGCTGGGCAACAAACTCAGCGCGTACTTGAACAAGAATGGCGGCGGCCGAAGTCAGAATCGGGAAGAACGAGAGCAGCGAGGAGTATGCCGCGCCTTTGGCCAGGCTGAACACGCCATCTTCCGCGGAAGACACGACGGCCCTCCGCAGCAGAAACGGCAGGTTGCGCCAGAGTGCCGCCTCCATCGCGTCCGGACTACGCCGCCGAAGTGCTACGCCGTCGTACGAACTGCAGTGCCACTGGTAACAGCGAGATGACAGCGATGCCGATAACTACGACCTCGATGTTCTTTTGAATCACAGGCACGGTGCCTAGCTTATACCCGAGCAGCGTCATCGCGACAATCCAACCGGCGCCGCTGAAAATACTGAACATCAGGAATCGCGGGTAGGGCATGCCTGCGACACCGGCCATGAACGGCATGCAAGTCCGGATCACCGGAACAAAGCGGGCGTAGACGATGGCGCGTCCGCCATATCGATCGTAAAACTCCTTCGCGCGTTGGATATGTTCGGGGTTGAATAGGCGCGAGCGCGGCCGACTGAATACATGAGGCCCGGCACTGCGGCCCAGAAGATAGCCCGTGTTGTCGCCGATGATCGCCGCGCAGATCAGCACCCCAATCAGCACCGGCAACTTCAGGAATCCGAATCCGCAGACCACTCCGACCGAGAAAAGAAGCGAATCTCCAGGGAGGAAAAATCCGGCAAGCAAACCCGTTTCGCCGAAGATAATCAGCGACAGCAGGCCATAACCGAGCCAGCCGCTGAACTGGCTGGACAGCATCGCCGCTAACCGGTGCGGATCGGTGAGCGATTTCAGGAAGTCGAGGAAAGCGTGCATAGCGCGGTTTTGGGCAGACGCTAACTGCGGAAGCTCTGCACCAGCCGCGTGATCGTGTCCTGGTGAATCTTGATCTTGCCGTCTTTCTCCAGCGATTTACGCACACCGGCTTCGAACAGTCCCATCCGCTCTCGCGCTTCCTTGCTCTTCAGCTCATCGCGCAAAGTCGTCTGCTGCGCGGCGAAGTTGGTCATGTCGGCCGCGGTATGCGAAACGACCTCGATCACCGCCTTTCCGTCCGCCGCCGCTACGGGACCCACAATCGACCCATCCTTCGCCTTGAACGCATCCCCGAGTAGCGATGCCGAACCGAGCCCTTCCACCGCGCCCTGGCGATTGAAGTCGTTCGACTGCTTCATATCGAGATTCAGTTCTTTAGCAGCCTTGGCGAGATCGTTGCCATTCGCCTTGGCTTTGGCGGCCAGATCGGCGGCTGCCTTCGCCACCAGATCGTCCAGCTTTTGACGCTTCACCGCGGTCTCAACCTGCACGCGAACGTCGTCCAGACTCGACGGGTGCGCGGGAGCAATCGCCGTCACTTCCGCAACCGCAACCTGATTTGGAGTGATGCTAACCGGCTGCGTAAACTCGTGTACTTTCAGCCCGTTCAGAGCCGTTTGCAACCCCTGATTCACGCCGATCTTCGGAAGAGGATCGCCCGGCTTCACGTTATCGACGCGGATCAACTCGCCATGTACATCGGCCGCAGCTTTGTCCGGATGAGCCGGATCCTTCCGCATCTCGCTCGTCAGCTGATCCGTCATCTTCTGGATCTGATCGGAGGCTTGCTTCTTCTTGTACTCGGCCGCCAGGGTGTCTTTCACTTCCGCAAAGGGCTTCAGGTGAGCGTCTTCGCGCTGCTCGACTTGAATGATGTGATAGCCGTAGATGGTCTTGACCAAGCCGCTTGTCTGGCCAGGCTTCAGCGAGAACGCGGCGTCTTCGAATGGCTTGACGGTCTGTCCGCGCGTAATGAAATCGAGTTCACCACCCTTAGCTCCAGACCCGGGATCCTGCGAATATTTCTTCGCCAGTTCACCGAAATCCGCGCCGCCCTGAATCTGTTTCAACACGTCCTTGGCTTTCGCTTCCACCTGCGCATCGTCGTTCTTCGCCTTGTCGGTTTTAAGCAGGATATGGCGAACCTTGACGCGCTCGGGTAAGCGGAACCGATCCAGGCTGGAATTGTAGACCGACTGCAGATCGCTATCGGACGGATTGATGGATTGCTCGACCGTGCTGGTGTCGAGCAGAACCACCGCCAAGCTACGCTTCTCGGGCGTGATATACGACGCGGTGTGCGTCTTGTAGTAGCTTTCGACCTCGGCGGGAGACACCTGTACCGTGCTCTCGAATTGCGCGGGCTTGATCAGAACGTAATCGACCTTAACCTTTTCGTTGCGCTGTTTGTACTCCTGCTCGACCTGCGATTTAGTAACGACGATTCCGGCGGAAACAATCTGGTTGAGGCGGGCGACCAGCATCTCGCGCCGCGTATCGTCGATGAACTGCTGGAGGGTCATGTCCCGCTGCGCGAGAGCCGCGCTCATCGCATCCTGGTCGACGCTGCCGTCTTTCTTGATGAACTGGGCAGGCAGTTCCGCGCGGATGGTGGTCGCAACGTCGTCATCCGACACCGAGACGCCGAGCCGTTTGGCTTCATAGGCGAGGGCGCGCTCGTTAATGAGCTGTTCCACCACCTGTGGCGCATAGAAACTCATCATTTCGGGCGGGAGATTCTTGCCTCGCATGCTGGTCGAAATGCTCTGCATCACGGCGGCCGTGGTGACTGTGTCATCTCCGATCTTGGCTATGACATCCGGGTCGTTACTTCCGGAGAGCCCACCACCCCCGGCACCGGGGATCAGGTAAGTGACCATGGAGATGGCCACGACGCCGAGGATCACGCCAAGAAGGATACGGACAGCCTTATCGCGGCTGCGAAACAGGTCAAACATGAACGGGAGGTCCTTTCAGAACTTCGGAACCTACTATTGTAGCGTGGGAAACGGGGTGGGATGGGGGCGGACGTGACGCAACAATCGACGGCAACGGCGTCCGCTCACTGTGATCGTGCTTTCACTACCCCAACGTCTCACCTTGGGGAAGTGAAGAGCTCGACCAGCGTCCTCACGCGCTCTTTCTGGCGGCTGGGCGGAAATCGCTTGGTTCTTGTCAGCTCGGCGATGCCATGAAGGCTCGCCCAAAACAGTTCCGATATAACCTCCGGCTTCGAGCTCTGCTCCTGAAACAACTCCAGGAGTTGGGAAAACGCGAATCGCAGCTCCGGAGGAGTAGCCGGGTCATCGAATGGCACGCTCAGGTTGAGCGAAAACATCACTTCATATAGTGCGGGTGAAGACGCGGCGAACTCCAGATAGGCGACCGCCACCGCTTCGACCGGATTTCCACGCTTAACCCGTTTCCGCGCCTTCTCCAAGGCCAGGCCGATCTCCTGGAAACCCTCGATAGCAACCGCGGCGAGAATTCCTTCGCGGTTTCCAAAGTGAGCGTACAAGACCGGTTGGCTATACGAAATCTCGTCGGATAGCCGCCGTACGGTCACGTTGGACCACCCCTCGAGCTCCGCGATTCGTCGTGCGGCACTGAGAATCTGTGCCCGGCGGGCCTGCCGGTCACGCAGTTTTCGCTCCGCAATTCGGTTAGCGGCCGGCGTCGTTGCCATCGATAGGAGTGTAGCGCCAGGAAGTGTAGCGCCGCTAGAATCCGCTTGGCGGACGGTGAAACTTTCCTTAAATGTTCCACATCAGATATAGCATTGCTATATTTTATAACAACGAAACTAGAACGCTGCCCAAGGTCCCCGCTCAGTTTAACGGGGAGAAAGAAAGAACAAATGAACACCACAACAAGCTTAGATAGTTCGATTTTAAGAAGGAATTCGCTGCTCTTCTGGTGCACTCTCCTGATACCGGCAGCTATTATCGGAATCGGCATCAACTTCATCCTCAACCCGGTGGGGGCCTCGACTGGCTACGGCATTCCGATCCACGACCCCGCCGCCTTCCCTTTTATGTGGGTCAAGGGAATCCGCGACATCTTTTCGGGTCTCGTAGTCCTGACGTTCCTTTTTAAGCAAGACCGGCGCACCACGGGAATACTCTACACCCTTGCCATTCTTATCCCGATCGGCGATGGGTTCGTCATTCTGAGCCATCTCGGCTTCGCGCCGCCCATCTTTATCCACTGGGGAACAGCGCTTTACATGATGATCGTTGCTGCGTTTCTTCTCAGAAGTAAGAACCCTTAACTTGATCCTGGGGCAGCCTAGGGAGGAACTAATGATAGAAGTCCTGAATGTCGTTGCGATCATCGTCGCGGGATTACTGGTCGGGAGTGAACTGAGCATCGCCGCGTTTGTCCACCCGACTCTTGATTGGCTTCCCGATAATGTTCATTTGCCGGCGGCGAGCGCCCTGGCTCGTGTGCTGGGGAGATATTCGCCGTTTTGGTACATTCTTGTATTCTTGCTTACTTCAGCTGAGGTCTACAGTCAATGGCGCCAGTCCGGCCACTTACCGATCTGGCTTATCACGTCGGCCATTTTGTGGGCGTTGGCGATCGTGTATTCGATTACTGCTCTAGTGCCGATCAATAATCGCATTGCATCCTGGGATAAGGTCGCGCCGCCTACCAATTGGAAGACGTTTCGACGTAGATGGGACCTGCTTCACCGCTGGCGTGTTGCGCTCCTCACGATAGCTTTCGCGTCTCTGGTCGTCGGAGTAATTGGTAAATAGAGACCTGCATGCCTTGTCATTCTAGAGAAATAATCAGGCAAAATAGAATAGATGTCAGAAGCCATGCCGCGCACGATCTTGGCTATCCTCCCACTTCTCGCTGTGAGCGCAGTAGCGCAACAACAGTTGCCTGCGCCTGATCCGGCGTCAACTATCGAGAAGCAGCGCAAAGACTCGCTTGCCCTTGCTGGAGAATGGCTGCACAGTCAAGATCCCAGAACACGAGCGTGGGGCGCTTACCTGGTCTTACGCGATCGCCTCACCGACAGAGTCCCCGACCTGCTTTCGCTCGCCGAAAACTACACTGTGACTGGCGAGCCTGCCAGCCTCACCGAGAGCGATGATCACGATGCCATGCTTTCTGTCCTTGATTCCTTGATCCAGATGAGGGTCGATGTTCCGACCGATAATGCGGTGAAACTCTACCCCGAGTTTCCGGCGCATGCAGTGATCCTGATGGCAAACTCTCCTTCCGACAACGTGTCCGCGTTTCTTCGAATCTTCCAGACCGAAAGGCTTCGCAACGGTGCGTGGCTAGCCACGGGTAACGTCCTGGTCGAGCACCGGGCGCCAGGCTTTGCCGCCGCCGTTTTGAGCAGTCTGGTCGTTCACGCTCAGATTTCTGTGACTGACGGGAATAGTTTTGGCCACGGCTATGGGGGCTCGTTCTGCGGCGGCGGTCTCAGCGCACCGCGCGTTGGCTGGCCTGAAATCGGAAGTTACTTGTTATCGGCTTGCGGTGCTACCCAGAAAACCGTTCTAGTCAATGGCGTCCATCCCGCCTATTACTGGCGCTCAGTCAATAATTCCTATCATTCAGGAAGCGAGTCCACTTGCCCTGGCGCCGACCGTGACGAAATCCGTGCGGATTACGTCGCCACTCTTCTGAACAGCGGCCACGACCAAGTCCCGATTCCTTCGCAAGTGGATCGGTCTATCATCTGGACAGATAGCGCGACTTACCTCAGTGAGTTAACCCAATTCATCGCGGACGAGCAGACTCTGTTTAGCGAAACAGCGCGACATCTTGTATCAGCCGGATTGATAACCGAGGCCGAAGTCAGCGCTTCCCGGCCGACTCTCGATATCACCGTCACCGACGCTCGACGGACAAAACTGCCCGAGCTCCCAAGTCTCCCCGCAGCCATCGACGGCGTTCTCTTACACAACTAACCGCCACGACGAAGCTATCGTTTCGGCGCCGCTCCAATCGCCTGCTCCATTGCGAAATACGCCGGCTTCGGCTGTAGTTGCCCGTCAAAGGGCAACGGACGCTGCGGCGTTCCATCCTTTCGCCCGTGAAAGCGGTTCAGCCATGTGTCCGGATCGGTAAATCCCCAGGTAAGAATAGCTTGTACTTTCTGGTGTTTCAACGCATTACTAAGAAAATCCTGATAACATGCGGCCACCTGCTTGTCACGTTCGGCAATGTCGGCCGGCAGGGCGGTGTCGTCCACATCCAGTTCGGTGATGAAGATTGTCAATCCGAGCTTTTCGACTGCGTCGAGAAAGCGATGCAAGCCACTCCACTGGTAAGCCGATGTGGAAGCGACTAAGTGGGACTGAATGCCGAGCGCTTGGACCGGAACGTTGCGCGCCCGAAGTCCTTTAAGTAGTTCGAGCACCGCGCGGCGCTTCGCTTCGTGCCCCTCCGTATCCTGTTCCAGATCGTAGTCATTGTAAGTGAGGATCGCTTGCGGATCGGACTTAGCAGCGGTAGTGAAAGCTAAGTCGATATAGCTTGGGCCGGCTAGGTCAAGCCACGGCGACTTACGCAGTCCGTCGGCGCGGCCGTCTTCTACATGGACGGCTTCATTGACTACGTCCCAGGAATGGATGCGTCCGGCATAGTGCCCGGCGACCTCCGTTATGTGCGCACGAAGCAAGTCGCTGGCATTTCCGGAAGTAGCGGTCGACGCAAACCAGCGCGGCAGTTGCTGGTGCCAGCAAAGGTTGTGGCCGCGCACCTTGGCGTTCGACGTCTTGGCGAATGCGAGCAGAGCGTCGGCGCGCGTGTAATCGTAGCGGTCGGGAGCCGGATGAATGCTCTGCCACTTCATGTCGTTCTCGGAAACCAGGATCGCGGCTTCGCGCGCGAGCAGAGCCCTGCAGTCTTCGCGTTGAAGCTCACGATAGGACACGGCGGTGCCGGCGAGCAGATGATGTGCGTCCGCGACCTCCCTCAGCGTTTGCCGTTCCGCGGAAAGAAGGGGAAGCGCGGCGAGCGCTCCGGCCCGCAGCAAATACTTCGTGAAGTCGCGGCGATGCATAGATGAACTGAATCAATTGTCTGATACTGATGAACACCACTGCCCGCGGGCTCGCGGAAGAAAAGGGCGTGACGATGGATACCCTTGTGCGCGAAGCAATCGATAAGTTTCTTTGCGGATGCGGCTTCCATGCCGACCCGCCCTCTCCGGGGACTTCTCGCGAAGTACGGGCCCGCGCCCTCGGCCGAGGTGATCGATCAGAACCGGGCCGAGATGCTCGCCAATTTCCCCAATGCTGATTTCTGACGATCGCTGTTATAGCCGAGACCCACACGACCATCAGCATCGCGGAAAGGGTGTACCTCACTGAGAAAGAGCGGATTCCCGCCAACGCCCTGAATGATCTACTTGTCGCGACGGCTGATCCAGGCGCGGTCCTGCGCACTGTTCCGCTTCACGCTCTGTTCCACAGCGTACCGGTGCTTAGCGGCGATGGCCGTATCCGTTCATCAGAGGTTCGAACAATCTGGTAACCCGAACTTGTCTCTATCTCCCTCCCAATTTCGGTGACAAATTTTTTAAGCTTATTTCCACCCCCACATCCATCAAAACAAACATCCCACCGCGGTTATTACCCAAACTTCGCCCGCCGAAGGTCCACTATCAAGCCAGGAAGACTCTTCATTAGGATGACCAAGTACTCGTCTTGCTAGCCAACGGCAGCACCATGACCGCGGCCGCCAAAGAGGTCGGCGCGGACCGCAACACGGTTCGACTGGCTCAATGTGAGCAGACACTCTACGGGCGCGAGCAGTTGCAATCTCTCGGAACTCTCGCAATCACCTGTCTCAAGCAAGCGATGATGGACACTTCCGATAACCTGAATCTCCGTGCCGCCGTCGTCGTCCTTGACCGGATTATCAAGGCAGCGCCGGCACAACCCGAACTAGCCGGACAGCCTCACGCGCGCAATCCCGCAGTCGCACAATCCCGCACAACGGATCAGCTCCCAGTCACCTCCACGGCTCACGAAACGCCAGAACCGCACAAATTGCACAATCATGCACAACCGAACCAGAAGGCCGGGCTACCGAACCAATCCGCGCCAGCGGAGAAGCTTTCACCGCGCCATTACTTGCGCCGGAATAACCAGGCGTCCTGACGCGGATTCCCGCGCGCGCCTTCAGCGATGAAATCGACCACTTCGAAGTACTTAGTCAGTTCGCGGCGCACGTAAGCTTCGGGATGAAAGACATTGCATAGGTTCGTGCCTGCGCCGTTCTCATATCTCGCGACTAAGTTTCCCGATCGGAACTCGCGTTGCTCCGCCTCGGTTAGTCGAGACGCGTAGTGCTCGCCATGCAGGGTAAGTAAGAGAAGGCCCCCCGGTTGCAGGATTCTATGGAACTCAGTCATCCACGCGGTTTGGGCAGTCTCCGGTAAATGAGTAAACACCGAAAGGGCGTAAATGAAATCGAATGTAGCCGCGGGGTAGTTGGTCGGCGGCTCTAACTTATTCGTCGTAATTTCTGCGAAAGGCAAATTCGCGGTACACCAGGCAGTCAGTTCAGAGTTGTAATCGGTCCCGTATACTGTCGTGCCGGGCAAGTCACGCCAAAATCTTAGGACGCGTCCGCAGCCACAGCCGAAATCGAGAATCGACTGCCGGCCCTCGATGGGGACTTCGTTTTCTTGCAGGATCTCGCGAATGCCGGTCGCCGCTTGGTATCCGCCATCGAAAAAGACTGTGCTTTCGGGTGAGCCCGCCACCGTCATCATCAGATGCCGCGGCGGGAACGGCATCCCGTCCGGCGCAACCCCGGACGTGTGGTTTCTGAGGTGGCGCCGGCTAAGCAAGGCTACCGCGCGTTCATAGACTCGGAACAGAAACGGCAGCAGGGGCAGTTTTTCCAGCACCGGATTTAATCGATCGATGAGCGTCGTCACGGATCCGCTCCCAGATGCATTCCGCGTTGATAACATTGACCAAACGGCTTGGTTGACTCCCGATCTCCGGTAACATGCAGAGCAGCGCAAACACCGTCTATACCGTTTTAGCATTAAAGTTCATTGATTGGCTCGCCGATAAGTGAGTAAGTCACTAGACTTCACGCTTGAGAGGGTCAATGTTCAATTCGAATGGAATCGCTGTCCGCCGTTTCGGGCGGAATGCATGCGCATCGCTACTATTACTCGTACTGCCGTCCTGTTTGCCGGCACAATCCCAAACGTCCGTTCCCTATGGGCCGCCGGCGCTCATGCCGCTTGAAGAACTCAATGAAAATGTACTGCCGAGTTGGCTCCAGTTCAACGGCCAATATCGAACCCGGACTGAAGAATCCGGCAACGTCAAGTTTACGTCCAAATCCGACACCTACGATTTGAGCGAACTGCGCTTGATGATGACGATTGCGCCCACGAAATGGCTGCAATTTGTCGGTGAAACGCAGGATGCACGCGTATTCTTTAATGGCGACGGTCCGATCCATTCACTTCCGCCTTACCAGAACACGTTTGATATTCGCCAAGCCTATGTGCAAGTGGGGGACGCTTCGGAGGGTTGGGCTACCGCGGTTTTCGGTCGACAGATGCTGAGTTTCGGCGACGAGCGCTTAGTGGGTCCGTCGGATTGGGCGAACCAGGGACGCACCTTCGACGTGGCTCGCGTTGATCTCTTTCTACCGAGCTTTGGAGTTAGTTTATTTGCATCGTCCGTAGTGCTGGCGCGTGACGGCGTGATCGATCACCACTATGAAGGAAACAACTTCTACGGCGCCTATAGCACCTTCAAGCACGCGGTGCCGCACGCGCGCCTAGATCCGTTCGTATTCTGGCGCGTGACTCCGGCGAACGTAAAACTGGCTGAGAACGCTGGCAAAGGCGCGTTGAACGAAGTCACTGCGGGCGTTTACTGGAAGGGCACCCTTCCGGCGCAGTTCGACTACGATGTAACCATGGCGCGTCAGGAAGGCTCGCTCGGGATCTACTCGATCGGTTCCTGGGCAGGTCACTGGAAAGCAGGACGCCAGTTTGGGCACGGCCGGTTCAATGCGCACCCGTTCGCAGAAGCACTCTACGCCTCGGGAACAACGAACCCCGCCGGCCATTCCTGGAACACGTTCGATCAGCTGTATCCATCGGCGCACGATAAGACCGACTTCGCCGATCAGGTGGGTTGGAAGAATATGAAAGAGATTCGGACCGGTGTCGAAGAAAAAGTTTGGAAGAGCTGGAAAGTGAAGCAGACCTATGAGGACTTCTGGCTGGCGAGCGCGAAAGATGCTCTGTATGCGACGAGCGGCGCCGTGGTTGCGCGGTCGTTGGCTGGCGTGGATGGAACACATGTCGGACAGGAAATCGACGCCATCGTCGAAGGCAGTTTGAACAAGGCTATCGACATTGGTTTCGGTATCGGTCACTTCTACACCGGCGAGTTCCTGCAGAAAACAACTGCCGGGCACGACTTCAATTACCCTTTCTTCTACACCACGTACCACTTCACAAAGAACCCGGAACTGTAGACTCCGGCTGGTTCCCGCACCACACTGAGCCCGGCCGAAAGGCCGGGTTTTTGCGCTCGCAGTTAGAAGGGAATCGGCGCAGCAAGGGAGATGGCTCCGGTCTGATCTTCCATACTTCGCGCATGCCGCACGTTCTGCGCGGTTCGAAATTTCATCTCAGCGCTTGTTCAAAGTAATCTGATTAGGAATGGCAAGGAACTTTAAAGATCTCTCCGAACGCGAGATTCTGGCGCTCGCGATCCAGCTCGAAGAGGAGGACGGCCACATCTATGGTGATTTCGCCGACGGCTTGCGTGCCGAATATCCGGCCAGCGCGCAATTCTTCGATGAGATGCGCGCCGAGGAGTCGCAGCATCGCGCGCTCCTGATCGAGCAATATCAGCGCCGGTTCGGTAATCACATTCCGCTGGTGCGGCGGGAAGATATCCGAGGGTTCGTCAAGCGTCGGCCGGTGTGGCTGCTGCGTCCGCTGGGTCTCGAAGTAGTCCGCAAGCAAGCCGAATCGATGGAAGCGGAGACCACGCGCTTCTACGAATCGGCGCTTAAGAACATCAGCGATGCGTCCACGCGCAAAATGTTGGGGGATCTCGCTGAGGTGGAACGCAAGCACTCTCGCACCGCCGGATCGCTGGAAGAACAGCATCTGACGCCCAACGTCAAAGGCGAGGAAGACGAAGCGCAGCGTCGCCTCTTTCTGCTTCAGGTTGTGCAGCCCGGCCTCGTCGGATTGATGGACGGCTCAGTCTCGACGCTCGCTCCCGTGTTCGCTGCCGCGTTTGCCACGAAGAACAGTTGGGATGCGTTTCTGGTCGGAATCGCCGCGTCGATCGGCGCCGGCATTTCGATGGGTTTCGCCGAGGCGCTCTCGGACGATGGCTCGCTGACGGGCCGCGGGCGGCCGTGGGCTCGCGGTCTGATCTGCGGCGCGATGACCACGGTCGGCGGCATCGGACATACGCTGCCGTTTCTAATCTCCAACTTCCGCGTTGCGACAACGGTCGCAATCTTCGTGGTCGCCATTGAGCTGGCCATCATCAGCTACATCCGGCACCGCTATATGGATGCGCCGTGGGTGGTCGCGACCATTCAGGTGGTCATTGGCGGAATTCTGGTGTTTCTGACGGGGATATTGATCGGGAATTCGTAGGTCCCGTCACGGCCGCCCGGCCGGTAATTTCCGCTGCGCCTAAGCCGGCGCGCTGCTGATGGAACGTCGCTCGCGGATTTCGCGCGGAACCGTGGCCCGCGTAATGAATTCCGAAGCGAACGCATAGCGCTCCGAGCGTCCCGCACACTCCAATCGCAATGCGCGTCTTGCGTCCCGACTTCGGTAGCAGCGAAAGCCCGAGGCTCACCGCGCTCAGCACTTTGCCCGTCTGCCAAAGCGCGCCGCTGATCCCTTCGCGCAACGGACGCACTACTTCCGGGACAGCACTGAGGTCGCGCTCCATCGCCGTCGCGGCACTCAGCTCACCGATCTTCCCCGCAATGCCGAACAGTCTGACGACGCGATGCTCACGCGCATTGTGACCCTGAAAGAGATCGAACAGCGACGCGGCGCTAGCTGTCGCTGAAGCCAGAAACAAGCACCGGCAGATACTCACGCGCCTGCTGCCAAACCGGCACGGTGGTGTTTCCAACCAGCACCCCGGTATATCCGGCGAGACCTAAGCCGAACAGGCCCGAGCCGATCGCGCACCCGTCGCTGATCGCTCGTAAACGAAGCGCCCGCGCTAAGTCTTCGTTCAGGAACAACGGCGCGATCTCCGCCATCCCCGCCACTCCGGCAAGTGTTCCGAATGCGCTTAGGATCCACGCGCCCACGCTCATCGGCGATGTCGGCCGGAAGACGCGCAGCATGTGCAGAAACCGCGTGGGCCGTCCAAGGTCGGCGACCAAAAACACCGTACTGATACTTGCTCCGACTAACGCGACGTAGCGCGAGTGCGACGCGATGTTCGGAAGATTGTCGCGGTCCATCAGCGTAGCCACTGCGCCCAGTGCGGCCGACCCGCCCGTCGCGCCCCCGACGTAGTAGTAAGCCGGAACCATCCAGGTCCATACCGACTTCTTCACTACCGGCCGGTCGTAGTAAGTGGCATCGCCGGTCAGCAATCCCAGCTGTTCGGACGGGACCGAGCGGAAGACGGACGGTTCGATCTCGCGATACGGCTCCGTCGTATAGTAAACGCGCTGCTCCGATCCTTCGCCGGACAGCGTGCCGCGCGCTGTATCGATATTGCGGCCGTTATTGCTGGGACTGTCGCCCAGGATGTTGCGTAGGCCGTCCTGCAGTTCCTTGATCATTCGATTTCCGATGGTGTTCCAGCAGCGGCCATCACTGCACCGAACGCCGCGAATGCAACGCCCAGCGCCGCCCATCCCATCGCCTTCCAGCTTTGCGCCACCTTCTTGGTCGGAACGCAAGGGTCCGGAGGCAAGTTGTACAGCTCCGGCTTGTCGACCAAAAGGAAGAACGCGTTCAAGCCTTCGGTGCCGGGCTGATTGTCCGCGTCCACTCCGTAGAGATACGCTTCATCAACACCGAGCGCATGCAGCTTATCGACGCGGTTGCGAGCATCCGAGCGGAGGTCTTCAATCTCGCCGAACTGTATCGATGCGGTGGGGCAAGCTTTCGCGCAAGCCGGGGTCATATCGTCTTTCAATCGGTCGTAACAAAGGGTGCACTTCCACGCGCGACCATCATCTTCGCGTCGATCGATGACTCCAAACGGACAACCGTTGATGCAGTAACCGCAGCCGTTGCAGACATCCGGCTGCACGTAGACGGTGTCGAACTCCGTGCGCATGATGGCGCCGGTCGGGCAGTTCTCAAGGCATCCCGCGCGCGCGCAGTGCTTGCAGACATCGCTCGACATGAGCCATGAGAACGCGCCGTTATCTTGCCCCGAAATCGCTACCGGTCGTTCGATGAAGTTAACGTGCCGCCACGTCGACGCCCCGAGCGCGATCGTGTTGTCGTACGACATGCCGGAAAAGAACAGACCATCGTCGGGTAGTTGATTCCACTGCTTGCACGCGACTTCACAAGCCTTACAGCCGATGCAAATCGTCGTATCGGTAAAGAAGCCCTTAGCCATTAGGTCTCTTCTCCCTGTTGATCTTTTCCGCTGCTGACCATGTGCTTGCCGATCGGACGTTCGCGCGCAACGGCGAGGTCACGCAGGTTGCGCTCGGGGTCGCGATCGCCATCCACGTACGAATGCTTCGGACGCAACTCCTTCGCGTGCCGTCCCGCGACGATATCGCAGGTATGCGCTTTCGAGTTCATGATGCTGACGTTCGGATCGGCGGAGAAGTTCGACAACTCGTTTGTAGAATCACCGCGCGCGCGCCCGCTTTGCCCCCAGTGATACGGCATACCCACCTGATGGAAAACCTTGCCTCCAACGCGCATCGGCCGGATGCGGCCCGAAACAAGAACGCGCGATTCGATAGCGGCCCGGGCTGTCAGAATCGTCGCCCATCCGCCGTTCTTCAATCCCTTCTCGGCGGCCAGTTCCGGAGACACTTCGCAGAACATCTCCGGCTGCAGTTCGCTGAGCCACGAAAGCCAGCGCGACATGCCTCCCGCCGTGTGGTGCTCGGTCAATCGATAGGTAGTCAGCAACAACGGAAAGCGCGGATCGCCATACGGCTCATGCATTGGATTACGCTTCCTGCGGTATTCCATGCGCACCGGATTACACTGCTGCCCATAGAGCGGGTTCTTGATGACGCTCTCAAGAGGTTCGTAATGTGTAGGCAGCGGACCCTCTTGTAAGCCGTGCGGTGCAAACAGCCACGCCTTTCCATCGGCCTGCATCACGAACGGATCAACGCCGGCTATCGTGTCTTTGCCCTTTGCATCCGGCGCTGGACGATAGCTTGGCGGACGCTCCTTGATGAAGTCCGGCGTGTCCAGACCCGTCCATTGCTTCTTAGCCTCATCCCACCAAACGAGCTTCTTCTTCTCGGACCACGGTTTGCCTTCGGGATCAGCCGACGCGCGGTTATAAAGGATGCGCCGGTCTGCCGGCCATGCCCAGCCCCACTCATGCGCGACCCAGTTCTGCTCGTCTGCCGGTTTGCGCCGGTCGGCTTTGTTCTCGCCACCGGCATAGACTCCGGAGTAAATCCAGCAGCCGCACGCCGTAGAACCATCGTCCTTCAGGTCGGTGAACATGCTGACCGGGACGCGGTCCTTCACGGTGTATCCATTCACCTCCTGCAACACCTCTTGCGCACTGGGCTCTTCCTTCGGTCCTTCGGTCGAGTACACCCAGGTCAGTTGCTGGATCGCGTGATCCTTGGCCGCAGTCGAATTTGCATAAAGCTCTTTCAAGCGACGCCCGAGGTGATAGGTGAAATGCAACTCGCTGCGTGCGTCCCCTGGCGGCTCGACGGCCTTCCGTCTCCACTGCAACAGCCGCTGCGTGTTGGTGAAGGTGCCTTCTTTTTCCGTGTGGGCCGCGGCGGGGAAGAAGAAGACCTCGGTCTGGATATCTTCCGCACGCACTTCGCCTCGCTGATGCTCGGGCGAGCTGCGCCAGAACTCGGCCGTCTCAATCATGGCTAGATCGCGAACGACGCACCACTCCAAATTGCGCAACCCTTCGCGCTGCAAGCCTCCGTTGGGCGAACCGACGGTAGGGTTCTCGCCCATGATGAAGTAACCCTTCACCACGCGATCGATCTGGTTGACCACCGTCGTCATGTGCGAGTGGTCGCCCGTCATGCGAGGCAGATAGTCGAAGCACCAGCCGTTCTCCGCCGTAGCGTAATCGCCCCACCAAGCCTTCAACAGCGAGACGATGTACTTCTTCGACTCGCCCCACCATCCCGATTGCGCGATCTCGTGCTTGCAGTATTCTTCAAAGCTCGTGTCCTGCTTTGCGCGCGGCATGGTCATATAACCGGGAAGCAGGTTGTACAGCGTCGGGATGTCGGTCGATCCCTGAATCGAAGCGTGGCCCCGCAACGCAAGAATGCCGCCACCGGGTCGGCCGATGTTGCCCAACAATGTCTGCATGATCGACGCGGCGCGGATGATCTGCGGGCCCGTGATGTGATGCGTCCAGCCCACCGCGTAGCAGACCGCGCTGGTGCGCTCGCGGCCTGAGTTTTCGCACAACACTTCGGCGATCCGAAGGAAGAGATCCCGCGGCGTTCCGCAAACCTCTTCCACCATCTCCGGCGTATACCGCTGGTAATGACGCTTTAAGATCTGGAAGACGCAGTGCGGATCTTGCAGCGTACGGTCGAACCGGCCGGCGCGAGCCATCGCCGCGCGCTCCGCATCGCCTTCACCCGTATGCCGTCCTTTGGTCTCCTGCGGCGGCTCATCCTTCGGATCTTTGTACATCCATGGATCGGAATCGTAATCCGCCGACCCTTCCTGCCACCCCGCGAAAAGGCCGTCAAGATCCTCGGTGTCCTGGAACTTGTCGTTGATGATGAACGACGCGTTCGTGTACTCGAGAACATACTCCTTAAACCAGCGCTCGTTCTGCAGGATGTAGTTGATGATCCCGCCAAGAAACGCGATATCCGTTCCTGGCCGGATCTGCGCGTAGATATCCGACACGGCACTGGTTCGCGTAAAGCGCGGGTCCACATGGATGATCTTGGCGCCACGCTCTTTGGCCTTCATCACCCATTGGAATCCCACGGGGTGATTCTCGGCCATGTTGGAGCCCTCAATCAGGATGCAGTCCGCGTTCTCCAGATCCTGCAGGAACGTGGTTGCGCCGCCTCTTCCAAAGCTGGCCCCCAGACCGGGGACCGTGGAGGAGTGTCAAATACGGGCCTGATTTTCGACTTGTAAGACGCCCAGCCCGCTGTATAACTTCTTGAGCAGGTAGTTCTCTTCGTTATCGAGCGTGGCGCCGCCGAGGTGCGCGATCCCCAGCGTCCGGTTCACGACCGTGCCCTCGGAATTCTTGTCCTCCCAGGTTTCGTCCCGCGTCTTCTTCACGCGCTGCGCCACCATCTCCATCGCTTGGTCGAGCGGAATCGTTTCCCACGCCGTTCCGTATGGACGCCGGTAGAGCACTTGCTGCATGCGCTGATCGCCGGCGACGAGTTGGAAGCTCGCGGAACCTTTCGGACAAAGCCGGCCTCGCGACACCGGCGAAGTCGGATCGCCTTCAATGTCGATGATCTTGTCGTCCTTGACGTAAACGTCTTGGCCGCATCCCACAGCACAGTACGGACAGATGGACTTCACGACCCGGTCGGCACTCTTGGTTCGAGGTTCGAGCGCAACCGAGCGCTTCGAGGCCGACGTTTTGCCGAATGCGTGCAGGTCACCCTCTTGTAGTTGCCGGAGAAGGGGCCACGAGGAAGCATGTCCGTTTGCATCTGAATTGCGCGGTTTCATAATAGAAATCGATTCGCCTTCAGGATGACGCACAGGGCCTTCCGCGTCAAAAAGTCGCGTATGATTCTTTACGCTAGCGACCAGCCGACTTACGGCGAGTGTGGCTGGAAGACTCAGCGTACTCAAGGCCGCGCATGACTTCCGTTACCGATGACGGGCGGTTCTCGGGAGCCACTGCGAAACAGTGTTGCAGCACCCGGTTCCAACCCGATTTCACGTCGGGCGCCGCCGTGGATAAAGGAAGTAGCGGACTGTATCGGCCGGTCAGCATCTCAT
Source organism: uncultured Gammaproteobacteria bacterium (assembly GCA_963799935.1). Taxonomy (GTDB): domain Bacteria; phylum Acidobacteriota; class Terriglobia; order Bryobacterales; family Bryobacteraceae; genus Bog-113. Next base: position 759,640 of record CAWCZA010000004.1, on the reverse strand, counting down.
AAACAGTGATTCCGAGCGCGTAGATATCGCACGCAGCAGTGAGCGATGCCCGTTCGAATTGCTCTGGCGCCATGTAGCCCAGCGTTCCCAGGAACTGAACACCCGCCCGCCTGCGGATTGCCTTCCTGACGCTCGGCCCCGCCAAACCGAAATCCATTACGACCGCGCGTTCGCCGCACATCTCGTCAGGAACTAGCATGATGTTCGCCGGCTTCAAGTCACCGTGAATGATTCCCAAACCATGAACTTCCGCAAGGCCGGCTACCACCTGGCGCAGGATCGGAAGCGCGTCTGTGGCGGTCAGGCGGCGACACCGGGTAATTCGCTGGGCCAGGGTTTCCCCGTTTAGGAATTCCATCGTGAAGAATGCCTCGCGCTGGACCGAACCGTTTTGCGGCGGATAAAATTCGAGCACGCGGCAGACGTTGCGATGCGCAATGCGCCGCGACACCTCAACTTCCATCAGCAGTCGTTCTACGAAACCATCGTCTCCGGCCAGTTCGGCCCGCAACGCTTTGATCGCTACAGTGTCACCGGTATGATCGTCCGTCGCTTCATACACCTCACCCATGCCGCCCGCGCCAATCAGACGAACGATACGAAAGCGACCCGCAAGCACCGTAAGATTGTCGAACGAAGGCGCTGCCGCGGGAGTCTCCGGAACGTCTTCTTCTATGGAATCCGAAGGCTGATGATGAGCTATCAGCTTTAAGACGTTGTCGGCAAGAACCGGGTCACCTGCATTCCGCCGCACCCAGTTTTCGCGCTCCGGCGGCGGATGTTCCAATGCGCTTGCAAACAGAGATTTGATGCGATCCCAGCGCTTGTAATCGTAGTTGTCCGGGAGCTGGTTATCGGCCAATTTGGAACTAGGACGCTGCCGCCGACACAAACGACCCGTCGAAGCCAAGCTGGTCGCGCAACCAGGCCCGGGCCATTTCCCAATCCCGTTTCACGGTTCGGGGGGCGATCTCAAGAGCGTCAGCGGTCTCGATTTCAGTCAGTCCCACAACAAAACGCAGTTCCGCCACCAGCGCCAGCCGTGGATCAATCTTATGAAGTTTGCTCATCGATCTATCGAGCGCCAACAATTGTTCAAGAGATAGCGCGGTAGTCGAGAAAACGCTGTATGCATTCCACAGCGGCACAAAAACCTGGTCACCGCCGCGTTTGATTGAGGCGCGCGAACGGGCATAATCAATTAAGATTCGCCGCATTATCTTTGCGGCGGTTCGTATAAAGCGGTCTCTGCTATACCGCGGGCCCGTTAGCCGCAGCATGCGGACCATCGTTTCATTCACCAAAGCCGTTGGCTGAAGCGTATGATTCAAGCGCTCTTTGCTAAGGTGAGCGCGCGCGATTCTGCGGAGTTCGGCGTATGTCGCCGCATCAAACCGTTCTGAACTTCTTTGCGCCACTACAATTCCGCTACAGCTGCAATTTAATTCTACGGTGAATCAGATGTAAATAGGTCAAAAAATTAAATGTTTTTCACGTCTCGATTTGAACGAGTTCGTCGGTCTTAGATCTGGCCGTCGAGGATTCGTAAAAAGCGCGGACACGGCGGGCCAGCGCCCGGCCGACCAGTTTGGCTAATTCGTCTTCCGTGGCGCGGCTCACGAGTTCGGAACTGCCGAAATGTTTCAGCAGCTTACGCACCGTCTTTTCGCCAACCATCGGGATCAGATCAAGTTCGCTGGTAAGTGCCGCGGCGTTGCGGCGAGTGCGGTGGAAAGTGACGGCAAACCGGTGAGCTTCGTCGCGAATGGACTGGATCAGGTGCAAAATCGGCGAGAACCGGTCGAGTACGATCGGCTCATTCTCGTGCCCGAGAACGTAAATGATCTCCTCGCGTTTCGCTATCGAGGCTAGCGGTTGATTGATGATCCCGAGTTTTTCCAGCGCATCCGCAGCCGCATGCAGCTGTCCTAATCCACCGTCAATCAGGATCAGACCGGGCATGGCCGCGCCCTCCGCCTGGATCCGGCTATAACGACGGGTAACTACCTCGAACATGCTCGCGAAATCGTCGTTCCCTTCGACGGTGCGGATGATGAACTTGCGGTAGTCCGCCTTCTTCATCTTGCCTTCATCCCAGACGACCATGCTGGCTACTTTGTTGGTTCCTTGAATGTGCGAGATGTCGAAACATTCGATCCGGTGAGGTGCGGACAGCAGACCGAGAGTCTCGCGGAGCGCCTCATAGATGGCTTCCGCGGCCGGCTTGCGAATCCGGAAACGGGCATCGAATGAATGCTTTGCATTGTTCCGGGCGAGATCTAACATGGCCTTTTTCTGGCCGCGTTGTGGCGTGAGAATCTCGACCTTTCGACCGCGCTTCTCGCTCAGAAGCTCCTGCATGACTTCGCGATCCTCGAAGTCGACCGGGACGTGGATAATTCCGGGGACGTACTGCTGATCGAGATAGATTTGCAGCAGAAGACTGGATAGAAACGCGGGCTCCTCAAACTCAACTTGATCTTCCCAGTAGAACTCGCGCCGGTCCACAATCTGTCCGTGGCGCAAATGAAACAGATTCACGGCCACCATCGGAGGCTCGGCATGCACGGCGAAGATATCCGCGTCATCGCCCGAAGCGGCGGCCATCTTCTGGCGCTGGTCCATCTCTTCTACCGTCGAGAGTAAGTCGCGCCACGACGCCGCTTCTTCGAAACGGGTGTTGGCAGCCGCGTCCTGCATCCGGAGCCGCAATTCACGAGCAAGTTCGCTGGTGCGCCCGTCCAGAAACATGCGGACATCCCGCACGGCTCGCGCATATAGTTCTTCGGTCGTAAGGCCTTCGACGCAAGGTCCTAGACAACGGTGGATGTGATACTCGAGACAAGGCTTCGGATGGAACCGGGTCAGATCGACTTTACACGATGGAATCTTGAAGAAGCGGTGGATGAAGTGGACTAAGCGATGCGCCAGATTGCCCGGGAAAAAAGGTCCGAAATACGTGCTGCCGTCTTTGATTAACCGCCGCGTGACATACACGCGAGGGAAGCGTTCCTGAGTTAGCTTGATGTAAGGGTAAGTCTTGTCATCGCGGAGTAAGACGTTGAACCGCGGCTGATATTGCTTAATCAGGTTGTTCTCAAGAGCGAGCGCCTCTTTCTCGTTGTCGACCAGAATGTAATCGACATCGCGGGCTTCCGCGATGAGCGTTCCGGTCTTCACGTCATGCAGGCGGTCGACATTGAAGTAGCTGCGAACGCGCGCGCGCAGACTCTTGGCCTTGCCGACGTAAATGACCTTTCCGGCGGCGTCTTTGTATAAGTACACGCCGGGCGCAAGCGGCAGCTGAGCAGCCTTTTCGCGCAAGCTTTCAGGGGGTACTACGGCGGGCAATATACTTCTAATTATGCCACTTCCCGTTGTTTTACTTGGCTTGGGATTGATATCGCAGACTGCTCCGCCGTCTCCCAAGCAGGATCAAAACATCCCCGAGGAGGACGCCGCCGTAAAGCCGAAGGATTACACTTTCAATCCACTGCAGTCCGTGCACGAATTGAAAGCGGGTGACTACTATTTCCATCGAGGCAAATTGCCCGCAGCCGCAGCGAGATATATCGAAGCTACGCGATGGAATCCGCAGAATGCTGAAGCCTGGTTCAAACTCGGGATCGCCGAAGAAAAACAGGATGACGCGAAACAGGCCAGAATGGCTTATGAAAAGTTGATCTCCCTCGAACCGGATTCAAAGCGGGCGAACGAAGCCAGGAAGCATCTGGAAGAGCTTCATTAGGCCGAAAAGTTTACAAATCTCGTACCGGCTCCCGGCGCAACTACCTCAAAACGCGAGGGTTCAGAACAGTTACCGCAGGCAGCAATTCCACCCTGCCGTGTAAGTATTCAAAAAATCGAATCGCGGGAGAAGTATGACTGCAACACTTTTGCGCATGATCTCGGTGCGCGCGCTTTACATCCTAGTACCGAGCCTGTCATGCGCGGCAACCCCGGTGTTAGACATCGGAGTAGCCGGAATTACGAATACACAAGCGATTCTGAACTATACAGCCCCGAACGCGCAGCCGTGCTCCGTGCAGGTAAGCAACAACTCGAACTTCGTTCCACTGGCTTACGACGTCGATCCGACTAAGTTCGCCGGCGCGAACCTGGATAGCCGCGCGCACATCGGATCTGGTCTATCACGAGTTTTCGTGATCGGGGCGAGGGTCGCAGAGCGCGCTTCGGATCAGAACTTTTACTCTCGCGCGCTGCAACAGGGCACGCTTTATTACTATGCTGGTTACTTGCTCCGGCAACGCATCCGGGAGCGGTCAATTTACAACCACGACCCTAGCCTTCGGCGACTCTTATGCGGATTCGCTTCCCGTAGATCCCACGGATCCGGGTGAATACGCATGGCCGACACTTAGCCTGACGGATCGGACGCAGCAGATCGTCGATCCGCAGACCGGCGTGATGCTGCGCCGCATGTCCTTGCCCGAAGACCGGAACCTGCCGACAACGAACGCGGCCTTCGACAACGTTCGGACCACCGCTTGGGCGAATGGCTCCGCCGCCCTGAGCAACAGCGACGGAAAAGCCTCGGCAACTATTACCGGAAGCTCTGCACCGCTGCTTCTGCTGCCGCAGAATAATGTGACCTTCTACGGGAACATCAACGAGTTTCATGGCACCCACGGGAACAACAATGCATTTCTGAACTGGTTTCAGGTGACTTTGAACGCGGCCACATCGAATACCGGTTGCGCGACTGACCCGACCGCAGACTGCAATATCCAGGTATGTCTCACGATCGACGGAGTCAACTGCAATCCGGACGGGAAGACGTTTTCGCAGGCACTTACTCCCACCCTGACTAACTACACGTTTGGAACATCAGGCACGGCAATCGACCTTTGGCAGAACGCCGGGAAGCGTCCGTTTAACGGAACTGAGATCGCCATTCGGCAGGGGAACGTGAACTGTACGGGAAGCTCGACAGTAACGTGGGCCGGGGGTGATTTCTTCCCTACCTTCTGGACTGCGGGATCGGTAATTACTATTAACGGGGTCAACTATCCCATTCAGCAGGTTATTAACACGGAGAACCTGCAACTAAGCGGAACTTGTCCATCAACGAATGGGCAATCCGTCGGTTATACCGGCATGAACTTCGGTGTGATCGTTCGCAAGCAAACAACGAGTCCCGATACGGTCTCGATTCAATATGTAAGCGCGAATTACGACAACGGTATATTTCCAGTCTTCGATTTCACAGGAGAATACGACCTGTGCAGTACCAGCACAGTGGTTGGGCCGACGGGAAACGCCGGCTACAACTGCTCTATGCTACAAAACGGGCAAATGTTCTGGGTAGACGGAACGACGGCCGAGACTCAGTTGATCGCGCTGAATCAGGGGAACTTCGGGAGCATCTACACGTCTAGCTGCGGATCATTTGACTCCATCATTTTCGACGCGAACGATCCGGATATTTGGTATTGCGGTGGGGTCTATCCGCAGCGCATGCAGTACTTCGGGAATCACTCCGCCCCGACCAAGACGCTGTTCCCGGGCTACCTTCAGGAACAGGTTAACATTCCGACTTGTAATTCGCCGAGTTCTCCGACCAACGAACCTTGTGTCCTGATTACTGGACTTACCGGCACAACGCCGATCGGTACACTGATCGCGGCGTTCGATCCGACCTTCGATACAGCAGGGTTCAGCCAGCCTTACCTGTCTCACGTCGAGAACGGACTGCTCGTGATTCGCTGTTGGAGGGGTAATTACGGAAGCATCGGCTGGACCGTGTTATTCGACCCGAAGGCTACGTCTAACAGTGAGCCGAACAATGCCGGCTGTGTCGGCGGGGGCCTCCCCGGTTGCGTTGTTGGAGCCGTGAAATCGTGGACGCCTCCGGCCGCACGCTGGTGTGCGTTGAAATCGAACGACCCTATGTATGTGAACGGATGGTCGGCTCTGGGCGGCTATGGATGGGGTCCCCTGGGTAGCGGCGAAGTGGGGATGGGTCCCTATCTTTCAACCGTGAATGACGGCACGGCTTTCAGTACGACGCTGAAAGCGAAAGGCGGTCCGACCAATTGTCCTGCGAACGCATTCGGCGTTAAGGGGGATCAATGTACCAAGGTCCAGGTGGATGGTCAACCTTATAATCCGTACCCTTGTGTAACTTCTCCTCAAGCTTGCGGCGGGGAGATCGAGAGCGGCGCGCCGGGCGCGATAGGTAACGCTGCGGTCGGCGATTTCTTTCTGCTGAACAACGGCGGAACCGAAATTATGCGACTGATTAATATCGGTGGCAATAACAACACCGAGTGGACGTTTCAGCGCGGCTACAACAACGTGATTAGTTCCAGCAGCGCTAATCCGCAACTAATCACGCAGTGTAACGCGAATCCGCTCCCCGCGAATGTAAACGGCAGCTCCGAATGGTATTGGAACTACGCCGCCGACCCGCATGGTCTCGACGTCAATGGAACAACAACAATCGCCGATCCGAACGGGTTGGAATCGCATTTCTACATTCAAAACCAGTCGATGGTGAATAGCTATACGCTAGACAAGCTGTGTGGGCCACCTTCGGCTGTGTGCTATCAGGACCGGCCCTTTCAGTCCGTACCCCAACTTGTCTCCGAAGGCCCCACGACTGTCCAGACAACCAATCCGGCGTTCAACGGGATCATCCCGGCGTCCTTCGGTAACTGGACCCAGTCCCACCCTGCCGGTCCGGGTTGGAGCGCCACGGGACAGAGTGCGGAGTATTTCTACGATGGCCGCCCGTTTAATGGCGGTCCGCTTTCCGGCTCGGCCACGGGTAATGGATCGAATCCAGCCACGCTGGTCAGCGGAACGCTATGGAAGTTTACGGCGGCGCAGGTTCCGCAGCTTCATCGCAAGATAAACGCGACATTCGCGTTCAGCGGGTCGAAGCCTCTGCTGGATGTAAGTAGTCCACTGCAAGGGGCCGGTATCACCGGGAACACGGCCGATCAATACAAATACTGTGTCGCGAATGTCGCGGGAGAATGCATCAGCGGGTCCGCCGCCGGCGACGTCTATATCAACGCGCCCTATGTGGAGTATCCATTTTGTAACTTCCCCTCGCAGGCCTCGAATATGGCTGACGAGTACGATCTCTGCATCGGGGACAATGGGATGATTTATAACTCCCTGACCCAGATGAACAACACGGTCGTGGACCCGAACGGCACAAACGAGCGCATGCTGAGTAAAGGACTCTCCCGAGCACGCATTGCGGTAGCATTCTGGCACCCGCATGCGATCGCAGATTCGAACTGGTTGTACTTCAAGGACGACTACGCGCAGAATATCGGGGACATGATTCTACTCTTGCAAATACCTTCCGGTGTTCCGGATTCCGTAAACCGCCAGCAGTTCGAACCGCTCGAGGTATCAACTTCGATCGTCCCTTCCGGCACCGCGAAGGCATTTGTAGAGTTTGGTTATGGCGAGAACGGCGCTCCGGCGCGGCTGAACTGCACGACGCGTAACGAATTCTGCGCAACCGCAAATCCAACCGGGACGGCCATTAACCTGAATGCTCCGTTCTACTTCGAAAAGACGGAAGCTTCGAGCTATAAACCGATTGCTTGTACCCAATCCTGCAGCGTCGTAATCCCCGTACTGCCGCAGCACGTCGTGTACTTCCGTTGGGTATACCTTAACGCAGCTGGCGCGGTGATTAGCCGTAGTGCGACTTATCCGATCGCAATGAACTAATAGTCCATCAGCGCGAGCTCGGCTGGGGCCGGCACATTCTCTTCCAGGATTCGGAGGACGCGCGCAAAGCCGTCCTCCCAGGATGGGAATAAGTCGACGTACTGAACTTCGTTTTCGATTCGCGCGGGAATCCGGCAATCATCGAGCCTGACGGGAATTAAAAAGACACTTTCAAGTGGCATGCGTCGCGCACAATCTAGCGCATAACGTAGCTCCGCCTGGAAACCGCCGCGCTTGGACGTCGCGCGGGTACTGAAGCAGGCGATCACAAAGTCCGTCACGGAGAGCGCATCCTCAATCGCACGAGGCCAATTCTGCCCCGGAAGCAGCTTGCAGTTGTCTATCCAGGGATCAAAACCATGGGCGGCCAGTGCGGTCCCCAGACGTTCCACCGCTTGTACGTCTTCATGAACATAGGTAATGAAGACCTTCGGCAGCTGCCGGCTGGCGAATACGAAGCCGCCGCTGGAATCCGGGAGAAACGAACCGAGTCCGTCGATGTCAATGCGAGCGCCGCGATCAAGCGCTGCTTGCACAATCTCTATGATTGAAGTCTCGGGTGCTTGACCGGCTTTGATCATTTCGCCGGCCCTCCGGTCTTCGTCTTCCGCGGTCTCGGACTGAACTCGATTTGTCCGGTTTCATTTACCGCAAATTGGCCGAACCCCGGCAGATCTGCCGAGTGCCCGCTGCGGAGTTGCTTCAGGACGTCGGTCACCAACCGGTCAATCTGATCGGCCGCTTCTCCGCGGCTAACCCCGGTATCGCGCGCGAGCTGGCGCGCCATTTCACGTTTATCCATGTTAGTGCGGGCGTCCTTTGATCGGCATACTCTCGCACCAGCAATAGCATCTCGAAACGGTAGTTGCCACTAAATATACTTGTAAGTTGTTGAATGGACGGGAAAGATAGCTGCGAACCTCCTGGGACGCTTGCGGCGTTAACATTGATTGGATGCCGTTCGTCTCGATCACTCGTCTGCGGGTGCGCTCCTGGCGTTATTTGCCGATGTTCTTTGTGCAAGCGCTTCTAACTGCCCGCCAGGCAGCCGCATCAGAGGGCGGGCTGGCGGTTTGGTTATTGAAGTACAAAAGAAATACTTTCTGGACGGCTACCACGTGGACGGATGAGCAGGCTATGCGAAAGTTTATGCTTGCCGCCCCGCATGGCCCGGTGATGCGCAAGCTACTCGAGTGGTGCGACGAGGCCTCGGTAGTCCACTGGAATCAGGATAGTCCTGAGTTACCCGATTGGCCGGTACTCTCGGCGCGCATGCAAGCGGATGGACGAAGGTCGAAAGTGAATCACCCTTCCCCTGACCACACTGCCTATCGGATTCCGCAGCTCCCAGATCACCCTAAGGGCGCTTTGCGCTTCAAGTGACAGCACAGACTAGAGAACCGCTCTGGCCGGAAGTTCGCCACATGCTTTCGCTCGCAGCGCCGGTAGCCTTGGGCGAACTCGGTTGGATGTCGATGTCCGTGGTGGACACGATTATGGTTGGAGGTCTGGGACCAGCCGCGATCGGAGCTACCGGCGTTGGCGGGTCGCTATTCTACGTATTCGCTATTTTCGGAGTGGGTCTCCTGTTTGGACTCGATACCCTGGTTTCTCAATCCTTCGGACGAGGCGACCGGGAGGACTGTCATCGCTCATTAGGCCAGGCGCTATGGATCTCGCTCATTCTTGTACCACTCATCATGTCGGTGGTGCGATTGCTCCCGTTGTTCTTCCCTGTCTGGGGCGTGAACCCTGGTGTAGCGCGCGAGGCTATCCCGTTTCTATTGACGCTAAGTTGGAGCACGCTTCCGCTGTTACTCTATGGCGCGATGCGGCGCTATCTGCAAGGAGTTGGACATGTGCGGCCGGTCATGTTTACTCTGGTTAGTGCAAACCTGATCAACTGGTTTGCGAATTGGCTATTGATCTACGGGCATTGGGGATTTCCCCGGCTAGGTGTGGTTGGATCGGCGCTATCGACTTGTCTTGCGCGCGTCTACATGGCCGGGTTAATTGCGGCATATCTTATCCGTATCGAGCACGCGGCGGGATTCCGCGTAAAGACGATTTTCAGGAAACCGGAAATTGCAAGAATTGTTCAGCTGCTTAAGCTAGGCATCCCCGCTGCTTCTCAGATCATTATGGAGATCGGGGCCTTCAGCATTGCGGCTGTGCTGGCCTCTAAGATGAGCGCAGTGGCCCTCGCCGCACATCAAGTGGCAATTAGTTGCGCATCGGTAAGTTACATGGTCCCGTTAGGGATTTCATCCGCGGCGGCGGTGGGAGTTGGCCACGCGATCGGAGCCGGTCAATTCGGACGCGCCCGGCGGGCCGGGTATATCGCGCTTAGTATCGCGTGCGTCTTTGCGGTCTGCGCCGCCATGTTGTTTATCATTTGGCCGCGCCCGCTCCTACGAATCTACACCGCCGATCGGGAAGTGCAGCGGGTCGGGATCATTCTACTAGCTCTAGCCGCGCTCTTCCAATTAGCCGACGGAACTCAGACTGTATTAACCGGCGCCTTACGGGGGGCAGGGAAGACAAAATCGGTGGTGCTGGCAAACCTATTGGGCTACTATCTGGTTGGATTGCCGCTTGGTTGGTGGCTGGGGTTTCGAAGAGGCTTCGGAATAGTAGGGTTGTGGGACGGATTGACGTTTGCGCTTATTGGCATCGCCGCCGTGCTCCTATGGGAATGGAATCGGGAGTCGCGAACGTTGGGCGCCGCCACTTGATTCGTCAGTCGGACGATACGATTTTCAGACGCATCGCTGACCAGGTGGAATCCACCGAAAACAACGAGACGGCTTGTAGGCCGATAGTGGGCGCAAATTCCCGGATTACATCGCGATCGATACCGCCGGGCTTTTTCCCCATCCCTTTGGGGTAAGTCACCCACAACATGCCGTCGCGACTTAGGCGTGGTTTGATCTCAGGAAGCAGCTTGCGCAAATCATAAAGTGAAGCGACGAATACTTGAATGGCGTCGGCTTCTTTTGCCGTCGGCGCGACTAGCTTAACTTCGGGAGGCAGATCTCCCAGAGAGGCTAGAAATCCGTCCGGCGGGTCAATCACCTGTAGGCGCTGACCTGGCTTCAGCATGAGCTTTTGCGCAATCGTCTTACTCATTTAGTTCGACTGACTAAGATTCTACATCGGATTGCGACGACGACATTCGGCACAAGTTCGACAGGATCGCTGGAATAGAATGATCTCACGCTATGAATAAGGCTGAGGTGTTCGAGCAGATCAAGAAGATCGGTATTATCCCGGCCATGCGAAGCACGGACGGAGACATTGCGGCGCGCGCGGCCCATGCGATTTGCCTGGGCGGCATCCCGATCATCGAAATCTCGATGAGCATGCCAAACGTCGAGAATACCTTAAAAAAAGTGGTTGAGAAATGCGGCGCAGACATGCTGGTGGGCGCCGGAACCGTCACGACGGGGCAAGACGTTCGCGTCGCTAAAGAGTACGGCGCTCAGTTTATCGTCACTTCAGGATTCAGCGCGGAAGTGGTGCAGGTGGCCGCGGAATACTCTCTGGCAATCTTCGCCGGCGCCCTTACGCCTACCGAGGTTCAGACCGCGAGAGAGTATAAGGTTGATGCCGTGAAGCTATTCCCGTGTTACTCGGTCGGGGGCCCACGCTATCTGAAATCATTGCGAACGCAGTACCCCGAGACCGACTTCATCGCGTCGGGTGGCGTCGACTTGCACAACTGTATGGACTACTTCCGGGCCGGGGCTTGTGCGATCGGCGTCGGCGGCGAGATCGCCGACTCGGATTCTCTGGCGGCCGGTGACTACAGGGTATTCACCGTACGCGCAAAACGCTTTCGGAAAGCGATTGAAGAAGTGCGGCATCTCATGGGTCAGTGAGAAGTTACTCCTCTTCAAATCCCGGCTCGGGCGCAGGCAAGTGGTCATTCTCGCGGGCGATCCAGACATAGAGCGTCGGCAGCACGAAGATGCTCATGACCAATGTGGCACTTAAACCCCCCACGATCACGATTGCGAAAGGCCGCTGCGAGTCGGAACCGATTCCTCGCGAAAGCGCCGCGGGAAGCAATCCTAACGTCGCTACCAGCATGGTCATCATGATTGGACGCAAGCGCAACACAGCGCCTTCGACCGCCGAATCTTCAATCGAGTGGCCGCGCGACCGCAGCTGATTGATGTACTCGACCATGATGACGCCCGTCTGCACCGATACCCCGAAGAGCGCGAGCATTCCGATACCTGAAGAGACGCTGAAGTGCGTCCCTGAGAAGTAAAGAGCCATCAACCCACCGATTGGCGCGAGAAGGACAGTAACCATCACCAGGCTGGCCCACTTGAAAGAACTAAACATGGAGTACAGCAGTATGAAGATAGCCGCCATCGTGATGGGCACAATGATCGAGAGTCGCTTATTCGCGCGCTGCTCGCTGGCATACTCACCGGCCCAATCGATGCTATAGCCCTTCGGCAGCTTAATCTGTTTATCGACCTTTGATATCGCCTCACCTACCGTACTGCCTAAGTCGCGGCCGCGCACGCTGTACTTGATAGCGACGTAGCGCGAGTTCGCTTCGCGGTAGATCTCGGACGCGCCATCCGTAGTCTTCACCGAGCAGAGTTGCGCTAGCGAAACGCGCTCGCCCGTGGGCGCCAGCAGCCGGACGTCTTCGATCGCGGACGGAGTATCCCGGTAATCGCGTTTGTAGCGGGGCACGAGATCGTAAACTTCCTCGCCCTTAAGCACCTGAGTAACGGCTTTGCCGCCGACCGCGGTTTCAATTGCATCCTGAACATCGGCGACGTTGATCTGATAGCGCGCCGCTTCGTCACGATTGACGATGAAATTCAGATTCGGCTGACCTAACACGCGAAAGAGCCCGAGATCCTGTACACCGGGGATCTGTCGCATCAGCGTGACAATCTTATCGCCGATATCTTCCAGAGTATGAAGATCCGTGCCGAAGACCTTGACCGCCAATTCACCCTTTACGCCGCTAACCGCTTCTTCCACATTGTCGGAGATAGGCTGCGAGAAGTTCCAGAGTACGCCGGGGAACTTACTAACTTCCCGGTCCATGGCGGCGATCAGTTCGTCTTTATCTTCGTGAAACACGGGCCTCCATTCCGCCTTAGGCTTCAGGTCGACGAAGTATTCGGTGTTGAAGAAGCCGGTTGTATCTGTGCCGTCATCCGGGCGTCCGACTTGGGAAACGACTTGAGTCACTTCAGGAAACGAAGCAAAAACAACACGAGCTTTCTGCATTAGTGACGAACCTTCATCCGGTCCGGTACTGGGCGCTAGCGTGCCTCGCGCCCAGATGGCGCCTTCATCCAGGTGCGGCAGGAATTCGGAACCAATGCGGCCGCTGACGAATAACCACATAGCGAACGCGAACAAGCAGAGTACGGGAACGAAAACGAGAACACGAAGCCGGATGGCGCGTCGCAGCGTACCTCTATAATTCCGGATCAGGAAGTTCAATACCGGGTTGTGCCATTCGTGTACCGTCTTGCGGAACAGCAGACTCGAGAGGACGGGAGCAATCAGAATCGAGAAGATCAAAGCGCCCAGCAGCGCAAATGCGACAGTCAAAGCCATCGGACGGAAGAGTCGGCCCTCGACGGCTTGCAGGGTAAAGATGGGGAGATACGCCGTGATGATGATGGCGATCGCGTAGAAGACAGGCCGTTGGACCTCGTGCGCGGCATCCCGAATCATCTCTAGTGGTGTCATTCCCTGGCGCTCGTGTCCCATGTGCCGGACGATATTCTCGATCATGACGACGGCGCCATCCACCACCATGCCGAAATCCAGCGCTCCCAGCGACAGTAAGTTGGCCGGCACGTTCGCCAGCCCCAGACATACCGAAGCAAACAAGAGCGAAAACGGGATCGTAAGTGCCACGATGAAGGCGCCCCGGACGTTTCCGAGAAAGATAAACAGAATAATGGCGACCAGGATCATACCTTCCGCTAAGTTGTGGAGCACGGTATGAGTGGTGTAATGCAGTAAGTCGCTGCGATCCAGAAACGGGACTATCTTGACGCCCGGTGGAAGCAGCCGGTCATTCAATTCCTTTACTTTGGCGTGGATGCCGCCGAGAGTTGAATCCGATTCCGCGCCTTTCCGCAACAGGACGATTCCTTCGACGACATCAGGAGAATCAATTACCCGGCCGTCCTTCAGGTGAATGGATTTGCCGATCTGACCGAGCCGAATCTTTGCGCCCTGTTGCACCATAGCGACATCTTCGATCCGAACCGGTGTCCCATGGGCAGAAGTAAGCACGACCCGATCGATATCCTGAGTTTTCTCGACTAACCCGACTTCCCGGATATTTACTTCCTGCGAACCTTCCTGGATGAAGCTTCCGCCGGAGTTCACATTGTTGTTAGTGAGTTGCTGCTCTACCTGACTTAGGCTTAGTCCATACGCAATCAGTTTGTCGGGGTCGATCCGCACCTGGTATTCGCGCGTAGGACCTCCGAAGCTCGAGACATCCACCACATTCGGAACCGATTTCAGCTGCTTCTCCAACGTCCAGTCTTCGATGGACTTCAAATCCATGAGGTCGTACTCCGGATTCGTGCTCTTCAGCGTGTACCAATAGATCTGGCCGACGGGGCTGAAGTCAGTTCCCATCTGGGGCTGGAGCCCATTGGGGAGACTCACTTGGGCCAGGCGTTCCAGCGTCTTCTGGCGATTCCAGTTGTTATCGGACCCGTCGTCGAAGATAAGCATCACGCTCGAAAGGCCGAAGAGCGAAGTTGACCGCAGGAACTGGAGATGAGGGATTCCGTTTAGTTGCGCCTCTATTGGAATGGTGACCTGCTGCTCTACTTCTTCGGCGGCGCGGCCGGGCCATTGAGTAATGATCTGGACATAGTTATTCGCGACATCCGGATAGGCTTCGATTGGTAAGTTGTGAAACGCAATGGCGCCCCAGACTAGCAAGACGATGGTGATCGCTAGCATTAGCAGCCGGTTTCCCAAAGCGAAGTCGACTAAGGCGCGGATCATTTTGGTTTAAGCAGGTAGAAGTCTTTCAATCCCGCTCTACAGTCAGTGACGGAAACAAGAGCCGGGTAGCTTCAGGCTTTATTGTAGGAGTTTAGCGCTGAATCTTTCCGTGCGGTAAATACCAAAACACCCCGAAAACGGGCATTCTGGTTGGATTGGCCGAAAGATATCAGCCGAAAGATATGTAACTGGGCTGGAGTTAGTTAGTTCGCGCGAACCGGAGATCCCAGACACGGCCTTCGCCGATGCTCAAGCCCGTGACTTTTCCGGAGGCGTCGCGCAGGAACCGAACCGCTCCGAGATCGCAGGCAAAGGCGTCGTTATATGTCGACCGGAGTGGCATCGCGGTTGCCGGCCTACGATGCAGCACGAGCGCCCCGTTTTCTACCTTGACTTGAAACTTGACTTCCGCTTCGTCGTTCGTGTAAGTACCCGTTAACTCCTGCAGTTGTGCCGCAGAAGGATGTGCAGCCTCGACCTTTTCCCAAACGTCATGGCCATACACCGGGTTGGACATCGTCATCCGTTCGACTCTACCGTTAGAGTCTGCTTCGAAGAACACCGTCAATGTTCCGGCCTTATAAGAGCCGCGCGGAAGCGGTTCGAGCACTAGCGAGTCACCAAGCCGTAGCTGGCCATCACGTTCTACGATCGGGATCGTCGTATAGTCGCGAACGCTGCGATAGAGTCCGGCGCGTGTCTTCGCATCCACCGGAGGAAGCAACAAAATATCGGAAATTTCGTGATCGGAGTCTACGAAGAGTGCCCCGACCGAGTGCCCCAACTCCGTCGTGTTCGCCGATCCGTCGTTACATAACACCGCGACGGATAGATGCTCGTCCGGCACGCGCGCCAGCCAGGCGCGGTATCCGGCCGTGGCACCGGAGTGACTAATCTCCTTGTGCCCTCTCCAAGTACCTACGAATAGACCTGCCGCGTATCCAACTGTTTTGCCGTCGCGCAAAGCGGCCTGTTTCTGCTGAGCTTCGATAAGCGCGCGTCCGCCTACCCTGCCGTCTTCCTGATTTTGATTCCACTTGAGGAGATCGCCCACCGTGGTAAGTAGACCGCCGTTGCCATAGATATCTTCAAACGGCATGTCCATCAGGAAACCATTCGGACCTCGTGACTATAAGCGATGGCGCGGTTCGGTACCACGCGGCGAAAGTCATCGCGCCATTGTGTGGAGTTCATACCCAAGGGCAGGAAGAACTCCGTGCGGGTGAACTCATTCATGGTCTGCCCACTAACTTTCTCTACTAGCATTGCGGCTAAGTTGTACCCGCTGTTGGTGTAAGACCACGCGGTCCCTACTGGATAGTTGAGCGCGCGCTGGCGACTTAGAATGTCGAGTACGAGTGGGTGCGTATAGACCCGCGTGCCTCGTGGCCAACCCGTGATAGCTTCGATCTCACCCCAGTCGCGCAGACCGCTTGTATGGTAGAGCAAATCGCTGATCCGGATCGGCGAGCCGTAGTCCGGCAGCTCGGGGAAGTAGCGGCGGATATCGTCATTCAGCGATAACTTGCCGCGCTGCGCGAGCAACAGTACCGCAGCCGCAGTGAACTGCTTCGTCACGGAGCCCGCTTCAAACACTGTGTCGGGAGTATTCGCGACATTGTGCTCCAGATCGGCGCTTCCGTAAGCGGCGGTCACCTGTTCAATCCCGTTCGCCCTTACGCCGACCGCGCAGCCCGGGCCTGTCAGATCGGTTATACGAAGCAAAGATCGCGTCAAGTTTGCTTTTGACATCGGCCGCGTTAGCGGGGGGAAGGGTAGCCGTCTGTGCCGCGGCGACAGACGCCAACGCGAGAATGAATTCAGAGGCCCGAACGATCTTCATGGGTACACCAGAGCACCCACCATATCAAAAGGAGTTGCACTGGCAATCGGGCCCACAGCCAAAGTTGCGGAATCCTGTGCGCCGTCACCTGTATGTTGTATTCCGCCATATATACATTGGCGGGGAACACGGCAACTAATAACACGACTAATCCCCAAGCTGCGGCGCGGCGCAAACGCGGAAGTAACAGGCCCAACCCACCGGCTATCTCGGCGGCTCCACTCAGATAGACCATCTGTAGCGGCCAGGGAACATACGGCGGCATGATCTTCAGATAAGCGTCGGGCAACAAAAAATGCAAGCTGCCGGCGGCAACAAACAAGATACAAGCGGCCCAGAGTCCAACCTTCTGAGCGCCCGAGAGCAAGCGCGTCTATTCGCCCGCGCGAATCAGGTTGAACATACTCGTGATGCGGGCGCTCAACTTAGCTTCCTGTATCTTGTCGCCCTCGAACTTAGCTTCAATGCGGCTCTTCAGCGACCCGATCTTCCAGGCGCTCAGGCGATCGGAACTCGCCACGGCATCCACACTCACCGAGTTCCCCTTAACTTTCACGTTCTCGACCTTATTCAGCCGGAGATTAGCCTTGAACCGTTCGTCGTGCCACTCGCGAATCGATTCCGTACCTTCATACTCCACGTTCTGGAAATCGATCGTGGCGTCTTCGTGGAAGAAGCTCAGGCAGCGGTCCATGTCGCGCGCGTCGAACGCCGCCAGGTAGTCTCTCGTGATTGCTTCAAGATCAGGCATATTGAGTGAGCGATGCGCCTAAGCGGTCGCTTTGACGCCTTTCCATAAAGAATAATTCACCGCGCCTTCCTGAACCACGGGGTCGACGGTCTTGCCCACGCTGTGCAACTTCTCCCGAATCCAGGTTTCCAGCTGATTCTCCAACTCCGCCGCGATCTGTGGTTGCGACTCAGCCAAATTCGTCAACTCTTCCGGATCCGCCTGCAGATCGTAAAGCTCGCGCTCCGGATTGCCCAGAACATCCGGCTCCCGCGAAATGATGAACTTATGCGACGCGGTCCGCAGCGCGTACTTCGCTTGCCAGGTTGATTCCAGCGTCACAAAGCTGTCGTAGCCGGACGGTTCCGCTTCACCCGTCCACTCGCGATAGAAACTGCGGCCATCCATCTCTTCCGGAATATCGATGCCGCACGCTTCCAGAATGCTCGGCGCTACATCGAACGACTGCCGCACCGGACCCAGCCGCTGCCCCGCCTTCAGATTTCCCGCCGGCCAATGGACGATGAACGGCACGCGAATCGTGCAGTCGTAAAGCCCGTAATGGTCGTAGTAGATGTGGTGGTCGGTCATGCTCTCGCCGTGATCGGCCATGAACACGATCATGGTGTTTTCAAGCTGCCCCATCTCGGCCAGCGAAGACATCAGATGGCCGATGCCATCGTCGAGATACTTCACTTCGCCGTCATAGAGCCCGGTCACGTAATTCGGATCGGTAATCAATCCCTTCTTAGTCCGCAGCCACGTATCGCGCGCCATTGTGCCGATCGGATGCGTCCACCATTCGTCCAGCAGGTGATTGTTCGGATCCACCGGAGTCCCACCCGGATAGAACGCCTCCCGGTACTTCTTCGGCGGCACATATGGATAATGCGCGTCCCAGTAATGAATGAACACGAAAAACGGATCGTCCGCGGCGAAATTACGAATCCAGCGGATGGCCCGGTCATTCAATTCTTCCTGCGTCACGTTCGCGTAGAAAACGTGATTGATGCTGGGATCGATAATGTGCTCGTACCCGCGCGCAAACCACATGCGCTCACGGAACAGCGTATCGACGGCGCAGGTCAGGTAACCCTCATCGTGCAGGACCTCCGGCAGGAACGGCGACGTCCGCGGCAGTTTCGCCTTGCCGCCGTGCGCCACCACGCCATGCCGCAGCGGGCTTTGACCGGTGAAAAGGGTGGTGTGCGACGGCTGCGTCGGGATCACGGGGCAAAACATCTGCTCCGCGAGCACGCCGTTGGACGCCATTTTGTCGATTTCCGGGCTGGTCGCGAGCGGGTACCCGTAGCAACCGAGATGGTTGGCGCGCAGAGAGTCCGCGCTGATCACAATAACATTAGGCCGATTGGACATTCAGGTGAGTGATTGAGTCTGGTTGGAGACGAACGCGGTCGGCCAGACTGAGCAACCTAGCTTAGCAGAATTCGGCGTTCCGGTTCGGCTTCGCAGTACCGGTTGACAGACTCCGGCGCGCAGCATAAGATTAGCGCTTTGATAGAGATTGAGTTTCGGTCCTTTTTCAATGACAGCGGGATGAAAAGGTACTTTTACGTCGAGCCGAAATGTTAGGCTGGAAGGTACCCCGCCCCTGTGCATCGCCAGGTTTGAGTTCCCACGTCGAACTCTGTCCGCCGGGGCCGGTCTGACTTCCCGTGACCGGAAACTCGCACATTTAGGAACTGGAATGAGCCAAAGCCGCCAGGAAATTCTGGACTACGTGTTGAAATCGCTATCCGAATTGTCGGACGACTGGGATTACTCGGAGCCGATCACTGAAGACACCTTGCTTTTCAGTCAGATGGGCCTCGATTCTCTCGATCTCGTCGTTCTAGGAACCGGGATGCAAGAGCACTACGAGAGACAAATGCCCTTCGCGGAATTCCTCGCGGGCGTGGGCGAGCGCGGGGAGAAAGACGTTCCTGTCCGCGAACTGGTCGACTTCATCGCCGTCCAGATGGCCGGGGACGCGGAGCCGGCTGCTGCGGAGCCCAAAGCATGAGCATTAAAACGCTGCTGGTCGGCTGGGACGGCGCCACTTTCACGATCCTGAACGACTTGATGGATCAGGGCGTCATGCCGTTCCTGAAGAGTTTTCTTGCCGGCGGAACGCGCGCGAACCTGCGCACCATCGTTCCCGCATTGACCCCGCCCGCCTGGACTAGCCTGATGACCGGCCGCACGCCCGGGTACCACGGCGTATTCGATTTCTTCCGTTTCGAAGGCGAACACAGCAAACATATTCGCTTCTTCACGTCGAGCGATATTCAGACCGACACCATCTGGGGAATTACGTCGAAGAGCGGCAAGAAGGTCGCGGCGATGAATTTCCCGTCGATGTATCCCGCCCCGCATGTGAACGGCTACGTCGTCCCTGGGTGGGTGCCGTGGCGGCAGATGCGTCTCGCGTGCTGGCCGAAGGACCTGTTCGAACGCCTCAAAGCGCTTCCTGATGTCACGCTGCGCGAACTGGGCATGGACATCAAGCTCGAGGAGAAATCGACCGAGGGCGTCGGCACTCGCGAGGAGTACGGCCCCTGGATCGAATTCCACACGCGGCGCGAGCGCAACTGGCTCGAAATCTATAAGTACGTCGCCCAGACCGATCCTTGCGACCTGACCGCGATTATGTTCGATGGCGTCGACAAGATGCAGCACCTCTGCTGGCGCTTCATCCGTCCGCAGGACGCCGAGCCGCTGAAGGAAGATTGGGAATTTCAGGTCCGCGATCTTTGCCTCAATTACTACCGTCAACTCGACAATATTTTCGAGCAGCTCGTGACCTTGGCCGGGCCGGAAGCCACCGTATTCCTTGCCTCCGATCATGGGTTCGGACCGACTTACGAGGTCTTCCACGTGAACGCCTGGCTGGCGAAGAAGGGCTACCTCGCGTGGTCCGAGGCGGCGCATCAGGAGCCGCAGACTGCGCTCCTCGGTGTGGGTCAAGTCGCCCGGCACACCTGGATGCTGGACTGGAACAAAACCCGCGCGTTCGCCACCACGCCGACTTCGAACGGCATCAACATCGCGATCAATAAGGACGGCGTAGGTTCGGGCGTTCCGGAAGCCGAATATCAGGCGTTCCGCGATCGGCTCGTCGAGGAAATCCGCGAAGTGCGATCTCCGGAGGATGGGGAGCGCGTCGTTTTGAATGCGTACACGCGCGAACAGATCTTCCCGGGTCCCGTCGGAAGCCTTGGCCCCGACATCACGTTAGAAATGCGCGATGGCGGACTCATCTCGATCCTTCCCGGAGAAGAGATCGTGTCCCGTCGCCCGATGGTTAGCGGTGCCCACCGTCCCGTCGGTATCTTCGGCGCCAGCGGGCCAGGCATCCGCAAGGGCTTCGATGCGGGCGAGTTATCGATCCTCGATGTCGCGCCTACCATCCTCTACAGTTTGGGTCTGCCGATTTACAAGAGTTTCGAAGGCAGAGTTCCGCAAGAAATTTTCGAGAAGGGAATCATGGAGAACAAACCGATTAACAAAGCCGCCGATCCTGGCGAAGAGCAGGAGACGGACCAGGCTGCCGAAACCGAAACCTCGGAGATGAGCGAAGAAGACGAGCGCGTGGTCATGGAACGGCTGCGCGAACTCGGTTACATCGAATAAGAAACCCAGCCTATGCCCAAAATCGAAGCGAACGGCATTCAACTCCATTACATCCAGGCCGGTGAGGGCCCCGACGTCGTGCTCCTGCATGGCTTTCTGGGGAACCTAGCCGTATGGCACCTCTACATGATGCCGGTGCTTCGGAAGGAATTCAGAGTACTCACCTATGATCTGCGCGGTCATGGCTACAGCCAGGTAACTCCGACGGGCTATAGCGCGAAGAACATGGCGGAGGATCTTCTGGGTCTGCTCGACGCGCTGAAGATCAACAAATGCACGCTGATGGGACACAGTTATGGCGCGGATATCTGTCTCTATTTCGCGTTGAAACATCCCGATCGTGTCGACAAGATCCTGGCCCTTGAACCGGGCCTGGCGGCGCTGGTCGATCAGCGTAAAGATCCTAACTGGGTTGGCTGGAAGGCGTGGGTCGACAAGCTGGAGGAGTGCGGCATCAAGGTCCCTGAAGACAAGCGGGCCGACGTCGGTTATCTGTTGCAGTTGAGTCTCGAGACCCCGAAATTCTACGGCCCGGCGCGAGGGCTGCCTCGCAATCGTGAGCCGCTGCTCAGGTTGCTTCGTGAAACGACGCTGATCGAGGACTACGAAACGACCGACGAACTGACCATGGACGCACTGGCGCGCATCGAGACGCCCGTCGAACTCGTCTATGGCGATCTGAGCCATTTCCTTCCCTCATGGGAGCCGATTAAGAAGCGCCTCCCGAACTGTCACTCGATTCTGCTGCCGGGCGGCGAGCATTTCGGACCGCTTGAGATGCCGGATCTGCTGACTGAGACGACTCTTAAATTCCTGCGCACTCCTGTGGAAGAGCTGCGGGCTGAACCGCAAGAGCTCTAGGGAACGCGGCCATTCGTTTCCTGATCACTACCTGGCATCCGCCGGGGCACCTATACCCGCAGATTGCCATCGCGAATGCGTTGCGCGCGCGCGGGCATGAAGTCGCTTTCTATACCGGACGCGAAGCTGCGCCTGTACTTGCCAGTGAAGGCTACCGGCTGTTTCCGTTCGAACATGTAGACGAAGACTACGTCAACCGCGTGCTCTTCGGTGCCGATCGCAATTCCTCAGCGCCCACCGGCGGCTTAGGATTCGCCAAGCTGCTGAAGGACTGGATGCTGGAAACCATTCCCGGGCAAGTGGCCGATCTTGAAAAGATCCTTGAAGAGTGGAAGCCTGACGCCATCACGTCCGACCAGACGATGTGGGGTGCCACCTTCATCCTTGGTGAGCAGGGCCGCTTGCCGGTGGCGATCACCTCGTGCGGCGCCTGCTGCATGATTCCCGGACCCGATGCTCCGCCTTTCGGCCTCGGTCTGCCGAAGCCCCGCACGTTCGCCACGAAGCTGCTGGCCAACGCGGTCACGTTCGGCCAAGGCTTCATCACCGGCCCGTTCCGTAAGCGTCTGAATGAAATCCGCGCGCAGTACGGTCTGGGCCCGATTGCGACCACGGCACTCAAGCATCTCGGGACAGTGAAGCTCTACCTGATGCCCAGTACGCCCGAGTTCGATTACGATCGGCACGACCTGCCGCCGTCGGTCCGCTACGTCGGTCCGTATCTCTGGAACAAGCCTTCCAATGTTGTGTCTCCTGAATGGCTGCACACGCTCGGGCACGAACGTCCGTGGGTGCATGCGACGGAAGGGACGATCCATGTCGGAGAGCCGGTCGTACTTCGCGCGACCGCTCAGGGCTTAGCTGGCCTGAACATGGAAGTGATCATGACGAGCGGCGGCGCGCGCGATCCCGAGACGATCAATCTTGGTGCGAGCGCTCCGAATCTTCACTTAACCCGATGGATTGCGCACAGCGATCTGTTGCCCAAGACCGACGTCATTATCACCACCGGCGGCGCGGGCACGGTGCTCGCGGCAATCGATGCGCGTGTCCCGATGATCCTGATCCCGACCGAATGGGACAAGCCCGAAATTGCACAGCGCATCGTGGAGAGTGGCGCGGGGATCCGCATCATGCCGAATAAGTTGAACCCTCGTTCCATACGGGCGGCAGTGGAAAGGATTCTGGGCGATCCATCTTACAAAGCTGGAGTAAGTCGATTAGCTGAAGCTTTCGGACGTTATCGCGGCGCAGACTATGCGGCCGAGTTACTGGAAGAGTTCGGCGCGACCGGCAAAGCCGCTTAGACACGGATCAGATTTTGTAGATGAGCGCAACAGGCAGCTACGCGCCGAACAATCCAGTGCCCGCGCAGATGACGATGCGGCAGGTGCTCGGGATCAGCTCGATGCGCCGCATCTGGTACGCCCAGATCATCTCAGTTCTAGGCGACTTCCTCGCGCTCTATGCGGTCCTTGGAGTGATGGGGTTCAAGATGCACGCGACCGCCGTGCAACTTACCTGGGTCCAGATCAGTTACATGGCGCCCATCGCGCTACTCGGGTTGATCGCCGGCGTGTTTGTGGACCGCTGGCCGGTCAAGCCTACGCTCGTCGCAAGTGACTTAGCCCGCGCGATCCTATGCCTCGGCTTACTGCTCGCGACGCAGCCGTGGCACTTCTATGTAGTTCTCGCATCCATCAGCGTCGTATCCAGCTTCTTTGCGCCCGCACAAGGCGTTTCGATCCGGCTCATGGTACCGCTGCATGGACTCCGCGCGGCCAACACGTTGATGCAGCAGGTCATGTTTCTCATGCGGATCGCGGGGCCGAGTCTGGCTGCGCTGATCGTTGCGCAGTTTGGGCCGAAGTCGTGCTACCTGGCGGATGCGGCCACATTTGTGGCATCCGCGTGTTTCATCCTAAGCGCTTCAGTGATGCAACCCGAGCGGAAGGATGCTGACGAAGGCCCGAAGCGCGGCCTCGCGCGCGTGTCCCACGATATGCGCGAAGGATTGGGATTTATCGTTCACCATGCCGGACTCCTGTTTGTAATTCTGGCTCTCGCGGCGGGCATGTTCACGCTGGGATGCTTCGGGCCGCTGATCGCTGTCTATGTTCGCGAAAGCCTTCACGAATCGACGCGCACATTCGGATTCGTAAGCTCCACAATCGGGCTCGGAATCCTGCTCGGAATGAATGGATTGCAGGCTTTGGGCGGACGGCTGGGTAACCAGACAATGGTCTATCTCGGACTTAGCGGCATCGTCGCCGGATTAGTTGTACTTGCCGGGCTAACCTATCTCCCGACTGCATTTCTTGGAGCATTCATGATTGGTGCGGCAGTAGCGGCCATCTTGATTCCTGCTCAAACGCTGATTCAACAAGAGACCCCCGCCGCGATGATGGGACGCGTCGGCTCGACAGTTATGAGTACCGTGTTTACCGCTCAGGTAGCGGGACTCCTGGTAAGTGGCGTACTTGCTAGGGTGGCGGGAGTAAGAATGACGTTCGCGCTCTCCGCGGCTCTTCTGATCATCCTCATGCTTGCGGGACGCATTACGATGCGGAACGGCAAGCAACAGGTTTAGCGCGAATAGCTAGTGCAGAGCTATTGACAAGGTCTAAACTATAGCGGTGGCGGCCGGTGAACCTGCGTACTCGAAGCACTTCGACGGAACGCGCTTCTACAACCCCAACGCACCACAAGCGCGCGGATTCCTCGACGTCATCCGGTGGGCCCTCAACCGTCATGTGGAGCCGTCACCCCGATTCGTGCCGGACGTTAAGCCGTCCAAACCGGCTGCACGCGTGGGTAGCAACGAAGTTCGAACAACTCTGGTCAACCATTCGACCGTGCTCCTTCAGCACGACGATTGCAATATCCTGACGGACCCGATTTGGTCGGAGCGCGCGAGCCCCGTCTCCTTCGCGGGGCCGCAGCGTCACAGGCGGCCCGGCATCGACTGGGAAGACCTTCCGCAGATCGACATCGTGCTGATCAGTCACAACCATTACGATCATCTCGACTTGCCGACTCTACGTCGCCTGGCAGCACATGGGGGCTCCACATTCATCGTTCCGCTGGGCGTGGCGAAACTGCTTACCTCGCAAAAGATCGGTCCCGTTCGAGAACTCGACTGGGGAGGATGCGAGATGCTCGACGGCGTCAAAATCCACTCCGTCCCGGCTCTTCACTTCTCCGCTCGCGCAATGTCCGATCGCAACAAGACGCTGTGGTGCGGATACGTAGTCGAGTTCCCGTCGCGCATCGCCTTTTTCGCCGGAGATACCGCGTTCGGTTCGCACTTCGCCGAAATCCGCGCGAGATTCGGACCGCCAGACCTTGCGTTCTTGCCCATCGGAGCCTACGAGCCGCGCTGGTTCATGTCGCCAATTCACATGGGTCCCGATGAAGCCTTGAAGGCGCATAACATCTTAGGGGCGAAGGCCAGCATCGCGATTCACCATGGAACTTTTCAGCTCACTGACGAGTCTTTGGATACTCCGAAGCGGGAACTGGAATCGCTCAAAGGAGACGCGCGGTTTCTTACTCTAGCTAACGGCGAAACAGCCACTGTTGAATGATGGTTCAACACTGGACGATCGACAGCCGTACGCTCGCGCTGATCAGCGTTATCGGCAACTCGCTCGATGTGCTCGGCGCGATGTATCTCGCTTACGATCTTCTCGGCGGCGAACACGGGCCGCTTCGGACTCTGACCCGAGGCGTAACTTATAGCATTCTGTTCGGAGGCGGTTACGGCCTGGCGCTCGGACCGGTTTTTGGACTTGCCTCGGGAGTGGCGCACGGCATCACACTCGCCTGGGAGTATTCGCGTGCTTCGCAAGGCAGGATGAAATCCGGATTCTGGTTCGAAGCGGCAATGAGCGCGATTCGCGGCGCCGGGTTTGCTCTTGGCGCAAGCTACAAGTATGGAGCCGTGTTCGGGGCAACGTTTGGTGCGCTGAGCACCGCCGGCCAAATCCTCGCCTACCGGGCCGGGATTCGACCGAGCATCGATTACGCCCCCGCAACTCGCCCGCGGATAACCAGAACTCAACTCCTCGCCGCTGTGAATCGCACCGTCGGATACGCTGCCGCCGGATATATCAGCGCGCTCGTCGCGAATGAACGAGCCAACGCGGTGAGCACCGGCCTTCGAGCGGGACTCGCGATCGGCGTTGTGACCGCGTTAGCCGGCTCATGCACGCCCTTTGTTGAGTGGATCGCGGACCATATGCCTCAGAAGCGCATGGGGGTACTAGGAATCGGTCTGATCCTGGCCGGCTTCGGCCTGCAGTCTGTGCAGTATTGGGTCACGCTACTCGGAGTGGGTGCCAGCAAGTGACGCCCGGATTGAACTGATTCACTAACGCTCGCCTCGGAATCTTCCCCGTCAATCTGACAACCGTGCCGTTTTGGCCGAAGAGGCCTGGTCACGCCTTGAGCTAGCCAAAGCGTAGCGCGCCCTCGCGGGAGTCACCGGTCCTAAAAAACGCTATCCCACTTTCTTTCATTCACTTGCGCGCCCATTTTGCCTGAATCCCGCTCTCCCCGCCGTAGGGTGAGTCAGGAAAGGTTCACGCGCGGGACGGCCGCAGGAACCAAAAGGAGAAATCACGACCCATGGGCCAAGGACCGATCATTCACATTTGCGAGATCATCATAGGCGGGCTGCAATGGCTGCCATTTTGGTACTAGACAGAGTCACCGTATTCGACGACGAATCCTGCCGCGAATGAAAGTCGTTTTATTACCGAATTGGAACAAAAATAACCGAAATGGTCCGAAATACGAAAAATTAGTCAGTGATCACATCGTAAAAAAGCTTAGCGAAACCACTGGGGGTGATATAAGATACTGGTATAAATAGAGCAAGCGAACAAAGCAATATACATTAAATATATCCACGAAGAGAGCGGCTAAGTTGATCCTCCCGGCTCGTAACTCGGCTCAAGTGGCGTGCGTGGCAGCGCTGGCGTTGCTCGCCGTCCAATCCGGCCAGAGTGTTTCCACCGGTGACGCCGCCGCTAAGTTGGCGCGCCGTGAGGCCATCGCGGATCTCGCGGGCCTTGAAAAATCGCTGCAAGCCAGGCATTATCGCGAAGCCGCGGCACAATCGACGGCGCTCCCCGGCTTGCTCGCCAAGCTTCACGATCCGTTGCTGGAGATTCGTTTTGCCCGCTATTCCGGCGCAATCCAATTGAGCCTCAACCGATACCGGGAGGCTCTGAAAATTCTCCTTCCGGGCCGCGAGCTCGCCGCGAAATCCGGCGATTTCCACGATCTCTTGTCAATAGACGGAAATCTAGCCTGGGTTTATCTCGAGATGAACAATCTCGAGGCGGCGAAAATGTTCGCCGAGCAGTCGGTGGATGCGGCCGCGCGCGCCCATGACCGCAACCCGCGCCCGTTGATTTCCCGGGCTTTTATTAATGCGAAATTGGGTGATTTCAAAACCGCCGAACAGCAATTTTCTTATGCTATCGACACGTCGCTCGATTTAGGCGACGTCGAAATGGCGTCCATGGCGTGGCATCTTCTGGGAGACTCTTACCTCGAATCGCTCCATGATGCGCCTCCCGCCATTCGGGCGGATCGTCTAGCGCGCGCGGAAGTTGCCGAGACCGAAGCGTTCCGGCTCCGCAAAACGCACCACATTACGGACCTCGACCAATCCTGCCGTGAGCTCGCTCGCATCCTTGCCGAACGGCATGATTATCGAACGGCTTCCGTCCTGATGGATGAGGCGGTGAATACCATGGGAAGCCCGGCATCCACCGCCCCTATCTGGTTCTTCTTCGCCTCACGCGGCCAGTTGCGCGCCATGCAGGGAGATCTCGCGGGCGCTCTGCCCGATCTTCGCGCCGCGCTCGAATTAGCCCAACGCCTCCAGGTAATCCCGACCGACGATGACCGCGTCGCGCTCGAATCCGGCTTGGCCGACCTCTACTCGGATTTCATTGACGTCGGCAACCGGCTTTATCTCCGCAATCACGATCCCGCCCTGAAAGCCGAAGTTTTCGAAGCAGCCGAAACGAACCGGGCGTCCAGCTTGCTCGCTCTAACGCCACAACCAGGCGGATGGCGCACCAGGCTGCCTGCCCAGCACGGTGAAGTTGTCGCTCAGATGGAAGACGCTGAACGCGACCAGCTGGTAAATCCGGGCGCCGAGGCGGATACGAGAGTCCGCATGCTGCGCGCCAGCCTCCACGAAATCGAATCGCGGGCCGGCGCCGATGAAGGGACGGGGCCCGGTAGCGCGCTGGCGATTGCGACCCGCGCGGTTGACGGCGATTCCGCCATCATCGCCTTCCATCTTTCGGATCGTTCCAGCTGGGTCTGGACGATTACGGAAAATACCTTCTCCGTCTCGCCGCTGCCCCCTAAACGGGAATTAGTCGCTCCTATCGATAGTTTCCGGAGTGCCGTTCGCACGGGAAATCCGCAATGGCGTGAACTAAGCGAGCAATTCGGCCGGAAACTGCTAGGTAATTTGCCCGCGGCCGTGTATGCGAAACACCGCTGGATTATCGTTCTCGATCAGGAATTGTTTGAGCTCCCGGTTTCCGCGCTCAGTTGGAACGGCCGGCTTTTAATCGAAGATCACTCGTTATTGTTGACCCCCGGCGTGCGCTGTCTGCTGCCGGAGGATCAGGTTGCGCCTATTGCCGGCTCCTTATTGGGTGTGGGCGATGCCATTTACAACAGCGCCGATCGCCGCGTCCCTGATATCGAGTCGTTCAATTCCAATCCGCGCCTCGAAAACCAACTGCACCTTGCCCGCCTGCCCGCTACCAAAAACGAAGTCTGGTCCGCGCGGAATGTTTGGGGCAGCGGAAATGTACTCACGGGACGTGACGCCGTCAAGGACCGCTTATTCGATGCATTAACCCAGGACCCTGCCATCCTCCATCTGGCGACTCATGTCGTCGCGTCCCCGGATCGCTCGGGCGTGATTGTGTTAGGCATCGATTCTGCCGGGCGACCCGGCCTTCTCGGGATCCGTGAAGTGTTGGCGCATTCAATTCAAACCTCTCTCGTCGTCATGAGCGGATGCTCATCCGGCGATGCCAAAGCGCTTCCCGCTTCCGGTCTCTTGGGCTTGACGCGCGCATGGTTGGGCGCCGGAGCCACCGAAGTGCTGGCCACGCGCTGGCCGACGCTCGACGACAACGGCCCTTTTTTCCGGGATTTTTACGGTTTTCTTAAATTAAATAACAGACAGGGTGCATCCGAAGCGCTGCGCCAAGCACAACTCGCGATGGCTCACTCGACGGGTTTCAGAAATAGTCCGGAATTTTGGGCGAGCTATTTCCTGATTGGAAAGGTGTAATATCGGTGCGCAATCTTGAAAATATTCCCGACCTTTCTGCAAAAATAGCTTCAGTGGGTCCCGTGATCGATGAAAACTTAGCCGACACTGACGCCCGTCCGCCGCAACCGGATTGGGCTGATCTGGTGAATCGCATTCAACGCGACGATCCTCAGGCTATGGAAGAGCTCTATCAGGTTTTCACGCGGGGCATGCGCTATTACCTGTGCCGCCAGCTCGGGCCGCAGGATCTGGACGACCGCGTCCACGACTGCTTCCTCATCGTGGCTCAGGCGATCCGTCGTGGTGAACTCCGGGAACCCGAACGCCTCATGGGATTTGCCCGCACGATCGTGCGTCGCCAGATCGCCGGACATATCGACTCCGCGGTAACCAATCGCCGCCAGCAAGTGGATCTGGATACTAGTGCTCCGGTTCCCGATGGCGGAATGAATCCCGAAGCCGCTGCTATGAACCGGCAGCAGGAGCAGCTCGCGGTTTCCGTCCTGAAGGCGATTTCCCGCCGGGATCGCGAGATCCTGACTCGCTTTTACCTGGACGAACAGTCTCAGGAACAGATTTGCCAAGACATGTCTTTGACGGAAACGCAATTCCGCCTGCTGAAATCGCGCGCAAAGGCGCGGTTTGGGGAACTCGGGAAGCGTCGTCTATCCCGCCGCAACGTACCGGTGTATTAAGTAGTACTTTTGCCTGCCAACGTGCCGGTTCCAAAACGAGATTTCTTTCGGGCGCTCCTGACTACAACAGCATGAGCCGGTTGTGAATCCCGGTAGCGAGGACTGAACATTGAATATGGAAGCCACCTTCGAAGATCATTGCACGGACGATGCTCTGGAGCTTTACGCTTTAGGCCGCCTGGAAGACCTGCGCACGGAAGCTTTGGAAGAACACCTCCTGATATGCGAACCGTGCCAGGAGCGTTTGGATGAGACGGATATTTTTGTTCGAGCCATGAAAGGCGCGGCCGCGCGATTGCGAGCGGAACAGAAGGCCGAGTCATTTGCTGCGCGCGTAGCCCGATCCTTCCGGTTACCGGCAGTTCCGATGTGGGCTGCCAGCGCGGCCTGTGTTTGCATACTTGCCGTATCCGTGGTGCGGATGCGGGAGCCCGTGCCAGCGGGTGCGGCGATTGCTGTTTCTCTCCAGGCCGAACGTGGCGCCTCCCAAACCGTGGCCGCCAATCATCCTCTCACCCTCTCATTGGACGTACGAGGCCTCAGCCTCGGTAAATCCGCGCATGTCGTTCTAGTGGATGCCGCGGGCACGACGTTGGAACAGGCAGATGTCGCACCGGACAAAGATCAGGTTCAGGCGCGCTTCTCGAAGCCGCTCGATCCAGGCGATTACTTTATCCGTATTTCTCAGCCAGGCGATGCCGACCCCGTTCGTGAGTTTGCGCTCCGGGCGAAATAATCAGAAGCCTTCAGAAAACCCTTCGGCTCAATCGCTGGACGTTAAACCGGGCGGTTTCGGCAATCGCCATAACCGCCATCACGCCCGCCTGCACCGGATCGGTAACCACGAAATCCGCCGCATCCGGGACGCTGCCTGCCATGTTCAAGCTAATTACCAAAAGCCCTTTCGCGCGGACTTCCCGAACCGCCGCTTCGATGTCGCCGCCCATGAGCGCCCCCGCCAAAACCAAAGCTTTCGCCCGCGGCAACCGGCTGATCGCACGCACGGCCTCGGCAAGTTGCTGTTCGCCAACCAGCGGAATCGTGTCCACCGAGATATGTTCTCCCCGGATGTTGTGACGGTCCGCCTCTGAAACCGCGCCGATCGCGACCTGGCCAACCTGAGCGCCGCCGCCCATGATGATGATGCGTTTCCCGTAGATCTTCTCGAGCACGCGTACGGGCTCGACGCTTCGCACGATTTCGAGTCTCCGGAGATCTTCGACTAACGCGTCAGCTTTCGGGACCATCATCTCGAAGTAAATGCGTGCACCCTCGGAGTTATCTTCGAGAATCCCGATTGAAGTTATGTCGCCGTTGTGCTGCGCGATCACGCCGGTAAGTCGGTGCAGAATGCCCGGGCCGGAATCCGCTTCCACGATGAGCCCGGTCTTATCGGATGCCGGCAAATGGTCACTCACGCTCTTGTCAAGCAAGCTACCATCAGTCTAAATGAGCAAGCCTTTTGCGATCGGCTTTGCCTGCGCCGTTGTGGTGCTCGTTGGAGCCGTGGCCTGGATTCTGAGTTCCCACAGCGGCAACTACCTGGCGCCCACGGGTAAGATACTGCAGGTTCGTACCGTGGCACTCGATCCCGCGAGTTCGGCCCTGGTCATCGATTTCGAGGTCACGAATCCTTCCGGGCGTGAGATGATCGTCCGGTTCATCAATGTGAAGGTCACAGAGCCCGATGGCTCAACTCCGGATAACTCCATGATCGCGGCCACCGATCTTCCGGCGATGTTCCGATATCACACCGAGCTTGGGCCGTTGAAAATGACACCGATGCGCGAACGCGATCATATTAGTCCCGGGCAGATCGTGCAGCGCGTCACCGCCGTTCGTTATGACTTGACGGAAGATCAATTGAAGAAGCGGAAAGGCGTCGAGCTTGAGATTGTAGACGTCACGGGTCCGAAGCTGGAACTCGCCGCTAAGTAATGCAATTCGACGGTCAGCCGATTCTAATCGAGTTTCGGCCGCAGCTCAGGGCATCGCGCGGGAAATTAGTTTCCGGCGGAGACTACGGATCGTCGGTACATGCCGGGACCTTCCTGCGGGAACGGCGGATCGTTCTGGATCACTCGCTGCTGCGCAACCCGGCCGAACGAGACCGCATCCTGGCGCATGAGTTGTTCCATTTTGTCTGGTGGAGATCCGGCCGCAAGTTGCGCGGTGCCTATGAGGCACTGATCGCCGCGGAATTCGATGCGGGTAAGACCGGAGAAATGGCGTGGTCGGCGGAATGGCGAAGAAACGATCTGATCTCCGACGACCGGAAGGAGCGCACGCGGCGTTGGCGCGAGTACCTGTGTGAGAGCTTCTGCGATACTGCGGCGGCTTACGCGCTGGGTATCGAGTCGCATCCCGAGATCACTCTCCGCCCCGGCGCGCGGCGGCTGAGGTATCGATGGATGGCGGCGAATCTCGATCTCGATCGTCTACGTATTTAACAGCGGCCCGCTATAATTCAATTAAGGATCCTCCGCTTGCGCCGACTCCACTACGCCTCGCTCTTCAGCTTGATTGTTTGCTGGGCATTGCCGGCTGCGCGTCGCATAGCGTGAGCGCGCAGAGTACTCAAGCGAAGACCGGCGATCGGAAGAGCGCTCCCGATTTCTCGTTGAAGGACGCTGATGGCCGAACCGTTCACCTCAGCGACTATCGCGGGAAGGTGGTTGTGCTGGATTTCTGGGCGACTACTTGCGAGCCCTGCAAGGTAGAGATCCCATGGCTCATGGACTTCGAGCGGGCGAAGAAGGATCGCGGTTTCGCGGTTCTCGGCGTATCCATGGACGATGGTTGGGATGTCATCAAACCGTTTCTTAAAGAGCTCGGCGTGAACTACCGGGTAGTCTTAGGAGACGATAAGACTGCCGATCAATACGGCGGAGTCGACGCGATTCCGACTACGTTCCTGATTGATCGCGAAGGCCGCGTTTACAAAGTGCACGTTGGGCTGACGTCCAGGAAAGAATTTGACGATGAGATTGAAACGCTTCTTACCAGTAGCCACCCAAGCGCTGAAAAGGTCAGTTTTGCTGTTGGTTCCGGCCATACTCCTGGCGCAGTCGCCCCGGCTAACAATTAGTGATCCGGCGCCGGTGACGGTGAAGCGCGGGGGAACGGCGGAACTGAAGCTCACCGCTACTCTGAACGAGGGCTTTCACGCTAATAGTCACACGCCCAACGATGAAAACCTGATTCCACTGAAGCTTACCTGGGAGCCCGGACCGCTTACGGCCAAGGACATTGTCTATCCGAAACCCCAGATGGAGAAGTACGCGTTTTCGGAAACGAAGCTGAGCGTAGTTACGGGAACATTCGATCTCACGACTAAGTTCACTGCTGCTCCTGACGCAACGCCCGGACAGAGTACGATGCTTGGCAAGCTTCGCTACCAAGCCTGCAACGATCGCGCCTGTTTCGCGCCCAAGACAGTCGAAGTCAAACTTCCCGTAACTGTCCAGTAACTAGACGGCGGCTTTGCGATCCTGTGCGGCGTCGTAGCTCTCGCCATAGATCGACGGTACTTTGGCGCCCATCGGCCGCAGATACATTGATAGCTGGCCGCGATGGTGGATCGAGTGATGCTGAACAAAGTTGACGAACATAACGGCCGGCAGTTGAAACATCCCTCGGAAGTCGACGATTTTATTTAAGTCCTCGTTGGAAAGCTGGCCCAGTTTTTCGATTCGCTGATCGAAATTTTCGGTATACCAGCCATTCAGATCGTCCGGGGTTTTGACCGCATCCGGACGCGGCCTCGGAGTGAACTCGAACTCGCCCGCCAACACAGCATCCAAGAATCGCATTTCCGTAGCCACGATGTGCCAGGCCAGTTCCAACGCGGTCTTCGAGACTTCGTCGGGCCGATAGTCGGTCTTATTCGGCAGGAATCGCTGCAATAACCGTCTTGGTTAGGCGATTTTCGTTCTTCAATCCTGGAAGAAAAACAGCGTTAAGCAGAAAACCTGCTTGATCGGGTTGCATCGGGGGCATGTGGACAGGATATCCCGACGCGATTCCGCTACTGAATCAGAGCCCCGGGTGTTAGCTCGGGAATCAGGACTAACAGATCGTATCCGTAGACGACGCGCTGCCAGTCGGCATCCAAGTTCAGTTGCTTGAATCTAAGGTCCCGCAGGTCGAATAGGGTCCACGATTCGGCCTTCTTGGCGTCAATGGCTGGCTTGAGCCACTTATAGTCATCGTCTTGAACCATATCGAACGGCTCGAACCTAAGCGGGCGATCGTACCCGCTATACAACGCGTGTGTGCCCTTGACGCCCAAAACTAAGATATGCAAGGAGCTCTTACCCTGTCCATCCGCAAACTCCGCGATGAAGTTACCTAAGTCGCGCTGGTGTAATGGATTAACGCCCTTGTATAGATGCCAGTCACCGAACTTGAATAAGATACGTTCGGATGGATTGCTGCCGCCGGCCATGTTGTAGTAAGTGAGAAGATTATGCTTCATCAGAAGCCCGCGCCTTGCATTGGAATCGCTGGGATGTGTCTCCTGCTCCAGGTAAATGGTGCGACTCTCAGTTAGTTCATGAAATGCAACCTTAGTCGCCGGCGCACCGTCTTTGTCGATCGCGGCCGAGGCATTTTGAATCTCAGAGTCGGACACTGAGACCAGGAATAGCTTTGTGGGATCGCCGGTTTTACGCGCTTCTTCGATGTCAGCGCGTTCCATTGTTTGCAGATGCAAAATCGCCGCGCGCGCAGTTGGACCGGGGTTCGTGGCGAGCATCCGCTCTAGAATCCAACCCGCCGAACCCATAAATTCCTGGTCCAGTCCCCAGACTTGAAAGTTGCTTTGTTTGGAGACTTCGGCACAATGAGCGGCCAGATCATTCTCGTCTTTGATATTCAGGAACGCGGCACTATCCGGATACTTCTTCTGAAGCTCACCCATCGCCTGAATACGGTTAGGTGTCCTAAGTGATTCCTGCACGAAGTGTGCAACGGCTGGACTTGCCTCAAAGGCTATGGCAGAGAGACCGCCAGATGCCATAACATCGCAAACAGCAGCGCCAAAGCGCGGAATCTCGCGAGTAAGATGATCCTCGCCGAGTAGAACATAGTCGGCCTGTGAGATTGCGGTTTGAAGAACGGTCGCGCCTGGACCGGTCAACTTCCCGCCTTCGACACTCAAGGCGTAGGAAGCCTTTGCGAGGCTACTTTCAAGCGTAGGTTTTGCCGCAGGGGTTTGGGCCAGCAGCGACATTACCGGAAGAGTTGAGATCAGGGCACACAGCGCGGCTCGCATTAGCAAGATCGTATACGAGCGCTTGACACGAAAAGTTCTGTGTCTCGGACGGTGACCTTTGTGCTGAGGATGAAATCTATGCCGCTACTTCTACGTAGTCAACCGAACTATGCGGATCCGGAATCGGCGCACCGATCCTAGCGTTCAAACCGTGACGACTAAGGCTCGGTCCGGGTGCTTGAAATGCCGACGGCTACCTCTGGAGCGCATCTCGACCCATCCGTGTTTCTCAAGAAGGCGAACTACTTCGCGCACCTTCATCGGCATGATGCTTATGCTATCGGATACTCTCGACCACGCCCTCGCGAGACAATCAAGAAAGAAGTATTGTGCCGAAGAAAGCAACCAAGTCGAAACCCTCCCGCACCCGGCAATCGAGCCCGATCCAGGCCGTCGAATCCTGGTTCAAGAGCCGCGGGTGGACTTCGTTCGCTTTCCAACGTGAAGTCTGGGACGCCTACCGCCGTGGCGAGAGCGGTTTGATCCACGCCGCCACTGGCACCGGCAAAACCCTCGCGGCATGGATGGGTCCGCTGATCGAGTGGATGGACGGCGATGGCGAAGACAATCCGCCGTTGCGCGTCCTGTGGATCACGCCGCTTCGCGCACTCGTAGCCGACACCGAGAAGTCGCTCAATGCGCCGCTGCTCGCGATGGATATCCCGTGGTCTCTCTCGGCCCGCACCGGCGACACGAAACCCAGCCTTCGAGCGAAGCAAACCAAACGTCTACCCACTGCGCTCGTGACCACGCCCGAATCGCTGGCGCTGCTGATGGCCAGGGACGACGCGAAGGAGCGCTTCAACGATCTCCGCCTGATCGTCGTCGACGAATGGCACGAGCTCATGGGTTCCAAACGCGGGGTCATGACGGAACTCCTTCTCGCGCGTTTGCGGCACTGGCGGCCGGGCGTTTGCACGTGGGGACTGTCCGCCACGCTGGGCAATATCGAAACTGCGATGGAGACGATGCTCGGAACGCGCGAAGGCCGGCTGGTTCGCGGTGTAGTTCCGAAAACCGTAGTGATCGATTCGCTGATTCCGCCCGTGATGGAGCGCTTCCCCTGGGCCGGGCACCTGGGCGTGAACATGCTTCCGCAAGTGCTCGCCGCCATCGAGGAAGGTCAGACCACGCTGGTGTTCACGAACACCCGTTCGCAGACTGAGATCTGGTACCAGGCGATTCTCGATGCGCGCCCGGACTGGGCGGGATCGATCGCGCTTCACCACGGATCGCTCGAACGCAAGATTCGCGATTGGGTTGAAGATGGCCTGCGCAATGGCACGCTGCGGTGCGTCGTCTGCACGTCGAGTCTCGATCTCGGCGTCGACTTCACTCCAGTCGATCGCGTCATTCAGATCGGCAGTCCGAAAGGTGTTGCCCGTTTGCTGCAGCGCGCCGGACGCAGCGGACACCGTCCCGGCGTTCCTAGCCGCATCACCTGCGCGCCCGACGCACGCTTTCGAGTTGGTCGAAGTTGCGGCGGCCCGCGATGCCTACTACGCGGGAGCGATCGAGAGCCGCGATCCCATCGTCCGGCCGCTGGATCTGTTGTCGCAGCATCTGGTCACGATGGCGCTGGCGGGTGGATTCGACGAAGCCGAAATGCTCGCTGAGGTCCGGTCGACGTTTCGCGTATCGCCACCTCACCGACGCCGAGTGGGCGTGGACGCTCGACTTCGTTACGCGCGGTGGAGAAGCCCTCCGCAATTACCCCGAGTACTCGCGCGTGGTGCAGCACGCCGGGATGTACCGCGTGATGGATAAGCAGATCGCACGCCGGCACTTGCTATCGATCGGCACGATCACGGGCGACGCCACGATGGATATTCGCTATCTGACCGGCGGCCGGTTGGGCAGCGTGGAAGAGTCGTTCATCGCGCGTCTACGCTCGGGCGATCACTTCGTATTTGCCGGAAAGACGCTCGAGTTTGTGCGGGTTCGCGAGATGACCGCGTGGGTCAAAAAGGCGACGAAGACGGGCGGCGAGATCCCGCGTTGGGATGGCAGCCGCATGCCGCTTTCGAGCGAGCTCGCGCGTGCGGTGCGTGTCCGTCTGGAACAAGCGCGTGTGGGCATCTTCGACTCACCCGAACTGGAAGCCGTGCGGCCGGTTCTTGAGGCCCAGCAGGAAATCTCGGTGATCCCGGCCTTGGAAGAATTCCTGATCGAGCGTGTGGAAACGCGCGAGGGCCATCACTTGTTTCTGTATCCGTTCGAAGGGCGTTTGGTGCATGAAGGAATCGCGGCGCTGGTGGCGTACCGGATGTCGCGGCTCGAACCGATCAGCTTCTCGATGTCTTTCAACGACTACGGGTTCGAGTTACTCGCGCCCACGGCGGCGCCGATTGAGCGTGCCCTCGACGCTGGATTGCTTTCGCCGCAGCATCTGCTGGAAGATATCCCGGCGAGCCTGAACGCGG
Organism: uncultured Gammaproteobacteria bacterium; assembly: GCA_963799935.1. GTDB lineage: Bacteria > Acidobacteriota > Terriglobia > Bryobacterales > Bryobacteraceae > Bog-113. The sequence goes on along the minus strand of CAWCZA010000004.1, from coordinate 722,120 downwards.
CCGAGATGGCGCGCCGCCAGTTCCGCGAGATTGCGCGCGTCGCCGGACTCACGTTCAACGGATTCCCCGGGCAGAACAAATCCGTGCGCCAACTGCAGGCTTCGAGCGGATTGCTGTTTGACGTGTTCATGAAGTACGACCGCGATAATATGCTGGTCCATCAGGCGCATCGCGAAGTGCTGGAACGGCAGCTCGAGCAGAGCCGGCTGGGTCGCACATTGGAACGGCTCTCGTCGTCAAACGTGCGCGTGGTTGATATCGGGCGGCCCTCGCCATTATCGTTTCCGCTGCTGGTGGATCGCACGCGCAACCGCGTCAGTTCCGAGAAGCTGGTCGATCGCGTTCGCCGGATGACCCGGCAACTGGAGCGCGCCGCCGGTTGATCGCTGACTTGGAAATCGAACTTGCGGGTGAGAAGCTGCACCTCTTGCCCGAGCGCGCCATCTTCTGGGCCGCGAAGCAGACGCTGCTGATTGCCGATACGCATTGGGGCAAAGCCGCCACCATGCGCGCGGCTGCAATCCCCGTACCTGGTGGCACCACGACGGAAAGTCTGACGCGGCTTTCGGCGGTGCTGGACCGGACCTGCGCTACACGAATGGTGCTGCTCGGCGACTGCATCCATGCGCGTCAAGGGCGTTCCGAAAAGACGCTGGGCGAAGTGGCGCGATGGCGCGAGCGGCATTCCGATCTGGATGTTCTGCTGGTGCGCGGCAACCATGATGAGCGCGCCGGCGATCCGCCCGGTGAACTCCGGTTCCGGTGCGTCGACGCTCCGGAGATCGATGCGCCTTTCGTGTACCGGCACCGCCCTCGACCGTCGGAAGAGGGCTACACGCTTTGTGGTCATCTGCACCCCGCGATCCGATTGGCTGGAAAGGGAGCGGACCGCGCGAAGCTAGCCTGTTTCTGGTTCAATCGGACGACTGGGGTTCTACCGGCATTTGGGGCGCTGACGGGAACCGCAGTGATTACGCCGCAGCCGGGCGACCTGATCTGTGCGATAGCGGGTGACGAGGTGGTTAGATTGCAGTTTTAGACGCGGCGCTGACAATCGAATTCATGAGAACATAACCTTGTGCAGAAGTACGCCGTAGTCGTTCATAAAGAACCGGAAGGTGGTTTCTGGGCCGAGGTCCCCGCGCTCCCGGGCTGCTACACGCAAGCGGAAACGATGGACGAACTGATGGATAATATCCGCGAGGCAATCTCAGGCGTGCTGGAAGTCATGAAGGCAAACGGAATCAAGCCAGAATCGAACATCCAGATTCTGGAATTGGTTGCGTGAAGCCGATCACCGGACCGGAGATCTGCCGCTTACTTGAAGGTCAAGGATGGCGGCTTGAACGAATCAAGGGAAGCCATCACATCTACTCTAAGGCCGGAGAGCGAAAGATCATAACAGTTCCCGTGCACGGCAATCGGGATATCAAGCCAGGGCTGGCTGGCAAGATTGCGCGAGACGCCGAACTCAAGTGGTAGCTCTCGCAGTTGCACGACCGACGGGCCGCTCTCGTCTTGCGGCGCATTCACCTGCCGCAGCACAATCCAAAAACTGTAAGCCGTCAGGAGTACGCAGATAGCGGCAATCGCCTTCCAGACTTGCTCTGTCGTCTTACTCGCATGTACCGGGCTTCCTGCAACATAGGCGATCGCGAGTCCCGCCGCCAGTCCGCCTAAGTGCGCATAGTTATCGATGTGGAATCCCGGCAGGAAGCCCAACGCCATCCCGTAGATCGCCCACTTCACATAAAATCCGCGAATCTGGCGGCCGACGTCCGTCCGGTTCCGTAAGCCGAAGGCAATCATCGCCCCGATTAATCCGAACAGGCCCGCGGATGCACCTAGCGACGGCGCGGGCGACATATACGCGCTGAACAGAAACCCGCAAACCGTTCCCGCGAAATAGACGATCAGGAAACGGGCGGTGCCGTAAGTTCGCTCCACTTCCGCGCCTAGATCGTTTAGCACCCACATATTCATCGCGATGTGGAGAATGCCGCCATGCAGGAACCCGGCCGTGATCAAGCGCCAGTATTGGTGGCCTTCCAGAATCGCGCGGCTATCTTTCCAGCCGAGGAAGGCCAGATTTTGATTGAACTGACTCGCGATATAGATGCCGATGTTCAGCAGCAGGATCAGCGACGTCGTGAATTTCGAGGCCGGGATAAGGCCGCCCAGTATCGCGCCGGGACTGCGCACATCGATCGCGCGCGGGCCTACATCAGCCCCGCAGTAGGGGCATACGCGGTCGCTGGTGGTGATGAATGCCCGGCAATGCGGGCACATTCTTCGTTTGTCGGCCATTATCCGCCGTGCGCCTGGGCGGGGCGCCGCGTCAGGTGCTCGCGCTCGCGGACAAAGCGCTTCCGGTCCGTGAACCGGATCAGCAGCGTTCCCGCGCACATGAATCCTAGCGCGAGCTTCAGAAGCTCCAGTCCCGAATACCATCCGTGCATCGCCCAGAACAGCGCGGGGTTTGCGCCCGGTTGGCCGGGGAAGTCGATGAGCCGGCCGAGATCCGTAATCCGCGGCGTCAGGTAAAAGCGGTCAACACACACGATAACGAGCATCGCGCCGGCGGTAAGGAGCGTCGACTTCGAGGGATCGCCATGTCCGAAAATCATCGTGCCGATCAAAGCCACTCCGAGAATGATCTGAACAATTTCCCATTGCTCGAACAGGAAGCGATTGCGTTCGCCAACTTCCTGTCGCAGAAACAATCGCGCCTGATCGTGACCGCCGAGCGTCTTGATATCCTGCGCCGCAAACACGCTGGGCTCGGCCAGGAAGCGATCGACCGTCCGGAAGTTCTGGATAGCCATGAAATCCATCAGGATGCCGGCGAGCAGCCAGCCTCCGAGCAACAACGATGCGAGCCGGTGCGAGTGCATGGACTACTTCTTCTTGCCTTGGGCGGCTACCGCGTCCATGGCTGCCTGGACCTTCGCGGGGTCGCCCAGATAGTATTTCTTCAGCGGCTGCAGGCCCTCGTCGAGCTCATAAACCAGAGGCATGGCCGTCGGAACGTTCACGTCGAGAATCTCGTCCTCGGAAACGTTGTCCAAGTACTTGATCAGCGCGCGCAGGCTGTTGCCGTGTGCCGCGATCAGCACTTTTTTGCCGTCGCGCACCTGCGGCGCAATCGACTGCTCCCAGTAGGGGAGAAAACGCGCAACGGTGTCTTTCAAGCATTCGGTCAGGGGCAATTCGTCAGCGGAAAGGCTACGGTACCGCGGATCATGGCCCGGATAGCGTTCGTCCGACGGCTCAAGTGGCGGCGGTGGGACTGAGTAGCTGCGGCGCCAAATCTTCACCTGCTCGTCGCCGAATTTGGCCGCGGTTTCCGCTTTGTTCAGACCCTGTAGCGCGCCGTAATGACGCTCATTCAATCGCCAGGATCGCTCGACGGGAATCCACATCAGATCCATCGCGTCCAGCGACAGCCAAAGCGTGCGGATCGCGCGCTTCAAAACGGAGGTGTACGCAAGGTCGAAGGTAAATCCGTTCGTTTTCAGCGTTTCACCGGCTTCGCGCGCTTCCTCCAGCCCTTTTGCGGAAAGATCCACATCCGTCCAGCCCGTGAAACGATTTTCTTTGTTCCAGACGCTCTCGCCGTGGCGTAGCAGAACTAATTGAGTCATGTGATCCTATGGCAGGATAACGCGACTCAATCGTGTGATTGCGGTAAAGGAGAACAGGCGGATTAAACCTTGGGGGCGCCGGACTCGGGGCTTCCAGGACTCGGCGGATCCGGCGTATTCATGGACTCAGTCGCGTCCTTGATGCCTTTTTTGAAGCTTTTGATGCCTTCGCCGAGGCCTTTGCCAAGCTCCGGGAGCTTTTTCGGGCCGAAAACAAGAAGGGCCACGGCCAAAACGATGATCAGGTGAGACGGCTGAAAAATTCCTTCGAACATACATTACCTCTTCGTGTGCAAGTCGCAGTAGTTGGAATGCCGATCGGGGTCCTGGCATTGCGGTTGCATCGCGGCCGGTTCCAGCCTTGATCGCCGGAAAACAGCCCCAGCTCTCAGCACCTCAGGTAACTCTCGACATTACCTTTATACCGCAAAACGAGCAGGTTCGGATGTTCCTAAGGTACGGAGGTTCGCCCTTCGTGACTTCCATCACGCGGTTTGCCCGCCATGGATCGCAAGATCAGGAACACCGCAAGAGCGACTCCCGCCGCCAACAAAACAACTAGAGCGATGACCATCACGCGCTGCAACGTCGAGGTCGCGCCGTGCGGTTGATCGCTTCCTAGCTGCCCGATTTGAAGAAGCGCGAAATAGACCGGTTGGGCTAGCATAAACCCAGAAAAAGCAATCAATTGACCAAAATCAGCCAGGATGGCTGAAAACACGCTGAACCAAATTTAATGATGCCGCAGCCCAGTTCGTTGCGTGGTTCGCAACTTGCTCTTAAGCCAGAGCGTTTACATCATCAGGAGCTGCATGAAGATCCGAACGATTGCCGCGCTTATGGTTTTGTGTTTGGGCGCCGCCCCAGGCTTCGCGCGTAAGAAAACCAAAACGAATCCGCAACCGAAGCCCCCCGCAATCGTGGAAATGCCGTCCGAAGAGATGGCTGTTCATGCGTTAAACCGGCTCGCTTTCGGCCCTCGTCCCGGCGATGTCGAGCAGGTCCGCGCGATGGGCGTGAAGGCCTGGATTCAGCAGCAATTGCATCCCGAGTCAATCGCGCAGAACCCTGTATTAGACGCGAAGCTCGCCACGTTGGACACGCTTCAGATGGGTTCGTTTGAAATGCTTCAGAAATATCCATCGAACCTCATGATTAAGCTGATGATCGCGAACAAAGCGGACTGGCCCGAAGATCCCCAGATGCGCGTGGTTGCTCAGCGGATTGCGGACCGGTACCGGGATCAGTTCGAAGGGAATAAGAACGCCGACAAGACTGCTAAGTTCGCTTTCGATGACGCACTCGCTGAGCTGCGCCCGGAGCAAGCCGCCATTTTTCGTACCGGAACGCCAGCCCAGCAATTAGCGGCCATTGATTCCATGCCGGTAGGTTTGCAGTATGACGTGGTGACGACGCTGCCGGGTCCGCAACGGCAGAAGATCGTTGCCATCAGTTCCCCTACCGAACGCCGCCGTATGGAGACGTTCGCGGGAACACAGCGCTTGGTGAATAAAGACTTAACAGACGCTAAGCTCTATCGTGCCGTCTACAGCAATCGGCAGCTTCAGGAAGTTCTGGCTGACTTCTGGTTCAACCATTTCAACGTGTATCAAGACAAAGGCGCCGATCGTTACTTGCTTACTGCGTATGAGCGCGATGCGATTCGCCCGTTCGTTCTCGGTAAGTTCGAAGATCTGCTAATCGCTACTGCCCAGAGCCCGGCCATGCTGTTCTATCTGGATAACTTCCAGTCTGTAAAGCCGGATGCGGATGCGAAGAACCCGAAGCAGGCGAAACGCGGGCTGAACGAAAACTACGGCCGTGAACTAATGGAGTTACATACACTCGGCGTTGACGGCGGATACACGCAACATGATGTTACCGAAGTGGCGCGCTGCTTTACCGGCTGGACCATTCGTGAACCCCGTCGCGGCGGCGCGTTCGAGTTCAATCCGAAGCAGCACGACAACGGCGAGAAAGTGGTTCTCGGAGTAACGATTCCCGCCGGCGGAGGAATTGACGATGGCTATAAGGTGCTCGACATACTTGCGCATCAGCCTGCAACGGCGCGCTTTATCTCTCGGTCGCTGGCGATCCGGTTTGTTTCCGACAACCCGCCGCAAGCGTTAGTTGATCGCATGGCCGCAACGTTTACTAAGACGGACGGCGATCTACGCGAAGTAATGAATACGATGGTCCAATCCCCCGAGTTCTGGGCGCAGGACGCGTATCGCGCAAAGATCAAGTCGCCTTTCGAGATGGTGGTCAGTGCGCTGCGCGCAACGAATGCCGATGTCGAGTTCACAAACGCGGTGGAGAACGAGTTGAATCAGCTCGGAGAGCCGCTCTATCGCAAACAGGAGCCGACAGGCTACTCCAACAAGAGCTCGGAGTGGATGAACTCCGCCGCGTTGTTAGGCCGAATGAATTTCGCCTTGAACCTGGCGATCAATAAAGTAAATGGCGTGAAGATCGTGCTGCCTGTCGCAACCGACCCGGATTCTATGTCGCAGGTCTTGCTTGGGGCGCCTTTAACGGCGGATTCGAGGCAGATCGTGACAGCAAGACTAAACGAATTAACGCAAACTCCGGTTGCAACCACAACCAATGTGGCTCAAACCAATCGCCCGCCGCAGCCTGCAATCAATACCGCGGGACTAATCGCAGGACTTACGTTGGGCTCGCCGGATTTTCAGCGCCGGTAAGTGAACGAATTCTCGCAGAGACCGTCATAAAGATAGGAAGTCCGAACAAATGGTCAGCAACCGAAGAATTTTCCTGAAGAATTCGGCCCTAGCGATGGTCGGCATCGGCGCGGCGCCGATCTGGCTCGAGCGGGCTGTCTATGCCAAAGATCAAGCGTCACCGGGAGCCCGCAATAAGATCTTAGTCGCGATCTTTCAGCGCGGCGCCGCCGATGGCCTGAACATCGTTGTCCCGCACGGTGACCCAAACTACTATGCCATGCGGCCGACGATCTCGATCCCGCGTCCATCCGCCAATATTGCGAAGACCGATTCGGTTGTCGATCTGAATGGGTACTTCGGGCTGCATCCGAGTCTCGCGTCGCTGCAGCCGTTGTGGGATGCCCGTCATCTCGCTGTCGTACATGCCGCGGGGTCGCCCGATCCCACGCGATCGCACTTCGATGCGCAGGACTACATGGAGTCCGGCACTCCGGGATTGAAAGCCACGGGCGACGGCTGGTTGAATCGTGCACTGCCGGCGGCGCAAGGCAAGGTGTCTCCGGTGCGTGCGGTTGCGCTCGGACCCAATCTGCCGCGATCCTTACGCGGCTCGAATAGCGCCGTTGCCGTGGACTCGCTGAGCAACTTTCAGGTGAAAGACGCGACATCGTCCGCGATTCTGCAATCGCTCTACTCCGGCACGCATGACGAGATCCTCAACGGAACCGGCCGCGAAACGTTTGAAGCGATGTCGATTCTGCAGAACGTTCAGAAGAATCCCTATCAGCCGGCGGCAGGCGCGAACTATCCGAAGGGTAAGTTCTCCGATAACATGCGACAGATTGCGCAATTGATCAAAGCTGACGTCGGCGTGGAAGTCGCGTTCGCCGATATCGGCGGCTGGGATCACCACGTAAACGAAGTGGGCGCAACCGCCTCACAAGGTCAGTTGGCCAACCTATTGACCGAGTTCGGGCAGACGCTCTCGGCGTTCTATCAGGACCTGGGCGATCGCATGGGCGACGTGGTGGTAGTGACTATGTCCGAGTTCGGCCGCACGGCGCATGAGAACGGCAATCGCGGCACCGACCATGGCCACGCGAACTGCATGTTCGTGTTAGGCGGAGATATCAAGGGCGGACAGGTCTACGGTCAATGGCCGGGGTTGGCTAAAGAGCAGCTCTATGACAGCCGCGATCTAAACCTGACAACCGACTTCCGCGCCGTCTTAGGCGAGTTGGTTTCGAATCACCTGGGTAATCGCAACCTGCGCAGCGTGTTCCCGAACTACGACGGCACACAACGCGACTTCAAGAACCTGTTGCGGGCTTGACAAGCTGTTAGTCGGGCAAGATCATATAACTCGCGATAGCGATCGCCACTATGTTTGCGGCGTCGTCTGTAAGGTCCACGCGTCCGGTGATCAGCGTCTTACCTACGCGAACTAAGTAACAACGCGCGCGGAGCTTTCCACTAAGCACCGGCTTCAGGTAATTGACCTTCAGGTCAATCGTGGTGGCCGTTTTCGGAGCAATCCGTGTCTTCAGCGCGACCCCTACGGCGACATCGGCGAGCGTTGCGATCACGCCGCCGTGCAGTACACCGTGGCCGTTGCGAAACTCTTCGCGCATCTCGCACGAGATCGTGATCCCGTCTTCATGCGCGGCTTCGACGACAATGCCCAGATGCATGTTGAACGGGATGGTTCGCATGAACTCCCGCAGCCGTTCGAGTTCCGTCACTGGCGCGGTTGCAGTTTGACGAGGTGTCCGGTTCGAGCGGACTCTCGCGCGGCGTCCAGTATCTCGACCACGATCATGTTGTTCGCCAGCGAAGATAGCCCACTGGGCTGCACCTTGCCGCGAACTACCGCGCGCAGATACGAAACCGAGTCCTTCTCGTCCGGCGGTAGAGCCGGCGGATCGATCGTCTCTGCGGTCGAGGGTCCCGGGGCTCGCGCGTGCAGCACCTTTCCGCCGTCCGCAATCGCGTAGGCGTGCTCCGTGTAGACCTCGAAATCCTTACGCGCGAACGGCCAGTTCCAGGAGCCTTGAATGATGCCCTGCGCTCTCGGATATTCCACCAGCACGGTGGCTTCGTCGTCCACGCGCTGATAGATTGCCGGTTTATCGGTTTGCGTGATGGCAGTTACCGCGAGCGGACGCTCGTTGTTCATCATCCAGGTCATCAAGTTAGCGCCATAGCAGCCGAAGTCGAACAGCGCGCCCGCGCCATTCTTTAGCGGATTAGTCAACCAATCGAAGAACTCCGGCCCGACGTGGATTTCTTTAGGACCCTCGTGGCCGTCCATCGCCATCATCTTGCGGATCTCGCCGGTACCTTCCAACCTCCGCCGCAACTCAGCGTGACTCGGATACCAGGTCGTCTCGTAATTCACGATCACGTGGATACCCGAGGTTGTGGCCGCGTGCTCAATCCGGCGCGCCTGAACCATGTTGACGGCCAGAGGCTTCTCCATCATGGCGTCGATGTGCCGTTTTGCCGCTGCTTCCACCGCGGCCCCGTGACCATCGGTGCTGGTGAATATGGCGATAGCTTCCGGTTTAGTCCTGTCCAGCAGCGCGCCGAGGTCGCTCGCGAACAGCGAGTCCGCATAGCCGAATTTCTGAGCGTAGTGCTTCTGCAGATCGGTACTCGGATCGAAGATGCCGACGATCTGCACATCGGTTCGATTCTTAACTGCGCCGAAGAAACCGTCGACGTGGCCGTGATTGAGTCCCGCGACAACGACGCGCAGCGGCGGATCCGGACTCTGAGCGAAGGCGAGTGTGGCGGCGAAGAACAACAAATGGCGAATAGTCATCCAGGCCATCAGCTTAACTCCTATCCTTTTGGAAGAACAACGAGCTCGAATGATTCAGAGGGCGGGGTCTGTCTAGACATCGAATTTACGAATCCGGTCTTTGTAAAAACCATGTGATCGCCTTCTGTGCGAACGCAGCGAAAACCGTCGGCCTCGAAAACCCTGACCAGCTCTTTACAGGAGACGGGACTAAGCTTTGGCATGGGTCAGCGGGAGCGGGAGACTCACGCACTGCACGCTGACGAACTTCGGACCCGCAATCCTGCGCTGCGTTTTGGTGTAGCCTGCTTCTTGAAGGATCTGCTCAAGAGTCCCCATATTTTCGGCCTCTTCAAGGAGGAGTCCCACAGCCTGTTTGAGGTTGCTGAGAGCTTTATCTTCGCTGCTGCCGCATGATGAAACGTCTAATTCCAAAGCATGCGCGACGTACGTCCGTCCCTCTTTGAAGATTCGAATCAGACTTCCGAATGCTTCCGCTCGTAAGGCTTCCGCAGATACTTACCCACTTCGTCCTGCGCACCTTGCGTATTGTCATGGGTGCGCCGCGCCTGCTCGTACTCGTTCACCGCGCGGTCTCGCTGGCCGGTGATATCGAAGATCTTGCCCAGACTAATATGCGACCACACTTCCACCCACTTCGGCTCGAGATCGCCATTCAACGCTTCACGGAACTCGTTCGCGGCCGATTGAAAATTGTTCTGCAAAAAGTAGACTTCCGCAACGCGGTAATGCGCGAGCGAGTTATGCGTCTTAGTCTCAAGCGCCTTCTGATACTCTTTGAGCGCATCGGTGAATTCGCTAATCTCGGCAAACTGCTCGCCGCGCCGAATCGCCACCGCAACGCGCACGTCGGGACTTAGTTTCAGCAGCTTCTGGCCAGGGTCAATCGTAACTGTCTTTGGTTTACCAAAGGTATCGACCGAGAACTCCGAGGATGTTCCCGAAACTTCGATCAACTTATCTTCCGGGTTACCTTCCGTCTCAATACGCAGGTCGACCGGCATGCGGAAAGTATCCAGATCCTGCGAGATCTTACCTACAACACGGAAGCCTTTCTGCGTGCGGAAGACCGTGTACTCGAGCTTGAAATCGGGCGCGCCGCTCGATTCGATCCACTCAATGAAGAACCACTTCAGATCCTGATTGGAAACCTTCTCGGCAACTTGGCGCAGATCGGCCGTATCCACCGAGCGCCAGTAGAACGCTTCGAGAAACGCCTTTAACGTCTTATAGAAGGTCTCGTCGGTCAGAACCGTGCGAAGCATCTGGTAGACCGCCGCACCCTTATCGCCGGTCAGCGCCCAGAACTCGGGCGAGTAATCCTCCATGCGAGCGGACTGAATCAGCGGCACGTTATCAACAGTAAGCGCCTCAGTCGCCGTCTCTTTCATCAGACCTTCGGCGCCGGCGGCACCCTTTTCGTGCTCGGTCCAGAGCGCTTCAGAGTAGACCGCGAGTCCATTAGTCAGCCAGAGGTGATTGCGGTTAGTAGGTGATAGCGCTACTCCCCACCATTGCCGCGCCACCTGATTCGCGAGCAGACGGGAGTTGACTTCTTTACCTATGCCGCGCGGACTTAGGAACATCAGTCCAGGCGCGGAGAACCCATTCGGCGAGCCTTCTTCCGTTTCGATCACGGTCAGGTTCCCGTACGCGACCTGGCCGTAGAGACCGCTGAAGTAGTTGATCATCTTCCCGATTTCGTCACCGTACGCGTTGGCCACGTCGTGCTCCGGTCCGCGGAAGTAGAGATCGGTGCGGATACCTTCCGAACTATTCTTGACAGGGGCTTCCTTGACGACCGCGATAGACCCCGGGAACGACTCCTTGTTGAAGTGGAAAGTGAATAGGCCGTCCGAACCGACCCCTGCGCCGCTGGCGATGACGTTGAAACCGGCGGGAACCCGAATGTTCATATCGGCCGAAAACCGATCGGTCGTGTAGCCGACGACAGGGAACCAGCGCGCGGGATACATCAGGTACGCGTAATCGGGATGGATCGCGGCGAACTTAAGTCCGAAGACGGGCGAATCTTCCTGACCGCTGAGGCGGCCGTCATAATCGAAAGTGAGCGCATGCTTGCTGCCCGGCGCCTGGGCGTCCACGGGAACCCGCACCGTGAAGTCGTTCTGCGTTCGACTGGGCTGCATCGCGCGGCCGTGCTCGTCGGTCACTTTCGAGATCGTCAGCGCGTTGTTCAGCTCGAACGTGGCGACGTTGATGGCATCGCCGACCGGCGCATAATCCACCGTGACCTGCGCTTTGATCGACTGAGTTTCGGGATTTATTTCCGCATTGATCACGTAGTGTTTGGCGTCGATCTGCGGCTTGTGCTCCTGCCCGTAAGAAGGGAGCGCAAAAGACGCGGCAAGCGCGATCACAGCGGTAAAACTCGTCGATGGGTTACGCCACGGCACTGGCACGTTCTCCTTCAAGCTTCCAGATTTCTTCAGCGGCGCGGCTGATCGGGTCTTCCGAACCACTGAGGGCGGCTCGCACCTCGGCGAGATCACGGCGCATTTCCTCACGACGCTGAGGATCGCTCAGCAGTCGTCCGGCTTCCGCGGCAATGCGTTCTCCCGTCATTTCCCCTTGCATCAACTCCGGCACAATCTTGCGCCCGGCTATTAAATTGACCATGCAATAAAACGGCACATGGACAAGCAGCTTCCCGATGATCCAACTGCCCCAGGTAACCCGATAGAAGGTTACCATCGGCGTGCCAAGCAGAGCGGCCTCGATGGTAACGGTTCCGCTGGCGGCGAGAGCGAGATCGGAATGAGCGAGCGCGTCCCAGGCTTGTCCTTCCAATACTTGGATGGACGCTGCCGGTTTTCGTTCCCCAAAAATGAGGCGGTTGAAAAAATCCGCGCCGGTCGTTGCGGAAGCCGGTAGGACGAAGACAGCGCCGTAGTCGCGAGCGAGACGTTCCGCGGCGTCCAGGAGAGCCGGAAGGTGTCGACGGGCCTCACCGCGCCTACTTCCAGGTAGCAGTGCGATTACGGGCGTATTCGGCGGGATCCGATGCGTCTCGAGGAACTCGGCGCGCGTCGTCGATGCCGCAATCCGGCGGGTGAGCGGGTGGCCGATGTAGACCGTAGGCACGCCGTTGTCATTGAAGAATTTCTCTTCGAAAGGAAAGATGCAGAGCAGGCGCGTCAACACGCGGCGCATCAGCGGGAGCCGGTCCTTTCGCCACGCCCAGACTTGCGGTGCGACCAGGTAGACGACCGGGATACCGCGGCGATGCAGATGACGCGCGACGCGCAAATTGAAATCGGGTGAGTCGGTGAGGACGGCGAGATCCGGGCGCTCGTAGTCGACGGCGGCGAGCAGTTTCCGGTAGTCACGCCAGATGCGGGGCAGGTGGCCGATGACTTCGAAAATGCCGACAACGGCGAGCGATTCCGAACGGATGATGGCGCGGACGCCCGCACTGCGGAGATGCGGACCCGCGCAGCCGAAGAAATCCAGTTGAGAATTCTGTTCCCGAAGCCGGTTCACGAGTAAGGCGGCATAGGAGTCGCCCGAAGCTTCGCCAGCTGAGATGAGTACTTTTAGCACGGCGAGTCCGCTCACCTGGAGCGAAAGGTAGAACGGACCTTCAGGTTAACATACAGCGCGTTGAGGTCTTTTTGTTACAATGACTTACACACTATAATGCCAAGTCCCCGCATTCCTGAGGACGATCTTACGCCAGTTGATCGGTTGCCGAAATTGCTCGAAGGAGCGATGACTCCTTTAAGCGAAGGAGTCTCCTACTATATACAGCCGCCCACGGTGGACGATGACATGAAGGAGTTTCTTCAAGAACCGGCTGGATCGGTCCCGCCAAGTGTCTGGGCGCGGATCGCGCCGGTGCGCCTGGTGCTTGTACCCTATCTGGCGCGAAACGGGACGGGCGCCGCGGTTAGCTTCCGCCAACCTGCTTTGGAGAACCGTCTGCGATCCGCCTATCTCACCGACGGCGCGACGTTAATCTGCCTGGGCGTTAAGGGCGAAGATCCGTCGGAGTATCATCAGGTCTTCTTCAGCACCATCGCGCATCTGCTTAGCCGTAAGTTGGAAGTCGCGACGATCGATAAGTATGCAGCGTTGTTAGTTGCTGAGTCGAAGGAACATGTTCACGGCGAAGTGAATGAAGAAAGCTGGCAGTTGAAACAGGGGCTTCCTTCGGCGAAAGTAAACGGCAGCGGACCGAACGTAAAGTCGAAGTTATTCCGAGAGTACGCGACGCAATCCTTTGCGGACACGATGACGCTCTATATGCATGGGATCTGCTGCGATATCGATGTGGAGACTGGTCCGCGTCAGGTACCGAGCCGGTGGTTGCGGAAGAGGTTGGAAGCTTTGTATGAGATGTTTCCGCCGCCGAATGGACGGGCGGTGCTGCCGGAACATTTGTCGCGACGCTAAACCGATTTTCGTGTAGACTCGTTACGTCGAATTACCCCGTAAGGAGGCATTCACGTGGCGACAGCAAAAACAGCAAAAATCAATTCGGCGCGGGAATCGATTTCGCCCGCACCTGACGCAGGAGTCGGGTTACTAAGTATCAACGCGTTCGATGGTACCCGCCAACAAATAAAACCCGATACTCAGATTCTATTCACGATCGTGGACGGCGCTCAGAACCAATTGTTCCGGGACTATCGCAAGGGCCCGAGTATCACGTTCCAGTTGCCTGTTCATAACAATCAATTGGATCACTACTCGATCATTGCGTACGCGAACGGTTCTGAGCAGGCCGGGTATCAGCCTGTCGTGATTAATCCTGCCGCCCCGCAGAGTCTCGACTTAATGCTCTTGCCCAAAGACAGCACCTATCAATTCGCGGGAGCGCAGTGGGCTGATGTGGTCGCCAAGAAGCCGTCGGTCGCCCGGATCTTTGCTGCGAGCTTACCAGCGGATGCGGGTACAGCTTACTCGCAGTTGATGGAAGATCATCCCGATCATCTGGCGTGCTTGTTGAATATCACGACGGCAATGGAGCAGATCAATTTGCCGCACGGGACGCCGCTCGACTACTTCAAAGAGTTCGACCTGCCCGCGTTAGCGCCGGACCGGATCTTCGGTTATGCAGACGCGAAGCTGGTCGACGAGGTGCGGCTAGCGGCGCAGCAGGGACAATTCGACACCGAGCCGGCGATTGATCTCGGGATGCATGGAGATGCCACCAGCAGCTATAAGCAAATCCAGTTCGGCGAAGCGAATGTGCAGCTTACTTTCCACGAGAAGAATAGGAAGACGATCAACGGCGTGGATTGCGTATATGTGGAGCCCGATATCGATTACTACAAGGATCCCGGTGCCCATATGGTGCTGGAAGTAATCCCGAATAAGTTAAGCGGTAACGTGAGTAGTCCGAGAGCCGTGTATGTCCTGCGATGGATTGCCGGGCAGCACGCAGGGATTCCGAACTTCGATCCGCTTTATACGATTGAGTAGAAGCACCGCCCGACCCGTTCTTTTCGACTAACGCTCCAGCGAAGTGCGATCCCACTTAGCGAGCTTAGCGCCCGCCTCATAAGTACTCTGAAGGAAGCTCATAAGCGCGTCATCCGGCGACGGTTCGTTGCGAAGATCGTCATACTTTAGTATGTACTCGCCTAGCTCGGAATTATAAGCGGCCGACGCTGGTTGGATTGGTTCGGACTCCATGCCCGGCGGCACGGGAGCCGCATAGCAATAGAACGCCGCTTCGCCGAAACCGCCGTTCCCTGGCCAGAAGCCCGCACTAATCACTTCGTGAGAGTAAGCTTCACGCATAACCCGGTCTGCACCTTCTTTAACCGGCGCGCGGCGTCCCGAAAAACGGGTTACCGCAAGGTCGAAGCTGCCCCAGAAGAAATGGACCGGACTGATCTTTCCAATAAAGCGCGACGAGAACTCTTGGAAGACGCGGTCCGCACTCATAAGAACTCGCCAGAAGCGGTGGGCCGCATCCGGGTCGTAGGAAGAGTGTTCGCGATCCTCGGCAAAAGGGATGGGAGTCTTCAGTTCGACCGGCACGGGATATAGGTGAACGGACACGCCAAGCGCACTCAGGCTGCGCTGATATTCGGCGTAGAAATCCGCCACCGACTGCGGCCGTAAAGGCGTCGACAAAACGGTGCCCGAACTGAGCCGGAAACGCAGATCGTGACTTACGAAGTCGAACTCGATTTCGAGGAACTCGCCCTCGTATGGCATCGCGGAAGTACTCAATCCGCGGGCGCTGACATATAGAGGAACATTCCACCAATGCGCCTGTAGGGGGCTCAGCGCGAGACGTGTCTTTCCGACAATTTGAGTCCACATGTGGAGGGTGTCGGCGGTCTGCTGCCAGTCCGTCCATTTCAGGTCAGGCCAGTTGCCAAGATCCGGATTCGATTTGATGGGCATCATCTCAATTTCACATCCTATTCGAAACAAAATTCTCTGCCGTTCCTGTGGCGCTACCACATCAGAGTGTTGTAAGCTTATGTGGGATGGTAACAGGAGGACGGAATGGCGCAATCGAAGCTTGACTTATTGCAGGGAACGCTCGACCTGATGGTGCTGCAAACACTTGCGGCCCTGGGTTCGCTGCATGGTTACGGAATCGCGCGGCGGATTGAACAGGTCAGCGACGACCAGATCCTGCTCAACCAGGGAACCATCTATGCGTCGCTCGTGCGCCTGCAACAGCGTGGCTGGATCGCGGCCGAATGGGGCACGTCCGACAACAACCGCAAGGCGAAGTATTACTCCATTACGAAGAATGGCCGCAAGCAATTGGCGAAAGACGCCGCGCACTGGGAGCGCCTGTCGAATGTGATGGGGCGGGTTATGGCGATGTCGGGAGAAGGCGGCAATCGATGAGGGACTCGTTTCGGCAAACAATGAATCGGATCAGCGCATTCTTCCACAAAGAGCCGCTCGATCAGGATTTGGACGCGGAGATGGCCGCGCACCTGAGCTTCGCGATTGAAGAAAATATCCGTCGCGGCATGGCGTCGGAGGAGGCCCGTCGCCGCGCACTGGTGCGTCTCGGCGGGCTCGAACAGTCGAAGGAACAACAACGAGACGCGCGTGGAATTCCTGCCCTCGACGTGTTAGTACAGGATGCGCGTTATGCATTGCGCACGCTGCGGAAGGATCGCGTTTTCACGGCGGTCGCCATCCTGATTCTTGGATTGGGGATCGGCGCTAATGTAACTGTCTTTAGTGTTGTAAACACTATCTTGTTGCGGCCTCTGCCGTTTAAAGACCCACAGCGGCTTACCTGGCTTTCGGCGAATCATGGCAAGGGCGGTCTATCCGGAGTCACATTCACAGTCGCCGCATATCAGGAGTTTCAGCGCTACAACAAGTCGTTCGACCAACTAACTGCTTATCAGACGTTTTTCAATTCGATCTCCTATAAGTTGACAGGTCGAGGCGAGCCTCAGTCTGTTTTTGGGATAGAGGCGGCGGAGAATTTCTTTCCGACGATAGGAGTTCGGCCAGTTCTCGGGCGCAACTTCTCGCATGTTGAGTGCGAGAAAGGCGGCCCTGCGGTCGTGTTGCTGACTTATCCGTTCTGGAAACGTCAGTTCTCCGCGAGTCCATCTATCGTCGGTCAGACGATCGCGTTGAATAACCAGACGGTCACCGTTATCGGCGTCCTGCCGGAGTCTTTTGATTTCGGTTCGGTATTCTCGCCGGGGTTAAAGGTCGATTTCTTCGTTCCCGCCGTGATGGAGTTCTGGAAGAACTGGGGGAATACGTTCGCAGTTCTCGGCCGCCTAAAACCGGGCGTAACGGTAGCTCAAGCACAAGCGGAATCGAACATTCTGTTTCCGCGATTCCTGAAAGCGCACGCAGATTGGTATGAAGACTACTCGCCTAACATCACGACGCTGGGGGATTTCGTAAGCGGCAAGCTTCGCCGATCCCTGATCGTACTCTGGTGTGCCGTAGGATTGATCCTACTCATCGTGTGTGTAAACCTATCCAACCTGCTGCTGGCACGGTCCGCCGCGCGCACGAAGGAATTCGCGATGCGCAGTGCGCTGGGGGCCAGCCGCAGCCGGATCGTCAGCCAGCTTCTGACGGAATGCCTGATGTTATGTTTCGCCGGTGCGGCCCTGGGCGTCTGCATGGCTTTTGGCGCTACCTTGTATCTGGCTCATCAGGGATCGCTCGCCCTACCGCTGCTCAGTAGTATCAAGGTCGACGGAACCGCGCTCGCATGGACCGTCCTGATCGCTTTCTCCGCGGCTCTAATCTGCGGCCTTGTCCCGGCTTTCAAAGTAACCACCGGGAACCTACAAGAGTCGCTGAAGGATAGCGGGGCGGGGATGAGTCAGGGCAGGAAGCACGAGGGACTTCGCGGCGCCCTGGTTATCTCTGAAGTCGCCTTAGCCTGCGTACTCTTGATCGGCGCCGGTTTGCTGCTGCGCAGTTTTCTGCGATTGCTCGATGTCGATCTGGGTTTCGAGCCAAGCCATGCCGCTGCGTTAAAACTGGATTTTGACGATGGCGGGAATGCGACCAAACGCGGGGCGATCTTGCGTCAAATCGTGGACAGAGTAAGTAATCTACCCGGAGTCGACGCGGTCGGGGTCGCGGATATGCTTCCGCTTGATCGAAGCCGGAGTTGGGACCTCCAGGCTAAGGGAAGAGTTTATCGTCCCGGCGAACTTAACGGCATCCTTGTCTATGTCGTTAGTCCAGGGTACTTCCGCGCGATGGGAATGCGTTTGCAGGAAGGACGCGACTTCAGTTGGAGCGACGTGCCGCTGAAAGACGCTAAAGACGAGGGAGTCGTCGTTATTAACCAGGCGGCGGCACGCTTCCACTGGCCGGATCATGACGCGCTCGGAAGGTTGGCCAGTATCAATGGCAATGATCGACGCGTGATCGGTATAATCTCAGACGTTCGCCAGACCAGCGTAGAAGAAGCAGCTAGTCCTGAGATGTATTTGCCGATGACGCAAGCGAGTCCGGAGGGTGCCGACTTAGTGGTCCGTACGCGGATTCCACCGGATACCTTGCGTTCGAGTGTCATGGCCACTCTCCGGTCAATGAACCCTGGTCAACCCGCGGAACAGTTTCGGCCGATCCAGCAGATCGTCGACCATGCGATTTCGCCAAGGCGTTTCTTTGTCATGCTGGTGACTATATTTGCAGCTCTGGGTCTGATACTGGCGTCACTTGGGATTTACGGAGTGATCTCGTACTCGGTCACCCGTCAAACGCAGGAGATCGGGATCCGGATGGCGCTCGGTGCAAGTCAGGGGCGGGTACAGATGGGAGTGATTGGAAGAACACTGGGACTATCGCTGGCCGGGATTGCCGCTGGAACAGTAGCTTCCTTTGGCGTTGTCAAGCTGATTAGTTCGCTGTTATTTGCGACGGCGCCGACCGATCCGGCTACTTTCATTGCGATGATTGCGCTGCTAGGCGTCGTAGCTCTATGTGCGGGATATATTCCAGCGCGCCGGGCCTCCCGCATCGATCCCATGATTGCTCTACGGACTAACTGACGCCGCCTGAGTCCACATATGTTGGGCGATCTTCCACTTACCGTCCGGCTGACGCTTCAGAACCATTAGATAGCTGCCGCGCGAATTGATCTTCGCGCCGGTAGCCGTCGTGGTAAGTACTTCATCGAAATCACCGCTGGCGTAGGCTAGATCGCCCGAAACACCCTCCGCGGCGCTCTTGAAATGAATGTCGCTGTCGAAGGTCTTCATAACCGTGCTGAAGAGTGTCCGGATCTCAGCCTTGCCCGTGGCGCGCTTACCGTCGGGTTCGAAGAAGATCGCGTCTTCGGTGTATAGGTCCATCGCTTTCTCTAATTGCTTGTCGTGCAGGTACCGGCGCCAGGAATCTTGAAGGCTTTGAATGTCGTTCGGCTGCGCCCGCACTGGACCGGCAAGCGCAGCCATAGATACGGCGAAAAGAATCAGCCTGCGTAGACCGAGACGGTTTTCCGTGCGCATGGAATCCTCCCACCTAGAATACGCTCGTACTGTATTCTTTAATTCGGAAATGGAGCGACGACGGATCTGGATCTCAGCAGCTGTCTCCGCGGTCATCATTGGGATTACGATCGCGGTAATCGGAACAGTGATCATCCATCGCGCCGGGCCGATTTTAAAGAGCCGAATTACGCAAACACTGAGCGCGCGGTTCAACAGCCGCGTGGAGTTGGATGGGCTGAACGTCTCCGTGTTGCGGGGCCTTGAGGTTGCTGGTGACGGCCTACGTATCTACCCCACTGACGACGTTGTCGCTGCCGGAGCAAGCCGTCCTTTGATAGCTATCCAGCACTTTGCCTTTCATTCAGGGGTGATCGGCTTGTTCGTGCGGCCCCTGCATGTAAGTACAGTTGCCGTTAACGCCCTCGAGATCCACATCCCGCCCCGGCAGGAACGCGCAAAGCCCGCGTACGCCGGCGAGAAACATAGAGGCGCCATATCGGTTGTTGTCGACGAGATCGTTTGCACGAACTCGCGCCTGATCATCGATACCTCTAACCCTAACAAGGATCCTAAGGATTTCGAGTTGGGAAGGATCGCGCTTCGCAATGTCGGGCCGAACTCGCCGTGGCACTACGATGCGACCCTCGTCAACGCGATTCCGCGCGGCGATATTCACGCTCGCGGAGATTTCGGGCCCTGGAATACGGACGATCCCGGTGATTCGCCTGTAACCGGGACTTATACCTTCGACCACGCCGATCTGAGTACGATCAAAGGTATCGGAGGAGTACTCTCCTCTACGGGTAACTTCAAAGGCCAACTGAACAGAATTGAGATCGATGGAACGACGGAGACGCCCGATTTCTCACTAGATACCGCACGTCATCCGATGCCGTTGCATACTCAGTTCCACGCGATTGTCGACGGCACGACGGGCGACACCTACTTACAACCAGTAAACGCAAAGCTGCGTAATTCGAGCTTCACCACGAGCGGAGCGGTTATCAACATCAAAGGGCAGGGACACTCAATCGACTTAGATGTCGAGGTTCCCGCCGCTCACCTCGAAGATTTCCTGGACCTAGCGGTAAATACCCGGCCTGCCGTGGTTACCGGCATCATCGGCACGAAAACAAAGCTGCGGATACGGCCTGGTAAAGAAAGCGTCCCTCAAAAGCTCAGCTTCAACGGCGAGTTCACGCTGCGGAACATGCACTTCAGCAACCGCCAGGTACAGGAGAAGGTTGACATGCTAAGCCAGCGCGCCCAAGGCCGGCCGGAAGAAGCTAACGCCGGCGCCGAGGTTGTTTCCTCGCAGATGACGGGAACCTTTTCCATGGACAAGGGAGTTATCCACTTCGCCGATCTAAGGTATAGGTTGCCCGGCGCGCGCGTCAATCTGGCGGGAGTCTATTCTTTGGACGGGGAACAGTTCGATTTCCGGGGAAAGATACTGACCGATGCGACTCTTTCAGAGATGGTCCGCTCTCCAGTGTTGTCCGGATTACTGAAGGTAGTCTCGCCTTTCTTCAAGAAGCCTTATGCGGGCGCCGAGATTCCGGTGAGTATCAGCGGGACCCGGTCGGAGCCGCATTTCGGCCTCGATCTCTTTCGGAAGCGATGAGTACCCAGCGCGAAAGACTTACGGCATTTTCGCCGTGTCGTCAAACGCGAGAGTAACCTTGACTGTTTCTCCGGACGCTCCCTTTATAGGTTCCGGCTGCCCTGGGGTTTTGCTGTAAAGCCCGAGCGCAGAGCCCGACGGCGGCGGTCCGGAGGCGGCATCCCAGCTGCCTGTCGGATCGAACACGCAACTAACATACGCCGGCATAGCTTTTACGTCGGCGAATGTTACGGTTCCCGTCTTCGAATCGGTGGGTAGGATCGAAACCGGCATCGTGCCACCGCCTTGCATGAAGTCGGGCGAATCCCATAGCGCGACATAGATCTTATGCTTGTCGTCGACAGTTCCCGGACCCGTATAGTTGAGCTGGACTTGGATGGTCGGGCCCGCCTTCTTATCTTGCGCGAATGCCGGCGCGCTCAAAAAGACAAGACCGAGCGCAAGCGATCCAAGAACGAAACGTCGTGTTTGCATGGCTAACCTCTAACGAAGAGTCTAAACGGTTTTCAGGTTATCACTTTTCGGACGCCGCCGGCGACGCCTCATCGACCCGCAAACTTGCGTTTCAAGCCACGCATAATACGCTCGCTCCAACTACCGAAAGGGTTATCAGTGGTGAGGTAAGTCCAAGTCGCTCCGCGCTGCGTCGGATCGATGCCATGAGTCAGCGCATCCTCTAGCCGCCGCGCAATCTCATCGGGGATCGCGGCTTCCAGGTTCTGGAACAGCGTGTCCACCGCCGTGAGGTACTCGTGCAAGGGATCGCGCCCGCCCCACGCCGTCCATTGGATACCTTCGCGGAGTTCGGTGACTTCGGCCAGATGCTCGGCCCAGAGATCATCAATTGTGGTCAGCGAAACCAGGCGCTCCGTCTCTGAGCCGCATTCGACTTCTCCGCTTAAGATAGCCTGACGCTGTTGCGCAATCCTTTGTCGCTGCCCTTCAATTACTCCTTCGTACTTATGTAGGAACTTCCGCGCATCCAGATTCTGACCTTCCACCAGCGCTGGATACTCTCGGGGTCGTGCGCAAACTTCGCATTCTCCGCGGCATACTTCACCAGCAGCGGATCTTCGAGCGAGACGAAGAAACGCGAGCTCCCGGGATCGCCCTGCCGTCCCGCACGGCCGCGCAGTTGGTTATCGATGCGGCGGCTCTCATGCCGGTTCGTGCCGATCACATACAGTCCGCCCAACGTGGCAACACCTTCGCCAAGCTTGATATCGGTGCCGCGCCCGGCCATGTTGGTCGATATAGTAAGCGCCCCACCCTGCCCTGCGTTGGCGATGATCGCCGCTTCCTGCTCCTCATTGCGGGCATTCAGCACGGAGTGCGGCGTCTCGCCGAGCAGGCTGCTAAGCCGTTCCGATTCCTCGACGCTGGCTGTCCCGACCAGAACCGGGCGGCCGCTCGCATGTGCCGTCACGATCTCCTGAACAAGCGCCTGTTCCTTTTCCGCCTTCGTGCGAAACAGCGAATCCGGATGATCCACGCGGATCATCGGCCGATTGGTTGGAATCACTGCGACGTCGAGGTTATAGAGCGCACGCAGTTCTTCCGCTTGCGTGGCCGCAGTGCCGGTCATCCCGCAAACGCGCGGATATAGCGCAATCAGGTTCTGCAGTGTGATCGAGCCGAGAACCCTACCCTGCGCCTTTGGCGCAATTCCCTCTTTGGCTTCAATCGCGGCGTGCAGACCAGCCGGCCAGCGGCGATCCTGCGCGATGCGTCCTTTGAACTCGTCAACGGATTCCACCGCGCCGTTCTTCACCACATAATCGATATCGCGGTGCAGCAGCGCCCGCGCATGTAGCGAGTCCTGCACGGCGGTGTGCTTCTCGAAGTTCTCCGGGTCGAACAGATTGCCGCAGCCAAGCGCTGTTTCTACGGCATGGATACCGGTGTCGGTAAGCGTTACGTTGCGGCCGTATTCTTCGATCCGGTAATGATGATGTGGGTGCAGCGTGCGCGTGATGCGGTCAGCTTTCCACGCCAGCGATTCGGACTCTGGATCGCCCCCGGCAATCACCAGCGGGATGCGCGCTTCGTCGATCAAGATGGAATCGGCTTCATCGATCACTGCAACGGAGAACGGCCGGTGAACTTGATCGGCAGGATAGAGCGCCATCTGATCGCGCAAGAAATCGAAGCCGATTTCGTTGGCTGTCGCGTAAGTGATGTCGCATGCGTAGGCGCGACGGCGGTCGGCGGCGGACATGCCCTGCTGGATCACTCCGACCGACAGGCCGAAGAACTCGTAGATGCTGCCCATCCATTTCGCGTCGCGGCGCGCAAGGTAATCGTTCACGGTCATCACGTGAACGCCAGGATTGTTTCTCGCGTACCAGATCACGGCGGGCACAGCGGTGAGCGTCTTGCCTTCGCCGGTCTGCATTTCGGCGATCCGGCCCGCCGCCAGAGCAAGCGCACCTCGCACTTGAACATCGAAGAGATCGAACCCGAGTAAGCGCGATGCAGCGACCGCTGTGACCGCAATTACCTCGTTGATATCGTTCGCATTCGCTGCGAGCGTTTTCAGTTCGCGATCAGTCAGACCTGCCAATTCATCGCGCCGTTTTCTGATCG
Organism: uncultured Gammaproteobacteria bacterium; assembly: GCA_963799935.1. Classification (GTDB taxonomy): domain Bacteria; phylum Acidobacteriota; class Terriglobia; order Bryobacterales; family Bryobacteraceae; genus Bog-113. The sequence continues at coordinate 698,823 of CAWCZA010000004.1, read as the reverse complement.
CCGAAACCGCGGATTCTGCCGGATCTGTAAACAGTGACTCGAAAAACCGCCGCACTAAGATTCCAAACTCATTGCTCCCGCACCGCGGCAATCGGATCAATCGACGCCGCCCTGCGAGCCGGGAAGAAACTCGCCGCGGCCGCGCTCGCGCCGAGCAGAGTTGCCGTTATCAGCAGAATCCTCGGATCGTGCGCATTGCCTTCCACCCAACCCTGCAGCATGCGATTCAAGAGTACGCTGACTCCCGCGCCCATCACAAGCCCGATCCCGACGCTCTTCGCCGTGGACGCAAACACCAGTGTCAGGACATGCCCCCGGCGAGCGCCCAGCGACATACGAATGCCGATTTCGCTGGTCCGTTGCGCCACCGTATACGACACCACGCTATAGAGCCCGACCGCCGCAAGAACTAGCGCGAGCAGCGAAAATCCACCAAAAAGAAACGCAATCAAGCGCTGCTGCGCCCATTCCGGCTGGGTCGTGATCCATTGATCCAGACTGCGCACGTTGCTGGATACTTGCTGGTCTCCATTCACGGCGAGCACCTGCGCGCGAACGCTACGCAGCGATGGAAGCGGCGGAGTCTTTGTGCGAACCAGAAGCTCCGTGTACATCCGCATGTTCACGGTGTACGGAAGATAGATCGCCGGCCGGATCGGGTTGCGCAAGCCATCATTGCGTGCGTCTCCAACCACGCCAATCACCTGGAACCAGCTATCGCTATCCGGGATCGTCACCGAGTAGTAGATCGTGTCGCTCTTCAGCATGGGCATTCGGATCTGATGGCCGAGTGCGTCACCGTTGGGCCAATATTGACGCGCCATCGTTTGGTTGATCACCGCCACATGATCGCCGCGCGCCGCAGCCGTTCGATCCCACAAGCGCCCTTGCTCCACGGGAATGTGGAGAACATCGAAATACTCGGTACTTACAAAGTTCGCTCGTAACTCCTGCGCCTCATTGGACGACCGCCCTCGAATCTCGAACCTTGTCTCCCATCCATTGTTCGGAGGCGTTGCGTTGGACGAGATCCCGACGGAGACTACTTCCGGGAGGTCGGCGATACGTCGTCGCAATTGCTCGAAGTAAGTCGAGCGCTGCTCCCAGGTCGAGTAAGTGTTTTCGTGAACCGGTATTCCCACCGACATGATGTTGTGAGGGTCATATCCCAAATTCGCATGCATGAGCCGAAGAAAGCCTTCGACTGCCGCGCCGGCCGTTGTCAGCAACACTACGGTTAGCGCAATTTGGCAGGCCACCAGCGCGGCATTGATTCGCTTGCCTTTGACTCCGCCAGAGGCTTTGCGCGTGTTAGTTTGGATGACTTCGGCGATGTCCGGCCGCGACAGAGAAAGCGCGGGTGAGAGGCCGAAGATAACGCTGGTCAGCACGGCGAGCGCGATGCTGAAAAAGAGTACGGGCAGGTTGAGTGCAATCGCCGCTTCTTTCGGAAAAGAGCCCTCGGGTAGCCACGCAGCGATCAACGCCACCGTCCTGTAAGCCAGCGCGACTCCGAGCACTGCTCCGCCCAGTGACAGCACCAGCGATTCAATGAGCAGTTGCGAAACGAGCCGCACCCTTCCGGCTCCAATCGCGGCACGTACGGCAAACTCGTGGCTGCGAGCCGTGCCGCGCGCCAGCAGCAGAATCGACACGTTGGCGCATCCGATCAGCAGCAGTAGCGTGACCGCTCCGAGGAGCAGCGAGAGCGTCTTGCCCACGCGCTGCACGAAGAAATCATTCAGGCCCTGGACCGCCACTTTGAAGTGCTCGGGAAACCGGCCCGGCTGCTGCCTAGCGAATTGCTCGAGCAGAGGCTGCAGCGCCGCATCCGCCGCCGCACGCGAGACGCCTGGCTTTAGCCGGATACTCGGAAAATACGCGGCGCTCGTGTCGGAGGTTAGCTTCAGGGGAAGGTACACATCAGCGCCGTCATCGGGTCCCCACGTGAATCGCGGCGGCATCACCCCGATCACCACATAGGTCTTGTGAACCAGTTCTAATTTTCGTGCCACTACACTTCGGTCGCCGCCGAAATGCCGCTGCCAAAACTTGTAACTCAAGACGACTACCGGCGCAGGATCCTGTCCGTTCGGCGCGTCTAATGGGCTGAATTCGCGGCCCAGCAGCGCAGGTACGCCAAAGTGCTGGAAGGCGTTCGGAGTCAGATAAACCGCCGTCACATCGTCGGGAAGGTCTTCGCCCGTCGTGGTTAGGTTCCAATCAATTTGACCGGTCACGCTTTCCACGCCCGGCGTCGTCCGCAGTTGCTCGATCTCGGTTCCCGTCAGCCCCGGCCACCGATCATGCCCGGCTTTATCTTCCAGAATTAAGTGCACCAGGCGATCGGGATCTTTATACGGGTACGGATCAATCAACACTCCGTACACGACGCTGAAGACTGCCGTCGTGGCCCCGATCCCGAGGGCGATCGAGAGCAGCGCGGTTAAAGCAAATCCACGGCTCTTTACCAGCTGTCGAATTGCGTACCGGAAATCCTGCAGCGCGGAAAGACAGAAACTCATGCGAGTCACACTCCCCTTCTATCACCTCGATGAGCGTTGGCGTTCCCCTGCGCTCGCGCCAGTAGCATCGTTCTTACTGCAGCATAAATGCGGTCGACCGCTGCCCTGCGATATGCCCATTTCTCATCCGGTTCCGGCGGGTTGACCACCATTGCCGCATTGGCTTCGAACAACAGGATCTCTCCGTCTGCACTTAGGCCGAAGTCGATACCCGCGTAGTCGAGACCGAGGCGTTTCTGGATCTCGATGAGCGCCGCCATTGCCTTCGCGCCAAGAACGGACGGCATGCGTTCGAGGAAGTCAGAGTCTTCGGCGCGATGCTCCGGATTATCGGCCATTTCCGCGGTGAAGTAGTGGATCTTCCAGGCGGAGGCGATCGCCAGATGCAGTGGGTATAGCTCGCCATCGATCATCATCACGCGGTACTTGCGCGATTTGCCGTCGTTCCCGCGCGCGTCGAGGTAGCGCATGACAGTCAGCTCGTTGCCCGGAAGTTCGTTCAGCGCTTGAGGCAGTTCGACGATGTTCTCCACACGGACGAAGTGCAGGCCCGTATGAAACCCGGGGCTGCGGATCAACAGCGGGAACTCGAAGCCATGGCGCTTCAGCACGTTGACCGCATCCGGCCCCTCGAGTAGCGATCGCGGCAGCGTTTCCGCGCCCGGCGTGACGACGCCTGGAATTTTTGCCAAACGACGTGCGTTGTCGCTGCGCCCCGTCGCGCTCACTGCCGAAGGAGCATTGATGATGGGCGCTCGAGTAATGGCGAGTAGAGACCGAGCGGCACTGAGTGCGGGCGCAGCCAAGTCCGCATCGCCGATCGCATTGATCACGAGCCGGTGCGGTGGAAGCGGGTTCGCGACATCGAAGTACTCCACGAAAACGATGTGCGTCTGGAACACGCGATCGTCCAGGAAATTTCGCATCGCAACGTTGCCTCCGGCCGCTGCGACAAGCAAGAGTACGGAAACCGGAGGACGATCGCCGCGGTACGGCAACGTTACAATCGGGCGGCTCTCAAACCCGAGCCTCCAGTGTTGCGCAGAGCCGATCGAATCACCCTCATCGGCAAGGATGCAGCCGAGGCCTTGGTGCGCGCCCGCGTGATCGGGCTTCAGGCGCAGCGCCTTTTCATAATGGGTGCGCGCCGATGCCCCCTCGCCGTTTTCACGCAATGAGTTCGCCAGATTCACCAGGCTCAGCGGGTCGTCCGGATGCTGCGCCGCCGCTCGGGCATACGCGGTCTGCGCGGCTGTACGATATCCGGTTTCATATAGCAGCATGCCGAGGTTGTTCAGCGCCACCCGGTGCGAAGGGTCCCGCGCGAGGATATCGAGATAAGCGTCTCTTGCTTCTACGGTGCGTCCAACCTCGGCTAGAAGCTGTGCGCGCTCGACGTCGCCGAGACCCACGTCCTCTAGTCGCAACTCGCGCAGCTTGCGCGGCGCCCACTCCTCTTCGAGCGCACTCGTCTGGGAGTTCGTCTCTGCGTGCGCCGTCATCCGCCGTCCCGCGGCAATCACGCGATCGACCAGAATATCGATCTCAGCCGCGGTTGTCCGATGATTCACGATGGCAGCGCGAATCGCCAGCAAGCCATCGACAACCGTCGTTGATGGCGCGACTTCGCCGGCCTCCTGAAGTTCCACGGCAATCTGCGCGTTCACGCGATCCGACTCGTTCGCTGCCCTAAATCGAAAACAAACAATGTTGAGTTCAACCGCTGCGAGAAGCTCAAGCTCCGCCGACTGCTGGATGCGGTCAGCCAGATAGCGCGCGAGCCGGCACGTCTCCGAAATCACGCGTCCCAGCGCATCCGTTCCGTAGACCTTCAATGTGAACCACGTCTTCAGCGCGCGGAAACCACGCGAAAGATCAGGACCGAAATCGCAGGGCCACGGTGAACCTCCGGCAAGCCCAGTTGCTTCGCGCCGCAGGTAAGCAGCCGACATCGCAAACGCTTTTCGGTGCAGCACTCCATCGCGCACTAGGATGAAGCCGGCATCGTAAGGCACTTGCCCCCACTTATGGAAATCGAAGGCAAGCGAATCCGCGCGCTCGATGCCGCGCAGGCGAGGCGCGATCTCCGGCGCCAATATAGCGAGTGCGCCAAACGCCCCGTCGACATGAAACCAGAGATTCTCTCGGCGCGATAAGTCGGCTAGCGCATTTAGATCGTCAATGGCTCCGGTGTCCACCGTACCCGCGGTTCCGACGGTCAGGAACGGCGTGAATCCCTCACGGCGATCCACCTCAATCGCGTCGGCGATCGCTGCAACATCAGGTAAGAGCCGCAGCGAACCGGCATCGATTCCCGCGATATCCATCGCCCGAGCAATCGACGCATGGACCGAAGGCAAAGCGTAAGTAGTTAGCTTGCACCGCGCGTGTCGAAACACATTTCGCGCGATCACCACTCCGATGAGATTCGCGATCGAGGTGCCGGTTACGAACAGTCCCGTAGCGCTTTCCGGAAACCCGAAGATCGACTGCATCCAGCGGACAATCTGCCGTTCCACTTCAATCGGGATGTGGTCGCGGCCGCCGCAGTTCGCGTTAATCGCCGCGGCCAGCATCTCCGCCAGCATGCCGACCGGCGTTCCCCCGCCGTGTACCCATCCCATGAATCCGGGATGCGTGTTGCCGGTCGCGTAAGGCAGGATGTCGTTCATGAACCGCTGATGAACCTCGCCGAGACTAGACCCTTGCGACGGGACGGGCTCTCGAAAGCGCGACCGAACGTCCCCCGGAATCGGCTGCCACACCGGCCGCTCGCGAATGTGCTGGATGTAGTTGAGTGCATCGTCGAGCATTTCGTGCGCCTGCTGCCGGAACGGCGTCCAGTCCACAGGATCGAGCGAAGTTTCCGCCGACATGCGTGACTCCATTCTCCTCCCGGCACGATGTCGCGACCCGCTTGACAGACTGTACGCTTCAGGTGTACAGTCGAAGCGATGGCAGAGCAACCCACGATCCGGTACGATCCCCTCTCCGGTGTGCCGGCCGTCCGCCAGATCACGGAAGGAATCCGGGTGCTGCTGGTAAACCGGGATCTCGCTCCGGGCAACACGCTGCCGTCTGTCCGGAGACTGGCCATGGAACTGGGCGTTCACTTCAACACCGTCGCGGATGCGTATCGCGAGTTGGCTACCGAAGGGTGGCTCGATTTGCAGCATGGGCGCGGCGCGGTGGTGCTGGAGCGATCGACGCCGAAGATATCGGGCCACGACTGGCTGGAGGATTTCCGTAACAAGCTTCGAAACCTGGTGGCGCAGATGCGTGCGGACGGCGCTCCGACTGACGCGATTGCAGCCGAACTGCGCGACATGGCAAAGGTGATTGCAAGATGATGAAACTGCTATTGAGTTTGATAACTCTTTTTGTGGGCGCGATTGTTTTCGCGATTCCCAATCTGTCTCGGCGAAATATTCTGTTTGCGGTGCCGGTGACTCCCGGCTTCCGCACGAGCACCGAAGCACGCCGTTCCATTGCCGCATTCCGATGGCTGGTGGGTGCAGTCACCATCGTTGGCGCAACGGCCTGCTTCGTGGTCCCTAAATCGTGGCTCGAAACGCTGACCGTCGCCGCTCCGATCGCGATCGTCGTCGCTGGCGGCTTCAGCTTTGTCCGGCAACATCGGATGCTGCTGCCCTTTGCCGCGCATGACGTCACAGCGCGCTATCGCGAAGCCAGCCTCACCACCGCACCCGATCGCCTGCCGCGGTTCGTGTGGATGGCGGCGGCTCCTTTCATGGTTCTCGCAGCGGCCGCGGCGGATCTATACACCAACTGGTCCCGCATCCCGGAGCGATTCCCGACGCACTGGGGCATCGATGGTCGCCCGAATCAATGGTCGGTCCGAACGCCGCACGATGTTTACGCGCCGTTGCTGTTCGGTACTTTCCTATGCGCGTGGCTGCTGATTCTAGCGCTGGCCTGCTGGTTCGGCGCGCGGCGCTCTAAGTGGCGAAGATTGACTCTCGGCATCCTGATAGCTGCTCAATGCATGATGGGCTCGCTCCTCGCGCTAACTGCCGTGCAACCTCTTTATGCCATCCCCATTTGGGTTATTGTCGCGGTTCCATTCGCTTTCCTGGTCCCGATCGTATGGATCACCGCACGACAATCCATGCAACCTTCGGAGCCAGCCGAAGTAACTCCCGACGATTGCTGGAGAGGCGGCCTTATCTACTACAACCCGGCCGATGCGGCTCTGTTCGTAGAGAAGCGGACCGGCCTAGGCTACACGATCAACTTCGGAAATCACTGGTCCTGGGCCGTGATGGGCGGCCTGGTTCTTGTCATTGGCTCCGTGTGGTTGGTCTAGGACGTTTTCTGTCTGTGGTACTCTGAGGGAAATATAACGAGAGAAAAAGAAGAGAAGGAGCAGCAACCCCGGAATGCCTTTGGCGATTGAGAAAAAGAAAGAAATCCTGGTCAATAATCAGATCCATAAGACGGACACAGGTTCGCCAGAGGTCCAGATCGCGCTGATCAGCGGACGCCTCACCCAGTTGAACGAGCACTTCAAGATGCACAAGAAGGATCATGCGTCCCGTCGCGGATTGCTGACCATGGTCGCTCAACGGCGCCGACTTCTGACGTATCTTCGCAAGAACGATCCGGAGCGGTATAAAGCCGTCCTGGTCAAGCTTGGTATCCGCCACTAAGTATCAGTAAGATGCACCGGGAGTTGTTCCGTGCGTTGCCGGTCAGCGCATACGGGAAGCAGTCCACCGCTTTTCCCGCTACCCCCCTTCCTATTCCTCGCCAAATTTCGCCCTCCGGTTAAACCGCCGGGCAGAATGGCAGAAGAATGATTCACACCTTTGAAGTAGATTTAAACGGCCGTAAGATTAGCCTTGAGACCGGGCGACTAGCCAAGCAGGCCAATGGAGCCGTTGTTGTACGCAGCGGCGATTCAGTAGTCCTAGTTACCGCCTGCGCCAACCAGACGCCCAAACCCGGACAAGGATTCTTTCCCCTCACGGTCGATTACCGCGAGTACACCTATGCCGCCGGAAAGATTCCGGGCGGTTTCATCAAGCGCGAAGGACGTCCCTCCGAAAAAGAAATCCTCACCAGCCGGTTAATCGATCGGCCGATGCGCCCGTTGTTTCCAGACGGGTATATGTGCGATACGCAAATCATCGCCATGGTCCTGTCCGCCGATCCGGAGCAGGATCCGGCGGTGCTGGGCATCATCGGCGCGGCTGCCTCGCTCGCGATCTCCGACATTCCGTTTCATCATCATGTAGGCGCGGTGCGCATCGGTTTCGTGGATGGCAAACCGGTCGCGAATCCGACTTACGAAGAAGAGCGCGCTTCTAAACTAAACATCGTCGTCACCGGCACCGAAGAAGGCGTCGTGATGGTCGAAGCGGCAGCGCTTCAGGCCAGCGAAGATGAAGTGCTACACGCGCTTGAATACGGTCACGAATGCTGCAAGAAAGTAGCGGCCGTAATTTCTGAGATGGTCCAGAAGATCGGCAAGCCGAAGCGGGCATTCACCGCTCCCGTGCTCGATCCGGTGTTGTCGGCGAAGGTCTCCGAAATGATTCGGGAAGAACTGACCGACGCGCTGAATACCCAAAAATACCCCAAGCTGGAAAGTTACGCGCGCATCGATGCCGCGAAAGACAAGCTGAAGAAGACGTTCCCCGAAGAAGAGCACCCGGCGGTCGCCAAGATCTTCGACGCTCTCAAGGAGCGCATCTTCCGCGACGAGATGTTGGACAAGCGTCGTCGTCCCGACGGCCGCGCATTTGACGAAATCCGCAACATATCAATTGAGACCGGAGTCCTGCCGCGCACACACGGATCGGCGGTATTCACTCGTGGTGAGACGCAAGCTCTGGTCACGGTAACGCTGGGTACCAAGGACGACGAGCAGCGCTACGAACTGCTGGAACCCGGCGTCGAGCGCTCCAAGCGTTTCATGCTGCACTACAATTTCCCGCCGTTCAGCGTCGGCGAAGTCGGCTTCATGCGTGGAGCGGGTCGCCGCGAGATCGGACACGGCGCTCTGGCCGAACGTTCGGTTACGACCTTGGTTCCCGATCAGGCGAAGTTCCCCTACACCTTACGCGTGGTATCGGACATTCTGGAATCGAACGGTTCCAGTTCGATGGCCACGGTTTGCGGCGCAAGTCTGGCGCTGATGGATGCCGGTGTTCCCATGAGTGCGGCGGTCAGCGGTGTAGCGATGGGTTTAGTGAAAGAAGGCGATAAGTACGCCGTTCTGAGCGACATTGCGGGCGCTGAGGACCACTACGGCGACATGGATTTCAAAGTCGCCGGCACGCGCCAGGGCATCACGGCGTTACAGATGGATATCAAGGTCCCCAACGTGACCACGGCCATCATGAAGGAAGCGCTCGATCAGGCGAAGCGCGGACGGCTGCACATCCTTGACAAAATGAACGAGGCGCTACCTGAACCTCGCACTAACATGTCGGAGTACGCGCCGCGCATTTACACGCTTCAGATTCCGGTAGACAAGATTCGCGAAGTGATTGGACCCGGCGGTAAGGTGATTCGCGGAATCATCGAGCAGACCGGCGTGAAGATCGACGTCAGCGACGATGGAACAGTGAACGTGGCATCGAACGACGCCGCAGCCGCGCAGAAAGCGCTGCAGATCATCGGCGACATTACGGCCGTTGCTGAGATCGGGAAGACGTATCTTGGCAAGGTTGTGCGGATTGTCGATTTCGGAGCTTTCGTCGAGATCTTCCCCGGCACGGACGGGCTGCTGCACATCAGCGAGATCGCGGAGAATCGCGTGAAAGAAGTGCGCGATGAGTTGAAGGAAGGCGATCAGATCCTGGTGAAGGTTCTGGCGCTCGAGGGCAACAAGATCAAGCTGAGCCGCAAGGCTGTGTTGAAGGAACAGCGCGAGAAGCTGAAGGTTCAGGCTTAAGATCGAAACAATTAGCCGCTGATGAACGGTGATGAACACGGATGGAGAAGGCAAGAGGTTGCCGTCCTTAATCCGCGTTTGTCACAGTTTATCCGCGGTTAGTTAGGTTTCTGGTTTCACTTGGTCGAAAGCACGATGTACACCTTCGGGTTCATCGGTGTCGCCGAGGGCGGAACCACTTGACAATCGGCATTGGGAGTTCCCGAGCAAGGTGCGTGAGCCTTCACAACGTTTGAGCAGCTTTCATTGCTCGTCGGACTGAAATAGAGACCCCCAAACCCCGTTGCTTGGGAATGGGAATCACCATGGGCATAGTGACCTGATCCCGGCGGTTCGGGCGCAAAACCATCGCCTGAGCCCACCGTATCCCACAAACTAATGGTCACGTTGTGGGATGGGCCTTGCACGTACCGCACGTACTGCGGACGGCCTGAGCAGAGTTCCCATGACTCATCGCGAAAAGTGATGGCGGGCGCCTGGTGATCGATGTTCGATAAGTCGCGATTGTCGTCCAGGAATAGGTACAGGAGCGGGCCTCCAACCGGGATGATCAGGTTTAGCCTACTCTCATATGCGAACGTCCCTGGCGTCCACACGGAAAGCGAGCCACCCTGGACGATGATGGGTGTATCGTGGCTAAACATCGTCGGCTGGGGAGGAGCGGCCACTACCGTTGTTAGATAGCATGCGTACAGTAACAAGGTTGTGCAAGCTGTAAACCGCAGAATCCAGAGACGCATTTCTTTCCTTTGTTAGCGCAAGGCCTCTTCAGGCACTTAGTAGTTGAGTTGTATGAAGCATGGAGGTTTGCCGCACAGAATCGAACACGGCGGCTTTGCCCCGACGTTAAAACAGCTGGTCAGCGTTCCGGAGAGACACGTGTAGTTCTTATCCGTCGTGAGGTTTAGCGACGCCAATGGGTTCGGATCCACATGGCGGCGCCCGAAACCGAAATAACCGTTCCCGCTTCCGAATTGCATCGGCCAGAAGATCGGAAGAACGTTCTTCGGAACGGCCGACTGAAAGTTGATTACATCCGCGCCGCTGGAGGTATTCGGGCTCCAGATCTTGAGATCATGAGGGTTGGCACAAAGGGTCCACGGAGCATCTTTGCTGACTCCTATAAAACCAACTTTGTTCTGGAAAAACTGATCCGAGTACGCGGTGATGGTGTCGACATACTGATTATTCGCAGGTAGCTCGTACTGGAAATCGCTGACGTTCCCAGTTGACGACGGAACTGTAAAGTTGACCGAGGACCATATCCATAAGGATCCACCCTGAACAACGATGGGCGTATCGTGCGGGCCCGTCGCCGGAGTCTTAGTCGGACCTGTAGCTTCGCGTGTACACGAGGTACCCAGAATCATGAAAATTACGACCGCGGTGATAGACGCGGTCGCAATCGTTGAGCAATCCTTCATTTGATCTCCTTTCAATCCCATCAGCGAGTATGCTCCAGAGCATCCAGAGTTGCGGCGTCGGCCACGACATCCGCCCGACGCAGATATAGTTGCATGCGCTCTTTTCCTAGTCTGCTCGCAAGCGCGTTAAGCGCTGTCCTACCCTTCGCGGCAGCGTCTGCGCCCAAAGGATTATCTCCCTTAAGCCGCGCAGCCTCGGCCCGATAAACGAAACACTGCCACAGGGAACCCTGCTGGTTGTGCTCTTCTAGTTCAGGAAGTAAGTCGGCGGTTAGATGGAGTGCTACATCGGGGTGCCCGGAAGTTAGTTCCGCGAGCGCGGAGTCCAGTCTCGCGCTGGCGTACCGCGGTCGATCACTAGTTTTCACCGCCGTCAATCCCATCTCGCACAGCGCGCGTCCTTTCGGCGCCCTTCCGCTCCGGGTAAGTGCCATGCACCCGATAAGTTGCGCGTCTATCCGGTCGTCGGAATCGGTGGTCGACTTATAGACACGCTCGCTTAGTTCGAGCGCGGGTCCGTACTGCCCCGACAATAAGGCTATTCCGGCCCGATCGAGCATAATGTCGCCCTCAGGAAATCCTTCCTTACTTGCATGATCGAGCGCTTCCGTCGCACCGGGAAAGTCACCGATGTCCGAAAGACTCGTGCCAACCAGTTCGTCGTCAGCCGCCAGATAGCGCTTATGCCCGGTATCTATGTCGAGTTGACGGGCTTTCTGCGCAGCATCAAGAGCTCCCGGATAATCCTCTATGATCAGATCCACCGAGGCGGTATCCCGCAGAATAGAGCCCTGCGTGGCAGGGTCGGCAGCCTCTTTCGATGCGGCTTGCAACCGTTTCAGCGCGCCTTGATAATCGCCTCCGTTCCGATCGATTCGCGCTAAGAGAGTATCGGCCGACGCAGCCTCTTTGCGGTAGCCATGCGCGGCGAACCAGGTGCGGCTTTGTTCGAGATCGTCCTGGGCCCTCTTCGGATCGCTATTCAAAAGCAGCCCGCCCAAGTTAAACAAGGCTGCGAACTGCTGACGCTCCGCGTGCAACCGAGACGCGATGTCGAAGGCCCGTTGAAAATAGGTCTGAGCTTCGGCGGGTCTTCCAAACATAACGAGAACTCCGCCGAAATCAACCAGGCTCCTCGCGGCTAAAACCTGCATGCCCTTTCCATCGGCCAAACCTTCCGCCTCCGAAGCAAGCTTCTTCGCATCTTCGAAGTTGCCGGATGCCGCGGCCACTGAGCTCTGCTGGAGCTTGATCGCGATCTGCTGGTAGAGGTTTTCACCGGCAAGCGGGAGCGCCTCCGAAAGTAGCTCTTGAGCTTGCGCGCCTGAAGCCATCCGCGCCAGTTCAAAGGTGGCTTGGGCTCGTCCTTCGGAATCGCCTTCCTCGCGAAAGAGCTCCAATGCCTTATTCAGGTCGGAGCGCGCCTGATTGAGCATGGAGAGGTTGCGTTCCAACACGCCGCGCCGCAACCACGAACCCGGCCAGTTCGGCCACTGCTCAGTTGCTTTCTTGTACTCGGCAAGGGCTTTCGGAGACTCGGCATTTTTCTCGTAAGCGCGTCCAAGATCGACGTGCCCGAAGTGTTTTTGGTCCGAAGGCAGGCGCTCCAGAATGTCTTGGTACTGTTTGACCGCATCCCCAAACTCGCGGGCGACGATGGAGTTGATCGCATGAACATAAAGAAGATCCGTCCCGTGAACACGCGCGATGTGGGCGTTGGCTTTCGCCATGTCATCCGCGGCGCGGTCGGGCGCATCCATTTCGTTCCAAGCCTCCGCACGCCTGGCGTAGGCGATCGGCAGATCGGAGTCAATCTGAAGGGCCTTGTCCAGCATTGTCGTCGCCTTCCAATACACTCCATCCCGAACCGCCGCCGTGCCACGATCCAGCCACTCCTTGGCTTCAGGCTTAATCCGCTGAGGTTCTCGCAATATCCAGACCGCCATCGCGACTGCCAGAGCCACAATAGCCGCGGACGCCCATCGCCACCAAACCTTCGCATGAGCCTTCCGTCTAGCTGGCTTCTCGATTGTGACCGTGACCGCTGCTCCACTCAGCGCCTGCACAAAGTCGCACGCCGATTCCCATCGATCCTTCGGCTCCCTCTCCAAACACCGCAGAATCGCCCTATTCCAGCGCGCATCCAGCTCCGGCACCCAATCCACCGGCGGCATTGGTTTGCCAGTCAGCCGCTGGATCGCCGCGCTAATATCCGACGTGCCTTCAAACGGGCGCCGCGCCGTCACCATCTCGTACGCCACCAGTCCCAACGCGTAGATATCGGTCGCTGGAGTCAGCGGAGCGTCTTCCAACTGTTCCGGTGCCATGTACGCCGGCGTCCCCGCGAAATGCGTGGAGCCGGTGCGTGATTCGGATTCAGAGCGTTCCACCAGACGCGCCAGTCCGAAGTCCGTTACCACCGCCTTGCGCCGCGTGTCCCCGTCAAGCAGCATCACGTTGGCCGGCTTAAAATCTCGATGAATGATCCCAGCGTCGTGCGCGGCAGCTAGCGCGTCGGCCATTTGCGACAGCAGCGGAAGCGCTTCGCTCAGCTCCATGCGGCCGCGCTTCTTGATTCGCGCGGAAAGCGTTTCGCCAGTCAGCAGCTCCATCGTGAAGAAGTACAGCGACCCGTGCTTGCCAATGCTGTAGATGTTGCAGACGTTCGGATGACTGACCTTGCGGCCCAGCTGAATCTCTTTACGGAAGCGAGCCACGGACGCCTCATCGGCCGCGATCTCCGGGCGGATCGTCTTCACCGCCACATGCTCATCCATCTCGGGATCTTCCGCTTCGTAGACTTCGCCCATGCCGCCGCGGCCCAACATGCGGACGATCCGATAGCCGCCCTCGAGCACATCGCCGGATTGCAGTGAGGGTTTATTGGATATCGTCCGCGTGCGATCTCCGACCGTCGCCATCATTGCAAACAGGCTCTGCGCGCTGTGCCGCAACGTCTCGTCATCGCCGCAAGCGCGCAGAATATACGGCTCGCGCTCGGCGGGCGGCAGTTCCAGTGCGTCGTTTAGGATCTGATTCAGCCGTTCAAAACGGTCCGGCGGGGGTGTCGGTTCCAATAACTAGCTTTGGCCTAGTTCACGCCGCAGCCATGCGCGCGCGAAGGTGCAGTCCCGCTTGACCGTGCGGGTTGACAGGTTGAGTTCAGCGGCAGTCTCCTCCACGGACAGGCCGCCCAGAAATCGCAATTCAACCACGGAACTGACCCGCTTCGATTGCGCTGCGAGCTTCTTCAGAGCCTCGCTCAGATTCAAAGCGTCCGCGATCGGGGTGGCTTGCTCGGGCTCCGGGACGCCTAACGCCTCATTCAGAGAAACCGGTGCGATGCCGCCGCCGCGCTTGCCCGCGCGATGAGCCTTACCGTAATCCACCAGCAAATGCCGCATCACGTTCGCAGCTAGAGCAAAGAAATGACTGCGGTCGACGCACTGCATTGCATTGTTCTGCCGCAGCTTCACGTAGGCCTCATGCACCAGCGCAGTGGGTTGCAGGGTATGCCCTGGACGCTCGCTCCGGAGATAGCGCGAAGCCAATCGCCGCATCTCGTCGTAAACTAACTCGATCAGCTGGGGCTCGACCTCCCGATGCCCTTCGCGAATCTCGGAAAGCAGACGCGTGACCTCTCCGGCCGGCCGTTTGGGCAAGCCGGGGTGGGCCAGTTCGTCCGGCGATCGTGGATGAGGCGCACTTCCGATGATCGATTCTAACCTGAATTGGTCCAAACTGAGCCGCAAAATTATAGTCTGCGAGACAATAAGAATTCATGACGGTAGACATTGACGGCGTAACGCTTCACTTAGCTCATCCGGACGTCCTGCCCGTTACGTGGGTCGGCCAGGAAGAACTGATGCGGCAGTTACTGGCTTCGTGGCTGGTGGTTAGCGACGAAGATATTCCGATGAACCCGCGGTTGCTCGGCAAGCCGGGGGTCGGCAAAACTACGCTTGCCTATGCTGCCGCGCGGCGCATGGGTCGCGATGTCTATATCCTGCAGGGTACGCTCGATACGCGGCCGGAAGACTTGTTGGTAACTCCCGTGATCGAGGGAGCGGGCAAGCTGCGCTACGTCGCCTCACCCTTGGTCACTGCCATGGTGATGGGCGGGATCGCCATTCTGGATGAAGGCAATCGGATGAGCGAAAAGAGCTGGGCGAGCCTTGCGCCTTTGCTGGATGCGCGCCGTTACGTGGAATCGATTGTGGCCGGAATTAAGATCAAGGCGCACCCGAATTTCCGCCTGGTCACGACGATGAACGACGATGCCTCGACGTTTGATCTGCCCGAGTATATTCACTCGCGGCTGCAACCGCAAATCCTGATTGATTTCCCTGAAAGGGACGAAGAGTACGCCATCTTGAAGGAGAATCTGCCCTTCGCGGAAGAGCGCACTCTGGAATATGTGACGGATTTCCTGCAGCAGGCACATGCGGCGGATGAGGCGTACACAGCTCGCGACGGCATCAACATTGCCCGGTTCGCGATCAAGCTGCGAAGCTTGGCGACGGATCGACGCCACGATATCGACGCGCTAAAGACAGCGATCATCCAGACGCTGGGCGAAGAAGCGCTACGGTATGTGCGACCCGTTAAGCCGGTTGGGCATTGAGGGTAATAGAGTAGGGCTGCAGTTTTAAACTAGATTTATGACTGTTGATTTCCCAACATTCTGGAACGATTGCCCGCTTGTTTCGAGCGATCCGAGCGTAGTGCATGGCGCGCCGGTGTTCAAAGGAACGCGTTTGCCGGTCGAGACGGTTATCGGATCGGTGGATGCCTATATGGAGCTCGGGGGATTGTCAGAGAGCGCGGCCATAGAAGCTACTTATCATGACTTCCCGACAGCCCCTGGTTTGGACGCAATCCGAGACGTGTTGTCGTATTTCGATAACCACAAACTTCAGCTTCAGCCTTGAAGGCGATCCTGGACGAAAGTTTACCGGAATCGCTGGTCGATGATCTACCGGGCCACCTCGTTTCTACAGTAAAACGCGAAGGGTGGAAGGGGATCAAGAACGGCGAACTTCTCGCGTTGATCGAGGCTGCTGGATTCGAAGCTTTTATCACCGCCGACAAGCGGATGCAGTTTGAGCAGGTCCTTGAAGCGCGTCCCTTCGCCGTTCTCCTATTAAGCACCAATCACAGGCTCACGATCGAACCTCATGTCGCCAAGGTCGCCGAGGCCCTGGAGACAGCGGTCCCGGGCAAGGTAACGCTCGTGGAATGCGGCGTTTTCGTGCCGAAGCGGTTCCGTCCGTCGCGCTTGTAGACTGCTACCGATTTACCCAACACCGCCGCCTGGCAGCCCTTGCACGCTGACGCATGTCTCACTGCAATGGGGGAGAATGAATTTTGAATTAAACGAGGCTTTAGACAAGCTTGTCCACTACTTATTTCGGCAGCCTGCGGCGCGCGGCGATTCACTACTTTCCGGTCGTCCCCGGGAAGATGGAATTTGCCGCCGCCGTTCGGCGCGCCATCCTTGATGAGCGCCCGCGAGTGGTCGCGGTCGAGCTTCCGGTCACCCTGGAACAGGCCTATCTGCGTGCCGTATCACGTCTGCCCGCCATGTCGGTAATCATGTATGCCGATGGGCAGGATGAAGACGCCGCGATTTATATTCCGGTCGAGCCCGCCGATCCGTTTGTAGAGGCCATCCGGAGCGCGGTCGAGATCGGCGCGGCCGTGGTGTTTCTGGATCCGGATGCCGGCGAGCGCCCGCACATTCCCGGCGCATTTCCAGACTCCTATGCGCTGCAGTCCTTGCCCCTCGAGAGGTATGTGGAAACGTACCGGGTGTTTCCGCAGCCACGTTCGGAAGCCATCGCACGGCATGCGGACGGAATCGCGTGGAAGCTGCAAGGAGCCGATCCGCTGGCACGAACGCTGGTCGTCATTTCGCTAAATCTGCTCGACCCCGTTCTTGACGCAATGGAGCGTCCGCAGGCTCAGCCCATTTCGCGGCGGCGGCAGGGCTTGCAGGTGATCAATCCGCATCCGGCTTCACTGGGCGAAATCACGACAGAGTATCCGTATCTGCAAGAGCGCTACGAGGGATTCCGTTCGGCTGCCATGGAGCTCGCGCTGATCGATCGGCGCCGCGTGCAGTTCACGCTGCTGCGCGAAGCCGAGAAGGTCTACGAGAAAAATACCGGCGAACGCGTCTCGCACTGGCAGCGCCGGTTGATCTCTCGCTATACGCGTAATCTCGCGATCACATCCCATCTGCTGACGGCGCCGCTGTTCGATATGACCCTCGCTGCGCGGTCGATCGTGGACGACAACTACGGATGGGAGGTGTGGGACCTGGGCGCTCGCTACCGGTTTCAGTCGGATTCCACCGATCTCCCGACCGCGCATATTTCCGGGGACGAGGTCTGGATCGATACCAAGCGGATTCGTCTGCGCCGCCGCCTGCCCGGAGAGAAACGCCGTCCGCGTCCCGTGGGTCTCAAGAAGCGCGCCAAGGAGAAGTTCCCCGGCGAGTGGGCATCGGAATTGAACGGCGATAGTATCTGTTCCTATCCGCCGGAAGACCTCATTATCGAAGGCTTCGGGCAGTTTCTAAAGAAAAAGGGCAAGAGCATTTTGTCCGAGGAGCGATCACGCACCGAGCCTTTTTCAACGTCGCTACTCGACGGGATTGATCTTCGCGAAACCATTCGCAACTGGCACGAAGGGCGCGTGTATGTGCGTGAAGCCCGCAAGGTGCATGGTGAAGTCGGTAGCGTGGTCGTGATCTTCGATGAAGATCGCGAAGGCAAATATCAGTACATGACCACGTGGCTCGGTGAGCACCAGAACGAATCGGACATGGCATTTTATGCGACGTTTCCATTCGACAATCTGGTGGGGCCGGGGATCGGCCGCAGCGAGTACGGCGGGTTTCTAATGAGCCTGCCCGCGCGCCGAATTCATGATGTCTGGTTCGATCCGGATTACGACTTCGCCGAGAACAAGCCCGAGCGGCTGCTGCTGGCGGCTATCGATTATTCGCTTCAGAAATATGTGGTTTACGTCGCGTCGAAACCGCCGCGTTCCGTGTTTCGTAATATAGCCGCGCGAATGGGACGCACGATTATCTACATTCCGATCGGACAGCTTTCGCCGCTGACTCTGAAAAAGATTCGCGTGGTGCATGTGCTGGATGGGCATGACAAACGGCCTGTCGCGAAAGAGTACCTGTGGTAAGACGTAGCGGGTACGCGGCCCACTTGACAAGGCATTCGATGTAGCTAGAATGAAACGTATCTGTTGGTATGCAAGGCTTTTGCGAGCATAAAAAAACGATGGTCCTGGCCCGCCGCGACGGTGTCGATTATGTCGAGTGTTTGGATTGCCGGCAAGTCTTCGAAGCTGAAGATCTGGAACCGGTGGTCGTTGAGGATGAAGACGAATAGCCCGGCTCCGCAATTGCTAACCTAAGCAGTTAAATGCATGATCTTGCTGCGTTCCGCTCGGACCTTGAGCGCATCAGCCAGCGTCTGGCTGCGCGCGGGTTCACGGTACCCGTGGCTGAATTTCGCGAACTGGACGCTCGCCGTCGCGCGGCGATCACCGAGACGGAAGACCTGAAAGCCCGCAAGAACACGGCGTCGGCCGAGATTGGCCAGCGCAAGCGCGCGGGCGCGGACACGTCCGAAGCGCAGACAGCCGTGCGCGAGTTATCGGATCGTATCGCCGTGCTGGACGACCAGGTGCGCGTGCTGGACGAGCAGTTTCGCGACATGCTCGCCGGTATTCCGAATGTCCCGGATTCGTCCGTTCCCGAAGGCCGCAGTGCCGACGACAACGCTGAAATCCGCCGCGTCGGTACTCCGCGCGAATTCGCGTTTGAGCCCAAAGCGCACTGGGATCTGGGGCCGGAACTCGGCATCCTCGATCTGGAACGCGCCGCCAAAATCACGGGCGCGCGGTTCGCGTTGTACTGGGGACTCGGCGCGAAACTGGAACGAGCTCTGGTGAACTTCATGCTCGACGTGCATACGCGCGAGCACGGCTATACCGAGGTGTTGCCGCCGTTCCTGGTGAACTCGGCAAGCCTTTTTGGAACCGGCAATTTGCCGAAATTCGGCGACGATCTGTTCAAGTGCGAGGGCACGGATTTCTGGCTGGCGCCCACGGCTGAAGTTCCGGTGACGAATATCTTCCGCGACGAGACGCTGGACGCAGCCACGCTGCCGATCAGCCTCTGCGCCTACACGCCTTGCTTCCGCAGCGAAGCGGGTTCGCATGGGCGCGATGTGCGCGGCATCATTCGCCAGCATCAGTTCCAGAAGGTCGAGCTCGTGAAATTCACGCGCGCGGATCAGAGCTATGACGAGCACGAGAAGCTCACCGCCGACGCCGAAGATATCCTGCGCCGCCTGGAATTGCCCTTCCGCACCATGCTGCTCTGTACCGGCGACATGAGTTTCTCCTCCGCCAAGACCTACGACATCGAAGTCTGGCTACCCGGGCAGAATAAGTACACAGAGATCTCCTCGTGCTCGAACTTCGAGGCTTTTCAAGCACGCCGGGCGTCGATCCGCGCCAAGAGCGGTAAGGGCAAATCGGAGTTCGCGAACACGCTAAATGGAAGCGGTCTGGCGATCGGCCGCACCTGGGTCGCGATCGTCGAGAACTACCAGCAGGAAGATGGCTCGGTGCTGATCCCGCGCGCGCTACAGCCTTATCTGAACGCCGAGAAGATCGAAAAAAGAGCCGTGCTGCGCTAGGCAACTCTCTACTATCCACATCCCCGCGTCAACGTATGTCTTCATGTGAAGAACATTTGACCGAGGGTCGCGTGCCTGGGCCGACCTGCGCCATGGCGCACGTTTGCTGCTGGAAAGTCCTGGCTTTTCGATCGTCGTGATCCTATCGCTCGCGCTCGGCATTGGGGCGAACACGGCGGTTTTTCAACTGCTGAATGCCGTGCGTTTGCGGGCACTCCGGGTCGGACAAGCCGGAGCAACTCGCTTACGTACACATCAACTCGCCGCACTGCTGCAGGGGAGATTTCTACTCCAACCATGCGGACCTCACGGGCGAAACCCGCCTGCAACAGCAACAGCAGGGGTTCTCTGGGATCGCGGCGTGGTGTCCGACGCGGCACAACCTCAGTCAAGGCGGTGAAGTGGCGCTGGCGGCCAGCCTGCTGCCGGCACAACGCGCAGCGACTGTGGATCCCATGGAGTCTCTGCGCGAGGAATAACGAAAAAAGAGCCGTGCTGCGCTTGGCAACACGGCTCTAAGTGGAGGAACCGGGCTAAAGGCCGGCTTACATCATCTTCTTGCTTTGCAACATTTGCAGGTGCTGCTGAACCGTGGGCAGCGTATCGCCAGCGAAGCTCTTGAGATCCGGATTCTGACCGGTCATCGATTCCTTCTTGAACGCGGCAACGTCCATCTTGTGATCGGCCGTCATGTAACGCTCGTATTCCTTATCGAAACCGGCGCCGGACATTTTTGAGAGCTTGTCATATTCCGCCTGATCTTTCGCGCTCAGGTCAGTCGGAAGCGTCATATTGTCCTTTGACGCTACGCTCTTTAACTGATCGTTGGCTTTCGAGTGGTCATCGACCATCTTTTGGCCAAACTGCTTGACGAAATCACTAGAACCTTTGCTTGCCGCGAGCTGGCCCAACTTCACTTCGGCCATGCCCCCTTGGGCGGCATTCATAGCAAATTTGGTGTCGGCGGCCGAGGTATTCGGGCTTTGCGCCAACAGGGTCGCCGAGCAACTCAGCAGAATCGCTCCAGCGGTTTGAATTATACGTTTCATTCGCAACTTCTCCTGTCAACCAGAGTTGCAATTGGGGCACCTAAATCAGTGGCTGCCGTGAAGAAGTGCTCATTCCGGCTTAGTCATAGCTTCCATCTAAAAACCATCGTCCGCTTTTTAAATCGCGGTGAATGCGCAGCAAAGCACCGGTGGAAAGCGCGACATCCCATTCATCGCGTTCCCACGGATCGCTGGTCCACCAATCCCCTGAAGTGCGCCACGGACCCGAACAATCTTCCACCACACCCTGCACCGCAGCCGATCGTAAACGCGCCGGACGGCCTCCGGAAACCTGTACTTGAGCTAGTTGCGGCGGACGGAAACGTCGTAACGCGGTACGAGGCTGCTCGGGAGCCGGACGTGCTGCCGTTCGACTTACTGCGCTCCCAAATGGGACCATCTGAAACGCGTCCGGACGATGCGTATCCTCCAACTGCGGCGTGCCGATGTTTCCAGCGCCAACAAACGCCGCAATGCGCGCGATGGTCAGCTCGATTTTCTCCGGTTCCGGAGCTACCGGCTGAAACAACCCGCTCTGCTCGATGCGCGGACGCGCAGGCTCCGCTTCGAGCGCAATCTTCACGACGGGCGAGGCAGGCGGTTGCCCCTCCAGATCGAGTTGCAGCAGCTTCAACAAAGCCATGGCGTCCGTCATCGGCACGGGGAACCGCAGCGTGCGCGCATGAACCGCTGTTGATTCCAGGGTCAACCGCAGCCGGACCTCGGCCACCGCAAGCGACGCCTGCTTCAATCGCGCACAAATGTCGTGCAGCATGCGCGAAAGCAGGAAAGCCAGCGGCTCCAGCAGGTCGAGCGGATACTCCGGCTCAATCTCCTCGGCAAAGCGCAGCGGATCGCGCGCGGCATGCAGCAGCCGGTCCCATTCGCCGCGCGCGAGTTGCCAAAGACGTACGCCTTCGTTCCCTAAACGCGCCGCAACTCCGAGCGGAGGCAGCGCCGCAAACTCCCCGAATTTGCGGATGCCCCACTGATCCAAAGTTTCGGCAATCGCGGGCGGCGCTTGCAGCAGATTGACCGGCAACGGCGCCAGCCTGCGGGCTTCTTCGCCGCGAGGGATGACCGTGATCCCCTCAAATCCGCGCGCCGCGAAATACGCCGTATCGGGATTCGACGCAATCGCAATCCGTGCCGGAACCCCGCTGCGCCGTTCAATCTCCGCCGCAATCTGCTCCGGCGATCCGAAGAGTTTACCGAGACCGGTGATGTCGAAGATGACTGCGTCGGGAGGAATTTCCTCGGTGTGCGGCGAAAACTCGCGGGCGCATTCGACGGCCAGCGGCAGGTTGCCGGGAGCATGGAGACACGCAAACAGATGCATGGCCGACCGTCAACTCAGGGGATCGAAACGCATGGCCGTGAACCCGGCACGGCGCGCGATCTGGTGCTTACGCGCTTCGGCTTCAAACGCGAGGGATTGGAGCAGATGTCCCGACCACCGCGAACCCGTGCGCCGCATTTCCAGCTGCAGATGCGAGCAGGAGCGCGCATTGAAATGCCTCGCCAGCACCACCAGCGCGGTCGGTGTTTTCTCGACTCCATGCCGCAGCCGGAACCACGAAGCGAGCGCAATACGGCGCGCGGTAAACAGATCCGTATCGGCGAGATCGAACGCAACCAATCCAAAGCCGCCGGCCTGCACGATGCGATCGGCCGCCTTCAGCGCGTTTTCGGCGTTCCCGCCGCAGCGGATCCACAGCAGATGCGTCAGGTCAGCGCCCGCATCGAAGGCCGTTTGGGGATCGAAGGCGTCATGCGTATCGATCAAGGCGCAATACTCACCGTTGCGCGTGGATTGCGCGATCAGGGACATCAGGATGGTGGTGCGGCCGGAGGATGATTCCCCGGCGATCTCCGTCATGGACTGGCGCGGGACGCCACCGTGCGTCAGCGCATCGATAGCTGGGATGCCGGTTGCGAGCGATTCCTTGCGCGGACCGGGCTCGAGAACCAGCGGTAAACGCAGGCGCGGCAGAGCGGCCTGGACATGTTCACGAATGAGGGCAGCGGACGCAGCCATGCAAATCTCCGGCGGGCAATTTCGCCTTTTCTTCGCCCGTACCTTACTTTTGCAGAAATGGGCGGGCGGGTCAAGTGCCGTTTTGATCGCGCTAGAATGAATGCTGATTTGCGGGCGGTTAGCTCAGTTGGTTAGAGCACTTCCCTTACAAGGAAGGGGTCCGGGGTTCGAGTCCCTGACCGCCCACGAACCAGACTTGTAAATGGCACGGGCGAAGATGACTTGTTTTCTCATTAAAGAAGGGCTGCCTAACGCGTCAGCCCTGAGAAAATCAGAGGTATGACAGTAATCAGAACAGCGACGATTGCAACTATAAGAGCAGTAAGAGTTAGGCGATTCGCTGTCCTCATCATAGCGGTACTGCCCTCGTCGAACTTCCTGATGCTCAATATTAGATCAACGGTCGCCCTATACTGCGCTGCCGAAAGGAAAAGCATCCCGTTGCCCTGAAAAATAAGCTGGGGCATATGTTTAACCAGTTCTGCGTATTCCGCTTCGGTTAGTGGTTGGTCTTTCTTTGTAAGCTCCGACATCCGGTCATATAGTTTCTCCATCGGCTCATTCAGCATAAAAACCTTTCTACCCTGTCCCCTTGCGTTTCGCAAGGGGGTTGTGCATGAAGGAGGAAGTAAAAGATGCTAAGCCCTAGCGCTGCTCTTCGCATTGAAGGCGCCGCTGTCTAAACAGTATTTAAAGGATCTAAACGGTAGGTGTGACTTTCCAGTGTTAGGGTGGGACGTTTCTGATGTACTCATTACCTGCGTAAAGTCTGGAATCACACGCGTCCCCAGTCAAGCAGGGAAAAGGTAAAAAGCCGTCCTCCCCGTGCGAATTTCTGTAAGACGTTTTCAGTGGCCTCTCTACGCCCACTTCCCCTACTTTCGAAATAGCCTCCCGCGTTAAATTCTGCTCCGCCAGCGTTTTGACATAGTCGTCGTGTGGGAGCGGAGGGTTAGGTCCTCACGCTTTTCTCTTAACAGGACTTCTGGAGATATGTTCGAGCCCTGAAACGGCCGGCATTTACCCACTCACGCTCAAGCAACTCCGCGCTTTTCCACTATCCTTATACATGTTGTAGCTGTACATCGACATACCAACTTAATCTTGTCGCGGCCATCAGCCTTCGCCACACACCAGCTTTCTTAATATTCATTTCGACACTGCTGTAGAGCGTTGCAAGCCGCTTACACATGAAACGTTGCAGAGGGCATCCGCCGGTGTTAAATTTGACTTCATGCTGAAGGAATACCTAAAAAACACGGAGCAAATCCAGATAGACGTTCGACAGAAACTGAAGGAAGCAGTTCAGGAAAATCTAGCCGAGCTTCAACGTGCAAATGAGGAACAATCACTAAGCACGGTCGCGTGGCGCGCCCGCAATCTCCTTGAGCTGGATATCTGGACCGTTTACTGTAACATCTCCGAAGAAAATGCGAAAAGGTTCCTGCTCGACTCCACGCGCGATGCGGCCGACATGCTAAACATTCGCGATGGGCTTCTATCCAAGAGCGCAAGTTTCATGGCCACGCGTAGAGAGCTCATTGAGCAAGCCGAAGAGGATGGTATAGAAATAGAAAAATCATTTATGCGTACGTCAAAAGCTGCCGAAGTAATTGGGAATAAAGAGCTGTTTAGTACCGTGAACAAGGTTCTTTCCAAATTGGCGCATCCGACCGCAATGAACGTGATGGGCTATGACAAGGCGGCAGGAGACATACTAAGAAAGCAATTTGTTGATATGGGACAGCTCATGGGTAATGAAGCGTTAAGAATACTAGGTCAACCACCTAAACTGTGGGGGGTCCGAAACCATGATCACATTAGAAGAACTTCCAAGGCTCCGCAGTAGAGCCGCAAAGAATCTGCCGTGTGTGCCGTGTGGGTATCCGCAACTGCGGCGATCATGCAATATCGTCACGCACGAAGGTCGAGAACATGTCAGCCCGGTTTTGTTCAATATCTTCTTCTGAAGGACCGGAACCATACTGCGCCCATATCCCAAGAAGAGACTTTTTCGGAGTTTTAGAAGGAGGCTGTTCGGAACTCGAGGCTAGTATCGGCTCAATTGCCTGTCGCACGACATGCTCCGGCGTTGTCCCTAACACACGCGCTTTCTCCAGAAGCTTGGCTTCTTCAGCGGGTGTCAGCGGAAGTGTGAGATTCATTGTTGCGTCTTCTCGTCCTTATCGTACCCGATATCTCCCGCACTCACACACACCTTGACCTTCGACCCATCCTCATGCCAAAATGACCGGTAGAAGGTTGAGGCAATGTCTTCCCAACGGTTCCCCATCCCCCAAGGCACGCTCGACATGTTGATCCTGCAGATCCTTTCGCTCGAACCGGCGCACGGCTATGCCATCGCGCAGCGGCTGCATCAGATCTCGCGATCCGTTGTCCAGGTGAATCAGGGTTCCCTCTATCCGGCACTGCACCGGCTGGAATTGAAGAAGTGGCTCAAAGCCGAGTGGAAGCAATCGGACACCGGCAGAGATGCCAAGTTCTACTCTTTGACCGCCTCCGGAAGGAAACAACTGGCGGCCGAGAAAGACAGTTGGGCGCGCCTGGCGGATGCGGTTCAGCTGATATTCGCCACCGGCGATCTGCGTCAAAACGATGAGGGCAGCCGGTCATGAGACAACTAACGAACTGGCTCCGCCGCAAGAAGTTGGAACACAGCCTCGACAGCGAACTGTCTGATCACCTCCAACGCCGCATCGCCGATCTTCAGAACTCCGGTATCCCTCCAGACGAAGCGCGCCGGCAGGCCACCCTAGAATTCGGGGGCCTCGCAAATATCCAGGAGGAAGTGCGCGACGTCTGGCTCGGCCGCTGGCTCCGCGACTTGGCTTATGACCTACGATTCTCCGCGCGCTCCTTTCTCAAAACTCCCACCTTCACCATCACCGCGATTTTCTCCCTCATGCTCGGCATCGGAGCTGTCACCGCCATCTACTCCCTCGTGGATCAAATCCTGCTCCACGCGCTACCCGTGCGCGATCCACAACAGCTGGTTCTTATCGATTGGGTAGGCGATCACGTTTCAGACGGCTTTGGCACCTACAATTTGATGTCCTACCCGATCTGCCGCGATTTGGATCAACAGAAGCAGTTCTTCGACGGGGTCTTCTGTCGCGCCATGATTCCGGTCAATCTTTCCACGGGAGGCGACTATCATCCCGCGCAAGCGGAAGTGATCTCAGGTAACTACTTCCCTGTGCTAGGTGTTGGCCCTGCATTAGGACAAGTCATTACCAGTGACTCCGATCGCACGCCCAACTCAAATCCCGTAGCGGTCGTTTCCTATGACTACTGGCGAACGCAGCTTGGGGGCGCGGCGGATATCGTCGGACGTAAGATCATGCTGAACCGCTACCCCTTCACCATCATCGGCGTCGCGGCCGCGTCGTTCCGGGGAGTTGACGTTGGGGAAGTTCCAGCGGTTTGGATTCCGGCGTCAATGGCGGGGAAAGCCGTCCCGGGCTTCGATGGTCTTCTGGATCGGCGCAAGGTGTGGATGCAGGTGCTCGGCCGCTTACGTCCCGGCATGACGCTGCGGCAGGCTCAAGTAGGTCTGCAACCGTGGTTCAAGGCCATGCTCCACGATGACCTGAACCAGGTTGGATTTCCGACGGTCACACCCGAACGGCGACGCGCGTTTCTCGCTTCATCTCTCGCATTGACACCCGCGCCACAGGGGCATTCCGTACTTAGACGGCGGCTTGTGGAACCGCTTTGGATGTTACTCGCCGTCACTGCGGTCCTATTAGGACTGGCTTGCCTGAACGTCTCCGGTCTGTTCCTGGCCCGTGGATCGGCCCGCGCCCGTGAGATGGGAACCAGGCTGGCGCTAGGGGCTTCGCGTGGACGGCTAGGCCGTCAATTACTTACCGATAGCCTACTTATAGCTCTCGCCGGCGGACTGCTAGGAACTGCGTTAGCTCCCTTAGCCGTTCGGGCTCTCATCGCGTCTCTTCCACAAGGGACGGCGGCTACAGCCCTGCACGCAGGCATTAGCGCGCGGCTCTTGCTCTTTGCGTTTCTCGCCACACTTACTACCGGCATGTTGAGTGGCGTCGCTCCCGCCTGGCAGTCCGGGCAGGGCTCGGTGTTGTCCTCCCTGCGCGAGAGGGGCGGCAGTGTGCTGCGCGGGATCCAACTCCGCAAGCTCATTGTCACCGCGCAAATTGCTTTGACTTTGACTCTGGTCGTAGCTGCGGCGCTATTCGTCCGCACGCTTGACGCACTTATGGCGAAGGGGCCCGGCTTTGTGACTTCGAGCCTAGTCTCGTTCAGTATCGAAACGATGAGCAACGGCTATGCTCCGGAAGCAGGCGAACGCTTGATGCGGCGACTTGACGACGCTATTAGTCAATCGCCTGTTACTAAGCAATCGGCCGTCGCGCGGTTTGCGCTGCTGACCGGAGGGAGTTGGAGTAATCCGATGACGATCTTCAGTAACACGCGGACTGCCACCGACCACGATGTCAACATGAACTCCGTCTCCCCAGGTTTCTTCGAAACGATGGGAATCAAACTCCTTGCCGGACGCAACTTCAATGACCGCGATATAAGCCGGCCAAATGATCCGGGCTGGCACTCGGTTATCGTCAACGAGACTTTCGTCAAGCGCTACCTGGCCGGGCGCAATCCTATAGGAGTACGGCTCAGTGAAGGTTCCGGGCCGGACGTCAAACCGAACATGGAAATCGTAGGGGTGATGTCCGACTTCAGTTATCGCGGAATCCGCGAAGAATCCGAACAAGCGTACTTCCCGTTCTATGAAGGTGAACATTCCTACGGCACGTTCTACGTAAGAGTTCATGGCACTCCGGAATCTTCGTTCCAAACCCTTCGCGCCATCGTCCGAAACGCCGATCCTACTTTGCCCCTAAAGGACTTCCGCACGGTAGACGAGCAAGTCGATCGTTCGCTGAATACGGAACACATACTCGCAGGGCTGTCCAGCAGCTTCAGCACGCTTGCGCTCTTACTCTCATTAGTCGGACTCTACGGAGTCATGTCGTTTGTCGTAACGCAGCGTACACGCGAGATCGGCATCCGATTGGCGCTCGGCGCGGGGCGTTGGTCGACAATCTGGCTGGTGCTACGGGACGCTCTGATGATGGTTGTGTCCGGAATCGCCGCCGGGTTGTTGATGGTGTGGGCATTGGGTCGCCTGGTTACGTCGCAACTCTATGACGTGAAACCCTCCGACCCCCTTGTGATCGCGACCGCGATCCTGATTCTTGCGTCCGCGGCCATAGGATCCGCGGTTATCCCCGCGCGCCGCGCCTCCGGAGTCAACCCGACCGAAGCGCTGCGCGTCGATTGAACGCAGCCCGCCTAAGACGATTGCATTTCTTCACACGCAAAATCGCAACTTAGGTGTAGTCTTGCTTACAGCACCGGAACCTAGCAGGATTACGAGGGTCGATTTGGCAGTACACACGTTCTTTCTTGTCGGTTGTTTAGCATGCATCTGTCAGGCATCGACAGTGACCCTCACTGAAGCAACCGCTGGCCCGTATCACGTCCGCCTGGCTGAAATTGACAACGCGTCGGGACATCCTTTTCTCATCCGCGGAACCCAATTGCCTACTCTCCGGCTCGACGGCGCAAACAGTTCCGATCGGGAATTTGGTCCCTACTCCGCGACGGGACTGGTCACCGTTCGTCAACGATTCAATATGAATTCGGTTCGTATTCCGGTTTCAATCGATCAGTATCTAGCTAGCCAAACCTACCGCCAATTTGCCAGGCGGACAATCGAGACGGCAAATCGTTACGAACTGCTAACTGTTATTACTGCCGATGTAACCAACCCGTCGACGCCCCTCAGCGGGGTGCTGGATTTCTGGCGATCTTGTGCAGCGGAATTCCACGACAATCCGAACGTGATGTTCGCTATAGATCAGCGCATGACATCGCCGGAAGTTCTGAAGATCGTCGCAACAATAAGGGCTGCCAAGGCCGAGCAGCCAATCATCCTGCCGCTGCCGGATAGTACGGCGGATCCCAACGTGATTTATGAGATCACCGAAGACTATCCCGGCGAAATAGAC
The DNA here is from genome assembly GCA_963799935.1 of uncultured Gammaproteobacteria bacterium. GTDB lineage: Bacteria > Acidobacteriota > Terriglobia > Bryobacterales > Bryobacteraceae > Bog-113. The sequence goes on along the minus strand of CAWCZA010000004.1, from coordinate 670,068 downwards.
ATTCAGGCAGCGGGAATGCTGCACCCGTTGAGCGTCCAGATTTTAGGGCCGCGACTCAACACACACTCTCCCGATTGCCTTGCTCTTCCAGAGGATCCGACAGATGCCAGCGCACTCGTTGAAGATACATTCCGCTATTTGGACGCGCATCAAATCTCCTGGACGGTCTCGCGAATCGCTCCCGGTGAGTTGGTCAGCGATTTCCGCAACTACTATCCAACGAAACTCGATAACGGGTGGACCTGCACCGATGCTGAAGAGAATCGCGACCTTTCGAGCGGAATCGGCATGTTACTCCTTTCGCATCTTTGGAACGTAAACCCACACGGGTTAATCGTGACGAACTCCATGACCGGAGGGGTACTGGTCGCACGCGGCGGGCTCGCTACTGCATACGGCCCTGTATTGAGCAATAAAGATGAGGACAGCGGAGGGCACCCCCCAAGCAGGTTCCTCGGAAACATCGCTATCCAGGTTACCGATGCGCGTGGATATGCGCGGTTCGCACACGTTATCCATACCGGCGCGGGTTGGTCGTATGTCGACTTCATTGTGCCGCCGGAGAGTTCCCTGGGACAAGCTGACGTCACGCTCGTACGAGCAGATGGCTCTACTACCAGAGGATCGATTCTCGTCGCTGACGTTGCACCTGGTCTATCGACGGGTCCTATGGACGGGCGCGGCTCCATTGAAGCCGAAGCTCTCCTGGTCAGGAAAGACGGAAGCGAGCAAGCCACGCGTTTATGGCAGTGCATCGGCGTCCATTGCCAGAGCTCTCCGGTTGCGATCTCTCGAAACGGGATGACAAGAGTCAGACTGCGCGGGGCAGGCTTTCGCAATGCTACGGATAAGACTAGCATTCGCGTAACGATCGCAGGCGTGTCCGCGCCGGTTGTATCCTTCGGGCCGCTCAGTGAGCCGGGATTAGATCAGGTTATAATTCGTGTCCCCGCGGTACTTAGAAACAAGGGCGAAAGCGATCTGGTGATGACCGTTGGTGGTACGCTGTCCAATGTATCTCGCATCAACTGCGGAGCCAGTGATTGAGGCAGGCGCTCCAATGTGTTGTGGTGGTTGGTGCCTTATTTCCTTCGCTTGGTCTAGCCCAGCAACCAAAGATTGCGGTACCCAAGGGATTCCCCACTCCCGTTGTTCCTGTAGCCAACCCGATCACGCCAACTAAGGCTTACCTCGGACGGCTTTTGTTTTATGACAAACGGCTATCCGTCAATGGTTCGACCTCCTGCGCAACGTGCCACCGGCAGGAGTTGGCGTTTACAGATGGACGCGCACGAGCTCTGGGCGCAACGGGGCAATTGCATCCGCGCGGAGCGATGACGCTGTTTAATGTGGCGTATAACCGAAGCCTTAATTGGAGTGATCCATCGACCCATTCGCTCGAAAAACAGGCTTTCAAGCCTATGTTCTCAACCAATCCGATTGAACTGGGATTGAAGCGGGAGGATCCACGAGTACTCAAGCTTATCCGGACGGATCCCACTTATCGACCCATATTCCGGCGCGCGTTTCCGCAAGATCGAAACCCATATACGTTCACCTATATCGCGAAAGCGCTCGCCACCTTCGAGCGAACGATTGTATCCGCGGATTCGCCTTACGACCGATTTCGTTTCGGCGACCCGAACGCGATTTCGGAATCTGCAAAACGTGGAGAGATCTTGTTTTTTCTGGATGGCGGCCCCTCCTGCTTCCGCTGTCACGGAGGCTTCAACTTCAGTGACGCCGTTCAATCACGGGAGCCGGTCGCATTTCACAACACGGGCTTGTACAACATTCTTGGCCGCTTCTCTTACCCCCCGTCTAACTTAGGACTTTTCGAGAGTACGAGGCGCACGATTGATATCGGCAAGTTCCGCGCTCCTTCGCTGCGCAACATCGCCTTGACCGCGCCGTATATGCATGACGGGAGTATCGCCACCCTTAGCGATGTTCTTGACCACTACGCGTCCGGAGGACGCACGCTCACGGACGGACCTCTCGCAGGAGTAGGAAGCCGTAATCCCAATAAAGATCCCCTGATCCACGGGTTTCGAATGACCCCAAGAAACCGTGCGGATCTGATCGCCTTCCTCGAGTCCTTAACCGATGAGACGGCTATGTGTAACCCGCGCTTTGCGAATCCATGGTTGGAAGGAGTACCGGCTGAATCCCTTCCATAAGAATCCATCTGCTATGCCAAAATTGCATTCGTGGCTCAGCGGCTTACCGAACGCAAAGAGTGGCAGTTCTTCCGCGTTCTCACCCGAGCAAACCCGGGCCTCGCCGCCGCTTGGTGGTTAGCCCTTTTGCTCCGTGGGATTCTCCCCGCAGCCTTCGCCGTCGCCATGGGAGTACTGGTTGGCGCAGTACGTCAAGGTCAATCCCTCACCGCTTCGCTCGCACTCGTCGGGACCATCTTCGTCTTGCTCCAAATCCTCAGCCCCGTGCATCAGGTGCTTAGCGCGAACCTCGGCGATCGTACGGCCGCCTGGCTCTATGACCAACTCACCGCCGCGTGCGTCCGGCCTCCCGGCATCGGACATCTCGAGGACCCGGCGCTCACTGCCGATCTCACCGTTGCTCGCGATTTCGACCTCGGGATGACCGGTCCGCCGCTCTCGATCGCTATGGACTTCATCGCGAGTGGCATGGTTGAGCTGATTGGCGGCGTCGCGTCTGCTCTTGTCCTCGCCGCGTACCGATGGTGGGCGCCGATCGTCCTCGCCGGTGCGTGGCTGGCCACCCATTGGCTGCTTCGCGAGAGCGGCGTCTGGCGCGATCGCATGACGGACGAAGTTCGCAGCGCCCAACGCGATGCCGATTATGCCTATCGAATCGCCGTTGATCCGCCCGCCAGCAAGGAGCTGCGTCTCTTCGGCCTCGCCGGCTGGACCATCGACCGTTTCAGAGCGAGGCGCACCCGCTTGCATGAGCTGCAGTATGCGGCCACGCGTCTGCGCGAGCGCCCCGTCATCTGGAGCGTTCTCCTCGTCACCGCTGCAAATCTGCTGGTCTTCTGGTTGCTCGCTCACGATGCCGCTAGCGGACGTCTCAGTCTCGGTCTCGCCGTGACGTTCGTGCAAAGTGCGATTGGCGTGTCGATGATCGCATTCGGTGGATTCAGTTGGGCGCTCGATGGACCCTCCGCCGCCGTCGCCGCCGTCCTTCGGGTCGGAGATGCGATGCGTCGTGTGGGAGCGCTCACGCCCGGTAATCGCAGTGCCGAAGGAAAACCCGCGGGCGAGATCCGTTTCCGCGACATCACGTTTGCATACCCTTCCAGCACCGTCAACCAACCCAACGCGCCGGTGCTGGAGAGTTTCGACCTCACCATCCCCGCCGGTTCATCTCTCGCGATCGTTGGGCAGAACGGCGCCGGGAAAACAACGCTTGCCAAACTGCTGTGCCGGCTTTACGATCCGCAGTCCGGCACGATCGAGATCGACGGCGTCGACCTTCGCGATTTCGACATCGTGGAATGGCGATCGCGCCTCACCGCCGTGTTTCAGGACTTCATCCGTTTCGAGCTTCCGATGCGAGACAACGTAGCTCCCGCGGGCGCTCCCGACAAACTGATTACCGCCGCGCTCGAAGAGGCCGGAGCCGCGAACCTGGCGAACCTCGACACTGTGCTAGCGCGTGGCTATAGCGACGGGACGGACCTTTCAGGCGGGCAATGGCAGCGTGTAGCTCTGGCCCGCGCGCTTGTCTCCGTGAAGCTCGGCGCGGGCGTTGTGTTGCTTGACGAGCCGACCGCCCAGCTCGATGTTCGCGGCGAGGCTGAGATCTTCGATCGCTTGCTCGCCGCCACGCGCCAGTGCACCACGATCCTGATCTCGCACCGCTTCTCCACGGTTCGGAAAGCGGATCGCATCTGCGTGCTTGAACACGGCCGCGTCGTCGAGCTCGGCACCCACGATGAACTGATGGCTTTCGACGGCCGCTACCGGACCATGTTCGATCTCCAGGCGCAGCGTTTCAACACGCCGGACGAGGAGGGAGCGGCCTTCGATGTCCTCTAGTTCCGACAAACGCCCCGGGACAGCCGTTATCGAACCATTGCCGCCGACGCTCTCCTCGATGTGGCGTTTGTGCAAGCTCGGTTACCGGCACGAACCGCGTCTGATGCTGAGTTCGTTCGCGCTTTCCCAACTGGCGGCTCTGCCGGACGCGCTGCTTGCGTTGTGGCTGATGCTGCTCGGCCAAGGCGTCGTGCAGCACAGGCCTTTGCTCGTGGAAGGCGCGGCGATCGGACTCGGCGTGTCGACCGCCGCAACCTGGTTTCTCCGCACCATCAGCACGCGATTCCAGCGGCGCTTCCGCGACCGGGTGACCATCGCGCTGGAGTCGCATGTTGCGCAGCTGCTAGCGTCCATCGCGACTGTCGCGCACCACGAACGCCCGGAGTATCTCGACCGCCTCTCGATGCTACGCAATCAGGTGTTCGTACTCGACCACATGTACCAGTCGTTGTTTTCAACGCTCGGTTGGATTCTGCGGCTCGGCGTCACCATGGTGCTGCTTGCATCCATCCATCCGGCACTGCTGCTACTAATCGTCTTCGCCTTGCCGACCATGGTGACGTCATCGTGGCGTCCCGCTGTCGAGCGAGTTGCGCAGGAGCGCGGTGCGCAGGCGAACCGGCTGTCGCGCCATCTGTTCACGCTAGCCACAACGGCGTCGCCGGGCAAGGAGGTCCGAGTCACCGGCATCGGAGATCGCCTCATCCAGGACAGGCGGATCGCGTGGCAGGCTTGGTATGCGCCCGTGTCCTCGGCGCGCTTGGGATCGGCAGCATGGCACGCCTTGGCCTGGGCGATTTTCGGTCTCGCGTATGTTGGTGCGGTTGTGTTTGTAGCGTCGGGGATCCACGCGCCGGCAGCGCAGGTGCTTCTAGTGCTTGCCGCGGGTGCGCGACTTTCCGCCTACATTGGCGCCACGGTCGGGGAGATCGGATTCCTGCGCGGCTTCTGGGCGGACGGCTCACGGCGGCTTGCATGGCTTGAGGACTACGCAGCGTCTATCGCCGCATCCGGCGACTTAACCGTACCGAGCATCATGCGTCGCGGCATCGAGCTGAAGCAGGTTTCGTTCACCTATCCCGGCACATCGCGCGTCGTGCTGCAGGATGTCTCACTAACCTTGCCTGCGGGAAAAGTCATCGCCATCGTCGGCGAGAACGGCGCGGGCAAGACGACGCTGGTCAAGTTGCTCGCGAAGTTGTACGAACCCACAACCGGTTCCATCCTGGTGGACGATACGCCTCTGGCGCGCCTCCCCGCTCCCGAATGGCGAGCGCGTCTCGCCGGCGCGTTCCAGGATTTCTTCCGCTTCGAGTTCCGAGCGAAGCAGACGATTGGCCTGGGCGAACTCGCGCGGATCGACGATGAACCTGCCGTTGTCACCGCAGTCGACCGTGCGGGCGCCGCCGATGTCATTGCGAAGCTCCATTCGGGTTTGGATACGCAGCTAGGTTCGACGTGGCCCGATGGCGCGGACGTGTCGTTCGGACAGTGGCAAAAGCTCGCCCTCGCCCGCGGATTCATGCGGGATGACGCACTGCTCCTGATTCTGGACGAACCCACCGCCGCGCTAGATGCGGAAACGGAACATGCGCTGTTCGATCGCTACGCCGCAGCCGCACAAGGGGAGAAGAGCGCCAACGGCCGCATCACGATCCTGGTGTCTCACCGTTTCTCAACGGTCCGAATGGCGGATTTGATCGTAGTTATCGACGGCGCCCGCGTGGTAGAAGTCGGCGGCCACGAGGAACTAATGGCGAAGGGTGGTCAGTATGCCGAGCTATACGCAATCCAGGCCGCTTCTTACACGACTTAGTTTGGGCTCAGTATGAAGGGGACATCTACAGTGGTTTGAACGACCGCGGGCTGGCCGTTTAACAGAGTTGGCTTGTAGACATACTGTTGGAGGGCTTCGCGAGCCGATTGCACAAGAAGTGGATGACCGCTGATCAGCGCGATGTTCTCTACATGGCCGTCGGGGCCGATCGTCACACTGAAGCGAACCTTGCCGGAGACGCTGGCCTGCCGCGCTAATTCCGGATAAACGGGATCGACTTTACTGACCAAGGCTGCTGCCATTACATTCGCGCCGATCCTATGGGGTTCGGTTGGCGGCGCGTTCCCAGGGACGCTGCCGATGGTACCCGTATTCCCGCCCTGAATCGGCGACGGCGCGGTACCCGTTACACCGTGCGGAGCCTCGCCGGCCGCCTCCCGCTTCGTCTCCAGCGATTTCTGCATCCACTGGTTCGCCTGCGCGATGTCCGCGTTGTATTGCTCCGTAGTGTCGTCAAGATCGGCCCGGTACCGGATCAGTAGGTTTAGATAAGCCATCGCATCCGAATACTTGGGGTCAATCTGCAGGGCATGCTCGGTGTTCTTCACGCCTTCATCGAGGATCGGCAGCCAAGTCGCCCGAAGGTTCGCGCGAGTCTGCACGTCGCCGATCGGGCCTGGGTCGTCCGGGTGCTGATGCGAATCGAGGCGCGCCTGGCGGTCCAGCGGAAGCCATCTGCTCCAGGCAAGGACACCGAGTGTGTAATAAGCTTCTTTGTTGTTTGGATCGACTGCGACTACCTTCTTATTCCACTCCACGGACTCGTCGAATTTCTTTTCGTTGTAAGAAAGTGAGGCAAGCGAGGCAAGGGCGAGCTTGTTATCCGGCTGGAGTTCAAGCACCTTCTGGAACTCGGCAGTTGCGTCCTCGGCGAACTGTAGATTTGCGGCATCCTGCGCCCCGGGAATGTACTGCATGTCGAGCGCTGTAGCGAGGTAAAGATGCGCCTGGACGTTGGAGGGATCGGCATACACGGCTTTGCGGAAGTTATCCGTCGCCTCGGCATAGCGCGCGGATTTGAACTCCTGCACGCCTTGGTTTAAGAAATCCCTGCCGCCTTGGGCCAGGCAAATCGAGGGAAGAAGAATGGCTATCAAAGAGAAGACGAGCCGCATGTTGATCCGCATGTCGAACCTCCGACTCTATTAGACACCGCCAAACGGCGATTTGCACCCAAAAACGGCAGCTAGTTATTTAGGCATCCGAACAGTGGCGGAGAAGCTCAGATGTTCGATGGAGGTCTTACCCCGCACGCTCAGGTGAAGAGTGCAGCGCCCAGTCGGAGGGAACCGGAATCCTGGCGTGCCGATCGTCGTCGATCCGCGGCGCACGTCGCCATCGATCACGCCCATCTCGCGGCAGGCCTTCGCGTAGTCCCGCCCGGTCAAACTAAAGTCGATGGCACGGATGTCGTTTTTGACAGGATGATAGCGATTCTCACCGAAGTAGTCTGAACTCTGTATGTCGAATACGCGCGGGCCGTGCAACGGGCAACAAACACAGGACGCCAGATTATCGCCGTTCCCGCCGCGGAGTTGGATTTCCGCAGCCCAGCCGTTATTTGTTGGGATGAGCAGGAAGATTAGTCCACGTCCGAGCGAATGCTCGAAGCGGGCGCCCTGTTTAGCTCGCCGGAAAAGGTGACGGTCTGCGCAGGTGCGAGGGCGGCCACGGCGAAGAAGCAAGCGAACGTTTGGAACATAATGCTGCTATTGCCTGCGTTCGAAATCCACCCTCTCGATGACTTCCAAAAAAACTGAAAGCATGCGGCCCTTGATTACTCATCACGGTTCGCAATAGTGGTCTAGATCAATGTAAGAGATGCTCTTTCATGCCGTCACGGCGCAACAAGCTTTTTTACGATCGCCTACCAGATGGAGCACTGTAAAGTGATGGAGAAGGCAAAATGGACCGCTCCGACACGTTTCTAACCGCTGAGTGGAGGAACATCGTGATGCTCAATTACTCGGTGGAGCCCGGTTTACTCAAGCCTCTCGTGCCCGCCGCTACCCAGTTAGACATATTTGAAGGCAAGACCTATGTCAGCCTGATCGCATTTGAGTTTCAGGCTACGAGGCTCCGCGGCGTCAGAGTACCGTTTCACCAATCTTTCGAAGAAGTGAACCTGCGCTTTTACGTATCCTACTCAGGCAAGCGGGGCGCCGTCTTTATCCGGGAACTGGTGCCCAAGCGGGCCGTAGCCTTGATTGCGCGCCTGGCTTTCAACGAAAAGTATTCGTATGCGGCGATGTCTCATCGCCTCCAGACACGAAACAATCGCGAGGTTTCGGAAGCCGAATACAAGTGGCGCTTCGCCGGCCAATCCTTCTCGATAGAGATGGCCACCAAACAAGACAGCTACGTCCCGGGTGAAGGTTCGCTCGCCCAGTTCATCACCGAGCACTACTGGGGCTACTCGGCGCAACGCGACGGCAGCACCGTCGAGTACGCCGTCGAGCATCCGGCCTGGCGCGTATGGGATGCCAGTCACGTCCAGTTTCAGGGCGATTCGGCGAACTTATACGGCCAGGAAATGAGTCAATTTTTATCCGGCATTCCGGATTCGGCCTTCTTCGTGGAAGGCTCGGCGGTCGCCGTTTCGCGGGGCAAGAGAATCTGCTGAGATATCTTGTCTAATTCGGCCGATACATCACTGGTAAGTCACGAAGCGACTTCTCGTTTGGGGACTGGCAAACTTGCCCGCAAGCCGCGGAATTAGGCAGCTGAGACGGGGACGAGTTCCTCGACACCCATCGATTCCATAGCAGGAGCATGTGCTCCGGCCATTCCGACAGCTCGCGACAAATTCCCCAGTTGCGTTTGGAACGCGACGACTTCGTCGAGATCGAATTTGTTCTGGGCTATCAGCATCCATCCATAAGGCGTGGGCACGGCGGAATTTTTCATTTGGTGTTTGCTCCTTGCTTACTTGTCGACAGCGCCGGCAAAAATCTTTAGACGGTTCGAAGGTTTTTTTAGAGATCGGGCTTATTCGGGGATCTCGTACCGCACAAACGCAAATTTCTGAGAATCAGGCGACCACGAATTCACATTCATGGTCCCCTGGCCGCCGAGGAACTGCATCAATACCTCCGGCGGGGCGGCCGTTAAGGTATCGCCGGGCATTGGAATGCGCCGAATCATCACGTGCCGGTTGGGAGGATGCCCTTCGGTCCCTTTCGGGAATGAAAGGAATACGATCCACTTTCCGTCGGGTGAGGGATGCGGAAACCAGTCTTCCCATTCGTCGCTGGTCACGCGTTCCGCCCGTTGGTCGCCCGGCCCTGCGCCGTCAGCCGGCATGCGCCAGATATCCCATGACCCGGAGCGGTCCGAATTGAAGTAAATCCACTTGCCGTCCGGTGAATAATCCGGCCCGTCATCGTAACCCGGGGTTGGATGTGAGCCGCTCTTCCGCGCCTCCGGCCGTGGGCATCCGATACAGATCGAAGTTCTTGTCGCGCTGGCTGACAAACGCGAGGATATTTCCCGTCGGGCGAGAACCCATGGAAGTAACTCGGCGCTTCGGGCGTCATCAGGTGCGGGTTGGCTCCGTCGGCTCCCGCCAGATACACCTGCGATCCCCCGGCGGGACCGCGGGCTGAAAGCGCGATAGTCTTCCCGTCGAGCGTGATTCCGTGGTCGTTATTGATGTTGCGGACCGCGCCAAGCCCGATGCCCTCCAACGCGATGCGTTCCAACCCGGGTTTCGCCACGCTCAAACGGAACAGATCGCCGCCGCCATTCATCATCAGATACGTTCCGTCCGGCGACCAGTTCGGCGCTTCCACCCGGTGCGGAATGCGGGCGAGCACCTGGGCGGTGTTGGTTCGCAGGTCGAAAATCGATACGACGCTGGTGATTTTTTCGCGCGGCTTCACGTCGACGGATACTTTCGAAAACACGGCGGTCTGAAGATCGTTCGCATCATGCGAACAAACGGCGAGGCCGATGTACACCGGATCTTTCATCTCCACCGTCACCGGTCCGGAAGGCTGCATCGCGCCGGTCGCGTCGGGCGCATAGATGGTGAACTGATCGCCTTGGCGAACGATGCGGACACGCGTCGGCGCTTTCACGGCCGAGCGATCCTCCAGCGTGGTCGCGCCCGCCGCAGTACGGTACTGCAGCGAAGTCAAACCATCCCCATGCCAGGCTACATCGGCATAAGGCGAACCGGGCTCTAGACTCTGCCGGATCATCAGCGCCGCTTTGCGGTGCGAAACTTTGCCGGCGCCGATCCACTGCAAGTCGGCCGTCATCGTTACATCGCCCGAAACGCGCTTCCATACAAAGTGGAAGGCGTCTTCGGTGCCCCAGATGTTCGCACCGCCGCCGGTGACGTTATAAGAACCGGCTGCCGCGTCGAACTCGGCCTTTCCCGGCATGGGGTTCACGCCGATGTCCGCCTGGTCGGTGAAGACGCCGAGAGTTTGTGCGTTTGCCTGCGGAATCGAAGTCACTAATGCAAGCAGGAGGGCCAAGAGGAGCGATCTCGTCACGTCCTGTTCTTATCACACCGCAAACGGAAGGCGAGAGGCGTCACAAAAGCTGCGCAGTAACACCGTACTCATGACAATCGTATTCCGGCGTCCCATCATCGCGGCAGGGTTTCAGTGCGCATACACGCGTTATGATCCGGGAAGGGGATGTAATGATGAAGCGAATTTTAACAGCAGGTGTGATTCTCGCGGCAATGACGTTCAGTGCGGCTGCCCAGGATTGGTACCACGATCGCGACGACCGGTTTCGCGGCGAAGACTGGCGCCCGCACATCTTCATGCATGTGAGGACCGATCTGGACCATGTGTGGAGCGCTTTTCACGCGAGCGGCAAAGAGCAAATGCGTCTTGATAAGACGAAAGTTGAGTTGACCAAAATGCAGGCGGATTTCGATCAGGGTCGATGGGACAACGGCATTCTCAACGATGTGATCGATTCCATACGGAAGTCCTCAAACGACGAACGCCTTGCGCCACAGGATCGGGCTGTACTAGCTGATGACCTGGTCCGGCTCAAGGAGTTTCAGAATATGCACAATCACCATTAACCAATAAGTCATTGGTTCCGTTCGTATGTTACAGATAATGAGGTTCGTTCTTGCGGTAGTCTCGTTCGGATTAGTGCTTGTGACGGGTGCCGCCGCTCAAACGGAGTCACATCGCGTTCGGAACATCGTATTGGTACATGGCGCCTGGGCGGATGGGTCTGGCTGGAGAGGCGTCTACGACATTCTGATCAAGGACGGCTACAGCGTAAGCATCGTCCAAGAGCCTGAGACATCCTTCCAGGCAGATGTCGCCGCGACTAAGCGCGTTCTTGCGCAGCAGAATGGCCCATCCATCCTTGTCGCTCACAGCTATGGGGGCGCCGTGATTACTGAAGCCGGCAACGACGCCTCAGTTGTCGGTTTGGTGTACATTGCGGCCCACATGCCGGACGCTGGAGAGAATGAGGCTGACGACGGAAAGCGGTTCCCGAGTGACCTTAGTAAGTCGAACGCGATCAAAAAGACCGCTGATGGGTTCACCTATCTTGATCCGGCGCAATTTCATGAGTACTTCGCCGCCGATCTGTCTAATGAACAAGCGGCTTTCATGGCGCGCTCCCAGGTATTGAATGCCGCTGACAACTTCAAGTCAGTCATTACTGCAGCCGCGTGGAAAACCAAGCCGAGTTGGATGTTGGTGCCGACCCTTGACCGAACAATCAACCCCGATCTGGAGCGTTGGTATGCTGCGCGAGCTAAGAGTAAGAAGGTCGAAGTCGCAGGAGCTAGTCATTCGGTGTATGTCTCCCGGCCTAAGGAGGTGGCAGCTTTAATCGAAGAAGCTGCCTCGACTGTAGCTTCGAAGCCTTGAGAGTTCACCGCGACTTACTAGGTCGCGGCTTACTGGAGCGCGCCCGAACGCTGCCGCGTGCGCTCTTGACTACTGTCTTGCCTTTCCCGCTACTTTGGGACACGTCGACGTTTTCGATCGCCGCTTGGATGTATCGTCGTACGAAAGGGCGCTCAAGGTCGCGCTCGCATCTGAATTTGATGTGGCGCATCGCCTTGCCCGCGCCTTCGAGCACATGGTTGGGATCAGACATCTGCGCTCCCCGTGGGAAACCCAGATTCACATGGCCCGCGTTGGTGGCGATGTAGCAGAACATGTCCTTCATCTTGGCGCTGAACCCGAACCAGATAGCGACCGTGTAGACCTGGTAGATCGATTCCGACGCGCTGGGCGCTTCCTCCAGGATGATCTCGCGAAGAGCAAGTGCTAGGTCGATAATCGGGCGATCGTAGGCTTCGAGGAAGCGGAGTAGCTGTGGATCAGGCGGCCGGTGTTCCATCTTGGTTGTAATAAGACTTCGCAATGACTACGCGATGACTAACAGACTCACCGGTCAGAATACACTTCCCGGCGCCATCGTAATCGTCTTGCAGCGGGATATGCCGGACACTCGCCCGAAATTCCTTGATACGTGCATCGTTTTTCGGATCGTCCTTGAGGTGAGCCATGACAAACTTTCCTCCGCCTCTCTCCGCGGTAACGTCTTGCAGAATGGATTCTACCTCTTCGATCGAGTTCGCGACCACTGTGTTGTCTTTGAGTCGCTGCTTCGCTTTTAAATAGAGATCCCGCTGCATTGTTTCCAAGGTAAGTGCCAGTTTTGCAACCGCCTCGCCCTGCGGGATTACCTCTTTCGATCCAGTATCCCGGCGCTTGATCACAATGTTACCGCTAGCGACGTCTCTGGGCCCGAGTTCGAATACAACGGGTACTCCGCGGCGTTCCCAATGAAAGAACTTCGCTCCCGGGCTCAATCCCTCCCGTGTGTCTACAAATGCGCCGAGCTCTTTAGCCAGTTTGATTGCGACCTCCATCACCTGCGAGCGTTCCTCCTCCTTGCGGAATATCGGAACGAGAACCGCTTTCCGAGGCGCGACTTTGGGAGGCAGCACTAGTCCCTTATCATCCGAATGAGTCATAATCAAGCCGCCGATCAGGCGAGTGCTCACGCCCCAACTGGTCTGCCAGACATAATCGAGCTTACCTTCGTTACTTTGAAATTGAACGTTGAAAGCTTTTCCAAAGTTTTGGCCTAAATCATGACTGGTGCCGGCTTGAAGGGCTAAGCCATTTTGCATCATGGCTTCGATCGAGTAGGACTTCAAGGCTCCGGCGAATTTCTCTGCTCCTGTCTTTACGCCTCGGAGAACGGGCATGGCCATAACATCCTCCGCGACTTCCGCATAAATATCAAGCATCCGCAGCACTTCTTCCAGCGCCTCTTCATGGGAGGAATGAGCGGTATGGCCCTCCTGCCATAGAAATTCCGTCGTCCGCAGAAACATTCGCGTCCGCAGCTCCCAGCGAATGACATTCGCCCATTGATTGAACAGTAAGGGCAGATCGCGGTAACTCTGAATCCATTTGGCGAAGAAATGGCCGACGATCGTTTCCGACGTTGGACGAATTACGTAGGGTTCCTCGAGTTCTTTCCCTCCCGCGATGGTGACGACGGCCAACTCCGGCGCGAAGCCTTCAACGTGTTCCGCTTCTTTCTGCAGAAAGCTCTGCGGAATCAGAAGGGGCAGATAGATATTCTGATGACCGGTTGCCTTGAATCGATCGTCAAGTTCCCGTTGGAGGATTTCCCAGACAGCGTAACCGTTCGGTTTTATGACCATGCAGCCTTTGACGATTTCGGCGGGCTCGGCCATATCGCCCTGGAGGACAACGTCCTGATACCAGGTAGCGAAATCTTTGCTGCGGGAAGTGATTGGAGAATCTGCCATTGTTCACTTCTATTCTCGCCTTCGCCGGTTTGCGTTCTCGCGCCGATAGTAGCCGAGTCTCGGCTTTTTCGTGCTGCCGTGCGTCGTTGGAGTCATGCGGCAGTTCTCCAGTTCGCTCCTGCTGATTCTGTCGATCTCAATCCGCACGCGAGTTAACGCGCAGTCTTGTTGTTCCGAGACGGCCCGCATGGCGTTTGTCGGCCAGCAGAATTCCGTCAATTACATTTACCTGATGGATGTTGACTCGTCCGGCGCCGGATTCAATCCGAGAAGGCTCACCAACGATTCGGAAGCTGAGAACTATCCTTCGTGGTCTCCCGACGGGACACGCCTGGTCTATCAGCGTGATCTCAATGGCTCGGCGATCTACGTCATCAACGCGGACGGAACCGGTGAGCAGCGCCTTTCTCCGACTCCCGGGTTCGACGTAACACCGAGCTGGTCGGCCGACGGCACTAAGATCATTTACGCGAGACTCTACCAAGCCCCTCAAGCGAACCAGCCGCCGCCTATGACCGACATCCGGGTGATGAATGCGGACGGCACGGATGACGCGGCCATTCTCGCAGCTACGGTATTTAGTGTCGAACCCAGATGGTCGGTCAACAACCAGGTTGTCTTCATGAGCATGATGGACGGTAACTACTTGGAAGTCTTCCGAATGAATTCGGACGGTACCGGCTTAGTTGAACTGACGACCGGCGCAGCGAACAACGCTGATCCGGTGTGGTCTCCGGATGGAACTCGAATCACCTTTGGGTCGGATCGCGAAGGCGGGAACAAACTCAACGTCTTCGAGATGAATGCGGATGGCAGCCAGTTGACGCAACTGACACACTTCGACGTACCGGACGAAGCTGGCGATACGAATTGGTCGAGCGATGGCAAGAAGATCGCGTTTGAATACGACATTAGTGGAATGAAGCAGTCCAATCCGGACGCTTACGCCGAGGTATGGACTATGAATCCGGACGGGAGCGGCGAGACAAGTACGGGCGTGCAGTGCAGTGACGTTGGGTGCGCGCCGCGATGGCAGCCCGCTACGTGCAGAAACCATGGACGGCTGGGGATTGGGCGGAGGTCTGCTGCTATCAACGTATGTTCAGGGTCGGTCGGGCTATGGGACGGACGGTGACGAGTACTTCTTCCATGTCTCCGGGTTCGCTAACATGCGAATGAAGATTCCGCCAACTACGGATCGGGCCTGGAAGGCAACCTGCTTCGCGTTGCGGGTCTCATACCAATCGCTGAGGGGCACGCGGCTGGGCGACTCGTTAGCGTACCGGTACGCGCCGTCGAAGATCGCTTCGAATTGCTGCTGGGTATCGGCTAATGTCGCGGTCCATGTCAGCCAATCGATCTTGGTATAGTCTGCGCGATTGTCAAGCGGCAGGCCGTAAATATGCTCCTGAGTCAAGTAGAAAGCTAGTTCCTGTCTGACTACTTCCGGCGGGAACAGGTGCAGGTCGAGCAGCTTATCCCAGACTAGATTGTATTTTTGACTCCAGGTGCCGGGCCGATCGAACGCGAGGCGATAATGATCCTGGTCTTTCGCCATTCCGACCCACTGGTGGGCATAATTCCGGGCCAGCGTTTCATAGTCACGCTGCTCGTTCGTGTGACCCAGCATTCCGGCTAACTTCCCGTATGCCGCCAGCGCCAGGATCGCCTTGGCGGACAGATTGGCGTTATGCGCTAAATGCCCCGCGAAGTCATCCGTGCATAACTGGTTTTCGGGATCGAGTCCTTTACTCTTCAAGTACTCCGCCCACTTAGTTAGGACGGCCCAGTATTGCGCGGCAAACTTGGCGTTGCCGTTGACCTGCTCCATGGCCGCGACCATCAGAAGCATATTGCCGCTCTCTTCAACCGGCATCTGGTTCTCTTCGGTTTTCTCGCCGCCGCCGTATTGCTGACCGTTCGCCAGAGGATAACGGCCTAAGTCATGCGGCGCGAACGGCCACTTCCAGCGCGGCAAACTCGCGTAATCGAGAACCGGCCGCAGTTGACCCTCCAGCAGTCGCGTATTGAATAAGAGAAAGAACGGGGAGCTTGGATAGGTCACATCCACGGTATCGACGGAACCGTTGCTGAAGTTCTCTTTCGAGAAATAGAGAGGCGTGCCATCGACATCCGCCACTAACTTATGCGCGGCGAGGGTCTGAGGATAGGCAAGCGCGCAGATACGGGCGTAATCGTCGCCGCCGGCCTTACGAAGATCGGACATCAGCGTCTGATCGAAGCGGGTGGCGCGCTGCTCAAGCGAGTCGTAGTCGCTCAGTGCCGCTTGTAGCATCTCAGCTGGCCCGGCGCCGTTGCGACGCCAGTAAGGACGCAGACGGCGTTCGAAATACTCGATTGAATACTCGTCGTCGTAGGCAATTACTAGGTGGCGAGACACGGGTTCGCCGCTAACTTGACCAAGCGCGAACGTGTACGCCAAAACGGACGGCGGCTGGCCATAGCGCCTTGAGGCTTCAAGGCTATCGGCTTCGGGCAAGCTTCCACCCGCGGTGAACGCAGCGAGTGCGTCCGGACGAAGCGTTGCCACTCCGTTCCCACCTGGCGGGGCGACCACATATAAGTAACCCCAGTCGATCCGCAGATCGTCACCTGACTTAGCAAGCACCGGCTGCTGACGTGTGCCTGCGCGCAGGACTTCGAGATTACCTAACTTGAAGCGTGACCACTCGACCGGCTCATCCCGCGTGTTGACGGCGATTTCAGTTCCGGCGTCGAAGTAGATCGCGACATCGTGTGGCGCGCTATCGAGCGAATGAACTCGCCAGGTAAGGTAAGTCGCGGGGCGCGAAAGTATATCGAGGTCGTCCGGGAGCGCCGGAGTCAGAAAGGTTAAGTCGACGTGAATGCCCGCGCCCTCGAACTGATACATCGTATGCGTGGGGAGAACTTCGAGATGAGTTTGCGGGAGAGCGGGCGTGCCTTGCGGATCCGCGCCCATGATCCGGTAGACTTTTCCGTCCACACGTACAAGAGATGTCAGCGATTGGACCGTACCTGTCCAGTGTTTCGTAGGCTGATCCGTCAGATGGTCGGCCATGGACCAGACGCTGAAGTACGGGTCATGAGTGATTAACGGCACGGCTGGCGGGCGAAAATCGGCGGCCAAAGCGGCCAGCGGCAACAGGAAAAGTAGCTTCATTAGCTTCATCGACTATTTAGTTTGTATCTTGAAAACGTACGCAAACTCGCCGGTCTTCTGCGCTGGGAGTTGCAGTACGAGTCCGTCGCCGCCGCGTGTCCACTTGATTTCAGCATCGGATCCGAGTAAGCGCACAGTCTTAACCGGAACGGACGGACCTATCGATTTCACGTTAAGCTTACCGTCATCCGGCCACGCCATCGCGATCGCATACAGCGCATCTCCATTGGTTGTAAAGCGGATGTCGCGACTAGAGTACGGCTTAGTTGCCGTGTCGTGGAATGCCCCGCCAGCTACCTGGGTCGGTCCTTCGCCATATGTCTTCCAGGGACGCGTCCGGTAGATAGCTTCGCCATTGACTTTCAGCCAACGCCCCATACCAAGCAGGATCTGCTGCGCTTCTTCCGGTATCGTTCCGTCGGGTTTAGGGCCGATATTCAGCAGTAAACAGCCGTTCTTACTTACGATGTCCACCAGTTGTTGAATCATCGATTCGGGCGTGCGGAACGTGTCGTTCTTGATATAGCCCCAGGACTTGATGCTCACCGACGTATCCGTTTGCCAGAACAGATTGCGCGAGGCATCTAATTGGCCGCGCTCGATATCGAGCACCGCGGCCCCGTCGGGAAACGCTTCCTTCTTGTAATTGATTACGGCGCTCGAGTTCCGCTTCAACGCATCGTTGTAGTAGAAGGCGGCGAAGCGCTGCAGATAAGGTTCGAACTCCTTAGTCCCAATCCACCAATCGAACCACATGACCTCGGGGTGATACTTGATCACGATTTCCGAACTTCTGGCGAGCCAATCATTCAGATAAGCGGGATCAGGATGAGCAAGCCATTGCGCGCCGTTCTTATCCGTCACGCCCGCGTGGGCCGGACCATAAAAAGCTGAGTTATGCGGATCTTCGACATCGGACGGGAAGTCGCGTCCGGGATTCATGAAGAAGTAGTGTTCGGCGCGATGGCTGGAGGCCCCGAAATGCAATCCTGCCGCGCGCACGGATCGAGCGAGATCCCCAACGATATCGCGCTTGGGACCCATCTTCGCCGCAGTCCAACTGGAGACGCCGGAATCGTACATGGCAAAGCCATCGTGGTGCTCAGCGACAGGGATCACATACTTCGCGCCGGAATCACGGAATAAGTGCGCCCAGGCGTCAGGATCGAACTTATCCGCCTTGAATAGCGGGATGAAATCCTTGTATCCGAACTGGAGCTGTGGACCGAAGGTAGCGACGTGGTGGACAAACTCAGGCGAGCCCTGCAAGTACATGTTGCGCGGGTACCACTCATTACCGAACGCCGGCACGGAGTAAACGCCCCAGTGGATGAAGATGCCGAACTTCGCGTCCTGATACCAATCGGGCACGCGGTACTTCTGAAGCGAAGGCCACTGCGGCTGAAACGGCCCGTGCGCGGCGCCTTCATCGACGTGCTTAAGGATCGCGTTGCGCGCGGCATCATACGGCGCGACGGCGTGCTGCCACGCCAGGTCATCTGTGTTCGGGGTTTGAGCCAGCGCGATCCCGACCAAAAGAGCGCCGCTTATAAGTCCTCTTGAAACGCGCATCGACTTATCTCCCCAGCTAATAGCGGCGCATCCTATACTCCGGACGGGAAATCGCGCGATCGATAGAAATGGCGCCCGCCCCGCGGATCATGATGACGGCCGCGAGGGCTATCACGAGCAGGTGATATTCGAATCCCTCGCCCTTCTGGTGGCCGGTCCAGTTCATGAAGAAGCCGTTCGGCAGGTGGAACTTGAAGATCGCCACCAGCATTTCACAGAGGATGCCGAACGCGGCAATGCGCGTCAGGAACCCGACGATCAGGCCGAGGCCGCCGAGAAACTCCGCCGCTATCGCCAGAGCGGCAAATATTGCGGGGATATGCATGAATTGGGTGAAACCGTGGTACGTCGCCGAAAGGCCTTGGCCTCCGAACCAGCCCAGCACTTTCTGTGCGCCGTGAACGAAAAATACGGTTCCCAGCATCAGCCTCGCAATGGTCATTGCGGGATCGTTCGGCGTTCGAATCAGCGTCGAGAACATTGCGTTTCCCCTTGGAACGGTTGTTTTGAACTGCGGCTGTTTTGGGTGCTACTCGGATTCGCTCTCTGCCCCGCACGAGGGATCATGGCCGTAGATGCACTCACAGGCGCGCGAGAGCTCGCGGATGTCGCGACGCGTGAGGCACGATGCCACATATTCCTGCAACGTATTGATGGCCGGTTCCATTTCTTCCACCAGCCGCAAGCCCCGCGGCGTGATGCGCGCAACGGAGAGCTGCGGATTGGGTTGCGGCGCATCCCGATCCAGCCAGCGATCGCCCTCGAGCTTCGCGAGAATCGCTTCGAGATCGGCCGAGCGATTCAGCATCCGGAAGCGAATCTCCTCGAAGGGCAGCCCGTCCTGAGCGGATCCTCGCAAAATCCGGAGAACGTTGTACTGAGTAAACGTCAGTTTGAATTTGAGGCAAATTTCATCCGCTTTTTGACACAAGTGATCGGCCGCAACCATCACGTTCAACATCGCCTCGAATGCCGGGGATTCGAATCGCTCTTGTTTCAGCCGGCGCTGCAGCGCTTCGCCCATTCTGATTTACTCTATCCTGAGGCGATGCGGATTTGTATTCTCTTTGCTTTTATTCTGCTCGGCGCTGGAACTGTCGAGGCGCAAGATGACTTCCGCACGGTCACGGATGCCAACGATGCGAATGTTAAGCGCGTCGGTCAATCCGCAATTCTAATCGATACACACAACGATGTGACCAGCGACACGGTGGCCGGTTTGGATATTGGAAAGCCGCGGACCGATGGCCATACCGATATCCCGCGCATGCGCGCCGGCGGCATGGGCGCGCAATTCTTCGCGGTCTATGTTGGGCCGGAATACGTGGAGGGCAACCGCTCGGCGCATCGCGCGCTGGAGATGATCGACACGGTGCGCCACGACATCATCGAGCGCTATCCCAATGACTTTCTATTCGCGACTACGGCGGCGAACATCGAGCAGGCGCATCGCGAGGGCAAGATCGCCGCGTTGATGGGGATCGAAGGCGGCCACGCGATTGAGGATAGCCTGCGCCTGCTGCGCGACTACTACGCGCTCGGGGTTCGCTACATGACTCTGACGCATGTGAACAGCAATCACTGGGCGGATTCCTCGGGCGATAAAAACAAGCCAAATAACGGCCTGACGGATTTCGGACGCAGCGTGGTGCTGGAGATGAACCGGTTGGGAATGATCGTTGACATCTCGCACGTTTCGGACAAGACGTTCTGGGATGCGCTGGCCGTAAGTAAGGCGCCAATCTTCGCATCGCACTCTTCGAGCCGCGCGGTAACGAATGTGCCGCGTAATATGACGGACGACATGATCGTCGCGCTGGCGAAAAAGGGCGGTGTGGTGCAGATCAACTTCAATTGCGGATTTCTTTCGCAGAAGACGGCGGACGTGGAAGCGGAGCAGGGCAGCGGAACGATGAAGCAATTTGCCGACTTGGAGAAGCAGTATGCGGCGGATCCGGCCGGGCTTCTGGAAGCGCGCAAGAAGTTGAATGCGGAGATCCTGGCGCGGACGCCGCGAGCAACCCTGGCGGATGTGGTGGCGCACATCGATCATGTAGTGAAGATTGCGGGTATCGATGCGGTGGGACTCGGTAGCGATTTCGATGGTGTGGAGTGTACGCCGGTTGGGCTCGACGATACCTCGAAGTGGCCGAATCTGACGCGAGCGCTGCTGGAGAAGGGATATAGCGCGGATGATATTCGGAAGTTATATGGTGGGAATACGCTGCGGTTGATGCGGGCCGTGGAGAGGGTTGCGGGGGAGATGCGACACGCCGAGATACAAGGTTAGGCGGATTTTCGCCGGGTCGTGTGAGACGTAAACCACGCGTCCGTAAGCACGGCTCTGGAAACCCCCGGGCTTGACGTTCCGAGGTCGCCGTTTATGATGGTGCAATCGGCGGCCACGACTCGTCGCAAAGTGGCCGGACTTATTTAACAGATTTCCAGAGCGAATCGCAAACGACCCTTTTGTAATGCGGATCTCGTTTGGTGGCTGCCGACCGACGGCGCGGACTGCTTACAGCCTCCGAGTGGCCGACCATCCATTAATTCAGAGCGCCGAGCCTTCCCGGATCGGCGTTGATGGGTTAGTCAACTCTAGTCGAAAAACCAGCCCGGCTTCCTATCCACGACCATGCAGTGGAGAAGCTAGATACGACCAAAGTGTCAGGAGTATGGGCAATCTCATGCGGGATATCGCCGGGGAAAGGGCCGGCGCGGTAATCCCAGCCGTTTTCTTATTTAGCGTACGACTCTAGATAGCCGCATCCCGTGCAACGATAAGCCGTGATCTCATAGTGCGGACCATCTTTAGACTGTACTCCGCGCCAAAAAGACTTCTGCGGTTCGCCTGGCTGCCATTGCGACACAACGCTAGATGCGTAATCTTTGTGGTCGAGAATAAACCCTTGTTTCATTTCGCCGTTGCATTTCGGACACTGATTGTGAGATTCCATCATCTCCCCCGGAGTTAATTATCGAGAGCGGCCGGTAGCCTTCAATGGCCACGGCGTTGGCAGGGAAACCGAGTTGCTGCCACTCCTTCCCGGATTACGCGCTACTCGGAAACTGGTGGGCCCTAAGTCCCGTTGGAGGAAGCGAGCGCTCAATTTCGTGGTCCGCTCAGAGCCGGGAAGCACTTCGACGGACAGGACGTTACACGGTCAAGTTACGGAGCGGAGTTGGCGCGGCCGCCTGGACTGATTCTCGATCGAAGTAACATATCGTCCTAAGTTGTATTGGCTAATCCCCGCTGCGATGTGCGCTTGTTGCTGTTTGAGCCGATAACTGCCGCGATGCCAACGATGGCTGAGAACAGTACTCCCAACCACGGACCAAACCAATCAGCGTTCACTTCCGTGTGTTCACCGGCGCGTGGACCTGTTAGAGCGCGAAATTTGATTGCGCGCCGGTATTTCCCTGCACGTTCTTCATCTAGGTATGTGACCTCTACTTTGTCGCGGCCCTGCGAGAAAAAAAGCGGCGTCGCCGCTGCATCAAACCTGAAACTGAGACCAGTATCGGCTCTGAAGTCGATCGTGTACGAATGCGATCTGCCTTGTTTGATGTTCGTTATCGAGGAAATAATGCCGACAGCCTGGCGACGCGGCGCGGATGATGGCAACGTGCTGCGGACAGAAAAGATGACGCAGAGCACGATGCAAGCCCACATCACAAGGAACAGCGCAAAACCTTTCTTGTTGTAGGCTCGCCAAGCCCCCCAAAAAACGAAGGAAATTAGCGCAGCAAAGATGACAAAGTAAACGAGAACTACGATCTCATCTGACATGGCTTGCCGGACAAACAAGTCATCAACAAAGTAACACTCCAATATCAGTCCCTGTAAACGCCTTCCAGATCCAGCGATTCACTTGGCCGTGTAGTCGGCATCCTATAACAAGTGCCCCGTTCGCGCGTGGATCACGCGCCAGCCGGAAGTTGAATCCACGACAGCGCGCCGACCACTTCCTCCCGCGAAGTCCGGCTCGGGGTAGCGAACAACTATCTTAAATCACAACTTCCGGATCGCCGACATCTGGGATCAAACAGCCTTCATTAGCGGGACGAAATCGCGCCGCTCGAAATTAGATCGGAATCATCTGGGCCGCCGGGTCGAGACGCCGTAGGTCATTAGGATCGCTTGTAACTATGGGGTCCCGCCGCTGCCGGGCGAGGATCACCACCGATGCATCGATAATGTCCGAGGCTTTAACGGCGCCGCAGAGTTCTCCACAGGAACGGGCAAGCTGCTCGTCAAGCGGAATAACCTCAACTTCGTAGCTCCGCAGGAACCTGGCTAACGTCACCTGAACACGTCCGTCACGCCAAGCCTGTGCGACGACGCCTGCGGAAACTCGGAAAGTCCGGCCTTGAGCTAGTGCCCGATGGAGTAAGGCGATCATCCGCTTGTCACCGCGATCCAAGGCTATAAGCGCGCCCGCATCCAGTACTAATCCCGCCGCGGTGCGAGTGCGCGTTCTGCCCATTTCATGTCCTTAACCGTCGGCTCGCCGTGTTGTTTGATCAAATCCCGCAGCAGTGCCCGGAGTGACTCGCTCTTCTCGTGTTCCGCTAGAACCCGTGTAATGTAACCCGAAACCGAATCCGCCCGGCCGGCGCGGACCTCCTGGTGAACTCTCGCGAGTTGCTCCTTGGGCAAAGTAATCGCGATCTTCGACCTGGTCATACCTAAATCATACCGCCTGCAAGCGGCGTGCGAGCCGAGGGTAGCACCGCCCTGCCGTCGGCGAGTGACGAGTCCAGTACCCTATGATGGGATATCAGGCTGAAGACATGGGAACTCTCACACAATCTCTTTCGCTCGAGGAGTTCCGTTCCCGGTATCGGCAGCAGAAGCCTTACTTTGAATACTGGTTCGGAGAGCCAATCCAGAAGACAAAGCCGACATGGTTGCACGCGGTGTTACAGGTAATCGTATGCGAAGCGCTTCGGCGTGCCGGATATAAATCCGGCTCTGAAGTAGAGTTGCGGATCGATCCGCAATGGGAACCGGTTCCGGACGTAATTGCCACGTTGAAATCCATCAAGGATTATCCGACCGAGCCGGTCGAGATCGTCGTTGAGATACTGTCTCCGGATGATAAGTTAATGCACGTGATCAAGAAATGCCATCAGTACGAACGGATCGGCACGGAGCGGATATTCGCGCTAGATCCCGTCGACAAATTAGCTTGGCAGTGGAAGTCGGG
Organism: uncultured Gammaproteobacteria bacterium; assembly: GCA_963799935.1. Classification (GTDB taxonomy): domain Bacteria; phylum Acidobacteriota; class Terriglobia; order Bryobacterales; family Bryobacteraceae; genus Bog-113. The sequence continues at coordinate 646,475 of CAWCZA010000004.1, read as the reverse complement.
AAGCCTGGAAGCTATTACGCAATTGTTACTTCCCAACGGTGCTACGGTGCCCCTCGAAGAGATTTGGCGGCAACTAGACGAACAGGCGTAACGCCGGCCCCGGATTAGATGAGCCTAGCAAGCTCTTTCGTGAACACCGCGGAAGTTTTCGTCTGCCGATACCCCTCGCGCAAGTAGAAGCGATGAGCCGCTTCGCGCGTCGAGCCGCGAACGAACCACCACCTCTTTTAATCCGTGTTCCAGAGCCCAACCTTCGGCACGCTCGACTAACTGGCGGCCGATCCCCCGGCTCCGAGCCTCTCCCGCGACGACTAATCCCGCAATCTCGGCCCGCGGTTCCGCCGTTAAATGCCGCGTCTCCATCACGTGAACCCAGCCGACTGTATCGCCTGAAACGCACGCGACGTAAACCGCGTGATTCGGCAACGCGTTCAAAACTCGATGCGCTGCTCCATCTCGGCGATGGAAACCGGGTACCCGAGTTCCTGGCTCAGCCGGGCAGCCGCGTCCGCATCCGACGCGCCGATTTCGCGAACGAGCACTGGCAAATTCATCACCGATCAGGATATTCGCTAAACTAAATAGAGTCCAGCGCAAGAGTCCACCCAGGAGAAAAACTTGGAATCTGCCATCCTGGCCTTGGAAGACGGAACGGTCTTCGAGGGCAAGGCCTTCGGTGTGCCCGCGGAACGCAGCGGAGAGGTTGTCTTCAACACCTCATTAACCGGCTATCAGGAGATCTTCACAGATCCTTCCTATGCCGGTCAGATCATTGTTTTCACCAATCCTCAGATAGGGAATTACGGAACCACCGAACTCGATGACGAAGCGCCGCGGCCCTTCATCGAGGGCCTCGTCGTTCGCGAGTTCTCCGAAGTCACCAGCAACTGGCGTTCGGATCTCGATGCCGTCGATTTCCTCTCGCGCGAGAAGATCCCCATCGCTTCCGAAATGGACACGCGCGCCATCGTGCGCCACCTCCGTTCTCGCGGCGCGATGCGCGGCGTACTCTCCACGCTCTCGCACGACGCGAACGCGCTGATCGAGAAGGCGCGCTCCTCGCCATCCATGGCCGGTCTGGATCTCGCCACCCGCGTCAGCGTCAAAGAGCGGTTCGAATGGTCTCAGCCGGTCGAGCCTGTTTCGCAATCAGAGCGAATGCCCAGCGCGAACGCGCAGCGCTTCCATGTGGTTGCTTATGACTACGGAATGAAGCGAAATATTCTGCGCCGTCTCGCGACCTCCGGATGCCGCGTCACCGTTGTCCCGTCGCTCACGTCAGCGGAAGACGTTCTCGCGCTCAAGCCCGACGGCGTGTTTCTATCTAACGGTCCCGGTGATCCCGAACCGCTGACGCCGCAGATCGAAAACATCCGCCGTCTCATCGGCAAGACGCCCGTCTTTGGAATCTGCCTCGGCCATCAGTTGCTCGCGCTCGCTCTCGGCGGCAAGACGTACAAGCTGAAATTCGGCCATCGCGGCGCGAACCATCCAGTGCTCAATCAGCGCAGCGGCAAAGTTGAGATCACCTCGCAAAACCACGGCTTCACGGTGGACCCCGATTCGCTCAACGCCAGCGACATCGACCTGACGCACATCAATCTCAACGACCAGACGCTCGAAGGATTCCGTCATCGCAGCCATCCCGTGTTCTGCGTTCAATACCATCCTGAGGCGGCGCCGGGTCCGCACGATTCGCAATACCTATTCAGCGAGTTCATCGATCTGATGGAGCAGAAGTAAGTGCCGCGCCGCAACGATCTGAAGCGCATCCTGATCATCGGCTCCGGCCCGATCATCATCGGTCAGGCGTGCGAGTTCGATTACTCCGGAACGCAAGCTGCCAAAGCGCTGAAGGCGGATGGATACGAGGTCATCCTGGTTAACTCCAATCCGGCGACCATCATGACCGACCCGGAACTGGCTGACCGCACGTACGTGGAGCCGCTCAGCCGTCCCTATCTCGAAGAGATCATCCGGCGCGAACGCCCCGACGCGCTCCTCTCGACCGTCGGTGGCCAGACGGCGCTGAATCTTTCCGTCGAGCTTGCGGAAAGCGGCGTCCTCGATCAATACGGCGTCGAGCTCATCGGGGCGAAAATCGGCGCGATCAAGAAGGCCGAAGACCGGTTGCTATTCAAAGACGCGATGCGCACCATCGGTCTCGAAACGCCGAACTCGCAGCTCGTCAGCAATGTCGAAGCGGGCCTTGCATTCGCCGCGCGCTCCGGATATCCCGTGATCCTGCGGGCCAGTTTCACCATGGGTGGCAGCGGCGGCGGCATCGCGTACAACCGCGAAGACCTTGTCACGATTCTCGAACGCGGCCTCGATCTTTCCCCCGTCCACGAAGTGTTGATCGAGGAGAGTCTGCTCGGCTGGAAAGAATACGAACTCGAAGTGATGCGCGATCTAGCGGACAACGCGATCATCATTTGCTCGATCGAAAACTTCGACCCTATGGGCGTTCATACCGGCGACTCGATCACCGTTGCCCCGGCGCAAACGCTCATCCGATCGCGAATACCAGATGATGCGCGATGGCGCACTGCGCTGCCTCCGCGAAATCGGCGTCGATACCGGCGGCTCGAACGTCCAGTTCGCCATTAACCCGCGCAACGGGCGCATGGTGATTATCGAGATGAACCCGCGCGTATCGCGCAGCTCCGCGCTCGCTTCGAAAGCCACCGGGTTCCCTATCGCCAAGATCGCCGCGCGGCTGGCCGTTGGTTACCGCCTCGACGAGATCCGCAACGACATCACCAAGCTGACGCCCGCCTCCTTCGAGCCCACCATCGATTACGTGGTCGCCAAGATTCCGAAGTGGCAGTTCGAAAAGTTCCCCGGCGCGGACACCACACTGGGTACGCAGATGAAGTCCGTCGGTGAAGTGATGGCGATCGGCCGCACGTTCAAGGAGGCGCTTTGGAAAGGGATCCGCAGCCTTGAAACCGGCAAAGCTTTCGGCAAAGAGAAGCTCGATAAGGATCTGATTCCCAACAAGCTCATCACGCCGACGCCGGACCGGCTCTCGTACCTGCGGTTCGCGTTCGCTTGCGGGTATACGGTCGAACAGGTTCACGAGATGACGTCGATCGATCCGTGGTTTCTGGAGCAGATGCGCCAGGTGGTCGCGATGGAAGGCAAGCTCGGCGAACTCAGCGTCGAATGCGTGACGAAGCCGCAGTTACTGCGTGCGAAGCGTGCCGGAATCTCCGATACCCAGCTCGGAAACATCTGGAAAGTGACCGAGACGGAAGTCCGTGAACGCCGCAAAGCACTCGGTGTCCACGCGGTATTCAGTCGTGTCGATACCTGCGCCGCGGAGTTTGAAAGCTTCACGCCGTACATGTACTCCTGCTACGAGTCGGCGGACGAAGCTGCACCTACGACGCGCCGTAAAGTCATGATTCTCGGCAGCGGACCTAATCGCATCGGGCAGGGCATTGAGTTCGACTATTGCTGCTGCCATGCTTCCTTCGCGCTGCAGGATCGTTCGATCGAGTCGATCATGGTGAACTGCAACCCGGAAACCGTTTCGACCGATTACGATACCAGCGATCGTCTCTACTTCGAACCGCTCACCCTCGAGCACGTGCTCAACATCTGCGATGTGGAGAAGCCCGACGGCGTCATCGTGCAGTTCGGCGGGCAAACGCCTTTGAACCTCGCGCTCCCGCTGCAGCGGCTTGGGATTCCAATCATCGGAACTGATCCGCGCGATATCGATCTTGCAGAAGATCGCAAGCTCTTCGGCAAACTCCTCGACGAACTGAAGATTCCCGCGCCGCCAAATGGCACGGCCACCAGCGTTGAGCAGGCTTGCGACATCGCGCGCCGCATCGGATACCCGGTGCTGGTGCGGCCCAGCTATGTGCTCGGCGGTCGCGCCATGGTCATTGCCTACGACGAGGAAACGGTCCGGCGCTACATGCGCGAAGCGGTCGAGTTCTCGCAAGATCGCCCGGTTTTGATCGATCGGTTCCTGGAAGACGCGACGGAAGTGGATGTCGATTGCGTGGCGGACGGCGAGGATGTCCTGATCGCCGGCATCATGGAGCACATCGAAGAAGCCGGTGTGCATTCGGGCGATAGCTCCTGCGTGCTTCCGCCGTACTCGCTCCCCGAGGATCAACTGGCTACGATCGAGGACTACAGCATTCGCCTCGCGCGCGCGCTGCACGTCGTCGGTCTGATGAACGTGCAGTACGCAATCAAAGATGGGACCGTGTACGTGCTCGAAGTAAATCCGCGAGCCTCCCGCACGGTGCCGTATGTTAGTAAAGCGACCGGTGTGCCGCTGCCGAAGATCGCGGTAGGCCTAATGCTGGGCGAACGGCTGCGCGACCTGATGCCCGGTCAGCGCAGGCTTGCGATCCCGCAAAGCTTCGTTAAATCGCCAGTGTTCCCGTTCAATAAGTTCCCCGGCGTCGACCCCGTGCTCGGCCCCGAAATGCGATCGACCGGCGAAGTGATGGGCGTCGGCCAAAGCTTCGGCGAAGCGTTCGCCAAAGCGCAGCTGAGCGCCGGAACGCCGTTGCCCGAGAGCGGCACCGTCTTCATCAGCGTGAACGATCGTCACAAACCCGAGGCGGTCGAAGTTGCCAAGAAACTCAACGCGCTCGGATTCGAACTAGTCGCGACGCGTGGCACCAGCGGGGCAATTCGAGCCGCCGGAGTTCCGTGCAAGACCGTCTTCAAAGTGAACGAAGGACGCCCCAACGCGGCCGATCTTTTGAAAGCCGGTTCGGTGCACTTGGTCATCTATACCGCAGCCGGTGCACTCTCATTCAGCGACGAGCGCGCGATTCGCCGTGGAGCGGTCCAGTACCGCGTCCCCTGCATCACAACGCTGAGCGGCGCCCGTGCGGCAGCCGAAGCGATGGCCGCCAGAAAGCGCGATCCCGTTGCGGGTGTGGAGCTTGCAGGAGATTCACCGTCCCGCGAGAGTGTCGACCGAGCCCGAGTCGATGATCCGCTGATCGGCGGTTACAAAGGTGAGTTTGTAGTGTCTAGCGGTGGCAACGAGAAGATGGTCGATTGGATCGTCGTGAAGTAGACGAAACGTCGCGCCTTCGCGAACCACAGCGAACGTGAGGTCGGCGTTCTGAACGTCGAGATTGCGTTTGCTCTCCTGGAACCACTCCTCCACGCTCGGCATTCTCTTGAGGCGTCCCTCGCGCGCAAGAAGAATCGTCTCCCACAGACTCAGAGGCGAAACCCATAGCTTATTCCGTGCGTCTTGTAGTCGCCTCTGAACAAGCCTGCTCAGTTTCTCCGGCTCGCGTGTCGCCCATAGCCAGATATGCGTGTCGAGAAGAAGTCGCAACTATTTGGGATCTTCGGGTTCCCACTTGCCGTTGTACGCGTCCCAATCGCTCAGTTTGAAGACCGGGCTGATGATGTCCCCAACAATCTCGAACTGGTCGCGGGCAAACCCCAGCCTTCGCGGTCGCTTCACCTCAACTGGTTTCACCGGCACAATTTCTGCTACCGGCTTCCCGTACCGCGTCACTCGCACCGGCTTCTTCGTTTTCTCAACGCGACTCAACACAGCCAGAGAAGTCGCCTTAAATTTCGTCGCTGTGATCTCTTCCATGTGATAGCCGCCTGAAACCATGTTAGAGCAAAAATCACAGGTCCTTATGGATCGCCGGCGCTTAACGGCTCATCCCGAAAGCGATGTTCTCCACATGAGGCGCCCAATCCACATCCGTCGATGGCCGGAACGTCACTAGGATTCGCGTGACCGGAATGGTCGACGTGAAGCCGAGAAAGGTATTCTGATCGGCAACTTCGCTGAACCTGTGTTCGCCGATCACTGTCTTTCCGTTATACATGACGGCGGTAAAAGTTCCAGCCCACGATTGGCCTCCACTCGAAGCGAATAAGTCAGTGCCGAACGCCGTGATTGCAGGGGAAAAGCTCAGGACCAGAGGATACCCGAACCAGTTGCAAGCCACTGAACTGGAATCGACGTATAGACCAGTGGGACTCAGCGACTTGTCATCAATGCTGATCGCGAATCCGGGAAGAATGCTGCCGGCCGGGAACACGCTGTTGTTCTCCGAAATACTGAGCGGGGACGCAATTACCGCCGGGTAGTAAAGCGGCTGGAACACTTGTACGGGCAGACCAGGTTGCGCTGCGTTGAACAACGCTCGCGACGGAAAGTAAATCAGCGGCGACGCGGCGAAGGCCGGAGTCAGATTGGCGGCAACTGCCACGATCAAGGCGATCAGCAAGCGAACTTTGAACTGAAGTTTGGTCATGAACCCCTCCCCGCCCAGCTCGCGAGTACGTAAGAGTGTACTACGATTCGAGCATCGCCGCGCAAAAAAGGAAGGGGTGCGAATCGATTGACTCGCACCCCAACGCGCTGCAATTACTTGACCCTATTCTCGTAGCTTCTTTGTCCCCTTCGAATCGGGGTACTTCTAGGCTACCACTTTCTCCGCGATCGACTTCGCCTGCAGGAACAGCAGCAGATAATCCGGTCCGCCCGCCTTCGAATCCGTCCCCGACATGTTGAACCCGCCGAACGGATGCGCACCCACCATCGCGCCCGTGCACTTCCGGTTCACATAAAGATTCCCGACGAAGAACTTCTCGCGCGCTTCCCGCACATGCTCAGGATTGGTCGAATAAATAGCGCCTGTCAAACCATACTGCGAGTCGTTCGCCATATCGATCCCGTCGTGAATGTCTTTCGATTTCGACACCGCGAGCACCGGCCCGAAAATCTCTTCCTGAAAGATGCGCGCCTTGCGATCGACATCCGCAATGATCGTCGGGCCTAGAAAGTATCCGTCGCCATCCACCGACTTAGTCCCATCCACAAGCACGCGCCCCTCAGACTTCCCGACTTCTATATACGACTTGATACTCTTCCGCGCGCCCTCACTAATAACCGGACCCATATAGTTCTTCGGATCATCCGTCGGTCCGACCGCCACGTGCTCTGCGCGCGCTTTCAACTTAGTAACGAACTCATCGTAGATGCGCTGATCGACAATCGCCCGCGAACAAGCTGAGCACTTCTGCCCCTGATACCCGAACGCCGAGAGGAACACTCCCTCGACGGCCTGATCGATATCGCACTCGCCATCGACTACGATCGCGTCCTTGCCGCCCATCTCGGCAACAACCCGCTTAATCCAAACCTGCCCCGGCTGATGCTTCGCCGCAAGTTCATTGATGTGCAACCCCACATCGCGCGAACCCGTGAACGAAATGAAACGCGTCTTCGGATGCTGCACGATCAAGTCCCCAATCGCGGCGCCGCTCCCCGGCATGTAGCAGAAACTCTCGGCCGGAAAGCCCGCTTCGAGCAGCACTTCCGCGAATTTCGCCCCGACGATCGGCGTCTCGCTCGAAGGCTTCACCACCACCGTGTTCCCAGTAACCAGAGCCGCAACCGTCATCCCAGCCAGAATCGCCAGCGCAAAATTCCACGGCGGAATTACGACGCCAACACCCAACGGCAGATAGCGCATCTCATCGCGCTCGCCCGGCATCTGGACCACACCCGGCGGATTCGCGAAGCGCACCATTTCACGCGCATAGTACTCGCAGAAATCGATCGCTTCGGCGACCTCCGCCTCGGCTTCCGGCCAGGTCTTGCCCGACTCTAAACAAAGCCACGCGTCGAATTCGAGTTTGCGCTCGCGCAAGAATCGCTGCCGCGCGCAACAGCATCTCCACACGCTTTTCGGCGGACGTCGCGGACCACGTCGGGAAGTACTCGTAGACCTTTTCGAGACCGGTTTTTGCGATCTCAGCTGTCGCCTTCGAGTGCTTGCCGACCACTTCCGCAGGGCGCGATGGATTCACGGAAACCAGCTTGTCCCCGGTCTTGATGCGCTCGCCCGCGATCAGCAGGTCGTAGTCGCGACCCAACTCCGCACGCACTTTGTCGAGCGCCTGTTCCATACGGGCCCGATTCTCCGGCTTCGAGAAGTCCGTATAGGGCTCGTTCCGGAACTCAGCTAATTTGTTCATTGAGGAAAAACCGTCCTTTACTATCTTTCGCGATTTGCGCGAACGCGATCCGCGGGTCGTGTCCGAAGCCGCACCACCAGCCTTCAGCAGCCGCCTGTTCCAGCAGTCGAGCCTTATTTTCGATTGTGGTGAGCGGGTAGAGATCGAACGCCGCTACCCATGTTGGATGCAGATTCCCCGCTAAAGGAATCAGATCGGACCAGAAGCAGAACGTATCGCCTTCCGACCGCGCGAACACGATGCACATGTCCCGGTTGTGACCGGGGGTGACCCGCATCTCGACTCCCGGCACAATTTCCGCATCGCCATCGAGCAGCGTCATTTGGCCGCTCGCAATCAGCGGATCGTAATTTACATCGTGGTAACTCATGCGATCGCGCGCGAGCCGTTCTTTCGCATGCTCCCACTCCCCGCGCTGCGCGAAATACCTCGCATTAGGAAAAGCCGCGACCGGTCCATTGGGCGAATCGACCGTATTCCCGCTGCAGTGATCCCAGTGCAGATGCGAGTTGATCACGATGTCGATAGACCCTGGATCCACTGGCACCGCCGCCGATCCGGCCGGCAAACGCATACGCTCCCGCGCTCGCTCGTCATGTCGCTCGCCGCCACCCGTCTCGATCAGAATGCGCGCGTCAGGCGTTTCGACCAGGTAGCAGTTAAAAGCGGCAGGAACCCGGTTTTGCTCATCACAAGCCACCATCGGGTTCCACAGCGTCTTCGGCACCACGCCGAAAAACGCCCCGCCGTCCCACCAATACTCACCCGCCCGGACGAGCCGAACGCGGAATTTTCCGATCTCGATCAACCGCGAACGAGCTGCCGTCCGCGCTCGAACAGATCCGCCGCTTCTTCCGCGATCTGCCGTCCGCGCTCATACAGATCCTTGCTGCGCTCGATCAGATCTTTACTGGTTTCATTGAGCGCATCACGCCCTTCATCGGCCTTTTTTCCGATCATTCCGCGCGTTTTCTTGCCCGCGCTGGGAGCATAAAGAATCGCGATCGCCGCTCCTAGAATTGCGCCAGCCGCAAACCACGCATACCCGGTCCCTCGATCTGCCATTGAATCCTCCGAGCACATTCTCTCATGCGCGTCGGCCGTGCCTCGGTGATATCTGACTACTTCGCGCTCTTGGGCAGGAGTCCGTAGACTTCCACGGCTCGTTTCACTCCGAAGTACACGCGTCCGTTCGCAACCATCGGTGTTGTAAAACGGAGCGCCTCGCCAGCGCCGTCCCGAGCGGGATTTCGCTCGCTGGAGTACAGCTGCTGCCGCACGTCCAGCGCGTTGTAAGCGCGCAACACCGCTTTTGTCCCACCCTGGTTCCATGCCCGCGCCTCGACAATCCACACGATGCCGTTCGTCTCCCCTTCCGCGGACACAGTCGGTGTGCCGCCGGAAAACGGAGATTTCTCGACGCTTTGGTGTGCCGGCGCCGTGGACACTCGACCGTGTGCAACTACGAATTCCTTTAGTGCGTCCTCGGACGTGTAGTAGTAAAGGTGCCCGTTCCAATAGGCCGGCGCACTTAGAATCCCGGTTGATAGCTTTACCTTCGTGACGGATAAGTCGCCGCTTGATTGAAAGCCGCCCATATGCTCGGGATTGAGCACATACATAACTCCAGCCTTACCTCCAAGCACTAATCCCGCTGAAGTTCCATTCGCTCGGTCTGGTAACAGAAGCGGTCCACCTGAACCTAAGTCCGAATCCGACGCATTGAGTTGCTGCTGATCAAAAGGAGTGAAGTAGCTTTCAATCTGCAGCCGGTTTCCGCGCAGACGTAGCTTCAGCGCTGTATCGCCATAGTCGAGTCCACCTTTTACGTTTGCGTCAAACTTCCCGTTGCCCGTTGAGACATAGACGTTGCCCAGACTATCTGAAGCCGGACCTGAATCGGCTAACCAGATACCGCTCTCGGCCGCGTCTGGCGATGTGTTTAGGACCGCCTGCTGCCGCAGTGTCCCCGCGTCATAAGCCATCACCCAGCCGTGGTACGGACCCACATCGCACGCCGAGGCCCAGGTTAGATAGACGGATCGGTTCGCCAGCAATAAAGCGCCCCGCGGGTTCTCTCGAAGCGGGTCGAAGCTTAACTTTCCACCCGAGCTTCCCGCGCCAGTTCCGTGCACGCTGGCACGAATCTCGATAGGTCCTCCGAATTTCTCCGTGCCATCCGCGATCGCGATCGCGTGCAATTGCTGTACATATCGAACAGTCGATTGGCTTGTCGATACTTTGGCTCTTGTAAGTACATAGATCGTGCCTGTTTCGGTGTCGATAACTGGAGTCGAGGTGATGCCAATCTCCGGCCGGATAAAAGGGCACTGCGAGTCTGATTCATCAACAGGTGCGGCTGAGCGGCCGCGGGGAAGAAGACTCACGTGCCACAGAGGCTTCGAGGAGGTTTTGTCCGCATCGAACGCGTAAAGGCTATCGTGCTCGGTCGCTATGAACAGGACATTGTGAAGCCCTTTGTCCGGGATGTCCACGCCCGGTAAATACAAAGGTTGAGCGTACACATCGCCGTCTACTGGGAGCGACCCGACCTTTCCAAACCGGCGTTCGTTCACGTTCTTTGGAGATAAGATACTCTCTCGAACGTTAGCCCCGGTTCGGGCGTTGTCGTACTGCGACGTCGTTACTTGTGGAAGATCTGCAGCTGTTAGTGCCGCGCACAAGCCTAGAAAGGATATGCACTTGGTAAGTAGCATCGCTTATACTCACTTAGCTCTAATTGACTTAGCGCGAGTCCGTCGTATTCGGACGGGCTCAACAGACTGGGAACAAGATTCCCCCGACGCGACCCTCGGAATCCAGACGTGGTGCTCCGGAGTAAGCGCCGTCTCCGCTTCAGGAGTCTTCGATTCCCCGGTCGTGGTGAACACGCCTAACAAAATCGCGGCGCCGAACCCTGCAACGGCGAGAACCCGGGCTAAGTTCGGCGACGAACCAATCTCCGTATATAGAGGAGTACTCTTCGGTGAAGGTGTTGCTACATAGCGAAACTGTTGTCTGAACGCCGAGAAGACTACATCCACAAGCAACTTCCATGAGCCCTGGGCCGCAGCGCACGCTTCGAACATATCCAACATTTCGTCGCCGAACTCTTGTCGGAAGGGCTCAGGATAGAGCACAAGAAACCGCCGGTAGATTTCGCGCGAGATTAAGCTCATTCCACGCTCCTCGGCTTCATCGCCTGCAAAGATCGTTTGGTCTGCCGGACCAGGTAATCGAGACGGTTAATCTCGTGCGCGAGCGCCGACTTACCGGTCGCGGTGAGGTGATAGAGTCGCTTATCGTTTTCGGGCGAAGGAAGTAGATCGCTGACCCAACCCTGGTCCATAAGTCGTTTCAGATTGTCGTACAGAGTACCGGGGCCAATTCGGATTCTGCCTTGAGACTGCGCAGTTACCGCCTGAATGATGCCGTAGCCGTGCAGGTCTTCGGTCGCAAGAGCAACCAGGATCTGTAACGCCGCGGGGGACAACGGCGGTTGACCCTCGTCTTTCGCGCTCATAGTCGAAAACCGACTATATCGAAATCCGACTATGCTGTCAAGCGCTGATAGCTTGCGTTATTCTGAAACCAATGCTGCCAGAAGATATGCCCCGCGCGTCTGAGTTGACCGCGGAAGACCCTTCGCACGAACTCGACATGGTTCCGCTGTTCAGCGATTCCGGTGCCCTCGCCGAAATGGAAGCGGTTGGGATTCAGGGCATCCTGGAAGCGAACGATATCCCGTCGACGATGTTCGGTAGTTCCACGCTGCCCGTGACGGAGTTCTCCGTCAATGTGCCCAAAGATCGTTTTGACGAAGCGCAGCGCGTGCTCGAAGAAGCTCGCGCCGCGGGTCCCGCTGCCGCCGAAGAGGGTGAGCGGGAGAGCGAAGCTCTGGGGATCACGCCCGAGTAAGTCTACTCGCGCCAGATCTTCCATCCGTCTGAAACGATCGTCACCGCGCCATCCAAATCCGTCCGATACGTCGCGATGTGCCTGTCGCGAAGGCTTTCTAGCGTGACCGCGTGCGGGTGGCCGTAAAGATTGCCCCATCCGTCTGAGATCATTGCCAGCGCCGGATGCACCTGATCCAAAAAGTCGGGCGTCGAAGACGACTTGCTCCCGTGGTGCGCCACCTTCAAAACATCTGCGTGCGGCCAGTGATCCCCTGAGGACACCTCGTTCTCTACCGGCTTCTCGATGTCACCGGTCAACAGAAACGAGCGCGACTTGAACGTCACGCGGAGCACGCCGGAGTCGTTGTTGGTCGGCTGGGCGCCCGGTGTGTACTCCCGGGTCGGCTCCAAGACCTCCAGTTTCGCGCCACCCCACGAGAACGCATCGCCGCGCCAGAAGCGCCGCACCCGTGTACCCCGGCGGCGCGCCACGTCCTGAATACGCCGCCATATCTCACAGTCGGGCGTGACGCCGACCCACAACTCCGAAACAGCGAAGTCGTTCAATAACGCCGGCACTCCCCCCGCATGATCGTCGTGCAGATGCGAAATGGCGATCACGTCGATGCGCTTGATGCGCCGCGACCACAGATACGGCGCTACCACGTCTTCGCCAATATCCATTCGGATCGGCGGTCGGTCCGACAGCTCCCGGTTGCCGAACTTCGGAAATCCGCCGCCGTCCACCAGCATGGTTTTTCCGTCCGGAAACGTGAGGAAGATACTGTCGCCTTGCCCGACGTCGATTGCCGTCATCGACAAGTCGCCCGCATCCATCACGGGCCGGAAGGGTGACGCAATCAAGAGTGCAATCAATCCAGCCAGCGCGGCGAGCGAGACATTACGCGTCAGCCGGTGCTTCCATCCGATCGCAGCCGCAGCCAAAGTCGCGCAAATCGCAATCGACAGCAGCAGCGGCGGCGAAGGGATGCGCCAGTTCGGTTCGATGTTCGCGTGCCACGCCACCGTGCGCCGCGAAAGTTCCAGCAACAGCGCCGTAATCGCGGCGATCCAGTGCGAGTTTGTGGCGATCGCGAGGAACCCTACCGGCATCACCAAAGCGAGCAGCGGCACCACAATCGCATTCGCCGACAACCCCGAAATTGAGAGCCGGTGAAAGTAAATCGCCATCGGAAGCGCGAGGCCTACCTGCATCACCAGCGACACGAAGGAAATATCGAAAAAGAACACCCCGATACGGATTGCGGTGCAAACAACGAAGCGGCTAACCCCGAGGGGCAGACGGAAGAGGGCTTTCAACGTTGCTGCGTATAGCCTCAGCTGGACGCGATGCGCAGCCACCCCCGGATCCAGGGCAGCATCCCGCTTCGAATCCGCCAGACCGGACGTCGCGCGTTTGAGAGGTTCGGACGTCGCCTCGATCACCGGAACCGCGAAGATCGCGAGAAACGCAACCGCCAAAAAGGACAGCTGGAAACTGGCGTCGAAAAGCTGATCGGGATCGACGACGACGAATAGGAGCGCGACAGCCGCGAGGATGTTCAACATCCGGCGATCCCGGTAAAACAGGCTGCCGATCGCGAAGAGAGTCATGCCGCTGGCGGACCGGATCGCAGGGGCGTGCCAGCCCGTTACGAGCGCGTACAGCCAAATCGCCACCAGCGTAAGGACGGTCGCCGGGATTCGCGGCACGAACAGCAGCCGCAGCAACAGCAGCAAAACGGCCCCCAGGACGGCCACGTGCAAGCCCGAGATCACGATCGCGTGAAAGGTCCCGGTCGACCGGTAGTCGTCCGTCCACACGCGCTCCATCCCGGAGTTCTCCCCGAGCAGGATGGCATCTGCCATCGCGGTATCGTAGCGATCTCCATGATAGAGCGATGCAATGCGTTCGAGCGCGCCGCCTCGCAGTGCTGAGATCGCGGCATCCAATTTGTTCCCGCAGTTGCCGTCGAGCGGCTTCAACGTAATAGCGGAAAGCGTCCAGTAAATATCCTGCCTGGCAAGAAAGGTCTTGTAGTCGAACGCGTCTGGATTCCCGAAATTGCGCGGAATCCGCAGTTTGCCCTCGACCTCAAACCGTCGGCCGTAGCGCAAATCGGGTGCCTGCTCCCCCGGACGCACATAGAAACTGACCCGGGCACGGGCGTGATGGGCCAGTTCGAGAGTGAATTGCTCCTTATCGCCGACCAACAGCGGCGTTTCGACCACGCAGCCGGTCAGAACGGTGAGGGAGAGGTCCGGGACATCGAGGCGAGGCGGCGGCGCAGGTTGGTGCGCAATTTCAAGCAGGCCCCCGGCGAACACGAAGGCCGCTAAACACGCGAATTTGGGGGCACGCGGCAGTCCCAACACCAGCGCCAAAATGCCCAAAACTGCACAACCAAGCGCGCCCTCGATCGCGGACCCGGAGTCTACCGGCCAATGCGCCGTGATCGCCAGGTGCGCGCAGCCGATCCCTGCCAGGATCGAAAGCACCGGTAAGACCAACGGATCGCGCATCGGAACCTGTGTGCTTCCGGACGCCCGCCGTTCTTACAAAAGAAGTTGACGGATGTCTGCACCTAGCAGCGACGGCAAATTTATTCGTGCTGTAGAACTGGTCGGAGTCGATCGTGCGCCCGCGTTGTTAGTCAAAAACCGTGACACACAGTCGGCATCTGCGCAAAGCCCGACTCGGGTTGCCAGCCATCCTTCACTTCACTCGCGTCAGCTTCACCCGGGCATCCGCGTCTCCGTCGCGCTTTTCAAAGTCAGCTCGCCTGCGAGCGTCTCCAAGCGTCGTACCGGACTCCTGCAGCGTAATGAACTGCGCCACGTCGTGATCGCCACCCGCCGCGCGGAACCCTCCGTGCCACTTGCCGCTGATACTGTCCGCTGGCGCGCCCATCGCGGCAGGAGCAAAATGGTCGCCCCTCTCACCTTGAACTCCCGTGGTGTGCAGATCGTCGCTTCCACAGCATCATTGCGCCACTCCACGCTTGAAGCGAGACCAGAAAGCTGGCCAAAGCCATCGCCGCTCGCCCTGCGTTGCCGAAGAACGACCCTGTGTGCAGCGCCACCGTTGTTGTCAGAACGCGTTCCGCCAGCGATGCGTTGCTCGACGAATCATCCGCCAGAATTTTGCCCGAATAGGGGTCTAGGGTGAGCACGTTTGAAGCGTCCGCACCAACTCGCGCCGCGGTCGTCATTTCAATTTTGTATGTCCCTCCATAGGCGGGCATCTGAATCCGCGTTGGCGTCGCTCCCGGTTTTGCAGTCTGTCCAATCGTCAGAGCCCGGTCGACAGAAACGTAAGGCGTACCTTCCGGAGATCGAAGCAAGGGGGGCACCGAACGAGTGTCATGTGGACTGATTCGATCGAACAAGCGCACGACCGAGTCCTCGCAACTCAAAACTGCTCCGCTCGCGACCAGGACCAATAGGACGACGAAGGAAAGCGCACCTACCGAGTGATGCACGTCGGCCCAGAATCGTCGTGTCGCCGGTGCTTGTCGACTCGGGAATGATCTGCGTCGAATCCCAATCCGACGCACTGGCCACCAAAGCTGAATCCCCGATAGCAGTAGTACCAGGGCTGCGAAATCTATCCACCGCACCGCCGTCCGTCCGATTCGCCCACACGCTAACGACATATGAATCTGGCTGATCACGCCAACCAACGCCGTCCCTCGCTGACGGAGCTCCAGAATTCTGCCGGTGTACGGGTCTACGGAGGCAATCCCGCCTGGCAGCGCTACCTCCCACGCGTCCCGCGGCGACACCGACATCGTCAGCGCCACAACATCATCAGGCGGAAACGCCTTTCGGACGGAGGAAAGGATTTCCGACAGTGGCAAGTGCTGAGGCGCCGGCGTCACCTCGTAGAGCCGAAAGTGGAGCGCCCGGTCGATTTTTCCTTGAAATGCAAGCAGGCTACCGCTCACGGCGAGGACAACGAAGAACAGCCCTGACGACATCGCAGTCCAGAGATGGACCCGGAAAAACAACCGCCGTAGCGCGATGTTGAACAAGGCGTCCACCTCCTGGTGCCGTCCAGAGTGCCAGCGTGAGCGACATGATGTCAAGCGCGGCACAGTGAATCCGAGATCTACACCCAAGCGACACCCGCGTACACTCGCGATCGCCAAGCGCTAGGAGCCGATGCCAACGGCGGAACGCGAATACCGGGTAAGTCCAGCGTATCCGGCATCAAAACCTGTGTGCTTCCGGACGCCCGCCGTCCCTAGTAAAGAAAATTTGCAATTGGCGCTTGCATTCACCGTTTCAGTCTTGTTACCTTAGGGAAGTCAGCCGCGAGGCAGACAATCGCTCGGAAGGGCGCAAGGCTTCTTGTTCTCAAGAAAATGTTTGAGAGCGGTTGCGAAGCGCGAAAACGAGTGGTAAGGTTATAAAGTACGTGCAAGGAATGGTAACAAACTTCTTCCGGGCCACCGGTTGAAGTGGTTAACGGCCTTCCTGGAAGTTCTTTAGAAATCTCTGAAATTCTGCTGCGTTGTACCTATCGGGAGAGATCCTGTTGCAGTCACGTGGCCGTCGTACGGATGAGAGTCCGGAACGGCATCAAGTTTCGAGGCCTGCAATCCGGGCCGCAAGCGATTGCGGTTGCGGGGTTGTACAGATCTTTGACAATCTGGTTGGATGCACTAATTCACTTCGTCAGAACTCTGAGTTCAACCGGGGCGACTTTAAACTCACAAATTAACATGAGAGTTTGATCCCGGCTCAGAATCAACGCTGGCGGCGCGCTTTACACATGCAAGTCGAACGAGAAAGTCCGCAAGGATGAGTACAGTGGCGTACGGGTGAGTAACACGTGGATAATCTACCTCTTGGTGGGGAATACCGCTGGGAAACCGGTGACAATACCGCATGAGCTCGAGAGAGGAAAGCAGCAATGCGCCGAGAGAAGAGTCCGCGGCCGATTAGCTAGTTGGTAGGGTAATGGCCTACCAAGGCTACGATCGGTAGCCGGCCTGAGAGGGCACACGGCCACACTGGCACTGAAACACGGGCCAGACTCCTACGGGAGGCAGCAGTGGGGAATCTTGCACAATGGGGGCAACCCTGATGCAGCGACGCCGCGTGAGCGATGAAGCCCTTCGGGGTGTAAAGCTCTTTCGGCAGGGACGATTATGACGGTACCTGCAGAAGCAGCTGCGGCTAACTACGTGCCAGCAGCCGCGGTAATACGTAGGCAGCAAGCGTTGTTCGGAGTTACTGGGCGTAAAGGGTGTGTAGGCGGTTGCCTAAGTTTGGTGTGAAATCTCCCGGCTTAACTGGGAGGGTGCGCCGAAAACTGGGTGACTAGAGTACGGGATGGGAAAGTGGAATTCCTGGTGTAGCGGTGAAATGCGTAGATATCAGGAGGAACACCGGTGGTGTAGACGGCTTTCTGGACCGTAACTGACGCTGAAACACGAAAGCGTGGGTAGCAAACAGGATTAGATACCCTGGTAGTCCACGCCCTAAACGATGCATATTTGGTGTGGGCCATTCATTTGGTCCGTGCCGGAGCTAACGCGTTAAATATGCCGCCTGGGGAGTACAGTCGCAAGGCTGAAACTCAAAGGAATTGACGGGGGCCCGCACAAGCGGTGGAGCATGTGGTTTAATTCGACGCAACGCGAAGAACCTTACCTGGGCTCGAACGGCTTTAGACAATCTTAGGAAACTAGGACTCCCCGCAAGGGGCTGGAGTCGAGGTGCTGCATGGCTGTCGTCAGCTCGTGTCGTGAGATGTTGGGTTAAGTCCCGCAACGAGCGCAACCCTTGTCCTGTGTTGCCATACCGAAAGGTGGAACTCGCAGGAGACCGCCAGGGATAACCTGGAGGAAGGTGGGGATGACGTCAAGTCCTCATGGCCTTTATGTCCAGGGCTACACACGTGCTACAATGGACGGTACAAAGCGCTGCCAACCCGCGAGGGGGAGCTAATCGCAAAAAACCGTTCTCAGTTCGGATTGCAGGCTGCAACTCGCCTGCATGAAGCTGGAATCGCTAGTAATGCTATATCAGAACGATAGCGTGAATACGTTCCCGGGCCTTGTACACACCGCCCGTCACATCACGAAAGTGGATTGTACTAGAAGTCTGCAGGCTGACCCGCAAGGGAGGCAGCGGCCCAAGGTATGATTCATGATTGGGGTGAAGTCGTAACAAGGTAGCCGTAGGAGAACCTGCGGCTGGATCACCTCCTTTCTAAAGAGACCGTGGGTGGAGTCGCTTATATGTACAAAGCGACAGCCGTTCCACTCCATAACCTCGAACTAAGTCTTAGCCTTGGTTAAGATGGCGTTCGAGAGCATCGTCCCGAACTCTTTACTCAGAAATTTCTGCGAAGTATTAGAGCCGTAACCGGGCTGGACCCGTGTTGCGCTGCATCCAATCGGCCTCGATTATTTCTGCGAGGGCGGCTTTCAGGTTTATGTTATTCTGAAAGCCGTCTGAGCAAGCAAGGGGCTGTAGCTCAGTTGGGAGAGCGCCTGATTTGCATTCAGGAGGTCGCCGGTTCGATCCCGACCAGCTCCACCAGCTTCCAGCCGGGCCTGTAGCTCAGGTGGCTAGAGCGCACCCCTGATAAGGGTGAGGTCGATAGTTCGAGTCTATCCAGGCCCACCAAAACCAAACAAGAAGGCGTAAGTAAACCTTCCGAGAACCGGAATGTTCACTTCTGTCGTCTGAAATGGACAGCAGGAATTGAAGTTCTTTGACAATTGAATATGTTGACGGGCATTACTTAACACAAGTAATGCAGCATTTGAAGCCGCGAGCCGGGGTGATATCCGGTTGTCGGTGTTCAGATGCGAAGCGCACAAGAATCACATTTTGTTGTAAGTGTCTTCAGTAGATTTTGTGGTCAAGCTACTAAGGGCGTATGTGTGGATGCCTTGGCGCAAGCAGGCGATGAAGGACGTGGTCAGCTGCGATAAGCCTCGGGGAGACGCTAACAGTCTACGATCCGGGGGTCTCCGAATGGGGAAACCCAATCCGTGCGAACACGGATTATCCTGTCATGAATACATAGTGGCAGGAAGCGAACCTGGGGAAGTGAACCATCTTAGTACCCAGAGGAAAAGAAAACAACCGTGATTCCGAAAGTAGCGGCGAGCGAAATCGGACCAGCCTAAACCAGACGATCCGCAAGGAGAGTTTGGGGTTGCAGGACCATAAACTTTAGCTAATCAGGCATACCGCAAGGGTGTCTGGTGAGCTGAAGTAACGAGGGATAAGGGAGCGTTAATTGAGCGGTCTGGAAAGGCCGGCCAGAGAGGGTGACAGCCCCGTAGATGAAAATGCAATCTTCCTTCTAATGGCTCCTAAGTACCGCGGGGCACGTGAAACCCTGTGGGAATCTGCCGGGACCATCCGGCAAGGCTAAATACTTGCTTGCGACCGATAGTGAACCAGTACCGTGAGGGAAAGGTGAAAAGTACCCCTGCGAGGGGAGTGAAATAGTACCTGAAACCATACGCTTACAAGCAGTTGGAGGGCAATGCCGCAAGGCTGCCTGACATCGTGCCTATTGCATAATGAGCTGGCTAGTTATTCTCAGTGGCGTGGTTAAGCATAAGCGAGCCGTAGCGAAAGCGAGTCTGAATAGGGCGTTGGTCGCTGGGAATAGACGCGAAGCGGGATGATCTACCCTTGGCCAGGATGAAGGTCGTGTAACAGCGACTGGAGGTCCGAACCAGTGTTGGTTGAAAACAGCTTGGATGAGCTGAGGGTAGGGGTGAAAGGCTAATCAAATTCCGTGATAGCTCGTTCTTTCCGAAATAGCTTTAGGGCTAGCGTCGCGTGGTCCGTCCCGGTGGTAGAGAACTGATTGAACTAGGGGCCTTTCCAGGTTACCGAATTCAACCAAACTGCGAATGCCGGGAACGTGTAACGCGGCAGTCAGACTGTGGGGGCTAAGCTTCATAGTCGAGAGGGAAACAGCCCAGACCATCAACTAAGGTCCCAAAATTCGTGCTCAGTGGGAAAGGAAGTCGGGAAACAGTGACAGCCAGGAGGTTGGCTTAGAAGCAGCCATCCTTTAAAGAAAGCGTAATAGCTCACTGGTCGAGTCGCCCGGTGCCGACAATATAACGGGGCTCAAGCATGATACCGAAGTTATGGGTTCACGCAAGTGAACGGTAGGAAAGCATTCCTGCGCCAGTGAAGGTCGACCGTAAGGACGGCTGGAGGTTCAGGAAGTGACTCTGCCAGCATAAGTAGCGAAAAACCAGGTGAGAACCCTGGTCGCCGTAAGTCTAAGGATTCCTGAGAAAGGTTAATCCGCTCAGGGTTAGTCGGTACCTAAGGTGAGGCCGAAAGGCGTAACCGATGGACATCGGGTTAATATTCCCGAACCACCGAAACTCGATCAAGACCGAAGGGGGGACGCAGACCGTAAGCTCATCCGCGCAATGGTTTCAAAGATGAGTGAAGGGAGATCCGGATTGGCAAATCCGCCGGGTCGTCTGCCAGGAAAAGCCTCTAAGGAGAGTTAGGTGACCGTACCACAAACCGACACAGGTGGACGAGATGAATATTCTAAGGCGCTCGGGTGATGGTTTGTTCAGGAACTAGGCACATTAGCTCCGTAACTTCGGGAGAAGGAGTGCCCCTTTCGGGGGGTCGCAGTGAATAGTCTCAGGCAACTGTTTAACAAAAACACAGGTCTCTGCTAAGTCGAAAACGACGTATAGGGGCTGACGCCTGCCCGGTGCCGGAAGGTTAAAGGGAGAGGTTAGCGCAAGCGAAGCTTTGAACTGAAGCCCCGGTGAACGGCGGCCGTAACTATAACGGTCCTAAGGTAGCGAAATTCCTTGTCGGGTAAGTTCCGACCTGCACGAATGGCGTAATGATCTGAGAACTGTCTTAACAAGCCGCCCGGCGAACTTGTGGTCCCGGTGAAGACGCCGGGTGCCCGCCACTAGACGGAAAGACCCCGTGCACCTTTACTATACCTTTTCATTGAGTTATGGGGCCATCTGCGCAGGATAGGTGGGAGGCTTTGAAGCCGGACTCTTGGGTTCGGTCGAGCCAACGGTGAGATACCACCCTGATGGTTCTGTGATTCTAACCTAGCCCCGTAATCCGGGGCAGGGACAATGCAAGGCGGGTAGTTTGACTGGGGCGGTCGCCTCCTAAATTGTAACGGAGGCGCGCGAAGCTTGGTTCAGACTGTTTGGAAATCAGTCGTCGAGTGCAAAAGCATAAACCAGGTTAACTGTAAGACCAACAAGTCGAGCAGATACGAAAGTAGGCTTTAGTGATCCGGTGGTTCTGTATGGAAGGGCCATCGCTCAACGGATAAAAGGTACGCCGGGGATAACAGGCTGATCGGAGTCAAGAGTTCACATCGACGCTCCGGTTTGGCACCTCGATGTCGGCTCATCGCATCCTGGGGGTGTAGAAGCTCCCAAGGGTTAGGCTGTTCGCCTATTAAAGCGGTACGTGAGCTGGGTTCAGAACGTCGCGAGACAGTTCGGTCCCTATCTGTGGTGGGCGTAGGAGATTTGAAGGGGCTTGCCCTTAGTACGAGAGGACCGGGGTGAACGAACCTCTTGTGTTCCAGTTGTCACGCCAGTGGCATAGCTGGGTAGCGAAGTTCGGTCAGGATAAACGCTGAATGCATATAAGCGTGAAACCTTCCCTAAGATGAGATCTCCCAACGTAAAGTTTGAAGAGCACAGGAAGACGACCTGTTTGATAGGACGGATGTGTAAGCGTGGTAACACGTTGAGCTGACCGTTACTAATTGCTCGTTCGGCTTGACCATAAAATTTACTGATTACATTCAGCAACGCGTGAGTCTAACGCGCTACGTCAACATATTCTGCCGCCGCGGGCTTCGGCCCCAAGCGGTAACAAATTCTGGGTGACCTTAGCGAAGGGGTCCCACCCGTTCCCATCCCGAACACGGTAGTTAAGCCCTTCAGCCCCGATGGTACTGCACGCGCAAGTGTGTGGGAGAGTAGGAAGTCGCCCGGTTAATCATCAAAGCCCGATCACCCGATCGGGCTTTTTTACGTGGGGTACACCTCATTACCGCCTGCCAGCGTGAGCCGGCTACGGCTTCACCGAAGAATTCTTAGGCACATGCGGTGTAAGCCTCTTGAACAGGAATTCTTGGACCAGACTTTCAGCAGCGGTTGCGCTAATATTAATGCCCGCATTCTCGAATGTGAGTGCCGCCCCTTCGCGGTTCCGGACCGGATAGTACGCGTTCGAAATCGCGCCCGACGCGAGGCCTCCGATAACATTGGAATAGTTCGGTTGCCAGCGCCCATTGTCGCCCCTGCAGATCACCGAGCTCGCGAGTGCATATAGGATGCGCGCGCGCTTCGAACCTGTCCCCTTATAGAAGTAACGCGGGTCTTGTCTTAGCAATGTGGGCAAAATCGCGTTGCTGATGAGGGTATCTGTAAGGAAATCTCCGTAAGCGGCTGCGTAGCGTTTTCCATATCCGGATGCTCCCTGGCCGTAGCCGCTGAACGTGTCGTCTGCTTGCCGTACCCCGGCGATCACGCCCGCTATAGCAAAGCTAACCGGATCAAACGTGAATTTCCACGCCAGGTCGAACTTTTGCTTTGGCCGAAGAGGGACGGTGTCCTCGTAATAGCTCACGTAATAGTTTGGAAACACGCCCAGGATCCGCTGTTTTTCTTCAGCCCGCACCTGTTCCGTGGCAATTGCAGCCGTATTCCCCTCGACCTGAACCTCCGTGGAAACGGGGGCAATAGTTAGTACGATGTCCGGTAGCGCCACCTCTTCGCCTGTCTTAGCCTCTCCGGACGCATGCGCTCCCGCAAATCCTTGGGCAAAGACCGCGATGTCGAACATCCCGGGAGCAGGGACGACGATTGAGAAAGTTCCGTCCGTACGGGTAACTACGCTAAGGACTGCGGGCCTGCCACGAAAGCTGAGGGACACTTTTGACCCAACGACGGAAGCTCCCGTCGAATCAATCACTCGGCCGGAGATCGTTGTTTCCCGCTCCTGGGTTGCGGCCGACTGCGCTCGAAGCGACGGAGCGCTGCCGAGGGAGAGGCCGGTGAGGAGGCACAGCACTGCGGTTCGCGTTTGTCGCATCTAGTCGGAACAGCTTGCTGTATTCTTGACCAGTCTATTGAGTAACTGCAAACGTGCCGGGAACAGACCCATCAGTCGCTCTCTTGCTGAATACATCAATGTAAGGCAGACGGCGGCCCGCGGCAAAACGTAACCCTGCGGGTTCTGATATCATCTCGACCAAATGCTCCGCCGCCAGTTCCTCACCGGCCTCGCCGCCCCGCTAATTCTCGGCGCGCAAAACAAGTCCGGTTCCGCCAAGCCCGTTATCGGTTCCGGCGACCATACCTACGAAGTCACCCATGACTGGGGCGAACTTCCGGCCGACATCAAATACGGCAACACCCACGGAGTCTGTGAGGATAGCCAAGGCCGCATCTACATCCACCACACCGTCAACGCCGCCAGCGAATCGCACGACACGATGGTCGTCTTCGACGCGAGCGGCAAGTTCATCAAGAGCTGGGGTGCGGAGTTCCGCGGCGGCGCTCACGGCCTGAAGATACAGCGCGAAGGCACTCAGGAATTCCTCTATCTCTGCGACACTAAACGTGCCGTCGTCGTGAAGTCGACCCTCGATGGCGAAGAAGTATTCATGCTCGGCTATCCGTCGATGGCCGAACCTTACAGCCACGGCTACATCAAGTACTCGCCCACCAATCTGGCGATCGCGCCGGGCGGCGACATCTATGTCGGCGATGGTTACGGCTCCAGTTACATCAACCAATATGACGCGGCAGGCAATTACATCCGCACGTTCGGCGGCAAAGGTACGGAGCTCGGAAAGCTCGATTGTCCGCACGGCCTAATGGTTGATACACGCGCAGAGCCAACGCTCGTTGTCGCCGATCGAGGGAATCACCGCATCCAGCGCTTCCAACTCGATGGCACGCCGATCGATACGATTGCCGGCACCAATCTGCCCTGCCACTTCAACGTATTCCGAAACGGCGATGTCGTCGTCCCGGATCTCGGCGCGCGCGTTACGCTGCTCGACAAGAACAATCAGGTTATCGAACACCTCGGCGATGACTCTCAGTCGAAATGGTCCGAGACCCGCAAGCTCTCGCGCGACCACTTCACGCCCGGTAAGTTCGTCTGCCCGCACAGCGCCTGCTTCGATCATGCCGGCAACATCTTCGTTGTCGAATGGGTGGAAGTCGGCCGCGTCACCAAACTCCGTCACGTCGCCTGACATCCCTCGATCTTGGTAGTCCCGATCACCGCGATAACGCTCGTCGAAAAGACCTCGGATGCGGGTTGTTCAGTGAACAGGGCTAGCTTCATGATCGAGTTAGATGACAATGACGCCGCAAGCCGTTTTAATCACAGGAGCCTTGACCGGGATCGGACGAGCCACCGCCCGAGCGTTTGCCGAACAAGGCGCCAATGTTGTCGTCTCCGGGCGGCGCGACGAAGAAGGCCAGAAGTTAGCCGGAGAACTTCGCTCGCTCGGTGTAGATGCCGAGTTCATTCGATCCGATGTGCGCCATGAAGAGGACGTCCGAACCTTAGTCGACAACGCCATCGCGCGCTTTGGCCGTCTCGACGTCGCGATCAATAACGCCGGCACAGAAGGCAAACCTGGCCCGATCACCGAACAGACAGCCGAAACCTATGCCGATACTTTCGACACCAATGTCTTAGGAACGCTGCTGAGCATGAAGCACGAACTACGCGTGATGCTGCACCAGGGCTGGGGCAGTATCATCAACATCTCGTCGACTTACGGCCATAGAGGCGGCGCTGGCGCTTCGATCTACGTCGCCAGTAAACATGCGGTAGAAGGATTAACGAAGTCGGCCGCCCTTGAAGCGGCGGGTTCCGGCGTGCGCGTGAACGTGGTCGCGCCCGGCCCCATCGACACGGGGATGCTTGCCCGGTTTACCGGCACCGAGGAAAGAAAGGCCGCGACCGCATCCGGAGTCCCTCTCAAGCGCCTCGGCAAACCCGAAGAGATCGCCCAAACGATTCTCTTTCTCGCATCCGAAAAAGCCTCGTTCATCACCGGCGCGACAATCTCCGTGGACGGTGGCAAAATCGCTCTATAGGCTACATAGCGCGCTACACTCAAAGCAGATGGCGTTCTCTTGTACGATCTGCGAGCAGGAATCCACTCGCATCTGCGTGACTTGCACCAAGGACACGTGTGACGATCACCTTTGCACCCTTTGTAAGAGCTGCAGCGACTGCTGCCCCCATGACGTGCAACTGGAGCAGCGCCCGAGCGTCCGCGACGCGATCGAGTCCGCAAATCACGATTACAGCGACATCTCGCCCGTACTCAGCAACAGCTAAGTTCGCATCCCGCCGTACGCAGCATCCATATGCTTCTTCATGAACTCGGCGTCGCGTGTCAGAGCACCTGGCTCATCCGGCGTTCTGTAGGTTCTCTCCACCGTAAGCGGCCCGCTGAAACCCACCCGCGCCAATAGCGCAAACATCTTGTCGAAGTTCACCGTGCCTTGCCCTAAGGACTGCGGGCCCTGCGCATTGTGATCCGCGATCGTGACCGCCTTCACCCGAGGCATCGCGTCGCGTAGCTCATCGTCGCTGACGTCCGACCCTGGCGCAAATACCCTTGAGTGCAGACAGATTCCCGACCAGGCCGGATCGATATCCGCCAGCATCATCCGCGCATCGGCTAGCGTCATCTGACCCGAGCCGCCAGCCTGCGCCAAGACCGCGATGCTGTACTCGCGGCCGATATAAGCAAGCGCCGCAGTTTCGCGCCGCGGAGCCGGACCGATCTTGGCTAGCGGCACTCCCGTGCGGCCAGCCAGCGCGAGAAGCGTTCGACACCACGGATCAGCAGGCGTTCGCAAAGCCGTCGTGACGATCGGCGCCGCGAGACCGGCTCCATGGATGCTCTCGAGTGCCCGGACCTCGTCCACCGGAGCGAGTTGCGGCTCCACCAATCCGCCGCGCATCATCGTGATATCAACGCCGTCGAACCCGAGCTGCTTGACGATTTCGCCGATCTCCGCATACCAAACGCCGGTCAAAGCGCTCGACAGAATGCACACAGTCGGCCGCTTCGGTTTGGCAGTTTGACCAAACAGCGGGAGCGCGCCAAAGCCAAGTAGCTTGATCGCGTCTCGCCGGCTAGCCGCATGCATCGGTTTACGCCTGCTTCTCAGCCAACGGACCAACGACCGGCAACACGTACTTCTCGCTCTGGTAGGCTTTCACCGCCATAACGATGATCAGCGCAAGATACCCGAGCCCGCAAATATTCCAAAGCAGATCTCCCAGCCGCCACGACATGGGATTGATAGCCACCGAAATTACGATCCGAACCAGGATCCAGGCAATGTGGATAAACAGCGCCTGCCAAGCATCGAAGCGAATCTTGCGATCGCGGCTATATGGCGCCAGCAGCAGGAAGATGAGTGGCCCGACAATCGGGACGACGTAGCAGAGCAGCGATGCCCAATTACTCGGAACTCCGCTGATGGGTCCGGCCGTTACCGGCGGCGGCACACCGCCCGAATAGCCCGGGTTCGCGCCCGGACCGCCGAATGCCGCGCCCGGCTTCTCTTGAATCGGTTCCGCCGGTGCGCCACAGTTCGGGCAGTATCGCCCCTCAAACGCCGTTCCGCACTTCGCGCAATTAACCATTCGTTCTCCTGGCTTCTGCTACGCGGCCGAAGTGACTTCCGCCCGGTCCGTGAAACCGGCCGTCTTCAAAGCTTGAAATACGTCTTTGGTAGCAGTGCTGCGATTCAGTGTATAAAAGTGCAGTCCCGGCGCGCCACCCATTAATAGATCGATCGATTGCGCTGTTGCGTGCGCCACACCCAATTGCAACGTGCCCCGGGGATCGTTGCGGCGCTGGTCCATCTCTTTTGCCAGCTGAAACGGAAGCGTTGCGCCCCCCAACATCGTCATGCGCTCCACGCTGCCGGCGTTTGTAATCGGCATCAATCCAGGGATAATCGGTACGCGAATTCCAATCGCTCGCGCGCGATCCACAAACTCAAAGTACCGCCGATTGTCGAAAAATAGCTGCGTGACCAGAAAATCCAGCCCCGCATCCACCTTTCGCTTCAGGTTCATCAGATCGACGTGCGGGTTCGCGCACTCCGTATGGCGCTCGGGATAGCACGCCCCGCCCACCGACAACCGCTTGCCGTAGCGCTCCCGAATCATTGCGACTAAATCGTTCGCGTAGCGGAAGCCGCCCTCTACGGGTACGAATTCGGTTTGCCCTTTTGGCGGATCGCCGCGGAGGGCGAGGACGTTCTCTAAGCCCGCATCCACCAGACGATCAAGCACCCCTGCGATCTCCTCGCGCGTAGATCCAACGCAAGTGAGATGCGCCATGGCCTCAATGCCCGTGCCGCTTTTGATCCGGCTAACAATGTCAATCGTCTTCTCGCGGGTTGAGCCGCCCGCCCCGTAAGTGACGGAAACGAAAGTAGGATTGAGAACGCTCAACTCCGCGATCGTCCGCTCGAGCTGGGCCGCGGCTTCCTCGGACTTCGGCGGAAAAAACTCAAACGAAAACGACGCGCCGCCACTGGCGAGATGATCGGCTATCTTCATCTCCCTATTGTATGCGTTCTCACGCGGTTTTCACTCTCACCTCGGTTGTTGGGAGTAGTTCGAAGCAAAGCTAAAGTTGCATCGCTCGTCTGCCACCGCGTGCTGCTCGGTCAGGCGCGCGGAGCAGGTAAACGTCCGAGCGACTGGATCGCCGAAACGCAAGTCCGTCATCGTATAACGGGCATTGTTGGCGTCGGCGGTGACGCGCCATAGCGGGTATTGAGAGAAGTCGATCAGAACGCGGAACGCGTGGCTCGTCCGCAAAGGGCCAAGAGCATCGCCCGGGTCTCCTCGATGGAAGGTCTTCCCCGCGCCCGGGTCGAACTGATTCGCGAGATCCAGTTGATAAAGATAAGCGGTATCGCCGGTTTCGACCAGCCCGTCCCACTTCCATGGCCGTGCAGGTGTGGCGAACGCTGCTGTAACGACCGGCGGTGTGCCGTTATAAAGCCGCGCATCCATGACCGCTATCGCACGCTGATGCAGCACCGCGCGCCCCGCATCCCAGGCCAGAAGAAACAGCAGCCCGGTGATCGCCCAAGCCCGACCCGGATAGGCGCGGCGATGCTTGCCCATTTCCGATGAGATCAGATCGCCCAGCATCGGCGCGAAGAACGCGACCAGTAGGCCGGCCCAGATCCACGGGTCAATCACATACGTCGTGTCCCAGTGAAACCAGGATTGCGAAAACGGCGCCCAGATGCGAACCCCGTAGTCGTTCGTCAGATCGAGCAGAATATGCGAGAGCACCGCGACCCAAGCCGCAAAGATCGCTCCCGCCCACTTTTCGTTTTTTCGAGTAACCACACGCACCAGAACCACTGCTGCCGCCGCAACGAAGAGGGAACAAGGCAGCGAATGGGTCCAACCGCGATGCCATTCCAGATAGGCCGGCGCCCCGCCGACTCCCGCGATGATGTCGGCGTCCGGCAGATTCGCGGCTAGGATCATGGCCGCGGTAGCATCAGGAGCCAACCGGTTCAGACCGGCCCGCGCCAAAAACAAACCCACAAGCGAGTGCGTGAGATTGTCCATCTGCCCCACAGTAGCAGCGTCATGTGGCAGAATAGAGCGCACTACAGGACCTCGGACGGGAGAACCGCGATGAAGTTTTTGACGTTTACGTTGTTAGTTGCGATCTGTGCAAGGCCGTTGCTCGCTCAAGGCGCCCCGCCGCAGTCCGCGCCCGATCAACCTTACACGATGGAGTATTACTACAAGGTGCAGTGGGGCCACCAACAAGAGTTCAAGCAGCTCTTTCTAAAGAACCACTACCCGTTACTTAGAAAGATGGTCGACAGCGGACGCATGCTCTCGGTCAAGATCGAAACTCCCGCGAACCATATGACCGAGGACGCTCGTTGGGACTACCGTGTGACTATCCGGTTCAAGAATTCGACTTTGGCTACAACCGCCAATCCCGACGAGGAGCGGCTGATCAAGCAGCTCTGGCCGGACCAGACCACTTACCTGCGCGAGGAGCAGCGCCGGTTCGAGATCCTGCTTGCGCATTGGGACTTACCGCTTACCGACATCACACCCCCGAAAGAGTAGCCCGGGGAGTGGGCTCAGTTACAACTTGAGATGGGCACTCCTTCGGTCCATTGGCGCCCCGCCCAACCTTCTTGGCGGCGAGATGCCCGATCACGGAACAGGCTAGCAGGTTCGGGTATATGGTTGAGTGAGCTTCGAAGGAGCAACAACGAAAGTCTCACCCATCAAAGCCGCTGCACTTGGTATATCTTTCCTTTTCCCGGTCACGAATGGGTTGATACGCCACCGAGCGGTTGGTTCAATCCCGCTGATGAGTTATCCCAGTGGATATCTCCGCTATCTTTGCAGCCATCTGTGGGCGGATGGTACGTCTACCGAACCACTATGTCCGTCCCAGCGTCGCTGCTTATTGCCAAGTACCTATTAACTGTCACAGGCCAACTAATGGCCGATGACCAAGCAGCCGCGATCTTGATAGAAAACCCCGCTGGCAACCCTTCGGCTGTAAGGTCGCGGTCCTGCCCTCGTTGAAGGTTATCGCCGCCGGAGGTCCGGAAATGGCACCGTTGCATGGAACCCTTTTGGATTTCGCGCAACTGTCACACCGGGAACGAATGTCTATGTTTTATGTATGCCTATCTCACGTCTAAGTAAGTTACTGAGCCGCCAAGGCCCCAGGCGCGCAGATCGGAACTGAGCCAGTACCGTAATCCTGGGCCTCAGGTGACCCCGTATAGCTTCCGTTCACGGATATAGTTCAGTACACCCGCCGGAAGATCAAGCTTCTCGTGGCCATCCGCTAACTTAGCCCGAATCTCCGACGCAGATACGGGTAACGCCACGCCTTCCACACGCCGCGCGCACACGTTATCCGGAATCCGATACCCTGCGCCCGGCCGGCCCACAATCGCGAATGTCACTAACTGGACTAAGTCGCGCCAACGTCGCCAGCTCTCGATTTCTCCAAACGCATCCGCGCCAATAATGAAGTACCACGCAACGTCCGGGCCGTACTCCGCGTGCAGTCGCTCGACGGTGTCTACCGTATAGCTCTTTCCCTCGCAGTTCTCGATTTCGGATGGCTCGAATAACTCGTCGGCCCCACAAGCAATCTGGACCATGCGAAAACGGTCGGCGAAACTTGCTGCCGCGGTGCGGTGCGGCGGATTTCCGGCCGGTACAACAAGTACCTTGGATAGCTCGCATTGCACGGCCGCGGCGCGCGCCATCTCTAAGTGCGCATTGTGGACCGGGTCAAAGGTACCGCCAAGGATTCCGATTCTACGCACGCGCGGTTAGTCGAGCTTCTGTATCTTGATATCGCGGAATGATACTTCCATCGGAGTTCCCGCATGCAACTGCAGCCCGATAACTCCGGTCAAACTCTTCGAGTCATGTATGTCGACGGTTTGTTTGCCGTTCAGCGTGATCGTAATATGGTCGCCCTGACACCGGATATCGTAAGTGTTCCAGTCGCCCAGATGCGCTACTTCCTTACCTCCGGCCGCCCAGCCATCGACCATCGTGTTGCGCGTTCCGCCTTCCTCGTATAAGTTGCCCCAGTAGTTATCCTGACCCGCATCGGCCTGGTAACCCTTGACCACATATTCGGGAAAAGCTGCGCTGCGGAATTGAATGCCGCTGTTATGGTTACGCAACTTCATCTCCGCGTGCAACACGAAGTCGCCGTACTGCTCTTTCGAGATCAGGAATTCGTTGTGAGTAATCGGCGTCTGAACGGTCGAGCCTACAATCACTCCGTCATGCACCGACCACAGACGCGGGTCGCCATCCCATCCAGCGAGATCCTTTCCGTTGAATAATGGCGTCCACTTAGACTGCGCACGCGAACTGTTGATCAGTGCGGCGGAGGCAACAATAGCCAGACACACCGCACTAATCCGCCGTTTCCTGTTCACGCACCGGCCTCAGTCCGCTCGATGGTTACGGAGTTGAGCTTGATCTCTTTCTTCGGCCGGTCCTGTCCATCGCGAGGCGCGCGCGAAATCTTGTCTACAACCTCGTAGCCATCGACAACCTCACCGAAAATACTGTGCTTCCGATCGAGCCACGGCGTGGGCGCGACAGTGATGAAAAACTGGCTGCCGTTCGTGTTTGGTCCAGAGTTAGCCATCGAGAGAATCCCCTTTTTGGAGTGCTTGAGGTCGGGATGAAACTCATCGGCGAACTTATAACCGGGACCACCGCGGCCGGTACCTTCCGGGCATCCGCCCTGGACCATGAAATCCGGAATCACGCGATGGAAGATGAGGTTGTCATAGAACGGCTGCCCGGTCTTGCCACCTTCGGCGAGAGCTACAAAGTTCTCCACCGTCTTAGGCGCCTTGTCGGCAAATAAACGGACGCGAAACTTTCCCTCGGTCGTGTCGAAATCAGCGAAAACATCATTGGGCATGGTCAGATTGTAGCGTGCTGAGGATGGGTGGGCTCTGTCGTAAAGCGGCCGTAAATAAGCCGCTCAGCGCCAAAGCCCAGGATGGAACGTGGGAATGCTCAGCGTGCTAGGCAGCGCAAGCAGGATGCCCGCATTTGCACTGAATCTCCATCATTTTGCCCGCGTCCTTGCAAGTGGTGCTGCAGTATTTCTCGTTCGCCGGCGCCATGCATTGGCAAGCGGGGTGCGCGCATTTCTTGGGTGTATCGGACATAAACTGCCTCCGCTGCAATTTTACTCCCTCGTGGCTGGGAACAATATTCAGACCGCCTGCGCCACAGCCGTATCCGGCAACTCAATCTCTATCCGCGTCCCATTCCCCGGTTGCGAATCGATCCACATCCTGTAGTTCGATCCAAACAACACGTTGAGCCGCTCGCGGACATTACTCACGCCAATCCCGCTGCCGAGCATCCGCGCTAGCTTGCTCTCAGGAATGCCCACGCCGTCATCCTCAACACGGATGAACAGGCGCCCGGCCTCCACGCGGGTTTCGATCCGAATCGTCCCGCCGCCCACCTTATTACTTAGGCCGTGTTTGACCGAATTTTCGACTAAGGGCTGAAGCATCATACTAGGCACTAACATATCGAGAGTATGCGGGTCGATATCGCGTTCAAAGCGCAAGTTATCGCCGAAACGCACGAGCTCAATCGCTAAGTAATCCGTAATGAAGTCGAGCTCGTCACGGAGCCGCGTCATACTCTCGTGCTTCCGCAGCAGCCGCCGCAGAATATTGGAAAGCTTAAGGATCATCTGACGGGCGCGGTCGGGATCCATGCGAATCAGCGACGATACCGAGTTCAACGTATTGAAGAGAAAGTGTGGATTGATCTGACTGGTAAGTGCCTGCAGCCGCGCTTCGATCAGCAGTCGCTTCTGCTCCTCGAGCTGAATCTCGTTACGCGTGTTATTCCAGACTTTGATGGGGATGGTAACGGCAAAGTAGACGGACGCGTAGACGGCCAGCACGCTCAGCCACGGCGGATGCGTCACCGGAAGGTATAGAGAAAAGATGCGCCCGGGGAACGAGCGGGCGACGCGCTCGCGGAGAAACGTCGCCGCCACAATACTGAGCGCAAGGGCGAGGTTAAACAACGGTCGCTTCAAGTTGCGGCGCTGGTGGATCGCTCGAAGAAGGTGCAGATCGAACAGCGGCGACGTCTGCCAGATGAACTGCTTATCGGCGGCGAAATCGCGCAACATCCCGCCCAATAGACCAACGCCGGCGTAGAAAGGTAAGCTTGCGAATTCATGACGGAAGAGGGTGGGAAAAGCGATGATCAATCCGGCCGTTAAGCCGGTCGCGTAACCGCCGATCAGCCCCGCCAGTAAGCTCCCTTCCAGCGCGAGATCGACGAAATCGTAGGAGCGAACGCGTGCATGCAGCGCGACTCCGGAACCGAACATGATCGCGAACCACATCGCCAGCTTCATGCGCTGCCCGAGCGTCCGGTCCTCAAACATCAGCAGCCGCCGCACATCCTGAAAGCGCACGAAGAAACTGGCCAGCGACGCGACCACGGCGATGCGGACAAGCAGCGTGATGTAGTGCTGTTCCACTCGCGCCCATTATAATGAGGGTTCCAAAAATGGCGCCCTCTAATGAACTGCGGCTCGTGAAAGTCGCCGAAGCGGCGCTTCCTAGCGAATACGGCGATTACCGGATTCATGGCTTCGAAGGCGTGTTCAAGGATCGAAACGAAGAAGCCGTCGCACTCGTTCTGGGCGATCTGAGCGGCGCGCCTCCGCTGGTGCGCGTGCATTCGCAGTGCCTCACGGGCGATGTGTTTCACAGCCTTCGATGCGATTGCCGGGCGCAGTTCGAACTTGCCATGGAGATGTTTGCAGCAGAGGGTCGCGGCCTGATGATTTACGAAGCGCAGGAAGGGCGTGGCATCGGCCTGCTGAACAAGTTGCGAGCTTACGAGTTGCAGGACCGCGGGGCGGACACGGTGGAGGCGAACGAACTACTCGGCTTCGAAGCGGACCTGCGGAATTTTGCGCTGCCCACGGCCATCCTGAAACACTTCGGATTGAAGCGCATTCGCCTACTCTCGAACAATCCGGAAAAGGTGGAGTCGGTGGAGAGCGCCGGTATCGAAGTGGTGGAGCGCGTCCCGGCCATCGTCGAGGCGCTCGCCAGCCGCCACTCGTATCTGGAAACCAAGAAGAACAAACTGGGTCATCTGCTCGGGAACTGAGTGGCCGCCATGGGCTCGATCGCGTTTCCGCTGCTGCTCAGCTTCAAGATCGCGTTGATCGCGACGGCCATCGCACTTGCGCTGGGACTCTGGCTGGCATGGGTCCTCGCGAACGTGGCGTTCCCGGGCAAGGAATGGCTGGACGCCGTGGTGACGCTGCCGCTGGTATTTCCACCGACTGTGCTCGGCTATTATCTGCTGGTGCTGCTGGCGCGATCGAGTCCGCTGGGGAAGCTGTGGGAGTCGATCTTCGGACAGCCGCTGGTGTTCACCTGGCACGCCGCAGTCGTCGCCGCGACCATCCACGCACTGCCGTTGCTGGTGAAGTCAGCGCGTGCGGGTTTCGAATCGGGCGATCCCGCGTTGCTGCGCGCAGCGCGATCTCTTGGCACCGGAGAGTGGCGCATCTTTTGGAAGGTCACGGCGCCTCTTGCCCGGCGCTCTATCCTTGCCGCAGCAGTGATCGCATTCGCGCGGTCGCTCGGGGATTTCGGCGCGACGCTGATGGTCGCCGGCGATATTCCATTCCGAACACAGACAGCCGCCATCGCCATCTATGACGCTGTGGAAGCAGGCAACACGCGCATTGCCGGTGTACTCACGTTGATCCTTTCAGCCGCTACGTTGCTCATCGTTTACGGCGCCAATCGGCTTGAACGCCGGATATGAGTCTATCGGTCCGGTTGACCAGGAACTTTAGGCCGGCTGCGGACAGCGCCGGTTTCGCGTTGCACGTTGAGTTCACTGCGGAGCGCGGCATCACCGTGCTGTTCGGGCCCAGCGGCGCCGGCAAATCGCTCACCTTGAACTGCATCGCGGGCTTCGAGAAGCCGGATTCAGGGCGCGTCATGCTCGGCGACCGCATCCTCTTCGACGCCGAAGCGCGCGTCAACCTGCGGCCGCGGGATCGCCACTGCGGCTATGTTTTCCAGAGTCACGCGTTGTTTCCTCACATGACCGTCCGCGAGAACCTGATGTTTGCGGCCGAACGCCATCCCCGCTTAGAACGCCACCGCCTTGTCACGGAAATGATGGAACGATTCGGCCTAACCGAGATGGCCGGGCGCAAACCGGCGAACCTCTCGGGCGGACAGAATCAACGCTGCTCCATCGCCCGCGCTTTGATCACGTCGCCGCGTGCGCTGCTGCTGGATGAGCCGGCTGCGGGGCTCGATGTCTCGCTGCGTTCAGAACTGGCCGACGTACTGAAGCAGGTGCGCGACGAGCTCGAGATCCCCCTCCTGCTGATCACGCACGATGTGGACGATGCCATGACGCTGGCGGACCAAGTGCTCATTTACAGCGGCGGCGGAATCGTTCAACGAGGATCGGCGGATTCGATTCGGACCCACCCTGCGAACGCCGAAGTCGCGCGAATGTTTGGGCCAACCAATGTGCTCGATGCCGAGATCCTCGCGCTCGATCCCGGCCGCAACAGTAGCCGCGTTCGCATCAACGGCACGGAACTCAGCGCGCGCTATCTGCCCGGTCATTTTCGGGGCGATCGGATTCGTATGAACGCACGGGCCGATGAGTTGATCGTGCATGGCTCTCGCGGTGAGAACCGCATGGAGTTGCGTCTAGAGCGAATGCTGGAGCGCGCCAACTTCATTGAACTCCGCTTCACGCCGGAACTCGTTGTCTTCGCGCCTCGCCACGATTGGGAGAAGTTCCGCGATGGGCGCGAGTGGTACGTCGAGTTCCCGCCGGACTCGCTGCGGCCGTTGGGAGAGCCGTGATCCGCTACGCGATCACGAGCGGCGCGCGAATTGAGAGCGCAGTGGACTTCCTCCAGATACGCGCAAGGGAGCTCTCGGGCGCGGCACTGACGCGACTTACCTTGGACATTCTTCAGACAACTGCGCCGGGCGTGCGTGTGCTGGTAAATGACCGCGCAGATATCGCAATTGCCTGTGGATGCGCCGGAGTCCATCTCCGCGCTGATTCGATTTCGCCGATCGAGATCAGACGGATCGCCCCGGACGGCTTCGTGATCTCGGTAGCTTGCCACAGTATCGAAGACGTGCTGCGAGCCGATGCGGAAGGCGCGGACTTAGCTCTACTCGCGCCGATCTTTGCGAGCCCAGGGAAAGGAAAGCCGCTCGGGTTGGATTACCTCGCCGAAGCCGCGCAAGCCGTGCGAATCCCGGTCTTAGCGCTCGGGGGCGTCACCTTCGAGAATGCCGCGCAATGTGTAGCAGCCGGAGCGCGCGGCGTGGCCGGCATCCGATTGTTCAGCGCGTGAGTAACATCGCGTGTCCATCCCGTGTTATCAATAGCTCTAATCCGCCATTGGAGAAAGGACCTCCAATTCGATGCTGAGCACGAAATTCAACCTGCCGCTCTTGGCCATCCTGTGCGTCGCGCGCGCTGCTCAAGCCGCACCGCCGGACGCCTATTTCCTCCATAACGCACGCGTTGTCCGCGTTTCGTCACCTACTCTCGAACGCGGCGATGTCGTCATCCGCAAGGGAACGATTGAAGCTGTAGGCGTCGATCTCAAGGCCCCTGCTGACGCCTGGGTGATCGATGCGTCAGGACTTACGGTTTACCCCGGTTTCATCGACGCACTCAGCACATGGGCGCTACCCGGTGCTGCTCCGCCGCCACCTACCGCGCGGGGAACCAGCGCTGCCCAGCCAACTCCAACCACTCCGGCGAATGCGCCGCCGCCTTCCAAAGGACCCGAGGATCGTCCGCTCTCCGCGACCTTCTATCGCGCAGCCGATCATATCTCGCCGGCGGATCCAGTGATCGCCACCATGCGCGATGGCGGGTTCACGACGGCGGTCGTATTTCCAACCAACAATATCTTCGCCGGACAAGGTGCCGTCATCAATCTCGCAGGCGATCGGCCCGGAAACATGGTCGTTGCCGCACCCGCCGGTCAGTACATATCGATGAAGACCAACGGGTTCTCGAGCTTCCCCGGGTCACTTATGGGAACCATCGCCTACATCCGCCAGTTGTATCTCGACGCGGATCACTATAAGTTGGCTCAGTCTATTTATGCGAGTCACCCGCAGGGTCTGCAACGCCCCGCTTACGATGAAAACCTGGAAGGTCTGAATGCGTCGCCGCGAGCTCTACTTCCCGCGCACCGCGCGGTAGAGATCGACCGCATGCTGCACTTAGCCGAACAACTCAAGTTGAACGCCGTACTCTATGGCGGCGAAGAAGCGTGGCGTTGGACCGGACCGTTGAAGCAGTCCGGCGTTCCTGTCCTGGTAAGTCTAAAGTGGCCCGAGCGCCCCAAAGAGGCCGACCCGGCTTTAGAGGACCCGCTACGCATTCTGGAGTATCGCGAGAAAGCCCCGTCGACTCCCGCGGCACTTGCCAAAGCCGGAGTTCGCTTCGCGTTCTTCTCCGATGGCCTCGCCAAACCAGCCGACATTCGTAAGAGTTTGAAGCGTGCTCTTGACGCCGGACTCTCAAAGGATGACGCCGATTAAAGCGCTTACACTAACTCCTGCGGAGATCTATGGCATTGCCGACCGCACCGGCTCGATCGAGCCCGGCAAGATAGCGAACCTAACCGTAACTTCGGGCGATTGGTTCGATGACAAAGTAAAGGTCAAGTTCACCTTCGTCGACGGCCAGCAGTACGACCTTCAACCGGAAGATCCTAAAAAGCCCGAAGAAGCCACTAAGACGACGGAGGCTCTGAATTGAAAGCACTCGCCGCACTACTCTGTTGCTCCTCCTGCTTCGCCGCGTCCACTGTTATCCAGAACGCGACGGTAATGACGGTCACCAAGGGCACTTACACGGGTTCCATCGTCATCGAGAACGGCAAGATAGCCGCGGCTGGTCCGAATCTAGCTGTTCCGGCCGGGGCTTCCGTCGTGGATGCAAAGGGTAAGTGGGTCATCCCTGGCATCATTGACTGCCACTCCCACATCGCTGCGGAATCGATCAACGAAGGCAGTGTCTCTGTTGCTGCGATGGTTGGCATTGAAGATGTCCTGAACCCGGAAGATATCGCGATTTATCGGGCTCTCGCGGGCGGGGTGACT
The DNA here is from genome assembly GCA_963799935.1 of uncultured Gammaproteobacteria bacterium. Taxonomy (GTDB): domain Bacteria; phylum Acidobacteriota; class Terriglobia; order Bryobacterales; family Bryobacteraceae; genus Bog-113. The sequence goes on along the minus strand of CAWCZA010000004.1, from coordinate 608,779 downwards.
TCCGCCAACATCCTGCATGGCAGCGCCGATTCCATTGGTGGTAAGTGCGAGCTTATCAAGCTACGGTGGGGCAAAGACGCGGAAGGTTTGAAGTTCCAGGGCGGTCCGCCTGAAATCAAGTTCGCGCTCGGTGAGAATCCGAAGCGCCGCGGCGAAAGCGGATTCGGATCCGGCCCACAGAATCTACGGTATCCCGCGACTCGCATGGGCGTCGAGGATGTGATCCGCGAGGCCTTCACCGAAGCTAAGGCGTACCAGGCCGCTTGGAAAGAGTACGAAGCCAAAAAGGCTCAAGGCAAAATAGCAATCCCGCCGGCGCGCGATCTGAAGCTGGAGCCGCTGGTCGAAGTTATGGAAGGAAAGCGCCTCGTCAACGTACACTGCTACCGCCAGGACGAGATCCTGATGATTCTGCGCGTTGCCCACGACTTCAACTTCAAACCCATCCTTCAGCACGTGCTGGAAGGCTACAAGGTAGCGGATGAGATCGCCGCCGCGGGAGCCACCGCGTCTACCTTCAGCGATTGGTGGTCTTATAAGGTCGAGGCTTACGATGCGATTCCGTGGAATGCGGCGCTCATGGCTCGGAAAGGTATCATCGTTTCCCTGAATTCAGATGATGCCGAACTCATGCGCCACCTGAATACCGAGGCGGCTAAGGCAATGAAGTATGGTGACCTGACGCGCGATGAGGCTCTGGCCATGGTCACAATCAACCCCGCGAAGCAGCTTCACGTCGATAAGTTAGTGGGCTCGATCGAGCCAGGCAAGGATGCTGATCTCGCGATCTATGACGGCGATCCTCTCTCGACACTTTCCAAGGTCACGCAGGTCTACATTGATGGTCAGTTGTACTTTGATCGCGACAAAGACCTGGCCGGCCGCCCGGAAATCGAGAAAGAACGCAAGTTACTAATCACGAAGGCCGCCGATCGCGCCAAACAGGACTCGAAGAATGCTAAGAAGGACGTTGACAAGGATAAAGATAAAGAGAAGCCCAGCCGATGAAACCATTCCTGATCTTTGCCGCAGCTGTCACACTAAGTCGGTTAGTGTTCGCAGCTGATAGCGCTACGAGCTATTTCATTCGCGGTGCGACCATTCACACCATGGCCGGACGGGATATTTCAAACGGCTCCATCTTGATCCGTGATGGAAAGATTCTAGGTGTTGGCGAAAATCTGACAGCGCCGGCGGATGCGCAAGTAATCGACGCCCATGGTATGCAGGTCTACCCTGGCATGATCGATTCGTTCACCGACACCGGACTAACCGAGATCGAGATGGTGCGTGAGACTTCCGACAACTCCGAACTTGGTAAGTTCAACCCTCAGCTCAGCGCCTGGATGGCAGTCAATCCGTCCAGTGAACATATACCGGTAACGCGTGCGAACGGCATTACGACGTCCGTTCCGGTTCCAAACGGTCCGCTCATTGCAGGCCGCGCTTCCATGATTCATCTCGACGGATGGACCGTGGACGATATGGACCTGAACCCAACCGTGGCGCTACATATCAACATGCCGGTGATCCGCACCCGGACCTTCCGCTTCCCTGAGGGAGCTACCGAGAAGCCCTTTGAAGAAGTGCGCAAAGACTACCTCAAGGAGGTTCAAGAACTGAATAAGTTCTTCGACGATGCTCACCGTTATGAAAAAGCGAAAGCGGCGAACGCGCCCGGTTTTGAAACCGACCTGAAGTTCGAAGCAATGATCCCGGTGATCGACGGGAAGGTGCCCGTGATGATTACCGCGATGCGAGAGCGCGAGATCAAGGACGCCATCGCATTTGCCGATAAGCAGAAGCTCAAGATGATCCTCGCCGGCGGGGCGGAAGCCTGGAAGGTAGTGGCTGACCTAAAGTCTCGCAACATTCCGGTGATCCTTCGGCCCACTCTGTCGCTTCCGGAAGAAGAGGACGATCCCTACGATAAACCGTTCACGACTCCCGGCGAGTTATACAAGGCTGGGGTCCTGTTCAGTTTCGGTAGTTACGATGCCCAGTTCTCGCGCAATCTTCCCTATCAGGCCGCCGCGAGCGTTCCATTCGGACTGCCGCACGATGCAGCTATCGCTGGAGTTACCATCAACGCTGCGAAGATCTACGGGATGGATAAGAAGATTGGAAGTATCGAAGAAGGTAAAATAGCCGACCTGATGATTACGGATGGCGACCCTCTCGAAGAACAGACTCACGTCAAGCAGCTATTCATTAACGGCAAACAGGTCGATCTGGACAATCGGCAGTTACGACTGTACGAGAAGTATAAGAGCCGGCCATAAAGGTTCAGCTCAAAAGTTTCCCGGGGGGTCTGCTCCGGCGAACTGGTCAGGACAGACCTGAGAGACTCGCCACACTTGAGATCTCGGGATCAAGCGAACGGAATACTTCTTTGACAAGCTTCAGCAGAAGACTCGACTCAGTGCGGCCTGAGTGGTCTGTTATTACCTGCTCAAGCAGTTCACGGGCCTTCTCTAGGTTGCCTCGCTTCAGAGCAACTAACGCGAGTCCATATTCGGCATACATGCGCCCTGTTGTAATCTGGTTGATACCCCGCACGCTCTCAAAGAACTCCTCCGCTTCGCCCAACTGTTCCAAGCCCACACAAGCGAATCCGAGACGGGGCGCAATTTGATAGTCGTGCCCTTCGCCGCCGTAGGTGCCAACCAAGCGCTCGCAGCACTTGTAGTGTTGATATGCCTCCGCAAAGCGGCGAAGCTTCATTGCAACGTCACCGGCGGACATGTGGACTCTGTGGCGAATCCATTCGCTACAGGGAAGCTCCAACGCTTCATCGATAATCTCGGTTGCTCGCTCTAGCTTCCCGAGTTCAACAAGAACGCGGGCGCGCCAAGCCAATCCGAGGGCGTTAAGATCCCGCTTTTCGTCGCCTTCATCAAGATCACTCGCAAGCTGCAGACCCCTTTCGATTTCGTCTAGTGCTTCGTATAACCGATCTGCTTCAACCAGCGTCCAGCTGAGGGCGTCGATTCGTAACAGTGCCTCCTCCGCTGTTCTATGCGCCCGAGCCAGAGCTTTTATGGCGAGGCCCACATACTCAATCCGTTCCACGTTCAGGAACCGGCTATCGAGATAGTGGGCAAGACGCAAGACGAACTCGATGAGTTCGTCCTCAGATGCCCAACCAATAGCCGCCTGGATACAGGACCACTCCGGATCTATGTTGCCCATTCGATCACTTACAAGAGCATTCCAGTAAACGGGTGCCGGCTGGAGACGTAAGACGTTCTCTTCAACAAACCGCAGAAAATACTTTACACATGCTCTAATACCTGCGTCGCGGAGTTCCGTCCGTTCCTCAAGCTTTCTTCGGGCAAAAGCGCGCGTCATTGAGTGCGTGATGAATCTGCCGTCGTAGGTAGGCTCGATAAGCCTGAACCCAACAAGCTGGCCAAGTGCCCGGTCAAAATCTACTTGTTCGGCTCCACTGACCGCAAAGAGAGCCTCAAGCCGAACGACGCTCGTGCCAATGAAGAGAGGCGTCATCAATAGCAGCTTGCGGGCATCCTCCGACAGAAGTGCCCAAGACCGATTAAATAGACTTTCTAACAAGTTCTCATGTAGTCCCCTACCCGGGATGCCGCGAAGCTGCTCCACCACGCCTGCGAGGCTGATCGTGCCACCCCCGACCAAGCCAAGGGCCAGTTTTATAGCTTGTGGGTTCCCACCACACACTTCTGCAAGAGGTCCGATGTCTTGCGTTTCCAGGTAACTGACAAATCCCAGGGAGCGCGCGCGGTCTAGCACGTACTCCATCGCATCCGCCTTCTCGAGACCTTGTAACTTTATGCGACAGCACCGTTCCGTTTCCCTTGGTAGTGCGCGCTTAGTTGTAACCAACACGCGGCTAGCCTCCGGGACGTTCGATATCCAATCTTCCAACTCACGATCATCGATCTGTTCATAATCGTTGATTATTATCAGCACCCTTCGGCGGCCCAGAAGGCGATACTTATCTCGGGCATTGACCTCCCCGCCATCGGGGAGGGGTTCACCGGTTACAGTGATTGCGATCGTGTTAAGGAACTCTCTAAACCACAGCTTCTGATCCGGTTTGTTCGCGGAGAGCCACACCGCGTGGTCGAATCTGGGGGCCCCGTTATGCCCGGAGAGACACGCAAGACCAACTTCATAAGCCAAAGCAGTCTTCCCAACGCCCGAAAAGCCTTCAATCGAAACGATCGCTATATGGGATGTCGCCAGAGCGGCGAAAACGGCGGTTAAGTCTTTTTCCCGTCCAATCAACTTTCCATGGATCGGAATCGGAAAATTGTGCTTTGAACTTGCAACCAGCCCGCCGTCTTGCGGTTGAGGAGCACCGGTGGCAGATTGTACTCGCGCACTTACTGCGTCAATCCATCGCGCAAGTGTTTCATTACATGAAAGAGAGTCTCCGTTGCATTGGAAGCTGATGACCCGTAGCCCCCTTCTCTCAAGGTCCTCGACGATCGGCTGGCAAGGGTTGACTTGCAGAGTATAGTGTGATCTGCTGAAGCGGCCGTTTTCGTCGGTAATGCGTCGCAAGATCATACGGAGATCGATGTCACTGTGGCTGTATCCGACGAAAAGCACAGTTCCCGTCTGAAACTCCGCCCCTATCAGCCGCGTTAACCCTGGATTTTTGCGGAAGTAGGACTCGTAGTCCTGTGCCGTAAGCACGTAAGAGTTGATCTGTCCAAGTTCGCCGTGCAACTTGACTATATTCAGGCGATCTCGGTCAAAAGAAACAGGCGGATCCGTGTTAACCGTCTTACGGAAATCCAAGCCGCTGGCTTGTGCGGCGTCTTCAAGGAGTGTATCGAGGTTAGTGGTATAAATGCGGCCTTTTGGAACCAGGTTAACCAACGCGTTGTGAAGAGGGGTCGCCTTTTTCCCCGACGTCTCAAGCCGCCTTCGGACCTCCTCGGTGAGCCGAAACCGGCCGAAGTGGTTTTCATAGAACTGTGCGACGTCTAAGAACGAAGCATTCTCAGGGCACTCAATAATAGCTTTGCGTAATGGATCGAGAAGACTCGTCCAGCTTGGAAGACCTGACGCAATCGAGACTCCAGCTCCAACGAACACGGAGCCAGCGCCGGCCGCGAGTTGATCCACCAAATCTTGGGGGATAGCCGCCATTTTCGCCCTCGGTGTGAACTCTAACAGAAACTCGACCGGCCTACAAGCGAATTTTTACTCCGTGTCGGTAGTATGTGAAATGTCCGGTCGAGTAAACGCGCGATCTGTCCCTTAACCGAGTGGCGTGATGCTTGGGTTGATAAAAACGTGATTTGGAAACCTAAGGCGAAGGGATCAGCTGTCTAGTGGTTTCGCCAAGAAGATCATCGCAAGACCGCGGAGTCAAAACCGCTCAGCAGAAGCTTCAGAAAGACATCTTGTTTATGCATAGCTCGCGCACTCTACTCAGACTTCGGCGGCGGCGTGTAGAACCTACCGCCTACCGACCGCATGAACTTACCCCACTCGGCCATTCCTAACTCATGCATATCTGCCTCATTGCGCGGAATTACCTGGATATGTAGTCCTGCCATCTCATCTGTACTTCCCGCTCCCCACGACACGCGCTTCGGCGGTTGATTCGGATTGCGAATATTACCCGCGGAGTTATCGTAAGTGAACTCCATGAACACGCGCGTACCCGCCGGCAGTGTAAATGGTTGCGCGTAGCGATATTGCTCCTGCCAGTTAAAGTCCCAGTCCTTAATCCAAATTAGCCAGCGCTTGCGCCCGTCTGGCAGAATCGCCCAGCCCTTCATGTCTTTGCATATGTAATGAGCATGCGGGATGATCCCGGTAACTTCGACGGGCACAGGAATTTCGAACTCGTCTTTAACCTTGTAGCTCGCGTCCCCCGGAGGAATGTCGATATGGTTCGACCCGAGCGCGATATCCATCAACGCACGCGGTGCTGGACCGGACGCGAAGTAAAGCGCTAGCTCCGGATTTGCCTCTTCTGCCTTTCCTGTCGGATGAAAATGAAGCTGGACGACAACGCGCGCGCCGTTGGCAATATGAATCGCCGTACCGGTCGGCATCGAGACAGCCTGCATCCCGGGCGTCCAGCCGCCCAGCCCCGCAGTGGGAAGAAATCCGGGTGTGCCGAAGCAGTCGTACTGACCGGGAAGTTCCGCGCGCTGTGCATCGACGAATATGAGGGCGTGATGCAAGACGCCAGCTGAATTCGCTTTGAACTCGAAGGCGCGCACATAGCGGTCGCGCCCAAAACTGGTTGGGATCACGAAACAGCGATAGATATCAGGTCCGTCCGCGGGAACTGGCGCCGGTTCCGGTAGGCGCAAAACGGCATCCGGAGTACCCAGTTGCCATTCGGACGCAGGCTGCGGGGGCGCGGGTGCCAGGCGCGGATTTCCTTCCGGGGAACCGTTCACAACCCATCTTGAGATTATCGAGATCTCGGCCGCACTCAGACTTTTCTCTCCACTGAAATGGCCGTACCCCCTGACGGGCTTCCAAGGGGGCATATAGCGCGTGTCGACAACACGGGCTATTTGAGAGGCGCGGCTTTTGACATCCTGATACGTAAGCAGCACAAACGGAACGGGTTGCCCTACGTTATGGCAGGATGAGCAGTGTTGGTAGACGATAGGCGCCACGTCCCGCGACCACGTAACTTCCCGGTGTTGCGCAGCGTACAAAGAAGAAGCACCGAGCAGCACAACAGCCCGCCAAAAAATCATTGCAATACAGATTAGACGCATTTTAGATGTTCAACATTTCCAGAACGTGGTATGTATGTAGTTGTAACCAGGTTGGCGGTTTCCAATCCGTCGGCTCTGAGTTAAGCAATCAGTTTCAGCACGCAGCAGTATCGGCAAATCAGCCGGCTCCTTTCAGGATTTTCAACCCGTTGCGCATCGAGCCACTCGAGCAACACGAAAGCGCCCAGACCCGAACAACTCCAGGAGTAACCATCCCGCATGGACGGTGACCGCAAGTACTCACAGCGCGGCTATCAGGAAAGCGAACGCCGGCAGGGCCATAACGGCCAGGGCGAGCGCTCCAAACCGCAGGGCCCACGCCCCCCAATCGATGTCACGGGCCCCCGACTTCCTCGGCTCGTGCAAAACGTAACCGGTTCGCGATGTTTTAGCTGTTCCACAATGCTGGCGCCCGGCACGGATTTCTTGAATAATTGCGCGAAATGCGGAGCCGTGCTCCATTGTTGTAAGCAATGTTCGCATTTCGAGCCCTCTACGCGGTTTCAATGCATGAAGCCGATCCCCGTGCGAATCGCATTGAAAGATCAAAAGAACGATTGTCCGTTGTTTTCGCCCCGAGTCACGGTAGCCCGCGATACTGCGGCACCGAGTTTTAACGGCAACGGGAATCGTCCAACCAGCGCCAGCATCCTTGCCAGCCCGCCACGCAACGCCAGCGACGCGAAAGACGCGTTCGAGCGCCTTTTCAAAAAATAACGCTTCCTGTCGCCTCACAGCAGAAGCCGATTTGGCAGGTCGAGTCAGATTGCTTCGGTAAGGCTTTCGTTTGCTTGCGTTTCCGCAGGAATTATTGTCTAATTTTCCGCTTCTGAGCTAAACATCCGACGGCAAGGTGCCGAATTACGCTTTGTGGCGGTATTTACGCGTGGTCGGTTCGTCTTGGCGGTGTGCCTGGCTTGCATCCTGATGCCTGCGCACTCCTACGCGCAGCGCTATACGTTTCGGAATTACGGCCAGGACGATGGCCTGAAGAACCCAACCGCGCGAGCGATCGCGCAGGATAAACAGGGATACCTCTGGGTCGGCACCCGGCGCGGCCTGTATCGCTTTGACGGCGAGAGGTTTCGGGAGTTCTCCACCATTTGGGGAGTTCCGGGGCTCATCGTGCAGTCGTTGAAAACGGCGCCAGACGGGTCTGTGTGGGTAGCGCACCGGCGCGGATTGGCCAGGATTTCCGGCGAGCGCATCGACGCGGTGTCGTTCCCCGAGCAAGTCCAGGTAACGGCGGACAGGGCGGTCGATATTGACGGACGGGGCAACGTATATCTCGCGACGAACCGCGGAGTACTGGTCGTTCGTCACCCTGACGCGATACCTCTTAAAGCCGACTATGTCGCGGCGCTTCCAAGGATTGGGATTGATGCCCTCCATGTCGCGCCTGACGGATCGCTGTGGATTAGCGCAGAAGGGCGGATACTGCAAATGAACGCGTCGGGTACAGTCGTTGCGGGCGCGCGCTTGGGTGCCCCACCGGGAGTCTGGACTGGGATCACCACCGATTGGCAGGGGACACTTTGGCTGCGCAGCGCGAAGCGGATTGTCGGGCGGGCGCGCGGGGCAAACCGGTTTGAGGAGCGAGGCGACGGCGTTCCCGAGTCGCACGGGATGGCGGTGCTGGATCTCGACTCCACCGGGCACTTGTATGTTCCGACCGACACCGGGGTAGCCGTACGCAACTATAGCTCGAACCGGTGGGACATCGCTTCCCGGAAACAAGGGCTGCTGACGGATTCAATCACCTGCGTGTTTCAGGATCGCGAGGGCTCGATGTGGGTGGGCATGAACGGCGGAGGGCTCGCCCGTTGGTTGGGATCGGGCGAATGGACGGCGTGGACGCACGATGACGGACTGGCGAGCGATATCGTCTGGGGAATCAATCAAGATGATCCCGGTAACCTCTGGATCGCTACCGACCGCGGTGTTACCTTCCTTCCGGCAGGCTATGGGCCGCCGAAAGTGTGGAACGAACGGAATGGACTGGTGAACAGTCACGTTCACGCGACCGCCTTCGGTCCCGATGGCCGTCTCTGGATCGCTTCCGCTCCGGGCGCTCTGACAGCCATGGACAAAGCGGGCCATTTCCAGACCTTCGGTAAGGATCAAGGCCTCGACACGCGCGCCGTCTACGTCGTGCAGTTTGCCGGCGCCTCGGCTTGGCTTGGGACGGCGTCGGGGATCTTTCGTATGCATCTCGCCGGGAACCGGGTCGACTTTGTGCGAGAGGTGCTTCCGCACGATGATCCGTACGAAATGTTCAGCGGCATCGACACGGACTGGCGAGGCCGGCTTTGGGCAGCAGGCAGTCACGGCGTCGTGATGCATGACGGCACCGGATGGCATCGCATCGAGATTGCGGGTCTGAAGGAGGCTTACACGGTGAAAGCGGGGCCGCACGAGATTTGGGTTGGGTTCGCTGACGGCGTTGTTCGTATCACGGAGGGGGCAGGCGGCTTCCACTTTGATCGATACGTTCCCGGCAAAGACCTCGCGTCGACTTCGATCTACCTGATCGGGATCGACAAGAAGGGGAACGTCTGGGCAGGCGGTGACGCCGGCGTCGATGTCTTCGATCACCGCCAGTGGCGGAACCTGTCCGTGACGGACGGGCTTATCTGGAACGACACGGACTCCAACGCATTTCTGGCGGACCGCTCGGGAGCCGTCTGGATCGGCACCAGCCGCGGGCTGTCGCGCTACATGCCCTCGAGCAACAAGCGGCTCAAAATCGATGTGCCCGTCACGCTGAATGCGTTCGATGGCGAGGGCCGGGAGGTAAGTTCCGAGCGATTGGCGACTCAAGCATGGAAAGATCACTCACTTACCTTTCACTTCAATGCGGTGACGTTCCGGGATCAGAATCGAACGCGCTTCGAGTTCCGCCTGTTGCCGGAGGAGACGGCGTGGACGGACACCAACCAGCGCACCCTCCGGATGTCGGCCCTTGCGCCGAACAAGTACGAGTTCCAAGTGCGCGCTCGCCCAGGGGATCAACCGGTCACTGCCACTCAGTCGATCCGGTTCACGATTCCGCAACCGTGGTGGAAAACATGGCCGGCGCTGGTCACCGACCTGCTCCTTGCGGCGGTAGTGTACCGATGGCTGTACCAGCTATGGTTACACCGGCTATTGGCACGTCAGGCCCTCCTTGAGAAAGCAGTCCAGGAGCGGACCAGCGAACTGGAGCAAGAGAAGCTCGAGTTGATGCAGGTCCGCGAACAGCTCGCGGTGAAGGCCTCGCGGGACGGGTTGACCGGCCTCTGGAACCGCGCCGCAGTGTGCGAGATTCTGGATCGCGAACTCCATCGGGTGACCCGGGCGGGTACTTCTGTGACCGTGATTCTGGCGGATATCGACTTCTTCAAACGAGTCAACGATACCTACGGGCACGCAGTGGGGGACACGGTGATCATCAGCGTGGCGAGCCGGTTGCGAGAGTCCATGCGGGCTTCCGATGCGGCGGGCCGCTACGGTGGTGAGGAACTCCTTCTGGTGCTCGGAGACTGCGATCCCGACTCCGCCATCGCGCGGGCCGAAGAGCTGCGGGCACTGATCTCGGAGACCCCCGTCCTGACGGCGAAGGGCGAGATCTCGATGACGTGCAGCTTCGGGTTGGCGGTGTCGCTGCCAGGAATGCTGTCCGGCGAGTTGATCGAACTGGCGGACCAGGCGCTTTACCGGGCGAAGCGCATGGGACGGAATCGTGTCGTGAGCGCGCTCGATCTTGGGAGCGACGCGACTCATGCGCCTTCCGACGGGGTTACTGCGTGGTCTCATCGTGGGTAGCCCCTATCCGCGGCGTCTAACGCCTTCCTGTCGTTATTGTACTTTTCTGCGTCGCTACGGAACGATGGAAATACCTTGGGATTTATCGTCAAATGCAATGCCCACCGGCAGTGCTGCCTTTTGCAACGTCCTGTGACCGTGGCTACGGCGTGGTCTCATCGTGGGTAGCCTGGGAGAGATAGCGGTAGAAACCAAGGTCTTCACCGGAGATCGCTTTCATGGCGAACAGGATCTGGCCGGTGTGATGCGAGAAGTGTTCGACCACATGGTAGACGGCTTCCAGAACACTTAGGCGATAGTTCTGGATGGTGACCAGTTCTTCGAGCCGAGCGGGCGTGAGCTTCACGATCACCTCGCAGGCTTGAGCGACACTCTCGTTCAACCTCGTCATCAGCTCATCGGTCGAGATCCCGCCGCGGGCGTCGAATTCGGAGTCGCGGTCCCGACGATCCGCCGCGCCGCCTACGCCGGAGACGATCCATTGGCGAACGTTTCCCGACAAGTGCAGGCAAAGGTTGCCGATGCTGTTCTCTGTCTCGCGTCCGCGGGACCAGATCTGATCTTCATTAAGCTTGCGAACGCAGATCTCGATCTTGCTCCTGTATTGGTCGAGCTTAGCGACCGAGAAGTCGAGGAACAGCTGATCGATCACAGGACCTCTTCGGACCAGTTTTCGAGGATGTGTTTCACCTTGCCGGTGAACTGATCGGCTAGCGCGCCATCGATCAGGCGGTGATCGAAGCTGAGCGCGAGGAACGCCTGCGAGCGGATGGCGATGGCGTCGTCGATCACGACCGGGACCTTCTCCACCGAGCCGATTCCGAGGATCGCGACCTGGGGTTGGTTGATGACCGGCGTTGCGAAGACGCTGCCGAAGCTGCCGAAGTTGGTGATGGAGAAGGTGCCGCCCTGGATCTCATCGGGCTTCAGCTGGCGCGAGCGGGCGCGGGCGGCGAGGTCGGCGATGGAGCGCTGCAGGCCGAGGACGTTCTTCTCATCGGCGCCGCGGATCACGGGGACGATGAGTCCGTTCTCGAGAGCGACGGCGATGCCGATGTTGATCTCGTTGTGGAAGATGATGTTGTTGCCATCGAGCGAGGCGTTGAGGAGCGGGAAGGCGCGCAACGCTTCCACTGTGGCTCGGGTGACGAACGGCAGGAAGGTGAGCGAGATGCCGTAGCGGGAAGCGAAGTCTTCCTTGTGGCGCGTGCGCATCTTGGCGACCTTGGTCATGTCGACGCGATGGACGGTGGTGACGTGCGGGGAGATGCGCTTGGAGGCGACCATGTGCTCGGCGATCTTGATGCGCATGTTGCTCATGGGCTCGGTGCGCGTCTTTGCGCCGGTCTGCGGGGCAGAGCTCGGGTTGCGCGGGGGCGCTGGAGGCGGTGGCGCGGGGGCGGACGGAGCGGCTTCCACCGCAACGGGTGCGGTGTGGCTGGTGGTGAATGGGGCGGGCGTCGACGTCACTCCGGAAGCGGGGGTGGCCTGGCCCATGAAGGCTTCGAGATCCTGCTTGGTGATGCGGTTGCCGGCGCCGGTGCCCTTCACTTTGGAGAGATCGATGTTGTTCTCGCGAGCCATGCGGCGGACGAGAGGCGAAAGCGGTCCGGCGGGTTCCGCGGGTGCTTCGGCTACGGGCTCGGGAGCGGGCGGAGCAGCAGCTGGCGCGGCGGGCGGCGGCGGTGGAGGAGGTGCCGCTGCGGCGGTCGCTGCCGGTTGAGCGGGCGCTGGCGGGGCGGGGGCTGCGCCATTCTCCTGAACACGCGCGACGAGCGTGTTGATGCCGACCGTCTTGCCTTCTTCCACGAGCACTTCCGCTAAGACGCCTGCAACGGGCGAAGGGATCTCGGTGTCGACCTTGTCGGTCGAGATCTCGAACAGCGGTTCGTCACGCTCGACCGGATCTCCGATCTTCTTCAGCCAGCGGGTCAACGTACCTTCGACAATGCTCTCGCCCATCTGGGGCATCAATATGTCTGCCATGTGATCTCTCCGTCAGGAAGCGAGCGCCGGCTCGGCTTCCAGTGAATTTTGGAATGAAGCTTGGAACTGGGGAACGTAATCGAAGATGCGCGCGAAGTGCGCGGTCATCGACCGGATGACATCGTGCCGTAGCGCGGGGACGCCAAGCTGCGCCATCGACGTGACGGGCTTGGTCAATCCGCAAGGGACGATGTACTGGAAGTACTTAAGGTCGGGATCGAGGTTGAAGGCGAAGCCGTGGGAGGTGATCCAGCGGCTGAGGTGGACGCCGATGGCTGCGAGTTTGGCGTCGCCGACCCACACGCCGGTGAGATCGTCGATGTGGCGAGCTTCGATGCCGAAGTCGGCCAGCGTATCGATCATCATCTGTTCGAGGGCGCGGACGTAGGCGCGCACGTCGCGCTTCCATTCCGTGAGATCGAGGATCGGATAGCCGACGATCTGGCCGGGGCCGTGATAGGTGACATCGCCGCCGCGATCGGTTTCGTAGAAGGCGATGCCGGAGCGCGAGAGTAACTCGGGCGAGGCGAGCAGGTTGGCTTCGTGTCCGTTGCGGCCCATCGTGATCACGTGGGGGTGTTCGACGATCAGCAGCTGGTCGGGGATGCGGCCGGCTTTGCGTCGCGGCGACCAGGTCGGACTGGAGAGCGAACGCTTCGCGCCACTCCATCCGTCCAAGATCGCGAACTTCGCAGGGGCGTGGCATTGTGGTCATGACCCTACGCGTTGATCTGCAGTCCGTCGACGGCGTTGAAGGCCTCGCCGACGGCTTCATAGATGGTCGGGTGCGCGTGGATGGTGTGCATCATCGTGGACACCGTGGCCTCGGCTTCCATGGCCGCGACTGCTTCAGCGATCAGTTCATAGCCTTGCGGGCCGATGATGTGGACGCCGAGGATTTCGCCGTAGGTTTCGTCTTCAATGACCTTCACGAAGCCGTCGTGCATGCCGAGGATCGTCGCCTTGCTGTTGCCGGCGAAGGGGAACTTGCCGACCTTGACTTTGTAGCCTTGGGCGCGGGCCTGGGCTTCGGTGAGACCGACGCTGCCGATGCCGGGTTCGGTGTAGGTGGCGGCGGGGATCCGGTTGCGATGAATCGGGATCGCCTCTTTACCGGCCATCTTGGCGACGGCGACCATGCCCTGCGCGGTGGCGACGTGGGCGAGTTGCGGCATGCCGGCGACGACATCTCCGATCGCGTAGACGCCGGGCTCATCGGTCTGCATGAACTCGTTGGTCTTGATGAAGCCGCGCTCGACTTGAACCTTGGTGTTCTCGAGGCCCAAGCCGGCGGAGTTCGGGGCGCGTCCGACAGCAACGAGCAGCTTCTCGGACTCCTGCTCTTCCGTCTTGCCGTTGGCGAGGGTCACGGTCATTGCGACGCCGTTCGGAGTTCGGCGGATGTTGTCGCACTTGGCGCCGGTCTCGATGCGGATGCCTTCCTTCTTGAAGACGCGGGTGAGCTCCTTCGAGATGTCTTCATCTTCGTTCGGAACGGCACGGGGGAGCATCTCGAAGATCTGAACCTTCGATCCGAACTTGCTGAACATGGACGCGAACTCGACGCCGACGGCTCCTGCGCCGATCACGTTCAGAGTCTTCGGAACGGTCTTCAGCTGCAGGATTTCGATATTGGTCAGGATGGCATCGTCCGGTTTGAGGCCGGGGAGCATGCGGGCTTCGGAGCCGGTCGCGATGAGGATGTTGGTCGCCTCGATGGTTTGAGAGCCCTTATCCGAAACGACTTCAATCTTGCCGCCGCCTTTCAGCGTTGCGGTGCCGCGGATGACTTCGACCTTGTTCTTCTTCATCAGGAAATCGATACCCTTGGAGTGCTTGGTAACGATTCCGTCTTTGCGCTCCATCACCTTGGGGAAGTTGAGCGACGGATTTTCGACTGTGATGCCTTCGGCTTCGGCGTGCTGGACGTGCGTCCAAACCTCAGCGGTGTGGAGCAGGCTTTTGGTGGGGATGCAGCCGACGAGCAGGCAGGTGCCACCCAATCTGGCTTGTTTTTCGATTAATGCGGTCTTCAGTCCGTACTGTCCAGCGCGAACTGCCGCGGAGTAGCCGCCAGGGCCGCTCCCGATAACTACGAGGTCATAAGGCACAAGATTTAATTGTACGAGCATCGTTCCGAGAACCGGCGAGAGGGCGGGCGTGGCTGGAGCGTTCTGGTTCGCTTTCGGGCGTTCCTTGGGAGGGTTTTGTTGGGTTAGGCGGCCATTTTCGGCGTGCTCCAGAAGGGATCTGACGACGCAATCGCGTTTGGCGGGAGCGCGGCGGGCTGCGTCGGGTCGATTTCGACTGGTCAGCGCGAGGCTTCATTGTGCGAAACGAACTTTCGGGGGAAGTAGTTGATGGCGCACCGGTTACGGTTTCCGGTCCGGAAGGATGTTGGGTCTGGTAGTCGTCATATTCCTTCCTGGCCTTGACCAAGGCGTCGGAGATTGCCACGAGGCGCTTGTACCAGTTCGACCGCTTCATTCGATTGTTCGTCGAAGACGAGGTCAGGAGCGCTTTCGAGCGCGAATCTTCTGGAAGCTTTTGATCTCGGCGTCCAAGCGCGCGCCGTTACGGAGGATGCGGGATTCGTAGCGGCTGATGAGATCGAGGTTATGCGCTTCCTGACGGAAGGCGTTCACCTTACGGGCCGCGTTCGCGTTGCGGACGCGAGGGATGGGGTCGTCTTCGCGCGGCGGCGAGATGGCGAAGAGATCGCCTTCGATGGAAAGGATGCGGCTGAGACGCCAGCGACCCTCGAATATGAGTTGGGCGTTGCCGATCTCACGGACGCCGACAGGCCGGCACTCGCGCATGAACTGGAGGCCCATTTTCGCGTAGAACGGGAGTTCCTCGGCTGATGAGGATGGTGTTCTGGCCGGTGAGGCCGTGGACCATGGCGTTGAACGGCGCTGGTTTCTTGGGAATCGCGAGGAGCGCGTTGCTGGCGAGTCCGGCGGGGGTGTTGCGAAAGATGTCGGCTAACTCGGCTTCAAACTGTTCGATGGTTTCAGACGTCATTTAGAGTTCTCCTGTCGACTTAGCAGTAGCAGGGTGGCGGCGCGGGTTGGGGTTAATTCGGGGGGAAGTTGTTAGGATGGGGAGAGTTATATTGTTTAGGCATTCGGAACTGGTCAAAGGCTATTAGCCGCGGATGAACGCGGATAAAGACAAGAATTATGAGCAGAGTTAGAGTCGGGGCGTTTTCAATTTCGCTGGATGGGTTCGGGGCTGGGCTCGGGCAAGACCTGGAGAACCCTATCGGGGTCCGCGGTCTTGAAGTGCATCGGTGGTTTTTTGAAACGGAAGCGTTTCGGAAGATGCACGGTCAGAGCGGCGGCTCGCAAGGGGTCGACAACGGCTTCGCCGTTCAATCGTTTGAGAACGTCGGGGCTTGGATTTTGGGGCGCAATATGTTCGGGCCCGTGCGGGGCGTTTGGGATGGCGATGCGTGGAAGGGATGGTGGGGCGATAGTCCGCCTTACCATATGCCGGTGTATGTGTTGACGCATTATCCGCGGCCGCCGCTCAACATGGACGGTGGGACTACGTTTTACTTTGTTACTGATGGACTTGAGTCTGCACTAAGTCAAGCTAAGGAAGCGGCGGGAGGGAAGGATGTGCGGATTGGCGGCGGGGTGTCGGTGATCCGGCAGTATTTGGCGGCAGGGCACATTGATGAGTTGCACTTAGCGCTGTCGCCGGTGTTGCTGGGCGAAGGGGAGCACTTACTGTATGGGATTGATATGGCTGGGCTCGGTTTTGGAAAGGTTGAGGTGGTGGCTGGGGAGAATGCGGTGCACTATGTTGTTGGGAGGGAATAGATTACGGGCCGTACGTTACGTTGTTGCTGGTGATTGAAAGTGCTCCCAACGAATAGGCCAGGTCAAGTCCAGTTGCCGAGAACACCGTAGGTCCGCTTTCTTCCTGCAATGTCAACTCTCCTAGTGGCGTGGACGCTCCCTGAGGACTGGAAATCGGTAGGCTGTATAGAACGAATGGCGGAACTGTAAATTGACCATCGGAAGCCGGCACACGGCAGTCGAACTCTGCGCCCGCAAAAGGGCTCGATAGGATTGTATCGCCTATTATCCGAATTGTATCCGCAGGATCCGCTCCCGACCAGCTTACCTGTAGCCCTTGCGACTGACTGATGGAAGTAACATCCTGGTTCGTCCACTGGAACTGCTGGGGAATACTCACAGTGGAAGTGAACGGGCCGACACTGACTCCCCCTGGACCGGTAACGGTGTAGGAAGCGCCGGGAGTAAGAAACGAAGGGTTTGTCAGTTGGGAAGAAGCGTAGCCGCCGGGATTGACCTGCGGCAATTGCACGAGACCCGCGGGTCCACTTACCGTTAGCGCAGTGCCGGCATCCAGCGGCGTCGCCGTTGACGCGATGGTCCCCGAGTAATACGGGTATATGTTACAAATCCCCAACGGTGGATCGTCAACCTCCGGCACAAATGTTGAAATTATAGGCGAGGGATCGCTGTAGAAAGCGGCGTAAGCCGCGTCGAAGGAAGATGCCGCTGAGGAGGACGTCCCGATCGACTCGTGGTGCGTCAGAAACACGTCACCCGCGTTGTATCTATTTTCCGTCTGCAACTGATTCAGGAAATCGGAAACGGAGAGTATTCCAGGAGTCGAGCAAACGCGGCTTCCATCGCCGATCGGAATATACGCGAAATTGCTGGTAACTGCGCCAATCTGAACCGCGATCGGGATCGCACAACCGGTCACTCCGCTCGGTACGGCAAAGGCGATCTGATCCAGACCCGCGCAGCAGCCCGATCGTCCCTGATAAGTAATCGCGGCCGGTTGCAGACCCACCCAGACTTGAACCGGTACAGAACTCAGGTTACCGGGTAATGGACCCGCGGACTCGTCGCCGCTCACCGGTCCTAATCCAGTACCCCAAAGAGTAACCACGTCGCCTGCTTCCGCGGCGGTAATCGAAGAAAAGACCTGATACTGAATGTTCGTTATGATGCCGTAGCCGGTCCCCTGGGCATTCGCCGTGAAGATGCCGAAGCTACTGGTGACGATGTCGAAGGTGACCGGGACGCTCGTCTGGCTGTTGTAGCTGACCGTCAGCGCTGCGCTTCCTATAGGCAGATTCGAGGGCAACAGCGCGTCAAGCTGCGTACTGGAAGAGTAGAAAAGAAACGCGGGCGCCGTAATGCCTCCCGAGGTAACGCTTACCGAGGTGCCACCCAGATTTGTGGGCAGCGGAAAACCGACTGAAGATTGCGGCGCGCCGCTCAGCGCGGAACCAAATACGCTGAATATCGATCCTTGCGCGATGTTTGAATTCGGCAATCCTACGGGCGAATAACTCGCAGAGTTCACAACCCCGCCGAACGGGACCACCGGCTGCGCAAAGAGAGGGGCAAGGCAGCACAGAGGCAATGCAAGGTAAAAGGGCTTTGGAGACGCGAGCATTGCGCGCCAGTATATCCCAGTCGACGCCGATTATGTGAGGGTACGGTCAACGAGGTCAAACCTTCACGATTTCCTGCAGCACGGGCTAGGCTATCTCTAGTCAGTCCTTTCCAGCAATCGGCCGTCATTCTCCAACTTCTGTTTTAGGTATTTCAGATCCGCCTGAATACCCATCTTCATCAGAAAGAAAACAGGGGCGAGGATGAAGTAAGGAAATCGAAGACTAAAATGCGCGGCGCAAGTTACCAGGGAGCCTTCGGCGGCCGGGTCCACGCGCCAGCGCCATTCCGCTGACTTGAAAAAGCGCGCGTTTCCTGAGGAGCTTGTCAGGCGCACGGTACAACCGCTGGCGGGGTCCGCCTCCGCGATGCGATAGGACATCTTGCCCCACTCTCCACTCTTATCCCCACCTCTGGGATGAGCAAGCGTATCGAACTCAAATCCGACACCGGGCGCGAGGGCCGAGCTCGTCTGCACACTGGCAACCCCGCGGTCCCATCGGGGCACGTTTGAGACGTCGCCCAAATAGGTCCACACCTGATCGGGGGTCCGGTGGATCAGGATGGTTGCCTCGAGGTGCATAGATCCTCAAAGACGCAGGTTTAATCCCGCCAGTTCATCGCCAACGTCGTGAAGCTACGCACGCAAACGCCGGTCGGGCCTTGCGCAAGCATCGGCTTATCTTTTTCAAGCCACGCGGTTCCGGCGATATCGAGATGCAGCCACGGGGTTTCGCCGGTGAACTCTTTGAGGAACATCGCCGCCGTGATGGAGCCGCCGTCACGTCCGCCGATGTTCGCCATGTCCGCGAAGGCGCTCTTGAGTTGCTCTTTGTATTCGGGGCCGATCGGCATGCGCCACATGCGCTCGCCTTCGTGATCGGTGGCGTGCTTCCAACGCTCGACCAGCGCGTCGTCGCCGGAGAAGACGCCGGTGTAGTGGTGGCCGAGCGCGACTACGACTGCGCCGGTTAGCGTCGCGGCGTCGACCAGGTGTGTGGCGCCCAACTGCTGCGCATAGGTCAAAGCATCGGCGAGAATCAGACGGCCTTCGGCATCCGTATTCAAAACTTCAATCGTCTTGCCGGACATCGATTTCAAGATGTCGCCGGGACGGTACGCGCGCGGACCGAGCATGTTCTCGACGCAGGGGCAAATCCCGAGCACGGGAATGGGCGGCTTCAGCAGGGCGATGGCTCGCATTGCGCCGATGACGGCCGCCGCGCCGCACATATCGTACTTCATCTGGTCCATCTTTTCGGAGGGCTTGATGGAGATGCCGCCAGTGTCGAAGGTGACGCCTTTGCCGACCAGCGCCAAGACGGTTTTGCCTTGGGGTGGATGGGCCGGCTGATAGCGCATCACGATCATGGCTGGTGGTTCCGCGCTGCCTTGCGCGACACCGAGGAGCGCGCCCATGCCGAGCTCGCGCATCTTGGCCTCATCGAGCTGCTCGAAAGACAAACCGGTTTCGGCGGCCATCTGTTTCGCGCGATCGGCGAGTACGGTGGGCGTCAGAAGGTTGGCCGGTTCGCCGGCGATTTCACGCGCCAGATTCTGGGAATCGCCCAAAACCTTGCCGCGCTCGAAGCCGTGCTCGAGTTCGCTGCCGCCGCCCTGCACGATGACGTGGAAGAAATCGAGGAAGTGGGTGCCGCTGCGATCGAGCTTGTGCTGATCGAATTCCATGTCGCCGAGCAGCGCGCCTTCGATGACGGCCGACACGTGCTCTTCGGTGGAGAAATCGTCGGAGAGGACGAAGCCGACGTTCTTGAGCGAACGCGCTTTCAGGAAGCGAACGGCCGAGCCCGCGATGTTGCGGAGGTCGGATGACGTGAACTTCTGAAGGGGTCCTGCGCCGGCCATCAGGATGCGATGCGCTTTGTAGCCGGGCACGTGATGCAGAAGGGCGAGTTCCTTCGGTTTGCCGGTGAGCTCGCCGGATTCGCGCATCGGCTGGTACCCCGGCGGGAGCGCGGAGTGCTCTTCGAATTCCAGGAAAATCAACGCGTCCGCTTCGATATCGGTGGGCGCTCTTCGTTCTAGAGAAAGCTTCATTGGCTCTATTGATTAGAACAACACACTTAGATCAGTGCTGCGATTCGTAGGAGCGCGCCTTGTGTTCGCGGATGGCGGAGCGGGCTTCGGTTTCGGCGGTGCGGGCTCGTTCGGCTTCGCGCTTGTCATGCAACTGTTTACCTTTGCCGATGGCGATTTCGGCCTTGATCTTGCCCTCTTTCAAGTAAACTTTCGTCGGGATGAGGGCGAGGCCCTTTTCGCGGGAGGCGCCGAGAAGTTTGTCGATCTCGCGGCGATGGAGCAACAGCTTGCGGCCGCGCATGGGCATGTGATTTTCGCGGTTTCCGTGGGAGTACTCGCTGATATGCGCGTTCAGGAGCCAGGCTTCGTTTTTGTCAATAAGGGCATACGCCTCACGGAGTTGCATCTTGCCGGCACGGATGGATTTCACCTCGGTGCCGCTGAGAACGATGCCAGCCTCATATCGATCTAACAGATGATAATTATGGCTTGCTTGCCGGTTTTCGCTTAAGATTTTGAATTCGGACTTCTTCATTACTGCCTATGGCCGTCCCTAAGTGATACACCCGACTGAGGGCGGCTGGCGCTGAAGAAGTTTTTAACTCAACGATTACCGGTCCACTCGCGTCAGAAATTTAGATCATACATGTATCGTCCCAGCTCGCGTCTGCGCTCGTCGTGCGCCTTGCTCAATATTATTTTGCTGCTGCTTCCGTCGATCCCGGCGTCAGCGAACTCGCGCAAGGGCGATCGGCTGGTGCAGGAAGCGCGGGTTGCGGAGTCGAAAGAGAACTGGGATAAGGCGCTGACGCTGGCCGAGCAGGCCGTAATGCAGGATCCGGCTGACCCGTCGTATCAGCTCGAAATACGCCGCGTCCGCTTCGAAGCCGCGAATTATCACCTGCAGAAGGGCCAGCAGATTCGGGAGAAGGGGCAGTTGAACGAAGCGCTGGCTGAGTTTCAGAGAGCTTACCAGATCGACCCCGCTTCGGATATCGCCACGCAGGAAGTTCGCCGGACGAAGCTGATGATCGAGCGCGAAAAGAAGAAGGCGCTGGATCCCAATTCGAAGGCTTCGCCGGAGGAAGCCTCTTTGACCCCGGTGCAGGTGGCGCAGCGCGAGGTGCAGCAAAACATCGATAGCCTGCTGCCCGTGCCGGAACTGAAGCCGCTGAATTCTCAGCCGCTGACGCTGCGGATGAATAACCAGAAGCCGAAGATCCTGTTCGAGACGGTGGGTAACGTGGCGGGGATCAACGTCCTGTTCGATCCGGATTTTGATCAGGCCGCTTCGAAGAATCAGTCGATCGATCTGACCGGAGCGACGATCAAAGAAGCGCTCGATTATCTGGCCGTGGTCACGCATGCTTTCTGGAAACCGCTTTCGGGGAACACGATTTTCGTGACTACGGAGAGCGCGACGAAACGTCACGAGTATGAAGACCAGGAAGTGAAGGTCTTCTATCTTTCGAATATCACGAAAGCGCAAGAGCTGCAGGAGTTGATTACGACTTTGCGTCAGGTGATCGAAGTCAACAAGCTCTTCCAGGACACGGCGCAGAACGCGATTATCGTGAAGGCTGAACCGGACAAGATGGCGTTGGCCGAGAAGATTATCGGGGATCTGGATAAACCGCGCTCGGAAGTTTTGATCGATGTGATGGTGATGGAAGTCGATAGCACCAGAACTCGTCAACTCACGGCGGCATTCGCGCCGACCGGAATTACGACCTCGGCTCTATTTACGCCTCGCACAAGTATTCAGACGCTGGCGGGTTCGCTGGGTACCACAACAACCACAACGAGCACGACCGGTACGTTCCTGTCGAACACGTCGACTACCTCGACCACCTCCACGACGTCAACAACGACGACGACATCGACGACCACAACGACTTCGACCACCACGTCCACAACGTCCCTTCCGATTCCGCTGGTGAACCTGCCGCATATCAACACGCAGGATTTCTCACTGAGCAACGTGCCCGGAGCGATGCTGGAGGCCGTGATGAGCGATAGCGGCACGCGCGTGTTGCAGCGTCCGCAGATCCGCGCGGTGGATAACGAGAAGGCCGTTCTGAAGATTGGCGACCGCATCCCGACAGCCAGCGGCAGCTTCCAGCCGGGCGTGGGAGGCGTGGGTATCAATCCGCTGGTCAATACCCAGTTCACTTACATCGATACGGGCGTGAATCTGGAGATGACTCCGCGCGTTCACGATAACGAGGAAGTGTCGCTGCACGTGGATATCGATATTTCGCAGGTGAGCAGTTACAACAATTTGGGCGGTATCTCGCAGCCTGTGATTAGTCAGCGCAAAGCGACGCTTGACGTCCGCATGCGCGATGGGCAGATCAACATTATCGGTGGACTGATCCAGATTCAGGATTCGAAGACGACTACGGGGGTGCCTGGGCTGGCGAACATTCCGATCCTCGGCCGGTTGTTCTCCGGGGAGTCGATCGAGCGCGATCGAACGGAGTTGCTGATCGCGCTGGTGCCGCATATTGTGCGCGGTCCGGACCTGACGTCGGAAAATCTGCGGACGGTGTATGCGGGCAACGCGACTAATTACGCGGTGCGGCGAATCCCGGTTTTGGCGGCGGATCAGGCGCCGCTGCCGACGGGTGAGGTTGGCAATGCGCCCGTGTTAGTTCCGCAGAGTACGCCACCGGCGGGGCCGACGCCGGCGACTCCGATCGGTCCGCCTCCAATCGTGCCGGCCGGGAGAGTAGCGTTTGTGCCGGCGATTGTTCAGGCGCAGCAGGGCGCTTCGTTCACGACTTCGATTCGGATAGAGGGCGCGGTGAATCTGCAATCGATCGAATCGCAGTTGAAGTTCGATCCGAAGGTGCTGAGGATTAATTCGATTACGGCGGGGGATCTGCTGCAACAAAATGGAGTCGCGCTGGAGCCGCGCAAGAACATCCTGAATGATTCGGGAGATGCGACGGCGACGCTATCGCGTGATCCCGGAAAGGGTCCTGTGAATGGCACAGGTACGCTGCTGACGATCACGTTCCAGGCGATTGCGCGAGGCACCACTCTGGTGACGATGCCGAAGACGGTGCTGCATGATTCGGGAGGCAACGTGATCAACGCGGGAAGTGCGCCGTTGAACGTGATGGTGAAGTAAATTGTTTGCGATGACTGCGGGAAGTACACTACAGAAACGCCGACTTAGAAGCGGGATGTCGCTGATCGAATTGATCGTGGCGTTCACTATCCTGATGCTGCTGAGCGGGATGGCCGTTCCACTGGCGCGGACGCGGGTGCGTAAGATCCGAGAACACGATCTGCGCGCGGCGTTGAGCGAGATGCGCAAGGCGATCGATAAGTACAAAGACATGGCGGACTCGAATAAGCTGGGCCAGCAGAAGCAGGATGGGTTCGGGTATCCGGAGAGTTTGCAGGCGCTGGTGGACGGGGTGAAAGGCTCTGGGCAGGGCGCGGATACGAAGATCAAGTTTCTCCGGCGGATCCCGAAAGATCCGATGACGAATTCGACGGAGTGGGGATTGCGCAGTATGCAGGACGACCCGACTTCGGATGGCTGGGGCGGCCAGAATGTTTTCGATGTACACACCAAGAGCGACCAGAAGGCGGCCGATGGCACGAACTACTCTGACTGGTAAGCCGCGCAACCGCGTGGTGCGCGCCGGCTTCACGCTAATCGAGCTGATGATCGTGATGGCGATCGTGGTGACGCTGATGGCGATTGCGGTTCCCTATTATCAGAAAACATTGCTGCGCGCGAAAGAGAGCGTGCTGCATAGCGATCTATTTACCATGCGGCAGATGATCGACGAGTATAGCTTTGATAAGCAGAAGGCGCCGCAGACACTTGAGGAACTGGTGAGCGACGGATATCTGCGCGAAGTTCCCAAGGATCCGATAACGGGAAATAATCAGAGCTGGAAGGTAGTTATGGAAGACCCTTCGCAGAGTGTGAATAATTCGGAGCCGGGGATCTGGGATGTGCGGAGCGGGTCGGATAAGACTAGCTTGGATGGGACGCCTTACTCGGACTGGTAAGTTCCGGCGGGACTGTCGCTAACATAGAGTCAGATGCTGAAATGGCCTGACGTTTTAAAGATTGCGAAAGATGGGAACCCTGCGCCGGAACGCAAGGTTACTAAGACAGAGGCGGAGTGGCGTGCGCAATTGAGTCCCGAGGAGTATCGCGTGACGCGCCAAGCTGGGACCGAGCGCGCGTTTAGTTCGGCGATGTGTAGTCTGTTTGAGCCGGGAATCTATGCCTGCATTTGCTGCGATACCGTGCTGTTTGATGCGTCGGAGAAGTTCGAGTCCGGCACGGGTTGGCCGTCATTCACACAGCCGGTGGAACCAAACGTGGTTGCTTATCACTTCGATGGACCGGCTTTCCTGAAACGCGTCGAGTGCGTGTGTAACACCTGTGACGGGCATCTGGGGCATGTGTTTCCCGATGGCCCGCCACCGAGCGGATTGCGCTATTGCATGAATGCGGTTTCGTTGAAGAAAGCGTCCGCGCACTAGTGCGATGGGGGCATCATATCGGCGTCGCGCTTGGCTTTGAACTCGTTGCCGGGTCTCCACTCGGGATAACTGTCACCGTTGGCCACGCGCAGTCCGATGTCGAAGACTAACTGCATGTCCTGCGCCTCGCCTTCGAGGTTCCAGCCGGGCTTCGGCTCATCACTAACCTTGTGGTAGTCGTTGGTCGTGTACTCT
Organism: uncultured Gammaproteobacteria bacterium; assembly: GCA_963799935.1. Lineage (GTDB taxonomy): Bacteria > Acidobacteriota > Terriglobia > Bryobacterales > Bryobacteraceae > Bog-113. The sequence continues at coordinate 584,049 of CAWCZA010000004.1, read as the reverse complement.
TCCGCCTTCTGCATGCCGAAGTTCGGATCTTTGCCGACGAAATCCGTACCGGGGTGGATGTCCAGCGCGGGCACGCCTTGCTTGGCGAATTCGAAGTGGTCCGAGCGATAGAATCCGCCGCGCTCGGGATGCGGATCGGGTTTCAGGGTACGTCCACCCTGGGCGTCGGCCGCGCTTTTGGCTATGTCGTCCAGCGAGGAGTTACCGAGTCCGACTAACACCAAGTCCCGCGTCTTACCCCACATGTTCATGGAGTCCATGTTGATGTTCGCCAGCGTGTCGCGGAGCGGATAAAGTGGGTTTTGGGCGTAGTATTTCGAGCCGAGTAGTCCTTTCTCCTCGGCCGTAACCGATAGAAAGATCATGGTTCGCTTCGGCGCGGGACTTAGTTTGGCATAGGCGCGCGCTAGTTCCAGTAAGCCGGCGCATCCCGAGGCATTATCGACGGCGCCGTTATAGATCTGATCGCCCTTCAATGCGGGATCTTTGCCGAGGTGATCCCAATGCGCGGTAAAGATGACGTACTGATGGCGAAGGTTGGGATCGCTGCCATCCACCTTAGCTACGACATTCTTCGACTTAACCTCGCGAACTTCGTTTTGGATATCGAAGCTCCACTTAGCGTTCAAAGTAACCGGGTGGAAATCCTTGCGCACAGCGGCTTTCTTCAGGTCGGCCAGATTTTGTCCGGCGGCGGTGAAGATGCGTTCGGCGGTCGGGTAGGGAATCCAGGACTGGACACTAACGCGCGAGGCGTTGCGGTCGGGCGTCTGAATATCGAAGTTCTCATGCGTGTTGCTGCCGACAACCACTTCGTAAGGGTAGCCTGCGGGGCCGGTCTCGTGAATAATCACGGCGGCTGCCGCGCCTTTCTGCGACGCGATCTCGTACTTATAAGTCCAGCGGCCGTAGTAAGTCATCGCGGCGCCTTTGAAGTAGTTCGGATCGAGCTTGGTGGGGTCGTTCGGATCCGGCACGGCGGGGTCGTTGACTAACATCACAATCGTTTTGCCTTTGACGTCGACGCCTTTGTAGTCATCCCATCCATACTCCGGCGCGACGACACCATAGCCGACGAATACGACATCGGAGTCCGCCACCTTGACTTCGGGTACGGGGCGGATGGTCCAAGCGACATAGTCCGTCTTAGGTTCGAGCGAGATAGTTTGCGCGCCTACTGTGACGGAGGAGGTGGGAGTTGACTTGATGCCGAATAGCGGAACGTCCTGCACCCAGGTGCCATCCGGATTGCCGGGCTTGAGTCCGAAACTCTTGAACTGTTCGGTCAAGTAATGGACGCTGAGTTCTTCGCCGTGCGTGGAAGGCGCGCGTCCTTCGAACTCATCGGACGCGAGAACCTTGATGTGGGCCAGCAAGCGATCGGGAGTGATCAGTTGCTTGGCGGCATCGGGAGCAAGCGCAAGGGCGATCGCCGACGCGGCGGCGAAAATGAATCCAAGACGTTTCATCACTCCGCAGTTTAACCGCAACCGGGCCGCAGTTTTAACCGCACTGTAACCGGCGCCTGATGCGGCGGATGCCATGATAGCCAAGAAGACCCGATGCCAAACACTAAGATCGTGGCAACGCTGGGACCCGCGACTGATTCACGGGAGAAAATCCGAGCGCTGCTGGAAGCCGGGGTCGACGTCTGCCGACTCAACGCTTCGCACAGCTCGCAGGAAGAGCACTCGCGGCGTATGCGCGTGATTCGTGAGGAAGCCGCGGCGATGGGACAACACGTCGCGATTTTGTTGGACCTGCAAGGCCCGAAGATCCGGCTAGGGAATTTCGAAGGCGGCGGCTGCACGCTCGAGAAAGGCAAGCGCTTCGTGATCACGACGCGACCGGTGATGGGGACGTGCGAGCGCGCGTCGACGGGCTATGCGGATCTGCCGCGCGATGTGGAGCCCGGGAATCGCGTGCTGATCAACGATGGCGCTGTGGAGTTACGGGCGCTCGGGGTGCGCGATGACGAGATCGATTTCGAGGTTGTGACAGGTGGGTTCATCGGCGACCGCAAGGGGATTAATCTGCCGGGGGTGAAGGTCAGCGCGCCATCGCTCACGCCGAAAGACATCTCGGACCTTGAGTTCGGAATGAATGAGCAAGTGGACATGATCGCGATGTCGTTCGTAAGGCGTGCGGCGGATGTCGATTCCGTTCGCGAGCGCATGAAAGACCGCGCGCCGGATGTGCCGATCATTGCCAAGATCGAAAAGCCGGAGGGTGTGGAGAACATCGCGGAGATTGTCGCGGCGGCTGACGGGGTGATGGTGGCGCGCGGCGACTTGGGCGTCGAGATGGACCTGGAGCGCGTGCCGCCGATTCAGAAGTCCATCATTCGCAAGGCGCGGCGCGGCGGTAAGTTCGTGATCACGGCAACGCAGATGCTGGAGTCGATGACACATAGTCCGGTGCCGACCCGCGCGGAAGTTAGCGACGTTGCGAACGCGATTTACGACGGAACTGACGCGGTGATGTTATCGGCGGAAACTTCCACGGGTATGTATCCGGTGGAAGCGGTGACTTATATGACGCGGATCGCGAAGGAAGCTGAGAAGTCGATCCGCGTGAAGGGATTTGAAGAACGCCGACGGCCGCTGCATACGCAAAACACAGGGGAAGTACTGGCGGACGCGGCTTACAACGCGGCGCGATGCGCGGGAGTGGCCGCGTTAGTTGTATTCACGGAGACCGGATCGAGTGCGCGCCAGATCGCGCGCTACCGTCCGCCGGTGTGCTTGTTCGCGATTACTCCGGACCCGGCGGTAGCGCGGCGACTAGCTATTATCTATGGCGTTGATCCGATAGTAGCGGAGGATGTCGACTCGACCGACGCGATGCTGGCGCAGATGGACCGCGTGCTGCTGGAACGCGGGGAGTTACGAAGAGACGACTTAGTCGTGTTTGTGGCCGGGCAGCCGGTGGGCAGGCCAGGGACAATGAACCTGATGAAGGTACACCGGCTGGGTGAGACTTCGTAGCTCGCGAACGAAGTTACTGGAATAACTGCGGCGCGAAGATATCGAGGTAATCGCGCCAATTCGTCCAGGTGTGTCCGCCGGCTGATTCGTGGAACTCGACGTTGAATCCGTGGGTCTTTAATAAGGCGACGCTCTTCCGGCTGGTCTCGATGAGGAAGTCTTCGCGGCCGGTGCCGAACCAAAAGAGTTTGAGGCCCTTCTTGTAAGAAGCATTGTCCAGGTTAGCGAGGTTCTGCTCTTCCCAGTTCGGGCCGGTAACGGGCGGCGGGGGAGGAGCGCCGGGGCGCGGGGTCATGAACATGCTGAAGAGTCCTGAACTAAAAACGCCGATGTAGGAGAAATCGTTGAGATGAGCAACAGCGATGTTCAGGGTCTGACCTCCGCCCATCGAGAGGCCGGCGATCGCACGGTGAGCGCGATCGGACTGGACGCGGTAGTTCTTCTCGACATAGGGCATGAGGTCGTCAAGGAAGTCCCGATTGAAGTCGTCGGCCTTAGTGGGCATACTGAAACCTGCATGGCTGGTATGTCCCGCAGGCATAACTACGATCATGGGCTTTGCCTTACCGGCGGCGATGAGGTTATCCATGATGAAGCCCGCACGTCCGACGGTGGGCCAGGAGTCATCGGAATCGCCCGCACCGTGGAGTAAATAGAAGACCGGGAGCTTGCCGCTGCCGTTCTCGTAACCGGGCGGCGTGTAGATGTGCATGCGGCGGAAACGACCGAGCGCCGTGGAGTAATAAGTTACTGCGGCAACGGCTCCATGCGGGACGTTTTTCGTGTCCATGAAGTCGGAGCCGGGTACATCGAAGAGGCTCCAGGTGTTGTTATTCGATTCGCTGGTTGCCGGGTTGTGCGGGTCAATGGTCATGACGCCGTCGACGTTGAAACTGTAGCGGTATGCGCCGGGATCGATCGGACCCAGAGTTACTTCCCAGACGCCGTTGTCGCCCTTGGTTAGCTGCGCGCCCTGGTTATTGCCGGGGATGTCGTAGGCCATGAGTTGAACGGCCTCGGCGTGCGGGGCGTGGATACGGAAAGTTACATGCCGGTCCGATTGAATTTCCGGGGATACGATCTGGGGTGGTTGGGGACGGGCTGTGGCGGGTGCGGTCTGAGCGGAAGCTAGGGCTGCCGCGGAGAATGCGGCGCAGAGTAGGGCGGATGAACGGAAGGAGAGTTTGCGGTTCATAGACAGTGACAGTCTACTAGAGTGCGGGTTGGACGCTGGCGACTCTCCACGGCGACATGTCCGGCCACGACCTAAGGGCGTCGGTTGCCCATCGCGTGGACTTGTCTTTGTGGCAAGCATTGCAGGCATTCGGTACCTTGAGGCTTTCCGTCTCACCAGGGGGAATAAATCGGAACGTATGAGCGCGAACGTTGACGTCTGCGATTGTCTGCTCAATTTTCGGCATGTGACAAGCTATGCATTCGCTTCCCGCGCTTCCTAACTTATGATGCGTATGCGCTTCAATGGTCGGCGCGTGCGGTCCATTGGGGGACTTCGGCCCGTGACACTCCAAGCACATGACGTTGGCCGGCTTTAGAAGATCCGCGTCGTTATCAGTGCCGTGAACGTCGTGGCAGCTAAAGCAACTCACCCCGTGGGTGTACATCTGGCTAGTTACGAAGTCATTGCCCTGCATCCGGTTTTTGTGAGCCGTTCCGTCGGCGAAGTGAGTAAAGGACTGTTTGCCCAGTTGATGATCTTCCAGCTTCCAAAAGTCGGAAAGGTTCTTGCCAACTTCGAACCCAACCGGCCAATCGTAGTATTTACCTTCAATTGGATTGCTAGCCGGTTCGCCTTGTGAGTGGCATTGGACACAGACGTTGTTTGCCTGGACGAAGTCTAGTTTTGCGGGGTTGACAATATTCGTGCGCGAAGGTTGCTGGACGTGCGCCGCTCCTGGTCCGTGGCACTTTTCACAACCTACGTTCCACTCAGTCACGGTCTTGTTTTCAATGTTGTAATTGACCGAATGGCAGCCGTCGCAAAGCGGACCCGTGGGGCGTTGCATGTTGTCGTCCGGGTAAAACGCGGTCCACCAATCGGTACCAGCGGCCGTATGGTAGGGACGCCACACCTGATTCGTGATATCCCATTGCGCTCCCAACGGGAAGTAATCATCGCCTTTCTTTGTGAAATACCGCTGCTTCCACTTACTCCCATAGACAAAAGCGATGTCGCTTTTTGTGAATTTTACGAGCGGATTCGGCTTAGATAAATCGGGAAGAATAGCGTCCGGGTGCGTCTTGGGATCCCGCACCACGTTCGCCATTCGAGTTTTGATCCATCGGGCATAGATTGCCGGGTGGCAGGTCTTACAACTTGCAGACCCGGCGTATCGCGACGGACTACCGGCGTCGGTCTGAGCAGGCAGCGATGTTGCGAAAGCGCCCGCTAAAAGCAACGCGCCGGGGTAAATGAAGAGCGAAGCCTGTCTCACATTAATCGAGATGCTAACACGGGAAGGGCCTCCGGCTCACGTTGTTCGCGGGTACTAGCTGGGATTTAGTAGAAGCCTGAAGTATCGAAGAATTCGACGCGAAGTCCTGTAGCGTTCGGGATGCCATTGGAACGAGCGTTGTAAACGAGAACATACAAGAAGACATCCGAGTCAGGGGTTAAAGCGATAGGGCTATTGAAGCTAAAGTTCGCCCACTGTGAGTACTGCTCGGAGGGGTTGAAGGGAACGGGCAAGCCTTCCACAAATGCGCATGAGCCGGGATGCCCTGGGCTTGCTAAGGCGAAGCCGTAAGTCTGATTGTCGGAGGCGAGACGGCCATTGATGATTAGGCCCGTGGGCACAATGCCGCTGGGCAGCACCGGCGGGACGTGAAAGGGAGTTATGAAAATGAACCAACCCTGGGGCTGATTGCCTTCTCCATCGAAGGGCGTAATCCACTCCGATGCCGTGCTGGCGCTGTTTGGAAGCCATGAATCGTCAGGCTGCTGTAACAGCGGGGTGTCCACCCAAGCCTTCGTAAAGTTCAGATCGCACGGTCCGAGAGTCGGCGAAAGGGTGGACGGATACGGGTAGGCAATCCCCCAATTGCCATCTCGGTTTGGTCCGCCCCCTGTAGGGTTGGGAGTTACCAAGGCGCCACTGCATCCAGAACCGGTGATTCGAGGGGTCTCTCCGGTGTTACAGAGACCTGGAATCTCGGCGGCGGCAATCGCGGCGAATAGTAGGGTGGCCAGAAGAATCTTGAGGGCGTTCAATTGTTTGTCCTTTGTCTAATTACCAGAAGTAACTGGCAACAACCTTAGGTAGGGCGGGGACTCCGGCGATGACTTTCACTGAAAGTACGAGTTGCAGGTTCTTATGCTGCCATCCTTCCTTGGCGTCGCGGAGTGCTTCGGCTAGCATATCGGGGTTGGTGACAATCTCGCTCGCAGCGTCTGTGCCGTAAGAAGTGATGCCGGCTAACTCAACTAGCATGGCGTTGGTATCGGGATTAAATACGCGGGATACGATAGCGTAGTCGTGGTCCGTCTTGCGGTCAGCCGGTAAGTTGGGGAGCGTCCAGATTGTTGCCTTGCCGTTATCGGTAATGCCGATGGGTTGACGCGTCCCGTCGATGAAGAAACGCATTTGACTGCTGATTTCTTTCCAGCGCGTGTAGGAGTAACCGACAAGGATGGCGGGTTCTCCGCGGATGTCGTGGAATGAGACTTCGTTGCCGACCTTTAATGAGTAGGGCCGATGCTGACGGGTGAGCATGCTTGAGAGGCGGACGGAAGCGATCAAGTCGCCTGCACCGACGAACTGGTCTTTGAGCTGTACGAACTCGTCGCTGCGTGGAGGCGCCGAGGGCGTGGGTTCCCTGTCGAGTCCGTAAACCGGAACGTACGCCACGCAGAGCGACACGGGCACGTTGTCTTTTAGGACGGGCGCCCAGAACTGATCGAGAACCGTCGGCTGCGCGTAGTTTTTGGTCCAGGCGAAAACGCCGAGGATCACGGCTAGCGTTAGGGCAATGAGGGCGGGCCACAGGTAGCGTCCGCTCCGTTGCCGTTGCGGCTCGGTATCGAGATTTGCCGGGGGCGGGAGGGCTGGTTCGGGTTCGGTCGCGGGAGCTATTAGCGTCTCAAATTCAGGCGATTCCGGTTTGGCTTTGGGGCGGCGGAACGCGGGGACATAGGTGCCGGGGAGTAGCTCGATGCGAACGGGATTTTGTGTACCGGTGGTCGCGTAGTAAAGCGCGAGCCGCTTGCGAACCTCTCCGGCCTTGACTCGGACCGTCGCATCATCGCCGGTGTCGTAACCGGGCGGGCGGTGGAAGACTTCAATTCCGATCGTTCGTTCCTTGAGACCTACCGAGGAACCGTCAAGCGTATGTTCGACGACATAGGTTAGAAACTCCTGACTGCGCTTACTTGCCCGGAACTCTTCGGAGTGCAGCACGCGGTCAAGCTCTTCACGGATCAACTCCGGGGGGACGTCGTCATCAGCCGGGTGGTTGGGGATGTTGCCGACGGGAAAATCTTCTGACCCGGAACTCCTCGCCATTGGATTGGGTTTGAGTGTAACACGTTAGACATCAGCATGTCCGGGACTGTTACGAACGTGCGCATAACGGTAGCGAACAGGCTTTGCCTCCTCCTTTCCGGGCGGAAACTGTGCTGTAATTGTGAGTCCCCGATGCGGTGGGTTGGTTTGGCGGTTATCGGTGCCCTAATGGTGGCGTGTGGCGCCTATGGGCAGGAGACGAGCGGCGTCGACTTAGCCATGCAAGGCAAGTGCGACGAGGCGATGCCGAAGCTGGATCACGTGATGCTGGATCCGGCGGTTCCGGATGCGGACAAGCGGCAGACCAGCACGGCGGGGGTACGCTGCTCGATGCTGCTGAATCAGCAGACGGACGCGATGAGTTTTCTGGCGTGGCTGCAGCAGCATTATCCGGAGGATCCGGAGGTGTTGTTTCTGGCGGTGCATGTCTTTTCGGAGCTGAGCGATCGCAATGCGCAGCACCTGATGCACGCGGCGCCGGAGTCACCTTTCGTGGTGCAACTCAACGCGGAGAATTTCGAAAAGCACGGGGAGATTCCGAAAGCGATCGCGGAGTATCGGATCTTGTTGCAGCGGTCACCGGATATGCCGGGGATTCATTACCGCATTGGAGGGCTGCTGATGCTGCACGCGTCGGGTGCGGGGGCGCTGAGCGAGGCGCAGAAGGAGTTTGAGGCGGAGCTCAAGTTGAATCCGCAGAATGCGAGCGCGGAGTATTACCTGGGGGAACTGGCGGCGCAGCAGAATCATCCCGCGGAGGCAATCGCGGATTACAAGCGGGCGGTTGCGATCTATCCGGCGTTCGCGGATGCGCTGGCTAAGTTGGGCCGCGCGCTGATGGATGCGGGCTCGACTGCGGAGGCGATTGCGCCGCTGGAGAAGTGCGTATCACTAAGTCCGGAGAATCCGGCGTTTCACCTGGCGTTGGCGACGGCCTACCAGCGCAGCGGACGGAAGGCGGATGCGGCGCGGGAGTTTGCGCTGCAGAAGAGTACCTCGGAAACTATCAATCAGAATACGAAAACTCTGCATAAGACGGTGTCCGGGGTAGCGCCTGAATCGAAGCAGCCGTGAGATGGCTGCTGATCTTCTTGTTGCTCGGCGCGGCTTTCAGTGAGCCGAAGCGGACGCACTTCACGGATATCGCAGGTAACTCTAAGTTCTCTTACATCACCAATAACGACCTATCGCCGCGTAAGTACTTCGTGCAGCCGATGTGCGGCGGCGTGGCGATCTTTGACTTCGACAACGACGGCCGAATGGATATCTTCTTCACTAATGGCGCGAAGATACCGTCAATGGAGAAGACCGGACCGCAGTTTGATAACTGCCTGTTGAGGAATCGCGGGAACGGCACGTTTGAGGATGTTACTTCCAAGGCGGGACTTACTGGGGCCGGGCTGGGCTATAACCTCGGAGTTGCGGCGGGAGACTTCGACAATGACGGCTACGAGGATCTCTTCATCTGTTCAACGGGAAAGAATGCGTTGTTCCGGAACAACGGGGACGGGACTTTCCGGGATGTCACGGCGCAATCCGGAATCACGAAGCCCGCGAATACGATTAGTGCCGGAGCGGCTTGGTTTGACTATGACAACGACGGGTTGCTGGATCTTGGTCGTGGCGGACTATACGGTCTGGACGCCGCAGACGGATCGGCGCTGCTCGACGGGCGGGGTTGAATACTACTGCGATCCGCGGCTGTTCTATGATGCCGTGCCGGCGCGGCTGTATCACAACTTAGGCCATGGACGATTTGAAGATGTCACGGAGAAGTCTGGATTCGGCAAGGCTAAGGGCAAGGGGATGGGAATCTCCGTCGCGGATTTCAACGACGACGGATTGATGGATGTGTTCATCGCGAACGATACCGAGCCGAACACGCTGTTCATCAACAAGGGCGACGGGACGTTTGAAGAGTCGGGACTACCGATGGGCGTTGCGTATAACGATAGCTCGAATGCAGTTTCGTCGATGGGGAGCGACGCGAAAGACTACGACAACGACGGCAAGGTAGACATCTTCTATAACGACTTGATGGGCCAGTCATTCGCGCTGTTTCGGAACGTCGGTGATTCGTTTCGCTATGTGTCTGTAACTACCGGGATCGAGCGGTTGAGTCGTCCGTACTCGGGTTGGGGCGCGGCGTTTGTCGACTACGACAACGATGGCTGGAAAGATATCTACAACGCGAACGGCGATGTGGACAACAACAAACCCGGCTCGCGGCAGCATGACACGATGTTCCAGAACATTGACGGCAAGCAGTTCAAGGATGTCTCGTCTGAGATGGGTAAGGACTTTCTGCGGACGGGATATCAGCGCGGGGCGGCGGTCGGCGACTTAAATAATGATGGGTTTGCGGATATTGTTGTTACGTCGTTGAACGAACGTCCGCGGATACTGATTAATTCGGCGGATAACGGGAATCATTGGTTGGGACTGCGGCTGGTGGGGCATCAGAGCAGTCGGGATGCGATCGGGGCGAAGGTCAAGGTGACAACGGACTCCGGGCGAACGCTGTATGAGCATGTTACGACTAGCGTTGGGTTTATGTCGTCGAGCGATAAGCGGATTCACTTTGGTTTGGGTAGCGAGAAGAAGGTGAAGGCTGTTGAGATTCAATGGCCGCGAGGGGCGAAGCAGAGTTTGAGGGATGTGGCGGCGGATCAATATTTGAGGGTTGAAGAACAGGTGACGCAACCGTAGCGAACGGGTGTCTGCTTATCTCCGAACTGTTCGGAACTGGACACGCCTCGGAAAGCGAGCGCACTATAGCTTTTGCAAATTCTTTGCATCGGCGCGCATCCGGACGATTGCGAGATCGAGTTCGGAGGTACGGCAGCTAAGTTCGCCGCCGCGGGGCATTCGGTCAAATTCGTTTCCGTAACCAATGGCGCGGCCGGGCACCATACTCACTTTGGTGCGGGGCTTGTCGAGGTACGACGCAAGGAAGCGCGGCTGGCGGCTGAACGGCTGGGCATCGCTGCATCGGAAGTGCTGGGCGCTCCCGACGGCGCGCTGCAACCGGAGCTGCGGTGGAGAGAAGCGATCATCCGGCAGATCCGCGATTGGGATTCCGACGTTGTCCTGACGCATCGCTCTTGCGACTACCATCCGGACCATCGCTATACCGGGCAGTTGGTGCAGGACGCGGCCTATCTGGTTCAGGTCCCCGCGATCTGTCCGGATGAACCGCCGCTGCGGCGCAATCCGGTGTTCGTTTATCTTGAGGATCATTTTAAATTGCCGAATCCATTTCAGGCGGATGTCGCGGTGGCTATAGACGATGTGTGGTGTACCAAAATCACGGCGATGGATGCGCACGCTTCGCAGTTTTATGAGTGGCTGCCTTGGGTGGACGGGCGCGAGCAAGAGGTTCCGGTTGACGGCGAGGCGCGGCGTCAGTGGTTGAGTGCGCATTGGACTAAGTCGATTAGTGACGCGGTTCGCTCTGCGCTGGCTGCGCGTTACGGCGCCGGCGCGAATCGTGTAGTTCATGCCGAAGCCTTTCAGTTATGCGAGTACGGAAGGCAACCTTCACGGGCGGAGCTCAATGAGATATTCCCGGTCTAATGTTCTGTTGCTGCCGCTGTTGATATCTGTGGACGTCGTACGCGCCGGTACTGCGCCTAACATGATGCCTCTGCCTGCGCACTGGGAATCGCGATCGGGCGAACTCGCGATCGGGAACGATTTTCAGGTCGCTGTTACAGGCTATAGAGACGCGCGATTGGAGGCCGCGGTTCAGCGGTTCACCGACCGGCTTTCACGGGAGACGGGAATCCCGTTCTTTCCGAAAGGCACGTCGAGCGAGTCTGAGTATTGAGTGCCAAGGTGCTGCTCCAAGTTACCCAAAGCTAGGCGAGGACGAGGCTTATCAACTTGAAGTTACGGAGAGCGGCGCGACACTTAGGGCCAAGACCACGACCGGAATCCTGCGGGGTATGGAAACGTTTCTCCAACTCGCCGGACCGGGCGAGCGAGGGATGCGCGTTCCCGCCATTCACATTGACGATCAGCCGCGGTTCCCCTGGCGCGGGTTGATGCTGGATGTTTCGCGGCACTGGATGCCTCCGCCGGTAGTGTTCCGCAACTCTGGACGGGATGGCTGCAGTCAAGCTGAATGTCTTCCATTGGCACTTATCGGATGACCAAGGATTTCGCGTCGAGAGTAAGAGCTTTCCGAAGCTGCAGCAGCTTGGATCGGACGGCCACTTCTACACGCAGCAAACGGTGAAGCAAGTAGTCTGATATGCGGCGGATCGCGGCATTCGAGTTATCCCGGAGTTCGACATCCCCGGACATACCAGCAGTTGGCTGGCCGCTTATCCCGACCTCGCCAGCATGCCGGGCACTTACGCGATTGAACGGACGTGGGGTGTATTCCATCCGGTGCTCGATCCCACGCGAGAGCAGACTTACGAGTTCCTGGATAAGCTACTCGGCGAGATGACTGCGCTGTTTCCCGATCCTTACTTTCACATTGGCGGGGATGAGGTCGACGATGCGAACTGGAAAGCTTCGGCGTCGATCCAGAAGTTCGAACAAGCGCACCAAATTAAGACAAGCCACGAACTGCAGGCTTACTTCAACCATCGAGTCCAAGCCATCTTGCATAAGTACGGTAAGACGATGGTCGGGTGGGATGAGGTGATTGAACCGGGTCTGGCGACGGATACGGTGATTCAATCGTGGCGCGGCGCGGAATCGCTAAGCGACGCGGCTCGCAAGGGTTACCGGGCAATCTTATCCGGCGGGTATTATCTGGATCATCTAAAACCAGCTTCCGAGCACTATGAAGTTGACCCACTGGCTGGGGAAGCGACGAAGCTATCGCCATCCGATGCGGCGCGGATCCTTGGGGGCGAGGCATGTATGTGGACGGAGTACGTGAGTCCGGAGACGGTCGACTCGCGTTTGTGGCCGAGGCTGGCGGCGATCGCGGAACGGTTCTGGTCGCCGCAAGACATTCGGGATACCGGATCGATGTACGCGCGGTTGTCGTTTGTGACGAGGTTGCTGGGGTATGCGGGAGTTGAGAATCGATCGAACTTCGTACCGATGCTGGATCGTTTGACGGGGAATCGAGGGTCACTGTTCGAGTCATCGGCACTGATCGATCTGGCGGATGCAGTGGAGGCGCTGGGGATTGTGGGGAGGCGCGATGAGCACAAATATTCGAGTCCGGTGCCGCTGAACCGGCTGGTGGATGCTGCGCGTCCGGAGAGCGAACCGGCCCGACGGCTGGCGCTGTCGGTGGAGGCCTGGCTGGCGGCTCCGACGGCGGATGCCGGGTCACTGATCCGGCAACAACTCGTGACGTGGGCAATGACTCCCGTGGCGCTTCATGAACTCGCGCGCGGCAACTACCTATTGACGGATCTATTGCCGGTAGCGGACAATCTGGGGCACGTCGGGGATATCGGGATAAAAGCGCTGGATTTTCTCAACAATCGACAATCGGCGCCCGACGGATGGGCCGCGTCGCAGCTGCAGGCGCTGACGGAATATGAAAAACCGAAGGCCGAAACACGGTTAGCGGCCGTGCGGCCGGTGCGCCTCTTAGTGGAAGCGCTGGTAGCAAATCCGGGCAACACGAAGCCTGTAACCCATTGACACTAGGAACGTTCGGGCGGGGTAACGAACATTTGGAATATCCGGGGCAACCGTTTGGAACTGGACAAAGCGCGTCCGCAGGAACAGAATCAGCAACACCGTAAATAGTTAGGCGAAAGGGGATCGATATGAAAAACCAAGGACGATTCGTCCGAGTCTTGCTTCTGTGTTTAGTAGCCGCGTGCGTGGTTCCGACGGCGTGGGGCCAGCAGGTAACAGCGGCGATCAACGGAATCGTTACCGATCCTTCAGGGAGTCCGGTTGCAGATGCCAGGATCACGGCAACCGATCTTGACCGGGGCACGGTGTTGTCAACCAAGTCAAGCACGAACGGCGCGTTCGAACTACCTACGGTGCCGATTGGCCACTATAAGGTTCGGGCGGAGCAGACCGGATTTCAGGCCGAAGAATCGAATGTTGTTCTGGTTTTGAATCAGGTTGCGAAAGTCGATTTCGCGCTGAAGATCGGCAACGTCGCTTCGACCGTCGAGGTGACGTCCGCTTCGCCGATTCTGCAGACCGAAACGACGGAGGTGAGCACGGTTCTGGATTCGCACGTGATCGAAGCGCTGCCGCTCGAAACGCGCAATTACAACCAACTAACGCTGCTGATTCCGGGATCGGTGACGACCAGTCCGGCGTCGTTCAATACGGGTCAGACTACTTTCAATTCGGGCCGGCCGTATATCAACGGCAATCGCGAGCAGGCCAGTTACTACCTGTTGGACGGGATGGAAAATACGGAGTTCGTCGATAACAATGTGGCGTTTTCGCCGAGCGTCGACGCGATTCAGGAGTTTAATCTGATCACGAATAACCCGAGCGCGCAGTACGGGCAGTTCCTCGGGGGAGTCATCAGCGTGAGCACGAAGTCCGGGACAAACCAATACCACGGAGACCTTTTCGAGTTTGTGCGCAATGACTTTTTTAACGCGAACGAGTGGTCGCGGAACTTCAGCACTTCGTCGGCGGTGAACAGCACACCTCCGCTGCTTCGCTGGAATGAGTTCGGCGGCACCTTCGGAGGGCCGATCAAGAAAGACAAGTTGTTCTTCTTCGTTGATTATCAAGGTTCGCGGTTTGACATACCGGCGACTCCCGGGACCAGTACGACTTTCACGGCGGCGGAGAAGGCGGGCGATCTTACTGACCTCGGCGTTGCACTTACTTATCCGGGAACTACCGTTCCTATGCCGGCGAATCTGAACAACGCGGCGATTTGCGGCCCGGGGCAGACCTTTGGCTCGTCGCCATGTATCAACGGAATCAGCCAGACCGCCCTGAACATTCTGAAGGTGCTTCCGTCGGCAAACCTTTCGGGAACAAATGGCGGGACTTTAAACAATTTGAGTAACTCGACGCACAGTTATACAAATGGCGATCAGGGTGACGCGAAAGTCGACTGGGTTCCGACGCAGAATGATCATGTTTTCGCGCGATACAGCCAGCAGAATATCGTAAATCCGACAACGAACTCGGAATCGCTGCTCTATGGCACCTCGAACATCTTCCCGCTTTATAGCGGAGTGCTCGATTTTACACACACATTTAGTCCGACGATCATTAATGACGCACGGGCTGGAACCAATTACTTCCCGGCTGAAGGCAACGTAGTCAACGGCGGAGCAGCGAGTACGGCGGGATTGATTCCGGGGCAGCCGACGGCTTATCTTCCCGCACTTACTTTCTCGGGGTCATCGGTAGCGACCTTTGGGACGGTGGATGCTCCGGAGATCTTCCACCAGACAAGCATCCAAGCGGATGACACCGTGATCATGACTCACGGATCGCAGACCATTCGCGCCGGGTTCCAATTCCTGCGCTATCGCAATGACTATATTCCCGCAACAAGTAACGACGGGGCGGCCGGCACGATTGGTTTCACGGGGAACTATACCGGAAGTTCAATAGCCGACTTTCTGGTTGGACTGCCGACGACTATTGGTTACGGAAAAGGTTTTAACGGGACGGTGGGGCAGCGCAACGATGCCATCGGTGCGTTTGTGCAGGACGACTGGCGCGTGACTCCGAATCTGACGATTAACATGGGGCTGCGGTGGCAGGTATTTACGCCGATCTATGAAGTCGGAAACCGGATGACAAACTTCAATGAGTACACTGGGGCGATTGAGCTTGCCGGGGTGAACGGGAATAGCCGGGCGCTTTACAACCAATACAACGGGATCGCCAACTTCCTTCCGCGGCTCGGCTTAGCTTGGACGCCGTGGGGAGGGAAAACGGTGATTCGGGCGGCATTTAGCCGATCGAGCTTCCAGGAAGGAACGGGCGAGTATAACCGCCTCGCAACTAATGCGCCCTGGAACGTCAACCTAAGCGGTCAATATACAGCCGGAGCAAATGGTGCGATCCCCGCGAATCAACTATTCCTGGATCAGGGCTTCGCCGCACTAGGCTCCGCCACGGGAGCTTCCTGTACACCGGCCACCGTTACTTCGGCGCCGGCGTCCTGCTTCGCCGGAGTCACGATCCATATGACTGACCCGAACTACCGGCCTGCTGTCTCGAACCAATGGAACTTCTCACTGCAACATCAGATTGGAAGTTCACTGACACTGCAAGCGGCCTATGTCGGCCAGCATACCGATCACTTGGCGGCCATCTATTTTGCCGGACAGAAAGTGCTGAATCCAGATGGAACTACTTCGCCCAGTCTATACTTGGCTGGAAATCCAGCCTTGACGGGCGATGGATTGGGTCAGGTCCGGTTGAATACTTCGACGGGCATTGAGAACTACAACGCGCTCCAGTTAAGTGCGCAACAGCGATTTAGTCATGGTCTGGCGTTTCAGGCGAATTATACGTGGTCGAAGTGTTTGACTAACAACCAGGGCTACTATGGACGTTACGGCGACGCCGCCGCGAGCCAGGCTTCGGCCGATGTGGCGTTTCAGGAATATGTTTACAACGTCAATTTAGACTACGGTTACTGCGATCACGATGTAACTAACGTGTTCAACGGCTACCTGAGTTACGACGTACCTTTCGGTCGAGGGCGAGCGTTTGGGAGTAACTCCAATAAGTTCGTGAACGCGGTGTTGGGCGACTGGCAGATGAATACGATCTTCACGGTCCATGGCGGGTTCCCAATCTCGATGCTGGACTGGGCGGGCGATGGCGGGACCGGATCGGCGCAAGGACGTCCGGATTGTATTGCGCCCTCACAAGAGACGCCTTATCAGGAGTACGGCGGCGGCGGTTACGTCTGGTTTAATTCGGATACCATGCGCGATCCACCTGCGGGCAAGCTGGGTAACTGCGGTGTGAGTACGGAACGCGGCCCTGGTTTGAAGCAAGTGGACTTGGGCTTATCGAAGAACTTCCACATTACGGAGCGGCAGAACCTGGAATTCCGGGCGGAGGCAATTAACTTCTTTAACTCACCGATCTTCACCGTGACGGGGTATCAGATCGATGTGTTCTCGCAATCGGGATCGTTGATGCCGTCATCGCCAGGGTCATCGACTTTGGTGCCAAATCCGAATTCGCTTACGGGGGTGGTGAACTCGTCGCAAGGGGCGAGGAATCTGCAGTTTGGATTGAAGTACTCGTTCTGATAGTTAACGGAGGGGTCAACTGCCTTGCTGCAGTTGACCCCTCGTAACGGCGGTTGACTAGGACAGTGCGGCCATCAAGGCTCCGCGTGCCGTCGAGTTAAGTGGGTCGGCGGCTACGCGGATTTCGGACAAGCGGAGGGGAAATTCGGACGAGCGCAAGGCCGTCTCGAAGCTTTCGAGAAATCCCTTGGGCATAGCGGTGCCTCCGGTGAGCACCAACGGAATCGGCTTATCGATGCGAGGTAAACGCTTCCCGGATGCAATCTGAGTGCGGAGTGATTCCACCAGGTTACCGACCATTTCCTGGTAGTAAACGTTAAGTGCATTATTGGTGCGGTCGCCCCCTGCAAGACCGTTGATGCGAAACGATTGTTCTTTCTGGAGACGCGTGTGGTCGGTCAAATCGCCGGTTACCAGGGCGGCCTGAGAATCAATAAAGTCACCGGCTTTGGAAATACTGAAGCTAATCACCGGCATCGAGAGTACCGCCAGGCATGCGTTGCACATCCCGCTTCCACAGGAAATCCCGATGCCGGTGAAATTTGATGCGTCTAATTCGCCGAACACGACCGCGAGCCCTTCCTCGAAAGGCGTCGGGCTATAGCCGAGTTCGCTGAGAAGTTGACCAATAGCAGCTTTGTGGTAGGAAATGCCGTCGTCCCCCGTAATCCCCGGCGCCGGCACACTGAAAAACACTTTCTGACCTTCCGCTGACGACTTGCCCAAAAGCTTGGTGAGGATGCGGCGCACGACCGTGATGGCGTGCGGTTCCTGCGGGTTGAGAACTCCGTGCCGCATCGGTCGCCGGATCGCGACATGAAAGACTTCGGCAAAACGCTGCGCATCCGACCCGATCACGAGGATTTCCGAGCCCTCAACGGCGTGCAGCACATTATCGCGCTCGAGGAGGCTCGCGGTGAGCTTGGAGTACGGAACCGCCAAGAACGCATTCAACTGCGACTCGTACTGATACTTGCCGTCCACGGTACGGGCTGCGACGACGCGACTGGAACCGACGTCGAGACCGATGGGCTGCGTATTTTCGGGTGAGCTTGTCATGTTTTGATCTGGCAGTTTACTCGTGTGGTTACTCGTGCGGCAAGCGTTCGTCCGCGTGTACGCGATCGGAGAATCGGCGCATTCTCCGTAAGTCATTCTGGCCCCAAGAGTGCTGCTTCTTCGCACGCCAAGGCTTGATTAAGAGCATCGTGAGCAGGATACAAGTTGCCGCCAGGATCACAATCGGCTCCTTCGGACGGGCTGCGAGCGACTATCGGTGCTTGGAAAGGAAGATTCCAGCATAGAGTAAATTCCCGTTGAGGCTCCTATCGTTCACCAAGAACTAGAGGTGTCGGCTAGTTATCGAATATGCCGGCTCGAATCCGGGTAGAGATGGAGGGAAGGTAGACCGTCCAGGCGGGCGGTTTCAGGATCACCCACAGGCTTGGGTGCTGACTTAATGTGACCTAATTTTGATCGGAAGTCAACCTATTAAGTTACTTTGTATGAGCAGCAATAGGAATTGTTGCTGAACGTCACATAATCTGGGTTCTGAATTCGCAGTAGACTTGCGGAGGCGGGAAAACGGTTCAAGTTGGAACAGTATAAGGGTGAAAAAGGATCTCTAAGTTGAGGCAACAGACAGAAAAGGGCGGAACTCCGAAGAGTCCCGCCCGAGTTACTTTGACCGGCTAGTTAAGAGCTAGCTACGGTTTAATGACCTTGCAGCAGGCTGAGAAGTTGCTGCGGCGCCGAATTCGCTTGCGACAGGGCGGCTACGCCGGCCTGCAACTGGATGGACGCTTTGGTAAGGTTGGCGGATTCCTGGGCGATGTTGGCATCGCGGATCTGCGATTCGGCGGCTTGATCGCTGGTGAGCTGCGATCCGGCAAGGTTAGCTGCGTACTGGAACTGGTTCTCACCACGGCCGACTGTCGCCTGCGCATTACCGAGAATAGTGACCGCGTTGGTGAGAGCGGTTACGGCAGCAGCCGCACTGGTGGCGTTGCTGATGTTTGCCGTGCCGGCTGTTCCGAAGATTGACGAACCGAGCAGGTTAGTCGCGCCTTGAACCGGGCTGCCGTTGACGTCATCGCTTAGGCCGACGCCGTTAGTGGTGGAGCCGAGGCTGGCGGTGAAGGTTGCCGCGGAACTGGCGAACTGGATACCTTCCGTGGTGTTTGTGCCGGTCTGTTGCTTGAACGCAACCAGGGACTGCAGGGTTGAGTCATTCGAGCTCTGGAGCGCGGTGTTGATGGTCGACAGTGCCTGATCCAGAGTTCCGGCATTCGCGGCCGTCAAGCCGACGTTGATCGCATGGGAGTTGCCGCTGGAATCGACTGCTGACAGAGTAATCGTCTGTGTATCGCTGGCGTTGGTCAGAGCAGTGAAGGTGAACGCGTTCTTACCGGTGGTCGTATCGCTCTGATTCTCACCTTGTGCCTGAACTTCGCCCGCAGCACCGGATGCGTAGCCGCTTTGGAGGGAGGCGAGCGGGGTAGCGACGCCAGTAGAAGCGGTGAACCCGAAGGCGTTAGAGGCTCCGACGGCATTGACCGCGAAACTGGCTCCGGTTCCGGATGTAAGCGTGACGTTGCCGCCGCTGACGCTGGCCGTGATACCTGCCTCGCGCAGAGTGGCCGCGCCGGCCTGACTTTGGATGGCCGTATTAATTGCCGCGGCAGCCGTGGTCGATGTCAAACCGCTGGTTAGAGTTCCGAGGTCGACCGTTGCCCCCCCGTTTACGGAAATCTGAATGTCCTGATTGGCGCTTGCCGAAACGGCCGACGTTGCGGCCACACTCGTGCCGGCCACGCCGAACGAGCCAAGACCGAGATTGTTATTGGTGTCGCCTGTGGCTTGGACATCGAAGCTCTGGCTGGCGGGACCCGTGAAAACGAGCTTGTTGCTCGCGTTCAGGCTAGCCGTGATGCCGGTAGCTGCGAGCGTGGTGTTCGCTGCGATGGCGTTCTGAACGCCTGTCAACATAGCGGCCTGGGTTTCTCCGCTCGTGATGGCCAATGTTGCCGTTTGGGTTGTGGCTAAACCCGCTCCCTGGAAGCTGAGCGTTACGGTTGGCGCGGCCGCGCCCGCGGTCGTCTGGACCGCTGTCGCTCCAACGACGGTCGGATTTGCGGTGTTTCCGGTGGAACCTGACGCGAAGTTACCAAGGAGTGCGTTGGCAACCTGATCGCCACCGGTTACCTGGAAAGCGCTCGTGCTCGAACTGAAGACCAGTTGAGTCTTGCCGGTGGAGTCCGTGTTGGCACTGGCCGTGATATTCGCGTTCGCAAATGCGGTGGCTTGTTGATTGCCCGCCTGCCCGGTTGCGGTGATCGCCGCGTTGATGGCGTTAACGAGCGTATCTGTATTGGTGACGCCCGTCAGGTTAACGGCAAGTTTCACTTGCGTGCTACCGGAGGTGCTGGAGAAGCCTGGGCCGTTGAGAACGAAAGTTGAATAGCCAGACTGCGTCTCGGTTGCCGTGTTGGAGGTGTTGCTTACGATGTTCTGGACGCTGGTGGATGAACCCGTGCCGATGTCGGTAGTCCCGACCGTTCCTCCAACGACCTGTACACCGACCAAACCCAGACTTTTCGCATCAACGGTAGCGCTGGAGAGATTGAGTTGCTCCTGGCCGTTGGCAGCCGCTGAAGCGCCCGTGGTTCCTTGACCGCCGCCGATAAACACCGACAAGTTCTGAGCGAGCGAGCCGCCCTGGTTTAAGCCAATAGCCTGCGCTTCACGGTTGATTTCCGTAAGCACCGACTGAAATTCGTTGTTCAGGGTGGCGCGGTTACCGGTGAACGTGCCGGACGCCGACTGAGTTGCCAAGGTGCTGGCGCGATCGAGCAACTGCGAGATGTTGTTCTCGCCGCCATCGACCGTCTGCAACTGGCCGATCCCGTCGTTGGCGTTTGCGACGCCCTGAGTGAGTACGGCTTCGTCCGAAGCGAAGCTATTGGCGACCGCCAAGCCGGCCGCGTCGTTACCGCTATTAACGATGCGCAAGCCGGATGTTACTTCTTCGATGGTCTGCTGTTGAAATTTACTGGTCTGAGTGAGATAGTTCTGGGCTTCCAGCGAAGCGACGTTTGTGTTAATTGAAAACATGATTATTACTCCCTTGATGCTTTGCTTCGAGGAACCCTCGAGCTTGATGGCGCCGATTTCTATGCGGCGCTGACAGTCTTATCGGTGTGAGTCCGCCAAGTTCTAGCGGACACGCGAACTTCTCTCAGTTTTTATTAGATGCTTGGATGAAATTCGTTGAAGCCGAGGAAGTGCCGAGCGAAACTTATCTTCGACAATTCGCTCGACCAACGGCTTCACGTACGTAGTATCGGCAGCGCGGGACAAAACCTGTACTTATCTTTTATAAAGCATCCTGAGCGAGGGATTACTCTCGTCAGGGTTCAAAGGTGGAATTAAACTTTTCTTCCCGTAGGCCGATAGGACTTCAGACGAGGTAAGCAATGGCATCGAGCGTCATTACACCACTGACATTCACGGGCACAAGCCAATATGCGAGCAGTTTTCAAGCCGTTCTGACGCGCTCCGCCGGCATTGCCAGCATTCCGCTCCAGGAACTACAGAACCAGGATCAGACGGTTTTGAGCCAGGAAACGCAGCTGGCGACGCTCCAGGGGACTGCGGCGGGTCTGACCACGGCCGTTAAGGCGCTAGGAGATTTGGGCGCCAACCAAGCAATCTCCGCGACCAGTTCGAATACGGCTAATGTCCTGGTAACGGCTACCGGCGCAAGCGCGCCTGCATCCTATACGATCAACTCGATTACATCCCTGGCGAGCGCGGCATCCGAAACGTCGCTCAATGGCTATGGAAATTCGACTTCTACTCCGGTATCGACGACGCTGAGTATGAGTCTCGTAATCGGGACACAGAAGATCCCGATTACTCTTACGCCATCGACGAATAATTTGGTTGGTCTTCAAAACGCGATCAACTTGGCGGGCTCGGGAGCGGGAGTTTCGGCCACAATCCTGACCACCGGAAACGGGAATTACCTTTCGGTTTCAGCCGAGAACCAGGGCCAAACCACACTTCAGGTAATCGACGACCCGCTGGGCGCGCATACTAACATCCTCACGGACACAAATCAGGGTACCAACGCGGTCTTCACATTGAACAACCTTCCCGTTATACGCACAAATAATACGGTAAACGACTTAATCCCCGGCGCGACGTTAAGCCTTCAGGCGCAAACTACGTCGGCGACTACGCTAACTTTGGCGTCGGACCCCACGCAACTCACATCCGGTCTTCAGACACTTGTAACCGCGTATAACGCGGCGGTGTCGCAGATCAACAGTCAAGCCGGTACAAGCTACGGGAGTTTTGAGCGGCGACTCTATCGTTTATCAGTTAGAGGGGGACATGCAGCAACTGTCCACCTACCAGGGCTCGGGGAATATCAAGAGCTTGGCCGATCTGGGAGTCACGTTCAATTCCGACGGGACGATGAGCTTTGACCCGACGGTAGTTGGCGGATTCTCAAGCTCACAACTAGCCGGTGCCTTTCAGTTCCTAGGCTCAGAGACTTCGGGACTGGGTGGGGTTTCGCAAGCGCTCGACCAGGTGAGCAACGCGACTACGGGTGCGATCGCCGCCGAACAGTCTACGCTGCGGCAGGATGACGCCACCATGCAGACGAAGATCACCGAAACCGAGACCAGCATCAACTCCATGCAAAAAACGCTGTTCCAGCAACTATCGCAGGCGGATACGTTGATTTCCGGCCTTGAGAGCCAGCAAACGATCTTAACGGCATCGATACAGAGTCTCGACTACACGCTGTACGGCACGAATAACGGAACAAATACGTCCAGCGGTGGGTAGTCTCGGGGCGACATACGTTCAGAATCACGCGAGCTCGGCCGGTGCCTGAGTTCAGAAGGGCCCCTTTCCTACTCTTCGCTGGAATTGTGTTTTCGCAGAACGGCCCAACGCAATGTCTACAGTCAGGTTTGACTCCACCGAGCGGGACTGATTAGACGGCGACGATTCAGATCGCGAACCTGTCTCCAGGTTTGTTTTGAACTCGACCGGATTAGTCGCCGAAAGGGTGCTTTTCATCAGCTCTAGCGGCGTTCAGCAGCCATCAGTGCTGCTGCCGATCGACTTATCGTCTGCCTCTCAGACTTACCTCGAACTCTACGGCACGGGATCCACACATTGACACTTATTGCGCCTGCAGACCCAACCACCAGCCGCCCAGCTTCTGCGGATCGAACCAACTAACATCCCTTCCAAACCAACTCTCCGCAAACCATGCGCCGCCTTTAATCTTCTTATGCGAAGACAGGACAAACGCGATTGGACCTTCGCCGAACTTATCGATACGATCCCCCACCCACGAGCCGCCAACCGGGGCCGCGAAGACGATCGGCGTGTCGGGAATCCACGCGAGTTCCGCGCCGAACTTCTTATCTAACTGGCGTAGCGGCCTTGCAATCCCGGGATATGCCTTCTGAAAGCGATCGAAAGAATCGTCGATTTTGCGGACTGCGATCACGACGCGAAGCACGCCGTCGATATCTCGATTTACCGCTTTGCCCGACGGAAACGCACGCAGATCGCGCGCAGTAACATCGCGAATTAGAAACGGAAAGAAGGAGCCGCTGGGCTCGTCGCCTAGCGATGCCGTCTGCCACTGAAGCGCGACACCATCGGGCCGCTTCCGTCCGCCGCTCGTTGGGCCTGTGGCTTTCAAGCGCGCGACCTCGGCGTTGAAGTCTTTCGGCCGCACGGCCCACGCGCACGGACCCGCGTCGCCCTCGATGAACTTAGCCCACGGATGTTGCGCGAGCATTGCGGGATCGAAGTCCTTCTGCCTGGCAATTAGTTCCAGGTAAGACCCGTCGCGGAAACTCGCGATTGCCATCTCCGTCGCATGATTGGTGTGCGCGCCTCCATACTCGCTCTGAATGCCTACCGCGGTGAGCTGCTGCTGCAAGATCGCGAGAGTAACGCCGGCTACGGTGACGTGATCAATCGTCAAGTCAGCAGCCTGCATAGAGACTAGCGTAAGATACAGGACCGCAAACCTCATTAGTTACTTCTGCGTGAACAGACCCGTGCGGTTGACGTTCTCGCCCTTAAACATCACCATGGAAATCGCGGAGAGCGCATTGACATCTTGCAGCGGGTTGCCGTCTACCATCAGCAGCGTCGCTTCTTTTCCGACAGTTATCGTGCCGAAGCGATCCGCAGCACGCAGCAATTGCGCGGCGTTCTGCGTCGCAGCCTGAAGCGCGACCGCAGGAGGGATTCCGGCGGAAATCCAGAGTTCGATTTCGTGCTGCACGGTCGGACCGTGAAACACCATGTAGTTACCCGCATCCGATCCGGTGACCAACGTCACTCCATCTTTCCATGCGCGCAACAGATTTGCCTTGCCGATCTCAAGCGACATCGGATACTCTCCGATCGACTTACGGAGCGCCTCCGTGTCTTTCGACGATGCCGCTTTCTCCGTGCCCGCAACTAAGTCCTTCGATGTCACCTGCTGAGTAAGTGACCGTTTGAGCAACGAAGTGTCGCCGTGGGCGAAGTCGTTGAATCCCTCGACCACACTAAGTGTCGGATCGAACGCGATTCCCTTAGCTTTCATCTCGGCGAAAGTTGCATCGGGAATCTGATCGATGTATGAGCCGTGCTCGACGGAGTTCGCGCCCATCGCAATTGCGTCGTTGACATCTTGTAAGGAACCGGTGTGGATAGAGGCCGGCAGATTCCGGGCATGTGCTTCGGTTACCACCGCGCTGAGAAGCTTCACGTTCATGCGCTCGAACACATAAGGAAACGCGCCGGCGTCCAGGATGCCCTTGATTGCGTCGACATGCTGATCGGCTAATTGGTCGACCATCTTGCGCGCCTCATCCTCAGACTTCGGGATGCGCAGGAACTCTCGATTGAAGTACTCGCGACCTTGTTCCGGTATCCACTTAGCGTACTCGGTACCGTGGCCTTTCGCGGCCGTGAACAATGGACCGACAATGAATAGCTCGGTCCCGAGCCGCTCGCCGGAGTTGAATAGCTTACGGTACTTCAGCACGGAAGCAAGCGGGTCACCCGCGCTCCGCACCGCCGTCACTCCGCTGAACAGATACGCCTCCAGTTCACGCTGAGCCGCAGCTTCGTAATCAACGTTCGCCGGATCGGACGAGAAGCCGCCGCTCGCGCCCAGATGCACATGCACGTCAATCAATCCGGGCAGCAGCGTCTTACCTGACCCATCCACCAAACTCGCCTGAAGCGCCTTCTCATCGGGTGAGCTGTTCGGGAATATCTGTGCGATCTTGCCGGCCTTCACTAATACAGAACCGTTCTCGAAAACCTGCCCGTCGCCGATAAAAATCCGGGTGTTCTTGATCAGCACGGTCTCCCCGCGCTCCAGGTCGCGCATCAGCACGCGCTGCTTGGTTAAGTTTTCCTTACTCCACGCCTGGAACGTTCCAAGGACAATAAACGGAAGTAGAACCACTAACACCCACAGCTTGGCGCTATTGCGTAGCTTATCTTCTTTTTCCCAGCGGAAGAGCTTAGTCGAGAGGAACACTCCGACGCACGCTGTGAGAAGTAGCGCAAGCACAGACGGCCAGTTGTGCGCGAGCGATTCTCCACGCTGCAGAATGCCGCCCATGCCGGTCATCAAATAGGTGGCCGGGATGAATTGCGTCACCGTTTGTAGCCAGGCTGGAAAGATGACGATCGGGATGGTGGCGCCGCTCAGGAAAAGCATGCTCATATAGAGCGGCTGGATCAGCACCATGCTCTCCTGCATCGAGTTGACGACCGAGGAAACGATCAGTCCGATGGCGCGGAACGCAACGCAGGCCAGACAAGCAAAGATTAAGAATGAGCCGATGTTCGAGGGTATCTTAAAGCCGTACATGTAGACCGCAAGGACTAGCGTGGCAAGGAGCGCGGGCAAGTAGATCATAAGCCCCGAAACCATGGACGCGACCAGCAGCGGCAGCGGGCCGATCGGAGTTACCTTGTAACGGCGCAGAACGTTCGTCTCTCGCTCCTGTACTGCGCGCATACCAGCTCCGTAGAGTCCGTTGCCGAGGATGCCGATGGCGGTGACCATCGTGATTACTTGCAGAATCACGGTCCCCTGCGCGGCTTTATACAGGCTGCCGAATACGAAGAAGAAGAACAGCGGAAAGAAGTAGTTGAAGAACAGAACCGACTTAGCGCGGAACGCCAGCTTCAAGTCAATCTTGACTAATGCCCAATAGCTTCGAAACATTTATTCCCTTAGTTTCTTGCCGGTAAGTTCGATGAACACATCTTCGAGCGTCGGTCGGTTTAGACGAATATCGGCTAACTCGAACCCGCTTGAATCAATCCACTTAACCATCTCGACCAGAGTACGCGCGGGCTTCGATGAAAAGACGGTGATGTGCTTGCGATCTTCGCCCAGCACCGTGCGAATCGCGTCCGGCCACGCGGGTAAGTCGCCGTTGGCAAAAGGATCGGCAAGTTCTACTTCAATCGCGGATTGTGTCGCGCTCTTCTCCTGCAGCTCTCGCGGAGTACCGATCGCGATAATTTGGCCGGCATCTATAATGGCCACCCGATCGCACAGCCGCTCGGCTTCCTCGATATAGTGCGTGGTCATCAGGATGGTCCGCTTCTCCGCGCGCAGTTCTTCCAGAAGGTCGCGAATTTCCAAACGAACCTGCGGATCGAGTCCTGTCGTAGGTTCATCGAGAAACAGCATCAACGGATCGTTGATCAGCGCCATCGCGAGTGCAAGGCGCTGCTTCTGGCCGCCGGAGAGCGTCGAGTACGCGGCATCCTTCTTCTCCCAGAGTTGCAGCCGCTTCAGCAGATCGTCGCCGCTGACGGTCTGGTTGTAGAACGACGCAAACAGTTCCAGCGCTTCCCGCACCTTGATCTTGTCCGGCAGATTGGTGGCTTGAAGGCAGACGCCGATGCGCTGCTTTAAGGCGTTCGTCTGCTTCTCGGGATCGAAGTCGAGCACGCGCACATCGCCGCCGGTGCGCGGCCGCAAGCCTTCCAGAATCTCGACCGTGCTGGTCTTGCCTGCGCCGTTCGGCCCGAGCAGGCCGAAGACTTCGCCTTGCGCTACTTCGAAGTCGATCCCGCGGACCGCCTCTACTCCGCCATAAGTCTTGCGCAGTCCACTTACAGAAATTGCAGGGGTCGCCATTTAGTTTTTCAGATACGTGCAGGTACGCGATCAAGCGTTGAGTGCCGGCTGCCGAAGAGCATATAGACGATCAGACCAATGACGAGCCACATGAAGAAGCGGATCCAGGTCATCAGCGGAAGTCCCATCATCAGCAACAGGCAGCACGCGATCGCGAGTATCGGAACCAGCGGCACAAGCGGGACGCGGAAACTTCGCGGGCGATCCGGTTGTTTCTTGCGCAGAACAATCACACCAGCTGATACGACGACGAACGCGAACAAAGTTCCGATATTCGAAAGCTCCGCGAAGGTATCGATATCCCACAGTCCCGCGGGTAGACCAACGACGAAACCAGCGATCCAGGTGCTGATGTGCGGGGTTCGATACTGCGGATGCACGCGGCTAAACAGGCCGGGCAGCAAGCCGTCGCGCGACATCGCGAACCAGATGCGCGCCTGGCCATACTGATAGACCAGCAGCGACGAGATCATCCCAATCAGTGCGCCGAACGTAACGATCACACGCAGCCGGTTATATCCGAGCGCCTTCAAAGCGTCGGCCACCGGCGAATCCGTGTTCAGCGTCTGATACTTCGCGATGCCGGTGAGAACCAGCGCAACCGATCCATAGAGAATCGTGCAGACGATCAGCGTACCGATGATGCCGATCGGAAGATCGCGCTGCGGCATCTTGCATTCTTCCGCCGCGGTTGAAACCGAATCGAATCCGATGTAAGTGAAGAAGACAATTGACGCGCCGGTCAGAATTCCGGAAAACCCATTCGGTGCGAACGGCTTCCAGTTCTCGACGTGAATCGCTTTGGCGGCTCCAAAGCAGAAGATCAGAATCGCCAGGATCTTGATGCCGACCATGATCGCGTTGCGTCTCCGCGCCTTCTTTCACGCCGCGCACCAGAACCCACGTGACCAGCAGGGTAATCACCAGCGCGGGGATGTTGAAAATCCCGCTCGGCTGGCCGGGCGCTGGAAATGCGGGATACGCAATCGCCGCGGGCAGATGGAAGCCCAATAAGTTATCGCCCAAATCCTGCAGATACGCGGAGAAACCCACCGCGACCGACATGTTCGAGACGGCGTACTCCAGGATCAGATCCCACCCGATGATCCACGCGAAGATCTCGCCGAGAATCGCATAAGCGTAGGTGTACGCGCTCCCGGCGATCGGAATCATCGACGCGAGTTCCGCATAGCAGAGCCCCGCAAAGAGACACGCAATCGCTACCAGGATGAACGAGATCGTGATCGCCGGTCCTGCGCCTGGACGGCCTTGCATCGAGATGCCGTGCGTCCCGTTGAGCAGCAGGTCCAGAATGGTCGCGTGAAAGATCGAGTTGATCTTAGTGACGTGGCCAGCGGCCGCTGTTCCGGTCAGGGTAAAGATGCCGGACCCGATCACCGCGCCGATACCCAGCGCAGTGAGACTTAAGGGTCCGAGCGTCTTTCGTAGCCGCTTCTCAGGCTCCTCAGAAGCGGCAATTAAAGCATCAATGCTCTTAGTGCGGAGGAGACGCGACATTCAGCGGATTTTAACGCTTCCGCTGGCCCTGCGTCATCTTTTTGATTTTCTTTTTCTGCGACCCGCGGGCAACGCCGGAAGCTCGCTTGGCCTTCGGTGCGGCTTTCTTACGCGCAGTGCGCTTCAGCTTCTTGCGTTCAGTCGGGTCGGTTACAGTCTTTGTGTTCGCCATTATTTCGTCTTGATCCCTGCGTATTTTTCAATCAGTTTTTTTAACCCGTAGCGCGGAAACATCACGGTGATCTTGGCGTCTTCGCCTTCACCTTCCCGGCGGACAACAGTTCCGGTTCCGTATTTAGGGTGCTCTATCACTGTACCTGTACGCGCTGGACGATTCGGAGCGGCGGGTTTGCTGAACGGCGCGGACGCGGGAGCGCGTGGCGGAAATTGCGGCGCGACAGGTGGACGCGTTGCCCACGGAGGCGCTTCGGGGCGTGATTGGGAAGGCGCGCTGACAGGCGGTGTCGGAGGTGGCGCAATCGGCGGTCTGGGAGGTGGAGGGGCCGGAGTCTGCACCGGCATCTTCACCCCGCGCTCGGCGAAGAACTGCGAGATGTTCTCGATCGAGTTGTACGTCTTGCCGGTAAACAGATTGCGTTTCGCGCTTTGCCGGACCTCGTAGCGTTCCGCCCTCAAATCGACTTGCGGATGGTCCTCGTCGTTGTCGCCGCCGATCGTCACCATCAGGTTGGCCGGAACTTCCTTCAGGAAACGCGACGCGATAGACCGCTCCTGCTCGCCGCCTCCGAAACGCCGCCGGTATTTCGCCCACGAAAGATACAGCCGTTTTTCGGCGCGCGTCATGCCGACGTAGCAGAGCCGCCGCTCCTCTTCCATCGCCGCGTCGGAGCCGATGGAACGCATGTGCGGGAACAATCCTTCTTCAAGGCCGGCCAGGAAGACGACCGGAAACTCCAGACCCTTCGCGTTGTGGATCGTCAGCAGCGAGACCTGCGCCTCTTCGTCCACCTGATCCGCATCGGCGACCAGCGCGGCGTGATCCAGAAAATCCGCCGCCGTTTCGCCGCGCTCATGCGCTTCCGCTGCGGCATTCGCGATTTCCTCCAGGTTCTCGATGCGCGCTTCCGATTCCGGCGTGTTCTCCTGCTCCAGCATGCGCCGGTAGCCGGTGCGCTCTTCGATGAACTTCAGCGTTTCGTTGAGCGGCAGCTTCTCCACCGCTTCCGTCAGTTCATCGATCAGCACCCGGAACGCCTGGATCGCGGCGTGTGCGCGCGTGCCGAATCGCTGTTCGTGAAGCATGCGCACGATCGCTTCCCACAAAGTGAGATTGTTCTCAGTGGCGAACGCCTGGATCTGATCGATCGTGCTGCGTCCGATGCCGCGCGCCGGAGTATTAATCACGCGCTGCAGACTGATCGAGTCGTTCCGCGAGATCGCCAGCTTCAGATACGAAACGATGTCCTTCACCTCGGCGCGCTGATAGAAGCTGAATCCGCCGACCACCAGATATTTGCGACCATACCGGCGCAGCGCTTCTTCAATTTGCCGCGATTGCGAGTTCGTCCGGTAAAGGACAGCGACCCGCCATTCCGGATTCTGTCCGAGTAAACGCTCGATCGTATCCGCGATAAATAAAGCTTCGTTCTCGGCGTCGTGCCCAACGTAAAGTGCGAGTTCATCGCCCGCGCCGGAGTCCGTCCACAGCCACTTTCCTTTGCGTTCTTTGTTGTTGGATACAACCGCGGACGCCGCTTCGAGGATGTTCTTGGTCGAACGATAATTCTGCTCGAGCCGGATGGTTTTCGCCTTCGGATAATCGCGTTCGAAATCCAGGATGTTGCGAATGTCCGCGCCGCGCCAGCTATAGATCGACTGATCCTCGTCGCCGACCACGCAGACGTTATCGTGCTTCCGCGTGAGCAGGCGCATCAGTTCATACTGCGTGCGATTCGTATCCTGATACTCGTCGATCATCACGTAGCTGATGCGCCGGTTGTACCCCTCGCGCGTGTCCGCATCGTGCTCCAGCAGCCGCACCGCTTCGAGCAGCAGGTCATCAAAGTCCAGCGCATTCGAATTGCGCAGACCCTTTTCGTACTCTTCGAACACCGCAGCGACCCGGGTCATCTTCGGATCCTTCGCCTCGCTGTAAAGATCCTGTGGCGTCTTGCGACTGTTCTTCGATTGGCTGATGATCGACATCACCGACCGATACGGCAGCGCCTTCTCGTCGAGCCCCATTTTGCGGAACGCGCCCTTGATGATCGCGAGCTGATCCTCGTCGTCGTAGATCGAAAACTTGGTGGTGAAGCCGGGACGAATGCGCGCCAGCGGCTCACCATCCCGACGCAGCAAGCGTACGCAAAACGAGTGAAACGTCGAGAGATTCGGAGAGCCGTTAACGCCGGAGCCCTCGATCAACGACGCAACGCGCGCACGCATTTCCGCCGCGGCTTTGTTGGTGAAAGTGACGGCCAGAACGGCCGATGGCGGCACGTGTTTCGCCGTCACCAGATGCGCAATCCGGTGCGTGATGACGCGTGTTTTTCCGCTGCCCGCGCCGGCCAGGATCAGCAGCGGACCTTCCGTGCTGGCAACGGCATCGCGCTGCTCGGGGTTCAAACCTGTAAGGAAATCCATTCGGCTGGTTGTCGCTGAGTGTGTCGCTGAGGGTGTCGCTTGAATTTTAACAATCGGTGAACGTGGCGAACGAAAATCCTTGTTTTCCCGTATGATTGTTCAGAAAGTATGAACACGCTGTTAAAGACACTGATCGTCATCGCCGTGATCATTGCGGGAACGGTGATCATGCTAACCCTCGGGGCCGTTTTTGTGGTACGCAACATCCACATCCGCGAAACGGAGACGAGCGACAAGAAAAACGTGCGCATTGAGACCCCGCTGGGCAGTATTGGGATTCACGAGAATGAGGGTTTAGATCCCGAATCGGTCGGTATTCCCGTATACCCGGGCGCTCGCCGCACCAATGACAAGGGCGGCGCCGATTTCCAGCTGGATGGCAGCGAAGTTCATAAGGACTTCAGCATTTCCGCCGCAGCTTACCTCACTTCGGATCCCCCGGACAAGGTGCGCCAGTTCTACCAGCATCAATTTCCCGATTGGCACACCCACTGGGAACGCGACGCGCTGAACATCGAAATGAAGACTGGCGGTCGGATGCGATCGGTCGGGATTAAGCCTGACGGCGACGGCACCCGTATCGTGGTTGCTTCGGCTGGAGCACCTGCGTCAAACTAGAGGAGTAGTTCTAGTTGCCGTTTGAATGCCTCAACATTGCACCTGTGGTGCGCTCCTTCCCGAAGACGCTCGTTTTTGCCATCGCTGCGGTAAGCCGCAATTCGAACCGCCGGTGGACGAAACGCCGGAAGTTGTTGCGCCTGCCGTAAGAACCGTTCAGCCGGCGGAAGCTGCGGCTGCGGCGGCTTACGCGGAGAACCGCGGCAAAGTGGCGTTTAGCAATCCTCTGGCGTTGCGCACGTGCCTGGTGGTGGCGAGCTTCGTCACCGCGATCGAAGTCATTCCGATCATCCAGTTTGTTGCACCGGTGCTGGGCGGCTTTGGGGCAGTTTGGCTTTTTCAACGGCGCATCGGACGTGCCCTCCGGATCGCAGACGCCGTCAAGCTGGGATTCATGACGGCGCTGCTCAACGCGCTGTTCGCGACCATCTGGATGACGTTGAACTTCGCGCTTGCTGGGTCGGCGATCTTCGATGCGGTTCGCGATCAACTTCACAAGACCGCGATGTCGCCCGCCCAACAAGAGGCGCTGCAGATGATGAACGATCCAATCGTTCTCGCGTTCTTCGTGCTGTTCGTCTGGATTATCTTCTTCGTGCTGGCGAGCTTGCTATACATGGCCGGCGGAGCGTTGGGCGCACGGTTTGCTCGTCAGCCGAAAGAGTCTTAGCTCAACGGTTTACCGCAGCTGGACCGCTGTGGTCTCGCCCGCAACGCCCGTTCGCCGATCGGGCACAGGCTCGTAGTCGATCGCCACAGCCCGTCCCGCAGCGGCGCCACACGCAACTCCCGCAGCGCTGCCGATCGTCGGATCGAGGGTCAGCTTAATCAGTTTCCCGTCTGTCCCACGCACCTGAAGGAACCGGAGTTTGCCGCCCACGCAATCCACCCGCGCAAGTTTCCCTTCCAGATGCTTCGCCGCCGGATGAATCGAATCCCACGGCACCGCGCCCGCTTCCACATCCTTGGCATCCGGTTCGGACGCCTTGGCCTCAGCCGCGTGAATCCGGTCCCAGCTTTCTTTCTTCAGGCGGTCCTCTTCACGCTTCTCGGCTTCGACGGCCTCGCGCTTCTGCTTCTCCTGCTCATCGAGCCGCAGCGTCTCCAGTGCAAGCCGGGCCTTCATATCTTTGTCGCGCTGCTCGGGCGTGTCGGCGGCTTGCTCGGCGGATTGCCACGCCTTGGCCGCGTCGATCCAATGCTTCTCGTCCTGCAGCGCCTGCGCCAGTGCCACCCAGTAAGTCTCCTGCCGGGGAGCAAGCCTGGTCGCGGCACGCCATTGCTCGATACGCTGCGCCGGATCTTCGGCTTGTTTACCAATCAGAAAGTGCGCTTCGGCTGAGTTGGGATCGGCCGTCAGCGCGCGTTCAGCCAGCTGTTTAATCTTTGCGGGATCAGTTTCCAGATGCGCGCACTGCAGCAGTGCGTATGCGTTCTTGCTCCCGTCGCGAAGTGCGGCGCCGCAATACTCCTGAGCCTTTTGCGTTTCCCCGCCTCGCACGGCGAGCAACGCCAGCCCTTCCTCGGCTTCGGTCTTGTTCTTTCCGCTGTTCAACAGATCGCGATAACGCTGTCCGGAATCGCGATCGAGCAAATCCGCAAGCGGCAGCGCCATATCATCGGCGTCGCGCGGCTTTAACAACACGTCGCGATCCGGATTCAACGGCCGGCTGGGCGCGTCGATAGTGGGAAATCGACCCGAGTTCAGAAACGCCTTCACCTGATCCGCTGTCTGCGCGGGTGTCCTCCCGATCGAGTTGCGATACGCGACATCCGGATCAACGCCGTTCTCCAGATTCGCCAGCAGCACGCGGAACTTCCCGTAAGTGTCGGGCGTGGTCACGAGCCAATCGACCAGCGCCCAATCGAGATCGCGATCGGCAGCCGATGGAGGCGCGCCCCAGGTCACGTGTGCGCCCTTCGTTTCGGTTGTGGAGAGAAACGCAGAGAGTCCGCGCTCAAGTTTGGGAGGCATGCGGCCGGTATTCTGATCGAGCAAAAGAGTGACGATCAGCCGCCGCGATTCTGGTGAGAGCGGTCCTGGAGGAAGAACCAGCGCCGGAATGCCGGTTCGCGTCGTCACCATCGCCGACGCGGACGCGCCGCGCATCAGAAACACTTCCAGCCCCGGTCGGATCGTTAAGTCTTTGATGCCGAGCAGTTCACCGAGCGAGAACCGCAACTGCTCCAACTCGGCGACGAAGAGTTTCGCCGCTTTTGGATCGCCATCGGAGTAGACCGTGAAAGGCGAAAGCTTGGCCGCGTGCCAGGCGGTGCTCGCCGCGCTTACGAATGCCGCTGCCGCGACTAGACACGCGAGCAAATACTTGCCTCTCATGGAATAGCTATTATCTCGCGAAGTCCGGAAAGAGCCACGATCGCTAAGCTGCAGTACACCGGCGCGCCGGACTCGGTATCATAACAATCGCTCATGAGCCGGATCCTGATGGTTTCCTCCGAGGCAGCGCCTTACGCCAAGACGGGCGGACTGGCGGACGTGGTCGGCGCCCTTCCCGCCGCATTGCAGCAACTCGGTCATGAAGTAGCTGTTCTGATTCCGCGCTATGCCGGAACCGTGGGTCGTTCTCCGCGCCAGGTGACCGAACCGTTCGACGTGCAACTCGGGCCTTACGCGTGGCGGCCGTCGGTCTACACAACGGCGGAGGACAGCCCGTTCTTCTTCCTGGATCTGCCGGAATTCTACGCGCGCGATGGCATCTATGGCGATCGCCGCGGAGACTTCGGCGACAACGACCTGCGCTTCGGGATGCTGTCGCTCGCCGTCTTCGAGTTCGCGCGCCGTGCGTTCCGGCCGGACATCATCCACTGCCATGACTGGCAGGCGGGTTTGACGCCCTGCTACTTGAAGACCTGGCTGACCCAGGACCCGAGCTTCTACAAAACGAAGTCGATTGAGACGATTCACAATCTGGGCTACCTCGGCTACTTCGGACGCGGCTCGCTCGAACGCGTGGGACTTCCGCCGTGGTTGTTCCGGACGGACCTGGTCGAGTTCCACGGAGGCATCAGTCTACTGAAGGCGGGACTGGTTTACGCCGATGCAATCACCACGGTCAGCCCAAGATATGCCCAGGAAATTCAAACGCCGGAGCATGGGTATGGCTTGGAGGGTTTGCTGCGCGCCCGCTCCCAGGATTTAATCGGAATCCTGAACGGCGTCGACTATTCGAAGTGGAATCCGGAAACCGACACGGCCATTCCGGCGAACTACTCGGCCGCGGACCTCTCCGGAAAGGCGATTTGCAAGCGGGAACTGCTGCGCGAGTTCGGGCTGGAGCACGCACCGATGGATCGCCCGCTGGTCGGCATCGTTAGCCGCCTTACCGGTCAGAAGGGAGCGGACTTGATTCTGGACGCCGCGCCCGCGCTGTTCCGAGAGGACCTCTACATGGTGGTGCTCGGTTCCGGAGAGCCGTCGTTCGAACAGATGTTCCGGCAGATCCGGGACGCGTTTCCGGACCGCGTCGGGCTGCGTTTGGGATATGACGACGGGCTCGCGCATCGGATCGAAGCCGGATCCGATATGTTTCTCATGCCCAGCCGCTACGAGCCGTGCGGCTTAAATCAGATCTACAGCCTGCGCTATGGGACGGTTCCCGTCGTGCGTGCGACCGGAGGTTTGGACGACACAATCGACGGCGAAACCGGCTTCAAATTCTGGGAGTATTCCGGCTATGCTCTGCTGCTCGCGATGCAGGCTGCTTTACGGGCGTGGACCGACCGGGAGCGATGGACCCGGATGATGCGGACCGGAATGGGCCGGGACTTCTCCTGGATGGCAAGCGCCGTGCAATACTCGACCGTGTACGAACGCCTGTTGAATCCTTAAGCTTCGTCGCGCTTCTAATATTTAGAAAGAGGGAATATGGCTGGATTGAATACAAAAGATTTTACCGACGCGGCCTTCGAGAGCGATGTGCTGAAATCGGACGTCCCGGTGCTGGTGGACTTTTGGGCCACATGGTGCGGCCCTTGCCGTCAGATGACGCCGACGATCGACGCAGTTGCGACCGAGTACGACGGACGCGTGAAGGTCGGTAAGCTGAATGTTGACGAGCAGGGACAGACTGCGATGCGCTACAACATCCGCAGCATTCCGACGCTGCTGCTCTTTAAGGGCGGGCAGGTCGTTGAACAGAGAGTCGGCGCCATGGGCAAGAGCGACGTGCAGAAGATGATCGAAGCCCACGTCTAACTTCTAATCCGACGGATTAAAGGACCGGCCGACGCGCCGGTCCTTTTTTTTGCGGTTCCTAAAAAGGCCGCATCACCAAAGTCAGCTTTTCCAGGATCGCGCGTTCGTCGGCAGAGAATCGCGACTTGAACTCATCGGCGGCAATATGTTGATCGCGCTGCTGTTTGGACATTTTATGCAGCTGATTCATCTCGGCCCGGAGCACTTCCCGACGACGATCAGGAAGTGCCTTGAAACTCACTAACGCCGCGCGAATCTCTTCTTGTCCATGGCTATCCAGCGTGGTGAAAGCGCGGAATCGCTCGAGCGCTTCCTGCTTTTCAATCGGCCCCATGGCGTCCAGTTGCTGCAGGCCTTTTTCGATTTTCAGACGGGTGTCCGGCGGCAGCTTGGAAAGAATCTTCTCGCGCTCCGGCTTTCTCAGACTGCTAAGTTTCTCGATCAGATCGGCGATAGTCGGAAATCGACTGCCCGGTTGAGTGGCGACCACGGGTGCACTCATCGCGAGCGAACTTCGGCCCGTATTCGGCACATTCGGCGCTCCGACAGCAGATCCAGCGACGGCTCCGAAGGCGAAGATCATCAGGGTACCCATCAACGCACTCTTTAGCCTGCGCGGGCGGATCACTTCGCATGCGCACATTCTGGGCTTGGTGATACCAGGTCCGGTCATATTCACCGATTAGAGCGGCCTCGTCCGGCTGTGATGAGCGCGATGCTTTACCGGATCGATCTGATCGAGCAGTTGCAGATCGTCCAGAGCTCGAATGAGTTGCGCGGTTGGGTCTTGCACCGTCGCCGGAGCGGTGGCGGGAGTGGTCGTCGCGGGCACAATGCCGCGCCACCGGTTGATGAAGCGGGAGGCATCGCCCGCGAAGAAACATACGGCCAGCAAAGCCGCGATTGCGAGCGGATACGAAGGTCGCCCGATCCCGGCTGGATGTTCGAGGATCTGCTGGAAGCGCCGGAGCCAACTCCTGTTAGCTTCCAGTTCAAAACGCGCGTATAGGGTACGGTTAAAATCCCGACTCGGGGCGACAGCGTCCCATCCATCCAGCGCTGCGAAAACCTGTCGCTGCTCGGCGATCAGGGATCGGCATGCCGGACACGAATCCGCGTGGAATTGTAGTTCCATGCGCTCCATTGCCCGAGCACGCCCGGTTGCGAACTCGATCAGCCGGAGGCGACCATTTCGCGTTTTGGACGGACAATTCATCTCTTCTAAACCCCGTTAACACTTATTAACACTAAGCCATGTGTGCCAGTCGCGCTCGAAGTGTCTCGTAAGCGCGAAAAAGTAACGATTTAACTGCCGACTCTGAACAACAAAGTACCTTTGCGATTTGAGAATACTCCATTTCTTCGTATTTGTGCATCAAAACTGCAGCTCTTTGCTTTTCCGGGAGGGACGCAATCGCGCGGCGGATCTCTTCAACGCGGGTACCCGAAACCATGTGCTGTTCGACATTCGGATTGCGATCGGCCAACTGCAGCGCGGGGGCGTCGCCCGATTCGGCATCCAGACTATCCTGGACCCGATCCTTTTTTGCGTCGCGCAGCCAATTCAGCGCAAGGTGGGTTGCAATCCGAAAAAGCCAGGTAGTGAATTTCGCGGTGGCTTCGTAGCTGGCGCGGGACCGGAAAACCCGAAGGAACACATCTTGCGCTAGCTCTTCCGCAACCGCGTGGTTTTGCACCATGCGGTAAAGAAAGTGGATCACCGGGTGACGGTGCCGTTCCAGCAGGACACCGAAACACGAGGTGTCGCCCGCTTTCACCCGAAGCATTAATTGGACGTCGTAATCGAGGGCATGGGCGGCCATTTCATCTGTAACACTTCGTACAGGGAAAGGTTTCGGAGCTAACCGGATATGGTCCATTTATTCCTCTTTAAGCGTCCGCTCCATCAGACGATTGATCGCTTCCGTCGGACCGTGCCTGCCTTCCAGGACCGCAGTCATTTCAGCAGCGATCGGCATCTCCACATCGAACTCCTGTCCCAGATGAAGGGCCGCGCCCGCGGTGCAAACGCCTTCGGTTGTCGCCGTATTCATAGAGAGCACATCGAGCACCGAGACAGCTTTGCTTATGCGGACGCCGAGCTGCCGGTTGCGGCTCTGTTCGCCCGTGCAAGTTAGAACCAAGTCGCCTAATCCCGATAGGCCGGCGAGCGTGCGTGATTGGCCGCCCATGGCGACAGCGAGCCGCGTGATTTCAGCTAACCCTCTTGTAATCAATGCAGCAACAGCATTGTAGCCCAATTCCAGCCCGGCTGCCATCCCGGCGCCCAGGGCCACAACATTCTTCAGAGCGCCGCCGATTTCAACTCCAATTCTATCTTCCGTGGAATAGACACGAAAGCTTGGCCGAGCTAAAGCGTGTCTGACGGCGAGTGCGACTTCTCGTGGACCGGCGATCACGATGGCAGCGGGCTTTCCCGCGGCGACCTCATTTGCGAACGTTGGTCCGCTCAGGGCCAATACCCGATCGGGATTCCGCCGCGCCGCTTCCGCAATCACCTGGGTCATCCGAAAGAGTGTGCCGCTCTCCAAACCTTTCGCGGTGCTGACGATCAGAGCCTGCTCTGGAATCGCGCTCTGGAGACTTGCCATCAGGTTTCGGATATGGACAGTGGGGACGGCAACCAAGACGATATCAGCAGAGGCCACACATTCATCAGCGTCGGTCGTGACGTGGACAGAAGAGCTTAGACGAATTCCGGGTAGAGACCGTGTGTTCTCGCGCGACTCGCTGATAGTGACCGCCAATCCGGGATCGCGGGTCCAAAGTCGGACCTCTTCAAAGTTCGGAGCGACGACGTCAGCCAGCGCGGTTCCCCAGCTTCCCGCGCCGAGAATTCCGATCCGCTTCAAGATGTTCGCGCCCGCCGGAGAGAGAACGCATTTTCCTGGCCTGATCGCAAGCGAACGATGTTGCCTTGGTGGCGCCAGATCACGAGGGCGCTGGACAGAATACTGCAAACGATCAGCGGCCAGTGCTGCGGCCGTTGGATGATCCAAACCGCGATGGGGAATGTGATCGCGCCCATGAGCGAACCGAGTGAGATGAACCGGGTGCGCCATACGGTCACGAAAAAGACGACGGCTACAGCGGCGATTGGAATGGGCGCGAGATACAGATAGACGCCGAGGAAACTCGCCACAGCTTTGCCGCCCTTGAAATTGAGGAATACGGGGAAAGCGTGGCCAATCAAGGCAGCCAGCGCGGCCAAGTTTATGACGAGCTCGTTACCTCCGGTGAGGCGAGCGGCGATCCAAACCGCGAGGAAGGCTTTGAGGGCATCCAGCACGAGGGTCGCGATGCCGATTCCGCGGCCCGTCGTGCGGAACACGTTGGTAGCCCCGATGTTGCCGCTGCCCGCGCCGCGTATATCGGAGCCCGTTCGCCAGCGCACCAGCAGGAATCCGAACGGGATGCTTCCGAGCAGGTAAGCGAGTAGGATCGAGAGGACGGGAAGCACCGACGTTCATTTTAAACGCTCATGCGAATGCTTCCCTGGTTCCGACAATCCGCGCGAAAGCAATTCAGAAAAGTAGCTTGAGTGCGAGTTGCATGAGACGCGGTGGACCGGACTGCAGGATTTGTCCGAATGCCGGCGATTCTAAATCATTTTCCGGTAATCCGAAATTCGGATGATTGAACAGATTGAAGCATTCCGCCCGGAACTGCAAGATCCGCCCTTCTCTGATGTTGAAGTTCCGGAACAGAGAGGCATCCACATTCTCGATACCGGGACCGCGTACGACGTTGCGGCCTTCATTTCCGAACTGTCCCGCTTGCGTTACGGGATTGAGTTGCAGGAAAGGTGACCGGCTGACCCATTCATTCGGAGTGTGCGGCTGCCCGGCGTTGGGATTGGAGATCAGGTCCGGCCGGCTGGAGTAAAAGCCGCTGATTTCGGGCGCGCTGCCCTGCAGAGAAACATCGGCGCTATCGTAAACCGTGAACGGAGTACCTGAAGACAAATTGGCGATCATGTTGAACTGCCAGCCATTCGTGATGAACTCCGCGGTGCGCGATCCGCTATGCCAAAAAGGTAGCGCGTAAGTCCCGCTGAACACGAAGCGGAACTTGGAATCGAACAGGGACGGTCCCTTTTCCGCGGCTAAGTCAAACGGGTTCTGCGCGAGGTCATTCTCCCCCGCGACTAGTGTGGGAGCGGAACCGGCGACATTGAGACTGGAGATATCATCGAGGCTCTTGGAATACCAGAAGGAGGCAAGAAAGCTGAGACCGTGAGAGTACTTGCGCGAGAAGGCTACTTCCAGCGCATTGTAAGAGGAGCTAGCCTCGTCGGCGAGTAAGCCAACCGATCCGTAGTTACAGATGCCCGCCGCATTGCAAGTGGAGTATTGGCGAATCTGATTGTTGTTCTCTGGGGTTACACCTGGACCGTAGACACTGGGGTTGGCCTCGATAAATCGCGGCAGGTGCGTACCTTTGGTCCCGACATAACGGACGTCGAGGAGGTAATCTTTGCCGATAACTCGCTCGATGGATAGGTCCCAGTTCTGGGAGTACGGCGGCAGCATCCCCGATTGAACGGTGAGTACAGTGGCGGGGGCGACGAAGTTCCCTGTGCCAAACGGAGTGGGGGCGCCACCGTAGGGATTGGCTAAGTTAAATCCGGGACCGGCCAACTGGTACGCCTGTGTCCATGGCAGCGCACTGACGGCAGCCTGCAGAGGGCCTCCCGTGCCATTGGTGAAGCCATCGTAGAAAATGCCATAACCCGCGCGAACGACGAACTTGCTTGCGCCAAACGGATCCCACGCGAGACCGACGCGGGGCATGAATTCGTGATAATCGACAGGCGCGATACCCGCGGGAACGCCTGCGTCACCGGGGAACAACAGGCCCTCGGGCGCATTCGGATAGACAGTCGATTGATGGCCGGGCTCCCACGCGTTCAGGCGGTTGCGGATTTCCGTATACGGCGTGTTGACTTCGTAACGCAGCCCGTAATCCAACGTTAAGTGTGGAGTTACGCGGAATTCATCCTGCGCGTAACCGGCGCCGATCCACTTACGCAATCCGCGGTCGAACGAGCCGCCGCCCTGGAAGAACTGCACGGATTGGCCTAATAGGAAGCTCGCAAAAGAGTCGCTCGCCGGGAACGGAGCGAAGACAAAGAAACCATTAGTTGCGATTCCAAAGAGAACGTTGATCTGTTCGCGGGTAAAGTCAGCGCCTAACTTGAGGTTGTGGCGCCCTCGAGTCATGGCAATCGAGTAAGATCCCTGATAATCGTTTTGATAGGTGTTCTGAGGCCCAGTGATTGGATTGCCTAGCGACGCATAGCCACTTACGATGAGATAGGGAACTCCGTCGTTCAATCCCAGAGTAGGTTGGTAGTCAAATCCGAGCGAACTTCCCGGAGTGTGGTTTGTGGCCTGTCCGTTGAAGAAGACATTGCGGAGGAACGAGGCGCGCACGGTCTGTACGGTTTGCGGAGAAATCATGTGGACCCAGGAAACAGTGGCGGAGTTCGTCGAGATATCGTCGGTTACCGGGAACCCTGGCACGCCGGCACCAGCAATCGGGAGCGGATCGAGTTGGTTCAGCGAGGACACGGAGTAGCGGAGAAATAGCTGGTCTTTGTCGCTGAAGTAATGGTCGAGCCGAAACCCGCCTTGTTCGTAGTTCGTCGAGCCGAGTTGTGTAGTCTCAAAAACATTGCCGCCAGCATTCGGTAGCGGATACAAGTTCTCGGCCTGCAGGGCGATTGGACTGATAAGCGACGCCGGGATCTGGTTGTTCGGAAATGGTGTGCCGGTGAACTCGTTAATTAGAGGCGTCGGTTGGCCTGTCGAAGGATCGACCAGTCCGGAGAAATCACCGGCTCGCTCAGCGGCCGTGGGAACAATCGCTGCCTGGGTCTGGCCGTCCGATTCGCGCTGGCCCTCATAGTAGAGGAAGAAGAAGTCCTTGTTCTTGCGGATAGGTCCGCCGAAAGTGGCGCCGAACTGATTGCGATGCAGCGGTTCGGTGCTGGGAGCGAAGAAGTTGCGCGAGTCCATGGCACTATTGCGAAAGAAATCGTAGACGTCGCCATGAAACTGGTTAGTCCCTGACTTAGTAACCATAGAGGTCGTCGCGCCGCTTGTTTGGCCATACTCCGCGGGTGCGTTAAGCGTCAGAATGCGGAATTCCGACACTGAATCCACCGGGACCCGCAGAGCGTAACCACCGTTCACGCTATCCACGTTGCTCGCGCCATCTAATAGATAGTTATTCGATTCCGGGCGCTCCCCGTTTACGGCGTAGGCTTGACCGCTGCGCGCGATGCCGCCGGCTTCAGCTAAACCCACAGTCATAGGAGCAACTCCCGGTTGTAATAGACCGAGTTGCGTCAGATCTCGCCCATTCAGCGGTAAATCGGTCGCGTCTTTCTCCGACACGACATTACCGAGAGTCGGGCTTGTATCCACACTGACGGCGTCAGCCGAGACTCTTACAACCGCATGCTCGCTGGCGATCTCGAGCTTCGCCTGCCAGGTAACTACCTGTCCAATGTCGATGCGCAGCGAGGAAACGGAGTAAGGCGAGAAGCCTTCTGCTTTTACGGTTAGTCGGTACTCCCCTACAGGTAGGTCGGAAAAATGGAATGCTCCCTGGCGCGACGAGAGAACCGTTCGGGTAAGGCCGGTCCGCGCATTCTGAACGCTTACTTGCGCGTTGGCCACCAGAGCATTTACTGGATCGGCGATCTGTCCTTCCAACGTTCCCACTGGATCTTGTGCATAGCCAGCCAGGCACAGGCACACTAGTGATGCTGCGAGTCTCTTCATCAATCAAGTACCCCCCAAGGTATGCAGAAGAGTCTATGCGGCGAGGGTTGGACACCACAATAGTCAAAATGTTTTAGTCTTTGGAACATTTGGGGAATATCTTAGTTGGAGACTGATTCGTTGCGCCACGAAAAACCCGGTAGAATACACGCCAGCCGTGTGCTAGCGTTTTTTGACTATTGCGGGACGCTTCGACCATCGATAAGCTTGCGTACCAGAACAAACATGTCCCATCTCAATCTTCCTGAGTCGCTACCGGGTATTCGCGGCCTGATGGCGTTTCGTCCTGAAACTGCAAAACCATTAAATGAGCTAGTCGAGACGCTGTTATGGGACCGAAACAGCCTCACACCGGGCGAGCGCGAACTGATCGCCACGTATGTGTCGGGCAAAAACGATTGCTATTATTGCCAGAACATTCACGGCGCCGTGGCGGCGCAACACCTTGGCGGAAATGAAGCGCTGGTCCAGGAAGTCAAACGCAACTTCGAAAATGCTCACGTTTCGGATAAGCTGAAGAGCCTGCTCAATATTGCCGGCAAGGTCCAACAGAGTGGCAAGCAGGTCGAGCCGGAAGATATCGATCGTGCCCGGCAGTGTGGCGCGACCGATATCGAGATCCACGACACGGTGTTAATCGGCGCGGCATTCTGCATGTTTAATCGCTATGTGGACGGACTCGCGACATGGGCCCCTGAAGACGCCGACTTCTACCGGGGCCGCGGGGAGATCGTGGCGCGAAATGGCTATGTGACCGTCAACAAGGATCTGGGACGCAAGGCCGAGGCGGGGAAGGCT
The DNA here is from genome assembly GCA_963799935.1 of uncultured Gammaproteobacteria bacterium. Lineage (GTDB taxonomy): Bacteria > Acidobacteriota > Terriglobia > Bryobacterales > Bryobacteraceae > Bog-113. The sequence continues at coordinate 540,578 of CAWCZA010000004.1, read as the reverse complement.
TAGTATGCCGCATATAAACCTTCCTGAAGGAATGCCGGGGATCACCGCTGGCTTCGCATTTCGACCGGAGACGGCACCGCCGCTATTGGAACTTGCCGAGGTGCTGCTGCAGGGCCCGAGCGCGTTGACTCGCGGAGAGCGTGAGATGATCGCTGCGTTCGTATCCACCCGAAACGACTGCTACTTTTGCCAGACTAGCCACAGGGCCGCCGCTGCGCACCATTTGCAGGGTAACTACGACTTAGTGGATGCCGTTCGGTGGGATTATCAAAACGCATCCGTCACACCAAAGCTGAAAGCGTTGCTGACGATCGCGGGTAAGGTTCAGCAGGGTGGAAAGAATGTGAGCGTAGAAGACGTTGCGTCAGCACGAGAAGCGGGCGCGACAGATCTAGAGTTGCACGACACGGTGTTGATTGCCGCCGCATTCTGCATGTACAACCGCTATGTGGACGGCTTAGCTACTTGGACGCCGCAGGACCCCGACTTATATCATCAAATGGGTGCTCAGATGGCTAACCAAGGCTATCTTCGGCGCCGCGAACCGGTAGAGGGTTCGCACTCGCCCGCAACGATCGATGCCACATATCCACTTAGATAACGACTTACCCGGAATTCGGGGACTGTTTGCGTTCAGTCCCGCAACGGCCGCTCCTATGAGCGCGCTGGCTCAAGTGCTCCTGCACGACGAGAATACCCTGACGCGGGCGGATCGCGAACTCATCGCCACCTATGTGTCTTTTCGGAACGATTGCGAATACTGCCAGACGAGTCATGGGGCACTTGCCGCTTATCACCTGAACGGCGACGAAGAGTTGGTGCGGCAAGTGAAACATGATTTCGAAACGGCGCCCATTTCAGAGAAGCTGAAGGCGTCTGATTGCCATTGCCGGAAAGGCGCAACAAAGCGGCAAAAGCGTGCTGACCAGTGACATCGAACGGGCGCGACGCCATGGGGCGACAGACGTTGAGATCCATGACACAGTCCTGATCGCAGCTGCGTTTTGCATGTACAACCGTTACGTGGACGGCCTTGCGACGTTTGCGCCCAGCGACATTGAATCTTACCGGGACCGGGCCGCGGGAGTCGCCGTTAACGGCTACATGAAACTGCTGCGCGACCTTCAGACCGAAGGCGCCCCAAGAAGATGACTCCGAAGATACCGACGGAACCGATCGGTAGTATTCCGCGGCCAACGGAACTAATCGCGGCCTTCGGTAGTAACAACGCCGGCGAGTTCGATCGAATCGCCACGCAAGCGCTTCTAGACACGATTCGTCGGTTCGCAGAGACAGGATCACCCGTGATCACAGACGGGGAGCAAACCAAGCCCAGTTTCGCCACTTACCCGCTGTATGGGCTCACCAACTTAGCTTCCGATGGAGTGGTCATTCCGTTTGCCGACGGACACACGCGGCAGTTGCCCAAGCTAATCAACGGGCCTTTCCAGTACGGTGAGTACGCCGTCAAGTATCTTGAAGCGGTCAAGGGGCTCACGTCAATTCCCGTGAAGCAGGCGGTCATCTCGGCATCGGCGTTGAGCCTGCTCTATCCAGCTTCGGGAATCGAAGGTTACTCGCGCGAAGCGTTCCTTAATGACCTAGTTGCCGCCGCCGTCACCGATATTCGCCAATGCCTGGAGCGCGGGGCCGAAAGCGTACAAATCGACTTCACCGAGGCGCGGCTCTCATTGAAACTCGATCCATCCGGCGGGCTACTCGAAAGCTTTGTCGCGCTGAACAACCGCGTCCTTGAACATTTCTCTGAACGTGAGCGTCTTTCGGTTGGAGTTCACACCTGTCCAGGGGGCGATCGCGACGCGACACATAGCGCGGATATCGATTACGCGGACCTTCTTCCCGTTCTGTTTCGCATGCGGGTGGGTCGGTTCTACATTCAGCTGGCCAGTGAGAAGGATCCGGAGCGTGTTTTAGATATCATCCGTCGGCACTTACAACCTAACCAGATGGTCTTCATCGGCGTCATAGACCCCATCAACCCCGAAGTGGAAACTCCGGATCAGGTTTGCGATCGCGTGCTACTCGCGGCAAAGTATCTTCCGGTAGTTCAGTTGGGAACTACGGACGACTGTGGTTTCGCGCCGTTTGCGGACGACACCTCTACCTCACGCGATCTAGCTTTCCAGAAGATACGCGCGCGGGTGGCGGGCACGCAACTCGCGGCAGAACACCTTGGGTCCTGATCTACTGTGCGCCCCTTCAAAGTTATACTGATCTGCCTCGTAGGATTAGGACTGCTGTACGTTACACTCTGCGCCGCCATCTATGCGGCGATGCGCCAGCCTCCGGAGCGTTTTGGCGCAATTATGAAGAAGGTACCGGACATTGCGTTTCTGGCCCTGCCTTTCGAGTCATTTTGGATGTCGGCACGCGCGGGGCACTTGCGGGTGGGCGATACGGCCCCGAATTTTGAACTGTCTACGGTTGATCGTAGCCGCTTAGTCAAACTGTCGTCGGAGTATCAGTCCAAGCCGGTGGTCCTCATCTTTGGGAGCTATACTTGACCGCCATTTCGCCGGGAGGTTCCCGCGCTCAACAAGCTGTACGAGACATATAGTGACCGTGCTTCGTTCTATGTGGTGTATATCCAGGAGGCGCATCCAACCGATCTTTGGGCGCAGGAAGCTAATGTGCGCGACGGCGTACTGTTCGCTTCCCCTCGATCGAATGAAGAGCGTGGCGAGACGGCCGCCACCTGCGTCCGGCGCCTCGGCATTCGCATTCCCGCGATACTGGACGGAATTGATAACAAGACGGAGCGCGCCTATACCGGCTGGCCGGATCGTCTCTACCTTGTGGGAAGAGATGGCCGTGTAGCTTACAAGAGCCCGCCCGGCCCGTTCGGATTCTCGGCCCGCGGCTTAGCTGTTGCCCTCCAGCGCGAACTGCATTAGTTGTTTCGCTGACAAGCACAATAAGATTCAAGATCTACAATCGGCGAAATAGATGAAGAAAACAACTCTAGTACTTCCAATTGTCGCCATCAGCGCGATCTTCTGTTACCGCGCGACGGCGGCGGACCCTGCGGGGCAGCATTGGTGGGATTACGTTCGCGTATTAGCGGACGATAACATGGAGGGCCGCAATACCGGTAGCGCGGGCCATCGAAGAGCCGCGTCGTATATCGCGGGCCAGTTTGAATCCAGCGGCCTTCAACCGGCAGGCACGCGAGGCTTCTTCCAGCCGGTCCCGTTTGAAGTAATCACCGTCGATCAGGACCACTCGAACGCGGCTCTCATTCACGGCGACAAGGTTGAGCCGCTGACTTACGGCGAAGAAATCCTCGTCTCTTCGCGCGATAACTTCGCCGCGCCGGTTGAAGCACCGCTAGTCTTCATCGGCTATGGACTAAGCGCAGCCGCCGCAGGCTACGACGACTTCACAGGCCTTGACTTACACGGAAAAATTGCCGTATATCTAACCGGCGCCGGACCCTCGTCTGTGCCGGGCAACATGCGCGCGCACTTCGGCTCCAACACCCTGCGCAGAAAGGCCCTCGCAGACGCGGGGGCTATCGGATTGGTTCGGCTTATCGATCCGTCGTTCATGGACATTCCATGGACGCGTATTCGAGCCAATGCCAAGAGTCCCAACATGGTTCTCGCAGACCCTGGCTTGCAGGATGAGCGCGGCCACACGATCTCGGTCACCGTGAATCCCGAGAAAACGGAACGTTGGTTCACCGGCTCCGGACACTCCTTTGCGGAGCTACTCAAACTTGCTAAAGATGGCCAGTCGCTGCCGCATTTCCCTTTGGCCTATTCTCTGCGGGCGCAATCCATCGTGCAGCAGTCCACGGTGGAGTCTCAGAATGTTGTCGCGGTATTGCCCGGCAGTGACCCGCAACTTAGGAACGAGTACGTCGTACTCTCCGCGCATCTTGATCACCTCGGCGTAGGAACTCCGGTCAATGGCGATTCTATCTTTAACGGCGCAATGGACAATGCGTCCGGCGTCGCCTCTCTTCTAGAGATCGCGAAACAGATGAACGAAGCAGGCCTGCACACGCGCCGCTCACTCCTATTCCTAGCTGTCACGGGCGAAGAGAAAGGATTGCTTGGCTCCCGCTACTTCACCGCGAGTCCTACCGTTCCGTTGCAGAGTATCGTCGCTGATCTTAACCTGGATATGTTTCTCCCTATCCACCCGATGCGTGTGATGACTGTTTTCGGGCTGGGTGAATCGTCCATCGGCGCGACCGTCCGCGACATCGCCGCGAAGCACGGATTCAAGACGCAGGACGATCCCTATCCGCAGCGCAACATCTTCATTCGCAGCGATCAGTACAATTTCATTCTTCACGGGATCCCGTCGGTGATGTGCATGGATGGGTCCGAAAAAGGCTCGAAGGATGAAGAGATTGAGCGTGCGTGGCTTGAGACTCGATACCATGCTCCGAGCGATGACTTGAACCAGCCGGTCGATCTGGATGCCGCCGCTCAGTTCAACGCTGTAATGAAGGATGTGATGATCGAAATTGCAGATGGGCAAGCGCGTCCCACGTGGAATGGAAATAGCTTCTTCCGCAGGTTCCAGGCGACGGCCGACCGAGCTCCTTCCGCGAAGGTTCGAAAGTTCGCGTTCACTTATCAAGTGACGGTTCATCCCGGACCGGCCGGGGCCAAACGCCTCGACGTATGGCTGCCGGTGCCGCACGATGACGAGTTTCAGCAAAACGAGAATCTGTCGGTCGAGTCTACTGCAAAGTACGAGTTCACGACGGGGGCGAACGGTAATCGCTACCTTCATATTAATGCTGCCGCGCCAGATGAAGACCTGCCAATTACGATCCGCTTCGCCGCTCGTCGCATGGAACGAGGGCAGTCCGATCTGAGTCCCCATGTCGGAGCAACGGCGCCCACTAACCTGGACGCTTACTTAAAGCCGGATCGGCTGGTTCCATTGGATGAGCAGATTCGCGCTTGGGCTACGGAAGTGGTTGCTCAGGCGCATGCCCAGACCGACCTCGAAAAAGCCCGTGCTATCTACAATCATGTTGTCGCCACGGTCAAGTACGATAAGTCAGGTAAAGGTTGGGGACGCGGCGACATCTACTATGCGTGCGACGCGCGCCGAGGTAACTGCACGGACTTCCATGCGATCTTCATAGGGTACGCACGGGCGGTCGGCATCCCTGCGCGATTCTCCATTGGATTTACCGTTCCTCCCGAGCGCGGGGCCGGCAAGATCGCGGGCTATCACTGCTGGGCAGAGTTCTATGCGAAGGGAATCGGATGGATACCCGTTGACGCGTCGGAAGCAGCAAAAGACCCGTCGCGTCGTGAATACTTCTTCGGCCATCTGGACGAAAACCGCGTCCAATTCTCAACCGGCCGGGATCTGATCTTAGCCCCGCCCCAAGCAGGCGAACCGTTGAACTACTTCGTTTATCCCTATGCGGAGTTAGACGGCAAACCATTCAACGGGATTGAGTCCAGCTTCCGTTTCGAAGATATAACTGAATAGCTCCGGAGGAGTCTTTGACTTCACCCCTAAAGACTCCCACCCTGGATCCTCGGCTGCTATTTCTTCAGCAAACCTAAAATCTTCTGCTGATTCGCGACGATTTCCTCCAATAGCTTTTGGTTATCCTTAATCTGCTTCTGGTTAGCCAGAATGGTCTCTTGGTTCTCCAGGATCTTATGCTGATTCGCAACGACATCTTGTTCCGACATGAATGCTTTCTCCTTTTGAGGTTGAACTACTTGCGTACATAACCTGAGCTCGCCGATCGGATTCCGCCCTGGCGGTGCGCTTCTTCAGACAGCGCGTGAACGCCGGTCGCGTCGATCCAGCGATTATAGAAATTGAAAATCGCGCAGACGGAGATGGCATAGTAGAGCTCTTCATCCGTCCAGCCCGCTTCGCGTAAATCCGCCGTGTCCGCTGCCGTGATGTGGTGCGAATCGCGGTTAACGTTATCGACAAAGCGGAGCAACAGTTTCTCCTTTTCCGATAAAGGACATGTGTCGATGTCGGCCAGTACTGCCGCGACAAGACCTTCGGCGTTAGGATCATTGCGTTCGCGTCCTAACAAGACTGCCGCGACCGCGGCATGAGATTTCGTTCAGAACGGGCACTGATTTTGAGCCGAAGTATACGCGGCGATCAGCTCTCGAAAGCCCGGCGTCAACGGCGCGGCTTCGCGAAGAAGTTCCTGAGTGAAGCGCGCCAGATGCGAAGTCATCTCCGGCTTGAAAGCGAACAAGTGCCAGATCTGCGGATACTCCGCGCCTTGTGATTGCATGAGCCGGATCATGTCGTTGTAAGGACTCGGCTCGTTCGATGCTTCCACGCCGGGTAGAAACATCGGGGACATCGTCTTGTGTTCACTCATGTCTACGTGAGCTTATTCATTGCTACATAAATCCGCAATAACATTTAACGATTATTGCCGCGCGTCAGGTAAGCACATACACTAATCCGAATGCGAACCGAGTCTGGCTGGTCCGTCGTGGTGGCCGCGTACTTCGGCGTAATGGTGGGTTTCGGGTCGCTGCTCGTATTCTCGTTTGGAACCTTCGTGAAGCCGCTGAGTTCGGCGTTCGGATGGAACCGCGAGGCTGTCTCGGCGTCATTCGGTTTCGCAGCGCTTACCGTTGCGGTTTGTTCGCCGTTTCTTGGACGATTACTCGATCGATACGGGCCGAGGCGCATCATCCTCCCGTGCATGGCGGTGTTCGGTCTAGGATTCGCGTCGCTGGGCTTACTTACGCCGCACCTATACCATCTCTACGCCGTTTTCGTTCTGCTTGGCGTTGTCGGCAACGGAACGTCGCAGATGGGTTACTCACGCGCAGTGGCCACGTGGTTCGATCGCCGTCGCGGACTTGCGCTCGCGCTGATTATGGCAGGATCGGGCACGGGATCGATGTTGTTTCCTCCGCTTGCCCAGACTTTGATCACGCACTTCGGATGGCGGATCGCTTACATGCTGCTCGGCGCGCTTGTATTAGTTCTAGGCATTCCACTAACTGCTATGTTTGTTCGTGAACGCGCGCGCAGTCCCCACCTTACTCGCGACGAAACGTCTAGTGGGGAAAGCGTTCGGGCCAGCGTCCGGTCGCGCGCTTTCTGGATTCTGATCGCTACTCTGTTTCTAGGTTCCATCAGTGTGAACGGCGCGATTACACATCTCTCGCCATTGCTTACGGACCGCGGAATCTCGCTTGAACGTGCGGCGTTCGTAGCTTCCGCACTCGGGTTCGCCAGCTTCGTGGGAAGGCTCGTAACCGGGGCGCTGCTCGATCGTTTCGCCGGTCAGCGCGTTGCGTTTCTGGTCACGTTCGCGACGGCGGCGGGCATTCTAATCCTCGCCTCGGCCGCATCGATGCTAACTGCTATCCTTGCGGCGTCATTGATCGGACTCGGCATGGGCGCCGAAGCCGACATCACGCCGTACCTGCTGACTCGATACTTCGGTCTACGCTCTTTTTCGACTCTCTACGGATTTAGTTGGACGGCCTACGCAATTGCGGGCGCCTTGGGTCCGTGGCTGATGGGGCGGGCCTTCGATCTGACCGGATCGTACTCGCGGCTGCTTGTTACACTATCGGGCGCGGTGTTACTAAGTGCGATCGCGTTCTTATTGTTACCCGAGTACGTGCGTGACAAGCATGCGACTTAGAACCGGCGGTTAGTCGTGAAAGCGACCTCGACGCCTTTGTTCGGCTCGGGAGTGGTTACTGACCAGCTACTGACTTAGCTCATGCCCCAGCAATCGCATTGGCCAATTCAAGCGCGATCACTTTACCGTTCTCACCAATCTCGCCAATCGGGCCGACACACGCCGGGCAGCCTGAATCGCACGGACAGTCGCGGATAAGTTCCGTAGTCCGCCGCATAAGATCGGACGCCATTCGGTAGAGTGGAACGCTCTGCCCAATTCCGCCGGGGTAAGTGTCATATAGAAAGATGCTGGCCGCGGCTTTCTCGGGATCATCGACAACTGCGAGGCCAAGATCACGCGGGTCGCACATCAGTAGCAAAGATGCTACTGTTCGCATCGCATTCGCAAGACCTGACATTCCGTTCTGCTTTTCCGTCGGCGTATAAGAGCCGAAACCCGCGACGTACTCCGTCGGCCAACTTAGCCAGAAGGAAGTCGTATGCATCTCCTGCTCCGGCATCTGCAACTTCCCAGCGCCGACATTCTCCAGCGTGTAAAACTTAATCTTCTTGAAACCCACAATCTGGGTATTTACGCGAACATCGCCATGGATCCGCATCGCCGGGCCGAGAGGTTCCGACTCAAAGCGCACCATCTCGGCTACCTTGGTGTAGTCGATCGCGTCGGTGTAGTAATCGCACTCGACGCGCTTGACGTAGGCCTTACGCTCTTCATAGTTAAACCGCTCAACATGATACTGCCGCGCTTCGTGAAGGTAGATCGCTTTCTCATGCAGCGTCGTTAGTGCGGTTGGGAACGACACTTCGGCGATCACCTTTGATTCGCCGGTAATATCGATCACAACGAAGTTATCGCTTGAAATCGCGCGTAGGTTAACCGCATCGGCCGGATAGCTTTCCGATGTCCAATGCCATTGCTCGCCGGAGTGATGCAGGAAACCGGATTCGGCAAGGAATCCGCAAAGCTCGGCCGTATCATGCGGCCCGAAGGATTCGCCATCCGCAACAGGGAGTTCGAAAGCGGCGCACTTCAGGTGACTCAGAAGGATCTCCAGATTGTCCGGATTGATGTGGGCGTGCTCAGGCGAAGCGCCGAAGAAATAGTCAGGATGCTCAATGACGTATTGATCCAGCGGAGCGCTCGAAGCTACAAGAACGCTTGCCGATGCGGACTGCCGGCGTCCGGCTCGGCCCGCGCGCTGCCAGGTAGAAGCAATCGTGCCGGGATAGCCTGCCATCACCACCGCGTCGAGCGAACCGATGTCGATGCCGAGTTCAAGCGCGTTCGTCGCCACCACCGCCCGGATATCTCCGGCGCGCAGTCGCTGTTCGATCTCGCGGCGCTCGCGGGGGAGATAGCCGCCGCGATAGCCCCTGACCGTTTCCGTGGGAATACGACCGCGGTCGCAGGCATCCTTCAGGTAAGTCACAAGAACTTCTGTCGCCAGCCGATTGTTGGCGAAGACCAAAGTCTGCTGGCCGTGATCGATGAACTCCATGGCAAGCCGGCGCGTTTCGTTAATATAGCTCCGGCGGATGCCGAGTTGGCGATTGACTACAGGCGGGTTATAGAAAATCATGTATCGTTCGCCGGCGGGAGCGCCGCTGCGATCGATCAGAGTAAACTCATGGCCGGTAAGTGACTGGGCAAGCTCGCGCGGGTTGGCGACCGTAGCGGAACAACAGATGAATTGAGGTTTCGCCCCGTAAAAGTCGCACAGGCGCTTCAATCGGCGCAGTACGTTCGCTAAGTGGCTTCCGAATACGCCGCGGTAGTAATGTAACTCATCAATCACGATGTAGCGAAGGTTCTCGAATAGGCGCACCCACTTCGTATGATGCGGCAGGATGCCGGTATGCAGCATATCCGGGTTGGTAAGTACGACATTCGCGCGCTGCCGGATCGCTTTGCGGGCGTCCTGCGGCGTGTCGCCATCGAAGGTATGGACGCAGAGATCGGAACCCATCTGTTCGACGATGGTGTGGAGTTCGTGAAGCTGATCTTCGGCGAGCGCCTTAGTAGGGAAAAGGTAAAGCGCGCGTACACCGGGGTCGCTTAGCAGCGTATTCAGGACCGGTAAGTTATAACAGAGGGTTTTGCCGCTTGCGGTCGCCGTAGTAATTACGATGTCCCGTCCGGCAGCGATCTCTGTGAACGCTTCCGCCTGATGCGAGTAGAGTTGTGTGATCTCGCGCTGCCCGAGAACGGCGCGGAGGCGTGGGTCAATCGCGTCGGGAATCGGCGCGAATATCGCGGGTCGCGCAGGCTCGTGCCGGATGGCGCGAACGGGCGATTCCTCCTGATGGGTAAGATTCTCAAAGTGCGCCACGGCGGCTTCCAGGGTCGGTTCGCGCTCATCGCGCCGGCGCTTGGTCAGATTCAGCGGGCTATCGGGAAAGGCAAGAGAAAGGTTCATCGGGTTTCGCTTTTTCTTTGCCTACGGTAGCGGGTTCTGAGGCCGCGCGCAAGTGGGTTCAGCGCCAGACACGCGGAACCACTATGGCGGTAAGCCAGTTACTCGACGGAGAAGTTGATGCTGCGCGTCCCGGTCACGTGACCGGCCGTGTCCATGGCCTTTAATTCGGCTCGGTACTGACCCGGTCCGTAATCCGATACCAGTAAGCGAAGACCGACCGGTACTACCTGATCGCCGGCCTTGACGTGCGGTGCCATATTGATAAAACCGGTATCCTGTCTGACTTCACCGGTCTTGGCATTCAGCACCCTTAGTTGAAGGCCGATGCCCGGCGGCTTCTCCTCCTTCAGCGAGGGCGCATAGATCTGAGTAAAGATCACTGCCGGATCCGTTCTGCGGAAATGATCCGATCCGGATGGAGTTACTTGTATGTTGCCGGCCACCAGGGGAACCTTATCTTCTATTAGTTCGGCGCCCTGCGTTGTATCCTGCGCTAGCGGGTGAGCATCCTTACTGAGCGCAATTCCGCCCAATACAAACTGCTTGCCGTCATAGGCGTCGATATTCAATGGAGTTTCCAGTTTGCCGTACTCCTTGCCGCCGGCGGTGAAGACGATCTTCAACGTGTACTGGCCCGGGGCGATATCAAACTGGTTATCGTAATGAAGCGGCTTCTCGGCAAAGGCCTCGACGTCCTTCTTATTGTCCTGGTCAAAATGCATGGTGTCGCTGAACTTAGCGGCAACGGTACCGTCCGGCTTCACTGCCAGACCGAGAACATTCAAATCCGAGCGGAACTTGCCTTTCTCCTTCTGAAAAGAGATCGCGCTTCCGGGGATATCCATCGCTACGTTTACCCGCGCGACATTCGGGGCGTCATAGAAGTAGGGCGCCTGCAGTGCAGCCTGCACGCTGCCGGCACTCGCGCCGTTGGCTCGCGCTTCCAGGTCCTTCTCCTCGGGCTTGCCCGATAAGTAGTCGACTGCTTTGACATTGCAGTAACCCGTGCGGAAACGCGCCTCGGTCCCACCGCGATCGACCTTTACTTTTAGAGTATGACAGCTTCCTTCCTTAGATTCCGCTGGCGTGTAACCGAGCAGGTAAAACTCATTCTGCTCTTTGCCGATCTTCTCCATACCGCCGAGTAAGTCGTTCGTGTTAGCAACGACGAAACCGCCGGTCCCACTCGCCAGTTCGTACATGAGCTCCTGATTCGTGGTCGCGCTAGGCGGGAACTTCGGAATCAGGTTTGTGGGATTCAGAGTACTTCGCATATTCGCGTTGTTATACATTCCGCTCGAAGCGCCGCCTCTGCCGCCGGTTGCCCCGCCTGTCCCGCCGCGCGCGCCTCCGGAGCCGGTTCCACTTCCGGTACCTCCACCGGTTCGTCCACCCCCGCCGACAGTACCGCCGCGACTGCCGCCGCCCCCTCCGCCTACACTGCCTCCCCCGCCACCGACTCCGCCACGCTGAAACGCGAGAGGCGCAGCGAGTGCCGCAAACGACCCGGCCAGCGTACGGTCGGCACTTGCCAGGAGTAACTCCCGCCCGTTAAGTAGCCGGCCTATCGGAGTAACTAATCCGCGCACGTCGACAGGATAGATCGCGACATTCGCTTTATTGCAGGCAGCAATAGTAGCCGATAGCTCATCCATCAGTTCCGGCGTGACCGGGAAGCCGGCTGTTAGTAGGACCAGGATCTTACGGCCTTCGACGCCGGACAGATTCTTCGCCGTGGTTCGTAGGGCTAGAATCAGATCGCGCGAAGCGAATCCACCAACAGCGCCGGTAAGAGTGGGCAGGCTTGCGTCATTCGGGTCAACGGATGAAAACTTGATCCCGCTGACTACCTTCTTCAGCCGGTCGACGTCATCCGTGAAATTCTGAGTGACCGAGATCGACCCACCATAATTAATGATCGCGATATAGCGGTTCGGACCCGCGTTTTTATCGATGAATGACGCGGCCGCCTTACGTGCATAAGATTGAGCACCGAAGTCCATCGTGGAGTTATCGAAAAACAGGACCATGTAGTGCTTTTGATGATTCCACGGAGATGCCGGGTCGGCTTGGAAGCTGAAGCTCTTGACCTCCTGCTCCTTGCCGTCCTCATAGACCTTGAAGTCGTTCTGCTTCAGGTCGCGGATGTAGTTGCCCTTCTTATCGGTGACAACGGTATCCACTAGGACAAGGTTGGTTTCCGACTTGAAGACCGCACCCGTATCCGACGGCGCCGGAGGTTGTGTCTGTTGCGCGGCGGCCGCTAAAGCAATGAGCGGCAGTAGCGCCCCACGAATTGAAATTGCAACTCGCATACTTCTGTCTCCTATGGAACCTCAACCGAGCCGTTGGTGGAGGCCATCTCCTGACCTTCGGTATCTCGAACTACCAGGCGGATCAGATAGACGCCCGGCATTACATCGTAATCCGTCTGCACCGTGACGCCCGTCTTCAGACGTTCGTCTAGATGTTCATCGCTAACCCGCAACTGCAGCGTTTTCTGGTTCGAATTCACATAATTGCCGTTCGTATCGAATAGGGCTGATACTATCACGACTTCATCTGAATTGACTCCTTCCACCTTCCGGAAGCGTAGGGGTGTGACATCGATACGAGTGATCAAGGCCAGTTTTACCCTTGTATCCGTCGCTTTGGAAAACTCCGTCTTCAGGGTCATCGGAATCGTGTTTACTTCGTCCCGTGAAAATACAGCGTCGTCGATGTCTTGCTTCACGCGCGTTACTTCGTCAGTCGGACGCGCCGGCGCATAGTAACCGCGACGCGCCCGGACGGTGTAGCCTTTTAAATCCTTCAACGTGACTTTGATCTTGTGAAACTTGCCGTCATTCTTCAGGTCGCTTGGAGAGTAGCTAAGAACATAATGAACGTCGGGAGCCAAGGCCGCCCTGCGGAAGCCCTCTCCTAAATCGTTACGATCGTGGAACCACGAGCCGCCCGTGCCCTCCGCGATTTCGGCCAATACGTCTCCTGACACCTTCTGCGCGTCGCGGTCCAGACCGCTCATCACGAACGCAATAGACGGCGAGTAACTTGGACGGCTTGCGTCGAATATCGAATCCGCCTGGAGTCCTCGCGCGTCGATCGCGTTCACTACTACGTTCTCCCGGGCCGCCTTATTGATGACCTCGGTTACTTCAAAACTGAAGCTGGTACTTAGGAATCCCGGCGAAACCAGCACCGCCTCACGTTGTCCGGGCATGATCGACATTCGCCGCACGATACTGCGTAACACTCCAATCGCAACGCGTGTGTCGGTCTCGCTCATGGTCAGGGCTTGACGCGCGTACCCCTGGACGATTTCAGAATTGACGCTGGACCCCGGGAAGCAGTTCGTTTCTTCGGTAACTATTGCCGAGATCGCATCCGGATTGTTTCTATTAACAATCTGGTCGGCCACATACGGACTAATGTAGGGTGGACAGGAGCTCGAGTTCGAACCTGTTTTATGCTCGCGTGGAACAATCTTGTTCAGGCTGTCCCGAAGCTTGGCCATGTCATTCGTGAAATCGACATTGCCCAAACCTGAAGTAGTGAATAACGCGAATCGCGTGGTTGGGCTCTTCTCCGAACTGAGGTAAGGTAACACGGCGTTGCGCGCTTGCGCGAGATCGCCAAACTCAAGATGGAGATCGTCAAAGATAAAGGCCATAAAGCGATCAGGCAAGACTAAGCCGCTAACCTTTACGCTGGGCGTGCGATCGGGCATAGTAGGCAAGGATGACGCCACGGTACCAAAGGTTCTTTCTACCGAAAAGCCGTCGATCGTCTGTCGCTTCCCGTTGTCGAAAACGTCGAAGTCCTCTTTGGTCAGCGTGCCGATCGCGTTCGCATTTCGATCGCGAACGACAACCGGTACTGGCACGGTGTTGACCCGCGCGGAGAACGTGGTAACTTCAGCAGTCTTCTCCGCCAGCGCGGCCGTCGCCAGTAAAGTCGCCCCGATCAGACTAACTCCGCACGATCTCGCCACATCAACTCCTAAGGAATCTCGACCGATCCATTGGTCGAAGCAATCTCTTGTCCCTCGGTATCGCGAACCACCAGACGGACCAGGTAAGCACCCGGTTTCACATCAAAGTCACTCTTTAGTGTCACGCCGGATTTCAAGCGCGCTTCTAAGTGCTCGTCCTTCAGTCGGAGTTCAAGAGTCTTCTGGTTCGCCGTCACATAGTTACCGTTACTGTCGAACAACGCCGAGACGACCACTAAATCATCCGAATTCCTTCCGCTGGACTTACGCAAACGGAGGTGCGCCAAGTCGATATGGGTGATCACGGCCAGCTTGGCGGCAGTGTCGTTTGTCTTGAAGAACTGAGTGTGCACCGTGACCGGGATGGTGTGTATCTCGTCTCGCGAAAACACGGCATTTTCTATATCTTCTTTCGCTTGATCAGCCTCGTCGGTCTTCTTCGTGGGCGCATAGTATCCATGACGGGCCTGTATGGTAAAGCCTTTACCTTCCTTCAGAGCGACCTTGATCTTATGGAATCTACCGTCGTTTTTCAAATCGCCCGGCGAATAGGCAAGCACATAGTAGACTTCGGGAGCCGCGGTGGTCCTTCGAAAGCCTTCGCCGAGATCATTATTGTTATGGAACCAGGTACCTCCGGTGCCGTCCGCGATCTCACCCAATACTTCACCCGTGATGAGCTGATCGTCGCGATCGAAACCTTGCATGGTAATAGCGACCGAACCAGGATAAGTAGCCCGGCTCGCATCCAGCGTCGCATCGGTGTAGAGTCCGCGGGCATCCAGCGTATTCACCACTACGTTCTGACGGACGGCCAGGTTGATGATTTCGGTCAACTCGGACTCGAAGCCGGTTGTTATCAGATAACCGGGTGACACAAGTACGGCGACACGCTGTCCCGGCATTCCGGACATACGTCGAACAATATTCCTTAGAACCCCGAGCGTCGTGTGCGTTTCGACCTCTGAGGAACTAAGTACTTGCTGGGCTTCCGCCTCGATCTGTTGCGGCTGGATTGTGGGCGGTGGTCCCCCGACACACGCGTACTCCTCGACGATGATCGCTTGTACCGCGGATTGGTTGTTCTTATTGAGGATCTGGTCAGCGACGTAGGGGCTGATGTAAGGGGGACAGTTAGCCGAGCGTGAACCGAACTCGCGGCGTCGCGGGATGATTCGGTTCAGATCATCGCGAAGTTTGGCGAGGTCATCGGTGAAGTCGACGACGTTCTGACCTGAGGTTGTGAACAAGGCGATCCGTGTATTCGTGCCGGCCTTTTGCGGATCGAGGTAGGGCAGCACGGCCTTGCGCGCTTGCGCCAGATCGGCGAACTCCAGGTGCAGGTCGTCGAAGATGAAAGCCACGAAGCGGTCAGGGATGGCCGGAGCTTTCTCGGCGGCTTCTCCTGGAGTTGCGCTATCTGGGGGCGCAGCTGCGGCCACGGCAGGAGGAACCCCGGCCGCGCTGACGCCGTTCTTTTCCACGGTGAACCTGCCAATCACCTGCGGTTTGCCGTTGTCGAAGACCAGGAAGTCTTCCTTTTTCAACGTGCCGACCGGATTCGAATTGCGGTCGCGAACAACGACCGGGACGGTGACGATATTGACGTGAGCCGAGAACGTGGCGGCGGTCTCTTTGGTGCTGACTTCCGCGTTTTCCTGCGCCGGTGCCGGGCCGGCACACAAAGCCGCGCCCATAACCAAGCTAATTAGAACTCGAAAATATCGCACGTCACGGGTCGGCAAACGCCTCTATTCTAGTGCGTTTTGCGTGTTTTCGACTCAATTTCCGTTAAACCATTGAAAATACTGGCGGATAGCGACCCGGTGGCGCGTCAAGAAGTGATCTGCTATACTATTTTTGTACGTTCCCCCGTGCATCACTCCCGCAGCTTCTAACCGTGGTGTCTCTATTTCGCGACACCCTCCAGTTTCCTGCGCTTGGTCTGACGGACGGCACGGGTCAGGAGACCGACACCTAATGGCTAACTACACAAAAGGCGCTCAAATCGAGCACAGCAAATTCGGATTCGGTACGGTCGAATCCCATAATGATGACCGGATCGAGATCAAATTCGATGATCACGGCACAAAAAAGTTCGTCACATCGATGGCGATGGGTGCTCTGCGCAAGAGCGACCGGCAACCGCCGGCCGAAAAGCGAGCCAGCCGTGCCCGGAAACCGAAAGTTCCCGTCGCGACGGTTTAGGTCCGGCAAAGCTTAGGGTCAGTAAAGGAATCATTTTTGAACGCAAGTCAGAAACGTTTGTTTGAAGAGGCTCGGAAGAAGAATCCCGACCTCAAGATGCCGGCGGAGAAGAAAGCGCCCTCCGAATTCACTGAAGCCGATTTGGCCCTCATCAAACAGGGCGTCGGCGATAAAACCTCTCGTCCGCACACAGCCGGTGGCGCCCCTGGTACGGATGCTTCCGAAGAACCCGCCGAGCAGTTCGGCGCGATTATCACTTACTTCGAGGAGAAGGGCTTTGGGTTTCTGCGTCCCGAAAATGGCGGACGCGATATCTTCTTTCATATCTCGCGAGTCGTGGAAGCGCAGGCTACGGATCTAACGCCCGGAACGCGAGTGGCGTACGAACTCGGGATGGACCGCACGGGTAAGATGGCCGCGAGCATGGTTAAGCTCGCTCCGCCGGCGCCCGTCGCTCCAGCGGCTCCGGCAGTTCCGTAGGTCCCCACTTTCTCGTGTTCTTGTCGTAAACTCGTCTGGTGCAGATCTTCGCGCCAGCGACGGTGGCCGGCGCCACCCGATCCGAGACGTCCGGCCGCATCAGCTCGCCTGGGGCGATCTGCCTTATTGCGCTAAGTCTGCTGACGATCCTGCTACTTCGAACCGCCTGGGTTGCCGAAGACGCCTACATCCCGTTTCGCGTAATCGACAACTTTCTGCATGGCTACGGGCTGCGGTGGAATGTTGATGACCGCGTGCAGAGTTATACCGACCCACTCTTCTTCTTCATCGTCACGTTCTTTACCTGGCTCTCTGGAAACGTTTACTTATCGGTAATCCTCGTATCTCTGGTAATGACGGCGGCGGCGTTTCTACTAATAACTCGGGGCGCCGGGGAGATCGGGGTAATTACGGCCGCAGTCGCGCTGATTTTCTCGAAAGCATTCGTCGATTTTTCCGTCTCCGGACTAGAGAATCCGGCCACGCAACTGGCCATTGCCGCTTACCTTTATTTCTACTGGCGCAGACGGGATCCGTTGATCCTTACTCTGATCGCCGCGCTCGCCGCAACTAACCGTCAGGATACCGTTTTGTTCTTTCTGCCGTCGCTCGGATTGGTTTACTTCCGGGCTGGGTGGCGCGTATGGAAGAGAGCGCTAATTGGATGGACTCCCTTTCTTGCGTGGTTACTATTCTCTCTCTTCTACTACGGATTTCTGTTCCCGAACACCGCGTACGCCAAACTCAACACCGGTATCCCGACGCGCGACATGGTTTTTCAGGGAATCCTATATTACGTAAACGCGCTGCGATTCGACACGTGTACGTTGTTCATCATCTGCCTGGGCCTGGCAATCGCTTACCGTGCCCGTGAATGGGCGCTGGCTGCCGGGGTGATTCTCAATCTGATCTATATCGTGCGGGTTGGCGGTGATTTCATGTCGGCCCGCTTCTTCGGCGCTTCTCTATTCTTCTCGGTTGCTTTGATCGCGCGGTACTGGAGACCGGACTGGGGCGTCGGCGCCGCGACTGTGGCGGTAATTGCCGCCCTGGGATTATGGGTTCCCTATCCGACGATAACGTCAGCGAACTGGGATGTCACCGCGCACCCACTGGACGACGCGGGGATCGCCGACGAACGTTCTTACTACTCGATCTGTTCCGGACTTCTTCATTACAAGCGCGATCTGTTATGGCCGATCTGCGGATTTTCGGTGTTAGCTGAGCGCGCGAAGGAGGCGGGAGTGAAGACGGTAGTGATGCTGAACATTGGATACTACGGATTTACGATCGGCCCGAAGTTCCACGTGATTGACCCCGGCGCGCTGGCCGACGCCTTTCTCGCCCGGCTTCCAATACCAATGGGGCATTGGCGCGTGGGGCATTATGTTCGTAAGTTACCTGAGGGCTATCAGGAGACGGTGGATACGGGAGTGAATACCATTGCCGATCCAAAGCTCCACGAATACTATGACCACCTTCACACGGTAATTAGCGGCGATCTTTGGAGCTTGAACCGTTTTAAGGAGATCTTTCTGTTCAACGTCGGCTACTACGATCACTTGGTCCCGCATACACGAACCTGATCTAATACCGAATCACCGATTAAATGGGAACTCGCTGATCCAATGGAAGCCGCGGCTGGTTAATAGGAACTGGCCCTTCCTGTAGCGGTTGAAGTGAATGGTAGCGGGTAGACCATTCCAGACGCCTGTCAGCACTAGGTGTTGATCGTCCGGTTGCGCAAACGTGAACTCTCCGGTTTCGTTACGCTGCCACGTGGCGAGTTTGACCCGATGATCCTTGGACTCGGCCAAGTCGGTTTTTAGGCCGAACCAATGCCCGGAGTTAGCCCGAACGGTCGTGTTGTTTCCAAAGCTTCGGCTCTCGAAAACAACCTCCTGCCATTCCACGGGGCCGAAGCCGGATGGAGGGTCGCCAGTCGCCTGCGCGTCAACGCCTGTCACATCCCAAACGCCCGTCAGCGGCGACGGTGGCTTCTGCCGTTTACGCATGCCTGCGTAGCTTCCGTAACCAAAATTGAACAGGACGGAAACGATCACTATCACTTGAAGAACGACCGCGCTAATCCGCAATCCCCGCCGTTCGAAACGCGGCAGCCAAACGCCCTCCAAGCGCGCGAGCCGATGTGTGACAAAGAAGTGCCACAGCGCGGGGAGGTCCGGCGCGAAGAGGAAGATGCACATCAGGAACAGATGGCTGGAGTAAAGCTTGACTGGGACGTCGAAGCAGAAGTTCAAGAACACGACATTCAGTAACACAGTAGCGGAGAAGAGCGCGCCAACGGAAGTGGTTCGGCGGAATAAGAGAAGCAAACCGCCAACGAGTTCTAGCGCGCCGGCGAAGATGCGGTACGTGTCGGAAGCCCCCATGAACGTCCACAGCAGACCCATTGGTGAAGAGTCGCCGTAGGTCTCCACTAACTGGGTGAGATTCGGCGGTTTGAATTGCAGCGGGAATACCTTCGCAAAACCATAGTTGATCAGCGTAATTGCGAGCGTGAACCGCACGATTAGCCGCAGGTATGCGTAGGGGATGAGGTAATTATGGGCGGCGCCGGTCCAGCCGTGTCCACGCAATGGCGCCAATCAATGCGATCACCGCAAAACAGAAGACCTGGATATAGTCGAGGGTCGTGTCACCACTGCCTGACTGCTGGTACTGCGTTATCGGACCGGAGAGGTGAAATATGTGTATCGCCGTCCACGAACATAAGACTCTGACTGGAGCCTGCATGCCCTGCTGCAGGATTTGGCCGAACCGCTCGCCCGGCCCGATATCCGGAATCGCTAGTAGCAGATTCGCCCGGCCGCTTGAGGGCCAGCAGTAAAGGAGAAGGTAAAGGAACGCCAGTCGAAATAGAAACATGCCGGCCGGCGACCAACTTCCCGTATGGCTTGCTATCTCAGGTTTAACTGTCCCGATGTCTGATTCCTCGCTCATCAGTTCGTACCCCGGTTCACAAGCATGACGACGGAGTCCGGTGATCTGTGCAGTGCTATTTGAGTCGCATCAATGTTGGTTGCGGACTGCACGAATCTTCCTAACTGGTCGTCATTCCTTTGCATGAGACGAACGACAGTTGTGATTGCATTCGCGGCATTAGCCATAGTGTTAGCGTTAACGCAACATATTCGCGCGCAACAAAGCGAGGCCCCAGCGTACGAAGTACGAGCGCTATTCCCCCGCGAAGTATCTCCCGCGCGTTACGAGCAGGTAGAACAGCATGAGTTACAGACGCTCGCTGAGCAAGGTTGGGAACTGGTGAGCGTAGAGCCCTATGTTTACCGCAATGAGGAACGCGGTGGAGAAGGAGTTCATCCTAAGCCGACGATAACGCAGACTTATCCGGCGTATTTCTTCAAACGCGTCAGGATTCGCCGTGCGGGTTAGTAGTTCAACAGCTGATTGTCTAACTGCTTTTCTACCGCGCAGGTTAGCAGCCCGTGGGACTAACCGCTTCGTCACTGTTGCGGCTCGGTAACGCGCTGATTTGAAGATGCACCCTAGTACCTTACCGGACGGAACACCGAAACGCCCAAGGGCGGCAACACAATCTTTATATGGTAAGGTCGCCCATGCCGGTTCCCTTCGATCGCCTGCGAGCCCTGGTCGTTGAGCACGTTACTCCCGCCGAACCGCTCTGAATCCGTGTTAAACACTTCCTGGTAGTGGGCATTCTCCGGCACGCCGATCTCATAGTCGTACCGCACGTTCGGCGTGAAGTTACAAACAACCAGGAGTAAGTCGTTGGGATCCTCAGCCCGCCTCAAAAACGAGATAATCGAGTTTTGAACGTCCCGGAAATCCACCCACTCGAAACCCGCATAGTGAAACTCAACTTCGTACAACGCCCGCTCGGCGCGATAGAACGCATTTAGCTCCCGCACCATCGTGTGCAGCCCGTTGTGGAGAGGATACTGCAGCAAGCTCCAGCGCAGACTTCCCTTGTAATCCCACTCTTCGTATTGACCCAGCTCACATCCCATAAAAAGTAACTTCTTACCGGGATGCGTGAACATATAGCCGAGAAACGCCCGCACATTCGCGAACTTACGCCACTCATCCCCCGGCATCTTCCCGATCAGCGAACCTTTGCCGTGAACTACCTCATCGTGCGAAATCGGTAGCACGAAGTTTTCGCTGAACGCGTAGAGCAGGCTGAAGGTAATGTCGTTATGGTTGTACTTGCGATGGATCGGATCTTCCTTGAAGTAATGCAACATGTCGTGCATCCAGCCCATGTTCCACTTCATCGTGAAGCCGAGCCCGTTTAAATAGACGGGTTTCGAAACCCCGGCAAACGAGGTCGATTCCTCGGCAATCGTCATCGCCCCCGGAATCTCGTGCGCCAGTTCATTGAACCGCTTCAGGAACGCGATAGCTTCCAGATTGTGATTGCCGCCGTACTGATTGGGTATCCACTCACCCGCCTTACGCGAGTAATCTAGATACAACATTGATGCCACCGCATCTACCCGCAAGCCATCGATATGATACTCGCGAAGCCAAAACAACGCGTTCGCAATCAGGAACCCGCGTACTTCATTCCGCCCGTAGTTGAAGACCAGCGTGCCCCAATCCGGCTGCTCGCCTTTGCGCGGATCGGCATGTTCGTAGAGCGCGGTTCCGTCGAACAGCCGCAGTCCGTGGGCATCCCGCGGGAAGTGTCCGGGCACCCAATCCACAATGATGCCGATATTATGCTGATGGCACACATCTACAAACTGCCGGAATTCCTGCGGTGAACCGAACCGCGACGTCGGGGCATAATACCCGGTAACCTGGTAACCCCAAGAGCCGCTATACGGATACTCCATAATGGGCAGCAGTTCGAGATGAGTAAAGCCCATCCGCTGTGCATACTCGACTAACCGATCGGCAAGTTCCAAGTAAGTGAGTAGGCGGCCGTCTTCATTGTGCATCCAACTTTCCAGATGCACTTCGTAGATAGACATGGGCTGCTTCTGCCACTCGAAACCCGCGCGGGCTTCCATCCACGCGTCATCGCCCCACGTATAGCCGCTCAGGTCCGCCGTAACGGAAGCCGTCGCGGGAGGAACTTCGGTAGCGAACGCGTAAGGATCGGCCTTCAATTGCTCATGCTGCGTGACGCGCGACCGAATGTTGAACTTATAACGCGCCCCTGGTCTAATGTGCGGAATGAAGATTTCCCAGACGCCGCCCTCACGCATCCGCATGGGATACTTACGAACATCCCAGTTAGTGAAGTCGCCGACGAGACTTACAACTGAGGCATTGGGCGCCCAGACGGAAAACCGGTAGCCCGGAACTCCTTCCGCAGTCATTAGGTGCGCGCCCAACATACGCCAGCTCTCGAAGTTATTGCCCTCGCCGTGAAGATGTAAGTCGAAGCTTGTCAGCAGAGGCGGAAAGCGGTAGGGATCTTCAATTTCGATTTCCTCCCCGGCAGCGGTCCGATATGCGATCCGGTAATCGCCCGGGGCCCCATCCGAAGGTGGGTTCAGAGGAGCAACGAAAAACTCGTGGCGAACGGGGTTCGACATGGGAATCCGATCGTCGCCCGCGAGCACCGCGGCCGACTCCGCCCCCGGCAGAAACGCCCGCACCTCCCAGTGCGCCGCGTCCGTTTTCTTGCTCCCTTTTGTCTCGACCTGGTGCGGACCAAGCACACCGAACGGATCGCCGTGGCGTCCGAGGACTATAGCTTCGATATCGGCATCCGTCATGCGAACCTCATTATATGGCTGCCGAACTTCATGTTCACTTGGAGGGGTCGGTGGACCCGGCGACGCTCGGACTCGAGCGCATCAAGCCCGGTGATTTCCCGTCATTCATCCGTACATTTAAGTCCATTGCCGAGCGGCTGCAGACCCCGGAAGACTACGCTCGGATCACCGCTGAACTTTTGAACCGCTTCGTCGACCAGGCTATTGACTACGCCGAAGTCACGCTCTCGGCTGGAGTGGTTCTCTGGAAGAGACAAGACCTGCACCGGGTGTACGATGCGATCCACAAGGTATCCTGCGGTTGCCCCGAAGTAACCGTGAAGTGGTGCTTCGATGCGGTGCGTCAGTTCGGCGCCGATGCCGCAATGCGCGTGGCCGAGATCGCTGCGGAGTTCGTTGACAAGGACGTCGTCTCATTCGGGATTGGCGGCGATGAGAAGGCTGGCCCCGCGCTTCTCTTCAGTGACGTTTTCGCCTTTGCGCAAAGTAAAGGGCTGCGACTAACCGCGCACGCAGGTGAAACCGATGGACCGGAGTCGATCTGGAACGCGCTGCGCATCGGAGCGCAACGAATCGGCCACGGCATTCGAGCCATTGACGATCCAGCTCTGATGAAGCACCTTCGGGAGGAAGACATTCCCCTGGAGGTCTGCATCACCAGCAACGTAATCACGGGCGCGGTTTCCTCGTTGGAAGCCCATCCCGTGCGGCGTCTCTTCGATGCAGGTGTTCCCATCACGTTGAACACCGACGACCCGGCGATCTTCGAAACCACGTTAAGCCGTGAGTTCGATATCGCCCGCGACACGTTCGGTTTCAGCGAGCGCGAGCTCAAGATCATCGCCGCGAACGCTTACCATTACGCGTTCTAGGCGCTTACTCCCAACTTGCCTAAGTCGTCCGTGTATGTCAGCATTTTGTAGACGTGAATGCATACACACGAGGATCAGTTATAGGTTGCCTGTTATCGATGGTTCCTAAAGAGATCCTAGAAAAAATAGAATTAAGTCGCGCTACAGCGGCAAAATCCGACTTAAATATTTTTGATTCTTACTCGCTGAACGGCGAGTAGCTTCTATGGATAGAGCGGGTAACCTCGCAAAAAGCCGGTTTCCGGCCAACTGCCCCGCGCGACACTTACCTGATACGAGGCTGATTTATCAAGGGAAAACCCCATACTGATTTCTTACCTATTCTTAGACTAATGGAAGATAAGTTGAGACACCGGGACCCGGCGGAGCAGTAGGTTCTACCACGATCAGGTGATAAGTTCGACGCCGGCACACTACGGGCCAAAAAAATAGCTTGACGTAAGTACTAAGTTCCGGTACAAATGACACAAGACAACTTTGCCGATAGCGGAGTTTGTCCGCCCGATTGCCCGGCGAAAGATGTGCCCTCGTAATGTTGAGCCCTGGTGTCAGATGAGGAAGTCGTATTGTGTAGCAACACAGTGCCTGTAGTAGGCACAAAAAGCCTCCCTAAGCAAAGCGCCATCACGCTCTTGGTGCTTCTGGTTGTTTTCGCGGGGTGCGCCTATTCCCAGTCATCGCTGACGACACTGTATAGCTTCGCGGGAACAGATGGCTCGACCCCCAATGCTGGTCTGACGGTCGGATCAGATGGGAACTATTACGGAACCACGTTCGGTGGCGGCGGGATTACTCAGTTCGGAACTATCTTCAAACTAACGCCCGCCGGTGCGCTCACCACACTCCACTATTTCGCGGGAACGGATGGTTCGAATCCCTACGGGCCCTTGGCTCTCGGTACCGATGGCAACTTCTACGGCACAACAACCAGCGGCGGCGGCCCGGGCGGAATGGGAACGATTTTCCAGATAACGACTAGCGGCACCCTGACGACTCTACATACCTTCATTGGCCCAGACGGCTCTTACCCAACTGCAGGTCTCACTCTAGCCGGAAACGGTAGCTTCTACGGGGTGACAAGCAGCGGCGGCGTTAACGGGGATGGCACGGTGTTTGAAATAACGACGAACGGCACAATGACTACCCTGTACAACTTCGCCGGCGTCGACGGCTCGTCTCCGGATGCGGCACTGATCCTTGGAAGCGACGGCAACCTCTATGGCACAACGGCAAACGGAGGCGCTAACAGCTACTTTGGAACGCTCTTCCAGATCACCCCCGCCGGTTCGCTGACGACACTTTATAGCTTCGGGTTCACTGACGGCTCAGGTCCCATTGGCTCGTTGACGGCCGCCAACGGACTTTTCTACGGAGCTACTTCTAACGGCGGCGCCAATACTCAATTCGGAAACGTCTTTAGTGTAACTTCAACGGGCGCTTTCACTGTCCTTACTAGCTTCTCCGGAGCTAGCGGCGCCGTCCCAGAAGCCGCTCTGACGATTGGCAACGACGGAAACCTCTACGGGACCACGGTGGCCGGCGGCTCCAACCCGCTGTACGGAACGATTTTTCAACTAACCCCAGCCGGAGTGCTGACGACTATTCACTCCTTCTCCGCGACGGACGGCGCCAATCCGACGGCTTCATTGACTTTGGCCAGCGACGGCAGTTTTTACGGAACGACTTCCAGTGGAGGAGCGAACGGCTACGGCACGGTCTTCCGTTTTGTGGCTTGTCCGCCCTGCACGACGACTTCAGTTATCTCGAGCGCGAGCCCATCAGCCTACGGCAGTCCAGTAAGTTTTACAGCGACAGTGTCGGCGGCTGCGGGGTCGAATTCGCCCACCGGAACTATTACATTCAGCGACGCAGGTTCGTCGATCGGGTCAGTAGCTCTCACCGCCGGGAGCGCCGTCCTAACGACGCAGACACTCGGTTCCGGTTCTCACTCAATCACGGCATCTTACAGCGGCGACGCGAACTTTCAGCCAAGCAGCGGAACGGTGGTTCAGGTTGTAAGCCAGCAGGCCTCCACCACATCGGTGGTGTCAAGTTTGAGCCCAAGTACTTTCAACCAGGCAGTTACGTTCACCGCTCAGGTAAGTCCGGCGAGTGCTACCGGCTCCGTTACTTTCATGGACGGGATAAACTTATTAGGTTCGGTTCCGCTGACTGGAGGCTCGGCGTCCCTAGTAACAGCGCTCTTATCCTCAGGCAGCCACACGATATCCGCGTCTTACGGCGGTAACTCGACTCTATCGCCGAGCTCAGCCACTCTATCTCAAGCAGTCAGCCAGGCCTCAACTTCCCTGTCGCTTACTTCCGGCGCTAATCCGACTGGCATCGGCGGCCAAGTGACCTTCGTCGCAACAGTTAGCGGTCAGGACGGCGGGAACCCGACGGGCAGCGTGACTTTCTCGCAAGACGGCACTCCTGTGGGTTCGCCTGTTCCGGTGGTATCGGGACAGGCCTCCGTCAACATTATATTCGGCATTCCAGGTAGTGTCACGATTGGCGCAGTTTATTCGGGCGACCTGAATTTCCAGGCGAGCAATACATCACTTATCCAGGCAGTGACTTCATCGGTCCAGTCACCTTTGACAACCCTATATAGTTTCGCTGGGCCCGACGGGAGTGGCCCTTCCGGGGCACTCACTCTAGGAAGCGACGGGTACTTCTATGGCACGACACAGGCGGGCGGCGCCAACTCGCAAGGCTCAGTCTTCAAGGTATCGCCCAGCGGCGCACTAACAACGATCTACAGTTTCGCAGGACCGGATGGCGCAACGCCGCTTAGTTCTCTGACGTTCGGCCCGAATGGAAGCCTATACGGAACGACTTCGGTCGGCGGGGCGACGAATAACGGCACGATCTTCCAGATCACTACAACCGGTGCGCTTACAACTCTGTATAGCTTCTCCGGACCCGACGGTTCATCTCCGGCAGCCGGCTTAGTACTGGGGAGCGACGGAAACTTCTATGGAACTACAACCAACGGAGGCGCCAACGGTCCTTACGGCACTATCTACAAAATCACGCCGGGCGGAACGCTTACCCAGCTCTATAGCTTCCAGGGGACCGATGGCGCCAATCCAAGCGCCGCACTGACCTTGGGAGGCGACGGTAACTTCTATGGCTCAACGACATCCGGGGGCCCAAATAATAACGGAAGTATCTTCAAAATTACACCTGGCGCCACGCTTACCACTCTCTACAGTTTCGCCGGGTCAGACGGATCGGCGCCATTTGGCGCATTGACCCTGGGAACCGACGGCAACTTCTACGGGACCACAAGCAGCGGAGGAACAAACGGGCTTTACGGAACAGTGTTCAAGATTGCTCCCGGCGGCGCTTTAACGACCATTTACAACTTCGCGGGAACCGATGGTTCCGGGCCGGAAACCGGACTGTATCTCGGAAGCGATGGTAACTTCTACGGAACTACCGCAAGCGGCGGCGCCAACGCGCAGTACGGAACCATCTTTTCAATTACTCCGTTGGGAACGTTAAGCACGCTTTACAGCTTTGCCGGCCCAGATGGCAGCAATCCCACGGGGGCGCTGACGCTAGGCACCGACGGTAACTTTTATATGACAACGTCGAGCGGCGCCGCGAACGGCCTTGGGTCCGTTTGCCGCCTAACGATTACCCCGGCCTTCACTAACACGGTGATTACTTCGAGCGCGACACCGTCCTTTTATGGCGCGCCGGTAACACTCACGGCCACGGTTAGCTCTCCGTCGAATGCCGCGATTCCAAGCGGCTCTGTCGTGTTTTCGAACGCCGGCACCCCCTTGGCGACAGTACCCTTGACCGGTGGACGCGGCGTCTTCACCGCATCCAGCTTCAGTCCTGGGACACAGTCCATCTCAGCCGCGTACAGTGGCGATTTGAATTTCAAGCCAAGTGCTGGAACGTTTCTGCAGACTGTAAGTCAAGCGAGCGCGACTATTACTCCTAGTTCCAGCTTGAATCCGTCAGTTTACGGCCAGGCCGTCACGCTTACCGCAAGTATGACTGCGCCACAAGGATCTGCGTCCCCAACCGGGACAGTTACATTTACGGACGGCGCAACAACCTTGGGAACGGCTGCTTTAAGCGCCGGCTCGGCCTCCATTACCGCAACCGGACTTCTCGCAGGCGCACAGTCGATAGCGGTAGCCTACAGCGGCGACGTGAATTACCTTGCTGGCAGTACGACACTATCGCAAGTCGTGAACCAGGCCCAGAGCACGACCAAGCTTGTGTCGAGCTTGAGTCAGCCGTCCTTTGGGCAATCTGTGACGTTTACCGCCACCGTATCGGCGGTTTCCGCGCCTGGCGTTCCAACCGGAACAGTCACTTTCACTAGCGGAGCAGTGACCTTGGGAGTCGTTCCTCTGACCTCTGGTTCGGCAACACTGACAACATCAGTTCTAAGCCCTGGAACTCAATCGGTCGCGGCGGTTTACAGCGGAGACGGCAACTTCCAGACGAGTACAGGGACAACACCCGAAACCGTGGGAGCGGCCCCGACCACAATGACGGTGACATCGAGTCAGAACCCGTCGAGTTACAACCAATCCATTACCCTTCTAGCCACAGTCGGTACCCCGGTAGGAGCGGGCTCTCCTAGCGGAACCGTTACCTTCACGAAAGGGACTACGACGCTGGGAACCGGCACTCTCTCCGGTGGCGTGGCATCGTTCACCACCGGCGCCCTGACAACGGGATCTCAGACCTTTTCCGCTTCATTTGCCGGCAGTTCGCTTTTCAAGTCGAGTACCGGATCGTTAACCCAGCAGGTCAATGTTGCCACGCCCACGATCGTGCTGATCTCCAGCTACAACCCCAGTTACGTAGGTATTCAGGTTGTGTTCACGGCCACTCTAGCCGGGCCCTTCGGTGGAACTCCGACCGGCACCGTTACTTTTTCGGAAAATGGAACTAAGATCGGTTCACCCGTCCCACTCTCGGCGGGGAAGGCAGTCACGAGCTATACCTTTTCAACTGCCGGAACCTATACTGTAACCGCCACTTATGCGGGTAACTCCAACTTCGGGAGCGGCTCGTCGTCCCTAAGTCAGGTAGTAACACTCTACCCGACAAAGACAACCGTCACGTCTTCCGCATCAACATCGATCATCGCCAACCCAGTAACATTTACCGCGGTGGTCACCCCGTCGTCAACGAAGACTATCCCGAACGGTGAGCTTGTTACGTTTTACAACGGCTCTGCTTCAATCGGAACCGGAACAACGACGGGTAGCAAAGCAAGCCTTACGACGACTTCTTTACCCGTCGGAACCGACTCCATTACGGCCGTTTACGCTGGCGATAGCACGAATCAGTCGAGTGCATCCTCCTCTATCCAGCAAGTCGTCAAGCTCAACACGACAACAGTGACGTTGACTTCGAGTCTTAACCCGTCAACTTACCCCCAATCCGTAACCTTTACGGTAAAAGTGACTTCGGCCGGCCCGACGCCAACAGGCGCTGTTCTTTTCAAGAATGGAAACACCAACATTGCATCGGGAACACTATCGTCCGGAGCGGCGTCCTTTTCAACCCAGAGTCTCCCGCCTGGAACAAATGCGATTACCGTTTCATACGGAGGCGACTCATTCAACGGTGCTGGCGTATCTACGTCCCTCAGTCAGGTAGTGAAAGCGGCTACAACCACAACCAGCATCGCGTCATCGAAGAATCCCTCAACCAAGGGTACTGCGGTCACGTTCACGGCAACAGTCACCGCGAGCGGTATCACTCCGACAGGAACCGTTACCTTTATGTACGGCTCAACTACGCTTGGCTCTGCGGCTTTGTCCGGCGGTAAAGCCTCGATTTCGACGACCGCTCTACCGTCCGGCACCGATACAGTAACAGCAAACTTCAGCGCGAGCACTAACTTCCTAGCGAGTTCCGCATCGCTTCAGCAAACGGTTCACTAAGGACGACTTAACTCAGCTCGATTCCCAGTAGCGTTAATCATGGATAACAAGAAACTAAACAACGAAACGAGCACTAATGGTTCTCCGGGCTTAAGCAGGCGCGAATTCCTGGGCGTGATCGGAGCTGCCGCCGGAGTTGTCGCAACAGCAGAGACCGCCGGCGCGCAGAACCCCTTTCCGCTTTATCAGGATTCATTCGGCAATATCGCTCCTGCCGCGGGAGACGCTCTCAACGTAGGAGTCTACCCACCACCTGTCTACTCCCCCGTTGCCGGCAGCGCCGCCGGAGTCACTCCAGGTTATAGCCAACCCAATTTCTTAATGATCATGGTTGACCAGTTAAGATCACCCCGCTGGCTGCCGGTCGGGGGGCAGGCTGCGATCGACCAGATGCTACCCAACATAGCCTCCCTTCGGGAGCATTCGTTCAACTTTCCCAACTACTTTGTTGCCGCAACGGATTGTACTCCCAGTCGCGCCACCCTCCTGACGGGTTTGTACTCCCAGCAGACCTTCATGTTTGAGACGCAGCTGAGTAACAACGAACCTGTATTGCAGACCGGGTTTCCAACCTTCGGAGCGGCGCTGGCTCAGCAGGCGGGTTATGAGACATGCTGGATCGGAAAGTGGCATCTATCGGATGCCGTTCCAGGTAGTTCCGGGATGGGCGTCAACGGGCCGAGTGACTACGGATTTTCTGTCAATGCTCCCAACTTGCCGACAAGATCCTTGGCGTCCCCCTCGGGTATTCAAAATGAAGGAAACGACGGCTACAATAACCTGCAGGGCGGGAGCGGCACGCACACTCCTCCGGTGACCGTTCCGTCTATCCAGACGCCGCTTTTTAACGAGGTTAGCGACGGCGCCATTGCGAACTGGTTTATAAACCAGTGGTTGCCCAATGCTCCGCCTTCAAAGCCCTGGTATACCGCCGTAAGCTTTGTAAATCCTCACGACATCACCAGTTTCCCGGTTTCCTTCGGCTTAGCCGGTACCGCCGCCGGCGCCGGAAACTTCGCAGCTCCCACCTTTGGACAGGCATACGGATACCAGCCGCCGCCCTTAGCCGGTTTTCCTTTCAATGCGAGTCAACCGGACAACTTCGTGCCGCCCTTGAACTCATCGCTATATCCTTTGAACGGAAGTCTGCCGGTCCAATGGAATGTCGCGGACAGTCCTCTGAATCAGCCCTATGGTTACAAAAGTTCGGGAAACAGTGGTAAACCAACACTGCAAACTTACTTTCAGGGCTATGTGGCCGCTATTGAGGGCCAAGTCCTAACGAACAACGGCTGGCTTATCTTCTTGAACTACTATTTCTGGATGCAATCGTGTGTGGATTACCAGATAGGGCGCGTGCTGAATGCATTAGCCGCCTCCCAATTTGCCGCTAATACGATCGTCATGTTCACGTCTGATCACGGCGATTACGGCGGTTCGCATAGTCTGCATACCAAGGGCGCCGCGCTTTACGATGAAAGCATTAACGTTCCGCTCTTCATAAGTTTCCCGAAGATGCGCCCACCTTACTCCCCCGGCTCCACTAAGCGAATCCGGCCGTTTGTCTGTTCCAGCGTCGACATATTCGCATTCCTCTACACTCTTGCTCTTGGAAACTCCGGATGGCGCAATAACTCTTCAGACCCGTACTCATATCTGAGTGGGCGGGAAGCCATACTGGATGCAATTCTAAGCACGACGCCAGTACAAAGGCGGCTCTCTTCATTTCTGAATAATAATGGGCAGGGATACCAGCCCTACATTCTTCACACCTCGGACGAATTTTCATCGGCCGTTGTCAATGGTACGCCGGTGCAGACTCACGCCATCGCTTATCGCACCGTGGACACCAGCTACCAAGCGACCGTCGGCGGCGTTACCTTTTATGGCGGCGCCAAGCTCGGCATGTATAGCTTCTGGCCGTGCGGCTTAACCACTCCGGACCCCTCCAAGGCTCAACAATATGAGTTCTACAACTACACTCTGGGTAATTTCGGTGAGTTGGGCAACAGCGCCTTGAATGAACTCGAATCAGTTGGATACTCTTCCTTCCAGCTATCTGGCAGCATTCAACGCGGCAGCTCCCGGAGAACTCTACCTGCAATTGCCCCAGTTCAGCGGCGCGGCACAGGCAGCACTAAGCGCTTATCTCGCCTATGTAGGTTCAGCGAACTGCTAGGGCGCCCACTGATGCTCCTGTCAGATGCAAGCACGGGCGCTTATGATGTTATAGACTGCATCGCATAATCGTCAACGGACAGTGCATAGATGAAAGCGCTCTCCAGCTAGAGGCCGATCGCCTCCAGCTTGATCCCAACCTTCGCGCCATCCCTGACGAAGCCCAGCGATCTGCCCAAGTCCAAGCCGCTGCCGAGCATTCCCTGATCTGCCGCACGCTTGTCGAACAAACTGCCAGAGCCGACCCGCGGCCGATTGATCCGGATCTCATCTCGAAAGAAGTGGAGCGGCAGAAGATTGTTGGTGGGTGCCGAGCCGGGTTCGACGATAGCCGGCTGCGCGCAGGTATCGAGATGGAACTGCGGGTCAACCGTACTCTCGCCGATCTAGTGGCCGGCGCGCACAAACCTACTGAAGCCGATCTTCGGGCCTTTCATGCCGAGCACGGTCATAACTTCCGGTCCCCGGAAATCTTCACTGCCGCGCACATCGTCAAGCACGTAAATGAATTCCAAACGGAAGCGCAAGCTCGAACCGCAATCGAAGCCGCACTTAGCGAACTCGAGAGCGGCGATGCTTTCGAAGCTGTGGCCGAGCGTTGGTCGGACTGCAAAGGGAACGGCGGCGACTTAGGTAGCTTCCCGAGCGGAAGAATGGTGCAGGAGTTTGAGGATGTGCTGCGTACTCTCGACGTCGGGCAGCGCAGCGGTATATTCGTAACTCCCTTCGGATTCCATATCGCCGTACTGCGCGCCAGACAAGTTGACGGTTCTGCGGATTTCGATTCGGTTCGCGGCGACATCGAACGCGTACTAACTGCAATGGCTGAACATCAGGCACTTATGGTATCTGTCGAAGCGCTCCGGCTAAAAGCAGATATCCGGCGCGTGCCGGTGGAGCACGAAGAAGGTTCTAACCTGGGCCGCTGATGTCGTCCGTGCCCTCCTCAACCCTGCTGCGTACCTAGCCGCGAACGGCTGACTCTCATCGGGATTTCTGCCGCCCAAAGCGCGGCGAGGCGCAAAGTCACCCAAGGTTCCACTCAAGGTATGGCCCGGCTGGACGGCGGCTGGTTCTTAATGGGCTCGGAATCTCCCGATACTCTCCCGCTCGACGGAGAAGGTCCTGTGCGGCGGGTCTACCTTGACCCGTTCTTCGCTTCTCTATACCCGGTCACGAACCAACAGTTCGCGGAGTTTGTTGCCGCCACAAGGTATCGGACCGACGCGGAACGTTTCGGCTGGAGCTTTGTCTTTAAAGACCAGATCCAACACCAGATGAACCATGTTGCCGTCTTGGGAGCCCCCTGGTGGTTTCGCGTCGACGGCGCGTCGTGGTCTCATCCCTTTGGCCCCGATTCGTCTCTAGCCGGTCTCGACACCCACCCCGTTGCTCACATATCCTTCCGTGACGCGCAAACGTACTGCGATTGGTCCGGAACCCGGCTGCCCACCGAGGC
The DNA here is from genome assembly GCA_963799935.1 of uncultured Gammaproteobacteria bacterium. Classification (GTDB taxonomy): domain Bacteria; phylum Acidobacteriota; class Terriglobia; order Bryobacterales; family Bryobacteraceae; genus Bog-113. The sequence continues at coordinate 507,661 of CAWCZA010000004.1, read as the reverse complement.
CGAGTGGGAGTACGCGGCCCGCGGCGGCCTTGAGCAGACAACCTATCCGTGGGGCGACGAGCTGTTGCCCGGCGGCCGTCATATGTGTAACATCTGGCAAGGTAAGTTTCCGGACAAGAACCTGGCTGAGGACGGTTTCGCCGGGACCTCTCCTGTCGATAGCTTCGAGCCCAACCGATTCGGCTTATCCACGGTCATCGGCAACGTGTGGGAATGGTGCGCCGATTACTTCAATACGGACTGGCATGCCCTCGCCTCGCCGCTGAATCCGCTGGGTCCCCCAACCGGCGCCACACGCGTTCTTAAAGGCGGATCCTATCTTTGCCATGAGTCCTATTGTTGGCGATACCGCAACTCCGCGCGAACGGGCAACTCTCCCGATACTTCGGCTGGTAACATCGGCTTCCGCGTCGTCCGTGACCTCTGAACGCGGGTCGCCGCCTTGCACCAACCCCGACTTCCCCACGCCTGAAATGCAAAGGTCGCGAACCGCGCCACCATCATCGCTCCCATACGACCGGGGGGCGCATTAACAAATGTATTCAAGGGGCTGGCACGTCGTGTGAACGGCCTGTTTCTGAGCCAAAACGAAATTGTTACACCGCTTCCCCCAAGTACTTTTTTCAAACTCGAACTCTTTGTTTTTCAATCACTTCCAACCCGATCAATTTTCGGTATTTGACAAATAACCGCCAGAAGTGATAATACTTTGCAACTAGCACCACCCAACGCTTCAGTACGGAAGGATTGAGAGGTCCATGTCTCGACTAACAGATCCGCGTCCGCGCGGACCCCAACGTGTACTTCAGTTTTTAGCCGCATTGGTCTTAGCGGTTTTCGTGTTCCACACCTCGGCGTCAGCCCAGGTTTCCAGCGGTTCCATCAGCGGCACCGTTACCGATAGCACGGGCGCTGTAGTTCCCCACGCCGCTGTCGTCATCACAAACCAAGGCAACGATGAAGAACGCCGCACTACCTCGAACGGTCAGGGATTCTTCAGCTTCGCCGCTGTTCTTCCCGCTGAATACTACGGTGAACGTATCAGCGCCTGGCTTTCAGGCTTGGGAAGAAAAAGGCGTCACCATGACGCAAGGCGCCAACTTGACCCTGCCGAATGTCACGCTGCAAATCGGCACCAGCAAGCAGACAGTTGAAGTCATTTCAGGCGCCGACGTGATTGTCCCCACCGACACCCCGGCGACCAGCCAGACCTCTGAACGAGCACATGATTACCGAACTCGCCATTCAGGGCCGCGACGCTGCCGAGTTGATCAAGATCATGCCCGGTATGGGTATGAACAACGGTCTTGGTCAATCCGAGTTCAGCAGCTTGACGACACAGAGCAACTCCGGTCCGATCGGTCAGTTCTCCGCGCAGGGCACCCAGCCCAACGGCGGTATGACAATGACGGCGGATGGCGCGAACCTGCTTGATCCCGGCAACCAGGGAACGCAGACCTCGAACATCAACCAGAACCAGATTCAGGAATTCACCATCAACACCAGCGCTTATGGCGCTGAGTATGCGAAGGGCCCGATCACTTTCCAGGCCATCGGAAAGAGCGGTACTTCGCAGTTCCACGGCGATGCCTATCTCTATGCGCGAAACGGCGTCTTCAACTCGAATAACTCATTGTTTAACGCCACCGGCACCGCCAAGCCCAACGACTCCTACTACTATCCGGGCGGCGACATTGGTGGTCCGGTGATTATCCCGAAAGTTCCGTTTAATAAGAACCACGACAAGCTGTTCTTCTATGCGGCTTACGAATACATGAAGCAGCAGCCCGCCGGATCGCTCATTCAGCGCTTCATCCCGACGTCGGAGATGATGGGCGGTAACTTCAGCCCGTCGTACCTTGCAGAGTTTAGGTAGCAACTTCCTCGACGGTCCCTACTCCGCCATGGGCAAAACCCCTTGCGCTCAACGGGTTGCACCAATGGCTTGACGCTTCCCGGCGGCATCATCCCGGCGAGCCTCCTCGATCCGAACTCGGCGGCCTACTACAAAACGTTTCCGCAACCCAACATCAATCCGCTCGATAACCCGAGCGGCGCGAACTATCAGTACCTGATCAACACTCCTGTCAACCGTTGGGAACTCCGACTTCGCGGCGACTATAACATCAGCGAGAAAGACAAGGTGTTCTTCTCCTGGAACCGGCAGGATGAAACCGATCTGAACCCGATCAGCATCTGGTGGGGAACCTCGACCGATATTCCGTATCCGTCTTCGATGCCCGCCAATCAGGTCTCGAACGTTTACAGCGCAAACTGGACCCACATCTTCACGCCGTCGCTGACCAACGAATTCGTCTTCGCCGATGCGACGTTCATCAACCCGATCTCCCTGCTCGAATCCGTCGGCAGTCAATCCGTCCACCGTTGGCTTCAGCATGACTGCCCTTATTCAAAAATGCCGAAACCCCACAGATTCCCGAACCAGTTGAGCTGGGGTGGCGATCTTCCCGGTTACTTTGCTCCGACGTTCGGACAAAGCTTCGCCGGCGGCGACTTCGGCAAGCTCTCGCAGGCACCCTCGATTTCCGACAACTTGACGAAGGTAGTCGGCACCCACACTTTGAAGTTCGGCTTCTACTGGGATTTCGCCCGCAACAACCAGACCGACAGTAACTTCTCGAATCCGACCCAGGGAATCGTGGACTACGAGACCTATGGCGACAACAGCACGGGCAACACTGCGGCCGACTTTGCCATGGCTCGGATCGCCCAGTTCACGCAGGAGAGCGAAGCGGTTGTTTCCGACTTCAAATATCACCAGTACTCGTTCTATGCGAACGATAACTGGAAGGTAACCCGACGCCTAAACCTGACCCTCGGCGTACGCTTCGATCACATGGGCGAATGGTATCCGACTAGCGGTCCTGGTCTTGCGGTTTGGGACCCAGCTCTCTACAACAACACCTGCACCACGTGCGCCTATACAGGTCTAACGTGGAACGCGATCAATAAGGACATTCCGGTGTCCGGCTTCCCGTCTAGGCCGTTCTTCATCGAACCTCGCGGTGGTTTTGCCTATGATGTCTTCGGCACCGGCAAAACGGTTGTCCGCGGTGGTTACGGCTTATACCGGTATCAACTCTCTTACAACAACGTGAGCGGAGCGGATTACACCGCGCCGGTCGGAAACGTAGTTGAAGGCACCACCTGGAGCTGCTGTATCGGTTACAACTCATTCAACCAGTTCTCCCCCTCATTGGGAGCGGCTGGTCTGGGTTCGTCAGTCAGCGGCGTTCTCACCATGGGTGACCACAAGACACCGTATACCGAGAGCTATAACTTCACCATCTCGCAACGTACCGCCTGGCATTCCGTCCTGGAAGTGCAGTACGCCGGGAACCAGAGCCACGACCTGTTGACCGATAGCAATCTAAGCAACCTCAATAACATCCCGCTGGGCGCGTTCTTCGGAACCGATCCGATCACGGGCACAGTCATTAGTCCGTTCGCTTCTTCGGGCTTCAATGCCAACGATTACTACCCGCTACATCAGTACACGGGTATGACCCTGATCGGCCACGGCAGTTCGCAAAACTACAATGCTGCCATCGCGTCGTGGCAGAAGCAGTCCGGCCCAATGACCTTCACAATTAACTACACGTTTAGTAAGGTTCTCGGCATCCGCGACGGTCAGACCAGTAACGGCGGCGGCAACGGCAGCTTGGTCTATCCGTACAATGCGGCCCCCAACTACGGCGTCCTCGCGTACGACCACACGCATATCTTCAACGCTGCCTATGTCTGGAACCTGCCCAAACCATTCCATGGGAACAAAATCCTTTCCGGCACGATCAACGGCTGGGAACTCTCCGGAATCACCCAATGGCAGAGTGGCGCTCCGATTCAGCCCAACACCGGTGGAGAGCTGAACGTCGAATACGGCACGATCACCAACCCGACTAACGGACAACCGACCGGTATCAGCGCCACAAACTACCTGGGAACGAATGCCTTTACTCTGCTCCCGGTGCTTACTTGCGATCCGCGCAAAGGCCTGTCATCGGGTCAGTACTTCAACCCGAGCTGCTTCGCACCACCGGCACCGGTCAGGTAGGGAACTATCATTTGGCCGTACATCAAGGGTCCATCGTTCTTCAATAGCGATCTCTCGCTCTACAAGAACTTCCACGTGACCGAGCGCCAGGTGCTTCAACTCCGGTTCGAAGCGTTCAACTTCATCAACCATCCGCTTGCCACCTTCAACGCGCTCGGTAACAACAGCGATATTCAGTTGAACTTCGCGAACCCAAGCAGCGGTACCTTGTCGCAATACCAACACGGACTCGATCACTAACGGTAAACCGCAGTATGATACCGGTCGCCGCGTCATTGAATTCGCCGCCAAGTATCAGTTCTAGGCAGGCGATTTAATCGCAACTCACCAAGGGGTCGGCGCAAGCCGGCCCCTTTTTCACGCCCACGCTATTCTGGAATCTAATGTACTCAGTTATCCGGACCGCCGCTGTACTCTCGGCAGCGGTCTTAGTAGCCGTGCTGGCCGCCGCCGGCGTCTCCCAAACCACATCGTCCCCTTTCCATTTCTCCCTTTCCCGCCTTCCGTTTACTCTCGAAAACGATGAAACAGCGCCGCGCCACACGCCCGCCACAATGGCCGGAGGCGTTGCCATCTTTGATTACAATCGCGACGGTCGTCCCGATATCTTCTTTACTAACGGCGCTAACATCGCAACGCTGAAAAAGGACGATCCGAAATACTCTAACCGGCTCTTCCGCAACGACGGTAACGGTAAGTTCACCGATGTCACCACCGAGGCCGGTCTCGCCGGAACCGGCTTCGACATGGGGGCGGCCGTAGGTGATTACGACAATGACGGCTGTCCCGACTTATTCGTCGCCGGAGTCCACCACAGCACGCTCTACCACAACAACTGCAACGGAACCTTTACGGACGTTACAGACAAAGCCGGCGGATTCAACCTACCGGACCCGGACGTCGGTCCACTCTGGGCAGTTACCGCCGCGTGGGTCGATGTAAACAACGACGGCTTGCTTGACTTATTTGTCGGTAACTACACGCGCTGGAGTTATGAACACGATGTGCGCTGCTTCCACGGCAATCAGGATGAATACTGCACGCCGGAGAAGTATGAGCGCACGCCGAGCCGTCTCTTCTTAAACAAAGGTAACGGGACTTTCGAAGATGTTTCCGAGCAATGGGGCATCCATTCCAAGCTAGGGCGAGCAATGGGCGTGGGAATTGCCGATTATGACCTCGACGGTCGTCCCGATATCTTCGTTACCAATGACGTCTACTACAACTACCTCTATCACAACACCGGCAGTAAGTTCGAGGAAGTAGCTTTCCCCATGGGCGTCGCGCTTCCGGAAGACGGTAACTTCGTCGCCGGCATGGGTCTAGATTTCCGGGACTATAACAACGATGGCTACCCGGACCTTACCTACGTCACCCTCACCAAGCAAAGCTTTCCGATACTTATGAATGTGCAGGGCCGCGAGTTCCGCGACGTAACTACTCCAACCGGAATTCGAGCGATCACCTTGCCCATGGCCGGCTTCGGCAACGCGTTCTATGACTTTGACAATGACGGCTGGAAAGATATCTTCGTCACCCGCGGTGACGTGCTTTCACTCCCTTTCCCGGGAACGGTCATTGACCAACTCAACTCCGTGTTTCGGAATCCAGGCGCAACCGGTAAGTGGCTGGCATACACCGAGGAAGCCGGATTTAATGCTACGCCGCCGGGACGAAATCGCGGCTGCGCGTTCGGCGATCTGGATGGCGATGGCCGCATCGACATCGTCGCCACGGCGCTGTCTCAACCCGCGCAGATCTGGATGAATCGCAGCCCGTCTTCCGGTCACTGGCTCGACATCGCGCTGCAGGGAGTCAAGAGTAATCGCGACGGCATCGGCGCCACGGTCAAGCTAACATCGAAATCCGGCACGCAGTACAACCACATGACGACCAGCGTCTGCTACGCATCCTCCAGCGCCGGGCCCGTCCACTTCGGACTAGGTCCCGGACACGAAGGCCGATTCAATTGAAGTCCACTGGCCGGCCGGTGGCACGCAAACCCTGCGCAACGTTGCGGCCGATCGAATTGTCAGCGTGAAGGAGACTGTTCGCTAGGCGCTTCCGGCGGTTGCTGCACGCCTTCCTTCTGCAACCTCTCCACCGTCGCGCGTTCTTTCTCGCCATCCTGCGGCCGGTTGACCTTGTAGTAGAGCGTAGCTAGCTCGACGTGCGGCCGTAGCCAGTTTGGGTCCGCCGCCACTACCTTCTCAAAATCAGCCACGGCCGCCTTAACGTCGCCCCTCGTCTTCTCGATCCGCGCCAGTTCGTAACGCGCCAGCGTCGCATCCGGACGAAGCGCCAGCGCGCTGTTGACCTGCTCCTGCGCACCGTCCAGATCGCGCTCGCCGTTGAGGATCGCGGCCAAGACGACGTGCGCCTCGAAGTCGTTCGGGTCCTCCACGATCGCCTGCCGCAGATCGGCTTTCGCGCCGGGGTAGTCGCCCATATACTGCTTCAACCGGCCGCTGAGGGTCAGTACACCCGGCAGCTTCGGGTTCAACTTGACGGCCGCGTTTGCCAGGGTAATCCCGCGCTCAAACTCGTTCATCTTGAGGTAGGTGTCAGCCGCCAGCTGATATGCCTCAGCGCTCTGCCCCTTCTCGGCGACCTTCTGGACCAGCTCCAGACCCTCATGGAACTTGCCGGTCCGGAGGAGCGCAGTACCCAACTCAAACGCGACGCCGAGGTCGTCAGGATGATCAGCAGCGATCGGTTGCAACAATGTCACCGTATCGGCAAAGCGTTGCGCGCGCAGGTAGCAATCGCCCAGCAGGGTCGCCACGCGCACATCGGCAGGTCAGATTTCCGTGGAGAACGGTAAGTTCCGCGGTAGCTTCCGGCATGTCGCCTTTCTTGTAATAGGCGAGAGCCAAGTTCATCCGCAACTGCGCGTTCGTCGGGACCTTCTCCAGCGCCGCGCGGTATTGCCGAACGGCCTCGTCGTAGCGTCCTTCATGAGCGAGTGCCGCGCCCAGATTCGCCCGAACCTCCGGCGCTTCCGGATGCAACTTCACCAGCGCCTGATACTTTTCGATAGCCAGTTTGTTGTCGCCATGCTGTTGCGCAGCGACGGCCTCATGGAACAACTGTTCGGCGGTTTCCGACTGAGCCCATAGGGCGGCGGCACCGAACAGAAGCACCCACCATAGCGACATGCATGGCTTCCAGCATAACGAACCATCGATATAATCGGACTATTCCCGCCGTTTTCCTCCTCCTCTTCACCCTGGCGTTCCAGACCGCATCCGCGCCCGATTTCGACGATCTCGCGCATCGTGCCGAATCCCTCCTCGACACCCAACCTGCGCAGGCCGCCATCCTCTACCGACAAGCGCTAGCTATCCGCCCGTCCTGGCCCGAGGGTTGGTTTTACCTGGGCGGCGCGCTCTACCATACCGGCAAGTTCGCTGAAGCCCGCGACGCTTTCCGCAAAGGCATCCCACTCGCCGAAAATAACGGCCACGCCTGGGCGTTCCTCGGCATGTGTGAAGGCGAGCTTGGCGACGCCGAGCACGCGCTGAACGACATCGACAAGGGAGAGCGTCTGGGTTTCGGCAAGAACTGCCTTTCGAAACCGCTGTGCGCGTGGAAGCCGCGCTGCTGCTCGCGAGGGCTTCGCTGTACGATCGCGCGATGGCCCAGCTCCAGCCGCTCGGCAAGATACACGTCGACAATCCCGCGGTCTCCGGTCGAGGGCCTCTGCCTCTTCGCTTCGGCAGACATTCCCGAGAAGCTTTCGCCCGAACGCCGTAAAGCGGTCGACCTTGCAGGCCAAGCCATCTGGGACGCCTCCACCGAGCATCCCGATAAAGCGCGGAAGGGTTCCAAATTGATGGCTGCCTATCCGAACGAGCCCGGCGTTCACTACGCGTACGGCTTGTATCTGATGGAGTCCGATCAATCCGCGGCGCTCGCCGAATTTCAGAAAGAGATCGCAGCGAACCCGCGCCACTGGCCGTCGCTACTGATCGCCGCTCACATGGAGACTGCGCAGGGTTCGCCGGAGCTCGCCCTCAAATCCGTCGAAGAGGCTTCGAAACTAGCGCCTGCGGATATCGCTGGCTCTGCGAAGCCGAAATCGGACGCGCGCTTCTGAGCATGGTCAGACGGCCAAAGCCATTCCGCACTTCGAGGAATCCATCCAGCTGCAGCCCGCTAACGCACAGACGCACTTCTATCTCGAACAGGCCTACCGACGCGAAGGCCGCAAAGAAGACGCCCAGCGCGAGAAGGCCGAATTCGTCCGCCTGAAAAAGCAGGAAGACCCGCTCAGCCTCACGCCCGGGCACTGACCGGAACGCTAGCGCGCCGGCTCTTTCACTTCCAACACCTGATCCGCGGCCACGTTCCTCAGCACCTGGCTAATCCCGCTAGGCCACTGAATCGCGATCTCCGTCGCCGTCTTCGCCGCGCCCATCCCGAAATGCACCCTGGGATCGCTGGAACTCGCATACCCGGTGCTCGTCGTCGCATGGTTGTACTCGACCAGCCCATCTGCACGCGTCACCCGGATCGTCGCGCCCAGTCCCATCCGATTGCTCTTCGTCCCCGTCAGCTTTAACAGCAGCCAGTGATTGTTCCCGCCGTCGTGTTGTGAAAGATCTTCGCCTTCCCGTTCAAAACCGATACGACCAAATCCACACGGCCATCGTTGTCCAGATCCCCGAATGCCGCGCCACGGTAGCCCGCAGGCGTCTGGAACGCCGCACCCGTAGATGCGGTGACGTTCTGAAACTTGCCCGTTCCCAGATTCCGGAACACCGAGTTCGGCTCCTCATACTGCCGCGGCGCGAACATCGCGACGTTATCGATCACGTTCGATCGCGCGACGAACAAGTCCTTCCATCCATCGTTATCCAAATCGACGATCGCATTCGACCACCCCGACATCTCCGCCGTCGAAAGCCCCAGCGCCGCCATCGAAGTTGCCTCAATGAACTGCCCGTGCCCCTAGTTCTTAAACAGCGGGAAGGTCTGCTTCTGAATCGCCGTCACCCAGATATCCGGCATGCCGTGATTAAACAGATCGCGGAAATCGACGCCCATCCCCGACACCACATTGCCGCCTTCCGGCAGCGCCACGCCCGCCTCATCCGCCACTTCTTCAAACTTCTTGCCGGCCAAATTGTGGAAGAGCTGATTCGGCAGATCGTCATTCGCCACGAAGATATCCGGCCATCCGTCGCCGTCATAGTCCGCGACGCCCACGCCCATCCCACGGCCCAGATGCGCCGGCGATGCCGGTCTCCTCCGAGACATCGGTGAACGTTCCATCGCCGTTGTTGCGATAGAGCTGATTCGGCAGTGGCTTGTAAAATCGCGGGATTGCACGCCACGCGATTCCCGTTGATTTCGCACACCTGCTCGGTCGCCGGATCCCACTGGCAATAATTCGACACAAACAGATCCAGCAGACCATCGCGATTGTAGTCGACCCACGCCGCGCCTACCGACCACATCTTCCGTCCGGCAAACACCCCGCCGCCGACCCCAGCTTTCGCCGTCACATCCGTGAATGTTCCGTTGCCGTTGTTGTGGAATAGCTGATTGCCGTTGACGTTGGTCACATACAGATCGGGCCAGCCATCGTTGTCGTAATCGCCGACAGCTACGCCCATTCCATAACCCGCGCCACCCATGCCCGCCGCATCGGTCACGTCGGTGAACGTCATGTCATGGTTATTCCGAAAGAGCCGGTTCTTGTATTTCGCCGCGTTCTTCTCAAGCGACGGCATGTCCGCGCCGTTCACGAAATAGAGGTCCGGGTAACCGTCGCCGTTGTAATCGAAAATGGCGACACCGCCTACCATCACTTCCGGCTGATGCTTCTGTGGCGTTGGACTGCTGTCCGCGATGAAATGAACTCCCGCCCGATCCGCAATCTCGTCAAACGTAATCGGCGCGACCACCGCGACCGCCGCAAACAGAACGGCTGCTGACGCTCCCAGCGCCAGACCGAATCTCAGCATCTATTTCGCCGCAATCGTATAGGTCAGCTTCTCTTGCGATTGCGACTGACCCTGCACGGCCGTGATGCGCAGCTCGCAGTTTCCCGCCTCGGTCGCCGTCTTGATCAGCATGGGAACCGCGCCGGTTGCATCAGGCGCCGGCAGATCCGCCGTCTGCTTCGCCAGCGTCTTGTCTCCCACGCGGAACTCCACCTGGATCTTTGGCTTATCCGTGATCGCCGGATCCGGATACACCACGAAGTAGACGTACGGACGCGCATCTGACTTCAGATTGTCGCCGAGCTCCGGCGTGATTCGCCGCCCGTCTCCCGACGGAGGTTGAAACTCGAACGGTTCATTCGCGTCCACTTTCCCTTTGACCGCTTCCACGCGCTGCACCAGCGCAATGCTGCTGATACCGACGCCCTTAACCGCGGGAACATCGAACGCTGTTTTCGACGTGCTCATCTTGCCCGACTCTCGATCGATCGCCGCCACGTCCATCGTGTAGTGACCCGGCGCAAGCGACACCGGATGCGAGAACAGAATGTCGCTCTTGGCCGCCGAACTCAGATTCTCATCCGGAATTTCGTACGGTGTATCGCGGCTGAATTTCTCCACCACCTGTCCATCGGAATCCTTAACCAGCGCGAAGATAGCCGCGCGCAATTGATGGCGCTTGGCCTCCGGCTCAGGCACGGCGGTCAGACTGGACACGGGCACTTCGAACGAAAGCTCATCCTGCGAACTCGTCGCGTTCGGGCGAAAATGGTAAGCGACGGAACGGAACGGGAAATCATGCGGCGGCTCCTTATAGTTGAGCGCCCCTAGCCCGGCCATCTCGAACGGCTGAAGATCCTGCGACCCGCCCAAACTCGGCAGCGCGTAATAGGCTTTCCGGCTTTCAGCAACCAGATCCGGCCGATCCATCTTCACCGCGATCGTTCGCAGCCGCCCGTCCATCTTCTCCTCGCTCGGGTGATAGATCAGCTCGTAATGCGTCTCGACATCTTCCACCACCTTCTGGAACGGCTTGCGGTAATCGTTCGTGCTGCCGATCAGAAAACCGCCGGTCCCCTCCGAGAGCGCTCGCAACCCTGACTGCGTATCGCTGCCGCGCACCGCCTGAACCAGGTAATCGTCCTGCCGCATCTGCTCCATCGCCACTCCGCCCGCGCCCGTCCCGTTCGGCGCGTTCGTCTGCGACTTACTCAGCGACGCCACGTGACCCATCGCATTGTTGGCGGCACCGACATTCGAATTTTCAGTCAGGCCGTTAACATCCAGACCATAGAAGGTGATATCGGCCTTGTTGGCTTTGTTCAGGACGGATTTGAAAAGGTCCGCGTCGCCATTGGAAGGCAGGCCGGGGCTGACCAGCAGCACCGATTTCCGGCCGGGTAGCGTTGCCAGTTTTGCGATCAGGTCAATGATCTGGTCGGTCTGGCGTTGTGCCTCCAACCCGCCGAACTGGCGACGCTGTCCCGCAAGATCGCCACGCATCCGGTTCGCCGCTATTGAAGTCGATGCGGTGGCATCGTTATTCACCAGAGTATTCAGTCCTCCGCCGGTGACCTTCCCGGCCGTCCCGATGACCCTCGCAGTGGAGTTCACCGACGGCTGGGCCGTGTTCGCCGTGTAGTCCACGTTCGGCGTGGCGTTCAGCACCTCAGTCGCGGAACTGACGAAATCCATCATGGTGCCGCTGAACGCGTGATCGGCAGCTTTCAGCAACTCCGCGCGATTGGTGGTGAACGGATGCAACGCCACCAACTCGCCCGTCAGACTGAAGACCGCGATCCACGTATCCGGCGAGAAGTGGCTATTCAGAAACTCCTTGCTGGCGGCGATCGCATCCTTCTTGGTGTAAGGATCCAGGTTCTGGTACACGATGCAGACCAGATTCACAGCGCGCAGCGGATTCGCCACGGACGGCGTCCGCGTCCCCGAGCCCGCCTGCTGTGTCTGGAGCGCATCGCGCCCCTGGGTGAAACTAAAACTCTTGATCTGCTGCGGCGTCCCGTCCTCAAGGATCTGAAAATCCTTCTGCGTCAGCCCCTTGACGATCTTGCCGTGGCTGTCGCGCACGACGACGTCGAGCACAACCTCCTGCGTGGAAGTTTTAATCGTGGTGGTGGGCTGGTCCTGCGGAGCCCCGCCGAGGGTGACGGTGACAAACGGGATCAAACAGAGAACGGTCAAGGATCGGTGCTGCCGGTGCATGGTGTCATTCTATAACCGCGCGAACTGCATTGACACCGTCGCGAACCCAGCTGGTTCGTGACAACACGACTCCGAAGAACCCGATCAACGGGAGATTCGGAGGAGCGAGCACTTCAGGGCAGTCGTCTTCCCGTTATTTAAATATCGGCCGCATTCCAGCGCTTCTAAGAGCAGGCGTCGTTTACGGCAAGAACGAACGATTGGACAGGAGCTCTCCATTTTTTAGTAAGTAGGAACTTTGTCCTTGTCCCTAAGAGAACCTTCTAATGTGACTGCGGAAGCGCTCAAAAAGCGCTTGGCACCGATAACGGCAAAATATAGGCTGCTTAGCACCGCGACATACAACCCCAATCCGAACGTCACGTGTTGCAAAAAGACATGCAGTATCTCGCTTCCAGCTCGATTTCCCAGATATATGTTCGCCGTCGCCACACTGGAGATCACGTGCGAACGCAAGACCGCAAACGCTAGTACCATTAGGACGGCCGGTAGTAATCCGGCGAGATGCGCCCGCCTATCCGGCCAGAAGAACGAAATCAACGGCCCAGCTAACGCAGCCAACAGCAGCAGATCCCAGACGCCGCCCGATGGCGTACCTGCGGCCCCTCCGAACCCCATGCCCGCCAACGCCTGTCCATTATTCACGAACCCCAACAGATTCCAAAATGTGAAGTTAAGTTCCGGCGGTCCGTCTTTGATAGAAACCGTCGTCAGCAGGAACCACCCGGCGAGCAGCCCTAGGACTCCCACCACCGTTCCGACGCCGAAGCGTCGAAACGTTTCGCGCGTAAGTTCCTGGCCGCGTTTCTTTACACCTGCCAGCGTCTCCTCGGCTTGCTCCCGCGCTATCTGACTTTCGGGAATCGCCCTCACCGTCACTGGCAAGCCGTCCGATCCGAAGAAAACCTCCACCGTCATCCCTGCTCGCGGCGGAATGTCTGAGGTCCACATGTTCTCCAGCGTGAACACGAGTTGCTTGCCCTCAACAGTTAGCAATCCCGGTCCTCCATTCGTATCGCGTAGAATCTTGCCTCTCTTCGTCATGCTGCCTCCTTAATTCGCCCGATCACTTGCCCTTATGTGCCGTCAATCCTTAAAACGCTTGTTGCACCCTCCCGCGAATCAGCACAGCGGTGTGTGTGGAAACCGTGCCTGCCTCATCGCGCCGCCGTCCCAGGCACAGAAGGTTCGCCTGGCTGGATCGAAGCTTGCCGCTCTCGCGCGATCTCGGCAGCGATATCGTTTTTTGAAAAGTTATTTACAACCTGTTGAACGGCGAAATCGATCTCGCCGGCGTACTTTGGGTCCGTGGCTTTGGCTATGGCAGCCTGCTTGTCTCCGTGTCCTTTGAAGCCAAAAGTTAGCTGGCGCTCCACGGCTCTGATATTTCCGTTATTCGCGATCTTGTGCCCAAGCGTCTCAGCCGGCTGGCCACCCAGACAGATACTAGCGTCGGTGATCTCACTGGCCGCCCGGGTGAGAGGATCCGTGGCTGCCGTAAGCGGACTGAGTTCACAGCCGTGCGCCGTAATGATATTCGCCGTAAAGGTTTTTACCACGCCGCTTGCTTGGAGCAATAAACCGTCTACTGCGCCTTGTACAGCTGGCGGGCTGCTTTTGTATAAGGCCTTCGCCGCATTCAGCTCATTCGCATCACGGGTGAGAACGCCAACGACGTCCTTACCAGCACTCGCCGAAAGTGGCGGATTGACCCAGTTCAACGCTGCTGCCTGTTTGGCCGCCGTGTACTCGGGACTCTGCGTAGACTGTGCGAACACGAATGGACTGCCGGCCAGCATTGCAGCAAAGGTAATAGCGATTACATGCTGCCTGGGTTTATCAAAGCCTCTTTCAGCCGGACCGTCGAATTCGACGGGAATATCCTCCCGTCGTCTCTGAGTGCCACAACAAGTGGTGCTTACCTGCCTAGATCGACCGTACTTCATAGACTTCTCTACCTCGCGTCAAGTAATCCGGGAACGTCTTCTTTCCCTAACCACTTCTACGCAGGAACGGAAAGATCACCCTCATGCAAAGGCAAGAATCGAAATGCCAGAATTCCATCCACTTCCCTAGCGACAGGTTCGGTACGGAGCGCCGCCCGATGTTGTCTGCAGGCGAGCCCTTGGTGAAGGTTCTTATACCAGACTTCGCCTCTCCGCACCAGAGACTCCACACCCCAGCTCGCCTGCGATGCTGACCGTCGGTGCTACGTACCAGGCATCCCGAACGTCAGATCACGACACGGCGACTTAGCCTGCCCGCCGAAGCTTTATAGAAAGCTTATGTGCGCACGTGAGATTAAAATACGGGTGATTTCCGAACGCTAATTGTTCGCCGAACGCAAAGTCGTTTGCACCGCGTTGAGGTCCTTACGCGCTTCAACAGCCGCCGCCATCGAAGTATCGCCTTCCTTCGTTAAATCCATATAACCACTTCGCAGAGACGATTCCGCTTCAGCATACTTATGTTCTCTAAATAAAGCGTCACCTAACTCGATTCGTGCAGACCCGGTCTGCGGATTATGGGACCGTAGGCCGCTATCATCTTTTCTACGGATTGCCGAAATGCCACTTCGGCATTGCTCAAGTCGTTTTCAGCGACGTAGAGTTCGCCCATTCGCAACAGCCCCAAGGCAAAATGTCTATCATTGCCGCCAAAGACTGCGGTATACACTTTCTGCATTTCGCTGAAGTCGGATCGGGCTTCTTTTAAGTCGCCGCGGCGAAGAGCCAGCGTGCCTGAAATGTTAAGACCATATGCAAAAAACGGATGATTTCTCCCGGTTTCGCTTTGGAGCGCATGCATACCGGAGGCTACGAAGCGAGACGCCTCCTCAAATTTGCCGACGTAAATCAGCGACTCCGCCAATCCTTCTTCCAATAGCGCTACTTCTACATTCTCGTGCCGATACCAACCTTGGTCGATGGCCAGCGCTTCCCGCGCATTTTGCTCCGCCTCAGTGTAAGCGCCGCGCTTGATTTGAACTTGGCTAAGATTGGCCAAGTCTTCCGCAACGGCGGGGCTGCGGTCGCCGTAAAGGCGGCGATCCTCTTCAAGCACTCGTCGTTCAAGCGGCTCAGCAGCCGCTTGTCGGCCGGAAATTAAGTAAGCATTGCCAAGAAAGCCTAGAGCGTCCACAAACTGCGACCGTTCTTCCGGTCTACCATTTTCAAGTTGAACCGCTTTCTGTAGAATGTCGATTGCTTCTGAGAGATGTCCGTCCCGCCCGTCACGCTGCAGCGCAGAACCCAAAGCTGCCATGGATTCGCCCAGAAGTTTATGAGTTGCTGGCAGCCTCTGTTTCGCGAGTTCAATCTCCCCACGGGCCAATTGTTCGGCCTCGGCAAATCTCGCTTGGTCGATTCGCACCATCGCGAGCGATATAACGGCCGCTCCGGAGTCGATCTTGTCTTTACCCTGTAGGCTGCGGCGCGTGGCAATTGCTAATTGCAGTGCAGAATCAGCTTTGTCCAAATCGCCTAAACCGTGATAGACGTTTCCGATGGTTTCATACAGATCCGCCTGCACCTCGGGCTCGTTATTCATTTCGTGAGCGCGCTTCAGCGTGTTGTCAAGCACGTCTATGACTCGGAGATTAGCCGAGGGCGCCTCAGCCTCGGAGCCCCCGAGTATCCTCAAGAGCAATTCTTTTGTGTGGTCAGCCCGGCTTGCCTGTCTTACCGCGGTATCCCGTGCCTTAGCTAGTCTTATCGTGTAGAAAGTCGTAAGACCGATACCGACCGCGAGCATCGCTGCCACGAAGCTAAAGAACGTCCGGTTGCGTCTCACGAACTTTCCTGCCCAGTAAGACGCCGACCGGGGACGCACCTCAAGCGGTTCGTCGTTGAGGAAGCGCTGGATGTCTTGCATCAGCGCGTCCACCGTCCGGTAACGCGCTGCGACATCTCTGTGAATAGCCTTCAAGATTACTGCTCCGAGATCAGCCCAATGGCGCTTTGCCAGGCCCGGAGGACGCGAAGAGACAACGGAAGGTTCTTTCGGCTCACCACTTTGAAAGTTGATTTCGTCTTTCACCGCCTCCGCAGTAGAGGGTAGTTCGCCTGTCAGTAGTTCGTGAAGTATAACGCCGAGCGCATACACATCCGTCTCTGAAGAAACTTCGCCTCTTGAAAATTGCTCTGGTGCAGAGTAGGCGCGTGTGAGGGGGTTCAATCCGGTCTTGGTGGAGGCCGGTCCGTCGACACCCTCGCTCATCTGCTTCGCAATCCCAAAATCGAGCAGCTTGACACTCCCCTCGGGCGTGACCAGAATGTTGGACGGCTTCAGGTCGCGATGAATCACTCCTTTCGAGTGAGCGTACCGTACTGCATCGCAGACCCCCAGGAAAATCCTGGAGCCTATCGTGGAGAGGCAATGATTCGCGCTCGCAATACGCGGTAATTCGCTCGCCTTCCACGTATTCCATGGCGAACCACGGCGTTCCGTCCTCAAGTGTCCTGCCGTCAAAGATGCGGGCGATGTTCGTGTGGACGAGCCGTGCGAGCGATTGCTGCTCGGCTTCGAACACCGCACGGTGGTGGGGAGAAATCCAGACACCATGCGGCACCTTGATGGCGACGTCGACCTTCCATTGGTCGTGCGAGGCGAGATATACAACGCCCATTCCACCCGCTCCTAGTTTCCGTATGATCGAGTAAGGTCCCAAGCTATGGAGCGTCTCGCTTTCAAGTTGACTCTCGATCCGAAGGAAAAGCGACCCAATTCCAGTGTCGAGAAATGAGTCTTTTTTGTGCCCGTCTAGGAGGCTGCGAAGCTGTTCCGCCAACTCCTTGATCGCCTTGGCTCTGCGCTCCGATGAAACCTTCATATTCCCCAGGCGGAAGCTTTACGGCTTCCCGGAAAAGATGATCGAGCGTTTGCCAAAGTTCCGCGTCCAAAGGACTCCTCGCTGAAAATTACGGAAAAATAAGCACTCGGCCCTCAATCCTTCATGCGCGCGTTGAGCCAGGCGCGCGCAAACTGCCAGTCGCGTTCAACGGTCGAGATCGAAATGCCAAACTCAATTGCGATCTCCTGGTCGACCAATCCGAGATAGAATTTGCACTCAACCACATCCGCTTTCCTTGCGTCCTGCGCCCGAAGTTGGTCCAGAAATTCGTTAAACTCGAGAAGTTTTTCGATGGTCCAGGTCTTTGCCTCAATTTGGTCGTCTAAGCGTGACCTTGACGGCTCCCTCGCCCCGTTTGATGGCGCTCTCTGCGACGCGAGGCATCCACAAGCACTTGTTTCATGGCTCTGGCGATGAGACGTTTCAGATGCAGCGTAGATTCGACGGACACGGATTTGCCAGACGAAACCAGCTTTATATACGCTTCGTTTATGATTCCGGTCGGCGTCAACGTGTTCTGACGCGACTGACGTAAAAGGGACATGGCTAACGGCCTTAGCTCTTTATAGATAGCCGCAAATTGATCATCGATGCTCGACGCGGCCGCGAAGCTTGTCATATCTACCTCCGTCAGTCTTTCTTGGACAGCGGGAGAACGCCGAGCGCCTATCCGCGCTAACAGCCTATGAACCCGCAAAATAGAGTATCTATAGACTACTAAAAAACGGAGCGAGAATCCCGCGAGAATTGCCACTCGCGCGAACACCGGATTGGTGCTTCGTTCGACAGCGTCACGGCGAGCAATTCCCTGCCTTCGTCGCGCTGCGGGGTTCAGCCGGCAACGAACGACTCGTTGCGGCCGCCTCGAATTTCCGGTGACACCATTTCGCCATCCGTTTTTCCCCGCAAGTCTATGATTCTGAACCGCGAAGCCCATTGAAATCGTCAACGCCGTCCAAAAGTCCGCCTCGATACCGGGTGACAGAATTTCAACGTCCCTATTTCCCGGTAACTCTATGATTCCAAGCCCCGACCCGAACGAAAACCGTCAGCGCCGCCCAAACGCGCAAGTACACTGAATCAGCTATGATTTGCACACCGGACAAATCCGTTTCGCAAGCACCAAGACCCACAGGTTCCGCAGCCAGCCCCTCGAAAAGCTCCCCGCTCGCCGTTTCCCCTGTGCAAACCCGAAAATCCCTGAAATCTGCACAATCCTGCACAAGTTCGCATAATTCGCGTTTCAAAATGGGACGAAGACGGCTTCCGCGCCTCACCAGCGCCTCCAAACCCGACCCGCCCCCCAGCCCATCCGCGCACCTGTTTTATAGTGAGGGTTGAACGTAACGTCCCGCCGCTTTCGCCCGGAGCGGGTCCCATGAAGTTTTCCGCCGCGTCCGCGTTCCTGATCGCCGCCCTCTTCATCACACCTCTGCACGCCGATTCGTTTGACGATCTGGCTGCCAAGGCTGCCGCCGCGCGCGATGCCGACCAAATTCCGCAAGCGCTCGAGCTCTATCACCAGGCGCTGCAACTCAAACCGGCGTGGGCCGAAGGCTGGTGGTTCCTCGGAACGCTGCTCTACGATTCCGATCAATACGCCCCCGGCCGCGATGCCTTCGCCCGCTTCGTCAAGCTGCAGGATAATGCGCCCCCGGGGTTCGCGTTGCTGGGGCTTTGCGAATTTCAGCTCGCCGCGTATCCCGACGCGCTGAGCCACTTGCAGAAAGCGTTGAGCTCCGGTTCGGGGCTTGAGCCGCAGGTCGAACAGGTGGTGCGCTTTCACGAAGCCATGACTCTTACCCGCCTGGGCCTCTTCGATCAGGCCATTCATGAGTACCTCTGGTTTCCCGCCCACAACGTCAAGGAGCAACCGATGCTGCTCGGTCTGGGGCTTGCGTCCTTACGCACCGCGCTCATTCCCAAAGAGCTTTCCGCGGATCAGGCCCCATTGATGGCAACCGCCGGAGCTATCGCCTACGCCTGGATGAGCGGCGATTTGGCCAACGCCGATGCTGGTTTTCATGAATTGATCGCGCACTATCCAACCGCGCCCAATGTTCATTACTTCTACGGTAGTTTCCTCTTGGATACGCATCCCGTGGAAGCCCTTGCGGAACTTGAGCGGGAACTGCAGAACGATCCGGGTAACGCGTACGCGAGCGGCTTGCTTGCTCTCACCATGGTGCGCTCCGGCCATCAGGATGAAGCCGAATCCATGGCCCGGAAAGCCGCCACGAATCACCCGGAAGCTTCTATCGCGCAGTATGTATACGGACTCATCCTTTCACGATCCGGAGATAAATCGGCACTCGAATATCTGGAAAAAGCCACCCAGCTCGATCCTGTAAACATCGATTATCATGTGGCCCTCGCCGGAGCTTACTCTAAGTTCGGTCGAAATGACGACGCGTATCGAGAGCGCCGCGCCACCATTGCGCTTGCGCGAGGAATGGGCCCTCTTGCGCGGCATTAGTCTTGTTCTACTCAGCTCCGCGATGGCGTCTATGTTGCCCGCCGCCGATACCCAGGCAAAACAGGCGCGCACCTTTACCTGCGCAACTTGTCACCGCGACGAAGCCCAGTTCCAGCCTAAGACCCCGATGGGGATCGGCCTGGAACTACCGCCAGACCAGACTCTCCTGATAACTCATCCCAAACTTACTTTCGAATCAAGAGGTTTCTCTTATGTCATCGAGCGCCATGGCGATCAGAGTACTTACACGGTAAGTGCCGGGGGCGATTCACTCACGCTTCCCATCCGCTATGCGTTTGGCGTGCATATGCAAACATTCGTCCTGGAGCGAGAGGGTCATTTTTACGAAAGTTTGGTTAGTTACTACCCCCCGGTTGGCGGCCTTGCCTTGACGATGGGCGACGAACGCATTGAACCCCATAACCTGATGGAGGCCATGGGACGCGAGACATCCAACGTGGAGATCACGCGCTGCTTTGGCTGCCACGCCACCAATGCCGTGACCGGCTCCCAAATGCATCTCGACACTATGAAGCCGGGTCTCGCGTGCGAAGTATGCCACGCCGGCGCCAACGCGCACATGCAGGCCCTCGCCGATGGGAAACCTTCTACGCCGCCCAAGAAACTCGGAGCCATGGCCGCCGAGGACACTTCCGAATTTTGCGGCCAATGCCACCGCACCTGGAGTTCAGTCGTTCAGATGCGGATCTTCGGCATCGTGAACGCGCGGTTCCAACCTTATCGGTTAGCGAATAGCCGCTGCTTTCTGGGGAACGACAAACGTATTGCTTGTACCGGCTGCCACAATCCGCATCACGACTTAGTGCGCGATGACAACGCCTACGACGGCAAGTGTCTTGCCTGCCACGCAGCCACGGTTGCCGAAAAAACCACGCCCGTCGCGAAGCAATGTCCAGTCGCCAAGGATAAGTGCGTCAGTTGCCATATGCCGAAAGTCGAACTTCCCGGCAGCCATTCCACCTTCACCGATCACGACATCCGCATCGTACGCGCGGGCGAGACTTACCCGAACTAATCGACTAACTGCTGCAACACGCGGCTCACGTCAGCCGGACGCGCCAGCCGATACTTCGCCTTAGTAACGCCGTCACCGACGAACACGGACCAGGCATTCTTCGGCAACGCGGCAAATAAGTCCTCGTCGGTGCGGTCGTCGCCCATCGCGCATAGAAACCCGATGTCGGGATAAGCCGCGAGTAGCTCAGGCACGATCGCGCCTTTATTGGCCCATGGCGGCTTGACTTCAACTATCTTTTTCCCGCGATACGCCCGCAGTTCGGTGTCCGCGAGCATGCCTTCGAGCATAGAGACTAGCTCCGTCGCGAGCCACTCTCCGAACTCCGGATCAGCCGTGCGGTAATGCCAGACCAATGCGAATTCCTTCTCTTCGATAAAGCTACCGGGTGTCCGATCCACATAGTGCTGCAGGATGGGACGGACGGTCTGTTTCCACTCGCGCGGAGGAGTGTGTCCATGCCATTCCTGACTTCCGGGAAACCGCCAGCGCGCGGAATGCTCAGGAGCTAGACCTAGCTGTGGCACGTCGCCCAGCCACCGTTCCAGGTCCTGCGACTTACGGCCGCTGATCACGAACACCCGATTGCGCGGGTCGGCAGCTAACTCCGTCAGCAGTTCGATAACAACCGCTCCGGGGATAGCGTCCGGCGGACGATCGGCTATCGGGACCAGAGTGCCGTCATAATCGAGTAGTAACAAGCGGCACTTATGTTCGGGCGCCGTCCGAAAGGCTTGCTCGAAGTCCGACGTCGGCAAAGCAATCGCGCTTGTACTCTCAGGTAGAGTACGGTTCGCGGACGCCTCATCCAGGCGCGCGAGAAACTGATCGCCCCACGCATACACATTGTTGCGCAGTACCCGCTCGCGAAGGGCTCCCATGCGATCGCGCTTCTCCACCGTATTCATATTGATCGCCCGGAACACCGCTTCCGCGCTATCTTCCTCGTCCATCGGATTGACTAACAAAGCTTCGCCCATCTCCGCCGCCGCGCCGGTGAACGTACTCAAGACTAGAACGCCGTCGCCATCCTCCTTGCATGCGACATACTCCTTGGCGACTAGATTCATTCCGTCTCGGAGCGGCGCAACCCAAGCTACATCTGCAATGCGGTACAGCGCGGCCACTTCATCCGGCGGCAAGCTGCGATGGATGTAATTGACCGGCACCCATCCGGCGGTCCCATGCTTCCCGTTGATATGCGATACCAACTCATGCACTTCCCCGCGTAGTTCCTGATAGCTCTCAATGTTCTCCCGCGTCGGCACCGCGACTTGGATCAACACGACCTTACCTTCAAGTTCCGGGTGAGTGCGCAACAAGCGCTCGAAGGCGCGGAGACGCTCGGGCAAACCTTTTGTATAGTCCAGCCGGTCAATCGCCAGCAGGATTTGACTGCCCGCATACCTTCGCCGTAGCTCATCCACATGACTCTTCGACTCCGCCGTTTCCAGAAGATCGGTCATACTCTCCGGCGCAATGCCGATCGGTAGCGCCTCGATGCGTACCCGCCGGCCCGCGGCTTCAACGCAATCGAGAGTGCTCTCAACCCCGAGTAGCCGCCGCAGCGAGCGCCGGAAATGCTGTAAGTAGGAGTGTGTGTGAAACGCCACTAGGTCCGCGCCTAACAAGCCGCGCAACAGCATCTCTCCACGCGGCAGCACCGCGAAGATATCCGAAGAGGGAAACGGGATGTGCAGAAAGAATCCAATGGCCGCGTTGGGCAGACGCCTTCGCAGCATGCGCGGCAGCAGCATCAGGTGGTAATCGTGTATCCAGATTCGATCGCCTTCCTGGTACTGTTCCACAATGGCGTCGCAGAATCGTTCGTTTCCGTCGTGGTAGCTGCTCCAGTTCTCCGGCACGAACTTAGCGCGCGAGATGAAGCTGTGGAACAACGGCCAGACGGCCTGATTCGCGTAGCCCTCATAGAAGCGCAGCCCGTGCTCGGGTGCGAGCCGCACGGGAATCGCACTCTGCTCTTCGCGCAGCTTGCTCAAGATGTCCGCAGGTAATTGCTCTCGCGCGCCGCTCCAACCAATCCAAGCCCCGCCGGTACGCTTGAGGATCGGATCCATCGCAGTCGCCAACCCGCCTGCACTTCGGGTCGTGATCCACTCGCCGGTTGCATGCGACAACGACACCGGTAAACGGTTCGATACTACGAGGAGTCTTTTGGAATCGGCCACTTGGTTTAGTCTCGCGCAACCCGTTGAGCCTCGTCATCGTTCGCACGACACAGACGAAAACGAGGCCAGCAGAATGCTGCACCTATGTCGAGGCATTCCCAAGAAATGATGAAAGCACTTACCTGGCACGGGACGCATGACGTTCGCGTCGAAACCGTTCCCGAGCCGAAGATTCAACAAAGTACAGATGTGATTCTTGAGATCACATCCACCGCAATCTGCGGTTCCGATCTACATCTCTATGACGGCATGATGCCGACCATGGAAGCGGGCGACATTCTCGGTCATGAGCCGATGGGTATTGTCGTCGAAGTCGGGCCCGGCGTTAAGAAACTCAAAAAGGGCGATCGCGTTGTGGTGCCGTTTACCATCTCCTGCGGTACTTGCCGCTTCTGTAAGATGACGATGTTTTCGCTTTGCGACACATCCAACCCGAATGCCGGAGATTGCCAGAAAGGCAATGGGGCATTCGCCCGCGGGACTTTTCGGTTACTCGCATATGCTTGGTGGCTTCGCCGGCGGACAGGCGCAATATCTTCGTGTTCCGTTTGCAGATGTCGGACCTATCAAGATCCCCGATGGGCTAAGCTGACGAACAAGTCTTATTCCTTTCCGATATCTTCCCGACCGGCTATATGGCGGCCGAGAATGCCGAAATTGAGAAGGGCGATACAGTAGCGGTCTGGGGTTGCGGACCGGTGGGACAGTTTGCGATTCGTAGCGCATGGATGTTCGGCGCCGGCCGCGTGATCGCAATTGACGGTGTTCCGGAACGGCTTCGCATGGCTCAGGAGTACGGTAAAGCTGAGATCATCGATAACACGAAGGAGCATGTGCAGGAGCGGTTGGACGAGATGACGAACGGTCAGGGTCCGGACCGATGTATCGATGCAGTCGGTACCGAAGCGCACGCTAGCGGGACGTTTGACGCTGCGCTCGATGCGGCGAAAGCAGCGGTCAAGCTTGGGACCGATCGGCCGCACGTGCTTCGTGAGGCGATCATGTGTTGCCGTAAAGGCGGAACCGTATCGGTGCCCGGCGTCTATATCGGATTCCTCGACAAAGTCCCCTTCGGCGCGCTGATGAATAAAGGACTAACTGTGAAGACCGGTCAAACTCACGTTCAACGGTATCTGGAGCCGCTACTCAACAAGATCACTGCGGGCGAAATCGATCCATCGTTCGTGATTACTCACCGCGTCAAGTTAGAAGACGCGCCGGCGATGTACAAGACGTTCCGCGACAAAGAAGACGGCTGTATTAAAGTCGTTTTGAAGCCGCAGATGAACTAACTTCCGCCGCTGGTCGCACTACTCGCCGCCTGCGCCACCGCGGGCGGCGCTGTTATCACTCCATAAATAGCAGCCACAAGGTTATCGTCGACAGTCCCGGTCACAGAAAGTCCCTGGTCCTGCTGGAACTGGTTGACTGCTGCCGTCGTGCGCGGACCCATTAGCCCGTCGACACCGCCGGGATGGTAGCCGGCAAAGGTCAGATAAAGCTGGGCGGCCCGTACATCCAAATCTGGCAGCGCTCCCACGCTATACTTGCCATACTCTCCGCGAAGCTTGCTGTCATAGGAGTTCTTGGCATAGTTCGGCCCGTTGTACTTAGAGGCGAACGTCGTCCAGTCATGCACCTGTAAATAGTTATCGAGCTTATTGCAGAGAATGAACTGGCAGACGGTCGCGAGCTGCGCATCTTCTGAATCGACCATCGCCGACACCATATCGTCCACGGACCCAAACCCGCACGACGCGCAGTTCTCACCCATCACCTGTCCGAGTCCCCACGACGTACTCTGCAGCGCGCTTTCGCGATCCAGGGCGATGGCACGAGCGAGCCGGTCATACTGCGGCGCCCCACTCGGACCGTACCCGCCGGGGGTTGGGTCACTGATATCACCGTCGTCATACTGACCGCCAGTCAGTCGTGAAAAGATGTGACGCTCATACAGGATCTGGGGACGCCGATCGGCGAGCATCCCGCAGCCGGATGTCTCGACCGCAACCAGCGCCCAGATCTCCGGCGCTTTGACGCCTAAGCTCTGCGCCGCAGCCGCCAATCCGGCGCTGCTCAAGGCCTGCGATTTTCCTACGTAGTCCATAAACCCTCCTTCCAGGGGTTGTGGAAATAATACAGCGTCCCGAAAACAATATCCAGCATTAAAGCCGCCTCCGGCATGCGAGCGCGTTGGCGATCAACTGAAAAGCCACTGTAAGTTTTTCCGCGAGACCAAATCCAAAGCGATGAATTTTCGATTACAATCAACCCTGAGCCCCGTCGCTCGCCGTACAATGGGCAAAAAGATCGCGCCTCTTAACGGCCGTCTGAACTGTCTCGCTTCAGAATCTTATCGACTTCGGGGATCAAAACATGACTTTCATCGTGCGCAGGTGCGCGCCTTTTTTGCTGGTTATCGCTGCGTTAGTTTTGAGAGCGCCTGCGTGGGCGCAGTCAACGTTGGGGGCAATCACGGGCACAGTAAAAGATCCTAGCGGCGCGGTGCTGCAGGATGTCACCGTGCGCGCCCGCAACGTGGCGACCAACCTTGAAGCGCCCGCGTTGACGGATTCCCACGGCTCCTTCTCCATATCGAACATTCCGGGCGGCACTTACCAGATAGAGTTTACAAAGGCAGGATTCGAGAAGGAGCGACACGATCAGGTTTTGGTTGAAGCGAACCGCACGACGACGGTCGACAGCACCATGCAGATCGGCGCCGTGACCAACACGGTTGAGGTGACCGGCACTCCGCTGATGAATCAGGTGGACACAACAACCGGATATATCGTAGATGCGCTCACCATTCAGCAGACACCGCTTGGCACGGGGAGCTTTACCCAGTTGGCGATCTTGAGTCCCGGTGTTCACGCCGACTTTCTCGGCGGCGCCGGCAGTAATTCGGGACTGGGCAACCAGGCTATCTTTGCCAACGGCCAGCGCGATACCAGCAACAGCTTCTCTCTCAACGGCGTTAGCACGGATAACTTGTTCAACGGCAATTCGACAAGTCAGGTCGGCGAGAACCGGTTCGTCCTGAATACCGGTGAGAACTTTGGCGCCGGGGGCCAGATCCAGACCAGCACCTCGGTTTATGGCGCGATCGGGCAAGCGCTCCCAACTCCCCCGACCGAGGCTATCCAGGAGATCAGCGTCAACTCCGCCATGTACGACGCCTCGCAAGGTGCGCATAGCGGCGCGCATATCGGAGTCATCACGAAGTCCGGAACCAATGCGTTCCATGGTCAGCTATACGAGAAGTTTCAGAACAGCGACATGAACGCGGCACCGTTCTTCTATAACGCATCCCCAGCATTGAGCCCCAAGGATCCGTACGAAAACCGTAACCAGTTCGGTGCCACCCTCGGCGGCCCAATCGTCAAGAACAAGCTCTTCTTCTTTCTCTCTTATCAGGGCATCCGGGTCGCCGATGCCACCGATGCCACCAAACAGGTGACGGTGCCGCTCGGTCTCACCGACGACCGGAGCACCCAGGGGATACTCAACGCGCTACAGAATACCTACGGTAAGACGATCGCGGCCAGCCAGATTAGCCCCGTGAGTATGGCGCTGCTAAACGCCAAACTGCCGAGCGGCCAGTACATCATTCCGAGTGCGCAGATACTCGATCCGGTACAAGCAACCAATCTCGGGTACGATGCGGTAGTTCACGGTCCGAACGCTCAATCTGTGGTGGACCAGGGTATCGCGAACGTAGATTACAACGCCAGCGACAAAGACCGTTTAACGGTCAAGTACTTCGTCCAGAATGACCCCACGACCAATCCGTTCGGCGCCGTTGGAAGCTTACTAGGCTTCTCGCAGCAGCTTAATGCCGGAAGCCAAGTTGGCTCGATTGAAAACAACGTCGTACTTTCACCGACCTTGACTTGGCAGCAGCGTGCCGGATTCACGCGCCTTCGAGCATTCGCCCAAACGGGTCAGGTAATCTCGCCCGCGGATATTGGAACGAGTTTGCTAGGCTCCACAACTTTTCCGCAAATCGACATCAGCACAGCCGACCCGACAATCTACAGCGGACTGGAATTCGGCCCGAGCACCAGTTTCGGCAACGCCGGGATGTTCCAGAATCAGTGGGAGTATGGCACGACACTGAATTGGGTAAAGGGCAAACATACTCTAGCGTTTCGGGGCCTTGTGGGACCACACACAACTCAACATCATCAACGACAACACTAATACCGACACACTGAATTTCAGCACCTTCACCAGCTTTGTTGAAGGCGCTGTCCGCACCGGCGAGGCATTCAACGGCTCGGCGAATCGTTACTACCGTTCGGATACAATCGGCGCTTTTGTCAACGACAACTACAAGGTCCTCAGCAATCTTACGGTAACTCTCGGCCTGCGGTGGGATTACCTCGGCCCGCTTTCCGAGAAGTATGGACGGCTTACCGGCTTCAACTCGAGCCTCTACTCCTACGATGCCGCCACCGACACGATTACGGGCTCGGGTCTGGAAGTTGCCGGTAACAACCCGACTTTCGGAACTGCCGGGGCGAGTGACTCGCTGATGAAAAATAATCAGTGGGGATTCGCTCCTCGCATCGGAATCGCTTACTCCCCGACTCATAAGATCACGGTTCGGACCGGCTTCGGTATCTACTATGACCGCGGTGAGTTCTTCAGCGAACTCTCCCCGAGCGCGGGTGGGGGATTCAACGGGCCTTTTGGCGTCACGTTAGCGCCCCCGTTTGTTAGCCCAATCTCCGCTCCCAAAGGCGCCAACATCTCGGAGCCTTTTGGCTCCACGGTGCCCGCTCCGGCGCCAGTGACGCAAGCGGCATTCCTCTCATTACTCCCAAACCTGGCCCAAACCACGAACAGTACCTACCCCGCAGGCAACCTTTTCGGCCCATTCCTTTACGGCGGTTACGATATCAATAATAAGCTTCCTTACTCAGAAAACTGGACATTTGATGTCCAATATCAAGCGTCGAATAGCTGGTTGTTCACCGTCGGGTATGTCGGGAATCATGGCGTTCACCAAGTCCTTCCGGTTCCGTTTAACCAGCCGCTGATTGCCACCCCGCAGAATCCGGTGAACGGTCAGATTTACTCCTACGGGCTGAATGAAACGGCTCTCGAGCCCGTGTCAACCAATGAGTATGCGGGCAATGCACCTATACGCGTTCCGTACCTCGGGTACGATATGAACTCGGTTCTCTATGAGGCCGAGGGGAACGCGAACTACAACGCACTTCAGTTACAAGCACGCAAGCGATTGTCGTTCGGACTACAGTTCACGGCTTCGTACACCTGGTCTCACGCCCTCGATGAGCAGAGCGGGCTCGGTCTGTTCTTCACCGGCAACAATCCCCTGTACCCCGGAAGCAACTACGGTACGGCGGACTTCGATCAGACTCATGTCTTCCTGATCAATTACAGTTACACGATCCCTAGCTTCACAACCAATAAGCTAGCGGGCGCATTTATCAATGGTTGGACTCTGGGCGGCCAGACAGTCGCGCAAAGCGGTCAACCCTATAGCGTCTATGACTACTCCGGATCTGTAGGCAGCCTTTTCTTCGGAACCGACGACGAGATCGGCAACCCGATTGTTCCGCTCAAGGCAGGGACGACGTCGAAACAAGCTCAATTGCAGGGAACAACCGGCGTCAACGCAGGGCAGCCGGTTCTCAATTCGAGCGCCTTCGCCCCACAGTTCCTTGCGCCCGGTCAGGACGGAGTGCCTCCGTGCGACAACATGGGACCGGGAGGCACGCAGGAGTGTGACAATTACGAATCGCTCTATGGAAACTCGGGACGCAACCTATTCCGCGGACCGTTCCAGGTTCGCTGGGATATGAGTTTGCAGAAGGAGTTTCATCTGATGGAGCGCGCCCGCCTGCGCTTCGAGGCGGACGCGTTTAACATCTTCAATCAGACGGACTTCGACGCGCCGAATAACAACGTGCAGTTCTTCCCGGGTTACTCGCCGCCGCCGCAGTATCCGCCGGCCGGCAGCCTCGG
This sequence comes from uncultured Gammaproteobacteria bacterium, assembly GCA_963799935.1. Classification (GTDB taxonomy): domain Bacteria; phylum Acidobacteriota; class Terriglobia; order Bryobacterales; family Bryobacteraceae; genus Bog-113. Next base: position 478,862 of record CAWCZA010000004.1, on the reverse strand, counting down.
CATCATCCAGCACACGATCGGAAGCTCGCGCTTCCTGCAACTCGCGTTGCATCTAACCTTCTAAACGGGTTAGTCAGTTGCCTGTAACTCCCGCGGATCCGACACGGCGCCGTCGCACCTGACGCGCACTTCTACGGGTCCGCTAGTTACTTGACCTGGGACGTCCACGTTTACCTGCCGCGTCCCGTTCGCTTCCGTCGTGCCAACGTAAGTAACACGCGCGGTCGACGTCGCCTAATGTTACAACCGTATTCGCCTCGTCCGCGTTCTCGGGCAGACCGGCGACCCAGAGACTCAACACCGCCGGTTGTTTCCCGAGCCGAATGACGTTTCGCTCCCACGTCCGGCCGTCGCAGAGTACTGCGATGACGATCGCGTCAGTCTTCAAATCTAAGTCAACCGCGATCCGCTTGGACTCGCTTTCTAATCCACCGCGGATCCGCAAGTGCGTTTCATGCCAGCCAGGTCCTAACCCCGGAGGTAGACGCGACGTCGCCAGCCACTGTTCCTCACCCTGCGCGATCAGCTGCAAAGCCGGCACGCCGAACGTACCTACAGTGAGCCGTAAATCCTCCCTAGCTAACTCCGCGGCGGAGCATCGGAAGTACCAGGTGAGATACTCATCGCGCTTCGATCGGAAGTTAATCCCGCGCCGGATTCCATTCGTTACCTTCTCGAGAACCACCGTTCGCGAATCGTCCGGCTCTACACCCCAGTGCCGGTGACAAGCCAGCGCCGCCCGCTTGTCCTCGACATTCAGTACCTCGACCCGCGCAAATCCCGCCGCACGACACAGTGCGATCAGGCACTCCACGCTAGGTCCAAACCAGTTATCTAACTGACCCCCCAGTTCGTCCGTCTCATAGAACTCTAAGGTCGGGATTGCCTCACGGTTCCGCTCCCAGTTGCTCCAGTCCGTTACAAAAGACTCTACAATGGCGATGTCCTTTGTCAATCCACAGACGATCTCCAACGCCAGTAGCGGATGCTTCGTATGGTACAGAACCCCAAGAAACAGGACATAATCGAATGTCCCTAAGCCGGCCTCGCGAACCTCAAATAGATCGATGGTCCGGTAATCCACGCGCGACTGAAGCTTGTTCGCAACCTCTCGGAACGTCGGCTGTTCGATCGTATCGATCGCCGTTACAGTAGCGCCGCGCCGCTCCGCCTCGAAGCTAAACCACCCGTCCCACGTACCAATGTCCAGCACGCGCTTTCCGGTCAGATCGTCTGGAAAGTGGAACTGATACCACCGGTACTCAAGCCACTCTACCGGGATCAGCCCTTTGATCTCGCTCCCATCCGGTAGGCGAAAGCTGTGATACCAGCCGCGGCTCTCGAGCACGGCTCGGGCCGGATTGTCACGCCGGTAGCGCCGGAGTTCCGCGGGAGTCATGCGCTCAGTCTAACCGTAAGAGTCATAATCATTAGTTCGCCCATGAACCGATTTTCAATCGCCGCTCTGGTTTTCGCTGTCGTTGCCCACGCGCAAGAAGCTCCCGCGCCGACCCCTCCGCCGGCTCCGGCATTCGTCCCACTGCCGCCGAACCCCGCGCCTCCCGCAGTGGAGCGAACCTCCGTTACCCATCATTCCATCCGCATCAACGGCGAGGTCGTGAACTATACTGCCACGGCGGGTACGCTACTGCTTAGACGCGACGACGATAAACCCAAGGCGAGCATCTTCTACATCGCTTACACGCGCGACGGCGTCGCCGATGTAGGTCGACGCCCGATCACTTATACCTTCAACGGCGGTCCGGGTTCCTCTTCGGTCTGGCTGCACGTCGGCGCGATTGGACCGAAGAAGGCGTTACTGAAAGACGACGGCACTTTGCCGCCCGAGCCTTTCCGCCTGATCGACAACGACAACTCCATTCTCGATATCAGCGATCTGGTATTCATCGATCCGGTCTCGACAGGCTTTAGCCGCCCCGCGCCGGGTGAAGATCCCAAGCAGTTCCACGGCGTCGAAGGCGACCTTGCGTCCGTCGGCGACTTCATCCGTCTCTGGACCACCCGCAACAACCGCTGGAACTCGCCTAAGTTCCTTGCCGGAGAGAGTTACGGAACCACCCGCGCCGCCGGTCTGTCTCAATACTTAATCGAACACTATGGCATGTACCTGAACGGCATCACCCTGATCTCATCCGTTCTGAACTTCGAAACCATTTCCTTTGATCGCGGGAATGATCTGCCTTACGTGCTGTTCTTACCCACTTACACCGCGGCCGCGTGGTACCACAAGAAGCTGCCGCCCGACTTACAAGCCGATCGCGAGAAGGCGACCACGGAAGCGCGCGCTTTCGCCGCCGGTGACTACGCCGCCGCACTAATGAAAGGCGACCGGCTTACCACTGAGGAGCGCACCCGCATTGCCGCGCAAGTCGCGCGATTCACAGGGCTCTCGCCTGAATACATCCTGCGATCCAACCTCCGCATCCACATCGAGCGCTTCGCTAAGGAACTCCTGCGATCGGAGAACCGCACCATTGGACGCTACGACAGCCGCATTGAAGGCAACGATTACGACGCGGCGGGCGAGTTTCCCGAGTACGACCCCAGCTACTCCGTCGTGTACGGACCGTTCACCGCAGCCTTCAACGGCTACGTTCGTGGTGAATTGAAGTGGGATAGCGATCTACCTTACGAGATCCTCACCGGCAAAGTGCATCCGTGGAACTATGCACCCTTCGAAAACCAATACGTCAATATGGCCGAGCGGCTGCGGCAGGCGATCACTCAGAATCCTGACCTGCACGTGATGGTCTGCAACGGCTATTACGATATGGCGACGCCCTTCTTCGCAACGGAGTACACGTTTGACCACATCGGTCTTGACCGCGCGCTCGCCGGCAATGTCGCCCTGACTTACTACGACGCCGGACACATGTTCTACACCAACAAAGCGTCCGCCGCCCAGTTGCGCAAGAACTTAGTTGACTTCTACGGAAAGTACGCCATCGAACAGTAGCAGCGTTAGTGGACCTGGTCGGACACATCTTCCGCACGGTTCTCGAACTTAGTCATCCCGTGCAGATAGACTAAGTTGACCTTTCCGATCGGGCCGTTACGCTGCTTGGATACGATCAACTCAGCCTGCCCCCGCAAGTCCTCGCGATCGGGCTTATAGACTTCCTCGCGGAAGATAAATCCGACCAGATCGGCGTCCTGCTCGATCGAACCCGATTCGCGCAGATCGCTCAATTGCGGTCGGTGATCGCCCTGCCGCGTTTCCGGCGCGCGGCTTAACTGCGAGAGCACCAGCATCGGGCAATCCAGTTCCTTGGCGAGTAGCTTCATGCCTCGCGAAATGGCGCTGACTTCCTGGGTGCGGTTTTCGAATCGCCCGCGCCCGCTCATCAGCTGCAGATAGTCGACGACCACTAAGCCCAGCTTCTGCCCGGTCTGCTGCTGCAATCGGCGCAGTTTCGCGTGCATGTCCATCAGATGAACGCCGGCCGTATCGTCGATGAAGATCGGCGCTTCCACCAAGTCATTCGCAGCCTTGCGCAGGCGCTCGCGCTCTTTGGAATCCAGAAAACCTCCGCGGAACCGGTGCCCATCCACATAGGCGGCCGCGCAGAGCATGCGCGTTAACAAAGAATCATTCGACATCTCGAGCGAGAAGATCGCGACGGGCAATCCGCGCTTCACGGCGACGTGGTGAGCGACGTTCAGCGCCAGCGCTGTCTTGCCCATGGCCGGCCGCGCCGCTATGATGATCAACTCGCCGCCATGTAAGCCGCCGGTCATCTCATCGAAGCCCGCGAAACCGGTGCTGACGCCTTTGATTCGTTTGCTGGGATCGAGGAACGCGGTAATGCCGCCCTGAAACCGCTCGATCACCTCGCGCGGCGTTAACAACCCGTCGTTCAGGTTCGCTTCCCCGAGTTTCAGCAGCGCTTCTTCGGCGCCGGCGATGATGCTATCCGGCTCCTCGTCGCCCATCAAGGCCCGCTTCATCAGCGAGTCTGCCGTAGCCACGATGCGGCGCAGTGAACTCTTGTCGCGGATGATCTTGACGTAGGCCTGCACGCTGGGCAGCCGCGGCAAGCCATCGTCGAGCGAGACCAGATAACTCAGCCCGTCGACAGACTCCAATTCGTTGTACCGCAGCAGATCGTTAGCGAGCGTGATGCGATCGATCCGCTCGCCGCGCTCATGCAACTCCGACATGCGGCGGAAGATCTTGCGGTGCTTTTCGAGGCAGAAGTCGTCGCCGGCTAACTGTCCGGCGACATCGATAAAGATATTATCGTCAAGAAGAATCGAGCCGAGCACCAGGCGTTCGGCATCGACATTGGAAGGCAGCCCTCGCTCGAGGGCAATCGACGTGGATGACATCATTACGGGAAAGCGACTCTCACTACTCTGCTCCAGCGAGCTGTCGAAATCTCACCCGCGCCAAAAATAATTTTGTTGATGGCGGAAGCGCTGACCTGGCCATCAAACTTGCCCGTCGCCAAAGAGTTTTCCAGAATCTTCCACAGCCTTTCCTAAAAACATTTTAGCCCGGTTTTGTTTGGCGCGGCGTTGAAGGCGGATTGCTACTCTGCGATAGATGAAACGCGCACTGCTGGCGCTCCTCTGCCTCTCGTTTTCCGCCGCTCACGCGCAGACCGCGCGCCGCCCGAAGCTGGTTCTGACCATCGTGGTCGATCAATTCCGCTACGACTATCTGACGCGGTTCCGCGCGGATTACAACGGCGGCTTCGCCACGCTGATGAACAAGGGCGCGTTTTTCACGGATGCACGCTACCCGCAATTCCCAACAGTAACCGCGGTCGGGCACAGCATGATCATGAGCGGCGCGACTCCGTCGGTCAGCGGCATTGTGGGTAACACCTGGTATGACCGCGATGACAAGCGGGTCGTCACCAGCGTTTGCGATGGCACCGTCACTGTAATCGGTGCCGCGCACCCGGCAGTCAGCCCAACGGCAGATTGTAACGACACCAATCCCAGCTCTCCGCGCCGTTTCCTGGTCGATACCGTCGGCGACGAATTGAAGATCGCCAGCCCCAATTCCCGCATTATTGGCGTGTCGCTCAAAGGCCGCAGCGCCATTCTGCCCGCTGGTCATCTGGCCACCGGCGCTTACTGGTTCGATGATTCCGGCGTTTTCGTCACCAGCTCTTATTACTGCAACGAGCTTCCGAAATGGGCGGCTGATTACAACAAGGCGAACCCCACTCACGAGTTCGAAGGTAAGGAATGGATGGGCATCCATTTCGAAACCGGGGCAAAACTCATTCACCAGATTCCAGCCAGTCCGTGGGGGAACGAGCTAATCGAATCTTTCGCCGAAGCCGCGATTGAAGGCGAGAAGCTGGGGCAGCGCAACGTCACCGATGTGCTAACTGTCAGCTTTTCGTCCAACGACTATGTCGGCCATCAGTTTGGCCCAGACGACGTCCACGTCCACGACATGGCCTTGCGCACCGATCATCTGCTCGACCGCCTGTTCCACTACATCGACGCGCGCGGTATCGGGATGGCGAACACGCTGGTCGTTCTATCAGCGGATCACGGCGTAGCGCCGTTGCCCGAAACCAACAAGTCCCGGATGCCGGGCGGCCGCATCTCCGCTAACGAGATCACGGGTGCACTCGAAGCCGCACTCACCGCGCGCTTCGGACCGGGCGACTGGCTGATCAAGAAGCCGATCGAATACGTAATCTACTTGAACCACGAAACCATTCGCGAGCATAAGCTCGATCCCGCTGACGTCAATCGCGTCGCTGCCGAAGCCCTCTCCGCGCATCCTAACGTCTTTCGCGTCTACACCCGCGAGCAATTAGCGAGCGGGGTTACTGGCGACCGCATCGCGCAAGCCATGACCGACGGCTACTTCCCGCGGCGCAGCGGCGACCTGTTCGTCCTACTCGATCCTTACTGGCTGCCGGGGGCGACAGGCACCACCCACGGAACGCCGTTTAGCTATGACAACCACGTGCCGCTGATCTTCATGGGACCGGGCGTGCGGCCGGGCCGCTACCATGAGAGTGTCGCAATCACCGATGTCGCTCCGACGCTTGCCGATCTGCTGGAGGTGGAAACGCCGTCCGGATCGGTTGGCCGCGTTTTGAGTGAGATGGTCAGCGACAATCATTAGAAGAGAAAGAGAAACTACAAACGTTATGAACCTCCGTCCTTTGCATGACCGCGTCGTTGTGAAACGTCTTGACGAAACTGAATCGAAAATGGGCAGCATCATCATCCCCGATAGCGCTAAAGAAAAACCGCAGCAGGGCGAAGTCGTCGCCGTGGGTGCTGGTAAGCGTGATGAACGCGGCGAACGCGTCTCCCCCGAGGTGAAAGCCGGCGACCGCATCCTGTTCGGCAAGTACTCCGGCGCCGAAACCAAGGTCGACGGTCAGGACTACATCATCTTTCGCGAAGACGAGATCCTGGGCGTCCTCGAATAGTCGCTGGAACGAGGTGATCCAGCGCGGCAGTCGCCGTGATACCGTATTATTCAAACCGAAAAGGGAGTGAACAGAAGAATGCTTCGAATGTGGGCCGCGCGTGCCGGCCTGTTTGTGCTGGTGCTTGCCTCCGCAGTTTCCGCGCAGGCCCAGCTGAAGGTCGGGGTTGTGGACATGCGGCGAGCCATACTCGAAAGCGCCGAGATCAAGAAAATCTCCGCCGAGATGGAGGCGAAGTATAAGCCCCGGCAGGATGAAGGGCAGCGGATGGCCAAGCAGCTTCAGGACATCCAGACGCAGATCCAGAACGGACAGGGCAAGCTCTCGCAGAGCGCTCTGACCGAGTTACAGACACAAGGGCAGCGGCGGCAGCGGGATCTCCAGCGCCTCTCGGACGATCTGCAGGCCGACATCGAACGCGATCGCCAGGACATCCTGACGAAAGCTCAGGCCAACATGCAGGCGGTGGTCAAGAAGCTGGCCGAAGACAAGGGGCTCGATCTCGTTGTTGACGTCACCAGCACGCTCTACTACAAGACGGCGCTTGACCTAACGAACGACGCGATCACCGGTTACAACGCGGCGCATCCCGCTAAATAGGCGGATCGCATGGCAAGCGGGTATCTGGAAGAATACGGCGCCGGCGAGGAACGGCGCCAGAACCTGATCCGCAACTCGATCCTGATCGGGCTCGGCGTCATCATCGCCGCGCTGTTCCTTTGGTTCCTCTTTCGCTACTTTCACGAAACCACTATCACCAAACATTTTCTGAACGCCGTGAAAGCCAAGGATTACAACGCGGCGTACGCGGCTTGGGGTTGCACCTCCGCCCACACGTGCGCCGATTACACCATGGCCAAGTTCATGGAAGACTGGGGACCGCAGAGTAAAGGCGGCGCAAACCAAACTCTGAAAATCACGGATACCGAGCGCTGCGGCAACGGCGTGATTGTCTCGGTGGACGTCGCGCCGGGCCGTGAAGACAAGCTGTTCGTCGAGAAAGGGACCGACTCCCTCAGCTTCTCGCCGGTCGCGACTTGCCCCGGAAAAGGTCCCTGGACGATCATGCTGCACCGCACACTGGGACGGGTTCGAACGATCTTGTACTAGCTCCTCTATCAAAAGAATTTCTGATTCGCATAAACTGGGGTTGCGATGAGTTCGACTACTACGACGTCCGGCGCTGGCCTCGAGGGTGTAATCGCCGGTGAATCTGAGATCTGCTACATCGATGGTTACGAGGGCATCCTCAGCTATCGCGGCTACAACATCCATAATCTAGCCGAGCACGCGACGTTCGAAGAGGTCATCTACCTTCTTTGGAACGGCGTGCTCCCCAACCAGAATCAGCTTGCGGAACTGAAACGCCAGCTTTCCTCCAGCGGATCAATCGCGCCTCAGGTCGTCGAATTTCTGCGCAGCAATCCCAAGGCGCTCCCGATGGATGTACTACGAACCGCGGTATCGATGCTTAGCCTTTATGATCCGCAGTCGCGTGACATGTCGCCCGAAGCGAACACCGCGAAGGCGGTCCGGCTGATGGCGCAAACTCCGGTGATCGTCGCCGGGTATGAACGGCTGCGCTGCGGCAAAGAGCTAATTCCGACCGATCCGTCGCTTGGATTCGCCGCGAACTTTCTCTATATGTTGACGGGCAATAAACCGGATGACGTGATGGAGCGCGCCTTCGATGTCGCGCTGATCCTGCATGCGGATCATGAGCTGAACGCGTCGACATTCGCCGCGCGCGTCACCGCGGCAACGCTATCGGATATTCATTCGGCGATTACTTCGGCCATCGGCGCGTTGAAGGGTCCGCTGCATGGAGGCGCGAACGAGGACGTGATCCGGATGCTGCTCCAGGTAGGCGATCCGGAGAAAGCGGTGGAGCGCGTCCACCAGATGTTGAACAACAAAGTCAAGATTCCGGGCTTCGGCCACCGCGTGTATCGCACTGAGGATCCGCGCGCGTCGCATCTGCGCGTTCTTTCAGAGGAACTTGGCAAGCGCACCGGACACGAGAAGCTGTTCCTGATGTCGCAGCGCGTGGAAGAAACCGTGAAGGGTGAGAAGAAGCTGAATCCGAATGTCGACTTCTATTCGGCTAGCACGTATTACTCGCTCGGCATTCCGATCGATCTCTTCACGCCGATCTTCGCTGTCAGCCGCATGTCCGGTTGGACCGCGCACGTGCTCGAGCAATACCGGAACAATCGCCTGATTCGTCCGCGCGCCGAATACAAGGGGAACGCCGACGGGATGAAATGGATCCCGATGGCGGAAAGGCAGTAACCGACTCTTGGCTTTGCAAGAGCGCGATTTCTACACCGAGTCGCCGACCACCAAACCGGCGGAACTGAACTGCCCTTATTGCCGCACTATCGGCTCCTATCAGTTGAAATGGCTGGTGCGCAAGAAGAAGGACCGCATTCCCGGAGGCGCCGATGAACGCGACCGCGCCAAGTTCGCCAAAGCGCAGAGCTACATGCTGCTGTTGGACGACAAGGTTGCGTGTAGCAACGTTCGCTGCCGGAAGCCGTTCGATGTCTCCGGCATAAACTCCGTCGCTTTCATCTAGACCCACTCATGCTGCTCGCGCTTGAATCCGTGCGGAAGCGATTCGGCGGAGTCACTGCGTTAAGCGACGGCACCCTATCCGTTGCCTCCGGCCAGGTCCACCTGCTTATGGGTGAGAACGGGGCGGGGAAGTCGACGTTGATGAAGATCGTCGCCGGGATGCTTCCGCGCGATGAGGGCCGGATGTTGTGGCGCGGCCAGGAAGTATTTCCCCGCTCGCCCTCCGATGCATCGGCGCTCGGGATTGCGATGGTGCATCAGGAGTCACTGCTCTGCCCGCACCTGACCGTCGCGGAGAACATCTTCCTCGGCCGTGAACCGGTGATCGTCTCGCGTCGGAAGATGGTCGAGCACGCCGCGCGCCTCATCCAGGAGTATGGATTTCCTCTCGCGGCGGAGGACCGCGTCGATCGGCTAAGTCCCGCGGGCAAGCAGATGGTGGAGATCTGCCGGGCGGTCCACAACGGATCGAGCCTGTTGATCTTCGATGAGCCGACGTCGTCTCTTTCGATGGATGAGACGGAAGCCGTCTTCCGCATCGTACGCGATTTGCGCGATCGCGGCATGGGCGTGATCTACATCACGCATCGTCTGGATGAGTTGCGCGCGATCGGCGATCGCGTGACCGTGCTGCGCGATGGCGCGACTGTCTATACTGGCGCGCTCGGTGAAGTGACGACCGGTCAGATCATCTCTCTGATGGTCGGGCGACCCGTGTCCGCCATCTACTCGCGGGAAGCGCTGACGCCGGGCAAGCCGCTGCTGCAAGTGGAGAAACTGAGCTCAGCGAAGGTTCACGATGTGTCGTTCACGCTTCATGCCGGCGAGATTGTCGGGATGGCTGGACTGATCGGCGCGGGACGCACGGAACTCTGCGAAGCTCTCTTCGGCGTGGACCCTCTGCGCTCCGGCAGTATCCGCGTCGACGGCAATGCCATCAATATTCGTTCGCCGCAAGATGCTGTTCGCGCCGGGATCGCGCTCGTCAGTGAAGACCGGCAGCGCACCGGACTCGCTTTGCGTCTTCCCATCGGCGCAAACATTACGATGGCGAATGTTTCGGCGATCTCGCCCGGCGGAATTCTAAATCTGCGGAAGCAAAGCAGCACTGCGGTTCACTTCATCGATAAACTGCACGTGCGCGCCAGTTCACCCCGGCAGCTTGCCGGCCGCCTCAGCGGCGGGAACCAACAGAAGGTGGTCATCGCGAAGTGGCTCTTCCGTGATGCGCGTATCTTCTTGTTTGACGAACCGACGCGCGGCATCGATATCGGCGCGAAGATCGAAGTCTTCGAAATCATGCATGAGCTGGCACAGTCCGGTGCGGCCATCCTGATGATCAGCTCCGAGATGTCGGAGTTGCTTCAGGTCGCGGACCGCATCCTTGTCATGCGCGCGGGCTGCATTGCCGGCGAACTTCCCGGTCGCACCACTCAAGAACAGATCATGCATTTGGCCGCACTCGAGAGAACGGCATGAGGCGCTTTCAGAAACTGCTTCCGTTCCTGACGCTGATCGTTCTCTTCATCGCGCTGTGGATTGCATCGCCTTACTTTCTTACGCAAACCAATCTCTCGAGCCTGGTCCGTCAGACCGCGGTGATCAACATCATGGCGCTGGGAATGACGATCATCATCATCTCCGGCGGCATCGACCTATCCGTCGGCTCGATCCTCGCGATGGGCGGCCTGGTTGGAACGATGGCGATGGAGAAAGGTCTACCGATTTTGGTAGGCATCGCGATCGGTCTCTGGCGTCGGCTTCCTATGCGGACTGCTGAACGGAGTGTTGATCACACAGCTTCGTATCGCGCCGTTTATCGTCACGTTAGGAACGCTCGGCATTTTCCGCGGATCGACGCTGCTCATCTCGGGCGGACTTCCGGTACACAACATTCCCAATGCGTTCTCTTATCTCGGCGGCGGCAATCTCCTCGGCGTTCCTTTTGTCCTTTGGATTCTGATCGTCATGCGCGCTCGGCGTGCATTTCATCCTGGAGCACACGCGTCTGGGACGCTATGCGTTCGCTATTGGAAGCAATCCCGCGGCTGCGGTCTATGCGGGCATCCCCGTTGCGTTTCATACCGTGTCGGTTTACGCGCTCGGCGGATTACTTACGGGGCTTGCGGGAATGATCGAAGCATCGCGCCTGATGACAGGCCAGCCGACGGCGGGCAGTGGCTACGAACTGCAGGCGATTGCGGCCGTCGTGATCGGCGGAGGCAGCCTGCATGGCGGCGAAGGCAGCGTGGTGGGCACGCTCATCGGCGCGTTCATCATGGGATTGCTTGCGAATGGGAGCGACCTGCTTGGGATTTCGAACTACGTGCAGCAGGTCATCATCGGTGCGGTGATCATACTCGCGGTCGCAGTCGATGAGCTACGGAAGCGAAGGGCCTAAAACAAAAATGGCCCCGATTGCTCGGGGCCGGAGTGACGAACTTGCGTCGGTGTCCTCAGCAGGACACCGGAAAACTACTTGCCCTTTTTCTTCGGGGCGGCTTTCTTCTTGGCAGCGGCTTTCTTGGTTGCGTTCTTCATTTGACTGTTTCTCCATCCATCGAATTTCGTGATTCGAAAATCACGATGTGTCTCATATATAGAGTCGTTCTGAAATAAAGTCAAGAGAAAAGTTATGATCTTAGCGATTCATCATACGGATCACGTCACATCATGAGCGATTCACGCGTGCAACGGTCGAGTGCGAGTCTCATCTGGGCTTCACTCGCGATTTTGTTTTTCGTATTTGCGATGTTGCTGATGATTCAGATTCGCAATCTCAGCCAAGCTCGCGATGTTGATCAGGACGTTCGCGCGGAAGCGGTCGCGATCATGACGTCTCCCGATGCGCGTGTGATTTCAAGACCGAATGCGCTTCTCATCATAAGCCGCGAACGACGCGTCGTGTTGCTTGCGTCGGACCTTCCGCGTCTTGCGCAAGGCAAGACGTTCGAGCTTTGGTTCACGCCGCAGCCATCGAAGGGAATCAAGTTTGGATCAACGCCATCGCACACGATTCAGATTGTTGCCGCGGCTCCGGCTAATGCTGCGGCGTTGATCGTCACCATTGAAGATGAGGTGGGCGTTGCTTCTCCGACATCGGCGCCAGTGCTGACGATACCGCTGGAGTAACGAGAGAAACCGCTCCGTTGGCCTCCGCTTATGTAACCATTGCTTTATGGATGCTCTTGATCTTCGCGAGAAAGGCGGACCGCGCGCCGGGGAACCGCAGACGAGCGACCGCCGCCTATTCATGCACTTGCTGGCGTTCGGCCAAGTTATGTCCACCGACGCGTTGATCCTTCAACTTCGGTCCGAAGAAATCCCGTCGACTCTCCTGATCGACGTGAATGATGCCCGCGGCGTCGGGCTACTTACCTGGAGCGAAGACCCTGACTTCTTCGCCCACCGCGTCCGCGCGATGCTGGATCGCGACGCTTTTTCACTCTTGGTTCCGAAACCCGAGTACTCGATGCTCGGCCGTTCCTACGCGCTCGGCCACGAACCGAACCTGGAGGACTGGTTGTTCGATACCCCGCGTCGGCGCGTTACCGATCACGAATGGCCGTGGCAAGTCTGGTATCCGCTGCGGCGTAAAGGCGAGTTTGCAAACCTGCCTGCCGAGGAGCAGCGCGCGATCCTTAGCGAGCACGGCCGCATCGGTCACTCATTCGGCGAAGCGGGACTTGCACTCGATGTACGCCTCGCCTGCTTCGGCATGGATCGCAACGATAACGACTTCGTCATCGGGCTGATCGGCAAAGAGTTGTTCCCGCTGTCCGCATGCGTCCAAGCCATGCGCCGCACGAAGCAGACGGCGAACTACATCGAGAAGATGGGGCCGTTCTTTGTAGGCCGCGCGATCTACCAGCGCATCTAAAGGTCAGGTTGTCCCACACACCTCGGCTCGAACTGCGCGACGTTTCGCGGACGTATCAGATCGACGAGCAGCGCATACCGGCGCTCGATCATGTGTCGCTAATTGCCGAAGCCGGAACAGTAACCGCCCTGCTGGGACGCAGCGGATGCGGTAAGTCGACGCTGCTCAACCTTGCCGGCGCGATGGACTTTCCGGACTCGGGCAATGTTCTGATCGACGGCCAATCTACGTCGGGACTCAACGAACGCGAACTGACGAAACTGCGCAGGCATCGCATCGGGTTCGTCTTCCAATCGTTCCAACTGCTTCCGACGTTGAGTGCGCTGGAAAACGTCGAACTGCCTTTGTTGATTGCGGGCGAGCGGCGATCGACGGCCATCGCGCGCGAGCGGCTCGACTGGGTGGGACTCGGTGATCGGGGCGCCTCCATGCCGCATCAACTTTCCGGTGGTCAGATGCAGCGCGTCGCCGTCGCACGCGCACTCGCTCAGCGGCCGGAGATTCTTATCGCGGACGAACCGACCGGCAATCTGGATACGGCAAGCGGCGATCAGGTTTTGGAATTACTCGCAAAGGCCGCGCGCGAATTCGGCGCGACGGTGCTCCTCGCGACGCATAGCGTGGAAGCTGCGGCGATCGCGAATGTGCGGGTGCGCATGCGCGACGGCCGGATTGAAGCGATCGAGCCAGCTTACGTCGGAGCTCGTTGAACGTGTTGCGGCTGTTTCGCACTTTGATCTTGCGCCCGCTGCGGAAAGACCTGTTGCGGTCGTTGCTCACCGTGATTGCGGTCGCGCTCGGAGTGGCGGTTGTGATCGCGATCGATCTTGCTGGTTCCGCCGCCGCGGGGTCGTTCGAGTCCTCCTTAACCACGGTCGCCGGCAAAACCGATCTTGAAGTGATCGCTAACGGCGGCATCGACGAACAGTGGATCGGTAAGCTCGCCGGTCTGCCGGTCAACGCGCGGTTCTCGCCGGAGATGGAAGCGGCGACGAAGATTACGCCGGCCGGATTCGTCACGGTCTATGGGATCGACATGGTCGGCGAAGCTTCCGCCGCGAAAAAGGTTGAGCCACTGAAACCTTGCGACGCGGATGCCGCGCCGGCGATCGCGACCACGCGCCTAGCCCACCTCCTGCCGCACCGGTTCATGATCGGCACTCGTCCGTTCTGCGTGGCCAAGACGATTGACTCGAAGGGCGGCGACTTCATCGTCATCGACATCGCCGATCTGCAGAACGCGCTCAGCCGCTACGGAAAGCTCGAACGCATCGACGTCTTTCTCTCACCCGGTCAATCGATCGAAGCGGTCGAGAGCGCCATGCGCGCGATACTGCCCGCCGGATACGAGATCTCGCGTCCCGGCACGCGCAGCGCAGAGAACCAGAAAATGCTCGGAGCATTTCGCTGGAATCTGCGCATCCTCAGCTACATCGCGCTCGTCGTCGGCGCGTTCCTCATCTACAACACGATCTCGACCAGCGTAATTCGCCGCCGCGCGGAGATCGGAATCCTGCGGGCCCTGGGCACCAGCCGCAACGCGATCTTCGCGATGTTCATCGGTGAAGGCGCGTTCATCGGACTGGTTGGTGCTGCGCTGGGGATCCTTGCCGGTCGCCTGCTCGCCATCAGCATGGTCTCGCTGATCTCATCCACGGTCGAGGCTCTGTACGAAAGCAGCACCCCCGGTCCGATACATCTCGGGCTTCTGCCGACGCTCACCGGCCTTTGCGCAGGGCTCGGGATGGCGCTCGTATCGGCATGGGGTCCCGCGCGCGAAGCGATGCAAGTCGCTCCGTCCGAAGCGATGAGCCGCGGTTCCCGGGAGACGCAGGTACGCAGGCGTTCCGGTCGCAACCTGATCATCGCCCTCATCTGCGGAGCCGCCGCATACGTGATGTCCTTCGCCGGGCCGATCGGCGGGAAACCGATCTTCGGCTACGCGGCGAGTCTGCTGAGCGTTGCGTCTGCCGCCGCGATCACGCCGTTCGTCATCGTCCAACTGGATCGGCTGTTGCGTCCGACGCTACGGCGCTTGTTCCAAGCCGAAGGAATGCTCGGCGGCCGCAGCTTGACTGCCTCGCTCGGTCGAACGTCCGTTGTCGTTGCCGCGCTCGCAACTGGAATCGCGATGATGGCCAGCGTCGGCATCATGGTTGGCAGTTTTCGCGAGACGGTCATCAACTGGCTCGATGCTCAGCTTCGCGCTGACATCTATATCGCCGCAGCCGGTCCGCAAGTTGCGGGCGAGTACGCACCCATCCCGGCTGAAGCTGTTGCTGCCGCTCGCAGCGTTCCCGGAATTCAGGATGTCGACGTGTTCTCCGCGATCGATCTTCACTACCAAGGACAGCGCGCGACGTTTGCCGCCGGCGATCTCGATATCCAGCGCCGCCACGGCCGCATCACTTTCGCCAGCGGGGATCGCGATCAGATTCTGAAGTCGCTGCCGCATCAGGATCGCGCCATCGTCAGTGAGCCGTTCTCGCAGAAGCACCACGTTCGCGTAGGCGATCGACTCCACCTGCCGATCGGTCCGAACCAGATCACGCTCACCGTCGCCGGCATCTACTACGACTACTCGAGCGAGCAAGGTTACGTCATCGTCGACCGCAGCACCTTGCTGAGATACCTTCCGACAGAGCCCGCAACAAACATCGGTTTGTATGTCGCGCCGGGTTTCAATCACGCCGCGGTGTTACGCGCTGTCCAACAGCGTTTGTCGAACTTTCCGCTCACCATCACACCCAACGAAGAACTCCGCCGTGTGGCGATGGCCGTCTTCGATCGGACCTTCGCCGTCACCTGGGCACTCGAAGGAATCGCCATCCTGGTGGCGGTTCTCGGCGCGGCGAACGCACTGCTGGCGCTGGTGCTGGATCGTCGCCGGGAGTTCGGGATGCTACGCTACTTAGGAGCAGCCTCCAGCCAGATTCGTAGGATGATTCTACTGGAAGCCGGGCTGATCGGTTTCTTTGCGCTGGTCGTGGGCGGCGCGCTTGGACTGGTTTTGTCCCGCCTGTTGATCTTCGTTATCAACAAACAAAGCTTCGGATGGACCATTGTGTTCCACCCGCCCGGCCTGATGCTCGCCGGAGCCATGCTCTTAATCTGGGCGGTCACCGTGCTGGCCGGCCTTTACCCCGCGCGTGTCGCGGCGCGCCTCAAACCGATCGAAGTAATTCACGAAGACTAACAAACACTAGCCTGAATGTCACAAGAAAATCTCTCCACACACACTCGCAACATCGCCATCATCGCCCACGTCGACCACGGCAAGACCACGCTCGTCGACGCCATGTTAAAGCAGAGCGGCGTTTTCCGAGCCAATGAAAATGTTGCCGAACGCGTCATGGATTCGAACGATCTGGAGCGCGAGCGCGGCATCACCATCCTTTCGAAGATCACCGGCATTCGCTATCTCGGAAATAAGATCAACATTGTCGATACGCCCGGCCACAGCGACTTCGGCGGCGAAGTAGAGCGCGCGCTGAAGATCGTCGACGGCGTCATGCTGCTGGTGGACGCGAGCGAAGGCCCGCTGCCTCAGACGCGCTACGTCCTGATGAAAGCGCTCGAGGCGCACCTAACGCCGATCGTCGTAATCAACAAGATCGATCGCCCCGACGCGCGTCCGCAAGAAGTGTTGAACGAAGTCTACGATCTGTTTATCGATCTTGACGCGCACGAAGACCAGCTCGATTTCCCGGTACTGTGGACCAACGGCCGCGCCGGCATCGCCAAGAAGACGCTCGAGGATCCCAGCGAAGATCTGCGTCCGTTATTCGATTCGATTCTCGCTCACATCCCGTCTCCGGCCGGCGATCCCGACGCTGTCCTGCAAATGATCGTCGCCAACCTCGACTACAGTGACTACCTGGGCCGGCTTGCGATCGGCCGCATCTTCGCCGGCACGCTAAAGCACGGCGACGACGTCGCTATCTGCAAGCTCGATGGTTCGCTGCAGAAGATGCGCATCACGAAGCTCTACTCGTTCGAGGGCCTAAAGCGCGTCGACGAAACGATGGGCCGGCCCGGCGACATTATGGCGATTGCGGGATTCGAAGGAATCACTATCGGCGAGACGGTGACGAACGCCGACACCCCGATTCCGCTGCCGGTGATACAGATCGATGAGCCCACCATCGGTATGACGTTCACCATCAACACATCTCCGTTCGTGGGACGTGAAGGCCAGTACGTGACGTCGCGCAATCTGAAAGACCGCCTCGACAAAGAACTGCTGACCAATGTTTCGATTCGCGTGGCGCAGCAAAGTCCCGACGCGTTCCAAGTGATGGGACGCGGGGAACTGCAACTCGCCATCATCATTGAAATGATGCGGCGTGAAGGGTTCGAACTGATGGTAGGCAAGCCCGAGATCCTGACCCGCACCATCGACGGCAAGGTACACGAGCCGCAGGAGACGCTGGTGATCGACTGCCCCGAATCGTTTATCGGCGTGGTGATGGACAAGCTCGGCACGCGCAAAGGCAAGATGACGAAGATGGTGAACCACGGAAGCGGGCGCGTTCGTCTCGAGTTCCTGATTCCGTCCCGCGGTCTGATCGGGCTGCGCAGCGAGATCCTGACCGATACGCGCGGAACCGCCATCATGAACTCGCTCTTCAACGGCTACATCGAGTGGCAGGGTGAGATTCCCACGCGGCCCACGGGATCGCTGGTTTCGGATCGCGCCGGGAAGGCGACGGGCAACGCGATCTTCAACATTCAGGAGCGCGGCGAAATCTTCATCAGCCCCGGCACGGAAGTTTACGAGGGAATGATCGTCGGTGAGAACGCGCGCCAGAACGATCTGGATGTGAACATCGTTAAAGAGAAGAAGCTCACGAACATGCGAGCCTCTTCAGCCGACGAAGCGATCCGCCTGGTGCCGCCGCGGCTGCTGAATCTGGAGCAGGCGATCGAGTTCATCAGGGAAGATGAGATGGTGGAAATAACTCCGGCTTCCATCCGGCTGCGAAAGAAGATCCTCAAAGCCAACCAACGCTAATGAAGCAGGTGCATGTCATCGGCGGCGGCTTAGCGGGCTCGGAAGCGGCGTTCCAGATTGCGGAGCGCGGCA
The DNA here is from genome assembly GCA_963799935.1 of uncultured Gammaproteobacteria bacterium. Lineage (GTDB taxonomy): Bacteria > Acidobacteriota > Terriglobia > Bryobacterales > Bryobacteraceae > Bog-113. The sequence continues at coordinate 460,885 of CAWCZA010000004.1, read as the reverse complement.
TCCCGGTGGTGCTGCATGAGATGCGTCCGGTGATCTGCACGCCGGCTCATCAGACCGATCGCCTGGCCGAGCTCGTTTGCAGCAACTCGCTAAAGAGCGATCAGCATCCCAGCGCGTCGTGGCTATTGAAGGAAGAGCTGCGGCAACTCGGTTCGCTCTCCATGCGAGCGGCTGCGGTTGCGCGCGTGCCGGGCGGCCAGGCGCTCACGGTGGATCGCGATCAGTTTGCGGAAGAGATCACGCATTCGATTCTGCATCACCCCGGGATCGAGTTGCGACGCGAAGAGTTGAAGCGCATTCCCGAAGGCGAAGTCACTATCATCGCTACCGGTCCTTTGACGAGCGACGCGCTCGCCGCTGACATCGCGCGACTGACTGGTTCGGAGCGCCTCTTCTTCTACGACAGCATCAGCCCGATTGTCGACGGCGACACGGTGGATCTGAACATCGCTTTCCGCGCATCGCGATACGACAAGTCGCTCGACGGAACCGGCGATTACCTGAACTGCCCGATGAATCGCGAAGAGTACGATCGCTTCTTCGACGGTCTGGTTGAAGCGCAGTCGTTCGAGTCGCACATTCCGGGCGATGTTCCGTACTTCGAAGCCTGTCTTCCGATTGAAGAGATCGCGCGGCGCGGCCGTGACACGCTGCGGTTTGGTCCGATGAAGCCGATGGGGTTGACCGATCCGCGCACTGGCCGTTATCCGTACGCCTGCGTGCAACTCCGGCAGGAGAGCTTGCGTGCGGACAGTTGGAATCTGGTCGGATTTCAAAATCACCTGCGGTTCCCTGAGCAGAAGCGCGTGCTGCGCCTGATACCCGGCCTTGAGAACGCGGAGTTCTTACGCTATGGGCAAATCCACCGCAACACTTACATCAATGCGCCTGCCCTTCTGAACACGACGCTGCAACTGAAGACGAACCCGAACATCTTCTTTGCGGGACAGATTTCCGGTGTTGAGGGCTATGTGGAATCGATCGCGACCGGATTGCTCGCGGGCCGAAACGCGGCGGCTCTGGTAAATAGCGAACCAGTCGAACCGATGCCGCGCGAGACGGCGCTCGGCTCTTTGTGCCACTACATTGCCGGAGCCGATCCGCGCCACTATCAACCGGCCAACATCGCGTTCGATTTGTTCCCGGCCGGTCGAAGGATTCCGCCACGACAAGAAGGGACGCCACGCGGAAATCTGCCGTCGGGCACAAGCGGCCCTCGAAGCCTCATGTCTGAGTTACGCGAAGGCATAGACCGCTTCATCGACACACTGCGCCTCAACAACGCATCCGAACACACCATCCGCGCGTACGCCGGTGATCTCGCTCAGTTCGCCGACTACTTTGACGTACCTGGCCAGCGGGAAACACAGCTGAGCGAACTCGATCTTACTCAGCTTGCGCGAATGGCTGGCTGATTTACACGAGCAGGGCGCGCGAGCCGTAACTATCCGTCGCAAGGTTGCTGCACTGCGGATGCTGTTCCGCTTCCTGATGCGCGAAGGCTTGATCGCGGCGAACCCCGCACGCCTGCTGACGCTGCCGAAACTGCCACAGCGTTTGCCGCCCGTACCGGATGCGGAACAAACCAGCGCGTTGATCGACGCGGTCGGGTCCGGGGCGTTGGAGCGCCCATTCCCAAAACGCGACCTCGCGATCTTCGAGCTGCTCTACGGCTGCGGACTTCGCGTGAGCGAACTCGTCGGGATGAACATCGAGGACCTCGATACAGCGGAGCAGTGGCTGCTAGTCCGCGGCAAAGGCCGCAAGGAACGGCAAGTCCCGATCGCGGGTAAAGCTTCACAGGCTTTGGCGGATTACCTGGAACACCGCGGCGGCGAACCGGCGGAGCGCGCGATTTTCCTGAACCATCGCGGCAAGCGCATCACGGATCGCGCGGTCCGGCTGATCGTGAAGATCTATGCAACGGCGCTGGCGGGCGATCCCGAGATGCATCCGCATACCTTCCGCCATGCCTTCGCCACGCACTTACTCGCCGACGGCGCCGACTTACGTTCGATACAAGAGTTACTCGGACACGCGAGGCTTTCCACCACCCAGAAGTACACGCGCGTGTCGCTTACTGACTTAATGCGGGTCTATGACAGCGCGCATCCGAAAGCTTAAGGCGAGCTCGTTATCCAATCGCCATCTCTCCAGTTCAGCACCGCATCCCAATGCTCGCGGTTAGTTTGGACGCCATCCTTTGCCCGGCCAATTTCAAGAGTACGGTCGCCGTAAAACTCCTGCATCAGGAATAAGAGCGAATATCCTCCTGCGGGAAACGGATCGCTCGCGATAAATACGTTCGCTCCCCGCTGCAGACGAATCTGTGCCCGGGTAAGTCCGGCGATTGCCTCACTGGTAGGTAGGCTTGCGGCCTCAAACACCGCCGACGTCTTTTTCGACTCCCGCAAGTGGAAAGGAATGAGCACCGCCGCGAGACCGAGAAACAATGCCGATTCCGGCATCCGCGGCACGGCTCTCTCCCGGATCGTCACCAGCGCGGTTGCGGCGTACAGTGTCCATCCCAGCATCGGCAGATAAATGAAGAACCCCGAGTAGCGCGGTAAAAACACGAACGGCAGCACGCTGAACAGGATGAAGCACCAGGCGAACAGCATCGGCCGGGAGCGCAGCCAGATCGCCGCGGCCAACATCCCGATCATCAGGACGGCAGCCATGAACGGGCGAAAGAAATGGTCCTGGTAAAAGACTAAGTTCAGATATACCCGGAACGTCCCCGCGTAGCGGCCCATCGAAACCGCCGGACGGTAAAGCGGGTTCTCGGTAAGGCTGCCGGCGCCGGTGAGTTTGCCGGTCACATAGGGAACCGTCAGCGCGCCTGTTAGTAACATCCCGCGACCTTCCTTGCTGATCCATCTGACTATTGCTGCCCAGCCGGCGTGCGGCCGATGCCAAAGGAGTTCATAGCAGCCGAGCGCAAGGGGTAACGTCACCGCCAGCTCTTTAGAATCGAGCGCCGCAATGTAAAGTGACAGTATCCCGGCCCACTCCCAAGACTGTCGGCATGCGCTTTTCTTCTCTGATGCCGGTGTATAGATCAAACGCGCCGACATAGAACGCGAAACACAGGAGTTCGTAAACTGTACCCGTGCTCCGGTATAGATCGACGAACCAGGCGTGATAGGCATCGAGGAGCGCCGCGAGGAATCCCGCTTCCCGCAATCCGGAAAGTCTTGCGACCACTCGGTAGAGCAGAACGAGATTCACGATGATGAGCGCAAAGCATCCGATCCGGAAAGGCAGCGGGTGGAAACCGAAGAGGTCGTAGATTCCAACGTAAAAGGCTCCGCCCATCGGACGGTACTCGGTACTCCAGAACATCGCGTTGCTCAGCGCCAGTTGGCCAAACGAGCGGGCGAGATGTGTGTGGAGGTTCATCAGATCGTCTGCGGTGAACCGCGCCAGAACTCCGCTCCCCGCGAAGGCGAACAGCCAGCAAATCAGAAACCCCCAGCTCCACTGCCGCATTGCGAAGTCCCGCCGGCGCATCTAGCGCAAAACCGTATTCAACTCCTTCCTCGTTGCGATCCAAGCCGGAACCGACGCGGCGCAGAGTGAAACAAAGAAGATGAAACTCGCGACCGATAGAAGTGCCCGCGGATCAGTCGGCCGCACCGCGTAGAGTAGATCGGACACGTGGGGACCCAGCAACAACGAAGCGATAAGTCCCAGCGCCTCCCCGACCACAACGAAGCGGATCGTAGTCACGATCAGATTTCGGACCAACGCGCGCCGGCTCGCACCCAGAGCCAACCGGACGCCGATCTCGCGCTCTCGCACCGACACACTTTCCGCCACCACGCCCGCAACGCCCGCGGCGGCGAGGACCAGCGCACCGGCTCCGAACGTCAGCAGTAACGCCATATTGAAGCGCTGCCGGGCCGTGTCGCGGGCGATGAGTTCGTTGATCGTCTGAACGCTCGCGACAGTCTGCGTCGAGTCGAGACCGGCCACCGCATTCTGGATCGCGTCACGCGCGGCGGGTCCGCGCACGACCAAGTAATTCACGGGAACCCCGGTCTGCAGATACGGGACATAGACTTCATCCGCGGTCACAGTCACATCGCGATCCCGGGTGTCACCGGCGACACCGACGATGCGCAGATAGTCTTCGCCGGGATCGCGTCCGAGTTGAATACGTTGGCCGATCGGATCGAGCCCCGCGCTTCGGAATCGATGAGCGAGGCTACGGCTGATGATCGCCGCACGCACGCCGTCTGCCTTGTCGCCGGTGTTGAAGTCACGCCCTTGCAGGATCGGAATGCCGACCGTTTCAAAGTAACCCGGCGTGACCACTTCGAAGTTGGTGGCCGGAAGTTCCTCGGGGCGGCGATCGCGATTGAACAACGCGCGGTAATGCATCTCCCAGCCGATCGTGCCCTCAAGCGGTCTAAGCAGAATGCCCGCGGCGCTCTCAACGCCTGATGAGGAGCGCAATCGATCCATAAGCCGCGTGACGAACGCTGTGCGGTGCTCATGATCGTAGTCCGGTCCTCGCAAAGCGAGATTTGCCGTGACGGTTTCCGGATGACCGAAGCCGGTGTCCACCGAAAGCAGCGCGTGAACGCTGAGGACGATCAACACGGAAGCGGTGAGCAGGATATACGTTGCGGCAGTCTGCCCGGCGGTGAACATATTTTGCAAACGGCGGCTGGTCCGATTGCCCGTCAGGCGTCCGCTGCCGGCGCGAAGAAGCGTTTCGATATCAGCGCGCGTCGCTACCAGAATCGGCGCGGCTGAACATGCCAGTGCCGGCAGAAGCGAAACGATCGCGACGAATACCAACACCGGAGCGTTGACAGCGGCTTCACTGAGGCGTGGGATATCCGGCGGCGCGAGTGCGATCAGGAACCGAACCAGGAACGCGGCGATGGCAGCGCCGACCAGACCGGCAATTGCGGACGCAGTGAGTCCTTCGACAATCAACTGAACGGCGATCTGCCTCGTCCCGGCGCCCAGCGAAGAACGCGTCGCCATCTCTTGGGTTCGCGCCACGGCACGCGAGAGGAACAGATTGCCGGCAGTGATGGATGCCGTGAGCAATAGCAACAGCGCGGCGGCCATCGAGAGGATGAGTTGCAGGCGCGAGGAGCCGGCCCAGTAGCGCGGAAGTTTCGTGACCACGGCACGTTGCGACGGCGTATAGAACTGTGGATACCGATTCGCGATCGTCTGGAACAGCGAATTGGTTTCGACCTCGGCTTGCTCGTGCGAATAGCCCGGCTTGAGGCGGCCGATCGCTTGCAGATACGTTGCGCCGCGGCTCATCGTGCCGGGGTCCACGTTGAGCGGAACCCAAACTCCAACGCCGCGCGGGAAATCGACGCCGCGATCCATGACGCCGATCACGCGATATCCGATCCCGTTCATCGTCACCACGCGCCCCGCAATTGCGCGATCCGCATTGAACTGCGTGCGCCATACGGTATCGCTCAGAATCACAACGGGTGTTGCGCCAGGGTGTTCATCCGATGGGGTGAAATCGCGGCCGATCGCAGGCGCGACACCGAGCGTATGGAAGAAGGTGTTCGACACGGGCGTGCTCTCCACTTGGACCGGAGCGCGGCCTTCGAACTGGATGATTTTGCCGTAGCCGTAAAGCGTCGTCGGCATGGCAGCCACTGAAGAGAACGCCGGAACGGTCTGTAGATCGCCAAGCTCCGGATAGGCAAGTTCGACGACGGGCGATCCGGCTTTGGCGTCGGTTTTCCAGATCACCTCAAGGGAATTCTGGTCGGGAAACGGAAGAGGTCTAAGTAATACGGCGTCGACCAGCGAGAAGACCGCCGTGCAGATACCGATGGCGAGAGCGAGAACGGCGATGGCGAATCCATAAGCGCCGGGCTGACGGCGGAACGTGCGCAGAGTGAATCGAAAGTGTCGAATCATGAGGCGTAGATCTGGTTTGGTTAGTACACTGGAGCGTGGGATTTCTCCGTAAGGTCTTTCCCCCCAAGCGTATAACGGTCGCTGGAATTTTCCTCGTTTCCCTGCTGTTGGTGATTGCGGCGTTCTTCATCCGCCACATGACCCTGATCGCAGTCTTTGCCTGGTTAACTCTTATCGTTACCGGGTGCATCCTGCTGTGGCGCGGCGTGCGCTATTTCATACGGCGCAGTATCTGGCGTTTGCGCAACCGCCTGATCGTCACCTATATGTTCATCGGCATGGTGCCGCTGACGCTGTTGCTCCTGCTGGTCGGACTGGGCGTCTACGTATTCGTTGGGCAGACCGCCGTTTACCTGGTGATGACGGAACTTGAGCAGACGATACAGGGACTCAAGGTGCCGGGCCGCGTGATCGCGGCGAATCCGGGCGCCCCGTACGAAGACATCATGAAGCAGGTGGCTCCGTTTGTGCGCGATCGGTTTCAGGATTTCCAGATGGTCGTCCAAAACAAGGGCCAGGTCTACCGGTATCCGGCGGGTTCGACGCTCACGGGCGCGAAACCCGAGGTGCCGGACTATACCGGGTTGACGATTGTCGATGGGAAATATTGCGCGTGGTCGCATTCCAAAAAAGGCGATCTGATCGTCGATGTGGTCGCGCCGGTGCAGCGCGAGATGATGGCCGAACTGGTGCCGCATCTGGGCCGCATCAGCATCTCGGGTGAAGGCGGTGAACTCGCGCGCCGCAAGCTCAATGCGGATCAGTTGCGCGAGGGCGATATCGGTGCGGTTCCTCCGCCGTCCAGTCAGATCGATCCGGAAGTCACATGGGCGAGCCCGGTGATGTTAGTGCAGTGGGGATCGGCTGAGGAGAAAGACTCGGGTCTGCTGCTCATCACCACGCGGCCCTCCGCCTTGATCCACGCCCTCTTTTCGGAAAAGTTCGAAGTGGCTCAAGCCATTCTCTATGCGTTCCTTGTGATCGCGGTGCTGTTCCTAATGGTGGAGATTATCTCTTTCATCATCGGGCTCTCGCTGACGCGATCGATCACCGGCAACATCGCGAAATTGTATGAAGGCACGCGACGCGTGGCGGAAGGAGATTTCTCGCATCGCATCGCGATTAAGGGACGCGACCAGCTCGCGGCCGTGAACGAATCGTTCAATGGGATGACCGAGCGGCTGGAACAACTGGTGATTGTTGCCAAGGAGAAAGAGCGGCTGGAGTCGGAGATCGAAATTGCGCGCGAGGTGCAAAGCCAGCTGTTCCCGCAGCATTCGCCGCACATGAAATCGCTCGAGATTTCGGGGCTTTGCCGGCCAGCGCGCATGGTGTCGGGCGATTACTACGATTTCCTCTGTTTGCAGGAAACCAGTCTCGCGGTTGCGATCGGCGATGTAGCGGGCAAAGGGATTTCGGCTGCGCTGCTGATGGCCGCGATTCAATCGATCATGCGGACGCAGCTAACGTCGTCCACGCCGATGCTGGCGGCCTCTGCTAACGGCGGTCCCCATACCATCTATTCGACATCGAAGATGGTTTCGCAGTTGAGCCGGCAGCTTTACCTGAATACATCGCCGGAGAAGTACGCAACCTTCTTGTTTGGAATTTACGATGAGGACGATCGCGTGTTCACGTATACCAACGCCGGGCATCTGCCGCCCATCCTGATCCGTCGGGGTGAGCCGACGCTGCTTGAGGTAACCGGCACGGTGGTCGGTTTGTTTCCTTCGTCCGGCTACGAAGAGCGCAAGCTCGGTCTGGAGAAGGGCGATCTGCTGGTCTGCTATACCGACGGAATCACCGAACCGGAGAACGAGTATGGTGAGGAGTTCGGAACGGATCGGCTGATACAGACGCTCATTCAGCATAAGGGCCTCGAGATCGCCGAGATGACGATCAAGGTAATGGATGCGGTGCGCAACTGGACAAGCGCGCCCGAGTTGCCGGACGACATGACCCTGATGCTGGCGCGCAGGAACGAATAGATGCAGCCGCGCAAAGTGGTGACGGCTGCCCAGATGCGCGCGATCGATCAGAAGACGGTTGCACTCGGCATCCCGAGTTCGATTCTGATGGAGAACGCGGCGCATCGAGTGGTGGAGTTTTTGGTCGAACGCTTCTCACCGTTGAACGACCAACGCATTCTTGTTTTCTGCGGCAAAGGGAATAACGGCGGAGACGCGCTGGCGGTTGCCCGGCAATTGCTGATTAGGTTCTCTCCACGCTCGCTCGATGTGCTGCTGGCTGCTGCTCCCGAGGAACTCGCTGGTGATGCTGCGCTGAACTATCGGATGTTAATCGGTTGCGGCGGTAAGGTTCAGTCCGCGATTGAGCCGGTTATGCAGGCGGCGACGCTGATTGTGGATGGTCTGCTCGGCAGCGGATTGAATGGACCGGCGGAGGGCAAAGCGCTGGAGTGGATTCGAGCGATCAACCAGGGCTTTCCGTCGGCGCGTGTGGTAGCGATCGATGTGCCGTCGGGGATGCCCAGCGATTCGAGCGAATCGCACCGGTGAGTATGCGCGAGCCGATGCGACCGTTACGTTCACCGCACCGCGGATGTGCCACGTGCTCGCTCCGTTGGCGCACGACGTTGGGGAACTGCGGATCGCGCCGATCGGGACGCCGCCTTCGGTTTATCAAGACGATGCGTCGATCGATCTTGCAGTCGTTGAACCGCGCGCATTCCGCCATTTGATCGGCAATCGCGATCCGGGTGGCAATAAGGGCGACTATGGGCACGTGCTAGTAGTTGCAGGATCGCGCGGAAAGACCGGAGCCGCCACGATGGCCGGAACGGCCGCGTTGCATGCGGGCGCGGGATTGGTGACGGTAGCGTCGTCGGGGAGCGCGATTCCGGTGATCGCGATGCATGCGCCGGAGCTGATGACGGAGTTTCTGCCGGAATCTGCCGATGGGTCCATTGCTGAGGGCGCGACTGCGCAAATCGGCAAACTCATGGAGAAGCTGGATCTGCTGGCGATGGGTCCGGGACTCGGCACCCAGCCCGAGACGGCGGGCGTGGTGCGCGACCTTTGGTCGAAATGCGAGAAGCCTGGTGTGTTTGACGCTGATGCGCTGAACATTTTGGCGGAGGATTGGGTCGCGCCGCCGGCGGGGCAATTGCGCGTGTTGACGCCGCATCCGGGGGAGATGTCGCGGCTGACGAAGTCAACCGTGAAGCAGGTGCAAGCCGATCGGATCGGGTGCGCGCGCAAGTTCGCGACTGAGCGTCAGGTAACGGTGGTTCTGAAAGGCGAATGCACGCTAATCGCGTTTCCTGATGGGCGCGTTTGGATCAATACGACCGGGTCTCCGTCCATGGCAACCGGCGGAACCGGGGACGTGCTGACCGGAATGGTCTCGGGTTTTCTTGCCCAGTTCCCGAAAGAACCGGATCTGGCGATCGCCGCCGCCGTGTGGCTGCATGGGCGCGCCGGGCAACTTGGCGCCAATGAGATCGGAGAGCAGCCGTTCGTCGCGACCGATCTGCTTCGTATGTTGCCGGAGGCGATGCGCGTTGCTGCTAAAGACGACCTCTGAGGAGGAGACGATTCGCGTCGGGCGTGAGTTGGCCGCCGACCTGAAGGGCATCGTGCTGCTACGCGGCAATCTGGGCGCTGGCAAAACAACACTGGTGCGCGGGATCGTCTCCGGGATTCCGGGCGCGAATGCGGATGAAGTCTCCAGCCCGACATTCACGTTGATCCACGATTACGGCGCGGGCGTCTTTCATGTCGACCTCTATCGTCTGGAGACAGAAGCGCAGATCGCCACGCTGGGGCTTGGCGAGATCATGGATTCGGCGCGGCTCGTGCTGATCGAATGGGGCGAGCGATTGGGATCACTGACCCCACGCGCTTACACCGAGATTGCGCTGCAGATGGACGGCGAAGAAGGACGGACGATTTCAGTCGAGGAGTTTGAAGATGCTGCCGGGTCTTATACAGCTTGAAAACACGCCGGAGATTCTCCGCCTGCTTCTGGACGAACTAACGCCGGAGGAGGCAAACTGGAAGCCGGCACCGAACCGATGGTCAATCGCCGAGGTGATTGAACACCTGTCGCATGTGGAAGGCCACGGATTCCGGGCGCGGGTGGATCAGATGATCGGGGAGGACATGCCTTTTCTGCACGAATACGATCAGGAAAAATTCTCGGCGGCGGGGCAGTATTCCGGGCGCGATATCGAGGACTCCTTCGATCATTGGGAAGATCAGAGGGAGAGCAACGTCGAGTATCTAAGGACGCTCGAAGATGCCGCGGCTAACCGGCAGGCGAGACATGAGAAATTCGGCGTCATCCGCTTTGGCGACCTGTTGAACGAATGGGCGTTCCACGATCTGGGCCATGTGCGGCAGATTGCGGAGTTAGTACGCGCGCAACGCTATTACCCGAATATGGGCGCGTTCCGGACGATCTACGACATTCGCCCTTAGGCAACCGCGCTCAGGTGGCGCTGCAGGTTGAGGATCGAAGCTTCGAAACCCTCCGAGATCTCGTTTGCAGCGATCTCGTGAACCGCGATATCGAGATCTTTGAACGACATTTTCTCGAAGAGTTTGGTGAGGACCGGATCGCGCCAGCCGAAGTCGGCCTCTTTAACGAGTATGTCGAGCGCCTGCTCGCGCGAGTATGCCGCCTTGTAGGGACGCTTGCTGGTCAGCGCATCATAAGCGTCCGCCAACTGGAGAACCCGGGCCAATAGCGGGATTTTTTCGCCCGACAGGCTATCAGGATAACCGCTGCCATCCCATCGCTCATGATGGCTTCGAATGATGGGCAGAACGTCTTTGAGCGAACGCAATGGGGCGCAGATCTCTTCCCCGCGCACGCAGTGGGTTTTCATCAGCACCCACTCTTCGGCAGTGAGCCGGCCAGGCTTGAACAGGACAGCATCGGGTACGGCGATCTTCCCGATATCGTGCAGATATCCGCCGCGATGAAGCGCCACCAGATGAGGTCGGCTGAGGCCCAGCCGCATCCCGAACACCGCGCTGAGTAAAGCCAGACGCTGGCAATGCCCAGCGGTGCCATGATCTCGTTTTTCAACTGCCTGAGCGAGAGCGAACAGAATCGTTTCCGACTCTTCGAGCCGGTCGATTGCAACCTTGTGTCGAATGAGCGAACGAACGCGCGCTCGGAAAATCTCGGGATGGAGCGGCTTGCTTAAGTATTCGGCAGCTCCGGCCTGAATTCCGGCAACTTCGTCGTCGACCGTGTTCCTCGCCGTGACCATCAGGACGGGGATTAAATCAGCGCCGCGGGTGTTCTTGACCTTTCGGCAACAATCAAGCCCGTCGTCCTGCGACATATCGCGGTCGATAATAACCAGGTCCGGGCGGCTGCTCTCCACCAAAGTCACGCCAACGGCGGCGGAACAAGCCTCGATGATGCGGCAACCCTCGCGCCGCAGAAGGGCGGCCAACATGCGCCGATCGGCTTCGCGTTCGGCAATCAGCAAAACGGCGGGCGGTTCGACAACGTCTTCCAGATTCCGATAACGGAAATCCTCAAGACGGGGCCCGTCCGAGTTCAATTCGAAGAATCGACCCGCTTCCAATGTCGAGCTGACGGCTTGTAAACGGGTGGGCATCGCGCTGTTTTGTATATCGGTTCAAAAACGAGAACGCTTTACCCTTAATTACTTTTTGATTACCGTTGCAGGCAAATACCGGATCTACTGAGAAACGCGCTAATAACCAAACACTGAATTTCCCTAGTGAGCAAAAGGGGATTTCCATTCCGAACACGGGAGCTGCTCTCTTTTCTGATTGCCGGGGCTATGCTTGCTGGGGTTACAGAACCAGGGAAAGCCGGCATCCCGCCGTACACGATCAAAACAGTTGCGGGCAGCGATCAAAATGGCGACGGCGGCCCGGCAAGCCAAGCCTTCGTCAGCATCCTGCAAGGCGTGTGTGTCGACGCGGCGGGCAACATCTATATTGCTGACGCGGACGACAACCGCATCCGGAAGATCGACACTTCCGGGGTGATCACCACGTTTGCGGGAGCGCAGGGCGGAGGCTTCGGCGGCGATGGCGGCCCGGCGACTCAGGCATTCTTGCAATCGCCCTATGGAATTCGCTTCGACAACTCAGGTGCGTTGTACGTGGCTGACTTGGGTAATAACCGCATTCGGAAAATCACACCCGATGGGAATATCTCCACCTTCGCAAGCGGATTGGATGCCCCGCGCAACCTAGCGTTCGATGCTCAGGGCAATCTCTACGTTTCGGAGTTCAACGGCAATCGAGTGACTCTGGTGGGAGCGAACGGAAGCCTCACGACCTTTGCAGGCAACGGCACGGCGGGTTTATCGGGAGATGGCGGCAGCGCGATCAATGCGGAACTGAGCGGCCCGGCTGGAATTGCGTTTGATCCGTCCGGAAATCTGTTACATTGCGGACAGCGGGAATGCGGTGATCCGAGAGGTTCTAGCAGGCGGCACGATTGTGACAGCAGCCGGAAGCGGTGCAGCCGGAAACCCCGGCGCGCTTACGCTCAGCGAGCCGACGGGTGTAGCGGTCGATAGCGCGGGCAATCTTTACGTCACGAATAGCAATTACCCTGAAACCTTCCTGATGACTCCAGCCGGCAAGGTGACCCAGCTTGCAGGCGTAGGCCGCGATATCGCGCTCACGCCCACGAACGATCTGTTGTTGGCGGGTAACCAGCACCTGCAGGAGCTTTCGCCGGCGAGCACGAACGCGCCGGGTACGTTGACTACGATCATCGGTCCTTCGCCATTTGTGTTCGGCGATGGCGGACCGGCGGTGAATGCGCGTTTCGAAAGCGTGATTTCCGTGGCGGTTGACGGGCAAGGCGACGTCGTCGTCGTGGACACCGCGTTCCGACGCGTTCGCGAGGTGCTGGCCGACGGCGATATCGAGACACTCCCGGTCAGCGACTATACGACTCATCCGGTCGCGGTCGCTTTCAACAGCGGCGGCCAGATGCTGATCGGCGATAACGGCAATGTCGACGTCGTGAGCGCGTCGGGCAGCCCCACGGTTCTATCGGCAGCAAATGCGCCGGCCGGGATTGCGGCCAGCGGCAATGTCTATTTCACATCGGGAAACGAGCTGTTCGAAATTCGGGGCAACACGGCGACCCCCGTGGGAACGTCGGCGAGTCCGCCGTTGAACGGTCCCACCGCGCTGGCGGTCGCTGCCGACGGAACTGTCTATATTGCTGACACGGGGAACGGGCTCATCCGACATTTAGGCGCGGACGGTTCGATTAGCACGATCGCCGGAACAACTCCGGGTTTTAGCGGCGATGACGGACCGGCGTTGCAGGCGCAGTTAAGCGGTCCGTCGGGCCTGTGCTTCGATGCGTTGGGCAATCTGTGGATCGCGGACACGGTGAACTCGCGGATTCGCGTAATCGACACGACGGGAACCATTCACACTGCGGCGGGAACTGGGGATTTCGGGTTTTCGGGCGATGGCAATCCCGCGGCATTCGCGGTGCTCTCAAGCCCGGCGGCACTGGCATGCGACGCAAAAGGTAATGTGTTCATCGCGGATTCGGGCAACCGGCGGGTTCGCGAGTTGACGGTGGGTACAGGTGGCGATTCCGGTAGCGGTTCCGGCTCGGGCAGTGGTTCGGGGGGAGGTACTGGCGGGGCACCGGAAGCTTCGGTTACCGTCACGCATGCGGCTACGTTCAAGCCGGGCCCTGTTGCGGGCGGCGAGATCGTCACGCTGTTCGGGGCAAATATCGGACCCTCTTCGCCGATAGGAGGTCAACTGGATTCGACGGGAAAACTGGCGACAGTCCTGGGCCAGACGCAGGTCCTGTTCAACGGAATCGCCGCTCCGCTCTATTATGTGGGTGCAAACCAAATTAATGCGGAGGTGCCGGTGGAAGTGGGCGGCAGCGTGTCGGCGCTGGTAACCGTGGAGAACGGGGGCAGCGCAGTGGCGGGCACGGTCGTGGATATTACGCCGTACTCTCCCGGCCTTTTCGCGGCTGGCGCCAATGCGGCGTCTTTGAATCAGAACCTGAGCGTGAACTCGACGAGCAACCCGGCCGCAGCGAACTCAATCATCGTTCTTTATGGAACCGGCTTCGGAGAGACTCTACCGCTCGATATCACCGGACAACCAGCGGGGGCGCCGTACGGGATTCCGCTCGGTTTCGTGAGCGTCACCATTGGAGGGACCGCTGCGACGGTTCTTTACGCGGGAGATGCGCCTGGTTTTGCGGGTCTCACGCAGGTGAATGCGCGCATTCCCGCAGGCCTTGCGGGGTCGCAGCCGGTGTTGGTTACAACCGGGAACGTTACTGCCACGGCAGCTCCGAACATTTGGGTGCAGTAAGGTCTATACAGGAGCGCTACGGAGCTGATGAGGGAACGCAACCCGAGGTTTGGATCACATTTAGGGGTTCTGCTTCACGTGTGTGGTGTCTTGGTTATTGCGGTCGCGCCTGGTTCTTCTCTTAAGGCACAATCCGATGGAGCCCCCGCGCAACTTAGTATCGATGTCACGCGCATTGTTTCGCCGGTTAGTCCGACTCTATACGGACTAATGACGGAGGAGATCAATCACTCCTACGATGGCGGCCTTTACGCGGAGATGGTCCAGAATCGGACATTCCACTCGACTTGGGAAGGTCAGCCGCCCTGGGACTTAGTGCGTCACGGAAATGCTGTTGTGAGTAAGTATCTCGATAAGTCGACCGGCCCGAGTCAAGCCTTGCCGTACAGCATGAAGCTATCGGTGACTGCCGCTTCCGAGCGCAACGAGGCTGGGTTGACGAATCCAGGCTACTGGGGGTTCGGACTAGGTCCCAGAACTACGTATTCCGGTTCTTTCTACGCGCATGTCGAGAACGCGGACGTCGGTCCAATCACCGTGCGGCTAATCGACAACGGTACTGGCGAGGTATTAGCGCATGCTTCAGTAGCGCTCCACACAGGACCGTGGAACCGCTATGAGTATAAGCTCACCACCGGAGCGATCTCGCCCTCAATTGCGAATCATCTGGAGTTCACTGTGAGTCATCCCGGTACTGTGTGGTTGCAGCTCGTTTCTCTGATGCCACCTACTTTCAACAACCGGCCGAATGGCAATCGCGCTGACTTGATGGACCGAATGGCCGCGATGCAGCCTAAGTTTCTCCGGTTGCCAGGAGGCAACTATCTTGAAGGCAACCGGCTCGAAGATTGGTACGACTGGAAGAAGACGATAGGGCCGCTCGTCGATCGTCCGGGCCATCAGGGTCCCTGGTTCTATTGGTCTACCGACGGGCTAGGATTACTCGAGTTCCTGGAATGGTGTGAAGATCTGAAGGTTGAACCCGTTCTCGCCGTCTATGCCGGTTACTCGCTCAATGGTAGTCACGTGGCAACCGGCAAGGATTTGGAGCCCTATGTTCAGGCGGCGCTCGACGAGGTCGAATACGTAACCGGCGACGCAAACACTAAGTGGGGCGCCGAGCGGGCGCGTGACGGGCATCCGGCGCCGTTCCCGCTCCATTACATCGAAGTCGGTAACGAGGATTATCTCGATCGGTCCGGCAGTTACACCGAGCGTTATCCGCAGTTCGCCGAAGCCCTGCACAAGCGGTATCCGCAGTACAAGCTGATCGCGACCGATGGCAACAGCGAGTACGAGACGAAGGTACATCCGGATATCTCCGACGAGCATTACTATAAGTCGCCGGCCGACATGATGGACTTAGTGCATCATTACGATAAAGCACCTCGGAACGGACCGAAGATTTTCGTGGGTGAGTGGGCTACGCGATCCGGATCGCCCACACCAAACTTCGGCGATGCACTTGGCGATGCGGCTTGGATGACATCGCTCGAGCGGAACAGCGACTTGATTGTTATGGCGAGCTATGCCCCTTTACTCGTAAATGTAAGTCCCGGCGGAATGCAGTGGCCGACGGATCTGATCGGCTTCAACGCGGGAACGACTTACGCCTCGCCGAGTTACTGGGCGCAGGTCCTGTTTGCTTCGCACTTAGGCGAGGGGACGGCGCAGAGTTCAATTTCCGGAGAGAACAAGCGCTTCTTCTACTCTGCCACGCTGGGCTCGAAGGAACACGTGCTGCACTTAAAGCTGGTAAATGCCTCGAGCATTGACCAGCCGCTGTCGCTTCGGTTGAACGGCATTCAAGGCCCACATACAGCGAAGATCGAATCACTGCATGGCGCGACGTTTGAAGCGACGAACTCAATCAATGACCCGGATGCGATTCATCCTATAGAGACGAGCGTTCCCGTCGCGGGTGGCAATTGGACGCACACCGTGCCGGCGCTCACGATTGAAGTGATCGATCTGCCGTTTTAATCCTCTCTCACGGGACCTGGAGTGCATGCGGCATGATATCGCCGGGAACTGCGAATTGTTTTAATGCAGCTATTACCCCGGCGCAATTGTCGCTGCCAGAGTATATAGATGGTAATGGATGAGCCTACAGCGGCTACCACGCGCCCAATCCAGAGTCCCTCAAGTCCATAAGTCTCTCGGAAGGCAAGTGCGTAGGAAAGGGGCATTCCCAACACCCACGACCAGATTACGTTCACGCAGAGTGAGGTCCGAGTGTTGCCGACGCCGACCAGCGCAGCGGAGAGTACGATTCCGATCGCGTCTCCGAATTGAAGGATCCCGCAAAGTAGGAATATGGGAGCGGCCGCGGTAACAACGGCGGGATCAGTCGTGTAAAGGCCTGCCCAGAAGCGCGGGAAACCGGCAAACAGAGAAGCAGCGATACAGGTAAATCCAAAAGCAAGCAGTAAGCTGGCCTGCGCGCCGCGGCGCACCTGTGAAATACTATTGCGACCCGCACTCTGCCCAACGCGAGCCGCCGTCGCGTAGGAGAGGCCAAGCGGAACCATAAAAACAAAAGCGTCCAGGTCAAGAACAACTTGATGCGCAGCCAGAAGAACTGATCCGAGCCGGGCGCATAAGATCGTTAAGTAAGTGGACACACTCAGATTCGCAAGACTTTCCAAAGCCGCTGCCCACCCGATCCGGAATAACGTTTTCAGGCGAGGGAAATCAGGATTAAAGATTTGCAGAGACCAGAGCTTGGATATCCTGTCGCGCCGGTAGAGTGCTATCAGTAGGACAGCTACGGCGTAGACGCGCACGACGCACGTGGCCCAGCCTGAACCAGGAACTCCGAAGGCGGGTAGACCTAGGTGACCATAGAGAAAAGCCCAGTCGGCGGCGAAGTTGACGACGCCAGCAGTTAGGAGAGAAAATGTCACCCATGCCACCTGCTCGACGGATTGCAGGTAGCGCCGAACGGCCCAGTAAAGTAATAGCGGAGCGGTTGACCAGACTAGGGCATGAACATAGCGGCGCGTTTCCTGGAGCAGATCGGGCGGGGTGCCAAATACAGGCAATAAAGGCAGAAAGGCAAGCGTCGCGAGTATGACGAGCGGAGTTCCGACGACAACAAACCATATCGTCTGCGCTAGACTGCGTATGCCATCGCCTTCATCGCCGATCCCATGCGCCTGAGCGACCAGCGTTTCCACTCCCGTCATCAAACCGATCGCGCAGAACGCAATGGCATAGAAGATCGTGTTGCCGAGGGAAGAAGCGGCGATAGAGAGGGCTGAGTGCGGCAGTCGGCCCACCATCAAAGCGTCGACGATATAGGTCGACATCCAACCGAGCTCTCCTAGTGCGAGAGGGACGCCGAGTTTGGTCGTTAGACGGAGTTCAGTCGGAAAGTCAAGAGCCGGTTGAGCCTGCCTCACCCGAGTCGTATCTATGTTCGGCATGGCAGCCCTGCAAGCATCCGTGATTCATTCATGATGCGCGGATGTAGACTGGTGGCGCAATTTATGCCAATGCGGCCAAGTGGGTGCCGGCGCGAGCCGCGGCTTTGTACAGCACTTGTGTAAACTCGTCTCCATCCCAATCGCGGACCATGACGCGCGGCAGTTGAAAGGTATCGGGGTTGCGGTGTTCATAGGCGGAGTAAGCGTAGGAAAAGCCCGCCCGCCGAACTGCTGCCAGCGTAGTCTGGTCGTAGTCTTCGGCCATCCCGTTTGGGTACGAGAAACCCTCAACGCGCTTATTGATTAACTCCTCGAGGCTCTGTTTGCTGCTGGTCGTTTCCATTTGCTGCGCGACGGCATCAAGGTTTGACAACACAGGGTGGGTTACCGTGTGAGCGCCAATTTCGGCAAGCGGGGATGCGGCAAGGGTACATAGTTCTGCTTTAGTTAGCATCCGGCGATCCGGCCGAGTAGTGCGAGACACTTGTTTGCTTTCGAAAAGCCGATCTAGCTCTTTTTCCTGCAACTCGTAGGGAAGAAGCCTTATTGACGCGAACGCTGCAAAGTAGGCGGTGTCATCCTGCGGTAAGTATAGACGCTCCAAAGCATCCCACCACATCTCCGTGGTCTTACCAAGCGCTCCTGAAACGATAAAGAAGCGGGCCTCAACGTCATACTTCTCAAGTAACGGAAGGGCTTGATGCAGGTTGTCAGCGTACCCGTCATCAAACGTAATTACCGGCCGAGGTGAAAGGCGGGCTATTACTTCCAGATGCTCTGAAAAATGGGCGGGAGAGACGCAAAGGGTCCAGGGGTCCGGCGTTAAACAATTAACGCGATGATAGAGCAGATGGAGCGGGTTCATCGAAGTGAGAGCGTCGGTAGTTATCCAACCAACTTAAGAATCTCACTCTTTCTGCTGCATAATTAACTTCGGATTGGCGACAGGTGGAATCAGGATGCTGGCGATAACGTGAAACGCAGTGGCTGGACACGAAGATGTGGGCCGATGCGCACAACTTAGCATAAAGAACCTGATCGTCAAAAAGTCCTCGAAAGTCTTCCTCGAAACCGCCGACTCGTCTTAGCGCCGAGGCCCGGATCAGAACGGAACCGGTGCATGGCGTCAGGGATTCGTCTCGCAGGAAAGTCGCGAGGAGAGCCTCACCTGGGACAAGGCAATTCGAGCCAAATCCATCGACTGCTGCAGGAACCTCCCGATCGGGTTCCCCATTCCAACTGTGCCAACGGAGAGCAGGTCCGTAGATCATCGCGGCATTCGGATTGGCGTCCAGCACCGCAACTTGAAAGCTCAGTTTATCGGGCGACCAGACATCGTCCGCATCCAGGAACGCAATTAGCTCGTTCGGAGCGTTTGAGATTGCTAGGTTGCGTGATGCGCTGGTTCCACGTCGTCGCGCGCCTGGGTGCTCCAGGTAAGTCAGTTTGTTTGTATGCTGGCGGCAGAACTCGCGCGCAATGGAGACGTCACGATCGTCTGAGCCATCATTTACCAGATATAGATGCCAATCGTAGTACTCGCGCTGATCTAATACGCTTTCGATTGCTTCCGCGATGAACCTTCCCGCACGATGAAATGGAAGTACAATTCCCACTCGCGCGGGTTCAGCCGGCATCAACCAATCCGTCATCCTTCCATTCGTGGCCGCAGGCGTCGCAAACCCACTTATACTGCTCGGCCGGGTCGGCATCTTCACCTTCGAGTCCCTCGAGGATGACTTCTTCCGATCCGCACTTAGGACACTTCATCGCGAAGTCTTCTTCCGGAAGATCAACCGACTTCAGCGGGGGTGCCATTCGGAGCGCCATGACAGCGGCCTCGGCCTCTCGTTCCTTTACCTTGAAGTCGATACCTTCGGGATAAGTCGCTTCGTCGAAGTTATCCGAAGCTTCGTCGATCTCCTGAATGTTCTCCGGTCCGAAGTAGGAGGTAACATTGATCCTATCCAGAATCTCTTTGGCGCGTCTCGCCTCAGCCAAATCCCAAACCTTTCCGATGACGAGTAAAGCTTCACCCGGTGATAGCGGTACGGCCTTCTTCTTGGCGGGCGCGGGCGCGTCGCGAAGCTCGACATCCAGCCCACGCCTAGCGATTTCAGCGCGGAGGAGGGGACGCGCAACGTCCGTCAGGTCGTAGGCGTCGGCTGCCAACGCTTCGAGTTCTCCGTCGAGCATATTGCGATAGAGCTGTTCGAGATCGTTCATGATTTACGCACAAACAGCATAACCGCCTTGCCGAAATGGATCTCGTCACCCGCCATCAAAGCAACTCCGCGGGAGTTACGGTGGATGGGCTGGCCGAAGCCGTCGCGCACGATCCACAGCCCGCAATTGGCTTCCGCTTCGGGGCCGGTCTTGTACCAGCGGTCATTGAACAAGCGATACTGTCCGGTTGCTTTGTCGAACATGATGTGCGCGTGTTCGCGCGAGACGGACCGGTTGATCTCGGTGTCTTCGGCAAACGCGAGGTCGTTGCGGCGCGACGGCCCGGCGGATTTGAACACGTCGGCGGTTCGACCGATATTCGTGCGCACTCTATCGAGCTTCATCTCGGAAACATTCGCCGTGCCTTGCACCAGAATCAGGACGCCGGGAAGCCGCGATTCGCTATCGGGCTCAATTACCGGCTTCGGGCGAGCGGCCGTCTCGACGCGGATCCATTCCTGCTTCGGACCGGGGAGTTCGGATGATGTCTGGATGTCGACTCGCAGATCGTCTGGGAAGCGGTAGTTGGAGCGCGCGAGGCCGGCCCGTAGTTCCTCGTTGAAGTAGCGCGAGAGAAACTCGCTCTGAAACGCCTGCTCCTGTTCTTCCGGAACGCCGCTCAGGTAAATCGTTACTTGATTGAACGGGAACACGAGCTTGCCGGAAACGCGATGACTCTTGTTCTTGATGGCGTCGAGTGCGGCCAGACGGATCTCGGCTAACTCCGGCACTTCAGCCGTCAACCGTGTCGCGGAGAATGGACTTTCAAAGATTGCTTTCCCGAGCTTCTCGAACACATCCGAAATCGGCACTATCTCTTCTCCGATACGACGGTGGGCGCTTTGCCGGGGATGATGCCAAGGTCGCGCGCGGACTCGACAATCTCGCGAGCAATGGGTGCAGCTGATTTCGATCCGTAGCCGCCATGTTCCACGACCACCGCGAACGCGATCTTGTGATCGGCGTTGCCGAAAGGCGCGAAGCCGGCGAACCACGAGTGCGGCTCACCCGTTTCCACCTGCGCCGTTCCTGTCTTTCCGGCGACTGGGATATCGAGTCCAGCCATCGCCGCGCGCCCGGTGCCGCTGGTAACTACGGATCGCATCGCTTCAGCCATGAATGTAGCGGGACCTGCGTCGAGAATCGAAACAGGCGGCTGCGATCGCGCATTACTTTCATCGATGACCCATCGCCCTTCCGGCATTTTGCCGCCGTTCGAAATCGTTGCAGCCACCCGCGCAATTTTGAACGGCGTGGCTAAAACCGGTCCTTGTCCATACGAAGAAAATGGAAGCATCTTTCTGAATTCGCGTTCGTCACCGGGCGGAATCTCTAGCATCTCAGCGGTCGCTCGCAGTTGGTCCGCGCCCACTTTGAAGACGCCGAGTTGCGCGAAATAGGCGTTGCAGGATTGCGTGATCGCGCCCATCAGATTCAGGGTGCCATGCGCATGATCTTTGATGTCGTCGCGGATCGGGCGGTTCCATCCAGGGATGTTCGTGCCGACGCGGCCGTCGGAAAGGCGCACGCAGGCGAACGTCTGCTTCGTCAGGCCGGGATCTTTGCGCAACGCGGCGATCGCCGTCACGAGCTTGAATGTGGACCCCGGCGGATACTCGCCATAGCGCGCGCGATCGAGAATCTCATCCGGCGTATGCGTCGCGCTGTTCGCCGGCGCGGGAGCACTGACCATCGCGAGCACGTCGCCCGTAGCAGGGTCCATTACGACGGCCGCGCCTTTCGTGCCTACTCCGGTCACGCGGCGCGACATGATCTCGGCGAGCTTCTGCTGCAAGCGGATATCGATCGAACTCTTCACGCTGCGATCTTTGTCGCGAAGTGCTTTGAGTGGCGGGTAGTCCGGGTAATGACGGTAGCGGATCAATGGCGCAAGCTCGCGTGGATCGGCATAACCTTGAAGACGCGCGTTGGAATCGTGCTCGATTAGCGACGCGTTGGTGGCGTGGAAGTTCTCGCCGGTTCGCAAATCACCGAGCACTTGCAGCGTAAGCGCGCTGAACGGATAATGGCGGCTCTCCAGCGGCGAACAGCACTGGGCGTCGGCTTTGGCGGCTTGCAGATCAGCCCAACTGCTGGTCGCCAGCAGCACGCCGTTGCGATCGTAGATATTGCCGCGCGGGATCTGCCGCATCAGCGAGTTGAGACGCGGGTTATGCTGCGGCCGCTTCACGCCGTCTTCGGCGAACACTTTGGCGTCGGTGATCAGGTACTGATCCGCGGCAGCGACTTGGAAATACGCGGCGCGCGCGACTAGAGTCAGACCGAGTCCGACCAGGACCATCGAGACCACGCGCATCGAGTGGCGGAACGGCAGCAGGGGGCGCGTATTCGAACTCGGAGCGTGATTCGAGATGCCAAGCACAATCGCGAAGATCAGGAAGTTCGCGAGCATCGCTGTATTGCCGGAGCTCAGGAAAGGTGACACGACGCCGGATAACGGAATCGCATCGAGCACGCCGCCTGAGATTAGCAGCATCTCCAGCGCGACCAGCGCGCCCAAACCGAACGCCAGAAATGTCGAGTATTCATCCGGTGCGTTGCGGGCGGCGCGGAATGCGCGGAAGACCAGAAACCCGAGCAGCAGGAAGACGGAGACGGTGCCGAGAATGCCCCACTCTTCGCCAATCGACGCGAGGACCAAGTCGGTGTGGCCGGCCGGAATCATGCCGGGATCGCCGCGGCCCGGACCCGATCCCCACGGTCCGCCGGTGGAGAATGCCCACAGCGCATGCGCGATCTGATCACCGCCATGAACCGCGTTGTCCCAGGGCGAGAGCCACATGTCGATGCGCTCGACCACCGTTTGCGGCGTGCCCATTCGATAGCCGACAAAGACTCCCGCGACTAACAACACGACGCCGAACAGCGCAAGTCCGAAGCGACCGCGCGCGACCGTGAACATCGAGAGAAACAGGAAGCCGAGAACCAGCGCCGGTCCCATATCTTTCAGGACGAAGAACAACGCGAGCGCTCCGGCAACGCCGATCATCACCGGGAGCATGTGTTGCAACCGAGGGATCTCGGGCCAGCGCACCCAGCGGGGAACCAATCGGCGTTCGCGCAATTCGCGCAGCCATTCCCATCGCCGCGAGAAGTATCCGGCGAGGAAAAAGACCAGCAGCACTTTGATCAGCTCGACGGGTTGGAATGGACCGAGGTTGACCTTGGCGTCGCTGCCGGTCGGTCCGGAACCTGCGACGAGCAGCAGCCCGAATAGCGCGAAGCTGACGAGCAGCGGCGTGTAGACCCAGCGCGTGAAATTGCGGTATTGGAACGCGCGCAGCAGGGGCAGCAGCAGGAGCGCGCAACCGAGCGTACAACCCCAGGCGAACTTTTTGAAGTCGAGTGAGTCGCGGAGCGGATCGCGCAGGCTGATCGCTAACATCAGGCCGATGCCGGTTAGCAGATGCAACGCGGGAAGAATTGACGGATCGCCGCGAAATCGCCGCCATCGCCAGCAGAAGTGAACGATCCAGAACGCAGCGAGATAGATGGCGCACCAGATGGCGACCGTCTTAGTGAACTCGGAAGGCGTGCGCACGATGAGCGTCGGCTTGATCCTGGCGAGTGCGAGCAGCGGCAGCCCTCGGACCTGCTTCGTGCTCTGGCCAACGCGAAGCTTCGAGAGTGCGCCGACATTCGGCAGCGGACCGGCATTCAACAGGAAATCGCGAACGCGCTGGGCGGCAAGAGCGCGTTCATCCGGATCGCGGAAGTTCGTCAGGAATGGAGCGATCTGATCTGCCGACGGGCCTGCGTTCAAATCGAGTAGTTCGCCGTGAGCAAGCCGCGCGTTCTGCTCGGCGAAGTTCTGCGTTTTGCCGTAGAAAACGAGCGCCAGCCCCCACGCAACGAGCAGGGTCGCGCCGAGGAGAAACGGCCATTCGCGGCCTCGCTCCCGGGGCGCAATTTTCTCCGTCTCGATGCGGATAGCGACGGTCCGTTCCCAACTTCGGGTTACCGCCATCGCTTCTTCGCGACTCCCTTTTTCTTCTGCGCCGGCGCGGCATGTTGAACCGGCGCAACTGGTGCACTCAGGTGCGCGACGACCGTTTCATCCTGATCGAGGCGCTTCAGATCGTCATCGACATGCGAGAAGCCGATGATCGGTTCATACAGCGCGCGGGCACGGTCCAGATCGCCGCTCGCCAACCGCAGCGTGTGGGTGCGCAGTTCGGATTCGGCGCGCAGCAGGTAGCCATCCGCCTGCTCTTCCGCTTCTCTCGGACCGGACTTGAAACCCAGTCGCTCGGCCTGATGCAGTTCAGCCAGCGCACGGCCCACATTGCCCAACGCATAGATGTAGAAGCGCGCCAGCCCGAGATGCGGTTCGGGACTCTTCGGAGCAAGCGATGCCGCGCGCCGGAAACTCGCCTCGCTGGGCAGCGCTTTGGGCAGCGCCGGATTCTGCATCAGGTTCAGGAAGCCGTCGACCAATGCCGCCTTGCTCAGCGCGGCGCGATCATTGGGATCGAGCTCGAGCGCGTGATGCAAACAGACCTGCGCCTTCGCCCAGTCGAAATCCTCGAGCGCTTCATCGGAGCTGTTGCGGTATTCGTCGATTACATCGTCAGCGGTGTTCATCAGCTCGACGCGCAGGCCCCGCGAGCGATACAGCGCCGGCGAGAAGCGGCCGAGAAACGCGTCCTTATCGGCGAGCGCGCGGAAGCGCTGCCAGTCGGCGTTGATATCGGCAATGCTCGCGGTTCGGTAATCGAGCGTGTTGCGCGCCCCGCTGATTTGATCGCGTACGCGGCCGAACAAATAAAAGCCGAGGAAGATGGTCACCACCGCAAACAGGACGGCTCCCAGTTTCAGCCACGGAAATCGGCGCATCTGCTGAAGTGCGCGCGGCGTCCTGCGCGGCTTGACGATCTCGGTCCGCAGATTCTGGACTGTGGTGTTGCTTCCCCATGACGGCTTATGTTCCGAGGCGGCAATCGTCGGGCGATTTTCGACGAAGGCACGCAGGTCGGCTTCGAAGGCCTTCGCGTCCGCATAGCGCCGGTCGATTTCGGGCGCGAGCGCTTTCGAAACGATGGCGCGCAATGGTTCCGGGCAACTCTCCGGAAGCGAGCGCGGCGGCCGCTTGGATTGAATCAGATTTTCCAGCTTGCGCGTATCCTGCGCCTGGTACGGCGGCGATCCCGCGAGCATTTCATACAAGCTGACGCCGAGCGCCCACAGATCCGCCTGCGCGTCCACCTGTCCTTTGGCGAGCCGTTCCGGCGAACAATAAGTCGGGCTGCCAAGGTTGTGCTGTGTCAGGCTGCGCGTGTACGTGATGACTTTGGCGATGCCGAAATCGAGCAGGCGCAATTCGTCGCTGGGGCCGATCTGGATGTTCGATGGCTTGATGTCGCCATGCACCACGGCCGTCTTTTTTCCGTCGAGGTCCGATACAAACTGATGCAGGCGATCCAGCTGACTGCACGTTTCGGCGGCATAGCGGGCGGCGCGTTTGGGGTCGAGCCGCCGCTCGGTTCGCAGGATCTCCGCGATGTTCCGGCCATCGAAGAACTCCATCGCGACGAAGAAACTGTTCTCAGCTTCCGAGCAATCGTAGACCTCCAGAATGCGCGGATCGATGCGATGCAGGTCGCGCTGAATCTGTGCGCCGCGGCGTTCGGCTTCGATCACCAGACGCGTGAAATCATCGTTCGAATTCTCGATGATCTTGAGGATCACCTGGCGGTTCATGCGCGGGTCGTAGGCCAGGTAGACGTCGGTCATGCTGCGGCCGAGTTTGCGTACGATCTCGTAAGGACCGAAGCGCCGAGGCGGTGCTGCGACGGCGCTCATTGCGGCGCGACTCCGGAGATATCGTTGTGTTGGCGAAGTCCTGCTAGAACCGCATCGGCATCGTCGCCGGCGAGAACCGTGCCGTTCCGATCGATCGAATTTCTGTCCGCTGAAAGTTGACCGGGAATGTGGATCTCGAACGCCGTGCGGTTTTGCGCGATGCGGCTTCCGGTTAGCCGAACGGAGCTCGCGCCTTCGATCATCAGGCCGCACTGATTGTCGTGAATCGAATCGGCTCGCAGACGGATCTGGGAGGCGCCTTCGATGCGAATGCCACAACCCGAGGCGCCTGTGATTTCGGTGTCGTTCACTTCGACCGTCGAATTGCGGAAGACGAGTCCGTTGCCATCGCCGGCTTCGATGTGCAGTCCGTCGATCCGCGCGTCGCGGACATCGCGAGCGAGCACCATGCCGCGCAGGACGGGCGCATCGCCCAACTTCGTGTTCTCGATGGTGACCCCGTCGCGCAATTCGAGCGGACCGTTATAAACGCCCGGCGCGACGGCGATGATACTGCCCGGCTTCGCCGCACGTAACGCAACGCGCAGGGCATCGGGGCTTGTTGCGTCAACGTCGATCCGAGCCGATTGCGGTGCGCTGGCCGCAACGGGGATAAGAAAGCGCTCGACCTCAGCCCAACCCGCCGCGCCGAGAATAGCGCCTGCCGCCAGCCAAGCGAGCTTCCCCATCGCCTTCGTGAGCCAACCGCCCCGACGCATTCGAGTGACTGAGTGCCGTGCCCGGGCTTCTGCGACTACGCGCCCTTCCGAGCCTTGGAACTCGGGACCGGCGACGAAGATTACGCTGATATTGTCCTGACCGCCGGCATCGTTTGCCGCCTCAACCAGTTGCTGCGCGATCTGCTGCGGATCGCCGTCGTAGCGCTGAACGACCGCATTGATGGCGGCATTCGTCAGAGAATCGCTCAGCCCATCCGTGCAGAGCAGAAACGCGGCGTCGGGACGAAATGGATAGGTGCGGGTTTCGATGAAGCCGTCGTCGAGGGGTTCATGCGGGCGCGATCCCACGTCGCGGAACACCACGTTGCGCAGCGGATCGCGCATGGCTTCTTCCTCAGTGAGATCGCCGCGGTCTTCGCGCTCGCCGACGGGCGAATGGTCCGCGGTGAGCTTGCGCAGACGGCCGGTCCAGGCGAGATAGAGCCGCGAATCGCCCACGTGTCCAACGACCAATTTGTCCTCGTGAGCGACGGCCAGCGTGAGAACGCAAGCCATGCCTTTCCAGTCCGGACGCGTCTCGGCACGCCGGAAGATCTCGTTATTCGCCGCCGTGATCGCCGTGCGGACGCGCGTTTCGATTGGCCCTTTCGCGCGCTCCAGTTCGGTTGGGATCATGCCGATCGCGATATCGGCCGCCTGTTCACCCGCGGCGCGCCCGCCCATCCCGTCGACAACCAGGAAGACTCCCGCGGCTTCGTCGGCATACGCGCGATCTTCGTTCTTATCGCGCTTCAGGCCGATGTCGGTGGCGGTGCCGACCAGGAACGCAGCTGCGGATCGCGTCATGACTTGCGGCTCCGGATGTTCGCCACAACCAGTAGCAACGCAAACAGCGCGAAGGCGATTACGAACGGAATGTGCAAGCCGTACATGCTTTGACCATCACCTGCGCGCCCGGAAAGCGAGCGTCAATACTTCTGCGATCCCTATGTCTGAGACGTCCGGCAACGCCTCTTCCACGCCGCGCTTCAGCCTCTTGCCGTTGAGCCACGTACCGTTCGTACTCTTGTCCGTGATCAGAAAGACGCCGGTCGCGGGATCACGGCGCAGCCTCATGTGTTCGCGGGACACATCATCGCTAGCGTAAAGCGCCAGGTCCATGAACTGCCCGTCGCCTCCCCGTCCAATAGAGACGTCGTTCTGCGCCATGAGATAGGTTTGCGGGCCGGAATCGTCCACATATTGGATCTCAGCGAAAACGCGGTCGGACGACTTGCGAGTCTGATTGCCCGCGCCGCTCGCCTGCGCAATCCGCTCCGAGGTGACGGACGGTTCCCGGTCCATCAGCGTCGTTTTAGTTCCACGAAATCCTGGCTCGACGGTTTCGTTCAGTTCGGAATGAATCTCGACGTCGCCCGGCGGAACTTCGGCATTGGCCAGGAAATCGATCACCCACTCGCGGCATGCAATCTTGAACTCTTTCGGAGCCTTACCGACCTTCAGCCCGATCATCTTGGGACGCGCGTTTAACTGGGCGACGCGGTTGCGCAGCGCTTTACGGGCATCTTCGGCGATCAGCGGGAAAACGCCGGCGAGGTGGGCGTGATCTTCCGGGTGCAGATACACATTAAAAACGCACGGCAGCAGCACGCTATAGGCAAGCTCGAAGCGGCCCTAATTCCATGTTGCGCAGCAATTCGCCGATGACGGACTGGCCGCTCAGCTTTCCACCGCCGAGTTGGCCGCTCCCCAGCTTGCCTCCGCTTACGTCCTGGCCGTAGTGTGCCACTAGTCCCCTGCTAGCTGTTTACGTTCCACTATATCGAGAGATTTCATAGGACGCAGGCCGAGGCAATTAAACTCTATTCACGTGGCGGCGCGGCGGAGCGAAATTCACGAACTTTCGAGGGAAATCGGGCGTACTCACAATTGAATATGCGCAAAATAGCCGGACTGACAGTTCTGACGGTGCTGCTCGGGGTAGCAGCTCGCGCCGATACGAATGGAAACTGCGATCACGCATTCGCCGCGGGGTTCGTGCAAGGCGGCTCCATTAACATGCATATCCGGTCGTCGGCGATCGACGTTGTCGGCGTTGACCGAACGGACGTTCGCGTGTCCTGCGATCTGACCAACGATGACCAGCGGCGCAACGTCACGATCCGCTTTCGGGCCAACGGCTACTCCGGAAACCTGGACATCACGGGTGGGCCGAGCAATAACACGCATTTCCGGATTGAGGTTCCGGCGAAGACCAACCTCTATGTGCGGATGTCGGCCGGGGATGCGGAAATCCGCGGGGTGGCTGGCGATAAGGACGTCGAGCTCTATGCGGGCGATCTGACGATTACCGGGATCAAGGCGAGCGACTATAAAAGCGCGGACGCGTCGGTAATCGCGGGAGACTTGGTTGCGGACCCGTTCAATGTGAGCAAGGACGGACTATTCCGGAGTTTTAATGCGCGCAATAGCACCGGGAAGTATAAACTACATGCGCATTTGATGGCGGGGGATCTGACGATTCGATAGGGAGCCGAATCCGCCTGGCTGATACAGCGAGACAATAATAGAAGGCGCTCAACCTTCGGGGCCGATTCTGAAGTTTGAGCGATTGAGCAATATGACCGATACTCAGCAATTTGGTGCCGCGCTTTTCGCAACGGTCGTGCCCTCCTTCGCCGTGCTCGTTGGAGTTTTGCTGAACAATGCTCGCCTGAACGACATTCGTACCGACTTCAACACGCGATTCGATCACGTGGACAAACGGTTTATTATCCTGTCTAAGTTGTTCGATGCACAGCTCGAACGCCTAGGAGACCGCGTCGCCGACGCTCAGCGCCGCGTGGAAGTTTTAGAGCACCGGTAAACCCTGATATTCCAGAACATCGGTCGCCTCGCGATTAAGTCGCTTAAAGTTCCGGTTTAGGATCGCGGCATCTCTGGCATCACGAGCGCGCTTCTCTGCAAGCTGAAGATGTAACGGTGAGACCTGTTCCGGAGAGGCTGAACTGCCCGTGCTTACTCGGCCGATCTCTTCACGAAGGGCGCTCGGCAATGTTCAGAGCGCTCTAAGCGATAGAATCGGCTCAGTCCTGTGCGATTCAGCGCCGTCCTGATTCTCATTTCCGCCTTCGCCGCCATACCCCTGGGGCGATCCGCTGTAACCGCAGCCGGCCCTGCCGCGGCCGTCCTCGAATCGATTCGAACCGTCACCATCGATTCCGACGCCTGCTACCGTGTCCGCGACCTGACACTTCGGCGTGGCGACGTTCGTTTCTATCTGACTGACGGATTTCTCGCCTTCTCCAAACCTGTGGCCGGCGCCCCGATTGCCGCCGTGTTTAGCAGCGCTGTGGAGGCTGGCGATGGCGAAGTGATGCTCATTCCGCCCAATCGAGATGAACGAGTCAATCTGGCGGCCAAAACACACTCGCCGAATCTGGACGAACATGTAAACGATGCCGTGTTCTATTTTGCGGACGATACCGCCGCCGAATTGCAGGAACAAATGAAGGGCAGCGAGTCGATTCATCGCGACGCGGCAAAAGGCGCGGAACTCGCCGCGCGCTATTCACCCGTGCTCTCCGCGCTTGCGCCGCAATTCGCGACATTCATGCTGCTGGACCTGATGACTCCCGAGCGTCAGAAGAGTGCATTTTTCGCGGCGATACTAGGCGGCAAAACGCTGGGGGCGTTCGAGATCATCTATAACCCGCGCGGGTCGGAACCGGTTCTCGCCGGGAAACTACAAGGGTCGGGGGCGAACGCGAGGTTCGAGATCTGGACGAGTTATCGCCCGAAGTCGGTCGCCGCGAGCGCGCCGGAGTTTGCCGCGTCCCATTTCAAGATCGACGCGCGCATTGATCGCGCACTGCATATGCGCGTGGTCTCTCGATTTACCGTCCACGAGCTCACGCATGATCTTCACGCCCTCGATTTCAATCTCTCGCGACAAATGCGCGTGGTCAGCGTGGAGGTGGACGGCCAGCCTGCCGAATTCGCCACTCAAGCCGGCGCAGATGACGAAGACGAAAGCGACAAGATTCTAGTGCTGGTGCCGGGGGACGCTTTAAAGAAAGGCGTGGATCACGAAGTGACGGTTACGCACGAAGGCGACGTGATCACTGCGGGGCCATCCGGAACGTACTTTGTCGGTTCACGCGGGCGCTGGTATCCGCACCGGCCCGTGGAGTTCGCGCAGTTCGATCTGACGTTTCACTTCCCAAGTGAGTTCGATCTGGTCGCGCCCGGCGAGCCCGTCCGGGATGCCGTGGAGGGCGACACGCGCGTGATCGAACGCCGGGTAGACGCGCCGATTCCGTTTGCCGGATTCAATTTCGGACATTACCGGCGATCGACCGTCGTCCGCGACGGATTCACGGTGGAACTCTGCGCCAATGCCGACGCGCCCGGCGATCTGGATGCGCGCGCCGCTGATATCTCCAACGTGATGGCGTTCTACACGGAGCGATTCGGCCCGCCGCCCCTGCGCCGTCTGGAGGTCTCGCCCATTTCGGCGACCTTCGGGCAGGGTTTCGCGGGCTTGATTTACTTATCGACTTACGCGTACAACGCTCCGGGCGATCTGGCTTCCGCAACGCCGGAGACCCGCGTCTTCTTCACGAAGCTGATGCAGGCGCACGAAGCCGCGCACCAATGGTGGGGGAACATCGTCACCACCGTCGACTATCACGACGAATGGATTACGGAGGCATTGGCTAACTACTCGGCAATGGAGTATCTGCGGCAGACGGCGGGTAAGGCCGCGGTCGATAGCTTAATGGAGGTGTATCGCAGGGAGTTATTGAATCCCGTGTCTCCGGGAGTAACTGTGGAGTCAACAGGGCCGCTGACGCAGGGGCGTCGTCTGGAAGCCGAAGGTAAGTCTAAGTGGACTGCGATTCTTTACGGCAAAGGAACATGGGTTATCCAAATGCTTGCCGCGCGCATGGGTGATGCGAAGTGATGTTTCCGGTAATGGCGCTTTTTGGAAGATGCTCGCCGAACTCCGCCGCCGCTATGCGTTTCGTGCGATAACTACCGACCAGTTCCGCCAGCTATGCGCGGAGTTCATGCCGCCCAATGCTCCGGATAGGCAGTTAGTCGATTTCTTCGACCAATGGGTGTCGAGTACGGGTGTTCCGAAGTTGAAGCTATCCAGCAAAGTTACTAAGACACCTCACGGGAACGTAGTTAGTGGGATGCTGACGCAAACCGACGTACCTGAGGACTTCTCGGCGGACTTTCCAGTAACTATCATGGCTGGGGGAAGCCCGGTAATTCGGTGGATTCATTCGTCCTCTCAGGATGCGGATTTTCAGTGGACGTTCAATCAATCCGTTCACTTCCGTGGCGCTCGATCCGGCGGGGTTGTTTCTGCGGCGGTAACTGCCATGATTCCCTGGTTTATTGCCACCGAACAGTTCACGCCCGAATGCGGCAAGCGCTGGGACGATTACATCCGGTGGTCGGGGTTAACGCAACTTGAGGAAGTCGTGTCGCTGGACGGAATCTCTGCCCGTCTGTGCTGGGAGGACTTTCGAATTTGTCGGCTACGACCTGGTGGATGTCCATGGCTCCAATAGTGCTTTGACGAATTGCGGCGGTTTCCCGGAAGCGTTTCAAAATTCGGCGCTTTCTCGACACGGATTTATTACCCGACTTCGATCGCGCTGTAGTAGTTCAGCGAATTCTGCGCGCTAAATACGGTGACGAAGCTCATGCGAATTGCCACCTATGGGCCATTTTTCGTACTACAGGTGAGAATCTGGAGTGAGAGTCTCGACGCGCTGGATGTACGTAAATGGCGTAAGCGCGTTTGAACCATGTGCCTAAATGGAACAGAGGATTTGGACGTGTTTCGGCGGAACGTCGAAATCGGCTATCCTGTTTCCGAGGAGCAGGCTCGCGCGATCGCAACCATAGAGGCCCACAACCGGTGATTCACAATCAAATGGAGTATTCCAAAGACCTTCCCCATCCGACTCCCGATGCCATCGAGTCGTATGCGCTCGCAAGCGTTCGGGATCGGCTTGATCCAAACGACCCCGAAGTCATCCGGTTAGAGGAGCATCTGCTGTGGTGCAGCCCCTGCCTCGAAAGCGTTGAAAACGAAGAGTGCGTTGCAATGCTGATGATGGACGCACTGCAAGCGCTGAAGGTGCGCGCCCGGAAGCCGGCAAAGGCAAAGGTTTTGCACGCGGGACAGATTTCTATTTAAAGAACCTTCGTGAGCGAATCAGGCCCATAAAAGAAGCACATGGGGTGCTATTCGGTACGCATTACGGTTCGATAAAGTTTCGGGAAACATCGCGTCTTTTCCGAACCATTCCCCTGATGAAAGCGTCTTATGGGTTATGAGTTCGAACATCGCGGAGCGCGAACGGCTCGGGACACTACAACGCAACTATCGGCGCGCGTGGGAAGCCCTGATGCGGGAGGCGGAAGCCTTGCAGCGCGCGGCTAAGGTGGACGATGATAGCGCCGAAGTCAGCGCGGCTCGCGCGCGCGTAGAAGCGGCAGCGAAAACCTATCGCGGAGCACGTAACGACCTCGCCCAGATGCTTCTTGGCGAGGTCGGTAGGGTTCACGTCGTGAAGACTGAGCGCCAGCCGGAACTTGTAGCGGCCTGCTCCGCCGCAAGTTAGTTCTGTCGGCGGCACAACAGAGCCGCGCCGCATACGCCACTGATTGCTAACAGTAGCCGAAACGTAGAAGGCTCCGGAACGATTTCTCCAGTAGCACCAGCGCTGAAATCCAGATTGGTAGGGGAACAATGTTGAACCCCCGGCTCATTCCAGAGAGCTGCGCCTTGAAGATTCGCATCGACCGAGTTCTCTCCGGAAGTAGCGTCGGCGAATAACCGGCCACTCTCGGAGTTCGGAGTAATATTCAGCCAGTAAGTGCCCGGCGGCAAGATCAAGTTCAGACCGCTGACGGTCAATGTGGTTGTACCCGACTTTCCTAAGGTCTGAGACGTTCCACCTGCGATTTTGACGCCGCCGAATCCCGGCGCCATCCCGTAACGGATTGACCACTCGGCACTGGATATCGGATACGCGGCAAGATCAAGCTCGGTGAAAAACACGGAATTGATATCCCACCCGCTGCTGCTGGTGACTGTGAACGGCTCGAATATCTGGCTGAGCGGGAGCGGGCCGCCGAGCGGATCGTAGTAGTCGCCGATGCTCTCCTGATTGTTCGGATCGCCGGTGTAGAAAAGAGTTTCGCTGGCCCTGGCGGGAAAAGCGAACGCGAAGAAGACGATCGAAGTCAGACTCAAGACCACGCGAAGACGCCATGCCGGTCGACGCGGAAGAAAGCGGACATTATCCATGCAGGTTCGATTAGGATAACCTCCCGTTGTTCGCAGACTCGCTTGGGTCCGGTCGCCTGAGTCCCAAATGATAAGATTCGCGCTGATGCGATTGCGACGGAAGTCCGCTGCCTTTGCGGTTGCCATACTGGCAGGTGGCGCGAGTCTGCTCGGTCAACACGCCTGGGAGATCGGTGCGTTCAAGCGGCCCTCCAGCGGTAACCCGGTTATTAAGCCAAAGCCTGAATCGGTCTTTCAATGCCCGGTGCGCAAAGCTCCGGTGCATTGGGAGGCGTTGCACACCTTCAATCCTGCCGCAATCGTGAGGGACGGGAAAATCTACGTGCTATACCGGGCGGAAGATGACTCGGGCGAGATGGCGATTGGAGGCCACACCTCGCGAATCGGACTCGCGGAGAGCACGGATGGTGTCCACTTCACGCGGCGACCGGAACCGGTTCTTTATCCCGACGAAGACGATCAGAAAGCGCGCGAATGGCCGGGTGGCTGCGAAGACCCGCGCATCGTCGAAGCTCCTGATGGCAGCTACGTCATGACGTACACGCAGTGGAACCAGAAGACTTACGACGCAGGGATTGCCACGTCGACCGATCTGGTGCATTGGGTGAAGCACGGTCCCATGCTCGCGAAAGCAGCGGGCGGCAAGTATCAGGATCTGCAGTATAAGTCGGCGGCGATCGTGACGCAGCTTCGTGGTGGTCGTCTAATGGCGGCTAAGATCGACGGAACGTATTGGATGTTCTGGGGCGAAGGCAACGTACACCTGGCGCGATCGGCGGACCTTATTGATTGGACGCCGGTAGAGAACGCCAGCGGTGACTTGTTGGATGTGCTGGGTCCGCGCGACGGCAAGTTCGACAGCAGTTTCCCGGAAGCGGGGCCGCCGCCGGTTTTGACGGATCGCGGAATTGTCGTGCTTTATAACGGCAAGAACAGTTCCGACCCGGAGCTTGCGAAAGACGCCTATGCGGTTGGGCAAGCGCTGTTTCGCGGATACGATCCGAAGCAAGTGATCAGCCGGTTAGATAAGCCGTTTTTTAAACCCGAGATGCCGTTCGAGAAGTCCGGACAGTATGCGGCAGGAACGACCTTCGCCGAGGGGCTGGTGCGGTTCCACAACCACTGGATTCTCTACTACGGCTGCGCGGATTCGCTGGTCGGGGTCGCAATTACTCAATAGGGTTATTGGCGCTTCCAGACAAGGGCGCTTTGGCCATCGGGGCGAACGATCGTTTCGGTCATGCTGTTCGCATCGCGAGCGGACATGCGGACGGTTTCCATGTTATGACCATCCCCGGTTTGCCGTTCCCCGACTAGCGTGTCGTGATCCCATTTGGCGAGCACTTCACCCGCGCCGCCGCCGACCGGATGGAACTTGTCGTCTACCTTCCAGTCAAATTCGCGGCTCTTATCGCCATTCGGCACCGTAAACGCTTCCGTGATGTGCAGCGTCTTGCCATGTTTTCGAATGGTCAGCGTACCGCCCGTCGGTCGGTTCGCACTGAACGTGGAAGCGCTCGTATCGAGAACCCAGGTGCCGCTGAGGTCGGGACGCTCGGCTCGCAATTGAGGAGCGCAAGCGAAGACAAGGGCAACGGCGGAGAGTGCGAGCGATCTTACAGGAGACATCGGTTACACGAGTTGCAAGCCGATTGCCAGTGCTGGTTATTGGTCCATTTTGTGCATCAGGGCGGCGAGCACCGCGGCGTCTTCAGGGTGGGCGCAACTGGGCGGCAATTCATGCCAGATGTCTTCGGCGGACTCAAGCCGGGTTTCGGAAGCGTCACTCGACTCCGATGGCGCTCGACTGTGGAGCAATGCCGCAGCCGCCTGAACAACTTCAGGCTCAACGGCACTGCACTTTTGGGCCGCATCGACAGCGATCGTCAGGATGGCAGTACTGCGGGCCAGCTTCTCGGAGCTGGCCAGGTGGCGCGACGTCGGGTCAAGATCGAGGGCGCGCGCCGCGATCTGTGCCTTCTGCTTGAATGCCTCATTGTCCGGGTTGAGCCGGCTCGCGTGTCCGAAGGCTTCGCGGGCGCCATGGAAATTCCCGCGGTCCAACTCAATATCGCCGAGCCCGGCGTAGATGGTTGGATCACCCGGGTTGGAGTGGATCAGCGTACGATACGCCGCTTCAGCGCGGTTCAAATCGCCGGCTTCCGCGTAAAGAGCTGGAAGTTTCGCAGCCACTGCACGATCGGTGCGCGCCGATTGATCCAGAAGCAGTAGTTCGGAGAGTAGTTCCCGGTTTTGATGGCGGTCAGCTAACCATTCGACGAGTTCCATGCGCGCGGCCGTCCTCTCCCGCGCGACCTGAGCGGCGTTGTTTGCATGCCACACGCCGTAGATTGCGCGATGGAAGTAGGAATCCGCTCGGGTCGGGTCGCCTTCTTGCGACATGACGCGCGCCATGCGGAGGTTAGCCTCCGCATCGTTGGAGTCGATCGCCAACAGTTCTTCGAGCCCGGACTGCGCGCGCTCCGGCTGGCGGTCGACGAGGTAGGCATCGGCCAGGCCGAGTGCAAACGTGCGATTCTCGCGGTCCTCCACGTGCGCGTGACGAAAGAGTTCGATCGCCTCCGCCGCGCGTCCTTTTTGCAGAAGCAATTCTCCGCGATCGAAATCGTGGCGGGCCTCCGTTGTCAACTCTCGCGTCTCGAGCGACGCGAGGAACTGATCGACGCCGTAAAGAGCTACTGCGATTGCTGTGATCTCGATGAGCAGGCGCGGCGTGGCGAAATGCGCGGAGACCCAGCGAAACAGGCGAATCATAACCTGCTTTGGCCCACGCCGTACGCCGCCAGCAGATCCGGCATGGTGATAATGCCGACGACGCGATCGCGGTCCACGCGGCTGACCACGGGTAGAACGTCGACCTTCGCCGCGCCCATCCGCTCCAGTGCGACATTGAGCGAGTGATCGGAATGGACGAAGGCTTTGCTGTCCAGCCGGATGGAATCGCGGTCGATCATCACCGTCATGCATCCGTCGTTGACCAACGGCCATGCGCGAACACCGGCTTGCTGCATGTAGGCCAGGGCATGTGCTTCGTCGATTGACGTCTCATTCAGGGAGCGCATGACGGTTCCGACCGTCGGCCCGGATGCGCCGCGTTCCTCAGTGGGGAGAAACACGCCATCCTGATGCGCGAGTGCTTCATAGATCGGTTGCCGCTGGAATTGGTAAGAAATGATGAAGGCGATCAGATTCGCGATCATCACGGGCACGATGATCGTGTAATCGCGCGTGAGTTCGAAGATCATGATCACGGAGGTCAGCGGCGTGCGGATGATCCCCGCGAAGGTCGCGCCCATCCCAACTAACGCATACGCGCCAGGGCCGGCGGTGACGGCCGGGAAGAAGTGATGCGCAACGGAACCGACCGCGCCGCCAATCATCGCGCCGATGAAGAGACTCGGCCCGAAGATGCCGCCCGCGTTTCCGGATGAGTAGCAGACCGCGGTCGCGACGATCTTGAGAAAGATGAGAAGCACCACGGTTCGGATTGCCAAATCGCCGCCGAGCACGCGTTCGACATAGTCATAACCGACGCCGAGCACTTCGGGTAGATACAAACCAAGCAAGCCTACGACGACGCCCCCGACCGCGGGCTGCATCCAGACGGTCCATCGCGGGAAGCGGCGGAAGCCGAGACGGATCCACAGAAGCAGCTTCACAAAACTGACGGACACGATGCCGCCGACGAGGCCCAGCACTGCGTAGATCAGAAACTCCACCGGGTGAATGAGTTTGTAGGCCGGTACGTGGAACAGCGGCTGATCGCCGAGGATCAGATGCAGCACCATCCATGAAGTCGCTGAGCTGATCACGATGGAGCCGAGCACCGGAGCGTGAAGATCGCCCAGGACTTCCTCGAGCGTGAAGAGCACGGCGGCGATGGGCGTGTTGAACGCGGCTGCTAGTGCCGCGGCGCAACCCATCGGCAGGAGGTCACGGACAGTCTTCTTGCTTAAGCCGAAGCGGCGGCCCAGCACCGACGCAATGCCTGCTCCGATCTGGACAGACGGCCCCTCGCGACCAAGAGCGATGCCGCTGGCAAGTGAGATGGCGCAGCACAGGAACTTGCCCATCGCGGTCCTCAGCGTGATCAGCCCATCGTTCAGGAAGATGGCGTATTTTGTTTGCGGAATCCCGCTTCCACGCGCATCGGGGAAGAAGCGAAACAGAAGATAGCCGGAGATGAGCGCGCCGACGATGGGCGTCAGCACCCGCCTCCATGCCGCGCTGCCGGGCGGGTACATACGGGCGGCGAGGCGTCCGGTGAGCAGAATGAACGCGACGACGATGAGTCCGACGAGTGCGCCGATGACGAAGCTGAGAGCTAGAGAAACGCGAGCATCGCGGCGCGCCCTCAGCTTGTCTGAGTTTTTGTCGGTTGCATCCGCATCCGTCGCAATAGCCATCCTTTGTCAGGATAGCGACGTGCAGGTCAGGGTATTACTTGGAACACCACTCCGCAGCCAACGTTCTCACCGCCCATGTTGCAGGCCGCGTCGTTCCCGCCGTTCTGAGTGGTCCCGTAGACTACGCCGTTCGGGCCGAGAGTAATGGGGGCTTCAGGGTTGAAGCCATCCGAGCCGCCGGCGAAACTATGGAGGATTGTTTGCGACCACGGACCGTAACCGATGGCGGGTCGGGTGAGCTCGTAGACGGTGCCATCGTCGAATTGCCCTCCGGCGGCGGTCGCTCCGTAGAGATTGCCGGCTTTGTCGAGAACAATGCCCCCGGTTGGCGCCCTGGCATTGCCGTTCGTGTCCGGGAAGCTGTCGAGTACTGTCATCATTCGGCCAAACTGATAGACCTCGGTGAGCGTGGTCCCGTATACAGCGCCGTATTTATCTAAGACAACGTTCGAATCCGGGTTCTGATCCCCGGGGCCGAAACGGTACAGCAGGGTTTCGACCCACGGGCCGCCTTGCTGCGCGGGTGGGGACAGTCTAAAGAGCGTGCCGAAGCAGCTTCCGCCTTCGTACAACTGGCAGTAACCGCCGTAATATGTTGCACCCCATAGGTTCCCTTGTTTATCGAACGCGACTCCAAGCGGGCCCGTTCCGT
Organism: uncultured Gammaproteobacteria bacterium; assembly: GCA_963799935.1. Taxonomy (GTDB): domain Bacteria; phylum Acidobacteriota; class Terriglobia; order Bryobacterales; family Bryobacteraceae; genus Bog-113. Next base: position 422,070 of record CAWCZA010000004.1, on the reverse strand, counting down.
CGCCAAAAGCCTGACCCGGCGCATTCCCTTTGAAGGTATATAAGGTGGTTACGGTCCATGAACCCGCAGTTTCGCTTGGCGGGCTTAGCTCGCAGATGCTGCCGTTTCCGTTAGTCGACGGACCTACTCCGAAATAGTTGCCGGCTGCATCAAAGCTGTAAATGCCGCATTCCGCTGCGGCGTCGGGGACGTCGTAGAGTACGGTCTTAGTCCAGACGCCTCCGGGTGCGGCTGGCGGAGTGAGTACAAAGAGATAGCCACAACCGCCCGAGCACGTTCCGTTTCCGCCGATTCCCGCCTGGCCAATCAGCCGACCGTCTTTAACAATGAGCCCCGAGGGAAGGCCGCCGTCGACGCCGCCTTGAAATTGCCAGATTGTATGCTTCGCCCACTGGCCACTTGACTGCGCCGGCCGCTGCAGCTGGTAGATGGTACCGCAGCCGGTATAGAAGCTTGCGCAGTTATTAACTCCGCCATTAGTGGTTGTACCGTATAGATTGCCGGCTTTGTCCAGTACGAGAGCAGAACCGCCGATGGAGTACCCGTCGGCTTCGCTGGTGAAGGTGTAGAGTATGTTCTCGGTTTGACTAAGAGCTGAGGTTGCACTCGCGATCGAGGCGAAAGCGAGTAAGAAGAAGTGTTTCTTTTGCACGGGTGATTCCTTTACTGCAAGACTTCAAACGTCCGCAGCATAGCAACGGCGCGTTTCGGGGTCAACCGGGTGAGCCCGTTTTCACCGCAGCCGAGTGAGGCGCAATTGATCGACTATGGCGCGATTGACTTCGCCATTCATATTCTCGTCCCAAGGGTCGAAGCTAAGGGTGAATGTGTGAGGTCCGGCGCTGAGTTGAACGGTTTGGTGATTGGTGTAGCCGAATTCTGTCCAGTTATCTTTGCCGCGCTGCGGAAGGACAATCGCTCCAATTTCTTTGCCATCGATGGAGAGTGTGCGGATGGCGCATTTGTTGTCGGTATTGATAGGTCCGCTGCCGTTGGCATAGTGGAAGTCGATGGCATAGGTGCCGGGGACAGAGATGTCGGCCTGCATCATCAACTTTGTGTTCGCGGTAGGTGTCAGATCGATCGGGCCGCTTGGCGCAACCACTATCATTTCGTGACTAGAGTCGAACAGGCGAAGTGGTTCATTGAGGAAAGAGCGGAGTCCTCCGGAGTTGATGGCAAGGACCTGAAACTCGCTGTCGATCTGGTTCTCGCTGATGTTGACCGCGTTCGCCCCTTGATTGTCCAGCGCGTGACCATCCTGAAAAGCCATGTAGCGCATGTGATCGACGGGCTTCGTGTATAAGTTGTGAAAGCCCGTTACCTCGAGTGAGCCCCACCACGTCTCCGGCGCGTCTGGCGAAACCGCCGCATCCACCAATTTCAGCGCAGGGGCTTGCTGTTCGCCGCTCTGCATCATGATGCGGATCTCATGCGAACCCGTGATGCTCGACGGGAGCACTGCGTTCGGGAGTGGATGACCATCGAGAGTAATCGCCGCGATCTTAGTCCCGAAACCTTCCACGTGGATATTAAGCTTCGCGCCGCGGTAGCGGAAGTTTTCCAGATCCCATCCGCCCGCGAGCGGCTTCGGAATCAACGGATGAAATCGCAAGCCGGCTTCGGTGAAGTCCATGCCGAAAAGGACGCGGTAGACCATCGCAAGATTGCCGGCGACACTCCAGAGTTGGCGTTCGGAGTTAATCGCCGTGCCCTTCGCATCGCCTGTATCCGCAACCATGTTTTCCTGGTTAGTCAGAAAGAGAGCTGCTGCGCGCCAGATCGACGCGAGGCCGTGCAGCACCGCGGGCGTGTCGTCTTGCTTAGCGGCCGCAAGGTTCCAGTAAGCCTGTACAAACGGCCAGATCGCGTTGTTGTGGTAGGGCGGAATGCCGGGAATCTGCGGGTAGATACAGGAGATTCCAAACGGCATCACAGGCACACTGGCCAACACGCGGGTCTGACGCTCGGGTGGTGCGAGATCGAAGAGAATCGCCAGTGCCTCGCCGAGAGCTTCCGAGCGCGGGGACACGCTCATCGTAACGCGGCCATAAAGATACTGGCCGTAATAGCCTTTATCTTCGAGCCATAGACTTTTGTTAACTCCGGCGCGGATTTGCTCCGCAGTGCGCGTGTACTCTTCCGAAGGTTTGCCGAGTAGCTTAGCCATTGCCGCAAGGATCTGATACGTGCGGTAGTGAACGGCGTTGGTACCGAGTGCTTGTGAGCTGTAGATATCGGCCGGTTGCATCCATCGCGGGTAAGTCTGCTCGCGCCAATCGAGAAACGATGATTCGCCAAGGGCCATCCCCGTTTCGCGGGAGAAGACGACATGCGCGTCATCCGCGGCGCTTGCGCGAATGATCTCGAACGATTGCGTGAGCCAGTCCCGATCACCGGTAGTTAGATAGATCTGCCACGCCGCGAGTGCCCAGGTCATGCGATCGGTGGAGCAGGGCCATGACCCGCCTGTCCCCGTGTCCTGAATGATGCGGCCGCGCGCGACTTTGCGTAGCAGGCTTGTCTTCGCGACTTCGGGTTCGATTGCAGCCAATGAAAGTAGAATGCTGTAACTGATATCGCGCGTCCATACGCCATCCCATTTAGCGCCGGCCATGAAGGCGCCGTCCGGGCGGATGTCTTTCTTCAGTTCTTCGAGCGATAAGTTGTAGAGAGCATTCACCAGCATGTTCTGCGATCGCAACTGCGGATACGAACTAACGTCCGTGCCTAGTTTCCAACGTCGCGACGTGCCGGCATCCGGGTAATTCGATTCGATTTCGTTGGGCGAAATAGCGCGTGCGACGAACTGCCCTTGAGTGACGCGGTCTGACGAGACGGTGAACTGCGGAGACTTGTAGATCTCCTGCGCGGGCAGCATGACCGGAATCAACAACAATACGGCAGTGCGCGTCATTCGAACGATCATCCTATCTCAGGTGTGGCAAACGCCCCAGTCTCGGCCGACCGGAAAACAGCTTCGATCACGGCCATGTTACGGATCGAATCGGATAGCGGCGTCGGCGGTTCTTGATTGTCGAAGATCGCGCGCGAGAAAGCGTCACCTTGCAGTGTGTATTGATCACAGACGGGAAGCTCGTGGGTCGTTGAGCCTTTGCCTGTTCGTTCAAGGAAGACCCGCGTTGGCCGATCGTTAGGTGCGTTGAAGGGAATCTCAACTTCGATGCGGCCGGTAGTTCCAAAGATCTGAACGCGCTGCGCGGGAACCATCTGCGTGCTGCAAGTGAACAGCAGATGGGTTTGGGGAAACTCGATTAGCGCGGAGGTAAGTCGATCCGTACCGAACTCGGGATCACGATCGATCAGGCTGGCTACTCGCAGCGGTTCTTGTCCGAGCACAAAGCGCGAGACTTGAATGGCGTAGCATCCGATATCCATAAGCGCCCCGCCGCCCCAGTCGACGCGGTTGCGAACATTTTGCGGGTCGCGATTAAAGTAACTGAAGTTGACCATGATGGAACGCACGTCCCCGATTTCGCCGTCGCGAATAAGTTCGCGCACGAGCAGCCACTGTGGATGCGAGCGAACCATGAACGCCTCACCGATCTTCACGCCTGTGCGCTGTTGGGCCTCAATAAGTGTGCGGCATTCGGCGACGGAGAGCGCGACGGGTTTCTCGCAGAGCACGTGTTTGCCGGCCTCCGCCGCCTGGATCGACATCGGGACGTGGAGATGATTAGGCAGCGGGTTGTAGACGGCGTCAATGTCAGGATCGGCCAGAAGTGCTTCGTAGGAGCCGTAGCTCTTGGGGATTGCTAACTTGGAGGCTGCGTCTTGGGCTTTATTGAGTTCGCGAGATGCGATGGCGGTGATCTCGGCGTGCTCGCACTTCTGCATCGCGGGAATCACTTTGGTCGTTGCGATCTTGGCGACTCCGAGAACTCCCCAGCGGATTCTTTGGCTCATGGCTTATTGTTGCGCGGGCTTCGTCGAGGCCTGGACCATTTGTTTCGCGAGTTGTCAGTCCGGAAGGAACAGGGATCAGGCCGGCATACGAGAGGGAAGTTTCAACGTCGGAAGCCGCTCTTTGCAGGCGGAGCCAGAACTCAGGGTTCATTCCGAAAAAGTGACCTAACCGTAGAGCTGTGTCGCCCGTGAGCGCGCGATTTCCGTTTAATATTCCGGTGATCCGATTGTCGGCACCCTCAAATTTCGCGCCAGTTCGGCCGCGCTCATTCCGAGTTTCTTCAACTCTTCCGCCAGGTGTTCACCTCGGAATCATCCGGCCATTCGAAGCAAATCCGCCATTGATCGTTAATCCGGATGCTGTACTGCCCCTTCCGATCACCGGTTAGTGCGTCGAAACGATTCCCGGGTAATGCGGCAAGATCCTTTAGCTCTGTCGCCGCGTTGAGCCCGTCCAGTTTCAATCGCGCGGCTCGTTACGCGTTACATCAAGCATAACGACTGAGCACCTTAACCTAGATAGTACCCGCACGGCTCTTGTATCATTAAACGGCGGATGAATTCCGCTAATTGCCGGAGATCCAGTCCGCCGTGTTTGTTCTGGCCTCGTCGGAGGCTCTAATCGGAGTCCTGAATGAAGCCTAAGCCGGGGCGTTAGGGTGCTTGGCGCGCCACTTCCAATAAGCGTCCTGTTCCCGTTTTTTCGCAGCTGCCCATTCGTGGTCCTTGATCTTGCGCTCCTTCAGGTATTGATGCCAATACGGATTTTCCGCGTCCGACCACGTGTGGGTCACAACAACCGTCTTTTCCTGAGCCTTCAAAATCCCACTCGGCGTCGCGAGCAAACCTACACCGAGCGCAAACGCGCCTAAATACTTAACCATGCGTTCCTCCTTTTGAGATGGGCGAATTTACCCACCCACATGTTACATCCGCAAGCACAGCCGCCGTTCAAGGGAGGACTTGAAAAGCGAACAGAGTATCACCAGCCCCGGCGATCAGGTACTGTTTTCCGTCCAAAATGTAAGTCATCGGACCATTCGTCAGAGACTGAGTCATCCGAAAATGCCATAGGATGGCGCCCGATGACGGATCGAAAGCGATGAGATTCCCCGCGTAGTCACCAGTGAACAGGAGGTTACCGGCTGTTGTGAGGATGCCCGGGCCTCCCAACCCCGCATTCGCAACCGCTGAATAGGGATGGGTCCAGCGGGGTTGTCCCGTCTTGACATCAATCGCCTCCAGAACATGTTGCGACCACAGACCGCGCGCGGAACCGCCGTAGCCTTCTGGTTTCTCGTCCGTGTCGGTGAGAAAGGCGAGACTATAGCCCTTAGTGGCGTTGACATAGAACAGATTAGTTTGCGGGTCAAAGCTAGGAGGCATCCAGTTCGTGCCGCCGCCGCCCGGGATGTTAATGAGTGACCCATCGACCGTCGGTTCTTTCTTAGGGTCCGGGATCGGTTGTCCCTTGGCATCGATGCCTTTGGCCCAGTCGGTACCGACGAACGGCGCGGTCCGGATACTCTTGCCATTCGTGCGGTCCAGGAGGAAGAAAAAGCCATTGCGCGCGGCCTGCGCGAGGTACTTACCGGGCTTGCCGTCAAGATTCGCATCGAATAGGACCGGCGTCTCCACGTTGTCCCAATCGTGCGTATCGTGAGGCGACGCCTGAAAATACCAGACGAGCTTACCGGTGTCCGGGTTAAGCGCAACGATGGAACAAGTCCATAGATTTGTACCTTTGCGGCCTTGCCCTGCATACACTGGATTCGGATTTCCTGTGCCCCAGTAGAGCAAGTTCAACTCGGGGTCGTAAGTGCCGGGTAGCCAGGTCATGCCGCCGCCATGTTCCATCGCCCCTTGATTGGGCCACGTCTCCGCGCCCGGCTCGCCGGCTTTCGGCTCACTATTCCAGCGCCACTGTAGGTCGCCGGTCTCCGGATCACGAGCTTCCAGATATCCGGGAACATCCATAGCATCGCCGCCCACGCCGACAATCACATGGTTGCCCACAACCATCGGGGCCATGGTGGTGAAGTACTGCAGCTTTTCATCCGCAACCTTCTTGCGCCATCGTTCTTTGCCGGTGCTTGCGTTCAGGGAAATGAACCAACCGTCAGGACCGAGGAAGTACAGCCAGTTCCCATACATGCCGACGCCGCGCTGGCCTACCAGATGTCCGCCCTTGTCCGCCCAGTCATAACGCCAGATTTCTTCTCCGGTCCGGGCGTCGACTGCCCAGATATGGTCGGGAATGGTGAAGTAGAGAACTCCGTTCACCATGAGCGGAGTCGACTTGATAGTCGGATCGCCTACTCCGCGTTGCGGGCCGACAGTAGTGATCCGATACATCCATGCAACGGCGAGAGATCGGACGTTAGACGACGGAGATCTGTTTCAGAGGGCTATAGCGCTGGCCGGAGTAGTCGCCGTTGTAAGTCGGCCACGTGTCGGTCGGGCGCTCGAGTAGCTTCTTGGGATCAAGCAGCTGTGCGGGTGCTCCTATAACGAATAGCGTCAACAGGGCAATGAGTCGGGTTCTTTTCATTTGAGAGTTACCAGATACGCCGTCAAGTTATGCATGTCGGTATCGGTATATCGATCGAGTAGCTCGCGATGAGCTTGTAACTTATCCTCGACGGTCACGTGAAGCCCGGGGGTTATTGCAAATGAGCGATAGTCACCGGTGCCGTCAATCAGCGAAACGTTGAAGTCATCCATGCGCTTCAACGTGCCGGAGAAAGTCTGACCGGACGGCAGTGTGACGGTTGCATGAGTAACAGTAGGGTTTGCAGGATCGAATCCCCGCGCGCCCGGATACAGGAACGATTGCTGCAAATCGGCGGGCCGCATCTTAGAACCGATATGCGCGAGATCGCCCGTGACCGAGTGACAGGACGCGCACTTACCAGGGCCGTTAAAGTAAGTTGCGCCGGCTGCAGCGCTTCCGGTGACGACGTTCTGAATCTGATAGGTGCCCCGATTCGCCGCCGCTTCCACGCGCACGTGCAGAAATTCGGCGATGTCGTAAAGCTGATCATTCGTCAGCGTAGAGAAAGCCGGCATCCCCCTATCGGGTCGTCCATTGTGAACAAAAGGCCCGATGACTTCGCCTTTCTCGTCGTGCAAGACGAGTGCGGAGCGGATCAGGTCCGGAGCTTCCGCGCCGTTAGCTTTCGCGCCGTGGCAGAAGGCGCAGTTGGAGCCGTAAAGTTTCTCGCCCAGCGCGGCGGCGGCGGCATCCGGAGGCGGTCCGAGTCCGAGGAACTGGCGCATCTCCCCGCGTCCGGCGCGCCGGCCTTCGCTAGGTGGTGGAGGCTGTGGATTGGAGGGCTGTGGCGCATCCTGCCAGGCTGAGAGTGCCTGTCCAAAACCGATGCTGAGAAGGAGTATGGCTGCGGGGCGAAGCCTGGAAACGATGCGAGGCGTCAAAACGGGACCCTTAAAGAAGGTAGTCTACAAGGTCGCGCGTTAGACTCGGCGGGCGGTACGCGATCTGCGAAACAACGAGATAATCGACCAGACGCTTCCGCCGATCGAGATAACAACGATGAAGAGGACAAACCCTTCAACCCACGGCGCTTGCGCCATCTGAAGGATGCGCGGCCCAAAGTGAATGGCGAGCGCGCCTTCAATCAGGAAACGAACAAGTCGCGCGATTGCGATCGTACCGAGCAGCCGGACTCGCGAATACCCGAGTGCTGCCGCAACGATTACGAACACGGTGAACGGGAAAGGCGGCGGCATGATCGACGCAACCGCAAGGACGAACCATGCGCGTTTATCGAGCTGCCGCTGCACATACTTAAGCTGCCGCTCCTTCACGCGTCCTTTCAGACCCGCTTCGCCGCCCTTGCGGCTGACAACATCGGTAATGAAGCATCCGAGTACCGATCCGACCGTAGCCATCACGGCATAGAGCAGCATCAGGTTGTGGTGTCGTGTCGTAAGCACGACAAGCAGAAGGTCGTTTCCTAACGGGAAAAACAGAAACGACGAATCGAGCGCGCCGAGCAATAGAAGCCCGAACGGACCCAGCGCGATGAAGAAGTGGGCGAGGTGATTGAGAAAGGAACTCACTCGACCCTGCGATACAAGCTCAAAACGTTGTCTCCTTGCCGGATCTCGCGAAACCGATGCAGCGGTTCGTAGCTTGGTTCCATAAGAGTTCGACGATCATGCTGCGCGATTAGTAACTCGGGCTCGGTCTTCGCTGCTGCCGACATGGATGACGCGTATTCGTCGGCCGCATCGTAGGGCGGGTCAATGAACATGATGTCTGCCTTTTGTTTCGCAAGGTAGATCTTGACGGCTCCTCGGATGATCTGCGCGCGACTACCAACGCCGAGACTCTTCACGTTCTCTTCGATGACTTGCGCGGCTACGCGGTTTTTTTCAATGAAGATGACGCGCGCGGCACCGCGGCTTAGCGCCTCGATTCCGACCGCGCCCGTCCCGGCGTATGCGTCCAGGAATAGTTTTCCCGCTATCTGGTTCGCGATCACGTTGAACAGAGTTTCGCGGAGGCGGTCTGACGTGGGGCGCACGTCGCTACCCTCCACGCTCTTCAAACGGCGCGAGCGGAATTCGCCGGCAATTACGCGCATTTAGCCAACAGAAACCAATCCATACTTCCGTTGCCAGTGCTCGCGGATATAACCAACGGCTCTCCGCAAATCTTCCGGGTTCGGCGGCGACTCGACAAACGCGCGCGCCTCGCGTCTCGCCACTTCCAGAATGTCCGGATCGCGCACGATATTTGCAATGCGCAGCGACGGCAACCCGGCCTGCTTTGTCCCAAAGAATTCTCCCGGTCCGCGAAGCTTCAAATCCATCTCGGCGATGGCGAATCCATCATTCGAATCCACCAGTGTGCGGATGCGCTCTTTCGCCGCATCGTTCAGCTTCTCCGTTACCAACACGCAGTAGGATTGCTCGCCGCCGCGACCCACTCGACCGCGCAGCTGATGCAGTTGCGCCAATCCGAACCGCTCCGCCTGCTCGATCACCATCACCGTCGCATTCGGCACGTCGACCCCCACTTCAATCACCGTGGTCGCAACTAAGACATTGGTTTGTCCGCTTTTGAACTCATGCATGGCAGCTTCCTTCTCAGCGGGCCCCAAGCGGCCGTGCAGCAGTCCGATACGAAGATCCGGGAACACGTTATCGCGCAAGTGCGCGTGCATCTGCTGCGCCGCCTTCACAGCCGAAGTTTCCGATTCCTCAACCACCGGGTACACCACATAAACTTGCCGCCCCTTGCCAACTTCCTTCTTCACGAAACCCCACACGCGCTCGATCTGATCGCCATTCACCTGCCGTGTGACGATGGGCTGCCGGCCCGGCGGCAGTTCGTCGATCGTCGAGACATCGAGATCTCCGTAAACCGTCATCGCAAGAGTGCGCGGAATCGGCGTCGCGGTCATCACCAGCACGTCCGGATGCGAACCCTTCTGCGCCAATTTTAAACGCTGCATCACGCCGAAGCGATGCTGTTCATCAATCACCACCAGGCCCAGGCGGCTGAACTCCACGTCCTCCTCGATCAGCGCGTGCGTCCCTACCGCAACGTGAACCATCCCTGCCGCGATCATCTTCTTCACCTGCGCTTTCTCCCGCGCCGTGAAGCTGCCGGTAAGAGCCGCGGTCACGTACTCCAACTTCGCGAACAGCGGACGCAGCGAGAAGAAATGCTGCGTCGCCAGAATCTCGGTCGGCGCAAGGACTGCGACCTGGAACCCGTTCTCCACCGCGATCACCGCGGCTTCCGCGGCCACGATGGTCTTGCCGCTTCCGACGTCACCCTGCAGCAGGCGGTTCATCGGAACGGGCGATTCCATGTCTTTCGCGATCTCACCCAGCACTCGCACCTGTGCCCGCGTGGGCTTGAACGGCAGCATGCGTTTGATCTGGTCGCGCGCGCTCGGCGTCAAACCAAACGAGATGCCAGGCACGGTTTCCGCCTGCTTGCGCTTCAGCCAGAGCCCGCATTCCAGCCAGAAGAACTCTTCCAGGATCAGACCGGAACTGCGCCGGAGAGCGGAAGGCGTTGAGTTGACGCAAGTCGGAATCTGGCGCTGGAAAGTGCACTTCGCGCAGCGCGGTCCAGCGGTCCGGAAGCTTCAACGTCCGGCGCAGCAGTTCGGGTAGGTGGTCCTCGACCGGTGCAACGGATTGGAGCAGCCGGTGAATCAGCACACGGAGCGCGCGCGTGTTGACCTTGCTCGCCGCCTCATAAACCGGGACAATGCGCCCGACGTGCAGCGTCGCCTCGCCGTCCTCGTCATCGCCCGAGAGGATCTCCGTCTCTGGATGGAGCATGGTCAGATCGCCCGTGTAGGTGTCGAATTCGACTTTTCCAAAAAGCGCAATCCGCTGGCCTTCCGTAATGCGCCCGGCCAGATGCTGACCGTGGAACCATTTCGCGCGGAGTAATCCGCCGGATGCATCGCCGAACTCGGCTTCGAACAGCCCCAGGTTGCGTTTGCGGAAGCCGGACAATTTCGCCGACCGCACCTCGGCCACCACCGTCGCCATCTCGCCCGGCCCCAGTGATGCGATCGGCTTCAGATTGGATCGGTCTTCGTAGCGGAACGGAACGTAGTTCAGCAGATCCTCAGCGGTGCGCAAGCCTTTTGCTTCCAACATGGCAGCGCGCGCCGGGCCGACGCCTTTCAAATAGGTAAGCTCAGTTCCCAGTTCAAGAGGCAACGGTGCCTGTAGTGTACAATTCGCGGTTGTGAGCGACCTGTTGAAAGGCCGTCTGGCCGTGATTCTCGGCCTGGCAAATAAATGGAGCATTGCGTACGCTATCGCGAATGCTTTCCACCGCGAAGGCGCCGATCTGGCGCTCAGCTATCTGAGCGATCGCGAGAAAAAGCAGGTGGAAGGATTTGGCGAAGGCTGGAATACCGTGTCCACGTTTCCATGCGATGTGACGAAGGACGAGGACCTCGCGAATCTTGGCACGACGGTGGGTGCTCTCGGGCGGCCCGTTCATGCGGTCATCCACTGTCTGGCGTCCGCCAAAGGCGAGGAACTGGGGAATCCGTTTATCGACACCAGCCGCGATGGGTTTCTGTTTGCGCAAAATGTGAGCTCATTTTCGCTAGTCGGCGTGTCGCGCGCGCTGGCTCCGCTGATGACCGAAGGCGGGTCGATCACCACGCTGACTTACATCGGCTCTACGCGTGTGGTTCCGAATTACAACGTGATGGGCGTAGCGAAAGCTGCGCTCGAAGCCTCGATGCGCTATCTGGCCAGCGAGCTAGGCCCCAAAGGTGTTCGCGTGAACGCGATTTCCGCGGGTCCGATCAAGACCGTTTCGGCGCGCGGTGTTAAAGATTTCAGCTCGATTCTCGAGGTAGTCCAGCAAAAGTCGCCGTTGCGGCGCAATACCGACCCGAATGAGGTCGGCGACGCCGCGGTCTTCCTCGCCAGCGATCTTGCCCGAGGGGTGACGGCCAACACGCTCTACGTCGATTCCGGCATGAGCGTGATGGGCTAAACCTTGCCACATCCTGATTCCACCCGGCACACCCCAGCACACTGTTCCTGTATTTCACAATTGACTCCCCCTCGTACTGCGCTAAAATAACCATAGTTCCTTTCAGTTGCTTCTTCACAAGGTGGTTGTAATGACCTCATCCCGAGTTTGGATTGTCAGCATCCTCACGGCAGCCCTAACCTCGTATCCCGTTAATTTACCTGCGTCCCCACAAGATCAGAAACCTGCTGCCGGCGAAGAGAAGCAAACCGTCGCTAAGCCGTTGACTGAAAAGGAGCGGAAGCGTCGCGAGAAGGCTCTCCGCAAAGAGCTCGAGACGCCATACAAAAAATGGCTGAACGAGGACGTCGTTTACATCATCACGGATGAGGAACGGAAGTCGTTCCACCAACTCAACACTGATGAGGAGCGCGAGCAGTTCATCGAGCAGTTCTGGCTGCGCCGCGATCCGACGCCCGATACTGCCGAGAACGAGTACAAGGAAGAGCACTATCGGCGTATTGCCTACGCCAACGACCACTACGCGTCGGGCATCCCCGGCTGGAAAACCGATCGCGGCCGCATCTACATCACGTTCGGGCCGCCGGATGAAATCGAGTCGCATCCTTCAGGCGGTTCCTACGAATCGGCCCATGGAAGAAGGCGGCGGTGAGACTTCCACGTATCCGTTCGAGCAATGGCGCTATCGCTATCTCGAGGGCATCGGGACCAACGTCATGCTCGAGTTTGTCGACACCACGATGTCCGGCGAGTACCATTTGACGATGGATCCGTCTGAGAAAGACGCGCTGCTTTACACGCCAAACGCTGGTCTCACGCTTTACGAGCAGATGGGGCTTTCAAGCAAGAACGATCGTTTCGACCGCAGCGACGGCACACACCTTGGCGTGCCCAGCAACATGATGACGGCCAGCATGAACGAGTTCACGCGTCTTGAACAGTTCGCCAACGTTCAGAAACCGCCACCCGTCAAGTTCAAAGACCTGGAAGCAATGGTCACTTCGCACGTGACCTATAACATCCTTCCGATGAAGGTGGAGACGGATTACATCCGCGTTACCAACGCTTCGGTACTTACGAACCTGACGCTTCAGTTTGAAAACAAAGACCTGGAGTTCCAGTCGAAGGAAGGCGTCCAGAAGGCGGTCGTCAACGTGTTCGGCCGGATCACCACCATGTCGCGCCGCATCGTCACCACGTTCGAGCACACCGTTGAAGTGCCGGTTGTCGCTCAGATGCTTGCCGAGGAGATGAAGCGTTCCTCCATCTGGCAGGAATCGGTCCCGCTCGCGCCCGGAATGTATCGCCTGAATATCGTCTGCAAAGACATCGTTGCGGGGACGGTGAACAACTACGAGGCCGCTTTAACCGTGCCGCGATTTGACGACGAGAAGCTTTCTTCCAGCAGTCTGATTTTGGCGGACGTGATCGAGAAGGTCCCGACTAAGCAGATCGGCGCCGGCCAGTTCGTGGTTGGAACCACTAAGGTTCGACCCGCGGCTGAGCGACAGTTTCCGCCACGACGAGAAGATGGGCATCTACCTCCAGCTCTATAATTTCGGGCCGGACGAGAAAACCCAGAAACCCAACGGAACCATTCAATACGAGATTGTCAAAGCCGGGTCGACCGAGAAGGTGCTCGATTTCAGCGAAGCGATTGTCGGAACTTCAGCCAGCCAGATTACGGTTGAGAAGCTCCTGCCGCTACAATCCATGGCGCCCGGCAAATATGAGTTGAAAATGAGGGTCACGGATAAAAACCGTAACCAAACTTTGACTCCAACCGCTAGCTTTACGGTAACCTAGATTCGTGGACTCGGCGTCCGGCGGACGATGATCCCAAGAACGCATCACTTTCGGCTTCGAGCGGCAACGCGCGTGGCATTCACCGCGCTCCTACTCGTTCCGTGTGCATTGCGCGCGATTGAGCCCGTTAAGATCGGGGGCGCCATCGAAGGCCGCGTTTCGGATTCTTCCGGGACGCCGCAGATGGGGGCTATCGTCCAGGTCTTCAACCATCAGGATCGGTTCGTTGGTCGCATGTCGACTGACGATCAGGGTCTGTTCACCTTCGGCGGCTTACTGCCCGACGTCTATTCCATCCGCGTAAACCTGGCCACGTTTCTTCCCGCTTTCCGCAGCAACATCATCGTGGAACCGGGCGCCAGCAGTTTGCTGGACGTGAGTCTTTCCGGTCTCTTCAGCGTGATCCGCGTGCTGCCCGCTTCGAATGGAAAGAGCGGCATCATCAACGATGACTGGAAGTGGGTGCTCCGCTCTTCGAGTTCCACGCGACCCGTTTTCCGTTACACTTCGGCTTCGACAACCGCGTCTGGCACGCACGAAACTGTTTTTAGCGACAGCGAGGGCCTGGTGCGATTCTCGGCGGGTGATATGAATAGCGGCGGCGCTGCGGGTGAAATGGGGACCGCCTTCGCCTTCGCCACCAATGTCTTCGGAACGAATAACGTGCAGTTTGCCGGCGACGTCGGCTACGGCTTGACAACCGATTCGCCGTCCGCATCTATACGCGCTACCTACAGCCGCAACATCGGCGGGGACGTGCCTGAGATCACCATCACCGCGCGCCAGATTGAAATCCCGCGCTGGAGCGCGTCCGAGTCCTCGCAAGTGCCGGGCGAGCCGCCGCTTCGTACTTTGGGCGCAGCCATTTCGGATACAGCTCAACTTACGGATTCACTGAATCTCGCGTACGGGATGGGTTTCGACTCCGTGGGCTTCGTCGAGCATCAGCATTATTACAGCCCGTTCGCGCGCCTTACCTGGGATGTTCCAGCGGGTGTCGTGGAATTCACGTTCACGTCAGGGAACGCCCGCCCGGAGCTTGGGATCAATCCTGCGACCGACACCAATTCCGAGCTGCAACGCGACGTCGTGGCACTGAATGAAGCGCCTGCTGTGACGGTGAATGACGGTCACATGCGCGTCCAAAAAGGGCAGGATGTCGAGTTGTCCTGGTTCCGCAGTCTGGGTTCGAATGCCTTGGGATCAACGGAGGTTCGGGTCACCGGCTATCGGGAAAGCGTGCAGAACGCAGGCCTGCTAATCTCCGGGAATCCGGGCGCTTCTTTCGCGAACGATCTTGTCCCGGATCTGTACACGGATAGTCTGCTGTTCGATGCCGGGAACTATCACACGATGGGCTTTACGGCCGCGCTCACCCAGCACGTCGGCGATCATTATCAAGTCACCGTCACTTACGGCACCGTCGGGGTTCTGACCACGCGTGATCGCCAGTTGGGGACCAGTTCACCGGACGAGCTGCGGTCGATGATCGGCGCCGGTGAGCGACAGGCGGTCACCGCCTTAGCAACGGCCACCGTTCCTCATGCAGGGACGCATTTCGAGGCGTCGTATCAATTCATGGACGATCACGACGCCATGACTGCCCGCGAATACTCGACCGACGCGACGCAGACTCAAGCCGGATTGAACTTCAGCGTGCGCCAGCCGATCCCATCCGTTTTCGGGCTGCCTTTCCGCATGGAAGCGGACGCGGAACTCCGCAATCTGCTGGCCGACGGCTATCTACCGCTCGCTGGCGGGAACGGACAGCGGCTCTACTTGGTACACAATCCACGCATCGTTCGCGGCGGCCTGAATTTCCGTTTCTAACGTCTAAACTCTCATGGAAGAGCGTCAGACCGTATTCCGCCTCCTTCGCGATGTGGTGGGCGCGGTCTTGCTGGCCGTTTTCGTGATCGTTTTCGTTTATCGCCCGGTGAAGGTGGAAGGCACCAGCATGATGCCGAACCTGGACGACGAAGAGCGCATCTTCATCAACCAGTTCACCTACCGTTTTGGAATCAGCGACATCAAGCGTGGCGATACGATTGTTTTCTGGTACCCGAACGATCCTTCGAAGAGCTACATCAAACGCGTGATCGCGTTACCGGGCGAGCGCGTGTCAATTGACGACGGAGAGGTCTACATCAATCGCCGCCCGCTGCCGGAACCGTACCTTCCGGACGACTACCGCGACCATTCCTCGATGGAGCCCAGTTATGTTCCGCCGAACTCTTACTTCGTCTTAGGCGACCATCGCGCGTCGTCCAACGATAGCCGGGTTTGGGGCAGCGTACCTCGCAACTTAGTGTTCGGTAAGGCGGTCTTTGCGTACTGGCCGGTGGACAAGCTAGGTTCCCTGCGTTAGTCATGTTGTTAGTGACAACTCGTTATCCAGTAATCATAAGCGGGACCTGCCGTCGACCCCGGCCCTTCTTACCCAACGCGTTCTTCGAATGTCTGCCGTCCCTCCCGCGACTATTCCCGCCATTCAGAACGTCCTCACGGTTCTGGGGGACAACGTTGTGAATAGCGGCGTTCCTTGCTTTGCATGCGTAACTAACGGGATGGGAAATACGGTGGGTATCGTGGCGCCGGATACTGATATCCACGCGGATGGCACAACTTCGTACGCTTTTGATAACTACACTTTCGACAACAGCGACACCGAGAACTGTAACTATACCTTTCTGGTTAAGGACGCGGCTAAGAAGTACATCCTCAAAGTAGGTCCATTCTCTTTTGCGCTGGCGGCAGGTTCTGCTTATGTAACTTCGACCGCGTCAACCTTGCCGAAAGATTCGGCGGCTGTCGGCGTCGCGTCGGCGATAACTCTGGTTCAATGCGGCACCACCAACTATACGTCCGCGATGCAGACGTTTATTACTTATCCATGACAACTTAGGCTTGCCGGCTCGCGGTTGAATCGCCGATCTCTTCGTTGTAGAGTAGTCGAAGAACAACGAGGAGATCCATGGCTAAGAAGCCGCCAGCCCATCCAACGAAGAAGCGGAAGCCGACTCCGCCGGCAACCCCGAAGCCTTCTGCGAACACCGCTGAACCGGTATTCTCGCAGCCGAAGCCGTCACCCGATCCCAGCGGTTTCATGAATCCTGTAACCGATCAGAAACTAAAAGGGCTCACCGCGTTGGGAACCGTGCCTATGCCGACAGGCGGTGCGGTCGAACCGATTTTGACCCTGGAGCAAGTGTACGGCAGTGCCGGCGCCTCGCAGACGAAGGCGATTCAGGCTGCCGGACAAATCGTTTTCCATTCTGTCGGGGATACCGGCAGCGTAGTCGGCCCTGCGACCCAGTCTCTGGTCGCCGATAAGATGGTAACCGACTTTACCGAAACGAATGCGGCGGACGTACCCTCATTCTTCTTTCATCTTGGCGACGTCGTCTACTACTTTGGCGAGTCCACTTACTACTACGATCAATTCTTCGAACCCTACCGTAACTATCCCGCACCGATTATTGCTATCCCTGGGAATCACGATGGCGTCGTATACGCACGCGACCCGGAGCCGACGCTCGATGCCTTCTTAAGAAACTTTTGCACGCCGGCGCCTGCGCCTTCTCCGGATTCCGGGGGTCTGTTCCGCACGACGATGATTCAGCCCGGCGTCTACTTTACGCTGGAAGCTCCGTTCGTCAGGATACTTGGCCTCTATAGCAACGTGCTTGAGGATCCGGGAGTCATCTCGGACGAGAACGGCACAAACACGGTGCTCGATGAGCGCCAGGTTACCTTCCTCTCCACCGCTCTTGCGCGAGTGAAGAGCGATAACTTCACCGGGGCAGTCATTATTGCCGTACACCATCCGCCGTTCTCGGGAGGATCGGAGCATGGCGGCAGTCCCCTGATGTTAGACGATATCGACCGCGCCTGCCAGACTGCCGGAGTCTGGCCGCACGCCGTCTTTTCCGGGCATTCGCATAACTATCAACGATTCACCCGGACGGTCAATAACCTTCAGATCCCGTTTATAGTGGCCGGATGCGGAGGTCATTCTCCGCTCTCGAGTATGAGTGGAACCTACCGGACTCCTTTTATGATCGACGATACCCTCACGTTGGAAAGCTACGACGACACGGACTACGGATACTTACGGGTAGTGGTTACCGCCGAGACCATGCGCATCGAGTTCCATCCCCAGGGTGACGGGGCGGCCACGAAGACTCCGGATGACGTCGTGACAATTACGCTCGCGGATCACACCGTGAGCTAACGTAAAGCGATACACTGTCGCGAGGAGATCCACAATGAAAACACTCGCGCTATTCGCCCTGGCCGCCACAGTTGCCGGGGCTCCCGCCTACTCGCAGGACATGGTGAAATCGACCATCGTTAAACATCTGCAGACATCGAAGGCTTTCACGGTCAAAGTTGCCGAAGCGATGCCGGAAGCAAGTTTCGATTTCAAGCTCACGCCGCCGCAGATGAGTTTCGCCGGTCAGATGACGCACCTTGCTCAAGGACTCACTTACTTCACCAGCCCATTCACAGGCGAGAAGCCGAATCCCGGTAAGCCCGCGTCCATGAACAAGGCCGATGTAATCGCGTTCCTGAACAGCTCGTTCGATAAGGCCATCGCGCTGGTGTCCGGGCTGACGCATGAGCAACTAGCAAAGACCTATAAGAGTGAAGAAGGTGAACAGACGGGACTTGATCTGCTACTCGGCATGCTGGATCACAACACGCATCACCGCGCGTCGGCCGAGATGTACCTTCGAGCCAAAGGAATCACGCCGCCCGAATATCAGTTCTAACCGGCGGCCGTGCTAAGCGTCTTATAGATGATGAGATTTTCCCTAATACTCGTGTGCGCGCTCGCCACCCTACCGTTCGGGGCCAGCGCGCAGGATTCGATCCACGGGATCAATGTGTCAAACATGGATCGCTCGGTCAAGCCCGGCGACGACTTTTTCCAGTACTGCAACGGCAGCTGGATCAAGCGTACGGAGATCCCACCGGATCGCGGCGGCATCGGCGTCTTCACCACACTTGACATCCTAAGTAACAAGCGCACAGCCGATCTGATCGCTGAGATCGCGAAGGGCAGCGGTCCGCGTCAGGTCGCCGATCTTTATAACTCCTACATGGACGAAGCCGGCATCGAAGCGAAAGGCACCTCTCCCCTTCGTCCACACTTAGACGCCATCGCCGCAATCAAGGATAAACGCGAACTCGCGCACGCTCTTGGGTCAACGTTGCGCGCCGATGTCGACGCACTCGACAACACCAACTTCCACACATCGAACTTATTCGGGCTGTGGGTAGCCCCGGGCTTCAACGATTCCGAACACTACGCCGCTTACCTGCTGCAGGGCGGCTTGCAGATGCCGGATCGCGAGTACTATCTGGCCGACACCGATCGTATGCGCGATATACGAACGAAGTATGCAACCCATGTGGCAACAATGCTGAAGCTCGCCGGCTTTTCGGAGCCGGACGCTCGAGCGGCACGCGTGATTGCACTGGAACACTCACTTGCGGAGACGCACCTTACTCTCGCCGAGGACCAGGACGTACATAAAGCGAATAACACGTGGGCCCAGGCGGACTTCACGGCCAAAGCTCCCGGCCTGGAATGGGCTGAGTACTTCCGCGGCGCAGGGCTTTCGAAGCAGGCGAGTTTCATCGTCTGGCAGCCCTCCGCATTCACCGGGGAATCCGCTCTTGTAGCGTCCGTTCCGCTGGACACCTGGAAGGATTGGCTGGCTTTCCATCTGATTGATGGTTATGCGGGACTGCTTCCGAAAGCATTCGCGGATGCGAGCTTCGACTTCTTCGGAAAGACACTCTCAGGTACTCCGGAGCAGCGGCCGCGCTGGCAGCGAGGCGTAGCGGTAGTCAATGCGTTCCTCGGCGACGAGGTCGGGAAGCTCTACGCGCAGCGCTATTTCCCTCCCGAGGCAAAGGCCGAAGCGGAGGCGATGGTGAGTAACATCATCGCTGCATTCCGCAAGCGCATTGACGCACTTACCTGGATGGATCCGTCGACTAAGGCGGAGGCGCAGGCCAAGCTATCGACCTTGTATGTGGGCGTCGGCTATCCGGATAAGTGGCGCGATTACTCGGCTTACAATGTAAAAACCGGAGATATCTTCGGCAACATCTGGCGCGGCGAGTTATTCGATTACGACCGTCAGGTGGCGCGTCTGGGCGGCCCGGTCGACCGTAAGGAATGGTCGATGGAGCCACAGACGGTAAACGCGGTTAACCTTCCGCTCAAGAATGCGCTTAGCTTTCCCGCTGCCATCTTGCAGCCGCCGTTCTTCGATCCGCTAGCTGCCCCGGCGGATAACTATGGCGCCATCGGCTCGATCATAGGCCACGAAATCAGTCATACCTTCGACACCGAGGGCAGCGCGTTCGATTCTAAAGGCCGCGTTCGTAACTGGTGGACGGCCTCCGACCTGGCTCACTTCGAAGCCGCAACCGCGCAACTAGCCGCGCAGTATAGCGCCTATAAGCCGTTTCCAGATCTTTCGGTGAATGGTAAGCAGACATTGGCCGAGAATATTGCGGATGTGGCCGGTATCTCGGCAGCTTACGATGGATATCGCGCCGCTATGGCGGGAAAAGCCACACCGCCCGTCGATAGCTTCAACGGAGATCAGCAATTCTTCATTGCCTTCGGTCAGAACTGGGGATCGAAGACGCGCGAAGCTTCTCTACGGCGTCAGGTCGCAACCGACCCCCACGCGCCCGCGGAATACCGCGCGGCCACCGTTCGTAACATAGACGCGTGGTACAACGCCTTCGACGTTCAGGCGGGAGTGAAGTTATATCTGCCTCCCGCCGATCGGGTTCGTATCTGGTAAGGCTACTTCGCGCTCGGACTGTCATCCGCGGGTAAGTCGCCAAGCGCGTACTGGATGCCGGCCATCATGTGAAGAAGGAACGGACGCCAGAAGAACACGTTTTCGTCATGGCCGTGCGCTTCGTAAAAGACGCGGCCATTGCCCACGCGCTGAATATAGCTCAAGGCGTAATCCCCATCGGTGCGCTTGTTGGCGGCGGGTTCTTTGGCTTTGTCTTCCGCGCTCATCCTGGCGTAGTTAATGCTGGTTAGAACATGAACACGCTTACGGCTGAATGAGTCCTGCGCAAAGGTATAAGTCTCGTCCACGATGTTATATCCACGCGGCGGGAACATGACATTCAGCGGACTTTTCGGATCGTCGATCTTCACCGGTATCAGCGTAGGATAACTCCAGTGAAACTTGAAGAAGCCGCCGATTAGTTCATTGAACTCGGGCCAGGTTCCAGTTAAGACTTGAGGAGCGTCCGGAGTAGGCCCCGGCTTACTCGCATGGTAGGAATCGGATGCGGCATGGATGCCGGCCAGCCCCTTTCCGCCTTTCACGAAATCGAGCAGCGCCTTGCGACGTAGGTCGGTTGTAGCCTGATCGTTGGGATCGTCCAGGAAAAAACCCGTCGTGTCGTCCAGGAAGATCGCGTCGTACTGTTTGAGATTCTCCGGCGTGATTGCCGCCGCATCGTACGTGATAGTCGTCATCCACGCGCCGGTCCTATCGCCGATGTACTCGACCATCTTGGCGGCCAGCGGAATGGAACTATGTACGAATCCCACGGCCCGGCAGAGAACCAGCACGCGGCGCAGGCTCTTCGGCGTGGCATACGGCTTGTCAGGGAGAGACGCCATCAACGCCGCGAGATCGGCAGGGTTAGCGTACTGTTTCTGGGGACAGCCTTTGGAGAAGCCGCCGCTGAAACCATCGACCGGGCAATTTGCCGGTTGGCCTGGGGGCGGTGCTTGTGCAAAGCTCATCTGACCCGTCAACAACACCACGCCTACTGCCGCTGCGACTCCACATCCTTTCAGTGTCATGGCAGTGATTATATCCGGGCGGACGGCCTGAACTCGTTAGGTTAGGCGGGATTGTAATTCCTTTCGATAACGCCGGCTTAATCGCAGTAGCGTGCCGTCACTGAGCACCACCTCATGTTCGCCGCCGTCATTGAGTTGTAGACCGCGAACTCGGTCGAGGCGAACAATGGTCGAGCGATGGATCCGGCAAAACAAGGATGGATCCAGCTCCTGAGCCAGGTCCGACAAGCTACGGCGGAGAAGGTGTGACTTGGTACCCACGTGGAGACACGAGTAGTAGTCTGCCGCCTCAATCCAATCGATATCGGAAGTCTTAAGAAACAAGACTTGACCGGCACTCTTGATGGCTAGCCGCTCGACGGGTCGCGCCGCGCCCTTGCCCTGGCTGATTCTTTCTTTGGCGCGGCTAAGTGCCAGGTCGAACCGGGCATTATCGAAGGGCTTCAACAAGTAATCGAGAGCTCCGGCTTCAAATGCCCGTAGCGCGTACTTATCGTAAGCCGTAACAAAGACAACTGCGGGAGGCATATCTCGACCCAGCATCTCGAGAACATCGAACCCGTCGCACTCGGGCATCTCCACGTCGAGAAAAACCAGGTCGGGTTTTAAATGTCGGATCTCGGTCAGCGCTTCCATACCGGAGGAGCATTCGCTCACGACTTCTACTTCAGGCTCCTGCCGTAACAGCACCATAAGATTGCTGCGAGCCAGAGGTTCATCATCTACGACCATGGCGCGAATCCCCACGATTCAAGCATCCGCGGGCTTTGAACACGAAACAAACGGCAGAGACACGGAAACCTCTACACCGCCTGTGTTTTGGTTCCGCATAGTTAGCTCGAACGCATCTCCATAGAGACTCTCTAGGCGGGTGCGCACGTTGGAGATGCCGATCCCTTGGCACGCCGGTGTCCAGTCTGCAGGAAGGTTTGGGCCATCGTTGCGAACGCTGAGAGTAAGTACCTGGTCAGAGCGGGAGGCGGTAATTCGAATCGTTCCGCCGTGGACCCGTTTCGCGATGCCGTGCTTCACCGCATTTTCGACCATTGGTTGCAGAATCAGGCTGGGAACCTGTGCTAAGTAGAGTTCGGCGGGGACGTCAACGCTAAGTTGCAGACGATCGGCGAAGCGCACCTTTTGAATTTCGAGATAGTTCCGCGTGAAGTCCATCTCTTCCTGCAAGGGTACTTGCTGCCGGGTCGAGGCGTCTAGTGTCCGGCGGAGGAAATCGCTCAAACCTGCGATCATGCTGACCGCCGAATCGTTCCTGCCCTCGCGGACTAATCCAGCGACCGCGTTCAACGTGTTGAATAGAAAGTGCGGCTCGATTTGCCGGCGCAAGGCGTCGAGTTGCGCCTTTGAGAGTTGCTCATTCAGCCGAGCGGTTTCAGTTTGCTGCTCAGCCAGACGCGCCCGGGAGTCTAACCCATAACTAACAGTCAAGATCGTGGCATATAGGAGGACTGAAGATAGCATTCCATTGTAGAACTTATCCAGCCAAAGTAAGTGAAACGGCATCGGGGTTGTGTTCGCGAAAGGATTAAAAAGCGCGTCGAGCCACGCCGTCCAGACCGCGTAGATAAGTCCGATCGCGAGGCAGGCTGCGAGGTGGATTAGCCAGGTTGCCGGGTGTTTCAGTGTTAGCGGCGGGAACTTATGACCAAGGTTTAGGACCGGCAACGTCGCCAATGCCCACGGCAGCCAGGAGAGCAGGGTAGTTGCAAATAAACTCGACCACGCGTGGTGCATTCCTTCCGCACGCATGGCAAATACTGTCTGTGACGCGGCAAATAGCCCCAAACCCGACCATATGGCTGCAATCCATATCCAACGCGACGTCTCTTGTTGGAAACGGACGATACCCATACCGAGATCGTAGTTCACTTGACGGGCCGAATGCACTGGAAATGCGGTGAATCGCCGGATTGGTGCAGTAGACGGCCTTGCTCAATGGTGTTTGAAGCAGCAAACTGGTATGCATGATGCGCATCACGCGAACCTTTCTGCTGCTGGGTACGGCCTTGTTTACTGTGTTCGGCTCGGAGTTAAGTTCCGGCCCGGAATATACAAACGACGGTCAGATGAAGTTTCCCGAACATTACCGGGAGTGGGTCTATCTGACGTCGGGCTTCGACATGAGCTACACCGCGGGATCGCAGATGGGCGACCATCACATGTTCGACAATGTTTTCGCGAACCCTGACGCTTACCAGTCTTTCCTGAAGACGGGTACTTGGCCGGATAAAACCATACTCGTGCTGGAGCAACGGGGAGCAAAGGGCAAGGGCTCGATCAACCAGAAAGGAAGCTTTCAGGACACCCTTATGGATGTCGAGGTCCACGTGAAGGACGAAGCGCGTTTTCCGGGTAAGTGGGCCTTCTTCGGCTTTGATGCTGGGAACAAGACGGCGAAGATGATACCGGTCACGGCGTCTTGTACTAGCTGCCACACCGAACACGCTGCGGTCGACACGACGTTCGTCCAGTTCTATCCGACGCTGATGCCGATCGCCACGGCTAAGGGCACGCTGAGCGCTTCGTACAAGAAGGAAACGGATATCGCGGTCGCGAAATAGCAGGATCCTCCGGTAGTCGAATCCACGCAAAAATTCCTTCTCATCCCACTTGACACTAGGAAGAGTTTACTAGTAATCTCTTCCTAGATGCCTGCTGAGCCACCTAGACCCACTGACGCCGAACTGGAACTCTTGACCGTGCTGTGGAGCATCGGCCCCGCCACGGTTCGCCAAGTCTACACAGTGGTTGCGAAAGGGCGGCCGGCGCAATACAGCACCGTTTTAAAAATTTTGCAGATTATGGCCGACAAAGGCCTGGTGGAGCGCGACGAAACGCAACGCGCGCATATCTATCGCGCCGCGCGGCCACAGGAGTGGACGCAGCGCCAGCTAGCGGGCGATCTTCTTCAGCGCGCGTTCAGCGGCTCCGCGAAGGCTTTGCTGGTCGGCGCATTATCCGCGCGGAAGACGTCGAAGAAAGAACTCGAGGAGTTGCGAAAACTCCTTAGTGATTATCCGGAAGGTGACAAGTGATGCTCATTCAGTTACTCAACAGTCCGATGGCTGACGCCGTGGGCTGGACCATCATCAATTCGATTTGGCAGGGAGCGATCCTCGCGGGCGTACTTGGCGCCGTTCTGCTGATCTCGCGGTCTCCGCGCGTGCGATACACCGCCGCAAGTATGGCGATGTTACTGCAGGTGCTTGCCTGCACTCTGACCCTCACTTATCTGTTGCCGTCGGCTTCGCAGCAGATTGCGACGGTATCGGTTACCAGCATTCAATCTCTCGGGATGCACGCCGCACCACAAGGTTCCGGGCAGTGGGACTTTCGACTTGCCGCCTTGGCGCCTTGGCTGACCCTGTTGTGGATCACCGGGGTCGCGATGTTCTCGTTGAGAAGCTTTGCCGGGTTTCTATCGGTCGCGCGGCTTCGGCGACGGGGCGTCTGTTATGCGGGCGCCCATTGGCAATCTCGTCTCACTTCCTTGAGCGCGAAGCTACGTCTCTCGCGGCCCGTTCAGTTGGTCGAATCCTGCTTCGCTGATACGCCGATGGTTATTGGTCATTTGCGTCCCGTGATCCTGGTGCCTCTCGGCATGCTAACTGGATATCCGGCGGCGCAAGTCGAAGCCATCCTGCTGCATGAGCTTGCGCATATTGGGCGGCACGATTATTTGGTCAACGCAATTCAGAGAGCTTTGGAGGCCCTGTTCTTTTACCACCCCGCGGTTTGGTGGATCTCGGCAGTGATTCGCGCCGAACGCGAAAAATGTTGTGACGACATCGCCGTTGCGGTCAGCGGCAATGCGCGTGAGTATGCGGCTGTTCTGACCGCATTGGAAGAAAAACGCTGGACGGCCGCTGAACCGGCCGTAGCCATTACGGGAGGAAGTCTTATGAAACGAATACGCCGTCTGCTTTATCCGCAAGCTCGCAAAGCCGCCTGGACTCCGTTCCTTGCCGCCGTGATCTGTCTAGTAACTATTACCTTCGGTCTCGGAGCTTGGCAATCGAATGCTGCCGATCCATCTACGGTGCACATGGAACGGCTCCACGAGTTCGCGATGTTCCTCGCGAAATCGTTTGACGGAAGTGCCAATAACACGCTTGCCGATGCTAGCGAGCGCGAGGCGTACATGAAACTCACCACAGATGAGGAACGACACAACTTTCTGAAGCAGTTCTGGCTGACACGCAATCCCGGAACGTCCGAGCAAGATCTTCACCAGGAGCTTGATCGCCGGCTCACCTATGCGGACCAGCATTTTCAAACGACCGCCGGTCTCCCGGGTGCACAAACCGATCGCGGCCGGATGTATGTGATCTATGGGCCGCCGGATGAGATCGAGTCGCATCCGAACGAAGGTAAGGAAGACTGGGCGTACCACCATCTTCAAGGGCCCAACGGCATGAAGACGTTCACGTTCGTCGATTCGTCTCGAACGGGAGACTATCGGCTCACGCCGCAATGAGTACCGCAGGGCTAAGCGCGGCCAATGGATGCGGAGGAAGTGCGGCGATGAGCCGTTGCGTATAACAGTGTTCGGGAGCGGCGAAGATGCGATACGGCGCTCCCGACTCTACGATTTGGCCGTCTCTTAGAATCGCCAGTCGGGAACAGAGGGAGGCGGCCGAAAGCAGGTCATGGGAAATCAGCAGGACAGAAAGCCCAAGGTCGCGATTCAGTTCACGAATCAATGACAGGATTTCGGCATGAGTGATCGCGTCGAGGGCGCTGGTTGGTTCATCCGCAACGAGAAGTGAAGGGCGATGTAGGAGCGCCATCGCGATCAGCAGCCGCTGGGCCTGTCCGATGCTGATCTGAGACGGATAGCGGCGGAAGAACTCCTCATCGGAAGGCAGGCAGACGCGCTCGAGTAACGAAGCGGCTGCCTGTTTCCATTTCGAGGCTTCGTTGGAATGCGCAAGCCATGCTTCTTTCAGATGGGCGCCGACCCGCAGTACGGGATTGAGAGCTGTCCCGGCGCTCTGCAGCACGAGCGCGATCTCCGATCCGCGAACACGCCTCATTTGCTTCTCAGATAGGTTCAAGAGATCGCGACCGTTCAATCGGATGTGACCCGTCACTCGGGCACGACCGCGGTCTAACAAATTGAAAAGCGCGAGCGCCAGCGTGCTTTTTCCGGATCCGCTTTCCCCGACCAAGCCGAGGATTTCCCCCTGGCCGATAGACAAGCTCACATCGGATAGAACTTGTTTGCCGTTCGGGTAGGAAACGGAAAGGCAGGTGTCGAGCACCGGGGGTTTGGCGGAGCTCACTCGCTAATCTCCTGCTTATCGATATTCCAGTAAAGCTGCGGCCGCAACAGGGCCGGGCTTACATTGTGAAGCTTCTTGGAGTACGCGGCCAGAACATCGGGATGCACCAGATAGATGAACGGATGTTGTTCCTGAACGATCATCTGCACTTCATCGAAGAGCTTCTTGCGGACGGCCGGACTGGATGCGGCGGCTTGCTGGGTCATGAGCAGATCGATGCGCGCTTCCCATGGCGTCGCCGGTGTCTTCTGGTTGGGGTTCCACTGATGATTGCCGGCGGAACTCAGCCACACGTTCATCTGCTCATTCGGATCGATGCCGACGTTCGTGAGCGACATCAGGCAGGCTTCGTAGTCGTAAGTACGGGTAATGCGTTCGATGAGGGAAGCGAAATCCAGGGTGACGACATTCAGATGAATCCCGAGCTTTTCCAGGTCCTGCTGGATGATCGCCAACATCCGTTCGTGGTTCCGGTTACCGGAATTTGAGATCAGCGAGAACTCGACCTGGTTTCCAGAGCGATCGAGCAGTTTCCCGTCTGCTTCATGGAATCCGGCGCTGGTGAGCAGCTTCTTTGCGGCCTCAACGGAGCTCTTTTGCGCATCCAGATGGCTGTTGTACCAAGCGTGATTGGAGGGCGATACGGGACCGGCAGCAGGGGTCGCGTGACCTCGATATACGATGCGGCAGATCTCGTCCCGGTCGATCGCAAGGGACACGGCCCGGCGGAAATTCGCGTCGGCGAACCAGGCCCGTTTTGCGGCGGGCAGGTGGCTCGTGGCGGTTTGGTTGAACCAGATCAGTTCCGAGTCGAGCGATGGGCCGAGGTCGTTTACTGTTACGTCGGTTTTCTTCTCCGCGACGAGGTGATCGAACAGATCGGGATCCAGGTTAGTCACAAGGTCGATGTCACCGCGTCGCATGCGCAGGGCTTCGGAGTCTCGGCTCTGCTGGATATCGAGACGTATGGTATCGATATGCGGTAGCTGGTGCCCGGCAGAATCGCGTTCCCAATAGTTCGGATTGCGATGCAGCAAGATAAACGAGCCGGCTTTGTGGTCTTCGATGATGTAAGGTCCGAGTACCGCTTTCTCCTTCATGGGAGAGCGGCTGGACATCATCGGAACCTGATCGAAAAGTGCGGCTAACCCGGCGACCGGCTCTGGAAACGTGACGCGGATCGAGTCGGGTCCGGTTTGTTCGGTATGAACGTCTCCCGGGCCGGTTCGAAAGCTATCGGCCGCGGGCGCGTGGAGTTCCGGACTCATCAACTGCTGGATGGTGTAGGCGACATCGGGCGGCCCGAAGGGCGATCCATCGGAAAAGCGAACGCGCTGGCGCAGCACGAAGTCGATCTGACGCCCGTTAGCGGCCACGCGCCATGATGTGGCCAAGGCGGGCTCGGATTCCTGCGTCTTTCGATTCAATCGAACGAGGACACCGCCGGTGAGATAGCGAATGGTCTCTGACGCGTCGTCGTCAACCAGAAGCGGATGAAGGGTACGAGGCTCGCTCCGAATACAAAAGCGGAGAACGGATTCGGCGCGAAGGCTGACGCAGAGTCCTATAGTCACGAGAAGCGGAGCGAGCGATTTCGATAGTTTCATGTCTGATTCCGAGGGGTGCGAAGTACCGTTTGAGTGGCGATCAACGTTGCGACAAGCACGAGCAAAGGCGCGATAATCCAAGGCGTTTCGACGATCGCTTCGGGCCGGTTCATGTCGCGCAGAAGCGCTCCCCACGAAGGCAGTGGATCGGAAACCCCGAGACCCACCAGCGACAGGTTCGCCTCGCCGAGGATAAAGACCGGGATTGCGATCCAGAATTGCGCGAGTAGGACAGGCTTCAGAACCGGCGGAAGATGGATGAGAAACGCGCGCCGTCGAGAGATTCCGAGGGATCGCGCAAAGAGGTATTGATCGCTATTCAGCCATTCGCGTGTGCGGGCGCGGACGATCCGGGCGG
Organism: uncultured Gammaproteobacteria bacterium; assembly: GCA_963799935.1. Lineage (GTDB taxonomy): Bacteria > Acidobacteriota > Terriglobia > Bryobacterales > Bryobacteraceae > Bog-113. The sequence continues at coordinate 393,695 of CAWCZA010000004.1, read as the reverse complement.
GACCCGCCCACCCGAGCAGTCCGAGCAGCAGGAACGTGATCGCAACGGACGCGACCGGCGTCGTGTTGAGGGGCATCAGGGAGCGTGCCGAGATCAGGAGGAACATCCACGGCAGCGAGATGAATAGCTCGCACAAGAACATCAATGTGCGGTCGATCCATGGTTTGGAGAGGCCGCTGAGAGCTCCGACGCATCCAGCTACCAACGTCGCCAGGAACGCTCCAAGCGGGGCAAAACCGAGACTGATTCGGGTACCGTGGATCAGGCGCGAGAAGCGATCTCGTGAAACGGCGTCGGTGCCCAACAGAGTGATCCTTCGACGGTCGGGCATCGGGCGATTCGCTGAAGATCCGGTCGTAGGAGTGCGGCGCGAGTTTGCCGGCCCCGACGACAACGAAGAGCGCCAGAAGCAGCCATGCGACGGCGGCCCGGTGGGTCAATTTCGTCACTCGGCGCCTCGCTCTCCGAAACACCACACGCGCGACACTTCGGCGATTCCACTGGCGCTTAAGACCAACGCCGCCGTGAACATGGTGAGCACGCAAAGAAGAGCCAAATCGCGTGACGATGCGGCCTGCCAAGCCAACTGCCCAAGTCCCGGTGTTTCCGTGGCGAACTCAATGGGGATCGTCGAACCAAATGCAATGCTGACCACCAGGCTAAGAGTGGCGAGTAACTCGGGTACGCAGGGGAGAAGACGGTGGATTGTGTGCAGCCTGAATTGACTCACTCCCCGAGCGCGCGCCGCAATTACGTGGTTCTTGTGATCCGCCAGATCGAAAAGGTTCGCGGTGTATCGGAATAGATGAGGGAATGTACACGCAGCGACAGCCCAGAATGGGGCGACGCGGAGCACGAGACACAGGTACCCAAGTATGGCGACCGGAAGGCACAGCGAAACGCTGGCAACCAGTTCGGATACAGCTCCTAACACGCGGCTGATTCGCATAGCGACTAAGCCGGCGAGAACCGATGACGCGACAATCGCTAGAGCTAACCCCTCGCTTATCTCTGCTGCGGTCACGGCGATCCGCTCTCGAATCAAATCGGATACAGGGCGGTTCAGAGTTGTCGAGTAGCCGAGTTCTCCGTGCGCCATTCCGCGGAGGAAGCCGACGCAGAACACTGCGAAATCCGCACCCTCGGACCGCGAGTGACGGATATTCTCGATGGAGGAGGAGCTGCGCCTCGCATCCATCTCCCGTTCATCAATGCCGAAACCAGCCGAATAGCGAGCCAATGCGGCCCCTGCGATTCCACCGAGGAAAACGGCGAGGACTACTTTGGCGCACTGCCGAAGCACGACCACTCGAATGAGCCGCGAACGGGATGTGGCCTGTGTGCGCATACTACGCGGAACGCTTGACAAGGAAAGGTACCCGCGAACTCTGCAGCTTCTGGCGGCGCGAGACTTCGTACATGTTGTTGTCGGCTGTGGAGAGGAGTTCGCTGGAATCAATTCCGTCGGGCCCGCATGTCGCAATTCCGAAACTGATCGATAAGGGTAAATCGCGGCCCAGTTTGTCACCCAGTTCGTCGCCGACACTGATAACGGCGGCGCGGCTTTCTTCCAATTGGGCGCAGGCTTCTTTCTCATCCCGTCCGGGCATGACGATCAGGAATTCGACCCCGCCCATTCTAGCGACGAAGTCACTGGACCGGGTTGTCCCGCGGAGCACGCCGCCGATCTTACGAAGCAGTTCATTCCCGGCCAAATGGCCAAGATGGTCGTTGACCTCTTTGAAGCCGTTAATATTGACGACGCCGATGCGAAGCGGAATTGCCGCAGCGCAACAGCGGGCGATTTCGGATTCCAGATGCAAAAACAGGGATCGGAAGTTCGGTAACCCTGTAACGTCGTCGGTCGCCGCAGACTCGACTGTTTGCTCGAACTGGACGTTGTTGTCGACCGTCTGCGCGATCTTGGGCGCTACCGATAACAGGACCCGAAGATTGTCGTTCGAGAAGGCATCTTTGTCTGTTTGGTAAAGACTTATCACGCCGATTAATCGCTCACCGGCGACCAGCGGTACCGAAACTGCGGAGCGCATCGTGGTGACGCGACCCGGTTGGTCCAAATGACCGGACTCTGCGGCAGGATTGCCATTTAGGATCGGTTTGACGTTCTCGGCGACCCACCCCGACAGGCCCATTCCGATGGGAATCTCGAGAGACGAGAAGAAGCGGAAGTTCTCGCCCGTCACAAATTCGGGCTTAAGAATGTCGCCTTCGACCAGATAGACCGCCAGGACGTCATGCGGAACGAGATTCTTCATCCGGCCGGCAAGAAGCGCCAGCGTGTCGTGAAGACTCAGAGAAGTCCCTAGCTCCTGGGTCAACCCGAAGACCTCTTGCATCTCCTGGCGGGCCGCAGCGATAGAGCTGACGAAGCTCGGGTGTTTTCTATTGAGCCCGACCTGCCGTGCTTCTTGTTCAAATCCGGCAGCTGGAGCATCGCCGCGCTCGACTTTGACGTCTACCGAGAGTCCCTTCAACCGGTCAGCAGATACCTCGTGGGTGAGGTGCTCTAACTCCTGATACCGACGCTGCAGCACCGCTACAACTTTAGGATCGAAGCTCTTTCCCGATTCCCCGGCGACGATTGCCATCGCGTCATCTAACGGAAGCGCTTTGCGGTACGGGCGATCGGATGCGAGCGCATCCAGGCAGTCAACAGCCCCGAGAATGCGGGCGCCGAGCGGAATCGATTCTCCGCGAAGACCGTCGGGGTAACCTTCCCCGTTCCATTTCTCGTGGTGGGCGCGGACAATCGGCGTCACCTCGTACGGGAAGTTGACGCGCTCCAGTATCTCCGCTCCCACGACCGGATGAATCTTCATCTTTTCGAATTCTTCGCGGGTGAGCTTGCCTGGTTTCGAGATGATGTGTTCAGGGACGGCGAGTTTTCCGATATCGTGCAGCAAGGCTCCGGCGCGAAGGGCCTCGATTTCCAGCGGCGACATTCCCAAATCTTTACCAATCTCGACGGCGTAGAGCTGAACACGCGCCAGGTGATTGGCTGTCGTCTGATCCTTGGCTTCAATGGCGAGCGCGAGCGCTTCGATGGTGCGAAGGTGCAGGCCCGAGATCTCCTCAGCGTGCTTGCGGCCTTCCTCGGCCCGCCCCATGTAAAGGTTGAGCGAACGGTAGAGTATCCAGATAGCCGGCGCCATGACGACGCAAGTCTGCCAGCCGATTTGGCGGCAAGCGATGCTGGCGAATGTTGCGATCCCGGAGCCCGCCAGATAAAAGGGAAGCGACCAGAAGTAACATTCTTTCCAGGTTTGGCGAAAGGGCCGACTCTCGGTTAGTGAGATAACGACGGCGACAGGAATGGTGTTGAAAACGAAGAAGAGACAGGCTGCGATCAGCAGGCGAATCGGATTTGCCAGGTGCCAAGTTTCAAATAAGTAGAATCGGTAGGCGGCCGCCGTCACCGCGGTGGCGAGTGCCATGGAGGTGATGTTGAAAAGGATCTGAATCGTTCTCGGCCGGGTTTTTACAAATAAGAGGCACTGCGAAGCCGAAGCTACGCTGAGAACGAACACAGCTTCCGAGAAGTGCAACTCGGAAGTCGCGAAGAAGGCGAGCACGCAGACCACCGAAATCGTTCCATTCACACCCGGAACGCGAACCTTCCAATGAGAGATTACCGTTCCGGTACACAGGAGCACCAGGAACAAGCCGGGAGATTTACACTGCCAGTTCACAAATGCGACGACTAATGTCAGAAGGCCGGCCAGTATCACGCAATGGATATATAACCTGGTTTTCAGCGAGTACTCTTCCATTACGTCGACCTCCTTTCGGAACACAAATCGTCTCTTTGTGTTTATCGGCGCGACCGGTCCAATACTGTAGGCGCGCTTCCGCGCTGAAGCTTATGGCGCAATCCGCCGATCATGCGGAAGTGAACTCTTCGCCCGAATCGTTTCTTGGAAAAACCGCGATTGTCGCCAGCGCCCAGATGATGGGTCTACTGGGGCACGTGCGCCGCGTAGCGCAGGCAAACGCCAGCGTGCTGATCGAGGGGGAGAGCGGTTCCGGCAAAGAGATTATCGCCAGAGCGCTGCACCATTACTCGCCAAGACATGCGAAGCCTTGGGTTGACGTGAGTTGTGCGGCGTTACCGGAGCATCTGGTGGAAAGCGAACTGTTCGGCTATGAGCGAGGGGCCTTCAGCGGAGCGCTCAACAGCAAGCCCGGACTCTTCGAATTGGCTCATGGAGGAACGCTGCTCTTGGACGAGATCGGAGAGTTTCCCCTCAACCTGCAAGCTAAGTTGTTGCGTGTCCTCGATGGATCTACGTTTTTCCGGCTGGGTGGAACCAGGAAGTTGTCTGTCGACGTGCGCGTCGTCGCGGCTACCAACCGAAGTTTGAAGAGCCTGGTTCAGCAGAAATTGTTTCGGGAGGATCTATATTACCGGCTAAGCCAGGTCTGCTTGCGCGTGCCACCACTTCGCGAGCGGCCGGACGACGTTGAGCCGCTGGCGGAATATTTTCTGGCGGAGATTCGGCCGGGAATGAAGATCAGCGGCGAAGCGATCAGCAGACTTAAGAGACATCTTTGGCCAGGGAACATTCGAGAGCTACGCAACGTGATTACGAGTGCATCGCTCGCGGCCGACGACTTCCGAATTGAAGCGAACCATATCATTTTGGATTTGGATGAGATGCCGCATACGGTGGCGGCGGCCTGCATCCCCACGGGCGCGGCCGGAACCCTGGGAAGCATGGAGCGGGAAGCGGTGTTGGCCACGCTTCGTAGAACGCAAGGCGACCGGCAGCAGACCGCGGAAGCTCTTGGGATCTCGTTAAGGACATTGAATCGTCGTTTGAGCGAATATGGGCAAGTGCGGTCACGTGCGGTAAACGCTTGAGTGGCTGGTCAGGCCCGCGAACGCGAACCTGAACCGGCCATTTCCGATCAATCAGTCATTCCGTAACGTTGTAAAGTACGGTCGAAGCATCCGCGTCGGCGGTTCTCGATCCCCATACCGCCGTGCTGCCCCATACCGCCGTGCTGCCCCAAACTGCGGCAGTGCCGGCAGGAACGCTGGATCCCCATACAGCGGCGGAGCCCCAGACCGCAGCGGAGCCCCATACGGCGGCTGTGCTGGTGTCTGTAACGGTCGAACCCCATACCGCCGCACTACCCCATACCGCAGCGCTGCCCCAAACCGCAGTCGCGCCGCCGATGCTCGTATTGGATATTTTCACGACTCCCGGTGAGGTTTGTACAGCGGTGGGCGATAGCGCCGGCAAAGCGGCCTTATCCGTGTCGTTTAGAGCAGCCCAGGCGTCGACATATCCGGCGCCGATGGTGAATATATCGTAATAGTCGATGTAAGTGCCGGTAGAGTCGGTTACCGTGCTGGAAGCCGGAAATGTCTTGGTCGCGGTCTTCATGATGCGAGCCTTGATCATATCCGGAGTCAGCGTAGGATCTTTCTGTAAGAGCAGTGCGGCGATCCCGCTTACCATCGGCGTCGCCATGCTTGTACCGCTTAGTTTGAAGTAGTTGTTCGAATACGGTCCGGCGCTCAGGCTCAGTGCGGGAAGGCTCATGTAGTAGCTTTTTTCGAGTAAGGTGGTCGACGTCTGATAGAGCGTGGCATTCGGACTGGCAAGCATCGAGTTGATGTTGTTGCCGGGAGCGACAACGTCCGGTTTCACAATATGGTCGAAGATCGTCGGACCTTTCGAACTATAACTCGCGATCGTATCATCGGAGCGCGTCACCGTCCCTTGATCTTTCATCGCGCCCACAGTGATCACGTAGGGATCGTTTCCCGGCGCCGTAATCGTTCCGTAGCCATAGGTATTGGCGGTATTCACCCGGCCGTCATTACCGGCGGCCACGACGACGACGATGCCCGCTTTCCAGGCCTGTTCGACTGCCTGGCAAAGAGGATCTACCGTGTAGCTCTCGAACACCGGCCGTCCCAGCGACAGATTGATGATGTTGACTTTGAGCGTAATTGCCTTGTCGATCGCGGCGATGACCTGGCTATCGGTACCTTGCCCGTTCTGGTCCAGAACTCGGAGATTGACGAGCTTCACATTGGGAGCGATGCCGACAAAGCTGTGGGTGTATAGAAGCCCGGAAGAGTTGCTGCCGTTGCCACCGACGATACCGGCGACGTGGGTACCGTGCCCGTACGCATCCAGGGTGCTAGTCTGACCGGGGACGAAACTCTGTGAGTAAGATATCCGGTTAACGAGCAGTTCCTGAAGATCGCCGCTGACCGTGATGCCGCTGTCGATTACCGCCACGGTGACGCCCGTCCCAACCCAGCCGTTCTGCAGGGCGATATTGGCGTTGATGGCTGGTTCCGCGTACTCTAATAAGCCTCTTAATGGACGGTCAGGTGAGATATAGGCGACTTCGGGATCACTGGCAAGCGACTTCAGCATGCTTGCGGGTAATCTGTAGAGTGCGCCGTTGGCCGAACTTAGCTTCTTCTTTAGTTCACCTCCGCGGACTACCGATGACAATGACCCATCGCTCACCGGGTGCCTTAGTTGAACGATGACGTCCACAGAGCCCGCCGGATCAATGCTTTCGAGTTCATGCGCCAGTTTCGCATTACCGGCGAACAATCCACTCGATGTAACTAGGAGTAGTCCTGCAAGAATTTTGATGTTCATGTTATTTTCCCCAGGTCAGCATGCTGGTAGTCCGGTCTGCAACCGGTTCCTTCGAGTCCACGGCGTGCTGCTGGTAGCCGACGGGAATTCCTGGCGCGGGTCGACCCGATCCACGTTCAATAGTCTTTTCTTTGTCAGATGAAATGCGCTGCATGGACAAAGTAGTGCACCGGGAGCACCACCCGGCAATCGTTATGTTTCAACGCATTACAGCCGGGAAGATGCCGCAATTCGGGCGTATTGGCAGAGGCCAAGGACAAATTGGCCTAACGGCACGTAGTTGGCGCGTGAAGCGAGTCAATACGCGAGAAAAAGTCACGAGCCGGAAAGGCGGCGCAACGTTTACAGACAGACCCGCTGACTCTTGATACTTCCAAGGGATTCGGAACTGCGGTAGTTGGAACTTATCGGTTCGAACCGGGTACGTCGCTTTCCCTATGTTATGGAGTGCCTGCAGAAGGGAGAGTTCGACATGTCCCTGAATTTTCCAAGTCTTTGACTGCGCAATCGTGTCGGCCGACAGGATCAAAAATGAAAGTACGGTTCGACAGTAATAGGTTCGATGACTGTTGGTTGAAGTGAGGCGCGAGCCAGGCGGCGTAAACAGAATACTCGTCGTCGCTGAATGTATTTGGGATCGGCGAAGCATCGTGTCCACATCCCGTGCTCAACGCGACAACGAGAAGCAGAGTCCCGCACCGAAGGAGGTTCGGAGATACGCGGTTCATGTATCCGAGGATATCGGTCGCGGCTCGAGGATAGCCGGGCTGCAAGATTACATCATGATACGGTGAGGAAGATGAGCGGCCGCACTCCCAGGAACGTAAGACTTGCGTAACTACCGACCGCGTTTGATGTTATGGGCGCAATGGCTGGCTTTCGCCTCATCGGCTGCGATTGTCATCGGCATTGCGCCATCGCAAATCCTTCTTGGACTAGCGCTTGTAGCTTTGTTCGCGTCCAGGGAACGGCTTCGGCTTCCACCCATCAAGCTCCCGCTTGGATTGTTTTTGCTGGGAACGCTGGTTGCCATAGCGCTTTCCGGCAACGCAATGGCAGGGTTTCCACAAGTCAAGAAGATTTATGTTTTTACCCAGTTACTTGTAGCCTACACACTACTTCGTGGAACGAAGATAGGCAACTGGCTTGTTCTGACGTGGGCTGGATTCGGAGCGGCGAGCGCGCTTTTCGGTGTCTATCAATTTGGGGTGAAAGCCTATAACATCTACCAGGCGAATGAAGATTTTTACCCGGCCTATGTTACAGCGCGGATTACCGGATTCATGGGTCACTGGTACATATTTTCAGTAGAAGAGATGTTAGTGCTTCTGATGCTGGCGTCGTTCCTGCTTTTTTCCGCCTCGGCTCGACGATACGTTTGGTTATGGTTAGTGTTAGGCGTTACTCTTGGGCTAGGCATTGTACTGGCCGAAACCCGGGCGGTCTGGATTGCCGCGGCGATCGGAATCACATACCTTGTCTTATGCTGGCGGCCTTGGGTAGCGTTGGCGATACCTGTTTGTGTCGCGATCGGCTTGCTCGTGGCGCCATCCACGATTCGAGAGCGCGCGGTGTCTATTGTGCAACCTGGCAGCGACGATTCGAATGGCTTCCGCGCGATCCTGCTCCGAACGGGAATTCGCATGGTGGAAGCGCACCCGTGGTTTGGGGTGGGGCCCGGGATGCAGCGGATCCGGTTCATGGAGTATCTGCCGCCGGATGTGCCCCTTCCGCTTCCCTCCGGTTCCTACATGCATCTGCATAACGTTTACCTGGAGTATGCGGCGGAACGAGGCGTGCCGGTACTCCTGATCTTTCTTTGGTTGATCTTCAAGATTCTTTGGGACTTTGTGCGCGGTGTCCGAAGCCTGCCCGCGGGGCGCGATGATCGGAAATCTCTTGTACATGGCGGAATCGCGGTGACGATTGCGCTTCTCGTGGAAGGCATGGCGGATGTAAACTTCGGGAACAGCGAGGCACTTACTATGTACCTTGTCGTAATCGCGATCGGCTATAACGCGATTTCCAGAGATAGCACCGTGTTATCCTGTTAGTTCCGTAAATGGCTGCAACTACTACTGTCGATACCGCGAAGCCTGCGCTTCCGCCCATGAGCGTGTGGGCTGCGCCGGTGGCGCTGGCCTGGTTAATTCCGGGCGGCGGCCATCTGCTGTTGCGTCGGCGCGGGCGCGGGTTGCTGCTTCTGGCTGCGATCTCGCTGATGTTTTTCTTTGGTCTGGGGATGCGCGGCGCGATGTTCCATCCGGAATCGGGTGATCTGCTGACCACGCTGATCAACTACGGCGGCTTCGTCGGGGATCTCGCGTCCGGCGCGCTCTATATTCTGTCCGTGATGCTGGGTTACAACGTGCCGGACATGCCGGGAGCGGTGCATGACTATGGCACGAAGTTTCTGGTCTGTGCCGGGCTGCTGAACATTCTGGCGATGGTGGATGTGTTTGAGATCGCGACGGGACGGAAGAGCTAAGTGAAGATCAATCTTTCGCATTTCGAGGCGGCGTTTCTGTTCGCCCTGTGCGCCTCGGTGGTGCTTGGCATTGTTACTAAGAAAACCGACCGAGAGCGGCTGATGTATGGGGCGAAGTGCTTCGGGTATTTCATCCTGGCCCTGTTTGCGATCGGGTGGGCCATGAAACTCGGTCACGGCTAACGCCTGTTCAACGCTGGGTCGCAAATCCTACCCCGGCAATCCTTACTTTTTCCCACGTAGATAACGAGATCCGACGCTGCAGGACGTCGTAGTTACTTGTGCGGATTTTGTCCAGCAAGCGCGAGTAGATCGTGATTAGCACCCACAGCGAGGAACGGCTTCTGCGGTCGACCAGCCCGATTAGTGGTCGGGATTGGTCGTAGAATCGCCGGGCGCGATCGGCTTCGAACTCCATCAATCGCAGGAAGCGGTCGCTGCGTTCGGTTCCCAACAGTTCGTCGGGGCGGACTTCGAAACGCTGGAGATCTTCTGTGGGTAAGTAGACGCGGCCTAGCTCTGCGTCTTCACGCACATCACGCAATATGTTAGTCAGTTGGAAAGCGATGCCGCACTTTTCGGCTAAGTCAAGGGCTTGTGGATCGCTGAATCCGAAGATGTGGATGGTAGTCAGGCCCACGACCGAAGCGACGCGGTAACAGTATTGGTATAAGTCGTCGAAGTTATGGATCTCGCGCGGGGTCAGGTCCGACTGAACGCCTTCGATCATTTTGAAGAAGTAGTCGTGCGGGATTTGATAGCGCTGAACGGCGTCGTGAAACGCGGGCCAGAGCGGATGGTCGTCTAAGTGGCCGTTGAGGGCGCGTTGGAGGGATGCGCGCCAGTTTTCCATGGCTGCTGCCGTTGCGCCGGGTTCGTCGCTTAGGTCGTCGCAGAAGCGCATGAAGGCGTACATCGCGCACATCGCGTTGCGCTGCTCGGTAGATAGGAGGACGAACGAGTAGTAGAAGTTCTTGGCGCGGGCGCGAGTGATCCGGCGGCAGTAGGCGTAGGAATTAACTAGCGAGGTCATGCGGCGCGCCGTACTGCCAGGCGGCCAAGAGCACCTACTAACAATCCTACGCGTTCTAACTTGGAGATGGAAGGGCGCTCGGAGAGAACATTGTAGTTCTGCTGGCGAATCTTGTCCAGGACGCGCATGCCGCCGCGGCTGAATAGGTCTAAGTCGAGCGACAGGGCGCGATCGACCATCCCAACTAATGGCAATCCTTGTTCGAAGAGTAACTGGGCGCGGTTGACGCACTCTTCCATGGCACTGCCGAATCCGGGGGAGAAGCGGCGGGCGAAGATGTCTTCAACGGTGATTTGGTTGCGGTGGAGGACTTCAAGCGGGATGTAGATGCGATCTTTGGTGAGGTCTACCGTTACATCTTGCCAGAAGTTAGCTAACTGTAATGCCGTGCAGGTTGCGTCGGATAAGTGCTGCCTTGCGGGATCGGAATAGCCTCCGAGATAGAGCACTAAGTGGCCTACCGGGTTTGCAGAGTAGACACAGTAATCAAGCACTTGCTCCCATGTGTCGTAGCGTGAGACTTGCTGGTCATGAATGAAAGCGCGGATTAAGTCGGCGAAAGGCTGCTTCGGGATCGAGTGCTTCTCAACGGTACCTTGGAGAGCGACGAAGACCGGATGCGTGGCATCGCCTTCGTACATGCGGTTCAACTCGTCACCCCACCAGGCGAGCAGGCGCAGACTTTCCTGCTTGTCCCCGATTTCATCGCCTAAGTCATCGGCCCAGCGACAGTAGGCATAGACATTGAAGAAGTCCTGATGCAGACGCTTAGGAAGTAAGAGACTGACTACGTGGAAATTCTCGTAGTGATGCGTGGCCAGCCACTTAGTGTAGGCTTCGGCTTGCGACTGGGAGAACTCGTGCTGCGTCGCTTCTTTGCTTAAGAGAAACTCGCGCGGCGCCAGTTGCAGGGCGGGGGTCATGGCACGATTGCGGTTTTCAGGACTCCGTTGCGCTGCGCCAGGGATGCGAGCACGTCCGGCAAGGCGGCTAGCGGACGCTCGTCACCGACGAAATCGCGTGCGCGGACATCGCCTGCGATGATGTGGTCCAGCGCGGCGCGATTGGTCTCCGGCGTGTGGTGGAAGCTGGCCATGGTGCGAAGTCCGGAGTAATGGAGTAGCTCGGTCGGAAGACTGACTTCGGTGCCGCGAGGGCAGCCGCCGAAAAAGTTCACCGTTCCCCCGCGACGAAGCATCTGGGCAGCGGCTCGCCACAGTTCGGGTTTGCCGACGGCTTCGATGGCGACGTCGACGCCGCGTCCATCCGTCAGTGCTCGAATGTGGGCGACGGCTTCTTCGGGAATTTCGGCGATAACCCCGTGATCGGCTCCGGCATCGAGGGCGCGGTCGACCTGGGCCTGGCGACGGCCGCTGATAATGACGCGCATCCCACGGCTCTTGGCTAGTTTCACAAACATGATGCCGATAGGGCCGGGGCCAATAACGGCGACCGTATCACCCTTGACAGCTCCTGTTTCATTGAGCGCGAGCACGGCGCAGGCTAGGGGTTCCATGAGGGCGGCGTCGGTGTCAGTTAATAAGTCGGGGACGTGATAGGTATTGCGTTCGACGATGCGCCTGGGGATGCAAAGGTACTCGGCATAAGCGCCATTGTTGAAGAGCAAATCTTCGCAGAGGTTGGCCTGATGGTGCTTGCAGTAGAAGCAGATGCCGCAGGGCGCGGAGTTAGAGGCGACGACGCGATCGCCCACCCGGAACCGTTCTACTTCGCGCCCGGCGGCGACTACTTCGCCGGCGAATTCGTGACCGAACGGTGAAGGCGGGACGATCATACGGGCGTGATAGCCGCGCTGGAACACTTTGACATCGGTGCCGCAGGTTAGCGCGGCGCCCACGCGGACGAGCAGGTCGCCCGGACCGATCTCGGTGAGTTCCACGCGTTCGACGCGCACGTCTTCTTTGCCGTAGAGCACCGCTGCTTGCATCGACTTAATCAGATGTACCCCAGACTTGCGGAGTCACCACAATTTTGAGGGACTCGGCCGTCGGTTTCGTCGCGAGTTGGAAGGCATCGTGAATGCGGGCCAGGGGCATGCGGTGCGAGATGAGCAGATCGAGCGGAAGCTTACCGCCGAACACGAGGTCGGCCGATTGTTTCTGAACATCGACGGATGCGCTGTAAGATCCGAACAAGATACGCTCGCCTACGCAGATGCTAGCGCCGGACAGTTCGATGCGTTCTTTGCTCGACGTTTGGGCGAAGAGCAGGATTTTGGCGCCGGGGCGGGAGCAGTCGACGGCTTGTTCGACCAAACCCGGTACCGCTGTCGCGAGAATCACAGCGTCGGCTCCGCGGCCGTCCGTTAACACTGCGGCTGCCTTGGCGACGTCGCTGACGAGTGGATCGAGCGCAATCTCCGCGCCGCAAAGCTTGGATAATTCCAGACGGCGCAGCATGGTATCGGTCGCGATGACTTTAATGCCGCGAAGGGCAAGCAGCATGGTGAAGATGAGCCCGATGGGCCCTTGCCCCATGACAACGATCACGTCGCCCGCTGCTGGCGCGAGTTGCTCCACTGCTTTCAGACACGTGTTGACCGGCTCGACGAACGAGGCGACTTCGAAGGAAACGCCGTCGGGAATCCGTTCGACGCCACGTTCGACGATCCAATCCATCACACGGACGTATTGAGCGAAGCCGCCGCCAGCGGGTTCAAATCCCGCAGTGACGCCGACGCGTTTATAGACCTTGCACTGTGCGTAGAGGCCGCGCTCGCAGTAGAAACAATGGCTGCAGGGGATGTGATGGAAGGAGATGACGCGATCTCCGACGCGGAATTTCTGAACGCCTGTCCCGACCGCGACTACGGTTCCGGCCGTCTCGTGTCCGAAGACGCGGGGCGGGGGAAGCAGGTTGTACTCGACCTTTTTCAGATCGGTGTGGCAGACGCCGCAGGCTTCGACGCGCAGCAGCAGCTCGCCGGGTCCGATTTCAGGGACCGCGATACGCTCTAGCGCAACGACGCTGTCGCCGCGATACACCGCGGCCAGCATGTCGGCTGGAATTTCAGAACTCGCAGCTTGCAACGAACTCCCCCAACTTCTCCGAACAGAGTGCCGCGCGTTTCCCCAGCCGCAGCAACTCGGGCAGGCAGGTGAAAGGACGCTTGAGCGCGTCCATCGCCAGCCGCACAGTATCTATCCTTCCATCATCCCGCAGTGCGCGATTGAAGTCGCAGTGGAGTTCTTCGTCCGCCAGATCGCTGACGCATTTAACCGCGTAGAAGGGGACGCCGAGTTCTTTGGCGCGTTTGCGTGCGCCGCGAGCTTCCATGTCGACGGCGAGGCCGCCGAGAAGGCGAAGCGAACGTTTTTCCTGAGCGGATCGGACGACGTGATCGGCGGTTACTAGTGCACCGCGGGCGCAATGCGGCGAGGATGATGGGGCGAGCGATGGTTCTCCGCCGACTTCGGTTGCGGCTACTACGTCGCCGATTTTTAGCGCGGGATCGAGGGCGCCGCAGAGACCGAGATTACAGACCATTTCGAGATCAGGTCCGCCGACTGCGGCGTAGGCGCGCATGGGTCCGGAACCATTGGTGACGGCGATCATCGGCTTGCCGCGGAAGATGCCGGACATGGCCCATTGGACGGGAAGGTGTTCGCGGCGCAGCTTGTCGCAGTGTTTGAGGAGGCCTTTGAGTTCGAGCGGGACCGAGGCTAGGAAGAGGATCATGATGCGTACCCATTGGCGCGAAACCAATCGACGGCGCTGGTTAATGCATCGTCGACCGGGCACGGAACAAAACCGAGTTCGCGCTCGGCTTTAGCGTGCGTTACGAACATTTTTTTCTTCGCCATTTTGACCGCATCGAGTGGCGCGAGCGGCGGCTTGCCGGTGAGTTGTGCAAACGCCGTCGTGACCACTCCCGCGGCGTATGCGACGGCATATGGAAGCTGCGTCGTGGGGGCTGGGCGGCCGGTGATCGCGCTCAGTCGCTGCAGGATATTGCTTAGTGTCAGGTTCTCCGCGCCTAAGATGTAGCGCTCGCCGATCCGGCCGTTTTCGGCGGCTTGCAAGTGTCCGGTGGCAACATCACGGACGTCGACCAGATTCAGACCGGTGTCGATGAACGCGGGCATTGCGCCATTCAGGAAGTCGAGGATGATTTTGCCTGTGGGTGTGGGCTTCACATCGTGCGGTCCGACCGGAGCCGTGGGATTGACGATCACGATCGGGAAGCCTCCGCGCGCGGCGTCGAGCGCGACCTGCTCGGCGAGGAATTTCGAGCGCTTGTAGGGGCCGGACATTTCTTCTAAAGTTACCGGCTTGGTTTCATCGCCGATCCCGTCTTTCGGCACGCCGATACATCCGACGGTGCTGGTGTAGACAAAGCGATCCACTCCCGCGCGGCGGGCGGCGTCGATCAGATTGCGCGTGCCATCGACGTTCGACTCGTACATCTCTTTGGGATGCTTGACCCAGAGGCGGTAATCGGCCGCGACGTGAAATACCAGGCCGCATCCCGACACGGCGCGATCAAGCGAATCGGCATCCCGCAAGTCGCCTGTGACGCGGTCGACTTCGATGCCTGAGAGCCGGCTGGTAGATCGGGCTAAAGCACGCACGCGGTGCCCACACTCGGCGAGCAGCCGCGCTACGTGCCAGCCAACGAATCCGGAAGCGCCGGTGACCAGCGTCGGTTTCAAGTTACCGCAAGATCCAACCGATAGTTTTCAGGTAATCGGTCGCGGAGTGGTTGATCCCGAGAGCGACAGAGGGTTCGAAGCCGGAGTGCATCATGCAGTGTTCGCAGCGCGGGTCGCCGCCCGGTCCGTAGTTCTGCCACTGGGTGTCGGTCATGAACTCTTCGAACGTTTTGTAATGCGCGTCAGTAATGACGTAGCAGGGGCCTTTCCAACCTTTGGTGTTGTAGGTCGGGGTTCCCCACGCGGTGCAGGGCAGTTCCTTCTTGCCTTGCAGGAAGTCCATGTATACCGGGCTGTGCGCGATCGGGTAGCGCTTCATCAGGCGATCGATGCCCTTGAACTTCTCGTTCACATCTTCGCGGGTCATGAAGATCTCGCGATCGTTGACGGCGGAGTATCCGTAAGCGGGCGAGAGCTGGTGGACGTCGACGTTGAGGGTCGAGAGGTATTCGAACAGCTGCTCGATCTCCGCCATGTCGGTCTCTTTATACACGGTGGTGTTCGTCGCGATCTGGAAACCGGCGGCCTTGGCGGCTTTGATGCCTTCGATCGCTTCCTGGAACACGCCGTCGCGCTCGACGCACATGTCGTGGGTCTTTCTCGAGGCCATCCAGATGGACGTTGAAGAAGAAGCGCTTATCCGGCTTGAACTCGTTCAGGCGCTTGCGGATGAACATGCCGTTGGTGCAGAGATAAATGAACTTATCGCGCTCCAGAATACCCGCCACAAGCTGCCCGATCTGGGGATACATCATCGGCTCGCCGCCGCAGATGGAGACCATGGGGGCGCCGCACTCATCGACCGCCCACAGGCACTCTTCCACCGGAACGCGCTCTTTGATGGTGGATTCGTACTCGCGAATGCGACCGCAGCCGGTGCAGGTGAGATTGCAGGCGTGCAGCGGTTCCAGCATCAGCACGATGGGAAAGCGCTTGTGCATCAGCGGGTGCGGCGTGCGATCGGAATTCGGCTTCGGCGTAAAAATGCGAAACGGATTCGCGATGTCGCCCTTTGGTTCGTTGGTGATCTGCCATTCCGGCCGCGGTCGTGCCTTGTTCTTGTAAACGTAGCTCGCGAGCCCAGCCGTCATTGCCAGGGGAAATTTCATTAACGCTCCGTATCCGAGAATTTTGCGTAGTCCGCTAAAGCAATCAGCGGAAAGCAAACCCGGTAATTGTGATACATCAGATAGAAAACTTTAGGGAAGCCGGTGCCGGTCGAAAGGTCTTCATCCCAGTTGCCGTCGGCGCGCTGCGTGTCGAGCAGATACCGGATTCCATTGCGTACGCTTGAACTATAAGTATCGCCGCCGGCAATCAAGCCCATGAGCGCCCAGGCGGTTTGTGAAGGCGTGGAATGCGCGCCGGTAAAGATGCCGTTATCGTAGCTGGCGCAGCTTTCACCCCATCCGCCATCCGCGTTTTGTACGGAACGAAGCCATTCGTTGCCGCGCTGGATGTGGGGTTCGTGGGAATCTTCTCCAGCGGCCGCGAGCCCGCGCAGGGCGAAGCAGGTTCCGTAGATGTAAGCGACGCCCCAGCGGCCGTACCAGCTGCCATCACGCTCTTGATTTTTGACTAACCAGTCGACCGCACGGCGTACCGCGGGATGCTCGCGCGAGACGTTTTGGGCGGCGAGCGATTCGAGGACGCGGCCGGTGATGTCGGCGCAATCCGGATCGAGCATCGCGTTGTGATCCGCGAACGGAACGTTGTTCAGGAATTGCCAGCTGTTATCGACGTCGAACGCCGCCCATCCACCATCGCGGCCTTGCATGGCGAAGAGCCAGTCGATGGCGCGGTTTACCGCGGCGCGCTGACCTTCGGTGTCGCTGCCCCGAGCGTGACGAAGAGCCAGTAATACCATCGCGGTGTCATCGATATCGGGGTAGTGTTCGTTGTTGTATTCGAAGGCCCAGCCGGAGGGTTCCGTGTTGGGGCGCTTGACGGACCAGTCGCCCTTCTTGCGGATCTCGCGATCGAGCATCCAATCGGCACAACGCGATAGAGCTTTCGATGCCGGGGCTTGCGCTTCGCCGAGTGAATAGGCAGCGATGGCGGAATCCCAAATTGGCGAGTAACAGGGCTGGAAGAAGAACTTGTCGGGGCCATCGATCATGAGCGCATCGAACTGTCGGACAGCTTCCACGCGCAGGGGATGGGTGGGCGGATAACCGAGGACGTCGAGAGCCATGACCGCATACATCATCGGCGGGTAGATGGCGCCGAGACCGTCCGAGCCTTTGAAGCGTTCAACCATCCAGCGTTCGCACTTCTTAATGGCGCTGCGGCGGATGCGAGAGAAGCCGTACTTTTCCCAGAGCTTGAGGATCTTATCCGTGTGGATGAACGCGGAACGCCACGTGAGCCAGGAATCGTTAACGGCGAATTCGTACCCTTGGCCGGGTAGATGGAGCTCTTCGAGGTTGAAGCCGCGCGGCACCGGACGCTGCGGATTGTGCGCGTGAACAATGGCTAGCGCAACGACGATCGCGCGGGTCCACGAAGACATCTGGTACAGCACGTTGCCCGGCATCAGCAGAATTTCGGGCGGAATGCTCGGACAATAATCGCGCGGATAGAGGCCGAACAGGCTGAGGTTGATCTTGGTGAAGCTATTCGCGGACTGAATGCCGCCGAGGTTCAGGATGCATTCGCGCAGTTTCACCATGCGCGGATCCGTTTCGAGAAGGCCGCCGAGCTTGAGAGCAGAATAGGCTTTCACGCTCGCGCTGATTTCGCTAGGGCCCTGCTCGTAAATATAGAAACCGCCGTCGGGATTCTGCCGCGCGAGGATCGACGTGACCGCTTTGTCGATCAGCGGACGAGTCGCCGGCTTCCATTCGCCATCGACCGGCGGATGCATCCACAGCTGGAAGAGAATGAAATCGGATTCAAGCGTCGTATCCGCCGTAAGCGGCGCGCACCAGTGGCCGTCTTCGCGCTGTTGATCGAGCACAAACTCCGAGGCGCGAGAGATGGCGTTCGCGGTCGAAGTGCGCAGAATGTCGGAGAAAGCGGGTGCGGATGTCATATCTTTAAACTGGTCTTAAACCGGAACCGGAGTGGAGCGCAGACTGGAAGCGTGGATCAGCTCGCTGGGGAGGGAGAAGCGCACGTCTTCCTCAATCAATTCGACTTCTTCCAGCTGCCCGAATCCGTGCTCCTGTAAAGCCGAAACGAGTTCCTCAACCAGATGTTCCGGGGCCGAAGCTCCCGCCGTCACGCCGACGTTGCGGATGCCTTCGAGCCACACAGGATCGACTTCGTTCCAGTCGTTGACTAAATAAGATCGGACGCCGAAATTATTGCCGACCTCGACGAGGCGCTTGGAATTGGAGCTGTTGGATGAACCGACGACGAGCATCAGATCGCAATATTCCGAGACGCCTTTAACAGCCATCTGGCGGTTTTCGGTTGCATAGCAGATGTCTTGGGATTTCGGTCCGGTGATGTTCGGGAAACGTTCCTGAAGGCGGCCGACGATGTCTCTGGTCTCGTCGAGACTCAGCGTGGTCTGGGTCAGGTAAGCGACGCGATCCGGGTTGGCTAGTTCCAGCGCATCCACATCTTCGACGGATTCGACGAGAATCGTTTTGTCGGGAGCTTCGCCTAATGTTCCCGTAACCTCATCGTGATCTTTGTGACCGATCAGGATGATGGTGTAGCCCTCGCGAGCAAACTTGACAGCTTCGAGGTGAACTTTGGTGACCAGCGGGCAGGTGGCGTCGATGATCTGAAGCTTGCGGTCCTTGGCATCCCGGCGCACTACAGGAGAGACGCCGTGGGCGCTGAAAATAGCGCGAGCTCCGGCTGGCACCTCTTCCACTTCCTCGACGAAAACAGCCCCGGCTTCGCGCAATTCGTCCACGACGTGCTTGTTGTGTACGATTTCCTTACGAACGTACACCGGCGGCCCGTAGAGTTCGAGCGCAATCTTAACGACGTCGATGGCCCTCACGACCCCTGCGCAGAAGCCTCGCGGCTTTAGCAAATAGATTTTCTTGTCGCTTCCCGCGTTCGCGGTTATCGGCTTCAGGGGCATATTTAGTTGAGCGGAATTACCAATTATATCAATGGTAGATGTCTAGGTAACAGATTGGTTGCACGGCAATTAAGGGCCATTGCGCCGGTTCGGACAATCATTCGTAACGCAATGCGTCGATCGGGTCGAGGCGTGAGGCGCGGATGGCGGGCAGCAGGCCGGAAATCAGGCCGACGATTTCCAGCATGATGGTCGACGTCAGCACCGCGAATGTGGACACTTTCAGATGTATGTCGCCGACGCCGCTGGTGTCCTTGAACAGCGGTCCCAGCAGTGGCAGCGTCCCGATCGCGAGCGAAATGCTCACCCCCGCCAAGACCCCCATCAGGCCCCCCGCAGTCACAATCACCATTGCTTCCAGGAGGAACTGCAGCAGAATGGAACGCCGTGTTGCCCCAAGACTCTTGATCACGCCGATCTCGCGTGTCCGCTGCGTCACGGAAACGAGCATGATGTTGGCGAGCCCGATGCCGCCGATCGCCAGGGTGAGCGTTCCGATCAACCCTAACAGCACGCGCAGCGCGATCGACATTGTGTCGATCTGCTTCATGAACTCGTTGAACACGATCATCTCGACCGCGCGGTCGTCGGTCGGCGCGAAATTGTGAATACGCGCCAGGGTCGCGCGGATCTGCTTGATGTCGTCCTCACGGAACATCGGATTCGCCGGCGTCCAAACGATGTCTTCGGGATACTTCACGTCCCGCAGCAGTGACGCCGTGTCGTAGGGGATGAATACGCATTCGTTATCCGGCGTATTGTAGTTGGCGATTTGCAGCTTCGTCCGCAACACCCCGACGACTACGAACTGCATCCCGCTGATCGTGATCTTTTCGTTCTCGGGAGGCGCTTCGCCGAACAGCTTCTTAGCCGCTTCCGCTCCGAGCACAGCCACGCGCTCCTTCTGCAGATCGTCCTCGGCCGACAGCCAGCGTCCGGAGTCGACGTTCATATTCCGAACTCTCTGATAGTCAACGGGGAGGACCGCGCGGATCGAAAGGTTCTCCGATCGGTACTCATGGTTCACCGGCGTGCGGCGCATCATCACTTCCGGCGAGATCGCGGCCACCATCGGCACCGCTTCACGGATCGCATCCACATCGTCGCGTTCGAGCCGTATGACTCGCCCCGAACGCTCCCCGCCGGCCTGCGACGACGTCTGCCCGCCGAACATCAGGATGAGATCCTGCCCAACCGCCTTGAAACACGTCGTTAGGGCCGTGTTGAAACCCTCGCCGTACGAATAGAGGATTACAAAACAGACCACGCCCCAACCGAGACTGACCATGGTGAGGATCGAACGCTGCCGGTTGAAAAGTAGCGCTCCCCAGGCTTCGCGCACGATCGACGCGAGTCTCATCGCTCGTACCGCAGTGCTTCCACGGGTGTCAGCGAAGCCGCGCGCCATGCCGGGAATAGTGCGGAAGCAATCGCAATCACGGTCAGGGCGCCGAAGGTCGCCATTGTGGTTGCCATGCTCACCGGTAGCCCCGGAAACGCGTCGGGCATTTTCACCTGCCCGAGTGCGCCGGACAAACCGAAGGCGCCCATCCACCCGATCGCGCCACTCAGAAATGCCAGCACCGCGCCTTCCACCAGGAAATCCATCATAATTCGCAGCCGGGTCGCGCCTAGCGCTTTGCGCAGCCCCACTTCGCGCGTCCGCTCGCTCACCGTGACCAGCATGATATTCATCACCCCGACGCCGCCCAGGCTCAAGGTCACTAGCGCGATCGCCGCCAGGAATACTGTCATCGATTGAAACAGCGCATCGATCTGCTTCGCGTTCTCGACCGTGTCCCACACACCGAGCGCGCTCTCGTCGGCCGGATCGAACTGATGCCGCCGCGCCAGAACGGCAATTACCTGTTTGCGCGCGGCTTCGAATTGATCGAGCGAGTGCGGTTTATAGATGATGTCGTCCAAAATCCCGGTAAAATAATACGATTCTTTCGGCGGAATGTCCCGCACCGCCGTGTTGTAGGGGATGAAAACTTTGCTCTCATCGAGCCCGCTGTAGCTCGAATCCTGATTCTTATCGGCCATGATTCCGATGATCTGAAAAGGCAGGGAATTGATCGCGATCTGCTGCCCGATGACATTCGTCCGCCCGGCGAACAGCTGCTTTTTCACCTTCGGCCCGATAATCGCTACGCGCCGCGCCTGCTGCTCGTCGTCATCGGACATCCAACGCCCCTCCGCCACTGGCACCGTGCGGAGTTTTCCGAAATCCGGCTCAACTCCATCCGTGTCGAACGAGCCGCTGTTGAAGGGACTCGTCGCCCGATCTGTGCTCTCGATTTCTCCAACGACGTAGTCGACCATCCAGCACTCACTGCGGATCGCTTCGACATCGCTGTATTCGAGCCGGATGCGACGGCCCGCGCGCTGGCCGCCTGCTTGCTTCCCGGTGCGCCCGCCGAACAGAATGACGATGTTTTCGCCGAGGCTCTTCATCGAGCGCTTCTGGCCCTCTTTGAACCCATCGCCCATGGCAACGATGATCACCACCGACGCAATGCCCCAGGCGATGCCGGCCATGGTGAGAAAACTGCGCAGCTTATTGCGAAGCAGGCTGCCGAAGACCTGCCCGAAAAGCTCAGCCAGATAGGTCACTGCAGAATAACCTGCTGGCCCTCGGACAAACCTTTCAGAATTTCCGTGCGGGCGCCGTTGCTGATACCGGTGACGATCTTTATTTTGCGGAAACCCTTCTCGTTGGTGGGGTCGGGGATCTCCGCTTCCTTCGATTTGTCTTTGGCGTAGAGGACCGCGCCTTCCGGAATGGTGAGCACCTTCTTGTGTTCTTCGAGAATGATTTCCGCGTTGGCGGTCATGAGCGCGCGCAATTTGCGGCTCTCGTTCGAGATGGAAACACGGACTTCGAAGGTAGTCACGTTGTCCTTCTCCGCGCCCATCGGTGAGATCTTGGTCACCGTACCGTTGAACTTCTGGTCCTTGAAGGACTCTACGGTGATGCGTGCGGGCTGGCCCAAATAGACTTTGCCGATATCGCTTTCATCGACTTTGCCTTTCACGTAGACCTCGTTGAGGTCACCGAGGGTCATGATGAGCGTCGCGCTTGAACCGAGAACGAGAATCGAACTCACCGCAGTCCCGACTTCCGCATCGCGCGAGAGGACAACCCCATCGAGCGGGGAGACGATGGTCGCGTTGCGCAGGTCTTCTTCGGTCCGGGCCACGACTGCTGCCTGCTGTTCATACTGCGCTTTGGCCTTGGCGATCGCGGCCGTCGCGCTTTGCAGATTGACGCGCGCGGAGTTCATTTTGTTCAAAGCGATCTGATAGTTTTTCTCGGCTTCATCCCGCGCATTTTGCGCCACCAGACCGGCGGCAAACAGCTTCTGCGCGCGATCGCGATCCGACTTTAGAAACGGAACATCGGGGCCTTCGGCGTCGACTTTGTATTTCTCGTAGTCCGCCTTGGCGCTCTGCTCCTGCGCGAGTGCCACGCCCAGGGCGGCGCGTTGTTCGTCGAGTTGCGGCTGGATGTCGTTCTTATCGAGTTCGCAGATGACCTGGCCTTTGTGGACGTAATCGCCGAAGTTTACCGGCAGGCTTTGGATGATGCCGCTGGCCTTCGATTTGATTTCGACTTCACGGACGGGTTGGATTTTGCCGGTCGCGACGACGGAACGGGCCAGATCCATGCGCTCTACTTTGGCAATCTTCTCCGCGTCGATCTTTGCCGGGGTGTGGCCGACGGCCTTCAGCGTGACGAACGCGCCCAGTCCCAAAACGGGTACTAAGAGCAGCCATAACCACCTTCTTCTTTTAGAGCGCGCCATTTTGTTCTCTTCCTATTACGTGCCGCGCAGGCAAAGCGTTCGCAAAATTCCCTTCGTCGCACGTTAGTAACCTGAAACCGGATGGCTCTGGTATTGGATGGCGTGCGGGTGCGGGAAGCAATCAAAGCGGAATGCCGACCGCGGATTGCGAGTTTGATCGAACGGATCGGGCGGGCGCCGGGCCTTGTCGTCATTCTGGCCGGCTCGAATCCCGCGTCGCAGGTTTATGTCGGGAGTAAGACGAGGACGGCAGCGGAACTGGGCATCTATAGTGAGACGCTCACGCCTTCTGAATCCGTGACCACCGATGAACTCCTGGCGATGGTGGCGGAGTTGAATGCGCGGACGGAAGTCGATGGGATTCTGATTCAGCTCCCGCTGCCTGCGCAAGTGGATGCGGCGCGGGTCCTGATGGCGGTGGATCCCGCGAAGGATGTGGATGGGTTCCATCCTCTGAATGTGGGTTTGTTGTCGACTGGGCGTCCGGGCCCGCGGCCTTGTACGCCGGCGGGAATCATTCGGATGCTGAAACATTATGAAACCCCGATAACGGGGCGACGGGCAGTGGTGGTGGGGCGGAGCGACATTGTCGGCAAACCGATGGCGATGTTGTTACTGGCCGAGAACGCGACGGTGACGATTGCGCATTCTCGTACGGCGGATCTGGCTCGGGTATGCCGGGAGGCTGATTTGTTGGTGGCGGCAATCGGACGACCGGCAATGTTGACCGCTGAGTTCATACGGCCGGGGGCGACCGTGGTGGACGTGGGGATGAATCGGATTACTTCGGCTGAAGTGGCTTTGCGCGTGTTTGGGTATGATCCGCGTCGCTTGGCTCAATTCGAAACTAAGGGGAGTGCATTGGTGGGCGATGTGGATCCGCGAGCGATGGCTGAGATTGCGGGAGCTTATACTCCAGTGCCGGGCGGGGTTGGACCGTTGACGATTGCGATGTTAATGGTGAATACGATTGAGAGTTGCGAGCGGACAGCGAGTTAGTTGGCTTCTAGCCCTAGTCGATCGAAGTTCTGAAGAGTCTGACCGTTGCTCGATGACCGGTACGCAACTTCGCGTCCATCGTGAAAAGGACGGCATCAGTTGCTTCCGCCAGAGCGATGTAGACGGCGTCATAAGCGGTGAAGTTATTCCGCAGTTCCCAGATTCTATGCAGCAGTGGGGCGTGCGGATAGCGCTCAATTGGGAAACTCGCGAGTCGTTTGAGAAACAACTCGCCTCGATGAGAATCGACGCGTCGGCCTGCGTATAGGCGCCGAAGTGCGCTGGCGACTTCCACATCGAGCAGATGCGGAGCAATAAAAGAGCCGCGGCCCTCGTCTAAATCGAATTGGAATTCTTCACCTTGCAGATCGTTTGCGAGTAGCTCAACGACTATGGAGGCGTCTAAGACAATCACCGCGAGTCACGCATTTCACGTATAATTTGGGCGGCGCTTCGTTTCGATTTTATGGGTTTGTCTTGCCGGACGCGATCCAGCCATTCCTGCATGCTGGGCCGTTCAGTGACGTGTTCCAGTTCTCGTTTGATCAGGTCTGAAAGGCTAATCCCTTCGCGAGCGGCTCGGGATTTGAGAACGCTATGCACTTGATCAGGAACATCCCTTATCTGGATCATCTTCGGCATGTGATCAGTATACAAAACATGTGCAGCACATGTTATGCGCACTCGCGGGTGTGGTTAGAATAGTTTAAAAGGAAACGGATGCCAAACCTCACCCGTCGCTCATTAGTTCAAAAGAGTTCAATTGCCACTGCGGCTGCGCTCGCTACCGCCGCGCTCCCGCAAGCGGCAACCGCACAAGACGGCGGAGAAACTGTCTTCCATGTGTTTGCGTTCCGCTGGAAGCCCGGGACCACCGAGGCTCAGAAGGCAAGGGCCGCAAAAGATATCGCCGCGTTTCAGGGCGCCATACCAGGTCTTTTACAGACGCACGTAGGAAACAACTTCTCGCCGCGGGGGAACGGGTATACTTTCGGCGGCATCATGCATTTCAGCAATAAAGCTGCTCTTGAAGCCTATGTTCAGCATCCCATGCATCAGGCGTTGCTGAAATGGTTAGTTCCGCTGATCGAGGCGGTGGAGTTAGATATTCACGCTTAAGCCGCGATTACTTTGCCTAGCCACTCACTTACTGCGCTGACATACTGCGAGATCAGCGTTTCCAGTGAAATAGGCTCGGCATCAGCGATGTGACAGCTGATCCCGAGCTTGTCTTCTGGAATGCCTGCCATCACGTTGAGTAAGTGCCGGTTGATACAGATAAAGAGATCGAGCGTCTCTTTTGTTTCGTCATCCACGTACTTCTGAGCGTTCACCCAGTTCTTACCGGGAACGCTCTCCACGCGTAGGCTACCGCCCGCGAGCGCTGCCGCGATCCAATGCTGATGCGCGATTGCCAGGTCCACTAAGTGGCCTAACGCCTCTTTGCGCGTCCAGTTGTCTTCACCTCGAATCAGTTCCGAAAACCTTTCCGGCTGCCAGTGATAAAGCTGCGGTGTATGGGTCGAGATAGCAGCAAAGAGAGACGTCACTAAAGGTGCTAACTGTGGGCTGGCCGATTGCGGTAGGCGAGGCGCACCGTCGCGAAGGCGCGGTCGATCTGCGGCCGGCTCTTGGCTCACCAGTTCGCACAGACGCTCCAGACCCAAGCCGGCAGCCTCGAAAGCGAGGGCAGCGGGGCTATCCGTTTCCCGCAACACGCCAATGACGAGATGACCTGGAGCTATGTTCTGATGGCCCAGACGCTCCGCTTCCGTAGCGCCATAAGCCAAAGCGCGTTTCGCCGCCTTGCTGAGGGGCAGGTCAACCGACGTCGTAGTCGGACGATGCGACTCTGGAGTGGCACCTCTTAGCTGTGCACAAAGCTGATCTTTAGTCTGGGGCGACAGTTCGGCCCTTATCGAATGGTCTGCGCGCAATGCACCGAGTAGGAGATCTTCGAGCTCAATGTACCCGGAACTCCGCTGACTTGCTTCGTAGCGGGCGAAGAAGATCACACGCCGAGCCTTTTCGTTGTAACGTTCAAACATAACTAGAACCAGCCGCTCCGATATACAATCCACCAACTTAGGAACAAGATCGGAAACGTTGCGGCGACTCCCCACCAGAAAGGCAGAACGATCTCAGCGCCCAGGCTCAGTACGGTGAACGTGAGCCAGAACATCTTTCGTTCCATAAGTTCAGTCTACAGGGAACCAAGAACTCTAGCTGTTCACGCTTTTTCCCGCCACGCCGAAATGTACGGCAGCCGCCAAGAGGTGTCGATCGCTCGTCCAGATCTCAGTTTCGCCAGCATGGAGAGCCGTCGCAATATGGATCGCATCGCCCGCTCGCAACGGGACATCAATCGGAAGGCGCCTGACCATAACGGTGGTCATTCGCAGCAGTGCGTCCGTCACCGGAACCAAATTCCAGAATTTATCCTCGACATGACTTCGAAAGAGTTGAAGGTATTCTTCACCTTGAGCTTCGGTAAGCGAACGTTCGCGGACATGCCGTCGAAAGGCGCAGGTGACTTCGAGGAGAGCCCATGAAGACGAGCAGACGTAGGGGGCGAGGCGAATTAGCTTTCGCACCGAGGTCGCATCGGGTTCGTTCAAGTAGAACTTCGCGAGGTAAGCCGAGTCGAGGTACATCCGTGTAGAACGCTATCGATCTTCTTCGAGGAATCTACCGGTGTCCGCAGCTACCGAGGGCATACGACGCCACACTTCTCGCATGTCCGGCAGGCGCTTCTTGGGAGTCTGCTTCAAAATGGGACGCAACTCCGCCACGGGCTCGCCCCGGCGCTCAATGATAATCACTTCTCCTTCGGCGGCTTCACGCACGAGCGCGGAAGTGTGGATGTGAAGCTCGCGAATAGAAGTGGTTTTCATGTGCTACATTGTAGCACTTGATGCGTTCGCACGATAATGAACGTGCTGCCACCATGCATTTGCCACTAACCCGAACATGCTGAAAGTCGGACTTACCGGCGGACTCGGCATGCGGCAAAACATTCGTTGCCCATGAACTCCAGCGGCTTGGCTGTCACGTCGTCCACGCCGACGATCTTGGACACGAGGTGTTAGCGTCTTCGGGTGAAGCCTATGGCCCAGTCATCGAGCTTCTCGGAACGGAGATCCTCGACAGCCACGGCGAAATCGACCGCACGCGCGTGGCTTCGATCGTCTTTCACGACCCGGCCAAACTCGCCGAGCTGAACGCTATCGTCCACCCCGCGGTTCGCCGACGCAAAGACCAAACCTTCGCCGCGATTGCTGCGGTTGAGCCCGATGCGATTGCAGTCATGGAGGCCGCTATCCTGATCGAAACCGGCATCTACCGTGATTACGACAAGCTCGTCGTCGTGTATTGCCGGGCGGAGTTGCAGATTGAGCGCGCACTGCATCGCGATCCGCTGGCTACCGAGGAGGCTGTTCGCGCCCGCCTCGCGCGACAGATGCCGATCGAGGAAAAAAGTAAATTCGCCGACTTCCTGATCGATAGCTCCGGTCCGAAAGAAGACACGATTCGTCAAACCAGTGATGTCTATCACGCTTTGCGAATGCTGCAAAAATAGGAGCGTATGAGAGCTAGAAGTCTGCTATGGGCCGCGGTGCTCATTGGTGGTTTCATGTATGTGACGTCGCGCGCCGATTTTCATCTCGGCCGCTACCTGAAACCAATCTCGCCCGCCGCGCGGCTTTGGACAGGACCGGATATTGCGCACGGCGCAGGGTTCGGCACGGACGAGCAGAATAACATCGATATCTATAAGACGGCGCACCTGGCGACCGTCAACATCACCAGCATCGTGATGCAACGGAACTGGTTTCTTGCGGTTGTTCCCGCGAAAGGTACCGGTTCAGGAATCATCATCAACGAGGATGGGATGATCCTCACCAATAACCATGTCATTCGCGGCAGCCGCGAAGTTACGGTTACTCTGGCGAATGGCCGTAAGCAATACAAGGCGCGTGTGCTCGGCGCCGATTCGCATAACGATATCGCCCTACTGCAGATTAACGCCGCCACCAAGCTGCCCTTCCTTCATCTAGGTAGCTCAGATAACTTGCAGGTAGGCCAGAAGGTACTAGCGATCGGCAATCCGTTCGGGTTATCAGGAACACTGACGACCGGCGTGATTAGTTCGCTAGGTCGCACGCTGGGCGACGAACAATCTGAAGGACGGTTGGAAGATCTGATCCAGACGGACGCGGCCATTAACCCCGGGAACTCCGGCGGTCCGCTGCTCGATTCGCGGGGCGAGGTAATTGGCATCAATACTGCGATCTATGGCAACGGCGGAACTTCCGAAGGCGGTAACATCGGCATCGGTTTCGCCATGCCGATCAATAAGGCCAAAGAGATCATTGAAGAGTACCGCACGAGCGGGCACATCGCCCGGCCTACTCTGGGGGCGCAAGCAGTTCACGTCCAAGGCGACCTAGCGGAGGAACTTGGAATGCCCCGTAGCGGCGGACTGCTGGTGCAGCGCATCGATGATGGTTCGCCCGCGCAGGACGCTGGCCTGCGGCCGCCGCGACAAGTGGTGATCGTGGGTAACTATCAACTCGGTGTAGGCGGTGACTTAATCACGGCAATCGACGGTAAGCCAGTATCTTCCGATGCCGATCTCGATCGCGCGGTCAATCGAAAACACGCGGGCGACCAACTTCACCTGACCGTCTGGCGCGGTGGGCACAATCAGGAAGTAACCGTAACTTTAGGCGCCGCACCCGAGGTACTCTAACATGCCCAAGCCTTCAATCGCGATCGGGATGGTCGGTTATAAGTTCATGGGCAAGGCCCATTCCAACGCGTACCGCCAGATCAATCAGTTCTTTGACCTACCTCTGCGCACGCGGCTTAAAACGATTGTCGGGCGAGATGCGAACAAGGTAGCGGCCATGGCGGACCGTTGGGGATGGGAGACTTCGACCGACGATTGGCGGCGCGTAATTGACGATCCGGAGATCCGCATTGTCGATATCTGTTCGCCGAACAACACACACTACGAAGTGGCGCTGGCTGCACTGGATGCGGGTAAGATCGTCGCATGTGAAAAACCGCTGGCAATGAACGGCGCACAAGCGCGTGAGATGGCGGCGGCTGCGCGTGGCAAGATCAACACGGTCTGGTTCAACTATCGGCGCGTTCCCGCCATTGCTTTCGCGCGACAGCTGATCGATGAGGGGCGCATTGGACGGATCTTCCATTTCCGGGCATTGTATCTGCAGGATTGGACACTTGACCCGTCGGTACCGCTACTTTGGCGGATGGATAAAGACGTTGCGGGATCGGGAGTAACCGGTGATTTGCACTCGCACATCGTCGACTTATCGAACTATCTCGCGGGTGAGATCACCGCAGTCGCGGGTACGAGCCGGATATTTGTGAACGAACGCAGTCGTCCCGAAGGTGGAGCATCGAAAGTCGAGATAGAGGACGCATCTATCTTCGTTGCCAAGTACGCCGATGGAGCAATCGGTCACTTTGAAGCAACGCGCTTCGCGAACGGCCGTAAGAACGGGAATACCTTCGAAATCAATGGAGAACACGGAAGCTTGTACTTCGATTTGGAAGATATGTCGCGGCTTTGGTACTTCGATTCTCGCGAGCCGAAACACATTCAGGGCTGGCGGAAGATTTCCGTGTGGGAAGAGATGCATCCGTACATGAAGCAATGGTGGGTGCCGGGATGCGCAATTGGCTACGAACATACCTTTGGCAACCAGGCGGCGGACCTGATCGCGGCAGTCGCGGCAGATCGGCCGATGCAGCCGGACTTCGATGACGGTCTACGCTGTCAGTTGGTTTTGGATGCGGTGCTCGAAGCGTGTGAGTCGGACCGCTGGGTTACGGTCGAGAAGCAATAGACGAAAGAAATAGAATAGATAACGCCAGGAGCTCATATGAAAATTTCGTTAGGCAGTTGGGCGTTCTCGTTCGGTCCTTACAGTTCTCATCCGGTTTCGTTTGAAGACACTGCCAGGCGGCTCGCGAAGGCCGGTTACGACGGCATTGAAATCTGCGGATTTCCGCCGCACGTCACGCTGGATAAGTACGCGACGGCCGGATCGCGCGGCGAGCTTGTGCGTTTTCTGAGAGATCTGAACTTAGGGATCTCAGGGTACGCCGCGGATTTCTCGAGTGTGAATCCTGTCGGTGAGGGTAACGAGCGGCGCTATCTCGATCTATTCCGCCGCAACGTCGACTTGTGCGTCGCGATTGGATGTCCGACCATTCGCGTCGATACAGTCGCGGCGCCGGGATCGCTTTCAAACGAAGAGTACGATCCGTCATTTCGACGAACGGCAGTGACGTGGAACAAGGCTGCGCAGATTGCACAGGATGCGGGTATCCGGATGGTTTGGGAATTCGAGCCGGGATTCCTATTTAACAAGCCCTCGGAGATTCTCAGGATGCATCAGGAAGTGGGACATCCGAATTTTCTGATCATGTTCGATACGTCGCACGCGTATATGTGCGGAGTCGTGGGAGCCCGTCAGCAGGGTGCGAAAGATATCCTGATCGGCGGAGTGGATGAGTTCCTGACTAAGCTGCAGGGCCGCATCGGAGCGATCCATCTGATCGACAGCGACGGCACACTGCATAACGACGAAACCAGCACGCACGCGCCGTTTGGCGAGGGCCACGTTGATTTCGATGCGATCGCGCCTAAGCTGTTGCAAGTTCCGTATATCGATTGGTGGACGATCGATATGTGCTTCTGGGACGGGGCTTGGGAACTCGTCGAATCGAGCCGGGAGTTTGTGGCGAAGTTACTGACCCGTCACGTAGCGTTCGCATAGATGGCGGCTTACGGGTTAACCTTCAGGTAGTTGCCGTAGCCGACAACGACAGTCGAACTTACCAACAGGAACAAGCCCGCGGTCACGAGCCACTTAGTTCGGGGGCTGGTTCCGCGCCACTCTTTAAGCGCCAAGCCCCATATAGTGGCAAAGATAATGATCGAAGCCATGTGGAGAGTCCAACTGGAGAAGTCGTACTTACCCATTTTGGTCTGGCCCATGGAGTAGAAGAAGAATTGGAAATACCAGATGACGCCGGCTAGTGCTGCCAGCAGATAGTTGGAAACCAGAGTTCTCGCCGGGAGTTTCGCGTAAGTGGAATCGCTTCGGCCCGCATGCATAGGATTCTTGCCGGGGTTGCCTACGAACTGGCGGAACGAATGGTTCTTAGCGATCAGAACAACCGACCAGATGAAGTTTGTCGCGAAGCCACCCCAGAGTACGACTATCAGGACCGGAAGGTTCTGCCATAGGTCGAGCCGCTGATGGGCGATGAGTTCGGTTTTAGCGATCTGTCCGATGGGCGCCCCAGCTTTAAGGCCGAATGCGAAGAAGGAACTCATGATGCCGGCGAAGATCGCCACCGCGATACCTTTCCCAAAAGAGAAGTCCGACTCCCCCGCTTCAACTTTGTCTTCAGGGGTTACTTCTCTCTCTTTTGAAAGCCCGGCAAGTCCGTTCACCGCCACCGCGATGAGACACAGCAAAACGCCGCCGAGGATGATGCGGCCGGAAGTCTCCGTTAGGATCGCGTGTATCGAGCCGTCATAGATCGGCGGAATCAGCGTACCAAAGGCGGTGCAAAGGCCGAGAGCAATGGCATAACCGAGAGCAATACCGAGATATCGGATAGCGAGGCCGAAGGTAAGTCCGCCGACGCCCCAAAGCGCGCCCCAGAAGATCGCGAATCCAATGCTGGAATGCGGCGCGGCTTCAAGAACTCCCCATAAGTTCGGGACAAGTAGACTGGCGAGAACAATAGGAGCAACGATCCAGGCCGCGAAACCCTGGATGAGCCAGTAGATCTCCCACGACCAACGATTGATCCCGCGGAACGGGATGAAGTTGGTGGCGGAGGCGAACCCACCGATCCAATGATAGATAACGCCGACGAGCGGGTTTGGTCCCAATGGTTTCCTTTATGTGCCGAGCCAGCTAAGTATCAAGTAAGTGCAGCGCGCGGAAGAAGTACGTGGGCGTGCAGCTCCAGGCATGGCAGAAGCTGTTGATGTGGACGTCACCATAGGGAGAAAACGTCGAGTCCTTCGGGTCGAACGCCTCCCAGAAAGTGTTGGCGCCGTCATCAACCATCTGTCCCCAGTAGCTCTTGATTAGTTCCAACGCTTCGCGACGCATCCCGCAAGTGACCATCGCTTCGGCTACATGATGGTACAGATAAGCTGTTGCCGGCTGCGTTGATGTTTTGTCCTCGATTACCGCACGTCTCAGGGCTCCGGCAGCTTCTTCTTTGGTGAGGCACCCGGCCAATGTAAGCCACGCCTGCGACGCCCAGGATATCTGCTGCTTAGGACCGCTAAAGCAGACTCCCTTCTCCGAATTGTAGTAGTGCTTGTGAGCGGCGGCCGACATTTGATCCAGTCGCAGGGAAAGGGATTTGACCTGCTCCGAGTTACCCGTCAGCTGCCCGAGCTCACATAGGCGCCGGCCTGAATAGATGATTACCCCTTGCATGGAAGCGCTTCGGTCAAGCGACATATTCCAGTCGATAAATGCCCAGTATCCGTTGGGTATCTGAAATAGAGCTTGATCGTCTACCATCTTTAGTAGAAGTTCGATCTGTCGGTACGCGACCGGCCACAGCTCTTTCGCCGCTGCTAAGTCGTTGGACGCTTGCAAGTAGTCTAAAACGATCGATCCATACAGTGCCGCGTAGTCGAGGATAAACGTCGCGGTCGTCGACGGCACCGGTTTTTCAAAGACGCAGGCGGGTAGGAAGCCATCGCTCTCGCGAGGCAGTCCTGCAAAGAGGTATAGGCAACGCTTTACAAGATCATGATTCGGCATGGTCACATAACTCGCGCGCGCCTGTAGGCGAAGATCGCCGATCCACAACCGCTGGTCGCGGCGGGGGCCATCTTCGAAGGTAGTCTGCATGCAATCTCGAAGCGTCGCAATACTAACCTCATCGACGCGCCGAATCCATTCGGGTGTGGAGGTCGCGAGCGGCGCAGGTTGCTTCGACGCCGACGTTAGAGCAATCGCGTGCGTATCGAGAAAACGAACGGCAAAGTTTGGCGACGTATCGAGTACTTCAATCTTCACGAATCGAAACGCATAGCGCCGAGGCATTCGGAAGTTTTGCGGAAGGAAGTCGATTGTTACGGTGTCTTCCGGCAGCCACGAGCTACTCAGCGCGCCCTTGTATGGATAGAGCGGTTCCGCAACATCGCCGGGGACTTCGCCGAAGGTGACTTTGAGCCGCACCGGCGCGTCGATAGATGGGCCCTCTCCAACGAGCCTGAATCCGAACTGCCCCGTGCGATGGCCGCCAAAATCGAGGATGAACTGATCTCCCTTGCGTAGAAGGCGCTTGGAGAGATCCGAATCCGGCGCGTCATCCATTCGCCATCGCAGATAGCGGGAAGGATCACTTATCGGATTTACTATAGCGATTGGCAATTGGAGCGTCTTGTTGAGTCGGGGCTTTAGCGTTTCGGCGTAAGCTATCCACCGGGCTCTCGCTGCTTCCTGAGCGCTGGCAGGACTCCAGGATTCAACGGCGGCAGCGAGCATCGGCGCTACAGCAGATTGGCAAAGCCGGTGGATCGCCGAACGTCGGGTTGGCCCATCGGATCGGACTTGTTCAGTTCGCATATCGAGTGCGGACGTCGTAAACGAGATACGAGGTATTATACTTGCGCGTCACCTGCCCGCCGGGAAAGCGTTTGGCTTAGAACGTGTTGAAGAGGCAGCGATGCGCCTGACCGCAGTCATCTTTGTACTTACTCTTCCAGCGCTGGCTCAGTTTCGGACTTCCGTGCCGCTGGTACTTGCGCCAACTACCGTCACTGATTCCAAAGGCCATTTCGTCGACGGACTAACTCCAGAGGACCTGCTTCTTTACGACAACAATGTGCCTCAGAAGATACAGATGGATTGGTCGACTTATCCAATCGATCTGGTTGTCGCTGTTCAGGCGAGCGAGAATTCCGGAGCGGTGATTGACAAATTGGGTGGGAGTGGCATTCTGCTCAGCCAATTACTGGCGGCGGACGCGGGAGAAACCGCTGTAATCTCATTCAGCGACGAAGTGAAGTTACGGCAGGACTTTACGGACAGTCCGGATGCCGTAAGTCACGCACTGCGAATGTTGCGCAAAGAAGGCGGCAATGCCTGCACGCTGGACGCTCTTCGCCAAGCGACGGTTATGTTGGAATCGCGTCCCGCAGGACGAAGGAAGATCATCTTCATCATTGGAGAAAAGCGCGATCGCAACAGCAAGTCGAAGTTGCCGGACGTCATGGAGCGCATACAAAAGCTGAATGCGACGGTCTATTGGGCGACCTACTCTCCATTTATGCAGCCTTTCACCGTGAAACCGAAAACAGCCGAGGATCTGAAGCCGATCGATGAGCGCGTCAAGACTCGACCATGCGATCTATGCGCCGGACCGGATGACACCGCAGTCCCGTTCGATCCAGGCCCGGGAAGTCCCATGTACGCGATCGGAGAACTAATGCGCCTGAAGAAGCCTGATCTTTCAAGCTTGCTCACCAAAGTAACTGGAGGCCGGACTTTGAACTTCCTGAAAAAAGACGCTTTGGAACAGACGATACAACTAATCGGAGACGAGGTCCACCGGCAGTACATCCTAAGCTTTCAGCCGACGGGCGGGGAAGCCGGGCATTTCCACTCTGTCCGTGTCGAGGTAAAAGACAGGCCGGAGCTCCACGCGAAAACGAGGCAGGGTTACTGGGCTTTACCGTAGCGTTGGATTACTCTGACCGGAGAGTTTCTGCGGGATCAATGCGACTGATACGGAGCGCCGGCAAGAAACTGGCGGTGGCGGCCACGATCACCAAGATCAGCGGCACGACCGCTAGTGTCACGGGGTCATAAGTCGAGATCCCGTAAATTTCACTCGCAAGTACTCGAAGCGTGGCGAGGGAGAGCAGTGTACCAGTAAGTAATCCCAATGCGGCCGAAGTAATCCCGGACGAGCCCACCCGCACCATCGCGTCTTTCGTCGTTGAGCCCAGAGCGAGACGGATCCCGATTTCGCGTGTGCGCTGTACAACCAGGTTTGAGACTAATGCGTAGATTCCGATCGCGGATAAGAGCAGAGCCAAGCCGGCCAGAGTACCCAACAACCATACTTCAACCTGCTGCATCTGCAGTTGCTTCGACCGGATCTGATCCATCGCGAAGAAGCCGGTCAGAGGCAGGTCCGGGGCCACGTCCCTGATTGTTCTTTCTATGGTGCCGGTGATTCCGTTAATCGGAGCGCCCGTGCGCACAATCCAGCTTGGTTGAAACCAAATATGAGCGATATTCACAAGCCCTTGCGGTATCTGTGAAGCGGCCAGATACGCGAGAGGCTCAGTTCCGATCGGCGCGTCAGAACCCATACCCGGGGCTTTCGCAACATCAGCTACGACTCCAACCACCGTAAACGTGGCGCCCTCGATCTTGAAATGGCGCCCGAGCGCGGCTGGATCACCGAAAAAGCGTTTCGCGAATTGCTGATTGACTACTGCGACCGGCGTCGACGAGTCGGTGTCGTTCTCCGTAATAACGCGTCCTGAAAACAGCGGGATTCGGAAAGCTTTAAAGTAACTCGGAGTAATATAAGTCAAGCTCGACCCCGACTCTTTACCAGCTTGTTTCCCATCCAGAATCCGGAGCCCGTCATTGAGACCACGCTCGTAGGGAACGCTGAGCGCAAACGCCGCACTGTCTACTCCCGGGATGTGCTGCAGGGCGGTAACGCTCTTAGCTAGTAACGCGTGGAACTCAGCCGGGTTATGGTAGCGTGCATCATCCAGTGAGACCTTGGCGGTGATCACGTTATTAGAGTTAAATCCCGAGGGCAGTGTTTCCAGATGAATCAGCGTTCGTACCAACAGGCCTGCTGCTGAAAGTAGAACCACGGTGAGTGCCGTCTCGAAAACGATAAGCCAGCGTCTAACTGTGTTGGACCCGCCCGCGACTGAACGGCTACCCGCAGCGATAGAACTTCGTAAATCGAGCCTTGTCGTTTGGAGAGCCGGCAAAGCACCAAATAAGAAGCTCGCTACGATCGATACTCCTAGGGTAAATGCGAACACGCGGATGTCGATCGCAAAACCTCCCACAGGAATCATCGATTCGGGTAGGAATCCGTGCAATGAGTCAAGACTAAGTACGGCGAGTCCGAGACCTCCAAAGCCTCCGAGTAATGCGAGGATCAGGTTCTCGGTCCACAGCTGCCGCAGCACGTCCATAGATGATGCCCCGAGTGCAAGCCGGATAGCTATCTCCGTCCGACGGCGCGAAAGGCGTACCAAGGTGAGACCGGCTAGGTTCGCGCAGGCTATCAACATAATGAAACTAACCGCGAGCATGAGCACGATGACTCTGTCGTGCATCCCGGCGGCGAGTTGCGCCTGCAAGGGACGGGCATAGAGCCAGGCGTGGGCGTGATGCTTCCCCAAGTTAGCGAAGGAGGGCAGTCTCAAACGGCCGAGCTGCGCATTGATGTGAGTCCAGTTCTCGCCGGGATCAAGCCGCGCGAGTATTCCACAATTGTTTCCGCCGCACTCGCCTGTCGTAGCGGGTTGAAGCGGAGTAAACACATCGGCCTGACTCGGAGTGACTGCGTTCTCGGCTAGGACGCCGACTATCGTATAAGGTGCACCTTTCAGCTTGATCGTTCTTCCTATTAGGTCTGGATCAGAGTGGAATGTAGACGCCCACAGCGCATAACTAAGAACCGCGACCGGTGGCCCGCCTGGGTGATCCTCAACTTGGCTGAAGCTTCGGCCGCGAGACAACGGAATCCCCACCACCGCGAAGTAGTCTGCGGAAACACGCGCGTCCAGCACTTGGCGTACGGCTCCGCCTGAAGCACCGTCTGTCTTAAGGTTGACTCTGTTCGAGCCTCCGTAAGAAGCGAGTTTCACGCCGTGAAGGTTGTCGCGAATTAGTTCCCACGACGATCCGTCAAAGCTATCGTCATCGTCCGCGGCCGCGCCTTGAGCGTTTACACCTTCGACGTGCGTGACTAACGCGGCAACTCGCTCAGGATCGGCATAAGGAAGCTTGCGAAGAAGGAAGCCGTTCAACATGCTAAACACGGCCGTGTTCACACCGATTCCGAGAGCTAGAGTCAGGACGACTGCGCTCGCGAACCCCGGTGACTTAGTTAATTGGCGAATTCCCAACCGGCCGTCGCGGACCCACATGGACAGCCTTCGAAGCAGTTGCGAGACCAAATCAGGTTCGCTCCGGCTTGCACTTATAAGGATCTCTTGACTCCCGCTGTTCAGAAACGCGACACTTGTGATCGAAACTGGGACGTCGCCGGACCGCTTAGCGTAGGGCCGCGATTAACCCGCCCGTCTCTTTCAGCAGCGCCAGGCGCGCTCGCTCCGAGGCAAATTGGGCATCGTAGAACGCGAGCCATTTCTCATTCTCTACAACCCGCGCTTCTTCCACCTGGCGTAACGAGGCGCGCCCCTCTTTCATCTGCGACATCACTACACTTAGCGCTTCCCGTGCGTAGTCCAGATCGGCGTCCGCTAGTTCTTTCGCGGTCTGCACCTTGCGCAGTTCCTGATACTGCTGATGGATGTTGAGTTCGATCTGGTTCTTCGTGCTGTTGTATTCGGCCCGCAACTTAGCCGTATCTTCCAACGCTTGATTTACCTGGGCGCTGATGGCGGGTCCGGGAAGTAGAGGCAGCGAAATCGCAACTCCTAACTCTGTGTTGTTCTTCTGAAATTTCTGATAGTACTCATTCAAGTGATTGAAAGTCGAGAACAAAGCATACTCGGCAACTAGATCGACCCGCGGTAGACGCTGAGCTTTCGCCGCTTTTACATCCAGTCCTTTCGCGATCATAGCCGACTCGAGCCGCCGCAGATCTTTGTTGGCTGTAACTGCCGTGGCCAAAGCTGCCTCTTCCGTTTCGACAGCATCCGCCTGCAGCATTTCTTCATCGACCGGAATTACCTTATCTTCGGCCGTGTAACCAAGGATGATCGCCAGAGATCGCTGGCCGTAGTCAAGATCGTCCTGGACGGTCTCGTATCTCTGTTGCGCGCGCTTCACTTCAACAGTGGCGCGCTTATCTTCAAGCGGCAGTTCATAACCGGCTTCTACACGCGCCTTGGCTGTCTGTTCGACACTTACAAAGCTCTCCACCTGCTTCTCGCTAATACTTCGTAGCTGCGCGGCGCGCTGTACATCGAGATAGAGCGAGGCGGTCCGGAACGCAATATCGTCCCGCTTTGCAGCTGTCACCCATTGCGCGCCGCGGGCATTCTCGCGAGCCTGCGCCAACAAGTAAGTCTGTTGCTTGTTGAAAATGAACTCGTTGGCTTTCGCATTGACGACGGACGGAGCGGAACCTTCCACACTTTGAGGGAATCCGTCGGTGTACGCGAGGCCGCTTCCGACATCCAGCCTTGGTATGAACGGATCGCGCGCTAACCGTATACCCTGCGCCGCCTTTTGTTCATCGAGTCGCGCCATAATCACTTCCGGATTTTGAGCGAGTGCTCGTGCGACGGCTTGCTTGAGGGTTAATGAGTACGTTTCGGCGCTCGCGCACGCCGCGGCGCAACACAGTAACAGCAAGGAACGGAACATTGCTCCATTGTGAAGCATGTTCCGTCGCTAAGTAGTCTATTCACTCCAAACGGCAAGTTCGTTCCCGCTCGGATCCAGGAACCCGAACCGCTTTCCTCCGGGAAACTCGAAGATCTGCTTGACGATCTTTCCGCCGGCTTGCTCTACCTTCGTGAGCGTGTCCGCCAGATTTGTGGAGTACAGCACGACTAGAGGACCGGACCCGGACTGCGGTTTTGATTCGGTCCAGAAGCCGCCGGCCAATCTCCCGTCGTGAAAGCTTGTGTACTCCGGACCGTAGTCTTCGAACTTCCACCCGAATACGTCCGTATAGAACTTCTTTGTTGCCGGCAGGTCATTGGCCGGGAATTCGATGTAGTCGATGCGATGGTGCTGGTCAGCTTGGCTCATTGATAGTTATCCTCGCACTTTGTGGAACCCGATCCGTTCCATAGCGTTCCGGATTTCCGGGTTCTTCATAAACCACTTCCAAACATAACCGTCGCGAGCATTTTCCGCACTAAGTAGAATGATGCCTTGGTCGATCCCGATGATCTCCGGGTTGTACCAGTTAGTCAGTGGATTGAATGCATCCGTGAACCCGTAGTGTCCGTAAGCTTTTTCGCCGAACTGCGCTCGCATGTTGCGCAAATCAGCTAATGCGAGCTGCGGCGTGAGCATAAGCGATCCGCCAGGCGCGCACGGAACAAGTGTCCCGTCGATGCGGTTATCAGCCGGAGGGCCGCCCCAAATACGGTAGCCGGTCACGCTATCCGACGCTGTTACTCCCCATGAGTTCGGGCCATAATCCGGGAACTTAGTCCGTAAGTTGATGCAAAGGTCCCGATTAACCTCCGTGGCGATGATCGCGTTTTCGAACCAATTGATATCGGATGGTGCGGCCTCTTCAAGCCCTCGGAAATCGATCCAGGCATGAGAGTATTGCTGCGTGAACAACGGTCCGTCGTTAATGAATGTGTACTTCTCGTAAGTTATTTTAGGACGCGCCCAGGCATACCAACTCTTTGCCGGAATCGGATGCGTAGGCGACGCGATGGCAAGCATGTAGAGAATCATGTGCTCGCTGTAGGTGTCCCAGTTACTCTTCAGCAGGCCAACTTCGGGACGCCAGCCGTGCGACAGAATACCGCGCTTGTCCAGCAACCAGGTGAAGTCTACCTTGCCATAGATCAGATCAGCGAGTTGCGCAATTTCTTGGTTCTTGGCGAAACGCTGACGTACGGTCAAGACCCCGGCAAGCAGCAGAGCGGTGTCGATGGAAGACACTTCGGAGCCGCGGACGCGCTCGCCGGATTGCGGATCCAGCCAGTGGTAGAAAAAGCCGTTCTTTCCTGGTGCTTGGTAAGCGAAAAAGTGTAGCGTGTTCCGGACACGATCCTCCAGTAACGCTTCCG
Source organism: uncultured Gammaproteobacteria bacterium (assembly GCA_963799935.1). Classification (GTDB taxonomy): domain Bacteria; phylum Acidobacteriota; class Terriglobia; order Bryobacterales; family Bryobacteraceae; genus Bog-113. The sequence goes on along the minus strand of CAWCZA010000004.1, from coordinate 353,974 downwards.
GCATCCAGCGATGGTCCGCGGCAACCGCCATCGCGGTTAGTCCGAACCCGGTAGCTGCGATGCTAGCCGCGTAGCGATCCGTGTTTGGCGGGATCGAGCCGTCTGCTAACGAGCGATCGCGGACTAAGCCGGTATTCGGGTCTCCCTGCTCCCAGAAGTAAAGAAACGCACGGTGGCTTAGGTCATCCAGAAAATTAGCGTCGGTATCGAGCGCGCGCGCGATGATCGGCGGCGTGAGGTTGTCTAGACTATTTCGTTCCGCCGCACATCCTTGTAACATCAGGAAGGCAAGCGCGGCAGATACCGCCTGGCGCCACACTTCTTTCAGCTTACCGAGAGATCTCAATCAACGCGAGACTCTTAGGTGGCAGAGTCAGGATCTGCCGCCAATCAAAATCGATTGGCTGGGGCATCGTTGCAGCGACGCGCAAACGGCCCTGCTCCTCGCGCGTCGGGAAATGCGGACTCCCCATCTCCTCCCACGTGCGCAGGGGCGATCCATGATCGCGATCCACAATCGTGATTTTGGCTTTGGCCGTAGGACTCAGATTGCTCACGTCGAATTTGTATTCGCGATTAGACCCGTCCTCTTCCGGTTCCGCGTAGTTCCACAGGGCGACTACGATGGTGCCGTCCGCGCGTTTCGTTACGAGCGCGTCCGGCGACGGATTATCCAGACGATCGAAGCCAAGCCTGTGTAACAACGCGAAAGCGTTGAACGCGGCCTTGGGTATATTACCCGCCGCGCTTAAACCATAGCCTCCATAAAACGGTTGTTTGACTACGCCCTGCTCCTCGAACACGTCGGACACGCACCAATAAGACATAGTGTTGACTAATCCGTCGGATGCCGCAATCGTATGAGCTAGCCACGGACCCATGAACGGCGAGTCAGTTACATTCACTTGATTCAAGTAAGTGGCGTTGTACTCGGTCCAGTGGATCTCCACGTTGGGAAGAGGCGAATGCTTCACCTGATCGTATACTTTGCGGACCGCGCGGGCGACCATGTCTGCCCTCCCGATGGTTTCATCGGTGCCGAAGACATCATGCGAAGAATCGTTCCCGTAGACGTGAGTAGACACGAAATCGACGGGTATTTTGCTCTTCGCGCAGTGGTCGAGAAAGCGGTCAATCCATGCAGCTTGCGCCGTAGCAGGGCCGCCGACGCGCAATTTCGTGCTGACCGCCTTTACCGAACTCGCCGTGTGATCGTAAAGCTCGTAGTAAGTCGCTTCCGCCGGCTTGCCATCCCAGAAATCAATGTTTGGTTCGTTCCAGACTTCGAAATACCAGTTCTGTACCTCGCCCAATCCGTATCGGTCGACTAAGTGGCGCGTGAATGCGAGAATCATTTCATCCCAGCGCTTGTAATCCACCGGCGGTGATGGGATTGGTTTATACCAGAATGGATGCGGCTGCTTATTCGCAGCCAGCTTATACGGCATGAAACTAAGTTCTACGAAAGGCCGGACGCCGGATTCGATCAGTCCATCATAGATCTGGTCCACATAGGACCAGTTATAGATCGGGGTGCCGTTATTATCGACGTCGTAGATGCCGACTTCATCGTGAAAGATGTTGTGGAATCGCACGTAGTCCACGCCCGTCGCACGCTTGAAGTTGCTCAGGTCCGTTCGGTAGCTATCGCGCAGCGTCAAGATTGCGCGACCGGATCCAACGACGCGCTCCCAGAAGTGCGGAAATGCGTGACTCGGGCCATTCGCATCGATTGTGATCGTCTCAGCGCCGGCGCCTGGGACCGGGACGGCGGGCCCCGAAGGTGGAGGGCTCTGCGCGAGAACCAGCGACGCAAACACAACGACGAGTTGTCCCACGCTTCTCATGTCAGGTCGATTTCCGTTGAAGCTATTGTACAGATTGGCCCGTGTCCTAAAGCTACTTGCTCTCTGCATGGTCGGCTTCGCGCCCCCGACGCACCGCGCTACTGCCGCAGATCCGCCGGAAATTGTAGCTCTCACTTCCGCGCGAAACGGCTTTGAACCGCGCGCAACTCATCTTAGAATCAACGACGATCTTCTGGCCAAGATACGCAAATGGACATGGCATCCCGGATGCCCAGTACCGCCATCCGACTTATCGGTGTTGCAGGTTAGTTACTGGGACTTCTCCGGCAGACCTCAGAACGGAGAAATGATTGTGAGTCGAGCCGTTGCCGACGACCTTGCGTCGATTTTCCGCCAACTCTTCGATCACGGTTTCCTTATTGAAAGGATGTCGCCGGTGGAGGACTACAACGGAAGCGACAGTGTATCGATGGACGCAAACAACACCTCGGCCTTCAATTGCCGCGATGTTACCGGCCAGCCCGGCAAATTCTCGAATCACAGTTGGGGCCGTGCGATCGATATCAACCCGCTGACGAACCCGATGATCCTGCATGGAAAACCGCTTCCGCCGGGCGGCGCGCGGTATACCGATCGGACGACAGCCCATCCCGGCTCGATCCTCGGCGCGAGCTTCATCGTGAAACTTTTCGAACAGCGCGGGTGGACGTGGGGCGGAACATGGGCGAACCCCGATTTTCAACATTTCGAAAAACCCGATGTCACTCAACTTTTGCCGCGGAAGTAAACTAGGAGATTCTCAGGAGGGGTCTTCGTGGACACTCGCTACCCTATCGGCCGTTTTCAAGCTCCTAACGAAATCACTCACGACATTCGCCACCAATGGATTACGGCCATCGCAATTCTGCCGCGGCAGGTTCGCGAGTTAGTCCGCGACATGTCCGAAACGCAGATCGATTCGCCGTACCGCGCCGGCGGCTGGACGGTTCGCCAACTGGTTCATCATCTGCCGGACAGCCATTTAAACGCATACTCTCGAATGCGGCTCGCGCTGACTGAAGACGAGCCGGTCATCAAGCCGTATAACGAAGCGAAGTGGGCCGAGTTACCCGACGCGCGCACCATGCCAGTGGAGCCTTCGCTCGACTTGCTTACCGCCTTGCATGCGCGATGGGTGACGCTTCTGCGTTCGCTCAGCGATGCCGAATTCGAGCGCGCTTTCGTTCACCCGGACCTTGGCCGCAAGACTATAGGTGAGACGACCGGCTTGTATGCCTGGCATGGCCGGCATCACCTCGCTCACATCCGAATGGTTCGCGGTCTGACCGCCTCCGCCTAATATAGAAGCTCATGGACCGACGACAATTCCTGGGAGCAACTGCTCTCTTCGCCGCCACGCCACAGGTGTCGCCCCAAGTAGCGAGAGCCGCGCGGGATGACCGCTTCGATCTGGCCGAAGTCACAGTTGCCGAGCTATCCGCGCGCATGGCGAAGGGTACTGAAACGGCTGTCTCAATCACACGCAAATATCTAGATCGCATCGACAGTATCGATAAGTCGACGACCAACGCGGTCATCGAGTTGAATCCCGACGCATTGCGCATCGCCGCAGACCTTGACCGAGAACGTAAGTCGAATGGACCTCGCGGTCCACTGCACGGGATTCCGGTGCTCATCAAAGACAACATCGCAACGGCGGATAAGATGGCGACCACCGCGGGTTCTCTAGCGCTTGTAGGTGCTGCTGCGCCGCGCGATGCGTTCATTGCCACCCGACTCCGTGCTGCGGGCGCTGTGCTCCTTGGTAAGACGAATCTAAGTGAGTGGGCCAATTACCGTTCGACACACTCGGTCAGCGGGTGGAGCGGCCGCGGAGGTCAGACGCGCAACCCATACGCGCTCGATCGCAACCCTTGCGGTTCAAGCTCGGGCTCGGGCGCGGCGCTTGCCGCCAACCTATGCGCGCTCGCTGTCGGCAGCGAGACTGACGGATCAATCGTCTGCCCGTCGTCGATGAACGGAGTGGTCGGCGTTAAACCTACGATTGGTTTGTGGAGCCGGTCCGGAATCATTCCGATCTCTCATAGTCAGGACACCGCTGGGCCGATGGCACGCACGGTCCACGATGCCGCCCTACTGCTTTCCGCTTTGCGCGGCGTCGATACTAACGACGCTGTTACTCAAGCCAGCGCCAGTCATCTGGAACCGGACTACACTCATTACCTCGATCCTCGCGGTCTCAAGGGCGCGCGCCTGGGCGTCGCCCGCAAGTTCATGGGGAATAACTTCAAGGTCGATAAGTTGTTCGAAAGTCTCTTCGCCCAACTAAAGATCGCGGGTGCCGAGATTATCGATCCCGCCGATCTGCCTTCTTCCGACCACGATGTCAGCGAAGCGGAAAGCGCCGTCCTGAGCTACGAGTTCAAGGCGGACCTGAATACCTATCTGGCCGCTCTAGGTTCGAACGCTCCGGTGAAGTCACTGGCCGACGTGATCGCGTTTAACCTTCAGCACCGCGACACCGAAATGCCCTGGTTCGGCCAGGAACTCTTTGAAAAGGCGGAAGCTCGCGGCCCCTTGACGGATCAAGCTTACATCGATGCGTTGGCTAAATCGAAGCGCCTGACGCGTGAAGAAGGGATCGACGCAGTCATGCAGAAGAATAACCTAGATGCTTTGATCGCGCCCACCGCAGGGCCGAGCTGGCTGATCGATTGGGTGAACGGCGATAGTGACACGGGTGGCTGCTCGACTCCCGCTGCGGTTGCCGGATATCCACACGTCACCGTGCCCGCGGGCTTCGTAGAAGGGCTTCCGATCGGGATGTCGTTCTATGGCGCGGCCTGGAGCGAAGGCAAGCTTCTAAAGCTGGCTTACGCGTTCGAGCAGATGACCAAAGCTCGCCGGGAACCGAAGTTTCTGAAGACGCTAAGTCTTACTGAGTCGCTTCCGGCCGCTCATAGGTAACAGAGGATTCGGCGCCGGCTCGTTTAAAGTCGGAGTTAATCAATCCTACCCCGACTTCGCGTGCGTACATGAACAACACGCGAAACTTGAACTCGCCGCCGTAAGTTATCGGGAACCAGACTCCGTCTTCGAACTTCTTATAAGTTACCTTGAAGCCGACGTGCTGCACATTGGTTCCTAGAGTAACCTTGACCGCCATCGGTATCTTGCACTTTAGGTACGTGGAAATCATGACTGGCTGATATTCGGCCTGGTCAATATAGGCGTCGCCCGCCATGCAATCTCCGTCATCATCATCGAATACGCCCGCTTTGTTCGGTGGTTCAAAGCTGATATGCCAGACATCGCGGCCGTCAAACTTCTCGGGGCCGACGAGCGTGAACTGGTGAATTTTGAGGGATTTCGTGGTGAGCGGGAATAGATCCTTATCGACGCCGTCCTTCGATTCCTTCTCGTTGCCGAAATCGTCTGCCATCTGCTGGACGATCTGACCGTCCACGTCGTGCCCGTTGCGCTGATATTTCGGATCCGTGTATTCGATCGTCTTGTCCTTGCTCACTCCAACTTTGCCGGCCAGCTTTATCAACTCGCGCTTAGAGCCCTTTTCCGCGGGAGTAACGGTGTAATCCCGAACTTCTTCGCGAGCCAAACGCCCGTTCGCGCGTTTCATCCGCACCAGAAGATTTTGGTGATACACGTACTTCGCTCGGGCGGCGGAAGACGCATCCTGATTCGCTGCCACGCGCGCCATGATTTCGTCCGCGGTTTGCGCGCTGCCGAGGGTGGCGCAAGCTAACACCAGGTAGATAAGCCGCATTTACTTCGTCTCCTTTCCAAGCTTCGATGCAACATCCGGAACTCCGAGGTCCTCTAACGCCGCAAGGTCATTCACATCGATATTCCCGAGAATGTAAACCATGGTTAATTCCAATGGCTCGGTAACTAAGATAAACACTCCCCCGGGCTTGGTTTTCCCAGGCATAATGTAGACTTCGGAGTGTTCTTCTTCTTCTTTATCCGTCGCATCTACGACGCGGTTCCAATTCATCGCCTGTATCTGCTGGTGGATGATCCGGACGTCCTCCGGCGAGTAATCACCCTTGCTCTTAAATTCGTAATTTCGAACGGTAATGCTATTCAGTCCGGAGATAACTCGCTTTAGGCGTGCGGCGTCCTTATCGTCGGGATCTTCGAACATCCCGGCCGCGAATTTCAGCAAATCCGCGCTGAGATTGATCTCGACCTTACTCTTGGCTTTCTGCGCAAGCCGATCGAAGACATCGTGGTCAAGCTGCTTGAGGTCCACCGGACCCGCACGCAACGCCAGCCCGCTAAATAGAATTACCGCGAGCGCCCGGCTAAATCGCATTGGTTCTCCTTCGAATCATCTTCTGCGTGGCATGCAACTTACTGGATGTGATCTTCAGCGCGATCACCAGTTCTTCCCCTGCCTTGGCCGCTTTCGCCTGCCGCTGCGTTTCGTAATCGTGTACAGCCGTCCCGGCACCCACGCTTACCGCGACCATCGCCGCGACCGCCATCCAATAGCGAGTCACTCGTTTTTTACGCCGTGCTTCAATGCCGCCACGCACGCGGTCGGCGAACTGCGCGGAAGGCGATTCCCGCTGCAACGCGCGACGAAGCGCGGCTTCGAACGCGCTGTCATCTCTCAAATCGTTCATGCTTTCAACTCCATTTGCGGCTGGTGCGCCGCCCGCTCGACCTTCGATCGCAGAAGCCGTAAGCTACGATGCAGCAGACTCTTCACCGAACTCGCTGGCAGATCCATTACGCGGCTGATCTCGATCGGGTCGAGATCCTCCTGGAAACGCAACGTCACAATAGCCCGCGCCTTCTCCGGCAGCGCCGCGACAAACTTCCTGAGCATGTCATCCATCAGTACATCCGGCGACGCGGGACGGGAAGACGGCTCCGGGATTTCCTCGAGACAGAGCTTCGGACGAAGCTTTCTGCGCCGGACTTCGTCAATCGAACGATGCACCGTCACGCGGCGCAACCAGTACTTGACGTGGTCTTCGGATTCGATATTGTCGAGATGTTCGTAAAGTTGCACAAATACGTCCTGCGCCAATTCCTCGGCCAGCGCGCGATCGCGAAGCAAACGCAGGGCGATGCTAAACACCAGAGATTGATGTTCGCCCAGCAAGCGCTCGAACCGTTCATCCGCCGTTTTTTTCAATCGCGTCAGTTTCTATGTGCTGATACGCAACAGTGTGCGCCAGGGACGCAAAAAAGTGAAGGGAAGAGTTTAGGATAAGTACTCGTCAGGAACGTTGCGTCTCAAATCACGTCCGTCGTGAAGAATGCGGCTAACCTCGATGACACCGTCTTGGCGGCGCCGGTAAAGTAGAAGGTGACGGGGTTCTTTGACGCGAGGAGCACTGGTATGGGATCTTGTGAGATATCTCGAATAGGCTGAAGGATCAGAGTTTCATAGCACAAGGTCGCGTCCTCACCGAACTCGCTCGCGCTTCACTCGACAATCTCCTTCATATCGCGCCATGCTGGCCGGGTGACACGGGTTCGACGGTCGCTAATTTCAGCCAAGTTTCCGTTGAGCGGCCAGCCTGGTCATAACCTTGTCGTGGAGCTCTTTCACCAGCGCAGCCGCGTGCTCGGGCGATTCCAGCACCACGCAGTCTCCGCGATTGCCCGCACCATCTGGTTAGCATCGCTGAAGCGGCCCGAAGAGACGCCGGACTCTGATAAAGCGATCAAAGTGCTCGGGTAGGTCCACGTTCCGGGTCGGCATGAAGGTTCCTTGATCCCAATATCTCAGATTCGCAGAAAAATGCGCTTGCGATACAGCGGGTAGACCATGACAAGGTTCAACAGCACAATCATTACTGCATACGCAAGCGACGCGTTAATCGGCGGGAGCCAAGTCGCGAAAAGCTGCTGGTAACCCCATTGGTGCAGTGAAACCCGCGACCCTGAAGCGCCAACACTGACGTGGATGCGATCGGCAAGCGTGGTGATCACGCTGGAAAGCGCGAAGGCGAAGATCGCGTTGGTCCCGAAAACAAGCGCCGGTGGCACCCACGCGCGCCATCGCTTCACATCCAGCACGAAATAGAGCACTGAGAAAAGTACGAGGGCAACGCCGCCGCTGAAAACCGCAAATGTGCTTGTCCAGATTTTCTTGTTCAGGGGCAGCAAGGGATTGAGCGCAAGTCCGATGAGCACAAGGGCCAAACCGGCTGCCGCGAGCCAAGTAAATTTGTTGATGCGAAGGCGATCTGTGGCCAGCCACTCACCCGCGAGTATGCCGATTAGGAAAGTCGCGAAAGCGGGCAGAGTCGATAACAGACCCTCCGGATCGAAAGTAACTCCGTGGCCTGGAGTCAGTCCCCAGGGCCATAGGTGCGCGATGCTTAGAACCGATCGGTCTACATAGGCCGGTAGACTGCCGTAGGAGTCGAGCCTACCCGCTCCGAAACCCGGGACCGGAACTAACTTCAGCAGCGTCCAATAAACGGCAAGTAGAATAACTATCGTTCCCGCGATCCCGGCACTTCGACGAGCGCGCCCCAAAGTACCGCCCAATCCGAGGTACAACGCAGACCCAGCGAAGTAACAAATAGCGATCCGCTGCAGTATGCCGGGAATACGAATCGTCTGTAGATGATATTCCGGAAAGCCATTAACTAATAAACCAAGTAGGAACAGGATGCAGCTTCTTCGAAACGCGAGCGACAAGAGCTGTCCGCGTGTTTTACCGCCTGCCGCGCGACTGGCGAAGGAAAGCGTCATCGCTACTCCGGAGATCACGAGGAACGACGGGAAGATCATGTCCGTCGGAGTAACACCATCCCAGGCGGCATGCAGTAGAGGCCAATAGACGGCGCTATAAGTACCCGGATCGGTGACCAGGATCATCGCTGCGATCGTCAAACCGCGAAAAGCGTCGAGCGATACAAGCCGGTGGTCTTTCGCCTGGAGTTCCGGTTGATCAACATCTCGCGCAATAACCGGCGCCACAGCATTCTGCATATCTTCCAGCTTACGGCCAGATTGCGTTCAACATCGCCGCAAGCCGGTATCCGGCACGAGTTAGTTGTTCGTCGATCACCGGAATCGCCTTGGCTGAGTACTCTCGCCCCGGACTGATCTTCAACTCATACACCTTGGCTGATTCCGCATTACAGTCCGTCCTGCCGGTGGCTGGCTCAATCGGGATCTGCGGCTGCAGCGCGCCATAGACAACACTGTTTGCTAACCCATGCGATTGCCACGCCCACGAATTCACGTCTCCAGCCGACCATCCCGCGCGCTTTTCCTGAAAACGCTTGTTTAACGCAGCCGCATACTGCGCCGCAGTTTCGTTCACGTCCTTCAAGTGCTGCTCGATCAGTCCCGTGTCCCAGATGCTATGCAAATTCGAAATCGTAGTGGCCCCAGAAAGCGCCATAGGTGCGCAATTCCCCCCGTTGTCATGGTTGTCCGCGGCATGCAGCGGCTGGTGTAGATCGCCCACGAAGTGAATCATGTATCGCAATGCGGCTGCGCGTTCCGGCGGCGGAGTCTGCGGATTCGCAACCTTATCGCGAAAGTAAGCGATTGCCGTAAGTACACATCCATCGCGATCGCCTTTTGCAACGGCAGGCCCGATCGGCTGGCACCATTGATTCGGATCGCCCTCAGTTGCCTGGCGCGGGATATCGATGTAATGCCAGTGGCCCCCGCCATCTGTTCGCCGCGCATCGTCCGCCCATGTGGAGGCATTGGCCATCGGATCATCGCGGTTATCCAGACAGAATCGAATTGTCATCGGATCGACAGGATTTTGAATTAGTATCTGCCGGACTTGTTCAGTCGCATGTGGAGTTAGATTTGCTTCCGCGATCAGCGCCACAATCTGGTGCCCTTCGCATCCCCATCCGAACGAAAGACGCGCACTCAAGCACGCTAGCAAGAGTAAATGTCTATACATTCGACTTATATCTTTCCGTGACGCCGCAAGGTATAGGAATCGGTGTGCATGTTCTGATGTTCGAGCTTCTTCGGATCGTCGGTCGCCAGCATTAACTTCCCGCTGATGTGATTAGATTGCGGCGAAGCTAGAAAGAGCGCCATCTGAATCTGTTTCGACGCAGGCGTTCCGCCGGTGACCTGAATCCGCTGCGCTTCTTCAACTTCAGATGTGCCGGCGGCGCCGCCTGCATGCAGAATCTCGTCCGTCATGCTCGTAAACGACGCACCGGGGTCCATGCAGTTTAACTGCACGTTGCAGTCACGCACCTCTTCTGCGATCGTCTCAACCAGCCGCACGACGCCGGTCTTTGAAACGGAATGCGCGGTCAGATTTGGGCGTCCGTGCGAGGATCCGCCGCCGACCAAGACAATGATTTTACCCGACCGCCGCTCAATCATCTGCGGCAAAACCGCGCGGCATGAAAGGGCCACACCGAGAAGGTTGATCTCGATCGCTTCAGCCCAGCGCTGCATGTTTACTTCGACGAAAGGCCCGATAGGTCCCAACACGCCAGCGCAGCAGACGAGCACATGAGTGGTTCCGAATGCCAACTGCATACGCTCCACAGCCGCCTGCATCTGTTCGCTGTCGCGCACGTCGGCAAGGATGCGCAGCGTGTTTCCGCCGGCATGCTCAATCTCGAGCTTAGCGACGTCGAGTTCGGACTGGCTTCGGGCCAGCAGTCCTACGCGGGCCCCGGCCGCAGCGAAACCCATCGCAAGGCGTTTGCCGATTCCACGGCCCGCCCCGGTGATGAGGACATTCTTATCTCTAATGGCAGTGGAGAAATCGGACAAATGATGATTATCTCCAATAGCAAAACGCGATCTCCGTTAAACTTCCGTGAATCAAGTGCGAAATCGTGTATAACGTTTGCGGGTTTTGGATGACTGCGGGCCCGCGCGTGAAGCTAGCGGTACAGCTTATTCTCCGCCCAGTCTTGTCGATAAGGAATCTTTCTTCCACGGCATAGATAGATTGGCCGGTTCAACTCATAGGGCATCACCCACGGGTTCTCCAACCGCGCCTCGACCGTGCAGGAAGCATAGATACCCAGCATTTCCTTCATGTCCGCGCCCGTGATGATGATCATCTCCTGCCCCGTATACTGTCCGCGGCCCCCATATCCAATAGTTCTGGTGACCGCTGATCGCCTCGGGAAGTCCCATCGGCTTAGCCTAAGACATCAATCGCTCCCGCTTCGCCGTAGTTCTGTCCCCAAATGCCCGTTACTGCTTGTTCTGCGGGCGGGAGCGAATGGTAGATTGCGGCAACCTTCGAAACCAGCTCGGACCACCCGAAACGGTCGGCATAGAATTGCGGCAGCTTAGGCTTGACGCGTTCTACCTCGGAGTCATTGATCCCCATGTGCAGCGTGCGCGCGTAACTAACATAGGTGTCCGGCGGAAGCACCGGGATCGAGAACGGAACGAAGACAAAGAACCCGATGACCAACACAGTTGCGAACGTCATGATTAGCGCGTTCCTCCATCGCACCTGACCAGCCCATGCGAACCGCGCGACGGCTCCGGCGGCGAAGTACAGCGGATAGGCCGGCGCGAGATAGTAATCCTTCGCGTGCATCACCATCATGAACGGCAGAAAGAGCAGGTAAGTAAGTCCGAGAAAGCGAAAAGGTCGCGCCGACTTAGCCAGTAACAACCACAGGACGCCCGGGGCCCATAGAAGCACGGTCCATGGATACAGCATCAAGATCTGCGCCCAGATAAATGGCAAGGGTGGTAGCTTCACGTCTTTTCCGGTAACCTCGACCTGGTGCAGCCATTCGAGAGTAGGAAACTGATGCTGCATCTGCCAGACCGCGTAGGGCATCACGAGCAACGCAATCAACCCCACAGACACGAGAAACCAGCGGTTCAGCATTATCCGCCGCTGCGGCGTGCAAAGCAACATCGCGAACAGGCAACTCAGAAAGAACGCCTCGGATATCTTGTTTTCGAACCCGACACCGGCACTGACTCCAAACACGATCCACCACAAGCGCGGATCGCCTCCGCGTACTAAGTGGACCAGAGCCAGGCAACAAGTCATCCAGAACACCGGTTCGAAGGCGTTCATCGAGTCATATCCGTCGATTGCGAGATAGGCGCCACAGCAGATAACGGCCAGCATCGCGAGCGCAGCCGCGCGAAGATTGCCGCCCAGCGCACGCACCAACGACCCGGTAAGGAACACTTTCGCTCCGCCGGCAATTGCTGGGAGTAGCCGAAACGCCCACATCTGCGTGTGCCCAAACAGAAAGTCACTAAGCGCGAGGATCATCGGAGAAAAGAAGGGCTGATCCACATACCCAAGCGCCGGCCGCCGCCCACAAACCAGCAGATACATCTCATCCCGGAAGATCCCGTAACCCGCGTGCTGAGCCAGCATATTGCCAACGACCTGGATCAAGATCTTCAGCACAGCAAAGCCGAGAAGCAGCCGCATCCAGCTCTTCTCGGTGCCAGGCGCGGTTACGGGCGTTTCCACGACGGACGAGTCCATAAGTTGACTTACGATCATAAGCCGCGCCCTGTTCGCCTATACTTGCGGTTGACGTGGATTGGAGCGAGGCACTCGGTTTCAGCATCATGGCATTGCGCGCCAACCCTGTGCGCTCTATGCTGACTGGTCTGGGAATGGTCATCGGAACCGCGTCCGTCATTCTGGTCGTTGCCATCTCGCTCACCAGCGAAGAGTACATCCTCAACCAGATCCAAGCCGTGGGGTCGAACGTCATCTTTGCTTCGCTCGAAGTGGGCAGCGTGCAAGCCAACAAAGAAGTGGATGCCGATTTCATCAAAGTAGCCGATGTTCAAGCCATCCGCGACATCCTGAAAGGCCGCATCGTTGCCGCGACGGGTGTCGATAACAACTTCGACCGCATCTCCTTCAACGGCCGTCCGCAGCGGCTTCTGGTAATCGGCTCCGATGAGTACTACCAGTCCGTGCGAAACCTCAATGTGTTGACCGGCCGCTTTCTGGATGCGAGTGATGTTGCTCAGCGCGAGCACGTCGCGGTTCTGACCGAGAAGCTTGCCCGCCGCCTCTTTGGCTCTCAATCCGCGGCGGTGGGGCAGACGCTCGATATCTACGGTCTGCGCTTCGTTGTGATCGGGACATTCCGCGAGAAGGTCAACAGCTTCGGGCAATCGGAACTGAACGACGAAAGCGTTGTGATCCCCATTTCCGTCCAGCGGATGTTCAGCACCCGCGAGAAGATTGACCCGCTATACGTCCAGGCGCGAACGCCTGAGGACGTAGTCCCCGTCACCGCGCTGGTGAAGAACATACTGGAGGGGCGGCATCGTCCGGGCGCCAAATACAAGGTCGAAAATCTAGTAGGTATTCTGAGCGCGGCCAAAGCGGTTGCTCTTGCGCTACGTATCGTCCTCATCTTGATTTCTGCCATTGCGCTTGCGATTTCGGGGGTTGGGATCATGAATATTATGCTGGTGACCGTTACCGAACGGACGCGAGAGATCGGGCTGCGCATGGCCGTCGGTGCATCGAGGCGCGAGATTCTGGCCCAGTTCCTGATTGAAGCCGTCCTTATCGCAGTCGCTGGAGGGACCGCGGGCATTGTCGCGGGAGTCGCGATTCCGCTCGGGGTTCAACTGCTGATGACGAACGTTCACGTTCCGATCTCGATCACTTCGATCGTGCTGGCGTTTACCGTATCCTGTTGCGTGGGCCTGATCTTCGGCGTGCTCCCAGCCAATCGCGCATCGAGGTTGAATCCGACTGAGGCGCTGCGCCACGAATGAGCGCGCCGCCTCGCATTCCACAGTATTCGCAGCTCCTGCTGGCCGTCATTCTTCTCAAACCGTTCAGCAATTTGTTTCTCGCCTGGGGCAGCCGCGCTCTACCCGGAAGCCTTTCCGCACATCCGCTGCTGCTGGCGACCGCTATCCTGAATCCGCTCATCCTGCTCGGCGTTGCCATGCAGGCGCTTTGGCTGCTGCTGCGGATGCGCCTGCTCAGCATCGCCGATCTCAGCTACGTTCTACCGGTCACGGCTATCGGGTACGTCATCACCACGCTGCTGGGTTGGCTGTTTCTCCATGAGTCCGTGTCTGCATCACGCTGGGCAGGAACGGTTCTCATCTCGTTCGGGACCGCGCTGGTCGTCGGGAGCCGTCATCCCATGTCTCCGCTGCGTCCGGATTCCGAATGAAGTGGATTCTGCTTCTGATCGTGGTCGTGTCGGCTGTCATCGGTGATCTGTTGCAATCCCGCGAGATGAAAATCGTGGCCCAACATCAAGGTCCCGTGCGCCGGACCTGGCGTCTTCTGCACCTGATTGCGACGCGAAAGTATCTCATCCTTGGGATCGCATGCATGGCCGTCTCGTTTTTTGCCTTTCTTGTACTAGTTCAGACGGAACCACTCAGTTTTGCGGTGCCTGCGTCAGCCGCGAGCTTTATCTTTGAAACAGTTCTGGCTAAGTTCGTGCTGAATGAGCAGGTTACGGGGCGACGTGCGATTGGCTCGATTTTGGTGCTGGGGGGCATCCTGCTGGTGGCGAGGTGACGGGGACGTAACATTTGGTGCAATCGAATGAGTCAAACTCTAAGTAGTCGTCTCGCGCGCGCGTGAAACATTCGTTTCCTTCCGGTCGTCTTCGCATCGGAACCGTGCGCTTTCGGGTTGCAGTTACTGACTGAAAGGAATCACAGGAATTTTGCAATATTCACGCGGACAAAATGCGAATGGCACGAACGGTAGCCCGAACGGGCATCACACGGGAAGCAAGATGAAAATCGCGGTTCTCGGCGGTGACGGGTACTGCGGATGGGCCACGGCGCTGCATCTAGCTAACCGGGGTCATTCAGTTGCCATTGTTGACAGTTTCGTCCGGCGGCAATGGGACCATGAACTCGGCGTCCAATCGCTGACGCCCATTCTTCCGCTGGCTGACCGCCTTCGTATCTGGCGTGAGACCACGGGCCAGGTCATCGACCTCTTTGTCGGCGATGTGAACGACTACGAGTTCGTGTCCACCGTGATGCGCGACTTCCAGCCCGAAGCAGTGATCCATTTTGCGGAGCAGCGGTCCGCGCCGTATTCGATGATTGATCGCAAACACGCGATCTTCACGCAGGTAAATAACGTCGTCGGCACGCTGAACCTGCTCTACGCCATTCGCGAATTCCAGCCGGATTGCCACCTCGTCAAACTCGGAACGATGGGCGAATACGGCACGCCGAATATCGATATCGAAGAAGGGTACATCCGCATTCAGCACAACGGGCGTGAAGACGTTCTCCCGTTTCCGAAGCAGCCCGGTTCGTTCTACCACCTCTCGAAGGTGCATGACAGCCACAACATCATGTTTGCGTGCAAAATTTGGGGACTGCGCGCGACCGATCTGAATCAGGGTGTGGTGTACGGCACCGTGACGGATGAAGTGCTCTACGACGATCGGCTCGTGAATCGCTTCGATTACGATGAGGTGTTCGGCACTGTGCTGAACCGCTTCTGCGCGCAGGCGGCGTGCGGACATCCCCTGACCGTGTATGGGCTTGGCGGGCAGACTCGCGGGTTCCTGGATATTCGGGATACGGTCCGCTGCATCGAGATCGCATGCGCCAATCCGCCTAAGCGCGGGGAATGCCGCGTGTTCAATCAGTTCACCGAGCAGTTCTCGGTGCTGGAACTGGCGAACCTGGTGCAGGCCGCCGGTGCTGAGATCGGCCTCAATGTCGAGATTCAGCACATGGAAGATCCGCGCGTCGAGTCGGAGAAACACTACTACAACGCGAAGCATTCGAAGCTGGTGGATCTTGGCCTGAAGCCGCACCTGCTGTCGAATTCCCTGCTGGATTCGTTGATCAACATCGCGGTACAGTATCGCGATCGGATTGACTCCTCGGTCTTCCTGCCGACGGTAAATTGGCGGACTCAGAACCCGAGTGTTCGCCGCAAGAGTCAGGTTGAGGCGAGAAGTTCAAGCTTCAGCGCGGACCGGCAGGAGTTTGTTGTTGAGGACGCGGTGGTCGGAGCGCGGGAAACTCGGCAGCCGGATTAAGAAACTCTCTTGGCGCGAGCCATTCGATCCACCGTGCAGCGTCGTTCCAGGTCCCGCTGCTAGAGAGTGGCGAAGCTCTGCGCAGGAGCGAGCGTGGCCTCGATGAGCAGGGCGGTTACTAGTCGCTGTGACCCGCGCATCTCAGCACACCGAGAAAGGCGCTCCACGGACCCACCGCCTCCCCATACTGGAACGCCATCACCCGCGACAACTGATGAAGATGAGTGAGATCATGAACGGCCCATGCAGCCAGAAGCTGCGATAGCGTCACAACTCCCAGTCGCGGATGTTTCCCTCGTTTCGCCAAGTCTGCCTCGCTTAGATGCAGCGCTTGCAGCGCCTCGATGTTCTCGCCTCGAAGCAGCGCGAAGTCGTCCAGGAGTTGATCCAGCGACTTACCCCGGCTCTCTTCGAACTGAGCGAAACGATCGAACGGATCGAATGGCCGCGATTCGCCCTGGTCAAGAATGATCCGCGCCCGCGTCATCCAGTCGGTGCGCTCGCCGACGTTCAGGTGGCCGATGATATCGAACACGCTCCAAGTGTCGTTCCCTTCATTACTACGCACCCAGATGTCGGGGAGCCCGCGCAACAGCGCATTCAGCGCGGCCGGTGTGCGAGTGAGAATTGCGATGGTGTCGGCAAGGTTAAGTTCGGACAAGTTTTCCACGCCTCAGTAGATACGTTACACGTCGGCTAGACCCAACCGATGCAAACGAAGGCGCTTCGTCCACTACAGTGAAGGATTGTTCGCATGAAACGACTCTTCTACTTCGCATTCGGTTTTTTCGCTTGGACCTGCCTGCTAGCGACCGCGCTTAAAGCTGACGGCGGCACTGTAAATATCGACGAGGAACTGGCCAAGTGGCAGCCCGTGAAGATGCCGTTCAATGCTTCCGGCCTCACCAAGCCGGAACAGGAAATCGTCCAGCTGCTGGTGAAGGCGTGTCAGAACGTCAACCTCATTTACTGGGAGCAGAGCGATCCGAAGGGCCTCGAACTCTACAAGACAACGACCGATCCGAAGATCAAACGGATGCTGGCGATCAACGGCAGCCGCTACGATCTGCTGGACGGCAACAAGCCGTTCACGGGTTCGGATCCGTTTCTTCCGGGGCGCAATATCTTTCCGCCTGGACTGACGCGGCAGCAGATTGAAGACCTCGCCGCGAAGGATCCGGATATGAAGCCGTCGCTCTATAATCCGCTTACGATTCTGCGCTGGAACAACAAGTCCGGCATCCCGAAGATGGAAACCATCGACTACGACAAGGCCTACGCCGACTTCATCAATCCGGCTTCCGCACTGCTGATCAAAGCCGCGGATCTAACTACCGATCTGGGGCTTGCGCACTATCTCCGGCTGCGTGCGGAAGGGATGCTGACGGATAACTACTTTCCAAGCGACATCGCGTGGGTCGATCTGGTGAACCCGAAGATCGATCTGATCCTCGCGCCATATGAGACGTATCTCGACGACGTGCTCGGCGTGAAAGCATCCTGGGGCGCGGCCGTTCTGATCCGCAATGAGACGGAAAGCGAGAAGCTGGCGTTATACGCCAAGTACATACCGCAAATTCAGCAGGCGCTCCCTCTCGAAACCGCGGACAAGCCGTCGAAAGAGGGCCAGCCGACACCGATGGAGGTGATGGATTCGCCATTCCGTTCGGGCGATCTGCGTTACGGCTACCAGGCCGTTGCCGACAACCTGCCGAACGATCCGCGCATTCACGCCCAAAAAGGCACAAAGAAAATCTTCTTCAAGAACTTCATGGATGCGCGTGTGAACTCGGTGATCCTCCCGCTGGCGAAGCAGGTGATGCGTGCGGACCAGGCTTCGCAAGCGACAGGGGAGGGCTATCTCGCCGCAGTTGTGCTCCACGAAATCTGCCATGGACTTGGCCCCGCGTATTCGCGCGTCAATGGCGCCCAGAAAGACATTCGGGAAGCAATCGGGCCGGCTTATCCAGGGCTCGAGGAAGCGAAGGCGGATGTGGTGGGCATGTTCGGATTGGGATGGCTGGTCGATCACGACGCGCTCCCGAAGCGGCGGCTGCATGAATACTACGCGTCCTACGTTGCTGGAATATTCAGGACTGTGCGCTACGGAGTCGCCGAGGCACACGGTCAGGCCGAGATGATGGAGTTCAATTTCCTTGCAGAGCGGCAGGCGATTGCCGAGCAGAACGGCCGTTGGGCGATCGACTACTCGAAGATGCCTGTTGCGATTGCCGCGCTCGCCAAAGAACTACTGGAAATCGAAGCAACCGGCGATCGCAACCGTGCCGAACAATGGTTCGCAAAATACCGGACAATGCCGGCAAACCTGACACAATCTCTGGCCCGCGTCCACGGAGTCCCCGTAGATGTCGACCCTACCTTCGATTGGCCGGATCTGCCGGCTGGTTCCTAGGGGATTCCTAAACGTCAGAGGAGTTGCCGGTGTCGTCGTTGCCGCCGGAAAAATCATCGCTGTTGGCGTCTGAGTAGTCGGTGCTATCGACATCGGCGCTGTTGTCGATATTCGATTGCGAGTCGTCGTAACTCGAATCCGCAAAACGATCGCCGCCTCCGACATCATCGCGTCCGCCGTCGCCGCGCGAGCCGTCTTCGTAGTAGTTATTGATCACGGTCTCTTCGGGTCCGCCGCCGAGGAAGCTGCCGCCGCCAAATCCGCCTCCAAACCCGCCGTGATGTCCGAGCAGTGCTTCAATCCCCTCGAACGCCAAAGCACCAGCGGCGACGCCGGTCGCCGTCTGAGCCGCGCTACGCAGAAAACTCGAACCTGATCCCGGCATTGGCGCATATTGCGGCGCATATTGAGGTTGCTGCGCATACTGCGGTGGAGGTGGCGGTGCGGCGTATTGCGACTGCGAGTAGGTCTGCTGCGGGGGCGTACTCGATCCAAACAGGCGCCCCAGGAAGCTGGTGTGCTGCGTCTGCGGGGCCCCCGCCTGATCATTTAGCTGTTGCTGAAGATCGTGCAGCCGCTGATTCGCCTGGTTCAACGCGATCTCTTGAATCAAGGCGGTCTGCGTCAAGATGTATAGCGCATCCGGCTTGGAACCGATACGGTCGCGGATTAGCGCGTCGGCTTCGGCATCTTTTTGCGGAGCCGGGGTGTTCGCAATCCGTCCAGCGAATGATTCGAGCATTTGTTGTTCTTGGGGTGTCATCGTCTTTATCCTGTCCTGTTAAATCGAGCGCGTTGGGTTCCATTCAAGTGAACGCAAGCGCCGGCCCGGGAGTTCCATGCCCCTGGAACGTGCTTGTCTTCATAACTGCACCCCGATTGCAATGTAAAACGTTGAAATGCAGAACCGATCAAACGTTTCTCTTACCCCTGAGTTGCTGAGAGAGCTGGCGAACGCTGAATCGCCGTGTATCACTGTTGCCGTGCAGCCGGGCGGAAACGCCCGCGCGCGTCTGAAGGATGCCATGAGGCAGATTGAGACGGAGTTGAAAGCGCAGAACCCGTCATTGGACGACAAGGTCTTCGCGCCTTTTCGCACGCGCATGGAGGAATTGGACCCGGATCTCTCTAAGCACGGCCTCATCGTCTTGAGTTCGCCATCCGGCCATCATCTGTTTGAGAGCGAACGTCCGGTACCAGAGATCGTTTCCGTGGACGATCAGTTTCACTTGCGTTCGCTGCTACCGCTGCTGCAGGATCGCGCTGATTTCTACATCCTCGCGTTGAGCCAGAAGCACACGCGCTTGCTGCATTGCACGGAATCGGAGTCCGGAGAGGTCGCCCTGCCGCCGGGAACGCCGGCCAGCTACGATGATTCGCGGCAAACGCGCAAGCCGGATCACGATCTCGAAAATCGTTCCAGCGCCGGGCCGGGGCACGGACAAATGGGCGGCGTGCTTTCGGGGTCGTCCAGCGATGCGGATAACAAGTACGAATATCTTCTGGACTTTTTTCATGCGGTCAATCAGGGCGTCCGGCATGCCTTAAACGGGACGAATGCGCCGTTGGTCGTCGTAGGCGTGGAACACGAACTGGCCCTGTACTCGCGGGCGAACACATATCCGGGAATTGTCGAACCCGGTGTTCATGGCGCTCCCGATGGACTGAAAGGCGGCGAAATGCACCGGCGCGCCCTGGAATTGCTGCAATCGCAGCCGTCCCCGGAGATTCGGCGTGTCTTGGAACATTTCGATAAGCAGGCCGGTACAGGGCATGCATCGAATCACGCGCAAGAGATCGTGAAGGCGGCTTTTGAAGGGCGCGTTTCCCATTTGCTGCTGCAGGAATCAGCCGAGTACCTCGGCAACTTCGATGAGATCCGCCAGAAGGTGAAGCGCCACGACGACGGAATTGTACCGATGCGCGATTTGTTGAACGAGGCGGTGGTCCAGACGCTGCGTCACGGCGGCCAGGTAACGATGCTAACGGCGAAACAGATGCCGAATGGCGTTCCAGTCTGCGCCATCTTCCGCTACCCATCGCCTGAGTTGCAGGCCGCCATACGCACGAATTCCGCTGGCTCAGTCGAACCGGTGTAAAAATCAACTGAATGGCAAAACCGGAAATTTGGCTAATCCGTCATGGCGAGACGGAGTGGAGTCTGTCCGGCGCGCATACCAGCCGGACGGACTTGCCGCTGACCGCTGAGGGTGAAAAGCGCGCCGCGCAGGTCGGCAAGTTCTTGAACGGGCGTTCATTCGCGCTTGGTATTAACAAGCCCGATGGCGCGCGCCCGGGAAACGTGCCGGATCGCGGGATACGCGGATCACGCGCAGATTGACGACAATCTGCGCGAGTGGGATTACGGCGACTACGAAGGTCTCTCGACACCTGACATTCAGAAAACCCGTCCTGGATGGAACCTGTTCACCGATGGCGTCATCAACGGAGAAACCATCGAACACGTTTACGAGCGAACGAGTAAAGTAATCGAACGCGCCGCCGCGGCAAGCGGCGATGTCGCACTATTCGCGCACGGGCATGTGCTTCGCATCCTGACGTCGTGTTGGCTCGCGCTGCCGCCTCGATCCGCGCGCTTATTCGCGCTAGGGACGGCGACGATTAGTATCTTGGGGTACGAACGTGAACAGCGAGTCATCTCACGTTGGAATCAGCCCGTCGGATAAGTTCGATCATTTGCTGATGTGCTAACTGTTGGATTGGTGTTTCGGATTGGGCTACTCCTGACAGTAGGTACAGTTGTTCTCCCGGCTTGCTCGGTGCCGCAGTACGATCCGGCGCAGCCCGCGGCCGCGGAAACAATTAGCGAACTCCTCGATCATGGTCACTATCGCCGTGCCCTAGCGCAACTTACCGCTGATCCGATCACGCCCGACACGACCGCCGCCGAGCGGAACCGGCACGATCTGCTGCTCTCACGTATCGAACTTGGACTCGGTCAGTTCGACAATGCACTGGAACTGGCCGAGAAACTCATCGCCATTGATCCTTCGAATGCTTCGTATCATGTACAAGCGGCGGCTGTCGTCGGTGAGATGGCCGTCCATGCAGCGATGTTCAAACAGCTCGGACTAGCGAAGCGCGCCAAGAAAGAGCTGGATGCAGCGCTAGCGATCGATCCGAAAAACGAAGATGCGATCTACGGGCTGGTGCTCTATGACGAGAATGCTCCGTCATTCATCGGGGGCGATAAAGCGGCCGCGCAGAAGCTCGGCGAACAACTGACGACGATCGATCCGGCCCGGGGATATCTTGCGCAGGCTTCTCTGGCGCACGATCGCAAAGATGCTATCGCGGAGGAAGCGCTGTTGCGGAAAGCGGTTGCTGCGGACCCGAAGAATTACGAAGCGCAGATCGGCTTGGCAACGTTTCTGGAGAAGGCTGGGCCGGCGCATAGCGACGATGCTGACGAGCACGCCTGCCTCGCGTTGGAACTCGATCCGACGCGAACCGATTCGTGGCAAATACTCGCGGCTCTCGCGGCGATCCAAGGATGCGTCCGGGAAGTGGACGGATTGGTGGCTACAGCGGAACACTTCGATCCCGACGATGTCTCGCCTTACTACGCTGCGGCGGTCGAATACCTTGCAGCGGGCAAGAACCTGGATGCCGCTGGAGCGCTGCTGCAACACTATCTGAACAAACCGCAGGAGGGCGACCGGCCGAGTGGAGGACGAGCGCGCTATCAGTTGGCGCTCGTGTCGGAAAAGCAGGGACGCGTGGACCAGGCGACCGAGCTGATCCGTCTCGCGCTGCGGGAGGACCCGACGCTCGACGACGCACGCAAGGATTTGAAGCGCCTGGAGCACGCGCGGTAACGCAATGCGATATCTGACCGCGCGTTGTCCGCGCATTGAACGCATTCTGCTGGTCGAGAGCGGCAGCCGCTCCATCACGGAACGCACGCTGCCTAAACTGAGCATTTCGTTCACGGATCTGAAATCGGTCGATGTGATCACGTGCTACGGAGGAGTGCCCGCCGGGCTTTCCGAGCACGCAGCGGTGTATCGCACGCAGGACCACGCGACGGCAGCGGAGCGCGCGAACCTGCTACGGCGCGTGCGCGAATCGGGAGCGACGGTCGTCGCAATGATTTGCTCGGACGAGCAGATCATGACCCGCTGGAAGTGGTGGCTCGCGGCCAAATTGCCAGCCAAGATTCTGATCATCAACGAGAACGCAGACTACTTCTGGCTGGACACGGCGCAAATCGGCTATCTCAAACGATTCGCGCTCAAGCGCCTCGGACTCTCCGGGCAATTCGCCGGACGGACCGTCGCGCGCGTCGCCGCGTTTCCGGCGGTTCTCGCGTATCTGCTAACCTATGCGGCGATTACCCATTTGCGCCGGGCCTGGCGCATTCGATTCGAGAAAACATGAAAGCAATCCAAGTAAATGAGCTGGGCGGTCCGGAACAGATGCATTTGGCGGACGTTGCGGACCCGACGCCCGGCGCCAATGAGGCGCTGATCGAGATCAAAGTCTCCGGCGTCAATTTTATCGACGTCTACTTCCGCAAGGGGCTTTACAAGGCTCCGTTGCCGATGATTTTGGGCAGCGAAGCATCGGGCATCGTGCGCACCATCGGCGCTGAAGTCAGGAACGTCAAGCCGGGAGATCGCGTCGGTTACGCGATGGCGCGCGGCTCCTACGCGGAACTGCAAGCGGTTCCGGCGAACCTGTTGGTGAAGCTGCCTGACCACGTGACGTTCGAGCAAGCCGCAGCCGCGATGCTGCAGGGCATGACGGCACACTATCTGACGCATTCGACATTTCCGGTGCAGGCGGGCCAAACCGTTTTGGTGCATGCGGCGGCGGGTGGCGCGGGTGCATTGATCGTGCAGATGGCGAAGATGCTGGGCGCTCGCGTGTTTGGAACAGCCGGTTCGTCCGAGAAGCTCGACATCGCGCGCGCCGCCGGATGCGATGAAGTGATCAACTACCAGACGCAGGATTTCGAAGCCGAAGTAAAGCGGCTCACGGACGGGGCCGGCGTAAACGTGATCTACGATTCGGTGGGTGAGTCGACCTTCTTGAAAGGGTTGAACGTGATTCGGCCGCGCGGCATGATGGTGCTCTTCGGGCAATCCAGCGGCCCCGTTGCGCCTATCGACCCGAATATCCTGAATCCGAAGGGCTCGCTGTACCTCACGCGTCCGTCACTGGGACACTACACCGCGACCACGGAAGAACTCGACGCGCGCGCCGGTGACGTGCTGAATTGGATCGCCGCCGGCAAATTGCATCTGCGCATCGACCACACGTATCCGCTTGAGGATGCGGCGCAAGCGCACCGCGACCTGGAGTCCCGCAAGACGGCAGGCAAGTTGCTCCTCACGGTCTAGCGCGCAAGACGCCGATGACCCTTCAAGCTCGATTGACGCTATGGTCCATGCTCGTCATGGCATCGATCGTTACGATCGTCTCGCTCTCCGATCTGGCCAGCGCAGTCAACCGGCAATTCGATTCCGCGCTTGAACACGGCGACGAGATTCTTAAGTTCGTGCCAACTTTAGTAAGTCGCGAAGCGAAGATTGTCACCCCAGCGGACGGTGTGCGCGCCATCGAACCCTCGCCCGTTCTCGACCGCATGTTGTCGCATCTGGCCGTCTCCTCGCACAACGTAGATCAGATCGTGGTAACGGATCCGAGTGGCCGCGTGGTGGCCGACAGCTACGCGTCCCTCTTGCAGCAGCCTTACGCACGGCGAGCCGACTTCACCGCGTTTGTGCATGGGCAACCGTGGTGGCGGAAGTACTGGGCGGTATACCATGCGTCCGATCCATTCGAAATGTCCGTGGTTCAGCGCGATCCCGAGACAAACGCCGAGATCGATGTCATCCATGTGATCCTCCTGCCGTCCGCGATTCGGACCATGGTCGCGCCAATCCTACGCGAGCATGCGTGGGTCGCGATCTTCTCAGTTGTCTTTGCGGTCCTTGCCGCATTCGTTTTCGCCATCATCGCTTTTCATCCGCTAGGAAAGTTAGGCAAGATGCTTGACATGGTGGCCGGCGGACAGTACGAGTTACAACAGGTGAGTTCCGGGAATACTCCGGACGAATTCGGAATTGTCGCTTCAAAAGTCAGTCTGCTCGGCCAGCAGCTGCGGGGCGCGCAGACGGAGTTCAGCGATCTTAAGGGTAATTTCGAACGGCTTCTCGGTGAGATGGAAGATGCCGTACTGATCTTCGGCCGAGATCGAAGACTGATTGCGGCGGCAGGTGGAGTGGAGTCATATTTGGCTCGCCCGCGCCTCGAGCTTGTGGGACTTACTGTAAGTGAAGTTTTCCCGCCGGGAACCAGCATGGGCCTGCTTCTTTCCCAATCGATGCAGATCGGCCGCCCCATTCAGAACCGCGCAGTGCCATTGAATCTAGAGAAAGACGGCGGCGGGCATCTGCGCATCGCGCTGGTTTCGGTCGAGTTCATGGGCGATTCCGGAATGCTGATTCGAATGCGCGATCCGGAAGCAACCCGGCAGATCGGAAAGCAACTGCAGACTGCGGATCGGCTATCGGCGATTAGCCGTTTGACGAGCGGCGTGGCTCACGAGGTAAAAAACCCTCTCAACGCGATTTTGATGCACGTGGAGTTAGCCAAGCTGAAGCTAGCGCATGGTGACTACGATGTAACTCCGCAGATGGACGTATTGACCAGCGAGATTCTGCGGTTGGATCGGGTAGTCAAGACGTTTCTGGACTTCACGCGCCCTGTGCAGTTGAATCTGGTAGAGACTGACTTACACGACTTTGTCGAGGAACTGGCGGACCTGGCGCGTCCGCAAGCTTCGGCTTCAAACATTACTCTGGAAGTCGAGAGCCCGAAGCACCCGGTGACGATTACCATTGACACCGATCTCTTCAAGCAGGCAGTGCTGAATATTGTGGTTAATGCGATTGAGGCGATGCCCGAGGGCGGCACCCTGCGCTTTTCCGCCACGGCGCGCGGAGATCATGCAGAGCTTCGGATTTCGGACAGTGGCCCGGGAATTCCGGACAACGTCCGAGACAAGATCTACAACCTTTACTTCACCACTAAGGAGAAAGGTTCAGGAATCGGCCTTTCTATGACCTTCCGCATTGTGCAACTGCACGATGGGACGATTGATTTTGAGAGTGAACCGGGTCACGGAACTACCTTTGTGATGAAGTTACCGGTCACGATTACGCCTGAACTCGCGCAGGCGGTATAACTCACAGGTCGCGCCGATGCCAGCTAAGGCGTTTTCGCTCCCGGCAATTTGGGCGTATACTCATTGCCGGGCGCCAAGCGCCAGAGGTACAAAATGACGTATGAAAGTATGGTTACAGCGCGCTTCCTGCATCTCGCCGCGCTAATGTTTACGGCCGCACATCTTCATGCAGCTGCGCCCACGGCCTATCTAACTCTTTGTTGCAACGCGAAGACTCCCATCAGCGTTCTTGATCCTCAATCTCTCTCGCCGATAGGTTCGCTTTATACCGGCGCTACTGGCGACAGCATCGCTCTTAGTCCGGACGGTTCGCTTGTGTATGCAACCAGCGAAGTCACGCCGGAGTTGCAAGTGATCTCCGCAACTAACGGATCCGTGGTGGCGACTGTCCCGATTCCCGTGACCGTAGATGATGGTCCTTTCCTGGTGGCGGCCAGCCCGGATGGCGCGCGTGTCTATGTGTGGGTGCCCTACGCTACGCCGGGTGGCGCTCTACTGATGTCGATCGACACGACCGCTTTCCAGGTGGTGGGATCGCTTTCGCTAGGTACGGATGCAGGCGACTTCGATTCCGTACTTGTATCGCCCGATAGCAAGCAGATCTATGTGGAAATGGACAATGGCGCGGCAAGCGATATCGGCGTGCAAATCATTGACGCACAAACTCTGACGCTAGGAGCACTGGTTCTAACCGGCCAGTACTCCACAGGTTTAGCGATAACTCCGGATGGCAAGGTCATTGACTCTAACGCAGCCAATCAACTGGTCATCATCGACCCTAAGAGCGCGGCGATTGTGAATCGATTCACTCTTCCCGCTGAAGACCAGCAGCCGGTCGTTTTGGCTGCGTCCCCGGATAGCTCCACCGCGTACGTTTCGTTTATCGGCCCATCGATACTGGCGTTCAATATCAACACCGGGGAAACCGTGTTTGATGCGCCCGTGAGTACGGGGCCGTTCGCAGTAGCCGTTTCGCCTGACGGTAAAACTCTCTACTGTGCGGACGGCCGTGGAACGGTCTCCTCGTTCAATACGGTTTCGCAACAAACAATTCAGACCCTAGACGAACCGGGGCAACTCGCAGGGGTGGCGCTCTCAAAAACCGCTCTGTACGTGCTTGAGAAGGGAGACAGTGGTGTTGCCGCGGTTGATGTCGCCACAAGAACGCTGACTCAACTAAGCTACGGCGGAACTGCCCTTAATTCCCTTGCTTTAAAACCGGGCGGTAGCGGGCTGTGGGTTTCCGATCTCGCCAACACGACGCCGATCATCTCAGTGTTAAACCCGGCTAACTTCAAATCTAAAGTGAACATCCCCGGATATTATGGGCAGCTTGTCTTCAGCCCGGATGGTTCCAAGCTTTACATCGGGAAAGACAATAGCGTGGTAATTCTGGATGCACCTTCGTTGAAGGAACTCGCCATTATTCCGTTTGGAGGTTTGCAGTTCTTGCAGTCTATCGTGTTGTCTCCCGATGGCAGCACTCTATACGCCTCTGTTGGCCTGATTTCCGGAGTGAAGCGGCAACCGTCTGGCGGTGATTTTCTTGCCCCGGGCTACGTCGGCGTGATCGATACCTCGACCTTTAAAGTTACTGGGGAGATTGGTTTTCCTGCCGGTATGGGAGCCATCGGGATCACGCCCGACGGATCGACGCTAGTAACAACAGCGAACTACGGCTTGGTGCACCTGGTAAGCACCACGACCAACAAGATAACCGCAACGATCCACGTAGCACCAGCGAATGGTGACCTTGGCGATCTGACGATTGCAGCGGATGGTAGCCAGGCATTGATCACCGATAGCCAGAACGCTGTTGGCGATGTAGTCGACCTTACAACCCAGCAGCAGACGAGAACGTTCCCGACGGCCCCCGATCCTACAATGATCGCCATCACGCCGGATGGATCGGAGGCTTGGATCATCACTCAGCAGGGACTACAGGTGGAGAACCTCTCGACCTATCAGATTGCCGGATTCGTTCCGCTTCCGGCGGCCGTGTCGGATTTCATATTCGTGCCGTAACGCGCCCGCGTTTGTGCGGAAACTCGCAGTTACAGTTTCGGCTGGCAGGCCGACCGCTGTATTCGCCGTACCCGAGTAGGGCAATCTAAGAAGACCGTCGGCATGGCGAACGCTGTGAATAGCCAGGTAAAGGCCTGGCGTGACCGGGTAAAGGCGTTGAAGAATCTTCCGCCGGTTCTCGGAATCGTGTGGAAGGCAGCGCCCGTGGTGTGCGCAACCGGCCTCGCGTTACGCTTCCTCGTCGCGCTCCTACCTTTGGCGGCGCTAGCGATCGGCCGCCTGATCATCAACATCGTCGTGGCGGCAGCGGCTCACCACGGCGGTCCGATCCCAACTGCGATCTGGTGGCTGCTGGCTGGCGAGTTCGCGGTCGCAGCCGTGGGGAACATCCTCAACCGGGTGATCGACTACACGGATGCCCGGCTAGCTGACGAGTTCTCGCGGGAAGTCAGCGAGCGGATCATGCGCCACGCTGCGACACTCGATCTGCAATCGTTCGAAGACCCCGTCTTCTACGACAAACTCGAACGGGCGAGAGTGCAAGCGACGGACCGTATCAGCATGTTGAATGCGCTCGGCCGTCTGGCACAACAATTCATCACCTTGATTTCGCTTTCCGCGGGTGTCGTGTTTTACTCGCCCATTCTATTTGTCATTTTGTTCGTCTGCGTGGTTCCCGCGTTTATTGGCGAAAGCCATTTCGCGTTTTTGGGTTACTCGCTGGCGTTCAGTTTGACGCCGCTGCGCCGCCAACTCGACTACCTGCGCGATCTCGCAACGAAGAGGGAAGGCGCGAAGGAGCTGAAGGTTTTCGGCCTGGGCGATTACCTGCGCGAGCGGTTCGCCGGGATCACCAATCAGGTGCTGACGCGCAATCGCGCGTTGTTGAAGCGGCGCGTCATCGCCGGATCGGCGCTCGGCTTCGTAAGTTCGATCGGTTACTACGGATCGTACGCATGGCTGGTGATCCGGACACTCGAAGGACGCCTCAGCGTCGGAGATCTGACGTTTCTCGCCGGCGCGTTGCAAGGCACCAGCAGCCAGATCCAACTGATCTTTTCCACGTTCACCGGCATCGCCGACCAAGCATTGTTCTTGACGGACCTGCTGGAGTTTTTCGCGGTCAAACCGAAAATCAAAACCCGCGAAGTCGCTCTGCCCGCGCCTCGCCACATCCAGGAAGGTTTCGAATTCCGGAAAGTCAGCTTCCAATATCCAGGGAGCGAGCGGCTGGTTTTGAATCAGCTTGATCTGCGCATCCACCCCGGCGAACGGATCGCGTTGGTTGGCGAAAACGGCCAGGGAAAAACCACGCTAGTGAAGCTGATTTCGAGGCTTTACGATCCCACGAGTGGCACGGTTTTTCTGGACGGAATCGATTTGCGGGACTACGACATCGAGAGCTTGCAGCACGAGATCGGCGTCATTTTCCAGGACTTCGTCAGATACGATATGACGGCGCGGGAGAATATAGGTGTGGGCCGCATCGAGCACCTCGACGATGAGGGACGGATGACCGAAGCCGCGGAAAAGAGCCGTGCGTCCGAGATTCTCGCCAAGCTGCCGAAGGGGATGGACCAGATGCTCGGGCGCCGATTCGAGGCCGGAGTGGATCTGTCCGGCGGCGAATGGCAGAAGTTCGCGCTAGCCCGGGCTTACGCGCGCGATGCACAGCTGCTGATCCTGGATGAGCCGACGGCGGCGCTGGATGCTCCATCGGAATACGAAATCTTCCTGAGGTTCGCCGAACTTACGCAGGGCAAAATGGCGCTGCTGATTTCGCATCGGTTTTCGACCGTGCGGATGTGCGATCGGATCGTCGTCTTGGAGAACGGAATGATTCGTGAGCAAGGTACCCATCAGCAGTTGCTGGACAGCGGCGGACGTTACGCTGATATGTTTGAGCTCCAGGCCTCGAGCTACCGATAGAGAGTAAAACAATGGTCGGCCAACAATCACCACAGCAATTTTCGATGCCGTTTACGCGGAGCGGTTCGAGCATGACGCGGTCCTTTGAACGCCAGCTGAAGACCGCATGCGAAGCGATCATCGCGGATGCGCGCAGCGGACGCGCAACTTCGACCGGCGCCGCGTGGCTGCTGGAGAACTACTGGTTCTTGCGCATGCAGGTGCGAGAAGCGCGCGAGTCGATGCCGCGCAGTTACTTCCGGCGCCTACCGCGCGAGGTGAAGGGCGGGGAACCGCGGATCGAACGTGCCGCCGCGCAGTTGATTGCCGAAGGCCCCGAGAAACTAGATGAGGAAACGCTCCGCCGGTTCTTCGAAGACTGGCAGCAACATACGGTTCTAACAGTTGCCGAACTGTGGGCGATTCGCCCGATGCTCAAGTCGGTCTTGCTGCAGCGGCTCGCGGCTGTAGTGGCGGAACGCCGGCTGGAGTCGGGCGACGCGGAATCGGTGGTCAAGTCGGTGATCGGCGGCCTACGCGATCTGGATGACGTGACTTGGCCGGGACTTATCGAATCGCTTTCGCACCTCGATCGCACGCTGCGAGACGACCCCGCGAATGCCTATGCGCAGATGGATTTTGAGACGCGCGATCGTTATCGTCGAGCGATCGAAGAGTTCGCGCGGCATAGTTCATCCAGCGAAACCGAAATCGCAGCGGCCGCAATCGAGCTGGCGCGTGCGGCTGGCCGGCACGTCGGCTTCTACCTTTTTGGTGCGAATCTGAATGAGTTGCGCAAGAAGGTAGGCATCGGCCGCGGCTTCAGCACGGCAATCCGTGATGCCGTGTTGGCGGTTCCCTCTCTCGTGTATCTGGGCGGCGCGGCTTTGGCAACCGCTACAGTTCTATGGGCCGTAGACGGAGTAGCGGGACCGTTGCCATGGTGGTTCCTGTCGCTACTCGCGATCCCGGCATCGCAATCGGCGCTAGCCGTTGTGAACCTGCTGGTCAGCCATTTCCTGAAGCCGCGCGTGCAGGTCCGCATGGATTTCCGCGGCGGTGTTCCAGACGATTACCGCACCCTGGTCGTCGTGCCCACCCTGCTGCTGTCGCGCAGCAGCATCGAACGGTTGATTGGAAATCTGGAGATCTACTATCTGGCAAACCGCGACCGGAACATCTATTTCGGTCTGCTCACCGATTTGCCGGATTCGGAATTACCAGCGACGACCGCGGAGGAACGGGAGATCATCGACGATTGCGTCGCAGGCATTCGCGAGTTGAACCGGCGCCACGGTGCCGACGGACACAATCCGTTCTTCCTGTTCCACCGCGATCGCGAATGGAACGAAGCGGAGCGCCGCTGGATGGGCGCGGAACGCAAGCGCGGCAAGCTCGACATGCTGAATCATTTCCTAATAGGCGAAGGCGCGCAGTTCGCTCTCACCGTGGGAGATGTCGCCGAGTTGCCTACGACCCGCTACGTCCTGACCCTCGACAGCGACACGCAGCTGCCGCGCGACACAGCATGGAAGCTGATCGGGAGCATGGCGCATCCGCTAAATCAGCCGGCATTCGACGAGCGGACGGGGATCGTTACGTCCGGCTATGCTCTGATGCAGCCGCGGATCGGGATCAGCATGGAATCTGCCGGCAAATCGCGGCTGGCGGCAATCTACAGCGGCGAAACCGGGTTCGATCCGTATACGACGGCCGTGTCGGATGTCTATCAGGATCTGTTCGGGCGCGCCACCTTCACCGGCAAGGGCATCTATGATGTGCGGGCGTTCGATCAAGCGACGAAAGGCCGGTTTCCCGGACAACACGCTGCTGAGCCACGACTTAATTGAAGGCGAGCATGTCCGCGCCGGACTGACCACCGACCTCGAACTGATTGACGATTACCCCTCGCGCTATCAGACGTTTTCAAAGCGGAAACATCGCTGGGTGCGCGGCGACTGGCAGATCGCGATGTGGCTGCTGCCGCGCGTTCCGGACTCTGCCTGGCGTTGGACGAAGAGCCCACTGCCTCTGGTCTCGCGCTGGAAGATCTTCGATAATCTGCGGCGGAGTCTGGTTGAGATCTGTTACCTGAGCGCGCTGTTGGCGGCTTGGTTTCTGCTCGGCCCGGAATCGCAGATCGTGACGCTGACGGTCGTCGGCATTTTGTTGCTGCCGGCTTATGCGGAGGTTGTGATCTCGTTCCTCCGATTGCCGCCGCTGCGTTTCTTCCGTCCGTGGATCTGGACCAGGTTCTCCGATTTCCTGCGCTCCCATCTCGACTCCGCTTTGGTGCTGGTGTTCCTACCTGCGCAAGCGCTGCTCATGATCGACGCAATTGCACGCACGATTTACCGTCGCGTCGTTTCGCATCAAAACCTGTTGCAGTGGGAAAGCATGGCGCAGGTGGAACTCGCAAAGGGCGGCGGATTCGACCGCAGCGCATTACTCGATCCGCGCCAGTGGCCGGCGATTATCAAGAGCTGGAACCTGCCCGAGCGGTGTCTGGCGATCGGCGTTGTGGGCGCTTTTGTCCTTTGGTGTGTGGCGGTGTTCTCCGGCAACGCCGCGCATGCCCCGGCGTTTGCCCTGTTACTCGCCTGGATGGCTTCGCCGCTCGCCTTGGCGTGGCTGAACGGCGGAGCGCGGCGGAATGCGCCGGTGGGCGATCGCGATTTCCTTCGCGAGTTGGCGCTGGCTACGTGGCGCTACTTCGATGAAGGGGAACGCGCGGACGAAAACTGGCTCGTGCCCGATAACATCCAACTCGACCCGCCGGCGCGCGCGCAACGCACGTCTCCCACGAATCTTGGATTGCAGTTGAACGCCTATGTGGCCGCGCATGAACTTGGATACATTACCCAGCAGGAGTTCGCTGACCGGGTGGCGCGAATGCAGTCCGTCGTTTCGTCGCTGCAGCGGGAACGCGGGCACTTCTTCAACTGGTACAACACGCATGATCTGAAACCGCTCGGCGAGCGCTTTGTTTCGACCGTGGATAGCGGGAACTTGGCCGCCTCACTGGTCGTGGTGCGGCAGGCTTGCCTGGCGATCGCAGACCAGCCGCTCATCGGGCCGCGGGCGATCGACGCGTTGCGCGACCACCTGCGGCGCATTCGCGAAGCAATCCCGGTCTCAGCGCGCACCACCTCGATTGCGCGGCTCCTCGATGGACTACATCGGCAACTCGAAGCGGATCCGGACGATCTCTTCTTCTTCGAAGGAGTTTTGGCGGAAGTTCAAAACCTGGCAGCGGATCTCCAACGCGAGGCGCAACCTGCCGCAACCCGAGTCGCCTGGCGCGCGCCGGATACAGCCGCCGAAATTCGCCATGCGATCGAGGCTTTCCGGAAACGCGCCGATCGGATGCTCTCCGATCTGGTCCAGCTCGCGCCGTGGCTCGGAGAGCCTTTCGAAACTGAGCTGCGGATGAGTCTAAGCAACCCACTGCTCGCTAATTTGATGCACCGGGTTCGCGCCGTCCCGAAGCTCGCCGAACTGCCGGATACGTATCACTCGATCGAAGCCGAAATTCACCGGCTCACCGAGACGGAGCCGGGCCTTCATGCGGCAACGTTGCAAATGCTAGCTGTGTTGCGCACCGCTTTAGCCGAGCCGTCGAAGCGGGTGCGCGCACTAACGAACGAACTGGAATCCATCGCCGACTGGGCGGAGCACACCAGCGCGGAA
This sequence comes from uncultured Gammaproteobacteria bacterium, assembly GCA_963799935.1. GTDB lineage: Bacteria > Acidobacteriota > Terriglobia > Bryobacterales > Bryobacteraceae > Bog-113. The sequence continues at coordinate 320,920 of CAWCZA010000004.1, read as the reverse complement.
ATGGATTTTCGATTCCTGTTCGACACGCGCCGCAATCTGTTTCGCATCGGATGGAACGCGGATACGGGGGAACTCGCGCCGTCCTCCTATGACCTGCTGGCGTCCGAGGCCCGCATTGGAATTTTCCTCGCTATTGCGCGTGGACAAGCTCCCGGTCAGGCGTGGTTCCATCTGGGCCGGAAGCTGACTTATTACCGTGGCCACCGCACGCTGATCTCGTGGAGCGGGACCATGTTCGAGTACCTGATGCCGCTGCTGTTCATGCAGACCTGGGCAGGCACACTGCTGGGCGAAAGCATGCAGTCCGTCGTGCGCATTCAGCGCATGTACGCGCGCGAGCGGCGCATCCCGTGGGGCATTTCGGAGTCCGCGCACTCGGATCGCGACGGCGTGTTGAACTATCAGTACCGCGCGTTTGGTGTGCCGTCGTGCGGACTCGATCGGATCTCGCCAGAGGACTTAGTAGTCGCACCTTATGCATCCGTGCTAGCGCTGCAGATCGATGCGCGCGCGGCAGTGGAGAACCTGAAGTACATGGAAGCGCGCGGATGGCGCGGGGCATTCGGCTTCTATGAAGCGATCGATTTCCGCCGCCGATCGCGCGGGCATCGACATGCGGAAGTGATCCGCGCGTTCATGGCGCATCACCAGGGTATGAGCTTGCTGGCGCTGACCAATGTACTGTGCGAGAACGCGATCCAGAAGCTATTCCATTCGCACCCGGCTGTGCTGGCGACGGAGTTGCTGCTTCAGGAGCGCATGCCCGTGATGGCGGAAGCGACCGCGCCGGAAGAGCAGTTGCCGACTCTGGAAGCACTAAGTGCCGAAGCATCCCCGGCTGGTGGTGAGGAGATTGTTCCGGCGTAAGTCGATGCGGAGCGCGGCAGGTTTCATCATTGCGGTAGGCATTGGATGCAGCCAGTTAGCCTGCACAACCAAGGCGCCCGTAGGATTTCGTCTCGACATTGCGACTTCCCCCGAGTGGTGCGGTGATGGGCGCTATATAGAAGTGCGGGCAACCGGGAATCACATGGCGAGTCTTGACGGCGGCAGGACGGTGTCGATCTCAGACTGCGTTTCGCACGTTCGGAACAGGCTTCGAACCCGCGCAGATGGGGTCGTGTTCGTCAGTGCGGAACCCGGCGTATCCTACGGCGATTTCATTGAACTGGTAGACGCAGTCTACCCTGACGTGCGCATCGCGAGCATGATGACCTCAAAGGTCGAGATGCTCTCCAGGAAACACTTGTGCTTGGCACTATCGTGTTGGCCCTGCGCCAAATTCCCTGAACCCAGCGCTGAACGCTAGACCGGCTACTAGCTCTCGTTTGATGAGTTAGGCCCTGGCCGGTCTTCGCGTCTCAGTTGGCTTAGTTCCCGCTCGCCAGAGTACCTGACATCGTCTTCACCAGTGTGGCGTTCGCGTCGTCGTCTTTCAGCGCCCATCCGAACGCGCCGCCCAACCTTAGTTCCTTCACGAAACCCATCTTGATCTCGAGTTCCTGCGGGTTGTCGAAGGTCCAGAACGTTCCGGTGGTGTCCGTGTACAACCATTGCGCTTTCGTCGAAGGTTGCCAGTATTGGGTAAATCCGGTCAGCGCCGAAAGCGAGCGATAGGTGGCTTCTCCCGCGGTCTCTAGACTATCGCCCGGAGGCGAAGGCGCCAGACCGGTTGACGGCTGATACAGTCCATTGTTCGTGCTCGGAACTCCCGTCCACCCGTACCCATAGAACGGCACCCCCAAAAGCATCTTTTTGGCGGGTACTCCGGCATTCAGGTAGGCATTGATCGTCGCATTCACCCAGAAGCCTTCCGAGTAACTCGGGTCCTGCAGCGAACCTAGCAAAGGAGCCGCGTTATTTGTGGAAGTTTTCCCAGTTCCCGTGGTAGTCATAACCTTCGATATTGAAATAGTCGATGTATTCGCCCAGGGCGGCGAGGTTCTGATTTGAGTAGTTCTGCGACCCCGCCGGCCCTACCGCAGTAAGTAAGTAGCGTGCGCCGTTGGCCGCTTCAAGAGCGTTCAACTGCGTGCGGAACTCGGCTACCAGTGCAGTATAGTTGGCCTTATCGGTTGAAGCGGGAAATTCCCAATCGAGGTCTATCCCGTTGAATAGACCCGCGGCCGAGATACCAGGAGCTATATTGCCTGTTACAAACATATTGATGCAGGACGCCGCTAGCGCCTGGCGTCCGGCCGCCGTAGCAGCCGCTGTTGAGAACGCGGTGGAATTCGCGGACGAAGCCCCGCCAATCGAAATTAAAACCTTGAGACCCGGATTCAATTGCTTTAGCTTGATTAGCTCCTCAAAGTTTCCATACAGAGGACCGGGACTGAGGATTCCGCCAGTCGGGGGAAGATACGGATCCTGGTAGTCTGCCCACGCGTCCGCAATTACGCACGCCGGTGTCGGGGTTGCCGTCACGTCGGCGAAAGCGTAATAGATATCCGTGAGCCGCGCCGCCGCGCCGCTGCTTTGGACGTCGGCAATATTGTAATTCGCGCCGTAAATGCTCCACTCTTCAAAATAAGCGCCCAGTTTGGCGCCGTTATAGACGGGTTTTTGTGCGTTGAGCATCGCTGGCGAGAGCGCCAGGCATAGCGCACAAGCCGTTTCAAATACGTTGAATTTCATGAAACTCCTTCGCTGTTGGCGGAAAATCACGCCAAAAAGATTCTATAACGGTCGGCTTACCGCGTCTTCTAACGCATACCGTTAGCCAGCTAATACGGTTGTCTTGGGTTTCTTTACAACTCCTTCACAACCCCATTACTTGCCCCGCAGAATTGTCTGCCTACACTTGGTTATGAATCTAAACCGGACAATGGTCCGTAATATCTTAAGCTCATTACTACTTACCGGCTTCACCCTAGGTGTATCTTCAGCGCAGCTCTCTTACTCGGTTATCTATCGTTCTCCGGCCCCTGACAATGCAGCGCAACCACCTCTCGTTGCCGCCAGAGCAGGAGGCGCCCTTTACGCAACTACCGAAAACGGCACCACGGGAAATGGATCCGTCATCTCCCTGAGTAAGGCGCAAGGCAGCACCACCTGGAAGACTACGGTAATTTACAACACCAGCTCGAATCCGAACGCTGGGTTAGCGATCGGCGCCGACGGAAGTCTGTACGGAACAACGTTAGGAACCGCTTTCCAACTAACTCCGCCCGCGCTTCCGGGCGGATCCTGGACCGAGAAGACGATCTTCACGTTCGAACCGCCCTATCTCGCTACGGGTCATTTAGTAATCGATCAAGCGGGCAATCTGTACGGCACCGTCGAGAGTAATCCGAACGCCCCGGATCCTCTCGCGATCTACCGCCTCACCGCGCCCACTACCCCCGGCGGCGCATGGACCGGAAACCGTATCTATAACTTCTCCAGCGCCTCCGAAGATCAAGGCGGGTTAACCGTCACGCCGAAAGGCATCGTCATCTCAACGATCGCCAATACCGTAATTGCCCTGCAGGTATCGGCCGATGGCCAGACCACGACGGCTACCACGCTCTTTGACTTAGCAGGCGCCGGGCTATATTCTGACGCGCCCGCGCTTCTACTTCCGTCGGGAGAAATCCTGCTTCCGGAACAAAATGCTTCTCAGTACGGAGACATCATCTCCTTATCGCCGCCGGCTGTGAAGGGTGCTCCCTGGACCGAGAAGTCGATCTTCTCCTTCAGCGGCCTTGAGGGGGAATTTCCCGAGGGTGCTCTGTCCCTAGGCAAGAATGGCGTCGTTTACGGAACCACCTTCGGTGGCGGAACAGCGCAATGGGGTACGGTGTTTGAGCTAACTCCACCAGCTGCGCAAGGCGACCCTTGGACCGAAAAAGTGCTCCATAACTTTCTAGGAGGCGAACTGGGACAGGAACCAGACTCAGGCACGCTGATCAGTGGTTCCGGAGTATTCGGTCTCGCTGGTATCAGCGGCGACAATCTGAACGTTCTCGCGTTTGAGATTACCGCCGCTCAATAATACAACGCTCTGTTGACGCGCGCTACCGGGCGGGGTAACTTTTCGAAAACCCCGTCCTTAGGTTAGTTACGGTAAACGATCCGTCGCGTTGCGCACTCAGCTTGATGCCAAATCCCTGGTCGGGTGTTTCCGCGACATTCGCCGTAAGTTGTTCTGTTGTGTTATTGGCATCGCCGCCCGCAACCGCGCGGTGCAGTTGCCAGATATCCGTTATTCCCGGAGAGCTCTTGATCGCCTGATAAGCCTCGGGGGTTCCACCCTTCCGCGCGCCGTTGTCCATAATCGCGACGCGCGCCTGAAGCGCATGAACGAAGGTGGCCGATCCGGACATATTCATTCCGTGATGGCTCACGATGTAAACATCCGCCGTGCCGAGACGGTTCACCGGACATACCAGATCCTGCTCCTTGTTCCACGTGAGATCGCCGAGATCGACCACGCGGAACTTGCCGAACGTAATCAGACTACCGACGGAGCGCGCGTTCTCCGTCGTATCGACCTCGCGACGCGCATCGGTACCGCACAGCGTATTCTTCTGGCCTGCGCCGGCGAGCGGTTCGGTAATCAGGTCACCGGCCGCGCTGACGATTTGCCAGTCGATGCCTTTGAGGGCGACGCGATCGCCGGGCTTGATCTCGATGTGGCGAGTTTGTGCGCGCGCATCGACGTAAGCCTTGTAGAGCCCATCGCCCGCTTTGTCGTGCTCCACACTGGTGCCGTGATCGATGAAAGTATCGACATGAAGGCGCTTCACGAGTTCTGGAACCCCGCCGACGTGGTCGATGTGGAAGTGCGTGATGAGCACGTAGTCCAGTTTCGTAATTCCGGCTTGGTGCGCCGCGGCGACGATACGGTCCGCGTCGCGTGCGCCGGGCCATCCGGTGTCAACGAGGATGGATTGCCCGGCAGGTGTGACGAAGAGAGTTGCCTGGCCACCTTCGGCGTCCATGAAGTAGATGTCGAGAGTCTTTTCAGCGGCTTGGCAGGAGAGAGCGGCGGCGAGTAGGGCTACAGCGGTTCGGATCATTTCCACCTTCGAAATGTTATCAATGATGACGTGCGGTTGTGGAGCGTTCGCGCGTGAAGCCGGCTGATGGTCCGATCCCGCAGGAAGCAATTCGCGATTTTTACGACGATCTTGCCGCGGACTATCACCTGATGTTCGAGAACTGGGAGGATTCGATGACGCGGCAGTCCGCCGTCCTTGCTCCGATTCTGGAACGGACTTGCGGGCCGGCTGCCGGCCTCACCGTACTCGATTGCGCCTGTGGAATTGGCACGCAGTCGCTCGGCTTAGCGAAACTCGGATTCGGAATCGTGGGCTCGGACATCAGCGCAAACGCCATTGTGCGAGCCCGTTCCGAAGCCGCGGCCAGAGGCGTGAACGCAGTCTTCCACGTCGCCGATATGCGGGAGTTGGATTGCGTCCCGGAAACCGATTTCGATGCGGTGATCTGCATGGATAACGCCTTGCCGCATCTCTCCTCGATCGACGACGCTGGCACCGTCGCGTCGCAGGCTTACGCAAAACTGAAGAACGGCGGTGTGTTTCTGGCCAGCATACGAGACTATGACCGACTCATTGTTGAGCGGCCCAGCATCCAAGGACCAGCGTTTTTCCGCGACGACGGACAGCGCCGCATTGTCCTTCAGCTGTGGGAGTGGGACGACGAGCGCCGATACACGTTTCATCTCTACATCACTCGCGAAACGCCCGGCAACGGCTGGACTACGCATCACGGTGCCTCACAATATCGCGCTCTGCTTAGGGAGGAACTGACCAGCGCTCTTCAACGGGCCGGCTTCATTGACGTTCAGTGGCTATTTCCGCAAGAGACCAGATTCTACCAACCCATCGTGGTCGCGAAAAGAGGTCGAGAACCCAATCGCGCGACTGAGGCCGATGCGACTTTTACGGAACTAAGAAACCCGGGTTATCGTAGTGAGCAGTAGGAATGGTCTATTGCAGCCAATGCGGGAAGCAGGTCGCGGACGCGGATTTATTCTGCTCGCAGTGCGGATCGCGACAGCCGGTACTCGGGGGTCCGCGCGCACCTTCTTACGGGCGCGCCTGCGCCGACCCGCTGGTAGGGGTCTCGCCGCGCAAGCTGGCCATTTTTTGCTACATCCCGCTGGCCGGGCTGTGCCGCATGTGTGATCGCGCTGGGCTCCCGGCGCTTTAAGAACGATCGGGCGCTACGCTTCCATGCGTTCCAGGGGCTTTACATTTTCGCCGCCTACCTCCTTGTAGAGTGGACGGTTCAACCGATCTTCGCTTCAATCCCGCACAGCGTGTTCCGGCTCGATCAACTGCTCGAACTGTTCCTGATCGGCGTCTGGGTGTTCATGATGATCAAGACCAGCCATGGAGAAGCCTATTCGCTGCCCCTAATCGGGGAGCTGGCGCACCGGTCGGCCCAGGAACGCATCTAATATTTAGTTAGATGTCATTCCGCGTCGGCGTAGCCGGTCACCGCGGGTATAGCGGCGCGGAGTTGGTGCGCCTGCTGACCCGGCACCCTTCCACGCAACCGGTCCTCCTGGATCACCGCGAGGCAGTCCCCGAAGGCCCGCTTTACACAAGCCCCTCGCGTGTTGAGCGCGCTGAACTGACTGGCGACGTGGTGCGCCGCGAGCATCTGGATCTGGTGTTTCTCGCCACGCCACCCGAGGTTTCGCTGGAGCTCGCGCCGCGGATGCTGGACGCCGGCGCGCGAGTGATCGATTTGAGCGGTGCGTTCCGGCTCGCGACCGTCGAGCGCTACGCCCGCTGGTACAAAGCTGAGCATCCGCACGCCGCATTGCTGGCGCAGGCGGTATACGGGCTGCCGGAGTTCTACCGCGAGCGCATTGCGAGCGCGCGCTTCATTGCCAATCCGGGCTGTTATCCGACGGCGGCGAACCTGGCAATCCGTCCGTTAATCGCAAACGGATTGGTTGACCGCACAGCCGGAATCATCTGCGATGCGAAGAGTGGCGTCAGTGGTGCAGGAAGGAAAGCATCGCTCAAGACCAGCTTCTGCGAGGTAATCGAAAACTTCTCCGTCTATGGCGGCCGCAATCACCGGCACGTCCCGGAGGTCCTGATGAACAGCAGCCTCGAAGAAAGCGAGTTTAGCTTTACCGCGCAGCTGCTGCCGCTCGACCGGGGCATCCTGGAAACGATTTACTTCCGCGCCGCGCAAGGAGTGAAAGCGGCCGAAATTGCCGCCGCATATCTTACAAGCTATCGCGCTGAGCCTTTTATCCGGCTACATGCCGCCGGATCGTTCCCTGATTTACGACAGGTTGCGCGCACGAATTTCTGCGATATCGGCTTTGAATTGGACGAAATTACCGGACGTGGTCTGGTAGTGGCGGCGATCGACAATCTGGTCAAAGGCGCGGCGGGGCAGGCCGTCCAGAACATGAACCTTATGCTCGGGCTGCCGGAAACGGAAAGTCTCCTTTGAAGGCGCTGGCTTGAGAGCGCTCATCAAGCTCGGCGGCACGCTGGCTGAAGACGCCGGATTGCTCCGGGATTTAGCGGGACAAATTGTCGCGGCACAAGCGGCCGGTATTCGTCTGTTCGTGGTGCACGGCGGTGGCAGACAATTGACGCAAGCGCTTGAGCGCCGCGGGATCGAAAGCCGGTTCTCCGGAGGTCTGCGGGTGACCGGCGAGGAGGCGATCCAAACGGTCGCCGAAGTATTAGGTGGAAGTGTCAACACGGAAATCGTTGCTGCAATACGCGCGCAGGGCGGCTCCGCCGTGGGTTTAACCGGTGTCGATGCGCGTATCACAACGGCAACCCAGCTTTCGCGCGAACTCGGCGCAGTGGGACGAATCATCAAAGTCGACCCGGAACTGCTCCATCTGCTGAGTGATAACGGCCATATTCCGGTAATTGCGTGCATAGCTGGGGACGATAATGGCGCGCTTTATAACGTGAATGCGGACCAGATGGCATCTGCGTGCGCAGCGGCAGTGCAGGCAGATCAACTCGTCTTTCTGACCGATGTTCCCGGAGTGAGAGACGCGGCTGGAAATTGGGCCGAGCAGTTGGATATCCCGGCGGTCGAGGAACTGATCGCAACCGGCATCGCGACGGGCGGCATGCAGGCCAAATTGAACGCAGCTGCCGCGGCGTTGAACAGCGCGGTGGAGTGTGTGACGATTGCCGCGGGGGCGCAAGGCGTGCTAACGAAAATCCTCGCCGGATCGGTTGCGGGAACCAAATTGGTGCGCGCGAAATCGACACGGTAAATGGGTTTCGCCGTCCGGGTTTAACCCCGAGCGACTCCATTTGTAAATCAACAGGACTTCGAAATAGTTGCTTAAAAATAATTATGTTTCGTATTTTTTTCTATATTTCTTTAGATTTTAGGTATATATTCGTTGCAATGGGGCGACTTTCGACGCAAATAGGTCCCAAAATTTTCTTGAGAGAAAGTTTGAGCGAACGCTACTCGTAGTTCCAAACGCGAGCTTCTTCGATGGAAAGGCCCGCGTCGCCTGCAAGAGAAAGACTTTGAGGGGCATATGAAAGCACAGACGGTTGACGTAAAGACATCGATCGGACGAATTCTCTGCTGCACGGTATTCCGAGCAGGCGGCAAGAAGCTTCTGTCCAAAGGGCACATCATCAGCGACGAAGATGTCCATGTGCTCGAGTCCGAGGGAATGGATCGCATTTGGGTCACCGAGCTGGAGGAAGGCGAGGTGTCCGAAGATGCGGCCGTATGCGCGGTTGCCGCGGAGATCGGGTGCGGCGCGTACGAAATCAAACTCGCCGCCGGTGGACGTGCCAATCTGCATGCCACCCAAAGTTGCTGCGTGCTCGTAGACGACGACTTATTGAAGCAAGTCAACTGCACGTCGGGCATGGTGATCGCAACCACCTTGAATTTCAGCTTCGCATCGCCGGGGCAGCGGATCGCAACCATCAAGAGCGCGCCATTCGCCGTCGCCAAGTCGGACGTTGACGGCTTGGTAAATATGCTTCGTGAACGGGGTCCCATCATGCAGGCGCGTCCCGTGACGCGGCCTACCGTCGGGGTGCTTTATTCTGACCCGCAGAATGGAGACCGGGCTCGCACGCTGTTTGAGAACATCATGCGGCAGCGGCTGGAACGCTTCGGTTACGTGCCGTCTTTCGCGGTGAGCTGCGTGGAGGAAGAGGCATCGGTCGCCCGTGCGCTGAACCAATTAACCCGCTCGAAACCCTCGGCCATTCTCATCGCATCAACCACGGCGCCTGCCGGACCGGAAGACGTGATCGGCCGCGCGCTGACTCAGGTCGGAGGTCACATGGAGCGCTTTCTCGCGCCCGTCGAACCGGGCAACCTGATGCTGCTGAGTTACTTCAACGAGACGCCAATCCTATCTGCCCCTGGCTGCTTCCGCTCGGCAAAACCGAACGTCGTCGACTTACTGCTTCCGCCGCTGCTTGCCCGTTACCGGGTATCTTCGTGGGAAGTGGCAGGACTGGGACACGGCGGCTTGCTGGGCTAAAGCTTTCCGTCGGCATGGCGAAGTCGCGCGATTGCATATAAGGGAACGTGCTCCCTTAACACTGATCACCTGAAGGATTGGGTGCCTTCCATTCGGCGGCACGCGATAATGACGCGAGTCAACCCCATGAAGCGCGTCGTACTGACCGGATTGAAGCACGGCTTTCAGCTGATCCCGTTTATCAAGTTGCTTCGCGAGTCCGGAGTGCCGAAACTGAGCCTGTGCGAGGCTATGGGCGTACTCGATCAAATTCGCGGCTTCGGCCAAGCCGGCGATCTCTACTTCAATACGAGTGACGATGCGACTGCTTTCATTCGCCAAGCCGAAACACTCGGGGGCGTCACATCAACTCCGGTCGATGTTCCGGACTCATTAGCGACCGCCGTCCGCTCGAACTCGAGCAGCGATCAACCTCGGCATGAGGTGACTGAACGGCCAAGCATTGACGTAGCGGGTCTAGGCCCGGAAGATCTAGACTCGCTCGCGGTCACATGGCTGGACTGTCACCGGCTACCGATCAATTCACCGGAACGGGCAAAGCTTGACTGGATATGTGAACTTGAGTATGACCTAATCGAAGACGCCCCTGAAAAACTGTGGCTGCTGATTCTGGCTGTTACGCGAAAGATCAATCGCGGCGGATACAAGAGACCTTGTCGGCAGGTCCGATGGAGCAACTACTAGGTCGATACGGTGCGAAGTTCATCGACCGGGTTGAGACACAGGCTCGGGTTGACCCCAAGTTCGCCAAGCTGCTCGGAGGAGTTTGGCAGAGCACGATGTCTCCGGATATATGGTCGCGAGTGCAAGCCGTCTGGGATCGGCGCGGATGGAACGGCGGTTAGTTGCTGCCTATACCCGGTGAAAATCTGGGCGCCAGTTCTTGATTGATTGCTTTATCTCTTTAGGTTTCAGATTCTCGTTCAGCGCCCGCTGAGCCAATAGGCAAAGTTCGCTGTCTGATGCGAAACGCAGTGCGACGACTTGTCCCACCGTCAAATCGGAAGCCCGACTGCCTAGTAGCCCCTCGCGATCCAACATACTGAGGCGCAAGCGTTCTTCCAGACGAATCACGCGGTCTTGAACGCGCAGCGAGTACATGCGCATCAGCAGCAGGGCGAGGACAGCCGCTAACGCGACCAGGATCAGCCAGCCGTTCCAGAACGAAGGGTGCCGCACGGTACGCGCAATCTGGAACAAGAAAGTCAGCGTGAAGACCGGAATTAAAAAGAAATGGAACGGCGGGTCGAGCCGCCCGTGATTGCTGAAGTCTTGCGTTTTCGCTGGATTAGGCATGGAGTTATCGTAATCGACTTCCGGCGGATAGAATCAAGAGATTGAGAACAAGTCCAACGCCGCGGCTGATGATCGGGTTCGCCGTATCGTTGGCGGCGCTGATCTTGTACGCGCTCTTCACCAGTCGCCAAGTCGCAAGTCTGCGCAAACTGCAGGCCAACACCGTCGAGCGCAACCGTCTGGACACGCTCCAACTGATGCGCATTCAGGATTCCTTGTACTCGCTCGGCCTCGCGCTTCACGACGTCGTTGAAGATCAGTACGGGTTAATTGGGTTCGAGCCTCAGTTCAAGCGCTTGCGGATGCAACTCGCGGACGCCATTCGCAAAGAAGCAGCGCTCGCACCTTACCCCGAACAGGACGCGGATCAGGAGCAACTCGCGATTGCGTTGCGTAACTTGGACAAGTCCACCGAACAGGTATTTGCGTTGGCAAAAGCTGGGGACGAAAAGCAGGCGCGCGAGCTGATCGTGGGGACGCTGCGTCCGCAGCGCGAATCCCTCTCCCAGAGAATCTCGCGCATGCTGATTCAGAACAACGAGCTGGACCAGCAGACAACCGGCGAGATCGAGCGAATCTACACCGGCGTGGATCGCGATATTTACACGTTCCTGTTGGCGGCGCTGGCGGCGATTATCGTTACGGCACTATCGGTGGCTTATACAAACCGGCGAATGTTCGAGCACATGACGTCGCTATCCGAACACAAGAGCGTGTTGGCGCGCAAACTCATTTCGGTTCAGGAAGAAGTGCTGCGCTCGGTATCGCGCGAACTGCATGATGAATTCGGGCAAATCTTCACGGCGATTGGAGCCATGCTGGCGCGCATCGAACGAAAGCGCGTGCCGGCCGATTCGCCGCTTCACGCCGATCTCGAAGATGTCCAGGGAATGGCACAGACCGCGCTCGACAAGGTGCGGTCTCTTTCGCAGATGCTGCACCCGGCCGTGATTGACGATTATGGTTTGGAAAAAGCCGTCGAGTGGTATGTGCCGACGTTTGAAAAGCAAACCGGAATACCCGTGTCTTACAGCAAAGTCGGCACCGGTCCGGCAATCAAGGATGAAACGGCGATTCATGTATACCGAATCCTCCAGGAAGCGTTGAATAATGTAGCGCGTCATTCAGGATCGAAGAGCGCGGCGGTGCGGGTGCAATATTGGCCGGAGGTTCTACGACTGGAAGTGGAAGACCGCGGCGTCGGCTTGCGATCCGAGGACGCCAAGCGCGGCAGAGGGCTCGGTCTGGTGGCCATGCGCGAACGAGCTGAACTGGTGCATGGCAGACTTAAGTTAGAGAACGCGCCCGAAGGTGGGACGCGCGTCTCCCTAGAGGTTCCAATACCGCATGAATCCTGAGCAATCTCAAGAAACGAACCCCGAGATAAACCAGACAAAAAAGATACGCGTCCTGCTAGCCGACGACCACGCGATGGTGCGCAAAGGATTCCGGCTGATTTTACAGGATGAGCCGGATATGGAGGTCGTGGGCGAGGCGGGCACGGGACGTGAAGCCGTCGACCGGGTTGCACTACTCTCGCCCGATGTTCTGGTCTCCGATTTTTCGATGCCGGAACTTGATGGCGCGCAGGCCACACGCGAGATACGCAAGACGAATCAGACGACGAAGATCCTGATCCTGAGCATGTACTCGAACGAGAACTATCTGCGCAACGCGATGGATGCCGGGGCCAACGGGTATCTGTTAAAGAATGCGATCGACGTTGAACTGCCGGAGGCGATTCGAACAGTTGCTAGTGGGAAGCAGTTTCTGAGCGCCGCGCTGTCGCAGAACGAAGACAGCACGTTCGATCGCCTGACGCCTCGCGAAAAGCAAGTATTGACGCTCATTGCCGATGGCAAATCGAACAAAGAGATCGCGGGCGTCCTGGACTTGAGCGTGAACACGGTGGCGGTTCATCGCGCGAATCTGATGGACAAGATCAATATCCACAAAGCTACGGACCTGGCCATGTACGCGGTACGGAAAGGCCTCGTTACCCCTCCCTGACCGCCCGTTCCATGCGACGCCGCGATTTTTTGCTTGGCGCAGCCGCGCTGCCCGCCGGCGCGGCGACGTTCGGCGTCAATCCCGGTTTTCGCCTAACGGACGTAACGCAGCGTGCGGGCATTCGTTACCGGCACAATAACGGCGCCTTCGGGGCTAAGTACTTGCCCGAAACGCTCGGCCCCGGTTGCGCATTCTTCGACTACGACAACGACGGCTGGCAGGACATTCTGATTACAAACGGGATGGACTGGCCGGGGCATGGTCACCGGAATACGCCGCTCGCGCTTTATCACAACAATCGCAACGGCACTTTCACCGATGTAACTCGCGCGATGGGTCTTGACTTCAACTTCTACGGACTGGGGGTTGCGATCGGCGATTACAATAACGACGGCTACCCCGATATCTACCTGACCGGGTTCGGCCAGAATCGTCTGCTGCATAACACCGGCAAAGGCTTTGTGGATGTAACGAAGCGAAGCGGGCTGGCGCATCACCTCGCGCTTTCGACGTCAGCGCTTTGGTTCGATTACGATCGCGACGGGTTCCTTGACCTATTTGTTTGTAACTATGTCCGGTGGTCGCCGGAAACCAATGTTGCCTGCACGCTCGATGGGACTCACAAGGCGTACTGCACGCCGGAAGCTTATCGTGGCATGACTTGCTGGCTGTTTCGCAACCGCGGCGACGGAACCTTTGAAGACGTGACGGCGCGGGCGGGATTATTGGACACCAGCTCGAAGTCTCTAGGTGTAGCGATGTTCGACTTCGACAACGATGGCTGGCCGGACTTACTGGTTGCCAACGACACCCAGGCGAATAAGTTGTACAGCAACCTTCGGAACGGAAAGTTCGAGGAGACCGGCATTTCCGCAGGTGTAGCTTATAGCGAGGACGGGAAGCAACGCGCCGGCATGGGCATCGATACAGCGGATTACGACAACTCCGGCCATGAGAGTGTTGTGATTACAAACTTCGATAATGAGATGCTGGCACTCTATCGCAGCTCAGGCGGGACTTTCAGCGATATCTCGCCGCATTCGGAGTTAGGACGCGCTACCCGGCACTCGCTGGGCTTCGGATGTTTCTTCTTCGATGCCAACTTAGATGGATTGGCGGACTTACTGGTTGCCAACGGGCATATCGACGATACAGTCCGGAATGTGGGCACCGCAAAATTCGCGCAGCAACCGCAGTTGTTCCTGCAGTCGGCGGGCGGAAGATTTGCCGACGTTGCGGACGCAGTAGGCGGCGGATTCGCGGATGCGAAGGTTGGACGCGGCGCGGCTTACGGGGACTTCGATAACGATGGCGATCTGGATATCCTCATCACAACGAATGCGGGGCCGGCATATCTGTATCGGAACGATCTCGATAACGGAAACCGGTCCCTGCGCATGAAGCTGATCGGCACGAAATCGAATCGCGACGCCATCGGTGCGCGGGTCGAGGTACATCACGGGTCGCAGACGATGACGCGAATGGTGAAGTCCGGGTCGAGTTACCTTTCGCAATCGGAGTTACCACTTACCTTCGGATTAGCAAAGTCGCTCCGAGCCGATCGTGTCGTGATTCATTGGCCCAGCGGGCGCGTCGACGAGCATAGCAACCTTGCAACTGGGCGGCGATGGGTACTTACTGAAGGGGAGAAACCGCGGGCTGACTGAGAAGCTGACGAAGCATGCCGTGCTATTCGCTGCTGGCGAAAGCTGGCATTGATACGATTGTTGGACAAACTGTGCCCCTCTCAATGGAACCGTGCCCGATCATCGACTCTTGCGAGTTTCTCTTCCTTAAGCAGATCGAAGAACTGGATTACAATGGCCTTCGCCTTGTACTCGAAGAGGGAATAGCCAGCCCAGAGGCGGTTTCCATTAGAGTCGGCAATACCGAATTAACCGGCTGTCACCGAGTAAAAACAACAAACTCGAGTCGCGTCTTTGAGATTGTCTGGAAACTCTATGTCGCCTACGCTGTCAGAAACGAGTCATACGCGCAGGACAACGAATACGACGTATCGACGGGAGTAAAGCTCCGCATCTACTCGAAATCACGCTTCTTGGACTTTATTGGACACGCCACTTTTGTAAGCGAGGGATATCCGGGCCCTGTCCAGCATATTGGTATCGGTTGCGAGGATCACATCATCGATATTGCTTCTGTTGATTGCCCAACTGTGACCATGTCTGGCCCACTCTCAAGCTGACGCACTACCTGCGATTGTGGATCGACCAGCGACACAGCAATGCCCGTTCCGGACTCAACTTACGCTTAGTCACGGAACAGTCGTCATCCCTTTCGAGTCTAGCCTCTCCCTCTCGAACGAATGAGAGCAACGCGTGGATACTTTATCATTAAAAAGGACAAGGTTGCTGAAAGGACCGAACCATGACCTTAATTCTCGAACTCCCCGACAGAAAGGAAGCGGCACTGAAAGCCAAGGCGCAAGCGCTCGGGCTATCAGCCGAGCAATATATTCAGGATATCGTCGAGCGGGACTTGGAAGAAGCTGATCGCGATTCCCGTTCAGTCTGGGATGTTTTCGCCGAGAGCAGAAAACGCGTTCCTCCTGAAGAGTTTGCGCAACTTCCAAGGGATGGTGCCGATGAGCATGATCATTACCTGTACGGACATCCCAAGCGCGGCGAATGACGGTGGTTTTCGCTGATACCTCGTTCTGGATTGCGCTGACCAACGACGCTGATGATGCCTACGAAAAGGCGCAGGCTTTCAGCTCATCTTTCAGACAGCGGAAGATTCTCACATCGGAATCGGTTCTAACCGAGTATCTGAATTATTTCGCGGCATGGGGGCCGCACTTCCGCAATGAAGCATCGGTCAACGTGCAAGCGATGCTTCTAAATCAACTGGTCACTGTTGATCCGCATACGGCAGAAACGTTCATGTCCGGTCTGGAACTCTATAGACAGCGTCTCGACAAAGGCTATAGCCTTACCGATTGCATCTCCATGCAGACAATGCGGCGTGAACGGATAACGGAAGCGCTTACAAATGACCGGCATTTCGAGCAAGAAGGTTTTCGGGCGCTGTTCAGGTCTTGATTTTTAGCCAACATAGACCACCTTGCCGCCAACAATAGTAGCTACCGCGCAACCTTTGAACTGTCGTCCATCAAACGGCGAGTTACGGCTCTTCGACTGCGACTTATTGACGTCATAAGTCCACTCGCGGTTCGGATCAATCACCGTAACATCGCCCGGTGCGCCTTCAGCCAGCGTGCCGCGGTTGAGCCGAAGAACATTGGCGGGGCCGGTGGTGAAGAGTTCGATCATCTTAGTTAGCGAGATGTGGCCGGGGTTGACCAAGGTCTCGAAAGTAAGTCCGATGGCCGTTTCAAGTCCGATGATGCCGAAGGGGCAGGACTCGAACTCCTGCATCTTCTCGCTGCCGGCGTGCGGTGCGTGATCGGTGGCAATCGCGTCGATCGCCCCGCTAGTAATACCTTCGATGATCGCCTCCACATCCGCGCGTGAGCGGAGCGGCGGCTTCATCTTGAAGTTACTGTCGTAAGTGTCGAGTTCCGCGTCGGTCAGCACGAAATGATGAGGCGTGGTCTCGGCCGTGACCGGCAGTCCCTTGCTCTTGGCGAAAGCAACCATCGCCACTGAATGGCGTGCGGAAAGATGGGCCACGTGATAGCGAGCGCCGGTCATTTCGGCTAGGAGAATGTCGCGCGCGACCATCACATCTTCCGAAGCGGATGGAATCCCGCGCAGGCCGAGTCGTGTGGAATGCACCCCTTCATGCATGTCCCCGCCGGCGGAAAGATGCAGATCTTCGCAGTGGTTGATCACGGTGAGGTCGAGCGAACGGGCCGTCTCCATCGCCCTCCGCATCACGCGCGCGTTCATCACCGGACGGCCGTCATCCGAGATGGCGACGATCCCCGCTTCTTTCATTGAGCCGTACGTCGATAGCTCGACTCCCTCACTGCCTTTGGTGATCGCGCCGATGGGCCGCACATTCACGATCGCGCGGTTGCGGGCGCGTTCGACGATGTAGCTCGTGACCGTCGCGTTGTCGTTCACCGGAATCGTATTCGGCATGCAACAGATGGTGGTGAATCCACCGGCCGCAGCGGCCCGGGCCCCGGTCTCGATCGTCTCCGCGTGCTCGAAACCGGGTTCGCGCAGATGAACGTGCATGTCGATGAACCCCGGCGCAACGATCAGACCCGTAGCATCGAACTCAAACGAACCATCCACCGCTGTACGGGAAAAGTGGCCGTCTGCGATGGCGACATCGGCGATCTCATCGCGTCCGGACGCCGGGTCAATCACGCGACCGCCGCGAATCAGCAAGTTCACTGAACCACCTGTTCGAGAACTGCCATCCGGACTGCGATTCCGTTCTCGACCTGATTCAGGATCACCGAACGCTGGCTATCAGCGACTTCGGACGAGAGCTCGCGGCCGCGGTTAATAGGGCCAGGGTGCATGACGATCGCGTCCGGCTTGGCTTGCGCGAGATGTTCCAGGCGCAGCCCGTAAAAGCGGAAGTACTCGCCCGCAGCCATGGGGACTTCGTGCTGCCGTTCGAGTTGGACGCGCAACATCATGATCACATCCGCATCCTGAATGGCGCTCGCCATGTCGTTGGTAAGCGAGATGCCCGGCGCGAGCGACTCCAACTCGCGCGGCAGCAGCGGCGCGGGGCCGCAGAGAACGATATCGGCTCCGAAGCGTGACAGCAGATGGACGTTGGAACGCGCGACGCGGCTGTGAGCAATGTCGCCGATGATCGCCACGCGGAGCCCCTCGAGAGTGCCGCGGCGATCCAGAATCGTGAGTGCGTCGAGCAGCGCTTGCGTCGGGTGCTCGTGCGTGCCATCGCCCGCATTGATGATCGGGATGTTGAGGTGCCGCGCCAAAAAGTGGGGCGCGCCAGACGCTGAGTGGCGCATCACGATGGCCTGCGGACGCATAGCGCCAAGCGTGTTCAGGGTATCGACCAGCGATTCGCCCTTCGAGACACTCGACCCGGACGCGGTGATGGAAATCGTATCGGCGCTAAGACGTTTGGCTGCGATCTCGAAGCTGGTGCGCGTGCGCGTAGAGGCTTCGAAGAAAAGGTTGACCACGAGCTTATGCCGGAGAGTCTCGTAGCGGCCGGGTTTCTGAAAATGCTTCGCGCGAGTCAGGATTGCATTGATCCCAGCGCGGTCCAAACTCTCGATCCCGAGCAGCCCGGCACTCATGCCTGCTCTTCGGTGACGCGCTCGACGAGCAGCACTTTATCGACTTCGTCGATCTCCTGGAACTTGACCTCGATGATTTCGCTCGAAGAGGTCTGCACAACCCGGCCAACGAAGCGCGCTTGAATCGGAAGCTCACGGTGTCCGCGATCAATCAGCACGAGGAGCTGGACGCGCGCGGGACGGCCGTGATCAAACAGCGCATCGAGCGCGGCGCGAATCGTGCGGCCCGTGTAGAGAACGTCGTCCATCAGGATGATGTCTTTGCCCTGAACCGAGAACGGGATCTCGGTGCCGCTGACCACCGGTTTGTGCCCGACCGTCGAGAGGTCGTCGCGATACAGATTGATATCGAGGATGCCCACCGGTATGGCGCACTTCTCGAGCGATTCGATTTTCTTCGCCAGGCGCTGCGCCATCGGAACGCCCCGGCGGCGGATGCCGATGAAGGCCAGGTTTCCAATGTCTTTCGATTTCTCGAGGATCTCGTGGGCGAGCCGGACCATGGTGCGGTCGATCTCGCTGGCGCTCATCAACTGCGATTTGAAACGGGTGCTGGCCATCTGTGACATTCTAGCGATGCCCGTTATCGCTTAATGCGGCCACGGATGCGCTTGGCGAGTTTTTCAATATCTTCGGTGCGGTGAATGTCCACGATGCTGAGTACATCCTGCGCGCCTTGGGCCTCGAGATCCTTCTCAAGAGCGGTGGAGATCGTGACCAGCTCTTTGGCATCGGCGAGGGACCTCTCCTGATCCGATTTAAGGATCGCCTCGGTGCGGTTCTTGCCGTTCGGGAGCGGCGTTGTATCGGGACCGAGATCGGGAGTCCGCGGTTCCGGGAAGGGCGACTGCGCTCGCAAGAGCAGACACGCCGTGAACAGACAGGCAAGGCTTAGGCGGGACATACGGGATTCCGCTGCTATGATAGCCAAAAAATGCGCGCCGTCAGCGTTGGGATCATCGGGCTGGGGAACGTCGGTTCGGGGACGCTCGAAGTTCTGGCGGAGAATGCGGAACAAATCCGTCTGAAGCTCGGGTTTCCGCTGCGCGTGGTCGCGGTGTGCAGCCGCTCCGTGATGAAGCGCAAACTGCCGCCATCGCTGGGCAGAGTGCGGCGCTCGGTGAACTGGCGTGAGGTGGTGGACGACCCCGAGATCGACGTCATCGCCGAGCTGGTGGGCGGGACGGGCGTGGCGCAGGAGATTCTCGATTCGGCGATCGATCAGAAGAAATCCATCGTTACTGCGAACAAGGAGTTGATGGCGCTGTGCGGAGCTTCCATCTGGGCGCGCGCGATCAAGGCGGGAATCAACCTGGCGATGGAGGCGAGCGTGGCGGGAGGGATTCCGATTCACGCGGTGCTGCGCGAGGGCATTAGCGGCGACCGTGTGCAGGCACTGTTCGGCATCCTGAACGGCACCAGCAACTACATCCTGACCGAGATGGAGAAGCACGGCACGGCGCTGGATGTGGTGCTCGCAGAGGCGCAACGGCTGGGGTATGCGGAGGCCGATCCCGCGGCCGATATCGACGGCTTTGATGCGCGGTACAAGCTGGCGCTGCTGTCGGCGCTGGCGTTCGGGGAGCGGATCACGCCGGCCGATATCTATGTCGAGGGCATTCGTCGTATCACGCCGCTCGATTTCGCGTACGCGCGCCAGTTGGGGCAGACGATCCGATTGCTGGGGTCGGCGCGCCAAACACCGGAGGGACTGATCCTGTCGGTGCGCCCCGCGCTGGTGCCCCGGACGGCGATCATCGCGAGTGTGGATGGCGCGTATAACGGGATCTGGGTTCACGGACACCATGGCGGCGATACCTTCTACTACGGGCGCGGCGCGGGGTCCCGGCCGACGGGAGTTGCGGTGGTGAGCGATCTGATGCGAGTGGCGCGGGAGATCCGGTCGGGAAGTCCGGAGCGCGTTTCGCCCTTTGCGCATGAGCGGTTGGGCGAGTACAAACCGCTCTCGATTCTGGAGCAGTCGCGGCCGTACTATTTGCGTTTTACGGTGGAAGACCGGCCGGGGATTATTGCGGCGCTGGCGGGAATCTTAGCGGCGCGGCATATCAGTTTAGAAGCCGTGCTGCAGCTTCCCAGCGACGAGAAGCACAACCTGCCGTTCGTGATCACGGTGGAAAAGACACCGGAGCGCGCGCTTCGCGAGGCGCTGGACGAAATGGCGGGGCTGGAGTTTTTGAAGGAGCCGCCGCTGGCGCTTCCGCTCGAAACCGGGCTTTAGGTAAACTGGAAGTTCCTCCCTGGGCGGGAGTAACTCAATGGTAGAGTCACAGCCTTCCAAGCTGTTGGTTGCGAGTTCGATTCTCGTCTCCCGCTCCATCTCTTAAAGAACGCGCGGGCGTCTGTGTTGCATGCCGTTCGCCGCCTCGATTTTCTGATCGATACCTTTTCGTTCAGGATGGTTTTTCGACGGGCTAAACACCTTGAAGCGCGCCGAGGATCCACTTAAAACCTTGTCCCGGATCTTAGTCACTACGAAATCCCGTTAACGTGGACGAACTTAGAGCGAGATTCGCGCACTTTGAACCGATCTGAGCGGAGTACTTTCAGTGGGATACTTCAAACATGCCCTCTACCGCAGACGTCATCATCGTCGGAGGCGGCATTGTGGGCGCGAGCATCGCCTGGCATCTGACTAACGCGGGATGCCGCAACGTCGTCATCCTGGAACGCCAAACTCAACCCGGGACCGGCTCGACCGGTAAGAGCATGGGCGGGGTGCGCGCGCAGTTTTCTCTAGCCGCCGATATTCGGATGTCGCTGTACTCAATCCCGGTGTTCCGCGATTTTGAGACGCTGACCGGGTATCCCTCCGGTTACAGGCCACAAGGGTATTTGTTCGCCGCAACCTCGTCAAAGCATTTGGAATACCTGCGCTCCAATCACGCGCGCCAAGCGAGCGAAGGCGTTCGCGATGCTCGAATGATCTCTCGCGAAGAGATCGTGGCCATGGTTCCCGAGTTACATTCGGACGATATCCTGGGTGGGAGTTTTTGCGGTTCCGATGGGTTCGTGGATCCCCACAGCGTTGTCTCGGGATTTGTGAAAGGCGCGGTGGAACAGGGTGCGCGTCTGGTGCGGGAGGCTCGTGTGACCGGCATTGACGTGGACGGCGGAGGCGTCAAGGGAGTACGGACTCGAAGCGACGTATTCTCATCACGCACAGTAGTGAATGCCTCCGGACCGTGGGCGAGGGAGGTAGCGGGACTAGCCGGCGTGGAGCTTCCGGTGGAGCCGCTGCGCCGAATACTCGTTCCCACGGAACCCTTCGATCGCGTCAGCCACGGCGCGCCGATGACGGTGGACATGTCGACGGGGTTTCACTTCCGGCCTGAAGGGAGGGGATTTCTAATGGCGTGGAATAACCCGACCGAGACGCCCGGGTTCAAGGAAGGTGTGGACCGGGAAGTCGTGGAGAAAATTCTTACGTTGGCTGCGGACCGAGTCCCTGTGTTCGCAGAAGCAGAAGTGAATCCGTCGCGCGCTTGGTCGGGATGGTATGAGGTCACGCCGGATCACCATCCAATTTTAGGCGCCGTACCTCAAGTACCCGGGATGTTCCTTGCCAACGGATTCAGCGGACACGGGGTGATGCACTCTCCGGCGACGGGAAGGATTCTGACGGACCTGATACTCAGGGGGAATACGGACCTGATTGATGTGAGTCAGTTTGAATTGGCGCGTTTTGCCGAGGGGCGGCTTGTGGAAGAGACGCTGGTTTTATAGGTGAAATAGACGCGTATCTACCCTGGTGGTCCAGAGTCAAATTGGCTGTAGCACCAGCTTCGCTAATCAAAAATCGTAGATGTGTTCGACCGTCACTCCTGCCCCTGCAATTCGGTTTAGCGCTGTGGCTAAGTCCGAAACGGGTGACACGATGAGGAGGCGTTTCATCCCGGGTCGGGTCAAAATATCGGTAGCAAGCAGCACCTCCTCTTTCGCAACGCTCCCGTCCGCGACGCCGGGTTGCCAAGACCCAGGCGCGATTACCGACAGCAGAATCTGCCGATTTCCAGCGATCTCCGTAAACTGAACACTGCGTTTGGCTAACTCCATTGCCAACTCAGTGAATTCCTGATAACGCGGAATCACCACCACGAACGAATCTGTCCCAATCTGTTTGACCTTACGTATATGAGGGAAATCAGCGAAGATGGTTTGCGGCGCGTGCTCGATCCAAGCATAGGTTTCCGCAGCCTCGACACCGTAGACCGCGTGGCTGGCAAGCTCAATCAGGCCACAGTAGATTGCCTCGACGCCGTAGTCGAGCGAGAGCCACGCCTTGCGTTCCCATTTCCGTATCGGGTGCGTTCCCCACATGGTCGTCTGCCGCCACAGACCCTGAAGACTCTGAAAAAACGGGAACTCATAAAATGGCCGAATATGTACGAAGTCCGCATACTGCCTGGCGACTTGATAGGCGTAGCGGTCTTCATCAACGGGTTCATGATTGCTGGACCATTCGCTTACGCGGCCAACGGTTTTTTCGTAGAGGCCTTTGAGTGCATACTCCACGGTGAAGCTGCTTCCAATCACCACTAGCATCAGATGGTCGCCGAAATTAAAGGGGTAGCGCGTGCGGACGATACTGTACATACAGCAGTAGCCACGCCAGTACTGTCCGATCGCTGCAAAATAAGGAAATCCGGCTGGCAGATGCGACTCCTGGAAATCCGCCTTTTCCTGATAGCTCCACACGATGTACCACTCCGGGTAGGTCAAAAACGTGTCGTCCTCGGACCTCGCGTATCCGGGGATCCCGGCCGCCGCCGTACTGTCGTGTGCCGCCGCAGTTGTGGGCTGAAAGTGACCACGCACGGTGGAGCAATTCACCGCGAAAATGGCCGCACCCAGCATAGTTAGACAGGCCAAGCCCAGAGTACCTAGGAGTAGCCGACTGAGAAGCTTACGCGTCCGCCGGGTTCGCATGGTTCTGGTTCTTGCCGACTTTGGCTGCTATGACAAAAGCGGAAATGAAGATCAATGTATGCGGTAAGTTGACCAGAAAATTCACTTTCGGGCTCACTGTGTGCAGATGCGTGAACACATAAGTGGTCACGTCGATGCCGTAAGCAACACCTAGGAAGTAGAAGTAGATGCGCGCCGCCTTCGAGGAAAGGATCGCCCCCAAGACGGCTAGCGCACCTAGCACGAGATGCCCGATGTCCACGATCCTGGTCATACTAAACAACCCGAACATCTTTCCGTTTGCATCCATCGTGCCGGGTACGAAATCCAGCAGGTACACTCCCAGGAAGAGCGCGGCGTATCCCCAGGCGCACTTCTGAATGGTACTGACTCTATTTCGGGCGCTCATGTTGGTTGAGTTGTTCCTTTCTATACTCATCTAACGTGACGCCCGTCTGCAATATCGGTTGTCGACCGAAATGATCGAAGCCGCTTGAGGCATCTTGGAGGCAGGCACCGGTAGAGCCTTTGATCATACATATACTCAGCGTATGCGTCTACTCCCGCTTCTAGCAGGCGTTTCAGTTTCGTGTCTTTACGGGCCCAGCTTCGGGCAGGGCGCTGCGCCCGGGCCGGATCTTCTGGAGCGAACGCACGCGGCACTCTTCGCTTCATTCCTGCCGGTGGAAGAACTCCAACACGATCCACAGATAGCGTCCCATGTTTACTCTCGCGCGTGACGGGATGTGGAAAGCGGCTTCCCAAGCGCCGCAGTTTCAACAGCTACTCGCTCCGTTTATGGACCTCAGCCGTTTCGGCGCCGCATGCGGAATGGGCGATTACCTGAAAACGGTTGCTACAACCTCGTTCGCTGACCTTACGCCCGGCCAGCGCCAACATGCACTATTCCTGTTGCAGACGTGCTCGGAAAACGAGCCGCGCCGGTTAGCAATGAACGTGCGCAACTTGTACATCGTCAAGGCTTACGGCGTTCTGCAGGAACCAATTACCGGCGTAAAGCTGAATCTGTTCGCGCCCGCTGCTTTCGTTGAACAGCATCGTCCGGTGTTACCCGCATCACAACTCCGTTACGATTCCAAGCGGCAGGAGATCGTGTCGACGAACCGCCCTATTGATTACCTTATTGTTGGTAGCGGTCCGGCCGGCTCAGTCCTCGCCCATGAACTCAGGCGCGGCGGTAAACGCGTCGTCCTGGTCGAGCGGGGTTCTCTAATTGTTCCCGGCTCGATGGAAACCCGCCTCATCGACGACCTCATCGATACCCGCACATCGTTAGACGGCGCCATCCGCATTCGAAACGGAATGGCTGTCGGAGGCGGTTCGCAAGTCAACGTCGATCTCTGCTTCGCGCCTACGCTTCCCAGTGTCCAGGCCCGGATTGATAGCTGGCGCAAGGATGGCCGCATTTCACCCACTGACTTCACTGAGGCGCAACTCGCTTCGGCGTACGATTGGGTGAAAGCGGCAATTGGCACGCGCGTGCTCTCGGAATCGGAGATCAACCTCAACAATCGTGTCCTGTGGGAGGGCGCGAAACTCGCCGGTCTCCACCCCAAGCTCTACGATCTCAATACCTACCCTCCCGGCCGGTCCCCTTACCCTGTGACCGATAAACGCTCGGCCGAGAGTGAGCTCGTGTTCAAGGCTCTGGAAGACCGGCAGAATCCACTAAGTCTCGTCCCGGATGCGGAGGCGCGTCGCGTTATTTTTAGAGACCACGCTGCCGTAGCTGTCGAACTGCGCATGCGCGCGCCTATCGAGGAGGCCGGCGTTATCCCCGACCCGAACGGCCTCCATCTTCACCCCTCCGATACCGTCACCATTCACGCGCGTCATATCATCCTTTCCGCGGGTGCGCTGGGTTCACCTGCCATCCTCTTGCGATCGGGCGTGCAAAATGACCAGATCGGCCGCGGCATTGTGCTGCATGCATCCATGCCAGTTATGGGCCTGTTTGATCACGCGATCGATGCCCTCCAGGGCACTGAAGCGTCCGTGTTTGTTGACGACAAGCTGATCTCTGAGGGCTACGCGCTCGAGTCTATGTCCGATCAACCCCTCTATGCCGCGATCATGTCACCGGGCCCCGCGATGCATACCTTCGAGATGGTCAAGTCCTATCGCAATCTAGCCGGTTTCGGTGTCATGCTCATTGATACTCCGGCACCTTCCAATCGCATTACTTTGGATACGAACGGCGAGCCAGTAATCAACTACGTTTTATCCGATGCCGATAAAGACCGCTTCCGTGAAGGCGTCGCTGAAGCGGTCCGCATCATGTTTCTAGGCGGCGCGACGAAGGTCTATCTCCCGACGACAGAAGACATCCTGAAGAATGATCCCGATCAAGGCGAACTCCGTCCGGTGATTCTAACCAATATCGCTCAGGCTGACGCAGTCGAACGAAATTTGCGTTTCATCCCTAACCGGACAATCGTTACTTCCGCACACATGCAGGCTACGGACAAGATGGGCCGGGACCCCCGCAACAGTGTGGTCTCACCGCAGTTCCGCGTCTGGGGCACTACGGATTTGTATGTAGTGGACGGGAGCGTCTTCCCAACGTCCATTGGCGCGAATCCAATGCAAAGCATCTATACTTTTGCGAAGATTTTCGCCGATCGGATGTTGAAGAATTAGGCTTCGGAACAGGACAGGTTTCCTTGGGATATGGACACTCGAGAGACGCGGCGAACATTAGGTTTGACCATCCGCAGGAGCGAAGGTGGAATATTTTTTCGGCTTAGTGCGACCACCTCGATTTCGAGGTAAACACGCCGTCGCGTTCCTGATCTAAGACGAAGCATCGTCCGAATCCTACTCTTCAGGACCCGCGTTCAACAAATTGCTAACCCTGGCGACAAGTTCGCTTGGCAGAAAGGGCTTTCGAAGATAGGGGAAGTCAGCGCCCGTGATATTTGAATCCATGTTGCCTGAAATGACCAGCAGTTTTACTTCTGGCCTCTCGCGACGTAGGCGTTCTTGCAGATCAAAGCCGTCTAGTTTTGGCATGTCGATGTCAGTGATGAGCAAATCAATTACATCGGGATGATTTCGCGCCCGCTTCAAAGCTGCCTCTCCGTTCGGAGCGATAACCACTTCGAAGCCTGCTTCTTTCAGCGTTTCGTCTAACAAACGCAGGAGGGACGGATCGTCCTCTGCGAGGAGAATACATCGTTTTTTGTTTGCTTCCACGTCGGCCACTTTCGGCGATGGTAGCACTGGCAGTTTGTGTGACGAGTCGGACGCGCGAAGTCCCGCATGTTGATCTTGAGAATAGGTCATTTGTTGCTAGCGCTTTGCTAGCCTCAATGCATGGTGTGCGTCTCAGTTTTCTACCCCTACTCTCAAGGCAAGAAGTTCGATCACAAGTACTACGCTCAGAGTCATATGCCGATGGTCATGGACAGGTGTAAGAGCTTTGGGCTGAGCCGCTACGAGATCGATTCGGGTTTAGCGGGCGGAGAACCGGGGTCATTGGCGCCCTTCACTTGCGTCGGCAGACTGTACTTCGACGCGGCGGAAGAATTTGAGAAGGCGATGTCCGCGCATGGCTCCGAGATACTTGGCGATATCCCAAATTACACGGATATCGAGCCGCAAATTCAAGTTAGCCAAATGACTCCAAGCTCATGAAATTCGCGCTGATATCTTTGGGAGTTTCCATTGTACTCGTGAGGGATGGGGGCGGAGTTAGTGGCACCACTTATATAGGTGGGGAGAGAACTTACCGTGCCTTCGACCGCGGAGTAGAGACCGGTTCGAAAGCTCGCTAAAGCGTCGGTGCCTTCGGTGAAGCCAACGTGGCCGGCTCCAATGCAGACGCCACTTACTAGACTTAAGATCACTCCGCCATCGGCGATATTTCGGCGAACGTCGCACCTCAGACCGCGTTAGCCATAGCAATCAACCGATCGGCATGCTTCAGCGCTTCGGGCGTCACGCGTTGACCAGAGATCATACGTGCAATCTCATCGCGGCGCTCCGACTTACTAAGTTCAGCCACCCGTGTCGTGGTGCGCCCGCCCGCTTCGACCTTGTCGACACGAAAGTGATGATCGGCAAAGCTCGCAACCTGCGCCAGGTGAGTAACGCATAAAACTTGATTCGACGAAGCCAAGCGTTTCAGCCTCCGCGCAACTCCTTCCGCGGCGCTCCCGCCGATGCCGGTGTCCACTTCATCGAAGACCAGCGTGCGTCCCGACCCCGCCGGTTGAGAAGCCACCAGGCAGCTCTTCAGCGCGAGCGCCACCCGCGAAATCTCGCCGCCTGATGCGATGCGTTCGATCGGTTTGGGCTCTTCGCCCCGATTCGGCGACACCAGAAAGCGCACGCCGTCCGCGCCCGATTCACTCCATTCGCCTGGCGTGACTTCGATGCGAAAGACGGTGCGCTCCATCGCGAGATCGGCCAACTCCCCTTCCACCGCTTTCGATAGTTTCGCCGCAGCCTTCTTGCGAATCTCGCTGAGTTGCGCCGAAAGTTCGCTGAACGCAGCGGTCAACAAGCGCTGGTCGTGCTCCAGTTGAGCCAGGCGCTGATCCGCATTTTCAAGCCCCGCAATCTGCCGCTCGACATCCGCCAGAAATACGAGAACGGCATCGAGCGACCCTCCGTACTTGCGCTTCAATCGCTCAATCAGCGCCAGCCGCGTTTCGATTGCATCCAGGCGATCGGGATCCGCTTCCAAACGATCCAGGTAATCGCGCAGGGCATACGACGCCTCTTGAACAGCGATCGCGGCGGGATCCAGCGTTGCGCGAATGTCCTCGAGCGCGCCATCGATACGCCCCACGTCCTCCAGCTTCCGCATCGCAACTTTCAGCGCGGCGAACGCCGATTCCGGCGCTTCGTACAACGACTGATATGCGGCTCCCGCCGTTTCCAGAAGTCGTCCGACATTCTGCGCAACCCGCCGCTCGTCGTCGAGCGCGACGTCTTCGCCGGGCTTCAACGCCGCCGCGGAAATCTCTTTCTGCTGAAACCGCCATATATCGAGTTGCCGTAATTTGTCTTGCTCGTTGCCCTGAAGCGCCTTCAGTTCCTGCTCGACGGCCCGCCATTTGCGATAAGCGCTCGCAACTGCTCCCAACATCGACCCATCGCGTACAAACGTGTCCAGCATGTCGCGCTGGGTTGCAGGATCGTAAAGTTGCTGTTGATCGTGCTGGCCGTGGATGTCTCCCAGGAACGGCGCTAACTGCCGCAGCATCCCGGCCGTCGCGGCACGTCCCGCAACATAAACGCGGCTCTTGCCATTGGCCAGAATCTCGCGCTCAATGGGCAACTCCCCGTCTTCAATCTCGAAGCCCAGCTCCTGAATTAGCGCTTCAAACGGCTGATTTCCGGTGACATCAAAGCGCCCCGATACACGCGCCCGCTGTTCTCCCGACCGGATGACGTCAGCCGACGCGCGGCCCCCAAACAGCAAGTCGAGCGCGCCCACCAGGATGGATTTGCCGCTCCCGGTTTCGCCCGTCAGCAGATTCAGGCCGGGATGAAACGCGACGCGCAGTTTATCGACAACCGCGTAGTTTTCAACAGCCAGTTCAAGCAGCATATGGGTCAACCGGTTCAGTCAAGACGAGTCAGCAACAGGATAACGTTCTGCGCGCATCTTCGTCCTTTTGCGAACCATCGCGCGTCATCTATCCAGCAAGCCGCGTCTTAACATTGGACATAATGGAACTAATGATGGAAACGTCACCAAAGTAATGTATCTGACCTCTCTCGCTGTGACGTCGCCCGGGTGGGCGCCTTTCGCGCTATTTCAAGTAAATATCTGGAGCATGGTCGAGCGGACGCCGCTGGCCGGGATGGTTGTCCTGGGCTTGCTAGTGATCGCGTCGATCGCGTCCTGGGCAATTATTTTTTCCAAGTGGAGCACTTTTGGAAAGGCACGTAATGCGGACACGCGATTCTTGCGCGCATTCCGCAAAGCCAGCGGACTGGAATCGGTGATGGTGGCGAGCGAACAGTTTCGTCCATCGCCGCTGGTTTCAGTTTTCGATTTTGGATATGAGGAAGTCGCGCGGCAGGTGAAAGCGAAAGGCGCCATCACAAATCGTGTCTCGATCGAGCGCACGCTGCAACTCGGTGCGAGTGAAGCGCTCGCGAAACTGGAGCGCAACATGAACTGGCTCGCGACCGCCGCTTCGGTGTCGCCATTCGTTGGACTGCTTGGAACCGTTGTTGGGATTATTCGCGCGTTCGAAGGTTTGGGCGCAGCGGGAAGCACCAGCTTGCGAGCAGTCGCGCCCGGCATTGCGGATGCGCTGATCGCTACCGCTGCGGGACTCTTCGCCGCCATTCCGGCCGCGATCTTTTACAACTACTTTGGATCGATCGTGCGCGAAACAGGAACGCGTATGGACGACTTCTCCCTCGAATTCATGAACATGGCTGAGCGGAGTTTCGGCGAATAGTATGGCATTCTCGACCAACGGACTCGGATCGCGCGGACGACGCGGCGGCACCGCCCCGCTAGCGGAGATCAACGTCACGCCGTTCGTCGATGTCGTGCTCGTGTTGCTGATCATCTTCATGCTGACCGCTCACGTGATGGAGTACGGGCTCGAAGTCGACGTGCCGCAAACCAAGACCGTGAAGACATCGACGAAAGAGTTGCCGATCGTCACTATCACGAAAACCGGCGCGATCTACCTAGGCAAGCAAGAGGTCAATTTCCACGAATTGGGCGACGTGATCCACACGCGCTTCGCGGGGCAGAGTGCCGTTTATGTGCGCGCCGATAAGGAAACGCCGTACGATCCGATCGCGCAGGTCATCAGCGAACTGGGCGATGCCAAATTGCAGGTGAGCCTGGTCACCCAGCCGCAGGACACATCTGGGCTGCCGAGCCGTTGACGAATACATGCGACCTGCCGCGGCATCTCACGTCAACCTGCTCGAAGAGCCCGAGCATCTCGGCACGCCGTTTCTCTTCTCGGTTCTGTTCCATGCGGGAATCGTTGCGCTGATGATCGGGATTACGGCGATCGAAATGAAGCGCAATAGCGAGCTGATGGGCGATCTGCATCCGGGTGCGGGCGTTGCGATTACCGCTGTGAAGACGATCCCAATTCAGCAGAAGCAAGGGGAGATCAATCGCCTCGCGAATGACACGCAGACCGTTGTTCCGCAAGCGCCGTTGAAGTTACGCGAGCAGCGGCCCGAGCAGAAACGTCAGCCGGAAAAAGCGATTGAACTGCCGACGGAAAAGCCACTGAAGGTCCAGCCGAAGCCCGTTTCGCAAAATTTGTATCGCCCGCATCAGGACTACAAACCAAATCAGGTTTTCTCTCACACCGCGCCAGCGTTGGTGAGTCCGCAGGTTGGTTTACAAGGCGCGGGCGGCGTTGGTATCGGCGCGCGTTCGCCTTTCGGTTATCAGTTCAGCGGCTACGCGCAGCAGATCCGTGACCTGATCGCGTCCAAGTGGAGCCAGAGTGGAATCGCGGCTCCGCCCTCAGCCGTCGCGACGGTGACGATCCACATCGCACGCGACGGTTCCGTCCAAATCTCCCAAGTGGAAACCAGCGGCAACTACGGTTTAGATACTTCGGCGAAGCGCGCGGTGCTCGATGCCAATCCGCTGCCGCCGCTGCCGCCCGGATTTCCACGCAACGATGCCACAGTAGATCTTTTGTTCAGCCTACGCCAATGAGAAAAACGATTCTTGTTTCATCCACGTTGATTCTGGCCGCCTTCGCGTTACTGCGAGTGCTGACTGCGCAGACCGATGCGCGAATTGACATCAACAAAGCGGGCGGCAAACCCGCGCTTGCGGTTGTCGATTTCCGCGGCTCCGGTGCTAGCCAGCAATTCATGGGCTCGTTCAATGGGACGCTGTTCACGGACTTGCAGACCTCGGGGATGTTCAAGATGATTCCCAAGAGTCTCTTCCCGCTGCAGAATCCGCAACGGCCTGAAGATCTACATCCGTCAAGCGGGCGCGGGCTCGCTCTGGCTGACTGGGCGGGATCACCCGTGAACGCTTCGCACCTTGCGTACGGATACGCGGCCGATCAGAACGGCACGTTTGTGGTCTACGGATATCTGAACGACACGCGCACGCCGGGCTCTCAGCCGCTCCTGTTCAAGCGCTACTTCGGAAGCATGGATGATGCGGGCGCGCGTCAACTGGCGCACCAGTTCGCGGCCGACATCATTGCGCAATTCGGTGGGGCGTCTTTAGCGGGCAGCAAGATCTATTTCGTCTCAACCCGCACGGGCGGCAAAGAAATCTGGTCGATGGATTACGACGGAACCAACGAGAAGCAGTTGACCTCTAACCACTCGATCAACATCGAACCGGCCGTCTCGCCCGATGGAACTAAGTTGGCGTACACCAGCTATGCGCGCGGAACGCCGCACATCATCATCATGGATACAACCACTGGGCACACGCTTCCGTTTCTTAACCAGCAAGCCTCGTTGAACGGCAGCGCGAGTTTCTCGCCCGATGGGCAGCATGTCTACTATTCATCGACGGCTTCCGGCTACGCGCAGATCTACATCGCCGATCTGGACGGCCACAATTACCGCCGCATCTCAAACGCGCGCGCGGTCGAAGTCGAGCCCAAAGCTAATCCCAAATCGCCCGGCATCATCGCGTTTGCGTCGGGGCGATCGGGTCCGGAACAGATCTTCCAGATGAATGTGGACGGGGCCGACGTGCAGCGCTTGAGCGACGGCACGGGTGAAGCATCGAACCCCGCATGGCACCCCGATGGACAGCATTTGTTGTTCGCTTGGACCCGCGGTTACGCGCAAGGCGCTTTCAATATATTTTTGATGGATACGGCTTCGCGACAATATGATCAGTTGACCAGTGGCGCTGGTAAGAATGAAAACCCAGCCTGGGCGCCGGACGGTAGACATTTGTGCTTCAAGTCGACGCGAAGCGGATCCTCGCAGATCTGGACGATGCTAGCCGATGGATCACAACTGCAGCGATTGACCTCGGCCGGGCAGAATCTATCGCCCGTGTGGGGAAAAGGAATTTCACAGTGAGTACGGAGGAAAACGAGGGATGTTGAGAGATAAGAAAAGCGCGGCCGGACTGTCGATATTAACGCTAGCCGTCATTGCGGCCGGCTGCAGCCACAAGGTAAGGCCGCTGCCACCACCGCCGCCGTCGGGGACGACGACCACCAGCAATACGGGAGGGTCAGGAAAGCCGGCGATTGAATTTACCGCGGAACCAGCCACAGTGGATCGCGGACAATCGGCCGTGCTGCGTTGGAATGTCACCGGCGCAAACTATATTTCGATCGATATCTTTGGCGCGGTGCAGGCCACCGGATCGCGCAGCGTTACGCCGTATGCGACGACGACTTATCACCTGATCGCCGATGGACCGCAAGGCCGGTCTACTGCGGATGCGACGGTAACCGTGAATCCGGGCAATCCTCCGCCACCGAGTAACAACGGAGCGAACAGCGGCGCTAATTCGAACCTGTCGCTGGATCAGCGTATTTCGCAGCAGGTGCAGGATGTGTTCTTCGCGTACGACCAGTACAACATCGAGGCCGACGCGCAAGGGACGTTGACGCATGATGCGCAAGCAATCAAGAGTATCTTGACGGATTTCCCGAATGCGTCTTTGATCATCGAAGGGCATTGCGATGAGCGCGGTTCCGCGGAGTACAACTTAGGACTCGGCGACCGGCGGGCGACATCGGCGAAGGAGTTCCTGGTTCAGTTGGGTGTACCGGCGGATAAGCTTCGGACCGTTAGTTATGGCAAGGAACGCCCGGCGTGTACCGACCAGACGGAAGACTGCTATGCGCGGAATCGGCGTGCGCATATCGCGGCGGCGCAGTAGATCAAGATGATAGGACGGGGCTCGGATTTCCGGGCTCCGTCGGGGCATATAAGTAAGGACAGGAGACCCTATGAAACGAACAGGTCTATTTCTCGCACTGGTTCTCGCACTGGTGATGCTGCTTCCGGCGCCCGCGCCCGCGGCGAGCAAGGAGATCATTGAACTGCAGCGCGATGTGGCGCAGCTTCAGGATCAAGTCCGTGACCTACAGCGTTCCTTCGATGAACGGTTTGCGGCGCTTCAGGTTTTGGTGCAGCAGACTTTGGATAACGCGCAGCGCTCGAATAACGCGCTGGAGAATGCGGGACGTAACAACCAGGGCTTGGCGGATCGTTTGGCTGCTCCAATCGCCGGACTAAGTTCGAAGGTTGATTCAATGGGCTCCGATGTCGCTGGCATGCGTGAATCAGTGAACGATTTGACGGCCCGCATGAACCGGATTCAGCAGCAGCTGACGGATCTGAACAATGTCGTGAAGGCTGGGGCTCAGGCCGCGCCGCCGCCTTCAGCAGCCCCTACAGCACCTATGGGTGGTTCGCCTCCGGAGGCGGACACCAGCGCTGCTCCCGGTGGAGTTCCGCCGGTGAAGGCAACTGCACTTTATGAAAACGCCCTGCGCGATAAGCAAAGCGGCAAGGCCGACTTAGCTATGGACGAGTTCACGCAGTATGTTCATTACTACAACGACACGGATGCTGCGCCGCAAGCCCAATACTATATCGGTGAGATCCACTATTCGCAGGCGCAGTTCGACCAGGCGATTCAGGATTTCGATAAAGTGCTTGAAGCTTACCCGTCAAATCCGCGAACGGCCGACGCGCACTATATGAAGGGCAAGACGCTGTTCCAGTTAGGTCAGCGCACGGCTGCCGCGAAAGAGTTTGAAGCTGTCGTGCATGACTTTCCGAATAGCCCGGTAGCTCCGCAGGCGCGCGCCCAATTGAAGGTATTGGGAATCAATGTACCGGGCGCGACGACGGCCAAGAAGCGCCGGCCGGCGCAGTAACCTTCAATTAGGCGAGGTTAGATCTTTCGACGTGGTCTGCGCGGCCTGGATCTCGATCGTCTCTGCGGAGTCATCGTCTGTGAGTTGCTCTAAATCAAAGGGATCGGCGACTGCGAGCCGGTACTTCCCCGGTTGAAGCGTGTTGAACGAATAAGCACCGTCGGTGTCGGTTTTTGTGACGAATATGCGCCCCATGTCAATTTGTTCGACTTCGGCGTCTGCGAGTGCGACGTTTGCCCCGGCTGCAGGCTCTCCGGCCTTGTCGTGAACGATCCCGGACACGCTACCCATTGCCGAACTGACCGACAGAATCAGCTCGGAAGGCGCAGTTACTCCATGCGAAAGATCGAGAGTCGCGCCGTTGATATTCGACTCGGCGAAATGCATGGATTTGATGTAGGCGCCCTCGGTCCCCATAAGTCGCACACAATACTTGCCTGGCACGACATCATCTAATCGGAACGAATCGTCCGCCGCGATCTTAGTGCCATTTTCCCCCGAGTTGCCCATGAGGTTCTCAAGAGCAAGTTGTGCCGGCGTTTGAGACGTGGCTTCGGGCGCCGTCTTGCTTGCGGCCGCGGGATGCAGGATCTGCTTCGCGATTTCGTCTTCGAATTCGAGGTGTCCGATTAGTGGAGCCGCGGGCACGACCCTGAGTTCGACGTCGTCGACGTTTGAGCTACCGACATCGACATCCGCCCATTCTGTTTGAAAGTCGCGGCCGTTCGGTGTTTGTCCCGATGCGATCAAGTTATAGTGGCCGGGGTCCAGTCGCCAGAGCGCAAACGATCCATCCATCGCTACTTCATTGCCGCTCGTTCCTGTCGACACCCTGACGTTCTTCGCGCCTTCGGGAATTCCAACGACCTTACCGAGAATGCCCACGATAGGCACACCGATCATCTTGATTTCAATTCCGGGTATTTCGCTTCCGGGCTGCACTTCGATCCGCGCGGCTGAGTTCTTATCTAGCGAGCCAGGATAGTAAGTGGTGGCATAGTGAATCTCTTTGGTACCGTCAGTTCGGATCTCAGGCGGCAGAGAGTCTTCTTCCGTGACTACCTTCAGACGGTACTTGCCCGGCGACAGCATTCCTATGCGAAATCTTCCCCTCTCATCGGTCTCGGCTTGACTGTCGCCTCCTCGATTTTGTTCGGCGCGAACCGTCGCCTCGGCAATCGGTTCACCGTCGGCATCCAGCACGCGTCCGGAAATCGAGCCCCAGGGAGCGAGTTTCAATGACACCTCGCGCTGTTGGTCACCCGGCTGGATTTGAACTTGATTTTGACTCGCGCCGGCGTTGCTGCGCAGCATCGTGAACCCTACGCGGTCAACTTGCACGAAGTAAAGACCGGGGGCGAGTTTTCCAATAGAGAACTTCCCGTCTGCGCCCGTCGTGGCCGCATAGTTCTGCCGAGTGTCTTCGTCTATGGGTGGGCCGGCTAGTCGAACATGGGCTCGCGCGATGGGTTCGGCAGTTACTGAATTAGTAACTATCCCTGTAAGATCGGCTAACTCGTCGCTTGAATGAAGAAGCGAGCTGGTAGCCAGCATCATGAACGCCGCGGCAAGCACCGCGATAGATCTATGGCTTCGCATCGTCCTTTACCTCGCGAGGCAACTGAACGTCTTTCGTGATTCGGCTGCCAGCCGTGACAATAACCTCGTGCGCCGTAGCAGGGACACTTACCCTAACATCGGTTGTGACGTCCACTCCCGGCGGTTCTTCCGCTGCGAACAGCCGGTACTTGCCGGGACGAACTCCACGGATCGTATATCTTCCGTCGGGAGTTACCCATGCCTTGAATTCAGCCGGCGAGTCATCCGTGCCGGACTCCAGAAAAACCATCGCGGGCGTGTTGGCAAGGCGCTCGCCATTACTTGCCGCCACTGCCCCCGAAACTTGACCGCCATCGGTTCTCACCGTTACCTTCAGCATCGCCCCGCGGACCCCTGCCGAAAGATCCAGAATCCCGCTTATCGCCACGCCGTTGAGTTTGGTCTCTGCGATGTAAGCATTGTTGGGGAGCGGTTCCACGCTGACGCGATACTTTCCGGGAAAGAGATCGGGTATGCGAAAGGCTCCATCCTTGTCGACTTCGCCTCGAGCCCTTTCCAGCATGTCATCAGTTTGCCCGCGCTCCGGGCTGAGTAGAACGGTAAGGTCGTTCCGCTCGCCCGGCATCATCAGATTTCCTTTCATTTCGTCGCCTGCGACAAGGGTCAACTCGACGTCAGTTACATCCGTATTGCCGACGCGCACGCTGATCATCCCGCTCCTCAATTTTCGTGCGATGCAGCGCGCGTTTAACCGGTAGACGCCGGGTTGTAACTGACGAAGCTTGAACCTCCCATTCCGCGCTTCAGCTAAACGATCTCCTATCTGAAAATCTCGACCTTCCGGCCGCGCGAAAACCAGGGTCGGTTCAGCAAGTTGCGTAGGCCCTGTAACTACTCCACTGATCGTTAAACTATGTTGGCTTAGAAGCCGAATTTCGTTGCCTGATAGCTCGCGGCCTGGCGCGGCATCCAGAACAACGGCACCTTGTTCAGTGGTTGAGGAAGGATAGTAAGTGGTCACGTAGTTAGCCATCGGACTGTCATCAGATTGACTCGCACGTATGCCGACGAAAAAACCTCCTCCCTGGGGCAGCGCGCGAAGCCGGTATTTGCCGGGTGTGCCGCGGAGACGAAACGCTCCACGATCATCGGTCGTGCCCGGGATTGGGTCTAGCGATGGACCAGCAGGTATGGCTTCAATCGAGATTCCCGGGACGGGGTCTCCGTCTGGATCGAGCAGTCGTCCGCTGATGACTGCTTCCGGCGTGAACTCCAGCCTCAAGTTACTCACCACTTGACCGGCTTTCAGTGTCAGAGTGGCTGGCCCGCGATACGTGAAGCCGGCACGCTCAGCCCGAAGGGAATAAGATCCTGGAGGAAGCGTACTAATCGAGAACTGTCCGGCGGCACTGCTGATTGCGCCGTACGCAACGGTGGGCAAGCCGGGAAGTTCCAGGACGAGTCTTACGTGGACGCCGCTCAAGGGCCGCTGGGTCAACACATCGATTGCACTTCCGTTGATGCCGCCCTGCTGCGCTTCAAGCGCGGAAGCAAGTGACAGGAGCGCGAAAGACAGAACTGAAGAGCAGCCCTTCACTGTTGCCAATTCTCTCAGACTATATAGAAGTCAGATCGTTCGAAGAAAGCCCGAAGCCGCAGCAGTTACGTCGGTGGACCATTCGTGTCCGGAACTTGACTCGGAGGTGCTGACTTTTACGCCGGACTGCCGCAGGCGCTCTGCATCTTTCCCGAATTGCTCACCCGTATAAAGAGGGTCGTCTTTACCTCGCACGATAAGGGCGGCCGGAATCCGCTGCAGTTCAAGTGGCTCTAACTCCGGAGGAACGTCGCCGCCTACTGCAATCACGCCGGCCACGGTGCGCGCTGAATGAGTCGCTGCACGAAACGCCATGGCGACGCCTTGCGAGAATCCGACGAAGACGACTCCCGGACTAGTGGGCCACTTAGGTTCTACCTCAGCAAGACAGGCCGAGACATACTCGATGTTATCCGCGATCGCCGCTTCCCGATCCTGCCTTGTCATCCAGTTTGCGACTACCTTGCCTGTGCGTGTTTGATAAAAGCGGTTCAGCGCCTGAATCGACACGCATATCCATCCGCTGCTCTCTGGGATCGCGCGAAGCCGTTCCATCTGAGTCTCCGCGTCTTCCGCGTAACCGTGGAAACCAACAAGCATCGGCGCCGGTCCGGGATCGGTGGGCGGCACGACCAGATACCGGCCGCGGACCTGTGTTGGTATCGACCGTTCAATCACGTGTCGAAACTATCTACTCGCGGCTATCGGATAACCCTGCCACAAGTACTCCAAAGCCTCGGGCAGGGTCTGTTGCTTCACCGCGCGATCGGTGTGCCCGGCGTTGCGGGCAAAGACAAACTGGTAATGATAGCCCTTGGCCGCCAGCACCTTAGCCATGTTTTCATTGGCGACAACCCAGTCGTGCATGTTGTCTTTCATGATGTTCGGGCCGTATAGGTCGCGGTCGCCGACTTCCATCCAGAGACGAATGGGCTTCACAGGCGAGTTCGGGATGAGCGACTTATGGAACTCCCACGCGCCGCCGGGAGTCTCGGGGTTAGACGGCCATTGCTGGTTAACATAGGTTCCGGAGTAAGTGAGAACGCGATGGTATAACTCGGGGTGATACCAAGCCATGATCAACGCGGCCGAACCGCCCGAACTTCCGCCCATCGTAGCGCGCCCGTCAGGATCCTTAGTCAGCTTCACGTTATATTGCTTCTCGACGAGGGGCAGGACTTCGGTCTCCACAAACTCCGCGTACTTACCGGACATGGTGTCGTATTCGAGGCCGCGCTCGCTCCCCTGCGCGTCGCCGCTGCCGTTACCGATCGAGATCGCGATCATCACCGGAACCTTCTTCTCGGCAATCAAGTTATCCAGGGCCGTAAATAAGGCCCGATCCGGTCCGTCGGCTCCGACAATGAATGGCGCGGCGGTGCCGGGAACATATTGCTTCGGAACATAGACGGCAAGCTTGCGCGTGTACGGCGCGGGATGGCTGGTCGTCAGGATCAACTTCGCCGGATCATTTGGATCAGGCGTTCCGAAGGTATGAGGCTCGCGCGCAATGCCGGGATAGAGCTTGCTATCCGTCGAGTTCATGGTGAACTCAAAAACGCTACCCTGCGGCACACCCTCATGGACGGTCATTTCCGGAGCGGGGCTGTGGGTAGGGCCGATGATGAAGTTACCATCGGCGGTGGGCGAAGGGTTGGTTCCGTCCGGTAAGTCGGTGGCTTTGACGTAGCCGGGAGTATTGGGATCCCGTGTGGGCGGAACCGGACGGGCAGGAGGCGCGGTAACAGCAGGAGCAGGCGGCGCGGCCGGAGGCGCTGCGGGCACTTGAGCTCCCGCGGGATGCAGGCCTGCGATTAGTATGACGAGCAACGGGGCGAATCCGAGACGGAATATTGATCGGGACATTGATGACGATGATACTCCGC
The DNA here is from genome assembly GCA_963799935.1 of uncultured Gammaproteobacteria bacterium. Lineage (GTDB taxonomy): Bacteria > Acidobacteriota > Terriglobia > Bryobacterales > Bryobacteraceae > Bog-113. Next base: position 282,102 of record CAWCZA010000004.1, on the reverse strand, counting down.
CCGCGAGGTACTCTAAGCCCCGCGCCCACGATCCCGGCCGCGCGGCACTGCTACTCTTCTGCGGACTCTGGTGATCGCTGCCAACGTAACGACTCGCCTCGGATAGTGTCGCAGTGGGGTCGCCGCGTTATCGCGAGGATTGGAAAGGTTTAAGTGGGTCGCTTGCTACTTACCACCAGGCAAAAAGGCGATTCGCAGCAGATGCGCCGATGGACTCGCATTAGCCGCTGTTACTGCCGCTTTCCGATGCGCGTCCAACCAAAGTACGTCACCCAGATTCACCGTTCGGTCGTCGACGCGACTCGGAGACAGCGCGACTAACAGTGCCGGTTCCGCTTGGTCTCCGATCTCCACCTTCTCGCGGCCGACGGCGATTACTCGATCGATCTTCACGTAGGGTCCTGGAAACGCAGTTGATACGAGAGTATGACTTAGATCAAACGGCCCGCGATCGCGTGCCGACTCGCGCTGAAATCCGACAGGAACCTGCAGTAGTTCCACACGCAGAAACTCTGTTGGGATGTCGCCCAGGTTCTCAACCGCATGCCTTTCCAGACGACCCGGACTTAAGCGAAATGACCCGGCTTTCAGCGGAGCCCGGGTAACAGTGAACGCGTGCTCTTCTACGTGAGTGAATTTGACCGGACCGGAATCCGTGAGGTAAATGTACAGGGTCGGCTTGTCCGGATGGGCGTGGACCGTGAGCTTCTCGTGCGGGGCGTATCGAACTCGAATCACGCGGGCCAGACTGTTCTGAAAGGTGCGGGTGTAGTTGCGAGGCAAGGTCTCGGTCGCGTCTTGCCCGAACGCCGTCATCGTGAGAAAAGCGATCAGGCAAATAGAGCCGCGCAGCACGAGCATCGGAGTGATTGTAGCGTTGCCCAAAGAAAAGAGGCCGTCCCGAAGAACAGCCTCTCGCACAACAGGTGCTAATTCATTACCTATGTTCCGAATGCACCTCGTGATGCTCGGTGTGCATCTCGTGATGTTCCACGCGCGGGCCATTGAAATGAACCGGCGCCGAGTACGGATGCACGTACGCCCCTCGGTTGCCCCAAGTCCGGCCCCAGGCGTGGTTATCAATTAGAATCCCGTGTGAACGCCAGGCAAACCCAACGCCTCCCCAGCCCCACGGCGCGAAGGCGGCTCCGATGCTGATACCGCCACCAAACCGGATCGCTCCGCCAACAAAGAATCCGGCACGCGGACGATAGAACACGATCGCCGGATCATAATACGGAACGTAGTAAAGTCCGGGGTTGACCGGCAGGATCTGGATGTTGCCGGGATCGTAGACGACGTTGTCGTATTGGCCACTGCGGAGGTAGCCGTAGTTATAAGCCTGTGCGCGATCTTGCTGGACGGCGTCCATGATGTCGTTGCGTTGAGCTAGAACGGCGCTGCCCAACTGCTGTGTCCAACCCATGTTGCTGGCCATGTAACCCAGCACGTTTGGAAACGGCAGCAAGGCAATTACGCTGGGGTCGAATGGCAGCTGGTCTTCCTGAATCGCGGCGGCAAGCTGATCACCGTGGATGTAACTATGGGCGTTCGCCCACCCGGCGGCGTCAGGAATCTGGTTAAAGAACGTGGACGCGGTGAGTACCTGCGCCAGCAAGCCGTCCGGATAGAGAGCGATCGGACCAACCAATTGCGCAATCTGTTGCGGCGGCATCATAGATGGAGCCTGCTGCCCGTATCCGGGAGGCGCCTGATTTGGGTAACCCTGAGGATATTGCCCTTGCGGGTACTGGCCCTGCTGCGGGGGGTACTGCCCTTGGGCAGGATACCCTTGAGCAGGATACTGCCCTTGAGGCGGATACTGCCCTTGCGGCGGCGGGTATTGCTGTTGCTGCTGCGCCGGCGGATATGGCTGTTGCTGTTGCTGGGGCGGCGGATAGTCCTGCGCGAAAGCGAACGGCGCAGCCGCCAGCGCTCCAGCAACGAGCGCAATCGAGAAAGATTTTGGAACAATATTTCGAATCATTTTTTTCGGCTCCATGTGGGCGGCGTCTCAATGATCGCTGCAATTGCTCACCCACTTTTTAGATGTCTCGCAAGTCCCCGCGTTACCATCCGCCGCATTAACGCTTCCTCATGATGCGTGCGAGAAACCCGCAAGCGGGCTCCACTACCTGGTATGCGGCTCCTGGCTCTCCTTTCCGATTCGCTGCGTCATCGCGCCGAACGTCGATCGATGACACCGGAGCGGGCGCTCGGCCGTCGCGGCGAAGACTATGCGCACCGGTTCCTGGAGAAGCGCGGCTTCCGCATCGTCGCCCGTAATTACCGCGCTCCCGCCGGCGGCAATGAAATCGACTTCGGTCGCTTGGGACAAGGAGCATCTGGTGTTTGTCGAAGTGAAAACCCGATCGGCGGATGAAGTCTCGACTCCCGACCGCGCGGTCACGCCCGAGAAGCAGCGCCGGCTCATCCAGGCCGCCCGCGATTACTCCCGGCGCGCGAATGTCGACTGGGGCTACGTCCGTTTCGACGTGGTCGCCGTGCTGGACGGCCCCAAGCGCGTGATCCAACACTACCCGGACGCATTCGGTGCCCGGGCACAGGTATAGTTAGAAAGTTGCCTGAGCTTCGTAAGGACCCCGTCACCGATCGATGGGTGATCGTGGCCACCGACCGCGCACGGCGGCCAAGCGATTTCGTTCGCGAGAGCGTCTCTTTCACCCCTGGGCGCTTCTGCCCTTTCTGCACCGGCCATGAGACCAAAACGCCGCCTGAGGTGCTTGCGATTCGCGATAGCGGTGGCCCAAATCAGCCAGGCTGGTCGGTCCGCGTCGTGCCCAACAAGTTCCCCATTCTCGGGATCGAAGGCGATCTGAATCGCCAGGGCGAAGGGATGTTCGACAAGATGGATGGCGTGGGCGCGAACGAGGTCGTCATTGAAACCAACGTCCATACCGATTCGCTCGCCGATATGCCGGAGTCTCAGCTCGTGCGCGTGCTTTGGGCGTTTCGCGAGCGCATGATCGACCTCAAGAAAGACCGGCGATTGCGCTACATCCTAATCTGCAAGAACCACGGCGCCGCCGCCGGAGCTACGCTGGAACATCCTCACTCGCAGCTCATTGCGTTGCCAGTGGTTCCCAAACGCGTGCAGGAAGAGATCGATGGCGCGCGCGCGTACTTCCGCAACAAAGAGCGCTGCATCTTCTGCGACTTAACACGGCAGGAGATCAAAGACACAAGCAGAGTTGTCACCGAGACTGACAAGTTTATTGTGATCGAACCTTGGGCTTCGCGGTTCCCGTTCGAAACGTGGATACTCCCGCGACGCCACCAATCTCACTTCGAAGCTTGCGATCAATCGGATCTGCAAAGTCTTAGTTGGGTGCTGCGCTCAACGCTTCGCAAATTAGACCGCGTGCTCGAAAGGCCGCCTTACAACTTCGTGCTGCATACCGCGCCCGTTCAGGAGCCTGTGAATGACTTTTATCACTGGCACATTGAGTTGATGCCACGTCTGACGAAGATGGCGGGATTCGAATGGGGCACCGGATTCTACACGAACCCGACGCCACCGGAAGAGTCGGCTAAGTTTTTGAGGGAAGCGGGGCTGGCGTAGCAGCGGACGAGACGTCAGGATACGATCCGCAAGCGCGCGAAGATGCATTCGCCACCATCCCTGCGGATCGCCTACCTTTAGACTCCGGGCAGTAATTCGACCCGCCCCTTCATTCCTCCTAGCCGGACGCTTCGCCGCTCCGAAGGCGGCGGGGTAAGTTGGGCCACAGGTTTGCCGTCTAGCGCAGTAACCACGCAATCGCCGGCCTTAACCGCGCGGATCAGCTCAGTCAGGCGATTCTTAGCTTCCGCGATAGAGACGTCCATGTACCTCGATTCTAGCCAGGATTGTGGCTAATGTAGAACCGGCGGTTATCCGGATCGAGTCTCCCACCCTTCGACCGAGCTCCCCCCAAACACAACGGCTTTCCTTAAGGCGGGCGTGAAGAGGCTGTAAAGCATGCGCGGATCGGCCGGCGCGCTTACTGCATCAAGTGCAGCTTTATGTTCGGGCGAAAGTACGACGCCCAATGCGGCGATATTGTCGGACACCTGTTCGGATCGGCTCACCCCCATGAGGGTTGAGGTGATGCCCGGTCGTCCACAAACCCACGCCAGTGCGATTCGAGCAGCACTCTCACCAGCCTCTGCTGCGACTCTCTTCAGCTCGTCGACAATCTTCCAGTTGCGGGGCGTAAATAGAGAATCGCCAAAAGGGTTTGGGCCATCGAGTCGTTTATCTTCTGCTGGACGTTTCGAATCCCCGCTTGCAGCGTCGCGGGGCAAGCCGCCCGCACGCGGACCCGCGGCTTCGACAACGGATCGATCGTACTTGCCTGTCAACAGACCGTAAGCAAGAGGACTCCAGGGCACCATGCCCATACCAAACTCTCTCGCCAACGGCACATGTTCGTCCTCAATGTCGCGATTCACCAGCGAGTAGAAATATTGAAGTGCAATTGGGCCGGGAACTCCCCGCACGCTAGCCAGCGTCGCCAGCTTAGCGACATACCAGGCCGGAGAGTTGGACATTCCCCAGTACCGAATCTTGCCGGCACGCACCAGCGCTGCCATCGTCTCCAGCAGTTCTTCCGCGGGCGTCACGGAATCCCAAACGTGGATCCAGAACAGATCAACGTAGTCGGTTCGAAGCCGCCGCAATGAGCCTTCCAGCGCGGCGTACAAGTGCTTGGCCCCATTACCGCCCGTGTGCACACCCTTACCTGCCGCAAAGCCGGCCTTGGTCGCTATTACGATCCGGTCACGCAGCTTTCGTTCAGCGATAAAGCTACCCAGCATCTCTTCACTGCGCCCGCCCGCATAGACATCCGCTGTATCGACGAAGTTGCCGCCGGCGTCGACGTAAGCGTCAAATACAGCAGCCGATCCTGCTTCATCCATCCCCCAGCGAGCGGTGCCGAAGGTCATGGTGCCAAGAGCGAGCGGGCTGACGGCGAGCCCCGAGCGGCCAAGCGTGCGGTAGTTCGTGAGAGACATCATTATTTCGTAGCGTGCACTATGTAAACCAGTAAACCGTGTTTGCAAGGATGAGTCAAGGTGTTTCATAGTATTAACTATGAAAAGGTCGAAGGCATCCGCGAATCGCAAGCCGGGGCGACCTCTGGGCTTTGATCGAGAAGCCGCGCTTCATGAGGCCATGCTGCTGTTCTGGCGGCACGGGTACGAGGCCACATCGGTAAACGATTTGACCAACGCCATGGGGATCACACCGCCTAGCCTCTACACGGCGTTTGGCGACAAGAAGCAGCTTTTTCTGGAAGCCGTTCAGCGCTATGTCTCAGGCCCGGTGACATCCGAAAGCATCATTGACGAGGCGCCGACTGCGCGCGAAGCGGCTGCCGGTTTGCTGCATGCATCGGTGGTCGGGTTCACCGGGGAGAGCACCCCACCTGGGTGTTTGCTAGCGAGTTCAGCGATCAGCTGTTCCGCTGCGGCCGCCGGTGTGCAGCAAGCCTTGGCCGACATCCGTCGCAAAATCGAGAAGCGTCTTCGAAACAAAATCACTCGTGATCGGACGATGAGCAAGCTGAAGACGAAGGCCGACGCGGAGGCAATGGCAGGTCACATCATGGCGGTCATCCAGGGGATGTCCACCTTAGCCCGCGATGGCGCCTCGCGGGAAAAACTATCGTCGATTGCTGCGGCAGCCATGCTGTCATGGCCCTCCCCTGCGCACCGCGATTAGAGACTTTGTAAACAGCAGGAATCGCTCTTTGCGAATCTGCGCATCCGGAAAGAGCCGCCTCATGTCCCCGGCGGAAAGCAGGCGGATTTGCTCGCGAAATTGGTCGATGTACCAGCGCTTCCGATCCTCCGTCGGTCGCACGACGAGTTGCCACACCGTGAACCGCTCAACGATCCAATTCGACCAGCTCTTCGGCAGCCAATGTACGAACGGAGTTAGCAGGTGCGTCTCAATCGGGAAGTAGCGGTTCGGGGTTTGCACCCAATAGCCGCGGCCAACGCGGGCGACTTCGCGGGCAAACTGCTCCTGCGCTTCACGCGAGCCGACATGCTCAATCACCGAGTTGCTGAACACCAGGTCGAACGACCCGTCGGCGAAGGGCAGATGGCACGCGTCGCCTTCCACATAAGTACACGGCTGCTGTCCGGCTTGTGGAAGATTGAGCATCACCAGCCTCGGCAGTACCGGAGCGGTGGACCAGATCTCTAAGGTCCCGCCTGCATCCAAGACTCGCGTATCTGCTGCGATGCGGAAAGCGCGGTACAGCGCTTCCATCCGGCGAACGCGGAACCAGTTCACCTGCTAAAGCGCCGGAGTCGGAAGATCTCGATCAGCGCGATCCATAGGTTCAGCACTCCAAGCCCACTGACTGCCCCTCGCAAATAGCTGTTCAGCCAGATGGGGCGGAACGCCGGAATTAGCGCCGGGATGAAGTTGACTTGCCACGGCATGGTCCACGGGTAGATCAGCAGGAACAACCCCAGCTCCATGCAGAAGATGATCAGGAGAATCGCAAAGCCCTTTTGAACCCAGGTGGGATTGGGGTTCATGCGCGCGCGGCCTCGCTCAAGCGCACCGGCTGAAAGCTGCGGCGATGGAGCGGCGTGGGACCGTGCGCACGGAGAGCCCGCTGATGCTCCGGACAGTTGTAGCCCTTGTGTCGCGAGAGACCGTATTGCGGATAGACGGCATCGAACTCGCGCATTTGGGCATCTCGCCACACCTTCGCGATGATCGACGCAGCCGCCACCGCGTGGCAGCGCTCATCGGCCTTTACCAGCGGCCATTGCGCAATCCGCATCTCCACGGGGAAAGCGTCAATCAACAGGAAATCGGGGGAGATGCGAAGGCCTTCGATGGCCAACTTCATGGCGAGGCGTCCCGCGTGATAGATGTTGATGCGGTCGATCGTGCTCGCGTCTACTTCGGCGATATGCCAGGTGACGGCACGTTCCAGGATGCGCTCCGAAAGCACTTCGCGGCGTTCCGGCGTGAGCTGCTTGCTGTCGTTCAGCCCTCGAATGGGGCGCGATGGCGAGAGAACGACGGCGGCAGCGACGACGGAGCCGAATAGCGATCCACGGCCGACTTCGTCGATGCCCGCAATATGCGCAAAGCCGCGCGCCTGCAGATCGCGCTCATGCGCGTCAAGACAGCGGAATGCCGCCGACATTGTCTGGCGCCAGCGACTTACGAGCGCTCTTTGAGACGGGCGGCTTTGCCCTTGAGTGCGCGCAAATAGTAGAGCTTGGCGCGGCGGACACGGCCGGTCCGCACGATATCGATGTGATCGATCAGGCGCGCGTGAATCGGGAAGATGCGCTCGACGCCATGGCCGAAGCTCACTTTGCGGACGGTGATCGTCTCACCCATACCGACGTTGTTGCGCGCAATCAGGGTGCCTTCGAAAACCTGGAGGCGCTCTTTATCGCCTTCCTTGATTCGGACATGCACCTTGATTGTGTCGCCGGGACGAAACACCGGCAAATCCGTCCGTAGGTGCTTCTGGATAAACTTACTTACCAACGCATTCTGCATCTTGTTTCCTCTTGATCTCGTTTGACTTACTCTCACTAATCGCGGCCAACAAATCAGGCCGCCTTCGCGCCGTCTTCTCCCGCGCGGCCTCGCGTCTCCAGCGGCGAATCAACTCATGATTGCCGCCCAACAAAACCTCGGGGACTTTCCAGCCCCGGAACTCCGCCGGCCTCGTGTACTGCGGGCAATCCAACCCGCCCGCATCGTGCCCGGTCGCTTCGAAAGATTCGAATTGCGTCGAATCCTCGTTGCCGACCACCCCCGGCTGCAAACGTCCCACTACATCGATCAAAACACAGGCGGCCAACTCACCGCCGCTTAATACATAATCGCCGATCGACACTTCCTCATCGGCCAGATTCTCCGCCACGCGCTCGTCGACGCCCTCGTACCGTCCGCAAATCAGAACCACTTCACGGAATTTTGCCAAACGACGCGCGGTCGATTGCGTGAACTTCTCGCCTTGCGCGGACAGCAAAATCACCCGCGTTTCAGCCGCATTGCGCTCCGGCACAATGGTTTCTACGGCCGAAAACAAAGGCTCGGGTTTCAACAGCATCCCCTCGCCACCGCCGAACGGCCGGTCGTCCACCGTCTTATGCCGATCGGACGTCCAGTTCCGAAGATTATGAATCCGGACCTCGACCGCTTCGGCCCTTGCTACCACGCCATGCTCCAGCGGGCCCCGGAAAAACTCGGGGAAAATCGTCACCACATGGAAAATCACGACTCGTTTACTTCCCTCAAACCCTCGGGCAGATTGACCACGATCCGCCGCGCCGCCAAATCCACTTCTGTACAGATCGACGGCGTGAACGGGACCAGCCAACTCCCGTCAACTTCCATCAATCCCGGGCCGCCGAATTCCTCCCAGCCCGTTACCGAACCGAGATGCGTCCCATTCGCATCCCGCAATTCACAGCCGATCAAATCCGACTGGTAGTGCATTCCGTCTTCAAGCGGCGCGCGCTCGGAAAACGGCACTCGAACTTCCAAGCCATCCAATGTCGCGGCGGTATCGATCGAATCCACGCCAGCCAACTTCATAACCAGCCGATCGCCATGCCACCAGGCTCGCTCGACCTTTCGCTCACCCAAATTGGCGTTGTCGCGGAACAGAAACACGCGATCCAACTTCTCAAACCGCCCGGGACTGTCGCTTAACGAAAAGGCGAGCAACTCACCCTGATTCCCCCGCGGCTTGGCGAGAATCGCGATGGTCACCCACTCGTTCACTCGATGACTTCCAACGTATAACGCTTGTTAGACTTCATCCCCGCCGCGTTCAGGATGCTCCGCAGCGAGCGAACGGTCCGGCCTTGCCGCCCAATCACCTTACCGACGTCCGGCGGCGCGACGTGCAGTTCGAGAACCGTATCCTTATCGGTGACCGCAACCTGATCGGGCGCATCCACCAAAGCGCGGGCGATCGTTTCGATCAGATTGTGCATAGTTGTGCAGGATTATGCAGCGGGAACCGGTTCAGCGGCAGGCGCCGGGTTCTTCTCGACCAGGCGGGCTACTGTGTGGGACATCTGCGCGCCCTTGCTCTTCCAATAGTTGATCCGGTCGTGCTTGAGAACGACCTGCGCGGGCTGTGTGATCGGGTTGTAGTTCCCGACAACCTCAATAGCCCGGCTATCGCGCGCGCGTTCCTTCTCGATGACGACGACGCGGTAAAACGGCTTTTTCTTGGCGCCAAACCGCGCCAGTCGAATCATTACCATGCTGAATTACGTTTCCTTTTCATTTCCAAATTACATGCGACCCGTTACATGCCACCCAGCAGGCCGCCAAGGTTCATCTTGCCGAGCTTCTTGGCCAACGCGCCATTTCCCATCAGACTGCCGGACAGCGACTTCATCATCTTGCGCGCCTGGCCATACTGCTTCAACAGGCCGTTTACATCCTGAACGCTGGTTCCACTTCCCTTAGCGATGCGACGGCGACGGCTTCCATTAATGATCATATGGTTGGCGCGTTCGACGGGGGTCATGGAATCGATGATGGCCACGATGCGTGTGACCTCGCTTTCATCGATTTTCGCGTTCTTTAACTCTTTCATCATACCGACGCCGGGCATCATCCCGATGAGCGACTCGAGCGGGCCAAGCTTGCGGATCTGCTTGATCTGGTCGCGGAAATCGTCGAGCGTGAACTCGTTTTCGACGATCTTGCGCGTCATTTCTTCCTGCTTCTTCGAATCGAACGCCTCTTGCGCCTTCTCGATAAACGAAAGCACGTCGCCCATACCGAGAATGCGCTGAGCCGCGCGCTCGGGGTAGAACGGCTCGAAAGCGTCGGTCTTCTCGCCGACGCCGACGAACTTCAGGGGCTGGCCGGTGATGTGGCGAATCGACAGCGCCGCGCCGCCGCGCGCATCGCCATCCATCTTGGTGAGAATGATTCCGGTGATGCCGAGCTGCTTGTGGAACTCATCGGCGGACTTGACGGCATCCTGCCCGGTCATGGCATCGGCGACGAACAGAATCTCGGACGGATTGAGCAGGTCCTTGAGTTCGCGCAACTCGGTCATGAGCTGCTCATCGATGTGCAGACGGCCGGCGGTGTCGACCAGAACGACGTCGCGTCCGGACTGAGTGGCTTCACGACGTGCCGATCGCGCCAGATCAACCGGCTTCGTTTCCTCGGGCGTTCCGGCGTAAATCGGGGCTTTGATTTCGTTGGCGAGGATGCGCAGTTGCTCGCGGGCGGCAGGACGGTAGACGTCGACGGATACCAGCTCCGGGCGTTTGCCGTTCTTCGCGAGCCACTTGGCAAGTTTCGCCGTGGATGTTGTTTTGCCCGAGCCCTGAAGGCCCACGACCATGATGACGCTGGGCGGATCGTTTGCGAAACGAAGCTTTGATTCGTGGCTGCCGAGGATCTTAACCAACTCGTCCTTGACGATGGCGATGACCTGCTGGGTCGGGGTGAGCGAGCTGAGGACTTCCTCGCCCATCGCTTTCACTTTGACGTTTTCGAGCAGCTGTTTGACGACTTTGAAGTGGACGTCGGCTTCAAGCAGCGCCACGCGGATTTCGCGCAGAGCGGCTTCCATGTTGGCGGCGGTGAGCCGTCCTTCGCCGCGCAGGTTTTTGAAAACCCGCTGCAATTTGTCCGAAAGAGTGTCAAACATGATGTGGATTCGAATCGGGCGTTTACGACGCTACCGGTGAGGCGAAACGCAGGCGTGGACCTGGAGGTGGAACGCCGGACCTAATTAGTATACAAAATTAGCGTGATGGATAGAACCGCCCCACAAAGGCTTTGCCTTTGATATGGGCGGCTGCCAGTTGACACCAACCGGGGTTGTCTCTACGCTGACAAGCATGGAAGTACATTTTCCGCCCGATGTTCAAGCCAGATTGTACCGGCTGGCGAGCGAAACCGGTTGCCCAGAATCTGACCTGGTGCTCGATGCGGTACCAGGTTACCTGGACGAGCTTGAACGAACCCGGGAGATGCTCAACAGTCGATATGACGACATCAAGAGTGGTCTGGTGCAGCCGATCGACGGCGAGGAAGCATTCGCACAGCTACGAGCGAAAAGCGAGGAGTGGCGGAAAAGCCGTGCGTGAGCGATTACGCGCTACATGTCGAAGCCATAGCCGATCTGGAAGCAATCTGGGAATTCATAGCAGACGACAATCCTGATGCGGCGGATCGCATTCGAGAACAAATCTACCAGGCCATTCAAGCCCTTGTTCAATTTCCTGGTCAAGGTTATAGGCGACTTAACATCGCGGGCCCGCATATCAGGTTCGTGAACGTCAGGGAATACGTGGTCGCCTATGTGCCGAATGAAAGGCCTTTGCTGGTAATCGCGGTAATTCATGGTCGCCGAAGTCCTCGCGTTACTGCTTCCATTCTGAGGGGCCGGGCCGACTAAACCTCGCAAGCACAAATATGGTTGAACCGCTTCAAAACCCGCCTTCAGGTCTGTCTGATTCAGTGCGGCGGTCGCTAAAAATGGAGACCATATTCACGCCATATGCAACGCAGCAACGTGAAAAGTTTTACGGTGACGAGCCACACAAACAGTCTGCGAAATTTGTTCATTACACCTCGGCTGATGCCGCGCTGAAAATCATAACCAGCAAACGTCTGTGGATGCGAAACACGACGTGTATGACCGACTACCGCGAAGTCCAGCACGGCTACGACATTTTAAAGAAGTTCTTCAGAGAGGAGTCAAACGAAAAAGCGTTCCTCTGCGCTCTGGATTCTTGTGCTCCGAAGGTAGGTCACGAGGCCATTGCAGCCTTCGATAGGTGGTGGGCAGACATCCGATTTCATACTTACGTTACGTCGTTGTCAGAGCATGATGAGTCGGAAGACATTCATGGACGCCTTTCAATGTGGCGCGCATTCGGCGGCGGCGGTCCGCGTGTAGCCCTAGTTTTCAATGTGCCGCGTTTTTCGGAGGGTGCTAACCACTTGAAGCTTCTCTTCAGCCCAGTAGCATATCCGCCAGAAAACCATGTGCATGACGGGATGAAGGAGACGATAAGAGGCATCGAATCAAATCGCGATTTCCTCCGTTCGGTAGACCGCCCTGAACTCGTCACCTGGGCTTTTTACACATTGTTGGCCCGGGTGACTTGCCTTAAGCACGAAGGATTTCGCGAGGAGAGAGAATGGCGCGCCGTCTACTCACCTACGCGCATGAAATCCGACTTCATAAGACCTGCAACGGAAGTCATCACAGGAGTACCCCAGCTTATCTATCAATTGCCGCTCGACAAGAGCGTCAGCGCGCTTCTAGCTGATCTGGATTTTTCGCATGTCTTCGATCGCCTGATAATAGGACCGTCGCAATATGCCTTTGCAATGAGGGATGCTTTCGTGACGGCGTTGGAGACGGCAGGAGTTACGAATCCGGCGCAGAGGATTTTCCCCTCCGGAATCCCTATCCGTTCGTAGGTAAGTCCTTTGTTCGACCGAGTGAAAACTACCAAAGAGTGCTCGGCAGTCCGATACCCGCGATCATTAGCAGAAGCATCCAGAACAAGATCGGCCATCAACGCCGGCCGTAATCAATGTAGTCGCGGATGGTCCAGCCGTCGGGATCGGGCTTTGAACGCTCTTGTATAGCAAGAATTCTGTCAACGGCAGCTTTCGCGCGTTCGGCCACGTCAGCCGGCGCCTCCCGCTCTGCGATTTTCTGAAACCAGCCCTCTAACGTAAGGCCTTGCGATGTTGCCCGGGTTCTAAGGGCCTCAGCCTGTTCGTCAGAAAGTTCGATCGTGATGCTAGTCATTGTGAACGCTGTCAGCTTAAGGATAGCGCCACTTATGCCGCCCCGGAGCGATCAGAAGACGAAACGAGCACCCACAGTCGGAGCCAAGATTGTTGTCGTATCTATAGGGAACTCCGGGTCCATGAGGAATAGCGATGGCCAACCCGCCACTTACATACGAATAGGCAATTCCGGCAAAACCATCGAAGCGCTTGGTGAAGTGATGATCCGAGTAGAGCGACCATTCGTTGAGAGTGCCCGCGCAGGAACTGCGGAAACCGGCTTCGGCCGAGCAGGTTGACGGTAAACGGAAATCGTTCTGCAGTTGGTGATACCAGGCCACAGTGATGTCGGTCTTGCGGTCGATCGCGTATTTCACGCCCGTCCACCAGATCTGCACGATCTTAGGAGAATCAAGATTGTCGTCTTCGACGCCGCTCATGATATAGCCGCCCTGGTCCGGAGCGCCAACGCCCAACGGGTCCGTGGGGTTCGTCTGCCGGATCCATTCGTAGCCTCCATAGAACTTGAATGGGTCCCATGCGTACTTAGCGGCGACCATGATGGCGCTGTTATCGGTCACGATGCCGTACACGGTGTTGTTCGTTCCGATCACATTGTTCCCGGTGATCGGGTTTGTGTTGATGCTATTGGTGGTTGACTCATAGGGCTGTGTCGGACTCTGCGCCCCTAGCAACGGGTTTAGTACGCTGATCGCCTGGTTGTAATGCTGATAGACAACGTCGGTGGAGAACTTATGGTACTCTCCGCCGATGTCGAATCCATAGGCATTATTATGAGCTGACTCCGGCGTACAGTTAGCCGCAGTCCAGGTTGAGGAAGCCGAATAGCAACCACCGGAACCGTCGGCGAACTTATACATCGCGCCGAAATGAACCGGGCCGTAAGTAAGCTTATACTTAATAGCTTCGTCCCAACGGCTGTCCTCGGTGTCACCCCCGCCGGCCATCGTGCCGTTGTATCCGATGTACGAGAACGCGTAGCCCCCGTTGCCCGGGTCGTAGTTGAGCATCACGTCGGTGCCGAGAGCGCGCTGACGACCGAAAGTCAACGCGCCCAAAGACGTGGACGAGATGCCGGCATAGTATTCGTCGTTGAAGGGTTGACCCGCGCGCGCGCCGTCGATATCTTCCGAATAGCTGCTCCTGGGGAGGCCGTTGTTGATGGTTTGAGTTGCTGACGCGTTCGCGAGTAGAGCCGGACTGCGGATTGACACCGCTTGAAGCGTTGAAAACGACGGACCAGCCATGCGCAAACTCTTCTTTGCCACGGATTCCGAAACCCGTTTGCTGTAAGTTGTTCGGTGCGATGAGAAACCGGTGTTGGTAGCCGTTTCGGTTCACCAGCGATTCACCTTCATAGTTATAGCCGTTTTCCGGTAAGCCATGGCTAACCCACCCGACGCCGATGTCGTATGCCCCGTACAGCGTGATGCCGTGCCAGGTTAGCGAGCAATCGGTCGTGAGGAATTCGTGGCTGCTTGTGCATGGGTCGGGATTTTTCTGGGCCGCATCTGAATGTCTACCGTGGCTTCCTGCGCAATCGCCAGGCTGATTCCCGCGCGCGTTTCATCGGCAAACCCGTGCTTTGCCGCGCGAATACTAATGCGTCCCGGAGGCAGGCCCGACGTCTGATAGCGCCCTTGGCTGTCAGTCGTGATCGTGCGCGTCTCACCTGTATCGATGTTCTTGATAGTCAATGCGACGTGGGGAAGGGCTGCGCCGGCTTGATCTGTCACTACACCGGAGAAGTTTGCCTCGTTGGGGCCTTCTGCGCGGGACGCTCCCGGATCACCCGCTGCCATTGCAAAGAGAGCATAAAAGCTTTATCAGCCATGCTCGGTATGTGAGACGCATGATCCATCGTGTGCTGTCTTTTAAAAACGAAGCTGTCGTTTAAAGCAGATACTAGCGCAACACGATTAATTTCCCGAGAATATCGCCAAGAGCCTTTATGTTTATGAGCGAGATGGCGTTTGCGCTAAAGACGAGCCAAGTTACAGCATGCGCTGCCCGGCGGTTTTGGCATCGTAACCGCCGAAGCTCTCCAGGTCGCGTCGAAAGCTGGACCGATTGAGAGCGTCCATCAAGGTTTGAACGCTGGGCAAATTCAAGTGCTTCTTGCGGATTGCCAAGTCGTAACGTCCGCTCATAAGAGGAAGGAAACTCAGGCCGTATATCTTCGCCGCCGCGCGCGTGGCAATACAGCAGTCCGCCGCTCCGGAGTGTACTTGCCAGGCCGCCGGAAGATGCCCGAGCGCGATATCGTCATAGCCGCGAACGCGCCGGCCGGAAATCCCCAGGCGCTTCAGACTTGAGTCCAGCAGCATCCGGCACCCCGAACCACTTTCCCGGTTGATCAACGAGATGTCGGGCCGGGCGAGATCGGCAATCCCTTCGATGTGCTTAGGGTTGCCTCTCGCCGTTACGATGCCTTCTTCCCAAACCGAAAACGAGATCACCGCGATCTTGCCACTTGGGAATTGCCGCTTAATTTCCGGTATATTCGATTCGCCGCTGACTTCGTCCTTGAGATGCGTGCCCGCAATGTGCACAACGCCCTGTTTCAGCAGTTGCAATGCCTGTGAACTGTTCCGGTGGGCCAACACTAACTCGATCCCAGCAGGCTGCAGATGGCGGGCTAAAACGGATATTGCCGGATCGCATCCCGCGACAAGGATGCGATTCTCCAATTCGTGTTCCGGGTGGAGGATCTCAACCGTCGTCCTTCCATCTTTCCCCGGCTTTGCTGCGGCCACTCCATCGCTTGCCGGCAAATACCACGGGGCGGGGGATGGCGCAATGGCCATGAGTTGTTTATCGACGCGGCACAACTGAACAGGTTGATCGGGTTGAGGCAGTTCGCAGCCGGGCAACGACAAGGCCGCTTCCTGTCGCGGCGGCGCTGCCGCGAGATCGTCCTTGAGGCAGAACACTTCCTCCACAGTTGCCTCGAGTGCCCGCGCGAGTTGAAGAGCGACGGCCGTATTGGGGATGTAGCTGCCCGCCTCAATGGCATAGATCGTCTGGCGGCTTACCCCAGCACTTCGAGCGAGCGCAACTGCGGGCATGCCGCGCTTGCGCCGGAACGCTGCAAGCCGGTTCTCTATTTCTGGCATCGGCTTAGTTTCATGCTCTTATGCACGCTATTCACGAACAGGTGCCGGGTGGTCGCGACAACATGGCGTCAAGAAGGTAAGACCAATATATCCGCTTACCTTTGGATTACTAAGGTCTTATGAGCCAACCCATCCATCGCTGATATTCTGGTCGCAATGCCTTCGAACTGATGCGGAAAAATCTGTTATCGATTTTAATTCCGCTTTATAACGAGGAAACTTACATAGCGACGCTGCTCGATCGTGTGATGGCGGCGCCACTTCCCGACGGTTTGGACCGCGAAATCTGCATTGTGGACGACTGCTCGCGCGATCTCTCCTATGAGATCGTTGCCGATTATGCCGCCAAATATCCGGAAGTTGTCCGGCTGGCAAGGCACGAGGTCAATCGCGGAAAAGGCATGGCGATCCGGTCCGCTCTCGCCATGGCGACGGGAGAATTCTGTGTGTTCCAGGATGCCGATCTGGAATACGATCCCCGCGAAATCGCGCGTCTGTTGAAGCCCATGCTCGAAGGCAACGCGGATGTCGTATACGGTTCGCGCTTTGCTTACTCAGGCGACCGGCGCGTGCTCTATTTCTGGCATTCGATCGCCAACCAGATGCTCACGCTGCTCAGCAACATGGTTTCCGATCTGAACCTGACGGACATGGAGACCTGTTACAAAGCATTCCGCACGTCGTTGCTGAAAAGCATTCCGATTCGTAGCGAGCGCTTTGGCATTGAGCCGGAACTGACTATCAAAGTCGCGCAGCGCCGGGCGCGGGTTTACGAGATCCCGATCAGTTATCACGGGCGGACGTATGAGGAAGGTAAGAAGATCGGGCTCAAGGATGCGTTTGATGCGCTCTGGGTCATTCTGAAGTTTGGCCTGAGTGACGATAGCCACATCAACTCCGCCGCGCAAACCCTTTATGCGTTCCGGAGCGCGCCGAAGTTCAACCGCTGGATGGCGGATACGCTTCGCCCGTGGATTTCCGGGACGGTTCTGGAACTCGGAGCAGGGGTGGGGACGATCACGGCCTTACTCGTCGAGAAGAAGCAGAATTGGGTCGTTTCCGATATTGACGAATACAACCTGGCGGCTCTGCAATCTCGATTTGGAGGGCGTCGGAATGTCGTGATCCGCCGCTGCAATCTGGAAGACGAACGCGACTTCGCGGAACTCGCGGGTGTCTTCGATTCGGTGCTTTGCACCAATGTGATCGAGCATGTCGCCGATGATGAGAGGGCGCTGCTGAATATCCGAAGCACACTGCGGGTCGGCGGCCGGGCGGTGTTTCTGGTTCCGCAAGACGCGAGCATCGCCGGAACTCTGGATCGCGCATTCGGGCACGTGCGCCGCTACTCGCAGGCGGAGTTGGCGGCAAAGCTTGAAAGTGCGGGCTTCCGGGTTGAGCAGATGATCGAGTTCAATCGCAGCTCGCGTCCGTTCTGGTACATGGGCGGCCGGGTGGTGAAATTTGCGTCGCTGAATCACCGGCAGCTCGCGCTATTTGATCGGTTCGTCTGGCTGTTTCGACGTATCGACAAGAAGCTTCCGTGGCCGGCAAATTCGCTAGTGGCGGTTGCGGAACGAATCGGTTGAAAGCTTTGGCGTCGATCGTTCAAGTTGGCGTGTCGCGCGGCGGCGTGCCGAAACGTTCGGTTACGTCGGCTTTCGTGTCGAAGCGTGGCGTGGAAGGCGATTCATGGTCAAAACCCAATATTCATGGCGGAGCGGATCAGGCGATCCTGCTGATCGCTAGCGAGGTGCTGGACGAGCTGAAACGCCGTGGATATCCTGTGTTTCCGGGCGCACTCGGTGAGAACCTGACGACTCTGGGCACTCACCCGCGTGAGTGGCGCATCGGACAGGTGTGGCAGGCCGGACTGGCGCGCATCCAGTTCACCAAACCGCGCTCGCCATGCTCGACCATCAAGATTTACGGAGAACGCATTGGCACAGAGCTGTACGACAAACGCGTGCGGATTCTTGATTCGGGCAGTCCGGTGTGGTGCTGGGGAGGCGTTTACGCGCGCGTTCTAACAGAAGGAAAAATCGCAGAAGGCGATCGTCTTATACTCGAAGCGGAAAACGCGTAAGGCGCGCCTTAACGAAGATTAACTAGCACTCCGGGTAACGCAAGCGTCAACGGGTCGTCTTTACAATCAGATTCCGAGAAAGGGAACCGAAAATGAACAAGAAACTAGCAACGCTCGCCCTCACCGTCGCGCTCAGCGGCTTCGGCAGTGCAGTAGCCTTTGCGCAGGATGACGCGCAAGGCCAGCAACCGCCGATGGGTGCCGGGCAGGGCGGTGGCCGCCGGTGGGCGCCGCAAGATCCCGATACGATGGTGAAGCACCTGCAGATGCAGTTGGGTCTCAGTGCCGATCAGGTGAACCAACTCCGCCCGATTCTGGTGGAAGCGCGCAGCCAGCAGATGGCCGTCCGTCAAGATAGCTCGCTGGCCGGTCCGGACCGCATGGCCAAGATGCAGAGCATTCGCCAGGACACCGAGGCTAAGATAACGGCCGTCCTGACTCCCGACCAACAAACGAAGTATAAAGCGATGCGCGCGGAGATGATGCAGCGGCGTGGTCCGGGTGGACCGGGCGGCGGAATGGGTGCGGCTCCGGATGGACAGAGCGCTCCGACGGCGCCTCCGCAGTAACTCCGTTCAAAATCCGCTAGAATAGCTGTCGGAGGAATGGCCGAGTGGTTGAAGGCGGCGGTCTTGAAAACCGTTAGCGGGGTAACTCGCTCGGGGGTTCGAATCCCTCTTCCTCCGCCAGTGAACCTGGCGGGTTTTGTACGAAATCTCAGGGTAGACTCTCTACATCCGGATTGTTTTCGCCTCCGATCGCAATTCGCCTTTTCTTCTAACCGGTTGAACCCCTTCCAGGTGACTAAGCCGTCAAGGTCGGTTCGTTCATCACGACTATAGTTTCGAGAATGAACGCCACGCATCCCCTAAGTCAGTCGTCATTATAGGTACGAGCTATCGATTTGCTCTTACTCTCGATCCTCCACATGACGGTAGTCAGTTTGAGCATCACCTACAAACGAAAAGACAATGTGAACGAAGTCCTGCGTGTAGCCTCGTTCCTGTCTTTGGCTTGTCTGTTTTCCTTCGGCATAGCGGGAGGCGCGTCAGCGGCGACGAAACAGATTCGTCAGATTCCCTCCTTTCCAATCGGTTTCCAGCGTACGGGTAATCTTTACCAGGCTCAGCATTTTGGGAGCGCGATTCAGATCGGCCCGGGTGTCGCTTCCGTCATGATGCGTTCAACTACGGTGCGGTTCCGTGCGGTTGACGCGAACCCGCAGTCGTCCTTAACTGCCGAGGGAAATGCCGGTACGTTAAGCGAAATGGTGGGTTCCGATCGAAGTAAGTGGCGGACCGATGTGCCGCTGTTCTCGCGGGTTAGGAATGCCGGCGTTTATCCAGGTATCGAGCTGGACTGGCACGGACAGGCGGGACGGCTTGAGTATGACTTTCAGGTCGCCGCGCATTCCGATCCGCAACAGATCGCCATTCGTATCGAAGGGGCGAGCGGGGTAAAGCAGAACTCTACGGGTGATCTGGTCATCGCAACGCTGGACGGCGAGTGGACACAGCACCAACCTGTCGCATTCCAGTTAGTAAATGGTGCGCGGCGCAATGTCTCCAGCCGTACGCTACTCAGCGGGAACACGATCCGGTTTTCCCTTGGCGTTTACGACCCTTCCTTGCCGCTGACGATCGACCCGACGTTGGTCTATTCGACATACTTAGGCGGTGCGAATACTGATGAGGCCCACGCCATCGGGATCGACGGTTCGGGCAACACATTCCTCGCCGGGTTGACTTACTCGACGAAAATCGGCAACTCGAATGTGTTTATAGTGGCTGTTTCTTCGAGCGGTGTTCCAAGTGTCATCGTTTACGGCGGAACGCTGGGGAATGACACCGCCAATGGCATCGCGGTGGACGCCGCGGGTGATTTCTTCGTTGTCGGTAGTACAACGTCAACTGACTTTCCTGTTATCGAGGTGGGTACGGGCGTCAATGTACAGAGCACGGAATTCGGACTGCAAAAGGCCTTTGCCCTGGGCTTTCAAGCTGGAGTGAGCACGCCGGTTTGGAGCGAGTATTTCGGGGGCAGCGCGAGCGACGAGGCGCTCGGAATCGCGCTCGGCCCGAATAATCTCCTATACATAGTCGGCGATACCGATTCGACTGATTTTCTGTACTACTCGTCCGAAGGAGCATTGATCAATTCGAACGACTTACAGGATTTCAACGGCGGCGGCTTCGATGGCTATCTACTGTCGATGGGTACGAACGGGGCCTTCAGCTTCGCTACCTATATGGGAGGGACCGGCAATGACTACGCCAATGCCGTAGCCGTAGATTCGAACTCCCGGATCTTTGTCGTTGGATCGACGACGACGACGGATTTCAACACTGCGGACGCGTTTCAGCAAGGATTGGGAGGCGGGGTCGACGCGTTTGCTACTTCGTTTGCCTACGATACCTCCACCGGGACCAGTAGCTTCTATTTCATTACTTATATCGGCGGGTCCAGCGATGATGTGGCTAACGCTGTTGCGCTCGATGCCGACGATAACGTCTATATCGCGGGCACGACGGGCTCGACGGATTTCCCGGTAAGTAACTTCGCCTATCAGACAACCTATCAAGGAGGAGCCTCGGATGGTTTTATCTTCGTGCTGTCCAGCAACCCCGCCGAAGGTGTCTGGAGTAGTTACTTCGGCACGAGCACCGCCGACGTTTTGAACGCGATCACTCTCAATGTTTCGGGCGATATATTCGTCACCGGCAGCACCGATAGTGTCGTCTTCCCAGTTACCGCGGATGCTGTCCAATCCGCAAACGGCGGCGGACTGGATGCCATCATTTCCGAGTTCAACAATGCCGGAACATCGTTGCTGTTCTCCACTTACCTGGGTGGCAGCGGAAACGACGTGGGCCGCGGCATCGCCGTCGATAGTTCGGGGAATATCTATGTGGACGGAATCACGGCCTCGTCTAACAACGACTTTCCTGTTACGACCGCAACTTACCACCAAGCTTATGCGGGCGGTGCTTCAGATGCGTTTCTGTCTGTCCTCGGCTGCTCCGGCGCGGCGCCGACCATAGCTCCCGGTGGTGTGACCAACGCGGCAAGCTTTCTAGCGACGACCGTTGCTCCCGGCGGGATCATCTCAATCTTCGGAACGGATTTCGCCTGCAGTTCATCGGGAGCATCTACCGTCCCGCTTACGACCACGCTAGCCGGAGTTACTGTCAAGGTGAACGGCACGGCCATCCCACTCTATTACGCGGGCGCGACTCAGATCAACGCGCAGCTGCCATACGAAACCACGCCCGGCTCCGCTACTCTAACCGTGACTAATGCGTACGGTACTTCCGCTGGCGGGACCTTCAACGTCGTGGAGACGGGGCCAGGCACCTTCGTGGCGGGAACCCAGGCGGCCGCTTTGAACTATCCGGCTTACACCGTGAACAGCACATCGAACGGAGCGCAGCCTGGATCTGTCGTGATCGTCTACCTCACCGGCCTCGGACCCGTCTCCCCCGCGATCGCCGACGGAGCCGCAGCGCCTGCAACGCCCCCATTTAGTCAGGTTCCAACAACAACGCCGGTCTCTGCCACGATCAACGGCCAAGCGATGACGATTGATTTCCTGGGGATGGCACCGGGTTACGTGGGGTTGGGACAGGCGAACCTCGTGATCCC
The DNA here is from genome assembly GCA_963799935.1 of uncultured Gammaproteobacteria bacterium. Classification (GTDB taxonomy): domain Bacteria; phylum Acidobacteriota; class Terriglobia; order Bryobacterales; family Bryobacteraceae; genus Bog-113. The sequence goes on along the minus strand of CAWCZA010000004.1, from coordinate 260,447 downwards.
CGCCGGAATGGCCGCCGGGACGTATCCAGTTGTAATCACAATCGGAAGCGTGAGTAGCCAGGCCGCAAATATAACCGTTTCCAACTAAGAAGGTTGCCTTGCTGCAAACCAATGTGATATCAATGATCGGAAAGGCCCCCGTGGAGTCCGCCAACCGCAAGCTCAATCGCCCCGCTTTCACACAGATGAAGGAACCGACTGCTATCCCACGCAAAGCTGCGGCCCAGAAGAAGCCCATTCCGCCGGATCAGACCAACGCGGAGAACTTCTATTACCTGAAGCAGATGCAGTCGAAAACGCCGATGGTGTTCGTGCTGCACGACGGGGAGAAGCTGCGTGGCGTAATCGAGTGGTACGACAAAATCTGCCTGAAGATCAATCGCGACGGTGAGCCGAATCTGCTGCTGTTCAAGCCCAACATCAAATACATGTACAAGGACGAGGCGGGCGGCTAAATCCGGCTGGCGTGCTGGCGCTTGCGTAGGGCGAGGCGGTATTCGCGGCGTTCACCGGCCTGTTCATAACGCCGCTTTTCTTCGTCCGTTTCGGGGATGATTGCGGGCACGTGAACCGGCACGGAGTTGATGTCTACCGCGACGAAGGTCAGGTACGCCGAGCAGGTGTGCCATATCTCGCCGCGGATCAGGTCTTCGACAAACACCTTCACGCCGACTTCCATCGAGGTCCGGAACGCACGGTTGACGGCGGAGGAGAGGCGCACCCATTGGCCGATCCGCACCGGCTTCAGGAAGTTCATATGATCGACGCTGGCGGTGACGACCGGCGTCCTCGAGTGCCGCATCGCGGCCATGGCTCCGGCAAGATCGACCAGGTGCATCACTTTACCGCCCAGCAGATTGCCTAAGCCGTTCGCGTCGTTGGGCAGCGCGAGCTCGGAATATTCCGAGTACGATTCCCTGACGTACTTTCCATCCATCGTTCAAGTCTAATGGGTTGCCTTGGAAGTCTACACTGGAGCGAGATGGCATCGAAACGCGAGGAAGCACTGAAATCCATGCTGGAGCAGGACCCGGCGAACTCATTTGCGCGCTACGGGTTGGCCATGGAGTATGTGAATGCGAGCCAATTGGAGGCTGCGATGACTGAGTTCACTGCGCTATTGGCGAACACTCCGGATTATGTTGCCGGATACTTCCATGGGGGCCAGACGCTGGAGAAACTCGGCCGGAAACCGGAAGCCCGAGACTTGTATGAGCGCGGCCTTACGGCGTGCGAGCGCGTGGGGGACGGGCACTCGGCGTCGGAGATTCGCGCGGCTCTCGATATGCTTTGAAGCGCGGCAACCATCTATGGACTGCGCGGCAGTATTGCTCATATTGCGCGCCGTACTTCTTGCGGAGCGTCGGCTCCTCGTAGAACAGGACGAACAACTCGAACCTGGCTGCAACGATCCCGCGATTCGAGGTAGAGCGCGCGCAACGGCCAACTCTCTGCTTGGCCGTCAAGCCGGAACTAAGTCGCCCACCGGAGCAGGGAAGGGTTCGTTGAACCAGAATGCCTCAGACGTAGATCCGTGCCGCTGGTAATATTCCAACCGCAGCTTTCCCTCGGAAAGAGTCGGGAGGTGTCCTTGGGGCACCCACCACAGGCAGTAGTGCGGCAGATCCATCTTCTGAAACCATTTCCTGCGGTCGCGGAAAACCTGAATGTGCTGCGACTTGTAAGTGAAGGCTTGCAGTGATGCGACCGACTCCCAGACCGACATGTTGGAGATCATGAACGGGTCGTGGTTGTAGGGAATATCGGTCGCGTTCCCCTGCTCCGATTGCATCCGCCAGATGAACCCCGGACTCGATTCCGCAAGTTGATTGATGGTGTCCAGTTGCGCCACGAACCCCGCGATTTGCGGATCGTCGATCGGGGCGACGAGACGGCCGATGTTGATCTGGGCTAGATGGAACATGTCAAGCGAAACAGCTAGAAGGGAACGTCGTCGTCCGTGATTCCCTGGCCGTAGTCGTCGGGAGCAGCAGCGGGCGGTTGCTGCCGTTGCTGGCGAGGCGCACCACCGCGGGGAGCGGACACCGGCTCCTGTCCAAACTCTTCACTGCCGCGTCCACCAGCCGCCCTGTCCGCCACCGCTGCCGAGCAGCAACACATCGTCGGCGACCACTTCCGTGGCCCAGACTTTCTTTCCGTCCTTGTCTTCGTAACTGCGCGTGTGCAGGCGGCCTTCAACGTAGACCTGTTTGCCCTTCAATAGATATTGCGACAGGTTCTCGGCACGCCACAGAACCACATTCGACCAATCGGTCTCTTCTTTGAACTCGCCTGATTGCTGATCTTTCCAGCGCCGGCTGGTGGCCACTGAAAACTTCGTCACCGCTGCCCCGCCGGGGGTGAACTTGGTCTCGGCATCCTTACCGAGATGTCCAAGCAGGATGACTTTATTGACGCTGCGGGAGGCCATATCCCCGCACTCTAACACAAACGTTACTTTTGTTTGGCAACTAGAAACGGGCTGGCTTTGGTGTAAACGGCGTCGGGCAGAATGTTCCGGCTTTTCAGCTGCGACTTGTTCTTGTAGGGCCGGCCAGCGATGATTTTGTTGGCGTAAGCGTCGCCGATTCCGGGGACGGATTTCAGCTCGCCGATGGACGCGGTGTTGATGTCGAAGACCGGTGCGGGGGCCGCTTTGGCCGATTTCGCCGCGGTCTGGGCACTGACCGCCACGCCCCCGAGCAGGATGCCAAGTGTCAGAAGCAGATTCAGTATGAGCCGTCGATGCATCCAGCTATCCTATCGCGTAATCGGCAAACCGGATTCCTGAATCGCGCGCCATCCGCCATCCAGCGAAAGCACGTTGCGATATCCCATCAGCTGCAGCGAAGCGGTCGCTAAGGCGGAACGGTAGCCGCCGCCGCAATACAGCACCATGCGCGTGGCTTTGTCGGGGATCTCCGTTTCGATATCGCGCTCGATGATGCCTTTACTCAAGTGCTTCGCTCCGGCAGCATGAGCTTCCGCAAACTCATTGTCCTCGCGGACGTCGATGAGAACATGCTCCTCGCCCGCATCCCGCATGCGGCGGTATTCTTCGATATCGATCTCGTGGATCCCTTTCTTCGCGTCAGCCACCAACGCGAGGAATCCCGGCGAATGTTCCTTGACGCTCATTCTTCCCTCCGGATGTGAGCCCCGACCGCGGACAGCTTCTCTTCGATCCGCTCGTATCCACGATCGATATGATAGACGCGATCGATCACGGTTTCGCCTTGCGCGACCAGAGCGGCGAGCACGAGCGACGCACTGGCACGAAGATCGCTTGCGATCACGCCCGCGCCGGTCAACGGATGCTTGCCTGCGACAATCGCCGTCCGTCCATCCAGCCGGATATTCGCGCCCATCCGCGCCAGCTCCTGGGCGTGCATGAAGCGGTTTTCGAAGATTGTTTCGGTGATGATCGCGATGCCGTCGGCCTGAGTCATCAGAGCCATGTACTGCGCCTGCAAGTCAGTGGCGAAGCCGGGGAACTCTTCCGTCGTCATATCGACGGAGCGCAACGGTCCGTTGGCGCGCACGTGGAGCGTGGAATCGCCTTCCTGTTCCACACGCACCCCGGCCTCCTGCATCTTGGAGATCAACGCTCCCAGGTGATCCGGCGCGCACCGCGTGACCCGCAAGTCGCCGCCGGTAATCGCGCCCGCGATCAGGTAGGTCCCGGCTTCGATGCGGTCGGGGATGATCTCGTGCGGCTGATCGGTCCCGTGCAGGCGGTCGACGCCCTGGATACGAATCGTGGATGTGCCGGCGCCTTCGATCTTTGCTCCCATCGAAATGAGCAACGCGCAGAGATCGCCGACTTCGGGCTCACGCGCGGCGTTCTCCAGTACGGTCTCGCCCTTGGCGAGCACGGCTGCCATCACCAGATCTTCAGTGCCGGTCACAGTGATGCGATCGAACTTGATTTTCGCGCCAGTCAAGCCGCGCGGCGCTACCGCTTCCACGTAGCCGTACTCCTGGCTGATGGTCGCGCCCAATTGCTCCAGACCGGCCAGATGCAGATTGATAGGCCGCGCGCCGATAGCACAGCCGCCGGGCATGGAAACCCGCGCACGGCCGGCACGACCTACCAACGGGCCGAGAACAAGGCTCGAAGCGCGCATGGTCTTTACCAACTCGTACGGCGCTTCCGGAGACGTGATGGTCTTGGTCTCGGCGCGAAAGACGCCGTCGCGTTCCTCAATCTTCGTCCCGATATCTTCCAGCAACCGCTGCATGGTGCGGATATCGCGCACGGCCGGGATGCGGGTGAGTTCGACCGGCTCATCGGTCAACAACACGGCGGCTAGTGCCGGGAGTGCGGCGTTCTTCGAGCCATTGGTCTCGATGGTGCCATTCAGCGGCTGCCCGCCTTCGATTACAAATTTGTCCATTTTGATTTTTAAGATTTCCGTTGGGCTAACTGGATAGCGGCGCGCACATCGTAGCCGGAAGCTTCGAGCAATTCTCCCGCCTGCGCTTCAGAGATGCCGGCGGCATCGCGAACGATGCGGCGCGCGCGATCCTTTAGCTTCGCATTGCGCGGCTGCACGTTGATCATGAGGTTCCCATACACGTAGCCGCGGCGGATCATCGCCCCGGTGGTGAGCATGTTCAACACCAGCTTGGTTGCGGTTCCGGCTTTCAGCCGCGTGGATCCGGTAACGACTTCCGGACCGGTTAACGGCGTGATCGGGATATCGACCGCTTGCGCCAGTTTCGAACGCGGCGTGCAGCTGATTCCGATGGTCACCGCGCCCATCGTACGTGCTTGCTCGACGGCTCCGAGCACGTAAGGAGTGCGTCCGCTGGCGGCGATTCCAGCAAGCACGTCGCCCGTCCGAAAACCATGCGCAAGTAGATCGCGCGCGCCGCTAGCAGGGTCGTCTTCGCTCGCTTCGACAGCTCGCGTAAGTGCCGGCTCGCCTCCCGCAATGACGCCTTGCACTAGTTCAGGCGAAACGCCGAAGGTTGGGGGACACTCGGACGCATCGAGAACTCCCAATCGTCCGCTGGTTCCGGCGCCGATATAGAACAGCCTTCCGCCATGTTCGAACGCTTCAACGATGGCGTCGACAGCCTTGGCGATCTGCGGAATCTCAGCCGCCACGGCTGCGGGAACACGCGCATCCTCCGCATTTATCACGGCGAGCATCCGGTCTGTCGGTAACTTGTCGATCGTGGCTGAAGCGGGATTGCGCTGCTCGGTCAGCAGCGCGTCCAAATCCTCGTCCACTAATGAAGCGTCTCCACGTACGCGCCCGTCGTGGCATCTATCAGAACCGAGAACGAACTCGTGCCCACGCTCTCACCCCAGATCACGCGCCACACCGCATTGCTGTAGCCTTTATTTTCGGCAAGTTGGTACGTGATCGGCATGGCGGGATTCTTGGCGGCATAAGCTGCGGCGGCGGGCTGTTTCAGCGCGGCCTCGTATGCCTGATCCGAATCGATCTTAGCCGCAGCAATTGGGAACGGTGTTTCCGAACCGCGTCCGGGTGACCAGGATTCGGCCTTCGCGCCATCAACTCCCTGATGCATGCTCATGGAGACCTCCGTCGCGGAGGATGTGTACAAGCGCGACTGTCCTAAAGACTGCGAAATAAACGTGACCTGCCAGACTCCCGCTTTGCCCGGCTGGTCTTTCACATCTCCCGCATGAAGGCTGTTCAAGGCCAGCACCTGCGTATCGGCTGCCCACTGCTTCGAATTGCCGTACATCTGATAGAGCGCGTGCAGTCCAGTGACTGGGACTGCGGGAGCCTCCGCTTTCTTTGGCGCCGGGCCGGAACTGCACCCGATGTTCGCCGCCATCGCAATTCCAGCTGCTGCTACCAAACCCAACCAACGAGATCTCACAGAACGCCCTCCGGCCCTATAGCATTTTGATTAAAGCATTCCTATTCTAGTCACAGGTGTGGAATAATCGAGACACTCCAGGTTTTCGGCAAGGGGGGTTACGTCATGACACTTCGGGCGCTCTTGATCGGTTGCAGCCTACTCGTCGGCGGCCTCGTGGTGCAAACCTCGCTAGACGCGCAACCTCTTCCCGCGTCCTCCATTTACGGAAACGCCACGAACGCCGGAACTCCCGCGAGCGGTACCCAGAGCGGCATGGCGTCGTTGAGTCCGCAGAACAGCGTTTTCATTCATGGGCGTGTGGTTATGGACGATGGCAGCGACCTGCCGCTGAATGTTGTGATCGAAAAGCTTTGCGATTCGCGCCCGGTTGCACTGGGGTATGCCGATCGCAAAGGCAATTTCAGCGTTACCTTGGCGGCTGACAACACGAGCGGCTCGGGTGACGCCAGCTATGATTCCAACCCGCAGGGCAGCGGCGCGAGTTCCGTACTGGTGCCGATGAACGTGTCGCCGCTGACGAAGTCACACCAGGCCCTAGGTAGCTGCGATATCCGCGCCGCGTATCAAGGGCTGCATTCCGGTAGCGTGCATCTGACGAACCCGCGGTCTTTGGACAATCCGGACATCGGAACGTTAACGCTGCATCACGCGGGCGGGTCGGCCGGAGGGATTGTTTCCGCCACGACTCTCAATGCGCCGAAGAATGCATTGAAGGCGTTCGAGCAGGGGTCGGAGGCATTGCTCAAAGGCAAAGTCGATGTCGCCGAACGCGATTTCCGAAAGGCGGTAGAACTCCACCCCACGTTTGCGACGGCGTGGTACCAACTGGGAACCATCGAACTGCGCACGGACGCGAACGCGGCGCGCGCTGATTTTCAGAAATCAATGGACGCTGACCCGAAGTATATTCTTCCTTACCTGCAGCTATCGCTCATGGCCGCCAGTCATAACCGGTGGGAAGAAGCTTTGGATATCAGCACACGCGGATTGCACCTGGACGGCAGCAGCTTCCCGCAGCTCTATTTCTACAACGCGTACGCGCAGTACAGCCTGAAGAACTTCGATGAAGCGGAGAAGAAAGACCGCGAGGCTATCCGTCTCGACACCGATCATCGGCTGCCGAAGACGATCCGGCTGCTGGCTTACATCCTGGTGAACAAGGGCGATGTTCCCGGGGCGGCGGAGCAGATGCGAGCTTATCTGGCGACGGGACCGGATGCGTCTGAAGTCGAAGGATTAAAGCGCGATTTGTCGACGCTTGAAGCGCATATGACGGCGCAGCGCTGATACGCGATCCCTTCCAGAGTTGGCGCGACTCGATTGGGATTGAGGATTTCGGCGAGTACTTGCAGCGATTCGACGACGCTGGGTCCGGGACGGTTGAAGTAGCGATTGCCATCGGCCACGAAAACGTCGCCGTTCCGCACAGCTTTCAAATCGCTGTAGCCCGGCCGATCGGTTAACCAGTGCATCTCAGCTTGCGTGCGCTCGATAGTGAAGCCGCACGGCATGGCGAGTAACACGTCGGGATCGGCTGCGACCACGTCATCCCAGGTCATCCACGGCGAGTGCTGCCCGGCGGTGCCGAAGAGGTTAATGCCGCCCGCGAGTTCAACGAGCTCGGGAACCCAATTCCCTGCCGCCATCAAGGGCTCAAGCCACTCGATGCAAGCGATCGTGCGATGTTCAGCCGGTGCGATCGCGATCTCGCGCATGCGGTGCCGCAGTCGCGCGATCGCCGGCTCGGGGTCGATGCCCACGCTTCGGCCGATACGTCGCAGGTCGTCCCAGATATCCGCGAGCGAGTTCGGATTCAACGGGATGACTTTGGGGTTGCTCGCGAGTCTGCCGGCGATTGATCTTTCGACGTCCGCCAGACTGACCGCGCAGACTTCGCACTGCACTTGCGTCACAATGTGCGTGGGTTGCAAGCGCTCGAGCACGTCGTCGAAGATCGTGTAGACCGATAGCGCGGACGCGAGGCTATCCTTTACGCGCGCGTCGATCTCCTGGCTAGTGCCGTTGATATCGATGCGCGGCTGTGTGCAGCAGGGCAGGAGCGCGACCTCGGGCGGGTAATCGCACTCATGCGAACGCCCGACGAGAAAGTCGCCGAGCCCCAGTTCGTAGATGCATTCGGTTGCGCTCGCGATTAGCGAGACGATGCGTGGTTGCGGTTCAGGCCGTGACAAACGCGCGCTCGCTGCGAGCGACCGTACGGGTCAAAGCATAATGCAGGCCGAAGACTACCGCGGTGGCCGTGAGATCACCGGCCAGTGTGCGTCCGAAGAACGGCAGCGCTTCGGTGTAGCAAGTCGAGAGGCCCCCAAGAGTGTGCGGGTAGAGCTCAAGGAACGAAGCGAAGTTGGAAACCAGGAAGAACACCACGCTGCAAAGGAACGCCGCCGCGCCGATGCGGATCGGACTGTTCGTGCGACGTAGCGAGCGGCCGATCAGAACGTTGATCAGGAGCGCGGCATAGACGAACGGCGTTGCGCCAGTGTAACCGCCGCGTAGCGGGTCGGTCACGGCCATGACGGCGATCGGCAGGAGATACGCGAGCCAGCCGTTTAAGCGCGCCCCGGCGAACAGACTCGCACCGCCTACGGGAGTGAAGTTCGGCGGATGCGGTAACAGGCGCGCAAGAGCGCTTAGTACTGCCAGCGTCAAAGCATACGGCCGGACTTTTGATGAGTGTTCAACCATTTTCGTTTTCCTCCACTGCAGCGCCTCCCGACGCAGCCTGGTTGGGCTGCCACAACGTCTCCGGAACGCCACATTGCTGACTAGCCCAGCGGCTCCAAACAAAGAAAGCGTCGCTTAGGCGGTTCAGATACACCAGTGTATCGCCGTCCATCAGGGTTTCGCGACCGAGTGCTACACAAGTCCGCTCGGCGCGGCGGCAAACCGTGCGGCAGACGTGCAGGTCGGCGTTTAAACGCGATCCGCCCGGCAGCACGAACGAACGCAGTTCGGGCAGGTCCAGCAGCATGCGATCCATCTCGATTTCAAGCTGCGTTACTTCGGCAGCGGTGATACGCGCCTGACGCGGATGGACGTCGTCAGGCAGTGTGGCGAGGATCGATCCAGCGTTGAACAGCTCATGTTGCACGCGCTTCAAAATCAGTGCAAGCTCTGCGAGCGCGGGGAATGCGGCAACCTGCTCTTCACAGGTCTGCCGCACAACTCCCACGAACGCGTTGAGTTCATCGACCGTGCCGTAGCATTCGATCCGGAGGTCGTCCTTGCCGACGCGCTGGCCCCCGACAAGGCTGGTAAACCCGCCATCGCCGCGCCTGGTGTAGACGCGGTTGATGGCTAAACGAGGATCTTCGAAACCGCTAGAAATCTCTGCCACGCAAACTCCATTTCAAGCCTGCCACGAAATTCAGCCGGGGCGACGGGTATCCGAAGATCTCCTCGTAGTGCTCATCGAGCGCGTTGCGCAGCGAACCGTACGCCGTTACTCCGGCCGCCACGCGGATATTCAGATTTACTTCGAGGTTCGCATATCCGGGATTGTTGAAGAAACCTTCGCTCGTGCCGTAGTTGGGCTCGACATCGAGATCCTTGCCACGGATAAATCCAATGAGATCGCCCGAAATTCGCCCGCGCGCCAGATTCAAGCGGAAGGATCCCGATTGCGGCGGCCGGCGCGGCAGCTGCTGGCCGACCGTGAAGTAAGTCTCCGGCAGATCGGTGTTGTTCAACGCCAGAACCGCGGTATCCAGATACATGTATGCGGCGGTGAGAAGCATCCAGCGCGCGGGGCGTACCTCGGCCGACGCTTCCAGTCCGCGAGCGCGGGCATTCGACAAGTTCGCCGTTGTATAAGCGCTCAGGTCGGCCAGATTTCCACCGAGGCCGATGATCAAGTCGCGATACCGATTGTCGAAGAAGGTTCCGTTCAACACCAGGTGATCGTGGAAAAGCTTCTGCGAAATTCCCGCGTCAACACTTAGCGTTCGTTCCGGCTTCAGATTGGGGTTGTCGGTGAAGGCGAGTTCGCTGCCGCCCGGTGGTCGAATACCGGTTCCAAATGATGCGTGCAACTGCGTGCCCGTGCGGAACGAATAGCTAGCGGCGATTTTCGGGTTCACGCTCGTATCGGTGTGCGCGGGAATATCCGGCCGGTTCGCGCCGGAAATGTCGTCGCACGCGGAATCCATGCACGATGGGATGAACGGCGTATTGAAGATCTCGCCGCGGACACCCACCTGGATATAAAGTCGACGGAAGCGCAGCCGGTTCTCCCAGTAGATCCCCTCTTCATCGCGGCGCAGCGGGAAGGCGCGTAAGCTCTCGTCGGTGATGTAGGTGTTCTTCGCCTCTTCGCGATCCCACGCCACACCCGCTGCGGTCGTCCACCACGGCGTTACGCTGGCAGTGACGCGCGCTTCGGCCTTGTCCGCGAATGTCTTTGTTGAAACTGTTTCCATACGGGCTTGCATAGAAGTCGTTGCCCAGGAAGAAGCCGCCGAAGAGTTCGCCGCGAAGGCGCGGGGTCAGATCCGCCTGATAGTGAAAGTTGTATTCGGAGTTGTTGTCCTTGTCGCGCGAGACCAGATCGAGACCGCCATACAGGCCTAGCGGATCGGACCCGTAAGGACCGGGATCGCCAACCTGGCTGTTGTTGAAAAAACCGCTGGCGGAGAAGCTTTGCCGGTCCCAGTTGCGATTCAGGTGCAGCATGATCCCTTGATTGAGAAAGTCGTTGTTGGCGACTTCGCCATTGGCGCCGACGCGCTGCACGGAGCCGGCGAGACCCCATCCAGCCAACATCCCAGAGCCGGAGATGCCGCCGCGATATTCGTCGTGACTGCCGCCTTCGGCCACGATGTCGAAGGCCGGATCGCTCGCGCCGGAGCGCGTGACGAAGTTGACGACGCCGGAGTTCGCGTACGATCCGTACAACGCGGACTGCGCGCCGCGAACAATTTCGACGTGATCCAGCAACTCGGTTGGGATCTGCGAGAAGTCAAACAGGCCGCCGGGAGGGCCGTTGAAACTGTTTACCGGCATGCCGTCAATCTCGACGAGTTGATAGTCGGTATCTCCGCCGCGGATCGACATCGAGGAGAGCCCGCCCTGGGAAGCGCCAGATTGCTGCATCACAACGCCGGGAACCGTGCGAAAGAGGTTCGTAACGAAGGCGTCATTGCGCTCGCGAATCTCCTCGCCGGTAATCACGGTGATGCTGCTGGGTTGCTCGGCTGCCGGCGCGTCAATCAATGAGCCAACCACGCGGACGGAATCGGAGACCGGCGCAACTTCGAGTGCGATGCGGACCGGACTCGCGGTCGGTAACGGAACGGACCGGGTAGCGAATCCCTGGGCGGTGATGACGAGCTTCGTTGCGTCATCCGCCGCGCCTTCAAAGCGAAATGCGCCGTGCTGATCGCTCACGACTTTCCGCAGTCAAGCCGACGCGGCTGTAAAGCCCCACGTGCGCGCCGCGAACCGGAGCGCCGGAACTATCCGTGACGCTGCCTTCAAGAACGCCTGCAAACGCCCATACCGGCGTGAACAGGCACAATACTGCCGTTGTCAGACCTATCTTCATTGCAGCCCTCCGCTGCGGCGCCGAAGCGCCCACTAAGCGCTGCCCGGTCGGTCTCCTGACTTACGCATCGACGGCTTCCGATCCGCCTTCCCGCTCGTTACGAACGAACAGTGGCATTTTTGCGATCGAAGCCTCCGCGCTTACAGTGGCGGGGCCGTGCTGGATTTTCACCAGCTTCCCAATTGCAAACCGAACAGCTGTCCATGCAGAAGGTACTAATTTCCTGCATGAACGTACTACAGGATAGCGCTTTAGGCCTCCTGTTGTAACGAAATCGCACAATCTCTAGCTTTCCTCTATTGATTAGGACCGCCTAACACATTTATCATCGGCTGCGTGGAACCTACGGTTGCGTCGAGCGGCGCCATTCTAGTGATTGATGACGAGCCCGAGATCCGGCGGCTGGTTACGACGATCCTGACCAATGCGGGATACACGGTATTTTCCGCTGACACGGGTGAGCACGCTCTCCGCATGTTCGACAAACACGCCAACGAAATTACGATGCTGCTGGCGGATGTTGTGGCGCCCGGGATGAGCGGGCCGATGTTGGCCGATCAGCTGCTGGAACTGCAACCGCACATTCGCGTGGTGTTCATGTCGGGCTACAACGCCTCGCTCGTCGTGCGGCGCTATGTGGTGGAGCGCGGCTTCATGTTGATCCAGAAGCCGTTTACTCCGGAGCAACTGGTCAGTGCGGTGGAACAGACTATCGGGCCGCCTCGCCGCGTGCTGCACGGATCGTAGCCGCAGATCGCAGCGCGACGCGTCTCGCTAAACTAAAATCATCGTCGCCTCCTGTTTGTTTCCGCGATTCAAACTGCCTGCTGGTTTTGGCTTACTGGCCGTGATCATCGTTGCGGGATGCGGGATCAATCGTGACACCACCCCGCCCAACCTGGTGTATGCCGGTCCGCTCGAGCTTCGGCTGCACGAGGATTTTAATCCGAAGTCGAAGGTAGTGGCCGTGGTGCATCACGGCGACCGGCTGGAGGTGGTCGCGCAACGTCGCCGGCTGTATAAACTCAAGACCGCTAAAGGCATTCAGGGCTGGACCGACGAACGCAATCTGATGAGCGTCGATCAGATGCAGGCGCTTTCGAAGCTTGAAGAAACGGCGCGCCGCATGCCGGGGCAGGGAGTTGCGATCAGCTATGACCCACTGAACGTTCATACCGAGCCGCAGCGCTTCGCGCCCAGCTTTATTCAGATCAAGCCGGGCGTGAAGTTCGACGTGATCGCGCATCAGATCTCGCTGCGAGCTGAGCCGAAGCATCGCGTTCTGGTGAAACCGCAGCCGCGTCCGGAATCGCAGAAGAAGCGTCCGGATAAGAGGCGCGTCCCTCCGCCGCCCCCGCCGCCAGCGCCCAAGCCGCCGGACGACTGGACGGAGCTTTCCGAAAGCCGGGTACCTTCGAAACCCCCGAAGCCTGAAAAGGTCGAGGCTGAACCCAGTGAACCCGCGCCTACCGATGATTGGACGCTGGTGCGAACGTCATCGGGCACGGCCGGTTGGGTCTTGACTAACCGCATCTATCTGGCGATACCGGACGAAGTGGCGCAGTACGCCGAAGGGCACCGCATCACGACTTACTTTTCACTGGGTAAGATTCACGATACGGATCGCGATCAGGACAAAGATATCTGGCTCTGGACGACGATCCATGCCGGCGAGCATCCGTTCGACTACGATAGCTTCCGCGTGTTTACCTGGAACCCGAAGCGTCATCGCTACGAGACTGCGTACATTGCGCGTTCAGTTGAAGGATTCCTGCCCGTGCTGGTGAATAAGTCAGCTACCGGGCAAGTTACTTTCTCGGTGTGTCTCGTCGAGGATGATGGATCGCGATTGCGCCGTGACTTCGCGTTGATCGATAGGCAGATCAAAGGAGCGGGATCTGAGGCCTGTAAGCCGACGGAAACGATCGCAACCGGGAGTACGCCTTCGAATTCGACCGTCGCTCCGGTTGCGGGTACGGGGGAGGCAACGAAGTCTAAGTCGTTCTCGAGTAAGTTAGGCGAGATTAAGAAGAAGCTATTCGGGCATTAGCCGCTGTTAATGAAAAGACAAACTTGAATTCTGTTTGCGGGTTGGCTGGCCGTTGAGTCATGGTTCGGTAAGTCGAACAGAAGTGGTCTTCAGGGAATCCGCTACTCGCAGCGCAGGCGAAGGAAAACGCGTTGCTTTGGCGATTTCAGTGTAGCGATCAAAGCCAAAAGGGAAATGAGGAAGTTACTTTGACTTACCGGTATCGACTTGAAGGAAACGCGAGCCGGCGGGTAAGCCGAACCTACTTCGTTCGGCGCGACGATTGTTATCGAGTTAGGGAGATCCACTGCAACCTGGCGGCCAATAGCATTAGCCGTTTCTTCTCTAATACTTCGAAGTCAGCAGCACAATCGCTTGCGCCTCGGCCGACTTACCCTCACCCACCGGCCCCATCTTCTCGGCCGTCTTGAACTTGACCGAGCAATTGTTCACTTCCAGCTTCAAGCACTCCGCCAGGCTCTTGCGAATCGCGTCGCGGTGCTCGCTCAGCTTGGGCGTCTCCAGGATCACGGTCGCATCGACGTTCACTAGAACGAACCCGGCATCGCAGGCCAACTTTTCGGCGTGCGCCAGAAACTTCTTGCTGTCTGCGTCCTTCCATTGCGGATCGGTATTCGGAAAATGCTCCCCAATGTCGCCCAGGCCCGCTGCGCCCAGGATCGCGTCGGTGATCGCGTGCGAAAGGATATCGGCATCGGAATGCCCTTCCAAGCCCATTTCCGACGGGATTTTCACGCCGCCGAGGATCAGCGGTTTCCCGGCTACCAGGCGATGGCTGTCCCAACCGAGTCCACTGCGGTACTTGGTCATGCGTGCTCCCTGCCGGCCATCCGACGGTGATCCTGATCGAGAAACAACCGGGCGAGTTCCATATCGCCGGGCCGGGTGATTTTGATGTTGCGCTCGCTCCCTGGAACCACGCTGATCTCTACGGTTTCGAGACGCTCGACCAGGCTCGATTCGTCGGTTCCCATGAATCCATCCTCGCGGGCCTTGGCGAACGCTCTCTTCAAAATCTCATACTGAAAAACTTGCGGCGTTTGCGCCAGCACCAGGCGCTCGCGGTTGAGAGTGCCGCGAACTTTGGCACCGGTCGCCTGGGCCGCTGTTACCTGCTTCACCGTATCGACGGGAACCAGGGCAACGATCGCGGCGCCATGTGCGCGGGCTTCTTCGATCGCGCGATCGATCGTTTCCACGTCCACAAACGGCCGTACAGCATCATGCACCACGACCAGTTCGGTATCGGGGGCGAGCGATTCCAGAGCGTTTTCGACGGATTGCTGACGGGAATCGCCCCCGGCGCAGGCGCGCACCGGAAGGCTGCGTTCTTCATTGCGCAGCACGTCTTTCAGAAGCTTGGTGACCCATTCGACATCGTCTGCACGCACGGCGACCACGATCTCGCCGACGAGGTCGGAATGCAGGAACTTGCGGACGGTATGCGCCAGAATCGGCGAGCCGTCGAGCAGCATGAATTGTTTCCGGCTGGTCCCAAAGGTCTCCGCATTACTACTTGAGGCGCTGCTGGCAGATGTTGCCGCACGGCCCATGCGGGTGCCTAGGCCGGCGGCGGGAAGAATCACGGAAACTTTGTTCACGAGCCTATTCTCGCTTGTAGCCGGGCACCAACCGAAAGATCCGGTCAGGCATCCGCGCCGGCGGCTTGTTCGCGGCGCGCGGGGCGTTCCGGGGTCACTACCTGGACGCGTTCATCGTGTTTGCCGAAGATCATCTTGCCGGCGGTCGTCTGAAGAACGCTTGTCACTGTGACGTCGATGGTCTTCGAGATCATGCGCCTCGCATTATCGACAACGACCATGGTTCCATCATCCAGATAGGCCACGCCCTGTCCGTACTCCTTGCCTTCCTTCAGAATGAAAACTCGCATGGTTTCGCCCGGCAGCACCACGGGCCGCAGCGAATTCGCGAGGTCATTGATGTTGAGCACTTCCACACCGCGGAGCTGCGCGACCTTGTTCAGGTTGAAGTCGTTCGTGACGATCTTGCCGTTATTCATCTTGGCCAACTCAATCAGCTTCAGGTCGACTTCGCGGACTGCCGGGAAATCGTCTTCGATGATGCGCACGTTCACTTGCGCCATCTTCTGAATTTTCTGAAGGATGTCGAGCCCGCGGCGGCCCCGATTCCGCTTGGCTGAATCTGACGAATCGGCCACCAACTGCAGTTCACGAAGGACGAACTGCGGCACGAGGAGAACGCCGTCGAGAAAGCCCGTTTCCGCGACATCGGCGATGCGGCCATCGATAATCACGCTGGTATCGAGAATTTTGAAAGGCAGCTCGTTATCGCTCTCGTGGGCTTTAGCGGGCCTCGACCCGACGCTTAGAAGATCGCCCTTCAGCACACCTACAGCTGTCCCGATATAGCCGAAGACGAGAAGGAGCAGCAGAGGCGCGAATTCGGCCATCGCGCCGGAAACCGGGCGATGCAGCGTCAACACGTCGGCGGACACGAGCGCGATAACGGCCCCAACCAGTAGTCCCACGGCCGCGCCCCTTACCCGCTCGACCCCCATGCGCAGAACGCGCCACTCGATTGCTACCACGAGCAAACCCAAAGCGCAGCCTGCCGCCGTCGCCTCCGTCGCGTTCAACCCGAAGGGCCGAAGGAAGTAACCACACACGCCGAATATGAAAATGACGAGAGTACGAACCGCTGCTATTTCTAGCAAATCTACCTTCTTTGCTTCCCCGTGGGCTTCCCCGAGGAAAGCTATGTCAGTGCTGAAGCGAGCGTTGAGTAAGCGGATGGCTCGCATCGGAATTGTAACAACCTGATGGCATCGGTGCAAAGATTTGTCTGAGCGAAGCGAGACATTTTTGAACGCGATGTGTTGCGAAGCCTAATAAAGTGGGTAGCAGTGTTCGGAATAGCACGACAATTGGCCGCCGATAAGAATCGGGGCGTCAAGTCTGTTACGCGCTATCCCATTATGGAAGTCAGTTGCGGAGGCGGTCGACCTTTGCAGCGAGGACGAAATCGCTCTCGGTCAAGCCGTCGACCTTATGTGTCCAGATGGTAATTACCGCTTTTCCCCAGGCGAGCAGGATGTCCGGATGGTGGCCTTGTTCCTCGGCCACGGCGCCAACGCGATTCACGAAATCCAGCGCGGTCTTGAAATCCGGGAATGGGAAGGTGCGCGCCAAATGGTGCTCATCCACGACCGACCAATCCGGCGTCTCCGCGCGCAACGATCGTAAGGCCTCCCCTTTGAGGGCGGGAATACCGCCGGTGCAGGGAACACATCTCTGGTCAGCAAGAGCCATGGCTTGAATTGTCGCAGAGGCGCCTGGGCGCTCGGTTAAAGAAAAGGATCGTTACAAAATAGTACTCCGGTACGCTTTGAAATCGGACATCATTGTCTATTGCCCGGCAGCGCGAGTTGCCCAATCATAGAGTAATGACGCCCGCTGCTCAACCCTCCGAACGCCGCCGCCGCAAACGGTTCGATATTGAATGCGAGATGCGGTATCGCTTGCTGGACGCTCGGCGTCATTTGCCCCAGCAGCCCAGCAAAACGTTCAACATCAGTAGCAAAGGCATTTTGTTCGAGACGGAAATCGATCTGCCGGTGGGCAAACGCGTGGAGCTATCGATTTCCTGGCCTGCGCTGCTGAACGAGCGTTGCCGGCTGAAGATGATCGCAGTGGGGCGGATCGTGCGCACGGAAAACGGCAAAGCCGCCGCTCTTATTCAACGGCACGAGTTCCGTACGCAAGGAACGCCGGCGAACTAACTCTTCTTTTTTGCCTTCTTGGTCGCTTTCTTCGGGGCCGCGGCTTTTTTCGAAGCTGCTTTCTTGGTGGACGCCTTCTTTGTTGCTGCTTTCTTTGTTGCTGCTTTCTTGGTTGCCGCTTTCTTGGTAGCCGCTTTCTTGGGCGACGCCTTCTTAACGGACGACTTCTTGGCGGATGCGGATTTCTTCGGCGGGTTCGGCACCTTCACTCCTTCTTTGCGCGCTTCGGACAGCCCGATCGCAATGGCTTGCTTGCGATTGGCAACGCGGGGACTACCTTCCTTCAGCTTGTCCATCTGCTCGCGAACATATTCGCTCGCTTGCGTTGAGGGCGCTTTGCCCGATTTCCTGGCGGCAGCGGCGCGCTTCACTGTACTCTTCTTTGGCATAAGTCTGGTAACGTTCCTCCGTATAAGCGCGGTGCACGTTCGCGGCCACTAACCACATGCGACAGGAAAGCGCAGCGCACTCTGTTGTACTGGCGTCAGCTTATCCCACATCGCGCGCGGAATCGCGTTAACGTCGCGGCTGTTGTCGACATACCAGCGGCGCACGTAACGGATGGTTAGCAGCGCACGCGGTGTGTCTGTCCTATTGGGCGTGCCTCGGTGGATGGCCCAGGGATGGCGAATCAGCACGTCTCCGACTTCGAGCGGAACGGAGATTAGTTCAATGTCCGCCGATTGAACTTCTTGCAGCGCATCCTGTCGCCGCATCCGGTGAGTACCGGGAGCGATTTGAATCGGACCCTCGTTACTTGTAATCGGGACTAATCCGAAACTGACAACCAACATATAAGTGGGGAGGATAAGATCCGGAGCTTCCGCGAAGAGCGGGCGCTCGTAATCAACATGCGGTGTCTGATACTGCGATCCCTGGACTGGTACGTCACAGCCCCACTGGTCAGCGACGACCCTTGTATCCATCGCGCGGTGAATCACACCAAGTACACCAGGGTCGAAGAAGAATTCTGGAATGAAGCAGCGCAGGTTGAATGGCATCGGAAGGTAATGCCGGTGCGGTCCGCGGTTCGGCGCTTCTCGATGCGTGTTCAGATAATCGAGAAGAGTTGGCCAGAAGGCTTCCCGGCAAGCTTCAATCAACGCAGCAGGAAAATTCGCTCGAAGTACGCAAAAGCCGGTTTCTTGTAGCTCGGTTAACTTATCGCCGCGGATCATCGATAAGTCGCGAACTAACGTACTAAGGGGTCTTCGATGGATGGTGAGGTCGCTTCCATTAGTCGGCCCAGAGACGGCTCCAGCTCTTCGACGCGCTGCTTCATCTCCCACGCAACCTGGCGGTAACTGAAATGGCCCTTGACGCCGCTCCGTACTCGCGCAATATATTCGGCTTCGGCGAAATCCATCTTAAACAGAAAACGGGAACGCGCTCCAAAGGGCAGCAGGTAGTCGCATGCCGGCCGCGGCAGGGTTTCGAGTGCGGCAAATGCGGCCGACATCGCGTTCCGATAGATGTCCGCAGTTTTACCCTCCGCCACAGCTCGCGGAGTTTCAAAGCCCAACGCGCCGCTGTATGCCTGGCGCCACTGCCCGCAGCGGCGGTGACGATGCATGTCACGATACGCGCCAATATCAATGCAGAAGTCGAACGCGAATTGGGCCCCGCGAAATGCTGCTAACATCTCATCGCGGTTCCTGCGCGTGCGGCAGGCCACATCGATTACCTCATCGCGTTGCGCGGCGCTCCATCCGCACACCAGATCGTAAAGCGCGTAGAAGGGCTGCGCGGTCACTGAGAACAGCAGCGTTGCCACTGTTTCGCTCACCGCATCTTTGGGACAAGTGAGACGTACCCGCTGGGTGTCGCCAGCGCCGTTAGATGCCGATAGGTTCTGAGCCGCCCAGGCGCGCAGATCGGTTCGGGACTGCATCAGATAGCGGTCCTGCTCCGCATGGCGGGCGAGCGTGGGAGCGAGCGGCTCTCGCGCACCCTCTTCCCATCGGCAAGCGGGTTCGGCTGCGCACGCCGCGGCAATCTCTTCGGCTACCTCGCGGCACTCGGCTATATTCCGAGGCGCGTAAGCGACGAATTTGTTTCTCTAGAGTACGGATACTGGTGATCTGTCCGACTTGCGTCGGCACTCCCCAAAACAGCAGATAGCGCGCGACATCGAAAGCCCGCGCCTTCAGATTGCGTTCATAGGTTTCGGGCTTCATTGCATCCGGACGCGGCAGACGTTCGCGCAGTTCCTGATGAGCCAGCGTATGCACCTCGCCGTACGCTTTGATCAGGGCGTCCGCAGCGGTACGATAATCGGTCGTCTGAGGCTCGGCTAGTTCCGGCGGGACGACATAGCCGCCCTTCGAGAAATCCTGGTAACGCGAAGACTTCGCTTGGCCATCCCACAACGTCTCGTCTTCTACTTCGGCAGCTGCTAGTTCCGAAACGCCTTCGAAGCACAGCACCGCGTGGCCCAGGTCGGCGATCGATTGGTGACCGTACTGGAAGTAGTAGCTCTCGAGAAAGCTTTGGGCATTATGCGAACGAACCCATTCGATGGAGTCGCGGATCGAATCCGGCGAGCGGCTATAGCGGGCCAGAGCATAGGCGCATTTCTCGGGCGGCATCGGAGACACCGAGAGAACGCGCGAGGGCGAATTGGGCATGGGTGATGGGCGGGAGGAAACCCGCTATCATAACGAACTGCGCTTTTCGTTCTGTCAAACCATGGCCTTCCGCATTCAACGGCTTCACCCTGATGCTCAGATTCCGAGATACGCGCACGGTCCGGGGGAAGATGCCGGCATGGATCTGCATGCGACCGAGGCGATTCTGCTCGAACCGGGAAAGCCTGTGCTGGTGCCCACGGGCATTGCGATCGAACTGCCGTCCGGGTTCGAGGCGCAGATCCGGCCACGTAGCGGACTCGCGTTGAAGTACGCGATCACGCTGCCGAACAGTCCGGCGACGATTGATCCCGGCTACCGCGGCGAGATCCGAGTCATTCTGTTGAATCTGGGGCGTGAGGCGTACCAGATCCATCCGGGCGATCGCATTGCGCAGATGGTGATCGCAAAGTATGAAGCGGTGGAGTGGGAGGAAGCGGATTTGGCGAATTCAGTGCGCGGCGAGGGTGGGTTTGGGTCTTCGGGCCGGTGAATGGCTGAGTTGGAAAGGATAATCTGGAGCTACAATCAGGTCTCGCAAGAACTGGTAAGGAGGTATAAGTGATTGCAACATCGCAGGTCCGCACGCGGGACCCCAATCTGGTTTCAACCTTCAACGAACGCCTGATGACAATCGAGGAGCGGGTAAAGCGAGTTTGAGCGAAGTAATTCAGAGCGAAACGCAGGGAGTAACTGAATGGTAGAATCCCGGCCTACACCACTTAGCTAAGTCTTGTCTGAGAACCAACGGTATTTTGAGGCGCACCGTCGCTGGCATTCCTAATCGCCGTAGTTCCGTGTTACTCTCAGCGCTTCACTCCCAATCGAACGCCAAATACCGCAAAGTGCCGTCGCGCTCGATCTGCAACACCACAGGGTCCCCTGGCTTCAACGCGCGAATTACCTCTCGCAGTCCGTCGAGCGATGCGATGTCCGTTGTATTGACCTGATGAAT
This sequence comes from uncultured Gammaproteobacteria bacterium, assembly GCA_963799935.1. GTDB lineage: Bacteria > Acidobacteriota > Terriglobia > Bryobacterales > Bryobacteraceae > Bog-113. The sequence goes on along the minus strand of CAWCZA010000004.1, from coordinate 239,627 downwards.
GACATCGCCGCTTTCCAGGCCGCTCTCCATCGCCGCGCCGGCCGCACGTGCCGCTACTACAATGCCCGATTTGATGCGGAGATCGGGGAACATCTGGACCATCTTCGAGTTAATCTCCAGACCCAGGATCCCAAGCCGGTTTACCAGCGACTTCGCCGGGTCCATCGAGCCCACCATGTTGTCCAGATCCTGATCGTCGGCCGTGACCGGAATCTCTAGTTTGACCGTCTCCGTGCCGCGCTCCACTTCAAGAGCTACTGCGTCGCCGGATCGGCGCAGGTAGAGCGAGGCGGAGTACATGGGAAGACTTTCAATCGACATGCCGTTCAGCTTCAGGATGATGTCCTGCCGCTGCAATCCGGCCGTTGCCGCGGGTCCGTCCGGTTCCACATCGGAAACGATGACGCCGTGATCACGTGGAAGCTTGAGTCCCGCCGCGAGGGTCGGCGTAATCGTCTGTAAACGCGCGCCAATCTCGTACCGGTGTACGTGGCCGTAAGCTCGGATCTCGTTATAGACGTGGCTTACGATCAGACTCGGAATCGCGAAACCGATCCCCTCGTTCCCCCCCGATTCCGAATAGATCGACGAGTTGATCCCCACCACTTTGCCGTCGATATCGACCAACGGTCCGCCGCTATTTCCGGGATTGATGGCGGCATCGGTCTGGATGTAGACGGTTGCGGTGTCGGGATTCAACTGCCGCAGCACCGAACTCACAACACCCATCGTCACGGTGTTTTCTAGACCTTCCGGTGTGCCGAACGCGAGCACCATCTGGCCTTGGCGAAGATCCGCGTAATTCGCAAGCTTCAGCACGGGCAGGTTCGTTTCTTCGATTTTCAGAACCGCCAAATCCGTAGCCTTATCGACGCCTACGATTCTCGCGTCGACAACGCGAGCACGCGGCCCGCTTTCAAGCGCCTGCAGCGACTGTCCGCCGATTGCCGAATACAGCGTGACTCTTACCCTCTGGGCGCCAGCGACCACGTGGGCATTGGTAATCACGTACCCGTTGGGATCTAGAATCACGCCGGACCCGATACTCCGCTGCCTTCCGATGAGCGCCGTCTCGCGCGAGCCGTTCTCGTTCACCGGTCCATATCCGGACACGAGAATTTTGACGACCGACGGTGAAACCTTCGCAGCCAACTTTTGCACTTCATCGCTGACGCGGAATAAAGGGTTGTTCGAGCGCGGCGTTTCCGTCTGCGCGCCGAGCCATTTGGGAATCGCCAGAAACGCTGCTACAGCGAACAGTACGGGAATTCGACGATTCATACCGGTTTAGATTCAGCAGCAGGCGATTTAGTTATCTGGAAAGCTACGGAGATCAAAATTAAACTGATCACGGCCGTTACCACCTGCGACGCGGTGAGTGCGTAAACGGCGCCCGTCACGCCCGCGCGGCGAATCCAAAAGTAAGAAATAATTAGCCCGAACACACCCCCGACGATGTGCGTTACGGTCGTCAGTCCGGGCCGCAGCATCGCTCGCAAAACGACGGAGCAGCCGGTCGCGAGCGCCACCGCAACCGGCATAATCCCGAGAATCGGCATTAGCCAGTCATAGCTCGCAAATTTACCGCCGTACAGGACGCGATCCCATAGGCCCCCGGTAAGTAGCACCGCAATCTCGTACACCATCGCGATGCCGCCGAGCGCCGCGATGTAGACGACGCTGCGCCGCAGCATCGCGCGCGTGTGTCCCGTCGCGAACTCTCGCGCCAAAACCGGCAAGCCCAACGTTCCGAGCGCCGTCTGCACCTGCACCACCGGCAGCACCGGGTTCTGCAGTGCTCTGAAGGCGCCTGCCGAGCTTAGGCCGTTCAGTGCGGACGTCCACAGCATCTGAACTTGCGTGATCAACGGGAAGAAGAGCGCGGACGGCAAAATCCATCGCCCGAAATTCCACATTTCGGCGGCGGTGGAGCGAACGTCACCGCTTCGTGAAAGTTGGAAATCGACGCCGGTCTTGCGAGCGCTGAAGACCGATGCCGCCAGCGAGGCGATCCCCAGCGCAACGAACGACATGACGCCGTTCAGCATATGAACGACATAGAGGAGTCCGACTGCGAAGCCAAGGACGATGCAGTAGATCGAGCTCGACATGGCGGCCAGGTCGGGGCGAAACTCCAGGTAATGAGCGCGCCGCGCCAGCCAGAAAAGCAGGATCGCGGGTGAGGTTGCAGCCATCGCTACAAAGACAGGCTTGAGTTCCGCGTTGCAGAAGATGATCCCGCCCGCAATCCCCAGCAGCGCTAAACCGGCTGTAAACCAGAGATGAATCAAAGTCACGCGGCGCAGATAGGGAACGAGAGAATCGGCATAACGCGATGGGCCGAAGACCGAAATCGGCTCGAGAATGAGGGCGTTGTGGATCCCGGAGAGGACGAGGAAGATGGTGAAAGCGACGCCGAAGGCGCCATAGCGGGATTCGCTGAGAGTCCGCGCGAGAACGACGTTAAGGGCGAAGTTCGAGACGGACGCGAGCGCCTGATCGGCAACGCTGTACCCTGCTTTCAGCCCCCAGCGCCGGGCGGCCGCAAATCGACTTCCCGGTTCCGGCATCTTTCACCATAGCAGCGGGAAGAAATTTTCAATCGCAGCAGCGCATTTTCATGGCATAATCCCGTGCAAAGCTATGCAGAACCTTGGCCTGTCTACCAGTGCGCCCCGCACCGAAGGCAGGCTGAAAAGCATCTTTGGCCAAGCATCCAAAATCAGACGGACGTCGATTACCTGGGGCGGCGAGCGCGACCGGTTTGGCTCAGCGGCAATGTTGCTTGCGAACGTTCGTGCCACATGGATCGCGGCGACCTCGCTGCTTTGCGGGCAGATTTTCATGCGGAGATGAGCAAGTGAGAACACCAAGCTCAGCTAAGTCATCGGATGTAAGATAACCGGCAGACGTAGCAGATGGATCCATATGCCTACTCAAGCAGCACTCTTGTCCCTCTTACTCGCCGGAGTTGCCTTCGCGCAGACCGATACTTTCAAGATCATTACAGAAGTTACAGATCCCACTCAAGGTTGGAGCGCAAACTATGCTCCGCTCGCGCAAGACACCGCTGGGAATCTATATGGCACCACGCAGATGGGCGGAGACCTCATGTGCAACTGCGGCGTCATTTACAAGATCAACCCGGACACGGGAGCTGAAACCGTGCTGCATGCGTTCACCGGCGGGGCTGATGGCGGGGGCACCGAGGCCGGAGTCGTTGTCGATCCTCAGGGCAACCTTTACGGGACGGCACTCACCGGTGGCATTTACGAAGGTGGGGTGGTGTTCAAGCTGACCCCCGGCGGCACGTTCTCAGTATTGAAAGCATTTGATTCAGTGAATGACCTTTCAGGTGGCTACCTACCCTACGCCGGGGTTGTGTTGGACCAAGCCGGGAATCTATATGGCGAGACTCTCGAAGGTGGGAGCACTGCCGGGAACCCAAGTGTGTGTGACGGAGGCGGGTGCGGCACTGTTTTCAAAATCGATGCAAGCGGCAACTATTCCGTGCTCTACTCGTTTCAGGGCGAGCAGGGAGACACTCAGTATCCGTCTATCACCCTAGGGATTGATTCCTCCGGCAATCTCTATGGCACCTCAAGGCAAGGCGGGACGGATTACCTGGGAGTACTCTATGAGATCAGCCCTACGGGCATTGAAACGGATCCTACACAGTTTTACCGGTGGGCCCGACGGAGAATATCCAGCTTCCACTCCGATTATTGACGCGGCGGGGAACCTGTACGGCACCTCGGTCCGGAGCAGCAGTGACGACCCCGCTGGAGCGATTTGGAAGTACAGCCCTGTTTCCGGGCTCTCCGTCCTCACCGATTTCAGCGACGGAACCGCGTACGGCCGTTCGCCGGGCGGAAAACTTACGCTGGATCCAAACACCGGGAGGCTGTATGGAACCGCAGCCTATGGGGGCACCGGGACTGCCTGCCAGTTCGACTGTGGGGTGATATTTGAGTTGCTGCCAGGAGCCAAGCTTCCTAAGGTGCTCCATAACTTCACCGGCGGCGCACAAGGGGCATATCCGCACGCTCCCCTTGCCGGACGCGTGCTTCCCAATGGAACTTACCGGTTCTTTGGGACGGCTTCGACGAACGATCCGGTGAACGGCCCATTCGTCATCTACTCGCTCTCCTCACCCGCGCAATAGATTTCAGGACCCGAGCACTGTTCAGTGTTCGGGTGCTTGAATCGCTTTAACCCCGACCCACGCACGTGGAGTTGGAGCGCCTCGCGACGTCTGTGGGCGAAGGGGTCTGCGTCTCGCCGGCATCATGGGCCTTTCTATCGAGTTCCGCCGGCGGCTGCGGTAGGTGGATACGAGCAGCATAAAGGGCGCTAAATACTAAAGTCTCCGGCGCAGACAACCGATGTCCTGTTTACAGGCCATTTCGACCTTTATGTTTTTTACCCGCAACTCCCGTTCGACACACCAAAGGCTGACATGCTCTTCGTCAAAGGACTTAATGCGTCCCCTCAACTTTTCTCTGCTGCGCGCGATCATCGCGCTTGGTCAGGATATGAACCTGAACGTCATCGCCGAGGAGTGTCGAAACGAAAAGAGCAGGAGATGCTGCAGCGTCTAGCTTGCAAGTTTTTCCAAGGTTATCGATTCGCCAACCTTTACTCGGCGCCGGCATGACCTACCTACAAGACTTCGGGCGGCGGCGTCTCCGTTAACGGAAAGGCGATTGGCTGGCTAGGCCGCACTGCTCATGACCAACCCTCGTGGATTGGCCACTTAGAATCCGCTTTCACCATCTATTGTGCGACGAGGGTAGATCGACTCTACACGGACCAATTGATTAACCGCATCTATTCTTTCCTTTCCGCACTTCACGCTGTTTTGCGTGCTCCATGGAATCTTGGTCGTTTTGGGACTCGGTGGCGGGGCCCGGTAAGGGGATTGGTCTTTGCTTGCCTAATGCCGCAAGCAAGAACTGCCGATGTCGCTTTATGAGCGGAAGACTATCAAGGAGGGAGTCTGGAGCATGACGGGTGCCAGCGCGTTACGCGGCCACGACGCAGAAATAACCGGAGCGGCGATGATCTCACGCGACGCTGCGGGGTTGCTCATGCGTCAGGGCATCGGCGCCATCGCCGTCTCGGCCGCTACAAGCTCTTTTCTTTCTTTCATTGTGATTGACAAGGAGCCGCGTCAGCAAATCATTGGGTGGTGGCTCGTGATGATTTCCGGTTTGGCTGTGCGTCTATTTGACGTTTACTTGTTCCACCGTCGCTGTGCGTCGCCATCTTGGAACGGGCAGAGAGAAATCCTGCGTTTCGGGTGCGGTGTTGCTTTGAGCGCGACGATTTGGCTTGCGTTTCCTCTGTTGTTCTTTTCTTCTCTCGACCAGATCGGCCGTACGTCGATGACTATCGTGCTGTCGGGAATGGCCGGGGGGAGCGCGACTGTTCTCGCAGCGTCGCTGCCCCTTTCGATCGGCTTTTGTGCAACCCTGCTGCTGCCAACTGCCATCATGTTTCTCGGCGCGGGAGGAGTAGAAAATCATGTTTTAGGAACGCTGGGATGCCTATTCTTTGTAGTTATGGCGTTCTCTTCACGCGTCAGTCACATCTCGACGATGACGTCGATCCGCCTGAGCCGCAAAAATGAGGAATTGCGCAACCTGGCCGACGAAAGAAACGCTGAGCTGAAGACCGCCCAATTCGCCTTGCGCCAGTCCAACTCTTCGCTGGAATCCCGCATTAAAGCCCGAACCATCGATCTGGAGCGCGAGATCGTTGAGAAAGAGCGGTACGCGCAAGATTTATCGCGGATTGCCTCCACGGATTCTTTGACCGGACTCTACAACAGGGCAATGATTTCGGATCGCCTTGTGTATACGCTGGCTGAGGCAAAAGAGTCTGGAGATTTTGTGGCAGTCCTGTTTATTGACCTCGACAAGTTCAAAGAGGTGAACGACGTAAAAGGCCACCACACCGGCGACCGAGTCCTGCAGATCGCCGCGAAGCGCCTTTCCACCAGCGTGAAAGCCGGAACGGATCTCGCCCGGTGGGGTGGGGATGAATTTGTTGTCGTGCTGCCGGCGTTTGCGGATCCGATAGAGGCGATTAGGCTTGCAGAGTCACTGCGCGATAGCTTAGCCCGACCGATCAAAATCGATCTCGAAACCATCGTGATTGGCGCGAGTATCGGGATCGCCTTGTTCCCAGACCACGGCACGCAACCGGACGAATTGATCTGTGCCGCCGACGTCGCTATGTATGCCGGGAAAGAAGAAAAACGCGGTAGCGTGCGCATGTTCAATCCCGGTTTGGCCGAGGATCTGGTGGAGCGTCATGAATTGGAGCAAGCCCTGCGCGAGGCCATAGTGAACGACTCGCTCTCCCTTGTTTTTCAGCCGATCGTCGATGCATCCACTAAGCGTTGCGAGTCACTCGAGGCGCTTCTTCGCTGGAACCATCCGACTCTTGGGCCGATCTCTCCTGCCAGGTTTATCCCCATCGCTGAGCGCTCCGGCGAAATCGTAGCAATCGGTAATTGGGTGCTTCGCCAGGCCTGCCGGGCTGCTGCGTCCTGGCCTGATGAACAACAGTTGGCCGTGTCCGTTAATGTGTCGGCCGCTCAAATCCTCTCGGGCGATGTCGTTGAGGATGTGTTAGCTGAGTTGGTCAGGTCAGGGCTGCCGGCGCATCGACTCCATATCGAGTTGACCGAGAGTCTATTCGTAAGTGATCACGGACGTGTCGTCACGACACTGCGCCGACTGCGCGAGGAGGGAGTGCAGATCTCCCTGGACGATTTTGGAACGGGCTTCTCTTCCCTTGCATATCTCCAAAATCTTCCGATCGACGTCGTCAAAATCGATCAGTCATTCGTACGTGCGATGAGAGAGGACTCCCACGCGGTTGTTGACGCGATCGTTTCTATTGCGCGCGCTCTGGACTTCCGGGTTATCGCAGAAGGAGTAGAAAGTCCTGCCCAAGCGGCGATTCTCCTTGACCTCGGGGTGGACTACTTTCAGGGGTATCTGTATTCCCCGCCACTCGCGGCGTCGTCCGTGCCCCAATGGCTAACTGAGCAGGAACGCATTTGCGCGATCATTTCGGATTGCAAGCTAATCTCGGCTTAGCGCTTCTTCGGGCCGGCCGGCCTCCCAACGAAACGGACGAAAATCAAAGGGAAACATCACGCCTCAGGGAAGTAGCCCGTCCGATCGGAACAGGTGCGACTCCCGATCGACCTCGAACGTATCGCGCTGCCCGTCGGAGTTTCAACGATCAACTTACGATGGAGTTGTCTTTGTTCCAGCCAATAAGGCTAGGACGTCAGGTCGAACAGATCTGAAGTCTATCTCGCATCATTCGGGATGAGAGAACGCCGACCCATGACTATTTCTCGGGCGCGGCGAACCGGCGCGCCAACGCCAACGCGTCTGACAGATCTTGTCATACGTGCTGGAAGATGGTGGTTCGGTAGAGCTCTCGTAGTGAGCAAAGCGGAATGGGGCTGGCCCTAGACGGATTCGAGCTGGTTCAGAGAAGTATCCGCTATTACGCCCAAGTCCTCTCTCGGGCATGTCGCGCGACGTGCATCGAATCAAGTCTCGAAACGGAGACTCGCTGATGGAAATCGCGCGCGAAGTTGGTTTACCGATCCGTCCCGTATGACGCACGCTTCTGCGCGAGTGCAATACATCGCGTGTCGCTGACGGAAGCAAGAAAAGAAAGGACTAGCACGCCATCAAAGGCGCCGAAAGGCGATTGTGATGTACGCGACCGGCGTCAGAGCTTTGCGCCAGGGCTACCTTAACTTCGAAATAGCAATCCTCGAAGCGGAAAGTAACACAGCCCTGGGTCATTCCGGTAAGTTTCTTGAAACGGAAATTGCGGCCGTAAACCACCGTCGGGATGCTGATTGCCATATCGCCAAACTCGTCGGCAAGCAGGTGCTTCACGTTGCCGATCACCATATTTGTCAGCTCTGCAACAGCATCGAGAGTGTCGTCATCGATGGTAGCCGAACTTTCGCTCTCGAGCATCAGCATGCGTCTGGCCACAAGGTTCGCGGCGACGGGAGAGCATGAAATCGTCCCTGAGCCGGCCCAGGTACCAGTCAATCCGATCAGCGCAACGACGCCGGGCGCCTCATCATCAGCAGCCACTTCTGAAGTGACTTCGAGGGTCACCCCGAGCATTGTCTCGAACACTTCGTGGGTCGCGGTCGCTATGGCGCTATTGATTGAATCCGAATCGGGCATGTGGTGTTCCTCGTTTGCAAGAGATATCGGACGTTTTACTCGTCTGACATTAATCAACATCGGTTAATCACCGGAAGAATTTATACCTGTTAAGCGACTTTCTTTAAAAGATAAATTCTAGAAAATCCTGCATTTCTGCCGAAACCAAACGGGACCTAACGAGACTCCTGGCCGCGTGACTTGGATCGCAGACGACGATGCACGCGTACGCTCCCCTTTCAGTTGGTACGGCTCTGCTTGGGCATAGTGTGCCTCGGCACCAGAAGGGCGTCGCATAACCAGTTGCTTCCCGCGACGACGGTGCAACCCGTCACAACCCGTCGCAAATGCATTCCGCTCAATGCCGAGCCGAACATTCTGGGGCGGCGATAACGCCGGGCGGGGAAGGGTCGACAATTACGACGAAATCCCCCTTCCCGGGACCCTGAACCACGTCGACTCGATTTTTTAAATTCGCTCCGCCTTAAAAACGCTAATGTTTTCACCCAATGAGGCCGAAAGAGTTCTCAGGGAGCGAATACTATGGCTTTAGATGTCCTTATTGTGGACGATTCGGCGGCGATTCGGAAAATTCTGAATCGCGTGCTTAGACAAACTGACTTACCGATCGGGCAGATCTACGAGGCGGGCGACGGCGTTCAAGCGCTGGCCGAGATGGAACAACACAAAGTCGGGCTTGTTTTATCCGACATTAACATGCCCAATATGGATGGCCTGCAACTTCTGTCGCGCGTTGCGACGATGGACTCTATGAAGGGCATTCCGATCGTCATGATCACGACCGAAGCCGGTCAAGGCAAAGTGATGGAGGCCGTTGGATTAGGCGCGGCCGGTTACGTGCGTAAGCCGTTTACTGCCGATCAAATCAAAGAAAAATTAGCGAGCATTCTAGTGCTGACTTAGCTTCCAGGACAAGGGCCCAGGCTAACGGCCGAGTTGGCGGCCTGGGACGCCGATCCACGGCACGATCCTTACAGCGTGCCGCACGCAACCGTCCGAGCACGTCGACATAGGCGATCGCCGACGTGGCTGCGGCGCTGATTACCAGTGCCAACCACACCCTGATTAAATCCAAAAGGGACGGATGCGAATGGTATGCGTGCGATCCTGCCGCCACGCAGTCCCAATTTGAATGCAGGTTCCAACCGTCGCATGAGAGATGCGAAAGAGGGATATCTTCGCAAGCTCGACGGCCAGGGCATGCGACTTGATCGCTGCCTGCTTTCGCTTGACCTAGCGCAACGTCTTGTGGACGGCGGCGGTCGTCCGATGGTACGCGGAGTGAAAAACGCTGATCTCGTTTAGTGAGGGTCCCTCGGCGGGGAATGCTGAGTACACAGCGTAGTTTCATAGTGAGCGCAACCAACAGGAAAGGCAACATTCTGCTGTTCCCGGTGCGAACTCAAGAAGCAGATGGATTGTCGCATCGTGAAGTAAATCGGCAAACAGATATTGCGTCCTTTCTCTGGATATCTGTTCCAATGTGAACCGTTTTTCCGGTCCCGCGGATCGACCACGAATTCCGACTGCCAATTATGTAAGAATCTAGCATCAAGTCCACTTTCGGCTCATAAAAGTGCCTTATAGATTTGACTTCCGGTCAAAATTAGGTCACATTTAGTCAGCACCCAAGCCTGTGGGTGATTCGGAACCGCCCGTCTGGACGGTCTACTTTTCTCTATTTCCAGCCTGGATTCAAGCCGCCGCAGCCGGTAACTACGGAGGATCGCTAATTCTGAGTGAAGAATCGGGACGTCGACGGGATTTACTCTATGCTGAAATCTTTCTTTTCGGGCGCCGCTAGTCGGCCGCTGCACTTCCGAGCGATGACTCATATAACGGCGATGACATCGCGCTTAGTGGTGTCGGGGGCACTTACAGTTGCTAATACTTCTCGCCTAACTACTTGCGTAATGTCGCGAACTCGATCAAAGCCGAAACTAGCGGCCGGTCGTGATCATAGTCGCAATGCGCATTCTACTCACGATGCTCTCAGTAGGGCGGCCCCAGAACGGGAAGAAGCAGCACCCCTCAGGGTGGGAACGACTTACGCACAATGCACCGATTCTCTGATGGCGTAGACGCGGCTAGAGTAAACCACGATTAATCAATGACACTCTCGCAACCGGAAAATACCCAGTCCATCGGTCTCGACATTAGATCAATTCGCCTCGTCGCAACCCTTGATCGTAGACGGCAAGTATCAGCACGAAAAGCAGCGGTATAGGTTCCTGTCGGGTCCTTACTCCAAACCAACTGCGACGCTCCTGGAGGGCGATAACGTGCCGCACGCAATCGGGGCCAAACAAGTATCTTCCGAACACAATACAAACTATGAACATCCTAGAGCAAGATGAGGAAGTAATTCGCGAATTTCTGGTCGAAAGCCATGAAAACCTCTCACGTCTGGATCAAGAGCTGGTAGAGCTAGAAAAGAATCCCAAGCATGCGGATCTACTAGCTAGTATTTTCCGCACCATTCATACCATAAAGGGAAGTTGCGGATTCCTTTCATTTTCCATCCTGGAAAAAATCACGCACCAGGCGGAAAGTATCCTGAGCCAGCTTCGCGATGGCACGCGAGACCTGAACCCACACCTGGTGTCGCTGATTCTGGAATCGGTTGACGCTACGCGCAGGATGCTGGCCTCTATCGAAGCTACCGGACGCGAAGGTTGCGGCAGTTTCGATGACTTGACCGAAAGGCTTCGCACCGCGGCGCAAGGCGTCAGTCTAGATGAAGCCCCGCTCATTACCGCAACCGCGCTTAAGATGACCGATCAGCCTGGGGAATCTGCGGCGCCGGCGACGCGGGAATCCGTGCCACCCGCGACGCAGGAATCTTCCGCTGTTGCGGATGCCAATATCCGGGTCGCGGTAGGACTGCTCGACACTCTGATGGACCTTGTGGGGGAACTGGTGTTGACTCGCAATCAGATCCTCCAGTTCAACGCGGAGCGCGAGGACCCCGCCCTGAATGCCACCGCGCAGAGGCTGAATTTAATTACCACCGAGTTGCAGGAAGGCGTCATGAAAACCCGCATGCAACCCATCGGCGTGGTTTGGAACAAGTTGCCGCGGGTCGTCCGCGACATCGCTGTGGCGCTTGGCAAGCAGATCAAGTTGGTGCTTGATGGTACCGGGACGGAACTCGACCGCACGATTATCGAGGCGATTAGCGACCCTCTGGTCCACCTTGTTCGTAACTCATGCGACCACGGGATTGAGAGCCCTGAGGTTAGAGTACTTGCTGGTAAGCCTGCCCAGGGGACCCTCACCTTGCGCGCCTATCATGAGGGCGGCCAGGTCAATATCGAGATCGGCGACGACGGCGCGGGAATCGATGTTGCCAGCGTCAAGAGGAAAGCCATTGAAAAAGGCCTGATCCGCGCCGAATACGCCGAGAAGATGGGCGACCGCGAGGTATTGAATCTTATCTTCGTAGCCGGGTTCTCCACCTCCGAAACCATCACCAATGTATCGGGACGCGGGGTAGGCATGGATGTGGTGAAATCCCACATTGAAAAAATTGGGGGCGTCGTCGATATCTTCAGCCGGCCGGGCGAGGGTAGTACGGTGAAGCTCAAAATCCCTCTCACCCTCGCCATTATTCCGGGCCTTGTCATCAGCAGCGGTGGAGAGCTTTTCGTAATCCCGCAGGTGAGTCTGCTCGAATTAATTCGTATCGAGAAGGGTTCGCTGGACAAACACATCGAACATGTTCACCAAACCCCGGTATACCGGCGGCGCGGCAGCCTTCTGCCGATAGCCTACCTTAACGAGGTGCTGGGTCTGAAGGCCGATGACTTGGCTGAGGCAGTCAACATCGTGGTCCTCCAGGCTGAAGATCGTCAGTTTGGGTTGGTGGTAGACGGCATCTACGATACCCAGGAAATTGTAGTGAAACCCCTTCGCAAGCAACTAAAAGGGCTGTCGGTTTATGCCGGAGCAACCATCATGGGCGACGGACGAGTGGCGCTCATTCTCGACGTGCTCGGTGTCGGCCAACGCTCTGGTGTTTTAGCCGACTCGAGGGAGCAGCAGCGGAGCGGTGTAGAAGTGAAGCCGCAATTAGACGTCGCTTCACAGCGGCTGCTTTTATTTCGGTGCGGATCTTACGAAAGGATGGCCGTGCCGCTCGCCTTGGTCGCGCGACTCGAGGAATTCCCTCGATCAGCCTTCGAACGCGCCGGTGGACGCGAAGTCGTGCAGTACAGGGATCACATCCTGCCGCTGATCAACCTTCGCTCCTTGCTCGAATGCGGCGACCCGGAACGGGACTCGTTAGCGGATCCCGCTCAAGTGGTGGTCTTTAATGATAACAACCGCAGCGTAGGAATGGTCGTCGAACAGATACTCGATGTGGTTGAAGAGACCGTCACGATTCGCCAGAAGACCAGTCGAAACGGATTGCTCGGCTCAGGGCTAGTGGGCGGCCGAGTGGCGGATTTCCTCGATCTGAACTACGTCATTCGCGGGGAATGGCTGGACGGGCAAACCAGTTCCATCAAGGGAAAGAAAATCCTGGTTGCCGACGCCTCGTCATTCTCCCGGGGACTCATCCGGAGCGGCCTTGAAATGGCGGGATATCAGGTTGGGGAGGCTGCGAATCTGGGCGAGGCGCTGCGTGGCTTAGAGCAACAGCCGATTGATTTCGTGGTTGCCGATCTCGGCCTTCCGCCAACTGGCGTCTCGGGATTGCACGGCGCAATGCACGATCGACCGGAGTGGGCCCACATCCCGATTATGGCTTTAGGGGACGCGTCCGAACAGAGACAAGGCGCGCTAAGCCCAGCGATGTTCGCCGATTGCCAGCCAAAATTCGACAGGGAAGCCATGCTCGAATCGCTGTTGCGCCTAGCCGCGGCGGTGGCCCCGGCGGCTGCGGTCCCGGTGGGCGTAGGAGAGATAAAATAGATGACGACCGAGACTGCCTCCGTCAAATCCACTATTGCCCAAGCAAACAGTGGACAATACGCCACATTTTTGGTTGCCGACCTCTTCTTCGGGGTTGACGTTCGCCGTGTGCAGGAGGTGCTGCGTTGTCAGCCGATGACGCGCGTGCCGCAATCGCCGGAAGTGATCGAAGGGCTCATCAACTTGCGCGGCCAGATCGTTACCGCCATCGACATGCGACGACGGCTTGGACTGCCGCCCCGCTCGGGCGATCACGATCCGATGAACATCGTGGTGCGCACCGAGGACGGTCCGGTTAGTCTGTTGGTGGACGAGATCGGAGACGTAATCGACGTCGAAGCCTCCACTTGGGAACGCCCACCCGAGAATCTCGGATCCGCCACGCGTGAAATCATCACCGCCGTTTACAAGATGAAAGACCAGCTGCTGTTGGTTCTGGACGCGGAACGAACGGCGGACCTTTCCGTGGGAAAACCGTCAACGGCGGCGGCAGGGACTGACCGGATGTGAGCTTCGTGAACTCTACGGTTCGCCATTCGATAAAGGCAGGGTAAATGAAAACACTACGAGCGCAAGCGCTGTCAGGTAGCACCGCGGCTGCTTCTTAGCCGTGCTACGGCAGGACCTGCCACAGGTCCACGCGGTTCGCGCACTTGAAATCGGGAGAGAACGCACATGACCACAAAGACGAACGAAAAGATTAAGAAGAACAACGTCGCGGGGTCAAGCCGCCCGCCAGCAAGCCCGCGCGCGGCGGTAGCCGACTGGCCGCGCGAAGTGCCCCGCGTCCGGCCTGTAAGCGTGCAGGTGAACTGGCCGCAGACCGGCGCCGACTCCCTTGCCCGCCATTATGCGATGGATGACAGCAACCTCGCCACGCGGCGGCAATTCATCCGGCTTGACGAAGACGACCGCGCGCTGATGGAAGAGATGGCGCCTTGGGCGCAGGAAGTTGCTGCGGATATCGCTCGGGAGTTCTACGACTGGCAGTTTGCATTTCCGCCTACCCGCCAATTCTTTGAGGCATCCGCCGCGAAAGGGATGCCGATTGAGACTCTACGCAAACATCTTGAAGCGGCCCAAACCGGGTACATCACCGAGGTCTTCGCCGGCGCCTCAATCAACTGGGACATCCGTTACTTCGAGAAACGTCTCCACATCGGTTCCGTGCATGACCGGATCGACCTGCCCTTCAAGTGGTACGTAGGATCTTACACCGAATACCAAAGCATCATCGGCCGCTACTTGCGGAGGGACATCGCAGACGAGGAGAAAGTACGACGAATCGAGGCGGCGGTTAGCCGGGTATTCAACCTCGACCTACAGGCGATCGCGGACGCTTTCGTGCTGAACACGCTAGAAGGAATGCTGGCCGCCGGTGGGATTCGCTTGGATGACGTCTGTTCGAGCGGTGACCGTGCCGAACAGGTCGGCAAAATCAAAAAAGCGCTGAACACCCAACTCGATGGTTTCATCGCAGCGATGAAACATATGTCCGAAGAGCACGACAAAGGCGATATCGACGTCACTATCCCTCCCGAGAACCTCCTGGGTGCATTCGCGACGATGGCAACGGGTTTTAATGGCATGGTTGCCGGGCACATCTCCGTGAAGAAGAAGGCCATGGCGTGCATCGCTGAATTCGGCAAAGGTAACTTCGAGGCGCCGCTCGAACAATTCCCCGGCAAGAAGGCCTTCATCAACGAGACGATCGAACAGGTTCGGGCAAACCTGAAAGCACTCATTGTCGACACCGGCGCCCTAGTGAAGGCCGCGGTGGAAGGGAACCTCTCGACTCGCGCAAACGCAAGCGTGCATCAGGGCGACTTCCGCAAGATCATCGAAGGCGTGAACCAGACGCTGGACGCCATCCTGCTGCCAATCGCTGAAGGCAACCGGGTTCTCGAGTTAATCCGCGGCGGTAACCTGCGCGAGAGGGTTGAGATCGCCTGCAAGGGCGATCACGAGAAGATGAAGAACGCCGTGAACGGCGTGCATCTCTGGCTGAGTCAGCTGATTCAGTATCTAACACAAATCGCCCACGGCGACCTGACCGCAACAGTGGCTAAAGCCTCCGAGTTGGACCAGATTCACGAGTGGCTGGTGCTGTTGAAGACTAGCGTCAACGCTCTGGTGGTCGACGCCGTGATGCTCGCCAAAGCGGCTACGGAAGGCCGGGTGGCTACGCGGGCCGACGCCAGCAAACATTACGGCGAGTACCGCAAGATTATCGAAGGCGTCAACCAGACACTCGAAGCGATTGTGGAGCCGCTCAGAGTTACGGCGCGAAACGCGAGCACTCTGGCCTCCGCCTCCGAAGAACTTACGGCTGTCAGCCAGCAAATGGCGGGCAACGCCGAGGAAACAGCGGTGCAAGCCAACGTTGTTTCGGCGGCTAGCGAGCAGGTTTCGAAAAATGTCTCGTCGGTCGCCACGGCAGCGGAGGAAATGCAGGTCTCCATTCGTGAGATTTCAAAGAACGCGACTGAGTCGGCGCGGGTCGCGAAGAATGCCGTGAGCGTCGCGGTCTCCACCAATGACACGGTCAAGAAGCTAGGCGAATCAAGCCAGGAGATTGGCAATGTCATCAAGGTGATCACCTCGATTGCGCAACAGACCAATCTACTGGCGCTGAATGCAACGATTGAGGCCGCTCGCGCCGGCGAAGCAGGCAAGGGTTTCGCCGTAGTAGCTAATGAAGTTAAGGAACTGGCCAAGCAGACTGCCAAGGCTACCGGGGATATCGGTCAGAAGATCGAAGCCATCCAGGGCGATACCAAGGGGGCAATCAAGGCGATCGAGGAGATCAGCACCATCATCAACCATATCAACGACATCTCGAATAGTATTGCGTCGGCGGTGGAGGAGCAGACGGTAACCACCAACGAGATAGGCAGAAGTGTGACGGAGGCGGCTAAAGGCGTTGGTGATATCGCCAAAAACATCGGTGGCGTCGCCACGGCCGCGAAGGACACGACCAGGGGCGCCAATGATACGCAGAAAGCCTCCCAGGAACTGAGTCGCATGGCTGCGGTGATGCAAAGCACAGTCGCGAAGTTCACTTTCTAAGTACCGCGCGTACAGGAAAAAACGCAGTCGAACCAATGAACAAAGCATTAGTCGTGGATGACTCGAAGGCCGTCCGGACAATCCTCTCCAAGACCCTGCGGGGTCTTGGCTATGAGGTTTGCGAGGCGGCCAACGGAATTGAAGCGCTCGCGATCATCGAACAAGATAAAACATCCGTGAAGCTGGTTCTGTCGGACTGGAATATGCCCGAGATGAACGGGCTCGAACTCCTGAAGCGCTTGCGGCAGGATCCGGAGTTTTCCTCGCTGGTGATTATTATGGTCACCTCTGAGACCGAATTGGACCAGATGTCGGTTGCTCTCGAGGCGGGGGCCAACGAGTACGTGATGAAGCCATTCACTAGGGAAATTCTTATGGAGAAACTCCAACTTGCCGGAGTCCACCCATAAGAATGAGAGGCATGGA
Source organism: uncultured Gammaproteobacteria bacterium (assembly GCA_963799935.1). Taxonomy (GTDB): domain Bacteria; phylum Acidobacteriota; class Terriglobia; order Bryobacterales; family Bryobacteraceae; genus Bog-113. The sequence goes on along the minus strand of CAWCZA010000004.1, from coordinate 222,975 downwards.
CGATGCTCCCGCTAAATAAGCGGATTCTCCAACCAGGGGAACGCATTCGCGTACTGGTGGTGGACGACTCGGCGGTGATACGCAATCTGGTGAAGGAGGCGCTCAAAAACGAGACTTCCATAGAGGTTGTCGGGGTGGCCCCCAACGGCGTGATCGCCCTGCAACGGACTGCCCAGCTGAATCCCGACCTCATTACGCTAGATATCGAAATGCCGGAAATGGACGGCCTCGAGACGGTGCGGCGGGTCCGTCGGGAGTTCCCGCATGTCCGCGTCATCATGTTCAGCACGCTCACTGAACGAGGTGCAGCCGTTACTCTGGAGGCGTTGCGGTTAGGAGCCGATGATTATGTGAGCAAAGCTTCCAACGTCGGATCGCTGGACCAATCGATGGCGCGGCTGAGAAACGAACTCATTCCTAAGATCAAACAGTTTTTCCACGTGCCCGCGCAAGGCCATGCGGTGACTCCGCAGACCGACTTTCGGGAACCCGCGGGCGCCTCGCTATCGACGGTTTGGTGGAAAGGAAAAATGTTCCCCAAAGTGTTGGTTATCGGTGTCTCAACGGGAGGTCCAAACGCTTTGGGCGCGATTCTTCCCTCCTTGCCGGCAAGCTTCCCGTTGCCGGTGCTGCTGGTGCAGCACATGCCCCCTCTGTTCACACGTCTGCTAGCCGAACGGCTGGATGCAACTTGTAAACTGCGAGTCCATGAGGCGATACAGGGCGAACCCGTCAAGGCCGGTAACATCCTGATCGCGCCGGGAGACTTCCACATGAAGGTCGCGTCGCGCGGCAGCGACGTATGCATTTGTCTGGACCAGTCGCCACAGCAAAACTCCTGCCGCCCCGCAGTGGATGCGTTGTTCGCTTCCGTCGCCGAGGTTTACGGTGGCGCGACGATCGCTGCAATTCTCACCGGAATGGGGAGCGATGGGCTGCGCGGCGCACGAATTTTAAAAGCGTGCGGAGCCAGCATCTTGGCGCAGGATGAAGCGTCTTGCGTAGTCTGGGGCATGCCGGGCGCCGTGGTGAAAGAAAACCTTGCCGATCGTGTGCTCCCACTCGACCAAGTGGTGCCGGAGATCCTGCGCGCCACAGGGTAAGCCTGAAGGGACAATGCTGACCCAAACCTCAAGTACCGGGATTCACCCGGACCACTACCGGTTCCTGCAGGACCACGTCTACGCCCACACGGGAATCGTACTGGAACAAGACAAGCATTATCTGTTTGAAAGCCGTCTCGGCCCGATTGTCGGCCAACTTGGCCTCGGATCCATAAACGACCTGTGCGCGCTGTTGCGGGCAACTAACACACCCGAGATCAGCCGCAGGGTTGTCGAGGCGATGACCACCAATGAAACTTTTTTCTTCCGCGATCCCGCCCACTACGACGCCATCCGGACTGTCCTTCTCCCCCGGCTGAAGCGCGAGCGTGGCGATACGAAAAGGTTGCGATTCTGGTCGGCCGCCGCCTCGACCGGTCAGGAGGCGTATAGCCTCGCCATGCTTCTTCTGGAAGAAGGATTCGGCGGCTGGAATATCCAAATCCTGGGCACGGATTTCTCCTCGCAGGTTCTCGAACGGGCTCGAGAGGGGAAGTACCACCAGATTGAAGTGAACCGCGGTTTGCCCACCCCGCTGCTGATTAAATACTTTCGCCGGGCCGGAGTGAATTGGCAGTTAGATGAAAAGATTTGCCGGATGGTTCACTTTGAGACCGTTGATCTGCGCAAGAGTATGGGGGCGCTCGGCCCTTTCGATCTCGTTTTTTGCCGCAACGTCATGATTTACTTTGATGCTGTAACTAAGAAAAACATGCTGAAGCAACTGCACGGAACATTGTTTAAGGACGGCTGGCTGCTGCTTGGCGGCGCCGAGACGGCATTCGATGCGGCCGAGTGGTATGACAAACAGTTTGTCGGTACGTCGACCATTTATCTCGCAAGGTGAAAGGGAGCAGATGCCAATCGAATCAATCGTCCCAGTGTCGAGTCCTAAGATCACGCCAGGAGACATGGCACAGATCGTTCAATCCGTGTTCGAGACGATGGTGAATCTGGAGGTAAGCGAGAATGGGGAACCCTGGTTTGCCGGTCTGGACCGAATCACAGGATTAGTTCACCTCTCAGGCGATTGGAACGGCGTGCTGCTAATCGAGTGCGACCACGATCAGGCTTGCCGGTTCGCAGGCCAATACTTGACGATCGATCCGCCTGAAACGGTGAACGACGACGTACGCGACGTGCTCGGGGAATTGGCCAACATGATCGGCGGAAACCTGAAGAGCATGTTGACGGCCGGCATCCATCTCTCGATGCCCTTGGTCGTGGATGGAACTTACCACCTGCGTGTGGGCGGAGCTGAACTGAATGGGCGTATCGCATTCCAAACCGAAGGAAAGACGTTTTGGGTCGCGCTCATAGAAATGGGCTCGCCAGCCGTTGACCTCCAGCAGCGCTTAATTCTTTAACGCGGCGAACTCCGCCCGAGCTTTCCTCATTAGCGGAAGGTTCGCGTCACGACTTTCCATGCTGTGAAGAACTTCTGGTTAGTAAGCTCTGGCTTCGGTCTTATCTCCCATCCGGGCGTTCGCTTGACCCAAACCAAGTTCCGCAAGCACAGCGACCGCGAGGCTCGTGATCGCAGGTCGGCTAATTGACCCGGCTGCAAACAATTTATTAACTTAGGAACTTTTCCGGCTCACGCACTTAGCCGTACGCGTTGACTTATATAACGGATTCGAATTTAAACAGATATCGATAGGGAGACGAGCACCGGCGAACTTAGAAGGCGAGTATCGTTCCCGCGCATGTCGACAGAGACGTCCCGATGGCCGAGTTACACGTTCGTCCCGAAACGATACCAGGGCAAGAGATGCATCTTGGCTAAAGACGCGTAGACATATAGCCTAATAGGTCAAAAAGCGCCATAATTATTAGAAATGTCTCCGGTCAAGGCAATTCCCTCGTCCTATGTATTTCTGCTCGGAGCGGCGAGTCGGTTGCACCATCGGATAGACATTGCGACTCACATCACTCTTGGTGGTGTGGCGGCCAATCTGAGGCCATGAGTGCGGCATTAGGTCCGTACGGAGACTGTAAGAACGCAGCCCTTCAGCACCTCGGCAGCGTGCAGTCGCACGGCGCGCTGATTGCCGTTCATGAAGAGAGCAAACTCATCGAATACTGCTCGACTAATGCCGCCGATCTGCTCGGCGTTGGGCCTGCGCAGTTGCTGGGACAAATGGGCGAAACCCTATTAGGTGGGTGGCCCGACATATGGGCGCTGGCAAGTGAAGAAGGTAGGCTCGAGTGGGGCGGCATTGCAGGCGCAGTTCCGCTGTGGGTAGTGGGGCACAGGCAAGGCACGCACAGGATTTTCGAGTTTGAGCGTACAGCCGACCTGTCGTCCCAATCGTGGAATCAGTCCGGCCACTGGTGGAACCATCCCGGGCGAACGCGCTTTGTAGAACAACTTAGCGCGGTCAGCACCGCCGCGGACTGCCGCGAATTCCTCGCGAACTGGATCTATGAACGCGGCGGCTACGATCGTGTTATGGTGTATCACTTCCTGCCCGGCTGGGATGGTGAGGTGGTACACGAACGCTGCAGGCCGGGAGTCGGAGGGTTTCTCGGGCTGCGTTTTCCCGCCGCGGATATTCCTCCCAACGCACGGAAACTGTTCACCCTGAACCGGCAGCGCATGATTGTGGATGTCGACACGGCCGCTTCGGCCGTTCTTCAATGGAACAAAGACACTCAGCCGCTGGATCTGACGTATTCAACGCTTCGCTCTGCGCATCCCGCCCACATTCAATATCTGAAGAACATGGGTGTGCAGGCATCACTGACCGTGTCGATGGTGGTGGACGGGAAGCTCTGGGGGCTGATCGCGTGTCATCACCTCTCGTCCAAAAGGTTACCGATTCAGGACCGCCTGGCGTTTGAGGAAATATCCCGGCTGGTGTCGCTGCACCTGACGAATCTGCTGGGGCTTATCGAACAACGCGGCAAATCCCGCATGCGCCAGCAGTTGTCGCGTCTGCAGGGCGCGATATCTGCCGACAGGGATGAACCGAAAGTCGCTCTATCCCAGAATTTGGGGATGATTCGGGAGACGTTCGGCGCCGGCGGGGCTTGGCTGCGCTTTGAAGGCAAGGATTTCTTCGCCGGACGGGTTCCAGACAAACTCTCGCTGGCTCCCCTACGCGATTTTGTGCACCGCTTTCCTCGCGAGCAGATCAGCCACTATGACGCCGTGCCGGAGCCGCTGCAGCAATATAAGGCGTTAGCGGCGAGCACCAGCGGCCTGCTTTTCGTTCCTCTAGGCAGTGCGGATTTTGTTGCTCTATTGCGCCCTGAAATCATAGAAACCGTGAACTGGGCGGGTAAGCCCGATGCGTTCGAAGAAGATGGGCGGGAAGAAGGTGCAGCTCGAGCGCACCCACTGACTCCACGCAACTCATTTGCCGCCTGGTCGCGAACAGTACGGAACACCGCGGAGCCATGGACCGACACGGAGATCGAGTTCGGCGAAAAGATCCGAACCGACCTGCAAGGATTTCTGTCTACCGCACGCCTGGAACAGATCGCATTGCACGATCCGCTGACAGGTCTCGCCAACCGGCTGCTGTTTGAAAGGCGTCTGCATCAGGAAGTCCGCAACGCAACGATTCGGGACAGCGCCTTTGCGGTCTATATGATCGACCTTGACCGGTTCAAGCAGGTTAACGACACGTTGGGGCACGGGGCGGGAGATCGCGTGCTCGTGGAGGTGGGAGCCCGATTGACGAGCGCGGTACGTGCGAGCGACACCGTGGCGCGGTTTGGCGGCGACGAATTCGCCATCCTGCAGACAAGCCTCGATGACCGATCGGGCGCCGTTGCGGTTGCGGAAAGGATCGTGCGGTCGATATCCCTTCCCTATCAACTCGACGGACAGACCGCCGAGATTGGCGCGAGTGTGGGGATTTCGATTTGCCCCTCGGATACGGTGGAGGAAAGCGAGTTGGTGGAATGCGCGGATCTGGCGCTCTATCAGGTGAAGCGCTCCGGCCGGAACGCGTATTCGATGTACCACCCCGAGATGCGCCCCGCCAAGTCGCGCAGTACCGATGGCGAGCAACTGCTTCAGGCAATACGCAACAACGAATTCCGGCTTAACTACCAGCCGATCGTAGACGCGCGAAGCGGGGATTTGCGGTGCCTTGAAGCATTTCTGCGCTGGCATCAACCGGGTGTCGGTGAAAGGGCGATTGGCGAATTCATGCAGCTGGTGGAACAGAAACGGCTCGGGCCGGAGGTCGGCGAATGGGTGACGGAGGCCGTCTTCCGTCAGTACCAGGAGTGGGTACGCGAGGGTCTGCCTATGGTGCCCATCGCAATCAATATCGGAAACGACGAGTTTGCGACCGAGGACCTGCTGGGGCGAATCGAGAGATTAGGCGCACGCTATGAGACCGGATGGCAATGGCTGCGGCTCGACGTCAAGGAGCAAGCGTTGGTCAGCGACGTTGGGAATGCAATCCGCAAGCTTGGCGGTCTGCGTGAGGCGGGAGTCGCCGCGAATCTCGACAATTTCGGCCATGGCTTCGTGTCGCTGGGCTTTCTGACGCAACTCCCGTTCCGGGGTATCAAACTGGATGCGGTGCTGCTCGAAGATAAACACAGCCGCCAAAATTTCAACGCGCTGTTCAACGTTGTTCAGAGTATTGCGCAGCTTTGCAGTGCGCAATTGACCGTGGCCAAAATCGAGACGCGCCAGATGATGGAGACGCTAAGGAACGCGCGCATCGATTTAGTGCAAGGCTACCAGATCGCACGCCCTGCGGAAGCTGCGCAGGCAGCGGACTGGCTGCGGCGTCCCGAGCAGTTCTCGATTTAAGCGCGCTGGAGCAAAAAAAGGGCGGGATCTCCGAGAGGTTGCCGCCTCGGAGATCCCGCCCGACTCTAGGCTTGGCTAACAGACCGATTCTTAGCTGTTCTTCCGAAGCTTCTTCCCAAAGGTTCCGACTCCGATCAGCAGCAGACCACCCGAGAGCATCGTCAGCATGCTGGCCGGTTCGGGGGTTGCGGTGGTCGACGTCGCTGTGAACGTCGCCGAATAGGACGCATCCACGGTTTGGTTACTCTCAATCGCAGCGATCACCTGTTGGAAGCTCATGTCCTCAAACTGGGTCGTGAAAATACCGGTAAACGGCGTCTGCACGCCGGGATTATTGGTGTCCGTCAAATACCCATCCACCGTGAACGAGGCCGTCGAGCTACTCGCCGTCTGGTTCGTGAGGTCGTACGGGGTTCCTGGAGGCGTGCAGGTTTGGCCGGCCGCTGCCGTCCCGCCACACGTCGAGGACGAGAACGTACCCGCCGGTAGTTCGGTCAGGGTCATTTCCAGATTCGGTGCACCTGCAAATGTCATGAAATCAGGAACATTAACCGTCGTGCCGACTGGTTCCATTGTGTTATTCAGGTCCATTGCCGTGCCAGTGGTGCCCATCAGCGGGCCGAAAATACCGGTTTCCGGAGCAAAGATCGAAAAGGTCCCGCTTCCGCCGCCGATTGGATAGAAGTCGATACTGCCGAAGGAAATTGCAACACTTCCCGCAATATTCAAAACGCCGGAATCGTCAATAGATCCCGCAAAAGCTGGAACGCACCCGATCGCGATCACAGTTGTTAGACAAGCCAGTTTTAACACTAAGTTCCTCCAGAATAAGTTCGTATACCTACCGGTCATAACCGTGACATACTGCTTAAAGGTTAAGCACTTTAGATGCCTTGTGCATAGCGGATTTTGGTACTTATTCTCGAGCTTGGCACGAGGAGATTTTTCGTGTGTAGTGTAAGACACTGTTGACTTCCCGGTGGATTTTGCAACCCTCAGGATTGGTAATGCATCGATCATTCGCGATTCGTTCCGCGAGTACCCACCATCCTGCGCGTATGCGCGGTTTGGGACCCCAAGGCCAACGACAAAGGCCACGCTACAACAACACCACGCCTTCGCTGTAGATGTAGCGGAAGGTCGGGCAGGCGTCTCGCCGTCGAGCCCAGAATTCGGTCGCGTGCAGGACCTTAACCAATAGCGTGTAAGCGAAGATCGCTGATGTTCACCAGGTGTGAAGATTTGACAAGTCTAATGGGCCCTGATGGATTCGAACCATCGACCAACGGATTATGAGTCCGCTGCACTAACCGCTGTGCTAAGGGCCCGCACGTTTTTCTTAGGATTGCACAGCCTGCTGCGGGGGATACGCCGCGTTCGGCCGCAATCCTGCTACACTCCAATCGCGAACAATGCGGAAACGAACGGCGGCCGCGGCGAGCGGCACTCTGCTACCTGCCATCGGACTGCTGGTCGGGATTGGTGCGCTCTATTTCGCGCGGCAGATCCTTATCCCATTTGCCCTCGCGATTCTGTGCGCATTCCTCCTGAACCCGGCAGTGAAGCGCTTGCAGATTCTTCGCATCCCGCGCGTTGCGGCGGTGCTCATTACGATGATCGTGGCGTTCGGCGCGCTAGCTGGGATCGGCTGGATCGTGACCGACCAGTTGGTCGAGATCATCAACGATTTGCCCCAATACCGCAACAACATCGATGAGAAGATGGCCGCATTGCGTGCTCCCAGCGGAGCAAGCCGGCTCTTTGCGACCTTGCAGGATCTCGGTAAGGAGCTAACGACAACTCCCCCCAGCAAGGTGTCGCCGGTTGCGCCCCGAAAGCCCGCTCGATCGGCGCGTTCTCAGGGTGCGCTTGACGCGGCAAGCGATGGATCGCCGGTCAAAGTGGAAGTGATCGAGCCGCCGCCGAATGCTTTGCAGTCGGTGCGCAACTTTCTAGGGCCTTTGTTGGGCCCGCTAGAAACAATGGGCATTGTGCTCGTCTTCGCGCTGTTCATGCTGATCGATCAGGAAGACCTCCGCAACCGTTTGCTTCGTCTCCTGGGCAGCAACCAACTGCACCGCACGACGAAAGCTTTGGACGACGCGGCGCAGCGCGTCAGCCGCTACCTGATGATGCAGTTCCTGGTAAACGCGTCGCTCGGCGCCATTGTCGCGCTAGGGCTTTACTTCATCGGCGTGAGAAGTTTTCTGCTGTGGGGCGTGCTGACCGTGTTCCTGCGGTTCGTCCCTTACGTGGGAATCCTAGTCGCCGGCGCTTTACCTTTTCTTTTGGCTGTTGCCACTACCGATAGCTGGCGGGCACCGGTGCTGGTGATTACGCTCTTTTTCGTTTGCGAACTTATCACCGGCAATTTGATCGAACCGATGGTCTACGGCGCGCACACGGGACTTTCCTCGGTTGCCATTCTGGCTGCCATCGTTTTCTGGACCGCTCTGTGGGGACCGGTGGGGCTCATCCTATCTACACCGCTGACGGTCTGTCTGAGCGTCCTAGGGCGGTACTCGCCCCACCTGGAGTTTCTGAACGTCTTGCTGGGAGACGAGCCTGTGCTGACCCCCGAGGCGTTGTTTTATCAGCGACTGCTGGCCCTCGATTCGCATGAGGCGCTGACCATGGCGGAGTCGTTCTTAAGGGACCGGACACTGATTGAGCTCTACGATGAGGTGATCGTGCCGGCGCTCGCGATGGCGGAACAGGACCGGCATAGCGGGCAGATGGAGGCCAAGCGCGAACGCTTCGTGATTCAGAGCATCAATGAGATCGTGACCGAAGTCGCGGAAGCGTTCGAGACGCCGAAATCGAAAGCCAAACAGGTGCTGCCTCTTCCGTTAAAGGAGAATGCGCGGCAGGAGTGCCGGGTTTTCTGTTTCGCCGCGCACGACGCGGCGGATGAGTTGACGTCGGCTATGCTAGCCCAACTGTCGACGAATGCCGGATTTCCGACACTATCGTTTCCTTACCTGGAAGAACCGGAACAACTGCTCGAAGGACTCGCGCCGCAAGCGTGCGACGTAGTCTGTGTATCGTCCGTACCGCCGTTGGCATTGACGCATGCGCGCAAAACCGGAGAAGCCATTCGTGCGATGTTCCCGGAAGTCACACTCCTTGTGGGGCTATGGGGGCAGCCGAGTACGACAACTCGAGTCACAGAGCGGCTGCAAACAGCCACTGGCGGTTTCGTAGTGACCAGTTTTGCGGCTGCGATGGACCAGTTGCATACCGCAGCCGTTGCTGCAGCCAAAATGTCTGATGCCTAACAAATGGCGATTCTCGTGCTGAGGCTCTAGTAGATAAATGTCACCCTCGAAATTCGAAGCAGAAGTACTGAGAACCAACTCCGCGGCAGTGGTGTCGGCGCGTGGCAGAATTACCCTGGGCGAAGCTTCGCAGGCCCTTCGCGGTACCATCGAGCAGCTTTGCACCGAAGGCACGCCGAACATCGTTCTCAACCTCTCCGGTGTGACATTCATCGACAGCGCGGGCTTGGGCGTGCTGACGCTAGGCTATTCCAAAACCAAGGCGGCCGGCGGGATGTTGAAGATAGCCGGACCCCAGGCGCGCGTGAAAGATGCGATGGAAATGACGCGACTGACGCGTATGTTCCCGCTCTACACGAGCACGGACGAAGCGATGGCGAGCTTCACGAGTTCGGAGCAAGAAACCGCAGCGCCAGCGCAGTAATATCGTCGGCCTGCGGCGCTCCCGCGCTGAACTCGGTCACGGCATCGAACACCGAAGTAACAATATCCCGAGCGGGACGGCCTACGCACCCATGCAACGCTTCCAGCAACTTTGCCTCGGTGAAATTCTGCTCGTCGGGGCGCTCGGCGTCGATCACGCCATCGGTGCATGAAAAGAGCACGCTCCCCGGAGCAAGTTGCAGCGTGCCCGTAGCGACTTCCGGATCGTCAAAAATCCCCAGCATGGTCCCGCGGCCTTTCAAAACTTCGAGGCCGCGTTCTTCCGAAATCACGCACGGCGCTTGATGACCGGCGATACAGTACTCGACTTCGCCGGTGAGGGTGTGAAGCTGCCCGTAGAAAAGGGTCACGAACATATCGCCTTCACCCTGACGCAGCAACACGTGATTCACGTGCAGCATACATTCCAGCGGGGTACGGCCCTGCAAAGCAGTTGCGCGAAGTAACGTGCGGCTCACCGCCATGTAAATCGCGGCAGGAACGCCTTTTCCCGAGACGTCGCCTACAGCGAAAGCCAGCCGGTCTTTTCCCAACTCGAAAAAGTCGTAGAAATCCCCTCCAACGGTCCTCGCCGGAAGCATCCGCGCATAGATTTCGTAATGAGGACTCTTCGGGAATTCGCGCGGAAGAATCGCCTGTTGAATTCGATTGGCAACGGAGAGTTCGTTCTGCAGCGCGACGAGTTCCGTCCGATGTTTCGTGAACTCGCGGACTGACGCGATCTCTTGCAGTGTCTTCACAAGAGTCGTCTCGAAATCCTGAAAATCGATCGGCTTGGTCAGGAAGTCGAATGCGCCGCGATTCATCGCCACACGAATATTGCGCATGTCGTCGTAGGCCGAAACGATCACCGTCTTTAGCATGCGATCCAGGCCGGCGATGCGCGTCAGTAGCGTCAGCCCGTCCATCACCGGCATGTTGATGTCGCTCAGCACGAGATTGATTGACGGATCTTCGTCGAGCACAGACAGCGCTTCTTCGCCGTTGCGAGCAAAACGAAACTCAATCTCGCCATCGCGGATCTTGCGGCGAAAACGCTGCAGGATCAACGGCTCGAGATCGGGCTCATCGTCAACAACCAGAACACGCGGAGTCATTGTGCAGTTAACATCCGCGGGATGCGGACGATGAATTCCGTAGAAATGCCAGGCTCGCTTTCGACGAGCAACTCGCCATGATGCTCTTTGACAACAACGTCATGACTGATCGAGAGTCCGAGTCCGGTACCCATGCCGGCCGGTTTGGTGGTAAAGAACGGTTCAAAGATCTTACGCTGCAGATCGGCCGAGATGCCGGGGCCGTTGTCGCAGAAGCGGATTTCCACGTTGTCCCCGAACTGCCGGGAGACAACGATAAACGACGGTTCGAAATCGCGGCGGGCCGTACGCGCTTCATCTTGCAAAGCGTGAAATGCGTTGGTTGCAATGTTGAGAAACACGCGATTAAGGTCTTGCGGGAAGACATTGGCTTTGCCGACTTGCGGGTCCAGCCGGTACTCGATAGCGACGTTAAACCGGATGTCGTGGGAGCGCACGCCATGGTAGGCAAGATTAACGGATTCGACCACAAGGGTGTTGATGTCGGTCAGCTCCCGCTCGCCGCTAGACTGCCGGGCATGACCCAGCATGCCGCGCACAATCCGGTCGGCTCGGGCGCCGTGGTCTTGAATCCTCTGCAAATTGGCAGCCAGATCCTTCAAGATTTCGCCCGCCTCCACCCGGTCTGCCTGCTCGATGGAGGACTGCAGCTCCGGAATGAGTTCGCCGGAGAGCTTTGCAAAGTTGGTAATGAAGTTCAGCGGATTCTTGATCTCGTGCGCGATTCCAGCGGCCAGCGAACCAAGCGACGCCAGCTTTTCCTGCGTGACCAGTTGATCCTGCATGCGCTGCAGGTTCACATAGGCGCGTTCCAGTTCTTCGGTCTTACGCTTCTGCTCATCGCGCAACGCTTTCTTCTCGAGCGAAGCTTTAAGCCGCGCACGCAAGAGGACCGGATCGAATGGTTTCGGAAGATAGTCTTCAGCGCCGCTCTCGATGCAGCGAATCACGCTCGAATACTCATCGGACGCCGAGATCATGATCACGGGAATCTCGCGCAGCTCGGGATCGGTTTTGATGGCCTCCAGCGCGGAGAATCCGTCCATCTCGGGCATGAGGACATCGAGAAGCGCGAGGTCATACGAACGCTCACGGAGCAGACGAAGCGCATCGACTCCATTGCCCACGCACGTGACGCTGTAGCCTTGACGCTCGAGTTGCCGCGCCAGGATTTCCCGGTTGCGCTCGCTATCGTCCGCAACAAGAAGGCGGGCGCCCGATGACGCCGCGTGCTCCTCGCTCACGCTGCCGGTGTTTTCGGCTTTCCGGTTCAGGGTGGCCCCGGAAGTAAAGTCCGCCAGGTTTCGGGCCGCCGACTCGATATGTTGCGCGAAGGGCCGCAAAATCGGCTCCTCGCGCGCGGCGAGGGAGTGCGCGGCCTGGCTCAGCCGGTTAGCTCGATCCGAGAGACCTTTGCGGATGCGCCCCAAGGAATCAGGGCTGCCGATCCCATCGCCATTGGGTACCAGCGCTTGCACGGCCCCAACTAGATCGTATGCCGAATCGTGGATGGCATCGATCTCGCTGCGCAATTCAGCGTCGCCATCGTCCCCGATATCTTCCAGCAGCATTTCGCTATAGCCGATGATCTGGTTCAGCGGGGTGCGCAGCTCATGGCGCAGGTCAGACGGTTTGAGTACCTGCTCCTGCGATCCATCCACAACTGGAGGATAGCGCGGGGCTCCGGATGCGACCCCTTTACAGGTTGACCGGCCAGCCCTTCATCAAGCCGGATTCGACCATCTTGACGAACCCGTTTACGTCATCGTCCTCGCGGACAACCGCCGCGCTGAGAGTGTTCGGATTGATGCTGCTGCCGCAGATGGTTTGCGGAATGACCGGCTTGGCCGTGGGCAGAACCGGAGCGGGTTGCGGCGGTTTGCTGAGGTCGATCGCATCCAGGATGTTCCCAACATCGCTGGATGTTTCGCGCGCAGCTAAAGGCGGGACGTTGAAGACAGCTTCGATGAACTTCAGCACCGACGTGTGATCGTAAACCGTGCTGTCGATGACCGGATTCTTTGGATGGCCCACGGTCCAGGGTGAAACGATGACCGAAGGAACACGCATTCCGAGGAGTGCCTTGCCGTCGACCAGATCTGGATCAACATCGTTGGGGGCCAGAGCGCGCGGCGGAGGAACGTGATCGAAGAAACCGCCCCACTCATCGCGGTTGAAGATCACAACCGTGCTATCCCACTGCGGACTGGTCGAGACCGCCTGATACACCTGCGAAAGAAACGCCTCGCCGTTGCGGATGTCTGAGAAAGGATGGTCATCCTGGGCGAAGTTCAAAAGTAAAGTGAGCTTCGGATCCAGATAGGAAACCGATGGCAGTGTGCCGTTAGCGCAATCTGACAGGAACGTGTTGAAGTCGTGCGAAATGTTGAGGTACTTAACGCCCCAGAGCGCAAGGAACGGAACATTTCCGAAGTAGTATTTGCAGCTGACTCCGGCAGCCTGCAGGTTGTCCCAGATAGTCGGAAGCGTGCAGAAATTCAGGCTGTCGTTGAGCCGGTCCGTTTGACCCGAGTGACTGAAAATGCGGTTGGGGAACGTAGGCCCCAGGATCGAGGCGAAGAAGTTGTCGCACGTGGTGAAGTTGCGGGCGAGCGCGGAAAGAATGGGGAGATCCTTTTCCACGTAGTAGCCGATGGCGAAGGTATCGCTGTCGGTAGGCTGAAGGAAGCCGTCCATCTTGCCGCTATCGTATTCGAGGCGGCCGCCGGCATAGCTGTGGTCGGGATCGGAGTGTCCGCAGCCGGTCCAATCCGGGGCTAGCGGGTAAGTGGAGGAAACGGTACCGGCCGGGTTTGCGTAACTGAGGCCGGCCTGCTTGCCATTGGCGTTCGGCAGCCAGCCGAGCATGTGGTCGAAGCTGCGGTTTTCGCTCATCACGTGGATGATTTGCTTGATTTGGCCGGGCTGCTGCGCATTCACGCCCGCTGCGCTCATCAGCGTTCCAGCGGCGGTGCTCGTCTTGATAAACGTTCTGCGATCCATGAAATTTCTAGGCTCCGTTTGCCAGTATATTTCGTGAATGTTACAAAGCGCTGACACGCTCGATCGTTTGGCGGATTGCGGTTAGAACGAGTCCCGGTTCGTCGAGATGCACCCAGTGTCCTGCGGTCTGCGCACGGATGTGTTGCCCGATTGGTGATGTTGCTGCGAGACGGTCCCATTCGGCGATTTGCTCCGGGGTGGCGTTGCCGGCCGATAGGATCGTCAGCGGCATGGATATCACCGGCCAGTGCTGCGCCTGTTCGCATGAGCGGGGCAGGAGAGCTAAGTAAGTGGCCATAGCTTCGAAGCTCTTGGGCTGGCACCAATGCGACTTGATTGCTGGCAACAAATCCGGCGGGAGCTTGCGGACCTCACCGATTAGCCGCTCGGGGACGCCGGATCCCTTCCCACTGGATACTTTGGCGATCAGTTTCGGGATGAATCGGGCGCCCCGTTCGGCAAGGGTAAGTGTAAGCCGCACGATGCCTAGTCGGGCGAGCAATGCGCCGCGGCGGGAGAGCATGACGCCGTAGGAAAGCAGGCGCTGGCGATCCCGCGGTAAGTCGCACCACTCGGAAGGTAAGACTGGGTCTAAGAGGACCAGACCGGCGACACGTTCGGGATGCTTCGCTGCGTAGGCGCGCGCGACGAGGCCGCCGAAGGAATGACCCACGAGGATGAATGGGGCTGCGGTCGCGCTGACCTGGTGAAGTTCGAAGACTAACTGGTCAAGAGATCTAGCTTCGGCGGCGGGCGCGCTCCATCCTAATCCGGCGCGGTCGTAGCTAATGACGCGAGCGAACCGGGCAATCTCTTGTTGCAGCGGGCGCCAGCTAATTGAGGATGCGGCAATTCCTGCTTCGAGTACGACCGCTGGTGTGCCGTGGCCGAGGTCTAGTACGTGTAAGTGCGTTCCTGCGATTGACGATAGACTTCCGGGCGGCGGAAAGCGCTTGGCGTCTTGCCGCGCTGAGATCGCTTGCCAGATTGTGAGTGCTATAAGTAAGCCGATGACGATCGCTAACGCGGCGGCGAGTAGTAACAACTTAGTCAGCGACCATTAGTTCGCCGGGCAGGATCCGTCGAGTACGCGGAAGTACTCCCCGTGCCGCGAGCATTCCCATGAAGATCAGCGCCGCGGTAAAGATGACTAGCTTCGCGACGTTCGCGATCGGAGTTTTCGGCATTGTCATCCAGAGCACCCACAACATCGGTTGCGCCACGCATGCCGCCCAGACGGAGCCGTAGAAAAAACGGCGTTCATGCCCTTCGCCCGCTGTCGACGGCTTCACGCGCGGCAGCAGCCCGAATAGACCAAGCGTCCAGATCACGATGGCGATCGGGAAGTAACCGGCACTGTAGATCTGCTTCAGATACCAATGTTGCGTAACCGCGGCCACAGCTAAGCCGATCCAGTTAAGTAGCACAAAATTTACGACGACGTTCCACGCGAAGGTATAGCAGATCCGTCGGTACAAAGGGTTCGGCTTGTCTTCCGTGAAGCGAAGAATGTAGGGCGCGGGTTCAACGCCCGGCAACTGACCACGAAGTGCGGCGGTCCCCGTGCCCACCAACACCACCCCAAGCCACATCAGAGTCCACCGGTTCGGCCCATAGGCGAAGAGGCGGAACACAACGGGCCCAGCCGACAGGAAGAACACCCAAATCCAGATGGGCCAGTGCGCGACGCGATAGTAAGGCTTGTTCCGCGTTCGCATGGGGCGGTGCGCGGCATACTCGACGTTTACGGACCGTGGCATGGCAGGTGTTCGCTACCACTGATCGTAAACTGAGGCTTGAATCTTCCCAGCCTCCCGTCGCACTTTCCTCATCGATACCGATACAGCATCCGACGACGCCGTCGCTCTGATCATGGCGCTGCGGGCGCCCGATGTCGACGTTGCCGCGATCACTACTGTTGCGGGAAACGTACCGGTTGCACAAGCTACCCGGAACGCCTTGTATACTGCCGAGCTATGCGGTTCCGATGTTCCCGTTTTCGCTGGCGCGGGTCAGCCTTTGTTGCGCGAGTACGTTACCGCGACCTGGTTTCATGGTGAGGATGGTTTCGGCGACCACGGATATCCGGAACCCCGGCGCACTGCTGCTGCCACCCACGCGGTAGACGCGATCGTCTCGTCAATCAAGGCTCATCCAGGACTTACTCTGGTTACTCTTGGTCCGCTCACGAACGTTGCTCTTGCATTAGCTAAAGATCCGGATATCGCGAAAAAAGTGGGACGCTGCGTGATCATGGGCGGCAATCCGTGTACCGAAGGTAATGTAACTCCCGCCGCCGAATACAACATCTGGGTAGATCCGGAGGCTGCCCGGATGGTCTTCCTCTCCGGGCTGCCGATCGAGTTAGTCGGTTGGCAGCTTTGCCGTGGAGGTGCCGCGGTGAATACGCGCGATATTGAGGAAATTCTTCGCCTCGGTACGCCGCTGGCGCGATTCGCGATCGAGTGCAACAGTACGGCCATGGAGGCATATCGCGTTCAGACGGGCGAGATCGGGATTTCGCTGCCCGATCCGGTGGCCATGTCGATTGCGCTTGATCCAACAATCTGTACTTCTGCGAGTAGTCACTATGTGGAGGTAGAGACAGCAAGTGAGTTAACTCGCGGGATGACTGTAGTCGACCGGCTGAACGTGTCTGCAGAACGAGAGGAACCGCGGGATCTGGAAACAGACTACCGGGCGCGGGTTCCCGATGCGCGTGTGCTGGGCAATCGACAATCCGCGGTGGAAGCGTGCGCTGTTTGAATCCCTACGTTAGGCTATCTGGAAATGGTGTACTTCACGCTGCGTTCGACCACGCCGGCGGGCTCGGCGGCCGCAATCTTCAATTCGTAGTTGCCAGGGTCAGGAACAGCCCCGATGATCATCCGAACACGTCCGGTTTCATCAGGCTTCGGCAAAGCGGAGTTACGCCTGGCGATAACCTGCCCGTCCTTAAGTATCTGAACCCGTAACTCCCCTGGCGCGGCGCTCGAACTCCCGGGATATACAACGAAGTAAACCATCGGGTTCGAGCCTGATTTGAGTGTGGACGACACCGCGGGTAAGACGACTTTACCGTCGAACTGGAAAGGATCTTCGGGGTCCGGAGTGCCATTCACGTCGTTCAGCTTCCGCACCATGGTGATGTCGCTCATCGCCGGACCTTTGATGGCCGGGACCTCCAGCGGAATGATCTGCGTGCTCTTGCGCTTCCCTTCGTAATCGACTACGGCGGTCTCAATCGTATAGTGTCCGGGAGGAATCGTCACCGGGCGCGCATAAGTCATATTGCTCCCGCGGAGATTGGTTAGCTCGGCGTCGGCAACTTCGGCGGAAACGTCCTTACTGATGCGTCCGACAATCTGTCCATTGGCGTCCTTTACTACCGCGAGTAGCGAAGCGTGTACTCTCTGCTTGTGCTCGGCAGGTTCCGGAGTAGCGGTTAGATTGGCAATCGGGATGTCGAACCCGATCTCACAGTCGGTGCTTCCGCTGCTTCCCTCAAAGCGATAAGACTCGGTCGAGTAGTCAAACGCGTGAGGAAGCGGCTTGGAGTCGAGCGCACTGAAGCCGGCGATCTCAGCCGCGGTAAGTGGCCCGGACCCGGTATCGGGAACTGCGAAGTAACCGGTTCGCGTCTCAGCCGTCAGATCGGCCTTGGCTAACTTGACTTCGATCTTATGGAAGTGGCCGTCATAGCTTTCAGTAGGCGGCGTATAAGTCAATTCGTAGTGGGTATCCACCTCTTCCATTAGTTTGTCGAGAAGGTGATCGACATTGTTTGTGTTCGCGATCAGAAACCCGCCGGTGCGTTCGGCCAAATCGCGTAGGTTTTCTTGCTTATTGGCGGTCAGCACGCCGTAATTGACGTAATCGTCCTGATGCATCAGCTCGTGCATCTGGGCGCCGCTCAAACCCACTTTCTGCTGTTGCTGGCTCAACTTGGCGGACGTGTTTAGCATGTCGATCGAGTTCTGCATGGACGAACGTGCGGCATCGCAAGTCCCGCTGGGCTGATCCTGACAAACACCCAATCCCCACGCGTCCAACGCATAGAAGGTAACTCCGTACTTATTAGAGTTCTTGATTAGCGACGCCCAGTAATCGACGTGATCCGGAGGCTTCACCAGCCCGTTGCTGATCAACAACACGGTTTTCTGGAACGGCAAGGGACTAAGTTGCTGAACCAGAGCAGTCAACGCGTCAAGTTCGCGCATGCCGACTTGCGAACTGAACTCCATGTTGCCGCGCGCACTCAGTGGATTCTGAGCCGTCGCTAGTCCGGTAAGCGCCGGATCAGCTGTCGTAGTCGCATTAGCGGATGTCGTGTTCGAGTTTCCTTGCGAGGTCGTTCCGACATCGGACACGGGCGACGTCAGCGTCATCGCACTAATCAGCCCGGCACTCGTCGGAGCACTTAGGTCCACACCCGCAGTTCCGGCCAGCTGATTGGTCGCCGCTTTTTTGACCGCGCTCACGAGTTGCGCGCGATTGTTTGAAAACGGAGTCAGCGAGCGCATGCCGCTCTGATCGAGCGTGAAGATGCCGATGTACGTGTTGGTGCGCAGTTCGCGATCCACTACCTTTTCAGCTGAACTGATGGCGAGTTGGCGCGTATTCTCGTCGATGTCGTTCAGCACGAGGCAGACCAGATTCACGGCCCGCAACGGATTCAGCGCGCGCGCAGCTTGCGGCGTCATTATCGCGCTATTCGCGGTCGATCCGGGTGCGGCAATTCGAGTCGTCGCCAGTTTGGCGTCCTCTGTGCGAGTTTCGGTCCCGCGAACGAAATGAAATGACCGGATCGGCGCGGGCGTGCCGTTGTCGTAAACCTTCATCTGACCGGCATCCAAGTTATTTACCAAACGACCATGTTTGTCGCGCACCACCACGTCGACCAGGACTTCGCGAACCGAACTGCGGATGGTGGTCTCGCCATCGGACGAGATCGCCGGGGCGGATTGAGGCGCGGCCGTAGGAGAGAGTGCCGCGACGAACAGCGCGGTAGTGACGATCGAGAGATGGTGTTTCCACATGGAAGCGGCCCTGGGAACTACGACGGATTGCGCAGCTACTTGCGTTACCCCGTACAGTTCTATTTTGGCAGGGTTCCCGTGATCAACTGGAAGACGTGAGCCGTACCGCAGCGATCGCCGGAGCCTCAGGTCTGGTCGGCAGCCTTTGCTTGAAGCTGCTGCTTGAGGACGAATCTTACGATCGCGTGGTCGCCGTTTTAAGGCGTCCGATTGCTATCTCGCATCCGAAACTCCAGCAGGAAATCGTGGATTTCGGTGCGCTTCAGGAGCGCGCGGCATGCGTCTGCGATGTCGCTTTCTGCGCGCTCGGAACAACCATCCGCGCAGCCGGCTCGCAAGCCGCGTTCCGACGAATCGACCACGACTTTGTCCAGGCATTCGCAAAATGGACACACGCGGGAGGTGCGCAAACGTTCGCGCTGGTCTCGTCGGTAGGAGCGAACGCGGCGTCCGGCAACTTCTATCTGCGGACGAAAGGCGAAACGGAAGAGTCGGTGAAACAAGAAGGATTCCGCGACACGCATCTGTTCCGGCCGAGCCTTTTGATGGGAGATCGCGGTGAACACCGATTCGGCGAATCTGTCGCGGCTGCTGTTATGCGCCCTTTGCAGTTCGCGTTGTTCGGAAGCTTAAAGCGATACCGTCCTGCCAGGGCGCTAGACGTTGCGCGCGCCATGGTTGTGGCGAGTTCGTCGCCTAATCCCGGAGCACATGTCTACGAGTACACGGACATCGTCCGGTTGAGCCGTTGAATTTGCTATACTTTCTTGGTTAGCAGACTCTTTCAGACATCTAGGCATGGCAAATCACTTATCAGCACAGAAGCGGGTTCGGCAAGAAGAGCGTCGCACCGAATTTAACCGGAAGAACAAGACGCGCCTGCGCCACTCGATTCGAGCGATGCGCAAGGCTTTGACCTCGAAAGACGCAACCGCTGCCAACGAACTGTTGGGCGCGACCTTCTCGATGATCGATCGCTCGGCGCGTTCGGGCATCATCAAGCGCAACACCGCGGCACGTTATAAGAGCCGCATCCACGCGAAGGTCAAAGCTCTCGCAGCGAAGTAGACCCCTCGCACCGAGCGCCATATAGGCGCGCTGCATAAACTTTCATAATGCGGGATGCTGTAGGAACCGTTTACACTCGGGACTCCACTACAAGGTGTCCCTATGAAACAGTCCCGCTTTTTGATGTGCCCACCCACCCATTTTGACGTCGAGTACGTCATCAATCCGTGGATGGAAGGTCAGATCAACGCCGCAAATACGCAACTCGCATCTGCCCAGTGGAGCAGTTTCCATAGCTTGATGACCGGTGTTGCCGACGTCTCGCTCATGCCTCCGGTCCATGGGCTCCCCGATCTCGTTTTCACCGCAAATGCCGCGCTGGTCCACCGCGATTCCGCCGTACTGAGCAGCTTCCGCCATCCCGAGCGCCAGCCCGAGTCGCGTCATTATGCCGATTGGCTGACCGGAGACGGCTTCAACGTTCGCATTCTTCCCGAGGGCATCCGTTTCGAAGGAGCCGGCGATGCGCTGATCGATCGCGGCCGACCGCTATTGTGGTTCGGGCATGGCTTCCGATCCGACTTGGCGGCGAAACCGTTTCTCGAACGTTGGACTGGTCTCGAAGTGCAGCCCTTGCGTCTCCGCGATAACCGTTTCTACCATCTGGACACCTGCTTCTGTCCGCTTGAAAAAGGACTGCTCATCTATTTCCCCGAAGCGTTCGACGAGGCGTCTAGAAGCGCCATTGAATCGCGCGTTCCGGTCGACCAGCGCTTCGCTCTCAGCGATGCCGAAGCAGTTACGTTCGCCTGCAACGCCGTCAACGTCGGAAAGACTGTGATCCTCAATCACGCCAGCCCGGAGACGGCCGCATGGCTAACCTCGCGCGGGTTCGATGTGGTCCCGTCCGGCGTCTCGGAGTTCATGAAAGCGGGGGGCGCCACCAAGTGCCTCTCACTTCGTTTAGACGAAGCATAGACGCGACGTAAAGCAGCGCTCTTGCCGGCTTCCCAATGTGTTAGCCTCGTGTTGCGCGCCCTAATCAGCGCGCCCACGAGGAGAAGCAAAAATATGCCGAAGAACGCCCATCACGACGCAGCCAAGCACCACGAGAATGCTGCGAAGTCACACCGGACTGCCGCCGAGCATCACGAGAAAGGTGATCACAACGCCGCTCACGAGCATTCGGAAGCCGCGCACGGTCACTCTGAAAAGGCTCACGCCGCATCGAAGGACGCGCACGCGAAATCCAAATCCAGCACTACGGCCGGCGCATCCACCAGCAAGTCGAACGCGTAATCAACTGCTATGAGAAGGGTGGCGGTTCCCCGCCACCTTCGTTCCTTTCTACCCCAATCGTCTGAACGCGCCTTCGGAGGAAAACAAGATGGTCAAGAACGGCTTATTAGCCACACTGCAAGCTAAGCCCGGGAAAGAAGAGGAGGTCGCGCAGTTTCTGAGCAGCGCTCTTCCCCTCGCACAAAATGAACCGGCCACCGTCGCGTGGTTTGCCATCCGTCTCGGCCCTGCGACGTTTGGAATTTTCGACGTCTTCCCTGACGAGAATGGCCGCGAGGCGCACCTGAATGGCCCCATAGCAAAAGCGTTGATGGCCAAAGCCTCCGAACTGCTCGCCTCCCCGCCCGACATCAAGAAAATTGATGTTCTCGCCGCCAAACTTCCCGGTTAGCGACGAATAAGCCACGTCTCGCATCAACATGAGAGGACCGGCTGTTATTTAACCGGGCTCCTCGATGACTACCCCCGAAGCAATCCCCGCTGTACTCGACCCGGTCTGCGGCATGACCGTCGATCCGCTCAAAGCCGCTGCCACCGAAGACTACGCCGGTGCGACTTACTACTTCTGTAGCAAAGGTTGCGCCGCTAAGTTCCACGCCGATCCGGATCTCTACTTAAATCCGAAACCGGTGGTCGCCACCAAACCCGTCAAAGCCGCCGAGTATACCTGCCCGATGCATCCGGAGGTCGTGCGCTCGCAGCCCGGCCCGTGTCCGATTTGCGGCATGGCGCTGGAACCGCGCGAAATCGTCCTCGGCGACACCGCTAATCCGGAACTCGCGGATATGTCGCGCCGGTTCGGGATCAGCCTCGCGCTCACTGTCCCACTGCTGCTGCTCATGTTCGTTCACGCTGGCATGCGGCTGCGTTGGATCGAGTTCGCCCTCGCCAGCCCAGTCGTCCTCTGGTGCGCGTGGCCATTCTTTCAGCGAGCCTGGGCGTCGGTGCTGAGCCGTAACCTCAACATGTTCACGCTGATCGCGCTCGGCACCGGATCAGCGTACCTATACAGTGTTGCGTCGCTTCTATACGGACGCGGCGAACTCTACTTCGAATCCGCCGCCGTCATCGTCACTCTGGTGCTCCTCGGACAGGTTCTCGAACTGCGCGCCCGCAGCCGGACTGGCAGCGCACTACGGTCGCTTCTCGGCCTGGCGCCCAACACCGCGCGCGTGATCCGAACCGGCGGGCAGGAGGAAGACATCCCGCTCGATCAGGTAGTTGTCGGGGATCGTCTGCGCGTCCGTCCGGGAAACAAACTCCCGGTTGACGGCATCGTGCTCGAAGGCAGCAGCAGCGTCGATGAATCGATGGTCAGCGGAGAACCCATCCCCGTTGAGAAGACTGCCGGCGATCGGGTGATCGCGGGAACAGTCAACGCAACCGGCAGCTTCATCATGCGCGCGGAACACGTCGGCTCCGAAACGCTGCTCTCGCAAATCGTGCGCATGGTCGGTGAAGCCCAGCGCACCCGCGCGCCGATACAGCGCTTGGCGGACGTTGTCGCATCCTACTTCGTTCCCGCCGTAATCGCCGCCGCGGCGCTCACCTTCGCGGTGTGGTTCATTTGGGGGCCGGAGCCGCGCTTCACCAATGCACTGGTCAATGCGGTCGCTGTCCTAATCGTCGCCTGCCCGTGTGCACTGGGCCTCGCGACGCCGATGTCGATCATGGTCGGTACCGGACGCGGCGCCCAAGCCGGGATTCTGATCCGCAATGCCGAAGCGCTCGAAGTGCTCCGAAATGTGGACACGCTGGTGATCGATAAGACCGGCACTCTTACCGAAGGTAAGCCGAAACTCGTGACGGCGCCCGAACATGGTGAGGTGCTGCGCCTTGCCGCCAGCATCGAGCAAGCCAGCGAGCACCCTCTCGCCGCTGCCATCGTCGCGGGCGCGAAGGAGCGCGGCCTTCAACTCCTAAGCGCCGAAGCTTTCCACTCTTCTACCGGCAAGGGCGTCACTGGCCGCGTCGATGGCCGCCAGGTCGCCGTCGGCAACGCCGCTCTATTTGAAGAGCTCGGCATTGATCCGCGGCCGCTTGCCCAAGGCGCCGATGATCTGCGTCAGCAAGGTCAAACCGTGATGCTCGTTGCGGTGGACGGCAGCCCTGCCGGTCTGCTCGGAGTCGCCGATCCGATTAAGACCTCCACGCCCGAAGCCATCGTGCAACTCCATCACGAACACATGCGCATCGTCATGTTGACCGGCGATAACGAAATCACCGCGCGCGCCGTGGGAACGAAGCTCGGCCTCGATGAGATCCACGCCGGCATTTTGCCCGCACAGAAAGCGGAAATTATTAAGCGTTTCCAGTCCGAAGGCCGCACGGTTGCGATGGCTGGGGATGGCGTCAACGATGCTCCGGCGCTCGCGCAGGCGCAGGTCGGAATCGCGATGGGAACGGGCGCAGGAGTAGCGATGGAAAGCGCCGGAATCACGCTGGTGCAAGGCGATCTTCGCGGCATCGCCCGTGCCCGCGCACTAAGTCGCGCGACGATGCGCAACATCCGGCAGAATCTGTTCTTCGCTTTTGTCTACAACTTACTGGGCGTCCCGATCGCCGCGGGTATTTTGTATCCATTCTTCGGCCTTCTGCTGAGTCCGATGATCGCCAGCGCCGCTATGACGTTTAGTTCGTTTTCGGTAATTATGAACGCGCTGCGGTTGAGGCGGGTTAAGCTTTAACGTTGGACCCCAAAGACTGGATCGCACTGGCGGGACTCCTATCCACGGCACTCATTTCGTGCGTGTCGATTCTTATCGCACAAAGCAGAGAACGGAGTTCCCAGGAGCGCGATGATCGCTTACGCAACGAAGAACGGTCCCGCGAGGATAAGATGCGCAACCGGGAACGGTCGCTCGTACCGCGCGTTCGTGTCGATGTCGAGTGTAGATTCCTGGGCCCGCATCGCGGAAGGTACCTTACAGAGATCCGCATCATCGTCGATAACATTGGCAAGGTTCGACGTGCTTTCGAACATATCAACATTAAGCTTCGAGGGATCAAATGCGATCAGACGTTTGAGCGATGGGTAGAGCGCGACGCAAACCGCGTTCTCTTTCCCGAGTCGCTTGTGAAAGCTGACTTAGTTCCCGAGGGCGATTATTACTACTATGTCGAACCGGGCGTTCGTCAGACCTTCACGTATGTAACCGACGTTCCGCAGGATCTCGCGTTCGTATTGGTCCACATCGAGCTGCGCCCGAAACGCGACGAGCAGGAGAGCAAGGACGAAACCGTGTTCACCGAGGAACGGGTCTACTCAATCCCCGTAGCGGGCTAACTGAACGGTTGACCGAGTGTACTGCCTGGGAGAGTAACCCATCACGCGGCGGAAGGCTTTACCGAAAGCGCTCTCGGAATCGTAGCCGAGCGATTGCGCAATGGCGGAGAGCCCATCCGAGGAGTTCTGCAGCCGATCGGCGGCCAGCAGCATGCGCCAGCGGGTGAGGTACTCCATGGGCGTGGCGCCGACGATCTCGCGGAAGCGCAGCGCGAAAACCGAGCGTGACATCCCGACGCGTTCGGCCAGCGACTGCAAGGTCCAGGGATGTCCCGGGTCGTCGTGCATGCTGCTGATCGCGATGCTCATATGCTTGTCAGCCAGCGCCGAAAGCCAGCCGCTACTAACGCTGGCAGCGTCAGCCAAGTGCAGGCGCAAGGCTTGGATAAGCATCATGTAGGCGAGCTGCTGCGCAATCAGCGAGCCGCCGGGTTGTGGGTCACGCAGTTCCTCTCGCATGCGCTCGAGCGACCAGCGCATGGCTGCCTTATCCGACTCGCTGCGAATGTGGACGATCGGCGGCAGCGACTGAAGAATCATCTCCGCATGGCCGCCGGTCAGGGCGAAATGGCCGCCCGCCATGTATCGCGCGCCTTCCGTGACTCCTGGCGCCTCGCTCCTCATACCGAGCTCGGCGAAGGCCTGGGCGTAAGGAACCGCTTCGAGCGATAGGTCGGTGGCAAGCCGAAACGGAAGTCCGCGCGGGAGCAGAAAGCAATCGCCGGCGTGGAGCAGCACCGGCTCGGGCACGCTTTCGACGACCAACCAGCACTGGCCGGCTAGCATGGCGTAGCACTTGATTCCCTGATGTTTCGGAAATTGAATGGCCATGTCTCCCGCCACGGCAAAACCGCCGGCGACGTAGAGCTGCGGCTTCATCAGGGCAAGAACCTCGGAGAGCGGGTCCATCCGCTGACTGGATCCCAGACCTACTTGCAATAGCGGAGTCTCGGATCTGGGGGGCTCAGTAGCTTGAGACGGCAGGACGATTGAGCCGATCATTCGGACTTTCAGTATAGATCGTCCGCAGACCAAACCCATCTACTGATTAGTAGCCGCAAATCGGCCGTGTGTTCGTGAGACTTACAAGGAGAAATCATCATGCGTATTTTTGTTACCGGAGCGCCTGGGTTTATTGGTTCGGCGCTTGTTCCGGAGTTGATTCATGCTGGGCATCAGGTACTGGGACTGACGCGCTCGGAGCCGGGCGCCGAGAAGCTGCGGGCGGCAGGGGCCGAGGTACTTCATGGCAACATCGAAGACCTCGATAGTTTGCGCCGGGGAGCTGCCGATTCCGACGGCGTCATCCACCTGGCCTTCAACCACGACTTTTCGCAATTCGAGAAAAACGCCGCGGACGATCGCAAGGCGATCGAGACCATGGGCGAGGCACTACTGGGCTCCGGCCGTCCGTTTGTTGTCACATCGGGGACGGCGATCGCGGCCAATGAGGACGGCAAGCCATCGACCGAGGAGAGTCCAGTATCGACATGGAATCCGCGCGCGCCTTCGGAAGGGGTGGTGAAGGAGCTAGCGACGCGCGGCGTAAAAACCTCCGTGGTGAGACTGCCGCAGGTTCACGACACGCGAAAGCAAGGTCTGGTGCCGTACTTCCTCGCTGTGTCGCGCGAGAAGGGCGTTTCGGCCTACATCGGTGACGGCAGCAATCGCTGGCCGGCCGCCCATGTCTCCGACGTGGCTCGGCTTTATCGCCTGGCGTTCGAGAAGGCAGACGCGGGTGCGATCTACCACGCAGTCGATGAGGAGGGCGTGACCATGAAAGCGATCGCGGAGGCGCATGGCCGAGGCCTGAAAATTCCGGTGGTCAGCATCAAGCCCGAGGAGGTGGAAGCCCATTTCGGCTGGCTTGCCCGCTTCGCTGTACTCGATATGCCCTCCTCCAGCGCACTTACGAAGCGGAAGCTGAATTGGAAGCCGACCGGGCCCGGGCTGATCGCCGATTTGGACGGCATGGACTACACGCAGGCCTGAACTGGCCTACCTCGAACGGCGCAAAACCCGGAGGTCTTCGGCTGAATCTTCCGGTTTCGCGGTTCGATACCAATGACGAACTCCTAAATCGCCGTTCGAGTAACCAGGCGGCGCGTAAATGAGATAGGTCTGGCCCTTTGAAAATGCTTGCCCGCAAGAAGGAGCAGGATCTATCTCGTGCCGTACGGACGGGAATTTGTGATTCTTCCTCTCGTGCAGCGGCCATGCCGGGCTGGCGTTCCAGTGATGAACAACCGCGATGGGCTTGGGGAGGCTCAAAGCCCAAGGGTAAGTTCAGACATTCTGGCCCTCAGATGTCGCCCAGTGATTGCGAATATTCTGTCACCTCCGCGCTGCGTGCGGCCATGCCGCTTACGAAGGAATACTCTAGGACCCAAAAGTCGGATGCCAAAAAAAATGACGGCTTTGGCGCGATTTTACGCATGGAGTAGTAGGAGGCCTTGAAACCAGGAGGAATGCGGTGTATAGTGGGCGGACTCCGCTTGAATTTCAATATGATGCGACTGACTACATTTTCTAGTGTTCTGCTTGTTCTCGGATGCTTATCCAGTCCCGTCCAGGCTCAGGATTCCAAAGCTACGATCCAGCAGAAGTTGGTGGCGAAGTACGCGCTCACCAAAACCACGGCGAAGCTCGATGATATTGTAACCGCCGGGTGCGTACTTGTGTTGAAAAAGGACAACTTGGTGATGGTTCCGGTTACCGATCGCGATCTGAACCAGAACACGTACAAGAACGGGCGGATCACCCACAATGCATTGAGCGGTTTCAGTCCGTTTAAGTCTTATGTGCCGGGTGCGTCCAAGGTGGTTGGCGGCGATACCCGGACATTCGTCAGCGGCGAGAAGATCTGGGTAACCGCAATTGCCGCAACAGACAAGGGCATCGTCTTCAATCTATTTACCGATGCTTACTCCGATGTCCGATACAAAGCCTCGCTCTTGTTTCCGCTCCCGAAAGACGGAACCGTCACGGCGGATCAGGTAGAGAAGACGGTTGCGGAAGTATTCGACATCCAACCGGCCGACGACGCGAAGGCGAAGGATCAACCCCAACAACAGCAGCCGCAGCCAGCGGCAACCCAGCCCGCGCCGGCTCCGGTTGCCCCGGCGGTAGAGGCCCCACCAGCTCCGATAGCCCCGCCGCCGCCCCCTCCGGACGCCCCGCCAGTACAGCCTCCCACGGTAGAAATCGGCCAGACAACGGATCAAGTGGTAGCTCTCTTTGGGCAACCCCAAAAGGTAATTAAGTTAGCTACTAAGCAAATTTACGTCTACAAGGACATGAAAGTCACTTTCGTGAAGGGTAAAGTCTCTGACGTCCAGTAGTAAGCAGTGAGGAGAATGATGACGCGTATCGAGGTTTTGAAAGTAGGACCGGCTCGATTGGCCGGAGTAACGATTTTACTGGCGATCGGGTGCTTGACTGCAAACGCCGACGACAAGAAACCGGCTCCGCCCAAACCGGCGGCTAAGCCGGCCGCTCCGGCGCGTCCCGCGGCAGCATCTGGGGCTCACCCCGCAGCAACGCCGGGACACCCTGCCGGGCCCTCCGCAAGTGGGAGCCACGGGATTACGACCTCAAACGCGGGCCACGGAGCGACGACCGAGTCGCACGGGGTCACTACTTCTAACGCGGGCCACACGACGGCAACGACGGGCGGTCATACGACAACAGCAACTACGCCCGGGCACAGTACAGCTGCAGCGGGTGGGCACACAGCCGGGGTAGGAACTGAGCACGGGACGGCCCCCTCCTCCGCCCACGTGAAAACTCAAGCCGAGGGGGGTACTCGCGCGGAGTCCAGGCCGACCCCGGCAAATGTCAAGACGGTTCACACGGCAAGCGGCGCTGACGTGAAAGTGCGCTCTAATGGCAAGCCGGCCGACGTCCACGTTGCTGCTAAAAACATGGACATTCACCACGGCCTAAATGGTTCTCGCCGTGTCGAAGTGGAGCGCGCGGACCATACGCGGATCGTGGCTGAGCGGGGCGGACGCGGCTATGTCCAGCACCCGTATATGTACCACGGCCGCGAGTTCGGTCATCGGACTTACTACTACGGCGGCCGCTACTATGACCGCTACTATGCCCGCTATCCGTACCGTGGGGCGTACTTAGATGTCTATGCCCCGGCTTATTACTATCGTCCCGCGTTTTACGGATGGGCTTATAACCCGTGGGCTGTGCCGGTGGCCTATTCGTGGGGCTGGGGTGGAAACCCCTGGTATGGATATTACGGCTATTACTTCAATCCGTATCCGGTTTATCCAAGTGCTGCTTTTTGGTTGACTGATTACCTGGTGTCGCAAAGTCTGGCGGCATCCTATCAAGCGCAGGCGGACGCCGTTGCTGCCGCGCAGGCGAATGCGGGGGCTCCTCCCGATGCGGCAGCGCTCACGCCCGACGTGAAAAACCTGATTTCGGCCGAGGTCGCTCGGCAGGTCGCAATCGAGAATGCGGAAGCGCAAGCCGCTCAAACGGCCCCGCCCGATGCCGGGTCGAGCGGATTACAGCGCATGATGACGGATAACGTGCAGCACGTGTTTGTAGCCGGCAAGAGCCTGGATGTGGTGGATGCAAACGGCGCAGAATGCGTCGTTAGCGAAGGCGATGCGCTGCAACTGACCGGTCCACCCGCCGCGGACGCAACGGTGGCGACCCTGTCGGTTCTGTCGAGCAAAGGCGGCGCCGAATGTCACAAAGGCGTAGTTGTGTCCGTTGCTTTTAATGACCTGCAGGACATGCAGAATCACATGCGTGAAACGATCGACCAGGGTATGGGTGAACTACAGAGTAAGGCGGGTAAGGGCGGGCTACCCACCGTGCCACCGTCCGCCGCGGGTCAGCCTACCCCAGCCGCATTTACCGCGGGCGCTCCCGGACCTGACCAAACTGCGGGAACTGAGATCGCGCAGCAGTCGCAGCAGGCCGATCAGGCGGAAAAGGAAGCTCTTGTTGGAGTGCAGGGCGCGGCCTCAGGGCCAGGACCTTCGTTACCGGAGCAGGCTCCCGCTGGCCCTCCGCCCACGCTTTCGGAAGGACAGAGCGTTGAAGATACCATCGCTATCGAAGGCCAGCCGACAAAAGTAGTCGATCTCAAGACGAAAAAGATATACTACTTCAAAGATGGGTTGAAGGTAACTTTCCAAGGAGGAAAGTCGACCCATATCGAGTAAGTGGTTCTGTGCGCCTAAGTTGATCCCGGCTTAGGCGCGTTTCACTCTTTCGAGCCTCTGGCCCGATGCCGACTGATGCACTGAACCGGCGCGCTATAGACTGTGAAATGGCCTAGCGCTTTGGAAACCGCTCCAGTAATCCCCGACACTCCAACTCCAAAAAGGTCTCCGGCCCATTTCCTCGAGATTTTCGAGCAACTTGGACCCGGCTTGATTACCGGTGCTGCGGATGACGACCCGTCCGGCATCTCCACGTACTCGGTCACTGGCGCGACTTTCGGGCTCTCGTGCCTCTGGACCGCCGTATTCTCGTTCCCTCTGATGGTTGCCGTTCAGCTGATGTGCGCCCGTCTGGGCCTGGTAACCGGTCGCGGACTTGCCGGCGTCATTCGCAAACGTTACCCGCGTTGGGTACTTCGGTCGGCTTGCGCACTGTTGATTATCGCGAACGTCTTCAACATTGGGGCGGATCTGGCCGGGATGTCGGAATCGGCTGCCATGGTCACACCAGTCCCGGCGTTCGTCTGGACACCATTATTCGCCATCGGGATCGTTACTGCTCTTATCGTCACGTCTTACAAACGAGTGGCACAAACATTCAAGCTACTAACACTCGTCCTGTTCGCCTATGTAATCGACGCGTTCCTCGCCCAGCCCGACTGGAAGGCCGCGTTCCTAGCGACAGTTTTACCTAGAGTGCACTGGAACCGGGACTACCTTTCCGTATTAGTGGGCATCTTAGGAACCACGATCTCACCCTACTTATTCTTCTGGCAAGCATCCCAGGAAGTCGAGGAAGAGCGTGAACACGGCCGTAAGACGATCGTGCAGCGCCGGGGCGCCACTCCGCAAGAACTGCGTGCTGCGCGCAACGATGTCGCCGTTGGAATGTTTTTCTCCAACCTCATCATGTATTTCATCATTCTTACGAATGCGACAACGCTGCACGCTCACGGGATTACTAACATCGAAACGGCGCAGCAAGCCGCGGAATCTTTACGGCCGCTGGCCGGCAATGCTGCGTATCTGTTATTCACGCTAGGGATTATAGGAACCGGAGTGCTGGCTGTACCTGTACTTGCGGGGTCCTGCGCCTACGCCGTATCGGAAGCTTTTGCCTGGCGGGCTTCGATGAATATGCGACCGTCTATTGGAAGGCGGTTCTATTCCGTACTCGCCGTTGCGATTCTATTAGGTGTAGGTCTGGATTTCGCGCATATCAATCCTGTACGTATGTTGTTTCTCGCCGCAGTCCTGAACGGCGTGCTGGCCCCTCCCTTGATCGTGCTGGTTCTTTTATTAACTAATGACCGTAAAGTCATGGGAGAATTTACAAACCCTTTGCTGATTAATGTGCTCGGCTGGATCTGCGCAGTTGCCATGGGTGTCGCGGCGATCTGTATGTTTATTGTTTAGGGCGGCTAATCACGAGACAACTGTGTTCTCCGGTCGATAGGCACTCAACGTGTTGATACCTGCGGCAAGAGTAAGTTCAAGGAGAACCTTCATGAAAAAGAAATTTCTTACAATCCTGTTTGCGGCCGCAATATCGGCGCCGGTGACGTTTGCACAGGCTGGCGGCGCAGGCGGAGCGGGTGGGGCAGGCGGATCAGGCGCGGCAGGTAGTGGCGCGGGTCAGTCTTCAGGTGCCGCTGGGCAGTCCGGAACCGCTGGGCAGTCCGGAACATCGGGAACCAATGGATCGAGCGCGGGCTCAAGTCAGGGAACCGGTTCGTCAATGAACAACGGGACGGGCACTAATGGTGGAACGACCGGAACGACGAAAAGCCGGTCTCGCCGTAACAAGAGCAATAGCAACAGCACGGGAAGTCAGGGATCGACCAGCAACTCCTCCGGGACCACCGGAACCGGTGCAGGTAGCAGTTCTGGCGTTGGAACTTCCGGCTCCGGAACAGGATCGGGCAGCAATCCTCCTCAGTAGATAGGAAGTGATTCAGGTGATACCAGGTGCAGCCGCAAGCTGCACCTGTCTATCTCATACCTTGCGCCCACCTCAGGTACCGCAGCAACTGCCGCCGGAATTCCCAACCAAACTCAAAGAACTTCGCTAGAGTGATTCTTTCCGAAGGAATCCCGGAGTAAGTCTCAATCCTCCACAGCAGATAAGGGCTTTTCCAGGGACGCAGCCGAAATCCGCGCGTCATCTCCCAGATCAGCGCAATCATTTGGTAGATGAACTCGGGCCGTGGGGCGCCGACATACCTTCCGGTGTTGCATAGTAGCCCAATCTTGTCCGCACGTTCAGTTTACCCGGAGCATTAACCATAACTTTGACGGAATGGTAGGAACCATCGCTGCTCGGGGGCGAATAACCGAGGGTGTACTGGTTTCGGATATCCTTCGCGACCTCATGAGCGATCTGCTCGACGTCGCTAACTTCCTTGGGGAAGAAGGCGACTCCACCGGTAGCTTCGGTCAAGGTAGATAAAGCGCGTTTGGCGCGTTTCGCCTCGCGTTTCTCGTCTTCACTAAGTAGTCCGATGGCATAGATCAGGACATCGCTACTCTGCGCTTCCCGCGTCAGATTCTCCAGGCTGACCATGCTGGCGTTATCGTCGCCGTCCGTCACCACCAGCAGCACGCGTTTATCCCGCTTGCCCTTTTCTTTCAAGTGATCGATAGACATCCGTAGCGCGTCGCGCATCGCCGTGCCGCCCCGTGAATCGATCTTCGAGAGACCCTGCTCCATCTTCTTGATGTCGCTGGTGAAATCCGTATCGAGGAACGCTTCGTCATTGAAGTTGACGATAAAAACCTCGTCCTCTTTGTTCGAATCTTTCACGAGCGTGATTGCAGCGGACTGAACTTTCGCCCGTTTGTCGCGCATGCTCCCGCTCGAGTCGATGATGATCCCCATCGAGACAGGAACATCCTCGCGCTTGAACACTTTTAGCGCTTCGGGCTGGTTATTGTCGAAGACTTGAAATTGACCCTGAGTCAGATCAGTCACCAGGTGGCCGTTCTTATCGAGCACGGTTACCGGCAGTACGACCAATCGGGTGTTAGTCGAATAAGTGACATCGCCGCCCTGAGCAAATGCGTGAAATGCGAATGCCGCCGCTAGAAATACCAGAGCCGCTGGAGCAGTTCCACTACTGCGTCGGCGCATAGTAACCCAACCTCCAACTTGCCCTCAAAGGCGGTAACCCGCGGGGCTGAACCAGCTTCACTTGAACACGCCGGTACTTACCGTCGCGTGTCGCGTTCTTTGGGGTGTAACCAATCAAATACTGGTTTCTCAATTCGATACCGATCTTAGCCGCGATATCCGGCAGGTCATTCAGGTTCTCTACGGGGAAGTGGCGGCCGCCGGTTTGCTCGGCTATCTCGCTCAATAGTCCCGGTCCGGATAGCTCTTCCGCCGTGCGCCCGCGCGCGCTCACCGGTTCGAAAATGCCAATCGCGTAAATTTGGACGTCCGCCTCGCGAACAAGGTTCTTGATCTCGCTCTCTGTATACCGGCTGCTATTATCGCCGCCATCGGAGATGATCAGAAGCGCCTTCCGAGGGTTCGCCTCTTTGTGCTTCCGCATTGTGTTCAAAGCGAGGTAAACCGCGTCCAGCAGCGCGGTTCTACCTTTCGACTGAGTAAACGTCAGCTTGTTCTGAATCTCTTCGAAGCTACTGGTGAATCCGCATGTCAGCTCTGGCCGGTCGTTAAACTCCACCAAGAAGAACTCATCCTCGGGATTGGCCGTCTTGAAAAACTGAGAGACAGCCTGGCGAGACTTCTCCAGCTTTTGTCCCATGCTGCCGCTTGTATCGAACACAATACCTACCGAGAGCGGAGCATCCTCACTGGAAAAGTAAGAAACAGTCTGTTCCAACTTATCTTCGAAGACCCGGAAGTTTTCTTTCTCGAGACCGGTGACGAATCGGTTCAGCTGATCGGTGACAGTAACAGGTATTTGAACAACATTGGTGTCAACGCGGATGTTCGCCTTGGGAGTCGGCGCCTGCTTGTCAGCCGGCTTCTGCCGCGGTTCGATGTTGACCGTGGGCGGAATCGGGTCAGACGGCTTCG
The DNA here is from genome assembly GCA_963799935.1 of uncultured Gammaproteobacteria bacterium. Taxonomy (GTDB): domain Bacteria; phylum Acidobacteriota; class Terriglobia; order Bryobacterales; family Bryobacteraceae; genus Bog-113. The sequence continues at coordinate 189,401 of CAWCZA010000004.1, read as the reverse complement.
CAGTTTCCGCCGCCCAAACGGAAGTGATTAGGGCCGCAATGAACAGACCGGGGGCGGCAAACTGGAAAACGCGCATTCCACGCTTCCTTCTTATGCGGCCAGTCTAGCATACGGGATTTTCGGCGAGTTCTGTAGTAAGATAGCGTGTGCCCCGCAGAGTCCTGGGCGTGATTCCCGCTCGGTACGCCTCGTCCCGATTTCCAGGAAAAGCCCTCGCCACCCTCGCCGGACGCTCCATCCTCGAACACGTTCACGAACGGGTCTCGATGGCCCGCTACATCGACGCGATACTTATTGCGACCGATGACGAGCGTATTGCGCGCGAAGCTCGCCGCTTTGGAGCGCAGGTGAAAATGACCCGATCCGACCATCCCTCGGGCACTGACCGTGTCGCTGAAGTTGCCTCAAGCGAGGATGCGGCCATCGTAGTCAACATACAGGGAGACGAGCCGCTCATAGATCCGGGCGCTATCGACGCGGCGATCCTGCCGCTTATCGAAGAACCTGCAATACAGATGGCGACCCTTAGCAAACGCATTGAAGACGAACGTGAGATCAACGACCCGAACGTTGTAAAGGTTGTTACCGACCGGCTTCGCAACGCACTGTATTTCTCGCGCTCCGCTGTACCGCATGTACGCGTCGGCGGCGAACGCCCGTCCTTTTTCAAACATACGGGACTGTATGTCTTCCGGCGCGCGTTCCTGCTGCGCTATCCCGATCTTCCGATTGGCCCGCTCGAACAAGCCGAGCGTCTCGAACAACTGCGCGCCCTCGAAAACGGATTTAAGATCCGTGTTATCGAAACGGAGTACGAGAGCTTCGGTGTCGACACGCCCGAGGACCTCGATCGCGTCACTTACCTGTTCGAACGTTCGGCTCAGCCCTCGGCGATAGGTTCCGAAAATGGCTAAGTGCATCTTTGTAACTGGCGGTGTTGTTTCCTCCCTAGGTAAAGGCATTGCAGCGGCGTCGATCGGCTGCCTGCTGGAAAGCCGCGGACTGAAAGTCTCGCTACAGAAGTTTGATCCCTATCTCAACGTCGATCCCGGCACCATGAGCCCGTTTCAGCATGGTGAAGTCTTTGTTACTGACGACGGCGCCGAAACCGATCTCGACCTCGGCCACTATGAGCGCTTCACTCATGCGCGGCTAACCCAAGCGAATAACTTGACCTCCGGCCGCATCTATGAGCAGATTATTCAACGTGAACGCCGCGGCGATTACCTTGGCAAAACCGTACAGGTGATTCCGCACGTCACAAACGAGATCAAGAACGCTGTTCGAAAGGTCTCGGAGGGTGTAGATGTCGTCATCGCGGAGATTGGCGGAACGGTAGGCGATATCGAATCCCTCCCCTTTCTAGAAGCGATCCGCCAACTTCGCCACGAACTCGGCCGCGAAAACTCTCTCTTCGTTCACGTGACTCTGGTTCCCTGGATCGCCGCAGCCCAGGAACTCAAGACCAAGCCGACGCAGCATAGTGTCCGCGAACTACGCGCCATCGGTATTCAGCCGGATATCCTGCTCTGCCGTACCGAGCGGTTCCTGCCGGAAGACATAAAGGAAAAGATCGCGCTTTTCTGCGATGTGGAGCCGCACGCCGTGGTTACTGCCCGTGACGTCGAATCAGTCTACGAGATCCCGATTGCGTTCGCATCCGAAGGCGTGGACGAAGTAATCCTGAGGCATCTCAACCTGAAGGCCGGCGATCGCGATTTGACGAAGTGGAGCGATATGCTCGAATGCTTCCGCAATCCCGTTGATGATGTAACGATTGGAGTGATCGGAAAGTATGTCGAGTACGAAGACTCCTACAAGAGCTTAAAAGAAGCGCTTCTGCACGGCGGACTGCGGGATCGTTTGCGCGTCCGTATCGAGTGGGTGGAGGCGGCCGGCCTAGAGCAAGACGGATGGCAACGGCAGCTTGGACATTTCGATGCTCTCTTAGTTCCCGGCGGCTTTGGGAACCGCGGCATTGAAGGCATGATCCGGGCGATCCGGTACGCGCGAGAAAACAAGGTTCCCTACTTCGGCATCTGCCTGGGCATGCAGACCATGGTTATCGAATATGCGCGCCATGTAGCCGGATTAGACAAAGCGAACTCGACGGAGTTCGATCCAGCTACACTCAACCGCGTTATCTATAAGTTGCGCGAACTTAAAGGAATCGACGAACTTGGAGGCACCATGCGTCTTGGCGCGTGGCCCTGCGTGTTACACCCCGACAGCTTTGCCTACGAAGCTTATGGCACAACGAACATCAGCGAACGGCATCGCCATAGATATGAGTTCAACCGCGAATTTCAGGAGCAACTAACGGACGCGGGACTAAAGATCACGGGCGAGACACCGGATCGCACTTACGTGGAAATCTGTGAGATCGCGGATCATCCGTGGTTCTTAGGGTGCCAATTTCATCCCGAGTTCAAGTCCAAACCATTAGAGCCGCACCCGCTCTTCCAGTCCTTTGTAAGCGCGGCTTACAAACATAAGCGCCGCCGTCTGAACGAATCGAGACTATTCGAAGTTGCCGAACTTACCCGCGCCGATTGAACTAACCACTGGCGCCGGCCCGGTCCGTTTCGGTGCGGGCGGGGAACTAGCGCTTATTGCCGGCCCGTGCGTAATCGAAAGCGAAGAGCATGTTTACCGGATGGCCGCGGCAATCCGCGAAATCGTGGGGCCTTTCATTTTCAAAGCTTCGTTTGATAAGGCGAACCGCACAAGCTTGACGGGATTTCGCGGTCCGGGGATTTCCGAAGGATTGCGTATTCTTTCCAACTTACGAGCGGAAGGGCACGCGGTACTGACTGATATTCATGAACCCTGGCAGGCGGATCAAGCGGCGGAAGCGGTCGATATCCTTCAGATACCCGCGTTCTTATGCCGCCAAACCGACTTACTCTTAGCCGCCGGGCGTACCGGCAAGGTAGTTAACATCAAGAAAGGTCAGTTCGTGGCGCCGCAAGATATGCGGCCAGCGGTAGACAAGGTACTGTCAACCGGTAACGACCGCATTATCCTGACCGAGCGCGGCTCCAGCTTCGGATACAACAATCTAGTCGTCGATATGCGCGGGCTGCGCATCATGTCCGACATCGGATTTCCCGTGGTCTTCGACGCCACCCATAGCGTGCAGCTTCCTTCAGGCGCGGGAGGTTCATCGGGGGGCCAGCCGCAATTCATTTCCACCCTCGCGTCGGCCGCGAGCGCGGTAGGTATTCAGGGGTTATTCGTCGAGGTCCATGACCATCCCGAACACGCATTATCGGACGGCGCGAACGCTCTCCGCCTGGACCGTCTGGAAGCGCTGGTAGCGCGGGTCCGGATGATCCATCAGACAGCCGCGGATTATCCGGCGTAGGTCCGACAAATAGATTTGCAGTAGGGTGGTCGGGGCGGCGTGATTCGAACACGCGACATCCTGCTCCCAAAGCAGGCGCTCTACCGGGCTGAGCCACGCCCCGATCTCTCCAGTCTAACAGCGAGACGATCGTGCATGGTCGCAGTTCCAAAAGGTTGCGGATCGATGTCCTGATTTCAGCACCGCTCCCGCTTATAGAGTTGATCCTCCTGTTCCTGGTCCGAGCAGGTCGACCAAATCTAACTTGAGGATAGATCCATGCAAGGTTTACAGACAAAGGGCATCGCCATTCTGGAGGAGGCGTGCCAAGGCATTCAGGCCGGTTACGTAGAAAACTCCCTCGACAACCTGAAACTCTCTCTACTCGACTACCGCGCCGAATTAGGCCCAGACCCCTGGAGCGAATTCGCCCGCCGACACTTCGCCGTTCATCCGTTCCGCGAATTAGTTCACCAATCGCCATTTTCCCGGCGATCTTACAGCCAACCCCGCGGTTACGCCGGGGACGCGGTAACGCTCGACTATATTTACGGTGACTTATGCCATACGAACCTCAGTGAACTTGGCGAGCGCATCTTCCAATGGGAGCTGGCCGCCCCAGGATGTGAAAGCGTTCGCGGCCGCCGCGATCTTCTGGCCCGGTATATTGACGAAACCGTCGAATCCACAGGCGATGACGCGGCAATTCTTGCAGTAGCTTGCGGTCATTTGCGGGAGTTGAAGCTCACCAAGGCCTGGAAACAAGATAGGATTCGAAACTTCACGGCACTCGATCAAGACGCCGAGTCCCTCGCCATTGTTAGAGAGTCATTCGCGGACCACGTTGTGAATGCTGTGTCCGGTAGTGTGCGTTCCATCATCACTGGTAGGCACTCTTATAACAACCTGGACCTGGTATATGCGGCAGGTCTTTATGACTACTTACAGCTACCTGTCGCCCAGCGTCTTACCGCAGTTATGTTCGGTATGCTCAAGCCGGGCGGACGTCTTCTAGTCGCGAATTTTCATCCCTGCCTTGAGGATATCGGCGCGATGGAAACCAGCATGAACTGGTGGCTGATCTACCGAAAGGAATCGGAGATGGAAGCACTTACCGCGGAAATCGATGCTTCTCAGATCGCCGGAATGAAGATCTTCCGCGATCGTGGCGGCAACCTGGTCTATCTCGAACTGACTCGGAATAGCTAGCAGACCTAAGTTGAGCTCAGCCGTCATGCCACCATAACCGAAGTGCCCTCCGATATTCTGACTCGGACGCCCATCGCGGCGCGCCAACGCATTCCCTACGGCACTGACGCCAATCAGTTCTTCGACGTCTTTCCCGCGCAAACGCCTAGCCGCCTGGCGATTATGATCCACGGCGGCTTCTGGCGATCGAAGTACGACTTAACCCACGCGAGTCATCTCTGCTCAGCTTTGGCCGCAATGGGTATAACAACAGTCAGCCTTGAGTACCGGCGGGTCGGCACCGGAGGAGGATGGCCGACAACCTTCGAAGATATTCAGGCCGGCTACGCGGAAGCTCTGCTTCACTTCCCCGGAAGCGAAACCTCCGGTTGTGTTAGGCCACTCGGCAGGCGGCCACTTAGCCTTGCGACTAGCTGCGACCAACCAGGCAATGGCGGGCGTCGTCGCACTGGCACCCGTAGCCTGTCTGAAAATGGCTTTCGACGAGCATCTCGGCGACGGCGCGGTAGAAGCATTTTTGAACGGAACGCCTGGCGAGATTCCGTCCATCTACGAAGCCGCCGATTCCTGCAACAAGCCATCCGACATCCGGCGAGTCTTAGTTCACGGAGTAGATGACGAAACCGTCCCGATCGCGAACAGCCAAGCTTTCCTCGAGGCTCGCAAGCACGACCCAGGAGTCGTGACGCTAATCGACATTAAAGGAACAGGCCACCTTGAACTTATCGATCCAAGTTCGGAAGCTTGGCCGACAGTGCGAGCCGCAGTACAGTCCCTGTAGCGCGCGGGAACAGAGCGGTCCGGACACTTGAAATTTGGCTCCTCAGCTTGGACACGTTTCGAACTTTGTCGCGTGAAAACTCTCGTGCTCGAACCGATCAACTAGTTGACAGGAGGGGGAATAGTGCCCAGCTGGACCGTTGCATCCAAGCTGGGTGCCCATTCTGGGTCCATCTCGAACTTCCGGTCGCATAGGTCATTTGGTAGTGTACGCGTGGTAACGGGGATGAGGCATCATCCTTGGTAGACTGAAGGTCGAGAGGTTCTTATGCCGAACCAATCTGTCATCGTGAGCGATCCTGAAATCCTGGGCGGCACTCCGTGCTTTCGTGGAACTCGTGTACCCGTGGATTCTTTGATCGACTACTTCGAAGCGGGCGACAGCCTGGATGAATTCCTCGATAACTTTCCTTCCGTTAGCCGGGAGGCAGCTATCGCTGCGCTAGAAGAAGCCAAGGCTCTTCTGACCAGTCAGAGATGAGGATCCTGCTCGACGAGAATCTACCTCGGAAATTGGTTGGATACCTTGTTGAGCACGACTGCCGCACGGTCGTTGAGTGTGGGTGGTCCGGGAGGAAGAATGGTGAATTGCTGTTACTGGCCGATCCGCTGTTCGATGTTCTGTTGACTCTCGACAAGAACCTGCCCTACCAGCAGAATCTGGACACAAACCGAATTGCCGTTCTGATCGTTCGGGCGCGGTCGAACCGGATTCAGGACCTCCTCCCGATCGTTCCGGAGTGCCTTGCAGCGCTCGCGACTATCGAGCCTCGTCAAGTCGTCCGCGTTGGTTCGTTGCCGTCGCGCTAGCCGACGCCAGCGTGGATTCGAACTAATAAACCCAATGAAATCCTCGGCTGCGAAACTGGCTATCAATTAAGCTGCCTTGTTCTCAATACCGGCAGGAATTGGCTCCCCAGTCTGGACACGTTTCGAACTTTGCCGCCTAAGGGGCAGTCCGATCGAACCGGTCCAATCGGTTTTGGATCAATGGCATAAGCGAAAAACTGGGACGCCCTCCAGACTGGTTGCCAGTCGTGGATTCGAACCTTCTTGACTTCTATACGGCTTCGCCTCGGCCCTATCAAGGCATTCCCGAGCCGCACTACCCGTTTCACGACCGTACCGTGCTGGTCACCAGTTGCGGGCGCCTGTGCCTGTATCGCAAGAAAATCAACTTGTCCGTCACTCTGGCCGGCCAAGCCGTTGGCGTCAAAGAAGTCGACAACGGAATCTGGCTGGTGAGCTTTATGGAGTACGATCTCGGCTATATCGATCTGGAAGAAGAAACCTTGCAGCCCCTCGAAAACCCCTTCGGGCCAAAAGTGTCACCTATCTCTTAGGAACAATCTGTTACCTATGTGTCCGGTCCGGACACTTGAAATTTGGCTCCTCAGGTAGGATTCGAACCTACAACCCTTCGGTTAACAGCCGAATGCTCTACCGTTGAGCTACTGAGGAGCAAGCCAGAAGTCCTCAGTTTACAACACGTGGTTCGCGCGGCGTTTCACACCCAACCGCCGTCCCGCGCCATCGAGCGGAACAACTCCAGCCCTCGCGATGCCGGTTCGTCGACTTCGAACGAGATGTTCCTTGTTAAATACGCGCAGGCGAGTTCCGCGGGCACGCCTCTCGGCTGCGCTTCAGCCGCCACGATCGCGCTGATCCGCTCGCGTCCGAAGCGCCAGGACGCTTCAAGAACCGCCGCAGCGTCGGTCGAATCGAACCCCGAACGCGCCGCCCAGACGGCATAAACCATCGGCAGCCCCGTCATTTCCGTCCATTCCAGACCAAGATCCATCACGGTAGCGTCCGCGCGCAACGGGTCGATTAGCAGCGCCGGATCGCCAATTACCAGCGCGGCATCCGCCTGGTCCAGCATCACGCCCAGATCGGGCGGCATCGCGGCCACAGCAGGGCGAACTCCGAAACGCTTCGCCAGAATCACCTGTGCAAGCACGACAGACGTCCGCGAACTCAGGTCGGCGGCGAGTGTCGTAATTTCCTCGATCGGCCTGCGCGATACCAGCAGAATGCTACGAACGGCTCCCCGCGAAACGATGCCCAGCGGAGGAACTTTCTCGATCGGCTGCCGCTCGAGTTCAATCGCCGGTACGAGCCCAATATCCACCTCTCCCGCCCGTAATAGAGCAGCACAGATCGATGGGATCTCGAAGCGCAAATCGAACGCGTCTTGCTGTGGACCGTGCAGCAGTCCCCACGTGAGCGGCGTGGTGTTCAGGTAACTGACCGCGCAGACTTTAGGTTTCGACGCTTGTTTCAACCCCCAGTCTCACACAACTGTCCCACCTGCCTACCGAAGCCGATTTTCGTGCTATCGTCGAAAAGCTTACGTCTTTTTATGCGTTTTCATACTTTTTTCTCTGCGGCGCTCGCCGTTTCGATCACCTCGTCGTTTGCCGTCGCGCAGATTACTTTGAACCCTTCGCCGACGCGCGCGATTGGGCAGGATTCAATCACGGTAACCGGCGTTACGCCGAACTTGGTCGAAGGGCGTGAATTCGATTCCCCGCTGGGGATCGCGCTCGATACCACGGTTAATCCCCCGCACTTATATGTCGCCGATTCGGGCAACAACCGTGTGCTCGGGTGGGCCAACGCGGCGTCCTTCACCAACGGCCAGGTAGCCGACATCGTGATCGGTCAACCCAATCTCGTCACCACTTTCCAGGCCGGTCCGACCTTGGGCCAACCGCCGCGTCAAACCGGTCTGAACACTCCCGTCGGACTTGCCGTAGATGCTGGGGGCAATCTTTACGTCGCCGATTGCGGCAATAACCGGATTCTGCGTTTCCCCCAACCTTTCACCCAACAATCCACTATCTATCCGAACCTGGTGCTTGGCCAGAACGACTTTACCACCAGCAGCGCCAACCTTAATGGGATTGGTCCGGCAACACTTTATCTAAATAGCGGAACGCCATTTACCACTTACATGACCTTCGATGGAAGCGGCAACTTATGGGTGGCGGATCCCGGCAACAATCGCGTGCTGCGTTTTCCTGCCAGCGTGCTCTCGGGCGGGACCAGCGGCGGATCGGCCGACGTTGTAATTGGCCAGCCGAACTTTACCTCGCGCCTCCTGACCGGTTACACCGATACCAGTCTTAATTTGGTTGCCACCCCAACCGGTGTCGGCTTCGACTCTAGTGGAAATCTGTTCGTGTCGGAATCCGCCAGTCAGTTCGGCCGGATCCTGGTCTTCCCTTCTCCACAGTCGACGGGAGAGTCCGCGTCCCAGGTCACCGGCGTTCCTTCCATGCAGCCAGCCACTTCCGTGAGTGCTCAACTAATCGGACCTTTTAGCGGCGCGCTAACAGTAATCAATAATCAACCGGTTCTGGCAGATCCCTATTACCATCGCGTACTCTTCTTTCCGCCGGTTAGTCAATGGACGGCGGGCTCAACAGGGACGGCTGCTGTCTCGGTTGTCGGCCAAGCCGATCTAACTACCGGAACCGCTAACATGGGCCAGCCGCAGGCGTCCGCTACATCGCTGCACAGTCCATCTGCAGTCGCTTACTCCGGGACAGAGCTATATATCGCGGACAGCGGGAACAATCGGATGATCGTTATGCCGCAGACCGGCTCGACCTTCGGCCCCGCAACACGCGTGCTTGGACAGGATGGGATGACTTTCAGCGCGGTCAATCTTATCGAGGGCAAAGAAGTCGACTTCACGTCCGCGGTCAACGGGAACTTCGTCGAGAACGCCGGGATGGTGATCGACATCAATAGCAATCCTCCGCATCTCTACATCGCGGACCCCTATAATAACCGTGTTCTCGGCTTCAAAGATGTTCGCCTGGTCGAGCCCGGTTCGACCGCTGATATCGTCATCGGCCAACCTGACTTTCAGCACAATGAGATCAATTACCCATCCAACAACGCAAGCACGCCCAACCAATCCGGTCTCTATGTGCCGGTCGATGTTACGGTTGACGTTAACGGCAACCTATATGTAGCGGACTCGGGAAATGCACGCATCATGCGGTTTCCTGCGCCATTTGCCGCGCCCGCGAACCTCCCGAACGCGGACATCGTTCTCGGCCAATCGAGCTTTACGATCAAGATAACCGATCCTTCCTCGACGACCATGGCATCTCCCTACGGATTAGCGTTTGCCGCGGATAACGGTCTACTCGCCTCCGATAACGTTCATAACCGGGTACTCTTATTTGCGGGCAGCGAGGCGAATTTCAAGACCGGCATGGCTGCGTCTCAGGTATTCGGACAACCCGACTTCACAACCATCACCAGCGGAAGCGCATTGAACCAACTCAATGCCCCGCACCACATCGCAGCCGACACAAATAACAACTTATATGTGGCGGATACTCTGAACTCGCGTATCAGTATCTTCGCCAATGTGACTAATGCCGGAGCCGGAGCTGAGGCTGCCATCACGCTTCCCCAGCTGAATGAACCGTTCGGGGTTTCGGTAAATCCGTCCACGGGCGAGATCTGGGTCGCCAACACAGGCTCGGGGACTACCCTCCGGTTCCCCGACTTTAATAACCTCACGCTTCAGAATTATCAGTCGAACTTCTCTATCTCGCAAGCCGCTTCGCCGCTAGCCATCACGCAGGATGCTTTTGGCGCATTGTATGTTGCCGATGCTTCTAACCGGATCGCCATCTTCTATCCAGGTGTGGCTGGCGTGAACGCGGCGAACTATCTGGGCCCGTGCGTTCCTAATGCGACGTGTAACACGCAAGGGGAGCGCGCTCTCTCTCCGGGCACAATTGTTTCTCTGTTCTCCACTAGCGGCCAGTCAAACTACTTCGGATCCGCCACCGGTTCCGAGAGTGGTTTGCCTCTGCCGACTACCTTGGCCGACACGCAGGTCTTGGTTAACAATGTTGCCGCGCCTCTCTTCTACGTGGGTCCGACCCAGATCAACTTTTTCCTGTCGAACTCGGCGCCGACGTCCGGATCGGTTACAGTAACTGTGCAAAGCGCGTCCACGGGTCAAGTTCTGGGTAGTAGCCAGTTACCGGTGGCCGCGGCATCTCCCGGTCTGTTCACTTTGAATTCGAGCGGCAGCGGTCAGGTCGCGGCAATCAATCAGAACGGCACGGTGAACGGACCGTCGAACCCCGCTCCATGGAACTCGGTTGTCTCGTTCTACGGAACCGGCGCTGGAATGATCCCGAACGGACCCCCGGACGGCATGGCAACCACGGGGCCGCTTTCTACTTCCGAGGTTCCGCAGGTTATCATTGGCGCTGCGTATGTTCCGGCCGGCAACGTTCAATACTCGGGTCTCGCCCCCTATCTAGTGGGCGTCTGGCAGGTGAACGTTCTGATTCCGAGCAGCGTTGCCCCGACTACCAGCAGCGCGCCGACTCCGGTGATCCTGCTGTTGAATGGAACACCCAGCGGCGGCCCGGTATTTGGCCGCGCCACTACGATGTGGGTAACGTCGACGCAATAGCGTCACACAGGATCGGTAGGGGATCGGTCACGTTAGAGCAAGGTCCGGTCCCCCGGTTGATATCCTGAAAGTTAAACCGAAAATGAAACAGCGTGTACGCTCCACGACGGTCCTGGTTGTCCGTCGCGAGGGCAAGGTAGTCATGGCTGCCGATGGACAAGTCACCCTCGGCAGTGAAGTACTAAAATCCTCAGCCAAAAAGTTACGCCGTCTGTATAACGAACGTGTGATCGCCGGCTTTGCCGGGTCCACGGCCGACGCGTTTTCCCTTTTCTCCCGCTTCGAAGCCAAGCTCGAGCAGTTCAACGGCAATCTGCCTCGTTCCGTGGTCGAACTCGCCAAGGACTGGCGCACTGATAAGGTTCTCCGCCACCTGGAAGCGCTCCTGCTCGTTGCGGATGCCAAGGACATCTTCATCGTGAGCGGTAACGGCGATGTCATCGAACCCGATGACGGCGTGGCGTCGATCGGTTCCGGCGGCACGTTCGCGCTTTCCGCCGCGACCGCGCTTCTGCAAAGCACCAAGCTAAACGCTCGTCAGATCGCTGAGCAAGCCATGCAGATCGCCGCCAAAATCTGCATTTACACCAACGATAAGATCATCTACGAAGAAATTTCGCCCGATCAACCCGCCGCCGCTCCCGTGAAAGGAGCCAAATAAGTGGTAATCTACCTGCCGAGCCAGTCCGTGGATGCCACTCCCGCACTCGATGAACTCACGCCGCGCGAAATCGTCCGTGAGCTTGATAAGTACGTCATCGGCCAGCCCGATGCCAAGCGCGCCGTAGCTATCGCCCTGCGCAATCGCATCCGCCGCCAAAAGCTTCCGCCCGAAATGGCCGATGAGGTGATGCCGAAGAACATCCTCATGATTGGTCCCACAGGCGTAGGTAAGACAGAGATCGCGCGCCGCCTGGCTAAGCTCTCCAGTTCGCCTTTCATGAAGGTGGAAGCCAGTAAGTTCACCGAAGTCGGCTATGTCGGGCGCGATGTCGAATCCATGATCCGCGACTTAGTCGATACTTCCATCGACATGGTTCGCGATGAGCGCCTCGACGATGTGGCCGAGCAAGCCGAAAAGGCGGCCGAAGATCGCTTGCTCGATATCCTGATGCCGCCGACGCCCGAGGGCGCTGAACAGCCCAACGAGCGCACGCGCGAGAAACTTCGCGAACGCCTGCACGATGGGCGGCTCGACGAGCGCATGGTCGAACTCGACGTCAAAGAGCGCGGCCCACAGCTGGAAATCGCGGCTAGCGGCAACCTGGAAGATATGGGCATCAACTTCAAGGAGATGTTGCCCGCACTCTTCGGTCAGCGCACTCGAAAGCGTACGATGCGCGTAGCCGATGCGCTTGAATACCTGACTCAAGAAGAAGAGTCGAAGCTAATCGACATGGAACAAGTCACGCGCGAAGCTATCGAGCGCGTGGAAAACGGCGGCATCATTTTTCTCGACGAGATCGATAAGATCGCCGGCCGCGAATCCGGTCACGGACCCGATGTCAGCCGCGAAGGCGTGCAGCGCGACATCCTGCCCATCGTCGAAGGCACTACCGTCAACACGCGCCACGGGTTCGTGCGCACCGACCACATTCTGTTCATTGCCGCCGGCGCGTTCCACGTGTCGAAGCCGAGCGATCTGATTCCTGAATTGCAGGGCCGCTTTCCGATCCGCGTCGAACTCAAGTCACTTACTACCGAAGACTTCATTCGCATCCTCAAAGAGCCGCAAAACGCGCTCTCGAAGCAGTATGTTGCGTTGATGGAGACTGAAGGTATCAAGCTCATCCTCGGTGACGATGCCCTGGAAGAGGTCGCCAAGTTTGCCGCGCAAGTCAACGAATCGAGCGAGAACATCGGCGCTCGGCGCCTGCACACCATCATGGAGAAACTGCTTGAAGAAATCTCCTTCGATGCTCCGGATTTGAAGAAGAAAACGATCAAGATCGACGCCCCCTACGTCCGCAAACAGTTAGAAGCGATCGTCAAGGATCAGGACCTCAGCCGGTATATTCTGTGAAATTCGGCGGATCGGTCGTCATCGCATTCCTGTTCTGTGCAGCATGCGGGTCGATTGGTCCGCCGCTTCCGCCCACGCTAAACATCCCGTCGCGCGTCGCCGACTTATCGATGATCCAGCGCGGTACATTCATCTACATCCGTTTCACCCTGACTACGCTCACCACCGAAGGGACGCTGTTGACGCACTTACCGGAAGCCGACCTCCGCATCGGTGTCACCGGGCAGAAGTTCGACATGGCCAAGTGGCTGGAAACCGCCCAGCGTCTTCCGGATCAGGGCAAGAATACTCTCTATAAAGTCCCGGTGGGTTCCTACGTTGGCAAAGATGTCGTCGCTGCTGTGCGTCTGGAGAACGATCGCGGCCGATACGGCGGCTGGTCCAATTTCGTGCCCCTGCTGGTAACCGCCGGAGTACCTGCCCCCGAGAATCTTAAAGCGGAAGCGACGGCGAACGGAGTAGTTCTGACGTGGACTAACTCGAATGCTCCACTGTTCCGCATTTACCGGGATGGCGCCCCGCTGGGCGATACCAAGCAGAGCCCCTATCTGGATACGACCGCTGAGTTCGGTAAGACTTATAAGTATATTGTTCAAGCTTTTGGGCCTGGCGACCGCCCCAGTGAAAGCGAACTGTCCAATGAATTTGCCATCACGCCGAAGGACATCTTCCCGCCGGCCGTTCCCACAGGGCTAAAGACGATCATCGGTACTAAGAGCGTCGAACTATCGTGGGCACGCAACCAGGAACCGGATCTGGCCGGGTATAGCGTCTTTCGTGCGGAGGGCGATGGACCGTTCCACTTAGTTGCAGAGAAGACCACTGCCCCAAGCTACAGCGATCGCGACGTAAAGCCCGGGGCACGCTACCGCTACCGAGTGATATCGATCGACCAAACCGGCAATCCAAGTACTCCGTCAGAGATAGTCGAAGCGACACTGCCGTAGTGATTAGTGACTCTCCTTTTCCGTATAGTCCGCCGGAACTTGAAACAAAGCCGGATCCGGCGGCGTCTGCGAAATTTCTGTCAGTTCATAACTTGTGACCCCGAAGCGCGGATCCGAATTAGAACTCTTGAGCAAAACCTTCAGATCATCCGAGTACCAGCGTTCACTAACCACATGCAGATCGCGATCGTTGCCAATCTTTCCAGCCGGGATTGTGACTGTAATTCGAGCGCCCTTCGCCATGACGCCGTTCACAGACTGCGGGGTTAGTTCCTCGGTAACTGCTCCGCTTCCCTGCTTGTACCTGCTGTTTCCGGTGCTGGTTCTGGTGGAGTCACGGTTAGTCGCTGCAGCGATCGTCACCACGCTGTTCGCCGGTATCGGAATCTTGGTGTAGGTTTTATCGTGATCCGTCAAATGATACGTAAACCCTCCGACTGGATCAAAGATAATGGCGGCTGTAGGCGTCTCGGTCCGCATCCGACCCGCGCTATCTCTGTAGAAGTGCTCGGTCTCCGAGTTACTAATATGCGATCCATCCGACAACACCTGCTCCGAACGCCGCACCTCCGTAGCCGAAAGCGGCTTACCCACAATGGGTCCGGACTGTCCATCGATCGGCATCGTAGTGGGATGGGCACTTGGCTCCGGCACATGGAGCCATCCATTCTGCTGGAATGAATTCGTCTGCGCCAGAAGCGGAACAGCCGCAACAATACTAATCATTAGCTGCTTCGTCATTGGATCAATCTCCTTAGTTGGTAATCAGAACGTCACTTGATAAAACCCGGAAAGCATGGGCACGCCCATCCTGTCCGAAAAGAACATCCGCTTCCACCGCTGCACCCGTGTCCGGAGCACGCACATCAAATCCAGCCGCAATCAGTGCAGCCACGGGCACTTCCATCCGAACGATCCGCGTGCGTTCGTACGGTGCAAGCGGCGCAGTATAAGGTATTTCCAAAAAAGGCGCACTCGCAACAAGTGGCGGCGGAACAGGACGGTGAATCATGACCGCAGCAATGACCAACAGCGCGGCAAGCACCGGGATCCATAAGTGAAGCCTCGGCTTCCGAAACCGCGAAGCACCGTCGAACTCAGCCAGTAACCGGGCCTCTAAGTCCGGCGGTTCCGGCACATCCCCGGCTAGACTACTAAGTGCCCGCTGAAGTTCTTTCAAGATACTTTCTCCCTCGCCTGAAACTTACGAGCCAGCAACTCCCGCCCACGGTGCAGCCGCGAACGGACGGTCCCCACTGCACATCCCAGAACCAACGCCGCGTCTTCGTAGCTTTGGCCCTCCAAATCGCAGAGCACGATCACTTCGCGATAGCGGACGGGCAACATACCAATCGCCTTCCGCAGCGACGCGGCATCAATGCCGCCAGCTAAATCGGATCCAGCTGCCGCTACCGGGGACGCATCGTTAAACGGAAGCCACCGCCTCGCATCCCTCGTCCGCCGATGTACAAACTTCCGAGCGACGCCCACCAGAAACGAACCAAGTGCGCCACGCTTAGGGTCGAATGCCGCCGGATGGTGGATCAACCAGACGAACACATCCTGCGTAACCTCCCCGGCTGCAATCGTGTCAGCAGTCATATGGAACGCAAATCGGAAGACCGCCGCCTGATGCTCGCGATAGATCGCGGCAAACGCCTCGCGATCCCCAGCCTTGAACCGATTGATGAGAGCCTGGTCATCGATCACGCGCATCTCTATTGCCGTCGACATCCCGGAAAGTTCCCGAATCTTCGTTAGCCGTTTGCACCACGAGCCCCAAGCCCGCACCCGCTATAATCAATCTTTCTGAAAGGTCACCACCTCCTGAATGAAGTTTTTCCTCGATACCGCGAATCTGGACGAAATCAAGAAAGCCTCCGCCTGGGGCATCGTCGACGGTGTAACCACCAACCCCTCGCTGATCGCCAAAGAAGGCAACCCGATTGACGAACAGATCCGCCGCATCACCGACCTTGTCGATGGCGACATCAGCGCCGAAGTCGTGGCTTCCACTCACCGGGAAATGGTCAAGGAAGGCCGCAGGCTGGCCGCCATCCATAAGAATGTTGTGGTCAAGTGCCCGCTAACCCGTGAAGGTATCATCGCTACCCACGAGCTCTCTAGCGAAGGCTATCGCGTTAACGTGACACTCTGCTTCTCTTCCGCCCAGGCCTTGGTCGCCGCAAAGGCCGGCGCCTATATCATCAGCCCCTTCGTCGGCCGGCTCGACGACATGGGTCAGGATGGCATGGAACTCATCCGCCAGATCGTCACGATTTATCAGAACTACGGGTACCCCACCAGAGTACTTGCCGCGTCCCTCCGCTCGACCAATCACGTCATTGAGTGTGCCCTGGCCGGCGCCCATATTGCCACGGTGCCCTTCAAAGTACTCGACGGGCTCTTTAATCACGTACTAACCGATCGCGGCCTTGAACAGTTCCTCGCCGACTACAACAAAGTCTTCGCGGAAACGCCGGTCGGAGTATAAGAGTTGACGAGCACGCCCGCTGCGGCTGGAATTGCGGCCGTCGGCGTCGCAGCGATCCTGGGGATCCTGCTAATCTACCGAATCCGGCGGCGAAAGAAACCCACCGCTGAAGAAGTAGAAGCGCATCGCCGCGCGTGGCTTTCTCAAATCGGCAAACTCGGGGGTGGTGAAATCGTCGAAATACAGGAAAGCGCGATTCTGTATCTATACGAGGTCCGCGGCGTCACTTACACTGCTTCCCAGGACATATCCGCTCTCCGGGAGCAACTCGCGCCCGGCTTCGAATCGGCGATCGGCGGGGTCGGAGTGAGGTACGACCCGAATAACCCCGCTAACTCCATCATCCTAAGTGAGTCCTGGACGGGCCTGCCCAGCCGCGATCGCACGCGTTTAGTCTGAACCTAGTGGAACTGCAAGCCAAAACCTCCGGGCACAACCAATTGCTCGGCATTGCCTTGATTATTTCCGCCTTCTTATGCGCCGCTGTAATGAGTACTTTCAGCAAGGCCGCCGTAGGAGTGCCGCCTCTACAGATTCTGTTTCTTCAATACGCCATCAGCTTCCTCGTTTTCGTGCCTTCAGCCGCAAGCCTCGGACGCAGCCGTCTCGCGACAGAGCATATCGGCCTCCAAGTATTCCGCAGCCTGGCAGGATCGATTTGCCAGCTACTGTTCTTCGTTGCTGTAGGTTCCATCCCGCTACTCGATTCCGTCCTGCTTACCAATGCCGCACCGCTGTTCATCCCGCTGGTCGTCTATATCTGGTTTCGTAAGACGGTGAAGCCGGCGGTCTGGGCAAGCTTGCTGATCGGGTTAGTGGGAATCGTGTTGATTATCAAGCCGGGTCCGCAGATGGTTCGAAATCCGGCATCGCTAATCGCATTAGCATCCGGGATGTGTTCAGCAATTGCGCTTGTAGCAACGAACAAGTTAGCTGATACGGAGCCGCCGGTTCGAATCCTCTTTTATAATTTCGGGATCTCTACGCTGCTACTAATTCCCTTGGCAATATGGGCTTGGAAACCACTTACCGGAAGACAATGGTTACTGCTCTTAGCCGTGGGCGCTTTCTATGCCGCAACGCAGTATCTGATCATCCTCGCTTACCGCTTCGCCAGCGCAGCGGAACTATCGCCGTTCAACTACACAGTAGTCATATTCTCCGGGCTCTTAGGTTGGCTTGTCTTTGGGACGGTACCGGGCGCCTTGGCGATCATCGGTACCGTCCTCATTTGTACGGGAGGCATCTTGAGTATTGAAGCCGGCCACAAAGAGGGCCGCGGTAATGTCGCTGGATATGGTCACTGGCGCCTCCGCTGGAAGGCTCGCCAGACCCCAGCGAAGTGACTAAATCAATCGAATCGCTGCGTCGGCTTCGATCGCCATCGTCTGCAACAGATCAAGGAACTGTTGACTCTGACCGGTGAAAAGCCCATCCGCCGTGAAGCTATTTATCGCAGCCGTCGCACCGGAGAATTGCTGTACCGTCGGACGGATCACCGCAACGTGCGGTAGCTTGGGACTGATGAATTCACACGGCACGGGGAAAATCAGGCTAGGTTGAACCAGCGGGTCCAGCGGTTTGAAGAAGTTGCGGAAGGTAAGTCCGGAGATCACGTCGGTAAATGGCGCCACTGGAGCCTGCACGCCGTTGCCCGCGAAATCAACCCATTCCAGGAAGTGAGCGATCTCGTCTCCGCCGATGCCCAGAGTAATCTGCAGTACCTCGGGATCTGTCACTTTCTGACTCATGGTTGCGTAGAGGCTTGATCCGCCCTGCTCGATGTACCCGAAGTGGAATGCGGCTACGTTCGCAATCGCCTGAATATGGTCGTTGCCGGGGAAGTTAGGATTCGACGCGCCCAAGTAATCGGCATTGCTCCTGGGAATCGCTGTAACGCCCTTGAGCGCTATCGCCTGAGGATAGGTTGCACCGAAGTTAGGATTAGTCGAACTTCGGTACCGGATAAACCAACTCGTGTCCACGTTGAGATTCATCAGATTGGTAAGACGTAACTTACCTGACGATCCCGTAGCTGTGCTTCCCGGCAATGTCTCAAAAGCGGTGAAGTCGACCGGCTGCGCCCCTCTGGACGCGAGGTATGCGTTCAGGAAGGTAGCGTGGCTAACCTCGTCGAGCGTATTACTGGTGATATATTGCGGACCGTCCCCGTCAAGGTTAGACAATGCCACCTGATAAGGATTTAACGATTGGTTTGGAGCTACTTCGATGGGAAGGTTATTACCGATGCCGCCAAGCTCCGCATACTGGGTCCAAAGATCCGATTCGATGATCTCGGCGGCGGCAAGAAACCGTAGTATTGCGACGTCGCCTGCGGGAAGGCTGGAACTCGGCTGCTGCCCGAAAATCGGTTTGCCGGCGCCGAGGACACCCGCCCCAATCGCTGCGGCACCCAGTCCTTTCTTCATGAAAGAGCGCCGGTTTGCTGCGCTCAGAGTTCTGTTTTGTTCGTCTTTCATCTAATCTTCTGACCACCTTTCATGGCGAGATTAGCAGCGCAGGATGATGTCTGTTGTCAGGGTCTTGTAAAAGATTTATGGCTATGGAGAGAGTTTCAGAACAACAAATACAGTGCTGGCGAATCATCAAGACCCGCCAGCACCTAAAGGCAGTAACTAACTCGAGGTTACTGTGACAGTAGCAGTCGCCAGAGTATAAAGCGAGGTCAACGGTTGACCCAAGCTGACATCCTGTAAGTAGAAGACCTCTCCGTTAGTAACCCAATTTCCGGTTTGCATGGAGCCGCTGTTTACATTGTGTGTGAATAGCGGTCCATTTGGGCTACCGACGTGAATCTCGATAACCGTAGCGGCCGGTGCGCTCCAGGTGAGCGTAACCTGCGCCGCAACACCGGGCGAGGTGGAGGCAGGATTGGGGCTTGCGGTGAGGCTTGCGCCGTCGTATGTTGCCGGGGTGGCGCTGGCAACGGTGAACGGCTGATAACCGTTGTTGGTCCCGGCGGGGAAAAAGCCGCCCGACGTTGCGTTCGCAACGCCCCCGTATGCGATGTAGTGGACTTGTGGGGGTGTCCGTAGTTCGACCAAAGCCTGATTGTTTGTAGGGAAGAACAAAGTGCCAGCAGGAGGCGGAATTATGTCCGCCGGATCAAGAGCGGTGACGACAACTCCTAATCGGTCTACCGCATTCCGAATCGAACCCGAGTGCAACGCTTCGACCGCGAGAATACGAGCGGCATACCCAAGCACCGTAGGGTTCACGATTAAAGTAGCGCCGCCTGCATAAGCGGTAACGCCGATGTCTTCGAACGCCCGGGCAAGCGTTAGGAATTCAGCTTGGCTCCCAAATCCGACGCCGAGCGCGTTCAGGTTGATGGCAGGTTTCGCAATATACTGCCCCCCCAGAGACGTAATTGCTTCCTGGAGAAGGAGCACGTGCTGCTGTTCATCGTTGGCGAGTTCCAGCGCGATCGCGGCAACTTGCGGATCGGTGAAGGTAACGAGATTACCGCCGGTTGTTGCGCCTGCCGTCCCAACCGCACCGGTAATCGGGATACCCAGAGAGTCGATGTACGCGCCCGTTGTCGCTACAGTATAAAACTCCGCTTCCAGATACTCGAGATTCAACGCGAAGTTGACGATGTCGAAATCGGTGTAGCCGACAGCACTTTGGGCTTGCGCGGACTTGGTCTCAGCGGCAGCCCCTAGAACAGCTCCCGCGAGTGCCAGCTTTTTCACAAAAGACCGGCGATTTGCTCCTAATTTCGCTACATTTGCAGTTAATTCCGTGTTATTCATCCTCGAAACATACCTTCTTTCCTTAAGGTTTGTACAAAAGCTACGAACCGTAGTCTATAACATACATCGCCGCCTGGAAGCTGATACTCGTCCGAAAACCACCAGTGGTCGAAGATGGCCGCACCTGATTCGCCCAGACTACAAACTTCACTACGCCTCTGATTCACCATTAAGATCAAGCGCTTCTAAAAAGTACGTGCGAAGAACCAGCGCAAAAGTATGAAAGCGCTCAGTTCTACTCTAGACCTACATCGAACTGTTTAGCCGCAGTAAAATTAAAGACTGCGGAAGCGCAATGAGATGATCAGGTCACGATGAGCATCGATATCGAACATTTCAAAAGCAAACTGCAAGCGCGGGAACAGGAACTGCTGAAAGATCGCGGCGCGTCCGAACAGGAAGTACTCGACGCGCCTTCCGCCGAGGTGGAAGACGCATTGGATCTGGCCAATTCCGGCGAAGCTCGCGAGGACGCCGAGCGCTCGCTGGATCGCGAATACAGCGAACTTGAAGAGGTTCAGGACGCCTTAAAGCGCATCGACGCAGGCACTTACGGGATCTGCGAAGTCTGCGGCAAACCCATCGAATCAGCCCGGCTCGAAGCGGTCCCGTGGACGCGCTACTGCTTGAACGACGCCAAACAGCGCGAGCACTTCACTCCAACCGGCAACCTCTAATCGTCATTCGCCGACCGGCATCCGTCACTCGCCGAAAACAAGCTGAACACGCCTCGAAATCCCGGTAGCATCGGAATCGTGAACGAGGTGCAACAGATGAACAAGTTTCGATCCTTAAGAGCGGATATCGTGGGTAGCGCGTTTCCTGTCCTGCTGATTCTGGCCGGCTTCGGGCTGATGCTGGTGAGCAGCCTCGGCGTGCTTTCGGCGGACAGCATCACGCGCTTCTGGCCCTTGGCGATTGTCGCCGCGGGATTGGTGGAACTCGATCCAACGCGCAAGGAACAGCAATGAGCCGCGAGTGGGAAAGGCCGGCAGATCGGCCCGCCGCCGGACAACAAGGGCGACCGGATCGTCCGTGGGAACACCTCCACCAGCATTGGCACCGGCCGGAAGAGTGGGGCCAAGCACAGGACACACAGCAAGGCGGCACCCGCACCACCGGCGGTCTCTACTTCCGCATGGGACATAATCCCGCCGGCCCCAAAATGGGCGCGGCGATGGTGCTGATTGTAATCGGGACAGCGTTCTTCCTGAACAATCTCGGCATCTTGCATGTAGGGAGCTTGTGGCAGTACTGGCCGCTGCTTCTGATCGTGGCCGGGGTAGGGCAGATCTCCTCAGCGCGCAACGAGAGTGCTTACGTGCGGGCTTTCATCGAGATCGGCGTGGGCGTGGTGTTCCAGCTTCAAAACCTGGGCCTGCTGCACGTCCGTCTTTTCACTTTGTGGCCGCTGGCGCTGATCGGTGTCGGTATCCTGCTGCTGTTTCGACCGGGTTTCGCCAGGCTGATTCCGACGCGAACCGGCGACATCCGGAATGAGGTTAAGGAGTTCGCATTCTTCGGCGGCGTCAAGCGCGTGTTGACCACCCGCGATTTCCGCGGCGGTGAGCTACTAAGTCTTTTCGGAGGCATCGAGCTGGATCTGCGGGGAGCCGACATTGCGGCCGGCGTTCAGGAAGTACACATTGAGGCGAATGCAGCGTTCGGCGGAGTCGACATCAAAGTCCCGGATCGATGGCATGTGGAAGTTCACGGAATGGGAATCTTTGGCGGCTATGAGGATAAGACGCTCGCGGTGCAACAGGGAATCCAGCCCGGAGCGCCGGTGTTGATCATTCACGGGTTTGCGGCGTTCGGCGGAGTTAATGTCGAGTAGGCATGCATCCGATTCTGACGAACCCGCGATACCTTCTGATGTATCTGGGCGCCTGGGTGCCGCTAGGGTTAATGGTTGGGTCGATGCTAAGTCTATCGGCGCACTTACCCTGGCGCGAGACAACTTGGATCACCGCGCCTTTCATCGGGCTACTAGCATTCTTATGTCTGGTGCCGCTATATATGTGCAGGGCGCTGCCGGTGGGTGGGACTTCGGTCCCCAAGCTCATCTTCAATCACTTACTCGCGGCGCTGGCGATGCTGGCCGTTGTCCAGCCGTTTCTGTTCCTCGATCTAAAGGCAGGTAGCGAGGTGTTTCATGACTTCGACCGCAGATCGCTGCCTGGTCTGCCGCTGCTCACCGTTAGCACGCTGCTTCTTTATCTCTTGGCGGTCGGCGGTCACTACGCGGGGCTGGCATCAGAGTCGACGCGGCGAGCCCAGGTGCTGGCGCGCGATGCGGAATTGCGAGCCCTCAAGGCGCAGGTCAACCCTCACTTTCTGTTCAACTCGCTCAATTCAATTAGTGCCTTGACTTCGATCGATGCGTCGCGAGCACGCGATATGTGCGTGAAGCTATCGGAGTTTCTGCGGCTTTCCCTGCGCTTGGGCGAGCGCGTCAGCATTCCTTTCAACGAAGAGATGGAAGTAGCGCGAACTTATCTAAGCGTCGAACAGGTGCGGTTCGGGCGGCGGCTCCGCGTGTCGGAAAACATCGCGGCCTCATGCGGGGCCTGTGACGTGCCGCCTCTACTTATTCAGCCGCTAGTCGAGAACGCGATCAAGCACGGCATTGCGAATCTTGTGGACGGCGGCGAGATCGCGATCACCGGAACGTGCGACGGAGGGACTCTGTACTTCTCCATCCAGAATGAATTCGATCCGGATGCGCCGGTCGGCAAACGCAGCGGGATTGGATTGCGCAATGTTCGGGACCGGTTGACCGCGCGTTACGGGCCGTCCGCGCAACTCAAGGTCGAGATCGAGGAGAACCGATATCGCGTCTCGATCTCGGCGCCTTGCGAAAAGGGACGGGTGCCGGCATGATGCGGGTCGTGATCGTGGATGACGAAGAACTCGCGCGCCACGTTATTCGTGAGCACCTCGGTAATGAGGAGGATGTGGAGATCGCGGCCGAGTGCGCCAACGGTTTTGAGGCCGTACGCCTTGCCAACGAGTTAAAGCCCGATCTGATGTTCCTCGATGTGCAGATGCCAAAGCTAGATGGTTTCGAGGTGCTGGAACTAATCGAGCCGGAGATCGCCGTGATCTTCGTGACGGCGTTCGACCAATATGCGATGCGCGCATTCGATGCGGCCGCAGTCGATTATCTGTTGAAGCCGTTTAGTGCGGAGCGGTTTCGCGGCGCGCTGGAGCGGGCGCGGCAGCGGTTAGCCTCGAAGCAGCTCGCGCCATCCGCATCCGAGCTAAAGGCGCTGGCGCGAACTCCCGATCAGGCGGCCGAGCGCGTCGTGGTGAAGGACGGCGCCCGCGTCCATATCATCCCGGTCGGCAAGCTGGATTACGTCGAGGCGCAGGATGACTATATCGAGTTGCACAGTGGGCAGAAGTCGTGGCTGAAGCAGCAGTCACTAGCGAGTCTGGAGGCGGTGCTCGATCCGAACCGCTTCGTGCGCGTACATAGGTCGTATCTGATTAATATTGAACGCGTGACTAAGATCGAGCCCTATACGAAAGACACGAAGCTAGCGATACTTACGGACGGCGCGCAGATCCCGATGAGTCGGGCGGGGTATGCGCGGTTGAAGGAGTTGATGCGGATCGAGTAAAACGGGCGAGTCGCGCGATAATTGTGTCTTGGCTCGCTTACTGATCGTCGCAGGACTCGTTCTGATGCTGCTCGGCGTTGCCGTATGGGTGCTCGGACGATTGCATCTTCCGGTTGGGCGATTGCCTGGTGACATCATTTGGCAAGGTAAGAATTCGACCGTCTACTTTCCCATCGTCACTTGCTTGTTACTTAGCTTGATCGGCTCGTTGATCTTGTGGATTTTAAACCGGCGATAACTCATGACGACAGGACGAATGGAGGCTTTCAGCGATGGAGTGTTCGCCGTCATCATCACGATCATGGTGCTGGAGATCAAGTCCCCGCGAGGTTCTGATCTTGCGGCGCTCCGTTCGATTCTTCCCGCCTTCTGCAGTTACGTGCTGAGCTTCGTGTACGTGGGTATCTACTGGAACAATCATCATCACCTTCTCCAGGCGGCGCAGCATGTTAGCGGCAGCGTACTGTGGGCCAACCTGCATCTGTTGTTCTGGCTCTCGCTGACTCCGTTTGCTACCGCGTGGATGGGCGAGAACCTCTTTGAACCTTGGCCAACGGCGCTTTACGGAGTGTTGCTGTTGTTTAGCGGAATTGCTTACTACATCTTGACGAGGTTACTAATCGCGCATCACGGCAGAGAGTCAACGCTTGCGGCATCCATCGGGACGGATAGAAAGGGAGCCCTTTCGATCGTCATCTATGCCGCATCGATTCCACTATCGTTCTTACTACCTCGTATCGCTTGTGCCGGATACGTGATCGTCGCCGTTATGTGGCTGATTCCGGACCCGCGCATCGAGAGAGGTCTCAAGAAGTAATTAGTTTATAGTGAGCACCCAGGGGCACACGCTTAAGTAACCCACCATGCAGAAAAGCTCTCACTTGCGGCGCGGCGAATACCGGCGGTAGAGTAACCGCTTGTGGAATGCCTAGCGCCATCCGAATGCGGGATTCTACCGATGCATCGGGCGATTGGTTGTTGAACAACAATTCAAACAAGGTCTTACGCGGCGGGAACGTAACCAGACTTACTGTGTCATAGGGAGCGATTCTGGCGCGCTGCTTCACTAACTCAATCGCGCGATCAATGCCGCCTAGTTCATCCACTAACCCGTTTTCTTTGGCCTGGTCTCCCAGCCACACGCGCCCTTCGGCAACCAGCGCGATCTGGTCCACCGGGCGCTTCCGGGAATCGGAGACACGCCTCAGAAAAGTCTGGTAAGTCGCGTCGATGCCTTGTTTGAGCTTCTCCTTCTCTTCAGGCGTGAGCGGCTTATAGTCACTATCAATGCTCGCGAAACGGCCGCGCTGGACGGAATCTTTGGATACGCCTACCTTATCGTAAAGGCCGTGCAGGTCCGGTTTGCCGAAGACGACGCCGATGGAGCCGGTAAGTGTTTCTGGATAAGCGACGATGGGCGTGCCGTTCATCGCCATGTAGTAGCCGCCGGACGCCGCGGCATCCGACATCGAGATTACGACCGGCTTCTTATGCGCCAGATCGTTCATCGATTTCCAGATCGCGTCCGTTGCATAGACTTCGCCGCCGGGCGAATCGATGCGCACGATCACGCCTTTCAGGTCGGACCGATTCGACACCTTATCCAGTAACTTGGTGAATGACTCCGATTGTATTTCCGTCTCATTGGATGAACCGGCCTCGCCGCGGATGATATCGCCTTCCGCCACCACGAAGCCGATCTTGTCCTTAGTCTTGAGACCCGCGTCGGAGTCTCCGTTTTGCAAGTAATCGTGCGCATCCACCTTACGAACGTCGGTGTTGATCTCGCGGCGCAGCTTGCCGTACATCTCATCCTCGTAACAAAGCGAATCGACTAATCCGCGCGCTGCTACGTCGCTGGAGAGTAGAGGCCCGTTGTTGATGGCGTCTTCTACTTCGGCCGCGGACTTCTTGCGGGAGACGCCAATCGTCTTAACCAGAGTCGCCATACACGCGGTCGATGATGCTGGTCATCACTTCGCGTGTTTCGGGACTCATATCGGAGCGCGTGAACATGTCGCCGTAATCCTTGTACTTACCGTCGTGCTCGACGTCGACCGTAACGCCCAGCTTATCGAGCGTCTTCTTGAAGTACATGAGTTCGAAGCGAACACCTTTTAGGTTCAGTAAGTCCTGCGGGCCGAGGTATACCTTGGTCGCGGCAGTAGCGACATAGTAATCGCGCGCGCTGGGGGTTTTCAGATAGGCGTAGACAGGTTTACCCGACTTGCGGAAGTTATCCAATTCGGCATGGAGTTCCTGCATCTTCGCCCAACCGATCGCGAGGTTCTGCGGCTCAATGACGATGGCCCGGATGCGCTTGTCAACGGCGGCGCGGCGCAGAATCGCCCAGGTGTCCGCGACCGTCAGCGGTGTGTGCTGTCCGAATCCCTCGAACGGGAGTTCAACTGGCGCGCGTTCGGGAAGATCGCCTTCGAGACGCAGGATCAACGTGGAGTCGGACGCAACGGCCGGCGGACGGCTGCGCATCGACGCCAGTCCGGCGATGATCAGCACGCCAATGACGACCACCAGGATCGCCCCTACAACCACCCCGAGGAAAAATTTCAGCAATTCGCGGCCACGCTCCTGTTTCTATCGCACGGTAACATAGCGTCACGGATCCCCTAACAGGCAGGAGGACTCAAGATGAATGATCAACAAGAGATCCCGCAGTCTGGAGCGCGAGATCAAGAGATCCGTGCGGCGCTGGATCAGCATTGGGCAGCGTCCGATGCCAGCGATTTTGAAGCGGAGCACCGCATCTATCACGAGGACGCGGTGCTGGAATACCCGCAATCCGGCGAACGAACTCGCGGTCGAAGTAACATACAGAACCAGCGCGCGAGTCAGCCGAACAAAAAGCGGTTTGCTATCCGGCGAATCATTGGGCACGGTGATCTTTGGGTCACCGAGTTCACCCTCACCTATGACGACAAGCCGTCTTACACCGTTAGCATCATGGAGTTCAGCGGCGACAAGGTTGCACGGGAGACACAATACTTTGCGGATCCATTTGTAGCGCCCGTGTGGCGCGCTCAGTGGGTCGAACGGATGGACACATAACTAAGTTGGGAGGACAAGAAGGTGGATTGGAATCGGTTGGTCCAGTTTGCGTTGCTAGGTGACGGTGATTTGGCATCTTATGCCGTCCTGTTGGTACGTGTTTCGCTCGGACTGTTCTTCGCCATCTCCGGAGCAAACAAGCTATTTGTCGCCGGCAACAGGCAAACGATGTACGAAACGCTCGTTGCGGCCAAAATCCCGTTTCCCCACCTAATGACTTACTTCGTCTCGCTAGTCGAGTTCGTTGGCGGAATCCTTCTGACCGCAGGATTTCTTTCGAGCGTGGCCTCGGTGGCTTTATTAATCGATATGCTCGTCGCCATCCTGACTAACAAGCTTTCCGCCATGCCGAAAGGACTGTCCCCCCTGAACTGGCTTGATGATTTCCTCTACCTTCCGGAGGTACTGTACGTACTCTTCTTTATTTGGCTAATCTGCGCGGGTCCGGGAAGATTCAGCGTCGATTGCTGGCTGGCCGGCAAATTAGGCAAGTGATGGATCGACGAAGCGGCGACTTCACGCCCGGCCGGCGAGTACTCAAACTTCGTTGAACGTGCAAACGGGGAATTCAAGCGGTCGCTAGCGCCAAGGCAATGCGCTCGAGTCCTTGCGCGAACATCTCATGATTTACGCCCATGCCGATGCGGAAGTGATCGGGTTGATCGAAGAAGCGTCCGGGGACTACTGTCGTTTCATACTCTTCGCGCAATCGCGTCAGGAACTCGTTGATATCGCCGTCGAGTAACTGCGGAAAACAGGTTGTGCCCCACGGCGAGTGCACGGCGCGGAGGCGGGTCTGCTGTTTAAGGAACTCCGTCAGGAGAGCATGATCGCGCTCCACTACGCGACGGGCGCGGGCTCTGATAGACGGCAAGTGAGCAAATGCCGCGACGCTCAACTGTTCCGCAGGGAACGCTGGGATGGAGCCGAATAGATCGTTCAAGCGCCACATCCGACGAGCCAGGGCGGGTTGGGCCAGGATCCATCCGCAGCGAAGGCCACTTAGTCCGTACACTTTGGTCAAACTGCTCGTGACTACGAACTCGGGTCCGTAATGAATCGACGACTGCGGCGTATTGTCATAGACCGCGTCCAAGTAGACTTCATCCACTAACACCGTGGCACCAGCTTGCCGCGCTAAGTCTCCTATCGCTCGAAGCTGCGCTTCATCTGCTAATACGCTCGACGGGTTATGGAGATTCGTCACAACGATGAGCCGCGTCTTCGGAGTGATCACGCGAGCTACTTCCGACGCATCGAGAGCATAACCGCGCTCTTCGCGCCGCTCAAAGCGCTTCACGTTTTCGGTGAAGTAACCCGCGGTTGAAACTAGCAGTTCATAAGTCGGCTTCTCGATCAGTACCTCGTCGCCGTCTTCAAGCAACGCGGCCATCGCGAGATGATTCGCCATCGAGGTTCCCGCCGCTGCCACAACACATTCGGGATCGACGCCGTTCTTCTCCGCGAGCGCGCGCTGCAGCGGCTCATAACCATATACCGTCGGGCCGTTGATCTCCAGCGAACGAAGGTCGAAGGGCAGTTCGGAAAGCGGAAACGATCCAACGCCGCTGGTTGCAAGGTTGAACTTCGACTTACTACGCAGCTTCGCCCAATGCATGTAAGCTGATTCGCGGTTCTTCATGCTTTTCGCCGACTCCAGAAGAAGTAAACGGGGAGGCCCGCGATCAGGATGGCCCACCCGATCAGGCCATTCTCGGGATACGTATAGAGCGTGCTGGCCACAATCACGGCACAGACCAGGACAAACAAGATCGTCGTCACCGGGTGCCCGGGAATGCGATACGCGGGCGTGATGTTTTGCTTTCTGCGCAGCATGAAGATACCAGCGGCAGTGACTCCGAACGAGACGAAATCGATTGCCATGGTGTAGTTCAGGATCTGTTCATAGCGGCCCGCTAACGCAATGAGCGTCGCCATCACGCCTTGTACAAGAATGGCGACCACAGGCGCTCCGCTGCGGGGCCAGAGCCATCCCACGCTCTTGAAGAACAGGCCATCCTGCGCCATCGCGCTATAGACGCGCGGCGTAGTCAAGATTCCCTGACTTAGGAAGCCTAGTGTGGAGATCGTTATGCCTAACGCGACCCAGCGTGCGCCTGCTTCACCCCACGCGAGGCGCATCAACGACGAAGCGGGTGTCTGAGTAGCCGCCAGGCCGGCCGGACCTAAACCATGCACATAGGCATAGTTAGTCAATAAGTAGAACGTAATTACTCCGATCACGCCAAGGATCAAGCCGCGCGAGAGGTCACGCGCCGGGTTGCGCATCTCGCCGGCGATGAAGCTCGAAGTCTGCCATCCGCCATAAGAGAAGGCGACGGGGATCATCGCCGCGCCGATCGAGAGTGCGAGCGGTCTTGAGTCAGGCGCCGCTGTGGCGTGGTGCGCGGGCGAGACCAGCGTGAAGCCGGCGACTATGAGGGCCGCGATCGCAGCGGATTTCAAAATCATCAGCGCGCTCTGAACATTGCTTCCGGTGCGCGCGCCGAAGCAGTTCACGATGCTGAGGGCGATCAGAGTAATCGCGGCGATGGTTCCATCGCTCGCGCTGCTGCCGGAGATTTCGCGAAGGTATCGCGCGAACGTCACCGCGACGGCCGCCATCCCGCCGGTCTGTGTCACGAGTAACAGTACCCATCCATATAGAAATGCGACCGACGGATGATACGCCTCCTTCAGATATAGATACTGTCCGCCTGCGCCGGGCAAACGGCAGGCGAGTTCGGCCCAGATGAACGCTCCGGCCATGGCGAGTAACCCGCCAAGTCCCCACACCCCGAGTATCAGCGCTTCCGTATGCACCTGCTGGGCGACGACGTACGGGTTGATGAAGATGCCGGAACCGATGATGCCGCCCATGACGAGCATGGTTGCGTCGAACAGTCCGAGCGTGCGCGGCGCTTTCGGTCTGGGCAATCGTTCAGGGTACCGCGACTTACTTAGCGCTGAGTTTCTCCAATGCAGCCGACATGTCGCGCGCGGCTGTACCGTCACCGCCGAAACGCACGGCGTAGTAAGACGCGGTGAAGCGTTCCACATCATCTCCAGCCGGATGGGGAATGCTGGACGCGAACTCCTGCGGCGTGAACCAGCCGGGCTTCTGATACCCGCGTTGCTTCATGGTGTTCAGCATGCGCTCATAGAAGATCGTCGCTTCGAGGGGCGCGGTGCGGCCGCGCAATGCCCGCGATTTCACCGCGTAGCCGCGAGTGCCGCGCCATGCGATCCATCCGAGCAGCAGAGCGGATACGTAGATTGCGATGGGTACGGCCGCGGAACTCAGCCAGCGGCCTAGAGCCGCGAGGTATTGCGTCATCCATTCGGTACGGTTCGAGATACCGCTACGGCGGATGCGGCGCGCCTCCGCCTCGACGCGCGAAGCCAGCGTCAGCTGCTGGCCGAGATCGTAGCGCAGCACCCAATCGCGCCAAAACGTGTCGGCGGCATCGAGGAACAGGCTCATCTTCGTCCAGATGGTTTGCGGCGCAGCGCTGGCGGCCGGCGGAGTCGGGTCGAACACGGTCCATCCGGAGTCCGGCAGGAACGCTTCCACCCACGTGTGCGCATCGGACGCGCGGATCACGACCGATCCGGAATACGGGTTTTGAATGCCGCTCTGGAAGCCGGTGGCCAGGCGCGCGGGGATGCCGAGATCGCGCAACATCACGGCCATGGATGACGCGAAGTATTCACAATAGCCTTTTTTCCAATCGAAAAGAAAGCTGGCGACGGGGTCGCGCGGCTCCTTCGCTGGAAGATCAAGCGAGTAGTCAATCTTACGCAGATACTTCTCGACCAGGCGGGCGCGTTCCAGATCGCTCGATGCTCCCGACGTGATGCGGCGGGCCAGCTCGGGGATGCGCGGATCGAGGCGCGGGACCGCTAGATCGGCCTGCCGTTCGGCCGCTGTCAGTCGGACGCGGTGAGGTTCGATCGCGCCGATATCGGGTCCGAGAAAACTGTAGATCTCGTATCGAAGCGTGTCCAGAGGAGTGAAACGAAAACGGAATGCGCCCGTGGCGGACCGCGACAGGAGCGCTTGTCCGACATTGATGAATTCGGGCGCGCCGGCGATGAAGAGCGCGTCAGCATCGATGTTCTGAATCTCGACGCGATAGAGGATGCGCTTGCCGCGGCGCCTGCGCTGCCAGTCTTCGGCGACGCGAACGAGGCCTCCGTTTGCGGGCATAGGCCGGAAGCTGCCGGGGTCGGTCGACCAGCGACGGCCGTCGAAACGTTCCAGCGCCAAGCCGCGCCACTTTAAGTTAAGCGGCAGATCGGACCCGCGGCTGTAGCCTTCAACGGCAAGCGGGCGGACGTGCATCACGACGCGCGAATCCTGCTGCAGATTGCCCGTTTCGCCGAGAGTCACGTCACTGGTGAAACCGGTCAGGTGATAGCGGCTCGACGCGAGGAAGTGCAGCGCGGCATTGGCGGTTCGAGGAAGGATCAGGAAGAGCCCGGCAGTAAGCGTCAGGATGCCTAGCGTCATCACGACGCACGCGACAGCTACGCGCGAAACGGCGTGGTCGCGATCAGGGCGCCAGTGCTCAGTTCTGGCTATGACGAAGCGGTCTTGAGAAAGCCGTCGCAGTTCGGATGTGGATCGGGCCGCGACGGCACATAGGAGGTACGCGGCAAGGCAGAGGAAGAAGGTGCCGCTCGATGAGAAGATCGCGGCCGCGAGGAGTTCGATGAATGCGACGGCTGCGACGAATAGATAATCGCGCGCGGTCCGGGCGGTTAGCGTTTTGATTCCAGCGACGAAGAAGACGACGTGGATGGTGGCGGCGATCCAGGTCTGTTCGAGGAACAGATAGTCGATCGGCGCGAAGACCATGTACGCGATAGTGGCGGAGGTGATCGCGATTTCGGGTAGCTGCAGACGCCGCGCGCCGGAGATGATGGCGGCGCGCCAGATCAGGCCGATGCCGGCGAGGATAACGGTGGGCCAATCGACATATCCGGAACCGGCGATGGCGAGGTAACCGCTGGCGACCAGGCCGAGGATGGCGAATTGGAAGAAGCGCTCGATCGACGCGGAACTCGGCCGCGGCGATTTGTTTGGGCACACTACAATTATCTCGCGCGAGGCCCTCCCTTTCGGTCGGGCGCCGTCTTCCGATACTTCAGCTCCTTCGGCATGGATAAGTCGTTCAACTTGAGCCGCACATTAGCAAAGGGAGCGACCATTGATTTCGCCGCGGCCTCGGCGTGAAGGTGAGGATCAAGAAGATCAGATTCGAACACGGAACGGGTTTCTGGATGGCCTCGCGCTTTCTCCTGACGGCTCAACCGCCTATATCACAGACGTGGAGAACAATCTGCTCTTGCCGCTGATCTAACGACGCAGACGCAGCAGGCCAGCTACGCGGTTGGTCAGTCTCCTTATTCCGTTGTGATTTCCCCGGATGATTCGGAGGCATGGGTAGCTACTCAAGTGGACCTGGAAGTTGTGAACCTTGGAAACGGTCAAGTAAAGTCGGATTTTGGCTTCGAGCGCTAGAGCGATAAAAGATCGAGCTTTCGCAGGTAGCGCTCGGATTTCAGGTCGAGCGATTCTGTCGCTTATCGGGGCTGCGGCGTAATCCCGATTGCATGCTCGATCGCCCTTACCAGCGCACTCGCTTGCGGACGATCCACGCCGGCCCAATCCACTGCAACAAAGTAGTGATCGCTGGAAAACACGACGGTATCCGGCTGCGCGCGCCAGGTCTGAGTCCGGTCGAGACCTTCCTCGAAACCTTTGATTGCCCAGACGCGAACGTGGGCGGCGCCGGGACCGGTGTAGTGTGCCGTCCACTCGGCCTGTTGCGGTTTATTCACACTGTCCAAACGCCATCCCGGTGACACCGACTTGGGAAAATCCGGCGGCTCCACACGCCTCGCGCAAGCCGCGAAAAGCAATATCAGTACACTGGGGAAGATTCCGGTCCATCGCGGCATTGAAGCCTCTTATTGTGAGGCAGGCGCTTTGATCCACGATGCGCGACACCGAACATGCCTAAATACAGAACGCCTCGACCGAAGCAAGACGTGCCGCAGCCGCGCGCGGGCTGGCCCTGCGTGGTCATCGTGATTTTCGTGATTATTGCCGTTTCTCTTTTACTTTTCCTGGTGATGAAATATGCGAGTTGACGGACGGCTCCCGGCGCAGATGCGGCCGGTGAATATCGATATCAATTACCTGGCGACCGCCGAGGGTTCGGCGCTGATCCGCGTGGGCAATACGCGCGTGCTGTGCGCGGCCACGGTGGAGGACAGTGTGCCTCCGTTCCTGCGCAACTCGGGTAAGGGCTGGATCACGGCGGAGTATTCGATGCTGCCGCGAGCAACCGCCACGCGCACCCCGCGTGAATCGACCAAGGGGCGAGTATCCGGGCGGACGCACGAGATTCAACGGCTGATCGGGCGATCGCTGCGCGCGGTTGCTGATCTGAGCGCGCTGGGGGAGCGATCGGTCTACATCGATTGCGATGTGCTGCAGGCGGATGGCGGAACGCGCACGGCGTCCATCACCGGGGCGTTTGTGGCGCTTTCGCTGGCGGTGAAGCGAATGATGGCGACGGGTGCGATTAAACGATCGCCGTTGCGCGATTACGTTGCGGCGACAAGCGTCGGCTTGTATAAGGGCCAAGCGATGCTCGATCTTTGTTACGAAGAAGACTCGAAGGCCGACGTCGACATGAACGTGGTGATGACGGGGAAAGGGCGCTTTGTGGAAGTGCAGGCGACGGCGGAGCAGCAGGCGTTCGGCGACGATGAGATGGCGAGCCTGGTGGCCTTGGCGCGCGGCGGCATTGCGGAACTGGTCACGCTGCAGAAGCAACTGGCGCCTCTGCCCTAATGCCTGAAGCTGTGGTGCGCGACTACGAACGCCGGTAAGGTGCGCGAGTTCCGTCAGCTCGGGGCGGATGTCGAGATACTCCCTGGCATGGAGCGGATCGACGCGCCCGTTGAGGACGGCGAAACGTTCGAGGAGAACGCCGCGCTAAAGGCGATCTACTATAGCCGGCATGCGCCGGGCCTGCTGTTCGCCGATGACTCGGGGCTCGAAGTGGACGCGCTTGACGGAGAGCCGGGAGTTTACTCGGCTCGCTACGCGGGCGAGGGCGCGAGTGACGCGGGTAACAATGCGCTACTGCTACAACGATTGGAATCGATCGACGATCGCCGCGCGCGGTTCGTGTGCGTGATTGCGCTGGCCGAAGCGGGTAAGCTCATCCGAACTTTTCGCGGGACGGTTGAAGGAGAAATCCTCAGAGCGCCGCGCGGAAGCGGGGGATTCGGATATGATCCGTTGTTTTTCTATCCACCATTCGGTCAGACGCTAGCGGAAATTCCGGCCGACCGCAAGTTCGAGGTCAGCCACCGCGGGCACGCGCTGCGGGCGATGCTCGATGCGCTGGGCTAAATGATATTCTGATCGCGGAAGCAGTCGTACAAAAGGAGAATCGAGCTTGCGAGTTGGTGTTTTTACCGCGTTACTGGCGCAAATGTCGCTGGATGATGTCCTAAAGAAACTGAAGGCGAATGGCGTGACCACGGTTGAGCTGGGAACCGGAAACTACCCCGGAGATCCGCATTGCAAGCTCTCCATGCTCGACAACGACGCCGAGCTGAAAACATTCAAACAGAAGCTGAGTGACAACGGTTTCAGCATCAGTGCGCTGAGTTGTCACGGCAATCCGCTGCATCCCGACGCGAACGTGCGGAAGGGCTATCAGGAGACCAGTCGCAAGACGGTGCTGCTGGCGGAGAAACTCGGCGTGCCCGTGGTGATCGATTTCTCGGGATGCCCGGGAGATAGCGAAGGCGCGAAGTATCCGAACTGGGTTACGTGCCCCTGGCCGCCGGAGTATCTGGACATCCTTGAATGGCAGTGGGACAAGCAGGTTACGCCGTTCTGGACGGAGCATGGCAAATTCGCGAAGGATCATGGCGTGAAGATCGCGATCGAGATGCACCCTGGATTCGTCGTTTACAGTCCGGAGACGATGCTGAAGCTGCGATCGATCGCCGGTGAATCCGTCGGTTGCAATTACGATCCGAGCCACATGTTCTGGCAGTCGATCGATCCGATCGTCGCGGTTCGCCTATTGGGTGAGTCGATTTTCCACGTTCACGCCAAGGACACGCAGATTTACGCGCGCAATTTACCGATGAGCGGCGTGCTGGATACCAAGAAATACACGGATGAGCAGCATCGGGCGTGGATCTTCCGGACAGTGCGGTTACGGGCACGGGGCGGAATGGTGGACGGAGTTTATTTCGACGCTGCGGATGTTCGGTTATGATTACGTGCTTTCGGTGGAACACGAGGATAGTCTGATGTCGCCTGAAGAGGGTCTGACGAAGGCGGTGCGGTTCCTCGACAACATCATTATCAAGGACAAAGCCGCCGCGGCGTGGTGGGTGTAATCGCGCTTAATTAGATTACTGTGCCGCTGCTTTCGCTTCGTCGGCGAGTACGTGCTTCTTGAGGTAATGCCGTTTGATATCGGGCCAGAATTCCTTGAGCACGTTAGATACGGCATCCGTGGCGATCGCGGTGCCCATGCGATTCATCGTATCCCCAAAGCCGCGCTCGTCCGGATAATAGAAGTTGCCGATTGACGCGGCAACGCCGTTGCCAAGGATCTCAGAGAGATTGACAGTCGGTGCGCCTCTATCGGTTTTCGCGACGAGGACACGGGTTAGAGAATAGAACAATCGCGACTTGACCGATCCGTTAATCTTTCGGAAATACCGAGGATCTTCGCGAAGTAATGAAGGCATGATCGCCTCGGTCATCATGTTACCGATGACTTGGTCGGCATAGGACGTCGCGTACCGGTGCGCATAGCCTTCGATGCCTTGGCCGAATGACGGATGGCTGTCCTCAAGTTGGTAGAGACCTGCGAATGCGCCTGCCAGAATGAACCCGGGCCAGTCGAACGAATCCTTCGTCGCAATCGTAAACTTCTGCTTGGTTGTGAGCGGCTCAAACGGAATTGTGCCGTCGATGGTGCGGTAATTCGGGAGCACGCCCAGAATCCGTTTGTCCTGGACCGGATGGTCCGGAACGGGCGCGGGTTTCCCGGAAACCTCAGCAGCCGGAACGCCGCCGGAATCAGAAGCTGAGGGTGTCGGGGTTGAAGGAGAAGTTGGGGGTGGCGCGGTGTCCGTCTGAGCGTTTGCAACACCGCCGCAGGCCAGCATGACTACCGTCGCCAACCGAGCGGCGAAATGCAAAGGAATCCGTATCAAACTAGTGTAGACGACCCATCTCTGAATCCAGTTACTCCGGGGCCCGAACGGCCCACCCTATCTCTGACTTTTCGACCGATGAAAAGGATTCAGTGATATCAAAATCGGGTAACGAGAAGTAGCCCCCCGAGCATCAGTGCGCATCCGGCAAGTCGAGGGAAGTTCACGGGATGAGGTGTAAAGCCGATCCAGCCGAAATTGTCGAGAACGACCGAGCAGACCAGGGAAAACGTGACGGTCAAGGCAGTAAATGCGGTTGATCCGAGTTTCTGAGCGAGCATCACACCCGCCATGGTGGATCCGATACTAAGGAGACCGCCCAGCCAAGCCCACCATGGAACGCTGTGCAATTTGGACCACTGAAAATTGCCGAGATGCGCAAACGGCAGTGCAAACGAAAGTGCGATGAGCGCAGTCAGATAGACTGTCATGCCTGCGAGCAGCGGCTGGTCGAG
Organism: uncultured Gammaproteobacteria bacterium; assembly: GCA_963799935.1. Classification (GTDB taxonomy): domain Bacteria; phylum Acidobacteriota; class Terriglobia; order Bryobacterales; family Bryobacteraceae; genus Bog-113. The sequence continues at coordinate 152,951 of CAWCZA010000004.1, read as the reverse complement.
CGATTTCCGCAATTGGGAGTTCGCGCCGGCTTGGATTGCGTTCACTGCGCCCGCGGACGCCGCGACTAAGTAGAGGATGAAATTCACCAGAAACGCGATGCACGCGAGTCGCCTCGCAAAGCCGCCGAAGGGGTTATTTGGGCCTATGCGTGCAGCGCGTCGGGTAGTGAAACTTCCAGCTTTGTTGACCATTGCTGTTGGAATTGCAAGCTATCCCGCTTTTGGTCAAGTATCGGCCCCCATCAGCCGCGTTTTCGTTAGCGGCGGAATTTACGCGCTTCAATCTGATCCTCAAACCACTCCGCAGCCCAGTCCTCAGCCAGCTCCGCAGCAGTCCGACTCCGGTTCTCCGGCGTCTCAGAATCCGGCGCCGTTTGATCGCTCCAGCTTAAGCGGCTACAACCTGCGCGAGAAATTCATTTACGACACAAAGAACGTCTTCGGCCCGGTTCCGTTGATTTTGAACGCGCTCGGCGCGGGGCTCGGGCAGGCGCTAAACTCGCCGTCACAGTGGGGGCAGGGCGCCGAGGGTTATGCCGACCGCTTTGCGTCCAGCTTCGGAACCAACATGGCTCATCAGTACATCGGGTTCGGGCTGGAGTCCGCTCTGCATGAGGACCCGCGCTACATGCTTTCCAAGGACCGTAGCGCAAAGGGGCGGCTGAAGAGCGTTCTACGCCAGTCATTCACCGCACGCAAGGACGCTGGTGGGGATACGTTTGCGTACGCGCGGATTGGAAGCGCGTTTGGCGCAGGACTTCTGTCCAACACATGGCAGCCCCATGGGTCCAATGGAATCGGCGATGGCTTCACCCGTGGCGCCGAGATTCTGGCGATCGATATCGGGTCGAATCTCGCGCAGGAATTCATTCCTTTCGTTCGGCGTTTCCAGGTTCGTTGACAAGGCCTCATGACCTAGAATGGTGTTTCGCTTAGGCGATTCATCATCGAGTTCGGAGAAACATGGCATCCAAGAGAATCGGCATCTTAACAGGCGGCGGAGATGTCCCCGGCCTGAATTCAGTTATCAAGACAGTTGTTTACCGGGCTAACGAGCTGGACGGGGAAGTGATCGGACTGCGGCGCGGGTGGGAGTCGCTCACCCATCTTAATTTTGACGACCCCGCAAGTGTGAGCCGCTACGTGATCCCGTTGAATCGCGATAACACGCGCACCATCGACCGGTTTGGCGGCACGTTCCTGCACAGTTCCCGAACGAATCCGAAGAAGATGAAAAAGGTAGCGCCGTTTTTGAACGCCTCCGATTTTCCTTCCGCGGAGGTAACCAAGGGCGGAGAAACATCGACCGTTTACGACGTGACGAAGCGGGTAGAGGCGAACCTGGAACGGTTGAAGCTGGACTACTTGGTTGCGATTGGCGGCGATGACACGTTAAGCTACGCCGCCCACTTGGACGGTCAAGGCTATCCGGTGATTGCCATCCCCAAGACGATGGATAACGACGTTCGGAATACCGAGTACTGCATCGGTTTCTCCACGGCGATTACGCGCGCGACGGAGGCGGTGGAACGGCAGCGGACAACGGTTGGTTCGCATGAACGCATCGGAATTTTCCGAATCTTCGGGCGCGATGCCGGCTACACCGCGCTGTACACCGCGTACGTGACATCGATGCGCTGCTGTATTCCCGAGTATGCATTCGATCTGGATAAGCTGATCGACCTGCTGATGACGGACAAGCGGATGTCGCCCAGCAATTATGCATTGATTGTCCTTTCCGAAGGCGCGAAGTGGGAAGGGTATCAAGGGCGCGAGGTCGGCGAAGCGGATGCGTATGGGCACAAGAAGAAGGCGAACGTCGGCGAAGATTTAAGCGACGAAATCAAAAAACGCACGGGCGAGGAGACAATCGTCAGCGATTTGACATATGATCTTCGCAGCGGAAGTCCGGACTTCGTCGACAAAATGGTGGCTTCCACCTTTGCGGGAATGGCTGTAGACTGCATTCATCAGAAGAAGCACGGCGTGATGATGGGAATCGAGGGCGGTTGTTACGTAGTGACGGCGATTCCGGACCCCAAACTGGGCCCGCGTAAGGTTGATGTGAAAAATATGTACAACATTGACCGGTACCGGCCCACTTACACCAATAAGATCGGATTGCCCATATTTCTTACAAGGGCTTAAACCGGCTTACAAGGGCCTGAACCTTCAATGAACGCTACCGAGATCCGCATACCGCACGAGAACCTGAACCCGAAGATAAACGGCGACATCGTGCGGTCGGAGATCGAAGGCGGTGTGTTCCTGCGGGATATGGCCTGCGGCTCGACCATTGAAGTTAGAACTCACAACCGGTCTTATAAATTAACCAAGCAAGATGGCGAGCAGGCACTGATATCGGGGCATCCGCAATTTTGTCCCGATCCCGTGCTGGTCACGATTGACGGATCGAACTGGGGCGGATCGCTGCTGAAGCGAGGCTTCATCGGACGCGGGATGCGGCTGGAGTTTCGTCATCCGGTGTTCCGGCGGGTCACGACGTCGCCGATCGATGAGATCCGGCAAGTCGCGTAAACTTTCACGCCCGAGCAGGGCGTCCGGAGAAGGTGTGTCGATAGTTACGATGGTTGTGGACCTGACCAGCCGCCCTTGGATGGCGACGGGAGTACCCCGCAACTTACAATATGGAAACGCAACCATACCAATTTGTGAGTGCGGGGACGGGCGACGGCGCGAAATTCTTTGCGGACTGCGCGTTAGTCAGGACTGGTGCCGTCATTGTCTTCTTCGTTGAATAGACCGAAGTTATCGAATAAGGCCGCTTGTGGCTTGGGAGGAATAAAGTCGCGGCCTAGGTTCAACCGGAGCGGCCCATGCATCGAACCGTCGGGCCATGAACTGATCTGAGTGCGCGCGGCGTTCTGCGCCAGCCAGTCGCACCGGTTGTTATCTTCGTGCGAGGCGTGACCTTTGGTCCACACCCAGTTTGTCTTGTGAATTCCGACTAATTCGTCGAGTTCGATCCAAAGGTCGGCGTTACGAACTGGGTGAGACTTCTTCCACCAGTGGCGCCGTTTCCAGTACACGACCCACAACGTAATACCTTGGCGTACATACTCCGAATCCGTAGTCACTTCCACTTCACATGGCTCTTTGAAAGCGAGAAGGCCTTGGATCGCCGCCATAAGTTCCATACGATTGTTGGTGGTGTCTGGGTCGTAACCGAAGAGCTCCTTTTTGACTGAGCCGAATCGTAGGATGCAAGCCCAGCCGCCCGGACCGGGATTGCCCAGGCAGGATCCGTCTGTAATCAGAGATGCCTTTTTCATCTGGCCGTTTAAATCCGGAGGCCAAAGATGGACAACATTTCCCGGCGTCCCCGCGAAGTTAGTGAAAGCGCGCGACTATCAAGCTCCTGACTTACCCACCTACGCTTTAGAGCCGCTGACAAGACCGCCGCACCGAGTGCTCCCCCGAGGTGGGGACGCCGCTCACTCCAGTCTAGACATGAGCAGGCGAATCGACGGCGCAGGCTTCGGGTTTCTTCAATATCGATGCCGAAGCTTTCGAATCCGGTTGATCCCGCAGCCGTTAGGTCATACGTTTTCGTCAACCATCGCAGTTCGTTGAAACGATCGTGGAGCATAACTCCAAGCGTCCCGGCTATATGGTCGTAACAAGTCCGCGCGGCGCACAATGGGCGAGGCGTGCTGGGCACGAACGGCTTATAAGCGACACCGGCCAGAACGCTTAACCCTTCAAGAACGCTGGCTACTTCCGGCCCGTTCAAGCTATGGTATCGGTACTTGCCTTGTACAAGGATTGTTATAAGATGCTCTTCTTCTAATCGCTTCAAGTGAGCGCTGGCGGTAGACGCACTCACGTCCGCCACGATCGCTAGTTCGGTGCTGGTGCGGGCGTGACCGTCCATCAGGGAATAGAGCATGCGGGCTCGCGCCGGTTCACCGATCGCAGCGGCGATTCCGGAAACTGCGTCGTCACCTTCGTACTTAGCATCCATAATTCGCCCTTGAACGAATTATGTCATGCTTAGTCGTACTTTTCGTAGACGATCTGCTTCCGATCGAAGCCGAGCTCGCGCAGGCGGCTGCGGACATCGTCGACCATCTCTTTGAGACCGCAGATGTAGATCACGAAATCGCGGCGATCACCGATCGCGTCGAGAACGTGTTGTTGCACGCGGCCGTTGTGTCCCATCCAGACGTCCGTCGGACGCGTCAGCGTTGGCAGAAAGGTGAAGTTTGCATGAGCGCGCGCAAGGTCTTCGAATTCGTCTCGATACAGCAAGCCATGCTCGTGCCGCACGCCGAACACGAGCTTGTACTCATGCGTGGAATCTTCGGCGAGCCGCTGCAGCAGCATGCCGCGGAACGGCGCGATTCCGGTGCCCGTTGCGACGCAGATGGTGTGCGCGGGCTGACGGAAGACGAATCCGCCGTATGGTCCTTTGGCTTCGATCTCGTCGCCCGGCTGCATGGCGAAGAGCAGCGGACTCATCAGGCCGTCCTCCACTAAGTTGAGGCAGAACTCGACGCGATTGGCTTGCGGCACGGAAGCGATCGAATAGGCGCGGGTGATCGGCTTGTTGTTGATTTCCGCCGTGAGCGAAATGAACTGGCCCGGCACGAATCCGAACGTCTCGACATCCGCGATTTCGAACACGAAGTGTCGCGTGTTGGGAGCGATCTCGCGATAACTGTGGAGACGAGCCCGATGCGCGGCGTGGGCTCCGGGCGTCATCGTGCAGGCGCCTCGCGAGCACGGTCTACCAGGATGGCGCTCAACGAAGGATGCCCATCCAGCGGCGGCGCAACGCGGATCGAGAGTCCGGGAAACTTCAGGCGCGCGATGTCCACGAGTTCCGGAAGATCGCGCTGCAGGTGCAATCCCAGGGTCAGGAAGTAAGGAACCACCACCACGTCGTCTGCACCGCGCGAGGCAACTGCGGCGATCGCGTCGGGCAGCAGGGGATCGGCCGCCATCCAGAAATGCCGTCTCATACAACGCAAACCCGCCGTCCGCGGAAGCTTGCGCCGCGACTGCGCGAACCGCATCGTTGGCCGATTCCACAGAAGACCCGTGGGCAAAGATCACGTATCCAGTCATGCGGGATGCACCGCGTCATTCACGCGTCAGCAACGCCGCTTTCACGTCGGTGTAACGGAATTCGTAGCCCGCTCTTCAGAGTCGCTTCGGGCAGCACTTTCTGGCTTCCGAGCAGCACCTCACTCATCTCACCGAACATCATCTTCAGCGCGAATTCGGGCACGGTCATTTTCGTGGGCTCTCCCATTACTTGCCCCAACGCCTCGATCAAAGCCTCATTGCGCGCGGGATGCGGCGCTGTTCCATTCAAGACTCCGGAAACCTCGTTCTCAACGGCGAACTTATAGATGCCGACACTATCGCTCATGTGAATCCAAGGCATCCACTGCTTACCCGATCCCAGTTTGCCGCCCATCTTACTTTTGAACGCGGAGACGAGGCGCTCCACCGCGCCGCCGCCCGAACCGAGTACAACGCCGGTCCGAACCTTAACGACGCGAAGGCCGAGTTCCGTGGCGCGGTCCGCCGCGCGCTCCCATTCCTCGCAGACTTCCGACAGGAAGCTGTCGCCGCGTCCGGAGGTTTCGACCAACTCTTCTTCGCCTCGATCGCCGTAATAGCCGGTCGCGGATGAGCAGACCAGCACCCGCGGCTTTTGCGTTGCGGCGCTGATTCCGTCGATCAGATTGCCTACGCCTTTCACACGGCTATCGCGGATCTTTTTCTTCAGCTCGTCGTTCCATCGCTTGGCAACGCTCTCGCCCGAAAGGTAGATAACAGCGTCTACTCCCTCGAGACTTCCTTCCGGCGGAATACCCGACACGGGATCCCACTTCAGACTTCCATCCTGACCCGAGCGGCTCCACACGCGCACGGAGTGACCTGCCGCTTCGAGGGCGGGCCGCAGTCGCGATCCGATAAAGCCAGTGCCGCCGCTAACGACGATGTTCATACTTCAACTCTACCGAGCGCAAGCGGATCAGTTCCACTCGAGGCAATGGCGTTGATCTGTTCGATGTACGCCCTAGTGTCGGTTTTGCGTTCCATGCCGCCAATCGAGAGATAACGCAGCACCCCAAAGATGGGCCGCTGGAACCACGCGCGGTCGTGCAGGCCGAAACACCAGAGGATATTCGTGTAGGTGTTCGGGTCGCGGCCGTCGAGGGCGTACCGGTCATGTAGGCCGATCATGAGCTTGAGCGCTTCCTCGTACGTCGGCGTCCATTCGATGATTTTCTTACCCCAGTACATGCGATAGTAGCCGTGCATTTTGCCGCGCACCAGAAGTTCCTTTTGCGTGGCGTTCCACAGTGCGTCGTAGGTTTGCGCCTGCTCCAACTGCTGCGGCGAATAGACAGGATCCCGCTCGTCTTTCGCGTGCTCGCGCATCGTTTTGCGGGCCCAATCGGGTAGATCGCCGAAGCCTTCCAAGTCTTTCGCAAAGCGCGCGTAATTGAAGGCCAGCTCGCGACGGACGATCAGCTCTTCGAGAAACGCGTCGGCGTTGAGCCGGTGGGCCCGCGCGTATTCCATCGTCTCCAAAGCAATCTGAAGAGATGTAATTTGCCCGAAGTGCAGATAGGGGCTGAGGTTGGATGTCGCGTTCGTGCTGGGTTCGTTGCGCGCGTCCGCGTAGGTTTTGAGGTGCTTGGTGAGGAAGAGCTGCAGCCGTGCGTCGGCGACATCGCTTCCACCGCGAAAGGCGGTCGAAGGTGGAACACTGTGGTCAATCTCGCAGGAGGCGACGAGTTCCGCGATGTTCTTGGCCGTCACCTTAACGTGAAAGTCCGGCGATTTGCCGCGCCAGCCGCGCTTCGGCTTCAGTTCCGGCGCGGGATGCAAAAACTCGGGCAGCAACTTGTTGATCTTCGGACGAATCGTGTACGCCGCATACTCGTGCTTCTGGAACCGGGTCATCGGGACGATGCAGCTGGAATCCACCGTGAAGAACGCGCGATTGATCTTGGCGGGGACGCGCGCGTTGTGATCGGCTGCGATGAAAGTCGGGTAGTCGTCGGTGACCACCGCTGCGGCGCGCTCGGCCAGCCGGTACACGATGTCGTTGGCGTCGGACCGTTTGCGTCGAAGGTAGAAGGCGTAGCCGATCCCGCGCTCCTTCAGCGCTTTCTCGGTGCCCGGCACGGCTTCCATGACGAACGTGTGTAGACGATCGTTCGCCTGCCGGTAGGTGCATGTCAGTCCTTCGTAAAACAAGACGGGCAGATCCAGCTGATTCCCTAGTTCAATCGCATAATCGAGCGCGTGATTAAAGTGCGCCCGCCGGTTCATTTGCGACCAGTAGAGAACGTAATCGGCTTTCTCGTTCACCGCCACGTCATTCTGTTTGACGACCCTATCTGTTTCGACCTGCGCATTCCTTACCATTTCAGAACCCAAACCATTGATAGACTGAGCCTTTCATGCTGAATTCCAAGACGCTACGAAGCGTCGTGCTGGCGGTGATCGCCGCGTGTACGGGCGCCGCGGGTTCAGACAGCGCCTTAGACACCGCGCAAACGACCTCGCTCTCGCGCGATGCGCGCCCCGCGGCCCCCAACCACGAAACGCTGGATTACGACGTCGAATGGCGGCTGGTAAACGCGGGGCACGCGAAAGTGGACTGGTATGAGTCGCCCGCGCTGAAGAGCGGGTGGGAAGCCAAGCTCCACATTCAATCCGTAGGCCTGGTGTCGCGTCTGTTTTATGTTTCCGACGATTACACGACGCAGATGACGGGCGGCCTTTGCGCCACCAGCACCTACATGGCGGCGCGCGAGGGCAGCCGCAGTCGGGACACGAAGGTCACTTACGATGCGAGCGCCAAGCGCGCCGATTACCTCGAGAAAGATCTGAAGAGTAACGCCGTTCTGAAGAAGCAAATCGATATTCCGCCGTGCGTTCACGATATTATCGGGGCGCTATACGCCTTGCGTTCCATGAACCTGGAGCCGGGCAAATCCACAACCATTCCTGTGGCGAACGGGAAGAAGAGCGTGTCGCTCAAAATCGAGGCCAAAGCTCGCGAGGAGATCAAGGTTCCGACGGGCACGCAGAAGACGATCCGCTACGAAGTTTTCGCATTCGACAATCAACTCTACAATCGGCCGGGCCATCTGCATGTCTGGTTGACAGATGATGCGCGCCACGTTCCGGTGCAAATTCAAATCCGACTGCAGTTTACGATCGGCACAATCACGCTGCGGCTCGAGAAGGAAACGCATTCGTGAAGCTGGCGTTCGCGCTTGTGGCGGCATCCCTAGTGGCTTCCGCGCAGGATGCGGTGCTATCCCCAGAGGACGCGTTGAAGCTGTGCACACAGATGTCGCAGTTGATGGACTCGACTGCCGCGTCGATTGCCGATCTGAAAGTCGCCGCCGCCCCGCTGCTTGCCGGGACGAAAAACACGCTTAGCTCGCTGCAGAAGCAGCGTACGAATGCCCCGCTGACCGGCCAGTTCGTCCGTCAGACGCGCGCGTTCCTCGCGATCGCGGATGCCACCCCGAAACCGTATCCGTTCGATCCCGCGGTGCAGCAGCAGTTCGCCGATCTTCGATCCGACTTCGCGCGTCTGGAAGCGCATTTCACAGCCCTGATCGCCGCCAAGGAGGCCCAATTGCGCGCACCCGATCCGGATAACGTGAGGCGCTATGCGGACGAGAACGCCCGCATGTCCGCGCCCGGAGTGAACCCGCGCGTCGTCTTCATGGGCGACTCGATCACCGACTTCTGGCATCTGAACGAGTACTTTACGGGACGCGATTTCGTGAACCGCGGCATCAGCGGCCAGATCACAAGCCAGATGCTCGCGCGCATGAAGACGGACGTGATCGACCTGCATCCGCGCGCCGTTCTAATCCTCGCGGGCACCAACGATATCGCGAGGGGAACGCCGATCGACATCATCGAGAACAACCTCATCCTGATGGCCGAACTTGCCCGCGAACACCAGATTAAAGTGCTGATCGCTTCCGTGCTGCCGGTCAGCGAGTCGCAGACGGAGCGACCGATCCACACCATCCAGCAGCTGAATAGCTGGATCGAGCAGTACTGCAAACAGACCGGCGAAACCTACGTGGACTACTCTGCGAAGCTTCGCGGACCCGGCGGTTATCTGCAAACCGATCTGGCCGACGACGGACTGCATCCGAACTCGCAAGGGTACCGGTTGATGGCGCCGGTCGCGATCAGCGCGATCGATGGCGCGCTGGGCCGCAGCACCACACCGGTGGAGACCGAACGCCGCCGCCGGGTGCATGTGTTTTAGCCGTAACGTGCCCGCGCTTCCGAACGCCTAAAATAAGAATGATGTTCCGATTTCTCCGCGTGATGTTGGCGCTGTGCAGCGTGCTGTTCGTCCACCAGTTGCTCGCCGACCAAACGATGACCGTGAAGCAGCTCGAGGAATTCATTCGATCCTCCGTGAAGCAGAAGTTCGGCGATAAAGAAGTCGCTCAAACGCTGGCTCACATGAAGCTGACGGAGAAGCTGGATCAGGATACGATCGAGACGCTTGAGGGTCAGGGCGCAGGACCGAAGACCGTTGCCGCGCTGAAGAGCATGGCGACTGCAACCGCGAATCTGACGCCTCCTCCAGAACCGGCCAGCGTCGCTGCCGCCGCGAAACCGGCAGGTCCGGTTGGCGGTCCGCCCCCTTCATATGAAGAGGAGCAGCAGGTTATCCGCGACATGACCGACTACGCGATGAATTACACTAGCCGGCTGCCGGACTTTCTGTGCTCGCAAGTGACGCGGCGCTACCAGGACCCGAGGCATCGCGATAACTGGATTACCGATAGTACGGTGATCACCAAGGTTTCCTACGTGGAAGGCCACGAGAACTACGAAGTGAAGCTGGTGAACAACACTCTGGTTTCGAATAAGTCACTGGAACAGTTGGATGGAGCGATCTCGACCGGAGAGTTCGGCAGTATGATGCGCGAGATCTTCGATCCGAATTCAGGGGCGGAGTTTCACTTTGAGCGCTGGGGTAAGCTTCGCGGCAATGTGACTTATGTGTTCACTTATGCAATTGACCAGGGACACTCGAAGTTCTCTATTGACTGGGCGCGCAAGGAGCGCGTGGTCACGGCTTACAAAGGCGAGATTCACGTCGATAAGAAGACGCATACGATTGCGCGCATTACTTCCGAAGCCGTGAACATTCCGCCGTCGTTCCCGGTGCGTTCGGCAACGACGATTGTGGACTACGACAGTGAACAGGTCGGTACGGGAAAGTATATTCTTCCGCTAAAGGCCGAGATGCACATGAGCGATGCCGAAGTCGCGATGAAGAACGTAACGGAGTTCCGGTCGTATCGGAAGTTCAGCGCGGATTCTGCGATTAGTTACGACGTGGATGATAAGGCGCTGGATGATGCGAAGACTAAGGAAGAAACGCCGCCTACTCCTGCCGCTCCGGCGCCTCCAAAGTAAACTGCCCGAACTCGCGAAGGCGAGTAGATTCTATAAGTCCGGCAACCAGACCGGCGGTTTGTTTGATCGGCTGGTAATCACGCCGTTTCTCGCTGTCAGCACGAGTTGGTGGGCCTGGCCGGAATTGTCGTAAACCTTGGCGACGTCCACTTTGCGGATTGCCAGCCTAAGGTTAGCGATGCTCCGGTAATATCTGCGCCTTACATCTTCATCTGGAATGAAGTGGCCGCCAAGCTGCGCCCGCGAGCGCACACGTGCAACATTTTTCTCAGGGCTATTAAGGGCGACGAAGATGAGATGCGTTTCATAGCCTCTCTTTCGCGCATCTTCAATCAGAGCAAGACTCGCGTGGCTCGAAAGCGTTGTTTCTACCGCAAAGGTCTCGCTTCGCTCGAAATACTCCTGAATACGTTTTAATACTTCTCTTCCGGCAGCGAGTGCGACGCTTTGTGGGTTGGACGGATTCAGTTCACGCGCTACCGCATCGGGATCGACAAGAATTCCACGTCCACGAAGCTCGACCGATTCGGTTAGCGTCGATTTACCCGATCCGTTCGGGCCCGCGATCAGAGTGAGGGTTGGCAATTGCAGCCTAAGCCGCGGCCGCCGTCAATTCCCGAATAACTTCGTAGTTACTTCCGGAGGGAGCCCCGGGAATCCAGCGGATTTCGAACTTGCGACCATCCGGCAATTCCATAACTTCCAAATTGTCGTTATCGAGGTAGAACACAGGTAAGCCAGCCGCAAGCGTCGCCTTGAAAGCGCGGTGTCCCGCCTGTCTTACCGCCTCGTCGAACTCGTCGCTCAGGATGTCGTACGCCACACTTCTAGCCTAGCTCTTTTTCGGTACCGTCTTATGAACGGGTGCAGCCGTCGCCGGAGCCGGTCCGACGCGTCGAATTACAACGCTCGTCATCACGACCGGCGTGTTCGGCTTGTCGTTGGAATCGCGGGGAACCTGCGTAATCTTGGTAACAATGTCCTGGCCCGTCACCACCTGTCCGAAAATCGTGTGCTTGCCATTCAGATAGGTCGGCGTGGAATCGGTGATGAAGAACTGGGTTGCGCCGGTGTGCGGCTGCCCGGTATTCGCCATCGCCAAGCGGCCGTTTTGCTCGAAGGTTAGGCTGGGATCGAACTCATCGACGATTGTCGCCACACCACCGTTGCCCATTCCCGTGCCGGTCGGGTCGCCACCCTGAATCATGAAGCCCGGAATCACGCGGTGAAAGGTGACGCCGTTATAGTACGGGCGGATCACCTGCTTGCCTGTCTTCGGATCGGTCCAGGGCTTCTTGCCGGTCGCCAGCGCAACGAAATTCTTGACGGTAATCGGTGCTTCCTTCTCGAACAGTTTGCAAACGATGCGGCCTTGCGTGGTGTTGAAGGCGACGTAGAGACCCGGCTCCGTGGGGAACGTCTGGGTTGGATCGACGGGTGCCGCTGCCCGGTGCGCCGCGCCGGTTTTGGTCGCCGACTTGGTCGAAGTTGAACTCGTCTGCGCGAAGGCAAGCGTAGAGACAAGAAGAAAGAGAGATAGCTTACGCATAAGTGGTCGGAACTAGCATTATACTGTTCGTCTATGAAGCTTCGGGTTCTGGCGCTGGCCATGATCACGGCTGCCGTGTGGGCAACTCCGGCCGCGAACGTAGCTGGAAAATGGACCGGCACGATTAACGTTCACGATGCAAGCAGCGGCGCGGACATCCCCACACCTGTATCGGTCGAGTTCGCTGTATCGGACGCGGGTGCAATCACCGGAAACATCGGGCGCGAAGGTGAGCCTTCGGTTTCGATTCAAAAGGCGAAACTAGCTGGCGATCTACTGACCTTCGAGGCCGCGAACGAAGAAACGAATGGACCGATGGTGTTTACGCTGCATAGTCGCGGGCGACCAATTATCAGGTGAGATGAAAGGCTCGATCGACGTCCAACCGATTACGGCGAAGGTCACGCTGGCGCGCCAGCACTAACAAGTTACTTCTTTAACTCAGCCTGCAACTGCAGGTACACCGTTTCCTCGAATGTGCGCTTGATGCGCTCCGCATTCAAGGTTTCGCCGGTGTGCGGCAGATCGCCCTTCCCGCAACGGGCGAGCAACGCGCGGGCTTCGGCGTCGTCCGGCACGCGCGCCAGCACTTCCCGGAAGCTCTTGGCCGCATCAGCCACCTGGCCGCCTTTCCACTGTGCGTAACCGAGGTTGAACCAGTAATCGGGATCGGCCTGATCGCCTTCCAGCGCCTTCTTGAAGTTCTCAATCGCTTCCGGCCGATTGGTGCGAAGCTGCGCCGCGCCCAGGTCGTTGAACACTTCGTTGAGCGGCACTTCGGTGGCGACGGCTTGCAGCACTTTCACTGCGTCGTCCATCTCGCCGTTATAGAAACGGCAAAGCCCCATCAGAAATTGTGCTTCGTGGAAATGGGAATCGGAGGGCGCGACTTTCTGAAACCAGTCGATCGCCGTCTTATAGTTTTTCTTGTCGAAAGACATCCGGCCAAGCTGGAACGCCGGTTCACTATACTGCGGATCAAGCTGCGCCGACTGCGTAAACAGTTTCTGCTTCGCTTCGGGAGACTCGGCCAACAGTCCTCGGATATAACCTTCGACTGCTTCGACACGGACGGGCGGACGGGCTTTCAGGAAGTCCGCCTGCGGAGGCGCGGAGTGGGGACGCAGATAGTACACGCACTGCCAAGCCAGTCGCGATTCCAGCAGGCTTAAATCCTCCAGCGGACCAGACTCGAAGAACTGCGGTCCAACGCGGAGATTTTTGGCATCGATGATGTCGACGGTCAGCTTCAAGGTGCCGCGCGACTTCGTGTCCCCTGCCGGCGCGGACGCCAGTTCGAAATGGCCGAACAGAATCTGTCCAGCGTCCAGGGATTCTCCGATCCGCAATACCGTTGCGCGTGTTAACACGACGCCGGAACGCACGGCAAGACGGCGGTAGACCTCGACGCGATCCTCACGGGATAACGCCAGAACGCCGGCCCCGGCGAGCGATTCGCGCAAGTTTTCCGCGACGCTCTCGCCGATCCAATCCAGATTCGGGTTGGTGGTTTGGTTGAAGAACGGCAGCGTCGCAACGGTATCGGCGGCCGGCAAAACTGCTGTTGTAAGAATCCCGATGGCCAAGGCAAACCCAAGCCGGGAAGGACGGAACTGCACTACTCCGAGTCTAACAATCGCGCGACCAACCGCATGGCCGTGTCTTCGGCGTCGCGGTCAGTCCCAAATCCTTCGATGCGCACAATGCCGGGTTCATGCCGAAACCACGTAATCTGCCGTTTCGCATAACGCCGCGTGTCGCGCTTCATCTGCTCGAGAGCGGCTTCACGAGTCAGAGTGCCGTTAAGAAATGCCAGTCCCTCTTTGTAGCCGAGGGATTCGAACGGCTTCGCCGATGGCGGGACGCCAGCGTCCAGCAGCCCGCGGATTTCAGAAAGTAGCCCACCGTCGAACATTTGTTCGCAGCGTTGATCGAGTGACGCGTAGAGCACCTGGCGCGGAGGGAACAATCCGATCTTTAACACTTCATAACCTTCGAGCCGGTCGCGAGGTTGTGATGAAGAACCATGGCGCGCCGAAAGGATCCGGATCTCGATCGCGCGAATCAGCTTCGGCGAATCATTAGCGTGAATGCGAGCGGCAGCCGCGGGATCGAAGCGCCGCAGCCAGCGATGCAGAACACCCGGCCGGCGTTGTTCCGCGGCCGCCAGCGACGCGCGTAATGATTCGTCACGAGGCGGAGCGGGGGAGAGACCATCGATCAATGCGCGCAGGTAGAATCCCGTGCCGCCGCAAAGAATGGGCAGCTTACCGCGATCCGAAATGTCTCGAAGTGCGTCGCGCCCGAGCCGGGCAAAATCCCCAGCCGTGAAACCTTTCGCTGGTTCCGCGACATCTATTAGGCAGTGCTGTATGCCGCCGCGCTCGGATATTGGCAGTTTTGCCGTCCCGACGTCGAACCCGCGATAGACCTGCATGGAATCGCAGTTAATGATTTCGCCGTCGAAGTGCCGCGCCAGTTCAATCGCGAGAGCACTTTTGCCCGAGCCGGTCGGACCGCAGACAGCGACCAGCGCCCGACGCGTATTCACAACCGTTTTCCTTGGACGAACAGGTACCGAACGGCACCGGGATTGCTCGAATCCGGCGTTATACTGACTAATAACCTCGCTTTATGCTGCCCGCTGGCCTTGACGGGCGGGGAAAGATAAAAACTCACTCCAATGATCAGTTCGTTGCGTTCGCTACGGCAAGTCAGCATTTCCGCCACTCTAGCGGTTGGCATCGCGGCTTCGCCTCTGTGCGCGCAGAACAAGCCCGCTCAAGATCCAGGCGCGCCGCCGAAGCAGCTTGCGGCGACCGAGAAGAACGCGGCCACCGATCGCGCTTCCGCATATTACAACTTCTCGATGGGTCACCTCTATGCGGAAATGGCCCAGGCGTATAACCGCCAAGACTACGTAAATAAGGCAATCGACTTTTACCGGCTGGCGCTGAAGCAGGATCCGTCAGTTAGCTTCATCACCGAGGAATTGACTGACCTCTATATCCAGTCCGGTCAACTCAACAAAGCGGTGACCGAGGCGGAAGACCTTCTGAAGCGGAACCCGGACGATCTCGGGGCGCACCGCGTGCTCGGCCGCGTCTATACCAGGCTCATTGGCGATCCGCAGGGTCAGCAGGGCAAGATCGACGAAAAGATGTTGCAGCGTTCGATCGAGCAGTACGCGATCATCGCGCAAAAAGATCCTGACGATACCGAGAGTGCGCTGCTGCTCGCGCGGTTGTATCGGCTGAACCACGACACAGCGAATTCCGAGAAAGCCTTCAAAGCGGTGATCGCGAAAGAGTCGGATAACGACGAAGCGCTCACCGGTCTCGCAGGTATTTATTCCGAGCGCGGCGATACCAAACAAGCGATTGATTTGCTGAAGCGTTCCTCCGACGAGAACCCGACACCGCGTACATTGGTCACGCTGGCGCAGCTTTATGAGCAGTCGAACGACTACGGGGCTGCCGCAAACGCATGGCAAGGTGCGCTCGAGATGGCGCCCGACAACGATCGCTGGCGGCGTGCGCTGGCTCAGGATCTTCTTTTCTCCGATCGCCTGGCGGAAGCGCGCAAGCTCTATGAGGCTCTGGTCGTCGAGGATCCCCATGATGCGGTCGTGCAGCTCCGGCTTTCCGAACTCTACCTGCAGCAACATGAAATTGCGAAGTCCCGTGCGGCGTGGACGAAGGCGCACGAAGCCGATCCTGATAATCTGGAAGTGAAATACGACGAAGTGGCGCTGCTCGATGCCGAAGGTAAGACGGATGACGCGATCAAAGCGATGAAGACGATCATCGACGCGTCCGCGAAGGCCGAGTACAACACGGCGGAACGCGCGCAGCGTGACCGGCTCATCGAACGGCTCGGTAACTTATACCGCTCTTCCGGGAAGTATCAGCTGGCGATTGCGGCATACCGGGATATCAGCCCGGACGATAGCGAAAATGGCCCTCGCGCCGCTTATCTGACGATTGAAACCTACCGGCAGATGAAGGAGATGCCTGCGGCGCGTCGTGAGTCCGAGGCGGCTCTTAAGAAATATCCCAAAGATCGCCTGGTAGTTATCGAGCACGCCACCTTGATCGCCGACGCGGGACAAGTGGATAAAGCGATTGCTGAGATCGATGGTTTGAAAGACGGGAAGAACGATCGCGAGCTTCTATTGGCAGACGCGCAGTTGCTCGAGAAAGCCAAGCGCTTCCCCGATGAGCAGCGCTTGTTGGACCAGGCCGAACAGTTGAGTACAACGCCCTCCGACAAATATGCGGTTCGGTTTGCCCGTGGCGCAATGCTCGAGAAAATGAAGGATTTTGACGGCGCTGAAGCGACGTTCCGCGCCATCATCAAAGAAGACCCGAATAATGCGGGTGCTTTGAACTACCTCGGATATATGCTTGCCGATCGGGACCAGCGTCTGGATGAAGCGCAAAAGCTGATCTCGAAGGCGCTCGAAATCGACCCGCAAAACGGCGCCTATCTCGACAGCCTGGGTTGGGTTTATTATCGCGAGAACATGCTGGACAACGCCGAGAGCAATCTTCGCCAGGCGCTCGAACGGATGGGTAACGACCCCACGGTTCACGATCATCTGGGCGACGTGTTGATGAAAGAAGGCAAGGTGAAGGAGGCCATCGCGCAATGGCAATCGTCGTTGAAGAGCTACGACGAGGCGACTGGGAATTCCGATACCGATCCTGCGGACATGGCGAAGGTTCAGCGTAAGTTGGAAGACGCCCGCGTTCGCGTGGCCCGTCAGGGGCGTGCAGGCGACGCGCGCTGAACACCGACACTCCGCTGATCGAGTTTCGCTGCGCGACAGTAATGCGCGGCCGGCACGCCGCTTTATCAAATCTGAATCTGACGATCGCACGCGGTGAAAGCGTTGCGATCCTCGGGCCAAACGGATGCGGCAAGAGTACCCTCATCGGGGCTATCTTGCGCGAGTTTTATCCGCTAGCTGCGAAAGAATCCACAGTCCGGATCCTCGGCCGCGACCTCTGGAACCTCGAAGAGTTGCGCGCCCTAATCGGCATCGTCAAGAACAATCTGTTGCCGCCCAAAGCCGGTGTCGTTTCCGCGCGCGAGTTAGTCGTCTCGAGCTTCTTTGGCAGCGTCGGTCTGTGGAACCATCAGCAACCCACCACGGCGATGTGGCGGGCGACGGACGAGGCCCTCGAGCGTACGCGCGCTTCGCATCTGGCGGATCGAGACATTGACGAGCTGTCTTCGGGCGAAGCACGTCGCGTTGAGATTGCCCGCGCGCTTGCGCACCGGCCGGGAACCTTGTTGCTGGATGAGCCGGCGAACCATCTGGATCCGCGTGCTCAGGCCGAATTACGTACCTTGGTTCGTGACTTAATACAAGAAGGTACGGCGATCATCATGGTCACACATCATGTGGCCGACGTAGTTCCGGAAATCGACCGGATTATCCTAATGCGTTCCGGAACTCTATACGCGGACGGTACACGGCGCGAGATGCTGCGGGGCGACATGTTGAGCGCTCTGTTCGATCATCCAATCGAAGTTAGCGACCGAGACTAAGTCGGGATAGCTGCGCTGTCTCGCGCGGCGTCTTTCGCCTAAGTACTTTGCCCGATTTCCTCCTAGGGCGATTTCTTGTCCGGCGCTAAGTGCCGATCGACTGCAGAAAATTTCGGAATCAACCGATAGGCAAAGTATAAGATGCCATTCATTGTGTCCCGAGATCTGCCTGGAGTCAGCACGTCGGTACTCAACCTACCCACAGGCTTCCTCAATAAAATGCGCTTTGCCAACAGGACTCGCTGGACCGCCATACTGCTCCTGTCGATGGCCCCACTACACGCCGCAGACAGACAATATCTGCATGGTCATGTACCGGAGGCGATTGCTGCTTCTACGCTCGTCAGACCTATGGCGCGGCTGGATCGTCTGACCGTTTCTATCGGCTTGCCGCTCCGCAACCGGGACGAATTGAATATACTTCTTGATCAGCTTGTCGATCCCAATAGCCCGAACTTTCGCCACTACTTGACGCCAGAGCAGTTTACCGAACGATTCGGCCCCACGGAGACCGACTATCAAGCGCTCACCTCTCTTATGGATGCGAACGGTCTGTCGATAACGGGTACGCACCCAAACCGAATGATCCTGGACGTTGGAGGATCGGCGGCTGCGATCGAGAGCGCGTTCCACGTGAACATGATGTATTGGCGGCATCCAACGCGCGGCGAGTTCTTCGCGCCGGATCGGGAGCCTTCGCTCGATACCAGCGTGCCGGTTCTCCACATCTCAGGCCTGGATAACTTTGTCATCCCGCGCCCCATGGATCTCAAGTCGAAACCTCTCGACGCGTCGCAGCCGCCTATGGGCGGGTCGGGGCCGATTGGGCTTTTCGACGGCACCGATTTCCGAAACGCTTACGCTCCGTCAGTGACGCTGACCGGCGCAGGCCAATCGGTCGGGCTGCTGGAGTTTGACGGCTTTTACGCCAACGACGTGACGAGCAATTTCGACGAGATCGGGTTGCCCTATGTGCCGGTGAAAACGGTCTTGGTGGACGGGGTCAGTGGTGCGCCCGGTCAGGCGAACGTGGAGGTGACCCTGGACATTATGATGGCGTCGTACATGGCGCCAGGCCTCACCAGCGTGATCGTTTACGAGGGAGGTAATTTCGACGACGTGCTCAATCGCATGGCTACCGACAATCTGGCCAGCCAGTTGAGCTCATCGTGGGGATTTGGCCCGATCGGCGACACGACCCTGCAGATATTCACCGAAATGGTTACGCAAGGGCAATCGTTCTTTCAGGCATCCGGCGACAGCGGCGCCTACACGGACGGAATCATGCCGCCGTCCGACGTCCCAAACCTCACCATAGTAGGTGGCACCATGTTGGCTACGACGAGTCCCGGCGGCGCTTGGCAATCGGAAACGACGTGGTCGGGCTCAGGCGGCGGCGTCAGCACCTTTTTCCCGATTCCGAGTTACCAACAGACCGTGAACATGGCCGCGGCAGGCGGATCGGCAACCATGCGCAACATTCCGGATGTGGCTATGCTCTCCGTCCAGATTTTTCTGTTCGCCAATAACGGACAGGGCCTTCAGATTGGCGGAACCAGCGCATCAACACCTCTGTGGGCAGGCTTCATGGCCCTGGCGAATCAACAGGCAGCGATCAATGGAACGCCGCCCATTGGATTCGCCAATCCCGCGCTCTACGCAATCGGAGCCGGATCAAACTACCAAAGCGCGATACATGACATCACCACGGGAGACAATGGCGGCTTCAATGCGCTATCGGGATACGATCTTGCCACCGGATGGGGCAGCCCGGCCGGCCAACCGCTCATTAACAG
This sequence comes from uncultured Gammaproteobacteria bacterium, assembly GCA_963799935.1. GTDB lineage: Bacteria > Acidobacteriota > Terriglobia > Bryobacterales > Bryobacteraceae > Bog-113. The sequence goes on along the minus strand of CAWCZA010000004.1, from coordinate 133,586 downwards.
CTTGACCGGGAGCGCGGGCGCGCAATCTTTTGGCCTTACTAGCTCTGCGAATACCGTCGCGATCGGTGCGGGAACAAGCGGCAACAGCACGATCGCGATTCACGCGCAGAACGGCTTCAGTGGCCCCGTAAACCTGGCGGTCTCCGGCCTGCCGCAAGGCGTCACAGCGTCCTTTAGCCCTGCTTCGGCCACTTCTTCGAGCACGCTGACACTCACCGCAAACAGTTCCGCGATTTCGTCAACATCGACTCTTACAGTTACCGGCACTTCGGCCCGCTTGACTAACACCGCGCAGCTTTCGCTCACAGTGACCGGGTTTCCAGCATTCACGATGGGTGTATTGCCATCGACCGTTGTGAGCGTTGCTCAACGCGACAACGGGACGAGGACGATCTCGATCACTCCGCAAAACGGGTTTACAGGCACTGTGGCCTTGGCAGCAAGTGGCCTTCCTACCGGCGTCACCGCGTCCTTCACTCCGGCCAGCACAACCAAAACAAGCGTCCTAAAAATGAGTGCGGCTAGTTCTACCGCGTTAGGGACCTCCACAGTCACCGTTACGGGCACTTCGGGCAGCCTGAGCAGCACGGCTTCATTCAATCTTACGATCACTCCGGCACCAAGCTTTTCGCTCACCGCATCGCCCACCAGCCTGAGTGTTCTTCAAGGAGCCACAGGCGGTAGCGCAATCACGATTGCTCCCTTGAACGGCTTCAGTGGAAGTGTCGCTCTTGCGGCATCCGGTTTGCCAACGGGCGTCACCGCGTCCTTCAGTGCAGCGACCGCAACCGCGCCGGGAACACTAACCCTGACTGCCAGCGCGTCCGCCACGTTAGGAGCCGCGACAGTTACGATCACCGGCACCTCGGGTAATCTCAGCAGCACCGCGACCGTAAGCTTAACCGTGGCCGCGCCCCCGAACTTCACGCTCACCGCATCGCCGACCCACCTGACGGTTCTACAAGGGGCCACAGGCGCTAGCACGATCGCCATTGTTCCGCAGAGCGGCTTCAGTGGAGCCGTCGCTTTCGCGGCTACGGGTTTGCCAACGGGCGTTACCGCATCGTTCAGCGCAGCGACCCTCAATCAGCCGGGCAGGCTAACCCTGACTGCCAGCGCATCCGCCACGTTAGGAGCCGCGACAGTTACGATCACCGGCACCTCGGGTAATCTCAGCAGCACCGCGACCGTAAGCGTAACCGTGGCCGCGCCGCCGAGCTTTACGCTCACCGCATCGCCTACTAGCCTGAGTGTTCTTCAGGGAGCCACAGGCGTCAGCAGTATCGCCATTGCTCCGCAGAACGGCTTCAGCGGCGCCGTCGCTTTCGCGACAACGGGTTTGCCAACGGGCGTCACCGCGTCCTTCAGTGCAGCGACCGCAACCGCGCCGGGCAGGCTAACCCTGGCTGCCAGCGCGTCCGCCACGTTAGGAGCCGCGACAGTTACTATCACCGGCACCTCGGGTAATCTCAGCAGCACCGCGACCGTAAGCCTAACCGTGGCTGCGCCGCCGAGCTTTACGCTCACCGCATCGCCGACTAGCCTGACTGTTCTTCAAGGAGCCACAGTCGCTAGCACGATCGCCATTGTTCCGCAGAACGGCTTCAGCGGCGCCGTCGCTTTCGCGGCAACGGGTTTGCCAACGGGCGTCACCGCGTCGTTTAACTCCTTAGGCGCTTTAAGCAGCACGGCAATTTTCAGTGCCATAGCCAACGCGACCACCGGGCCAGTCACAGTTACGATTACGGGCACGTCGGGCAGCCTCACCGCCAAGGTGCTCATCGCGCTCACCATAGCGCCTCAGCCCACGTTCACACTCGCTGCTACTCCGACGAGCCTGAGCGTTACTCCAGGCGCGAGTGGCGCGAGCAGCATCGTCATCACTGACATGTCCGGCTTCAACGGCACGGTCGCCCTCGCGGCGTCGGGGCTACCTAACGGCGTTACAGCAACCTTCGGCGCGGTTAAAACGGGGAGCAGTGCGCTCACACTTACGGCAACAAGTACCGCGGCTGTGGGCACATCCACCGTTACTATCACCGGAACTTCGGGCACGTTGAGCAGCAAAGCGACGATCGCGCTCACCGTTAATCCTCCGCCCACTTTCACCCTCGCCGCCACACCCACGACACTGAGCGTTACTCAAGGCGCGAGCGGCGCGAGCAGCATCGCCATTACTGATATCTCCGGCTTTAGCGGCACTGTGGTCGTGGCGGCATCGGGGCTACCCAAGGGCGTAACAGCAAACTTCGGCGCGGTTAAGTCAGGGAGTTCCACGATGACTCTTACGGCAGCCAGTACCGCTGCGGTGGGCACATCCAGCGTTACTATCACGGGGACCTCGGGCACTACTTTGAGCAGCAAGGCGATAATTGCGCTTACCGTCAATCCTTCCAAGAAATAACTAAGCAGGCAATTTGTTGGTAGCCGTGCGAATCGCTAAAGGCTAATCACCAAATCGAGTTTCCCGTCTCAACAGGGCCGCCTGATACACGGGAACTTGCAGGTCAGGCATCGGTTTCGCCTGGAATAGCCGGCGGCACGGTATAGCGATCCACCGCGCGATCCTGTTTCCTTTCTTCCGCCGCGCGCTGTCGGTAGAGATCCCGGTGTTCGCGTACATCTGCCGGTATAGCTTCGAAAGTAGAACAAATGCCAGGCGGGCTCGAAGATTCGGAGTACATCGCGACCGCTTCCATATAGGTCCCCAAGAGTAGAAGTTATCCCACACGGATTGCGTACGCTTGCTGATTTCTTCCGCAGTCATCGTAGGATGCGGCGTCATCATCTTCGGCCGGGACGACGGCGGAATTAACCAATAGCGCGTCAGCGGAACGCCATCGATTATTTTGGGATCAAGCGCCTGTTCCGCTTCCCACTTTTGAAAGTCCACAGTTCCCGGAAACGGCGTCATCATCACGAACTGCGCGAAAGTAATTCCAGCTTCCTTCGCCAGATCCGCGGTCGCATCGAAAGTATCCGGCCGGTCGGTCGGCAAACCGAAGATAAACGACCCGAGTACATGAACCCCGTTGTCCTGAAAGGTTTGAAGCTGCCGGACCAAGCTGGCTCCGGAATAGTTGAAGTCCTTGAAAACCGCCTTGAGCCCTTCCGCGGTAACTGCCTCAACCCCCACCAGCGCCCCTTTGATGCGGGCCTTTTTCATTGCTTGGAGAAACTCGACATCCTCCGCCGCCTCCATGGTGATCTGGGTGTAGAAGACCATGTCTTTCGGGAGTTCGGCCATCCTCGCCATCAGTACAAACCGCTCGTTTCGCGTGGCTTCTAACTGGGCGATTCTTGCCGGATTCCCTTGTTGTCGCGCTAGCTTAAGATCGGTCAAGGTAACCGGATAGAAGTTATCGTCCGCCAACGCGATGAAACGGAAGCCTTCGCGCCGAAGCGCCACAATTTCTTCGATGACACCGTCCGAAGCGCGCTGCCGTGGGCGCTGCCCATCCGTTCGCCATACGGAACAGAATGAGCAATGCTTCGCGCAACCCCGGATGGTCTGCACCGACGCCCACATGTAACTATCGCGAGGCATCAGATCCCAGCGCGCTGCCAGGAATTGGTCCGGCTCAATCCGCCCGCCTTCATACAACCGGCGGGGATCTCCGCGTAGGCAGTCGTTGAGCACTTCAGCCCAGATCACGTCGCCATCGCCCCTTACTACAGCGTGTGCGGACCCGCGCTCGAAAGCTTCTTCCGGATATAACGTCGCGTGGATCCCACCAAAGATTACCCAGGCGCCCTGGGCGCGAGCAATCTTTCCAAGTTCATATCCGCGTAAAGCGTTCCCGGTGTGGATTCCGATGCCGACGACATCGCCCGCCTTGATGCAAGCCGGATCGATTTGCTCAAGGGTTTCATCACAGATTACTGCATCTGAAAATCGGGCCGGGGTTGCCGCGGCAAGAACATAAAGCCACCGAGGGGTTATAACTGCCGTTCCGAACGACATGTCGCTCGGATTAACTAAATGAACGCTCATCCCCAAGGGGACAGGCGTTTCCGTCTCAAGGGTCGAGAGAACTGAGCGGATTTCCACCATGCTCATGGCTGTGACCTTTCACCGTGCTTATACCGGCAGGTCTCCGCGCGTTAAGTTTCGCGAGCACGTTGCCAAATTTCTCACACTAAGTGTACCTTAAAACAGGTCAGCACGGCCACAGACGAAATCCGGCAAGAATATACGCGGACAGTTTGCGTCGTGAGTTCGAGTGGTTAGCAACCGCCGTCTCTATGGCCGCTTAAGAAATAACCTGAAACAATTTAGAGCCGAAATTTAGGCTACTTTGCGGCGTGCTACCGTTCGCATTGAATCCTGCCGATATGCGGACTAAGTAAGTTCCAGGTCCCGCCAGAGATCCACTGTTGGTGGTGCCGTCCCAGGTAAAAGTTGAAGGTTCGTTCGACGCGTAAGGCGCCCAATCGGAAATCAACTTGACCTGCGTAACCCGATCGGTAGGCCCTACCTGGCGCTCATCCAGCCTTTCATTGTCTTCAACGATCTCAACCCGTCCATTGGCGGTTTGAAGCCACTCATAAGTGATTGTTAAGCCGACGCCCACGGCTACTGACGAGGCGCTTAGATTCGGCACTCCGGAATACGGCCACAGCATGTGTGGTCCAACGAAGTTCAACGCAACCGGCGCGGCGCCGTAGGTGACCACCTGACTGGCTACTTGCTGCGCGCTGGGACCCATTCCAGCCATGGCCATAACATCGAGGTGCGTCGTGCGATATTTGCCTTCACCAAGCATCATTTGCATGCCGATGCGGTCAACCGCAACCGGGTTCTTTCCGGCTAACACCACGCCGGCATTAACCGGTGAACCGTGAATCGGGCCGTTACCCTGCATCCCATAAATACCGGCGACTACGCCAAAGTGCACAGGAACGATTCTGTGGATGTCAGTAACTGCCTCCGCGATGGAGAGTTCATGCGGGTTCGACCTTGGAATTTGCCCGATCACGTCATATTGCGTTGGGAGAAAGAACCCGAAGTAGTTCTTACAAGTCATCGTCACCGTAGCCCAGGTATGGGTCTTCATCGCTGAGCACGATATGAATACCGCGTTTGGCGTCAACAGCGTTTGCGGCAGCCAGATGTTTTGGTACACATATCCGTTCGGCACGGGAGTCAGGGTCTCCGGGTCCTGGTCAAGGTCGACTAAGGTGACATTCGGATAACTCGCGAATATCGCCGTGTAGCCGCAATAGCCAAAGGGCGGGGCAGCGCTTTGTTGACCGGTTCCGGAGAACTGGGCCGCCTCCACGATATAAATCTGTGTTGCGCCCTTCTGGATACACAGATCGACGACCGCCTGACAGACGTTGGGATCGGTCGTCATTCCGGTCGTGTACAGTTGCTGGAGTACGAGGTTCACCTTGATAACAACCGGCAATCCGCTTACATTGGGGAATTCGCCCGCCGGGAGGGAAGCGATGGCAGCCTGGGCAGCGGCGTAACCATCGGTTGCACCTGCTGTAAAGCCGGTTGCGATGCCGACATGATACGGGGCGGCTGTTCCCGCATGAACGGCTTGCGCGCGCCTTGCGAGGAATGTCGCGGCGGCACCGGCGCAGACAAGATACAACCCTTCTGCGAGTCAGGCCGCCTTCGATTGCGTTTCTCATGGGCTTCCTTATAATTCCGTACTGAATGGTATGACGAATGGAATCGGCAATAGCATACGTGAAGAACGAGGGTTCCGTTCTCTTTTTTTCGAGCGCTTGGTAAACTACGGCTGCCGATGAAACTGGCTACGTTTCAGCACGATGGACATGCCCACGCCGGAGCGGTTACGGGCGACGAGGTCGTCAGCCTCAAGAGCTCCGGTTTTCCTACCGTCATTTCGTTCCTTGAGGCCGGTCCGGAAGCCGCACTCCGGCTCGAAGTTCTCTTGTCGAAGCCGCCCGACGACGCGGTGTTTCCGCTCTCTCAAGTTAAGCTGCTCGCGCCCATTCCCCGGCCGCCCAAGATCATCTGCATCGGCTTGAACTATCGCGATCACGCCATCGAGACCAACAGCCCGATCCCAACCATCCCGATCGTCTTCACCAAGTTTCCAAGTGTTGTGATTGGACCGGGCGAGCCGATCATACTGCCTCGCAATTCAGAGAAGCCTGACTACGAAGCCGAACTCGCGGTCGTGATCGGCAAAGGCGGCCGCCACATCAGTGCGGAGAATGCGCTCGACCACGTGTTCGGATATATGAACTTCAACGACGTGAGCGCGCGCGATTTTCAGTTGGCGACGTCGCAATGGACAATCGGCAAGACGTTCGACACGTTTGCTCCGATGGGACCGTGGATCGTTTCGAAAAACGAAATTGCCGATCCGCACAACTTACGGATCGGCTGCACGATCGACGGCGAGCAGCTGCAGGATTCGAACACGCGCGAGCTGATCTTCCGCATCCCGGAACTGATCGCGTACTTATCGAGTGTGTTCACCCTGGAAGAGGGAGACGTGATCGCGACCGGTACTCCGCCGGGCGTCGGGATGGCCCGGAAGCCCCCGCGCTGGCTGCGGCCCGGAGACAATGTAACAGTGGCCGTCGAGGGTCTGGGTGAGTTGCGGAATCCGGTGGTGGCCGAGCAGTGAGACGCTGGCGTTCGAGCGGAATCGCAACGCTGCTCGCGTTCTGCTGCCTCGGCGTCTCCGTGTTTACCGTCAACCTACTGGCCAGCAAAAAGAAAAAAGACGAAGTCACGCAAACGCTGGCGGCGCCGCCGGAACCACCCGCCGCCGTGGCAGCAAACACCCGTCGCCTTGTATTCCACACGTCTCCGCTGAGCGGGCATGGATTGCTTTCGCAACAAACGAAAGACGCGCTGCATGATCTCTTGCACCAAAACGAGGGGATGCAGATCGTCAAGATCCGCGCGTTTGTCGTAGGTGCCGGCGATCTGCGGCGCATCCCGCAACTGGTGGGCGAAATTCTGGGTGAGAAGAAACATCAGCAGCTCCCGGCCGTTAGTGTGGTTCTCGGCGGGGGACTTCCAGTGGAAGGAGCGCAGGTCGCGCTCGAAAGCATTTCCGAAGCGAAGCGCGACGTCAACCCGAACGGGCTGCTGTTCACCGGGCTTCGCAAGCACGAGGCGGAACGGCCTGGGCAGCCGCTCTCCGGGCTAGCCGATCAGACGCTCGCCGAGATTGCAGCGGATGTGGCCGGGCATGGCGAAGTCATGGAGGTCACGTGCTTCCTAACTCGTCTGGAGGAAGCATCGCGGGTCACCAACATCATCGCGAATCGGTTCCCTGGAGCGGCGTCGAGCGTCGTGCAGGCGCAGCGCGCGGGAAAGCCTGCATCGGTCGCGTGCGAGGCTGTAGCGCGTGCCGGCGCGGCCGCGGGAAACGTTCCGGGTGTGATTGCGTTGAACGCCGGGCGAGCGGTCGTCACAGGAACACAGGTCGCGTACGGCTTTAACGATGACGATGCGCGCCTCGCGTTCAAGCGCTTGGACCACGTGCTCGAAGGGTTCGGCACCAATCTAAAAAAGGCGGCGGAGATCGGCGTGTATCCTTTATCGCCGTCGATTGCCGCACAGACGCGCAAGGTCGAACCGGAGTTCGTGAACGCGTCGTTGACAGCAGTGCTCGAGATGCCATTCGAAAGTGTTCCCGGTCTGGATGCCAGCTTTGCCGTGGAAGCCATTGCGCCGGTCACACCATGAAACAAGTTGTCACTTTCGGCGAGATCATGCTGCGCCTCGCGCCGCCGGGTTTCGAACGCATCCTGCAGACCGGAAGCTTCGTCGCAACCTTCGGGGGCGGCGAAGCCAACGTCGCGGTCGCGGTCCAGACGCTTGGATGGCCGGCTTCTTTCGTGACGGTCTTGCCGCAGGCGAACCCGATCGCGGACGCGCTGATCTACCAGCTCCGCGGGTTCGGTGTGGGTACCGGTGACATCGTGCGCGCGAAAGGCCGCATGGGCGTCTATTACGTCGAGAGCGGCGCGAATCAGCGGCCATCCAAAGTGGTCTACGATCGCGATTACTCGGCGATCTCGCTTGGCGGGGCCGGGCGCCATCGATTGGACGCGCGCGTTCGCGGGAGCAGGCTGGTTCCACATCACCGGGATTACGCCAGCACTGAGCGCGTCGTGCGCCGATCTGGCCATTGAATCGGTGAAGGCCGCGAAAGCCGCCGGTCTGCGCGTTTCGTGCGATCTGAATTACCGCAAGAACTTATGGAAGTGGGGCAAGACCGCGGCCGAGGTAATGCCGTTGCTCGTTCCGTTCACCGATACGCTGATCGCGAACGAGGAGGACATCCAGGCGGCGCTCGGAATTGCGGCGGATGCGGATGTTCACTCCGGACATCTGGATGCGGACGTCTATCGCGGCCTCGCCGAACGCGTCCTGAACGACTATCCGGCGTTATCCAATGTGGCGATCACCTTGCGCGAGAGCCACAGTGCGTCGCACAATGGTTGGTCGGCATGTCTGCATGACCGGAAGGAATTTCTGGTGAGCCGCAAATACGAGATCACGCATATTGTGGACCGCGTGGGCGGCGGCGACGCCTTTGCCGGTGGACTCGTCTATGGCTTGATGGCTCTCAGCTCTCATCGCGATGCGCTCGAGTTTGCGGTCGCGCTCTCGTGCCTCAAGCACTCGATACCTGGAGATTTTTCCCGGTTCACTGCGGATGAAGTCAAGAACCTGATGAAAGGAGACACCTCAGGACGTGTCCAGCGCTAGTGCAGTCAGACAACGAACGGTGCGGCAGCTTCGAGACCTGCAAGGGATCGGACCAGCCATGTTGAAGGATTTCGAGCTGCTGAATGTTCGCAGCGTGGATCAGCTTGCGGAAGAGGATGGGCTCGAGTTATACGAGCGGCTCAATCAGTTGTCGGGCACGCGGCAGGACCCGTGCGTTCTAGATACTTTTCGCTGCGCCGTAGCTCAAGCGAAGAATCCGCGGTTATCTGATGAGAAGAAGAATTGGTGGTATTGGTCGAAGAGGCGGAAAGCGAACCTGCTGTAAAGAGGGCGCGAAGATAGCCTCGCAACCCTTATACTCAGCGTCGGCGCAAGCTGTATATACTTGGCCCTATGCTGAGAACCCGTCGTACTGCCCGCTTGCTCGCGGTCGGGGCCCTTTTCACCGGCTGGGCGTTTGCTGCCACGGGTCCTGCGCCTGACTTCTATGGCAGACGTGAATACGGCAGCACTCGCGGGTGCGGGCCTACGGGTCAGCAAGTTGCTGATGTCAACGGAGATGGAATCCCCGATATTCTTTGCAGCGACGGGCAAATTCTTCTCGGGAACGGCAACGGAACGTTTCGGACGTCGCCGAACTCATGGGCCGGGGCTGCAGGTTTCACAATTCTGGACCTTAACGGCGATGGAATACCGGACATTCTGGCGTCGACCTAGGTAACTCACTCATGGTGTTCACGGTTTCATTCGGTAATGGCAACGGTACGTTCCAATCACCAGTCTTCTATCCGATTCCCGACCAGGACACGGACGGGCTAGCGGTCGGCGACTTCAATGGCGACGGGATTCCGGACGGCCTGACGATCGGCGAAGAAGGCGCGTGGCTCTTAACAGGGAAAGGAAGCGGCTGCATTCAACGACCCGGTATTGGCTATTCCCGGCGCCGAATTTAATTCTTCCTTCCAGGCCGTCGATATGAACGGAGACGGAAAACTCGACCTTGTCGTGACAGACAACGGAGGTCAGAGTAGAAGCGGAGGAGTATCTATCTACTTCGGGAATGGAGACGGAACATTTCAGGCCCCGGTTAACTACCTCGGCTCTTACAAAGGCTGCAACATCACGGTTGCGGACATTAACTCCGACGGTTACCCGGATGTCCTCTGCGCGAGCAACCAGAGCACGGAGCAGATCGCCATCTACTTCGGAGAAGCCGGGCGGTACGCTGAGGAAGCCTGTCTTCTTTACTCTGCCCAACTACGCAGACGTCGAAGTCGGCGACGTGAACGGTGATGGCATCCCCGACCTGGTCAGCGATGCGGTCTACATTGCGTACGGGCTGGGCAGCGGTAAGTTCTCCAAGCCGGTTTATTACCCGACGGGAGGCGGACCGACGCAGGTGGTGCTCGCCAGCCTGAGGAAGCCCGGCCTGATCGACCTCATCACCAACGCTACCTTCGTCGGTCTCACCGTTCTTCTCAACAAAGGACATGGGTCATATATCGACGGGATCACAACAACCTTTCCGTCGAACCTGGGCTGCGGCACGGAGTTCGATTTCAACAATGACGGAATCGCGGACCTGGCTTACATCCAGAACAGCGACAGCCTGATCGTCATGTACGGAACCGGCAAAACTTCCGCGCCGTTCACAGCCGGCCCAACGACCGCGTTTCCGGCGCCGCCGTCCGGCGAAGGAGTCTGCTTTACCAATGCGGCGGATCTCAACGGCGATGGCATTCCGGATTTCGTCGTCTACGAGGGCAATGCCGCGGAATCGGCGGGAACTCTCTATCCGCTGTTCGGGACGGGCGGCGGAAACTATACTCTCGGACCATCGACGGCCACGACCGGGCAGAGTCTGTTCTACATCGTGGACCTGAACGGCGACGGGAAGGCGGACCTGATCAACGCGCAGGCAAACCAAATTCAATACGGCAATGGGGACGGAACGTTTCAGGCGCCGGTGCAGATGGTCAGCGGCATCACCATCGCGATCTCCAGCGTGAGCTGGGCCGATCTGAACGGCGACGGCAGGCCCGATCTGGTAGTGCAGGTGGAAGAAGGGTTCGGCACGTACATTCTGCTATCCAACTCGTCGGGCGGCTTCACGCAGACCGAGCTAACGCAGAACATGGAAACCAACTTCGTGGCGATCGGCGACCTGAATGGCGACGGTTCGCCCGATCTGCTGCTCGGCTCGGAGGCCCAGACGATGGCGTTATACCTGAACGACGGCAAAGGGAATTTTACGTTCAGCCAGAACCTCACTGCGACGGGGCTGCTGAGTACCGAAGCTCCCGTAATCCTCGACCTCAACGGGGATGGCCTGAACGACATCGCGGTAGCGGATGGCAGCAATATCGCGGTGTTTACCAACGAAGGCAACGATAAGTTCTCGGAGCCCAGGTATTTCGGGGAGCTGGCGGGCGATATCTTCTTTGGCAACTGGCACGGACAGGCAGCGACAGCAGGCTTCGACGACATCATGATGCCCAGCGGTACGGGGACGACGGGCATGCTGTTGAACGTGACGAAGTGAACAGCTTTTGTCGATCGCGCTTCTAGGTAGCGCCGTCGAACACCGCGGCCATCTTCCAGTTACGCCGTGGTTCGTCTAGAGTCCGGTCGGCCACTTACCAGGACGGACCCATCTGGCTAGAATGAAATTGTGACCCAACGCGCCGAAGCGATTTTCGAAGAAGGCGTTTTGCGGCCGCTCGGACCTTTGTCACTGCGTGAAAAACAGCATGTCCTTTTGACAATCACCGATGCTTCGGCTTCAGGAGCAAATTCGGGCCTGATGCCGGAACAGGAGTGGCTCAGGATTCACGGCCAAGAATACAGCGGCCAGTGGGTTGCCCTTGATGGCGAAGAGCTCCTCAGCCATGGTCCGGACGCTCGCAAGGTGCGCGATGAGGCGCGTGCGAAAGGTGTGCAAATCCCACTAATGGTTCACGTACCAGACGAGCCTGACTTGCCGTCCGCCTTCTGGGTCTAAATGCCTGCCATCGAATTTAGCCGGGCTCACTCATACTTGCTGGAAGCCGACGGAATCTCGTTGCCGGTGTTTCTGAACAACGGCGCGGAAAGGGTTAAGCTGCTTGCCAATGTGGATACCGGGGCTTCCCATTGCCTGTTTGAACGAAGGCAGGCCGAATTGCTGGACCTTGATGTGGAGGCGGGTGATCCGATGACTTTTCGGACTGCCACCGGGCGCGTCGAGGCTTTTGGTCACCTGATCACCATCGAGACGCTCGGTTTGATCTTCGAATCGGTAGTGTATTTCTTCGTCGATGAACGGATCAATAAGAATTTGCTCGGGCGCCTCGGCTGGCTCGACCGCATTCGCCTCGGCCTGATCGATCATGACGGAGTGCTGTATGCGGCGCCTTACGATTAAGCGCACATACCTGGAGCACAAGCGGAGGCGAACTAACTAAAGCTGGCGATATTCCGGGTTCCCTCAGCTTCGGAAGAACACCACCTTGCCAACGCGAAGCGGACCCACATTGTGCGATCCTCTATTCGTGGAGGACCCGTCCCGCTTCCACTCCTCAGCCTCCCTGCCGAGCTGACCAGTACTAACCCACTTCCCTTCAAAGGATTTCGGCAACTGTATGGGTTCCAAGAGCAGCCTAAGGCCGGGGATCTTGTCTCCTATCGAAACATTCGGCCAGTCGATCGCCAACGTGGCGCCCACGGCCACTCCCGCGATGATCATCGGCCAGGTCTTCGCGCTGAGCGGCAACGGCGCATGGCTCGCTTATGCGATCGCGACGGTCGGCGTATCGCTGGTGGCCATGAACATCAATCAGTTTTCTCGGAACTCGGCGTCGGCCGGATCGCTGTACAGTTACACGGCGAACGTGCTGCCCAAGTTTTGGAGCGTCACCAGCGCGTGGGCTTTAGTAATCGCTTACATCTGTACTGCGATCGCATTGATCGGTGGACTTACCTCTTACTCGAGCGTCCTGTTAGTAAGTCTTGGTTGGCCGGCGCTGTCTCCCGCGCTTGTCACGGTACTCGCTGTCGGAATCGCAGGGACTCTGGCTTACCGCGATGTCACAATCTCCGCGCGGTTGATGTTGACGCTTGAGGCCGTTTCGATTGCGATTATCTTCGTCATCATGAGTTTCACACTGTCCGGCAGCGGCTTCCGGCCCGATCGCGACCAGTTACTATTGCACGGCGTTACAGGAAGCAGTCTACGGCTAGGCTTAGTACTCGCTATCTTTAGCTTTGTCGGATTCGAGAGCGCCACGTCGCTTGGCGAGGAGGCGCGAAACCCGTTCCGTAGTATCCCGAGAGCCGTGATGCTTAGCGCCATCTGCTCGGGTCTATTCTTCACGATTTGTTCGTACGTGGAAGTCCTCGGATTCCGCGGCGAGACGCCGGCGCTCGATCATAGCCTGGCTCCTTTACATGTGCTGGCTAGGAAAGCGGGGCTGCCCTTACTTGGCATCATGATCGATGTCAGCGCCATCATTAGCTTCTTCTCCTGCGCGCTGGCGTGCATCACTGCCGCAGGGCGAATCGCTTTTGACATGGGACGAAACGGCGATCTGCATGGCGCATTCGGCGACGCTCACCCGGTCAAGCAAACTCCACATCGCGCCGTTATGGGTGCTTCGGCGTGTGTCCTGATCCCGGGCGTCGTGCTCGCAGCCAAAGGATTTGCGGGATTCGATATCAACGGATGGCTTGGCACACTGGCAACGTTTGGATTCCTCGTAGCATACATTCTGGTCTGCGTGGCGGCGCCGCTCTACCTTCGATCCAGAAGCCGGCTCACAGTGAAGTCGCTCGTCGTCTCGTTTGGCGCGATCGCGGTGATGTTAGTGGCTTTTGCTGGTAGCTTATATCCGGTGCCGGACTTTCCTTACTCGTGGCTGCCTTATATCTTCTTCTTGTTAATAGCATCGGGGATCGCGTTCTCATTTGTATGCCGGGGACGCGCTGATAGGATGGATAGCTCGCCACAACCTACAGCAATCGAACCGGATTTTGTCTGATCGAGTTATAACTTAGAGAGGCACTCTTGAATCAAGCTCCTGAATTATCTACGCTCACATTTACGGCACCCGATGCACGCGGCTCTTATCATCCGCTAGAACCGCTTACCGAACATGAGGTCCAGCAATGCGTTGAGCTCCTCCGCTCGATGGCGGACTGGACTCCGGACACGCGCATCATCAGCATCACGTTGAAGGAGCCTTCGAAAAGCGCGGTATACGCTTGGCCGTCGGTACCGGTTTCGGAACGCCTGGCCTGCGCGGTGATCATGCACAACGCGCGGAACCGGGCCGCGACAGTAGCGCTCGATCTCAACGCAGACCGCGTTGTAAGTGTTCAGTTAGCTCCCGAAGGAGCGCAGCCGACGCTCTCGGTCGACGAGCAGATCGAATGCGAGCAAGCCGTTCTCGCGAGCGAAGAGTTCCGCAGCGCGTTGGAGCGGCACTACGGTCCCGTCGATCCCGCGCTCGTGATGGTAGATATCTGGAGCGCCGGCCACTACGGCGATGACGACCAAGACGGCGGCAAGCGACTTACCCGTCCGCTCTGCTTCCTACGATCCGATCCGACAGATAACGGCTATGCGCGGCCGATTGAAGGTATTCGTCCTATCGTCGATCTGAATAGCATGAAGGTCGTGCGGGTCGAGGAATACGGAAAGTGGCCCTTACCTCCAGAGTCCGCAAACTACTCTGCGAACAGGGTCGGTAAACTTCGGGACGACATCAAGCCGCTAGTGATCGCTCAGCCTGAGGGCCCGAGCTTTCACCTCGAAGGACACCAGATCAGCTGGCAGAAATGGAAGTTCGTGATTGGGTTTAACGCGCGTGAAGGTTTAACGATTCACCACGTGCGCTATGTGGATTCCGGTCAGGAGCGCAGCATCTTATACCGCGCTTCACTTACTGAGATGGTTGTGCCTTACGGTGATCCGCGTCCGACGCAAGCACGCAAGAACGCGTTCGATGTGGGCGAGTATGGCATGGGAATGTGCGCCAACGGCCTCCAACTGGGTTGCGATTGCCTGGGCGACATCACTTATCTGGACGCCAACTTATGCGATAGCCGCGGGCGTACTCTTACGATTCCCAATGCGATCTGCATTCACGAGGAAGACTACGGCATTCTCTGGAAACATACGGACCGCCGGCTTCCTGACAACCCCGAAGTTCGCCGTTCCCGTCGCCTGGTCGTCTCCTCGATCTCTACGGTAGAGAACTACGAGTACGGTTTCTATTGGTACTTCTACCAGGACGGCAACATCGAATTTCAGATCAAGCTTACCGGGATACTCTCGCTCGGCGCCACGCATCCCGATGAGAGGCCGCCCCACGGCGCGATGATAGCTCCGCAACTCTATGCGCCCAATCACCAGCATTTCTTCAACATGCGGCTGGACTTCGATATTGACGGACAGCGCAACACGATTCAGCAGGTCGATGTCGTTGCCGATCCGGTGGATGAACAGAACCCGTTCGGGAATGCGTTTCGTGCGCAGTCTACCGTGCTGCGGTCGGAAAAGCAGGCTTGCGCAAATCTGAATCTCGCGACCGCGCGAACGTGGCGGATTATCAATCCCGGCGCGCAAGAACCGCTTGGGTGAACCGGTCGGCTATAAGTTCATCCCCGGCGATAACGCCATCCCTTTTGCCTCGCGTGACGCATGGTGGCGCAAACGGGCGCGATTTGTCGATCATCACGTCTGGGTAACGCCATTTCAGGAAACTGAGAACTTCGCGGCGGGCGACTTCCCTAATCAGAGCCTTGCCGATCACGGACTCGCGACCTGGGTTGAGGCGGATCGCCCGATCGAAGATACCGACGCGGTGCTTTGGTATACCTTCGGCCACACGCACATCCCGAGGCCGGAGGACTACCCGGTAATGCCCGCCGCCTATATCGGCTTCCTACTCAAACCCAGCGGCTTCTTCGACTGTAACCCCGGCATTGACGTACCTCCTTCAGCGGCCACCAAGCACGGCAGTAGCAAACCAACGTGCGGGCATTGCTGAACGGCTTTTTTATTCTGGCCGCGGTAAGTCTCCGCGAAGGTGGAACGACTTACCACTTAACCGGTATAACAGGAAACCAATCAGCAGGCAGGAAGCAACACTAATCCCGGCATCCATTCCAAGGCTGCCGGCAATGCCTGCCATCGAGTAACCACTTCCATCGGCCACCATCATGTAAGTGATCGGGACATAAGTGCTCGCTGATAGCAAAGTAAATGTAGTCGCGGCCAACGGATTATGCTGACCAATCGTCTCGAACATAATCCCGACCTGAATCGAAAACGCCACCGCCTGGAAAAGGTACTCGCCGACAAGGGCGATAGTGAAGGTCGAGGGAGTATGTGGCAGCAGAATCAGACTCAATGTAAACAGGCTCCCCAGAATCCCGTCGGCGAGATACAGCAAGAGCAGCGGCATCCGCTTAGCTATCACCGGAAACAGCAAGCATCCAAGAATCCCCGGAAAGAACGCCCCCGCACCACCAGCCAGACTTACAACGCGCGCCGAGGCGTGGAAGTCCGCCCCAAGACCTCCCAGTAGATTTGTTAGTGCGAACGAGCTGCAAGGCGATAGAAGCAGCAATAGCGCAACTAACACCTGGCGCCGCCGCAGCAGAGCTCCAATCTCGCGGAAGAACTGACCGAAACTCTCTCCTGCCAATCGCTTATCCGGACCTTCAGACGGAATCAAAAGGAAGATACCGGTGGGAAGGAAAACCAGCGCGCCGAGGAGAGTCGCCGCTAACCAGAGGGGTAAGTGGCGAACCATTTCGCCGCCCAGGACGGATGTCACGCCCGTTCCGGAAATGACCGCGATATTAACCCACGCGCTGAGCTTGTTTTTCTCCTGGTGCGGACAAACCGTTGATAGCCAGCCGCACAGGGCCGTGGTGCAAAGCATGGCCGCCGCGGCGCCTAATACCAGCGCTCCTGCAAGGATGGCGCGATGCTCCAGGTTCATAACCGCGACAACGACCAGAATCGAAGTAACCGCGGCAAACACAGTCGCGTAGAAACGCCGGCTGACCCACACGTCGAGCATTGGACCGAACACGACGGGCCAAAAATTCGAGGACATGGCCGCCGCGGTGATTCCCGCGATCGTCGCCTCGGAAACGTGCTGCGCGGCGAGTAACTGGGGCACTACGAAGAATGCGATTCCAGAATTGAGCCCGACCGAGGAGTTGGAGAGACCCATCAGCCAGGCAGGCGGCACTTGTCGATTAGACGTCAGGGACCCTCCGGAGTCCTCCAATACTACACGCTGCCGCACGCAAACGTTTGGCATCACTCTTGCCTATCATCAAGCGGAGGTTCCAAATGAACAACGATACGATCTCAGGCAACTGGAAGCAGTTCGTCGGGAAGGCCCGCGAGAAGTGGGGCAAGTTGACCGACAATGACTGGGAGACGATTGGCGGCAAGAAGGATCAGCTGGTGGGTAAACTCCAGGAACACTACGGCATGTCTCGCGAACAGGCGCAGAAGGATTACGACGAATACGAGCGCTCGCTCAATCAGACAGAACACACGACCTCGACCACAGGTCGCATATAAATACCTTCGCGGCGCCACTGAGCTTGTGGTTTTCTCGCAATGGGTAAACTACTTGCTCATGGCGCTCCGCACTTTACTCACTGAGGACCAGATTAAGAACCGCGTTGCTCAGATGGGCGCGGCGATCGACCGCGACTATCCGGAAGGAAACCTGTACCTGATCTGCATCCTCAAAGGCGCGTGCCTTTTCCATGCAGACTTGGCCCGCGCGATCCAGCGTGACGCGTTCTTCGATTTCATCGGCATCTCAAGCTACGGACGCGGAAAAACTTCGTCCGGCCAAGTCCAGCTAACGAAAGATCTCGACATCTCAATAGAAGACGCGCACGTACTCATCGTCGAGGACATTGTCGACAGCGGCGTGACGCTCGATTACCTGACGCGTCTCCTGAGGCAGCGTCATCCGCGATCCGTCGAAATCGCCGCCCTACTCGATAAGCCTGAGCGTCGGCTGCGGCCCGTCGCGGTTCGATACGTCGGCTTCGAGATCCCGGATGAGTTCGTCGTAGGTTACGGCTTGGACTATGCGGAGCGATACCGGAATCTGCGGGAAGTTTGCGTGCTGGAAGGCGAGCCGGACTACAATTGAACTGGGGAATCGCGTATGGGACCGCTTGGTTGGCCGGAAACTGTATTCATCGTTATTCTGGCGCTGGTGCTGTTCGGGCCGAAGAAATTGCCTGAACTCGGCCGGATGCTGGGGAAAGCCATCACGGAGTTCCGCCGCGCCTCAACAGAACTGCGCTCGACGTTTGAGCGCGAGATGCGCACGCTCGAACAGGAAACCCGCAGTGTCAAAGAAGCGGCCAAGCTGCAGGATTCTTACAACTACGACTATTCGTCCTATGACACCGGCAAGCCGTACTTGCCGGAACCCGAGCCCGTGAGCACGAATCCACGGCTGCCGGAAATGGGACCGCCGTTCCACACTGAAAGCGCTTCCGCAACTCAGGGCGCCCCATCGATTGAGGCTGGTCATCAAGGACTAACGGTGACCCCTGCTCCCGGCACGATCGCCAATGGTTCTCTTAACGAGCATCATATTGAGGGCGTTGCACCGCCGGAGCCCGATCGCGCGCATACAGCGCCCGACGCAGTCGAAACCCGCGTCCAGAGTTAATCACACGGAATGGCATCCAGCGACGAACCTAACGGAGATCACACTCCCATCACCCCCGTCTCGCCCTCGGGCTTACCGCAGGGCGACGCGAAAGCGCACGACAACGGGACACTTGTAAACACGTCGTCCGACTACACCTATTCTTCCGGGCAGGCCGGGAACGCGACGACTTATTACACGCCGCCACCGGTGAGCCGCGCCCTTCCACCGTCCGGCGGTTCCGGAGGCGGAGGCCAACTCCCCCCGCCTCCTCCGGACGAGGAGGGTTCTCACGACGAAGAATCCGGCATGCTGCGGATGAGCTTCCTCGAACACCTGGAGGAACTCCGCAAGCGCATTATTTACGCGGCCCTCGGGTTAGGTGCCGCCTTCGCACTTAGCTTTGCCTTCTGCAAACAACTGTGGAACATTGTTGCGGAGCCGGCGGTAAAGGCGCTGACGCAGCTTGGCATCCACCCTCCAAACTTAGTTCAGATCACGCCGATGGAGGGTTTCAACGTGGTCTATGTCAAGGTCCCGTTGCTCTGTTCTATCTTTCTTGCTTCTCCTTGGCTTCTTTACCAGATATGGGCCTTTGTATCTCCCGGACTCTATAAACGGGAGCGGCGTTGGGCCGTCCCTTTCGTTCTTTCAACGGCCGGGTTATTTATCATGGGCGGACTTTTCGCCTTCTTCGTCGCATTCCGGTTCGGACTTGTTTTCCTACTCGGAATCGGCCGCGATGTTCACATCGCGCCCATGGTTTCGATTAGTGAATACTTCGATCTATTCGTCAACGTGACGCTGGGAATCGCCCTCGTGTTCGAGATGCCGATTCTCATCTTCTTCCTGACGTTGCTCCACATCGTCACGCCTAAGTTCTTGATCTCCAACAGCCGTTACGCGATCCTGATCATCACGATCATCGCCGCGGTGGTTACGCCGACGCCGGACGTATTCAACCTCCTTCTATTTGCGACGCCGATGATCGTGCTGTTTTTTGTAGGCGTGTTTGCAAGCTATTTGTTGGTGCTGAGCCGCGAAGGGCGCAAGTTCCCGTGGGCCAAGATTCTATTGATCGCATTGCCAGTCTTAGCTGTGCTTGGCGGTATTACGTGGTTGCTACTTTCGTATTACCATTTTCATCTTCTCGGGAAATGGCCCTTTTTGTCCCGTTAATACGCTATAGAATTTGAAGCACATTTCTAAGTCGCTTCAATTGCTGGGGGTGAAGATGGACATCGATCGGGTTTTAACAGACTTGCGGGCCGAGCGGGATCGGCTCAATGAAATCATTGTGACTCTGGAGCGACTCCAGGGTGGTGCTCGCCCGGACGAAACGCAGCCGAAGCGCCGCGGACGGAAATCCATGGACAACGCTGCCCGCCAGGAGGTATCGGAGCGCATGAAGCGCTACTGGAGCCGCAGGCGGGGCGGGAACGATTCGAAGACCGAGACCGCCGGTTCGGAAGGACCCACCGCCTTCATCTCACGCGGCAAAACTGCGGCTGCGTAACGCGACGCTTCCGGTCATGCGCTCCTCGATAGGGGCGCATGCTATATTTTGGGTTAGTTCGCGCTGTGGGCGGCTAGCTCAGCTGGGAGAGCACCACGTTCGCAACGTGGGGGTCGTGGGTTCGAGCCCCATGCCGTCCACCAAAAACTGATCTCGAGCGCTAACCCTGCCGGGCATATACTCCTGTTCAGGAGAACTCACGTATGTCCACCAATCGAGGCGTTGCTTACATGGGCCCCGGTAAGGTCGAGGTTCAGTCCATCGACTTCCCGAAGCTTGCCCTGGGCGATCGCAAATGCGAGCACGGCGTCATCCTCAAGATCGTAGCCACCAACATCTGCGGTAGCGACCAGCACATGGTCCGCGGCCGCACCACCGCGCCGCAAGGGCTAATTCTGGGCCACGAAATCACCGGCGAAGTGATTGAAGCCGGGCGCGATGTCGAGTTCGTCAAAGTCGGCGATCTTGTCTCCGTCCCTTTCAACATCGCCTGTGGCCGCTGCCGGAACTGCAAAGAAGGGAAGACCGGCATCTGTCTCCACGTGAACCCGTCGCGCCCCGGTGCCGCTTACGGTTACGTGGACATGGGCGGGTGGGTTGGCGGCCAGGCCGAATTCGTCATGGTTCCCTATGCGGATTTCAACCTTCTGCGACTGCCCGGCAAAGAGCGCGCCATGGCGAAGATCAAAGATCTGACGCTACTCTCCGACATCATCCCGACCGGCTATCATGGCGCAGTTACCGCGGGTGTGGGTCCCGGCTCGATTGTTTACATTGCCGGCGCCGGTCCGGTTGGGCTCGCGTGCGCGGCGTCCTCTCATCTGCTCGGCGCGGCTTGCGTCATTGTCGGCGACATGATCCCGGAGCGTCTCGCGCAAGCCAAGACCTTCGGCTGCGAGACCGTCGATCTCAGTAAGGATGCCGGACTGGGCGAGCAGATCGAACAGATCGTCGGTGTTCCCGAGGTCGAGTGCGCGGTCGATTGCGTCGGCTTCGAAGCCCGCGGCCACGGTAAGGATTCGGGCGAGGAACAACCGGCGACGGTGCTGAACTCACTAATGACCGTGACGCAGGCGGGCGGGAAACTCGGGATTCCGGGTCTTTACGTGACTGACGATCCGGGCGCCCGCGATCAAGCCGCGAAGACAGGCAACCTCAGCATCCGCATTGGACTGGGCTGGGCCAAGTCTCATGTCTTCACCACGGGGCAGTGCCCGGTAATGCGCTACCACCGCCAACTTATGCACGCGATCTTGTTCGATAAGTTCCACCCGGCCGCGGCGGTCAACGTGACTGTGATTTCGCTGGATGATGCGCCCCAAGGCTATCGGGATTTCGACAAGGGCGCGGCGAAGAAGTTCGTCATTGATCCGCATCGGATGGTGGCCTGAATCCGACAACCCGCGGCGGTGAGCCGCAAGCGCTCCACCCTGGTCGGTACAAACGCAGGCTTCCCTTCCGTCGATTAGCTCAACCTTTCGGTCGCCTGGCGGCAATGCCGGATGTGACTAACAATTCCGGGAGCAAACGGATAAAGGTTTCCAGGGATTCTATAACCCGTGACGTTCGGCTTATAGGTTGATTCAATCCTGTCGTGAGCCGTCCAATGGAAGGAGATAAGCTGAGTGCCTGTTTCGCGATACGATCAGAGCGAAGACGCCATGGCGGCAAAGATTTCAAGCGACGTAATGAGGACGTTCGACTGCCTGAAGGACTCGGCTGTGGGCGTCTCCCTGACCGACAACAAGGGCCGATTTATTCGCGTCAACAAGAGATACACAACAATCACAGGCTACTCTGAGGCAGAGCTTATAACGAAGACCTACCCCGAAATCACGCATGTTCAGGACGTTCAAGAAAACCAATCGCTAGCGCGCAAGATGTACGATGGCGAGCTTGCCAGCGCTGTCTATGAAAAGCGATACGTCCGGAAGTCCGGCGAGATTTGCTGGGTACGCAATAGTGTTGTCGCAATGCACGACAGCCGGGGCCAACTCACCAACGTCTTAGCCGTCACGGAAGACATCTCGGAACTTAAGGAAGTGCGGGAGACGGAGCGGCGGCGCCTCGCGCGCGAGCTCCATGACGAAATCGGTCAATTGCTAACCGGGCTGATGTTACTGCTCAACTTGAACGGATACTCTCCGTCAGGCGCATTCGGGAACCGATTAGAACAAGCGCGGGCTCTCGTTAATGACTTGATAAGCCGTGTACGCGGGCTTTCGTTCGATTTGCGGCCCGCCGCTCTCGACCAGTTCGGACTGCTCCCCGCGCTGCTGGCACTCTTCGAACGCTACACGACTCAAACCGGAGTTCTGGTTAATTTCAAGCATCAGGGAATCCAAATACGCTTCTCCGCCGAAGAAGAAACGGCTGCATACCGATTCATTCAGGAGGCTCTGACCAATGTCGCGCGGCACGCGGATGTGTCAGCAGTGAGCGTCTATGTGTGGGGCGGCACAGACACGCTCAATATTCAAATCATCGATCAGGGCCGCGGCTTCGATCCGGAGGTGGTTCTGAAAACGCCAGGTTCCAGCGGTCTTATCGGCATGCGGGAACGCATGGTATTGCTCGGCGGCCGAATGACGATCGATTCTCTTCCCGGGGCCGGATCGAGAATCACTGCCGAGATGCCGCTCGCTGAGCCTCCCAAACCTTGATCTTTTGCAGAAAGGAAATTGGTGCCTATCTCGATCATTCTGGCCGATGATCATCCGGTAGTTCGCCGCGGAATGCAAGCCCTGCTTGAGTCCGAGCCCGATTTTTTGATCGTTGCAGTTGCGTCGGACGGTCTTGAAACTGTCCGTATCACGGAACTCCTTAAGCCTGACGTACTGGTTCTCGATCTTATGATGCCGGGGCTGAGCGGCTTGGAGGCGCTGCGGATTGTTCACCAGCGGTCTCCTCGAACACGCGTCGTCATCCTTTCCATGTACAGCAGCAACGCCTTCGTGGCGCAGGCGCTCCAGATCGGCGCGGTCGGTTATGTCCTTAAAGGAGACACGGAGGAAAATCTGGTCCGTTCTGTTAGGGAGGCGGCCGCAGGCAGACGGTTCCTCAGTCCGCCCGTTACGGAGATTGCCATCAATGCTTACATTGAGCAATGTAAAGCGGCCCCATTCGATCCCCATGAAACCCTTACCCCGCGGCAGCGGGAAGTGCTGCAACTCGCGGCCGAAGGGAAGACGAACGCCGAGATTGCCGCACGGCTCAACATCAGCCAGCGGACGGTCGAGAATCATCGCGCCGCTATAATGCAGCGGCTCAGCCTGCACAATCAAACGGAGCTGATTCGCTACGCAATCCGGCACGGATTACTTCCCCCGGAAGAGTGAGCGGCAAATACTTTTCTCCATTTCCTTCAGTTCGCTTCCGGGATACCCATTTTCGGAGTCTCCGTTGGCAAGTCTAACCGTGAGATCATCAGCGGTTAATTGAGTAGTTGTACCTATAGTTATCTACTCTAAACACGGATAACATTGAGAAGTCTTATCTAGTCTATTGCGGTAAGTGAAGTCGAATATATGATTCGTAATAATGCGGTACATGCGGCCTGACGCATACGGCGCGTCCAATCAGTTTATTTTGTCTGCTTTTCAAATGTGGATAGGCCCGTGTTGTGGTGCGAACTTCCAACCGCTAAGCCACCCAGATCGGCTCGCTTAGGACAGGACGGCCAATGTCGAGTAAACAAGCGGTACGCCCGGCGGAGAAGCGCAGACAAATCGAAGGCAAACTTCTCGAGGCGTTTGGTCTGGCGCACGCTCAATTTGACGAAGCAACCCGTGAGAATGAGTGCGTGCGCTTTACTGCCGCGCTGTTGGCACTCAATAGTTTAATTTCGCCGCGACACTCTGCCAGCGAGATCAAAACCATCAACGCACTTTAGGATTACTACCCATGACTTTGCGCGTACTCTATGCGAGGTAACAATGAACCTTGACCAACTTATTATGGATGCCCGCGGCGAGCGGGATCAGCTGAAAGAAATCATCGGTAACTTGGAGCGTCTGACTGGATTGGTAAGCCCAAATGAAACCGTTGCAAAGCGTCCGGGACGGAAATCAATGGACAAAGCGGCGCGTGAAGAGGTTTCCGAGCGAATGAAACGGTATTGGAGCCGGCAGCACGCCACAAGGAACTCGTCGCCATAGCCGTCTTCTAGGTCGAAGTATCACCTCTTGCGCGGAACTAAACCGCCGAGCCGTTGCGGCAGTCTCGCTCGCCACCGGAGAGATTCGCTGGCCGGCGAATCTCGGAGGAGGACACGATTCACTCTTGTAGCTCGCCGTAAAGAATGAGGTGATTAAGTCTTTGCAACGCGCTCCATAACCGGTACCGGGCCTCGGCTTGGTCGTCACCCACGGCTACCTTCAGCGCCTCACGCCACTGCTGAATTTCTGCTAAGATCTCGCCTTCGACGTCCCGGCTCTTAGCTTTCTTCACCCCCGCGCTGTCTGACATTTGGGTCCCCTTCCTGCGTGCGGGAGCCAGCCGGTCTGGGCGGTTTAAGCGTCTCGAATGTGGATCAACGTTAGCAGATGTGAGACGCGGAATCAAGCGCTTCCATTTGGCCTCCACCCGAAATCAGGTGGTGCTAGAGGTAAGCGGGCGGCCCGCAAGGCTATCGGATTATTCGTAAGGGCGTCCCGGGTCGCCTAACCCGGGAACACGGAGATAATCGGGTAATATCATGAGAGCGATCACGGGCTCCTAACTAGTCTGCTCAAGCGTGAAAGAAGAACCACACTAAGCAGGATCATCAATGGATAGGTCGAGTGCCGCATGCGGTTTCCCTCGAATCCGTCGCTGAGGCTCGCGGAAATCAGTGGAAACATCGCTGTGAACGTAAGCAGGCCGAGGAGAACTCGGTCTTGCTTGCAACAACAGACAGCCACGATCGCGCCGATAATCAGCAGCGGTAATAAAACAATATTGAAGATGTTCAGGAACCGATTGGGCGCGATTTTCGGTCCGACCGGAGAGAAGAATATCGTCTGATAGATATTCACATAGCTCCGAAACGGCTTAGGGTAGCCGTCGAAGTACGACAAGTCATAAGGTTGCTGGTACATCGGGCGCGTCGCGAATAGATACATGATGGAGATTCGCTCGAGTGTAAGCGGAATGTCCTGCCGTGCTTCGATGGCTTGTCGCAGTGTCTCGCGCCGAGTGATAAGTACAATGAGATTATTCGCATTGGCTACGCCGTTCGACTTGCGGGGGGCCGTTACGGCGACAAGGGCTTCAGGGCTGAAGGATCGTAGGTTAGGAAACGCGCCCAGCAGTTCTGCAGCAGGCGGAGATTCGCTGCGCACCAGCAAGTCGTCCAAAGCCTTTGGCGCAGGCGGATAGGCGCGGACTAGGTTCTCGGCGTCCAATGAACTGCTAACAAACTGCCCGAACAGGATGTAGTTCTTGAAAGGCCAGAAGGTAAAGAAAACGAACGCTAGGCAGGACAACAGCACAGTGTCCCGCCTATGCTTTCTGAAGTTAGGCCAAAGTACAAACCCCACCAAGACAGAACCCCAGAAGAGCGGACTGAAGAGCGAGCGAGTGTTCACCACCGCGCCTATGGCGCACACAAACGTCAGCCCCGCCCAGCGGTTGCTACGTCTCATCCACCAAAAGGCGCTCACGAACACGAGTAGCAACAACGACTGCAAGCCGAACTCGTAGAAGAAGGTGTCGCGGCCTATGCCGGCATTCGATCCTCCATAGTAAGACGGATTGGCGAAATATAAGAAGCAGGCGAGACTAGCCAACGCAATAGATCTCGTCCATTCCATTGCGAGATGAAACAAAAACAGGGCTGTTGCTAACCCGAGCGCACCGAACATCACGCTAGCAAGGAACTCCGGTCGAACATGCAACAGCGCTCCGGCCTTAAGCAGAACCCCCAGAACCAAGTTGAACATCGGGGGTTGGGAATGGAGCAACAAAAGGCTCTCCCACAGATGTTGTTCCAATAAACTCTTGTCTAATAATTGCCAGTATTCGTAGGGAAACCGCATCGCCTGATGAAGGACAAGATCGTTCAGCAGTTCCGCCAGGACGAAAAGCGCAATCGGGATCGCATATCGCCAGAGATGGGGTTTACTCCCGGTTTCGAAGTTGCGCGGGCTAGTTGTATGGTTCGGTTTAGCAACCATCAGTCGTCGTGATGTGAAGTGTTCAGAAACAGGGCCCGCATGGTAGGCTGTTTTTTACTATTGTGCCATTTATTCGCAAATTGATCGCTGCGTTCGCCGCAACCGTGGTGATGGGGTGCAGTCTTTTCACCGCCGCGAAGAATAGCATTTATGAATTCAAGCTTGTTTTCCAGTCCTCGCCTCGCGAGATCGTTCCGCCCGGCCTTATCGCGCAAGTCGACTCGTTTCGACGACTCGTCCCGAAGGGATCTTTTGTCATCTATCTAATGGATCGTCCCGACGCATGGGAGTTTGGGCTATGGAAGCGCGCTCTTTTCCCGGATTATACGATCCTTCCAGTAGCCGATCCGAAAGTGCTCGACTCTGCTTGGGCTCGGACGTTTCGAAGCCGGCACCAGGTTCGATATGTGATTCTCGCAGGCTCGTCGTTGCCTTCAATAGTCGAAAAAGCCGCGTTACCTGAGTATCCGAAGGCTACGACCACTACTCTCGCGGTGTTCAGAGACTAAGTTGCGAGCAATAGCTTTGGCTTGCGCGTTTGTCATTGCTTACTGCATGGCCATCGCGGGCCAGATGATCACCGGACGTCTGGCACATACGCTCGAGGAGTGGAACGAGTCTTTCCTCGTGGGACTCACGGCAGCTGCGACGGCGTTCTTCCCCCTATCCTTGCTACTCCATGGCCAAGCGTTAAATGTAGCGGCAGTGGGTTTGACCCTGATCGGCGTCACAGGAACGGTCCTTCGAGTAATCGCCTTCAGAAGATCGTCGCGTTCTGTTAGTACTACCCGACCGTCCGCCCTAGAAGGGTTCGCGCCAAAGCTTCTGGTTACCCTACTTACCGTTTTGGTAGTCCAATTCACTGTTCTAAATTACCGGCTCACCTACCTTTGGGACGGTTATCAGATTTGGGCTACCAAGGCGATGGTTATCTTCGACCGCGGGGAACTCACGCAGAGTCTTCTCACGCCGCATACCCCAGATCTGATGGCATTCCCTAACTGCTGTGACGGTGTCGAGCGCGACACGGCTTACCCGCAAAGTGTGCCGCTTTTTGAAGCGCTGGTGGCCAAGTCTGAAGGTCGGTTTGTCTGGGAGCCGGTGAAAGCAATCTTCCCCTTCTTCTTTGCTTCGCTGTTGATTTCCACATTTGGAGCGGCCCGGTCGTTCGTTCCTATGATCCCGGCCCTAACTGCGTCGCTGCTCTTAGGTCTAGTCCCGGCAGTCGCGACCGAACAGAGCATCGGAGGTTATGCGGACATGCCGCAGGCTGCGCTCCTGGCTGGATTTCTTGCCGCAATTTTCCGCGTCCGGGGCAGTGGTCGTTGGTCACTTCGGGAACCTGCGGCTTGGTTGCTCGGCGGAGTGCTGCTTGTCAAGAATGAGGGTTCAATCCTGTTCGCTGTGGCTTGTGCGTCGATCGGTCTCGTGTGGGCGTCGAAAGGGCCCAAAGAGTTCGTGGCAATGTTGCGTCGCCATGTAGGCGCCGTAGTAGTCGTCGTTATCTGTGGCAGTTTACGAGCGACTTATATCTTATGGATGGATTTACAAGACCCTAGCTTCGGCCCCTATAACGCCCAGCATTTTGCGCAAGCGTACAGCAGATTGTGGGTTGTCCCAGAAGCGTGCGCGCATTTCATGTTCAATCGCGCCGACTGGGGCGTGTTCTGGCCGGTGTTCTTCCTCGCTGTTCCAGTCGTCCTTTGGAGAGGAGGCCTTCGAGAGCGAACACTTCTCGGGGGAGTGTTAGCAGCTCTCGCAATGTACACGGCCATCTTCTACTTCACGAACTGGGAGGTCCATCTACATATCGAACAAGCTTATACTCGCTTGCTCGTTCACTTATCACCGGCAGCGGCGATGGTGACTGTTATCGCTTATAGCTTTATTTCCGGGCGACGGGAGATGCGGTCTGCAATATCGGCAGAACCGAATATTCCCGCATCCCAGTCGACGTAAGCGCAACAGGCTTTACTTCCACCATCCGGTTCGGACCGCACCAATTCCCGATCTCCACATGCACGAAGTTCTCGGTAAGTGCCAGCCCGCGCTGTTCGAGAGTCACCGCGGAAAGTGTCCGTCCAATCATCCTCTCGCGAAACTCACGGTTCTTCCGATCACTTACAGCCCGCAAACGCGCCGTGCGTTCACGCCTCACCCAAACCGGAACAGACCCGTCTAGTCCAACCGCCTTTGTCCCAGGCCGCTCGGAGTAAGTGAACACATGCAGGTAAGTAAACGGGAAGCTGCTCGATAAACTGCACCGATTCCTCGAAGAGCGCATCCGTCTCACCCGGAAACCCAGTCATCACGTCGGCTCCGATCGCCGCATCCGGCATCGCCTCATGCGCCCGTAACAAGCGATCGGCATAGTGCCGCGGCCGGTACTTGCGATGCATCGCACGCAGGATTGCGTCCGAACCCGACTGCAGCGGCATATGAACGTGCGGTGCGATGCGCCCGTCCCCAGCCATCAGCGCAATCAGATCATCCGACCAGTCCATCGGCTCGACGCTGCTCAACCGGATGCGTTCGATCGCAGTTTCCACCAGCAGCCGGCGAAGCAGATCCGGCAGGCGCATCGAACTTCCGGCTTCCCGGCCCCACCGGCCGAGGTTAATCCCGGTCAGCACAACTTCCCGATAGCGCTCACTCAATCCGCGGACACTGGAGACGACATCGTCCGCCGAAACGAAGCGGCTGGATCCGCGCACAAACGGAATCACGCAGAACGAACAGCGATTGTTGCAGCCATCCTGAATTTTGAGATTGGGTCGCGCATGATCCGCGAAAGCATCCACGCGCAACGGCGAGAAAACGGATCGGTCCGCAAAGATGTCGCCTGCGTGAATACCGCCGTGATACGACACGCCGGTAACGAGTGACGCGATGGTGTGCTTGTGCGAGTTGCCAACGACCCACTCAACTCCCGGGAGTTCGGCGATCTCCTCCGGCGCGCGCTGGGCATAGCATCCGGTCACCAGAATCCGTGCATCGGGGTTCTCGCGATGAGCCCGCCGCACCGTGGAACGCGCGTCCGAATCCGCGCTGGCGGTCACCGTACACGTATTGATTATGATCAGGTCGGCACGGGAGCGCTCCACAACCGGCTCCAGGCCCGAATCTGCTAGGTGGGAATTCAGGGCCGCGCCGTCGGCTTGCGAAGCGCGGCACCCGAAATTTTCGATGAAAAAGGTGCGCACAGCTCCGCACCCGCCTTTCAAGTTACTGCTCAGTCACACCCTGACGGAGGAGTTCCGCTTCTTCAATCGACATCACCTCGGGACCTTCTCCCGCATTGCCCTTGGTTTCCTTCCGGGCCACGCGCTTGCCGGCTTTGTCGCGCTGCTTCTCCTGCCGTGCGAGTTCCTTCTGCCTCTTCTGGAATGATGTACTGGATCGTCCGGCCATACCTATCCTCTGCTTTCTATGATCTCAAAGAGTTGGATGTCAAGCAAATCGAACCGGTTGCGCGCCAACCCTGGCTCTCTATGATAGGCTGCGGTCGACCCCCGATCGATCCCAGTAGGCCCGGTACAAAGGCTGATTGACGAAAATGTCATAAAAGTGATAATTTCGGTTCGCGAGCTGTTTCCGGTTCGCTAAGCTCTTTGACATCCCGCGCAAGTTCCGTCCGGTCCGATTAGAAACACACATTAAAGCACGAATGTTCGACCCGAAACGAGCCGCACGTCGCCGAAACCCAAGCCCGGCGGCAACGGGGTACCACCCACAAACGTTAGATTTTAAAGGAGAAGTATTGAATGGCTACGTTCCGACGAGGCCTGGATGCCGAGGACCGCATCGTCACAAAGCTCGAGGGCTTTGGATGCCGCGTCCAGCGCGATCCCAGGCTGGATCACAAACATAAATTAGATTTCGTGATAACAAATTACATAGACAATCCCAATTTTTATTCGCTTGGCGTACAAATCACTACAAAGCTAGATCTGGTTGAAAAGCAAGAAGAGTTCCTCCGGGCCAACCATGGCAGTCGGGTAACCGCGAAAGCCCTGTACCTGGAACTGTGGGACAAGATCGACTTGGATGACGGCGGCGCGTTAGCCGTTTTGGCTGTCGTTCTCGAGTTCCAGTTCAATCGTAGTTATGCAAATGTAAAGATCGCTGCAGCCCGCATATACGAAGACCTCACCTACCAGTTTTACGATCTCACCGCACGGGTGAAGCAACTCCGCGACAGATACGACGAGCAGCAATGGAAGCGGGAGCTGTCCGGAAACTTCTCGGTGCGCGATAAGTTTTCTCCAGGAACGCCCGGGCCGGTAGCTGTTCCGTCGCCTTCCGCTCCGGCGAGTCCTCCGGCGCCGGGCGCATCCGATGAACTGCTAAGCGGGACGATCGACTCCTATGTGCGCCAGGGTGGCCACGGGATCATCCAAGGGGAGCAGGAGACGCGCTATTTCTTTCATATCAGCCACGTCGCGGATGAAGTGCTGCGCGACCGCTTGAACGCGCTGACGTATTCAAGTGCTCCGGTGCACGTCGATGTGACGGTCGATTTCGTCAACGCGGGATTTACTAAATCCGGAGCACGATATCCCGAGGCGCGTAGCGTAAGAGCGACGCAGTAAGAGCCGGCAATTGGGGCGCGGCGAAGTTGCGCCCCACCCGGTGCGTGTTGCCCGGTTTAAAGTTTTGGCCTAATCTGGATTCATGGAAGTCGATTTCACCCCAGAGCAACAGGCGCAGCTTGCAGCAATCGCCACAAAAGCAGGCACCGCGCCCGAGCGCTTAGTGACGAATGTCGTTGCCCGATATCTCGATGAAGAAGCGCATTTCCTCGCCGCTGTGGAACGAGGAATAGCGGCAGCCGAGCGCGGCGAATTTATCGAGGAAGAAGAAATGGATGGCCGCCTTGAAGCGATGTTCAAGGCCTGATGCGCGTACGCTGGACTGTCCCTGCCGCTGATGATTTAGAGAACATCAAAATCTTTCTTCTACAGCATTACCCTCAATTTGCAGAACACACCGTCCGAACGATTTACCAACGCATCCGTGGGCTCAAATCTTCGCCCTATCGAGGCAGACCCGGCCACCGCGGCGGCACCCGAGAATTGCCGCTTTCGCCGCTCCCCTACGTTGTCGTGTATTCGGTGCAGCCCGAAGCCGTTGAAGTTCTGCATATCTATCATGGGGCACAAGACTGGAGGTGATGTCCATGTTGCCGATGGATGTAAGCGGCGTCTACTCTTACAGGCTATCTCATCTAACCGCGCGTCGCAGCCCTAAAGCAAATCTCCACCGCCCTCGGAATCCATCGCCTCAACAAACGCCCGCAGCATCCTGACTCGATCAACCGCCAGTTCCCGAGCCCGCGGCAAGTCGTAGCCTCCCCGGCAGATATTCCAACGCTTCAACTAACACCGGCCGCACATTGGTGAACGTCTTATACCGGGTGTCGCGCCCGATCTTACAAACCGCGCGCAGCACCCCAATCGCGCCGAGCTGCTCCAGGATATCCGCATCGCGCACCAGCGTAGCTTCGATACTCGTCGGCTCAGCCTTCGCCTGATGCGTCCGGATCGCCTCCACCACAGCCTCGATATCCCCGGAAAATCCAAACTCACGCAGCAAGTCCGGCGCGCGCTCGGCAGCATACGCCACGTTGTCCCACGCGGCAAGCGCTGCCAAGGACTCGGGCCGGTGTCCGATGAAGACGCCGATGTCGTGCAGCCATGCCGCTGCAAAAACGACGTCGTCATCGTACGTCAGATCCCGGCCGATCTCCCGCGTCAGCGCGTACAACCGAACCTGGTGGCCGAACTTCTCGCGCGGCTGGGCAGCGCGTTCGATATACTCGATCACCCGCTCACGCCAGCCCGCTTCGACGCCCGCCGCGTTCACACCAGCTTCGCGTTCAGCTTGATATCCACCCCGGCCAGTGCTTTCGATACCGGGCAGCCCTTCTTTGCCCCTTCCGCCTGTTCCTGGAAAACCTCAGGCGAAATCCCCGGAACTTCCGCCTCGGTATCCAAATCGATCTGATTGATCGAGAACCCGCCCTCTGATTTATTCAAATGCACTTTCGCCGTGGTGTGAATCCGCGTAGGCGTAAAGCCCGCGCGGCCCAACTGCGCCGACAGAGCCATTGAGAAACAGCCCGCGTGCGCGGCCCCAATCAACTCCTCAGGATTCGTCCCCACTCCATCTTCAAATCGCGTCTTGAAGCTGTACTTTCCCTCGAAAGCACCGCTTCCCAACTTCATCGTTCCCGCGCCTTCAGTGACGCTCCCTTTCCATTCCGCTTCGGCAGTTCTTGCTGGCATCGATATAGCTCCTCCTAAAGAAGGTACCTTGCCCGCTTCCAGCCATCAGTAAGACGCTACGCTAAAGCCTGTGCCCGTCAACGAATATGAGCGGCGTCTGGTTCTCCGGCGCGAACGGCTGGCCGCCGAACTGGCGCGCGCGGCCCAGATCGGCAACGCGCGGCTCGCCGTGTTTGCTTTGGGCATTCTCGTAACCTGGTTCTCCGCTACTCACGGCGGCGGCGTTGCGATTCCCGGACTCGTCACGCTCGCGGTGCTGGTCGCGCTGTTCGTGGCTGGCGATCGCTTCGAGCGTCGCATCCGTTTCGCCCGCCGCGGCGCGGAATACTACGAGCGCGCTCTCGACCGCGTGCGCCTCCGTCGCAACGAAAAGGGCGAGACCGGCGAGAGATTCCTCGACCCCGAGCATCCCTATGCCTTCGATCTGGATGTCCTCGGACGCAATTCGCTCTTCCAGTTCCTGTCGGTTTGCCGGACCGGGGCGGGCGAGCAGCGCCTCGCCGACTGGCTGCTGCACCCGGCCTCTCCGTCGGAAATCGCCGCCCGTCACGGCGCGATTACGGAACTGCGGCCGATGCTCGATCTGCGCGAGTCCATGGCTGTGCTCGGAACGGACTTCGGATCGGCCGGGCATCCGGACGCGCTTCGATCCTGGGCTGCTGCCCCTCCGATTCTGATCCCGCAGTCCTTGCGCCTTGCTGCTCGCGTGTTGTCGACTCTCGCGCTCGGCCTGCTGCTTTGGTGGCTGGTCACGCTCGTCACCGGAGGCGTTGCCCTACCGCGAATCGCTCTTATCTGCGTAGGCTTACTGGAAGCCGCTCTTTTCTTTCGCTGGCGCTTAATCGTCAGCCGGATTGCCGGCGAGTGCGAAGAGTCCGCCGCCGGGTTGGCACTGTTGCGCGACGCCCTCGCGCGTGTCGAGTCGGAATCGTTCGCATCCCCGCGTCTCAAGGCTCTTCACGATGCGATCACTTCGGGCGGACGCGGGTCAGCATCCCAAGCAATCGCGCGCCTGAACCGCCTGATGCAGCTGCTGGAATCGCGCGACAACTGGGCGCTCCGCTTGTTCGGGCCGCTTGTCCTCTGGACCACGCAGGTGAGTTTCGCGGTCGAGATCTGGCGCCAGCGCCACGGCGCCGAAGTCCCCGGGTGGATCAATGCGATTGCGGATTTCGAGGCCCTCAGCTCGCTCGCGTGCGCCTATTACGAACACCCCGAAGACACGCTGCCTGAGGTAACCGAGGGACCGGCTGGCTTCCGCGCCACCGGTCTCGGCCATCCATTGCTCCTGGAATGTGTCCCGAACGATATCGCATTGGATTCCAGACCAGGCGAGTCCGCAATCCTCATCGTCAGCGGTTCGAACATGTCCGGTAAAAGCACGCTGCTGCGCACGGTCGGCACGAACGCTGTTCTCGCGCTGGCGGGCGCTCCCGTGCGCGCCGCCTCGCTGAGCTTGCCGGTACTGAACCTCGGCGCTTCAATTCGAACGAACGATTCGCTGGCCGATGGAATCAGCCGCTTCTACGCCGAGATCCTCCGCATCCGCCAAGTCCTGAACCTGCCTCAGCCATCGCTCTGCCTGCTCGACGAACTGCTGGCCGGCACCAACTCGCACGATCGCCGCATTGGTGCGGAAGCGATCCTCCACGGGCTTGCGGAACGCGGCGCGATGGCGCTAGCCACGACGCATGACCTCGCGCTCGCTGCTATTGCGGACAACATCGCGTCGGCGCGCAACGTGCATTTCGAAGACACGATCCATGACGGACGAATTGCGTTTGACTACAAGATGCGCGAAGGAGTAGTTACTCGTAGTAATGCAATTGCGCTCATGCGGTCCGTTGGGCTAATTGTTTAAAGAACCAGTAAACACTCATCTGAACGAAAGCTAATTTGGTCAAACGCTTGCTCCACGGCAAGCGTGAACTCGGTCTGCGTGAACGCGGTATTCCTGGTAACTGCCCTATCTGCAACCGCCGTGGCGCAGCCTCCGGACTCGTTCACGGCATCGGCTTTCGACCATTTCTATAACCTCGAATACAAAGAAGCCGCAGCCGATTTCCGAGCCGCGCGCGATCTGCATCCGCAATCGGCCGATGCCTGGATTTATGTCGCGCAAGGTGTTTTCTACACGGCGATGTACGATTCCGGCATCACCGAAGCCGACTTAGTCAATGGACAGAGCTCGCTCGTGCGCAGCAAGCGCGTCACGATGTCTCCGCAGCAGGAGGCGGAGTTCAATAATGCTCTCGACACCGCGGAACGGCTGGAACAGCAGCGTCTGGCCGCTAACCCTAAAGACGCATCAGCCATCTTCGGAATGGGTGGCATTACCGCGTTGCGCGCCAGCTACGCGCTGCTGGTGAAGCACGCCTGGTTCACGGCGCTTCGCAACACCAGCCAGAGCCGGCACGACTTCGATGAGGTAGCGCGTTTGGAACCCACGAACTGTGATGCGAGCCTGGTACCCGCGATTAACGAGTATGTCGTCGGCAAGCTGCCTCCGTTCGCGCGATTTGCCGCGCGCGCCGTTGGAATGACCGGGAACAAGGAACGCGGAATGCTCCAAATCCAGCACGTGGCTGTGTGTGGCCAAAAGGCGCGCGTCCATGCCGCGAT
Organism: uncultured Gammaproteobacteria bacterium; assembly: GCA_963799935.1. Lineage (GTDB taxonomy): Bacteria > Acidobacteriota > Terriglobia > Bryobacterales > Bryobacteraceae > Bog-113. The sequence continues at coordinate 98,646 of CAWCZA010000004.1, read as the reverse complement.
GCTGGCTGCCGAGATTGCCCGGCGCGAGAACCGGCTGCCTGAGGCAATCGCCTATCTCGAAAAGCTCACTGCCGCCTATCCGCGCAACTTCCGCCTTCGTCTCGATCTGGTTACCGCCTACAACAGAGCCGGCCAGCATCTCAAGGCTGATCAGAGCCTGCAGGCGCTGGACGGCATGCTCGAACGCGGCGCTCCCGGCTATTCGGGCGAGCGTGCCGCACGCATCCGGCGGGAACGAGATGCTGCCATTCATCAGGTCGCTGGGGATCGCGAGAATGCTCCCCAACTCGCCGCTGCCGGATAGCGCTGGTAGACGCGTCCTCGCCCTTTGCTAGAATTCGAAATGGCCGTTGGGAGGTCGTCTAACGGTAAGACTGCAGATTCTGGATCTGCGTATCGGGGTTCGAATCCCTGCCTCCCAGCCAAACGCGCTTTTTGAACAACCAGCGAGCGAAATAGTATTACTTCATCTCCTGCGCCCGGCTGAATTGTTGCGCCGTTGTGCTCTGATGGCTAGAATCAAGAGTTTGTACCGCGCACCGGCGCGCTTTTCCCAGGAGGAAAAATGGCTTCTCCCGTTGAGACGAAGGTAAAGCAGATTATCGTAGAGCAGCTTGGAGTGGACGAGAACCAGGTTGAGAGCAACGCCTCGTTCGTTGATGATTTAGGCGCGGATTCGCTCGATATCGTCGAGCTCGTGATGGCCTTCGAGGAGGCTTTCGATCTCGAGATCCCCGACGAGGACGCCGAGAAGATCCATACCGTCAAGGACGCGGTGGACTACATCGAATCGAAATCCGCAAAGAAGTAATCACACTTTTAGGACCCTTATCACCTTTAGGACCTGCAACAAGAGGAGAAGCACGCATTTCCCGCAGAGTTGTAGTTACCGGGGTTGGCTTGGTTTCGCCCCTGGGCATCGGCACGGAAGAGACCTGGAAAGGCATTCTCGCCGCCCGTAACGGAATTGGCCCAATCACGCAGTTCGATGCGACGGCTTTCTCGTGCCGCATCGCCGGCGAGGTCAAGAATTTCGATCCTTTCAACTTCATCGAGAAGAAAGAAGTCAAAAAGATGGGGCGGTTCATCCATCTGGGCATCGCCGCCAGTGACTTCGCTCTGGCCGATTCGGGGCTGAAAGTCACTCCCGACGTCGCGGAGATGGTCGGGGTTTATATCGGCAGCGGCATTGGCGGATTCGAAGTCATTGAGCGTGAATACCGCCAGTTGCTCGAACATGGACCGCGCCGCATCTCGCCTTTCTTCATTCCGGCGACCATCGTGAATCTCGCGTCGGGCCACGTCTCCATTCGCACCGGAGCGAAAGGGCCGAACTCCGCGACGGCCACGGCGTGTACCACCAGCGCGCATTCTATTGGCGATTCGTTTAAGATCATCCAGCGCGGCGACGCGGACGCGATGATTTGCGGCGGCGCGGAAGCCTGCATCTCGCCTCTCGGCATCGGCGGTTTCGCGGCCATGCGCGCGCTCTCGACGCGCAATGACGATCCGGATCACGCCAGCCGTCCGTTCGATAGCGAGCGCGATGGATTCATCGTGGGAGAAGGCGCCGGCATCCTGGTTCTGGAAGCGCTCGAATTCGCCCAACAGCGAGGCGCGCGCATCATCGCTGAAATCGTCGGGTACGGAATGAGCAGCGATGCATATCATGTCACGTCGCCCGCTGAACATGGTGAAGGTGCGACGCGCGTGATGAATAACGCGCTGAAGGATGCGAAACTGCGACCGGACCAGATCGATTACGTGAACGCCCACGGGACGTCGACTGAGTTAGGCGATCGGCTGGAAACGGAAGCGATCCACGGTACTTTCGGCGAGTACGCGAGCAAGCTACCGGTAAGTTCCACTAAGTCTATGACCGGGCACTTACTTGGCGGCGCCGGAGGATTAGAAGCCGGGCTTTGTGTCCTTGCGATTCGCGATCAGATTGCTCCGCCCACCCGCAACTTAGTGAGCCCCGGACTGGGATGCGACCTAGACTACGTGCCGAATGAGGCGCGGCCCTTGCGGATCGACTATGCGCTTTCGAATTCGTTTGGGTTTGGCGGCACGAATGGTGCGCTGATCTTCAAGCGCTATCAGCCGGAGAGTTGACAGCAAAGCTTATCAGCCACAGATGAGACTAAGCCAGTTGCCTTTATCTGTGGCTAAGGATTGAACCAAGAAAATGAAAATTGTAGTCGCGATCAAACAGGTTCCCGCGCGCGATTCACTGCTCCGAGTCGATTCATCGGGTAAGTGGATTCAGGATGCGGACCTTAGTTACGAAATCAATGAGCCGGACGCCTATGCGCTAGAGGCCGGCCTGCAATTGAAGGAACAATACGGCGGTGAAGTCGTCGTGCTTTGCGCCGGTCCCGCGCGCGCCGCGCAAACCATCCGCGAGGCTCTCGCAAAGGGCGCTGACCGTGCGCTTCACATCGAAGAGGACAACCTTGGTGGGGCTGATCCGCTGGTTCCCGCCCGGCTTATGGCTGCGGCGCTGAAGCAGGAGGCTCCGGACTTAGTACTCACCGGTCTACAGTCGGACGATCTCGGCATGGGACAAACCGGCGTGATCCTGGCCGAGTTGCTCGGCGTCCCGCACGCCACCATCATCATGCACATCGAAGTTAACGGTAAGACCATGACGGTGAAACGTGAGCTGGAAGACGGCTGGTTCCAGAATGTCGAGATGCCGTTGCCCGCTCTGCTTACCATGCAGTCCGGAAGTAACAAGCTTCGTTACGCGACTCTGATGGGCATCAAGAAAGCTAAAACCAAAGAGCTCAAGCGTATCTCGGCGTCGGACTTGGGCGGACTTACTCAACCCAAGGCCGCGCTGGAGCGCATCTATTTCCCGGAACGCAACAAGCAATCGCAGTTATTCGAAGGGAATCCCAAGGAAGCTGCGGCGAAGTTAGTGGAGAAGTTGAGATTCGAGGCGCGCGTCATATGAGCATCCTTGTAGTAGGTGAACAGCGCGACGGCACGCTAAACAAAATGTCGCTTGAGACGTTGGCGGCCGCCCAGCAGTTCGGCGCCGAGCTTTCGCTTCCAGTCCACGCGGCGTTATTCGGAAAGGGCGCGGAGCAAGCCGCTGCCGAACTCGCCTCGTCGAAGATCGAGAAAGTACACGTAATCGAGCATGATCTACTCGCCGACTATACTCCAGACGCCGCCGCCCTCGCGGTTCGCCAGTTAGTCGAGAAGCTTGGCGCAACGCTGGTTCTGTTCCCGCACACCTATCAGGTTCGCGACTACGCCCCGAAACTCGCCACCGCGATGGATCGCGTCCTGGTCAGCGATGTGGTCGCCCATAAGCGCGAAGGTAACACCACTATCTTCGTCCGCCAGCTCTTCCAAGGCAAAGTCAACGCGGACGTTCACTGTACCGGTGAGCCGCCCTTCTTCGCGTCTCTACAAGCCGGCTCTTTCCGTGCCGACACGCGCGAAGCCGGCAGCGCTCCCATTGAGAAGTTCACGCCTTCAATCGATGCTTCGCAAGTCCGCTCGAAGCCGCTCGAACTCTTCCGCGAATCCACGCGCGCCGTCGACCTCGGCGCCGCCGACATCATCGTCTCCGTCGGACGCGGCATCAAGGACCCGGAGAACTTACCGATGATCGAGCAGCTCGCCAAGGCGCTGCACGCCGAGATTGCTGCGTCACGCCCCATCTGCGACAACGGCTGGCTCCCGATGGAGCGCCAGGTCGGCAGTTCCGGACAAACCGTCGCGCCTAAGATGTACTTGGCCGTCGGCATCTCCGGCGCGATCCAGCATCTGGTCGGCATGAAAGGTTCGAAGATCGTCGTCGCGATCAACAAAGATCCCGAAGCACCAATCTTCGAAATCGCCGACTACGGCATTGTCGGCGATCTCTTTCAGGTTGTGCCCGCCTTGATCGAGGAACTTAAGAAGTAATCGCCTGAGGCCGATCCCCGCCGGCATGAGCCGCACGCACCGCGATGTACAAGCCGGCCGCTACAATTAGCACCGCCCCGGCTAACATCGCGCGCGTCGGTTTCTCATGGAACACCAGGTAGGCTACAGCGGCGCCGGAAACGAGCTGCGTGTAGTGATACTGCGAGACCGTAGCCGCCGCGGCGTGTTTCACGGCGTTATAGACGAAGATATTCCCCAGCGCACACAGCAGACCCATCGCGAGCAGGATTGCCATCATCCGGGCATCCAGCCGAACTGCGTACGCGAGCATCCCGATGAGTCCCGCGCTTGCCGTCGCGAGCGCCGAAAAGAACGTCACGCTTTCCACCCGTTCCGTCTGGGAGATGATTCGCGACCAGACAATCGCAGTCGAGAAACAGGCGACGCATATGGCGCACGCAGCATACCCTATCCAGTCGCCACCACCGCTCGACTGCAAAGGGTTGACCGCAACCACGACACCGAGGAACCCAGCCAGAATGGCGGCTGCTTTCCGCCAATCCAGTCGCTCATGGAGGAAGACTCTGCCGAGAAGGACGACCAGCATCGGAGACGTGAAAACGAGGATGTAAAAGAGCGTCAGCGGCAGATGGCGTAACGCAATCACCACGCACAGGTTGTTCCCGACGTCGAGCGCCGCGCGGACGACCAGCCGTTTGGGCCGTTGCGGCCACACTCGGCTGATCTCGCCTCGTAACGCGGCGTACGCCGAAACAAACCCTGCGCTGAAGATCCCTAGAAAGGCAACGATTTCGTAGTTGGGAATCCTGGATTGACCGGCGAGTTTGATCGCGGCATCGCAGAGAACCCAGCAGGTGAAGCCTGCGATTGCAAAGCAGATCGCGCCAAGCGGCGTGACTCTGGAGTGGATAGCGAGATCCTATTCGTAGCGCAGCGCTTCGACAGGATCCAACTGCGCCGCCTTCACCGCCGGCCACGTTCCGAAGAAGAGCCCAATTGCAACGGAAACAGTGAACCCTGTGATAATCGCCCAACTCGGGACCGTCGAAGGTAGCGAGGGAACCAGCACGCTGACCAGCAACGTCACCAGCACGGAGATGATGATCCCGAGCAGGCCTCCCACGCCGGTGAGCGCGATCGCCTCCGCCAGAAATTGCCAGATGATGTCAAAACGCCGTGCGCCGATCGCCTTGCGCACGCCGATCTCGCGCGTTCGCTCCGTTACGCTCACCAGCATGATGTTCATCACGCCGATGCCGCCGACCAGCAGACCGAGTCCCGAGATCGCGATCGCCACCAGGCCGATGATCCCGGTAATGCTGTCGAATTGCGAGATGATCTGGTCGGGCGTCGAGAGCGAGAAATCATCCTCTTCCCCCTTGGGCGTGTGCCGCAGGCGACGCAGCAACGCTTCCACTTCGTCGTAAGCTTCTTTGCGCTGTCCGGGTTTGGCCTTCGCAATGATCATGTAACGATCGACGCCGGGATAACGGAAATGCGCGGTGCTCAAAGGAATGGTGATCTGTGTGTCTTCACCGTTCTGGCCGAAGAATCCGCCTTTCGCTTTGGCGAACACGCCGACGATCGTGTATTCCGCGCCATCCAGCATGAATGGTTTACCGACGGCTTTGCCGTCCGGAAAGAGCGCATTCGCGACGTCGTTGCCAAGCACCGCGACCTTCGCGCCGCGCGCGTTCTCGTCACTGGTAAAGAAACGGCCATCACGGAAATCGTGCGGGGCCAGGTCGTCCAAATTCGCCGTTTGGCCGACCAGTGAGACGTCATCGGTTTCCGTGCCGGGCACGTGCGCCGTCAGCGCCTTACCATCCTGAATATTAGGAATGTAGATCTGTACTCCGACGTCCTGAACCGCAGTCACGATGCGGCGAATGCTCTCGGCATACGCGGGATCGATTGCTTTGCGGCGGCGCTCTTTCGGATTCGGACCGTCAAACTGCGGATTCCCGCTCGTCTTGAAAATGAAGACATTGTCCGGGCCCAGGGAATCGAAGAACACGACGATGCCTTGGCGCAGTCCGGTCAGCAGCGACGCGACCGTCACGACCGTGGTGATCCCGATGACGATTCCGAGGATGGTGAGCAGCGACCGGAAGCGGTGCGTCCAAACCGCATCGAGCGCCATTCGGAAATTCTGGCCCAGACTGATATTGATTGCCATGTTCTATTCGGACCTCAAGGCTGTGATCGGATCCAACTTGGCGGCGCGCGATGCCGGATACCATCCGGAGAGGATGCCCACCAGGCTCGAAACGACCACGGAAAGAATGACGTACGGAATGGTGATGTGTAGCTTGAGGCTGAACATGGCGCCGGCGGCCGCGGTGACCAGCGCGCCAATGCCGACACCCATCGCGCCCCCAATCGATGCCATGAGAACCGCTTCGATCAAGACCTGAAGCAGGATGTCGGAACGGCGCGCGCCGAGCGATTTGCGGATCCCGATTTCGCGCGTCCGCTCCGTGACGCTGACCAGCATGATGTTCATGATGACGATGCCGCCCACGACCAGCGAAATGCAGGTTACGGGAATTACAACCGCTGCGACGAGCGAAAGAATCTGGTCGATGAAGCCGCGGATCGCGTCCGGGGTGAGAACGTCGAATTTGTCTTTCTCAGCGGGACGCTGGTGGAAACGCGTGCGCAGAGCGACTCGCGCGTAATCGAGCGCCTGATCCATCGAGAGACCGCTTTCGGGACGCGCGCGGCCAAAGATCGGCATATCCGTCGTAGGAGCGCCGTACATCCGGTTGTAAGCCGTCACCGGAATATACACGGAGTTATCCTGACTGCGGCCGAATGCCGACCCCAGCTTCTCCTGTACTCCGATAACCGTGAAATCAATCCCGTTGATCTTCACCGTTTTGTCGATCGGTGAGTCGCCGTCGGGGAACAGATGGCTCCGTGTCTCGTCCCCAATCACCGCGACGTACGCACGGTTCCGCTCTTCCTGCTCATTGAAGAAACGCCCATCCGACACCCCGATGTCGCGAATCGCCGACATCGCGGCTGAAACGCCGATGACCGATGTTTGCTCGCTGATGAAACCTTCGCGTTTAACGTCGACCGACTTCTGCCTGTAGGGGCTGAAAACGGTATAGTCGGCGTCCGTGGTGCGGAGGTAATTGTAGTCGTCCATGCGCATCTGGTGATTGCGCTTGAGCTTTGCTACGTAGTCCTTCCAGCTGCTTCCGCCGGTGATTACTTGGCCGATGAAGAACGATTCGCTGCCGAACGCCTTCGCGGTGCTTTGTTCCGCGTAGATGCTGAGGCCTTCGATGGCGGAGCCGACAAAAATTACGCTCGCGACGCCGATGATAACGCCGAGAAGCGTGAGGAAACTGCGTAGTTTGTGGGCTCGGATCGAATCGACGGCGAGCCCGAGCGCACTGGAAACATCATAGGTGAACCGCTTGAATCCACGACTAGGCACGTGTACTCCAGAATACAGGAGATACGCAAGTTTCCGGGCGTAGGTTCCCCGATTTAGAGCGTGAATGTAAGATGAAGGGGCGCTGGGAGAATAGTGTCGCCCGAGAAACCACCCGAACCGCAGAGAGAATTTCGCCCGCTACGAATCGCTTACGCAATTGAAGCGTTGCTGGCGTTCATCGCATTTTTCGAGTGTTGGAGCCAGATTGGCGGTCAGGATCCGCTAGACGTGATGCCATGGTGGCTAAAGCTCACCTTCGCGGCGGCATTCTCATATGCCGTGGTGAAGATCACCGCCGCGACGGTTCGAAACGACGCATTTCCATCAGTCGCCTTACTACGATGGGGGCTGGTTTTGTTTCTGTTGCTCGTGATGGTCGCGCTGACCACCTACTATTTCCACATGCTGGTACCGTCTGACGATCAGTCCGACGAGCCGATTCCGACTACCTTCGTGCTACCCGATTAGGCGCGGCGAACTTAGTGCATGTGGCTAAAAAGGAACCACAGCAGAATTAGACCGCCGGGTACTCCAAGCATCCACGCGAATAAGTATTTCATTTGGCAAATCCTCCGCGATTGCAATAGCAGGAGAATTGCCATTTCGCTTTTACCTGCTACCTGATTTCAGTCGAAACTATGCCGCGGGTACCGCATCTGATGTGGCATACGGCGTGCGTAAGAATCGGCGGGAGACGGCAAATGCAAACCTTACTGATCGGGCTCACACTCTGCGGATCGCTGGCTTCAGCGGCCGTCCTTCAAAAAGCGCTGCTCGAAGCGTGCCTTTTCGCGATCAATCCCAATCGCAGGGGAAAATAGGATCGGCTGGTCGCGATCGCGTTTATTTGCGTGAGCCGCGGCGGGGATTCTTCAACTCGGTCTGCCGTAACTTTGTCTTCTTGCGCTTCGGCTTCGTAATGATGAAGGTGCCGCTGCCCAGATTTTCTGCCTTATAGAGCTTGCTTTGGTCGGTTGCCACTTTGTCTCCCAAACTTAGATTCCTTACCATCTTAGCGTGCGGCTGCGCGACGGTTGCGCTCTCCGGGTTCGCAGTCTATGCGACGGAGGCTCTCCCAGCCGCGGCTGAAATCGACGGCGTGTTTCGAAAGCTGTCCGAGATCACGGGAATGCCTGTAAAGCACCAGTTACGATTCCAGTCCATCAGTCGTGCCGAAGTCTCGAGCTACCTGGAAAGCCGCGCAAAAAAGACCATCAAGACTAAGGAGATTCTAGCCGAGGAATCCGCGCTGCGGCTGTTAGGTCTGGTGCCGGAAGGTTTCGATCTGCGGAAGATGACGGTCGACCTGCTGACCGAACAGGCCGCGGCGTTCTATGACTACCAGAAGAAGAAGCTGTTTCTGGCAGATTGGACGCCGGGCGGGATGCGCGATGAAACCGTGGTGCACGAACTCGCTCACGCGCTGGCGGATCAGAATGTGAACCTCGGCAAGTACGAGAAGAAGGTGGAAGACGATGGCGAACAGTCGGCTGCGCGCGAAGCGGTTGTCGAAGGGCAGGCGCAATATTTGACACTCGCGTACGCCGCCGCTGAGAAGGGCGAACAGCCGCTCGACATCGTTCCCGATTCGAGCGACTTCGACTCCACCGCTGATCCCACCGGCGAATATCCAGTCTTCGACAAAGCGCCTCTCTACTTTCGCGTGACGCTCATCTTCCCTTACACCTGGGGCATGTCGTTTCAAGCCGCGGTGGTGCGCCGCTACGGACGTGAGGGCTTCCGCCACGTGTTTACAGACGCGCCGATTTCGACGCAGCAAATCCTTCATCCGGATCTCTACTTCTCCCACTTGAAGCCGGTTGATGTAGACCTGCCTGATCCGCCGAAGCATATGAAGGTCGTGTTCGGGTCAACGCTCGGAGAACTGGATCACCGGGTTTTGCTGGAGCAATACACGTCGCGAAAAGAAGCGGACAAGATGAGCGCCGAGTGGCGGGGCGGGGGATTTGCGATCTTCGCCGCGAAGCATGACGATCATAAGTTGCTGGAGTACGCGTCCGAGTGGTCCAGCGACCGTGCCGCGGGGCGGTTTCTTTCGATGTACCGCCGGGTGATCATGGGCAAGATGAAAGGCGCAGTGATCGATCAGGCGAGCGATGACGCGTTCTCCGGCCACGGCTGCTTTGGACACGATCCGGTGAGCTACTTCCGCGTGAAGCGCGAGGGGAAACGCGTGACGTCGATCGAGAACATGCCGGAACCCGAGTAAGTGGGCGCTATCCTCATTGCAGGAATGCACTTTCGCAGAACTCTTACTTGTTTGATCGCTGTTGGCGCTACCGTGTTCGCAGCTCCGGTACCGCGGCCGGCTCCCGCGTTCGCCATGAACATGGTCGATGGAACTAAGACCAGCTTGCAGAAATATCGCGGCAAGGTGGTTGTGCTGGCGTTCATCAAGACCGGCTGCTCCCATTGTCAGGCGGTCACCGGGATTTTCGAGACATTGCAAACCGAACTAGGCGCGCGCGGACTTCAGGTCTTGGAGGCTGCTGTCGATGACGATGCCAAAGAGCATGTGACCGATTTCGCAACCAAATTCAAGACCAATTTTCCCGTGGGATGGAGTGACGGACCCGACGCGTTTCCCGTCCTGCGACCAGACCCGACGAAGTTAGTGATGATGCCGCAATGCGTGTTAGTGGATCGGCGAGGGATTATTACGGGCGCAGTTCTCGGGTGAGGATGCGGTGTTTGATGGTGATGCGCATCAGAAGCTGACTGCCTTGATCGAGAAGTATTTGTAGCCAGCCAAAATTGCGGCCGGGCGGTCCTGCGACACCTATCGCACGTCAGAAGCCTATGACTAACACTCAGATATGAATCCGTTGCACATCGGAGAGCGCGTAACGTTCGCTCCCAATGACCATACTGCCGGCTGGGCGTCGTCGTCTTTCGAAAGGCTGAGATTGCAGCCCGGAGACACTGGTACGGTAACGCGAATAGACAAAGGGCTATATCTGTACCTAGACGACGAACGTGGAGGCTTTCACTGGGGGTGCTTCAAGAAAGCGGAGTGATCTAGAGGGCCGTCCCGGAACAATGCAATCAAACACGCCTGCGTATCCAGTCATAGAACAGTTAAGCCTTCGACGGCGGCTGCTCTTCTGAGGTCTTCATCGAGGGTCGCGAGTGGAAGCTTAAGTCGCTTGGCCAAATCAAGATATGCCGTGTCGTAAGAGGTCAGTCCATGGCGGGACGCGAGCAAAAGGATATCGGCAAAATCAGTCGTCACGGGAGCGCCAGCGATCCGGAGATCGAAAGCGGCGAACTGATGAAGAAAATCGCTTGCTCGATCTGCGGTTATCCGCCTCCGTCGAACGGCAGTGGCCACCGAGTTCAGCAATTCCCAAGGCCAAATGGATGGGAACGTGAATCGCCTCGCGGGCTCCGGCACGGCGCAATAACTGTTCGGAGGCAGTGGTAGCTTCGTCATCGCAACACCAAGGCATGCAGGCCGATACGTCAAGGACGAATCCCTTCGTCAATACTTATGCCCGATATGCGCGTACTCCCGGAGCGACATCCCCTTTGGGCGGTCAAGGGTGACGTTCTTGCGCAACTCGCGTATCCGCTCGGCGGCAGCATAAGCTCTTTCCTTGCGTTTTTCCTCGGGAATCATTTCGTCCGGAACGTCGGCACTGACTGGAGTCAAATAGTATTCCAACACTTCATCGACGGATCGGAATTTCCCGCTTGCGAGCTGCGCTTCGATGATGCGCTCGTGTTCCGGTCTCAAAGTAATGGTCAATGATCTACTCCTACTTCATTATCTTAGCGCCGAGAAAACAGGCTCTGGTGACTTAATGCGTCATCGCATAAATCACGTAGTCCACGCCAATCCGAATCCCTAACTCAGAAAACTGCGCTGGATACTCCGGATTATCCGCATGTTCCCACGAATCGCCTAAGTCCATGTTGAAGCACATCGCCACCATCACGCGGCCCTTGTCGTCGTAGATACCGCGCCAGTGCGGGACCGTGCCATTGTGTTCGAACGTCCTGCGCGACTTGACGAACTGCTCGCCGGGAACCTGGTAGCGATCGTCCAGATCGTACACCGTATGAAAAATCGCGTCCTTGTTCTCGATCTCCACGATCGGCCGATCGGGAAACACCTTCTTCATGCCGTCGGTGAAGACTTCCCACTCCGCCGTGCCGTGGAAATCGTCGCACATGAAGAAGCCGCCGCGCAGCAGATATTCGCGCATCTTCGCGGCCTGAGCGTCGGTCAGATCCCAGTGGCCGACTTCGACGCCGTAGAGCCAAGGCCAGTCGAAAACGTCGCCGTCGTCATCGAGGTTCACGGGCTGCTCGACGCTGCGCGCGCTAATGCGGGTGAGCCGGCGAATGGCGCCCGAGAGGTGACGGTCGGAGCGCGGATAATCCATCGTCCAGTTTGCTTCGCCCTTCAGCCAGTCGGTGTAGGGACGGTCGCTGAAGCGAACCGACGGGTACATGAGGCGCGCGAACGTCCATTCGCTAGGCTGCTTCCAATCGGTCGGAAGCGGGAAGTCGTAGTATTCCCAGCCAGGATACGAGCGGAACGGCGCGGGACCGGTGGCGGCGCACAGCCACACGCTGACAGAAAAAAGAAGCGCCGCGGCGGTAAGCGATCGGGCCACCGATTCCAGTGTAGTGGGTGCCGCTTTTGGGCGCTACTCGGTCACTTGCGTTTCGACCGAACTCTCGGCGTCGCTGGTCTCGACTTCCGGCGAAATCTCGCGGTCCGGCGCAGCCTCTAATTCCGCGGCAGCTTCGAGCGTTGCATCGTCGAGCGGCGGAGCGGCGATCTTGCGCGCTTGTTCGAAGAGCAGGTTCAGCGTCTTCTCGGTCAGGATGCGATTCGCGATCGCGTTCATTCCGTTGTTGTCTTCCAGGCGCTTACGTACACGCGCCACAGGCTCCCGCTCCCGGCGAGCGAGTTGCTCTACTTGCCGGTCGACTTCTTCATTAGTAACGCGCAGGTCCTCGCGTTCGGAGATCTTACCGAGCAGCAAGCTAGCCTTGACCTCGCGAATGGCCGCTTCGCCGTGAACTTCGCGCATCTTATCCCAATCCGGCGTCCACTTACTAACATCGACGCCTTCGGAAGCGAGGGAATGCAAGCGGTCCCGGACCCGGGCCTCAATCTGGCGATCGACATAGGCTTGAGGCACCGGAAACTCGTGCATGTCGACAAGTTTTTCGACCAAAGCGTTCTTGGCGACTTGCTGCGCGGTAAGTTCTCGCTGCCCATAAATAAGCTTGCGGACGTTCTCGCGAAGTTCTTCGACGCCGCGGAAATCACCCATATCCTGAGCGAATTCGTCGTTTAGTTCAGGAACTTCTTTCTTACGAACACCCTTGACCGTGATGCGGAAAGTAACGTTCTTGCCTGCAAGCTTGGCCGAACCGTAGTCGTCCGGATAAGTGACTTCGATCTCCGTCTCATCTTCGGGACTTAGTCCGCGAAGACCCGCGCTGAACTCAGGCAGCGTGTCCGAGCCGCCGATTTCCAAAGTTAGTTCATCGCTCTTCACCGGCTCCGCGGTTCCGGCGATACTCTCGAGCGAGAGCACGGCGAAATCGCCATCGGTAAGAGCGCGCGGATCGACATTGGCGAACGTGGCTTTCGAGTGACGCATCTCCTCGATGCGCTTGTCGATATCCGCATCGGTAACCACGGGCTCGTGATAGGGGATTTCGACGCCGCGGTACTCACCCAGTTCGATCTCCGGCGCGACTTCGAACTCCGCCTTGAACGTGAGCGGCTCTCCGGGTGTGTAGTGAACGTCGATGATCTCCGGACGACTGACGACCTTCAGCTGATCCTGCTCGAACTGCTGATCCAGGTAGCGCGGGATGAGGACTTCGACCACCTTCTGGCGAATGTCCGGCTCGAAGTTCTTACGCACCATCGCAAGCGGCGCTTTCCCGGGACGGAAGCCGGGGAGCCGCACTTTTTTCTGGAAATCTCCCGCTACTTTGTCGGTTTCGGCGTTGACGACATCAACGGGGATAGAGACTTCGATCGCGTGTTTACAACCTTCAACGAATGCCAAAAAACGAATACCTCAGGGGGATGTGTAACTGTTCAGGATAGCAAGCGGGCGGCGCTGCCCGTTCATGCGGCGGACGGCTTGCGCACCGTTTCCCAGAGCTGCGTGGCAACTTCGCGGCCCTTTTCGAGAGCACGGTGGTACAGCTCGTGGTGCTCATTGCGCTTCAGCCGGTCACCCGTCAGATAGACCTGTTCGACCGCGCGTCCGACGACGAAAGTGCCGGCCCAGGCAATAGCGGCTTTCGGAATCAGTCCGCCGCCGAGCGGGATTTTCCCGACCAGTTCGCGGGCGATGGCGCGCCAACCGAAAGCGCTGCCGACGATCGACAGGATTTCGGCCTTCTGTTCCGCGACGCCGATCGCGCGACCACTACACGCCGCAATCAGGAACGCCATGCGGACCTGATTAACCGTGAGGAACGCGGAATCGGTCGCGTACTCGCCGAGTGCCCAGGGCAGTTCAATAATTGTCGGGATGATGTTCGGCATCGCCGTCATCAGCGTGAACATCGCGTTCTCACGGGCAACGCGGCTGACGATGCGCTGCACTGCGGGATGACGGAACGCCAGAAACTGCCGCGCGAGTGCAACTTCCAGATCCGGGCGCGCTTCCAAAATGTCTTCGACGGTGCGCTCGGGACTGTCGAGGTAAAACGTGAAAGCGCCGCGCGGGCAACTCACGCCTTGCTCATAAATCGCCAGATCGGCTGTCGGACTCACATTGAGATCCGTCGCCCGGGTTAGCGTGTGAAGACCGGTGGCCCGATCCGCCGCCGATACTCGACCTGGGATAAAGAACGCTTCCATATAGGAGTAGGACTCTTCTGAATCGGCAACCAGTTGGATGTCGAGCGGACGCTCGGCGAGTTGCCGGACGTTCTCTGGATTCAGATTCGAGTATGCGGATTTTAAGCTTTTGAGAAGACCGAATTGCATGTTGTTTCCGTTTTTAGTGTATCGCCCCAGAGCGCGATTCAGCGCCCAAGGCGTGCGGAATCAGACGCAGATCGTCGACCAGGCTTTGGTATTGAGACGCGCGTAGCTGCTCATCGGGCGCACGCAGAATCGCCGATGGGTGGATCGTGATCAGTGCCTGACGAGCCCAGTGATGCGCCACGAGTTTGCCGCGTTCGGTCAGCACCTTCACCGCGCGTCCCATCACGGATTGCGCGGCGGTTCCTCCCAGACAGACGAGCAGTTCGGGGTGTAGCGCGCCGATCTCCGCTTCGAGCCATGGACGGCATGCCGAGATCTCGATGCCGGTCGGCTTCTGGTGGATACGGCGTTTGCCGCGCTCGACGAACTTGAAGTGCTTCACCGCGTTCGTGACGTAGACCTGCTTGCGATCGACGCCGGCTTCTTCGAGAGCCTGATCGAGCAGGCGTCCCGCGGGACCGATGAAAGGCTTTCCCGCGAGGTCTTCGGAATCGCCCGGCTGTTCGCCGACCATGATGACGCGAGCGTGCCCGGGTCCTTCGCCGAAGACGGTTTGCGTCGCGTGCCTATAGAGGTCGCAGCCTTGGCAACCGCGCGCGGCTTCCGCCAGAACATTGAGCGAGTGTGAAGTCGGAACAAAGCGAGCGGCTGAATCAGGTTGTTGTTTGGCCATTTGAGTAACTCGGGAATCGGCTTGCGCGAGAAGGCTCGGGATCAGTGCCGTCTCGGGCATTGTGGACCAGTGACGCACCGGCATCTCCGCTTTCATCGCACTGATCTTGACGCGAGCCGGGTTGAAAATCGAGGCGTAATAATCGAGCCAGAGTTGTTCGAGCGCGTCGTCTTGCGGGGCTTCATTGCGAGCGACGCCGGGGCCAAAGGTCAGATCCGTTAGGTCCCAGAAGGCGCTCTTATCCGGCGTCAGGATGGCAAACCGCATCGCGCCAAATCGCCGCACGAAGAACGGGGCATTTGCCTCCACGATGTGGTGATCGGGGCGGTGCCACGCGATGTACCGATCGCCCTCGGCATCGGTGACTTTGCGGAATCGGACGAACGCGCGCATCTTGTGCATGTCGCGGCCGACGGCGTGATGCATGTGCTTCAGGCGCAGAATATCCGGATCACTATCGATTGCGAGGAGTTTCGGCTCGCCGTGCGTGATGCGGTAGAGGACGCGATAAAGCAGCGGCCACCGGTCCAGGTCGGAGTGGCACGCGGCCAGTTCCGCAAGATCGAGAAACGCTTTGGGAACGCGCGGCGATTTAGCAGATGGCACGGGTTGCTCGACTGGTTCACTGAAGAGGGACGTCTGGCTGCCCTGCGATTCGGACCAGAGGATGTTCTCGGGTGTAGCGTCGTTAGCGAGAAGCCGGCGGGCATGGTCCCGCCAATGCACGAAGTCGGGCTCGAAAACAACTTCGCGCATTAGAGTTCGCCCGTTCGCGCGGTCACGGCAGATTCGAAAAGATTGAGCTGCTGGGGTGGAGTAACTTGCTCAGGGAGGCGCTGTGTATCAAGTAGCCGAACGGCCTGACTCACACCACCGGCCGCAGTGACGAACGGCTGGGTTTTGGTGAGCGAGACCCGCAGGCGCTTTAAATCTTCAAAATCGAGCCGGTGATAACGGCGAATTCGGAGGATGCGATCGACATTGCGAACTCCCAAACCAGGTACACGAAGCAGCGCAGCTCGCGACGCCGCATTCACGTCGACCGGGAAGAAGTCGCGATTGCGCAAGGCCCAGGAAAGCTTCGGGTCCTGCTGGAGTGAGAGATTGGGCTCCGCCGCAGTGGTGATCTCGCTCTGATCAAACCCGTAGAAGCGCATCAGCCAATCGGCTTGATACAGACGATGTTCGCGAATCAACGGCGGACGCTGCGCCGGCAAGGTCGGGTCGCCGTGCGGGATCGGGCTGAAGGCCGAATAGTAGACGCGCCGCAGCTTGTGCGTGTCGTAGAGTGAGGAAGCTTTCGACAGCATCTCAGCGTCGGTCGCCGGAGTCGCCCCCACGATCATCTGCGTCGTTTGCCCCGCGGGCGCGAAGTGTTTCTTACTGTCCTTCGCCTCGAGCAACTTATAGCGAATCTGCTGCATCGATTGCTCGATCTCAGTGTGCGACTTCGCGGGCGCGAGTTGAATCAGATCGTTCTCGCGGGCCAGTTCGATATTGGCGCTCAGGCGATCCGCGTACTTACCGGCAAGTTGCAGTGCGTCAGACGAAGCTCCGGGAACAGCCTTCAAGTGGATATAACCGCCGAATAGATGCTGCTCGCGCAGTGTACGCGCCACTTGAATCAGCTGATCCATCGTGTAGTCTGCGTCCTGAATCACCCCGGAACTAAGAAACAAGCCTTCGATGTAATTGCGCTTGTAGAACTCCATCGTGAGGAGCGCGACCTCGTCGGGCGTGAATCGTGCCCGGCGCGTGTCGCTGGAGATCCGGTTGACGCAGTAACTGCAATCGTAAATACAGTAGTTCGTGAGCAGGATTTTGAGCAGCGAAACGCAGCGGCCGTCGGGCGTGTAGCTATGGCAGATGCCCATACCCTCGGTGTTGCCGAGTCCGGCTTCGGCGCGCTTGCGATAGGAGCCGGAACTTGCGCAGCTTGCGTCGTACTTCGCTGCATCAGCGAGGATTTTCAGCTTATCGCGCGTCTCCATCGGGCCCTTATATAAGATGTCTAGGAGGGGCCTGGTGTTTCTATTTTGTCGCGGAGGCGTGAGACATCTGTGAAGCGTTCGAGGCCATCAGCACGCAATGGCTAACCCGACGATTTCTACCGGCGTGGTACACGATCTACCCGCGGATCTAAGAAAGGCACTTAGAACCGACCCGCTAGCGTTAACGACCTGGGAAGATATTACGCCGCTCGCACGAAACGAGTGGATCTGTTGGATTGAGTCAGCCAAGAAAGCAGAAACCAGAAGCCGCCGCATCGAGTGGGGCTGTTCCAGTCTTCGCGAGGGAAAACGGCGCCCCTGCTGCTGGCCCGGTTGCGCGCACCGCTAGACCATGCTTGCCCATCGCTTAGTTCCGATCCTGAATGTCTCCAACATTCAAGAGAGCTTTGCCTGGTTCGAAAAGCTCGGCTGGAAAAAGGGGTGGGACTGGGGCGATCCGCCTACCTTCGGCGGTGTCTGCTCCGGCGCGTGCGAGATCTTCTTATGCGAGAACTGCCAAGGCGGGCGCGGCAAAAGCAACGTCAAGATGACGTTCGGGCCGGACGGCGACACTAGCGGCGACAAAGGGGCGTGGATGTCCATCTGGATCGATGACGTAGATGCCGCGTACCAGCACTGCCTCGCACAGGAGCTTGAAGTCGCATGGCCGCCGACTAACATGCCGTGGGGTGTGCGGGAGATGCATGTCCGCCACCCCGATGGGCACGTTTTTCGACTTAGTCAGCAATGGTAAGAGGGTCCTGATCAGCGTTGTCTATGCTGAGAGTTGGATTTATCGGTACTTCGCGTCGACGACTTACATCGTCAAATGCAGTTTTGGGCGGCGGCTCTGGACTACACCCCACGCGACGAGCCGGAAGATGATTTCGTGGTTCTACAACCTATTATCTTGGTGGATCCGGAGGGAAACCGTTTCTGTGTGGTGGATGTGACCCGCTACCTTCAACCCCATGAAACGTCGAGCTTCTGGCAATGCATCGGGACTTTTCAAGATATATTCATGACGGTCGAGCTTCCTACCATCGAGACATCGTGTCGCCTTTCGATGGGCCACGCCGACTTTCTCGAATCCTAGTTTTTCCACGATTCGCTTGCTAGCCTCGTTACCTTCGAAGTAACCAATGCTGATCGCCTTCGCGCCAAGGTGTCCGAACGCGTAACGAATCGCGGCGTGCGCAGCCTCGGTCGCGAAACCCTGTCCGCCGTACTTAGGCGCCACCCAAAAACCCGTCTCAAATATGCCAGGCTGATCAGTGAGATCCAATGCGGTTCTTACAACAAAATCCCCGTTCAACCTATCGAATCCAGCTAATGCAATTCCATCCTGACTCTGATAGTTCATCACGCGCCGAATAGACTGTTCCATAGCTTCGCGCGACCGTTGCTCGTCGAATGCCCAGGCCATCCAGCGCTGTAACTCGTCCCACGCACTCCTCCTTGGCCGCCTGAATCGCATCTAAGTCGTCAAGGGTAGGTGGGCGTAAGACCAGCCGCGGTGTCAGGATCGGCATTAAGTGGCGCATAGCAAAGTTCACCCGCGTCACAACCGTTTCCGGAAGTGTATGCAGCGGTCTACGATTTCAAAGCCGAGGGCAAGGTGGGCCAACTCGGATTCGTTGTGATCGATCCAGGTATCCGAAGCCATTTCGACGCAGCCCTGACTAGACGCCCAGCTTTCGGCCGCTCGAATCAGTGCCGCTCCGATGCCGCGCCTTCGGAACGACGGGTCGACGAACCAGCCCTCGATGAAGCCGACCGGCCGCGCCGGATCGCAGCCATCCGCGTGAGAACGCAATCCGACATCGACGAAACCAATGATGCCGCCGTCAGCGAAATGCGCCACGAAGCTTACTGATGGCAGCGTGCCAACAGGACCGTTCTCAAGTTCCCTAAAGTGTTCCTCAAATGACGCTTCCGGCCAAAGTGAAGTGCGCATCCTCGCAACGTCAAGGTGATCCGCGTTTTGCGCCAGTCGGATAGTAAGTGGGTCCATGATACAGCGCCGTAGAGTAAACGTTGAATGACTTCGCGATATACAGTCGCTTTTCTTAAGTCAGAAGAATGAACTCAGTGGTTTCGTGTAGTCCGGCACATCGTGGACGATCTCCCGCACACGCTTCTATGTCGCACCCTCACCAATTGTGAGAACGCGGCGAATACAGTCAACGAACCGCGACGCCTTATCGCCTTGCGAGAGAAATGGAAGAAAGTCTTTATCGATCGCCGGCTCGTCCTTCGCCAACCGATGAAACTCGCGATGCACGCTCTCATGACGCTTGACCACCTTGCCAGTGCTTTCGAATATGAATGCACGCGCGGCATGGAAAGCGGCGAGGTAAGCATTGCGTCCGGCTTCGCTGCCCAGATTGATAGCAAGTTCGGCACGGGCAGTCGTCAGGCAGTTGTCCGCCTTTTCAAGGCTGCGCTGCGCTTCCGGTGTCACAGGTCCAGCCCTTCGCGCCGGATCTCGTGCATGAGCATCGTGCGCTCCTTGTAAGCGCCCTCGGAAAACGGCATCGCGTGTATCACCATGCCGGTTTCGGACAAGATATCCGACACGGCAAGCGCAATTCTGTTGGATTCCGCGATGCGATTCGTCAAGTCTTTCAGAAACACCGCCACGTCGTAGTCGGAATCAACTTCAGCGTCGCCCCGCGCTCGCGATCCGTAAAGCACTGCCCGCTCAAGGCGGGGGCCGTACATCTCGGCAAGTGTTGCACGGAGTCTAACGAGAACCGAGTCAACTTGCGGCCGTGGCAGCGCATCTATCATGCAGTCAGCTAAGGCGAGGCGATCGCCGCCCGGGCAAACACGAATTTTACAAAACCCGATCTCTTCATTCCTCAACAACTTACCCCCGAATTTCCCCGTAGACTCCCCACCCGGATGACTACCCTCAAGCCAGAAGAGGACCCCTTCACATGCATCCCAACGCCGCCCCAACCCCGGAACCCCGCGATCGCGCTGCCATCAATCGCGAGAACGCCCAGCACTCCACCGGCCCGAAAACGCCCGAAGGCAAAGCGAACGTTAAGCTCAATGCAGTCCGCCATGGCGCCTGCTCGCAGCAGATCGTCTTCCCCGGCGAGGATCAGGACGCGTTCCTGTTTCTCGGCATCGAGCTCATGAACCACTGGAAGCCGGCCACCACGCACGAGCGCAAACTCGTCCGCACCCTGCAGGAAAATGAATGGCGTTTGGCGCGGCTCCGGACTGCCGAAACCAACCTATGGTCGCTCGGCATCACCGAGCAGATCGAGAAGTACGAGCAATACGATGAGCCCACGCGCCTCGCCTTTGCGCAAGCCGCCGCTTTCCGCGCCAACGCCAAGCATTTCGATCAAATCGGCCGCCATGAAAATCGCATCAATAAACTTTTGAAAGAAACCGAAGCCCAACTTCGGGAAGAAATCAATAACCGTACAGACGATCCGGCCGCCGCCAGCCTGGAGCGCATTATCGAAACAGTCGACTCCATGAAACCGGAAGACGCCGCAACCTCAAATTCCGAACCCGAAAAGGCAGCCGCCGCAGCCTCTGGCTTTGCTTTGCAAGCCGACGCCCCGCAACCCGCGGCAACGGAACCCGCCGCTGACCCAGAGCCCGCAACAGCGCTCAAGCAAGAAAAAAGCCCAGCCACAAAGGGCTGAGCTTGTCGTCAAAAAGAATGTCGAGGATTTGAATTAAGCCGCGGCGCTCGCGATCCGAACACCGGCCGCTCTGGTGGCGCCATTGATGATCCACCGCAAGTTCTCGGTATCGATGCCACTCGCGCAGTAATCGGTCGCCCCGGCTTCCAAAGCTGTCAGCCAGCTTTCGTCCGAAGCAACGCGGCTCACCAGAACCACGGGCAAAGCCGGATTCCCGGCGCGCAGCGCCCGCAGCCGCCGATAATAAGGCGCATCGTCACCCGACGCCAGGACCAAGTCGGGATGGGTTTCAGCGGAAACCTTGTTTCCATGTTGCGAGGTAAAACTATGTCCGAGCTGGGCTAACTTACCGGAAAATTCCCGTTGAATTTCCGCGTCGAGGCCCGCCAGAAGGATATTTGCCATGCGACTTCATCTCCTTTAGGAACGGAACTTGTCACTACTTGTCTCTTTTTCAGGGAGCGGAATCTTCTTCAGCTTAAATGTTTTAAACCGTAAGTCAATATTCCTTTCCATTTAATTGGAGAATTATTCAAAAAGATACATTGCGTCCCCGGCAAATGGCCAGTGTTTCCGTCCCGCCACCGTCCCACACCCGACGTCCCACACCTGATTGCTAGGATAGAAAGGCAAGCCCCGCCGACGGGAACCAACCTGCTTTCATGTCTTTGCGCCTTCACAATACGCTCACGCTCCAGGTGCAGCCATTCGCGCCCGACCGCGACAACACGGTTCGCATGTATACCTGTGGCCCAACCGTTTATGACTATGCGCACATCGGGAATTTCCGAACCTTTGTCTTCTACGACATCCTCCGGCGATGGCTGCAGGCCAGCGGCTTTGGCCTAAATCACGTGATGAATATCACGGACGTCGACGACAAGATCATCCGCAACGCAACCGCTCAAGGGAAGTCGATCGGCGATTACTCGGCCACTTACACCAAAGCCTACTTCGAAGACAGCGCCTTGCTCCGCCTGCAAACGCCGGAACACGTAACTCCCGCCACGGAACACATCCCGCAAATGGCCGAGGCTATTCGAAAGCTAGGCGAACAAGGTTATACCTACGAAGGCGAAGGTTCCACTTACTTTCGTATCTCGAAATTCCCGGAGTATGGCAAGCTGTCGCACATCAACTTCAGCGGGAACCGCGCCGGCGCTCGCGTCGATGTCGATGAGTATGAAAAGGATGATGCGCGCGACTTCGTGCTCTGGAAAGCCGCCAAAGAGAACGAGCCTTACTGGGATACAGTTGTAGGACGTGGCCGCCCCGGCTGGCACATCGAATGTTCCGTCATGGCAATCGAGTACCTCGGCGATACTCTCGACTTACACGCCGGCGGTGTCGATCTGATCTTTCCTCACCACGAAAATGAGATCGCCCAATCGGAATGCCTGACTCATCACCCGTTTGCGCGCTTCTGGGTTCATTCCGAATTTCTGCTCGTTGACGGCCAGAAGATGTCTAAGTCGCTTGGAAATTTCCACACCTTGCGCGACATTCTGGAAAAGGGTTATTCGCCGGAGTCGGTCAGGTATCTTCTGGCGTCCGTGCCTTATCGCAAAGCGCTGAACTTCACGTTCGATGGACTGAAGTCAGCCGCGACCGCGATCGATCGCATGCGCAACTTCGCCCTCCGCCTCGCTACGGAACAATTCGAAGAGGGTCATGACGCCGCCCTGGATGACCGCGCCGTCGAAGCTATCGCCGCCTTCCGCGAGAGCATGGACGACGACCTCAACACCGCGGAAGCCTTGGCTGCAACCTTCGAGTATGTTCGCGACGTCAACATCGCCATGGATCGCGGCGAGTTTCGGACCGGCAACCGCGAACGAGCGCAAGAGATCCTCAACTTATTTGATTCGGTCTTCGACGTCCTCTCGACCGGCGCCGATTCGAACGCGCTCGCCGATGACAAGATCGACGCGCTGATCGAAGAACGCAAGCAGGCCAAAAAATCACGCAATTTCTCCCGCGCGGATGAAATTCGCGCCCTCCTCGCCGACGCCGGCGTCATCCTGGAGGACACCAAGGACGGAGTGAGATGGAAGAGAAAGTAGACGCCAAAGTAGCCATTGAAACCCGCGCCGTACATAGCGCGGACCGCAAGCGAGGCCCCGGCGCAATCCCCGTAACTACGCCTATCTTCACCGCGGCGAGTTACATCTATGAGGACGTCGCCCAGCTCGACCGTGTGTTCGCCCGCGAAGAACCCGGCGAATCCTATCAGCGCTACTCCAATCCCACGAACCGCGCGCTTGAAGAGCTACTGGCCGATCTCGATTCCGGCGCGGGCGCGTTAGCCACGTCCTCGGGCATGTCGGCGATCCAGGCGGCCGTCCACGTCGGCCTCGCCGATCGCAACCGTTCGATCGTCGCCGCGCAATCGCTCTACGGCGCCACCGTCCACATCCTGATGGACATCTTCGAGCCGCAAGGCGTCAACGTCCATTTCGTCGATTTCTGCGATCGCGCAAAGCTCTGCCAGGCGATCGACCAGCACAAGCCCGGCGTCCTGTCTGATGGAAACGGTCTCTAACCCGTCTGCTGCGCGTGGCGGATCTTGATGATGTCGCTAAGATGGCCCGCGGCACGCAAGCTGCCCTCATCGTCGATAGCACCTTCACGACTCCGCTGATCAACCGCCCTCTCGAACACGGCGCGCACATGGTCGTTCATAGCCTGACCAAATATCTATCTGGCCATGGGGATGTACTCGGCGGCGCGGTGATCGCCGATGACGAGCATCTGGAAGCCCTGCGCGCGTATGGACGCCTCGTTGGGCCGGTGCTTGGCCCCTTCGAAAGCTACCTCGCGATGCGCGGCATCAAGACCTTTCCCCTGCGGATGAAACAGCAGTGCGCCAATGCCTGTCGTGTTGCGCAATGGCTCGCCGCGCGCCCCGAAGTCGAGCGCGTGTTCTACCCCGCGGACCCCGCTCATCCCGATCGCGCCGCCATCGAGCGTCTCTTCGCCCCCGGACTATTTGGCGCTGTCGTCAGCCTCGAATTACGCGATGCCGGTCGCGAAAAGGTCTTCCGCTTCATGAACGCTCTACGCACCGTCGTCCCCGCTACCAGCGTCGGCGACGTACACAGCATGGTCTTATATCCGGTGATGGCCTCCCACCGCGACATCTCGCCCAAACAGCGTGAGCGCATGGGAATCCGCGAGAATCTGGTGCGGCTCTCCATCGGAATTGAGGCCGTCGACGATATCCTTTCGGATCTGGAACGCGCCCTGCAGGCTTAAACACTGAGGTGATCGGATGTTCAAAAAGCTAGCGATTTTCATATTGGTTACTCGGCGCGGGTGCCTGCACGCAAAGCGACAAGGCGCAAACCCAGCGCGACTTACACAAGACCGGCGAAGTCGTAAAGAAAGAGCTGAAAAACGACGCTGCATTCGTCAAGCAGGAAGCATTGAAAGCGCGCGAAGAAACGCAGAAAGGCGTGAAGAAATTGAAGCGCGACATCAATGACGACAAAGCGGCGCACCGCGACGACACTGCTCCGCCGCCCGACAACTCCCGATAGTAATGCTCCGATTTGCCGTGCTCGCCTTTGGACTGAGCACTGTTCTACTGCGCGCACAAACCGTCTGCGGACCTACACCCGCTTACTCGATCTGTGACATTACGTTCGACATGCCCGGCGGCATCCCGCCCGCAACAGAGCTCAATGCCGAATTTCGCGGACCCAGTTCACGCACCTTTCTCCTGCGCGCATTTCCCCGCGGCGCCCATCAGTTAGTCGTCCGCTTCAGTCCTTTCGAAGCGGGGGCATGGACGGTGCGCCTCTCCAGCACCCTCGCTCAATTCCACGACAAGCAACTGCAATTTAACGCAACTCCGTCGGCCTCGAACGGTTGGATCATCCCCGCCAACGTCCACCATTTCCGCTACACTGGCGGCGCGTCCACCGTCAACATGACTCCACCGCACCTCTGGGTCGGCGATACCCTCCCCGAAACGATCAGCCCCGCCGAACTGGATTCCTGGGTCGACGTGCGCGCCAAAGCCGGCGTAACTCACGTTCGCCTGCAAGCACCGAACACGATAGATGAAGCCGCATTCGACGCCCTCGACGCGCGCCTCGACGCCCTCGCCCGTAAGGGCCTGATTGCGGACCTTGTGGTTACTCCGCCCCCCGCCGTCCAGCGTGAGGATCGCCAGAAGTTCTTTCAATACGTGATCGCCCGCTGCTCCGCACGCAACCTCACGTGGGTCATGCTCCCCCAGTTTGAATCCGTGCCCCATGCCCACGAACTACTGCGCGAGATCGCCGGTTATCTCGATGAAGATCCGTTTCATCACCCGCGCACCGTTGGCGCCGCAGTTACTTCCGCGCCCTTCGCCGACGAGAAGTGGATGGATGTCCGCTCTTACGGTTCTCCCGATTGGGTCGTCAGCGCCGTCGAACAACAGGTCTATACGAAACCGGCCGTTGCTCTTGTCCAGGCTTCGTCACCCGAAGAATTCCGGCACCAACTCTGGAACGCAACTATGAGCGGCGCTTATCCGGAAGCTGTCGCCACGACGCCGGAGACACTCAGATATCTGTCTATTTGGCAGAAGCTATTCGCCGACGCTCGCCATTGGGACATGGAGCCTTACTTCGATGTGGACGGCGCGCGCGGCATGGCCCTGCCCGAGACCGAGTATGTTCTGTATGTCGAGCACCCGCGCGCAGTAACCGTCAACTTCGATCGCAAGCATAAGTGGAATGTCGCGTGGATCAACCCGATCTCCGGCGAGTGGCTGCCCGAGAAGAACATCAAGCAGGAGATGTACGCCGGGCCCCCGCCCGATAGCTCACATGACTGGATTCTCTACGTCTATCGCGAAGGGCACAAAGAGTCACTCAAGAGCTATCGCTTCGAATCGCGTCCGATTTTAGAGCAGGAAGTCGAAGCCGACCCCGCCAAAGTTACCTTTGAATTAACTAAGCCCGCTAACGTCCCCGCTGCCGATCCTTCCGAGCCGTCCATCCCTCCCACGTTCACGACGAAAGACAACGTCCCCTATTCGGCCAAGCTAAAGAAAGAAACCCACGCGTCGAAGCTAATGATCTACGAATGGACCGGCGAAGTAACAGCCGATGACGAGGGCTATCGCGTCCTGGGAACCGGCGCGAGCGGTACCTTTCAACTGCCACCGAATATCGCTTATCGCTTCCCCGCAACGCTGCACATCCGTCTCTACGGCGTCAACGGACTCGGTAAGCTCTACTCGCTCGATCAGAACGTCGGAATTAGTAAGTGACGGTACTAGCCATAGACACAGCCCAGGAGTTCGGCAGCCTGGCACTTGCCTATGGTGCAGAACTACTGGAAGAAGTTCCCCTTCACGCGCCGGACGGATTTTCCGGTATCCTATTCGACCAGCTTCAGAAGCTACTCAGACGGAATCACATTGAACTCAAAGAGGTAGACGTCTACGCCGCCGCAGCCGGCCCCGGCTCATTCACCGGAATTCGCATCGGACTCTCCGCCGCCAAATCGCTAGCTTTCGCGAACGCGAAGCCCTGTTACGGGGTCTCTAACTTAGCGGCCATGGCGAACCTGGGAACCGAGCCAGCGCGCGCCGCTCTGATCGATGCGCGTAGAGGCGAAGTCTACGGTGGAGTATTCGGCGAGCATCCCATGCCCGAGACAGTCGCTCCGTTCCCCACGTGGCTCCAAGCACTCCCGCAGGCAGTAACCGAATTGCTAGCGTTCGACTTCACCCCGTTTGCACTTACCTTGGACGCCTCACCACTAGCCACGGCGACTAGAACCAACTGCCCCCGCGCGCTGGCCGCGTCAGTCGCCGAACTGGCTCTCGAGCGCTTCCGATTAGGTGAGGACGGCGACCCCGCGCTCGTCGACGCCAACTATGTCCGCCGCTCCGATGCCGAGCTGTTATGGACCGATCGCGCCTGATCGCGCTTAAGGTCGAGTCAATTGAGGAATCCGCGCAGCCAACGGCGGCAGCGGCGGGAAGTCCGTATAGGGCTCCGTCTGATACCAGTAACAAACCGAGAAGTAGTTGTCGGCGCGGTCATTCGAATCGCCGTGCTCGATGGTATGTTTCAGGTACCGATTGAAAGTAATCGGATTTTCGGCATGCCAGCGGTACAGGCAATAACGGCCACCGGTGTGCTCCGGAGTTGTAATATAAGGCGCCCCGTTATATAGGTTGCCGAAAGGGATCGAGCCGTCACGTCCTCCGAAGTCCCACGCGCCGTTGAAGTAATCCTCGGTGCCCGTGCCCGTGATCCTAGGATTCTCCTGGTCATCGATGAAGATCATCTCATCGCCTTCGCCCATCCAGTACTCGGTGTTCTGCAGGACTCCGAGAGTAACTCCCATCAGATGACCGGTACCATGTATTTCGGCAAATACATAGTTTTGCCTGCCGGCTAAGTTCACCCTTGGCTGACCCGTCGCGAACTGGACAGCTTGGTTCGGCGTTTTCTGCCGGTACTGCGCGTGGAAGTACATCGCATCCGCCGGAAGACTGGAACTCAGCTCATAGTCGATGTTGTAGTAAAACGCATCCACCGGAATGTTCGCGTCGTTCGTGATGGTCAGCCGCGCGGACCGCCGGAATGGCATCGGGAAATAGCTGTTCAATGAGCGGACCGGAGAACAGTTTAGAAAGGCGGACTGATAGACAAAGAAGGTGTTGAGATTGAGTCCGAAGAAGTCTCCAATCGGAGTTTCGACACTCGGCTTCGGGTTCCCGTCCCAATAAGCGCGCAAAACCATATCCTTCAACTGATCTGGGCTCCGCGCGGCAAACGCAAACCAGATATGCGAAATCGATCCGGGCCCTTCCGATTCAAAAACAACTCGAGTCGCTCCAGGGCCGATGGGAACTGAATCCGCATTGCCGCCGGTCCGGTCGTAACTCGACTGCTTAAGTGAGATATGGTGCATGCGGCGCGCGAAAGCCGGTAAGTTGGACGAGGAGCCTTCAGGCGGCACGGCGATTGCCTGGGCATTTACGGGAAGCCGTGAAGCGGCGGAGAGGCCGGCAAATCCGGCGAGGCGGCGAAGGAAGCCGCGGCGCTGCGCGGGAAGCGAATCGGGAAGCATCGCCGGAATTATAGCGCGCGGGGCGAGGTACCAAGGCGTGGTACCAAGGAAAAGATGAGCCTGACTGAGGGACTCTGCGACACATGCCTTCACAAACGCGAGATCCGGTCCGACCGGGGATCGACCTTTACTATGTGCCTCCGCTCGTCTACCGACGCGGCGTTTCCGAAGTACCCGCGACTACCCGTGCTAAGCTGCGCAGGCTATGAACCCGACACCCGAAAAGCCACTGATTGATAAGTTAGGGGTGAAGGTCGATCATCGGGTGACCGTACTCGGCATCGACGATGCGGAGTTCCTTGCGGCGCTCGAATCGCGCTGCGGCGCGGCTTCAAGAAGACTCCGCGTAGAATCAGATATCATCTTCCTCGGTGCCGAATCTCGCACGGACCTCACTCGAATCACGAAGCTGATTCCGAGTCTGAAGCAGGACGGCGCCGTCTGGGTCATCTACCCGAAGGGCGTAAAACCAATCACGGAAGCGAACGTCCGCGAGGCAGGATTAGTCGCCGGGTTAGTGGACAACAAGATCGTGCGCTTTTCCCCGACGCATACCGGACTTCGATTTGTGATTCCGCTGGCGAGGCGAAAATGATCAGCAGTGGGTTAGAATCCGTGGTGCTCGGCTTTGACGCCCGAGAGACTCGACCGGCTGCGCTGAATCCCAGCGACCCCCATGACCGCCTGTTTCTGCTGCGGACAGACCTTGACGAAGTTCTTACCGCTGACACGATGTTGTGGCCTTCGGTCTTTGACAAGTTGGAGATCGACTGGATCGGCATGAACCAGCCTTTCTGGGAAGAGTTCAGCGCGATTCGCCAGTTGGTTCCCGCAGTCCCGTTTCGGATGATCGCCGCGACATGGCACTCGGACATCGGATTCGAGAAGGAGATGACGCAGCAAGGTAAGCTGCTGGGTCCGTATCTGCCTGACACCTGCGTTGAAGCAGACCCGATCTGGAATTTTCTTGGCTTCGACATTACTGACGGCGAATTTATCAGCGGACTGTCGAACTGTGGTTACGGCGAGGATCGCGACCGTCTAACGGTAGAGTGGGGTGAAAGCCTGAACCGGTCCCACCTGTTTGATGATCTTGACCGCGCCTTGGAGTTTCGAGAGTTGACGAACTCTCGAGTGCGTGAACATGCTCCATTTTTCGTTATCGGGCTTTGGTCAGTCCCGATGCGTAACTTCTAAAAACAATCGGAACTTGGCTGACTCGTATCGAGAAGGAAGTGACGCAGCCGGTTAGCCGGCTACGATCACGAGAAACCACCGGTATTATGAGTGGCGTCCAAGTACTCATGGATACCGTCACTTACCTGGAGCCTGATGAGTCGCAGCCCTTCGCGCTCGCCGCACAGCGCATGATCCGTTGGTAAACTGACTCTGTAGTCTTCTAACAAAGGATGCAACCTATTCCGATGCGCCGGCCTTGGCTCTTCACATCTCTACTTGTCCTGACTGCGGGTTCACTCTTCCTACTTATCTACCCGCTCACGATTGTTCAGCCGTTCCTTCGCCAAGTGCCGGACCAATTGCTGCGCGCGCTGTTCATCTTCCGGATCGCTCCGGCCGTTTCGCTCGTGATCGCGGCATGCGCGGTGGTCATCACGCTGTTCTCATGGAAAGGACTGCGCCGCGGCGCTCGTTACGGCGCGGTCGCGCTCTTAGTTCTCATCGGCGCGGCAACGGCTCTTGTGCGAGTCAATGTATTCGAGCAGATGTTCCACCCGGCCGGCACTCCACGGTTTCTATCTATCGCCGACGCCAAAATCCAGCCGGATGACATGGTGATCGCGGTCGCTTTGAACGGCGAATCCCATTCATATCCGATTCGCGAAATGGCTTACCATCACGTGATCAACGACTTTGTCGGCGGCGTCCCGATTGTCGCCACTTATTGAACGCTCTGTCACACCGGTCTGGTGTTGGGGCGGAACATAGACGGCCAGAACTTGATCTTTCATCTGGCTGGCATCAACAATCAGAACTTCCTGATGCGCGATGAGCAGACAGGGAGCTACTGGCAGCAGAGTAGCGGGCGGGCGATCTCAGGACCCTTGCGGGGCCGTACGCTTCCTTTCATCTACAGTGACGAGATCTCATTCAAGATCTGGCGATCGGAGCAACCCCGCGGCCGCGTCTTGGCGCCGGTAGCTAAGTTTGCGAGTGAGTACGAGACGGCGGACTGGGACAAGAAGATGGACAAGGCACGCGTAGTCATTAACTTCCCGAACAGCGGTTTGCCGATGCGCGAGCAAGTCTTCGGTATCGCAACGGACTCAGGCAGCCGCGCGTTTCCAGTGAAGAAAGTGCTGAGCGCCAAGTTAGTTCTGGGGCGGGTCGGGGCTGATCCTGTGCTTCTCGTAGCAGCTGGCGACGGCTTATCCGTCCGCGCCTTCCGGAACTTCTCGCCGCCTCGTGATTTCTACCGTGTCAGCGATGACACGAACAACTTATTCACCGACGCTCAGACGGGTAGCCGTTGGAACTTCAAAGGCTGCGCGGTCGATGGACCGGATCACGGCCGCTGCCTACCCGAGATCGCGATGCTGAAAGACTATTGGTTTGACTGGAAGAACTACCACCCAAAAACGACTTACTGGAACTAACTGAACCGCTCTTACCTTAGGAATCCGATAGCTCCCAGCACGGTCCCCGCCAACGCCGCGATTCCGCCCACGATCGGGAACATCCAGTTCCTCGAAATGAAGAACATGGAGGACATCACGACGCCGATCTCCAGCAATCCCTCGCCGAAATCGTACATCTGGGCTCGCTTCTCTACGATCTCCGACTCGTGGTCCTTGTCGCGCGCATCTTCCTGCGCCTTCTTCGATCGTTGGTCGTAAGTTGCTTTGTCGTTGGTGTAGTGCTGTAGCCGCTGTAAGGTCGCGGGACTGGGATTCGGGATCGAACTCATAAGGTCCGCGCCGAGTTCCAGGTTATGGAGTTTCATGCGCTGCGCTTGATAGTAAGACCACTTATCGTTAGCGTCGGTCTTCACCAACACCGCTTCAGTGTGCGCGCGATGCGACGCGATGCTGACGATCGCCAGCAGCATCGCAATGAGCGCCGCCATGATGCCGATACTCCGGCTGGCGGGGTCGCTTTCGTGTCCGTGTTCGTGGTGGATTTCGAGCTCTGCCATAAACTACGCCATGGTAGCAGCACTCTCGGGCAGCAGTTCTCCCTTTTCCAGGTGCCTGATCTTGCTCGCGAACTTCGCCGCATGCGGATCGTGCGTCACCATCACGATCGTCTTGCCGTACTCGCGGTTGAGCGTCGTTAACATCTTCAACACGTCTTCCGCAGACTGCGCATCGAGGTTGCCCGTCGGCTCGTCCGCCAGAATCAATTGCGGATCGGTTACGATCGCCCGGGCAATCGCGACACGCTGTTCCTGACCGCCCGATAGCTGTCGCGGGAAGTGCCCCAGCCGGTCCCCGAGCCCTACTAGATTGAGCGCTGTCTTTGCGTGCTCCAGGCGCTCCGTCTTTTTCAAATGAGTGAGCTTGAGCGGCAGTTCCACATTCTCCAGCGCCGTCAACACCGGAATCAGATTGAACTGCTGGAAGATGAACCCGACGTGCTCGTTCCTCCAGTGCGCGATCTGCCTGTCATTCAAGCGCCGTAAGTCTTCGCCCAAAACTTGGATCTCGCCGCCCGTCGCTTTATCCATCGCGGCAATCAGATGCAGCAGCGTCGACTTACCCGAGCCCGATGGACCCATGAGCGCCACGAAATCGCCCTTCTGAATATCAATGTCAACATCCTTCAACGCGATCACGTGGAACTCGTCGCGCACGAAGTCCTTAGTTAGTCCGCGCGTGCGGATTACGGTTTCACTCATTTCGCTGCTCCCATTACGATCGCTTTGTTACTCGTGCGCCTTCCTTCAGATCCGCCGGCGGGGTAACGATCAAGTCTTCGCCGCCGATCAATCCGCTTGTAACTTGTACATCACCCGACCCGTTCGTCGGCCCCGTCTTCACCGACCGTCGAACCGCCTTACCGTTCAACACTACAAACACCGCGTCGCCGCGCAGCGCAGTCTTCGGGATGTAGATCAACGGCGCCGAACTAACTTCGCCGTGACTCTTCGGAGTCTCATCCGCAAGAAACGACACGCTGGCATTCATCTCCGGCCGTAGGTAACTATCCGGATTCAGTACCTTCACTTTGACTTGTACCGTCGCCTTCTGCCGGTTCGCTTCGGGAGACATCTCTTCGATGCGCCCGTTGTACTTGCGGTCGGGGAACGCATCCGTTGTTATGGTGCCGCGCTGCCCCATGCGCAGCTTCGAGAAATCGTTCTGCGCGATATCTAGCTCCACCTGTAAGTCGTTAAGATCGGCCAAAGACACGACATAGCCTTTCGCGCCTTTGTCGCCCACGAAGCTGGTCGTAACGAACTCGCCTTTCTCGACTGCGCGCTCCAGAATGGTGCCGTCGCTGGGCGCGCGAATGATGGTATCGGCAAGCTGTGTTTCGGCCAGCGCCAGCGAGCCTTTCATCTGCTCGACTTGACCCTTCATGGAATCGATCTCTTCCACGCGCGGGCCGATCTTTGTTAGGTCGTAGGTCTTCTTCAGCGAATTGACTTTCGCCTGCGCGTTGTCGTACTTCGCCTGCGCATCGTCGAATGCCTGCTTGGACATCACGCCCTGCGAAGTCAGAGGCTTAGTCCGGTCCAGCGTGACTTTGGCATTATCGAGATCCGAAATGGCCTGCCGGTAATTGGCATCCGCGACGGCAATCTCTTCCGGCCGCGATCCATGTTCCAACTCGGCTAGCTTCGCTTCAAGCGAGTTAAGCTGCCCCCTGGCCTGTTGCACCTGCGCGCGATAGTCATCGTCTTCGAGCCGCGCCAGCACTTGCCCTTGCTTCACCTTGTCGCCCTTCTCGACTCCGATCCACAGTACGCGCCCGATTACCTTCGCTGCGACCTCGATGTTGTGATGAGCCACAATGTACCCGGTGGCGTTCAACACAACCGGATCGATATCTCCGGCCGCGCCCGTATTTGAAGCCTGAACCTGTTTGATCTCGACCGGTGTCGCGGCGGTGAGCTTTGAGTAGAGTAATCGCCCGGCGCCGAGTAACACGAAGATGGCGACGCCGGAGATGATCCAGCGCGTCGCCCACCGGGACGGCTCCGGCTCACGTCTGCGGCTCCGATCGATTTGAAGATTTTTGATTTCAGCGTCCATTACTTATGCACTTATCGACTTATAGTGTTAGACTGCGCGCAATGCCACCAGGATCTCTTTCTTGGACGCATTGCGTGCGGGGAACACTCCGCCAAACGCACCCAGCAGGATGGCGAATCCTACGCCCACCGCCATGATCGCCGGAGTTACCCGGATCGCAAAAGAAGTCTCGGAAAAGGTGATGAAGTTTCCGAGCCCTGTCGTGATTCCGTTGAGCGGCAGCACTAACAAACACCCCAGCAATCCTCCGAGTCCCGCCAACAGAACCGATTCGAGGAAGAAGCTAAACAGTATGCTCGGCCTGGAGAAGCCCAGCACGCGCAGCGTTCCGATCTCGCGCGAACGCCGCGCCACCGCTGCGAACATTGTGTTCATCGCGGCGAAGCTCGATCCCACGGCCATGATGATCGCGACGAACCCACCGAGGAATTGCAGCGGTGCTGCGGACACGGTCTGCTTCGCGTAGTAATCGCGCTCGCCCTGGGCGTCGAGGTTCAGCCGCTGGTCGGTCTTGACTGAGTTGACGAGCGCCGCCGCGGCGACTTCATCCGTCGCACGCAACAAAACCGAACTTGGTACATCCAGCCGGTTGTAGTCGGCGGCCAGAAGGTTCAAGTCGGCGAAGATCTCACTACCGGTCGCCGATCCGCCCGCGTCCATGATCCCCACTACCTGCCAATCGCCCGTGCCGATATGCAGCTTCTTGCCCGGCTCCGCATCCGGAAAACGCTTCGAGATGGATCGCCCAACCACCACCTCGCGCCGCCCCTGCTGAAACCAGCGCCCACTCACCAGCTTTAGGTTTGGGCGCATCTCGATGCCGGTGTGTGTCAGGCCTCGGATGTTCACGTTGATCCCATCCGGAGCATCTACGCTTGCGAGTTGCACCAAAGTAATCATCTCGAGCGAGGCCATCGGCTCGCCTTTAGCGTCTCGCGCGATCCCAGGCTTGAACTTGATGTCCTGATACTGTCCACGGGTTACCGCGCTGGTAAGTTCCGCTGTTGATCCGCGCCGCGTAACCAGCACATTCAGCGGATCGCCCGTGGCTTGCAATGCAGCCGATAAACCATGCGCCGTCGCCATTACGGCCAGCAGCACCGCGACCGTGAGCGCGATGCCGAGTGCGGTCATGATGGTCGTAGTCTTGCGGACAATCAGGTTGCGGACGTTATAGGAAAGCGGTATCGCCATAAGGTTCTCTCACTTACTTGCAGGCGTTCAATCCGCACTACGCAGCGCGGTCAGAATCGGGATGCGTGAGGCATTGAAAGCCGGTACGGCCGCACTTACGAAGCCGATCACCACCGCCACTAGCACGCACATCAGCGCCACGTCCGGGCGGATAGAGAGCGTGTGTATCTGCGAACTGTAGGCCGGCCCTTGCCGCACCATGTACGCGAGACCGTTGGCCAGCAGCGTACCGATCACGCCGCCGATCGCCGCAATCACCACGGCTTCCCCGAGAACGATTCCGAGCACCATTCCATTGGTAAACCCGAGGACTTTCAGCACCCCGATTTCGCGAATACGCTCTCGCACGGACATCGCGATGGTGTTCGCGCAAACCAGCATAATCGTAAACGTTACCGCTGTACCCACGATCATCAGAAACGCTTTTATGTTGCCCAGCATGGACATGAAGCTAAGTGCGAAAGCACTCTCGGTTTCCGTCTTCGTTTGCTGGGGCGAGTTAGCGAACATCGCATCCACAGCCTTCTCGATTCGCGGTACGTCGTCCGCCGTGTTAGCTAGAACATAGAAAATGCCGACGTTCCCTTTGCGCGCCTCCGACATTCCTTCTTCCACGTAAGCTTTGTCGAAGTACAGCACGTCATTGTCGATGGGGGCGTCGTAGATCCCGACGACATGTAAGTCAAGATTGCCAGGATAGATATCGCCACTCAACATGATGCGGTCGCCGACCTTCAGCTTCAACTTATCGGCGAGTTCCTTGCCGATAACGCAACCGCGCCGGTCATGCTGAAACGCCTTCATCTCGTCGTCGCTGATTTTCATCTCCGGCCGCACAACGAACAGACGGTCGGGTTCGGTGGCGAATCGCGCAAACTGATGCTCCGGTTTATCGTCGATATAGGTGCCGCCGTACCAGTTCGCGATCAGCACCTCATGAACTCCGGGAATGGTCTTGATCTTGTCCCGATAGAATTGCGGCATGGTCACGGCCAGCGATACGCGATTGCGCGTTACGAGCCGCAGCGCTTGCGACGGCGCTTCCGGCGTCAGATAGAGCGCCTGATACACGGCCATGAGTACACCGAGCAGGCACAGCGAAATCGCAATGCTCGCGATGGTGAGCGAAGTACGGCGGCGGTTGCGCCACGAATTCTTCAGAATCAGAGGCAGATTCCTAAACACGGTTCACCTATTCTAGACCAATTGGGGCTGTTTCGAATACGCAATGCAGCGAGCGGAAGTTCAGGATTTCGACGAAAGGTTCATGACAAAAGCGCTTGAACTGGCGCGTGCGGCGGAACGCGCCGGCGAGGTTCCGGTGGGCGCCGTCCTGGTCGACGCCGCGCAGCGGATCATCGGCCGCGGTTCGAATGAGGTGATCGCCCGCAAAGACCCGACGGCCCACGCCGAAGTGTTGGCGCTTCGCGAGGGCGCGGGTAGTCTGGCGAACTATCGCCTTGAAGATACAACGATATACGTGACTCTTGAGCCCTGCGTGATGTGTGCCGGCGCTTTGGTTCACGCTCGCGTCGGGCGTCTGGTCTTCGGCGCGCGCGACCTTCGCTTTGGCGGCGTGCGCAGTAAGTTCGCCATCGCCGATTCCGATCTCCTTAATCACCGAATGGCGATTACGGAAGGCGTCTGCGGGGTCGAATGCGCCGAGATGCTGAAGGCTTTCTTCGAATGCCGCCGCTAACCGGAACGGTCGAGCTTCGCGGCGTGTCGAAGCACTTCGGTGCGGCCAAAGCCGTCGACGATGTGTCGCTGCGGCTTGAGCCGGCCCGCTTTTACTCTCTGCTGGGACCCTCCGGATGCGGGAAGACCACCACTCTCCGTCTGATCGCCGGCTTCGAACAGCCTACCGCGGGCGACATCTTACTCAACGGCGAGCGAGTCAACGACCGGCCGCCTTACCAACGCGATGTAAGTACCGTGTTCCAGAGTTACGCGTTGTTTCCGCATCTGACGGTCGAGCGCAATGTGGCTTTTGGCCTCGAACAGCAGCGCAAATCGAACATAGAGCCGTTAGTGAGTGAAGCACTCGAAATGGTTCAGCTTGCGGACAAACGCAAGCGGTATCCCGCGCAGCTTTCCGGCGGCGAGAAGCAGCGGGTCGCGCTGGCTCGTTCGCTCGTGCTCAAACCTTCGGTGCTGCTGCTCGATGAACCTTTGTCCGCATTGGACGTACAATTACGTCGCCTAATGCGCGCCGGTCTTCGAGCATTGCAACAGCGCACGGGCATCACGTTTCTACTAGTAACTCACGACCAGGAGGAAGCGCTTGCGCTTTCGGATCAGATCGTGATCTTGAACAAAGGCCGCATCGAGCAGCAAGGCGCGCCGCATGAGGTCTATCGCAAACCCGCTACGCGCTTTGCGGCTGACTTCCTGGGAGAGATGAACTGGATCGGCGACATTGGCATCCGGCCCGAGTTCCTGCGCGTCAGCAACAACGGAGAAGGCCGGCGCGCCCGAGTAACCGGCTCAGCGTTCCTGGGTAATCTGGTCCAGCTTCACTTACAGCTTGAAACGGGCGAGAACGTAATGGCGGAGATGCTCGGCGCGGCGCCGGAAAAGCAGGTGAACCTATCGGATGAAGTTTGCGTATGTTGGTCGAAGGAAGACGAGATTCGGGTTACTTCGCCGACGTAAGAGCTACCGATGAAAGCCATTGTCTATCATGCCTACGGCTCACCTGATGTCCTCGACCTGCAGGATATCGAGAAGCCCGTTCCTTCAGCAAACGAAGTATTGATAAAGGTCCACGCCGCTTCGGTCAATCCTTATGACTGGCATTTCATGCGCGGCCTGCCTTACGGAGTCCGGGTGATTGCCGGGCTGAGCAAGCCCAAGGTCACGCGTTTAGGAGCCGACGTAGCCGGCCAAGTGGAAGCCGTCGGCAGCAGCGTAACTCAGTTGAAGCCTGGCGATGCGGTGTTTGGATTTCTTGCCGGTGCTGCCCAGGGCGCGTTTGCCGAGTATGCGTGTGCTCCCGAATCTGCATTTGCGAGGAAGCCGGATCGCGTAACGTTCGAACAGGCCGCCGCCACACCCATCGCGGGGTTTACCGCATTGCAGGGTCTTCGCAACAAAGGACACATTCGACCGGGGCAGAAGGTTTTAATCAATGGCGCGTCAGGCGGTGTGGGCACGTTCGCTGTTCAGATCGCGAAGGCGTTCGGCGCACAGGTGACGGCGGTGTGCAGCACGAGAAATGTCGAGATGGTCCGCTCTATCGGCGCGGATTGCGTCATCGACTACACCCACGACGATTTCACCAAGAGCGCAGACCGCTACGACTTGGTGTTCGATGCCGTAGGGAATCATCCACTTACTGCGCTTCGGCGAATTCTAAGTCCGAACGGGATATTAGTGGGAGTCGGAGGAAAGTCCGACCCCTGGATGATCGAGCCTTTGTCCAGCGCCCTTACGGGACTTATACTTTCACAGTTTGGTAACCGCAAGTTGGTCGGAGTTTTGGCGAAAGGAAACAATCAAGACTTGGTCACGATCGCCGGTTTTATGGAATCCGGGACTGTCTCTCCCGTGATCGACCGGCGCTACCCGCTAAGTGAGGTCCCGGATGCGATCCGTTATGTGGAGGATGGGCACGCTCGAGGGAAAGTCATTATTACCATTTAAAGCGCTCGCCGCCTCGAATCCGCAGCCCGGACCTGTGGCAAGTCCCGATCCGCATTAGTCCAGGCGGCCGAAAACTCCTCGAGAGCTTTCTGCGCCTGGGCTGGTTTACCCGCGCGATCGTAAGCTACCGCGATTCCGTACAAGGCGAATCCCGACTTAGGACGGAGTATCAGGTCCTCCCGGTAAGCCGCAAGTGCATCGTCGAACTTACCCGCGCGCAGCGCTACGTCCGCCAGTACTTCCAGCACCGGACGCGCGTATTGCGGCGGCTCCGAATACCCAAGATCCTTCTCGTCATCGGCGGCTTTCCGCAGCATCTTGCGCGCGCCCTCGTAATCGCCTTTCTTAGCAATAAGTGAGCCGCGCAGTTCCGCCGACGCGACGCCAAGCAGCTTCAGGGTTCGGGTTCTGCCGGAATCATCCTTCTCCGGAACATCCTCTTTGGAGAGCCGCCAGAGCTGCGCATCCAGCACCAGAGAGGACTGCGCCGCGTCATCCGGACGGTCCTCTTCGACGGCCAGCATCCCGCGCGCGTAAGCTACCAAGCCATCGCGATAGCCGCGCGCCCACGCACTCAGGTGCGCGTCATCGACGCCGAAGTTCATCGGATGATCGATCGCGTCCTGCCACTTACCGTAACGGATTGCGAGGCGCGGCTCGGTGCTGGCAATCTGCAGCACGTAGAACGTGGCGTTGCCCGAGTTCGCGGGATCGTCATAAAGCCCGCGCAACGAACGGGCGTGCTCAACCGCTTCGGCATAGCGCCCGGCTTCCGCGCAATCGGCCGTGAGATAGCTAAGATTGTGCGCGTAGTTCCAGTAATCCCTGGACGTCACGTGTTGCGAAGCCATGTAATCCTCGTCGACGCGTTTGGCGGCCAGGAAAATCTCGCGCGCATGCTCGTAATCACCGGTGCGGTAGTAGATATGTCCCGGCATGTGAACCATGTGTCCTGAAGCGGGCGCCAGTCGGCCTAGCTTCGATGCGCTTTCCAGCGCCCATTCCGGATGCGCGCTATCTTCCACGGCATGAATCCAGTAATGATTCACTGCCGCATCTTCGGGATAGGTTGTTAGTAGACCGCTTAATAGCGTTTGACTATACAGAGTTCCGGAGCGCGGATCGCCGCCGGATTCGTAACCATGATTCGCGTGCAGCGCGAGCAGCACTTTGGCTTGCAGATCGTCGGGATACCGGCTGATCAGCGCTTCCA
The DNA here is from genome assembly GCA_963799935.1 of uncultured Gammaproteobacteria bacterium. Taxonomy (GTDB): domain Bacteria; phylum Acidobacteriota; class Terriglobia; order Bryobacterales; family Bryobacteraceae; genus Bog-113. The sequence goes on along the minus strand of CAWCZA010000004.1, from coordinate 59,606 downwards.
TTTCCTTGGTATAGGCCTGCGCCGCCTCGTCGCCCTTCTTGTCTCGCGTCGCGAACTCGGCCGCTATGTAGCGCTGTTCGCGATCTGTCGCCTTCTCGCCAAGCTGCTTCGCTTTATCTATCTCGTCTTTCGCCTGCGCGTCGCTCCCGCCGCGAAAGTTGATCGCCCCGGCGATACCCCAGTGGCACATGGCGCAATCGGGATCGAGCCGCGCGCTTTGCTCGAAGGCCTTCAACGCCTCGTAATCCCAAAAGCAGTGGAGCATCCGCAATCCTTGATCGAACCACTGCTGCGCTTCCGGTGATTTCGTAGTGATCGGGATGTGCGCGCCGCCGATGCCGTCCATGTATTTCGGCTGCGGCAGTTTAACAAGATCAATCCGTGAATCGTCGGGAGGCGGGACGTGTTGATGTTGGGCTGCGGCCAGGCAGGGCAGGAGCAGCAGAGTTAGCGCGCGAAGACTCACGACTTACGGTAACGCGGCTGCCGCCTGCTTGGTTTCCGGGGATTACGGTTTAAGTTCGAACACCAGTCCGGAGTCGCTCCGGCCTCCGGCGTTAGTTGTTCCGTATAAGTTGCCTGCTGAATCAATCGTTAAACCCGCAATCGGGTTTGCGCCGTCGGTTGAATCAAACGTGTAGAGCACGGTTTCTTTACCGGTTGTGTCCAACTCATAGACTACGCCGTTGTTATTGAGGCCGCCACGTTCCGTTGTTCCGTAAAGGTTCCCCGCGGAATCACGCACCAACGCGGAGTACGGGTTGGCCCCGTCGGCCCCACCGGAAAAGCTGTAAAGCACGGTCTGTTTCCCTGTTGGGTCCAGCTTATAGACGACGCCGTAGTTCCTTCCTCCTTCACTGGTTGTGCCATAGATATTTCCAGCGGCGTCAAGAATTACAGAACTTCGCGGTTGAGCCCCGTCCGCGTTTCCCGTAAAGGTATAGAGAACGGAGAGATTCCCGTTTGCGCTGAGCTTGTAAACCACACCCGCACCTTCGGCTCCTGATTCCGTGACTCCGTCCGAAAGCGTTGTTCCGTATAGATTCCCGGCGGCATCCAGAGTTACCCCGGCGTAAGGGTATCCACCGTCCGACCCAGTGGTGAAGCTGTGAAGAACGCTTTCCACGCCCGAAGGAGATAGTCGGTAGACCACCCCCGCATGACTTCCGCCGCCGAAGTAAGTTGTTCCATACAAGTTTCCCGCAGTATCGAGAGTGACACCGGAGTACGGATTCCCTCCGTCAGCTAGTCCAGAGAAGGTATAGAGCACATTCTCCCCTCCGGCTTCGTTCAACTGATACACGATGCCCTGATTTCCCGTGCCACCCGCGAAGGTCGTTCCGTAAAGATTGCCGGCCATATCGCGCACCACGCCGCCGTAGGGGTAAATGCCGTCCGAACCTCCCTCGAACGTGTGAAGTACCTTGTCGCCGCCTGAGGCACTTACTTCATAGACAGTGCCTTCCGCAGTGGCACCTCCGGTTACAGTCGTGCCGAACAGATTACCGCGCGCATCGAGAATCACGCCGGATTCCGGGGAGTAGCCGTCCGGCGCTCCCGGAAAGCTAAGCAAAACCGTTTCGGCACCCGCCGCACTCAACTGATAGACCAAGCCGTAAGCGACGCCGCCTTCCGCGGTAGTCCCGTAGAGGTTACCAGCAGCATCTCGAGATAGGCTGCCTTCCGGGTAGTAACCTCCCGTGCCGCCTGGGAAGCTATAGAGCACGGTTTCCTGCCCGTGCGGAGTGACTTTAAAAACCGTCCCTGACGATGCGCTACCGCCGACATAAGTGATCCCGTATAGATTGCCGGAGGAATCGCGAACTAAGTTACCCTGCGGAAGTTCTCCGTCCAAGCCGCCTCTAAATGAATGCAGGATCGTCTGAACGCCTGACGGACTCAGTTTGTACACTACGCCCGAGCCGGTGCCACCCGATTCGGTGCTGCCGAAAAGGTCGCCCGCCGTATCGCGAATTAACCCGGTCGGATTGCCGCCATCGGTTCTGCCGCTGAAGTTGTAGAGAATCGTTTGCTGTCCCGAGGCGCTCAGCATGTATACAACGCCATTGTTATCGGAACCGCCGTCGAAGGTAGTTCCATATAGGTTGTCCGCGTTGTCAAGAACTACGCCGGACGAAGGGAAAGAGCCATCCGGCGCGCCCATGAAGCTATGCAGGACCGTTTCCTGCCCGGAGGTACTGACCTTGTAAATGACGCCCTGGGCATCCGCTCCCCCGAATGACGTAGTCCCATAAAGATTGCCTGAAGCGTCCATCGTGATGCCTGAAGAGGGTGTGGCACCGTCGGGAGTTCCAGCGAAAGTATGCAGAACGGTCTCGCCGCCGCCGGCGCCGATCTTGTAAACCACCCCATAGTTTGCCGGTCCGCCGGAATAGGTGGTGCCGTATAGATTCCCAGCCGAATCCAAAACCACCCCCGATTGCGGATTCCCTCCATCCGCGCCACCCATGAAGTTATAGAGCACGGTAGCTTCGCCGCGCGCGCTCAACTTATAGACGACTCCCGCACCGTACAGGCCGCCTACGAACGCGGTTCCATAAAGGTTCCCCTTTGAGTCTCGAACTACGCCTGCGTAGGGATTGGCGCCTTTGGGTGGTGCGGGAAAACTATGTAGGATCACTTCCGTTGGGGGTGTTTGAGCGTGCGCTGCTCCCAAGCCGGCTGCTAACAGGACGCAGCTAATCACGAACGCACGTTCTCGGCTTGGCTTAAAGTTCAACACTTCGCTCCTGAACCCCGAAAAAAGGGACCCGACCTTTGGATTCTCTCACAAATTACGTACCAAGTATCACAAAAGTTGGCAGGAGGCGGGTCGGGCGAGTACCAGGTAGATCAGTACCCATAGTCTCGACAGCCGCAGGTAGCTTCACGGGAAGACGCGTTTTGAAGGGGTGCCGCAGTTCTATTAGCGCTTTACGTCGACGTCCTTTGCGATTGCCAGCAGGAACGCAGCGGGAACCCCCAGTAATACGGCTGCTAAGCCGACAACAACCACGCTGTGACGGACGAGGAGGCCCGCAGCGGCAACGGCCACCATCTTAAAATCGGTGCCGTTAAGTTCGGCGGCAACCCACTGCAACGTCGATTGAAACCACCCGGAACTAGCCCCTAAACACGCCCCAAGCACTCCGACCGCGCACGCCAGTGCAACCGCCTGCGCGACGGTGATGGGACGGTTCGCGGAATCGATCGCCTCACGTCGGGCGCGGATCTGAGCCATCCACCACACGCGTCCTGAGTCGGGGATTACTGCGGCCGCGCGGGTTTCATCCCGAGCAGTATCGAGAGCGCCGGCAATCATCGCGACGTCGGAACAGATGACGCATCCGGCAACATGCGAGCGCAACTCATCGTCCACGCGATCGGGCCAGCGGGATTGCAGGACTGCCGACAGTACGTCGGATTCGAATTCGCACTCGCAACGAGGAGACTTCATCGCTTAACTCCCATGCGGCCGCCGGCCAACTCTTCCAGCGTTTCGACTAACTTGCGACGTGCGCGAAATAAGAGTCCCTTCATACTCCCCGTGCGCAGCCCCAGCGTTTGCGCGATCTCACGATGTGACGCGCCTTCCGCGTAAGCGAGCCACAGCATCGCGCGCTCACGTGGCTTCAGTCGCGCCATGGCTTGATTGCAATCCGCAACCTTCTCGATTGACGCGGCCTGATCGTGAGCGGCCACGCGCTCGATATCATCGCCCGCTAAGTCCGTCAACGGCCGATTCGACCGGTTGCGACGGACATCTCGCGCGAGATTCGTCGCGATCCGGTAAAGGTAATTGCGGCGATGCTGTTCGCTCTCATGAACCGCGGCCGCGCGCAGGAAGCGGTAATAGGTCTCCTGCAGCAAGTCATCCGCCATCTGTCGATCGCCGGTGACGCGGGCCAAGTATGCCCAGACTCCGCGCGCGGTCCGCTCATAGAATGCGCGAAAGGCTTGCTCATCCATTACGAAACCGGCTGAGACCTCGTTGATGGCATCTACGCGAGTCACATCGGTATAAGTCACATCACGGAACATATAGGTGAGGGCGTCCTTATGATTGCACGCCAGGGCGTTCTAATCGTACAGCCGGAGATGCGTCGATGAGTCCCAGCCGGCGCGAGATGAAGTAGGAGACAACCGCCGAGAGTACGAATCCGATACCGATCGCGATTCCTAGAACTCCGATCGCGTGCAGCGGCTGAGTAACGTCATCTGTGAAGCGGTAACTTACTAACTCAAAGCCGGTCCCTGCGGCCGCAAGAACTAACCCCGCCTGGATTGACCATAAGATGCGGGTGAATGGAGCGCCGATGCTTCGCGGACCGGCGTCCAGCGTAATGGGGGATGACTCGAGGAACTTCGCGCCTGCGGGCGATTGGATATAGGCGAGCAGGTCGTCATTTTGCGAGAAACGGTCGAGGAGCTTCGTATGGACGTCGGTCTGTACTTTGGTTAGGCGGTTCCATCGCCGGTAGTCGATGAAGCTTCGGATGAGCCATGTGGCAAAGCCAATTGCCATCCCGAATCCAATAAACGCACCCAACCCACCGAGCACGCCCTTCCACAGATCCATAACTTCGGAGCGGTGGTCGCCGACGGAGACTCGAGCACGGTTTCGGTTGAAGTAGAACGACGGGTTGTGAGCGACATCGGGATGGGCGTTCAGGAAGGCGGCAAGTTCGGGATAGGGAGTCAGGAAGGTCTGGTTGTTGAGGAGGCTCGGATCAAGCTCGAGTACGTTCTCAAGGGATGGCGGATAGCGATCGAGAAGCTGCGAGAGTTCCTCATGGGTGCGTTGGGCATCCGGCTGCTCGAAGGTAGTGTTCGGCGGAGCCTGCGTAGTCTGGGCCCACGCCGGCGCGGATTGGAGAGCCAGGGCGGTGACTAGCACGGCCGATGCAAGAAGTTGTTTGGAGCGCGAACAAGACAGTTTCGATTTCATCGTGGTCAGATTTCCCTTGCCCACTAGTTACGAGGCGCGGAGGGGAAGGTTCACAGGCAGTTTCGAAACAAGTACAATCATGGGCGCCGCGCCTACTCTCAGCGCGTTCTACGGAATTGTCATAAGGATGTACTATGACGACCACACGCCGCCGCACTTCCACGCGATCTGTCGGGAGCACGAGGCCAGACTGCCATCGATACACAACAGGTAATCAAAATGGAACGCGTTGTCGCCGTGAGCGCCGGTCTTGGGCACGCGCTAAGATTGCTTTTTGCCGATGACACGAGCGGGACCGTCGACTTGTCGGCGAGGCTTTTCGGTCCCGTGTTTGAACCACTGCGCGACCCTGAGTTCTTCTCACAGGTGCGCGTGGACAAGTATGGGGCGATTTGCTGGCCGAACGGAGCTGACCTCGCGCCGGATGGTTTATATCGTCGCATTGCCCAGACGACAAACGTACTTACATAGCTATCGGCACAACACGTGCTGACCTAGTTATATGCGGACCGGTGCTCTCCTTATATTCACTCTCGCTTTTTCATTTACAGCTTGCTCTCACGCGACGAGCGGAACGTCGAGTAACGACGCTTCAGCGAAGAACGGCGGGGGCGGCGGGAACACGCCGTCGAACCAGGGCGCGCAGGGGAGCGCTCAAACCAAGGCCGGTTCCGGCGCGGCGGCCAACTCTGCGAACGGAGATTCGAAGGGCGCGGCGGTTCCCGATCCCCACGCATCGAAAAGTCCGAACGTCGGCCGCGAAGCCGGTGTTGGCGACGATCCGGCAAATCTCGAGACGGCGGATCCAAAAGAGAATGGCGGCGATAGCGGCAAACCCGGTCCGGCGCAGAAACCCTAGCGCATACCGCTAAACTGGGAGTCATACCATGATTGAGAACGACATCCCAGAAGGTCTGACCTTCGACGACGTCCTCCTCGTCCCCGCTAGCAGCGAAGTTCTGCCATCCGAGGTCGATACCCGCACCCGGCTCACGCGCAAGATCGACCTGAACATCCCGATCGTCAGCGCCGCAATGGACACCGTGACTGAGTCGCATCTGGCCATCGCTCTGGCTCAGCAGGGCGGCATCGGATTCATTCACCGCAATATGCCAGTTGACCGGCAGGCCGAAGAAGTGGACCGCGTAAAACGAAGTGAGAGCGGCATGATCGTCGACCCTGTCACGATTGAGCCGGAAATGCCCATCGCGGAAGCGCTGCGTCTGATGGAGCGCTATCGGATATCCGGCGTGCCTGTTACGAAAGGGAGCCGGCTGGTCGGCATCCTGACGAACCGCGACCTTCGCTTCGAAACACGCACCGATGTTCCCGTCTCAGATGTTATGACGAAAGACAATCTGATTACCGTTCCGGTGGGCACGACGCTCGAGGAGGCCGAAGCGATTCTGCATCGTTACCGCGTCGAGAAGCTTCTGGTGGTGGATGATTCCTACTGTTTGAAGGGGCTGATCACGGTCAAGGATATCCAGAAGAAGTTGAAGTACCCGCTTGCAGCCAAAGATGAGCAGGGACGCTTGAGGGTCGGAGCAGCGATCGGCGCAACGGGCGACTATCTGGACCGCGCTCAAGAATTAGTCAAGCGCAAGGTAGACGTGATCGCGATCGATACGGCGCATGGACATAGCGCGCGCGTGCTCGATGCAGTGCGTACTCTTCGCCGCGCGCTTCCCGATACACAACTGGTGGTTGGTAACGTCGCGACTTACGAGGGCGCCTGCGCACTAGTTTCGCTGGGAGTAGACGGCGTGAAGGTCGGGATTGGTCCGGGCTCGATTTGTACGACGCGGGTAGTCTCAGGCGCCGGTGTGCCTCAGTTGACTGCGATTTCCGAGTGTAGCCGCGCCGCGCGCAATGCGGGTGTTCCAATCATTGGCGATGGCGGAATCAAGTTCTCTGGCGATATTACAAAGGCAATCGCAGCCGGTGCCGACACGGTGATGATTGGTAGTCTGCTGGCTGGAACCGACGAGAGTCCGGGCGAGACGATTCTCTACCAGGGGCGAACGTTCAAGACCTATCGTGGAATGGGTTCGCTCGGCGCGATGGGTAAGGGCGGACGCGACAGGTATTCGCAGGAAAACTCGCAGAAACTGGTTCCCGAAGGTATCGAAGGCCGCGTGGCATCGAAGGGGCCATGCGCGGATTTCGTGTTCCAGTTAGTTGGCGGACTTAAGGCGGGTATGGGTTATTGCGGCACGGGAGATATCCGGTCTTTGCAGCAGAATGCCCGGTTCCTGCGCGTCTCGCCGGCCGGCTTGCGCGAGAGTCACGTACACGACGTGATCATCACTAAAGAAGCACCGAACTATCGCGTTGAATAGTGCGTATCAGCTCGGCGGTCTCGATTTAATCGAGCTTGCGCTTGCATTAGTTCTCATCGGATTCACGTTTTTCTGGCGCTCCCGTCTGTATCCAGCATTGTCGGCGCTGGCGGCGAGACCGAAGATATGTGTCGTCATCATAGGTGCACTTCCTGTGGTATTGCGTCTTGCACTAATAGCTAACCATCCGATTCCGACGCCACAGGTAGCCGATGATTTCAGTTATCTGCTGATAGCGGACACGCTGCGGCACTTTCGTCTGGCTAACCCGGCTCATCCGCTTTCGCAATTCTTCTCGACTTTGTTCGTGCTGCAACAACCCACGTACAGCTCGATCTTTCCACCAGGGCAGGGGATTGTACTAGCTGCGGGATGGAATCTGTTCGGGAATCCGTGGGCTGGCGTAGTGGCTTCGGTCGCGGCGATGTGCGCCGGATGTTACTGGATGCTACGTGGGTGGACGACGCCGGTGTGGTCATTAGTCGGCGGACTTTTTGCGGCACTTACATTCGGCGCGTTGAGTCAGTGGATGAACAGCTTTTGGGGCGGAGCGGTCTCGGGTTTCGCGGGTTGTCTTGTGTTCGGGGCGCTGCCGCGATTTCGGGATACCGGCCGCACGATGTACAGCGCGCTCTTAGGACTGGGACTTGCGATCCAAATAGTAACGCGGCCGTTCGAAAGCGTTCTCCTTGTGGTCGTTGTGGGGATTTACTTTGGAATGGAGATTCGCCGCAGGCCTAACTTGCGCGTTGTACTCAGCGCAATTGCTCCCATAGCCGCGGCTCTCATTTTCACAGGTTTCTACAATCGTGCAGTAACTGGGAGTTGGACGACTTTACCTTATGAGGTGAGCCGCTATCAATACGGTGTTCCCCCTTCGTTTACCTTTCAGCCGAACCCGGTACCGCACCGAGATCTGACTCCGGAAGAAGACCTCGATTACAAAATTCAAGCTAGGCTGCATGGTAATGGAAGCGACACTCCCGCGCGCTTCTTCGGGCGATTGTGGCAGCGCTTACCGATATACCGCTTCTTCTTTGTACCGCCCTTGTTGATCGCGGCTGTTGCTTTTCTATGGACCCTTCTCCCTCGGGGGACGCGCCGCCGTGACTCGTTATTTCTCGCGATTACTGTCTGTACCTTCGCAATCGGGTGTAACTTCTTTCCGTACTTCCACTCGCACTATATCGCCGCCCTGACCTGCGTGTTCGTTCTGATCTCGATGATTGGTCTCGCGCGGATGGGTAGATTGGGCCTGCTCGTTGGGTATGTTTGCGCCTTTCATTTCATCTTTTGGTACGGTGTTCACTTACTCGACGCCACGAATCTCGCCCAAGCGGTGGAACGATTCGAAACGGGGGACAACATCAACGAACCTGATCCTCAGGGACGCGTCACTGTCCGGAACGAATTGGATCGGACGCCAGGGAAAACAGTTGATATTTGTGCGATACGGAGCTGCGCATACTTTCGAAGAGTGGGTTTATAACAGTGCTGATATCGATAGTCAGCGAGTGATATTCGCGCGCGACCTTGGGGAGGAGAATCAGAAGCTTATCGCTTACTACCCGGGGAGAACCTTATGGCTGCTTCAACCCGATATCCACCCGCCGAAGCTGACTGCTTATAAGGAGGGCCCCGAGCCGATCGTTATGGAGCAAGTGCCGTGAAATGCGCGATCGTCGCGCTGTTGTGTTCCGCGCTCGCTTTCGCTGCCGATACCGGGACCGATATCTATCGCGCGAACTGCGCATTCTGTCACGGCCTCGAGGGACGCGGCGGGCGCGGACCGAGCCTTGTATCGGGGCATGTTCAGCAGGAGACTTCGGATGAGGCGCTAAAGACCATCATCCATGGCGGCATCTCCGGAACGGGTATGCCGGCGTTTGATCTGGAGCCGCAGGATCTGGATGCGCTAGTACATTCGATTCGTCATCTTGGTGGTCACGGCAGCGCGGGGACTACGGTTAGTGGGGATGCCGTGCATGGGCAACTGGTGTTCACGAAGAATGGGTGCGCGAGTTGCCATCGCATCGGAGATCAGGGCAGCGGGTTCGGGCCGGACCTATCTCGAATCGGGGCAACGCGTTCGGCTGAGTATCTCCGCGAGTCAATCGTGAATCCGTCTGCCGATATCGCTCCGGATTATGTGGGTGTTACCGTCGAGGCACATGACGGGCATAAGATCACCGGAGTTCGCATTAGCGAAGATACCTTCACGGTTGAGTTGCGACTTCCCGATCAGACGCTTCAAGGCTTCGAGAAGAGTACCGTTCGTGCCGTCGCGGATTTGGATAAGTCGCTGATGCCGGCTTACTCGCTAGGTTCGGCTGATCTGGATGACTTAGTGGCTTATCTGGCATCTCTCCGCGCTTCGAGTACCGGTCAGGTGGTCCTTCGCGAGAAGGGCATCCAATGACGCTGCTGCTGGCCTTGCTGCTTGTGGCACAAGTATCCACGGACAAGCTATCTCACGCGCTCGACTCTCCAAACGACTGGCTAACTTACTGGGGCGACTACTCAGCAATTCGTTATCGCAAGCTGAATCAGATCAACACAACCAATATCGCGCAGTTGCGAGTTGACTGGATGTACCAAACGGGCAAAGCGGGTGGCGGGTGGGAGACCATGCCGCTGGTAGCGGACGGAATCATGTACATCACCGCGCCGGACGGCACCGCGATCGCGCTGGATGCTGCGAACGGGCATCAGCTCTGGAAGTACGAGCATAACTTCCCGGCAGGACATAACACCGGGCAGGCTAATCGGGGACTCGGGATCCTCGGCGACCGGCTGTTTATGGTGACTCCGGACGCGAATGTGGTGGCTTTAGATGCGAAGACCGGGCGTCTGCTGTGGCAGTCCGAGATGGCGCCGTTTATCGCGGGGGCTCGGTACGCAACGCTTGCGCCGTTGATCGTGAAGAACAAGGTAGTGGTCGGGATCTCCGGTGGAGAGCATGGCGTGCGCGGTTTTATTGACGCTTACGATGCGGACACCGGGAAACGCGCCTGGCGATTCTATACCGTTCCTCTGGCTGGTGAGCCTGGCGGGGACACATGGCCGGCGAGCGGGCATCGCGGCGGCGCCCCAACCTGGATGACCGGCACTTACGATCCGCTGCTTCAGACTATTTACTGGGGTACAGGCAATCCTGGACCCGATCTCTATGGCGATGTGCGCAAGGGGGACAACCTCTTCTCGTGCTCTCTGCTGGCGCTCGATCCGGATACCGGGAAGCTCAAGTGGTACTTCCAATTCAGTCCGCACGATACGCATGACTGGGATGCCGCCGAGACTCCGATGCTGCTCGATCTTACCTGGAAGGGTAAGTTGCGGAAGGTAGTGGTGCAAGCCAATCGCAATGCATTCTTCTATATGTTGGACCGCGAGACGGGCGAGTTCCTCGAAGGGTATCCCTACGGCCGGCAGACTTGGGCGAAAGGGCTTGACGCGAAGGGTCGGCCGATCCTGCTTCCTCACTCGGAACCTAGTCCGGATGGAACGCGGTTGTGTCCCGGCCTAGCAGGCGGTACGAACTGGATGGCGCCGTCGTTCAGTCCGGAGACGGGGTTGTTCTACTTCACGCTTCGTGAGCAATGCGATCAGTTCTTCTCGTCGCCGCCGGTGTATACCGAAGGCAAAGCTTATTGGGGAACATTTCCGAGACAAGTGACAGATGAGCCGGAGTACGGACTATTGAAGGCGATGGATCCTATTACGGGCAAGACGGTCTGGCAATTTCGTTTCTTCCATGCGCCCTGGGCGGGGACGCTAGCGACGTCCGGCGGGCTGGTATTTGCGGGCGATGAAGATGGATATCTGCTTGCGTTCGATGCGCGCGACGGAAAACTACTCTGGAAGATCTATACCGGCGCGGAGATCCGTAACTCGCCGATGACTTACACGGCCGGAGGGCGGCAGTTTGTGGCGATTCCGTCCGGGGCCGCGCTGCTGGCGTTCGCCTTGCCGCAGTAGCTATACTCAAACCCGTATGCTTACGCGACGTGGCTTTCATCGGGCTGCAATCGGCTCACTTGCGGCGATCCCCGCACTGGCTCAGAAAGGGGAGCCGATAATGCCGGCCGAGATCGCGCCTAGTGCGGTTGTGATCGGCGTGCAGACCTACAGCTTCCGCGACAGATCGCTGGATGACGCAATCAAGGCGATGAAAAGCATCGGGCTCCGCGAGTGCGAGCTGTTCCAGGGGCACATCGAACCGAAACTAGACGGGGCGGAGATGATGAAATGGCGCGAAACGGCGCCGCTGGGACCGTTCCACGGAACTCGCGTAAAGCTTGAGGCGGCTGGGATTGACCTCTATGCGTTCAACTACAGTTTCCGGCCGGATTGGACGGATCGCGCGATCGAACACGGCTTTGAGATGGCAAAGGCGCTCGGCACGAATAAGATCACGGCTTCGTCGACGGTGCCGACTGTCGATCGCATCGATAAGTACGCGAAGCAATATCAGATCTATGTTGGGATGCACGGGCACTCGAACCCGGCGGCGGGCGAGTTTGCTTCACCCGAGAGTTTCGCGCAAGCGATGCAGGGACATTCAAAGTACATTTGCGTGAATCTTGACATCGGGCATTTTACTGCCGCAGGTTACGACGCGGTCGATTACCTGAAGCAGCATCACGATCGCATACTAACCCTGCACCTAAAGGATCGCAAGAAGAACGACGGCGAGAATGTGCCCTTCGGGGAAGGTGACACGCCGATCCGGCAAGTCTTGCTTACTCTGAAGCAGAACGGGTGGAGTATTCCGGCGAACATCGAATACGAATATAAGGGCGCCGATACAGTGGCTGAAGTGCGGCGTTGCTACGAGTACTGCCGCAAGATCGTTGATTAATGGCCCAGTATGATGCTTTCGCGGAGTTCTACAACCGCGACTGGGGTGTTGAGTATCATGCGCAGCTCGATCGGGTTCTGGAACGCTTGTTGTTGCCTCACCTGTCGCCAGGGGATTCGATCCTGGATGTAGGCTGCGGTTCGGGGCAGGTTGCGGCGCAGCTATCTGCGCGCGGTTTCCGAGTTACGGGAGTCGACGAATCGGAGGCGATGTTGGCTCTTGCTCGCCAGAATGCGCCTGACGCGACTTTCATCCAAGGGGATGCGCGCTCATTTACTCTGAAGCCTCCGGCGACCGCATCGATTGCGACATTCGAAGCACTAAACCATATTCTCGATCCGGCGGACTTAGAAAGTGCTCTGACTGCGATGGCGGAGTCGACCAGCCGGATCTCCGTCTTCGACTTACTGGCTGAAGTAGCTTATAACATCTTCTGGAACGGCACCGGAACTGTTGAGCAGGGCGGCGAAGCGTGCGAATTTGAGTCTCACTTCGACGCCGAGTCGCGCATTGCTCGGTGCCGCGTATCGGTCGGAGGACGCGAGACTACGATCACGGAACGGTGTTACGACTTCCATTTCGTCGAGTGGCTGCTACGCGACCGGATCGGTTACAAGCACGTCCAGCGCTTCGACGGGATGCGCGAGCTTGGCATGAGCGGGGACATCGCAGTGGGCCGGGTCTTCTACCAGTGCTTGAAGTAATCGATTCACTGGCTGGGCTGGAAGGAATCCGAGAGGAATGGAGTGCGCTATGGACGAGCGATCCGCGCGCAACACCCTTTCAATCGCCTGAATGGCTGATCCCCTGGACGCGGCATCTGTGGGGCGGCGGCCGGATCTGGACTCTACTGCAGCGCCGAGAGGGCAAGCTGGCATCGCTGTTACCGATGTTCCGGTGGGGCGCTGAGTTAGAGCAGCTATCGTTTCTGGGCGCGGGAGTAACGGATTACCTGGATGTCATCGGTGAACCTATCGACAGGCTTACGGGCGATTGGAAGCACGCTGTCGTAGACGAGCTTCGGGAGGATTCGCCGCTGTTGCACTTAGGCACTCCGGAGCCTTGCTCGAGTTGCTTAGTGCTCGACTTACCCGCGACTTATGAGTTGCTAACTGACGCGCCTTGATTCGAAGTTCCGGACCGATCTGCGGCGTAACGCGAATCGATTAAACCGGGCGGGCGCTGTCGAGACGCGACGTACGACGAACTTGGACGGGCTGTTCCGGCTGCACAGCGCACGCTGGCAGTCGAAAGATGAAGCCGGCGTGCTCGCGACTGAGGCGCTGCAGAGCTTCCATCGCGAGGTGGCAGCCGGGTTCGACGCGCTGGGAATGCTGCGCTTATACGAACTTACATTGAGCGGCGATACCGTGGCGGTGATCTATGCGTTCGCGCACCGGCGAAGGTGGTACGGATACTTAAACGGCTTCGATCCGGAGTTCGCGAAACTAAGTCCCGGTTCAACGCTGCTTGCCCATGTATTGGAACAAGCTATCGCTGAAGGCGCAGAAGCTTTCGACTTCCTGCGCGGCGAGGAAAGCTATAAGCTCTCCTGGACCGCGCGGCCGAAGATTAACTATCGGGTATCGCTCAAGCCAGCGACGGATCGATCTTTTCCGGATTGATCCCCAGATCGGTGATCGCTTTCGCGGCTTTCTTTGCGTCGAACTTGCCGTCTTGCGCTAGCTTCGATAACGCAGCGGCGGCGATGGAAGCCGCGTTGATCTCGAAGTGCTGGCGCAGATAGGTGCGGTTCTCGCTGCGTCCGAAGCCGTCGGTTCCGAGCGACACCAATCGTCCCGGTAGCCACGGCGCCAGCTGATCCGGCACCATCTTCATGTAGTCTGTTGCGGCGATGATCGGACCTTCGCTGCCCTTAAGCGCATTCACCAGGTACGAGGTCTTCGGTTCCTCCGCCGGATGCAGCCGGTTCCACCGATCCGCTCTTAGAGCGTCGCGGCGCAGTTCGTTGTAACTCGTCAAGCTCCAGACGTCGGCGGATACGCCGTACTTCTCCGTCAGGATTGCCTGGGCCTTCACGGCTTCGTTCAGGATCGGACCGCTGCCGAACAGTTGCACCCGAAGTTTCGGCTTCTTGTCTTCCGACGGTTTGAACTTATAAATCCCGCGCAGGATACCTTCACTAGAACCTTCCGGCATGCCGGGCTGGGCGTAGTTTTCGTTATAAAGGGTGATGTAGTAGAACAGATTTTCCTGCTCCTGATACATGCGCCGGATGCCGTCCTGCACGATGACGGCTACTTCATAGGCGTAGGCGGGATCGTAAGTTGCCAGCGTCGGTACCGTGCTGGCGAGGATCGGGCTGTGGCCGTCCTGATGCTGCAGTCCCTCACCGGAGAGTGTGGTTCGCCCGGCGGTACCGCCCATCAGGAAGCCTTTGCCGCGCGAATCGGCGAAGGCCCAGATCAGATCGCCCACGCGTTGGAACCCGAACATCGAGTAATAGATGAAGAACGGAATCATCTCGACGCCGTAGTTCGAGTAAGAGGTTCCGGCGGCGGTGAATGAAGCCATAGAACCGGCTTCGGTGATACCTTCCTCGAGTATCTGGCCGTCCTGCGATTCCTTGTAATAAAGCATGATGTCGGCATCATGCGGCTTATAGAGTTGTCCGGCGCTGGCGTAAATTCCGAACTGACGGAACATGGATTCCATACCGAAGGTACGAGCTTCGTCGGGGATGATCGGGACGATGCGCTTACCAATCTCATCGTGCTTCATGAGGCGAGTAAGTAGCTTGACGAAGGCCATGGTGGTGGAAGGATCTGGTCCATGGGAACCTTCGAGCATCTCTTTCAAGTAATCAAGCGGCGGGGCATTGAACTGCGACGGTCCTACCTTGCGCGTCGGCATATAGCCGCCGAGCACGCGACGCCGTTCGTGCATATAGGCCATTTCCGGACTGGAATCCGGCGGACGATAGTAAGCGCCATTGCGAGCGGCTTCGTCCGGGATCGGAATTTCGAAGCGCGCGCGGAAGTACTCCATCTTCTTCTCGTCCAGCTTTTTCTGCTGGTGAGTGGGGTTGCGTCCTTCGAAATCAGCGATACCGTAACCTTTGACCGTCTTAGCCAGAACGATGCTCGGGCCGCCCTTGTGATCGGTCGCGGCTTTGAACGCGTTATAGATCTTATGCGGGTCGTGGCCACCGCGGCGGAGGCGTCCGATCTCCTCATCGGACATCTTCTCGACTAGCTTCAGTAACTCGGGATACTTACCGAAGAAGAACTCACGTACATAGGCGCCACCTTTAGCTTTGAAAGCCTGGTACTCGCCATCGACGGCTTCATTCATGCGCTTAACGAGCAATCCGGAAGTGTCGGCCTGCAGCAGTGGATCCCAGTCCTCACTCCAGAGGCACTTAATGACGTTCCATCCTGCGCCGCGGAAAGCCGCTTCTAGTTCCTGCACGATCTTGCCGTTGCCGCGCACCGGTCCATCAAGGCGCTGTAGGTTGCAGTTGACGACAAAGATCAAGTTATCGAGGCGCTCGCGCGAACCAAGGGTGATGGAGCCGAGCGATTCCGGTTCATCCGTTTCGCCGTCGCCTAAGAACGCCCAAACTTTGCGTGGAGTCTTTTCGATGAGCCCACGATTTTCCATATAGCGCATGAAGCGCGCCTGGTAGATGGAGTTGATCGGCGCGAGTCCCATCGAGACGGTCGGGAAGTTCCAGAAGTCGGGCATCAACCACGGATGCGGGTACGACGAGAGTCCGGGAGTCTCGCGCAGTTCGTGGCGGAAGTTTTCCAGGTGCTCATAAGTGAGGCGGCCTTCGAGGAACGCGCGCGCATAGACGCCGGGCGAGGCGTGGCCTTGGAAGTAAACAAAGTCGCCGGGGTTGTTTCCGTAGCTGGCGTGAAAGAAGTGATTGAATCCGACTTCGAGTAGCGCGGCGAGCGACGCATAAGTCGAGATATGGCCGCCGATCCCTTCGTCGTATTTGTTCTGGTGCGAGACCATGGCCATCGCGTTCCAGCGGGTGAGGCTTTTGATGCGGCGTTCGAGGGCGCGGTCGCCGGGGTAGGGAACTTCGGAATCGACGGGGATCGTGTTGGTGTAGGGCGTGTTGAGCTGAACGGGGATGTCGACGCCGTTGTCGCGGGCGCGTTCGGCGAGGCGTTCCATGAGGAACTTGGCGCGGTCGGGTCCAACCTGATCGACGATCTGGTCGAAAGCCTCCAGCCATTCGTGAGTTTCGCGGGGGTCGAGGTCGATCGGGCGCTCAGCTATGTTTTGGTGCATGGATTCTTCCAGTATAGGAAACGTGCGATAGGAGACGGGGCGCGCACAATGCGATCAGTGCTCGCGCCTCGTATCGCAGGTACCGTACTGTTGCTGGTGATCGCCCTCGGGCGTGCGGCACAACCCGGCGATTCCGGTCACACGCTGCTATCTACTGCGGCGCTGGCGCGGTTTCATCATCCGTCAGATCCAGGCTTATCCTTCGATCTCGCCATGCGACTTGCAGAAGCAACTCGCCGCGGCCTTTGCGACTCAGAACCAGTGCAACGGAGCAGCGGAAATCGAGATGCCGCGGGTCTTCGCCGACGTGGAATGGCAGGCGCAACAAGTGTGTTGGTTCCCCGATCCGGATCGACAGTGGGTTTTAATCTCCGGTGTCGTTGGAGGCGCGAGCGGGCAGGTGCTTGGCGGGTCGGCTGCGGTTTTCGAGATCGGTCCCGAACAGATCCGAACGATCTGGAGCGCGCGGGCGGGAATCGGGAATGTAAAAGCTTTCGTGCCGCCGGGGTCGCTGCGATGGGAAATCGAATACGTTGACGGCAAAGGCACTTACTCAGGTACCGCGCACGCGAGACTGCTCGACATCTACCAACTTGACGATACGAATCAAAGTTTCCGCCTCTTGGTGCATCAGCCTTTGGACTAACGGCTTGCGGGTAGACTGATTGGGTTGACCCCTGAACCGGAGCAAGCGCCGGCAGCGCCTAGCATCGCCATCGTTGTCGTCACGCAGAACCAGCGGACGGCGCTCGAGCGCGCGCTCGAAGCGGTGGGGAGCAAGCATCAGGTAATCGTCGTGGATAGCGGGGGCGGCGACGCGAGTCGGACTCGACCCGCGTTTCAAGATCACACGGCTGATTTCGCTGCCTCGGCATTTCGGGTTGACGCGGGCGCTGAACATCGGGATCCGTGCGGCTGAAGCGGCGGAGTATGTGCTGCTGCTGTCGCCGGAAGTCGAGCTGACGGGAGCTGGTATCGACGTGCTGGCTGCGACGCTGGAAAACGAACCGTCGACTGGCGCGGTGGCTCCGCTGCTGACGGATGCGGCGGGCGCGGCGATTCCGCAGGTTGGCAATCTGCCGTCCAAGGGCGATCCTCAGCCGGTGCTGCGAGTGGCAAAACCCGGAGAACGACCGGCTTTCGCGCGTGGAGAAGCGATCCTGTTCCGGTCGTTCTTCCTGCGGGCGCTGCGGCAGATCGATGAACGCTACGGGGATTACGGGAGCGCGGCTGAACTTTGCCAGCAAGTCCGCCGCGCGAACAAGACAATTCTTGATTCATCCTGTGGTAGTTGCGCGCGCCGCGTTTACACCAGCGCCAGAGACGCCCGCGCGGGCCGCTGATCGGGAGATCGGAACTGCGCGTTTCCTGTCGAAACACAATGGGGCGGTTGCAGGCTGGGGCTATCTGATCGGCCGCATGTTTGCCGCGCTGTTTTCATTCCAGCTGGGAAAATTCATTCTTTTGGTTCAGTTAAAGAAGATTGACGGGACGTAAGTGCGCTGAGGAGCTAATGATTACTGAATCGACGATCGACTATGCGGATGCGCGGCATGCACTGGACGCGATCTGTGCCGAGATCCTGAAGCGCGGCAAAGCAGGGGTGATTGCGGTTTGCGATAGTCATGGGGACTTAGTCGCGTTTGCGCGCCTGGACGGAGCCCCGCTTTCGTCAATCACGATCGCGATTAATAAGGCGTATAGCGCCGCTCGCGAGAGGAAGCCGACCAAAGATATTGGAGCGGCGGCCCGAAATCCGGAGAAAGGTTTCGACATCGGGTACTTCGGCGATCCTAAGTTTACCGGCTGGGGCGGCGGAGTTCCGATCAGGAAGGATGGGCGCGTCGTTGGAGCGATTGCAGTGAGCGGCTTACCGCAGACGGAAGATATCGAGCTCGCGGAAATGGGCGCTGGATTGATTGCGGGCTAGGTATACGCCAAGTTCGTCTCTCCTTGACAGCTTAGGAAAGTCGTGTTACGCTCCTAATCAGCTTAGGAGTGATTCATGTCCGGCCAGGCGCAGCTACTTCCAGGTACTCTCGACCTTCTTATCCTAAAGGCCGTTTCCCTCGGGCCTCTTCACGGTTACGGCGTTCTTCTGCGCATCGGACAAATCTCCGAGCAAGCGCTGCTTATCGAACAGGGCGCACTCTATCCGGCATTGTTTCGCCTAGTCCGAAAGGGCTTGTTGAAAGCGGACTGGGGCACGTCGGATAACAATCGCCGGGCTAAGTTCTATGAACTTACCGCAGCGGGACGCAAGCGCCTGCGCGAGGAGACGGAAGGCTGGAACCGGCTTGCCACTGCCATCGCTTCCGCCCTTGCAGCGCAACCGGAGCAAGTATGAACCTTCTAGCCTACTTCCGTTCTGTTGCCGCTAAGTTCTTCCACCGCTCTGCGGTCGATCAAGAGGTTGAAGAAGAGCTTCGCTCACATATTCAGCATCGGGCGGATGACATTGAGCGTTCAGGACTGACCCGCGCCGAAGCCGAACGCCGCGCGCGCATCGAGTTGGGCGGCTACATCAAATACAAAGAGGAAAGCCGGGACGCTCTGGGTGGAAATCTGATCGAGACGGCGATTCAAGACGCACGTTTCAGCTTACGGACTCTTGCGTAAGTCTCCCGGATTCACTCTGATCGCTGTCTTGACGCTAGCCTTAGCGATCGGCGCAAATGCCGTGGTCTTTGGAGTATTGAATGCGTTTATTCTTCGCCCGCTGAATGTGCCGCAGGCCGAAAGCCTCTATACGGTTTGGCGTCCGGCCGGGGAGTCGGCGTATGAGTCGTATCCCGACTATCTCGATTTGCGCGACCGCAATCGTACCTTCGACGGTCTGATCGCCTGGACTTCGGCGGAGGCGGGATTCGATACGGGCGAGAATCCTTCCCGCGCCTGGGCTTACGAGACCAGCGGCAACTACTTCGACGCATTGCGACTACAGCCGTACCTGGGCCGTGTGTTTCATAGTTCCGATGAGCATGGTCCGAACAGCGCGCCTTATATCGTGCTGACTTATTCGTTCTGGCACACTCATTTCCAAGACGATCGAGGTATTGTGGGCCGGGTTGTCCGGGTGAACAAGAATCCCTTTACGATTATTGGTGTAGCGCAGCCTGACTTTCATGGGACTCTACTGTTTTTCAACCCGGACTTCTTTGTGCCCATTGTTAACCGCGAACAGGTGGAGGGCATATCTGAACTGAACGCACGCGGTGCCCGCTGGGTGTTTATGGTTATGGGGCACCTTAAGACCGGCGTCACGGAAGCTCAAGCTGTTGCCGATCTTAACTCGATAAGTTCGTACTTAGGCGCTACTTATCCCAAGGAGGATGACAAGCTTAGGTTTACGCTGGCGCGTCCCAGCTTGTATGGCGACTACCTTGGCCGCCCTGTAAAGGCATTCATGACGGGGCTGATGCTTCTTGCCGGACTGATTCTGCTGGCGGCTTGCGCCAACTTAGGGAGTTTGTTCGCGGCACGTTCGGCCGACCGGTCGAAGGAAGTTGCGCTTCGCCTGGCGCTGGGGTCTACGCGCCGGCGCATCGTGCGGGGTTTATTTACTGAAGCCGTCATGATTTCCATTCTCGGCGGTGCGATCGGTCTATCCGGCAGCGTGATGCTGCTGCGAGCGCTTAGTGTCTGGCAGCCGTTTTCCCGGTGGCCTATCCACATGCCTGTAACTCCTGACGCAAACGTTTATGGAGTTGCCGTGCTGTTGACACTAGC
Source organism: uncultured Gammaproteobacteria bacterium (assembly GCA_963799935.1). GTDB lineage: Bacteria > Acidobacteriota > Terriglobia > Bryobacterales > Bryobacteraceae > Bog-113. The sequence continues at coordinate 39,460 of CAWCZA010000004.1, read as the reverse complement.
TAGCGGCTTGTTCTTCGGCGCGGTCCCAATCAGACAGATCCTTCACACGGATCCCTACCAGGTCATCAAGACGGGGTCGAGCGGAAGTGGAGCGCGGCGGCTAACCTTTCGAGATATCCTGCTAGTCGTCCAGATCGCAATTTGCGCAGTACTGGTCACTTCATCGATGGTGGCGGTACGAGGGCTGATGCGCTCCCTGCACGGCAACTTCGGTTTCTCAGTCAAGAACACCACCCTCGTAGATACGGACCTCACCATGGCCGGTTACCAGGGAGACCGTGTGGCTCCCATGCAGAAGCGCATGGCGGAAACTGTAGGCGCGATCCCAGGTGTCGAATCCGTAGGGTTTGCCGACCGTTTACCTTTGGGAGTGGGCGCGGTGGAATCCTATGTGTTCACGGACACTACATCGGATCTGCGGTCATCGAATGCTGCCGCTCAGCCCCTGGTGTTTGACGTATCCCCAGAATACTTTCAAGCCGCGGGCACGGCTCTACTGAGCGGCAGACCATTCACGTGGCATGATGATCAACACGCACCTCGCGTCGCGGTGGTGAACCGGGAGTTTGCGCGCAAAGTCTTCGGATCAGCGAGCAGGGCTATCGGGAGTTATTACAAGATGCGAGATGGAACGCGAGTCCGAGTGGTAGGACTGGCCGAAGACGGTAAGTATCAGGCTCTAACCGAGACTGATACACCAGCGATGTTTCTTCCTATCCTGCAGAAGCCCTCTAGCGCTACCTTTCTTGTCGTGCGGTCGAATCGGGCGCCGCAAGAGCTCGGAGCAGCTATCAGGGGAACTTTACGGCAGCTAGATTCGGCGATGCCCATTTTCGTCCAGACCCGGTATAGTGAACTGGACACTACCCTGTTTGGCCCGCGAATGGCAACCATTTCGCTAGGCGTACTGGGCGCCATGGGCGCGTTACTGTCCATCACAGGAATCTTCGGAATGGCAGCTTACTCGGTTAGCAGACGGTTACGCGAGTTAGGAATTCGTGTCGCCCTCGGCGCACAGCGTAAAGAGATCCTGAAAACCGCGCTGGGACGCGCTTTCCGGCTACTTGCTTTTGGATCGACCGCAGGGCTGCTACTAGGAATTGCCGCCAGTAGCGTCTTATCTTCGGTCGTGTACCAGGCGACCCCCCGCGATCCTTTAGTATTGGCCGCGGTTGTTTTCGCGATGTTACTACTCGGGTTACTTGCGACGTGGATCCCTGCGCGCCGCGCACTTTCGGTGGACCCTTTAAAGCTGCTGCGCGAGGATTGAACAACGCTCCACGTGTTAAGGGAGAGCGAAAGCCACGAGTGCGTCACCTAATTGCTCTTCGCGGATTCCCTGATGTCCTCCGGCGGCAATCACCACGTACTGTTTTCCGCCGGCAGCGAAGGTCATCGGGGTGGCATTTCCACTTGCAGGCAATTCGGCTTGCCATAGCATTTGACCCGTCTTTGTATCGAAGGCCCTGATGTGGGGATCGGTTGTCCCCGCAATGAAAACCAGACCACTCGCGGTGACAATCGCGCCGCCGAGGCCGATCGAGCCAGGCGGAACGCTCTCGTGAGGTCCGCCAAAATCCTGCATGGAACCGAGCGGTACTTGCCAGCGAATCGAACCGTCAGCCATATCGACTGCGGTCAGCGCGCCCCAAGGCGGAGGACTGCAAGGGAGATCCGATGGCGACTGGATGAAGCGACGCAGCATGCCGTAAGGGGTTCCGCGCTGCGAGCCGAAATTGCCGTCCTCTTTATCGGAATCGATCTTGTCACGCGGAATCAATCGCACGCGTGCCGGAAGATCGTTCGTGTTGACCACCAGCAGATGCTGGTCGGGATCGAAGGCGTAACCGCTCCACGTAATGCCCCCGAGATTCCCCGGGAACGCGAGAGTACCTTGTAGGCTCGGCGGCGTGAAGATGCCATCATTCCGGAGTTTGGCGAAGGCGGCACGACAGGCTTCGCGATCGGCGGCCGTCGGTCCCCACGCCTGCTCGGGCTTCAAGGATTGCGGCGTCAGTGCGGGCGGAGCAGTGGGGAACGGCTGGGTGGGGTATGCAAGTTCTCCCGGAACATCGCTCTTCGGAACAGGACGTTCCTCAATAGGGAAAACAGGTTTGCCCGTGTCACGATCGAGCACGTAGAGAAACCCGGTTTTGTTGCCCTGGATCACGACTGGGATCTGTTTGCCATCGTGCGGAATGGTAGCGAGAAGCGGAGGGGCGGCGGTGTCGTAATCCCAAAGATCGTGATGGACCAGCTGAAATCCCCACGCCAGCTTGCCTGTTTTCGCATGCAGCGCAACCACTGAGTTCGCCCACTTGTTGTCTCCGGGTCGCAGGCCGCCGTAGTAATCGGGGCTAGCACTTCCTGTCGGGATGAAGACGAGGTCACGGACGGGATCAGCAGTGATGACCGACCAGGCGTTTGCCGCGCCCGACTCCCATTTCCCCGCAATGTTGCGAGGAATTGGATCCCAGCTCCAGCGAAGGCCGCCGGTTCGGGCGTCGAAAGCGCGAACTACTCCGAGCGGCATATCGACGCGTCCGTTGTCGTCGATGGCCGAGCCGACGATGACGAGGTCGTCGATCACCGTGGGTGGCGACGTCATGTGATACCAACCCGCGTGGTGCTCTCCCAATCCGCGCGTTGTGTATCCGGGAACATCGCTGAGATGGACGAAGCCGCCGCTGCCAAAATCAGAGCAGACTTGGCCCGTCTTGGAGTCCAGCGCAAGCAGGCGCGCGTCCAAGGTCGCTTCGTAAATTCGACGTTTGCATGGTTTGGCGGCGGAGCGCGACGGGTCGAGCCAAGTAGCAACACCGCGATTGATCAGTCCATCCCCGTAATCCAGGCTGATGTCGATTTTCGGATCGTAGGCCCAACGTTGCTTCCCTGTTCGGGGATCAAGAGCGATCACGCGGTTGAATGGAGTCGTCAGGTAGAGTGTTCCGTCGATGACGATCGGAGTCGTCTCGAATCCGCTGCGCTTCCGATCTCCACCCCCCTGCGATATGTCTCCGGTATGGAACACCCATGCGACCTTCAAGGTAGATACGTTCGCGCGGGTGATCTGGCTGAGCTTCGAATAGCGCATACCTCCGGGATCGTTCCCGTAGTTGGGCCAGTCTGCTTGACCGGCGGCGTTGGTGGACGCGACACCGACGGCACAGAGTAGTAACGCCAAGCGCTTCATTGCAACGTACTCCGTGAAGTTCTACTCCACCCTTACCTTGCCGAGTCCAAAAGCTCCGGTAGTTTCGCCGATACCGATCAATGCATTTAGGCCTGACGGAGTGCCCGCCGGAATCGTAATAGATGGAGCGTTACTGCCCACGAAGCTGCCTAACTCATTGGCCGTTGCAACACCCAGAAGTTCGCGGGGGTTATCCAGATACAACCTAACTAACTCGCCGGATCCAAAACCGACACCTTCGGCCGCAACTGAGCTACCCGGCTCAACCAACTCTGGCGCTGTAGCAACGGCAGCCGTTACCGAAAGAGTAGCGGTCCCCAAGTTATTGCTTGTTAGTCCGAGAGCAAATAACTCAAAGGTTCCATAAGGGTGTTGCGGCAAACGAATCGTGGCAGAGAATGAGCCGCTGTTATCAGTGCTCACCGAGCCCAGCGGCACGAGACCCAAGTGGTCTGCCGAAATGCTGACTGATTCCGAGGGCGCGAATCCGCTGCCGGTCAACGTCATTTCCTGTAACGGAAATCCGCTCGGCTCGCTGGCACTGATCGCTGCCGCATTGAAGACGTTGAGTGTAAATGACCCGAACCCCGATGCCGAACCATCGGGATCAGGCGTGAAAGAGAAGGCTTGGCAAACGTCTCCGGGAGGCGTTGCGCGATTATTTCCTATGAATTCGGTAAGGACCGCGACGAGCCCATCTGAACTGTAGAACGAACTGCCCACGCTAGACATTGCGTTCCCTTGCAGTGAAAGGATCTCGCTATTGTTCGGGTTAAAACGATACTTCTCGACGGGACCGAAGACGGAGATGCCGGGATTCACAGTGTTCCCGTCGAAGTACAAAGTCAAGCCGTTATAGCCGGGGGCGCAGCACTCGGAAAAGAAGTAATACTTATATCGCTTGCCGGCTTCCAACGGAATGGAGATGGGAGCTTGCGTGTCGGCGGGGCCATTGACTGGCGATGTAGCATCGGGATTGAGAGCGAGCCAGAGATCCCACCATTGATCGCCGCTTAGAGTGTTAACGAATCCATATTCATAAGCCAGGCTCGTATTAGTTGCCCCCGTCGAGTCGGTATAGAACCAGGCAGCTCCAGTCAGGGTAACCTGCGCGTCCGCGAGCAGCGGGAGGCATAGAAAAGCAGCAAGGGAAATAAGCGAACGGTGCAACGAAAACTGGCGAGTCATACCTGACAATCCTTCTTTCAGCGTTCTAACTGCAAGCGTTACTGAACAATATACAAATTCGAACACGCGAAGCAACTCCCGGGCGCGCCAAGCCGCCGGATAGAATGGACGCGTGTTTCCGCGCCGATTCCTGTTCACAATTGCTCTCCTTACTGCGCTTGCGCCTCTAGCATTCTCCCAGTCTGAGGTCGTTGACGTGACGGTTCACTCGCCCGGCCTGGAACATAATCTGTTGGGCGATTCCGCCGACCAGCCCGCTGCCGTCTACCTTCCCGACGCTTACCGCAAAGAGCCGCAGCGGCGCTTTCCCGTACTCTATTTCCTGCATGGCTACAGCGATCGGACTCCGCGCCACGCCGCCGGCCAGATGTTTGCGAACGCGATGGATCGGGACATCGCCGCGGGTATCGTTCAGCCGATGATTGTGGTGCTTCCGAACGGGATCAATAAGTATCGCGGGTCCTTCTACGCGAATTCTGCGAGCACCGGAAATTGGGACGATTACGTGACTCGCGATGTCGTCGGCTACATCGACGCGCACTATCGAACCATTCCGTCATCCGCGGCACGCGGCATTGCCGGCCACTCGATGGGAGGTTATGGCGCGTTGACACTGGCCTTCCGCCATCCCGATGTCTTCGGCGCAGTCTACGCAATGAGCCCGTGCTGTACGGACATTGTTGCGGACTTCGGCCCATCAAACGAAGCCTGGGTTGCCGTGAACCATCTCAAATCTCCTGACGAAATACCCGCAGCTTTAGACCAGGGTCACTTCTTTGTCGCCGCGCTAGGCGCAATCGACGCGGCACTCGCTCCTGATCCGCATGCCGGAGCTCTCGGCAATCCGGCCTTTGTATTGGACGGCAAGCATCTGCGGACGGATCCTTCGGCATTCAACCGCATTGCATCGAATATGCCGGTCAACATGGTGGTCCCGCTGATCGCCAACATCGTGCAGCTCAAAGGAATCTTCATCGAGTACGGCGCGCAAGATAACTTCGGGCACATCCCGCTCGGCGCGCAGGCGCTCTCGCAAAAGCTATCGCAGGCCGGCGTGACTCATACTCTCGAAGTCTTTCAAGGCGATCACGGCGATCATTCCCAGGAACGCCTGACGGATCATCTTTTGCCCTGGATGTCGCGTCAACTAACTACCGGAAAATGAAGGTACGGCTGCGTCGCATGTTAGGCTAAATACTTTACTATGAGTAACATTCAGGTCACCCTGCCGGACGGAAGTGTGCAAACCGTCGCGGCGGGAACGCGGCCGCTGGATATCGCCCGCCAGATCAGTCCGCGCCTCGCGGATGCCGCCATCGTCGCGCGCGTGAACGGGCAGCTTTTCGACTTGACCCGGCCCATGGATCAAGACGCGACACTCGAAATCCTGACGCCGAAGAACCCGGAAACGCTAGAGGTCTACCGGCATTCGACTGCGCATCTGCTTGCCGCCGCTGTTCTGGAGTTGTTCCCTGGAACGCGCCTTGGAATCGGGCCGCCGACCGACAACGGATTCTTCTACGATTTCGAACGTTCGCAGCCGTTCTCTTCCGAGGAACTGGAAGCGCTGGAGCGGCGCATGTGGGAACTGCAGGCGAAGGATCTGCCGTATGAACGCGTGATGACGCCCAAAGAGGAAGGGCTCGCGCGCTATCGGAAACTTGGCGAACCGATGAAGGTGGAGCTGATCGAGGAAAAGGCCGATCCGATCTTCAGCGAGTACACGCTCGGGCCGGATTTCATCGATTTCTGCCGCGGTCCGCATGTCCCTTCCACCGGAAAATTGAAAGCATTCAAGCTGCTTAGCGTTGCCGGCGCGTATTGGAAGGGCGACGAGCACAATCAGCAGTTGCAGCGGATCTACGGCACCGCCTTCTTCACCAAGAAGGAGTTGGAAGATTACCTCAACCAACTCGAAGAGGCGAAGAAGCGCGACCATCGCAAGCTGGGCCAAGAGCTGGACCTGTTCAGCATCCAGGAGCTGGCCGGGCCGGGACTGATCTTCTTTCATCCCAAAGGTGGCATGGTCCGCAAGATACTCGAGGACTGGATGCGCGACGAGTACCTGAAGCGCGGGTACTCGCTGGTCTATACGCCGCATGTGGCGCGCTACGAACTGTGGAAGACGTCAGGCCACGCGAATTACTACGCGAAGGATATGTTCGCGCGCATGGAACTCGAGGATGCCGAGTACCAGCTGAAGCCGATGAACTGTCCGTTCCACGTGCTGATTTTTGCGGACCGGATGCACTCGTATCGGGAACTGCCGGTGCGATTGGGCGAGCTTGGAACCGTCTACCGCTATGAGCGGTCCGGCGTGATGCATGGGCTGCTGCGCGTGCGCGGCTTTACACAGGACGACGCGCATATATTCTGTACGCCGGAGCAGGTTGAAGACGAGGTTGTGAACTGCCTGCAGTTCGCAGTCGATACGCTCAAGACCTTCGGATTCGATCGCTATGAGGCCGAGCTCTCGACCTGGGACTATGGCGTCAGCGGCAAGTATGAAGGCACGCCTGAGGAGTGGACGCTGGCCGAAAACGCTTTGCGGACGGCTACTGCGCGCCTAAACATGGACGTGAAGGTGATGCCGGACGAGGCGGCGTTCTACGGCCCGAAGATCGACGTAAAGCTGTTCGATGCGATCGGGCGAAAGTGGCAGCTTTCCACCGTGCAGTTCGACTTCACGCTGCCACGCCGCTTCAATCTCGAATACGTTGCGGCGGATGGCAACCGGCATCGGCCCATCATGGTGCATCGCGCGTTGTTCGGATCGGTCGAACGGTTCTTCGGAATCCTGCTGGAACATTATGCGGGCGCGTATCCGTTATGGCTGGCGCCGGTGCAGGCGGTGGTGATGGCGATCACGGACCGGCAAATCGAGTACGCGCGCCAGGTTACGGCGAAGCTGTCCGAAGCCGGAATTCGGGTGCATCTGGACGATCGTTCGGAGAAGGTGAATCTGAAGATCCGCGAAGCGCAGATGCAGAAAGTCCCGTACATGCTGGTGGTCGGCGAACGTGAGGCGGTGAGCGGACAGGTGTCGGTTAGGCATCGGAAAAAGGGCGATCTCGGGGCGCAGCCGCTCGACGACTTTGTTAAGAAAGCTCAAATAGAGATCGCGGACAAAGTAATTGAGTAACTGGGGAAACGTTCCGGCAAAGTTGGTCGTCATACCTACAAAGCCGGCGCGCCTGCACTGACTGACACCCCCCTTGTCCGCATTTGAGGCGCAGCTCCGGGGTTATCCTGCTTGCCCTTTGTGGCCGAGTAGGAGCCCCGGGTGCCACGGCCTTCCTCTCGGCCGTGCGACGCTGGAAGTAGCCGCGTTGACGCCTGACGGTTCCCTGCAAAGTTCTGAACTCACGCTGTCGGATGACGCCTTGCTGGCGTTACCGCAGTCGCCTGCGGTATTCCGCATTGCGACTCCTGGTGGCCGTCCGTATTTGGCGCGAACGTCGATCTTGAGGCGTCGTGCGCTGCGGCTGCTTGGTAAGCGGGAAGGCAGTTCGCGCGTGCTGCATCTGCGTGAGGCGTTCAGTCAACTCGACTACTGGCTGACGGGTTCGGCACTGGACGCGTCCATGACGCTCTATGAGATAGCGCGGCAGGATTTCCCCGAGAGCTATCAGCGTGTGCTGCGGCTGCGGATGCCACCGTATCTGAAGCTGCTGCTGGGCAATGCGTGGCCGCGGACAATGGTGACGACGCAAGCCGGCAGCGGGACCGGGCTGACTTATGGTCCGTTTCGAAGCCGTGCGGCGGCTGAGTACTTCGAGTCGCAATACCTGGAGTTGTTTCAGATCCGCAGATGTCAGGAGGATCTTGCGCCGGCGCCGGACCACCCCGGCTGCCTGTGGGGTGAGGTGGGAAAATGCTTGCGTCCTTGCCAGCTGGCGGTGAGCCGCGAAGAGTATGGCGGCGAAGTGGCGCGTGCGAACGAGTTCCTCCGCACTAACGGACAGTCGATGGTGCGCAGTATCACCGCGGCTCGCGATGCGCTCAGTGCGGAGATGGAGTTTGAAGAAGCAGCGCGGCAGCACCGGCAACTGGAGCGCGTGGAAGGGGTGTTGAAGGCGCGCGATGAACTCGCTTCCGACAGCGCTTCGCTCCAGGCTGTGGCTGTTGCTCGTTCCGCGCTGCCGAATGCGGCCGATCTGTTTCTGGTTCGCGATGGGCAATGGCTGGGGCGCGTGCGTCTTGACTTCGAGTTGCAGGATGGAAAGCCGGTGTCGGTGGATCGGAAGCTGCGCGAGATCTGGGCGGGATTGGGCCAAGTTGCGATGACCACGCGTGAACGGCAGGAGCGGATCGCTCTATTGGCTCGCTGGTTCTATTCGACTTGGCGCGATGGGGAACTGCTGATGTTCGATCGATTTGCGGATCCGCCGGTTCGGAAGATTGTCAATGCGCTGGGGAGAGTGATGGGGCGGGGGGAGACTAATTAAGAAAGGCTTCCCTCACATTTAGCTGGTGGGCCGGGGCCGCTAGCGGCGAAATTGACTCGTCTGCTCCGTACGCGGCGATCGAGCTATAAAGGCCTTCTGTTGGATTGCGATGAACGATGATGCGGCGACCTGTAACATCGACAACCCAGTACTCCTGTATCCCTGCTCGCGCATAGAGCCGCGCTTTAGTCTTGAGGTCGAATCCGAGTGTTGAATCGCCGATTTCGACCACTAGAAGAAGGTCAGCTGGCTGTGGGTTGAAGACGCGAAAACTGGAAATGTCCTGACGCGTGACGATGATGTCGGGCTCGGGTTCACTGGACGGATTGTCCGCAGCGGCGACATCGATTGGCGCCTCGGGGTGTACGAAGCGGAAGCCGAAGACCTCAACGAGCCACCCCTGGATTAAGATGAGGGCGTTCACGTGCGGGCGCTTCTTTCCCATTTTGCTGATCAACTCCCCTTCGACAAGCTCGAGCCGCTCTTGGCCTAGCGTTTCCTCCAAGAGCTTCTCGTATTCCGCACGCGTCCAGCGCTTCCGCGGTGGGTCGGCGGTCATCGGGAGATCAGTTAAAGCAGTTGGCACGGAACCTTCTCACTCCATAGTACCTAGGCAGTCATTGCGGTCGATGCTTCAGCCGCAAGAACGGACGTTCCACCGCGAAGTGAAGTGCCGACGCGACCGCTACTGCAAGCGCGACTTGTGAAGTAAGAACGATTGCAACAGAATGACTAACCGTACTTGCAAACAACCAACGCCACGCGGCGGTCGCATACACGTGTGAAAGATACAACGAGTAAGAGATTAAGCCGAGATAGCGGACGATCCGATTGTTCAGTATCAAAGGCGGTCGGCAGATCACAGAAATGAGTAACACCGCTAGTAGATAGGTCACCAAATCGGAGACGTTTTGGAAGAGGAAAACGCCCACCAATGCGCCGACCGGCGTCAACGGATGATTGAACCACCTCGGCGCACGCCATCCCTGCTTGGCTAACATCGCGATTAGACAGCCTAGGACGATTGCGTCCAGATGAGTGTCGAATGCGAACCAAGTATATCGGCGATAGCCGAGCGACACCAATATGAGTCGATATACGGGTTCGAAGATCAATACACCGACCGACGCCTTGATCAGGTGACTCCTTTTAACCCGAAGCAGCAACATCGGCCAAAGCAGATAGAACTTCTCCTCCACGCCTAGCGACCATGCATGCGTCATTACGCCATATACTTTTGTGGTGGCCGTGTAATAGTCGCCGAGGTAGAAGAAGTAGAACCACCGGCCGGCAAACGGACCCGCTAATCGACAGATGGCCCAGATAACGTAAAAGGCAGGGAACAGCCGCAGCGCTCGCCGCGAGTAAAACTGCCGCATGTTCACGCTGCCTGTTCGCTCCATCTCCTGCAGCAGGAGCCAGGTGATCAACAGTCCACTCAGTTCGAAGAAGAGCGTTACGGCGTAAGGACCTGGGAACAGATACTGCAGCTTCAACGGATCTAAGTAGTGCCAGATCACGATGGCGATCGCCGCCAGACCGCGCAGACCAAAGAGGCTGGGAATCTCTCGCTGGGTCAGGTTGGTCAGCAACGAGTTGGTTTCAGATACCCGGACATTCGAGCCGGCGGCCCGCGTTTCCAGAAGCTCTTGCATAACTTCACTTCCAATATGCCTGCAGGCGTGCCTTTCCGAGCTTTAAGTTTTCTTAAGAGTGCGAGGCAATCTTTCCCACGTGGCCCGCGCTGTTGCACGATCATAAAGGAGCCCTCTCCGCCGTAACTCGTGCCCATCTCACTACTACTTGTCGATGACGACGCCGAACTCTGCAGCATGATGATTGAGTTCTTCACCGGCATCGGTCACCGCATCGACTGCGCGTACAACGGTCGCGATGGACTCGCGCGCGCGCTGGAAGGCCGGTACGACTTAGTCATCCTCGATATTATGCTGCCGATCGTCAACGGTTTCGCAGTACTCGCTCAGCTACGGAAACGCAGCAACACTCCCGTGATCATGCTAACGACTCGTGTTCACCCGAAAGACCGCATCGAGGGCCTGGATCTCGGTGCCGACGACTACCTGCCTAAGCCTTTCGACCCCGATGAACTACTCGCGCGCATCCGAGCGGTACTTAGACGCACTACAGCCTCTCCCACGCTAGCGTCCATCCAGACGTGTGGTGGAATCCGCATTAACCCGGCTACTCGCGAGGTCTGGCGCAATCAGACGCCGATAGACCTCACTGCTCTCGAGTTCGATATTCTCGATCTGCTGATACGCTCGAACGGCCGCATCGTCCCTCGAGACGAGATCATGGCTACCTTATTCGAGAGACTTCCGACTGCCTATGATCGCTCGCTGGACGTTCACATTAGTCACCTTCGCAAGAAGCTAGAGAGGGGCCACGCGCTGATTCGCACCGTTCGCGGCGTTGGCTATGTCTTCGCCGCTGAGCCGCCGGCCAGTTTATGAGATCTCTTCACGCATGGATTCTTCTCTGCTTGGCGGGGACGCTCCTGGTAGCTTTGCTCGTGTTTCTCGCGATCTCAAATCGTGTCCAGCGCGTTTACCTGAATCCAGTCTTTGAAGGGATCGATGAGCTTGAGTTGGAACAAGCCGTTGAAGCGCTCGATCGAGGTGGACCGGCAGCCGTCTCCACTTACATGCACCATCTCGACACCCTGTTCGCGGCTCGTCACTATCTTCTAACTATCGCTGGCATCGATGTAGTCTCTGGAAGCGACCTTAGCAACTTACTCCCGCGATATCCCGCCGCTAAGTCGCGCGCTTCCATGAATGGGAAATTTGTGGTCACCCATCGTGCGCCGGATGGGCGGTATTGGTTCGTCGCCGTTAATCGCGCGGAAGGGAATGCCTGGGCGTTATTCCCCTACTATCTGCTTGTAATTGGAATTACTGCGGCAGTGTATTGGCTTTCGGTTATCGGGGTGCTCCATCCGATCCAACGAATCGCAGGCGCTCTCGATCGCTTTGGCCATGGCAACTTATCAGTGCGTGTCGACCTCAACCGCAAGGACGAGATCGGGAGCCTTGCTCGTTCCTTTGATGGAATGGCGGATCGCATCCAATCTTTGCTTGCCAGCGAACGCCGGCTACTAATCGATATCTCTCACGAATTGCGATCGCCGCTCACCCGGCTCAAGTTTGCTGTCAAGCTTAGCCAAACAGAACGAGTGCAGCGCGAAGTCGACCGGATCACATCGCTGGTTTCCGAGATCACGGAGTTGACCAGAGTCGAAGGAGACCCGCCAGGCCGCAAATTGGAAGTAGTGGACCTCCAGGCCGTGGTCGACGAGACAGTCAGCGATTGCCAATTCGAAGCAGAGTACCGGGGATGCACCATCGAGCTCCGCGGCCAAGTGTCTTGCTTAATCAAAGGGGATCGGGAATTGCTTCGGCGAGCCATTGAGAACGTGTTGCGTAATGCGATCCGCTACTCGCCGGACCAACGCGCCATCGAGTGTGATCTCCGCGATGATGTCAGCGGCGCCGCGATTATTGCGGTTCGCGATTACGGTCCCGGAGTACCAGAGGACATGCTGGCGCAGATCTTCGAATCATTCTTCCGCGTCGAGGAAGCTCGTGACGCCGAAACCGGTGGTACTCGGTCTCGGCTTGTCTATTGCCAAACGAGCGGCTCAGATACACGAAGGTTCCATAGTTGCCGAAAACGCTTATCCGGGACTACGCATCACGATAACTATCCCCGGCGCTCTTATCTGATACGACCCAGAAGCGCATTGACCGGAGCATCGTCGGAGCAGACATTGCGTGCGAGCCGGTCAAGAGATAAGTCGACGCCCGGTCCCGCGACGACGCATCGCGAACCAATACCAAACCCGCTCATCTCGTTGTCCTCAATCTCATTGTTACGCGTATCTGCCGGTCGTTCCATCTTTGAGCGAAGATAGATGCCGCTGCGCAGTAAGTCGGGCTCGCCGTGGAAGTAGAGGCAGCCGTAGCGCTCCGCTGTCTGGTTACAATGCGCCATATTCAGTTGCAGGAAGTGGTTGTGACTAATGCGGTGCCCACTGCCGATCACTAACATGCCGCTATAAAGAAAGCCTTCCACGCGATTGCCCCAAACCAGAATGTTGCGCGTCTGCATATCGGGGTTGCTGTTGTTCATCACGATGGCATTGTTCGCGTTGGGATACTCGTCTCGCTCCTGGTGATTGATGCAGGAGTTATCGCGGACTTCGCCGTCGTGGAATCCATCGAGGTCGATACATTTTCCATTGACTTCTTCGAAGGAGTTATCGGTGTAACGTGTAGTGTCGGTGTTGCCTGAAGTATCGAGGGCGCACGGCGCGGCTTCCGCTTCGACATCGACAGCCGATGTCGGATAGCCGATGCGGGCGCCTCGATTCTTCCCTACCTCGATACGAGTGCCATGGCCGACTTGAATCGCGTCGCGCGCGACTTCCACGATGGTGTTGCCGGTAATTTGACCATCTGAGTTACGGGGCGAGGGGTAGAGCGAATGCGTCCAGATTCCGTTGCCCAAAACGCGCTGCAACTCGCAACCGGATATTTCAAAGTGGCGCGTCCCTTCCTCTAGCAGAATGCCGCCAGACGCGTTGTTGCGATTCTTCGCATTCTTCGAGCCGCTATCGCTCACTACGACGCTGTTGATCCGTACCTTGTCAGACGCATTGACCAAGATTGCGAAACCGGCGATCTCATGAAAAGCCGCGGCTGTAATTTCGAGACCAGCAACATTCTCAGCGAGGATGCCGTTATCTCGCGTGAACTTAGCGAACGGGACGTTCCATGGCGCGAGCCCTTGCGCCGGGTGATGAATCCCCGCGCGATTGCCGTCGATCGACAGCCCGGAAATTTTAATGTCATGGCCGCCCGGAATCACGATTGCAGCGCGCCCGTGGAAATCCGCCGCAAAGTGGATTTTCACACCGGTGCCGTCGATCTTCAAGTCGTGAGCCGTTGCAGGGAGAACCAGCTCATTGTGCAGTTCCACTGTTCCCGGAGTTAGCTGAAATGTGCCGGTTTCCTGGCGCGCGGCGTCCTCCAACTGGACAACTCCTGCGAATGCGAAACGGGAAAACAGGAGAACCAGACCGGCGTATCGAAACACTACGCCCATTCTACGGGCTGACCGGTCCGGCAGGATTCGTAGATCGATTCGACGATTTCGAGCGCGTTAATTCCATCCTGTGCGGAGACGAGCGGCTGGCGACCGCTGTCGAGCGCTGCTTCGATCAGATCCTGGAACTGACGCTCGAACGGGGCCAGCGAAATCGCCATCGGATCCGACGCGCCGGAAGAGGCGGAGTTCGGTTCAGCAGCCGGCGATTCGCCGTGAACATCCCAGCAGCTCAACCGGTCGCCCGTGATAATCGCGGATCCTTTCTCGCCGTGGATTTCAACCCGCTCCGGATAACCCGGCCATAGCGCCGTCGAAGCCTGAATGACGCCAAGTGCTCCACTCGCGAACTCAAGCGTTGCATTGACGACATCTTCCGATTCGATCCGATGCACCGCACCCAGCAGCCATCGTCCATACACTCGCTTGACCGGACCCGCGAACCAGCGGAGCAGATCCACCTGATGAATCGCCTGATTAATGAGGGCGCCGCCACCTTCCGTCTGCCATGTACCTTTGAACGCGCGCGCGTAGTAAGACGGCGGCCGATACCACTTCACGTACGCGTCGCACTGGAGCAAACGGCCGAGGCGCCCGTCATCAAGCGCGGCTTTAAGGAAGATCGAAGCATCGTCGAAACGATGTTGCGAGACGACCCCGAGCGTGATCCCCGTGTCCGACGCAACCTGCGCAATGCGGCGCGCATCACGCAAATTCGTGGACATCGGCTTCTGCAATTGCACCGTTTTACCTAGCTCAGCGCAAATGGAAACGGGCTCCAGTCGATAGTCCGGGAAAGTGCAGACATCCACCAGATCGACATCGGCACTCCGGCAAAGTTCCACCGGGTCGCTGTAGTATCTTGCGCCGAACCGGGCAGCGAATGCCTGGCCGCGGCTCTCGGTGCGGTTAGCGCACGCAGAGACCGTACACCCGATGTTTTGCCATGCCTCGGCATGCTTCGCGGCGATGGCGCCGGTCCCGATGATTCCGATGCGCGGTGTCGTCGTCATACCCGCGTCATTATAATGGGCTTTCTAATGCAAAGATCGCTCGCGGGCGTGCTCGGGCTCGCACTCCTGGCTTCAAGCTGTTCCAAAAAAGCGGGCCCGGACGTCGCCGCGACAGTGAACAACCGGCCGATTTCGTATTCGGATCTCGACAAGTTTTACAAGCGTCAATTTGTGGTTGATGCCGAATCCGCCGATGAAGATCTGCGTCAGACGCGCCGTCTGGAAGTGCTGCGGACCATGATCGACAACGAAATCATGCTGCAGCGCGCCGAGAAAGAAGGCGTGATGGCGACCGATTCCGAGGTCGATACGAAGTTCACCGAACTGCGTACGCCCTATACGGAGGAAGAGTTCAAGAAGTGGCTGAAGACGCAGGACATGACCGCAATCGATCTGCGCACGCAAATTCGGCGGGAGTTGAGTTTGCAGAAGTTGATCAACCGCGATATCTCGTCGCACATCACGATTAGCGATGCGGACGTGACGGCGTTCTACCAGAAGAACAAGCCCAGTTTCAACTTCCCCGAACCGCAGTTGCGGCTGGCGCAAATCGTGGTGACTTCGAAGCAAGACCCCAACGCGCACAACCTCAAGAATGATAAGGCGCAGAACGAGGAACAGGCACAGAAGAAGATCCAGTCGATTGCGGACCGGCTGAAGCAGGGTGAAGACTTTGCCTTAGTCGCGCAGAACTTATCAGAAGATCCGTCGACGGCGCCGAACGGCGGCGACATGGGCTTTATGAGCGAATCGGCGTTGGACCGCGCCAGCCCCGACTTGAAGAAGTTGATTCTGTCCATGAACCCGGGGCAGCTTTCGGCAATCATTCCCACACCGGATGGCTACCGCATCTTCAAGATGATTTCGAAAGAGCCGGCGGGACAGCGCGAGTTAAGCGACCCGCGCGTGCAACAGAATGTGCGCAGCTTACTGATGAACCGTAAGGATCAGATGCTGCGCGAGGCTTACGTGGAAATCGCGCGGAGCGAAGCCCACGTGGTTAACTACTTCGCGCAACAGGTGCTGCAAAGAGCAGACGCGCAGAAGCGCTAATGGCGTACTACTTAGCCGTCGCTGATTCCCGTTCTTTCGTATAAGCGTCGACGTTCGTCTTATCGATCAACGTCACGCCTGTGTCCACGAAAGTCGGCAGTGTCGAGAACGAATCCTGCCCCCAGTTCCGATCCAGCGTTTGCGGCTTATTGTGATAAAGCGTATCCAACATCTGGACGCCATAAAAAGCCATCGTGAACGGCTTCTGACCGATGGTCGCCGTGATGCCGCCCTTCTGAATGGCCTGCAAGGTCCGGTCATCCGCATCCATCGCGATCACGGTTTTACCCTTCACTTTTTCGCGGTCGAGTACATCGGCAATCTCCGGGCAGGCGATCGCTTCTAGGCAAACGAACGCGTCGATCTTATCGACGGTCTTCTTGTCCACCATGTCCTTCGTGGTGTCGAACGCGATGCGCGGATCGCCTTTGATGTCGATGGTCTGCACGATCTTAATTCCGGGATGGCTGGCCAGAACGTCGGTGTAGCCGTGCATCCGCTGGTGCAGGTTGGCCTGCTCGGGCATCGTGTAGACGGCAACGTTACCCTTGTTGCCGAGAGATTTCACCAGAACCTCGCCGCCCATCTCGCCGGCCTTGTAATTATCGGTGCCGATGAAGAGCAGCCGTTTGCTGCCTTCCGCGTCGGAATCCATGGTGATCACGGGAATACCCTGGGCGATAGCGGCGTCGATATCCGGCTGCAGCACTTTCGGATCGCTGACGGAAACGAGAATGCCCGCCGGCTTTTTCGTGAGGGTGTGTTGAAACTCCTCATGCTGCGCCTTGGGATCGAAGTTGTCCGGGCCGACGAGTTCCGTGCGGATGCCCTTCATCTGACTGGCTGCTTTCGACAGGCCAGCGAGTGCGGTTTGCCAGTACGGGACCTTGATATTGGTCGCGACCAGGTAATATTTTTCGTCCGCACTGTGCGCCGGGCTGGCACAACCAGCAAGGGCGACACTGAGGGCGATGAGGCTGATGACGGCGGTGACACTCGGTAGGGTTCGGTTCATGGGTTTGTCCACAACGCGGAAGTATATCGCAACGCCGTTAGGCGCGGCTTAAGCTGAAAAGATAACACTGATGCAAACTGCTTCGCGACGCCGCCCAGCGTTTCAGATTTATGCCGCCGCGGTGCTCGTTCTCAATCTCGCCGTGATCTTGTGGGGAGCTTTGGTGCGCGCTACCGGATCCGGCGCGGGATGCGGAGAGCATTGGCCGCTGTGCAATGGAGTGGTCGTTCCGCAAGCGCCGGTTGTCGCGACGATCATCGAATTTACGCACCGCGTTACCAGCGGGCTTTCGCTGATCGCGGTGCTCGGACTTTTCGTTTGGTCGCGAAGGCTTCCGCGCAAACATCCGGCGCGCACAGCCTCAGCTTTCGCCTTGTTTTTCGAAGTGATGGAGGCGATCATCGGCGCCGGTTTGGTGTTGCTCGGGCATGTCGGCGTGAACCCGTCGGTGGCGCGCGGATATTCGCTCAGCATTCATTTGGTGAACACGTTATTTCTCCTGGCGGCGTTGACGATTGCGGTGTGGGCCGGCAGCCCGAGAGATTTTTCGTCGTGGAAGGTGCAATCCAGCGCGCGCTGGTGGTTCGCGCTATGCGGAATCGGACTGTTTGTTCTCGGTATTAGCGGAGCGATCGCAGCTTTGGGCGATACACTATTTCGCACGACGTCTTTATCGGCCGGCTTTCATCAGGACTTTGCCGCGGGGGTGCATCCGTTTATTCGCTTGCGTGTATGGCATCCGGTAATCGCGGTCGCTGTCGCCGTCGGCACCGGCCTGCTTTGTCTGGTGGTGATCCGGAAGCAGGAATCCGAAGGCTCGGTTCGCGCGGCCTGGGCGCTGGCCGGAATCATTGTTGTTCAACTCGCGGTGGGAATGATCAACCTAGGTTTACTTGCGCCTGTACCTCTGCAATTGATTCATCTCTTCTTTGCCGACGCGCTATGGATTGCTTTCGTGGTGCTTGCGGCCGAGTGGTTCGTCGGCGCGCCTGTGCCTGAAGCGCGCCCTCTACCGGAGTTCGCTGAACACGCATGAAGCAAATCGAAATCTCTCGGCCCGGTGGTCCGGAAGTGCTGGTACTCGCGGATGGACCCGAGCCGAAAATCGCGAGCGGCGAAGTCTTGATTCGCGTGCATGCGGCCGGCGTAAATCGTGCGGATCTGATGCAGCGTCAGGGTCACTATCCGCCTCCTCCTGGAGCGTCGCCGCTGCTGGGAATGGAGGTCTCGGGAGAAATTGCGGCAGTTGCCGATGACGTAACCGCGTGGAAAGTTGGAGATCGCGTCTGCGCTTTGATGGCAGGAGGCGGTTATGCGGAGTTCGCGATTGTTCCCGCGCTACAGTGCTTACCGCTTCCAGAGAACATCAGCTTTGTCGAAGGCGGCGCGATTCCAGAGGCGTTCTTCACGGTTTGGACGAACGTGTTCGAACGCGGCAGGCTGAAATCGGGCGACTGGTTTCTGGTACACGGTGGCGCTAGCGGCATCGGAACAACAGCCATTCAATTGGCGAAAAACTTCGGCGTGCATGTGATTGCGACGGTGGGCACGGACGAAAAGTGTAAGGCTTGTGAAGCGCTGGGCGCGGATGCCGCGATCAACTATCGGAAGGCGGACTTCGTCGCTGAGGTATCGCGCCTGACCGGCGGCAAAGGTGTCGACGTGATCTTAGATATCATCGGCGGTTCGTACACGCCGAGAAATATTGCAGCTCTGGCGGTGGAAGGACGGCTAGTGCAGATCGCGTTTCAAGAGAGCAGCAGTGTACAGATCGACCTGCGTCCGGTGATGATGCGGCGCCTGACAATCACAGGCTCGACGCTGCGTGGGCGCACGGTTGCGCAAAAGGGCGAGATCGCGAGAGCGCTAAGCGAGCATGTCTGGCCGCTGCTGGAGAACAGGCGAGTTGGACCGGTGATCGATCGCGAGTTTCCGTTGGCGGATGCCGCTGAAGCGCACCGATATCTGGAATCCGGCGAGCACATCGGAAAAGTTGTTTTGAAAGTGAGGGCATGAAGAGACTTCTTGTTTTTGTCGCGATGGGCGCGTTCGCTAATGCGCAACCGTTAGCGCTGATGCCGGTACCTGCGCAAATCACGACGGGTTCAGGCGTGCTTGCGGATTGACTCGTCGTTCCAGGTTTCGATCAGCGGATACGACGAGCCGCGTCTCGATCGCGCGGCGCATCGTCTGGTGGAGCGGTTATCGAAGCAGACCGGCATCACGATGCACGAAGGCAAGACGGCGAAGCCTGCGCTGACGATATCGTGCGAGCACAAAGGCGAAGCTGTTCAAGTCCTTGGCGAAGATGAAAGCTATCGCCTGGTGGTGGATGCTGCCGGCGCTCACTTAAGTGCCGTGCAGCCACTCGGAATCCTGCGCGGCATCGAGACGTTTCTGCAGTTGGTGCAACCCGCAGCTAACGGGTTCGGTGTCCCCGCAGTTTCGATTGAAGATCATCCGCGATTCCCATGGCGCGGATTGAGCTACGACGTTTCGCGCCACTTCATGCCGATTGGCGAAGTGGAGCGGACGCTCGACGGCATGGCGGCCGTGAAACTCAACGTCTTCCACTGGCACCTTTCCGATAATCAGGGATTTCGCGTCGAGAGCAAACTATTCCCGCGATTGCAGGAGTTTGGTTCCGGCGGTCAGTTCTATACGCAAGCGCAGATTCGCGAGGTGATCTCCTATGCACGCGATCGCGGCATTCGGGTGATTCCTGAGTTCGATATTCCCGGGCACGCGACGGCGATTCTGGTTGCCTATCCGGCGCTCGCAACGGCGCCCGCTCCGAAAGATGTGGACCACACGTTCGGCGTGCTGGATGCCGTGATGGACCCGACGAACCCAGCCGTGTACACCTTTCTTGATCGTTTCATCGGTGAGATGGGCGCGCTGTTCCCCGACGCTTACTTCCACATCGGCGGCGATGAAGTGAATGGGAAGTTGTGGCGCGAGAATCCGAAGGTGAAGGCGTTCAAAGCCGCCGAACACTATCAGCCGTCCGCTAAAGATCCGGACAGCAACATTGCGCTGCACGCTTACTTCAATCGCAAACTGGAGCGCATTGTTGAGACGCATGGCAAGCACATGGAGGGTTGGGATGAGATCCTCACGCCGGATCTGCCGAAGTCGATTCTGATCCAATCGTGGCGCGGTCAGAAGTCGCTGGCGGAGGGAGCACGACAGGGTTATCGCGGGATTCTGTCGGCCGGGTATTATCTCGATCTCGTGGAGCACGCGTCCGAGCACTACGCGGTGGATCCGTTAGGCGGCGATGCGGCGAATCTGACTCCCGAACAACAGGCGCGGATCCTCGGCGGTGAGGCGGCGATGTGGAGCGAGATGGTGACGCCGGAGACGATGGACTCGCGGGTGTGGCCGCGGTTAGCCGTGGTTGCGGAACGGCTGTGGTCACCTCAAAGCGTGCACGATGTGCCGGATATGTATCGTCGCATGGATGTGATCAGCGGATGGTTGCAGTGGCTTGGGCTGACACACCGGTCGTGGCAGGATCCCATGCTGGTTCGGTTAGCCGGTGAGCACGATCCCGAGCCGTTGCGAGTCTTAGCTGCATTTGTGGAACCCGTCAAAGGCTATGAACGCGAGAGCTTCGGACCGTACACCACTGAAACGCCGCTGATCGGCTTGGTGGATTCGGTCGCGCCTGAGAGCGACGCCGCGCGCCGGCTCGCGTCGATGGTACATGCAGCGCTCACGCAACATACGGGATTCGATTTAGTGCGCCAGCAGTTGATTGTCTTGCGCGCCAATCACATGCATCTACAGCCAATTTTGAAGGACAACGAGCTACTGCATGGGATCGAGCCGCTTTCGCAAGCCGTGTCGGATCTGGCCGCTGAAGGACTGAGTGCGCTGCAGGCGATCGACTCCGGTGAGAAGAGCGATGCGAAGTGGCGCAAGAAGCAGACGGACCGGATAACGGAGTTGAGCGCGGCGCATGCGGCGGTGTTTCCGGCGTTTGCGGGCGCAGTGCAGGAACTGGTGAACGCAGCTTCGCAGTAGGATCTAGTCGATGACGGATCGCGGAGATGTTTGACGTGCCGATTGAAGACGTCCGCGTGATCTTGGCGTACGCAGGACAGACTCTTCATGAAAACGGCTACGAGCACGGAAATCGCGTGAGGCTTGCGATACCATCTCTGCTATGTTGTTCGAAGCATCCGTGCCTTCGACGAGTAACTCTCTAACTCCCGCGATGGCATTCTGGTGGGGCGCAGGCGGTAGCCTCGCCATCGAAGTTCTTGTCGCTCTACAACGAAATTCGCGCCGCGAACGCGACCGGAGTTCCCGCCTATTACAAGAATCCCCTATTCTGGTTTGTTCGTATTCTCCTGACCGGGATCGCGGGAGCACTTGCGATCGCAGAGGAAGCGACAAAGCCGTTACTCGCGATCAACATTGGCGCATCTGCCCCGGCAATCCTGCAACTACTTACGAAGCCGGCGACCACTCTAGTGCCAACCGTACTCGCAGTGCCACCTGTAAAGTAATTCGGATTGGTCTATTTAGCGTTGCGAACAGCGCGCCAAGTAGACGGGCCGCCAATCGCGCCTAAGACGTTTTCACTTCGAGTTCGAGTCTTCGTTCCTCGCAGCCGAGCGAGACCAGACGATTCGAGCGGTTATCCCGATCAGTAGTAGAACTACGAAACCGATAACGCCCAGAAGCCTCGATATGTTGCGCTAAAAGCGGAATCCCAGGTGCCCATGGCACTAATATCCTCTACCTTCAGAGGCTTGGCAAACCTATGAAGCCAATCTAAGAATCCGGTGCGCAAACCGCTACCATTGCGGTGTGATTTGGGTTGGAGATGGCACGCTCTCGCTGGACGACATCGCAAGTGTTGCATATGGAACTGAAACGGCTGAACTCTCTGCCGGTTCCGTCGAACGCATGGCCCGATCGCGTGAGAGTGTCGAGCGCATCCTCGAGCGCGGGGCCGTGGTGTACGGAGTTAACACCGGGTTCGGCAGGCTCTCCGACTACGCGATCCCCAACGATCAGTTGCAGACTTTGCAACGCAATCTGGTGCGCAGCCACGCATCCGGCACGGGCAATCCGTTGGGCGAAGCCGAAGTGCGCGCGCTGCTGCTATTACGCGCCAATGCGCTCGGTCTAGGATTTAGCGGGGCGCGACCGGCCGTCGCGCAGTTGATCATGGCGCTGCTCGCAAACAACGTGATCCCGCTCATCCCCGAAAAAGGATCCGTTGGGGCGAGTGGAGATCTAGCGCCGCTCGCACATCTCGCGCTAGTTCTGATTGGCGAAGGCGAAGCGTTTCTGAACGGCGAACGAATGTCCGGCGGCGATGCTTTACGGCGTGCCGGTCTAACTCCGTTAACGCTCGAAGCGAAGGAAGGCCTGGCAATCCTGAACGGCACGCAAGCCATGAATGCAGTGGGCGGTCTAGCGCTCTGGCGCGCGCTCAAGATTTCCCACGCCGCGCTGATTGCAAGTGCGATGAGTCTGGAAGCGCTACTCGGCACGCCCGTAGCATTCGACGAACGCATTCATCGCGCCCGTCCACATCCCTGGCAGATCAAAATTGCCGAGCAACTGCGCGGATTACTGCGCGACAGCGAGATCCGTCTGTCGCATCTCGTCGGCGATGCGCGAGTGCAGGATGCCTATAGTTTGCGCTGCATCCCTCAAGTTCACGGAGCCGTGATGGCAGCTCTCGAACACGCGCGCGAGACGTTCGATATTGAGAGCGGTTCCGCGACGGACAATCCGTTAATTTTCATCGACGGCGATCAAACCGAGGTTCTCTCCGGCGGAAACTTCCACGGAGCGCCGCTCGGTCTAGCGATGGATTATGCCGCGATTGCGCTTGCCGATCTCGGCAGTATCTGTGAGCGCCGCATCGATCGCCTTATCAATCCGGACCTCAACGAAAGTCTTCCCGCGTTCCTCACGCCGCATGCTGGCGTGTCTTCGGGTTTCATGATCGCGCACGTTTGCGCGGTGAGCCTGCTAGCCGAGTGCAAGATTCTGGCGCATCCCGTGAGCGTCGATAACCTGCCGACATCGGGAGGCAAAGAAGATCACGTCTCGATGGGTATGACGGCTGCTTTGAAGCTGCGTACGAGTGTCGAGAACATGGAGAAAGTCGTCGCAATTGAGCTGTTGTGCGCTGCGCAGGGGATCGACTTTCGAAGGCCTTTACGCGCCGGCGCGGGTGTCGAATCGGCATTCTCGATCGTGCGTGAGATTGTGCCTAAGCTCGAAGAAGATCGCCCGCTCGCCGGGGACATCGATGCCGTCGCCGCAGCCATCCGAACCGGTCGATTCGATTCGGTTCGCTAAACTGCAAATCGACGATGTCGACGACACCTCTGGGCAATAGTGATCTCTTGATCACATCAATCGGCGTAGGCGCGTGGGCGATGGGCGGCGGCGGATGGGCCTTCGCGTGGGGACCGCAGGACGACAACGATTCCATCGCGGCGATCCGGGAAGCTGTCGATCGCGGAGTCAATTGGATCGACACTGCGGCGGTCTACGGGCTTGGGCATTCGGAAGAGGTCACCGGTCGCGCACTGAAGGAAGTGAGCCGCAAGCCGTATGTGTTTACCAAGTGCGAGCGCGTGTGGGGCGAAGACCGCCAGATCAAGAAAAGCCTGAAACGCGATTCGATCCGCAATGAATGCGAGAACAGTCTTCGGCGTCTGCAAGTTGATGTCATCGATCTTTACCAGATCCACTGGCCCGAGCCGGATGAAGATGTCGAAGAAGGTTGGACGGCGCTGGCGGAACTCCAGGCCGAAGGAAAAGTCCGCTGGATCGGAGTTTCGAATTTCAATGTGGCGCAAATGAAGCGAGCGCAGAGAATCGCGCCGATCACCTCGCTGCAGCCGCCGTATTCCATGCTGGTGCGCGATGTCGAAAAAGAGATTCTGCCGTTTTGCAAAGAGCAGAATATCGGCGTGATTGTCTACTCACCGATGCGCAACGGATTGCTCTCAGGTGGCATGACGAAGGAGCGCGTGGCGAATTTCCCGGACGATGATTTCCGCCGCAAGCTGCCGGACTTTCAGGAGCCGAAGCTGTCGCGCAATCTGGATCTCGCCGACAAGCTGAAGGAGATCGGAAAGCAGCACGGGCGCACGCCCGGAGAAGTGGCTATTGCCTGGGCGTTGCATAATCCGGCAGTCACAGGTGCGATCGTAGGGATGCGCAACGCCGGGCAAGTGGATGGCGTGATTGGCGCGCTGGATTTCCGTTTATCCGAATGACGAAGTCGCGCAGATCCGGCGCTATATCGATGAAAGCTGATCGAGCGATCACGCGGCGCGGCCTGATGGGCGCGGTTGCCGCGGCTCCGGTGCTGCTGCGGGCAGACGAGGCGCTCCCGAATCGTTCATCAGAAGCAAAGCCGATCACGACCGCCGAGCGGCTGGAGCGCGTTGCTCGCGCGCAGCAGCTGATGGCGGAGAACAAGCTCGACGCGATCGTGCTGACGGGCGGCACATCCCTGGTTTACTTCACAGGCATCCGCTGGTGGAATAGCGAGCGCCTGTTCGCAATGATCGTTCCTCAACGCGGCGAGCCCTTCTTCGTTTCACCGGCCTTCGAAGAGGAACGCGCGCGCGAGCAAATTACCGCGGGTCTCGGGACGGAGCGTCGGCAGGTCTTGGTCTGGCAGGAAGACGAGAGTCCGTATGAGCGCGTCGCCTTCGGCCTAAAAGAACACGGCATGGCGACGGGGCGAATCGGCATCGAAGAGACCGTGAAGTTTGTATTTGCGGACGGAGTCGCGAAGGCGCTTCCGCAAGCCACCGTTCAGAGTGCCACGCCGGTAACAGCCGGCTGCCGGGCCATCAAGAGCACGCACGAACTCGCGTTGATGCAACTTGCGAATTCGGTGACTCTACAGGCTTACGAATGGTCGTGGAAGCGTCTGCACGCCGGGATGACGCAACATGACTTCAGCGCATTGATCGCCTCCGCTTACCACCAGCTCGGGTTTCCCGGCGAAGCTAGCGTGCAGGTCGGGCAGTATTCAGCCTTGCCGCACGGGTCCATGCAGCCGCAGGTAATCCGCGAAGGCGAGATCGTGATGATCGACGATGGATGCACCGTCGAGGGCTATCAATCCGACATCACTCGCACGTTTGTGATTGGCCATGCGACGGACAAGATGAAGCGCGTGTTCGACATCGTTCATCGCGCGCAGAGCGCGGCGTTGCAGACGGCGAAGCCGGGAGTTCCATGCGGTTCCGTCGATGCCGCGGCGCGCAAGGTGATCAGTGACGCGGGGTACGGTCCTGACTACGCGTACTTCTCGCATCGCCTGGGACACGGCATCGGAATGGACGGGCACGAATGGCCCTATCTGGTGCGCGGCAATGCGCTGCCGCTCGCGCGAGGCATGACGTTCAGCGATGAACCGGGTATCTATATTCGCGGCGAGTTCGGGGTGCGCCTCGAAGACGATATGCACATCACCGAAGATGGCGCGCAGCTCTTCACCCCGCAGAGCAGATCGCTCGAACAGCCTTTCTTATGAACCCGCCGATTGCGCGCAAGATTCCGAAAAACTTCGAACTGCATGGTGATGTCCGCACGGACGATTACTACTGGATGCGGGACCGCGAAGACCCCGCTGTGATCGAATACCTGGAAGCGGAGAACGCCTACACCGAAGTGGTGATGGAGCCCGCCAAGCCGCTCGAAGAGAAGCTCTATAACGAAATCCTCGGCCGCATCAAGCAGACCGATCTCTCGGTTCCCGTTCGCGACGGCGCGTTCTTCTATTACACGAGGACGGAGGAAGGCAAGCAGTATCCGATCTGGTGTCGCAAGCGCGAGTCGCTTGAGGCACAGGAAGAAGTGCTGCTGGACGGCAACGTACTCGCGGAGGGGCTGGAATACTTCTCGCTCGGTGGCCTCGATCTTTCCGACGACCACAACCTGCTGGCTTACTCCGTTGATAACGACGGCTCGGAGCGCTTCACCATCCATGTGAAGAACCTGACTACCGGCGAACTGCTGGAAGACACGATCCCGAACACCAGCTTCGGACTCAACTGGGCCGGCGATAATCGGACGCTGTTCTATTCGACGTTCGACGAAACGCACCGGCCCGACAAAGTTCATCGTCACGTTCTCGGGACGGATAACGATGAAGACGAAATCGTCTTCACGGAATCCGATCCGCAGTTCACGTTCGAAGTGCATCGCACGCTTAGCAAACGCTTCCTGATCATCGATTCGGTCAACGCGAGCAAGACTTCAGAAACACATTTCCTCGACGCTTATCATCCGGACCAGCCATTCCGTGTGCTGGAACCGAGGCGCGACGGCGTCGAGTATTACGTCACGCATCACCACAGTCCGGCGGCAGGCGATCGGTTCCTGATCCGGACCAACGAAGGCGCTCCGCTATTTCGGCTGATGACTACGCCGGTCGATGACCCGTCGCGCAAGAACTGGTCGGAACTGGTTGCGGAACGGCCGGAGATCACGCTAGATTCGGTCGACGCGTTCGCGCGCTTTCTGGTGCTCGAAACACGCGAGCAGGGTCTGCCTCGTTTGCAGGTCCGCGATCTGGAAACGCAAACCGATCACTACATCGAGTTTCCAGAACCCGCGTACACGGTGCAGCCCGAGGGTAATCGCGAATACAACACGACGACTTTGCGCTTCGTCTACACGTCACTAATCACGCCCGCTTCTGTATTCGACTACGACATGGTCACGCAGGCTCGGGAATTAAAGAAGCAGTCCGAAGTACTGGGCGGCTACGATCCGGCTGCGTATCAGAGCGAGCGCGTGATGGCGACAACGACAGACGGCAAACAGGTGCCGATCTCGATGGTTTATCGCGTCGGCCTAAAACGCAACGGGCAGAATCCGACGATGCTCTACGCCTACGGTTCGTATGGGCTGAACAGCGATCCGGTCTTCTCGCATGCGGCGCTAAGCCTGCTGGATCGCGGCTTCATCTACGCCATCGCACACATTCGCGGCGGCGCCGAGTACGGCCGCAGCTGGTTCGAAGAAGGCCGCATGCTGCATAAGCGGAATACCTTCAACGACTTCATCGCGTGCGGTGAACATCTGGTGCGTGAACACTACACGTCCGCTGAGCACATGGCCGCAATGGGAGGAAGCGCGGGCGGTTTGCTGATGGGCGCTGTCGCCAACATGCGGCCTGATCTGTTTCGGTCGATTGTCGCGCGCGTGCCGTTCGTCGACGTCGTCACGACGATGCTTGATCCCACTATCCCGCTGACGACCGGCGAGTACGACCAGTGGGGAAATCCCGAACAGAAGATCTACTACGACTACATGAAGTCGTACTCACCCTACGACAACGTGACCTCGCAGGCGTACCCCAATCTGCTGATCACGACCGGGCTCAACGACCCGCGCGTCGCGTTTTGGGAGCCCGCTAAGTGGACGGCGAAATTGCGGGCCTTGAAAACGGACACCAACCTGCTCTTGCTGAAAACAAACTTAGGCGCGGGTCACGGCGGTCCCTCCGGGCGTTACGAACAAATTCGCGAAACCGCTTTCATTTACTCGTTCCTTTTGTTTACCATGGGCATCCAAGGGTGAATTATGGCCGTCAACGCGATTCCCGAAAGTTATGCGTCCGTCACACCGTATCTGATCGTCAAAGGTGCTGCACGGGCAATCGAATTCTATAAAGAGGTTTTCGGAGCGGTCGAGGATTACCGGCTACCCATGCCGGACGGTCGCATCGGCCATCTTGAATTCCGCATCGGAAACTCGCGGCTGATGATGGCGGACGAGTCACCGGAATATCACGCGACGAGCCCGCAGTCGTTGGGAGGCTCGCCCGTCACGCTTTCGCTATCCGTGCCCGACGTTGACACCATATTCGCGCGAGCATTGGGTGCCGGCTCGAAAGAGCGCCGTCCGGTAAAAACGCAGTTCTATGGCGAACGCTCCGGGACGATGGTCGATCCGTTTGGACACGTGTGGACGATCGCGTCGCGCGTTGAGGACGTTGCGCCCGAAGAGATGCAGAAACGCATGGCCGCCGGGTCCGCGTAAGCCCGTAGTAAGCCGCGTACAATCTCACTATGGGTTTCGACGGTGCGGCGGTCCTTGCTTTGGAGAGCCGGCGCGCTGCCGAGATGGAGAAGCTGATCACCAATCAGGGCGGTCGGGCCTTCGTGGCGCCCGCGTTGCGTGAAGCGCCGATTGAAGCGAATGCCGCGGCCTTTGCGTTTGCGGAAGCCCTGTTCGATGGCGCGTTCGACATGGTGATTTTGCTGACCGGGGTCGGCACGCGTTATCTGCAGACCGTGATCGAGACACGCTTTCCGCCGGGGCGTTTTGTCGAGTCGATGCGCGCGGTTACGGTAGTGGCTCGCGGCCCTAAGCCGGTTGCGGTTTGCCGCGAGTTGGGCATTCCGATTGCGTTCGTTGCGCCTGAGCCCAACACGTGGCACGAGGTTCTCGACGTTACTTCGGGTTGCCCGGAGAAGCGGATTGCCGTCCAGGAATATGGCAAGTCAAACCCGGAACTGATCCACGCGCTGGAAGAACGCGGTGCGACCGTGACCAGCGTCCCGGTTTATCAGTGGACGCTGCCCGAAGATACTGCGCCGTTACGCGAAGCCGTGCGCCGTTTGGCGGCAAAGGAATTCGCGGCGGCGGTTTTCACGACGTCATCGCAGGTCGATCACCTCGTGCAGATTGCCGAGCAAGAACACCTAGTCAGCAAGTTGCGCGAGGGGCTGGATGAAACCGTGATCGGGTCGATCGGCCCCACCACTTCCGAGACCTTAGTGGACCACGGTTTCACGCCTGATTTCGTCCCGTCGCACCCCAAGATGGGAATGCTGGTCGTGGAACTCGCACGGGAATTTGCGCGATTGCGCGGCGAGAAGCAGCGGAGCCGGTTTTGAGCCCCAATGCGGGCCGGTTTCTTAGTCTTGGGTTTATTATCCCCGCCGCAATCGTCGTGGGCTACGCGATCGGCTACGGGCTCGACCGCGTCTTCGGCACGCATTTCCTGTCTCTGGTGTTTTTAATCGGCGGAGCGATCGGCGGCCTCTTTGCAATGGTTCGAGAGGCGCAGAAAAAGCCGTGATCCTCCTGAATTTTCGCCACGAGCGGGTGCCGCGTTGGATCGCGCTGGTGGCGCTTGTCGGTCTTCCGATCGCGGCGATCGCCCAGGGACTTCCGGGAGCGCTGGGATTCGCCGTCGGCGCGGCCGGATCCTGGTGGAATTACGACCAGCTTCAGAAAGTGGTAAAGTCGCTGGCGACGGCGGCGGAACAAGGCAACGCACCCCCTCCGGTGCGAGTCATCCTGGGCCTTTTCGCGCGGCTGTTTGTCATCGCCGCAGCCGCCCTTGTTATACTCAAATATTCCAAATCCAGTCTGATCGGATTACTTGTCGGACTGTTCGCGTCTTGCATCGCGATCGGTCTGGAACTCTTCTACGAATTCGTATGGGCAAAGAGCACGAAATCTGGATAACCAGATTCTTCAACGAGCATCTCGCGGGTGTGGGCAACGCGATTCTTGCGCTGGTCCACGTGCATCCGGAACACCCGGATCGACCATGGGCGAACTACATCACCATGCAGATTTTGGTGCTGCTGATCATGGTCGTCCTTTTTGCGTTCCTGCGAGCGACGCTCTCGGTTGAAAATCCTTCGCGCCTGCAGCTTACCTTCGAGGCGATTTATAAGTTCTTCAAGAAGCAATCGGACGAGTACATTCACGAGAGCGATGTACACATCCCGATTTTCGGCACGCTGTTCATCTTCATCCTGCTTTGTAATCTGATCGGTGTTGTGCCTGGGCTGGCTTCCCCGACAACGACCATCTACGTGCCTTGTGGTTGCGCGATGCTTGCCGTGCTGTACTACAACTACGTCGGCATCCGGAAGCACGGCCCGCTGTATATCAAACAATTCTTGGGACCGAAGTGGTGGCTGGCACCCTTTATGTTGCCGATTGAAATCGGAACCCACCTGGCGCGGCCGCTCTCACTTACTGTTCGTCTATTCGCCAATATGTTCGCAGGCGAGCAGTTGACAATTATCTTTCTAAGTCTGACTTACTTTATCGGTCCTGTGATCTTCATGGGGCTACACGTATTTGTGTCGCTGGTGCAGGCTTATGTGTTTGCCATGTTAACGACAGTATACGTAGCAGGCGCGGTTTCCGAAGAGGCGCATTAAGGTTTTCGTTTGGAACGAAACAGCTTTCTGTGTGAGGCTCTCATCCCCCAGGGTGAACAGCAACCACCTCCAGACAGCAATTACTAACTAGGAGTAACGAACAAAGTGAAATTGAAAATGTTGTTAATGACGCTCGGCCTGTTCCTGCTGGCGAGCCCAATCTTTGCGCAAACGAACGGCGGGACAGGCGGCGGAACCTCGCATGCCGACTATGTTGTGATCGCTGCCGGTTTCTCGATGGCGATCGCATCCGGCTTAGCCGCGCTCGGTCAGGGCCGCGCGGTACAGGGAGCGGTGGAAGGAATCGCGCGCAATCCCGGCGCTTCCGGCGCCATCCAGGGCGCGATGATTCTTGGTCTCGCGTTCATGGAATCGCTCGCGCTATTCACGCTGGTTATTATCTTCGTCAAAGTCGTTTAGGCGTAACGGAGTCGAAAGGTTGTGACGGGCCAGGTTCTTCGGAATCTGGCCCGTTTTCTTTGATAGCTCTTGAGTTACTTAGTACCCGTTGTCGTACTCGGCGAACTCAACGAAGCCGCGGCTTCAATCATAAAGTTAGCTACCAGTTCCGGCGCGGCGAGCATTGCCACGTGACTGGTAGGTACCGTGAGCGTCTTCGCTTTCATGCGTTTTGCCGTGCTTCTTTCCTGCTCCGGCGAAATGGCGCGGTCATTGGAAGCAATCACAAACCAACTCGGTTTGGTGTGCCAGGCCGCCGCTTTAATTGGCGTAGCCAGCACCGCGCCTTGAGTTGCGGCTTGCGTCGATACCATCACGCTCTTTTCCGCTTCGGACAGATCCTGAGCAAAGTCTTCCTTTACGCCCTTCTCCGTCAGTAGAACGAACCCGTCACCAATCGGACGAATCTCACTCAACGCGGGCGCCGGAGGATAGTTCTTCGCTAGTCCGGCGAGAGTTTCACCTTCATCGGGAGCGAAGGCGGCGACGTAAACCAACCCCGCTACTTTCGGGTTCAAGCCGGCTTCCGTAATGACTGCGCCCCCGTAGGAGTGACCAGCCAGGAGCACCGGGCCGTCCTGCGCATCGATGATGCGGTTAGTAGCAGCCACGTCCTCTGCTACAGAAGTCAACGGGTTCTGGACACACACAACGTGGAGTCCTTTGGCCTGCAACAGGGGAATCAACTTAGACCAACTAGACCCGTCGGCCCATGCGCCATGCACTAGAACGACATTTTTCACCGCGTTTGGGCCCACTGGACCCGCAGCGCGCGCGAGCATGGGGAGGCCCGCAACAATCGTTGCGAGAGTAAATACTGTTTTGATCGAACCAAATGTATACACGTTTTTCTCCTGGTGTTCTGCACCAACTTGCTTCTCATCGAAGCCTAAGTTAAATCGCCGGGAAACGCATCGGCAGAAAGAGTGCATTTGCGCTAATCAAAATTCATTCGAATTTCGTACCTACAAAGGGTGGCTTCTGGAGCATGAAGATGCGGCGCGAGTGTGCAGAGAATCCCGCGCATAAGCGTTAGGGATCTCGTCACATGGGTGACCAAGAAACACTCGATCGTGTAATGGACTTCTCTTTGGGTTTAAGAGAGCCTGAAATCGTCCGAGGAAATAAATGACCGCGACCCAACAGACGCTGACCCATCCGACTCAAGCTACTCAAAGCCGGATCACACCCAACCTACTAAAATCAGCCGAGCGAGAACTGGCAGCCTTCCTGCGGGCCGTCAACGATACCTTTGGTTCCAGGCAGGCGCAAATAGCACTGGAGGACTGGATGGAGCTCGTCGAAGACATTGAGTGGCGGGAGGATGGCACTGTTCCACAGTGGCGTCAGGTTACTATTCAGGCATCCTGCCGCCTCGCGGGCCGAATTAGCGTAAAGGGAAAACCGGTTCGCGTCACCGTCGGATGATAAGCTCCGCCCGCAAGCAAGATTTGTTGAATTCTCCAAGTTACGCTGGGTAGTGCAGCCAAAGGTTACCTTCAGTGCGCAAACACCCGTTGCCTACTGAAACTGCGAATCTACGACGTGTGCCTCAATGAACGCACTTTTTTCAAACCCGTCGCGACGTGGTGAATATACCGGTATTAGATAAATGACGATGCGCCCTGTGTTCCGCTTGTGACTCTTATCGAAACTCGGCTGCGCGCGATTCGCCTGATCCGGTCGGTAGTTACGGCTAGCCGGCAACATCACCAGCGATGCGCAGACCTCGCCTAGCAGTTTATCGAGCGCTCGGGGTTGAAATTAATGTCCGTGAAGCCCGCGCATTCGTGAAGCGCCGTGATGTAAAGCCAGTCGTAAAAACACCGTCTTGGCTGGCGCATTGTTCTTGCCTCGCGGCATCGATGGCATAGCTGTAGCCACGAATTTCATGGCCGCTTTCCCGTGGCGCGCTCACAACGCGGCAGCGGGCTCCGACATGTGGCCCAACACGGATTCGAAGCGGAAACAATGAAAGACACGAGAGTTCTGATCATCTGAATTGCTGATGGATACAGAAACGCAAGGTGTCAACTGGTTAGCTGCGTGGCTCCCCGACATGGATTCGAACCACGAACTTGACAAGATTCTGAAGTCTCGCAACTTACTGATTCTACAAAGTCGCTAAAGTCGTCAAAAGCCTCAAAAGCAGGGTCTCGGTACAAAAAGTGTACAAAAATTTCTGCGTCTGCTGTTCATCGCACTCCCGCTTGCGATGGAAAAACCGCGTACTGATCATCAGAGACCTTTTCCATCAACTCAACTAACAGAACCTTTGATCTCCGCCCTCAACTGGGAAGGTGTCGTCCCTTCCCACGTTCGGAAAGCTCGATAGAAGGAATTCGAATCCTCGTAGCCAAGCAGATACGCCACCTCTGCGACGTCGATATCCGGCCGGTTGAGATATTCGCGCGCCAGTTCCTGGCGCGCCTCCAGAAGCAACTTTCGAAAAGTCGTCCCGTCGTCGTCGATCCGCCTCTGCAGGGTCCGGTCGCTGAGCCCAAGCTCACGCGCTACGGCCGAGACATCGGGACGGGCGCCAGCCAACAGGCGTTTAAGAATCCATTTCACCTGCTCGCTAATCGAACGCTGCGCACGTTGCTCTTTCAAGGCTTTGTCGAGTTGAGGGTCCAACATCTCCAGCAGCTCGGTATTGTGGGTGAGGAACGGCCGGTCGAGGTCGGTCGTGTGGAGGACGAGCACATTCCGCCGCGCTCCGAACTTGACCGGGCATTTGAAATAAGCTTCGTGGATCTTGGTCGCTCCGGCTTTACGCTTCAGCTCCACCCTTTTCGGATTCACCGGATGACCCGTACCGCGGCGGCCCAGTTCCACGAATGACGCGAAGGCGGCGTCCGTCAAGAGGGGCGGCGTTTCCTCCCGCGCGTGTTGCCACACGGGCTCTATGAAGCATTCGTCTTTGCTGATCTTGATTTGCAACTCCTCTGGCGTACACAATTGCTTGAAGCGGGCGAGGCGCATAAGGGCGTCGCGATAGTCGCGGGCATAGTAGGCCGCCATTGTTGACGGTGGCCGATGTCCAACGTCGATCTGGGTGGCAATTTTCAGACCTGCGGCGGGATCGGAAGAAAGCTCGCCCACGGCGCGCCAAAGCGCGAAGAACTGCGCCGTCGTTACAAGGTTTTTCTTGCCGTCGTAGACCGTCACTGGCACTCGCGCCTGGCTCAGCACTGCTGCTGGCGTCAGTCCAATCTTCGTGAGCCCTATCCAAAAGGCGTTCGCGGCTTTGAAGCGATCTGATACTATTGACGGTCATCTTTCTCTCACTGCCTTGCCGTTTCGGGACATCTCTCCGGTTTAGCTGATGATCGCTTTGGGCTCCAGATACTCCTGCAGTCCGAAGATCCCGCCTTCCCGACCTATTCCCGATTGTTTGAACCCGCCGAAGGGAGCGAAGGGATCGTGGCCTATTGTATTGATGAGGACCCGGCCGGCAGCAAGTTTGCGCGCCACACGGTTTGCGCGTTCCGAGTCGGTCGAGCTTATGTAAGCGATGAGCCCGAATTCCGTGTCATTAGCTATATCAATGGCTTCAGCTTGCGTCTTGTACGTCAATATCGACAAGACCGGTCCGAAGATTTCTTCTTTCGCGATCCGCATGTCGCGCGTGACATTGGCGAACACGGTAGGCTTCACGAAATTCCCGTTCTCCAATCCGGAAGGATGACCTTCGCCGCCGATAACGAGTTCCGCGCCTTCCTCGATGCCCGACTTGATGTATTCCTGAACGCGCTTGTACTGCTTTATCGCTCGCCAATGGGCCGAGCGTGACATCCTTGTCCCTCGGATCGCCCATCTTGATTTTTTCGACGGCCGCTTTGGCCAATCTCTTCACTTCGTCCAGCCGGTCTTCCGGCACGATCAGGCGCGAAGCAGCGATGCAGGCTTGACCGTTGTTCAGGTAACAGGCTGCGACAGCCATCGGAATGGCAGTGGAGAAATCGGCGTCGTCCAGAATGATGTTCGGCGACTTGCCGCCGAGTTCCAGCGTCAGGCGCTTCATCGTGTCCAGCGAGTTCTTCGCGACCAGTTTTCCGATCTGCGTCGAACCGGTGAACGCGATCTTTTGAATGTCGGGACTTTTCGTTAACTCCGTCCCGACGACCTCTCCGAGGCCGGTCACGAAATTGATGACGCCAGGAGGCAAACCGGCTTCATGAAAGGCGTCCATCAACACTTCCGTTTGCATCGCGCTCATCTCGCTGGGCTTGATGACAACAGTGCATCCGGCAGCGATTGCCCGGAGCCACCTTGATCGCTATCGAGCCTGCGCTCGAATTCCACGGCGTAAATATGCCCACCACGCCCGCCGGTTCCATGACGACTTTGGATTTTCCGACTGTCTTCTCCAGATCGAAGTCCTTAAGGACTTCCTTGAAATGCAGGAAGATGTTCGCCGCGAGATTGTTCGACCCCTTCGCGCGTTCCTGCGGAGCGCCGTATTCCAGAACCGTCGCATCAACGAGTTGATCCATTCGCCTGGCAACGGCATCATGCAACCGCTGCAAGCATTCCATGCGGTATCCCTTGCTGCTCTGCGAAAAGGTATTGAACGCCTCCTTGGCCGCGGCAATGGCCTGTCGGGTGTCGATCTCATCCGCCATGGTGACCTTGCCGATAACCGTGTTGTTGGTCGGGTTCACCAGGTCAATGACCTGGGTTCCATGGGGCGTGACGAACTTGCCGTTGATGTAGGCGCGATTAAAGGCTCTTACCGGAGCTGTGGTTTGGCTATCGTTCATTTGCGTTTACCCCTTATGACATTCAGCAATCTTTGCCCAACTTCGCCGAGTCTCTCTCGACCCGGCTACAATTTCATTCTGGCCGAATAACGCACGGGAGTAACTAGCAAAAGACGCCACTCTTCTTGCAAAATATGCCAAACCGGGCGATATGCTCAACGGTGCAGCAAGCGGGTGTATCTTCAGCTAAACTGGAGTTCTCCAGCCAGAGCTTGCCGTGAATAAAACTCAGGCCGAACAGTACCAGGATTCGGGACTACTCCCTGAGGCCTGGCCCGAGACTCTCATCCACAATCACCCGGTGGCACAGGGCCATCCATGACGACTCCATCGCAGGCGGCAAGCGCCCATGGTGCGCAGATGGCGAAGTATTTCACTCTGAACCAACCGCCCCATGTTGCCATCGATTCCGCGGTTTCCGTGGTCCGCCCGCAACTGGCGATTACCCGCCTGATTGCCCGCAGCGGCATCCCGGAGCGAACCGCGTCCATTCCTGCCGAAAAAGCTTATGTGGTTTCGGTTCATCTGAATCATGCGAACTCCGGGGAATGGGAACTCTGGACCGACGAAAAGTACACAAAGACGGGGGCGTGGCCCGTGGGCGGAGTCGCCATGTGCGACCTTGAGTCTAATTCGAGTATTCGAAACCCGGGCCCCATCGACTGGGTCCACTTCCATGTTCCCCGAACCACTCTCGATGCCATTACGGACGATGCCGGAATGCGTCAGGTTAAACGCCTCCACTGTGTTTATGGAACTCCCGACCCCGTTCTCCACCACCTGACGCAAGCGATTCTGCCGTGTCTGAACAAGCCGGAGATGTTCTCTCAGTTGTTCATAGATTCTTTCACCATGACGGTTTGTTCGCACCTTGTGGGGCGGTATGGTCAGCTTCGCGAACCTACCCTGCAACTCAAAGGCGGTCTGGCCCCGTGGCAAATGCGGCGCGCGGTGGAATTGCTCCAAGAGCACCTGGACGGCGAGTTAAAGCTGGAAACACTTGCCGGGGAATGCCGGCTTTCGGCCAGCCATTTTGCGCGAGCGTTCAGGAGATCGTTTGGGACCTCCCCACATCGTTACCTGACTCTGCGGCGCGTGGAGATCGCGAAGGTCCTTTTGGCCGAAACGAACAGCTCGCTGGTGGAAATTGCGGCGCAGACCGGATTTACCGATCAAGCCGCTCTTACCCGGACGTTTGCAAACGTCGTTGGCGCGACACCGGGCAAGTGGAGGCGTGAGCACTCACACCGCAGGATGTTTGTCGAAATACGCGAACAGCCATCCTCTCCCTCAAACGAATAGATCCTCGCTCCGCATTAGAAGCAGGAATCCACAAAAGTAGTCCATGTCTTCAATAGTCTCGTGCCCGTTCCTGGTACGATCCATTTCGTGTTCAACGCTTTGTACACGATTCGCGGAAGCTCAAATTCGAGAGGAGAATAACGATGACGAAGATCAAGAACGTGGTCCTGGTGCACGGTGCTTTCGCCGATGGCTCGGGCTGGAAGGCTGTCGCTGACATTCTGAAGAAGGATGGCTACAAGGTGTCGGTGGCGCAGCCTCCCGAGACTTCGTACGCCGACGACCAAAAGTACACGAAAGCCGCCATCGACGCTATGGGCGGACCAGTGGTTCTGGTCGGCCACAGCTACGGCGGGTCCATCATCACCGAAGCGGGCAATCATCCAAACGTTGCAGCGCTTGTCTATATTGCCGCCTTTGCGCTCGATGAAGGCGAGAGCTGCGCATCGATCGAACAGGCCCTGCCGCAGGCGTCCACGGCGTTCAAATCGGACAGCAACGGTCTCTGGTGGATAGACGAGCCGCATTTCGTGGCTGACTTCGCAGCGGACATTCCACGGGATGAGGCGGAGTTCATGGCTATATCGCAAGTGCCGATCTCTACCGACTCGTTCACCCATCAGGTCAAGAACCCGGCCTGGAAGCACAAACCCACCTGGTACATGGTTGCCAGCGAAGACCGATCGATCAATCCGGATCAGGAGCGCATGATGGCGAAGCGCGCCAAGGCCAAGACGGTCGAAGTGAAGTCGAGCCATGTGGCCTACATGTCTTTCCCGAAGGAAGCGGCCGCGCTCATCGAAGAGGCTGCGACATCTGCGCAGGTCAAATCGGTAGCAGGAGCCTAATACAGTCGTCAACGCAGCTCTCAGCCGTCGTCTGAGCGTGACCCGCTCGAAGACAGCCCCCGCCGATCCTGACGAAATCGGCGGGCGCGCGGGTGAATGTCGTCTGAGGAGAATGCAAAATGGGAGACCGCATCACCATAGAAGGCCAAGACGGCGCGTTTAACGCCTATATCGCACGACCGAAGATCTTGCCGGCCGCAGCTGTCGTTGTTCTGCAGGAATTGTTCGGTGTCAATGCCGACATCCGCAAGACCTGCGACGAACTCGCCGAGCAAGGCTTTGTAGCGGTCGCGCCCGATCTATTCTGGCGTCAGGAGCCGGGCGTTGACCTTAGCGTTACGTCCGAGGCCGACTGGCAGCACGGGCTTCGCCTTTATCAAGCTTATGATCGTGACGCTGGCGTCAGAGATATTAAAGACACCCTGAACGCTGTGGCCAAACTGCCTGAATGTACGGGCAAGATTGCCGTCCAGGGGTACTGCCTCGGCGCCTTGATGACGTTCCTTACGGCCGTTCGCGGCCAAGCTCGATGCCGCCGTTGCCTATCATGGCGCTGACACCGAGAAATACCTGGGTGAGGTCCAAAATCTTCATGCGCCCGCTGCTTATGCATCTGGGGGAGGAGGATGAGTTTATCTCCAAGGCAGCGCAAGCTGAGATCAAGACAGCCCTTGCCAGCAAGACAAACGCGACGGTCTACAGCTATCCGGGGCAGCGTCACGCCTTCGCCAGGCATAATGGAACGCACTACAATGCCGCGGCGGCAGCGCTCGCCAATGGGAGGACGAGTGAATTTCTACAGCGACAACTGCGATGATGTTCCGTCGTTCCAGCCGCCTCGTGGGCGACTGGAGGCGCGTCCTGACCCAGGCTTGGATTGCTGAGACGCAGAGAACAACATCGTTCCTTGCTATAAACAACCTTGAGGTAAAGGTATGGAAGTCCGCACGGTCAACGTCCAACGCTGGAGCATCGTTTCGCAAAAGCCATTCGAAACTGTCGTCGCCGCGGTGGAAGCTGCAATACGGCAGGCCCAATATGAGTGAGTTCGCCAAGGACATTGCTGCCGCGGCGACGTATCCGGAAATGCGGGAGGTCGTACAGCGCGCCGTGAGTGAAATTGGCCTGATGGAGTTCATGCGACTCGATGTCGGCGCCGTCCTTGCGAAGGCCCGTCCCGAGAGAAATCCGAAAAGCATCCGTTTAATCATTGGTAATCCGCTCATCATGGAATCGATGGCTCGCCTTGTTCCTGACGCCGCGTCGTACGCGCCGGTGACCGTGTTGATTGATCGCCGCTCCGACGGCGTGCACTTGAGTTACGACGAGATGGCCAGTTTGCTCGCTCCGTACGGTAATGCGGAAGCCGTGGAGATCGCTGGGGACCTGGATGTCAAAGTGAGAAGACTGCTTCAGGAAGCGAGCTGATCACCTTGCATTCAGACAATCGGATAAGGAGGATGCGGTAATCGCTCGAGGAAGGCCACCGACAGACTCCAAACTTCGAATCCATGCCCCACGAGCTTGGCCTAAGTAATTCAATCAGTTCCGCCGGCTCGCGCGGAGGCGGAGAGTGAGCTTCGGTACAAAATCTGTACAAAAATACAGCACTCGACTTCTAAATTATTGAAGCTAAAGGTTGGCTCCCCGGCATGGATTCGAACCACGATTCACGGCTCCAAAGGCCGCTGTCCTACCATTAGACGATCGGGGAATTGCAAGATGAGCGAGTGTCTTCTTCAGATTCTAACCCGCCGCAGTTGCTAGAATCGGCTTCGGAAGCCATTCTTGGCCGGTGCTGGGCGCGGGCTTCAAACCCGGCGAGTGGCGCTCGCGTCACTGGTGGGTTCGA
>CAWCZA010000003.1:0-370005 GCA_963799935.1 uncultured Gammaproteobacteria bacterium | reverse complement strand
CCCGTCGTCCCCGCCAATCCTAACCAAGTCAAACCGGCGCCCTTCCGCCGGAATTCTCTCCACAGACCGGGATCCAGCGATAGCGTGACCCGTGTTCACGCACAGCTCTTCAATTCGACTATGCGCGATGCCGAATCGAGTTTCCGCTTCCTTTTAGCCGCATACATCTTCTGATCCGCCGTTTCGAGGAGACTATCGACGTCGGAGCCATCCTCCGGATAGGCGGCCACCCCGACGCTCATCAGAACCAGCGGCTCATGACATACCTCCATCGACACCCTGGGACCGAT
The DNA here is from genome assembly GCA_963799935.1 of uncultured Gammaproteobacteria bacterium. Lineage (GTDB taxonomy): Bacteria > Acidobacteriota > Terriglobia > Bryobacterales > Bryobacteraceae > Bog-113. Next base: position 369,715 of record CAWCZA010000003.1, on the reverse strand, counting down.
TTCGTTGATTCGATCAAGGAGGTTGTTCAACACGTTACTTCCTACATCTTTCAGGACCACTACGAATTCGTCGCCGCCCATGCGGGCAACGTAGTCCGAGGACCGGACGGCAAGGGTCAATTCGGCCGCAATCCGGTCTAATATCCGGTTTCCCGTCAGATGACCGAACCGGTCGTTTGCTTGTTTGAATCCATCAAGGTCCAGCATGATTACAGAAAGCGCTGTTCCGGTGACTTGCGCGACCGTAATGCCGTCGGCAAGTGCGCGGCAAAGAGCGCCGGCATTGAGAAGTCCGGTCAGCTCGTCCGTATCGGCAGCGGTCTTGAGCTTGGTCATGCGCATCGAGTTGGCAATGGCCGTTCCCGCCCTCGATCTTATCGCCAGCAAGACACGTAAATGATCTTGATTGAACGCTTCGGGGCGAACGCTATAAAGGCTCAGAACCCCGGCGACTTCGCCGTCGCTAAGAAGGGGGACCGAGATCCCTGATCGCAGAGCCGTGGTCAGTTGCGGATCGTTCAGATAGCCGGGCTCCACGCTCGGGTTTCCGTTGACGATGGATTGATTATTTTCCGCCACCCACCCACTTAGGCCTTGACCGATCGGGATCTCGAGAGAAGAGAACAACCGGAAGCTTTCTCCTTTCACAAACTGCGGCTTCAGGTGACTGCCTTGAACGATGTAAATCACGATCGTGTCGTGCGGAACGCAGGCGCCCAGTCGTAGCGCGAGAAGTGCCATTGTCTCGTCCAGACTTAAAGAAAAGCCTAAGTCGTTGGTCATCTCTACAAGCATTTGAACTTCTCTTCGAGCGTTCGCGATCGCAACGGTGAAGTTACTGCTCGCGGGTTGAGAGTCCGTTGGGGCGGCGAGCCCTGTGGCCGGCGCTGTCTCATTTCCGGTTGCTACTCGCTGTGGTTTGCTGATGTTCCTGGCGAGTTCCGCCTTTGCTATGGCTTCGAGTTCCCGATACTTCATCTGCAGAATAGCGACAATTCGTGGATCGAAACTCTTTCCCGACTCGCTTTGAACCACGGCCATGGCTTCATCGAGAGGCATCGCCGGCCGGTATTGACGCTCGGAAGCCAGAGCATCAAGACAATCCACCGCCGCAATCACGCGCGCTCCAATCGGTATCTCTTCGCCTTTGAGACCGTCAGGATAACCGGTACCGTCGTATTTCTCATGGTGCGAGCGTACGATCGGGACGACCGGATAAGGGAATTCCACACGCTCCAGAATCTCGGCACCGACCGCGGGGTGAATCTTCATCCTTTCGAACTCTTCGGCCGTCAACTTACCAGGTTTCGAGATGATGTACTCCGGCACGGCCAACTTTCCGATGTCGTGCAACAAGGCAGCGGCCTCGATCGCCTTCATCTCCAGCGGGGAGAGATCCAGATCCCTGGCCACCTCGGTCGCGTAAACCTGAACGCGCTTCAAGTGCGCCGCCGTCATATCATCTTTCGCTTCGATGGCCAGCGCCAGTGCCTCGATTGTCCGCCAGTGCAGCCGCGCCATATCGCCGATATGTTTCTGCTGCTCATCGACGCGCCCGAGATATTGACGGTAAGAAAGGTAAACAAGGTAGATCGGGGGTGCACTCAGCAGCAATCCCTGCCACGGCACGAAATGGTTGACGAAATGCAGAGCTGCGGCGATCGCGCCTCCCGCGAGGTACTGCGGCGACGTCCAGAAAAACGATTCCCGCCACACGTTGAATGGTGAGTTCCGAGTTGTAAACCCGAGAATCATGGATACGGAGGCAGTGTTTAGAAGGAAGTAGGTTATCGAAGCGCAGAGCAGAGGAAGAATCGAGGTCGGGTCAAGCAATCGCAGCATGGGCAAGCGGAACACGCCGTAGGCACAGGAGATTGGCAAGGAAATCGCTGCCAGATTGAATAGCACCTGATGCCACTGCGGCTTCTGCTTGGGTCTGATCAGTGTCTGAGCAAGAATCCCGCACAATCCAATGATTAGAGCCGATCCGAGGCGCAGTTCAAGGATCCCAAGAAATACGAACAGATAATTCATTGACAGCGTCCCGAAAACCCCCGGCAAGCTGATTTTGAGCCGGGAAGTGAGAATCGCCGCCATGGAATAGAGAGCGAACATCGGAAGGTTTTCCTGATTGGCGCGCCAGTGAGCCAACACGAATGCGGTGAGACTCGATCCAATGAGGACCATCGATAGCCAATAAACCCTGCTTTTAATAGACATCGCCAATTCGTCTTCCTTTAAAAGGATCGACCGTGGAGTCTGAATGCTTTATGGCTGGACGGAAATCCTCCCAGTTAAGTCGATTGCAAAACGTGGAGGGCCGCGAGCACACGCTCGCAGCCCCATTCGTTGATGACGTTCCAATCGACGTTCGACTGAATCTTTCCGGTAGAAGCAATGTGGTGTTTATTGTTCACCCGCGATCGCCACCGGTAGAGTCTGCGCTGCCTCACCGGTTGACGAGCCCCACACCACGTTTGAGCCCCACACGACGTTGAACCCGGTCATGGAGCTGGAGCCCCAAACCACGTTGGAACCCCAAACCACGTTGTTGGAAAGGACCGCGCTCGATCCCCAGACTACGTTGGAACCCCACACGACGTTGGAGCCCCAGACCACGTTTTGCCCGCTGACGCCTTGCAGTGTTACCAGCCCGGTAGTAGCGCTGTACGACACAGAAGGGGATTCAGCCGAAGCGACCGGAGGCGCCGAAGGCAGCGAAAATCCGCTCCGGATGTTCAGTTCGCCTGCACCGACGGTGAAAATATCGTAATAGCTGGTATAACTGATCCCCGTACTGGGATCGACTGCCACGCTGCTATCCGGGAAGTAGCTTTTGGTCGCCGTAAGCATCAGAGCAGCCTTTTCCTGATCGGGAGTCAAGCTTGGGTCGGCTCCCAGTCCAAGGACAACGGCGCCTGCCACCACGGGAGTGGCCATGCTGGTACCACTGAGCATGAAGAAGTTCCCTGCTACACGGTTGGCTGGGAAAAGGTTCGAAAGCGTCATACCCGGCGGGAGAGTGGATACGATCAGATTGCCCGGCGCGACCACGTCCGGCTTCGCGTAATGATCGAATGCGGTCGGGCCCTTCGAGCTGTAGCTGGCGATCGCGTCATCGGCCATCGTCGCCGTGCCATTGCTCTTGGTGCATCCCACCGTGATGACGTAGGGATCGTTGCCCGGCGCGGCGATGGTTCCGTAGCCGTTCGTGTTGGCGGAATTATTGCGTCCCTGATTACCAGCTGCCACAACCACAGCAATCCCCGCTTTCCATGCGGCTTCGACGGCTTGATCGAGTGGGTCGAGTGTGCTGGATTCGAATACCGGACGGCCAAGCGAAAGATTGATAACTCTGATGTTGTACTGGCTCTTCAAGGAAATGGCGGTCTGGATCGCCTGAATCACGTTGGCGTCCGTGCCTTGCCCGTTCACGTCGAGGACGCGAAGGTTGATGATATTGGCGGACGGCGCCACTCCGATATAGACGGTTCCATTTCCGTTGCCCGCTAGTATGCCGGCAACGTGCGTCCCGTGGCCGAACTGGTCGGACGCGGTACCACCGACAAATGACTGGTTATAGACGATGCGATCCGTACCGTTGTTAGAGAAATCGGGCAGGTCGACAATACCGCTGTCAATAATGGCGACGCCTACTCCCGCGCCTTTTCGACCGATTGAGTTGGCCCAGTCGGAATGGACGGTGTCATCGGTGAGTTGATCGAACATGGCCGCAACTGGACGATTCGGCGTGATGTAAGCTACGTCCGGATCGTTCGCCAGGGTCTGCACCGCTGACGCCGGAATGGAGTAGTGCGCGGCTCGGATAAAGTCCAGTTTGTTATTGAGTTTGCCTCCCAGGCCAATGACTCTGTTGTGGTGAGCTTCCGTGGGAGCTACCTTATACTGCACGATCACTTCGACTTTACCCGCGAGGCGGCCGGCAGCAGTCTTTTGGAGCTGTAATTCTGGAGCTAGTCTCTCGCTGCCCCATGCGACGGTAGTTCCAATTGTGATGGCCAAACCGCACGCGGCAATCAGCTTTAATCTCTTCTTCAATTTCCGTTCCTCCTGGTTGTGATCTTCCAGAGATCACAAGTCTGCGCAAAAGATGGATCATCAAAATTGGAAACCCGTATCAAAGTGGTATTCCTTGCACAGGGAGCCTATCGTCGCAACGAGCGAAAAGAATCATATGCGATTAGTACTGAATATGTGCGGTACTTTCGTTTTTTCCCGGTGTAGCGTCTTAGGCATACCTGCCGGCATAAGCGCGCGCCCGCTCGTAAGACCGGCAAGACCGGCGATCGCGATTAGGCACGGCAAACGGCCGCGCGGTTCGCGATAAAGTATGGAACGAAAGCCACCACGAAGGAGTTCCTATGGCCACCGCCCAGCTTCCCGTCTCTTCAATCGTTACTGAATTTCTCTCCCGCCCACGTAAAATGCTGATCAACAACCAGTGGGTGGAATCCGTCTCCGGACAGTCTTTCCCTGTGTACAACCCGGCAACTGGTGAGGAAATGTCGCGCGTTGCGCAGGGCGACGCGAAGGACATCGATCTCGCCGTGAAAGCTGCCCGCGGCGCCTTTGAAAACGGTCCATGGCGCCGGATGACCGCGGCGGAACGCGCGCGTCTTCTCTGGAAACTCGCCGACTTGGTCGACGCCAATTTGAACGAACTCGCCGAACTCGAGTCGCTGGATAACGGGAAGCCGCTAACGATCGCGCGCGCGGCGGACATCCCGCTAGTCGCCGAAAATTTCCGCTACATGGCGGGTTGGGCCACCAAACTGGAAGGCAACACGATCCCGCTGTCGGTTCCGTACACGCCAGGCGCTCAGTATCTGGCGTATACGCTTCGCGAACCGGTGGGTGTGGTGGGCCAGATCATCCCGTGGAATTTCCCGCTGCTCATGGCCGCGTGGAAACTGGGACCCGCGCTGGCCTGCGGATGCACCGTGGTTCTTAAACCCGCCGAGCAGACTCCGCTCTCCGCGTTGCGACTGGGCGAACTGATCCTCGAAGCGGGCTTTCCTGCTGGCGTGGTCAACATCGTCACCGGATATGGTGAAGCAGGCGCGGCGCTGGCGGCCCACCCGGATGTCGATAAGGTGGCGTTCACGGGTTCCACAGAGGTGGGCAAGCTCGTGCTGCAAGCCGCGGCGGGCAACCTTAAGAAGGTTTCGCTCGAACTTGGCGGCAAGTCGCCCAACGTGATCTTCAAGGACGCGGACCTCTCGACCGCGATCGACGGGGCGGCCAACGCCATTTTCTTCAATCACGGCCAGTGCTGCTGCGCCGGTTCGCGCCTTTATATAGAGAAGCCGATCTTCGATGAAGTGGTGCAGGGCGTGGCGGATCGAGCGAAAAAGATCCGCGTGAGGCCAGGGCTCGATCCCGAAAGCGACATGGGCCCGCTGGTTTCGCAGGAGCAGTTCGACCGGGTCTGCGGCTACATGGAAAGCGGCTTCAGCGAAGGCGCACGGGCGCTGACGGGTGGCAAGAAGCGGGAGGGCAAGGGCTTCTTTGTCGAACCGACCGTGCTGGTCGACGCGCCGCATCACGCCAAGGTCGTACAGGAAGAAATCTTCGGCCCGGTGGTCGCCGCGACGCCGTTCCACGATCTCGATGAAGTACTGCCGCGCGCAAATGACACGATGTACGGGCTGGCGGCCGGCATTTGGACTTCCGATATCAGTAAGGCCCACCGCCTTGCCGCGGAATTGCGCGCGGGTACCGTCTGGATCAACTGCTACAACATCTTCGATGCGGGTCTGCCTTTCGGCGGCTACAAGCAATCGGGATGGGGCCGCGAAATGGGTCACGACGCGCTTGAGATCTACACCGAAAAGAAAGCCGTCTGCGTGCGGCTGTAGCGACCTCAAAGGCTCAAGCGTTAATCCGGCGACCACGACGACTGACACGTTTTGGCCGCCGTGTTGCAAGAATGGTAGATAGCGATCGTTACGTTCGCGGAGCGCTGCCATTTGAATCGAGAACAGATCATCAAGCAAGAGCGCAGGATCAGCACGGGAATCGGGGGGCTCGATCAGGTTCTCAACGGAGGTCTTCCGGAAAATCACCTTTATCTGATCGAGGGGGATCCAGGTACAGGTAAAACGACGCTCGCGCTCCAGTTCCTTTTAGAGGGCCGCCGTCAGGGAGAAAACGTCCTTTATGTGACGCTCTCTGAGACGAAGAGTGAGTTGCGAACAGTGGCCGAATCCCACGGTTGGACTCTTGATGGAATCGGTTTGTTCGAACTGGGCTCACTCGAAGAACGTCTGAGCGCGGAAGAGCAATATACAGTGTTCCACCCCGCCGAAGTGGAATTGAGCGAAACTACTAAGCGCATCTGCCAGGAAGTAGATAAGTCGCAGGCCACGCGCGTCGTATTCGATTCGTTATCGGAAATGCGATTGCTCGCCCGTGAACCTCTGCGTTACCGCCGGCAGGTGCTCGCGCTCAAGCAGTTTTTCGCGGGCCGGAAGTGCACCGTGGTCCTGTTGGACGACCGAACATCGGAACAGACGGATCTGCAGCTGCAGAGTATCTCGCATGGGGTTATCCTGCTCGAGCGGCTGGCGGTGGAGTACGGTGGGGCGCGACGGCGGCTCACGGTAACGAAGATGCGCGGCTTGCAGTTCATGGAAGGGCACCACGATTTTTCGATTCGAGCCGGCGGCCTGATCTTATATCCCCGGTTGATCGCATCACAGAATAAGGTTCCGGCGCCCCGGCCGGGCCAGCGTGAAGAGGCGCATAGCGGCAAGCCGCAACTCGATCTCTTACTCGGCGGCGGCATTCATTACGGAACCAGCACACTAGTCATGGGTCCAGCCGGCGCGGGTAAGTCGACCTTGATTACTCAATACGCACTGACGCTTGCGCAACAAGGCAAACGCGTTGCCTGCTATGTGTTTGAGGAAACACGCGATAACTTCCTCGAACGCGCGGATGGCCTCGGCTTAGACCTGAGCGCCCAAATCGAGCTCGGAAATATTGCGGTGGAGCAGGTAGATCCCGCCGAAATGTCGCCGGGCGAATTTACTTACAAACTAAGACACGCCGTCGAGAACGAGAATACCCGCGTGGTGGTTATCGATAGCCTGAATGGCTACTTGAACGCGATGCCCAGCGAGGCATTCTTACTGATCCAGATGCATGAGCTTTTGGTGTACCTGAATGAGCGCGGAGTTCTCACGTTACTGGTGCTCGCGCAGCATGGGTTGGTTGGTTCAGCAATGCACTCGCCCGTGGACGTGACTTATCTGGCGGACTCTGTGATCCTGCTCAGATACTTCGAAGCGTTCGGTGAAGTAAGACAAGCAATCGCCGTGATCAAGAAGCGTACCGGAGGTCATGAACGGGCTATCCGGGAATTTCACATCACGCGGAACGGCATCGAAATCGGACAGCCGCTTACCGACTTCGAGGGAGTGCTGACCGGTATCCCGGTATATAAAGGTAAGCCGGAAAATCTCATTTCCGGGCGGGTTCCGTAAACATGCCACAATCCGATACCACGGCGCACCGCGTTCTTGTGCTGGCGCCGACGGGACGCGATGCCGCTTTGATTAGCGAGATGCTGAGAAATAGCAGTCTGGCTTGTGAAATCTGCCGTACGGTTGACGATCTCGCGAAGGGGATACAGTCCGGGGCCGGGCTGGCTCTGATGGCTGAAGAAGCACTCATCGGCGTGTCTCTTGAACCGCTACTGAAGGCTCTATCGGCGCAGCCCGCCTGGTCCGATTTCCCCCTTGTATTTCTCACGACTACCGGAACACGTGCCAGCGAGACCAGCACTCACTTACTAAAGCTTCTCGGGGATGACACGAACGTTACGATACTGGAGCGCCCGATTCGACTGGCTACTCTGCTGAGCAGCGTACGATCCGCTCTACGAGCACGGCGCAGGCAGTATCAGGTGCGTGATTATCTAGCGGAACGGAAGCGTCATGAGGAGGAGTTGCTGGAAACCCAGAAGCTGGAAAGCCTGGGCGTGTTGGCGGGCGGGGTTGCTCACGACTTCAACAACCTATTGACCGGCATTATGGGAAACGCGAGCCTCGCTTTAGACTCGCTCCCCCCGGGTCTGCGCCATGTTTCTTCGTTACTCAGCGATGTAGTGGATGCGAGCGAGCGAGCGGCCCACTTAACCAAACAACTACTGGCGTACGCGGGTAAAGGCAAATTTGTCATCGAACCGGTGGATCTATCCGCCATGGTGCGCGCGGTTACGCATCTGATTCAGGCGGCTATCTCGAAAAATGCAGTTCTTCGTTTCGATCTAGCCTCGGATCTCCCTGCCATCGAGGGCGATGCCGCCCAGCTCCAGCAGGTGATTATGAATCTGGTAATTAACGCGGCCGAGGCGATTCCCGAAAATCGCACGGGAGATGTTGTCTTAACTACCAGTCTCAAGCGTATAAACAAAGACGACGACGTTAACCGGACTTTTGGTTCAGGCGAGTTATCCGAAGGAACTTATATCGCATTAGAGGTTTGGGACAACGGCGCCGGGATGACCGAAAGCACGCTAGCGCGCATTTTCGATCCCTTCTTTACGACTAAGTTCACAGGCCGCGGGCTTGGATTGGCCGCTGTTCAGGGAATTGTCCGCGGCCACAAAGGGATGCTGAAGGTGGAAAGCCGCTTGAACGAGGGCACTACCTTTCGGATCTTATTTCCAGCACGGGAGGCCGCCGAAGTTGCCAACGTGCCTGAAAAGGTATTCGGGGAGGCGCCAGTCAGTGGTAATGGCGCAACGGTCCTGATCATTGACGACGAGGAGGTTGTTCGAAAAGCCGCACGCGCATCTTTAAGGAGCTACGGTTTCGATAGTCTTCTCGCCGCTGACGGTTTAGAGGGGATTCGGGTCTTCAAAGACAGGTGTCAATCGATCGCAGGGGTGTTGCTGGATTTAACCATGCCCGGCATGAGCGGAGAAGAGGTTTTCCGTCACTTGAAAAGCATCCGGCCGGACGTCAAAGTGATTATTTCGAGCGGCTTCAACGAAGCTGAAGTCGTACAGCGGTTTACGGGCACAGGTTTGGCGGGCTTCATTCAAAAGCCTTACACGTCAGCGCGCCTGGCCGTTATGCTCGAAGGCTTTTTGCGTGATGAGTCCGTGACAAATGCTAACGGGCAGTAGCAGTACCTTGTTACGGGCGGTACGCCTGCCGGCCTTATTGTTCGTCCTTTTGAGCCCACACGCTCAGGCGCAGGCTAAGAAGCCGGTTGATCTCCTCTTGATACACGGGACGGTGGTGACGATGGATGCGGAGAGGCGAATCATCGAAGATGGCGCCATCGCGATCGCCGGGGAACGGATCGTTGGGGTCGGTCTAAGTAGCTTGATTACATCGGAGTACGAGGCTCGGAAAGTTATCGATGCGCGCGGAGCGTTGGTTATGCCCGGTCTAATCAATGCTCATACTCATATGGCCATGAGTTTGTTTCGCGGGCTGGCCGAAGACCGTTCTTTAGAGGACTGGCTTCAGAAGTATATCTTTCCGGCGGAAGCTAAGAATGTAACTCCCGACTTTGTGACCTGGGCGACGAAACTAAGCCTTCTCGAAATGATTCGTGGCGGCACGACAACGGCGGCGGATATGTATTATTTCGAAAATGAGGTAGCTGAGGCTCTCAAAGAAGCTGGAATGCGAGGCGTCCTGGGTGAGACCATCATTGGTTTTCCGGCGCCGGATAACAAGACAACAGCCGCGGCGCTCACCTACACGGAGAAGTTTCTCAGTCGATGGAAGGACGATCCGCTAATTATTCCCGCAGTGGCGCCGCATTCAATCTATACCTGCTCGGAGAAGCTATTGAAGGATTCGACGGCACTGGCTCGCGCGTATCATGCTCCGATTCTGATGCACTTAGCGGAGGCGCCTTACGAACGGGATGTCAGCCGCCGCGAACACGGAACCTCAACAGTGCAGTATTTAGCGCGTATCGGAGTGCTGGGGCCGGATTTGCTGGGCGCGCACTGCGTGTGGCTCGACCAGGCGGATATTCAGACAATGGCTCATTCCGGCGCGGGCTGCTCATTCAATCCATCGAGCAATATGAAGTCAGCCGCCGGTCTGAGTCCCGTGCCTGAGATGCTGGCGGCCGGTATCCCGGTTGGAATCGGTTCCGATGGCGCGGCAAGCAATAACAACCAGGATATGTTCCGCGAGATGGATTTAGCGGCTAAGCTACAGAAATTCGCTCGCATGGATCCAACGGCGCTCCCGGCGGAACAGACCGTCGCGATGGCGACCATAACCGGGGCGCGCGCGCTCCATATCGACAAGCAAACGGGCTCACTCGAAGTCGGAAAGAAAGCAGACATTATCTTAGTGGATACGGGTGCCCCGCACTCCGCGCCAATGTACAACGTCTATGCGCAGATTGTGTACGCGTTGAAGGATTCAGACGTAAGGACGAGCGTGATCAACGGCAAGCTGGTAATGGAAGATGGGAAGTTTCTAACCTTGGATGAAGCGTTGATTCTGCGAAGAGCGCAAGAGTATAAGACGCAAGTAATTTCGTCGTTTGCGCACTAGTCGATCGCCTTGGCACTTTCAGTTAGTCCAATCCCCGATAGCTTCATTCGCCGCGCCTCGTTCATCAGAAAAGCAAGCCGGTGAGCCGCTAGACCGTAACTTAACCCCTCCGTGCGAATGTTCGAAATACAGTTCCGGTCGGCGTCTGTCAAGCCAGGGTGCGGGTTCCAGGTCAGATATACGCCCAAGCTATCCGAGGAGCTTAGACCCGGACGCTCGCCGATGAAGACAACGGACATCGCAGCCCCGAGACAGAATCCGATCTCGTCGCCGATCGCGACGCGGCCTTGTTCCACTGCGATCACGGGAGAAAAGTTCCAATCTTCCGGATTGAGTCGAGCCAAGACCGCCTCGATCATCCGAGCCGCGTGCAGTTGAACCGCCAGGGCCGACAATCCGTCCGCGACGACAAGAGTGGCATCATAGCGTGCTTTTTTACTAAGAAGTAGAGCGCGCGATTCGTCTGTGAGCTTGCGGCCCAGGTCAGGCCGGCGAAGGTAGGTGACGCGATCCGGCGCTGCGCTGTGTAACATGATCGCTTCACCTACTAGGGGCACTAACTCCCTCTCCAGCAGGTGAAAGTCGAGCGTCGAATGCACAGCTTGCCGGGCTCGGGCATGAGCCAACTGCAGGTTGAGCATCTCACGGGTGGGTAGGCTGTTGCCCGAGCGCCCCAGACTAACGCGGGCGGACGTGAAATCCCGCAGTCGAGGAGTACTCATGTCTCCAGTAGCGCCAGCGAGCCCGGCAACTCCGCGTGCCGGCTATTCATCCAGGCCTCAAACTCCGGAGCCGGCTTCAAGTTCAAGATCCGACGCAGATAGAGTGCGTCGTGAAACGAAGTCGTTTGGTAACTCAGCATGATGTCGTCGCCGCCGGGCACTCCCATGATGTAATTCACTCCGGCAGCGCCTAGAAGCGTCAGAGTCGTATCGATGTCATCCTGATCCGCCTCTGCATGGTTTGTGTAGCAGATATCGCAGCCCATGGGTAGTCCGAGTAACTTACCGCAAAAGTGATCCTCCAAGGCGGCGCGAAGTATCTGCTTTCCGTCATAGAGATATTCAGGACCGATGAACCCGACGACGGTATTCACTAGTAACGGTTGGAAGTGCCTTGCCACAGCATAAGCGCGGGCTTCGCAAGTTTGCTGATCCACGCCGCAATGCGCGGCCGCCGAGAGGGCACTTCCCTGCCCCGTCTCAAAGTACATCACGTTGTTACCGACAGTCCCCCGGCGCAGTTCCAGCGCTTGGTCGCGCGCCTCTCTAAGTAACGAGAGATCGATTCCAAAGGAACGGTTCGCGCCCTCTGTACCGGCGATCGATTGAAAGACCAAGTCCACCGGCGCGCCGAGTCGGATCGCTTCCATCTGCCGGGTCACATGGGCCAGTACGCACGTTTGGGTGGGGATCTCATAGGTCTCCCGTATGTGGTCGAGTAACCGCGATAGAGTAACCACCGATCGTACGTTGTCCGACGCCGGATTGATTCCGATGACCGCGTCGCCGCTGCCGTAAGTAAGTCCGTCGATGATACTCGCCGCGATACCTACGGGGTCATCCGTCGGATGATTCGGCTGCAAGCGCGTGGACAGCCGGCCCGGTAATCCGAGCGTATTGCGGAAACGTGTGATTACGCGGATCTTCGCACTTACTGTAACTAGATCCTGCAGTCGCATGATCTTCGATACGGCCGCAGCCATCTCTGGAGTGATCCCCGGTGCCAGCGCACCTAGCAACGCCGGGTGGGCAGCATCGCTAAGTAGCCAGTCGCGGAAGTCTCCGACGCACATGGCCGCCAACGGTTCGAATGCATTCCCGTCATGACGGTCGATGATCAGGCGCGATACTTCGTCCTGTTCATAAGGCACGGCGACCTCGGATAGAAAGGTCTTCAAAGGTAAGTCGGCCACTGTCATTTGAGCCGCGACCCGCTCTTCCGGACTTCGCGCGGCGATACCCGCCAGTTCGTCCCCGGATCGCACCGGTGTTGCTTTTGCCAACAGGTCTTTCAGGTCTGCAAACGAATACACAAGACTGCCGAGAGTATGGCGATAGGGAGGCATTTCCAGTGCTTACAGATGTAGTCTCGCACGTCAGCTATTCGCACGAGACTGCATAGGCTCAGACCGGCAGAAGGTCAACGCGAGTGAGAGCATTCTGCAGCGGCAAACACTCCAAGAATGAATCGTAAGTCAGTAACTCATTTCTTATCCGAACACCAATCAATCCAAACAATGAAAAATGTTTTTGCGAACTTTAAAATGAGATCTTTCAGTTCGCTCTTTTTGTTTGCCGTGGCGTTGTCCGCGAGTCTAAACGTCGGTGCACAAACGCCCGGGCCCCCTGCCCAGCCACTAAATGGACCCGGCGGCAGTTCCTATCGCTATCCTTCTTACACGCAGTTTGGGCCTTATTACGTGAACGCGGCCAAGCCGGTAGCTTACCAGTCCTACTACATATTTGAACCGGCCGGATCCCCCGCCCCAAAAACATTACCCGTTGTGTTCTTTCTACATGCTTATCTCGCCGGCTTGGAGGGTTACCCGACCGGTGACAGCCCTTCCAACTACACATATTGGATTGCGCACCTTGTGCGAAACGGCTATACCGTGGTTTTCCCGGCTTATGACTCTCAATTAGCGCCGCCGGCCTTTACCAACAGCGCAATCAACGCATGGCAATCCGCACTAACTCTTTTGCGGTCCGGGTCCCCCGGCTTGATTCCACCATCTTCGGACGACTTAGGACTTCAGACTATGTTCGCAGGCCATTCCCTGGGAGCTTACGAATCGTTTGCAGTTGCGCAGCAGTTAACCATTAGCCCGGTGAATGGCGTGCCGATCCCCCGAGCAATCGCCGCCTTTAACCCGGGAATCGGGCAGTCCGGACTGCTACCAATCGCGTTTTCACAGATTAGCCCTTCGATCAGTGTGGTTCTGGTGGACTCGGACGAAGACACGACAGATATTCCGGCAGCCCAGGCGATCTGGAGTTCGATCGGAGAAGCGATTCCCCCCGGAAATCGGGACTTCCTCCAAGTAATCTCAGATAGTCACGGTTCACCCGCCTTGCTAGGGACGCACTTCTTTCCCGATACAAACGGGCTCATGGATGACGACTCCGGCGTGGACGACCGTGACTACAACGTGACCTGGAAACTGAGCGTAGGCCTCTTTAATTGCGTCCTGACTGGAACGGATTGCGCCTACGGCTTAGGGCACGGTTCGGTTGATCAGATTAGCATGGGCAACTGGAGTGACGGAACGCCAGTCAAGACACTTAGTCTCCAGTAACAGTCGTCTCTGAGATGGCAGTAAACTGGACGGGTGTTCACCGCAATCGCGCTTTTGCTATTCGCGACACTATCCAGTCAATACCCCGCGCATTGGTGGACTCCGGTAAGTGATAACCACAAACCGGAGTGGGAGATTCTCCCCCAGTCCGCAAAGCCGGGCGAGGTGATCCTATCCAAGCGTAACGAACTGGGCATCCTGTCAAATTTCGCCGCAACGCCGTTTACGCTGCACGGTGTACGCTACGCAAGCGTAGAGGGATTCTGGCAAATGATGCTCTACCCGGAAAGTCCGGACGACCCACGGACGCGCGATAAGTCGGTTAGTTGGCCGCATAGCCGTCGCGAAGTCTCTCAGATGACAAGCTTCGAGGCTAAGGCTGCGGGCGACGTAGGGGAAGCGAACATGCGCAAACTGGGAATTGATTGGGTCACCTTCGAAGGTCGGCGCATGACCTATCGCTCTACAGTCAAAGGAGAGCACTACCAGCTGATCCTTGCGGCGATGCGAGCCAAGCTCGCTCAGAACGCCGAAGTCCGCAAGATCCTGCTATCGACTGGTGACTTGATTCTTCGACCGGATCACATTCAAGAAACGGATGCGCCTCCCGAGTGGGCTTATTTCAATCTCTGGATGAATATCCGGGCTGAACTCCAGGGTAAACCGTAGCTATGACGCCGCCTCGGCGCGTTTCTTGAGGTCCGCCGCGAACTGTTCGAAGGCTGGCTGCAGATCGGGAATTGACTTCTCGATCAGCGGCGACATGAGTCCTCGGAACACCTCGCTCATCCGAAATTCCACCTTTCCGTTACGCGACACCAGCGTGAAAGTCCGTTCGCCCTTAAAGAGGCCCAGCGGCATTCCACCAGTCCAGGTCATCTTACTTCCCGGCACAAACTCGGTAACCCTCACCGGAAACGCACGGCCCGGACTAGCTTTGGCATGCACGGTCACCTTCTCGCCCGGTGCGATCCTGCCGTCCACTCGATCGACCGTGGTGTTCCATGTCGTGTACTTCGATGCATCGGTAAGAATGGCCCAGATGGTTTCGGGCGCCGCGTTGATTACAGTCGAGACTTGAAAGTTTTTCATCGGCGCAATGGTAACACAACAGTTACCGATTCGCCAGCGCGGAGAGTACGGCGTCCCAGGACTTCTCGAAAACCGGAGCACGCAGCGCCCACAACTCCTCGCTTTGCGGATTCGCCCGATGATGCACCGCAACGCGCGTCCCTTCACCTTCGGCCGTGAACGTCACTTCGACAAAAGTAGGCAGCGCGACTGAAGATCCCATATAGAAGTCGAGGGTCAACCTTGACGGGGGCTCCCAAAGTAAAACGCGACCCAACTCCATCTCGTGTCCATCGCTGGCGCGCTCCCAAAAGCGTCCGTCCGGCTCCAGGAACAACTGGCTCTCCGCGTCTTTCGTCAATCGATGGGCAGGCGGCCACCATTCAGAGACCCTGTCCGTGAACAACTTGAACGCCGCTTCGGGAGAACATCGCAACAAGACCGATTTTTCAATCATTCCCGCGAAAGCTCCTCCAAACGCGCGAGCGCCGAGTCCCAGAACTCATCCAGAAACTCCCGCACGGGAGCGAACCCCTTCATGCGCAACGCGTATTGGTGACGCGCTCCGCCGCCGCGTGTCTCCACGAGTCCACTCTTTACCAGAACCCGTAGATGGCGCGAAATCGCAGGCCGGCTGACTGGAAAGCGCGCCGCCAGTTCGTTAACCGAAAGCGGCGCCGTCCGCAATTGCCGCAGGATTGTGCGCCGCACCGAATTTCCCAAAGCATCGAGCGCGTGCATTACTTAGTAACTGACATGTTACCAGTAGCCGAGAGTGGCTTTAGAGTGACTAAGCCTCTTGACGTCGCCCGCTCCGATCCTGTACCTTCATTCGTAGAGCGCTTTTCAGGGCGCCTCCAACTCGCGGAAAGGGCCATGCCCGCCTGATCGTTTCACAGTACCGGTTCCATCGACTATCCTTTCAGCCCGACCATGCGAGCGACCGGGCACACTCTGGGCCGAGGCCCATTGAAAGGACGTCGTCATGAACGCTTCTCTGGAGAACCTGAAGAAACAAGCTAAGTCCGTCCGCAAAGCGTGGCGAGCCGCGGAGCCAGCAGCTCTCGCCCGCATCCGATCCACTCATCCACAATACGCCGGCCTTACCGATGAACAATTCGCGGCCATTACGCCGCGACTTACCGATTGCCAGTTAGTTCTGGCCCGCGAGGCCGGATTTGATACCTGGCCGCAATTGAAAGTAGCTTGCCAATCGGCGCAGCAAAGCGCGGCAGACGAGTTCATAACCGTCGCTTGTCTCTGCTATGACGATCCGCATTACGACCACCGCACTTTCCACCAGCGCGCGAGTCGGCTGCTGCGAGAGAATCCTGCGCTCGCGGAGGCTAACATCTGGTCTGCGGCCACATCCGGCAATACCGGCGCGGTCCGCACCTTGCTTGACGACGATCCGGCGTTGGTCAACGCTCCCGGGCCCCACGGCTGGTCGCCGCTACTCTGCGCTTGTTACTCGCGCGTTGACCCTATAGACTCGCACGCACTCGACACTGGAGGTCGCCAGGTTACTTCTTGACAGGGGCGCCGATCCGAACACATTCACGAATAAGGGCAACGCCGATACGCGCCTTGACCAGACGCCTCGCCGGTTTAGCGCGCTCACCGGAATATTCGGCGGCGGCTCTACCGGCATAGTGAATCAGCCCCCGCATCCGCACTGGCGCGATCTGGCTGACCTACTACTAAGTCGCGGCGCCAGTCCGAACGACGAGCAAGCGTTGAACATCAATCAAGACGCCAGCCTTGAAATCCTGTTGCGCCACGGCCTGCAGCCCGACGCCATGAGTTCGGAGGGCGTCACCCTAATGGGTCGGGCACTATCCCAAGCCGCGCGTCAGGGCCGCGAGGACCAAATCAAGTTGTTACTTGCGCACCACGCCCGCACAGACGAGCTGTACCATGGCAAGCTCCCCTGGGAACACGCGATGCGGCTCGGCCGGACCGAAATCGCGAAGCTACTCGAACAAGCCGGGGCGCCTACAGTTGAGCTCGACGACTTAGGACGGTTCATCTCCTTTTGCATGGCCGGCGATGAGCCCGCAGCCCGCGCCATGCTTCAGCGCGATCCCGACTTAATTAACCGGGCTCCGAAAGACTTAGTCCATCGCGCCGTTTGGACCCGCAAGACCGCCGCAGTAAGACTCGTTCTTGAACTCGGCTTTGACCCGAACTATCAGGAAGATAACCCGCCGATCACGGAGACGGGCCCGCTCTCAACCAACGAAGAACTATTGCCGCTGCTGCTTGCCCACGGGGCATCACTAACTCTGCGCGATCCCTGGTACGACAGCACCGCAGTAGGGTGGGCGCACTTTTTCGACTGCATCGCGCTTCGAGACAAGCTGCTCAATCAACCCGGAATCTGTCTGTTTGATGCGCTCGAATACAATCGCCTGGACCGCATTCCCGATATTCTGGAGCGCGATCCAGCGGCGTTGAACCGGCCTTTCGCCGAGTGTCTGTCGCGGCCTCCGAAGGCGGAAGACTGGCAGACGCCTCTCGCGCGGATGGTTCAACGCGGAGACGACGAAGCCGCGAATATGCTTCGGCAATACGGCGCGGCGGAGAGCAGCGTCTAGCGCCTGTCCGCGACTCTCGTATATATTATTGGAGACAACCTGGCCTTCATGTCCAATCCATTCAGTCTTTCCCGTCGCGGCTTCCTAGCCCTTACCGCCGCCGCCCCGTTTGCGTTTGGCGACACGAATCAGAGCATTCCCGTCGGACTTGAGCTTTACTCCGTCCGCAATGCCCTCAAAGACGATCTCTTCGCGACCGTCAAGAGCGTTGCCAAGATGGGCTACCAATGCGTCGAGTTCTACGCGCCGTATTACGAATGGACCACCGACTATGCTCATCGTGTACGCGCGCTACTCGACGACACCGGGATTCGCTGTTACTCCACCCACAACGGCCTTGAGTCGTTTTCCCCAACGGGAGTCAAGCGCGCCATCGAGCTGAACAAGATCATCGGAACTAAGTACGTTGTGCTCGCTCATCCCGGCAACGTCAAAGACATGGACGGCTGGAAGCACATCGTAGATGTACTCAACACCGCCAACGCCACGCTCAGCGGCGAGGGCCTGCATGCCGGCTATCACAACCACGATATCGAGTGGAAACCAATCGATGGCGTGAAGCCGATTGAGATGATTGCGAAGACAGACAAATCGGTCATGCTGCAACTCGACGTGGGCACTTGCCTTGAAACCGGAAATGACCCAGTTGCCTGGATCCAGCAAAACCCCGGCCGTATCCGTTCCTTACATCTGAAAGACTGGTCGCCCGAACTCGGCTATAAAGCGCTGTTCGGCGAAGGTACGGCGCCATGGAAGCGGATCTTCGACGCCGCACAATCCACCGGCGGCGTCGAATACTATCTGATCGAACAGGAAGGCAGTAAGTTGCCTGAAATGGAAACCGCCGAGGCGTGCCTGGCTAACTATCGCAAGCTAATGACGGCCACCTCCTAGACAAGACTAACGCCGGAAGGCAGCCCTTCCGGCGAACTTAGCCGCCGAACCTAGTTTGTCTTCAATCCGAAGCAGTTGATTGTACTTAGCGATCCGGTCCGTCCTGCTTGCCGATCCCGTCTTGATCTGCCCGCAGTTAGTTGCTACGGCTAAGTCCGCAATAAAAGGATCTTCCGTCTCGCCCGATCGATGCGACGCAATTGAGGTATAGCCCGCATTCGACGCCATCTGCATCGCTTCGAGGGTCTCCGTCAGCGTTCCAATCTGATTTACCTTAATCAGGATTGAGTTAGCGATTCCTTCGTCGATGCCGCGCTTCAGCCGCCGGGTGTTCGTCACGAATAAGTCGTCTCCCACTAACTGAACCGACTTACCCAAGGCCTCCGTCAGCATCTTCCACCCGTCCCAGTCATCCTCCGCCATTCCGTCTTCGATCGAAATGATGGCCGGATACTGCCGCTTCAAATCCACCCAGTAGGCCACCATCTGCTCGCTCGTGCGCTCGCTCTTATCGGATTTCTTGAAGACGTACTTACCGTTCGAGTAGAACTCGCTTGACGCCGGATCGAGAGTAATTCCGATCTGTTCTCCGGCCTTATATCCCGCCTGCGCAATCGCCTCGTGGACAACTTCCAAAGCTTCTTCGTTTGATTTCAGACTGGGCGCGAAACCGCCTTCATCGCCCACCGCGGTCGAATATCCTCGCTTCTTTAAGACGCCCTTCAGCGTATGGAAAACCTCGACGCCCCACCGCAACGCCTCCGAAAACTTCGTGGCCCCGTAAGGCGCAATCATGAACTCCTGCAGATCAACGGACGAATCCGCGTGCGCTCCGCCGTTGATGATGTTCATCATCGGGACCGGCAGCGTTAAGGCGCCGACGCCGCCCAGATAGCGATACAACGGAGTCCGTTCTGAACCGGCCGCAGCCCGCGCCAGCGCTAACGACACCGCCAAAATCGCGTTTGCGCCTAACCGGCTCTTGTTCGGCGTGCCGTCCAGGTCAATCATTATGCGGTCGATTCGTGCTTGCGCCGTCGCATCATGCCCGCGCAGCGCTTCCGCGATCTCGGTGTTAATGTGCGCGATCGCCTTCGTCACGCCTTTGCCTAAGTAGCGCGACTTATCGCCGTCGCGCAGTTCCACGGCTTCATGTTCGCCGGTGGACGCACCCGACGGCACCGCCGCCCTTCCCATCGATCCATCTGAAAGAAAAACATCTGCTTCCACGGTCGGGTTGCCGCGCGAATCGAGAATCTCGATCCCTTGAACCGCCACGATTGTTGCCAAAGTTGTATGAGCTCCTTGAATTTTCAGCGAGTGACCCTTCAGTTTAAACCGCTCAGCGTAAACCGCGCCCCGACCGTCAACTCTCGGCCCGCGACTCAGCCCATAGCCCGACCTTTTTCAGCAGCCGCACCAAGTCCTCGCGCTCTCGCGGCCGCAGTATCGCGACGGTTTCCTCCATATCGACCGCGTGTTTTTCAAAGGCCCGCTCGATCAACTTGCGGCCGCTGGCAGTAAGTTGTACGATTCGTGACCGCAAGTCTTCGGCATCCGTCGTCCGTTTCACCAACTTGCGCGCTTCCAGGCGGTCGATCGCCGCCGTGATCGACCCACTCGAGAGCAGCACCTTTCGCCCGATCCGGTTCACAGGTTGCGGACCTTTATGCAGTAGCAGTTCCAGTACGGCGAAGTCCGAAAGTCCGATTCCGAGGCCTGATATGCTTTCCAGAGCGTTGCGTTCCACGGCGCGGGACGCCTTCCAGAGAACTAACCAGACGTGTGTCCCGCTTTCCTGCCGCATGCCTCCAAGAATACTTTATTTCGAGCGAATTTATCGAGAAATGCTTGCATCCTCGCTGAATCGATTGCAATCTACCTTGATATCGAGATAATCGACAACAACCAGGAGACACTTCATGAGCACAAGTTACAAGATCGACCCGGCGCATTCCAGCGCGCAATTCGTCGTCCGCCACCTGATGATCACCAACGTCCGCGGCGCATTCAGCGGCGTCACAGGCACCGTTGTTTGGGATGACGCGAACCCGAGCAAGTCCACCATCGACGCGGTTATCGACGCAACCACTCTTTCGACTCAGGATGCAGCCCGAGACGGCCACGTCAAGAGCGCAGATTTTCTCGATGTCGCGAAGTATCCTACGATCGAGTTCAAGAGCAACAGCATTGCGCCATCGGGCGACGGCGAACTCAACATCAAGGGCGATCTGACGCTTCACGGCGTAACGAAGCCAGTCACTCTGAAAGTCGAAGGCCCCACGGCAGAATCGAAAGATCCGTACGGCAACACCCGCATTGGCGCATCCGGAACGACGAAGATCAAGCGCAGCGACTTCGGCGTCGTCTGGAATGCGCCGCTCGAGACCGGCGGTGTCGCGCTGAGTGATGAACTCAAGATCGAGCTTGAGCTCTCCCTCATAAAATCCTAATCAGTCGTAAATTACAGCGCGGCGGCGAAAGCCTCGAACAACCTGGCCTGCAGCGGATCGACCGGACTCTGGTTCTCCGGATGCCATTGCACTCCCAGGAAAAACCGCAGGTCCTTGCGCTCCACGGCTTCGATCGTCTGGTCCGCGCTATCCCGAGCGGAAACGACCAGAGCATTTCCAAGCCGTTCGATCGCCTGATGATGGCGCGAATTCACATGGGCCTCCGGCGCGTCTATAATGCGGCGAAGCAACGTGTCAGGCTCAACCAAGACCGTATGTGCCGGCGTCGCTTTATCCACGGGCCGCTTGCGATGACGCCGCCGATCCGGCACATCCTGAACCAACGTGCCGCCGTGCTCCACGTTCACGATCTGCAAGCCGCGGCAGATCGCGAACGTCGGAACATTACCCGCCACCGCCTCACGGATCAGCCGCAGTTCGACCGCATCCCGCTCATCGTCCGGCTTCTCGGTTGCGGGGTGCGGATCCTGCTCGTACAGTGCAGGGTTGATGTCCTCACCGCCCAGCAGTAGCAAGCCATCCACTTCCGCTAGTGCCGGGGCTTTCGACGGCAGCCTCAGCAACGGCTCCATTCCAGCCTGCCGCACCGCCGCCTCATACGGCTCGGATTCTTTCCGATGGCGATAGACGGCTAATACGCGCTTCATCCCGTCAGCTCGTTGGGCGCAAGACTGCGAAACTCAATATCCGGCAACTGCTCCACCGCGCGGCGCAGCGCCTGTTCCCAGCGTGCATGCACGAGTTCCAGATCCTTCTCGCCCGCCCACAGTCGCCGGTAGCGCGCGATATCGAAGGAGTCCTTCTCATACAGGAGCAGATCGATCGGCGGACCGACGGTCACGTTGGACCGCATCGTGGCATCGAGCGACAGCACTGCGTATTTTGCCGCGTCTTCGAGCGATGTCTTCAATTCCAATCCGCGATCCAGAATCGGCCGCCCGTACTTGCACTCGCCCAGTTGCAAGTACGGCGAATCGGCCGTGACGCGTAGCGGGTTGCCTTGCGGATAGATCAGATACAAACTCGGCGGCTCGCCGCGCACCTGGCCGCCCAACAGCAGATGCACGTTGAAGTTGAAACTGTCACGTTCCAGCGCGGCGCGGTCGATGTCGGAGACGCGCCGTACGCAATCGCCCACAATCCGCGCGGCATGATACAGCGACTCCGCTTTCGCCAGTCCCTCCCCGGCGTTGAAAGCGTTGCGGAGGAGCGTATTCACCGACTGGCTGATCGACAAACTGCCGCTGCTCAGTATCACGAACACGCGTTCGCCCTTCTGCACGTAGGAGTGCATCTTCTGGCAAACGTTAATCTGATCGTAGCCCGCGTTGGAGCGGGAATCGGAGGCCATGACGAGCCCCTCGTCGGTTACGATTCCCAGGCAATATGTCATTCGTCGGTCAAATCCTTTCCGTCATTCATTGTTGTAACAATTGCTAGACTAACGCCTACGCCCCGTATGCATCTGCCCCGTCCGCAAATCCCGTTTGAAAGAGACCAATCCCGTTCATGCTGATTCGCTTGGGGTACGACATCGAATTCGAAGCGTCCGCGCCAGTCCCGATGATCGCATTGCTCAACGTACATCCGTCCCGTGTGCCCGATTTGCAGGAGCCGGACCAGTTAACGATTGAGCCGAACATCGAGAGTGAGCAATATTCCGATTCATTCGGCAACATCTGTACGCGCTTCATTGCACAGCCCGGAATCACCCGTATCAGCAATCGCACGCTGGTGATGGATTCCGGCGAGCCCGACCCGATTCAGGCGGATGCCCGGCAGGCGCCGATCGATCAGTTGCCGCATGAGATTCTGCAATTCCTGCTGCCCAGCCGCTACTGCGAAGTCGAACTGCTCTCCAACACCGCGCACGAACTGTTCGGAAACGCTGCACCGGGATGGCCCACCGTTTACGCCATCACTTCCTGGGTGAACGAGAAGGTGCAGTTCGGATACTCCTTCGCACGATCGACGCGAACAGCGCTCGAAGTCTACACGGAACGCGTCGGAGTCTGCCGCGACTTTCAACATCTCGCCATTACGTTCTGCCGGGCGCTGAATATTCCCGCGCGTTACGTTGCCGGATATCTGGGCGACATCGGCGTTCCGGTTTCAGACACGCCCATGGATTTCAGCGCGTGGTTCGAAGCCTATCTGGACGGCCGCTGGTGGACCTTCGACGCCCGCCACAACGTCCCGCGGATCGGACGGGTGCTGATGGCGACGGGCCGCGACGCGACGGACATCGCGATCACTACTTCGTTCGGCAGCACGAGGCTGAAGAAGTTCTTTGTGGTGTCGGATGAGGTGAAGGAGTAAGGCGTCGCGAGCTTCGGTGCGTTCAGGACACTACGCCGGCGTCCTCCTTGGCGCTTAGGTTAGCTTTCCGCGTTCCAGTTCGGCGACACGCTCTTCGATCAGCATTAGACGTTCGTCAAATCCGCTTACTGCGCCCGTTACATTGCGCTGCCGAATCTCCATCCCTCTCCCCCAGCCGTGGAATGCGCGAAGGAGATTTGTTTCAGATTTCTCGATTCGGGCGAGCAGGCGCTCTTCGAGGTTCGTTTCAGATTTCTCGATCCGGGCAAGCAGGCGCTCCTCGAGGTTCGTTTCAGATTTCTCGATCCGGGCAAGCAGGCGCTCCTCGAGGTTCGTTTCGCCTTTTTCGAAGCGTGAAAGAAGCCGTTCTTCCATTCCGCGCAAGAACGTGCGTGTTTCCTCGTCCATAGTTTGATCCTACACCGAAATCGCTAAACCACTACCGTCCCATTCCTCAGCGTTCCGATTTCCGGCACCGTAATCTCGACCACATCGCCGGCTCCTAAAGCCGCCTCCGCCGTAACGATGATGCCGGTCCCAGTCAACATCACCGAGCCAGCCGGGACCGCGTTTGACCGCAGCAGATAGTCCGTCAGATTCTGGATTTTCCGCGATAGCCGCGCCGTCGAAACCGATCCGCTGAAACGTTGCTCTTTGCCGCGCATGATTGTGCAGGTCATCTCGAGCGAGTACGGATCGGCAATCGAGTCCGCCGTCACGATCACCGGGCCCAGCGCGCAACAGCAGTTATAAACCTTCGACTGCGGTAAGTACAGTGCATTCTCGCGCTCGATGTCCCAAGCTGAGACGTCGTTGGCCAAGGTGTAGCCGAGCACGCGCCCTTTGCTGCCTAGGATCACTGCGAGTTCCGGCTCTGGCGCAGTGAATTTGGAATCAGAGCGCAACCCTACCGTCTGGTTCGGGCCTACACAAACGCGCGCCGTTCCTTTGAAGAAGATCTCCGGCCGGTCCGCGCGGTTCACATAGGCGTACATGCCTTCACGCGAGCCTAATTCGGTGTCTCGAAATTCGGCGCTCACTTCATACGTGCAGCCGCACGCCCAGACTTCGATGGGATGAATCGGCAGGATCGGAACCGCCGGCTGGCTTTGCCGCGACGCGAGCTGCGTCGCCAGTTCCGTCAGTGGAATGCCTTCGGCCTCCGAACGACGGATGAGGTCAACGACAGTATGAGTGGGGATGGCACGGGCGGAATCCCCTTCGAAGATCGCGGCGACA
This sequence comes from uncultured Gammaproteobacteria bacterium, assembly GCA_963799935.1. Classification (GTDB taxonomy): domain Bacteria; phylum Acidobacteriota; class Terriglobia; order Bryobacterales; family Bryobacteraceae; genus Bog-113. Next base: position 345,264 of record CAWCZA010000003.1, on the reverse strand, counting down.
GTGGCGCCATCTTTTCGGATCTGACCAATCTGCATGGGTTGTCAGTATTTTAGATAAATCGTTTTGTAGTCGCTGTAAAAATCGAAAGCGGCCGGACCTTGTTCTTTCGGCCCGAAACTAGAGTCCTTAGTGCCGCCAAAGGGGAGTTGGTATTCGACGCCCGCGCTCGGAAGATTTACGGTGAGCAGCCCGGCTTCGGCGCGGTACACGAAATCGAAAACGCGGGAGACGTTGGTGGTCTGAATCGAAGCGGATAATCCAAACGGAATCGCGTTCGCGATGCGCATCGCGTCTTCGAAATCTTTGGCGCGCATGACGGCGAGCACCGGACCGAAAATCTCCTCCTGCGCGATCCGCATCGTTTCGGTCACGTCGGCAAAGATCGTCGGTTCGACGAAGTAGCCTTTCGCAAACGCGCCATCGCTCAGACGATTGCCGCCGCAGCGCGGTTCACCCGCTTCCTGCTTGCCGATCTCGATGTACTTCAGCACCGTTTCCATCTGCCCCTGATCAACGCACGGGCCGATATCAATTCCCGCTTCGAGCCCGTTGCCGACTTTCAGTTTCTTCGTGCGCTCGATCAACGCGGACAGGAACTTGTCGTAGATCGCATCTTCAACGATCACGCGGCTTGTAGCCGTACACTTCTGACCGGTCGAAAAGAAGGCCGCATTCACGGTGTTCTCGATCGCCGAATTGAAATCGGCATCCGCCAGAACGATCGTCGGATTCTTGCCGCCCATTTCCAGTTGAATGCGAATGCGGCGCTTCGATGCTTCGGTGTGTATCCAGTTGCCGACATCGTTCGAACCGGTGAAAGAGATGGCCTTCACTGGTTTGGCATCCACCATTGCGCGCCCGAGTTCCCCGCCCGACCCGGTGATGAAATTGACCACACCTTTCGGGATGCCTGCCATGTGCAGGGCTTCCACGATGCGCCATGAACTCAGAGGCGAAACGGATGCGGGCTTCAACACCACCGTGTTGCCGCAGATCAATGCGGGCGCGAGTTTCCACGCCGGTATCGCGATAGGAAAATTCCACGGCGTGATCAGCCCGACAACTCCGAGCGGCTTGCGAATCGCGAAGGTGTGGACGCGGTCCCGTTCGGAAGGCGTGAGGATGCCACCCGCACGCGATCCTTCGCCTGCATAGTAGCGGAAGATGTTGATGGCGCGCTTCACTTCGCCCTTCGCTTCGGGAAGCGTCTTGCCCTCTTCGCGCGTCATTTCCGCGCCGAGCTGATCGAGTTCGTGCTCCAGGATTTCGGCGGTCTTGTAGAGGATCGCGCCGCGCGCCGGGCCCGGCATCGACGCCCAGCCGGCATACGCGCTCGATGCCGCGTCCACTGCCCGCGCCATCTCCGCCGCATCCCCGCGAGGATGCAGACCAACGATCTCTTCAGTGTTCGCCGGGTTTCGATTCTCGATGTACTTGCCTGAATCGATCCACTCGCCGGCGATGTAATTCGCGAAAACCGGTGTACTCATTATTTGTTTCGAGTCGTTTCGAGAGCTTCTGGTTTAGAACTTCTGGTCGTCCGATACTTTGGGGGCCGTTCGCGCGCCCACGTCCGTCTTGAAATACGCGGTATTCGGCTGGAACCCGGACATCGACGCCACGATGTTCTGCGGGAACAGCTGCAGTTCGGTATTGTAATCCTGAACCGCTTTATTGTAAACGCGCCGCGATTGCAGAATGCGGTTCTCTGTTCCTTCGAGCTGGAATTGCAAGCTCTGAAAATTCTGGTTGGCTTTGAGATTCGGGTAATTTTCAGTGATTACGAGTAGGCGTCCGAGCGCGTTGTCGAGCCGGTTGTTGGCTGCGATCTTATCGTCGGGAGAACCCGCGCCCAGCAGAGCCGCGCGCGCTTTCGACACTTCGTCCACAACCGTGGTTTCTTCCTTGGCGTACGCCTTCACGGTGCCTACCAGATTGGGGATCAAGTCCGCGCGACGCTGTAGATCCGCGTCAATCTGCGCCCAATCGGCATGGATCGCCTCGCGCTTCTGAGCGAGATCGTTACGAACACTCACGAACTTGCCGCCCACTCCGAGAATGACGACTGCGACGATGATGAGTACAACCAGACCAGCTTTCATGCTTCTCCTATGGCGCCTGCGGAGCTTGCCGAACCGGCTCGCCGGGCGGTTGCGTTTGTGACAACCTCAATCTGTTTCAGGTAATCGCCAATCAAGTCGCTCGTACAAATTGACGACGGCTTGCTTTTGTTCCGCCGCGCATCGAGCAGCCGCTGGAAAGCATCGGGACGAATCCCAAAATGTTCCTGCGCAAGCGTCAGTATCCTACGCCGGTCCAACTGCCCCTCGGACGCGGCGTCAACTCCGTCCACTAAAAGTGCGTGACGAATCAAGACGCAGAACGTCGTAACGGAATCGAGCAACAGACGGCAGAGCAGTCCCTTATCGGTGAACACGGCAGCGATGCGTTGACGCAAACGGAACAGCTTAGCGCGAAGTTCATATTCTACTTGCGAGCGGTAGGCGCCCTGATCCACGTGGATGGCCGAAAAGAGATCCGACCCGAACAGCACACGCCGTCGCCATTGCAGATCGCGGAACTCGATGGTGAAGCAGCGGCTCGCACCCTCGATTTCGCTTTCGCAAAGCAGCAGAGGAGCGGGAATCCGCTCGGCCGCGCACCACTCGAAGAAGCTTTGTGCGCGGCTCAACAACGTCGGATCGATCGCACGCACGACACAGAGAACATTGATGTCGGAGAAATCGGGATCGTGCTCGCTGGGCTGAGCTGCCGATCCGTAGAGTACTACGGATCGAAGGTCGTCGCCGAATGAAGTCTTGGCGCGAGCGCAAAGCTTGGCGAGAAGTTGGTCCCGCGCGCGTTCATCCATTTCCGGCGCCCTTGGGGATCATGAACATGAATTTTAAACCAGTGATGAAGGTATCACCACGAGCTCGAGGCTCCGCCGCCCCCGGCATCACCACCGCCGAATCCGCCGAAACCTCCGGAAGAGGAGTTGTTGTCGCTCGATCCACCGAAGCCTCCCCCGCGTCCCCAACCTCCGCCCAGCAGATTGCCCAGGAGCATCCCTGTCAGGAATCCGCCGCCCCCACCCCCGCCGCCGCGTCGACCACGCGCGATGAACGAGAACACGAGGAAGACAACAAAAATGACGAGTCCCCAAGGGAATCCGGAACTGTGCTCGGAATCGTCAACCGGGTGCGATGGCAACGGCGGCCCGGGCACGCTCACCTGTTTGCCCTCCGCTTGCGCGATCGTGCTGCCGATACGTTCCGCGGCCGTGAGCATCGCCTGCCCGTAATGCCCGGCCTTCAATTCAGGACGCATGTCGAGCAGGATCTGCCCGTCAAGTCCATCCGGAAGCACAGGCTCCAACCCATTGCCGACCTCGAGGCGGCTCCGGTGTTCTTCCGTCACCAGCAGCAGTTGGACGCCATTGTCCGTGCCCTTCTGTCCGACCCCGAAATGCCGAAACAGATCGATGCTGAAGTCCTCCAGCGGCTCGCCGTCGAGGCTCTTGATGGTCACCAGCGAGATCTGCGCGCCCGTGGCTTGCTGCAACGCCGTGCCATAACGTTCAATCGCAGCGCGGCTTTCAGCATCCACCACCCCGGCGAAATCGCTCACGTACCCTTGAGGCTTCAGCGAATTGATATCGATCGCGTAAACGCGCGCGCACAGGACCGCCGCAACCGCAACGAACCGAAAAAGCGAAAGGAGCACGAAACGCTGAGGGTAGCACCTGCTCAGCGTTCAACTACGGTGCGGTATGGTAACAAGGAAGTTTTTCCGAACCCAAACCAACTGAACACCGTTACGTAAATAGATGAGATTTCGATTCCACAGCGCCGCGAGTTGCCGGGGCATATCTATCAGCTTGCTGGCCTGCCTGCTATTCGCAAATCCAGCGTCCGCCCAGACTGCCGTCCGCATCGACCCGCAGCAGGGCGGCTTGGGGTGGCTTACGCATCCCTACCAGACCCGCTACGTTCCACCCGTAAACTTGAGCAACTCGTCGCGATTGGGGCCGCTGATCCGCGCGGGCAATCTCTACCTCACCGCGCAGGATGTGGTTGCGCTAGCGATCGAGAACAATATCGATATCGAAGTCCAGCGCTACAATCCGTTGCTCGCGAACGAAGTGCTGCGTCGCGCGAAAGCGGGTACGTTTCTTCGCACCGTGGGAGCCGGAGTTGCCGCGGGACCCACCAGCGTGAGTCTCACCGGTGTCAGCCTGAACCCCAGCGGTTTGGCGACTGCATCGGTCAGCGGCTTGAGTGCCGGAGGCGGCATCGTCACGCAGCTCGGGCCGACCATCCCGACGCTCGATCCAACCTTCAGCTTCGTCGGCCAGTATCAACACATCACCTCGCCGCAGAGCAACACGATCGTCACCGGGACCACCGCCCTGGTAATCGATTCGCATGCGTACCAGGCAACCTATCAGCAGAATTTCCTGCCGGGCACAACGCTGCAGGTAACTTACGCGCAAAACTACAACAAAATCAACAGCCCTTTCTACGCGATCAACCCGTTCACCTCGGGCGATCTTGATCTCCAGGTAACTCAGAACCTTCTTTACGGTTTCGGCTCGGCGGTGAACGGCCGCAACATTCGGGTTCAGAAAAACAATCTCAAGGTGACCAACCTGCAATTTAAGCAGCAGGTAATCACGACAGTATCCGCGGTTCTGAATCTCTACTGGGACTTAGTGAGCTTTACGGAAGATGTCGCCGCGCGCGACCAGGAAGTGAAGACCGCTGAGGAGTTACTTGAGAACAATCGCAAGCAAGTAGAACTCGGATCGCTCGCTGAGATTGAAGTCACACGTGCCGAATCGCAGTTGTATGCGGCGCGTCAGGATCTGACGATATCTCAAACCAATCTCGCGCAGCAGGAAACCGTTCTCAAGAACGCACTGAGCCGCTCGGGTATTTCAACAACGGAACTTGCCGACGTTCATGTGGTGCCGCTCGATCACATAGTCATTCCTAAGTCGGATGAAGCGCGGTCCGTTAGTGATCTCGTGACCGAGGCGATGAGCAATCGTGTCGAACTTCAATCGGCCCGTATCAATATCGACAGTAATCAGCTCAATCTGGTGGGTATCAAGAATTCGCTGAAGCCTACGCTGCAGGTGTTTGCCGAACTAACCAACAACGCCCTTAGCGGCACGCTGACGTCGTTTGCGATCGAGCAAGGCGTTGTGCTTCCCTATTTTGTTGGCGGGGACGGAAACTTTCTGGCGCAGATCGCGCGCCGTAACTTCCCCAACTATTCCGCCGGGTTCTCATTGAACATTCCGCTGCGTAACCGCGCGGCGCAATCCGACTATGTTTCGAGTTTGCTGGAGATCCGTCAGAACGAACTTACTTTGCAGAAGACGATCAATCAGGTTCGGGTCGATGTGCAAAATGCCGTGATCGGTTTGCAGCAGGCGCGCGTCCGTTACGATGCCTCGGTGAAAGCGCGGGTGTTGTCGCAACAGACGTTCGATGCGGATCAGAAGAAATATGGCTTGGGTGCGGCGACGGCTTTTCAGGTAGTGCAGGATCAGCGAGATCTCGCGGCCTCTCAGAATTCTGAAGGCCAGGCCATGGCGAACTATAGCCATGCGCAGATCGCACTCGATCAGGCGCTCGGAACAACTTTGGATGTGAACCACATCTCGATCGGGGAAGCATTGACCGGAAAGGTCACCAGCTTCGCGGTGCATGAAGCGCAACCGGCCACGGGAGAGGCGCGATAACATGCTGAGCCTGGGTATTCGGCGCGTCGTCGCGGTAGCCTTGTGCGTCTTCTGGCCGGCCTCGCTCACTTGGGCGCAGCGGGATAAGAAGATCGAAGAACAGATGTATCAAGACCCGGCAATTCATCCCGAGGAGCCGAAAGCACCATGGCTGTGGCGGCCTTACCTGGCGCCAACGGTGCCGCCGATCCGTATGAACAACTCGCCGCGTATTCATGACCTGATTCGGGGCGGCAACATGTACTTGAGTTTGCAAGACGCGATCTCGCTTGCGCTCGAAAACAACATTGATATCGAAGTCGCGCGGTACAGCCCCATCGTCCAGGCTTGGGAAGTGGAAAGATCGGAAGCAGGCGGTGCGCTGCCCGGGGTTCCAAGTGGCGCTAGCCAGGCGAGTTCGGTCGCGTCCGGCCAAGGCGTTCTGGGGAGTGAAGCGGCAGCTGGAGTGAACGTGCCCAGCGGTAACGGTGTAAGTCGGGCCGGCGGAAACTCAGCCGTGGCACAGATCGGGCCGCAAACCCAGACTCTCGATCCAGTCATTCAGGAAAGCACAACGTTTAGCCACCGCGATACCCTGCAGCCCGACTCGCTTCTTAGTCAAACGATCAGCCTGATCGATAACTCGCGCGCGTATTCCGGTACTTACACCCAAGGCTTTCTTATCGGCGGCAGTGTAACTGTTTCGTACAACAATCACTACTTAAACGAGAACTCGCCGACCGACGTATTAAATCCCTCGCAGGCGCCTACTCTCGCCGTGCAATTTCAGCTGAACCTACTTAACGGCTTCGGCACTGCCGTAGGCGAGCGAACCATCAACGTGAACAAGATCAACTTCCGGACGTCCGATCTGAATTTCCGCAGTCAGGTGACGGGGGTTGTGGTTAGTGTGCTGGACGCCTACTATGCGCTGGTCGCGGATTATGAGTCCATTCGTTCCCGCCAGAGTGCGCTCGAGGCATCGCAGCAATTTCTTAAAGAGAATCAGGCGCGCCTCGAACTCGGCACCCTTGCGGAACTCGACGTGACGACCGCGCAGTCTCAACTAGCTTCGAGCGAGCAAGACTTAGTGAACTCGACGTCCGGTCTCGTTCAGGATGAAGTGAATCTGAAGAGTCTGATCAGTCGCAACGGTGTAGGTGATCCTGTAGTCGCAAGCGCCCGCATCGTTCCGCTCGACCATATCGTCGTGCCGGATCACGACGACATTCCGCCGATGAAGACCCTGATCGAGAGCGCGTTGCTCAGCCGTCCCGATCTGCAAGCCGAGAAGAATGCGATTCTTGCCTCCGATACATCGGCACTCGGCACGAAGAACGGGATACTACCAACCCTCGTGGTCTTTGGTGGAGAGAGTCAGGCAGGTACGGCGGGCGTGCCTCACGTGGTGAGTTTTGAAGGACAGACCAGTACCGCAAACCCTTACTTCGTCGGAGGGTTGACAACGGCGCTCGGCCAAGTCTTTCGTCGCAACTTCCCTACTGACACAGCCGGCGCGTTCTTCTCGCTTCCCTTCAGAAATCAGGCCGCACAGGCGGATTACGGAATCGACCAGTTAAGCCTCCGGCAGCAACAACTCGGCGCTGCGAAAGACTTCAAGCAAGCTGAAGTCGATGTGTTGAATGCCGTCGTCGCACTCCGTCAGGCCCGCGCGCGCTACCAGGCCGCGATCGCCAATCACAAACTGGAAGAACAGCTTCTGGATGCGGAACAGAAGCGGTTCAAGCTTGGCGCCTCGACGCCTTACAACGTGATCTCGCAGCAGCGCGATCTGGCCGCCGCTATATCGACCGAAATCGCTGCTGAAGTCAGCTTCAGCAGCGCGCAAATCGGTCTCGATCAGGCGACCGGCCGCACGTTACTGGCGAATCACGTCAACATCACTGAAGCGCGGTCCGGGCAGGTGAAGCAGCCTTCAACGCTACCCGCGACCCTTCCTGCGCCCGCGCCTGTTTCACAAACCACGCCCGTTCCACAATAGGAGTGAATGCAAAAGTGGTTTCCTGGCTCGTGGCGATCGAAGGACGCGGCGCAGCTCGTCACCTACCAATCCGAAGCTGAGCTGGCGCGAGCGGTTACCGAACTAAAGGCCTTCCCGCCCCTGGTGACTTCGTGGGAAATCGAAGCGCTGAAAACGCAACTCGCGGAAGCGGCGCGCGGCGAGCGCTTCCTACTGCAGGGCGGCGATTGCGCCGAGCGATTCGACGAGTGTACGGGCGACCATATCGCGAGCAAGCTCAAGATCCTGCTACAGATGAGCGTGATCTTAGTGGAAGGCGGCCGCAAGCCCGTCATCCGCGTCGGACGCATTGCCGGCCAGTTCGCTAAGCCGCGCTCCGAGGACACCGAAACGCGCGATGGCATTACCCTGCCCAGCTATCGCGGGGAGATGGTGAATAAGCCGGGCTTTACTCCCGAAGAGCGAAATCCCGATCCGCGATTGATGGTGAACGCCTATCAGCGCGCCGCACTAACACTGAACTTTATCCGCGCCCTGGTGAAAGGTGGATTTGCCGACTTACATCATCCCGAGAACTGGGATCTCGGGTTTGCGCATCATTCGGAGTTATCGGATGAGTATCATGCGATCGCGCAGCGGGTTACCGGATCGCTCCATTTCATGGAAGCTATCTTGGGCGTCAGCGCAGTAGAGATGAAGTGGGTCGATTTCTTCACCAGCCATGAGGCGCTGCACCTTTACTACGAGGAAGCGCAGACGCGACAAGTGCCACGACGGACGGAGTGGTACAACCTATCGACGCATTTCCCGTGGGTCGGGATGCGCACTCTCGATCGGGGTGGCGCGCATGTCGAGTACCTTCGCGGTATTAGTAACCCGATTGCGTTGAAGATCGGGCCGTCTTTGAAACCTGAGGTGTTGAGCGACTTACTCGATACGCTGCATCCCGTGAACGAACCTGGTCGACTGACATTGATTCATCGCTTCGGTAGCCGCAAGATTGCCGATTGTCTGCCGCCCTTAATCGAGACTGTGCGGAAGAGCGGGAAGACAGTGCTTTGGTGCTGCGATCCGATGCACGGCAACACGCAGATGACGCCGGATGGAACGAAGACCCGGCACTTCGATGATATTCAGTCGGAACTGAACTCCGCCTTTGCGATTCATCGCGACTGCGGTGGCTTTCTGGGCGGGGTGCACATCGAACTTACGGGCGACGATGTGACGGAGTGCCTCGGCGGCGCGCGGAATCTTAGTTCCGGCGGATCTGAAGCGGGCTTATAAGTCGGAAGTAGATCCTAGGTTGAATTACGAGCAGGCTCTCGAGATCGCGATGCTGATCGCGCGCATGATGAGGGGGTGATCTAATTCCCCACGACAAACAAGTGCCCATCGTTCTGCGTATAAATCCGGCCATCCCCTCCGATAGAAGCCGGCGTATAAGCCGCGCCGAGCGCTAGCTGCTGGAAGATCTTCGCCAGCATCCCGCCGCCTTGGCCGATCGCGTACAGATTCCCGTCTTCGCTATTCGCGTACACAACCCCGTTACTATCAATCGCGGGGGCATTCACGCACCACTCAAAACCATTCGGATTGGTCGAGGCACAAGTAACTGATCCATCCGCGTTTCGCGAGCAACTCTCGGTATTGGTGTTCTGGAATTGCCACTGAGCCGTTAGTACCGGACTCAACTGCGTAATGTAGTAAGCCTCCGGAGATGCGGGATTAGTAGCGGTCCGATCCACCGGACAGTAGGTCGCGTCATCGCAGTACGATCCCACATAGTTATAGTGGTTTTCCTTGATAACGGCCGACCAGTTCGAACCGGAGACAAAGATCGCCGGAGTAATATCCCACCCGAAGCCGTAAGCCTGCAGGTAATTACCCGAGGCATCGAAGTGCATCATATGTCCTTGCGCATAGTTATAGCGCGAGTAGGCGCCATAGAGTACCGACCCGTCCGGGGCCACGACGGGCGACGCCGACGAGCTATCGTTTACGTATCCTGAACCGGGCTGGTTCGTCGAAGGATCTACGCCTAACGACGCGCCGGCGCTGCATCCGCCGGGCTGACCATTCGGAGGCAGCCATCCCCCGGCACTTACCGCTACGCCGCAACCATCGTCGAATCGGTTGGAAAGACTGGCTACCCACTTCCGTGACAAATCGGGATTTAATGCCACTAAGTAGCCATAAGCACCATTGAAGTGCGCGGTAGTGACGCTGTAGATCGTTCCATCCGGCCCGATCGCGGGAGCTATGTTCATACCCGTGCGTTGCGAGCCGCATGGTAAGGACGGAGGCACCGCTGTTGGAGCCGGCGGCCACGGCAGCTGCAAGTTCGAAAAGGTCGTGAGACACATGCTGGTCGGCGATGGTGCGTCTGGTGACGTGATCGACGGATAACTCGCCATCGAGAATGAGCCAGTCGGCGTTACCTGCACAAGCCACGATCCTAGAGAATCAGTCGCATAGAATCCGCTTGACGGATTAACCACGATTTGGATCACGTTGTAGTAAAGGTTGCCTTGTGCATCCACCGCGATGGGACCGGTCTCGTAAGTGTTCGGGTCGGTTCCGAACGGGGCGATTCGCTGGACTACCGCACCCGTATCTTTGCGCAACTGGATCAGGCTGCCGCTCGCGCCCGGCAAGTAGACGGAATCATTCGCCAGCGCCGGATGAAACACAGGCTCCCAGAAATCGTTTTGTGATCCCGGCGGTTTCCAATCGCTCGTGTAGCTCCAGACGGGCATAAGTTGATTGCCCTGCCACGTGAACTTGTTTTCGCCCCAGTTGACCGTTGAGTAAGTCGTTGTAGAGTAAGTGCCCGACTTGAACTCCATGTAGACATCGCTAGCATCCACCAACGGCACCTGGTAGTGCACCGTAAGGTCGCCATAGCCCTCCGCCTGCTCGGTGCTTACCAGCGGATCGTAGACGATGTTCGCCAGAATGCTGGTGAGACTCTGGCCGGCGACTCCCAACGCGCTACCGTGCTCGGAGTTCTGGCTCCATTGCGGCCATCCGGCTCCAACCGCAACCGACGTCATCAAGGTGGAGGATGAGCCCCCAGTCTGGATTGAAACCGGAGCGGCTCCGGACGGCGCGAGACCAGGCGGCGCGACAACGTTCAGCTGATAGACGCCCACAAACTGCGGCGACAGACCGGCGAATTCGACGCGAGCCGGCAGTCCACCGATCGTGACGGTCGGCACCGTCATGGCGGATCGAAGCAGATCCAGCGAGTTGTTGCCGTCCACACCTGGAGGAGAAACATACCCGAGCCCGCTGGCATAGAGGACGAGCGTATCGCCCGGCGTCGCGGGCTGCGACGATAGCGGGGTTCCGTTCAAGTTAGCAGCGAGCGCCTGGCCTCCAACCTCATATAACGCGGGCGCAAACTGCGCCACGCTAACCGGCTGCGGAGCGGAGGCGACGCCGTTCACCGTGACGACGACGTTGACTGGGCCACCCGTCTGCGTTTCCCACGGAAGCTGCGCGTTGATCTGCAGCGGCGAGGCGTAAATCAAATACGCGGGCACATTGTTGACCGTCACGGATGCGCCGCCGAGCGTTAAAGGCAGCGGAACCGAGGCAGCGACCTGAGTTGAAGCCGCAAGATTGGAACCGAAAATCGAAATCAGCGAACCGGGGGCGACAGGTTGCGTGAAGCTGGCGGCGTCCACTGTTCCGCCGGTGTTCACGGCCGGCGCCTGGGCAAACGCCTGAACAGATACGGTCACGCCTAGGAACCATCCAAGCCACGGGAGGGATCGCATGATGTGCATCATACACGGAAAAGCGCGCACTCGCTTGGCCCGCCGGGAAGAACCGCAGAAGTACGGTTCCATTAAATGAACCCGTCGCCACTTTTTGTGCGCTAACTCCCTAAATGGGATAGACGCTAAGCTTCGGCCGCCTGCTTTTTTACTAAAACGCACGTATTTTTTAAGAAATTGCGACTATAATTCACACATTTTGGAGGAAGTTTCCACAACAAACCATAAGAAAGGTTGACGGCTCAAGCCTGTCGCTTACTCGCTAAACATGGGACAAGGACCAATCATTCATCACATTTCCGAAATTCTTGGCAACATTCTCCTACCGCTTTTCTCCCTATCCACTTTTTCCCTTTAATTCCATATATTTAGCTGCTTAGCGGCCGGTTTTTTTGCAACGGCCGCCCGATGGCGGGAAGTCTGCGTGAATTGAATCACTCGGGATGTATTCGTTTGAATGGCAAAAGATTACTGAAATACAACTTCTGATATCGAACGAAATTGTAATGCGAAGAAATGAGCGGAATTCATTCGGCTCGTGAGAGAAAAACGAGCAGGACCGTTCTAGCAGACCAATTCGTCGCGCGTAATCTTCAGATCTTCAAGATTGCCCAGGATCGTAAGCGCGATGTATTTCTGATGGAAGAACGTCTGCGCGATAGCCTGGACCTCGGAAGCAGTGACGCATTCAATCCGGTCCACCAACTCATCCAAAGTGAAGAAGCGCTGGAAGTACATCTCCTGCCGAGCCAGATTCGACATACGGCTGGATGTCGATTCGAGACTCAGCATGAGGGAGCCTTTCAAATGATCCTTGGCGCGGCGGAGCTCGTCCGCCGGGATCGGATCTTCCTTCAGGCTGCGGAACTCCCGCAGAACCGAATCGACCACTTTGCGGGCGCTTTCGAGAGACGTCCCGGCGTACACCGATAGACAGCCCGTGTCGCGATAGGGGTTGAGGTCGGAAAAGACTGAATACGCGAGGCCTTGGCGCTCCCGAATATTCTGAAACAGACGCGAGCTCATGCCGCCGCCCAAAAGATTATTCAGCACATAGCAGGCAAACCGCTGCTCGTGCGAAACGGAATAGCACGGAACACCCATGCAGAGATGGACTTGCTCCAGTTCGCGCTTATGGCGAAGCGTGATGCGCGCGTGCGTCACCGGCGCAGGCTGCGGAGGCGCAGGCATAGCCGCTTCCAAATTCTCGAACGAGTCGCGCGCGAGGTTCACCAGACGTTCATGCTTCAAATTGCCGGCGGCCGTAATCAGCAGGTTGGCCGGAGAGTACGCCGTGCGGTAGTAATCCCAGATCATCGGGCGATTAAACGCCTTCACCGTATCGCGGGTACCCAGAATGGGCTTGCCGAGCGGATGGTCCCGCCAGAAGTTGGAAGAGAACAACTCGTGAACCAGGTAGTCCGGGTTGTCGACCTCCATCTTTAGCTCTTCGAGAATTACGCCTTTCTCTTTGGCGATGTCCTCGTCACGGAACAGCGGATGCAGCACGAGATCGCTAAGCACATCGAAGGCGAGCGGCAGATGCTCGTCCAAGACCTTCGTGTTGTAGCAAACGAGCTCTTTAGCGGTGAACGCGTCCAGATTGCCGCCGATCGAATCGACCGAGCGCGCGATGTCTTCGGCAGAGCGCGATGCCGTGCCTTTGAACAGCATGTGTTCGATAAAATGTGACACGCCGTTTTGCTCCGGCGTCTCGGTTCGAGAGCCCGAACCGATCCATACGCCCACCGAAACCGAGCGAACGTGGAGCATCTGCTCCGTGATGACGCGCACGCCATTGCGCAGATTCGTGACCTCAATGTCACGAACTACTAACGGGGAACTCGCCATAACCGCCTTCTCGACATACCTAATATCTTACCGTGAGGCCCCTTGCCGCCCGGGACCCCGGGTACCATGCTAGACTCGAAATAACCGTGCAACCGCTTGTAGGGATGGAACTTAGCGATCTGGAACAGGCGCTCGGACCCAGCCAATCCCGCTTCCGCGCGAAGCAGATTTACACGGCTCTTTACCGTCAGAAGGTCGATGATCTGGTTCAGATCTCCACGCTGCCGAGCGCTCTTCGCAGCGAGCTTGCCGTAGAGCATGGTGTCGGGCTGCCGGCTGTCGAACGGCGCTACGACTCGATCGATGGGACTCGAAGATATCTGCTGCGGCTCGAAGACGGCCGCACCGTCGAGACGGTCCTCATGCCCGAAGAGTCTCGCGACACCGTGTGCATCTCGAGCCAGGTCGGATGCCCGGTCGATTGCAAATTTTGCATGACCGCGTTGATGGGCCTTGAACGCAACCTGACCGCGGGCGAAATCGTTGGCCAGGTCTTGTTCATTGCGCGCGAGCATGCGCTTCTGAACAACTCGCAACCGTCTGAACATCGTCATGATGGGGATGGGCGAGCCGCTGCTGAACCTTCCCAATGTGCTCAAGGCAACGCGCATCCTGTGTGATCCACAGGGCGTTGGCTTGACAGAGCGGCGCATCACGCTCTCCACGTCCGGGATCATTCCGAAGATCGCTGAATTAGGCGCAGCGGCCGTGCGACCCAAGCTGGCCATCTCGCTTAACGCATCCACCGAAGAACAGCGGCAGCAGCTGATGCCGATCACGCGCAAGTGGCATCTGGCCGATCTGATCGAAGCGTGCCGTGCCTATCCGCTGCGCCCGTGGGAGAAGTTGACCTTCGAATATGTGTTGCTGAAGGACGTGAACGATTCGGATGCGGATGCACGTCGCGTGGTGCGTCTGCTGGCGCATTTGAACGCAAAAGTGAATTTGATCGCGTTGAATCCAGGACCGGGCATTCCGTTCGATACGCCGGCACCGGAGCGGGTCGAAAGCTTCCAGCAGATCGTGAAGCGCGCCATGCCGTGCTTCCTGCGCAAGCCCCGCGGGCTCGACATCTTTGCCGCCTGCGGCCAATTGAAACGCAATACCTAGACCACGCGGCTAAGCGCTATCACTTAGGAGTCATAGACGGAACAACCGACGCACGCTTAGACTCAGTTCAACAGTTATGTTCCGGCACATGATGCTGTTCGCTACGGCGACGGCGGCTTTTGTGCTACTGCCTTGGTTGAAGGCGGATGCAATCGGCGCGCGGGTCCACTATGTGGGCGGTACCGGCGCCTCACTCACACAGAAATCTGAAGTTACGATCCAACTGGAGAATCAGGACGACCTGGTCCTGGAATCGAAGGGCGCAACCCTCCGTATTCCGTACTCCACAGTCAACGTTCTCGAATACGGCGAAAAGGTCGAACGGCGGGTAGCCGAAGCTGTCCTGATCTCTCCGCTCCTGCTGCTCTCCAAGAAGCGAACCCACTTCCTGACAGTCGGCTACACCGACGTCACGGGTCACCAACAGGCGGCGGTGTTCCGCGTGGAGCAGCGCGATATCCGGATGCTCCTGGTTGCCCTCGAAGCACGCACGGGGCGCAAGGTCGAATACCAGGATGATGAGGCGCGCCATTCGGGCAAAGGATGAAGCTCGCAATCGTACTCTCGTCAACGCTGCTCTCGGCAACACTGCTATGCGGTGCCGACGCTCCAGGCCAAACGCTGGGGACGATCAAGCGGATTTATATCGAGAGCCTCGGCTCGAGTATGCAGGCCATCATGCTACATGACATGGTCGCGGCGAGTCTGGCGAATTCGGGACTGGTCACCGTAACGGAGAACGCGGCGCATGCCGATGCCGTGCTACGCGGCTCGGCGGATGATCAGATATACGTTGAGCAGCACCATTCCAGCGACAACCTGACCGTGGGGCTGCATGGCAGCAAGGCGACCAGCCAATCAAGCCGCTACGATCGTTCGAGCGACTCGACGTCGAGCGGACTCAACGCCGGTGAAAACGAACAAAGCTCCAGTGTCGAACGACGGCACGAAGCGTCGCTATCGGTCCGGCTCGTGAACACGGATGGCGATGTGATCTGGTCCGCAACCCAGGAGAGTGGCGGGGCCAAGCTGAAGAGCGCGAGCGCAGATGTGGCGGACCACATTCTGCAGAAGCTCACCATTGACATTCAGAAAGCACGCTCTATGCAAGCTGGAATGCCCACGCGGTAGCTCGGGTACTTCAGTTCGATACCAAGCAATCGGCGGATTTCCCGGCCGTCCACCCGACGATTGGCCTGGCGTGTCTGATGGAGTTCTTGCGGATTCGCGCGATCCGGCATCGGCAGATTGAGCAGCCGCGCACAAAACGCAGCGATCTCACGCGATTCGCAAGGCTCATCGTCCGCAACGGGATACGCGCCTGTTTGGTCCGAGAACAAAGCGGCTGTGCAGTGAGTGGCAAGGTCGTCGACATGGATGCGGCTTACGTAATTGCTGCCATCGCCAGCCAATCGGAATGTCCCGGCAGCCATCGACATGTGGATGCCGCGACCAGGACCGTAAATCGCCGCAGGACGCAATATGAGCGCGGATGGGTGCGTTTGAATGAGATGCTCTGACGCGACGCGGGTATGGCTTTCATCGACCTGCGTCCCAGCGTCCACGAAGACTTGCGATCCGTAGACACCGGTCGTTGAGATATACACCAGACGCTTGGCCCGCTCCAGGATCTTCATCACCTCAGGCGAGACTTCGGGGATCGAGTAGAGGACGCGTGTCTCCGAGGTTATGTGTGAATCAATGGCTGCTAGGGAAACGGGATCGTTGATGTCGAACCGCAACGCAGGCGGTTCGGCGTCCCGGTTGGTTGTAACGACGTCGCAGCCTGAACTAGCCAGGCCTGCAGCCACACGCTTTCCCGTGTAGCCGCAGCCCAGAATCAAGACCACTAGTAGCGCGTCGGGTACTGCGTCTGCGATTTCGGTGGGCTGGGCGATTTGAGCAGCAGCGAAAGCGCTCCGCCAATTGCCAGTCCGATCGCCATCGTGCCCAAAGAAATCTTGCCGCTATTAGAGTCGCTGGCGCCATCGTGCCGCTTCCCGGTACGTGCCTGGGCATAAGGAGCCGCTGCCGCGTGAGGATTCACCGAATTCTCCGCGATCTCGGTCAACAGTTTATCCGCTTCCTCTTCTTCTTTGAGCGTCGTGCTCATCAGTTCTTCAATTTGTTTGTAGCCTAGAATTCCCGCATGCGTTCGAACGCATCCGTAAGCGGCCATCTCATAATGCTCGATCTTTTGTGCGGCGGTGATCAAAGCCGCGTCGGTGACGGACGGATCGTGACCACGCGAGATCGATTCGTTCGCTTGTTTGATCAGTCCATTAACGCCGGTTGCGCTGCCGCGACGCGCGTCTTCATCAAGTGCCTTGAACGCTTGCTCCAGGCGGCGAATATGATCTTTGGTCTGCTTCTGATGAGTGGAGAACGCCGACTTCAGGTCCGTGTCCGTGGCCTTCTTTGCCATCACGCTCAGGCCCTTGTAGATTTGCTTCTCGGCGTCGTACAGTTCTTCCAGCTCATGCACAAACAGGTCTTCTAACGCTTCAGATCTCATAATTTGGGCTCCGTTGAGACGGAAGCAATTCGGACGCCAACGGGCTCCGTTACACTGACGAGGAGGATGAGAGCAAGATGGCTGACAAGCAAAATGCTGATGAGCAACTAGAGAAGTCGCCGGAACCAACGCCACCCCCGGGGCGCAGCAAGGACGAGGTGGCGCTGGAGCTGATGAAGTTTATTGCGGTACAGACCGGATATGGAAAGGGGTTCTCTTCGGGCGCGGGATTCCAGGGCAAACCCGGATCGCGAACGCCGGAGGAATACGCGGACGCACTCCTGCAGTTGTTCGAGAAGTGCCGGACCGTCATCGGCAAGTGACGGCAACGCGGGCGGCCAAACGTCGCTGAAGGGTCATGCCGCGAGACAGTCTCGCAGCATGACCCGGTGCCTTAGCGACCCTTTTTGGTCGTGCCCTTTTTCGAAGCAGCCTTTTTGGGAGCCGCTTTCTTAGGAGCGGCTTTCTTTGGGGCGGTCGTCTTCGTCGCGGCCTTTGGGGCAGCTTTTTTCACAGCAGTCTTCTTTACAGCGGCAGCCTTCTTCGGCGCGGCTTTTTTCACGGCAGTCTTCTTGACAGCGGCGGCCTTCTTCGGGGCAGCCTTTTTCACGGCACTCTTTTTGACAGCGGCAGCCTTCTTCGGCGCGGCCTTCTTCACTGCGGGCAACGGCGCTTTGACAGCGGCCTTCTTGGTAGCCGCCTTCTTCACCGCAGGAGCCGCTTTCGTAACCGCCGCTTTCTTAGGCGCAGGTGCAGCCGTTTTCGGAGCAGCTTTCTTCGCCGCAGGCGCGGCCTTCTTAGCGGGGGGCTTCGTCCCTTCGCTCGATTCGGCGCTGGCGGCCGGCTTGCGGTCTGGTGTCTCGTCAGTCATTGCGTCTTCACTTTTCGTGGACTTCTCCAGTTCCGGCGAGGCCTCGGCATGATGGCTGCCGTCCGAGACAGAAGGCCGGCTGCTACGTTTGGCCGCGTGCGAAGGAGCTTTTGCTTCCTCCTCCTCTTCCTCTTCTACTTCGTCGTCGTCATCATCATCGTCGTCATCATCATCATCATCGAGATCGTCCAACTCGGCGTCTTCTTCTTCCGAGGCTTCCTCGTCATAGCCCTGGAAGTCCTCCATCTCATCTTCTTCGCGCAAAGCGAGATTCCAGATTTCAAACAATTTTGAGCCCTCCTGTTCCCGGCAGAGTTATCAATAGCATACCTGTTTTTTCGGCGTTCGCAAGCATTTACGTTGTTCGCCAATCGGACTTTATCACAAGGCGCAAAAAAAAAGAGCGGATCTCGTGAAGACGATCCGCTCAGCTGGAGGAAATGATGTGCGCTCAGGCGTGATGCCGAGCAGTGGCGCGATGGGCAACTGCGCTCATAGCAACCGAGTGCGAGGTGGACCGCCCGCGCGCCAGCGTCCGATGCGGGACTGCGCGGCGCAGCATTGATGATCGGCTCGAAGCGCTACGGCTAGAAGCGCTACGGCTCGAAGAACCGTGCGCCGAGAAGCTATAGGAAGCGGGAATGATCAGCCGGTCTCCGGCGCGCGGACCATCTGCAGCAATACGGTTTGCGCTCTCGATGCTGGCGACGGGCGTTGCATATTGATGGGCAATCGCCGACAACGTTTCACCCGACTGCACACGATGCATGCGCCATGACGCTCGCGCGGTCTCGGGGAAAAGATTGAGCGAGGCCTGCAGTTGATCGCCGGTTCCTTTAGGAATGTGCAGTTCGTAATCCGCCGGGGCGACGCTCTTGATCAACGCCGGATTCAGATCGAGTAGCTGCGACACGGGCGTGTCGGTCAAATCGCCGACGAGCGCCAAATGCGTGTTGGAGGTGACGCGGATCGTATCGTATTCCAGTGCCGGTTCCGGATTGTAGTCGCTCAACCCATACTCCGCGGCGTTCTTGGTCATGATCGTCATCGCCAGGATGATCGGCACATAGTTCGAAGTCTCTTGCGGGATAGCATGGCGCGCGCGCAGTTCCCAATAATCCGCGTAGCCGGTGCGTTCCACCGCACGCTCGATCGCGTTAGGACCACAGTTGTACGCCGCGATGGCCAGGTACCAATCGCCAAACTTGTTATAGAGGTCATGCAAGTGGTGCGCGGCGGCGCGGGTCGCCTTTTCCGGATCCAGGCGATCGTCCGTGAGGGGCGTCTGGTCCAGGCCGTATTCGCGGCCGCGGAACTGCACAAACTGCCACATCCCCACAGCGGCGCGATTTGACACAGCGCGTGGCAAAAAGCCCGATTCCGCTTGCGCCAAATGGATCAGTTCCTGGGGAACACCCTCTTCGGCGAGAATCCGCGAAATCATCGGCTTGTACCGCGCGGCCCGCTCCAGGCCGGCAATAATGGTGCGACGGCCGCGGCCCGAGAAGTAGTTGATGTATCCAAGGACGACGTCGTTGGTGGTGAGGGGAAGGTCGGACGCGGTAGATTTCAGCTCGGCGGTAACTTTGGTCTTGATTTGCGGATCGACCGGGAAGGTCATCTGCAGGATGTCATCGAGGGGGGCTTTCTCGAACTGGGCGACGTCATTGTCCGGTATGCCCGCGCCAAGTCCCGCGAGGTCATAGCGGTGAATCGAGTCGACCATCTGCTCAAGCTTCGATTCGTAGAGCCGGCGATCGGTCGGCTCCGTCGACGCTTGCAACATTAGATCAACCGCGGCATCGAATTCAGCGCGCGCTTTGTTCGTGTCCTGCGACTGATAGGCAACTTTTCCACTCTCGAATTTCACCTCAGCCTTCCCGATCAGTAAATCTGACGCAGTGGGCTGGAAGGGCGACGGGCGCTTGGCCATCGACGAGAGATAGGTCTCTGCGTCAGTATCCGACGTATTTGCTTCTAAATTCGCGATTGCTTTAGGGAAGAGGGCGAGTTGGAGATTTGATTGCTGAGGGAATAACGGGAGAGGTGTACCGGCAAGAAGAATTGAACAGACAACCGCGGATGTAGAACGTTTACGAAAGACCATCTAAGCTCCTGAGAATTGGAAATGTGCCGCCTGAAGCCTCGGGACCAGTTCTTGGCTACGACTGCTTAGTACTTTTCGTGCGCGATTAACTATTATTATACACCAAATGGTAGGAGTTTTGTAACTCCATCGTGTCAATGCGACACATGGTATTACAAATGAATCACTCCTCTTCTTCCACTTCTTCTCCCCTGGCTGCCCGTGCAGCGGCCACAATCTTATCAGCCTGCAGCGCCGGTACGTAATCGTAGTGGTCGAACTCCATAGTAAATGACGCGCGGCCCTGCGTCATAGCCGTCAGATCGCTTTGATAACTCAACATTTCCGCCATCGGGACCTGCGCACGAATGAACTGCGTTCCGCCGCTCGCATCCATTCCGGCGATTCGTCCGCGGCGGCTGTTCAGATCGCCCATCAGATCGCCCGCAAACTCCACAGGCGCCTGGATTTCGACATTCATCACCGGTTCCAGCAGACTGGGTTTCGCGGTTTGCATCGCGGCCTTGAAAGCTTTTCGCGCCGCGAGCTTGAATGCGAGTTCCGAAGAATCGACATCGTGGTAAGAGCCGTCATAGAGTTCGACTTTGAAATCGACCATCGGATAGCCTGCGAGAAAACCCTTTTCCGCTGCTTCGATTAAACCCTTTTCCACCGCTGGAATATAGTTTTTGGGAATCGATCCGCCGAATATATTGTTTACGAATTGAAAGCGCTCTCCACGCGGCAGTGGGGCAATTCGGATCCAGCAGTCGCCAAACTGGCCGTGGCCGCCGGTCTGCTTCTTATGGCGGCCTTGTACATCGGCCGTTCCACGGATCGTTTCGCGGTAAGGGATCTTAGGCGCTTTCAACGCGACATCAACGTGAAAACGCTTGCGCAGGCGGCTCGCAACGATCTCGACATGCTGCTGGCCTGACCCGCCGATCAGGAAGTCGCGCGTCTGCGGGTCGCGGTAAAAGCGCAGCGACGGATCTTCTTCGAGCAACCGGTGCATCGCCTGGCCAATGCGGTCTTCATCCTGGCGCGACTTGGCTTCAATCGCAAACGCGATGGATGGCTCGGGCAGCTTCACCTCTTTGTAAGCGATCAGGGAATGCTTATCGGAAAGGCTGTCGCCGGTCAGCGTGTCGCGTAATTTCGCTACGCAGCCGATGTCGCCGGCGTTCAGTTCGTTGACCGGCACAATCGTTTTTCCTAACGGCACGCCGACGTGGGCGATCTTTTCGTCGGTTCCCGTTCGAACATTGGTCAGATGCTGGTCATTGCGGATGGACCCCGACCACACCTTGAAGAAGTTCACGCGCCCGGCAAACGGATCGGTGACGGTCTTGAACACGAAAGCCGATGGCATCTCGCGGCTCGAGACGCAGCGTTGCACGTCCTGCCCGTTCACTGTCCCCGTAACGGTTTTGCGCTCGTCCGGCGCGGGGAACGCTTCCTCCATAAAGGTGAGCAGCAGATCCGTACCGATGTTATGAATTGCCGACGCGCACAGTACGGGGAAAATGCGGCCCTCGCGAACGGCGGCATCCAGCCCGTCAACCATGTGCTCGATCGGAAGCGTTCCCTTTTCGAAGAACTCTTCCATAAGTTGGTCGTTGCCTTCGGCGATGATCTCGACCAGTTCTTCGTGGCCCGTCTTGGCCTGCTCCTCGCATTCGGCGGGGATCGGACCTTCGACGCCTTTACCATTCCCATCGGGCGTATACATATACGCCTTCATGCGAATCAGATCGACGATGCCCGTGAACTTCTTTTCCGAGCCGATCGGGATATGAATCGGAACCGCGGTGCGTCCGAATCGCGCGTGGATACTGTCGAGCGCACGCGAGAAGCTGGCGCGTTCGCGGTCGAGGCGGTTCACTACGAAGGCGCGCGATTGCCCATACTCGGACGCGAAGTTCCACACCTTTTCGGTCTGCACTTCGACGCCGGCGCCGGCATCGACCACGATAACGGCACCATCGGCGGCCAGCAGCGCGGACCGCGTGTCGTTCAGGAAAATGTTGTAGCCGGGTGTGTCGATCAGGTTGATCTTCATCCCGTTCCATTCGATAGCGGCGAGCGCGGAGGAGATGGTGTATTTCCTCTGGACTTCTTCCTCATCGAAATCGGTTAGGGTGTTGCCTTCATCGACTCGCAGCAGGCGACTGGATGCGCCGGCAGTGTATATGAGCGCGGATGCTAAGGAGGTCTTGCCGCAATGCCCGTGCCCAATGATTCCCACGTTCCGAATATTCTTCGATTCGTAGACTCTCACGTGCTTCGATTGCTCCCGGACGGGATGTTATCACAACTGAAACAAGCAGCTCGCGTTAGAGCGGGCGTAGTTTGCCGGCGCGTCGTCGCAGCAGCCACTTCATTGGAAGCCAGCCCAAGAGCAGCAGGATTCCAATAAAGCTGATTGCGCGACATATGGATAATTCCCAACCACCGTTGTAGGTCAGTACGATGTCGCAGGGGCCATCGCAATCCGGTCGCAGTGAAATCAAGCCTAGGCCATCGGGGCGGACTGTCGTCCTCTTCCCGTTCGCGGTCGCGTGCCATCCGGGGTGATAGGAAACCTGCACTGAGATTGCTTGCCCCGGCCGCAGGGTCGCCGCGATCTCTGCCCGATTGTTGCCGTCCCAACGGAACGAAGCGTCGGGCAGCGATGGATCATCGATCGCGGCTACGTAGCGATCGATTTCGCCCGTCTCCCCACGCGCCTTCGGAGCCTTGTTGACGAGCGCCGCGCTCGGAACGACATGCGCGAGGGAACGGCTGCGCGCTGGAACTTCGTAGATCGTCGTGTCCTGCTCGCGCCAAAGTACGGGCAGCAAGCCTTCGAATTTGGCGGGATGCGAGTACGGTTTCCAGAACTCCGGACTTTGCGGTCCGGCCATCGTGATCGCGCTAACTCCGAATGCCTTCAGCCATGCGAGGGAAACGCGCGCATCCTGAGCGGGATCGTCAGCGCCGTTGAAGATCGCGGCCACCCCGCGCTGCTGAACCGGGTACGGGGCCATGGTCCACGACTCGCCGCTGAACTGCGGAACGTCGGCGAAGGCATCCGTCCACTGCGCCATTGACCCAGGCATCATCACGCGTTGTCCGGCAAGGTTCTGAGCGGCCCACGTTGCGGCCCGATATTCGATTGTCGCCGCAAAGCCCGCGGGATGGAACCAGTCTTTAGCCTGAAGGCGGATATGAACAATCTGTTCGCCGCATAGCGCCAGGAAGAGGAAAAGAAGAGCAGCCCTGAGCGGCACGGACATGCGGTCGATCCAAGTCCGCAGACTGAACGTCAGCAGCAGCGCCATGGCGAGTTCCATCTCGAGCTTGTAGCGGCTGGGCTGCGGCACGAACTGGCGGTGCAGGTCAACGGCGATGAACGGGATCGCGGCCATCAGAAATGCGAATAGGGTGAAGAACTGCAGTTGCCAGTTCCGCGTCCACCGGGGCAAATACCGGCGCAACAGCACCCAGCCGACGGCGATGAGAGCGAGCGCCGTGAATGACTCGACCGTCCATTGGTCCGACTGCCTGCTGGAGGATGCGCGAGGGATGGCGCGCATCAATGAGGGAGAAAGCCAGGGTGAGCTGATCGCGTAAGCGGCAAGGCCGATGCCGACGGTTGTCCAGAGGTTGCGCCAGAACTGGTCTCGCGGCAAAGCGGATAAAAGGCAGAAAGCCGCGAGAGTGATGATCACCGGACCAAACGTGCTCGCTGTCGCGGAGAGTGCGATGAGAGCGATGGTCACCAGGTAATAGGGCGTCTTCCGCTTGCGCAGCGCGAGGGACAGAAACAGGATGACCAACGGCAACAAAACCAGTGCGCTGAGGTGCGGGGCGTCATCCCAGATGCCGAGCAGGTACAGGCGCCGTGGGTCCACGATGTTGGTCCGGCTGAAGCCGCGGTCCGGCAACAGCATTTCCATTGGAACGAACAGCGAATAGGTGGCGGCGGCGATGAAACTCCAGCCGGAGCGCTTCGTTAGACCCCAGGCCATGAGGAACAGAGTGACGGGTCCGAGCGCATAGACAAGCCCCGAAACACCGTTGAACGCGAGCGGCAGAGGGACGTGAACGACAGCGGAATAGAGCGCCGTCATCGCGGGAAATAACGGAGCGTACGTGAACTCGAACGGCATGCCGCAATCCCAATAAGGCCACCAGTTCGCATGCCACCAGCTGTTGCCGCCGAGCCGCGCGAGACCGATCCAGAAGCCGTGCATGGACGCCATCGGTGCGGTGACGTTGCGGAACAGCTCCTGGCAAAGATAGAGGTTCAGCCAAAGCAGACCGATGGCGTAGGCGATACCCGGGAGGAGTTGTCGGGCTCTACTCATGCTCTTGAGCGTTATTCATCATCGCGTATGCAGTCTCTCGGAAACAAAGTGTCGATGTGGAGTACGCTGTGGAAGGAGTTCCACAATGGAAACCATACAGGTTGTCCTTGATAAAAAGCTGCTGGAAGCGACGGATCGCGCCGCCCGGCGGACGAAACAGAATCGATCGGCTTTGGTTCGGGACGCCTTGCGAGAGCATCTGCGGCGCCTTGAACTTCACGCGCTCGAAGAACGCGACCGGAGCGGATACTTGAAGAAGCCCGCAATGATCGCAGAACCAGACCGCTGGGAAGCGGAGGCGGCGTGGCCGGAGCAATAGCCAGAGGCGAGGTCCGTCTTTATCAATTTGGATCGCCTGATAAAACCCGGCCGGTTATCATACTGACCCGCGACAGCTCGATAACGCACTTGAACACGGTCACAGTAGCACCGATTACATCTACCATTCGTGGCGTGCCTTCTGAGGTAGCGCTGGGTGTCGAGGATGGAATGAAGCGGACGTGCGCCGTGAACCTTCACAACGCAATCACGGTCGCACAGGAGCGCCTAGGAAAGCGGGTCGCCCGCTTGAGTCCGTCTCGCATGGTGGAGATCTGTGCCGCTCTATGTTTCTCACTAGGCTGCGATAACCAGTAACTGCAAGCCCGGATTCTCCGCTCTTTGAAGTGACGCGAGCATGCTATAAATTGGCGCACGGACAAGACGATCCGCAAGTACACCGAGTTCGGCGAGACGAAGGCCGACGAATATCGGTACTGGCAGAGCCGCCCGGTGCATGAAAGAGTCGCTGCGGTTTCCGAGCTTACTCAGGAACAATATGCGATGAAGGGCGAGGCCGCGGATGTTCCCAGACTTCAAAGAACTCTTGTCTATTTTGAACGAACACCGCGTTAAGTATCTTGTTGTCGGCGCGTACGCCGTCGCCATTCACGCGCAACCACGGGCGACTAAAGACCGCGACATTCTGGTGGAAGCCGATGCGGATAACGCCGCGGCGCTTTTTGCCGCCTTAGCGAAATTCGGGGCGCCGCTCGAAGGTATGACTACTGCGGATTTTTCCGAGGCTGGCCCGTTCTTTCGCATGGGTAGTGCGCCGGTTGAGGCAGCCGGAAGGCTTCAGGACCTTGCGGACGTAGATGCTATTAGAAAAGCGCAACGCCTGCGACTCCCCAAAAAGACACACGGAACCGACCGGACCTGGTCAGCAACAAACATTAGTTGAAGGTGAGCGCCGCGTCGTTCGCGATCCCGGAAGTCGCTTTGTAGGCACGGAAATCCCGCTATGGAAAGTTTGGCCTAAGAGCGCAGACGATCGAGGCCGCTCCAATCAGCGTGAAGAGAGTTCGCATATAAATGACCTGCCATCGTTTCGTGACAATCACGCCGCGCCACGTCCCGTTCCGCATCCTCATGTTTTTGCTGAGGAGTCCGTGCGCGACTAGCACCGCGCCCGTCGCGATCAACCCCCAGCGCCACAAATCGCGGGCCGTCCACGTCGGCAAGACGATCAGAGGCAAGGGGCTCATCGAGCTCATCGTAACGCTAGCTATCGTCTGACATTCAAAGGACAGATGCGGGGTAAAAATTTCCGCGCTAGACTAAAGGCGAACAAAAGGCGAAATGTACATCGAACTTCATGCCCGGTCCGCCTTCAGCTTTCTGCAGGGCGCTAGCCTCCCCGAAGAATACGCGGCCATGGCTGCCCACTTCGGTTATCCGGCTCTCGCGCTGGTGGACATGGACGGCTTCTACGGCTCGCCGCGCTTTCATCTGGCGGCGAAGAAAGCCGGTGTCCGTGCGCATATCGGCGCGGAAATCCTGGGTACCGATGGAGCACGCTATCCGCTGCTGGTGAAGAACCGCGCCGGATACCAGAACTTGTCCCGGCTAATCACACGGGCCAAGATGCGGGTTCCGAAGAACGAGCCGGCGATCGCCACTCCGGAGGATTTCGCGGAATTCGCCGACGGTCTGATCTGCCTGACAGGCGACGAACGCGGACCTCTCGCAATGGCGCTCCAGTCCAAATCCGGGAGCAAGTGCCTCGATCAACTGACCGGCATCTTCGGCAAGAAGAATGTCTATGTCGAAGTGCAGCGGCATTTCGATCGCGAGCAGGAGTGGCGCAATGAGGCGACCGTAGAACTCGCGCGGCGAGTGCGGATTCCGCTAGTCGCAACGGGCGGTGTTTGCCACGCGCGGCCGGAACAGCGGGCCATCCTCGACGTCTTCACGTGCCTGCACCACAAAACGACGCTGGCCGAAGCGGGGCGGCTGCTCGCGAAGAATTCGCAACGGCATCTGCGGCCGCCGGAAGAGATGGCGCGGCTGTTCGCCGATCTTCCGGATGCGATCGCCAACACGCAAGGGCGTTTCCGCGCAGCTTGAACTTCACGCTGTCCGACCTGGGCTACCAGTTCCCCGAATATCCGGTGCCGCGCGGGCGAAACGCAGATGTCGTTCCTGCGCAAGCGCACGGACGAAGGCGCGCGCCGGCGCTACCGGCCCTATCACGACAAGGCCCGCAATCAGATCGAGCGCGAACTGGCGCTGATCGAGAAGCTGAAGCTCGCGGGCTACTTCCTGATCGTCTGGGACATCGTGAACTTCTGCCGCGAGGAAGGCATTCTGGTGCAGGGGCGCGGATCGGCGGCGAACAGCGCGGTCTGTTACTCGCTGGGGATCACGGCGGTCGATCCGGTCGGGATGGAGCTGCTGTTCGAGCGGTTTCTTTCGGAAGAGCGCGGCGAGTGGCCGGATATCGATCTCGATCTGCCGTCGGGAGACAAGCGCGAGCGCGTGATCCAGCATGTCTACGAGCGCTATGGAAAGTTGGGCGCGGCCATGACGGCGAACGTGATCACGTACCGGGGCCGGTCGGCGGCGCGCGAAGCGGGCAAAGTGCTGGGCTTCGAGGTGGAGACGCTGGACCGCCTGTCGAGCCTGGTTCCGATCTGGGGTTGGAAAGACAAGGACAACACCGCGGAGAAGCAGTTCAATGACGCGGGGCTGGATCTGAATCATCCCAAGATCCGCAAGTTCCTGGACCTGGTGACAGGCCTGCAGGATTTGCCGCGGCATCTGGGCCAGCATTCGGGCGGCATGGTGGTGTGCCAGGGCAGTCTCGATTCGGTGGTGCCGCTGGAACCCGCGACCATGCCGGGCCGCGTGGTGGTGCAGTGGGACAAGGAAGACTGCGCCGACCTGGGCATTGTGAAGGTGGATCTGCTGGGCCTCGGCATGATGGCGGTGCTGGAAGATTGCCTGCGTGCTGATTCGCGATCACTGGGGCGAAGAGATCGATCTGGGCTGCCTGCCGCCGGACGATCCGCAAGGTCTTCGGCGCGCTGCAGAAGGCCGACACCATCGGCTGGTTTCAGGTGGAGAGCCGCGCGCAGCAGGCTTCGCTGCCGCGCATGAAGCCGGTCAAGTTTTACGATCTGGTGGTGCAGGTGGCGATCATCCGGCCGGGCCCGATCGTGGGGAAGATGGTGCATCCTTATCTGGCGCGGCGGCAAGGGCGCGAAGAGGTGGTGCCGCTGCATCCGCTGCTGGAGCCGGTGCTGGCGCGGACGCTGGGCGTGCCGCTGTTTCAGGAGCAACTGCTGCGGATGGCGATGGTGGTGGCCGATTTCACGGGCGGCGAGGCGGAAGAACTGCGGCGCGCGATGGGCTTCAAACGGTCGGAACAGCGGATGAAGGAGATCGAGGTGAAGCTGCGCGCGGGCATGACGCGCAACGGCATTGATGTGCGCGACGCAGGATCGGATCGTGCAGTCGATCACTTCGTTCGCGCTGTACGGATTTCCGGAATCGCATGCGGCCAGTTTCGCGTTGCTGGCTTATGCGAGCGGCTACTTCAAGGTGCACTATCTGGCGGCGTTCACGTGCGCGATTCTGAACAATCAGCCGATGGGTTTCTATCATCCGGCGGTGCTGATCAAGGACGCGCAGCGGCATGGGCTGCGCGTGCTGCCGGTGGATATCACGCATCTCCGATTGGAACTGCACGGTGGAGGAAGACGGCGCGAAGAAGCATCTGCGGCTGGGGCTGCGTTATGCGCGCGGGCTGCGGGCAGCCGACGGCGCAGGCGATCTTGCAGGCGCGTGCGGAGCGTCCGTTCGAGAGCGTGGATGATCTGGCGGCGCGCGTTCCCGAGTTGCGGACGGATGAGATGAACCGGCTGGCGGAGATCGGCGCGCTGAATCCGCTGGATCCGAAGCATCGCCGCGATGCGTTGTGGAAGGCCGGGCGTGCGGCGCGGCCGGTGGGTCCGCTGCTGGATTTCGGTTCCTGAGACGGCGCCGGAATCGCCTCTCGTGCAGATGACGACTGAGGAGCGCGTGACGGCGGATTACCGCGGGACGACGGTGACGATCGGGCGGCATCCGATGGCGTACCGGCGCGAGGAGATGAATGCGCTCGGGGTCACGCCGGCGCGGGATTTGGCGAAAGTGCGGCCGGGCGGGTTGGTGCGGATTGCGGGAAACGTGATCGTGCGGCAGCGTCCCGGGACCGCGGCGGGCATTGTGTTTCTCAGTATGGAAGACGAGACGGGGATCGCCAACGCGGTAGTTATGCCGGATCTGTTTGCGGAGCAGCGGCTGTTACTAGTGACGGAGCCGTGGCTGATCGTCGAGGGTAAGTTGCAGAATGTGGACAACGTGATTCATGTGTTGGCGCGGAAAGTAACCAGGCTGCCGCATAAGACGGACGCTGCGCCGGCGCATAACTTCCATTAGCTCCGACTGAAAAACGCGCTCACGTCAGCAATGCGTCAATCCGCTGCTTCAACGCAGGCAGGTCGTGCCTCACAGTCGTTCAGACTATTTGCCGATCGACAAAGAAGTATTCATGAATCGCTATATTGCGCATGCCGCGCATCTCCGCCCACGGAAGCTCGGGATGGCTTTTGATGAAATCCGGCGCTATCCTCTGAATCTTGTTCACGGCTTCGCCAATGATCTCGATGTTGCGGACAACCGCGTCTTGAACTTGCCTGTTTTCCTGAAATGCTTCAACGTTTGCAAGAGGCCGAAGGTATTCCGTCGCTCGGTCAATGGCTTCCGAAATGTGCTTCAGATAGTCCTCGATGCGCTCCGGATGCTTCATAACGGCTGGGCGTATTGCAACACGTCGCTGCGAAACTCTCCAGGTTCGACGAGCAAATCAAGATCGCTCTCCTCGGTATCGGTACCACTTACGACCGACCCGAACACACGCGGGTGCGAAAGACCGTAGCGGCTCACAAGCTGCCGCAATTCGTCCCGGTGCGCTCTCAATGCTTGCGAAGGTTTCATAGGCGTAACCTGCTGGAAAAGCGCTTACAGTCGCAAGGTAACACGCGAAGCCGGTTTACGCTTGCCTCTCGCAAGAATCGGGACGCATTCGCCCCGAAGTTCTCGTAGACTTTGGGTGAGCATGTCCAAATCAAAGAGCGACTTTCGCGCAACACTCGACCTTACGTTAAGCGCGGCCCTCGCCCATTTGGAAGGTCTCGAAGACTCCCCCGTAGCGGCCACCGCGGATCTCGCAACCCTGCGTGAACGTTTTTCTAAGCCGCTCGGATTGGACGGGACCGCCCCCGAACAGGTCATCGAGGACTTAGTGCGAGATGCCCAAGGCGGGATCCTTGGCAGCGCGGGGGGACGGTTCTTTGGTTGGGTAATCGGAGGCGCGTTACCGGCCGCCCTCGCCGCCGACTGGCTTACTGCAACATGGGACCAGAACGCAGCCCTCTATGCCTGCGGACCGGCCGCGGCGGTGGCCGAAGAAGTCGCCGGCGAATGGCTGAAGGACATTCTGGGATTGCCCCGACAAGCCAGCTTTGCATTAACGTCCGGCTGCCAGATGGCGCACCTTACATGCCTAGCGGCTGCGCGGCATGCCTTGCTCAAGCAAAAGGGCTGGGACGTAGAGAGACAAGGCCTTTCGAGCGCGCCATTAATTCGCGTCTTATCGAGTACCGAACGTCATGGGTCCATTGAACGGGCCGTGTGCCTTCTAGGCATTGGGCGCGAACAGATAATCGATTTGCCTGTCGACGCGCGAGGAGGTCTCGTGCAAACTGCGCTGGCCGAGGCTCTCGCCGAGCAAGCAGAAAATGGGACGGCGTCAATCGTGCTACTTCAGGCTGGCGACATCAACACCGGCGCTTACGACAACTTCGAACAGCTGATACCGCTTGCCCACCAGCACGGAGCGTGGGTTCATGTGGACGGAGCTTTTGGCTTGTGGGCCAACGCCAGCAATAAGTATCGGACTCTACTAAGCGGTGTAAGCGATGCGGACTCTTGGGCGACCGACGGGCATAAGTGGTTGAACGTCCCCTATGATTGCGGCTACGCCTTTGTCGCCAATCCAGACGCGCATCGTGCCGCCCTCTCTCACCGAGCGCCTTACATTACTCACGATAAGACGGCGCGCGACCAGATTGATTGGAACCCCGAATGGAGTCGCCGTGCAAGAGGCTTTCCGACTTACGCGGCATTGCGGCAACTAGGCAGGCAGGGCGTTGCGGATCTTATCGAAAGATCGTGTGCTCACGCGCGGGCGCTTGTGACAGGGATCGGCGAACTGCCAGGTGCGGAAGTGCTATGGATGCCTAAAATGAACCAAGGATTAGTTCGTTTTCTTGACAACTCGAACGGCGCAGGAGAAGCAGACCACGATAGGCGGACCGAGGAGGTGATCGCCGCAGTCTTAGCAACTGGTGAAGCCTTCTTTGGCGCCACAACGTGGCGAGGTCGGCGAGCGATGAGAGTAAGCGTCTGTAACTGGCAGACCAGCAAACGCGACGTTACGCGCACTATCGATGCTTTCCGATCCGTTCTTACGGCATCCTTATCCTAAATTACTCATGCGTTCCTCTCTACTTGGTCTATTGCTCTCCTTAGTCCCACTCGTCTGCCTACCCCAGACGCTACCGGTGAAAACCCGCACGCCCTAGATCGCCTGAATACGCGCAGCTTCAACAGCGGCTCGGGCGCGGATGGAACACCTGGGATACGCGAAGCGTTACCACCCATGTCTTGCTTCCGGAAGGGCTGGCAGTTCGCGTCGGCTTTCTTGACAAGAAGCGGTTATACGGTGAAAGCTTTCTTTCTACTGCTTTGATCGGCCAACAGGATCCCAATGCCGAGAAGGTGTTCCCGGGTCCACACACCTTCGACGGAAGCTATACAGATTTAAAGCTTACCTGGAGAGGACGATCGTTTCGGGTTCAGTCCGGAACCGAAGCGAACGATCTTGTCCTGTTAGTCACGCCTATCACCGCCGCCTCGCCGACAGGGCAACTCCCGATGACCGCTGTCTTCTCCGTCAGTTACCTCTGGAACCGGCCTGGCTCAGTCGAGAAATCGCAGGACCGAATCGAGGCGCGCAATGCCGGCCGCCGTACACTGTTCTTCTTTGACGGGGTGCAGGCGACAGCCCTCAACGCGCCCATCGCTGGTCCTTACTTTGCGGCGGATCTGGATCGGCCAGTGGCATTTGCGTCTGGCAAACCACGAACCATAACCCAAGTCGAAGATATCCTCACAAAGCGACGTGCAGCCTATGATCAAGCGAACCAGAAAGCTGGCAGCGCGGCCCCCATCGCGGACGCAATCCAAACCGTCCTCGGCTGGGACACTATCTACGATCCGGAACACGAGCGTGTCATCTCGCCGGTAAGTCGCCAGTGGTCTGTGGGATGGGGAGGTTACGTTCTCTTCGACTGGGACACCTTTTTCGCAGCATCGCTGGCGTCGATCGGCGACCGTGATCTGGCCTATGCGGACGCGATCGAGGTATTAAACGAAACCACACCCAGCGGCTTTGTACCCAACTACGCGCGCGCAGGTGAGTGGAAGAGTGGAGATCGCTCGGAGCCCCCTGTCGGCGCAGTCACTCTCCTCGGTCTCTACCGGAAGTTTCATGAGCAGTGGCTACTTCGGGATACGTTCCCGCGGCTGCTGGCATGGAATCGGTGGTGGGCGGAACATCGCGACGTGCAGGGCTATCTAGTCTGGGGCAGTGACGCTCACGGCCAACCGGAAGACTTAGACGATACGGCGCGGGGCACGTTGCAGGGAGCACGGTTTGAGTCAGGCTTGGATAACTCGCCCATGTACGACGATGTAAGCTTCGACAAGAACAGTCAGCGCATGATGCTGGCCGATGTGGGCTTGATGGGCATGTACGTTGCCGATTGCGATGCACTCGCCACAATAGCCACCGAGCTAGGCAAAGTTGCCGAAGCCAAAGAACTGGCCGGCAGAGCTTCTCATTATCGCGATAAGTTGGCCGGCCTCTGGGATGAGAAAACAGGAATGTTTCTCAACAAAGATCTGATCACAGGCCAACTTAGCCCGCGCATCTCACCTACTAACTTCTATCCACTAATGGCGCATGCTGCAACGGCACAACAGGCTGACCGTATGGTACACGAACACCTCGCAAATCCCAACGAGTTCGGCGGCGAATTCGTGTTGCCATCCATTGCTCGTAGCGATCCTGCCTATAAGGATCAGGAGTACTGGCGGGGCCGCATTTGGGGACCTATGAACTATCTCGTGTACTTAGGACTTCGTAACTATGACCAAGCGGCGGCGCGTAAGCAACTGGCGGAGAAGTCCCTCAATCTCTTCCTGAAGGAGTGGAAGACAAACGGGCACGTTCATGAGAACTACAACGCCACACTCGGAATAGGTGACGACGTCACAAGCAGCGATCGCTTCTATCACTGGGGTGCTTTACTGGGTTTGATCGCCTATATGGAGCAGACAGACCCTGTGCTGCAGTAAAACGCTGGTGGCCTCGCCCGGGGTCGAACCGGGACGTCCTTTCGAACGCCAGAACCTAAATCTGGTGCGTCTGCCAATTCCGCCACGAGGCCAACGCTGCATACACGGATCCCGCGATGCAACTCGATTTTGAGCCTAACACAAGATCAGCGGTCGGGCCAGACACGAGGCTAAGCCGCGAGCCGGTGCTCGAGCAACTGCTCCGATAGCATCTGATTCACAAGTTGCTTCAATTCGCGGTCGGTGTCGCTCGCCAGTGCGGCGTCATAGAGTGGAAACCAGTGCGATGGATTCGGAGAATCCGCTAGTAAACTCGTGGTTGCTTGAATCAGGTCGGCGTGGGTGATCATTGTTCTTGTCCCTGCTTCTATTGACGCACCGCATGGGCAGTGAAGCGGTCGACTTTTGTATCGTCTCTGTCAACAAATGCAAGGGCACCCGCTTGGCTGTCACACTAGAGGAAGAAGGATGGATCCGGCGCTGAAGTCCGACAACATACAGACCCACGGGTCACCAGCCCCGGACTTCCGCGCCTTTTTTGAGCGCGCCCCGAACGCCCTTCTGGTCGTCCTGCCCAACAGTCCGGCATTCACCATCTTGGCGGTCAGCGACGAGTACGAACGGGTAAGCGGAGTGAAACGCGAAGAGTTGTTTGGGCGAGACCTCTTCGACGTTTTCCCGGACAACCCGCACGACCCAGCGGCGACCGGGGTTCACAATTTGCGCGAGTCGTTCGCCCGAGTCATTGCCGGCCGTGTACCGGATCGCATGCCGCTGCAGCGGTACGACGTCGAGCGACCGCCGTCTGAGGGCGGAGGATTTGAGGAACGCTATTGGAGCGCGCTGAATACGCCCGTGCTGGATTCGGAGGGTCACCTCGAGTACATTCTCCATTCGGTAGAAGAGGTCACTGAGACCGTACGCGCCGAGCAGCGGGAAGCTCTCGCGGACCGTGAGCGGCAGATTAGCGATTCGCGCTTCCGGGAGATGGCTGAGTCGAATACGGTCGGACTTCTTTTGGGCGACATTGAAGGCGGAATCTCCTATCTGAATCCGAAACTCCGCAGTCTGCTTGGCTACACCGAACCGGACGTCGTCTCCGGATCGGTGCGTTGGGACCGAATTACCCCGCCTGAGTTTCTCGATCTGGCAAGACACGCCGCACAACAGCTTGGGACAACGGGCAAATGTGTTCCGTATGAACAGGCATACTTCACGAAAGGCGGCCAGCGCGTACCGGTTCTGGTTGCGCCAGCCATCATCCGATTGGCGGCAGACCGGACTGAGGTTGCCTGTTTCGTCGTCGACTTAACCGAACGGAAGAAAAGCGAACGGGATGCATTCCTGGTCCGGCTTGACGATGCCACACGCCCGTTGGCGGAGCCCATGGAAATTATCGCTGCAGCCTCGCGCTTGCTGGCCGATCACCTTGGCGTCGACCGCTGCACTTATTGTGTTTTCGACAGCGACGAAGAGAATCTCGAGATTTTGTGGGACTATACGCGGCCGGGTGTTCTGAGTATGGTTGGGCGTTACACACTCACCCAGTTCGGCGCTGAAACCGCGCGGCTGCTGCGAGCCAATTTGCCGTGCATCAACGCGAACGTCGACGCCGATCCTGATTTCGCGGATGTGCTCGAATCCTTCCACCGCGCCTCGATAGCCGCTCACATTTCCGTGCCCCTTCAAAAGGAAGGGCGGCTGGTCGCGGCCATGGCTGTCCACCAGGCGACGCCTCGTAGATGGCTTGCGGAGGACGTCGAATTGGTGCAACTCGTCGCCAATCGTTGCTGGGAGTCGATCGAGCGAACGCGCGTCGCCCTTGCGCTCAGGGAAAGCGAACAGCGGCTGCGTCTGGCGCAGAAATCCGGACGCATCGGCAGTTTCGATTGGCTGCTTAAGACGGATCACATCACGTGGACCTCAGAGCTTGAAGCGCTTTATGGGTTGGCTGAGGGCGCCTTCCCCGGAACGCGCGAGGACTGGGGCCGCCTCGTGTTCCCGGAAGACGCGATGCGCGTCGGCGCCGGGTTACAGGCCTCTCTCGCGCGAAAAGACGCCGAGTACGCCGATGAATTTCGGGCCGTGCTGCCGGATGGAACGCTCCGCTGGCTGCGCGGTCAGGGGCAGATCTTCTACGACGAGACGGGGACTCCCGAACGCATCGTCGGTATCCATATCGATATCGACGCCCGGAAGCGCGCTGAGGCCATGCTCCGCGATAGTGAGCAAAGGCTCCGCGCGATCTTCGACGGCACTTACGAGTACATCGGCCTGCTGGCTCCCGGCGGAACCCTGCTGGAGGCAAATCGAGCCTCGCTCGAGTTTGCCGGCAACAAGAGCGAGGACGTGATCGGACATCCCTTCTGGGAGACGCCCTGGTTCACCTACACGCCCGGTGCTCCGGAGGCTGTGCGCGAGCACCTTGGGCGCGCCGCGGCCGGCGAGTTTGTTCGTTTTGAAGCTACCGTAAGGCGACCAACCGGTGAGTACCAAACGTTTGATATCTCATTCCATCCCATCTTCGACGAGCACGGGGAGGTATCGCTGATTGTTCCGGAAGGGCGTAACATCAGCGAGCGGAAGTTAGCCGAGGAGCGGCTGCGTCATCAATGGCACACGTTCGATACGGCTCTATCCAATAGCCCCGACTTCTCTTACACCTTTGATCTGCAGGGCCGCTTTACATACGCCAATCGCGCGTTACTTTCGCTGCTGCAAATATCGTTTGAGGAAATTATCGGCAAGAGCTTCTTCGATTTGGAATATCCGCCGGAGCTAGCCGCGCTTTTGGATCGCCAGATCCAGCAGGTGATCGAATCCAACGAACCGATTCGGGATCAAACAGACTTTACCGGTCCGTCCGGGGAAACGCGGCACTACGACTACATTTTCGTGCCTGTGCGCGCCGACGATGGCTCGGTGGAAGCGGTCGCGGGTTCCACTCGCGATATCACGGAACGCAAACTGGCCGAGGAAAAGGAGCGCCAGCGGGAAGAGCAATTCCGTGAGAGAGCGCGCCTGGAAAGCCTCGGAGTGATGGCCGGGGGCATCGCGCACGATTTCAACAATCTGCTGACCGGAATTCTGGGAGGCGCCAGCCTGCTCGCGGAGACGAATTCAGAGAAAATTCGCTCGATCGCCGGACAAATTACATTCGCGGCGGAACGCGCCGCCGAACTTACGAACCAGATGCTGGCATTTTCGGGTAAGGGTAGCTTTGCGATCGAGGCAGTCGACCTGGATTCGCTGGTGGAGGAGAACCTCACGCTGCTGCGCGCGTCCTTGGCCCGGAACGTGACGGTCCACTTAGAACTCGAGGGCAAAGGCAACTTCGTCGAAGCCGATCCGGCACAGATACAGCAAGTGGTCATGAACCTTCTGATCAACGCGTCAGAGGCGATCGGCGAACGTCCAGGAACGGTCACCATCCGTACTTCCCTCGCCCAGCAGCGCGTCCCCAAGTTCAGTTCACAACTGCAAACTGTCATCTCAGCCGGAGATTACGTGAGCCTTGAAGTTGCTGACAACGGGATCGGCATGACGCCGGATACTCTAAAGCGCATCTTCGATCCATTTTTCACAACCAAGTTTACGGGACGGGGGCTGGGTTTGTCGGCAGTCCTAGGGATTGTGAAGGGGCATAGGGGAGACATAGAAATTGAGAGCCGGCCCGGCACCGGTTCGACATTTCGGATCCTCTTGCCGGCTTCAAAAACTACTTTGTCCCTGCGGCGGAAATCGGCGCCCGAGATGTCCTCTGCTGCGAGCGGTCAGACGGTGCTGGTGGTCGACGACGAGTTGATTGTACTTAGGACCGCATCGCTCTCGCTGGAGAGGCGCGGATACCGTGTGCTGCAGGCGGCCAATGGGTCCGAAGCTATCGAGGTGCTACGCGCTCACCCCGAAGTAGAGTTAGTGATTCTGGACCTCACAATGCCGGTTATGACTGGGGAGCAGGCTATCCCACTTATAAGGCAATTGCGTCCGGCTACTCCTATCCTGCTCTCCAGCGGTTTTAGCGAGGCTGAAGTGGCTAAGCGCTTCGCGTCCTCCGGAATCGCAGGCTTCTTGCAAAAGCCTTATAAAGTTTCGACCATCAACGCCAAGGTAACCGATATCTTGGGGAACATCGGGACCACGACGGCGGTGTAGTAGGTTTTAGGCAGCGAGCTTAACGTGGACATGCAACTCGCGTCCAAGTTCGTTGACAAATTCCACCAAGAGCTGATCGCCCGAGCTACCAAGTGCCTGATCGTACTTGGCCAGCCAGAGTTCGGGGTGGCGGGATTCCGCCAGAAGATCGGTACCCAATTGCACTAGTTTCGCGTGTTCCATCTGATCTTGCTTGTTGACCTCTGGCTCTATTGACGCACCAAACCTCCTAAACCGGAGTAGAGATTTGTATCAGCTTTGTCAACTTTTATACGGCACCGCTATCCTGAATGAGCGAACACCTACCCGATGCAAGAGCCTCCGCTGGTTCAAGCCGAGAACTTAAGTAAGTCGTATCGATCGGGCACCGATAACCTGACCGTATTCGCCGGTCTCAACTTCGAGATTCATGCAGGGGAACGCCTGGCCATTGTGGGAGAATCCGGCGCAGGAAAGAGCACACTGCTCCACCTGATCGGCGGCTTGGATCGCCCCAGCACCGGGCGCGTTCTCTATCGGGGAGAGCCCGTATCGGAACTGAGCGACGCGGGACTGGCCGCCTATCGAAACCGCCATATCGGTTTCGTTTGGCAAATTCATCATCTGCTCCCGGAATTCACTGCGATCGAGAACGTCTTCCTCCCGCTGTTGATCCGGGGCGTTTCGCGTCCCGATGCCGAAAGGGAGGTGCCGGCTCGCGGTTAGCGGATGTGGGTCTGGCCGCCCGCGCTAAACCATCGTGCCGGCGAATTGTCGGGCGGAGAGCGTCAGCGCGTCGTGCTTGCCAGGGCACTCGTAACCCGCCCCGAACTCCTGTTGGCGGACGAACCCACGGGGAATCTGGACCAGCGCACGGGTGAGAACGTCTTCTCGTTAATCGAAGATCTGCATACCCGGTTTGGCCTAACCTCGGTGTTTGTGACGCATAATGTCACCTTTGCTGCGCGGTGCGACCGCGTGCTGCGGCTCAAAGACGGGATTCTCACTGAGGATCCGAACCCCGCGTCGACCTGACACAGGAAAATCGAGCGAAAATTCGCGCGGGCATTATAATTGAGTTAACGAGCCAATCCCAGACAGCGTCTCGTAGTTGTGAGGGGCCTAATTCCGTATGTTTGAGCGATACACCGAGAAAGCACGCCGCGTCATATTCTTTGCCAGATATGAGGCAAGTCAGTTCGGCAGTCCCTACATCGAGACTGAGCATCTTCTCTTAGGTCTCCTACGTGAAGATAAGACACTTGCTAACCGATTTTTGCGTTCCCACGCAGCCGTTGAATCTATCCGTAAACAGATTGAAGGTCACACGACTGTACGCGAGAAGGTCTCCACTTCTGTAGACCTGCCTCTGAGCAACGAATGTAAGCGCGTGCTCGCGTATGGAGCCGAGGAAGCGGAGCGCCTCAGCCACAAGCACATCGGCACCGAACATCTGCTGCTCGGTCTGTTGCGTGAGGAGAAGTGTTTTGCCGCCGAAATTCTGCACGAGCGCGGGTTGC
This sequence comes from uncultured Gammaproteobacteria bacterium, assembly GCA_963799935.1. Classification (GTDB taxonomy): domain Bacteria; phylum Acidobacteriota; class Terriglobia; order Bryobacterales; family Bryobacteraceae; genus Bog-113. The sequence continues at coordinate 306,544 of CAWCZA010000003.1, read as the reverse complement.
GGCTCTCTACCATCCGCGAAGAACTGCAGCGATCGCAGTCCGAGAAAGTAGCGTCCAACCGTCCTAAAGAGAGCTCACTACTCGCGGAGTTCAGCCGCGACTTAACGCAGGCCGCGATCGATAACACGCTCGACCCATTAATTGGCCGCGATTATGAACTCGAGCGCGTCATTCAGATCCTCTGCCGCCGTACCAAGAACAATCCGGTCCTGATCGGCGAGCCGGGGGTCGGTAAGACCGCTATTGTTGAGGGTCTCGCGCAACGCATTGCCGAGGGGGAAGTTCCTTCATTCCTTGCGGATAAGCGAATTCTCGCGCTTGATCTTTCACTCATCGTTGCCGGGACGAAATATCGCGGCCAGTTCGAAGAGCGCCTGAAGACCATCATGAAGGAGTTGATGGAGAATCAGAACGCGATCATCTTCATCGATGAGCTTCACACACTGGTAGGTGCCGGTTCGGCTGAAGGTTCGCTCGATGCGGCCAACATTCTCAAGCCCGCCCTTTCGCGCGGCGAGATTCAGTGTATCGGGGCGACGACGCCCGGCGAGTTCCGCAAATCGATCGAGAAGGATCGTTCGCTGGAGCGCCGCTTCCAGGCAGTCAAAGTCCCGCCGCCGTCCGAGACCGATGCAGTGAAGATTCTGTTCGGCATCAAAGACCGGTACGAGAAGTTCCATGCGGTCGGTTATACGGATGAGGCGATCGAGGCCGCGGTCTTCACCTCCAGCCGCTACATTCCGGACCGCTTCCTGCCCGACAAGGCGATCGATCTGATCGATGAAGCCGGCGCGCGTGTGAAGCTTCGCCAGACCACGCTTCCGAGCGATCTGGCCGACATCCAGAAGCGCATCAAATTTATCGTGCACCGCATGGAGAACGCCATTGCGAACCACGAGTTCGAAAAGGCGCGCTTCTACTCGGATGAGGAGCGCAAAGAGCGCGAGAACATGCGCCAGCTCCGCGAAAAGTATAACCTCGATGATTCCTCAACCGGGGTTGTGACCAAGGACGACATCGAAGACGTGGTCGCCCGTTGGACCGGCGTTCCGATGACGTCGATCAAGGAGGAGGAGATCACCAAGCTCCTTCGGATCGAAGAAGAACTGCATCACCGAGTTGTGAGTCAGGAGAAAGCAATCTCCGCACTGGCGCGCGCCATCCGCCGCTCCCGCGCAGGGCTCAAGGCTTCCAACCGTCCGGCTGGTTCGTTCCTGTTCCTCGGACCGACTGGCGTCGGCAAGACCGAAGTTGCTCGCGCGCTGGCTTCGTTCCTGTTCGGCAGCGAGAAGTCGCTGATCCGCTTCGATATGTCCGAGTTCATGGAAAAGCACTCGGTTTCGAAGTTGATTGGTTCGCCTCCCGGCTATGTCGGATATGAGGAAGGCGGTCAGCTCACCGAACGCGTGAAGCGGTCGCCCTACGCCATCATCCTGCTCGACGAAATCGAGAAGGCGCACCCGGATATCTACAACATCCTGCTACAGGTGTTTGAAGACGGCCAGTTGACCGACGGACTCGGCAACACGGTCGATTTCAAGAACACGATCATCATCATGACGTCGAACCTCGGCGCTCGCTTCCTTGAGAAGCGCGGACATCTAGGATTCTCGGCGCCGCACACCGAGGGCGTTCCGACTAAGGTCGAAGATCTCGTCAGAGGTGAGGTCAAGCGGGCGTTCAACCCCGAGTTCCTCAATCGTCTGGATGAAGTGATTCTGTTCACTTCGCTTAATGACGACGACCTGCTGAAGATCATCGCGCTGCTCGTCGAGCAGATCAACGGCAACCTGGTCGCGAAACAGCTGAAGATCAAGCTCTCGACCGACGCCGCGAAGTACATCATCGAGAAGACACTTGGCGATCGGAGCTACGGCGCGCGTCCGCTACGCCGCGCGCTCCAGAAGTACATTGAGGATCCGTTGTCGGAGGCGCTCATTCAAGGGCAGCTTCCGCGTCCCGGGGAACTTGAAGTTTTCCTGGGTGAGACGGGCATCTATTACCGGCCGGTCGGCAGCGATGCCGAAGCGCAACCGGTGTTGGCTGGCGACGTCGAGACTAGTGCCGCCGATCCTATTCCCGGCACGCTGCTGTATACGTTCTAAGCTGACGGGCGGTGATCAACACCGCCCGCACTTCCTTCAATTGCCCCTTATTCGCTCTTTAGCGATTCTTGTCATTGCCTTTCAGTACGGCAGCCCTCAGGCCGCTGCAGATGAACCGCTGCGGTCGTTTCTTCTCCGATACGCCAGCAAGTCGGGTCTGCCCGCCGACCCCACGACTCGATACGTTGCCGCCCCTGTTTCCCTGGACGGCGACGGACGACAACTACTCGTCTACTTGATCGGCCAAACCTGGTGCGGAACCGGCGGTTGTCCTTTGCTCGTACTCTCCGCGAGCGGTTCATCTTACAAACTCGTCACGGAGATTTCAATCACAAGAGCGCCGATCAGCGTCTTATCGACTTCGAGCCACGGGTGGCACGACATTGCGGTGCTGGTCGCAGGCGGGGGCATCGACCCTCCATATATTGCGAAGCTTTCGTACGACGGTACAACTTACCCGGAAAATCCAACTGTGCCGCCGGCCCGCCCGCTGCGGAAACAAGCGAGTCGACAAGTCGTTATTTCGGAGACCAGTAAAGAGATTCCGCTGTACTAGCGGCCAGGCTTCCAATGCTCCAGAAACGCCCGGATATCTTCCGGGCCGATCTTAGTCGTCGACTCCCATTCCCCATCGCGTTGCGCGAAGATCACGCTCTTGTCCGGAGCAAGAACTGCGAGGGCCGGAATGCCTTTATCCAGATTGACGCCTAAGTGCGCGGCTAAGTCGTTGTTATCCTTACCCTCGTCGCCGACATTGACGTGGACGACGATGAAGTTGTCGTCGACCAGCGGCGCGAACTGCTTCGAGTGGAACGTCGTGTTAAGCACTTGGCAGTCATAGCACCAGTTCGCGCCGAACACGACCAGGATGCGCTTGCCACCGCGTGCAGCAGCTGCCGCGGCCGCATCCAGCGCGGCGGGGGCTTCGTTCGGCTCGGGATAAAGCTGTGTGTTCGGCTTCGCCGGCTCAGGCAACTTGCGACCGGGATCGGGGCGGAAGTCAGAGCGCTGGGTAGCAGTAAGTTGCCACCCGTCCGGCTGCTTCTCCCAGACTTGAGTCATCGACGCGACTAATGCACCGTATCCTTTGAAAGCCTGGATGCGCAGGACTAATCTCGTTCGGTCGCCGTCCGTCGAGATCTCGAGAAGCTTCGGATTGACCCCGACGACGCCGGACGCTTTCAACGAGGTCCAATAGCGAACCTCGGCGGGCAGCTTCGTGTCTTCTTTGCCCACGAGGATACGCGCTGTCTTGCTGTAGAGCTGCGCGAGCGCGGGGGCATCGGCTGAATCCACCGCGGCCTTCCAGCTATCGAGAGGTGCGAACGGGGTCTGCGCCGCGGCTGTACACGCGACTAACAACAAGAGTGCTTTCACTCTTCTATTGTCCTATCGTCTCTTGTCGTACCCTCGCCCCATCGTGGGAATGTCTGGGTGTCGAGGCCGAACAGGTCGAGAGCGCGCGCGACTGTATGGTCAACGATGTCTTGTATTGTCTTCGGCTTCGCATAGAAGGCGGGCACTGGAGGCATCACGATCCCTCCCGCTTCGGTGACCGCCAACATGCTGCGAATGTGACCGAGGTGCAGCGGGGTTTCCCGCAGTAGGAGAACCAGCCGGCGTCGCTCCTTTAGGCAGACATCCGCGGCGCGTGTAAGAAGGTTACTAGTTACTCCGGTCGCGATCTCGGACAGGGTATGAATCGAGCAGGGAGCAACCAGCATGCCCATTGTCTGGAACGAACCGCTGGCAATCGGCGCACCGATGTCGGCGACGGGATAGTACACGGATGCCAGATCGCGCAGATCGCTTTGCGACAACGAGGTTTCGGAAGCGCGGGTCCGCTCGCCGGCGCTCGATACGACAAGATGCGTCTCGATCTGCAGCTTACGGAGCGCGCAAAGGGCCTGCGCTCCGTAAGCAATTCCACTGGCCCCGCTAATACCGACGATCAGACGTCGCATGCCGTAATTGTAAAGCCTAGGTCGGAGGCGGCGAGTAAAGGTCGAACATCCGGAATGTCCGGTAGGTCCAAATGTCCCCCTGCAGGTCGAGCACTCCAGTTCCCGTGAGTGCTCCCTTGGTCGGACTATATTCGAGCGAGTAGGTGTCGTCGGAGCCAGTGACAATACCGGCGTGGAAGAAGTAGTCCCCGTTATTTAGCAGCTGCGCGCTACCGAGTGCCGAGGCAAAGTAGTCGAGATCCTGTACAAACACCGGCGTTACCTGCATCGTGCTCTCATCGAAAGCGAGAGCCATGCCCCGGCTGTTGCCTCCATAAGTGTAGATCCGGGTATTGCCGTTATCGAACAGCGTCATTACGCCGTTGTTTTCCACGCCGACATCATGCTGATGCGAGAACCAGGGATAAGGGTCATTGGCAATGTTATTAAAGGAGAAGTCACCGCCCAGACCCATGCGCCAAAGGATGGTGCCGTCACCTACGCCATAACTGTAGTTGATCTTAAGTACCCAATCCTGTGCGCGTACTGAGAGTATGAAATTCCCGTCCGCCTTGTTATAGAAAAGCGAGTTGGAGTGCATCCAGTCGCTGCCTGTTGGCGCGACGCCAGGGCTGGTGATCAGAGCCATAGGGGGGCAGCCTGCCGCGCCGAGAGAGCAGACATCGCCGGCTGGTGGCGCGCGGTTAATGTCCAACTGCGTACCGCCGCCATCGTGCTGGAAAGCATCCCAATACCAGACCGGGTTCAGATCCGTGTCGAGCACGATAATGGCGTCGCCCACCACATCAAAATTTAAACCAGTCTTGTCGCCCTGCGTGCCTGGCGGGGCTATCTTCTCGATGCTTCCGATGAAAGCCCAATTGCCGTTGGGCAGCAGGATGCATTCGTGGCTTAGCTGCACGAGGCAACCGGAGCCAGCCGCAACGGGAAACGGAACACTGCCGCAGGATTGGAGATCCGGGTCGCCCATCGCGGCGAGCTTTTGCGTGAGAACACCAAGGTTCGTTTCTTTCACAACGTTCCCGGTCAGGTCGATCTGCCGCAGCGACTGGTCAAAAGGGAAAGAGTTCCCGTACCACGACGGGCCCGACTGCATAAGGAAGAAATACCCGCCTGCGAGAGGTCGCGTTAACAACGTGAAGTTGTCGGTACTCGCGTAAAACCAGATCGGTGCGCCGGTTCCATCGGTCGCTGAGGCTTGATATTGAGAACCAGCCAATGTCGGTATATAGGAGTTCAAGAAGACGTTACTCGGATCGGCTTGTGGAGTAAGTAACAGGGAGGAGTAAGTGCCGAGTACTGATAAGCCGGCAGGGGTAGAGCCGGTGGTAAAGGTTGCCGTGCTGGGCCCGGCCGTAGTCCTGAAGCCTGACTCTGCTACTCGAGTCCCGGGTTCGGGCGAGCCGACGACATATCGTTTGATTTCATAACTAACGTTGTAAGTGGTGTTCGCGTACATCCCGCCAAGATAGAAATTACTGCTCTGGGGGGCCTGACAGGGTTGATATGAGGTCTGAGTGACAGCGCCCTGGCCGCTGGCCTGACTGAAGAGGACACGAACCCAATCGCCTACGGGACACGGCGGGACTGCGGCCAGCGCCACCAGCGAATTGGTTGTAGGCACTACGGTAAGTGCCCCGCTCGTAACCAGAGTGTTAAAGGTGAATGGGAGAGTTGCTGTCGCGGTCTCACCCGATACGAAGTCTTTAGCGATAATTTGCAGCGTATATTGGCCGTCGCCTTCGATCGTCGACCACGAGACGGGTTGATTGGTCCATACACCGTTCGCAAGAGCACCTACGTTGAAGTCCCGCACGATGGACAGCGGCCTTTGTGCGAGAGCGGTGCTGAACTGAAAAGTTAGTGGACCCGCGTTCGTATCAGTAGCCGTGACACTTAGCGTGATGGGCGTGCCTAAGGGTGCCGGTGATGGCGGCGAAGCGCTGAACCCCGTAATTGTGACCGCTGCTCCTAACGGAAGACAGCTCAAAGCAGCCGTGAACAGCCGCGCGAATGATTTCATCCATACCCCTATTCCGAAGCGAAAGTATCTAATAATAACAACCGTCTCGTCAGCTTAGTTGCAATCTTTTTACAAACGATTACAGCAGCTATACGGAAGCTGTTAGCGGGTGGCGGAAGCGTGGTCGTCGTGCTTCAAGTGCAGGGTGATGGGCTGGGATAAGAAGGCGGTTTGTTGACCGCCGGCGCGGGTCTCGATGTCGCCACTGATGTAGATGGGCTGATCGAGAGGCTGGGCGTCGGGGAGCGCTTCCAGGGTGAAGCTGCGCTTGGTTTCGGTCTCGTTGACTAGAACGCCGTTGAGCCCGACATCGATCACGCGAACGCTGGGCGGAAGGTCGCGGATTGCCAGGGGAACACGGCCGGCGAAACCGTTGTTGCGGCTGATAGAGATCTCGATCGTGGCGTGGCCGCCGGGGACGAGCGAGACTTCGTGCGTTTCGGCCGTTACATCGACATCGGCGCGCGGGATGACGGCGAGTAGCTTCAGGTGATCTTCTGCGTTAACTTCACGGCCCTTGTCGTCGACGACGCGGAATGGCGTGGCAGCGGGTGAGGTTGCGTTCGCATCGGCACTGAGGGTAAGCGTGGCGGCAATCTGTCCAGGCTGAATCGTGGCTGTGGTCGCGTGTACGCCCGGCGGCAGGTCTTTGACCACCACGTTGATGGGGCCATTGAAGTCGTCGAGGCGAAGCGCAGTTACGGTTAGCGGGATGCGGCCGCTGGCGGGAACATTGGGATTGCGGGGGCTGAAGCTAAGCCGGTAATCAGGACGTGGGGCGCGGATGGTTAGTCGATAGGTGTAGTCTTCACCTTTGAGTCCGCGGACGTCACTAAGGCGCACTAGATAGTCACCGTCGGCGGGCGCGGTGAAGTGCAGCAGCGAATCCTTGCCGTAGCCGGGGCCGCCATCGTCGTTCTTGTAGAGGAGATGTACGAGCGGAAGGCCGTTGTTGGGAAGCTTTGCGCCGAGCTCGTGAATTTCTACTTTGTAGGCCGGCGAATCCATGCCGTGGGCTTCCGGCGTGGTGTCGAATAGAGCGGCGCGGCGGCCGCCGAAACCTTCGAAGATGGTATCTTCATCCGGAAAATTGGGTACACGCGTGATGCGGACGATCTCGGTGCCGACCATCATGTAGTCACCGACTTTCAGGCCAGCGGCGGAATCGAGACGGAGACCCTGGCTGGCGGAGTCGTGATCGCGGAGGACGAGGGAGGTCTGCTCGGTGGCCCGCGCGAGTGCGCGTTCGACGGGCTTACCGTCAGGCGTGAGGATTTCGAGTTGGGAATCGAGCGGCGAACCTAAGCGCGCGGCGTTGACTTCGAAAACCAGCTTCTCGCCTTTGCGGGCGTGGAAGCGGAAGTCCTGTTTGGGCGCGGTGAGCCGGCCGTTGACAGTCATCGGCGATGTAATTACCGGGCGCACCGTAGATTCGGGTTCCTGACCTATCGCGACTCGAAGTTTGTTGACTGTATCGCCGTGCGTGCCCGAAATGCGTAACATGCGGGCGTCTAAGTCGCCCTCGTTCGGTTCGCCAGTTACGGTTACTGTCTTCGCGGCTAAGTTATAGCCGGTTAGTGTCACTTCGGCGGTCTTACCTTGCTGCACGCCCAACGGGAACGCGGAGAGAACGATGGGAACGGCGCCGACTTTGACACGGTAGAAATGCTTGCCGCTGCCGCTTTCCTGATAATCGGAGATGCGGACGTAATAAGTGCCGGCTTTATCGAACTTATGGGCGAAGGTATTGGCGCCCGGGGTTCCGTCGTCGCGGTGTTGGGCGATGATGTCGCCTTTCGAATCTTCGATTGCCATTACGTTCTGGAGCGAGGAGCCGAGCATCCGGCCATCGTCCTCGAAAACGAGCTGCTCGCCGTCTTTTACCTCGATCTTGTAGTAATCGACATCACCCGGCTTGGAGATTGCGCCGACGAGAATGGCGGGAAGTCCGGCTAAGGTCGCGTCAGTAATCGTGTCGTTCGGTTCTTTGTCGCCGGCTTCGCCCCAGTAGGGCTCGATGTCGACGGTGCCTTGCGGTGATAGACCGAGCGGAGTAAGAACGCGGAAACGAACGGGCCCGAGCGGCGCGTTGGGGGCGATCTTGAGATCCGCGGTGATTTCGCTGCGGACGGGAAGCGGTCCGAGATCGATGGTAAGAGGGGTGCCGTTGCCGCCGAGGCGCACGTCGTCCTGATCGGTTAGATCGCGGATGCGGGTGATGGCGGCGGTGACAGAAGGATCGCTGAAGTAGATGGCGGAAGCTTTGGCTAAGTTATAGCCGTTGATGGTTAGTTCGAAAGTGCCGCCGCGGGGCATGCCGAGCGGGGAGATCTCGCGCAGGGTGGGCGGCGTCATGCGCGTACCGGACGGGGAGTCGTCAGCTGCGAAGGCGGTTACCGCGAGCAGTATAAAGGCGAGGCGCGTCATAGCTTCACTCCCTTCATGGGTTCTAGGATCACGAAAGAGCCGTCGAAACGACCCACGGCGATGTGTTTTCCGTCCGGGGAGTAAGCGACTGCAAGATCCCAATCCGGCTGCGAGGGATAAGTATAGGTTTCGTTGAGGGTGGCCGCATCGAAGGTTTTCAGGGTGCGGTCGGCGGCGCTGGAGAGTAGAGTTTTGCCGTCCGGCGAGAACGTGAGGGAGAGGATGGCGTCTTCGTGCGCGATTAGGGAGTGTTCGAGGGTTGCGCTCTTCTCGCCCATCTTCCAGATCCGGATCGTCTTGTCATAACCTCCGGCCGCGACATACTTACCGTCGGGTGAGACGGCAACCGTGTTCAAACCGTCGGCCGCATCGCTGAGAGTGTAGACACGCTCGCCCGTGGCAACGTCCCAGACCTTGACGCCGCGGTCGGCGGAGGCGCTGACTAAGCGTTTGCCATCCGGCGAGAAGGCGATGGAGTAGATCGCGTCGATGTGGTCTTTGAGCCGGCGGATCTGCTTGCCGGTGTCCGCATCCCAGAAGTAAATCAACTTATCGTAACTGGCGGTGGCGATGGTTTTGCCATCCGGCGAGTAGGCGACGGAGTAGATACAGTCGCTGTGGCCCTTGATGGTGAAGAGTTCTTTCTGGGTTTCGATATCGAAGACCTTGACTTCGCCGGAACGTGCGGCCAAGCCGCCGGCTGCCGCGATGCGCTTGCCATCCGGCGCGAAGGCAACACCGCGCACCTGTTCGACCGGACCTTTGAGGACGGCCGTGACCTTGCTGGTGGCTGGGTCAACTAAGCGCACTTCCTGGTACGTGCCGAGCGCGAGTAGCTTGCCATCCGGGCTCCAGGCGACGGCGCTGATCTGGGCTTTGACGGGGTGCGTTGGCGTGATATTCGGGACGGGAACAGCGGCTGACAGTACAGCGCATGTAGTTAGAGCAAGGAGCGGTTTCATGTCAGTAATTGAAGAGGAACTCTTTGCTGGAAAGCAGGGCCCACATCATGTCCTCGACGGCTTTACGGCGAGTATCGGCCTGGCGATCGAGCGTTCCTGTTTTGTCGCGCGCGGCGGCCAACGCTGTGAGTAGTTCGTGCTTCTCGGTGTCGGTCGGGTAGCGGCTATAGGCAGAGAGGTAAACGATATCGAGGAGACGCGAATCGGAAAGGCCGAGCTTGACTGCCAATGACGCGAAGCCGTCCGGCGCACTTAGTTTTTGATTTAGCGTATCGCCGTTGATTACGTGCAGTGCCTGGGCGACGCTGGGCGCCTGGGAGCGCTCGGCGGCATCGCATAGGATGCGCGGAGGACGTCCGAAAGATGTGAGGAATTCGGACTTGACGCGCACATCCGGGAGCTGGTCCGCGCGCAGACCGAGTGCATAACCGTCGAACTTCGTCGGGACATTAGTTACCTGCGACATCGCGTCAAGTAAGACCTCGGCCGGCAGCCGCTTGACGATGTACTTCGAATAGTATTTGTTGTCGAAGGAGTTGGTGGAGTTGGACTCCGCGGACAGCTGGTAAGTCGCGGAATTCATGATCGTCTTAATCAGGCGATCGATGTCGTATCCATTCGCGACGAAGTCTTTCTCGAGCGCGGCGAAGAGTTCTTCGTTCGAAGCGGGATTGGTGGCGCGAAGGTCGTCTACCGGATCGACTAATCCGCGACCCATGAAGTTCGCCCAGACGCGGTTGACGATAGCGCGGGAGAACATATGGTTGTCCGGCGAAGTCAACCACTTCGCAAACGCGAGGCGGCGATCTTCCGTTGACGTCAGGGAGAGCGGCGTGCCATCGAGCGGGGTGGGCGGCAGCGGCTTGAACAGGCGCGGGTGATTGATTTCACCGGACGTCTTGGCGAAAACGACGACATCGCCGGATTGGGCGCCGTCCTTCAGGCCGACGCGCGAGAAGAGATTGGCCAGCTCGTAGTACTGGTTCTGCGTCCACTTTTCGAGCGGATGGTTATGGCAGCGGGCGCAGGTGAGGCGCTGGCCCATGAAAGCGAGAGTCGCGTTCTCGGTGAGGTCGATCGGATCTTTGTGAAGAACGAAGTAATTCAGTGCGCCGTTTTCGAGAGTGTCGCCGGTCCCGGTGAATATCTCGTTCGCCATCTGGTTCCAGGGCTTATCGGTCTTCACACTGTCGCGAATCCAGTTGTAGTAGGAGCGCGCGGCATTGGGCGCTAGCTTACGGGTGCTGACTAACAGGAGATCGGACCACTTATAAGTCCAGTAATCGATGAATTCATCGCGAGCCATCAGCGAATCGATGACTTTGGCGCGCTTATCGGGAGATTGGTCGGCGAGGAAGGTTTCGACTTCCTCGGAAGTAGGCAGGATTCCGGCGGCATCCAGATAAGCGCGGCGCAGGAAGGTGGCGTCGTCCGCCGTTTTCGAAGGCGCGATGTTCAGGGCTTGTAGCTTGGCGAGAACGAAATCATCGATGTAGTTGTGACGATCGAACTTCGAGTAGATGGTTGGATCGATGTGGCTATCGTAAGGGACATTCAGGCGCGAATAGAGTACGCGGCTTTGATACCAGAGCGTGATGGCCGCTTCTCCAGACCCGTTCATCTTCACGTGGCCGTTGTCATCGACCGAGGCGACGCCTTCGTCCGAAGAAGAGTACTTGACCCAGTGCGTGACGTCGCGGACATTGCCGTCCGAGTACTTCGCGCGGACTACCAGCTGCTGTTCAGCGGCGGGCAGCAGCGTGGCGGAGGCGGGATAGACTTCGAGTCCGATAAAAGCAGGATCGTTCTCCGGGGAGCGGGGCGCTCCTTGTGCGATCCACTGGCTAATCACCTTGTATTCGAGCGAATCGGGCTTGAAGCGCTGACCGCCGCCGTGTGCGATCGCCATGGTCGGCTTGAGCAGGATCAGGCTGTGGGAAGGTTCGGAAAGATTGACGCGACGGCCGAGGGACTGGCGGGTGAGAGTGTCGTAATCGGCGTCGGGATCGTAGCCGCGCAGCGTTAGTTTGAAACCGTTCTTGCCGGCGAGCGCACCGTGACACGCACCCTGATTGCAACCTACCTTCGTCATCACCGGGAGAACATCGTTCTTGAAATCCCAGGTAAAAGGGGCAGTCATCACCTTGTATGTGAATCTGAGCGGTGGCTTTGCCGTCATCGGAAGCCGCAGTAATGATCGCGTCGCCATCCTTGATCGGAGTCACTAAGCCGGCTTCATCGACGGCCGCGATCGCCGGATTGGATGAGGTCCAGTGCGCTTTCCTGGTCCAGTCTTCCTTGTGTGTTCCGACGGTCGCTTCGGCTAAGAACTGGTGACGGGCTTCGGGACCGCGTAGTGTCGCGCTGGGCGGCAGGATATTCAACGTGCTTGCCGCGGCGGGAAGTACAAGCGCGAGAGTTAGGAGTATTTTCGGCATCCTTATCCTCTAGGTGAATAACTCGTGAACCGGCTGGATGCCGCGTTCGACAAGCGGAATGGGGCGGCCTTGCGCGCCGGGAAGTTCGAGCTCAAGCGGGATGCCGAGACTGTGATAGATGGTGGCGGCGACTTCACCGGGAGAGACCGGGCGGTCTTTGGGAGCGGCGGCAATATCGTCGGATGCGCCGATGACCTGTCCACCTTTGACGCCGCCTCCGGCCATCGTTATCGTCCAGCATTGCGGCCAGTGATCGCGTCCACCCGCGGGATTGATCTTCGGCGTGCGACCAAACTCGCCGAGCGAGACGACCATCGTGTCGTCCAACAGCCCGCGCTGCGAAAGGTCCTCAAGCAAGGAACTGTAGGCCATGTCGAACATGGGCCCGACTAAGTCGCGATAACAACTAATCGGGCTGAACGGCTTCGAACCGTGGATGTCCCAGGTGATCTCATCGAACACGGTTTCGAACATATTGACCGTGACGAAGCGGACGCCCGCTTCGATCATGCGGCGGGCAAGCAGGCAACTCTGGCCGAAGCGATTGTATCCATATTTCTGACGAACGCTCTCGGGCTCCTGATCGAGTTCGAACGCGGCACGCGCCTTAGTGGAACTCATCAAGGTATAAGCCGAGTGAAAGGTGGAATCGAGCAGCCGCGCATCCTGCGAAGTCTCGAACTTACTCACGCTGGCATCGATCATCTCGCGCCAGTTCTTGCGGCGATCCACGCGGAATGGTTCGAGGTAATCGGGCGGCAGTAAGTCGGGAACCTTGAAGTTCGGGTCGGAAGGATCGGCGTTGAGGACGAAAGGATCGAAGGTCTTGCCGAGGAATCCAGCGGTCTGGCCGTGGGGCATGTTACCGCCGGTGTTGCCGATGGGGTGCGGGAGAAGGACGTGAGCCGGGACGTCGCCCTTGGGACCTTTGAGCTTGGAGAGTACGCAGCCGATGTGCGGGTACTCGATGCCGCCCTGAAACAAGCGGCCGGTCTGCATCATCTGATGTCCGGTGTCGTGGACGGCGGCGGCGGTATGGTAACAGCTGCGGATGAGGGCGAACTTATCCGCGTGCTTGGCCATGCGCGGGAAATTTTCGGAGATCTCGATGCCGGGGACATTGGTCTTGATGGGCGAATAGGGGCCGCGGACCTCGGAAGGCGCGTTGGGTTTCATGTCCCAGGTGTCGAGTTGGGACGGGCCGCCGACGAGGAAGAGCATGATGCAGTTCTTGTCGGCTTTGGCGGGATCGGTGACGCCGGCGGCCTTGAGGCTGAACATGTCGCCGAGGCCGAGACCGAGGAAGGAGAGCGCGCCGGCATGGAGGAAATCGCGCCGACGCAGGCCGTCACAGAACTCGACGCTGCGATCGGAATCTAAGCGGAACATGGCTTGAGGATCTCCTTTTAATGCGGGGTAATTGAATTCTATGTTAAAGGGAGGCGGGATGCAATCGGGTCGGTTTCGTAGGGCTCAAACCAGGTTTGGCGGGTTTGATTTGGGGGTTTGGCGGGATCGGATTTGGCTTTCCCAGGATCGGAACTGGGTTTCCCGGGTTCGTTATTTTTTGCTAAGTGGCTTGTTTTCAATAACTCCCCAGGTTCGTTCCGCTTAATTTCATGTTGCCGTACCTAACCGCCTCCTGATCGGCAGAAGAGCTGGCGCGCGAGGCGTCGTGTTTATGGTAGCGGGCTGGTGAGGCGTTTCAGGGGGAATTCGGGCGGAAATTGGAGTTAAGTCGTTTGGGATGAGGGCTGAGTTTCGCTGGGGCGACCAGTGACTCGGGAGCGCGGTTGCTCGATGTTGAGCCGTTCTAAGCCGGGCGTCTCTAAAACCGAGATCGGCATCCTAACCTAGCCGAGGACCGCCGCTCCTTTGCGCAATTCTCACGATCGAATTGATTCAGTTAAAGTATATTTACTCGATTTCGAGCGTTCTAAGGATCGCGGCAGGCGGCTGACCCTTTTGCTTGCTAAAACGATTCCAGATCGGGAATTTGCCCCCTTATCAACATGCCGAATCGCAACGCTAAAGTCCTTTTGATCGGTTGGGACGCAGCCGACTGGAAGATGATCCATCCTCTTCTCGATCAGGGTCTGATGCCCACGCTGAACCAGTTCATCGACAAAGGCGTGATGGGCAATCTGGCCAGCTTGCAGCCGATGTTGTCCCCGATGCTTTGGAACTCCATCGCGACGGGAATGCGGCCGGAAAAACATGGAATTCATGGATTCATCGAGCCTGATCCGCAAACGAGCGGAGTTCGCCCTGTCACCAGCACCTCGCGCAAGGTGAAGGCGATCTGGAACATCCTGACCCAAGAGGGATTCAAGGCCCACGCGGTCGGTTGGTTCGCAAGCCATCCGGCCGAGCCGATCAACGGCGTCAGCGTCTCCGACCAGTATCCGCATGCGACCGCGCCGCTTGGGCAGCCCTGGCCGTTACCGGAGGGCGCGGTGCATCCGGAGCGTCTCCGCGAAACGTTCGCGCGGCTGCGCATGCACCCGGCTGAAGTGCCGGAAGGCGCCATACTCCCCATCATTCCGAAGGCGGCCAGCATCGATCAGGAGAAGGACAAGCGGCTGATGAGCTTCGCGAAGGTACTCGCGGAGAACTGCTCGATTCATAACTGCGCTACCTGGATTCTGGAGCACGAGCCGTGGGACTTCGCGGCCGTCTATTACAACGGGATCGATCACTTCGGCCATGCGTTTCATGGACTTTCATCCGCCCCGGCGCGAAGGCGTTCCGGAAGACCTGTTCGATCTCTATCAGGGCGTGATGAATGGAGCTTACCGTTTCCACGACATGCTGCTCGACCGGCTGCTACAACTCGCCGCCGCCGGAGACTACGGTCTTATTAGTCTCCGACCATGGTTTCCACTCCGACCACTTACGTCCGCGCGGGATTCCGAAAGAGCCTGCGGGTCCGACGGTGCAGCACCGCCGGATGGGAATCTTCGCGATGGCAGGGCCGGGCGTGCGGCGCGACGAGCGGATCTACGGAGCCACACTCCTCGACGTGACGCCGACGATCCTATCGGTGTTCGGGTTGCCCGTGGGCCGCGATATGGATGGCCGGGTCTTAGTCCAGGCTTTCGAACAGCCGCCTGCGGTTGAAGGGATTGCGAGCTGGGAAACCGTGCCGGGAGAGTGCGGCATGCACGCGGCGGATTTGCGCATGGACCCGATTTCCACCAAGGCTGTCATTGATCAGTTCGTCGCGCTCGGCTATGTGCAACAGGAGGAGAATCAGCAGAAAGCAGTCGCTAGTGCAGTGCGCGAGCTTCAGTTCAACCGCGCACGCGCGCTGATGGATGCGCGCAAGCCTTCGGAAGCGATGACGATTCTGAGTCAACTCGATGCGGAGTGGCCGAACGTCGCGCGTTTCCGCCAGAATCTGGCACTTTGTTATCTCGAATCGGGCCGCTTACCCGAAGCCAAGGCGATCCTGCTCGACTTACTCGATAACCCGCAGCAAGATCCAACCGAACCTCCCGGCAGAACGGGTGTGGACGCAGCAGCGCAGGAGATCGCGGGAGTAGGTCAACTGGACGGCGGTCAGACTCCCGCCTGTACCGGACGGCGTTCGCAGTAGCGTTCGGGAGGCGCGGCGGGACTGGATGATGGGCATCATCCTTCACGAGGAGGGTGACCGGGAAGGTTCACTGGAGTGCTTACTGCGGGCGGAGCAAGCGGACCCGCAACTGCCGAACCTGCATATCTTACTGGGCGGCACTTATCTGGCGACGGGGCGAGTTGCTGATGCAAAGCGCGCGTACCTTCGCGCGCTTGGATACCGACGGAGACAGCCCGGAAGCTCACTTAGGACTGGCGCGTGTGTATCTGAGAGAGCGGAAGAATAAACGCGCCGCTAAGAATGCATTGATTGCCGTGGGGCTACAACATTACATGCCGGTGGGACACTTCGTCTTAGGTTTGGCGCTGGGCCGGCTGCGATATTTTGAGCGAGCGATTCAAGCTTTGGAAACTTCCGTTTCAATGGTGCCCGGATTCCTGAATGCTCATCGCTGTCTGGCCGCTATTCACGCGCGCCCGGAAGGTGATAAGAATAAGGCGGCTCATCACCGGGATGTAGCGCGTGCAGCTTTCACAGCAGCGAGAGCGGAAGAGACAGGGCAGACATGAGCCTCCGCCGTTGTGATACGAATTCTTGGCAACCATACGAGAGGTGAAGGCCGAAATGCGCAAAGTCCACTCTGAACGCCGTGTAACAAGGACGAAACGACCGATCGACCGCGAGGATTCTGGATCTGTCGAGGAGACTCGCCTCTTACGCTGCTGCGCCGGCGGGGCTGTGGCGCTGTTAGGGATTTCCGGACACGGCCGAAGCGAAAATCGTTTACACACCGGTTGATGTTGCTTTAACTGCCACAGATGGGTCACAGTATGTCCTCGCCCTGACGGCATTCATCCTGCTTTAACTCTGTCGTTCGGGGGTGGAACTTCTATGTCGCTTTCAGGCAGTTGGTGAAAGCGGCGGCGAAACTGTCGGGAGCAAAAAACGGCTTTCGTGGAACTCCGCAATCTCCAATTCCAACAGGTCACAGGATTGGCGCTTCCGAAGAATTCGTATCAGTGGCGCAATTCGCTGCTGGGTGATCGACTTCTCCTTGGATTCTGGATCTGGAAGTGAAGCTTATGGCGAATTTGTAATATCACCGACGGCTACTTTGGATTTAAATTTTCCATTGATGGACAAACGCATTACGGCTGGGGGCGTATGACTACAGCAACGCCTGGCAGCTCCGGATCCGCGTGTGATGATCACAGCTTCGTCTTCGCGATGAGCGCGACGCTCACAGGCTACGCGTATGAAACGATTCCGAATCGGCGCATCTTAGCGGGACAGGAAGAAGGTAGCTACGCCGAGCCTGGCTCCGATGACGTCGGCCCAATTGCCCAAGCCGGACGATCTGCCTTAGGCGCTCTCGCGTTGGGCGCAGCGGGTGTTCCCATCTGGCGCAAAGAGGAAGAGGCATCACTAAAAATGGCAGGCGCATAGCGACTGTTACTACGGCCGCGACACAAGGCCCCGAAGCAGCAATGACCGGGCATCGTCGTTGTGTCAGGGCTGCCCCGGTCGGGAACTTCCCTGATGATGCAAATGCTTCGGGCAGCCGGCCTTCCTCTTCTGACCGATGGAGTCGCGCTCATCTGATGAGAACAACCGGAACGGCTACTTTGAATGGGAACCCATCAAGCAGCTTGCGCGAAATCCGCAGCTCATTACGCACGCCCAGGGAAAGGCGGTAAAGGTAGTTTCCTTCCACTTGGTTTCACTACCCGCAGGATTTAACTACCGGGTCATCTTCATGGAACGCAACCTATCCGAGATTGCGGCCTCGCAGCGACTTATGATCGCCCGGTTAGGAGCGCAAACGTCTTCACTTTCTGAGGAGCAAATGACCCAAGCACTAACCGAGCACTATAAGCAGGTGAACGCGTGGATTACCTCGCGCCTTGATTTACCGGTTCTTCGCGTCCACCACCGAGAACTAATGATGGACGCACGGAGCCAAGCCGCGCGAGCCGCAGACTTCCTCGGATTGGGCAGTCAGGAGGCCGACTCGATGGCGAGTCAAGTGGATCTATCCCAGTGGCGGAATCGCGCTTATCCGTGACAAGCCGGGCCCCGGCAGCCCGTTAGTAGTAACCGCTCCGTTTCCGTCGCGGCCCGGTAACGTGCTGACCTTTGCCAAGTAGTTGATTGGGGACGTGTCGGCAACTACGATCACGAATCGCTACGTTCTTGGAGGCGCTGGTACTTCGCCCGCACGCGCGAAATCGTCGTCGTCCAGCCAGACTGCATGCACTTTCAAGATACGATCTGCCTCAAAGCGGGAGACGTCCAGGAGTCGCCGAAATTGGGCATCTGACAATCGACGAGCGCGATATTCCTCCACCGCGAGAGCCTCAAGCGCCGTGCGCGACAGGTCCCTGGCGGGCGCGCCAAGAAGTGCTGCTAGATCTTGCGGAATCTCGAGTGTAAGGGTGACGGCCATATCGTTCAACAACCTGTGTTTAAAGCATAGCTCGCGCGGATTTCGAGAGCGCGTCGGCGGCAATGTCGATTTTCAGGCCTTTCCTTATGCCCCTGACTATAGGCACTTTCAACCTGAGAACGTAACGGTGATGCCCTCCATTCAGCAAAACGATGAAAATCCGATAAGATGGCGGCATGGAAGTCGACTGGACCCAATCACCCGACATCGAGGTAATACCCGGAAAGGTGTCCGGTAGGCCGCTGCTTCGCGAAACCCGCATTCCCGCCGATATGCTCGTGGCTTACTACGAAAGCCAAGTGACACACGGCATGAGTCCGGACCAAGCGTTCGTGGACACGAACGAGAACTACCCAGGCGCGGGCGCTGACAGGCTCCGGCGCGTCCGCGACTACGCACGTGCGCACCAGCCACAACACCAGTCTTGATCGTTCTGCTGGACAAGAATTTACCGCATGATCTCCGGCGCGTCTTTTCGGGTCACGATGTCTCGACCGTGTTCTATCGGGGCTGGTCCGGCCGCAAGAACGGTGAGTTGATCGCGCTGCGTGAAGAAAACGGGATCGACGTGATCGTGACGGCCGATCAGGAAATTGCTTATTAGCAGAACTTGAAAGACAGAACTTGAACGACCATCGCCTGGCTCTGATGTTTCTGCCGACGAACGACCCCGCAGTGCTCAAGCCGACGATCGCGGCAATACGTAAAGCCGTCGATCAGGCGACGCCCGGAAGCGCTCAGTTCACTTTGATCGGCATCTGTCACTTAGCCGTTTCGATCTCAATGTCGATTCCGTCGCCCGAGGAAGTCACGAACGCGAACCGCGGACCAGGAAACGATTTCTGCAACTCTACGTACTGGATAAAGCCTGTTCCCGAGTCTGTGCCAACCATGAACGGATTCTGAAACGTGCCGTTGCCGTTGCCGAGAATCACCTCAATATTCCCGCCAGTGGTCACGAGGAAAGTCCTCGTTGCCGTCCTCATTGAAATCTCCCGTCGCGATGTTGTCGCCGGCTAAGAAGCAAGCTACGCAATCAACATTGCCATTGATTGTAAAAGTGCCATCGCCATTGCCGAGCGCCGGAGTCTCGACCCCGTTACTTAACACATGAGATCGGGCAGGCCGTCCCCGTTGGAAATCCGCGACCGCGAGTTCGCTGGGAGCGAGCGCCTCGAGGAACTTGGTCGTATTGAGATGAAACGTGGCCTTTCCGTCGTTGATGAGCATGTAAAAGTGTTCGTAGTTTCCCGCGCTTGTGAACACCGCAAGGTCCAATTCATTCCTATTGAGATCCGCGTGGATCGGCGTGAGCCAAACTAACGAGTTATTGGTAAAGAGGCTGCCCGCAAGCAGAGGTTGCGGAGCGGCAATCGTCCCGTCTCCATTGCCTAAGAAGATTTGATTGGAAGTGGCAACAATATCGACGTTGCCGTCCTCATTGAAATCGCCCAACGCGATCATCGATAAGGGTCCGCTTGGCAGGATGATGGGAGCGGCGAACTGGCCGCTTCCTTGCCCAAGCAGGATCCCGATGCCTCCGCCTGAAAGCGAAACAGCCAGGTCTGGGTATCCATCTTTTTTGAAGTCCGCCGTCACGATCCAATCGGGACTCGCCAGCGTGTAACTCCCAATAAGTGTGAACGGGCCGTAGCCTCTTCCGCTGTTCTCGTAGATGGAGACGCCGGATGAAGTAAGAACGGCAAGATCCGTCAACCCGTCGTCGTCGAAGTCTGCTGCGGCGAATCGCCCAGGCGGAGTCGGCATTGCAATATGCACGATGCGCTCCTCGAACGCCCCGTGTCCCTCGTTCAGCAGAACCGACATGAAGTTGCTGAGGAAACCTGTTACTAAGACATCAATCAAGCCTGGTTTCCGGAAGGGTCCAATAGCAAATGAGAATGCGGAACCCGCGGCAGCGAACGAGACAAGCGGGCTGAACGTCGCGTTGCCCCGGTTGAAGGCGACGCCGACGGGTCGTCAGCGCCTTGTATTATGACCAAATCCGGGTGTACGTCCCCGTTCATGTCTCCCACAAGGACTCCGTACGCTCCCGAAGGGACGCTGACGCTCGAGTGCCTGGAGAATGTGCCATCACCGCTACCGAGCAGTACGCTAACTCCGCTCCAGAAAGTGAAAAGGGGATCTCCCGTAGACACTAGGTCAAGCCTGCCATCGCCGTTCATGTCTTCCAAAACCAAGAAACCCGCCGGTTGCTGGAACTGGATCGTCTGGCCATTCTGAACTGCCTTCCCCGGGTCCCAAGCAGAGACTGGGGCGCCTTCACCAGTGCCAGCCACAATGTCCACAATTCCATCCGCGTTGATGTCACCAACTGCACTCGCGTAAACATCACTTCCAGGTAACAGAGTACTGAACGCGCCGAAAACGCCGACGCTGATTGAGAAAAATAAGAAGCCCAACGAGTTTCGCGACGATGTCAGGCAGACCGTCGCCGTTAACGTCCGCAATGCTGAGATTAGTGGCTACAATACCAGGGAGGTTGATCACCGACCCTGCCTGGAATGTACCATCGCCGTTTCCATAGCCAACCTGGATCGCGCCGGTGTCGCACGAGCCAACCACGTCGAGCTTGCCATCGCCGTTTAAATCACCTACCACTAAACCCTCGTCCGCACAAATGGTAGTGTTCTGCGGACCAGCCGTAAACGTCCCATCACCATCGCCGAAGAACACAAGGGGGGCGCCTGCATTGTCGATTACGGAGTCGAGTACGCCGTCTCCGTTAAAGTCGCCGATCGCCGTCTGACTAGCTGAAACTTCGTAGTAATCCGTCCGCGCCAGAAACTTAGGCGTTTGCGATTGCGCCAGGGAAGCGCAAATCGCAATCGCCGCGACAATCGAAAACGTCCGCATCGTCTTACACATGGCATCGCAACTCTAGCAAACCTTCGCAGTCACGTCAACGAATAGCCAAATACAAATCCGGCGTTGGAGTCTCGAAGCAGCAATGCACGCTGCCATCGTTCTATGCGCTCCTCGTATCATTAAGTCATGCCGACCGAAGTCGCGCCAGCAGCGCAGAACTATCCCGCGCTCTATCGCGGATTGCTGGAGAGCACGCTGCGGACGATCGATCTCGACCGGGTGACGCGGGCGATCGAATTACTGGCCGAGGTTCGAATACGCCGTGATGGTCGCCACGCAAAACGATAAAAACCGATAATATGAAAGCATGGAAGTCGACTGGACCCAATCACCCGACATAGAGGTGGTGCCCGGAAAGGTGTCCGGTAGGCCGCTGCTTCGCGAAACCCGCATTCCCGCCGATATCTCGTGGCTTACCACGAAAGCCAAGTGACACATGGCATGAGTCCGGGCCAAGCGTTCGCGGACACGAACGAGAACTACCCCGGCGCGGGCGCTGACAGGCTCCGCCGCGTCCTCGAGTACGCACGTGCGCACCAGCCACGACACCAGTCTTGATCGTTCTGCTGGACAAGAATTTACCGCATGATCTCCGGCGCGTCTTTCCGGGTCACGATGTCTCGACCGTGTTCTATCGTGGTTGGTCCGGCCGCAAGAACGGTGAGTTGATCGCGCTGCGTGAGGAAAACGGGATCGACGTGATCGTGACGGCCGATCAGGAAATCGCCTATTAGCAGAACTTGAAAGACAGAACTTGAACGACCGCCGCCTGGCTCCGATGTTTCTGCCGACGAACGACCCCGCTATGCTCAAGCCGATGGTCGCGGCGATACGAAAAGCCGTCGATCAGGCGACGCCCGGAAGCGCTCAGTTCGGGTAGTTGAACCGGCGAGTTTTGCTGGTCTGTAGCGGAGGTGCGGGCCGGACGTTAGGGGTACTCCGTTTCTCTATCGGGTGCTCGCGCTCGCCCGGAAGAGAGCTGCCCCTTGTGCAATCCCCTGCTTAGGAAGTTAGCCAACCCAGTCGACTAAAACCAATCCCGATTCCTGAATTTCGCGATCGCCGGTGATGACACTCGCATTCTCCGCCTGGGCCAGAGCGATCGCGAAAGAATCTCCGTAAGCGATCGAGTTCTCCGCTTTGATTCGCGCCGCCGCCATAATCCCATCTTCGTCAGGCACGACCACGCGCACCGGAAGCGAGGGCAACCGCGCCAGGAATGCCTCAGCGATCGCAAGACTTTGCCGTTTGGCAAGGATGTAGAACGTCTCACCCACGTTGAGCATACTCATGAAGAGTTGAATTTTTCCGGAGTCGGCTTCTTGAAAGAATAACTCGACGGCAGACGCAGCCGGTTCATCCTGAGCCCACGCGACCAGCGCCCATGAGTCAACGACCTTTGATTCGAGCTTCATCATGCGCTTTGTCCGCGGCACGCTCCTCCATCAATGCCTTGGTCAAGCTTTCGCCGCCCCGAGCCATGCCTCGCATCGTTCGCCAATCGGGAAATTCGGGCACGACCCGCTTCAGCACGAGCGATTCACCGAGAACGTCAATTGCCAATTGGGTTCCCGGCTTGAGGTTAAGACGATCGCGAACTGCTTTCGGAATCGCAATTTGCCCTTTGGACGAAACGGTTGTCTTAGTCATAAAATTCTTACCGCGGTAAAACTACTTTCATGTTAAACCGTCATCAAGTGAAAGTTCGGTGTTGATCTGGAAGGAGAGCCATCGGGTATCAACCTACTAGCCGCTTTGCGATCGGCGGCCGGGTGCTCGCTGCGCGCCCGGAGACGCCCGATCGTTAGAGCTACGCCTGAGCGGCCATTCGGGTGACGCCACCGTGAAGCCTCCGCCGTTGCTGATGATTGTGCGCATTCTCGACAAAATGGCACGCGGAACGCTGTGGTGCTGGCGCGGATCCACGCCGAAGCCCCACGATCTGACTCGGAGTGGGGCTTCGTGGAGTTCCCGTGATGGCGACCGGTGTTTTCAGAACGACGCTGATCCCCCGCCGGAGCGGCAGGTCTGGCAGACTCTTCGTATCATTAAGTCATGCCGACCGAAGTCATGGCGACCGCGCAGAACTATCCCGCGCTTTATCGCGGATTGCTGGAGAGCACGCTGCGGACGATCGATCTCGACCGAGTATCGCGGGCGATCGAATTACTGGCCGAGGCGCGGGAGAAGGGGCGCACCATATTCGTTTGCGGCAATGGCGGCAGCGCGTCCACGGCTTCGCACTTCGTTTGCGACATGGTCAAAGGCGCCAGCTTTGAGCGCGCGGCGCGGTTCCGCATTATGGCGCTGACCGATTCCATGGCGACCATCACGGCGTATTCGAACGACGTCGATTATGGCTGCATCTTTACGGAGCAGTTGCGCAACTTCGCCCAGCCGGGGGATGTGGTGATGGCGCTGAGCGGGTCGGGGAATTCGGCAAACGTGGTGCGGGCGCTGGAATACGCGGGGTCGCTGGGATGCCGCACGATCGCGCTGACGGGTCGGGAAGGCGGCGCGTTGGGACCGCTGGCCGAAGTGGAGATCCGTGTTCCCGAGCAGCATATGGGGCGCATCGAAGACGGACACATGATCGTGTGCCATATGATCTGTTACTACTTCATGGAGCATGGGTCGGAGAAGGCAGTAAGTTCAGCTGAAGGTAGATAGCTCCGGGAGTCGGCGTGTCCGAGTAGGGACGGTCGATGGGGACGAATCCGATGTCGCGGTACATGCGGAGAGCATCGGACATAGACGGTAAGGTGTCGCCGTACATCGTTATGTAACTGCGGTCTTTGGCGCGCTGAATGATCCAGCGCATGAGTGCGCGGCCGACGCCACACCCTCGGAACGCGGGCGGCACGTACAGCCGTTTGACCTCGCAGGCGGAATCGGTCAGGGGCCGCAGGGCTACGGTTCCGGCCGGCTTTTGGTCGATAGTGGCCAGGGCGAGAGCGCCTCGGGGCTCGCTGTATTTCCCGGGTAAGCTTTGCAGTTCAGCGGCGAAATTCTGGAACGTTGCGGGCAGACCGAGGGATTCCCAGTACTCGGTCCAGAGCGCGCGGACGGCGTGGAGGTCGGCGGCAATGTCGATTTGCAGGCCGTTGCTCATGTCCCCTAACTATAAGCAGAGCAATGAGAACATGCGGTAAGTTTCGGTACTTCGTTGGTTCCGTACGGCTTTTGTAAACACGGGCCGCTTGGTAACCTAATAAGACACCAAAGCGCTGCAAGGCAACTGGGAATCGCTCACAAAATCCATGGACTCCGGCGAAGACAGCCACCCGAAAACCGCCTCCCGAATCGGCGCGAAAACCATCACCACGATTGCCGCGTTCGTGCTGGCGGCGGTGATGCTCTACTTCTCGCTGCGCGGGATTGAGTGGGGGCAGGTGGGCCGGCTGCTGCGGGGCGCGAAGCCGCTGAACGTGGTGCTGTGCTGCGTGCTGGCGACGATCGCGCTGTATCTTCGCGCATTCCGATGGCGCATCCTGCTTACGGCGGAGACGGTGATCGGGATTGCGATTGCGTTTTGGGCGACGGCCGCGGGCTACTTCGGGAACAACTTTCTTCCGGCGCGCGCGGGTGAATTTGTGCGCACCTTCATGATCAGTTCGCGCACCTCGTTGAGCAAGACCTACGTGCTGACAACGGCGTTCGCCGAGCGGGCCGCCGATGGGATCGCGCTGGTGGTAATTACCGGGATTGTGCTGCTGGTGATTCCCGGGAAAACGCCGTGGCTGGCGAATGCGTCGAAGGGGTTCGCGGTCATCGGGATCGCGGGCGTGTTGTTTATCGGGCTGCTGCCGCGGCTGGAAAATCTGGCGCTGGCGATTTTGGCGCGATTGCCGATCTCGGAGCGGATACGCGATCGGCTGGCGCACACGCTGGAGCATGGATTGCGCGGGCTGCGTTCGTTCCATGACGGGAAACGGCTGGCCGGATTTATCGCGCTGACGGTCGTGATCTGGTGCCTGGATGCGACGAGTGCGGTGATCGGCGGCGATGCGCTGGGGCTCAATATGACTTTCCCGATGGCGTTCATTTTGATTGCGGTGATCGGGTTGGGGAGCGCGCTGCCTTCGGCGCCGGGTTATGTCGGGGTTTATCAGTTTGTGTGTGCGACGGTGCTGGTGCCCTTCGGGTTGTCGAAGACGGACGCAATTGCCTATAGTTTCTTTGCGCAGGCGCTGTCCTATTTTGTAATCGGGATCTGGGGCGCGGTCGGATTTCTGCAGTACCGGCGATTACATGCTCCGGCACGACAGGCAGAGATTGCGGTGCCGGAAGTTTCCGTTTCTACTTAGTCTTTTATTTTTCGAAATTGATACGTTCGCGTTCGACTACCGGCGGCCGGTTGAGCACTTGCGTGTGAATCGAGCCTAAGTACTCGCCGAGTACTCCGATCCCGACTAACTGTACTGCGGCCAGGAAGAATAGACCGATAACTACCGGAGCCGTTCCCAGGCGGAAGCTATTCCAGAACAGTAGCTTGTAAACCAGATAGATCAGGGCGACTAACAAGCTGAGTGCGCCGATGCAGAAGCCGGAGAAAGTGACGAGGCGCAGGGGAACTTTGGAGTGATTGGTGATCCCCAGCATGGCGAGGTCGTAGAGCGTGTAGAAGTTGTTTTTCGAGACGCCGCGCTTGCGTAACGGTTGTGAGAACGGGATCAGGCCGATCTTGAAACCGAGCTCTGAGACGAGGCCGCGGAAGTAGGGATACGGGTCGTTGAGTTTGCGGACGGCGTCGATCACGCGCGCGTCGTAGAGGCCGAAACCGGTGACGTTCTTGATGAGCGGGACTTCGGAGAGTCGGTCGACGACGTGGTAATAGGCCTTGCGCATCAGAAAGAACAAAGGGAATTCGGCGCTATTGGTTTTCTGCGCGAGTACGATTTCGTCGCCCTGCTCCCACTTGGCGATGAATTGCGGGATTAGTTCGGGCGGGTCTTGCAGGTCGGACGCGAGTGCGATTACGGCGGCGCCTCGGGCTTGCAGCAGCGCGTTATAGCCGGAGCGGAGTGGCCCGAAGTTGCGGTTGTTGACGATGACTTTGATGCGGCGGTCCTTCGAGGCGATGGCGCGAAGTACGGGTAGCGTGCCGTCGGTAGAGGCGTTGTCGGCGAAGATGTAATCCCAGTCGTATTGCGGGATTTGCGACATTACGGCGGTTACGCGTTCGTAAAGTTCCGGGATGTTGTCTTGTTCGTTGAAACAGCCGCTGACGAAGGTGATTAGCGGCATGATTGGAGGATGACCTCGACTACTTTGCTTAGTTCGTCGGTCTTTAGGCCGACGGATGATGGCAGGCTGAGCGCGTCTTTGTAGAGGCGTTCCGCTACTTGCCCGCCCAGTAGGTGCGCATCTTGGTGCGGGATTGACTTATGGATAGGTTGCCAGAGCGGCCGTGCCTGTATGTCGGCTTGCTGCGAGTTTCGTGAGTAAGTCGCGACTTGAGAGGCCGTACTCGTTTTCGTCAACCAATATCGTGTACAGCCAGTAGGAATTGCAGGGCGACACGGGCATGGTCGTGATGCCTTTTGTGCCATTCAGGGCTTGCGTGTATCGGGCCGCGTTGGCGCGTTTGATGGCCAGGAACTCATCGAGCATTTCCATTTGCGCGCAGCCCATTGCGGCGGCGACATTGGTCATGCGGTAGTTGAAACCGATTTCGTCATGAACGTATTCGATCGGGTCTGACTTCGCTTGCGTCGTCAAGTGGCGCGCGCGATCGGCCCAGTCTTCGCGATCGGTGACGATCATACCGCCGCCTCCTGTGGTGATGATTTTGTTGCCGTTGAAGCTGAAGCAGGCAATGTCGCTGAGGCGGCCGACGGGTGCTCCGAGGGCTTCGCTCGCGTCTTCAATGATCGCGAGGTCGAACTCGCGGGCGAGTTCGATCAGTGCGGGCATGTCGACAGGATGACCGAGGATATCGACCGGGAGGATGGCTTTGATGTTGTGCTGCTCGCGTCCGCCGCTTCGGAGGAAATCGCGGATGAGATTGACGTCGAGTTGCCAGTCGTGCGGCGCGGCATCGACTAAGACGGGATGGGCTCCGGCGTAGCGGATGGCGTTCACCGGCGCGATGAAGGTCAGGTCGGAAACGAGCACGCCATCTCCGGGTTGGATGCCGGCGACTAACAGAGCGATGTGCAGCGCGGCAGTTCCGTTGACTGTGGCAACGGCGTACTTACGTCCGACTCGCGCGGCGAACTCATGCTCGAAGCGGGTGACGTAAGAGCCGACGGAAGAGACCCAGCCGGAGTCGAGGCAATCCTTGATGTACTCCCATTCCTTGCCGCGGATTTCAGGGACGGAGAGCGGGATCATAGAGGTCTCGCGGGCACGCCGACGACAGTGGTGTTCGGTGCGACGTCGTTGATCACGACCGCACCCGCGCCGACGATTGCACCTGCGCCGATGATCTGATTTTGGCGCACGACGGCACCGACGCCGACGTGGGCACCGAGGCCGACTTGAACGCCGCCGGCGAGACGCGCGCCGGTTGCGATGTGAGCGTGATCTTCGATGCGGCAATCGTGTTCAACGATGGCGCCGGTGTTCACGAGCACGTTGCGGCCGAGTTCCGCACCGGTGTTGATGATCGCGCCGGCAAGGATTTGTGCGCCCGATCCTATCGTTGCGCCTTCCGCGATCAGCGCACGATCGTGGATGACGGACTGCGGTGTCAGACCTGCGATGATCGCTTCCGCGAAGAGGCGCTGGCGGGTCGCGGTCGAACCCGTGCTGCCGATACCGACGATGAAGTACTCGGCATCGAGTCGCGTCAAGTATTCGTCGCCGCCGATGATGGGGACGTCCATGATGACGGTGGCCCAAAGTTTTGGATCGGCGTCGAGCAGCGCGTAACCGACAAGCGGTGCTTGTCGCCGGAGCGCGTCGAGCAACACGCGGGCGTGGCCGCCGGCACCGAGAATGAGGCAGCGTATGGTCACGGTTGGTGGAAGCGCTTGCGGATCAGGCGATCATCGATAGGCGTCGCGGCAAGAGTACGGACGATGATTTCGGCGGCGTGTCCGGAGCCATAGGGATTTGTTACGTCGCTTAGTGATTCGCGGAAATCGGGGGAAATTGCTTTCGTGATTGCAGCGCCGATGGAAGTGCGATCGTCGGCGCAGTCGATCACGTTGGCTGCACGGATGCGGCCTGCCTGGCGCTCACCGATGTTGACCACGGGGACGCGGAACGATGGAGCTTCAATCAATCCGCTGGAAGAGTTGCCGACCATGCACGCGCAGGAACGCATCGCACTGAAGTATCGCTCACTTCCCAAATTTTCGATGAGCGTGGCGTTGGCGTGAGACGCGCAGTACTCGCGGATGCGGGTCATGATGAGAGCGCCTTCGGGATCGGCGTTTGAGCTGGTGAAGAGAACCGGCAGATGGGTGGAATCGATAGCGGCCAGCAGTTCAGTGATCTGAAATTGCGTGCGTTCGAGCGCGAGCGTTTCGGGATGAAACGTGACGAGCAAGTGGCCGGCGAACTCCTCGTGTGTCGTGGCACGGACTATGGCATCGACCGCCAACGCGCCGGAGACGACGATGCGCCATGGTTCTTCGCCCATCTGCACGATGCGATCACGGTAGATTTCGGTCGCGGGGAAATGCAGATGGCTGAGCTTGGTGATCGAGTGGCGCAGCGCGTCGTCGATCGCGCCTTCCGTGATCTCGCCGCCGTGCAGGTGCGCGACGGGGATGCGGAACGGGACAGCTGCGATGACGGCGGCGTGCATCTCGTAACGATCTCCGAAGGCGATCAGCAGATCGGGCCGCCATTTGTGATAAGCGTGCGCGAATGCGGCGGTGGCTTCGCCCATCGCGTTTGCAACGCCGCATGGTGAATCGCTCTGAATGTCTACCGTGATGCGGCCGGCGATCTTCCACGGCGCGTTGTGGGGCACGTGGCTGCCGTAGATAAAGAGGCGAGCGTCGAAGTCGCTATGCTTGGCGAATTCTTCGAGCAGGGGAACATAGCTGCCGAAATCGGCGCGGCTGGTGGTGATGATGCCGATGCGCTTCATCGCAGCAGGTCCCAGGTGATCGGTGTTCCTTGCGCGATGTCGACGCGCGCCACGCGATCGATTACCGATGAGAGTTGCGTCGGTCGTAATCCTGTGCCTGGGCGTTTGATGGCGAGCATCTCGGAGGCGATGGTTGTCCCGGCTTCAATGTCGCGCGCCGCCACAACGCTGCGACGCGCAATCTTCGCGGTTTCGAGTTCGATGAGCGCGGGCCGTTTCACACCGTCTCCAAGCGCTGACTCGATTGTACGGATGTCCGCAATCATGTTACGGAGTTCGTCGGGTTCGAGGGAGGCGCGATGGTCCGGCCCGGGAAGGTCGCGAGAGAGCGTGAAGTGCTTCTCCAGGATTCTCGCTCCGAGCGCAACGGCGGCAAGCGCGATCGCGGTTCCGAGTGAGTGATCGGAGAAACCGATCGGGACGTTGAATGTCTGCGAGAGCGTTTGCATCGCGCGCAAGTTCGTGGCGCTCGCGTCCGCGGGATAGGCGGAGACGCAATGCAGCAGTGCGAACGGGACGCGCGCGTTCGTGATGATGTCGACTGCGGCCTGCACTTCGGCGAGATCGGCCATGCCGGTGGAGACGATCAGCGGCTTTTTGAACGTGCACAAATACTCGATGAACGGTAGATTCGTCAGCTCGCCCGATGGCACTTTGAAGAAGCGCATGTCGAGCTCATCGAGCAGCGCTGCGCTCGCTTCATCGAAGGGCGTGGAGAGGAACAAGATGTTCTTGCGGCCGCAATACTGCGCGAGTTCGCGGAAGTCTTCAGGGCTGAGTTCGAGATCGCGCAGCATCTCATACTGCGGCGATTGCCGGGAGACGAGCGCATCCGTTACGAAAGTCTGAAACTTGACGGCGTCCGCTCCGGCGGCAGCGGCTGCGTCGACGAGTTCGATCGCTCGCGCTAGTTCTCCGTTATGATTCACGCCGGCTTCGGCGATCACGAAGCAGCGCTCGCCGGTTCCGATCAAACGGTGTACACTCCGGGGCGGAAGCGATCTTGATGCTGCATGATCCACTCGGCGGTGCGGGCGATGCCTTCCTCGAGTGTGACCTTCGGTTGCCATCCGAGCAGTCGCCGCGCTTTGCTGTTGTCTGCAACCAGTCGATCAATTTCGCTAGTCATCGGCCGGACTCGCGCGGGATCCTCGTTGAGGTTGATCTCGCGTCCGGTGACCGACGCGATTAGCTTCGCCACATCGGCGATCGATGTCTCTCGCCCGGACCCGAGGTTGATCGTTTCACCGAACACCGCGTCTGCGCAACCGGCTTTCAGGAATCCGTCCACCGTATCGCTGATGAAGTTGAAATCGCGCGTCGGCGTGACGCTGCCAAGCTGGACCGTTTCGCCGTTGAGACATTGCGCGAGGATCGACGGGATGACCGCGCGTGCGGACTGGCGGGGCCCGAAGGTATTGAACGGGCGCACGGTCACGACGGGCAACCCGAACGATAAGTAGAACGCTTCGGCGATTTTGTCGGCGCCGATCTTGGTTGCCGCGTAGGGCGATTGAGCTTGCAGCGGGTGTGCTTCGTCAATCGGTGTGTAGCGGGCGCTGCCGTAGACTTCGCTGGTCGACGTGTGGACCACGCGTTCGATACCTAGCTCGCGCGCGGCTTGCAGGATGTTGAGCGTACCTTCGATGTTGGTACGGACGTAGGAAGCCGGTGCGTTGTAGGAATAAGGAATGCCGATCAGCGCAGCGAGATGGAAGACCACCGAGCAGTCTTTGACAGCTTGCCGTGCGCTCTCGCGATCGCAGACATCGCCCGCGATGATCTGCATTGCATCGGCTTGGGGCGATCGGTCGAGCCAGCCTCTTGCTGCCGAGTGCGTTGTAGTGAACGAACGCGCGGACCATTGCGCCGGCATCCACTAAAGCTTCACTAAGATGACTTCCGATGAAGCCGCCCGCGCCGGTGACCAGGACTAAGCGTCCACGCCAGCACAAGTCGGCCTCCCATCCGCATGCTGCCGCGCTTGTTCATAGTCAGCATGCCGGCCGATGTCGACCCAATACTCGCGTATCGGATAGGCCTCAACGCGACGATCGTTTGCTACTAACTTATCGATAACATCGGTCATCTGAAACTCACGCGCGGTGGGAAGGTACGGCTGCACCGAGGGTTCAATTAGATAGATTCCGGCGTTCACGAAAAATCCGAGATTGGGCTTCTCCTTGATACCGAGGATGCGCGTGTTTTCGCAGTCGACAACGCCGTAGGGAATCTGCAGCTCGTAGCGGCGCACCGCGACCGTCATGTCCGCGCGTTGATCCTGATGATATTGATAGAAGGCTTCGATGTCGATGTCGCTGAGGATGTCGCCATTCATCACAAGCATCGGGCCTTGCAGACGCGGCAGGAGGCCGAGTGCGCCGCCGGTGCCGAGCGGCGTGTTTTCGTTGACATATGCGATGTCGACGCCGAACGCGGAACCGTCGCCGAAGTGATCGACGATAGCCTCGGGGCGGTAATGGGTAGTGATATTGATTTTGCGGACGCCGACCGCGCGCAACTTATCGACGATCAGCTCCATTAGTGGTTTGCCGCCGACCGGGAGCATGGGCTTGGGGAGTTGCTCGGTAAGGGGACGCAGGCGGAGGCCTTCCCCGCCCGCCATTACGATAGCTTCGACGGCCGCGAGCGTCTGCGGGAGTAAGTCGCGAAGGAGAGCTACATCGGCCACGCGGCCTTCGTTGTCGATGAGCGGGACTTGTCGAACACTCGCGCCTTGCATCAGCGCTAGTAGATCGCGTTGGGATGTTTCGGTTGGCGCGGTCACCGGAACAGCATGCGGCATTCTGGTCTTGATGTCGAGAAGATGTTCGACTGAATCGTCGAGCGCGCGGCCCGCTAAGATACCGCGGCGCACATCGCCATCCGTTAGAGTGTTGATCAGCCGCTGTTCCGAGTCGACAATCAGGGCCAGGCTGGCGCGGCCGCTGCGATCGATGCAAGCAATCGCTTCGCCGATACTCGCGGAGCGGGGCAGCGAAATTGCGCTTACATTAACCGAAGACAAGGGTAAACCTATTCTAGCCGTTGAGACAAATGACAAGACTCTCTGATTACGTGATGCAGTTGCTTACGGAGCGCGGGGTACGAGACATCTTTCTTGTCTCGGGTGGCGGAATTATGCATTTGCTGGACGCGGTGGGGAGTAGTCCGGCGTTGCGATACTGCTGCAATTATCACGAGCAGGCTTGTGTGATCGCGGCGGAGGCGTACGCGCGGGTAACTGGGAAGGTCGGAGTTGCGCTAGTTACGGTGGGTCCGGGCGCGGCCAATGCAGTGTCGGGAGTGCTGGGCGCGTGGGTGGACTCGATCCCGGTGCTGGTGATCTCCGGGCAGGTGCGGCAGGATCTAATCGCGGATTACACCAAGCAGCGCCAGTTCGGACCGCAAGAAGCGAATACTCTCGCGATGGCTGCTCCGGTGACTAAGTATGCGGTGCGAGTTACTGAGCCGGCGCGGATTCGATATGAGTTAGAGAAGGCGCTGTATTTGGCGTGCTCGGGGCGGCCGGGTCCGGTGTGGGTGGAGATTCCTTTGGATGTGCAGGGGGCTTTGGTCGATGTTGGTTTGTTAGAGGGATTTCGTGCGCCTCCTGATTCCGGATTTGACTTGGACGGATTTGCCAGGATAGTTACTGCGCTTCGCGCTGCTAAGCGGCCGTTAGTCATACCAGGTAATGGCATTCATGCGGCTGGAGCTGAGGGGTTACTTCGCGAGTTCCTCGACTTATCGCGATTTCCCGTGGCTGTGCCATTCACGGCTAAGGATCTGGTGGAAGAAGAGTATCCGAGATATGCCGGGGTTTTCGGGACAGCGGGTCAGCGCCGCGCGAACTTCGCTGTGCAGAATTGCGATTGCCTGCTGGCGCTGGGAGCTGGACTGAATACGCAGAAGGTTGGATTCAATGCGAAGGGATTCGCGCCCAAGGCGTTAAAGATTGTTGTGGATATCGATCAGCAGCAGATCGATGGGCAGGTTCTGCGGCCGGACTTGAGTCTGCGATGCGATGTGCGGGAGTTTCTATCTTTGTTAGTTGAGCGGGCTTCCGAGTTGTGTCCTTCGGATGCGTGGTTGGATGCGATTGGTCGATGGCGGGAGCGGTATCCTCCGGTTGGTGCTGAGTGGGCTTCGCTCGCGCGGTTCTGTCAATTCTTATGTCTTCATGGATCGGCTTTCGGACTTACTCTTGCCTGCGGACACGATTGTTGCTGGTGCGGGTTTGGATGCCGTTAGCTGCTATCAGGCGTTTCGCGTCAAGCGGGGACAACGCGTGCTGATTAGTGGGTGGGGTTCGATGGGCTGGGACTTACCAATGGCCGTTGGGGCTTGTTTTGGGAGTGGGAAGCGACGCGTGGTGTGTGTCACCGGAGATGGGAGCATGCAATGGAATCTGCAGGAGATGCTAACTATTGCGCGGAATGCTCTGCCGGTGAAGTTATTCGTATTCAATAACTCGGGGTATTCAAGTATCAGGGCCACGCAGAACGCGTTCTTTAACGGCCGGTTTGTAGGTTCGGACTTTGGTTCTGGATTGGCGAATCCGGATTTCGAGGCTTTGGCTCGGGCTTATGGATTTGCTTATCACTTGATCGCGGACCACGATGCACTGGAGCTTGCTCTGGCTAAGTTCTTGGGTGAGGATGGGCCGGGATTGTGTGAGGTTGGGGTTGCTCCGGAGCAGGCGATCGAGCCGAAAGCTACGGCCTTTCGACGACCAGATGGAACATTCGAATCGCGCCCTCTAGAAGATATGGCGCCGTTTTTGTCGCGCGAAGAGATTTACGAGAATATGCATCTGTTCGAAGAATCATAGTCCGCGATGCCAGTTGTAAGTGCGGCGGAGGGATTCGTCTATCGAGGTCCAGGATTGTAGGTTGAGTTCTGTTCGGGCGCGTTGAGTATCTGGGACATAGACATCGGGTTGGCTTGATTGGCCTAGGATCTGTACTTCGGACGCGGGGGTTGTTAGGTTCGCGGCTTTATAGGCTAACTCCCGCGATGGTTATCGGTATGTCGCCACCTACGTCGTACGTGCCTTCGCCTTCAACTAATAGCGTCCATAGCCACGCAGCTAGATCTCCGGCATAAAGGTAGGTGCGGATGGCGGTTCCATCGCCTTGGACTGTTATCGGGCCGCCTTTCAGCGCGTCGCGAATGAAGTTCCCCGCGGCGAAGTTCGCGTCTAACTTCAAGTAAGGACCAATGAACGCAAAGAGTCTTGCGATGACTGCTTTGTCCGCGAGTAGCGATTCGCTGGCTCGCTTCAGTTGCGCGTACTCCGTTTGATGGTTGTAAACTGCACCGGAACTGGTGTAGAGGATGCGTTCGGTGCCGCTCCGCTCAGAAAACTCAAGCACCCGGCGGGTCAGCGACGCGTCCGGGGCGGCGTGGATGATGTAGCGACAGGCCGTCTTGGGGAAGGACGGAAGTGACCTGGTTAGTATTGACACTTGAGCGTTGAGTCCGAGGTGCTCGTTGGCCCATGCCAGACTCTCCACCAGCCAGGTTCCGACAAACCCCGTTCCGCCTGTGATTAGTATCTGTTCGTTGCGTAGCGCTTCCCACACGCGCTGGGGAACACGTTCGAGGATTTCGTCGAGATCGCGGGCTAGCCGGTTCAGAACGCTTTCACCAGTTTGTGGAAGATATCCGCCATGTAGTCCAACATTTCGTTACTTAGCCCCGGGATAGACGCCGACCCAGAAGACCTGGTTCATCACAAAGTCGGTATTGGTCAGCGGGGAAGCAACGCGGTGCGCGATGTCGCGATAGGCGGGCTGGCGCAGTAAGTTGCCACCGAATAAGAGGCGGGTTGCAATCTTGTGTTCTTCCAAAAACGCGACTGCTTGATTGCGCGTGAACGGCGCGTCGGTACGAACCGCGAGCGGGAATCCGAACCAGCTCGGATCTGAGTTCTTCGTCGCTTCGGGGAGGATGAATACAGCATCGAGGTCACTTAGCGCCTGATGAAGACGCTTGAAATTGGCTCGGCGCTTCGAGCGATGAAACCAGGTAACTTCAGTATCTGTGAGCTACCGACGGCCGCCTGCATGTCGGTCATCTTCAGGTTGTATCCGATGTGCGAATACGTGTACTTATGGTCGTAGCCGATCGGTAAATCGCCGAGTTGCCACTCGAAGCGTTTGCCGCACGTGTTCGCTTTACCCGGTTCGCACCAGCAGTCGCGTCCCCAGTCACGAAACGATTCGACTAACGTGGTCAACAACGGCTTGGAACTTAGCACACAACCGCCTTCGCCCGTCGTGATGTGATGCGCGGGATAGAAGCTCAGCGTCGCTAAGTCGCCGAACGTTCCAACACTCTGTCCGTTGTAAGCCGCTCCTGCCGCGTCGCAGCAATCTTCGATCAACCAGAGATCGTGCTTTCGAGCGAACTCCGTCACGCTAGCTAAATCGAACGGGTTTCCTAAGGTGTGCGCCAACATCACCGCCCTGGTGCGGGTCGATCGCGCTTGTTCCAGAAGGGACACGTCGATGTTATAGGTCGGAATCTGTACATCGACGAAGACGGGAACCAATCCGTTCTGGATAATCGGGTTGACCGTAGTCGGAAAACCGGCAGCAACGGCGATCACTTCGTCACCGGGCTGCAGCCGTCGCTCACCTAACTTCGGTGATGTCAGGGCACTTACAGCCAGGAGATTGGCGGAAGAACCCGAGTTAACCAGCGTGGCGGCGCGGATCCCGAAGAACTGCGCGAGTTGCTTCTCGAAACGGCTGGCGAACGGTCCTGTCGTAAGCCAGAAGTCGAGCGAGGATCCGACTAATGCCGCAATGTCCGCGCTGTCGAACACACGACCAGCCACGGGCACCGGAGTCTCTCCCGGAACAAATGGCACGTCGGGAAAAGCGACGTCGTGATATTCAGAGACCAGCTTGAGAATCGACTGTCTCAAGCTCTCGGCCGGAGAACTCATCGGTGGAACTCCAGAAAAGCTCGCGGTACCAATCGATCGTTAACTGCAGCGCGTCGTCAAACGCAAAGGCGGGCTGCCATCCAAGTATGTCGCGCGCGCGCTCGGTGCTAAGGAACTGCCGCGCTATCTCGTTCGGCGCGTCATTGCGAATTTCAGGCGACTCCGGGTAGTTCATCAGACCCGCTATGCGGTTGACCAGATCACGAACAGAGATCGGACGTTCGCTAGAGAAGTTGAATGCCTGGCCGCGCAGGGATTCGTCCTTCTGAACGGCCTCGGCAAGCAGTAAGTAAGCGGCCGCGCCATCCTCAACATAGAAGTAATCCCGGATCGAGTTCCCATCAGATCGGATGACTGGGCGGACGCCGCGCAGAATGGATCGAATCGTTCCAGGGACGATGCGATTCCAGTTCAGATCACCGCCGCCGAACAGATTGCCGCAGCGCGCGATAGCTACCGGCAAACTGTAGGTGTGGCCGTAAGTCTGAGCAATCAGATCGGCGCACGACTTACTCACGTCGTAGGGATGGCGGCCTTCGAGAGGGCTGTCTTCCGTGTAGGCCTGATCCGAACTCCGGCCGTATGCTTTGTCTGAGGAAGCAAGCACCACGGAATCAACTGTCGAATTGTTACGACAAGCTTCAAGTACAGTCCACGTTCCCGTGATATTGGATTGGAACGTCGAGATCGGGTTGCGGTTAGCGACTCCGACAACGGTTTGCGCGGCTAAGTGGAAAACCGTTTGTATCTCACCTTCAGCGATCGCACGGTTCATCAAAGAATAATCGCAAACGTCTCCTCTAACAACTTTGAGCCGGTCAAGCAACGTGGTGCGAATCAACTCGCTTTGCGGCACC
Source organism: uncultured Gammaproteobacteria bacterium (assembly GCA_963799935.1). Lineage (GTDB taxonomy): Bacteria > Acidobacteriota > Terriglobia > Bryobacterales > Bryobacteraceae > Bog-113. The sequence goes on along the minus strand of CAWCZA010000003.1, from coordinate 269,848 downwards.
CAGTCGCGGACCACGCAAGTAACATCAGCTTCCTGGTCGATCAATGCGCGAACGAGCCAATTACCGAGTAACCCGGTAGCCCCGGTCACCAGAACGGTCCGGTCGCGCCAAAACTCGCTCACGATTCCCAAACCTTCCAGGGCGCGTCGCCTGATTCCCAAAGATCGTTCAGCGCCTGATATTCGCGGAAAGTATCCATGGCGTAAAAGAAACCCTCGTGATGATACGCCATTAGTTGCCCCTCGGCGGCGAGCCGCTCCAGAGGGGCACGTTCCAGAGTGCAGTTGTCGCCATCCAGGTAATCGAAAACGCGGCGATTGAAGACGAAGTAACCGGCGCTTGCCCACGCGTCGGCTTTTGGTTTCTCGTTGAAACTGCACACCCGGTTTGATTGGATGTCGAGAATACCGAAGCGTGAGATCGGACGAAACGTCGTTACCGTTGCCAGCTTCCCGTGGCTTTGATGGAACGCAAGCAACTTACAGATATCGACATCGCTGACCCCGTCGCCATAAGTCACCATGAACGTTTCATCTTCTAAGTAGCGCGCCGCACGTAGGACCCGGCCACCTGTCATGGTTTCCTGTCCGGTATCGGCGAGAGTAACGCGGAAGTCCTGTTCCGGATGGTTATCGGTATAGTCAATACTCGAGCCTCGGCCAAGGCAAATGGTGAAATCGTTATTCATAGCCTCATAGTTCAGGAAGTATTGCTTTATCATGTTGCCCTTGTAACCAAGACACAGTACAAAGTCGTGGAAGCCATAGTGGGCATAGAGCTTCATAATGTGCCATAAGATAGGGCGGCCGCCTATCTCAACCAACGGTTTTGGACGAAACTCGGTTTCCTCGCGGAGCCGTGTACCTTGCCCGCCGCAAAGGATGGCGACTTTCATTATCCGGAGTATATCAGCGGCTAAGTTCCACGTCGTCCGGTACCGGTAGTAGAGTGCCGCGCCCAAGTATCCAATGCGGGTCCAACTTACGCTTTACGGCAATCATGGCAGCGATCGCTTCCGGCCTGTACTGAAGCTGTAAGAAGTACGCTTTGCGCTTCCCTAACCCGTGTTCGGCTGAAACCGTGCCGCCGAATTTGACTGCTTGCGAGGCGAACTCGGTCATGAAATTCTCAGCTTCGCGCAACTCAGCGTCGCTCGCCGGGAGCATATTGACGTGGACGTGGGCGTCGCCGATGTGACCGTAAATCACGTAATGCCCGGGAAGAACAGCTTCCAGACGTTCGCGGTAGTAAAGCAGCATGTCGCGGTTGCGCTCGATGGGAACCGCGTAATCAGTCCCCATCTTCATGAAGCCGCGGCTGGCCATTGTCGCGTTCACCAGCTCAGGCAGGCCGTGACGGAACTTGCGGAAACGCTCCCGGTCGGAAGCACTTACAGCGAACCAGGAGCCATCAATCAGGGCTGAGGCGGCCTCCAGACGCTTCTGCCATTCGTCGATATCGTCGCCTTCCGCTTCGAGCAGGAGGGCGGCGCGGGCGGCAACCGGGATTTCGGAATAGCGCGGTCGCATCAGGTCGAGCGAATTGCGGTCGAAGTACTCGATCATGCGAACTTCAGTTAGCGGCCGCCAGGAATCGATCGCATCGAGAGCGAACTCGTCGCTGGGGAAGAAAATGACCGCGGAAAACAGGTCGCGCGGAAGCGGCAGCAACTGAAGTTCGGCCTCGAGGATGACCCCGAGAGTGCCTTCCGCGCCGCAGAACAGGTCAATCCAATCCATCCCGGGACGCAGCGGATAACCGGCTGTGCATTTCCTGGTATCGGGCATGGGAATCGCCGGGATATCGAAGTCGACCGCATCGCCGCGCCGGAACTCGTGGACGGCGCCATCCATCATCGCCACGCGCAGAGCAAGAACATGACGCCGGGTGCTGCCGAAGCGGAAACTGCGCGAGCCGCTGGCGTTCGTTGAAATCGTGCCGCCGACCGACGCCGTGTTCTCTGTAGGATCGGGCGCATAGAACTGACCGGTGGGATTCGCGGCACGATTCAGTGCTTCAAGAGTGATCGCAGCACCCGCGTACGCCCGGCCCGGGAGAATCTCAAGCCGGTTGAAGTGTTCGAGAGAGACAACCCAGCCCCCGGTGGCGACGCGCGCACCGGTCAACCCGCTACCCGCGCCGAGGATGGTCAGCGGGATGCGCCGCGAATCCGCCTGGGCAATCACGTCGAGCAGCTCCGGTTCGTTTTTCGGCGCGAACACCCCCTCCGCCCAACCGGAAAAACCGGAGGCATCCGAGACGTGGTTGGGAGCTGCGGGGCGCGGCGTCATACAGTGCCCGCGAGTCCGATTTCCGCGGCCCGCGCTCGCATCGCGTTGATGCAGAATTCGATATGTTCGTCGAGAGGAACGCCGAGTTCAGCGGCTCCGTTGACGATGTCGTCGCGGTTGACGGCGCGCGCGAAGGCTTTGTCCTTCATCTTCTTTTTGACGCTCGCCGGATCGACATCGGCAACGCTGCGCGTCGGCTTGACCAGCGCGGTGGCCGAGATGAATCCCGAAAGTTCATCGCAGGCAAACAATACCTTTTCGAGCTTCGATTCGCGGGGTACACCGGAATAATCCGCGTGCGAAAGGATGGCGCGGCGCACATCCCCCGGAACGCCGCGGCTCTCCAGAATCGGCTCGCCGTGCATGGGGTGCTTATCGAGCGTGGGATGTATTTCGTAGTCGAAATCGTGCAGCAGCGCCGTTACCGACCACTTCTCGCGATCCTCGCCGAATTTGTCCGCGTAGGCCGCGACGCACGCTTCCACCTGCAGCGCATGGCGGCGTAAAGACGTGGACTGCACGAACTCCTCAAGGATTGCCAGGGCCTGCTCACGAGTCACCATGAAATTTCATCGTACCTGCACCCGGGTCCGAGAGGAATACTCCCGTGCGGCCACGACCTCCGCGAAAGCTACCAGTGACTTTGTCTCCAGTAAACGCGGGCGCGGCGTGGGTTCCGGACGGGGTCTTGAAGTTGCGGCGGGTTCGCGAGTTAAACCAAAAGCAACGGAGTCAATCGCGGTCCGCACGAATGATTGTGGGCAGCGCGTTTGCGGCGTTCCTGATGATCGCGATTTTTGCCGTCCACGCACGGGCGGTTCCAAGCGTTGTCGCGCCCGTCTATAATGCCCTCCCGGTAAAACTGGCGAAGACTGTGGCCGTCGCGCCCCCCGCCGTCTGGGAGGTCGAGCAACGCCCCGGATCCACGGTCTATTCGAACGGCCTCGAAATCCGAAACGAATTCGAGACGACGTCCCGGCCGCGCTCGTATCACACCTTTTCGCGGTTGCAGATGGAGAGATCGGCCGAGGCGTTCGGCACTCCTGCCGGGATCGTTTTTCATACGACGGAAAGCTTGCTACTACCCAATCGATCCGGCGGAAGCGCACGGACTGATGCGTACGCGCGAAGATTTAATCCATCATGTGCGCACAGGCATGCTCTACAACTTCGTGATTGACCGCTTCGGCCAGGTATTTCGAATTGTGCCGGAGAATGAAGTTGCGTTCCATGCAGGCCATTCCATCTGGGCCGACCGCGACCGTATCTACGACGGCTTAAACGAAAGCTTTATCGGTGTCGCATTCGAAACGCAGACCGGAAAGGCAGTGGAAGCGGCGCAAATCCGTTCGGGGCGGCTGCTGACGGACTACCTTCGCGGGCGCTATGACATCCCCGAGGCAAACTGTGTAACGCACGCGCAAGTCTCGGTGAATCCGGAGAATATGCGGATCGGATTTCATACCGACTGGGCGGCGAGTTTTCCCTTTGAGCAATTTGGACTGCACTCCGGATACTCGGCTGCCGTCCCTTCGGTGGCGCTGTTCGGGTTCGATTACGATCGCCAGTTTCTTGACGCGATCGGCGGCGAGCCGTGGCCAGGCCTGATCGCCGCGGAAGAATCAATTCGCAGCGAAGCGCACGATCGAGGAGAAGGCGCGGAAACCTATCGCCGCGAGTTGCGAGAACGCTACCGGCGCGTCCATGCTAGTGCAAACCTTTCGAGTTCCGCGAAGTAACCTGCCACTGCGCTGCGCCCCGCGTTCCCGATATAGTGTTAGTGCGATGCTCTCGCTCTGTGCCGGCCTTGTCGCTAGCGCCATGACGCTGCTGACTGCGCAGCAGGTAACCGTAGTTGAGACTGACGGCGATCAGTCGAAATTGCTGCAGTCGCAGCCCGCGCTTACGTTCTCAGCCGGTCAGGCCGCGAACGCCATCACCGTAGACGCCACCACAACCTACCAGACCATGGATGGTTTCGGCGCGGCGCTCACCGACTCGTCCGCATGGCTGATCGCCAATCAACTCAGCGCCGCGCAGCAGACCGCATTCATGCAGCAGCTATTCGATCCGCACGCGGGGATTGGATTAAGCTTCTTGCGGCAGCCGATGGGCGCGTCGGACTTTTCCCAGTCCGGCAACTATAGCTATGACGACATGCCCGCCGGTCAAACCGATCCGCAGCTTACCAACTTCTCGGTCGCGCACGATCAGGCTTACTTGATTCCGTTACTCAAGCAGGCGCTGGCGACTAATCCGGCGCTGAAGATCATCGCGGAACCGTGGAGCCCGCCAGCGTGGATGAAGACCACCGGCACCATGAACGGCGGCAGCGTCAATAACGCGATGTTCGGCCCGCTGGCCACTTACTTCGTTAAGTTCGTTCAGGCGTATAACGCGGCGGGCATCCCTATCTATGCGGTTGCTCCCCAGAACGAGCCGGAGAACAGTAACACTAGTTATCCGACCGCGTTATTGAGCGCTGCGGACGAGGCGAGCTTCGTTGCTAACTATCTTGCGCCCGCTTTTGCAGGTTCGGGAATCAATACCGCCATCGTTGGGTACGAACATAACTGGAACGATACGACCTATCCAACAACCTTACTCGCGGGCAGCGCCGGGCCCTATTTGATAGGCACTGCATTCCATTGTTACGCGGGTGCCGTCGCCAGCCAGAGTACAGTTGAAGCGGCATACCCGAATAAGGGGATCTGGTTCACCGAGTGCTCGGGCTCGGTCGGATCTAGCTTCAGCGGCGACCTGGTGTGGAACACGTCGAACCTATTAGTCGGCGCGACGCGTAACTGGGCACGCAGCGTACTGCTATGGAACTTAGTTCTTAACCAGAACTCGGGGCCGCAAAACGGCGGCTGCACGAACTGCCGCGGCGTGGTTACGATCAACGGGTCGACCATCACGCCGAATGTCGAGTACTACGTGCTTGCGCACCTGGCGAAGTATGTGATGCCGGGAGCGAAGCGCATCTCTTCCAACACCTTCGGCCCCGGGGCGATCGAGGATGTGGCGTTTCTGAACCCGGATCATTCGATTGCACTGCTGGTGCTGAATGGGGCGGCCGCGGCGAGCACGTTTCAGGTGAACTGGCAGGGACAAACGTTCAGCTATACCCTGCCTGCTTCGTCGATCGTGACGTTCGTGTGGCCCTCGCGGACGGCGTCGCGGCGCGTTCACATGATGTAGATAGGCGCTTTCGTGAATTTAGTACAATCGTGCTCGTCGTACTTACGATTGCGAGGACAAGTTGATGAGACACATCAGCACCCGGCTGACGCTAATAGGGTTGATCACGGTCGCGGCGGCCTCCCCCGGATTCGGAGCCGCAGCCAAATCTTTCTATGTTGAAACCAGAGTCGCACTTTCCCAGAGCGGACTTACGGGCCCGATACCCATCTCGGGACTCAACATCAACCTGCCGGCGACGAGCGCCGCTTACAACGCGGCAATCGTCACTCTGAACATGCCTAATTTGTACCTGACGAGGATAAGTGGTCAGACCGGTCCTATGTCAGGTTTGGCTCAGGTTGTCGCGCCTTTCGCTCCTGAAGGCGTCGTGTACGCTGAGGGTCAAATCGGGTGTGACACCGGCGGGATCACTACATCCGGCAAAAAGCCTTTGAGTATCGTGTTAGAGGTTCCCCTCGGTTCCGCCGGGCAAAATGTTGAGGCCGAATGGTTCAGCACCAGCGGGGACACGATCAACACGGATACTTTTGCCTCGCTCTCGGCAATCCTGGTCCGCAAGTAGCGCTGAAGCACCTAGTTCGCCTGACAGAGGAATTTGTACCAGATACCACTGGAGTTGGTCATACACCTGCTGCCATAATCGATCGATGGTTCACCGGTTCGTAACGCACAACGGCCAAATCCGCGAAGTTGGCGAAGGAATACTGAGCCCTGGACAACTCGGGCTGCTTGCCGGCTGGGGAATTTTCAGCACGCTGTGCGTTTCCGAGGGTGTGCTGTTCGCATGGGAGCGTCACTGGGCGCGGCTTACTCGCGACGCGGCCCTGCTAAACATCGCTCTGCCTGATTCAGAGAACGTCAAGCGCGACCTGGAAGAGCTAATCGAAGCCAATCACGCTTACGATTCGACGCTCCGGGTCGTGTTCATTCGCAACGCGGGCGGCATGTGGGAAGGGCCTCCGACCGGACATGATACCGACGTCGTCGCGCTGACCGCCAATCGCAATAAGTGGGGCGAGAGCGTGCGCCTCACCTATCAGCCGAACGGCCGATTCGCCGGGTCTGATTTCGCCCACGCCAAAGTGAATTCCTGGGCGCAGAATCTGCGCTGGTATGAACGCGCGCACGATGCCGGGTTCGACGAATGCATCCTTCTGAACCAGCACGGCGAAATCACGGAATGCACGTCGGCCAACGTCTTCGCAGTGCAAGGCGGTGAGGTTTGGACCGCACCAGTGGAAGCCGGTTGCTTGCCTGGCATCACGCGCGAAATCCTGCTGGAGGAGATCCGTGTACCCGGGATCCGGGTCACCGAGCGCCGTCTACGGCCCGAGGACTTGGAGTCGGCCGATGACGTGTTCATCACTTCGTCGACGCGCGATCTGCTTCCTGTAGCAGAAATCAATACCAAAAAACTTACCGGCAAGCCGGAAGTTCGGAACGAATTGCTAAGCGAGTTCCGTCGATATCTTCAGGGATACGTCGCGTCGCGCGCAAAGCAAATTCGCGCGGCAGTCTAAGCAGATGCCTTACACGATCAGCAACGGCACGAAAATCTGGTGGGAGGAGACCGGCGAGGGCGAACCGGTGCTCGCCATCATGGGTCTCAGCTTCCCGCTCGACATGTGGCATCGGACAGCGCCCGCGCTCGCCAGAGAATTTCCGCGTCATCCTATTCGATAATCGCGGTGTTGGGCGAAGCGATGTACCACGCGGTCCGTACTCCATCCCGATGATGGCGCGCGATGCGGCGGCAGTCATGGATGCAGCGGGCGTTTCGAGCGCGCACATCGTGGGAGCATCCATGGGCGGCATGATCGCGCAGGAACTCGCGCTGATGTTCCCGGAGCGCGTCCGCTCGCTCGTACTGGGCTGCACCTGGTGTGGGGGATTACGAGCAGTGCGCCCGAACTTGCGCACGATGCCCGACATGCGTAATTACCATCGCATGACCGCGGAAGAGAAAATCCGGCTGCTGGTTCCGATCTTGTATGCGCCAACAACTCCGGCCGAGCGGATCGAAGAAGATCTGGCCGTTCGCCTCAGGAATTTCCCATCAGCAAAGGGCTATTACAGTCAGCTATTGGGAACGCTGGTGTGGAGTTCGTTTGGGCGGCTGGAACGCATCTACCACCCCGTGCTGCTGCTGCATGGAGACAGGGACCGGCTGATTCCGGTGGAGAACACGCGCATTCTGGCGAAACGTCTGCCTGATTGCCGCACGTTCATTGTGCCCAACGCCGGGCATGTGTTCACCACGGACCAACCCGTGCTGGCGAACGATCGCGCCACGGAGTTCCTGTTTGAAGTGATCGAGAAAACGGAAAACGGGCAGCACGCGAACGTGGCTGCCCGTCTGAAAACCGGAACGAAATAGAGAGCCGGCTTATTTGGCTTTCTTCTGCTTCTGCTGACCGACGCGGACCTTGTGCTGCGCCGCCTGCGCTTCTTTGTGAGCTTTCCAGTCGTAGCGCGCGGCAGCGTCTACGAGATAGGCATCCACATCAGCGTTGCGAGGAAGCACCGCCATCAGAGTCGCAGTGGATGTGCCGTCCGGGCTGGTGATGCGGAACCGCTTGACGTTGGGGATAGACATAGTTTCTTTTACCGACTCACCATTTTACCAAAAACGCCTACAAGCTGTCACTGGCGAGTCTATACCGTGACCCAGCCATGCTTCGCCGAACTCTCCAGCACCTTGTCCAGAATCACAAGCTGCCTCAGCCCGTCCACAAACTGCGGATACTCCACCGGAGCATTTCTATCGGCCACCGTTGCATAAAACCGCCGGAATACCTGCTTGAAGGTGTCGTCATAGCCTTCGCTGTGCCCGCCCGGCAGATCCGCATAGGACCGCGCGGCCTCAGCCATTAACGACGCGTCCTTGATGATGCTGCGATTGGGCTCGTTGCGCTGCCCGAGCCACAACTCATCCGGCTTCTCCTGGTCCCACGCAGCCGAACCCTTCGTGCCATAGATCTCGATCGAGAGCCGGTTCTTCCGTCCTGCCGAAATCTGGCTAACGGTGAACGCGCCACGAGCCAAATCGCCCAGCCGCAGCAGCACCGCCGCGAAGTCCTCCGTCTCTACCGGAACTTCCTGATAATCCGATGGACTCAGTGTCTTCCCGGTGAACGTCTCAATCGATCCCTTCGGCTTCTTCCGCGTCTTGTGAAAGGTCTGCAGGTCCGCACACACCTCGGTGATCCGCAACCCGGTGGTGTGCTCGATCATGTCGCACCAGTGCGTCCCGATATCCGCGAAAGTGCGCGACCTGCCGTTCGCCCCGGCCTCGATCCGCCAGTTCCAGTCCGTATCGTAGAGCAGCCAGTCCTGCGAATAGGTCCCTTGGACCGCGTAGATCTCGCCAAAGTCGCCGTTCTCCCGCATGCGCCGGATCTGCTGGACCAACGGATAGAACCGCAGATTCTGGAACGTGCAGTTCGCGAGACCCGTCTTCTTCGCGAGCGCCACAAGCTGCTGCCCTTCGTCCACCGAGATGGCGAGCGGCTTCTCGCACAGCACATGCTTGCCCGCGTTCAGAGCATCCTTCGACATCGGGAAATGCAGCCCGTTCGGGGTGCAGACGTGCACCGCGTCGATCGACTTGTCCTCGAGGAGCGTGCGGTAATCCCCCGTCGCGCGCTCAACGCCCACCTGATCGGCAAACTGACGCGCCTTCTCGTCGCTGGAGGCGGCAATCGCCACGACCTCGACATTGCCGAGTCGCCGTATGCCCTCCGTGTGTACCTTACCCATGAAACCGGTTCCAAATACTGCTGTTCGAATTTTTCGCATTTGCAGAGAGTCTACAGCACCTCAAACACTGGTACATTGAAGAACAAAGAAGGGTCTCGCTGAGTTCGGTTTTATGGTGGTGAAAATACGGTTTCCGGAACGCGTCTCAACCGCGAAAATGATCGGGGCCGGAGGCGCGCGCGTGGTTGCTCCCGCGGCAATGATGGCGGGCGGTGTGCTCACGCTCGCTGCCGTGACATGCCTGACGTTGGCGGCCTGGCGGCTCACCTCCGATCTCGGCTGGACCGGCGAATTCGCCATCACCGAAGGCTTGCTTTCCCACTGGCAGGTGTGGATGACGCTGACCATCGGAACCGGCGTGGTCGGCGTGAAGTTGCTTCGCATCGCGCGAGCTCGCGAAGAGGCCGCTGTTCCGGCCGACCAATAACTCGTCTGATATTCTGACGCTAGGTTAGCCCAATGCCCATCAACACGCGCAGCCGCTATCGCGGGAGTCTGCTACTTCCCTCCGTGACTCCCGGCGTCAAGTGGTTGTTGATTGCCAACATCGGCATTTGGGTGCTCGATCTGATCTGCGCCCTATCCGGCTACGACGGCATCTTTTCCCCGTTCCGGCTGACACCGCTCGACGTGGTCCGACGCTTCGAAATCTGGCAGCTCGTGACCTACATGTTCCTGCACAGCGTCGCCAGCCCGATGCACATTCTGTTCAACATGCTGGCGCTGTGGATGTTCGGTTCCGAGATCGAACGCACCTGGGGAACGCGCGAGTTCCTCAAGTTCTATTTCGTCTGCGGGATCGGAGCCGGCGTGTGCGTGGTCATCATTGCGCTGCTGTTCGGACAAGGTGCGATCTCGACGATCGGCGCGAGCGGCGCGATTTACGGACTGCTGCTCGCCTTCGGCCTCCTGTTTCCAGATACGACGGTTCTACTGATCATCTTTCCAATCAAGGCCAAATACCTGGTGATCATCATGGGTGCTCTGGCGCTCTACTTCAGCGTTTCGGGCGGGAATAGCGGCGTGAGTAACGTAGCGCACCTGGGCGGATTGCTGGTCGGATTCGTCTACATGAAGCTGCCGAATACCCGGATGCCCGCGCTCGATCTAGGGCGGCGCTACGAGCAGTGGAAGCTGCAGCGGGCGAGGCGTAAGTTTCAGGTCTATATGCGCAAGCAGGACTCGAAGCGCGAGCCTTGGGTGCATTAGACGAGTTCGCGAAACGATCGCCGCCATCAAACGCGGATAACTGCGGCGCCCGGTTGAGCACGTTTAAAGCTGAGCGCGTTTAAAGACCGCTGCCCTTACATCAGCTCTTCTGAATACTCGCGCGGCAGGCCGGGCGCCGTGACATCGCCTTCCTTGCGATTCAACTCGTCTGCCATAATCACCGCTTCCGCGAGATCGCGCATGGGACGGCGCAAACGCCGGCTCTCATTACGCAGCCGTAGATACGCCTCTTCTTCCGTCAGGCGGTGCTTGTGCTGCAGGATGCCTTTGGCACGCTCTACAACTTTGCGCGTTTCCAATTGCCGCTTGATCTCCAGCGTTTCGGCGAGCAGCCGCGTGTTGTCGATCGCGGTAGCTGCCTGACTCGCTACCACCTTCACGAAGCCGATCTCCTCTTCGGTGAAGTTGCGGCGCTCCTGCGTGTAGATATTGATGGTTCCCGTCACGCGCTCACGCGACAGCAGCGGAACCGAAAGAAGCGATACCAGGCCGGTTTTGCGAGCCAGCTCCGGATAGCGATACTGCTTATCGTCGCGGATATCCGAAATCACCGCCGGTTTGCCGTCTTTCACCACGCGCGCGATCAGAGAATCCTCCATCTTCAGCGGCATGCGGTGCAGGTAATCGGGCGAGGAGCAGCGGGCGGCGCTGATGGTCAGCTCGCGCTTCTCTTCGTTCACCAGCATCACCGAGCAGATCGCGGCGTCCAGTGTTTCGGCGACCATCTCGGAAATCGCTTGCAAAATCCGGTCGAGGTAACTCTCCGTGCTGATCGTCTGCGCGACTGCCGCAAGCGTTTCCATCCGTCGCACCGCATTCTGGGAATGTTCCGCGAGACGGGCTTTATCCAGCGCTCCACCCATCTGCTCGCCGATGAAAGTGACCAGCGTCGCTTCATCGCTGGTGTGGGGATGCGGGGCTTTGTGGTGGACGTTGATGACGCCAGTCACTTCGCCGCCCGCGACAAGGGGAACCGACAAGAAGGCTTCGAATGTGTCTTCGGGCAAACCCGCAAACGATTTGAACCGTGCATCCGAGGACGCGTTCTTGCCCAACGCCACGACGGACTGATGCTGCGCTACCCAGCCGGTGATACCTTCGCCCATCTTCAGGCGTAAGCGGCCGATCTCTTCGGCGTGCGGCAAATTCGATGCCCGAAGCACCATCTCGCCACTCTGCGGATCGAGCAGATAGACGAGGCACGCATCGGCATCGGTCACCGTTAGTATCAAGTCGACAAGCTCGCGGAGCATTGCCTCCAGTTCCACACCGGAACTCACTAAGCTGCTGATTCGATGTAAAAGCGCTACCTGATTCCCTACGAACTCGGAGGGCGCACTAACGACGCGGGCAGACATGATCTAACGATTCTACGGTGATTAGGTGCCACCGTCCAATCGAAATTTTCAATTTTTGATATTTCTTGATGCGACGATCCCAAATACCATCGCATCCGATTCATTAGCCAATCGATCATGGAAAAACCAGCCGCTATCAGTCATCCGATTCACGAGCTTCTTGTCCGCCGTTGGAGCCCGCGGGCGTTCGCCGACCGGCCGGTTCCTCATGATGTGCTGCTCCGAATGTTCGAAGCCGCGCGGTGGGCCGCGTCGAGCTACAACGAGCAGCCCTGGACCTACCTGGTCGGCGTCCGGGAGGACGACCCCGAGCAGTTTGAGCGGCTGGCGAGCGTTCTTGTGCCCTTGAATGCCTGGGCCCGAAAGGCGCCGGTGCTTGCGCTTTCGATAATGAAGACTACCTTCAGCCACAACAATTCGCCGAATGGTGTCGCGATGCACGATGTGGGCGCGGCCAGTGCCAGTCTTACAATCGAGGGCCTGCGCGACGGCGTTTTCGTCCATCAGATGGCGGGTTTCGATAAGGCCAAAGCGAAAGAGGTTTTCGCGATTCCGGACGGATATGAGCCCGTGGCGATGCTCGCGATCGGTTATCCGGGCGATCCGGAGACTTTAGAGGAACCCTTGAAGGGCCGCGAGCTAGGCGAGCGCACCCGCAAGCCGATTTCAGAGTTCGTGTTCGAAGGCAAGTGGGGCGAGCGGCCGTTCAAGGCCTAGCCCTTCGGGACGAACTCTTCCATTACGGCTTTGCGCAACAGCGAGGGCGGTAACAATCCCTGATCAAGGATGAAATCGTGAAAGCGCTGGACGTTGAACTTGTTGCCCATCGCCTTCTCGGTATCCGCGCGTAGCTGCCTCATCCGGAGATAGCCGTCGTAATAGGAGACCGCCTGTCCGGGCGAACGGAAAGTGAAGCGGTCAACTTCCTCCGTGGCAAACGCTTCCGACAGCACGACGTCATTTTGCAGGATCTGCATCGCTTGGGCGGGCGTTACTTTCCCCATCTGCAGTTCCGGATCGAGAAACGCGCGGGCCGCACGCAGCAGGCGCAGTTGGAGCGAGATCAGCTTCGCATCGTCGGGCATATACGGGTACATCATCCACTCGGAATAAAGACCCCAGCCTTCGGCGTTGGTGCTGTTGAACGCGAAGATAGCGCGGGCTTCGGAAACGCCGCGCTCCACCATCGTGTCGAATTGCAGCTCGTGACCGGGACGCGCTTCGTGGGCGGTCAGTGTCCAGGCGCCCGCCGCGAAAGTGAAGTCGTCGTACTTCAGTTGCTTCCCGTTTGCGCCGGTGGTTCCGCCGGGCAGCACGAACTGGCCGCGTTCTCCGTGGTTATTCATGAGAGGCGGCGGACGCATGTGCGGCGCGGGCTGCTCGGCCGTTTCCGCGGCGCTGGCGATGCGCACGATCGCGGGGCGATCGGGAAGCGTCACCAGATGTTCGCGCTTGATGATCGCCTCGATGTCGCTCAACGTTTTGTGGTAGACCGGCATAGTGGAATCCGCGGTCAACTGATCTTTCTTCAACGCGCGGACCACGTCGCGATAATCGGTGGTCGGGAAGTTATGTTCTTTGGCGACCTTCACAGCCAGGGGCTGCATCTCCGCCTGAATTTCATTGAAGCCCGTGTGAGCAAGTTGCACGAGCTCAGTGGGCGTATAGTCGACCCCAGCATTCTCGAGGCGGATCTGATAAAGCTCCGGCGGGAGGCGGAAATCCTCGCGCGCTTTGGGTAGAACTTCTTTGCGCACGAAGGCTGAATACTCGGTCAGTTGGTCGCGGAGCTTGGCGTAAGCGGACTGGTAATCCGTCATCTTGTACTTCTCAAGAAGCAGCCCGATGCCGGTCGTGTACTGATCGATCTGCGCGAGATCCTGCTCGACTTCCGACTTCGGGGGCCCTAGCTTCGTTGGGTCTTTCGCGCTCTCGCGCCACACGGTTTCCGCTAATACCGTAGTCGGCGTGTAGCCTTGCTCGATGCCCGCATATCGCTTCAAGCGCACGAGTGCCGCGGGACGACGCGCTTCCTCAATCTGATCGTCCAGCAACCCATGCACACCGCCGAAAACCATGCGTCCGACGTTGGCATAAGAAAGGAGTAGCTTCTCGTTGGCCGCCGATGCCCGGATGTTGCGGTCTGTGTCCTCGATCATGATCGCAAGGTCCTGCTTCACCAGCGGATCTTGTTCCGTGGCTGCTTTCGCCTGCAGCGTTTTCAGCGCCTCGGTCAGATCGCGGCGGAACAAAGCCGGGCGATCCACGGACGGGATCGAGATCTTGTCGTCGAGGCCGCGAATGCCCAGCGATGCGGCACTCTCGGGTGCGTAACGCGCCAGAACCTGCAGCACGATTTGCGCATTTCGATTGCTCGTCGTAACCCACGCCGGTTCAGACGGCGGGGCCTGAGCCGGCAAAACGGCACTCAACAAAACCGGAATGAGGAGGCGAAATCGCATCCCTACAGCTTACGGCCTCCGGCACGTTCCGGCGCATGAGGTAGGATTCAGGGCGTGCTCGCTACCGCGATCCCCCAAACCGTTTTAGACCTGATCGGTAATACGCCGCTGGTCGAACTTGCCGGAGTCGATACCGGACCCTGCCGCCTATTCGTGAAGCTGGAAAACCAGAATCCGGGTGGCTCCATCAAAGACCGCATCGCTATTAGCATGATTGGCGCGGCCGAACGTTCCGGCGCGCTGCCGCCGGGCGGCACCATCGTCGAGGCGACGGCCGGAAATACCGGGCTCGGCCTGGCGCTGGTTGCCGCGGCGAAGGGATACAAGCTGATTCTAGTGATCCCCGACAAAATGTCGTCGGAAAAGATTGCGCATTTACGCGCGTTCGGGTGCGATATCCGGCTGACGCGCTCTGACGTCGGGCCGGATCATGCTGCGCATTACATGAAGATGGCGGCCAGGATCGCAGCCGAGGGCGGCTTCTATCACGTCAATCAGTTTAGTAACCCGGCGAATCCACTGGCGCACGAGGAGACGACGGGACCCGAGATCTGGGAGCAGACCGGGCATGACGTTGACGCGGTGGTCTGTGGCGTTGGCTCGGGCGGGACGATGACGGGATTGAGCCGGTTCTTCGCGCGGGTGAGCCATGGCACCGAGCTGGTTTTGGCTGATCCGGAAGGCTCGGCGCTCGCCGGCATCATCCGCGAGGGAATGCCTGGACCGGAGAGTTCGTATGCGGTTGAAGGTATCGGGCAGAATTGTATTCCGCAGATCGCCGATCTTTCGCGCGTCCGAAAAGCTTATTCCATCTCCGATTCCGAAAGCTTCGAGACGGCGCGGTCGCTGCTGCGCAATTTCGGAATTCTGGGCGGATCGTCATCCGGATGCCTGGTCGCTGCGGCAATTCGGTTCTGTAAGGAGCAGACGATGCCCAAGCGGGTGGTCACGTTCATCTGCGACACCGGCAATAAGTACTTCTCGAAGATGTACAGCGACTACTGGATGATCGATCAGGGTTACATCAAGCGGCCGCAGACGGGCGACATTCGCGATCTGCTGACGCGGCGCTATGAAGAAGGAAGCCTGATCACTGTGTCGCCGGACGACTCGCTGTTAGCAGCGTTCCAACGAATGCGGCTGGCGGATGTTTCGCAGGTACCAGTGATTGAAGAGGGCCAATGCGTGGGGATTCTGGATGAGTCCGATGTTCTCTTCGCGGTGCAGGGACATGAGAGCCGGTTCCGGCGGCCGGTGCGGACCGCGATGACCAGTCGCCTGGAGACGATACCGGCTTCGGCGACGCTGGAAGATGTGGTGCGGATTCTGGACCGGGGCATGGTTGCGCTGGTGATCGAGGACGAGAAGTTCCTGGGGTTGATCACGCGTTCGGATCTGCTGGCGCATTTGCGGCGGCGGATGAAGTAGGCATCTACAAGTAACATCGGCGAGGAATCATGGGTTTACTGCGACAACGTTTGACTAAGGCGGTTACTGCTAATTCGGAAATCACGGCGCAGTAATCCGGCAGGTTCGCGCGGAGTTAGAATCAACGTCGCGCCGGGCGGAGGCGATCGGTATTCCATGTCTCCAGCGCGTTGGAATGTAAAGTCCAGAGACATCCGGTGTACCGGGCTAAGCATGGACGGAAACAAACTGCGACCGCTGCTATTTCCACTGGAGCGAACATTGTTGTTCCAGAAAGGCGTCCCATTCTCGTCTACAACGGAGGCGGTGAACTGGAGACCCGACGCCGGTTCCAGTTCGTCGCAATTCAACAGCACATTCAGTTCAGCCCGGTTGTCCGTGTACGAGAGCACCGTGCATTTATCACGTCCAATCCAAACGGATACATCTTGCCGGGGAAGTGGCATGCGAATCGGCGACAGATCGCGATAGGCCTGCAAGTAAAGACTGCCTGACAAGGTTACCGGTGAGTCGGCGTTCCGCTCGAAGACACTATCCGGTATGACCGTATATCCGAACTGTTTGCGGTGTCGTTTGAATTCGAGGGGATAGCCGTTGCGTCCGAAATTAAGATCGGTCAACAAGCCGAGAGGAAGCGACGCACTAGCTATCCGCAGATCTCCCTCTGACCGGAATATCTCCAGCGAAATTCCCTCCGGAAGGTTAGTCTCGTCGAAGGTGTAGGCAATCGATCGTTTAGGTAGGTTGGTCCCGAAGCTCTGCGCCCGTTCTGCGAACTCCGCAAGTACCTGTATCTGCTCTAGCCCGGAAACGGGTGTCTCGATTCGGTCGTGCAGGGCCCATGCAAGGTTCCAGGGAAAGAGCGCCGATAGCAATAAAGCGGTGGCCAGGGTAACTGCGCCGATAGCAACGTTCGTCATGGTTCTTCGCGTCCTGTATTGGCGCGTCACTATCACGACGGCTCCGGCCGTCACGGCAGTTAATGCGAAGAGACCGGGTAGACCCGAGAGTAGCCCCCACTTGGTTGTGTCTTGGGCTACCAAGACAAGCAATAGCCCGGAAACAACTAAGACGCCGAACGCGACGGCGGTGGACCGCGCGAAGGTACTCGTCAGAACGGCAATTGATGCGACGAAAGCCAGAAAGGCGCCCAACTCAAGCGTTTCAAAAACTATGACAGGGACAGCCGCCGTACTTGTAAGACCGAACCAGGAAACTGCAACAACATCGTGAATGATCATTGGCAGAAGGCCGAACAGGCTCACGAACAACACCTTCTCTGTAATCAGCGCGACGCGGGAGTAAGGCCGGGTGAGCCAGAAAGAAGTCGATGTGGTTAGCGGCTCTTGCTGGATTGCGACGACCGCCATCGCGGCAAGTGCCAACGGCAACATGAGGCCGCTTAGTCCCGCGAACAAGGCCAATATGCCCCACGGACCTCCGGCTATCGACACCGCGCCTCCTAACAGGTGGGTCACAGAAAACACATGTAGACCGATTAAAACCCACACTTGTACACACACCGGCCAAAGGTGTTCGACGTCCTTCCGCAGAATATGCGCGATCTGTTTCATTGGTGATCTCCCGCGAGCGCGACAAAGATGTTCCGCAGCGACAGAGGGCGCGCCTCCCATCGGACGCAGCTTGGAAAGAGGGCCTGGATCTCGCGAGGTGTGGTCTCCTCCACGTACTGGCTTACGATGAAGCGCGTTACAACGCCCGTAGTGGCAGGCTTCATCCAGCCCACTGGCCAGGATCGAGGCGGATCGCAAGGGCCGGTAACTTCCACCTCACGGAATCGAGCCTGCAGCGACGGCAGATCCTCAGACAAGCGCAGCCTGCCTTGATCGATGAACCCGATGTGGCTGGCCACGCTTTCGATCTCCGCCAGATCGTGCGAACTCACCAAAACTGTCCAGTTCGTTTCCGCGGCAAGGCCGAGAATCGACTCGACGAGTTCGTCGCGCACTACTGGATCGAGTCCGCTGAACGGCTCGTCGAGCACCAGCAATTCCGGCCGGTAGGCAATGGCCGAGATCAAGGCCGCTTTCATGCGCATGCCGCGGGAGAGACTACGGAGCTTGGTTGTCGCGGGCAGATCGAAACGCCGGAGTAGATGATCGGCTAAAGCGTCATCCCAGGTTGGATAGAAAGCCCGGCAGTAGCGCAGGAATCGCGCGACCGTCATCCAAGCCGGTAGATCCTGATGCTCGGATACGTAGCCGATGCGGGCGAACTCAGACGGACCCAGCTTTCGGGAGTTGACTCCAAGGACGGCAGCCTCACCGGAGGAGGGTTCCAGGATATTCATGAGCAGGTTGATGGTAGTGGTTTTGCCGGCGCCATTCGGCCCGAGAAAACCGTAGATCGAGCCGGGTTCAACAGACATGCTGACTTCGTGAACCGCTTCGGAGCGGCCGAAGCTCCTGCTCAAGCCCTGCGTCGAAATCACAGGTTTCATTTCGCCTCCTTGTGTGGTGCCAGACGGCGCCAGTGATCCTCCAGCGCCGCGACAACATCGTCCAGATTCATGCGAAGCTTCATTGCCTCGACAACTAGCTGCTCGAGTTCACGCTTCAGTAGTTGCGAACGCTCGCGCGCCGTCGACGCGGGTAGATGTGCAGCCACCGTGCCCACGCCCGGATACACTTCGAGCAGTCCTTCGGCAACCAGTTGATTCACGACTTTATGGGCCGTATTGGGATTGATTTTGAGCGCCTCGCTAAGCGCCCTGACGGAAGGAAACTTTTCGCCCGCCTGGATCTGACCGGAGATCAGCGCCTTCTTGGCGGCGTACACCACCTGCTCGTAGAGCGAGAGGCCCGGCTCGAAGGAGACGCGAAACGGGATCACTAGGTGTACTATATCAGCTAGTACACTCTTACATTAGTTTTTTATTTGAGGGTAGAACCTCTTCCCAGATCCGGCGCAGGTACGGTAGAATATCTACCAGCGCGTTTGTATGCCGGCGTAAGGAGAAGCGACATGTATTGGCGGCGACGAGAACAAAGGGAGAAAGATCTTCAGCGCGAACTAAGGTCGGATCTGGATTTGGAAGCTGCCGAGCAGCAGGAGTCCGGAGTGTCGCCCGAGGAATCCCATTTTGCCGCGCAACGCGCTTTCGGCAACACGGCGCTAATCCAAGAGGAAGCGCGCGAGAGTTGGGGCTGGGCGTCGCTGGAACGGCTCGCGGGAGACGTGCGCTACGGCTTCCGGCTGCTTACGCGGAACCCCGGTTTTGCACTCGCAGCGATTCTGACTCTCGCGTTGGGTATCGGCGCGAACTCGGCCATGTTCAGCATGATCTATGGCGTTTTGATTCGACCGCTGCCCTATTCCGATGCGGATCGGATTGCCGTCGTGCACGTGCGCTTCTCGCCGCAAAACGCGGAGTACGGGACGATGTCGATCGCCGACTACCTGGATTGGAGGACGCGCAACCACGCTTTCGAAGAACCGGCGATCTTCTCGAACGATAGCTGGCGCTTCGATCTCACCGGCGCGGGTGAACCGGTGAACGTGAAGGGATCCGCGGTTACGGCGAACTTCTTTTCGGTGTTGCGCGCTGCGCCCATGTTGGGACGAGTCTTTGGTTCCGAAGCAAGTGACGCCGCGGCTAAGCCAGAGGTTGTCCTGAGCGATGCTCTCTGGCGTAATCACTTCGGAGCCGATGCCGGAGTAATTGGCCGCGTCATTAATTTGAGCGGGAATCAAGCTACCGTGATCGGGGTGATGCCGCCCACGTTCCACTTCCCGGCCGATGAAGAGCTGTGGACCAATATTCAGCTGCGGCCTCCCACGCGGCGCGGACCGTTCCCCTATATCGGCATCGCGCGTCTGAAACCGGGAATGACTTTCCAACAAGCGCAAGCGGAAACGAATGCGATCGGACGCCAGATTGAGCGCGCGAATCCCGTGAATTATCACGACATGTCGATGCCGGTTCGTCCGCTGCGAGAGGCTCTAACCGGAAAGGCCCGCGCCCCGCTGCTGATCATGTTTGGCGCCGTGATTTTGGTGTTACTGATCGCCATCTCGAATGTGGCGAATCTGATGCTTGTCCGTTCAGGAGCGCGGGAGCGGGAAATGGCGGTTCGCCTCAGCCTGGGCGCCACGCGCAAACGACTCGTGCGCCAACTGCTGACTGAGAGCGCGCTCTTGGGAAGCGCAGGCGGTGCAGCGGGACTCGCGCTCGCCTGGTTCGCGATCTCCGTGCTGCGCGCCCGGAATCCTGGTCACCTTCCCCGGATCGAAGACGTGCATCTCGACGGCCGCGTGCTCGCTTTCACGTTTCTGCTGTCTATCGCGACTGGGATTGTGTTCGGACTTGTCCCCGCGTTCCGGAGCTCGAATTCAGACCTGGGCAACACGCTGAAGCAAGGGACGCGAACGGGATCGACGAGCATCGCCAGGCGACGAACTCAGGGCATTCTTGTCATCGTCGAAGTGGCTTTGGCTTTCCTGCTTCTGACTGGCGGTGGTTTGTTGCTGCGGAGTTTCGTGCAGCTACAGAATACGGACGCCGGCTTCCAGTCGGTTCCGGAGCAGGTATTAGCAATTGCGGTCGCGCCGAGCCGTTCGGGTACCTCGAGCGCAGACGGTCTGGTCTTCCAGAGTACACGCTTCGCGCGCATCCTGGAACGCGTCCGCCAGTTGCCTGGTGTGACGTCAGCCGCTTTTTCGGATTCGCTACCTCCCGACCGCCGCGCGGATTACGACACGTTCCAGATTGAAGGAATGCCGTGGAGCGAATCGACGTTTCCCGCTGTAACGGATGTCGTCGCCAGTCCAGGGTACTTTGAGGCGCTCGGTATCCCGCTAGTCGCGGGCCGGTACTTCAACCGGGCTGATGCGACGAATTTGCCGGGAGCGATCGTGATCAGCGCGAGCCTGGCGCGTCGTTATTTCGGGAGCGCGAATCCGGTTGGGCGGCGTATTGCGCCGAGCGGACCTGACAACAAGAATCCGTGGTTGCAGATCGTGGGCGTGGTCGGCGACGTGAAGTACACCGGACTAGATGGCGGCCCGGAGCCCGCGTATTATCCGCTCTATGCTGAGTTTTCGGGCAACGAAAAGATGAACCTGGTTGTGCGGTCATCCATTGCGGCGGCTCTTCCGCAACAGATCGAGCGGGAGATCCGCGCCATCGATCCAAACGCGACGCTAAGCGATGTTGGAACGCTCGACGCGGTTCGATGGGCATCTGTCGCGCAGCCGCGCTTCCGCACAGGGTTGATCGGAAGCTTCGCGGTTTTGGCCTTGCTGCTCTCTGCGATTGGGATTTATGGAGTGATCGCTTATTCTGTCGTACAGCGTACCAATGAGATTGGTATCCGGCTGGCGCTTGGCGCTCAGCGGAGCACCGTGCTCAGACATATCGTTCGCGACGGCGCTGTTTTGGCTTCCCTTGGAATCGGTATTGGATTGATTGCGTCTCTCCTGCTCACTCGTGTACTTTCGAGCTTTCTGTTTGCGACCAGCACCACGGATCTGGTGACGTTTGCCTCAGTAACGATAATTCTCTTTGCGATCGCGCTGGCGGCGAGCTTGATTCCGGCGATGCGCGCGATGCGAATCGATCCGGTGTCGGCGTTGAGATACGAATAAGTGTAGCTATAAGAGCGTCTGGAATGCTCTTAGTCCGGACACTGTCTGCGACAATCCTTGGCGCATCAAAGTCTCGAGATATTCGTCGATCTTGTAAGGCGGATGTTTGAGCCTGAGGCGAACCTTTCGCACCGCGCCGCAGACCAGTCCTGACGCAAGGTTTAGGTGGTTACATAAGAATTCGTCAGGGTGCTGAACGTCAATGCCGAAAGGGGCAACCGCGTCATCCGGGAAGTCTTTCAAATTTTGCGTCACGATAACGTCGCAGCGGCCCACGATCGCAGCCGCGAGAACGTGGCGATCGTCGGGATCTGGGAGCTCGAGCGAAGGGATTAAGGACTCGTAGCCGCTGACTACCGAATCCCGCGTCGCTCGGTCCATTAGATCGCGGGTACGTTCGAGTGCGGCACGGTCGCGATGGGGCTCGTTCCGCAGCAGGGCCTCGATCCACTCGCGATGAATGTCCGCCGACCAATTTGCTTTGTAGATATCCGTGACGGCGAGTTCCAGAAGCAAATCACGAAGCGGCGCTGGGTAAAGCACGTTCGCGTCAAGGAGCGCCGCGTAGTGACTCACGAACGGGCATAGCCCATATCGTTCTTCTGCGCTTCGGCCGCGAGCTCATCGAGGACTGCCTCACGCTCACGGTCGATTTGATTCTTATACGCCATCACATCTTCCATTCGGATGCGGCGATGCTTGCCGACCTTGCGGAACGGGAGCGCGCGTTCCGTGAGCAGCTTGATTAGGAATGGACGCGAGACGTTGAGAACCGCAGCCGCCTGGACAGTGGTCAGTTCGGCGTTCTCCGGAATGAGTGAGACCCCGCGGCCAGCAGCCATCGCTTCGAGGATATCTCTCAAAAGAGCGACCGCTCCGGCGGGTAGTTCCAGCGGTTGCTCCTGGCCGGCATCCATCACGCGAAGAGTCAACGAGTGGTTCAACCCCGCATACCGCGAAAGGAGCCGGCCCGAAGCACGAGCGATAGCGGCTTCCTGGTCACTAGGAGCGAATTGGCGATTGGGAGAATCAACAGCGGCGTTCATGAGATGAGATTAGCACGCTTTGTTTATAAATGCAATAAGTGCAACTAGCGAAACACGTGAAACGCTGCCACGAACGAACGCGCCCCCGGAATAAGGCATCCTATTCTGTTATGATCCCGCTCCAACCAAAATCCGGATTCGGCACCAAAGCCATTCATGCCGGCCAGGAACCCGACCCAACAACCGGCGCGATCATGACGCCGATTTACGCGACGTCGACGTACGTCCAACAGAGCCCAGGAGTCCACAAGGGTTTCGAGTACTCGCGGAGCCACAATCCTACGAGATTTGCTTATGAGCGCTGCGTAGCCGCCTTGGAGAACGGCACGCATGGGTTCGCTTTCGCATCGGGCCTTGCGGCGATGGCGACCACGCTCGATCTGCTCGATTCCGGCGATCACGTCATCTGCAACAACGATCTTTACGGAGGCACGTTCCGGCTATTTGAGCGTGTTCGCCGGCGTTCCGCCGGGCTCTCGTTCACGTTCCTCGATCTAACCGATCCGGAGAGCGTGCGCACGGCGATCCAGCCGCGTAGCCGCATGCTCTGGATCGAGACGCCTTCCAACCCGCTGTTGAACCTCGTCGACTTGCAAGCCGTGGCGGCAATTGCGCGCGAACACGGGATGATCTCGGTCTGCGACAACACCTTCGCCAGCCCTTACCTGCAGCGCCCCATTGAGCGCGGTTTTGACATCGTGATTCACTCGGCGACAAAGTACCTGAACGGGCATTCGGATATCGTTGGCGGCGTTGCCGTCACCGGAAATGCCGAACTGGCTGATCGTCTCACGTTTCTGCAAAACGCCGTTGGTGCGATCAGCGCTCCCATCGATGCCTTCTTGGTCTTGCGCGGACTGAAGACGCTGCACCTTCGCATGCAGCGCCACTGCGAGAACGCGGCGCACTTGGCGGCCTGGCTGGAGCAGCACCCGCAGGTTGAAAAGGTGATCTATCCGGGACTTCAATCCCACCCGCAACATGCTCTTGCCGAGCGGCAGATGAGTGCTTACGGCGGCATGATCACGGCGATCCTGAAAGGTGGCATCGAGAACTCGCGCAAGTTCCTGGAGCACTGCCGCGTGTTCGCGCTGGCGGAGAGCCTGGGTGGGGTGGAAAGCCTCATCGAGCACCCGGCGATCATGACGCACGCATCGATACCGGCCGAGCAGCGCCGCGCGGCGGGGATCGGCGACACGCTGGTGCGGCTTTCGGTTGGAGTCGAGGACGTTGCCGATCTGCAGGCGGACCTCGCTCAAGCTCTGGACGCAGCCTACTGATCATGCTCCACATCCTCCTGTTACTGATTGCCGCGTTCTTCGCGGGTGCGCTGAATTCCGTGGCGGGCGGCGGCAGCTTCCTGACGTTTCCGGCACTGGTGTTCGTCGGATTGCCCGCCGTCATCGCGAACGCGACCAGCACCGTCGCTCTGCTGCCAGGCTCGTTCGCCAGCGTGTACTCTTATCGCCGCTCCTGGGGGCATCTGGAGGGCATCAGCATGCGCGCCATGCTGATCATCAGCATCATAGGGGGAATCATCGGAGCGGTGCTGCTCCTCGTCACCCCGGAAAACACGTTTGTTGCAATTACGCCCTGGCTCTTGTTGTTCGCCACGCTGATGTTCGCCTTCGGCAAGCGCCTTGGAGCCGCGATCAAGCGGCACTTTCATTTCGGTTTCGCCGCTCTATCGATCTCGCAATTGATTATTGCGGTTTACGGCGGGTACTTCGGCGGGGGGATTGGCATTTTGATGCTGGCCGCTTTCGCCGTATTCGGGATGACGCAGATCAACGCCATGAACGGCCTCAAATCGCTGCTATCCGGGTGCTTGAACGCTGTTGCCGTCGTCGTATTCGTAACCGCCGGCAAAGTCTACTGGCGGGAAGCTCTGATCATGATGGTAGCCGCGATTGCCGGAGGTTACTTCGGCGCCCATTTCGCGCAGAAGCTCCCTGGTCAGGCGGTCCGCGTCTTCGTGATTTGCACCGGCGCTGCGATGACCGTCTACTTCTTCTGGCACGCGTACGGCTGGGCGCTCTAGCGGCGTAACTATTTCGAGCAAATCGCCGCGATGAAGCGGTGATCGTCGGATTGGATACTTTGCTCAATCTTCAGCCCGGCATGATCTTCGATCAGCCATCCAAACGCCTCCTTCGAATATTGGTAGCGGAAGTTCATAAAAATGCGTTCGCCGCGCGCGATCGCCAAATCTTGTGACGCAACCGAAACGCGGACATCGCGATCCGCCTGGAAGTGCTTGGCGATCATCACAAGGCCAGAGTGGCGGGTGTCGTGCTTCTGCTCGAATCGCACGCGTCCGTCTTCGGATGAGATCCCGATGCTGGCGAGCGGAGCAAAGGCGAACTGCATCTCGGCCTCTGATTGGGGCAGCGGGTCGCCGGTTTGCTCATCAAGTGCTCCGTCAATGACAAGTAGGTCGCCGGGACGCATCGCGTCACTCAAGTTTTTGATCTGGTCGAGTGGATCGAAACCTCCCAGAGTGTTGCCCGCCATCAGGAACACCCGGGGCGCCTCCGCCGCATCGGCTGCGAGTAGAAGATGCATGCGGCTGGAAATATCGGCTTTGATTCCGACGGTTTCGAACTCTTCATCCTCAGCGGCCGCGCAGGCAATCTCAAGCAGCGTCTGGCTCGCGTCCACTGGAAAATACCTCGTTTCTTTGGAAGCTTTCCGCAATCCGCGCAGAACGACGCGGTCCCGTTCCCCGTCGCCGGCTCCAAAACTGAGTACCGGGACAGCTCCGTCGAAATGAGCTACCGAACGCGGAAGCGATTCCGAAACGGTAGCCCAGACGTCCTGTAATCCGGTGAAGAGCGGTTCGGCGGCCAACGCGCGCCAACTTCTTACCGAAAGCGGAAACCAGTAAAAGAACTTCTCGGGAAGATCACGCGCCTCGAGCGATTCGGAAAACTCGTTTGCGATTTCCAGTTCAGTTAGCAAAACCTCTATATTCATTTACCACTTAAGAGTATCGTGAAACAAAATCAGTATGTTTGTACACGATGGCAGTACGCGCGCAAGTACTCAGTTCAGGAGAGATCTTAAAAAATGCGTGCTTCAAAGTTTATAATTGCTGCTTCCCTCGTTTTCGCCCCGGCTATTTTCGCTGCGGACGATGTTGGCGCCCGGCTCGATAGTGCAGCCGACGTGCTTCACGACATGATGCACATGGACGACAAAGGCGTTCCTCAGGACTTAATCGACCACGCGCAGTGCGTTGGCGTTATTCCCGGGTTGAAGAAAGCCGGATTTATTGTAGGTGCGAAATACGGCCGTGGATTTGTCGTTTGCCGGAAAGAGGGTGCGGGTTGGAGTGCGCCTGCCGCCGTTCGGATCGAAGGTGGTAGCGTCGGTTTCCAGATCGGCGGTTCCGAGCAGGACGTCGTGATGATCGTCAAGAGTATGCGCGGCGAAGAGAAGCTGTTGCAGGATAAGTTCACCATCGGTGGCGATGCGACTGCCGCGGCGGGTCCGGTTGGCCGTGACCTGAGCGCTCAGACTGACGCGCAGCTGCATGCCGAGATTTTGTCGTATTCACGCTCGCGTGGATTGTTCGCCGGTATCGCGCTCGAAGGTGCGACGCTTCGGCCGGACAAAGAAAGCGACCATGAGCTTTACGGGCACGCTGTGACTAACAAAGAGATCCTTCAAGGCGGCGTAGCTGCTCCTGCAGTTGCTGCCAAGTTTGAGAACCTGTTGAATCGGAACTCAATGCAGAAGAACGGACTTTAAGTCGACTTCAATTCGGTCTGAATGAAGAGCGGACGCCTACGGGCCGTCCGCTCTTTTTGCGTTTATGAGCCGTGTTTTAGACGACCCAATCGGCGCCTTCATCGGCTGGCACGAATAGCCATCCCTGCGCCGGAACCGCGTCGACCGGCAATCCATCGCTCCACAAAGACATTTGAAACTCCGCCTCGTGTGCCGGAGCGGGCAACAGCGCACCCACTTCCAGTACTGTCTGAAAAGCGCAATCTACGGGGCCTGAACCTTTCCCGGGTGTCGCTGAGCCCTTTTCGACGACCACGGAGAAGTTCTTCTCGGGGAACCCGTTCGCCCTGACTGCAAACCGCGCCTCAAGGACTTCATCCGCCTGGTGGGAGCCGGCGTTGAAATCGACACGCACAAACAGCTTCTCGCCGTCGGTCCCGTATCGGAGTTCCCGGATCAGAAAGCGCTTGCCGTGCATCGCGCCGCCTCGCGACGACATGTGGTAAATACCGGAGCCCAGCCATTCGAAGTAGGAGCTGATGGTGCCGTCCACAGTAACGGTGATCGGGCCGCTTGGGCTAACCTGCGACTCTTCGACATCCACCCGCAAGATCGGCCGCGAGAGTTCCTCGGGCGCCGTTAGCCCCAACGCGCGGTAGACGTTCGCGATGTGCCCGCGGAACAGCGAGTCGAATTCTTCGCGGTTCGCGGTCTCGTGCTCCGGCCCGTACCACCAGCACCAGTCACTCCCCTCGGCGATGAGAAGCTCCTCGTATGCGAGACGGCGCTTATCTTCGGGAACAGCCGTCGCGTTTGCGTAAGCTTTCCGCGCAGCCAGCACGAATTCCCAGGCGCGATTATCTTCCTCCGCGCCAATCCAAACATCGAAATTAGCGCCGATCCATGAGCCAGGGAATATGTGGTCCAGCGTGGACGGCTTCATACGTGTAAAAGCTTCGTTAACCGTGATCGCCTCCATTCTTGGATCGGCTGAAATGCCGGAATAGAGCTCACGGAAAAACGGGCGTCCGTTGTGATCGTAATATTCCCAGGCATTCTCACCGTCAAGAATGATGGGTGCCAGCGCATCGCGGCCCGAGTTGAGAATCGGGGCGCAATTTTCACGAATGCGCGTCAGAAAATCGCGGGCGGCGTCGCGCGAATTCATTCCCGAATAGACGAAGCCGATGAGATCGCTCATCAGGTGGTCGCGGAAAATGACGCCCATCTCGCGCGAACCCTGCTGCCATTTCCACGGCCGGTAGGTTTGATCGACGCCCGCGCCTTGGCCGAGTGTGCGTTCGAGAATGCCGTTGTCGGTGGCCGCCCACTTGAACCCTGCATCGGCCGCAATGGTGAAGACTTCGTCGGAGACTGAACCTTCTGACGGCCAGAGTCCCACCGGCGCGACTCCGAATAGAGAAGTCATATAGGTTCGCGCCATATCCAGTTGCACCCGCGCGTCCTCCGGATATTGAAACGTCGAAGGTAGCGGGACGCCGGGATGAGACACCCGCGCAATATCCGAGTTGCACAACAGCGGCAGGATGGGGTGGTAGAAGGGCGTGGTCGAGATTTCGATCTGGCCGCGTTCCGCGAGCTTCCTATATTCGGGTATAGTTTGGCCGATCAGTTCGCGTTCTTTGATACCGACCAAGGCCTGATCGTCAACGTTGAAATCGCGTCCTTTGCGGATTAGCCCTGCGATCACCGCATCGTCTTCCTGGTAATACTCATCGAACCACGCGAGTTGTGACAGTACCTGAAGGTCGCGAAACTCCTGTGGTCCGAAGATACCTTTGGACGCGGGCGATTCGCGCTGCACGCGACAGGCGTCGTACAACTCGCCATAGCGCGGGTAGCGGTAAATCATGCGGGCTGGATTCGCGTGAAAGAACTGTTTCAGAATGAATCGCTGCTCATCCTCCGTCAACGCCTCGGCCGGCTTCAGCGCGAGTTGGAGGAAGGGATCGTGCGCTTTACCGGCGGCGTAGTCCTCCACCTGGACCAGCATGGAAGGAACCAGATTGAACGTCTGCCGGATGGCCGGAAATTCCTCTAAGATTCGCACCATTCCGTAGTAGTCTTTGAGCGCATGCATGCGCGTCCAGGGAAGCTTGTACTCGCCCGAGAGTAAATCCTTGTAGAACGGCTGGTGCATGTGCCAGAGGAAGCACAAATAGATTCGCGGCATTATCGATGCGCTGAAACGCTGTTGCCTTTGATCGCGCGCCAGAGCTCCGCGTTCATCTCATCGTCGTCGTTTAAGTCCGCGTCATGCAGGTCGAGGTGCGAGGCATGGTTGAATTCGCGCCGGGCCTCTTCGCCACTCCCGGCGCGCGCCGAATTGCGTGCATTCAGAGGCGTTTTCGGCTGCTCTGCCGTGTAGACCGCCGTATCCGGCGACATCTGAAAAACAGCGCTCATCGCCGTGGCTCCCGCATCGAACTGTGTCATCGGTCGTATGCCCAGAATCAACTCCATGGTGCGCAGGATGGATGTTGTGTTGTACATCGTGCTGTCCACTTGATGACGCCGCACAAACGGCGAAATCACGAATGCGGGTGAGCGATGGGAATCCACGTGATCCGGCCCATTTTGCGCGTCGTCTTCCACAATGAAGACCGCAGACTCAGCCCAGAACCGGCTCTTCGACAGCGCCTCGATAAGCATTCCAACCCCAAGATCGTTATCGGCCGCGGCGCTCAGGGGCGCGATTTTGCCAGGAGCGAGACCGGAGGTGTGATCATTCCCCATGCGAACAAAGAGAAGTTGGGGCATTGAGCCGCTTTTCTCAAAATCCTGAAGCTCCCGGATGAATTCCTTCGCGCGTTCGACATCTGTGTAATCGAGATCGAATCCGCGGTATCGCATGTCGGTAACGGGCGCAAGTTGCGGATCATAGACCTTATCGATCTGCGTTCCATCCGCCGCGGCCGCCGCCTTGTTCTTCGTCCAGTACCCGTAATTACGCATGGAAACGCCCGCCATGTGCGCGTTGTTCCACAGGAATCCGGCCGGTGGAAGCGCGGCTGGTTCACCGCCTTCGAAGGTATAAGTCTTGCGGCGGCTGCCGTAGTTATTCGGCCACATCTTTTCGACATAGTCGTTGGCTATGGCCGAGGTGCTCCAGTTATGGCCGTCCGCACTTACATCCGCATTCACATAGAAGTTATCGAGCAGGACAAACTCGCGTGCCAGCTTATGCAGGTTAGGCGTGACGTTCTCGCCGAATAAAACTAACGACGGGTCGCCGTTGCCCTCACGCATGTCACCTAGAACCTGATCGTAGGTGCGGTTCTCTTTCACGATAAAGATAGTGTGTTTGATACCCGCCGGCAGGGCCGGTTTCGCGACGAGCTTTCCATCGTTGTATGCCGCGTTAGCCAGCACCGTGTCCGAGTAAGTATTCAACTGGTCGGGAGTCGGCGGCGCGATGAACGACACCGTTCCTTTCTGGATAAACGCAACATACTGATAAGTGGGATCGTCAGCCCGATGCGATCGCTCGACGGCTTTCGCCGGATTAGGACCAAGCGGATTGGGATGCGATCCCAACCCACGGCCATTTACGACCACGACTGTGCCGTCACTCAAGGCGCGGACCGCGGTGGGATACCAGCCCACAGGAATAAATCCCGTAAGCACGGTCTTCTCCTGCGACAGATCCACCTGCGCAACCGCGTTCGCGTTGGAACAAACGACATACAGCGTCTTCGCATCGGAGCTGAGCGCGAGTGCCGACGGAGTCATGCCGAGCGGCTGCTGTGGCGTCATCGCAATGTTGATCGTCTCCGCATGTTCCAATCCGCCTTCAGTGACATTCACGCCAAAGACGGAATTGGTATTCGCCGCAGCGATATAGATTCGATCGCCGTTTGCAGCGTGCCGCCAGATCATATCCGTCGGGTGCGAACCCAGACGAATGGTCGCCGTGACCGAGTTATCCGAGGCAGAGTACTCGGTAAGTGTTCCGTCGGCCCAGCTAGTTACAAAGTAACTCTTGCCGTCCGGCGCGAATAGGATGCGGTAAGGACGCCGGCCGGTTTTTACATGGTCGACCACGAACCCGGTAAGCGGATTGATGATCACTACGGAATCCTGGTAAACATCCGTCGCGTACAGCATGCGGCCATCAGGCGAGAAACACACATCACCGACGAAGTCGTTGTCAGTGCGCTTGGCCGGGTCGACTGTCGGGAACATCCGTGGCGAAGTCAGATTTCCATCAGCGAACGCGAATTCGAGAACTCCGGCCTGAGATCCTCCGCCTGCGTAAACGTGGTCACCTTTCGGATTGAACACGAGTCCGAGCCAGCCATCCTTTATCGGCGTGCGGCTCACCTCCTTTCTGTCAGCGACACTAAGGACGCTGATCGACGGCGGCGCCGTGCCGCCATTCAAAACCAGCAGATAGCGTCCGTCCTTAGAAAGTGCCGTTGACATCGGGAACGTCCCTACTTCCACCTGCACGCCCACGGGACTCAGCTTCCAACCGCTATTTAACAGAAATCCGCCGGACGCCAGCGGCCCCACTTGAACGCGCGCCGCAGGTTGGGAGAGCAGGAAGCCGGACAACACACACACGACTCCGATTGCTGGGAAGATACGCATTTGAGTTCCTCTTGGGATTATTCGCGATACCGCTGTGCGATCGGAAAACGACGCCCGATGCCGAACGCTTTAGTCGTTACCCGCAGTCCGGGGGCGGCTTGCTGGCGCTTGTACTCGCTCAGATCAACCTTACGCGCCACGCTCGACACGACATCGAGGGGTACTTGCAGTGACTCCGCAATCTCTCCGGGAGGACGCAACTCCTCCACATAGGAGCGCAAAATTGCATCCAGAACCTCGTACTCGGGCAGCGAATCGGAGTCCTTCTGATCAGGACGCAATTCGGCTGACGGCGGCTTCTCAAACACGCTCTCGGGAATCGCACCGGGATGACGCCGGTTGGCTACCCGCGATAGTTCATAAACCAGCGTTTTGGGAACGTCGCTGATCACCGCGAGGCCGCCGCACATGTCGCCATATAGAGTGCAGTAACCGACGGCCAGTTCACTCTTATTGCCTGTAGTTAGTACGATTGAGCCGAACTTATTCGATAGACCCATCATGGTGACGCCGCGTAATCGCGATTGCAGGTTCTCTTCGGTCACATCCATCGGCAATCCATTGAACATCCCGGACAGCGTCTTCCGGAACTCATCGTAAACCGGGGTGATCGCGATCAACTCGAAGCGTATTCCGAGATTTTGCGCGAGAGCGCGCGCATCTGCGACGCTGCCTTCGGACGAGTACGGGCCAGGCATCCCGACACCCATCACGTTCTCCGCACCGACTGCGTCCACCGCGATGACCGCGGTGAGAGAAGAATCGATACCGCCGCTTAACCCAATCAGCACTTTCTTAAAGCCGCACTTCGTCAGGTAATCGCGCGTACCAAGGACCAACGCCTGATAGGCCGCATCGCACTCGTCCGGCAGATCGGCGCGCTGATCGCCCGAGCCGGTACAGAGGTTCACGAACACCAGGTCTTCCGCGAATGACCGCGCGGAAGCGATCACGGTGCCCTCCGCATTCATGACGAAACTCGATCCGTCAAACACCAGCTGATCGTTCCCACCGACCTGATTCACCATCACCACCGGGAACCGGTAATGGCGCGCGGCGGTGGCGAACATCTCATGCCGGAAAAGGCGCTTGCCCATCGAGTAGGGAGATCCATTGATGCTCAGCAGCAGGTCCGCGCCGAGCTGCGCCATCTCCTCCACCGGATCGAACGGATACAAACGTCGCTCCCAAAACTGCTTATCGTTCCAGGCGTCTTCGCAGATGGCAAGCGCGATCGTGCGGCCGCGAAACTTGAAAACTCCGCGCTTCTCCGCCGGCACGAAGTAGCGGGCTTCGTCGAAAACGTCATAGGTCGGCAGCAGCGATTTGGTCTGGCGAAACCGGATCTCGCCGCCTTCGATGAAAGCCGCGCGGTTAGCGGCATGCTTGCCCGTGGTGGAGCTCGAATGGCCGACGTAGCCGGCGATGATTCCGATGTCCAGATCCCGCGTGTGGTCCGCAAGATCCTGCACGGCCTGTTCGGAGGCGGGCACAAAGCTTGCTTTTTCGACCAGATCGCGCGGAGGGTAACCCGTGATTGAGAGCTCTGGGAAGACGATCAGATCGGCTTTAGCGGCAGCCGCGTCGCGGGCAAACGCGGCCATTCGCGAGACATTCCCCGCGAGGTCCCCAACCGTTGCGTTCATCTGGCCGAGCGCGATCTTCACTTAGCTGACATTTTAGCGTTGAAGGGGTTGGGGCTCTGCCTATGCTGTCCGCCAATTCCCGATTCTCAAGTCGGTTCCCGTTTCTTGGATTGCGCGGAAGTCTTGCGTGTTTCCTGTGATTAATAGTAGATCGAGGCGAATGGCGACCGCCGCAATGAGGCAATCTGGCAACTCAAGGGCAAAGCCCTTCCGCCGCGCCCTTGCTCTGATTACGGCGGCCTCGATGTAATCGGCGCTGGCTGGGGTAACTTGCTCGTTTTGGCCGAGCCAGTCTAACGCTCTTTCCACTTGAGCCAAAGCTGCTTTTACCTGAAGCCGTAGACGATTTCATATACTGTGACACTTGTGAAAGTAAATACTCGGTGTTCTTCCGCGTAGCGCGCCGCGCGGGCGGCAACATTCGAGTCGTGTCCCTTGAGATATTCAGAAAGGATATCGGTGTCAAGGAGAACTTTAACCATCTGTTGAGCTTGCGGCCCCGGGGGAACGCCTGCGCTCCTCGTAAGCCATCGCAACGACCTCGTCCAGAAGCGCCGCATCTTCAACACTGCCGAACAAACCTAGTCCCTGCTCAAAAACTGTCTTCGGCCGCCCGGCGATCAGGATTTCCCGCACCACTTCGTCCAGCGATACCCCGCGCGCGCGTGCCTCTGCTTCATAGGCTTCTTCGATTTGCGGCGGAAGATCAAGCGTTACGGTCATGGCTACACTTCCTAGTTTAGCTATTGCGCCGTCAAGGTAACTGCTCGGACATTTACTTGCCCAAACCCCGTACTCTTAATGTAGATCTGGAGAGGCTGGCCTAACTGCGGCGGGTTGGTACCCGAACTGTAAATGACCGTGTCGATAACGAACGTACCGCCAGTCGGTGTTGCACTATGGCCCTCGATTAGTTCCACGCTTCCGGCCAATAACGCTGCTTTATAACCTGTAAATGGGAAATCCGCACGCGCACCCACTTCGACCTTCAGCGTGTATGTCGTATTGGCCTGCACAGTGGCTCCAAGAGTTTGAAAGATAGAGCCGGATGTGCCTTGATAGCCGATAGCAGCCGCATAGATTCCCGATGCCGGAGCCGAAGGGTATTGCGTTTTCGAATAGATCTGGACACCGGTCGACGGGCCGATTATCCACCCGGAGATGTTTAGTACCCCGGCCCCGCAAGTTTCGTTGGAGCTGCACTTGATCTCATCGTCAATAAAGAGCGGGTTGGTAATCGCGATTGAGGTTTGAGCGGATGCTGTCCACAAGACTGATGCGGATAGAGAAACAAAAATCAGTCGTGTCTTCATTTGGTCGCTCCACGAGCGGAGATTTCCCCGCTCATGGGAAGAATAACAGTGCGTACAAGGCAAACAGCGCTTAGCTATCATCAACCGCATGCACATAGCGGCCGCGATCGCCGGCCTACTGATCATCGCCCTAATTCTTTGGGAGGCGTTCGAGACCATCATCCTCCCGCGCCGCGTTCAACGCCGATGGCGGATCACGCGCTTCTTCTACCAGCTAACCTGGATGCCGTTCCGCGCAGGAGCGCGCCGCATCAAGAAGCGGCAGTTACGCGACAGTGTGCTAGCGCTATTCGGTCCCGGTTCGCTGCTCGCGCTCTTCATCTTTTGGGCGTTCGGTTTGATTATTGGTTACGCTTTGCTCGAATATGGTCTCAGGCTGCCGCTTGCACTAAGTCGAGGATTGCACTCGAGTTTTTCTACTTTTCTGTATCTAACCGGATCTACCTTCTTTACTCTCAGTCTCGGAGAAGTTACCCCGAACAATGGGCTGGCCCGGCTCATCACGGTCGCAGAAGCAGGGAATGGTCTCGCTTTCCTCGCCGTCGTGATCAGTTACTTGCCTACACTTTATGCTTCGTTCTCGCAGCGCGAAGTAAATATCTCTTTGTTAGATGCGCGAGCCGGGTCGCCCGCCAGCGCCGGCGAACTATTACGCCGTCAGGCCTTATTCGGCGATTTTGAAAAGTTAAACGATCTGCTCAAAGATTGGGAACAATGGTCCGCGGCTCTCATGGAAAGTCACATTTCCTACCCGGTACTCTGCTACTTCCGCTCCCAGCATACTAACCAGAGCTGGGTGGCGGCCCTAACTGCCATCCTCGATTCCAGCGCTCTCGTGATGACCGGAATCGAAGGCATGTCTCCCTGGCAAGCGCGGCTCACGTTCGCGATGTGCCGCCACGCCCTGGTCGACATCGCGCAGGTCTTCCATCGCGCTCCAGTTCCGATGGCAGGGGATCGAATGTCGCCGGAAGAGTTCGCGAAGCTGCGCAGCGAACTCGCCGCCGCGCGTGTCAACCTCAACGCCGACCCGAACGCATGCGCAACCCTTAAGCAATTGCGCGATATGTACGAGCCCTATGCCTTCGCGATGAGTGAGTTCCTGTTAATGCCGCTACCACCCTGGACCAAGCCCGCCGATGCCAAGGATAACTGGACGACCAGCGCCTGGAAGGTTACTCACGGGTAAGAGGGTTGAACTTGATCTATCCCGTTGAGTTGTACGAACCGCTCTCCGTGCGGTACAATTCCCGAGCACCCTTCTATCGACTTATGGCCGAAAACGGTCTCGCGCAACCCGCAAACGGTTCCAAACCGGAACACGAGATCGTTACTCTCCGAAGGATGTCGGCCCGTATTGGTTCCGACCGGTCTCTGGTTCAAGCGAGCACAGGTAATACGTCGATCAAAGTCGACGGCGACCTTTGGATCAAGGCGTCCGGGAAGTGGTTAGCCGACGCGCAGAAGCGTCAGGTCTTCGTGGCCATGCAACTGGACCGAATCAGAGATCTCATGGCGCGCGGCGAAGAGTTGCCTGCCGGCTCCGGTGATACGGCGGGCGAGTCTCTTCAGCCCTCGATCGAGACACCGATGCACGCAGTGCTACCGCATCGGGTGGTGGTTCATGTTCATTCCATCAGCACCATCGCGTGGGCCGTTCAGCGCGATGGGAAATCGCGCCTGACGAATCTGTTGGCGGGTCTGCGCTGGAGTTGGATTCCCTACGTCGACTCCGGTTTCGCTCTTGCGCGCGCGATCCGGAACGCGCTTGCTCATTTACCCGACGCAGACGTGTTTGTCCTGGCGAATCACGGGCTTGTCATCTGCGGGCCGAATTGCGATTCCGCCATGAAGCTCCTTAACGAAGTGGAGCGGCGGGTTGCAGCAGCGCCGCGCTGCTTTCCCGATCCTGACCTCGCGTCCTTACGAGCGCGAGCCCGGAATGGCAGTTGGCAACTGCCCCAAGATGGCGCGGTGCATGCCCTGGGCACTGATCCCATCTCCCGCCGCATTCTCGCGAGCGGGTTCCTCTATCCGTGCCAGGCGATATTCTTCCACGATCCGGGCATCAGCCCGTTCCTGATAATGGAAGGCTGCGGGGTTCTGCTGGCGAGGGACATCTCGCGCGCGGAGTTAGCGATGTTATCGGGTCTGGCGAACATCATCCTTCGCGTGGCGGCGGATGCACCCCTTCGCTATCTGGAAGAGAGCGACCTCCGGCGCATTGCGGCAGCGAACTCCACGCATTATCGAGGCTTGCCGGAGAGGCATGTAAGCTGGGAGTTTGCACCCAGTTCCGATGCGCGCTCGACACCTTGATGTGATTTGGGACGTGATCCGCGCGGCCGTGGCGTTTCTTGTCACAGCCTGCGCTCCCTTAGCAAATCCCCTAGCAGCCCAAACCGCCCCGCCGGCAGCGCCCGATCCAGCTTCCGTGGAACGCGGGCATGCGACTTTCACCTCGGCCTGCGGCTTCTGCCATGGCAGCAATGCGAAGGGCGGCGAGAAAGGACCTGACTTACTGAGGTCCGTCCTGGTGCTGCATGATGAAGGCGGCGAGAGTATCGGCCCCGTGATCCTGCACGGGCGTCCGGATAAAGGCATGCCGGCGTTTCCCTTCTCCGCGCAGCAGATCAAAGACATCGCTAACTGGCTCCACAGTTCGATCGCCGCCACTAAGGACCGGGACTCCTACAAGATCCTGAACATCGTGACAGGCGATCCGAAAGCTGGGGAGGTGTACTTCAACGGCGCCGGGCATTGCACGTCTTGCCATTCGTCGACGGGCGACTTGAAGGGCATTGCGACTAAGTACGATGCGGTAACACTGCAGGGCAAGATGCTGCGGCCGGATTTCTCCTGGAAAGAAGGCAATCCGCCGCACCAGGTAATTGCTCTTACTTTCACCGTCACACTTCCGTCCGGCCAATCGTTCACCGGAGAGCCCATGAATCTGGATGACTTCAATGTGGCCCTCCGTGACGCGAACGGCGAGTATCACTCATTCACTCGAACAAAGGATGGCCCGCGACTGGAAATCAACAACCGCCTGCAGGCGCATCTCGACTTGCTAACTCACCTGTCGGACGCCGATATCCACAATCTGACCGCTTACCTGGTGACCCTTAAGTGAGAGCTCGACTTGTACTTCCCTTGTTAGCGTCAGCCGGCGCGCTCTTCGGTCAGTTACTCGACCCGGCGTTACTTACTAAGCCACCGGTCGACGCATGGCCTACTTATCAGGGCGACTATTCCGGCCGGCGCTTCAGCACCCTGACGCAGATCAACCAATCGAACGTGAAGCATCTGACGCTGGCGTGGATCGAGCGTATCCACGTGGGTATTGGACAAGGCGCGATTGTGGGCGGCGAAGGTCCGGTGCCCGAAGGTCCGCCGACAGATCCCGGCGTATCTACGATCAAGTCCACGCCGTTGATGGTAAATGGAGTCCTATACTTCTCGACACCGGACAATGCCTGGGCGGTCGACGCTCGTTCCGGACGAGAGATATGGCACTACACATGGAAGACGAAGGGCGGCATCCATATTGGGAACCGCGGCATGGGGATGTACGGGAATTGGTTGTACTTCGAGACTCCGGATAACTACTTGGTTTCTTTAGACGCGCAGACCGGCAAGGAGCGATGGCATACCGAGATTGCCGATGTCAAGCAAGAGTACTTCTCAACGCCAGCACCGATCGTTGTCGGCAACCATATCTTAGTTGGCACAGGCGGTGATTCTTTGGATGTTCCCGGGTTTCTGGAGGCACATGATCCGGAGACGGGTAAGATCCAGTGGAAGTGGTGGAGCGAGCCGCTGAAGAAGGGCGACCCCGGTTTCGAGTCGTGGCCCGACGAGTATTCGATGCGGCACGGCGGCGGCATGACCTGGATCCCGGGAACTTACGATCCGGACCTGCATCTTTACTTTCTCGGCACGGGAAATCCGAACCCTGTACTAACCGGTAAGAGCCGCAAAGGAGACAATCTATACACCTGTTCGATCGTCGCCCTGAATGTGGATACCGGCAAGCTAGTCTGGTACTTTCAGCCATCCCCGCACGATACCCATGATTGGGACGCGGCCCAGACACCCATCCTGATCGATGCCGACATCGACGGACATCCGCGCAAGTTACTCGCGCAAGCCAACCGCAACGGTTACTTCTTTCTACTTGACCGGACCAATGGCAAGAGCGTGGTAACGGCTCCGATGATCAAGACGATGAACTGGTCGAAAGGTATTTCTCCATCGGGACAACCGATCCCCGATCCGGCCAAAGAGGCGACCATCGATGGCGTCCTGGTCTCACCGGCGACAGGCGGCGCGACGAACTGGCCGCCACCAAGCTACGATCCGCAAACGGGATTCTTCTATGTCGGCACGGTGCAGGAGTTCAGCATGTTCTATCTGACCGACACCGACCCACATCCTGAAGGTTGGGGCGCGGCTGAACGCAGTGTGGGGTATTTCGGGGGCGATCTGGAAGCGATCGATATCAAGACCGGCAAGATTGCGTGGGATCATCACTACCCGTTCGGCGGCGGTCCGGTCGGGATGCTAACCACCGCCGGCAAGTTACTCTTCACGGGCGACGGAGCGAGACATCTGGTCGCGTTCGATCCGGCGAATGGCGACATCTTATGGCATGCCGGACTCGCAGACGATCTGAGTAATGGACCGATCACTTACATGCTGGATGGGCAGCAGTACTTAGTCGTAGGAGCGGGCGATTCGCTCTATTCGTTCACGGTAGCGCCCTAGTTCAGGTACTCGCTTGGTTGAATCTTCGATTGATTCGGTCTTCTCTGAATTCAGACCAGCGTGATCACATAGGATGTTCCGGCTTTGAGGAGGATGGTTCGGTTTCTTCCCGCAGCCACGGGTTTCCCTTTTGCCGTGTGGATTCGCGTAACGACTTGTCCTGCGGGAGGAACCAGCCGGATGGCAGCGTCGCTCGTCGCCTTCAATTCCATCGAGACGATCTTCCCTGCACTCCATCGCATTGCCAGAATGGCCCCTCCCCGGATGTGAACTCCGTTAATGGAACCTTGCGACCACTGCTCCGGCAAGGCCGGAAGTAGTTCTAACTCTACGGAATCCGGCGTCCAATGAGACTGAACTAAAGCCTCTAACATTCCGTTTGCGGCTCCCAGGTTGCCGTCGATCTGGAACAAGCCCGGTGGATGCGTATCCATGAGGTTTGGAAATGTGGACTGACGGAACATCACCTGCAGGCTGTCGTATGCCTGTTTGCCATCGTGCAGATGATCCCAGTAGTTCACGACCCAGGCCCGCGACCATCCGGTCTGTCCGCCCCCGAATGAAATACGCCGCTCCAAAGATACTCTTGCCGCCTTAGCTAAGTCGGGCGTGTGCTCGACCGAGATCTGAGTACCTGGGAAAAGCGCCCAGAGATGCGAGATGTGCCGGTGCCCCGGTTCCGGTTCGTCATAATCCCGCTGCCATTCCTGTAACTGACCCCACTTACCGATCGCAAACGGAGGCAGTTTGCCGCGCGCGTTTTCCACCTGTTGAACAAACGCGGGATCCTGCCTTAGGATATGGCCCGCTTCGATAGCGCGGGTGAATAGCTCGCGCACGATCTCGATATCCATCGTGGGACCCATCGCGAGGGAGTGTTCGCGTCCCGTCTGGCGTACGATATCGATTCTCCGGCGAGATCGACGGCCCGGTGACCAGATGGCCAGTGCCATCGTCGACCAGATAATCGAGAAAGAACTGAGACGCGTCATGCAGGATGGGCCAGGCCCGTTCACGTAGAAACGTCCGATCCAGGGTGTAGGCGTAGTGATCCCAGGCATGCAGTGACAGCCAAGCCCCGCCCATCGGCCAGATTCCCCACTGGTAGCCATCGATCGGATCGGCATCTCCCCATAAGTCCGTGTTGTGGTGAATCACGAAGCCGCGCGCGCCGTAGTAGTCCTGCGCAACTCGCATGCCGGTACCGCTCGCAGGTGTTCGGACCATGTCGATGAGATTGATTAGGGGCAATGCGGTTGTTCCCAGTCCGGTGGGTTCTGCAAGCCAGTAATTCATCTCGGTGTTGATGTTGATCGTCCACTTCGATCCCCACGGATTGCTGACGCCGCCGGCCCAGATTCCTTGCAGATTGGCCGGTAATCCGTCAGGGCGCGAAGAACTGATCAGCAAATAGCGGGCGAACTGGAAATAGAGCTCCTGAAGCCCGAGATCGTCCGAGCCCTCCTGGACGCGCTTCATGCGCTCGTCCGTGGGTAAGTCTGCATTCGCAGTGGCCGCTGGTCCCAGGTGAAGAGCCATGCTCCGGTACATCGGCTGGTAAGTCGCTTCTTGCCGGGCGAGTATCTCCTCCGCGCTTTGCTTACGCGCTTGCGCCAGCACACGCTCGCATTGTGCCTCGGGATCGCCACCGGCGAAAGGTCCGCCTCTGAAGTCCGTGGCCGCCGCGATCAGAATCACGACGGAGTCAGCGTCAGTGACGACAAGCTCTGAGCTTTCCGGATGAATCTCTCCGCCCGTCGGCAAAACTAACGCCTCGCCTGCGAACCGAATTTGATCCTTGTGCGCGGCGCCCTCGCGAAGCACCAAGGTGTCGTGCCCGAGTGTACGGACGTTGAAGTCCGCGGGGCGATCCATGCTCGCACGAAAATTGATTGCGCCCTTTTGATCCGCGCTGAACCGCACCACGACCACTTCATCCGGAACCGACGCGAACACTTCACGGGTGTAGTGCACCCCGTTCATGCCGTAGGAAATTCGAACAACACCGGTCTTAAGATCAAGCTGACGGCGATAATCGCTCAAGGTGCCTTGGTTTGAAGAACGTAAATAGAGATCGCCCAGCGTACTGTAGCCCGGCATTCCGGCGGGAATGCCGATCATGCCATCTTGCGCAAGTTTCTCAGCCGCGGAAATCTTCGGGCCTTCCAGACCTTGCGATGCAAGCAGGAGCTTCCGAATCTCCGGTACCGCATCGTGCGCTCGCGGATTGAGACGGTTGGCGCGGCTACCCTGCCACAGCGAAGACTCGTTCAACTGCAGGTGCTCGTCGGCGCCGGAGGTCTGCGATCCGTCCATTAAGGGAGCGTTCTGAGGAGAGACCTGCTGGTCTCCGTTATTGCGGCCGGAGTTTGCCCCGCCGAAAACCATCGCGCCGAGGCGGCCGTTTCCTACGGGAAGAGCGTGATCCCAAATGGGAGCGGGAGACCGATACCAGAGCAGTTCGTGCACGCTCTGAGCGGTGCTCTGTCCCCACACAACGAAGCTTCCCAGCAGAAACGAACAAGCGAAAACCGCGGTTAAGCGAGGCACATTAGGGCTTTGAAGAGCCGTCCTGAAAGAGCCTGGGCGCGAAGTCTTTCAGATCGCGACGCCATGTCTGCCACTCATGCGCCGTGCCGGGCGACTCGTAGAACACATGCTTGATGTTCGCGTCCTGAAGCGACGTATGCAGCCGTTCGATTCCGGCGTGCATGTTAGCCGGCTCGTCGGTCCCGACTCCGAGCCAGAGTACGTGCACTCTCTTCGCAAAGGCCCCGGGATCGGCGAGCGCGCCGTTGAGGGATGTCTTCGGGTCGAACTTCTCGTTGCCGAGCGAACCCGGCCGCCCCGCTGAATCCGCCGATGTAGGAGAAAAGATCGAGGTGATCGAACGTGACCTGGAAGGTCTGCATGCCTCCCATGGACAGTCCCGCCATGGCGCGATGATCGCGATCGGTGAGGGTTCTGAAATGCGCATCGATGTACGGGATCAAAGCCTGCGTCACATCGTCTTCGAAAGCGAGGGCCGTCTCCCGCATGGCTCGCATCATTTCGGGCGAGCCGAAAGGTTTGCCGGCCAGATCGGGAGGGGTTTGACCCGCGCGTCGGGCATAACCATTCGCCATGACGATGATCATGGGCTTAGACGCCCCGCTCGCGATCAGGTTGTCCATGATGAAGTTTGCATTCCCCTGTCGTATCCAGCCGGTCTCATCCTCGCCCCCGCCATGTTGCAGGTAGAGCACCGGATAGCGTACGCGAGTTTGCACGTCGTGGCTCATATCGTAACCGGGCGGCGTGTACACCAGCGCGTGGCGCCAGGTTCCGGTGACGGACGAGTGATACCAGACTTCGCGCACCTCTCCATGAGGAACCTCTTGAACCGAGTAAAAGGTCACGCCCGGCTCCGGGATCTCGATCGCGCTCGCGTCTTTGCTGCCTCCATAGAACGCACGACTGGCGGGATCGCTGAATTCCACTCCATCGACGATCAGCGTGTAGTAGTGGAGTCCGGGAGCCAGCGGCGGAGTCGTGACCGTCCAGTAACCATCCGCTTGCTTTTCCATGTCCAGTTTCGGATTGCTCCAGAAGTTGAGCCGCACCTTCGTGGCATCCGGAGCTTTCAGTCGAAACTGAGCTCTGGAGCTACTATCAACGCGCGGGTAGGCCGCGCCGGAAACGTTCGTGGATGCGGGCTTGAAGTCGCCGGAGTCCTCGGCGAAACACTGAGCGCAATAAAGGCTGGTCAGCACGAGCATCATCATCCCAATCCGCTTCATCGTTTCATTCACCCCAATCCATTGCATCCTTATCGCACCAACAAACCGCATGTTATGCCACCGGAATCCTAACGAAAAGTTGGATTTTTGCATTCAACACTTCGAAGGGTTCGATCAATAGGAGCATCGGTGGGTTCCTTTGATCGATCGAGTGGTTCGATATATTGGGATGCGATGAAGACGACCCTTGATGCGTGGGAGGCTTTACACGCCGTGGTTCAATTGGGCGGATTCGCTCCAGCAGCCGAGCAGCTCAATCGCTCGCAATCGACAATCAGTTACGCCGTGGCGCGGCTTCAGGAACAGCTCGGAGTAAAGCTCTTTGAGCAGAAGGGCAGAAGAGCCCATCTCACTGAAGCAGGACGGGTTCTTCTAGCCGATGCTGAACCCCATTTGGCCGGCTTTCATCAACTTGAACAAAGAGCTTCTTCACTGGCCCTGGGCAGTCAATCGGAGATTCGGATATCCGTCGATAGCATTTTTCCCAACGAGCTGCTTTTCTCCGCGCTGGCCGAATTCGCCCGTAGCTTCCCTTATGTCCACTTGAAGATTCGGCAGGCGACGTTTCTCTCCGCGGACTCGGAATTCTCCGCGCACGATGCGCATCTGTGCGTCGCCGGGATCCTTTCGCGCGAGTACTTCGTGAAACCGATTCTCGATATCCGAATGGCAGCGGTTGCTCGCCGCGATCACCCACTCCATTCGATGAACCGCAACGTTTTAAGAGCCGACATGATGCATCACATGCTCGTGGTGGTTGAAGGATCTGGTTCCGGAAACAGCAAGCGTCAGCCTCACGGGGCGGCGCAGCGCTTTCTACCGGTCAGCACAATCGAGGCTGCCATCGACGCCGTTGGAAGCGGGCTATGTTTCGGCTGGCTACCCGTATATCGCATTCAACCCTACTTGGACCGCGCGGAGTTCCTGCCGCTCAGCATGCCAATCGGAGGCACCCGCGAGGTTCGCTTGAATCTGATCTGCAAGGATGCGAATTGTGGCAGTCGCGAGGTGGACGCTCTCGCGAACCTGCTGGGCCTAAATCACGGGCCGCAGATCATGTGAAACGGGCAAAAATCAGGATTGATCGATGGAGTCGATAAGACGATGCGGTTAATTCTGCTTGCTCGTTCTCGAACGCCGTTTATATAGTTGGGGTTCCGCGATGAAATTTAAAAAACTATCTTACTCAGTACTCGGGCTGGCTCTCTGGTTGGTTCCCATGACTTCCGCTCAGGTTCAGACGATCGTTCCGCCGGTGGTTCCCAACGCCAAGCCGGTAACCGTGGAACACATAAGGGTTCACGGCGCAGCGCTGGAAGGCAATCTGGAGGGCGATGCTGTCGACCGCGACGTGCTCGTCTTCTTGCCGCCTAGTTATGCCGCGGAGAAATCCCGGCGCTACCCGGTTGTCTATGCATTGCACGGCTACTCCATCGGGGCTGAGCAGTGGAGCCATGAGATCCATGTGCCGCAGACCATCGAAGGCGCTTTCGCTCAAGGCGCCAAAGATATGATCGTGGTGCTGCCCGATTCGAAGACCGTCCACAACGGCTCCATGTATTCGAGTTCGGTCACCACGGGCGATTTTGAGAATTTCGTGGCGCACGACTTAGTGGCCTACATCGACGCGCACTATCGGACGTTTCCGCAGAGGGCCAGTCGTGGATTGGTGGGACATTCGATGGGTGGGTATGGCGCGAGCCGCATCGGCATGAAGCATTCCGATGTGTTCGGCAGCTTGTACATCATGAGTCCCTGTTGCATGTCGGCGCGACCGGCAGGACCGGCCAATCCGGAGATTGAAAAGGCTCTCGAATCGGTGAAGACGCCCGAAGATTCCGCCAAGCTCCCGTTCTTTGCCCGGGCTCAGCTTGCGTCAGCCGCGGCATGGTCTCCCGATCCGAAGAACCCGCCGCTGTATCTCGACATGCCAGTGAAGGATGGCGTTGCTCAGCCCGACGTTCTTGCCAAATGGGCGGCGAACGCGCCTCTGGCTTTCGTGGATCAGTATATTGGGAATCTCAAGCAGTATCGCGCGATTTCGATGGACGTTGGCGACCAGGACGGACTGCGCATCGATGCCGGCAAGCTACACGACGTCTTTGATAAGTACGGAATCGCGAACGGGTTTGAGATCTATTCCGGCACGCATACCAGCAATGTGGCCGACCGCTTTCAGAATCACGTGATGCCGTTCTTCAGCAAGAGTCTCTGCTTCCAGGCGGGCTGTCAGTAACGATATGGTTCATCAGTCCCGTCGCGATTTTCTTAAAGCTGCCGGCGCCGGTATATGCTTGGTTGGCTCTTTGACGGCCGGTGAACCCGAACATTCCGAGGGCAGGCTCGAGCCCTTCCCGCTCGCTTCGGTCCGCCTCAACCCCGGTATTTTCCAGGAGCAGGAGGAGATCAATGCCCGCTACCTCGACTCGCTCGCGGTTGATCGGCTACTGCATTCGTTCCGAATCACCGCGGGCATTTCTTCCAGCGTTACGCCGTATGGAGGTTGGGAAGACCCCGCCTGCGAGCTTCGCGGGCATTTCGCCGGCGGCCACTATCTGTCGGCTGTAGCGCTAGCCGCGGCCGGTTCAGGAAACACCGTTCTCAAGAGTCGCGGCGATGCGCTGGTCGATGGCCTTGCCGCGTGCCAGAAGAAGATCGGCAATC
This sequence comes from uncultured Gammaproteobacteria bacterium, assembly GCA_963799935.1. Taxonomy (GTDB): domain Bacteria; phylum Acidobacteriota; class Terriglobia; order Bryobacterales; family Bryobacteraceae; genus Bog-113. The sequence goes on along the minus strand of CAWCZA010000003.1, from coordinate 224,948 downwards.
GCTACCTGAGCGCGTATCCCACGCAACTCTTCGAACATCTTGCGGAAGGCAAGCCGGTCTGGGCGCCGTTTTACACCTATCACAAAATCATGGCCGGCCTGCTCGATATGTATCTGCTGACCGGCAACACCGATGCCCTGAAAGTCGCCGAAGGGATGGGCCAATGGGCACAGGAGTTCATGTCCGGCTTCAGCGTCGATCAGCGTCAGCGGATGCTGCGTACCGAGTACGGCGGCATGAACGAAGTCCTCGTCAACCTGGCTGCAACAACTCAAAAGGACCGCTACCTCGAAGCTGCGCGACTGTTCGAGCAGCCTGGTTTTCTCGATCCTCTTGCCGAGCGCCGCGACGAGTTGCAGGGCTTGCATGCAAACACGCACGTTCCCAAAATCATCGGTGCGGCACGCATGTATGAAGTGACCGGCGAACGCCGCTACCGCCAAATTGCTGAGTACTTCCTGTCTGAAGTCGAGGCTGCGCGCAACTACGCAATCGGCAACACGAGTCTCGATGAGCACTGGAAGACGCCTCCGGGTCAACTCAAAGGAACGTTGGGTTGGACGAACGCCGAGTGCTGCGTTGCGTACAACCTGATGAAGCTGCAGCGCATCGTCTTTGGCTGGACCGGCGACGCGCGGTGGATGGACGCTTACGAGCGCACCCTGTTCAATTGCAGGCTCGGCACACAGAATAGTCAGGGCCTCAAGCAATACTTCTTCCCGCTCGCCGCCGGCTATTGGCGCGCGTACAACTCGCCCGATGAGTCGTTCTGGTGTTGCACCGGCAGCGGCGCGGAAGAGTTCGCGAAATTTGCCGACACGATTTACTTCCGGCGGGGCAGCAGCATTTATGTGAACCAGTTCGTTCCGTCGACGCTCGATTGGAAGGACGAGGGCATTGCGATCGAGCAGGTCACGCGATTCCCGCGCGAGCAGAGTACGACGCTCAAAATCAAATCGTCTCGACCCGAGATGCGCGTCATCCATGTGCGTATTCCTGGTTGGACAACCGAAGACGCGGAGGTAAAGGTCAACGGCCGCGTGATTGAGGCGATAGCAGATCCGGGATCGTACGTGGCCCTCCGGAAGATCTGGCGGGACGGCGACACGATTACCGTCAGCTTGCCCATGCAACTGCGACAGGAGCCTTTGCCCGGTGACGACACAGTTACGGCCGCGCTATACGGTCCGCTGGTTCTTGCTGCCGACCTGGGAGCAGGTCCTTCGGACGGGCCACTGCGGATCGTGCATGGTCGCGCCACGGAGCCGAAAGATCTGCCGGCGGCCGATCCCTTGCCGAAGTCGGGAGCTATTCAGGTGGAATCCGCTCCCGAGCTGCGCTTCATATCGGGCGGCGATGGCACGACACGCCATCTAGTGCCCATGCATGCAATCGGCGAGCAGCGCTATTCCGTCTACTGGCAAACGTCGACTTAGATCACGGCTTAAGTCCGGTGGGCTTGAACTCGCCGCCCTTGACCAGTACATCGAGGATTTCTTTCGTGCGCGCCGGGCAGGCACTGCCTTTTTGCGGCGTCAGGTTGTCGTGCTCGGACTCGATCAGCGGGAGTGGTTCTTTGGGACCGGGAATCTGGTTGAGCATCGTCCAGATCCCAGCCGGCGGCGAAATCGTATCGATGAAACCCATGCCAGCCAAAACCACCGCATGAATGTGGGGCGCAAAATTGACCGTGTCGAAATAAAGCGCAGTCTTCATCGCGTCAGCGTCGTCAGACGGCCAGTTGGGATATCCCGCTTTTCGGTCGTGAAGATCGGCGTTGGTGTCCGCGCCGGCCGGCACGCAGACCAACGCGGCGGTGATTTTCTCGGGCCGCAGTCCGGCGAGCGCCAGGCTCTGCTGTCCGCCCATACTGCCCCCAATCAGCACGATCGTCTTGCCATCCCAATCGGGCCGCGTGAGCAGATAATCCAAAGCCCGCGAGTCGCGCAGGTACATGTTCAGAAAATACGATTTCTCGCGATCGGTGTTGCCGATAGCCTGGTAATTCTTGGGCATGTTGCCGGATGGATCCGACGGCAGTTTGTCGTGCGAATCGACGTTGATGGCGAGCCATCCTTCAGACGCGTGTTGCGCGGCGGCGTGCGGGTTCAACGCGTAAACGCCCGCGTACTGCAGTTGAATGAGCGCGGGAAACTTCCCTTCCCGAGCGGGTTTGGCGACATAGCCATGAGTATGTGAGCCGAGCGCGTCGAGGGTGAACATGTTCAACTCGACTCCAGTCACATCGGTCGGAACCGGCGTCAGGACGGGGTTGATCGGGACCTTGGCCTGCGCGCCAGCTTGCCTTCCCAGAAGGAATCGAAGTCTTCGGGACGCGGCGTTGAGAGCCCGATTTTCGTAGGCGCAACCGCGGCGCCTACCGCGTAGAGTCCGTTGTTGCGCCCGGTATTGCCGCCAACATAAGTCGTCGAGGCAGTCGCGAGCAGCTTCGCAGAGCGGCGTACGGTTCAATCGCGACGTAGATCATTTCGGGCTGATCGCCGACGATCTCGATCTTGTCCTTGCCGGAAGAAAGATCGAGCTTGCCTTCTTTGAGGACCACCGCGTTGTTGCGGCGAATCGTCCACTTATAGCTAAAGTCGGCGTGGCGGGTCCTGGAGTAACAGTCCAGCCAACGGTTTCCCCGAGCTGGTATATGCCGCTGGCATGATAGGGCGCAAAGGTCAGCTGCTGTTCGATCGGCGTTCGCTGCGCGAAGCAGGTAAAACCAACAGACAGGAGCGTGAATAACACACGTGTGTGGATTCGAGTCATTCGTGGACCTCTCTTAGGCTCACGGTAAATCCCTTCAAGGGTTTGTCCGCGGCATCTAGGAAACGTGCGCAGAAATCGGTAGCTCCGCCGCCGTTGATTACGGCTGCGCGCACCACATTCGGCCCCTTGCGGAGCGTCAGTCGCTTGGAAACACCATCATCGATAACCGTCTGGCGATCGCCGTAGATACCGATCACCTCTTTACCGTTCACCCACCAAACCGAGGCCGAGTTCGAACCGATGGCCAGCCGTACCTCGGACATCTCTCGCGGGCAGTTGACGATGGTCACGGCCCAGAACAAAACGTCGGAAGTTGGTTTGCCCAGCGCGTGCGCGAAGTGGTACAGGTTGACGTTGTAGAGCTTTGTATCCACCGCGTACCAGGTCAGTTCGGCGTTGTCGACCGTCACCTTGTCGCCATCGTGCGGAACCGCCGTGAACTGCCCGGGAAAGTATTCCTTGTGGACGGCCGCTTGAACGGCGGCGTCGCCCAGACCTCTGACCGGGATCGGCTCCAGCAGCAGCCAACGCTGGATAAAGCCATCGGCGTCTGGGACGCTTTCCGGCGAAGCAGGTTTCGTCAGCGTAGGCCAGGATACTTGAGTCGCAGCGCCGCACGCGGCGGCCAGAGACAAGAAGAGCGGCGCACTGACGCGTAGCGGATTCATGGCGTCTTGAACAACCAGCGCTGTTTATCGCTTTTCGGATCGAACTCCGCACAGCGTCGCGAAACTGCTGCCCACAGCCGAGAGAGCCAGCGGTTTCTTGGAATTGGCTCCGGACTTCGGACAGATGCGCCAGGAACCATCCGCTAGTTGATCCATCCGCCACAGTTGTTCGGGCGCGCCGGTGAATGCGGGGAGCACCACCAGTTCAGCGTCCGCCGTGGCGGCCAGCACACGATCTGTACCGGCAATGCCGATCTTGAAATAGGGCGACCCAGGGTAGCCGCCGACGTTGGGCACCGCAGTAACCGTCCACTTCTGCTGGGCCTGGCACAAGTAATTAGCCATGCGGGGTTCGATGTTGCCTGCGGGCCACTTCGCCGAAACCTGCGCGGCGTCTTGCGATGGAATCACGGCGCCGGTTCCGGCGAACATTCCTCCCGGTGGACCTCCTCCGGGCCGGGGCCTTTGACGAGGACCGCCCACCGGCATTCCCTCCACCGCGAGTTCGAGAACCGTTCCGGTGCGGACGGATTCGATCGCGTAGGTGCCCTCCTTCAGATTCTCTCCGGCGACGGGCCAGCCGTCTTTCCACAACAGCGGACGAATGTCCAATACACTGGCGCCTCCCCGATCCAGGTCGGCTTCCCAGTGCAGGGAGAATTTCTGAACCCCGTCGCCCAAATCGAGGAGACCAAAATGACCAGGCCCAATCAACCGGCCGCCGGAACCAATCAACAACTTGCCGCCGCCTTGAATCATGTCGATGCCGTCAGCGTCGACGAACGGACCGGTAACCTTTCTTGAGCGGCCGACGCGGATGTTGTAGCCCGAGTCTGCGCCGCGGCAGCAGCTTCCGTGCGTCGCCAGTAAGTAGTACCAGCCGTCGTGAAACATCATGTCGGAAGCTTCGCAGTTGATGGCGAGGTCGCGCGGCTTATCGTTCTGTTTGACGCGCTTGCCTGTCTTCGGATCGAGTTCCACCAGCCGGATGTAGCCGAAATAAGAACCGTAGGTGAGCCACAGCCTGCCGTCGGTCGGGTCTAGAAAGACGCCCGGATCGATGGCGTTGGAATCCTCGACGCCATCGGAAGACGCCACCACGCCGCCTTCTTCCCACTTATAGTCGGGCGAATTGGGATCGAGCGTTTTGCTCCAGATCATGTTGACCGCGGCTTTGGGCTGCGCTCCAATATTCGCGGCCACATACACGTAGTAGCGATCGCCCAAGTGGATCACGTCCGGCGCTAACCCGCGACGCGGAAGCGCGGTTCCGGAGCGCCAGGTCCAACCGTCGTCCGAGACGAGCGAAGAGCCGCCGGTGCCATAGGTGTAGAGTTTCCCGTCGCACCAAACCACAGTGGAAGGGTCGTGGATGCCGACGCGACCGTCCAGAGCAAACGCGATCGTGGCACAAAGAAGCGCGATTGCGAAAAGACCGTATTTCCTGGTTATTGACATCTGAAATTTCGAGCATCGTTGGTGTCGCCGTGACCGGTATACTGCGCGTGCTTCGGATACGCGCACAATGGCCGGCTGCGACCCGGAAATGCGTTTCCGGTTGCGATCACAGCGTCCGGGGCGATGCCTTTCTCGGTCCAGTTCACCACCGCGCCCAGCATATCGAACTGATCGAGTGCCGGGCCGCCGCCGCAGTGGCGCATCCCCGGCACCAGAAAGATGCGACTCCATCCGGCAACAGTGTCCGCCCCGCCGTTAGCCGCGGCAAGGGACTTGTAGTATTCAAGGGTATCGAGGGGCGAGAACCAGGGATCGCTGTCTCCGTGGAAGAAGAGCAGTTTGCCGCCGTTGGCAGAAAACGTGGACAGGTTAGTCGACGCCGGTTCGACCAGCGGGTCGGAAGCGTGCAGGGCTTCTTTGTCGACATCGATATCAGTCACCGTGGGATAGGGACCGAAGATCCCACCGGTGCCGAGCGCCAGGAGTCCTGGAACCTGACCGCCGTCAGCAATGCCCGCGTCGTATAGAAAACCCGGATACACCTGAGTTCCGTAGGAGTTCTTCGGTCCCGCGAAGGCTTTCTTGATAGCTGCAACCTTCTGAGGTGCAATGCACTCTGTGCTCTGGCTGTTCTTGCACGCCACGACCTCGGGATCGAAATCGCAGCCCATCGGGTCGGAGATCATGCCATCCGCGACACCGTCTTTGGCGTCGCACCGGCTCATCAGCGCGTTCATAAAAAGCTTGCGCTCGCTATCGGTAAGCAGCTTGTCAATTTGTGGTTTCCCCGAAGCGTCCTTTGGCACGGCCTGGTTATACGCCACCGGAATCCATTTGCCGATCGCGAGATTTGACAAGCCCGTCCGCATCGCCGGATCGCCGGAAACGATGCCGTTGAAAACCGTGGGATAACGCTGCGAGAGGATCATCCCTTCGCGCCCGCCGGTGGAACAGCCGACGAAGTAGGAGTAAGCCGCGGCCTTGGCGTAGAATTGCGCGATGATCTGCTTCGCCACTCCTGCTACTTCAGCGTTGGCGAGAAACGCGAAATCGAGATAAGCCTGCTGATCGCGCATGAACGAAAAGTCGAACGCGCCGGTCTTCGACTTATGCCCCGTGTCCGTGCTCGCCACCGCGAAGCCGCGGACCAGAGCAGGTTTGCCGCCGGCATACCCGGCTCCAATCGGATCTCCGATGAAACCGTTTCCGCCGCCGCCTCCCTGCATCATGAAATCGCCATTCCAAGCGTCCTGCTCGGGAAGAGCCAGCGCGAAGCCGATACCGAACTCCTGGCCGTCCACCCCTTTGCGCCGATTGATCACGCCATCCACGCGGCAGTGCGCCGGCAAAGGTCCGTTAGGGCTGACGGTGCCGGAAACCTGGGCGGCTTTCGTGATCTCGACGTGATCGATGCGGAGATCGGTGAGGCTTGCGCAGGAATTCGACGAGGCAGCCTGTGCAACTCCAACCGCAAGGCACGTGGTTACCGCGGCGCTAAGAAATCTCCTTTGGACCATTGGCATATTATCGATTGATTTCGAATACTTGAATCGAACGCGCCGGCAGGACGTGATCGAAGCGCTCGCCCTCTACCGCCAGCTTCGACCGGACCGGCACGACTTGGTCCGGGTGAGTAATCGTATTGGTCGCCCAGTTTGTGTTCGCCTGCAGAGTATCTAGCAGGGCGGAGTGAGTTCCGCTACCCAGACCGCTCAACGTGATGCTGATTGGCTGGTCGGTGGAGGCGGCATTGACCAACTTAACGCAGACTTTGGCATTCGCTGATGCCGTAACCGAGTAGAAGAATTTGTCACCGGCGCCGGATTGACTGGACTCCACCGTGTGATCACCCAGACAGGACGAAAACATCACCTGCGCGTAGTAGGCGGGCGATCCATAGCTTTGCAGCGCGTCGTAACCGATCAGATCGGTGCTCCACTGCATGCCGCCGGGATTCACGTTGACTAACAACGGCGCATAGGAAGCCATAACCACCAGATCGCTATTGCGTTCGAGCCCTGTCATGAAAGCCGCATCGCCCAGAGCCGCGCCCATGTTCGGTGTCGGTGTACCTTCCCTGGTCGCCCACTCTCCAACGAAGATCTTCGGCCCCTTCCGGTCGGTGTTGTCGTATTGCTTCACTAGATCGAACATGCCCTGCTCGCGCTTGTAGTAGTGGTCGTCGACGACATCGGGGCGGATGCCTGTTACAGGCATGGTGGCAATTACCTGCAGGTCCGGGTACTGCGCCTTAATCGCTTTGAAGAACTGAGCGTAGCGGCCATCATAGGATTTCGACTTATCAAAATTGTCTTCGTTCCCCACTTCCACGTAGCGCAGTTTGAAAGGAGCGGGATGCCCATCGCGGGCCCGCAAGGCACCCCACTTCGTGCCGGATTCGCCGGTCACATACTCGATCTCATCAAGCGCGTCCTTGACGTATTGATCCAGGTCCGGACCCGGTTTCACTACCTGTCCACCGAGTGAATAGCCCGCGAACACGGCGAGCACGGGTTCCATGTGCAGGTCCTCGCACCACATCAGGAATTCAAGCAGACCCATTCCGTCAGATGAGTGATAGCTCCACGTGCTTGGGTGCGTCGGGCGATCGACCATCGGCCCGATCATCTTCTTCCAATCGAACCGGGTCGCAATGTTGCCACCCTCCAGATAATTGCCTCCAGGGAAACGCAGGAACGAGGGATGCATCGCGGCCAGCTTCTCCATCAGGTCAATGCGATTTCCATTCGGCCGGTCATGATACGTCGGCGGGAACAGGGAAACCAGTTGGAGCCACACGGTAGCGGGCCGGTCGACGGTAATCTCCAGGTGATTCTCGGAGGACGCCGCGGCACTCCCGGACGCCATCTCGAATTTGTATTCCTTCCAGGCGGCTCCGCTCACCGGAACATTCGTGGTAGCGAGGACCGCGCCCGACTGATCCGCTACGAGGGAGACTTTCAGAGTTAGCGCATCCGATGAAGCAGCTTTTGCGAAGAGTGAACCGGTGTACCGCGTGTTCGGACGCACCGCAAAGCCCCAGTAGCCTTCATTCAGCAGACCTGCCGGACTATGCGCATCCGCTTTGAGAACCTCGAGTTTTGCGCTCCTCGGAATCGCTGTAGATGGCCCGTCGTTTGAATCGATGCTGACCTTCGCGGAAGACGTCCCGTTCTCGATCAGGAACCAGTTGAGTATGCCGCTCCAGTCTGCTCGGAACGTGCGATTCCGGATGAGTTCCGCATACAAGCCGCCGTCGTAGGAGTAGTTGATCTCCTCCGTCATCAGCCCGTACAAGGTGGCGCTTACCGGTGCTTTGGGGTGATTCAAGTCCACATGCAACGTGGCCGCCGGTTGTCCGAAGAGCACCGGCGCGATCGCGGCTACTAGAAGTGCGGGTACGGTTCTATGGATGTTATGGCTCATGATTTCAAGTTGAATGATAGCCTCGCGTTATGAATCTCAACTTGCGGCATTTGGAGGCATTCGCCGCAGTGGCGCGGTTGCACAGTTTTACTAAAGCGGCTCGCTCCCTTCACGTGTCGCAGCCGTCCTTCACAGTCCAGATCAAGCAACTCGAAGAGGAATTGGGCGTCCGCCTGCTCGATAGGAACACCCGGTCCGTCAATCTGACTAAGATTGGTCGAGAACTCGCTCCTGTGGTGGAACGGTTACTGCGGGAGTTGGAAGGCATCGTCGCGAATACTCGAGCTCTTTCGGCAAAGAGTATTGGTTCAGTTACCATCGCCGCATTACCCTCCGTTTCTGCGACGCTGCTTCCATCGGTCATCGCGCGTTTCAGACGAGGGTATCCGGGTATCGGGTTCCGCGTGCATGACGCCGTCGGGAAGCGCATTGTAGATTTTACGCTGGGCAACGATGTTGATTTTGGAATCGGATGCATTGAGGACGGCCATGCCGAAGTCACCTTTGACCCGCTCTTTGATGACTGGATGAGCGCGGTGTTTCCCGCCTCGCATCGATTTCGGCGTAAGAAGTCCATCCAGGTAGGCGAGCTATTGTCGGAGCCGCTCATATTGACCGATCGAGACAGCACGGTAAGACACCTTGTGGACTCAGCGTTTGCAGCGCTAGGGCGAGCCGTGGTTCCTGTCCAGGAAGTCACATATATGTCAACCGCGATAGGGATGGTAAAAGCAGGGTTAGGCGTTGCCATTCTGCCATCCTCAGCTCTGGAACTGGACCAATTGCGCATGCTAAAGGCGATCCCGATCGATCATACTCAGTTGCATCGGACGGTTGGAATAATCCGCAAGCCACACCATAGTCTGTCGCCCGCGGCCGGCGCGTTCCTCGACGCCCTGCATGAGTATCTACAACTCCCCGAAGTGATCCGGCAGTTCGAGTTCAAGCAGAATCGAACTTAGGCACTTGCCGTGAGCGTCGAGGGCCAGTGAGCGTGTCACGCCGCCACTTAAGGCGTGGTGCATCACGAAGTTCAGAGCCGCAATTTTCGGCAACTCGTACCGCGCGACATCGCCATGCACCAGGTCTCGAAAATGTTCCGCAACAGCATCGGCCGTGAGATAGCGCACGAGCCACGGATAGTGTTCGTCGTGGAAGGCAAATACCGCAATGTTCGAGATGTTGCCCTTATCGCCTGCGCGTGCATGCGCAATGCTCCTCAGTTTCATTGGGCCACCAGCATTTCAATTTCAGGGCGCACCGTATCTCGCGGAATCAGCGTGGACGCAATGGCGATCACGGGCCGCACGAAACGAAAAACACCGCCGCCTGCCGCAGGACCGTTCGTATACAGCGCTTCGACGATAGCACCTATTATGTTTGCTTCTTCGCTTGTTTCCGTGCGAGCCGCAATTCGCACACGCACCTCCGCAGGTTCCCGGCTCCCCTTACCGGTCCAGCCGCTTGAGTTGAGTCCGATCATCTCGGTTCTCAGCTCTCGGATTTGGCAGCCGAAGGAATTTAACTGCGCACTCACGATGTCTATGGCGAGCTGACCGCGTGCTGCCGCACCGCTACCAACGTATGTGATTTGGCCCTCTCCGATATAGCCATCCGAATATCCCAGCGAGACCTTCAGCGCATCGGGCCGATGGACGCCTGTCGCCCCGGTTGCTCGCACTCGGTCGGGCCCGCGGTTTTCAAGCTGGACTTGGGAAAAGTCAGCGATCACATCGGGGGTGAGATAGCGAGTAGGGTCGTGAATCTCATATAGCAACTGCTCTTTGCAAGTGGCCAGGCTGACCAGGCCGCCCGTTCCCTGCAGCTTGCTAAATTCCGCGGTCCCATCCGGCTGCACATCCGCGAATGGGAATCCAAGGTTTGCTAAGTCTGGCACTACTTTAAAGGGCGGGTCAGCGAAGTATCCTCCTGTCAGTTGTCCGGCACATTCCAGAAGGTGCCCAACCAGAATACCTGCACCAAGCTTTTCCCACTCGTCAAAATTCCAGCCAAACTCATGCGCGAGCGGCCCGAGGAAGAGAGCGGGGTCGGCAACGCGTCCGCCAAGGACAACGTCCGCTCCCTCTCGTAGGCATTCCACGATCGGCTGAGCGCCTAGATAGGCGTTCGCTGAGATCAATCTACCTGCGATGGTGGACACCGCCTGACCGGTTTCCAGGAGTCCAGCAGACGTAAATTCGCCAGATTGGAAGAGGTGCAGGACATCGTCGCCCTCAATAGCCGCCACTTTCATTCCGCTCAATCCGAGGGATGAGGCGATTGCACAAGTCTTGGCGGCCGCTGCGGTTGGATTGGCCGCCCCCATGTTGCTGATGAGACGCGTGCCGTTTGTGTGGCAGGGCCCAAGTACCGTCCGCATACGCGGTTCGAGCAACGGATCGTAGCCTGCGTTTGGGTCTTTGCTCTTGGCTTGCTGAGCGAGAGCGATGGTTCGCTCCGCCAGGCACTCGAAGACAATGTAGTTGAGTCGACCACGCTCGATCAGATCGAGTGCGGGCTGAATTCGGTCTCCGGAAAACCCAGCCCCCGCTCCGATTCGAACGCTAGTCATCGGTTGCTGGCACGAACCTAGCATAGGAACCTTCACGGGCGTTGTGAATTGAATTTTCCCTATGGCAGTGATCCAAACATCGGAATTCCGCAGGCGCTTTTTCGAAGATATAGTATGGCTTGCTCGTGCGCTCCCTCTTGCTTCTTGTTCTAGTGATCGGCGCCGCTTGCGGATCCGGTTGCAATCAACTTGCGGGCCTGACCATTCCGTTGACGTCGGTAACGGCGGCCACTGAAGAACACAGTCAGGATGGGCGATCCTATTGCCGCGTGCTGATTACGGCGACGCCGGTAGTCGACTCCGAGATTCACGTCGAGATCTGGCTGCCGGATCCGGAGCGGTGGAACCGTAAATTTCTCGGGACCGGCAATGGCGGCTACTCCAGCCAATTGAGTTACGGAGAGATGCGTGAGGCGCTCGCAAAGGGGTTCGCAGTGGCGGGATCCGATACGGGGCACACCGGTGGTGACCTTCAATTCGCAGTGGGGCATCCGGCCAAGATGGAAGATTGGGCGTATCGCGCCGTGCATGTGATGGCCGAATCAGCAAGGCCTGTGCTGCGCAGTTATTACGGTCAGTTCGCGCGGCATTCGTATTTCGCCGGCTGCTCGACGGGCGGTCAGCAGGCTCTCTCGGAAGCGCAGCGGTATCCGGCAGACTACGACGGAATCGTGGCCGGTGACCCTGGTAACGATCGCGTGCATCTAAATGTTGGATTCCTTTGGTCATGGCGGGCCTTAAACCGCACTCCTGAATCCGAACTGCCCGTTGCAAAGCTGCCCGTCCTGTACAACGCTGTAATGGCAGCCTGCGATTCTCTGGACGGCATCAAAGACGGGATTATCAGCGATCCAAGGCGCTGCCGCTTTGACCCAGTCGCGCTCTTGTGCAAGAACGGAGATGATGCTCCGTCCTGCCTGACGCAGCCGCAAGTGGACGCAGTGCGGGAGATCTACGCGGGAGCGCACAACCCACGGACCGGTGAGCGCATTTTCCCTGGTTGGGTGCGGGGCAGTGAGTCCCTGCCGGATGGGAGTGGAAGCTGGGCGGCTTACTTCGTGCATCGACCGGAGCCGGCTCGCGTGGACTTCTGGCGATATTGGGTGTTCGACGATCCGAACTGGAGTCCATTGACGTTCGATTTCGATCGCGATGTCCGCTACGCGGATAACACGCTCGGCTTCGTTTCTGCCATTAGCCCTGATCTTTCCCGCTTTCAGCGGGCCGGGGGCAAACTGCTCATCTATCAAGGATGGGCTGATCCGGTGGTGCCCCCCGAGGACACCATCCGGTACTTCGAAGAGCTAGAGCGAAGCATGGGCGGGCTAACACGGACAGCAACTTTCGCGCGGCTCTTCATGGTTCCCGGAATGGGGCACTGTAAAGGCGGCCCGGGGCCCGACACGTTCGATCCAGTTGATGCGGTGAGTGATTGGGTTGAGAACGGACACGCACCCGATCGGATCGTTGCAACGCATTCGACCAACAAGGTGGTCGACAGGAGTCGTCCGCTCTGTTCTTATCCGAGGCAAGCAGTGTGGACTGGGCGGGGAAGCACCGACGATGCGCGAAACTTCGCCTGCTCCGCTGCAGTGAAGCAACAATGAAGACGCTACGTGATCTGAGCCCGCAAGTGGCCAGTCTCCTTCTGCTGCTTGGCTTTGCCCTCACTTGCCACGCGCGCGTAATTCGGCTTGCTGTGGATTCTCGTGAGACACCGGTCTATGCTCCGAACTATGAGCGTCTGCGCGGGCGCTTCTTTGGGGAGCTCGATCCAGCCAATCCGTTGAACGCCATCATCAACGACATTGAGCTTGGGCCTCGAAACTCCCAAGGCAAGGTGGAATACTCCGCCACATTCACGCTGCTCGTGCCCCGGGATCTCACCAAAGCGAGTGGAGTTCTTTGGTACGAAGTTCCTAACCGAGGCAATTCTCCGCTGAATCCCGCGCCTTCCGCGGATGCGATTGCAGCAGGACACATCTTGCTGAGTAGCGGTTGGCAGGGCGACTTAACACCGCGGTCTGATCTTGAAACGATCAGCGTGCCGATCGCGAGAAATCGCGACGGGTCAGACATCACGGGCCCGGTGCTGGCGAGAATCGCGAATCTCCCTCCTGGTGCAAAGACGGCAAGACTCGATAACGGCTTCGCGGCGCTTCGATATCAGATCCCCGCCACGCATTGACACAGGGAAAGCGCTTCTGACCATGCAGGCATCTGACGATGGTGAACTCGTTCCAGTCGCCTCACAGGACTGGGCGTTCGCTAACTGCGATGTGAAGCCATTCCCTGGTGAGCCTGACCCACACAAGATCTGTGTGAACGGCGGGTTCGATGCCGGGAAGCTTTATGAATTGACGTACTTTGCCAAAGACCCGCTGATTCTTGGCATAGGCCTCGCAGCGACTCGCGACATCGTTTCTTTCCTGCGCTATGGCGGCAAAGACGACACTGGCAATCCTAACCCGGTCCGAGGGACCGTGCGTTACGCCCTCGCATTTGGCACTTCTCAATCGGGCAATTACATCAAGACGTTCCTCAATCTGGGGTTCAATCAGGACGAGAACCGACGGATGGTCTGGGATGGTGTTAACCCCAATATAGCGGCGCGCCAGACGCCGATGAACTTCCGTTTCGCCATCCCGGGAGGAGCGGCCGGCCTATACGAACCCGGCAGCGAAGGCGTTCTCTGGTGGAGCAGATACGACGACAAGAAGCGTGGGCGCGGAACTGGATCGCTGCTCGATCGTTGCAGCGCTACGCACTCCTGCCCGAAGGTCATCGAGACGTTCGGGTCTTCGGAGTTCTGGGGGCTTCGGATGTCACCGGGCCTTGTGGGTACAAATGCTAACGTCGACGTTCCGCTGCCAAGCAACGTGCGCCGCTATTACTTCCCCGGTGTCACCCATGGAGGAGGCCGCGGCGGATTCAGTCTCGATCCTCAGCCCACAGGAGGCAGCGCTTGCGAACTGCCGGCAAATCCGAATCCCATGTACGAAAGTCTGCGCGCGTTGCGGTTAGCTCTCACCGATTGGGTAGTCAAGAACATCGCGCCTCCGGACAGCCGCTATCCGACTCTCGCGAACGGAGAACTGGTCCGGCCCAATCATGAGGCCATGGGCTACCCCGTCCTTCCGGGTCTGCCGCTGCCTGACAACATGATCAACGCGATGCCGGATTATGACTTCGGCGCGACCTTTCATTACGAAGACCTTTCTGGTGCAATCTCGAAACAGCCCCCTTTGATTCGGCAGTTTATTCCTCTCCTGGTGCCTAGGACGGATCGAGACGGCAACGAGATTGGCGGAGTTCCCTCTCCTCTGATGCAAGCGCCGCTTGGGACGTATCTGGGATGGAATGTGACTGCGAAGGGATACGAGAGAGGTCGATCGTGTGGATTCCAAGGCGGCTTCGTTCCGTTCGCGCGCACCAAGGAACAGCGCCTAGCTGGTGGTGATCCGAGGCTTTCCCTGGAGGAACGTTACGGCACGCATGAAGGCTACGTGTCGCGCGTCCGGGACGCCGCACAGCGAATGGCGGCGCAGCGGTTTCTGCTGCAGGACGATGCGGATCGGATAGTCCGCGAGGCTCAAGATAGCCCTGTTCTCAGATGAATCGGCCTATGCTCCCGATTACCCGTTTTTGAGTTACGACAAAGTTGTCCAATGGAGAAATTTTGAAAGACCTACATTTATCATTCGCCTGCGTGTTGGCGTCACTCGCCACAATCGCGCCATGCGCCGTAGCTGCAACTGACCCGCTCACAACGATGACTGCCGATGGAGCAGTTCACGGCAAGACGATCAATGATGGCAAAGTGAGGGCGTGGCTAGGCCTTCCTTATGCGGCGCCACCGGTGGGTGATCTTCGTTGGAAGACGCCTCAACCTGCCGCCAAATGGACCGACGCGCGTGATGCCACGAAGTTCGCCCCGCACTGCGCCCAGAACCACGTTTTCGATGACATGGTTTTCCAGGACAATGGCGGAAGCGAAGACTGCCTTTACCTCAACGTGTATGCGCCAGCGACCGCTAGCAGCAACAGTAAGCTGCCCGTGATGTTCTGGATCCACGGCGGCGGCTTCTCAGGCGGAGGTAGTGACGAGCCTCGGCACAACGGCGACTCTTTGCCGCTCAAAGGCATAGTCCTGGTCACCATCAATTATCGCCTCGGGGTGTTTGGCTTTCTTTCTACAGCCGACTTAGCCAAAGAGAACGGCGGCTCCGCGGGCAACTATGCTTTCGAAGACATGATCGCCGCTTTGAGCTACGTCAAGAACAACATCAGCGCGTTCGGTGGTGATCCATCCAACGTCACGATTTTTGGCGAAAGCGCGGGTTCTTTCGCAGTTAGCACTCTAATGGCGTCCCCCCTCGCGCGGGGCCTATTTGCCCATGCGATCGGGGAGAGCGGCGGTGCCGTTGCCGGAGACACAATGATCTATGAACCTCTCACTGCGCGTGAAAGCAAGGATCAGAAGTGGGTCGACAGTCTCAACGTGAAATCGTTAGCGGAACTTCGGGCCCTGCCCACGCAAACAATTCTCGATTCAACCAAGAAGCCCGGCATCGGCTTTTCACCTGATATCGATGGCAAAGTGCTTACCGAACCGGTCGGCGACACCTACGCCGCCGGCAGGCAGGCTCACGTGCAGTTGATTGCGGGGTGGAACGCTGACGAGTTTCCGTACATAGCGATGCGTGGCATGACCACTGCACAATGGAAGGAATGGGCAGAAAAGAATTTCAAGGACCGCGCGCCTCAGGTTCTGAAACTCTATCCCGGATTGACCGATGACCAAGCCAAGCAATCTGCGATCGACGTTGGGAGCGACATGTGGATCGCGTACGGCACTTGGGCCTGGCTTGAGGCTCAACGTAAAACCGGGGACGCGACTGTATACCGATATCATCTTGAGCTTCCCGCCACGCCAAGCAAGTACCATCCGGGCACATTCGCCTTCCACTCCGACGACATTGAATACGTGTTCGGCACGCTTGACACACGCCCCGGTTGGACCGTGCGGCCAGAAGATCGCAAGCTTAGCGAAGCTATCATGACTTACTTCACAAACTTCGCTAAGACCGGCGATCCGAACGGAAATGGTCTACCTCACTGGCCGAAGTACAACGACGCCGGCTACCCGCTGATCCACTTCAACACCACCATCACAGCAGGCCCCGATACGCTCCGGGATCGCTACCTGTTCTTGCAGCAAGGTATCCCCTCTATGCAACCTTAGCTAGAGACTTTGGCGGTCTCCAGACATTTTTGTATTCTTTCGGTTAGCTACCGAACGGTGAACGGTTCTTGGATGGCCGCACAAAGTTGCATTCACGTCCAGGGTCCTGTGCTAACCGATGGCGGGAAATCGGCATCATTTTTGGTCTACTAGAAAATAACGACGCAGGTCGGACACCGCGGGCACAACGGGGACGAGGAGGAGCAGCGATTGTTTGCTAAGGCGAATGAGGGCTGGTCGATCGCCAATCAGGTCGCCTACTTCCAGTGTTGCTCTTTCCCGAGTGCGGATAATGACCGAGTAGAGCAGAAGCGCAAGGTAGTTCACGCTTAGAAGCACCAGGTAGATTCCCAAAGTAAGTTGCCAGAAACTCCTTCCCCGAAAAAGGGAGGCCGCTCCTAAGGCACCGGGTAAAAGAAACCCGACGGCGAACTCAGAGATTACGAACCACGATCCATGTAACGCTATATCTGCCGCTGCGACTTGGCGAAGATTGAGCATAGAATCTTATTCTCTCGCGCAGGACGGCAATGCGGCTCGTCCTCAGCAAAGTCTAACTCAGGACGCTCCTGATTATTAGATTCCGTGATGACTTGGCGCGCAGAGATGCAGCAGTTTGGAAAGGAACTGGCGTCGATCCTCGTAAATTGCGTGAACTCTGTAAAGACCCTCCTTACTGGTTCCTCGCCAAGCTTGGACGGCCACAAGTTGATCTTCGAGCGTAACGAACTGCGCCTGAAGAGGAGCACGACAGAGAATAGGACACTGCGAACTCCGCCTGTAAGGCAGCGGGAATCGGACCTCTGCTTTTCCACGACCTTCGCCCAAGGCTTCAAAGACCAAACTTCATGCATAGTCAGATGCCGAGTCAGAGTAAATTGTCGAGGATGATATCTGTAGTTGTTGAAAGTATTGGTGAGGCGGGCGGGGCTCAATCCGCGACCACCGCATTAAAAGTTCAGTCGAGAAGTGTCTTTCGACGGCAATCACGTGCATCGCCTCACCTTCGGGATCACAAGTTGTCGTTAGTAGCCGCTAGGAGCGGCACCGATTTCGAAGTCACTCACGCGTCCGCCGATGATGTTCGCCGCCACCCAAACCGCCAAGATCCGCGATCACGGCAACGATCAAAATCACTAGATTAAATCCCGCAATCGGCAAGTGGCTGTTCACCAGCCACGCGTATACCAGCGTCGTCAAAGGCAGAAATAAAAACCCGAGGATTGGAATCAGGATCCCGTGGTAGGCGCGTTCCAGGTAATTCGACAGAAAGAACAGGAGCGCCAGAACGACCCGTGGAAATGCCAGAAGAATGATCAGAATCAGGCAGGGCATACTTGCGAGCATATCTCCCTGCCCGGTCAAGTCGAACAATATCGAGCCACAATGTTGTTCGCTCGTGAACGAGCACTTCGGCGATGATACACTCCGTCTCTATGCATAAACTGCTCGCGCCGGTGCCGAACTGATCGGATCGCGAAACATTGGCTGGGGTAAGCGAGCCGCACCTGGACCAGCTTGCGTCGCGAGGAGATCTACACTCCCAGGTTGTCGCTGGCCCCGTTCGATTGCGTCAATGCAGCTCTACACCGCGCTCGATGAAAGTTAGAGACCGTATAGAGAGTTTCTCGTTGGGCAATATCGAGCGGTTCGCCCGGCTCGATGCCGTGATCTAGGAGCGCTCATTCGATGGCGGCTATAACGCAGATGCAAACTGAATTTCGTAGAGCGAAACTGCCCGAGGAAACTCGCAGCCTGCTGCTTTTTGATCGCAAAGCTTTTTCTATATACCCGGCCGACTGGTTCGAGGCTTCCGACTGGCAGAGGTGCGAACCATGGTGGATGACCGTTAACAAGAAGAAGATCGGTTGCTGCGCATTCCAACGTGACGCCGATTTTGAGGACGACATACGAGAGCAAGCGGGAAACCCAGCATTACCCGGTTCCCTGTACGTCGTTTCCACTGGTATTCTGCCTGCCTTTTGGGGCCGCGGCTTTGGAAGGCTGCTCAAATGCTGGCAGATTGCATTCGCGCGTAACCAGGGTTTCGGTCGCATCGTGACCAACACGCGGCAGAGCAACAAACGGATGATCGCCCTGAACCAATCGTTTGGGTTTACTCTGGTCCGAACAACCCCCGGCTACTACGAACGACCGTCAGAAGCTACCGTCGTGATGGAACGCGTTCTCACGTGACTGTAATAGCCCGCGTACCCGAACCCTGAGAATTGTTTCCGGTTCCTCCGCACGCCCGCCCCGATCAGTAGAAGAGTTCGCGATACACTCGTGTCGGTATCGCATGAGACGAATCGAATTGAACCGAACGAAAGTTGGAATGACCCGTATCTGGGCGGGCGCGGGGTTGTTAGTTGCAATCGGTCTCGTTAGCTTATGGGCGCAAGGACCGGGCGGTGGGCGAAGCGTTCAGGCGCTCTTTGCCGCTCTGGATACGAACGGCGATGGGGCATTGACGCGCACCGAGATGGAAACGGGCTTTAACTCCTGGTTTAAGTCGTGGGGCGGCGCGAACGATGGAAGATTGACGCAGGATCAGATTCTGACCGGAGTGAGCAAGCTGCTGCCGGCGCCACCTGCGACACCGGGGCAAGGTAACACGTTCAACGGTGCTGGCAATTCGACGCCGATGACCGCGCCGCAAGCCGGCGTGGACGCCATGATGGCCGCTCTGCCCACCACACCGGGTGCCAAGCCGCTGCATTCGCGCAAGGTACTCGTGATGGCGCACACGGGCGCTGGAGGATTCGTGCATGAGTCCATCCCGCTGGCTGCGAAAACGGTGGAAGCTCTCGGCAACCAGGGCGGTTTATGGACCACGACCGTGACTTACAACGCGGCGGACATCAACACCAGCAACCTGAAGCAATATGACGCGATTTTCCTGGACAGCACGACTTCCTGCTTTCTTGACGATTCCGATCCGGCGGTAACAACTGCGCGGCGCTCCGCGTTCCTGCAATTCGTGAGAAGCGGGAAGGGCATCGCCGGTATCCATGCGGCGACCGACGCATATCACAGCGACTGTGTTGCCAGTGAAGCCGCGGCCAAGAACGGTAGCGGAGGGCTGAATATCCCGGCACTCATTCTGACCGCGCAGTTAATGACGGCAGCCGATAAGGATAACAGCAATACCGTGAGCCAGGCGGAGTGGACCGCGGTTGCCGATAACGTATTCCAAAAGCTAGACACCGGCAACACCGGGAAGGTTAGCCGGGCCGATTTCGTTGCGCATTTCAATTCGTCGCTGCCGCCTTTCAATCCGCGTCATCTCAACCTTGAGTCCAAACCGGTTCAGCAGTGGCCGGAATTCAATACTCTGATTGGCGGTTACTTTAAGTTCCACTGGCCCGATCCGCAGCTGATCTATGTCAAGATCGACGACCCGAAGAGCCCTCTAACTGCCATGTTCCACGGTAAGGAGTTCGAAATTCACGACGAAACCTACACGTTCGAACAGGAATCTTTCTCGCGCAAGAACGTGCATGTGTTGACGAGTATCGATTACGACAAGATGAGCCCTGAAGATAAGGCCAAAGAAGCGAAGCCGCGGACGGACGCCGACTATGCGTTGAGCTATATTCGCCGCGAGGGAAGCGGGCGCGTGTTTTATGAGGGGCACGGCCACAGCGATCGAGTGTACGCGATGACGCCGATGCTCGAGCACATCCGGGCCGGGATCCAATACGCACTGGGCGATCTGAAGGCGGACGATAGCCCTTCAGTCAAATAGCGGTGAATCGACGCTTCGATTAACTTCCGCGAGGCGCCCGAGGCTGGCCGGGACCAAACTCACTGACTGGGTCCTGCTTAGCGCGCCTAAATGATAACCCGAAACCGCAATTTTCGATGATATACTCTTCGAATCCCAGCACTGGGCGATTTACTCTCTAGGAGATAGCATTGGGCGCGCTACGAAAGAAATGGACGGATGCGAAAGACTTGGCGAAATTCGCATTCCAAAAACAGCCGGTACCGAGGGAAGTTACCCTACAAGCCCATGAATCCGGTTTACCTTCGTTTCCGTTGAAGTTCGATAAGGACCTCGGTCCAGCTTTGGATTCGTTTGAAAAAGCGAAAGCGGCCAAAAAAGCGGATGATATCAAGAAGTACTCGGACAAAATTAAGTCCGCAGTTACCATCTACAACAAACGCATTGCGGATTCAAAGGAGTTGGGTAAGGACGCGAAACTTATCCTTGATAAGGCGCTGGGCGAAATCTCCCGTAGTCTTTAAGTCAGCTTTATCTGACCGAACGACTGGGCGGCGCTTATCCGCATGGCCTGAACCGGCTGCAACGGCATCGTGTAGAGTAATCGACATCTCTTCTTAATTGCCGTGAAGCCCGAAATTGTTGTCACGTTCCGCGGCGGCCCTCGGTTGGAGGACCGCCGCGGAACTCCCATTTCCGGCGACTTTCGTATTGGCCGCACACCCGATTGCCAAGTTCAGATTCAAGATGATCATGTTAGCCGCGTGCATGCTCAGGTCGCTTACGACGACGAGCGCCTACCGAAAGAATTGTCGCCAAACCCACTTCCTTAAACAAGAATGGTAGATATAAAAAAGGCAGAACAGCTAACGACTAAGACACAATGCCGGGTAGTGTCATCGTTACTTTCGGAACGCCGCCGCTCTGCGATGGATTCTTTCATCGGTGCGACCTAATGAGTTGCTTTCAGCGTCTTCCAACTCCGAATGGTCAAATAATTCATGCGGCCCGGCAGTAATGGTTGAGTAAGCGTCCGAGTCGCAGGCTCCTACGCACTACTTGAGAACCGGATTTAATCGGCGGTGCTTCCGGACAGCAGAATGTTCGCCTTATACTGATCGTTCCGTTCCGCGTGATGATGGGTCACATACTCAGCTAACGCGCGGCGCAGCAATCCTTCGCCGAATAGGATAAGCTTGCGCAGGTATTCTTCTTTTCGCTGATCCCACCCAGCGCTCCGCTAAGGCATTCAGATTCGGCGCAACTGCTTCTCGGCACGCCAGTGAAGATCATCCAGCAGAAGGCAGACCACGATGCGAACTGGCCAGACCTCCCTTGGGTCCTTTCATTGGATGGGAAAGCCGATCGGACATAGCCTAGAGGGCGACGTCGATCCGCAACAGCGGCGGGCAACCCTGATACCCAGCAGAGGGAAATTAGTACAGGTAAGGACAATCGGGCGAAATCGGAATCGCCTAACTGATTGATTTTATTGGTGAGCCGGGCGGGGCTCGAACCCGCGACCACCGCATTAAAAGTGCAAAGCCGAAACGCTTCCGAAGCCTCACGTACCTTGTTTCAACGGTTTGCGTATTGTGACCTCTGCTTAGAGGGGCACTAAAGATCAAATTTGATGCAAAGTCAGATGCTAAGTCGGGCCATCTATCGCCCCTGATTCCGATCGGCGTTCACACGGCTCCAGTTCCGCTCTTGACATCCGCGACGTCGCCAGCCGCAGCCCGTAAGGTCAATTTCTTCAGGCGGCCCGACAGTATTAATTGAGCAAACCCGTAGGACAATTTATTCAGGCGGCCCGACAGTGATAATTGAGCAAACCTCCAAGTCGCTGGCTTCTACGGATTACTTGAGAACGGAGCATAGTCGATTGTTTTTCCGGAAATAGCAGTACGTTGTCTTTACCTTGATGGTTCCGCTCGGAATGATAGTGGGTTACATACTCCGTGAGCGCGCGTCGCAGCGATCCTTCGCCGAACAGGATTAGCTTGCGCACGCATTCGCCTTTTACCGATCGCACCCAACGCTCCGAAAAGGAATTTAAATTGGGGCTGCGGGGCGGCAGAGCCAGACACTTCACGCCTTCCGATTCTAAGATCGAAATGAATGCGGCGCAGAATTTTGTGTCCCGATCGTGGAGCACGTAACGCTGGTTCCGCAGGTAGCCGAAGTCGGCATCGACCGCGTTCCGGGCCATTTGCTCCATCCATTCCTTGTCAGGATGCCTCGTCATTCCGGCCAGGTTTACCCTACGGCTTTCCAGCTGAAGAAAAAACAGAACGTAGTAAGTGGCGAGCCCTCGCCAGGTGAGCACTTCCACGGTGAAAAAATCAATGCCGGTCAGGACGGCCATGTGAGCTCTGATGAAGTCTTTCCACGTGGTCGTTTGGCTCCGCTTCGGGGCTGGCGCGATCCCGTGGCGGGAAAGGATATTCCCAACCGTCTGGTCGCAAACGGAATAACCGAGATTCGACAGAGCTCCCACGATGCGGTCATAGCCCAATCCGGGATTCTCTCTGGCGACTCGCACGACCAGGTCGACAACTTCCCGGGGTACGGGCGGTCTGCCCGGAGCTTTGCGATATCTCGAGCCGTCGAACTTCTGCGCCACCAGCCGACGATACCAGGCGAGAATTGTTTCCGGCTTGATGACGACGGCAACCTCCGCGAGCGCTTTACGGCCGAGGCGCTTGCCGATCTCGGCCAACGTGGACCTTTGAGGACCAGTAAGGCGTAAGCGCTGCGGCAGGTGCGCGCGCAATATCCTGTTCTCGGCGATCAGGTATTCGTTCTGAAGCAGGAGCTTCTGGTTCACCAGGCCCGTAACATACGCCAGCAGACGCGCCCACTTGTTGTCCTTCATCGCGAGCGTCCATCATCGCAGATCAAACGAAACAAACGAGTTCTGGTTTATTGACCATACGGGTTGCGCTTTGGTGTTCGAACCACCTTTGGCACCGTGGTGTGGGATACCCGGTACCGGCTTGGAGCCAATCTCCTCTTTGGGTCGCGATCAGGTCCCCGAGCCGCCGCGGTGAGCCGCCGACCAGCGGCGCCACCCAAACTCGACTCTGTCCTGGGTTAAGTCGAAACTTGTCGTTACGGTGCCCCCGGAATTAATACGCCGGAAGATCAGGAATTCCGTCCGGTCCGGGGAGAGGTCCCCCAGGATGGCATCTTTAAGTGGCAGCGAAAGAGGGATGGATTCTCCACCTTTTACCGATACCTGCCGCGGATCTGTCGCCAGGTTGAAGAGCAGCCGCGTACCGTCTTTGAGCATCGGCGCGCCGTTTCCCACACAGATGCGAACCACGATTAACAGCTCCAAGCGGAACTTTAACGAAAGCAAGTGTTGGCAGTCTCGGTCGAGTTCTCTCGCGCATTATGGAAGTCACCGCTTTTCAATGAGATGACCCGTCGAATCGGGAAACTATTGCCCGTCGCGAAGTTCATCTTTGCGCTTCGGCGAACGACTTCCTCGCTATCTACTTAGCCGCGGGAGAGCAACTGGGCTGCCCGCAACTGCGAATATCCAGGCCGTTGACCGCGGGGATGCTGCCGAAAAGCAGGGGCGTCACGATGTCATAGTGAAACGAGGGGTCGATGGTGACCTCGACCGAGTACACGCCGGAGATCGAGTTCTTTAGGCTAGTGACCGGACCAAAGGAGACGATCGGCGATGTGTAGTTTCCAGCCGGAGGAAGCGTGACGATTTCATCAGGCTCCGGGATGGCCCCCGAGTTAACGGCGCCGGTGGTCTTGGTAAGGCTGGTCGCCCCTAAGCCATTTACGAAAAAGATGACAGTTGAGCCCGAAGTAGCCTGATGCGAACAAGAGTTGTTTGAACCATCCTGGTTGAACGCGAGAACTTCGGTCGCGCCCGCGAAGATATTCGGGCAATCTCCAGGCGCGATGGGCGTCTGGAAAATCGTCGGTACACTCGGCACTACCTGTAGAACACGGCTATCGGCAACCGCGCCGGCGGTCAAGTGCAGCGTTGTCTGATTCTTTCCGTTGATTTCGAAGGGTGCCTGGACATTGATCTGATTCGGGGAAACGTATAGAAGCGGGGCTGGAATTCCATCGAATGTGACGGCTACGTTAGCGCCCGGAAGAGCGGTTGGCCATTGCCCGTTTGCTGGAACGCCGGCAACGGTAGCGTTCGAAAGATTGCTGCCGAAGATGGTGAGCAGTTGTCCGGGCGCTATGGTGGACGTCCAGTTTAAGTCAGCTGCGTTTACAATACACGCGATCGGCGGACTCGGAAGAGAAGGATCGACAACTGCAACGCTGGCGCCATCAGTCACGTAAATCCTGCCGTCCTGGCCGGTCGCTGAACTCAGCAGAGTGAAACCGTTGATCGGTAATATGGGCGTCGTCTGGACAAGGGCGGCATTTGCACTCCATGTGATTTGCGATATATAGAGAGAAGGCACACAGTGGCGGGAGCCGGCGTCCAGACCAGGTAGATCGGAAGAGGTCATGTAACCGGTCAGGTTGACCTGTCCGTTTGCCTGGTTAACTGAGATGGAAGAAATGACGGAAGAACCCGTTCCTCCGAAATACGTAGACTGGCGTAAAGAGTCGGCGGCCGGGTCAATGACCGATGCATAACCTGCGCCGCCTGCGAAGTTACTCGGCGCCGGCACGGACGGTAGTGGCGGGGGTCCCAAAGGCCCGAGACAGTTCGGCGGGAACGTGGGGTCAATCATATTGGGTAGGCAGTACGAATACACAACGTTCTGCGGATTGGACGGCAAAACTTCGTATACTGTCTGGATCGGCGATCCCGCGGCGGGATACCCCGGCCCATACGTTGTACCGGCGAGATAAACATTACCAGATGAGTCAAGTGCAATTCCGCCGGGCACTCCGTCCTCAAGAAACGCGTCGAAACGGAGAGATGAGCCAGTTGGGTCAACGCTAACAACGTGCTGCAGAGAGGTAGGCTCGGAAGTCACATCGAGGATTTGGGGAATTATGTCGACGTCTTCAAACGCGAAGTAGGGATCACCAGCCGGGTCAAGTGTGATGACCGTACCTCCCGCGCCGATCGCGAACAGCAGGTTCGAGCCGCCCGGGTCGACCTTGAGCGTGAAGACGTTGCCGTCCAGAATTCCAATGCTTCCCGCGGTCGGAGAGAATGTACCCGGCGGTGCGCTGAGATAACCAGTGATGTAAATGTCGTTGGCGGAATCCACGGCGATTGCTTGCGGGTAGCAGGACGCCTCACCGCAAAGGTACGTTGCAAGAACGATGGCTCCCGTCGGCGAGAGCTTTAGCAGATAGGGCACGTTTCCCAGATCATCCAGCGGCGGGCTGGGTTGCAACGCGCCCGCCGTGGTTGCGATCGGCTCACCCGCTGTCCCGGTTATGTAAACCGATCCATCGTTGCCTACCGCGAAGGCGGGTGTGTAAGATCCTGGTTCTGGTACTGGCGCGCTCCAGCCGCTTTGGCCGGAGTCGCCGCTCGTTTTTACGACAACGTAACCGCCACCCGGAATAGATACCAACGAGTAAATGTTTCCGGCGCTATCCGTTTGGACTCCGATGATCGAAGAACCGAATTGTATCTGGGGCTGCACATAAGACACGCTGGCCGAAAAGACTGCGACCGGGCTTGCCAAAACCGCGAGGCAGACGGCTGAAAAGAGCGACTTGATCGGCATTCGACCAACTATATCTTAGAAAGGTCCGGGAGGGATTCAAAGAAATAGTCGAGAAATGTCCCGTATGGAGAAAACACCAGAACTAGTTTGTTTCTCTGGCTCTGCGATGATGGACGCTCGCAATGACTGACAACAAGTGGAGGGAGGGACACCGCACTGGTAGCCCATCTGGAGAAAAAATCTTGCGAAGGAACCAGAACGACGCCGCGAAATTCAGGCTCGAAGACCGGGTTTTCGTGGAAAAAGCAGGCGGTACGAAGCCGGTACGACGGCGGAACGAATTGGCCTGACACGAGCGACTCTGAATGAGACTAAGAATTCCCGACAAGCGCTAACTCTTTTGGTTGCCTGGCATCTGCGACGACCGGCACCCGGAATGAACCGGTAGCCCAAGTCGAAGAGAAAAGGTGGACAGAGTCCGAACGGAGGTGTTGCATCTCCCAAGTCAGTGCGAACTGGCGCGGCTTTGCAGCACGAAAGCTACCGGTTCCGTTGAGAGGGGGGATTCCGGGGGGAAGCTAGTACGGTCAGGAGTGTTGCACGGTTGCGTCGTATTTTCGATGGGGGTAGCGGCTGGAGAGGAGACCGCCGACACGGTCCGGCCGATCGAAGACCCTGGCGTTTGGATTGCAGAAGTCTGGCTCCTTTTGTCTCCTCCTTTAAGAGATAGTCATTCGGCTGGCGAGCTGTGCCGCAGCGGCGATAGTGAGCGTTCGCCATTCACGAGCCGACGCGGGAACGTCCCCGTGCGCTTGCAGCTCACACAACCAGTCATCTGCCGAGGCTTCCGTCTGTTCAGGCCCATAGAGCTCGGTCACTGCGCTGAGGAATGCCGACAATTCTCGCTCGGCCATCGCCATTGCATCCATTACCACGGGATCGCTCCCATCTTCGCGTGCGTGAACGTACCGGTCGGGCTGTCGGGACCGAGTAGCGCGACTCGCACCGCCTCTGCCGCGCCCTCCTCGACAGTCTCCTTGCCCGAGTAATTGTTGAGTGCGGTCTTTGTATAGCCGGGGGAGACGGCGTTGACCTTTATGCCGGTTGACTCCAGTTCGATCGCCATCGCGACCGTCATCGCGTTAAGTGCAGTTTTGGACGCGGGGTAAACCGGGCCGAAGATCGACCGGTAAGGGAAATTCGTGTCGGAGTTCGCGGTGAGTGAGCCCACGCCGCTCGACACATTGACGATGCGGGCGTGCGGAGCCTCACGTAGCAGCGGCAGCATTGACTGATAAACCGCGAGCGCGCCGAATACGTTAGTTTCCCAAACGGCGCGCACTTCATCGAGCGACACGACGCTCGCGCGCGTCTTCTTCGAATATTCTTCAATCGTCATTTCGGGCCGCAATCCCGTGTTCGAGATAGCCGCGTTGTTGATGAGCACGTCGAGACGTCCAAACTCATTGCGGATGCGCGTCGCGGCCGCATCGATCGAAATTCTGTCCGTGACGTCGAGTTGAATCGCATGCGCGTCTCCGTTGATCATCTTGGCGGCCGCCTCGCCGCGTTCGAAATTGCGCGATCCGACCAGCACCGTGAGGCCATGCAATGCAAGATCCTTAGCTATTTGCAGGCCGATTCCTTGATTCGCTCCCGTGATCAGGGCCACTTCTTTGTTGTGCATTTTTTATCCTCGTTTACACGTCGAATTGCATCGCTTCCAGATCGGCCAGCAGGCTCGGTCCGGTCGGCTGCCATCCCAGGCGCTCCTGTGTGAGCGCACTCGAAGCCGGCATGTCGAGCCCCGCGAACCCTCCAAGAAATCCGAAGTGCTGCATCGCCTGTTCGGGCGCGACCGAGATGACAGGAAGCTTCAAGCCTCGGCCAATTGCCTCGGCGATCTCTTTTACCGGTACGCCCTCTTCGCCGACCGCGTGATAACGCTCGACCTTGCCGGAAGGGGCTTTCTCTAGCGCGAGCCGATAAAGGCGCGCTGTATCGAGCCGATGCCCCGCCGACCACCGGTTGCGCCCATCGCCGACATAAGCCGAGACACCCTTCTCACGGGCGACCGCAATCAGAAAAGACACGAAGCCCTGCTTGACGGGATTGTGCACCTGCGGCAACCGCACGACGCACGTCCGCACACCACGGCCGCCCACCAAGAGCGCTGTCTGTTCGGACGCTCGCGGATACGCGGCGCTCGTCGGCACGGGGGCATCTTCTTCCGTAGCCACGCGGCCACGAGCAATCGCTCCGATGCCAGACGTCACGACGAGGGGGCGCCCCGAGTTCAAAAGTGCCGCAGCAAGAACCTCAATCGCCCGCCGGTCCTGCTCGCAGTTGGCCGCGAACGTCGAAAAGTCGTGGTTGAAAGCGCAGTGAATGACACCGTCCGCCCCTGCCGCGCCGCTGCGCAGGCTGTCAAGATCTTCAAGATCGCCGCGATGCGCCTCGGCTCCGATGGCGGCAAGAGACTTTGCACCTTCTTCCGACCTTGCAAGACCGAGCACTTGATGACCTGCCCCTATCAGCTCTTGTGCGACGGCGAATCCGACAAACCCCGTCGCTCCTGTAACGAACACTTGCATGTTTCCGGTCCTCTCTGGATTGACCAAACCCTCGTAATCTGTTAAAACGGAGATAGTCTCCGTATAACCAGATTAGCGGAGACTATCTCCGGTTGCAAATTTGTTTGGATGGCCCAAAAACGCTCCCAGCCCGTTCCACGAAAACCACGCGCCGACGCGGAGCGCAATCGCGACCGGATTGTCGAAGTTGCGAAACAAGCGTTCACCCAGTTCGGGGCGGAGGCGAGTCTGGACGAGATCGCGAAACAGGCCGGTGTCGGCGCGGGTACGCTATATCGGCACTTTCCTTCCCGCGAGGCCCTGATCGAATCCGTGTATCGGACCGAAGTGGCGAAGCTCGCCGCAGCCGAGCGCAACTTCGCCGAAACAATGCCGCCCATCGAAGCTCTGCGCGCGTGGATGATGTTATTCGTCGACTACATCGCCGCGAAAAAGATTATCGCGCCCGTGCTGAACACTTTGCTGGGCGGAGCCTCAAAGGTCTTCGAATCCACACACGACCAGATCTGGGAAGCGATTCGATCGTTGGTAAAACGAGCCATCAAGAGTGGCGACATCCGCAAAGACCTCGACCCTAGTCGATCTGCTGCGCGCGCTGATTGGCGTATCCAACGTAGCCACCGGGCCTGACTGGCAGCAAAGCGCCAAGCGGCTCGTGGATATTCTCATCACTGGTTCACGCCCAGTCAAATAATTTCATCGCGAAGGCGATGACGGGGACTCACCTACCGACGGAGTCGCCATGAATCGTGGTTCGAATCTCGAGCGGGGACCCAACATTACGGCGCCAAACTCTTTTTCATGGCTCGCCGTTAAGAAACGCGCTGTTGTGCGGGCATTTGGGCGCAAAACTATTTTCTATTGCTTAACGTTGCAGTTCAAGGAGTCCTGCGTTTGCGGCTACCACCCCCGTCGCACCGTTTTTCTCGGAGGGCGCGTTACGGAATCAACAGGAACCCGTACACGTTGTACCCTGCCACAATCGCGTCGGAATTGATGCCGACCGGGATTGCGCCGGACGTGTTTGGCACGGAGAACGAGTTGAATGTTCCGGAGGCACTAATGAAGAATCCGGAATAGGATGTCCCGGAAGGGGCTGAAGCGGGCGCCGGATGTTCGCTCGATCTCACCCCGAAACAAATCGGGAGACAGGAAGTCGGTTGATAATACCCGACGATAAACCCGGCATTATTGATGCCAGTGGGATACGATTCGCCACCAATGGCTAGCGGCGACGCGTAAGCGCCCGTCCTCCACTCAAAGCCGCAGGCCGCATACTGACATCCGTACCCTTCGAAATAGCCGACGACCGCGCCCGATTCGTTGATCCCTGATGTGATGATTGGAAAAAGCCCGTTGGGTGGAGCGCCGAACGTGGTTACTGTGCCGCCGGCGGTGCGAACGAATGCCAGGCTGTATCCCAGTAAGTTGTCGCAATAACCGGTCGACGTACCGGCGGAGTTGATCCCGGTAAGATACGTTCCCTGGCCCTGAAGCGGCGGCCCGCATTCCATGTTGATGGAGGTTATGTTTCCCTCGGCATCCCGCAGGAATGCCTCATTCGCAGAGCTCGAATCAGCGATGAAGCCCACTACCGTGCCCGACTGGTTGATAGCGGTCGCGAAAGTACCCTGGGAACTGCCGGTACCGGCGCCGGGCGCGTCAAAACTCACCGCCGCCTGCCCCGATGCCCGGATGAACCCGTGCCTTACTCCGGCGCTGTCCGAGTAAAAGCCGGTAAGTGTATTCGAATTATTGATTCCGGTTACAGTGATACCCGACGAGCCCGGGATGCCGAAGAAGTCGTAAGTGCCCGAATAGCTTCTGACAAATCCGAGTGGATGAGAATTCGGGCCGGTCAGAGCGCCTCCCACGGCGGAGCGATCGTTGATCCCGCCAACCGTGATGCCCGTAGTGTTCGGCGGACTGAAGAGTGTGAATTTCGGTGCAGCCGGGTTCACCGCTCCCTGACCCAGAACGATCGCAGGCAGCGCGGATGCTGCTACCAGGAGCGCCGCGGAATGAAGACGAGTCTGGCCAAATCGAAGCTTTCGCATGGTGCCCCCCGGGTTAGAGCTTATCAGGTCGGAGCGCGGGGGATCGGGCTGGAACCGATCGCTCGGCACCTCGAATCGTAATCTGGTGGTCTGTCTTTGTACCGACCACATCAACCATCGTGTTTGGCGAACCTGGCCGATTTTGAAAACCGATTTCAGCAGCCTTCTCGCGCTACCCTGATTCCAGATGGAACCGGACGCCGAAGCCGAATCGCTGCTCTCATTGCTAGTCGAAGCGGATCGCATGCACGGCCGATTGCGCGACTTGACCGCAGATAATGACGCGCTACGCCTTGCCGCCCGTACGCGATTGACTGAGCTCCTGAGGTGCGTTGAGCCATTGTCTTTTCCGCGAAAAATTACGGAGATGTAGTTGTGGGAACACGTGGACAATTTACGACGGCCGCAACTGCCATGATTCTCAATTAACCAACCGTGCTCATTACGTTGGACAAAAACGTTGGAATGGCAGCCCTGGACATACTAAAGGTAATCGTTGATCGCGGTCTCGCGATAGGGATAGGTTTTTCGCTTTCGGCTTCACGGTGAATGCGATGTAGGTGATCAAAGGCAAGGGGAAAGAGGAGGCCGGCAAGGGGAGAGCTACAGTGTTGACAGAACCCCCACAATCCGGTCGTAGCCCCACCCGGAATTCTCTCGCGCCATCCGTACAATGAGTTCAGTGATTTCGCGAGTAACGGGCGGGCGGCCCTTTCCGGAACTTCAATCCATCAAACTTCTGCGCGATCAGCCGACGATACCAGGCCAGGATTGTTTCCGGTTGGGCGACGATGGTCACTTCCGCTAGGGCAATTGTGCGCGAAGTATTCTGTTCTCGCCCATGAGGTACACGTCGTTGTCTTCCCGTCGATATCTTCACCCATTTACAAGAGTTTCTCAGCGTTCGTTTTTCTAGCGAGAGATAAACTAAGGCACGTGGCTTTCTATGTCGCGCATCCAAGTTCTTGACGAAATCACCGCGCGGCTCGGACCCCCAGCATTCCTTCGCTGGATAGAGGCACCTTACGGAGCTACGGCAGTCGTTGTTCGCTTTCGACACCGCGGCGCAGTGGTAGATCTCGAGCCAACGCGTGCGTTTCGCCTTATCTTTCAGATTTCGCCCAGTGACGTCTTGCGCACGGAAAGCGACGAAGGGACACCGTCGCACGAAATGCTGCGAGCCGGAAGCATCATTACATCATTTACAGAGCGGGCGGAACGAATACGTATCGTAGGAGCTGCAGACACACTCCAGCTCCTATTTAGCCCCGAACTCGCAGCAGCACGTCGGGCGAACCGCGCATCACACGGGCCCCTCCTCCAACGAGATCTGCTGGCTAGCACCGTTCAGACATTGGTTGCCACTTCTCTCGATGGCACCGACACGCAACTGCGCCAGACAGTAGCCGCTGTCGCGAAGCTCGTTGTTGAACAGCGCAAAAAGCCAGAGACAAGCGCTGGCGGTCTTACTCCGCAAGCAAGACGCGATGTGGTCGAACTTTTGGACAAACGCCTCACCGACGGCATCTCGGTCCCCGAATTGGCGGATGCGGCAAGTCTCAGCCTGCATCACTTCATCAAGGTCTGCCGTCAGAGTGAAGGCCTTACGCCTCACGCGCTGCTCATCGAGAGGCGGATCGAACGGGCGATTGAGATATTGCTCGAGGGCATGGCGACGGTGGATGAGGTTGCGATCCAGGTCGGCTTTTTCTCTCCATCGCATTTCATCAGTACATTTCGCCGCTTGGTCGGGGTTACGCCTGGGGCTCTGCGACGCGCTGCGAGGGACTGAGTATTTGAACGCGTTTCGTCGCTATTTCTTGATATTCACTTCTGAACCCATCGCATCTGAACTAGTGGAGTCAAAATATGGCAATCGCAAAGTGGATTGTGGCATTCGTTGCACTGTACGGATTCGGCGGAGTGCTTGCCGACTTCGTGGTCCCGTTTACCGCGCGGATGCACATGAAGAATCCGCACTGGCCGCCGCATGCAAAGTTTCATAACGGCCAATCTATGCTGATGGGCGTCTTTACAGGTACGCTATCGCTTTTCTGCCTCTTTGCGGTGCATCCGCTTACGCGGCCGTGGTTCTTCGCCGGCGCAACCGCCGCAGCCGTGTACTGGGTGGGGCTCGCCTTCGCACAACTGTTTCCGGGTACCGCTTGGCACGATCCGGAGTTCGCCGCGGAAGTCTCACGTCCGTTAGGACTCGACCCGCAGCAACTACTTGGCTACATCTTATGCCTTCTGCTCTTGGTCGCGGTGGGTTTGGCCTTGTTGGTGCGCTAGAAGAATCCCAAGACCGATTGAGAAAGCCTCTTATGAACGTGAATGGTAGAACCGCCGACCACCCGATCGATTCCTTGTTTCTCGAACGTTGGTCGCCACGAGCTTTCACAGCAGAACCGATGCCGCATGAAACGCTACTGACTATGCTCGAGGCGGCGCGCTGGGCAGCCTCCTCCTTCAATGCGCAGCCATGGCGTTTTGTCTATGCTCGTCGCGATACGCCGCATTGGGACTCATTGCTCAGTCTGCTGGTTCCGTTCAACCAGGATTGGGCAAAGCAGGCTTCTGCTCTGATATTCGCGGTCTCCAAGACCACATCCCGATCGCCAAGAACGGGAGAGGAGCATCCATCGGCAACACATTCTTTCGACACGGGAGCCGCGTGTGGGTTTATGGTGCTGCAGGCTCTTAGACTTGGCTGGCACGCGCATGGTATGGTCGGCTTCGATCATGAACGGGCGCGCACGACGCTCTCTGTTCCAAAAGGCTTCGTAGTAGAAGCAGTATTCGCCATTGGCCGCCTGGGAGACGCATCCCGACTGCATGAGGCCCTACAAAGCAGAGAGAAACCGAGCGACCGTCATTCTCTCAATCAACTCGCGTTCGAAGGGCACATGCTAGAAGAATAGGTGAGGTGTCCAAGATTCCTTCGTATTCGAAGTAAATAGGCAACACCGCACTAAAACGGTCGCTAAGAGAAAATTTAAGGCGGTACGACCCGGGAGGATCGTTCGGGAATCTGTCTCGGCCGCAAGGCCCTCGGCGAAGTTGCCGTTACCGCCAAGCCGGAGACGATACTCGCCTGGTATCGTCGCTTCATTGCGCAGAAGTTCGACCGCTCGAAGTTTCGCAAAGCGCCGGGCAGACTGAGCTGCCCCGTTTTACCCGCTTTTCAGTGCTTCCGGGGCGCAGCCGAGAGGCGAATAAGCGTCATCGCGCCGCCCCAGATTTTGCACGTGAAAGGAACGACGCGGGTGGTCACTGCTTCGAGTCCAATAGTAACCGAACGGCATGACTTTAAGCCATCTGGAGTAGAGCTGCCAGGTAGCCGGCGGCATGGGATTTATCGCTATGGTGGTCCGAGATTATCCCGGTTTAATTCACCGGGAAGGAACGCGATCCGGAGAGCGGGTTGGATTTCTTCGGGGCGAGGTATTACAGTTCCAACTCTGGAAGATGATCTGGTCCGGATGTGTTGAACATGATGCCAGACCGGCTACTAAGTCCAAGCAGGGCGATGAACAAGTATTCGTTCGGAACGAACAACCCTTTCAGTTATTCTGTGGGTTCAGGTAGACTGTTTCAGCACATCGAGAAACTGATCGAGCGTTACATAAAAGGCAACGCCCACAAAGCTGCGGATGAGGGCGAACTTATCCGCGTGCTTGGCCATGCGCCGGACGTTCTCAGAGATCTCCATGCCGGGGACATTGGTCTTGATGGGCGAATAGGGGCCGCGGACCTCGGAGGGCGCGGCGGGTTTCATGTCCCAGGTGTCGAGTTGCGAAGGGCCGCCGACGAGGAACAGCATGATCCAATCTTGTCGGCTTTGGCGGGATCGGTTGACGCCCGCGGCCTTGATTTCCGCCGCGAACGATGACGCTTCTGAGTCAACCCATGCGGCTTGCGGCGAGCATAAATGACCAGACGGGACAAATCGAAGGTGTCCATTCCGTAGCCGGCGGGTGTTCACCGCGTGCGCTGGAGCGTTGCGCGCGTTCGCGAATAGCGCCGGCAAACCGGGTGACGCGGGTGGGCGGCGTCGGATCAGGGCGATTCTTGAACCACAGCACTAATCACGCTACCTTTAAGATAAATTGGACAATCAGATGTCAGATCCGCACGCGAATTCACCCGCCACAGAGATCACACGACGGGTCCGGAAATGGCTCGAACCAATTCATCTTAGACTAGCCGCTTACCCAGGCTGTGTCCGATGGGAACCCCACCTATCCGCTCGTGATCGACGGAGTGAAGAACGGGTGAGCATGTCGGTCCGGTACCTACCAGTACCTCTTTGAGGTCGCTGCGCCGTTGAAGACCCCTCCGCAAAGCTACACTGAATCGAACAAGGGCGGTCGTGGCTGTCAAAGAGAATACTGGTCGTGGACGACGAGGCTGTCGTTCGTTCTGTGTGTGAGGCGGTAATCCGCCGCATTGGTTATACGCCGATCTTGGCTCATGACGGCGAGAACGGCCTAAACATCTTCGAGCAGCAACCAGGTGAGATCGATCTGGTGCTCGCGGATATTTCGATGCCGAAGCTCGATGGTATCGAGATGGTTCGCAGGTGTTCGAACTGAAGCGCCATTCGAACGTCCTCGTAATGACTGGCTACACGCCTGAGTTTGCTATTCCCATTGACATTTTGCCGTTTTGTGCGGCGATCCAAAAGCCATTTACCGTTCAGCAACTAACTGAAGCAATTCAAAAGTGTCTGAACGCCGAGAACAAACACGGGAATGCAGGAGAACCGGATGGAAAAGCGGAGTGAGGAACGGGTGAGGAGGGTCACAGCTGCGGCTGCTTTCTCGCGCTACCCTGATTCCAGATGGAACCGCGCGAGTTTGTTTGCAATCAAAAGCTGACGCCGATGCGCGAATACATCGCGGCCACCGACAGTTTCAGTGTCGCTACCCACAGTAAGAGGCTCGGGCGTCAGACTAGCGGATATGCTCGCGTTGCGCTTCGCGCCCCTTCTTATGTAAGCAAACCTGGTCCGCTCTAGCAGACCGGTAGAAAGAAAGAAACACGATCGATGAACGTAAAAGCTTCTATCTCTGCAACCGTTCTTTGTTGTATTAGAGGACAGCCACCAACATTCATCCAGCACGCATGTCTGCGCCCCTGTTCTGGTAAAGTTGCACCCATGTTGATGCTTATGCGCAGAATTTTAGAGGCTTCTGAGAGGTGATTGCCTCGACCGCGTAGGTTTTTTCCCAATGAAAGGATTACCAAACGAAGATGTTCCCCAAAAAACAGGTTCTGACACTTTCTGTATGTGTCGCGTTCTTGCTCGAAGGCAAGTTAGCGTTACACGCACAGACGATTACGATTCCCGCTGGGTATGAGCCAGATTCTATGGCCGTCAATGTTCTAACAAACAGGATTTAAGTAGCCAACTCAGGCGGATCCTTCACAGTGATTGACGGAGCGACCAACACGACCACAACGATCCCGATCAATGGCTCCCCGTCCCGCATCACGCTCAACCCGAGGACGAACCAGGTTTATGCATCGGCCGGTGGAGCTACCGGAGTATTGGAGGTCATTCGGGGAGGCTCAAACGCCACCTATAGAATAGCTTCCGGCGGCGCGGCACCCTACGCGATAGCGATTAATGAAAGTACCAACACGATTTATGTCGCGAACCAACTAGGTAACAACGTCGGTGTAATTAACGGAACAAGCCGGGCCACCACTACGATCGGGGTCGGGGATGGACCGCTTGCTATTGCGGTTAATCCGGTGACCGACATGGTATATGTCTGTAACTATTTCGATAACACCGTCTCAGTGATCAACGGAGCGACTAACACCCTCGTTGCAACGATCCCGGCGATGTCTGAACCCTATGCCTTGGCAGTCAATCCCGTAACTAACAAAGTCTACGTATGCAACTACGGAACCGACAGCGTTATGGTCATAGACGGTGCAACAAACGCAACGACCACCATACCTGCCGGGGGGTTCCCGAACGCCGTGGTAGTCGACTCCGCGAGGAATAAGGTCTATGTTGCGAACCTGCTCTCCGGCAACGTTACCATCATTGATGGGGATACTAACAGCACCGGCACCGTTCCAGCGGGGAGTGAGCCGGCTGCTATCGCGCTGAATGAACGAACAAATCAAATTTACGTCGCCAATCAGGGCGGGGGGATAACGGTCATCGATGGTAAGACGAACGCATCCACTACCGCTCCTGGTGGAGATTATCCGTATGCAATTGCCGTTAACCCTATAACTA
This sequence comes from uncultured Gammaproteobacteria bacterium, assembly GCA_963799935.1. Taxonomy (GTDB): domain Bacteria; phylum Acidobacteriota; class Terriglobia; order Bryobacterales; family Bryobacteraceae; genus Bog-113. The sequence goes on along the minus strand of CAWCZA010000003.1, from coordinate 188,543 downwards.
ACATGATCTACGTCTGCGACTTGAACGGCGAAAGTGTAACGGTGATTAACGGAGCGGATTTCGATCCCAACAAATAGTTGCTGCTCGGCATTTCGCGTGGAAGAACATCGTAGAGTTTAGACTACCTCGTATAGAGAAACTGAACCCCCGTACTGCTCGGTCAACATTAAGCACCAGTTTGAAGTCAAATTATTGAACGGAAACAATCCATGCGGCCCCACGGCGGAGACAACATCGAGCGGAGCCGCATTTAATGCGAATGATGTTTCAGCGCCTCCCGAATTTTGGTCACATGCGTCCCATGCACGCGAATCGCTTCATGCAACTGCTGGCCGGTGACATGAAGCTCCTCGGACCAATAATGGATATCCGATGCAAGTTTCGGATTGATCTCATTGGGGTCGTGGGGACCTTTTCCTTTTGACACGCTTGGCTCTTCTGGCTGCGCTGATTTCGGATCAGACATGACTCAGCGTATCAACACTGGTCAGATCCTTTGTTCGAGGTGCGGAGGTGGTCTCCGTGCAGCTCCAGAGCTTCGCAAATCCGCCGGACCGGGCGCTTGAGAAGCTTGTCGCTGAAAAGAAGGGTAGTGGTTCAGTTTCAAATCAACGGGTCGTGGGTACAGTTTGAAACGCAGCGGGTAATTCCCCGGACTCAAGAAATGCAATGCCGCAGGACTGGAGACGCTGCTCTACCCGCTGATTGGTTCAGGTAACGGAAACTTCACTGTAGGCGCACCGCTGACGCTTGAACACCCGCTTTGGTAGTGCTCTTAGAAGTGCGTCTGAAATCACTTTGGGATTTTGAAGTCTCGAACCGCGTTGCTAGATCCTGAAGTCGTCGCTCGAAAACGGCGCGGTGGCTCTCGGATTCAATTCGCGCTAAACCCCTACTTGCGCCCGCGATCGCTTCCCACGCCTAACCGAATCTCTATGCGCCCGCCTCGACGAATCCCATTTTGTGCTCGGCACGGCTTATTTCGAGGAGCGTAGCGGTGAGGTAAGACCGGCCAGGACGGAGCGTTCGATTTGATTCAGCCAGAGTGGTGAAGATCAATGCTCGATTACGCCCCCACATTTCCTTCGGCTCGCCAGTATCCGCCACTGGTATCGCCGGCTCGTCGCCCGTAAGTCCGATGGCTCGAAGAATCGCAATGCGGTTGGCCGTCCGCCCGTTTCCAGAGAAATAGCCGACCTGATCGTGCGCATGCCGAGCTCAAGGAACAACTGAGCAAGCCTTATCGCGCGGACTTCGAGAAGATGACTGCCGATCTAAAGATCGAGCGCACACCGGCTTGGTACTCCACAATCGCCGATTGGTCCAAGGCGTAATCAGACCGGTACTCCGCAAGTCGCATTGTTTTGATCAATCCGGGCCGACTGGCCTGATTCGGGACCAAACCAGCCCAACTTTCGCTATGAGCGTTTATCGGTATCTGGGCGACAAGGTCTTAGACCCTGCTCGTCTACGGTTCGCTGATGTAGCGGAGGCTGTCGAGCCAGAGTTCGTGCGCTTTATGCATGAGATGACTACCAGAGGTTGGGTCCTTGCGATCTCCGGGTCCGATGCCTGTCTCTTCAGTAATGACGAGGCAATTTCCGGCTTGGGGGACGAAGCGCCAGGCGTGGTAATGACCATGATGGGTCTCTGTCTCATCCGCACCGAATGGAATCCAGCTGATACGCTGGTCTGCCTCAAACTCTACGATGCGGGACTGAATTGGGCTGTTGAAGATCTTTAGACGGTAGAGAGCGCCCTTGCCGGTATTCTGCGGCGTCTCGTTGGAGACATCCTTGACGATTACGAGCCAGCTTGGCCATGCAGTGGCATCGGAGAGTCGAGTAAAAGTACGGTGGCAATCTGCATGGATCAGTAGTTCATTATGGGAGAACACGGGAGCGACAGAGGGATCGTAAGCGGCAGGCCAACGAATTTCCATATCGCGATGTGCACGATCTGCCCGCAACTCGTTCGTCTGGGCGTTCAACTTTCTCACGGTTCCTTGGCTCACGAGCAGCATGAATGCAAACACTTTAACTGCACTCTTCATCGAACCTCCATGACACATGGAACCACAGGCTTTGCCGGGGAGCCGACGCTTCCGAACTACCCGATCCGTGAACTGACGTGCCGCCGTCAACGAGAAGGACGCGCGGTTCCGCGAATGTAGCTTCCGCCGCCACCGATCCGCGAGCTGCGCGAAAGTGTTTTCAGAAGTGACCATGGTCGTGGCGTGGACGACGAGAACATTCAGAACGGCGGTGGGGAATCCGGCCGCACGGCGGCGCGGCCGCATAACTGAAGCCGGTGCGCGAAAGCCTCACTGAAGGCGGCACGACATCCAGCCGCAGCCTTCTGCCGCTATACGGAGGTCGCAATAATAACTTTGATCATCGCTCTATCCAATACTTAGGAAAATGGCAAGGATCGCTCTGGTCTTGCTTCAGGCTTTTCAGGTCCTCTTTCTCTGGGTTCATGACTGGATTCCGCTCGGCCGGTTGAACGATGTGGCTGACCCGGTAATAAAGAAGTCGCTTTTGTTAGCAGTCGTTAACCGACCATTTCTCGCATCGGTGACACTCATTCTTTGCGCATGCTTTGAACCCCGCGAGGCCTCTTAAGAGTTCGCCAAGCCGAACTAACAATCAGTCTCGCAACACTGCTTTCTCTCGTATGGCGACCCCGTAAGGGGAATTTAGTCAAGAGGCGCGAATGTTAAAAGCGCACCCAGTACGTCGAATGGTCAAATAATTCATGCGGCCCGGCAGTAATGGTTGAGTAAGCCTCCGAGTCGCTGGCTTCTGCACACTACTTCAGAACCGGATCTAATCGGCGGTGCTTCGGGAAACAGCAGAATGTTCGCTTTACCCTGATGGTTCCGTTCCGCATGATAATGGGTAGAATCTCTATCGATGCGGCCGCGACGCGCATCCGCAATGAGTTTGGACGTCTCGACGTGCTGATCAACAACGCGGCCATCTCGAACGCGGGATTTCGGCCCGGAAGGACGATCGAAGAGTATTCGAAGAAGACGCGCCCTGGCGTCGTGTCGCTCGATAAAGTTCGCGCCGTTTGGCAGACCAACGTATTCGGCGCGCTCGCGGTTTATCAGTCAATGCTGCCGCTGCTGCGTGAGGCTCCGCACGACCGCATCGTCAACGCCGCGACTGATGCCGACGATCTTGGTCAGATTCTACGACTCCAGGGAGACCTGGCTGGGGCACAGCGCGCGACCGAGCGCGCGCTGCAGATCGATGAGAGAGTCTATGGACCCGGTAGCCCCAGACTCGCGATCGTCACCAGCAATTTTGGCGTGATTCTGAAGGAACGGGGAGACTTGGCGGGGTCGCAGACCGCGACCGAGCGGGCACTTCAAATGGTTGAGAAGCTCTACGGACCACCCCAGCGCCGCGGTCAACGCGAGTAATCTCGGAGAAGTCTGTTCCATGTAATCTTCATTTAGGAATCGCCGGGCTGCCTAGAAAAGGAAAGCTCCGTGCCCTCGCCAAAATAGATTCATGGCTATTCTCTCGAATCGATCCATTCAGCTTTTGCTAGACGAGGCTGCCGCGTGGTTATCAGAGTCGCAGCTGGCAGCTATCATGGGACGTTTGAACGGTAGTGTCGCATTCAGGAAGCGTCGGTCTGCTAGGGTAAACCTCGATGATTAGCGATGCGGCTGGTCGATTCCGTGGGCGACGTTTTCCCAGAGAGATCATTGTGTCATGCGTCAGATGGTATTTGCGCTACCCGCTGAGCTATCGAAATCTGGAGGAAATGATGGCCGAACGCGGCGTGCACGTGGATCACTCCACCATCGCTCGCTGGGTCTTGCATTTCAGCCCTATGCTGCACAACCTGATCCGGCGGCAAATGCGCCGTCCCAACCGTTCGTGGAGAGTCGATGAAACGTATGTTCGAGTGGCTGGCCGGTGGACCTATTTATATCGGGCGGTCGATTCGGCGGGAGACACCATTGACTTCCTGCTGTCCCCGAACCGGGATCTCACTGCGGCCAGAGGCTTCCTGCGGGTTCCAATTCCTTGGACTGGGTAAATCGCCGGGGACCCGAAAAAACCGCTGCCCTCGTTCAAGAACGAACGCATCGAGGTTCCAGAGTTCCCGGATGCGAGCACCAGAAGGTCTGGGCGTCCGTCTTCATTCAAATCGCCAGCGGCCAAGGCAATCCCTTCCGAAAAGGGCGCTGGAAGCAGAAAGACCTCGGCCGGTACAAAACTGCCATCCCCGCTTCCAAACGCGAACTCGACAGCGTTCCCGGCGGTTGCGGCAATGTCCAGAATTCCATCCTGATCGAGGTCGGCCACGGCGATCTCCGTCGCGACCCCGGAAAGCCCGAACAAATCGTTAGCAACAGGGAAATGTCCGTTACCATCGCCCAGCAGGGTCGTAATCACTCCCAATCCGCTAAGTATTAAATCCGCTTTCCCGTCATTGTTGATGTCCGATAGCAATACAAAATTTTCGGGGGTTGTGTTCACCATCAGTGGAGGACCGAAGTTACTCCGGCCCTCGTTCAGCAAAAATATAGGTCCCGGAGTTGGTGGGAATCACGATGTCTGGCCGCCCGTCACCATCGACATCGCCGATGGCCATGTTAATCGCTCCGTCCGCGTTGGACATTGCAAACGGAGTAATAGCGGGATGTTTACCCTTTCTCTGCGACACCACGTAAAGGACGTTCGTGCTTGGCGAAAGAACCACCACGTCCGAGAGACCATCGCCATTCACGTCGGCGACGGCGATGGTTGTTGGCAAGAAGCCGGGTCCGAGATCGTATGTGAGACCGGGCAGAAAGGCGCCGTTTCCGTTGCCGAGTTGCACGGAGATCTGATAGTTGTTGGTCGGGGAATTCAGAACGGGAACGACGCTGACAATATCTTCATTGCCGTCGTTGTTGAAGTCGCCTGTCGTGAAAATAACACCGTCTCCTTCGAGACTCAGGCGCGCAGCAAAGGTCAGCGGATCGGAAGAAGCATTCAGCGCTGCGCAGACGGTCAATGACAACAGCGAGGCGATTGAGTAGAGGCGCATTTCGATGATTCGACTCCTATGAGAAGTGACTGATGTTTAGAAACAATAGAACTGTTAGCTAGAACGAAGAGCTCAGGAAAAAACAAAAGGCGGCAATTTACCTGGTTGGTAAACGCGCTGGCAAAGCCGGACCGCAGAGAGCGGCCCGGCTGCCGTTGCCCGGTCCTACCGCCAGCCGTGACGATTGTTCTTCACTGCGTCGCTCCTTTCGAATGGGAGGGCGTCCTTCGAAGATTGCGAACGCCTTCAACTGTTTAGCGCTGTCCGGCGTCCATTTGGTTCATGGGTTCTATAAATCTTCCGGCGATCCCATCGGGCGACGCGTTCGCGGGCGACCGCCATCTCACAATAAGAAAGGTCAATTGAACTCCCGTGGGCTTCGAAGCTGCCTAATGGTCGCAATCCCATGCGGCTTTGGAGCACGGCGCTGCGCCGATTGTCGATGGAACTGCCTACCGTTACCACCCGCACTCCCAAGCTGCACGCAAGGTTCACAAAAGCACGGCAAAGCTCAGTTAAAACCCGCGAGTTCCTCTTGTCTTCGCGAATGGCGAGACTACCGACGTGAACAACATCTTTGATCGTCACAGCCGGCGAGATTTTCTGGAGAAGTATGGACGGCACTGGTCCGCCGTGCGCCCGAGCATCCCGGAAAAAGAAAAACTCAAGCATACCCGCCGCGCTCGCGTCTCCGCCGGTAAAGGCGAACAGATAAAGGGCGTAAGACAACGCTGAAGTGGACCGCTCATCGAAATCGAAGCCGGAACAACGGCAGATGTCTTCCCGGAATTGCCGCACCGTGTCCGGAAATTCCCAAGGGTCGGAAAGCTTAACGGAAATCATCAAATATGAACCTCCTCTCTATACGCGATAGAATTCAGGAAAAAGGGTCAAATGTGTCGTACTTTTCTGTCGGCGAGCCGCAAAAATGTTTGCTCTGGGGCGGTCTTGTGGATATAAAGACAGATGGCTAAGCTATGACGTCCGGCCGCTGGCAACGCATTCAGGAGTTGATCGAGGCCGTCCTCGATATATCCCCAGCACAACGCACCGCGTTTCTGGGGATGGCCTGCGCGGACGATCCAACGCTGCGCCAACAGGTGCAGGACCTGGTTCACGCGGATGAACAGGCCGGCAGCTTTCTCGACGCCGCAGTCAAGGCGAGCGCAATCGCCGCACTGCCCGCGCCGCCCCAGACCGGGGACCGCATCGGTCCCTACCGGATTACGTCGACTATCGGACAGGGCGGGATGGGAGTGGTCTACGGCGCCACCCGTGCCGATCAGCATTTCGATCAGCAAGTCGCCATCAAACTAGTTCGCACGGGTTTGGCCGGTACTCCCGAAGCGCTCGCCCGGCTCCGCTTTGAACGGCAGTTCCTGGCGAATTTAAATCATCCGAATATTTCCCGGCTACTGGATGGCGGAGCAACGGAAGACGGCTCGCCGTATGTCGTTATGGAGTACGTGCCGGGTAGAGCGATCGATCTCTATTGCGCGGAACAAGCCCTGCCTGTACGTGAACGGCTCCGGCTGTTTCAGAAGGTTGCCGATGCCGTTCAGTACGCGCATCAGAACCTAATCATTCACCGGGACATCAAGCCTGCCAATGTTTTGGTCACGGAAGCGGGTGAGCCCAAATTGCTTGATTTCGGGATCGCCAAGATCATGTCGGAAGATCGGCAGTTTCCGGCGCTCACGCAAGCGGGCGACCGCCTGCTGACCCCGCAATATGCAAGCCCGGAACAGATCCGCGGGGGATCGATCACGACCAGCACGGACATCTATTCTCTAGGAGCTCTGCTCTACGCTCTGTTGGCCGGCAAGCCTCCATTCTCGACGGAGGACGCGGGTTTCGGTCAGATGGAACGCGAAATCTGTGAAAGGATCCCGGAGAAGCCGAGTAGCGCGGCCGGTTCAGCGGAACTACGAGGTGACCTCGATCGGATCGTTATGAAGGCGCTTCATAAAGAACCGCAGCGCCGTTACGTTTCCGCGGCGGAGTTCTCAGCCGATATCGAGCGCTACAGGAACGGATTCCCGGTCGCGGCCCGTCCGGATTCGTGGCGATACCGAGCGGGCAAATTCGTTCGGCGTCACCGCCTTGGAGTCGCAGCGTCGATGGTCTTCATGGCCTCGGTAATCGCGTTCGGTATCGGCATGGCGGTGCTGGGCCGAAGGGCGCAGGAAGAAGCCCGAACGGCCAGTCAGGTGACCGAGTTCCTGGTCAACTTGTTCGATTCGAACGACCCCGGCCAGACCAAGGGTGAAAACGTGACCACCCGCCAATTGCTCGACCGCGCCACGCTCCGCATCGACAGTCAGTTGAAAAATGACCCGGTCGTCCAAGCGCGCCTTTTCGACACGGTTGGCTCGCTCTATGACAGCCTAGGCGTTTGGCCCGAGGCCGAGAGGCTGATTAAGAAAGCGTTGTATCTCCGCCAACACAGACTTGCCCGAGACGACCTCGCTATTGCCAACACACTGCACGAACTGGGTGGCATCTCCGCCGACCTCAACCTGTTTAGCCAGGCCGAGAGCTCGTACCGAGAAGCGCTGCGTCTCTACCGGTCCAAGCTGGGCGCGGAGAGTGGCAAGACAGCCGCATCGCTCGACGATTTGGGTCTCGCTCTCTTTTTGGAGGGGCGCCTCGCCGAAGCGGAGAAGCTCGACCGCCAATCGCTGGAGATGAACACTCGAGTGAGCGGCGCCAAGAGTGTGGAGTCGCTGAGGGCGCTTCATAATCTCGCATGCACACTGCGCCATCTCGGCCAGTACAGCGAATCCGAGCACCTGTTCCGGCAATATCTTCCTCTCGCCATGGAAAGCGGTGGGCGACTGCAGGACAGCGTCGGCTATGGCTGGCACAACCTTTCCCTGCTGCTTGACCAGCTGGGTCGCTGGGCCGAAGCGGAAACCGCCGCCCGGGAGGCCATCGCCATCCGGGCTAAGCTTTACGGGCAGGACCATCCCCTGAGTGCCGTTTCAGAGGCGGTGTTGAGCCATATTCTGATGAGGGCGGGCAAGCTTGACGAGGCCGAAGGGCTGGCTGCCGCGGCGCTTGCGGAAGTGATCAAGATGCTCGGCCTGAAGAACTTCGACACTGCGTACACCCAGGACTGTGTAGGCTCGGTTCTGCTCGCAAAAGGCGACCCGGCCGGGGCTCGCGTCCTGTTCCAATCGGCATACGATGAGCGCTTCGCCCTGGTGGGCGGAAACAACCCCCTGGTCGCGGATAGCTTAATGAACCTGGGTACCGTCGATCGGGCGGTGGGAGATCTGCCCGCGGCGGCGAATCGGTTCCAACGCGCGCTCGAAATTCGCGATGGCGCCTTTGGACCGGGAAACGTCTTCAGCGCCGAATCGGAAGTTGCCTTGGCCGGCGTCTACTCAGGGCAAGGTAAAGCAAAGCGGGCGGAAGACCTGGCCCGACGCGCTTTGCTTACCGATCGATCCGGCTTGCCCGCCAGGAATTTCAACACAGGCGCAGCCGAAAGCGCGCTCGGATGGGCTTATTGCCAGCAACGTCGCACAGACGATGCCCGCCCTCTGCTTGCGGAAGCTTCTTCGATCGCGCGCACGACATTCGGACCGAACAGCGTAGAAGCTGTCCGCGAGGCGGCCTTAGCGAAGGCGTGTGGAATGAGTGTGCCTCCCGTTTCGCAGCTCGTTGTACAACCAGGCCTTGGCCAGCCGTAAGTCACGGCGCAGCGTGCTGCGCGAAATCCGCAGAACGGATGCGGCGTCGTCTTGCTGTAGGCCACCGAAAAAAATCATTTCGACGATGTCGGATTTGCGGCGGTCGAAAACGGCAAGCCGGTCCAGCGCCTCGTCAATGTCGAGCAACTTGCCGAACTGGTTGGGCGCGATCGCAATGGCTTCGTCCAGAGGGATATGCCCCATCACGCCGCCCCGTTTTTCCCGGTGTTTGGCGCGTGCGTGATCGATTAGAATCCGCCGCATCAGGCGCGAGCAAAGTGCGAAGAAATGAGCGCGATCTTCGAAAGGAATATCGGTTTTTCCCAGTTTCAGGTAGGCCTCGTGGATTAAAGCCGTCGCGTTAATCGTCTGGCCCGGCTCTTCGGAGCGAAGCCGCTGGTGGGCGATCGCGTGAAGCTGCTTATAAACCAGAGGCATGAGGTCGTTCAATGCTTCTTCGCGTCCGGCCCGCCACTCGTGCAGGAGTTGAGTCACGGAACTAGCGGCATCGCTCATCCTCATTGTTTTTGCATAAATCAGCAGACAACGCAACAATGTGTGAACCAATCACGGTCGAAGCGGCGCTAGTTCTGATGAAAAGTAGATACGGCAGGTTCGTGCTGCCGATCCATTTCTGGAGGAACGTTATGAAAACAACGAACTGCACCCTTTCCACGTCGCGATTGATCGCGATGTTCGCCGCTGTTACTTTGCCACTAGCGCTTGCACAAGCGCCCCCAGCCTCGGTGCCCGCGCCAATCATTTCCAGCGTGACGGCTGACTTCACGAGAACCCCGGCGCAGATTACTATTGCGGGCGAGGTATTCGGCGTTTCCAAGCCCTCGGTAACGGTTGACTTACTCCCGGCTGAAGTACTGATCCACACTTCGACCCTGGTTGTCGCAAATCTTCCTCAAGGCATCACCCCGGGCGCTTATCTGCTGACTCTGACCAACACGGAGGTGTCCCGATCCGATTCATTTGTGACTACGATAGGAACGGTTGGGCCTGAGGGTCCGATCGGGGAAACTGGCCCGGCGGGGCCGCAGGGGCCCGCAGGCTTAACTGGACCTACAGGACCATCCGGTCCTGTAGGCCCACAAGGTGCTCCTGGTCCCGTCGGGCCTACGGGCGCCAAAGGTCCTACTGGTCCTGCTGGTCCTGCTGGTCCGACCGGTCCTGCTGGTCCTACTGGTCCTACTGGTCCTACCGGACCTACCGGTCCACAGGGGCCATCGGGAGCCGTCGGCATAAAACTAACCGGATATGCCCCTAATGACTTTGGCTGCGCCCCTCTTGCCTCATGTGTGGCGCATTGGTATGGTCCTGTAAACTTCATCGCGGGTAGCTGCTACTCGGACGATGTCAGCTTGACTATGGTCGGTGCGATCGTAACTACGGTCAACAACCAGTCTGCATGGCAGTGTGACTACTACAATGCTGACCCGTTTAGCAGTCACCACTACAATGTCCAAGGCACCTATTTCGTGACCGATTCCAGCCCCGCGCAAGCTCCTCGCGTTGAGGATTTACCCGCTGTCCTGAAAGCTAAGTAGCCGTTTAGGGCGGCCGTCTGTCTTTACAGGCGGCCGCTGATTGGCTGCTGCTGACCATAGGTCAGCGCAATGTGTTACTGGGGATTGCCGGCGGGAGGGCGTGGAAGTGAATCGCAAGCGCGTCTGGCGGATTTACCAGGAGGCGGGGTTGTCGGTAAAGCGCAAGAAGCGCAAGCGGCTGGTGCGCACGGGACGGGCGCAGGAAGCAGTCACGACGGCCAATGAAGAATGGGCTTTGGACTTTATCTCCGACGCGCCTTAGCTACCGATTACACCTTTGTTCCAATTTTCTGGTAGCAATAGCATCCAAACCGACTTAATCATCGTTGAAGACCCAGATGCCGTGTTGATCAGGCTGTGGCTGCTGGCGCGGTGGTGCGATCCCCCATGCAGGACCGCGATTACGGATGGCGCGATGGATCAGTCGTGGACCCCTTCGGGCATCGCTGGGAGATAGGTAAGCCGCTTTAGCCTGCTCCACTTCATGCCTCCTATCTGTGTTCTTCCGGAACCAGTTCTGCAAGCCGAGCGGCAGCCTCGTCAACGTCCGGGTCTTCGGTGCGTTGGCGGCGGATGATGCTTCGGCAATCTTTCATCGCGAGCGAACATGATCGCAGATCGCACGAGACAAACGAGTTCTCATTTCTTGACCATACGGGCTCTGGCCGATTATTCAACGGACCTTCTTGGCGTGTGGTCAAAATAATCGGAAGTCCTTTGTTTCGTGTGATTCTGCAATGATGGACGTTTGCTATGAGGGACCATAAGTGGGCGCGTCTGTTGGCCTATATCACTGGGCTGGTGAACCAGCAACTGCTGTTGCAGAACGAATACCTAATTGCCGAGAACCGCATCCCCCGATCTCACGTGCCGGATCGCTTCCGACTGACTGATCCCCAGAGATCCACGCTGGCGGAAATCGCGAAACGGCTCGGACGAAAGGCACTCGCGGAGGTCGCCCTCGTCGCCAAACCGGAAACCATCCTGGCCTGGTACCGCCGACTCATTGCCCAGAAGTTCGACGGATCAAGATACCGCAAAGGTCCGGGTCGCCCGCCGGTCTCCAACGAAGTCGTCGAATGAATTGTCCGAATGGCGAGGGAAAATCCCGGCTGGGGATATGACCGAATCGCGGGAACCCTGTCCAATTTCGGTCATCCCGTTTGCGATCAGACGGTGGGCAACATCCTCCGCCGACACGGCATCGCGCCCGCACCGAAGCGATCCCAGACGACCACCTGGAAGGATTTCATCGCCGCGCACATGGCAGTCCTGGCCGGTATCGACTTCTTTACCGTAGAAGTGCTCACCTGGCGCGGTCTGGTTACCTACTACGTTCTGTTCTTTGTACATCTCGATAGCCGGCGAGTCAGCGTGGCGGGAATCACCAGAAATCCAGACGCGGTGTGGATGGAGCAAATGGCTCGAAATGCGCTCGATCCGGAAAGCGGTCAGTTAAGAAGCCGTAAGTACATCCTTCACGATCGAGATACGAAGTTCTGCGCCACCTTCCGATCCGTACTGGAATCGGAAGGCGTGAAATGCCTCCCGTTGCCGCCGCGCAGCCCGAATCTGAATGCGATCTGTGAGCGCTGGGTAGGATCGGTAAAACAGGAATGTCTTCGCAAGCTGATTCTGTTCGGCGAGCAATCGCTGCGAAGAGCGCCTTCGGAATATACAACGCATTATCATTCTGAACGAAACCATCAAGGTAAGGGGAACGTGATTCTGTTTCGCGTAAGGGGAATATATTCAAGCGGCGCGACTGTAATAACTGAGAAGGCCGCCAAGTCGCTGGTTTCTTTGAATCACGTGAGAAGCGCGTTTTATCGAGCTCGCGCCGGGGAACAACAGAACGTTGCCTTTCCCTTGATGGTTGCGTTCCCCATGAAAATGGGACACGTATTCCGCCATCGCTCGCCGAAGCGATCCCTCACCAAACAGGATCAGCTTACGAAGACATTCCTCTTTCGCAGATCTCACCCAGCGCTCCGAATAAGCGTTCAAGTTCGGACTGCGTGGCGGCAGGGTGAGGCATTTCGTACCTGCGGTTTCCAGGATTGATCGAAACGTGGCGCAGAACTTGGTGTCGCGATCGTGCAGGATGTACCGCTGGTTCTGCAGATGACCGGAATCCGGATCGACCGCATTCCGCGCCATCTGCTCCATCCACACCGCGTCTGGATGTTTTGTGATCCCGGCGAGAGCCACTCGCCGGCTCTCCAGTTGAATGACAAACAGGACGTAGTAAGTGGCCAGCCCGCGCCAGGTCACTACTTCGACGGTGAAGAAATCGATCCCGGTCAGAACGGCGATATGTGCCGCGATAAAGTCTTTCCAGGTTGTCGTCTGGCTTCGTTTCGGTGCGGGCGCGATACCGTGCCGCCGGAGAATGTTTCCGACCGTCTTGATCGCAAACGGTATGACCGAGATTCGAAAGAGCTCCGACGATGCGGTCGTAGCCCCAGGTCGGATTCTCTCTCGCCATGCGCACGATCAGGTCGGCTATTTCTCTCGAAACGGCGGGACGGCCAATCGCATTGCGATACTTCGATCCGTCGAACTTACGGGCGACGAGCCGACGGTACCAGGCGAGGATTGTTTCCGGTCGAACGATAACGGTGACCTCCGAAAGTGCTTTCCGGCCCAGCCGTTTGCCAATTTTCGCCAGAGTAGACCTTTGCGCGTCGGTCAATCGCAAACGCTTCGGCAACTGAGACCGGAGAATCCGATTTTCGGCGACCAGATACTCGTTCTGCAGGAGCAGCTTTTGGTTCACCAGCCCCGTAACATACGCCAGAAGACGAACCATTTTGTCGTTGATCATCGCGAGCGCCCATCATCGCAGATCAAAGCAAATACACGAGTTCTGGTTCTTTCACCATACGGGCATGAGAACTACTTTCGTTTACATGACACACGACCTTAGCTTGGGTCCCGAACCGAGGAAGTGAAAACGGTTTTGCTTCATTACCGGCGTACGCGGCCGTTTCTGGCAAGAAATTCGGAAGCTATTCGAATCTATTCACCAGCACAGCGCCGACGGGGATTTTCTCGCGCATCCTCGTTGGTGCGAACGGTATACGACGAACCCTCACTGTGCTAACCGGGGTCGAGCAGCCCATCTTCAAGGCGTGACCACGAACGCTCGCTTGCTCTTTAGTTCACCAGACGAAGTCATCACTTCAACGCGGCCGGTTTGAGCTCCGGCGGGTACGGTCGTCTTGAGCACACCATCGGAAATTACTTCAAAAATGGCCGGCGTTCCATTGAACGAGACCGCAGTTGTGCCGGTAAAGCCTTGCCCAAGCATTTGGACCTTCTGTCCCACAGGTCCGGCTCCCGGATTGAGGCTGACGAAAGGCGGCAAACCGAGACTGAATGTGAAAATCGAACCCCAACCCGCCGTTCCTCCGCCGTACGTGGTTCCGTAAAATGCGCCTGTGGTGCTTTGCGTCAGTTCATTTGGGGGCACATCCGCCCCCACATAGAAATTGTGCAAGGTGGTCAAACTACTGTTCCCGTCGAATCTGAAAATGGTGCCATAGAGACTCGCCCCACCGCTTTGGGTTTGCCCGTAGAAGAAGCCGTCTTCCCCGAGCACCATTCCTCCACCCGGTAGGGCTCCGTCCGGCCCATACAGACCGGTCTGAAAATCGTAGAGTGAGGTGAAAATCCCCGCCGGAGTGATTTTAAACAGGGTACCAACACTTCCGGGGGAGCCTCCGACGGCCGTCTCTCCGTAGAAATTGCCGTCGTCGCCCAGCGTGAGAACGCCTTGTGGAGTTTCGCCATCCAGGCCGCTAAACGTATGCAGGACGGTCACCACTCCCTCCGGGGTCATCCGGTAGATCGAGCCTAGACCTACTTGACCCGCTCCGTAGAAGTCACCATCGTAGCCCAATGTGGGCGGCCCGACAGAGAAGACGCCGGGTGCCGTTGTCTTTAGAGTAGTGAAGTCCCCGGCGGCGGAAATCGTGAAAATGAGAACGCCGTCGAATTCGCTTGACTCTGTCCCGTAAAGGCGCCCATCAAAACCGAAAACAAGTGAGCCGACGGGTGTAAAGCCTTCGGAGCTACTGAAGGTATGGAGAGTCGTTAGCGTTCCCTCCGCAGTCAGGCGAAACAGTGTTCCCTGGTTATCGGTGCCACCGCCCGATGTCGTTCCGTAAAAGTTTCCGTCCGAGCCCAAGATGATTGGATTCGGCCCTGCACCATCCGGACCGGAAAAGCCGTACAGGATGCTGAACTCACCGGACGGAGTAATCTTGAAAATATTGCCGTCTCCGCTTGCGCCGCCCTCTTGCACGGCTCCATAAAGGTTTCCATCCGTGCCTTGTACAAGCGGCCCAACCGGGGCGCTGCCCGTACTGAAATGGTCGAAGCTGAAAAGTGTTATAAATGTCTCCGCGGATAATGCCATGCTGCCCGCCGCGCAGAAGAGAATGCTGCTTTGAAGAGAACGTCTGAGTTGTCGCATTTGTTCCTTGTGTATTCTGAGGCGCCGTGGGTTATTTGATCAAACCGTTCTGCAGCGCCTTTGCGACGGCCTCGCTTCTCGAGTGAACCTGAAGCTTTTCGTAAACATGACGCACGTGGTATGAAACTGTATTCACGCTAACCCCTAATATTGCGGCAGTGGTCTTGTAGTTTTCGCCGCGGACTAGTAAGTGCAGAATGCGCAATTCGTGCGGCGTTAGCTTGTAATCCGCTTGCGGGGGCGGCTGCACGCGGCGAAATAACTCGACGACGCGGCGCGCCACTTCGGGCGACATCGGCGATCCTCCAGAAGCCGAGTCGCTGATGGCTTCCAAGAGCTTGGCCGGCGGCGTATGTTTCAACAAATATCCGTTCGCCCCGGCACAAAGCGCTTCCAGAATCCGCTCGTCGTCGTCGTAAACGGTGAGTACCAGCGGCGAAACCGTCCGCCAGCGCTCGCGCATAATTCGAATCCCTTCAATTCCACTCATTCCCGGTAGCCCGATGTCGATCAGCGCGACGTCCGGAGGTACAGGCGCAGCTTGGCTCAACGCTGGTTCCATGCGATCGAATGATCCGGTGCAAACCAGCGCGGGAGAGTCTCCGATAAGTGCGGTTAAACTACGGCGAATTTCGGCTTGATCTTCGATTACCCACACGCGGGTCACGATCGACACTAGTGCGAAGATATCACTTTGTGCAGACGAGCAGCACCACCTGTGTAGGTAGTGTTGAAGCATGGCATCGGAGATGGCGGGCAACAGTGGCTTTGCTACTGCCGGCCATCGCGCTGCTTTCTTGCGCTTTTCGCATGGGCGCTGAACGCCTACCCGTTCGCACCTACACGACTGCCGACGGGCTGATACTGGATGGCGCAATCTTGCAGATTATTCAGGATTCGCGAGGCTTCTTATGGTTCGTAACGGATAGTGGAATTAGTCGATTCGACGGGCAATCTTTCCAAAACCTCGATGCTCGTGAAGGTCTCCGCTCGCCTCGCTGCATACTGGAGTCTACACCGGGAGTCTACTGGATCGGTACCCTAGACGGGTTGGTCTTTTACAATCCTTTGCCTTCGGCAGGAGAGCGGTTCCAGCGATATCAGATCGGCAGCACCCACCAGAGTAACGATGTCGAAGCGCTTGCGAACGACGGGGCCGGCGGACTATGGATCGGCACTCGTGACGGACTCTATCGCGCAAAGTTAAGCTATGGTGGCGCGGTTTCTTCACTGGTGATTCGGCCCGAAGCGCCACCGCACACAGAACCCGATGGGATGTATCCGATTTCTCATTTGCTGCGTGACAGCCGCGGCGCGCTCTGGGCCGCTGGTACATACTCTGGGGTCTATCGAATTTCCTCTGACGGGCGCGTCGAGCACTATACCACCAGGGGCGGTCTTCCCTTACTATCAGGCGGCCCATTCCTGGAAGATCATTTGGGACGCATCTGGCTGGCGACGCCCACGGGACTACTTAACCTGCGGGCGCAGCCCGGGCAAGACGACGCCGTCGTGCTTCGATGGGTCAGGATTCCCTCCCGGGCACCGGAAGTTGTCGTACGCAGCTTGTGCCGAATGGAAGACGGACATCTCTGGCTCGCGAGTCACGAGGGTCTATTCGAGTTTGACGGGGACCATATTCAACGTTATACCCGTCGCAATGGTTTGGCTCTCGACGATCTTTGGGCAGTACTTACAGATCGCGAAGGAAATTTGTGGGTAGGCACCGATAGCGCGGGCGTGATGCGCATCAACCGCAAAGGTCTAACGAGTCTCGACGAGTCGGATGGAGTTGATGAAAACGTAGTAGCTGCCGTGACGGCACTTTCGACGGGCGAGGTGATCGCGATCACGCGCCCAGCCCCTTTCGCCACCACTTTTCGGTTACACGTACTATTTCCAGGAAACGCAGATCAGAAAGGGCCATCTTTCAAGCAGGTTCACCCTCTATTCTCTCGTGAGGTGGAACAGTTCGGTTGGGGTGATGAGCAAGTCTTGATCCGTGATCACCTTGGTGAAACCTGGGTCGCCACCTTCGATGGGATTGCTCGATTTCCTCCTACGACGAGGGTTGTGAGGCTGAACGGAGCGAAAGCGGTGAAGCTGTATACGATCCGCGACGGTCTGCTCTCCAATAATATCTATAGTCTTTTCGAGGACTCCAAGGGAGACATATGGATCGGCCTCATGTTCCCACCGCGGTTCGGCATGCAGCGATGGATACGGAGCGAAAACCGTTTTGAGGATCTGACGACGACGGCAGGTGCATTACCTGGAAAGACAGCCTCGTCATTTTTGGAGACCCGCTCCGGAAGTTTGTGGATCGGAGACTGGCCAAATGGTCTTACCCGCTTTCGCAACGGGCGGTTCCAATCTTTCGACGCCTCCGATGGACTTCCGGGAGGGGAGATCCGCCAGTTGTATATGGATCCTGCGGGAATTCTCTGGGGTGCGGTGCTAGGCGGCGGGTTACTCCGCATTGATCATCCAGACACGGAGAAGCCGCAAATCGTCACTATCACGGAGTCTGATGGGCTTTCAACGAATGACGTGACCTGCGTTGCCGGAGATTCTAGCGACGGGATTTATGTGGGTACATTCCGAGGCGTGGACCATCTGGACTCGACCGGAGCGATCCGTCATTTCACCTCCGCCGACGGATTAGCCAGTAACATAGTCCTCGTTTGCACTCGGGACCGGACCGGATATGTTTGGTTCGGAACTAAAGCCGGACTTTCTCGGATGGCTCCTCAAGCGTCATTCAAAAGTCAGCCGGCCGTCGTCAGGATCTCATCGATTTCGATCCGAGGACGCCGCTTATCACTTTCGGATCTTGGTGAAACAGGAATTCATCGGATTTCGCTTCCATCTGGACAGAATAGTCTACAAATCGCCTTCGCAAGCATCAATTTCGCGGGCGCGACACGCTATCGATACAAGATGGAAGGGGCGAGGGAGGAATGGCAGTCTACCCGGCAGCAAACCGTGGACTACCCGGCACTTCCTCCAGGCGAATACCGGTTTCTGGTGCAAGCCGTAAGCGTGGGCGGCGAACAATTTTCAACGCCAGCCGTCTTCAGCTTCGCTATTAACCCGCCGATCTGGAAACGCTGGTGGTTTCTCGCCCTGATAGCGCTAACGTGCGCAGGCTGCATTCACGTTGCCTGGCGGTACCGCATGCACCAAATGCTGCAGGTGGAGAGAGTCCGTATGCGAATCGCAACGGATCTTCACGACGATATAGGGTCGGCGCTTTCTCAAATTAGCTTGTTAAGCGAAGTGGCCCGCGGCCAGGTCGCCACGGGAAATGCGCAGAATACGTTCTCGCGAATTGCCACCGTCTCGCGCGAAACCGCAGCATCCATGGCCGACATAGTCTGGACCGTTAACCCTGAGCGAGATTCGCTGGGCGACTTATCCGCGCGAGTACGCAGGTTTGCTGGTGAATTCTTTGCGGTGCATGACATCGATTGCGTGGTAGTTACGCCTGAGTCAGATGAGGATCTTAAATTAGATATCGATACGCGGCGGCAGTTATTGCTGATCGCTAAAGAGGCGATGCACAATGTAATCCGGCACGCGCAGAGCAAACGGGTGCGGATCGAACTGAGGCAGGAGGCTCGCTCGGTAGTGTTCTGGATTGAAGATAACGGCGTGGGGTTCGATCCTGATTCAGACGCCGAAGGTCATGGTCTCTCCGGAATGCGGATCCGGGCAGAGCGCCTCGGGGGTAAGTTGCGCATCGAATCACGCAACGGCTGCGGTACAAAGTTGGAGTTTCGAGTGCCAATCTAGTTGGAGACGCCGCCGCGCTCCCGCCATTACGGCTGACGATCCCGACTGCTGAATCGGTACTTCGTTGCTCTTTGCCCACTGCTCAAACTGCTCGGCAGCTCTGAGCTTCGTGATCTGGTATTGTTCTTCACACGCGACTCCTTTTCCTGACAGAAATGCCTGGAGCCTATCAAAATCAAAAGGCTCCAGGAGAGTCGCTTACTTTTCTACTAAGTTCCGGACGTCCTCACGGCGAGAAACTGTTTTTGCTCGCTGTGGCCTAAGTTCTCTCGCGGGAACGAAGTCCGATGAAGACATAAAGCGCCATCGCGCTTGACATCGCTCGTCGCGAAACGGCGGTTAAGTTCAAAAATATTCTCATAGATTAACCAGGGAACAACCGTACTCCTGAACGCCGCCGATCTACTGGGTACAAACCCGCGAAGCATCAATCGCCAAGTTGTTGATGGCGAAGGAACCTGGGTAATTGGCCGTGGTGGTGGTAGAAAAGACAGCCTGTGTGATTTCCGCCGTAGAATCGATTGCCCCGATGAACGCAGCCGAGTTATCAGGCACCGGGTATTGTTCCCCTTGAGCGGTATAGGTGGCGAGAAGAGTTCCCGCACTGTTGTACAGCGACAAGGTGATATTGAACGGGAAGGGATCGGCCTTCGAGGAAGCCGTCCAATTGTAATTC
This sequence comes from uncultured Gammaproteobacteria bacterium, assembly GCA_963799935.1. GTDB lineage: Bacteria > Acidobacteriota > Terriglobia > Bryobacterales > Bryobacteraceae > Bog-113. The sequence continues at coordinate 169,283 of CAWCZA010000003.1, read as the reverse complement.
ATCTGGGCGCCAACTGCGGAGACGGGCCGGGCAAACGTGATCACGATCGGCCCGGAAGGTCCGAACTGTCCAGTGAACACCAACGGGGCTCCGGGAGCGAAGTTGCCGTCCCATGCCGCCCCTTTGGTTCCTTGCGTGGCCGGTCCGAGAATCCCGGTACTGCTCAGCGTCGCGGTCAATCCTCCTTCAGTGGTCACGGTAACCGGAGTAGTGAAAAACCCGAGGCTCGAAATCTGGGTCCAATTCAGCGCGTCGTTACCCCCGAGCGCGCTCCGGGAGCTGACTTGCGCGATCCCTGCGCGGGCTGTTCCCGAAGCGAAACCCAGCATCCCAACTATGAAAAGAGGGAGAGTGGTTGCTCCGAAAACCGATAGAACCTTATGCGTTGGCAGGGCAGATATTTTCCGGCTGCGCGTTTTTGTGTTGAAACCGATCATGTTTGTTACTCCTTTTCGTCTTTCGACTCACGATCAGATTTTGGGACAGTAGCGCGTCCACTTCACCACCTACGTAGGTGGGTTCAGCGAAGTTTTACTTACTCCTCTCTACCGGCAGCAGCTGGCGACTATTAGAGGAAGCGCGAACGCCGCTACGGGACCGGTTCGTCCAAATCTGGATCTGCTCGCAGGGGCGATCGATCTATTGCAGACGAAGTGCTGGGGCCCTCGTCCAGCAGGGCCTTGGCTTCGAACCTACTGAGAACGCGCAACTCGGATGAGCTCGATTGAGCATGAAGGGCACCACCCCGTATGGAGAAAACAAACAGAACTGACCTTGTTCAAGCAGTTGCGTTTGATCCCGCCCCGATAGCCGGGCTTCGGTTCCCTACGTTCGTAACGTCTGTTAACGCATTGATGTAACGCACCGACATCAACCCAAACTGAACCAAAGCGGGATATAGGTAAGTCCTTGAAGAAAATTGCGGTCTTAGTTTTCTCGTTACGGGTTTGAATAGTGGCTTTTCTCCCGAACACATTTCCCGCCGGTCTTCCACGAGGAACTGCACACCAAGCCGTGTTTGCCGACCAGATCGACAAGACACCAGCGGCCATCCCGCTGCTGGACATTCGCCAATGACGATTCGGCAGGCGCCGACATGGGGTCAAAGTGACGTGGATGCGTGCAGTTTCACGTCGCTACCGGAGGGCAAACAGTTGGCAAAGCGTCAGTTCGCAAAGGGTCACTTGACAAGAAACGGTCGCTCTGAAAGGCTAGCTGATGTCTTTTGGGAGCACTCACCGTGAATACCGAATATTGTTTTGGCAGCTAACTCAAAGTCATTCTTCCCAGCTTTGCACCGGTCGCGCGCTCCGTCACTTTAAAATCGATTCGAATCCGTTCGCGAGCATAAGTTCATCACCGGAGTGGTCGAGTTGCGCGTAGTAAAGAAACCTCTGATCAGGCGAAATACTCAGACCGCCAACCAGTGTCGACGGCAGGTCAGCGATCTTGTACGGCTGGTTTCCACGCCCCCTTCGCATCCATAGGCTGACTGTCGAGGACCCGTCCCGGCTAATGAAGTAAAGTCGATCTTTAGCGACAACTACGCCCCGATTTAAAACCTGCCGCGCAATCACTATTTCGTCCGCATTTGACAGCGACCGGCGCCAGAGATCAGCATCATCGTAAATCCCCTTCAGATAGTAGAGGAACTTACCGTCCGCCGTGGTCTCGGGGGCCGTTCCGGCGCCTTGAGTTAGGCGGGTAGGGTCTCCGCCATCCGAAGCAATCCGCCAGACCTGAAAGGTCCCTGATCGATTGGAACTAAAATAGATTGACTTACCGTCAGCGGACCAAACCGGGAGACAGTCTGTTACGCCGCGATCCTGGGTAAGGCGCACAGGCGTACCGCCGACAGATGGGATTTTAAAGACGTGCGAGGTGTCACGGGATCGCGAGTCAAAAACAATCCATTTCGAATCGTGGGACCATCGCGGGGATCCGGAAAAGCCTTTTAAGTTGGTCAACTGCCATGTCTTCCCGCTCTGCAGATTCGAGACCCAGATCTCGGTGAACCCTCCGCGATTGGACTCAAATGCCAATCTGGTCCCGTCTGGCGACGCCGAGGGTCGTTGATCCATGCGAGACGAACTGATCACCTGAGTTCGCGCCTGATTTACGGCGGCAGGGGCGGGCCCGCCTTCCGGGTTGCTCGGCCTCGCCCTAGTGAGATCGAGCTTCCAAATATTCGTGTCATCTAAGTTCTTGGTGTAAGCGATCATGTGACGCTGAGGGGACAAAGCGATGCTTGATATGTTCTCACCAAAATAGCTGACTAACTCAGGTTGTCCATGATCGGCGCTGCGCCATATCCGGGGAACACCTTCCGACATGGCGACGAATAAGAGTTCGCGTTCGTTAATCCAGATCGGGCTTGCCAAACGAGTAGGACTAAAATTAGCCCATCCAAATAAGCGCGGTGAACCAACAGGAAGGTAATTCGGGTCAAGTCGAAGCTCTGCAAGCTGACTGGCGACACCTCCGGAATAGTGAACAAAGGCGAGAGTGCGTCCGCTGGGTGAAAAGGCAGGATCCGTGTCGTTTCCGTTCAAAAAAGTATCTGTCAGAACGCGTCTCGCACCGGTCCCGGTTGAAATGAGCACGATACGGCCAGCTACAGAGGCCAACAGCCACTTGCCGTCGGCTGTCCATGCCAGCAGCTTCCCGTGATCGAAGTCGGTCAACTTCCGTTCGCTGCCGTTGAATGCGTCCAACAGTTTGATCGTCGCCTGAACTCCCCGTTCTTCACTTACAAAGGCAACGGTCCTGTTGTCCGGTGCCCAGACGCTACTAGTCTCCGCGCCGTCTAAGTGACTAAGCCGTGAAGGCTGCGTGGCGTTTCCGCTCTTCGCGTCGATCTGCTGAACGTAGATCTTACTTACGCTTTCCGGCTTTGCCCAGATATACGAAAGCCGCTTACCGTCTGGAGAAAAGGCAAGGCCTGATTTGGAACCAGGCTCAACGGAAATCGGCAGAGGAAGTAAGACGGGCGCTCGAAATGAAGGCGGAGAAGAATGATGCAGAAAAATGACGATGATCAACGCGGAAAGCAGGCCAAGTATCGAAAGCGACCCTACAGATGCCCGAGATCTCGTACGCGGTGTCCCCGCATAGCGGGCTCCGATGCGCCTCAGTGCTTCCCCCGCGCTTACGGCGCTTGGGCGAGCATGAGGATCTTCAGCGAGCATGGTCTGGAGTAGCTTCGCCAGTGGCTTCGGCACGGCCCGGTGCTGCTCCGGCGATTCCTCTTCGGCAAAAGGCAGAAGCCCGGTGTACAGTTCGCGTAGCAGTAGACCGAGCGAGTAGATATCGCAGGCGCTAGTTATCGCGTCCCCTCGGGCCTGTTCGGGCGACATATAACGCCAGGTTCCCGCGAATGCCTGCGAGACGGAATCACCATCTTCGGGCCGCGCGCCCAACGAGGTCGCGAGACCGAAATCCAGAACCTTGACGCTGCCATCCTCCCGGAGGATTACGTTCTCCGGTTTCACGTCGCGATGTACGATCCCGGCGGAGTGGGCGGCTGCCAAAGCTTGCGCGATCTGATCGCCGATTCGAACAACGTCTTTCAACTCTACCGGCGAGCCGCAGATCTGACGAAGCGATCGTCCCTCGACGAACTCCATCACCATGGCGATCTTGGGTTCCGATCGAATGATTTCGTGAATGATCACAATGTACGGATCATTCAAGGCCGAGACGGTGCGCGCTTCCCTTAGGAACCTCTCGATGGCCCCGTTCTGTCCCTCGACCTTCGATTTCAGGATCTTCAGGGCGACGGTTCGCTGAAGTTCAATGTCCACCGCGCTGTAAACATCGCCCGCGCCTCCACTTCCCAGATATCCGGTGATGGTGAAGCGGCCAATGCAAGTTCCGATACGATCATGCACATTCGGCCTTACTTCATAGTTCTTCGCGAGCGAGAGGACTTCCTCAATCACTTCGGCACTGGCGTTCGCAGACTGCAGAAATTGAAGCTGTTCTTCTGGAGGGAGGTCAGCGACGGCCTCAGAGAGTTCGAGGATATTCCGCCACTGTTCATTGCTGAATCCCATGAGACAGAACGGGAGATGCGCTGGGGCCTCGCTACTGGCCGAGTTCAGCGCGTAGCCAATGTCGCGAGAACTGCCAATGCCGATTGACAGTAACGGTTGCGCAGCCGAGACGGGTTGCAATCTCTTCAGCCGTCATTCCCTCGAACACCTTCATTTCCACTACTTGCCGGAGCACGGGACGTATCGCCTCCAGCCGGGCCAAAACCTGTTCCACTTCCAATACATAAATCCCGGACTCACTATAGATGTCATCCCATAGAGGCACTTTTTTAGCTTTACTCGCAAGCGGCCTGGCGTGATGAATCAGAAGCCGCTTCATCACCTGGCCGGCCAAGGCGAAGAAGGTTCCCCGGTCGTTCTGGCGATCGTTTTCGGCCGGAGCAAGGACCTTCGCTTTCACCAGTTGGATGTATAGCTCATTCACCAAAAGCGTAGGTTGCCAACTGTGCCCCTGGCGCTCTCCATTCAGAAGCCTGACGGCCATTCGTTTCAACTCCGGGTAGAACAGTTCCAACAGCTGAGATCCGGCCTTCGGATCGCCGCCGCGATAAGCTGCCATGAGCTGGCCAACGACTTCGGGAGACTGAGAGACCTGCATGCCCAACCAATTTTATCGGAAATTTTTTTTCGCGCGATGATCACTTCTGGATCGGTGCGGTCCCCTATAGAAATGACACAGACTTCGATCCGGAGAACAGGGTAGCTAAAAAGGAGACAACAAAGGTGAACACGAAAGTTATTTGCTCTTCACTTCTACTTACGGTAACGGCGGCAACCGCGTTATCTGCGCAGACCCTCACATCGTTCTACAATTTTTCCGGTACAGACGGCCAGAATCCCAACGCACCGCTCGTGCAGGCCGCGGACGGGTCTTTCTGGGGAACCACTCCAAGCGGCGGAGCTTACGGCGGTGGGACCGTCTTCAAAATGGCGCAGGACGGAACCGTGTCCACGGTATATAACTTCTGCTCCGAAATCGGTTGCACGGATGGCAAAGAACCGCTCGCAAGCCTGATCCAGGCGTCGAACGGAGACTTCTATGGAACGACAGACGAGGGCGGCGCAGGCGTCAACTGCAGTTGTGGCACCGTTTTCAGGATATCGCCAGAAGGCAAACTAAACACACTGTACAACTTTGGCGTCCATTCCGGTGATGGTATCTACCCGCAGGCGCCCCTCGTCGAAGCCAGCAACGGGTACCTTTACGGTACGACGTTCGATGGCGGAACCTATTCCAATGCCTCAGGCACGATCTTCAAAATCGGCCTTAGCGGCGGCTTAACTTACCTCTATTCCTTCTCTGGCTCGATTTCGAACCCAACGGGTCCGCTGGTCCGAGGCGCCAATGGGAACTTTTATGGGACGACCGCCGGGACGAATCTTTCTCACCCGGGGACAGTCTTCGAGATCACGCCCGCAGGAGCGCTCACGACGCTTTACAACTTCAGTTTTCGTGGTGACAGAGACCCTGGCGCAGGCTTAATAGAGGGTCCCGACGGGAACTTCTACGGCACCACCGCCCTTGGCGCGGGTGGAAATCCGGGCGGTTCGGTTTTCAAGATTACGCTGGCTGGCGTACTGACGACGATCTATAACTTCTGCTCTCAACCGGCGTGCGCCGACGGGCAAGGCCCCAGCTCCCCTCTCGTTGCTGGTTCCGACGGCAATTTGTACGGGGTTACTTACTCTGGAGGCAACTCCTGTAACTTCTACGCCGGATGCGGGACAGTCTTTCGATTGACACTTAGCGGGACGTTGACGACACTCTACACGTTCTGTCCGGATAGTTCCTGTGCGACGGGAGCCCTTCCCACGGGGCTCATCCAGGCGACGAATGGAGAGTTCTACGGGACAACATCGGCTGGCGGCTTAAGCGACTTCTGTGGGGGTACCCAGCCTGGCTGCGGCACAGTCTTTAGCCTCGCCGATAGTCTCGGTCCGTTCGTGGAAGCGCAACCTGCCTCCGCGCAGCCAGGAGCTCCGGTCGAAATTCTCGGGACAAATCTGACGGGGGCTACGAGTGTGACCTTCGGTGGAGTACCCGCGACGTTCACCGTGAACAACTCGGGGAATTCGATCTCTGCCGTGGTTCCGTCCGGCGCAACGACCGGCAAGGTACGCGTCGTGCTACCAAGTGGCGTTCTCTCGACCAACGTTCCTTTTCGGATTCTGTAGTCGTGGACACCGCACCGAAAAACCTTGGGGATGGCGTGCGCGGCTTTTCTCAGCGTTGCCGTTCACAAAGACATGACTCACTGTCTTCTCGTCTGATCCGGTGACGCCAGCGGCCATTGGCTCGGATCTCGAGTTGGCCACGTTCGTAAGAGTCTGGGGCGTAATCGCGACCTCCGCCAACTGCAGGTGAAATCGGAGCAGCCTGTTGTCAATCTTATATCGCGAGCAATAGATCGCCAGTTGGACGGCAACGTCCATGAGACCTTGCGTAACAACCGATCAAGCCATCCTGGGCGACCGTGTGTCAACACGCGTTTGTCTAGGAGTAGTAACCGTCGATTTCAAGATGCAAGGGACAGAATCGGTGGGGCTCAAGACCTTCAAGTCGCGCCGGCTCAATCCCTGAAATGAGCTCCGCTCTTCGCTCTACGGCGTATCAGATGCGAACTTCGGAGTTAGGACTGAGGCCTCACCCGGAGTTGGTATAAGGTAGAGAGACAAGCGCTCCCCGATATTGCTTTTGGGGGACGTGAATGCGGCGCGATGATCGCGTGAAATCCGACAAATTCGTGACTGTTGCGGTTTCGTTCAGCGGTCGGTATTCCGAACCGACTTATCAGGCATGAAACCAGCACCGCAATCCCGCCCGCAGGACGTATCAGAAATCAAACCTGTCAATAACGGATCCGACCTTTTCTCCGGCGAATCCGTTCTCAACGTTCTAAGTTTGATTCTTGCAGGGTCTGAGTTATCTGAGGTTCTGACGATCATCGCTAGATTAGTCGAATCCCAAGGCGACGGCACGCTATGCACCGTTTGGCTCCCTGATGCCGACGGAAAGCTTCTCTACTGCGCAGCCGCCCCCGGTCTCCCTGGATTCGCTGAGAACATAGGGCCTATGTCTATTGGCCCGAGAGGCGGCTCCTGCGGCACGGCCGTTTATCGACGAGAGCCGGTATATGTCGCCGACATCCGCCGCGAGGCAATTTGGAGGGATTATTGTGACGCGGTCTTGCCTTATGGGATTCGTGCCGTTTGGTCACGACCGCTGTTCACGCGAGAAGGTAAGCTTCTCGGCACCTTCGCGATCCTTTACCGTGAAGTCCGTCATCCGAACGCGATCGATCTTCAGTTGATAGAGAATGCCAGCCATATTGCGGGGATTGCGATTGAGCGGCACCATCATGAAGACGCGTTGCTACATGAGCGCGATCGGTTGCGCCTGCTTCTTGACATCACGAACAGCGTGACATCGCGGCTGGACTTCCGGCAAGTGGTGGGGGCGCTTTCGGCGAACCTGGCCCGCGTAATGCAATGCGACGTGTCCGCCTTGTTGCTGCCCGACTCCGACTGCGGCGATTTACGCGTCAATATTCTGTACAATCCCGACGCGAGAGGACCCATGCGCGAGGGATCCCTGGTCCCGATGAATAGTTCGATCTCGGGTCTGGTATTGCGGACGGCCAAAAGCATTCGCATCGATAGCTTCGAGCAAGTCCGCGAGGATCCCGAAATCTTTGGAAATCCCGAGGGCCGGCTTCTCTACCAGCGCGTGATGCAGGAAGGTCTCCGAGCCGGCTGTTATCTTCCGCTCATCGGCCGCAATAGCGTGGTTGGGGTTCTGATGCTCTCCAGGCGCTCGGACAATCCTTTTGAGAACGACGATGTCATCCTCCTTGAGCAAGTAGCGCGTCAGGTAGCGATCGCCGTTGAGAACGCGCTGGAATACGAAGTCGCTGTAAAGGATCGAGATAAGGAAGCAAAACAGAGGCTCTATCTGGAGGAGGAAGTTCGCGCCCAGTGTGGGGCCATCGTGGGAGAAAGCCCTGCATTAAAGGCCGCGCTGCAGCTTGTGTCCGTCGTCGCGCCCACGGATTCAAGCGTGCTAATCCTGGGCGAGACGGGAACCGGCAAAGAACTGGTTGCCCGCGCGATCCACGATTTGAGCTCGCGCCGCGAACGCGCCTTCGTTAAATTGAATTGCGCCGCGATTCCCCTGGGGCTTCTGGAAAGCGAGTTATTCGGTCACGAAAAGGGAGCATTCACCGGAGCGATTGCTCAAAAAGTAGGACGCTTCGAAGTGGCGAACAAGGGCACGCTCTTTCTGGACGAAGTCGGCGACATCCCTCTCGAACTGCAGGCGAAATTGCTTCGCGTCTTGCAGGAACAGGAATTTGAGAGGCTCGGCAGCAACCGCACTCACAAAGTCGATGTCCGGGTAATTGCCGCGACCCATCGTGACTTAGCTGGAATGGTGAAGCAGTCGACTTTTCGCGAGGACCTGTACTATCGCTTGAAAGTATTCCCAATTCATGTTCCGGCGTTGCGGCAACGCACTGAGGATATTCCGACGCTGGTAAGGCATTTCACAGGGCTTTACGCCCGCCGAATGAACAAGCAAATCGACGAAATCCCTTTGACGACTATGGATGCGCTGGTGCGATACCCCTGGCCGGGAAACGTTCGGGAATTGCAGAACTTCATCGAGCGAGCTGTGATTCTCTCGCCGCACTCGGTGTTGCGAGCACCCACTTCGGACTTGGAGCCGTTCCACGCGGGGAGTGAGACCACTCCGCCTACGAGTAGTCTCGAAGAAGTGGAGCGAGATCACATCCTGCGTGCCCTTGAAGCGAGTAACTGGGTAGTGGGAGGCCGTAACGGCGCCGCACAGCGTTTGGGGATGAAGAGGACATCGTTGGTTTACAGAATGCAAAAGCTTCGCATCAGCCGTCCGGCCCGGCATTGAGCTGAGACGAAGGCGCGACCGGCGCCTGGCGGAGTGATGGAGTTCCGTCGCGTCTCCGTCAACTTGACGCGCGAGTGGACCGCTGTGGTTGCAACGCGATCTTGCTGCTGTAGAATCACTTAGCTCCTCCGGCGGATACCGAATCAACATCTCTTCGCTGTGGCTTTTCACGTGCGATTTGTGGGTTCATGAATCAAGCCCAAGTAGCAGGGTTGAAGACCCAACGGTCTTCCCAGTTCTCTGTTCCGGTCACATCCATCCGCAAGATCGAAGCGGACGGAGTCGGCGTGTTCTACCGGGAAGCCGGCGACCCGAAATCCCCGGTCCTGCTGTTGCTGCACGGGTTCCCAACATCGTCTTTTATGTTCCGCGAGCTTATTCCGCGTCTTGCGGGCGACTACCACGTAATCGCGCCAGACCTTCCCGGCTTCGGATTCACAGTTGTTCCCGCCGAACGAAAATACGTCTACTCGTTTGACCGATTGGCCGCCACGCTCAATGCATTCACGCAAGCGTTGAAGATCAGGCGATTCGGACTGTATGTATTCGACTACGGGGCGCCAACTGGATTCCGTCTGGCCATGGCTCATCCCGATCGTGTCACGGCGATCGTCTCACAAAATGGAAATGCCTATGAAGAAGGCCTCGGCGATGCTTGGGGGCCGATCCGGAAATATTGGGCGGAGCCAACGCCGGAGAACCGGGAAGTACTCCGGCAAAATATTCTGACGTTGGAAGGAACGCGATGGCAGTACACGCATGGTGTGAGCGATCCGGAGAGAGTTCCGCCGGAAGGCTACACGTTGGATACGGCTTTGCTGGAGCGCCCTGGGAACAAAGACATTCAGCTCGATTTGTTTCTCGATTATGCGTCTAACGTAAAGCTTTACCCAGCGTTTCAGGATTATTTTCGGAAAGCTAGGCCCCCGTTACTGGCAATTTGGGGAAGGAACGATCCCTTTTTTGTCCCTGCGGGAGCCGAGGCATTTCAAAAGGACATACCAAACGCACGCGTTGAGTTTCTGGAAACGGGGCACTTCGCCATCGAGACGCACGCCGTCGAAATTGCCGACAGTATGAAGGAATTCCTCGCAGCGAACGGGGTGTCGCAATGAGCCGCTTTGCTCCGAATTCCACGATTGTGTTGGTCCATGGCGCGTGGGCCGACGGTTCCTGCTGGCAGAACGTGATTCTTCCGTTGCAAGCCGAGGGTCTTCAAGTAACGTGCGCGCCCATTCCCCTCACCTCGCTCGAAGACGATATCGCCGCGCTCAATCGCGTACTGGAGAGAGCTAAGGGGCCGGCAGTCTTGGTGGCGCATGCGTATGGCGGCGCTGTCATTGCCGGTCCCAGTGACGACCGGGTACGGTCCCTGGTGTACGTAGCGGCTCTTGCGCCTGCGGAGGGAGAGACGGTTGCCGATGTCTTCTATCACTCCAAGCCGCACCCCGCGGCACCGGCGCTGCAGCCCGATGCGCATGGGTATGTCTGGATACCGGAAGGCGGCTTTGCCAACGCAGTCGCTCACAAGGCCTCGCCAGATCAGACCGCAATTCTCCAGGCAGTGCAGCGGCCGATGGCGGTGAAATGCATTCAAGAGAAGGCTCTCGTGCCGGCGTGGAAAACAAAACCATCGTGGTTTCTGTTAGCGGAAGAGGATCGCATGATCGCGCCGGAGACACAGCGTTTCATGGCGGAGCGGATGGGCGCGAAAATTCGGACACATCAGGTGGACCACAGTCCGATGCAAACGGCGCCTGATGTAGTCGTTGCCGTGATTCTGGAAGCGGCACAGGAGACGCTTGCGTGCTAAAGTCCGTGGCCATCGTCACTGGCGCAAGCCAGGGCATTGGCCGTGCCACCGCGGTACGCCTGGCGCGCGATTTCGAAGCTGTGGTCCTAACCGCGCGACAGGAGCAGGAGCTCAAGAACACTGCGTCTGCAGTAGAGTCCGCAGGTGCCCAACCTTTGACTTACGCGCTCGATTTGCGCGAGCCGCGGTCAGTCGAGATCCTTGTTCAAGGCACGCTCGACCGCTTTGGTCGAATCGACGCTCTGCTAAATATTGCGGGCGCAGTGCCGCAGATTGATTTGTTCGAGATGACGGACGCGCAGTGGGAAGATGGCATGGCGCTTAAGCTGCATGGTGCGCGCCGGCTGACGATACGAGCCTGGGATGCTTTGAAGGCTTCAAAGGGCGCAGTCGTACTGATTTCGGGAAGCGCAGCACTCGATCCAAAGCCGGCCTTCGCGGCCGTAGCAACCATCAATGCCGCCATCATCGCGCTCGCGAAGGCGTTCGCCGAGCAAGGAACCAAGGATGGAGTCCAGGTCAACAGCGTCGTGCCGGGCGCCGTAATGACGGGCCGCCGCCGGTCTTTCCTCGACAAATGGGCGCCGGAGCACGGAATGAGCGTGGAAGAAGCCATGAAGCAGTTTCCGGAAAAAGCCGGCATCGCCCGGTATGGTGAACCGGAAGAAATCGCCGGCCTGATGGCCTACCTGGTTTCGAGGGAAGCTCGTTGGCTCACGGGCGCTTCGGTCCGGATCGATGGCGGCGAAATCAAAGGGACGTAAGCTCTCGATGCTGTTACGCCAAGCAGGGCGCCATGCATGAAAAGACGGTGACTGCAGATCGGGTAACGGCGTTTACAGATGGCGTGTTCGCCGTCATCGTAACCGTGATGGTGCTGGAACTCAAGGCGCCGGATCAGCCGGAATTTTCAGCGCTCTGGCCTCTGTGGCCCACGGCCATCAGCTATGCAGTGAGCTACCTGCTCATTGCCATTATTTGGATCAACCACCATCACCTGATGCGGTTCGTCGGTCAGCCCACTCTGGGATTGATATGGATCAATTTCGCTCATCTATTTATGGTTTCGTTCCTGCCGTTTGCGACTGCATGGGTTGCGCGGACCCAACTAGCGTCGTCTCCTGTCGTACTCTACGCAGGTCTGTTTGTGTGTGTCGATATTGCTTATAACGTCTTCGAACATCATGTATTGGCGAACGCCAACGCCCAGCGCGTGTCGGCAGGCATGCGGCGCATGGCGAGACGCCGGTCGCTCGTGGTCCTCGCAAGCTTTACGGCGGCCACCTTGGTTGCGCTCGTCGCGCCGCGGCTCGCCTTTGGTGTGATCTGCCTGGCTCTGGTTCTTCACTTGCGCCCGGACGTCGCGCCGCAATCGTAAGTCTCAGGTTTCACAAGTCAACCACTAAGTCGCTCAGCGGCTGCGAGCAGCAGATGAGAAGGTTGCCATCGGCAGGTTTGTCGAGCGGCTCTGGTGCATAGGCGACTGCCCCCGAAACCAATCCGCTCTCACAGCTATGACACACGCCCGCCCGGCACGCCCAGCGAACGGGAACGTCGCACGCCTCTGCGAGTTCCAGGATATTTTGATAGTTCGACGGATTCCAGTGCGCCGCAATCCCGCTGCGCGCGAACGAGACGATCGGACCTACGCCAGCGTCGTCTTCGGGCAGATGCGGACTTCGAGTTACCGCGCCAATGACACCGGGAGTCATCGCTGCGCCGCCGCTGAAAATTTCGAGATGAATCCGCTCTGGCGAGATCCCGAAAATCGAGAGCTCTGCTTTCATATCCGCCATGAAGCGGTTCGGGCCGCAAAGGTAGACCTCCGCGTCTCGCGGAACACCCGCCGCGCCGATCATTGATTGCGATAAGTGGCCTTTAGCGTCGAAATCCTCACCGATCTTGTCGAGCGGACCTGGCTGGGTGTAACAGATGTAGCTGCGGCCATGCGTCAGCGTAAGCATAAGCTTCCGTACTTCGGCGCTGAAGGGGTGATGCTCCCGATCCCTCGCCGCGTGCAGCCATAAGATCTCGCGTGTCGAGCGCGCCGCCGCCAGAGCGTGCAACATCGCGAGTACCGGTGTCGCTCCGATCCCCGCACTGAGGAACACCACCGGCCGTTCGCCGTCCTCAAGAATGAAGCTTCCGCGCGGTGAGCTGACGTCGATAGTATCGCCCACGCGCAGGTGCTCCCGTAGGTAGTCTCCGCCCGCCCCGTTCGGTTCCATCTTCACGCTGATTCGATAGCGCTCCGTCGGGACCGGGCCCGAGAGCGAATAGCTGCGGAAAAACGCCGCTCCGGCCGACGGTTTAAGACGTAAGACCACGTACTGTCCGGGCAGAGCCGTTGACAGCGCCCGGCCATCCGTACTTTGCATCGTGAATGAGAGGACGTCCGCGGACTCCCGATCAATGGCCGTCACTACGAGCCGGTGAAATCCCGACACGGCCGGATGCGTCGCTGCTGTCGGCGCCAGCCCGGCGTTTCCATTTCCCGGGCTCTCCAGCAAGGCCTCGAACGAAGCTCTCCATCCCGGCGACAGCGCTTGGATTCGCAATGCGCGTTGCAGTTGATCGCGCGGATGATTTGGCGAATAGAGCAGCGCATTGATATCCGCGACAGTCATGCGCTCACCCGCCTCCTCCGTCTTTACGATTTCATCGCCGGCGCCCACCTCGCCTTCTTGTAGAACACGGAAGTAGAATCCCGTCCGCCCGCTCGATGTCAGCAATGCCGGCATGCGGGATTCGTTCATCCGAATGCCTACGCGATAACATGTGACGCGAGGTTGAGTGACTTCGAAGAGCGCGCTGCCGATCCGATACCGGTCGCCGATGCAGACGGTATCATCCTGCAATCCTTCGATCGTGAAATTCTCGCCGAACTGGCCGTCGACGAAATCGCTCCTTTTTAGTTGCTCCTGCCAGTAGCGATACGACTCGATCTGGTACACGAAGACGGCGCGTTGCTCACCACCGTGCCCGGCCAGGTCGCCTTGCCCGTCCCCATCCAGATTTAGCCGGCCGACCCGGCACCGGGCGCGCACCGGATTCTTCCAGACCGCGGTACGTACCGTGCGGCCCTTCCACTCGACGTCCTGGGGAAGTCCAACGTTTACCGATAACAATCGAGCCATGGGCCTCTCTCAAGGCTAACTGCTCGTCGCCGTTGGAACGTCTAAGTCACGATCCGGGCCGTGCGGAATCACGGTCTGACCCGGCGCGAGATGGATGTGAACGCCATCGAGTTGCACGGGGACACTCTCCGGTTCGAACGAGACGAAATCGTTGATCCGGTCCACTTGCGCATACGCCTCCCGGTACGACCATGCTGCGAGGGTCGCCGCACCGATATTGTAGTAACTGCACAGTCCCTTGTAGGGGCAGAAGGTCCGATGTTCCACCGGGGTGAGGGCAGACTCATCAACGTCCGCGCGAGGCACGTACCAACGCGGTGCGAATCCGGATTCGTAGAGGGCCAGCGGCCGCTTCGTGTCGGCGATGATGCGGTCACCATACCGAACAACCAGATGGCGCGAAGACTGACGAATGTCGATTCGGTGATAGCTGTCTGCGGCATGGCCCAGGATGCGCTCCTCTTCTTCGAAGAAAGCGTCCATGGCCGGCCATGCGAACGCAACCCGTCCCGCAAGCTCTCGCGCGTAAGGGGGCAGACCCGTATGTTGCCATGCCGCTCGCGGCGCCCCTTGTCACCGGCGTGCACGGTGTACCAGGAGGTCGCGCCCAAGTCAGGGTGCTGCGTTGTATGGCCGGAGATCTCCAGAGTACCTGGAGTGACGTCAGTTTCCTTGAAGTAAGCCATTGGGTAATGGCCGGGCTCAAAGAGCAGGATCACATCTTCCGTGTCGGCGATCCAATTCCCGCCGAAGCGTACGCGCATTCGCCGCCGTAACGGCTCGGCGTACAAAAGTCGTTTAGGCAGCGGTTCCGGGACGAGAAATCGCCCTATTGCGCCGGGCGACAGCGGCCCTTGTTGCCAGGATAATCCCATTTTCTCCTCCTCAATACGGTGCCCTATCTAGGGCCAATCTAACGAACAGGTATTCTTCTTCTTGTTACGCCCTGCGGTAGCCCCGTTCCTGTAGCACCCAGCTGTTGCCATCGGGATCGGAGAACTTGGTGACGCTGGCATAGTCTCCGCGCGCGGGGTCAAGTCCCGGCGCAAAACCCCCGTCCCACGCTCCAACCGGTGTCTTGTGCCGGATCTCAGCGACATCGAGCCCACGTTCGATAAGACGAGCCCGGGCAGCCGCGACGTCCGCGACGACGAGATAGATATTGCGAAGTGAACCAACCGGCGCGTCGGTGAGTCCGTTCCCGATCTGGATGGAGCAACTGGAGCCGGGTGGAGTGAGTTGCACGACGCGGAACCCGTCCTTCGGAGAATAGTCGACATCTAGCACGAAGCCGGCCTGGTCGACGTAAAACCGAAGCGCTCGCTCAACATCGCTCACCGGTAGCGTGATCACTTCTATGGAAGACGTTGGTGTTGTCATATCCTTGTCGGTCCACCGGCTCCGCAGTGAATGCCCGGCGGGATCTCAAAATGCAACAAGAGGGCCACAGAAAAGATTATTCCTGGCGAGCAGAAGTTTGCGCTGTAAGCGATTCTGCCGCTTACTGTTAGTTCCGGTAATGCGGGTATGGGCGTAGCCCGAATCCGCGCCGAACGCGCGACCGATATCTGACACTGTCGGGTCGCGGTCGCAATTCCCGTCTTAAGCCGTATCAGGAAAAACCCGCCGAACGTCACGGGTCGCGGCATCAGATTCGAAGCAAACTTAATGGCGGCCGTTGATCCCACAGCGCTACGTGTCGGCGCGGGTCACGAACTAATAGACCGATACTCAATCAGACTGGTTCTCACTCGCCCCGCTCGGATGGATGCCACAATATCGTCAACCGACAGGCCCTTCTGCCCGCGCGGATTTCTCGCAATCCACTCAGTGTCCTCAAGCGTGGCCACCGGGATGCCGGTAGCAAGTGACTCCTTCCACGTGACGTAGTCGCCCTCGTAGCCATCGTTGACTACAATTCCCGTCGATCGCGAATGGTCAAATAATTCATGCGGCCCGGCAGTAATGGTTGAGTAAGCCTCCGAGTCGCTGGCTTCTGCGCACTACTTCAGAACCGGATCTGATCGGCGGTGCTTCGGGAAACGGTAGTGTCGCATTCAGGAAGCGTCGGTCTGCTACGGTAAACCTCGATGGTTAGCGATCCGGCTGGTCGATTCCGTGGGCGACGTTTTCCCAGAGAGATCATTGTGTCATGCGTCCGATGGTATTTGCGATACCCGCTGAGCTATCGAAATCTGGAGGAAATGATGGCCGAACGCGGCGTGCACGTGGATCACTCCACCATCGCTCGCTGGGTCCTGCATTTCAGCCCTATGCTGCACGACCTGATCCGGCGGCAAATGCGCCGTCCCAACCGTTCGTGGAGAGTCGATGAAACGTATGTTCGAGTGGCTGGCCGGTGGACCTATTTATATCGGGCGATCGATTCGGCGGGAGACACCATTGACTTCCTGCTGTCCCCGAACCGGGATCTCACTGCGGCCAGAGGCTTCCTGCGGCTGGCGCTGAGCGCCGTAACGAGCAGGCCGCGGGTTATCAATGTTGACGGCCACGCGGCGTATCCAACCGCGATCGCCGAGCTGAAAGAGTCCGGAGAATTGAGCCGGAGATGCTGTTGCCGACCGTCTCCCTACCTGAACAACATCATCGAACAGGACCACCGTTTTGTGAAGAAGCGGATCACGGCCAGTCAGGGATTCCGATCCGTACACGGAGCCCTGAGCACGATCGCGGGATATGAAGCAATGAACATCATTCGAAAAGGTCAGATTCGTTGGTTGCCGAAAGGCGAGGTTGTTGGGCAGAAGCGGTTCATCGAACGGTTATTCGGAATTGCAGCCTGACAAACGGCGCGCAAATCACCGGAAGTCGGGAGTAATCAGTTAAGTACCATCAATGCGACATGCCGCTGAGATACTTTGACGGCACGGCTCGATAAGATCAGAATCCTTTCGCCGCCGGAAAAACAGAGATTCTTCAAGATCAGTCGTAGACGTTGGCGAACCGCCGCCGAGAGGGACAGAAATTCCGAGTTCGGAAGTGAGACACAAGCTCGCCGTCTCCGTATTGAACAGCGCTGCGATTCCGGAGTGTGCGGACGCGATAGCTAATACACGAGGCATATCGTAATTTGCCAATTGTGGGCCTTAGCCGCCGCTTTCTGCCGGATAGGACGAGTCAACAACCCGGAAAAGGCAGCACTTCCTTCAACAGAATTGGATAGTCCCGAGTTATTCGTTACCGCCTCAGTATCGAGCGAGGTCGCTTCAACAACAAGAGGGTAATTGGATCGTGCCGCGTAAGGTCGAAGAGCAGGCGTCACCCGTGAGCCCGTGCACAAAAAGTCTGCGCCTCCGGCGCCTCCAACTTGGTCGTTGAGACTTGGGGAAAGGTTGATTTGCTGAAGGAGCTGAAAGACGATGGCTTCCGCAAGCGCGGACTCAGGTGAAGTTTGGCGGGTCGCATCGGAAGGGCGGCCGGTTTCTGGAAAGTCGCGGCGTAGTAACTCCGCGTAAGAATCTACGACGTCATCAGTGGAAACTTTCCGGCTTGATTCATCAACATTCACGCGCATAGCGTCGGCTCAGGTTTGATCTTAAGATTTAATTAGTGCAGCGGATGAAGGGTTGTACTCGTCAGCGGACGAGTCCGATTCGCGGCTTGGACGCTTCAGGCTTTTGCTCGCCGAGGGCGAAAGAGAGTTGGTCAAAGTAAGTGCTCGCCTGGGGGGTTGGCTTGATTCCGTCGGCCCGCTTGAAATCGTCAACACCCTGGAAGCTTTTCTGACGTCCGACGCGCCCTCCCGGACGAAAGCCCTGAATCTCTACTTCAATCCGTGCTCCCCGGTATCGGCACCCTCGACCTTACTGACGCCAAGACTCCGCCCCAGGCTGCCGATTGGTCGCTCTCCCTCAATGCGGCGGATCTACGCATGATCGGGGAAAACTCCGCCTTCATCGTGCGTATCGAGTGGAACGATGTTCCTCCTCCTGATCCCCTGCAGGACCCCGCCATCACCGGCTACATCGAAGTGAACGTCGCCAACTCGACCGTCCAGGTGAAATCGAACGACTCGGCGGTCGGCTCCGCGCAAACGCTTCCGTCAAAACTCTTCGACCTTCGGATCGAACTGACCGGTACAACTCTCCACGTAACCATCGCACCGCGCCAATATTTCTTCACGCCGGAAACCCGCACAGCGCCGACTGTAATTTCGGGCAATCTCGGTACCCCGCGAGGCGCTGAAGAGGGGTAAGCCCATTCAGCTGGAGTCATCGAAGAGATGGATGCCTACTGGAACCGCTTTTACAATGAGGGCCACCAAGGTCAGGACCTGCAGCAGCTTCGCGAAACCGCGCGCTTTGCCACGCTGGCTTCCGAACGATAGATGTATTCGTGCCTTGGGGTGAAGCGGTCGTCGAGATTGATCGGCTACGAGCGCGTGGGTTTCGACCAGCGCGCTGCGTTCGTTTTAGCCGATCGTGAAGCGTTCGATCATCGGGCTTACTGCGTAATGTCCACGGTTGTCCACTGCTCGCAGAGCATCTGGCCGGACGTGGAGAGAAGGCTTGCATATATTGTTGAGGTTCCTAGGTCTCCGAGATTGCTCGCATGCAAGCTAAACGTCTCTGGAGGCACAACGGGAGGCCCGGACTTTTCGAACAGAACCTTTGTCTTGCCCGACGATTTCAGGAGAACACGGAATATACCTGACGTATTAAGTCCGAGATCGAAATTCATCGTGAGAGTGGGAGCCGTGTAAGTCGCGCTGAACCCAACGCCGCATGCCGGAGCGTGGCCGAATTCACCCGATTGGGGCCACCACATATTGCCGTCGGGTCCGGCAGTAATGTCTTGTGGGTAAAGGTCCTCACCGGGGATCTTGTAGATGGTAACAACACCAGTTGTAGTGATTCTGGCGATTGAGCCATTCTCCAATAAAAACCATAAAGCGCCGTCCGGCCCGGCTGCTATCAGTCCGAGACCGTTTGTGAACCCAGGCACGTCATAATTCGAGAAAACACCCGCTGTGGTCACTCTGCCGATCTGGTTTGTGCCGAGAGTAAACCACAGAGCGCCGTCCGATCCTGCGGCGATACCATAAGGACCGCTGCCCGAGGGTATCGGGTACTCAGTGATCACACCCGTGGTCGTTACCCTGCCGATCGCATTGATATTGCTGTCGGTGAACCACAGGGCACCGTCCGGGCCTGCTGTAATGGCATCCGGAAGGCTGCCAGGATCGGGGAGCTGGTACACAGTAATAGCGCCGGTCACGGTGATGGTTCCAATGGCACCGCTCAACGTGAACCACAACGCGCCATCCGGACCCGCCGTAATTGCATAGGGGGAACTGCCCGTCAGAACCGGATATGCGCTGGTCGCTCCCTGCGTAGTGACACGGCCGATCACGTTCGCATCCCGTTCGGTGAACCAGAGCGCACCATCTGAACCCGCCGCGATTCCTTCGCCGCCGTAGCCGGGGATTGGATAAAGAGTGACCCTGCCGTAGGTGGTCAGTTTTCCTACAGCTGCCCCTTCCCCATCGGCGTTGTACGAAACGAACCAGAGATTTCCGTCCGGTCCGGAAGTAATCCCTTCTCCCACAACCGGGCTACTGAGCAACGTGAGGTCACTGTATGCCCCGGATTGCGCGGATGCGGCTCCGGCGCAAAATGCAAGTAAGACTCCAGTGCCCAGGGTATGAGCTCTGGAACGGCAGGAAAGATATTTCATAATGCTGCTCCTTTTGCCTGGATGATTCGAATTTACGGTGAGTTGCGTCTAAATCAGAACTGAATTGTTAGTGACGGTTGAGAATATCACGCTCGATCACCCGCTTTCACCAAAAAGCGCAGGAATGACGCTTGCAGACGTTGACCTTCGGTCTGCTCACCCTTCCGGCATAGAGACGCCTACACGTGAGCAGTCAGCAAAGCTGGATCGCAAGCGGAAGAACAAGGGCAGCAACGACGACTGGAAAAACCCGCACGATCTCGATGCGCAGATCACAAAGATGAAAGATGGCCGCACGCATCTTGCCCACAAAGCGGACCATGCGGTAGACCTGGAAACCGGAGCTGTACGAGATTCACATCGCAACGGAGATTCAGACAGTACTTCGTGAACCACCATCCTATCGAGCAGTCCTCGAATCGCACCGATGAGCCCGTTGTAACTGCGCGGAGAGCGACGCGGCCTGGATGCCAGGAACGCGTCGAGGTGCGCACCCGTAATCTGAGAGAGTTCCGAGACGCCTTGAGTGAGCAAGTTGCCGTCTAGCAAAAACAGCACCGGCTCAACCTTGGCTAGCTTTTTGCCTAATGAACGCTTGTGGGATAGGTACAGCTCAATGCTGTCGGCCAGGGGCCCTCTCGTCTCGCTCTTCACAGGACCTCCTCGCCATCGCCGAGTGCGACCTCGCGAAGTGCCTGGACGTTTACCTTGGCGTAGATCCTGGTTGCATCCGGCGAACTGTGCCCAACGAAATCACCGATTGTCTTGAGTGAAAACCCGGAATCGACGAGGCGTTGAACGCAAGTGTGCCTCAACATGTGCGAGCCCGGCCGAGGCACGTTGATTCCGGATTTTCGGAGATACCACTTGGCCCGCATCGAAACCGCCACGCGCGACAGTGGCGAATACGGCGCATAGGCTCGAAAGAAAACCGCCCGTTCGGTTGTCGCAGGGCGCCCTTGCCCAGAAATATCACCGCATACCAATTACGGGCAGTAGTTCAGGATGCCGTCGATGTGATCGATCAGCATTCTCTCCAGTTTGCGAAAGGGTTCGAGCCGTTGCCAGCGAAGTTGATCCATCCAGCTCTTCAGGTACCGGATCATGGCTCCCTCATAGCGGTACGGCACGACCTCAAACACGCCCTCTGGGAACAAGCCGCTCATAACCGGGGAAACGTCAATAAGCCCGGTTGAAGCCGAAAGCAGCGGCGAAGCTGGAATGGACGTAAAGACCGCGCGGAAATATCTGCGTTCGGGAGATATGCCGTCAGCTCCGCCCAGTGTGGGCTACTTGCGCAACCAACGATACGAGCATGAACTTGACTCCGGCCGTGAATAAGAGAATTGGTTGGTAGCCGCAAACGCCGGACTCCTCGAGGCAAAACAGCGCGTTTCTCAACGGCGAGCCATGAAAAGATTTTGGGACCGAAATCCCTTCCGTTCAACGTAGTTTTAGGACACCACCCGCGCATGCCACGGCTTGAAGAACTGCCAACTGTTCTGTCCGGTCGGCAAGATAAAAATTTCAGCCGATACGACCGCTCCACCCGTGAACTAAACTCCGGCCGTGAACAAGAGAATTCGAGAGACGGGGTGCGTCGCGGTCGGCACGGCTGCGGCACGGGCCTAGTTTCTCCGGAACGTTCGGCTAGCGGAGAATGGTTGCGGGCCAGAATGCGAGGAAAAACGCCAGTTTTCCGTAGCGGGAGCCATGAAAAAGATTTTGGGTGCGTAATGTTGGGTCCCCGACATGGATTCGAAGTACGGTTCACAGCCCCGAGCGGAGCTTCAGCGAGAACAAGGCGTTGGCGGGCTCGGTCGAGTTTTCTTGCGCGTTGTGGAAGTCGCCACCATTCAATGCGATGAGCGTGAAGAAAGGTGTGCATCCGGTGCACTGCCGCCGCGACTTGACTCTTCGGCAGAGTTTGAGCGACCACATGGTCCGTGACAAGCGGGCTCGAAACCAAGTTCCTCTGCGTGGCTGCCAGCGTTGCGATCGAAAGTCACCTCGAGGCGGCAGGTAGTCTGGTGCCAGCGCGATCGCAACGGCGTTCTCTGGCACATCATGCTCATCCGGCCTCGCATCGAATTCCGCGGCTGTTGCGGTTAGCCGTTGGATCTCGCGGGAATCGCGCCCGTGCGAGCCGTCGCGCCCTCATTTTCGATCTTGATTCTGTGGCGCCGCACTCTCTCCGCGTGATCGTGGCGCAGGCGGCTTTCTTGGACGGAGTCGAAACTCCTCGTCTTCAGATTTCGGCACGGTTCACCAGATCAAGCATTGCCGCTTGAGAATCGCCTACCATCGAAGAACCCGCGCTCTTGACCAGGCGGTTGTGCCGGTCCTTGGCTCGCGCTATTGCTTGGGCTTTCGCTTCCTGCGGGGGCTCCGGTATGCAAGTGAGCAGTACCTTGGCCAGGCTGTCGACATACGCGAAGAGCGCTTGCTGGCCACGGCCGAGCCGGAAGAGTTCTCGCCGCATGGACTCGATGGTTGCTGCGATTCGTTCTTCGGCTCCCGTTAGACCATCGTTTCGGCCGGAGAGTTCATGCTCGACTGCTGCTCTTAGAAACGCGCTCGCGCTGGAGTATCCGCGCGCCTTCGCTTCTTTCCTAATTCCTTGATCCAACTGTTCAGTAAGGCGAACCTCTAACCGCCCTCGTCGTTTTGCCATGACCGACCTCACTACAGAGGGAGTCTGGGCCGACGATTCCGAACAATTTTGCTCGTCCGGCACGTGCCGGACAAGTCGCAAAATCTGTCCGGCACCGAAAGCTATTGCAAAGGAACAACAAAACAGCAAAAACACACGGCACGAGCCGTACTACCCTTTATGTTCCACTACCGGTATTTGGGCTGCGGTTTGAGCCTTTTCTGCGCGTCTCTGCCCAGCTACTCTCGTTCGTTCGGTTGCATTTTGGTTGCAGAATGGGTGCACAGCTCTCGCGGACGGTTGCAAACTGGGTGCAAACAGGGCGCACCGACGCCTCCGGCGAGATATTCCGGTTGCATTCTGGGTGCAAACAGGGTGCACGCAAATTCGGAATGCGATTCCGCCACTCTCGTGCTCGTCAACAGCAAACTACCAAACGCGCGAAGACCGAGCGGCCAAGCAATGGAGTCAGACGGCGATATCGCTCCCGACGGAATTACTCATCTGCTTTCACAAAGAGGGAACAGAAGAAAGTCGACGGCTTGGCTAAATTGGTTCGGAAGGGAAACGACGGTCGACGACGATTTCCCGCCAAGATCGCAAAGTTATGTTCGGAAAACCCCTCTGCCACTCCCTTGGTATTAGAAGTTAGTGAGAGACAGAAAGTGATCTATACGAGAATGGGAATCGCTCAAAGGAGAGGGCTGCCCGATGACGACCGTTATCATCTCTTCTAGATTCCTCAAGGTAAATCGGTCTCGAGCTGGGGATTTATTTGAGGGACCCGCAACCAGCCCATCCAGCCGATTGTCATAGAAGCCAAACTGATCGACTCTGTCGACAGCGGCATTGGCGAAGATCCGAGCGGATCTCTCAGTGAAAGGAACCGATACAGTGCAGGTCATTAGGTATCGAGGCGTCACGAAATGGAGGTAAGCCAAACTGCGCGGTTTGCGAGGCTTCAACCGGCCCGGCGGGACGGCCTCTCAATGATCATGCCGGTGCCGAACACGCCTGCGGCAACGCTGGACTTGTTCCTCGACGCTCTGGCCGAAAGCGTCGCCGAACGGCTGGCTCGCGAACCCCGCAGCGGCTTTAAAAGTGGTACACAGGCGGCGCGCCTGCTGACGCTCAAAGAAGCCGCGACATACCTTGCGCTCTCCTTGAGTACGATCAAGAAGATGCTCATCTCCGGCGAGCTGAAGGTCGTCAGTCGAGGAGGTCGCAGAATGATCGATATCCATGACCTCGACCTCTGGATCGAGCAACACAAAGAATAGCCCGCGACTGAAGAAACCGAAGGAATGCAAATGAGAAATCGAGCTCTTAAGAGCGAAGTTTGGAGGCCAAAATACCGCGATAAGGTGACCGGCGAGGTGAAAGAGTCGGCGATTTGGTGGATTCGATATCGTGTGCGGGGAGAGGACTTGAAAGTGTCTTCGCATACCACTGACTACAATGCGGCGGTCGCTCTGCTACAAGGCAAAAAGGCCGAGGTCACTCACGGGGTTCGCCAGGACCGTGATGCCGAACGAGTCAAAGTGGCCAGCTTATTCGACATTTTGATCGCCGAGTACACGAAGAGTGAGCGTGCCACGACCCGGGATGCAACGCTAAGAATCGAGTCGCACCTGCGGCCGTTCTTCGGTCATTTCAGAGCTGCCGATTTGGGAACTGATGACATCGAGCGTTACCAAGACCGTAGAAAAAAGCAGAACGCCCAAAACGCCACGATAAACCGCGAACTTGCACTTTTGCGACGCGCTTTTCACCTTGCGTCGCGCCGAACTCCACCACTCGTTCAAACCGCACCATTTTTTTCAATGCTCCCGGTCGATAATGTTCGCGAAGGTTTTCTATCGTGGGACTCCTACCGAATCCTTCGGGATTCGCTCCCGAAAAGAGTACAATTGCTGTTCGTGTTGGCGTTTCATGTCGGCTGTCGGAGAGGTGAATTGCTGAAGCTTGAATGGGCGCAAGTGGACCTCGAACGCAGGGAGCTGCGCCTGAAGAGGAGCACGACGAAGAATCGGACTCCGCGAACCCTCCCTTTCTACGGAGACATGGAGGTCTACCTGATCGAATGCTGGAACAAACGCCATGATAACGGCGGCTTGCTCTTCGTTGAGGAGAATGGAGCCGCACTTGGCGAATTCCGTAAAACATGGGCTTCCGCATGTCAGGCAGCGGGTGTCGGACCTCTGCTATTCCACGACCTTCGCCGGACGGCTGTCAGAAACATGATGGACGCCGGCATCCCTCAGTCTCATGCCATGTACATAAGCGGCCACAAAACAGATTCAATTTTTCGTCGCTATGACATCGTCAGCGATGATCGACTTGCGGTGGCCTCCGCTAAGATGCAAAACCTGTTCGAAGAGAAGCTGAAGGGCGCGACGCTCAAGGTTTCAAAGGCTAAATTTGATGCAAAGTCAGATGCTAAGTCGATCTAAATTCTTGAGGGCTATGTCGCTAACTTGCTCAAAGGATTGGTGAGCCGGGCGGGGCTCGAACCCGCGACCACCGCATTAAAAGTGCGATGCTCTACCAACTGAGCTACCGGCTCTTGGGATAACGAACTACAACCCTTTATTTCCGTGACTGCGATTGAACGCCCCCGCAGGTCATAGACGTGTAAGTCGGGCATTTCAAACGGCAATACAAGCCAGCAGTCAGAGGCCGCCCAAAGTCAGTTGTCCTCTGTTCAGCGTAACAAATCGCGTGTGAGCTACTTCGCGGCGCACCTCGGAAGCATCGATCTGCGTAAACGAAGCCTCCTCGATCGCGCATGGTGGGAAAATTGTAGTCGAAGTAACAAAGTAATATGAGCCGTTCAGATCCTTTTGAAATCCGTGCGCGTGAACTCGCCATCGCCGCCGGAATCGACCCAGATTCCCGTGTCGAACGAGCCGGTATGAAATCCATGCCGGCGTGGTGCGCCTATCGCCAGGCTGCGCGGGAAGAGAGGGCCGCGGCTGATGCCGGGGACTTAGCGGCCGAACTCCCGCCGCAAGCCGAGGAATACCGAAACAGTCCCTTGCGTATCTTCGGGAATCACGAAGAGGGCACCATTGCGCAGATGCGTAACTGTATGAGCGTCGGCAACACGGTGGCGGGTGTCATCTGCGCCGACGGTCATCTCGGCTATGCGCAGCCGGTCGGCGGAGTAATCGGTTATGAAAAGCAAATCAGTATCTCCGGCGTTGGATTCGATATCGGTTGCGGGAACATGGCCGTACGCCTTGACTTACCTTTCAGCGCCATCGCGGATCGCGCGCCGCGTATTCTTGACGACATTCGCAGAGTAATCTCGTTCGGCATTGGCCGTACTAACAACGAGCGAGTCGAGCATGAATTGTTCGATGATGACGAAGCCTGGCACGCCTCCGGCATGCGCGATTACAAGCAGAAGGCCGAGGCCCAGCTAGGAACTGTCGGCTCCGGCAACCACTATGTCGACCTGATGGAGGATGAGGCCGGTTATGTCTGGATTGGCGTTCATTTCGGAAGCCGCGGCCTCGGCCACACCAGCTCAACTCGTTACCTCAAAGCTGCGGGCGGTAGGGATGGAGTCAACGTGCTTCCCGCGGTGGTGAACGAAGATAGCGAGATCGGCGTCCGCTATGTCGCCGCGATGGAGTTAGCCGGGCGTTATGCCTATGCCGGCCGCGCGTGGGTAGTGGAACGGGTCCGGCAACTTATCGGGGGAGAAGTTACTGAGTCCATACACAACCATCACAACTATGCCTGGCGCGAGCAGCACGATGGACGCGACTTATGGGTAGTCCGCAAAGGTGCGACTCCCGCGTTCCCCGGACAGAAGGGGTTTGTCGGGGGTTCCATGGGCGACGATGCGGTGATCCTCCAAGGCGTCGATAGCTCGGAAGCAAAGGTCGCTCTCTACTCCACTGTCCACGGCGCCGGTCGTCTGTTCGGCAGAAACGAAGCCAAACGTCGTTTTGGCCGTCAGGAGATGGACGAATGGCTGCGCCGCCGTAAGGTGCTGGTCTCCGGTGGCGACCTCGACGAAAGCCCGATGGCCTACCGCAGGCTTCCCGATGTTTTGGCGCATCACGCGGGCACCGTGAAGGTCGTCCACACTCTAAGACCGTTCGCGGTAGCGATGGCTGGCAATGAAGCGGACCCGTTTCGGGATTAGTTCGCTTTTCGTTCATAGTTCATCGTGAACTCGGTAACACAACGCCGGTTTGCGTCGGTGCGCACGAGCTTGACACCTTTTAGGACAGGCTTGCCCGTTCCTCGTTGAACTCGGCCAACTCGGGGAGTTACTGTCCCGCTGAGCGAATGAAGTAAGTGTCTGCAAGCCGCCCATGGAAAAGCCTGCGATCGCGATCAGCTTGGCTGCGGTAGTTGTTATCGACGCATGGGACCACACTGTCGGCTAAGTCGGCAGTGAACTCGTCGTGACCCATAGTATTCTGCCCCATGCGCAGTTGTGACGTACGAGAAACATGACTGGCCGGCATAACCGACAATCATGGGGACAGTTTTCTTCTCCGCGATCAGGTTGTCAAGAATGGCCGCCGCGTTCGTATCCTGGGGGCGTGTAAACGTGCATTCGACGGAGGCCGCCCATAACCTTCGATGAAAACCAGACAGTAGCCATCGTGCCGTGCGGAACGTCCGTTCTGTATTCCGGAAACGGAGCTCCCGGAACTTCGTACATGGCTTGACGGAATTGAGAGACTCGCTCGAGATCGGGTTGCGTGGATCAACGGTTTGTACGCCGTCACACAGGCCCAACAACCGCCTGCCCCCTCACCGGCTCGCGCGTGTTTACTCCTCCGCCACCAAACCCGGTGAGTATCGCAAAAGCGGCAATTCCTAAATAGGCGCCGGGTCACAAGCTTGTTCATCACGCGCCCATGCAGGCCAACCGGGGATGGGGGCGTGCTTTTTCGCTTAAATCACCCGGAACAACGTCCTGCTGAGACTAGATCGAATCACCTCGGACCGGGCCGCGCAGTTGCCGCGGATGAGGTACCCCGTGGAAAAGAAAACCTGGCGACCCGACTGGCTCACCGATTCTCTTCCCTCTTGAGCACGGCAATCCCCCGCGCGACAACCGCTAACAGATGACAAAAATGTCATCTTCTCGTAATTGTGTCGTCAGTTCGCGGTCATTAAACTTAGTCTGCCGTCGAGCTGCTTTCCACCGTTGCAGCACGTCTGGCAATCGAAGAAAAGAGAGAGAGAAACGATTAATGTCTCAGAAAAATGTCTCTCGGATTTACCCCAGACCTCTGCTCGCCAGTTTGCTGGCGACAGGGCTGAGCGTTTCGGCGCTCATGGGTCAATCCGTGCCTTTTCCTACATATCAGGTAGGCGAGAACAAGAACTTTTCGCACGGCCCGACTTACCCGGAAACGACGCCTAGTCCGTGGGTCGCCAGCAACGGCCAAATTATCACCCCGGCGGGTACCCAGGTTTACCTCGGCATTACCACCCGCGCCAAAGCCGTCGCATTGAATCCGAACACCAAGACGCACACGGCCGCCGTGCTTCAAATGGCCGCTCCGCAAGTAATTACGATTTTCAACACCCAAACCGGCGCTGTCGTGCAGACTTACAACCCGCCGTATCTGTCCGGCTCCACTGTCAATTACGATAACGACGGCAGCAACACCGGCATCACCTATACGCCCGACGGCAAGCACCTGCTATTCAGCCAAGACGGCAACTACGGTCCCGCCAGTTACGTGACCATCGCGGCCGTCGATCCGAACACCGGCTTGATCACATCGACCGGCGGTTCGAGCCCCTATCCCCAACAAGTCGCCGTTCCGGCCGACCTCAATAGCAGCAACCTGCTGACCACGGTTACCTGCTTCCCGAATAGCCCTCCAGGCACTACGGGCAGCGTTGCAATTCCGTGCGGCGAGCCGGTCGCGACTTTCGAATATGGCGTCAAGTCTTCCTATCCATTGGGCATCGCGGTCTCGTCGGATGGCAGTACCGCGTACGCCGTGTTGGACGTGAACGATACGCTAACCAAGATCGACCTGACTGCAGCGACACCCACAGAGGGTCCGGAAGTCCGCGTCGGTAACGTCCCGAATAGCGTGGTGATTTCGCCGGATGGCACGACGGCCTACGTCTCGAACGAGGCGGGCCGCATTGCTCTCGCGAACGACTTCCAGGGATTCTCCGGCGGCACCTCGGTCTTCGCCGCTTATCCGACCGGCGGAACGGCCTCAGGTACGGTTTCCGTGGTCGACCTGTCCACGTTTTCGGTCACCGGCAGCATCGATACCGGCCTGCACCCGACCGGCATGGCGTTCTGGGGCAAGAACCTATTAGTAGCGAACACCTATAGCGATAGCATCTCTGTCATCGACACCACGACGAACACTGTGGAACGCACTATCAGCCTGGGACTTCCGATCAGCGTCCCCGGTTCCGGTCCGGCGTACGGCGCGGGTCCGAACTCGATCGCTGTGGATGACGCGGACCAGATCGCCTACGTCGCCCTCTACAATGCCAACGCGATTGCGGTGGTCAACCTCAAACAGGGAGTTACGGACCCGATTATGGGCCTGATCCCAGTCGCCTATGCGCCGAGTTCCGTTGTCCGGGACAAAGCGGATGGTGCGTTGATCGTTGCCAACGACAAAGGCATCGGCACCACAGGCTATGCGGTGGCGCCCCCTCCGACGAGTACGCCGGAAAACTCGTACGGGACCTACTACGGCGTGTCTGACTTCAACACCCACCAGGACCTTGGCATTGTGAGCATCGTTCCCGTGCCGACGTCCAGCACGTTGGCCACGATGACGAAGCAGGTCTACCAAAACAATCACTGGGATCTGGCCCAAAATATCTCTTCGGCAGCAGGGGGCGACCCGCATATTGCGCCGGTCGCAATCCCAGCAAAGATCGGCTCTCCGTCGAAGATCAGGCACGTGTTCGTGATCATTCGTGAAAACCGCACCTACGATCAAATCATCGGCGACGTAGCAGGCGGCAATGGCGACGCGTCCCTGGCAGTTTTCGGCGACAACGCGACTTACGGCGTCGTCACGCCCAACGCACACGCGCTGGTACAACGCTTCCCCCTCTTTGATAACTTCTACGACCCGAGCCGTCAATCGGCCGACGGTCACAACTGGATCACGCAGGCCATCGCGCCCTACTCTGACGACATCCAGTCTCCGGACTGGATGCGCGACTATCCCTCCAACGGAGGCGATGCGATCGCTTATCAAAAGGCGGGCCACCTATGGGACCAGGCTGCGAAGGCCGGCCTCTATTTCAAGAATTACGGCGAGTACGTCGAGTACAACACCTTCTTACAACCGAACGGATCAACCGCCGAGCCGGAGTGGATTGATTTCTACAACGATGTACAGGCTTACGAGTGTGGGGCTGAGAGTCAGCTCTACAACTTCAACACGGTCGCATCGCACTCCCCGCTTCCGAACCTGATCAACAACACAGTCCAGAACTATCCTCAGTTCGATCTAGGTATCCCTGATCAGTTCCGCTTCGATATCTGGAATGAGGATTTCCAAAGTGACATCAAGGCCGGTTCGGTGCCACGGCTTGAATTTCTGTGGATCAGTTCTGACCACACCGGCGGCCCGCCGACCTCGCAGGCCATGCAGGCCGATAACGACTTGGCCCTTGGACGTTACGTCGACGCCATCAGCCACAGCTCCGTATGGTCCTCTTCGGCCATCTTCGTCGAGGAAGACGATGCGCAGAACGGCGTCGACCACGTCGACGGCCACCGCAGCCCCGGATATATCTTCAGCCCCTATGTCAAGCAGATGGTCAACTCCGACGGTAGCGGAGCTGGGGTAACCGAAGACAGCACCTTCTACACGCAGGTCAACATGACTCGTACGATCGAGCAGATTCTCGGTCTGACACCCATGAACCAGTTCGATCTGGTGGCCTCACCGATGAGTGAAATCTTCGTCAACACTCCGCCTAAGGAGAACTTCCTGCCTTGGAAGCATGTGGCGAACGGGACCCCGCTGACCATGGGTGTTAGCGAGACTCCGACCCAGCCCATCCCGGCCTGCCCCGCAAGCCCGGCTCAGAGCAATTCGACCGCAAGCGCTAAGGTCGGTGGTCACATGAATGCAGCCGACGCCGCTTCGGTTAAGGCTCTACAAGCAGGATGGCTGAAGAAGAAGACCGAGATCTTCGCCGGCAATTATCACAAGCCCGACGTCGAAGATGCGGACACGGTTAGCCACTACAACTGGTACGAGGCCACCGGCTTCACGCGTCCTTTCCCCGGCGAGAAGACGGTTCGCCCGGCGAGCGACTTCAACAAGGTTGCACCTGTCAAGGACGACGACGACGACGATAAGTAAGTCGCCTTCCGGTCGTTAGTTAGCCCTCCCTCCGGTCACCGGAGGGAGGGCTTTTTCGTTGTTTTGAGGGGTAATTTCTAGCGGCCCGGCGTTGGCGTTCAGAATACTCCGGGAATCAGCCGCTTCGTCTCATTGGCATAACTACGGTAGTTATCTCCGAATGCTGTAACGAGCGCCCGTTCCTCCACCTGGATGCGATACAACAACGCAGCCGTTGTCGGAACCAGGGCCACGGCGAGACCTAACCAGTTCCGCGAAACTAAACCGACCGCAAGAAAGATTAGTAACATGCCGGAGTACGAAGGGTGTCGCACAAGACGGTAGAGGCCCCCGCGATACATTTCCTGCGATTCCCGGATTGCCACGTTCACACTGAATGCTTTCCCCAAGCTCACGATCGCAGTCCATCGAACAGCTAATCCAGCGATCAACAAGGCAAGACTAATGGGCCCCAGCCAGCGGTCTCCGGGAAGATTGGGCGGAAGCGTGCGCCGGATTACCTCACAGATCGTCATCGACGGGATAACTACTGCCCACAGAATTAACTGCGATCCGCGGTCCTGAATGTCTCCCTCGCCGCGCACAGTCCGGTGCCACACAGCCAGTACGATTTCCGAACCCACCCAGCACCAGTAGAGACCGGTCCATAAGTTCTTCACGACTTATGGTACTAACTCGACTCCTCCTGGAAGTACAGCCGGGTCAGCGCAACTCCCGCTGTATGGACGGCAACGTAATCAATGACGCGGGAATTTCGGCCGGATGGAACATCCCTCCCGCACATCCGAAGATGTAATCGTTGATATTGATAAACAGATGGTTGTTCTTGATGAAGATAGCTGCATTCAGCAGATCCTGATCGCTGAGCGAATCTAGTTTCCGGCGAGCTTCCTGCTCTTCGTGCGCTAAGTCCTCCGCTGGCTCGAGATAGGGTTTATACGCGTTCTTCCACCCTGGCGGGGTGTTCGCCTTCCATTGTTCATACGCCGATTCGTTCGCTTGACGGTTATGCTCGGCGGCAACGCTTGCGGGCAAACTCAAGCGCAGTTGACTAAGTGAAGACGGGCTGATGATATCTCCCAGCAAGTACTCTTTACCGGTTGCTAACTCGTAAGTGTGAACCGCAACAGCTTGATGACAACTTCCGTTAGCTCCGAGGCTCTCGGACTCGGAGATTTCCACAATGCTGACAGAGTGCGAGGAGAGATGGGTTACCTCCTGGTCCATGGAAGCGAGCCCCTGGAGATATGTACACCTGGCTTTCTCTGCATCCGCCCGCAGTCGGCGATTGATTAATCTAACACCCTGCGACACTGACGTGATCCGGACGTACTCGAGTTCGGACTCGCAAACGCACCTGTCCGAGGGACAGAAGCGCTCGCTGTATTCTTTGTCTGCAGGCCGCAGGCGGAAAACGATATCGCCTTCCGACAGTATGATGTTTTCGTACTTCGGTATCGTCTGCGACTTAGCGGATCGACACAAGCACAAGGCGGCAATCGCAAACACAATCGCGCGCCCGATGCGAGTCAAGTCTCTAACTCTTCAGCTCTGCCGCAATTTGCGCGGCTACGTTCCGCGCCTGCTCCAAGGCGCCTGGCTCCAGGCTAATCGCCCCAACCTTTGCGTGTCCGCCCCCGCCGAAGCGCTCACAAATCGTCGCCAGGTTATGCGTGATCGCGCGCGGCGACCACGGATTCGAACCTACACTGATCTTAGTCCGTACCTTCGTGGGCAACACTGAAACCGTATAGCTACTCTGTGGGAACAGATAGTAGGGGATGAACTTGTTGTACCCCTCCAGATCGAAGCCCGTTAAGTCGAACGTCACCACGCCGTCATCCTGCTTCGCGCGCTCCTGGATCATATCGACCGACCTAAGATGCCGTTCGTACAGCGGCGCGAACAGCTGTTCCACTTCAGGCTGCTCTACAATTTCCGCCAGCGACATCCGGCGCATCCAGTCAATAACCTTGCGCGAAATACCCGATTCCTTTGCGCTTTCGATGACCAAGGTAAGCTTCATCGCAGGCGCAGGCATCTCCACCGCAGTGCGCGCATCCTGATACTGGGCGCCGTCCACGATATCGGCCCATTCCACAAGTTCGCTTAGCTCCGGCGCGGTGAACTGGAACCGGTCCCTCGCGATCTCACTGATGAACTTCGTGCACGATTTATATTCCGGGTCATACAATTTCTTCCCGCTGCGATCGCGCGCAAAATGGTCGGCGTCCTCCGGGGTCAGGAAGGCGCTTTGATGATGATCGAACCACCAGGTCAGCTTGGGATTGCTCGAATACTTGAAGTCGACAATCGCGTTCTCATCGCCATCGAATAGTTCGTCGGGAAACGTTTGCCGCGCCTGATGGATCATTCCCTGGTACCGGAATTCCGATCCGGGGTAAAAGGCGGTCTCGACAAACCGGCTGAAATAAGCAGCCGACGCGGCGCCGTCGAAACAATGGTCATGATGCAGAATGCGAAGGAGCATTGAGGAGTGGCGAAAACCTTTCAGCTTGCCTTAAGTACGTCCAATTTGCAAGTGCGAATCCAAGTAACAACCTTTTTTAATGTAGAAGCGACGCCAATGTAAGGCGTCTGGCTGGCAGTTTCGTTCTCGAGCGCGAGAACGGTCCCGCTTCACGCGTGCCAAACTTTACGCGCATTTGTTCGAATCCCTTCCGGCAATACGGTAATCTCGATAGAGTAAGAGGTATATCAAGATGTCCGCTCATCGGGACGCGTTCGACGCCGAATACGATCAACTGGTCCGTGCTGAAATCGAACGTTTTCGCGCTAAAGCGCAAGAACTTCTCGACGGCGCCATTACGGACGACGATTTCCGCGGATTTCGCCTCCGCTACGGCATCTACGGCCAGCGTCAGCCCGGTGTTCAGATGGTTCGCACCAAATTCCCCGGCGGCGTTCTGACCGCGGGGCAGATGCGTCAACTCGCCGTCATCTCAGATAAGCACGCCCACGGCCGCGGCCATCTCACCACTCGCCAAAATATCCAGTTCCACTTCGTTCCTCTGGCCGAAGCCGCCGATGTGATGCACCTGCTCGCCGATGCGGGCATGACTACGCGAGAAGCGTGCTTCAACACTGTCCGCAACGTGACCGCCTCGCCTGATTCGGGGCTGCGCCGCGACGAAGTCTTCGACGTGCTGCCCTACGCTCGCACCGTCGCTTTCGCCTTCCTTCGCAAGGAACTCACCGACAGCATGCCGCGCAAATTCAAGATCTCGTTCGACGGCGGCAATGTCAACAACCCGCATGACGATCGTATGCTCGGCGGCATTCACGATGTTGGCTGCCTGGCTCGGATTCAGGACGGAAAGCGCGGCTTCCGCGTCGTCATCGGCGGCGGTCTGGGTCCGCTTCCGGTCGAGGCTCAGGAACTCGACGCGTTCCTGCCCGAAGAGCGCCTCGTCAACCGGATCGAAGCCGTACTGCGCGTCTTCAACAAGCACGGCAATCGCAAGAATCGCAATAAGGCGCGGTTGAAGTTCGTGGCTCGCGAGCGTGGCTTCGCGTGGTTGAAGGACGCGATCGAAGCGGAGTACGCCGACATTCTCGAAAACGGCGGGATCCCGACGCCCGAGCAGGTTCCGGAGGGGTTCGGCGGCTTCCAGTCGAATCCGGCGCCACTCGGTTCCGGCGATCTCCTGCCGGTCATGTCGGGTCGCCATACTCGCGACGCGCGCTATGATCGTTGGCTCGAAACCAACGTCGAAGAACAGAAACAGCCCGGTTACGCGACCGTCCGCGTGCGTGTCGACCAGGGCAACCTCACGGCGGATCAGATGCGCGATCTTGCGGCAATCGCGGAGAACGCCGGCGATAGTCTGCTCCGCGTCACCATCGATCAGAATCTGCTGATCGCCTTCATCCGTCTGGCGCACCTGCCCCGCGTTCACGCCGCACTCGAAGCTGCGGGACTGGGCGATCCCGGAGCGGGCGAACTGGAAGACATCACGACTTGCCCCGGCGCCTACTCGTGCAACCTCGCGCTAACTAAGTCGATGAATCTCGGCAAGGCGATTCACGACGCGGTGCGTTCCTATCAACAGCCGGAAGCGCGCGCCCTGAAAGTCAAAATCAGCGGCTGCCCGAATTCCTGCGGACAGCACTGGACGGCGGATTTCGGCTTCTACGGGAACGCCCGCAAGATCGGAGGCCGCGAGGTGCCCTACTACCAGATGTTGCTCGGCGGCGGCTTCGATGAGAACGGCGACCTGAGGTTTGGACTCGCCATTCAAAGCATCCCCGCGCGGCTTGCGCCGACAGCTGTGGAGCGCGTGCTCCAGCACTATCTCGATAACCGCGACGGAGCCGAAACATTCCGGCAATACGTGCTGCGCAACAAGGTCGAATTCTTCCGCAACATGACGGCAGACCTCGCTAAGCCACCTGAGTTATTCCCCGAGATCTACAACGATTGGGGCGATGAAGTGGCGTTCTCGCTGCAACTCGGCCGTGGTGAGTGCGCCGCGTAGTCGCTGCTACTTACCCGATGTACCCTCGTTCTGATGATCACTGTCCGGCAGTTAGATGCAACCGAAGCCCGGCGGTACATCAGCCAACTCGCTGACGTCCTGCTCGATTGCGTGGCCGGTGGCGCGTCAGTAAGCTTCATGGCTGACCTGACTAAGCCGGCGGCCGAGGCGTTTTTCGAGAGGTGCGTAGACGGAATCGAGCGCGGCGAACGTATTCTTCTCGCGGCCTTCAATGGCGCCGAGTTAGTGGGAACCGTCCAGGTCATCACCGCAACACCTCCCAATCAGCCCCATCGGGCGGATATCGCCAAGTTACTCGTTCATCGAGCGGCGCGGGGTCAAGGCGTCGCGAAGTCACTAATGGAGAAGGCTGAAGAAGCTAGCCGGAAGGCCGGCAAAACCCTCCTTGTTTTAGATACAGTCACCGGACAAACGGCGGAGAGACTCTACTTGCGCATGGGATGGACGAAAGCGGGAATCATTCCGAACTACGCGCTGTTTCCGGATGGAAGGTGGTGCGACACAACCATCTTTTGGAAAAGCTTAGTGTAAGCACCCAGTGATATGCTGCGTTAACGCCTGTTCCGGAGGTGAAACAATGACGCGCCTACTAGCCTGTACCCTCCTTGCATCGACACTTACAGTCGCGCAAGTGATCGATCCCGCTACCCGAACGGTCACAACCAGCAACTTCCTCGTCACTTGGAACACCGGCGTCGACACCGAAGCCATAACTACGTTGGACTGGATGGGAAGTCCGAACGTGACTAGCACTTATGAGCTTGACTCCTGCGGAAATATGGGCGAGGGCGGCAACGTGCAGTACTTCGGAAACGCGTGGGGACCTCCGGATCCGCAGGTTGGCGGCCAAGTACTTGTTGGCGGAGGAACAATCACGCCTCAGGGGACTTCTCCTTGGTCCGGGCGTATCTTGGCTTTCGGGACCGCTGAGATAACCGTTAACTCGAATTCCACAAACTGTCCGCCGTCATCGGCAGGCATCAATGTGCAGACGACTTACCGGTTCGCCAATCCTGCCGACTCCGCCGTGAACTGGTTCGAGGTGCAGCGCGTCTTCGATTTCACTGACGCCGCGTTCGCTCATGACCTCCGACCTTATATACTGCGGCTCAACACGGGCGCGGGCTATTCCGATGTGTTGTATCCCGCGGCAGATGGCGTACTCGCAAGCATACCCGTGTTTGGTTGCGGTAATGGCTGTACCGGGCCGGTAAGTGCTCCAGGCGCAGCCCCTCTAAGTCCGCCGTGGCTTTCGATTCAAGGCTGGTTTGCTCTTTATAATCCAACCACGAAGCAGGGAGTTGTTGTAAAGCGGACCCAGGCTTACGATCCGCAGGGGAGCCCGATCGCGGCGCAACTGTGGGTTGATTATGACGGGCCGACGGGAAGTTACGAAACAAGCGCGCCGTCCGTTCTTCTCCTTGACCCTCCTGGAGGGTTCAGCGGCGGGCTCGTGTCCGAGACTGAAACCCTGTGCTTCTTTAACAGCGCGACCTGGACGCCATCGATGATTCCTCCTGCCGGCTGCCGAAACGACGCGGCCCATCTATATCCGTCGACGCTTACATTCGCCGGGCAACCTGTAGGCGTCGCCAGCACTCCTAAGGTAGCGGTTGTACGTAACATAGGGACTCACACCGTGCCTATCACATCCATCGTCGCCAGTGGCGATTACTTAGCGACCGATAACTGCCCCAAAACTCTCCCCGTAGGTGGTTCTTGTGACATTGAGGTATCCTTCGATCCTTTAGCCCCGGGAATACGGAGCGGGTTCGTCGACATCGATATGCCCGGCGAAAATGAGCACTTGAGTCTGGCGGGCTTGGGCTTGGCTGCCGAATGACTGCCGGTTGTGATCTACTATCTCCAGGATCACAACCGTCATGCCTTCGTGTAAGTCAATCGCGCTCTTACTAGTCACGCTTTCGGCCGCTCCGTTTGCGGGCGCACAACTCACCATCAGCACGTTCGCCGGTAACGGGACCGCTGGCAATACAGGTGTTCCCGGCCAGGCTACAGCCGCCGAACTCAATCTACCCGTCGAGGTTGCTTCCGATGGCGCCGGCAACCTCTATATAGCCGACCAGAAGAATAATCAGATTCGCGTGGTGAATAAGAGCGGCGTGATCGCCGTGTTCGCTGGAAACGGCACTGCCGGATTTTCAGGCGACGGCGGTCAGGCAGTCTTAGCGAGCCTGAATGCACCTACCGACGTTTACGTCGATCCGTTCGGCGGCGCTGTCTATATCTCCGATACCGGGAACCAGCGCATTCGTGTTGTTGTAAACGGAGTCATCAGCACGGTTGCGGGTTCCGGGGCGCAAGGATATAGCGGCGACGGAGGACCCGCGACGTCCGCCGCTCTTTACAACCCTGTCCGCGTGATTACTGACGTTTTCCAGAATATCGTTATCGCCGATCAATCGAACCATCGCATTCGCTCGGTTAGCTATATCACCGGTATCATCACAACGATCGCGGGAAACGGAACGCAGGGATTTTCAGGCGACGGCGGACCGGCGACATCCGCCGAACTGAACAACCCGACGTCGATCGCGACCGGCCCTAACAGCGGAGATCTTCTTATATGCGATCAGTTCAATCACCGCATACGGAAGGTGGATTTTGCGGGGACGATCACGACGATCGCAGGCACCGGCACGGCGGGGTTTTCGGGCGACGGCGGACCTGCTACCGCAGCCGAACTGAACTATCCCGGCGGGATGACGACTGATTCCGAAGGCAACCTCTTCTTTTCCGACGACACGAATTACCGCGTGAGGGAGATATCCAGCTCAGGGGTCATTACTACCGTCGCCGGCAATGGCACCCAGGGATTCTCGGGCGATGGGGGCCCGGCTATGTCCGCAGAGTTGAACGGACAGTTCGGGGTTGCGCTTGATTCGCTCGGAAACTTATACATAGCCGACAGTGTGAACAACCGTGTTCGGATGGTAAGTCAAGCTGATCCGATCACCCCCGTTTTCGCTACAGACGCGCTCACCAATGCGGCCAGTCTCGCTCAAGGTGGTTCGCCGGGCGCGCTCGCGACGTTATTCGGCTCGCACCTGACACTGAACCTTTTATCATTTATCGACGCGACTCAATCGCCTCTTCCGATAACTCTCAACGGCACTACCGTTACTGTGAACGGTTTCGCCGCGCCGATCTTAACGGTAGATAGCTCGGATCAGTTCGGAGATCAGATCAACTTCCAGATCCCGTGGGAAGTTGCCGGGCAGTCCACAATCTCCGTCGTTGTCAATAACGGAATGGCATCGAATGTCGCGGTCAGTGTTCCGATCACCGTCGCGCAACCCGGCGTGTTTGAGATTTTTGACAGTAATCTTTCTCAGCAGGTCGGAGCTGTCGAGCACGTGAATGGCAGCGTGGTTTCCTCACTAAGCCCCGCCGCCCCTGGGGAAACTGTAGTTGTTTACTGCACGGGCCTAGGACCGGTAAGTCCCGCTCTTGTCACGGGCGTCGCCGCTCCAGGCAGTCCCCTTTCGCGTACGACCTACACACCCGTAGTTACTATTGGCCCTGCAGGGTCGACTGTCATGGCGACGGTCGAGTTCAGCGGCGCGGCGCCGTACTTCTCCGGACTCAACCAGATGAACGTGACACTCCCGGCGAACGCGCCCAGCGGTCTACAACCTATGGTGGTCAGTGTCAACGGAGTATCTGCAACTCCAGTCAATATATCGATTCAGTAAGCAGGCCGTTTAGATAGATCCTGACTCATTACGCCATCTATTGAACACTCGCCAGATTCTCCACATCGAGTTCGATCGATGCCATTCCCGGATTGGCTTTCGTCGTCTGCTCCAAATGGAGTTCAAAAGGGATGCCTCGTTCGGGCCATGCGCCTGCGTACACCCGTAAACCGCAGCTGAGGCATCCGCTAGTGTCATGCTATGGCGATGGAAGCTCAAGCCTCCCCCGCCGATCTATTGGGCAAGCACCAGTCTCGAATGCGTGGTTGGATGCTCGGGGGCACGGAAACCGACCAGTCGCACCCTAGTTTTGAGAAGCATACACATCCCTGGTATCTGGTGATCTGGCTTACCGGAGTCGATTACTTCTCGACTCTTGGGTACCAGCCCGGCATCGCTCTCTTAGCCGCGGGCATGCTCTCGCCGATTGCAACGGCCATCCTGGTCCTGGTTACTCTCGGATGCGCGTTGCCGATCTACTCGCAGGTTGCGAGCCGTTCGTTTGTGGGTCAAGGGTCGATCGCCATGCTGGAAAATCTGGTGCCCGGCTGGTGGGGTAAGTTGTTCGTGCTGGTGTTACTTGGGTTTGCGGCAACGGACTTCGTCATCACGATGACTTTGTCCGCCGCCGACGCCGCGGAACACGCAGTGAAGAACCCTTTGCTGCACCCGTATGTTGGCGACGCGAAAATGCTGCTCACGCTCTTCTTGCTGCTTTGTTTGGCGATGGTGTTTCTCCGCGGTTTCTCGGAAGCAATCGGTCTCGCGTCTGCGGTGGCAATACCTTATATAGCGCTCAATGTGATCGTGCTGGCACGCTGCCTGATGGAAATCGCGGCGCACCCTGAGTTACTCAGCCACTGGCGATCCGGTCTAACTGCTCATGGCGATTGGACCGGAATCATCTTAGCCTCGACCATTGTTTTCCCGAAACTTGCCTTAGGCCTCAGCGGATTTGAGACCGGCGTTTCCGTAATGCCGTTGATCCGCGGCGACGAGCAGGACAAGCGCGACCTCCCAACAGTGCGCATCCGGAACACGCGGAAGCTATTGACTTCGGCGGCGGTCCTGATGAGCGTTCTGTTGCTGATTTCGAGTTTCGTTACGACGCTCTTGATCCCGGAACATGATTACCGGGAAGGCGGTCCGGCGAGCGGCCGCGCAATCGCTTTCCTGGCGCATCAACTCATGGGTCCGGTGTTCGCCTCCATCTACGACTTCGTCACGATTCTGATTCTTTGGTTTGCGGGCGCTTCCGCAATGGCCGGATTACTCAACTTGGTGCCGAGGTATTTACCGCGTTTCGGGATGGCTCCAGCATGGGTCGCGTACTCCCGCCCGCTGGTGATTCTGCTGTTCGGAATCAACGTTGCGGTCACCGTGGTTTTCCGCGCCGACGTCGATAAGCAGGGCGGCGCTTATGCCACCGGCGTACTTGTGCTGATGCTTTCGGCAGCGGTTGCTGCGGCGCTGGCCCTTCGAAGCGGCCCAGGGAAATCGCTGGCGCTGAGCGCGTACTGCTGGGTTGTCGCCCTCGTTTTCGCCTACACGCTCGTCGCCAACGTCATCGAGCGACCCGATGGCGTCATCATCGCCAGCATCTTCATTTCATTCATTCTGCTGGTCGGCGCGATCAGCCGGTATCAGCGCGCGACCGAACTGCGGGTGATCGGTCTCGAGTTTGCGGATGCCGAGTCGAAGCGCCTGTGGGATTCGATCGCGAACTGCCAGGTCGACCTCGCGCCGTATACGCCTGGCGCTGCGGAACAGCGGGCTCGCGTGGCGGAGAAGATACGCGAGAACTATAAATCCGCAGGTCCGTTCGCGTTTATCAATGTCGAATTACTCGACAACCGCAGCGAGTTCATTTCACCTTTACGAGTCCATGTAGAGCGCGATTGCGATAACTATCTGGTCTACGTGTCGCAGGCGGTTGCGACGGCAAACGCCATCGCTTACCTCAGTGAGCAACTGAAGCCGCGCAACGTGTTTCTGGAACTCAGCCGGCGGAACGTCACCACACAGGCCATTCGTTTTCTGCTGTTTGGTGAAGGCGAGGTGGGCCTGCAGGTGTACAACATTCTTCTGCGGTTGTGGGAGTCGCAGCCGCTTGACGAACCCCGCCCTAACCTATTTTTGATGAGCACGGCGCAAAAGACTGACCCTCAGCAACCGCGTCCGGCCGGCGAGACGGCCGTGAGCGCCCCAGCACGGTAAAATATCACTAGCAATGATAGACAACGTACTGGCTAAGATTTTCGGCACGAAGACCGAGCGCGAGATCAAGGCCATGCAGCCGATGGTCGCCGCGGTCGGCGCACTCGAACCCGGGCTGCTCAAACTTTCGGACGCGGAACTCGCCGCCAAGACCGTCGAATTCAAGCAGCGCATCGCTAACGGCGAATCGCTCGACAGCCTGCTCGTCGAGGCCTTTGCGGTCGGCCGTGAAGCCGGGCGCCGCGTGCTCAATATGCGCCACTTCGACGTGCAGCTCATCGGCGGCATGGTGCTCCACAAGGGCAAGATCGCTGAGATGAGGACTGGTGAGGGCAAAACGCTCGTCGCCACGCTGCCTACCTATTTAAATGCGCTCGAGGGCAAAGGCGTCCACGTTGTTACGGTGAACGACTATCTCGCCCGCCGCGACGCCGAATGGATGGGACGCCTCTACAATTTTCTCGGACTCTCGACCGGAATCATCGTCCACGACCTCAGCGATGAAGAACGCAAGGCCTCCTACAACTCCGACATCACCTACGGCACCAACAACGAATTTGGCTTCGATTACCTGCGGGACAACATGAAGTTCCGTATCGAGAGTTGCGTGCAGCGGCCGCACAACTTCGCGATTGTCGATGAAGTCGATTCGATCCTGGTCGATGAAGCGCGTACCCCGCTCATCATCTCGGGACCCAGCGAGCAGTCGACCGACAAATACTATAAGGTCAACAAGATCATCCCCAAGCTGGAGCGCGGCGAAGTAATCGAGGGCAAAGAGCCCGGCGAGAAGTACACCACGGGCGATTTCACTGTCGACGAAAAACACCGCACCGTTGGTCTCACCGAAGAAGGCGTGCTGAAGTGCGAGAGGCTGCTGGGCATCGGCAACATGTATGAGCCGGCCAACATCGAATGGAATCATCATGTGCAGCAGTCGCTGCGCGCCCACGTGCTCTACCAGCGCGATAAAGATTACGTCGTCAAAGACGGCGAAGTGATCATCGTCGATGAGTTCACCGGACGCTTGATGCCCGGCCGCCGCTGGTCCGATGGGCTGCATCAGGCGGTCGAAGCCAAAGAAGGCGTGAAGATCGAGCGCGAAACTCAGACGTACGCCACCATCTCGTTCCAGAATTACTTCCGCATGTATAAGAAGCTGGCGGGCATGACGGGTACTGCGGAAACGGAAGCGGCCGAGTTTCAGAAGATCTATAACCTCGACGTCAGCGTCGTGCCGACCAATCGTCCGATGCTCCGCAAAGAGTTCTCGGATCTGGTGTATCGCACCAGCGAAGAGAAATTCCGCAACGCAGCCAAAGAGATCGCGGAGAAACATCAGGCCGGGCAGCCGGTTCTGGTGGGAACCATCTCGGTTGAGAAGTCCGAACAGCTCTCGGGCGTGTTGAAGAAGATGGGCATCAAGCACGAGGTTTTGAACGCCAAGAACCACGAGCGTGAAGCCCAGATCGTTTCGCAGGCGGGCCGCAAAGGCGCGGTCACCGTCTCCACCAACATGGCCGGCCGCGGCACCGACATTCTGCTGGGCGGCAATGCCGAAGCGATGGCGCGCGAGCAATTGCGCAAGCAGGGCAAGAACGTCGACGACATGATCCAGTTCCCCGACGGTCAAGCCGAATGGGAGCGTGTCCTCAATCAGTTCAAAGAGCAAACCCAGAAAGAACACGACGAGGTTGTGGCTCTGGGCGGCCTCCACATCGTCGGAACCGAGCGCCACGATTCGCGCCGCATCGACAACCAGCTTCGCGGCCGCGCCGGACGTCAGGGCGACCCCGGAAGTTCGCGCTTCTACCTCTCGCTGCAGGATGATCTGCTGCGTATCTTCGGCGGCGAGCGCATGCAGAATCTGATGCTGCGCCTCGGCATGGAAGAGGATGTGCCGATCGAATCCAACCTCATCACCAAGCGCATCGCCGCGGCGCAGAAGGCCGTCGAAACGCAAAACTTCGAGATGCGCAAGCATCTTCTCGAATACGACGACGTGATGAACAAGCAGCGCAAAGCGATCTACAGCATGCGCCGCAGCTTGCTTGAAGGCGAGGACAAGAAGGAACGCATTCTCGAAATGGCCGCCGACCTGGTGGGCGGCTACATCGACGACCGCTGCATCGAAGGAACCAATCCCTCGACATGGGACCTCACGGGTCTGATGAATGACCTGCTCACCGAGTTCGGAGTCAAGGTCAATACCGAGGACTTGATCGGGCTGACGCGCGAGCAGATCGAAGCCACGCTCACCGAGCAGGTGAACGCGCGCTACGAGGAAAAAGAAAGCATGGTCGGCCCGGAGATCATGCGCCAGACCGAGCGCTGGATCATGCTGCAGGCGATCGACGATCAGTGGAAAGATCACCTGCTCTCGATGGATCACCTGAAAGAGGGGATCGGGCTGCGCGGCTACGGCCAGAAGGACCCGCTGGTCGAGTACAAGAAGGAGTCCTATCAGCTCTTCCAGGAACTGATGGGCCGCATCGAAGACGAGACCGTGCGGTATCTCTTCTTCCTGCGCTTCGAGCGTAGCGATGGAACGGCCGGACAGAGCGTCGCGCTTCCCTTCCCTCCACCGGACGGCGAGTACGACGAAGAGGAGGAGGAGATCGACGACCAGGAGGCGATCCGCGCCGAGCAGGAACGTCTCGCTCGCGAACGGCAGGAAGCCGCCGCCCGTGCCGCTGCCCAAACAAATGCGCAGGATCTTTCCCGCCAAATCCAACGCAAGAAAGAACGTGAACTCGCCGAGCTGAGCATGGTCGGCAAGGACGGCGATTCGAAAGCCAAGCCGGTGATCAAGGGGAACAAAGTCGGCCGCAATGAGCTGTGCCCCTGCGGCAGCGGTGAGAAATATAAGAAATGCCATGGATCCGCGACGGCCTCGAAAGCCGTCTAATCGGATAGGCATGAAGACAATCCTCCTATTCTTCGCAGCTGTTTTCGCTGCCAGCGCCGGTGTGTTGCCGGGTGTGATCGGCCCCTGGAAACAGGTTTCCGACGTCCCGCTTCCGGTCACCACCGACCGCGCGCTCTGGGATGAACTGGGTCTGCAGGATTCTGATCACGCCGTCTACCAGGACAAGAACCAGACCCTGAGCGTCGACGCGTGGCGCCTGACCGATTCCACGGCGGCGATGGGCGCGTTCGACTTCGTCCGACCCTCGACGGCGAAACCCGCGCCTGCTTACAACGATCTGACGCCGAACGCGGCGTTGACGGCGGATGGCGCGCTGATCGCGGTCGGCAATTACCTGGTCGCCTTCCACGGCCCCGTACCGGAGCCGAACGACGCCGCGAACATGTTCCGCTCCATGCCCCGGTACGAACATGCCGGATTGCCATCCTTCCCCGGCTATCTGCCATCGGGCGAGGTACCCAATTCCATCCGCTACGTCGAGGGCCCCGCAGCTCTGAAGCAGTTCTTTCCGGCCGTTCCAGCCTCGGTAGCAGCGTTCCACCTCGGGACTGAGGCGTCGGTGGCCGACTACCCCGGCGGCCTCAAATTAGCCCTGTTTTCGTATTCCCTGCCCGCCATGGCGCGCGATCACGCCGCGGATTTCGAGAAGATTCCGGGAGCAGTGGTGAAGCGTACGGGTCCGTTGGTAGCTGTACTGGTTCATCCACAAGACGCCAATGCGGCCGAGCGTCTGCTCTCTCAGGTCCGCTATCAGGCGACGGTGACGACCGGCCAGCCGCCCAAAACGAAGAAGGACAACCCGGGCAATTTGCTCCTAAATGTCGCTCTGTTGATACTTATTCTCGCTGGATTCTGTCTCGCTTCCGGAGTTCTGTTCGGTTTACTCCGAATGATCTTCCGTCGAGGCGGCGCA
The DNA here is from genome assembly GCA_963799935.1 of uncultured Gammaproteobacteria bacterium. GTDB lineage: Bacteria > Acidobacteriota > Terriglobia > Bryobacterales > Bryobacteraceae > Bog-113. Next base: position 124,367 of record CAWCZA010000003.1, on the reverse strand, counting down.
TCAGGCGAAGGCGAAGAGATTTTGGCTCTGCATTTGGAAGGACCGCGCCAAGCGAGGTAAGTAGTTGCATTTTTAGCCTTTTACGATCTTTGTAAGGCATTGGAATACGCCGTTTTCGTCCGGTGAAGTTAATATTGTGGAAAACCACTAGGCCGATAAGTCTTTGACTCTCAACCGCTTACAGGCAAAAAAAACAATCCTGATTTTCGCTTGACGTAGCAGGCTCCCAGACTTTACTATCCAATCACTTAAAGTTTTTTCGGTTGCGAAACCGTGAAGACTGATTCTCCCATCGAATCCGGTCCGAAAGGGCCGGTGCCAAGGAAAGCCCGGCTGACTACCGGGCTTTTCCATTTCCGCCGGACGCTACAATGACGGTCGGATGAAGGCGCTAATTACCGGATCGGGCGGGCTCATTGGTTCCGAATGTGCGCGACGTCTGTGCGCGGCAGGCTGGGAGGTCGCCGGCGTCGATAACGACATGCGGCGCGAGTTCTTCGGATCGGCTGGAACAACCGCACCGGTCGTCTCCTCTCTGAGGGCGCTTCGGGGATACACACACCACTCGATCGACATCCGGGATCGTCAAATCGTTCGCGATTTCTTCGCCTTCGTTCAGCCGGACTTCATCATCCACACCGCCGCGCAGCCGTCGCACGACCGAGCCGCCGCAATCCCCTACGATGACTTCGACGTAAACGCGGTCGGGACGCTCAACATCCTGGTCGCCGCGCGTGATTTTTGTCCGACCGCGCCGCTCTGTTTCACGAGCACGAACAAGGTATACGGCGACCGGCCAAACACGCTGCCGCTGCTGGAACTAGAGACCCGTTTCGATTACGACGATGGAATCGACGGCGTCGACGAATCGATGTCCATCGACCAGTGCCTGCACTCGGTCTTCGGCGCGTCGAAGGTCGCCGCCGACGTAATGTGCCAGGAATTCGGCCGCTATTTCGGCATGCCGGTGGGCGTCTTCCGCGGCGGGTGCCTAACGGGCCCTCAGCACGCCGCAGTGGAACTGCACGGGTATCTGGCGTATATCGTCGATTGCGCGATCACCGGCAAACCGTACACGATCTACGGCTACAAGGGCAAACAGGTTCGCGATCAGATTCACTCGAGCGACGTTTGCGATCTCTTTCTCGAGTTCTATCGATCGCCCAAGCCCGGCGAGGTTTACAACATGGGCGGCGGACGAGCGAACAGTCTGTCAATCCTCGAGACGATCGACCGGCTGCGCACGATGGGTTTCGAACTCGCGCATGAATACCGCGACGCGAATCGGACCGGCGATCACATCTGCTACATCTCCGACTTGACCAAGCTGCACCGCGACTTCACCGGTTGGAAGCTGAACTACGACCTGGACCGAATTCTGTCCGAGATCGTAGAAGCGAAGTTGCGGGCGAACCGAGCCGACGCAGGCGTCCGCACAGCTCGCTGATCCCCATCCCAGCGAAGTGCGACCGATTCGGTCGCACATCGTGCTAACGTAGTCATTGGCAAACGAGAACTGAACAGTTTTTGAAGTAGCGAAGCAGGTCTCCACGGTTACCTTTTGGCGAAGACGCCGTGGAGACCTGATGAACCGACAACCTGGAAGGCTGACGATACCTCATTATAGGCCGACACTGCGGCGTATCGCTTGAGGTTCGTCCGCCTTCCTGACTCTAGAGGAGATCAGAAAGTATCGTGACACTTAAGATTAGAAGCCGAATACTCACTTTTGCGCTGTCCACGATTTTCGCTGTGTCTCGCGTGACTGCGAGTGACGGCGGAAGCCTATTAGGAACGGTTACCGATCCGGGCGGCCGGAGCGTTCCGGAAGCAGTTGTTGTTGCAGTCGACTCCGCGACAGCCTTGACGCTGACCGCAAAGACCAATTCCCAAGGTTCCTACCAGTTCCAGAGTCTTCCTGTTGGGCGATACGACGTTACTGTAACCGCCGCCGGGTTTCAACCCCTACGCCGGACGGGGGTCGTGATCGATGTCAACAGTAAGGTGGTGGTGGATACACGTCTAACCATCGGCCAACAGAATGAAACGGTGACGGTCGCCGATGCCGCGGCGCACGTAGAAACCATCGACACGCAGATGGGCGAGGTTATCACGGCCAAGCAACTAACCGCGGTGCCGCTCAATGGCCGCAGTTACACCGACGTGCTGTCGCTGCAAGCGGGGGTGGTTCCCATGACGTCACTTACCTCCGAAACTCAACAGGATGTCGGTGTCAGCGCCTTCTCGCCATCGGGTGATTTGAATCCGGGCACGATCTCTGTGAATGGTCAGCGCGAGTTCGCCAACAGCTTCGTGTTGAACGGTAGCGACGTCGAAGAAGACGTGAACATGGGCGCGGCGATTATCCCTAACCTTGATTCAATTGCCGAGTTCCGGATTCTTACGAGCAGTTTTGACGCCGAACACGGTGAGTTCAGCGGAGGTCAGATCGACGTAGTTACTAAGTCGGGCACTAACGCCTTTCACGGCGATGTGTTCGAGTTCCTACGAAACACGGATCTGGACGCGCGCAACTACTTCTCGCCGACGCGGGGCGCGTTCGATCAGAACCAGTTCGGTGCTACGTTCGGCGGTCCGATCCGGAAGAATAAGCTGTTCTTTTTCGCGGATTATCAGGGGACTCAGCTGACGCAGGGCGTCGACACGGGACAGATTGCGGTTCCTTCTCTCGCGGAACGCAACGGAAACTTCTCGGCGCTGGCGAGCGCGTTTAGCACGGTGGATCAGAGTGGCAACAGTGTACCTACGACGGTAAGTGGGCCTTACTGGGCTAACCAGTTGTCCGCGAAACTGGGATATCCAGTAAGTTCGGGTGAACCTTATTACTTCTCCGGATGCGTTAGCTCTGCGCAATGCGTGCTGCCGAACGGGGTGATTCCGCGAAGCGCATGGTCCGCGCCCGCTGCGAACCTATTAAGTTACATCCCGGCTCCGAATAGCTCCAACGGAACCTATTCGACTTCATCGTCGGACGAAACCCTGATTGATAACAAGGGCGCGTATCGCGTTGACGATACGACTCGGCTGGGGATGCTATCGGCTTATTACTTCATCGATAACTGGTCGCAGACTAACCCGTACCCGGTAGCGCAGGGCGGAGCGAACGTGCCGGGTTTCAATGCTCGCAATTCCGCGCGAGCTCAACTTCTTGCGTTAGGCGATACGAAGACATTCGGAGCTACATCCGTCAATGAGTTTCACTTCAGCTTATTGCGGGACGCTAGCGATTTGGGGCAGCCCGTCGGAGGCGTGGGTGTCAGCCTGGCGTCGCAGGGCTTCGTGGTCGGTCAGGACACACCCGGAATTGTTGCTCTATCGCCGAAGACTGAGGGAGTCGAGAACGTCGTGTTCAACAACTTCTCGATCGGAACCAATACCAATGAGCTGAAGCAGGTCAACAACACCGTTCAGGTTCGAGATGGCTTCTCTAAGGTGCTCGGAACGCACACGCTCAAGGTCGGCGCCGAGTTTCATTACGATCAGGTAAACACGAACCCTATCGCCCAACTCAATGGCAGCTTCACGTTCTTCGGCAGCGAAACGGGTGTAGACTTCGCGGATTACCTGCTAGGCATCTCCAGCCAGTACAACCAGAGCCAACTTCAGCCCTTCTATGGGCGTAATCGGTACGTAGGACTCTACGCTCAGGACCAGTGGCGTATACGCAGAAACCTAACGCTCAACTATGGTCTACGTTGGGATCGGATCGAGCCCTGGTACGAGAAGTACAATCAGCTGGCTACCTTCATTCCGGGTGAACAGTCGGTCGTGTTCCCGACCGCTCCCGCGGGTATTGTGTTCCCCGGTGACCCTGGCGTTTCGCGCACCATCGCTCCTCCGGGCAATCTCGACTTCGCGCCCCGTATAGGTCTGGCCTACGCTCCTTCCGGCGATCCTCACACCCTGCTCGGCAAGATTCTGGGCGGCCCGGGAAAGACCAGCATCCGCGCAAGCTATGGGATGTTCTACACCGCCATTGAGGCACTGACGATAGGAATCAGCAGCGCGAACGCGCCTTACGGGACCACTTATACTAGCCCCGCGCCACCCCTGTTCACCACGCCGTTTGTCACGGCCGCTAACGGGCAGAACTTAGGGCAGTATTTCCCGGTGCAGCTTGCACCGTTGGGATCGTCAGCGAGCCATCCCGACACGACACTGGATTGGTCGCAGTTCGAACCGATCAGCGGCATCCCCAACTACTTACCGGGAAATAAGATCCCCTATACGGAGAACTATGTGTTCTCGATCGAGCGGGGTTTCGGAAACAACACTCTACTGGACGCGAGTTACATCGGCAATCAGGCGCATCATCTACTGGTGCTTGAAGAGGCGAACCCCGGTAACCCCGCGCTTTGCCTGGCTCTTAGCTCGTGCGGTCCGTTTAATGAAAGCGGCGTTTTCACGACAGCTTCGGGCCGGGTTATTAACGGTACGCGAGGACCGCTAGGTTCGGAGTTCGGTAGTGACACCGCCGAAACAACAATCGGCAATTCGAATTACAACTCACTTCAAGTTACCTTAAAGCACACCAGCGGACCCCTGCAACTGCTTGCGGCTTACACCTACAGCAAGTCTCTCGATCAATCCTCCAATCTAGGTGAAGAGGTGAATCCGCTCAATCCTTCGCTCAGCAGAGCGCTATCCGCGTTCGATATCAGGCAGAACTTTGTTGTTAGTTATAACTATCGAATTCCTTTCAATCGTCTGTTCAAGTCCGATAACCGGTGGGTACAGGGATGGGAGATATCGGGAATCACGCGTTTCAGCAGCGGTCTACCGGTGACGCTCATCAACTACGGCGATAACTCCCTTCTTGGAGCCGAGCCGAACGGGATCAATAACTACGGGGTCGACGAACCCGATGTAGCCTCCGGCGCGTTGAACCTCAACGGCAACCCACGCAACGGCCAGTCGTATTTCAACTCGTCATTATTCAGCGAGAACGCTCTGGGAACTCCGGGTAACGCCTCGCGGCGATATTTCTCCGGACCAGGGATGGAAAACTTCGATATGGCGCTGCTCAAGAACCTGCGTATCACCGAGTCGCAATCCCTTCAGTTTCGACTGGAGGCGTTCAACGTCTTCAATCACGCCCAGTTCTTCGGCCCACAGGCCGTCGACGGAAACATCAGCAGCTCGACGTTCGGCCAGGTAATTAGCGCATTGCCCCCTCGGCTGGTTCAAGTCGCGGCAAAGTTCACCTTCTAGAGCAGAAATCCAGGAAGATAAACATGACTTTCAAACATCTCAGGAGAGCCTTGCTCTGCGCCGCTCTGATCAGCCTACCAATCTGCGTCTTCGGGCAGAGCTTCGCTCCGTGTACCCGTTACCAGGTTGGGAGTTCAATCGTTCAGCCACAAGATCTATTCAGCCAATCCGGAAAGCTGCAAGTGAACTTTACTTATCGGAGCGAGATCGACTCGTCTGGTAACACCTTGTTCTGTTTTATTAGCAGCGACGGCTCGCAGTCGCCTACTCTGCACGTGCATCCGGGCGATGAGCTGATCATCAACCTTGAAGAACGAGATTCCTTCGTCGGCGTCTTCTCAGGCAATGACCGCCATGCCGGGAATGGTCGTGACTGGATCTACTGTGAAGGTCTGCGGTTCGGGCGTCATGGACGATACTTCGACAAACATCCACTTTCATGGAGCCAATGTTCCTCCCGTTTGCCACCAGGACGAAGTGATCACTACAGTGATCAACTCCGGCGACTCCTTTCGATACGAGGTGCATTTCCCGGCTGATGAACCGCCCGGGCTCTATTGGTATCACCCCCACATCCACGGCATTTCAGAAGCGGCGGCGCTGGGAGGAGCGTCGGGAGCAATCATTGTTGAGGGTATCGAGAACGTCAACCCGGCTGTCGCCGGCCTTCCCGAACGCACGCTGATCATCCGCGACAATCTGGTTCCCGGAAATCCGTCGCCGGGGGGCGCCGTGCCCTCATGGGACATCTCGCTGAATTACACCCCAGTTCCCTACCCGGAGTTTACGCCCGTCGTGATCCCGATGAAACCGTCACAGAAGCAATTCTGGCGAGTGCTGAATGCGTGCGCCGACACTATCCTTGACTTACAGGTTCAATATGATGGCATAGCGCAAACCCTAGCCGTCATAGCGCTGGACGGAGTTCCGACGGGTTCGCAGGATGGAACCGGAAAAGGGAAAACGATTTTCCGCAAACACATCCTTGTGCCGCCAGCCGGGCGTGTTGAATTTATTGTGACCGGCCCATCAGCCACCGTCCAAAATGCGACGCTGCTCACCTTAAATGTTGACACGGGGCCTGACGGCGACAACGATCCGCAGCGGTCCATCGCAACAATCAAGGCGACGCCCGAAGCTCCCGACCCGATTACCGTCATACCTCAACCATCCGGCGTGCTTCCCGGCGAGCGTTTCTCCGGACTTTCTAACGCTCTGCCAACAGCGACACGCAGACTCTACTTTTCAGAAGTACTTTCGAACCCGAACGATCCCAACAGTCCTACCAACTTCTATATCACCGTGGAAGGGCAAACGCCGGTTCTCTTCAATCCGAATAACCCTCCCGCGATTGTCACTACTCAGGGGTCTGTGGAAGATTGGACGATTGAAAACCGCGCTCTCGAAAATCACGAATTTCATATTCATCAGATTCATTTCCTGCTCCTCGAGAGGGATGGCGTTCCTGTCGAGAATGCCCAGTACCTTGACACAGTTCAAGTCCCGTACTGGAGCGGGACCGGCCCGTACCCAAGGGTAAAGGTTCGAATGGATTTCCGCGGTCGGGATATAGGGGACTTTGTATACCACTGCCATATCCTGGGACACGAAGACAGTGGAATGATGGCCATCATCGAGGTAAGACCGCGATAGGGCCTTCAGTCTGACGAGGTGTGTCGGACTCGGCCCCGTCGAGCGCCGGCTGATGGGCGCGTGTTACACTCGCCCTCAGCCAACGCCTTTGGCAGGAGCGATTCATTTGTCTCGACGAGATCTATTCGCCGTTTATTCTATTGTTGTTCTCGGCTGTACCGCGACTCAGGCCGCGCCCCCGGCAACTGTTCTAAAGCCTGCCTCGGGTGTGCCCACTGCTGTCGGAGGATCCAACTCGATTTCATACTCTCAAGCTGCCGATGCAGCGCCGCAGGGTACTCCGTGCACGGTCACTCTTTTCAACAATTTTCTGTTCCAGAACTTCAACGCTCAATACTTCACGTACACGCCAACATGCCCCGGTCCGTGGTCCTCGATCCAGTTCGTCGGCAATTTCGCGATCACGCCCGGCATTCAGTATGACCGAACCGCCGAAATCTCCGTCGGGTACGTGAATATCTACTTCGGTACAACTCGCGAAGATGACCCGACCTTTGGACCCACCTGGAAAGTGACTAGGAACCTAACCGACTACGCGCCCTTGTTCACCACAACGCAGCCGGGCGAGGTGGACCTAGGGAACCTGGTGAACTCGACCTACACCGGTGTAATATCCGGGACGGCGACCCTGGAATTCTATCCGGTCGCGTCGGGTGCTACGGCGCCGGTTGTCGCCGATGCGGTGTACCCTCTTCCCGACGGTCCCGGTGGCGCGGTCGCGTTGAACAATACTTCATCGCAGCTTGCCGCAACCTTCACGCTGCCAACTAATGTGGAGCGGGCTTACCTCGACGTGTTCACGCAGAGCCAGAGTGAAGATGAGTTCTGGTGGAGCTGCGTACCCAATGATATCCTGAGCGACTTTCCCGGCGACTGCGGTAACTCCGCGTTCCGGGAGGCGGAGATAAGTATCGACGGTACTCCAGCGGGAGTCGCGCCGGTCTATCCCTGGATTTACACGGGCGGCGTGGATCCCAACCTGTGGCTTCCCATTCCGGATGTTCAGACTTTGAACTTCAAACCCTACCGGGTGGACCTGACTCCCTTCGCGGCAACACTAAGCAACGGGCAACCGCACACGGTTGCACTTAGCGTATACAACGCAGACTCGTACTTCGCAGCCACGGCGACGTTGCTGGTGTATGAGGATCACGGATCGACGACGGTGACAGGCGCAACGACCGCAAACACGATCGGAAGCGGCCCGAATCCGGTCGAGCAGGAAAATATTGGAATTAATTCCAGCGGTGTCCCGGTGGGCACGATCGCGGTCACTTCCGACCGGCAGTTCACGGTTACAGGATACGTTAACACTTCACACGGCACGATAACGACAACTCTAAATCAGACGATCGATTACGGGAACCTGCAAACCTACACGAATACTTTGAACGAGTACCAACAACTAACGACCGTGCACTCCATAAAGACAGTGACGGACGGCTCGAACACGGAAAACACGACGCAAGATTACACATTTCCTTTCAACGTGACGATTACTGCAACTACGGCGTCGAACGGAGATTTTGACGAAACGGTATCCGACCAGCAGTCCTATGATCTGGCGGTACTTGTGCAATCGAACGGCGTGACAACCTCTTCCGGATCGACCTCGGATAGCTTCAGCGGGGCCGATACGATCGACTACACGGCCGGAGTCGACCTCGGCCAAGCGAGTGCGGAAACATTGAAGACTAAGACCGGCAACACCTGCACCGTGGTGAGGTTCAAGGCGGTCAACGATACGCTGATCGGGCATAGCAGCGGACCCTGCGAGTAACTTGTACTTGCCTGCTTACGCGCGCCCGTTTCCGGGCGCGTGTAAGCAGGACTATAAGAAAAGCGGGGCGGCTACCAGAGTGATGGTGCTGAGCAACTTGATGAGGACGTGGAGCGAGGGGCCGGCGGTGTCTTTAAAGGGATCGCCGACCGTATCGCCCACTACCGCGGCTTTGTGCGCCTCTGAACCTTTCCCTCCGAAGTGATCTAATTCAATGTATTTCTTGGCGTTGTCCCACGCGCCGCCGCTGTTATTCATCAGCATCGCCATCAAGACGCCGGTAATGGTTCCGACCATAAGGAACGCGGCGACCGCGGATGCGCCGTAGTGGAACAAGCGGAAGACTACTCCTACGACAACGGGACTCGCTACTGCCAGTACTCCGGGGACAATCATTTCCTTCAGGGCGGAACGCGTTACGATGTCAACGCACGCGCCGTAGTCGGGGTCCGAAGTTCCGGCCATGATGCCGGGGTCGTTAGCGAATTGGCGACGTACTTCCTTAATGATTGTCTGGGCGGAATGACCTACAGCGCGGATCGCGAAGGAACTGAAGACGAAGACCAGCATTGCGCCCAGCAAGGCTCCTGCGAAGACCGGGACTTGGCCTAGGTCAATCGGGAAGGTAGCTTCGGGTGGGAGTCTTAGGAGGGATTTGACCTGGTCAAGATAGGCCGAGAAGAGGAGGAATGCGGCTAGCGCGGCGCTTCCTACGGCGTACCCTTTGGTGAGCGCTTTGGTGGTGTTACCGACGGCGTCGAGGCGGTCGGTGCGCAAGCGGATCGCGTCGGTCTGCCCGGACATTTCAACGATGCCGCCGGCATTGTCTGTTATAGGTCCGAAGGTATCCATCGCGAGTATATAGCCTGCTGCGGATAGCATACCGATGGTAGCGACGGCGGTGCCGAAGAGTCCGGCAGCCTGGGGGGCGACTCCGGACAGACCGGAGTGTTCACCCAGATAGAAAGAGCCGAGAATTGCTCCTACGATAACCAGGATTGGCAGAGCGACGCATTCGAGTCCGACGGCGAATCCGGAGATGATCGTAGTAGCGGCGCCCGTGCGGCAGGCGTTGGCGATCTCGAGAACCGGACGGTATTTGTCTTCCGTGTAGTACTGGGTGATGAAGACGAAAAGGATGCTGGCGATGATGCCGAGGAGTCCGGCGAAGAAGAAGTTCCAGTTACCGTTCAAGAGTAGATAGACGGCAGTCGCGAGACCGGCGGTAGCTATGGCGATGGTGACGTAGAACCCCCGGTTGAGAGCGTGCATCGGGTCGCCATCTTCGGTGCCCTTTACGGCGAAGACACCTATGATGGAGGCTAGCAAACCAAAGGCTCCGGTAACTAGCGGGAAGAGTATCCCTTTGACGCCAAACGCGGGGTAGAGGCCTGCGGCGAGAATGATGGCGCCGATGTTTTCAGCCGCAGTGGATTCGAAAAGGTCCGCACCGCGGCCTGCGCAGTCGCCGACGTTGTCGCCCACGAGATCGGCTATGACGGCTGGATTGCGCGGGTCGTCCTCGGGGATACCGGCTTCGACTTTACCGACGAGATCGGCGCCGACATCGGCGGCCTTGGTGTAAATGCCACCGCCTAGCTGTGCAAACAGTGCAACGAAACTGGCGCCGAAACCGAAAGCGACGATCTGGCCAGGGATGCGAGTGGGGTCATCGAGGCCGCCGAAGACAAGAAAGAGGGCGGCGACTCCGAAGAGGGACAGGCCGACAACACTAAGTCCCGTGACGGCGCCTCCGCGCAGCGCAGTTTGAAGGGCTGCGTCAAGAGAGGTGCGGGCGGCGGAGGCTGTACGGATGTTAGCGCGAATAGAGACCCACATTCCACTAAAGCCAGCGAGCATGGAGCACCCGGCGCCGGCGATGAAGGAGATGGTCATGCGGACGGCGAGAGTTAGTGAGGTAGTGGCAGAGTAACTGGAGAATATAACTGCGGCCAGGACTGCGGCCAGAAGCAGGATGGTGCGGTTCTGACGGCGCATGAAAGCTTCAGCACCTTGTTTGATGGCATCGGAGATGTGCCGCATCTGGGCAGTTCCGGTGTCGAGGCGAATGACTGATCGGCCTAGCGCGGCGGCAACGATGATGCCGAAAACGCTGATACCGAGGACGGCAAAGAGATACCCTTGCCCGTTCCCCGTTGGGTCGCCGGCTTGTAACCAGAGGGCCCACGGGGCTGAGAAGAACGACATGTCTATTGGAGACTCCCGTCAGTTTGATGACAAACCCTTGAATCTATCATGGTTAAGGTTTGGGTGACGGGCCGATTTGGGGCGGGTAAGTACTATTGAGGCGCGGGGAGGCGGGATTCGGGTTCGAGTTTGTTAGTGCAAAGGGAGTTCGCGCGTTTGCCTCTATGCCGCTTGGGTCATAGCTTTGAGTTTTGGCTGTGATTCGGGTGTTCCGAGACAGCAACGTTTGTATTTCAGCCCGCTACCGCAAGGGCAGTTGGCGTTGCGGCCGGGATTGTGCAGATTGTGCATGCTGTCGGGAGCGTGCTGCGCTGCGGAGTCGCCCGGTTCTTGTGATTGCGACGCCGGGGTGGCGGGCTGCGATTTGGTTGGTTGTGGGGACTTCCGGGATTGGCCACCTTGCGGGGAAAGTTCCGGCTGCGGGGCCGCGGTTTTGGTTAGACGATCGAGGACCGCGGCGGCGGCGCGAAAACGAGGGCCGGGGGAGTTGTCCATCATGACTTGCCGCAGAACGATGATGGCAAGGCTGCCGAGGGATTCTATCTGCTCGCGCCAGTAGAGGGTCTGTTCGTATTGCGCGATTGCGAAGGACTCGCGGAAATCGGCGCTGGCGCGACGCCAAGCGAGAACGGTGCTGCGATCGACCTCGGCTTCCTTGGCGGCAGCGGTGACGGTGCTGCCGTTGGCTACTAAGGTCAGGACTTGTTCCTGTTGCGCGGTTAGTTGAAGCATCTATAGTTACCCTTGTGATTCGTTTTAAGAGAGCTACCTGATTGATTGTGGAACCGGGGTGCGTAGGGTTGGAAGGGAATGTTTGGGGCGGAGTGTTTGGATTGAGTTAGTTAAGGGCGTAAATAAAGTTTGGGGATTTGTGATCGTCGCGATGGGTACCTTCGTCTTATGGTGGCGTTTCGACACAGACAGAAACCTGCAGCACGAAGGTGTTGCCGGACGAGAATATTCCGCATAGGCCGCGGAGACATCTAGCAAATCACGAAGCAGTTAATAAGCAAGGGCGGAGGAAGATCTGGCGGAAGATATCGAGGATAGGGAAGGTTTCACCCAGGCGAGCGTCTGCGCTTCTGCCGGAATGATGGATAGCAAGACTATCTGCGCGAGGTGCACGCTTCTTTGGGGAATATCACGGTAGTTCCGGTTTGTCTGTCGCCTTGCCATGATTCGGAAATGGTGAGGTTTTCATACTGAATACTTGAGACCGACGGTGCACCTACCGCGGTGGAGAGACGGTTTAGTTCTCGTCCTCGTATGTCTAGCGGCACTAACTCGGTGAGGAGGTCCTCTCCTGACTTGACGAACGGAGGGATCTGAATCCTGCAGACGTGCCCGTTTGCAGCGAAATCAACAGTTATTTCAACGTCCGGGCGGGGGAATAAGGTTTCCTTATCAAGAAGAGGGCCATGCCCATACCTCGCACGCAGATTCGCAGCAAAAGAATCGGCATCGAACTGAGCCATGGCAGGGAGCCCGACGAACACCGCCAAGAGCGGGACCAGCACCTTTGCCTTCATGCGTCTATCGTACATGGGAGGACATCTGTACTAATGTGCGCAGACCGGAAGAGTCGGGGAGTTCGTACCGGGTTAGCACCGCTAGGTTCAATTTGTATTTACGTGCGTCCGGCGCGGCTGCTTCCATTTCGGTATCGATGTCCGGTCCTTTATAGAGTAGGGCTCGCGAGCCGGTGCGAATGGCGGGACTGAATAAGGCGCAGGCTTTGGCTAAGGGCGCAAGGGCGCGCCCGGTGATTAGGATCGGGGAAGCTTCGCGAAGGTAGTCTTCCGCGCGCGCGTTCACTACTGTCGCATTGGTTAGTCCAAGGGCTTCAATCGCCTCAGCTACGAAGCGGGCTTTCTTGCCGGTGGATTCCACTAAGGTGAATTGTTGGCCGGGGAGGATGATCGCCAGCGGGATGCCGGGAAATCCGGCGCCGGTTCCGGCATCGAGAATCGCGGCGCCCCCGGCGAAGAAGCGCCACGGGAGAACGGAATCGAGCACGTGTTTGATCGCCGCGTCGCGCGGGCTGACGATGCGGGTGAGGTTGAAAAGCCGGTTCGTTTCGTCGATACGCTCCAGGTGCCGCGCGCCGAGGTGGATCAGACGATCGCGTTCCGGTAGATCGGACGGCAGCACCGACTCGAGTTCGCTGGCGAAGGACACGATAAAACGATCATGGCACTGCCAGGTCGAGAGTCCGCCCGCAAATGGTGAAATAGAACGAGAGCACCTCGCGCACACATGAGTCGAAATATCGGGAGAGCTCTGCTCGCCCTGCTGGTTCCAATGGTGGCCGTCGGTCAAGCGGATCAGGGAGAACTGCGCCTCTCGGTGGCGGACCCGACCGGATCGCCCGTTGCCGCGTCGGTTAAGTTAGTTAGCGAGGCCAATCAATATAACCATAGCTTCACAGCAGATGCTGCCGGCCATGTGGTTGCCAAGAGACTGCCGTTCGGATTGTATAACCTGACCGTCAACTTAGCCGGGTTCACCACTGCGACGCAACAGGTGAATATCCGTTCCGCGTTGCCGCTGGAAGTAAAAGTAGCGCTTTCGTTAGGTCCCGTTCAGACTACGGTCGAGGTGACCGCCGACGAGACTCTGATCGATCCATATGCGACGAGTAGCGCCAACCGGATCGGGTCGGACACGATCAATGACCGGCAAACGGCTGAGCCAGGGCGCGGTTTAGCCGACTTAGTGAGTCAGGAGCCGGGTTGGATATTCGAGGCTAACGGTATCCTTCACCCACGCGGAGAAGAGTATCAGGTGCAGTATGTAGTCGACGGGATGCCGCTCACCGAAAACCGTTCCGCGGCTTACGCGGCGGACATCGACCCGGATAACGTTCAGGAGATGACCGAGATGGTGGCCGGTTATCCGGCTGAATATGGCCGTAAGATGGGCGGCGTGATCGAAGTACAAACTACGCGCGACAAACGGCTCGGTTTTCACGGTAAGTCGGTACTCGGCGGCGGTTCCTACGATACGGAGAATGGGTATGTGGAAGGCCAGTACGGATTCGGTTCGAGTACCTTGAGCATGAGCCTGGCGGGAGCTTTGACCGATCATTTTCTCGATCCGCCGACTACTCAGAACTACACGAACCACGGGAATACGGCGGACTTCATGACGCATTACGAACTCGACATCGATAAGAACAATCGAATCGGAATCATCGTCAGCCGGAACCAATCGAAGTTTCTGGTGCCGAACGAAATACCGCAGGAGGAAGCGGGGCAGCGGCAGGACCGGCAGAATTTCGAGAGCGCCGCGCAGATCTCATGGCAGCACATCTTTTCTGCGAACGTGCTCGGCGACTTTCGTGCCATGACGCGGGACATCACGGCCGACTTCTGGTCGAATGACTTATCGACGCCGATGATTGCTGGTCAGGATCGGGGGTATCACGAAGAGTACGCGAAAGCTACCGTATCCATGCACGCCGGGATCAACGAGTTTAAGTTCGGGGGCGAGGCGGATTTCGCGCAGATCGAAGAAGCACTCAATTACCTGATCACGGACCCGACGCAGTTCGATCCCGGAACGCCGCCGGCGTTTAACTTTTACGGGCATGCGCCGGATCGGGAGCAGTCCGGGTTCGGGCAGGATGAGATTCACTGGAAGAATTTCGCATTGAGCGGAGGGCTGCGCTTCGACCATTACGACTTACTGGTGAACCAAGTCGCATGGAGCCCACGGATTGGGCTGGCGTACTACTTACCGAAGATCAAGACGAACTTCCACGCGGCTTATGACCGGGTGTTCCAGACCCCGCCGTTTGAGAATCTGCTGGTGTCCAGTGCGGCCGCAGTGACAAGTCTGGATCCTTTGGTGCTACGGCTTCCGGTGCAACCTGCCAGGGGGAACTACTATGAAGCCGGCTTCGCGAACGGCCTCTTCGGACATATTCGACTTACGGGTAACTTTTTCTGGCGTAGATATCATAACTACGCGGATGACGACTTACTGTTGAACACCGGTGTTAGTTTCCCGATCACCTTCGCCCTGGCAAACATCTATGGGGAAGAGACGAAGCTTGAGATACCGCGATGGGGGCGTCTTTCGGGATACATTAGTTGGACGAATCAACGGGGAAACGGGTATTTCCCGGCAACCGGCGGTCTTTTCCTGGGCGATGATGCGGTACAAGCTATCCAGCAGACGACTGGCGTATTCCCGGTGTCGCAAGACGAACGCAATGCAGTCCGCGCGCGATTTCGGTACGACGTAACCTCACGATTCTGGCTCGCCGCGGGCGGAACCTACGACAGCGGACTACCCATTGACTTCGGCGGAGCCGAAGCACAGGCAGCGGCGCAAGGCTATACGCAGGACATACTCGATCGAGTGAACTTTTCGGACCTCCGGCCGCGGCCGCTATGGTCGCTGAATGCTTCCGCGGGTGTGATCTTATCGAAGAGCGAGAAGTACCCCGTGCGGTTTCAAGTCGATGGACAGAATCTGACGAATTCACTGAATGTGATTGACTTCGCGGGTCTGTTTTCCGGTACGGCAATCGGGATCATGCGGTCGGTGAACGCGCGGCTACAATTTAGCTTCTGAACATGCTGAATAAAAGACCGAAGGTGCTCCTAATCGGCTGGGATGCCGCGGACTGGAAAGTCATCCACCCGCTGGTCGATCAGGGCTTGATGCCAACCTTGAATGCATTTATCGATGACGGCGTGATTGCCAATCTAGCTTCGCTTCAGCCGATGCTCTCGCCCATGCTGTGGAACTCGATTGCGACGGGGATGCGGCCGGAAAAGCACGGAATCCACGGTTTCATGGAGCCCGATCCGCACACGGCGGGCATTCGTCCGGTGTCGAGCACTTCACGCAAAACGAAAGCGATTTGGAACATCCTTACGCAGCAAGGCTTGAAAGCGCACGTGGTCGGCTGGTTCGCGGGGCATCCCGCCGAACCTATCAGCGGAGTTAGTATATCGGACCTGTTCCCATTCGCTACTGCGCCGATTGATCAACCATGGCCCCTGCCGGAGGGCGCAGTACATCCGGAGCATCTCCGCGACACGCTGGCTAAGTTGCGCATGCATCCGGCTGAAGTACAGCAGAGCGCGGTACTTCCGATCATCCCTAGAGCAGCGGAGATCGATCAGACTAAGGATCTCCGACTAACTACCTTCGCCAAAGTTCTCGCCGAAAACTGCTCGATTCATAACTGCGCTACCTGGATACTCCAGCATGAACCGTGGGACTTCGCAGCCATCTATTACAACGGCATCGATCACTTTTCGCATGCGTTTATGGACTTTCATCCGCCGCGACGCGAAGGCGTGCCGGAAGACCTGTTCGACATCTATAACGGGGTCGTCAACGGGGCGTATCGTTTCCACGACATGCTGCTGGACCGATTACTTCAACTTGTGCCTCCCGAGACGACGGTGCTGTTAGTTTCCGATCACGGGTTCCACTCCGACCATCTGCGTTCGCGCGGCATTCCGAAGGAGCCTGCCGGCCCGGCCGTGCAACATCGCCCGATGGGGATCCTGGCGATGCGCGGGCCTGGAATTCGAAAAGACGAGCGCATTTACGGCGCGACTTTGCTCGATATCGCGCCGACGATTCTGACAGTGTTCGGACTACCCGTGGGCGGCGATATGGATGGGCGGGTACTGGTGCAAGCGTTCGAGCAGCCGCCGACGATCGAGCAGATTTCGAGCTGGGAATCTATTCCAGGGGATTGCGGCATGCATCCCGCGGACTTACGGACGGATCCTGTTTCAGCTAAGGCAGTGATCGATCAGTTTGTTGCGCTTGGTTATATGCAGCAGGAACCGAATCAGGAAAAGGCGGTCGGCGTTGCCGTGCGCGAATTGCAGTATAACCGCGCTCGGGCTCTGATGGATGCGCGCGGGTGGCACGAAGCCGCCGCTCTGCTGGAGCCGCTCACCGTTGAGTTTCCGCAAGAGGAGCGGTTCGCGGAAAGCCTGGCACGTTGTTACTTGAATATAGGTCAACGAGCGGAAGCTAAGACGATTCTGCTGGAGTTGATGGCGAAGCCGCCGGGCAGCGCAGAAGGCGATCGGCCCGAAGTTGCGGAGGCACGGCGCGATTGGTTGATGGGGATCATTCTTCATCAGGAAGGCGACTTAGTAGGTTCGCTCGCCTGCCTACGCCGCGCGGAGCTAGCTGAACCGCGCCTTCCGAAGCTACATAACTTACTCGGCGAAACTTACTTACGCGCGGGCCGGAGTACCGATGCCATGCGCGCTTTCTCGCGGGCTTTGGAGATCGACGGCGATAGCCCGGAAGGCTATCTAGGTCTAGCGCGAGCGCTTCTCAGGGAACGGCAGAATCAGGAAGCGGCTGAGAACGCGCTGATTGCGGTCGGACTCCAGCACTTTCTGCCGATGGGGCATTTTACTCTGGGTCTTGCACTGGCGCGCATGGGCCACTTTGAACGCGCTGCGCTGGCCCTGGAGACTTGCGTATCGCTGCTTCCGGGAATGCTCAATGCGCACCGGTGTCTGGCGGTAATCCACGGGCGAGCGGAAGGCGACAAAGGGAAGGCTGCCTTTCATCGGGATGTAGTGGGGCAGCTTTCGGCGCGGCGTCTTCGAGCGGTTAGGACGCGCAACTAAGTAGTAGCGCTATTGTTCCAGGGCTACGTGCTCGGACGGTCCGCGCCAGAGAGCGATTGCGGAATCACCGAACGCGAGTGCCCCTAATGTGCCCGCGGCGCTAGCTTCTTTGTTTGCTCCGATCCCCTCACCCGCATAAATGGGAACACCGGGTGTTGTCTGATAGGCGAAATCGATCAGCTCATAGCTAATCCTGTAGTCGTGTGACTTCACAGTAAAACGCGCCCAACCGTAGTAGGTTTTGCCGTCAAGCTCAAACTTGAGTCCCAAGAACTTACTATCTTTGTTGAGGAACTCGCCGCCCGAGATCCTGTCCCCGCTCGACGTGCGGCCGCTGCCAGCCATTCCCATTCCGAACTGCTGGTTCGAGAACTTCAGCTTGGGACCGATTCGGCTGCCTGCATTGAAAGCGTGCGCAGCGTAACTCTGATCCACCACGACGCCGTTCTGGTTAGAGGCGTAAGCATTAAGCAGACCGTTCTGAGCGCCGGAGAGGGTTCGGCTCGAGAAAATATCGCGGACCGAAAAATCGACGATTCCGTCATGATTCAGGTCGATGCTGGTGTCGCTGTTCGCACCGCCTTGAATTTGGACCCGAGTGTAGTCAATGGCCGCGTGGGCGGGGGATGCACAGGCTAATCCCAAGCCCGCGGCGCCGGCCAGGGCGTAGCCGACTAGATTCTTTTCAAGGGACGGAGAGAGCGCAATAGGCTTCTTCCGGCCAACGACTGCATGCGACGGCGGCGTTGTCATCGCTATAGTCTACGGGAGTCGCGAGCGGGGAGTCAAATCGAAGTGCCGGGAGGGTAGCGCCGCTGATTGTCACATCTTGACAATCATATGGAAAGGCGGTATCGTTCGGTTGTGCCCCCTTTCGAAGAATCGTCTACCGATGTAATTCAGGGAACGCTGGATATGTTGATCTTGAAGACGTTGAGTCTTGAAGCCATGCACGGTTTCGGCATCGCGCGGCGGATTGAGCAGATCTCGCGGGACGTGTTCAAGGTCAATCCGGGATCGCTACTCACGGCTTTGCAGCGGCTGGAGCGGGCCGGTCTGCTGGATGCGGAGTGGCGGCAAACCGAGAACTCGCGGCGCGCCAAGTTCTATGCACTGACCCGCGCAGGGCGGAAGCGGCTCGAGACGGAGACGGCTGACTGGAACCGGCGGGTGTCGGCGATTGCGCGACTTTTGAAAGCGGAGGCTTAGTGCTATGCGGCTATGGCGAGCCCGTAACGACGTTGATGAGGAAGTGCGGCACTATCTGGATGAGGCGGCGGCCGAGTTAGTGGCGCGCGGAGTATCTCCGGAAGTGGCGCGGCGCGAAGTGCGGCTGCAAGCCGGGAACTCAGCTGCGGTTAGCGAGCAGGTGCGTGGTTCGGGATGGGAGAACGTGATCGAGACGTTTTTCGCGGACTTACGCTACAGCGCACGGCAGTTGCGGCATAGTCCTGGATTCACCGCCGTTAGCGTGCTTACTCTGGCTCTGGGTATCGGCGCGAGCACGGCGATCTTCAGTGCATTAGATCCGATTCTGTTTGAGCCGCTGCCGTATCCGCACGCGAACCGGATCGTGATGATCTGGGACATTTATCAGAGTGAACGCTCAGACGTAACCTTTCACTCCTATCAGGAACTGGCGGCAAGGAGCCATTCTTTCGAAGAGCTAGGGGTAGCCGACGGAGAGCCATGGCAACCGACGATTACTTCAGCCGGCAAACCTACGCGGGTTGATGGCCAGCAGGTAAGTGCGAGCTACTTTCGCGTCTTGGGAGTTACTCCGGCACTTGGGCGCGCTTTCCGGGAAGACGACGACCGGCCCAAGGGTCCTCGTGTGGCGATTCTTAGTGACTCGCTGTGGCGGCAGCGCTTCCATGGGGATCGGGCGATTATCGGGCGGCCGCTTTTGCTCGATGGCAATCCGACGACGGTGATCGGCGTGATGGCGAAAGATTTCGAGAACGTGCTCGCGCCGGCGGCGGAGCTATGGTCGCCCTTACAGTACGATGCCGGGAACATAGGCGACATCAATGCCACGGAGTGGGGTCATCACCTACACATGGCAGGACGGTTGCGGCGCTGGAGTCACTGCGGATCAGGCGCGCCGCGAGTTGGATGCGATCGCATCAACGCGCGTCGCGGAGTTCCCGAGACCAGTTTGGGCGACGCTTGATCGCGGATTGATCGTCAACTCGCTGCAGGACGAAGTTACCCGCGGAATCAAGCCGGCGCTGCTTGCGGTTCTCGGCGCGGTGATGCTTCTATTAGTGATCGCGTCGGTGAATGTAGTCAACCTGCTGCTGGCGCGTTGCGCGCAACGGCGCGGCGAGTTCGCAATGCGGATGGCGCTCGGCTCCGGTAGGTCACGACTAGTCCGTCAGTTATTGACCGAGAGCTTGTTACTGGCCGGACTGGGCGGCATTGGTGGATTGTTAGTCGCGGAGTTCGGGGCGCGGGCATTAGTTGCGCTGAGTCCGCCGGATCTGCCTCGTGTGAGCGCTATCGCGGTGAACGGGACCGTATTCGCATTCGCGCTCGGCGTGACGACGCTGATCGGGCTGGCGATCGGGTTGATCCCGGCCTGGCAGTCATCCCGCAGCGATCCCGCGACTGGAATCCAGGAAAGCTCGCGACGCGCGACGGGGTCGCATCAGATGACTCGCCGCGTACTCGTAGTAGCGGAGGTCGCACTTGCGCTGGTGTTGCTGGTAAGTGCCGGACTATTATTGCGTAGTCTCGACCGGCTATTCGCGGTAAGTCCAGGGTTCGATCCCGCCCACTTACTCACCATGCAGGTTCAGACGTCCGGCCACCGATATGACTCCGACGCTTCCAAGGTGGAGTTCTTCCGGCAGGCGCTGGATTCGGTGCGGCGCGTTCCCGGTGTCTCCGCGGCGGCCTTTACCAGTCTGTTGCCGATGAGTGGCGATGCGTATGGAGTGTACGGCGCGCACTTCGAGGACGGCGGCGGCTATAACGTGTTCCGTTATGTCGTGTCGCCGGGATACTTCGGGACGATGGGCATCGCGCTACGGAGCGGGCGGTTACTGACCGAGCAAGATCGAGCGGGCGCTTTACCTTCCGTTGTGATTAGTGAAGCACTGGCGAAAGGTAAGTTTCGCGGGGAGAATCCTGTCGGTAAGCGTCTGCATGTGGGGCCGACCGACAGGCCGTGGTACACAATCGTCGGGGTTGTGAGCGATGTGAAGCAGATGTCGCTGGCAGAGAGTCAACCGGACGCAGTGTATCTCACTCCCGCGCAGTCGTGGTTTGCGGATCCATCGGAGTCATTCGTGGTGCGGATGCGCGGCGATCAGAGCGTGCTAATTCCAGCGATCGAGCAGGCGATCTGGAGTGTCGATAAGGATCAGCCGATCTCGCAGGTCGCAAGTATGTCTGACTTACTCGCCCGGTCGGCCGCGCAACGGCGTTTCGCGATGATCGTGTTCGAGTTATTCGCCTTCGCGGCGTTGGTGTTGGCGGCTACCGGCATCTATGGCGTACTTTCGGGCAGCGTGACGGAGCGGACGCGAGAGATCGGGCTTCGCGCTGCTTTGGGCGCCTCACCGAATGACATCCTGGGGCTGGTGATCCGTCAGGGGATGACGATGACCGGGATCGGAGTCATTGCGGGGTTAGTGGGAGCGGTCGCTGCGACGCAAGCGATCGTGAGCCTGCTGTTTGGGATTTCGCGGATCGATCCGGTTACTTACGGCGGAGTCATCGCGCTGCTAGGGATTGTCTCGGCGCTGGCGTGCGGGGTGCCTGCGTGGCGTGCGGCGAAAGTCGATCCGGCGGTGACGTTGCGGTCTGAATGAAGTAGCGCGTAGAGTAGCGCGTTCTCGAAGCGCTTCGTGAATCCGGCGAGGTCCATCAGCGGCGACGCGAGCATCCGGCGACGCATCTGGTTCCGCATGGCAGCAATACGTTCTGTATCCGAAGCCAGGGTTACTGCTCTAGAGACATACTCATCGACGGACCTTCCGATTAGTTCCGGCAAGCCGATCGACTGTAAGAGCGAGGAGCCGACGCGGGCGTGGTGAGTTAGTCCTTCGAGAGTAACTACCGGGGCACCCATCCACAGAGCTTCGCAGGTGGTGGTGGTACCTGTGTAGGGGAAGCTATCGAGCATGATGTCGACCTGATGGTGCGATTCGAGGTGCAGGTTGAAGCCGCGAATCGGACCGGCGAAGGTAATCCTGCCGCGGTCGACGCCGGCTATCTCGAACCTGTCGGCAGTCGCGTCGCAAACCGCGGGATCGACGAAAGCCGTGGCTTTAAGTAGCAGGCGGGAATTCGGGACGCGATCTAAGATCCGGCTTGCGGCGGTGACCAGACTGTCGGAAAGCTTGTGAATCTGGTTGAAGATGCCGAAGGTAACATAGCCGTTCTGAAGGACCGGGGATGGCGCGACGTCAGGTGAGTCTTGAGGCGGGGAGAAGACGAGGAACGGCGGATCGAGACGAAGGAGTTTCTCGCTGTGGAGTTCATCGGCGAACGGCGCCGGATCGGCGATAGAGTCAGTGATGCGGAAGTCGATGGAGCGCAGTCCCGTGGTGTTGGGATAGCCCAGCCAGGTTAGTTGGACGCGAGCAGGCTTTGCGGCAAGAATGGGAAGCCTGTTCAGGCCGGTGTGGCCGTCCATATCGATCAACAGGTCAAGGTCGTCAGCGCGGATCTGGGCGGTAGCTTCCTCGTCCGTTAGCAAGGCAATGGTTCCGCCATTGGTCCGCTAGCGAGATTATGCGGTTAGTTACTTCGTCCGAGTGTGTATTCGCCTGATAGCAGAAGACCTGAAAACGATTGTGATCCAGCCCGCGGAAAACTGGTTCGAAGAACCGAGTACCGGAGTGGCAGAAGAATGAGGCGGAGAGAAATCCGAGTCTTACTTTACCTGGGCGGCGTGGACGGGAGACAAGATCCGGCGGTTCGAATAAGTCATCGAAACGGCTGTGCTCACGGGCGATGTCTAAGGGCGAAATGTTATCCAGGCAGTTGAGAGCTAGTAGCAGGTTTGACCAGGCACACAGGAGGCGCGGATCTTTCACAAGGGCCTGACGGTATGCGATCACCGCCTCGGGGACGCGTCCTTCTCGAAACAGCGCAGCTCCCAGATTCGCCAGGAGGAGCGGGTGATGATAACCGGACTCAAATAGGTCTAGGTACTTCTCGGTTGCGTCTCGGATGTTGCCGGAAGCGGAGAGGGCCTGAGCCCGCTCGACGTGGAGCCGGACTGAGGTTGCGTTTACACGCGTCATCGAACTAGGACAGAACTAGGGTTCGCTTACCATCGGCGCCCGTTTCGAGGTGAGCGTTCACAGGGGTGCTTCCTGTTTCCCCGGCGGCATGGTCGAGCAGGTTAAGATTGCCTGCTATCCGCACTGCGGCAGGACAGGTAAAGCATGGACCCTGTCCATCGTCTTCTTTCCAGGCGAGGGGATGGGTCCCGCCGCCAGGAATCGTAGTTGGCATGTGGTCTGTGTACTCCTAAATGACCAAGCGGAAAAAATCCGGCGAGAGAGTCACATCCCAACAATTTTTTTTAGGTAAGATTCATCCTTGCAAGCAAATTCGAGTAGCGCGGGTCCCGCCGGATAGGCTCCATGTAGATGCACGATTTGAGCATCGGCAAATCGGAGTCCTTAGAGGCGAAGGCGCGATCCAGATACTCGAACGCGCGGTCATGTTGTCCAACGCCGACCAATGCGATCGCCATAAAGAACGGGTGGTTGGCGGCATCCGGAAGTTGCAATAGGTGCGAAAGAGCTATCGATGCCTCAGCGACCTCGCCGGATCGAGCAGCCCCGAAAACAAATAGGGCCTGCGCTTGGGTATTGTCCGGCTCTCGCTTTATGGCATAGCGGTAGTTTTGAAAAGCCTTCGTTTTGTCCCCTTTCATCAACCAGCAGGTCGCTAGGATTGGGTAGGGTCGTGAATGTTTCCATTTTGGCTTCTCGAGCCATTGCGATACCTCGCTCCAGCTGCTCAATGGCCTTGTCGTATTCACGGGCGTATAAGAGGCAGACTCCGAGAGCGATTTTCGAGTTAAAGCTAATCGGATCGAGGTTCACCGCCAGGGTCAATTCTGGAATGGCTTGGTCGAATCTCCCGAGATTGGAGAAAAGACCGCCAAGCCACTGGTGTGCGCGACCGTTATAAGGTTCGAAGTCGAGAGCCTGGCGGAAGGTGGCTTCGGCTTCGTTCCATTTCCAGTCGACGTTTTGTGAAACGATCGCTTTAGTGAGATAGGCCTCAGGGCACTTATTGTCCAGTGAGAGAGCATGGTCAGCGGTAACCTTTGCCTCGGCCGGTTTTTCCTGCGCGAACAGGGTGTAAGCCAGACCTGCCCATGCGGATGCGAATTTCGCGTCGACATGAGTGGCTTCGCGGAAGAACGTCTCAGCGCGCTTCAGATCTTCATCATTATGGCGGGTGAGGCATGCTCGGGCGTTCACATACGCAAGGTAGGCATCCTGCGACGGCACATACGCCGATTCGAGCAGGGTCTCCGATTCCCCCTGATCGACTACGGCAATCACCGCCGTCTGGATTTGGCGATGAAGTGACAAGGTGGACTGGTGACGGTCGAACTTCTGGTGCCACAGTACGGAACCGCCTCGGCGCACGAGAGTTACCAGAACCTCGGCTGAAGTGAGTGCGCCGGTGAGGAACGCGTCCGCGGGTAGGATCTGCGACATCTTACGAAAGTCGAAAGGCGGCTTCAGAGACGCGGTCGAGTAGGCGGAAAGGATACGGATCCTCCGAGACTTCAGGAAGATGCGAGTTAGTTCCTCCTGGAATCCGGGCAAGGCTGAGACCCCGCTATCGCCTTCAAAGGGGAGGATGGACAGGGTAGAGATCTCAGACCTAGGGAAGAAGACTTTGCGAGTGACTATTCCGCCGGCCAACACCGCGGCAGTTGCACTTAAACCGGTGATAAGAGCGCGGCGGCTAAGTATCCGGTTCGTGGCGCCTGCGTTCGAGGGGTCGCCGGACAGCGCGTTAACGAAGTCGGACGGGCTTGCAAAACGGGCGGCGGCGTCCGCATCGAAGCAGCGCGTTAAAGCGGCGCGTTGCAACGGAGAAAGCGGCGTAAGTGAACGGTCGCCTGTTTGTCCGGTCAGCATTTCGAGAGCGACGACACCTAAGGCGTAAATATCGGTGGCGGCGGTGATGCGGCCGCCTTCTCTCTGCTCGGGAGCAGCGTACTCCGGAGTGCCGGCTCGAGTGTAAGTGCCAAGCGAGTGATCCCCTTCGGCGTCAAGCGCGCGATCGGTGCGGACGGCTACTCCGAAATCGGTGATCACAGGGCGAAGGCCGGAGGCGTCGGATACGAGGATGACGTTGCCAGGTTTGAAATCGCGATGAATCACTCCGGCGGCGTGGGCAGCTGCGAGAGCTTCGGCCATCTGGCGCAGTAAATCCAGCGCTTCGTCCAGGGGCAAAGTGCGGCGTTTGGCGATGTACTCGGAAAGAGTCTCGCCGACGAGCAACTGCATGGCGAGGAACTCCGTGAGGGCCTCTTTCCCGGTGGCGGGGTCGAGGTAGGTGTGATAGTAGATGTCGTGAATCCGGCAGATGTTCGGGTGGCTCACGCGCTGGGCGAGTTCGACCTCACGGCGGAAGCGGCGCGCGGAGTCCGGGTTATGGCGGATCTCGGCAGAGACCGTTTTGATAGCGACCGGGCGGTTATATAAGGTAGTATCGACCGCTTCGTAGACTTCCCCCATGCCGCCGCGCCCGAGGAAGCGCACGATGCGGTAGCGGGTAGCGAGAACCTGACCCTCATGGAAGAGGGGGGCTGGAGGC
Organism: uncultured Gammaproteobacteria bacterium; assembly: GCA_963799935.1. Classification (GTDB taxonomy): domain Bacteria; phylum Acidobacteriota; class Terriglobia; order Bryobacterales; family Bryobacteraceae; genus Bog-113. The sequence continues at coordinate 99,062 of CAWCZA010000003.1, read as the reverse complement.
GGATCGGCGGGAGCGCGGTCGGCCCAGTCGAAGACCGGGTCCTCGCTGCGGTGCTTATTGACAAGATCCTCCAGATGGCGCTTGAGCGTGGGGCGCGAAGTGAACTCCGCGTCGAGCTGGGCGGGGCGCGATGCCGGGGAACGATCGACAATCCTCTCGAAGGCGCTGCGAACGCGCCGCCAATTGCTGGGTGTCATTGCGATTCACCTTCGAGCGAAGAGCGCATCCAGGCTTTGGCGAACGACCAATCGCGCTTGACGCTGCGCGGAGACACGTTGAGAACTTCGGCGGCTTCGGATTCAGTGAGGCCGGCGAAGAAGCGAAGTTCTACCAGTTCGGCGATGCGCGGATCGATCGCAGCCAGACGGCTGAGGGCTTTGTCGATCTCCAGGATCTGCAGGTAGTTCTCGTGGCAGAAGAGGAACGCGTCGCCGAAGTCGGTGCGCACCAGGTCGCCGCCGTGGCAGACAGCTTTGCGCTTGCGGGCGTAGTCCACCAAAATGTTGCGCATAACGCAGCCGGCGACGGCGAGGAAGCGAGTGCGGTCGAGAGGGCGGCCGGCTTCGCCGGTACAAAGGCGAATCCACGCTTCGTGGACGACTTCCGTGGGCTGGAGAGTGTGGCCTGGGCGCTCGCGGCGGAGGAAAAAGTGAGCACGACGACGCAGTTCTTTATAAACTGCTTCGAAAAGCAGCCGGTCGTCCTCGCCACGATCCGCAGCTTGCACCAACATGCCTCTCTCTTTCAATAGCGACAACGGCGGGGAAAACAGGTCAAAAAAGTTTTACATTCTTCCTGGCCCGTTGTGAGTCGAAATTTCGCTAGTTCATTTTCAGGAGTTATGGATCGACTATTATACATGCTTCTGGCCGCAGCGTGTTACGGGATCGCGGCGCAGCAGTCGTTGGAGCTGATTTACGTATTACTGCCGCCGGGACGTTGGGAAGTTTCGAAGAAGGTGCTGTCGAAGGGGTATTCGGTAATCGTAGGTGCGTCATTGACTGAGTGGATGCCCGGAGTTCCGGCGCCGAAGTGGGCGGAATTAGCGTTGGCGGGTTTAGTTTCCGCGGCGGTCAGCGAAGCCACGAATGCAGTGATTAAGTTCCTGGTCTATGAGAAGGAAGTGCGGAAGGCAAGGGCGGCGCAGGAGTTTTCGTCGACGGGGATGCTCAGTCTGGAGGCGATGGGGCGGAAGTAGCCCTACTTATCCGAGTCCTCAGGATCCGGAGGGGTTCGCGGGTTCTCGATGGAATGGATTTTGGCTCGCGCCGCCGCTGCTAGGACCCCGTGCGGATACTTCGCCAGGAAGTCCCGGTAGGGCTGGGCGGTTTTGGGGTTTTTGATGGCGTTCCAGGCATTCAACTCGTCCATGTTCGGCAGAGACATGGGCAGACCTGTGAGATCAGGAATACCAAGGGGTTTTTCGGGCTTCTCGGGCCGCTCGGCCTTTTCGGGCCTATCCTCCCGGCCGGACTTTCCCTGAACCGCGGCTTTCCGCGACCTCTGCTTGAGGAGTTCCAGCTTTGTCCGTGCGAGCGACGCGAAACTGCCGTGAGGATAGGTGTTGAGGTAGTCCTGATAGAGAGCGGGTTCCGACGAGTCTTTCACCGCGTTCCAGTAAGCCAGTTCGGTGGCCGCGTCGTCATTGGTTTTGGCGGGGGGAGCCTCGGGCTTCGATGGAGGGGTTTGTGCGGCGGGTTGCGGTGCCGGGACCATCTGTAGCGTCACGGGTTTGTTCGTGGAAAAGCGGGCATTCTGGTGAGTGCGGAATTCAAGATAAGCTGCTCCGGCCAGAAGGACAACGGCAGCCATAATTACGCCGGCTATTTTCCTGCTGCGAATCCCCCGAGCATGGGCAGGCTGTCTCGGTAGCTGCGGGGAAGTCGAGTTCAGGATCGCATCGTATAACTGATCGCCGAAGATGCGGGCATTCGCCGGCCGCTTCGAAGGGTCATACTGGAGGCTTTTCAGAATCAGCTGCTCAGCGGCTATCGGTAATGCCGGCCGGAGAGCAGACGGTTTTATTTTGGGGGCCGAACGCTGCAGTTGGGCCAGCTGGTATGCATTGTCCGCAACGAACGGCCGACGACCCGTCACCATCTCGTAGACGATCAATCCCATGGCGTAGATATCAGCCGCGGCGGAGGGCTGTCCCATCGCCTGCTCGGGGGCCATGTAAAGAACCGTTCCAGACACTCGGGTGCTGTTCTGGTATTTGGTTTTGAGATCGGATACGGTGGAGATTCCGAAATCGATCAGGCGCACGCGTTCGGTTCCACCAGCCCCCGACTGCAGCATCAGGTTCTCCGGTTTTAGATCGCGATGCCAGATCCCCCGATCGTGCGCGGCGCCCAGCGCATGTCCGATCTGCCGGGCGATTTCAGCAACCCGGTCCAGCGGCATGCCTTCGGGATTCATCACGGCGCGAAGCGTGACGCCATCGACATACTGCATCACGAGAAAGGGCAGGCCGTCCGGAGTGCGGCCGCTATCGAAGGCGACCACAACACCGGGATGATCGATCATGGACAACGCGCGGACTTCTTCGCTGAACTTGCGCTCGAACCATGGATCGTCGACGCGCTGATCGATCTGAATTTTGACGACGACCGGGCGATCGTGCATTTGCAGATCGTGAGCCAGGTGTACGGCGCCGAAGCCGCCCTGACTCAGCCGGCGAATCAGACGGTAACGGCCGTTGAGAAGAGTACCCGCCTGAACATCGGACGGCGTGCGGAACTGGCTGGTGACCTGATCGTCCGAGGATGGCTTGGTGCGGGATTGATCATCGAACGCCATAGCCCTTGGTTTCAGTTTACGCCGGGAACGGGGCAGGATGTCGGCGCGGACCGGTATGAAAAATAAAGTGCGGGAACGCTAGCCGTTCGCCGCGCGCTTTGCGCCTTTCGAGATGAAAGGTGAACCAACAAATATGAAAAGACTTCTGGTTTTCTGCGCAGCGAGCATAATTGCCGCTGTTTCCAGCCCGGCTCAGACATTCCAAACAATTTTCACGCTGGGCGAATATGAGAGCGCACAGCCGACGGGAAGGCTGGCCATCGACCAAGAGGGAGTGATCTACGGGACGACATATGGTGCCCCAGGCATCGCGCCGACCGGCTCAGTTTTTAAGTTGACCAGCGCGGGACCAGGAGGAGGCGGCTGGGCACTTGAGACTATCTACATTTTCAGGGGAGGCGAAGACGCGGCCAATCCGATTTCTGGACTGGTGGCGGGGAAGAATGGAGTACTCTACGGTTCGACCCTCAATGGCGGAGTAGTCAACGATGGTGCTATCTACCGGCTTGTAAAAAGTAGCGAAGGCTGGACGGAGAATGTACTCTATAGCTTCGTCGAACAGTTTGGATGGCAGCCCAACAGCATGATCATTGCGCCGGACGGCACCCTGTTCGGCACAACGGTTAAGGCGTGTTGCATTGAGCAGAGCGGTGTGGTGTTTTCGCTGGCGCCTCCCCCGGAACCTGGCGAGCCGTGGGGCGAGACGTTGCTTACGGACTTCCCGCCGAACAACGTTTTCAGTTCGGTAAACCCAGTTGGATTAGTGCAGGGACCGACTGGCGTCCTATATGGCGCTACGGCTTACGGCGGGACTTACGGCAGGGGATCGCTCTTTCAGCTGACGCCTCCGGCGACGGGCGGGACGTGGACATTGACGGAGTTGTGGAGTCTGGGCAATGGTTCCGACGGTGTTGAGCCGGGATCAGCGCCGGTCCTCGATAACGCGGGCGCACTTTACGGGACAACGGAAATGGGCGGCACGTTCGGTATGGGCGCGGTGTATAAGTTGTCGCCCCCAATGATGGCGGGTGCTTCATGGACAGAGACCGTTGCTTTATAGCTTCACGGGCGGTGCAGATGGGTCAAGACCGGCCGGGGGAGTTGTGTTCGGAAAGAATGGATCGTTGTATGGACCGGCTTCGCGCGGCGGGGCAGCGGGTTACGGAACATTGTTTCAGCTAACTCCGCCAGCAACTGCGGGTGCGGCTTGGACGGAGACTACCTTACATACCTTCACAAACGGCACGGATGGCGGATATCCTACAGCGCCACTGACGGCGGGACCGAAAGGCGCGTTGTACGGTACGACGATTTATGCGGGTCCTGGACCAGCCGAGCAGGGAACCGTGTTTGAACTGAGTTTGAACTAACCACTTACAGACTAAAGGAGAACTACACAATGACATTGAACAACAAATCACGGATAGCTTCGTGCATCCTAACTCTATCGAGTTTTAGTACCCTATTTGGGGCGCAGCAAGTCGGCCAAATCGAGCACCTGCTGAGTTATCAAGATTACCAGCCTCTCTCGATCACCACGGGACCGGACGGCGCTCTGTGGTTCACCGAAAACTGTTGCCTGGGTGTCGGGCGCATCGCAACGGACGGAACAATCACGCAATACCCGTATGCGAGCGGAAATGTATCCGACTTTATAACCACCGGTTCGGATGGCGCCCTTTGGTTTACTCAGGGCTTCTCATATATCGGGAGAATGACGACGTCGGGCGTTTACTCTCAGTACACGATTCCCGGACCGGAGGCTGCGGTCGGGTATATTACGACCGGACCTGACGGTGCAGTGTGGTTTACCGAGTCGGGAGAAGTGGACAGTATCGTCCGGTTGACGACATCCGGTGAGTTCACGATCTATCCCATTCCTACTTCAGGCGCCGGCGCAAATGGAATCACGACCGGTCCTGATGGCGCTCTGTGGTTCACCGAGTCTTTTGCGGGTAAGATCGGTCGGATCACGACCAGCGGCGCAATCACTGAGTACCCACTGCCGGCCGGCACAGGGCCAAGCTCGATTGTTACTGGCCCAGACGGCGCGCTCTGGTTTCCACAAGAGTTGGAAGACAGCATCGGCCGCATCACGACGTCGGGAGCCTTAAGCCAATATCCGCTCACCCAAACAACTATATTGGAACGATGTCAGATCGCAGTTGGGCCTGACGGGGATCTTTGGTTCGGGGACGCGGGGAACGTCGCGCTTGGCCGCATAACAACTTCCGGAGCGCTAACTGAATATCCGGTTCCGACCGGTAACGGCTCGCCTGCCGGCATTACAAGCGGACCGGACGGCGCAATCTGGTACACCTCGTACCAACACATCGGGCAGGCTGTTTTCGAAACAGCCGTCGTCTCGGCGACTCCCGACACCGGTAAGGTCGGAAGCGAAGTAATGCTCTCCGGAACCGGCTTTGCTCCTGGAGAACAGGTAGATCTCTTCGGGAATAGTACAAGCAAGAATCTGCTGGCCACAGCATATGCGGATGGATCGGGATCCTTCGTGGTTTCACGGTCTGTCGTTCCGGCGGCATTCGGACCTGAGAGCGTGACCGGCGTCGGGCAGACGAGCCGTAAGCTCGGTGTAGCGCCATATACGGTACAGGCGGAACTGGTGTTGAGCCCCGCGGAAGGTGCGCCGGGAGCGACGATTCAAGGCAACGGTTACGGCTTCGCTACCATAGACCAACTTAATGTCTTCTGGACCGGACCGGGCGGAAGGACGACCGAAGTCGGTCCGGTAGATCCGAATCTTCGCGGGAGCGCTACATTTACCTTCGTCATTCCCAAGGGGACACCGACGGGTAAGGGTTACATCACCTTGCAAGGTTACAACGGGGATGTGGCAAGAGCTTCCTTGACGGTGCAATAGCTTGGGAAGAGCGGGGGCGACCTGGAAATAGGATGGCCGGCAGTACGCGCGGCCAAACGCCCCCGTCGCTTGTATGTAAGTCGGACTTACTTTGTTAGTGCGCCATCGCGCCCTGGCTCATCTTCATCGCGGCCATTTTCTTACTCGTCGGCATCTTATCGAACGCTGCAGCCTTGTCCTGGGCCGACATCTTGCTCATCGAGTCCATCATTTCCTGGTGTGACATCTTGCCCATGTCGTGGCCGGACATTTTCATCGCCGACATCTGGTCTTTCGGGGCCATCTTGTCGAACATCGCCGCTTTGTCATCAGCTGACATACTGTTCATCTTGTCCATCATCTGCTGATGCGACATTTTCCCGCCGGCCATCTTCCCGTCCGACATCGTTGATTGATCCTGAGCGAACGCGGGGATCACGGCTAAGCCGCTGAATAGTCCCGCGGCTATCAAAGCGGTTCCGATTTTCTTACGCATGTTGTTAAGTCTCCTTTTCGTGCCTTTCCATCGAGTATTCGATTCGGACGCGAAGAAGTTACGGTCTATTGCATGCTCCGCATGGCCGCCCCAAGGACCCGCCCCTGGTTGCGCTCCTGCACGAACGCGATCAGCCGCAGTTGATTGGGGTCAATGTCTTTACCCGGATTGAAAGAAGTTGCACGCTGAAAGGGCTCGCCCGGTTTGCACGTTCCAATAAGCTGAAGACTCCGGATAACGGCAACGTGATGCAAGCGGCGGCCGCCATTCTCACCCGCCGACACCTGAGAACTCGCCTCGTTCCGAGCTATGGCGAGATAGACGTCGGCCGGACCCTTCGCGGAGGAAGGCAGACTAGTTACATCGATCTGGACCTTGGAATCCGCCGTTACCGCGAGACTCACTTCAGCTTTCGGAGTCTTCGCGGCTGCGGCGATCGCGCTTAACGCGCGACCTTTGTCGCTACCGACAAACTCCGATGCGCCGTCAACGACCATTTCCGGGGTGTAGACACTGTTGACCCCGAAGCGCGTGGTGTAGGTACTTTGCCGATCGCTCCACTTAGAGGACGAGTACGGATCCACCCAGCCGTCGTGATTCCAATAATCGACGTGCTCGCTCAGGACGATTGCGTCTACGCCCGAAGCCGGTTCACTCTTCTCAAGGGACTCGAGAAGTTTGTCCGCCGGCGGGCAGCTCGAACAACCCTCGGACGTGAACAACTCAACCAATACAGCGGGGCGCGACATGGGAGTTTGCTCGGCTGAAGAAACAGCTGACTTCAGAACGACAAACGAAGAAAGACCGATTATGGTCGCTAACAGAAGAATCTTTGGTTTCATATAAGTTTTCTCGCATCAAGTCTTTTCGAAATTCAGTGCTGTGCTATTCGCGCGATCTCGAGATGTTCACTAGCTCAAACTTTCTCGCAAGTGTCCGATACATAGATTAGGAGCCACGACCTGCATGATCAATCCAGTTTCTTCCGCATCCGAAGTATGGCAGTCCGTTGCCACGCAGAATACGGCGCAAGCCAAGTCACAACCGGCTTCGTCTTCCGAACCTAAGGACTCGGTTCAGTTAAGTCCGGCGGCGAAGGCCCAGGCATCTGGTGACGTCGACCACGACGGCGACAGTCACTAACCGAAACAGCCCCAAACCGGACAACCAGAATTCCCGATCCGGCGAGAAACCTGCAACCTCGCATGAACATCCCGTCGTGCGGCTGACGCCGGCGACTCCGAAGGGAGTAACAGGTAGTTTCGTTTCACGGTTTTACAACCTTTCGAAATTCAGCGCCGTGCCGTTCATGCAATAGCGCAATCCTGTTGGCTTCGGCCCATCGCCAAAGACATGGCCCAGGTGGGCGTCGCACCGTCGACACTTGACCTCGATACGAAATCCGTAATTGGTATCTTCCTCGGTGTCGATGTTCTCCGGTGCGACCGGTCTCCAGAAACTTGGCCACCCGGTGAAGGATTCGAACTTGGTATCCGAGCTGAATAACGCGTTGCTGCAACAAACGCAGCGGTATAGCCCGTGCTGATGGTTGTTCCAGTACGGCCCTGTAAACGGCGATTCCGTTCCTGCTCTGCGTGTCACATCGAACTGCCGTGGGCTTAGCCGCTGCTTCCACTCCGCATCGCTGAGAACATATTTATCTACTGTCACTAGTCCTTGCCTGACGCCGGCTTTGTCGAAGCGCACGACGGAGACCTGCGACTGCTGCAGGGAATTCGCGAATATCAGGCGGCCGGCGGCTAGGAATCCAGCGGTGCCAGCGGCGAACAGTTGTCTGCGAGTTAGACCTGCCATAAATTTGCCTCTGCTAAAGAGTTCGTCGCGGCGGCCCGAAAGTTACGCTCCCTACGGGACTCGTTCCAAGACGACAGCCGTACTGTCGAAATCCCCGCGCAGATTCAGATGCACGCCGCTATGCATTAGATACGCGCCGCTCAGCGGACCTTGACGATCGATCAGTTTGCCGTCGACCGATTCGAGCTTGTAAACGGCTTTCTCGTCCAAGCCATGCAAGAGAATGGTGGGCGCGGCCGTGTTGAACTCCTGCGAGTGTCGAAAAGCGAACAGCACCGCCTGTTTGCCGTCATTCGATATGTACTCGTTCGCCGTAACATCATTGGTTATCGGCGAGAGCAGCCGGTAGAGATCGCCCAGTTGCACCGTGTCCCGGATGCGCTTATAAAGGGCGATCATCTTGGTCCCGAGCGCGGCGTCCTGATCGGTCCAGTGATTCAGGTTCGCTCCAATTCCCAGAGCGCCTTGCATGGCGACGAGAAACCGGTACTGCAGCGGGGTGCTGCGGCCGTTCTGGTTGGGAACGTCCGTCACCCACGCCGACATGATCTTAGGCGCATAAGCCTGGGTGAAACCTTCCTGTATCCGCAGACGATCAAAGGCTTCCGTATTATCGGAAGTCCAGACTTCGTCGACGCGGCGCAGGATACCCAGATCCACGCGGCCGCCCCCGCCGGAACAGGATTCAATCTCAAGCTTGGGATGCTTCTGCCGCAAGCGATCGATAATCTCGTAAAGGTTGCGGACGTAAGTAATCCAGAGTTTGCGCTCGTTCGCAGGTCCTGCTTCCGGCCAACCGGGCTCGGAGAAAGGACGGTTCATGTCCCATTTGAAGTACTTGATGTTGTTCTCGCTCGCGAGCTTATCGAGCGACTGGAAGATATACTCCTTCACGTCATCGCGCGCCAGGTTCAGAACGATCTGATTGCGCAGTTCGCTGCGCGGCCGTCCGGCGAAGTTCATCACCCAATCGGGATGCTTGCGATAGAGATCGCTATTGGGGTTGACCATCTCGGGTTCCACCCAGAGGCCGAAGTCCATCCCGAGATCGTTCACATGTTTGATCAGCCCGGTCAACCCTTGCGGGAACTTAGTCGGATTGACTACCCAGTCGCCCAGACCGGCGCGATCGTTGTTGCGCTGGCCGAACCAACCGTCGTCCATGACAAAGAGTTCGACACCTAACTTAGCGGCTTTATCGGCCAGTTGTGTCTGCCCAGGCTCGTTGACATTGAAGGTAGTCGCCTCCCACGAGTTATAGAGTACGGGACGCGTACGCGACGTCAGGCCGCCGGGCAGAATCTGTTCACGCTCGAAACGATGTAGCAGGCGCGATGCGGCGCCCCGTCCGTTAGCTGAGTACCCGGCATAGAATTCGGGCGTATCAAGCGATTCGCCCGGATTCAGCGGGTATTGAAAATCGAAGGTATTGAACCCGCCCGTAACGCGAACCTGGCGATAGGGAGTCTGCTCGACCGTGATGCGCCAGTTACCGCTCCAGGCGAGCGCGCCGAACCAGACGGATCCAGACTCCTCGGTAACATCACCATGATCAATCGCAAACCACGGGTTGAAGTTATGGCTGGTGTGGCCCTTGCGACTTTCGAGTACCTTGTCACCTTCGTGGATCGGCTCGCGATTGATCTGTGTTTCGGCCGCCCAGCGGCCGCTGAGATAGGTTAGCTGATATCCGTCGCCCGGCGGCAGATACCAAGTAGCCGATTGTGCGCTGTCCAGCATAAACGACGCTGTCGTGCTATTGCGAACAGTTGCGCTGCGACTAATGATGCCGTAATCCGGGTAGACGGGTAGTGCAGGGTGACGGCTACTTCGTCGTGAATGTCTTTGAGCGCGATGTCGAGCTTGTCTGCCGTGATCTTCTGCGAAGCGTACTTGAGGACAAGATCACGGTCGCCATCCGCGCGCGTAATCTTAATCGCGGGTTCGTAATAGCGCGTGCCGCCCCATCCGGGAAACTCCTCGTTCTCCATCATCTGAGGCGGGTCGAAAGACGATAGCTCGTGGCGCGGCAGCACCGGCGGCAGATCGTCTATGCGCCAGAGCGGCGCGCCCCAGTAGAGATTCCGCAGAGCGCCGTTGGAATCGACACCGATCGCATAGGAGTTCTGTTTCGTGGTGAGAAGCCAGATGTGGCGCGCTTCGTCGTAACGAATGCTCTGCGCGTTTGCGCTCGACTCTGTTATCAGGGCAAAGGATGAGATTGCGAGTACAGCGACCCAATGATGCACGAGATTAGCTTATATCGTGACGGCGGCGGGCGTTGATCTTTTCACAACGCGGCTTGGCAAAGTGGTCGCGCTTACCGGCCCTCTAGACAGGGTCGTCGAGCCATGACTTGCTGACGCCCACTCCTGCCGCATCTTTATTTTTTCTTCATTTCAAATAGATTCAAACCGTTTCACACTACTTTTAAGCGCGATTTAGCACGCTTCACGACGAAAGCCCAGCAGGGAATCGCGGGGCTGGCGCATCTAATAGCAAACGATGAAACTCATTACTCTGGAGGAGCATTACCGCAGTCCGCTGATCGACGAAGCCGTACCGCCGGAGTTGGACTTTTTCCGCCAGATGGACGCACCTGGGAGGCAGATGGCCGAGCGGATCGCAAAGCTCAAGAGTCTGGGCGAGGAGCGAATCGCCGATATGGATGGGGCGGGCATCGATCTCCAGGTTCTTTCGCACACGGTTCCTTCGCCTGAGGTTCTGGACGCGCCGCGCGCCATCCCGCTGGCGAAGCGTATCAACGATGAGATGGCAGAGGCCGTCCGAAAATATCCCACGCGCTTTGCTGCGTTCGCAACGCTTCCCGTCGCTGATCCTGCCGCGGCGGCTCAGGAACTCGAGCGCACGGTGAACGATCTCGGTTTCAAGGGCGCCATGATCAACGGCGTCACGCAAGGCCGGTTCCTGGACGATCCGTTCTTCACGCCGATTTTGGAGCGTGCCGAAGCCCTGGACGTGCCGCTGTATCTGCATCCCGCGCCGCCCCCTCAGTCGATTCAGGATACTTACTTTTCAGGGATGAATCCCCATCTTGGGCGCATGCTTTCCATCGCCGGATGGGGTTGGCACGCGGAACAGGGCTTGCACACGCTGCGCCTGATTGCGTCGGGAGTGTTCGACCGCTTCCCAAAGCTTCAGATCATCATCGGCCACATGGGGGAGATGATTCCTTACTTTCTGGCTCGTATTGACGCGGTGCTGAATCCGGTTGCGAGGCAGGCAGGGTTGCAAGGTTCCGTCGCCGATTACTTTCACGAGAACGTTCATATAACAACCAGCGGTATCTTCACCGCGCCCCCTTTCAACCTGGCGCTGGAAGTAGTCGGTGCGGACCGGATCCTGTTCTCGGTGGATTATCCATACAGCTCAAACCGGCAGGGCCGCGAGTTCCTGGACAAGCTCTCGCTTTCGCCCGCGGACTTCGACAAGATCACGCATGGAAACGCGGAACGCCTGCTGCGTCTGTGACTTGCCAGGCCGACAACTTCCACCAAGCTTGGCCAGACGCGCGCGACGCGCAGACCAAGAACGCTATCGCAAGAATGGTAACTCCAGGCACAAGAGGCCAGCGTCCTTCTGCCGCGTCTAACAGCGCGTCGAAGATCTGGACAAATCCGGATAACACAAGGGTTGCAGCAAGTGCCGGACGTGCTCCGATCAGCAGACTGACCAGGAGCATCAGGGCCAACGCCAAGTTGCGCGATACGAGGTATCCCGCGTAGACTCGAACCGCTCCGTTGATCTCGTCGTTTGAGGAAACCAGCATTGCCGGTTTGATTAAAGCAATAACTGCCCCGGCACCCATAAGAAGGGCGCCGAGGACGACGATGGCTGAGAGCCACCATGGATTTGAGTTGGTTCTGCGCATAAGGGCCAATTGGACCCTCATACGCCAGATCGGCTGGAAAAGTTCGCTGGCTTAAGCGGGAACCATGTCTTTGGCGCGGTTGAAGAATCGATGCTGCTTCATCGCTTCGACCAACTGATCGATCGCAGCATCCGCATCGGTCCCCGTGACAACACCGTGATTCACGGTCGACGCATCTTTGTGTTTGCCGTTGAGGGAACCGCCCGCATGAGTGGCGCTGAGGAACGTTACAGCGTCGCCCACTGCAGCCACCGGCTTCCCGTGAGCGAAGGCTTCATTCACGAAGTGAATCGCCGGGCCGAACGAAGAGAGAGTCTTCGCACTCGCCTCGCCGCCTGGAATGAAGACGGCGTCGTAGAAGACCGAGGGAGCATTGGGCGCCGGCTTGTCAACCGCGACCGCAGCCCCGTGAGCGCCGTCAACCGATCCGGGCAAGCGCGAAATCACATGCCCGTGCGCGCCTTCCGATTTCAAACGCGCCTTGATGGCATCGACATCTTTGCCATTCACCCCATCCGCAACGAGGATGCCGACTTTCCGCCCCTTGATCGAAGTCGACGGCTTATCCATACTGAGTGCCGGTGAAGACTGTGCGGGTTTGACGGCCGCATGACCCTTCGATACCTTCTTGAAACCGATCTTCTCCGCAACACCCGCAGCCAGTTCCGGAGCAATGTGCGCCAGCAGTTCATTCACGACGCGCTCGCGGATTTCGAGCGTATCTACTTGGTTCAATTCAAATGAGAACGCTTCGACGATGTGTTGCTTCTCCCAGGACGACATGCTGTTCCAGAAGAGGGTCGCCTGGCTGAAGTGATCGGCGAAACTGTCGCTGCGCTTCCGCATCTTCGCGCCATCAACTTGCGCGGGGTAGCTGGTGTACGTGCCGGCTTGCGGACCGGTGTGGATCGGGCCGGGCGCCACCGAAGCAGGCTGATACGCGACGCGGCCGGGATTGATCGTGATGCGCATCTTGCCATCGCGCTGGTTGTTCGAGAACGGGCAGGTCGGACGATTAATCGGCAACTCGGCGAAGTTCGGACCGAGGCGGCTGATCTGCGTGTCGAGATAAGAGAATAGCCGGCCTTGCAGCAGCGGATCGTTCGAGAAATCGATTCCGGGAACTACGTGGCCAAGGTGAAACGCGACTTGTTCAGTTTCGGCGAAGTAGTTATCCGTGTTGCGATTGAGGACCAGGCGCCCGAGCGGCGTGACCGGCACAATCTCTTCGGGGATGATTTTGGTGGCGTCGAGCAGGTCGAAATCGAATTTGAATTCGTCCTCTTCTTCCACCACCTGAACGCCGAATTCCCACTCGGGAAAATCGCCATTTTCGATCGAGTCCCATAGATCGCGCCGATGGAAATCGGCATCTTTACCGGCGATCTTTTGTGACTCATCCCACACCAGCGAATGCACGCCTTTGACGGGCTTGAAGTGGAACTTTACGAAACGGGATTTGCCCTCCGTGTCGATCATGCGATACGTGTGGATGCCGAAGCCTTCCATCATCGCGAGCGAGCGCGGGAGCGCGCGGTCGGACATGACCCACATCAGCATGTGCGCGGTTTCCGACTGAAGCGACGCGAAGTCCCAGAAAGTATCGTGAGCCGATGCGGCCTGCGGAATCTCGTTATTCGGCTCCGGCTTTACGGCGTGAATCAGATCCGGGAACTTGATTGCATCCTGAATGAAGAAGACCGGGATGTTGTTGCCGACCATGTCCCAAACACCTTCGTCGGTGTAGAACTTGATGGCAAAACCGCGGACATCGCGAGGCGTGTCGGCGGATCCGCGCGACCCGGCCACCGTGGAGAAGCGCAGGAACACGGGCGTTTGCTTCGAAGGATCTTGCAGGAAAGCAGCTTTACAGAGCCCAGGAACCGCTTTGTACGGCTGAAAATATCCGTGCGCCCCAACGCCGCGCGCATGCACGACGCGCTCGGGAATCCGCTCGTGATCGAAGTGCGTGATCTTCTCGCGGAAATGGAAATCCTCAAGAAGCGTGGGTCCGCGCGGACCGGCTTTCAGCGAATTGTCGTCGTCGTCAACGCGCAGACCCTGATTGGTCGTCAATTCGGGCAGTGGCGGGTACGTATTTAGATCCAGATCTTTGTCTTTGTCGGTTTCGGGAACACCGTCGGGATGATGCTTACTCACAACGGGTTCAGCGACCCTGGTTTTTGATTTCGATGCCATGTAACCCCTAAGATGATTTTTCGCTTGGGAGCGGTGCAGAAAGCCCTCTCGGTGTGTACGGTAGATTCCTAAAGGCTTAGTCGTACACAATCGTTAACTCATGGCACATAACATCGACCGCCTTGAAGAAAGTTCGATTGCCAAGTCTTAGAGAAAAGCTTCGCGATTAGTAGTCAAAGGGACTTAAATGGTTGTTCTGGTCCGGCGCGGGGATCCCGTTATAGACTCCGTTGACTGCGTTGTGCATGAAATGTACATAGGCGTGGCCGCCGGTAGGTGTCTGATGCGCGGCCGTTGGTGCCGATCCTATGTGCGTGACCGGCCTGAGAGGCAATCAGGAACTGCGAGGCGGCCCGAGTAATCCTCATCTCCAAGCAGCGGCAACCCGCCGTCGAAATCGGAGGAACAGGGTTTGCGTCCGAGCCGCTCCGATGAACGTAGTACCGATCCGGACGCTCCGGCGCCAGAAAGAACGGCGATCGACGTCGTGTCTTGAGGGACAGGCAGGACGCGGGGTTCCAGGTTGAAGCGCGTGCCGCTAGCGGTTCCGCAGGCTTCATTGATCTGAGCGCTGACGAGAGCCGGAACGAGAAGTAACAAAATTGTGAACAGGAGATTCATCGGAGCCGAATCAGAGTATCAGAAATTCCGTTCCAGCGCCAAAAGTTAAACCCGTCTGTTGACCCTGTCTGCCGGAAACGCATTCGAAATCATGGGAGGTCTGTGTCCCGAACGAAGTAGATTTTGCGCTCTTACAGATGTGATCGTCTTCCAAAAAGGAAGAATCGATCCAAAAGGACAAACATGCCTCAAATTTCAATTGGTGACTTTACAAACACCGTCCAGATCGATCTCGACAACAACAGCTTGCTTGGCAAGAGCCAACTTCAAGGCTTAAAATCCGCCGCCACCACGCTTATCGCGGACCTTCCCAAACCCGTCGCGGGTTCGAGCTTCCAGGACGCAACGTTTGCCGCGACTTTCGGAAGCCCCACAATACCGGTAGCCAATAACGCGCTTGCCGTAAACGCCAGCGTGAACTCAACGATCACGCTCGCCGGCGCCTCAGATTCGCCGCTGTTTGGTCCCGACGACTACGATGCGATCTCTATCAATGACGGCGACTACTGGATCTCGTTCGAGTTGGACACTCTTCTTAACGTCAGCGTCGCCGTGCCGTTGCCAGACGGATTCGGCGTCGGATTCGGGGCGTCCACCGCCCCCAATTTTGCGTCCTATCTATTTATTCCGGCAGCTCAAGCAGGAACCATGACGCTGTCCAAGGCCATCGGAGATGTTCTAAACGATTTCAAAATCCTCGACTCAGCCGAGCACGTTCTGGCTGTTCCTTCGAATGTAATCTGCTCCGCCGATCTCTCGGGGACAATCACGATCTCGGGAACGTGGTCGCTGCCTCTCGCCGTGAATCAGCTTAGCCTCGCGGATGCCAATTTACCGTTCAACGCGAACGTCTCCGTTTCCCCTGCTTTGACGCTTTCGGCATCCGGCGATATCGCGATCAGTTCCGAATTCAATGTCCGGGTTCACCGGGTCGATGATCACACGATCCGCTTCGGGGTTTACAAGAAGAAACAAGCGGAGTTCGACGCTTCGTTCACTGCCGCTGCCGGCATTAACGCGACGCTCGGCAACACGGATTTGATCAGCGAATTTTTTACAGCGGTGGCGCCGGGAATCGATCAGGGCGGTCTCACCGATGATGACTTCGCCAACATCCAACCTGCCCTGAACAACAGCATCAACCGTAGTCTTTCGATTTCTCTGAATGCGGCCTGTTCCGCCTCATCGTCCGACGAAGCTGCCGTACTTTACGAGATTGACCTCTCTGCCGGAGTCTTATCCGCGACAACCAACGCGATCAGTAAGGCTTTGCAGGGCGATTGGACTGCGTTCCGGTCACTAAGCAATGCCAAGAAGCTTCGGAACGTCATCATCGACACGGTCGAGAAGCAATATTCGCTGAACGTCAATATCCTGGGAATGTACAACTATGCTTCCACGGCCGATTTCGTTCGCGAACTTCGCGTCCTGCACAATGACGAGGATGGCTCGGTGGTTATCACCGACTCGGCGACGGCGAGCCGGATTTCCGTAGCTTCGACCCCTTTGGCTGCGGACGGGGATAAACTGCGCGCGGCTCTCTACGAAGGATTTGTGGCGACCGCAACCTACAAAGCCATGCTCGCCGGCATCGGTGCATCCGCCAACTTCAGCGCGGAGCAGGATTTCCTTCTGTATCGGGATAAGCTGCCATGGCGGAGTGCGCTGAAGCAACTCAATGTTGGCGAAAGTCTGGGCGTACTCCCGCCGTCAGTCAAATCAGCGCTGCCGGCTGTCGGGATTCCGGTTAGCCACGCGCGCTTCGCCGCTCAATCGGTCTACAGCAACGATGACGTTCTCAGGTTCTTCTTCTCGGACATTACCCAACGAACGCCGCGCAAGAAATCTGATCTCGTCTCGCTTGGCCGCACGGTCCTTGCGAGCTTGCTGGACCCGCAGGACCCGGTGGACAACGCGCGGATTTCGGTTCTGCAGGATGATGGCAAATGGGCTGAAATGGATGCAAATCCAGCTCAGATCTTGCCGCCGTACTCCGCTGATTGGTACGACATCACGACTTGGGCGGACGCGATTGTAGCGGTCGGACCGGCCCTCGTGGCAGTTTTCAAGATCCGGGAATCAGTCGCGGGAGACCCGTCAACGAATCCAGCGTTTATGAAAGCACGGGCAAAGCTCGCACATGCGATCGATCAGGTAACTCACGACACAAAGGCAGCGTTCGAGCCTGGATTCCCGATCTGCGTGATGACGAAACTCTGCGGCGGAAAGCCTAGCGGGAATCCGTCGACCTTCCAAGCCGGTTGGAACAGCGCAAGCATCTTTTCGAACAAGACTGCGGCGCGAGTGAAATCCGCATCGGAGTAGGCGGCCGGTAGGTGTTTGTTACGCACCAGCCCGATGAGGCTATCGCGGCAGAGTCCTACTCCCTACCCCTCAAGATCGCGGCCATGACGCGGGGGTTGCGCCTACCGTGCATCACGGCGACGACCCAGAGGGGTCTTTCCTCCGGCGCGTAGGCGATCAGATATTCACGAACCGAAATAAAGCGGAGGGGCCTTCCGGTAAGACCGGTGCCGAGGAAGTGGGCGATAATCTCGTCACAAGGAATAGCTTGAACCCTTCCGCTTTTCAGGTCGTCATAGCGACTGTTGAGCATTGCGCGCGTGCGGTCGCGTGCGGTCGAGCCTCGCGTGAAGATCAGGATTCGTAAGGTGTAGTTACGCGGCTGTTGTCAGTGGTCGTGCGCGTTCGATCCGCCGGCGTTCGCGAGGCGAGTGCATTGCATCCCAGAGATCGCCGCGTCGCTGCACGTTCAGCCAGAAGTCGGGCGTGTTGCCGAACACTCGAGCCAGGATGAGAGCTGTGGCCGCAGTGACATTACGTCGATCGTTGCACAACTCGTTAACGTGCTTGCGCTGCACACCCATGGCGTCCGCCAACGCGATTTGAGTCAGGCCCATCGGCTCCATGAACTCTTCGGTAAGAATTTCGCCGACGCTCGCCGGCTTGCGTTTCGTCCGTAACATGCTTCACCTCATCGATAGCTGTGGTCGTCGAGATAGACGCGTGTCGCTTCCCCTTGGCTGCCGTCCCACTGGAAGATTAGACGCCACTGGTTGTTTACCCGGATCGAATAGAATCCGTGCAGATCGCCGCGTAGCTTTTCGAAATGATTGCTGGGCGGCACCCGAAGATCCTGATCACTCGTCGCGTCGTCGATCATCTGGAGTTTGCGAAATAGGCGGTCTTCCAGATCAGATGGGATCTTCTTCGATGGAACGTCCTCCACAAAGAAATCGCGCAGCCAGTTGTCCCGAAAGCTTGCAATCACACAAGCAACTTTATCATGAGATAGTGTACCACTCTACGGGACACGACGCCTACTCCGGACGATTCGCGATAGGTGAGAACGGGGCGGCCATGCGCACGAAGGTCGCCACCTGAGCAGCTACCCAAGAATCGCCAAGGCCCATTTCGACTGCCATCAAACTCGCCACCTTTGGAGCGCTTTTCTTCGCCCCTGCAGCATTCAGAAAAAGTGCGCGTGTGCGACGCGCCAGAACGTCTTCCGCCGTGCGTGCCATCTCATGGCGCACCGCCCAGATGACTTCAGCGCCGGTGTACGGCAACTCCGCGCAGAGCGGCTCGGCCAGCTTCGGTTCCGCTCGCGCGAGTTCCTGGATCGCCGCAGCGTCCGACCCGTATATCGAAAGATGCCCCAGCGCTTGCAGTTCTTCCATATGTCCGTGAATGCGCAGTTGGCGCGTCCGGCACTCGCGTTCGGGAAGCCGGCCCAGCGTTGCGGCGTGATTCACGCAGTCCTCCGCCATGTGCCGATAGGTGGTCCATTTACCGCCGGTGATATTCAGCAATCCCGATTCATCGATATGGATGGTGTGGTCACGAGACAGCGCCGAAGTGTTCGATCCCTCGCCAGTCTTCACAAGCGGGCGAATCCCGGTGAAGACGCTCAGGATGTCCTGACGCGTGGGCGCACGCTGCAGGTATTGCGCGGAAGTGCTGAGCAGGAACTCGATCTCCTCTTCCATCGGCACCGGCTCCAGGGTCGCTTCGGCAATCGGCGTATCAGTCGTTCCGACGAGGGTGTGACCGTGCCAGGGAATCGCAAACAACACGCGCTTGTCACTGGTTCGCGGCACCATGAGCGCCGATTCGCCGGGCAGAAACGATCGATCGAAAACCAGGTGGACGCCCTGGCTTGGCGCGATCATCGGGCGTGCGGACGGGTCCGCCAGCTTGCGGATCGAATCGGTGAAAGGTCCGGTCGCGTTCACCACAACGCGCGCTTCGACTTTCAGCTCGACACCCGTTTCGCTGTCGACTGCATAGACGCCGCTCAAAAATCCGTCAGCTCCGCGCATCAAGCCAGTCACCGGCGCATAGTTCAGCAGCGTTGCGCCTTGCTCGAATGCCGTCGTCACCATGTTGATCAGCAGTCGCGCGTCATCGAACTGTCCGTCGTAGTAGACAACGCCTCCACGCAGCCCTTCGCGGTTGAGGGTCGGCAGCAATTCAATCGTTTCTTCGAGAGACAGAATCCGCGACGGCCCGAACCCATATTTCCCCGAAAGCAGGTTGTAGATCTTCAGCCCGATCCCGTAGAACGGCGCTTCCCACCATTCGTAATTCGGAACGATGAACGCAAGATCGCTGACCAGATGCGGCGCGTTCTCACGCAGAATGCCGCGCTCTTTCAGCGCCTCCATGACGAGGGTGATGTTGCCCTGCTCCAGGTAGCGGACGCCGCCATGAACCAGCTTGGTGCTGCGGCTGGAGGTGCCTTTGCCGAAATCGTGCGCTTCGAGCAGCAGCGTATCGTAGCCGCGCGATGCCGCATCAATGGCCACACCGACGCCGGTCGCGCCGCCTCCGATGACGACGATGTCCCAGATGCCATTGTGCGCTCGAACGCGCTCGAGCATCTGTTCGCGGGTCACGCTTGGTTCCACGCCTTCGATCGTTCGAGCGCGCGGTGCCACTCGCTCCGGAAGCGGTTCGCGTCTGTCGCGCCGTCGCCAGGTTCAAAGCGTTTTCCAACTTGCCACAGCGCTTGAATTTCGTCCTGATCTTTCCAGAACCCGACGGCAAGTCCGGCGAGATACGCGGCACCCAGCGCGGTTGTTTCTGTAGTCGCGGGACGGATCACCGGAATACCCAGCAGGTCAGCTTGAAACTGCATCAACGTGTCGTTGGAGGACGCGCCGCCATCCACGCGCAGTTCCGGGAGAGGGGTCGCGGAATCCTGCTGCATCGCGTCCAACAGGTCTGAGACCTGGAACGCGATGCTCTGGAGCGCAGCCCGCGCGATATGCGCCGCCGTGGTGCCGCGAGTGATTCCGATAATGGTGCCGCGGGCATGCGGGTCCCAGTGCGGGGCGCCGAGTCCCGCGAAGGCCGGAACCAGATAGACGCCGCCGTTATCCGGGACGCTGAGCGCGAGCGCCTCGACGTCCGCCGACGATCGAATGATCCCGAGTCCATCACGCAGCCATTGGACGACCGAGCCCGCGATGAACACGCTGCCCTCGAGCGCGTACTCGACCTTGCCTCCGGTCTTCCACGCGACGGTAGTGAGCAGCCGGTTCTGCGAAGGGCGCGCCACTTCGCCCGTTTGCTGCAGCAGGAACGCACCGGTCCCGTAGGTACACTTCGCCATGCCGGGACGGAAACACGCCTGTCCAAAGAGCGCGGCCTGTTGATCGCCCGCGATCCCACCGATTTCGATGCCGCCCAGCCCGAGCGTAGTCGACGACTGACCATAGCGCTCGCTCGACGACCGAACCTCCGGAAGCAGCGCAGCCGGAATATTGAACTCGCGCAACAGGTCCGCATCCCAGGTTTGTTCGTGGATGTTGAACAGCATCGTCCGCGACGCGTTGGAGATATCGATCAAGTGCTCGCGACCGCTGGTCAGATTCCACAACAGCCAGCTATCGACGGTTCCGAACGCGCAGTTCCCCGCGATCAGCTTTGTCGCGCGCGCCGTCCACATGGTCGAGGATCCACATGATCTTCGTGGCCGAAAAGTAGGCATCCACCAGCAGACCGGTCTTGGCGCGAACGGCGTCCTCGAGTCCGCGGGCGATGATGTCGGCGCAGATGGAAGCCGTGCGCCGATCCTGCCAGACGATGGCGTTATAAACCGGCTTTCCCGTGCTCCGATCCCAAACGATCGCCGTCTCGCGCTGATTCGTGATGCCGAGCGCGGCGACATCCCGTGGACGAGCGTTCGCACGGCTCAGCGCCTCCACGGCCACGCTAATCTGCGAACTCCAGATCTCCTCGGGGTTGTGTTCCACCCATCCGGGCTGCGGGTAGATCTGCTCGATTTCGCGCTGGGCGGTCGAGTGGATCACGCCTTCATGATCGAAGAGAATGGCGCGCGAGCTGGTAGTGCCCTGGTCTAAGGCGAGAATGAATTTCAAGTGATATCCGGAACCGACTAAACTGGATTGTAAACCTGCCTCAACACCTGAACAAGGTGAGCTTCGTTTGCCCTTGGCGCGGGCGGATGCTCAATCGCAAGAGCCCACGCCTGAAACGGCGTGCGAACCCGCGTACAACGAGTTTGGCCTAAATCCTGTATCTTCCTACCCGAGAACATCCCTTTACCGATGAGGAATTTCTCTCTGCGCCGATATTGATCGTGGGTGCAGTTCTGTCGAAGCAATCCGAAATCGAGGGCGGGACTTGTGTTTGCGGGACACCCTTAACGACGGTGGACGGATTGAGATCGGCACGACCGATTAGCCGGTCCGACCTCGCTCGCCTCGGCGGCAACTTGCAGCGCGGGCGGAGGACAAATAGCATCACTCAAGGATAAATTTCAAGTGGTATCCCGAACCGACTAAACTGGATTGTAATCCTGCCTAAGCACGGAACAGGGCTCTTGGACACAACTCAGATCATTACCGCGCGCAAAGAAGGCTCGCTGGGCGAGGTGCATTCCAGCATCTCGACCACGCATGCCGGATTCTGGCGGCGCGCGCTGGCGTTTTCCGGCCCCGCCTACCTGGTCAGCGTCGGCTACATGGACCCCGGAAATTGGGCCACCGACCTCGAAGCTGGGTCGCGATTCGGCTATCGCCTGCTGTGGGTGATCGTTGTTTCCAATCTGCTCGCGATCCTGCTGCAAACCTTGAGCGCACGCCTCGGAATCGTCACCGGACGCGATCTGGCGCAAGCCTGCCGCGAGAGTTATCCCCGGTCCGTATCGGTCGTGTTGTGGGCGCTATCGGAGATCGCGATCGTAGCGTGCGATCTGGCCGAGGTGTTGGGCGCCGCGATCGCGCTGCATCTGCTATTTCACATTCCGCTTCTAGCCGGCGTACTGGTGACCGCTTTCGACACGCTGTTGCTTTTGTGGCTGCAGCGCTACGGGATCCGGATCGTGGAAGCGCTGGTGATCGCGCTCATCGCGACCATCGGCATCTGCTTCACCATCGAAATTTTCTTTGCAAAGCCGGAAGTCGGCCTGCTCGCGGCGGGGCTGATCCCGCGGATCAACGGGTCGTCGATCTACGCGGCTGTAGCGATCATCGGGGCGACGATCATGCCGCACAATCTGTTCCTGCATTCGTCGCTGGTGCAGACCCGGCGGATCGGCAAGAGCGAGCCGGAATTGCGGCAAGCGTGCCGGTACAATCTGATCGATTCCACCATCGCTCTCAACGGAGCGATGTTCGTAAACCTGGCGATTCTGGTACTCTCCGCCGCGGTCTTTTTCCGTGCGGGCAAAGTGGTCACGGACATCGAGCAGGCTTACCAGCTGTTGACCCCGCTGCTGGGCGCGGGCGTGGCGAGCGCTCTATTCGGCATTGCATTGCTTTGTTCCGGTCAATCGTCGACCATCACGGGCACCATGGCCGGACAGATCGTGATGGAAGGGTTTCTGGATATCCGGATCCGGCCGTGGCTGCGGCGTCTGTTAACCCGTGCGCTTGCGGTGACTCCGGCGGCGTTCGTGGTGTACTCGGCGGGCGCTGCGGGAACGTTCAAACTGCTGTTGCTCAGCCAGGTGGTTTTGAGCCTGCAGTTGCCGTTCGCGGTGGTTCCGCTGCTGCATCTGACCAGCGACCGTTCCCGCATGGGTCCGTTTGTGAACGGCCCGTGGCTGCGTATCGGCGGGTGGCTGTCGGCGGCCTTCATCATCGGATTGAATGTCTGGGCACTCTTCGAACCCCTTGCAGACATGTGGGCGAATACGGGGTCTGCGCTGCGAGGAGTAGCCCTCCTGTTTTCCACCGCGCTGCTGGGGTTACTCGCCTACCTGACGTTCGCACCGGTCTGGGCGCACTGGCGGCGTCGCGCGCCGGAACTGCTGGGCGCCGGTCAGGTGGAAGCGGGCGTTCTGAATACGCCGGATTACAACCGGATTCTGGTGACGCTGGACCACTCGCCGCTGGATCGCCAGGCGCTGGCGCATGCGGCGGCGCTCGCCCGGGCCCACCATGCCGTTCTCTACCTGCTTCACGTCGAGGAAGGCGTTACCAGCCAGGTATTCGGAGCGGAGTCCTCGACGGCTGAAGTCGAGGCAGGACGCGATTATCTGGACCGTCTGGTGGCCTCGCTCCGGTCGGACGACTTGCAAGTGGAAACGGCGATCCGGCACTCGTCGCAGCCGAACCGGGAAATCGTCGCTTACGCGCGTGAGGTCGAACCCGACCTGATCGTGATGGGCGCACATGGGCATGGCGGCATCAAGGATCTGATCTACGGAAACACCATCGATCCGGTGCGTCATCAGGTGGACGTGCCGATTCTGGTAGTCCGCGGACCGTCCAGTACTCACAAGAGAAAGTGAGTCGTGTGCGGTACAAAATGTGTCTTCGTGCCGCGGGTTTCAGTGGCTTTTCTAATCTAGATGCAATAGAATCAACAAGGAGCGTCGGTTTCCCGAATGCTCTTTAATAGAAAATGTTGCGGACTCTCCCCCGGTTGTCTGCGTTAGCCTGCGCACTGGCTTCCACGGTCGCTTTAAGCGCCGCGACGCTCCTGCAATTGAGCAACGCCCAGCTAGTTACGTCAAGCACGGCGATCGTTCTCGGCACGGTGACCGCGTCCCAAACGTCGCTGAGTAAGCGCACAATCTTCACGCATTACACGGTCCAGGTTTCGGAACAATGGAAAGGCTCACCCGGTGCGACGGTGGATGTGGCGTTGCCGGGCGGCGCGCTGAACGGGGTGCGCCAATCCTATCCCGGGGTTCCAACACTGCAGGTCGGGAGCGAGTACGTTCTATTTCTTTGGACCGGCAAATCGGGCATGACGCAGATTACCGGTTTCGATCAGGGCATGTACCTGGTAGGCCCTGGCGGTCAAGGACAGTTGTCGGTGTCGCGGCCCGCGGCGGGAGAGATGATGGTCGGGCGAAGCGGTCAACCGGTGACGGATCATGCCGTCAGCGTGGGCTTGAACGATTTCAAAGCGATGGTTAGTTCGCTGCTCCAGGGGACTGGCCCACAATGAAGCGCCTTCAATTGATCCTGATCGTTGGCGCGCTGGCCGCGACGCCTTTGTGGCCTTATACGTTCTTCCTGCATTACGGTTCGCAGGGACAGGTGATTCCCGAGCGGTTCGATCTGAATCAGTTGCCGCTGAACACCGTAACGTTTTATGTATCCGATGTGGGCCCGAGCGTCTACGACGGCAACGACA
Source organism: uncultured Gammaproteobacteria bacterium (assembly GCA_963799935.1). Lineage (GTDB taxonomy): Bacteria > Acidobacteriota > Terriglobia > Bryobacterales > Bryobacteraceae > Bog-113. Next base: position 74,741 of record CAWCZA010000003.1, on the reverse strand, counting down.
GTTTCCCTTCCGTGGTGAATCAGATCCGGCAGGCGGCGCAGGTCTGGAACGGAGTTTCGACATCCAGTTTGCGCGTAGCGTTCGGCGGTCTGTTCACGGTCGGCACGCAGGATAACAGTCCGGGCGGCGAGGTGGTCTTCGAAGAGATGCCTCCCGGAGTGCTGGCGTTCAGCGGCCCGACGACTTGTGAAGCGCCCGGCCCTTCCGGTAATGCGGCTTGCGTTGCGCAGACGCCTGCGGATTCGGCTCCGTTTCTGCCCATCATGCGCTCAAGGATGCACATGAGCCAGGATCTTTCCATCATCCCCGGCCCCGGTGTTGCCGAGACGTTGTTCCTGCTGTCGGTTCATGAGATGGGCCACGCTCTCGGCCTGCAGCATACCTACACATCAAGCGCGATGTCGACCATCGCGACACGCGCAACTTCGCCGGCGAACCCGATTGAAGACGATGATCGCGTCGGCCTTTCACTGCTCTACCCGGCCAACAATTTCCCGAGTCAGATGGGCTCCATCACCGGGACGGTGACGTACTCTGGCAGCAATGCTCCGGTTCACATGGGCTCCGTGGTTGCCATCCGTTACGGCGCGCCGGCGATCAGCGCGCTGACGCGTCCCGATGGGACGTTCGAGATCGACGGTCTGCCCACCGGTCAATATTTCCTGTACGCGCATCCGCTGCCCCCGGCGTTGAGTGCCGACATCCGGTCGCCGCTCGACTCGAACGGGAATAGCGTCGATCCATCGCAGCCGTTCGATGCCGTGGTTTACCCGGGCGTGCTGAGTCTGCTCAAAGCCTCGACCGTCACCGTTACGGCCGGCCAGACGACCTCAGGGATGAATTTCAGCGTGACGCCTCGCGCGGATGTTCCGATCTTCGATGTCGAAATGTACAGCTATTTCTATCCGACATCGGATACGTTTATCGGCGTCCATCCGGCCTTTATCAGTGAGCAGCCGAGTCCAGGGTTGGTGGTTGCGCACGGGAACGGCCTCGGTTCGAGCGGCAACGCCACGAACGGATTGAACGTGCAAGTGATGGGTGGGACGGCTGCGGTCCAGAATTTTTCGGCGTACGTCGACAGTAACCTGGGCGACACCGATCTCGCGGTCAATCTTTCGTTCTCGAACTTCGGGGCCGTAGGAATGCAGCACGTGCTTTTTGCAACCTCGGATTACCTGTATATTCTGCCGGCAGCGTTCTCCGTGGTTCAGAGCCAACCGCCGGCCATTTCGTCGGTAACAGCGAACAGCGACGGCTCTTTGGCGATCTCCGGCACGAACTTCGCGGCAGGAATGAATGTCTATTTTGACGCGCTCCCTGGAACAGTGAATAATCTCGATTTGGTGAATCAGATCGCGACCGTGGTTCCGCCTGAAGGAGCATCCGGCCAGATCGCTACCGTGGCCGCGTATAACACTGACGGCCAGAGTTCGATGTTTCTGCAGGGTCTCTCGCCCGTGCAGTTCACCTACGCAACGCTGCCGAGCGCGAGTCTGACGATTCTGCCGGGCAATCTTCCGGCGGCCAACGAAGCTAAGGTCGATATCGTGGGCACAAATACCAACTTCGTCCAGGGCCGGACGGCAATCGGCTTCGGAACGCACGACGTTGTAGTTCGGCACACGTTCGTCCTGAGTCCGACGCACGTGATCGTCGACGTCTCGATTCCGGGCGGCGCGGCTCAGATTACGACACCGGTGACCGCGCTTACCGACTTCCAATTGATCGAAGACACGCAGGCTTTTCAGATCCAGGCGCCGCAAGCCGGACTTCCCGCCGCGGTTCCGATTCTGTTCAACGCCGTGCCCACGCAGTCCGGCTCGTTCGTTGGCGCGGTGGTGACGATCTACGGCTTGAACCTGACCGACGCAAACAATGACCCACCGACGGTCACATTCAACGGCATCTCCGCGCCGCTCGTTTACGTATCGGCGAATCAGCTAAACCTGACCATCCCAAATGGTTTGAGTTCAGGATTGGCGACTCTACTGGTGAATAACACGCAACAGACATCGTTCCCCACGATCGTCAACATTGCTCCGCCGCAGCCGGTGATTACCGTCGTCAACCTGGCGGGTCAGGCGATTACAAACTCGACGGCGGTTACTTCGGGCCAGGCGGTCGATGTACTGCTTACGGGCCTGACTAACCCGGGCGCTCTAGCTCCAGGGAACATTCAGGTGTCGATCGGCGGCGTCAGTCTTCCGGCGCTGTCAATTACTCAGGTGGGGAGTTCGAATGTCTATGATGTGCAATTCGACTTATCCGCCGGCGTGCCATCGGGTTCGCAGACGCTTATCGTGTATGTCAACGGCGAGAGTAGTACGACGGCTACCTTGACGGTGGGTGCAGCGGCAAGCTCTTCCGGTACTTAGCCTCCGAAATCAAGCAGGACGAAGAACCCGAACGAGGCGAGTAGCGACCGGTCGCAAACGTAAGCCGTGTTAAACTGCGGCCATCGAAGGAGACCAAAAAAATGGGTATCTGCTCCAGACGCAATTTTCTTAAAACCGGGCTCGCGGCGGGCGCGCTCGCGGGGTTCGGCAAGCTGCCCCTGAAGGCGGAAGGCCAGAAGGCAACCGATTGGGTGACGCTTGGGAAATCCGGCGTCAAGGTAACGCGGCTCGCGTTCGGCACCGGCAGCATGAGCGGTAAAGTGCAGCGCGATCTGGGGCAGGATCAGTTCAACCGGCTGGTGCGCTACAGCTATGACAACGGTGTGCGCTTCTTCGAAACCGCTGAATCTTATGGCGACATGCACCGGATGCTCGGTATCGCGCTAAAGGGGATTCCGCGGGATAGCTACCGGCTGATGTCTAAGATCACGACGCACGGCGATGTGGATCCGCAAGCCAAGATCGATGAGTTGCGGAAGCTCGCGCAGACTGACTACTTCGATATCATGCTTCTCCACTGGCAGCATACTTCGGACTGGCCGACGCAGAGCGCGAAGTGGCAGGACGGGATCATGGAAGCGCAGCACAAGCAGGCTGTTGTAAGTCGTGGCGCGTCCGTACACGGACTCCCTGCGTTGCGGCAGGTCCCCGATAGTAAGTTTCTGCAGGTAGCCATGATCCGGATGAACCATAAGGGTGTTCGGATGGACGCCGAGGATTACAACACCGAGGGGCTCGGGGATGTGAACGAAGTAGTTACGCACGTGAAGCAGACGCGCGCCGATGGTATGGGAATTATTAGCATGAAGCTAGTCGGTGAAGGTCAGTTCACGAACCGTGACGATCGGAAAGCGGCGATGCGGTTCGCGTTCCGGAATGCCGGGGTCGATTCGGTTACTGTCGGGTATAAGAACACGGCGGAGATCGACGAAGCTATCCAGAATCTGAACCTGGCGTTCGCGTAAGTGGCGCGGGAATAACTAATACGCTCAAAGCTGCGACGCCCAAAGCCGGCGGGACGACCCAAAGTCAGCGGTCGATCCTCCGGCTCGTCATCAACAGTTTCCTGATCTTTCATATGTTGGCGATAGCTTGCTGGGCTATCCCTGTGCGACTGCCAATCGTGTATTCAGCGCGCGCGCTTCTTCGTCCTTACTTCATTTTCATTGGCTTGTTTCAATCGTGGGACATGTTTTCGCCGGTTCCAAAGAATGCGAATGTCTACGTCGAGGCAATTATTATTTATCAGGACGGGAATACAACGACCTGGGCGTTTCCGAGGGTCGAGCATCTCAGTCTGGCCGACCGGTATAGCAAGGAACGGTACCGCAAGTACATCGATAACCTGAAGGACGATAACTACTCGGCGTTATGGCCGGATGCGGCCCGCTATGTCGCGAGGCTAAACAACACCAGGTCGACGCCTGTAAAGATGGTGTTGTTCGTCCGGTATTGGTCGGCTATCGTTCGTCACAGGGATGGATCGTTCAGTTCGGACCCCTGGAACGAGCACGTCTTCTATAGTTATCGAGTCGCACCGGGAGATTTGACTTAGTGATGAGCGCGATTGTCGAGCGCTGGAATCGCTTCTTCTTCGAGCCGCAATCTCCGTTGCCGATTGGCGTGTTCCGCATCCTGTACGGTACGGCGATCATCGCCACTCTTCTGCTACTTCGGCAAGACTGGTTGGCATGGTACGGCACGCGCGGTTGGGTTACTTTAGCGACGCAGCAGCAGATCGAGCCGGGGCCGCGGTTGAATTTGTTCGTGTTCCTGCCGCAGAACAGTCCCTCGACGGACATGTGGATTCAAGCGCTGTTCTGGGTGTTTCTAGCCTCCGCGATCCTGCTAACCGCAGGCTACTTGACGCGACTGAACACGATCATCGTGTTTGTCTTGCTAAGTTCCATTCACCAGCGGAACCTGATCATGACTCATGGCGGCGACACTTTCCTCCGCGTGACGGGATTTTTCCTGATATTCGCGCCGGCGGGAGCGGCACTATCGATCGATCGTCTGCTGCGCATCCGAAGCGGCAAGGAGGGCACCGCGCTCATACCAAAGAGTCCATGGGCGCAGCGCATGATCCAGTTCGAGTTATCGATGCTGTACTTTGCCGCGTTCTGCTGGAAGATACAAGGCGCGCCGTGGCTGGAAGGTACAGCTCTCAGCTATGTCTACCACGTGGACGAGTTACGCCGGTTTCCGGTGCCCGCTTGGCTTCTGAATCCGTTCTTACTTCAATTGGGGAATTGGTTCGCGCTCGCGCTCGAGTTCTCGTTGGGCGTGTTGATCTGGGTGAGGCCGTTGCGGTACCCTCTGCTGTTCATCGGGCTTGTTTTCCATCTAATGATTGAGTACTCCCTGAATGTCCCGATGTTTGAGTGGGACGTTCTTACGGCGTACATCCTGTTTGTCGACCCTGCGGATATCGTGGGCGCGTGGGAGTCCATGCGGCGATTGCCGGAAGCCCTTCGCCGGCGGTTTGCCGCCCCTGCGAACGCGTAGCGCCTTAGCTATACGAGGAAGTTCGCGCCACTTACGGGGCGGCTCTCGGACGGCTCGCAAAAGGCTACGAGGCCGATCCCGAACGGCGGCGCGATCTGCTGCAGGACATCCAGGTTGAACTGTGGCGCAGTCTTCGTTCGTTCGATGGGCGCTGTAGCTTGCGGACTTGGGTCTATCGCGTGGCCCATAACGTGGCAGCATCGCACATCATCCGAAGGCGGCGCGCTTCGGCTGGTCTCGTCGATATCGAAGCGATGGAGCAGGAACCTGGGTTTGTCGACGGCGAACTCCGCGGCGGGAGCAATCCTATCAGAGTTTGTGGAAGTCACAAGAGGAAAGGCCGATAGAGATGACGACTAATGAAGTCTGCGCCCGGGCGCATAAGTACGAGAACGAGGGCTTGCTGGTTTACCGGGGCGCGTGGGTTCTTACTGCGGTGTTGCTGCTAGAGCTGGGCTATCAATTGACGCGCGTGCGGTCTCCCTGGGTCATTGGGGGAATGGTCCTGGCGCTTGCGGCTTATGGCTGCATGGTGTGGGGATTGATTTGGAACGGCCCGAACCGGATGGCTGCAGCGGAACCATGTCGAGAGTACTTGCGACGGCAGCTAGAGGCGAAGCGGCGCGGCGTATTGCGGATTGCTGGGCGCTTGCGTGCCGTTCCTCTGGTATTCGTTCTGGCATCAAGCTCGGAAGTTTGAGCGCGAGATTGAAAGGTTGAGTAGGGAGTAACTCTACCTCGAAGTTATCGCGGCGGATGTTGCGAAAGAGAAAGGACGTTGCCGTCCGGATCTTTGAACCAGACGATGCGGGCGCCACCGGGTGCGTCCCAGATCCCTTGCTCATTTTGCTGCACGAAGCCGTAGCGCTCGAAGGTAACGCCTTTGCCAGCTAGGTCCTTAACTTCGGCTTCCATGTCCGTAACTTCCCAGCCGAGTACTGTGCTTTGGAGCGGCTCGAACGGCTTGCCCGCTTTGGCGATGCGGATCATGTTGCCGCCCGAATCGAAGACTAATGCGAATCCGTCGTCGGAGACGAAGGGGAGTCCTAACTTCTTTTCGTAGAATTCGCGGGCTTCGTCCGGCTTGTTGGTTAGAGCGAAGCCGATTAGTTTGTTGTTCGGGAGCATAGGTTCAGAAAGATTGTACAGGAAGCGCGACGATGTCGTCGACGCGCATGGTTTCTTTCACGATGAAGGCTTCGCCGTACTTGACTCCGATAAGGTTGCCGTAGAAGCGGGCGATGGCGGCAAGGCGGTCGCGGATTTCCGTCTCGTGCGGGAACAACTGCGAACCGGCTTCAACCGCGCCGTACTGGGAGCGGTACGCCAGGAGCGACTCCATGCGTCGATCGAAATGCCCGGTGATGTCGACCACGAAGGTCGGCGGCACGTTCGCGTACTGGCACGAGTAGATGACTTTGTGCGGACGATGCGGCTCGGTATAGGGGTCGATCTTACGAAGTCCGGCTAGAAAACAGGCTTCATAAGACATCTCGCCGGCGCGGTAATGATCGGGATGGCGCGCCTCCCAATAAGGGATGATGACGGTACGCGGCCGCATCTGACGGATCGTCTGGGCGATGGTCATGCGCCCAGCCAGGGAGTTTTCAAGGCGCGCGTCGGGGAAGTGCAGATTGTCGCGCCAGTCGCAGCGAAGAATGCGGGCGGCCTCTTGAGATTCCGCGACGCGAATCGCGGGTGAGCCACGAGTGCCCATATCGCCCGCGGTTAGATCGAGGATCCCGGTTCGATAGCCGGCATCCGCCATGCGTAGCAAGGTCCCGCCGCAGGTCTGTTCGACGTCGTCCGGATGAGCGGCGATCGCCAAGACGTCTAGAGGGTCCGTCACCAACTTACCCGGCGCTGCTGATATTGCGGACTACTTGTCCCGAGCAAATTCACCAGAACAATTCCCGAGATGAAGCCGCCGATGTGCGCGAACCAAGCGGTTCCGGAGACGGATTGATGCGAGTAAGTCATGCTGCCGACGCCGCTGAGTAACTGGGTCAGGAACCAATAGCCGAGCATGAAGAGCGCGGGAATCTGAATGCGCGTGATGAAAAAGAAGAAGACGATGGTGTCGATGCGGGCGCGCGGGAAGCGGACGAAGTAGGCGCCCATCACACCGGCGATTGCGCCGCTGGCTCCGATGGTGGGCAATTGCGAACCGGCGTTGAATGCGCAGTGGGTCAATCCCGCGACAACACCGCAGACCAGGTAGAAGATCAGATACTTGACGTGACCCATTCGATCTTCCAGGCTGCGGCCGAATGCCCAAAGGAACAGCATGTTGCCGATGATGTGGGCCCATCCGGCATGCAGAAACATGCAGGTGAGCAGCGCGCTCGTTTTGAAATGCGCGGGGATTAGGCCGTAACGCATGATCAGTGCGTTGCGCGAGTATTCGTCGAGCGAAATTTCAAACAGGAAGACGAGCGCGTTGGCGATGATCAACATTGTCGTCACCACAGACGGCGCGAATTTCGGTTGATCATCCTGGATAGGAAACATGGAAGTTCGCTAGCGTGCGAAGTCGGAAAGAACGTTGCGCGGGGCTGTGGCCATTAAGCTACGGGCCGCCGCTGCATCTTTGATAGCACCTCGCGCACCAATTGCGGTGCAGTTCAGAGCCGCCATGGCGTTCGAGAAATCGAGTGCATCCTGCAAGGCCATGCCGTTCAATTCAGCGTAACAAAAGGCGCCGTGAAACACGTCTCCCGCGCCCGTGGTATCGAGGCATTGGACCACATATCCCGGCGAGTAATAGAACTTTCCGTCCGCGAGGGCGAGAGAGCCGTGGGAGCCGAGGGTCATCGCAGCGACGCGCATCTTGTACTCGCGGGCGAGCGCTTCGAGGGCTTGGTGAGGATCTTCGATGCGCGTCCAGCGGCCGGGAAATTCGCTGCTGGCGATCAGGTAATCGACGAGCGGAAGGACGCGATCAAAGCCGGGGTAGATGGTATCGACGTCGACGGTCACAGGGATCTGGTGATCGCGAGCGATCTGGGCGGCGTGCTCGACAGCGCGGGTATCGTGGCCATCGATGTGGAGCATGCGGGCGCAGACGATCTGATCCGGCGTGATTTCTTCCGGTGAGATGGCGAGGCAGTCGGGGCGGCTCCAGAACACGGTGCGCTCGCCGGTGGATTGATCGATCACGATGTACGCGGATTGATTGGCGCAGTTGCGGCGGCGCTGGACGTAGGTGAGATCGACGCCGGAACCTTCGAGCGATCGCATCTGAATCTCGCCGCGCTCGTCGTCGCCCACGGTTCCGATGTAGCGTGCGCGCAGGCCGAGCCGGGCGCAGGTGACCATGGCGCTCGCCACTTGTCCACCGGGGCTCATGATCTCTTTGGTGAACGGGACTTTGCCGCCGTATGCGGGGAAGCGCGGGACGACGAGCATGGTGTCCGTCGCGTTGAGTCCGACGCCGACGACATCAAAGGACTTGGCAGTCATTGCGGGAAGGGGCGGAAGTGCTTGCTGAGCGCGAGCCCTTGCTGCTGATACGACGATCCGATTCCCTGCCCGTAGAGTTTGTCCGGGATGTCCATCAGGCGCTCGAATAGCAGGCGGCCCACGTATTGCCCGTCTTCGAGGAGAAACGGGACTTCGTGCGAGCGGACTTCGAGGACGGCGCGGGTGCCCTTAATGTCATCGGTGCCGTACCCGAATCCGGGATCGAAGAAGCCCGCGTAGTGGATGCGGAACTCGCCCACCGACGGATCGTAGGGGACCATTTCGGCGGCGAACTGCGGCGGAATGCGAACCTTCTCGCGAGATGCCAGGATGTAGAACTCCTCCGGGTTCAGTACCAGATCGCGGCGGTCCGTGGGATAGATGGGCTCCCAGAAATCGCGTGGATCGTAGTGGGCGACGCGGGCGAAATCGATCTCCGGGGCGTCGCGGCGCGCGCGATATCCGACAGCCTGTGCGCCATGCGTGCCGGTGAGATCGACCGAGAAGCGCAGACCGCCGCCGATGGATGCGGAGCCGGGCACGTCGTGTTCGTTGAAGACAAGTTGGAATTGCTGGTCGATCTCGCTGAGGTTCTCGTCGGTTTCAGCAGGCACGCCGCGGGAGAGGCGCAACTGACTCAGCCGATCGCCCTGCCGAACCACAACGCGGAAGGTTCCGGGGACGATTTCGGCATAAAGCTTTCCTTTATATCCGGCCGGTACCACGTCGAATTCGCGGCCATAATCGGTTAGCAGGCGCGTGAAGATATCGAGACGGCCGGTGGTGCTTTTTGGATTGGCCTTGCCGGAGATGTGCGCCGGCAGATTCAGTTCTTCTTCGAGCGGGACCACGTAGACTTGACCGCGCTCGAAGGCGGCGGGTTGAGCGAGCGAAATCTCTTCGAGCGTGTGGGCGTCCAGCTTGCGGCCCACGGTGGAATGTTCGTTGGGGAGGAAACTGGCGCGCACGCGATAGGCGAGGCTGCCCAGGCGCAGGTCGATGCTCGAAGGCTGGATCTGCTCCGGCGCGATCGGCTGGGCGGCGACGATTTGTCCATTGGAGATCAGGTCGCGCAGTCGCTGAGAGGGCAGGATTCCGGTGAGGTGCTGCGCTTCCGAAGATAGATTCAGATCGGGGAAGAGAGTCTGCGGAAGCTGATTCAAAGGGGAATGATAACGCGCTCTGAGGTTTGGTCTTCCTGCGATGGTTTTTGCCAGTCCGTTGTCACGAGGCAAACGCGCTTGCGTGGGAGACGTAAGCGATCTCGCGACGCTCATCTCCGTTGAGATGGCCGTGGCTGTCAAATTTTGCTCAGCGTGTCGCGGTTGCTGAGCGTTCTTTGGTCTGCGCCGCATCGAACGCGTCCATTCTGGCGCGCTCGGCTGCGGCGATTCGGTCGGAGCGGAATTTCGGGGTTGTGCAGGATTGGTCACTTTTCGAGGAGTCGTCGGATTGTGCAATTCCCTGGGTGTGTAGGTCTTCCGGGCTTGTGGCGGATTTGGCCTGCTCAGGGGATGGGTCTGGCGATGGCCGTTGCTCTGGCGGTTCGGCGACGAGTTGTACCGGCCCGGCCGATTGCTCTTCATGTAGTTGCGGACTTCGTTGCGCGGCAGCTGCCGTCTGGCTTTGGGCCGCCGGCTTTTGGACGCGATCGATAACGGCGATCGCGGCGCGCAGGCAGAGGCCGGCAGCTTTGCCGCTCATCGCCGCGCTGAACGGGCCGCACTCGAGAATGTCGCGGAGAGTGGAGATGGCGAGGCCGCCGAGCGAATCGACTTCCTCTCGCCAGTGTTCTTCCTGCTCTTCTTTAGCCACGGCGAACGCCTGCTGGAACTCCGGGCAGGCGCGACGCCAGTTGCCGATGGTGTTGCGATGGACGCCGGTCGCTTTGGCGGCCGCGGTTACGGAGCTGCCGCCTGCGAGCAGTGTTAGCACGTGCTGCTGGGTGGAGGTTAGTGTAGACATGGTGAATTAGCTGGAGTGGTCTCCTGGCTTGAGTCTCGCGCTTGGTTGAGGCGCGGCTCGGGATAATTCGTTGGGTGGGTGATTGGAATGATGGGGTTAGGGGGGAAAATAATAGACGGGGGCGTGTGAATGGGTAGTGTGCACCCAAAAATGGCGCACACAAAGAACAAAGGCGTCGACCGGCATACCTCGTCCGTCGCGGTAGACTTCGTAGGAGAACCTGAAAATGAACCTTGAGATCCATAAGCCCGAACTGGCGCAGCGTGTGCGCGCGCGAATTCAGAGCGGCCATTTCCAGGACACGGATGATCTGCTCGAAAAAGCACTGGACGCACTGGACGAAAAATCAACCGGCGCCTCGCCTCCAACGGCGACTGGTGCGGTGCTGCTAGTTGCCCTTCAATCGTCGCCCTATCGCGAGATCGATCTAACGCCGCCCCGCGCGCCCCTCACCACAGTGCGGGATGTAACGCTCTGATGGCGTGGTTGCTGGATACAAATATTCTTTCAGAAGGGCGGAAGCCAAGGCCTGAGCCGAGAGTGACCGCCTTTTATCAGAGGCAACCGCTCGACCAACTTTATATCAGCGTCGTAAGCGTCGCCGAAATCCGCTTCGGCATTGAGCTTCAGGAGAACCCGGCGCACCGCACCGCTTTAAGGGAGTGGCTGACGCTCACATTACGGCCGGCATTTGCAGATCGCGTTCTGCCGATTACAGAAGACATCCTCCTGAAATGGCGGCTGTTGATGGAGAGCGGTCGGAAGACCGGACACACCTACTCACATCCCGACCTCCTGATTGCGGCAACCGCGATTCACCACGGGCTGACCGTTGTCACCCGCGATCGAAGCGATTTCGACAAAGCCGGCGTACCTGTTCTCAATCCATGGGGTATTCAATAGCGACGACCCGAAGGTGACCTTTGATAACGGTAGAGAGCGGGGTCACTCTACCAACGTCGTTAACACGCCTGATTTCATGGGCAAACTGTTAAAACTAGAGTCGTCCATCCTCGTTATTAAGGAGAAGTTGGGGAAATAACAATGGGGGCAGAAAACGCCTCACGAATCAAAGAGGTGATCCGTCCTGAGTAAAGCGCTCTAGCCTTTCGGCTTGATCTCGTAAAGATACACGGTGTGGACCATCCCCATCACAGTCACTTTCTGAACCGACACCGGAACCCAGCCGCGGATTTGGAAATCATGCGACACGACCCGCGCACCCGGGTGCAGTTTCGCGAGCGAAGGTTTCAGGCGCTCATTCGAGCTGGTGAGCAGATAGAGGGTGACGACGTCGGCAGGGCTTAGATCGACGTGCAGCGCGTTGCCGTGGATGACTTGCACCTTATCTTGAAGGCCAAGGCTCTTGACGCGCGCTTCGGTCTTATCGAAGATGTCGCGCGACATCTCGACGCCGACGCCTTTCGCATCGTACTCTTGTGCGGCGGTGATCACAATGCGGCCATCGCCACAACCCAGATCGTAAACAACGTCGCCCGGTTTGATTTTCGCGGCCTTCAACATCATCTCGACGACGGGCTGCGGCGTTGGCATGTCCGGCCCGAGATTGTTCGGGTTTTTAAACTGCTGGGCGAAGCCAACGGCGCCGAGGAGCGCAAGTGAGGTGATCTGAAGAAGCCGCATGCAAATGTATTGGCGAATAACCTATCGAGTAGCTACAGGAGACGTAGACGTTCGTGTCTGCTTGAGCGTTACGATATGTGACATTATATCCGTCCAGGCATTCCACAGCTCGTGCGGCTGCGAAATGGTGTATTCATAGCCTCGCAGACGTTTCACGAAGTTCCCGATCGCATCCCGCCAAGGAGTTTCAATGGGCGTCAGATTGTAATTCATGTAAAACACCGGATAGCTCACGTCTTCACTCAAACTCTTGACGAGGTCTGAAGGAACGGCGGTTTCCATCATTACCTTGGGACCCGCAAAAACGACGGCGTCTGGATGGTCGTGCGCCATTTCGGTGCTGATGAGCTGCGAGAGAAACTCACAATCCGAGTGTTTCTGCTCGAGCTGGCTCACGTGCACCGTCCCGAGCTTGACCGAGTTGAGGCTCTCGCCGAGCTTCGGGAAATCGATCTGATCCGCCTGCTCCTGCCGGTACACAACGCGCTGCTCCTGCATGTTGAACGCGACCAGAGTAAATTTTCGGATTCGCGGTTCGCGTGAAATATTGCGGAGGATGGATACCAGGGCCGCTGTATCCAGAGGCTGCATCGAGGAGGCGAGAAAACGCTGTGGGGCGAAATTGACGAGGACTTTGACGTTGAGGCCGACGTTGGGATCGCGCGCTACAGGAGCCTCGGTGCGGAACGGTTCGGAATCAAGCGCTTCCACGGCAGCGGGCGCTACGGCAAGTTTTACGGCGCGCTCCTTTGGCGAAAGCGCGGCAGTAGATGTCCAGTTGTCGCTGCAAATGCGCTCAGCGCGATCGCGCATCAGCCAGTCGACCTGGTACTTTCCTTCGCCTACAACGAAGCTACCGCTAAGCAGTGCATCCCCGGACGCTTTCGGATCGAGCTTCGGAACGCCAATGCGCTGCGTCAGGTACACGGGATCGTCCGGGTGCGACTCAGGAGTCACACGAAAGACCATGGTCAGCAAGTCTTCGCCGCCATTCAAATCTTTCATGGGGACGGAAACGTCGTAGCCGACGTGGAATTTGAGGTCGAACCCAAGCTCCGGTTTCCCGGGAGTCACGGTACAAGGAAGATCCTTTCGGCGTTCCTTAGCATCCAAAATGGTGCTGTCACCGGAAAGCAGGTTCACGCGGTTGGTGAAACCTGAGCTATGAACAACGGACTGAGCATGGACATGACTCACGAAAACCAGGAGGGCGAGCGGCATCGCGCGGCACTCCAAACGCCCTACCCTACGTCCAAGGACCTTCAGCATTTCCCCGTTCCCCATGCGCCCGTTGATCTCAGGCTTGTATCAGTCACGTTACCCGACCCGCGCTCCGGATGCAAGCCTCCAACATTGGGTGTTTGTTTGCAAGCGAACTTCTACGCGTTTCAACAAGGGATTTTTCAGTTACGGTGACAAATGAGTGATCTTTCTAACTCGATGGTGAATAGCGCGGGGCGATTGCGAGCGGAACTCGAGGCGTCACGGGCTGAAACGGACAAGCTGTTCAAACTGGTCAGCGACGAAGACATTTACTTTCGTCCGCTGCCGCAGCGGCACCGGCTGATTTTCTACCTGGGCCATGTAGACGCGTTTGACTGGAACCAAGTTGCGCGCCGCGGATTGAGCGCCCCGAACGCTGACCAGACGCTCGACACATTATTCGAGCGCGGGATCGATCCAGAGCCCGGGCAGCTGCCTGCCGATCAGCCGGGCGACTGGCCGTCTCTCGACGAGACGCAGAAGTATGTGGCGAGAGTACGCGAGAGAATCGACTCGCTGTGGGATGAAGCTCCCGTAGAGTTGCGCCAGACGGCGGTGGAACATCGATGGATGCACGCCGAGACGCTGGCGTATCAGATGCATAACATCGGGCACGAGCGGAAGCGGAAACCGACGGGGTTAGTGGAACCGGAATCGCGTCCCGTGATTGTGGATCAGCGCTTTATCTCGATTCCAGCCGGCCGCGCAACGCTGGGGCGTAACCGGGAGCAGGGTTTCGGATGGGATAACGAGTTTAATGAGATGGCGGTAGATGTGCCTGCCTTCGAGATTTCTCGGTTCAAAGTGACGAATGGCGAGTATCTGCCATTTGTTCAAGGCGGCCAGCCGGCACCGTACTTCTGGGAGCAGCGAGATGGCGAGTGGTTTTACCGGGGAATGTTCGAATCGGTTCCGCTGCCGCTGGATGCACCCGTTTATGTGACGCAACAGCAAGCGCTGGAATTTGCGCGGTGGCGGGGCGCCGAGCTGCCTACCGAGGCGCAGTATCATCGCGCGGCTTACGGTACGCCCGAAGGTGATGAGCGGGAGTTCCCGTGGGGCCGCGATTCCGAGCATCCGGCGGTGAATGGCAATTTCGATTTCCAGATGTGGGACCCGGTGTCGGTAACGGAGTTCGCTGGCGGCCGCAGTGCTTTTGGCGTCGCTCAGTTAATTGGCAACGGTTGGGAATGGACTCAGACGCCGTTCGGTCCGTTTCCTGGCTTCGAGCCGCGTCCCCACTATCCGGGTTACTCTGCAGATTTTTTTGATGACAAGCATTTCGTACTAAAGGGCGCCTCACCGCGCACTGCGGCTCTACTTACTCGAAGGTCTTTACGGAATTGGTTCCGGCCGGATTATCCTTACCTGTACGCAACGTTTCGATTGGTTCAAAACTAATGTCACCTACTTTGTTCGCGGCGGACCCGGTCCGTGTAGTTTCCGATCCGCAGTTTGCCGCGGATGTATTGGCGGGATTCAGCGATCCCAGGCAGAAATGGCTGCACGCGAAGTATCTATATGACGCAGTCGGCTCGGCGCTGTTCGAAGCCATAACCGCATTGCCGGAATACGGCTTGACCCGAGCGGACGCGCGGCTGCTGCAGCGGCACGCGAAAACGATCGCGAGCTATGCGGACGGACCGGTTCGAGTCGTCGAACTCGGCAGCGGTTCCGGCGTGAAGACGCGCTGGATCTTAGAGGCTGCTGTAGCGGCTTATGACTCGATCTCGTATGCACCGATCGATGTGTCAGCGGCGGCTCTGGAGATATGCAGTTCCGCGCTCGAAGGTATCCCGGGAGTTGCTATCGAACCGGAGCACGCGACTTATATCGAAGGGCTGCGTGCGGCGCTGAAGAAGCGGCGATTCGGCGAGCCCGCGCTGGTGCTTTTCCTTGGTAGCTCGATCGGGAATTTCAGTCCGCCGGATGCTTTCGAACTCCTGACGGATGTCTATCGAGAACTGGCGCCGGGAGACGCGCTGTTGTTAGGAACCGATTTAGTGAAGCCGGAACGGACTCTGGTGGAGGCTTATGACGATCCGGCTGGCGTAACGGCGGCGTTCAACCGCAACTTACTGGGCCGTCTGAATCGTGAGTTAGGCGCCGACTTCGACCTGCGAGCGTTTACGCACGAGGCGCGCTTCGATGCAGACGCTTCGCGGGTGGAGATGCATCTGCGTTCTACGTTCGCACAGACGGTGTACTTCGGCGCGCTGGAGAAGTCGTTTGACTTCGCGGCGGGTGAAACGCTTTGGACTGAGTCGAGCTATAAGTTCACGGCGCATTCTGTGCGGGACTTGGGTCGTCAGGCGGGATTCTACTGTTCGAGTCAGTGGATCGACGCCGAGTGGCCCTTCGCTGAAACACTGTTCGGCGTGTAGTTGCGTGTAGCTTAGTTAGATGGACGAGGCGACGCAGGCGCTCCCAATCGAGTTTCGCCGCGTGTCGTATTCAGTAGCCTCGCGCGAAGTACTGAAAGACATCAGCTTCCGTGTTCCGCCCGGCCAGACATTAGTCTGTCTGGGACGTAGCGGCTCCGGCAAGACGACGGCGCTGCGGCTGATCAACGGGCTGCTTCAGCCTTCCTCTGGCTCCGTGCTGGTTGGAGATCGGCCGGTCGGCGAGTGGGATCTTATTGATCTACGCCGCAAGACCGGTTATGTGATCCAGGAAGCTGGTTTGTTTCCGCACTTTACGGTGGAGCGCAACGTGGGATTAGTTCCTTCATTACTGCGCTGGCCGGCGGAGAAGATCGCGGCGCGGACGCGGGAGTTACTCGAACAAGTCGATTTGCGGGAGTTCGCTGGACGATATCCTCGTGAGTTATCCGGTGGTCAACGGCAGCGGGTGGGGGTGGCTCGCGCGCTGGCTGCGGGTCCTGGTCTGATGCTGCTGGATGAACCTTTCGGGGCGCTGGATCCAGTTACCCGGCTCGAGTTACAGAACCGCTTTCTGGCGATACGGGAGCAGGAGCAAGTAACTTCGGTTTTCGTGACGCATGATATTCGGGAAGCACTCAAGGTAGGTAACTTGATCGCCCTGCTGAATCAGGGATCGCTTGAGTTCTTCGGAACTCCGGATGAGTTTCGGCGCGGGACCGGTGAAGAGACTAAGCGGTTTCTCGAGGTGCTGGAGTGATCCCGCGAGCGATGCTTGAGGAAATCGGTGATCTCTCGCTTGAGCACTTATGGATGGTGGCGATCGCTATTGTTGTTGCGGCTGCCATTGCGATCCCGGCGGCGGTGCTGATCTCACGGCGTCCGCGATGGACTCGCGCGGGATTAGGTGTCGCGAATACGGTGCAGACGATTCCTAGTCTGGCTCTATTCGGCTTCTTGATTCCCATTCCGTTTCTGGGCGTTGGGAAAGCCACGGCGATTGTGGCTTTGGTCTTATACGCCATTCTTCCGATACTGCGAAATACGCTGCTAGGGATTAGTGGGGTTGACAATGCGGTTCGTGAGTCGGCTCAGGCTATGGGGATGACTCCCAATCAGGTGCTGTTTCAGGTGGAGTTACCGCTGGGCGCGCGATCGATCCTGGCTGGCGTGCGGACGGCTACCGTAACTACGATAGGAACCGCCACGATTGCGGCCGCAATCGGAGCCGGGGGACTGGGCGTGTTTATCTTTCGAGGGATCGCGGAGTTCGATCCGACGCAGATACTGGCGGGCGCGATTCCGGCAGCTTTGATGGCGATTCTCGCGGATGAGTTACTGGGGTGGTTGGAACGGCGGATTGCATGAGGTTGCTATGCGGGTTTTGTGTGATCGTACTGGCCGGATGTTCGGGGCAACATCGGATTACCGTCGGGTCCAAGAACTTTACCGAGCAGCTCATACTGGGCGAGATCATCTCGCAGCATATCGAGAACCGGCTGCATACAAGAGTGCGTCGCAAGCTTGACTTAGGCGGTACTTTCCTCACGCAGCAGGCGATTACTACCGGCTCGATTGATTTGTATCCGGAATATACGGGCACGGCACTTACGTCCGTCTTAAAGCAGCCGGTGGTGAAAGATCCTGTGGCTGCGCTGGCACGCGTCAGGGCAGGTTATGCGCGATGGAATCTTCGATGGATGAATCCGCTCGGCTTTGAGAATACTTTCGCCATGGCGATTCGGCGAAGCGACGCGGAGTCGCGGCATCTGAAGACACTTAGTGACGCAGCCGCGCCGGGGAATAAGTGGCGGATGGGTGTCGGCTATGAGTTCGAGCAGCGGCCGGATGGGTTGCCGGGATTACAGAAGACTTATAACCTGCAGTTAACAGGCGCGGTGAAGACGATGGATCTGGGTTTGCTTTACCGCGCGTTGGCGCAGGATCAGGTAGATATGGTTGCGGGGAATTCGACCGACGGCGCGCTGAGTGTCCTGCCAGTGAAGATACTTCAGGACGACAAGCATTTCTTTCCGCCCTATGATGCAGCTATTGTGGTGCGGAATGCGGCTACTGCCGAGTTTCCGGGATTGGAGAAGGCGCTGCAAGAGCTCGAGGGGAAGCTTGATACGAAGCTGATGCAGCGGTTGAATTATGAGGTGGACGCGAAGCATCGTCCAGTACCTCAGATTGCCGCTGAGGTGTTGCGGGCGATTGAACGTTAGTATTCAATCTGTGACTTACATGGAGCGCTGGTAAACGCGGAAGGCGCGCGTTGCCACCCACATGCTTGCCACTACGAAGATCATAAGAACTAGCAGATTCATTCCCACGGACGACCAGTTGGGTGACACGCGCAAAGCTTCGCGTCCCGCTTCTACCGTCCAGGTGACCGGATTCACTCGAGAGGCCGCCTGCATCCATCCCGGCATCAGTGGCTTCGCCATATAGATTGGTGCAAGGAACGTCATCGGGAGTAAGAGCATGTTACTGGCGCCGATTACCGACTCTTCTTTCCGCACCACTAACGCTAAGGCGTTTGAGAGCGCGCCGAAGGCCGCCATCATCAACATCGCACTGACTAACAACAGCGGGATACCGACGAGTCCGCCGCCGTACCTCGCGCCCATGATGAAGCCGAGTGAGATCAGGATACAGGATTGTACGGCGCCGCTGATACACATTGCGATGATGCGGCCCGCGATCACAGCTGTGCGGCTGACGGGAGTTAGTAGAAAGCGGTCGATCACTCCGCGCTCCAGGTCGGCGATGATGCCCATGCCGGCCCATCCGCCGCCAAACAGGGCCGAAGTAACTACTACGCCGGGCATCAGGAAGCTGATGTAGTTACCAGTCTGGAAGCCGGGTAACTCGACCACGCGCCGGAACAGTTGGCCATAGAGCAAGAGCCAGATCACCGGTTGCACTAACATGAACACGATCCAGAAAGGCTGGCGCATTAGAGCCATTAGGTGGCGCTGCGTCATATAGAACGAATCGGAAATCACTTTCATCGTTTTCCTCCTTTGGCTCGCGTTGCGGTCTCAGATTCGGCCTGCTGCAAACTGCGGCCGGTATGTTTCAGGTAGACATCGTCAAGCGACGGGCGCGCGATGCGAACCGACATCGCTTTGATGCCGGCGCGATCGAGTGCGGCGAGCACCCCTGGAGCGGCGGAGGCACCGTGTTGCGCGCGCGCCCGGACACCCGCTCCTTCGAGAGCGATTTCGGCGATCCCGTCGACTCCGGCTAGTGCCGCACGCACGCGCGCTTCGTCTTCTATTTGCGCGAATTCGACGTGTACCGCGTCGCCGCGTAACTCGCTCTTCAGTCCTTCGGGAGTACCTTCGGCGACTAACCGGCCGCGATCCACGATACCTACGAGGTGCGCCAGCCGGTCGGCTTCTTCAAGGTAGTGCGTGGTCAGCAGAATCGTGATTCCAATCTGTCCGGAGAGTCGGCTGATCTCCTCCCAGAGTTCCGCGCGCGCTTCCGGATCAAGTCCCGTCGTGGGTTCGTCGAGAAACAGTACGGTAGGTTGATGAATCAGACCCAGGGCGATGTCGAGCTTGCGCTGCATGCCTCCAGAGAAGGTTCGCACAATCTTATCGGCGGCCTCGCTTAGACGGAAGCGGGCGAGTAACTCCGTAATGCGGTCTTCAAGCGCGGCGCCGCCAAGCCCATAGAAGCGGCCCTGCAAGCGAAGATTCTCCCGACCGGTCGCATTGGCATCCACGCCGGATTTCTGAGCGACACAACCAATCACGTTGCGTACTGCCGACGGGTTACGCATCACATCAATGCCTGCCACCGTCGCCGTTCCGGAATTCGCGCGGGAAAGCGTGGTTAGGATCTTGACCGTGGTCGACTTCCCCGCCCCGTTGGGACCGAGTAACGCGTAGACGCTTCCGGAGGCTACGGAAAAGGAAAGCCCGTTAAGTGCTTGGACGCCATTGGGATAGGTTTTGACGAGACCTTCGGCGCGGATCGACGCGTCCGGGCTCGTGTGGGACTGGCTCACGGCAGGGGTTGGATTCACAGCTGTCATAGACACCATTCGCAATGATAAATGGCCGCGAGTGCGACCGGCTTTTTTCAAGTACGATGGTGGCGCCGAATTGGTTCGCTAAATGTCAGGGCTCGGACCAAGCAGCCGTGCGATCAAAAGTGCAACGCCGGTCATTACTAGCCCGGCGACAGCGTCAGCCAGATAGTGATAACGCCCGTACACAGTGGCGACCGCGATCAATACTGCCACTACTCCGAGAACGCGGCCGACCCACTTATGCTCGGGAAGGTAAAGCACCATACCTGCCGCGGCTGCGGTTGCGGCCGCGACGTGCCCACTGGGGAAGACGCTGGTGTGAATTCCTCCCACCCGTAACAGCCATAGGTTAAAGCTGCGAAAAACCGTGGCATAGGTTGGCAGGTCGTCGCGAGGGAAAAGAACCCTCGGTGGTTCGGACGGCCAGAACGGAAACTGCGCGTAAGAGAGAAAGACAGCTAGCAGAAAAACAAACAAGAAAGCGTCAACGCGATTACGCCGACCGTAGACATACAACATAGCAACAGACACGGGTCCCAACGCGTATACCAGCAGATAGGCGATCTCCAGCACCGAGGGAAGAACCGGCCCTAGCGATTCTATAAGCGCTTTGGCGCCGCCGCGCAAAACGAGTTGATCCCATACTACCCAGCGCGCTTCGAGCGAATGAGTCGGTTGCGGCAACGTTAACAGGCCCATCTCGTGATAGATCAGAAGGACTGGCACGAACGGCAGCCAATCGCGCGCGAAGCTAGAGTACTTACCCGGATGTACCGAGGCCGACACGATCAACAGCGTGTAGCCGGTTAGCAGTGTCAAGTTCAGCCAAAGGATTTCTACGCCTATCGCCCGCGATACTCGGGTCGCCATGGCGACAACCACGACATAGGCAAGGAAAAACAGGATGACCCATTCCGACCGCCGAAGACGCGAGAGTTCGCCGCGACCTAACGTAGCAGACCCGCGTCGCGAAGCCCATTCAATATGAACTGAACGGCAATTGATACGAGCAGCAGCCCCATCATCCGGGTCAGGATGCGAATCCCGGTCTGATGGAGGTAGCCGCCGACCCGTTCAGCCGCTGCAAGGATCAGGAATGACAATGCCGCGGTGACTGCGATCGCGACGAAAATGACCACTGCGTGCCGCCAATCGGGGCTTTGACTCATCAGGACGATCGCGGAAGAGATCGACCCCGGGCCAGCTAACATCGGGATGCCTAACGGGATGATTCCGACATCTTCCTTCTCCGACCCCTCGGCTGTTTCCGATGCTGTTTCCTTAGTGGGAGATCTGCGGCCTTGCACCATGTCGAGGCCGATAATCCCCAGAATCAATCCTCCGGCGATTTTGAACGCTGGAAGAGTAATCCCGAAGAACCGAAAGATCATCGTGCCCGAGAAGGCGAATATGGATAGAACGACAAAACAGGTGACCGATGCCCGCAGCGCCATGGCGCGCCGGTGCGGACTATCGGAATCGGCGGTCATCGCCAGGAAGGTGGGGACCGCCGCGATCGGATCGACTAATACGAAGAGCGAACTAAATGCGAGAAACGAAAACTGTAGAAGCGGTGTCACGGGCAGTGCGAATGCCCGATTATCGCAGGGTCGACTGAACGGTACCGAGCGAATCCTTTGGCGCGGCGAACAGACCGAACACCGCAACGCCATTCGGGGTACCGACGTAAACCTTCCCATTAGCAATCATGGGAGTGATGTACTTATTGCCGTCACCGAACTGGTCACGCGTACCGGCCTGGTTGCTGTTATAGAGAACCTTAGTCAGGTTCAGTGGGCTATACGCCCAGAGTACGGCTGGAGATGTGTTCTCCACCGCCCAAAGGATTGAACTGGAAACCCCATTGGACGAGACAGCGGGCGTTACGCCCGGGTACGTAAATGTGTGCGCAGTGATGGTTCCCGCGGCAAACTCCGTTCCGTTCCAATTCCAGGATCGGATATGATCGCCGACGCCTCCGTAGAAGAAGCGGTTCGGGAAGTACGCGGGCGAGCTCCAGGCTCCCCCTACAATGCCGCCCGCAATTTCCTGAAACACATTGTTCGTGGTCGGGTTGTACTTGCCTAAGTTCGTCCGATCAACGATATAGATGTTGGTGTCTTTACCGGCGCCAACTGCAAGCTGGTGAGTTTTCCCCGTGCTGTCGGTAACTGCAGGCATAAGCATGGCTCCTCCGGATCCCAAATCCGTATCCGTATTCGATTCGTGAACCGTGTTGTACATGGTGAAGTAATCGGCGACCGCGAGTTTCTTATCTGCGTAGGATAGCTTGAGAAAAGCATTTCCAAAGTCGCCCTGATCGGGAAATCCGGACCCGTTGAGCGTTGTATCGAAGGTGCCATTGGCAGCCAAGTAATAGATATTTCCCGAGCTATCCGCCGCAGGGCCGTTGCCGCTCTCCCACATCGATCCTTCGCCGCCGTTCGGAGTCACGTTCAAGACGCTGATCTGAGCAAGAGTAGTTTCCGAATAGGCCATCACCCAACCTGTGTAGGGCGGATTATCGCAGTGCGAGGTGAAACCGAAGACGACGGACCCGTTCACAATCAAGAGGGCTGCGCGGTCTTCATATTGTTCGGGGTTGAAGATTACCTGACCATTACTGCTGCCCTCACCAGTGCCGGGGTAAGTGGCTTGGATCGTCACCGGTCCGCCGAACTGTTCAGCGCCGGTGGTGATGTCGAGCGCATGAAGCCGCTGGAAATAGTTCCCGCTCGAGTTTTTACTCATCGCGACAACGTAGATGGTCCCGTGCGGGCCGACCTTCAGATCGATCGCGGGAGTAGCGGTAACTCCGATTTCAGGAACTACCTGGCTGCAACCATTGACCGGGTCTGAAGGTACTTCACCGGAGAGCAGCATCGTAGACTGCCAGAGCGGGCTACCGGCAGTATCGGCGTCGTACGCATAGACGGTGTCATTCTCAGTGGCTACGAAAGTTACATTATGTGTGGCGCCGTTAATCGTCAGTCCGGGCACGTATAAGGGTTGGGCATCGACCTTGCCGTCCGCCGGTAAGATGAATAACTTACCGAACGTTGACTCGTTAACATTGCCGGGAGTAAGTGTGGTCTCGTTGTGATACCAACCGGTCCGAAAGGTATCGTTGTGATAAGTCACAACGGGGCTTTGGGCGGTTGCAATTAAGGATAAAAGTGGAAGTGCAATCAGTGTGCGACGAAGCATCAGTAACCTCTCTTCAATGCTAGCTTGCCGCGGCCGCTGAGTTCGTATCGCTTAGTCGGCGCGTCTGTGCCAAAGGGCACCGTCAGTAGCGAACGGAACTGGGTTCCAGTACGGCTTGTCTGATCTCGCCGCAGCCTTTGCCGGTGGGAAGGACTTTCCCAGGGTTCAGGCGGCAGCGGGGGTCGAAAGTGGACTTCAGATCGCGAATCGTTTCGAGCGTCGCATCGGAAAACAGGCGCGCCATGGTTTCATTCTTTTCCATTCCGATTCCGTGCTCGCCGGTGATGGAACCGCCGACCGCAATGCAATGGTCGAGAATGTCTTCGCCCGCAGCTTTCGCGCGTTCGAGGTCGCCAGTCTTGCGACGATCGAAGAGAATGATGGGGTGCAAGTTGCCGTCGCCCGCATGGAAGATGTTGCTGATGACCAAGCCGTATTTGTTCGACGTTTGTTCGATGAAGCGGAGCGCCCCGGCGACTTTAGATCGCGGCACCACGCCATCCTGCACGTAGTAGAAGGGGCTGACGCGGCCGATCGCACCGAACGCGTTCTTGCGACCTTTCCAAAGGAGATCGCGCTCCTCATTCGATTGCGCGACACGGAACTCGCGCGCGTTCTGGGCGGAACAGATCGCTCGAATCTGTTCGGTCTGTTCTTCCACCGATTCGCGGGGACCTTCTAGTTCGATGAGTAGGACCGCGGCCGCGTCGATGGGATAACCCGCGTGGGTGGCTTGCTCGACCATTCGTAACATGGTGCCGTCGAGCATCTCAATCGCAACGGGAGTGATCTGCCGCGCGGTGATCTCGGCTACGGTGTTGGCGCAGTGGTCGACCGAGTTGAAGACTCCAAGAATCGTCTTGATGGCCTCCGGCGTGCGGACAAGGCGCACGATGATCTTAGTCACCAGCGCCATGGTGCCCTCCGAACCTGTGAGTAGACCGGTCAAGTCGTAGCCAGGGAGATCAGGAACAGTCCCGCCAGTTTCGAAAACTGTGCCGTCGGGAAGGACGCATTCGAGGCCGAGCACATGATTGGTAGTTACTCCGTATGCTAAGGTGTGCGGGCCGCCGGCATTCTCCGCGACGTTCCCCCCGAGAGTGCAGGCTTTCTGCGATGACGGATCGGGCGCGAAGAACAATCCGTGCGGCGCGGCAGCGTAGGTCAAGTCCAGATTGACGACGCCCGGCTGCACCACCGCGCGCTCGTTAGCGGGATCGAGCGATAGGATTTGGTTCATGCGGGAGAAGCCGATGATCACGCCGCCCGCGCGTGGAATCGATCCTCCGCTAAGCCCAGTGCCGGCGCCGCGACCGACGATGGGAATGTGGTGTTCAGCCGTAAGCCGGACGATGGCGACGACTTCCTCCGTGTTCCGGGGAAACACCACCATGTCGGGCAGAATCTTATCGACGCTGCCATCGTACTCATAGAGCGTGAGCTCGTGCGGTTGGTCGAGATACCCGCGCGGGCCGAGCAATCCGGCTAGTTGCTGCTTGAGAAACGACGGAAATTCAGAGGAGCGACTGGACATAGCTGATGACATGCTCGTCCGTCCAATTCTCTTTGCCGATCACTTTCTTGATCACGCGGCCGGAGCTATCGATCAGATACGTTTCCGGGTACTTGAAAGTGCCGTAGTCGTTACTGAGCTTCTTCGAGGGGTCGCGCAGGGTCTGGAACGCGACTTGATTTCGGGCTAGAAACTGACGGTATGCATCGGCGTTTTCGTCGACGCTCACGCCTACGACGACGAGACCTTGTTTCTGGAAACGCCGCTGCAGGGCATCGAGTGTAGGGACTTCTTCGACGCATGGGGCACACCAAGTCGCCCAGAAATTCAGCAGGAGCAGTTTGCCGCCGAACTGTTCCGGAGTGATGACGTTGCCGGCATCGGTGCGGATGGAAAATGACGGCGCGGTCTGACCCTCCTGAGCCATGTGCTCATGCAGGGACGCGCTCAGCACGGCGGTCAGTGTGAGCAGCAGGACAGCGATGCCGCCAAGGACCAGCCTGTCTACCGTTCGTTTTTGCATGCGGAAGTTACACTGAGTGTAGCAATGCTGATTACCCGGAAGGCTGAATTTTCAGCGTCGCACGTGTGCCGGAGCGCCGATCTGACCGAGGATGAGAATGAGGCGATCTACGGGATTGCCGCGAATCCGCATGGCCACGGACACAACTACGTTGTGGAAGTTACGATCGAGGGCGATCCGGATCCGGTAACCGGAATGATTCGCGATTTGAAGGAAGTGAAAGAGCTGATTCATCGCGAAGTGATCGAGCCCTTCGACCACCGTTTTCTGAATAAAGAAGTGAAGCCGTTCGATCGCGTGGTGCCGACCGCGGAGAACATCGCGGTGGAGATCTGGAATCGGTTGGAGCCGCATCTGCGAGAGGGCGGACGTCTGTTTTCGGTGCGCCTGGAAGAGACGGCGGAATTGAGCGTGGAGTACCGCGGGTGATCTTCGTCAATAGGCGCTATCACTTCAGTGCGTCGCACCGGCTGCATGTCGATGCGTTCGACGAGGCGACGAATGACGAGCTCTTCGGGAAATGCAACAACCCGTTTGGGCATGGCCACAACTATGAATTGGAAGTGACGGTTCATGGGGAGATCGATCCAGTCACTGGTCGCGCGGTACGGCTCGATCACCTGGATGAGCTGGTGGGGCGAAGCGTGCTCGATCGATACGACCATCGCTATCTGAACGAAGAGCTTCCCGAGTTCGCGACGACGGTCGCTACGACCGAGAATCTGGGCAAAGAAATCGTCCGGCGGCTGCGCGATGTGTGGCCCGCTGAGTTCCCGCACCTGGAACGAATTCGCATCTTCGAAACTCCGCGCAACATCTTTGTAATTGGGCCAACCGAATGAGTCAGAAGAAAGCTGTAGTCAAGATGCCGGCGCGAGTGGAGACGGCGTCCATCGCCCCGCAGGTGGAGCAAATCATCCGAGCGCTGGGTGAAGATCCGTCGCGCGAAGGTCTGCAGCAGACGCCGACACGCGTCGATAAGGCGATGCGATTCCTGACGAGCGGGTATCACACCGACATCGACAAGCTGGTGAACAACGCCGTTTACCACGTCGAATATGACGAGATGGTGATGGTGAAGGATATCGAATTCTTCAGCATGTGCGAGCACCATATGCTGCCCTTTTACGGCAAGATGCACGTCGGGTATCTGGCGAAATCGAAGGTGATCGGGTTGAGTAAGATCCCGCGAATCATCGATGCGTTCGCGCGACGGCTGCAGATTCAGGAGCGGCTCACGCAGCAGGTGGCGCATTGCCTGATGGATAACCTGGACCCTTACGGCGTCGGTGTGGTGTGCGAGGCGCAGCACTTCTGCATGATGATGCGCGGCGTTGAGAAGCAGCACTCGGGCACCGTGACCAGCGCGATGTTGGGCGCCTTCCGCGACCAGAAACAGACGCGCGACGAATTCCTTGCACTCATCAAAAATCGCTGACGTCCACTCGATTCGCGTTCCGTTGCCGTTCGCGATGGAACCGCTGAATGCGTGGCTGGTAGATTCCGGCGATGGCTGGGTTCTCATCGATACGGGGATGCAGATTCCGTCGTCATGGAGCGCTCTCGATCGAGGCGTTCGAGATGCGGGAGTTGCGTGGAGCGATGTGCGGCATATCGTGATCACGCACATGCATCCGGACCATGTTGGGTTGGTGCTGAAGGCGCGGGAAGCAAGCGGCGCGCCGGTGTTGATGCATGGGCTCGATGCGGATTTGTTGAGTGAGTTTGCTGTCCCCGAGCGCGCTGAGCACTGGAACGGCGTGGCTCTGGGATTGGCGGGGAGTCCGCCGGATAAGATCGGACCGGTCAACGCCGCGTTCCATATGTTGACGGTGAAGTTTCCTTCGCTGGTGCCGGATCGCGTGCTTCAGGGCGGCGAGCGGATCGGGCGCCTGGAAGTGATCTGGACGCCGGGGCATTCGCCGGGGCATGTGTGTCTGTTCGATCGCGAGCGGAAGCTGCTGTTTGGCGGCGATCATATTCTGGAGACGACCTCGCCGAATATCGGGTGGCTGCCGGAGGGGGATCCGCTTGGGGATTATCTGGGGTCACTGCGCTCGTTAGTCGAGTTAGATGTCGACTTGGTGTTGCCGGGGCATGGCGGGAACATCGCGGACCATCGCGCGTGGATTGCGGGTGCGTTAGCGCATCATGCGGAACGGCTGGAACGGATTGCGGAGTTTTGTGCAGAGCGGCCGTTGACGGCGCATGAGTTGTCGACGCGATTGTGGCAGCGGGAGTTGGATCCGATCAATTACCGGTTTGCGATTTTTGAGGTGCTGGCGCATTTGATTCATGCGGGGGTTTCGAAAAAATACGATCTCCGTTAGATATCGACCCCACGTTCCTGAGGACTGTAAGTTTTTGGAAGCGCACGTAGGAGGGCGCGTTGAGTCCCTCCGCTTTCTAGTGCTCGATCGGCAGATCGTGAAATCGACACTTTGGGGCTGTGAGGTGACAGAGCCCCCACGCTCGATTTACTTTCGGCTCAGCAGGTGCAAGCGATAGCGGGTTTAATCGTTAGCCATTCGACGACGGTTCCGCTGCTATGCGCGCCAGTTCTCCGGTAGTGAGCTACTTCGAGCCCACTACCGAAGCGAAAGTCCGGCGAGACGATCAGGGATAGTTGATGTACAGCGGCATCTCCGAGACGCCGGTCGTGGAACCGCATTTGATTACCGTGATGGCGAGGCCATTGCCGACGGCATTGGGGTCAACAGGAAGGCTGCCTGCGGCTGAGGTCAAATAGATCGACCCTGGTGTTTCCGCGAACGTGAGAGGGCCGAGCTTGAGAATATACTTGCCTGCAGAATCTCTGACCAGGAACGTGTATTCGCAGTTGCCCGTATAGCTGTTATCGAACGAGTAATTGTTGAAAACGTAGGCCGTCGCGCCATCGGCATGTACATTGCCGTCGGGCGCAACCAAGCCGAGCGTATTTCCCTGTGCTCCCGTAACACAGTCGAAGCACGGTACTCCGCTGTTGTCCACGTTGTCACCGAGCACCGTCAAGAAGTTGGTATTGGCTGGTTCTGCAGACGCGTTTGACGTAATGCCCGGAAAGGCGTGCTGCGAGAAAGTGGCAGGTGTTGTTGCCGGGATAGATTTCGTGGTTTTGAGAATCTCATCCCCCGAGGACTGGGCGAAAATAGTACCCGCGCCAAGCGCGACCGTACAAAACAAACGATAATAAAGCATGTGGTGTAACCTCCACCGCAAGTGTTCAACACGAGGCCCTGTAACCTCAAGTCACATGCGGACCGAGACGTCACAAACGCGAATTCATTAGTGTTTAGGCATGCTTCCTGGAAGCGAAATCCATCCGTATCTCGAGAGCTTGATGGCTTCGCCGGCCTTCGCGGGATCCAAAAGACGGGCACAACTGTTGCAATATCTGGTTCGTCGGACGCTCGCCGGAGAAGCCGACCAAGTCAATGAATATGCGATCGGCGTGGACGTATTTGCCAAGCCGACGTCGTTCGACCCCCGTCTCGAGTCAGTGGTGCGCAATGAGGTGATGCGGCTGCGCCAGAAGCTAATTGGGTACTACGAAAACGAGGGCAGCGGCGATCCGATTACAATTGCAATCCCTAAAAGGAGCTATGCAGTTGTTTTCAACCCTCGCGAACAAGCGAATCCAGGGCGCGTTCGGAAATGGCTTGCTTATGCATTGATTGGAGTAGTTGGACTGATAACGCCAGCTCTCATTGTGAAGAGGACCCGCGGCGTGAACGCATCGCGGCAGATGGCGAAAACGGAATCCGAAGATCTGTATTTAAAAGGAAGGTACTACTGGGAGAAACGTTCCGCGGAGAGCCTTCCAAAAGCGATCGGATATTTCACGCAAGCGGTGGTGCGCGACCCGCAGTATGCCAAGGCTTACGTAGGTTTGGCGGACTCCTACAACTTACTACCTGAGTTCTCG
The DNA here is from genome assembly GCA_963799935.1 of uncultured Gammaproteobacteria bacterium. Classification (GTDB taxonomy): domain Bacteria; phylum Acidobacteriota; class Terriglobia; order Bryobacterales; family Bryobacteraceae; genus Bog-113. The sequence goes on along the minus strand of CAWCZA010000003.1, from coordinate 45,906 downwards.
TCGATTCCCGCGTCGGAGGCGTACCCACCCGCGCTGGATTCGGCCCGACGCGCCGTGCAGCTGGATGACTCTTCGGCCGAGGCGCATGCCTCGTTGGGGTTTGCTCTGGCCTACGGGCAATGGAACTTTCGACGGGCCGAGAGCGAGTTCCGCCGCGCCACTACCCTGGATCCCCATTACGTTCCGGCACACCACTGGCTGGCGACGATGCTGATGAGTCTAGGGCGCGCGAGCGAAGCGTACGAGGAGATCGAAGAGGCACGGAGGCGAGATCCGGCTTCAAACGCGATTCTCGCGGACAAGGGATTGATACTCCTGAGCTGGGGGAGACAGGACGAAGCATTCGCGCTTCTAAGGCAAATTCAAGCGGAGGAGCCGACGTTTCCGTCGACGTATCGGTATTTAGCAGAGGGGTTTCTTCGCGACCGGGATTACGGGGACTACTTCGAGGAGTGCCGATCTCTCGCGCTTTTATTGAATGACCGGACGGCTCTTCGGGTGACGGACGAGGAAGCGAAGGCATACGCCGTGAGCGGAGTGGCGGGGATGCTGAAGACGCAAGAAGCACTCTACCGGGAAGGCAGCGTCTCTGCTTATCTGGTGGCCGAAGCAAGCGCACTCGACAACAAGAAAAGCGAGGCGTTGGAATTTCTAGGAAAGTCGCTCAACAAGCGTGAACCCTCCCTGGTGAGCGTAGGAACGAACACGGCTTTTTCCGCGCTGCGGGGCGAGCAACAATTTGAGAGTATTGTCAATTCTGTCTTCGGTGGCATCGCTGTTCGCAGCACGGCTGTCAAATAACGCTCGTCAATAAGCGCGGAATTGCTACAAGTACAGCGAAGGAAAGAAACGATCGCGTGTTGTATTCCTATGTATCTTGAGCGGCCGATCAGACGCTATCCACTGCCAACTCCACCCAACCCGGCAAGTTCGCCGGTTGATCCTGCTCGAAAACAATATGTCGCGTCTTAGGAAACGGCAGCCCGCTCTTGACGGCCTTCTCATAGGTAGGCACGGCGCCGAGAATTGCGCGAGCACCTTCCGTCGCAGTATCAAGTAAGGCGCTCTTGCCTAAGTAGCCTCCGCCCCAACCAATCGGTAACAGACAAGTTCCCCGCCCCGCCGCTTCCGCGAGACGCGCTTCCAGTTGCTGGATCTGGCCGTTCAATTTCTCCAGTCCAGGGATCGACGCATACCGTGCATGAAGATCGAGCACCTTCCGCGCGTACTCATTGGCGGCAGTGAAAAGATGCGTGCGGTCCATCGGCTGTGACCATCGCAACTCGCGTCGGACTTCAGGACTATTCAGAAACTGGTGCTCGTTCCAGGTGCCGGTGAAGCTGGTGCCGGGTTGCGCCATCTCGGCAAAGATCGGGTTCGGCTTCCATCCGAGCGCGTATTGCCCGGGCTGGCGCGATTGCAGCGTCGACACGCGGATCATGTAGACCTTAAACGCGTCGTAGCCAACGGTGCGGGAGTCCGACAGGCCAGCCCATCGCATCCGATTCGTGCTGCTGGGGCCGAGTAGCTGATCTTCAGCAGCAAGTCCCGGGCGGCGCTTGCCTACAAGTTCGGGAGTAACCGAGTCTTTCCAACGCGAGTGCAACAGCGCCGTGCGGAGTGCGCCTTTGACGGAAGTCGCGGGCAGGAACGGGCCGCTTGTGCCAGCGGCGAACAGCGGGATGTTGAGCGAATCCCCTTGCGCGCGATCCAGATGCTTCGACATCGAGGCGTGCTCGAAAGGAATGCGGCGTCCGGCATAGTTCTGCGCAAAGCCTCCCCACGAGGCGAAATCCAGCTTCGTTGCCTTGCGCAACTGCGTTAGATAGCCTTCGAGGCGCGGACCCCGGCTAAGCAGTTTGAAAATGCGAGTCTGGTCGAGTACGTTGACCTGATCCTTCCAAACCATGTAGTCGATGGCGGCCAGACGCTGGCCACCACCGACTAACAACGGAGTCACGCAGGTGACGCGATAGTTCACTCGACGGGATCCTTCTCGTCCGGATTCGGTCCGGGCGGCTGCTCGCCTTCGCCGTCTTCATCATCGTCCTCGCCGGGGACGCCATCCGGGTCGAAGGGGCTGATGTCGCTCGGTTCGCTGAAGGGCGGCTCCATCGGACCGGGGTCGTGCATCGGCGGCGCAACGTCGTCATCCGGACCGCCGTTGTCGTCCATTTCGAGCCGCTCGAGATCTTCGTCCGTGGTCGGAATTTCGCGCGGCAGCTCTTCTGTTTCCGTCGCGTAGTCCATACCAACGGGCGCGTCTAAGTCGAGATGCGAGATGTCGCTACGCTCTTCTTCGACGTCATCGGGAATGCCGATCTCGTCCGTTAATTCCTCTTGCGCGGCTTCCTCCTTCGCGTCCGCGGCATCCATCGGCGCAGGAGTGACAGTCTCCACCTGGCGAGGCACTTCTGCCGGAACTGCGAGCGAGAACGCCCAGCCCGCACGATAGACGGGGTGAGCAAATCCATCCGGCGCAACGTCCGGGGCACTACCTTCAAGTGTGTTTGCGAAAAGCACGGAACCCTCCGCGACCATGGTTAGCAGCTTTTTGGCCGCACCGCTACCGGAACTGCTGTCGATGTGTCCGCCCCGAACAGTCGCGTGATAACTGCCGCGATCCCATTCAACATCGTCGCCCTGGGCGGGGACAACGAGCGAGAGCAGCCAGTTGACCGTCGACGTACCGGCCGCACCTTTGTAGATCATTTGTGGAAGCACGCCGTCGCGGAACTCGGGCGTGTGGGCGCGTCCCCAACCGCGGGAACGTTCGCCGCCGAAGCCGGAGTCGGCTAGCAATCGGATCGCTCCGCGCAGGGAATCGCTCCATTGATCACGGGTGAAGGCATCATCGAATGCCACGGCAAACCAGAGGCCTGACTTCGGACCAAACTCGATGCACGCGGTTTCATGCGGCTGCGACGCGCCGGTCCAGCGATCGACTGCGGCAGAGCGGCGCACCGTGACGCGGAACGGACCGGACTTGCCGGAGGGCACCAGGCACTGGCTTGCGCCGTCGACGTTCCATCGATCATCTTGCAGCGGCTTGCCCGCGAAAATAGATTCGACGAGCGACATCGGAACAAAGCGCGCGCCGGAATACGGGACACGAACCGATGGCGCGGGCGGCCAGATGTGGCGCGGCGGCGTGCAATAGAGCGTGTCTCCGAAATACGGATACATCGAGGTGAACCGGATCGGCGAACTGCCTTCGGCGCGCGCCGTCGTTTCGAGCCAATACTCGAGACGGCCGAGCAGGCGCATCGAGTGCGTGATAGCGGAGTAGAGCGTGTCGCTGTGATAGATCAGGTCGACGCGATCGCGCTCTCCGGAAGGCGGGCCGATCCGCCACGGCCGCGAGGGCCGCAGTTTCACCAGCATGCCCTGACGAGACATGGCCATTTTGCGAAGGTCTCTACGCCGTCAGGAAGGCGTTTCCCTTCTCGTTGACCGCCGACTGAAACGCGCCGACGTCAGCACCGGCGGCGACTTCCGACTCCGCCTTGCCAGTCGAGTAATAGTCTTTACTGCGCCAGTTGAGCTTGAGGTCACTGAAGCGGACGCGTCCACTGCCGCGCGATCCACCACCGCCCAGGGCATCATCTTCGAGAAGACGCAGACCTTGAACGAGCAGATTCAATAGCGGGGCGTCTTCTTCGCAAAGCACATCCACGACGAAGCGGGTGCGGAATCGGGCGCCTGCGGGAACGCGTTCGAAGGTGCGCGCGTTGGCTTGCGACGTGATGCGATCGATCGCGTTTTCGCTCTTCACTTCGGTCAGCTCGTCGTCCAGATTTTCACGCATCTGCGGCGTGATGCTGTCGAGGTCAAGCGGCGCGTCGAACACGGCGAGGCGCGCGGGGCTGGCCTGACCGCCTTCCAGCGCTTCGCCGGACACGCGATCCATGCGGCCCGGCGTGCGGCCGAACAGCAGGCAAATTTCATCGTCCGGGCGATCGCTCTGATGGATGCGAACTTCCTGTCCCTTGCGGCGCGAAACGTAGACGAGTTCAGCGGGAACGGCCATGCCGGTGGCCTGCTCCAGCAGCGCTCGAATGCGACCGCGAAGCGAACTGCCGGGAATGTACGGGCGGCCGAACGCGTCTTTCACGACAGGATTATCGGCGCCGCCAATCTCGAGCGAACCTTTGCCCGCGCCGACGTGGAGGCCGGTTTCGCAGTGCAGCGTGCCTTCGAGAATCAACTTGCCAAGAAGCTTTAATTCGGTTTGTGCGGTATGCGCGCTCATGTGTGTCTATTCGTTGTAGGCGACTATGGCTTCGAAGAAATCGCGGAATCGCTCATAGCCGCGGAGTTCGTTCTTACGGGTGACTTGGAGGAGCAGGCGTTCAATCTGATCCAGGCTGCGGAGCGAGTGCCGGGCAATGGTGTAAGCGAGCCGGGCGCGGAGCATGACGAATTCGTGCTGACGTTCGGCTTCCGGAGCGCGGACGGCGCGGCGGACTGCGCTATACAAGCGGCGCAGTTGGGTGCGAGTGGCCGAATCCATATCGCGGATCCGGCTGACGATGGCGTGGGCCTGATTGTCCAGGTAAAGGCTATCGGCCATCAGTTTGTCGAAGTCGATTTCGGGCGTGTCGAAGCGGCGGTCGCCACCTCCACCGCCGCCGGGACGGCCTTCACCGGGCTTGCCGCCTCGATCACCCCCGGGGCCACGATCGCCACCGGGGCGCCCCCCGCCTTCGCGCGATCCACCGCCGCGATTGGGTCCGCCGCCACTTGCGCCGCGTCCTTCCCCACCACCACTTCCACGGCCTTCCCGCGGCGGTCGATTGCCTTGCTGCGGTTTAGTTGCTGCCTGTTCTTCTGCCATTTAGACCTCTTTAGAACGCCGCGCCCATTCGAGCGCGACCACGCCGGCCGGTCGCAAACGAAGCTGCTTCCCGGCTGCCGGCCGAATGTTGCGTCCCACGATTTCGTTAATCAAATGCAAACGGAGTTTCTGAAATTCCTTTTCGCGCTTCGAGTACGCCGCGCGATTATAACGGCGCTGAAAACGATAGGCGCGGCGGAGGAGCTTCTCATGATCGACCTGTGTTCCGGCGGCTGACGACGCTTTGTTGTAAAGGCGCGTGAGGTCCGAAAGGAATTGCCGGCCTGCAGCGCGGAACTCTTCCGTCACGCGCGTTACTGCCTCTTTCAGATCGGCCGCATCCGCTAACTGATTCCATTCAACCACGCGGTCAAACAGATAGATGCAATCCTTGTCCGCGGCCTTCGCTAACGATAGGTTGCGGTCCGCCTGGGCCAGCACTTGCGCCAGGGAGTCGCCTTCGTTGGCCAGCGCGATCGCCATCGTAATTGTCTTGCCTTCGGCGCCCGGAAATTCGGTCAGGTTCTCGCTCGCGAAGCGGTGGAACGTGCGCTCCATCTCGCCGGCGAAGAGGACAAGCGCGTCCCATGCACCGTATACCGCGAAGTCTTCACCACCAGCGTGGAGGATGGTGATGCGCTGCCAGAATTCGCCGCCCAAACAGATGGCGTGAACTTCACCGGCGAAGAAGTGCTTGTAGAGCATCGTCAACTGGACGTGCTCTTCGATCGATTGCAAGCGGCGCAGGCGCAGTCCGAACAGGTCAACATCGCCGCGGAGTACGCCCCATGCGGGATATCCAGTTGCGCGGGCGGCTAGCTGCTTCGTGGTCGCCGCTTGGCCTTCTTTGCCGTCCTTCTCATCTGCCAGTGCAGTGTGGCGGGCTAGCGTGAGGCCGTCCATCGAAAGGTTCGCCGAGACGGGCCAGCTGCGTTTGGCATCTTCGACGGTGATTACTGCGGGAAGATCGGGCGACCATCCGATGCTGTTCGTCGTCTCTAACGCCCGCGCGAACTCATCGTTGAATATCGCTTCGGAGGCGCTCGTTTGTGCTTCGAACGGAACGAACGATCGCGTCTCAGCTAACGGCGTGGATTCCTTGCGCTTCAGTTCGTCCTGAAGGCGTTTGCGGACGACGGTCCAGTCGCCGAGATTTTCGGTAGTGGCCCAGAGTAGACGGAGTGTGTTGCCAGATGCTTGCGCGATCTGCGCCGCGGATTGCTTGAGGAACGCTTCGGCGGGCTCGCGCACAACGTCGGGCAGGACCAGAAGGAACTGGCCTCCGCCGCTCGACCCGAGTAGGACTCGGGCCAGCTCAAGCTCGGCGAGGAGCGCGCGCGGGACCACTTCACAGACCAAAGAGACCCAGAGAGATCGGGCCGCCACCGCAGCATCGGTTGCGCCCGGATCGGAGGTCAGGAATTCGTCCACGCCGAGCAGTTTCCCCTGAATGAGGATCTGAACGGACATGCCTCAGTCAAGGTAACACGTGCGCAACGATGGATCATGCGAGTGACTTGGTTTCTCCTTGTGGCGACTTGTGCGTCGGCGGCTTCGGTCCCCCGGACCATGAGGGTCGATCTGTATCACACGGGGACTACATCGTCTGAGGATTTCGCGTTAGACGAGGTTTTGATCGAAGGTCCGTGGCCGGGGCGTTTGGATCGCGCTATCGATGACACGAACCTTGGGAACTATCGCTTCGAGGTGCGGGATGCGAAGGATCACAAGTTGCTGTACTCGCGCGGGTATTCCAGCATCTTCGCGGAATGGCAGACGACGGATGAGGCGAAACAGACGCGGCGAACGTACTCGGAATCGGTTCGTTTCCCTGACCCGGTTAGCGCAGTCGTGTTGACGATCCAGAAGCGCAACGTGCAGAATCAGTTCGTTGATTTGTGGTCCGCGACTGTTGAACCAGAGAGCGCCATCGTGAATAGGAGCGCGCCTTCGAAGCAGTATCGCGTTTGGCCGGTGATTCATAACGGCGAGCCGGCGGATAAGGTGGATCTGCTTCTGCTCGGCGATGGTTACTCGCACGCGGAGATGGCGAAGTGGCATCGCGACGCAACGCGATTCGCGGACATGCTGTTCACGCAGTCACCTTATAAGGAGCGTCGTTCCTCGTTCAACGTGTGGGCCATCGATACTCCGGCCGAGGAGAGTGGCGTGTCGATTCCATCGGACGGCATCTGGCGGCGATCGCCTCTACGCACCCGCTACGACGCGTTCGGTATCGAGCGCTATGCACTCGCGTTCGACAATAAACGGCTGCGCGACATCGCGGCTGCCGCACCTTACGAGTTCATCGAGATCATCATGAACTCGCGCAAGTACGGCGGTGGCGGGATCTTCAACCTGTTCGCAACGGTGGCCGCCGACAACGAGCAAAGCGGCTACGTCTTCGTGCATGAATTCGGACATCATTTCGCGGGGCTGGCGGACGAATACTACACGTCCGACGTGGCGTATGGGAAAACCGCGGACCATCCGGAGCCGTGGGAACCGAACGCGACGGTGGACCCGCACGCCGCCAAGTGGAGCGATCTGATTACGCCCGGGACACCGCTGCCCACGCCATGGCCTAAGGCGGAATACGAGGCCGCGGAGAAGGATATTCAGAAGCGGCGGCGGACCATTCGCGGAGCGCACGCCGACGAAGCGCAGATGGACGCGTTGTTCGCTGAGGAAGCGCGCACGGTGCTGCCTCTACTGGATGGCGGACCTTATGGACACGCGGTCGGCGCGTTTGAGGGCGCCGATTATTACCCGTCCGGATACTACCGCCCCGAGGCGAACTGCATCATGTTCACGCGCGCCGTGAAGCGAGGGTTTTGCGCAGTGTGCCGCCGGGGAATTGAGCGGGTGATCGATCTCTATGCGCGGTGAAGTTTGGTCTCGATGGTGACAACAGCCGCCGAGCCACGTCTGAAACCCGATATGCGCGTTCGCTCCATCGATATCGCCCGAGGAATTGTGATGGTGCTTATGGCCATCGACCACGTGCGCGTTTACTCCGGGATCCCTCCCGGCGGCCCGACGGCTGCTCTGTTTCTGACGCGATGGGTCACGAACTTCTGCGCACCCGACTTCGTGTTCCTGGCCGGGGTGTCGATTTTCCTGCGAGGACGCGGCGATTCGAGATCGCAATCCCGCCGGCTTCTCGTGCGTGGAGCGTGGCTCGATCTTACTCGAACTCACGTATCTGCGCCTGGCCTGGACCTTCAATCTCGACTTCGCTCATTACTTGCTCGCGGGCGTGATCTGGATGCTGGGATGGTGCATGATCGCCATGGCGCTATTCAGCCGCCTTCCGGTTTGGGTAAACGCGGTGTTTGGGATGCTCATCATCGCGGGGCATAACGCCGTCGCGTCGCTGGTTGGCAACTCAGCGGAAGCCTTATTGGACGGGCCGCTTGGTGGTCTCTGGCGAATTCTTTACTTCGGCGGAGCGTTCGCTGTTGGTGGCGAAGCTCATCCGAACGTCTTTGTTCTCTATTCGCTGATTCCGTGGATCGGCGTTATGTGCGCCGGGTTCGCATTTGGCGCGGTCCTGCGGATGCCGGCTCCGCGCCGGGATCGGATTTGCTATGCGATCGGCCTCGGTGCGGTTGCCGCATTTCTGGTGTTGCGGTACTTCAACATCTATGGAGATCGTCCCTGGACACCGAACGCGCGGGTACCTTCGTGGATCTTATTCCTTAGTACGACAAAGTACCCGGCTTCTTTACTCTTTCTACTCATGACGATTGGCCCGACGATCGCCGCCTTACCTTTACTTGAAAAGGTGCGGGGAAGAGTCGCGCAATGGCTTGCCGTGTTCGGACGTGTGCCGCTGTTCTACTACCTGATCCATATACCGTTGATCCATGCGACCGCGGTGGCGATTTCGCTGGTACGCACACCCGCGGCCACACCTTGGTTGTTTACGAATCACCCAGTTAGTCCGGGCGAGTTACCGGCGGGGTACATGTGGAGCCTCGGGTTGTTGTATCTCGTGACAGCGCTGATTGTCTTCGGGCTTTACTTCGTTTGCCGGAAGTATGCCGAGGAAAAGGCGCGGAAACCCGGTGGATGGATGTCTTATATCTAAGTGACCGTTTACAGCGCATCGATCGCTTTGGCGGCCGCGTTGATCGCATCGGCGATCTTACTCACCTTCTCGGACTTGAGGTCGCCTCGGGTCATACGAGCCCGGATCGCACTCTGCAAGTTGTGAAACGCCTTCATCAGTTCCGGCGACCGGACACGCTCGAAACCCTTCCCAGCCTCCTCCAAACGCGCGAATAGTTCTTCGATCCGCGCGCCGTTAGCCTTTAGGTATTCCAAACCTTCGGGTGTCACGGAGTACACCTTCTTGTTGTTCTCTAAAGGACGCGGTTGTTAGTCCCTCTTCTTCCAGCATCGTCAAAGTTGGATAGATAACGCCCGCGCTCGGCGAGTAGCCGCCCGAAAGGCGTTCTTCCATCGTCTTAATCAGCTGATAGCCATAACTCGGCTGTTCCGAGAGTAGCTTCAGGACAACCAGCTTGATGTCGCCGGCATCGAACAGGCGCTCGCGGGGTCCAAATCCGCCGCGATGGCGGCCGTGCCGTCCGAAACCGTGCCCAAATTCGCCGCGGCCCTCGCCGCCAAACTCTCCGCGCCTGGCAAAGCCACGTTCCCCGCGTCTGCCGCAATCATCGTGCGTTCTAAAAATGTGTTCAAACATATTTAAGATATAGCGCAAGATATATCTTTTGGCAAGAGCTCCAGCCCAAATTTTTCTACGGGCTATCGCGTGTGGAACCGGGTTAGCATTACCTTGAATGGCAAATCAGCCTGACGCGAGCGATTCCAGGCAGCCGCATCTCCGGGTGCAGTCGGTCACGGTGTTCGTTCGCGATCAGGATCGCAGCGCCCGCTTCTACGTAGACCAACTCGGATTCACCTTGGCCTTCGATGTCCAGCTTGAAAACGAATCGCGGTGGGTAGGAATCTCGCCGCCCGACGGCTTCACTTTGCTGGTGCTGGTCGCCCCGAAAGCGAATACGGAAGAGTACGAACGGATCGGGCGTTCTAAAGGAATCATGTTTGTCACGGAAGATGTTGCGGCGACATGGGGTGTCTGGTCGGAACGCGGCGTTCCCTTCCAGCATCCGCCTCGCGGTAGCAGTTGGGGCGGAACTTTCACCATCTTCGCGGATGAAGACGGAAACGAGTTCTCATTAGTTAGTTTCGATGGGTTCACTCGGGAGATCGAGAAACAACGGCGTGCCGCGGCGGCGAGGCTCGAAGCCGAACGCCGCGCGATGCAGGAGTTAGAAATCGCTAAGCAGGTGCAGGCGAGGCTCTTCCCGCAAATCCGTCCCGTATCCAAAACGCTCGACTACTTTGGTATCTGCAAACAAGCGCGTCAGGTGGGCGGAGACTACTACGATTTCCTGAATCTGGGTGAGGATCGTATTGGATTAGTTATTGGGGACATCGCTGGAAAAGGGATCGCCGGCGCGCTACTTATGGCTAACTTGCAGGCCAACCTGCGCGGCCAGTGCGCGATTGCGTGGAGCCAACCGCGCCACCTGCTGCAGTTAGTCAACCGGCTCTTTTATGAAAACACTGTGGATAGCGCGTATGCGACGCTCTTCTTTGCTGAATACGATGACCGTACCCAATCCATGCGCTACGTCAACTGCGGACATCTTAGCGGACTTCTTTTCCGGAGCGCAGATGATGAGGTCGAGCGTTTACACTCGACGGGTACGGTGCTTGGCCTCTTTAGTGAGTGGGACTGTGAGATCGGCGAATGTCACTTACAACCGGGCGATACTCTCGTGCTCTATACCGACGGCGTTACTGAATCGCTGAACGATGCGGAAGAGGAGTTCGGAGAAGATCGCCTGATTGCGGCGATACGACGGCACGCCGGTGACGAGCCCGAGGCATTGAGCCACGCAGTTATTAGTGACATCGAAGCTTTTAGTTCGATTGAACAGTACGATGATGTGACCTTAATCGTAGCGAGGTGTGTTGGATGATGCACGTCCGACCGCTGATAACATAAACTCCGCGCGAGATTTGTGGCCCGGCGGCGAACGCCAGTATTAAGCGAATCGAGTGATTTCCCGTTTTCGAGACTGCACTGTTCGCATGCGGACACCCCCGCGTAGTTCGTTTGACTAAGCAGTGAACCGCAATCAAGCTAAGTCCCGTGGATGCAATGGTTGCAGGATCGGCTCCGTCACCTCTCTACTGCGCTCAACCCAATTGGGATAGGTTATCGGCGTGCCTGGTTAGGAGGACTTATGTTGAAGCGTGGTTTTCAGTTAGTGCTGGTTGTGAGTTTTGCTATCGGTGCCTTGTGGGCAGCTGACGATCCTCTGATAGGTCATTGGAAGCTAGACGCATCCAAGAGCAAGATTACCGACCTGATGCGAGTCGCAGAGGCCGGCCCGAACAGATACACGCTCATCTTCAACAACGGTGATCTCGAGCCAATTGTCGCCGATGGGACGGACCAGCCCGCTCTTTTCGGAACTACCTTAGCTGTCACGATCGCGGGGCCTACCAATTGGAAAGTTGTCCGCAAGAAAGACGGCAAAACGCAACTGACGGGGATGTGGAAGCTTTCGGAAGACGGCAAAACGCTAACCGACACCTTCACGTCCTACCACGCCGACGGCTCAAAAGAAACCGTAAACTATGTCTACCTTCGGACGGCGGGGCAGTCAGGTTTCGCAGGCTCCTGGGAAAGTCAGGGCGACACGGTAGATTCCTCTTTCGAGCTTCAGATCCAAGCCTCAGAAGGCGGCGGTCTTTCCTTTATCTATCCCGGTGGTGGGCCGACGAAAGGCATAATCTTCGACGGCAAAGAGTATCCGCGTGAAGGGAAATACGTGCCTGCGGGCTCGGTATCGTCTGGACAGCGAGTGAACGAGCGCACTGTGGAACTGACGGATAAGATCAAGGGCAGAATCAACGACACTCAGCGAATCGAGCTTTCTCCCGATCTCAAGAGTTTGACCATAACCGTGCACCCCGCCGGTCAAAGTAAGCCGAACGTTTTGGTATTTGACCGAGAGTAACTCAATCGATTGCATCAAGGATTGTCGCTGCAGTTCGGAACGTCGAGGCGTGCCCCTCAATCGTAGGTTCAATTGGATCGGAATACCCGCCGCCGATCGTAATTACAACCGGAATGCGTCGATCGAAACAAGCCTGCAGAACCATCGCGTCCCGTGCCCGCACACCGGCGTGGGTCAATGCTAGGCGTCCTAACCGGTCAGTCTGCAGTACATCGACACCCGCCTGGAAGAAGATCACTTCAGGTTCGAACGCGAAGACCGCCGGAAGCTCCTGCTCCAGAACACGTAGATACTCATCGTCGCCCATGCCATCGATCAACGGGACGTCGCGGCGCGATCTCTGCTTGCGTAAAGGAAAATTCCGCTCGCCATGCATCGAGAACGTGAAGACGTCGGGATCGTCGCTGAAGATCGCAGCGGTTCCGTCGCCTTGATGAACATCCAAGTCGACAACCGCTGCGCGCTGAATCTTGCCGGCTTCGCGCAACGCGAGAATGCCGATCGCGATATCGTTGAACACGCAGAAGCCCGATCCCTCGGCATAGAACGCATGATGCGTTCCTCCGGCGAGAGCGCCGCTGCAGCCGAACTCCCACGCCCGGCGCGTTGCGGCGAGCGTCCCTCCGGCAGAGGCCAACGTCCGTTTCACCAGCGCTTCCGACCATGGAAATCCGATGCGCCGTATCTCAGCCGTCGTCAGTCGTCCTTCCAAAAAACGGCTGACGTAAGAAGGATCGTGCGCGAGTTCGATCTCCTGCGGAGAAGCCAGCGGCGACGGCTGAAACTCAAAGCGCGGATCGCCGCTCAACGCCTCCCGCAGCGCCCGATACTTCGCCATCGGGAACTTATGGCCGGGCGGTAGAGGGATGGTGTAGAGATCGGAGTAGAAAAGCCGAAGCGGCATCCGACGTAATTAGGCTAGTTCTTTCTCGATCACGTCCGCGATGCTATGCGAGAAATGCTCGACCAGTTCCGCATCGCGTCCTTCCACCATCACGCGCGCCAGCGGCTCGGTACCGGAGAATCGCACGACAATGCGTCCATCGCCGTTCATCGCCTTCTCCGCAGCCCGAACCTCGTCCTGAACGGCCGGCATTTCGTCCAGATTGCGACGCTGTCGCACGCGGACATTCACCAGCTTCTGCGGATAGATTTCAAGATCGCTGATCAGTTCGTCGATGGTCTTCCGCTGCTTCTGTGCCGCGCCAAGCACATGGAGCGCGGTCAACATTCCGTCGCCGGTAGTTGAAAACGCGCGGAAGATCACGTGGCCGGACTGTTCGCCACCAAGGCTCGCCCCGATCCGCAGCATCTCTTCGAGAACATACTTATCGCCCACCGGGGTCCGCACCATCGACAGGCCGTTGCGCCCCAGCGCGACTTCAAGTCCCAGGTTCGACATCACGGTAGATACGACCGTATTGCCGCTCATCCCACCGTCGCGTTGCATCGCGCGCGCCATGATGAGCAACACCGCATCGCCGTTAATCACGCGGCCGGCACGCGAGATCAGAATTGCGCGATCGGCGTCACCGTCGAAGGCGATCCCGGCATCGGCTTGTTCGCGCTCGACCGCATGGGCCAGAGACTCGACATGCAACGCGCCGCAATCCAGATTGATGTTGCGGCCGTTCGGCTGGTTGTGAATGGGCGTGACCCGCGCTCCGGCGCGCCTGAAGATCTCCGGTGCAAGCTCCGATGCCGCGCCGTTGCCGCAATCAATCACCAGATGCAATCCATCGAGCGGCATCGGTAATGTGGACAACAGAAAATCCGCGTACTTCGGAGCAAGCTCGGCGTCAGCCTGCAGCGGCTGCGATGCGACCGGATGAGCGGGCAGTATCCGGAAGATCTCCTGCTCGATCTCCAGTTCTTCGTCGTCCGGAAGTTTATAGCCGGTCGAGGCGAAGACTTTGATGCCGTTGTCCTGATACGGATTATGCGATGCGGAAATCATGACGCCGGCCGCAAACCCGCCCGTCCGCGTCAGGTAAGCAACACCCGGAGTGGTAATCACGCCGGCGAAACGCGCGTCGACACCCTGCTCCCGGAGGCCGCCCGCGACCGCTTCTGCGATCCAAAGACCCGACTCACGGGTGTCCATTCCAATTAAGACGACAGGTTTCGCCCCATCGCGGCCGTGCTCCTGCAGATCTTTTCCGAGCGCGCTGCCAAGCGCCGAAACTGTTGCGCGATCAAGCGGCGGCTCGCCCGCAACACCGCGGACGCCGTCCGTTCCGAATAACTGTCGTGCCATTGTCAACTACCGAGTATGACCTTAACCCGGACGTTCTCAAAGTGAACGAAACGCACGAACGGTTCTTTAATGAACGGCGCGGTGGTGAAAACCTGCCCATTGCGCGCGTTGGAGAGGTCAATTGGATCGGTGGTGACGGACTGGACCAGATTTACCCGGCTCGCGGGGCCGGTGATCGCCAAGTTGGGTGGATCAGGGATGACCTTGACAACCCGCGCACCGTTGGGCGGTTTTCCCTCGTACTCGATCTGCACGGGAACAGCGCGCTGCTCGCGATTTTCGAAAACGAACCGAAGCTCCGCAGGCACCGCCGTGAGCAACTGAACACCGCGGGGAAGATGGATCTCGCCCGCGTCGATATTGAACGTGCGCTCACCGGGAGTGGTGACCTTGGAGAAATCGAGAACCACCGGCGTGGGTGCGGCGCTCCACTGGCGAAGACGGCCGCTGGCTCCCCTCAGTTCCAGCCGCACACTGCTCTGAATGTCCGAACTGATCTCAAGCGTACTCGGCGTGTTCTTGAACTGCACGGGGACGCGGAGGACGGTGGCCATCTCGGGTTCGCTCGCGACCGCGACCCACAGCACCGTCGCTGCCAGCAACGAAAGCAGCTTCCAGGGCCAGTTCGCAAGAATCCACTTCGTCCAGATCCGCCGGCCCAAACCGACTTGCTTCCTCATGTGCGGGCAGCCTTAGCATCCTCATTCACTTCTTCTGCGGCGACTTCTTGGGGGGCAATTTCTTCCGGAGACGGAACGAGCGCGCCGCCGGCGGTTGCGCTGTACCGGCCCGACCCGAAGTGCTTGTGGATGCGCTCATCGACTTGCTGCACGGTCAGGTTGTATTCGAGTTCGCCCAGCACCGCAACCGAAATGGCCCCTGTTTCCTCGCTGACGATCAGCGACATGCAGTCGGTCTCTTCGGTGATCCCAATGGCGGCGCGGTGGCGTGTGCCGAACTTCGAGGAAATCGTGGGATTGGTGCTCAACGGCAGAAAGCACGCGGCGGCGCTGATCTTCTCCTTCTGGATGATGACGGCGCCGTCGTGCAGCGCTCCACCTGGATAGAAGATGGAGAGCAGCAAGTCGCGCGAGATCTCGGCATCCAGGCGCACGCCGCTTTCGATGAACGTGCGCAGTCCGGTATCTTTCTCAAGCACGATCAGCGCGCCGGCCCTTTGCTCGGAAAGGAGCGATAGCGCGAGTAGGACTTCGTCGGTCGATTCCGGTCGGCGGAATCCGCGCGCGAACCAGTTCTTGCGGCCAATACGCGCCAGTGTTCGCCGGATTTCGGTCTGGAACAAGACGACTGCGGCGATGGCAGAGTACGGAATCAGGTAGGCGAGCAGGGAGCGAAGTGTTTCGAGGCCGGCCCAGCCGGATACGATATAAACCGCGATAACGGTGACGATGCCTGCCAGCACGTGCGCGGCGCGCGTTCCCCGGACGATCGCCAGGAATTGATAGATGACAAAGGCAACCGCCAGAATGTCGATGACTGACGAGAGCGTCAGCCGCGAAAATGGCTCAAACAACGTCATCGGCTGCCTTATTTTGTCACAGACGTGTAGCGGCGGACGTGGTTACGGGGGAATAAAGAGAGGCGAAGCCGTGGCGGCGGATCGTTCGAGGTTCAGCGTTCGATTGCGGCGAGACTACCCTCTTTGTCTAACGCCGCATGTACTTATGACGCCTTCACGAACTCCACGATTGACGGCTCCGGGATAGGGTCGCCATCTTCGCGCATCGAGGCGAGGTGAATCTCCATCGCCTCGTGAATCAGCTGCTTTGTGTCCTCTAAAGAGTCCCCGGCCGCGACGCACCCAGGGAGATCCGGGATGTAGGCGCTGTAACCCGTGCTCGTTTTTTCAAACACCACTGCGTATTCAATCACTTGATACCTGCCTGTTTGAGAATGGATTTTACCGTACCCGCCGCTACTTCGTTGGAAGGGTGCCCTGCAATTGTGACCTTGCCTGGTTTCAAAGGATGGACATACCTGATTGCGTCCCGCACCTTCACCATCAAAGGCTACCGAGTGCGTACGGTTTTGTCGAGCCTGCAAAGCTGGAACCTGAGCCAGGCCTACTCGCACCCCAATGGCAGTACACTGAAAACAAAGCGAAAGCTTCTCCACTCGCATGGCCTTTGTCCCCATCCCCGAAGCAGTAGCGGCCATTCGGGAGGGCCGCATGATCGTCGTTGTCGACGATGAAGATCGTGAAAACGAGGGCGACCTCACCATCGCAGCCGAGTTCATCACGCCCGACGCCATCACCTTCATGGCGACTCAGGGCCGCGGCCTGATCTGTCTCGCGCTCACCGCCGCCCGCTGCGATTACCTGCGCTTGCCACTGATGTCTTCCCACAACACGTCGACGTTCGGCACCGCGTTCACGGAATCGATCGACGCGAAGGAGGGCGTCAGTACCGGAATCTCCTCGGCTGACCGGTCGCGGACCATCCAGATCGCGATCGACCCCAGCACGCGTGCGTCGGACCTGGCGCGGCCCGGCCACGTGTTTCCGCTGCGAGCGCGCGAAGGCGGCGTGCTGGTTCGCGCCGGTCAAACCGAAGCTGCCGTCGATCTCGCCCGGCTTGCGGGTCTCACGCCAGGCGGCGTGATCTGCGAAATCATGAACGACGACGGGACCATGGCGCGCGTCCCGCAGCTGCTCGAGTTCTGCAAGAAGCACGATTTGGTGATGACCTCGGTGGCCGACCTGATCCGCTACCGGATGCAGCACGAGCGCTACATCCATCGCTGTTCCGAAAGCACGATTCAGACGGAGTTCGGACCGTTCCGCGCCATCTGGTATTCGAGCGATATCGAGCCTGAGAAGCACGTGGCACTGGTTCGGGGGGACATATCGGACAACGAAGTTCCGGTGCTGGTCCGCATGCATTCGCACTGCGTCTATGGCGACGTGTTCGGGTCGACGGCTTGCGATTGCCAGGGAACGATCCGCGGATCGATGCAGCAGATTGCGGAAGCGGGGCGCGGCGTCCTGGTGTACCTGCATCAGAACGGGCCGGGCTTGCGGCATGAGGCCGGAGCGGGCGGCATTCCGGCTTCGCACGTGCAGCTACAGCACGAAAATGGGATCGGCGCGCAGATATTGTCGGATCTCGGGTTGCGCTCCGTGCGTCTACTAACCAACCATCCGCGGAAGATTGTGGCTCTGGAAGGGTTCGGGATTCGTATTGTGGAGCAGGTGCCGGTGCGGGAATTAGTCCGCAAGAAATAATTGGAACCGGTCGGGCTGTTTGTTCGTTACCATGACGAAGGAGTACTTCATGAGACAAACCACTTTGCTTACGGCGCTTCTGGCATTCGGTTCCTTAACCGTTTTTGCCGCTGATCCGCAGCTACTCAACATGGCGCCCCCGGACGCCACCACCTACGCGGGGATCAACGTCGAGCAAGCGAAGACGTCGCCGTTCGTGCAGTTCCTGCTGACCCAGATGCCGGAAAGCAACTCGCTGAACAAGTTCATCACCGAGACGGGATTCGATCCGCGGCGCGACCTGAGCGAAGTGCTGATTGCTTCGACGATGCCTGCCACCCCCGCAGCGACTGGCACTGCGGACACGGGTACCCTGCAGGCGGCTCCGGCAACGACTAACATGCACGTGATGCCGGGGGTTGTCCTCGCTAAAGGCACGTTCAACATTCCGCAGATCCTCGGGGTCGCGGCAAATGACGGCGACGTGGTTGTCTCGACCTACTCGGGCGCGACGATGCTGACGATTAACAAGTCGCAGGCCCTGGCTTTTGTCGATGCGACCACCGCGGTTGCGGGAAACGTCTCGGGTGTGAAGGCGGCGCTCGATCGGCGTAACGGATCGAACTCCATCAGCCCGGCAATCATGGCGCGCATCAATCAACTAAGCACCACGCTGGACGCATGGTCGGTGTCAACGGGATCTCTCTCTTCGTTTATTCCGGGCATGGCGGGACCGAACGGTCCATCTGCCGTGCTTTCGAGCATCACGCAAACGAGCGGCGGAGTTAAATTCGGAGCAAGCATTCAGGTGAGTGTCCAGGCCATCGCCGCTAATGCTCAGGATGCCAGTTCGATTGGCGATCTGGCTAAATTCGCGGTCCAGATGATCTCCGCGCAGGGCAACGGCGCCAATATACCTGAGGCGATCGCCACCGTGCTGAAGAGCCTGGTGGTTAGCACCGACGGGACAGCCGTCAACGTCAGCCTGAGCATGCCCGAAGACCAACTCGAATCGCTAATCAAGTCAACGACGTCAGGCGCGCCGGCCGCTCGCATTTAAGCTCACCGGCGTGCGCAAGCACCCGTTCGAGAAAATCTGGTATTTCGAAAACCGCGCGATTCTGGTGGCCGCTGACTTGGCTCCGGAATCGCGCGAAATTCGTTAGGTCGAGCATTTCGTGGACGGCTGACGCAATCTCGCGGAAGTTCGACAGCACGATGCCGATGTGGTTCTGATCGATCCAGGTCGCGTTGTAGCGCTCTTGCGGCATGGTGGCTGAGTTTCGTTCGACGATGATCGGCAGGCCCATCGCGACGGCTTCGCTGACGCTTCCCGGTCCCGGCTTCCCGATAAAGAAGTCAGCCAACTGCATGAAATACGGGACTTCGCGCGTGAACCCCTCGATGTGCAATGGGACGCGCGCGCTGACCAGCCGCAAGCGTTCCGCCAGCTTGCGATTATGCCCGCACAACATAATCATCTGCACGCGCTCGCGCGACTCTTCCAAGCGCAACGCGATATCGAGCATGTCCGCCGAGCCATGGCCCCCGAACAGAACCAACGCGGTCGGAAGATCGGGATCGAGACCGAGTCGCGCCCGCTCCACCCGGCGATCTACCTTTTGATAGCTGTAGAACTTAGGGTTTAGGATCATTCCCGAAGCCCGGAAGATGCGCTCGTCGGGGTGACCCATGCGCCGGGCCTGATTCACCGCCTTGTCGGTCCCGCAGACGAAGTATTGAGGCTGCCGCTCAATCCAGAAGTGAGGGGGGAAGTCGGCCAGATCCGTCAAAATCGTGACCAGAGGAACTCCCGGCAGCGCGCGGTCCAAGCCCTGATACAGAGCGCGGTTGAAGTGCGGGATTACGGAAACCACAAGGTCGGCTGGATGCGTTCGCCAGTATTCCTCCAACAGCTTGACTTGCTGCCGGTGATACAGCCGGAAGATGCCGTGCATTGTGAGGATGATCTGGCGCGACCCGCGAGTCCAGCCGCGCTTTAGAGAGTTGTTGTAGATGTCTTGCAGCCGCACGCCGGTAAACTTGCGGAAGAAATCCAACGGGTCGAGCAACTCCTGAAGGTTAAGCAGCTCGACGTTCCAGGGACGATGCTGCTCGGCGGCCACCTGCTTCAATGCGTTGGCTGCGCTGCGATGTCCGCCTCCCGCATCGAAAAAAATCAGATGGACCGTTTTCATTCGCTCGTTCGATTTTGTCACGCCTCAGGGCGCACAATAGAGTGGCCTGATGGCGCAAACCTACGATGTCACGTTGAAGACGCTGTTGCGGGACTCTGCCGGACGCGCCGTTTATACTGCGACCGGACTGTCGATCGAAACTTGGCTTAATATTGAATTGCCGAAAGTCACGAATCCGCGGCTGGATTTACTGGGACAAACCCGCGACGGCAGCCTCTTACATCTGGAATTGCAGGTTCGCAACGATGCCGACATGGCGCAGAGAATGGCCGAGTATGCGCTGGGAATCTATCGCGTATACGGTAAGTTCGCGCGGCAGATCGTGCTTTACGCAGGCGAGGCAGATCTTCGCATGGAAACTAGTCTCGAGGGGCCCCGATTTGCGTTTAGTTTCGAGGCCATCGACCTGCGTGATCTCGATGGTGAAGCGCTGCTGGCGAGCGACAACGTGGGCGATAATGTATTAGCGATCGTGACTCGTTTGCGAGACCAGCGAAGCGCGATTGTAGAGATACTTCGTAAGATCGCGACGCTGGACGAGACCAAGCGGGCGCAAGCGATTGGCCAGTTGTTGATCTTAGCGGGCTTACGTAAGCTGGAAAAAGCTGTGCGGGAGGGGATTGACCGAATGGACTATTTTCGCGAACTGATCCTAAATAACGAAGTCCTCGGACCGGAGTACAGGCGCGGTCTGGAGGAAGGCGAACTCAAAGGCAGACTTGAAGGTGAACTGACCGTCCTGCGGCGTTTACTCGAGAGGCGGTTCGGCTCCATTCCGCAATGGGCGGAGGAGCGCCTGAATAGTCAAGGAATCGAAGATCTGGAAGCACTCAGCGTCCGTATACTAGACGCCGGCAGCCTCGAACAACTGCTTCAGTAAGCCCGGTTCAAAAACGGCACGGCAAACGGCGTCAAACTCTTTCAATAGCATTCGCTTCAGGCGGCGGCGGCACCGAGCCCGGTCTTTTAAACATCCGGGCGCTGGCCGCGGCAGTTGCGCGATAGAGTTCCGCAAGCTCCGGCTGAAGCTCTTCAAGGCAAGCCAGTTCACACATCATCCAATCCTTGTTCCCGTCCGCGACGGTGCCGGTCCAGCTCTTTTTCCCCGAATAAAGATACGAGCGCAGCCCCTGCTGGAACAGAGATTCGACGACCTGATCACGCAGCGATCCCGAGATCCCCGCAGCCCGGACCGCTTGCATACAGGCTTCGAGCATCGGCGTAAATAACGACGTCGCAAACGTAGTCGCCGCGCGGAATAGCGCCGTGGACTCCGGTTCAATCTCGACCGCAACCGCGCGCATTTCTGTAACGAAGTAGCGCGCCGCTTTCACCGCCTCCCGGTCGCCTTCGATCAGCAACCGCTTGGGCATCCCGGCGATGGGCCGCAGAGAAGCAACATGCGCGCCGCACTCGCGGATGAATTCCAACTGGCGGCTGAACAAAACGCAGTTGCAGAGGACGATCTTTTTGCCCCGCCAATCCAGCGCGGCGTTCTCGAGGAACGGCAACAAGGACTCCAGATGAGGGCCCGGAGCGCAGATCAAAATGACTGACACATCCTGCAATCCGCTAACATCCCGCAGCGCCGACCCCGCGCGCAGAGTGTTAACGATCCGGCTCGCGAGCCGCGGGTTATTGGCCGCGACCGGGCCCAACTCCGTCGGCAGATGAGGGAACCAGCGAACCAGATATTGGCTGACAGGTCCCGCTCCGATCAGACCGTACTGCATTTTCAGGCCGGGATCCCAATGCCGGCAATGTCCCGGGTGCGCAGGAGTTTGATGCGGTCGCGCAGTTGAGCCGCCTTTTCGAACTCGAACTTGCGCGCGGCCTCGCGCATGCGCGCTTCCAGTTCGACAACGAACTCCTCGCGCTGGCGCGGCGACATCTCTTCGGTGTCCTCCTCCTTCTCGATAGGAACCGTAATATAGTCGCCTTCCGCGATAGCGATCAGGCTCATATCGATGGGTTTGATGATCGACTGCGGCGTGATTCCGTTCCGCTCGTTGTAATCAAGCTGCGTGGTGCGGCGGCGCCCGGTCTCATCGATCGCATGTCGCATGCTGTCCGTCATCACGTTGGCATATAGAATTGCGCGGCCTTCCAGATGGCGTGCCGCCCTTCCGATGGTCTGGATGAGCGAGCCGCTGGAGCGCAGAAAGCCTTCCTTATCCGCGTCCAGAATCGCGACCAGCGATACCTCGGGAAGGTCGAGGCCTTCGCGCAGCAGGTTGATTCCGATGAGCACGTCGAACTCTCCGCGCCGCAGATCGCGCAGGATCCTCATCCGATCGAGCGTGCTCACTTCCGAATGCAGGTAGTTGCACTTCACGCCCACTTCGGAATAGTATTCTGCGAGGTTCTCAGCCATGCGCTTGGTCAAGGTCGTGACTAGCACGCGCTGATTCAGCTCAACACGAATGCGGATCTCGTGCAGCAGATCGTCAACCTGCCCTTTGACCGGCCGGATCTCGATGGGCGGATCCACCAGTCCGGTCGGGCGGATGATCTGTTCGATCACCACGCCTGAGGATTTGGTGAGTTCGTAAGGCCCGGGTGTCGCCGATACATAGATGATCTGGTTGACGCGGTGCTCGAACTCTTCGAACGTAAGGGGCCGGTTGTCGAGGGCGCTGGGAAGCCGGAATCCGTGCCCCACCAGAATCTCTTTACGGGACCGGTCGCCGCCATACATGCCATGCAACTGCGGTACAGTCTGATGGCTCTCGTCCAGGAACATGACCGAATCCTGCGGCAGATAGTCCAACAGCGTGGGAGGCGCTTCGCCGGGCAGTCGCTTGGAGAAGTGCCGCGAGTAGTTCTCGATGCCGTGGCAGTAGCCGATTTCGCGCATCATCTCGAGGTCAAACATTGTGCGCTGCTGCAACCGCTGCGCTTCGATGATTTTGCCCTGGCTTTCCAGCTGCGGCCGCCACCATTCCAGCTCCTGCCGGATCGACTCCATGGCTTCTTCCTTGGTGGAATCCGCCATCACATAGTGCGTTTTCGGATATATAGGAAGGCGCGCATAAGTTTGTCGCACCTGGCCGAGCAGCGGATCGATTTGCGACAGGCTTTCTACTTCGTCCCCCCACAATTCAATCCGATAGGCAAAGTCATCGTAGGTGGGAAATACTTCGATCGTATCTCCTCGAACCCGGAAAGTGCCGCGTTTGAAATCGGTTTCATTGCGGTCGTAAAGTATGTCGACCAGCTTTGAAGTAATGTCGCGGCGCGAGATCTTCTGGCCCTTTTCGAGCATGAGAAGCATGCCGTAATAAGCTTCGGGCGATCCCAGGCCGTAAATGCAACTGACGCTGGAAACGATGATGCAGTCGCGCCGCTCGAACAAGGACCGGGTGGCTGAAAGCCGGAGCTTATCCAACTCGTCGTTGATCGTCGCTTCCTTCTCGATATAGACATCGCTCGAGGCGATATAAGCCTCGGGTTGATAGTAGTCGTAGTAGCTGACGAAGTACTCTACTGCGTTATTCGGAAAGAAGCTCTTGAATTCGTGATAGAGCTGAGCCGCCAGGGTCTTATTATGGGCCAGCACCAGCGCAGGCCGGCCGATCCGTTCGATCACCTTCGCCATTGTGAAGGTCTTGCCCGAACCGGTAACGCCCAGCAGCACCTGGTGTTTTTCGCCGTCCTCCAATCCCTTCGTGAGTTCGGTGATCGCCGTTAGCTGATCGCCGCGCGGGCTGTAGTCGACCTTTAGCTGAAAATGCATGTTGGTTTGCGGTTCCCAGCCGTAGGGTCAGGGGCCGCTACTCACTATCGTACAGGTGTTTTCCGCGTGATCATCTGCGCACGCGGAAAACTTCGCTATGTACTCCGCGCCGGTGTCGGCTCCCGAGAATTCCTCTCCGCTTCCACAAACCAAGTTCAGATACGAAAACGATCGTGAGGGCTAAAGTAACCATCACTCCAGCCGATTTATAAGTCGCGAGGCTTCTGGAATGAGCTTTGAACAACAGCCAGGGACAGTCGTTGAAATGATCTCAACTAAGAATTTCTTGCCACTGGCCAGACTAAAAACTCATCCTATACGAAACCTTGCACACGCAACTTTGAAAACAGCGAACATGGGATACGGTGCCTTCGCCGCGTCCCGTTTCGCCCGACGTACCGCCGATGAAAGTGCTCGGTTTTTCAGTAGGATACGGGGCGATGCAGCTCGCCCCTGGCTCGTTTGTCTTACCCGCGCGCTCAACTGTACGCCAATTGTAAATTACGCCAATTTATTGCTTTTTGGCGAGACTTCTCAGCCGTTTCGATGTTTAAAACTAATTAGCCGTCATAGAGTATTTCTAGTAACTTTATCTTCTGGCCTCTCCATTTCAAATCAGGAATTTGGTACTGATGAGCACATTACAGATGTCGCGCGTCTCTCGTAGCGTCCTGCCCGGACTCCGGGAGTTAGTCATGTTGGCACCCAGGGGCGGGAGAATTCCCGGCCCTTTCCGAACGATTGAGGAGAACTCATCGAAGCACCAGATCCTGCTCGATCAGGTGCAGAGACTGCGCGGCCGCATCATGGTCGAAGAGGGCGCGCTGCCGAAGACCGGGTTGGATTCGCTTGGGCGGCACCGCTCCGATCTGGACGAGAAGGCATGGCACCTGGTGGTCGTATCTGACGGTGATCGAGTCACGGGCTGCGTCCGTTACCATGTCCACCCGGCTAACGTTTCGTTTCAGCGGCTGAGTGTCCGGCGAGCGGCTGCGGCATCGGGTTGTAAGAAGTGGGCACACCGCGTCAAAACGGCAGTGGAAGGCGAAATAGCCGAAGCCCGACGCAGTTCTTTCTCCCTGGTAGAGATCGGCGGATGGGTCCTCGAACGCGAATTGCGGGGAACTGCGGAAGGGATCAAGATGGCCCTTGGAACCTTCGCGTGGAGCCAAATCGCCGGCGGCTGTTTAGGAATCACCACCGCCACCGTGAAGCATGGCTCCTCATCGATGCTGCGACGAATCGGCGGTTCTCCGTTGCGCGCGTTCGGAGAACCTCTTCCGCGCTATTACGATCCGGATTATAACTGTGAAATCGACATGCTTCGCTTCGATTCGCGCAGCCCTAACCCGGCGTACGCCAAGCTGGTCGATGAAGTGAGACATAGCCTTCTGTCGGCGCCGATTATCGTTCCTTGCGAGGAACAAGCGCTGCGGTCGGCTAGCTAAGGGCGCGCCCGAGAAGGGACGCGAGAAACAGGACGCGACAAACAAAAGGGCGGGATTCGAGGAGGCTTGCAGCCCCGGATCCCGCCTCTTTGTTTAGCAACCTCTTCAGGGACCCCGGTTAGAGCCCCAATACTTAGCCGGCTTGTACGCGAGGAACAAGCTCCGCGGTCCGCGAGCTAGCGCGCGGACCGAAAGGGACGCGACCAACAGATAGGGCGGGATTCGAGGAGGCTTACAACCCCCGATCCCGCCCGAAACTTATTTAGGAACCTCGGAAATGCCCAAATACTCGGCCGTTTGTACGCCAACAGCAATTCTTGCAGTCCGTGAGCTCTGACGCACCTGAGAGAGAACGCTGCAAACAAAAGAGCGGGATCCGAGGAAGCTGGCAGCCTCGGATCCCGCTCGATTTACCTTGAAAAGCCCAGGAAATACTTAGCTGTTTGTACGGCGAAGCTTCTTCCCGAAGGCTCCGACGCCAATCAGCAGCAGACCGCCCGAGAGCATCGTCAGCATGCTGGCCGGCTCGGGGGTTGCGGTCGGCGACACTGCGGTGAACGTTGCCGAATACGACGCATCCACGGTTTGACCGCCCTCGATCGCAGCGACCACCTGTTGCAAGCTCATGTCTTCGAACTGCGTGGTAAAGATACCGGTAAACGCTGTCTGCACTCCAGGATTGTTGGTGTCGGTCAAGTACCCATCCACCGTAAACGACGCCGTCGAACTGGTCGCCGTTTGGTTCGTCAGATCATACGGGGTTCCCGGAGGCGTGCAAGTTTGCCCGGCCGCTGCCGGCAATCCGCACGATGATGAACTGAATGTCCCAGCCGGTAATTCGGTCAGGGTCAGTTCCAGATTCGGTGCCCCTACAAACGTCATGAAATCAGGCACATTGACCGTTGTTCCGACCGGTTCGGTCGAGTTGTTCAGGTCCTTAATCGTGCCGGTTGAGCCCATCAGCGGGCCGAAAATACCGGTTTCCGGAGCAAAGATCGAGAAGGTCCCGTTTCCACCGCCGATTGGATAAAAGTCAATACTACCGAAAGAGATTTCGACACTCCCCGCGATATTCAAAACGCCGGAATCGTTAATCGATCCCGCAAAAGCTGGAACGCACCCGATCGCGATCACAGTTGTTAGACAAGCCAGTTTTAGCACTACTTTCCTCCAGAGAATTAGTTCGTTCAAGCGACCCGAGCCCACTGGTCGTACTTACAAAGATAAACGGCTTATGGGCGTTACGCCTAGACAATTTTAGTACTTCTTTCGACGATCCCTACAGCGACTTTTTTTGTGCGTAATGTAAAACACCGTTTATCAAAAGCCTACTTTAGATGACTCCCGAATTGTAATGCATCGATCGTTCGGAGTTGGCGCGCCCGGAGTGATTCGAACACCCGACCTACTGGTTCGAAGCCAGTTGCTCTATCCGGCTGAGCTACGGGCGCGTACCGAATATTATACTGACGCAGATGTCTCAGGGACGTGAAATCGAGATCAAATTGCGAGCGCCCGACCCGGCGCGCTCGCTCGCGTTGTTGTCCAGCCATCAGTTCCACCCCAGCCGTGAGCGCGTATTCGAACATAACGAGGTTCTGGATACAGAGGAAATGACGCTTCGTTCCGCAGGCAAGCTCTTGCGGCTACGAACCGCAGGCCCGCGGCAAACGCTAACGTTTAAGGGCGTCGCCGAGGCGGGCCCTCACAAATCGCGCGAGGAACGGGAAGTTCATCTCGCTCCCGAAGAAAACATCGGGATCATTCTGGAGCGGATCGGATTTCACCGCAAGTTCGTATATGAGAAATTCCGGACGGAATTCGAGCGCGACGGTGAGCAGGGCGTCGTGACGTTCGACGAAACTCCGATCGGGAATTTCTTCGAGATCGAGGGTGAACCCGAGTGGATCGACCGGATCGCCGGCGAACTTGGGTTTACTAAAGGCGATTACCTTACCTCCAGCTACGGCGCGCTGTACAAGGATTGGCGGCGCAGTCATGGTGAAGAATCGCCCGATATGGTTTTCCAGTCGGGCGCTCTGACAAATCTGGGAAGTTGAAGCTGCGCAACACGTCGACTTCACTGATACATTTAGATGATGCTCGGCGCGGGGGCTGTTCTGGCGTCCACCTGCAATTACCTTAAACGGAGCACTCAGACATCTATGGTTTCTATTCGTCGCACTTTCCTTTTAGCGGTTTTCCTCGTTTGCGCTGCCTCTTGCGCGCTGGCGTATCCGATCTCGTACTCGATCAACGTGACGTTCAGCGACATTCCGGGGCAGGCGGATCCACTGGGACTTGGAACACAGAGCCCTCCGGCGACGGCGACGATCACGACAACGCTCGAGAGCGTGACTCCCCCCGGCAGCGGCACCTACAACGCGAATGTGACCCTCGTCTTTGAAGGATCGACTCTTCCCAGCACGGGCACGATCACCGTCACTACGGGCGGCGTGATCACGGCCAACTTCTCCAATAAAAACGGTAGTTTCACGGCCAATCTTGTGCTCCCCGGCGTCACGTTCCCCTACCCGGCTCCGCTCGCGTTCGGAACAGTGAACATCAGCGCACCTGCGTCCACGGTCACCTACAACCTCTTAGGCGCTGTGGGCACGGTGGGAGTCACCGGCACCGTGGTTGCGACGGGGCTGTCTGCGACCCCCACTTCAATTACCTCGAGCTACAGCGGAGGCAGCGCGCCAGCCGATCAGACGATCACAGTTAATGACAGCACCGGGGCGGAAGGCTTTACGGCTTCCATCGGCCCGGGAAGCAATAATTCGCCAACTTCATTTTTGCTGGTTACTCCTGCTTCGGGCACGACACCGGGTCCCGTAACGTTGAGTTTCAACACGAGCGTTCCGCCGGGAACTTACACCGCGAGCGTCCTGATAAATACGTCCGCGGACACCACCGGCGCTCCGTTGAGCATCCCGGTTACTTATACGGTGAGTGTCAGCAACACACCGCAGCTTCAACTTTCGGCGATCGCTCCATTCACGTTCTACACCCCGGCTTCAACCACGTCGAGCACCGCGCAGTTTTCCGTGTCCGTGCCTTCCGGTAGTTCCAATGGAAGCTTCACGGCGTCGGTTACCACCGGTAGTTCGTTCCTCTCGGTATCTCCGACAACAGGCACTACGCCGGCAACCCTGACCGTCACCGCGAACGCAGCGGGTCTCGCGGTGGGTTCGTATTCCGGAGCGATCGCCGTTAGCGTGCCGGGGTTCCCAACTGCCACGGCCTTCGTGACAGTAAATGTGATCTCTACCAACAGCGGGGGCGGCGGTGGAACCACTACAGGCCTCACACTATCGCCGGCCTCTCTAACTTTCAACGTAGCGAGTGGAAGCTCAACGCCAAATGCGGCTACCGTTCAGATAACTACTCCGTCGCCGGTCTCATTTACCGTAACCGGCAACGAATTCTACCTGCCGATCTCACCGGTTTCCGGGACCACCAATGCGACGATCACTATCGGCGTGAATGCGAGCGGGTTGGTGAATGGGACTTATGGCGACAACGTGATCATCACCGCGGGCGGGAAAACCGCAGTCCTTCCGGTGACGATCAACGTGGGATCGGTGACGGATATTTCGCTGCCGACCTATGCGGTGTACCTGACGTCGCCGGGCACTCTCAGCCAAACGATTCCGATCAGCAGCGACACCGCGTCGCAATTCATGTATACCCTGACGCCGTCCGTGTCGTGGATAACGGTCACGCCAACGACAGGAACCAGCCCAGGTTCGTTTACGATCACGGCGAACCCCGCGGGCTTGCCTGTAGGCTTCTCGAAGGGCACGGTAACGATTACTGCGCCGGGTGTTCGCAATTCACCGCAAGTGGTTCAGGTATCGCTGAATGTCACATCGGCTTCGAGTCCGGCGTTGACTGCGGCGCCTTCGAGCGTTCTCTTCACGGCGACGCCAGGCGGGGCCGCTCCAGCAACGCAGACGATCCAGCTGACGCCTGCGGCTCCCACTTCCGCTTATACGGTGACGGCGATTGGATCGCCTTGGCTGACTGCGGCGCTCAATACGACGACCGGGGCGGTGACGCTCACGGCGAATCCGACTGGACTCGCGGCAGGGACTTACCCCGGATCGATCCAGGTGTCGAGTTCCGGAATCAGCAACTCGCCTTATTACTTGCCAGTAACTCTGGTTGTGTCTGCAAACGCGGCTTTTGCCGCGGAACCGGCGGCACTGAACTTCGGCGGAACGGCGGGTGGACCGTCGCCCGCACCGCAGACGGTCGCTCTCGTATTCGGGACGACTTACACCACGGGGCCGTCGCCGGCGGCTTGGTTGAGTCTCGCGTTTAATAGTTCGGGTCTGGTGGCGACTGTCGACACGACGGGACTTGCTGCGGGAACCTACTCGGCGACGGTGATGGTGAGTGCTACATCGGGTTCGACGCAACAGACGATCTCGATTCCGGTCACACTAACCGTGGGTAGCCCGGCGACTCCGGTGATCTCAGCCGTGACTAGCGCGATCAGCTACGTAACGAGCGCTCCTGGCGCGCCGGGTGCTCTGATGGCCGTCTGGGGTACCAATCTCACATCGGGAACATCGGGCGGTAACGCGGTGCAAACAGCGACCAACACCTTCGGGACGCTCCTGAGCGGCGTCCAAGTGTTTGCCGACGGGATTCAGTGCCCGGTACTCTACGCCTCAGCAGGCCAAGTGAATATCATTCTGCCTTTTGCTCTCGCCGGGCAGACCACGGCCGATATCTACCTGAATGCCTACGGAGTCGTTTCGAATACGGTGACGATTCCGATTCAGGCGACGTCCCCTGCCCTCTTCAGCGCAACAGCGAACGGAACCGGAGCGGGAGCAATCCTGAATCCCGACTTGACGCTCAATTCGTCGACGAATCCGGCTGCGGCTGGATCGGAAATCGCGTTGTTCGGCGGAGGCGCCGGCATCACTACGCCATTCCCAGCTGATGGGCAGGTGATTCCAGCGACGACTCCCTTCCCAACGCTTGCCGCGACAGTGACAGCTACCGTCGCCGGCCAACCCGCAACCGTTGACTATGCCGGAGATGCTCCCGGGCTGGTTGCCGGGGTCTTGCAAGTCAACATCACGATTCCGGCGGGAACACCGTCCGGAGCGCAACCCGTGGTGATCAACGTTGGCGGCGTCAACAGCCAATCGGGTATCACCGTATACGTACAGTAATAAATTCTCTCAAACATTCGTAGACGCGCTCCGATAAGATCTCGTGAGCGCGTTTACAGAACAAGCGGGACAAATCTTCGACACGGCGATGGCAGCGCCGGAGGGCTCATCCCCCGCACTCACCATCCTGATCCGCGCGGGCGGGCAGATCCATATCGTGGACGGAGCGGAGTCTCCGATCGACGCTCTACAACATCAGTTCGGCTGCGGTTCCGCGTTTCGCGTGACGCGCTACGGCGGCCAGGTTCGCGTAGAAGGGCGTAGCGGATCGAACCGGTGCGTCATTGAGAACCCTAGAAGTGAGAAGCCCAAAGCTGCGAAGGCTTTTGCGGCGGGCGCGGCGCTCGGCTTATTCATCGATCGCCCGGCTTACTGCCTGGCCCAACCGGCGCTCTGCGCGTAACGAGAGTAGCGGCTGAGCATCATCCCGTAGAAGACGTGGGCGACCAGAAGCTGCCGATCGGGGCTATAGAGCGGAATCAGCGGATTCACGTGCTTCCACAGGAATCCGTACATGAAGAAGTAAAACGCGAGCGACAGCAGAACGCCCGATAACAGCAGGCGGCCGTGCGTCACGCGATCCGGCACGATGAACGCGAACACCACGCCTAGCCCGCTATAGATCAACAGGTGCAGCGCGAGACCTGCGGCGGAATACTTGCCGAAGCCGGTGTGCAGGGCCGGGTCGCCTCCGAACGTGGTGGCCATCAGGTTGGGAAACCACCAGACGGAGTGGCGTGTCCACAGCATGGAGATCGCCATCCAAGCCAGCATCACCAAAGCTCCTGCCATTCCGGTTTGCAATCCCGCGAGCGTGCGTTCTGAGGATCGTGAATTCATTCGCGCGCGCGTGGTCCGGAATGCATCATCTACTCGTAGCCTATACTGACGGAAAGGTAAAGGTAAAGCCGCAACCGAGTTCGTTGGCGCGGTCAGGGAAAACTGCGTGAAACGCCGTGTAGTGGTCACCGGAATCGGAGCAGTCAGTCCAAATGGAATCGGGCGCGAAGCATTTTGGGAGGCAACGCGACGTGGCATCAGCGGAATCCGCCGGATCACGCGATTCGACCCTTCGGGACACACCGCTCAAGTAGCCGGCGAAGTGCAGGACTTCGACGAGCTGAAGTATGTCAGCGCGAAGGACCGTCAGCATCTGTCGCGCGTTGCGCCTTTGGGGATTGCCGCGGCGACGGAGGCTCTGGAAGATGCGGGCGTTGAACCCGAGCGGCTTTCGCGAGAAGAACTGCGGAGGATCGGCGTCATTGTCGGTTCCGGCGGCGGCAGCGGCGAGTTCACCGAGGAGCAATACCGCCTTTACTACACCGGGCAGCAGCGGCTCTGCAGCGTTTACCTGATTCCCACGTCGACGATCGGAACGCTGGCCAGCGAGATCTCGATGCGGTTCGGGTTTCGCGGATTGAGCCACGTGATCTCTACCGGTTGCACGTCGTCTACCGATGCTGTGGGTTATGCCTATCGCAACATACAGGCGGGCGTGCTGAACTGCATGGTGGCCGGCGGTGTGGACGCGCCGATCGCGCCGTTGATATTGCGCGGCTTCGGGCTGATGCGCATCCTGACTACGCGATGGAATCACGAACCGCATCGAGCGTCGCGGCCGTTCTCGCGCGATCGGGATGGTTTCGTGATCGGCGAGGGTGCATGGTTCTTCGTGCTTGAAGAACGCGAGCATGCGCTGGCCCGCGGGGCTCACATCTATGGCGAGATTGCGGGTTACGCGTCGACGTGCGAGGCGTATCACCGGGTGCGCCTGGAAGAGTGCGGCGAAGAGCCGGCACGAACTATCGGGATGGCGATGGAAGAGGCCGAGATTCCGCCCGAAGCCGTGGCTTACGTGAACTATCACGGGACGGCGACCGAGTTGAACGACAAGATCGAAACGCGGGCGATCAAACTGGCGTTTGCACGGCATGCTTACCGGCTGGCGGGGTCGTCGCTGAAGAGCATCATCGGGCATCCGCAGGGCGCTTGCGGGGCAGCGGGGATGGCGGCGACGCTGCTGGCGATGCGGGATCGCGAAGTGCCGCCGACGTTGAACATGGAGTACCCCGATCCGGAGTGCGATTTGGATTACGTGCCAAATGCGGCGCGTCCACTGGACTTTGAATATGCAGTGGCGAACTGCATCGCGTTCGGGAGCAAGAACTCGGCGCTCGTGCTGCGCAATGCCTGAACTGGTCACCGTGATCGGGGGCGGACCGGCGGGTTCATTGGCGGCGCTGGCTGCTCTTGATGCGGGCGCGCCGGTGCGGATCTTCGAGAAATCGCGGCTGCCGCGGCATAAGGTCTGCGGGGAGTTTCTGTCGCCCGAAGCGGGGCCGCTATTTGAGCGCTTCGGACTGCTTCCGGATTTCCTGGCGCTGCAACCGGCGCTCGTTACTGAAGCTCGCCTTCGTCTGGGGCGAACCACCAAGAGCTGGCAGTTGAAGCATCCGGCGTTCGGGATCAGCCGGTATGCGCTGGATCGATGGCTGCTTGACCAGGCGATTGCGCGCGGGGCCGAGCTGGTCGCGGAACAGGCAGGACGTGTGGGTGCACGAACCGTGGTGGCGCATGGCCGTCGCGGGTGCGCGCCGAAAGGAACGCGGCTGTTCGGGTTCAAGGCTCATTTTGCGGGGGTACCGAATGACCGGATTGAGCTGCTGTTTGCGCCGGGGCTTTATATCGGGATCAACCGGATCGAGGGTGGTGTCACCAATGTTTGCGGGCTGGTGGCGGAGCCTTTGTTCAAGAGCTTCGGTTTCGATCCGGACACGTTGACTGGAGCGCATTTCGCGGGGGAGATGCCGGTTGGTGAGCGCGTTCTCGACTGGCTCATTACAGGGCCGCTGGTGCATGGTCCCTCGTTCGAGCAGACGGACGGACCGTTGACCTACCGGGCCGGGGATGCGCTCGGCTTCATCGATCCATTTACCGGATCCGGGATGCTGGACGCCATGGCTACGGGCTCTTTGGCCGGACGTGCGGCGGCGACCGGAACGGCACCGACTGCTTATGCGCGGGATTGCCGGCGGATGTTGGCGAATCAGTATCGCGCGGCGGCGGTGTTGCGGAAGTCTATTGCAAACGGGATGGCCGGACTGCTGGCGCCTTTCGTTCCGGGACGCGCGTTGTTTCAGCTCACCAGGCCTTCGATATAAAAAACCGGCAAGCGCTCGGAGGAAAGCGCTTGCCGGCTGGCGTCGCGGAACGGAGAGGGGAACCAGCCAGGAACCCTCAGCAACGGCGCCTAACTCGTCAAAATCGTGTCGCTACTGGATCAGACGTTCCAAATCCGGGAAATGTTGCTAAAGTTTAATACCCTGAGCGTTCGGTATAACCCGCTATCGTAAATAAAATAACGAGAGGCGCGGCAGCCTCGCCTGCTCAATTAGACGGCGCTCCAGGAACTGCCGTTCCAGCATGTCTAGCTGAGGGGCACTCATCTTTCTTCGATACGGGGCGAGCTGCGCGTCCAGATCACGGCGCGCATCAAGGGCGGTGTCCTCGGGCTGGTCCGCTCGTGCGATTGCGATCATCTTCTGCTCGAGAATGCTGAGGCGCTGTTCCAATTCTTCCAGGTCGGCGGGCGGCTCGCTGGAGAGGGTGTCCAGGGATTCCGCGATGGAGTGGTATGGTTCTCGATCCCTGAGCGCGGCTGCTCCGGCTTGGAGGAAATCTTTGACCTCGTCCGGGGTGAACGCGTCCTGTTGCTCGGATTTGGGTCGGGTTCCGGGAGCACGCTGCGCTTCGGTCAGCACCGCTTGCGCGCAGAAGGCGAGACCGTTCACCTGCTGGGTTTTGATGCGCTTCGTGCGCCACTTTTCAAAGGCGGCGTCGATCCCGCGGAGCACCGCTTCGAGCGGAATGTCGGAGTTCTTCCAGCTCTCGATCAGGGCCCAATCGAGAGGCGACAGTAGGAACAGACTGGTGCCACGGGCGCGCTGGAAGTGTTCTTCAATTTCAGTGAAGTAGTTGAAGTAATTCTGAATCAAGAGCCCTGAATCCGGTCCCAGATGAGGCGAAGGCCATCGAGGGTGAGGTGTTCGTCGACGGTGCCGAGCCACCGAGACTGGCTGGCAATCAGGTGGGCCTGACCGCCGGTCGCTACGATTTTAGTGTCTTCGCCGAGTTCGCCTCGGAGGCGTTCGACGATGGCGTCGATGGTGCCTAGCGCGCCGTAGTATAAGCCCGATTGCATGCTCGCCACCGTGTTGCGGCCGATCACTTGAGTAGGGACTTCGAAAGCCACGAACGGAAGGCGCGCGGTTTTGGCGAACAAGGCTTCTACCGAGATGCCGATGCCGGCCGCGATGACTCCGCCGAGATACTCGCCCTGGCGGGAGATGGCGTCGAAGGTGATTGCGGTCCCGAGATCGACGACGATGCACGGGCCGCCGTAGCGGTGGAAGGCGGCTACGCCGTTGACGAGCCGGTCGGCGCCGACCTCTTGCGGGTTGTCGTAGAGGACCGGCATGCCTGTGTTGGTTTCATGGGAGACGAAGACGGCTTCGAGGCCGAAGTAGCGCACGGCCATTTCGCCAAGCGCGCGGTTGAGCGGCGGAACCACGCTGGCGACGAGGATGCCTTTGATCCGCGTGACGTCGAGATTGGCTAACGCGAATAGGTTGCGCAGTAGGATGCCCCATTCGTCGGAGGTTTGGTCGCGGACCGTGCGGAGGCGGCGATGGTCGAGGAGACGCTCGCCTTCGAAGACGCCGATGGTTATGTTGGTGTTGCCTACGTCTAGGGCTAAGAGCATATCGGTTAGAGGGCGCGGACGCCTCCAGCGTATATGGTCTGCGTTTCGCCGGTTTCGGTGCGGACTAGAAGGAAGCCGCGAGGATCGAGCCCGGCGGTGGTTCCTTCGATCTCATCGACGATTACGCGTTTGCCGCGCGCCCAGGTAGAGGCTTGCTCCCATTTGCTAATCACTTCCTCGGTGGTAAGGGAGGTTTGCTGGGGGATGTGATGAAGGAGTGCTTCCAGGATATCGTCACGGCGGAACTCAAGGCCGGTTTCCAGAGCGAGCGACGTGGCAATTTGTTTCAGATCCGGCGGGAAGGCGCGCTGACCGATGTTGATGCCGATTCCGGCTACGGCGCGGTCCTGATGCAGT
The DNA here is from genome assembly GCA_963799935.1 of uncultured Gammaproteobacteria bacterium. Classification (GTDB taxonomy): domain Bacteria; phylum Acidobacteriota; class Terriglobia; order Bryobacterales; family Bryobacteraceae; genus Bog-113. Next base: position 10,826 of record CAWCZA010000003.1, on the reverse strand, counting down.
TCGACTAAGATGCCGCCTAGCTTTTTGGGCCCGAGCATTAGATCGTTGGGCCAGCGAATTTCGCAGTGGAGTGTGGTTACTTGCTGGATAGCTTTCTGGGCTGCGAGGCCCAAGGCCAGAGTTAGGACTGGATGTGGATTGAGCACTAGGGAGACGTAGAGACCTTCGTTTGGGCGGGAGTCCCATTGGTGTCCGTGGCGACCGATTCCAGCTGTTTGGTGGTCGGCTACTACGACGGAGCCGAGCGGTAGCGGTTCGGCCAGGCGCATGGTGGAGTCCACTGTGCCGTGACGTTGGATGTGCCAGGTCATAGAAGCTCCAGGCGGAAGCTTAGGTCCATCGCTCGGGCGGAATGGGTGATGGCGCCGGCTGAGATGTAGTCTGCTCCTGTACGAGCGTACGTGGCTGCTGTCTCGAGAGTAATGCCGCCGGAGATTTCTACTGTCGCGCGGCCGTTGATTAGTCGAATCCAATCGGTGGCTTCGGATGGGGATAAGTTGTCTAGTAGTAAGTGGGTGGCACCGTGGTCTAAAGCTTCGGTTAGTTCTGCTCTTGTTCGGACTTCGATTTCTATTGGTAGACCGGTGTTTGCTTGCTTCGCGTTTTCTAATGCCTGACTTACTCCGCCGGCGGCTGCTATGTGGTTGTTCTTAATTAGAATCGCGTCAAACAAACCCATGCGATGGTTGGTTGCTCCACCTGTCGCGGCTGCCATCTTCTCCAACACGCGCAGCCCCGGCGTAGTCTTCCTGGTATCTAGAACCTTGCAGTCTGTTCCTTTGACTTCGTTGACGAAGGCGCGTGCTTTGGTTGCGATGCCGGATAAGCGCTGGAGGAAGTTCAGGGCGACTCGCTCGCGTTCGAGTAACATGCGAGCTCGGCCTGTCACTGTAGCGATAACTTCGTTGTCAACGGCAACCTCACCGTCTTTCTTTAGGAATTGCAGATCTTCCGCTTGGCTAAAGATCTCCGGAAGTAGCTTCAGCCCGCAGATCACCAGTTCTTCGCGCGCTAGAAACCGGCCCGTCGCGCGGCGGTCTTCCGGGACGCAGATTCGAGAGGTAATGTCGCCGGACCCGATATCTTCCTCGAGCGCCCGGCGGATGACGTCAAGCATTCAGCGACTGCTCGATCGTCCGGAGTTGCGTCTCATATCCGTCCAACTTTGTCCGAATCGAGTCGACTACCTTTGCGGGCGCTTTTCCCGATGAAGGTTTCGTCGCTTAAGTTGGCGGTGCGAATTGGCGATGACTTTGCGGAGTTGGTCGGCTTCCTTTTCGAGGCTTTGGCGGCGCACGGCCCTTTGCTCCGGCGTCACTTCCATGGTGACCTTGTATTGACCCGGTTGGATCGTCAAGTTGACGATCGCCAGCTTCTCGATCGCCACGCGGTTTGATTCAGCTACGGCAGTCACTTCGGCGTCGGCATGCAGTGTTGCATTGAAGGGGATCTTCGGATCGAGCTTCATCTCCGCGCGCAACCGGCGAGCATCGGTGACGATTTGCTGGATCAAACCCATCTCGCGATCGGCGGCCGCATCTTCTAATTCAGCGCGAAAGAGAGGAAACGAAGCCAACGCAATCGAGCTCGGACGGTGATCCGACTTAGGAGCCAAGCGCTGCCAGAGTTCTTCCGTCAAAAACGGCATTACCGGGTGGAGCAGTCGCAGCGCGGCCTCGAACGCAGCTAACAGGTTGCGCCATTCGGCGTTGAGTCCGGAATCCTTTTCGAAGCGGAGCTTTTTGAGCTCGATGTACCAGTCGCAAAACTCATCCCAGAAAAAATGCCAAACGGCTTGCGCGGCTTCGTGATAGCGCTCGGTGGCGATGGCCTGATTGACTTCGGCTGCGTATTGATTTAGGCGGGCGAAGATCCATCGATCTTCGAAGCGATCGCCTTCGGGGACGTAGGTCGCGGGGTTATCGGGAATCCATGGTTCGACGCCTGACGTTTCCATGTTGAGGAAGAGGAACCGGGCGGCGTTCCAGATCTTATTGGCGAAGGCGCGGGCGCTATCGAGGCGTTCGGGCGAGAAGACGATATCGGTGCCAGGCGCCGCTCCGATCAGCAGAGCCATGCGGACGGCATCGGTCCCGTATTGCTCCGTCACAACGAGCGGATCGATCACATTGCCCTTGGTCTTCGACATCTTCTGCTTGTCGGGATCGCGGACGAGGCCGTGGATATAGACCTCGTGAAACGGAACTTCGCCGGTGAACTCGATGCCGAGCATGATCATGCGCGCGACCCAGAAGAACAGAATGTCGAAGCCGCAGATGAGCAGTGAGGTCGGGTAGAAGGTCTTGAGGTCGGGCGTCTGATCGGGCCAGCCCAGCGTCGAGAAGGGCCACAGGCCGGAACTGAACCAGGTGTCGAGGACGTCGGGATCCTGACGGAGCTGGTGCGATTTGCAGACCGGGCACGTGGTCGGGTCTTCGCGGGCGACGATGATCTCGCCGCACTTTTCGCAGTACCACGCGGGAATGCGGTGGCCCCACCAGAGCTGGCGCGAGACGCACCAGTCGCGGATGTTGTACATCCACTCGAAATAAGTCTTGGTCCAGGTTTCGGGGATGATGCGGATCGCGCCGGACTCGACGGCTTCGATGGCTTTGGCGGCCAGGGGCTTGGTGCGCACGAACCACTGATTGGAGACGAGCGGCTCGACGATGGTCTTGGAGCGATCGCAGATTCCGATGCTCATCGCGTAGTCTTCGATGCCGACGAGGAAACCTTCGGCGTCGAGCGCTTTCACGACCGCCGCGCGCGCTTCGAAACGATCGAGGCCCGCGAACTTGCCTGCCTCCTGAGTCATGTGGCCGGTTTCGTCGATGACCTGGATGCGCTCGAGGTGATGGCGCTTGCCGGCTTCGAAATCGTTGGGATCGTGCGCGGGCGTGATCTTGACGGCGCCGGTGCCGAACTTCGGATCCGCCATCGCGTCGAGGATGATGGGAATCTCGCGGCCGATGAGGGGGAGCGTGACCTTCTTATTGTGGAAGGCGGTGTAGCGCGGGTCTTCGGGGTGAACCATGACCGCGGTATCGCCGAGCATGGTTTCGGGCCGGGTTGTGGCTACCGTGATGAACTCGTTCGTGCCCGTTACTGGATAGCGAATCTTCCAGAGATGGCCGGCGACTTCCTGATGCGCGACTTCGAGATCCGAAATCGCCGTCATGCATTGCGGGCACCAGTTGACCATGTACTGGCCGCGATAGAGCAGGCCGCGTTCATGCAGGCTGACGAAAACTTCGCGGACGGCGCGAGAGAGGCCGGGATCGAGAGTGAAGCGCTCGCGGCTCCAATCGCAACTGGCGCCGAGGCGGATCATCTGGCGCTTGATGGTGTCGCCCGATTCCTGCTTCCAGGCCCAGACGCGCTGTTCGAAAGCTTCGCGGCCGAGAGTGATGCGGTCGAGTCCTTCGGATTTCAGTTGGCGGTCGACCACCATTTGCGTGGCGATGCCGGCGTGGTCGGTACCGGGCAGCCAGAGGGTGTCGTCGCCGAGCATACGATGCCAGCGGACGGTGACGTCGATCTCGGTGTGCTCGAGCATGTGGCCCATGTGGAGGACGCCAGTGACGTTTGGCGGGGGGATAACGAGCGAGAAGACTTTGCGGCCGCTGGCTTGCGCGTCGGCGCGGAAAATGCCGGTGTCGATCCACCACTGCGCCCAGTGCGGTTCAAACCGCTGGGGCTCGTACACCTTTTCAATTTGCATCGGGAACCCTCATTTTATCGGACGGGCGGGTTTGGATGCAGCTCGGGTTCTGGTGGCGGGTGTGGTTGGGATATGGGCGTTGAAGCGGCGGCGAAGGCTCGGCTGGAGAGGCAGCAGCGCTTGTGTTTGAGCCCGCTGCCACACGGGCATGGCGCATTGCGGCCGGGTTCGGACTGGCGGGTTGTGCGTGGTTGTGCGGCCCGGGGAGTTTGGGGCTTCGGCGCGTCGGACTGGGTGGTGGAGGAGTCGACATCTTCCTCGACCCCTATCTCTGGAGTGGACAGTGCCGCTACTTCGATGTTGTCGTCGACGTCCGATTGTGCAAATTGTGCATCGTTGCGGATGCGTTCGAGTGCCGGGAAGGTGGCCATCGGTTTCATGATCCTGTCCAGCACGGCTAAGGAAGCGGAGAGGCGGGCGCGTGCGGGGGTGTTTTCATCGTTGAGAATCCTGCTTAGAGTTTCGAGGGCGATCTCGCCGAGTGCTTGCAGTTGGTCGCGCCAGTGGACGGCCTGCTGGAATTGAGCGACGTTCAGCGCGTCCTGAAACTGGGTTGATGCACGACGCCAATTGAGGATGGTGTTGCGATGAACGCCGACAGCTTCGGCGGCGGCGGTTATCGTGCTGCCTTCGGCGAGTAAGTCGAGCACTTGCTGTTGCAAGGCGGTTAAAGTGGGTGACATTTTGCCGGTCCTGGTTTCCGGAAGAGACTTCCTGTTTGATTCTCGAACCGGGGGTGCAGGGATTCCGGCGAAATGTTTCGTTAGTGCGTTTTGATGGAACGGGTTAGGGAATTGAAAATTCGGTCACCGGGCATTTTTCGGATGGGGAATGCTGCGGGTTACGGGACCTTCGCGCACGAATGCCTCGGAGCGGCACTTGTTGTACCCTGAAGGAACGCAAGACACGGGCGCGTAGCTCAGCTGGTTAGAGCGCCTGCTTCACACGCAGGAGGTCCGGGGTTCGAGTCCCTGCGCGCCCACCATTTAACTCCTTTAGAATCAATCGCCCTCCTTCCCGAAAACGTAAACTGACCACAACTGTGCATGAAAGTGTGCAGAAAATGGTTCAGTTGACGTTCGCTGTGCCGGAAATTCCCGCGCTCGTTGGCCTGACGGTCGAGCTTCGCGAGTGCCTCGCGCATCATGCCAAGTTTCGCCTGGCTGTAGAGCTTGAAGACCTCCGCGTCGCTCTGCCGCAACATCTGCGTCACCATGTGATCGGCGACGCCGCCCGCGCTCAGCCGCGTGGCGAACGTGTGCCGAAGCTCGTAGGGCGCGAAATATGGCACGCCCGCTTTCTTCAGCGTCTCCGCCCAGACCTTGCGAAGGTTGGTCATGTACGGCTTCTTTCCGGTCGTTATTGGGCTGGGAAACAGGTACTCGGTTCCGGGCGTCTCCTCCATCTGACGCCGGAACGCCTCCCGCGCCGCATTGGTCAACGGCATATCGCCGATCCCGGTGGTTGTCTTCGAGTCCGCGATATGTACGAGCCGGTTTTCCAGATCGACTTGCTCCTTCTTCATCGGAAGAAGTTCTTTCTTGTAGCGCAACCCGAGTTCTGAAACGATGACAACGATATTCCGCAGGTAACTCGGAGCTGCGAACTCGATCTTCTGCTGTTCGCTCGCCGTCATGTAGTGCGGTTTTCTCGTTGACCTCCTTACGGAGACCGGAAACTCGACCGCGACACACGGATTCACAGCCAGCCGCTTCTGCTTCACCGCGACGTTCAGAATATGCGTCAACACCCGAAGCTCCTGATGCGCTGTTGCCGGTTTGATAACGTCGCCCAATTTGATTCCGAGTTTGGTTCGTATTCTGCGCCGCGACTGAAGCCGATCCGTCAGATAGTCCTCGATCGCTTCCGGAGTAATGTCCGATAATGCCGTCTCGCCGAACACGGGTCTCAGAGATTTCAGAGCATTGACGTTCACCTGATGATTGCCCTCGCTCCGAAATGGCGGCTTCGATCGTTTCTCCAGAAACCAGTCGGCCCACTCGTTGAACGTGAGTCGTTTGCTGCCCAGCAGAACCGACAGGCGTCCCTCGTCCCGTGCATCGAGCCGATCCCGAAGGAATCGTTCCGCCTGCTCGCGATCCGTTGTGGCCGCCGATTCGCGTATCATTTCTCCTTTCTGGTCCTTGTAGCGGACCTGCCAGATATCTGAGTCGTTCCGTTTGTAAACCGTGCCGCCATGCTTCGGCGGCCGCCCTCGTTTAGCCATTGATTCCTCCATTCACGTGAAACTGCTGGCGCCACCGATCCAGTTCCGAAAGCCGGAACCGGATCGAGCGCCCCATCATTCGGAAATGGGGAATCTGCTTCCGCTCAACATAAGCATAAACAAGGGACGGACTGACGCCAAGGAACTGTAGCCGCCGCCTTGACGTCGATCGGTCGCTCAAAGGTTTGCGGGCTGTCCTGCTGAAGTACAACTGCCGGGCTCGCCATGTGCCTGCCTTCCGCGTGAAGGCGCTTCTGATCAGCGCCTCAACCTGTACGGCACGAGATGAGCACCGCGTGACGAACGAATGGTCCTCACGCGCCATGCGCTTTAACGAACGCGATTCGCGATTTCAGAAATTTGCCACGAAATTTCGAGATGTTTCAGCATCGCCAGCGGACCGCCGGACGTTTCAGGAAGTTTCAGTTGTTTGCCCGTTCTTCTTGCGCCGCACTGCCGCAGACAACATCAATACCAGCCACAAAGACCGGTAGTGGAACATAAAGGGTTGTTGCGCGGCTGTGGCTTGTTTTCCGGTCAACCATTTGCTCTCGTTGAGTTTGGCTCGTGCACGATTCGAGGCTGTTCGTGCACATTCGTGCACGCCTCTGTCACGAGCCCGGATGATGACGCCATACAAAGTGTGAAACCTATAAAAGCCAAGACAAGATGCCGCGGAATCCGACTGGACGAACCGCTGATCGGGCGCGTTGAGCGCGCGGCGAAGGCGGGAGGCTTCTCGAATCCGAGCGCGTTCATTCGCGCGGCGATTCAACGAGAGCTGGCCGGACGCGAAAGCGAGGTGGAAGCCGCGGAGGAGCGAATTGCCGCGAGTCTTGATCGCCTCGCTCGTGAGATCAGGAGCGTCAAGCTGGCGCAGCAGGCCCTCTTCGCCTTCGTGGACTCTCTGGTTAAGACTCTTCTGACCTGCATTGCCGAACCACCGAGCGACGCTCACGATCAGGCTGTTGCGCAAGGAAAGTTCCGCTATGATCGATTTCTGAAGAGCGTAGGCGCCGCGATGGCCGGCGATTCGAAGGCGGCAATGGTCGAGCTATTGAATCATTCCGAGAAGGCAAACGTTCTCAATGCGTTCCGATCAGGCTGAACCGCCCGCCCACTGGCGGGAAATTCCGTAGCGCGTGGAAGGATTCAGGTTTTCCCGCATCAGCGCGGCGGCTGGTAAAATTCAAACAGGCTGCCTTGGTTTAACGAGGGAGACTCGCGACGGGAAAGCGCCGAAATTGGGTTCAGGCGCCTGCGGCCTTTTGTCGCAAATAGGCACGGGTGATTGCCTCTTTCAACTCGTTCGACTTCGCCTCGTATTTTTCAAATTCCCCGATGTTGTCATGCCGCAGGTGGAGCTGACCCTCACCCACATTGCCCCTATGTTGTCCTTTTGAATACGATTTGTGATTCAATACCTCATCGGATGACAACACCCAATACTTAATCAAGCATCTCTCCCATACCGCGACCCAAACAAACACATCACAGTGAGCTGGTTTGATCTGCTGAAAGTTCATCCAGAAGGGATGCGTGCTGGCATACGCCAGTGCCTTGACATAAAGAGCTTCCGCAACATCACCCCTCACGGCTCGTGACGCTTTCACTTCAATCCGAACAGAGCCATTTGCGAGAGGAAGGACGAGATCGTAATCACCGCTGTAATTAGGGTCGAGCTTCTTTGTGGGTTTCAAAAGATCGGGGACTAATTCCTTCAGGTGACCTTGCGCCCACTGTTCCCCGAAGCCGCGAGGAGAACCAATCTCAAATATGTACGAATACATGTTCCGGGCGATGTATTCGTCTCGGATCTCGTAATAGTCATCGAGCGTAAGCTTCCCCAGTCCCATAAGGGAGGAGATTATATATTCGTACTCATTGAATGGGTAGACTGAAATAAGATTGGCAAGGCGGCTTTTGAGCTCTTCCCGTCTGTCTGCAGCCAGCTCCTCAATATAGTTCCAGAGCTTCTCTTTTAGTGTCTCCATGAAGGATGCAAAGTTCTCCCTGGCTAACGAAACGGCATCCGTTTAGCCGACATTCTCGCGTTCCCAATTACGTATGTCTTCTGTTCTTCCGTAAGTCCAAAAACGTTCATGACGCAGTCGTCTAAATCGCTGAAGGCACGCTTCTTTCGTATCCGTCGACGCAACGCATATCAGCGTATCCACGTGCGAGACTAACTTCTGATGCTCCATCGCATTGATCTTCGGACAGTTTTCGATATCACCACGAAGAAGCTTCAGCGCACCTACCTTCTTTTGAAAAATCAATTGAAATAGACTAGAATTCAAAAAGCCGAAGGCTGCTTTAATGGAGTATCCCGGTAAAGACGGAATTAGCACGTTTGCGCTATTCAGGGAAAGCATCTGCTGGTTGTCGTACGCGAAAATCAACTCGTCAGATATAAATTTGTACAAGAGTTTTTCAGGTGCTCTATACTTGCTTATCGGCGCAACCTGCTGAAATATCCCGGGCCGGAAGTGGATGAACTTCTTTGGAGCGTCAGCGACGAAACGCCTTAACTCCTTGCCCGTCAAAATGGGTTCATGAGCCGTGTCCTGGTGGTCGGTTAAGAATTCGGCATTATTGCCGGTAACGATGCCCAAAGCCCAATCGGCATTGCCATCCAGCGTTAGATGGTCGCGCCCGTATACTTCTCTCGAAGATTGCAAGATCCTCCTCGCGGGTGAAAACGTCGAATACGTAATTGGGGTTCTCCGTAAGCCTTGATTGCCCTACTTCGCACGTATGGCTGCCACTTGCGGCAACGAAGCTACTTTCTTTGGAAGGACTCTCTTTTTTGATAGATCCAAGCGAATAGCCGACGTAAACACGTTCTGGAATATGCGCCCGAGTCAGGCTTCGCGACCCGCAGAATCCTAGTCTGTTCCGAAACGAGGCTTCTGATATCCGCATGCGCTTTTAATATTTAGGATCGACTCAGGGAGGATATACGAGAGAGTGCCACCTTGCCTTGAGCAGCTGAAGGCCCTTTTGCGATGAATGGAGAGAATGCCTCGTTTGACTTTATGGACGGGAACAGTGCCTGAAACTGCGCGATGTCCGCGGCCGGAAAATGGCAATCTGCCGATGGGGGATTTGTGAAAATAACGTCGAAGCGGGGAATCTCCTTACCGTTACGATCCGAGCATGGAAGGGAAATGCGAGTAGCGTGTTCTTGCAGTAAATATTGGGCGTGAAAGCACTATCAGGAAAGCGCATGATAATGTTCAGGCGTGCGAGACGCATAGCTATTTCGTCTATGTCGAATCCCCAGAGATTTGTCGGGTCGATTACGTTCTCAGCGGCGGCGAGCAAGAATTGACCTGTTCCGCAGCAGGGGTCAAGAACGACTGAGTTCTCTCTTACATAGTCAGCCGTCACACCATCGACTACGCGGTTGGGGGTATCGTATGAACCGCCGCTCGCTTTTGCGCCCGCCGTTGATAGTGACTGGTATAACGACCCCGCGAAATCACGAATCATCGGCAGTTCACGGTCAAGCAGTGCAGCATAAGGTGGAGTGGAAATCGGCCCGGCATTATCGAACCACCACTCCAGTTCCGTTCGCAATATTGCGCCTTTGACTTCTATTGCATTGAGCTCTCTCGAAACAATGCGACTAGCTAATCCATTTTGTTGAAGGAGCCTGAGGACCACTGAAAGGAGCGTCGCTTTGAGGTCCAGGCGTTGACGCCAGAAAATATCCGTTATGCCTTCTACCGCCAGAACGACGTCCGGGCTGTCAGCGTACTCTTGCGGAACAAAAGTTAGAGCTGATGCCTTCTTGTTGGCACGGCGCGTGAGGCGATCAATCTCGCCGCTGGCGATCTTTGATTTGAGGTCGATAACGCTTTGAAGGTCAAAGCTTGTTTTCCCCTCGGCGGTGACGGGATTCAAGTACTGATACTTCACCCAGTTTCTCACCGTTGCGGCACAAACGCCCAAGCAGTTCGACCGCTTCGGTCATGCTGACGCTTCTGACGTACGCTTGCTCGAGTTCTTCCTGGTCGAAAAGCATATACCATCCGTTGAATTGAAATGCTTCTTTTGTTCACTGACTGGCACCATCGCCCGGAGGAGCATGTCGGATTGGATAGGAATTTTCTGTGGAAACGCGCTCGCAGACGGTTTTAGTTTTCAGCGCTGTGCGGAATTTCGAAACGGGTCCACACTTCGCATCCTACCGCAGTGCGGTGGCCGACGGCGTCGGCTCAGGTGGTTGGTCGCCAGTTGGTGGTAGCTGTGACAAAAACTGTGCCGGAAATTGGTCTTTCGGCCATCTGTTCTGAGCGGAAGCAGATGCCCCGAGCCTAACTAACCGATAGAAAACAAATAACCACGTGCAAATCGTGGAAGCCCCTCACGTTCTTCACACGCAGGAGGCCCGGGGTTCGAGTCCCTGCGCGCCCACCATTTCGCTCCTTTAGAATCAGCGAATTGCGAGTTTCGATGGCTTCCATTGTCGCCTCTCAAAACCAAAAACGTATCAGAACCGTATCAGAACTCCTCTGGTTCTGATCATCCGTATCAAAACGCCTCCTCCTTTTCGTTGGCGTGGCGCTCCAGTTTGGTCAAGGCTTCCCCGTAAGGGGAATTTATTCAAGCGGCGCGACTGTAATAGCTGAGCAGACCGCCAAGTCGCGGGTTTCTTAGACTTACGTGAGACGTGCCTTTGGTCGAGTTCGCGCTAGGAAACAACAGAACGTTGCCTTTTCCTTGATGGTTGCGCTCACCGTGAAAATGAGACACGTACTCCGCCGTCGCCCGCCGAAGCGATCCCTCACCAAACAGAATCAGCTTACGAAGTCATTCCTCTTTTGCAGATCTCACCCAGCGGTAGTGGGTCAGTTTGAAATTCTAGTTCCT
>CAWCZA010000002.1:0-10431 GCA_963799935.1 uncultured Gammaproteobacteria bacterium | reverse complement strand
CTCACCCAGGAGCACTCCGAGCAACCCACCCAGCTCACCCTCCCGGCCCAAACCACGCAAGCCGGATGACCCGCCGAGCAGTCGCGTTAGCGTATTGCGCCCTTGTCCTCCTTACTGGTTACTGGCTGATCCGCCTCGCCTACGCGGACGAAATCCTCCGCGTAGAGTCGGTCGCGAACGCTCAGCATTCCCTCCTCCTTGCCCCCGGAAACCCTCAAGCGTACGAGATCATTTCTGAGCGCGCGATAGCTAGCGGCAACATCGCCGATGGGCTCGCCGCGATCCGCCGCGCCGTCGAATTAAATCCCGGAAATCCCTTCCTATGGGAGGAGTTTGCGGACGCAGCCGAGAAAGCCAAGGACCCCAGCCTCGCCGAACAGTGCCTCCTGCGCGCGGTCGATGCTGGCCACACCTACGCTCCTCGCGCCTCCCTCGCAGACTTCTACGCCCGCCGCAACGATCCCGCCCGATTCTGGCCGGCCGTCCGCGCCGCACTGGCAACGTCCTTTGGCGATGTCTCGGACCTATTCGATATGTGCTGGACCGTCAGCGCCAACCTCGGCGGGAAAGCCGGTGGCCCGGAAGACATCCCCGCGTTAGCGCTTCCAAGTCGGCCCGACGTATCCCGCCAGTACCTCGAATATGTGGAAGCCAGGAATCGCCTCGACCTGGCCCGCCCCGTCGCCCTCAAACTCTTGCGCGAGGACCCCGCGAATTCAGTCGATGCCCTCGAAAGCGATTGCGATCGTGAACTCGCCGCGGGCAACGGCGAACCCGCGCGCATTCTCTGGAATGGCTTGATCGGGCGCCATCTGCTCCCCTATCCCGCGCTCGCTCCCGAGCAGGGCCGCAACGTCACCAACGGCGATCTCCACCACGCTTTCCTTGCCACCGGTTTCGATTGGCGCATGGCCGCCCCCAGCGGCATCTATGCAACTCTCGATGAAACCGCGGGCGAAGCGCGCTTCGAGTTCACCGGCAAGGAAGACGAGCGCGCGGAACTCATGTCCGAGTACGTCTCGCTGCTTCCGGAGCATCGCCACGAGTTGCAGGTCACCTATCAGACCCGGGACATGCCCCCTTCCACCGGCATTCATTGGGAGTTGTCCAAGTTGCCCAACGGTAACAACGGTAAGACCCTCCTCGACGCGGAACTGCCCGCTTCGGACCAGCAGCCCCACACCGCTCGATTCGCCTTCACCGTCCCAGAGGGGACAAACGCAGCGCGCCTCATCTGCCGTTACGAGCGCTCGCCCGGCACCGTGCGCGCCAAAGGCTTGGTTCAGATACAGTCCGTAGCCATCCGATGGGTTAGCGCGTCTTGAGCTCTGCCGCAGCCGTCTTCATCCTGCTCGCTTGGGCGGCCACGACGGTCTGGATGGAGGATCGCCGCGCCTCCGTACTGGCCTATGAAGCCGTCGCGATGGCCCTTGCTGCCTTGTGGGCCGGGGTCTGGGCGGTTCGTCCCTATCCTCTCCGCGGCCATCGAGCCCTTTGGTTCTTCGCCGTCCCTCCACTCATAGGTCTCCTGCAGCTGGCCGCCCCTCCCGGCATCGGTACCGTCAATCGTTGGGAAACAGGGAACGCCGTCCCGGAGTGGACGGCAGACCTGACCATCTGCCTCTTATCCGCCCAGATCTTCCGCCAAAATCGCGTACGTCAATGGTTCCTGCGCGCCGTAGCCTTGTTCGGAGTCCTAACTGCCCTGGCTTCCGTAATCGGCTATCTCGCGTCTCCGGAACAAATCTTCGGACTATTCGATGCGGACCGCCCCGGCATCTATCTCGGCGCCTTCTACAACAAGGATCACTACGCCGCGTTGATGGAGCTGATCCTCCCGATCACTCTCTACTTCGGACTAACCCAGGCCCGCGAACGAATGTCCGCCCTAGCCTTGGCATGGCTCCTGGCTTCCGGAGTAGTCTACGCCTCCGTAATCGCAGGCGCGTCCCGCGCGGGATCGATACTGGTCACCATCGAGCCGCTACTAATAGCCGTCCTGGTCTTCAAACGAAAATTAGCACCCACCGGCTTCGGCGTCCGCACCATCGGCATCCTCTCCTTGAGCTTGATCGCCTTCGCGGCCGCAGCCGGATGGAACACTCTCTGGGAACGGCTGCATCTGAAAGATCCGTATGAAGGTCGCCGCGAGATGCTCCAGGCATCCGTGGCAATGATGAGGACGAGACCCTGGTTAGGATTCGGCCTCGGCACTTACGAAAGCGCCTACCCCCACTTCGCGCTCTTCGACGACGGCTCCATAGTCACCCACGCCCACAACGATTGGGCCGAATGGGCCGTAGAAGGCGGAATCCCGATGTCCCTGTTCTTGTTAGTCGGCGCGGTACTTAGCGCGAAGTCCATCCTACGATCGATCTGGGGCATAGGCGTTCTATCCGTCCTAACCCACAGCCTGATCGACTTTCCGATGCACCGCCACGCCCTGGCCTTCTGGACCTTCGCCCTGCTAGGAGCAGTCTTTTCCCAACAAGATGTAAATGCCCTTGATCTTATCGGCGCGAATCGGCGTTCATCGGCGGCCAAATAAGTTCTTCCTCAGAGGCTAGTCTTGCGCCCGTCGCACAAACACTCTTCCTTCTTCTTGTCGTCGTAACGAAACAGTTTGCAGAACCCTTCCTTGATCCGAAGCGTACGGCAAGGCTTGGTGGAGCACTTACCCGGCCGGATAAGTAAGCAGGGTTCATAAATCAATTTAGCCTTCCGCAGTAGCGAGGGAAACGCCGGCACATCGCCGCAAATTCCACTATACTGTTGGACGGTGCTGGCAATCGCGACAGTCGCAGTTGACAGCGCCAGGCCCACGGCAACGACGCTATAAGTAACCAGAGTTGACTTTCTGCTCTTCATGACGAAAAACCTTCCCACGATTAGTTGCAGGACTACTTAGCAGCGAGGCTTGGCTGTCCGCTTTGCTCCACTTTGCCGGAACTCCCCGCGTATGTCAAGCACTTACAATAAGTTGACAACTTGTTTGCTAAGTCGATGAAAATGGACCGTAATTCGGCACGCTGGGCCGCCGCCATCTGGATCGCAATTCTGATCGTCGGCTCGCTGCTGCCCCTTCACGCCAAGATCGCGCTCCACACCCTCAACATCAGTAGAGTCCCCGCGCAGGCATCCTGGAACCATCGCGCCTTCCACTTCATCGGCTTCGGAATCGCCGCATATCTACTCTCGGCCCTCTCCCCAAACACCCGTCAGCGAGTGCTCGCCGTAATCGTGACCATCACTCTGGGCATCGTTCTTGAACTTATCCAGCAGCACGTGGGCCGCAACCCGTTCGAAACCTGGGATGTCCGCGACGACTCCATCGCCGCCCTCATCGGCGCCGCCGCTAATTTCATCGCTTACCGTCGTCAAGGCGGCAGTGCGCCCGCAGCACCGCGTCATACTCGCTCGTAGTCGGATAAGGCTGCCCCGCGTTCCCGCGGTCCTGAATCAAACGCAGCTTCTCCAGGCGCTCCGCTTCCGCCAGTTTCGCGATCACCGGATGTCCCGTATCCCTAAATTCCGCGCCACGCTTTTCTAAATAACCAAAAATACTCAAATCTCACCCCCCGACTCGATTCTCCCCCGGACCCTCCCAACAGCCACCCAAATAGACCCGCGCGGCACACGGCAAACCCCGCCTCGCAATTGACCCGAAAAGACTTATCCCCCGGCGAATATGTTCCCGGTCGATTGTGATCACCAAACTCGCAGCTTATTTTCGGCTCGCCATTCCAACACCTTACGTCAAAATCCCCCCAAACTACTGCTAACCGCCAAACTCTACCCGTTACAATCCATTTAGTGATATCCGTGTTCATACGGCTAGATCCCACTCTGAGCCGGGAAGAATGGAGTTGGTGCTCCGGAAAAGCAACTTTCAATGCCTTTTTAGCCCGTCCATCCGCGGCTAAGAAGGTTTGAGTAGTAAATAAAAACGGAACGAACCTGGGGAGTTGTTGAAAACAAGCCACTTACCAAATTAAAACGAACCCGGGAAACCCAGTTTCGAACCCGCGAAACCCAGTTTCGAACCTGGGAAACCTGATTTCGAACCCGGCGAACCCGAGAGAATTCCGCTACTTTACCCTTTTCAAGCGACCGGATTGCCGTCGCGCGGGCCTAGCCAACTTCTCCGGAATCGCCGCATGCCGCTCGTCCCACGCCTCGCGCGTTCCACCCGGAAACCAGCCTATATTCCTGATTCATCGGGATCGAAACAATAGAGTTGATTGATTTCAGCAACGGTAATAGTTACAGTGAAGGTGGTTGTAGTGGTGCTCTTGTTCGGCGACCTAGGTAGTTTGCGAGTACGTGGCAAACACAAACCTCTCCTTTAAGTAATCGGGGACTAAGTCCGATCCAAGTCAGTATAGCTATCGTTCGATAGCTCTAAGCAACCGGTGCGGCCCGCTGGGTCTTGTGACCTCTCAATACTGCGTCAAACCACGCAGTTGAAGGGCGAGCGCCGCGGGAACGGTTG
The DNA here is from genome assembly GCA_963799935.1 of uncultured Gammaproteobacteria bacterium. Classification (GTDB taxonomy): domain Bacteria; phylum Acidobacteriota; class Terriglobia; order Bryobacterales; family Bryobacteraceae; genus Bog-113. The sequence goes on along the minus strand of CAWCZA010000002.1, from coordinate 5,939 downwards.
AAATGATTGGGCTTGTAATTGGTGGGTCAGCTGCCTCCAAAGGCGCAAGGGACGCCAAGGCGCTCCCGAGGATTCCCGGACGGAGGGTCTTTCGTTTTGCATCCAAATCGAATCGAACAGAGTGGAATGAGGTGCTCCGGTGGACTGAGCGCCAGATGCGCCGGCACGTTTCGCATCGTGCTCGGCTGGTTAACGGCAGCAGCCCTGGCAGCGCCCCTAATGGCCCAGTCGACGGCACAGTCGGCCGAACGCCACGGTGAGGCAAACCTGGTTCTTCCTGATCTGAATTCGGCCAAATTTCTAGGCGGCATCGGCGGTCACACGCTGCTACTCGCGGGCCTCGTGGTGAGCGCGCTGGGTTTTGTATTTGGTCTGTCCATTTTCTTCCGGCTTCGCCGAATGCCGGTGCACCGTTCGATGCGTGAGGTTTCTGAATTGATCTTCGAAACCTGCAAAACGTATCTGGCCACGCAGGCCAAGTTCCTGCTGCTTCTCGAATGCTTCATCGGATCGATCATCGCCGTTTACTTCGGAGTGCTGCAGCATTTTCCGATATATAAAGTAGCGATCATTCTGGGCTTCAGCGTCGTTGGAATTGCCGGCAGCTTTTTCGTAGCGGCTTTCGGGATGCGCGTGAACACGTTCGCCAACTCGCGAACCGCGTTCGCCAGCCTCCGCGGCAAAGCCTATCCCTGCTACGATATTCCGCTGCAGGCCGGGATGAGCATCGGCATGCTCCTGATCTCGACGGAGCTGCTCATCATGCTCTGCATCCTTCTGTTCGTGCCGGGTAACCTGGCCGGTCCGTGCTTTATCGGTTTTGCGATCGGTGAATCGCTGGGAGCGGCGGCGCTCCGGGTCGCCGGCGGCATCTTCACGAAGATCGCCGATATCGGGTCGGACCTGATGAAGATCATTTTCGCGATCAAGGAAGACGACGCCCGTAACCCCGGCGTCATTGCGGATTGCACCGGCGACAACGCGGGCGATTCGGTGGGTCCTTCCGCCGACGGCTTCGAAACTTATGGCGTTACCGGCGTGGCCCTGATCACCTTCATCATTCTTGCCGTGCAAGACCCGATCGTGCAGGTGCAACTACTGGTCTGGATCTTCGCCATGCGGATCATGATGGTGGTCTCTTCCGGAATCAGTTACTTCATCAACGGAGTGATCGCCAAAGCCAGATACGCGAACGCCGAAAAGATGAACTTCGAGGCCCCGCTGACCACGCTGGTTTGGTTAACTTCGCTTTTGTCGATCGGCCTGACTTATGTCTTAAGCGCTTTCATCCTCCCGGATCTGAAGGGCGACACCTCTTTGTGGTGGAAACTCTCGACGGTGATCAGCTGCGGCACGTTGGCCGGCGCCGTCATTCCGGAGCTGGTGAAGGTATTTACTTCCGTTCATTCGCGGCACGTGCGGGAGATTGTTTCCAGTTCGCGCGAAGGCGGCGCCGCGCTCAACATCCTATCCGGTCTGGTCGCCGGAAACTTCAGCGCTTATTGGCTGGGCATGACCCTTCTCGGACTAATGACCGCGGCGTTCCTGATGAGCACGCAAGGCCTCGGTCTGCTGATGCTCGCGCCCGCGGTATTTGCTTTCGGTCTGGTCGCATTTGGGTTTCTGGGCATGGGCCCGGTGACGATCGCCGTAGATAGCTATGGACCCGTGACCGACAACGCGCAATCGATCTACGAACTCTCGACCATCGAAGAGATCCCGGACATCGCGACGGAACTGGAAGTCGATTTCGGGTTCCGGCCCCAGTTTGAAAGCGCGAAGGAGAACCTCGAAGAGAACGACGGGGCAGGGAACACCTTCAAGGCTACCTCCAAGCCTGTACTGATCGGAACGGCTGTAGTAGGTGCTACGACGATGATCTTCTCCACCATCATGGCACTGACTCATGGGTTGACGGCTAACCTGGATAAGTTGTCGATTCTGCATCCACCCTTCCTGCTCGGACTAATCACGGGCGGCGCGGTGATCTATTGGTTCACGGGAGCGAGCATTCAGGCTGTGACCACCGGCGCCTATCGCGCGGTGCAGTTCATCAAGCGGAATATTCGTCTCGACACGACAACCAAAGCTTCCGTGTCCGACTCCAAGAAAGTAGTGGGTATCTGCACGCAGTACGCGCAGAAAGGTATGCTCAATATCTTCCTGACCGTATTTTTCGCGACGCTCGCTTTCGCGTTCTTTGACCCCTTCTACTTTGTCGGGTATCTACTCTCGATCACCTTATTCGGTCTATATCAGGCCTTCTTCATGGCCAATGCCGGCGGGGCTTGGGATAACGCGAAGAAGATAGTAGAAACCACGCTGCATGCCAAAGGTACGGAGTTACACGCCGCAGCCGTGGTAGGTGACTTAGTCGGAGATCCGTTCAAGGACACCAGTTCAGTGGCTTTGAATCCGATTATCAAGTTCACCACGTTATTCGGACTACTTGCGGTTGAGCTTGCTGTATCTCTCACGCGGCAACAAGGGTCCCTCACGACTACTTTGATGGCCGTAGGCTTCCTGCTTGCCTCCATGATCTTCGTCTACCGCAGCTTCTATGGAATGCGGATCGGCGGCGCTACTGAACCGGCCGGGGACACAGTCGGTTCCGACGAAACCAAAGAGCGGCCGGCGATGCTTGTCGGCTAATCTAAGACGCACGCGACGGCCGCGCGGGGCGACAGAAATCACAGGAACAAGTCGGATGAAACGGACGTAAACTGATATCTACGTGTTATGAGATTCACAATCGCCGCTACACTCGTTTGCCTGTCAATAGTTCTCGCTGTCGCTGCGCCGCCACCCCTGATTGACCGTCAGCTGTTCTTCGGCGACCCCGAGATTTCCGCGTCGCAAATCTCGCCGGACGGCCAGTTTATCGCTTTCATGAAACCGCTTGATGGAACGCGTAACGTTTGGGTGAAGAAGGTCGCGGACGCGTTCAGTGCGGCGCATCCCGTGACTGCGGATAAGACGCGCCCGATCGCTGCGTATTTCTGGAGCCGTGACAGCAAATACATTTTGTTTTCGCAGGATAAGGCGGGTGATGAGAATTACAACGTCTTCGCGGTTAGCCCAACGGCAGCGCCTGCGCCAGGAACTGCCGTACCTTCCGCGCGCAATCTAACCGACGTCAAGGGAGTCCGCGCCGAAATTTACTCGGTTCCGCGCACGATGCCGGACATTATTTACGTTGGACTGAACGATCGCGATAAGGCCTGGCATGACTTATATGAAGTGAAAGTATCTACAGGGGAGCGAAAGTTACTTCGCACCAATAACGACCGCCTGACGGGCTGGGTGTTCGACCTGAAAGATCAGCTACGATTGGCGACGCGCGCAGCGGACAACGGCGACACGGAAGTGCTGCGAGTAGACGGCGATAAGTTCACTAAGGTCTATTCATGCAGCGTCATGGAGAACTGCGCTCCGGTCCAATTCCACAAAGACGGCAAGCGCGTCTATATGATCACGAACCAGGGTTCAGGGACGAATCTGCAGGAACTGGTTCTCTTTGATCCGGCAACGCAGAAACAGGAAGTAGTGGAGAGCGACCCGGAAGGACACGTCGATTTGGAAGAACCACTCTTTTCGGAAGTCAGCGATTCGCTGATCGCGACAGTCTACGTGAACGAAAGGCGCAAGATCTACTGGAAAGACAAGGCCTACGAAGCAGACTACCACTGGCTGGAAAAGCAGCTTCCAGGTAAGGAGGTCACCTTCGGTTCGCACACGAAAGACGAAACGAAGTGGCTGGTTTCCGCACAGGCTGACGTCGAGCCCGGCGAGACTTATCTATTCGACCGAAAGGCCAGAACCCTTACCTTGCAGTACAAGCTTCGTGAGGAACTACCCCGCGCCAGTCTGGCGAAGATGACGCCGATACACTATAAGTCGTCGGACGGCCTGGAAATTCCAGCCTATCTGACGCTGCCGGTTGGCGTCGATGCGAAGAACTTACCGGTGTTGATGTTTCCGCATGGCGGTCCCTGGGGTCGCGACTACTGGGGATTTAACTCGCTTGCACAGTTCTGGGCCAATCGAGGCTATGCGGTGCTCGAGATGAACTTCCGCGGCTCAACCGGTTATGGCAAGAAGTTCCTCGACGCGGGCAATAAAGAGTGGGGCCGGAAGATGCAGGACGATATTACCTGGGGCGTGAAGTATCTCGAAGCGGAAGGCATCGCGAATCCAAAGCGGGTCGGGATCATTGGGGGTTCATACGGAGGCTATGCGACGCTTGCGGCGGTGACGTTCACGCCCGATGTTTACGCAGCCGCCGTTGCTATCGTGGCCCCGTCGAATCTGATCACGCTGCTGGAATCCATTCCGCCGTATTGGGAAGCGGCTCGAAAGATTTTCTATGAGCGGATGGGAGATCCGAATACGCCTGAAGGGAAAGCACAACTTACCCGGCAAAGCCCGCTGAACTCTGCGGATAAGATCAAGACACCGCTCATGGTGGTGCAGGGTGCGAACGACCCGCGCGTGAATAAGAGGGAGTCGGATCAGATTGTGATTGCTCTACGCGATCGCCAGTTTCCGGTAGAGTACTTAGTTGCGGACGATGAGGGTCACGGATTCCGGCGGCCGGTCAACAATCTGGCGCTATTCGCCGACGCGGAGAAGTTTTTGGCGAAGTATCTGGACGGACGCTATCAGGATTCGATGACGCCCGATGTTGCGAAGCGTCTCTCGGAGCTAAGAGTCGACCCGGCGACGGTAACCTTAGCGAAGAAGCTTGACGCGGGTTCGATTGGCGTGCCAATACCGGTTGCGGCGCCTACGCCCGGCACTTACAGATATGCGGCTAAGGTTGCGGCTGGAGGTCAAAACATTACGCTCAAGATTTCGACGGAGATCAAGGACGAAAACGGCGCCTGGAAGTTCGTCGACACGATGAGCACGCCCATGGGTGATGCGGTAGATACGGCGGTTGTAGACAAGGGAACGCTGCTGGTTCGTACGCGCACAGTAAAGCAGGGACCAATGACCATCGATGCTTCCTATGAGGGCGCCAAAGTAACCGGGAAGATGTCGAACAACGGCAAGGACACTCCGATCTCTACCGATCTCGGCGGCCCCGCATTCGCAGAGGCAGCCGGTGCTCCCTTCGTGATCGGATGCCTTCCTTTGAAGGAAGGCTACACGGCCACGTTCCGTAACTTCGACGTGCAAAAGCAGAAGGTGAAGTTGTTGCAACTCTCCGTACCCGCTTCCGAGAGGCTGACTGTGCCTGCGGGTAGCTTCGACGTTTACCGCGTGGACGTGAGCAATAATGACGATCCGGCCGAGAAAGTATCTTATTGGATTGCAAAGGATACACGCACAGTAGTGAAGATGGCAGCGACTTTGCCTTCGATGGGCGGTGCAACGCTTTCCGCCGAGTTGGAGTAAAGGCGGCGCGCTGAAAATAGTGTTCGATAGAGCCTGGCTTAGTGTATCGTCGTAAGCGATCCACGAAAGCCCCCTTGAAGCCAGAATTCATCCTCGCGGGCGTGATCATGAAACCGCATCAACTAATGAACGTAAGTGGTGGGGCCGCGCACGATATACTGCTCTGCACGCCCAGCGGATTTGAGGGTTTAATTGCGGAAGGGGGCCGTCTGAGAACTTCTAACGAGGAAGCCGGGCAGCCGTCAGCGGCGGACATGGAGCGAATGAAAGAGGCCGCTCCTAGGTTTGGCATCACTCTGCTCCCTGGCTGGTGAGCACCGAAGGCGTTCATCGATTCGGAGGTTACGAATACAGATCGAAAGCTTCCCCAGACTTCATGCGCATCCAGCTGGGAAGCTGATTTGCACATTTGCACCGTAAGTTGAATCTGACGTCGCCGACATGCGACATAGGGCGTTCTCTCAGTTAGCGCTTACTGAGTATGGTGCGGAGAGGGGGACTTGAACCCCCACGAGCTTTCGCCCGCTAGCACCTCAAGC
>CAWCZA010000001.1:0-21247 GCA_963799935.1 uncultured Gammaproteobacteria bacterium | reverse complement strand
GCTCCGCGCTCTCCTTCATCTTGCTGGCGTGCAGCGGAGCATCCGTGATCGGCGCCTCGGAGCCGTCCGGGAGCTTGACCATGAACTGATCGACTCTAACGACACGATTCTCCACCTCGCACACGCCGACGTACCCGCGTCCGGGCACATTGACCCAAACCCGCGCTCCGGAAACCAGCAAGGCCAACGTATTCGTAAACCAGCGTCCGCCACCAGCCGAGATGAAGCCGTACTGAAGTGCATCCTCCCAGTCCCGCCAGTCATCGTGGCCAAAGGAGGCATAGTATTCGCCATTCCACTTGGATCGAACTGCGCTGGGCTTGCGCACAGCCTCATCGGCACCGATAGGATCAATGACACCCGTCACTTCCGCGCCCCACGCTTTGGCGAGTTGTACCGCCAACGTGCCGACGCCGCCGGAAGCGCCATGGATCAAGACTTTTTGGGCAGACTGAATGTTGCCCTTCCGAAGACCCTGAAGCGCCGTACAGCCTGCAGTAGGAACTGAGGCAGCCTCCTCGAACGAGAGGTTCGCCGGTTTCAGTGCCAATGCGGTTTGCCGTGCCACTACGTATTCGGCATACGCGCCGAACCCGCAACGAGAAACTTCTCCGAAAACTTCATCGCCGGGTTTGAACCCTGTGACGTTCCGGCCGACCGCTTCAACGGTGCCCGCGATATCGTTGCCGATGATCTTATATTTGGGTTTGACCGTGGTGGTATCGTTCACACGACATCGCCCTTTCTCCTGCGCGGGCACTGCGCGGATTATTCCCCTTTAGCGTATCCTTAAAGGGCAATAACGCCCGGTCCTTTTGCACGGTTCGCAAACGCCTCTTGAGGAAGCCGCAATGCAGCATTCATCCAGCACGGCACCGGACAGCCCGATCATGGTGCGCCCCGGACCCGCGGAGCAGGCGCAGGCACAGCTCGCCGCAATCGTCACGTCCTGCGATGATGCGATCATCAGCAAAACACTCGACGGGATCATCACCACCTGGAATGCAGGTGCGGAGCGAATCTTCGGTTATGCGCCCCAGGAGGTCATCGGGCAGTCGATTCTGCGCTTGATCCCGCCTGAGATGCACGAGGAGGAAGAGCGGATCATCGCGCGGATCACGGCGGGGCAGCGCATCGAGCACTACGAAACCGAGCGATTGACCAAGGACGGGCAGCGCATCCCTGTGTCGCTCACGATCTCCCCCATCAAGGACATGGCCGGGACCATCATCGGTGCCTCGAAGATCGCGCGGGACATAACCGAGCGCAAACGCTCCGAAGCAGCCATCCGGGATCTCAACGCACAACTCAGCGCCGACCTCTCCGCCATGACGCGCATGCAAGCGATCAGCACGCGCCTCGTCCAAGCCGAAGACTTCGGGCAACTCCTCGACGAGATCGTCGCAGCAGGCACGGAGATCACCGGCGCGGACATGGGCAACATCCAGTTATTCCAGAACGGAGTACTGCAGATCGTCTCCCACCGAGGATTCGAACCACCCTTCCTGGAGTTCTTCAACCGCGTCAGCCACGGCTCCGCCGCCTGCGGCACAGCGCTCGAACGGTGCGAGCGCGTCATCGTCCAAGACGTACGCGAAAGCACGATCTTCACCGGCACACCAGCGCTCGACGTGATGCTCGCAGCAGGCGCACTGGCCGTGCAATCCACGCCACTCATCAGCCGATCCGGCAAACCCCTTGGCATGTTCTCAACGCACTACCGGACGCCACGGCGGCCGGGAGACCGCGAGCTGCGCATGCTCGACCTGCTCGCCCGACAAGCCGCCGACCTCATCGAACGCACACAAGCCGAGGCAGCACAGCGCGCCAGCGAAAAGCGATTCCGCTTCATGGCGGAATCCATGCCCCAGAAGATCTTCACCAACAACGCCGCAGGCGAGGCGGACTACCTGAATCAGCAATGGGTCGACTACACCGGCGTGCCCCTGAGCGAGCTGATCGGTAAGGGGTGGGCTCGCTTCCTACACCCCGACGACGCGGAAGAAACCCTGCGGCGCTGGCAACAATCCGTAGACACGAAGGAATCATTCGAGCTCATCCATCGGTTCCGGCGCGCCGACGGTATGTATCGTTGGCATCTGAGCCGCGCGCACGCGATGCCGGATGAACGACTGACGGGATCGTTCTGGATCGGCTCCAACACGGACATCCACGACGAGCGAGAAACCGGGAAACAACTCGAACGCACGACGGAGGAGCTCAAGCACTTCGCGTACGCCGCATCGCACGACCTGCAGGAGCCCTTGCGCATGGTCACCGTGTACGCCCAACTCCTCGCCAAGGAGTGCAAGGGCCGCTTGGGGCCGGGCGCGGACCAATACATCGACTACGCCGTCCAGGGAGCGCAGCGGATGGACGCGCTCCTGAAAGGCATGCGCGACTACTGGCAAGCGGGCGAACGCGGCGAACACCACGCCGTTTCCACGGACACGAACCGCATGCTCGAACAGGCACTCCTGAACCTGCAGGAAAGCATCAAGACGAGCGGCGCAACCATCACGCACGACCAGCTCCCCACCGTCCTCGCCGACGAGACGGCCTTCGTCCAGGTATTCCAGAATCTCATCGGAAACGCGATCAAATACGCTGGTGATCAACCGCCACGTGTCCACATTACCGCCGCACGGAACAACGACGACTGGCTCTTCTCGGTCAAAGACGACGGGATCGGCATCCACCCACGGTACGCCGATAAAGTCTTCGTCGTCTTCAACCGCCTCAACGGGAACAAGTACCCCGGCAGTGGCATCGGCCTCTCCCTCTGTCGAAAAGTGATCGAACACCTCGGCGGGACGATATGGGTAGAATCGACGCCCGGCCAGGGAGCGACCTTCAAGTTCACCATTCCGTGCCGGGAGTAAATACATGCACGGCGCGGTATCCGTTCCGGAGTTCGGTGGTTGGCTTCCATCGCGTGTACCAGACCGAGTCCTTCCCCGCGTACGGGCTGACGTGCGGGCTCGCCGGGACGGCGGTCCTCGCCCTCGCGTTCGCCGAGGTCCTCAACAGCATCATTCCCGATCAATCGTCGAAATAAGAGGAACGCAGCTGACGGATGGAACAAAGAACGAAGAAATGGAGGCATGAACGGTCTGAACGGCGGAAAAACTAAAGATCGGAATAATCCAGAACCCTGAAGGCAAAGAGAAGTGGCTGAAGCACGTCGCCAAGGACGGCACCGTCTAATCCAGCTACCTCTTGGATGGTTCTACCCAGGATGTCTTTCCGAGAGAGCCCAAAGAACGATTCGTCTGCACGGTTATGAGGCCGGGCTCCGGACATCGAACAGAACGGGGGATATCCGCGAAGTTCTTTTGCAGACAACACCGTTTGAAGTCGCGCTGAACGAGCACGAATAAGCCCAAGCTTCTCGCTCCGAGTGCTGTGTTCCTACTTACGAGGGCCTGAGTAGGTGAACGGCGTTTCCAGAGCGGCCTTCAGAGCTTCGCCGAGCGCAAGGAAATCTTCAAGTAGGAGCGGTTTCTGAAGAAAGGCACTTACCCCGATGATTCCTGCTCGCTGTTTGTCGCTTGGTGCATCTGAAGACGTAAGAACCACGATAGGAACCTGGAAGAGCAAAACATTCATTCTATATTGAACGAGAACCGCTAGTCCGTCCTTTTTGGGCATATTGATATCTAAGACAATGAGATCGGGAATCGGAACCGAGCTCAATTGGTCTAGATATCGAAGGGCTTTTTCACCATCACTTAAAGCAACCATTTCATGCTCTACGCCGTGCTTTGTCAGAGCCTTTGCGATGAGGCCCACATCAGTGGGATTGTCCTCAACAACCAAAATCCGATAGATCTTGTTAGGAGCTGGCATAAGGGTCTGGCTTCTCTGCGGGCAGGGTAAAGTAAAATCGAGTCCCGCGGTTCTCTTCGGATTCAATCCAAATTCTACCGCCATAGCGCTCGATCACTCGCTTGCATGTCGCGAGGCCGATACCAGCCCCTGCGATATCTGAGCCGTGAAGGCGTTTGAATGGGAGAAAGACCTGGTCATGATGTTCAGCGGCGATACCGATGCCGTTGTCCTGAACGCAAAACTGCCAAGAGTCCCCGTCTTTGTTTGCAAAAATCTGAATCTCTGGATCTATGTCGGGACGGCGGTACTTGATCGAGTTTCCAATCAGGTTTTGAAACACCTGCCGGAGGTGCAGTGGATCAGCCATCACAACGGGAAGTTCGTTGGTGGTCAGTTTTGCGTTGCTTTCAGAAACAGCCATCTGGAGGTCGCCGAGGGCTTCTCGAACTGCGATTTGGGCGTCTACCGCGACCGGTGTTATTTCAGACATTCCTCCGAGACGCGTGAACTGCAGGAGTCCGTCGATGAGCCGTGATATTCGTTGACCTCCATTGATCACGTTTTCAATATATTCGAGCGCGGTCTCGGAGAGCGTTCCTTGCAGCTCCTTCTGAAGGAGCTGCACGTAAATAGTCATCATTCGCAGGGGCTCCCGAACGTCATGGGTGGCCGCGAAAGTAAATTGGTTCAAATCATCGTTTACACGCTGCAGGTCGATATTTGAACGTTCGAGCTCTTTTTCGACCCGTTCTCGCTCGGCTATATCCTGCTCTCGTAATATGACCGTAGCTTGAAGTTGCCTCCGCACGGAGTCCAAGGACTCGGCCAGCTCTCTGGATTGTTGGGCTGATTGAGCGGAGAGTCTCGCCTTTGCTGCTGAGGTGATGAGGAGACGCTCTTTTTCGAACGTTGGGGTAAGCAAAGGCAAAAGACACAGGAGATCTCGCACCTGCGCCTCGTTTGGAGTTCCGTCGAATAAGACTAGAATACTTCCATCGGAAGCGGCCCATCCCCGCGCCGTTCGCTCCTGATCGGCCGTCGGATAGCACAAAGAAGCAGTGGCAAACGAGTTGGCGGTGGCTTCATGCGTAAACCCTCTCCACCGGCGGCTTTGGTAAAGAGTCTGCGGAAAGCCGCACGGCGGAAGATACGTTGAGTGTTCTTTCTCGAAAGTAAGAACGAGGAGATCGTCTGCTGCTAAATGCCGGGCAAGCTCGCCTGCGGCGGTGCGACGCATCTCGGAGTCACGGGCAAGTGCTGCAACCAGCTCCAAAATGCGAGTGTTGGCCATTCATCACTCTGGGATTATGCAAATCACTGCGGTGCAATTGTGAAATCCACTAAACTGTCCGTCCACCCTGGCGACCTGTCCGTAGGTATTACAGCCGATGAACTGTGTGCTTTGAAGTTCGCTGGCCACTCGGGAGATCTCCGAGTCAAATCCTTTGCCCATGCGCAGTCGGGTCGCGGCGCAGTCAAAAAACAAGGCAAGTGCTGGTGGCCCCTCTGAGTTAACTTGGTGGAGAGCAGCTTTGGTCGCGCGCTCTGCTGCGTCGCCAGCAGATTTGTCGCTTGTGCTCATTATTCGTACGGTCGCTCCGACCGGGACCTCTGCTGCGCACACCACGGCGCCATCTGCTTCGACAGACAGGGGGACGCGGAGTTTATATCCGCCTGGGGTCTCGATGCCGATTATATTGTGCAGAAAGAACGGAAGCGGATTTGCCGCGTTAAAGGTCTGGCCGTTACTTTCGGCGTGGTCTTCAAACAGCTCTGCGGCGGGAGCGGAATTAAGACTCACGATGCGCGCGCCGTCCGCCTCGGTAACGAGCATCGGTTGGGAGGCAGGCTCCCAACCATGGCTAACGCCGATGCCCAAGGGCTTGTTCGAAAGAATTTCCAGAGCAACGGCGGCGTCTGTAACGGCCTCTCCGTCACAAAATACATGGGTCTTCGAGAACTTTGCGTCGTCTCCGGCACCGCCGCCGAATACCTGGTAGCGGCCCGCGGTCGCAACAGTAAGGTGCTCTAGGAATTCCTCTGTATACCCGGCCAGAGCGTCGGTCAAAAGCAGCGCAGAGCGGTAGTGGTAAGTGGAATCAGTGGTCCCACGAAAGGTTTTGACCATTTCCTTTACCGCGGCGAGTCTGTCTTTCGTGATACCGCGTCCTAAGCCGACGGCAAACGCCAGCTCGCTGGAGCGGATCGCTACGGCGCAGGCTGATGCCCCGCTTGGAGTTCCTCCGGTGAACTCGCCGGCCGAAGAGCATCCCACGAGAAGCTTCGGGGAGCACTCGGCCATAAGCTCCTTCATGAGCACGGGATAGTCGTATATCGCTGAAGCAAATAGGATGACGGCATCAGGGGGCTCGCCCGCAAATGCGTCCGACATCTGCTTTCCTAGGAGTCTGCCAGCCCGGGGGCTATCAACAACGTCTGTCTGGGCGATTACTGACTGGGTCACGTGCTCAGTGTATCCAATCGACATTGGAGGTTCAATTCCATTCGGACGGTGCGCCCGCAAAGGCCGTGGGCGCTTGCTGCTCATGATGAACCGGGCTCTGCCCATTCAGTTTTTGAGTTTGGCGTACGCTTGTAAGGATTGTAGAAGCAATCGCTTGGAGCGTGCCGCTCCTGGGATTAAGCGGGCAGCCGCATTGTCGCTCGTTAGAACCTTCTTTGCTCGATCAATTGATATCCAGACTTTAGCATTCAGTCGTGCACGCGACTTGTGTGATGATACGCACTTCCTGCCGGGAGGGCCGGTCGTGCTGTGAAAAAAAGGACATGTGGCTGCGAGAGGAATCTTCCCGGACTCGCTGAGGAAATCTCGGGCCCGGCAGCGCGTGCAAACTTCCCGATCGTAACGCTCAGAGGCTTTCATACTTCATTTTTTCGGCGATGATGTCCATCAGGGGCCCGGTTTCATAGATCGGTAGTTGCATCGACGTTACGGAGCGGATTGAAGCGCAACGTTCGGTCCTCATCCATGTTTCTCATAGGCCCGTATGACAACCTTAGCGTAGGAGAGTCGACCGCCTAACTGCAGAGCGCGAGAGCACTTCGGAACTCGGGGGTGATGCACTTGCGGCCGTTCTCTGCTCAAGAGCAGAGCCGATTTCGGTCACTCGCAAATCGGCCTCCTCGCGCACCGTCAGCGGGTGTAGCGCCATCGGTCGCAAGCAGGGCGCATGCCCGCGCACTCCCTGCCGCTGGTCAGGGGGGCGGGTCGTCTTTCCTCGCCAGAAGTTCGCCCACGAGCTGCCCCAGCTTCATGAATTCCGAAAAATCCGAGGGCTTGCGGAAATACCCGTTTGCGCCGAGGGAGTTCATTTCCTCGCGGTCGCGCGCCGAATCAGACGAAGTGACAATGAGCACGACGGCATCGGCGCAACGGGTGCTGGCGCGCGGGTGCCGGAGTATGTCGCCCCCCTTATAGCGGGGCATGTTGATATCAAGCAGGATCAGATCTGGGAAGCGGACCCTCCAAGACGCGACGTCGAAGCGAGTGTCATCGGGTGATTCGAGTTTTTCGATCATGCCGGTCCCGCCATCCAGAATGGAATTCTACCGCGGCCTGCCGCCCCCATCGACGGGCGCTCCTAACAAGACGGCGCCCCGACTCTCCTCGAATTCCCTGCGACGAACCGGCCTCCCGGCGCAGGTGCCGGCGTGCCGCATGGCGAAATGCGGTGACTGTGGCGGTCTTGTAATCAGCAGTAGGATGTCGTGCGTTTCGACACTTCTCGCTTGCATAGGTGCGGAGCAACTTCCATGGAAAATCGCGTCGAGGCCGCCGTCACCCGGGCCGCCGCAAAGCGACGCCGCCGAAATTCACACGTTGACGATCGCACTGCTGCCTGCGGACAGCTGGCACCCCCCTGTGTGGTCGCCCTCTACTGCGGCATTGCCGGATGCGCGCAGGTCCAATGGCGCGCGGGTATCTGGATCGTGAGCTATTCGCCGTGACTGAGGCGCTTGGCTAAGTCGGCCGATCCGAGCAGCACAAAAGTTGTGCGAATATAATGCTGAGGCCGCTATGGTTGATCTAAACGTCGGTGACCTGCACCCCCTACAGGGGCTACAAGCGGCGCACGTTTCGGAAGCAGATGCGTAGCACAGGCCGACCGTTTGTCGTGACGCTTAATGGCCTGGCCGAGGTCGTTCTGCAAGACGCCGCTGCGTATCAGGCTTACCTAGTTTGCATTGCACAACTGGTAGCGCTTGCTGGCCTGCGCGGCAGCCTGGGCTGCGCGATGAGCGTCACACGACCAAACGCTTGCCGGATCGTCGCGGTCGTTATCGTTACTTCGTCTGATTCCCCAAGAGACCCGCGAGCCACGAAAGATCTCGGAGCGAGCACATGTTTCCGAAAGCAAACTGACTTCGACGAATTCATGCCTCACGGTGTTGTTCGGGGCTTGCTGCTGTGAGCCGTCACGTGTGTGGCCGTCCGCGGAGGCAGAACGGTCAATGAGTGTTTCAAAGCCTCTTCCCGTCAATCGCACCTCTTACGACTTCCTGACCGGAGGTGGCGAGATGGGCGCCCGCATGCGGGCGCACAACTGGGAAGCCACTCCCTTAGGCTCTCCCTCAACGTGGCCACAAAGTCTCCGCTCTGCTCTCAGCATTTGCCTGGGCTCCAGCTTCCAGATTGCTATCTACTGGGGTCCGGAGCTCGCACTGCTCTACAACGATGCTTGGAGCCAGATTCCCGGCCAGAAGCACCCGTGGGCGCTCGGTCGCCCTGGCCGAGAGGTCTGGCCGGAAATCTGGGACACCATCGGTCCTTTGTTTGCTCGTGCTCTGAATGAGGGCGAAGCGACTCTGTCGAGAGATCAGCTCCTACCCATGCACCGGCGCGGCTTCACCGAGGAGTGCTACTTCGATTACACCTTCAGCCCGATCCGGGACGAGGCCGGCGGCGTGGCCGGCATCTTTAACATCGCGGTGGAGACCACGCTCCGATTCATTGGGGAGCGGCGGACGCGACTCTTGAAAGACCTGGGAGAGCTAACGAACGGAGCGCGTACGGCAGAGGAAGTATGCACGTTGGCTGGCACTGCCCTCGGTTCTGACTTCGCTGACATGCCGTTCTGTCTCATTTACCTGAAAGATGCACAGCACCCCGGACGCGCTTGCCTTACCAGTGCCACTGGACTTGCGGTTGGTGGCCCAGCGAGCTCGTTCGCAATCGATTTGTCGGACAGTCGATCGGCCTGGCCCATCGCAGAGGCACTCGGGACGGGCGCTTCTGTCCTCGTGGAGGATTGCAGCAGTCGCTTCGGCATGAGGTTGCCTGGCGGGCTTTGGCCGGAGCCCTGCGAGCAAGCACTAGTCCTCCCGCTGCCGCAGGTGGGTACTGGCGAGAGGTCAGGAGCACTTGTTATCGGCATCAGCCCACGGCTGCTGCTCGATACCGAATATCACGCATTCCTCGACCGCCTCGCCACCCTCACCGCCACGGCGATCGCCAACGCCCGGGCCTATGACGAGGAGCGGC
This sequence comes from uncultured Gammaproteobacteria bacterium, assembly GCA_963799935.1. Taxonomy (GTDB): domain Bacteria; phylum Acidobacteriota; class Terriglobia; order Bryobacterales; family Bryobacteraceae; genus Bog-113. The sequence continues at coordinate 11,913 of CAWCZA010000001.1, read as the reverse complement.
AGCGCGCCGAGGCTCTCGCCGAGCTCGATCGCGCAAAGACCGCCTTCTTCTCCAACATTAGCCACGAGTTCCGCACTCCGCTGACGCTGATGCTCGGGCCGATTGAAGACATTCTTGCCAAACCCGACGGGCAGGTCTATCCTGAGAATCGCGAGCTGCTCGAGGTAGTGCATCGCAGTGGACTGCGTCTCCAGCGCCTGGTTAACACGCTACTTGACTTTTCCCGCATCGAGGCAGGGCGTGCGCAGGCATCCTTTGGGCTGATTGACCTCGCAGCGTTTACTGCTGAGCTGGCCTCCAGCTTCCGGTCTGCTATGGAGCGAGCAGGGCTTGCCTTCACGGTGAAGTGTCCGCCGCTCTCCCAGCCCGTCTACGTGGACCGCCAGATGTGGGAGAAGATTGTCCTGAATCTGCTCTCGAATGCGTTCAAATACACGCTGGAGGGTTCCGTCTCGGTGAGGCTCACCGAGGATGATGGCCGAGCGGTATTCTCCGTTGAGGACACCGGGCCAGGGATCGCTGAAGCCGAAGTTCCCCGGTTGTTCGAGCGCTTTCACCGCGTGGAGGGAACGCAAGGCCGCACCCACGAGGGAACGGGTATTGGGCTCGCACTGGTGCAGGAGTTAGTGAAGCTCCACAGCGGTACAGTGTCGGTGGCAAGTGTTGTCGGGCGCGGCTCTACATTTACCGTGTCCTTGCCGTTTGGTTTTGCTCATCTTCCCCAGGACCGCATCGGAGCCGGTTCTACGCTCAGCTCGACGGCCCTGCATGCGGACGCCTACGTCGAGGAGGCGCTTCGCTGGCTACCAGAAGGGGAGAACGGTGCTGCGCAGCGAGGAGCCGCAGCCCCGCAGGCCGTCTCAGCCGGAGTGCGCAGCCGAGTGCTCTTGGCTGATGACAACGCCGACATGCGCGATTACGTACAGCGGCTGCTGAGCAGTCACTACGAGGTCACAACCGTCGTCAACGGAGAGGAAGCGCTCCAGTCTGCTCTTGCCCAACCTCCCGATCTCGTGCTGACGGACGTGATGATGCCGGGGCTTGACGGCTTTGAACTTCTGGCTGCTCTCCGCATCGACGAGCGGACGAAAACATTGCCAGTGCTGATGCTTTCCGCACGGGCGGGCGAGCAGTCGCGGCTGGAAGGTCTTGGCGCTGGTGCGGACGATTATCTCGTAAAGCCCTTTAGCGCGCGGGAGCTGCTCGCGCGCGTCGAAGCTCACCTATCACTTGCTCGCATGCGCAAGGAGGCGGACCAGGCACGCCGCCTCAGCGAAGTCCGTCTTGGCTTGGCGCTGGAGCAGAGTGGCACGGTCGCTTGGCAGTGGGATCCCATCAAAGACGAAATCACGAGTCTTGGCGACCTTGCTCGGATCTTCGGCACCACTCTGAAGAGCTCGGTCGAGGGCCTCCGGCTGGTGCACCCGGACGACGTCCCTGCGCACGCAGCCAAGTTGGAGCGGGTCAGCCGCGAGGGTGGCTCGTTTCACTCGGAGTTCCGCATTCGGCGAGCTGACACCGGAGCAATGGCCTGGCTGGAGGAGCGTGGCACCGGCATCAGAGGCGAAGACGCGCGGGTTTTGTTCCTTGTCGGCGTCGTGGCCGATATTACGGAGCGCAAGCGGATCGAGCAGCGGAATACGCTGCTGCTTAAGCTCGAAGACGCCCTGCGCCCGCTCGCCGACGCGCACGAGATTACGCAAACGGCTGCGGGGCTTCTCGGCGAGCATCTCAACGTGAACCGCTGCGCGTATGCCGATGTCGAGGATGACGAGGACACCTTCAACCTTACGGGCGATTACAACCGCGAGGTCCCCAGCATCGTCGGACGCTACACCTTTACTCAGTTCGGCTCCGAGTGCCTCCGGCTCATGCGAGAAGGCTCAGCCTACGTGGTCGAGGATGCAGAGACCGACCTGCGCACTGAGGACGTCCGCGAGTCTTACCGGACGACCCGCATCCGCTCCGTCATCTGTGTCCCCGTGCGCAAGCAGGCCCGGTTTGCCGCAGCCATGGCCGTTCACGAGGTGACCCCGCGGCGGTGGAGGGCGGACGAGGTGGAGCTCGTGCAGGTGGTGGCGAACCGCTGCTGGGAGTCGATCGAACGGACCCGCGTCGAACACGAACTCCGGCAAAGCGAGGAACGGCTCCGGCTCGCCACCGAACACGCGGAGATCGGCTTTTGGGATGTGGACGAGGTCCACGACGCCCTCATCTGGCCGCCGCGTGTGAAGGCCATGTTTGGCATCTCAGCAGACGTGCCCGTCTCGATGCGAGACTTCTATAACGGCTTGTACCCAGAGGACCGCGCCGCGACAGCGAAAGCCTATGCGGCCGCCGCCGATCCGGTCCGTCGTGCACTCTACGATGTCGAATACCGCACCATTGGTAAGGAAGATGGGCGTATCCGCTGGGTCGCTGCGAAAGGACGTGGCATCTTCGATGAATGCGGACGCTGTTTGCGCGTGATCGGCACCGCTATCGACATCACCGAGCGCAGGCGCATGGAGCAGGAGGTGGTCGCGAGCAGGGAGCGGCTCAATCAAGTGTTCCAGCAAGCACCAGTCGCCATCATCATGCTTCGCGGGCCAGAGTACAGGGTGGAGCTCGCCAATCCTTCCTATCTCGCCCTGTTACCGGAGCGTCGGGTGGTGGGGCGGCCCTTTGCCGAGGTCATTCCGGAAGTGGGCGATGATGTGTGGGACGCGTTCCGGCAGGTGATGGAGACTGGTGAGCCATTCGTACGCAGCGACTTTCACGTCCCCTACGACCAGGACAGCGATGGGGTCTTGGAGGACCACTGGTTCAACCTCGTCTACCACCCTTTTCGCGAATCCGACGGCTCTGTCTCGGGTCTAGTGGCCGTCTGCAGCGAGGTCACAGCCCAGGTCGTCGCGCGAAGGGAGTTGGAGCGGGTGAACCGCGAACTGGAGGAGTTCGCCTATGTGGCGAGCCATGATCTGCAGGAGCCACTCCGCATGGTCAACATCTACTCGCAACTGCTGGTGAAAAAGTTCGGCAACGGCAGTGAGGTTGCAGAAGAATACGCCAGCTTCGTTCGCCAAGGCGTGACGCGCATGGAGACGCTCATCCGCGATCTGCTTACCTATTCGCGCACGATACAATGTGAGGAGCTGCCGGTGGGCAGAGCGGATCTCTCCTCGGCTCTGACGGAGGCGACTGCGGTACTCCAGTCTCGGATTGAAGAGAACGGTGCTGTTATCACTACAGAGCCGCTTCCTGCCTTTAGAGGAGACACTAGGCAGCTGGCGCATGTGTTCCAAAACCTTCTGTCGAACGCTCTAAAGTATAGAAAGACCGAGTTTCCTCCAGAGATCCACATTTCCGCTCAGAAACGCGGTGAGGAATGGGTCGTCTCGGTCCGTGACAACGGTATCGGGTTCGAGCAGAAACACGCCGAGCGCATCTTTGGCCTATTTAAGCGCCTGCACAAGGACGAATATCCCGGCACAGGGCTGGGCCTCGCCATATGCCAACGCATTGTGGAACGGTATGGCGGCAGGATGTGGGCCGAAGGCAGGCCCGGTGAAGGAGCAACGTTCTCCTTCGCCCTTCCTGCAGCGGAGGTGGAATGAGACTATTACATATCCTTCTCGCTGAGGATAACCGTGGAGACGTTCTTCTCGTCCGCGACTCGCTCCAAGAGAGTCAGATCGAACATGAGCTCCATGTGGTCAAGGACGCACAGGAGGCCCTCGACTACGTCGCAGGCATGGGCACGCCGAACGGAGTTCCTTGTCCCGATTTGATGCTTCTCGACCTCAACCTGCCGAAAGGTGATGGCGTTACGGTGCTCAGCGAGTTTCGCAAGCATCCCCAGTGCGCCCAGACAGCCGTCATTGTGGTCACTTCGTCCGACTCCGCCAAGGACCGGGAGCGGGTGGCCCAACTAGGAATCAGCTACTACTTTCGGAAGCCCACAGACTACGACGATTTCATGCGGCTCGGTGGCATCGTAAAGGAAGTACTACAGCAGCAGGCGACATGACAAAACACCTTCAGCGAGTCCGCTGTTGCTAGTCGCCTCCCCCGACCGACAGCGTAATGCTCGAAGGGCTAACAGCCCGCGGTAATAGTCAGATTTCGACTCAGAACATGTGACCTTGAAAATGTTTTGGGCGTCTATATGACATGGCTATGGGAACCCGGCGGAAGCGGTAGAAACAGCAGGATCTGTGGATCGCGACCAACGATGTTATTCAGACCCCGGCGGATGTCTTTTACGACCGTCTGAATCACATTCTGGACGAGCAGAAGTTCGATGCCAAGGTCGAGCGACTGTGCCGGAAGTTCTACAAGAAGAGCGCATACAGCCGGCCAAGCGGAGCCCCAGGCGTCTACCTCCGATGCCTTCTGATCGGCTACTTCGAGGGCCTGGATTCGGAGCGAGGTATTGCGTGCCGGATCGCAGACTCCTTGTCATTACGAAAGTTCCTCGGTTATGCGTTGGACGAGACTACGCCGGACCACTCCACGATTTCGCGCACGCGACGTTTGTTTTGGCTGGAGACGCACAAGCAGTCTTTGGCTGGTTCTGAGGATTCTCACTGAAGAAGGATTGGTGAGCGGGCCGGACGGTGTCGATTGATGCCACCACACTGGAAGCCAATGCCGCACTCAAAAGCATCGTACGACGGGACAACGGACAGAGCTTACAGGGGTGGAGAATCCGACCCGGGAACAGTTGGCGCGACTGGATCGGAAGCGCAAGAACAAGGGATCGAATCAGGAGTGGACGACCCCAGCGATCCCGATGCGCGGATTACGCGGATGAAAGACGGCCGCACGGATCTGGCGCACAAAGCGGAGCATGCGGTGGATCTGAGCAGCGGAGCATTGCTGGCGGTGAACCGGCCAACGAAGGCGATACGGCTACCATCCGCAAGACAATGGAAGAAGCGGAGGTAGTGGCCCACGAAATCAACGGGTGGGGAGTGGAAGAGGTGGTCGCCGACAAGCTATCACAGCGGCGCGGTGCTATGGGATGTGCACGCGCAGGAAGTCCGAAGCTATATTCCGGAACCGGACCGATGCCGGCGGAACTGGCAGGGCGAGGGAAAGGCGGAAGAGCAGAAGCGGACGTATGAGAATCGGCGGCGTGTGCGCGGCGATCGCAACAAGAGACTGCAGAAACTGCGAAGTGAACTGACGGAGCGAAGTTTTGCGCTTGTCCCCTCGGCTGACACAAACAGTTAAGAGACACCCTGCCGTTCGATGATAATCCTTGGCGCGCCGGGACGCCACTAGCTTTATTCTGATGATACCGGTGAAGCGGAGACGGGCTCTGGTGGCGACCAACCCGATCGAGGATTAGCCGGTCGGAACTCATTGCGGACGATGGGCAGGACGTGTAGTTCCTCCCGGCGCGTCCTATAGCCTGGTAACGGGGCCGACCAACGGGAGGCGGCATCTGGACCGGGTTTATCAAAGATAGTGATGACACATCGGACCGATAGATTCCGTCATGCCTGAGAAAACGCATTGTGAGGGCCCTCACTCTTTTTCAGATTGCTTGGGGATTTACGAATTGCGGCGATAGCGAGCTTTCAAACTCGGCGGGCGGACGGTAGCCCAGCGCCGAGTGCAGCCGCTTCTCGTTGTAGACCTTTTCGAGGAACCGTTGGATGCAACGGCGGGCCTCGGCCAGGTCGCGATATTCATTGCGGAACACCTCCTCGTATTTCAGAGTTTTCATGAACGATTCACAGGCCGCGTTGTCCCAGGGATTTCCCTTGCGCGACATGCTGATCGCAACGCCGCTCTGCTTCAGCAGATCGGTGTATTCGTTGCTGGCATACTGCGAACCTCGGTCGGAGTGATGTACCAGTTCCGGCCCGAAGTCCCGGCTGGCCAGCGCCATCCGTAACGCCGTCAACGTCAAATCGTCCTCCATGGTTCGATCCAGTGCCCAGCCGATCACTCGACGCGAAAAGGCGTCGAGAATCACCGCCAGGTAGATGAACTCCTCCGCCAATCGCATGTAGGTGATGTCGGCCACCCACAATTGGTCCAGCCCCGTCAGTGTCATCTTGCCAGCCAGATTGGGGTAGACCTTGCGGCCATGGTTGGAGTCGGTGGTGACCACGAACTTCCGCTTCCGGAGGCACAGCAGGTTGTCTTCTCGCATGATGCGGAGGACCCGCTTGTGGTTCACGATCCAACCCTGCCGCCGCAGTTCTACGGTAATGCGTGGCCGTCCATAGCTGGGCCACTCCAGGGCGATGCGCTGGATGGCGTCGCGCAGATCCATATCGTCGTCCTTCGGCGCCGGTCGGCATCTTCGTCGAACCGGTAGAAGCTGGCCCGGCTCACCCGGCCCAGCTCCACCATCCGCTCGATCGTCAGTCCCCGGTCGGCTTTCACTTCTTCTTGGATTTTGCTGACAGACCGCGGATTTCCAGTCAGTGCCTGCAGCATCCGCTGCTCCTCGATGCGCTGCAAGCACCCCTTCAAAAAATCGATCTCCAGCGTCTGCTGACCGACCTTGCGCTCCAGTTCCGCGATCTGGCCTTCCGACCACCGCTGTTTTCCGTTGCCCGGAAACGCATTGCCCGGACCATGCCGGAACTCCCGGCGCCAGCGGTGCAGCACGTTGGGGCTCACCTCCAACGCCCGCGCCGCCTCGGCGATCGATACGCCTTGTTCCAGCCGCCGCACGGCGGCCAGTTTGAACTCTTTCGTGAACTGCCTGCGTGACAATCCCATGACTCAATTCTCCATTCAATGAAAAATGATTGAGTGTCTTAACCGTTTGTCTCAAAAATGGGGACAAGTCCATTTCGCACATCTGTATGAAACCGGCGGGATGAGAAGAGTCCATCTGCGGGGTCGCGACAACATCCTGAAGCGACTGCTGGTACTGCAGCCGGGTTCAATCTCTCGCTGATTCTGCGGAAGACCCTGGGAGTGGGCAAGCCCAGGAGGCTACAGGGGCTTATTCTGCAGCCTTTTAGACTCTGGCATGCATTTTTACCCAGAAGATCTAGCCGACTGCAAATGACGGATGTGGTCACGCTTGGAGAACGTCGCGTCCGCAACCTTTATCGGCGCTCACTGGGTCTTGATCGTCGGAAGCACTGCTATCGATCGATCCACAACCAACGCGATTCCATCCTGGTCGATGTGGGCCGGACACTCCGGCCACATCGCCCGGACGAGTTTGAGCCATCCCTCCAACTTCTCGCGGAACTTTCGAGGACGCGCATAGTCGGCGCTTCCAAGTTGGCTGACAAGCCCGAACTCGCCGAAGAGCGGAACTCGCTCCCGACCGCGAGCCGTGAAGCAGCGATAAGACAGCCAGGTGAAGAGGTCCAGCGCTGCCGGGCTCGCGGAAAGGGCCTTCGCCGCCTCCAGGTCTGTCGGAATCGGATGGGCAGAGATCTCGCTGTAGAACTCGTCGCTCAGAACGATTAGGTTCTGGCAGTCGCCCTGGCAGGGACTGCTGGTCAGGGTCTCGGGAATACCAAATACGCGCCTCCGTCATGAAGTTGAAGCGGGCGCAATGGACCACGGCGGCCCGGTCCCTCTGAGTGTCGGAGCCGAAGAAGATCGTAGCGCCGAAGATGCGCTGGAACGACGCGACCAGTCGCCGGTATTGGGAACCGCCCTGCTGGATACCGAATGTATCGAGCATTTCGGCGGCGCTGTTGAACGTGATCCGGGCGGATTGCTGCCGGACGGCCATCGTGGCCAGAAAGATCGGAACCAGCCGATCCTGTCCCCACGGGAGTCCATAGCTCGGATGACCGGTGACTTGAAGCACGAATCGTCCGTTCCGCCGTTCGTGAAGGAGACATCCGGCTGGCGGGCGCTTCACCGGGAGCCCACAGAGTACAAACGGCCGCGAAGAGAATCCCAGATTCTGCGCTTCGCTTTCGCGCTTCTGCCGGACCATCTGAATCGCGTCTGCCTGTCGGAGTTTCCGTTTGGAGATGACCAGCTTCGGGTGCTGCAACCGCAGCAGATCACCGGCGCGCTCCAGACCCGAACTGCTGGAATCGTGCGTCGTAGAATGTGTTCTGTGATGCAAGGTGTCGATCCTCGGGTAAGTTCCCGGTTAGCGACACAGCGACCGAACTGTGGCAGAACTGTGCCAAAACTCGATCTGTTGACACTGCTAGGGTTAGCTTTCGAGCGAAAAGCAGATTCCCTATCTTGTTGGAAACAATGAAAACGGGAAGTAAACGATGGAGCTATTGGAAACCACGCCCATTCCTTGGGCGCAGGGGGTCGCGGGTTCAAATCCCGCCGCCCCGACCAGTTGATTTAAAAGGTCTTAGCCTCCGGTTCCAATCTTGGCCACTGCGGGACAAGCACCTGCTATTTCACCCATTCCAGAGGCTGTGTCAAAGCGCGTTTTTGCAGGAACGTCAGATCAAGTCACGGTTCCTCGCCTACCAAACGGCCAGATCGAATAAGGTAATCGGAACCGAAGGCGAGCTCGGGTGACATGAATCGACCTCACCCGGTTTTCGGAGGAGGCTCGACGGTGTTGACCTGCGACTCCGATTGCGATACCACTTGGCAGCGATCTCTTTTCTCGCAAGGCCCGCCGGCGCCGAGAACCCAACGATAACGGGGCATTGCGGTCGTTTGGGCTAAATGCCTGTGCCGAGTCTGGCAGCGCCAGGCGTACTCCACGTCAGGCAGCAAACGTCAGTGCCAAGCGGTACACAACGGAAGATCAGTTCACTCCTAGAACCTAGATGCAGCGACACACTTGTTCGCCAAGGGTGAGCGGTACTTGTTCTGTTGTGCAAAAGTTTCCACTTGTGGCAGCCTTTGGCGCGTCCAATGTGCTCGTCGTGGCCCTCATTGAAGTCATGAGGTCACTGCGTATTCAACGTATCGACACCGCGCGAAAGGCCTGCCGTTCCTCTCAAACTCAATCTTATCGAGCGCCGCGATATCTAAGGATACAATATGCTTTTGGCCCAAAGTTGTCCGGCTTAACGGCGCGTGTCAACGTGTCTGAGACACCCCGAAGCATAATTTACTGAGTTTTATTCTCTGGAGTTGGTTGTGGTTTGTTGATCCAGACCTCCTTCGGCGCGGGCAGCGGTTGGGGCGGCTTGCGGACGAAGCGCTCGGGATGAGCGCCGTAGGCGGCGTCGAGAACGGCGCGTCGCCGCTCGATGGCCTCAGGCACCAGACCGTGATGCACCACTGCCGGAGAGAGGAAGGCCCAGTCCGGAACTGCGGTGTTCGTCGTTGTACCGGCCGAATGTTCCGGTTCAGCTGGAAATGGAGAAGGCGTTCTCCCAGTAAGGTAAAGGAGAGAACGCATGAAGAAGTCAACGGAAGCACTACACGCCGGAAGAGAAAGTCGCCATCCTGAGGCGGCATTTGCTGGAGAAGGAGCCGATCTCGAAGCTCTGCGATGAACTGGGACTTCAGCCCACGGTCTTCTACCGCTGGCAGAAGGAGTTCTTCGAGAACGGGGCGGCCGCCTTCGAGCAGAAAGGCGCGACCAAACCACTCAGCCGAGCAGGAGCGAATCGCCTACCTGGAGAAGAAGATCCAGACGAAAGACGAGGTTCTGGCCGAACTGATGGCGGAGCACGTCGCGCTAAAAAAACGACTTGGGGAACTCTGACCGGGGTCTGGGTTCCGCACGATACGCGGGACCAGATCGTGGATTTCGTCCGGCGCTGGTCGGAGAAGACCGAGATCGGCGCCGGGCGGTTCATCGGGTGGCTCGACATCACCGCCAGCAAGTTCTACGACTGGCGGGAACGCTACGGCAAGGTGAACGAGCACAACGGCTGGGTTCCCCGCGATTTCTGGCTGGAGGATTGGGAGAAGCAGGCCATCATCGGGTTCCACCTGAAGAACCCGCTGGAGGGCTACCGGCGGCTGACGTTCATGATGCTGGACGCCGACATCGTGGCGGTGAGCCCGTCCAGCGTGTGGCGGGTGCTGGGGCAGGCCGGACTTTTGTCGAAGTGGAACGGCAAGCCGTCGAAGAAAGGCACGGGCTTTGTAGCAGCCGCTTGATGCCCATCAGCATTGGCACATCGACGTGTCATACCTGAACATCAGCGGAACGTTCTACTACCTGTGCAGCATCCTGGACGGCTACAGCCGGTACATCGTGAACTGGGACATCCGGGAGTCGATGACCGAGGCGGACATCGAGATCATCCTGCAGGGAGCAACGGAGCTGTACCCAGAAGCGCGGCCCCGGATCATCTCGGACAACGGGCCGCAGTTCATCGCCAAGGACTTCAAGGAGTTCATTCGGATCTCGGGCATGACCCACGTCCGAACCTCGCCGTACTACCCGCAATCGAACGGGAAGATCGAGCGCTGGCACAAATCGCTCAAAGGGGAGTGCATCCGGCCAGGAACACCGTTATCGCTGGATGATGCACGGCGTCTGGTAAGCGGATACGTGGACCACTACAACAACGTCCGTCTGAACAGTGCTACGGGCTACATCACGCCGAAAGACATGCTGGCTGGGCGGCAGCAGGAGATCCACGCTAGGCGCGACCGGAAATTGGAGGCGGCGCGGAAGCAACGGCAGATTCGTCGTCAGCAAGCCGCTTGACTCTCAGCTCACGCTCGTTGGGCGTGGTTCTGCTGGTGATAGGTCCATCCAATGGCACGTCGCCGCGGGTGCGGAGTCTCAACTTCCGGTTTGCCGACAAGCTGTAAATTGGAGATGTTCGCCTCCGCTGCCGTAGTGCGTCACGCTTTAATCATGCCGGCCGGCGTTGTTTCCCCGTCCTCTGCTTTGGGCCCGAGCACGTCGCGCATCACGACAGCCAGATCTCGCAACGCTTGCGCTCCGTTGCCGTGAAAACTCGAGCCATGCATAACGGCGAGGGTCTTCGGTTCCCGTTCCGCTAAACTTTCCAGCACGCGCCCAGTGTGATGCGTATACGGCACGTAGTTGGCAAACGGACCCGCTTCGGCTTCCCGCAGCGCATCCTGGCATCGTTCCAGAATGTCTTTCTCCGTGGCCGGTTCGCGATGTCCCCATTGATGAAACAGGTCGGAGCAGAAAAGCGTGCGTTCCGCCTCTTCAAAGAGGACGCCGGCATCCCACCCGTGCGGCACATGAGGAGTGGGCAGAAACCGAAAACGGTAGCGCCCAGTCGCTAAGACATCGTCTCGCGTCAAAACACGAGCGGGCCGATTCGAAAAATCATTCACGCTGACCATAGCCCCGACGAGCCCGCAAACCGGTTGCGCGGCGGGTGCGACTGAAAGCCAGTGGTTTAAACCCCCGCATTCATCCGACTCGAAGTGGCTGAATCCAATGTGCCGGAGATTGGAGACATCGATCAGACGCGAGACCGCCTCGCGCAACGCCGGGAACATGCTTCGCAGTCCGGCATGAAAAAGAAGCGGCTCGTCATCTCGGACCAGGAAATGACTGAACTCCAGATTAATCTCGGGGACGAACAGCGCCAGACGGTAGATCTCAGGCGCAATTTCAGTGGTAGTGACCACGGGCTCTCCTTCTTGCACTAGCTGGCTCGCGTTGCGATTCGCGGTCCGGTACCTAACGCACCCACCGGACCGGTGCTTGTTCAGTATAAAGAAATGCGTGGGGAACGGCCTTGAACATTCCGAGCGGTTGACGCGCTACTCGGAAGTTGAACCGACCGGCCCCGCGCGCCACCTCTCGGAGGGCATCTGAACCGCCCCGAGGCCCGGCGCGTCATCCCGTTGAAATTCGCCCCATACCTTGGATTCAAGATTCTCCTTTTCCTAGCCAGTTGGCTTTTTGCTTCAAGTATGAGCCTCTGCCGTCGAGCCCAGCCCTGATCTCCTTTGAAACCAATTGCGGTTTCCGCCCGCTGCTTCCTCATGCCGATCGGCGTTGCCTTCGATCGCCCAGCCCGGCCAGTTGACGCTCGCGCTATACTCGCTAACGGAGAG